>CAVZZZ010000001.1:0-5984166 GCA_963780045.1 uncultured Planctomycetia bacterium | reverse complement strand
GGGGCGACTGGATTTGAACCAGCGACCTCTTGGTCCCGAACCAAGCGCTCTAGCCAGGCTGAGCTACGCCCCGTAAATCGTGCGGGCGGCTTCGCCCGCACACAATTCGTAAGGTTAGCGGCACGGCCCTTCGGAGTCAACCGGGCCTTGCCGTTAAGACCGCCGATTAACCCCCGCAGTATATCTGCCGATGGACCTCAACTAGTTGAAACCCTGCGGCCTGTGCCCGCAAAGCGGGTCTTCCCGATTGCACGGGCCGCGCCGCCGCTACGATTGCCGTAAAATGCGTCTTCCGCCGTAGACGTGCCGAGCGAATGTCCGATATGTATTGGCGGAATCGTTGCTGCCCGTCTGTTGCGCCATGCGGCTTGAACCGAAACGGAGCGACGCCGTGGAAACCGGCAGCGCACCGGCGGACTTTTGTTTCGTTTCTCGCCCCAGGATGTTCAGACCGTTCTACAAGGTCAAGCTAATGAACGATTACGAAGTAACTTACGCAAACGGCGATGTGGTCGTCATCACTGCCTGGACGCCCGAAGCGGCGTTGGTCATTGCTGAAGAAGACGCGGAACTTTACGGCTACCCAGGTATGGAAGCAGTGTCGGCCGGTCTGCTGGACTCGCACGCGGCGGAAGCCTGATCGGCGCTGGTTTTCGCCGCTATCTTGGAACCAATGAAAGGACGCGCCTGTAGTTGCCGAAGCGTCGGCTCTACCAGCGACGCTTAAGGCCGTCCCGTAGCGGCCCGAGCCTGGGCTTTCGTGCGGCGGATCGCGCGGTTCTGGCTTGGCGCTTCACCGCTGAAGGCTTCTCGTAACGTTCCCGGCGGCGCAACTCGCGCTTCAAGCCGGATCGGTCCAATATCTTTCTCAGACGCCGCACTGCCTCTTGAGCGGATTCCCGCTCGCGTAGCACAATCTTTACCACAACTTCTCCTGTAACTGTTTTCTATTGCGAACAACCAACAACGAGACAAACTCCTTCTCCTCGCCCAGCCCCGTGTCGCGAAGGGCCGCGCGATGCATCGATCAATAACCCGCCGGGGTGGCGAACAAGCCGCCCGCATCCGAGTATCCTCTCACTATATCGCCCTGCGTAAATTTGTCGAGGGGTGGCAGTGACTATAATCGGAATCGCTGGCCTTCCCGCTTGGCTAGAATCTGCCAAAACCCCGCCAACGAGTGGTTCTTGGCCGCACATCCGCCGATTTGGGTTGACGGAGTATAGAAGGTTATTCAAATCGAGTACATACCGGCGAATTACTCAATAAAATCTCGTCGTACCACACTAAAGTAGCATTCACAATTCTTCTGCCCTCCGCTGGCTGCCGTCAGTGCGATAGAATTCTCGCTTCCCGCACGGTCCGCCGAGAACGCCGAACTATCGCAAAAAGCAAGGAGAAACGAAGTCATGTCTCTCAATACAATATCACCGGCGCGATTAAACGAGCTCTGCCGATCAGGTCGCTCGGTCGACCTGATCGATGTTCGCACGTCGGCCGAATACGGCGAGGTCCACGCGGCCATCGCGCGGAACGTCCCCTTGGACGAGCTCGATCCGGCCGCAGTGATCAAGTCCCACGGCGGCGCCGGCAACTATCCGCTCTACCTGATCTGCAAGGTCGGCGGAAGGAGCGCGTGGGCGTGCGAACTATTTATCAATGCCGGCTTCCTCAACGTAGTCAATGTTGAAGGCGGGACGGACGCGTGGGTCGAGGCGGGGTTGCCCGTCGTTCGCGGCGAAAAGACAATCTCGCCGGACCGCCAAATCCGCGTTGAACAATTGCCGAATTGCTCAAATTGATTACTACGCTGCGCTAGCCCCCGTTCCGCGTAGCCATCACCGCGGGATGCCGCATGATCCGCCCTTCGACGAGATAGACCACGTCTTCGGCGATGCTCGTAGCCAGGTCCGCGATCCGCTCGAGGTTGCGGCTTACGGCCAGGAGGCGCAGCAGCGGGCCGACCCGTTCCGGACGCTGGCGAATTTCGTTCTCGATCTGCTTGCGAATGCCGGCCTTCATTTCGTCGATCTCGTCGTCCCGCATGCATATCGAGGCCGCCTCCGCCGCGTTCATGCTGACCAACGAATCGATCGCATCACGCAGCAGAAACTGCGTCTTTTCGCACATAAGTCCCAGGTCGCAGGCCAGCTCCGGCGGCGGGTCGATCAGCAAACCATGCACCTTTCGGGCGATGTTTACCGCCAGGTCGCCGATCCGCTCCAGGTCGTGATTGATTTTTAGCGTCGAGACGACAAACCGCAGATCGACCGCCACGGGTTGGTAAAGCGCCAGCGTCTTAAGGCACTCTTCTTCCACTTCTATCTCCCTCAGATCAATTTCCTCGTCCAGCCGCTCCACCTCGGCCGCCAGTTCGTCGTCGCGGAGCTGCACGGCCCGCACCGCCCGCTCCACCTGGCCTTCAACCATCGTGCAGAGCGAGAGGACCTGCTGCTTGAGCTTCTTCATTTCGCGCTGGAAGTGTGCCGACATGCGTCGTGCTCCGGAGGATAACTGGATTATAACTGCTAGCGGGCGGGAAGCAAAAAAGGACCGGCCGGCGCCCTGCGACTGGAAACCGGCCGTTCGATCGGTTATCATCCAAGGCGTCGGTTCTCGCGTCGAGGACCCGGAACTACGGGAGAGGTAATCATGTCTTGGCAGATTTCCAAAACAAAAACAAAGGCAGCGGTATGGCTGGGGCTGGGACTCCTGGCCGGATTGGTGCTCGCCGGTTTTTGGCCGAGCGTGCCCTTGCACGCCACGGCCACCGACAAGCTCGACAACTTCAGCATGGCCACCGGCTTTGTTGAAGATGGCGTGGAAGCGGTCTACTTTCTCGATCATCTGACCGGCGAGCTGCACGCCTATGTGCTTGGTCCGGCGGCCCGCGGAGGGTCGTTTGGCATCCAATGCCACTATTACCGCAATGTCTCCAAAGATTTTGACGCCGGAGAGAAGTCCAAGTACCTGATGGCGACGGGAATGGACGACTTGGCGCGTGCGGGTCGAGGCAGCGCCATTCAGCCCAGCCGGTCGGTCGTCTACGTTGCCGAAGTGACCACCGGCACGGCGATTGGCTACTACCTGCCATACAACGTCACCGCGCATCGCTCCGGTGCAATGAGCCAGGGGCAGCTTCAACCGGTTTGTCCGGCTTTCCCCATCCGCACGCCAATCACCGAAACCAAGGGCCGCGGCAGGTCGCGGGGGGAAGGCTAAGCCGTTAAGTTGACATTCGCCGCGGGCATCGTAGGTTTTTGCGGGAGTGCGCAATGTGCTCCCGTATAACAGTTATCGCGAATGCAACGACTGTGACGCCTGCCGTGGGCCTGCTGCTGACAACCTGCGCGCTGCTGGCCGCCGACCCGCTCGCGGGCGCGGCGGCGGACAAGGACCCCTCTGCGCGGGCCGAAGCCACGTTGCGGCGAGTCGTCAAGCTTTCGCCCGAACAGCAGCAGGTATGGCTCCGTCTGGTCGAGCAGCGGTACAGTTGGGCGGTGCTGATCACGATGAAGCCGGACGAGGCCCGGCGCGAGCGCGAGCGCGCGGCCGCAATCCTTCGCCGCAAGAGCGTCGCATGGAACGATCTGGCGGCCTTGCTGCAACAGCTCGACCAGCGTGAAAAAGCGGCCGTCTCGCAAATGGTCCGCCTCTATCGCACCAAGGTCTACGACAACTTCAGCAAGCGGGAAAATGAGCTCATCGACCGGCAAGAGGCCTGGTATCGGATCTGGTCCGCGTGGGAGAAGGCCGGCAGCCCGCCCGAACAGCAGGACCGGCTCATGGACTGGCTGGCGGCCGCGATCAAGGCATCGTCGAAAGAGTCGCTCGGCCCGCTGCCCGTTGATCCGAAGTTCGGGCCCGACGTGGAGCTGGTTCCGGAGGTGCTCGTAAAGCAATTGAGAGACGTTAAGGAATTGAGAGAAAAACGGCTTCGGGAGGAGCAAGCCAAGCGGCGCATCGCGGAAGCGGCGCCGCCCGATCGCGGCGGGAAGTGGCCGCCGGGCCCGGTTCCGGGGCCGGAAACTCCGGTCCGAGCGCCGCTGGCAACGCGGCTTCCCGATCCCCAATGGACGAGCGGCCGAATGAGCGCTTCGACCGGCGCGGTCGTCATGCCGCGCGGGGATTGGGAATTGGGGATTGGGGATTGGCCTTCTAATCCCCCATCCCTAGTCCCCAATCCCTCTCTGCCCGCGCCGGCAACCGACGACCCGATCGTCTTGACATCGCCTCCGCTGACGCGGCCGCATGACGGACTGATCGCGCTGGATACCAAGGCGTCGGCAGCCGCGGCGGAAGTCGCGGAACCAGTGCTTGCCGCACGCGGCGACGAAAGTGCCAGGCCGCAAGCGTTTGGCCCAGCGCGGCCGCCCGCGGAATTGCCCTCCGAGCGCGCCATCGCGCCGGCGATCGCGCCGGAGATTGCCGGGCACTCGCCGGCGCGGCTGCCCGCTGCTGCCGCGAGAACTCCCGTAACCGCCGAACCGCCGACCGCCAGCGAATCGGCGCCGCGCGGCGACGTGCTGGCCATGCTGCCCCCCCAGGCCCTGCGATCGGCCGCGCCGGCGCCCGACGAACCGCATGCGCAAGTGAACATCGAAGAGCTGCGCACGCGGATCGAAGGCATCAATCTCAGTCTCCGCACGCTCGAAGGCGAACTCAACGACAAGGGCGATCTCGCCGCCGATCGGCTCGATTCGCTTCTCAGCAGGCTCGATATCCTCGTGCTGCGGCAGCGCGACCTCGCGCTCTTTCGCGCACTTGTCACCGCCCGCGAACAGGCGAAAGTCGGGCAGATCGATTCTTCCCTCGCCGCCATTGCCGCGCTCGGCACCCGCATCGCCGAGCTGCGCTCCAAAATCCGCCACAACGAGTCGCTTCGCGAGCCCGATCGGGCCGCCGTGCTCAAGCACCTCGATGACCTCTCGGACCGGCTGGCAACACTGACGGCGGAGAAGTAAGCGATGAAAGATGAGGGATGAAGGATGAGGGATTCGCGATCTCTCATCTCTCATCTCTTATCCCTCCGCCGACGCTTTGCCCGTGCGGCCAACCCGCGGAACCCCCGCCGCGGCCCGCGCGGTAGTGGCGTGCGGGTGCGGGTAGCGGTAAACTCTTGACGCCGGACCACTTGTTCTGCTTGACCGGAGCATAAACGCCAATACTCCTTCTGCCATGCCGCTTGGAATCCGACCGATCAACGACTTCGCATTTAAGAAGACCTTCGGAACACCCGAGAACGGCACCTGCCTGGTCAGCTTGCTCAACGCAATTCTCCGGCCCAAGGAGCCGATTGTCGGCGTCACAATTGAAAACCCCTTTAACCCGAAGGATTTTCAGGACGACAAGCTCTCCCTTCTTGACATCAAGGCAGTTGACGGAACGGGTTCGATTTACCACACCGAGATCCAATTGACAACTTATGAGGGCCTCGTGCAACGGATGGTCTTTTATGCTTGTGAACTCTTCGCTGGCCGAGTCAAGTCCGGAGACGAGTACAAGGGCGTTAAGCCATTCTATTCGATCTGGCTGGTAACTGGCATTCTTTGGCCAGACGCGAGAAAGGTCCACCATACTTTCCGCCTTACAGACGCGGACTCAGGGCGGGCACTGGACGAAACCCTGGAGATTCACACCTTGGAACTGGCGAGGTATAATGCAACGGAGTCGGAGTTGTGCTCGGCCAGTCAGTTGGATTGCTGGGTTTACTGGTTGCTGCACGCCCACGAGTACGAGAGTGCGGAGTTATTGAAACTGTTGCCCGAGCCCGCAATCCGGCAGGCTACGGACACCCTTGCCAGGATTTCCCAAATCACTGAGGACAAAGCCATGTACGATGCACGAGAGAAAGCTATTCGAGACCGAAAGTGGGAACTTGGCGCCGCCTTTCGCGAAGGCGAGATCAAGGGCGAGATTAGAATGGTGCGAACGCTTCAGGGATTGCTCGGTGTCGCGGTCGCCGAGGAGCAGGTGCTGCAAAAGTCGACATTGGAGCAGTTGCAGGCAATGACCAGCGACCTCCAAGAAAAGCTTCGCAGTCGAGTGCCTTCGTAGTCGGCTAACCGTGGGCTAACCTCTGCCCGTGCTGCCGCTGGCCCTGCGCAATGCGATGACATTGCCCGTCGAGCTCGAACAAACCTGCGAGGAGGCCCGCCGGCGAAGTCGATTGAGACAGGTTTCGCGAGTATGATGACATGAGTTGCTATCTGTTTTGCCCCGCAATCCGAGATGCGCCGCGTGCTCCTCTCGAAAACCGTTCCGACCCTTTTTTCGCTCCTTTTTTCGCTCGACATCCTCGTGCTGCGGCAGCGCAACCTCGCGCTCTTCGCGCCCTTGTCACCGCCCGCGAACAGGCCAAAGTCGGGCAGATCAATTCCTCGCGGGCCGCCATTGCCGCGCTCGGCACCCGCATCGCCGAGCTGCGCTCCAAGGTCCGCCACAACGACTCGCTCCGCGAGCCCGATCGCGCCGCCGTGCTGAAACACCTCGATGACCTCTCGGACCGGCTGGCGACACTGACGGCGGAGAAGTAAGCGATAAAAGATGAGGGATGAAGGATGAGGGATTCGCGATCTCTCATCTCTTACCCCTCATCCTTCTTCCGCGGCTTTGCCCGCGCGGCCGGCCCGCGGAACCTCCGTCGCGGCCAGCGAGAGCAGCGGGCCCGCGAAACGCGGCGAGCAAGAACGTCAATGCAGGTCAAGTAATGCCGAGCGTAAATAACAGCGCGCTTTCGACCGCCGCGATCGTTTGCTCGGTCACGCTGCCAAGCTTATGCTGTTGGCGCGTCCTGTCGATTACGCGAACCTGATGGCAGAGCACAATCGAGTCGTTGGACAGACCGGCCTCGCCTCGCCGGATTGATACGCTTGACGGAAGTGAGGCGCGACGCTGATTCGTGGTCATCGGGACCGTAACCACCGTTGTTGTATACGCATTGATCGCATTGTTTTGAACGACAAGAATGGGGCGAACTCCCGCTTGCTCGGAACCTTGCGTCGGATTGAGGTTCGCCAGCCATACGTCACCGCGAGCAACAGTCACAGCGCATCCTCCGCGAGCAAGCCCCGCTGATAATCGGCAATGCCTCCTTCGGCCATTGCCCGGTCCTCGTCGGCACCTTCACCGTACAGCGCCGCAAGCGTCGATTCATCGGGGCGGGGAACTGCTCGCGCGCGGGCGCGAAAGCGCAAGAAAGCCACATAATCGGCGACTTCCCGCAGCTCAGGCTCATCCAAGCCGCCGATAGCGTCAGTCACATATTCCTTGATGGTCACGTTCAACTCCGGCCAGACCGCAGGTTCACGGCTTTAGGGGACACGCGGTTTCCCGCTTCTTTCACTCATTGTAGCAGTTCGCGGGATGGCTGGCCATTGGACTCACATGCCGAAGCGAACACAGGCCAAGCACCTGACCGCGGGCGAACCGCTGCCTCTGCTGCCGCTGGCCCTGCGCAATGCCATGACATTGCCCGTCGATCTCGAAGACACCTACGAGGAGGCCCGCCGGCGAAGCCGATTGAGACAGGTTTCGCGGGTATGACGACATGAGTTACCTTCCGATGGCCGCGCGGGGGGTGAGGGTACGGAAAAAAAGGCCGCCACGATTTCAAGGGCACCACGCCGGCGAACGGCACGCCCCACCGACCCCGCGTCGGTGGACGAGTGACTGAGCAGCTAAAACCAGCGAAACTCGCGGATTTCGCGTTTTCCTCAGCCGCCGCCCGGCCGGGCGGCGGCTGAGGAAAACGCGAAGAAGGCTGGAGAGGCCGCGTCTTTAGCTAGTCAGTCATTGCTCCACCGGGGCAGGCCCGGATGGTGGCAATCCGTACCGTAGGGAGGCAAGCCCTTGGTTGCCTGTCATTTTGGCAGTCCGTGTCGGCGGGCGAGCCAAGGGCCTGCCACAACGCGCGGCATGAGGGCTTCGCTTCCCTGCAATTCCGCGATTTTTTCGCGCGATCTGGTGAGTGGCACGCGACTTGCTCCCCGCATTGCATGATGTAAACATGTGTAAACATATAACAATACCGCGAAGGCAGCGAGTGAAGGATGACGAACCGGCGCGCGTCCCACATCGACCAACGCTGCGCGTCGGTGCCCGCCTCTCCCGGAGGGCAAGTAGACGTGCGCGACGCGACCCGCGGTTGGTGCATAAGGCGCCCAAAAGAAGGATTCCTGATCGTGTCTTGATCGCGTTCTAATCCAGTCCTGATGCGGTCCTGATCGCGTCCTGACCGTGGTTCTGATCGCGTCCTGATGTAGGTGAAGGCCAAAAAACACGGGAAAACAGCCGCAAAACAGGTAAGCTCTGCGATGAACAAACTGCGAAGAAAAAAATCGGCCAGCCAAACGCGAAGATATGCACCGGGGGGCGAGAAGTGAGAAGTCAGGAGTTAGGAGTCAGAAGCAAGCCCTCACCCCTTCCCCCCTTCTCCCTTCACACCGCCTCAAAAGCGTTCAGATATAATTGATGTGGCCCGCCGCCGCTCCCGCTCATGTCCGAAATCTCCTTCCCCGCCGAACCGCAAGACAACGCCCATGCCGCGGAAAAAGTCCGCGATTTTCCGCAATCGCCGGGCATTTACCTGATGAAAGACGCGGCCGGACGGGTGATCTACATCGGCAAGGCGAAGAACCTCCGCGCCGGGCGGGCAGCTACTTCCTCAAGGCGGCGGCCGCCGATTCCCGCACCGCGCTGTTGGTGCAGGAAATTCGCGACATCGACTACATGCTGGCCGAAAGCGAAGTCGACGCCCTGCTGATGGAAGCCCGGCTGGTCAAGGACATCCTGCCGAAGTACAACCGCGACCTCCGCGACGACAAGACGTTCCCGTACCTGGAAGTCCACACGCACGAGGAGTTTCCCCGCGTGGAGATCACGCGCACGCCGCGGGACCGCGGCACGCGGCTCTTTGGGCCGTTCACCAACACCCGCGGCCTGCGGGGCGCTGCAGGTGCTGCAAAAGATCTTCAAGTTCCGCACCTGCTCGCTGGACATCAGCGAGGACGACCCGCGCTGGCGGTGGTTCCGGCCTTGCCTGCTGGCCTCGATCCGCCAATGCACCGCGCCGTGCAACTTGCGGATTTCCAAGGACGACTACCGCAAGAGCATCAACCGTTTGCAGCAGTTTCTCGAAGGGAAGAAGAAGGCGCTGCTGAACGAAATGCGGCAGGAAATGGAAACGGCGTCCAAGGAGCTGCGCTTCGAGGAGGCGGCCCGGCTGCGCGATGAAATCCGCCTGCTGGAAACGCTCGACCAGCGGGGCAGGCTTTCCAAGCACGTCCAGCCGGAGGTCTTTCCCGTCGATCCCAAGAAGGGGCTTGCCGGGCTGCGCAAGATGCTGCGCCTGGAAGCGCTGCCGCGGACGATCGAGGGCATCGACATCGCCCACACCGCCGGCAGCGAGACGGTGGCCAGCGTGGTGCGGTTTTTCGACGGCCTGCCGTTCAAGCCGGGCTATCGCCGGCTGCGGATTCGTTCCGTGGCCGGCGTGGACGATTTCGCCAGCATTCACGAGGCCGTCTCGCGGCGGTTCCAGCGGCTCTTGGACGATCGGGCCGAGGGCGACTCGATGCCCGACGTGCTCTTGATCGACGGCGGCAAGGGCCAATTGCACGCGGCCATCACCGCACTTGATTCACTCGGCATGCGGCCGACGACGGTCCTTTCGCTGGCCAAGCGCGAGGAAGAGGTTTTCATTGCCGGCGCCGACGAGCCGCTGCGCCTCAGCCGCCACAGTTACGCCTTGCGGCTTTTGCAATACGTCCGCGACGAGGCCCATCGCTTCGCGCAGCATTACCATCATTTGCTAAGGAAGAAATCGGCACTGGGGGAATAGTGCAAGCTACCGCTTGGCAGCCGGATGCTCCAGCACCTTGCTCTCCAGCCCGGTCTTGGCCAGGACGATGTAAAGCACGAAGCCGACGATATAGGCAGCGACGGGCGGACAAGGCATCTGGAAGGTGGAAACGTGCAACATATCGACAAAGAAGCTGTTCCACGTGCCGACGATAAAGCCCGCCGCCCAGGAAATCCAGCCCGCCGGATTGAAACCGGCCCTCGGCCCCGGCCACTTCCGCCCGGCAAGCAGGAAATCGGCCGTCATCGCTCCGCAGATCGGCCCGAACGACGCACCGATAATGCCGAATACCGCGGCCGCGTTGCCCGCCTTACCGGAAAGCACCAGTGCCACCGACCCCGCGACGCCGATGCCGCAGGAAATGAAGGGGTTCACCTTGGGCAGCGTGTTCTTAAAGCTTTCGGCCGCGATGAGGGAGCTGAAGCAGGCGGGCGGAAAAGCGGCGATCGCCAGCAGAAGCCAGAAAATCTTCGCCGTGCCGGCGCCCATAATCGTGGCCATCATTTCCGTCGGCTTCAGTTCGATCGGCTTGCCGGTCATCAGGCCCAAGCCGTAGGCGCCGGCCACGACCAAAAGAGCCAGGCAGCCGGTGAGGATCGTCGCGCCCGCGATTCCGAAGAGGCCGCCGAGTTGAACGTCCTTCCCATCGCGGTTGCTCGATGCGATGTCGACTCCCGCCGCGCCCGCGGTGGCAAAGAAGCCGACAATGTTGGCAATCGCAAACAAAATCAAGTCCGTCGTCGGAGGCGTCGCCGATGCCGCGGAGTGGGCGTCAGTCAGCATAGCGGGACTGAAGCTGCCGACGCCCGCGATAGTCTTCGCCGTGAGAGCCAGCAGGATCACAAGGGGAATCAGCGGCAGGAACGTGGCAACTTTCGCCACGTACTGAATTCCCTTGAGTCCTACAAGAGCCGCGAGGACGGCAAACACGGCGCCAATCGCCAAGTGCAGCGGTGACATCTCCGCTTGCCCGACAAATCCCGCTAAAAGCTGGGAAGAGAAATAGGCGTTGACCGCCAACCAGCCGAACTGCAACACGCCCATCAGGAAGCCGGGCATCAGAAAACCGCCCTGCACGCCGTAGGTGGAAGTGCCGACTACCGCCAGCGGCAGGCCGGTTTTCATGCCCATCAGTCCTGGGGCGAGATAGAACAGGAAGTGGCACAACAGAGCGGCGATCACGACGCCGAGGATCGCCGGCCCGATTCCCTGGCCCAAGATGCCGGCAGAACCCGGCGCGCCGCTGCTGGGCACGTTCGTCCAGAACACGAACCAGAGCATGATGCCGGCATAGGTTTGAGCGGTGGTCTTGTACCACGGTGAGCGTTTTGCGAGCGGAACCGGCTGCGCGGCGGCGACATAATTTGGAAGTGATGAGGCCATTGACGTTTTCTCCTCGATTGGGCAGTGCGCTAATCAGCACAGTCTCAATTTGGCGCGTTGTTTTGGGACGCCCTCCAAGCCCAGGATAAGAATCTCGCCGGAGGGATTTAAGCCAATATACAACAGGGCAATAAATAGTGAAACAGAGTCGGCCAGATAAAATGGAGCGAAATCGCGGGAAATCTCAACGCAGATTACTCACGCGGCCCTACACCTCCCAGCTTCTGCTGCGAAGGCCGGCTATAAGTCTGCAAATGGGCGGCTGGGCGGATCGGCCGGGCCGCCGTTTTTTCCCCGGTTTCTCCTTGACCCCGATTCCCCTTGCCGAGTACCATACGCGCCTATTTTTGTCGCCATAGTGCGACGGCAGGGACTTCGACAGGTAGTGTTCGGTTATCAGTCAACTGAACACTGCAAACTGGACACTGAAAACTGCCCTCGTGACCCGCCTGATCAACTTTTGTTGGTGCTGGTTCAAGTGGGGCCTGATCGCTTGCGCAATCGCGGCCGCGCTCGCGGTCCCTTATTTCTATCAGCGGATGGACAGCGAAATCCGCTGCCGCGTCGAAGAGCATTTCGCCCAGCATTATCCGGGACTGCAAGTCAAGATCCGCTCGGCCGTGCTGATGAAGGGCGAGGGAATCTCGGTCCGCGGTCTGTCGATCGTCGATCCGGCGGCGGCAGGACCCGGCGGCGAGCTGCTGACCTACGACGAGTGCTTCATCGCCTGCTCTACCGATCTCTCAGGCTTGCTTAGCGGCGAGCTTAGTCCGAAGCAGATCGTCATTCGCAGGCCGATGCTGCGCATGACCCGCCGGGCCGACGGAACGTGGAGCGCCGCCAGGCTGCTGCCGCTCCCGCGCTTCTCCGAGGGCGCCTCGCCCGAAGTCCGCGTGGAAAACGGCACGATCGAAGTCTTCGACCCAACGAAGAGCCCCGCTTGCTCTATTACTGTCCGCGACGTGAACTTGACCTTCTCGCCCGTTTCGGCGGCGGACAGCGCCATCCAGGGGGACAGTCCCATTTTCGCCGGTCGAGGGGGCACAGCAGGCGCGAACGGGTCGATGGCGAAAATCGGGACAGTCCCCCCGACGCGCCGCCGCCGCATCCAGGGAACGGCCACCGGCGACTACTTCCGCCAAGTGGCTTTCGACGGCGAAGTGGACCTCGACCGGCCGGCTCTGAACCTTTCGGGCAAAATCGAGGGAATGGAAATCTCGCCCGAAATGCGCGGCACTCTGCCGGACTTGCAAGGCTGCAAACTCGCCTTGCTGTCGTCGCTGCGAGGAGAGACGGAGGCCCATTTCCAGGTCAGCTACGACCCGGCAGCCGAAGAGCGATGGAAGTTCGACGTTACCGGCCAATTGGCGCATGGGCGGTTTGAAGACCCCCGCCTTCCGCACCATCCCTTGACCGAAATCCAAGCTTCCATCCACCTCGACAATCGCGGCTTTTCAATCCCGGAACTCAAGGCCCGCAGCAATCAGGCCACCTTGACCTTGGCGTGCAGCGGCGGACTCGGCGCCGACAGTCCAATGGACCTCGAAGGCGAAATCCACCAGTTGCCGCTGGACGTGGACCAGCAGCTCTTGGCCCTCGTGCCCGACAAGCTTCAGCAGCACTGGCGCGAGTTGCACCCGGAAGGCGTGATCGACGCCCACGTTCAGCTTCATTGCGACGGCCACCATTGGACGCCGCGCGTCCGCGTGAAGTGCCAGAATGTCTCCTTCGCCTTCCAGGACTTCCCTTACCAGTTCGATCACGGCAGCGGCGTGCTGGACCTCATCGACGACGCCCTGACGTTTAACGTTTTTGTCTACAGCGAGAAGCAGTTAGTCCATCTCAAGGGCGCAGTCCGCAATCCGTTTTCGGGCGCAACGGGCTGGCTGCAGGCCAATTGCGACGCCTTGCCGCTGGACAAAAAGTTGTTCGACGCGCTGCCCGCCGAATCGCAACCGTTCGCCCAGTCGCTAAACCTCCGCGGCGCGGCAATGGTGGAACTCGTGTTGTCGCAAGACATTCCCAACGGCCCGCTGCACAAGCACCTGCGGGCATGGGCCGACAAAGCCGTCAACTGTTCGCTTTGCTACAAGGACTTTCCGGTGGCGGTATCGAAAATCGTCGGCCAGGCGGAAATGCGCGACGGGAATTGGTGGTTCCGCAACCTGGAGGGCTACAACGGCACGAGCCGCATCACCGGCGACGCTACTTTCCTGGACACGCCCAAGGGCGACGAGCTGGTGTTGCGGCTGAACGCAAGCAACGTACCGCTGGATCGCGAGTTGCGCGACGCGTTGCCGGCCGGCATGGGGCAGGTCTGGACTACACTCCAGCCGCGCGGCACGATCGATCTGGCGGCCAACGTACACTATCTCAGACGCGGCGATCTTTTGGACGTCGGCGTCCGCGCCATGCCGCGGAGCGAAGCCTGTTCGCTCGAACCGGTGCAATTCCCCTATCGCCTGGAAAACGTGCAGGGTGTGTTCACCTACGGTGGCGGCCGGCTGAGCTTCGAGCGGTTCAGCGCGTGGCACGGCGCGGTGAAAATGGGGTGCAACGGCGCGTGCAGCTTCCAGCCGGACGGAGGCTGGCAGCTCCGGCTGGACCGAATCACGGTCGATGGTCTGCGATTGGACCGGCAGTTCATGCAATTCCTGCCGCCGCAGCTCAAAAAGAACTTGGGCGAGCTGAATGCCACCGGCCGGATTAGCTTGCCCGACGGCAGCCTGGTCGTGACCCGGTCAGGCGATCCGGCGAAGCCCGCAGATTGGCAATGGAGCTTTCCGCTCGACCTGAACCAGGTGGGCCTTGATTGCGGAGTGCGACTGGAGAACCTCTTCGGCAACGTGCGCGTCGGCGGCTGGTCGGACGGGACGCGCTTTCAGATGCGCGGCGAGACGGCCCTCTGGTCAATGACCTATCGCGACCTGCAGTTCACGGAAGTCACGGGACCCTTCTGGATCGACGAGCAAAAAGCGATGTTCGGCTCGTGGGTTGCCCAGCAAGACAATCAGTCGCTGGCGCGTGGCCAGCCGCCGGCGACGCCGCGGCACGTGGTGGCAAACGTTGTCGGCGGCACGATTTACGGCGACGGTTTTGCCTTCATGGGCCAACAGCCGAGCTACCGGGTTCAATGCCACCTGGTGGACGCCGATCTGGCCGCGTGCGACCGCGAACTGACCGGCAAGGACCGCAATCTCCGCGGCCGAGTTCTGGCTGACGCCGAGCTCCGCGGCACGGGCCACACCGCCAGGGGTCTGACCGGCCGCGGCAGCTTGCACCTCCGCGAGGCTAATATTTACGAGCTGCAAGGCATGGTCGCCCTGCTGAAAACCCTCAGTCTCAAGCCGCCCGATCCCAACGCCTTCAGCACCAGCGACGCCGATTTCCACATCGAAGACGAACGCGTCAAATTCGATAAGCTAAACTTCAATGGCGACGCATTCAGCCTGGCCGGCAAGGGAGAAATGAGTTTCCAAGGCGAGATGAACGTGGTCTTCAGGGCGACGCTGGGCCGCGGCGACGCGGGCATCCCGCTGATCCGCAACCTGTTCGCCAGCGCGAGCCAGCAAATCCTGGAGATCCACGGCACCGGCAACGTGCGGAACCCCCAGTTCAAGCAAGAGGCGCTTCCCGGCCTCAACCAGGCACTGA
Source organism: uncultured Planctomycetia bacterium (assembly GCA_963780045.1). Taxonomy (GTDB): domain Bacteria; phylum Planctomycetota; class Planctomycetia; order Pirellulales; family Thermoguttaceae; genus JANXQG01. Next base: position 5,969,267 of record CAVZZZ010000001.1, on the reverse strand, counting down.
AGAACCTGAAGGAACAGTAAACAGGAGCAAACCATGAGCATCGGACTCCTTTCCAACATTGGCGGCAGCGTGGCGGGCAGTTCGCTGGCGCAAGTCCGCGGTTCCGACACGGACCGCGCGCAGCAGGAACAGGGCGCCCGCGAGCTTCGTGCGCAAGGCGACGAAAAAGCCGAGCTGGCCTCCGGCGTCGGGCAAACCGACGGCGACGAGCATCAAACGGCCGAGCGCGACGCCGACGGCCGACAGTTGTGGCAACTTCGCCGTCGCGGGGTGCCCGCCCAGCGAGGCGACGAACCGCAAGCGGACGGCGGCACGCAGGGCGAAAACCGCGTCAAAGACCCTACCGGCCAGAGCGGCAACATGCTTGATCTGTCCGGGTGATAGCCGTGTGGCACGCCCCACCCAAACGCGAAAATCAAGACTCTACCCCTTCGCGGTAATTGAAAAAGCGCCTACAATACACGCTTTGCAACTAATCGACCGGCTCCCCCGTATTTACCTTGGGCAAATCCGCCGGATGCGGAGCCGGTGATTTCCCTTTTTCGGAGCCGCTCGCAGATGGCCATCGCCGATATCGCCAGCCTCAATATCGCCGCCCCCGATATCGGCACCGCCAACAGCGATCACCAGCAACTCGCCGACCCTCCGAGTTTTCCCGGCCGCCCGTTGCAAAATGGCCGCCAAGACGCAGTGCCGCCGTTTGCGGCGCGGCCTTCCAGTTCGCCGCTGCTGGGCAAGTTTTCGCGGTCGCGCATCGGCCGGCTTATGGGCGTGCAGGTTGCCGCCTTGGGCAGTTGCGTGCCCGAGCGACGTGTTCGAAATGAGGACCTCGCCGTGTTGGGTTACGACGCCGATTGGATCATCCAGCGGACCGGCATCACGGAGCGCCGCCATGCTCCGCCGGGCGTATCCACGGGCGACCTGGCCACCGAAGCCGCCCGGCGATGTCTGGCCGCCGGCCAGATTCCGCCCGAACAGGTTGACCTTGTCCTGTTGGGCACCTACACGCCGGACATGCTCATTCCGGCCACGGCCAACGCGGTGCAGCATCGCCTGGGACTTTGCTGCCCGGCTGTCGATTTGCAGGCCGCCTGCGCGAGCTTCGCCTTCGCCCTGATTACCGGCATGCAGTTCGTCGCCACCGGCTGCAACCAGGCGGTTCTGGTCATCGGCGCGGATTGCAATTCCCGCGTCGTCAATCCGGCCGACAAGCAAACGTACCCGCTTTTTGGCGATGGGGCCGGCGCGGTGGTCCTCGCGCCCGGCGGGACGGACCAGGGCATTCTGGCCTACGCGGTCGGCTCGGACGGTTCCGGCGAAGAGCTGATCTGCCGCCCGGCCGGCGGCGCCCGCGAGCCTTATTCGCCCGCGGAGCCCGCTCGGCACTTTCTTCACATGGACGGCCGCCCAGTCTTCAAATGGGCGATTCGCACGCTCAAGGAAACGGTCCGCGAGGTGCTCGATACCGCCGGGATGGAGATGGACGACATCGACCTGGTCGTATTCCATCAAGCGAACCTTCGCATCATCCGCGCCGCCGCCGAGGAGCTGGGCATCGCTCCCGAGAAAGTCTTCAACAATCTCGATCGCTACGGCAATACCTCCTCTGCGAGCATCCCATTAGCCCTGGACGAAGCCCACACCAAAGGCCGCATTGGCCGCGGCGATCACGTGCTATTCAGCGGCTTTGGCGCGGGGCTGACCTGGGGGACCGTGCTGATGCGGTGGTAAGCTATTTGGACCGGTCGATCGGAGTCGTGTAAAACTGAGTGTTCGCCCTTGTCCCCGTAGATTAGCGCCAGGTTTTGATACGAAGCATCGCTTTGAGGTTGAGTCATCGCCCTGCTCTTGTAGCGGACGAGCCCGCGTAGCCCTGCTTCGGATTGCCATCGTCGTCGAGCTTGTCGCAAATCCAGAGCAGGCCGTTGGCCAGGAGCCGGTGAAAACTCGCCATGTCGGTCGTGGGTTTGCCGTGACCCAACGACGTGCCGAAGACGCGGCCCTTGCCGTACTGGTTGGTCCACGCGACGACATGATCCTTCTTCGATTGCACGCTATAGGCTGAAAGCAGCCCCGCGGCGCTGGGCCAGAGCTTGATGTTCTGATACAACTCGTCGCTGCCGGTCTTCCAATCGTCGGGCCAAAACCGCGTGATGGGATGGTCCGCTAGCTTCTTCGTGGCGAACGCTCGTGCCTTATCGTGGGCAGTGGAGGTCAGGCCGATGGCTTCGCAGTAGGGGTCGCGATCCGCGTTCAATTCGCGAAAGGAATGAAGCGCTCCGTGGATGATCGAGCGCCGGTTTGCCCGCGTGGATCGTTGTGGCGATATTGTCCGTAATCGCCTTGCTGACGGCCAGGTCCTTGTCGTGAACGGTATGGAACTGCACGATGGCATCGTACTTGTCGGCAAAACCCTTCTTCGCCCAAGCCTTGTAGTCCCAACTGACGTCGAATTCGGCACGGGCGTACTTTTGGATGCTCTTGGTCAACAGCGGCGTAAGGCCCTTGTAGTCGTGGGAGCCGCCGCCCGTACACCACAAAACCTTCAGCGGTCTCGGCTCGTCCGCACCCACAACAATAGTCAAACTGCCGAAAAGCAACGCCAAGGGGATAACGCGGAACATGACGGTCGTCTCCAAGAGAAAGGCGGGCTGAGGTAATGGGGCAATTGGCAGGAAACCCATTGTACCAACGTCCGTTACCCGACTCAAACGCCATGATCAGCCCGGGCCACGCCGAGGATTCGCTCGATCCGCGGCTTTTCATATTCTGCCGTGACGTTCGCCGCTGCCCGCGGGCACTTCCGGGCGGTAAACTGAGAGATCAGGAGAGATGTGAAATGAGACCGAAGCCGCGAGCGCCAGATGATTCCCGCCTGCAACAACAAATCCAGTTTCTTACCGAGATCGACAAGCTAAAAAAGGTGCTCCGGCGAACCTGGCTGCTGGACCAATCGCGCTACGAGAACGACGCGGAGCACTCGTGGCATATCGCGGTTGCCGCCATGATGTTCGCCGAGTATGCCGACGATCCCAAGGTGGACGTGCTTCGAGTCATAAAGATGCTGTTGGTTCACGATCTCGTAGAAATCGACGCGGGCGATACCTATGCCTACGACGAGAAAGCCTGCCTGGACCAGGCCGAGCGCGAACAGAAGGCAGCGGACCGAATCTTCGCCCTGCTGCCGCCCGACCAGGCCGCCGAGTTCCGCGGGCTGTGGGAAGAGTTCGAGGCCCGGCAGACGCCCGAAGCGCGGTACGCGGCGGCGACGGACCGTTTCCAACCGCTGCTGCACAACTACCTGACGGGCGGACGGGCCTGGCTGGACCATTCCGTCACGTCGGATCGCGTTCTCGTCCGCAACCGTCCGGTGGGCGAAGGTGCACCGCTGCTTGGGAAGTATGCTGAGGACCTGATTCGTGATGCGGTAGCGAAGGGCTATTTGCACGAATAGCGCACCTACGCCATCAACAGGGGGCGGATCATGGACACCATTCGACGACGCGACTGCATCAAATGCCTTGCCTCCACACTGGGGCTGCCGTTTGTGATGGCTGCCAACGCCGTTTCGCCTGGCCCCCGGCTCACGCCGCCCGAGGAGATCGAACGCCGGGTGAGGAGGGCCCGCCCGCTGTTGGGCGGCGCGATCCCCGCTGATCTCAAGGACCGGCTCGGTGCGGCCCACTACAACGGTAAATATTATCGCACGCGGCGTCCTTACTTGCTGGAAGGCTGCGATGCGCTGCTGTGGCTGGGGATGCGCGTCGCCAAGCTCTTTTTCGGCAATCAACTGCCCGGCTATGGTTACAACTCCGACTGGAAGCTCAGCGCCGAGTCGCGGCTGATCGACGTAGCCAAGCATCCCTACTTCGTTCGGGCGTTCGCCATGCCGTTCACGACCTTCGTCCTGGAAATCCAGCCCGTACCAAGCAAGGGAAAAGGCTCTTCCGATCCCCAGCGGACCTTTGCCGAGGATGAGGCCCAGTTTTACGAGCTGGCTGGGCATTTGTTCAAAACCTATCGCCGCCGTGCGGTGACTTTCATCTTGCAGCATTGGGAAGGTGATTGGATGCTGCGCGGCAACGACAGGCAGGCCTGGATGGAAGGAAAAGTGCGCGATACCGATAAGCGCTGCGATTGGTTCATCGGCTGGCTGACGGCCCGGCAGCGCGGCGTGGCGCGGGCAAGGGCGGAGGTCAGCGATTCCCAATGCCGCGTGTACCATGCCGCCGAAGTGAACCGGGTTTGGGATTCGACTCGCGGCATCCCTACGCTCACCACGCAAGTCTTGCCTCACGTCGCCTTAGATTTGGTCTCCTGGTCAAGCTATGACGGCATGGAGAGTCCAGTTCGGCTTTGGCAAGGCTTGGAACTCATTCGGCACCACGCACGACCCAGTCCCGTGTTTGGCAAGCCGATGATCTACATTGGCGAGATCGGCAAACCGGAGCAAGGCCAGAGCGAAGAGCAAATCGTATCCTTTTGGGACAGGGCGATGGGCGTGTTCCTTGCACAGCAGGTCCCCTGGATTCTACATTGGGAGTTGTACTGCAATGAGCTGGCCAACAATCGCGGGCCGAAGCAGGGCGTCTATCGGGCCGAGGATTTGCAAGGTTTCTGGCTCATTCGCCCGGACGGCAGCTTGAGCTACTCTGGCAAGTACTTGAAGGCACTGTTGGATCATGCCGGTGGAACGCTTCCCAAATCTGACACGGCGCGCGAATTGAAGGCGATCAGAGATTAAACGATATGAACGGGCTCCCATGACCGAACGACAAGAACAGTGCAAGTATTGCCGTTTTTGGCAGGTCTTGCAAAACGAACGCGGCATCTGCCGGCGGAACTCGCCCGTGCCTAGAGACCTGGAAATGGGCGAAGACGGCCGCTCGGTCGTCTATCGTGTTTCGTGGCCCGAGACCCACGAGGCCGATTGGTGCGGCGAGTTTCAGGGCAAATGACGTTCGACATAATCGCCTATCAGTCGGGAACTTTCTCTCCCCGCCCCCCGTCCAAGGCCTCGTGGCAAACCCACCGGCCGGATAGAACGATTGAACAAAAGCCTTACTGAGGGAGGATGCAATGACTCATCGGGTGATTTGGCCCATTTTCGGGCTGTTCTTGGCACTGGCTGCGTCGGCCCGGGCGGCCGTCGACCTGGTAACCGTGCCCACGCGCGAGGGCACGCAGCTCACGATTTACAACTCCGAAGACATTACGATGGTCCGCGAGCACCGCCTGCTGACCGTCAAGGAGGGCGTGAACCGCATCCAGTTCTCCTGGGCCAACACGCTCATCGACCCGACTTCCATCGAGTTTCGCATTCTGGACAAGCAGGACAAGGTCGATCTGGTCGATACCACCTTACCGTCTACAATTCCGAGGACATCACCATGGTCCGCGAGCACCGCTTGCTGACCGTGAAAGAGGGCGTCAACCGCATCCAGTTCTCTTGGGCGAACACGCTGATCGATCCCACCAGCATCGAGTTCCGCCTGCTGGACAAACAGGACAAGATCGATCTGGTGGACACCACGTTTCCCTCCGGCCGCAACGACGCCTTGCAGTGGAACATCCAGAGCAAGCTTGCCGGCAAAGTCCCGGTGGAGATCCGCTATTTCACCAGCGGCATTACCTGGTCGACCGATTACGTCGGCATTGCCAACGAGGACGAATCGAAGCTCAGCTTGACCGGCTACGTGCGCGTGACCAACCACTCCGGCGAGCTTTACGACAACGCCCAGACGAGGCTCGTCGTCGGCAAGATCAACCTCGTGGAGAAGATTGCCGACCTCGCGAATCGGCCGCCGCCCGTGGTGCAGGGAGGCGTGAGGATGGGCGGCTTAGGCGGCGGCGGGCGCAGGTTTGGCTTGCAAGGAGACGGATTGGCAAAACACGCCGCGGAATTCGAGAGGCTTTCCACCAATGGTACGCTCGACGCTAGCGGCCTCGTTCTGGAAAAACGAAAGGAAGTTACGAAAGAGGCCCTCTCGGAATACTTCCTCTTCACCATCGAAGGCCGCGAGGAGATCAAGGACAACGAGCCAAAACGTCTGACCGCCTTGAAGGTGGCCGAGGTCCCGCTGGAATCGATCTATAAGCTCTCGGACCGCACGGGCGACCAGGGCTTCACCAAGTTCTATCGCTTCAAGAACGTGAAGCTCCTGGACGAGCGGGGCAAGGAGAAAAAGCTCGCCGGCATGGAGAACCTGGGCCTCTCGCCCCTGCCCAACGGCATGGTCAAACTCTACTCGGAATACAACAACAAGGACCTGGCGTACGTCGGCGGCACCCAGACCAGGTACGTGCCCATCGGCGACCGCGTGGAGGTCAACGTCGGGCCGGACAAAGACATTACCATTCAGCGTCGTGCGACCGACCAGAAGATTTCCAACGTCGTCGCCCGGCAGTACAAACGCCGGCTCGACGACCAGTTCGTGCTCTACTACGACTTGATCGACTACGACGAGACGTTTTACTTTGAGGAAGAGCTTGTATCGGGCAAGCCCGCGCCGGCAAAGGTCGAAGTGGAACGGCAGTTCGACGCCGGCGTGGTGCTCTGGGGACCGGACGGCCAGCCGAAGGGCTGGACGAGCAACGAACCGGGAGCGTACGTCGATTTGCACGCCTATTCCGGCCGCGTGGAACGCGTCGACCAGCGGCACGTGAAATACTTCATGGATCTGCCGCCGGGCAAAAAGCAGGCAATTCAATACAGCGTGACCTCCAAGCGTCGGAAAGTCGGGCCGGAACTGAACACGCAGAGGAAGCGGGAGCCGCTGTAGCCGCCTTTCGTGAGGCCGTCCGCTTTGATAGTATCAGTAGCTAGAAGTACGGCTAACATGACCTCGCCCGACTCCCATCCCGTCGCAACGAAGTCCAAACCCGGCCGGTTTCAGTACAGCCTGCGGACGCTGCTGATCTTGGTAGCTGCGACCTGTCTACTGCCGGGCGAAGGCAAAATACAAATGCAACAGAGTTAAGAACTGGTATTGGAGAAAGTTCGCTGGGTCCGTTTGAATGTCGTAGTTGTTCAAGCAGCGACGTTCGCACGGAGGCCCAGCGATGGCGCGTCATTTTACTTTGCAGGAGCGTGAATTCCTATACCGTCTGAGGAAGAAAGGGAAAACCAACCAGGAGATCGCGGAACTGATGGGACGGGACCGCGGCACGATCTATCGCGAGGTCAAGCGTAATTCGGGTCAGCGCGGTTATCGCCCTCAACAGGCGCAGCGGCTGGCAGCGGAGCGTCGCCTGGCGAGTTGCCGCCCGCGAAAGCACTGCGACCCCGAGTTGCACAAGTACGTTGAAGAGCGGCTGGAGAAATACTGGTCGCCGGAGCAGATCGCCGGGCGCGGCCGCCGCGAATTTTGTCGACGGCGCTCCCGATGGCTCTCGCGGCAGACGATTTACAATTGGATCGAGGACCTGGCGCCGCAATGGCGGAAGTGGTTGCGGCGTGGCGGCAGGCCGGTGGAAACGCGGGGAAAGCTGTCCGGTTGCGTCCACCTGGATGGTCGCCCGAAGCTCATCAACCGCCGCCGCAGGTATGGTGACTGGGAAGGAGATACCGTGGTCGGCAAAGGCCGCCGCAATGCCCTGGTGACGCTGGTCGAGCGGAAAAGCGGATACGCCCGCATCGGTCGGGTGGAAAACATGAAGGCCGAGACGACGCGACATACCGTAAAACGCCGCCTGACGGATCTGCCGCTTCCCTTGCGGCGGAGCGTGACGTTTGACAACGGCAAAGAGTTCGCGGAACATAAGCAGCTTGCAAAGTCGCTCAACGTGGAGATTTATTTCAGCGCGCCCGGCCGCCCGTGGCAACGCGGCAGCAACGAAAACTTTAATGGACTGCTTCGACAGTTCTACCCCAAAAGCACTGACTTCTCGCGGATCAGTCACCAGGAGGTGGCCCGCGTGGAGACACTAATTAACGAACGTCCTCGAAAACGCCTCGACTACCGAACACCCAGCGAAATCCTCGCCAAACAAAGTTGTTGCAATTGAAACTTGAATTCGCCGTACTCAAAAATGGCGCTTAAATAAACAGTGCCCGTCCGCGTTCCGCTGCCAAGGTCGATTGCTGCATAGTGGGACACTTTGGCATCTGCTTCCCTTTCGCCTTCTGGGACTACAGACCGAAATTGGGCTGTCCGTTCGATGCGGTCACTCCGCCATCGACGGGCAGGTTTACGCCGTTGACAAACGACGCATCGTCGCTCGCCAAAAACGCGATGACCGCGGCGACCTCTTCCGGTTGGGCAGGACGGCCGAGGGGACAACGCTCCTTGAACTTCTGCATCGCGACGGGGTTCTGGATAGCCCCTTCGGCCATCTCCGTTGCAGTAAGGCTCGGATTTACGGCGTTCACGCGGACGCCCTGCACGCCGAGTTCCAATGCCAGGGAGCGAGTCAGGTTCGATACAGCGCCCTTTGAGGCGTTATAGGCGCTAACGTTCCAATCGCCGCCAAGCCCCGAGACCGACGAAACGTTGACGATCGAGCCTTTGGACGCCAAGAGATGGGGAAGCGCGGTGCGCGTCACATAGAAGACGCCGTCGACGTTGATTTGCATGACGTTGCGCCAGACTTCGGTAGTAGTCTTCGACAGCGGGCCGCCGGTGAAAACGGCGGCGTTATTCACAAGGACGTCGATTCGCCCGAACCTGGCCATCGTAGCATCCGCCAGCGATTGCGCGTACTTCTCGTCAGCGATATCGCCATCGTGGAGCAGGAATCTGCTCGCGTCGAGGCCCGCTGCCGTTTTCTCGAGTTTGCCGCGCTTGCGGCCGTTGAGCACGACCAATGCGTCTTCGTCCAGAAATCGCTTCGCCGTTGCCGCTCCGATTCCTGAGCCCGCGCCGGTAACGATCACTACTTTGTCCTTGAAACGTTTCAGGGCAGCCTCCCGGTTGTGTCATGCGCCAATGGAACGACAGCAATTGTACGCAGGCGGCGTCCATTTGTCATCGGCAGGACTAATGCCATAGAGCACGAGCCTTGGCTGGCCTTGCGGTCGCACGAGAAGCGGCTTTGGCCGATGGTTTCCCGCAATCGCCCGTTCGACTACAAACTTGCATCCGAATGTTCGATTGCAATCGTGACGTGGTCGGAGTCGATCCCAAGAATGACTACATCGGTCGTGTCATTGATCCGTATTCGGTCACCTCGTCGACGTTCCACTATGAGCATGCGCGGGCCGCCTTGACGGTAAACATAGTAGCCGTCCGCGGTGCGGTCCGTTTGCGGCACGGACTTGTCGACCTTGCAGCAGACACACCGCCCACGGCGATTGGACGAAAGGCCGGCTCGCGCCGGCGCCAGCGTTGAGGGCAGAGCATTCACATGCTCTTTGCTGCTGGACGGAAATTCCCGTTGAAGAAGCATATTTATCCGTGCGTACCTTAACACGTTTTCCAAGCCATGAAGCGCATTCCAACTCGCCGCCGACAGTCTCAACACCGCGACCTTCTGTTACGAGAGCTTCGTCATTGAGGCGCGCTCGTTTTCGGACAGTATCGACGACGAGGAGTTGTCGATTCTGCTTTCGCAGAACTGATCGATGGTCTCCCGGAGTTCTTGGATGCGGCGCCAGACCTCGCTGCGATGGATTGGTATCTCCGCCGGGGCGGTAATGCCCAGACGCACTCGGTCCCCGGATATACCGACCACGCGGACAGCGACTCCTTGGTCCGGCAAGAGGATTTCCTCGCCCACTTTGCGGCTTAATACAAGCATCGTAACGCCTCCTTTTCGTGCTAGTTCGTAAAGCCAGCCGCGGCCGCCCGGGATTGCTTCGGGCCGGGCATCGTTGAAGTGTGCAGGCCAATTGGCGGCAAACCCGTGTGGACGGGTTCCGCGCCGCCGCGCGAGGCCAACACCGAGACAATCGTGCGCTTCAACTCCGTGAAATCCCTGCTTTTCTCGACGCAGCCGGCGGCATAGGCACTGCGGGGATCACGCAGGCAGAGTTCGTCATTGTTCGTGAAGAGGATCACGCGGATGCCTGGATCAAAGGCGACGATACGTTGGGCCGCGTCGAATCCGCTCAATCGGGGCATCCAAATATCGAGAATGGCCAGATCGGGCCGGTCGGACTGGACCATTTCGAGTGCCTCTTTGCCGTCGTGCGCAACGAGCACGCGGTAGCCTTCCGCTTCAAGTTCCTGCCTGACGAACTCACGAATGTTCGCACAGTCGTCGGCGACTAGAATCGTAATCATCGTTCCATCTCCTCGCCCTTTGCCGAAGAATGTTTCTCCGGGTGTTCGGAACAGGGAGCAATGGACGTGCCAATTATTACGGAACTTCCGAACGTTCGGCAAACTTTGTACGACACGATCCGGAAAGTTTGGCGGCCTATCGCTTTTGCGCCAAGCCTGACGCGCAAGCGACGGAGAATTCCGTTAATTCCTTCGCTTGCGCGTCAGCGGCTTGTATGAGCGCAATTCGAACTTTGCCATCTTCTGGCCGATCGTCGCGGCGCCCTCCGCGTCAGGGCGAAACAGACAAGTAATGCCGGTCGTCCGGATAATTGCCGGCTTTCCGGCAGCTTGGCGCTATACACCCGCCGCGCCGTCGTCTGACGAGATGCGGTATCTTTGGATCTTGTCGCAAAGAGTCTGTCTCGGCAGACCCAGCAAGCGCGCGGCATGGGTTTGGTTCCCTCGCGTCTGGCGGAGGGCCTCCGTGATAAGGAAGGTCTCGATCTTGCGAAGGAACCGTTCGTGGGCCAGGTCGCCGCCCACCGCGCAAGTCGGCGCCGCACCATTTCACGGAGGACCTCATCGTCCGCGGCCGCAAGTCGAAAGCCCGCTTGTTGGTCCGCCTGGGCCAAGAGCGGCGACAAATCCGGCGCCTGGATCGGGTGACCGCCGTTAGAAATCATCAACCGTTGAACGCAATGTTCGAGCTCGCGCACATTGCCCGGCCAGGCGTGGGTGCGAAGGATATCCAGGGCTTCCGGCGACAACGGCGGTTTCTCGATGCGCAGCTCGCGAGCGAACCGCTCCAGGAAGTAGTCCACGAGCTCCACTACGTCATCGCGCCGTTCGCGGAGCGGCGGCAAGTGGATGGCGAAGACGTTCAGGCGGTGGAAGAGATCCTCCCTAAAGCGGCCCTCGGAAATTGCCTTCTCGAGGTTCCGATTGGTGGCGGCCAATACCCGGACGTTGCTGCGGATCGTGTCGTTGCCGCCAACGCGCTGGAAACTCTTGTCCTGAACGACGCGGAGGATTTTGGCCTGGACTCCCAGGGGCATGTCCCCAATCTCGTCGAGGAACAAGGTCCCTTGGTTTCCTTGCTCGAACTTGCCGATCCGTTCGCCGAAAGCGCCGGTGAAAGCGCCGCGCTCGTGGCCGAAGAGTTCGCTCTCCAGCAGGGCCTCGGGAATCGCGGCGCAATTGAGGACGACCAAAGGGTTTTCCGCGGCAAACTGTACTGATAGATTGCGCGGGCCACCAACTCCTTGCCCGTCCCGGACTCGCCGCGAATCAGTACGGCGGCGTCGGTTCGGGCAACTCGTCCGATCGCCTTGTACACTTCCTGCATGGCGGGACAGCGGCCGACGATGGCCTCCGCCGCGGCGACCTCCTTGCCCGCGCCCAGGGCCACCTCGCCGCGCATCAGCCGCACGCCTTCCAGGGCCCGAACGATCGTCGCCAGCATTGCCTCCGGTTCGATCGGCTTCAGTTGGTAGTCGAACGCTCCCAGTTTGGTGGCTTCGATGGCCGTGCTCATGGTGCCGTGCCCCGTAATCATAATCACCGGCAGTTTGGGATGCTGCCGCTTGATGTGCCCCAACGCTTCCAGGCCGCTCATGCCGGGCAGTTGGATGTCGAGGATGACCAGGTCCGCGGCGGCATCGCGCAACAACTCGATGGCGGCATCGGCGCGGCCCACCGTGGCCACCTCGTGCTCCAGCCCGCCGAGAAGCTCTTCGAAGGCGGCCAGCATGCTCGGCTCGTCGTCCACGACCAGGATCTTACTCATCGCTTTTCTCCTCTGCCGCGGGAATGCGGACGGCGAACGTGCTGCCGCTGCTCGTGGAAGTTTCCAGCAGGAGCTGTCCTTGATGTTGCGCCATGATGTTCGCGGCGATGCACAGCCCCAGACCCGTTCCCTGCTCTTTCGTCGTGAAGAACGGCTCGAAGAGATGGGCCAGAACGTCGTCGGGAATGCCGTGCCCGGCATCTTGAACCCTTACCACGACCATTTCCTTGCCGGCGGCGCAGGGCTCCGCGACGCTGGAAAGGGAAATCTCTCCTCCTTCCGGCATGGCTTCTGCGGCGTTGTCCAAGAGGTTCGTGAATACCTGTTTCAATTGTCCGCAATCGGCCATCGCGCTAGGCAATTCCTCGGAGTGGCGCTGCACCACGCTAATGTTCCTCGCTTCCAGGCTCGGCCGCAGCACGTCCAGCGTGGCGTCGATAACCTGGGGGACGTTCACGGAACGGACTTTCAGCGACAACGGCCGCGAGAACTCCAGGATGTTGTGGACGATGCTCTCCAAGCGGCCGATCTCGTCCCAGAGAATCTGGTACCTGCGGTCCAGGGACGGGTCTGTCCCAGCCGTCTTGCGAATGGAATACAGCCACATCTTCATGGAACTGAGGGGGTTGCGCATCTCGTGAGCGACGCTCGCCGCGAGCTTTCCCAAGGAGGCGAGCTTTTCCGAATTCAGGATCTGCTCGCGGTTTTCCTCCAGGGTGGCTTGCTTCTTCGCGACGTCGGCCATCAGGCGCGGAAATAGACGCCGATGGAACGCAGTTCGTCTTCGGCTGGCGCGCTGGCCGCGTCGGGACCGGTACCGACCACGGTGCGGGCCTCGGCGACCATTTTGCGGAGCGGGAAGAGGAAACGTCGCGCGATGTGCCAGGAAAGCAGCGCGGCCAGTCCGGCTGTGCCCAACGAGCCGATTAACACGCCCCACGAGGCGATGGTAGCGTAGGTGTTTCCTCGGTTGACGCTCGCCTCGGCAAACCCCGCGTTGATGCGCATGAACTCGTTGCACAGCATGTCCAAGTCGTCGTAGGCGGGCCAGACTTCCTGCCGCAGCGTGACAATAGCCTCTTTGCGCCGCCCTTGCTGGAACTGCCGCAAGACGTTCTTGCGTTTTGTCTCATAAACGGCGTATGCAGTTTCCAACTTGTTCAGAAGAACGTCTTCCTCGGCCGTGGACGCGGTGGCGCAGGCGCGAGGAAGCGCCGCGGCGAATTCCGCTTCGGCCCTGTCGGACTGTTCAAGCAGGAACGGTTCGCCTTCGGGAATGATGTAGGCGGAAAGAAGCCACTTCTGGTTCAACAGCGAATCTCCCAGCTCTTTCGCAGCCCTTACGCTGGAGACGTTGTCAACGACGATGGAATGCGACGTGCGGGCGGCCATCCAGGTGAAGACCAAAGCGGCGACACCGTTGAGCAATCCCAACCCGGCGACGCTGAAGATGAGGAAGGTAAACTTGGTGGCCAAACTTGCACGCATCGAAATGTTCCGCAATTCGCCGGCCTGGAGATTCGATTCTCGCGCCAGGACGTCACTCCCATATTGTAGATTATTCGGCCCAAGAACTCCCGCCGCCATCCTCGCCGCCGCGATGGAACGCTACCGCACCCAGTATTCACCGGGTACGTCGATGCGCTCCAATGCCAGGTTTTCGGCAGACCGCCGGATTTCCGGCACCTTCCGTTGCCGGCGCGCTTGGGCGGCTCGTCGCATTTCCCTTCCGGCAAGACACTTGTATCGGTGCAGCGGGGTTGATCGCTACTTGGCACGCGATTTGTTGTGCGCCTAGGACAATGCATGCCCCCACGGCAGCGACTTTTGGGGCCAGCACCGTCAGCAGCGATAACCGTTCCAAAGGCGATCAATAGTTGATCGCAATGAAACAGCATCAATGCGACGGTGGCTTTGAAGCGGCGTCCGCCGGAGTAACTCGAACATGATCATTTACTTGGCAGGTCCGCTGTTTGGTCTGGCGGAACGAATATTCCACACGGAATTTGCGAAAGCACTGGAGTATTGCTACATGCCGTTACAGGTCGTCCTTCCTGTGGACCACCACGGCCGACCTGGCGTGTTGGGGGATGGGCATCGGTTATGTTGTTCCATCATCGACGCAATTGACGAGAGCGATGCCGTCGTGGCGGTTCTTGACGGAGCCGACGCCGACTCGTGGACCTATTTCGGGATTGGTTACGCAAAAGGCCGCGGCAAGTTTGTGATCGGCGTGCGCACCGATGCCGGCAGCGACGAGGGATGCAATCCGGCGCTGGGCATTCGCGGGGCTTGCGACGCACTCGTTGCGCAAGACGGCAGGAGGACAACCGTTGACAACCTTGCCGAGGAGGTCGCCGACGTCCTCGCCAGGTACGCGCGACTAATCACGACCGGCGACGGTCTTGCATTGTCGCAATCGTGCCGAGGAGATCGCATCGCATCGAAAAACAGAAGTGAGCCCAATTGAAGCCTGGAGCGGTCGCCTATGCCCGCCGGCAACTTCTGTACGCTCAGGAATTGCCGGTTCAATTCAATGATTCAAGCTCGGGTCGGCGGACTCCGTGACCCCTGGTTGGCGTAAGTGGCTTCTAGCCCTTGTCACTTTGCCTTGCCATGGTGGGACATGGCGGGTCACGGTCCGCCGACCTTCTAGAACGCGCGGGTTCCGCGCTCGCGGCTAGTGCATTCTTGCGGCGTCTGGAGTATATTTCGAAGTCGTTCAAGATCACATCGGTTGAATCCTCGAACGGCGCCGAAAGTGGCCAAGATCAAAATGGCAAGAATTACAAGCCTGTATTTGGTGTTCGCCGCCGGTTGTCTGACGGTCTTGTCCGCGCAAGCCGAATCGCGGACATCACTGCTTTTGGACGATGATTGGCAGTTTTATCCCATGCCCGGGTTTAGCCTCTGGCCGGCGCAGCGCAGCTTACCGGCAGCGCAGATCGCGCAATTAAAGTGCCCGCCGCCCGGCGCACGATGGCAAAACGTCCATCTGCCCGATGACTATGCGGTGAAGGGAGATATTTCCCGGCAAGCCAACGAATCCTTGCTGGCCGGGGGCGCGGTGGGGCGGCTGGGTGGGCGCGAATTCGAAATACCGGGGCCGGGCACTCCGTCGCTGCGGGAAGGTAAGCCAGGCGCGTTGAATCGTCCCGGACGCGACGCTTACGCCGGGCACGGTTACTTGCCCGTCTATCCCGCGTGGTATCATCGGCAAGTAACGGTTCCGGCATCGAGCAAAGACAGGATCGTATCCCTCAATTTTGGCGGCGTGTACCGAGATGCGATCGTTTTCGTCAACGGGCAATTCGTCGCGCAACATCCAAGCGGTTACAGCGGTTTTCGGGTCGATATCACGCGGGCCTTCAAATACGGCGCGACAAACGACGTAGCGGTTTTTGTCGATCCTCGCTGGTTCGAAGGCTGGTGGTATGAAGGCGCCGGGATTTATCGCCACGTCCGGATGCTGTCGACGGATCGGCTGCACATCGCGCCCTGGGGGAGCTTTGTCGTTGCCGCCGTTGCCGGGCCGATCGGACACGACTCAAGGGGAGACCATGCCGCGGCGCGCCTTGCGATGCGGACGACGATCCGCAACGACGATCCGGCGGCGCGGCGCTTTACGCTCGTCTCCCGCGTGAGCGACGCACTGGGCAACGAGGTCGCATCCGCGTCCGATGCCGAGGATATCGACGGCGGCCGCGAGGCGACATTTCAACAGGAAGCCACGATCGCCGATGCGCAGCTCTGGTCGCTGGAGGTCCCCAGTTTGTATCGCCTTGAAACGGCTATCCGAACCGGTGGAACGGAAATTGATTGCGACGCAACCAGCTTCGGCATTCGCAGCCTGAAGTTCGATCCCAACGCGGGTTTTTTCCTGAACGGCCGCCGGGTCGAGATCAAGGGCGTTTGCAACCACCATGACTTTCCCGCGGTGGGCATCGCCGCGCCGGACAATCTTTGGTCATGGCGAATCTCCAAGCTCAAGGCTATGGGCGCGAATGCCTATCGCTGCGCGCACAATCCGGCGAGTGAGGCGTTTTACGAGGCCGCGGATCGAATGGGAATGCTGGTGATGGACGAGACGCGGCATCTGGGCGACACGTATTTCCCCAAAGCCGACGAGCGGACGCCGTATTCGGACCTGGCCGACGTGAAGGCAATGGTCCTGCAGCATCGCAACCATCCCTCGATCATCATGTGGTCGTTGGCGAACGAGGAGGGCGTCGGACCGAAGCCCTATGGGGCAAAAATCTTCGCCGCGACGAAGGCGGCGGTGAAGGCGCTCGATCCCACGCGGCCGACGACCGGCGCGGTCAACGGCGGTTTCAGGAAGGACGGCTACATCTCGGTCGAAGACATTCTTGGCATGAATTACCACAATGGCGAATTCGATCGGAACCACAGTACGTTCCAGAAACTGATGATTTTCGGCAGCGAGGACCTCAACGCCAAGAGTTCGCGCGGCAGCATGGAAACGTCGCGTGAGACCGGGCGCTGCTCCCAATACGGCGATGGCACGGCTGCGGGCTCTTTGGGTGCGCAGCCGTGGCAATCCTGGGCCCCGGTGGCTGAGCGCGGCTATGTCGCGGGCGAGTTCATCTGGACGGGCTTCGACTACCGCGGCGAGCCAAACCCGTTCAGTTGGCCCGCCGTCACCAGCCAGACCGGCGCGATGGATCTCTGCGGATTTCCGAAGCCGGTCTATTACTACTGGCGAGCCGCGTGGAAGGCGGAACCCTTTGTGTATATTTTTCCGGACTGGAATCTTCCCAATTCCATGCCGGGAAAAAGCGTCCGCGTGCGGGCATTCTCCAACTGCCAGCGCGTCGACCTTTCGCTCAACGGCAAAAGCCTCGCGCGCAGCCGATGCCGCGCAACAGTTATCTTGAATGGAATGTCCCTTACCAGCGCGGCACGTTGACGGCGACGGGCTACAAGGGATCGGCAGCGGCAGCACGCTACGTGACCGAGACGGCTGGTCCGCCGGTGGCGTTGAAGCTTGTGGCGGAAATTGATCGGTTTAATGCCGACGGCGAATCGGTAGCGCCGATCCGTGCGGAGGTCGTGGATGCTCAAGGGCGCATCGTCCCCGACGCCGATTGCCCGATTTCATTCTCCGTCTCCGGCCCTGGGACGATCGCGGGCACGGCCAATGGAGACCCGGCCAGCCACGAGTCGAATGTGGCGGCGCAACACAAGTCATTTCATGGGCTCTGCCTCGTAGTGGTGACAGCCGCGAATCGCCCGGGCTCGATTACAGTGGAGGCGAGCGCGTTGGGACTGAAGGCCGGGAGAATTGAAATCACGAGTAGATGATGGCCTCTAACGGACGGCAAAACCGTGGACTCTAGACCTTGGATGATGGAAACGGCGTATGGCTTCATCCGAAGTGCGCGCCTGCTATGGGAAAACAGTTTATCCCCACCATCGATGGTCAACGCGGCCATCGGATTGGAAATCCTGTTTAAGAGCTTCAACGCCACAGTTGACGGGACTGGCGGTGGGATCGGCGAGCAGTATCAGGTCGCTAGACCTGGCCATAACCTCCTCCAGTTGTTCGACGCTATTCCCGAGGCGATTCGCGATCGTCTCGGTTTTCAGACGTATCGTGATTATTTCGACGGGCGGATGGGCAATTTGTTTGTCCTTGCACGCTACCCATATGAGCGCAACGGCATCGCTAGTGGCTCTACGGCCATCGTCGAGGTTGCCGAAGAAATGTTCGATCGAGTTATGAGGGCGTACAAAGAAGGCGGCTGCAACGACCCATGGGTCGTCGCTTTTCCGAACATCTGATCTTACGCCAAACCACAATTAGCATCGGGCACCGCGACCAGCCGTCCTTTCATTTGTTCACACTACGCACTCGCGTAACGTCGATAGGAATCAAGCTTCGGTTTCTTACTGCCATGCTGCCACCGCAACCGCTACACTGCATCCCGCCGGACCGCTTGGTAACGGCAAGTTTCTCAGTGCAATGAGGGCACGTTCCCGTTGCCGAATATCCGAAGCATCCATAGCCGACCGACAGAATAGCGCATATTGAGAAGATTGGTGCCGTAATCGGCCATAAAGGGATGATGAGTGCAAGTCCCATGAATCCGACGCCCGCGATAATCCCGGCAGAGAATGTCGTACCGCGACCATCCTCTTTCAGTCGCGTTGCACCTTCTTCGAGCGGCATCTCTGCCACTACAGCGTTCCGCGCCGCGAGAAAAGACGACAGAGCCGCACCGAAGGCCCAAAGCACGACGCCCGCCAGCCCGATAGGTCCGCCTACGGCTAGTCCCACCTTCTCGTCAGAGAACTTCGACTCCAGTTCGACAGTTACGACGATGCCAATCACCATAATCATAATGCCGACGAATCGAATGAGTTTTGTGTCAGCCATTGCAACACATCCTTTCTTATAATGAACCTGCGCAACACCACCAAACAAAAGAGGAGCGTTAAACCAGGTTCCCTCCTTGACGCGGATTAACAGTCTTGGCTGGGCCGGACGACGGGCCGCTTCGAGCCGGGCAACGAACGTGGCATGTTCGGCCGAAGCGAGGCCCTGCTGCAGGACCGCCAGGGCGCGGGCAAGGTCGCCCGCAATCATTGCAGCCGAATCGAGCCAAAGTCCCGGAAAGGTCTCGCTTTTCAAGAAGCCGTCGGCGCCCGGCAGCAGCTTCTCGAAGCGCTCGTCGCGGAGCACGAACCAGTCGATCGCCTTGTCCCGCACCCGCCACACGACATACTCGCGGACGGCGTTCCGCTGATAGGCCTGGAGCTTGTCGTAAAGGTCGTAACTGGCGGTGCTGGCGGCGACTTCCGCAACCAGTTCCGGTGCGCCGCCGATATAGTCGCCGTCTACGCGCGATTGGCCGCCGTATTCCGGCAGAATGAGAAGAATACCGTCGGGCTGAGGGTCGTTCGCCAAGTCCAGGCGAACGGTCGCGTTTACTTCGGCATCCGTGCCCGGAGTTGCCGCAATATAGTTTCCCAGCCACGTTACGAGGAAGCTCTGGGGACGAGAGTGCTTCTTTTGAGAAACCGGCGACGGCATGTAAACCACTCCTTCGATGAGCTCGGCCTTTTTGACGTGGGGCATGGCCGAGTACCGCCGCTCGAACTCGAAGCGGGTCAGGCGGTCGCCCGCGCAAAGCTCGGGAATCTCTTGTGCCGCGACCGGCGTGCTCGAAAACAAGACATTCGAATCTGCGGTTGCCATTGAAACGCCTCTAGAGAATAGTTTCGACATCGGTCTTACGTAAGCACCGCGCGGTACCTCATGCCCCGGGGCGGAATTGAATGGCGCTGGCGGAACGTGCGATCGAACTGTTCCAGCGGCATGCCTCGGTCGCCGGACTCCATGTCCGCCAACGCTTCGTTCAGCGCCACGACGTGATTCGGATTGTCATCGGCGACAGGATGCTCGGCCCGCCACATGTCCAGCACTTCTTCCGGGGAAAGCCGGGCCACACCGTTCGCGAGCTCTTGGGAAAGGAAATCGCAAAAACTGGAGAGTTCCTCTTTCGTGCCGGTTGCCATTATGCCGCCTTTTAGGTTTCGGGCTCCGAATAGCTTGGCGCATTTGCCTGTGCCGGCGCCACAGCATCCTTACGGCAGCAGTTCCCGCACGGGGATGCGCGAAAGCTCACGCGCGGCGAGATCGAACGGAACCTCGTCCATTTCGCCAAAGACTTCGGGATTGCGATAGTCGTTTCCGGCAGGATCAGCGTAGACTTCGACGCAACGGCCGACGAGATTGACAATCCAGTACACTGGAATCCCAGCCCTTGCGAAGAGTTCTTTCTTAAAGCCGCGGTCATAGGCCGGCGAGCTGTCCGATACTTCGACAACTAGGCCCAAATCGCCGCCGCCCGGGTGCCGATCAACGTATCGCGCCTGCCGCCGCGAACTACCATTGCGTCCGGTTCGACTTCGCTGCTCAACAGAGTAACCGCCTGCTGTGCCTCTACGTGCCGACCGCCAGGCAAGCGGCTAGTCAGGGCCTGTACCGCCAATTCTATCGCCAGGCAATGCGCGCGACTCTTGGGCATTTTCTGAACTACCACTCCTTCCCAAAGTTCAAAGGGATCGTTCTCGGTCAAAATGCCTTGCCGCACCATCTCGTGGTACTGCTCCAATTCAAAACGGCCGAGCATGTCGCTGGGCAGCGGCGGCAACGCCAAGTCAGCGGCAGCTTCAATGTCATTTGCGACAATCGACATGGGCTATCTCTTTCGGGGAAGGTGAAAGACGGCGACACTCTATTATACCAGCCACTGCGAGATTGGTTCGGCGAAAATCGCGAATGATAGCTGGCCCATGGCGGTCATCCGACTTCAATACCCAACATTCTTCACCGCCAGCGCTCCCAGCCGCTCGGCCAGTTGGGCCAGGTAGAGACTTTTCGGCTCGACCGGCTTGTCGGGCGAATCGAAGGTGCCTTCGGGCAGTGGCGGCGCTGTGTCGAATGGCCGCGGCGTCGGCTGGCTTCGGCCGCGGCAGCCGATGGCCCAGTTCATAGCGCCGGGCGGTTGTTGGATCACGTAGGTCGCGGCGGCGCAGGTTCCAGGCGACCGACCAGCCGACCGCCCAGCCGTGGCCGGAGCCCATCGCGCCGCGATTCTTGAAGTCGATGCCGCCTTGGGAAACCTGGCAGTTGTCCAGAAGGATGCCGGTCGTCCAGCGCTGGTGCCCTTCGATGTGGCCGTTGCCGCGGAACGCGCAGTTCAGAAGCACGATCGGGCCGGCTTGTTCGCCGCCCGTCGCGGCGTACCAAATGTTGTCGCCATTCCCGCCGCAGCGGTCCAACAGGATCTGGCTGGCATTGGGGGCAAACTCCGCGGGCTTGGAGCTGCCGACGTTGGGAAACGTGTGATTGACCGTTACTTCCCGCAGGGTGATGCGGCGCCCGCTCACGCTCACGCTATTCATGGTTTCTTCAATCAGCAGGTCCTTCGCCCAGCAGTCCTGGCCGCTCAGCCGCAGCGCGGTGTAGGGATGCTGAGTGTAGCTGATCTTCATCGCCGGACATTGGACATGAAGCTGCTCGACGCCGGCTTGCTTCAGCAGCGGCGCGAGTATCGTCTTGACGATCGCTGTGCCGGGCGGATTCAGGTAACGAGCGTCGAAGGAATCGCTCAGCGGAATATCCACGGTAATGGTTTTGTCGGAGATTGCCGCGATGGTTCGCTCCTCGCTAATGTGGCTGCCCTCGCGAATCCATGTTTGGGGCCGGCCGTTGCGCTGAAGGTCGTCCATGTGCATGAAATGGAGCCAGCTTCGAGTCACCGGGCGTACAATGCCGATCGTGTCGCCCGCGGCCAGCCCAGCCGGATTAGCCACCGTGAAACTCCTTGTCCCGGCCGGCACATAGGCATCGGCGATTGCCGTCGCGGCGCTGCTCTCTTGTGTGCCATCCGCCGCGGGATCAATAAAGCGCCGGCCTTGTCCGCCGCCCGTTCGGCCCATTACGATCGCGCAATGCCGCGATCCGGTCATTTTGAAGGTGCTAGCCGTTCGCCCGGCTGTTCCGCTCCCGCGGAGCACGACGCCATCGGCAGAAATGTAAATGGTTCTTGCGCAAGTGTACGTGCCCGGCGCAAGCAGGACCGCGCCGCGAAAACCGTTCTTCGCGGGCATGGCGGAGACCGCATCGATGGCGTCTTGAATGGCGGCCGTGTCGTCCGCGCCGCCGGAGGGCTTGACAGAGCGCTTCACCGGCACGCTCGGCAGGGCAACGCCGCCGCCCATGTAGCCGGCGCTGGAAAAGTCCATGATGCGATCGCCGCGCGGCGTGGTTTTGTAGACGAGCTTTCCGTCGGGACCGAGGCGGACCCATTGGCTTACAGCGGCGATCGGTTCAGCGACCGCGGAAAACGCGCCGCAAGCATGCCACGCAAGGCCGAAGAGCCAGATTATCGCGACCTTTGCTGCGAATCGCACGGTGCATGCACTTTTGGTCTACCCTCGTCACGAACCGTTACGCGTGCCGCGTTCGGTAATAGTCGAGATAGGCCGTCGGTATCTCCAGTGGCTCGTGCTTGGGGTTGAAGGGAAACAGCGCCTTCTCAAGCGGGAGGCCGCGTACTTCGATCTTCTTGGGGTCGATCTCGCCCAGGCGGGCCGAATGGACAAGCTTCAGGTAATTCTCGCCGGGAAAGGGAAAGGCGAAGTGCGCGGCCTGGGGATCGTAACCCATCGCGGCCGCGCCGATCGCGTCCGTGCAAACGGGGTTCAGTCCCACGAGAAGAATTCCGGGCTTGACAGGTTTGGCCTGGACTGCCCACGGTCCTTCGCCCGCACGGTTGGACTCGATGCCGTCGATCAGGGCCAGGTCAATGGGGCGGGCGCCGAGACAATCGGCAACTACGCGAGGCACGCGATACCTCCACGCCACCGGCACGTTCTGCTTGATTTCCGCGGGCACGCCGTCCGGCACGGCCCGCTTGCCGTTGTGGAGCATTGGGCCGCGGTAGCTGAGCGAATTCTCGTTCGGCGCGTCGTGGCCATAGAGCGAGGTTGGCGGCATGCCGAAGAGGTTCTTGATCGACATCGTCACGCCCGCCGAAAGATGGTCTTTGAGCTTGGCCAGCGAGATGAAGACGTCGGTCTTCTCGTACGACATGTTGACGTCGAAGGCCGGAAACAGGAACCCGCCCCAGGGAACCTTGAGGCGGCTGTACTGCTTCCACTGGCCGCGGTTGCGCGTGTCTTCGAACGCGACCCGGTTGCCGCCGGCCGACTTGATCGCGCGGACGTCCCATCCGCCGCCGGCGAGCACTTCTTCGGGCGGCTTGGGCGAATACTGGCTTTCCAGCACGGTGATCCGCCGCGCACGGCGGCGTCCAGCGCCGCACAAAGGGCCGCCAGCATGTTGGGATGAATCTGGTACGTCCTATAGCCCGGCAGATCGGCCAACTTGCCCGGCCCGCCGGTAACGTTGATCTTGATGCTCACTGTCTTGTTGCTCACCAGTCGCTTCAGGCCGCCGATGAGATCGAGCGCCTCGTTGAGCTTCTGGCGAAGCAAGGCGGGATCGTAGCTGGTGCAGCGCTGGATGGCGACCGGCGAAGTCGGCGCCGCTGCCGCCGACGTGAACTTCGGATAATAAACTGATTGCGGCGGATCGCCCAGCGCCAACCGGCCGGCGCCGACCACGCTGGCCGTCGCCAAGCCGCCAATAAGGAATTCACGACGTGAGACGGAGTTGGACATGATTGGGTATCCTAGGGAATCGGAGTATAGACCTTCGAACCCTGAGCCGGCACACAGGGGCGGCAGGTCGGATTTCGCTAGATCATTATAATAAAGCACGTAGGGTCGTGTCGAGCGTCGTGCTCTTGCTGCGGCCGAGCCGCCGGGCAATCTCCGTCAGCGATTTCTTCTCGCGCTTCATGTGGGCTAGGATTTCACGCTCCTCCAAAGTAAGATGAGACGCCATCGCAGGGATTCCATTCAAACCGGGTTTTCCTGAACACCAAACCCATTTGAACGTCCCTGCGATGTTTTCTCCTACACCAGTTGTTGCATTTCAATTTTGACGGCGCCCAACAGCCCGTGGGCCGCAACCCGACTTAAGAACGGCAATACGCTGATCACCAATGAGAAGGACATCAGCACGGTTGAAGTGACCCCCGACAAGCGGGTCGTGTGGGAACTGAAGCCTTCAGATCTGCCGCCAGACTACCGCTTTATCAACACTCAATCCTGCGCCAGAGCCGGCACCTCGGGGGCGGTGAACTGGTCGAGCGACCCCATCAGCGGAGTTTGTGATGTCGGCGCAGCTCGGGCCGTCGGCGCGGCGGCTGAGGCGCGTTCTGGGTCATGCCCAGCCGAGCCAAGCCAGCGATCACTGCCACGCAAACACCGCACATCGCAATTGTCCACTTCATGCGCTTCTCCTCGGCCAATAGTTTTCACTATCACGGGGCCTTCGCCGGCGCCGGCAGATAATCAAAACGGTATCTCCATCATCCATTGACTCTTTTGTCGGAAAGTTGACGTGATCGTCTCTTGGCAAACAATCGCCGTCTGAACTTTTCTAGTGGCCGGATTTTTGCCGGCCCTGTTATCCAGGTGAAAACTCTTTGGCACGATGTCAACTTTTCGGCAAAAGCGTCAATAGAGATTGGGGAGGGACGAGTGGACAAGGCATTCGAGATTCTGATCGAACAGTACCGCCCGATGCTCCTCTCGTACACCGCGTCCCTCCTTTATGGGGATGTCGATAAAGCCGAGGACATAGTGCAGGAAGCCTGTTTTGTTGCCCACCAGCGGTTGGAGGCCTTTCGCCAAGGCGAGAACTTCGCGTGCTGGCTGCGAGGGATTGTGCGCAAAAAGGTCTTGGAAAGTCAGCGGGCCTTTCGCCATGAGCGTGTGATCGCGGACAGTCGAGTGATCGAGGGAATTGAGGAAGTCTACGCGGTCTTCGATGCCCCCGCGCTCGGCGAAGAGCCCTATTTCGAGCGGATGCAGCGTTGGGTAAGGCATTGCGTCGGACAACTCAGTCAGCACTTGAAGGATGCCATCGTGAGGGTCTACTCGGAAAACATGAGCCTGCGTCAAGCGGCGGCGGCTGAGAACGCCTCTTCCGACGCGATTGCCAAGCGCCTTTCCCGCGCCCGCGAGTTGATCCGCCAGTGCGTCCGGGAGCAATCGGAGAAGGAGTCATGAGCGAGCAGTTTGATGATACTCGCCCCCCGCAACCCGACGGCGATGAAGCGTCGCGCCGCGACTATGGGCGGCAACTTGCGATGGATAGCCTGTTGGCGGTCCTCTTCCGCGCCCCCCAGCCCACCCATGACCGTGGCGCGAGGCGGCCCGCCGCGACCGACATGACTCCGGCACCGAGACCGTCTCGTTCGCCAGTGCTGGGCTTTCTGGGAGAAGCAAGCGCGCAGGCTTGGGGATTCTTCGCGGATCGTGCTCTACTTTTTTCTGCCTTGGCGGTCATGTTGATCGTGGGAATTGTGTCGCTTTGCAGATGGGAAGGCAGGGGGGCAGGGCACGCGCTTGCGGGTCGCGGGTCTATGGAAGGCAGAATTCAAGCCGCGGACCAAAAATCTCAAGTTTCGAATCAGGGATTTCGCCCTCCCCAACTCAGGGATTTGGCCGTCCCCGACTCCTCGCTCTCTCCTTCGGCAATTCAGTCGGGTTGCCTTCTTACCCTGGCCCGCGGTGTGCATTGGGCGGGACCGCCGCCGGTCCCGGTGGAAATGCAGCGGCTGGCGGCAGGCCAGGAGATCAACATGCTCGACGGCCGCGTAGAGCTCGCTTTCGATCGCGGCGTGAGGATGGTGCTGGAGCGCCGGACCCATATCCGTATCCTGGGGCCGCTGTCCATACAAGCGTATAGCGGCAACCTCGTGGCCCACGTGGGCGAGCACGCGCACGGGTTTACCGTCGTGACGTCCCGCGGAAACATTGTCGACTTGGGGACGGAATTCGGCCTCCGCTTGGACGCCTGCGGGGCCGTCCAAGTGGCCGTGTTCAAGGGCAGCGTGGATGTCGAGTCCGCTAAGTCCGCCCTCCAGGCCTCGCCCCCGCCGGCATCTCGCCGGCTGGTTGCCGGCGAGGCGCTCTGCATGGGTCCGGTGGGTGGATTGAGCCGGCTGGCTGCCATCAGCAGCCAAACCTTTCCGCCCCTGGACATGCCGCCCTCAGCGCCGCCCGATCCGTCCCGCCCGCCGGTGATCGCCTCGGTTTGGGACAACATTCGCCTGCCGGAAAGCGCTCGGTTCTACGAAATCGTGCCCGGCGGTCTGGTCGACGGCGCGCCGGCCTACGTGGATCGGTTCTACCAGTGGACCGGCGTGACGAAAGCCGGCATCCCGGAAGCGCTCCGCGGCGCCGACTACGTGAGGATGTTCAACAGCGACAAGGTCCGCAGTGACTACCAGATTACCGTACAGTTGGCCTGTGCGGCTGACCTTTACGTTTTCACTGACGACCGCCGGACCGCGCCCCAGTGGGTGCGGGCCCAATTCCAACCGACCGGTTGGAAGGTGAAAATGATGGAACGCGCCAACGCGGCGAAGTTGCTCGCCAGCGATCCGCGCTTTTCCATGGCGACTTCCTATCCTATCAACGCGGACCGCTCATTTTCGGTCTGGCGATTGTCGGCCGTCCGCGCCCAGGCCGTGACGCTCGGTTCTGCCGGGCACGAGGACCAAATATACAGCATGTACGGCATTGCGGCCACCGCCGTCCACGAGTACATAGTGCCCGCCCGCGGCGACGCCGGCCCGGCCGCGAACCTGCTCGCGGAGCGCGCGGGCCAGTCGTTGATTCGGCCCGTCGAGCAGTCCCCGCGGGACCTGCACACGGTGGCCTACTGGCGTTTTGAGGACCGGCCCCTGGGGAATCTTGCGCCCGATACTCATTACAATACCCACCCGATCCGCGCCACGAGCGACTCGTCCAAGAACGGCAACGATCTGTATTGCTTCCAGGCCGGATTCAGGCCGACTTTCTCGGGCGACGTGCCGGCGGCGGTGGTGCCCCAGAGCGGCGCCGTCAATCGGAGCTGCATCGCCATCACGGAACCTACCGAAAATGGCCTGAGCAAGCGCGAGTTTTACACGCGTTCGCAATTCAGCCACGCCTCGCCCGTAGACCTGCAAAAGATTACACCCGCTCAATGGACCATCGAGGCCTCCGTCAAGACGAAGCAACTTCGGCCTGGGCCACAAGTGATTGTCTGCCGCGACGGGAAAGGTGGCAACGCGGCCCGCTTGATTCTGGAAATCAACGAGGCCGGCCGCTTCTCGGTTCGCTTTGCCGACGTCCAGGGGCGGTTCCACGAGGCCTGCGCATCGCAATTGCCCGTGGAAGCCAATCGCTGGTACCACCTCTCCGCGGTGAGCGACGGCCGAACGTTGAAATTGTTCGTCAACCGTAACGACACCCGAGGCTACGAACTCCAGGCGGTCGCGGAACTTCCCAAAGCCCCAGGTTCAAATGGGACTGGCACGGCCCTGGGCAAATGCGGCGATGACTGCGAGTGGGCACTTGGCCGAGGTCGGGAGGCAAAACCCTGTGGCTGGTTCCAGGGATGGCTCGATGAGGTCCGCATCAGCGACGCGGCCTTGGAACCGACGCAGTTTCTCTTCGCGCCGAAGCATCAAGTCGAGGAACACGAAGAGATGAGGGATGAGCGATGAGAAATCTGAGATTTGAGATTTGACATTGTTCCCTTGGGGGCGATGGAGATGCTTTTCCGAGCTTGGCATTTCCATCGTTCCCAGGGGGCAAAGAACTCCCCGCGCCCGTCGGTCGAGAAATCACTGTCGGGAGGGAGTCGGGGTGAGGGCTGACCGATGGTGTCTGCTCGCCCGTGACTGGCCGCTGTCTACTTCTGGGTCCTGGAGTGTGAGTTATGAAAGCTCGTCCGATCGTCGTGTCCGCCGGCAAGGCGGCAATCAGCGTAACTTTTCCGTCTTCTTTTCCCCTGGGTTTGATCATGTCTAGCTTTGGTAATTTGATTCGTGCGTCTTTGCTTGCCTTGGGCGTTGCTGTTTTAACTTTCCTGGTGGCCCCGCCGCAGGCCCAGGCGGCCATCACCATAACGGACACGTCTGCTGCGTCGCCTTGGGCCATTAATAATGGCAACAATCCGACTACCGCGTTTTCCGGAACGGAAACGTTTACGGTCACCGCCGCGCCGGGCAGCAGCGCCCTGGTGGTGCAATGCACCAACTATTCCACAACCCTCTCGGCCAGCACAAGCGTGAGTTGGATAACTAGTTCCGGGACCCAGAAGCTCTTGCCGGCCATCGTGGAACAGACCACTACCTCTACGTACCTAGACGCCGAAGTGCTCTATTACATGAATCCGACGGATGGCAGCGGCACGCTCGCGGTTTCAGGGATCGGAGACGGCAGCGAAGTGAACGCGTTCACAATTTCGGGCGTCAACACGGGCGTCACGCCAACCGGCTTCGGGAATCAAGCAAACGCGAGTACCGTTGCTGTGCCCTTCTCCTCGACGGCTGCAGGCTCAATGGCGGTCTCTATGGGCGGGTGGCGGCTGGGCGGCACTTCGCCCTTCTCTTTTACGGCTTCGAGCGGTCCCAATCCAACCACACTATGGGGGCCCCTGGCGGCGAACGCAGCGTCGGCTTCTTCCATAGGTGCTGTCGGAGGATACCTCGCTAATCTTTCGGCGGGGAGCCTTACGCTCACACAATCGGCCAACACCACGAGCCGCAACGATTTAGCCGTCGCCGTCTTCGCGGCTCTTGCTACCGGGTTGAACTGGTCCGGCGCGACCAATAGCAACTGGAGCCTTTCCGGCAGCGACGTCAACTGGACGAATACGCCGGGAACCGCGAGTTCGAGTTACAGCGACGGCTCGTCCGTGATCTTTTCCGACTCGGGCGCGAACACGAACCCCATCAATATCGTCAGCGGCGGGGTGGGGGTGAGTCCATCCAGCGTCAATTTCATCAACAACGTCGTCCCCTACAGCTTTACGGGAGGACCAATCGCGGGCACGGCCTCGGTCGTCATCAGCGGCGGGGGCCTCGTGACGTTCAGCAATTCCAATACCTACTCCGGCCCCACGACGATCACTTCGGGGACCCTGCAACTCGGCAACGGCGGCAACCTCGGCTCGATCTCCACCAATAGCGCGATTACCGATAACGGCACGCTCGTTTTCAGCCGCAGCGATACCGTCACGCAAGGCACAAACTTCAGCGGCGGCGCCATCTCCGGCAACGGCGGATTGACGCAGGCCGGCGGCGGCGCCTTGGTGCTCACCGCCGCCAACACCTTTACCGGCGCAACGCTCCTCAACAGCGGCACGCTCGACCTGCAAAATCAGAATGCCCTGCAAAACAGCACCGTCAACGGCGGCAGCGGCAATCTCGTCCTGGACGCCTCGGTGAGCGCCAATGCGTTTACCTTCGGCGGGCTCAGCGGGTCCTCCAATCTGGCCCTGGTGAACAGCGCGTCCAACGCCGTTGCCCTCAGCGTGGGAAACAACGGGCAGAACAGCACCTACTCCGGCGTCCTCAGCGGCGCGGGCAGCCTGATCAAGGTCGGCACGGGCACCCAGGTCATCGGCGCCGCCAACACCTACGGCGGCACGACAACGATCAGCGGCGGTGTGTTGCAAATCGGCAACGGCGGCAACATCGCCGCGATCTCGGCCGGCAGCGCGTTTATCGACAACGCGACGCTCGCCTTCTGCGCCAGCAACGCGCTGACGGAAGGCACAAACTTTAACGGCGCCCTCATTACCGGCAGCGGCGGATTGACGCAGGCCGGCGGCGGCACGCTGACGCTCAACGCGGCCCCGAGTTACACGGGCCCGACGTCCGCTACCAATGGCTTGCTGGTCCTCCAGGGAGTTAATTCCGCTACGGGGACCCTGAGTGCCACGAACAACACCGTCGGAGGCCTGACGGTACTATCCATCCGCAGTTCCACCGCGCTGGGGTCCGGCACGGCGAATAGCTCACTGCCCCCGATCAGCTTGAACGCAACCGGAACTCTTCTTTCCACTTCAATTCTCCAGATCGGCGCCACGATCGGCACAGACCCCGGTGGGCACAATGCGGACTTCTCCTACCAGGTCATCGCGCCGGGGAACGGGGCGACAGGCACCAACGGCGCCGTGCCGACGAACGGGCAGCTCAGCATGGGCACCCTCGGAAACAACGACGACGGCACGGGGTTTGCCGCCTACAACGCGAATTCCCTCTCCACGCCGCGAATCGTCGCGCTCTACACGCCCGTCCCCGGCAGTACGACCTTGGCGACTTTGCGGGAAAAGGATGAATGGGGTCTTGGCACCGGCGACCACATCACCCTGGGGTCCCCGACCGCCAACAATACGCTGATCCTGCTGAACAACATTGATCTGAACGGTGGTCCCCACCGGCGATGGGCGTCTATTCGCGGCGTCGGAAACACACCTGAAGGCGAATTGGCCGGTCAGGTCATTAACAGCGCCGGACAAAGCCTCAATGTGGCTTTTGACGGCAATGGCGGCTTGATATTCGACAGCGCGGCAACCTCGTACCTTGCAGGCAGTCTGCAGGTCAACGGGGGCGCGGTTTTTGCTGCCGCCAGCGACCCGGCCCAGCCGGGCCAGCCTGGCGCGCTAGGCGAAGGAAACGCCACCATGCAAGTCGGGACCAGCCCCACGGTCAATCCAGATTATGCGGCGGGCGGAAGTCTTGTTGTCACCAACTCTGGGGCCAATGTGGCCTTCATGACCTACGGACCGAATGCCGGCATCGGAAGCTTGGGAATTACCACGAGCCGCAACATCAACGTTGGCGGGCCGGACGTCGTCTATGCCAGCGCGACTTTGGGCGGTATGACCGACGACTGGACCCAGATGGACGGCAATATCTCGCTGAATGAGCCGCCCGCCACCCCCACAACCTTCACCGCTCGCAACGGCGGCCGTTGCGACTTCGGCGGCACGATCAGCGGCACCGGTTCGGTCGTGGTCGGCAATTCCATTGTGGAAGGCGACGCCACCACGCCCGGTATCGCCGTGAACAACAATGGAACTATTATCTTCAACGGCAACAACAGCTACACCGGCTCGACGGCCGTCACGGCCGGAAAGCTCTATGTCAACGGCTCGATCCAATCCTCGAGCCTAGTCACGGTCGGCTCGGGCGCGACGCTGGGTGGAATGGGATCGGTTGCCAGCCCGGTAAACGTGTCATCCGGCGGCATCCTTGAAGGCGGCCAGTCGGGTTCCGGGGCGCTCACGCTCAGCAGCAGTGTGACCTTCAACGGCCCGGCCTCGGTTTACTTTGGCGGCACGCTGTCCGCTCCGGTCGGCAGCCCGGCCCTTCAGATCACCGGAGCCGGCATGCTGAACACCAATGGCAACACGGTCACGATCAACATTGCTTCGATCACGTCGACCGGCGACTATGCCTTGATCGGCTACAGCGGAGTGAACACTTCGCCGTCAAACACGTTCACGCTCGGCACGCTTCCCAATCGCGCGACGGGCGCCCTGGCCTTCAATAATGGCGCGAACGAGTTGGACCTGGACGTGACCAGTGTCGCCGCGTACATTCTCTGGACCGGGTCGCAGAGTGCCGCTTGGAACACGAGTGATTTCAATTGGTCCTTCAACGGCAGTCCCACGCAATACATCGACAACCCCGGCGATGCCGTCCTCTTCGACGACTCCGCCGCGCCGAGGACCGCCGTGATTATCAACGGCGCGGACGTGCATCCCAGTTCCGTGACGTTCAACAACAACAACACGACTTACACGGTGTCCGGGTCGAACGCCATCGCCGGCGGCACCGGCTTGCAACTGACGGGAACCGGCACCGTCATTCTCATGAACAGCAACACATTCACCGGCGCCACCACTATTGGCGCGGGGGCCACGCTGCAATTGGGCAACGGCTCGCCCGGCAACGACGGCTCTATTTCCAGTTCGGTCGGCATTACCGACAACGGGACTCTGGTCTACAACCTCGCCGGGCGCAATCGTACATCGGCGCCATTGGCGGCACCGGGTCCCTGTCGCTACAAAGCGGAATGCTGACGCTGATGGGCTCCAACACGTATGGGGGCGCCACGACGATCAGCGGCGGCACGCTCCAATTGGGTGTGGCAGCGGCCAATAAAGACGGCTCGGTGGCCACCAGCATCACCAACAATGGGGCTTTGGTGTTCAATTACTTTTCCAGCCAGACCTATGCCGGCAGCATCAGCGGTTCCGGCTCGGTGACCAAGAATGGCAACGATAGCACTTTGACGCTTGCGGGGAGCAATTCGTTTTCCGGCGGGACCCAGCTCAATGGCGGCGGATTGCAACTGGCCAACCAGTACGCCCTGCAGAACAGTACGCTCGCGATCGGGCCGTTCGCGTCGCTTTCTTTCGCCGCCTATATCGGCAATTTCAACATCGGCGGTTTGTCCGGCGGCGGAGGCATCTCCCTGACGGACTCCGCTTTGAACGCCGTGGCGCTTAGCGTGGGCGGCAATTTGCCGAACACGACGTACTCCGGCGCCATCTCCGGAAGCGGTTCGTTGACGCAACTGGGACCCAACTCGCTGACCCTCACCGGCACCAATAGCTATCTTGGCGGCACGACGATTAGCGGCGGCACCCTGGCGATAACCAACGCCAATAGCCTGGGAGCCGTCGGCGGGCAGCTTTCGATCGGCCCGGCCACGCTGGAAGTCGCCGGCAACATCGCGTCGGCCCGGAGCATCAATCTCACCGATCCGGCCGCCACGATCCAGGTCGATGCCGGGCAGAGCTACAACAACACGGGAATGCTGTCCGGCAGCAATCTGACCAAGACCGGGCCGGGCCTGCTGGTCCTCGCCGGCACGACCAACGGCGCCATAACGACCGCCGTCAGCGGCGGCACGCTGGCCATCGGCCCCTTCATTTCCCTGGGCACGGTTACGGTCGGGACGGCCGTTTTCGGCGGCAACGGAAGTGCGGGTGATGTTACGGTCCTCAACCACGGCACGTTGGACGTTTCCGCCAACAACGCCAACAACGGCAGTACGCTTTCCGTACAAGGCCTGTTCTTAGGCCAGAGCGCGACCGATACTGCGACGCTGAACTTCAGTGCCGGAAATCCGGCCGTACCGGAACTTGCGATAGGCGGAGACGGACTGACCACCAACGGCGGAAACAATTCGGTAACGGTCAACGTCGGCGGCAACTCGGCGCTGACGGGCACCTACACGCTGGCGACATACAACAGCCTCAATGGGACCGGCTCTTCCGCCTTCGTCTTGGGTTCGCAAACGGCTTTGACCACTCGCGACCAGGGCGCGCTGGTTGTTACCGGCACCGCGATCGACTACGTGATCACGGGTTACTATCCGGTCTGGCGGGGCACGCAGGGAAGCGTATGGACTGCCACCAACAATTGGGCACGGAGCGATACCGGCGCACCGACCACCTTCTTGCCGGGCGACACCGTAGTCTTCGACGATTCGGCCGGCACCACCGCCGGCGGCACGACGAACGTGACGATCAGCGGCACCGGCGACGTCAGCCCGGGCGCGGTGACCTTCAACAACAACGCCTACAACTACACCATCTCCGGCCCCTATGGCATCGCCGGCGGCGGGGCATTGACCTTGAACGGCACGGGCAGCGTGACCATGAGCACGTCAAACACCTACAGCGGCGCCACGAACATCAACGCCGGCATCCTGATTGCCAGCAATTCCAGCGGCTCCGCGACGGGAACCGGCCTCGTGAACATCAATGGCGGCACGTTGCAGATCGGCAACGGCGGCGCTGCCGGCGCATTGGGGGCCGCGCCGATCAACAATAATTCCGTCCTGGCCTTCAACCGCAGCGACACCGGCCTGGTTGTCGCCAACACGATTAGCGGCAGCGGCGCCGTCGTACAGCTTGGCCCCGGCATGACCACGCTTACTGGGACCAATTCTTACAGCGGCGGTACTACCATCGGCGGCGGAACTTTATCGATTGCCGGCGATGCCAATCTTGGCGCTGCCGCCCCGCTTACGTTCAATGGCGGCGCGCTCTTGATCACGGCCTCGACGACGCTGGCGACCAATCGTACGATTTCCCCGGGCGCCTCCGGCGGCACGATCGACATTCCCTTCACGGCCACGGGCAGTCTGGATACCCCGAATACGACGGGCGTGAAGTTCTCCGGACAAATCACCGGCAGCGGCGGGTTGACCATCAGCGGCGGCAGCGGCGGCAACCTTCCCGGAACCGCGCCCTATCTGCTCGTGCTCGACGGCCTCAACAACAATTACACGGGCAATACAACCATCAATAATGCCACGGTTACGAACGACGTGAATGTCAACCCGGCTATAAATATTTTGCCTGCGACTACGGTCTTGACACTCACGAATTCCGCGGTTTTCGCTTTCTACTCCGGCAACGCTTCCCAGACTCTCGCCGGACTGAACGGCGATAAGACCTCGGCCGTCGGCACGGAGAACAACTCCTCCCCGACGAGCCTTTTCATTGATCCGGCGGCCGGCGCGACCTATACCTTTGCGGGCACGATCGGCGACCTCGATGTCCTTGGCCGCGGCAACGGTGGTACCACCGGCGTCGCGCTCACCGTGACCTTCAGCGGGCAGGGCACGCAAGTGCTGACTGGTGCGAACTACTATACGGGTGCCACGACGATCAGCAGCGGCACGCTGCAGCTTGGCAACGTCTCCGCCTTGGGCACGGGCGGACTGACGGCCAACGGGGGGGTCACCGATCTCAACGGCTTCAGCCCGACCGTATCGTCGCTCAGCGGCTTGGCGGGCCTGATCACCAATAGCGGCACGGCCAATTCCTTGCTGACGGTCAATCAGCAGGCGACGTCGACAACGTTCGGCGGCACGATCAGCAATGGGCCGACACACAACGTCGCGCTGACGCTGAGTGGGGCGGGCGGTCTCCTCGTCCTCGACGGCAGCAATACCTACTCGGGAGCGACGACCATCAGCAGCGGCTCGCTGCAGTTGGGCACGGGTGTCAGCGGCCAGGACGGCTCGATCGCGAACACCAGCGGCGTGACCGACAACGGCGCGATTGTCTACGACCTGGCGGGCAACCAGACCCCCGCTTACGCCACCAGCGGAAGCGGCTTGCTGGCAATGGTGGGCAGCGGCACGCTGACGCTCAGCGGCACTAACACCTATACCGGCGGAACCATCGTCAGCGACGGAACGTTGATTGTGACCTCGCCCGAAGCGATCGACGCGAACAATGTTGGGACGAACCTGTTCGTCGGCAACGATCTGGGAGCGTTCGGCACGGTGGTTGCCGCGGGTTCCCCGGCGGGCGCTCGGTTCCGGAACCCGGTACGCTGGTGCTTTTGACCGTTGGGGTCGCGACGGTGATGTTCTATCGCAAGCGACGGAGTTTAGCAAGGACGTAATCGTTAATGAATCGCCTGGGGTCAAGTGCCGGTGGCGGCATGGTGCGCACAGCGGGACGCGGTGCAAGCGAAGGAAGAAAGGGGCCTGCCGTCAGAGCGAGACTTTGTTCCTTCGCAAGGTAGCAGCCACGGCGGGCGGTAGGAGCTACACCGCGCGAGCGCAGATAATGAAGCATTTCAGGCCATTTCTTTGGCGGTCTGCGTCCGCGGAGAACGGTGGGGCGGCCAACGAAGAACATTCCGCGTATAGAAGATGCCAATCGCGTGAGACAACAATCATAGGAGAACGATTATGAAGCTCACATCCATCCGCCTAGCCGCATTGTCCGCGATTGTCGCCGCGGTGTCGGGCATCTCCGCCTCTGCCTCGGGGGCACAACCCGATGCCAATCCGATTCCGCGCCTCGCGAGCCAAGACGGACGCTACGCCCTCTTCGTGGACGGCGCGCCGTTTTTTAGTCTCGGGGCGCAGTCCCACAACTCCAGCGCCTGGCCGGCGATGCTGCCCAAGGTCTGGCCGGCCATGGAATACCTGCACGCCAATACGCTGGAGACCCCGGTCTATTGGGAGCAATTCGAGCCGGAACCGGGCAAGTTCGACACGTCGGTCGTCGACACGCTGTTGAAGGAGGCCCGCGAGCATCATGTGCGGCTGACGTTGCTCTGGTTCGGCACCTGGAAGAACGGCCGCTCGCATTACATTCCGCTCTGGGCGAAAAGCCAGCCGGAGAAGTTTCCGGGGATTATCGGCAAGAACGGCCGCCGCATTAATTCGCCGTCGCCGCACGCCCCCGCTGCGCTCGCGGCCGACATGCACGCCTTCAGTGCCCTGATGCGGCACTTGAAGGAGGCCGATCCACAGCGCACGGTGATCTTGATTCAGGTCGAAAACGAGCCGGGCGCCGCCGGGGGCGGCGCCCGCGACTACTCGCCCGAGGCCCAGAAGTTTTTTAACGCCGCGGTGCCGGCGGAGTTGTTGAAGGCCCTGGGCGGCAAGTCGCCGGCCGGCGGCGACCTGCCCGCCGGCGGCACATGGCCCGAGGTCTTCGGGGCCGACGCCGACGAGTATTTCCACGCTTGGTCCGTCGGCCGTTATATCGGCCAGGTGGCCGCCGCGGGCAAGGCGGAGTACGCGCTGCCGATGTACGTCAACGCGGCCTTGCGCGATCCTTTCACACCGGGTCCGGCTGGCACCTACGAAAGCGGCGGGCCGACGGACAACGTACTCGGGCTCTGGAAGGCCGCGGCCCCGGCCATCGATATCCTGGCCCCCGACATTTACATGAACGACGAGGCCCGCTACGTCAAGGTGCTGGAACGCTACAGCCGGCCGGACAACGCCCTGCTGGTGCCCGAGACCGGCCTGGGGAACGGGCGGATGTGCTTTGCCGCGCTCGGGCACGGGGCCATCGGCTGGGCCCCCTTCGGACTCGACTACACCGCCTATGCCAACGAGCCGCTGGGCTCGCCCCGCGTGACCGAGCAATCGCTGGCCCAACTCAGGCTGACCTACCAGATGCTGGAGCCGATCATGCGCGAAGTCGCCCGGGCGAATTTCGAGGGCAAACTCCAGGCCGTCTACGAGGAGCGGGGCCAGCCGACGAAATCGATGGATTTCGGCGAGTGGCGGGCAAACGTCACTTTCGGCGCCGCCTCGCGCCGCGGCGGCACTGCTGCCGCGGCCGGGAATCCCACGCCCGTGGGCCGCGCCCTCGTCGCCAAGATTGCGCCCAACCGGTTCTGGGTGACGGGCGTCTTCTGCCGCGTCGATTTCCGCGCCGCGTCCGGTGGGCAACGGGAGTTCCTGCGGGTCGAAGAATTCGCCACCCGCGATGGCCAGAAGGCAGCGGACAATATCTTTTCACATAATCATGATGCGGTTACAAATAGTGGCGGAGTAATTATCCCGCAGGGTCCGCGCTTTGTCCGCATCTGGAACGGCGACGAAACCGACAACGGTCTCAACTTCAGTTCGGCGCCGCAACCGCTGCAGGTCCTGCTCGGCACTTTCTAGTTGGTTCGCGGGGCCGCATCAATCAAACCGGCTGGATTCGCGCGAATATGCGGGACTATTTACAATTTGCAGTAGGGGTGGCAGGAACATGAGCCTGAAATGCAAAGTAATCTTTCTGTGGTTGGGCCTTATTGCGACCTCGTTGGCGGCCAAGGAAAAGGCTGAACCGATTGACCGTCACGCGCTGGTCACGCGGCACAACATCGAGTGCAACTTGCTCGCGACAACGTTGCCGTTGGGCAACGGCGAGTTTTGCTTTAACGCCGACGCGACCGGCCTGCAAACGTTCGCGGGCAACGCGATGTCGCACTGGTGCTGGCACTCGTTCCCGGGGAAGGACGACCTTCGCCCGCTGAACCTCGGCCGGCTGCGTTTGTGCCACGGCGACGGCAGCGCGGTGACGAAGAAGGAAATCACGGCGGTGAAACGCACGCTCGATCTGTGGAGCGGCACACAGACCGCGCAATTTGAAATCGCGGGCCAGCCGGTGCGCGTCGAGACCTGCGTTGATGCAAAGAACGATGCCGTCGCTGTGCGGATCGAATCGCCGCTGCTGGCGCGCGGCGAGATCCTGGTGACGCTTGACTTCCCCTATGCCTGGAAGAAAGAGGAGCCGTGGCTCGGCGAGTGGTCGCAGCCGGAATTGCACACGACGAAGCTGACGCGGCATGGCCAGCGCGTTGCCGACTTTGGCGCAAGGTGGATGAAGCGTCCTATCATGTCCGCCTGGCGTGGTCCGCAGGGGCACAGCTTGCGGCGCCGACCAGCACGCCGCACGCCTTCAGGCTTTCCAGCGCCGGCACGAACCGGCTCGACTTCGTCTGCGCCTTTGTGGCCGCGCCGGTCACGGCGGAGTTGCCCGACGTGGGAAAAGTGTTTGACGAAAGTTGCTGGGCCTGGAAAACCTTCTGGAGCACGGGCGGCGCGATCGATCTGTCCGGCAGCAAGGATCCGCGTTGGCGCGAGCTGGAACGACGCGTAGTGCTCTCGCAATATCTCACCGCGACGCAGTCGTCGGGCAGTTGGCCGCCGGCCGAAACCGGTCTGTTCGGCTCTGCCATGTGGGGCGGCCGGTTCCACATGGAGATGGTCTGGTGGCATCTGGCGCACTTCGCGCTCTGGGACCGCTGGGAACGCGCCGCCAACGCGCTCGGATGTTACCAGCGCTTCCTGCCCGGCGCCCGTGCGCTCGCGGAGCAAGGCGGCCACAAGGGGCTGGAATGGCCGAAGTGCGTCGGCCCGGAAGGACGCAGCTCACCGTGGCGCGGCAACCGCGTGCTGCTCTGGAAACAACCGCACCCGATCTTCTTCGCGGAACTGGACTATCGCCGCAACCCGACGCGCGCGACGCTGGACAAATGGCGCGACGTGGTCTTCGGCACCGCCGAGTATATGGCCGATTATGCCAAACCTAATGCGGCGACCGGCCTCTATTCGCTCGCGCCGGCGATGCCGCCGAGCGAGCAAGGCATTACGCGCGATACGGTCTTCGACCTCGCCTACTGGCGCTGGGGCCTCGATGCCGCCGAGCGCTGGCGTGAGCGGCTCGGGCTGGCGCGCGAGCCGCATTGGGACGAGGTGCGCAAGAATCTTGCGCCCTGCCGGTGGTGGATGGTCTTTTCGTCCATTCCGCCGAGTGGCACGACACCTACACCAAGCGGGCATGGGAACATCCCGATCCGGTCGGCGTCCTCGGTATGTTGCCGCCGATCGAAGGCGTGGACGCAGCGACGGCCCACCGCACCGTGCTCAAGGTCTGGGAAACGTGGAACTGGAACCGCTGCTGGGGCTGGGATTTCCCCTGGATGGCCATGGCCGCCGCAAGGGTCGGCGAGCCGCGGCTCGCCGTCGACGCGCTGCTCAAAGACAGCGCGAAGAACAGCTGTGACGTTCGCGGCCTCAACGGCGGCTGGTACCTGCCCGGCAACGGCGGCTTGCTGTATGCGGTCGCCATGATGGCCGCCGGCTGGGATGGCGCTCCGGATCGCAACGCTCCCGGGTTTCCCGATGATGGATCGTGGGTCGTGAAATGGGAAGGCTTGAAGAGGGCGCCCTAGTCCGGATTATTCATAGACCAAGCTACAGTTGCATGAAGTTATTAGTAGTCCCATCGGAAATCGAAACGAGGAATACTATGAGCGAGATTCGGCGAGATCGGGATGTCCGGCTGGGACGACGAAATCTGATCAAGTCACTGGCGACGCTGGGAGCAGGCGCCGCCTGCGGGGCTGGCGTTGCGATGCCGTCGCCGGCCTCAGCAGCAGCCTCCGGCGGACGGGCACCATGTACTCATGGTCGGCGGGCAGAAACCGTGTCCACGACCGGCTCCAGCCCAGTGGTCGAAACCACCGCGGGAAACGTGCGGGGCTGTGACCGTGCCGGCGTCTACACTTTCAAGGGCATCCCCTACGGTGCTCCCACCGGCGGCACCTCTCGCTTCCAGCCGCCTGCCAAACCGGCTCCCTGGCGCGGCATTCGCAGCGCCCTTACTTACGGCCCTATCTGCCCCGTCGGGATCGGCGTGCGCAGTGGCGGCGACAACCTGCCGCATGGAGACGAGGACGCGTTCCTCCTCTACCGCGGCGCCAATCACACGGCTTCCGCGGAAGACTGCCTCCGTCTGAACGTCTGGACTCCCGGTCTGTCCGGGACGTCGAAGCGGCCGGTGATGGTCTGGCTGCACGGGGGCGGCTTCACCGCCGGCTCCGGCCATGATCTCCTTTCTTACGATGGCGAGAACCTGGCCCGCCGCGGCGACGTGGTGGTGGTTACGAATAACCACCGGCTTAACGCGTTCGGCTATCTGGATCTCGCCGGATTGGGTGGCGAACGGTACGCCTCGTCCGCGAACGTGGGGATGCTCGATATCGTGGCGGTGCTGGAGTGGATACGGGACAATGCGGCCGCGTTCGGCGGCGATCCCGGCAACGTCACCGTTTTCGGACAGTCCGGTGGTGGAGGCAAGGTAAGCGCGCTGATGGCGATGCCCGTCGCGAAAGGCCTCTTCCACAAGGCCATCGTGCAGAGCGGCGCGTTTCTGCGAGCGCACTCGGCGGAAGATTCTGGCCGGCTCGCGGCAGCGTTTCTGGCCGAGCTGAACCTGTCCAAGAGCCACCTCGAAGAACTCCATTCCATTCCCGTGGAACGCCTGTGCCTGGCGCAGCAACGTGCCGCAGGACAACGGCGGCTGACGTGGGGCCCGTCCGTTGACGGACGTGTGCTTCCCACGCATCCGTTCGATCCGGCGGCGCCGGCGCTTTCCGCGTCTGTCCCGTTGCTCATCGGCACCAATCTCAACGAGGGGGTCCATGGGTGTGACAACCCGGATGTGGATGCGCTCACGGAAGAGGAGCTGCGCAAGCGAGTCCAGCAGCGTCACGGGGAGAAGGCCGCCGCCATCATCGATGCGTACCGGCGCGAGTACGTGAAGGCGAAGCCGTTCGACCTCTGGTCCGTGATCTCCGCTGCGCCGAGCCGGGCAGCCGCTGCCACGCAGGCGGAGCGCAAGGCGGCGCAGGGCGGTGCATCGGCCTATCAGTACCTCTTCGCCTGGCAAACCCCCATGCTTGACGGCCGCCCGCGAGCGTTTCATAGCTGTGAGATCGCCTTCGTCTTCGATAACGGCGACCTTTGTGTCAACCTCACGGGCGGCCGGCCTGATTCCCTGGCGCTAGCCGAGCGGGTAAGTCGGGCCTGGGTAAGCTTTGCGCCACGGGGACCCCAACCACTCCGGACTACCCAGGTGGCCACCCTACACGGCAGCCCAACGCGCCACCATGGTCTTCGACACTCACTGCGAGGTGCGCAATAACCCTGACGGAGAGGGCCGGCGGCTGATGAGTCGAGGGTAGACTCTTCTCCTTTTCTGCCCCGCGACCAATTTATGCAGCTTGACCAAGACCGGGCCCAGCATGCTGGTGCTTGGCGCCAGCAACGGTTACAGCGGCGGAACGAGCATCAACAATAGCGTGCTGCAACTGGGCAATTCCGCGGCCCTGGGAACGGGCGCATTGGCCGCCAACGGCGGCACGCTCGACTTGGCCGGATACAGTGTCACAGTGCTCAGCTTCAGCGGGGCCGCGGGCGTCGTCACCAATAGCGCCGGCAGCAGTTCCGGGACGCTTACCGTTTACCAATCGAGTGCGACCGGCTTCGGCGGCTCGATCAGCGACGGCGCTGGCCAAGTCGCCCTCGCCTTGTCGGCTGGCACTCTGACCCTCACCGGCACGAACACGTATTCGGGCGGCACGACGGTGACCGACGGCGAGCTGATTCTGACCAACAACGAGGCCCTTGAGGACGGGACGAACCTCTCCATAGGCTCGGATTTGTCAGCGTTCGGCACAGTGGTTCCGGCGCAAGCCGGCAATGTTATCGCAGCAC
The DNA here is from genome assembly GCA_963780045.1 of uncultured Planctomycetia bacterium. Classification (GTDB taxonomy): domain Bacteria; phylum Planctomycetota; class Planctomycetia; order Pirellulales; family Thermoguttaceae; genus JANXQG01. The sequence continues at coordinate 5,927,996 of CAVZZZ010000001.1, read as the reverse complement.
CGAGGGTCGCTCCGGTACCGGAACCAAGCACGCTCGTGTTGCTGGCCACCGTGGGTTTAGTCGTACTGCTTCGCCGCACGCGGCGTTGACTGCGTGGGAACAGGCGCGGGGCCAATCGAATTACCAGCCCACGTTTCCCATAGCTACCGGCTGCCGTGGCAGGCTACCGAGCTTGAATCTGCCGCGGCAGCCGGCCCTTTTCTTGTGCGGCAGGCGGGTCGTCGCAGAAACTCATGCGTATTTCGAGAGGTGCCAGAATTCGACCGTTAACTGACGCAAAGGCAGGCTGCCGCGGCTCAACTTGCCAATACATCGGCAATCTGCGCGACGGACGCGGTGCCGGTGGCGCCGAGCTGGTGGATGACAACCGAGGCCGCGGCGCTGGCCAGTTCCAATGCATCCGCCGGCGGAGCGCCAGCGGCCAAGGCCGCGGCCAGGCTGGCGAGTACGGCGTCGCCCGCTCCGACAACGTCGATCTCGCCGCGAATCGGCCGCGCGGGGACGTGAATCGCCATTCCACCCGGCAGTGCGGCCAGGATGCCGTCCTCCGCCAGCGTGACGAACACCATGCGGCCATTCTGCTGGGCAACCCCAGTAGCCCAACCGATTGCCTGATTCACGTCCGCAGGCGCCGCCTCGCCCCGCAGTTTTCCAAGCTCGGTACGATTCATTTTCCAACAAACGCGCGGGTATCCGCGGAGTCCGCGGCGACTGTCGGCGACGATCAGCAACTTCGGCCGCTCGTTGGAAAGGTGCTCTACCGCTCCGAGCACGCCGGCGGTCACAACCCCCGTCCCGGCAACGTCAACCTGGTCTAAAACTACAAGAGCGTCGATCCGTTGCGCTAGCGCGCTGAGCGAGGCAATAAATTGCCGCTGCACATCGTCGGGCGTGGCGGACCAGTTCTTGGTGTCGAACCGATTGAGCTCCCGCGGAAATGTTTCCGGTTCGATCACAAGCGGTTTGCAGTAGGTAAACGTGCAGCGACGCGGCGTTCGCAGAAAATGTTCCATTCGCACGCTGGGCAGCCGCTGCAGTGCCCGGACAAGCTCAAAGCCTTCGCCATCGTCGCCGGCGAAGCCCAACGGCCAAATCTGCCCGACGCCGAGTGCCGCGAGGTTGTTGACGACGGTGCCTGCGCCGCCGGGCTGCGCGGACGCGGACGACGTTGTGGACCGGCAGCCCGGTTTCGAGCGAGGTCTCCAAGCGCGCCGGGTCGATCTCCAAGTACCGGTCGAGGCAGAAGTCGCCCAGCACGGCGATCGACAAGCGGGCGAAGCGATCGGCGATTTCACGAAGGCGATCGGGAGTCATCAGTTTGCTCGTTGCTCATTCCGGGTGCTGCCGCCCCGTTAATCGATCCAGCAGGGCCTCGGCATCGCGAAAGTCGGGAATTACCACGTCCGCGCCGACGCCCAGCAGCCGCTGCCGCTTCCAGGGGTCCATCCGCCCGGAGCCGTTATTCGCCTCGTCGCTGGCCACGGCGACCGCCAGGCCGCCGACGGCCTTCGTATTTTCGATTTCCACGTAGCCATCGCCAAATGACAGCAATTGTTCGCCGGCGATCGCGTTTTCGTGAAGAATGCGCTCGATGACCAGTTGCTTGGAGAAGCTACGGTAGTCGTCTTGCGCCCCGTAGATCCGCGGGCCGAAATAGCGGGCCAAATCGAGAAGCTCAGATTCGGCGCGGACGAACGGCTCGTCGGTGCCGCTGGCCAGGTAGACCGTAAAACCGCGAGCGCACAGCAGCTCCAGCAGCGGCCGGCTTCCGTGGACCAGCAGCTCGTCCGGCCGGGTTCGCCCGCTTTTTAGCCCTTCGACGCGATGCGCGATCGCGGCGTCGAGCCGGCGGAGGTACTCGCGCTTGTACCACAGCGGCTCGCGCGGGACGCCGCCGCGTTCGGCCACCCGCTGGGCAAGCTGCATCATCTGATAGATCGTCTGCCTGCCGTTGAGCCGCATGATGTCTTCGTGGACCAGCCGCTCGAGGTCGGCATCGGTTTCACTGCTTCGCCGCGGCAGCGCCTCGACGAACATGGCGACCATTACCTCCGGCCATCCTTGGCGGATCAGCGACAGCGTGCCGTCAAAATCGAACAACACGTGGCGAATGTCGCGGCGAGGGCTGAATCCCGCGGAGAACTCCGCGGAGGATTCAATAAGACCGGCCAACGGCCCATCGCATTTCATGATCGACTTGTTCAATCGTGATCCACTTGAAAACAAAAAAGCCTTGCGTAACGTCTTGTCTTGCGACAAGCAGTCCTGCGAGCCGCAAAGCGATCTCGACATGAATTAATCAACCTTTGATGTCCCATGCGAAGTTTGAAACAAGACGGCAATGCTGGCATTTGAAGTCAATAATACCGTGCAATGTTTCTGCAAGTCTCCATTTTCGGCCGCACGACGGACACAGCCGCTCCCGTTCCGCGGACTCGCTTCGACCACTTCCACGATACAAGTAATAGTATGTCGGAACGCCGGTGAGCTTTTCGATCCGCGCAAATCTCGCGGCCCGTTGCCGATAGCGGACTGCGCGGATCCGAGATTTGCTTTGTAGCCCATCGCTCGCCAAAGCCGCATCCCATTTGCAATTGGTCGAACGACTTCCAATCCGATTGCCAGCATCGGATTCCCCAATGGTTTGGGTCAGCCTCATAGGTCGCCGGAATTCGGTAGAGCGGCACTGGAAGACCATGCTCTCCACAGCGAAGAGGGGACTCAATCGTGAGGTAATGAGTCGTTAGAATGTACCAGGCCGGTTTCTTGCATTTATCGGGAGCCGGTGACTCGATCGCGGGTCCAAGAACCGTGACTTTCGGTTTCGTCAATCCATGGGATTTGAGCGCCGATAGGTCTTTTCGTGCATGCTGGTTCGGATACCGCGCGTTCAGCGACGTCGTTTCAGGGCATGATATAACTGCGCGACAACATGATTCTCCAAGGATGACAGTCCAATCGCTGCCAAGAATCTGACCGTTGTTCGCCCAACTTGCCAATAGCCCAAATACGGCGTGAGAGACATCAGCCTCGTTTGGTGTTCCGATGTATTCGAAGGACAAGTCAATATGGTGCATAGTCGCGCTTTCAATGTCCGGCCATATCGATCGCGTTCTGGAATACGCCCATCTGCCTCGTCGGTCCATGCACAGCATGTTCCGGCTCAACGGCTCGAAACTCAACCGAATAGCCGAACCGCTCGGAAACGCCCCTGTCCCATTGCCTGGAATTCGGCCCGGCTCCATTCAAAGCTGCGATCGTCGTGTCGGAAACCCGATCAACTTGCCTTGCCCACGCAATACAGCTTGTGCGTGGTGCGAATAAACAACTGGCCGTGGGCGGCGCTGATCGAGGACCGAATCGGGGCGTGGTCCCTTGCCTCTTCCATGGGGATCACGCGCAGCAACTTGCCGTCGGCGGCGCTCAGGATTGCCACTTGCCCGCTGAAGTTGATCAGGTAGATCTTGCCGTCGGCCGCCAGCGGCGATGCCTCGTACTTGACGCCGCCGGGAGTGCTGGCGACCCACTTCGGCTTGCCGCTGTGCGGGTCCACCCGCGACAGGCTCTTGCCAAGGTCGCTGAGCACGAAGAAATCGCCGTCGTAGAAGGCGGGCGTCGGCACGTCCGAGGTGAGCGTCTTCATGTCGCGGCTGACCCAGGCGTTGGCGTGATGGCCGCCGGTTACGCTTCCGTCGGCCTCGACGGCGTACACCGGCTGGCGTTTGGGAGCGCAGACCAGCACGATCCCGTCGCCGGCGACGGGCGAAGGCACCAGCCGCCAATGGTCCACATGGGCCGAATTGTAGTCGCCGCCGCGCCACAACTCGCGGCCGCTGTCCGGATCGTGACTGCTCAGCACGTCGCCGCCGGCAACGAGCAACTGCTTCTGCCCCTTGTACTCGTAAGGAATGGCGGTGGCGAAGGACTCGTGCGATTCGCCCACGGCGGAGCAGGAGCGAATCTGACGCCAGAGGTTGTTGCCGGTTTGCGGATCGATGGCCAGCAGATACGACTGGTTCTCGCGGTTCGTCAGGCCATACTTGCCGACTGCCACGTCGCGCTGCAGCACGGGCAGATACAACTTGCCGCCATAGAGGGTCGGACTGCTGCTGAAGGTCCACTGGAAGGCGAACGTCCCGAAGTCTTTTTGGATGTTGCGCCTCCAGCGCGAAGTGCCGTCCAGGTTGAAGCACACCATGTCGCCGTTGCCGTAGAAGAAAACCGCCAGCTTGCCATCGGCCACCGGCGACGGCGAGGCATAATTGCTGCGGCTGTCCTTTTGAATCCCCTCGGCCACGTCGTGCTGCCAGAGCAGTTTGCCGCTGCGGCGATCGAAGCACATCCCCTGAAGGGCATCTTTGGCTTCGTCAACGCCCGCCAAAAAGACGCAATCCCCGCACACGATCGGCGTCGCCGCGGCGCTGTCGGGCAGTGCGGCGCTCCAAGCGATATTCTCGCTTGTGCTCCATTGCGACGGCAGATTCTTTTCATCGCTGGAGCCGTTGAAGAACGGCCCGCGCCACTGCGGCCAGTCACTGGCACGGACGGTCGAGGCGGCCTCCGCAACTGAAACTGCCGCCAGCGCCAGTATTGCCAACAACATCTTGTCCACGCGTGTCATGGGAGTCGTCCTCACAAGTCTCTGCAAATAGTAGCCGCTCGATCCTCGATGCCCGCCAAGGAATCAATTCGAATACCAACGCCCGCGATTCTACCATCACCTTGCGATTCCGTCCATCAGCATGGCCCGTTGTGCGTTCGACTTTCTCGGGGAAAAGGAGTTGAGAACTTTCGCTCGTGGAAGTAACCGTTTTCCCCACGAACCACACCTTGGCCGTGGGATCGGTCTTCATGAATTGCAGCAGCAATTCAGCCACCTTGCGTTGCCCGCTCGGGCTGGGATGCGTGCCGTCTGCCGCGAGGTCTTCGGGTTTCCAGAGGAGCTTATCGATCTTCCGGCCTCTCTCGCCATTGGCCCAGAGGTACGGCCCCCAAAGCAGAATTGGCGATGTCGGCACTGATCCCTTGATCTGGTCCTCGATCAGCCAGCGGATGACGAAGGCCGACTCGTAGGCATACGGCTCCGGATTCAAGTGCGTCGTGGCATAGCCGGCGTAAATTCGACTGGAAAGGTAGACGAGCCGGATGTTGGGAAATCGCTGTTTCAACTGCTTCAAGAGCCCCGCCATGTGACCCTTCAAAACTTCGGCGTGCTTGGGAAAATCGCCAAGAGACTCTGGATTGGGCATCGCCTGCTTCACCCAGGCCGCTTGTACCTGCTTTGCGGTGACGCCTGCTTGTTGGAGCCTTCGATCAAGCACTTCCCAAGGATTACGCGCACCGGGATTCGCCCAGATGTTTGCAGTCTGGCCTCCTTGCGCTCCATCGACGATCACGACCTTGGGAGATTTCTCGGCATCCGCATTGGCGAGCCGGACAAATCTGGAGAACTCCTGCGTAGTGTTCGACATGCCGACCGAGATCAGCACGATCTTACCGTTCTCCGACGGCTTTCCATCCGCGTCGAGAGGCCGGATCAATTTGGCCTCCCGCATGGCCGCACGAAGATGCTCGTCGGGCGGTTCGTTCTTGCCGTCCCCGTAGAGGCCGCCGTCCTGGCCCTTATAGCGGTCCCCGGCGGTCATGTCGCAGAGGGGCTTCAGGTTGCTGGGCGGCCTGGCCGGTGGGGGCTGGTTCTGCTGCTTCGACCTGGCCTGCAAGGCTTTTGCGGCCCGGTCGTGATAAGCCTGCTCCTCCGCCGTGAGCTTCTCGCCCCGAATGAACTTCTGATGAATCTGCCGGGCCCGCTGCCAGTCGATCTGGTCGTCGGTCTGTGCAATGGCCACGGCCAGCCCGAGCCAGGGAATACAGATCAGCACGCCGATCAGTCGTGGGAGGAAGCGAATCAGCATGGCCAAAACCCCCGGTTACCGAGATTCAGGATCCCTGTGGGACAACATCATTCTATCACCCTTAATCAGGCGCGTTGTCGGGAATCACAAAAGAGCGTCCCACGTTCCGAACACCGGCCTGCGCTAGGCGTCGAGCTTGGGGCGATCGCGCTGTGAAGGAGGTCTTGCCGCTGGAAACCCAAATGAATGCGGCGGGCATCTTGTGCAGCAGGCGCGCCGATTCTCCCAACCATTGCCGCAGCCATTGCAGCTTGTTCAGCACTTCACCGATACCATGTTCGCTGGCCGGGTGGGTTTCGATCCAATAGATCATCTCGACTTTCCGGTTGGCCGGCTTGTGACCGACGGCGTAGTCCCACCGCCGCGCGTTTTTGTGCTCCTTCTTTCGCTCTAGTGCTCCGTCCACGTAGACGCCGCCGCGGAGACGGTGCGTATCTTCCGCTGCGACATGCGCTTTATCAGCGGCGGCAAGTGCTTTCAGACCGGGGCGCCAAGCGTCGGCGACGTCCGGCGTGCCTTCGACGGCTTCCTTGAATGTCACGTTTTCTCCTCCCGCTCGGCCTTCGCCACCGCCCGCGCGACGGCGTCGTTTGCGCGTCCGCTGAACTCGATTAGTCCGCCCCAGCCACCTTTGCCTGCCTGCTCTTCATCAGGGTCAAGTTCAGATATGTCGTGGGTCTTGCCGCTGTCGCGGTCAAAGTAGAAAACCTTGAATGACTTCTTTAATGCCTCCCTTCCCAGCGCATACATATACGGCGGACTGGCGCAAGAAAAACTTTGAGTAGGTCGTGGGCCGTGGCTTTAGCGTCTTGTAGCTTGCGAATTGCCCAGATGGCTTCAAGGACTTGCGGCGAATGGGTGGAAAGACAAATCCGATACCCGCGCCGCAATAGGTCCAAAACCATTAAGAGTACCCCGCTTATTGCTCGTGGATGCAGCCCCATCTCCAATTCTTCAACGACTACCCACTCAAGATCGTCGCGGCGCGACGTTTGCGATGAGGTCATCAACCGATACATTCCCAGCAATAACGGGACAAACTCGCGCTGCCCAGCCGACCAAACCATGTAGGGAAGCGAAGCGCCGTTTTCGCCGAGGACGAGGCGTTTCTGCGGCCCGACTCTATCCACACGAAGGTGAAAACTGCCGAATACTTCCTTCGTCAACAAGTCGCTGAATACCGGCTTGAGCCGGCTCGGCTGCGGGAACAGGTCTCTCTCGCCACGGAGTTCCTTTTCGACGAGTTGTCGGAGTTGCTCGCTAAACTCGCGCACAGCGAACGGATCGCCTGGAGAATAGTCCGAGAACGGCCGCGGCCAGCCGTTGCGCAACACGAGCACTCGTTGCGCGGGTATGAAGAACATCGTGTCGTGCTCCTTCGCTTTCTTTTGGGCCGCAATCTTGCTCATGTCAACGGACCGACGTTGCCACCACACCTTGCTTTTTCCAGAGGACCAAATCCCTCGCATGCCCTCACCCAGATAGGCGTCAAGGAAGTTGGGCAGTTTCTCCGACCAGTCCAGGCCATGCCGAAGCATTTCATCCTTAACTCGCCCGGTGTCTACTATGAGTTTGAGGATTTGCAGGGCAATACTCTTGCCCGTCGCTTGCGGGCCAACCAGCACAGTGAGGTTGCCAAAGTCAATTGCCGCGTCCTTAATCGGCCCAATGTGTTGCAATCTGAGTCTCATGAAGATAGCCCTTGAAGGTTATATGGTGTTTGCCATTATATCTCGCCGCGAACACGAATAGCGCTCAAACCAACTGAGCTAAAGGCCCGATTCTCGCTGCATCCGCTTTTCAAGGCCCGCCGGCTTCATCGCCCGGTCTCAGCTTATCTGGCGCGCATGACGACCGTCCCGCAAGCAATGAATTGCTCTGGAATCGTGGGAGTCCTTTTGCTACCCTGCGGGGTGAAAAGGGAGAAAGAGTAATGAGATGCCTTATTCTCACGTTCGTGGCAGGCTTTGCGGCAACGGCTTTGTTGGTAGCTACAGTCGGGCGCAAGACGCTCCCCAAGCAGTTGCCGCCCCGGCGCCGAGTGACACGACTACGCAAGCCCCCTATCTTGCGGCGAGCACACAACCGACGAGCACGCAGCCATCGCCTTACCAGTTTTACAACGGCTACTGGTGGTATCACATGCCCGATGGTCGCTGGATGTATTACGTGAACGGGCAGTGGGTAAACGCTGGCGCGCCTGCGCCCGCTCAAGCCCCTGCCCCGGTATACGCCTACCCAGCCTACGGCGCGGACCCGTACTACTACCCGTATGGCTACGGATACGGGTATCCTGGCCCGTACGTCGGCGGGCTCTATATCGGCGGTGGATGGGGTGGCGGCTGGCACGGCGGCTGGGGCGGCGGCTGGCATCGCTAATCGCGCGACATGACAGGCTTTCGCCGCATTTCAAGGACGGTCAGCGATAGAGGCGGGAAGCGGAATGCGAGCTTCGCGCCGTTGATCGCGGTGCTGCCGGATTCGGTACGAATGCGGTCGGGTTGACGCCAGTCGTTCGCGGCGTCGCGCTCGCCGGCGCAGTGTGTCGGCAAGCGTCCACACCCGCACTTTTTCGTCCAGCGGAGCAAACGCTGCAAAGTCCACCGCGCGCAATTGAGGCTCGGTCGTCGCGTTCACGGCAAACATCGCGATCGTTCGACCATCTCTGCTAAGCGTGGCGCTGCTGTCCAGCGCCGAATCATCGCGCTCCGGACCATCGGTGCGGATCTTCAAAGGGCGGGCGCCGGCGTGCGCGGCGTAGAGCTGCTGGATGTAATAGGTGGGAGTCTTGAAAAGGCCCGTGCCGCTGGTCTGGAGAATGCCGCTGCAAAAACTGTCGGTCAGGTTGCTGCGATTGGCGATCTCGATCAAGTCGCAATGGCGATGCATGAAGTTCTGGTAGCGGCTGCACGACAAGGCATTGTCGAGGCTCCAGAGCATTGCCCGGCGAAGCCCCCAGTCGCCGCCGGTCGTGTTCCATTCGGTAATGCCAAGGCGGATTTCCCGGTCCGGCGCGTTTTGGGCGATGAGATCGCGGCACCGCGCCACGTCCTTTTCCATTGCCGCAAGATTCTGGCATTCGTAGTGGTGCGGGCAGATGTAGTCGAGCCAGGGACCGGTGCGCTGCAAAAGCCCCGCTGAAGGAAAAGCGGCCAAAAGCTTGATGCCGGGATCGACGGCCTTCATCGCCTTGCAGAAGTCGGCCACGCCCTTCTGGTAGGACTCGTCGCCCAACTCGTTGCCGATCTGCCAGTAGCGCACGCCGTACGCCGCCGGATGCCCGTTGCGGGCGCGTAGCCCGCCCATCGGCGTCGTTGGCGGACCGTTGAAGTACTCCACCTCTTCGGCCGCCTGTTTCGGCGTGCGGCCGCTAAACCGGACGCAGATCAACGGTTCGGCGTCCACCCAATGGCAGAGTTGGACGAACTCTTCCAGGCCCGCGTTGCCCGGCTCCAGCCCGCCCCAGTAGGTCGTAAACGGCACGCGCTTGGCCGCGTCGCCGATCGTGGCCGTCCAGTCGAATCCTTCGACCGTAATGCCGCCGAAACGAATGATTCCCGGGTGCAGCGCCTTGAGGGCCTCGGCAACGTCGCGACGCCAGCCGAAGACGTTATCGACGGACATCAACGAGACCTGATCGATCCAGAGCGTGCCGGGACCGCGGAACGAAATCGAGAGGGTTGCCGATGAATCGGTGTCTTTTGGGTCCAGGACCGTCTCAAATCGTTGCCACTGCTCCACGGGGCGAAACGTGGCGCTGGCGTAGGTCTGGCCTTGGCCCCAAAGTGCCACTTCCACGGGCGACCGCAGGCCGCGGGAGCGAAGGAAGAGCGAGCAGCGCAGCCGTTGGCCCGTCTTCACGTGCTTTCCCGCCTGGGAAACTCCCAACGTGCATGGGTTGCCGGGCTTCTGCGTGATCCGCTGGGCCACCTTGCCGTTGAACGGATTGACCGGATCGAGGGCAAAATCGCCGCGATGGACCGCGCCGTCCGGATACCAGGGCTTCTCCAGACGATCGGTCTCCTTGCGGAATTCGAAGCGGTACGACGGCACGCCTTCAAAACTGCCGTCGAAGACCTGTTCGGCAAACATCGAAGGCGTCAACCCGCAGAGATACTCGATGAACTGCCCGCACTGGTAGGGACTGATCGTGCCGTCGCAAACCGGCTCGTTGGTCACGGTCAGCTTGGAAACGCGAGGCGTGGTGAGGACTTGTACAAGCCGGTCGCGGTAGCCGTCAAGGTCCTTCCAGGCGGTAGCGACCGACATGGATGTCCCCTTGGGGTCGACCTTCGTAAAGCCATCGTTGGTAACGGTAATCGCGAGCGTTTCTTTTCGCAGCAGCCCCGTATCGGCAGAGGCGAGATAGACGGCTACCGTGTCGTACAGCACGCTGCTGGAGTGCAACTCGCTTACTCGGGCTTTCTTCGCCCAAATCCGGTAGTTTTCCAACAGTGCCTTGACCAACGGGTCTTTGCTCGCAGCGAGTTTTCGAAATCGCTCGCCGGAAAGTGTGACCAGCCCGCAGGTGTCCAGCGGCGTAATCGTAATCTTTTTCCACGGCGCACCGAGCACCGTCTGTGCGGCCGCCACATTGGCCTTCACGTTGTATTCGGGCGAGACGGGCCCGCCGTCGTAGCCCTTGAAGACGCTGCCTTGCATCCCCACGAACATTGCCTTGGCGGCAATTCCCGGATCTTTTTTCAGAGCGGCGGCAAGCGTGTGCGAAGGCCCGATCGAGATGACCGTAATTGTTTGCGGCGACTTGCGGATCATGTTGACGATGGCATCGGCCGCGTTCTGATGGATTCTCCCGCGATAGCCGCTCAGCTTGTAGTCTTCGACCCACGGCTGTTGCGGGCCGCTGCCGTCGCGACCGCCTCCGCCCAGCCCAATCGGGATGCTGGCGCGGCCGGCTATCGTCAGCAGTTTCGCCAGCAATTTGGCCCGGTACTCCGCCTTGCCGCATGTGGTCGTCACCAGCTTGAGGTCCAACACGGGACTCTTCAGCAGCATCGCCAACGCCCACGTATCGTCGATGTCGTCGCCGATGTCGGTATCGAGGATGACCGGCGTTTTTGCCGCCGCGGGTTCCGCGGCGGGGGCTGAGGAGAGGATTATGACGCAGAGAACAAATGTCATTAGAATAGGCATCGGCATTGGGATTAAACAGTCGTCCGTCGGTGTGAACACGAAATTGTACGTCTGGTGAAGCCTATGCACCACCGCCGGTCCAGGGTAGCGTCCTAAGAGTGTGTTGCTGTGCGTCATCGACTCCTCTTCCTCGCCAGCCAAAAGCATAATACAGATAACATGATTGCAACCAAACCAAAACCAAGAGGTCCGACTACCGTGGTGCGGAAAACAATATACCCGGCTGTCTCACTATTAGCGTTGGGAGAAAACTCCGTTCTCTTGACTCGTACTGGCCGGCGCAGTCCAGCCGAGATCGCTCTCGATTCGAGCCGATTTTAGCCTCGTTGCTGGCCGCTCGCAAGCAAGCGATCGGTACGGTTTCGTGCCACGCCAAGCGGCAGGTCTGGTCACGCACGGCGGGCTAGGTGCAGGGGCCGGCCAAACGGCAGAGAAGGAGACGCCCGTCGTTCAACCGCTAGCAAGCTTCACGGCTGTTCCATAGGCAAGCACCTCGGTCGCTTGCTCCGAAAACTCGGTGGCATCGTATCGCATGGCGATCACGGCATCGGCGCCTCGCTCCTGAGCGTGCCGCACCATGCGTTCGTAAGCTTCCTCGCGGGCTGCTTCGCAGACTTTCGCGAACGATTCGATGTTACCGCCGACCATCTGCTTGAGACCGCCCATAAAGCCCTGCCCAATGCTCGGCGATCGCACGACGATTCCGCGTACTATGCCAACGTAGGCCTGAATAGCGTGGCCGGACACCTCGTTACCGGTTGTTACGATCATTTTCTCCTCGCTTCTCGACGGTTTTCATTTTGTAATCAAAGCGTTGGTGAAACCATGATAGGGCCGTGTGCCGTCCGATTGCAAGCGCGGGGGCTTTGCCGGGCTTAGCTGTCACGCCGGGGACAGCCGTGGTAGGATACTGTGCCGTGACCGAAACATCTCTTTGCTTAAGGAGAAAGATCGCCGTGCCAATCTCTCCACTTCTTGCCCAAATACCAGGGCAACTGGACCAGTTCCAGGCCCTAGCCTGGTTCGTTTTTTCCACCGCAGCCTTCTTGCTGCTCTGCGGAGGCATCTTGCGTTGGGGCCGCGGCATTGGCTTCAAACTGACGGCTCTTGGAATTCTGGTGGCCGTGCTGTCCGTCGGGTACGGAGGCTTCATCTTGCCGGCCGCGATAGTCGTTGGATCGGGCGGACTGATGAAAATCGCCGTGATCCTGGTGTTGGGCGGAGTCGCGTGCAGCGTAGTGCCTGCACTCACCGGCTCGCCTTGCACGGACACCGCAAAGCCGAAGGAGCCAGTTAATGTACCTTAATACGAAGCCCTCGGTCCTGGCGGCGCTGGGCGTTTTGGCCTTCGTTTACTTTATTGTTTTTCCCGAGGACATGAAGGCCATTCTCGCCCCATTGGCAGCCGTCCTGGAGTTGTCCCAATCACTTTCGCCGTGGCTTTACATGGTGATCGCCGTGGGCATCGCCGCCTGGGCGATCGTCAAGACTTGGGGGCAGAAGGAAGTGAGCCACTAATGGGACGGCAAAGGGGCGCGTTGGCCGAGCCGAAGGACGAACTAGCGGTTGAATTGGCGAAGAAGCAGCGGAAGCCCCGCCGCGCCGATTATCCCGCCGCAGAGCACCCACCGAAACATGATGTCCTCGTGCGGCGATTGGGTAACCGCGCACAGAATGAAGCCCGCAACGTCGCCGGCAAAAAAACCTAGGACCCCCAGGATAATAAAGAGTGATGGCAAGCTTCAATTGCGACACAATCGTTTGGAAAGGACTTCTGCGGGGGTTCGATAGTCGAGGCGTCTTCGCGGACGTTCGTTGAGTAAGTTCTCCGCGCGGGCCACCTCCTGGTGACTGATCCGCGAGAAGTCAGTGCGTTTGGGAAAGAACTGCCGCAGCAGTCCGTCGGTGTTTTCGTTGGTGCCGCGCTGCCACGACCGATAGGGCAGCGCGAAGTACGTTTCCAGGTTCAACTTCCGAGCAAGCTGTTGATGTTCCGCAAACTCCTTGCCATTGTCAAATGTCACACTGCGACGCAACGCCGCGGGCAGGTCCTTCAGTCGCTTCGTCAACACTTGGCGTGTCGTGTCGGCCTTCATGTTATCGGCCCGGCCGATGCGGGCGTAGCCGCTTTTTCGCTCGACCACGGTAACCAGCGCGCTGCGGCGGGCTTTGCCGACCAGCGTGTCTGCTTCCCAGTCGCCATAGCGGCGACGGCGGTTGATGACATCCGGCCGCCCGTCGATGCGGATGCAATCGGCCAGTTTGCCGCGTTTTTCCGGCGGCCTGCCGCCACGCCGCAGCCAGCATTGCCGGGCCGGATTGCAATCCTCAATCCAGTTGTAAATGGTTTGTCGCGACAGGCGCCGCGACGGTTGCCGCGCGAAGTCTCGCCGACTGCGTCCGGCAATCTGATCCGGCAACCAGTATTTCTTCAGCCCATCCTCTACGAATTGGTACAGGCGCGTGTCCTCCAACTTTCGTCCTCGGCGACACGCCAAACGTCGTTGATCCGCCAGCCGCTGGGCCTGCTTGGGTCGGTAGCCTCGCTGGCCCCTGTTGCGGCGCAGCTCACGATAAATCGTGCTGCGGTGGCGTCCCATCAACTCCGCGATCTCCACTTTCGATTTTCCCTTCTTGTTCAAACGATATAGGATTCTCCGCTCCGCCGATGTAAGATGATCAGCCATCGCTGGGCCTCCGTGCGAACGTCACAGTCTTGACAACCGCGACATTCAAACGGACCCAGCGACCTTTCTCCAATATCAGTTTTCAAGTCTGTCGCATTTGTATTTTGCCATCACTCGCCTCATACATATGTCAAGCGTCGTAAAGCGTTGCCGCACAAGGACTTGCGACGACGGCCAAACAAGATATACTAATAACGGTTGACAACAGTAAAGAGATGTGGTATGATGGCTGGAAAAGGGGCCCCGCCGTCCTCTTGGGCGAGGGGAATGGCGGGCATACCGGGCCAAACGGCCGACTCGGCGGCGACGAACTTCGCCAGCCGGCGCAAACCGGCTGCCGCTGGTGCGCACAAAATGCGACATTTGACGCGAGGACGAAAGAATGCACAAATGAGAAGCGTGACAAACCGTGCCAAATCGTGCCACACACGCAGTTCGGCCGCGGAATTCAGCGGGTGCCAGAGGCCGCGGCGGAGTGCCAAAGCGTGCCAAACCGGTGACTTTCCGTGCCAAACAAGTGCCAAAGGTGCCAAATCTGGCACTGGCGGCAGTGCTCAGAGTTCAGAGATCGGAGCAGAAATACGAAAACGCAGCGTACGCACCCGCACCGGAAGGGCGAGGAGTATGAAGCGCGGGCAGTTGCCCTTGCGCTCTTCCCACTGTCCACCTGCCACTTGCTACTCCCGGCTCCTTGCTCCTCGCTGCACGCCCTGGTGCATAAACCAACCGGCAGACGGGGTTCCTGGGTCCTCCCTGGGTGCGTTCTGGGTTCATCCTGGGTGCGCTCTGCGTGGCTCCTGGGTCGATGCTGGCTCGAAAAAAGGCCGAAAACAGGCCGGATAACGCTGTTCGGCGCGAAGAAAAAACCTCGGCCGCAAAACGCGCCCGAAATGAACCGCGGTCCGCTAGGTTGAAGCCGGAAGCAGGAATTCATTGACGCCCCTGCCCGCGGCGAATAGCATGAATCCGTCGCCTGCGAGCGGCGCGTACGCGAGAGAAAACCAGAAAACCGAGTATTGGAGAACCCATGAAAATCACCTCCCTACGAACCATCTTCGCCGCCGTCCTCGCCCTGATTGGCAGCGCCGCCGCGCCGAGTCGCCGACAAGCATCGCGGCGGCCGTTCAGCCGTTTGTCGATCAGCATGAAATCGCCGGGGCGGTGATGCTCGTGGCGGACAAGGACCGCGTCCGCAGCACTGATGCCGTCGGCTACGCGAACGTGGCGGCCAATAAGCCGATGCGGGCGGACAACATCTTCTGGATCGCTTCGATGACCAAGCCCGTCACGGCGACGTCCATCCTCATGCTACAGGAAGAGGGCAAGCTTTCCGTGGACGATCCCGTGGCCAAGTACCTCCCGGAACTGGCCGATCTCGAAAGCGCCCGACGGGAAACCGGCCAAGCTCACGCTGCGGCACTTACTGACCCACACCTCCGGCATGGGCGAGGCGACGCAGCGAGAGGCCCGCACCGCCAGGACGTTGGCCGAGTTGATTCCGCACTTCGCCACGAAGCCGATGCACTTCGCGCCGGGCACGAAGTGGGAGTATTGCCAGTCGGGCATCAATTCGCTGGGCCGGATCATCGAGGTCGTGTCGGGCGAGTCGCTGCCGGAGTTCATGCAAAAGCGGCTCTTCGATCCGCTCGCCATGAAGGACACGACTTTTTATCCGACCCGCGAGCAGATCACCCGGCTGGCCAAGGAGTACAAGGCGGTGGACGGCAAGCTCGAAGAAGCGAGGTTTCCTGTTCTCGACCGCAAGGACCCGGCTTACCGCGAGCACTTTCCCGCAGCCAACGGCGGCCTCTTTTCGACGGCCGAGGACTACGCCCGCTTTTGCCGGATGCTGCTGAATCGCGGCTCGCTTGACGGCCGGCAATACTTGAAGCCCGAATCGGTCAAACTGATGTCCACGATCCAGACGGGGGACCTGACAACCGGCTTCACGCCGGGCAACGGCTGGGGGCTGGGGTGTTGCGTCGTTCGCAAACCGCAGGGCATAACCGGCATGTTGTCGCCCGGCACGTTCGGGCATGGCGGAATGTTGGGCACGCAGGCCTGGATCGATCCGGTCAAGGACAGGATTTACGTGCTGATGGTGCAGCGGTCGAACTTTCTCAATGCGGATGCTTCCGATGTGCGGAAGGCGTTTCAGGAGGCGGCGGCAGGAGGGGGTGAGCGATGAAGGACCAAGGATGAGAGATGCGGGGCGCACGACCTGCCGGGGCCGTGTTTTTTTCGCCTGGCGACATGATGCTCCGCGAGTACGCTGTTACAATGGGGAACGGTAGTTTTTGCCATGAAGCAGACTCTCGGTCGCAAGCAGACTCGAACAAGGTTCGCGGTAGAACCTGCGGCCAAGGCACGTTACGCGGTCGGCGCGTTCCTGCTAGCTGCGCTGCTTGCGGCCGCGTGTATCAGCGTGTTGCTCGGTGCTACGCCGGCCCGCGCCGCCGGCTACACCGCGTCCATCGACCCCGCCGTGACCTGGGGCACGTGGCAAGGCTGGGGCTGCTCGCTGGCTTGGTGGGCCAACGCCTTTGGCGGCAGCCAGAATGCGCAGGAGCTGGCGGCCATCGTGTTTTCCACCAGCTCCACGCAATTCGACGGCCAGACTCTGCCGGGCCTGGGAATGAACATTGCCCGTTACAACCTGGGCGCGCAGCAGTTCCGGCACGCTCGCCAACGGACAGACCATGAACGCGCCCAACATGGTGCCCGTGAAGGAGATACAGGGCTTTGAGACGACCCCGAACACATGGAACTACAGCGCGGATGCCAACCAGCGCGCCATGCTGCAATATGCGAAGGCCGACGGAGCGGACTACTTCGAGATGTTCTCCAACTCGCCGATGTGGTGGATGACCAACAACTACAATCCGTCCGGCGCCGCCGGCGGAGGCAGCAATTTCAACTTGGCGTACTCCAACAGCTTCGCGAGCTACATCGCCACGACCGCCCAGTACTTTCCAGAACAACTACGGGATCACGTTCAATGCCGTCGAGCCGTTCAACGAACCGAGCTCCGACTGGTGGAACTCCAACAGCGACAACCAGGAGGGATCCTATATCAATGCGAGCACGCAAGCGACGATCATTGGTCTCTTGCGGAGCCAGCTTAACAACGCCGGCTTGAATAGCACGGCCATCGCCGCCTCGGACGAGAACAACACTCCCCTTGCCGTCAGCACCTGGAATTCCTTCTCCAGTACGACCAAATCGCAGGTCGGGTGGGTGCAAACCCACGGCTATAGCTTCAACACGACCGCCGCCACCCAGCTCTACAACGCGGCGCAAGGCAAGCAGCTTTGGAACAGCGAGTACGGCGATAGCGACGCTAGCGGGCTGACGATGGCCGAACAAATCGAGCAGAATTTCACCTACCTGCACAATACCGCCTGGTGTTACTGGCAGCCGTTTGACGGCGGCGGCTGGGGCCTGATCAACGACAGCCTGAGCACGAAAACGGTGGGCGGTTCGATCGGCAGCGTCAACACGAAGTATTACGTTCTCGCCCAGTTCACCCGCAGCATCACTCAAGGCATGACGATCCTCAACAGCGGCGACCCGAACACGGTTGCCGCCTACGATCCGGTCAAGCACGATTTGGTTCTCGCGACGTTGGACAGCGGGGCGGCGGAGACCGTGACGTATAACCTGGCGAATTTCAACACCAGTTCCGCGGGCTCGGTGACGGACTGGACTACCACGTTCAATGGCAGCGAGCTTTATCAGCAGTTCAGCGGCCCGGCCGTCACCAACGGCAGTCTGAATCTATCCTTTGCCGCGAGTTGCGTTCAAACGCTGGAAATCCAGAATGTGTTCCTTAACTCGGTAACGGGCGCGACCTGGGCCGTTTCCGGCGGTTCGGCCGCATGGGCCACCGCCGCGAACTGGTCGCCAAATTCCGTTCCTGGCGTTTACACGTCAGCGGCGTTGGCCGGAGGCGGCGGCACGTGTGTAGTCAATGCCGCTGGTTGCACCGCCAACAGCCTGACTTTCAGCAATTCCGCCCCGTTCACCGTGGCCAGCAGCGGAGGGAACGGGCTGACCGTGCAGTCGGGCATCGCCGTGAGCAACAGCTCGAATGTCACCATCTCTGTGCCAACGTTGACTCTGGCCGCCGCCAGCACGTGGTCCGTTGCCGCAGGCGCCACGTTGAGCGTTACCGGCGCCGTGACCGGAAACTACGGGCTGACCCAGACCGGCGGTGGCATGTTAGTGCTGGAATCTGTGAACGCCAACTTGACGGGTCCCGTGACCGTCAGCAGCGGCACGCTCTACGCGGCCAACACAAAGAACAGCGGCAACGAGGTGCTTGGCAACGCCCAGTGGATCACGATCGGGGCACCCTCTGGGTCCGGCGGAGCAATCGTCGTCGACGGCACTTTTGGCGCGGGCTACAATTCGCTCGTAGGCGGCGGGCACAGCCATCCGAACATCTATATCAACCAAGGCGGCCTGCTCGCCTCGACGCTAGCCAGCCCCGCAAGCAACCACCTGGGCGAACTGGTCATGGACGGCGGCACGGTTTCCGCCGTGGGAAGCAATGGCGCTTATGGAACCTGGAACTTGGACGGCGGCGTCTCCACGCCCGGTGACATCGGCAGCACTTCCTACATTCTTGGCGGCAACATCCTTCTTACCAAGCACGCAATCGTCAACGGCGGCAGCGCGACGGTGTTTAATATCGCCCTTGGGGACACGCTGGTCGTAAAGTCCACCATCACCTCCAGCGTTGCGGACGCGAGTTCGCCCGACAGTCTTGTCTTCACCGGAGGCGGCACACTTATCCTCAGCGGCAGCAACAACTTCAGCACTGGGACCTACGTCGAAGGCGGCACGCTGATTGCGGCGTCCGCCACGGCCCTGCCGGACGGCGGCAGCTTGATCGTGGGGACGGACGCGGGTTCGATTTTCGCTCCGGTGCAGGCAGCTCCCTCGGACGTTGCAGCGGATCAAGCCGTGCCGGAACCTTCAAGCGTTAGGTTGTTGACCGTGGCCGCAATTGTTTTCGCGGTTGGACACAGACGGAGCAAAAGTCCCCCTCGGCAAGCAACACCTACTTTAACCACGGATGCCCCGTATACAGATGATACCGGTCGCAGCCAAATGCTTCGGTGAGACGGCGGACGAGCACTGCGCGGACGGTCGCCATCCGCACGACGCCGCGACGCTCGGCGGAGAGGCTGCCCGCCGGCGTGTGTTCTAGCGGATTGCGTTGGACGAGACGGAGCAACCCCATCGCTGGCGAGACATTGAGGAAAGCTCCATGATACGTGACCCAATCGCGGACTGCTACGCCGAGATAGGCGATTTGGCCCGTGCGTCCCCACGCGCCCCAGCGGCCGGGCGGGACGTGGACCTGCACGCCCAGCTCGATAAGAGTCTCCGCCAGTGCCGCCTGAAGCCGGTGGAGATACTCGCCCGGCGAAAGGTCGTGCCAGCGCAGCGGCACGATCGGGTAGACGGCCAATTGTCCGGGGCAGTGGATGAGCGTGCCGCCGCCGCGGTTTACCCAGTGCGTCTCGATCTCGCGGGAGCGAAGCGCGCCGCGACCAGTCACGTCGGAAGGCCGCCCGCCGCGGCCGATGGTGATGACTTCCGGATGCTCGCACAAAAGCACGATGATCTGCCCGTCGTCCCGCTCGGCCACCTGCCGCCGCAGCCGCTCTTGCAAGTCGAGGCAACGCAAAAAAGGCACGCTGCCCAGCAGGAACGTCTCCACCGCGGGCGAGAGCGGTTCGGCGGTTGGCGAGCGGTGGGGCATGGGCAAGTCGGATGCGGGCGAATAGAATGCGGGATTATCCCCGATCGAATTCATTACACCAAGAGCAATCCAAGGCCGCGGCATGGCAAAATCGCCAAAGCAAAAGACAGCCGACGACGCCAACGAGCGGGTGATCAGCGAGAACCGCAAGGCCCGGCACAATTTCCTCGTGCTGGACGCCCTGGAATGCGGCCTGATCCTGCAAGGGAGCGAAGTGAAGAGCCTGCGCGAAGGGCGGATTTCGCTGGAAGAGGCCTACGCCCGCGTCAAGGATACCGAGGTCTGGCTGATCGGCTGCGACATCTCAGAATACACCGAAGCCAGCCGCTTCAACCACAAGCCCAAGCGCCCGCGGAAGCTGCTTTTGCATCGCCGCGAGATCAAGCGCTTCGCCGAGCTTGCCACGCAAAAGGGGCTGACGCTCGTGCCGCTGCGGATCTATTTCAAGTCGGGCAAGGCCAAAGTGCTTTTGGGCCTGTGCAAGGGCAAGGCCAAGCACGACAAGCGGCAGGCGATGAAATCGGCCGAGGCGAAAAGGGAGATCGCAAGGCAGATGTTGAGAAAACGCTGACTCGACTATTCCCCTCTCAGCTTCAGCCCCAGGCGCCGAGCTTCTCGCGGACTTCGTTGAGGCTCGTGACGCCGAAATTCTTGCACTCCAAGAGGTCGTCGCCCGTCCGCCGGCAAAGCTCGGAAAGCATGTTGATTCCCAGACGTATCATGCATTTGCGGGCACGCACGGAGAGGTTCAGCTCGGAGACGGGCTTGGCCAGCAGGGCCTGCTCGTCGGCCGAAAGCGGCTCCGGCTCGGCGGTTTCCACGGCCGGGCGCTCGGCGGCGAATTGCCCCAGCCGCAAACCCTTGGAGGCGAGCATTTCCTTGATCTCCACCAGGCTCGTCTCGCCGAAGTTCTTGCTCGCCAGAAGCTCGGCCTCGCTCGTGCGGCAGAGGTTGCCCAGCGTGGCGAGGTTCATCTTCTCCAGGCAGTTGCGGCTGCGGACGGAAAGCTCGAAGTCGGTGACCGGGATGTTGAGCACCTGGCCCAGCCGGTCGCGCTGCTTCATGGCGTCGTCGTCGTAGAACTGTTCGTGCGTGGCCTCGGTGTCCTTGATGAACAGCGCGGCCCGCTTGTGGTCGGGATAGGAATCCAGCACGCGCTGGTAGCACTGGGCGGCGCGTTCGTACTGGGCGCGGTCTTCATAGAGCAATCCGAGGTTCACCAGCGACCCGACGTGCGCGGGAAACGCGGAGGCCGCCCTACGATAGAGCTCCAGGGCCGTCTCGTCGTTGCCGTAGCGATCGTTTTCCAGGGCCAGCCCAAAGAGCGCGCGGCATGGCCGCGGTCGGCCTCGACGGCGCGTTCGTACAGGGCGATGGTTTCCTGCGGATTGCCGCCCACGGCCGCGACGGTCGCCCCGCGCTGGTAGAGGTAATCGGCGGTGTGTTCGACGGGGCCGAAGAGGTTGTCCAGCACGTGCAGCGCCTCTTGAGGCTTGTCGGAATAGCGCAGGGCCTCGGCCCGGCCCAGCGCGCATTGCCCGGCCTCGTAGCCCGCCTTTTCCGCCGAGCTGTAGCTCTCGCTGGCTTCGGCGTAGCTTCCGCGGGCGAAGTACGACTTGGCGAGATAGAAATGGGCCATCGCGCCGCCGTCGGCCTGTTTGAGGATCTCGCAGGCGCGGAAGTAGCGGCCCAGGAGGTAGAGCGCCACGCCCAGCCGGACCATGCTCGCCGGCGTTTGCTCCTCCTTGGTCTGCAATTCGTTGACCGCGTCGCGAAGCAACCCGAAGCTCGAATGTTCCTTTGCTACGGCCTCCCGGATCTTTTTGACTTCGCTGGGGCCGAAGGGGCCGTTGACCAGAATCACTTGTTTGACATCGAATTCCGCGCTTGCGACCATTGCTATGCTCTCCTCTCAGCCATCCAAACTTGTTCACCGTCCGGGCACGCCGGATGGACTCTTGCTAGAGCCAGCGGCGGGAGCCGAAACCGCAACCCCCTCATTAACGGCCGTCCGGGGGGTTCCGACGCTGGCAAAAAGGCAATTATAGCCGTGTTTTCGCCCCGAAGAAAGGGGACCTACGTCATTTGGCAACTTCCACCGCAAAAACATAATCTGGACCGAACATATTCGATCGAAAGATGATGTATTTCATGTCCGGCGTGAAAAACGCGTTTGGCTCCAAGCGATAATTCTGCTTGGACATGTTGAACAGTTTTTCTGATTTCAGGTAACCGCCCTTGATCAGATTTGTACCCAGTGTCCCTTCACTGCGAACCATCACGGGATGAAACAGAAAAATCCATGGCGAATGGCGGTCGCCGTCACCGCAAAAGAGCTTGCCGTCGGGCGACGACATATCATGAATGGAGGACTGGTCGCTGGAGTAGGACAGCCAAACCCGTTCGCCGGTCTTGACGTTGTAGCTGGCGATCCAACTTCCGGCGCGGAAGCGGAATAAATGGAGTTGGTAGTAAATCGTGTCGCCGTCGGCGCCCCACCACTCGTGGCCCGCCAATTCAGCTTCCATGGTTCGTTTATGCACCAACTGATTGTGCGAACCGTCCGTGCGGATGGTCCAGATGCGATCCACCTGCTGCCAAACGCCTTCATGGCAATACATCAACAGGTTCGGGTCCGCGGGAGAGAATTGCAGGTGATTCAACCAGTCGGTGCTGTGTTCCAACAGTTTCGTTATCTTGCCCGTCCGCAAGTCAATCGTAAACAACGTCATCGGCAATTTGGCCGCGAGGCGTCTCGCCATCATCTCGCCCTTATTGATCGGCTCGCCGAGGTTCGTGTCGCTGATCCGGCTCGGTGACGCCGTGCCGTCGTACGCGCCACCCGCACGGGCGTCGCCTTCGATATAGGTGCCCGCGCCCAGCGTTTCGTCGGCGTTGATGGCGCTGACGGTGGCGCGACGCGGCAGATCGGCGAGCTTGCGGTTTTCACCCGTATCGAGGTTGACGCGCCACAGCGTGCGAAGAAACCGATCTTCCGTTGCCCGAGTGTAATAGAGATTACTGGACTTTTGGCCTACGACGATGGTGCGAACCGGTCCCGTGACAACTGGGGTGCATTGCAGCGTGGTCAAATTCAGCACGGAAATGCCATTGGGCCTGGTATAGGCCATCTTTTTGCCGTCCGGCGTGAAACTGTTATTGTTGAAATAAAAGCTGTCCGAACCTGGCTCACGGGTGAGGCGGATGACGCGATGGCCCGTATCGGGATCTATCCACTTTGCCGGTGGTTGAGCCCCAGTTCCCGTCGCCGATCCACTAGCGATCGTCGATCCCTGCCGCTGTTGTGTAACCGCATCCGGAGGACCCGTAGTAACAGCCATCGCCGCCTGGCAAACGAGTCTTGAAAAGACGGTAACCGCCATCAGCGAAGTATGGCTGAAGAGACAATTGGTGGTGGCTTTTTTCATACAATCTCAATTGGCGCATACATGATGCGGCACGCTTTTGGCGAAAGCATGCCTGTCACAAGGACTTTCTTCCCGAGACTGCGGCAACCGTGATATTACCAGGGGGCGATTTAGCACGCCAGTCTCGCGCGGCGACTGCGTTAGAGCAGGAGTTCATCGGGCACGGCGCAAGCCTGTTGATGTGCCGTTGACCGTGTCGGTCATTGGCGATAGTGCGGCAGCCTGATTACAATGTTGGCCGCACCTAAATACGGGGAATTCAATGAAATCCGATCGTCGCGCCTTCCTCGAAACGAGCGTTCTGGGCAGCATGGCAGCCGTATTGCCGCCGTCAACACAGGGCGCGGATGTGCCGCGCTCAAGTCCGAATACACAAAACCCGCGCTATGAAAAGCTGGATGAAATCCTCCGCCAGCCGGTGCTGAAGCGGGAACTGTTCGCTAGGCCGGTCATTATCGAATCGCTCGAACTGCTTCGATACAAGGGCAGTTTTCTATGTCGGGTCCGATCGCGCAACGGCGCGGAAGGCGTCTCCGTCTCCCATTCCGGGATTAGTGACGTTTACCCCATTTTCTTGCACCGTCTCAAGCCGTTCTTCCTCGGCAAGGATGCCCGCGACTTGGACCTGCTTCTTGAAAAGGTCTTCATCTACCAGTTCAACTACCGGCTCAACGGCATGGCCATCGGCATTCCTCTGGCCACCATCGAGTTTGCCATCCTCGACATGCTCGGACGGATCGCCGGCAAATCAATCGGCCAATTGATCGGCGACATCCGTCAAACCGACATCGCCGTATATCAGGCGACGGAATACCGCGAGAAGCCGGTCGAGGAATCGCTCGAACTAATCAAACGGGATGTCGCCGAATACAACTCCCGCGCCTTGAAGATCAAGATCGGCGGACTGATGTTCATGACCGCCGACATCCATGCCGTCGGCCCCAAGGGAAGGACAGAAACGATCATTCCGCTGGTCCGCAAGACCTTTGGCGACGACATGGCGCTTTACGCTGATGCCAACGGTTTCTACTCGGTCGAGGAGGCAATCCGGGTCGGCCGGCTTCTTGAGGAATACAAGTACGGTTTTTTCGAAGAGCCCGTGGTGTTCGATTGGCGCGAGGAGACCAGGCAGGTTGCCGATGGGCTTTCCCTGTCGATCGCGCTCGGCGAGCAAGAATACAGCCTGCACGGATTTCGCTGGCTGATTGCCAATGACGCGGTGCGGATCGTGCAGCCGGACAACTATTACTTCGGCGGGATGATTCGCTCGCTGCAAGTCGCGCGCATGGCGGCGGCTTTCGGGAAAACCTGCACGCCCCACATGTCGGGCGGCGGACTGGGATACCTGCATATGATGCACTTTGTTTCCGTGCTTACCAATCCGGCGCCCCATCACGAATTCAAGGGCCTGGCCAGCAACGTGATGTTCGATTGCCCAACATCGCCGCTGAAAGTGGTCGACGGCAAAATCAAGCTCCCCACCGGTCCAGGCTTGGGCGTGGAAATCGACCCTGCATTCGTGAAGAAACACCAGGCGGTAGGATAAACGATGTATGCGAGTCGCGTGCTGCCAACTCGACATCGTCTGGGAAGACAAGCCGGCAAACTACCGTCGCACGGAGGCGTTGGTGGCCGAAGCGGCGCTGCCGCCCGGCACGTTGCTGCTCTTGCCCGAGATGTTTGCCACGGGCTTTTCGATGAACGCCTCGCTTATCGCCGAGCCGGTTGCCGGCCCCACCGAGAACTTCCTCTCCGATCTGGCCCGGCGACACGGGATCTTCATCCAAGGTGGCATCGCGGTTCGCAGAACGGGCGATGCGCGGCCGCGGAACGAGGCGATCGTATTCGATCCCGAGGGGCGGCTGTTAGTGCGTTACGCCAAGATGCACCTCTTTACGCCTGCCGGCGAGCCTGTCCATTACCTGGCTGGCGAATCGCCGGTTGTCTTTCGCTGGCAAGAGGCAATCGTTGCGCCGGCGATCTGCTACGACCTGCGTTTTCCCGAGTTGTTCCGGCGGGCGGTAAAGGATCGGGCCCAGGTGATTTCAATCATTGCCTGCTGGCCCGTGCCGCGAGAAGCGCACTGGCTTGCTCTGCTGCGTGCCCGGGCCATTGAGAATCAATGTTTTGTAGCGGCGGCGAATCGTTGCGGGCATGATCCTTCGGGACTGGCCTACGGCGGCCGCAGCCAGATCATTGACTCGTTCGGAACCGTATTGGCGGACGGCGGGCCGTTGGAATGCGTGGTTCAGGCTGACATCGAACTGGCGGACCAGGCGAGATATCGGCGCGAGTTGCCCGCACTGAATGATGCAAGAATTATTGTCTAATCGCATTTCGACGCGGTCGAGCAAAGATGTCGCCCCTGTCACGCCTGACTCGCTATACTAGTATCGTCGATCTGGCAAGCGGTGGCGTTGTTTGCGAGAGGCTGTGCCAACCGATTGAGCAACAGGAGCCAAGACCATGAACCGTGTCACTCGCCGTCAGTTCTTGCGACAGTCGCGCAATCTCGGCCTAGGCGCGGCCGGCGTCCCGTTGTTGGCCGATGCACGATCGGCCCGCGGCACACCGGCCAATGACCGCATCACGCTTGGATTCATCGGCACGGGCGGGCGCGGCACGACGTTCGAGTTTCCGCACTTCGTGGCACCATTTCTGGCGGTATTTGGGCGGCGACACCGTCAACGATTCGATCCATCAGCTCGATCTGGCGCCTGGGCGTCGACTTCCCCAAGTCGGTTTATTCGACCGGCGGGCGGTTCCATCAGTCGGGCGCCGCCGAAACGCCGGACACGCAAATCGCCGTCTTCGATTTTGATAAACTCGTTCTCAGTTTCGAGTTGACATTGTACACGCCCTACATGCTCAAGATTTCGCCGATCATCCGGCAAAGCAACACGGAATTCCCCTACTGGCTGGCCACCCCGCGCGAAAACCTCCGGACGGCGTACCCCTCTCCGGCGACGGCCTCCGCCACAATCTCGACAAAACCGGCGCGGCCGGGAATAGTCGGCGGAACTTCCGGCGATTATGGGTGTTAGTATATACGCAAGTGTTTACACATGACAACTATGCGGCACGAAAGTTGCTGCATAGGAGAGGCGGGCCGGTTCACCAGCCAGAATGGCAGTCCCGTGAAATGCTTGGCACTTGGGATTTGGAACACGTGAAAAGGACCGGAGAGCCACGTAGTGAACACCGACCGAACACGAATTGTTTTCCGTCCGCGTTTCATCCGTCGCTGCCGCCCGTTATTGGTGCATAAACCACCCGGAGGCGGGGATTCTTGAGGCCATGCTGGGTCCGTTGTCGGTTGGTTGTGGGTCCGTCCTGGGTGGCTTCTGGGTCGGTCCTGCACGCAGAAACTGCCGAAAACAAGGCGAAAACTCGATGTTCAACGCGCGAAGAAAATGTTTCCGACCAAAAACGCCGCGATATGCACCAGGATCGGAGAAGTCAGCAGTCAGAAGTTAGGAGCCAGAACGCAGGGGGAAGGCGGAAAGAAATGACGAGGACGCCTTCGCTCAGAGCTCAATTCTCGCCGCTCCCTGCCGGAACTTCGCAAGCTCGCTCCGGCCTACGTGCCTCGCTAGGTCGTTCGGCCCGGCGTTTCTGGCGTTGGGGTTCCGGCTTCAGCCGGCAAGAATCGCGACCACCGGCTAAAGCCAGAACTCCAACGGACCACAGCGACGGCCGATTGTCACGGTACGCCTGCCGCCTTGTCCCTTATTACACCAACCCCTCTGCCAGTGGTCTGCATAGAGGGCCGCCGCGACGCGCCTTAAAGCCTTTAGTGTCAACACGTTACATCAACAGTCAACATCGTGCACCACGACGCGAAACACGAAGGGCGGTGCAACAAGCCAGAAAAACCAATCGCAAAACCGTGACAAACCGCGACAATCAGGCCGCCCTCGCGCTACCCTCTGCGAGGGGACGAGGGGACCGGTTTTGCATCGGTGCGCTTCCTCACCCCGCGCGTCCCGCGCAGCGGGTCGGGAGAGGGGGGAGCGGCCCAGCCAGACGCAGCCGTTCGGAGCCTTGTCCCATCACTCGGTCCACGTCGCTATACTATTAGCGGCTACTCAGCAAGAGCTCGCGCCGCCAGAGGGGAGCCAACGCACTAAGCAAGAGGAGACAAGATCATGTACCGCGTCAACCACCGTCAGTATTTGCCAAAGTCGCGCAATCTCGGCCGGGGCGCGGCCCGGGCCACGTTGTTGCTGCTGGCTGCGGCGATTTGGCTTTGTTTGCCGCATCCTTGCGGGGCGCAGACGGCGATTGGCGATCGTGCCAAAGAGCCCGGCCGGCGCGTGAAAGTGGCGGCCATCGCCATCGGCCGCGGCGGACCGCGCGATGAAAAGTTGAAGTTGGCGCTGGACCACTTGAAGGTCGCGGGCCGGCATGGCGTCGATATCGCCTGCTTGCCGGAGGAATTCGCCGGCTTTGACGCCGAGCCTGTGCCCGGCCCCACGACCCGCGCCGTGGCCGCGTTGGCCAAGCAGTATCAGATGTACGTCGTTTGCCCGCTCCGCGAGCGCTCCGACGATGGTCGCGTATACAACACCGCCGTGCTGTTGGATCGGAACGGCGAAGTAGCCGGCCGCTATCGGAAGATCTTCGTTTTCTGGACGGAAGCCGGCGTCCATCCCGGCGGGCAGGACCTCCCGGTGTTCGACACCGATTTCGGACGCGTCGCCATGCTGACTTGCTTTGACGCCAATTTCGACGAACTGTGGCAGCAGGCCGAGCGCAAAGGCGTGGAAATGATCCTCTGGCCCAGCGCCTATGCCGGGGGACGGCCGCTGAACGGCTACGCCATGATCCACAACTACTACATCGTTGCGGTCGGGTGGGGAAACATGATCGACTCGCTGGGAAGGACTAACGCGCCGGCGGAAAAACCGCTGCCGGGGCAGTTCATTAGCACTCTCGACCTGGATGTGACGCCCGTCCACAAGGACTTCAACCGCGAGCGCGTCGGCAAGTTGCTCGCGGAGCAGAAGGGCAATGTCGAATTGTTGCCGGACGTCGGCGACATGGAAGGCTGGTACGTGCTCCGCGCCGTCGCCCCCGGCGTGCGCATGCGCGATCTTTGCAAACAGTACAAGATCGAAACTCTGCGCGAATATCGGCATCGCAGCCGCGATCAGATTAACAAAGCCCGCCGCTTAGGCAAACCGATCTCGATGCCGCAAAACCAGGCGTCCGCACCGCTCGAAGTGCCCTCCGCTGATGCGAGTGGTTAATCGGCTTCAAAGGAGGCCGCCGGCTTCTCTGCCTCCGGCGGCCAAGTATAATCTTGCGGGAGAAATCTTGGCTTGCAGAATCGGAAAGCTCATGATGCGAATCTGGATTGCAGCGATCGCGATCGTTTGTTCCGCGGCGGCAATGGCGCAGGAACGATCGGCGGCAAAGCCGATCGGCGCCAACCGCGCCGCCAACGGCGGCTTTGAGGACGGCGCCTGGTCGTTCGAGGCCGTCAACGGCTGCCAGGCCGCGGGCGGAGTGACGAGAGAACAGGCCCACAGCGGGGCGCAGTCGCTGAAGCTCACCAACAAATCACCTTTTGCTCCGAACGTCTACGGACGCGCCTTCCAAGTGCTATTCGGACTCGAACCGTTCACGACGTACCGCCTCAGTTGCTACGTCAAAGGCAAGAACGTCGGCATCGCATGGATTGGCGGCGGACCGGGCTGGTACCATCGCCAGCGGTTCCCCGAAGGCACCTACGACTGGAAGTACGTCGAATCGCTGTGGACCACCGGCGCCAACGCCGATGATTACGAGCTCATCATTTGCACCGAAAGCCCGACCGAATCGGTCTGGATCGACGACGTGAAATTCGAGCCGATAGCAGTCGATCGGGCCAAGCACGATGCGTTGATGGGCACGTTCAACCAATCGCTTGCCGCCCAACGGACGCACCTGGCCGCCGTGAATCGCAGAATCGCTCTGCTCAGCGGTGCGGAGGAAGACCCGGTCATCCGTCTCGGTGTACACGTCGCCCGGCGATTCCTCGATCGCGTAACGTCGCTGCCGCCGTCGCAATCGATGGCCTGGTCGGCACTGCAGCTTGAAGAGATCGACGCCGTACTGAACGAAACGGACAGGCAGATCGAGATGCTTCGATCGCAAACGCGCGGTCCGCGTCCGTTGCGGTTTCCGCTGGGCGGACCGGTCGCCATCCGCGAAGGGCTGCTGTATACCGACACATCGGCCGGGAAGGACCGGCCGTGGTTCTTCTACGGCGTGGGGCACTTCGGCACGGTCATGACGGACCTGCCGACGTGGCGCGAGATCGGCGCGACGCTCGTGCAAGACGGACGCTGCGGTCCCAGCTCGATGAACAAAGACGGGACGCTCAGTGAGGGCGCGCGAGCCATGCTGGCGGACCTGGACAGGGCGGAAATGTACGGCGTGAAAACCGACTTTCTCGCCTCGCCGCACTACTTCCCCGCGTGGGCCTGGGATACGTCCAGCAGCGCCGGACTGCACGAGGGCGGCGGACTTGGGTTCTTGAATTTCAACATCGATCACGCGGCGGCCAAGGACGCGATCGGGCGCTGGTTGGAAGTCATAACCGCGGCCCTGAAGGACAAACCGGCCCTGCTGAGCATCTGCCTGTCGAACGAGCCAGTCTACGACAAGTCCGGAAAGACGCGCGAGACGCTGCCGCTTTACCGCCGGTATCTAAGCGACATCCACAGCGGCGATATCGCAAGGCTCAACGCGCTCTACGGCACTCGCTACAAGAGCTTCGACGAGGTGATATCGCCCGGCCACGGGCTGGTTGCGGAAGTCGAGAAGAACCGCGCGTATTACGACTGGACGCGGTTCAACAAGAAGCACTTTTCCGATTGGCACCGCTGGATGGCCCAGATCGTCAAAGGGAATTTGCCGCACGTTCCAATACACGCCAAGATCATGGTCCTTTACAGTCTGGACCGCGACAAGCTCTCGTGGGGTGTCGACCCGGAGGAGTTTTGCGGCTTCTCGGACTTTGCCGGGTGCGACGCCTACGCATTGCCGGCCGCTGACTGCAAGACCTACGACTGGTTCGGCCACGAATTCTGGTACGACTTGCTGAACAGCTTCCACAACCAGCCGGTATTCAACAGCGAGAACCATATCATCGCCGACGGCGCCGGGCCGGCGCATATACCGGCGACGATGACACGGGCACAGTTCTGGCAAGACGCGTTGCACCACCAGGCCGCGACAACGACGTGGGTATGGGAGAAAGCGGCCGATACGTCGTTGTGTGGCAGCATCTATTACCGCCCGGCGAACACCTACGGCGCGGGACGCGCGTTTATCGACATCAACCGTTTTGCCGACGAGGTAGCGGCGATCAACCGCGCGCCGGCCCGCGTCGCGCTGCTCTACTCCCAGCCTTCCATCTTCTGGGAAGAGAAGTATGCCGGCGCCATTCGCGGCATCTACACGCACCTGAACTTTCTCGGCGAGAAGACGACGTTCGTTAGCGAGAAGATTCTCCAGCAACACCGCTTGCCCGCCGCCGCGCGGTGGATCGTGTTGCCGCAGGCGACGCACGTCGAGGATGCCACGGTTGCCGCGCTGGCGGAGTTCGTTGCCGGCGGTGGAAAGATCGTCCGCATCGGCACGGACAACCTTGCGTTCGACCAGTATCACCGCAAGCGGAACGTGCCGCCTGGCCTCGTGGACGGCCCGGCGGTTACGAAGTTCGAGTTCCAGAAGGAGACCAGCGACAGCCAGCAGATCTTGCGAGGTATCTTCAAGCCGGCGAAACTATTGGACGCCGCGAGCGGGAAATCGGCGTGGAATGTCGAGTACCGGCTGGTCGAGCACAAGGGGGCGACGCTCTTGCCGATCATCGATTTCACCGCGGGGCCGGTTGTCGTGCGTTGTCCTGCGATCGCCGGCAAGCGGACCGTCGACTTGCTCTCCGGCGAGGAAGTCGACCCCACGGCGATCAAGCTCGAGCCGATGGTCCCCCGCCTGCTGCATGCGCAATGAGGCCCCAACATTACGCGAGAGCCAGCGGCGGGAGTCGAACCCGCAACCCCCGCATTACGAATGCGGTGCTCTGCCAATTGAAGCTACGCTGGCAAGTTGTTAATTATCAAGGACTTACGTCGATTCTTCGGACTCCAATTTGATATGAATAAGGTACTTTTTTGAGGGGTAGAAAGTATCAAACAAAGTATCAAATGCACCGACCCCCGCATTGACTTTAGTATCACGTCGCTGATAGGCTGTCTGGTACATGCTTATGGACTTCCAAAAACCGTAGAATCCCTCATTGTACTCCATGATCATCAAACTGCAATGGCGACGGAGTTCAAGTTGACCCCCATGCCGAAGGACCGGCCTAGGCGGTGGCGGAAGATCGACGACCGCCTCCCGGAACTTGGCAAATCCCATGTCTGGTACTGTCGCGTACGTCGAGGTGAAACGAAGGAATAAAGCTACCGCCGCTGCTGGGCGGAATGGCGCAAGATCGAGGAACAACTGGTAGCTCTGGAAGCACCACGGTTATTCAAGGTTCACGCCGTGACGGACGTGGAATACAACCCTCCTCGACCGGCCGACGACGCAGCCTTCGCTGGAGGCCGAGGTGGAGAACCCAGGGCAATTCGTCAAAGGGCTCGTTTTCCATCAAGATGGCGATAAGCCCGCGCAAACCGTTGGCACGGAACTTGAGGCCCAGTTTCGGTTAAAGGAAACGCTGGCGAAGGCGAAGCAACGTGCAACGAATACTGCTGATCGCTTCCGACAGAAGGTTGAGCACTTCATCCGGCACTCGCTTTCACTTCCTTACTACATTTCCCGGCTTCAGTCTGGGACTCGTTCCGACGATTGCTTGACAATTGGTTTGGAGGCAACTAGCATGTAAATTTTGGTGCCAGCCTTCAATAGCTCGCCGAGCCCGCCGCGATGACAACACACCTTCCCGTTGGTGTCTCTTTGCTCTTCACGGTTGTCACGCAAGTCCTTGTAGCAGACCAACCAGCGGCGTACCGGCCATGCTGGCGGTAACCGCGGCCAATGCACGGCAAAAACTCGTCATGCGATCTGCTCTTACACTCCTGCTCGTCATGCTGATATGCGCCGCTGCTAGTGGCGAAGACCTTCGTGTCGCTCCCGTGGCGGGACACGGCGAGCCGAAACGGCTGGTGCATGACTATCTCATGCGACTGGCGAGCGAGGCGCTCGATCGCCGTGCCGCGGCCTACGAGAAGTTGAAGACTCTCCAGGACGTGGCGGCCTGGCAGGAATCGCGGCGGCAGTTCTTCATCCAATCGCTGGGCGGCTTGCCTGCCCGCACGCCCTTAAACGCCCGCGTCGTCGCTCGCCAGCAGCGCAACGGCTACCGCTTGGAAAAGGTAATCTACGAGAGCCAACCGAAGCATTTCGTCACGGCGCTGCTGTACTTGCCGGTATCAAAGCCTCCCTATCCGGGCGTGCTTGTACCGTGCGGCCACAGCGACAACGGTAAGGCACATGAACCCTATCAGCGCGTCTGCATCCTCCTGGCCATGAACGGCATGGCAGCGCTATGCTACGACCCGATCGACCAGGGCGAACGCTGCCAGTTGCCCGCTCCGCTGGGCAAGCCTCAAGCCGGCGGCACGGTGGCCCACTGTTTATTAGGCGTGGGCAGCCTATTGCTGGGGCGGAACACGGCCACGTATCGTATTTGGGACGCCATCCGCGGCCTGGACTACTTGGAGAGCCGTGCGGACATCGACCCTCGGCGGTTGGGCTGCACCGGCAATTCGGGCGGCGGCACGCTGAGCAGCTATCTGATGGCCCTGGACGATCGCATCGCCTGCGCGGCGCCGAGTTGTTACCTCTGCGGTTTTCGCCGGCTGTTGGCGACGATCGGGCCGCAAGACGCCGAGCAAAACATCCATGCCCAGATAGCCTTCGGCATGGACCACGCCGACTACCTCATTATGCGGGCGCCGCGGCCGACGCTCATGTGTACGGCCACGCACGATTACTTCGCCGTCGACGGCGCCTGGGATGCCTTCCGCCAGGCGAAGCGCGTCTATACCCGGCTGGGCGCGCCGGAAAACATCGAGATCGCCGAGGCCGACGAGAAGCACGGCTTCACCTTGCTGCTGCGACAGAGCGCCGTGCAATGGCTGCGGCGCTGGCTGTTGAAGATCGACGCGCCGGTGATCGAGCCGGCTTTCCCCGTGCTCGGCGACAAGGAGGCCCTCTGCACGCCGCAGGGCCAGGTCATGTTGCTCGACGGCGCGCGAAACGTTTTCGATCTCAACCGCGAAGAGGAGAAGGCATGTTGCGCAGCGCGGCGGGCAGCCTGGCGCAAGCTGCGTCCTCGCGAAGCGATCGACGAAGTTCGACGACTGACGGGCATCCGCCGGCTCGACAACTTGCCTTTGCCCAAGGCTGAGACCGTCGGGCACCTTCAGCGCGACGCCTACCGTATCGACAAGCTTGTTATCGAAACGGACTGCAACATCTGGCTGCCCGCACTGCTGTTCGTCCCCGAAAAGCCTAAAACGGAATCGGTCCTCTATCTCCACGAAGACGGCAAGCAAGCCGATGCAGCCGCGGGCGGTCCGATCGAGCATCTTGTACGCGAAGGAAAACTCGTGTTGGCTGTTGACCTTCGCGGCGCGGGCGAGATGCAAGCCGGCGGCGGCGGCAACTACGCGAAGTACTTGGGGCCGGAATGGGCCGATGGTTTTCTTGCCGACATGCTCGCGCGGCCTTATCTATCGAATGCGCGCGGAGGATGTGTTGCAGACCGCCCGATGGCTCGCGTCCCAGGACGAGAAGCCGGGTGCAGTACGACTCGTGAGCATCGGCCGTGTCGGTCCTCCTGCCCTGCACGCCGCCGCGCTGGAGCCGCAGTTGTTCGCGGGCGTCAAGCTGCATCGCTGCCTCCACGACTGGTCGCAAGTCGTCGGCCAGCCGTTGGCCCACAACCAGTTCATCAACGTCGTGTACGGCGCGCTGCGATTTTATGACCTGCCCGATCTGGCGGCAACGCTTCCTCGCGGCCAAATGTCGATCAGCGAACCGTTGGACGCCCTGGAACGGCCGTGGAAGCCGTAGAGCCTATCCAAATCTTGACGCCTCGTCTTTGCCAAAGCTCCACCAGAAGTTGTCATTGACCGCGGCAAGCAAGGCGAGATCGATTCCACGTCGTTCATCGAAGGCCTTGACCACCGCGAGAATCGCTGCCCCATGAATGTCCGCCGGCGTACTGGACGGACTGGGGGCGTGGTTGACGGCGGCAGTCGCGGAAACTGCCGGCGCTTTCGCGGCCAGTGCGGTGGCCGCGGCTTCCTCTGGCGATTCCCACGTTGCGACGGTAGCGGCCGGCGATGGCAAGCTTGCGTCCGCCAGGTTTACCGCGGCAAACGAGGCTGCCGAGGCACCGAAGGCCGAAGCGTCGCCCACGGTTAAACTGGCGCCGGAGGCCAACTCGTTTGAAGCGTTGAGAACGACGCTGCCTGATCGGACGGTCAGGTTGCCCGCTTGGGTGAAGCCTGCGGCCGGCGTTATGGATCCGCCGCCTTCAAGGACCAGCGAAGTACCAGTGGCCAGCGAGCCGGCGAGCGAGCCATGTGCGCCCGACAGGCTGAGGGCGACCGTCTGAACATTGGAATAGACAATCGGCGCCAGTGCGTCGAACGTCAGTTGCGTTGGCGAGAGCGTGACGCTATCGGCGGACCCAGTGCCGATGATCGTGAGGCCATTGTTTCCACTACCGGTTCCGCCGGCAAACGATAATCCGCCGGCGGGCAGCGGGTCGCCGTGGGAAAAGTCCACCGTAAGCTGGTCGTCGCCCGCGCCTCCCAAGACTTGCCACTGGGTCAATTGGGAAAAGGGAATCGTGGATGCCGGGCTGCTGGCAGAGTTGACGTAAACATCGACGCTGTTGGCGTCCCCAGGATCGCAGGCGATGCGGAGGGAATTGGTGCTGGCGGTGAATTCAAGGACGCCCGGATCCGGTGCGGGGACGGCCTGAGGACCAGCGCTCGCCGAGACACTCACGCCGGAAAAGGTACACGTGTTCAAGGCCGCAACGGCATGCGCCGTAACCGCCAGCCCCACGAGCGCCGTGTTGGACATCGGCACCGTGACGGACGAGCCCAGGGGTATCCAACTCGTGCTGCCGGGAACGACCGCCGTGCAGTAGTAGGCCGTGAACTGGTTCCCCGTGCGGGAAAGCTCCAGCCAGATAGGCGCGGCAAAACCCGCAGCCAATTGCGCCTGACCAGCCCGCCAGTGCCGGTGCGGGTCTCGAACAGCAGTCCGGCGCCCGGAGTGACCGCGAGCATGGCCATCATGGCGTTGGCCGCCGTCGAGTCGCGGAACATTATGCCCGCCTTCGCCGCGGGGCTGGTGTCCTGCACGGAGGTCACCTGGGCCACGATGGAACCGTCGCCGCTGAGCGAAAGGGCGTCGAAGTGGAAGCTGTCGGTGCTGCCCCAGATGTCGCCGCCGCTGCCGGACACGGTGTAGACCCCGCTGCCCGCCGCGTATTGCTCCGATCCGGCCTGCTGCGTGACGCCGATGTCCGAATTCTGCATGAAGGTGACGGGCGGAGGCGGGGTCGTGGCCGTGGCCTCGGCCGACGCCGCGCCGACACCCGTGGCATTGACCGCCTGGACCACGTAGAAGTAGGTCGTCTGCCCGGTGACGGACAAGTCGCGGTAGGTCGTGCCGGTCAGGGGGCTGGAATTCAAAGGAACGAGCGATTCGTCGCCGGAAACGGCGCCGCGGTAGACATTGTAGCCCGTGGCCCAAGTGACGGCGGGCCAGGAAAGGTCGATCTCACCGCCGGAGATCAGAGTGGCCGTCAAGCTGGCGGGCGCCGCAGGCAGCGGCGCGACGATATTGATCGCAGCCGTCCCACTGATCAGGCCGAGGCTGCTGGTGGCCGTAAGTGTGGCCGTGCCCGCGGCGCCAGAGGCCGTGTAATTGCCGCTTGAGTCCACGCTGCCACCGCCGGCGGTTACCGCCCAGGTGAACGCCGCGAACGGAATGGCGTTGCCAAATTGGTCCTCGAGCGTGGCGCTGAAAGACTGCTGCGCGCCGAAAGCCACAAATGCGGGAGACGGCGTAACGACGACCACGGGAGTCTGATTGACGACGACGGTCACGGTCTGAGCGGCGACGTTTCCCGCCGAATCGGTCATCGCGGCGGTCAAGATATAGGTCCCAGCCGCATAGAAAGTGGCGGTCGTGTTCTCACCGGTGGCGGTGCCATTGCCGGCGCTGAAGGTGGGCATCGCCGCGCCGGGCGGCACCAACGACGCCGACCAAGTGTAGGCGATTCCCCCCGCCGCGCTCTGGCCTTGCGTAGAAAGCGCACTGGTCGTTCCCGTCACCGTCGCAGGCGATGCAGTGGGCGGCGTGGTGAACAGCAGCGGCGAGATCGAGACGTTGGTGAACTGCGTGATGGATGTACTGACCAGGCCGGCCACGTTGGTCGAATGGGGGAAGGAAACCAGCCCGGCGGTCGTCGCGCCGACCTCCGTCCAACTCACGCCATTCATGGAGTAATAGCCGGTGAAGACGGTGCTGCTGCCCGAACCGGTCTCAACCAGCTTGAGCCAGACCGGCGAGTTGTAGATTTTATTCGGGGCACCGTTGTTTCCGCTTTGGACCATATACGGGGTAGCCACATTCACGGATGCCAACGGGTTGTCTTGCGAGCCGTTGCTAAGCTGGGCCGTCAGCTCGATGACGCCGTTGCCGTTGTTGTAGCTTGATGTCCCGTAGCCGTAGACTCCCAATTCGACGGCCGGCGTCGTGCTGGCGCCGATGCTGGAGTCGGCCAGGATGATGCCGGCCCGATTGCTGCCGGCGCCTCCCGCCTGGGTCGAAACCATCTTGGCGATGAGGGTCGTATCGCCGCTAACGGTCGTCAAGACGGCCAGGGCGCTATTGCCCGTCGAATCGACCTGCCCGCCGGTGCCCCGTAAGGTCCAGGTCGTGCCGTCAAAAGCGGAGTTGCCGGGCGGACTGCCCAGCGACGTGCCACCGAAGAAGGTGCTGGACCAATTGGCCGGCAGGCTGCTCGTCGGCGGCAGTGAGGCCTCGACCGTCGCCGCCGCCTGCTGCTTGGGAGTGTTGTAGCTGTAATAGGTTGGCGCGGCCACGGCCCAGCCGTTGATCTGATTGGACGAGTCGAAAACCATGGGCAGGGCGCCGCCTGCACTGTAGAACTGATCGAGCGTGGTTATCGCCAGGGCAGTGGTGCGGGGATCGAGATTGGCCATCGCTCCGACATTAGGTACGGCGGAGCTATCGCCCTTTTCGCCCAGGTCATCGTAGCCATTGCTGTCATCGAGACCTTTGTCCTCGTTGAAG
This sequence comes from uncultured Planctomycetia bacterium, assembly GCA_963780045.1. GTDB lineage: Bacteria > Planctomycetota > Planctomycetia > Pirellulales > Thermoguttaceae > JANXQG01. The sequence goes on along the minus strand of CAVZZZ010000001.1, from coordinate 5,890,693 downwards.
TCGAATCCGCCCTCGTAGCCGACGTCGTACAGTCCCCACTCCTGGCACAGGGCGACGTCGGACATGAGGTCGAGGGTATTGTTCTTGACACCCTGGGCGGCCGCGTCCTTGAAGAGGCCGTTGACCGTTTGGATGCCGATATCATCGAGAAAGACCGTAGTGCCGCTGCTGGACGTGTTGGTGAAGGTGACGGTGTGGTAGCCGGCGTTGACGCTGAAGGCGCCCGTCCGTTCCCATCCCCACACGCTCGTGCTCGTCGTGCTGCCCGAATACCCCGCGCCGCCTTCGGACAATTCCAGGGCCGCGCCGCCATCGATGGAAATGGTCAGTCCGTAGTTGTAACTGGACGAAGTCTGGCTGGCAAAGAGGGTAATGTCCGCCCAGCCGCCGCTGAAATCGACGGACTGGCTGATGCTGGCGCCAGGCAGTAGATAGGCGGTCTGCGTGCTGCCGTTGGGGGCGTTGGTTGGTCCTTCCGTGGGAGCGGTGGGATTGCCCAGGCTGCTGCCGTTGGCGGCGATACCGGCAGTGCCGTTGAACGTCCAACTGGAGTCGGCGGGGTTCTGTTGATAGCCGCTGACAACCGAGGCGGCAAAGTTGCAGTTGGCAAACTCGGTATCGTCGAACCCGGTGGCCGATTGATCGTCGACGTACCAGCCTCCTCCGCCGCCCCAGAGGTAATAGTCAACCGGATGCTGCGATCCGAACATGGCCTGCATCTCGTTCAATTCGCCCACCCAGTTGGCGCCGCCATATTGCCACTCGAAGATCGGCCGGCGCGGCTTGCCGTGGCGTTGGCGAAAACGCCGGTATCGCCAAGTGCGGCCTTGAATGCCATGCTGATCTGCTCCAGGCGAAGGGCCACCCAGCCCTGGTAAATGTCGTAGCCGTTGACGGAGGAATCGGCGTTGGAGAAGTACTCTGGCGAACTCCAAGTATCATTCGGCGTGTCCGGAGTGGGATCGGCGGTATAGGTGGCCAGAAAGCCGGCCTCGTTCGCGCTGGTGATGTACTGCGGGGCAAGGATCGCCCCGTCGTTGTAGGCATTGGCGCCGCCCCCCGGATAGAGCGGGTCGTTCTGGTTGTCCGTCAGGTAATCGTAGACCGCCCGCTGCGAGAGTTGATTGGACCAGCCACTGGTCGCCACTCCGGACTGTCCAAAGCCGACCGCAGAATTCCAAATCTCGTTGGAGAACTCGATGATGACCTTGAGATTGGAGTCCAGCGGGGGCCAAACCGGGTTGGCCTGAGGACTGGTGTAAGGGGTGACGCCGTTGCTGCCATAAGCGAAGAGATCGGCCAGGTTTTCGATGTATTCGATGGAGGCATTCGAGGGGATATTGATGTACAGGTCCTTGCCGGTCTCGTTGCCCAAGGCGACGCACACCTCCCAGGGTATGCCGGCGTCGTGATAGGTGGTGGTATTGCCCGTCTCCACGCCGCTGCCGCCAAGGAATTGCCAGCCGGTCCAGATGTTGTCGCCCGGGACGGTTCGGTCGGACCAATTCGAGGTGAGGTTGCCGTTGGTATCGGTAAAATCCATGAGCCGCAGTGTAGTGTACTGCGCGGCCTCGCCGAGGGCGGCTTGGGTGAAGAGCGTTCCCGGCTGCGGATCGGTGCTGCCGGCATAGGTCGCGGGCTGCATCACGTACAGGTTGGTGATGCCGTTGTGCTCGGGATTGCTTACCTTGCCGTCCCGGCTTGTATTGGCAAAAGTCATCCAGAAACCGCCATCGGAGATTTGGTCGGGTGAAACGACCATCGTGACGGTGGTGGTGTTGGTAGCGCTGTTATAGCCGTCGCCGGGGTACAGGGTGCTGCCGTAGTTGACGCCGTTGGCCCAGAACTGGACCGACTGCGGCCAGTCGGTCAATTGGGCCGTGCCATTGAACTGGACAAGGTAGGATCCTCCTTCTTCCATCGACGGATCTCCTTCTCCAAGGTAGATCTCGGCATCGGCTTCGGGCCAGGAGTTGCTGTCGGTGGCGACGTAATCGCTGGTGTCGGCGAATCCCGGAACCCACCAGTAGGCGCGCGTGCCGGCGTTTACCATGTTCGCAAAGGTGGCGTCGCCGCCATCGAAGCCGACGCCGAGTGCCGTGGCCGGCTCGATGGCCTCGTCGGGCGTGCTGGGGCTGGACCAGTGCAGCTTGCACTCCGTCGCCACTCCAGCCGTAGGCTGGCGGTACTCAAAGTCGATGTCGTACGTCTGCCCGGCAATCAAGGCGTAGGTGGCGGAGTCGGCCGTGGCGGCGTGGATCGTCCAGTCGTCAATCAGCGTCGTCCAAGTGGAGACGCCATGCGGCCTGATGTACAGCATGTCCCCGCCGACGGTCGTGGCGGTGAAGGTATACGTCTGGGAGAAATTGGGGATGAGCTCTCCGGTCCAGAGCACGGAGAAATTGTTGCGGCTGACGCTGGCATAAGCTGGGTCAGGGGAACCGCCGGGCTGGCCCGTCGTGCCCCAGTTGAAGTCGATCCGCACGTCTTGCCGGGTGAAAGCAGGGCTTCCGTAGGCGGCCGACACGGGTGTGCCCGGCAGGGCAGCCGCGCTGGCATAGTATTCGCCCAGGATCCCGGCGTTAGTATAACCACCCCCAACCGACAAGAGGGTCCGCGACTCGAGTTGCTCGAAAATTAAGCGCCGCGAGGAGGACGGCATGCCTGGGCGAAAACAACTCACCCGGGTGCGATGCGTGTGGCGATGGAGTTGCGCCGCAGTCTTGAAATCGGTTCGAAAAAGATATTCCTTCAGGCGTCGCATAATCTGATTTCCTTGGAAACTCCGCTGGTCAGCCAACCACCAGGGTTTTCACTTACGACTCTTGATCCTTGATCGTCGCTTTGCCGAAAGTAGCAGGCACACTCTGTGTGCCGTCCGCCCGCACGAGGTGCGCCGGACGGTGCCGCTCCACATTCCCAAGGCCGCGATCCACAGCGCAAGCGTTCCGGGCTCGGGAACACCGGTCGCAACCACGGCGGGGCTGGCAACCCCTTGCGGGTCGCCGTCCGCCATACGTGAATCGGGCAGCGAGACATCGAACAGGAACTCGCTGTCCGCTCCGACGCTCAAGCTCGAGCCGTTGGGCAGGGCGCCGGGACTGGTCACCAACAGCGTGCCGGCGTTGACGACCGTGCCATCGAATTCGTTGTTGCCGGCGCTGAGGACCAACGTCCCGGCGCCGTCCTTCAAGAGCGGATTATTGCCGACGATCTGGCCGCTGATCATCAGTTCATTTCCGTTGCCGCCGACGACCATGTCCGCGCTGCTGGCCAGGTCCACGAGAACGCCGATCATCTGCGTGCCGCTGCTGGTCGTTATGGTAGCAGTTCCCGTGCTGCTCTGTAGTGTCAGGCTGCCGCCGGTGAGCGTATAGTCGGCACTGTTGAAGTCCAATGCCATGAGGTTGGGATTCACCCCGCTCAGACTGATCGAATTGACTGTGCTGGAGTTGCTCAAGATTGCCGTATCGTGGCCGCTGGCGCCGTTCAGGCCCGGCACTCCGTGCAGTCCGTTGCCGTCCGTCCAGTTATTGGTGCCGCTCCACAGGGTGTTTCCAGGAGAGGACGTCCAAACGGCCGAGCCGGAAAAAGCGGGGACGACGTTCAGATAGAGTCCGCTGCCGCTGAGGGCCAACGAATAACCGTTCAGCCTGCCGGCCCCGCCGATCAGGGCAAGCGAGAAGTCACCCGTATTGGCCACGTTCGACGAGCCGAAACCGATGAGTTCGTAGCTTCCTCCGCTCAAGCCGCTGGGCACAAGGAGTTGCGCAGCCCCGCTGCCGCTGAAGGCCAGTGCGCCACTATCGATGATCTGGTCGAAACTCGCCGAGCCGGCGATGTCGAAGCGGATTTGCGCGTTGCTATTGAGCGTAAGACCGCCGACAGCGAGGATCCCGATCCCGCCGCCCCCGGGGGAGATGAAGGAGGCTCCGCTACCGGCCAGCACCGCGCCGCTGATCGAGCCGTCCGCAAGCGGGTACCCGGCGCTGCCGGCCAGTGTTCCGCCGTTGAGGGTCAAGTTACCGCCGCCGCTCAGGGCCGCACCGTTGCCCAAAATCAGGGCCCCGGCATTGACCGTCGTGCCGCCGCTATAGGGGTTGGACGTGCTGGCGATGGTCAGCCCGCCGCCGACGAGAGTCAGGCTGCCGTTGCCGCTGAGGACGCCGCTATAGGTAGTACCTCTGGCCCGTGCCGCCCCCTGCGGGGAAGCTGGCTCCCACGGTCAAGGCGACAGCCGCAGGCGTGCTGCCGGAGGTTTGCAAGGCCTCGTTGGCCGCGCCTGCCAGGCCACCAAGGGTAGCCGCCGTGATGCCGCTGCCGAAGGCCAGGCCATTGCTGGCGCTGATAGTCACCGTGCTGTTCACCAGCGACGTGTCGTTGTTCAACAGGATCGCGCCGCGGTTGATCATCACGCTGCCGGTGAAGCCGTTTCCCGTACCGTCGAAGACCATCAGGCCACTGCCGTTCTTGATAATGCCAGACGTTCCGCTCAGCGCGCCTACCAGCGTGAGCGGGACGTTGACGCCCACGTTGAACGTTGCGGCCCCACTGATCGTTGTGGTCCCGGTGATCTTCACGCCGGCGCCCGTCGTCCCGTCGGTAAGGCTCAACGTATCGGCGCCAATCGACAACGAGGGGAATTGGCTGGTGCCTCCGAACCCTGTCGGCAAGTCGATGTCTGAGTTGAAGGTGACGTCGAGAGCATTGCTGTAGGCGGCCGTCAGGCCCGAGACAACGGGGCCGGACGGCTGGAAGGTTCCGCCGCTCAGATTCAACGGCCCGCTGCCCAAGTTGCCGACCCCGGCGTTCAAGACGCCTTGGTTGATCGTCGTGCCGCCCGAATAGGTGTTCGAGCCGGAGAGCACCACCACGCCGGGGCCCGCCTTGCTCAACGAACCGGGCAAGGATTGGCTGACGGCGGCGGGGACCTGAACCGTGCCGCCGCTGGCTGCCGTCAATGCAAGACTGCTGCCCGCCAGGCTGATCGGGCCGGTGATGGTCGTCGTGCCGGCGCTGTGCAGGCCTCCTAACGTCCGCTGGCCGCCGGCATTGACGGTGATGGCGTTGCTGATCGTCCCGCCGGCCACAGCGTTGACGATGCTCACGCTTCCGGAACCCGACAAGCTCAGGTTGCCGCTTCCGGAGAGGCCGCCGTAAACGAACAAGGCACTTGAGCTGGAGGCGGAGAAATCGGTATTGCTGATAAGCTGCACCGGGGCGCTGATGAACTGAAATCCGGCGGCCACTGCGATGCTGCCGGTCCCACCGGTTCCCCCCACGTTGTTGATGATCAGGCTGTTCGTGCCGCCGCTTCCGCCAAGGGTGTAGCTGGCCGTCGCATTGGAGAATGAGACGGCCGCCACTGTGTGGTTCACTCCGCCGAAGTCGACGATGTCCGACGAGGCCAAATTGTCGCCGAAAACGGCCGTGTTGCCGAGGCCTGGCGCAAAGGCGCGGGTCCAGTTGCTCGTCGTGCCCCACGTGCCGCCGGTCGCGGAAGCCCATTGGTCCTGAAAGGCCGGCGCCACCAACGACGCCGTAAGCTGTAGCACGCTGCCCGTGTCATTCAGTCCCACGTTGTAATTGTAATAATAATAGCCAGTCGCGCTGATCGTCCCGCTGAGAACGCTCGTGCCAGCCGTATTGCTGGCCAGCACGAAACTGTCTCCCGTCGCCTTGCTGCCATAGCTGATGAGATTGTAGGCGCCACTGCCGCCGAAACCGGGCAGGGGATTGACGTAGATCGGAGTGCTGGCCGAAGCGATCAGCTTGCCGGCAAGCGAAATCTGCGAAGAGGCCGAGCCGGAACCGGGGGCAAAACTCAGCGTCGCCGCCGTGGTCGACAGCGTCAAGGAACCGCCCACGCTCAAAACGCCATTGACGGGAGTGATCGCGCCGCTGTTGGCGAGGTTCACGGAACCGGCCGCTGAACCGTTGCCTGTGAAATCGCCGCCGCCATTGACGTTCACCGTATTGGTCGAAGCGATCGAGCCCGTCAGGTCTAACACGCCGCCGTTGACCGTCACGATACCCGAACCCAGGGCCGAGCCGTTCGTACTGGCCGCGATCAGCGTGCCGGCATTGATTATCGTGCCGCCGGAGTAGCTGTTCGCCTGAGCGAGAGTCCACGTGCCGCCGCCATTCTTGGTCAGCGAACCGCCGCTGAGATTTATGGCCGCGGCGATTTGTCCGCCCGCCGCACCGCTGCCCGTGAGCGTCAAGTTGTAGGCGCCTGTGACCGAACCCGCTAAAGACAGCAGGGCCGTGGAGGAACTTTCCGAGGCGTCGATCGCGGCGTTTCCACCGAGGCTGATCGGGCGCGTCGTCGTTTGAGAGGTGTTCCCAATAAACTGCAGCGTGGCGCTGCCGGTCGAGCCCAGAATAATCGTGCCGGTGCCGTTGCTCCCGACGCCGCTGTCACCCAACGTGGCGACCGCCAAGGTGCCGTTGCTGACCGTTAGGCCGCCGGTGTAGGTATTCTGGGTGCCGGAGAGGGCCCAAACGCCGCTGTCGACCTTCGTCACACCCAAGACGCTGCCGCTGCCCGCCTGAGTGATCACCCCCGAGATATTTCCCACGGCGGCGCCGCCGAGATACAGCGTGCGTCCGAGCGTGTCCGTGATCTCTCCGGAAATCGTCAACGACCCGCTGTTGGATTTGTAGACGCTAAAGCCGCCGCCGCTGGTAAGGGTGATCACGCCGCTCAAGACGTTGTTCCCGCCAACATTCTGAATGACGCCCGGTTCCGTGGGCAGGCCGCCGCCGCCTCCACCATCTCCGGTCGTCGTGATGTTGTTGGCGACTGTGATCCCCGTCGAGCTCTCCAGCCAGAGGCTGGCGGCCGTGCCGGTGGCACTCAAGGCATTCACGTTGGCGGTACCAAGGGCCGATCCGTTCTGAACAATCAAGATGCCCATGTCCACGGTGGTTCCGCCGCTATACGTGTTCGATCCGCTGAGCGTCAGCATCCCCGAGCCGTTCATGGTTACCGAGCCCGAACCGCTGATAACGCCGGAGACAACCGTGCTGCCGGCCCCGGTCACGGTAAGTGAATTGCTTCCCATGTTTACCGCTCCCACGCTCAGCGTGTTGGAGCCGTTATTCGTGAAGGTCGCCACTCCGCTAAGCGTGGTCGGTGTCGCGATCGTCACGGGTCCCGCGCCGCTGTTGACCGTCGCGCCTACGGCGTTCGTAAAACCTCCCGTGCCCAAAACCGTCGTCGCGCCGCTGCCGGCGAACGTGAGCAGATTCGAGCCGGCATTGACCCCGCCACCGAGCGTCAGCAGACCGTTGCCGCTGTTGGTGATCGTCAGGGCCCCGCCCAGGATGACGGGTACGTTCAAAGTCTGGTTATTCGAACTGCTGTTGATGATGGCCGAAATCACCGTCAGCGAGTTGCCGCTGGAGTCGCTGATAGTGATTGACGGCGAGTTGGGCGTGAAAGTGAGACTGCTGAAGCTGTAGCTTTGCCCCAGCGAACGGATCGTCTGCGGCGCGGTGACGCTGTTGGCCGTAAAGTATACGTTGGTGGCAGGAGTGGGTTGGGCCCCCGAATTGTTCGTTCCCCCACTATCGATCGAGAAATTGGTGTTACCGCCGTTCGTCGCGTTCAAGGCGGCGGTTCCGCCGCCGGCATTGTAATAGAGGGTCATGTAGGTGACCGTGTTCGAAAGGATGACCGTTTCACTCGTACCCGCGCCGGCGAGTGACAGAGAGTACGTTGCGCCCCCGAAATAAAGGCTGTTGTTGGCCAGCGCGAAGTTGCTGCCCAGGCCGGAGGCGGCCGTGATCACGTTGTAGCTGCCCGCAAGCGACGTGCTGCCGAAGCCGTCGATCGCGATGGAAGCGATCGCCGAGCCAACGGTGACCGCTCCGCCGATGGCCAGGACGTCCGAGTGGCCGCCTCCCACGTCGAACGTCAAGGCCGTCTGGGCTCCGCTGGTCGGTGCCAAGGAGGCAGAACCGGTCACATTAAACGTGTTGGCGAACCCATCCGCCATGCTGAAGGCGGCGCCCGAGTTCAGCGTGAGCGAACCGCCGATGCTGTTTTTGCTGGTAATCGTGGCGCCGGGCGTGACGGCTAACGCTCCGGGGCCGACGAACACAGGGCCCGACCCCAGCTTGGCGCCGACGCCGCTGGTCTGGCCCAGCGCGAGCGTGCCGGCGGTGACCGTTGTCGCCCCGCTATACGTGTTCGCGCCTGTGAGAATCGTCAGACCCGCGCCGGACTGGTTCAACGCAACGGCCCCGGTTGCGGCCTGCGCGATAGGTCCGACCGCCGTGACTGCCGAAGAACTCGTTCCGTTGAAAGTGATGGTCTGGGCGCTGGCGCCGATATAGATGAGATTCACCGCGGCGATTGTGGCTGTGCCGCTGGTCATGTTGTTGCTAAACGTGGGGTTGTACGCCGTGCCCGTCGAACTCGTGCTCATCGTGCCGATGCTGAGGCTGTAGCCGTGACCATTGACAAAAGTGAGCGTGTTGCTGCCATTCATGGTGCCGCTGCCCATCGTTAACGTCTGGCCGGTTGTGCTGTCCGGCGGACCACTGCCCGGATAGGTAAGGTTATCGACCTTGATCGCGGCGTTTCCGGTTTGGTTGAAGGTGTAACCGTTGGCTGTGCCGGTGCCTCCGGTGCCGAAGGTCACGCTGAGGTCGTTGAGCAACCCCAAGGTGCCGGCGCTCATGGTCAATACGTTGGCGGGCGCCGTGCTGGGGTCGTTGCTTCCGGCGAGGTCGAGGGCAGTGCCGAATCCGCCTGTTTGGCTGGTCTGCAGCACGCCGGCGCCGCTTAATATGACGCCCCCGCTGTTCTGATTATTCGTGCCGGTAACGGTGCAAATTCCGGTGCCATTGTAGGCCCAGTTCATTGCTTGAGTGTTCCCGGCATTGTTGTTGTAGATGTTGCCGGTGATCGTGATGCTTCCCGACCCGCTAATGGTCGGCTGTTTGGAAACGTTCCCGACGGTATTCGAGTTGTTCCAATAGAGGGGACAGGCGATCGTGACCAAGCCCGAGTCGTTAATGCCAAGTTCTTCGGTGCTGCTATACACGCCTTGACTCACGAGGGAGCCGCTACTGATCGTGAGCGGCTGGTTTCCGTTGATCCAGTTGTTGGAGGTTGTAATGATAATGGGATTCGTGAGCGTGATCGGGTTATTGAGGGGCTCCAGACAGCCGCCATTCAAATTAATCTGACCGGTGCCCAAGGCGGCACTGTTGGTGATGGCAAACCCGCCGGCGCCGCTGCCGCCAATGATGCTGCCGCCGGTAAAAGTGTTGGCAGCGGCCAACTCGGTATAGTAGGGACTGTTTACATTGCCACTCGTCACCTGGGTATTAAGGAACAGCTTCCGCGTGCCATTGTCGGAAAGAACGCCGGTGAAGATGAACGTGTAGGGGTTCGTAAGTTGGTTTCCCTGCCCCGAAGGCAAAGAACAAATTGCTCGTACCGGCAACCTGCCCCGCGGCAGGAGCCAAGGCACTATTGACGACGAAACTGTGTCCGGATGCGTTCGTCCAATTCGAGTTGCCGATAAACCCCACCGTGCCCAAAGAACTGTCGAATGTTGTCGGGCCCGTAACGGCAAGAGTGCCGCCGGTGGTGATGTTGCCGCTCACGGTCATCGATCCGGAACCAGGGGCGTAGGTCGCGGCAATCGTCGTGCTGCCAGTGGCGAAGTTGATCCCCAGGGCCGTTGTCGACAAGGTCAGGTCGGCCGTCCCGGCCGAGGCCGTGGCGTAGCCCGAATTCGAGAAAATCGCGTAGTCGCCGCTCGTATCCCAGGCCACGACGGAGCCGCCGGCAGCGGCCGACGTGCTCCAGTTCAGATCGGACGTGCTCCAATTGGCAGGGTTGGCGCCGGCATCCCACCAATATGTGCTCGTCCCTGCCGAAGCAGGGCCAGTGGCAAGGCACGCCAGGACGAAGGCCGCCTGCAGCAATATCCCCCGGGACAACGCACATGCGCCAAGAGAAAACGTTTTCGCGAACGGCTCAGTCCAACACCGTCGTGTTGAGCGGATGATTGACACAAGAGCCCTTTCCCGACACGATGTCGGTTTACGCGGCACCCAAAATCCTGCCTCGAAGCGGATCCTAGCCGAAATGCCTTTCCCGCGCTCCGCCGAATGGTCTGCCCTTTGCCTTCCGGGCAGTATAACGAAAGCAAGAAACCAACGCAAGCTTTTTGTCGAATCTTGCCATGCAGAGGCGGATCCGCTGAGTTGCACTGTTCCCCCCGATTGTCTCGTAGAGTTCGTCTGGCCGCGAAGGAGGCCCAACCTTGGCCGAAGCACGAGCTTGTTCCTTCGTTCGTCGTGAACAAGGGCGAGTTGCTCGCTCAGCGGGTGGGCATTCTGGTCCACCACGGCGACGCGAAAATCGGCCGCGTGGCGAAACATTATCGGGCCTATGCCGACAGCAAGCTCTAAACGTCGGGCAATTCCCACCCTTTGCGACGGGGACGATCGAGGAGTTGGTTCCCGGCTTCACTGTTCGTGAAGCGCTCGGCGGTCGTGTCCCACTTGAGCGTTTCGCCCGGCGCACCGATTTGCCGCACGATGTTGACGATGTGCCCGATGGAAATCGTGCGATGGCCGGTCTCGACGTCGGCGTTCGGCTTGCCGCGGGACTTGATACAGTCGAACCAGTTCTGCACGTGCCCTTCGGCGAGATAGCCCTCACCCTCCCATTTTTTGGCCAGTTTGGCGTCCGGACCGTTCTTCACAAATCCCATGGGTTCGGAATTGAACTTGTTGCGGTTGATTTCGATCTTGCACTTTTCACCCGTGAAGACCGCACCCTGCTGCGGGCCGGTATGGTTGGGCCCTTCCTTGAACACGAGGTGGACTTCGACGCCGTTGGCGTAGCGGAAGTCGACGCGGGCGGTCCGATCCTTCGGCGGCCCCACCAGCCAGAACTCCACCGGCCCGCTCAAGTCGGCGCCCAGGGCATACTGAATCATGTCGTAGGCATGGGCACCCATCCCGCCGGTCTGCCCCGCGGAAAAGTCGCGGCAGCTTCCCCAGAAACCGCCGGTCTTGTCGGTGTAGTGGGCGCAAAGCAGGTGGTTGAAAGGATGCGCGTGCGCCGGCCCTTGCCACAAATCCCAGTTCATACCCGCGCGAATCGGCTCTTCGGGAAAGTCGGCCGGCACATAGAGTTTCGAACTCGAGTAGTTGACGGTCTCGACCAGCTTCAGTTTGCCAATGCCGCCGTCACGCACGAACTCGCAGGCAAAGCGATCCATCTCCATGGTTCGCTGCTGGGTGCCGGTCTGCACGACCCGCTGGTACTTTCGCGCCACTTTAACGAGGGTCCGACCCTCGGCCAAATAGGCGGTCAGCGGCTTCTCGACATATACGTCCAACCCGGACTGGCAGGCCAGGATGCTGGCATGGACATGGTGGTGATCGCAAGGGCAAATGATAACTCCCGTCAGGTCCTTCCGCTCCAGCAGCTTGCGATAGTCGTCGTAGACGTTCCACGTCGCAGTAAACTTCTCCATTGCCGCGGCCGTCTTGCCGGCGTCGGCATCACAGATGGCGGCGATCCGGCCGCCGGCAGGGATGTTCTTCACCAACTGATTCCCGCGCATGCCCATTCCCACGATGGCCACGACGATCTGCTCGTTGGCGCCGGGAGTGCCATCCATGCCCAGCACGTGCCGAGGAATGATATACGGAGCGGCGATGACAGCGGCTGCCGTGCTCAACCCTCGCCGCAGGAAGTCGCGACGGTCTGTGTTGTGGCTGAATCTCGCAAATACACCGGTTGCCTTAGTGGTCACTTTCTATATTTCTTTCGGCTCGCTGCTATCTTTGGTTAGACTGCTCTGGGAAACGCTCCCAGCAGCAATCGTTCTCTTATCGTAGCCCAGTCGTCATTAAACTTCCAGTCGGCGGGGTGATTCCCCTTCCGAGATTCGCTCGTCCCCGCGTTTTTCCGTTCTGCGATCGGCGCGCTGGAAAACGACACAACAGTTTGATAACATGAGAGTTGCCATTACTTCTCCGAGCGGAGTCGAAATCGAAATTGCTGGCTTGAGAGCGGATACAACATGACGGGCCGGAAGGGAAAGAAGAATTCGCCCAAAAATTGCCGGAGCGAAGAACAAGCATTATCTTTTCCGGCGGAGACTCTCAATATTCCAAAGGAATCACTTGTTTCCATCGGCCGGGAAGATGCACCAACATCCCACTCTTCCGGACTGTGGGTCGGACTCTTTGCGGCGGCCCTGGTAGCGGCGGTCTTTCTGGCCTACCAACCAGCGTGGCGTGGCGAATTCACTTGGAACGACGATACCGATGTGTTGGAGAATCCTGTCCTCAGGCCCGGGGGATTGGCCAAGGTCTGGGTACCTGGCGGCTACCTCAATTACTGGCCGCTGACTTTCACGGCCTATTGGCTCCAATTCAAGATGTGGGGCCTTAACCCTACCGGTTTTCACGTCGTGAACATCGCGGTGCATGCTATTTCCGCACTGCTGGTGTGGCGAATACTCGTGCAGTTGCGGGTGCCCGGCGCGATGTTTGCCGCGGCGATTTTCGCGCTGCATCCGGTGAACGTCGAAAGCGTGGCCTGGATCACGCAATTGAAAGGCCTCCTGGCGTTGCTGCTGGGGCTCGTTTCGGTGCTCTTTTTCCTGGCACACGAGCGCCTGGGAGGATGGTGGCGATTGGCGCTGGCGATCGCCGCCTTCGGGTTCTCGGCATTGGCCAAGGGCATGCTGATCACATTGCCCGTGGTGCTGCTGGCCTGCGCCGGGTGGCAGCGCGGTCGCATCGAAAGGCGAGATCTGCTGCGTGTCTTGCCCTATCTGTTGATCGGGGCGGTCATGACGAGCATCGAGGTCTGGGCGCAGCATCTGGTAGGCGCTGGCGCCGCAGTGCGCTCCGATAGCCTCTTGAGCCGAACCGCCGTGGCCGGCTGCGCTGTCTGGTTTTACCTGGGAAAACTGGTCTGGCCGCTTGATCTGTGCCTGGTTTATCCGCGCTGGCGGATCGATGACCGAGATGTGCTGTCTTACGTGCCGGGCCTGCTCTTGGTGCTGGTGCTCGCGCTAGCGTGGTGGCGGCGCCGCACTTGGGGCCGCCCGATTGTGATGCTCGTCGTCGCTTACGTGGCACTCTTGTTGCCGGCACTCGGTTTCGTGAACGTCTATTTCATGCGCTACTCGTTGGTTGCGGATCACTATCAATATGCGGCCATGATCGTGCCCTGCGCCGTGTTCGCGGGCGTGGCTGCCATACTGGTCCGAGGTCGCCTTGGCCGTCCGCGGACAGGCTACGTGCTGGGCCTCGCGCTGCTGGTGGTCTTGACCGTCCTGAGTTGGCGACAAGCCCGGATGTACGCCGACCCAGAGACGCTTTATCGGACGACGATCGACACGAATCCCGATTGTTGGCTGGCCCACACCAACCTCGGAACCGCCCTGGCTGCCCGCGGACAGGGCGATGAGGCCATGGCTCATTTCTTGAAAGCCCTCGAAATCAAGCCCGACTACGCTCAGGGCCACTACAACCTCGGCTTTGCACTTTTTCGCCGTGGACAGATTGACGAGGCCATAGAGCAATACTGCAAGGCATTGGAAATCGAGCCCGACTACTTGGAGGCCCAATTCTACCTCGCAAATGTGCTGGCCGGCCGCAGACAGTTCGAAGAAGCCATCCCGCATTACCGGAAAGCCTTGGAAATCCAGCCTGACTCCGCGGAGCTCCACATGGACCTCGGCATCGCCTTGGCCGGCCTAGGACAGGTCGACGAGGCGATAACCCACTATCGGAAAGCCTTGGAAATCAACCCCGACTACGCCGAAGCGCACAGCAACCTCGGCCTTACCTTGGCCGCCCGCGGTCAGGTCAACGAAGCCATTGCGCACTACCGAAAGTCCTTGGAGACTAAGCCCAACTACTTGGAGGCCCACTACAACCTTGGCTTGGTCCTGGCCCGCAGCGGACAGATGGACGAGGCGCTAATGCATTACCAGACGGCCCTCAGCCTTGCCACCGCCCGGAACGACATCGCTCTGGCTGACCGCATTCGGGCCCGAATCGATCGGCGCCAGTCAAATGCCGGCTCGAGAGCGGAAAAGACCCGATGAGTCGAAGAGAAAAGAAAAAACCGCCGCACAGTCGCGAAGAAAAGGAGTCGTCCACGGCGGTTGCGACGCGCAAGGTCTCGGAGGACGCAGTTGGTTCCATCGCCAAGGAAGATGCGCCAACGACGCGGTCATTCGGGCGATGGAATTGGCTCTTTGCAGCAGCCTTGGTAGCGACGGTCTTTCTGGCCTACCAGCCAGCCTGGCACGGCGCGTTCCTCTGGGACGACGACACTCACTTATTGAACAATCCTGTCCTCAAACCTGGGGGACTGAGCAAGAGCTGGATACCCGGCGCGTACCTCAATTACTGGCCGCTGACTTTCACGGCCTATTGGCTCCAATTCAAGATGTGGGGCCTTAACCCTACCGGTTTTCACGTCGTGAACATCGCGGTGCATGCTATTTCCGCACTGCTGGTGTGGCGAATACTCGTGCAGTTGCGGGTGCCCGGCGCGATGTTTGCCGCGGCGATTTTCGTGCTGCATCCGGTGAACGTCGAAAGCGTGGCCTGGATCACGCAATTGAAAGGCCTCCTGGCGTTGCTGCTGGGGCTCGTTTCGGTGCTCTTTTTCCTGGCACACGAGCGCCTGGGAGGATGGTGGCGATTGGCGCTGGCGATCGCCGCCTTCGGGTTCTCGGCATTGGCCAAGGGCATGCTGATCACATTGCCCGTGGTGCTGCTGGCCTGCGCCGGGTGGCAGCGCGGTCGCATCGAAAGGCGAGATCTGCTGCGTGTCTTGCCCTATCTGTTGATCGGGGCGGTCATGACGAGCATCGAGGTCTGGGCGCAGCATCTGGTAGGCGCTGGCGCCGCGAGTGCGCTCCGATAGCCTCTTGAGCCGAACCGCCGTGGCCGGCTGCGCTGTCTGGTTTTACCTGGGAAAACTGGTCTGGCCGCTTGATCTGTGCCTGGTTTATCCGCGCTGGCGGATCGATGACCGAGATGTGCTGTCTTACGTGCCGGGCCTGCTCTTGGTGCTGGTGCTCGCGCTAGCGTGGTGGCGGCGCCGCACTTGGGGCCGCCCGATTGTGATGCTCGTTGTCGCTTACGTGGCACTTTTGTTGCCGGCACTCGGTTTCGTGAACGTCTATTTCATGCGCTACTCGTTGGTTGCGGATCACTATCAATATGCGGCCATGATCGTGCCCTGCGCCGCATTCGCGGGCGTGGCTGCCATACTGGTCCGAGGTCGCCTTGGCCGTCCGCGGACAGGCTACGTGCTGGGCCTCGCGCTGCTGGCGGTCTTGACCGTCCTGAGTTGGCGACAAGCCCGGATGTACGCCGACCCAGAGACGCTTTATCGGACGACGATCGACACGAATCCCGATTGTTGGCTGGCCCACACCAACCTCGGAACCGCCCTGGCTGCCCGCGGACAGGGCGATGAGGCCATTGCTCATTATCGCAAGGCCCTGGAAATCAAGCCCGACTACGAGGTCGCCCACTACAACGTCGCAAATGCGTTGGCTGGCCGCGGACAGGTCGATGAGGCCATCACCCATTATCGCAAGGCACTGGTAATCAAGTCTGACTACGTGGAGGCGCATTACAACCTCGCCAACGTGTTGGCTGGCCACGGACAATTCGATGATGCCGTCGCCCATTACCGCAAGGCATTGGAAATCCAGCCTGATTCCCTGGAGGTTCGCATTAACTTTGCAAACACCTTGGCCGCCAGTGGACGGGTCGACGAGGCCATCACCCACTTCCGTAGAATCCTGGTTATCCAGCCCGATTGTGTGGAGGCCCAGTTCAATCTTGCCAACGTGCTAGCCGGCCACGGACAGGTCGACGAGGCCATCACCCATTACCGCAAGGCATTGGAAATTCAGCCCGACCTCGTGGGAGCTCGCGACAACCTCGGCAGCGCGCTGGCCATCCGCGGACAGGTCGACGAGGCCATCGCCCAATACCAGAAGGCCCTGGAAATCAAACCCGACTACGCCGAAGCCCACAGCAACCTGGGCCTCGCGTTGGCTAGCCGGGGCAAGGTCGATGAGGCCACTGCCCACTACCAGAAGGCCCTGGAAATCCAGCCCGACTACGCAGCGGCCCATTACAATCTGGGCCTCGTCTTGGCTGGCCGCGGAGAGATCGACGAGGCCATCGCCCACTACCGCAAGGCCGCAGAGATCCAGCCTAACTACCTGGATGCCCATCTCAACCTCGCCAACGCCTTGGCCGGTCGCGGGCAGGTCGACGAGGCTCTCATGCATTTTCAGAAAGCGCTCGCTCTGGCCTCCGCTTGCAACGACAGGACCCTGACCGAGGCAATTCGGGCCCGAATCAGGCACTTTCAAACCGCCGCTCCCGCCCGCAACCCGCCATAAAAAGCGGCAACAGTCGCCAGGCCGGAGGTTGTGACGGGAATGACAACCATGAGCCGTGACTCCTGCGCGCACCCTCGAGTGCCTCATGAAGACCACTGAAAAGACTCTGGTAACGATCGCGACGTACAATGAGATCGAGAATCTTCCCTCGCTCGTGGAAGAAATCTTTCAATTTGCTCCGGAGGCCGAGATCCTTGTGATTGACGACAACTCGCCAGACGGTACGGGCCATTGGTGCGATGCGAAGGCGGTGGAAGATCCTCGCGTTCATTGTCTTCATCGCGCGGAGAAGTTAGGCGTTGGAACGGCCATTGTCGCCGGCATGAAGTACGCGATCGAGCGCGACTATCGTTATCTTCTGAACATCGACTCCGATTTCAGTCATCCGCCGATGTACCTGCCAGCGATGGTTGCCGGAATGGAGCCCGCCGAGGGGCCACCGATCGACGTCATGATCGGCTCGCGCTACATTCCTGGCGGCGGGGTCGAAGGCTGGCCGTGGAAACGCCATGTCATGAGCCGCTGCATCAATTTTTGCACGCGCTGGCTCCTGGCGCTCGATCCCAAGGACTGTAGCGGCGGTTATTGATGCTATCGAATCGCCGCCCTAGCCAAACTCGACCTGGAAAGAATCCAAAGCCGGGGCTATTCGTTCCAGGAGGAAGTCCTTTGGCGGTTAAAACGGACGGGTGCCCACTTTGACGAAACCCCGATCATCTTCTTGGAACGTCAGCGCGGAACGACAAAGCTCAATTCCCGGGAAGCCTTCAACGCGCTGCGTATCATCCTTGCGCTCGGTCTGCAACGCCTCTTCCGCCGTCCTTGACTTCTGGCTAACATGGCAGGAGCATTGCCGCTCAAAGCATGTCCGAGCGGAATCTTGAAGAAAAAACACCGGCTAGCCAACGGAAAACACGAGATGCGCCGAAAAGGAAGGAGGGAATTGCGCGACAGCCACAGTCGTGAAGAGAAGGCGGCTTCGCTAACGGCGGATACGCGCAAGCTTGCGAAGCAATCGTCTGGTTCCATCGGCAGAGCTGACGCTCCGGCGTGCGCAACTTTCGTGCCTTGGGAGTGGCTCTTTGCGGCGGCCTTGGTGGTCGCGGTCTTCCTGGTCTACCAGCCGGCCTGGCAAGGTGGATTCGTCTGGGACGACGACGCCACCTTATTGAACAATCCTGTCCTCAAACCTGGGGGACTGGCCAAGGTCTGGGTGCCTGGCGGCTATCTCAACTACTGGCCGCTCACTTTCACAGCCTATTGGCTTGAGTTCAAAATCTGGCGTCTTGCCCCTCTGGGTTTCCATTTGGTGAACATCGCGGCGCATGCCATCTGTGCGCTGCTGGTGTGGCTAATGCTCATTCAGCTACGGTTGCCCGGCGCGATGTTTGCCGCGGCGATTTTCGCCCTGCATCCCGTAAATGTCGAGAGTGTGGCCTGGATCGCGCAATTGAAGGGGATCCTTGCGCTGCTGTTGGGGCTTGTTTCCGTGCTCTTTTTCCTGGCACACGAGCGCCTGGGAGGATGGTGGCGATTGGCGCTGGCGATCGCCGCCTTCGGGTTCTCGGCATTGGCCAAGGGCATGCTGATCACATTGCCCGTGGTGCTGCTGGCCTGCGCCGGGTGGCAGCGCGGTCGCATCGAAAGGCGAGATCTGCTGCGTGTCTTGCCCTATCTGTTGATCGGGGCGGTCATGACGAGCATCGAGGTCTGGGCGCAGCATCTGGTAGGCGCTGGCGCCGCAGTGCGCTCCGATAGCCTCTTGAGCCGAACCGCCGTGGCCGGCTGCGCTGTCTGGTTTTACCTGGGAAAACTGGTCTGGCCGCTTGATCTGTGCCTGGTTTATCCGCGCTGGCGGATCGATGACCGAGATGTGCTGTCTTACGTGCCGGGCCTGCTCTTGGTGCTGGTGCTCGCGCTAGCGTGGTGGCGGCGCCGCACTTGGGGCCGCCCGATTGTGATGCTCGTTGTCGCTTACGTGGCACTTTTGTTGCCGGCACTCGGTTTCGTGAATGTTTATTTCATGCGTTACTCGTTCGTTGCGGATCACTATCAGTATGCAGCCATGATCGTGCCCTGCGCGGTGTTCGCCGGGGCGGCTGCCACGCAGGCCCGAGGGACCATTGGCCGCCGGTCCGCCGGGTTTGTGCTAGGTCTGGCGCTAATAACGGTTTTGGCCGTTCTAAGTTGGCGTCAATGCCGGATGTACGCCGATGCCGAGACGCTCTATCGGACGACGATCGACGAGAACCCGGTTTGTTGGTTCGCACAAAATAACCTTGCAAGTGTTTTGGCCGCCCGCGGACAGTTCGACGAGGCCATCGCCCTTTATCACCAATCCCTGAAAATCCACCCCGACGATGCGGAGGCCCACTACAACCTTGCACACGATCTGGCCGCTTGCGGAAAGGTCGACGAGGCAATCGCCCAATACCGCCAGGCATTGGAAATGCAGCCCGACGACGCGGACTCCCACTACAACCTTGCAAACACGTTGGCCACCCGCAGACAGTTCGACGAGGCCATCGCCCATTACCACCAGGCCCTGCAAATCAAGCCCGACTACGCCCAAGCCCACAACAACCTCGGCCAGGCGCTGGCTGCCGCCGGGCGGGTCGACGAGGCGATGTTCCACTACCGAAGGGCCTTCGAAATCCAGCCGGAGTTGGCCGCAGCCCACGTCAATTTGGCAAACGCCTTGGCCGGCCTTGGACAATTCGACGAGGCAGGCGCCCATTACCGGACGGCATTGGAAATCCAGCCCGATCTCGTGGAGGCCCACGACAATCTCGGCAACGTCTTGGCCGTCCGCGGTCGTGTCAAGGAGGCCATTGCGCATTACCGGACGGCCCTGGAATTCAAGCCCGACTTCGCCGAAGCCCATTTCAACCTCGGCAACGTCTTGGCCAGCCGCGGACAGTTGGACGAGGCGCTTCTGCACTACAAGACGGCCCTCAGCCTAGCCACCGCCCGGAACGACAAAGCCTTGGCCGACGCCATTCGGGCCCAAATTGATCGACAGCAGTCAAATGCCGGCTCGAGAGCGGAAAAGACCCGATGAGCCGCAAAGGAAGAAACAAGTCAGCGGACAACCGCCGCGAAGAAAAAGCGACTAGCTCAGCGATCAGTATTGGCAAGGGCTCCGAGGAGGCACTTGCCTTCACCCGCGCAGCGCATCCGTCTTTCGGGCCTTGGGACTGGCTCTTTGCGTCAGCACTGTTCGTCGCGGTGTTCCTGGTCTACCAGCCGGCCTGGCAGGGCGGATTGCTGTGGGACGACGACTTCCACGTGACTCGCCCGGAACTCCGTTCGTCGCACGGACTCTACCGTATCTGGTTCGACGTTCGCGCGACGCTGCAATACTACCCTTTCTTGCACAGTGCTTTTTGGATCGAGCACAAGCTCTGGGGTGATGCCACGCTCGGCTATCATCTGGTGAAGTTATTCTTGCATGCCGTGGCGGCCCTGATGGCGGCAATCCTCTTGCGCCGGCTGGCGATACCGGGGGCGTATCTGGCCGCGGCCGTCTTCGCACTGCACCCGGTGCAGGTAGAATCGGTGGCCTGGATTGCAGAGCAAAAGAACACCCTCTCCGCTGTCTTTTACCTGGCCGCCGCGATGGCCTACCTCCGCTTCGACCGGACACGGAGAACAGCCTGGTACTCGGCGGCCTTGGGGCTGTTCGTGCTGGCCCTCTTGAGCAAGACTGTGACGGCAACGCTACCAGGGGCGCTGTTGGTGGTCTTGTGGTGGCAGCGGGGCCGATTGTCGTGGAAGCAAGACGTGCTGCCGTTGCTGCCGTTCTTCCTCTTGGGGGCCGGCATGGGGATGATCACGGCATGGTGGGAACTGGAGTTCAACAAGTGCTTCGGGCCTGAGTTCGAGTTCACGCCGGTGCAGCGGATTCTGATCGCGGGACGGGCGGTCTGGTTTCATCTGGGAAAGCTTTTCTGGCCGGCCAAGCTGACCTTTATCTACCCGCGCTGGCGGATCGATTCCGGCGTGTGGTGGCAGTACCTGTATCCGCTGGGCGCGGGGGCCTTGTTGGCCGTGACCTGGGGGATGCGGTGCTGGACGCGTGCCCCGCTGGCGGCCCTTTTGTTTTTTGGCGGCACACTCTTCCCGGTGCTGGGGCTCTTCAACCTGTACACGTTTCGCTATTCGCTCATCGCCGACCATTACCAGTACCTGGCATGCCTGGGGATCATGACGTTATTTTCGGCCGGCGTGGCCTTGCTGCTGAAACGTGCCGAGGGATGGCAAAGGGTCCTTGGCCAGACGTGTTGCGTGGCGCTGTTGTCCGTATTGGCCGTCTTGAGTTGGCGTCAAAGCCGGATGTACGCCGATGCCGAGACGCTCTATCGGACGACGATCGACGGAAACCCCGATTGTTGGCTGGCCCACACGAACCTCGCAAACACCTTGGTCGCCCGCGGACAGTTCGACGAAGCCGTCGCTCACTACCGGAAGGTTCTGGAAATCAAGCCTGACGATGCTGGCGCCCATTACAACCTCGCTAATGCGTTGACAAACCGCGGACAGGTTGACGGGGCCATTTTATTGCCGGCGGCTGAGCGCGGTGGCGACGAGGCCATCGAACATTTCCAGAAGGCCGTGGAACTCGATCCCGACTACGCTGACGCCCACTACAACCTCGGTTTCGCCCTGGCCGTGCGCGGACAGTTCGACGAGGCCATTTTCCATTACCGCAAAGCCCTGCAGATCCAACCGCAGTACGGAAAAGCGCATTACAACCTCGCCAACCTATTGGCCGGCCGCGGACAGCTCGACGACGCCATCGCTCAATACCGCCAGGCGTTGGAAATCCAACCTGATTCCGTCGAGGTTCGCACCAACCTCGGCAACGCCTTCGCCGCCCATGGACAGGTCGACGAATCCATTGCCCAATTCCGCAAGGCTTTGGAAATCCGGCCCGACCACGTAGAGGCTCATTACGACCTTGCCAACGCATTGGCCGGTCGCGGGCAGATCGACGAGGCCATCGCGCATTACCGCAGGGCCCTGGAAATCAATCCCGACCTTGTCGAGGCCCACGTTAACCTGGGCAGCGCGTTGGCCACCCACGGACAGGTTGCCGAGGCTCTCGTGCATTTCCAAAGGGCCCTCGCTCTGGCCTCGGTGCGAAACAATAAGGCATTGGCCGACGTTATTCGGGCGCAAATCAAGCTCAACCAGCCGGTTGTTCCCACACGCAGTGCGCCGTAGCCAACGAGGCAACCGTTTGGTTGACGCAGTCTGGTCGGCATGATAGAAGATAGGGGCTAAGTGATCGTCCGCCAAATCACCCGAGGGGGCAATTCCGTGTTATCGCGCAGTTCGCGGCGCTTTCTCATCGCACTGCTAAGTTTCATTTTGAGTAGTCCAGCGTTGGCAGCCGACCACGACGCGCCGCCCCGGCAAACGCTCCGCCACTCCGACGTGGTGTTCATGTACGACGATCCCCAGCAGTATGTGCCTTACGGTTGCACCGTTGTTGGCTGGCAAGGCAAAGCAGAGAATGTCGCGCGAGCCCACGCGCCACGGGGTTCGGCTTTTCTCCACCAGCGTCGGTTTTCTCACCGAGCCACTCCGCGTCGTCAAGTTTACTCCGGACTTCCTTGATGCCGCGTGCCGCAATTTCCAGGGCAAGCCTTTCCTGGTGCCGTGGCTATCGCAAGAGCGCCGCGCCTGGTGGTGGTGTACCAACAGCCCGCTTTATCACAAGTACCTCGATATGCGGCTGCGCGAGGTGGCGCAGGCCAAACCGGACGGGCTGCACATCGACGACTACCGGGGCACCTCGTCGCCGGTTACCTGGCTCTCGGCCTGCTTCTGTCGGCACTGCATGGCGGGTTTTCGCGACTACCTCCACGACAACGCGCCCCAAGAGAAACTTGCCGCGCTTTGCATCAAGAATCTCGACACCTTCGATTACCGGCAGTTCCTCCTCGACCAGGGCGTGACGCCCGCGGATTACCAGAAACGCCGCGCCAGCCTCCCGCTTGCCGCCGAGTTCTTGGACTTCCAGGTGAAGGCAAACACCGCCTTCGTGGCCGACTATCATCACCGGGCCGAAGAGCAAGTTGGCCACCCCTTGACGCTGTGCGTCAACTCGGGCCTGGACGTCCCTGAATCCCTGGCCATTGCCCGGCACCTGAGCTACTTCTGTTGCGAGGTGGGCCATGCGGCCGCCAGTCGGGCCCTGCCGAAGCATCCTGTCTACGTTTATAAACTGGCCGACGGGCTCGACCGGCCGGTGGCCGCCACGGCCAGCGGGCAGGATTGGGCCTACGTTGCCGAGCACAAGTTGCCGGGCCTGGTCCGCACGTGGATAGCGCTCTCCTACGCCCACGGCCAGAACTTCATGGCCCCGCATCGTCAGTGGTGCTACACGAAGGAAAAAGGCACGCACTGGTACAGCGGCCCGGTCGAGGAGTACGCTTGGCTCTACCAGTTCGTCCGTCAAAGTGCCCGTCTGCTGGATGGCTATGAGGCCGTGGCCCCGGTGGCCGTGGTCTATGATAGCGCCGTGCGCCGCCAAGGACGAGCGAACATCGAGCCCATCTGCACCGCGCTGGCCCAACAGAACACGCCCTTTACAGTAGTCGTGGCGGGTGACGATTGGGTCGATTACCGATTGGATTCGCGCCGTCTGGACGGCTTCAAGGCCGTGATCGTGACCAAGGACCTTGCTTTGGACGCCGGCCAGCGCAAGTTGATCGAAAAGGTACGGACCGAGGGCCGGTTGGTGGTCTGGCCGGACCAGCCTCGGCTGGCTGAGCTGGTGCCCGCTTGCGTGAAGGTCGAGGGCGCGGACCAGGTGATCGTGGTCCCTCGTGCGCGACCGCACGACGCCACGGCGCCGCTGTCAATTCATCTCCTCAATTGCGCGTATGACAAAGAAAAGGACGCCATGACGCCGCTCAGCGGGTTCCGCCTGCGGTTGCGGCAAGACCTTCTCGGCACGCGAAAGCCCACCCGGGCCGTGCTGCACTGTCCGCCGAGCCACTCCGTGGGTTCCCCGCAGTCCATGCCGCTGAAAGTCCGCTCCGACGGAGACTGCATCGTCGTAACCATCCCCGGGCTCGATCTCTGGGGCATCGTAGAGTTGAATTAGACCCTTGCAGGTCCCGTGCTCTTGCGGAGCACGAGCTCGCAGGAGACTTTGTATCGGGCTCGGCGCAAGCGTGTCCATGCCTTCGCATCGCCAGCCATCCCCATCACAATCTGCACTGCCCGCTCTCCCACGTCGTACATCATCAGGCTGACCACGGTCATGGGCGGATAAGCGATCTGGGAGTAGATGTCGTCGAAACTGACCACCGAGAGATCGCCGGGGATGCGAAGGCCCAACTCCATTGCGGCCGCATACACTCCGAAGCCAACCGGCTCGTTGTAGGCCACGACAGCCGTTGCCCGCCGCAGCGCGTTGCGCGACTCCGCCAACAGTTTGGCGCGAACGGCCTCGACCTGGTCGTCATCCTAATCACTCGTTTCCGCGAGTAACCGGCGGCGACTGATTCGGCTGTGAGTCCGCGGGCGGCGAACGCGGCGTGAAATGCTTGAAAACGGCGTTTTTCGTAGAAATCGCGAGAATCGCCCGGTGCGACCCATAAAAAACGTCGGTGCCCCAGATCGACCAGATGCTCGACAACCTGCGTAACGCTCGGTTCTTCGTCCAGTTCCACCGCGGGCAGATCGCAGCGTTTGGGCCACGCTGCCAGGACGACGGGAAACGGGGTCTCCTCCAATTCCTTGATGGCCTGGCCAGTGCAAAGGTGCGTGGGAACGACCAGTCCGTCGATTCGGCTTTCCCGCAGCGCCTGAATGCCGCTACGGATCGGCGACTGGCCACGCGGGGCGCCCAGCGTCACGAGTTGATAGCCTTGCTCGACGGCGGCCGCCGTCATGCCGGCGTTCATCTGGCTCCAAACGGGGACATTCTCGCGGACCGCCAAGGAGACGCTTTGCAAGGTTCCAATAACCAGCGACTTGCCGGACTGCAAGGAACGGCCGAGATAGTTGGGCTGATAGCCCAGTTCGCGGCAAACGGCCTGCACGCGCTGCTGGCATTCTTCGCTGATGCGGTAGCTGCGGGATTCTTTGCTGAGGGCCTTGCTGGCCGTCGCGACACTGACCTTGGCAGCACGCGCCACGTCGTGAAGGGTAATCATGGGCAACTAATAAAAAAACGTTTTCGCATTTTCATTCTCGGTATCCCGCCCGAAAATGTCAACCACAGGAAAACTGCAAAGTGCGCTAAGATTACGGCTTTTCGCTGGAACTCCGACGACATCAGGATTATAGGGGGCCGGCAGCGCCGTGTCACAGACTTCGCAGGTTCCTTGGTGTTAACCACTATGGAGCACGAAATTCGTTCCGTTCCTTGGCACGTCAGGGCAAAAACGATGATCGTTGGCCCTTGCCCGCAGCCCAGGGCCGGAAACAGTTCGTAAAGGATTTTCGATTTTGTGCGCAAAGTGCTTGCGTTATTTTTCGATCTGCGTTAGGATGGCGAATGCGACCCTGGGTTCGATCGTCGCAATGACAGGTCGGCAGAAGGGCGGCTTTAGATCTTCTTTGCCGGGGTATTTTACGAGTGACGGGCTCTTATGTGTTCCTCTTTTGCAACCTTTAAGAAAACGTTTTCGCAATCTGGTCCAGGCGACGTCTTTTCGTTGCAGCGGAGAAATTGTCGCCAGCGATCCGTCCGTGTGTCGCGAGTATTCATGTCACCGACGAGTTTGCTTAACGCTGTCGCGATCTAATTTCATTTTGCCGAAGGTGTTCCATGTTACCTGCAATCATGTATAGGTTCTCTCGGAATTCGAATCGAAAACTGCTCCGCGGCCCTGCCTTGCCCGGGGTAATGCTCGCGGCGCAGGCGGCCTTCGTCCTGGCGTGCCTTGCCACTGGCCCTGCTTCGGCAGGGACGAGCACATATTGGTGGGATGCCGGCGCCAACCCTGCCAATTGGAGCACGTCCGATCTGAACTGGAGCACGTCGGCCGCTGCCGGCGGCTCCGTCGTGGCCTGGGATACGAGCGGCGACTACGCGATTTTCTCGAATTCGGGCTACGCCACGGCCTCGGCCGGGACGGCCGACCTGACCTTGTCGACAACGGCCCTGGGGATCAACTTCGCCACTGGCAGCACGACGATTGCCGCGACCTACGCCCCTGGTTCCGGATCGATGACCGTGAGCGGCAACATCACCACCGGCGGCACTCTTGCCGTTACGGGCCCGACAACATTCGACAGTTCTTTGGGCACGGTGGGGTTTATCGGCAACTCGAATTGGACGAACGCATCCGGACACAGTTTCGTCGTCAATAGTGCCTTGGCTCCTGCCGCGGGGCAGGTTGCCGGTACGAGCAATTTGTTCTTGCCTTCGGGGCAGGGAAACCAACTTACGAACCCCTACACGTTCATCTTCACCGGCGTTCTTTCCGACAATGGCACGCGGAAGCTGTTCCTTAATACCCAGGTGACGAGTGGCAATGTAAACAGTCCCTACTATACCGAGTTGGCCGCTGCCAACACTTTTACCGGCGGCAGCATCATTGGCGGCAGCGGCGCCGGCGGGTTTGCCATCACCAACAGTGCCGCCTTGGGCACCGGTCAGATTAATTTGAATGGCGGCTGTCTGGAGCCCCTCAATAACCCGATCACGCTCACGAATCCCATTATCATTACAACCTCCAACAACTGGATCAACGGAAACCAGCCGCTCACGATCAGTAGCGGCTCCCTCGTGAGTCAAGGCGTGTATAGCAGCACCGAAGAACTTGGCATTAACGACTCGGGCTTGGTCACGATCGCCTGTCCCCTCTATTGGAACAACTCGAATACCGTCGGGAACGTTTCCAAACAGCCGACCATTAGCGGGTCGGGAAGCATCACGATCACCGGCAACATCTACAACAACAATGCCGGGAACACTCAAGCAATGAACTGGGCCTACAATGGCACCGGAATTTGCACCGTTACCGGCACGAATAATCAGAACAGCGGGGGCGTCATATTAAGCGGCGCCGGCGTGCTGCAGACCAGCCAAACAGGCGGATTCGGCACTGCCCTCGACCTCGCCGGAAGCAACGACCCCAGCACGGCGCCCGCCAACGTATTGACCATGAGCGCCGGCACCTTGGGGTTGCTCAACGACCTCAGCGTGACCTTCGGCACCGGAGGCACCGGCACAGCCAACGGTTACACCTTCAACCAAACCGGAAACGCCGCGATCAAGGTCGATAACCTTACCTATCCGGGCAGTGGTCCGCCGGACAGCACAACCGGCCAGACCTTAACGATGGGCAGCGGCACCATGGGCACCAACAATGTCCTCACTTTTGTCAATGGTCACGGCTACAGCCTCAGCATCGGCACGATGACCATTATGGCAGGCTCTTCCAATTCAGCGCACAACGTATTCTTCAACAACAATATGACCAATGGCACGACCTCGATCGATGGCATGGTTGCCACATACACGGGCGTCTTTGCCAACACCATCGCCTTCGGCGGGACCAGTCCTTCGGCAGTTACCATCGTTGGGCCGATCACGCAGTTATCAACGGCGAACTCCCTGGGGGTTACCGGCTCCGGATCGGGACTGGTGGTTCTCACGGGCTCGAACACCTATAACGGCCCGACGATCGTCACCGCCGGCACGCTCGCGCTGGGTCAGATCGTTGGCGTCGGCGCCACGCTGCAGTCGACCTCACCGGTTACCGTCAGCGGTGTTGGAGCCTTTGCAGTCACGCCCGGCACCACGACGACCAGCAACAACAGCATTGCCGGCCCGCTCAACCTGGCCGCCAACGGCGCATTCAGCATGGCGGACGGTTACGCCAACACCTTCAACGTGGCTGGCTCCGCCGCCCTTGCGCCCGCCACCGGGCTGCCCACGAGCTTGACCTTTGACGTGGGCGGCGGCACCACGGATGTCCTGGCCATCACCGGCGCCGCAAGCGTTGGCGCGGCGGGTGCCGGTATCCGTATTCAGGGTTTCGGCAGTGCGTCGTCGATTGCCGGCACCTACACCCTTATCACGGCCGCCTCGGGACTGGGCAGCAATTTCACGCTGCCCGGCGGCGGGGTTCTCAGCTACGGCGGCAGCTCTTACAACGAGACGCTGATCGGCAATGCGACGAGCGAAACGCTTCAACTCGTGGCCGGGCCCCCCGCCTACGCGACGCTCTATTACAACGGCGCGGCAGGGCAGACCGTATTGAATGCGACTAGCGGCTCCAACGGCAATTTCTCGATCGACAGCGCGGGGGGCGTCAATTCGGGCGCAGCCCGTAGGGATAACCAATCTCTATTTCTCGGCGACGAACCTGCCGGCCGGAACGCCAATCACCACTTCGCTCGGTCAGAGCTACAACCTCGCGAGCATCAACTTCACCGCCACGTCGCCGGCGGTCACGATCGCCGATGCCGTCAACACCTTGACGGTGGGTGGAAACATCACGAGTTCCGCCTCGAAAAGCCAGACGCTGAATGTGCCGATCACACTCAGCGCGGCTGCGATCGTCAGCAACAGCGGGGCCGGCACCTTGACGCTTGGCGGCAGCCTCACCGCCACGAACGTGCTCTCCTTCTCGGGCAGCGGAGCGACGGTTGTCTCGGGGCCCGCCTTTGCGCTTTACGGCAATGTAACGATCTATAGCGGCGCGAATGTGTCGATCTCTGCCCCTGTCTCGCTCGGCAATCCAATCACCGTGACCAATAACAGCGGTGCGCCGGTGAACCTCAGCGGCGGCATCGACGAGGCCTCGACAAACGTTTTAACACTCGCCGGCAGTTCGGCGACGTCGATCGCCGGCATTGCCAACGGCATAGGTCTGACGCTCAACGCCGGCGCGGGGCTCGTAAGCGTCACGGCCCCCATCACGCTCAGCACGTCGGCACTATTCAGCAGCATGAGCACCACCAACACACTGAGCGTTGGATCGATCGCCATGGCGCCCGGCATCTCGAACAGCGGATCGCTGCAGATTACGGGACCCGGCACTACGGTGATCAGCGGCGCTATAACCGGTCCGGGCGTGCTCGCCATCACCGGCACCAACGGGACCGTCACACTCAGCGGCTCGAGCAACTGGAGCGGCGGCACGCAGTTGACCGCCGGCACTTTGAACGTCACGAACCAATACGCCCTGGGCACCGGGCCGGTGCAATCCAACACGGACGAGTTGCTCGTGTATACCAGCATCCATTTGAGCAACTCCGCCGGCATGAACATCAGCAACACTTTCTACTTGTCCGGAAATGGCAACGCGGGCGGCGATACAACCGGCAGTCTTTACGGCCAGGGACCGGGCCTCCTGCAGAACGACTCAGGCAACAACATCCTGAGCGGCGGAACCCTGGGGCTGATTCAAAACAGCGGCAACACCACGGTGAAGGTCAATGCCGGGTCGCTGGATATCCAAGATCCGGTTACACTAAATACGAGCTTTGAAGCCTCATCGCGCGACGTGTTTTTCGGCGGCGCCTCTTCCGGCACCATCGATGGGGCGATCACCGACGGGGGCTTCGGCGAGGCCTTGAGCTTTACCAAGCTCGATGCCGGCAGTTGGACTCTCACCAACACGGCGAATAACTTCTCCGGCGTCCTGAAGGTTGCCAACGGCACGTTGGCGGTCGCCACGCTCAATGGCAACGGCCAGGGCGCCATCACGCTCGGCTCTACCACTAGCAATGAATCCGCCACTCTGCGGTTCTTCGGAAGCGATGTTGATACAAATCCCTTTCGCACGATTTACTTGGCGGGCAACGCCACGATCGACGCTTCGGCGCACCCGGCTCCCTGTTCGAGGTTTCCGGCAACCCGGGTGTCAGCACTACGGGTGCTTCGGGTGGGGGTAACTATAACTACAACTTGGCTCTCACCGGCAGCGGCGTCGGAGAACTCGATGGTGCAATCGCGACCGGCAGCGGATCCGTGACCAAGAATGGCAGTGGCATGTGGATCTTTGGCAGTCCGAATTCCTACGCGGGCGGTACTACGATCAACGGCGGCACGCTGCAAGTGACCCAACCGGTGGCGCTGGGGCAGGGCGGACTGACAGTCAATAATAGTGGTACCTTCGATTTGGCGGGACTAAGCGAGAATGTCGCCACGCTAAATGGTTCGGCCGGCGGGATTGTTACCAGCAGCACCGGTGTCAACTATCTCCCAAACGCAAGCCTTAACGTCACTGGTACCGGCAGCGGCACTTTCGCCGGGACCATAAAGGACGGCACGGATTCCATGGCAGACGACTTTCCCGTGTCGCTGGTTCTAAGCGGGGGCCAGCTCACACTTTCCGGCAGCGGCGCCTACTCCGCCGGCACGTTCGTCGAAGGCGGCACGTTGATCGTGACCAACGCGAAGGCAATCGAGGACGGCAGCGACCTCTACGTCGGGAACTATAGCTTCCCCTTTGGGACGGTCGTCACCGCCGGAGAGTCGGCGTCGCGGACGGCGGTCCAAGGCGCGGCGGCCGCGGTGCCCGAACCGGGGACGCTGACGCTATTGGGCGTCGGGGCGCTGCTCGTGCTGCACGATCGCCAACGCAAGAGACGAGCGGCGATTGCGAACCGACCCGGCTCCCGACAATATCAAACCGCTTTGCGTGCCAGGTGCCCGCACGAAGTTGGGCACTAAGCACTAAGTGCTGAAGACCGCAAGCGGGTGCCCGGGGCTTTCTCGAGCTTGGACCGGGTATCTGCTTGCGGAGGCAAGAAAGCGGCTTTCATGGTGGCGACGTGAACATCGTCCGGCTCGCCGGGCTCGGCGCGGATTGAATCACACGAAGCGGCTCCTGCGCGTTGGCAACGATTCACCATGGCGATCTCTACTCGACGTGCGGCCACTGGCAACGACCACCGGATGGATTGGGTGATCCACTGGATCGACGCGATCCGCATGATTCTCGGTTTGGAAATGCCGCGGCGGATCATTGCCAGATTCGCCCTCTTGAACCGCGACTACCGCACACCGTGGAAACACCCCTATCCATCTTGAAACTGACACGCTTCGACGGCCATCTGATTCCCTCTCCCCATCCGACGCATCCCAGGGAAGAGCTATATGGAACGCCATGTTGCGGCGGAGGTCTAGGACGGATGGCGATGAGATTTAACACATGACAAAGTTGCTGAGATTTGCTGTTGCTCTGTGCATGCTACAGCCCCTGCATGCTCTGGGCGGCGGGCTTGCTGCCGGCCAATCGGCGTACCCGTTGCCGAAGTTCGGCGATACGAGATCCTGGGGCCGCAACGTGCAGCGCACGATGCGGCTCCTGGCCACCAGCACGCCGAAGAAGCGGAGTACCGTGCGGATTCTGTTCTACGGCCAGTCGATAACCGAGCAGAAGTGGTGGAAGGCCGTGGCCGATGATCTTCGTACCCGCTTTCCAAATGCGAACCTGGTCATCGAGAATCGGGCCCTGGGCGGTTTTGCCTCGCAGATGCTGGTCAAGACGGCAGAGACCGACCTGTACCCCTTCTACCCCGACCTGCTCATATTTCATGTCTACGGTGCGCACGACAAGTACGAGGACATCATCCGTCGCGTCCGCGAGCGCACCACGGCGGAGATCCTCCAGCAGAATGACCACGTGACCAATCCGGCCGACTTCACGGAAGAGACCGATCCCGCAAAACTGTGGCCGCCCAGCGGCCGGCGCTGGAACGCGTTCATGAACCACAACTGGCTGCCGGCGCTGTCGCAGCGCTACGGCACTGAGCTTTGCGACCAGCGCAGCCTTTGGAAGCGGTATCTCACGGACAACGGCCTGCAACCAAAACAGCTCTTGATCGACGGCGTGCATCTCAACGCCCAAGGCGAGTTTGTCATGGCCGAGTGCGTCAAGGCTTATTTGCGCTTCAACGCGGGCCTTGGTCCGGCGGCCGCCGACCGCTGGGTCCGGACCTACGAAGTGGGCAAGGACATTGCATGGCGCGATGGCGTGCTGCGACTGGCCTTGGAGGGAAACCGCGTGGATGTAATCGTCAAACCGACCACTGACGCCGCGCGGAGCCCGGCGGCGGTCACGATCGACGGCCGCAAGCCTTCGGAGTTTCCCGAACTGTATGGCTTTACGCGAACTCGCGCCAGACCCGGTGGCAAGTGGCCCCCCATTGCGCCGGTGAAATCGGAAAAACCGCTCGTGCTTGAAGATTGGACGATGGAAATCGTGAAGGATGGCCACGATCCGAAGACGTTTCACTTCACTCTCCGCGGATCGAAGACGGGACCGGACGGCGAAGGACGATCCGACGCGCGGTTCGTGTCACGGTCGGGCCGGATCGTGATCGAGCCGGAGGACTGGAACGTAGCCTACGCCTTGACACTGGCTCAGGTCAAACCCGTGCCTGATCGTTTTATCGTGACCTGGAGTGTGGTGCCGCACTTCGTCGACCAGATCGTTTGGCCTGGCAGCGGGAACCCGGCCATTGAGACTGCCGTGACCCTGGCCCAGGGACTTCCCAACACAAAACATATGTTGGAGATTGCCGGCGACGCGAAGATACCGATCGCGGCCGTTCGCGTCTACTGCCCACCCAAGGATTTTCATTGATCACCGCTGGCCTCTGCTAAGAAAGGGACTTTCATTGATGACCGTTCACCTGCGGTGAGAAAGAGACATAGAATAATGAGCGCCCGTATCCGCCACTCTCGAACCCGCAATCACCGGCCGACGCTTGCAACGGCACTAGCCGTTATCGGACTATGGGCAGCGCCCGCGCTGGCCGCCGATGTCTGGATCGAAGGCGAAGCCGCCACGGTTACACAGCCGGACGGATTCAAGCCGCAGATCCAACGTGGTCCCAGGAACGTGCTCTCCGGAGGGCGCTGGCTGACCATCAGCGTCGGTGGCGGCAAGGTGGAGCGCGCGGTGCCCGCCAATGGCGTGGGACTCATCTATGCCGTGCCGGTCGCGACCCGCGGCAACTACCATGTGTGGATGCACCTGGGATTTGAGGCTTCGCGCGCGCCCTTCGCCTGGCGGCTGGACCGGGGCGCCTGGCAGAAAGTTGGCCCGGACGCGCCGACGGTCGACGTCCGCGAGATCGGCGTCTGGGCACCGGTAGCCTGGCTCGATCTTGGCGCCGTCGCGCTCGGCGCGGGCAACACCGGCTTGAACTCCGCGTTGGCAGGCCGGAAAAAGGCACGGATGGCAAGTCCCCTCCGCTGTTATTCGGCTGCGATGCCTTCTGTCTCTCACCCGAGCCGTTTCACCCCGAAGGCGCAATCCACCGCGGCGAAACCACGTGGCAGACGGCGGCCGACAAGGCTGCGGCGACGCACGTTTTTGCACTTTCCGTGCCCAACAACGCGGCACAGACGGCGATGCCTCTGGCGGGCACGTGGCAGTACGCCGGTGATGACGAGACAGTGGTCGAAGGCCGACTGGAGCCGATTCACGCCATCCCCGATTTGGCCACCCTGAACTGGCACGCGATAGCGGTGCCGGGCGACCGAAACCAACAGATGCCGGGCGAGACCTACGTCCACCGCTACTACCTGCGGACTCGCGTGCAGGTGCCGGCGGCGCTCGCCGAGCGCTCCTTCGTGCTGCACGTGCCGGGCATGAGCGTCGTCGCCAGCGTGCTGGTCAACGGTCGCTACTGCGGCGGCACCAAGAACTGCTGGGCTGTCTGGGACAGCGACGTCACCCGGGCCATACGGCCGGGCGAGGTGAACGAGGTCGTAGTCGCGTTCAAGGACGCGTTTTATGCCCTCGCGGGAGATTCTCATGTACGGTCGTCGTCGGACGCCGGGGCGCGGCAATTAAAACGCCCCCATAAGCTGGACTACATCCCCTACAGCTTCTGGCACTATAACACGACGCGCCAGCTCTTGTCTCCGATCCTCACAAGCGAGAGAGCCTATCCCACCGGGTTCGTGCTGGGCGAACCATCCCTGGTGGTGGCGGGCCCGACCTACACCGCCGACGTGTTCGCGATACCGTCGGTGAAGAACAAAAGCCTGGGATTGGAAATCACGCTGCATAACCCAGCCCGCGACCCACAAGCGGGCACCCCGACGACCGTGGATCTGGACAACGAGATTGTTCCGCTGACCAGCGGCGCCGCCGAGAAGACCTTTGCAACGCGGCAAGTGCACCTTCTAGCCGGTAAAGATGTAGTGGTGAAGCTGTCGGAAGCGTGGACCAATCCGAAACTTTGGTGGCCGGATGACCCGCACCAGTACCAAGTGGTGACGCGTGCTCTCGGTGGCCGGCAAGGTCATCGACGAGCGTAAAACCAAGTTCGGATTCCGAGAGTGGAGCTATGATGGTCCACAGTTCAAACTCAACGGCGTGCCCTGGTACGGCTTCGCCGACGCCGCGCACGATACGCATATTGAAACGATGAAACGGCGGGGCATGAATATGACGCGCATCTGGTGGCAAGGTCCCGAGACCGAAGACTTCCAGAATGAGTGCGACGCCAAGGGCCTGGTCGTGCGTCGCACGGGCACTTTTGACGGCCAGGGCGTCGGCGGCTTCTTCGATCTCAGGCGAGACGATCTCTGGGAGAACTACCGCGAGCAGATGGCGGCGTGGATCAAGGGACTCCGCAATCACCCTTCGATCTTCCTCTGGTCGATCGAGAACGAGATTACCTTCATCAACGGGCATGTCACCGGAAACGACCCCGTCACCACGCAGCAGATCCGCAAGTCGGCGGAGGCGTTCAAGAAGATTGATCCGACGCGGGCCTCAATGGTCGATGGCGGCAATGCCCTCCTGGACGAATCGTTGGAAGTCTACGGCGGGCACTACATGGAGCCGCGCATCAACACCTTTCCGGAAGGCTGTTACGACAAGGCCGGCATGGCTCATCGGCAGGTATGGCCGATTACAAAGAACAAGCCCATTATCCTGGGCGAAGCCGCCTGGGGCGGCGACGAGGGGCCCAGCCAGGCCACCATCGGCGGCGAACAGGCCTTCCTGGGCAAAGCCGAGGCCCGCGCGGCGACACATCTGAGTTTACAGATGTTGTCCGAGGGCTACCGCTGGAACGGCATCAGCGCCAACTTCTGGACGAGCGAGACGTTCCCGCGCGACTACAAGCCTTGGCAGCCGGTCGCGGTTCTCTGCCGGCAGTGGGATTGGACTTTTGCCTCCGGCGCGGAGGTGAAGCGCACGCTGGGAATCTTCAACAACACGCGCTTCGGGGGCCCGATCACCCTGACCTGGACCCTGGTCTTCGACGGCGAGAAGGTGGCCGAGGAGACCACGGCACACAACATCCTGCCCGGCAGTGACGACAGGTTTGAAGTGACGCTGCCGATGCCGCGAGTGTCCATGCGACGGGAAGGCACGCTAACGCTGACGCTCGCGCGTGACGGCAAGACCGTGTTCGATGACGTGAAGAACGTTTCCGTCCTCCCGCCAGCCAAAACACTGTTGAGCGGCCGCAAGCTGCCGGTGGCGGGGTCGCTGGGCCTTTATGACCCCCAGGGCAAGATCAGCGATTTTCTTGCCGCCTCCGGCCTGAGCGTGACGCCGGTGACGCAACTCGGCCACATCCCGCCGCAGGTGAAAACTCTGCTTATCGGCCCCAACGCGCTCGATCCGGCCACAGCCACTTCGAGCCGCTTGGCTGCATGGGCATCGGCCTCGCGGGCGGTAATCGTCCTGGAACAAAAGAACCCGTTGAAATTCCAGGGACTGCCTGGCGAGATGGCGGCCGACGCCAATCACGGCTGCATCGCCTTTGCCGAAGACCCGGAAAGTCCGTTGTTCGCAGGTCTGGCCCAAAAGGACCTTTTCTGCTGGGGCGACGACAACTGGCTGTATCGCGATGCCTACGTCAAGCCGGTCAGCGGCGGCAAGTCAATTCTCCAGTGCGATCTGAAGCTGGCCGACACGGCCCTTGTTGAGATGCAGGCGGGCCAGGGCGTACTGTTGCTCAGCCAACTGCTGATCGGCGAGAAGCTGCGAAGCAGCGTGGCCGCCCAGTATCTTCTGCTGAACATGGTGTGCTATGCCGACGGATACAAGCTGGTCTCGGCACCCGTGGCGGTGGCGGTGGAAGGCAATCCGCCGCTTGCGAAGGCGCTGGACACAATCGGCCTGAAGTACGTCAATGCCTGCGATCCGTTGGCGGCAATCACCGCGCCCGGATCGATTGCTGTCATCAACGCATCGGCGGCGAACCTCAAGGCCCTGGCCTCGGATCTGCCCAAGGTGACGGCGTTTACCGCAGCCGGCGGCTGGATCATTCTCAATAACCTGGCCCCCGCCGGCCTGGAGGACTACAACAGGCTCGTAGGCGTCGAACACATCATCCGCCCCTTCAAGAAGGAAAAGGTGACGTGGTCCGCCGCGCGCAATCCGATCACCGCGGGACTGCCGACGTCGAATATCGTATTCGGCACTGGCAAGCGCATCATGTGGTTCGCGCCACCGGAATGGCCGGACCCTAATGGCTACAGCTACGTAGTTGATCTGGATGAAGTGGCCCCCTTTGCCAAGTCCAACTATTACGGGTGGGAAAACGCCGTCAACAACTACACGCAGGCCGACGGCGCCTGGCAGTTGATCCAGAATCTGGAACCCAGCCGAGCGTTCGTGCCGATCGAGCTGGCGAGGCCCGAGAAGATTCTGCAGTTCACCTGGGTGAGCGACAATAACTACCAGGGCACGACCCGCATCGAGCTCACGATCAACGGCAAGCGGTATCTCTTCGATACCCAACCCGACGGCGATCCGCAGACGTTCGATATTCCCGACCAGCCCACCGCCGCCGCGCTGACGCTCAAGGTGGTTGACTGGACGCACGATCCGAAGAAGAACACTCGCGACGGCAAGGAACTGGTGGGCATCGACAATCTCTACATCAAGGTCGCCCGCTCCGCCGAGTATGACAAGAAGGTCAAGCCGCTGCTGAATATCGGCGCGATGGTCGAGTATCCTCAGGGCAAGGGCGGCATCATCCTCTGCAACGTGAAGTACAGGGACGCCGAAGAGAATCTCGCCAACGTCGTCAAGAAGCAGACCGTGATGGCGACGCTGCTGCGGAACCTGCACGCTTCATTTGCGGGAGGCAAGACGATCATCGCCGGCGGCAACTTGGAGTTCGCTCCCGTTGACATCTCCCGGCAATGCAACCAGTTCCGCGGCGAGCAGGGCTGGTTCGGCGACAAGGCCCACACTTTCGACGCACTGCCCCAGGGCAAACAGGTCATGGCCGGCGTGACTTACGACGTCTACCACTTCACCACGTCGCTCGTGCCCGAGGCGATCATGCTGGCGGGCACACGTGTGCCCGGCAAGCTGGCCGGCCAGGTGACCGGCATCCCCGTGAACCGCAAGGCCGACGCCCTGTTTTTCCTGCAGGCGGCCAGGCTCGACAAGCGCCGCAATGCCAAAGAGCTCAAGACCGGCAAGCAATACGAGATGGCAATCTATACCATCCACTACGTCGACGGCCGCGAGGCAAAGGTCCCGGTGTACGCGGAGATCAACGTCGATAACTACCGGCAGGCGGTGCCCACGGCCGTGCCCGGGCGCAGATCGCCTGGGTGCAGAGCTACGGCGATGGCACGTCGGCCGTGGCGTATTCGATGCAGTGGAACAACCCGCGGCCCGGCGTGGCGATCAGGAGTATCGACTTCGCCTACGGCAAGGATCGTCGTGGGGTGCCTGCTCTGCTGGCGATAACGGCGGCCAATGCACCTTAGTGTAATGCGTCTGCCTAATCGCGGCCGCCTTCGGACACTGAATGGATTGATCGCACCTTTTCAATCAGGAGTCTAGACGATGGACAAAAATCACAAATGCCGAATGCCGAATGCAGAAGCCCGTTCGTCATTCGAGATTCGACGTTCGACATTGCTGGCGCTAGGCTTGCTGACCCTGCTAAGGCCCGCGCCCGTCAAGGCGGAAGAAACGACAATCTATGTTTCGCCCGGCGGCAATGACGCGTGGGCGGGAAATCTGCCGCAAGCAAATGTGCATAAGACCAACGGCCCCGTCGCTACGCTAGAGAAGGCTAAAGACCTGGTCCGCGCGGCGAAAGCGCGGCGAGGCGACAAGCCCGGGCTGATCCGGGTCGAGCTCCGCGGCGGGACCTACTTCCTGAACCAAGCACTGGTCCTGGGCCCGGAGGATTCTGGCACGCAAAAAGCCCCGATCGTGTGGTCCACCTACGGCGGGGAGCGGCCGACGCTGAGCGGCGGATGGCGGGTCACGGGCTGGACGAAGACCGTCGTCAACGGCCGCGAGGCGTGGGTCGCCAAGATCCCGCAAATCGGCAGCCCCGCTCTCTTTCATGAACTGTGGCTGGAAGGCAAACGACTCTCTCGCGCCCGCTGGCCAAAGCACGGGACCCTGAAAGTTGCCGCCCTGACCGAAAAACCGAAACCCGCCGATTGGAAACATGGTACGAACCAGTTCGGTTACGCCCACGAGGACTTGAAGGCCTGGCCGACGGCCAGCGACGGTGAGGCAATCGTCAACAACCGCTGGACTGAGTCACATTTGCCGATTGCGTCGGTCGACGAGAAACAGCACGTCATCCATTTCACCAAGCGAAGCGTGTTTCTCCTCGATCCGCAGGACCCCTACTGGATCGAAAACGTGCGAGAGTGCCTGACCGAGCCGGGCGAATTCTACGTCGATCGTGCCGCGCGAAGAGGTCTACCTGATCGCACCGGCGGGAGTGGATCCGAACCAGGCCCAGGTTATCGCTCCGCGGCTGGCGCGGATCCTTCGCCTGGAAGGCGATCCGGCCGCCGGCAAGTTTGTCGAGCATTTGAGCTTCCACGGCATTAAGTTTTCCCACACGGAGTGGTATTTCGACCACCCGATGATTGACCGGCAAGGCGGCGCGAGGCCGGCCGACTATGAATGGAGCATCAAGCCCGACCCCGTGCGGAGCGGCTTCGGACAGGCGGCGATCGGCGTGCCCGGCGCGATCTGGGGAACGGGCGTGCGGTCCTGCGCGTTCGATGCCTGCGCGGTGTCGCACATCGGCAATTACGGCATAGAGCTTTCCCGCGGATGCCAGCACAACCGCATCACCCGGTGCGCCCTGACGGATCTTGGCGCCGGCGGCCTCAAGATCGGCGAAGTCGCGATCCGCGATGCCCAGAACGAGCAGGCCGTCGGCAATGAGATTTCCGATTGCACGATCGCCGACGGCGGCAACCTCTTTCCCGGTTGCGTGGCCGTCTGGATCGGCCAGTCACACAACAATACCATTGCCCACAATGATATCCACGGCTTCTGGTACACGGCAATCTCCATTGGCTGGACTTGGGGTTACAAAAAGTCGGCGGCACAGCGCAACCTTGTCGAGTACAACCACGTCCATCACATCGGCCTGAAGTCCGAGAACGCAGCGCCGATTCTCAGCGACATGGGCTGCATCTATACCCTGGGCGACGCGGAGGGTTCGATCATCCGCTTCAACCACTTCCACGATGTTGCAGCAGTGAAATACGGCGGCTGGGGCATCTATTTCGACGAAGGGACGTCGCACATTCTGGCCGAAAACAACCTCGTCTACCGTACGACCCACGGCGGCTTCCACCAGCATTACGGTTTTCAAAACATCTTTCGCAACAACATTATTGCCAACGGACGCGATGCCCAAATCCAGCGGACGCGGGTCGAAAAGCACCGAAGCTTTACTTTCGAGCGAAACATCGTGCTCTGGGACAGGGGTTCCCTCCTGGCGGGCGACTGGAGCAAGCTTAACACGGCCTTTGATCGCAATACCTATTGGTATGCCCACGGCGGCGAGATTCGCTTTGCCAACCGCACCTGGGAGCAATGGCGGGCGGCCGGGATGGACGAACATTCCCGGATCGCCGACCCGCACTTCGCCGACGCCGCGGCCGGCGACTTTAATCTTCCAGCCAAGTGGGCTGCGACGTTGACCGATTTCAAACCGTTCGACGTATCTTCGGCAGGACCAAGACGAGGGCATAAGGGAATGCAGACGCATCGGCCTCCGTTGCCGGACTACCGCGACCCGTAATCGGGGTGCGGCTCACTTTAAACCGTCGAGGAAGGCACGCAGCTTGTCGGGCCAGTCCTTCACGTCATGTGGCAGCGGCGGCTTGAGACCGAATCCGTGGCCGCCGTGCTTTGTTTTGGTAAAATCGCACGGTACTTTGGCCGCCTTGCATGCACCTGCATACGCGATGGCACTCGGTGCAAACTTATCGTCTCCCGCGACATAAACGAAGGCGGGGGTCTTCACCGGCGCGACTTCATCGAGCAGTTTGCCGGCTTCCTCCAGGTAAGCCGGATACATCAGGACGACGAAATCCGGCGGCGTGCCGGCTGCGGTCGCGCGCGTTACCCGCGCCGCAAGATGCCCGCCAGCCGAGAATCCCATCACGCCTATCTTCCTCGTACTGAGCCCTAACTTGCCGCCTTGCTTTTGCAGCAGCGCGAGGGCTGCTTTTGCATCGGCAATCGCCAGTTCGCGTGTTTCTTTGCCGGCACCGACGTGATAGAGCAATACCGCCGCGTCGTATCCGAACTCGTTCAGCTTCTTTGCGACAAAGTGGCCCTCGTGGTTAATCGCGAGAATGTTGTAGCCGCCGCCGGGGCAGACGATGATGGTGCCCCGTGCCGGCTTCTTCGCCGTCGGGAATAGTTCCAACGCTGGAGTCTGGACCTTGTGGATACGGTCAATGCCGTCAGTGCCCGGCTCAACCGCGGGTGCAGGCGCACCCTCCTTGCCTTCCAGGGAAATCCGGCGAATACCGACCGCCTCTGTCAAACAAGCAGTTCGCATCAACATGACCCCTATTAGTAGCGCGTGGATGCTGTACTTCACGTCATTCGCCCCCGCCGGAATCGAACAACTGCGCCCAAAACCGGTCGTAAAGATCCCACTTCATGAAGTTCACGCCCCAGTGCGGACTGGCGCCTGTGGTCCACACAGTGCATCGGCCCCGCCCGATGTGCCGCTCAGCCAGCAATGGATACCAACTTGTTCCGTTTCGGATTTCAACAATGACATTGCCGCCTTGGGACGGGCGGGTTTCATTAAATCCCAGGATTGGTGGCACGGTGGACCAGTCCAACCCCTGCACCGTCGCGTGCCCCGCATCGGCGGTTCTCACCTCGAAGGCGGCGGTCGACTCGATCAGGTCGTTGCCTTCCAGGCACTCGACCGGCAAGACGCGCTCCGCGGTATCCTTCTGCCAGCGGCTGCGGCCCCAGCCGCCATAACCTTGGCTGCCTGAAAAACTGAACCAGCCGCCGTTCATGTGAAAGTGGCCGCCGCTGGCGATCCAATCCTTGAGGATGTCGAAGCGATCGGGGAAGGTGACATACCGAGCGCTGAACTGGTCTTTGAAGAACGACGGGTTGAGGTGCAACGATTGGGTCTCAACGTCGCCGAAGACAATCGTGGTGGCCCAATTGAGCCGCTCGTCGAACTGCTCGGGCGACATGTGGTAGAGATCCCACGACGGAATCGAATCCACGTTCGCGCCGGGAATCTTCTCCAGGGCGCGGACCAGGAATCTCGCGTAGTTCAAGACCTCGAAATCCTTGATCGAAGAACGGAATGCGGATTCACGGAACTCGTTGCCCCAGTGGCGCACCAGTTGCCCACATGCCAGATACGAAGTGTGGACTTACTCATGTTGCGATTTCATCAATTGCGTCGAGTCCAGCCAGTAGTATCGCACAAATACCTCTCGAACGCTACCTAGCCCAGGCCAAAGCGCGCGAACGAGCATATGCCTGACCATGTTCTACTCAAAGGAGATGGCTTGCGACTCCACGGCGGCAAGGGTGTCGGCCGCCGACGCGGCGCCTGCGGCGCAGCCCTTCACGATGCTGCTGGCCAGGGGAACGGAAAGTAGTTGCGCCACGCCAACGACCAAGAGCGCATATCGCAGGGCAAAAGTGTCGGAAATCTCGTAGGCCAGCAGAATGAAAAGTCCGCAACCGGTAAACCGGCCGATGTAGAAACCGAACTCTTGATTGAAGATGTAGGAATACTTGTTGCGATTCTCGACCGCCGCCACGGTGTCGATTACCAGCATTTGGATTGTGAAGTAAGCGATATCGGCCAACGGCCGGCCGAGCAGCAGGAGCAACATGAAGAGCAACACGCCTAGTCTGTCGAACAACGCGGCGTTGGCCAGCGTTCCCAGGGCGAACAGCAACCAACTTGCGAAAAAGAGCCAGATGCGGTGTTCAGACCGAGC
Organism: uncultured Planctomycetia bacterium; assembly: GCA_963780045.1. Classification (GTDB taxonomy): domain Bacteria; phylum Planctomycetota; class Planctomycetia; order Pirellulales; family Thermoguttaceae; genus JANXQG01. The sequence goes on along the minus strand of CAVZZZ010000001.1, from coordinate 5,849,065 downwards.
GGTGCGGCCGACGATGTAGAGCAGAATAGCCGACAGCACCCCGCCCGCGGAGAGCAGCGTACCGAGCGACCCCTCCTTGCCGACGAGGGTCATGACGAGCATTGCCGGCGCGGTGACTGTATAACCCTGGCTAATCCCCTTGAGCACGGCGAGCAACTGCATGTGGTTCCATAGCCGATGAAAGCGGCAATAGAGGAACCGTGTGGCGGGTGGATTCTGGAAACCGCCCTGGTGGACGATGACCGAGGCGACCAAGGTGAGCACGAACACAATGCCGGTGACGATCTGGTAGGCCAGGCCGACACGGGCCGCGTTTTCGCCGCCGCCGCGAGCGATGAAGGCCCCGACCGCCAGCGGCACGCTAATATTCATGATTGTGGCGAGGAAGTTCTCCAGCCCGTAGTAATAGTTGCGGTTCGAATCGTTGGTGCTGGAAAGCGCCAGGAAGTCGCGGTTCGACCAGTATAGTCCGAACGACATGCCCATCAGCACGCCGGCCACACCGAGGCCCGTTAGGCTTAGCTCGCCCAGCGACATCATCACAACCATGGATACGCCGCTTAGGAGCATGCCCGCGGCATAGAGCCGCTTGATGCTGACAAGCTTGAGTAGCAAGCCGTTCACAAGAAACGCAAAGGGTATGCCCGTGTAAACCGCCAACTGGTAGGTGACGACCATCTTCACGTCGTCCGACTTCCGCATGACATAGGCCGCAATGAACATCTCGACTACGGGCATTACCAACCCGTAAACGAGGTTCGTGACGATCAACACGCGCATGTCCCGGGGGTGGGAGAGAAACAGGCGGTATTCGTTGCGGAAGTTGACCAATGTTTTCTTCGGCCGGTCCCTATCGCTGCATATACTTCTTGAACAGCCTGCCGGCAATCTGCACACTCTGGCCAGTGGGCTTCATGGGATAGCACTCGGTCTGGCTGGCCCACCGATCCTCCAGTTTGAGCAATTCCTCATTGCAGGCATGCTCGTCGAAGGACCGGTTAGCCTCCAACGCCTCTTGTTGTCGCCGAAAGAACAATTCCCAGCGTTTCGCATAGAAGCCGGAAAGCATCCCCGACCATTCTTTCCAAGCGTAGTCGCGCAGCGGCGGGGTCCTGCCCGTTCCCCACAGCGTCAGCACGCGACGGGCGTTCCACTCGAGCCGCGCTGCGCTCGGCGTCGGTCTGTCCCCATCGTTTGGCATCTTCCAGCCAGGGACCCAGCAGAAACTCGTTGTCGGTTGCCAAGAGCTTGTCGAGGTCATAGATCAGTTGCAAAAACGCTTGCGACGATCTCCGATAAGCGGCCAGGTCCTTGGCCTCGTAGTCAGCCTGCGTCTTCGCATAGAGTTGCCCCGCATGGTTGGAAAGGGCCTGCCGCGCGACATTGACCAGATCGTGGCGATAGGTCTCGGTGCCGCTTAGGTCCTTTTCGGCCCGCAGGAGCAACTGCCAGGCATTTGCCAGGGCGTTTGCCGGGTACGTGATGTACTGGCGCTTCTTCATGGCTGGGTAGGCGGTGAGGAGGGAGTGTCCCCAGGTTTTTCGGTTATAGACGCCGGTCCGCAGGACTTGCCAGGCCGACTCCGCGTCCGCGCTGTTCCGCCCGTAACGGAAGCGCGGATACTCCCGCATCCAAACGGCCAGGTCCAGATCGTCTCGCCATCCCATTTCAAACATCAGATCGAACACTAGCGGATTGTGTCCATAGCCTTCCATCATCATGCCCACGCCGCGCACTTCCTTCCCGAGCGGGTGTCGGCGCACGGCGGCCAGGTCGTTGAGGCGCTCCAGGGGCCCGCTGCCGCCAAGAATCGTGTCGTCGCCGAAGGTGTAGACGAAGGACCAGACCCAGGGCTTGCCGTAGAAACCTTGGGTCGTATTCCAAACCGGGGTGCGTTCGCAGAACAGATCCAAAACCAGCATCTTGTCATTTGGAACGGCGCCGAGAAACGCACGGATGCGGTCCTGTGTCCAGGTACTGGGCTTGGTTCATGAAGGTCCAACCCTGGAGCAGCCATTCCGCCTTGGGATCGGCCTTGGCCATGCCTTCGTAAATGGCGCGGCTGATGCCGGTCACGTATGGCAAGTCGCCGCGGGGCGGGCACATCTCGATGAACGAATCGGCATCGTACAGGTGGTCGCTGCCGAATAGCCGCGTCTGTTCCTCGATGAACAACGTGGCGACTTTCTGGAACAGCGGGTCCTGCGGGTCGAGCATGTGCGTCTCGAATTCGCACCACTTGATCCGCTGTGCTTTCGTGCTGGGCAGCTTCTTGGCCAACGCCCGCGGAATGTGGCCCGTAAACCCTTGCAACACTGGCGTCATGCCGAGTTCCCGCTCGCGGGCAACAATCTTCTGGCCGAGATCGATATGCCGGGCCGTCCAATCCTTCGGCAACGGTCCGCCGTGGCCGTCGAGGCATCCCATCCAACAGAAGGGCAAATACGGCGGGCCGGGAAGGAATGCCTCAATCTCCGCATCGGTCATTCCCAGCTTGCGGCAAACCGCCTGCCAGACGCCTTCCTGGCCGGTGACTGCCAGCGGTTGGTTCACGCCGTTGAGGGCCATCCAGTCGATGCACTTCTCCCATTGCGGCCAGTCCCACCACGGTTTGACATAACCGAAGGTGCAGTAGTTCATCAGGTAGCGCGATTTGGCCCAACTGGCCAGGCGAAACTTCTTCTCCACGGGCGGCGGCGGGCTTGGCAGATTCTGTTGACTGCCGTTGATTGACACATTACAATGGCCATAGTACTTCAAGTACCAGTTCAGGCCGAAGGCCATCGACAAGGCCGAGTTGCCACGGACGACGAGCTTGCGGTCGCGGCTTTCCAGCTCGAACACGTCATGGCCGCCTTGCGGCGGAATGGTCTGAAAGGCGAACTGTTGTGACCGGCCTGGAAGCAGTCGCTCCAGCAGCCGGCCGGCCGCCGCTTCCGGCGAAGCGGCGCGTGCGCTGAAGGCAACTAGCGCGACCAGGGAGCTCAAGTAGAAACGTCTGAGGATGACCATCGGTCTCGGCTCTTCTTGAGTATTAAACTGCCGCTGTTGGGTCGTCTATTGTCTTGTTCGTGTTCGCACGTATTGGCTGCCTCATCGTCGCAGTTTTATTTTTCACGCGACGGCGTTACGACCACGATGCCCCACGGATCGAGCCGCGGAATCTCAATCGAAGTTTGCGTTTCGGTTGTGCGGCACTCGAGGCGTGTGGCCGGATTGCCGGGCCGCAGCAATTCTGCCTGGAGCGATCCGTGACGAATGAATCGGTGCGTGAGGAGCCTGGCCGTCATGGGCTGCGGAGCGGCCCGCCAGTCCACCACGTGAATCACCATGGGGGCCTCTGGTTTTCCCGGAACGGCCCGAGCGACTGCGGCCACGTCGGCGTTAGACAACGAAATCGGCGGTTGCGTCGAGTACCTGGCGTCCGTCAATCCTTGCAGCACGAACGCGGCGTCTTCATAGCCGTCGAACAGTTGACAGTGGTCGCGGACGAGCTTGTAAAGGTCCGCGTATTGCGCCGGCTTGCCGAAGTAGCGTGGGTGGTCGCTGAGCGTGTAGACGTCCCACGGCACGAGCAGATGTCCACCGCAGGCGTAGCACGTGGCGATTGCCCGCCGTGTCGGGGCGACCTCCGTATCGTCGGTCGCTTTGGGCACGACGGTGAAGACCTGGGCCTTGCCATGCCGGCGGGCATCGGCAAACCGCTGGTAAAGCGTTTTGGCGTTCGCGTCCTGCTTGGGGAGTTCCGCCGTTCCCATCTCGAACATGTCATACGGGAATTGCCAATTGCCGGCGTAGTTGTTGCTGGAGAAGGGGACGTGTCGGCCGGCGTGGGCGTCGATCTTTTGACGGACCTCTCGGAAGAACGCCCGCACTGATTCCTCTTGGAACGCGACGAACAACCGCTTGAGCGGGCCGCCGTCATATTTGGCGAAGGCGTCGCCCACGGGGGCATGGCGCGACTTGAGGTATTCCCGGTAGTCGAACTGTTCGAGGGGTTTCATCCTAGCCTCGGCGCGACCGGCCGCACCGACGACAAAAACTCCCGCCTTGGCGAGCTCGGCCGGGCTAGCGTGCGTCTTGAGCCAGCCGCGGAATCTTGCCAGACAGTGCGGGCAGAAGCAGCCACCCCATTTGACGGCCGCAGCGTTCATCAGCGGGTCGTCCATCTGAAGCCCGTCGGCGCCGGCGTCCACGGCCTTCATGGCATAGGCGATATAGATCTCCCGATACTCGGGGCTGTTGGCACACCCCCAGAAATTGCCCTTCCCGCTCCGCATCCAGGGAGCGGTGACGCGATTGCCGTCCAGGTCCAGGATTCGCCCCCGCAGCCGCTCATTCTTGTCCGGCTCGTCGGGCTGCCGCGAATTGATCGCCAAGTAAACCTTGCCGCCGGAGAGTTTCAGGCGCTGGACTGCCTGCCGGTCAAGCGAATAGACCCAGAGAAAGTCGGTGGCATAAAAGGCAGCGGCGGCCTGGAATGTATTCCACGGGTCCTGCGGAGTGCTTGGATGGATCCAGCGGCTGGAGAAACAAACGGCACTGAACGGCGGCGCCTCGGCGGGCCGCCGCGACTTCACTACGACGTCAAATAGCAGAGGCGCGTCGCCTGCCTGGCAGGTCGAACCGGCGCCCAGCGCGGCTGCTAAGAAAGGGAGGCAAGTAACGGCGAAGTGCAGGGGTATCCTTTTAGCTTTTCCGGTCATCGGTCACTTTCACCATCGAGGTCGAGTAAGTCGTGGCCTCAGCGTGGTAGTCTTGCAGCCGGGCGTTCCCCCGTGGGATGCTCCATTGTAACAAATCCGCGGCGATCGGCCTACACGAATCGGACGCGGCATCTTCCGATTGGGACCACGACAGCCTTTGCATAGGTTCACGGGGCGTGAAAAATGTCGATGGGGGATCTCGCGTTTTCTGTGGTAAGCTACGGCGGTTGCACGGGTTTCGGTAACGCTTTGCATTCAGGAGAACCAAGGCATGGACGCCGCGAAGGACCTTCATGAAGAAGAAAAAGTTCGACTCTTGAACCGTTTGGCAGAAATCATGGTGGAAGAACAGCGCGCGTTGGGAACCTTCCAACGCACGCCGCACCTCTGCGAGTTGGAGACCATCAGCCGTTCTTTGGCACAGCGGTTGGGTTGCGTTTCGCTCTCCCGGGCGGTGAGGGAAGTAGCCGCCGGGTGCGACGTGCAGGCGCCCTGTCCGAGCTGTAGCCGGCAGTGTCGGTGGAGACGAGCGAGCGGACCGTGAAAGGCATAAGCCGTTCCACCACGCTGACGGAACCGGTGGCACATTGCCCGGCCTGTCGCAGGTATTTTTTTCCAAAAGCGTGAAGCGTTGGGACTGGACGGTCGGGAATGCACGCCGCACTTGGTGCGGGTGACGGTGCATCTGGCGGCGGAAACGCGTTCGTATGAACGCGCGGAGGCCTTGATGCACCGCACGTTGGGTCATGGCTTGTCGGCGATAACCATCGAGCGGTTGGTGAACCAAGTGGGTGGAGAGTTGGGCGAAGTGCAACGGGGTGAAGAGCACGGGAAGCAGGTGGTCGCGCCGGAAGTGGCGGTGGTGTCGTGCGACGGGGGCCGAATTCAAACGCGTGAAACGGGGCTCGGTCCCGGCGTGCATGAGGCGAAGTGGCGAGAGACAAAGAACGCTTCGTTTGAACGGATGACTTCTCCGGAAGTCGGTGATACGGACCCCTGTCCCGCGTTGCCGGCCACGTTTGGGGACGTGGCGCATGTGGCGAAAATCGCGGAAAAATCCGCCTTTGCGTGCGATTCTTCAGTGCAGGAAGCCTCGCGTTACGTCGGCCCGGAACGCGTCTTGCGGACTTGCATCAGCAGTTTGGTCAATTTGCAGGAGTTTGGCGTGCAGATGGAGCGTGAAGCGCGGCGGCGAAGGTTTCACGAGGCGCGGCGGCGCGTTTTCATCGGCGACGGATAGCCTTGGAACTGGTCGATCCAGCGTGAGCACTTTGCCGAGTTCACGCCGATTCTCGACTTCATCCATGCGGTGCAGTATCTTTATTCCGCTGCCGAGGCCTGGGAATCGGGCGACCAGCGGCGCTGGTGTCGTTACTTGGAACTGGCGGAAGCCGTGTGGGAGGGTCGGGTGGACGACGTGATCAAGCAGTTGCGTGGCGAACTCGACAGACGCGGAGTGGCTCGGCAGTTGGAACGCCCCGGAAGGCGCCGAGGCGATTCTCCAACTCCGTGCCGCGAGCCTGAGTGAGGACAACCGACTGGACGACTACCTCCGCTGCCGGTCAGGCTGGTGCTGGTGCTGGGCCCATCGCTCTACCCCTAGAATTGCCGCGTAGGCTGACGTGGACCCCTACATCACCCTCTCAATCGCCCCGGCCACCTTGCGGCACAACTGCATCAGCTCGCCGAACTGCTGGAACGTCATCGACTGGTAACCGTCGCTCAGGGCCGTTTCGGGATCGGGGTGGACTTCGACGATCAGGCCGTCGGCGCCGGCGGCGACCGAGGCGGCGGCCATCCGCGCGACCAAAGCCGTGTGCCCCGTGCCGTGGCTAGGATCGACAATCACGGGCAGGTGGGTGCGGTCGTGCAGCCAAGGGACGGAGGCGAGCGTGAGCGAGAAGCGGGTGTGCGTCTCGAAGGTGCGGATGCCGCGCTCGCAGAGCATCACGTTGGGATTGCCCGCGTTGAGGACGTATTCGGCGGCCAGCAGCAGTTCGTCGAGGCTGGCCGCGGGGCCGCGCTTCAAAAGGACCGGCTTGCCCTCGCCGCCGACGGCCTCCAGGAGCCGGTAGTTCTGCATGTTCCGAGCGCCGATCTGCAAGACGTCGGCATAGCGGGCCACGAGGCCGATGTCGTTCTCCGACATGACCTCGGTCACGATCGGCAGGCCGGTCTCCGCGCGGGCAGCGGCGAGAATCTTCAACCCGTCCTCTTTCAGTCCCTGGAAGCTGTAGGGGCTGGTGCGGGGCTTGAACGCGCCGCCGCGGAGCGCGGTCGCGCCGGCGGCCTTGACCGCGCGGGCGGTGGAAAGCATCTGCTCTTCGCTCTCGACGGAACACGGGCCGGCGATCGTGGCCACGTGCGCATTGCCCACGACGAACGGGCCGATGCGGACCACCGTCGGCTCGGCCTTGACCTCGCGGCTGGCTACTTTGTAGGGAGCGAGAATGGGCACGACCTCGGCGACTCCGGGACCGCTCTCCAGTGACTGGCGGTGCTCGTCGCGCTTCTCGCCGACTGCCGCGATCACAGTCCGTTCGGTGCCGTGGATCGGATGGGCCTTGAGACCAATCGCTTCGACTCGCTGGATCATGTGTTGAATCTCCTCGGGCGTTGCGCCCTTCTTCATAACGACGATCATGGGAATAGTCCTTGAGTTGCAACAAAAAAAGCCCCGAGAGCCGTTTCAGGTCTCGGGGCTTGGATATTGTCGGAAAGCGTTAGACTTTACACGCAGCCTCCGACCCCGAAACCTGCGGGGCTAAAGCAATACCAAAAACGAAAGTACGCGGCGGAAGACTGCATGTAACTATTATTGCATATCGCCGGGATGGCTGCAAGCGGGGTCATTTTGCCTCCACCCTCGCCCAGAACGGGTGCTGCCGGTCGCCGCGGACGCGGATGTCTTCCAGCATCGTCTCGATGCTGGGCTTGATCGTCGCCGGCACGCCGTTGGCCCGCCGGCCGCCGAGCATGACGTTGATGTGGGTGTTGAAGTTCACCATGTCGGGCGAGAGCCAGAATATGGTCCCGGCGTTGCCCGCAGTCAACGATACGTTGTTGTTGTTCGGCGCGGCGCCGTGGATCAACAGCGGCTTGGTGCCGCGCGGAGCGGGCCAGTTAGTCACGGCCGCGTTGGGGGGCAGGTTTTGAACCTCCGCCCACCAAAAGCGGTTGTCGGTCGTCCGCATCGTGGCAACGGTGAATTCCCGCTCGCGCGGCACGGGAAAGCTCCGCTTGCAGCGGCTCATCCAGTCCAACAGCGGCAATTGCTCGTCGACAAAATGCTCGTGCCCGCGGCCGAGATACTCGACCACCGTCGTGTTGTAACCGTTTTTCAGGTAGCGGTCCAGCACCATCGCGTCGCGGCCGATGCGTCCGCCGTCCAACTCGCCCAGCACGACGTAAATAGGAAGTTGCCGGGCGTTGTCCGTGTAGAACTTGCAGGCATAGAGCGCTTCGGCCGAAATGGGCATGATGCCGGCCCACAGGTCGGGATGCGACACGCCGATGTCCCAGGCCGCGTCGCCGCCCGTGGAATGGCCGGTGAGGAACACGCGGTCCGTATCGACGGAAAACCGCCGGCAGGCGTCGCGAACGCAACCGAGCACGACGGCGTGCTCGCGGGCCGATCCCTCGTATTGCCGCTGGTGCTCGACGGTCCAGGCCGGCGCGATGACGATATAGCCGTTGCGGCCGGCCTGCCCGTGCCGCTCCGGTCTGCCGCCGGCCCACCAGTCGATCTGCATCTCGGGGTCCATGCCCACGGCGTGCAGCGAGACAATCATCGGATAGCGGCGAGAAGGATCGTATTCCGGCGGCAACTGCGCGAGATACGTCGCGTCGGGCTGGTCGGGCGTTACACTGACGTCCAGCTTGAAGAATCCGGGGATCAGCGGGTCGATCCGCTCGGGCAGCGCAAACGGCGGCCGCATGTGCGACGCCAGCGCGGCGACGATTTCCGGCCGGAACGCGGCTTCTTTGAACATGCCCTTAAGCAGCTTGTCGCGCTTCACCTTCAGCGGCTCGGTCAGGTATTCGCGGACGGCGCCGTGCAATCGCCAGGCGGACAGGATGAGCGGCAAATCGGGCGTCGCGGCGTCGGCCCCCAGCAGCCAGCCGCCCACGGCCAGCGAGAGCTTTTCTTCCGGCCCGACGGCGGCGGCACCGCGGTTTTGCAGAAAGGCCGCCATGCGGGCCAGCGTATCGGCGTTCATTTGGTCGTCGATCACGCGCAGCGCGGCGGCCAGCTCCGCGCGGTCTTCCCGCTTGGCGACCTGCAACTCAAGATCGTTCAACTCGCGCTCGATCGCCTGCCGCTGCTTGCGGACTTCCTCGTACTGCTGCCTGACCTGGCGAACTGTCTGCAGGATTTCGCCCGTTGCGCCTTCGGTGGGGAACTTGTCGAGATATCGCTGCACCAGTTCGTGCTGCCCGCTGGCGCGGCGCAGGCCCAGCTCGTTCAACATCTGCTGGGCGTACAACGTCGTCAGCAAGCTTTTGGTCTCCAAGAGCTTCTGGGTCTCTTGCGTGTCGGCTATTCCTTCGTCGAGGATCTTTTGCAGCACCTCGACCGCCTTGCCGTAGCGACCGCAGGCAGAGAAGAAACGGACAATCTTCTTGCGGTGCTCGACGTTCGTGGTGCTGATCTGGTGCATGAGGAACTTTTCCAGCGTCGCGTCGTCGATCGTGTTCGTGGCGACCCGTGTGTCCCACGTGTAATCGAGGGCCTGGATGCGGGCGTACTGCGGCGTAATCTCCGTAATCACCTGTACGACCTTCTCCACGCCGGCGGGAGTCCGCATGGGATAGGTTCGCCGGCCGTGCTCGTCGAACGGCTTCAGCTCGCCCGCCGGCGGTCCGACGGAGGCGACCATCTTGCGACGATTCCTGCCGATTTGGCTGTTCGGCTGCGACCTCGTACAGTCAAATCTCTCGGCGTCGTCCAAGGAATTGTCGGGCTTGGCCTCCAAGATTTGTTTCCGTGACACGAAGGTGCGGCGGAAATCGTCGTTCACGAAGACGATTTGCTTGATGCTGTCGTTCTCGCCGCCGGGCTGCTCGGCCAGGCTGATCGTTTCGCCCACACGCCCAATGAGCACGCGGCCGTCCTTGAGAACGATCTTGGTGGCAGTGGTTGGCGCGGCGCATGAAACCGCCGCTGCGGTGATGATTAGAGCCAGAAAGTGCCGCAAGCGCAGGATACCGCGTCTCATTTCAAGCCTCATTCCGTTCTCTGTTCCATTTGCCTCTCCATCCATTGTGTCCCGCGACAAGGTCGCGGTCAAGGCGATTCGCCGTAGCCGTAGACAAGGGAGCCTCGGCGACCGAAGGCTCACCAGACCGACTGTCCAGCGCGACAATGGTGGGCCTGCGCTCGCGACCGGCAAGCGGGTGCCCCGGCCCGCTTGTCCACCCTACACATAAACCCGCCGCAAATAAATCAGCCATTCGAGCAAAGCGATCACCAGGGCGGCAATGACCAGCTCCCGCCAGATGTCTCGGTGTCCGGTGACCCAGCCCGTTTTGCCGGCCACGTGTACGTAACCGATCTTGAAAGAAGGCTTGTCGCCGAGGCGGATATTGCTTTCGTTTTCATCCAGCAGATTGACCGCGAACAGTTGCACCGTCTTTTCGCCCGCCGCCGCGCGATAGACGCCAAGCTCGTCGGTATCGGTAAAGATGAGCCTGCCGGACGGGTTGGGCGGCAGGGAGACGGTCCGGCCGGAGGGGGTTTGCACGTCCAGGCCGGTGTGGGCATCCGGGGGATCGAGGTTGACCACCGCGCCGGGCCGATAGCTGGCGGCGCCCGACAATTCCTGGGCCGCATGGCTTGTTAACAGGTTGTAAATGAAAGTGGCGAAGCTCGCCCGCCAAGGCCAGTCGGTATTGCGATACGCGGCCCGCGAGCCGTCCGCCGCCGTCCGCTCTTCCACGAGCACCATGCCCAGCACGAGGTCTTCGTAGGCTTCGCGCGGGGCGACGGCCAGCAGCGGTCCCTTGTCCGAGTCGATGAGCACCGTGCCACCGGCCGGCACTTCCAGCGGCGTGGCCGTTATCACCTTCTGGATCTCGTTCGTATCGACCCATTGCATCAGCCGGTTCGAGACGGCGGCGTCAATGATCTGCGGCAGCGTGACTTCCGGCTTCAACTTCCAGCCGCCGGGCGGTTGCGGCGCCGGGCCCGGTCCCTCGGCGCAGGCGGCGCGCAGGCGATGAAGAACGTGTTCGTCCGCGGCATTTGCGGCGGCGGTGCGCGGTCGTAGATCACCAGGTCCCACGCGCCGAGATCGGCCTGGTTCAGGTAGGTCTTCGACTTCAGAAAGCCGGGACCTTCCACGCGGACCTCGGCCACTTCGGCCGCCGCCTTGGTGGTCAACACTTGTTCCAGTCGTTCATTCTTGGGCGTGACCAGAAGCACCTTCGTCCGGCGGGGCGAATTGACGACGGCCCAGGCCTGGTCATCCACGGCAAGTTGGTCGTGCGTTTGGGCCTGCAGCCGCAGGATGCCCGATTCGAATTCGTCCAGGTCGAAGGAAATCCCCTTGGTGTCGCCGGGCGGGATCGTCAGCTTGTCGGCGTTGATGGGGTGGTCCTGGCCGTTGACAAAGAGCTTCAGCAGGACCTCGGCCGGCTTCGAGGTTCCGCGCGGGTCGGCGGAATTGCAGAGCCGGGCGTAGGCCTGAAGCTTGTTCTTTTGCTCCTGGTTGCGCTCAACGCCAAAACTCACGATGCCCACGTTGGCGGCATCCATGCGGCCGATGGGCACGAAGACCGGGTCGAGATTTCCCAGCTCGAAGTCAGGCACGTCCGGAAAGCGGCCGTCGCTGAAAATAAAGAGTTTCGTGTCTGATGTCGGCGTTTCCGCCGGGTTGTCGTACGACTGCGTCGGGTTGACCAGCCCGGCAGCCAGGCGAAGGGCCTCGCTGATGTTCGTGGAGTGCTGGCTGGGCCGGATGTCGGCCAGGGCTTCGCGGAGCAGTTGACGGTTGTTCGTGAAGTTCTGCGCGACGCGGGCGGTATCGGAAAACGCGACGAGCATGGCCGAGTCGCCGGAGCGCATCTGGTCGATCAGCTCCGCGACGCGGCGCTTGGCCTCTTCCAAGCGGTTGGGCTTTTCGTCGGTGGCCTGCATGCTGGCGGAGTTGTCGATCAGGAAGACGAAGCGGCTGCCGCCGAGGTGGAACGATTGCCACGTCGGCCGCAGCAGGGCTAGGAAGACCACGAGTATGACCAGAAGCTGCAAATAGAGCAGCAAACTGTTCCGCAGCCGCTGCCAGATCGAATTGACGTGCAGATCTTCGATCGACTTGTGCCAGAGGTACGTGGAAGGAACCTCCAATGGCCGCCGCTTAAGCTTAAGGAAGTACAGCAGCACAATCGCCGGCGGCACCGCCGCCAGCGCCGCCCATTGCCACCAGGTAAGCGGATTGGAAAGTTGCGGGAACATGGGCGGACGGCCTGAGGCACGACTGACAGCCTCATTCTAGCCGATTGAACGAGGGTGTCAGCGGGGGTGCGGCGCTCGTCGTTAGCGGGCCGCGGCGAAGGTTCCGCGGATCGGCCGCGCCGGCAAAGCCGCCGATGATGTAGGGAAACTTGCCGGGCGTCACGTGGTAGTGCCAGCCGCGCTGGTCGTCCTTGTGCATGTTGAAGGCATCCAGCGGGTGCTGCTTGTCGTCCTTGGCCATCAGGCCCTTCGCCTCGTAGGGACCGTAGATCGGAAAGCCGTCCAGCGCGAAACCGATCAACGGCGAATGCCCCTGCCCGTCGTCCGAGAAGGGCGACTTGATGCACACGGGATACTTGTGGTAATGGTACTCGTTGCCCGGACTGGGATGCCCGCAGCAACGGTCCATGATGTTGACGGCCTCCATACCGCCGGCGTCGAACCGATTGAAGAATATCACGACGTTGGTGGCTACGCCGATCGCCTTTAGCTCCGCGAAAGTAGCGCTACCATCGCGGAGCCAAAGGCGACACTTCTCTCCGCGCTGGCCCTTAGTGAATTGTGCGGCGACGAGCGATTAAGTGTTCGCGCTACCAATTAATGTGCGTCTACGCGCTAGAAATGGGTGCCCGCGCACTCCTTGAAAACTTCTTCAATTATTTTCAATCGCGCCGTGCAAATTCGTTGACAAAAATTCATAGCTGTTGTAAGTTCAAAATTTAGTGGTGCTTCAAATGAGCGAATTAGCAACTCATCCGTACTAGGGCGCAATGCCGTGCGACTAACTACTTTGAGATCAAGAAACTTGCACGTTGATTTGCATTTCGTTTGCCTTTTTGCTTTTAAAATGCTTCTAGCCGACCAGCGCATCAGGGAAATCCCAAGGAGAGAAAATATGATCGTTCGTTCCAAGTTAGGTTGCTTTGTTTTCGGTGTGGCTGCGGCAGCAGCCCTCGCCTCGACTTCTGCCTCGAGCGGGCACAATCGTTGATGTCGCTGCGCCGCCCGTGCTTGCCGGTACTTGGTCGATCGGTCAGGCCACAGACGTTACCGCGGATACTGTGACGCCCGGCGCGGTCTACTCCGACCAGACGAACTTCACTGGTTATGGGGTTTATGCCGGCGCCAACGGCACGACGAAAGTCACCGCATTGCTGGCTGACGACATCAACACAACAGCGGCATCGAGCTTTACGCTCGGTCAGTTTTCCTGGTCGATTGTCAATGGCGCCACGGTCGCTCAGACCATTTCCCCGTACATTCGCTTCTATGATACGTCAGGCACAAACGGCGGCCCCGGTAATTTACTGGGTGGTCTCAATTTCAACGGGATCTCGGTACCCGCAGGCACCGTTGACGGTTTCTTTTACGATGCGACCGCTTCGGCGATCACGCTCCCGACAAGTTTCTGGGCTTGCGAGTTCTTCCAGACCACCGGGTCGGCGGCAAACGCCAAGTTAATTGGCGAGGGGACTTTCAATCCCGTTGACGTTGGTACCTCGCAGGATGAAGACTTTACGTCCACGGCTGTGGGCACAAACAGTTCTTCGTTCGTTTCCGCCAATCCCGCGGGCGCGGTGAACGTTTCGCCTTTCGCGGGCACACCAGTCGCGAATTTTGAATGGGAGTTCAATCAGGCGGTTCCCGAACCTGGTTCTCTCGGTCTGCTGCTCGCGTTGTCTGTCGCCATGCTTGGGCTCAGGCGTCGTCGTCGAGCGATCTAAACGCATGGTTTGGAGGCTCGCGATCTGCTTTGGGTTTGATCGCCCGGGCCGCCGATCAGTGACGTCGCCGGCGCATGCGGCCGAGCAGACCGACGGCTCAAATTCCCAGGGGATCGGAACAGACGCAGCTAATTTATCCGTCATGGCTTGTTCCCATTTCGCGGGCGGCCTTCGCCTCGCAGCGTGTGCATCAGTCCCAACCGCTTGGCGTGCGCTTCCCGCAAAGGTTCGCCCCCGAAGGGCCGGTTTCGGGCGATCGATATTTGCACGCGCTCGGTCTCCATGTCCCGAAGCGGCTGGTTCACCAGTCATGCTGGCTTTGATCATTGTCGTGGTGCGCAGGTTTGCCCGATCCCGGTGGGCAACCACCCGAAGTTAGGGAGCATGGGCTGGAATGAGAAGTACGCCTGACCGGTGTCGCAAGAGAACACAACGAAAAGTTTTTCCCGGCCGGCGGAATTCTTGGCGTTTCCGCCGGGCGGGCCGTGGAACTCCAAACCCCAAACGGCGCAAGGAGTTACGGCGACGAGCGGCGACTTTCGCGCGGGGCCGGCGGCGCAAACGCCTTGTCGTATCATAAGTCGTTTGCCTCTAGGCACCATCGGATGAATTGCTGTCCGAGAATTGGAGAGACTGTGGTAGCGTACTGGATACGGGGCGGTGCGTGAAATGGAGGGTTCGTCGTACGCCATGGCGTTCGCAGTTCACGGTATGCCGCGGTAACCAGCCACGGATGCGCGACCTCGCTACCCGCGCGGGCCGCGGCGAAGGTTCCGCGGATCGGCCGCGCCGGCAAAGCCGCCGATGATGTAGGGAAACTTGCCGGGCGTCACGTGGTAGTGCCAGCCGCGCTGGTCGTCCTTGTGCATGTTGAAGGCATCCAGCGGGTGCTGCTTGTCGTCCTTGGCCATCAGGCCCTTCGCCTCGTAGGGACCGTAGATCGGAAAGCCGTCCAGCGCGAAACCGATCAACGGCGAATGCCCCTGCCCGTCGTCCGAGAAGGGCGACTTGATGCACACGGGATACTTGTGGTAATGGTACTCGTTGCCCGGACTGGGATGCCCGCAGCAACGGTCCATGATGTTGACGGCCTCCATCCCACCGGCGTCGAACGGGTTGAAGAACATGACCCCGTTGGTGGCCACGCCGATCGCGCCCATCGGCAAGGCGCGGTTCGAGTTGGTCTCGTCCATCGTGCTTGCGGCCGGATTGCGGACCGGCTCCAGAGGCAAGTAATACGCGCGGTCGGCCTCCTGGATGGAATTGGGATTGCCGCTGCCGTAAGGGTCGGGGAACTTGGCGGTCGGGTGATTGGGCAGGTTGCGGGAATGCACGACCAGTTCTTTTGCGTCTTTGAATTCCAGCACCACGTTGTCGGGCACGAACTGGTCCTTGGCGACGGGCCGGCCCTTGATGTCGAGGTATCCTTTGCGGAGCCAGGCGGTCATGTTCTCGGCGAACGGATTGGAAAGCTGTCCGCCCATGTAATAAAGCCGGGCGGCGTTCTTTGCATTGACCACGAGCGTCGCCGGCCGCCGGGTCGTGCCATCTTCCGGCTGGCAGAACCATCGGCCGCCCAGCGGCAGGAGCGATTTCAGGCTCGGCGCCGAGCCTTTCTCCATCTTGACGACTTTGGGCGCGTCGGCGGGCGGCGGGATGGAAGTAAGCGAGAAATCGGTGACGTAAAACTCGCTGTCGCGTTGGTTGGCCGCGATGCCGTTCTTGAAGCCGACCGCGAGCTTGAGCGTATCGATCTCGTTGAAAGGCAGACGGAAGTCCAACGTGTAGGTCTTCCAGACGGCCCCGCCGTTCTTGAAGTAGTCGCCATTGGCTTCCATGTCCTTACGAGCAAGCTCCACCAGCGGATAAAGTTCCTGCGTCACGCCATCGAAGGAGTTCGTGCCGCCGTTGCCGCAAAACTCCACGCGCATGAAGAGGTCGCTGGCTTTGTTTTCGACTTTGAACCCCAATTCGGCCAGGCCGCGAATCGAAAAGCGGAGCCACCGGCCGGCCCCGTACGGAAAACCGGTGACGGTTTGCGAAACGCTTCCGGCCGGCTTGCCACCGGCGTGAGAATCCCTACCGCTTACGAGTTTCACGCCGGCGTCGGTGAATTCGCCGGCTTTGCCGCACCAGGTCCAGGCAACGTCGCCCTGTAGTTGGTAGTCGGCCGGCCCTTTGCCGTCGGACGTCTTTTCCAGGAACCGCGGGTTCTTGACCAGTCCGACGGGAGGCTCCTTGAGGTCCACCTTGAGGCTAACGGGCCGCTCCCGAACCGGCCGTGGCGGCCTGGGTCCTATCCCTCCGCCGAGCGGCGGCCACGGCGATTGCGCCAGGGTCCAAGTGACCGCAAGGACCGACGGCAATGAAAGCAGCATGCTTTTAGGGGATTTCATGAGAGGTCACCGATTGAGGCGAATAACCGTTGGCGAATACCAATGCAACGCATACGATTGTAGTTTATTGCGTCCAGACCATGGTTCCGGTCGTCAGGATTGTCCCCGCGGCCGTTTCGCTAATCGCTTCGGTCGACTTGGAGTGACCAAAGCCTCCAGTTGGCCGGATTATTCACATCACCACGAGTAGCAGGAGTTACATGCCAGGGGTCCGGCCACGCCGATTGACGGCATCAAAAGGCAGCAGTAGGTTAAAGCTAATTGGCTTTTCGCCGTCCGCGAAGGAGATGAATTGATGATCAAGATGCAGTGTTATTGCCTGGCGCCGGTGCTGGCGCTCTTCGTTAGCTTGCCCGTTTGGGCCGCCGAAGAAATCAATTTGACGGACATTAACAAGATCAAGGCGGAGGGCATGCAGCACTCACAGGTAATGGAGCTCAACAGTTGGCTGTCGGACGTCTATGGCCCGCGGCTGACCGGTTCGCCAGCCGTCGAACAGGCCGCCGACTGGGCGATGGGCAAGATGAAGCAGTGGGGCCTGGTCAACGTCAAGCTGGAGCCCTGGGTCAATCGCAACGGATTCGAGCGCGGCTGGACCAACGACAAGTTCTACATGCAGGCCGTGTCGCCGCGGAAGTTCGCGATTCCCGGCACGCCGACGGCATGGACGCCCGGCACCAAAGGCCTCGCCAGCGGCGAAGTCGTGATGGTGACGGCCAACAACGAGGCAGAACTGTCAAAGTACAAGGGCAAGCTTCGCGGCAAGTGGGTCATCACCGGGGCCGCTCCCGAAGTGGAGGCGTTCTGGACCGCTCCCGCGACACGCTACACCAGCGACGAGTTGGCGGCTTTGGAAAAGGCGACGACGCCGGGTCGCGGACGTGTCTTTGGCGCCGGGCCTGATGCCGTACCCGTGCCGGCTGGTGGAAGTGCGACTCCGGCGGCGAGGGCGACCTCCGGCGGATCGGCTACTTCAGCAGCGCCGTCCGCGGGCGCGCCGCGGCCCGGAGTACCGGGCGCCCCGCCGCGGCGGGCATTCGGCGGGCGCGGCCGCCAGCAATATGCCAATACCCGCAACGAGTTTTTTGCCGCCGAAGGCGCGCTGGGCGTCATTTCGACGATCGCGCGCGGCCACGGGCTCTATGTGATCGGCGGCAATCGCGCCACTGATCCCCAGAAAAGCACGCCCAGAATCATGATCGCGGCCGAGCAGTATGGCCGCATCGCGCGGATCGTCGCGAAAAACCAGTCGGTGGTCGTCGAAGCCGACATCAAAAACACGTATTATCCGAATCCCCCGATGTTCAACATTGTGGGAGAAATCCAGGGCGCCGACAAAGCGGATGAGGTTGTCATGCTCGGCGCGCATTTCGACTCGTGGCACGCCGCCACCGGCGCGGCCGACAACGGCGTGGGCTCGTGCGCCATGCTGGAGGCTATGCGCATTCTCAAAGCCGCCGGCGTGAAGTTGCGCGCGCACCGTGCGCATCGGCTTGTGGACGGGCGAAGAGCAGGGAATTATCGGTTCGCGGGAGTACGTGGCCGCCCATTACGGCTCCCGCAAGCCCGATCCGCAAGCGGCGGCCGGTCGGGGCGGCGCGGGCGGCAGGGATGGCGCCGGTGGAGGACGGTTCGGCGGCCCGCAGGGTCCCCTAGAACTCAAGCCGGAACACGCGAAGTTCGACGTCTACCTGAATGTCGACAACGGCAGCGGCGCTTTGCGCGGCGTTTACCTGCAGGGCAACGCGGCGGTGGCGCCGATCTTCCGGGAATGGATGGCGCCGTTTCGCAGCATGGGAATGACGACACTGACCATTCGCAACACCCGAGGCACCGATCACCAATCGTTCGACAACGTGGGCCTGCCGGGTTTCCAGTTCATTCAGGACGAAATCGAGTACGAGGTCGTTGCCCATCATACGAATATGGACACTTTCGAGCGCCTGCAGCCGAACGACTGCATGAAGATGGCGACGATCGTCGCGGGGTTTGCCTATCTCGCGGCCAACCGCGACGAGCCTCTGCCGCGCAAGCCCCTGCCGGCTGGCGGGCGAGGCGGAAGCTGAAGAATGCCGTGAACAAGCGTCACCGTGGCGGACCGCGTGCGAAGTGACCGGCTACACGTGCCCGCGAAGAAGAATTGAGTAGACCGGGCGGCTCACTCCGGCAAGGGCTGACCCTTGGTCTCGGGCAGCAGCAGAACGACGCCAATACCAACGACGAACAGCAGGTTCATGAGCGTGATCGCAAGGCGGAGGTCAATGCCGGGCAGCGATTTGAGCCAGCCGGAAAAGACGAGCACGACGGCCGCCAGCAAGCGGCCGGCATTGAAGCAGAAGCCCGCGCCCGTGGAGCGCAAGTGATTGGGAAACAGCTCGGGGAAATAAATGGCAAAACCGGCCTGGATGGCGACGGTGGCAAAGCCGAAAAGCGGCAGCATCAACAACAGTTGGTTGTAGGTCGCCGGCAGGTAGCAGGTCAGCGGCACAACGACCAGCGACAGCGCCTGGAAGAGAATGAACGTGCTGCGACGGCCAAGTCGCACGCACAATGGGCCAAAACAGAGCATTCCCACGGCCCAGCCAATAATCTCGACCACGCCGTAGGCGAACTTGGCTCCGCGATTGATCGCCGCGCGCCACGCTTTAAGTTCCGGCGCCAAACTCGCCGCCATTCCGGGATGCTTGGCGAAGAAGTGTTCGTCGCTTTCCGACGTGAGTAGTGCCTTCGCTTCGTCTTGTCCGATTTCCGGATACATCGCGGCGACTTCCTTCGCTTTGTTGTTCAGAAGCAGCTCTTGGGCCAAACCCTGCCCGTCGACGCTCACTGCCCAGAACGTCCCCAGGCCGACCGCTGCCAGCAACATGCCGAGCATCGCCCGCGGTCCCCAAAGGTGGTGCGAGAAGAGCTCGCGAAGGCTGCCGAGCTTGCCGCCAACGCCGGCGTCCGCATGTTGCCGCGCGGTGACCCAGGTTTGCGGCTCCTTAACGCTTGACCAGACCCACACTACCAAAAGAGCCGGAATGATGCTCACGAGATACGCATACCGCCATTGGTCTGCGACGGCCAAGCCGACCAGCCCCGCCGCCCAGACACCTAGGCAGCTTGAGGCGTGAAAAATGCCCGACGCGTGGCGCGGGCGTGCTTGGGAAAGACCTCCGCCACCAGCGCGGCGGCAACGGCCCACTCGCCGCCGACGCCCATCGCCACCAGAAACCGCAGCACGGCCACTTGCCAGACGTTGGTTGCAAAGAAGGTCAGTCCGGCAAAAACAGAATAAAAAAGGATCGTGACAACCATCACCGGCTTGCGGCCCCAACGGTCGGCGAACATGCCGAAGAGCACTCCACCCAGCGCGCCGCCGGCAAGGAACACGCCGAGCAGCGCGTCCCCGTATTGGCTTACTGCTCGCTGGACAATCGCCGGATCATCCGCGCGCGGTACGATTTCCTTGAGCATGTCATGGCGAGTGATGTTGAAAATCTGACCTTCGTAGGCGTCGAATATCCAGCCCACCGAGGCGATCACCAGTATCAGCCACTCGTAGCGGCCCACGCCTTCGTACCAGCGGCGCGGCGCGGACGGGGCGTCCGCCCGCGCACTTTCGACCAATGACTGGGTGCCGGTTTCCGACATGATTTCGAATCCCTTTCACAACATTTCAAAGCGGCACGGGTGGCACGTCCCTGAGCTTGCGAAGGGCGTGGCGATACATCAAACACGCCCTTCGCTTGAAGCTCAGTGCGTGCCACCCGGCCTGCCAAGTTGTTCAAGTCTATAAGTTACGCGCTTTCGTACAGCCGCGTCAAAACAAACTCGCGATGCCCCAGCGCCTCGGCGGCGGTGAAGCGGCCGTTGGCCGTGCGGACAAGGCAGTCCAGCAGCTTGTCGCCGGCCTGATCGAGGTTCATTTCGCGGCGGAGCAGGCCGGTAACGTCTACGTCGATGTGCTCGCTCATCGTCCGCACGGTGCGCGGATTGGCAGAAAGCTTGATCACAGGCACGATCGGATTGCCGATGATGTTGCCTTGCCCGGTGGGGAAGAAATGGACGACGTAGCCGGCGGCCGCGCAGAGCGTCACCATCTCCGCCGCGGCCGACGACGAATCCATGAACCACAGGCCCGGCCCGGAGGGCGACTCGGCCTTGTCCAGGGCGCCGACGACTTTGATGTTCTTGCCAATCTTCTGGATGTTGCCCAGCGCCTTCTCTTCGATGGTGGTCAATCCGCCTTCGATGTTGCCTTTGGTGGGCTGCGAATCGCAGAGATCATTGACCTTGTGATCGTCGACGACTTTGGCGTAACGGTCGAAGAAGAACTGAAACTTTTGCCGGACTTCGGGCGTGGCGCAGGCTCGGCGACGATCTGCTCCCCGCCGGTGAGTTCGGTCGTTTCGCCGAAAAGGAGCGTGCAGCCGGCGGCATCGAGTTTCTCGTAGGCGTCGCCCACCGTGGGATTGGAGGCAAGTCCGGAAGTCGTGTCCGACTCGCCGCACTTGGTGGAGACCCACAAATCGGCGATGTCGCACTTCTCGCGCTGCAGCTCGCCGGCCCACTGCACGTACTCCATCGCCTTCCGCGAGGCGGCGCAGATGGTGTTAAGGTCGCCGTTCTTTTCAATGGCAAACCCGGTAACGGGCTTGCCCGTCTTAGCGATGCCCTCGACCACCCGGTTGGTCCAGGCAGGTTCGATGCCGATGACGACGACCGCCGCGACGTTGGGGTTGCGCCGGCGCCGATGAGCGTGTCGAAGTGCAGGTCGAGGTCGGCGCCGAACTGCAGCCGGCCATAGGGATGCGGGATGGCTAGCGTGCCTTTGATGTTGTTGCCCACGGCCTCGCAGGCTGCATTGGAAATGTCGTCAAGGGGAAGGATGACGACGTGGTTCCGCACGCCCGCGCGGCCGTTTTCGCGGCGATATCCGAGGAATGTCTTCTGCATTTCTACCACCTCTTCGTCTTGAGATTGTGAACGTGGACGTGCTCGCCCTTTTTGACCGGGGCGACGAACTTGCCGATAATGACGCCGTATTTGACCGCGCTCGCGCCGACGTCGAGGTCAGTCAGCGCGAGCTTGTGGCCGATGGGAACGTCGTTTAAGACTTTGACATTGATGGTGCGGTCCTGCGCCATGACCCAGCCGGTGAGATCGCTCCCGGCCTTGACGCCTTCAACCACGACGACGCCGACGGAATCGCCGTCCTCGTGGACCAAAAAGTCGGGCGCCTTCCGCGCTGCCGATGGATTACTCATTCAAACTTCTCTTTCTATCAAATGCAAACAACTAAAAACTATCATTCCTGGATTCCCAGGGAAATGTGCTTGGTTTCCAAGAAGGCGTCCAAGCCCTCGATGCCCAGCTCGCGGCCCCAGCCGCTTTGCTTCGCGCCGCCGAACGGGCATTGGCTCGTCGCGGGCACGGAGTCGTTGATGGCCACGGTGCCGGCCTCCAACGACTCGGCCAGCCGCCATACGCGCGATGCGTCGCGCGTGAAGGCGTAGGCCGCAAGGCCGTAGCGCGTATCATTCGCGCGGGCGATCGCTTCGCCCTCCTCGTCGAAAACGCAAACCGGCAGCATGGGAGCGAACGTTTCGTCGCACATGCACGAGGCGGCGCGGGGCACGTCGGCGATCAGTGTCGGTTCCAGGAACGAACCAGAAGTCTTGCTTCCCGGCAGGCCTTCCCAGGGACGCCCGCCGCAAAGCAGCCGCGCTCCGGCAGACACGGCCTCGCGAACTTGAGCCAGGGCGTGGTCCAAGCCGCGGCGATCGATCAAGGGCCCGATTTCGACGCCTTCTTCCAATCCGTCGCCAACCTTCAGCTTCTTGACCGCGGCGACGAGCCGGTCCAAAAACCGCTCGTAGATTCCGCGCTGCACGTAAGCCCGGTTGGCCGCGATGCAGGATTGGCCCGTGTTGCGGAATTTGGCGATAATCGTGCCCTGCACGGCCTGGTCGAGATCGGCGTCGTCGAAGACCAGAAGCGGAGCGTGGCCGCCCAGCTCCAACGAGAGTTTTGTGACGTTCCTGGCGGCGCCCGCAATCAACCGCTGGCCGACCTCGGTCGAGCCAGTGAAGGAAATCTTGCGGCAGATGGGATTTTCCAGCAGTTCGGCCGCGATCTCGCCGGAGTCGCCCAGCACCATTTGGAAGACTCCGGGCGGCAGTTTGGCTTCGTCCACTGCTTCGGCGAATTGGACGGCGGACAGCGGCGTGGCGCGGGCCGGTTTAAGTATCACCGGACAGCCCGCCGCCAATGCCGGAGCGATCTTCCGCACCGCCAGCACGAGCGGAAAATTCCACGGAGAAATAGCGCTGGCGACGCCGATGGGCACGCGGAGCACCATGTGCCTCTTGCCGCGGACTTGGTTCGGCACAACGCGGCCGTAGGCCCGCCGCGCCTCGCCGGCGAACCAACGGAGGTGGTCGATGCTCATCGCGACCTCGCCCCGGCTCTGGGCAAGCGGCTTGCCGTTTTCCAGCGTAATTGTGTGGGCGATTTCCTCGGCGCGACGCTTCAGAATGTCAGCGATGTGGTCCAGATACACTCCGCGCTCGCTGCCGGTCATTCCTCGCCAGGCCGCCCAGGCCCGCTCGGCATCGGCCAGGGCTTCGGCCACGTGCCGCCGCGAGGCAGTCGCCACGCTGCCGATTACCTCGCCCGTTGAGGGGTTCACGACCTCAATGGCAGCTTCCGGCCCCACCCAGCGGCCGTTCAAGTATAAAAGTTTGGTTTCCATGAGGTTGCGACGGCGACTTTGTAGCCTGTGTCCCGGTACCCGAATTCCAAGCCAACTAGTATAGCGACTTGCGGCCGGGAATCATAGGGTTACCACTTGCCCGCTGGCTACGCTTTCGCCGGCTTTTAGACAGAGCATGACCGACCACGTTCCGTCCTCAGCGGTGACGCGGGGTCTGCGGCCCGTTCTTACCGCCTCGGCCATGTCGGCGATTGCGTCCGCCAATTCATAGACTTCCCCAGCGGCCGAAGGAATCGGCACGTCCGTTGTCGTCCGGCCGTCGAAGTGCTTGAGATGGAAAGTGGGGTGAAACGTGCGGTCCTGCGCACCGCTCCAGCTTGCCCAGAGGGCGCCGCGAGAACCGGTGAGTTTGGCCACTTGATGGTGCTCGAAGGCACCCAAAGTCTGCGATATGACCGCATAGCGCCCGCCCGGAAAATTGAGGATGGCGCTGAAATTGTCGTGCAAATCGGGCCGTTGCGCGCTTGACGAGTTGGCCCGCGCGTAGACGGACTCCGGCTCGCCGCAACTGCCGAAATACCAGCGGGCCAGGTCGAAGAAATGGATCGGCTCTTCAAGTATCCAGTCTCCCACTCGCTTACAATCGTAGCGCCAGCCGTCCGCGCCGGGCCGGTACGGATTCCGCCACAATTCAATCATGGCATAGTGCGGCTCGCCGATGGCGCCGGCGTCGATCATTTGCATGATTTTGCCCCAAAGTGTGGAGAAGCGGAACTGATGGGTTACGCCCAATTGCAGGCGTTTGGATCGTGCCAGTTCGGCAAGCTCGCGGCAATCGGCCGTGGACAAGGCCATCGGCTTTTCCATGAACAGGTGCTTGCCGGCCTGCAGCACGGCCCGGCCGACTTCCAGATGCAAGTGCGAAGGCAGAACGACGCTTACGGCATCAACGTCCGCGCGTTCAAGCAGGTCGCGATAGTCGCTGAAGACTGCGGTCTGCGGATACCGCGCTGGCGCTTCGGCACGTAGGGTTTCATCGACGTCCGCAACGGCCGCCAGCCGCGCAGCAGGGCACCCCGCGATTACGCGGGCATGATGGCTGCCCCAGGCACCGTTTCCGATAAGACCAAAGCTGATTTTGTCCATGTCCGCGCAAGCCTCTAAGCCAGTTCGCGCTTGCCGCGCGCCGCTATCCAGCCTAAGAGGATTATGGTACCACAGGTCACCAGCGAAATGGAACCGGGCTCCGGGGCGACGGCGGCGGCATCGGCGGGCACGAGCGGCGCGAATGTTGTCGAGCTGAAGGCCGCCGTGTCGTTGCCGATGATCAATGAGGTGCCCGACGCCAGGCCCAAGGAGTTCATGATCTCCGTCTTAAGCGCTACGCCATTGACGGACAGTCCGCCAGAAAAACTGTTCGTCCCAGAGAGCTGCAGCACGCCGTTGCCGGTAACCAGCAATCCGCCTGTTCCGGTCAGGTTGCCGCTGAGAATCGCGTCAACCGCGGCGGATCCATGGCTGACTTCAATCGTTTGGATGGACGATCCAAGGTTGATCGGGTTCTGGAAGACGAGGGTCGAATCGTCGCTGGGCGAGCCGAGCATCAAGGGCGAGCCGCCGGGCACGAAGACGCCGCTGCCCCAGGTGAGCGTAGCTCCCGAGCCGCCGATATTCACCGCCCGCGAGCCGCCGGACGCGCTGAACCCGCCGCCGTTTGCGGTCCATTGAACTTGCGCCGAGGAAGTTCCGATGCCGCGCGTGAAATTGCCGGCGGCCAACTCCAGGATGCCGCCGTCGAGGACCAGGTTGCTCGCACCAGGTAGGGCGGCCGAATTGCCCAGACGCAGCACAGGCCCTGAAACCCACGTCGGTCCGGCGTAACTATTGCTGACGGCCAGTTCCAACGTTCCGTTTCCCACGATTTGTAAACCCGTCGCGTCGCCCGCGGAGTCGCTAACGCTGCCGGTAAGCTCGGCGTCGACGGTCGCGGCGCCGTCGGCCATTTGGATCGAGCCGCCGTTGCTGGAAAGGTTCAGGGGGTTTTGGAAAATGAGCGCAGCCGTGTCGGACTTCGCGCCCAGCAAGAGCATGTTTCCGGCGGGGATAAAGTCGTTCGTGACACCCCAGGTCAAAGTAGCGGGGGGCGTGCTGCCTCCGATATTGACGCCGCGCGTGCCGCCCGCGGCGCTGAATCCGCCGTCGCCCTGCCACTGCACCTGATTTGTGCCGCTGCCAAGCCCTCGCGTGAAATTGCCCGCATTCAATTCCAGTTGGCCTTCGTCAATTACGAGATTGCTCGTGGCGGGCAGTGCCGCTGGATTGCTCAGGCGGAGCACACCGCCAGCGAGGTAGGTTGATCCGGAATATGAGTTGGACGCGGTGAACTCGATCGTGCCGATGCCGCCGATCGTCAGCCCGCCAGCGCCTCCGCCCGTGATCGCTCCGGCTATCTGGGCATCGACGGCAGCCGTACCGCTGTTGACGAGCATGGTCTGTCCCGCGGCGTACGTGCCGAGATTCAACGGGTTTTGAAAGACGACCGTCGCTCCGTCCGAGCCGGATCCGAATACCAGCGGTTGGCCGTTGGGAACGAAGTTGCTGCCGCCCCAGGTCAGTGCGGCGCCGGCGCCGCCGATGTTGACGCTCCACGTGCCGCCCGCGGCGCTGAGTCCGCCCGCGCCCTGCCATTGCACTTGCGAACCCCCGGTTCCCAGCGCGCAGGCTGAAGTTGCCGGCGTTGAGCTCGACGACGCTGCTGCCTGTGATAACCAGGTTGCTAAGGCCGCCGCTGGTCCCTGTGCCGCCTGGCAGCGCGGCCGAGTTGCTCAGCCGGAGCACGCCGCCGCCGTTTACCGTGGTCGCCAGCGTGTAGTTGTTGCTGCCGGTAAGGTCCAACGTGCCGCTTCCGGAGACCGTCAGTCCGCCGTTGGTCAACGACCCGCTCAGGCGCACGTCGATCGTCGCGAAGCCCGAGTTGACTTGAACCGCGCGGACCGATCCGCCAAAGTTGATCGGGTTTTGAAAGTCGACCATCGAGTCGTTCAGCGCTGAACCGAGCACCAGCGAGCTGCCCGCGGGGACGAAGTTGCCACTGCCCCAGGTGACCGTTTGCGACAGCCCGCCGAGATTGACGGCCCGCGATCCGCCGGACGCGCTGAAGCCGCCGCCGCCGCTCCATGCCAATTGTCCCTGCCCGGCGCCGAGCGAGCGCGTGAAGTTGCCGTAGGCCAGGTCGACGACGCCTCCGCCGGTAAGGACGAGGGCGCTCAATCCACCGGTGTTTCCAATGCCGCCCGGCAGCGCGCTGGCGCTGCCCAACTGCAGGATTGCGGCGGAAACCGTCGTGACGCCGGTATAGGTGTCGCTGCCGGTTAGTTCCAAAGCCCCGCTTCCGGTGACGGTAAGTCCGCCGCCGCTGCCGCTGAGATTGCCGGAAAGGACGCCGCTTTGAACGCCCGGATAGCCGGCGGTTTGAATGGTTCGCGTTCCGCCGCCGAGATTGATCGGATTCTGAAAGTAGATCGTGGCAAAGCTGTCGTTGGCGCCCAGGAGCAGTGCCTGCCCGCTGGGCACGAAACTGCCGCTGCCCCAGGTAAGCAGGGCCGAGGCGCCGCCGAGGTTGACGGTCTGGTTGCTGGCATAAGCCGCGAAACCGCCGGCGGCGGCCCACTGAACCTGGCTTGCCGCGGCGCCCGTCGCTCGGTAGAAGTTCATGCCGTCGAGCTCGACGATGCCGCCGTTGATAACGAGATTGCTCATGCCGCCCGCGGCATTGGTTCCGCCGGGCAATGCGGCGGTGGCCGAAAGGCGCAGCACCCCCTGGGAAACGGTCGTTGCACCGGTGTAAGCGTTGTTGTCATAGAGGTCCAGCGTCGAATCTCCCTGTTTGGTCAATCCGCCGCCGCCGACAAGGACCGCGAACACATCGACTTCAAAAGGCGCACCGCTGGAATTGACGCTAATGACCGTCGGCGTGGCGTTCAAGGAGATTGTGTCGGCGTTGGAAGAGGAAGTAATTCCGTTGTAGTCGCCATTGGAGTCGCCGTAGAAAGTCATGCTGCGAACCGTCACCGGCGCGTCGACGTTTGGATAGCTCGTGCCGCTGGCCAACGAATTGCCGCCTGGGAAGTAGGCGTCCGAAGCGGTCGACGCCCAGGCGACGCTGTGGCCGGAGCTGTTGGTCCAATCGGGAGTTACCGTGTCCCAGTTGTCGCCGGACCCGTTCCAAGTGAAGGTCGCGCTTCTGCCGAGACTGGGCACGCCGAAGCAAAACGACAAGGCGAGAAGGCAGCCGCAAAGCGAGACAAGCGTTCGTGACGGCATAATGACGCGGATGGTCGGCGTGAAGGCCAAGCCGCCCTTGCCCCTTGCGGCCCTTTCTCGTGAACGAAACAAACAAGCATGGAGTGTAATCGGAGCCGGCGGCCAGGTCAAGCAAACGAAGGTTGGCAGCACTTCCGCGAATGTTCAATGTTCAATTGCCAATGTCCAATACCATTCAACGTTGGGCATTGGACGTTGGACATTCCATTTGCATGGCGTCTTCGCGGTCCGAGAAAAACCGCTGGACGACCTCCGCCGCCGGCGGGCGGGTGACGAGCGAGACGGCGATTAGCGCCACGGCGGAGGTGGTAAAGATCGGGGCGGCGGGCAACATGCCGTGGAAGAGATAGTCCTTGTTCTTGGCCCAGTCCGCCTGGCCGAAAAGCCACGTCCAGGAGGCGAGCGTGGCAACGATCGAAGCGATTGCCCCGGCGGTCGTCACGCGCCGCCAATAGAGCGCGGCGAAAACGAGAGGAAACAGCCCGGCAAACCCGGAAAAGCACCATACGCCCAACTGGTAGATCGTCGGCGGCGCGTTGCGCGAGAGGAAGTAGGCGGTGGCGACGATGGCGACGACCATCGTCCGCCCAGCGATGATACGCTGGCGGTCGCTGAATCGTTCTTCACCGAAAAGTCTTGCGATGATGTCGTGTGTGAACATGCTGGAGAGCGCGAGGAACTGCGAGTCCAGCGACATCGTGGCCGAGACGATTCCAACCGCCAGGAAGCCGGCAACGACCGGGTTCGTCAGCTTGGCCACGACGGTCGCCAGGACGTTCTTGACTTGAACTGGGTTGGACGGATCGATGAGCGGCGCGCCGTGGAACGTCGCCGATGTGGCCCATACGCCCAGCAGGATGCACGGCGCCCAAACGAGCATGATGAAGAGCGGGTGCAGGATCACGACGGGGCGAAAGGTTTTGACGTCCTTGGCGGTCATCCAGTGCTGGAAGAGGTGCGGGAACATGCCAACCGAAAGCGGCACGAAGAGGTAGGTGAGGAATTCCATGCGGCTCATCTCCGAGACGCCCGACCCGCCGTTCTGGAGCAGGGCCGCGTGCGGGCCGTCGGCCACGTTGCGCGTCGCTTCCGCCGCTCCGCCCAACTTGCCCACGACGAGAAAGAGGATCACACCGCCAAGAGCCACGAGCACCGTGGCGTGAATGCCGTTGGCGAACGAAAGGCTGCGCATACCGCCGCTGAAGACGTAGATCAACACCACGACGCAAACGACCGCCGAGCCGAGCCACTGCGGGACGCCGCCGTGAGTCGCTTTGAAGAACTCTGGAAACGCGTCCGCGGTGACTGTTTGGATCGCGCCGCCGGCGCCGATGATGTTCAGCATGACATACGGCACGACCCAGCCGACGAGGATCGGAAAGAGGATGTAGCCCAGCAGGGGACTTTGAAAGCGGTCGCGGAAGAACTGGATTTGCGTGCTGTAGCCGAAGCGCTTGCCGTGGTACCAGAGCTTTGTCCCGATGAGAAAGAAGCAGGCCGAGTGCATCAGACCGGACCACGAGGCCATTTGGCCGTAGACGCTGATGCCGCGGCGAAATGCCTCATTGGTGCTGCCGACCAGGGCGAACGAACTCATCGTCGTGCCGAAGATCGTCATCACCAGCAGGAACGAGCCGCAGGCACGACTGGCCAGGAAGTAGTCGACGGCCGAGTTCTTCTTGTAGCCGATGCGGCCAACCAGCGCGACCGTGAGCAAAATCAGCAGATAGCAACAAATCAAAACGAAGGCGATCACGAATCAACTCCTTGCAGGCGCGAGGACGGAACCATGCCGATGGGCGAATGTTAGTGGTGCTTCGCGGCCGACTCGCGCTCCACTTCTTTTTCCAGTTCCGCAGGCCACGCGTAGAACGCGGCCCAGCCCCACAGCGCCGACGCGGCGGCCGAGATCAGTATTTGATACGCCAATCCGACCGGAAGGAAGTCCATCAATAGCGCGCCGCTGCTCCAGAACCAGAAGTCCCAGTGCAAAACGACCAAGGCGGCGAAAAGGATCCACATCAGAATACGGTTTGTGCGATTGCGGTCGGACATGGGAAGTTAGGAGTCAGGAGGCAGGAGTTAGAAGTTAGGAGGCAATCGTCATTTTGACTTCCGTCGCCTGACTTCTGGCTTCCGATCTCTGGAATGCGCGTTGCTGGTACAAATGCGTGAAAATGTTGCCTTCATGCGGCTGGTCCCACTGCAATACGCTCGTGGGCACGGGTCCGAGGTTCAAGCGGCCGATCTCGGCGCGGCCTAGCAGGTCGCGCTCCAGCCGCGCGTCGTCCGTCAGCGCAGTCACGACAAGGCTGGGACCCAAACTGTCGGTCAGTTCGGCTCGCGGCACGTCCAATACGCTGACAAACGGGAACAGGTATTCCTGATTGGCCAGCGGGTTTTCAGGGTCTTCGCAGTAAACGACCGTCGGCAGCAGGTACGTGCCGCCCTCGAATTCGACCAGCCGCGAGCCGCGGAAGCGGGCGGAAACGTCTTCCGCGCCGCCTTGGGCGATCCCGCGCTCGATCGCCGCGTCAATGCCGCGGGCGGTGGCCGGATCGGGAAAGGCGGCCAGAATCGCCGAAGCGTCGTCGCGCGAACGCGGCACAATCGCGGCCAACCGCTCCGCCAGCGCCGCGGCGATTTCCCGGCCGTGGGCGGGCGTCCTGATGCTGGAGGCGTTGATGCACGACCGCCCGCCATTGGACGAAACTGAAGTAACCAGCAGGTCGAGGTAGTCGCGCCAAGCGTCGGCCTTGTCCGCGCCGAAGAGCACCTTGCTGTAGCCGGGTCCGTGAATTTCGATGCGCGGATCGCCCAGCCAGGGCCGCACCGAGGCGCCCGCGCCGAACATCATGGAAGCGCCGCACTTCCGCAAGATCACGCCGGCGCCGTCGTGGCCCGAAGGATAAAACCCCAGCGCTGCCACGGGAAAGCAGGCGGCGCGGAGCGATTCCATGATCCGCAGCGGCGTCCAAGGCTCGCGCTGCCCGGGCTTCAGCGCCAGCGGCATCTTCAAGGCTGCCGCCGGCAGCCACAACGCATGAACGCCCGGCGAGTTGGCCGGCAGCACCGCGCCGAACCGTCGGGCCTTGGGCGCGTAGCTCACCGTGTGGCCGTCACGGAGGCCGTAGCCGGCGTCGATCGCATCCGAATCGAGGCCGCCGGTAAGGCCGCCGAGGATCTGGTCCATGTTAAGCATGGCCGACTCGATCTTCGCCATGTTTTGCCGGCAGAGCCCGTGCGGCAAGCCGGTCGTCGCGGATTGCGCGGCGATGAAATCATCGGGCGATTGCGTGCGATCACCGACCGGCAGCACGGCCCACATGAAGTGACCCGCCGCGATGCGGAGCTTTTCGAGAATGTCGCGGACGCGCAGCTCTTGCAGCGGAGTCCAGGCGTCTTCGCGGAGGTCGCGGGAGATCAGCCCCGGATTGGCCATGTTCAATCTGGCGACCGGCTCGCCCGTAGCGTAGTCGCCCAGGTCGAGCGTCTCCTTGCTCAGATAGGCATAGCCGCCGCGAAGGATGGGGATGTCATACATGTTGCGTATCAACGTAGGCCGGAACAAGTGCAGCGCAGTTCCGGCGGCGGCCGTTATTTCACTGTTTTGCCGGAACTCGGCAAGCTCGTTCCGGCCTACACCTTACGTACAGTGACTTCAATACACGCCCTCCACCACGTTTACCTCCAGCTTCTTAAACGGCCGCACGTCGGCCACGCCGTCCCACGGATACTCCGGCACGGGCCGTGTGCGGATCGCCTCGTCGCGCTCCAGGAAGCCGGGCACGAAAAACTCCTTGGTGAGCGTCGTCAGCTTCACGCGGCCCCACTGGCCGTACTCGACGAGCCGGTCCGGCTGGTCGGGCTGCACTACTTGCAACACCGCACGCGGCTGCGGGGCATGGTAAATGATCGAGTAATCGTCGGCCGGATCAAACGGCTTGTTGCATGCCAGGCCCATCAGCGTGTTACCGTAAGTGGGCACGAAGTCGGCCCCTTCCAGCAGCTCCTCGCGGGCGAAGCGGTGGAACTGCGGAGTCATCTCCGTGCCGCCGCAGAAGACGCCGGTGATGCCCGCCTTCTTCAACGAGATCTTTTCGCAAAGGGCCTCCAGCAGCTTGGGCGTGGTGAACATGCACATGATCTCATGGTTCGCCCGCAGGATCGTCAGCGCCTGCTGGATGCAATGGTCCTTGTAGTCCTCCAGCACGGCGAACTGGCTCTGCTTGATCAGGCGGATGACCCAGCGGGGATCGAGGTCGATGCAGAAGCAGATTCCGCCGCGGACCTGCGCCAAGTGCTCGACCGCCAGCCGCAGCCGCCGCGGACCGGAGGGGCCGAGCATCAGCCAGTTCGCGCCGCGAGGGAAGAACGCGTCGTTCAGGGTCTCGCTGAACATCGAGTAGTCGATGCGAAAATCCTCGATATTGACGCGGCTTTTCGGGATGCCGGTGCTGCCGCCGGTCTCGAAGACGTATATCGGCCGGTCGGCATAAGCCTTGGGCACCCATCGCCGCACCGGATCGCCGCGGAGCCATTCGTCCTCGAACAGCCCGAGCCTGGGGAGGTCGTCGAAAGCGCAAATCTCCCGGCGCGGATCGAAGCCGAGCTTGGCGGCGCGGTCTAGCCAAAACGGCGTGCCGGTCGCCGGGTCGAAGTGCCAAGCCACGCACTCGCGGACCCAAGCGTCCAGGCGCTGGCGGGCCTGGGAAACGCGGGCGGGGAGCGTGTCGGAGGATTTTAGGGCTTCGACGGTGGTCACGGGCATCTTGCGGCATCCGGATGCGGGGCCGCGGAGCGGCCAATACGCGCGTGCCCGCGCCGAGCGTGGGCACGAGTTGTCAATTCACTTTCTTCACGTCGCATTGCGCCCCCTGTTGGATGGCATAGAGCTTCTCCCGCGTACTGATGTAAAGCACGCCGTTGGCGGCTACTGGCGTGGTGTAGACCGACCCGCCCATATCCATCGTGTTGAGAATCTTCTTCTCCTTGCCGGCGGCGAAGATCACGACCTGGCCGTCCTCGTCGCCCTGGAAGACCTTACCGTCGACGTAATACGGCGAGCTCCACACCGCGGAGCCCATCGAGTGTTGCCAGATTACCTTGCCCGTATCGGGATCTATCGCCCGGAACTCGCCGGCGAGATCGCAATGGTAAAGAACGTTGTCGAAAATCGCGACGCTGGCCAGGCCGCGGTTCACGTCGTCGTTGCGCCATACGACGCCCGTCTTGGTAATGTCGCCGCGCTTTGTGGCGTCGATGCAGTACAAATGTCCGGGGCCTTCGCCGTGCTCGGGGTCCTGGCCCATGCAGATGTACACGCGGTCTTTATAGATGACGGGAGTAGCTATGAGATTGTTGCGGGTGCCGAGGCCCAGTTTCCAGACCGTACCGTCCGGATTGCACTGGCAAGTCCACAGTTCCTTGCCCGTTTCAGGCTCGTAGGCATAGAGCCGGCCGTCGCCGCCGGGGAAAACGATCTGTTTCACGCCGCCGATGACGCCAACGGCGGGGCTGGACCACTGGCCGTGCAAGATGCCCTCGCCCGGCCCGACCTTCGACCATTTAACCTCACCGCTCACTTTATCGACGGCGAGAAAGCTGGGGGCGTTGGGGGCGGGGACGTAGCGGTGCGCCTCGTCGACCCCGTTGCCGGTGACGACGAAGACCAGGTTGCCGTCGATGTTGGGCGAGCTGGACGACATGTTGTGCGGGTAGACGCCGAGGTCCTTAATCATGTCGAGCTTCCAGAGGACCTTGCCGCTGCGGCTGTCGTCGTTCGCGCCGTTGACGTCCGTGCAGATCAGTTGGCAGCGGTTGCTGACGTAATAGGCGCGGTCGCCGTCGACAAAGCACGAGGAGCAGACGCCCTGCTCGGGCCAGTCATGCACGCGCCCTTCGGCGCGCTTGTCGTGGACGTTTTGCCAAAGGAACTTGCCGTCGGACTCGCGGAAGCACATGACGATGCCCTTGTCGCCCTTGACGTTGGGCTGCCGCTCGGCAAGGTTGTTGGTGCCGACGAAGACGCGGCCGCCGGCAACGACGGGATTGCCGAACGATTGCGAGCCGAGCTGCGCCACCCACTTGATGTTCTTCCCCGTGGTCACGTCCCAAGAGTCCGGGATGTTCTTTTCCACGGTATTGATCATGTTGCGCTGCGGCGTGCCACCCCACATGTGCCAATCGGCGGCAATTAGGGGCGAAGCCGCAAGCGGCAGGAGAGCGAACGAAAAGAGGGTCGGGAGTTTCATGGGACACGATTGTTGGGAAGGTGTTGTTGCCGACGGTGTAGGATGGACCTCCGGGTTCGTCTATGCATGAGGGACGGACTCGGATGGCCATCCTGCGTCGCGTTACCGGTAGACCTTGATGTTGTCGAAATGCAGCGGGGCGTCGCTGCTGTAGGCATAAATGCCGGCGGCGCCTTCCTCGTTGGGCAGCGGATCGGTGGCCTCGATCGTCCAGGACGCCGGTTCCGCTTCGCCGCGCGGCCAGGCCTTGGCGTAGATCTTTCCTTCATCGTTGACGACTTCCACCTTGAGCTTCAGCCGATACCATTTGTCCTCGGGCCAGACGAAGTCGACTGCTTTTTCGAAGCGCGGGCCGGGCACCCAGGAAACGACTCGGAGCTTGGTCCCGTTCGCGTAAGCCTCCAGCACGTAGCGCGAGTTGACGACGCCCGCGTCGCCGCGCTTGAGGACCGGCCCCGGGCGGCGGGGGCCGCGAATGTCGGCCTCGACCGTGTATCCCGCGGGAATGGGCGGCGTGATGAAAACCAGCGAACGATTCAGCACCGGCCCCAGATCGTTGGAAATCTTCGTCAGCACTTTGGAGCCGTCCAGCGTCTCGATCTTGTATTTTGCCTTGGAGACGCCGGCCCACCAGCCCACGATCTCGCCGTCCTTGTACGATTCGAAATCTTCGCTGATCGGCAAGTCCGGCACGACGCGCAGGCGAGCGGCGCCGGACAGCTTGCGGTCGGGCAAGTCAAGCTCGGCCTTCACTTCGGCAATGCCGCCATGTTTGCCCGCCGTAAACGCGCCCTTGCCGTCCCCCTTGCCGAGTTTGGCGGGAAAAACACAATTCGCGCTAACCGGACCGAGGCAGTTGCCGTATTTGTCGTAAGCGATGGTTTGGAACTGGACCGTTTCACCTGGCCTGAGCAGGACTTCCGCCGGCCGAACCAGGAGCATGGCCGGTTCTTTTTCCGGCGCCGCCTCCGCGGGCAGCGTTTCGGCGGGCACTGGCTGCCGCTTGGCGTCTTTTTTGCCGAAGCAGACCATCTCGGTGGTTGTCAAGATCACGATGCGGCCGTCGGAGATCGCCGGCGAGGCGTAGATCTCCACGTTCTTCGCGGCGCCCTGCTTGAAATTGAGCTTGTCGACCAATTTGCAGGAGTCGCCCTCGTCTTTGAGGATCACGAAGGTCGCTTCGTGCGTGGTGAGATAAATCTTCCCGTCCGCCCAGACGGGCGAGCCTTCGGAACGCCGGCCGGCGTCGAATTTCCAGATTCGCTTGCCGGTCAGGGCGTCGAGGCAGAAAAGGCGGCCCTTGTTGCTCATCAAATAGAGCCGGCCGTCATGCACGAGCGGGGAAGCGATGCCGTCGTCGATGACGTCCGGGAAGGCGCTGTCGCGGCGCCAGATTTCACCCGTCTTCGTGATGTCGCCGTGGCCCCGGCCGTCAAGGCAGACCACGCGGCCCATGATCTTGCTGTCGAGGTTTTCTTCGCTGTGCGTAACGTAGACCCGATAATCGTCAACCGTCGGCGACGCATTGAGCCCGCGCAGGCTGGCGTGGAAATCCCAGACCTTTTCGCCCGTGCGGGACTTGATCGCATAGACGTGACCGTCCGCATTGCCGGCGATCACCAGCCGCTGGCCGTTGATTACGGCGACAACCGGGTTGGAGTAGGTCGGGTCTTCCGGCCTGCTGCCGGGCGTGCCCCACCAGAGAATGTCGCCATTCTTTTTGTCCAGGGCGAGAAAACGGTGCGCCCGGGCGCGAGCGAGCCGAAGCTGGAATTATTGAAGGCCACGATGACGTGGTCTTCGTCGACCAGCGGAGTGTAGGTCCGTCCGCCGTAACCGGTGACGCGGCCGTAAAGCTCGCCCGACGACTTGGACCAGATCAACTTGCCGTCGGGGCCCAGGCAGAGAATCATGCCTTGCTCGCCGTTGGCGTAGATGTTGCCTGTCTCCGGATCAATGGCCAGGCTGGCCCAACCGATGCGGAAGTCCGGCACGTCGGTATGGAAGCAGCGAAAGTTGTAGTGCCAGATTTCGTGCCCATCGGCGGCGTCAACGCAAAATATCTGCTCTTGTTCCTCGACGCCCGTGCCTGTGAGATGGATGGCGTACACGCGGCCATTGACGATCAGCGGCGTGGAATGGCCGCCGGACGGTATCCGCCAAAGAATGTCCTTCGTGGAACTCGGCA
This sequence comes from uncultured Planctomycetia bacterium, assembly GCA_963780045.1. Classification (GTDB taxonomy): domain Bacteria; phylum Planctomycetota; class Planctomycetia; order Pirellulales; family Thermoguttaceae; genus JANXQG01. Next base: position 5,813,321 of record CAVZZZ010000001.1, on the reverse strand, counting down.
AACCGGTTTCCAGCGAGATGCCGTTCTGGTACGGCCCGCGCCACGCGGCCCAATCGCCGGCGAAAGCCGCCGCGCAGATTATGTTTGCCAACGAAAAGAGGCCCAAAGAGGCCGAAAAACGCTTCATACCCAATTGTCCTCAAACGAGCACGCCGCTAGTGATTTATGACAACGATCCCTACTTATAAACGAATCCTACTAATATTTGCCATTAGACGTTGGATGTCAAGCCCGCCCTGCGAAAATCAATTGGGTTTACCGCCGCATCCACCTCTTCGATTTCATTTCTCCGCGCGGCAGCGTGCCGGGTGCGCAAACCGTTACCGGCACGCGAAGATTGAACGCGGCGCGGAATTGCGATTGCACGCGCGCCGCAAACTCGGCCCCATCGCCCATGCCCGCGGCCGGTTCAACTTGAAGGTGCAATTCAACCATCGGACCGCGCGAGTCGATTTCTATCTGATACGCAGCCACGTCGTCTAGCGAAAGCATCAGGTTTTCCACGGCGGCCGGATAGAGGTTTACGCCGCGGACAAGCACCATGTCGTCGACGCGGCCCAGGATGCCGCCCTGCAGTGCCAATTCGTGCCGGCCTTCGCTGGCGGCAATGTCCGCGTCCTCCCGCACCAGGTCGCCGGTGCGGTAGCGGATCAGCGGCGAGCCGAGGCGGCAGAGCGTGGTGAGCACCAGTTCGCCGATTTCGCCGCGCGCGACCGGGCGGTCGCCGCGCGGGTCGACGATCTCCGCGATGTACGACGATTCGATGACCATCAGCGTGCCGGGCCGACCCGGACACTGGTACGTTACCGGCCCGACCTCCGTCATGCCGTGGTGGTCGAACACGACGGCCCGCGGCCAAAGCTTCGCAATCTTGTCGCGGACTGCCGGCACGCTCCCGCCGGGTTCGCCGGCGACGATGATCGTCCGCACGGCGAGCGCCGCCAGGTCGATCCCGTTTTCGGCGGCGACCTGGCCGAGGTGCAAGGCATAAGTGGGCGTGCAGCAGAGGACGTCGGCCGCGTTGTCGCGGATGGCCTGGAGGCGCGCGAGGCTGCTCAGTCCGCCGCCCGGCAGGCAGCGGCAGCCAAACTGGCAGGCGGCCTCGAAGGCCGTCCAAAAACCCAAAAACGGCCCGAAGGAAAAGGCGAAATACACGGCCGCGCCCGGCTTGACGTCGGCGGAAGATAACACCTGTTTCCAGTTGTCCAGCATCCACTGCCAGCTCTCGGGCGTATCGAGCCAGCGCAAGGGGGCGCCGCTGGTGCCGCTGGTCTGCGTGAAGCGGTTGTAGGCGGCCAGCGGATAGGTGAGGTTCGTGCCGTAGGGCGGATGCTCAAGCTGGTCCGCGGCGATCTCCTCCTTCCGCGTAAACGGCATACAGCGGAAGAATTCGTCCAGTCCGCCCAGCTCGCCGGTGAGCCGGGCCTGCTCCAGCCGCGGGGCGTAGTAGCGGTTCGCCTCGGCCAGCGTCTGCACGAGCTTGCGAAGCAGGGACAATTGATGGGCGGTGATCGCCTCGCGGCTGGAAAACAGAAAGGGGATCATGCGCGGACTTCTACCGGCTCGGCGCGCGCGGCCGGCACGGGATGCGCCGCCGACGCGGGCTTGAACATGGTCACAAGGGCCGCGCCGACAATGGCCAGGACGATTCCCGCAAAAAACTCCCAGGGGATCGCGCCCCATCCGCCCGTCGGCGGAGCCTTTAGCAGACCGACGACGGCGGTAACGATTGGCGCTCCGGCAAAGATGATCGTCATCACGACCGGCGGCTTGCCGCCCGCGCCAAACGCCAACAGCACGGCGAAGGCGCCGATTGCCCCGACAACGCCCGCCAGCAACGAGAGCCACGACCCGGCGGCACTGAAGTGCCAATCGCTGTTTCTCATCCATAGGACCGCCAGCGGCGCTACGACGGCCGTGAGAAAGTAGGCGATGCCGACGAAAAGGAACGCTTTGTAGCGGCCGAGCTTCGGGTCCCGCATTTTCACCTGGCCCATGTGCAGGAGAATGCCGTACACTCCCCATGCGGCCACGGTCAAAAGGGCGAAGGTCAGCCACGCGGCGAAGTTGGCTTGCGCGGCCCCGTGGCCAGGCGGCGCAGGTTTGAACATCGTCACCAGCGCCGCGCCGACGATTGCCAGCAGCAAGCCGGTGAAGAAAGCCCAGTGGATCGAGCCCCAGCCGTCCTTGGGCGGGTCCTTCAACAAACTGACCACGGCGTTCACGATCGGCGCGCCGGCGAAGATGATCGTCATGACCACCGCCGGCTGGCCGCCCGCGCCGAACGCCAGAAGCACGGCGAAGGCGCCGATGGCGCCGACAATTCCGGCCAAGAGAGAAGTCAACGAGCCGCCTGCGGGAAACCGCCAGTCCGTGCCGCGCATCGTCAACAGCGCCAGCGGCGCCAAGACCGCCGTCAAAAAGTACGCGATGCCGACAAACAAGAACGCCTTGAAACGGCCGGCGTGGTCCGGCATGCCCGCGGCGTCTTTCATCCCGATTTGACCCATTTGTAGAAAGATGCCGTAAACGCCCCAGGTGGCGACGGTCATAAGGGCGTAGAGGCTCCAGGCATTGGATGAACTTCGAGCGGGGGTAGACATGTAAATCGGTTCGCTCCAGTCTATTTCTCTTGCAGTAACTCTGCCGGCGCTGCTTCAATCAAGCGATCAATCATGTCGGGGATCGCGATCGGAGTCATCCGGCCGGTCGCGCGGTCGATCGTAACGCACACGACGGTGATGGAACCGACCGCCACGATGTCATCCGCACCGCGCTTGCGGAAGCGGAACTCGTAGGCAATCGACTTCGTTCGCTTTTCCCTCACCAGCAATTGTACCTCGAATTCGTCTTCGTATCTCAGCGGCGCGCAGTAGTCGCACGTGGCGCTGACCCGCGGCCATGAGACCGGCGGATCGCCCGCCACGTCATGTACCGAGATACCCAGCGACCGGAGGAATTCGTGCTCCGCCCGCTCCATGTAGCGGAAGTAGTTCGAGAAGTGGACGATTCCCGCCATGTCGGTTTCGGAGAATTCGACGCGTTGCCGCGAACAGGTACTCGAATGGCATGTTCAGGTCTTGTGCTTCATATTTGGGATTTCTGCACAACCTGCTGGTCCGGCTCGGCCGCCACCAACCTCGGCCGTCCATGCGGCAGCGGCGCGGGAATGGCCGCCTGTTCCTCGACGGCCTGGAACAGGCGTTGAAAATCCTTGTCCAGGTTGCCGATGAGGCAGTCGGTCAGGTCGCCGCGAATGTCGGGGTTCGCGCGAATCAGCTTGCCGAAGCTGAAGCCCTGGTGGTAGAAGACGTAGACCAGCTTTCGCATCGATTCGATCTCGCGGCACATCCGTTCGGCGTACGGAGCGAACCGCCGTGCGGAGACGTCGCCTGCCAGCAAGCAGTCGTGGACCGTGTCTGCCGCCATTTCGCCGCTCTTCAGCGCCAAATAAACGCCCGATGAAAACACCGGATCGAGGAACGCGAAGGCATCGCCCACCAGCACCAGTCCGTCCTCGGCGCTGTACTCGCCACGATACGAGTATTCACGCGTGGAATAGTGCTTGCCGACCTGCTTTCCCTGGGCCAAATGCTGCTTGATCCAGAGGTTCTTTTCCACCTCGCCCAGGAAGATCTCGGAAAGCTCCCGCGGCCCGGTGAAGAGATAGTCTTTCTCCGCGACGACGCCCACGCTCACCATGTCGTCGTGCTGCGGGATGTACCAGAACCAGCCGCGCTCGGGCACCATGGCCACAGTCGTTGTGCCTTCGTCGACGCCCGGATCGCGGAGCGCGCCGCGATAGTAGGTCCAGACCGCCATCTTGTTAAGCACGGGGTCCCACTTCCGGCTTTTGGACTTGCTGAGCGTGAAGACGTCGCGTCCGCTGGCGTCAATCGTCATTTTGGCGCGGATTTCGTACTCGCGTCCGTCCTTCCCGGCGGCCGTCACGCCGACGACCAGTCCGCCTTCGCGGAGAATGCCCGTGGCCTTGGTCTCTTCGCGGACCTCGACGCCTTTTTCGCGGGCGTTTTCCAGCAGCATCTGATCGAACTCGCTGCGGAGCACCTGCCAGGTGACGGCCGCTTCGTGCTGCAAGTGCTTGTGAAAGTAGAACGGCGCTGAAACGCGGCCGTCCTGGTTGGCGAACTGCACGGCGTATTTCCGCACGAAGTGCGACCGGTTAAGCTTCTCTACCATGCCAATCCGCTTCAGCGGAAAATAGCCGAAAGGAAGCAGCGACTCGCCGATGTGGTAGCGGGGGAACTTCTCCTTTTCCAGAAGCAGGACCTTGTGGCCGTGCATCGCCAGCACCGTCGAGGACGCCGAACCGGCCGGCCCGCCGCCAATGACTACGACGTCGTAATAAGTATCTTGTCCGTTCATATTTCAAGCTCCCATTCTGTAATGGCTCTACTCGTTCACGGCGGCAGTATTTCGATCACTTCCGCGACCACGCGGCCCACGCTGTCGCTCATGCAATTGCAGCGGCCGAACAGCCTTTGGGGCGACGAAAGCCCGAATGCCTCTACTATCAGGCGGTTCGCGCGAACGCGGAAGTACCCACTGGGACAATGGCGAAAGTTTAGTGCGTGCCGAGCAAGCACTGCGCCAAGCGGGGTCTTGGCGGCCAGTACGTCCTCCCGCGCGGCGTCGCTCAACAGCGGCAGCAGCACGCGCATGGCGCCGTATTCCACCGGCCGCCGCGAGTTGGATGCTTCCAAGACGATATGCCGCCGGTACCACTGCTCGCCCTGGTGGCGATCGAGTACGCGAAGCGCGATCGGCTCGCCGTAATGCCTCGCCAGCGTGGAAGTCATGTCGCTGGCGTGGACCAGCAGGCCGCGCTGCGGCTGCGGCAGTGACTGGGCCGCGATGAACTCGGCATTGATTGGCGGCGGTTCTGCCAGGGCTTTGTAGAACTCGTGCAGCAGAGCCAGAAACCGGCCGCAGCTTTCGCCCGTGGGCGCCATGCTTGCATGGTCGGTGGCCATTGTCTTCGCCCGTTTTCGGATCGGCAGACCGCATTTCGGCGTGTTTTCCATTGCCTCTTCCCTTAAGTGTAGCGCGGGCCCCGGTGTTCCGGCCGGAAGAAATCGTGCAGCACTTCATCGACCCGCAACAGGCCCTGGCGCGTAAGTGTCACTCGGCCGTCGCCTAGCGCCAAATGCCCCGCCGCGGCGTGGTGGGCCAGCGGGCCGGCAAAACGGGCGAAAATGTCGACGGCGAATTTGTCCTGGAAATACTTGGCGTCGACACTGCCCAGCTTCATCAACAGGATAAACTCGCGAAGCAGCCGGTCGTCATCGCTCAGGGCCATGCCGCGGGCGATTGGCAGTTCGCCGCGGACGAGCCTTTCGACGTACGGCCCAAAATCCTTTTCATTTTGATAGTGCGCGCCGCGAAAATAGCCAAACGACGCGACGCCCAACGCCATCATGTCGGCGCCCCGCCAGAGATACTCGCGATACATGAAGCGATTTACGCTCGGATTGCGGATCGCCGTGTAACCGCTGGTGATCGTATAGCCCACCTTTTCCAACTCGTTAAATGCGTAATCGACCCACGCCCGCTTGGTGGGCCAATCGGCCACGGGCGCGACGAGATCTCCCTTCTCTCGCATCTCCTTGTAGATGCTCGTGTTGAAGGGAATCTCCATCTGATAGACGGTCACGCATTCCGGCGCCATGTCGACAACCTTGCGAACGCACTCCCGCCAATTGGCGTCGGTCTCATTGAGCATGCCGGCGATCAGATCGATGTTGATCTGCTGGAAGCCGGCCTTGCGGGAGACTTCGTATGCCCGATAGACCTCCTTGGAAAGGTGCGCCCGGTTGTTCGTGCGGAGGACTTCGTCGTCGAAATTCTCCACTCCGATGCTCAAACGAGTGACTCCCAAATCGTACAATGTATGGAGTTTTTCGTCCGTGAGCGTGCCCGGTTCCGACTCGAAGGCAATCTCTTCGCACTCGTTCCAGGGAAAGTCCTTTTGCAGCCCGGTGAAGAGTTGCGTCAACTGCTCGATGGAGAGGAACGAGGGTGTGCCGCCGCCGAAATAGACGTAGCGCGGCCGTCGCGAGGCCAAGAGCGGCGTCTGGCTGTAAAGCTCCGATTCCCGCAGCACCGCATCGAGGTAATTCTTGACGCGATCGGGCTTGGCGTCTTTGCCCGTGTAAACGCGAAAATAGCAGAAATGACAACGGCGGCGGCAGAAGGGCAAATGGACGTAAATGCCCATTGGAGTGCCGGCGACTGGCGGTTGGGCAAGCGCGCTGCGGGCGTGCTCGGCGCCTTCGACATTCCAGTAGGAAAAAGGCGGATAATTGCCGACAAAGTAGTTTCCGGCCGTCGTCTTAACGTGCTCTTCGGACGGAAGTTCTTCAACGGATGCGCTCATGAACTAACCTCCTGAAGGCAACACCAATACTCAAACAGACTGGACCGTTCGCAAGACAAGCTTCTCCGGGCCAGGGATTTCGACCGCTCGGCTTTCATCTGCTCTCGTCCCCTTCCTCTTCAAGCAAGACTTCTCGATAAAGTCCCACAAATTCTTTCGTTCCAACCCGCCGCGGATTGAACGTGCCGGTCCATTGCTGAGCCGCGTCGGCGGCCAGGGCCTCGATATCGCCGTCGGAAACCTCCACGCCGTCCAACGATTGCGGCAGGCCCGTTCTCCTTTGATAGCTGCGAAGGAAGCCGGCAATCCGCTCGCTGGCGGGCGTGCCGTTAACGTGTCCGGGCTCCAGCAGTCCGCCTTGCACGGCCAATTGGTGATACAGCGGCGCTACTTCGGCGTCCTGGGAATTGAACCGCACCACGGCCGGCAGCATCAGCCCGACCGCGTGCCCGTGCTGCACGCCGTAACGCGCTGTGAGCGGGTTGGCGGCCGCGTGGGCTGCGCCGAACATGCTGTTCTCGATCGCCATGCCGGCCAAGGCGGCGCCCAACAGTACGTCGGACCGCGCGTCGAGGTCACTGGGATCGTCGAACACCCTCCGCAGCCCGCGCGAGCAAAGCCTAAATGCCTCGCGAGAAAACATTTCGGAGATCGGGTTCCGCCGCAGCGTGACGGCAGTTTCCAAAGCATGGGAGAGCGCGTCCATTCCCGTGGCGGCGGCTACCGCGTGCGGTTGTGTTAACGTTAGTTCGGGATCGAGGATCGCCGCGAGGGCCGCCGCCTTGGGATCGCCGCACGCCATCTTCGCGTGCGTTTTTGGGTGCGTGATCAGGGCGAACGACTGGCATTCGCTGCCGGTGCCGGCCGTCGTGGGAACGGCGATCAGCGGCAGCATCGGCCGGGCAGCCTTGCCGACGCCCCAGTAGTCGTCCATCCGCCCGCCATTGGTCAGAAGGAAATTGCAGCCCTTGGCCGTATCCATACTGCTGCCGCCGCCGAGACCGACGAGGAAGTCGATCTTTGCGGAGCGCGCGACCGCGAGGCAGGCGTCAACTACCTCGGTGCTCGGATTTTCGCAGACCTGGTCGAATCGGGCGACGCACAGGCCGGCGGCGGCCAGCGAGTCTTCGGCCCGTTGCACGTGCCCGGCGGCGACGATCCCCGGATCGGTGGCCAACAAGATGCGCGTTCCGCCGAACTCCCGCACGAGTTCGCCGAGACGGTCGATAGCGCCGCGGCCGAACACGATCCGCGTTCGCGGCTGGAAATCGAAGATGGAGAGAACGCTGGGCGTCACAAGTCGCCCCTCCCTCCGGGAGGGTCACAGTGAGGGAGGCGAGTTTCAAAGGCGGGGCGCGATTTATCGCGGTTTTCTATGTCGATAATAAGGTCCAACTGCCGGGCGGTCAAGGGCCATTATTTCGCCGCCTCGTTCGGCCGTTACTGTACCGGTGTTCGACCGAACCGCTCATTAGGCACGAAGCTCAGCCCCGTATTCCGCGCGACAGGCAGCCACGATGCGGTCCCGGATGGCGTCGGCTTGCTGGCTGGTGAGCGTGCCGGAGGCGCCGCGGAGGACGATGCTGAAGAGCAAGCTTTTCTTGCCGCCGCCCAGGCGCTCGGCATCGCGATAAGTGTCGCGATAGTCGACGGCTACCAACTCCGCGCCGCCATGCGCGCGAACCGTAACCGCGATCTGCGCCCAGAGAACCGACTCGTCAACTACGAGGTTCAGGTTGCGCGAGACGGCGGGGAAGGCGGGCAATGGTGAATACTGCGGGACCAATTCGGCGCGCTCGACAAGCGGCCCCAACTTTAGCTCCGCGACGATGCACGAGCTGCGAAGATCGTCTTGCTTGACCGCTTCAATGCTCAACTGGCCAACGTAGCTAAGCAGTTGACCGTCAAGCATCCAGCGCACGGCCGCTTGCCCGTCCAAGAGCGGCATGTCGGCCGCCTCGGCGACCGGCTCAAGCTTTGGCGCAACGGCCGCGACGATCGCCTCGACCACGCCGCGGACTTCCGCCAGCGGCCGGCCGCTCGTGAGGCCGAGCATCCACCATTCCTCCGGCAAGCCCCCATTACAAGATTGCACAGCGGGCAAATAAACCTTGGCGATCTCGAACAGCTCGATCACCGGATTGGAAAGCGACTCGTTCGTCCGCCGCGCGGCCAAAAGGCTCGGCACGAGGCTCGTGCGCAGGTGGTCGGCGCCGCGGATGACCGGCGTCAGACTTCGTAGCGGTTCGCCCTTCGTCCATGCCTTAATTGCTCGTGCGGACTTCTCATCGACGGCGCTTAAGGTCATTGCCTCGTCGAAACCGGAAGCGGTGAGCACGGCACGCACTTTCGCCACGACGCGGTCTTCTTTTCGCCGCGAGGAAGCGGCCATCGGCACGCTGACGTCCTCGGGAATCTTGTCGTAGCCGTGTATGCGGGCGACCTCCTCGATAAGATCAATTTCTCGTGACAAGTCTCGCCGCCAAGAGGGAGGAATGAATTCAAGCTGTCCCCACAGAACTTCTTCCGCCAACGTCGCCGCACAGCCCAAAGCAGTGAGAATCCGCTCGACCACCATCGGCTCGATTTGGATGCCGAGTATTCGCTTGATTTGCGCGAGCCGCAGGACGACCGGATGCCGGGTTAGAGGCTTCTCGCCCACGTCCACCGACCCGGCCGCCAACTCGCCGCCGCCTGTTTTCAAAATCAACTCGGCACAGCGGCGGCTGGCCCAGTCAATGCCTTCGGGATCGACTCGCCGCTCGAAGCGGTAGGACGAATCGCTGTGCAGGCCCAGATGCCGGGCGGTCGTGCGGACCGAAATCGGATCGAAGTCGGCCGACTCGATCAACACGTCGCGCGTCTCTTCGTTGACCTCGGTCGCCGCGCCGCCCATCACGCCGGCGATGGCCACTGCGCGGGCAGCGTCGGCAATCACGCACATATCCGGCTCCAGGTGGTAGGTCTTGTGGTCGATGGCCTCGATCGTCTCGCCACCCAGCGGCCGGCGGACGACGATTTCTGGGCCTTGCAGCTTCGCATAATCGAACGTGTGCAGCGGCTGGCCGCATTCCATCATCGCGTAGTTGGAAACATCGACGACGTTGTTGATCGACGCGATGCCGATCGTCGCCAGCCGCGTCACCAGCCAATCGGGACTCGGCCCCACGCGAACGCCGCGAACCACGCGGGCCGTGTATCGCGGGCAGAGGTCCGGGCAATCGATCCGCACGCGGACCAGGTCTTCCACGCGCGACTTGACTTCCGCCGGCCGCGCCGCCGGAGTTGTCAGCGCGCAGTCCCACAGCACCGACACTTCGCGGGCGACGCCGATATGCCCAAGGCAGTCCGGGCGGTTGCTCGTGACTTCCAGGTCGATGCACAGGTCGTCACCGACCGCGCGGGTCACTTCGTGATTCAGCCCCGCCATCATCAGCCGTCGCTCGAGTTCCTCGGGCGGCATGTTGAGGGGGACGTATTGTTTAAGCCAATTCCAAGAGACGAGCATGGTCCTTCAACGATTGGGTTTTGCGAGCCAGTCCTGTTTCATTTGTCCGGTCGCGATTCAGTCCGCGACCGTTTCTTCCAATAGCTCGCGATCGAGCCGTTCTACGAAAAGGTTGGGCGGTAAGAGGTATCTACCGCCTAAACTGTCGCCGTTAAACTTGGCATCGGCAATCGCTTTCGAGAGGAACTTATATGTCCAGACATTCAGAGCATACTCTGAACCATCTGCAAGCTTCACAATCATGTTGAAGAAATCGTCAGCCGGGTCGAACTCGGGTACGGACTGCCAGAGTTCGAATTCAAGCCACAATTCAAAGTCAGTGCGAGACATCCGCTATTGGCCGCAGGTGACTACGATTACATGCAGGTCGCGTTTGGCGATCGAAACGCGCACGCCACCGCCCCAATGTGCCTTCATGTCCGCGACACTCGACAAACCAGCGATCGCCACCATCGTAAATGTTCGCCTAATCGTTCGCGCGAACCGCCTTGCCGGCGGCGACCCGCCCTTTGTCGATAAGTTCAAGGGCGTTTTCCATTTGTGCAGCGTCCGTAAACGCATTGCGCGCGATCCATCCTGGTGTTTGTCCATCGTACGAGGACCTATTGGCCAAAAACGATCTGGAGGATGCGAAGGTCGTCCTTGGCCATATAGACGCGCGTCCTGCCCCAAGCACGTTTTTCGGCGGGACAAACTCAACAATCCAGCGGTCACTGGCGTCGTAAAGCCTCGCTTCGCACCTTGGACGAATAAACTTCCTCGCGGCGGTGCGCGCTTTATCGACGAGTTCGCGGTGATCCACGCTCTCAATCGGCGTTAGTGTTTCTTGGCGTACTTCCGTTTGCATGATTCGTTCCCTCTCGATGTTCTCTAGGGATACCACGATCTTACTGACGGAACTGCCGATCGTCAATCGACGGCGGTTCCGGCACAGGAACATTCAAATCAGTTTCCAACGACCTGTCGGCCACTGACGCCTGTGCCCCGCTCGTGTCGCCCAGGGAATTCTTTTGGCAGGAAATCACAGTACGTCTTCACGTCGCCCGACCACGCTGACCGTTCCATCCGCCGCAATTTCGAAAACGAAGTTCCAACCGATCACAAACCCTTTGAGCTTGTGTTCCTCGTGCCAGATTACGTCATCGGGACTCGGCTCCTCTATCGCGATCACGAACTGGTTGCCCTTCTGTGGACCCGGCGGGTTCGGGTGAGTGTGAAACGCGGCGACCACCTGTTTTCCCAAGAAACAATTATTGCTGTCAAGCAATGGCGGGTCGCTGCTGTTGTAGTCCCCGCGCGGCCACCGCAACACTTCCAGCGAACGGTCCGCATTCTGAACGATGTAGCCACCTTCCTCATGCCGCTGCGGGCTGTTCGGCAACGAATCTTCCCATGCTTGGCGAATCGCGGCACGAATCGCCGGGTCAGTCAGTGCATCCAAGGCGCTCCTCTCAGAACTGCTCCAAGAACCTCACATCATTCTTATAAAACTCGCGAATGTCTGTCACGTTATGTCGTCTCATGCAGACTCGCTCGATGCCCAGGCCGAAGGCGAAGCCGGTGAATTCTTCGGGGTCGTAGCCGACGGCGCGGAAGACGTTGGGATCGACCATGCCGGCCCCGCCCATCTCGATCCAGCGGCCTTGCCAGCTCATGTCAACTTCAACGCTCGGCTCGGTGAAGGGGAAGAATGAAGGGCGAAAGCGGATGTGTACGTCGTCCTGAAAGAAGCTCTTGGCAAACAGCCGCAGCACGCTCTTCAGGTCGGCCATTGTCACGCCGCGATCGACCAAGAGGCCCTCGATCTGGTGGAACATCGGATAGTGCGTGGCGTCGGCGTCGTCAGGACGGTAGACGCGGCCCAGCGAGATGATCCGCACCGGCGGCGGCGTCTTCTCCATCACGCGGATTTGCACCGTGCTCGTCTGGCTGCGAAGGAGCAGGGAGCTGGGAGCTGGGAGCTGGGAGTCGTTTTTTGCTCCCTGCTCCCTGCTCCCTGCTGCCTGCTTGCTTGCCACCGCCACGTAAAAATTGTCCAGCGGGTTCCGCGCCGGATGCTCCGCCGGGATGTTCAGCGCCTCGAAATTGTGCCACTCGTCTTCCACCTCCGGACCGTCGGCTACGCTGAACCCCAAACGGCCCATCAGGTCCTTTAGCTCCTCGATGGTCTGCGTGAGCGGGTGCAAATGGCCCACGCGCGGGCGGACCCCCGGCACGGTGGGATCGAAGCGCGGTCCGTCGGCGGCACTAGCCGCGCCGCCGGCCAGCCGAGCCTGGGCCGCCTCGAAAGCTGCGTCGAGATGCTGTTTGACCTCGTTGAAGCGCTGCCCGACCTTCGGCTTGTCGGCTTTGTCGATTGCGCCGAGTCCCTTTTGGGCCGACTTGATGCGACCGCTTTTCATGCCAAGAAAGTTGATCCGCGCGGCCTCCAGGCCGGCGGCATCGCTCGCCGTCTCGAAAGCGGCTTGTGCCTCGCGGCAGAGTTGGTCGAGCTCGGCAAGGTATTCCGCAAGCGGCATGAGAGTAGGTCCCGCTTGCCGAGCGGGACTATTGCGTTCGAGGCTTTCGGAAGACGCTGCGCCGTTTCTGGAAACTCGGCGCGTAACAGTCCCTTTCGGCAGAAGGGACCTACTTGGCCAGCGCCTCTTTCACGGCCGCCACTACCTGATTGAAGGCCGCCGGGTCGGTCGCTGCCATGTCCGCCAGAATCTTGCGGTCCAGGCCGATATCCGCCTTCCCTAGCCCGTTGATGAACGTGCTGTAATTGAGGCCGTGTTGCCCGACGGCGGCGTTAATGCGGATGATCCAAAGCTTGCGGAACTCCCGCTTGCGGTTGCGGCGATCGCGAAAGGCGTAGACGCCAGCGCGGATCAACGTCTCCTTGGCCGTGCGCAGCAAGCGGCGGCGTCCACCGACAAACCCCTTGACCTTTTTGAACAGCCGCTTCTTGGCCTGATTCCTGGCGGCCCCTTTAACGGTACGCATGATTCGCTATCCTTCGACTTAGTAACTGTGCCCGTTGAGGGCTCTGGTCAGGTTTTTGTCCCAGACGTCGCTGACAACGCCCGTCCCGCGGAGATTCCGCTTTTGCTTGTGGGTCTTGTGCGTCGCCAAGTGGCTCGTGCCGGCGCGGCGGTGCTTCACCTTGCCGGTGGCCGTCAGGCGGAAACGCTTCTTCGTTCCCTTGTGGGTTTTCATCTTGGGCATGGTAACTGCCGTCGCTTTCGGTGGCTTCTGGTTCATTTTGAATAAGACCTGCAATTGTAAACTTAATCGGCCCGGCGTGAAAGGGGAGCCGCAATCGAATTCGGGCCACGAATACACGGGGACTGTTCAGGGGCATTGCGCGGAGGTAAACTGGAGGGTTAGAATCGCTTGGTGCGACCGCACGACCGTTGATCCCTTACAAGTTGGCTCGCCAGCCGAGGATTGAACCGTGAATTTCTCGATTTTTTTGCTTGCACAGTTGGGCAACCCCGGTCAGCCGAATAGTTTCCCTTGGTGGGGATTCGCTCTGATTGTGCTGGTTTTTCTGGGGGCTGTTATCGCGATCGTCACCTTCAATTACGGGAAAATCTGGGTGCAAGCCTATTTTTCTCGCGCCAACGTCACCTTGCTGAGCCTCATCGGCATGAGCTTCCGCCGGGTGAACAAGCAGGTCATCGTGCAAGGGAAAATCATGGCCATGCAGGCCGGCATCGGCCAGGAGGTGGAAACTGGTGTCACCACCCGCCGGCTGGAGGCCCATTTTCTTGCTGGAGGAGACGTGCTGAAGGTCATTCGCGCGATCATCGCCGCGCACCGGGCGGACATCGACCTGGACTTCGACCGTGCTGCCGCCATCGACCTTGCCGGCCGCGACGTGCTGGACGCCGTGCAAACCAGCGTCTATCCCAAGGTCATCGATTGCCCCGACCCCAAGCGTTCCGGCCGCGCGACGCTCAGCGCCATCGCCAAGAACGGTGTTGAGCTTAAAGTCCGCGCCCGCGTCACCGTGCGTACGAACCTGGAGCAACTCATCGGCGGCGCTACCGAGGAGACGATCATCGCCCGTGTCGGCGAGGGCATCATCACGGCCATCGGCGCGGCCGAGACGCACTTCGACGTGATGGAAAAGCCCGACAAGATTTCCAAGGCGGTTCTGGACCGCGGCCTGGACGCGCAGACAGCCTTTGCCATCGTCTCAATCGATATCGCGGATATCGACGTGGGCCAGAACATAGGGGCCCGCTTGCAAGCCGATCAGGCCGAGGCCGACATGCGGGTCGCCCGCGCCAAGGCCGAAGAGCGCCGCGCAATGGCCATGGCCCGCGAACAAGAGATGAAGGCCCAGGTGTCCGGAAACCGGGCGGCAGTCGTGCTGGCCGAGTCCGAAGTCCCCAAGGCGATGGCATCGGCATTTCGCAAGGGGATGCTCGTATTGAACCACGAGCCGCGGTAAGACATGCACCGCAACTTGTTTTCGGCGTTCTTCGTGGCGCTGGTGTTAGCATCCGGTCGCCTCTTTGCCCAATGCCCCGGCACACCCTGGCCGGCGACGGATGTGTTAGGCCGGCGGCTGCCCCTTACGCGCCGAAACCGGACCGCCTCGCCCGGATCGGACCGTGGCAGTTTTCTACTTCTTGTGGCACGACCAGAGCGGCAACAAGGTTCGCGACGTTTCGCGGATTCTCGCCGCCGACCCCCGTGCGATGTCGAAGCCCGATTCGCCGCTGTGGGGCAAGATCGGGTCGGCGCATTACTGGGGCGAGCCGCTTTACGGATACTATCGCAGCGACGACCCTTGGGTCTTGCGGCGACACGCTATTTTGCTGGCCGAGGCCGGCATCGACGTCTTGATCTTCGATACCACTAACGCCGCCACCTACCGCCGGGCGTACATGAAGCTCTGCGAAGTGTTTGCCGACGTCCGCCGCGACGGCGGGCGAACGCCGCAAATCGCCTTCATGGTCAACACGGCCGCCGGCAAAACCGCAGCGGAAATCTACCGCGATCTCTACAGGCCGAGGCTCTTTCCCGAACTGTGGTTCCGCTGGCACGGCAAGCCGCTGATGATCTGTGATCCCGAAGCGGCATCGCCGGAGCTGCGGGAGTTCTTCACGCTTCGCCGGGCACATTGGCCGTTCCAAATGGTCAACACGCCGCTGGCCTGGCACTGGGAGGCCGCCTATCCGCAGCCCTACGGCTACGTGAGCGATCCAGCCAAGCCCGAACAGGTCAACGTTTCCGTCGCGCAGAACCTTCGCGTCAGCGACGCGAAGGTCACCAACATGAGCAACGGCGACGCCCGCGGACGCAGCTTTCACGACGGACGGGAGGATACCTCGCCCGGCGCGGTCAACCGCGGTTTTAACTTCCAGGAGCAGTGGAAGCAGGCACTGGCCCTCGATCCGCCGCTGGTAATGGTCACGGGCTGGAATGAATGGATCGCCGGGCGTTTCGCGTATCATGGGCCGTTGACGTTTGTTGACCAGTTCAACGAAGAGTACAGCCGGGACATTGAGCCGATGCTTGGCGGACATGGCGACAACTATTATTACCAGCTCGTGGCCAACGTCCGCCGCTACAAGGGCACGCCTCCGCCGCCGGCCGCGAGTCCTCCCAAGACGATCCGCATCGCCGGCGGCTTTGAACAGTGGCGCGACGTGCGGCCGGAGTACGCAGGGCACGCCGGCACGACGGCCCCGCGCGACCATGCCGGCACGTTCGGGACACACTACGCGAATCATTCCGGCCGAAACAACTTTTCGATCATGAAAGTGGCCCGCGACGACAAAAACTACTACTTCTACGTCCGCACGGCCGAACCGATCTTGCCGGCCGGCGCCGCCGGCATGTGGCTGCTTTTGGATACCGGCCGCGATGCGCAAGCAAGATGGGCGGGCTACGATTTCATCGTCAATCGCGTGCCAGGCTGGTTGGAAATCAGCACTGGCGGCTGGAGCTGGAAGAAGGTCGGCGCAAGTTTCCTGCCGCATCGCCGGCGGCGAGAAGCAGCTCGCGGTGCCCAAGGCTGCGCTGGGCCGGCCCGCGGCGATTGACTTCAAATGGGTCGACAACCAGCAACGGCCCGGCGACGCCATGGACTTCTATCTCAGCGGCGACGCCGCGCCGCCCGGCCGCTTTAGCTTCCGGTATCAGCCGTGAATGCTAAGCTCACTGCTTCCCTTGCAGGCCGGCCGCCAGCGCGGCGTCCGATTCGGCGTGGGCCTCGTCGCCCTTGCGCAAATAAGCCGTGCTGCGATAGGTGTACGCGGCCGTGTAGTCAGGCTTTAGGCGAATCGCTTCGCCAAGGTCGGCAATCGCCAGGTCGTATTCCCCCCGGTTGAGCCACGCCAGGCCGCGGCCCGCGTAGGCCGGCGCCGACTGAGGCTGCAGCCGAATAGCCAGGTTGAAATCGGCGATCGCGCGGCTGTAGTCGCCCACCGATTCAAAGGCAAAACCACGGTTGTTGTGCGCGGTCGACGTCGTCTGGCTGCAGTCGGATGGCCTCGTTGAAGTCGTCGATCGCCTTGCCGTAGTTGCGCTTGGCGAACCAGAGCATTGCGCGGCTCCGCCAGGCGAGAAAGTCGCTGGGAATCAGCCGGATCGCCTCGTCGAAATCGGCGATCGCTTCGTCGAAGCGGGTTTCGTCGCCTTGGTACCAGAGGGCCAGGCCGCGCTCGTAGTAGGCCAAGGCAAGGTTCGGCCGAAGCCGGATCGAGCGGCTCAAGTCGCCGTAGGCGGCATGATAGTTCCGCTTCTCAATGTATGTTACGCCGCGCTCGAAGAGCGCGTCGGCGCTCGCCGGATCCATCCGCAGCACTTCGTCCAATTCGGCGATCGCCCGGTCGTAGTCGGCCCGCTTGATGGCCTCCACGCCGCGATCGTAAGCCACGAACGCCTCGGCGGGGATCGTCGAAAGGCGGCTCGCGACGGCAGGGACCGATGGCGCCTCCTTGCCGGTCGAAACGAGCGGCAGCGCCAATTCTCGCGGCGACGCGTCGACAGGCTCGACAGCCGGCTTGGCAGTCTGGTTCTCGATCGGTTTGGCATACTCCGTGCGTGACTTCGCGGCCGGTCGGGCGGCGGATGACTCCGTCGAGTCCGCTGATGCCGCCGCGGCGCTGTGCGCCGCGATGGATTTGCCATCCTGGCCGAACGTGCGCGTAATGTCGAACCAATAGGTCTTGCCGCTGGCGCACTCCAGCACGTCGTACCAGCGTCCTTTCTTGTGCGTCGACGTCTGCGACTTGCTCTCCGTCTTCAGCGGGCAGGTCAAGAGGTCGTATTCGTCGGAAGCGTGCGTCACAACGAAGGGACGTTCGGGCGAGCCGTCGCCGGTGGCCAGCAGTCCTTGCAGGCACGCGCGGACGCAAGCTGTCTCTTTCTTCTGCAATTCCTTCTTGCCAAGCTCCTCGTAGCAGCGGGCGGCGTAGAAGTGCGCCTGCGGGCTGAGCGCGAGGTCCGGCATCGCGGCCTGAAAACGATCGATCGCTTTTTGATATTCTTTCTGGCGGTACAAGTCCAGCATGTCTTCCAGCCCGCGGGCGGTCTCGTCGTAGCCGCGGTCGGCAAGGATCCGGTCTTGCACCGCGGTGAAGTTTTCTTTGTTCGGCTGGGCAAGGAAGTGGTCAACCAGCGCGGTAAAAGCCGTGTCCGGCCCGGTTGCCTTGGTCGCGGCCGGGGAGGCGGTCGTTGCAACCGTCGCGGTCGTTGTCGCGGCAAAGCCGCCGGCCGCCAGTGCGGCGAGCGCCAGGAAAGTGCTATTGGATGAAATCCGCGAAGACATGTATCGCAACTGCATAACGAATGCTCCCAAAATACGCGGGCAAGTGATTGAGCGGCCAACGACAACAATAAAACCATACGTTATGCGGACGAGCGGTCGCGGTCGTTCTATCACATTGCAGAAATACGTCAGGCTGGAAAGCCCGACGTACCGGCCGCAAAAAGTGTAATACCGCCAAACAAGTGCGGAATGAACCGCGAAATCTGAACCCTGAAACGGCAGTTAATACTCCTAATGGGTGGGTGCCTTGCACGGCGCTACTTGAAACTTGGAAACGGATTGGTTTTACTAGACGGCTGGGGCAACTATGACTTCTCCACTTCAACGCTTTGCGATCGCTTTGCGGTCTCTCGCCGTGCTGGGTTTGGCCGCATGGTTTATCCGCTCCGGCGAGGTTCGCGGGCAAGCTGGCGGGCAGGTTCGCGCTACTGTCGGCGCAAGGCAAACGTTTAGTCCCGCGGCGACAAATCGCGGGACCGGAGGCAGCTCCTTCGGCGGCAACCAACTGGGCAACGGCGTTCCGGGGTTTGCCAGCGGCGGAGCCCGCGCGACGCGGGCGGCGCAGCAATCCGCTTCGCCGAATTACTATGGCGGCGGGCCGTCGATTATTTACATTGACCCGTCCTTTGCGCTGCAATCGGCAGCGAACGCCGGCGGCGTCGCGGCCGCGCCAGCCGCCGCCGTGAGCTTGTGGCCGACCGCTGCAAACACAACCGCCCCGACATTCGTCCAATCGACAAGCGCCGGACAGTCCCTTGGGCCGGCGGCAGGTGACGCCGGCGGCGGCCCGTTCGTGCGTCCGGGACTGTTGGCGATCGCCTTTGACGTCCAGCGGGCACCCTCCGATCAAGTCGGAAGTGCCATTGCCGGGCGGCTGAGCAAGATGCCGTCGCTGCATTTTGTGAGCGCAGTGCGGGTGGACATGGTACGCGGAACCGCCGTGTTGCGAGGGACGGTCGCTTCGGACCACGACCGCGAGCTAGCCGGACGGGTCGTGCTGCTGGAAGCCACGGTCGACCACGTGGTCAACATGCTGGTGGTCCGCAAGCCCGCGAGTCCGCCACCGCCCATTCCCGCCGCCCCGGCGCCGGGCGTGTCTGCTCGAGGTTAGAGGACCAAAAGGAGGAAAGCGACCTTTCGTCGGTAGATCGGGCTGATGGTGGCGCTGGCCTGGGCAGGTGCGGCAGCGGCGCAAGAAAAGGCGAAGACCGCTCCCCCGCCGAACGTGCCCACGGGCGTCAAGTTGCTGCCAAACTTGCAATACGTTGCAGACGGCCACGATCGGCACCGGCTGGACCTCTACCTGCCGGAAAAGCCCGAAGGCCGCTTGCCGCTGATCGTCTGGATCCACGGCGGCTGGGGAGATGGGCAGCAAGGAAGGCTGCCCGGCGATGCCCTACGCCGCCAAGGGCTATGCCGTGGCCACCGTCAATTACCGGCTTAGCCAACACGCGGTTTTTCCCGCGCAGATCGAGGACTGCAATGCGGCCATCCATTGGCTGCGGGGCAATGCTGAAAAGTACCGCATCGACCCCAAACGTGTCGGCGTCTGGGGCGCGTCGGCCGGCGGTCATCTCGTCGCCCTGCTATCTTCGCAAGGCACCTGGGCAGACCATTGAAGGCCGAACCGTCAGCGTGGAAATAGGCGCGCGAAAATGAGACGGTCTACTCAATCGCCGTTTAGTGACGTTCCCTCGACGCTCCCTGTTGCGGCACGAGTTGAGTCAACTCCATTGCCTCGATACCGAGGTCTTCCTTGCCGAAGATGCCTACCACTGCATTGCCTTCGCAGCCCAGCCGCGTCTCCTCGCCTTGGTTAGCGTGACCGCCCGCCCAATCGCTTTCGTACGATTTGGCTGGATCGAGCTCCAAAGGGTGCCCAGTTGACAGGCGTATTGACTGAATCACAATAACAGTCGCTATGCTCTGTTGGCCGCGCGAAGGGGAGCCGATCATGCAACGTCACTGCCTGGGCCTCATTCTGGTCTTTCTCTGCACGCCGGCCATCGCGGAGGATGCAAGAGAAGACTTCAGGCGCGGCAACCGCCTGCTCGCGGCGGGAGAGTACGATAGCGCGATTACCTTCTTCAATGCGGCCATCGCGTGCGATCCCCATAATCCCGCGGCCTATCATAGCCGTGCCGTTGCCTGGTATTACAAGCGCGAGTACGACAACGCGATCAGCGACTGCGGCGACGCGTTGGCGATCGATGCGTCTTATGTGGAAGCCTACGACAGCCGCGGCGACGCCTGGGAGGCCAAAGGAAGCTACGACCGCGCCATCGCCGACTACGACACGGCCCTGCAAATCCATCATCGTGACGCCCGCGCCCATGCCGGCCGGGGACTGGCGTGGTACGACAAACGCGAGTACGACAAGGCCATCAAAGACTGCTCCACCGCCATCCAGATTAGTCCCAATTACGCCAAAGCCTACGACAACCGCGGCAAGGCGCGGTATGGCAAGGGCGAGCTCGACAAGGCGATTCGAGACTTTACCGAGGCGGCGGCCCGCGACCGCTCTTTCTCCCGCGCGTATGCCGACCGCGGCGCCGCATGGTTCAGCAAAGGCGACTATGAAAAGGCCCGGGACGACTACTGCTGGGCCATCGGGCTCGATCCGCAAAGCGTTCCGGCGCATTACGGTTTCGCGTGGCTGCAAGCAACCTGTCCCGATCCGCGCTACCGCGACGGAAAAGAGGCTGTGGTGAACGCGACCGTGGCCGTGGAAGTCAGTGGCGGCAAATGGTACGGCTATGCCGCGGCGCTGGCGGCGGCGTATGCCGAATGCGGCAATTTCAAGAACGCCCGGCAATGGCAGGAGAACGCCATCGCCCTGGCCCCCGATGACGATGTCAAGCGAGACGGTCGATCGCGCTTGGAACTCTACAAGGCGGGGATGCCGTATCGCGGCCAGGGGAAGTAGAAGCTCACTCGGCCTCCTCGACAGGCGGCCATACGGCACGGGCGCTCACTAGCGCTTTCTTTCCGACGCACGACTTTCTTTCTGCCGCACGCCCAGGGCACGTTGTCTTACACCGACGATACCGGAAAAGTAGAAAACAAGCGCGGCGCCTTGATGCCCTCCATGTCGAATACGTCCCTGCCGCCGCGAACACGCTCAATGGGCAATGCTGTCGGCTGCGTCGTCCTTGCGCAACTGCAAAACGCGGCTTGGCCTCCGGGCACGGCCCAACGCAGCAATTACGACGACTCCTGCGGCGAGGAGTCCAAGCGTGGACGGCTCCGGCACCACCCAGAGCACCAAGTCGTCTCCTTGGACTGACAGTGTAGCCGAGAAGCCGTCGATCGTGCCCGTGGTGATTGCCCCCAAGCCCCCGGATAACGTGCCAGCCTCGATCAAAGGATAGGTGCCGGGCCCAAAATTGGGGGTTGTGGTGAAGTTGATGTCCGTGAATTGCTGGCCGTTGAGAGACAAACTGGGGGTCACGATTACGTCGCTTGTTGACGGCGTGTCGAGCAGGTAAGCCAAGTTCGATCCGGTAGTCAAGACCAAAGTTCCGCTGAGGGTCAGCGTGCCGATCGCGTCGCCGGGTGCAAGCACGCCGCTGGGGCTTACCGTGACGCTTCCCAAAAAGCCCGTTCCGGCCAGCGTGCCGCCGCTATTGACTGTCACCGGACTGACCAGCGAGCCATCGACAAGCAGTTCGCTCAGGCTAGCGACGGTTGTTGGCCCGGTGTAGGTGTTGGACGCGGTGAGCGACAACGTTCCGCCGCCCGCGACGATCAAGCCGCCCGGCCCGGAAATCGGCCCGGCGAGGCCAAACGTGAATCCGCTAGGGTTGACGGTGCCGCTGGAGCCGGCCGAGGGAAGCGTGATCGGCGCGGTCGTGCTCCACGAGCCTCCCTGCAACGTGCCGCCGCTGAAATTAAACTGCGATGCGGTAGTGTTCTGCACCAAACTGCCCAGGGTGAGGAGGCCGCCCTGGAGGTTGTAAGTCCCCACGCTTCCCGTGTTGAAGCCTAGCGCGATGCCAGAGTCTGAATTGATGGTCCCTCCAGTTTGGTTGAACACTCCAGCGCCGGAATAACCGAGAAACAAGATCGACGTACTGACCGCGCCGCTACCGCTCAGGCTATATGATCCGCTTGATCCAGGGGCGAAGCCCAAATAGATTGAGGTCGACGCAACGGAGCCTCCCGATTGAGTATAGACTCCGACGCTGCCCCCTCCAACGCTCAGTGATGGCGTGGTCAGGAGCCCTCCCGTTTGCGTGTAATATCCGTAAGAACCGGTTCCGGTCGAAAGTTCCAGCCCCCCGGAACTCGGCGTGCAATTGATCGTTCCGCCTGACTGAACAACGCCGCCAGAGCCGGCATAGCCGATCAGCGCGGCGCCGCCCGAGTAGGTATACGTCATCAAACCCCCACTCATGTCAATCAACCCGGCGGGGCCGACGCTATCGCCAACGACGGCTTGAAAGGCCGTCATCGATCCGCCGCTCATGTTAAAGACGCTGGTACTCCCGCCGGTATAAGTGGGGTAGCTGTTGCCAGCGGCAACGACCACCGCGCTGGCGGAATAGAGCGAGCCGCCGCTCATGTTATACACGCCAGTCGCATTACCATAGTAGCCAACGTACACATTGTCTGCAACACTCACGGTTCCGCCCGTTTGAACCATCGTCCCGGCGCTGCTGACCGTGTTAAAAAAGCCTGCAACCAGGAACGAGGTGTTGAGCAGCCCGTTGCTGATGCTGTAATATGCGCCGTTACCGGCGCCGTCGCCTAGGAGCACCGCGGCGGAGTTGTTCTGCCCCCCCGTCTGGACCATCTGGCCGTAACCAGCCCCGTTGCTGAAGTATGAGGCCGAAGTATTGTTAAGCGTGCCGCCGCTCAGGTAGTAATAGCCTTCGCCGATGAAGTTGCTGGTGGCGTTATACGCGTTGCCGTAATACATTGTGGCGGTATTCACCACGCCGCCCGACTGATTGTAAATGCCTAGGCCGCCGCTGTTCCCAAGATAAAGCGAGCCAGTCGACTTGGTGGAGTTTGTTCCGGCCGACAACGTGACCTGGGCAGCGCCCAAGTAGCCAACGTACTGAGTGGTTCCTCCATAAAGCGACCCGCCAGTCATATTGTAGTATCCGATCGCAGCAGTGCCGTTGCCCATCGACAACGTCCCGGCCGTTGAATTGATGCCGGCGCCCCGAGTGAAGCTAGCCGAGCCGGAGACGCCGATGTTCTCTGAAGTGGCCGCATAAAGCGAGCCCGCGCTCAAATTGTAAGACCCGATGCCGGCGGCGTTGAAGCCGAGGTCCAGGATAGTAGCCCCGGCCGTTCCGCCGGACTGGGTATAGGTCCCGGTGCCCGTGTAACCGACGTACATCACGTTGCCGCCGTTGGTTCCGGCCGACTGCGCGAAATTTCCCATGCCGTTGTAGCCGACATACCTGGTGGCCCCATAGAGCGTTCCGCCGCTGAGGTTGTAGCTGCCGTTGCCGGCCGCGTTGTAACCTACATAGAGAGCAGAAGCACCGGCCGTGCCTCCCGACTGTGTGACACTTCCGGTAGCCGAGCCTCCGATGGCGTAACCGTCGTACATAGTGCCCGTCTTCAGCAATCCATTGCTGAGCGAAGCGCTGCCGCTGCTACCGGGCTCTGCACCGACGTAGAAGGCCGTGTTCGCCGTGTTGCTGCCCCCGTCAGCGAGTAATTCCCCTTGCCGTAGTAACCGATGTACTCGTTGAACGCAAATAGCGATCCGCTGCTGACATTCAAGTTGCTGGTAGCGCCTGCGCCGGAACCGGCGTAGAGGAGCGAAGTAATGGCATTGCCGCCCGAAACCGTGAAACTCCCGCTGCCGGAAACGCCAACGTACACACTTGCCGCGGACGCAAGGAGCGACCCGCCGCTGAGTGTGTAGCTGCCGCTGCCGGTCGCAGTGTAGCCGACGTACACGGTTGAGGCCGCTACGCTCCCGGCGGATTGAACAAAGCTGGCGGTGTTCGCCGAGCCGACATACTGGAGCGTCGAACCTATCAATCCTCCGCTAGTCAACTGCAATGTGCCGCCGTCCGTGATTGTGGGGCCGGTGTAGTTGTTCACTCCAGAAAGTTGCGCAATTCCCGATCCGAGCATTGTCAAGCCGCCGCCCGCGCCCGAAACGGTGCTGATGGCGAAGTTGCCGCTGCCGGCGAGCGTCAATGTATAGCCGGAATTTGCGATGCTTGTCGCTGAGAGCGCGCTTCCCGAATTATTGAGCCACGTCTGGGGCCCGCCAAGTACGAGCGAGTTGGAAAACGTCAGCGCCCCGCGCCGGGATCCATCTCAACGCCGATCGAAGGGTTGCCGTTGACCGTAGCCGAATTCAGCGTCAGCGCGGCGCCGGTGATCATGACGCTGCCCACACCGGTGCTCCAGACTCCGCCAACGGAATAAGGCGCTGCCAGGTTCGGCTGGGTGCCGGCATAGTCGGCACGGTGCCGCCCCAATCGGCGGCGGTGCCCCATTGGGTGGAATGGCGGAAGAACCGTTGCGCCAGTACGAAGTAGGTGGGGGCCATCGACGGCGGGGGACCGGCGCCATAGTTTATCGAGCGTCCCGCGGCTTTCTTTCCGGCTTTGGATGGTAGAGCAATGCCTTGAGTTTATTCACGTCTAAGGGTTTGACGCAGTGCTCGTCAAATCCGGCGTCGAATGATTTCTTTCGATCCTCGTCGTCTCCATATCCCGTGAGCGCGACTAGAAACGTGTCCCGGAAGGCATCGCGCGTCCGGAGTTGTCTCGCAACTTCATAACCATCCATGACCGGCAAGCCGATGTCGAGAAGAATCATGTCCGGTCGAAAGGCCTCGGCTTTTTCGATTGCGGATGGCCCATCATACGCGACCTCAATCTCTTGCGGAGCAATTTTACTGACGAGCAACGAAAGAATTCTCGCCGCCATGGGATGATCGTCAACAAGCAGGATGCGTCCCATCGTAAATTCCTCGCGTAGCCCTCAGCTTGCCATTGACGTTATCTTCGAGTCACGAACGCTCTTCACTTGAAACGACCGCTTTTGGCCCTGGCCCACGCACGAGGGAAGTGATGGCAGCAGTCAATTCGCGAGGCTCGACCGGTTTCGCCAAATGCAACTGATAGCCGGCAAGAAGGGACTTCTGCCGGTCGTCAGCGCGCGCGAAGGCGGTCAAAGCAATGGCGGGCACGGTTCGAATCGGGCCGCCTAGTTCGCGAACGCGCCTAATCAGCTCGAATCCGTCCTGGCCAGGCATGCCTAAATCGCTGACCAATACGTGCGGCTCGAATTCAACTATCGACGCCAGCGCGGAACTGACCCCGTCGCACTCCTTAATGAAGGCGCCGCCGGCCGCCAATACGCGACAGAGAATGCGGCGGGCGTCCCGATCGTCATCCACCAACAGCACCCGAACGCCGTCCATTCGAAAAGAATCGGGCGAAGAATCTGCCGGACTTTCGGCAGCGGAGTTTCGACCCACTTCGGAAATATCCGTTGCGCCCGAAAGCGGCAGGCCGACGATGAATTCAGCGCCCTTTCCGGGCCCATCGCTCCGGGCGCGTATCGTCCCGCCGTGAAGGTCAACCAATTGACGTGCGATGGCAAGCCCAAGTCCGAGGCCGCCGTGACGCCGGCTTGCGGTAGAATCACCTTGGAGAAAACGCTCAAATACCTTGGGCACCAGTTGAGGATCAATGCCTTGACCGTTATCGACAACGGAGATCTCAATACGCGAATCGCGCTGCGCCAGGGCAACCTGGATTCCACCCCCTTCGGGTGTGAACTTTACGGCGTTGTTCAACAGGTTCCAGACCACCTGCTGAAGCCGCGCGGGATCGCCGCGTATCGACTTGACCGACGGGTCTACGGTCTTTGTAATCCGAATCCCTTTGGCGTCGGCGATTGGAAGGGCAGCGTGTACTACCGCATTGATCACTTTCGAAAGATCGACGGCTTGAATGTCCAAACGAAGTTTGCCCGACGCGATGCGGGCGACATCGAGCAGGTCCGCAATGAGTTGCGATTGAAGCTGTGCGTTGCGTTCGATGGCATCAAGACCTTCGGCCAGGTCAGCCGGCGAAACATCTCCCATTTTCAGCAACTGCGCCCAACCGATCATTGATTGCAAGGGCGTGCGCAATTCGTGAGAGAGCGTCGCTAGAAAGTCGTCTTTGATGCGATTTGCAAGCTCCGCCTCGGCGCGGGCGGCACGTTCGCTGGCCAGAAGCTGCTCGCGTTCCAATTCCGACTGGCGAACCCGCAGGAACGCGCGGACGGTAGCGACCAAAACGAGCGACTCGACGGGATGCGTCAGATAACCGTCGGCCCCAAGCTCCAGATCTTGGACTTTATCCGAATCGGTGACAAACGAAGCCGACAAATGAACGACGGGCACTCTTGGCGACTTTTCAATCGCGCGAATGCGGCGGCATACTTCATAGCCGTCGATGTCCGGCAGATTGATGTCGAGAATCACAAGATCGACGTCTCCCGCGCCTATTCCACCGCTTCGGCGCCTGTTGAAGCTTCCAAAACGCGATAGTCAACGCTCTGCAAAACGCGAGACGTGGAATAAAGCGGCGCCGGGTTGTCGTCGACGACGAGAATTGTCACTGGTTTATTGGACATGCGGCGACGGCTCCAACTCGGTATCTGCTTCGCTTTGCGCCGCGTCCACCGATTCGCCGAACCGAACCGGAACCCTCACGGTAAGAGTGGAACCGACATTCAGTTTGCTCGTCATGACCCACTCCGAAATCAAATCGTCTTCGTGTTTCTCCAGTATTGCCGCAATCTGCGTTTTTCCTTTGGCCATTTGCTCTACAGCTTTCTGAATGCATTGGATGGGTGAGTTGACGCGCGGACGATGTCCACCCATAGACGTCGACCGTGAAGATCGCACCGAACTGATTTGTCCCCAGCAGAGGAGAAGACAATTGGCGAGATTGGATCATTCTATGACATCCGGTTGCCGCATTCTAGTGGGGTGATTCTAATGGAAAACCGTGATTCGGTGATCAGGAAAAAGCTGATCCTGTCCTGATTCACTGTGAAAGGAACGCTCCGCGGGATGGCCTTCGGCTTCGTTTCCCGGCGGGTTTACCACACGAGAGCGGTCGGGAAAGGCAGTTTCGATGGTGGGCATGCGCTCGCTTGAAGCGATCTTGTCCGACCCTACATGCTTGCCCTGGCCGACTCCGTAGATTACCCCTTTGTTCAAGCTGCCGCGCCGTCTTGCGACGTCGGCTTGGCGTGAATCCTCATGCTGTAGAACGAACGGTAGACGAAAATGACCGAGAGCAGGAAGAACGCCACGGCCAGGCCGTGCGCCAGCGCGGCTTGGCCGTCGTTGACCAGACCGACCGCCATTTCGACGGCGAGCAGGCCGAAGAGCGTGGTGAACTTGATGATCGGATTCATGGCCACGGAGCTGGTGTCCTTGAACGGATCGCCCACCGTGTCGCCGACGACGGTGGCGTCGTGCAGGTCTGTCCCTTTGGCGTGCAGCTCGGTCTCGACGACCTTTTTGGCGTTGTCCCAGGCGCCCCGGCGTTTGCCATGAAGATCGCCTGGTAAAGGCCGAACAGGGCGATCGAGATCAGGTAGCCGACGAAGAAGAAGGGCTCGACGCAGGCGAAGGACAGGGTCACGAAGAACACCGCGAGGAAAATGTTCCACATGCCCTTTTGCGCATAGAGCGTGCAGATTTCCACCACCCGCTTGCTGTCGGTGATCGAGGCTTTTTCGGTCGTGCCGAGCTTGATGTTGGCCTTGATGAACTCGACTGCCGCGTAGGCCCCGGCCACCACGGCCTGCGTCGAGGCGCCGCTAAACCAGTAGATGATTGCCCCGCCCGAGACCAACCCGAGCAAAAACGGCGGGTACATCAGCGAGAGGCTCGTCATGTGCTCCGTCAGGCCGCTGGTGAGCGAGACAATAATCGAGAAAATCATCGTCGTCGCCCCGACGACCGCCGTGCCGATCAACACCGGCTTGGCCGTCGCCTTGAAGGTGTTGCCCGCGCCGTCGTTCTCCTCCAGCAGCTCCTTGGAGAGGGCGAAGTTGGGCGTGAAACCGAAATCCCGCTGGATTTCCGCCGACACGCCGGGCAGCGTCTCAATCGTGGAAAGCTCGTAGATCGACTGCGCGTTGTCGGTCACAGGGCCGTAGGAGTCCACGGCGATCGTCACCGGGCCCATGCCAAGGAAGCCGAAGGCCACCAAGCCGAAGGCGAAGACAGCCGGCGCAAGCATGATTGTGCCCGGAACACCGATGCTGACTCCGTAGGCGATCGCCATCAGGGCCACGATCGTCAGCCCCAGCCAGTAGGCGCTGAAATTGCCGGCGGTAAGGCCGGAGAGGATGTTCAGCGACGCGCCCCCTTCGCGCGACGAGTTGACGATCTCGCGGACGTGGCGGGAATGGACCGACGTGAAGACCTTCACCACTTCCGGGATGATCGCGCCGGCCAACGTGCCGCAGGTGATGATGATGCTGAGCTTCCACCACAAGCTGTCGTCGCCGCCGAGGTTGGGGATCAGCAGCCAACTGACGAGGAACGTAACGGCGATCGAGACGAACGAAGTGATCCAGACGAGCGAAGTGAGCGGGTGCTCGAAGTTGAACTTCGCCGCGTTGCCGTACTTGGCCTTCATGATCAGCTCGTTGACGAAATAGCTGGCCGCCGAAGTAACGATCATCATCACGCGCATAGCGAAAATCCAGACGAGCAATTGCACCTGCACCGCTGGCTCTTTTACCGCCAGAAGGATAAACACGATCAGGGCCACGCCGGTCACGCCGTAGGTCTCAAAACCGTCGGCCGTGGGGCCGACTGAGTCGCCCGCGTTGTCGCCCGTGCAGTCGGCGATGACGCCCGGATTGCGGGCGTCGTCTTCCTTGATCTTGAAGACGATCTTCATGAGGTCGCTGCCGATATCAGCGATCTTGGTGAAGATGCCGCCGGCGATGCGGAGGGCCGACGCGCCGAGCGATTCGCCGATGGCAAAACCGATGAAACATGCTCCGGCCAGCTTGCCCGGCACGAAGAGCAAAATGCAAAGCATCATGAAAAGTTCGACGGAGATCAGCGCCATGCCGATGGAGAGGCCGGCCTGCAGCGGGATGGCGTAGCAGGGCCAGCCCTTGCCGGCGAGCGAGGCGAACGCGGTCCGCGAGTTGGCGTAGGTGTTCATGCGGATGCCGAACCAGGCAACGCCGTACGATCCGGCGATGCCCAACACGCTGAAGGCAAGGATGATTCCAACTTTGTAAGGCTCCATGACCGGTTTCGCGATGAAGCCGAAGTAGGCGACGATAATGATGCCGATCAGGACCCACAGGATGGCGAGGAACTTGCCCTGGGTGATGAGATACGTCTTACAGGTCTCGTAGATCAGTTCGGAGATTTCCCGCATCGCCCGGTGGACGGGCCGCTGGCGCATGTGGGCGAACATGACCAGCCCGAACGCCAGCCCCAGGGCGCTGATGACCAGGCCGCCCAAGAGCAGAGTGTGTCCCGACAGGCCGCCGAAGCTGGCCAAGGAAGTGTCGTCCAGCGGCGGCAGGACGAGGTTCGCCTCGCCGCCGTGGTGCTCGGCCTCCGCCGCTCGCGCGGCGCCGGCGAACAGGGCCGGCAGTGCCGCCAAAAGCAGCATGAAAGTGAAGAGAAATCGCCGTCCAATCAACCCATTCATATTTTTCATTTGCGTTAAATGATTCAGTTTGCGCGTTCGAATGCGTGGGGAATTTCCTTGGGGAAGCGCCACAGGACGGCGCCGCTGGCGTCGCCGCCGTGCAACCCGCCTACCGCGCCGCCCTGGTAGCCGAGCCAGCCAGAAAACGGAATCCGTGCAAAGCAACCGCCCAGCATGATGGTCTTGGTCTTCTTCATCGGCGTTTCCGTCAACTCCCGCAGGGCCGTTTCGAAGACGTCGCGGGCCGCCACGTCGCGCATGTGGTGGCTCAACTCCGCGAACAGCACTTGCCGAAAGAGCTTGCCGGCGCGGTGCGTGGCGTACCACACGTACTCGGCCGGCGTGAGGTTGGAGAGCACCAGCATTTCGACCGGGCTGACCACCAAATAGTAATGCGGCTGCCGCTTTTCCACCAGCGGCAATTGCGCCGTCTGCGCGACCTGGTCCGCCGAGAGGTTCTCGGCAGAGGCCCGCCCGTGGAATCGGGCAACCTGTTCGCCCGGCAGCAATTCCAGCACGTCGCCGCTGGTCTTGGCCAAATAGACGCGGTGGTATGCGGAAAGGGGGGTGCAGTTGAAGGCATCGTTGGAAAGCGCCGTCTTGGTGCGCTTGCCGCTCCGCGCCGCCTCAAGCGCCATGCCGGTATCGGCTCTCGCATCCCGCCAACCGCCTTCAGGAAGATAGTCGAACGCCGGCTCGCCGTCCATCAGCGAAAGGTCCACAAGCACGGAATGTGCGTGGAATTTGCCGCTGGTTCCCGGGCTATGGTGCCAAGCCAGCCCCGACAAGCCGAGGCTCGTCGCGGTGGTGACCCCGGTGGGCAGATTCAGCACTAAATTGACGTTGGCCATAAGGACCTTTTCCCAAAAACCCGTGAGTATGTTAATACTCCGAAAGATAGCACAGTGTAGCTTAGTGCGACTGCAAAAAAAAGGGGGAAGAGGCCGAAAAATCGGCACTGGTCGCAGGAAAAACCTTCCTCGGTTGCCGAGATTGAGGCGGTGCTTATCGCAACAGCAAACCGTTGGCGCAGGATCGTCAGATCAGATGTTCTTAGTCATGAACTCAAGGCTCTGGCGGGCCCAGTCGAAAGGCGATCCCTGGCCGTTGTCCTGTTCGTAAGCGAACCACTGGACGCCGGCCTCGTGCGCGGCAGCGAAGATTTCCTTCCAGTTCTGCACGCCTCGGCCGACTGGCGTAAATTGCACCTTGCCGCCCTTTTTGAGCGGCATGAGGTCCTTGACGTGGATGACCGGCGTCCGGCCCTTGTACTTCCGCAGATAGTCGGCCGGGCCGGCGCTGCCTGAATTAACCGAGCCCACATATACCCAGGCCACGTCGAATTCCGCCAGGAGGTCGTTAGCCGAGGCCGATTCGAGCATGATGTCGATCTTCCGCCGCGAATCGCTCGAGTACTTTTGGAAATCGGGGCCGTGCGTATGGTATGCGAATCGAATACCCTCCTCGCGGAGCTTGGCGCCGACGGCCGCCAGCCGTTTGACGCCGCGGAGCCAGGCCTCTACGTTGGCCGTGCAGTTTCTCATCATCGAGCCGACGGCCAGATGCTCCACGCCGACCGTCTTCCAGGTATGGACGGCCTCGTCAAAATCCTTTTCGAAAGGTTCGATGCTGACGTGCGCGGAAATCGCCTTCAATTGGGCGGCGTCCAAGGCCGCGGCGGATTTTGTCGCCGGGCAGGTTCGGCATCCCGCTCCACTGGACGTATTCCCAGCCCATGTCGCGGAGCTTTTTCAGCGTGCCGCCCAGGTCCTTCTTGGCCGGATCGCGGACCGTGTAGAGCTGAATGGCGATGCCTCTGTGCTGTTTTTTCGTGGCGGCAGTATCCGGCGCGGCCGCCAATCCGGTTTTGCACGAAAGCGCCAGTGCGCCGAGGGCGGCAAGAACTTCACGGCGGGAGAGAACGGTAGTGTCGGATTTCATGGGTCAGATCCTTGTGCGGGGCGAGAATGTCAGGTCCAGGGCTTCAAAAGTATTATGATCGATGGGCGGGGAAAGGGGTAGGGCTCGGAAACGAGCAGTGAGCGGTAAAGAACAGGCCGCTGGAGTTCCGGCTTTAGCCCGTTGCTGTTCCGGCGAAGCCGCCAACAATTGCCGGGCAACCGGGCCGGCTGGATTCCAGCATTCCATTAGTCAAATCGCGGAGCATATACTGACGCGTTACGGCAGGCATTGCCAAACTGCGCGATCAAACAAGACTAGCGCGGCCGACGAGCTCCGTCCCTGTAGCGCAATCTAAACCAGTTGCAATACCGTGAAAAAACATGAAACAAAAGCCCAAACGCAAATCACCAGCCACGACCATCGACGAGTACCTTGCCGCGCTGCCCGACGACAAACGGGCCGCGCTACAGCGGCTGCGCAAGACGATTCAAGCGGCGGTCCCGCGGGCGGAAGAGTGCATCAGCTATCGCCTCCCCGCCTTCCGACTCGACGGGCGGATGGTCATCTGGTTCGGCGCGATGTCGAACCATTGCGGGTTCTATCCCGGTGCCGTCGTGGAAGAATTCAAGGACGAACTGGCGGGCTACAAGACTAGCAAGGGCACGATTCGATTTCAACCGGACAAGCCGCTGCCCGTCGACCTCGTCCGAAAGCTGCTCAAAGCGAGGATCGCAGCGGTGCAGCGGAATAGTGCTGGGCAAGCAAACCGGAAGCGTGGCACGAGTTCGGCCACGACAGTTCGTTGACGTCAAGCTAAGTATTAATCGCAGACTATTTGGTTTGCGCAGCTCGGCACAATGCGCGACCTTGTCATCATGCGCGTTTCGTCGCGTGCAACTAAGTCGCACTCGCTTGTCTGATAGTCGGCCAAGCAACCACCGTCAACTAAAACGCGACCGCTTGCCCGGTCATAACCGACGCGGTCTCCTTTTGACAGATGACCACCGCGTCGTGGGCAAGGGTGCCGGAGAGGAGCGGCGACGGGGTGCCCGATTGTATGGCGCGGACGGCTTCGGCCAGCTCGTGTTCGAAGGGCGTGACGGCGTCGCCCGCGGGGAGCGCCGGCGCTCGATCCGGCCGTCCGCGGTGAGCACGGTAACGGGCATCGCCAGTACCGGCTCGCCGCCGATCACCGCAAAGTCGAAGAGCAGCGTCGCTTTTTCCAGATAGATTTCGTAGCCGTGCGTGAAAGGGCGGCCCTGCTGTGCAATCACGCCGCTGGCGGCTGTTACGCTAAGCTGTGGATCGGCAAAACGAAACTGCGCGTGAAACCGTTCGACCACCTCTCCGCGCATCGTGCCCGCCGCGTGTACGCTCTTGGGCATGCCGCAAGTGAGCCGGATGAAATGGGCGTCGTGGACGTGCAGGTCCAACATCGGGCCGCCAATCACTTGCGGGTCGTAGAACCGCGGCAGCCATGCCGGATCGGAGATGATTCGCTTGAAGTGGCCGCCCAGCAGCCGCCCGTAAGCGCCGCCGGCGATCGCGTCGTAGGCGAAGCGGTATTCGGGAAAGAAAGGCAGCACGTGGGCGATCATCAGCATGCGCCGGGCGCGTTCGGCGGCGACGACCATGTCTTCCGCGTCGGCCGGCCGCAGCGCGATCGGCTTCTCGCAAAGAACGTGCTTGCCCGCTTGCAGCGCCTTGACCGCGGCGGAAGCGTGCAGCGCGGGCGGCAGGCAGATGTCGATCAGGTCTAACGACGGATCGGCCAGCATGGCGTCCAACTCGGCATGCTGAGCGACGCCCGACAGATCCATCAACTCGCCGCGCGGCCCGAAGTTGCCTTGGATCGAGCGCCAATCGCCCGCGCGGCGCGGGATCGCGCGTGCAGATCGCGGTGACCTTCGCGCCGAGGCGCTGGTAGGCGAGGTAATGGATCATGCCCATGAAACCAACGCCAACAATTCCGATTCTCAGCATTTCGTAAGTCCTTGTCAGCAAGCATCTTGCGGCACGTGTTCCTGCGTAGAGTTTAGCGGCTGCACCAATTCCGGGAGGAACTGATTCCTGTTTTTGTGGTGTTCTTCGTGCATTTTTATGGATCACGTCCATGATACCTTACCTCTCTCGCTCTAACCACGCTGCCTGCAACGGCACAGTATGTAATTGTGCCGCCAACGATGTCCGCAAGTTTGGCCGGCGCCACGGGCTCCACTGACCGCTGCCATTTGAAGCATCCCGACGGAGAAGTACCCGATGCCGCCAGACCGCTGGCGGGCCGTTTGTCCCACTTGCGACAGGGAAAGCGAGCAGCGATAATTCCACAAGTAGATCACGATAGGGGGCAGGTTACGCGGAGGAATCTACATGCGGTTGTCGCGGTTTCTGGTGTTTTGGTTCGCCGGTGCTCTCACTGCGGGACAAACCACGCTTCGACCGCATCGTTCAAGCTGCGGTCACCTCCAAGTTGCAGCATTACAGACGACGCCGGAGCAATGCGCCAGCGGGCTTTGCCGAATTGCGAGTTCCAACGGTGACTCGGAGTCCTATTGCCTGTTAAAACGTCGAGTGCAAAGCAAGGGTATATGAAACATGATCAGTTTCAAGTTCCAACGAGCAACCGGCGTCGCGCTAATGACCCTGGCCGCATTCGGCCGGTTCAGCTTCGCAACGGCCGCAGAGCCGAAACTAATGTTTACGTTGGCCGCAGATGCTGGAATCAGGTGCCTGGCCGTGAGTCCCGACGGTAAAACGCTTGCCTCTGACGGCGATAAGAACACGATCCGCTTTTGGGACTTGATGTCGGGCAAGGAAAAGGCGGCCGTGAAGAACGCGGCCTATTTGATTGATTCGCTGACATTTAGTCCTGACGGCAGTACGCTAGCTCTGGGAGCTGCCGGCAATAAGGTCAAACTGCTGGACGTGGAAACGCACAAATTGACGACTCTCCTGGATCTGTGGTCGGAGTACGCCGCGCCGCGGGTCGTGTTTAGTCGAGACGGCAAAATCCTGGCATCGGGAGGCGCTTGCATCGCCAAAATTCGCCTGTTCGACGTGGCAACCGGCAAGCCAGTCGCCGTCCTTGAAGGAAACGACGAATGGGGTGTCAAGGCCCTGGCTTTTACTCCTGACGGCAAAGTCGTGTCCTCCATGGGACACAACGGGGCGCTCCGGCAGTGGGACGCAGCTTCCGGCAAGCAAAAGTCGGCGCGGGAACTTGTGGAATGGACGCCCGCCGCCGCCTTCAGTCGGGACGGAAAAATGTTGGCCACGGCCTTGGACGTGGTCGAAAACATTAATGGCAAGAATGTTACGACTGACAACAGCGTCCGGCTTTGGGAAGTGGCGTCAGGCAAGGAGCTTGCCGCCCTTCACGGACACGTGGGCGATATTCTCGTGCTGGCATTCAGTTTCGACGGCAAGACGCTTGCCGCGGGAGGTGACGACAACACAATCAGACTTTGGGACGTTCCCGCCGGCAACGCGCTTGCCACTCTCAAAGGACACACCGCCAAAATCCGGGTTCTGGCATTCAGTTTCGACGGCAAGCGCCTCGCCTCCGGGAGCGAAGACAAGACCATCAAGGTTTGGGACCTGGGCAGAACGAAGTAGTCGCGCACCAATGCCAGGTGCTTCTCGGATGCTTTGCCGGCTGTAATTCGTTACCTTTCGGTTTTGTCAGCGGAGAACGTATCGTGAAATCAGTCCTGCTTGCCATCCGTGTAGCCGAGACGAGTGCGTTGCCGATCGGAAAACGCGGCCGAGGCAAGCGTCTCGGCTAAACGGCGCCATCGCGAGGCCAACAAACGCACCTTGCCATGATCCTTTTTGTGAGTTTCCGAGTTTTCCGCATCAACAAATCGAAGTGGAGCATCCCTCCATACTCCGGCGTAGTCGATCCCGAGGCGTTTTGCGGAAACGATCTGCGGCTTATTCCCTGGATCGTCCAGGAAATGTTACGAGACTTGTCCAACTTGTGCTCGAAGGGCGCTCACGTCATCCGTTCCACCAACCGTGCCCGCCACGCGGGGGGCTCGAATGGGTCCGCGAAGTACTGCGTCTCGTGGACTACCTTGCCAGCCTGGAACTCCATGATGCTCACAGTGTCGTAGCGACGCCCGTTATAGGTGATCACTGCTCTTCACCTGCTCCATCAGCGTCCAAAAACCTTCGGCCAGGGTTGGGTGAATGTAGATCGCGCCTTTGAGCAACGTGTAGGGAGCGGCGGCAAGCATCACGGCGCCCAAGATCTGAACCAGTTCGCCTCCTTCGCTGCCGAGGATCGCAGCGCCGAGGATGCGATCGGTGCCGGCATCAACTATTAGCTTCATCAGTCCCGCGGTTTCGTCCCTCTCGATGGCACGGGCGACCCAACTCATAGGGATTTTGCCGATTTTCAGTTGCCTGCCCGTCGCCCGAGCTTCTCGCTCCGTCATACCCACGCGACCGAGCTGTGGATCGGTGAAAACGCAGTAGGGAACCTGCCGGTTGTCGGTGGAAAGCGATTTACCCTCGATCAGATTGGCGTAAATGATTTGGAAGTCGTTGTACGAAATGTGAGTAAAGGCGGGACCGCCATTGATATCGCCCAAAGCCCAGATGCCAGGCACGTTCGTTTCCAGGCGGCTGTTGACGCGGATAAACCCTCGGCCATCGGTTTCGACGCCCGCGGCGTCCAACCCCAGATCATCGCTATTAGGCCGGCGGCCGGTGGCAACCAGAAGATGCGATCCTTCCAGCGAAAGGTTTTCGTTTCCCGCCCGTACGCTCAGAGTAATAGGCTCGCGCTCGCTCGCGATTCGATCCGTCTGCGGCACCCAGGACAAAGCGGATTCCTTCGCTCTCCAAGTGCCTTCCGCAACTCGTCGGCCACGTCGGCGTCTTCGCGGGGGAGAATCTGCTCGTTGCGATCGACGATCGTCACCTGGCTGCCGAAGCGGCGAAACATCTGCCCGAACTCCAGGCCGATGTAGCCGCCGCCGAGAATCAGCAGGTGCTCCGGCAGTTCGGTTAAGTCCAAGAGACTGGCGTTCGTCAGGTAATTGACCCGATCAAGTCCCTTGACCTGCGGGATATTCGGCCGTCCGCCGGCATCGATGAAAATGTGATCGCTTTCCAATTCCTCCTCGACCACTCCCACCCACTCTTCGACGCGAACGCGGTGCGGCGCGACGAAGCGGGCGTGGCCGCGATACCAACGCAGGTTCTTGCTCCCTTGGACTTTCTTTTCATCACTAGAGCGCCACTCGCCGACGATTTGGTCCTTGCGGGCGACAATACGCGGCAGGTCCGCGCGAACGTCGGCGGCCTGCACTCCCCACCTGCTTGCCTGGCGGGCATAGTGCGCCACCTGGGCCGATGCAATCATCGTCTTGGTGGGCGTGCATCCGGTGTTGATGCACGTGCCGCCGATCTGCCCCTGTTCGATCAGGGCCACGCTCCAGCCTTGGTCCGCCAGCTTCTCGGCAAGCGGAGTGCCGCCCTGGCCGGACCCGATCACGATCGCATCGAACTTTGTCATGGTTGATAGTTTCGGTGAATTTGCAATGGCGCCCGCGATGTTAGGTATGACGCCAAATGCCTTCTGCAGTTGTTCGAGCACGGCTTCGAATTCTCGGGAGCCGAGGCAAGCGTGTGAGTCGGATAATTCAGCTTGCTTGTCATGGCTCAGTCCTTTCTTGCATTCGAAGGGGGCTCACGTCATCCGTTCCACCAACCCAGCCCGCCACGCCGGGGGCTCGAACGGCTCGGCGAAGTACTGCGTCTCGCGCACTACCTTGCCTGCCTGAAACTCCATGATGCTCACCGTGTCGAAGCGACGCCCGTTATAGGTGATCGCATACTCGGTAACCCACAGGTCGCCCTCGCCGACAATCCGCCGCACGACGAAGCCTGACGGTTTGTCCGGGTGCTGGCTGCGAAGGGCTTGTACGTTGTGCCGCCCGCGGTGCGCTCGCCCGACTGGGGATACTCGACGATCGCGTCGTCGTGATAGATCTCGTGTTCGGCGTCCTGATCGCCCGCGGCGGAGGCGGTCCAGTGCCGCTGGAGGGCCTGCGCCGAAGCTCTTGTAAATTGGGCGGATCGTTCACCTTTAACCTCCCTTCGTCTGGCGGGTTCACCGGCATTATACGCGCGTGGCGGTGATGTTTCCAATGTCTTGCGGCAGGAGTTAGAAGTCGGAGTCTAGGCCCATTCAATCCCAACGGGATTCATTCGCGCGGCCCGGCCGGCATCTCGCGAGACCGGTCCCGCGTGGTCCGGTTGTAGCGTCCAGCCGACTTGCCGCGCGGCGCTCCCGCGCAGAATCCAAACGCACGCGGGCAAAATCCAAACGGACGCGGGCAATTTGCCCATAAACGCGGGCATTTTGCCCGCGTGCGCAATTGTGCAGTGCGAATGCAAGTTGCGCGGTCCGCGCGCAATTGCGCCGTGCATGTTTGCGAAGTTCGGGCGCATTTCCGGCGCAAATCTCGCCCGCGCACAATATCGGAGAAACCCGAAAAACGATGGTTTGTAACGCTGAGCCGAGCGGCGAAAACGGCGAGACGACGGCAGGAAATGGGCCGCCGAGAGGCGGGAAAGGGCGAACGAGCGGGGAGAAAGGGGCTCCGCCGGGCGTCATGGCTCGATCAGAGGGGGGCCGCCACCCTTCGACCGTTCGCCACTCGCACCGGCCTTGCTCGACCGTGACCATTTCAAAGCCGCCGCGGGT
Organism: uncultured Planctomycetia bacterium; assembly: GCA_963780045.1. Lineage (GTDB taxonomy): Bacteria > Planctomycetota > Planctomycetia > Pirellulales > Thermoguttaceae > JANXQG01. Next base: position 5,775,347 of record CAVZZZ010000001.1, on the reverse strand, counting down.
GAGCGTTTTCGGCAAAAGCCGCGCTTTCCCGCGCGGACGGCCATGAAATGATCACAGTCTCCGCCGGCCTGATGGTGCCGAGTGGCGAAGGTCGAAGGGGGCTAGAGGAGCAGCGGCAAGACTACGATCTGTGCCGCGGCTCGCCGCGCGATGAAGGACGCACGTGGCCTCGCAATTTGCCGCAGGCCAGTAAGACATACCCAAGTGGAACGGTTGGGTCCTTGGCATGGACGTATTTCCTGACCTCTTGGTCGGTCGCCTCCTGCCCTAAGTCGGCCAATGCATGCCGGACCAATTCAGTTACACCCATCAAGTTTACTCCTCGGCGTCAACACCGTCACCATCGACTGGAACCGCAGTAGTCACAGTGATATTGTACGTGCCGTCTGACTGCCGCTTGTAAACGCGCCACGCAGTAATTTCGACCTCGTCCCAGTCTTGCGCTGCCGCAAGAAGAACCCTTGCCAAGTGGATTGCTTGGTTGCGCGAAAGCTTGATACCTACCGTCTTCAGGTCGGATATCGTCTTGCTTCGATTGCGATTGTCCTCTACCGGATAAATACGGAGGCAACGTACGTTCGGGTCGATCTTAATGCTTGATGCGGCTTTTCGTTTCTTCGATGTACTGGGCATTGCATTGCGATCGTAGGGCGGCCAAACGGGTACTTGAACGCAAAAATGCGGTCGAGGATAGCCCGATTTTATGGGCGACGCGATGACCGGGTCAAGCCCCCCAATTTGCAATTTTCAATTTGAATTTTTCATTTTGCAATTGCTTTTTCCGCGTGCAGGCGAGGACCAGGCCTTTCAAGTCAACCGTGGCGCGGGACGGATCGCTGGACCAGCTCGAACAAACCCTCGATCGCCAAGGCCAAGAGCGCTGCCGGAACCGCCCCTTCGAGCATCAGCGGCACGTCGAACTTGTCGATTCCGCGGAGGATCGGGCCGCCGTAACCGCCGGCCCCGATGAAGCCGCCGAGCGTCGCCGTGCCGACGTTGATCACTGCCGTCCTCAGCCATCTTCGGGCCGCCCACGCCCGTCCCTCCGTCCCCCGGTGGGCAGTGGTGGGCCACTGACCGCACAGTGGAAACCGTTCCCGTCGCTGCCTTCCGACGCCTGGCTGTTTTGCAGGATCGAGTTGTCGATCGTGAGCCACGCGAGCACGCCGCCCGCTGCGGAGACGACTGCGCACACCAGCATTGCGATGTGGAATCCTCGGGTCATGAGTTCGGGCTCGAAGAAGCGGCGTCCGGTCAAGCCGGCGATGGGAGGTAGCAGCGCGACCGCCAGCAGGCTCGCGACCCTCGCGACGGCGTTGTTGACACCGGAGGCTATCCCGGAATGAAGCTCGCTCACACTCGCGAGGACCGTTGCCGTGATCGGCGATACCACCAGCGTGAGACCCGCGCCGAACACGAGCATCGCCGGAAGCACGCTGCCGGCATAGCCGTCGCCGGGCGTAATCCGCGCCATCAGCACGAGACCTGCCGCGATCAAAAGCGGTCCCGCGGCGAGCGGCAAGCGCGGCCCTGTTTTCTGCGCCAGCGAACCCGAGCGCGACGAGAACAGCAGCATCAACAGCGTCACCGGCAACGATGCCGCGCCGGCTGCCAGCGGCGAGTACCCCAGCGAGATCTGCAGGAACGACACGAGCAGGAAGGAGAAGCCGCCGAGCGCGCTGTAGACCACGAACGTGACCAGGTTCGCGGAGGTGAACTGGCGCGTGAAGATGCCCAGCGGGAGCATCGGATTGGCGCTCGCGCGCTCCACGGCGATGAACGCCAGCAGCGCCGCCAGCGCCAGCGCCGCGGCCGACCACATAGCCGCCGCCGAGCAGCCGTTGGGTGCTTCTATGAGCGCATAGTTGGAGCCGGCGAGGGCGACGAGCGCCAGCGCCGCGCCTGCGACGTCCAACGGGCCGCTGTCACAGGGGTCGCGCGTCTCCGGCACGTGCCGCGCGAACAGCAAGACGAATGCGCCCAGCGGCAGGTTGATGTAGAAGGCGGTGCGCCACGACACCGCTCCCACCAGATAGCCGCCTAGCAGCGGGCCCAGCGCCGACGCCACGCCCGTCATCCCGGACCACGCGCCGATCGCACGCGGCCGGTCCTGCCGGCAGAAGCTCGCCTCGATCATCGCGAGGCTGCCCGGCGTCAGCAGCGCGCCTCCGATGCCCTGCAACAGGCGCGCCGCGATCAGCGCGGCAATCGTGGGAGCCAGAGCGCACAGCAGCGACGCAGAGGCGAACATCACGGCGCCAATCACGAACACGCGGCGGCGCCCGAAGCGGTCGCCGAGCGAGCCGCCCAGCAAGATCAGCGACGCGAGCGTCAACAGGTAGCCGTTGAGCACCCACTGCAGCTCGTTCGTCGAGGCATGCAGTTCGCGGCCGATCGAGGGCAGCGCCACGTTCACGACGGTCGTGTCAAGGAACGCCATGCCGGAACCAAGCACCGCCACCGCCAGCAGCCAGCGCCCTTGTGCGCTAGCCAGCGTCAGCGACGCGTGCGCCGCGCCAGCGTCGAGCCCGATCGGGAGCCGCGTCGCGTCGTCCTCCGTAGTTTCCACTTTATACTCATCCCTTGCGAGATAGCGCGATAACGACAAAAACGTACCGACATGAATCGTCGGCTATGCATTCTACCCTTGTGACGCCGCCAGCGCCTGGTCGCAATCGGCCACGATGTCCTCAATGTCTTCCAGCCCGGCGGTGACGCGGACGTAGTCATCGGTCACGCCCGCTGCGGCCCGCTCTTCGGGTGTCTGTTGGCTGTGCGTGGTTGACGCGGGGTGGATGACGAGCGTTTTGGCGTCGCCGATGTTGGCCAGATGCGAGGCGACCTTGACCGATTCGACAAACTTCTGTCCCGCCGCGCGGCCGCCCTTGATGCCCAAGCCCAAGATCGCCCCCGCGCCCTTGGGCAGATACTTCTGGCCAAGTTTGTAGCCCGGATGCGACGGCAGCCCCGGGTAGTTGACCCACGTCACCAGCGGATGCGACTCAAGTTGCTTCGCGAGTGCCAGCGCATTTTCGCTGTGCCGCGGCATCCGCAGGTGCAGCGTCTCCAGCCCTTGCAGGAAGAGGAAGCTGTTGAACGGGCTAAACGCCCCGCCCATGTCGCGGAGCCAGTGCGTGCGGCAGGTGACGATGTAGCACAACTGCCCGACGGCCTCGTGGAAGACCATTCCGTGATAGGAGGCGTCCGGCCGAGTGAATTGCGGCCACTTGTCCGGTTCGCGGGTCCAATCGAACCGGCCACTATCGACGATCACGCCGCCGATGCTCGTGCCGTGCCCGCCGATGAACTTCGTCGCGCTGTAAATCGTGATGTCGATGCCGTAGTCGAACGGCCGCAACAGGATCGGCGTGAGCACCGTGTTGTCGCAGACCACCGGCAGGCCGTGCCGGTGCGACACGTCCGCGATCGCCTCGAAATCCAGCACGTCGTTCTTGGGATTGGCCAGCGCCTCGACGTAGACCGCCCGCGTGTTGGGCTTGGCCGCACGAGCGATGTTCTGCGGATTGGTGGCGTCGATGAATGTGACTTCAATGCCCAGCCGCTTGAAGGTCTGGGCGAGGAGCTCGATCGTGCCGCCGTAGAGCGCCGCGGCGGCGATGATGTGCCCGCCGCTGTGCGCCAGGTTCAGCAAGGCGACGGTGATCGCCTGCTGTCCGCTGGAGAGCGCCAAGGCCCCAATTCCCCCCTCCAGCGCGGCCATCCGCTGCTCGAAGACGTCGGTCGTGGGGTTCATGATCCGCGTGTAGATCCAACCCATCTCCTTCAGGGCGAAGAGGTTGGCGGCATGCTCCGTGCTCTTGAAGACGTAGCTCGTGGTCTGGTGGATCGGCATCGCGCGGGAGCCGGTCGCCGGATCGGGCTGCTGGCCGGCGTGCAGCGCGAGCGTGCCGAGGCCGAGGCGTCGGGCGGGGTGGGTGGCCATTATGGGTTTCCGTAATCAGCGAGCGATAGGCGGCGCCTATTGTCGAAACTATTATCGGAACCCGGCGGCGGAGGTCAATCGGGGGAGCAATGAGCTTTGGGCTATGAGCAGTGCGCCGCTTATTCGACGGGGCTTCCTGCAGACGGCAGCAAGCACTGGCCGCTCGTTCCGGGCAAGGTCCGCGCGTTTTGAGTCAACCGCGGCGCGGAACATAGCGCTCGGCCAGTTCAAACAAACCCTCTATCAATAAGGCGAGCAGCGCCGCCGGAACCGCCCCTTCGAGCATGAGGGGCACGTCGAACTTGTCGATTCCGCGGAGGATCGGGCCGCCGTAACCGCCGGCCCCGATGAACCCGCCGAGCGTCGCCGTGCCGACGTTGATCACCGCCGCCGTCCGTACGCCGGCCAGGATTGTCGGCGGCGCGGATAAGGACCGCTTGGGCTTCGATTGCCGACCAACAAAAGAACCGATAGCCATGGCACGCGCTGAGCTCGTGAACCCTGCCGCGATCGCCAGTGAAATCGGTTCAGTTCGGGAAGCCCAGCCATTGCTTCTTCCGCCGTGAGCGCAGGCGGTGATAAACGGCCGCACCGCAAACGGCTACGGTGAAGAGCGCCAGCGTACTTGGTTCCGGCACGGACGAGCCCGCAAGGCTGTTCGCGGCTGGGTCTGGGATTACCGGCGCAAACGCCCCGAGGTTGCCGACGGTCAAGTTCGTGCCGTCTTCTATGGCGTTCGCGTTCGTCAAGATCAGCGTGCCGGCAGTCACGAACGTGCCGCCGGTAACGCTGTCCGAACCGCTCAAAATCAATGTTCCGTTGCTTGCGTTCATGGTCAGCAACAAATTGCTGCCGTTGTCCGTGATGCTGCTGGCATTGCCAAAGCTGAGCGTCCAGGGATTCGAGGATAGTGACGTCACGACGAGGTTCGAGGCCAAAATGACCGGCGCATTGATAAAGTGCGCGCCGTCGTTGCCCGAGATCTCCGCGGGTGCGCTGTTGCCGGTGTTGCTGAACGTCAACGTGTTGCTGCCGCCGCCGCTCAGGGTATAGCCCACGCCCGGTGTGCCGGAGCCCAGGACCAGCGTGCCGAGCGTCACCGGCTCGTCGAGCGTAACAGTCAAGGCAGCGGTGGTCGAGGCGCTGATCACGGCCACTGCGCCATCGCCATTGGGAACGTTACCCGTCCAGTTGCTCGGCTTGCTCCAGTTTCCGCTGACCGCCAATGCCCAAAGGGACGTCACGGGAATGGTCTCAAACGCCAGCCCTGTTGGACCAAACTGCCCGAGTGCGTCGGCAAAGGTTGATCGGGTTCCGTTGGGCGTGAACTCGTAGATATTGCCCTCACCGTAGTCGGCGTCGAAGAGATCGCCACTGCTGTTAAACGCCAGCCCGTTTGGATTATTCAAACCACTGGCGAAGGTTGATTGGGTTCCGTTGGGCGCGAACTCGTAAATATAGCCCGAATTGAAGTCGGCCTCGAAGAGGTCGCCACTGCTATTAAACGCCAGCGCTGCTGGACCATTCAATCCACTGGCGAAAGTTGATCGGGTTCCGTTGGGCGCGAACTTGTAAATGTTGTTCGAGTAGTAGTCAGCCTCATAGAGGTTGCCGCTGCTGTTAAACGCCAGCCCTGATGGACCATACAATCCGGCGGCGAAGGTCGATCGCGTTCCGTTGGGCGTGAACTTGTAAATGTTGTCTGAATATTGGTCAGCCACGAAGAGGTTGCCGATGCTGTTAAACGCCAGCTTGTCTGCCTTATTCAAGCCACTGGCGAAGGTTGATTGGGTTCCATTGGGCGTGTACTCGTAGATGTCGCCCGAATACCAGTCAGACACGAAGAGGTCACCACCGCTGTTAAACGCGAGCGCAGTTGGACTAGACAGTCCGCTGGCGAAGGTTGATTGGGTTCCGTTGGGCGTGAACTCGTAAACGCTCCCCGAATTATAGTTGGTTGCAAAGAGAACGGCTGCGACGGCGTTACCACCAGGTGCCAACAAGCTGATCCAAGTCGCCAGCGCGAGCAAGTAGCTCGTTAGGGTAAAGCGGTGACGTGAATTCGAGGTCATAATCGGGTCTCAAATCTAGTGGGGATCGAAGATACCTGTTAGCAGGACTCGGGCCGTTGCGTGCGGCTTCTTTTCCGCTCCGTATAGATAAACGCGAAATCTCGCTTTGACCCGCCAAAGTAACACAACTTTGATTGTCATTATTAGCGGGGGGGCGGCTGGGTTACCCCCCCCCACTTGTGGCTGATTTGCCGTGTCCCCGATGCTCGAATAGAGGGTCGGGACAGTCACCATCCAGAACCATTCAGGAACGCCTCGCATTTTAGTCGTGCAGCGCTTTCCTCCAAGGCTCGCTTATGGCGGAAGGAACTTGCCCTGGACTTGCCCTGGACTTGCCCCGCTGGCGGCACGATTCGATCTGTGCCGCAATCCGCATCGGGGATTCGCCCCTTGGAGGACACATTGGACAATTGGTTTTTTGGCGAAATCTCCTACCAAGAAAAAAAAACCGAAGTGGTCCCAATACTCGAAGAGGCTCGACCACGTCGGCTTGCTCTCCAACGAGCCTCTCAGCGGAGCCGAACTGCCCTTTATCTAGTCATCCGACGACTTCGAATCAACTTTCAGCAGGGCCGCGTTCCAAATCACGTCGGCTCCGCTGCATGCCGTAATTCTCGCGTGCATGCCTGAGAAGGCAAGAGGCAGTCCGATTTTATTGCGATCACACGCTGCCATCTTCGGGTGGTAGTTGTCGGGCTGCCTGCTTCTTGCGGCAACCGCCGTGCGTATCGCGGGAAGTGGCTACCGCCCAAGGCTGCCACTACGACGTCATGTTCGGACTGTTCGGCCTGCTCAAGATAGGAGACATTTCCAAGACAGGAGGCATTTCCAGGACAGGAATATCCCGACCCAAGAAGGCGAGTTCACCTCCTGGCTCGCCAATATCAGCGCGCTCATCTCCGCCAAGTAAGCCCGCCTACGGCCTCGTGACGAGCGACGCGGCTAACATCGCCGCGCAGACCGCCGCGTCGTCGGGGACGATCGAGGCGTGAGCGGAGGCCGGAGGTCAGAGTTCGGAGGTCAGGATGCTGACTTCTGGGCCTTTCGCGTCAACCGCGGTGCGGGACGGATCGCTGGACCAGCTCGAACAAACCCTCGATCGCTAAGGCCAGAAGCGCCGCCGGAACGGCCCCTTCGAGCATGAGCGGCACGTCGAATTTGTCGATTCCGCGGAGGATCGGGCCGCCGTAACCGCCGGCCCCGATGAAGCCGCCGAGGGTCGCCGTGCCGACGTTGATCACCGCCGCCGTCCGCACGCCGGCCAGGATCGTCGGCATCGCCAACGGCAGCTCGATCCGCCAAAGGACCGCCAGCGGCGGCAGCCCGAGCGCCTCGGCGGACTCGTGCAGGGAAGCGGGAATGCCCGTCAGGCCGGCGTGCGTGTTGCGCACGATCGGCAGGAGGCTGTAGAGGAACAACGCGGCGATTGCCGGCGGGGCCCCGGTTCCTTTTCCCAGGAGCCACATCATGACCGGAATCATGAACAGCAAAAGCGCAAGCGAAGGGATCGTCTGCAGGATGCCCGTGACGGCGAAAACCACCCGGCCCAACCGCGGCCGGCGGGCGGCGATAACGCCAAGCGGCACGCCAACCAGCACCGCCGCCAACAGCGATGGGACGACCAAGAGCAGATGCTGGCCGGTCGTCGCCAGCACCCGCTGGGCCAGGGCGCGTTCGGATGTACGGGCATTGACCCCCAGCTCCGACCGCAAGAATTCGGCGGCGACTGTTCCCTCCTTCTGCTTGCCAACTTGCACTGCGGCGTTCATGCGCTGCATCTGGGCTTCGGAGATGCGGCCCTCCAACCGGCGGAGCCGACTGACCACGGCCGGGTGGCGCTCCGCGAGGTCTGTGCGGTAGAGCCAGACCGCTTCGTAGGCCGGGAAGAAGCCCAGATCGTCGTTCAGCGGCAGCAGGTCGTACTGGGCGATCTCGCCATCGGTGGTGTACATGTCGGTCACGTCAATCGCCCGCTCGACCAGTGCGCGATAAGAAAGGGCGTGGTTAATGCCTTGGACGTTCGTCTGCGGAAGGTCGTAGTGCCGCTTCAGACCGGGCCAGCCGTCCGGGCGGTCGATGAACTCGTTGGTGAATCCGAGCCGCAGCTCCGAGTGGCCTCGGAGGTCGGATATTTTCGTGATGCCCTTGGCGGCGGCGACGTCCTTTCTCATGCCGAGAGCGTAGTTGTTGCGGAACCCGAGCGATCCGCTGACGCGGACACCGTGGGCCGCCAGCGCGGCAGCGAGGTCGGGCGGTTCGGCCTTCAAGATCTGCCGGGTGATGGTGCCGGTGTACTCGGGGTAGGCGTCGATATCGCCTTGCGTCAGCGCCAGCCAGAGCGCGGGTGTGCCGCCAAGCTCCTCGCGGTGGGAAGCGACGCCGGCGTGACGGGCCAATTGTGTTCCCATCTCCGCAAGGATCATCGACTCTGTGAAGGTCTTCGCCCCGATTGCCACCGGGCGATTCACAGCACGGTCCACACGGCGCTGGCATCCGGGCAGGCCGACCACGGCCAACAGGACCAACACGTAGGGTGGTGTCGAGCGCCGCGAAGACCCACCAATTGAATTCATGCCGGCACCTCCGGCCCCCGCTGGGCCTGGACGAACCGGGTGACGAACGCGTCCGCCGGGTGATGCCACAGGTCGGCCGGGCTGCCCTCTTGAACAACCTGCCCGGCCCTCAGGAGCACGACCCGGTCTCCGAAGAAGGCGGCCTCGGCCAGGTCATGTGTCACCAGCACCACCGTTTTTTCCAGCCGGCGAAAGATGTCGCGGAGTTCGTTCTGGAGGTCGGCGCACGAGCGGGTCGAGGGACCCGAGCGGCTCGTCGAGCAGCAGAGCGTCCGGGTCCAGCATGAGGGCCCGCATCAGCCCGACCCGCTGCCGCTGACCGCCGGAAAGCTCATGCGGGTAGCGGTCCAGCCCATCGGCGGGGAAGCGGGTCAGATCGGTGAGTTCAGCCACACGGGCGGCGATCGCGTCCCGGTTTCGGCCGAGGTGGGAGGCCATCAGGGTTACGTTCCGCCGCGCTGTCAGGTGCGGGAAGAGCCCGCCGTCCTGGATGACGTATCCAACGCGAAGCCGCACGGCCCGAACAGTGTTCGGAGCAACCGGCTTGCCGTCAAAGGTGACCTCGCCTGCGTCCGGCCCCACAAGCCCGATGAGCAGCCGCAGGAAAGTGGACTTGCCGCACCCGCTGGGACCGATCAGTACGGTCGTCCGCCCGGGCGGCACCGTCAGCGTAAGCGGGCCGAGGACCGGCCGCTGGGCGTACACCTTCAACACCTTGTGAAGTGCGAACATGGCAGTGCGAACAAGCGGATCAGACGTCGATTACCAAGTCTTCCTGCGGACGCGAGCAGCAAGTCAGCAGATTCCCGGCCGCCGGACTCTCCAGCGGCTCGGGATCGTATTTGACCGATCCAAGTATAAGCCCGCACTCGCAAGTGTGGCACACCCCGGTCCGGCAAGCCCAGCGCATCGGAACATCGCAAGCTTCCGCGAATTCAAGGAGGCTCTGGAACTTGGGATCCCAGGAGACCGTAAGGCCGGCGCGAGCAAATGATATGTGCGGACCCTTACCGGGCAACCCGGCAGGCGCGTGCGGTGGCCTCAGCGGCGCATTCTTCACACCGGGAGTGATCGACTTGCCCGAGCCGAAAACCTCCGTATGAACCCGATCGCGGGCGACGCCCCAACTACCGAGCCCCGTGGAGAAGTCCTCAAGGAAGGCGGGCGGGCCGCACAGATAAAAATCGGATTCGCGCGGTACGGCCAGCTTTTCGAGGGCTGCGACGGTCAGCCGCCCGGCCGCGTCGAAATCGACGCCGATTCGCTCAGTCGCGTCGGGCCGGCTATATTGGACGCAACTTCGAGCATTAGGCAGCGCAGCAAGTAGATCGCGTGTTTCTTGCGCAAAGGGATGATCGAAGCGGTTGCGCGCTCCATAGATCCACCATACCGGGCGCGGTGACGCTTGTGCCGCCAACGCGTGCAGCATGGCCATCACTGGAGTCACGCCCACGCCCGCGCTCAGCAGCACCACAGGGAGATCGCCTCGCTGGAGGACGAACGCGCCGCGGGGCGCGCTGACATCCAGCACATCGTCCGTACGAAGCTGCCGTGTTCAAGAATGTGCTGGCGATCCCGTGCAGTTCCTGCTTAATGCTTATGCGGCAGCGACCGGCGTCCGGCAAAGCGGAAAGCGAGTAGCTCCGCAGGACTGGCGGCGCGTCCGCTCGAGGACGGAGCCGCACCACCACGAACTGACCGGGCAACGCAACGGTCAGGGGAAGGCCATCCGCAGGCTCCAGCGTCAGCGAAACCACGCTGCCGCTCTCGCGAATTATTCTGGCCACTTTAAGAGGCCGGAAGCCGGGCGCGGCTGTGGCCAACTGTTCCGGGGACGCCAGGCCAGGGTTTCCCGTTTGCGGCCCCGGCTGTTCCATCTGGCGAAGAAGAGCTTCAAAAGAACCTTTCCAGCCGGGACTGAGAGCCGGGATTTGCACGACCCGCTCAATGTCTCGCTTGGCCGGCCCGGGAAGATAGAGCAGCGCGTTGACCGCCGCGATAGTCATGCACTCAGGACCCTGTGCCACTCTGACAATTTCATCGCCGGCGCCCACCTCGCCCTCTTCGAGCACACGGAAATAGAACCCGGGGCGCTGATGCGCCACGAGCAGGGACGCCATCCTGGGCTCATCCATGCGTATGCCGACACGGTAGCACGTCACGCGCGGTTGGGTGACTTCGAACAGCGCTCCGCCGATCCGATAGCGGTCGCCGACGCACACCTCGCTGTCGGCCAGGCCCTCGACGGTAAAATTCTCTCCGAATTGTCCGAAGCTGAAATCATTTCGCTTCAGTTCACGTTCCCAATAGTGATAAGAATCCATCTGGTAGACGAAAACGGCGCGATGCTCTCCACCGTGACCATGCAGGTCGCCCTGCGCATCGCCGTCAACGTTGAGGCGCCGGACCATGCGTTGTCCCACGACCGGGTTCTTCCATACGGACGTGTAGACGATCTTCCCGCGCCATGCAATCTCGCGGGGAAGGCCGACGTTGACTGACAGCAACCGCGCCATGTGCTTTTGCTTACAACCGGCTTACACGTTCTGCCACAGCGAATCCGTGAACCAGCGGCGGCCGTCGAGAAAGTGCTTCTGAACGCGGAAGCCGGCCGCCGACGCAAAGGATTCAATCTGCGACAATTCGTACTTGTGCGAACGCTCCACGTGGATGCCTTCCCACGCCCGGAAGGAGAAGCTGCGTCCGAGAGCGTGGATTGGCACTTCCTGGTTCTGAAGGCTCACCAGCCAGCTTTCCATGCACGCCTTGCGAATACTGTAAGCCCCGTAGTGCGCGAAACGGCCGAGATCAAACTCGCCGCCCAGTTCCCGGTTGATCCGCTCGAGGAGGTTGAGATTGAACAGCCGCGTCACGCCCTCGGAATCGTTGTACGCGCGATGCAGGATTTCAGGATCCTTCTTGAGATCGAACCCGACGAGTACGAAGTCCCCCGGGCGGAGCGATTCTCGCAGTCGGCGGAAGAACCGCAGAGCACGCGCATGAGAAAAGTTGCCGACGCTCGATCCGAGAAAGAGCACGAGATTAGGCCGGCGACTGGCCCAGCCAAGCGAGGCCAGGCCGTCGAAGTGCTCGGCCACGATCCCGCGCACGCGGAGCGATCCGTCGAATCGACGCCGAAAGGAGGCGGCGAGGTCGAGGACCGACTGCCGGCAAATGTCGATGGGGACATACTCGAAACAGAGGCCGCGCGCGAGCAACCGCCGCACGAGAATCTCCGTCTTTTGGCCGTCGCCGGCGCCGAGTTCGACGAGGCGAAACGGGCCAGGGAGGACGGCGGCGATCTCCGCTGCGTGGGTTTCGAGGATTTCGGCCTCGCAGCGCGTGAGGTAGTACTCTTCCAGTTCGGTGATTCGCTGAAAGAGCCGGCTGCCTGCGGCGTCGTAAAAGTACATTGAAGAAAGGGATTTGGGACTCCGAGAGAGCCCCCGGAAGACGTGCCGGGCAAATTCGCCCGTGACCTGTCGCGGGGTGGACGCGTTGAGAACCTGAAGAGCGGACGACATCGTTTCACCTTTCAGCATCAAGGGCCAAGCGGATTCCGTTGAACTGGAAGCGCGTCGATGCGGGCCAGAAATTGCGGTAACTGAGGCGGAAGTGGTCGCGCGGCGTGACGCAGGAACCGCCGCGCAGCACGCGTTGGTTGTCCATGAACTTGCCGTTGTACTCCGCCAAAACCCCGGGAAACGGTTCGTAACCCGGGTAGGGTTCGTAGTAGCTTGTGGTCCACTGCCACAGCACGCCGGCCATCTGGGCCATCGGCTTGGAGGGCTCCGCGTCCCCGGAGGCCCTGACGGGCGACGGATGCAGTCGATTCGCTTCCAGGAAGGCGTCGCCCGAAGGTTCGGTTCGCAATTGCCGCGCCGCGTGCTCCCATTCTCGTTCGCTGGGCAATCGTGCCCCTCGGCACCTCGCGAAGGTCTGTGATGCCCAGCGCGCGAAGGCGTCGGCCTCGTAGAAGCTCACATGGCACACCGGTTCGTCGGGCGCCAGCGGCCGAAGTCCGGCCAGCGTCCAGATCGACCACTCCCCGTCGTGCCGTTCCCAATAGAGCGGAGATTGCCAACCTTCCTGTTGCGCTCGCGCCCAACCATTATCGAGCCAAAGCAATTGCTGGCGGTAGCCGCCGTCGGCAACAAACTCCTGGTACTCGGCGTTAGTCACGAGCCGGTCTTGCAAGAAGAATGGATGAAGAAAGAACTCGTGAACCGGCAGTTCGTTGTCCCAGCACCAGCCCTCGTCGCGGTGGCCGAACTCGTACAGGCCGCCGTCAAAGGCCACAAAGCACGGCTCGCCGAGCCTTTGCGGTCCCACGGGCTCAACCGGACTTGCGCGGTACGGCTGCCGAAGATTTGGCGGGTTCCCCGCCAGGATGTACTTGATCTCCGTGTAGAATAGCTCCTGGTGTTGCTGTTCGTGCTCGATGCCGATCCTGACCACGTACTCAAGGTCGGCGAGGCGGTCTTCGTCGATTGCCTCGATCAACGCCGCGACACGCCGGTCCACGGACTGGCGATAGCGATAGATCTCCGGGGTTGTGGGACGACTGACGGAGCCGCGGCGCAACCTGGGGAGCCGTGCGCCCAGCGAGGCATAGTAGGAATTCAGCGCATAATCGTATGCGGCGTCTTCTGGTTCGACCTCGCCGCCGAATTCGGCCAGGACGTTCCTTGCGAAAAACCAGCTCGTATGTCCGAGGTTCCACCAGGGCGGACTTACATCGTCCATCGGCTGAACGCGGAAGTCCTCAGGACGGAGCGAACAGCACATCTCGATGCTTGCCCGCCGCACCCGACGGAAGTGTTGCAGCAGTGCTCCGCGGTCAATGGTCGAGATTGCTGGACTGCGCATACGATGCGGCCCTACTTGTCGGACTGCTGGCGGTGAAATGTTCGCCTAATCCTTTGGCCGCACCTAACCGCATGACCGTTGCGGTGTTTGTGTAAAATCATAGCGCGTTTCCGGAGTTCGGCAAGCCCCTCCCCGACGTAAGCAATACCGGTGCCAGAAATCCACTAGTGCCTACCGGCATCGAGAAAGCGAAGTGGGGCATTCTTCCACTGTTTGGCGTAGTCGATGCCGACCCGCTTCGCGGTAACGATGCGCGCCTGATACGCTGGATCGTCCATGAAATAGAGTTCGTTTCCAGTCAAGTCCAGGCCGTTCTCCGCGCGGGTAATCTTAAACGCCCGAGCAAGCCGGCCGGGCCCCGAAAGATCAGGCAAACAGCGGTCGGCTTGCCAACCGTTGAGCGGCTTGGCAGCGCGGATGAGCACTGCCTGGGCTTCTCCCTCACCTCCGGCCACGACGTTCAGCATCTCGTACATCCCGTAGATCAAGTAGACGTAGGCCCGTCCCGCGGGGCCAAACAAGATTTCGGTCCGCCGGGTCCGCCCTTTGGAGGCGTGCGATGCCAGATCGTCAGGGCCGAGATACGCTTCGGTTTCCACGATTCGCGCCTGTAATATCTGCGCGTGAATGGGGCGCACGAGGATCTTTCCGATTAACGCGGGCGCCAGTTCCGCCGCAGGTTGCCGGAAAAACGATCGCGGGAGTTTTTTCACGGACGATTTTGACTTTGTTGATATTATCTCTTTCACAGTTCGCGCCATCGGTTGAAGTTTTCACACACCTCGGAGCAGTCCATCTCGTTGCTGTTTGCGGTGAAGAAGACGCGGCCATCAGCCGATTCGGACAGCTTCTGCACGAACTTCGCGTCCTCACTCGATTGCCACCAGGTCTGCAACAGTATCGTGTTGATCGTGATCCCTTCGCGACGGCAGAGTTCGCCTTCTCGGAGCGTGGCCTCTGTGGTCCGCGCGTCGGGCGGATAAAGCAGGTAAAGGTACTGGCCCTCAAAGTGCGCCGTGGGCAGGCCATCGGTAATGAGAATGATTTGGCGTTTCGGCGTGTCCTGATGGGCCAGCAGTTTCCGGGCAAGCTCCCGTCCGTGCTGGATGTTGGTGAACTGCTGCGGGATCTGCGAGCGGATGACCCGCTTGTCGTTCATGTCGGCCTTGAGGCGGACCACAGGCTCGTAGAGCACAACTTTCTTGGCGGTGAACGAGGCCAATTCACCTGCCTTCAGCACTTTGGCGAAAGTGTGGACCTGGATGAAACTCAGCCAGTCGCCGGGATACTCGCGACGGATCAAGTCGTCCAGGGCCAGCCCAACCCGCCTGACGTTTATATACAGTTGGCCGTAGTACATTGATCCGCTGTTGTCCAAGAGCACGGCCGTGGCGCATCCAGGCGATTCGCGTGTAGACTCGGAGACGGTCATCAGCGTCTGACCTTCGCTATTCTCCCGCATCTCATTGGCTCTTCTTCGCTTCTTTGCCGCTTTTCTCCTCCTTGGTGATCTTGCCGAACAGCATGCCGCCGTGGTTGCCGCCGTCCCACATGCCGGAGTACTTGCCGTCGAAAATCATCACGCGGGCGGTGAACTGCCCGAAGCCGGGCACGTGAAATTTGTCCAAAGTAATCACCGGAGTGTCGCCGGCCCAAACCACGCGAAGCGGCAGCGGCAGCGTCACGTCGTGCTCCCCATACTGAATACGGGCGTTGAAAAGCCACAGGTCGCCGCCGCCGGGCAACTTCGTGACCGATTCAATCCCATACTTCTCTTCCTTGGCCGAGGCCAGGTTGCCCATGCCGCTTGTAAAGTGCCCCGTGAGCGTTGCGCCGCTGAGAGTCTCCTGAAACTTTTTCTCCAAGTCTTTCTTGGACGGCGGCGCCTTCGTCTTAGCCGGCTCTTCAGCAGCAGCGAAAGAACCCGCCAGCAACAACGTCGCACATAGTAGTCCGATTCGACATTTCATGGCTGCCTCCCGGTTGGTTAGGGCGATTGATTCATGACATTGAGCCGCGCTGATTGGGTGCGTCCGCGGCACCGGACAGGAATTGTATTAGAACATGCCCGTTGATGCAAACAATGCGCGATTGCCGGCGGCCTGCCTCCATCGCCGGCTCGGAGTGCGGCCGCCTGACACCGGCACGGGCATGGTCTGACATTGAAGTTTCATCTTTCACCGTTGACTCCCGACCGGGCGACGTGATAATTGACCGGCGTTCTTAATACCGAAGCGCATTGTATGCTGCCGTACATCTGACGAACACCGCGCGTCAAACCCAAATCTTCCGTCATACAGGAGGCTATTATGACAACCGCGACCGTATCTCCACGTAGTCAAACTCAAAATCAGAAGGCTGAAACCGTGGCAGAGGGCGATAACCTTCGCTACACGAAGTTGCCCCTAAACGGCGGATCGGGTGAAATTCCCGCCCTCGGCTTCGGCACGCTCATTCCCGACCCCGTCGCGACCAAAGCCGCGACCAAGCTGGCGCTGGAGGCGGGATTTCGCGCCCTCGACACTGCGGAACGCTACCGAACTGAAAAACAAGTCGGCGAAGCGATGCAGGAGGTTTTCAAGGCGGGAACGGTCAAGCGGGAGGACGTTTTTGTCATCACCAAGCTCTGGAACACCAATCATCGCCCGGAACGCGTCAAGCCCGCCTTCGAGGCCAGTCTCAACAAGCTCCAGCTCGACTACGTTGATCTCTATCTCATCCATACCCCCTTTGCCTTCCAGCCGGGCGACGACCAAGATCCGCGGGATGCCAGCGGCAACGTGATCTACGACAAAACCGTGACGCTGCTGGATACATGGCACGCGCTGGAGCGCCTGGTGGACGAGGGCCGGTGCAAGGCCATCGGATTGTCCGACGTCGACCTGGCCCGGACGCAAGAGATCGTTGCGGCGGCGAGGATCAAGCCGGCCGTCGTTCACGTCGAGTCCCATCCGTATCTGCCGCAGTGGGAACTTTTGGAGTATTGCAAAACCAACGGCATCGTGATGCAAGCGTTCGCGGCGCTGGGGCATGGCATGGAGCCAAGCCTGCTGAAAGATCCTGTCGTTACGGCTATCGCCCAGCGCGTCAAGAAGACCCCGGCGCAGGTCTTGCTCGCCTGGGCCATCCAGCGCGGGACGGCGCTTTTGACCACCGCGACGAGTCCCAGCCGGATCGCAGAAAACTTTGACGCCTCCGCCCTTCCCGAAGAGGACGTGCGGGCGATCAGCGAAGGAGTCAAGACGCGGGTCAGATTCAATGCCGTCGTGGAAACGGGCGTTCCCGGGTTCATTCCGAGAGCGAAGTGAGGTTTCCCATCACGCGTAATGGAGTATTGGGCATCAGCCGTTGTTCCGCCCGCACCCTGGGTACTAATCCGACCGGTCGCGCTTCTCCTCGAGGCCGCGCTAGGGCGACCGCAAGTTGGCGAACACTAGATTCCGCTTCGTGCGAGACAGACTCTCTGCGATGGTGGGCGCGAGCGTAACGACCAATTCTATTCAATTAGGGCAAGGTTGCGCTTGGTCTAGCCGGGTTTTTTTCCTGCCGGCTCGAAATCCAGAGCCCTTAACTTATAAATGGAAAGTACGTCAGTTCATCGGCTACAATTCTGAGAGGCGGATGCGTTCAATCTACGCTCGGTCCGCATGTAATTGTGCCGCGTTTTTCTTGAAGATTTAGCGCCTACGCCCTCGTAGTTAAACTTGTGTTTTTGTGCTCCTTAATCGTTCCAAAACAACGCGCGAAACAACCGCGTAATTGTTTAGTGTTTTGTATTAACTACTTCACGACTTATGTCGCGACTCGTGGCAAGCCTGCCAAATCGGCAAGCCAACGTGAGTCGCCTTTCGAGTTCAGGAGCTTGCCGTCGATGCAGAAGTCTTGGAGCGACCGAGGGCGTCTCAACTGCCTATCTTTTCTTGATTGGTAATTTCTTAACCGGGCGTTGGGGGCGCAGCCGGACCGGCCCGAAGTGCCGCGAACATGCTCCGGAGCGTCCTGTCGATCACTGCCACAATTTCAGCATTGCTCAAAGCGGCAAGCTCCATCGGCGGGCCAAACTGGATCCAAATAGGCCGGCAGCGCGGGAATTTGCGCTGGATCGGCCAAGCGTCATACGCGCCACAGATGACCGCAGGGACGACGGGGACGCGGGCGCGATGCACAATTAAGGCGGAGCCGCCCTGTAGCAACGCGATCTCGCCGTCGTAGGTCCGCGAGCCTTCAGGGAAAATGTTCATCAGGTGGCCTTCCTTCAGCCGCCGGATCGTCTCCTTGACCGCGCGAACGTCGCCGTGGCCCTGCCGCACCGGAAACGCATTGAGCACGGAGCGCAGAAACCAGGAATAGATGGGGTTGACGAAAAGTTCCGATTTGGCGATGTAATTCAAGGGGCGGTTGAGGTGCAGCGGAAGAAGGATCGGGTCCAGGTAGCTCTGGTGGTTGGAGACGATCAATGCACCACCGGAAGCAGGCACGTTTTCCGCGCCGTATACTTTGAGATTAAACAACAGTCTGGCTGACGGACGGAGAAGGTGTTGTAACAGTCGCCAGAAGAGTGATTGTTCGGTGTTCATTCCGACCGCCCGCGGCAGTCGCCGGTCGCCGTCATCTGCCGCGCCACGAAATCGATCTCCGCGTTGCCCACACTTGGAGTGCTGACCATGCGGCGAAACAAGGCCGGGCGAATTCCGGCGGACCCGGGGCAGGATGCAAACGTCAGCGCGGCCATGCTGAAGTCGCGTACTAGCGCGTGGAAGATCACGCTGACCAACGGCATCTCCATGCCGAGGCGCACCGCGTTCTCGGCAATCAGTTGCGCGTAAGCGATAGTCGCCAGGCACTGGCCAAGGGCCAACGTCATCGGCGTGTCGGCCCTCGCCGACTGCTCCACGGGCTGATCTCGGACCAAGAGTTGAAATGCCTTGGCCGCTTTCGCAAATAGGCGCACGTTTGCGATCGCCGCCAGTGGCCGATAGGCGTCAAGGAAATGCGGAAACGCGATGTTCTTGAGGCCCCCACCTAGCGCCGCGAAGAGATACGGATTTTCGTGCGACGCGATCTCACCCGCTACCAGGGAGTCGGGGCTGCGAAGTGCCGCGCCCGAATCGGCGAAATAGCGCGGGATGAACTGCGCGGTCAGGCCGAGGTTGATGTGCGTGCTCCCTTCAAGCCCTGGGATGAGCTGGATGTCCCGCAAGGCCATCTCAAAATAGGTGTCGGCTTCGAATCCCTTCGCGCCGATGCATTCCGAGAGCATTGCCATCACTTTCACTCCCTCGGTGCTTACCTTCGCCTTCTGAACGGCGGCAAAGAGCAGATAGCGGCGGTCCGCCGCGTCCGCGGCGTGTACATAGTCCAGTGCGCGGTAGGCATAGAGCTTCATGGCGGTCAGCCGCGCATAAGCCTGGGCCATCGTGGCGCGAAGATGTGGCATGTCCGCGGCGGGCTTGCCGTACAGGGTCCGGCCGCGGAGGTGCGCAACGGCCTCTTCGAGCGCGTGCTCGCAAATCCCGATCGACCCGAATCCGAGAAAGAGTTTTCCAAGTGTCACTGTTCCGAAGACCGCACTCCACGCCTCCCGGCCTTCTGCGATCACATCGCGCTGGGACAGCGGATGATCTTGCACTTCAAATTCGCCAACGAAACCGGCACGCACTCCGAGGGTGTGGATCTTCTTGACACTGTGAAAACCTTTCGACGCTCGCGGTCGCAACGCGAAGAGGATGAAGGGCGCTCGTCGCAAATGATCGGCCCTGCCCGCGATATTCTTTCTTGCAAGAATCGAGATGAAGTCTGCGCAGTTCGAGTTGCCGATATAGTACTTCGCGCCGTTAGCCACGAATTGGCCCGCGTCCACTTCGCTGACAGTGAATTCGCCGCCCAGCAGGTCGGAGCCGTGACCGCGTTCCGAGATGCCGAACGCCAGCAACCCGCCCGCCTCAAGAGCTGCGACCGTCTCGCGTTTCAACTCCACATTGGTCCCCATCAAGACCGCGCTCAGGCCTAGGAACGTGGTTTGCAGACTATAGCCGTGGGCGGGGCTAAAGTAAGCAAACAATTCGAGAAAGCGCGTGTAACGCAGCAAATCAAATTCGCCGCCTAGCCGCGAGAATTGCCGTGTCGAGAGCAGGCGCGCGTAAATCTGATGGGTGGATTGATATGCTAACCAGTCTTCGTACCATTGCTCACGTCCATCCTCGTCCTTGATCCCCGCCAGTCCTTTACGTTGAAAGAAATCCGCGAGCCTTCGGGCCAAGGGCTCGCACAAATAGACTGATCTACCAATGGAGCTAGGCCCTACGAATACCTGCGGGTAGATCGAAGCACGCGCCTGCGCTACAGCATCACTGAAATTCTGTGGACTATTCTCGAATTGGCCAAGGCCCATCCTGGCGGCGCAACAACTGCACCGCGCCTTTCGGGTTCGGGGCGAATTTGGCGCTGAAAGGAGTATCACGCATGTATTTCGCCACCAATCAATTATCGCTTGCATCGTTCCCAGGGCAAGAGCACGCACGCGGTGTCGACATGGTCGCCGATTTGCTCGGCGAAACGGCGAATTCGCGACGCGCCGCCTGGATCCAAGTGGCTGCCGCCGACGCGACGACAATCGCTTTGGAAGACTACTGGCAGTCGCCACTTACAAGGAATGGCTACGATCTTCCAGACTAGCGGTGCTACACAGAGGATCGTAGGCAGCGAAGTTGCTCAAGTCGTTGTCCACTCATTGCGTTGCTGCCGTCGGCCTGCCCATCTGCCGCAGCCAGCGGAAGTGGGAAATAATACCTGCTCGAAACGACTTGTGTGCCGAATACTTTAGACGGAACTCGCGGCAAGTTTGCTCCACCAGCGGCGCAAGGGCCGCGTAGTAGACATGGCAGACGCGAGGAAAGAGATGGTGCTCGATCTGGAAGTTCAACCCTCCGATGAACCACGACAGCAGTCGGTTACCGCGAGCGAAATCGACCGTGGACTCAACTTGATGTACGGCCCAACTGGCCTCGATCTGCTGCTTGTCCCCGGCGGGCAGCGTAAATGTCGCCTCCTCGACGCAATGCGCCATCTGAAACACGACGCTGAGCGCCGTACCCTCGACCACCGACACCGCAAGGTAGCCCACCAAAACGACCCAAAACGGATGCACGAGCAGGGGGATAATCAGGGCCAACGAAAAGAAAAGCGCCTTGCCGACCAGGAATATAACGAGGTCCCGCCCCGTGGGGCGCCTGAACCGCCGGCCACCGATTCGCCCGGTAATTAAATCGCGGAAGTCATCGTAGAGTTGCCATTTCATCGGCAGAAAGCCGTAAAGCGTCCAAAGGTAGTAGTGCTGGAACCTGTGAAATGGCAGCCGCCGCTGGTGCGGCGAAAGTCGGGCCAAAATGCCCAGATCGATGTCGTCGTCATGGCCCATGATGTTGGCGTAGTTGTGATGCAGCACATTGTGTTTCCGCGCCCAGAAATACGAGCTGCCTCCAAGCAGGTCGAGAGAACGCGCCATGAGGCGATTGAGCCAAGGACGGTCCGAGTAAGCTTGGTGTCCGCCGTCGTGCTGAATGTTGAAACCGACTGCGGCCATCGCTAAGCCCAACGAAATCACCAGGGGCAACGCCATCCACCAGGCCGTGGCGAAGAATACCAGCAGTGTGTACGACGCCGCGAGCCAGCCTATTATTACTGCGGTTTTGAGGTACATTCGCGGGCAGTCGCGGGGCTTCCGCTGGATGCCGGCAAAGTACTGATCGACGCGGCGTCGAACCGCTTGATTGAATTGGTCGTCTCTACCGAATGTCACGTGATCGGAAGGGTGCGGAGGAAGAAGCTTGTCTGGTAGGCTAGCGCCACGATTTGATTTTGTAGTCATGATGGTAGGAAACCGCGTTTTTCGAACTGCATCGTGCAGTGAGTCTCGCGATTCTGGTTTTCAGTTTGACGGCGCCAGGTCCTTCTGCGCCCTCGGTAAACTATGCGCGGGCGACTCCTTCGACGCATAATCACTCGCGTCGCAATGGCAGGAGCGACGTCATGCGCGAATCGCATGCAGATCAAGAACAAAAAAAGCCGACGTGAGGGAATACCCTAAGATATTCCCTCACGTCGGCTTACTCACTAACGAGCCCTCCGGCGGCTGCCGAGTTGCTCTCTATCCAGTCATCCGGCAAATCTCTGGGATGCGGCGAACAATTCGCCCCAATCCTCCAGCAATTAAATTCTACGCCAGTAAACGGCAAAGGCAATGGGACTTTGGACTTTTCTCCGGACTTGGTAGATTCTTCATCGCCGATACGTTTGAGAACCCGATAACTCCCGTGCGGTCAGGCAACGCAGGCCGCCGATTATCGCAAAGCTGGAGGAGCGGTATGAAAACCCAGGGAGAAATTGAAGCCGCCATTTGTGCGGGGCACGAAAATGGGACACCACTGGTTTTCTGTTAATACCCCTAAACATAAACCAGTGATGCCCCCGCGGCGTGCCGTTTTCGTGCCCCAGGCTGAAAACGCCGCTCCCGGACCGGGGTACCCGCTTGCGGGTCCCGGTGGATCGCTGCCAATCGGATCCGGCCGGCTGTCACGAATTCCCGACCATAGCGCTCCCACTGAGACCAAAGTTGATGTTGCCCAGCGGCGGGACGGGCCAATCCAGATAGCCCGCAAGTCTGCGCGACGGACCAGGACTCCGGAGCTTGACGATCGCCTCGGCCTCAATCTGGCGGATTCGCTCTCGGGTGACGGAAAAAATGCGGCCGATCTCCTCCAGCGTGCAGGCGCGGCAGTTGGCCAGCCCGTAGCGCAGCCGCAGGATTTCCCGCTCGCGATAATCGAGCGTCTGCAAAACGTCGGTAACGCTCGAACGGAGCATGGCTTGGTTCGTGCCGGCCAGCGGATCCTCTTCGCGATGATCGTAGAGCAAGTCGCTAAGGAAGTTCTCTTCCTGGCGGCCCACGGGTTGGTCCAAGGAAAACGGTTGCCGGCTCATCTTCAAGGCCCGCTGCGTGTCGGCGATAGACAGTCCGCTGAGATGGGCCACTTCTTCCAAGGTCGGCTCACGGCCTTCGTTGTGGACCAGATCACGATTGATGTCGCGGACCTTACCCATTTTTTGGATCATGTGTGCCGGCACGCGGATGGTCCGGCTCTGGTCGGCGATGGCGCGGCTGATGGCCTGGCGGATCCACCAGGTAGCGTAGGTCGAAAAACGGTAGCCGCGGGCGTACTCGAACTTATCGACGGCCCGCATCAGCCCCGTATTGCCTTCCTGGATCAGGTCCGACAAACTCAGTCCGCGATTGCGGTATCGCTTGGCGATCGCGACGACCAGGCGGAGGTTGCGTGCTGCCAGGTTGGCGCGTGCCGCTTCATGCTCTTGGCCCATCGCCGCGAGCCGTGCCAAATGGCGGCGCAAGCTAGCAGGGGTTTCCCGCGTGACGCGCATCAGGCTGCGCATTTCCTTGCGCAGCTCTTCGATCTCGTGCTCTTCGCCGGCGACCGAGGGCGCTCTTGTCCGCAGCACGGCGATGGCAGTCATCCGTTCCGAAATCTGCCGGAGTGAATTCATCGCCAACTTCAAGCGGGGTATTCGCACCGCAACTTCCTCGATCAACGCCGCCGCCTTTCGACGGCAACGGGCCAGCCGCCGCCGTGCGGCCTGACGATCGTCGGGCGAGTGCTTCCGATGGCCGATGGCGATGCGGAAATCACTCCGATTTGGGCGAAGGAGCTGACCGAGCGTCCGGCAATTTGTCTCCAAGAGTTGAGTTATCTGCTCCTTCCTGGGATCGTTGTCCGATAACTCGATCACCTGGTCCCACCGCAGCTTGCCGCTCAGGACTTCGCCCAGCGCGGCGATCACCGCGTGAAGGATGAAGTCGGAGGACAACATGCCACGCCGCAGCCTCACGCGCGTAGTGTCGATTTGACGGGCGGCCGCCAGCTCCTCGCTCCGGCTGAGCAGAGGAATATCGCCCATCTGCGCCAAATAGGTGCGAATCGACCCCGGTTCGTACTCGTTCATTGGAAGTTTTCACTTTCCGCCATGGCCTGTTGTCCTTCGGAGCCGGCCCACACTTGGGGTCACTCCTATTCGATGTCCACTGCTAAATGCGGAATCCGCGTCTATGTTCCGCCAGATTCCGCGTGCGTTTGTTGGCGGGTCCGAGAGGTCATCTGTGGATTGCACCCATCCAGCAAGGCCCCGGTTGGGTGACTTGCGCACAGACGATTCTGCTCGGCCGAACAAGATTTAGGGGGGAGACATTGATTCCGGGCTTGAGTCCGATCGAGATGATCAAGGTTCGCGACCAGGCTCGGAAATCAGAATCATAGTCGTTCGATGTTTTCGGCCATGCAAGTTCGACGATGAATTGGGCCCTCTATGGCCTGACTAGCGATGGTCGGCGAGCATGCCGTGGTCGCCGGGGCAGCTCAGCGAGTTGCGGATATCCGACTTCCGGATTGCCTTCCAGAGGTTTTCAGAAAAGGCTCTTGACCGCACATAGGTGCCCTCGACAATTAGGCTTGGTGGCAAGGGAACGCAGTAATAGGAACGGAACATGGGTCCCCAAAAACAGATCGATACAGTGGGATTTTCGCTAGATGCTCAACCTTCAGGCACGGAGCGCCCACAACCTTACTCTTCCTTGGTTCGGGTCGACTTCGGGGCCATATCGGACGTCGGCAAGGTCCGGAAGAACAACGAGGACCACTTCCGTATCGCACGGACCAGTCGTACGATGGAAACTTTGATGAGCAACTTGCCCCCGGGTCAGGTGTCAGACTACTTCGAGGACGTTGCCTATAGCATGGTTGTGGCGGATGGCATGGGCGGCGAGGCCGCCGGCGAGGTTGCCAGCATGATGGCTATCACGATCGGCGTCAACCTGCGGCTCAACGACGTGAAGTGGAACCTGAAGATCAACGAGCAGGAGGCGAAGGACCTGATGGACCGAGCCTGCCGGATGATCCATCAGATTGACGAGGCATTGGCTGAACGGGCTCGATCCGATCTTGCTCTGCGCAGGATGGGGACGACCCTAACCGTTACCTACAGTGTGGGCGATGATTTATTCCTCTTTCACGTCGGCGATTCGCGTGCCTACCTGTACCGCGGCGGAAGTCTTCGACAACTCAGTCACGATCATACCGTGGCTCAAGCATTGGCCGACACTGGTCAGATCGAAGTTGAGGAAGTCGCCGCGCACCGAATGCGCCATGTTTTGACGAACGTCGTGGGATCGCAGACCCTGCAACTTCACGTTGAGATGTTGCAAGTGCGCCTATTGGACGACGATCGAGTCCTGCTATGTACAGACGGGTTGACGGAAATGGTCCACGAGGACGAGATCGTTGAAATCCTCCGCGGGATCGAGGACTCGGACCAAGCGTGCAGGGCAGTTGTTGATATGGCGTTGCAGCACGGGGGCAAGGACAATGTCACCGTGTTAATCGCCCGATATCATATCCCCGAACATGTTGACCTAGGGGCGTCACGGTGACCGCAACGGCTGGTGCCTGGCGGACCAGATGGAGCAGAGTTTAACGCGAGAAACAACGTCTGCCCTTCGAAAAGTGAGTTACTTTGGTCGGGACGCATGACGTACTGCTGGCATTGGCAAAACGGACAACCATTCCCCGATGCGACATTGGAGTATAACTCGCTTCCGGACAATCTGCTGGACAAGATGCGGATGTTCGTCTTTGCGATGAAGCACGCGGAATCTGGCGGACCCTAAGCGCGGATTTCGCATTAACAAGCAGACACCGAAGACAGGGAAATGGCGAGAACGTGTTTCAAAACCCAACCGGCCCTCGCATGCTACAGCAGTCGGAACACGGTCTTGAAGTGGATTCTACAGTAACGAAAAGCGAACTGAACGATGAAGCCAAATCACGCAGAGGCGATTGCCCAGATTCAAATGTTGCGAGGCAACGTTGCGATTTCGGTCGGCTTCTCCTGGTGCCTACTCGACGACGCAGCCTTGGGGTGCCTTGCGGGCCTGCCCCAACTCCAAGAACTTTACCTCTCCAATACAGAAGTCACGGACGCCGGATTGGAGCACCTAATGGGATTGAGACAACTCCAGACGCTGGACCTCAGCGGCACCAAGGTCACTGATGCCGGTTTGGAACATCTCAAAGGTCTGCGTGAACTTCAGACGCTGGACCTCAGCGGCACCAAGGTCACCGACGCTGGCCTGGATGCCTCCAGGGATTGCGGCAACTCCGAGAGCTGGGCCTCGGCGGGACCAAGGTCACCGACGCCGGTCTGGCGCACCTCAGGGGTCTGCCCGAGCTTGAAGCCTTGTGCTTCTGGGCAACCGGCGCTGGCCTGAAGCACGTCAGCGGTCTGCCCGGACTTCGAGAACTGGACCTCGGCGGCACCCAGGTCACGGACTCCGGTTTGGAGCACCTCCAGTGGTTGCGGCAACTCCAATGGCTGTGCCTCCGCGGCACCGAGGTCACGGATGCCGGTCTGCAGCACCTCAGGGGGTTGAGACAACTCCGCACGCTGGACCTCAGTCTTACCAGGATCAAGGGACCCTTGGACCCAACCGAGTGGAAGTCGCAAGGTCCACGGTTCGTGGGCCTCGATGCCGTTCCCGTTCCTAGGCGCGCGGCTGGGCTTTGCCACGTTCAAACGCTCCTGAGAGGCGCGGGCAGCTAGGGGATTTCATCCCGGCAAGACGGCTGCAATCGCGTGCGCGGATTCGGGCCGCCGGGCCGGATCTTCTTCCAAGCACTGCAGGATGGCCCGTTCCAGGGCAGGCTCGATCTTGGGACACAGCACCGAAGGTGGAACCGGTTTGGCAGCGGTTTGGAGGCCGTCGGCCGGCACGCCGCCAAAGGGTTCCCGTCCCGTGGCCACTTCATAGAGCACAAGCCCGAGAGCATAGAGATCGCTTTGTATTGAGGGCTGTTGGTGGTGAAACAATCCGGGGGCCATGAAAGCGGGCGTCCCGGCCAAAGGAATCTCGGACACCATGTGTGCATGGTCGATGGCAGTCGGCAAGAACGCCGCAATGCCGAAATCAGCGATATGCCCGTGACCGTCTCCGTCGATCACGATATTGGACGGCTTCAGGTCCCGATGCAAGATGCCATGATCGTGCGCGGCGCACAGTCCGGCGCACAGTTCCCTGGCGAGTTGCACGGTCCTTTCACGCGAGAGTCTGCCGGCTCGGCGAAGCAATGACGCAAGGTCTTCGCCATCGATGAACTCCATCGATAGGAATACCTCGCCGTCGCCAAGTTGACCGATGTCGTAGACCCTGACCACGTTCGGATGGGCAACTTTGCGGGCCATTTCGACTTCGCTCACGAGACGGCTGCCCGCCAGGTTGCCACCGGTCTGCCCCGGCACCGCGCTCGTGGTCGGCGACAAACTTCAGCGCCACGTCTTGATCCAGGATCTGATCGTGTGCCTTGTAGACCTCGCCCGCGCCGCCTGCACCCAGCGGCCCCAGGATTTTATAGCGTCCGGCGGCGACGGTTTCACCCGCGGAAAAACGCCGCGGATTCTCCGTTCGCTCCGCCTCGCCGGGAATACCGGCGGGAATAAGTCCGCGGGGAAGATCCGCGATGGGAGAAAGGACCTTGCCGCGGGCGACATCTTCGCTCGACGTGCCGATGATCGTCGTGGTGCGCGGTTGTTTAAGCAGGGACTGAAGTTCCTCTCGAAGCTGGGGATCGCCCGCACACGCGCCATCGACAAACTCGGCAACTTCGTTTTCGGCAAGCTCGCACGCAGCCAGGAAGAGTTTTCGGACCTGCGCGTAGCGTTCCGCTGTCATGGCACGCCGCTCCTGTCAAGCTCTCGCCGCAACCACGCGCGAACCATGGTCCATTCCCGCTCCACCGAGCGTTTAGATAACCCCAGCACCTTTGCCACTTCCGCGACACTCAAGCCGCCGAAGAATCGCAATTCGATCATTTTGGCCTGGCTGGGGTCGAGCTCCTTGAGCCTCGTCAATGCATCTTCAAGCGTCAACAGATTGATGTCGCGACTGGACTCGGCCACCAGATTGACGTCAAGGGCGATGCGATGCCGATTGCCAGACCGCTTTGCCGCCTTATACCGCCGAGCATGGTCCACGAGAATCTCGCGCATGGCTTTGGCCGCGACGGCCAGGAAATGGGCGCGGCCCTGCCAATCGACGCGCGTCGGCCCGGCCAGCTTTAAGTAGGCTTCGTGGACCAGCGCGGTCGGCTGAAGCGTATGGCTCTTTCGTTCCCGGCGCAAGTACCGCGCGGCAAGCGCTCGCATTTCGGCGTAAACATCGGCGAACTTTACCTCCTCGGCACAGTAATCTCCTGGCTCGAGTTTGTTCAGGAGTTGCGCGCCCCGGGAGGGTTGGCTCGTCTTCATCCCCATCGTGCTACGAACCGGCCGGCGGCCCGCCCGATCCGCTTCTTGCGGATCCGGGCCGATTTCGCAACGAATCTGTTGCATACGCGCTCCTGCGTCGTGATCCAGCGGCGGATGGTTTATCGTCTTCATCCGATCGCTTATGGCAGGTCGCCAAGCCCTGGGGTTCACCCTCCACCTCAAGCAAATCCTGCGCCGGCGTCTGCACAACCCGGAAAGCGACGCTCCTCTGGCTCCCGGAGGCCGCATTCGCTTACTGGTCGACTGTGAGCGGCGACGGGGTGACGGCCGCTTTGCTTGCCCGTTGCTTGCTCAATGCTGGCGACAATCTCAGCCGCTATCCTGCTCGGTGCCTTCACCTGGTCTGGGCCGAGCAGTCGCTTGGCCGCATTTCCGACTTACGGCGGCGAACGGGAACGTGGCGGGCCTGAGGCAGCAAGTCCCATTGGCAAATGCACTTTTGGCGCTCCGATTGTTCTCGGCATAGCAAGTGCTCAAAACGAGGCGGCCTCCTGCGACACGCCGCCCAGATGCGACCGCTTCCCGGATAAAATGTGTCGCGCGAAAGGTACGAATTCGACCATAGCGGTCGACCCATAACCATCAGGGCGATTAGGATGGCAAAGTTGCCTGAGGAAATGTGGGAAGACGGACCCTTTAAGGCGGCCGACTACCTCCTCGCGGGTCGCGTTCGGTTCACTCAACTTGCCGGCCCCCAACAACGGAACGAGCCGCCAACGTCCGGCGACTGTGCAGGTTGCTACTGTAGCGCCAGCCAGCAAATAAGCCGCTCGCTGCTTCTTGTCTCATTCCTGGTCTTCGTTTCTTATGTTACGGAACGATGGCCCCATTTTCTCTTTTTGATAGGAGATTGAAAGATGGCGAAAAAAGCCACCGTGAAGAAAGCATCAGCGAAGGAAGTTCCAGCGAAGAAAACCGAACCCCAGGCCAAGCCCGCAAAGCCGCAAATCCCGCCTCGCTTGCTTACCGCCCTCCGTAGCGTGCTGGAGGACGCCGATGACACTGGTCGTACGAATTCGGTGGCGGTAGGCGCAACTGCCTACAATGCCCTGCGCAACGTCCTCTACGACTTGACGGGCCAGTGGTGGGGCATGGAGGTCGAAGAAGTTGACGACAAAGAAAACGACGACACCGGTGATGAAGAGGACGAAGGCGACTACGACGAATAGGCCCATCTGACAGCTATCGCTGAAGAACCGCAACGTGGCGTCGGCCGTGGCGCGGCCGTCGCCGAATGGCACAAGCAGGCCGCGCCCCGCGGCCAAAACCTCTTTGGCGTAAAGATAAGGTGTGCTGACCACGGCCCCGCCGGCTGCCAGGCGCAGGCGAGCGTGCCGCTGGCGATCTGGTCTTTTCCCGGGTATGGGGTGACGTACACGTCGCACGCCTTCAAATGCGCCAGCAGGTCGGGAAGGCTGAGGTACTGGTTCACGAAGCGCACGTGCCCTCCGACGACCAGCGATTCGGCCATTTCGACCAGGCTTTCCCGGTATACTTCGCCCTCTTGACGCTTGACCTGGGGATGGGTGACGCCCACGATCAAATAGACCGTATTGGGATGAGCGGCCACGATCCGAGGCATAGCCTGGATCATGTATTCCAACCCCTTGCCTCGATTGATGAGACCGAAAGTGCAAACCGTGACACCCCTGATCGCGCGAAGCGCGAGCGACCGTTGGTGTTCGTGCTGAATCGACCCCGAGACCGTGACTTGGCCGTTGGCACTGACGATCGTAACCTTGCACGGTGCGCGAATCCCCGCTCCGGAGAGTTTCTCCTTGACTTTCTGCGAAATCACAGAGTCCTTGACCTTATCTTGATGCATCATAGCGACGCAGCCGTCTGTTCCGGTCGATCTTTCGCGACTGCACCAGTTTTCGTTTCAACGAAAATGGGGCTGTCTCCATTCGTGCGATCTTTGCTGTCGTCGAACATCATCTAAACCTTTTCTTTATGTTGAACTTGGGTTCGATGTGCTTTGTGGATTGACAATCAGCCTAGCGTGCCCCGCCTTCCATAGCCGTGCGCCAGAAAGGATAGCACGGCGAGGACCAGGAAGACGAAGAAGAGTATCCTCGCCCCCGCCCACGAGAGGCTTGCCCGCCTCAGAAGCCGAGGAAGGCCGCAATCAAAGCAATGACGAGAAACATAATAGCAAGTCGCAACATGATAGAGTCTCCTATTACGCAAACGCAACCAAGAACAAAAAATGCCGACGTGGCGGAACACCCACAGGTGTTCGACCACGTCGGCTTAATCAGCAACGAGCTCCTCGGTACGGCCGAGGTGCTCTCAATCTAGTCATCCGACAAATTCGCCTGGAAAACCGCGATCATATTCGTCGCCACTCCTCCAGCGATATCATTCTACGCCGCCAAGGGGCAAAGGCAATAGGGCGGTCTCCTTTTGGGCCTTTCTCAATTTGCCTATGGTCCGGGTCTGGATCTGTCGGACCCGCTCTTTGGATATTCCCATTGCGGCCCCGATCTGCTTCAAGGTTTGCGGTGCCTGGCCGCGAGCGAGACCAAAACGGTCCTCGATAATCTGCCGCTCCCGCTTGTCGAGTCGTTTGAGGATTCCTTGTACTTCCGATTCGCGAGCAAGCTGCGCGGAGTCCTGCTCGTATTGGTTCGTGCGGGCGTCCTCGACGGAGCTGAAGATCTCCGAGTGACTGGTGCAAAAACGGTCCCGCTGACGGAGCACGACGGAGATGGTGTGGGCGAAGTTCTTCATGATCGCCCAACTGGCGTAGGTGCTGAACCGGTTTCCCCGCGAGACATCGAACTTCTCCGCCGCGCACATCAACGACATGTTCCCGTCGCTGACCAGCTCGAAGAATTCCGCGGCTGGACCAACGTACCGCTTGGCGATCGAGACCACCAACCGAAGGTTGGCGCGGATAATATGATTCTTGATCGAGGCCGATTCCTCGTACAGCTTCTCGATTCGATCCATCAGGCGGACCTTGGGCTGGTCCAAATCGAGCGTCTCGCGGAGCTTCCGCGCAAGGTACTTGAGGTAGTTCATCTTGCGAAAGAGGTGCGCTTCCTGCTCCCGCGTCAACAGCGGCACCTCGTAAAGGCTGGCGAGATACGGCGGCATGCCGCTGGACGCGAGCAACTTCTTCGCCGGAATATCGCATTCCGGCATGGGGCCCAAGATCTCGCGTTGCTTCTTCCCCGAGCCCAGAGCGCGAATTGCTCGTCGCCCATCAAGCTCAGCGGAAGCTCCACGATCCGTGCAGCGCGCACCTGCTTGATGACGCGAGCAACGCTGAAGTACTCGCTGGACATGGAAGTTCCTCCTCGCTGATCGCGATGACTGCCAAAACACGGAAAACGAAAAAAGCCGACGTGGCCGAACGCCGCAAGGCATTAGGCCACGTCGGCTTACTCTTCAATGAACCCCCCGGCTTCACCGAGTTGTTCCTCATTTAGTCATCCGACAGAAGCCCATTCTACCGCACGACTGCAAGAATGCAAGAGCTTCGTTCGGATAAACCAGGAGGGCTACACAATCATCTGCGCCGGCGCATCATCGCGTATGGAATGACAACGCAATTACAACGCCGGCAATCAAGCCCACGCCAAAACATACGACCATTGACTCTGCCGGCCGATGGCGGACGAAGCGTTCGGCTTCGTCATAGCCGGTGCGCATCTGGTCGGCGGCTTGCTTGGCCGTGTGCTGCACGCCCTCGGAAGCGTGCTTTGCATAGTCGCGGACGGTTCCGGCCGCCGAGCCAATCGCCGAGGAGGCGCTGTCGGAAGCTTCTTGCAGTTTCGAGGTTGACATCACATAAATCCTTTTCAAGAGTTCGTCGGCCGAATTGTTAATCTTGGGCAACAGCGCCGACGGCTGGGCCCGACTGTAATGGAAGTAGGTCTCAGGCATGAGCGCCGCTTGGCACGGCGACTTCGCCCGCGGTGGTGATGTCCTGCGCGCCTGCACGCTCGCAAATCTCTTTGGCGCACGTCGTCTCGTCACTATCGTCGGAATGCACGGAAATGAGGCAACTGCCCGATTTCACCTTTCCCTCATACCTCTTGGCCTCGAACTCTGGAATGCCCATTCCGACGAGTGCCCCGGTGAGACCACCGACCGTACCGCCAAGCGCCGCGCCGCTCAAAGCGGCCATGATGGGGCCGGCGGCAATGAAGGGGCCGAGTCCGGGAATCGCCAAGGCGCCGATGCCGGCCAGCCAGCCCAAGGTGCCACCCAAAACGGCGCCGGTCCCGGCACGGTGGCGGCGCCTTCCGGGGCCTTGGTATTGTGCTGGTGCGCAAAGTCCTTCGTCCCGGTCTTGTCGGCCATCAAGACGGAGATGTCGTTGTTCGAAAAACCAGCGGTTTTCAGATGCGCCAATAATGGTCTCGGCTTGCGGAACGGTCGCAGTGCAAAAAATAGATTTAGACATGATTTGTTCCTGTCAATGGTTAGTGAAAGTAGTTAATTGGTTGGACCTCACGCGCCCAACGGCGGTGCGAGGCGTCTTATTTTCCGAGCATCTTGGCGGCGACGAAGATTACAATCGCCCCCAAGATTCCACCTCCGCCCAGCAGATACACCAGCGAGTAGCCGGCTGCCGCCAGGGGTAAAACAGTTTGTGCAAGAAGTTCCATGTTGTGTTCCTTGGACTCGCGTTTCGTTACTCGTTATGGACATCCAATTGATTGTCGACGTTGTTGTTGCCCGCAACGGCACGGGCGATTTCCTCGATCTTCGATTTCTCCGCGGCCGTCTTCACCGGTCCGCGCAGCGTCACCTTGCCATCTTGCGTGATGACCTTGACATTGTGGGCGTTGACCGACATCTTCGCTTCGACGATCTGCTTGCGAATGTCGGCCGTGATGGCGATGTCCCCCTTGTTTTCCTTTTGATCCAGGGGAGTCTTCGCCGTGCTTTCGCGGTCGCGAACGTTGACTCCGGTGTTCGTGCGGTCGGCCGGTTCGTTAACGGCCCCAGGGTGCTCGTCGGTCGCGACGCGATTCGCCGTGCCGGCCGCGGGGCCGTCTGCCGTGGATCGGCCGGCGGAGGCCGGCGCGTTACTCTCGTTGTTGCAACCCACGGCCAACGCACACAGCATTGCGAATAGAATAATAACTTTCATTGGTATTTCCTTTCTGACAAGTGTTCGTACGCGAGATTCCCAAATGAGAGTGCAAACAGCATTCCGAATGGCATAACTTTCATTGGTGTTTCCATTCTGACCATTGTTCGGGTACAAAGTTCACAAGAACGAAGCAAGCCGACGTGTCGGAACACCCGGAGGGCATTCGGACAGGTCGGCCGACTTTCTAACGAGCCTCCCGGTATGCCCGGGCCGCCGCTAATTCAGTTTATCGTGGACAATTGGTCGAGGCGCCGATCGCCCCCCATAGTGCCCAAGCGCCTGGTCGCCTACTTCCTCGTCGAGCAGGCCGAGCGTTTTCGCACCATCTCGGTCGTCACCGACCACAAGAGAAACCCGAGAAGCTCTCCGTCTCCGCGGCACAGGTTTCCTTTATTTCGCCCGTCCCCAGTTCGGCCCGTGCCTTGAATGGCAAGATCATCCTACTCGTTGAGCGGGCGTCGGGCAGGGTTTCGCCGCGACCGCTGCGAAGATTTGCCGC
This sequence comes from uncultured Planctomycetia bacterium, assembly GCA_963780045.1. GTDB lineage: Bacteria > Planctomycetota > Planctomycetia > Pirellulales > Thermoguttaceae > JANXQG01. The sequence continues at coordinate 5,741,893 of CAVZZZ010000001.1, read as the reverse complement.
AACTGGTTGAAGTCGGCAGGCTTGACCAGGTGGTGATCGAAGCCTGCTTCCTTTGACCGCAGCCGGTCCGAGTCCTGTCCATACCCGGTTACGGCCACGAGCACGATTTCCCGGAGGCCGAGTTGCTGACGTATCCGCCTCGCTACTTCAAAGCCGTCCATTCCAGGCAGGCCGATGTCCACCAGCATCACGTCAGGCCGGTACTCCAAAGCCGCGGCCAGCGCCGTCGAACCGGTGTCGGCCAACCGCACGCTATGTCCCGATGACTGGATCAGGAATTCCAGCATCCGCGCCGCGGCCCGGTTGTCGTCCACGACAAGCACCCGCAAGGCCCGTTTCGCCGCCTTGTCCATTTCGACAGTTTCGCCTATGTCCGGCGCCGGGGGCGGCTGCGTCTTGGGTGAAATCTTGTCCGGCGGACAGAGGCGCAAGAGTCACGACGAATTCGCTGCCTTGCCCCAACTGCGCTGGAAACCCCGATGGTCCCCCCGTGCATTTCCACCAGCCGTTTCGCCAAGGTCAATCCAAGACCTAACCCGCCCTGCGATCGGTCGGATGAACGCTCGGCTTGGGTAAAGATGTCGAAGACGTGAGGCAGCAAAGCCCTATCGATGCCGAGGCCGGTGTCCCGCACGCGCAGCACGGCATTGCCGCCCTCCTGCCGGACGGAGAGCCAAATGCGTCCTCCTTCATTGGTGTACTTGGCGGCGTTGGTCAAAAGGTTCGTCACGACTTGCTCCAGCCGGGAGGGGTCGGCGTACAGCCAAATCGGCTCGGGCGGAAGCGACGTCGCAAGTTCGTGCCTGCGCTGGTCGATGAGTGGACGCGCCGTCTCCACGGCGCGTTCCACGATGCTGCTCATGGCGACCGGCTCGTGACGGAGCTGAATCTTGCCGGTGATCGCGCGCGAGACGTCCAGAAGGTCGTCCACCAGATGCGTTAATTGTCCTGCCTGGCGTTCAATGATGTCCAGGGCCATTTGCTGTTCAGAGTTCGCGCCTTTGTGCAATTGAAGCAGTTGCACGGCGTTGAGGATCGGCGCGAGCGGGTTGCGAAGTTCGTGACTAAGCATTGCCAGAAATTGGTCTTTGCGGCGGTCCACTTCGGCCAACTCCTGTTCCGCCTGCTTGCGCGGTGATGTCGCTCATCGCGGCCCGGCAGGCGGGCGCTCCGTCCGCGTCGTGCGCCTCGGTCGTCTCCCATCGCGCCCAGAAGGGGGCGGCGCCTTGCCGCAGCATTTGCAATTCGTAGGCCTGCGGCGCCCGTTTCAAAAAGTTTCTTGCGATGGCGGTAGAAGACGTCCTGGTGCTCGGGAAGGATGAAGCGAGTCAACGGTTGCCTGGCCAGATCGCGTCTGGCCACGCCGAGCAAACCGGCCCCCGTGAGGTTGGCCTCCAGGATCAGACCCTGTTCGCTGATGGTGAAGTAGCCCACCGGCGCAAGATCGTAAAGATCAAAATACCGTGCCCGCGAGGCTTCGAGTTCGCTCTGCGCCCACCGCAGCTCCTCGTTCTGCATCTCCAGTTCGAACTGATGCACCTGCAGTTCGTGGAGCAGCCGTTGGGCTTCCTCGGGCGCAATCGCTTCCCGAGCCTGGGCCTCCGTGCGGCGAACCAGTTCTTCCGCCCGGCGGCGCAAGTCGGCGATATCGTACGGGTGAGACTGTTTCTTAGCCATGCCGGGGCTCCCTGCTTGCAGCGAAGGGGCCTGCGTCACCGTTGGGCGCGTATCTGGCGCTCCGTGGTGACAATGGCATAGACTTCCCCGGTCTCATTCGTCAAGGCCGTGGCAGACAACCAAACCTCGACGATGCGGCCGCCTTTGGCGGTCCGCTGGAATCGGTAGGGTTTCAGGGCCTCCGCCCGTGCAAGCTGCTTCACAATGGCGAGCGATTTCCGCTGCCGCTCCTTGGGAACCAGGTCGAGAATGTTCATCGTCAGCGCCTCGGCTTCGCTCCAGCCGTACATCCGTTCCGCGGCCGGGTTCCAGGCCAGGATAAGTCCCTCCAGGTCCTGCATTACGATTGCGTCGCGGGCATCGCGGACCACCGTGGCAAGGCGGCGCATGGATTCCTGCAATGCCGCCTGGATGTTCTTGGTCTCGGTAATGTCCGTGAAGGTGACCACCGCGCCTTCAATGACGTTCTCCAGGGTACGGTAGGGGCGGATGCGCAGCAGATGCCACGCGCCCGCCTTGGTTTGCACTTCAATCTCTTTGGGAACCAACGTGTCCAGGACGGCCTTTACGTCCTCCACCAGGCGATCGTAGCCGACAAGATTGGAGACGATATGCCCCACCGGGCGTCCCAGGTCGGATGAGATCAGGTTGATAAGCTGGGTGATCGCGGGGGTGAATCGCTGGATGCGCAGTTCAAAGTCCACGAACACGGTGCCGATGTCCGTGCCGGCCATGAGGTTGTTCATGTCGTTGTTGACCCGCGACAGGTCGGCCACTTTCTGCTGCAACTCGGCGTTGACCGTGGCCATCTCCTCATTGAGCGATTGCAGTTCCTCCTTGGACGTCTCGAGTTCCTCATTGGTGGATTGCAGCTCTTCGTTGACGGACTGCATTTCCTCGTTGGAGGATTTCAGCTCTTCGTTGGAGGTTGCCAGCTCTTCGTTCGTGGTCTCGAGGTATTCCTCCTTGGCGCGCAATTCCTGCTTGAGCGCCGCGATCCGCGCGTCGACTTCGTCGGTTGCCGAGCCGTCCGACAATGTATTCGCGGCGCCGGCCTTTTCCGGCGGCGCCGGCGGCGATTCCTCAAAGACGACCAGCAACAGGCTCGGCTCGGCGCCCGCTTCGGCCGCCAGCGGTCGGACCGTCACGTCGACCGAGGTGAAATCGCCGTTCGTTTTGACCCGCACCCGCGGATGGCGCACCGGGCCTTTGCTTGCCACGGCTTTAAGAACGGCGGTGGTCAATTCGCGCCGCAGGCCCTCGCGGGCCATCTTCAGGATGTTCATGCCGGCCTCGCCCGGCGCCGGTTCCAGATACAGCCCCGTGCGGCCGTGGAGGTAGAGGATGTCGCCGCGCTGGTCGATCAGCGCGCCGGCAGGGGCAAACTGCTGCAGCAGCGCCCGTTCGGTCAACTCGCGCAGCCGCGGCGGGCTTTCGCCGGGCGCCTTCGGGGAACGCCGCGCAGCGGGCCCGCCTGGGGCCAGGGAAGGAAGATACTTCCGCGCGGCCCTGTCGTGCGTGGCGGAAGCGCCCTCTTTCGCTCGATACAGCTTCGATTTAAGGTCCAACGCCGCGAACAACTCGGTGAACTCGCCCACGGTCTCGGAGGTTCCCAGAAAGAGCGCGCCGCCCGGTTTCAGCGCGTAGTGGAACAACGGCAAGACCTTCTTCTGCAGGTCCCCGCCCATATAAATCAACAGATTGCGGCAACTGACCAGATCGAGTCTGGAGAACGGCGGGTCTTTGATCAGGTCGTGCTCCGAAAAGACCAGCATGTCGCGAAGCTCCTTGCGGACGCGATACGCCGTGCCGTTCTCCTCCGCCGCGAAATACCGGGCCAGCCTCTGGGGCGAAATGTCGGCCGCGATGCCGGCTGGATAGAGGCCGGCGCGGGCCTGTTCAAGGGCCTGTCGATCGATGTCCGTGGCGAACACCTGCACCTTGAAACTCCGCTTCATCCGTTCCATCTCCTCCTGCAAGAGGATGGCGATGGAATAGGCCTCCTCACCGCTGGAGCAACCCGGCACCCAGACGCGGACCGCCGCGGTTGCATCCTTGCCGGCAAAAAGCCGCGGGACGACCTGCTCCTCGAGCGCCGTGAAGGCGTCGGCGTCGCGGAAGAACTTGGTCACGCCGATCAACAGATCGCGAAAGAGGGCCTCTACTTCGGCCGGGGCTTGCTGCAAGTGGCGGACATACTCGCCCAGTCGTTCGATCTGCTGGACGGCCATCCGCCGTTCGACGCGGCGGTTGATCGTGTTCGGCTTGTACTGCGAAAAGTCGTGGCCGGTCTGGGCACGCAGCAGGATGAATACCTTTCGCATGGCGTCGTCGGTCCTGGGAACCGCCGTGGAGGCCGCGCGGGACAGCTTGCCGAATGGCGCGCGACGTAGGCCATGAGCTGGGGCGGCATCTCGGCGGCCGGAAGCACGTAGTCCACCAGCCCGGTGGCAATGGCGCTCTGCGGCATGCCGTCGTATTCGGTCGTTTCGGGGTTCTGTGCCATCGCCATGCCGCCCTCGCCTTTGATCGCGCGTACCCCCTGCGTGCCGTCGCTGCCCGTGCCGGAGAGCACGATGCCGATCGCGCATTCATGCTGGTCTTGGGCGAGCGAGCGGAAGAAGAAGTCGATCGGCAGGCGATGGCCGCGCGGCGCGGCCGGTTCCAGCAAGTGGAGCGTGCCGTTCAGAAAGGCCATGTCCCGGTTGGGCGGAATGATGTAGGCGCAGTTGGGCTGGACCGCCATTCCGTCCTCAACCTCGAAGACCTCCATGCGGGTATAGCGCTTGACCAGGTCGGAGAGAATGCTTTTATGGTCCGGGGCCAGGTGCTGCACCAGCACAAAAGCCATGCCTGGACTGGTCTCGGCCGGCATGCCGGAAAAGAAAGCCTCAAACGCCGCCAAACCACCCGCCGAGGCCCCGATGCCGACAATAGGGAACTGTGCCTTTCGGCAGGATTCAGGATCTGCGCCTGTGGCCGACCGGGCCTCTGCCGGCGGATCGTGCGGAATTCGCTGTTCTACGTTCCCCCGCGACGGCGGCACTTTTTCGATGGCGGGGCTTGCCCTTTTCTTCGTCACATTGCTCCCCCACGCGGGAAAAACCAGTGCTCGCAAGCGCCGATCATGCCCAGTCCGACTTCTTGCTTAATGTGAGGACTGGTTTGCGCCCGCAGCTTCGGAAAAGCTAGACGGCCGCTCGCGCCGATCGCCTTCCCTCAAACTGGCGACATGCGGGAGGTGGAGCGCATACGCTGATCAACATCGGCCTAAGCGTAAGTTTAACCACTTACCGATGCTTCGTCTAGCCTCCGGGACTTCCTGAAAACCACGTCGGGTTGCTCAGTAACGAGCTTCATTGCGCACCTCGTCGGTCCAAACCTTGAAACTCTTCAAAGTGTTGGGACCGAAGGTGTGGCTGATGGCGGTGTCGCCGGCGTCGCGGCCGCGGGCGATCAACACGCGGCCGATGCGCGGGGTATTGTGGCGGGCGTCGAAGGCATACCAGCGGCCGTCAAGGTAGGCCTCAAACCAGGCGGAGAAATCCATCGGGCTATTATTCGGCGGCACGCCGATGTCGCCCAGGTAACCGGTGCAGTACCGCGCGGGGATATTCATGCAGCGGCAAAAGGCGATGGCGAGGTGCGTGTAATCACGGCAGACGCCGGCCCTCTCCTGGAAAGCCTCCCAGGCCGTCTTCGTGGCGCGGGCATAATCGTAACCGAAGGCGATATGTCGATGGACGAAATCGCAGATGGCCTGGACGCGATTCCATCCAGTGGGCGATTGGCCGAAAAGGTTCCAGGCCGTCTGGGACAGCAGATCGGTCTCGCAATAACGGCTTCCCAACAGGAACAGCAGGGTCTCGTCGGGCAGTTCATCCACCGGCGTCTGCCTCGCCCGCGGCACGACCAAATCCGGCTGGCCCGAGTCCTTCACGAGCGCATCGGTGGATAGCCGAAGCTGGCCCTGCGGCGCGACGATTCGGTTGCACCAGTTGCCAAAGCTGTCGCGATAGGCGGTGAGCGGCACGGGTGGTTCGGCGAAAAGGTGGTCGGGAATAATGAGGTCGCAGACGCGCGTATAATGCACGCTCAACGTCACGATCATCGGGGTCGGCTGGGGGCAATCGTAAATCAATTCGTAGCCTATACGGATCTTCATGTTGCGCTCCTGATTGTACGGCCGGCTACCGGCAAATCCCGGCACTTCGGTTCGCGAGCGCCTCACGCAGCGATTCGATGATCACCTTGCGCATTGCGGTCCACTGTCTACCTGCCGTGAACACGTGCCTCTGGTTGACCTCCAACTCGATTCCCACGTAGGCGTCGGGCGGCAAATGCCGACGAAACCAGGTGGTCAGACCATCGCCTTTACCGGCATACGGGTAATTGCGGCGGACGCTAAGATCGGGCCCACGAGTTTTGAGGGCTGCCTTCCATCGCTCGCACAGATCCCCCTCGCGCTGTCGAGCCGGATCATAGAGCAGTCCGATATCGGCGTTTCGCACCTTGCCGTCGAGCTCGGGCGTGAAGCTGTGCGAAGAGAGGTGGATCACGTGCCGGTCGTCCGCGACCGCGCGTGACCAAACGCTCGGCTTGCGCCCGATAAGGCTGATAATAATCCTTCAATATCCGCTGTCGCACCTCGGCAGGCGCTTTGCGGATCGCCTCGCAGTGGAGATGCGGATGCCCGACGGACCGATTCAGGTCAACGAGCAGACGGCTTACCGTGGAGACCACCAGCGGCGCTGCAAATGCCGCTGCCAGCGCTCTTCCCATGACCAGCGCGCCGGGATCGTAGCCGCGGTGAGATTCCAGTTGCCGCTGCTGGCCACGAAAGAGGTCGCGATACAACACGGGAATCCGGTTGCCGCCGTGCTCGCAGGTGATCACGATAGGCCATCGGTTGGCGGAATCCCTCTCCTGGTCGCGTCGATTCAGCGCCGCGGTCGTCGCCAGCATGTTATCGCCCTACCATTCCAGGTCCGGCAGTCGGCTGAACGCTTGCCGCAGGCCCTCGCTCCACTGCTTGCTGATCGCCCTGAAATACGCATCCTCCTCGTCGAAGCGGCGGCGCATTTGCACTTTGAGACTGTCCCGTGCGTAACAGATCAGATCGATCGGCATGCCGACGGACAAATTGCTGCGCATCGTTGAGTCAAACGAAACGAGGACGCATTTTGCCGCGTCGTTTAGCGAGGTTGAACGGGTAACTACCCGATCGATGACCGGCTTGCCGTACTTGGTTTCACCGGTTTGCAGATAGGGCGTCTCCACGCTGGCCTCGATGAAGTTGCCTTCCGCGTAGATGCGGAAAAGACGCGGCGCCTCGTCCTTGATCTGGCCGCCGAGTATGAACGACGCGTTGAAACCGATATCGCTCTCCTTCAGGTGCTGGCCGTCGCGGCGATCGACTTCCCGCATGGCGTCCGAAACCAGCATCGCGGCATCGAAGATTGACGCCGCGCTCCATAGGTTGGGCACGCCGTCCTTGTCGCCCCGCTGCTTCAGCAAGCTGATGACGGCCTGCGTCCCGGCCAGGTTGCCCGAACTCAAGAGAACGATGACCCGATCGCCAGCGCGTTCGAACACCGTCATCTTGCAGAATCGCGCAAAATTGTCGACCTCCGCATGGGTGCGCGAGTCCGACGCAAAAATCAGCCCGGCATCGAGCATGATGCCCACACAGTAGGTCACGATTGTTTCTCTCTGGTCAATCGAGGTCAGTAAAAGGTGCCGTCTGTACTATCGACATTATGCCTGGACGAGCGCTGGACCGCCATCCGGCGACGGCTCTTTCTCTGCCGGCGGCAAAAGCGGCCGGATCAGCAGGCGGACTTGTTCCTGCGCCTCCGCCAACGTCGCGGCGACATGCGTTGTCGGGCCGCCGCCGATGCGCGCTTTCGCTTTGCCCAGATCGCCTTGTGCGTCGCACAATCCAACAATTACGGGCACCTGCCGAAATCGGCCGCGAACGAGCTTGCACAGGTGCCGGGCATGCATCACGGCGGCGGGAGGCGTGGCAGAAATGCAGACGACGTCGGGCGTGCGCCTTTGGAGAAGATCGACCACGTCATCGGCAGTGGCCGTAAACGAGACGGACTGCACGAGGCATTCGCCGGGGCACCCGGTACTCCGGGTCGCCAACAATTGCGCCAGCATCATGGCGGCGATTTCATCCGCCTCGTCGCGGGCGGGCAGGCAGAGGATGTGCGGTCGCTTGCCGTCTTCGCTGCCGACTATCGCCTCTTGTGCCTCTCCTTCTTTCGCCGGCGTTTCCTGCTGGTCCTCATCCCTTTCGCGTATCATCTCTTTCAGGCTTTGCAGGATGAACTTGTGCCGGGCCTCGTCCAACTCGCCGCGATGCCAGTCGCTTTCGGCCAAAGCCAGGGCCGGGATGAGCAGCGTGTCGTAAACCTCCACCAGCGGTTTATTCTCAAGTTCAGCCTCGATCACTTCGGCGGCCTCCTCTTGATCTCCGGCCAGAAGCCGCTGATAGACCCGCCGCTTGGGCTCGAACACCGGTTCGTTTCCCAGCATGGTGTGCAGGAAAGAGAGTTGGGGAACGTGCTTGCCGATCACCAACAGGCAGACGGTCAGCGGGGTGGCCAGCAGCAGTCCCGCGATTCCCCACAACCACGTCCAGAAGACAGCCGCCACCACGACCGCCACCCCCGATATGCCCGTGCCCTTGCCATAAAGCCAGGGTTCCAGGACATTGCCGCAGAGGAGTTCCAGGGCCACGAACAGCGCGAGCGTCAAGCTGGGCGCCAGCCAACCCGTCGAGATAGCCATGGAGAGGCCGATCGGCGCCGCCGCGGCAATCCACGTGCCGATGTAGGGAACGAAACGCAAGCAAGCGGTCAGGATTCCCCACAAGATGGCGTTGGGAACTCCGATCAGGAAAAGCCCGAAGCCGACGGCAATGCCGAAACTGGCATTGATGAGAAGCAGCATCGTGAGGTATCGGCTGACCCGAGTGGCAGCGTCTTCCAGCATCTTCGTGGTTAAAGTCGCTTGACCTTTTCCCGCCAGCCGGATGAAACGATCGCGCAAGTCCTCGCGCCGGACCAGGAAGAAAACCACAAGAATGACCACGATGCCGACCATCCCCAAGACCTCGACAAGGGTGCCGAAGGTTTGCCCCAAGAGTTGCAGGGGGTTCACGGGCGCGGAAAGCACGCGAACCGAATAGGGCTGTTCGTCGGTCCCTTCCGGCGCCTTGGCCTGTTGAGCTTGCGGGAGATTCTTCCCAATGTCCTCGGCGGATCTTGTCGCCTTCCTCAGCGCGGTGATGAAATAGGCGTTCACCACATGAAGTTTCGCCTGAAGATTCGCCTGGTACTCGGGCATTTTGGGTGCCAGGGCGGTCATTTGAATGATCACCGTCCAGGCCGCGATGCCCAGCACCGCAAAGCCCAGGAACGCCGTGAGCAAGACAGCCGGGACACGGCCCAGTCGGCGTCGCTCGAACCAATCGCACACCGGGCTGAGCAGAAAGCTCAGCAGCACGGCGAGCGTCAAGGGGACCAGTATGCCCTTGGCCAGGTAAAGGGCCGCAACGACCACCGTGCTGGCCCCTAATATCCACGCGAACTTGACGAACTGGTCCAGGGGCGCCAGCGGGCCCTCTCTCGTGTTCGACATGGTTCTTCCTTAATTGCTCACGGCAACTCGCGGTCGACAACCGGCCACAGAATTGGCTGAATGGCCGTTGTGATTCCCGCTGCTTCCGATCCGGCCGGAGGTTAGTTCCTCGGCCAATTCCATCAGTTTTTGCGCGTTGATCGGTTTGCTGAGGTAGGCATCCATTCCAGCGGCCAGGCAGCGGGCCTCGTCGCCATTACCGGAGTGCGCGGTCATCGCCACGATGGGCACCCGCGCTTTGCGGGAGTCGTCCAGGCATCGGACGGCCTCCGTCGCCTCCAATCCATTCATGACTGGCATCTCCAGGTCCATGAAAACTATGTCGAAAGCATTGTGTTCAAGCAGTGCAATCGCCTCCCGGCCATTCGCGGCGAGCTGGACCGCATGTCCCAGCTTGCTCAGGACATACAAGGCCAACTTTTGATTGCTCCGATCGTCCTCGGCCAGAAGGACTTTCAGGCTGCGACCAGGCCGTGGTTCTCGGTTATGTTGTTTGCCGGCCGCATTGTCCGTCGCGGGAACAACCGCGCTATCCTGCGGCTTGTCAAACCGAGCGGTGAAATGGAATTGACTGCCAGAGCCAAGTTGACTTTGCACCCACATCCGTCCCCCCATCGCGTCGGTCAGAGTGGAGGCGATGGCAAGCCCCAACCCCGTGCCGCCGTATTTGCGTGCGATGGAAGAGTCCGCCTGGACAAAGGGGGAGAAGATGCGCTGCTGATCTTCCGCTGAAATGCCAATGCCGGTATCCGACACAGCAAACTCCAAAAGACACTCTTGAGGGTTTTCGGATCGCACGGTCGCTCGCACATCGATTTCACCCCGCTCGGTGAATTTTGTCGCGTTGCCGATAAGATTGACGAAAATCTGCCCCAACCGCAGGGGGTCGCCCATCAAGCGATCGGGCACGTCGTCGGCGAACTGGCAGGCCAGCGTCAGCCCCTTCTCGGTGACCCGTGGTGAAAGCAACTTCCTTGTTTCCTCGACCATAGTCCGCAGGCTGAACGGAATGGATTCGAGAACGATTTTCCCCGACTCGATCTTGGAGAAATCGAGGATCTGATTTACGAGGGCCAAGAGCGAGCCGGTCGAGGCCTTCGTCGTCCGCAAATAGTCCCGCACGCAAGGCCGCAATTCTTCCTCCAAGGCGAGGTCCGTCATGCCCAGAATGGCGGCAAGGGGAGTCCGCAGTTCGTGGCTGACGTAAGCCAGAAATTGGTCCTTGGCACGATTGGCCTCTTCGGCGGCGCCCTTGGCCCAGCGGAGTTCTTTTTCCATTTTGTGCCATTCGGCAATCTGATGCCTCAACCGCTCGTTCTCCTGGGCCAGTTTGGTGCTACCGTTCGCCACCGGGCGTGGAATCCACCCGCTAACGTTTGAAACGATTTCGCTCGGCTTGGCTGCAAGTGTGCATTGATCCGTCACGGCGACTGCCCCCTCTTCATTTGTTGCGCAAGATCGGTTAGGCGTTCTGACGGCCTTCGGCGCAGATGCGTTCCCAAACCTCGGCGCGATGGACGGGCACGTCGAGATCGACCTCGAAGCCCAGCCTCACCCTTGCGCCGCAAATCTCGAGCACTCTGACTTTGAACAGGCGATTAAAACCATCCGAACCGCCTATGACCACGGCTTCCTGTTCTTTTCTCGATAAGACTAACATGGCAAAACGTCCTTTTTTTCTGATCGATCATCCGATCCGTTTCCGCTCCAACTGTCCGCAGGAACGCCCTGCGCAAGCAAGAACACCTGCACCATGGTGCCCGTCGAGAAGACCTGCACCACGGTGCCCGTTTTCGTTTCCACTTCCGCGGTCGCTTCGCGGACCTCGACCCCGGTAATTCGCTTGATTTCCTTCCGTAGGTTGTTAGCGGAGCTGGTGAACAACTGGCGGTGAAACTCCTGCACCCTTGCAGCTCCGTCGGGGCTCTGCGCCAACGCTTTCTCGGCCGGCGACAAGGCCCCGTTCAGGGTGATCAATAGGGTTTCGCCGCTGAGAACCACCGCCACCGACTGGGGCCTGTGGCCCGTTCGCTGCTGCTGGAAAGCGACTGCCGCTTCTGCAATCTGCTGGGCCGCGCTTGGATCAAGGCTCTCCATGGTATGTAACCCTCCTTAGAGGCAGTGCCGGTCAAGGACAAAAAAAGCCGACGTGGCGGAACACCCGGAGGTATTCAACCACGTCGGCTTACTCACTAACGAGCCCTTCGGCGGCGCCGGGGTGCTCTCTATCAAGTCATCCGAACAAACAGCGGGAGGGACGCGACTGTACGCATCGTCGCTCCTCCAGCGCAATCATTATAGGCCGGCAAGGGGCAAAGGCAATAGGGCCATCCCGGCATTCATGATTATCTCCTCACGCGCGGGATGCGCCGACGTGACGAGGGGTCAACGCCGTAGGGCGAACCCCAGGACTGGGGTCACTGGTGCAACTGGCGAGGCTCAGCGAGCCAGGGCCGGTTCGGCGGCCAATGGCTTGCTATTGCCGAGCCCGACTGCCGGCGGAGTCGCTTGAACGGCAATTGCGTGCTTGGACATGGCTTGCTCTAATATGGCACTGGCGAACCGCGTCAGCGTCTGTTCGATGGCAGTCCCTGCCGCGCCTATCCTGAAACGCGAATCTATCTCTCGCGGTTTGACCCCAAGGGCGGCAAGGATTTCCAAAACCACCTCCCGCGCCGCTTCCCGGACTTTCTCGCTCGCCTCGTTCATGATTGGTGCCCTCGACCTTCCAAATAACTTTCGCTCCAACTGTCCGCAGGCACGCCCTGCGCGAGCAAGAATAAAAAAAGCCGACGTGGCGGAATACCCGGGGGCATTCGGCCACGTCGGCTTACTCGCTAACGAACCTCCCGGCGGCCGGGGTGCTCTCTATCTAGTCATCCGACACATCGGCTGGCGGCCCGCGATCGTACTCGTCGCCACTCCTCCAGCATCGCCATGATACCACGGCTAAGCGCAAAAGCAATGGGCCTATTGTCCTTTTTCCCAATTTTTGGTACGATCTCTCGCTGGAACTATCTTTGAAAGTTCGATAGCTCTTGTTTGATCGAGCAACGCCGCCGGCTTTCGTTTACCTCACCGTGCGGGGAGTGGAATGAAGACCCAGGGAGAAATTGAAGCCGCGATTTGTTCGGGCGTTACCCGTTTCGAGCAGGATTACATGGGCCGCGGCCCCAAGGACATTCACACGCATCTGCTGGGCAACCTCCTCGTGGTCCGCTTGCAAGGCGTTTTGACCGCTGCCGAACAGCAGCTCGTAAAGTCGCTACCCAACGAAAAGGGACGCGACTTGCTTAAGCAAGTGCGGACCCACCTCATCGAAACCGCTCGTCCTGTTATGGAAGCCATGGTCCAGAAAATCACCGGCGTCGAGGTGCTGAGCCTGCACCACGACATCAGCACCGCTACCGGCGAGGAAGTGGTGGTCTTTACGCTTGCCTCGTCGCCCGTTCTCCGCGACATCAAACGGAAGTAGCCGTTTGATCGTTCCTGCCGCAGCTCGGCCGTTCGTCGCATGTTGATCAGAGCAGGAATGGACCTCAGCAGGTAATTCGAAGTCTACTTCGGCGGCCAGTGCCACACCGTCGACACCCGGCACAACATTCCGCGGATTCGGCCGCGTGCTGATGGCCCGCGGGCGCGACGCGACGCATGTGGCCATGACGACCTCTTTCGGAACGAATACGCTCACGCTTTACGGTCTGGACGCACGAGTACGCGCCGACCGGTAACGGCGGATCGTGGCCGCCGACGACCGCAGTACGTGCTCGTGATGATCGAGGAACTGCCCACTGAGTTCGGGCACCGCGAGCGGCTGGAACGAGAACATCGTCGGCGCCGCGGTGGCCAACTGGGCGTTGACCTGGGCCGCGATAGCCGCGGCAGTTTGTTCGTCGGGACCGGTACGGCGGCGGACCTGCCGCTCACCCTCGCGATAGTAGACCCAGCAGCTTCCATGGTGGGAGTAACAGGAGACGCTGCCGACTCGTTTGCGGCGTCGGCCGCGCTTGCATTTGCGTGCCACGTGCAACCTCCCGGTGCACGATTTGTGCACCGATTGTGCACCAAAGGGGCTTTTTAACAGCGCAATGAAAACGCTAAGTTGTTTTGCATTAACTACTTAGCGCGATGGGCAGAAAACGAAAGCGGAGAGGGAGGGATTCGAACCCTCGGACCCCCTTATAGGAAGTCACGGATTTAGCAAACCCGCGCATTCGACCACTCTGCCACCTCTCCAAAGTCTTACGTGTCAAGCACTTACGTCAATCTTTCTGCTAGGCTTGATTTTCGTTGTACTACCGAATATACTACTTTGTGTGTTTTCGGTAGTATTTCTAAAGTTGCCCTGCCCGGTTTGGCCCCGGACAGGGCGACGGCACCTAAACCCTTAACAGCAGAGGTGACGTATGAACGATTCTAGCACAAAACGCCAACCCCGGACAGCCGCCCCGGACCCGGTTTTCGATACCGTTTCGTCAGCGTTCGCTGACGCCATAGACCGGGAGGCAGCCCAAAACGAGTTGCTCGCCAAGGCCGTCGATTCTGTCTTGGCGGAACCCATGCCGGTAGTACGTACTACTCGGCGGAAGGCAACCAGCACCCGCAAGCCGGAACCGCTGACCATCGACGTGTCATTATCGGACACGGAACCTACAGGCACCGCCCTTGCCTCCATTCCGCCTACCGTGGTCCGCAAGGTCAGGCCCCGCAAGGCGCGGAAGGCGACGAAGGCCGATAAGCCCTATGATGACTTCCCGCTGACAAAGCACGCTAGCGGCAAGTGGCAAAAGAAAATCAGGGGGAAGATTGTTTACTTCGGACGCTGGGGCAAGGTCGTCAACGGCAAGATGGAGCGGCTGCCCGACGACGGTTGGCAAGACGCCCTTGCACTCTACAAGGCCCAAGCCGACGATCTGCACGCCGGCAAGAAGCCACGGGTCAGCAAGACAGGCGGGGGCCTGACCCTCCGCGAGTTGTGCAACCGCTTCCGTACCGCCAAGCTGCGGAAGCAAGGTCTTGGTGAAATCGCCCTTGCCACCTACAACGGCTACGTTGCCATTACCGACTTCCTCATTGCGCAGTTCGGCAAAGACCGGCTCGTTGACGACATCGACTCCGAGGACTTTGAAGCCCTCCGCACAAAAATGGGAGAGCGCCTGGGGGCCGGTGCGTCTCGGCAACCAAGTCCAGAGCGTGCGCAGCGTGTTCAAGTACGGCTATGACGCCGGGTTGATCGACAAGCCGATCCGCTACGGTCCTGAATTCACGAAGCCGTCCGCCGGCGTGCTCCGGCGGCACAAGGCCAAGAACGGCAAGAAGATGCTTGAGGCGGACGAGCTGCGGAAGTTGCTCGACGCGCTCAAGGACAAGCCCGTTCTGCGGGCGATGACCTTGCTTGGAATCAACTGCGGATTCACCAACAAGGATTTCGCCGACCTCCCTTTGGAAGCCGTCAACCTGGCTACGGGGTGGATCGACTTCGCCCGGCCCAAAACCGGCGTCGAGCGCCGCTGCCCACTCTGGCCCGAAACGGTCAGTGCGTTGCGTGAGGCAATCGCTGATAGGCCGGAGCCAAAGCAAGAGACGGCTAAGCCTCTGGTGTTCGTCACGGCACGGGGCCGGCAATGGCTGAATAGTTCCGGGCAGGCAAACCCGGTCAGTGTACTCGTGCGCCGTGAGATGGAGGCGGCAGGGATTCACCGCAAGGGCATCGGCCCCGCCACCTTCCGCCACGTCTTTGAAACCATCGGAGGCGACACGCCAGCACAAACGGCGCAAGTCTCCGTCAACTACGTCATGGGCCATTGCGACCAGAGCATTGCGCACCACTACCGCGAGGCGATTGCAGACGACCGCCTGCGGGCGGTTGCCGATCATGTACGGGCTTGGCTCTTCCCGGCCCCGGTGAAGGAAGGGGTGCAGCATGAACGGGCTTCCTGACTACCTTCTCACGTTCCTAATCAAGATGCACTTCCGCCGTGAGTTGCGCGAAGCCGAGGAAGACCGGAGGGGGTTCGATCTAGCCAAGGTGATGAACCTGATTTGCCATGCGCGGCTGGCATCGGTTCGCGATCCGCGCCCGCCCTACAAGCTGACGCGAGAGGGCCGGGTCTTGGTGGACATGCTGCTTGACCGATACCGCAAGCAAAAGTCCGCTGAGGGCAACGCGAAGCCGGAGACTACCGCCGTGGTCGATGTTACGGAAGGCCAGCGGTTCAAGCCGGAGGACGTGCCCCCGCAATTCCGTGAGGGCGGCAAGCCGAACGGTGAACCGTTGACGGCACCGTACCTCAAGCGCAGCATAAACTGGCTCTTGAACGGTCCCTATCTGAGCAAGCACTACGGTCCCGATAAGCAACTGACGACGCATATCATGGTGGGCAAAAGAAAGGCATACCTCTACACGGAATTGTTGGTGCTGCGAGACCACAAGCTGGCCAACGAAGCCGACGAACGGCGCGTACGGCAACCTTTCCGGTCCCCGGAAATCTTGAAAATCTTTCGCCCCCGCAAGCAAGTGTTTGCGGGGGTTCTTTATGCGCCCGTGGAAATCTTCGCGGAAAACGTTTTCCACCCTACACACGCCCGCAAAATTGCACGTATCGGAACCAAATGAAACCTTTCCGAACGCGAGCAAAAACCAATGACCTATAGCGTGAAAGACGTAGCCGAACGCTACCACGTTGGCATACATACCGTCTTGCAATGGATTGCCAGCGGTGAGTTGCGAGCGGTGAACGTGGGACGTAAGCCGGGCAGCAAGAAACCGCGATGCCGCGTGTGACCGTGGAACAACTGACCGCCTTTGAAATGATGCGGACGCCCACCCCACCAGCACCACGGGCACGGCGGAAGAAACAAGACAACAGCGTTATCGAGTTCTATTAACATGCCAAAGCCAGTACACAAGAAGCCTGCGAACGGCAAACCTTCGGCGAACGGACAAGCTGGACGGGTTAGACGGCTTTCAACAAGTAGCCCCCTTGATGCCGTCGAGACATTCATTCGGACCTACATCCTTCTGGACGACGAGGCCGAATACCTCGTCGTTGCGGCATGGATCATGGCGGCGCACCTGTCCGACGTGTGGTATCGGTTTCCGCATTTGGCAGTCACAAGCCCGGAGAAGCGCTGCGGCAAGACGACCATGATGCAAATACTCACGCTGCTATCGCCCAACCCCCAATGCCTATCGACCATCACGCCAGCCGTCGCCTTCCGACTGGTCAAGCAGGCGAAGGATGAGGGCGGTATCCTGCCAACGATTCTGGTGGATGAAGCCCAATCCATCGAGCGCCGTCGCAGCGAATCGTCGGAGGTGCTCTGTGAAATACTCAATGCAGGCATCGACCGGGATGCTCAAGTAGCCCGCTGCGGCGGCGACAACTTTGAAGTCCAGTTCTTCCCGATCTACTGTCCCAAGGTGATTACCAAGATCGGCGGCTTAAACGAAGTGCTGGCGGATAGGTGCCTGCCGATCCGCATGAACCGCCATAATTATTCGGAAGTGCAGCCATTCCTGCCCGACAACGTGAAGCCGGATGCCGACAAGCTAAAGGCCAGTATCAAAACATGGGCGGAGTACAACAAAGAGAACATCGCCACCATTTATGGCCAAGGTGACATGTTCCCGACTGTCAACACCCGACTGGCCCAAATGGCCCACCCTCTCCAATCCGTATTGATGCTGGCCGACGGCGAGCGCCTGCCTTCGCTCGCCAAATATGTTGTAGCCGCTGACGATAAGGGCATCGAATCGCAGTCTCCGGGCGTCCGCTTGCTTGCCGCCTGCCGAGAGATATTCAGCGAGGTGAAGTCGGTCCCCACGTTTCTAGCGACCGCCGATCTGATAACAAAGCTGGGGGACCGCGAAGAGGAGCCGTGGTTGCACTATACGAGAGGTGGACTGATTAACGCGGAGGCGCTTGCCACTCTGTTGCGTCCCTACGGCATCCGTTCCGAACCCAATAAGGCTCGGAAAAAGCGCGGTTACTATGCCCACCGCTTCCATAAGGCATGGACCACATACTACCCTACGGAAAACACGTCTAACCCGTCCAACCCGTCCGCGCTTTATAAAGAGCGAGCTACTTCGCTGCGGAGTCTCGGTTACACAGGCGAAGATGCCTACAACGACTACCTAGCCAACGCTCTATGGAAAACGATCCGCGAAATCGTCTACAAAAAGAAGGGCAACAAATGCAAGTGCGGCAAGCCGGCCACACAAGTACACCACCTTAATTATGCACTGCCAGTAATGTTGGGAATCGACATTAAGCCGCTGGAGCCTGTCTGTGACAAGTGCCACACCAAGTTGCACGGAAAGGAAGGATCATAATGCCAACCGTGACACAATCATGGAATCAATGCTGGCAGCGTTCGCGGAAAGGGAACCTCTGGCAGCGTATCAGGATCGACGATGACACGGAATTGACTGTTACCCTTTTCTTACAAGACGGTACGTATCGCGTATGTATCGCTGAGAGCGCAGGGCCAAATTGACTTCATCGAGCTTGGGCACGCCAACGAAACGAAGGCGCACAAACAAGCCTTGGAAGCAGTGGAGGGGATGGTATGACGCCAGCAGAGTTAGAGAAGCCGATTCCGTACCCGTGCGATGATTCGCATACGGTTGCCAAGATTAGTTATCAGCGGACAGGCATCGCGTCTCCCGTGACAATTGCGGGGATGGTTCCAATAGTCGAAAGCACATCGAAAAGCACGTCGAAAAGCACAATGCTAATGCCTCTGGCCATGCCCGCCAGCACGATCCACCGGATAACGGACGCTAGCGCAGATTAGAGTAACCCGCGCAAACCCTAAGAAACCGCTAGGAAACAAGGCATTTCGATAGCCGCATACTACTTTGCGTAGTACACACGCCCATGAGCAACCCACTTAACAAGGCCACACCCAAGCGCAAAGGCCCGCCAAAAGGCAGCATCAATGCCGCCAAGAACGGCACCCGCCTCGCGAGACTCACGTTAGGCGAATTACCACGCACAATGCGCCGGCAAACAGCAGCAGCGCGGGCATATAGACGCGACCTAGAGCAAGCCGTCTTGGACGCTAAGGGAGAGGTCAACGCCACGGATGCACACCTGATCGACGAAGCTTCGTCAGCAGAAGTCCATGCGAGTGTGTGCAGGTGGCTGCTTCGTACGCGCCTCGACAAGATGACTGTAGGCGACGTGGCCCGATGCTCCGAGCAAATTGTCAAGGCGAAGGCCAGCAGAAACCGGGCCGTGGAACGGCTAGGACTCGACCGCGACCATCGAGAGGATATGCTGACCGCGCTCTACGGGCCGACGCCCGCACAACTACCGGCCCCCGAACCTACAACCGATGGAGACACTACGGATGAATCTGAGTGAGATACAACAATCGCCCCTTGCCTTTAGACAGGCATTGCTGGTAGACACCGATCAAGGCCCCGCCCTCTGGCATCCGTCGCGGCCCCGTTCCAAGTGGCGGACTTCGCTGCCGTGGACGACGGCTGGAGAAGGGCCGTGTTCGGGGCCAGCGTGACCGCCAAGTATCAACGGGCATGGATCGAGCGAGGAAGAGGCGGGTCGAAAACTTCGGATGAGGCGGTCATGGCGTCATGGGCCTTGTTCGCCAGCCGTCGCCAGTTGTCCCTAGTCGCGGCTGCGGCCGATCAAGACCAAGCGCGGTTACTCCGCGATGCCTGCGGCCGATTGGCCTATCTCAATCCGTGGTTAGGCAACATCCTGGAAATCCGCGCCGACAGCGTGGTCAACGCGCACACGAAATCGACGTTGGAAATCCTTAGCAGCGACGCGCCAACAAGTTACGGTCTGTTGGTCGATGGCGTGATTGTGGACGAGCTGACCTGCCACAAGAAGCGGGACTTGTTCGATAGCTTATTCTCCAGCGTCGGAAAGAAGCAAACGGCTATGTTGGTTCTGCTGATGAACGCGGGAGTACAGCAATCGTTCCAATGGGAGCTACGGGAGGCAATCCGCAACGACCCCGGATGGTACTTCAGCACCGTCGGCCCGCCGCCGTGGGTGTTGGAATCCACCCTGCTGGAGCAACAGCGTTTGTTGCCAAATGCCAGCTTCCGTAGAATTTGGCTGTCGGAATGGGTATCCGGGGGCGGTGATGCACTCACCGAACAGGATATTATTGCAGCCTTTTCTTCAGGAATCGGCCCGCTGGACCACGGGCAGGGTGATATGGATTTCGTCGCGGGCTTGGACTTGGGAATCTCCCGCAACTGGACGGCGCTTGTGGTTCTCGGCATCAATCGCAGCCAATACGGTTTCGGCAAGATTCGCTGCGCCGCTGTCCGAACGTGGAAGCCCAATGCCGCTAGCGGCAACAAGGTCAACGTCGGCAACGTGGAAGATACCATTTGGGAAATGCAGCAGCGGTTCCATCTCCGGCAAATTAATATCGACCCCTGGGAGTCCCGTGCCTTTGTCAGCGTCTGTCAGCAACAGGCCCCGCTCGCGCCGATAAATACCTGACGAAGCACCACGGGCAAACTACTGAACTGGCGAAGAAAATGCGCGTAGTTGAAGTCCCGCCCACCGCGCAGAATTTGCAGCGAATCGCGACAGCCACAATCGAAACTTTCCAGGACCATCGTATCGAGCTATTCGACCATACCGACTTGCGACGCGACTTGAACCGGCTGATGGTGGAAGAGCGCGGCAACAACAGCTTCCGTCTCGTCTCGCCTCAGACCGCCGACGGCGCGCACGGCGATATTGCTTCCGCTCTCGGCATGGCATTGCTGGCGGCATCGGACTTAGCTGACAGACGTAAGGTCAAGTTACACGATGCCAGTAGACCGATCATGCCGCAAGGATCGACCCGCACTGACCAGGCCCTAGCGATGCTGGCGTACCATCAAGGCCAATGCGATTTAGAGCAAATGGAGCTGGAACGCAAGCATCGACAAGAAGGGCACAACGCCCCCATCAGAGAAGCGATGCGAAGATTCGGCCGGTTGTAATTTGCAACCGGATCGTATATACTTAACCATAGTAAAGGAGAGACAGCAGATGCCATTAACAATCAGGACATTCGACGACTTCAAAGCCGACTGTGCGGCCGAAGGCCACCCCGACGGCTTTCGTCCGCCGGGCGGTTCCGACAAGACCTTCTATAGCCGCGGCTGGTGGGAGGACGGGCTACAGCGGTTTGCCGAATTCGACAATCCGGGAAGCGAAGCGGCGATTGCGCATTTCGTCCGCTACCTGGAATTGAGGCTCGATCAATACGCGCTGGAGTATGGCACGGCCCGCAAAATCTTTCACGATCAAGCAGCTTTGGCGGCAAGATCGCCAGCGTGCGCGCAGCCCCCTCATGCCGATTGCGTGCGCGAACTGGAATTTCTGAGGGACCGCGTAATCCTGGCGCGGCGGGAACTGGTGGCAGCCAAAGAGCGCTACCGGGAGACTGCCGCCGGCAAGCAGGAGCAGCACCGCGCGTGGCTGCGGCAACGGGAGGCGCGAGCGCCGCCAGCAGAGTAGCGACTTGCTCCGCGCGATTGAATCAGTGTGAGTGTAACTATTAACAACCGTTTGTAACCATCATTAACCGGCGGCATAGGGCCGAACGAAAGGAATGTTTTATGACTTGGAACTTTGTTCTTAACAGCTCGACAATGAGCGACTCCGCCCGGCCTGCGGGCGAAAGCATGGGCCAGTCGGCTGGCGGTAAATCCCATGCCGAAGTGAGGGCGCGGAGCATGAGCGCTCTAGCCGACAGGCTTGGCGCGACAGCGAACGACGATCCGGCCGGAGACGAGAACGCGAGCGATGCCCATGCTTTTGCTGGCAAACTCCATCAAACTTGCGCCGACAATTGCGCCGGCCAGTTCAGGGACGACCACCTTAAAGCTGCCGCCGAGCACGGTGAGAAATCCCGGATGCACGGGGCGATTGCCGACAACACCCGCCGTCAGCAGAAGAATGGCGACGATGACGACGACCTGACCAGCAACTACCACGGCCGCGGCGCGTTGACGCACAACTGCGGTTGCCAAGAAGGTTTCGCCGAAAGCTTTAGCGGTGTTCCCAGCGTCATGGAGCGGGTTGCCAACGCGCACCGTCAACAACTGGCAACCAACGCGCGAAGGTTCTCCGGCGCGGATGCCTTGTCGCGCCTAATCAGCGGCGAACAGCCGGACCAGGACGAAGACCGCCCCGGCTACATCCCCGGTCGCAATACCGACAAGGTTCGCCCCGCCTTCGACAAAACGCGCGACGACGATTTGCAATACGACGAAGCCAACGCAAGGAGCCAACTCGGATTCGCTGGAAGAACCGGCGCGGAGGGGGTTCGTCGCGGTGGACCTACTGACCGCCAAGCAATGGGCGACACGCGCGCCTATCCGGGACAGGGCGACGGGCCGGAGGACTTCAGCAGCGCCCGCGAGGCTGCCCATCTTGCGCGCAGCGGAACAAGACCTACCTGGATGCCGGACAAGGCGAGCCGGAAGGGTTGCTGGACGGTCGTCAAATCGCCCCGGACGGCCGCGACATTTGGAGCGATGAAGCCGATAGGTTTGAAGGGCGCAACATCATCGGCGGCATCGGCGGAGGGTTGGAAGAAATCGCCAAAGGCGCGAGTCCCCGGTTGTTGGCAGCCCTTCGCAATCGCTGATAACAAGAGGCAACGGGGCCGGTGAGTCTCTCCTAACGCACCGGGTCGGCGCTACTCGACTTGCACCGCCAGCGCCGCCAGTGTCTTTCGGATAGGTTTGACGCTCGCGGCGCTGACCCCGCTTTCATTCTAACCCCTAACCGAAAGGAAACGAAAAATGGAAATGCCCAACGTAAGCGCGAGCGAAGAACAACTGTTGAAAATGTTTCACGTCGGTGCCCCAATGCGTCCAACGACGAACCTTGAAACGAAGATTGCCCAATTGGAAGCCCGTGTTGCCCAATTGGAACAGCGTATCGCCCGGTTGGAGGGCCGCTGACCACAACTTCTTTTTCAGGGAACCTTGCGGGTTCTAGGGAGCAACGCTAGTTGCTACTTGTACTCATGGTCCAGCGGTGTTGCCCGGTATGCGGTAGGCGATTGCGCCGCCAAGCCGTGAAACAGAAACGGCGCTATTGCAGCAATGACTGCTACCACGCTCACCGCCGGCGGCGATTAGACAACGACTCCGATCTTGAACGGGGAATGTTTTGCCCGAATGAACAGCAGATAGCAAGATTGACGGCCGTTATCCGCGAAGGGTGGTCGGAGCGCAACGCGCTTTGCGCAGGGCTACCGTCCCCTGCCGTCCCCGGAAATCAGATACGCGCGGGAAGCCTATCACGTTCAGCGGGAACGCTGATACTTTCGGTTGACCAACATCGCTGTAATGACATATACTGTCAGAATGGCGAAGCGGAAAGTCAGCGCGAAGAAATCGGCCCAAGCGGTATTGACGCGGTGGCTCGACCTGGACCGCGATCTAGTCAACGGCCAGCAAGACAAGGGCCGGGCCGTCTACCTTGACCAGTTCGCTTCCGAGCACCACGTTAGCGCGCGGACGGTCCTACGCGACTTGGAAAGGTTCAACTCCATCGGTCAACGCACGGGTAGCGATTGCGTCCGTCGCCCCGTGCGGGGCTGGCGCGGGTTGACCCCTCACTTCCATTTCTACATGCCGGGCGTCAAGCCTTTGTTTCCGCCAGAGGTAGCGGCGGCGCTTCGGAAGCTTATGCGAAGGGTTACGATCCGGGTCCGCGCGGTGGGCCATTCGAGGCGCTTGCCGTAGCGCACGCCACGGCCCGGAGGTAGTCCAAGTGGTCCTCGACCCCTAGCGTCGATTGTGGCGCGAGCTAGGCCCCTAGAATCGGATGTTCGGCACGCTCGCCGGCGTCAATCGGGGCTACCGGGTCGGGCCAGAAATGGCAAAGTAGTACGTACTACTTTACCGGGTCAAATCGAGCCATTTTAAGCCATTTTGAGATAGGCCAAGAAACGCAAGAAACCCCGTAAATCATGGGCTTTTCGCGTGTTTTTGTGGAGCGGCGATTAGTCTTAGCAAACCCGCGCATTCGACCACTCTGCCACCTCTCCGGTTGTCAATCGTCTCTTCGCATGCCGGACGCCTTCGGCGGATACGGATGACTCCGCCCGCCGCGCCGGTGGGCAACGAAGAATACCTAAGTCTACCACAAAACGCCGGCCCAACAAGCCGCGAAACAACCGATAATCGCCCACCCGGAAAGTAGCGCTATTTGCCTATCTCCGCGGCCTTTTGGCCATAAATCGTTCTCAGCACGTCGAACGCGGCCTTCCTTTTCCCGCTAGAGTCGATCAGACCCTTGCGGTTGTAGCCGTCCTGCACGCCGGGCAGCAGCCGCCGCGGCGAGCGGAAATCGCAGAGGATCCACGGCGTGCAGCCGCAGAAGCCGGAAATCCGCTCCAGCATCGGCAGCGTGCGGCGATAGACGTCCGCTTGGTACTCCTCGCTGAAACGGGTCAGGACGTCGGCGTGAAAGCCCTGCTTCGCGCCGGCGCCGAACTCGCTGATGAGGACGGGCTTGTCGTATTTGAGAGTCCAGGTGATGCGGTCGATCGCGGACGGTAGGCCGTCGTACCAGCCGGCATACTCGTTGAAGCTCAAAAGGTCAGTGTACTGGCCGAACGGGTCGTCGACGATCTTGTGTTCGCCATGTCTTGGGTCGGCGCGGACTTCCATTGCCGCGGAAACTAGCCGAGTGCCGTCCAACGCGCGGGCGTCGTTCACCAGCGCCTTGAGGAACCGCGTGCGGGCGTCGCTCACGGGCGTCTCGTTGGCCACCGACCAAACGACGACGCTGGCGCGGTTCTGGTCGCGGGCGATCATGTCTGTCAATTGTCGCCGGGCCAGCTTGAGCGTCTGGGGGTTCGTCCACTGGATCGTCCAGTAGACGGGAATCTCTTCCCAGACCATGATGCCCAGCTTGTCGGCCAGCCGGGCCATGTGCTCGTTGTGCGGATAGTGCGCCAGGCGGACGAAATTGCAGTTCAGCTCTTTCGCCCAGCCCAGCAGCAGTCGGGCGTCATCCTCGGACCAGGCGCGGCCGCCGCGCAAGGGGTTCTCCTCGTGGATGCAGACGCCGCGGAGGAACAACGGCTTGCCGTTTAGCAGTATCTTCTTGCCGCTCACCGCGACGCTGCGAAAGCCGATGCGGTCAGTCAGCTTGTCCTGGCCGCTGCTAATCTCCACGTCGTACAGCACCGGGTTTTCACCAGACCAAAGCGAAATCTTGGTAGGGGGAAACTCGATATGCACGCACCCGTCGGCGTCCGTGCGGCCTTCGGCGGTAAGATTCAATTGCGGCAGGCTGACCTTCACTGCTTGGTCCTTCGGCGAACCGTCCAACTGCACGCGGGCCTCGATGCAGTCGATCGTGCCGGGCTTCAGCCGCACGACAAAGTTGGAAATGAACGTATCGGGCGTCTCCACCAAAAGCACGTCCCGCGTGATGCCGCCGTAGTTCCACCAGTCGGTATTGATCGTCGGCACGCCCTCGGCGTGACGTTGGTTGTTGACGCGGACGACGAGCGAGTTGCCCTTCTCCTTGGCCGTGTGCGTGATTTCATAGGCGAAGGGCGAGAACCCGCCGACGTGCTTGCCCAGCTTCTTGCCGTTGAGATAGACGTCCGCCTCGTAATTCGCCGCGGCGAAATAGACGAAAAGGCGACTGCCGGGCGCCAGCTTCTTCGCGTCGAACCGCGTGCGATACCAAACTGTGCCCTCGTAATAGAAGAGCTTGTCGTCCTGCGTATTCCAGTCGCCGGGCACATTCAGCATCGGGCTGGCGTCGAAGTCGTATTCGACCAAGTCGCTTTTGTTCTTCGCGTGCCGGTCGAGAAAGAAGCCACCGCTGGAATGGGGCTGCTTGTCGTACGGTTCGTGGCGATAGTCGAAATAGCCCGTGTCGTACGGGTCGACGATATAGTGCCACTTGCCATTAAGGCTAACCGGTCGGCGGGCGAAGACGTCACTCAGGTCGACATCGCCGCGCACGGCGCTAGCGGCTGAGAGAAGAACGCCGAACAACAGCGAACTTATCGTCTTCATAAGCGGCGATGCTCCCAACCGTGACTGGCGGTCTGGATTGCGCACTTTGCGCAAAACTGCACGCTGTTTTGAGTAAACCGTAGTGTGACTCATCCGTCCAGCGTCCACCCCTTGCGATACTGCCGCCGCAGCAGGTCGTTGGCCTCGGGGCAATTGTTGACGCGGCCTTCGGCGCCGTCGTAGTCGATCTTTTTGCCGACGCGGTAGGCCACGAGTCCGAGCAACATCTGTTCGATCATGTTGCCGCTGTACTCGAAATCGCAAGCGGTCTTGCCGCCGTTCTTGCAGGCGTTGATCCATTGCTTCTGGAAATGGCCCACCGGCGGCAGCAGGGATTCCTTCGTGCGCGGCTTGTAGTACGTCAGGTCGGCGCTGTCGCTGTAAGGCAACAGGATCCGCGAGGTAAAATCGGCGATCACGAAGCCTTTTTTGCCCTTGAACATCGCCCCGTGGTCGATCGCGCGGAGATCGACATAGTGGCTGGGCGACTGGGGCATTACGCCCCCTTGATACCAGCTTACGCGGACCGGTCCCCGCCAGTCGTTCTTGGGATGTTCGAAGTGCGACTCGCACTCCACGGGCGTGACTTCCGGATTGAACTTCTCGCCCTTGGCCTCCGCAGTGGCCGGCAGCGTGGCATCAACGGCGTTCCAAAGCAGGTCCATCGTGTGGCTGCCCATGTCGCCGATCTGCCCGGCGCCGAAGTCCCAGAACATGTTCCATTCCAGGCAGTTCATGCCCGGCCCGCCGCGGAAGTAACCGGGATTGTACGGATGGTCGGGCGAGGGGCCAAGCCAGAGGTCCCAATGGAAGCCGTGCGGCGGCGATCCGGCGGCCGGATAGTAGCCGTCGCGGCGGATTTGGCGGTTGCCCCAGGCGTAGGCATCCGTGATGTCGCCGATTGCGCCGTCGCGAATCAGCTCGCGGACGCGGTTGAAGTTGGGGAATTCGTGCCGCTGCATTCCCACCTGCGTCGCCAGCTTGTCCTTTTTCTTCAGCCAATTCGCGCGGACGACGCGGGCTTCCTCGACGCTGATCGCCAGCGGCTTCTCGCAGTAGACGTGCAGATCGCGGTTCAGCGCCCAATTGGCGACGAATGCGTGCGTGTGGTCAGCGGTGCAGATGACCACGGCATCGAGGTCCTTCTGCTCAAGGCACTTCCGCCAATCGACGTAGGTCTTGGCCTTGGGAAAACGCCGCAGGGCATTGGGGAGGCGGGCTTCGTTCACGTCGCACAGCGCGACGACGTTTTCGTCGGCCAGCGAGTCGTAATGGGCCAGGCCGCGGCCCCAGACGCCGATCAGGGCTACGTTCAGCTTGTTGCCCGGCGCGTTCTTGCCGGCGCAGGGCGCCGCTCGGCAGGAGCATCACGCCGGCGGCAGCGGTGGCGGCGGTAGCGGTTTGCAGGAATTCTCGGCGTTTCATGGCGCGTTTCTCCGATTGTGAAGGACGGGACCCAGGAAGGTTGGCCGCGTGAAAGGTAGGGGCGGCGACTGCGGACTATTGTAACACCGCGCGGCGGGCGGCGAAAGTAGCAGGCACGCTCCGCGTGCCGTCCGCTCCGTGGTATAAAGCGCCGGCAAGGAGGCCATTGAACATAGGTCATTGGCGGACGGCACGCGGAGCGTGCCTGCAACCTTGTTGACCCTCTGGCCCGCGGTCGCATAGACTACCGGCATGAAACTCATCCGCTCCAGCGACAAACCGTACGTTCCCGCCAGCCACGAAAACCCGCTCTCGCCGGGCGTTTGGAAGAAGGTCCTCTTCCAGCGCGAGGATTTGCAGCCCGGCACGGTGCAAATGGTCAACTGGGCACGGCTGCCGCCGAAGAGCAGCTTCGCCGCACACTATCACGAGGACATGGAGGAGGTCTTCATCATTGTCGCCGGCGCGGCCGAGATGACGGTCTGCGGCGAGACCTTGCTGCTCGGCCGTGGCGATACTATCGCCATCGACGCCCGCGAAGTCCACAGCATGAGCAACCGCGGCAGCGAGGATGTCGAGTACGTCGTATTCGGCATTACGGACAACAAGGGCGGTAAGACGGTGGTGGTGTGAACGGTTCCGCAGGTTTGGGGGATTCTATGCTTAGAACACGTAGTCGTGCATCGCCGTCTCGGCAGCAAACGCTCTGGCGATTATTCCCCGGTGCTCGTCGGCGATGACTTGCCTGTACGGTCTCCTGTCCGTCCGGGATTCCGACTTGGCATTGACGCCGAGCGTGCCGTTGAAGGGAACGTTGAGGTGGCCGAACACTTGTGCCAACTCATCCATCAAGGACTCGTATTTCAACACTCGGTCCACGATCAACCTCCCCGCCGCGTCCGTGTACATGGCGTGGTTAAGGCAGAAGTCGCCGCGGCGCATGTAATCGTCAAAGGAAATCCCGCCGCCCGCTCGATAATTGACCATGTGGTAGTGCGAAAGCGTCTTGTCCCATGGGTTCCTCTCCACACAGAACTTGAAGTAGTTCTGCCAGACGCTCCTTGGTATTCGACACCTTACAGTCCGTGCCGGAATGTGGTTGTAGAACCTGGTCCGTGTCCACAGCATCCCCAAGGTCTGTCCAATCCCGCGGCCTTTGTTGGCGATGATCTCCGGCAGAGGATTCCAGCGGCCCTCGAAGTTCCTGGCGACGTGCGGCTCGACGTGGGGCAAGATCGGAGTCACTATGTCGTTTTCTCCGCAGATCTGCGAGAGGAACACTTCAATGCTCGTTCCCGCGGTCTTCATGGTCTTGATGAAGATAAATTAATATTTGTGGGAGATTATCATAGTTGGGCGACTCACGGACAGTTGCCATGCGGCAACAGCATGAAAAATGGCCAGACGTACCGCCGCAATCGAGCGGCCGGATCGTACTTGTTTCGGCCAGCGAAGTAAACGGCAATCGGCCGTCGACTACAGGCGCAGAGGCGCCGTGGGCAAGCATGGAACCGCCAACGCCTTTTGGGCGAAGGCGACACGTTCGCCGTCGACGCCCACGAGGCCCAGAGCATGACCAACCCCGGCAGCGACGATGTCGAGTATGTCGTGTTCGGGATCGCGGGCAACAAGGGCGGGGAGACGGTGGTGCCGTGAGCTGTCCCGGCCGTTTGGGCGATGTTATACTTGAACGAGAGACATGAGGTCACGGTACTCGCATGGGAGAAACAGCAATGGCGACAGTTCTAGACCTGGTTTATGACGGCATCCTCGAGGCCGACGGGACGATCCATCTCGACCGTCCGCCGGAAGTGCCGCCGGGACCTGTGCAAGTGACACTGCGCGCGCGTATCGCAAATGGCAAGAACGATCCGCTACTTCCCGACCCGCCGTGGCCGGATGAATCAATTTCCGCGCCGTGCGACCTGCCGCTGCTGGGGCCGCGCGAGCATGTTGAATTGCGCGAAGTAGATGTTTGGCTTCCCGATCCACATGACGTGGAAGAGGATGACGCATGATTTACCAAGCAGTGCATGAAAAGGATGCTCTCATGCAGGGGGACATTCTCGATGGCTGTCCGTTGCTGGTCTGGGAGGTGACGCCGACTTCTCCGTCCAAAGGGAATGCAATCGCGATTCGGAGCCGCGTTGTGGTCCTGATTCAAGCCTGCGACTTGGCGGGCGGCAAGGCCGCAAACATACTCGTCGCTGCGGTGCATGCGGCGACGGAAATGACCGGACGTGGAATACTGACGGCGAGATTAATTCGCGATCAGATTCGCACGCATCGAGTGTACGGCTGGTACTTTCTGCCAACGGGAGACGCAATCGACGAGTCGATTGTTGACCTTCGCAGCCTGCACACGATCCCGCGAGTCATGCTCGATCAATTGGTGCAAGATGGCAAACGGGTCTGCCGAATTACGACGCCCTACCGCGAGCACATGGCGCGAGCACTTTTCCACGACCTACTCGCGCATTGGATTGCCGGAGCCGTATCCAAGCGAGTCGGAATAACCTGGAGTTGACGATCCAAACGGTGGAATTCGCGTCCTGGGAAGAAGAGGGCGCCTGGCTGGGCTACCTGCAAGAGTATCCCGATCACTGGACGCAAGGCGAGACGCTTGACGATCTCAAGGAGCACCTCCGCGATCTTTGCAACAACCTGACGAGCGGCCAGATTCCGCGATTACGCAAAGTCGATTAACTCCTAAATGCACGGCAGGAGACATGAGCGAGTACTACACACAACTGTTGGTCCCGGTGTCGAAAACTTGCAGACCGGCTCCGCCATCAGTGGCACAGTTCGTGGAACGGCTCGTCGAATATGGCTATTTCGGCGACGACCTCGCAATCCGCTTTTCGAAAGTCGTGAGAGTCGAGCCGCGTCTGGAGAAATTCGAGCGCGGCGCTGTGCTATCAGCGGTAACCGAAATCAGTCGCGCGGGCGGAAGCGGCAGACGAATATGTTGTTTTCCTTTCCAGCACTTCGTAGCCGCGGCGATCACTGCTCGAACTCGGTTCGATGGACAAGGACGGATGTTGGCGTCCCTGGATCAGTGATTATTGCTTGGATGTCGACGTCCACGTTCGCAACTCGCTCGTACAAGTATGCGACAACGCCGAAGGTGAAGACACTTTCGGCAGCGATGCCGTCGGATTGTCTCGTCATCCCGAGTGTCGTGAGCTAATCCCCGTTCCGAGCGCCGGTTGTGCGATGGCCTGGATCCGAGTCACGCCTGGGACGTTTCTTTACCCGAGGATAAAGAACGGCTCCCTGGAACTTCTCGACAACAACGCAGCCGCTATCGTGAGACAACTATTCGCTGGTGACTTCGTCCAGGCTTGCGAATGGGGCTAGGACTCCTCTGGAGGATCGTCATACTCGTTCATCTCGTCCCAACCGGCCGCTTTGCCCGTCTCCCACGCAAGGGCCTCAAGCTCCTCCTGCGTCCACGGGCTGTCGTCGTATTCGTCCGTATGATCTCGATCTATTGGAACCATAGCGTACCCAGTCTCCGCCTCGTAATCGGCAGCGGTGGCGGTCAGGCGCCCGCGGCCACGAGCGCCCGCTCCACGGACTCCGGTAGATCAATCGGCGCGAATACCGATGTCGGATAGAGATAACCGTCGGGTTCCGACTTGTCCTCATCGACAACGCGGAGCATATTGTGTGCTTCCGCATCCGGATCGCGGAGTTTACGGTAGACCTTTCCTACAATCAAGCTTGCCGGGTTGGTGTTACTGTCGATACAAATCACGAACTCGCTCACGTTAAGAACCTCTCAATCAACCGCCAGTATCACGTTGTTGGCCTTGACGACGACGTAAACTTCGCCGCCCGGTTTCAGGCCCAAGTCCTTGACCGAAGCTTTCGTTATCACGGCAACCATCTCGTCTCCGCCGTGGAGTTCTACGACTACCTCGTCGTTGACCGAGCCTTCAACGATCTTCTTGACCCTTGCCTTCAATACGTTTCGCGCTCAACTTCATAAATCGGCCCTTTGCGTTGAATTGAAATGTAAGACGTTACCATTGACCAGCGGAGCGACACTGTGTGCGCCTACTCCACCTTCATCCCCAAACTCTTCACCAGAAACGCCCACAAATCGGCCGTCTCGGCGATCCGCTTGCTGGTCGGTTTGCCGCCGCCGTGGCCGGCGCGGGTGGTGATCAGGATCAAGATCGGCTTGTCGCACGACTGCGCACGCTGCATCGCCGCGGTGAACTTGAAGCTGTGGCCGGGCACCACGCGGTCGTCCGTGTCGGCCGTCGTCACCAGCGTCGGCGGATAGCAGGTGCCGGGCTTGATATTGTGATAGGGCGAATAGGCCAAGAGGGCCTTGAACATCTCCGGGCTGTCGTCGGCCGAGCCGTAATCGTCAACCCACGTGCGGCCCTCGGTGAACTTCTGGAAGCGGAGCATGTCCATCACGCCCACCGCCGGCAGGCAGGCGCCGAAGAGGTCGGGCCGCTGCGTCTCGACCGCGCCGACCAGCAGGCCGCCGTTGCTTCCGCCCTCAATGGCCAGCTTTTCCGTCCGCGTGTACTTGTTGGCGATCAGCCACTCGGCCGCGGCGATGAAGTCGTCGAAAACGTTCTGCTTGTGGAGCTTGGTGCCCGCCTTGTGCCAGGCCTCGCCATATTCACCGCCGCCGCGGAGGCACGCCTGAGCGTAGACCCCGCCCACCTCCAGCCACGCCGCGCGGCCAATGGAAAACATGGGCGGCATGGGGATGTTGAAGCCGCCGTAAGCGTAGAGCAGCGTGGGGTTATTGCCGTCGAGCTTCAGGCCCTTGCGATAGGCAAGGAACATGGGCACGCGCGTGCCGTCCTTGCTCTTGTAGAACACGCGCTGGACTTCGTAGCGTTCCGGATCGAACTTCGCCTCCGCGCGGCGGATGAGGCGGCTTTCGCCCGTCGCCAGGTCGAGCCGATAGATGCTCGGCGGCGTGGCGATGCTGGAAAAACTGTAGAAGGTCTCCGTCTCCGTCCGCTTGCCGTGCCGCCGCTTGCCCGAGAAGCCGGCCGCCGTGCCGATGCCGGGCAGTTTCACCTCCTCGACAAACGTGCCGTCCAACCCGAAGAGCTTCACCTGCGTCGAAGCGTCGTGCAAATAGAGGCCGATGAAACGGCTGCCGACGAGGCTCACTTCGGTCAGCGTATCGCGGGATTGCGGAACGATCTCCCGCCAGTCCGCCGGCTTTGGCTTGTTGAGCTCGATGGCGATCACGCGGCGGCGGGGGGCGTCGACGTCGGTCTTGAAGAAAAGCCGCGAGCCATCGTTGCCAAGGAAAGTGAACTCATGATCGAAATTGTCGATAAGCTCGGCCGTGCCGGTGGGGACTGTCCCTATTTTTGTATCGGCAAAAATGGGACTGTCCCCTTTACCGCGGTTTTCCAGGTCGCGGACGGCGACCCTGTTTCGGGCGTCGGTGCCGACGACGATCGAAATTACCAGGTAGCGGCCGTCCTCGGTCACCTCGCCCGAATACTGCCAATCGGGATGTTCCGGGCGGTAGTAGACCAGCACGTCGTCCTCCTGCGGCGTGCCGAGGCGATGGTAATAAAGCTTGTTGTTGAAATTCAGGGCCTGGAACTCCGCGCCGGGCTTGGGCTGTTCGTAGCGGCAGTAGAAGAAACCCTTGTCGTCCTTGGTCCACGAGGCGCCGGAGAACTTGGTCCAGTGGAGCTCGTCGGGAAGCTGCCGGCCAGTGGCCACCTCCAGGACGTGCCACACGGACCAGTCGCTGCCCGCCTCCGAGCGGCTGTAGGCCAGGTAGCGGCCGTCGTCGCTGAAGCCCATCTCGCCCAGCGCGATCGTGCCGTCCTGGGACCAGGTGTTGGGGTCCAACACCACTCTCCCCTCGCCCTTTGGGAGAGGGGCAGGGGATGAGGGCAGCGAATCGGTCACATAGAGCACGGCCTGATTTTGCAGGCCATCTTTCTTGAGATAGAAGTACCGTCCGCCTTGTTTCATGTAAGGCGAATACTGGGCGAAATTCCACAGTTCGGTCAAGCGTTGGCGAATCTTCTGGGCTGCGGAATGGCGGCCAGGTACGACTCGGTCAGCGCGTTCTCGGCCGTGACCCACTCGGCCACTTCCGGCGAATGGCGGACGTCGGCCTCCAGCCAGCGGTAGGGGTCTTCGACCTTCGTGCCAAAGTAGGTATCGACGTGATCGACGCGATTTGTATTGGGGTACACGATGGGCTTATCGGCGGCGTAAAGCATGGATGGACAAACAGCGGCAAAGATTAGGACGATTGAGGCCCTGGCGGTTTTAGACATTATTTGACTCCCTGAGAGTTTCGCGGACTTTAGTAACGACCCCACAGAGCTTGTCTCGGTCGGTGAAGCAGATTGGATAGTCAAAAACGACGAATAGCCGAATCAGGCGCTGTTTCCCTCCCGGAATGGGCCGCTGGAGGGGCCCACGCCGGGAGGGAACGGAAGACTATAGGCCGCACGCTGCTTTAGCCGTTCAGTCTTATTCACCGCCCGAGACGAGCTCGGTGGGGTCTCAGAATTGTACTTCAAACCGCTAGAGAAGTGTTCGACTCCAAACTGAGCATAGCTGCCAACTACCCGTCGACGTGTCTCGTTCACCTTCCCTGATTAGCGGGACCGGCCGCGGGGTGAGCGACATCGTGTTTGGGCCGCTTGACCGCTTCCTTCCGAGCTTCCAACTCCTTCCGCCACTTCGCCGCCTCGTCCTTTTTATCCAATGCCTCGTCAAATTGCACCAGCCTCTCCAGGGCCTCGGTCAGGCGGACCTTGCCTTCCGGCGGGATTCTTGCCTCGCGCTGTTTCATCCCCTCGTAGCCGGCCAGCAGCAGCGGCCCGGCGTCGGCGTACTTCTTTTGACCTATGAGCGCGCCGCCGAGCATGGACATGGTGTTGAACGTCGTCCACTCGTCCGCTTGTGTCTTCTCGCGAATGGCCAAGGACTCTCGGAGGAGCGGTATCAACTTGTCGGGTTGCTTCGCCTGCGAATAGGCCAAGGCAAGATTGTTCATGCTGGCGAGCGTGACGGGATGATCGGGACCGAGCTTAGCCTTCCTGAGCCTCAGCGCCTCCTCGTAGAGCGGCAGCGCCAGCTCCAGCTTCCCGGCAGCCCGATACGCATTGGCAAGATTGTTCATGCTGGTGAGCGTGTCGGGATGATCGGGACCGAGCTTAGCTTTCCTGAGCTTCAGCGTCTCTTCGGAAAGCGGCAGCGCCAGTTCCAGCTTCCCGGCATCCCGATACGCTACGGCAAGATTGTTCATGCTGCGGAGCGTGTCGGGATGATCGGGACCGAGCTTCGCTTTCAGGAGTTTCAACGTCTCTTCGAATAGCGACAGCGCCAGGTCAAGCTTCCCGGCAGCCCTATACGCTACGGCAAGATTGCTCATGCTGGTGAGCGTCTCGGGATGATCGGGACCGAGCTTCGCTTTCCTAAGCTTCAGCGCCTCCTCGCAGAGCGGCAGCGCCAGGCCCGGCTTCCCGGCATCCCTATACGCTACGGCCAGATTGCTCATGCTGGTGAGCGTGTCGGGATGATCGGGACCGAGCTTCGCTTTCCTGAGCTTCAGCGTCTCTTCGCCAAGCGGCAGCGCAAGTTCCAGTTTCCCGGCAGCCCGATACGCCACGGCAAGATTGTTCATGCTGGTGAGCGTGTCGGGATCGTCGGGACCGAGCTTCGCTTTCCTGAGCTTCAGCGTCTCTTCGCAGAGCGGCAGCGCCAGTTCCAGCTTCCCGGCAGCTCGATACATTACGGCAAGATTGTTCATGCCGGTGAGCGTGTCGGGGTGGTCGGGACCGAGCTTCGCTTTCATGAGCTTCACCGTCTCTTCAAACAGCGGCAACGCCAAGTCCAGCTTCCCGGCAGTCCGATACGCTTCGGCAAGATTATTCATGCAGGCAACGGTAACGGGATCGTCGGCGCCAAGGATCTCCCGGCACAGAGACGTTGAGCGTTGCAGGAAGCCGATCGCCCGCTTGAACTCTCCCACGGCCGCATAGGTGCTGCCCACCGTTTGCAGAATCTCCGCCTGGACGAGCGGTTGGTTCGGGAAGCTGCCATCGATCCGTTCTGGCGCCAATTCCCTGGCGGCACGGTCCAACAGTTCACGAATCGTCGGGTTCTCCTGCACCTCCCCCGTTGGTCTGCCGGCCTGCAGCAGGGCGTCGGCCTGGGCTCGCACATTTGCCTGGCCCAGCAGCTTTTGCTGCAGGAAGTCCCGCACCGACTGGGCAATTTGCTTCTCGTCCTCCGCTTTCTTTTTCTCGGCTTGGACCTCGACCAGTCGTTCGCTCGCCAACGCTTCTCCGGCCTCGGCACGGTCCCTTTCCTTATAGGCTTTGACGGCAAACGCCGACGAAATTATCGTGCCAGCCATCAGCGTCGCTGCCACAGCCGCCATCAGCGCCGCTGCCACTGGGTTCCGCTTACACCACCGCCACAACCGCGCGGGCCTTCCGATCGGCCGGGCAACGATCGGCTCGCCGCGCAGAAAGCGCCCCAACTCGTCCGCCAGTTCCGCGGCCGTCTGATAGCGCGTGACCGGCGGCTTCTCCAGGCACTTCAGGCAGATCGTCTCCAAGTCGCGGGGAATGCGGGTCTGCAACCTCCGCGGGCTGGGCGGGTCGTCTTGCTGGATTTGCACGACCATCATCCGCTGGTTGCCGCGGAAGGGAAGCTCGCCCGTCAGAAGCTCGAAGAGGATGACGCCCAGCGACCAGACGTCGCTGCGGCGGTCGGCCGCGTGGGCCTCGCCGCGGGCCTGCTCCGGCGACATGTAGGCTGGCGTGCCCAGCATTTGGCCGTCCACGGTCATGGTGATTTCGCCCGCGTCGCGTTTGGCCAGGCCGAAGTCGGTGAGGTGCGGCTGGCCGGCCATGTCCATCATCACGTTGCTCGGCTTGAGGTCGCGGTGGACCACGCCCGCCTCATGGGCCGCGTGCAGGGCCCCGGCAATCTTCACGCAGAGTTCGGCCGCCTCGCGCGCCGTCAACTGCCGGCCGGAGAGCCATTCCTTCAGGTTGCAACCGTCGATGAAGTCGCTGACGATGTACAACGTGCCGTCTTCGCGGCCCACCTCGTAGACGCCCACCACGCCGGGATGCTTGACCTGCGCCGCCGCGCGGGCCTCGCGAATGAACATCTCGGCCTCCGGCCCCTCGATCTGGCCGCGGCGGGGGACCTTGACCGCCACGGTGCGGTCAAGCTCGGTGTCATGGGCCTTCCAGACCGTGCCGAAGTGCCCGCCGCCGACGCTTTCCAGAAGCTGGAAATGCCCGATCGTTCTTACGCCGCCTGGAGTATAAGGGGCCGTTTCCCCGCAGATCAGGCTGAAATTGCTGCCGCACGAGGGGCAGGTCAGGTCGGTCAGGGGGTCGGCATCGACCGCCTCGATCGGATTATGGCAGTGGGGACAGCGGATGTGCATGGCCAGTCTCGCTACGAGCGAGAAAATAATTGCGAAAGTGAGAAGCGGGGAGTAGCCACCGAGGTAGCAACGAGATCCAGTATAGCACAGCCCTCCCGCGCATCGGTCTGACATCTGTCGCTAGCTTTAGGATTGCGACCACAACCGGTCGTAGCTGCTTCGGTGTCACTACAGGCTATTGTAGGCTGGGCGAAGGCCCCACGCTTAAGCTAGTGCCATTCGTCGATGTGACCGACGCGCGTAAGCGGGGTGGCCGTCGCTTCTGGAAAACGGTCGATTTACGGAAGTCTCAGAAAAGGTATGGCTTGATGACACAATCGGACGGGCACCTAAGCAATAGACCGGCTGTCGCGGCAGATCTAAGCTCGGGAAAGCCTGCCGCAAGAGTCAAGAAGACAGGAGTCAGAAGCCAGAAGTTGAGAGAAAAATGAGCAGTAGAAACATCGAACGCAAAGGCGGCACGCCGCTTCCAACTCGCTTCGGGCTTCAAGTCCGCGCTCCCATGCGAATACCGGCCGATGCGCCCCAGTTACAACTTGTGAGGGGAAAGATAACGCATGAAAACGCATGTTTATAAGTCCTGTGCCATCAAGGAGTTAGGGCGACGCTCCCGATGCGCCCCAGTCGCGGAAAAACGTGAAGGCGGGGCGACACCCGGGTGCGAAAAGCGGAAATGGTGGGTTTCGCACGGGGTCAACCGCGCGGGAACGTCACACCGCGGTTCTTGGCCGTTCGCGCAACGCACTATTCAGCGAGAGTTTCCGTGCTCCACCCACACTACGAATGCGGTAGCGCCGGCTTGCTGGCCCATTCTTTGTTCGGCCGCGGGCCCATCGTGAATTCCAGCGTGCCGCCGCTGCGGACAACCTCGTAAGGCAGAAAAGGCGAATTCCACTCCCGGCCGTTGACCCGCACCGACTGAACGTAGATGTTCTCGGCGGAAAGATTTGCGGCGGTCATTATGAACGTGCCGCCGTTGGAAAGGTGCATCGCCGCCTTCTTGACGGCGGGGCTGCCCAGCACGTAGTAGTCGCTCGCCGGGCAGACGGGATAGAAGCCAATCACGGTGAAGAGGTACCAGGCCGACATCTGGCCGCAATCGTCGTTGCCGCTGAGCGAGTCCGGCCGGTTGCCGTATTGCGTGCTGACGACCTGGTGCAGTCGCTGGGCCGCTTTCCAAGGTTGCCCGGCGTAACAGTAAAGGTAAATAATGTGGTGGCTCGGCTCGTTGCCGTGGAAGTATTCGCCGATCCGCCCTTGCACGTCTTCCAGCCCTTTGGCCTCGCTGTTTTTGAAGTTGAACAGGGCGTCGAGCTTCTCGGCGAACTTCTCCCGCCCGCCGTGCAAGGCGATCAGCCCCGGCATGTCGTGCGGCACGTACCAGGAGTACTGCCAGCTCGTGCCCTCGGTGAAATCGTTGTTTCGGCTCTCTTCGTCGTAGGCGTGCGGGTTGAAGGGCGTCCGCCACTTGCCGTGCGAGTCCCTGCCGCGCACGAGTCCGACCGCCGGATCGAAGACGTTCTTGTAGTCGCCCGCGCGACGCATGAAATATGCGTAGTCGTCCTTCTTGCCCAGCACCTTGGCCATCTGCGCGACGCAGTAATCGTCGTAGGCGTACTCGAGCGTTTTGGAGACGGACTCGTTTTCCAGGTCGCAGGGCACCCAACCGAGGCGATCGTAGGCCGCCAGGCCGTCGTAATCGGGATTCATCGCCGTGGCCTTGATCGCCGCGTAGGCGCGCTGGGGGTCGAAGCCGCGGACGCCCTTGAGCCAACCGTCGACGATGACCGGCGCCGCATGAAAGCCGATCATGCACCACGTTTCGTTGCCCTGCAAAGACCACATCGGCAGCAGGTGATCGACGCTCTGGTCGTAGTGCGCCAGCAGGGAGTTGATCAGGTCGGCGTCGCGCGGGGCCTGGATCAGGGCGAACATCGGGTGGGCCGCGCGGTAAGTGTCCCAGAGCGAAAAAACCGTATGGTTGCGGAATCCAACGGCGCGGTGGGTGTTGCCGTCCAGCCCGCGGTACTCGCCATTGACGTCCTGATACAGGCACGGCGCGAGGAATAAATGGTACATCGCGGTATAGAAGGTCTCCTTTTCCTCGAGTGAGCCTTCAATCTCAATGCGGCGAAGCTCGCGGTCCCAGTTTCGCGCGTCTGGCGGACAATTCTCTCAAAATCCCAGTCCTTGGGCGGGATTTCCGCGTCGAGATTTTGCAGGGCGTTGGCCGCGCTGACGGCGGAGACCGCCGCTTTGACGCAAATCTTCTCGCCGGCGGCCGTCTTGTACTGCGCGAGGAACTGGAGATTGGTCCCCGCTGCCTCGCGACGGCTGCGGAACCGATAGGTCTTGTAGCTGTCGTACTTCACTTCGTGGCCGTCGCTCATAATGCGGAAGCTGTCGAATGGGCGGGAATACCGCGCCGCGAAGTAAAGGTGCCGCTCCTTGCCCCAGCCGTTGATCAGGTGATAGCCGGTGATTGTGCGGTCGTCCTCGACGCGAACGTGCGACCAGACGAGCTTGAATCGCTTGCCGCTGAGGAAATGTTGCATGTCGGTCAAGATGCTAGCCGCATCGCTCGCTGGAAACGTGAAGCGCATCATCCCCGCGCGCTCGGCGGCGGTCAGCTCCACGGTAACGTCGCGGTCGATCAGCTTCGCCTTGTAGTAGCCGGCCGAAGCCGATTCGTCTTCGTGGCGATAGCGGGCACGATAGCCCGATTCGGGGTGCTCTTTGCTGCCGGCGACTAGTTTTGGCGGGCCGACCTGCGGCACGAAGAGGAAGTCGCCCAATTCGGGAATGCCCGTGCCGGAAAGGTGAGTCAGGCTGAAACCCATGATCGACGTATCGGAGTATTTGTAGCCCGAAGCCGTTTCCCAAAGGTCGCGGTCAGTGTCGGGGCTGAATTGCACCATTCCAAACGGCGCGGAAGGACCGGGAAAAGTGTTGCCCTGGCCCTTGGTGCCGACCATCGGGCGGACGTAATCGACGGGGCGCTGCGGCGCAGGCGCGTCTTGGGCATGCACGATCTGGCAGGCGGCGCGGATGACGCAGACTTGCAAGACGAGCAGTATGAAGGTGCGGGAATTCATCGTAGTCTCACATGAACTCCGGCTACTTCAGCGTCGCCACGTATTCCGTCCACAAGTCGTCTACGCTCTTGCCCGTGGACTTCTTCCACAAATCCGGGCTGTACTCGCCGCGGCGCATGGCCGCGTTGAGCTTGACGACGAGCTGCTTGTCGTGCTTGTTGACGACGTAGTTCAGGAAGCCGGCTGTCGTGCGGTAACTGTCCGTATAGCTGGCGCTGTCGGGGTTGCGGGGGCGGGTGCCGGTCGGCCGCGGCTCGTACTTGAACCAGCGGACGTAGTCGGCGATGCCCTCGACGAGCCAGCCCGGATTGCGGTTTCCTCCCCTGCGGCCGTGATATTGCTGCACGACGTGGGCCAGCTCGTGAATAACGGCGCCCTGGTCGTCAGTGTGGCGCTTGAACCAGGCCGGACTGCACGAAACGTGGTTCCCGCCCGTCGCCGCGACGCCGCGATAGCTGTTGGTAAAGACGATGGAGACTTTGCTGGGCGGCGTGAAGTTATCGCTCGGCAGCATGGCGATGATCTTCGGATACCACTGATCGCACGCGGGCTGGAGCGTGTTTTTCACCCAGCCGGCGAGTTCCGGGGCATCCTTGTAATCGATGGTGATTTGGTACTTGGCCGAAGCGGGCGACTGGGAAACCGGGCGGCCGGCGGGGACCTTCGCCGCGGGCTCGGCCTGCTTCTTCGCGTCCGCCGCAATCACGTTGATGCGGCTGAAGAACGTGTTGCCGAAAGCGTCGTCGCTTTCAGTCTGCGAGATGTCGAACAGCAGATAACGGTACTTGCCAAGCGGGCCAGCGGCGTCGGAAATACTCACGCCGTATTGCCCGCCGTTTTCGTCTTTGCCGCGGGTGTCCACGGAGGCGATCAGCTTCCAGCCGCACTTGACCGGATCCGTCCCCTTCTTCGGCTCGGCGTCGAATCCCTTTTCTCCTCCTGCGGCGGCGTAGAGCTTGTAGACCTGCGGCCCGCGGGTGTTGGGGTGCCACGAATAGGTGTTGACTTGCCGGACCCAGGTTGCCTTGCCCAGGTCGATCTGTAGGCGGCCACCGTCTTCGCCCTGGTTGAAGAAGAAGTTCCTGTCGGGCTGGTCCTCCTCGGTGGGCAGTTTGCCGTCGTGCGTGACGCTCACGTCGGCGCCGTTGCCGTCGGCAGTGCCGTCAACGATCGTGAACTTGGCGTCCCGCGCAGCATCCTTGTCGACCGGTGAGGGAACTTGTTTGAACTTGAATTGCGGCGTGGCGTCGTCACCGCGATTGCACTCCACTGCCACCTTGACCTCGGCTTGGGCCGAAGCGGACAACAGGACGACTGCGGCCCCCGCAGTTAGAAGTTTGAAGCATCGCATGGATATCTCCCCTCGCCCGGCTGAAATACTCGCTTCGCGGAACTGTTCCGCGCACGAAGGACCAGCCGGCAGCCCGCAAGAAGATAGTAGCAGACGGCGCAGGGCAGATGAAGTAGGGCGAGAAAACGCAGCTCTGATCGCATTGATAAGGGATGAGGGATGAAGGATTAAGGATGACGGCGGAGGGAATCGCCGGTCCCTGGTACCTCGTCGACCATCCTGCGGGCCACAGGGGCGCCGCGGGCGGGCGGGAGGAAGCCACGAATCGCACGAACTACACGAATGGGAAAAGGCATATTCCTGTTATTTGTGCGGCGCTGTCAATGCTATTCGCGGTTCGTATTGCCGGGCATATTCCTTACGTCCATTGCACCCTCCCACTCACGGGTTAAAGGCGGCCACGAGCCGACTTGACCCGAAGAACCTTTTAACGCATATTGGAAAGGCCCGCCCGAAACCGGCGCCCCATACGTCGCCGAACCCTCATGAGTAGCGGCGGCAGGTCTCCGCACCCCAAAAAAATGTCCTTTCAAGTCTTTATCGACGGCCAGCTCTACGGCAAGGAAGACGCCAAGATCAGCGTCTACGACCACGGCCTGCTCTATGGCGATGGCGTATTCGAGGGCATTCGCAGCTATGGCGGCAAGGTGTTCCGCATGCAGGCCCACCTCGACCGCCTCTGGAAGTCGGCCAAGGCCATCCTCTTGACGATTCCCATGTCCCGCGAGGAAATGGCCGAGGCCATCGAGAAGACCCTGACGGTCAACGGTATCCAGGACGGCTACATCCGCGTCGTCGTCACCCGCGGCGCCGGCTCGCTGGGGCTGGACCCCAACCGCTGCTCGCGCCCACAGGTGATCGTCATCACCGACTACATCTCGCTCTATCCCGAGGAGGTTTATCGCAAGGGCCTTCAGATCGTCACCGTCAGCGTCGCCCGAAATCATCCGGCGGCGCTCAGCCCGCGGATCAAATCGCTCAATTACCTCAACAACATCCTTGCCAAGCTGGAAGGGTTGCAAGCCGGCTGCGCCGAGGCGCTGATGCTCAATCACAAGGGCGAAGTGGCCGAGTGTACAGGCGACAACGTGTTTTTGGTCCGCGACGGCGAGTTGCTCACGCCTTCGCTGGAGTCGGGCATTCTGGAAGGCATCACACGCGGCGCCGTGATCGAGCTTGCCCGCGCGGCAGGCATCGCCGTGCATGAGATCCCGCTGACGAAGCACGACGTTTACATTGCGGACGAGTGCTTCCTTACCGGCACGGCCGCCGAGGTGGTGCCCGTGGTGAAGGTCGACAGCCGGACGATCGGCTGCGGCGTGCCGGGACCGGTCACGCGCAGGCCTGATCGAGCGTTTCCACAAGCTGACGAGAGAGTAGACGCTGATGCTCAAAGGGTTTTTCGATCCGATTTTCAAGTCGTATCAGGAGGCGTTGACGAACTGGGGCTACGGGCTAATCGCGATGCTGATGGCGATCGAAAGTTCTGTAGTGCCGTTGCCGAGCGAACTTGTGATTCCGCCTGCCGCGCACCTGGCCTACACGGAGCAGATTCCGCTAAACGTCGCCGGCGTCGTCATCGCCGGCACCATTGGCTCGTGGCTTGGCGCGACGATCATGTATTGGGCGGCGCGGCTGGCGGGTCGCCCGCTTTTCATGCGCTACGGGAAGTGGGTCATGATCACGCCGGAGAAGATCGAAGGCGCAGGGCGCTGGGCCGATCATTACGGTTCAATGGGCATATTCATTTCGCGGCTCTTGCCTGTTGTTCGGCACCTCATCGGCATCCCGGCCGGCGTCGTGAAAATGGATTTCCGCCTGTACTCGCTCTTCACGCTGCTCGGATCAGCGGCCTGGTGCGGAGTGCTTTGCTACGTCGGCATCAAAATGGGACAAGACAAGCAGCTAGCCGAGTTGCACCACATTTCCATGTGGCTCGGCGGCGCGATGCTCGTGCTGGGGGGGCTGTACTATTTTGCCGTCCACCGGCAGATGAAGAAACGCGCGGCATAACCGAGTTGCTATTGCCCCGGTCCGGCAATGCGTACAATACTACAGCGTTTTAACGAAATAAGTTCAGCAGCGGGTGGCACGCTCTGGAGCCGGGGCACCCGCTTGCGGGTCGCGAAGGGCGTGTTTATCGAGCTCCCACGCCCTTCGCTTGAAGCTCAGGACGTGCCACCCAAATGTCGCGGCGGTTTGGGGCACATTCCGCCGCGTCGTTCGCCCACCCCCAAACCGGCACGCCCGCGTGCCGCTGCCGCCCAAGGAAAAAGCCATGACTTCCGTTCGCCTACCATTAATACTGATCGCCGCCGGAATGATCGCGGCAGTGTTGTTTGGCGCTTTGATTCGCTCGGTCCGTGCCGACGAGAGTGGCTGGCAAACCGATTTCAAGTTGGCCCTCGATAAAGCCAAGAAAGAAAAGAAGTACGTTCTGGCCGACTTCACCGGTTCCGACTGGTGCGGCTGGTGTATCAAGCTCCACAACGAAGTTTTCGACAAGGAGCCGTTCAAGACCGACGCACCCAAGCAATTCGTGCTGCTGGAATTGGACTACCCGCAACAGAAGCAGCAGGCCGACGAGCTGAAGAAGCAAAACGCCGAGCTTTCGGAAAAATACAAGATCGAGGGCTTTCCGACCGTGCTCCTTTTGGATACCGAGGGCCAGGTCATCGCCCGTACCGGCTACCGCGACGGCGGCTCGGAGAAATACGTCAAGTTTCTGGCCGAGCTTCCCAAGATTTACGAAAACGTCGTGGCGGCAAAGAAAAAACTTGACGGCACCACGGGGCTGGAACGCGCGAAACTGCTGGACACGATTGTCGAGGGCTACGGCAAGCTCGGCAATGCCACCGAGGAGACGGGCAAGCAACTCATGGCTTGGAGCAAGGAAATCATCACGCTCGATGCGGACAACAAGGCCGGACTGAAAGTGAAATACGAGTTCCCCATGGCGCTTAGCGACGCGGAAGAACTGATGAAGGCGGGCAAACTCAGCGAGGCGAAAGCCGCCGTGGACAAGGCGCTGGCGGTCCAGGGCATATCGCCCGACATGCGGCAAGAAGGCCTGATGACGAAGGCGGGAATCTTTGAGACCGAAGGCAAGTACAGTGACGTCGCAGTCACACTCAAGGCGGCCAAGGATGCCGCGCCGCAAAGCCCGGCGGTCGAGCACATCGACGAGCTCCTGGGCCACTTCGGCAAGCTGGCCGCAGCCGATGAGGCCGTTCGCAAGCTCCAGGGCGAGCTGCCCAATGCCAAGGGGCTCGACCGGGCGAAGCTTCTGGACAAGATTGTGGACGCCACGCAGAAGCTGCCCGAAAACGAAACCGCCGCAAAGAACGTCGAGAAATGGAGCAATGAGATCATCGCGCTGGACGCCGACAACAAGGCGGGGCTGAAAAAGAAGTATCAGTTCCACGCGGCGCTGGGCGAGGCGGAGGAACTGGCCAACGGTGGCAAGCTCGATGAGGCCGGCGCAGCGGTTGACAAGGCACTGGCCATGCCGGGCATCGGCGGCGAAGAACTGCAAAAAGGGCTGGTCTTCAAGGCCCAATTGGCCCGTGCGCGGCACAGCGCGGCGGAAGAGCGAGATTCGCTGACCAAGGCCCTTGCCGCCGCGCCCAACAGCGACATCGCGCCGCAGTTGAAGCAAATGATCCAGCAGTTGGGCAACAGCAACGGCGGGAGGTAGGCCCACCTACTCTGCCAGCTTGATCTCCTGTACGTAGGGATCGCAAGCGCGGCAACTGATCAGGTGGGCGTAAGCCGCCATCAAGTCCCATTTTTCCACCCAGTGCAAGTAGGCCAGCGCCACGGTCGGCGAGCGGTTGATGCCGGCGTTGCAATGGACGTACACGACGTGCCCGGCGCGGATCAGGCCGTCCAGCACGGCGACGCCCGCGCGGAGTTTCCGCCGCATGTCTTGCGGCGAGAAGTC
Source organism: uncultured Planctomycetia bacterium (assembly GCA_963780045.1). Lineage (GTDB taxonomy): Bacteria > Planctomycetota > Planctomycetia > Pirellulales > Thermoguttaceae > JANXQG01. The sequence goes on along the minus strand of CAVZZZ010000001.1, from coordinate 5,697,274 downwards.
GGCGATCGGAAAGCGGCGTATTTCGATCCCCGCGTGGCGATACGCGTCCTCCATCGCCGGCCAGTCGATCTCGCGCTGCTGCAGGTCCTCGTCCGTCTGCAAGTTGAGCACGGCGGTGATGCCTTCGGCCTTAAGCTGCCCGACATCGCCCGCGGTTATCGGGCAAGAGCCGATGACGAGCTTGTTCTTGAGGATCGGCGAGAGTTGCATGGCCGTATTATAATGGGTAGCCCGTTCTGCTAGAATCGCTGCCTCACAAGCCGGCTAGAGCCGGAACTCCAACGGTTCAGGAATCGTCATCATGCTTGGTTTCGGCATCATCGGTTGCGGGATGATATCGCGCTTTCACGCCAAGGCGATTGGCGATGTCCGCCGGGCGAAACTGGTCGCCTGCTTCGACCAGATTGCGGCCGCTGCGGACAAGCTCGCGGCGGAGACCGGCTGTAAGGCGTACCACGCGCTGGACGACATGCTGGCCGATCCGCGGGTGCAGGTCGTCACCATCGGCACGCCCAGCGGGGCCCATGCCGAGCCGGCCGTGGCTGCCGCGCGAGCGGGCAAGCACGTCATCGTGGAAAAGCCGCTGGAAATTACGCTTCGCCGCTGCGACGCGATCATCGCGGCCTGCCGCGATGCGGGCGTCGTCGTTTCCACGGTCTTCCCGTCCCGCTTCCACGCTGCCGCGCAGGAATTGAAACGGGCCGTCGATGCCGGGCGGTTCGGCCGTCTGACGCTAGGCGACGCCTACGTGAAGTGGTATCGCAGCCAGGCCTATTACGACAGCGGCGCGTGGCGCGGCACTTGGGACCTCGACGGCGGCGGGGCCTTGATGAACCAGGCCATTCACAGCGTCGATCTGCTCCACTGGCTGATGGGCCCGGTCGTTGAAGTCCGCGCGAAAACGGCCCTCTTGTCCCACCAGCGGATCGCGGTCGAAGATGTTGCCGTCGCCACGCTTGAATTCGCCAACGGAGCGCTGGGCGTGATCGAGGCCAGCACGGCCGTCTATCCCGGTTACTTGAAACGGATCGAAATCCACGGCTTCGAAGGATCGGCCGCGATCGAAGAGGAAGACCTCGTTAAGTGGGATTTCCAGAAGAAGAAGTCCCGCGACGAATCGATCCTCGCCGCAATGGCCCAGCGTACCAGCGGCGGTGGTGGCGCGGCCGATCCGGCAGCCATCGGCCATCACGCCCACGCGAGGCAGTTCCAGGATGTTGTGCAGGCAATCAACAAACGCGCCGCGCCGGCGATCGACGGACCCGGCGGCCGCGCCTCCGTGGAAATCATACTTGCGATCTACCAATCGGCCGAGACCGGCAAGGCCGTGCGGCTGCCGCTGCACGGCGATCCGAAATTGAAGGCGCGGAAGAAGGGGAAGTAGTCACGCACATTTACTGGCCGCCGAGCCGTTGGCGAATCTTGCGGTAAGGCGACAACCACCGCAGAACAAACAGGCATTTGGGTTTTGTGACCAGGCCCCAACCTCGCACCTACCCGTCCGCCCGCGAAACGATATACTGCTAGGTCGCTCCAAGGGGCCAAAGACGGCCTTCTTGAACCAATTTGGCCTAGTTCAACAAGAATTGACGGAAGTCCCAACAATGTTCAACCGCATCGAGCTGCGAATGTACGCAAAAGTATTGTTGTTATCGGTCACCTTTGCGCTTGTAGTTGGCTCACGATTGAATGGCGCCGAGCCGAATAATGCGGCGCCCGCCCAGGACGCCATGAGCTGGTTCAAGGAACATGCTTTTATCACACCGTTGGCGACGTTCGTCGCCGGCGTAATTATTGCTCTGGTCGGCAGCCGTTTGATGAAAAGAAATGCACCGAATGCCGAAGCGCGGATACAAGACGCACTGCCTGTGACCAAGACGAAACAGCAACCAAAGCCGGAGCCGAAACCTATGGCTAAGCAGCCGCCAAAAGCCGCGCGGAGCGAGGCGATCACGCTATTGGCCACGCTTCAGCGCGAGGCGCGGTTCGTCGACTTCATCAAGGAGCCGCTGGAAGGCTATAGCGACGCACAGATCGGCGCGGCAGCCCGCGACGTGCATCGTGATTGCTGCAAGGTATTGGACCGCCTCTTCGCGATCCAGTCGTTGGTCAGCCAGGAAGAAGGGAGCACGTTGGAGGTGCCCGCCGGTTTTGACGCCGGGCGCTACCGCTTGACGGGCAATGTTGCCGGCCATCCGCCCTTTCAGGGTCGGCTCGTGCATCACGGTTGGGAGGCGGCGGAAGTGCAGTTGCCCGCCTGGACCGGCACGCCGCAATCCGCGCGGGTCATCGCGCCGATCGAGGTGGAGCTGACATGAAGAGTTCAGGGGTGGCATGTCCTGAGCCGGGGCACCCGCTTGCGGGTCGCGAAGGGCGTGGAAACTGCCAGAGACCACGCCCTTCGCCTGAAGCTCAGAGCGTGCCACCCGTCCGAAATTAACATATTTCGACATCCAAAATGAGCAACGCGCGGTTCATCCTTGGCTTCGACCTCGGCACGACCAATAGCGTATTGGCCTACGCGCCGTTGAACGATGAAGAGTCGCCGGCAGATCAGCCCCGCGCAGCCCGCAGATAAGCCCATTGTGGAAATTATCCTGCTGCCGCAGCTCGTGGCCGCGGGCACCGTCGAGTCGCGAACAATGCTGCCGTCGTTCACGTATCTGGCGAATCCCAGCGAGGCCAAGGGCGGCGCGCTCGATCTGCCCTGGGCCAGCGGACGCGATTACGCCGTGGGTGAATACGCGCGGCGGCAAGGGGCCGAAGTACCGGACCGCACCGTGGGCGCGGCCAAATCGTGGCTCGCCTATAGCCGCGTCGATCGCCATGAGCCGATACTGCCTTGGGGCGGGCCGGAAGGCGTCGGCAAGATATCGCCCGTCACTGCTTCGCAACGCTACTTGGAGCACATCGTTGCCGCGTGGGAGCAGGCGCATCCTGAGGCGCCGGTTGCCGAGCAGATCGTCGTGCTCACCGTGCCCGCTTCATTCGACGCCGTGGCCCGCGAGCTGACGCGCGAGGCCGCGTTGGCTGCCGGGCTGCCGCACGATCTGGTGCTGCTGGAGGAGCCGCAAGCGGCCGTCTATGCCTGGCTGGCCGATCGCGGCCAACAGTGGCGGAAGGCGCTCAAGTTGGGCGATACGCTTTTGGTTTGCGACGTGGGCGGCGGCACCACCGACCTCACGCTCGTCACCGTCGCCGAAGAAAGCGGTGAGCTGGTCCTCCGCCGAATGGCTGTTGGCAACCATCTGTTAGTTGGCGGCGACAATATGGACCTCGCTCTTGCCCATTTCGTGGCCGGCCGCTTCGCCGAAAAAGGAACGAAGCTCGACCCCTGGCAATCGGTCGCCTTGTGGCACTCCTGCCGCAATGCCAAGGAAACGCTGCTTGCCGGTGGCGAAGGGGACAGCCCCATTTTCGCTGATACAAAAATCGGGACAGTCCCGAAGTACCCGATTTCCGTTCTCGGCCGCGGCAGCCGATTGATTGGCGGCACGGTGACCACGGAAGTTGACCGCGCCGGCGTCGGGCAGTTGCTCGTCGATGGTTTCTTTCCGCATTGCAAGCTCAGTGATCGCCCCGCGCGGCGGACGGCCGCCGGCTTCCGCGAGCTGGGCCTGCCTTATGAAGCGGACACGGCCATCACGCGCCACCTGGCGGCCTTTCTTCAGGCCCACGGCGCGACGGCCGGCGAACCGGTGCGGCCGACGCACGTGCTGTTCAACGGCGGCGTTTTCAAGGCCGATGTTTTGCGGCAGCGCTTGCTGGACGTGCTCGGCGAATGGTTCGCTAACTCTCCTCTCGCATCGGGAGAGGGGCAGGGGATGAGGGCTGCCGACGCTCCCCACATGCTGGAAGGCCGCCACGACCTCGATCATGCGGTTGCCCGCGGCGCGGCCTATTACGGTTGGGCCAAGCATCGAGGCGGCGTGCGGATTCGCGGCGGCACCGCGCGGGCCTACTACGTCGGCATCGAAACGGCCGGGCTCGCCGTGCCCGGCGCGCCGCGGCCGTTGCGGGCGTTGTGCGTGGTGCCCTACGGCATGGAGGAAGGCAGCGCGGCCGATATTCCCTCGGAGGAAATCGGCCTGATCGTCGGTGAGCCGGCGCAGTTCCGTTTTTTCAGTTCCTCGATTCGCAAATCCGACCGGCCGGGCGACTTGCTTTCCGCGTGGTCGCCCGACGAACTGGAGGAGACCGATTCCTTGGAGGCCACGCTGCCGGCCGCCGAAGGCATCACCGGCGACTACGTGCCCGTGCGCTTCCAATCGCGAATCACGGAATTGGGCGTGCTGGAGCTATGGTGCGCGAGCACGAACAACAGCGGACGATGGAAGCTGGAGTTCAGCGTGAGGGAAGAGTAAGTTACCTACATCGCCGCCGCCGCCATGCGAATTCGTTCCATCGTCGCAGTGGCCGGCTCGGCCTGGTTGCCCGAATGGAAGAACGTGCAGTTGCCGCCGGCGGCTGTGGACTGCTCCAATGCCTCTTCCATGCGGGCGAGCATCTGCTCCGAGGTGTCGGATTGAATGGCCACGGCCGCTGCCAGGCTGACCGTGAACTGCACCTGATGGCCGCCGATCGGCAGCACGCAGCGGGCCACCGCCTGCCGCAAGCGCTCCGCCACGCGGATCAGCTCCGTCGAGTTTGGGCCGGGCAGAAGCATCGCGTAGGTCGCCGTCGCGTACTCGCTGCCCACGTCCATCGAGCGGACCGAGGCGCTGAGGAATTGGACCGCGCTGCGGAGCACGACCGCGGTGATTGTGGGGCCGTAGCGCTCGCTCAGGGCGGCGAAGTTGTCGATGCGCATCATCAGCAGCGCAGGCGCTGCGCCGCGGCGGCGCCATTCGGCCAGCCGGCGGCCCAGGCTCAATCCGAACTCGCTCTTGTTGCACATCTTGGTCTCGCCGATCCCCTTGGCTTGGGTTGCAGCCACGGGCGCCGGAGGGGTGGAAACGGCTTCGGCCGGTTTCTGGTCACAAGGCCGCGCGATGGGCCGGATCGTCTGGCCGTCGTGCCAGCAGCCGCGGTTGCGGCCCGCTTCTTTGGCGGCATACAAGGCGGCGTCCGCACGGCTGATCAGCTTCTTTCCGTCCTCGCCCGGCAACAGGTCGGCAACGCCGAAACTCATGGTTACGTTGAGCTGGCAAGTCGGAGTACGAAAGCGGGCCGATTCGACCGCTTGCCTCGCCCGTTCCAAGGCGCGGATGGCCTCTTCCGCCTTCGTGCCCGGCAATACAATGGCCATTTCTTCGCCGCCGTAACGGGCGACAAAATCGCTGTCGCGAGCCGCGTCTCCAATCACGCGCACCGTTCCCCGCAGCACTTCATCGCCCGTCTGGTGACCGTGTGTGTCGTTGAATTTCTTGAAGTGGTCGATATCGCCCAAGATCAGCGAGAACGGCCGGCGGTTCTTCTGGTAGTCCGCGCAGCAGGCGGACAGCTTGTCGTCGAACGCGCGGCGATTAGCCAGGCCTGTAAGCAAGTCGGTGCGGGCCTCGGCCACCTTCTTCTCCACCAGCCGGGCCTGCTCCTGGAGCTTGTCCTCCACGTAGCTGAGCTGCGAATGCATCGACTGGTTAGACTCGATCAATCGGGCCACGGCCGAGATCACGCCCTCGGGGCCCGGGCACCCGCCCGCGGGTCGCTCAAGGTCGGTCAACTCCTGATTGATTTCCTCGACGCGGCTACTGTGCTGGCCGACGTCGGCAGCCATGTTGGAGGCGAGGTCTTTCAGCCGCTCCAGCACCGCCCTGGCTATCTTCTGTTCCTCCGGCAGTTCGGCCGGAGTGCCGCGAAGGGCGCGGTGCAGGAGCCATCCCGCCCCTGCTCCGCCGGAACTCATCACAATCCCAACGGTAAAGTCCGCAAGTAGCTCAATCATACGAATGCCCTCTTTCGCCCCGGCGACGCCTGGAGACTCAGTCAACGAAAACATAGGTTCGGTTTTTACGCAGCGCGGCAGAAAGAACCGTTGCAACCGGGCAATGGACCTGGGGAAACCGTGCATAGTCGTGTTTTTCGGCACAATCTCCGCAATCGGGTTCATTTCCCCCTCAAGCGGGCGGAGTTCCAACCATTCTTGATCGCCGAGCGCGCGGCCCGTAGAATGGCGGCGGCGCACCTTTGCGGATGATAGGAACATTGCCTTTCCATAAGGCGGTCATGTCCGAGACGTTTGACCCTTATTACGAATGGTTGGGAATCCGGCCAGAAGAGCATCCGGTCGATCTCTACCGGCTCTTGGGGATCGGCGCGCTGGAAGACAACGTTACTGCCATTGAGAACGCCGCCGATCGCCAGATGGGCCATTTGCGGAAGTTCCAGACCGGAAAGCACTCGGCACTTTCGCAGAAACTGCTGAACGAGGTGGCGGCGGCGCGGGTCTGTCTGCTGTCGCCGGCAAGAAAGGCAGCCTACGACAGGAAACTGCGCGAGAAAATCGAGGCCGCTGCGCCGGTTGCCAGCGCCGGGTCAGACTCCTTCGATCCGGGGCTGGCTGGGCTTGTGGAGTCGCTGCAGAAGGAACGGCAGCCGGCCAAAATGACGCAGGCAATGAAGCCGGTTGCGCCGCGCTCCGCGTGGGCGAAAAGGCCCTCCGCTTGTCGGCATGGCCGTCGCGGGCTTGGCGGCCCTTCTTGCAGTGCTCGGGATCAGCACACTGATCGGGAACAAACCGGATGCAAACACGCCGGTCGCGAAAGGCCCTGATAAGCGTCCTCAAAACTCGGCAGCTTCCTCCGTGACCAGATCAGGAAGTTCCTCGACTCCCGCATCCGGAAGAATGAACGCCGGCGTAACCAAGGTTTCTGCGCCCCGAAACCAGCTCCCGCCCCAATGCGCCTGGTCGATGTGCTGAAACTTGTCGACCCGGCAAAGGACGCTGTGCGCGGCGATTGGCGGATCGTTAACGGGTTGCTTACCTCGAGCCCGTTCCCTTGCGCGACGGTTGAGATACCTTACGAGCCCCCTGAGGAGTACGATTTCCGCATCGTTTATGTACCCGTGCAAGACGATACCGGAGGAGTGCTTGAACTCTGCCGCGGAGGCGACCGGCAGTTCTGTTTCGTCGTTGGAGCGCAAGGAAACAGGTTGTCTGGATTTGAAACTGTTAACGGCCGCTCAATCGCCGACATCGCGGCAAGCTCAACGGCTGACCACTGGCTCGCCGCCGCAGAGCGGCATGTATCGCTGGTCAGAGTTCGAAAAGGAAACGTGCAGGGCTATCTCGACGGCAAGCTCGTCGCCGGGCGCCACACCGATTTCTCGGATATGGGTCTTCTCGACATTTACAGTCTGCCCCGGCCGAATACGATCGGGTTCGGCGTCTATAAGGGCAGCATCGCCGTCGTATCAGCGACGGTCACCGAGATCACCGGCAAGGGAAAACTCCTGGACCACTTCGCCAACCGGCACCATCTCCGGCCCCGACTCCGCTCCCTCTCAAGATCATCGTCGATTGCAACCGCGGAGACAAAGCCACGGCGGAATTTCGTTTCGATCGCGTGCCGTCGCCGAAGCCAGCCGCGGCGGTGAAAGCCAAGTTTACCGCGGTCGGCGGCGCCGTCAGTGAAAACGGCGGCCTTCGGCATCTCACGGACGGCGGGCTTCCGGAGAAATCGGACGATCGACGCCACAACTTCCACTTTGCCAATGGCAGGGATGGCGGGCGGCTGTTGGTCGACTTGCAACACGCAATCCGCGTCAAGCTGGTGAATACGTACTCGTGGCACGTCGACAATCGCGGGCCGCAGGTCTACAAACTCTATGCCAGCGACGGCTCGGCCGCCAGTTTTGACGCCGCGCCCAAAGCCGGCACCGATCCCGCGAAGGCCGGCTGGACGCTGCTAGCGGCCGTTGATACACGACCGCCGGCCGGCGATTTCGGCGGGCAGTACGGCGTCAGTATCAGCCGGCCTAACGGTGACGTCGGATCGTTTCGCTTTCTGCTCTTTGACATCGCCGCCACGGAACGCAAGGATAAGTTTGGGAACACGTTTTACAGCCGAATCGACGTAATCGACGCGGACCACAATGAACCTTCTCCCCTGCGGGCCATCAAGCCGCCGTCGCAAGACGAGCAAAATCCGCTCATCGACCACATCAACAAGGAGTACGGTGTCGAAAGCGCCAATGACGCGGCTGCCAAGCTCGCGCTGGCGGGCAAACTCCTGGACGCAGGTCGCGCGGCCGGGGGCGACAATGTTCGGACGTTCGCGTTTCTGCGTCGGGCAGGTGAGCTGGCTGCCGACTCCGGAAACGCCGACCTCGCCTGTCAGGCAGTGGACGCGATCATCGAAGCGGGATTCGTCATAAGACCTTTCCCGACCAAGGGGCTCCTGCTGAAGCGATTCCTTGAAAGCGCCGCGCAAAACAGCGAATGTCAGCCGGCCGCGCTGACCGACGCCGCAATTCGCTTTGCCCAGGCGGCTGTGGCCGGCGACGCTGCGGATGACGCGGAGGCCGTCCTGCCGGACGCCCGCGTGGCCCTCGCCGCAGCCATGCGAAACGCACAGCAGGCGCTGCGAAGGGCGAAGCTAAGTCGTGCCCGCAATTCCGACGAAAAGAGGGCGCAGCAGGAGAAAATCGCGGACGCCGAGGAGCAGCTCAAGGCGGCACAATCTGCGCAAGCGGCGTTGGAAGAGTATGTGAAGAAGTTCCCGCAGGAGCGCCGTGGGCACGATGACTTCCTTGCAGCGCAAGACCGCCTCGATGATGAGCCGGAGGACCCGGAGGCGTCTTTGGTTGCCGGCCGCTGGTATTGTTTCCGGCTGAACGATTGGAAGTCGGGCCTCGAACTGCTTGCTCGAGGAAGCGACCCATCGTTGCAAGCGGCGGCCGCCGCGGAGATTTCGGCCCAGCCTTCGCAAGCCAGGGAACTGATCGCTTGCGGCGATGCCTGGTGGAATCAGGCTGAAAAGGCCGCTGGCGTGGAAAGAACTGCGATTCAGCAGCACGCGGCCGACCTGTATGGAAAGGGCGCCGCCAGCGTCACCGGCCTGGAGAAGACAAAGATTGAAAGGCGGATCGAGCAGGTGAAAGCGGGCGATTCGCCCTTGCGCCGGCAAGCCGGAGGGGACAGTGCTTGGACCGCGTGGAAGGAGTTGTTCGACGGCAAGACGCTTGATGGCTGGAAGCAGATGACGAAAGGCGTGTTTAGGCGAAAGAAAGTTGGAACCGTCGCAGTTGAAGCGGGCCGATTGCGATTGGGGAATGACGGTATGTTCGTCGGAATCGCGGCGACCGATTCCTTTCCGAGATCGAATTATGAAATCGAGGTCAGCGAAATACGGGTATCCGGTATTGGTTTCGCCAACTTCTGCTTTCCCCTTGGCGACGCCTATTGTCGTTTGATCATCGGTGGGTCCGAATCGGGCGATATTGTTGGTCTGCATGTGCTCGATGGAAAGGATTTCAAATCTAACGAAACGACGCGCCACATGAGCTTCCAGTCCGATCGTTGGTACGCCGTCAGGCTGCGAGTCACCGATGATCGCATACAGGTCTGGATCGACCGGAACCAAGTGATCGACTTGCCACGGCGCGGACACGAATTCGCGATTGGTAATAACCGAGTAGAAATGACTGGCGCGGGCTCGCTGGGACTCTACACCAACGGTGGCGCGGCGGCGATCCACTCCATTCGCATCCGCCAGTTGAAGCCGGGCACCAAAACAGAGAGCACTAAATAGCTGCGTGCCTCCTGGCCTACGGCCTTCCGCGGCGCTCGTTTGAAACCTGCCGCCGAGCGCGTTATACTGCGGTCGTCTGTCAACCTCACTCTGGGAGAATCGTCATGAACTGCTTCAGAATCCGCTCGCTAACGCTCTGCCTGGGAATGATTCTTCCCTTCGCGCTCAGTGCTGCGCGAGCGGAACCGCCCGCCGACGCCGAAGGCTTCCGCGCCATTTTCGACGGCAAGACTTTGGACGGCTGGGATGGCGACAGCCGCTTCTGGCGCGTCCAAGACGGCTGTATCGCCGGCCAGACCACCAAGGAAAACCCGGCCCCGCGAAACACGTTTCTCATTTGGCGGGGCGGCAAGCCGGCCGACTTCCAAATCAAGATTGAGTTTCGCATGCCCGACGCCGGCTTCGCCAATTCGGGCGTGCAAATCCGCAGTTGGGAGGGTCCCGCGAAATGGCAAGTCAGCGGCTATCAGCCCGACATGGACTCCACCGACGCTTACACGGGCACCTGCTACGGCGAGAACTTTCGCGGTCCCCTGGCGGGCCGCGGCCAGAAGACGGTGATCGGCAAGGACCACAAGGCCAAGGTCGTCCAACAATTTGCCAGCGCCGACGAGCTGGGCAAGTTCATCAAGAAACGCGGCTGGAACGAGTACGACATTACCGCCCGCGGCAACCGCATCACGGAGAAGATCAACGGCCACTTGATGTGCGAGGTGACCGACGAGGACACGCGCGCCCGCAAGGACGGCATTATCGCCTTGCAAATCCACGCCGGCCAGCCGATGAAGGTGCAGTTCCGCAACGTGCGGCTGAAGGAGTTCAAAGAGGAGGCGCCGGCGAAGACGGCGCGAAGAAGAAGATCGTGTTCATTGCCGGCGGCCCGAGCCACGGCTACGCCGAGCACGAGCACCGCGCCGGCTGTCTGTTCTTGGCCAAGCTCGTCAACGAGAACGTGCCCGACGCCGAAGCGGTCGTCATCCAAGGCTGGCCAAGCGGCCCGGCCGTCTTGGACGGCGCGGCGAGCATCGTCATCTATTGCGACGGCGGCGAGGGCCACCTGGTGATGCCGCATCTGGAAGAACTGGACAAACTGATGAAAAAGGGCGTCGGCCTGTGCTGCATCCACTTTGCCGTGGAGATCCCCAAGGGCAAACCTGGTGACCTGATGAAAGATTGGATCGGCGGATATTTTGAGACTTTCTGGTCGGTCAATCCGCACTACATCGCGCGCTTCGAAAAGCTGCCCGATCATCCGGTCGCCTGTGGCGTCAAGCCGTTCGCGATCAGCGACGAGTGGTACTATCACATGCGCTTTGCGGACGACATGAAAGGCGTGACGCCGATTCTTACCACGGTTCCGCCCGACGAAGTACATCGTGAGGGCACCGACGCCCACGGCGCGAACCCCACGGTCTTCGCCCGCAAGGGAATGCCCGAGCACGTAGCCTGGGTTTACGAGCGCCCCGGCGGCGGACGGGGATTTGGTTTTACCGGGGGCCACGTGCATTGGAACTGGGGCAACGACAACTTCCGCAAGCTCGTGCTCAACGCCATCGTCTGGACCGCCGGACTGGAAGTGCCCGAAGGCGGCGTGCCCTCCAAGACGCCGACCTACGACGAGCTGCGGCAGAATATCGACAAGCGGGCGCCGAGGAGCTTTGATGCGGAGAAGGTGAAGAAGATGTTGGAGGGGTTTAGAGAGGAATCGGCGAAATAGCGTGCGTTCCCCACCACTTACTTTAGAGAGATATGCAACTAGTGCCCCGAAGGAAAGAGAGGCGGGACACCGTAGTGCCTCGCCCTATGGGCTTTCGGACAGGCTCCCACTAAGGCTCGACGATGGCGAAGCATCCGAACACCACGAAGTCCGCGCGATTGAGCGTCACGACAGAGCGAATTCCCGCCGACCAGTACGTGGCGGCAAGCAGTGTGTCGAGTAGCCGCTTCCGGCCAAGACGGTTCTCGCCCATCCAGGCAAAGAACTGGAAAACCGCCGTTGCATCGGGGAATGTCTGGAGCACTCTGGGAGCGTTCCATATCTTGTTCGCTCGCTCCAATGCCGCGGGAACGGTTAAAGGAACCACGCATCGGCGCGGATCGGTTACCGTGTGAACAAACTCGGCGAGGACTTGCGGGGCTAATGCCAGATTTTCACTTGAAAGGGCCGCTTGTTGTAGCATGACGCGACATGCATCGTGTCGGTCGTGCTGCGCCAATTCGGCGGCCACAAGAATTGACGTATCAATTCCGTGAGTCATCAAGCATTTCCCCCAGCAGATCGTCTTCGGAGGTCAGTTCACGGAAACTGCCCACGTCGAAAGGTGGCAACCAGGGCCAGACTGCCTGCTGTTGCGGATAGTCGATTGGCTTCACTTCAACCCGCGTGCCATCGGGCCAGTCGACGGACTGCGATAGTTGAATTTGGCCGTTGTGAAATACCGCGGTTACAGTTCCCATAGCATTACTCCTCGTTTAGCAGTGGCATGCTGGAATCGCGCAAAATCATTCGCCTTCCATGCGAGTATAAATCGCTTCCCGGGAGTCATCCACATCAGTCGCGTTGCTTACATACGGCTCCATCTCCGCAAAAATGTCCTCGCCCGCGGCGGGAAGCTCCGCCGCGGGAATCGGTTCCTCGACGACAACGACTACCTCGCGGACATCGCCCGGCATTTGCATAATCCGTTCCGCGATCTCTTGCTTGGAACCTTGTAATACTCTTGCAGTCATGACTTCTCCTGTGCGACGGTCCGGTTCTTGCATCCAACCGTGAATTATACCATGCTGGCCATGCGACAGAACACCAAACCTCATTCCGCCCTTTGCGCTCAGCGCCTTGGCGCGAGTCCTTAGAATCCTCGCGCAAAGGCGCCGCGTCGCAAAGAGTGATCGAACGCGCCCCTTCCCCTGCGTCACGGCCCATGCTAGGCTGGCGCGGATGATCTCGCCCGCTGAAATCCTGGGGCCCAAGGGCCGCATCGCCGCGCGGCTAGCAAACTACGAACACCGCGGCGAGCAACTGGCAATGGCCGACGCCGTGGCCGATGCCATCCAGCGGCAGCATCACCTGGTCGTCGAGGCGGGCACCGGTGTCGGCAAGAGCTTCGCCTATCTTGTGCCGGCGATTCTTGCCACGGCCCAGAAGGCCAAAGAGTGGAAGGACAAGGGCGACAAAGAAGTCCCTCCGCCGCGCGTGATCATTTCCACGCACACCATCAGCCTTCAGGAACAACTGCTCACAAAAGACATTCCGCTCTTGCGGAGCGTGATGCCGGTGGAGTTCACGGCCGTGCTCGCCAAGGGCCGCCGCAACTACATCAGCCTGCGACGGCTGAAGAACGCCCTGAGCCGAGCCGTGGCGCTTTTCAGCGAGGAGGACGACTACGAGCAGCTTCGCCAGATCAACGCATGGTCGAAAGAAACCAACGACGGCTCGCTGGCCGACCTGAGCTTCAAGCCCTCGCCCGTCGTATGGGAAGAAGTGGCAAGCGACCATGCCAACTGCATGGGCCGCAAGTGCCCGCACAATGCCGACTGCTTCTACTATGCCGCCCGGCGGCGGATGAGCCGGGCGCAGATCGTGGTCGTCAACCATGCCTTGTACTTCACCGATCTGGCCCTCCGCATGGAGGGCGCGGCGATGCTGCCGCGGCACGATATCGTGATCTTTGACGAAGCCCACACTTTGGAGGCCGTGGCGGGCGACCACCTTGGGCTGCGGCTGACCAACGGGCAAGTCGAATTCACCCTGCGGCGGCTTTTCAACGACCGCGCGAACAAGGGCCTTTTAGTCCGGCCTGGTGGCGGCGAGGCCCAACGGCAGGTGTTGGATTGCTATCACCGCGCGGAGCAGTTCTTCGACGACGTCGGCCGCTGGCTGGCGAAGCAGTCGGGCGGAAACGGCCGCGTGCGGCAGCCGCTGGTCGTCGAGAACCGGCTGAGCGAGGGCCTCGGCAAACTCTCGCGGTTGGTCCGGGAATTAGGCAAGAAGATCGATAAGGACGAAGAGCGGCAGGACTTCACGGCGGCCGCCGCCCGACTGGATGGAATGGCGAAGGGATTAGAGGACTGGAACACGCAGAAAATCGCCGAGGCCGTCTATTGGGTCGAGTCGGTCAAGGGAAGGCGCGCAACGGATTTCGCTGGCCGCCACGCCGGTCGATATCGGGCCGATCCTTCGCGAGCATCTCTTTGGCAAGGTGCCCACGGTCATCACCACCAGCGCCACGCTGGCCACCGCCGGGAAGTTCGATTTTTTCCAGGCCCGCGTCGGGCTGACGCAAACCGCCTCGCTCAGCCTCGGCAGCCCGTTCAATTACCAGGAGCAGGCCGAGCTGGTTCTGCTGGACGGCATGCCCGATCCGGGCGGCGAGGCGTCGCGCTACGAGCAGGCAGCGGTGGAAATGATTCGCCGCTACGTGGAGCGGACCGACGGCCGGGCGTTCGTGCTCTTCACCAGCTATGAATCAATGAAGCGGGCCGCGGCGGCGCTTTCCCCGTGGCTCATCGAACGGAACCTGGCCCTTTACAGCCAGGCCGACGGCACTCCACGGACACAAATGATCGAGCAATTCAAGGCCAATCCCCGCGGCGTGCTCTTCGGCGTCGACAGTTTCTGGCAGGGCGTCGACGTTCCGGGCGACGCGCTGGTGAACGTGATCATCACGCGGCTGCCCTTCAGCGTCCCCGATCGCCCGCTCTTGGAGGCGCGGCTGGAGGCGATCAAAGCGGCGGGCGGCAATCCGTTTCGCGACTACCAACTGCCCGAAGCGGTCTTGAAGCTCAAGCAAGGTTTCGGCCGGCTGATCCGCACACGCCGCGACCGGGGCATCGTGGTGATCCTCGATCCGCGCGTGCGGACGAAACCGTATGGCAAGATGTTTCTGGCCTCGCTGCCGAAATGCCGGCAGGTGGTGGAGCGGGTATAGGGCGCTGTAGTTCCGGCTTTCGCCGGTATTGACGCGTGAAGGCGCAACCTGCCGAAGGGCGTGGTATAATGAATTTATGTTGCAGATTCTATTACCACCCGAAACCGAAGAGGCGCTCCGCGAGCGGGCCAACGTTCGAGGTGAAGACGTGGAGATTTACGCGGCGCGTCTTCTCCAAGACGCAATGATGGCGCCCGATGTGGAGGAGCTTCTACGACCGTTCCGGCAGCAAGTCAATAACATCGGCACGACCGACGAGGAACTCGAACGCCTGTGCGAAGAACTGCGGCAGGACGCGTGGGACCAGCGGCAGATCTTGAAAGCCAAAAGTGCGTGAGTGTGCTTGCCGTCTACGACTGCATGTTGTTCTTCAGTGCGTCAGTCCAACCCCAAGCTGTGCATGTACGCCGCCTTTTGCTTCTCTGCATCATACCGCTTGCTGATTTCGCGCCACTTGTCGGCGGCTTGACTTAACGCTTCGGTCGGCGTCTGCTGCCCGCGCACGGCTGCTTGAACGGCATCGTCCAGCGCGGCGAAATACTCGGCCCGGCCTGGCAGGCGGAGCGAGGCGAGAAACTGGCTGTGGGAGAGCGTGGCGGCCGTTTGCTTAGCATACTGGCGCGCAGCGGACGCGGAAATGCCGCTTTCGACCCAGCTCTTCGCCGCGGCGATCTGGTCGCTGCGGAAGAGCGTGGTGGCGGGACTGCCCGCGAAGACCTGCGCGCTCCATTGCGGTTCGCTTAGCCAGAGCAGCAACTGAAAGGCCGCATCGACGTGTTCGCTCTCCGCTCGGACTACGCCCATCCGTCCGGCAATGCCCAGCAGCGGGACGCGCCGTCCGGCATCTTCGCTCCTTGGCTGCCAGGTAGCCGTTGCAGAGCGGTAAACCTCGGTTGCGCCCGGCAATTCGCCGAAAGTAGCAGGCACGCTCCGCGTGCCGTCCGCTGAAGGTTGATGCTTCGTGCCTGACGTACCTGCACTCGGCCAACTGATTACCATTGCCGTCGTCCCCTTCCAGAACTCGGCGCGTGCCGCCGCGGGATCGAATCCAAGCTGTTCTTTAGGGCCGAGCTTTGCCGCCTCAACGAGCTCCGAAAGCGCCCGCACAAATGGCGGCCCGGCGATCATCGGCTCGAACGTTTTCTTGTCGAAGAGCGTCGTATAGTTGTCGCGCTCCTTGGCGTAGGCCGCCGCGCGGGCCAGCAGGACCTGCCCGGCCCAGCCGCGGCCAAGCGGTTCGGCCGCGCCGTATTTCACGCCCAACTTCTCTCCCGCTTCGCGCAGCGCCCGCGCCAACTCTATATACTCCTGCCACGTCTGAGGCGGACGGCGGCCGAGCTTCTCCATTAAATCCGCGCGCAAGTAGCAACAGAAAACGGGCGATCCCAGCGGCACGCCAAACTCCTCGCTGCCCCAGGCGGCTTCCTGGTCTCTTAGGAGCGGAAAGTTCTGCGACCACGGGCTGTGCGAATCGGGATTCTGCGAGATACTATGCGGCACCGGGGCCACGCGCTTCGCCTCGGCCAGCGGCGCCAGCATGTGCGCCGGGCAGATCACGGCGTCGCCCGGCAAACTCGCCGCATCCGCCAGGTCCTTTTCTTTACACTCGGCGACTTCCACCTCGCCGCCCGTCTGCGCGTTCCATTCGTCTTTCAGCCCGCGCACCGCCGCGGCGATAGCAGGGTCGTCGACGACAACCAGTTTCAGCTTGACGCCGGAAAGAGGCTTCGCCGACTCGGTCTTGGGAGGCGGCTCCGACGATGAGCAGCCACAAAAAATGAGGAGGAGACAGACGGAAGCAAGACTCGCGCAAGGCGAGAAGGCGCAAAGTGGGTTTCACTAGGGAATCGCCTCGCGCGCCTTGCGGAGATAATCGCTCCCTTATAACTCGTCTTCTTGCGCTTTTGCGGCTTTGCGCCTTTGCGCGAGGCTTTGTGAGGATGTCCTATGAAATGCCAATCACCCATCAGTCACCGTCCATCCATTCATCAATCGGCGTTTGTCGGAGTCGTTAATTCTATCGCGTTTCATGCGTCCGTGCGCTTCCGGCGATGGGCTTTCGCTTGGCTTGCGAGCGCCGCATGAACGGCTAAAATCATCTTCCTGGACTTCTCGCCCCTTCATTCCGCTACTTCAAGACCGTCATGAGCGTTTTCCTCGGCATCGACGTCGGCACTTCCGGAACCAAAACCCTGGCCATCGACCCCAAAGGCCGCATCCTGGCGTCCGCGATGGAGACCTACCCGCTTTACCACCCCAAGCCGCTGTGGAGCGAGCAAGACCCCGACGATTGGTGGCGAGCGACCATTGGCTCTGTCCGCAAGGTCGTGAAAACGGCGAAACTCAAGCCCGGCGACGTCAAGGCGATCGGACTCTCCGGCCAGATGCACGGCTCGGTGTTCCTCGACAGGAACTGCAAGGTCGTCCGCCGCGCGATCCTCTGGAACGACCAGCGGACCGCCGCCGAATGCGCCGAGATCGAAGAGCGCGCGGGCGGACGCACGCGCGCTGATCCGCATGGTCGCCAATCCGGCCATGACGGGCTTCACCGCCCCAAAAATCCTCTGGCTGCGTAACCACGAGCCGAAACATTTCGAGAAGACCAAGAAGGTCCTTTTGCCCAAGGATGAAATCCGCCGCCGCCTGACCGGCGAGCTAGCCACCGAAGTCAGTGACGCCAGCGGCATGTTGCTGCTGGATGTCGCCAAGCGGGCGTGGTCCGCGGAACTGCTCTCCAAGCTGGAGCTCGATTCGAGTTTGCTCGCCCGATGTTACGAATCGGAAGAGGTTACGGGCAAGCTTACGTCCGCGGTTGCGGCGGAGTTGGGCCTCTCGACTGATTGCCTGGTCGTCGGCGGGGCGGGCGACTGCGCGGCGGGGGCTGTCGGCAATGGCATCGTCACGACGGGCGTGCTCTCGACCTCGCTGGGCACCTCCGGCGTCGTCTTTGTCCATAGCGACAATGTGAAAATCGACCCCCAAGGCCGTGTCCACACGTTCTGCCACGCAGTTCGCGGCAAGTGGCACATGATGGGCGTCCACCTTTCCGCGGGCGGCTCGCTGCAATGGTTCCGCAATGCGCTTTGTGCGGCAGTTGCAGCCGACGCGAAGAAGAAAAAGGTCGATGTCTACGAACTGCTCACCGCCGAGGCCGAGGCCGCGCCGGCTGGCTGCCACGGCTTGTTCTTCTTGCCGTATCTTTCCGGTGAGCGGACCCCGCACGCCGATCCGACGGCACGCGGCTGCTTCATCGGCCTGACGCTTTCGCACCAACGCGGCCATTTGATCTGCGCGATCATGGAAGGCGTGACTTATTCGATGCGCGAGAGCGTGGCGATTTTCGAGGGGTTGGGGGTGCCGATAAAGCAAATCCGCGCCTCCGGCGGCGGCGCTCGGCAGCGCGTTGTGGCGGCAAATCCAGGCCGATTGCTTCGATCGCAAAGTCGTAACGATCAACTGTGAGGAAGGCCCGGCCTACGGCGTTGCACTGCTGGCGGCCGTCGGCGCGGGCGAGTACAAGAGCATCGAGGAAGCCTGCGCGGCGACGGTCCGCCTCGTCAGCCAGTCCGCGCCAAAAACCGCCGCGAGGAAGGTCTACGATGCCGGCTTCCCGGTCTACCAGCAGTTGTATCAATCGTTGAAAGAAGACTTCAAGGCGATTGCGCGACTCTGTTAGAACCTCCGGTTCACCAGCAGGCGGAACTGGCCGTTGAATTCTCGTTGCGTGGTCAGCGGCGTGCAGTAGGCGGTCGTGATGTCGGTTAGCGGGCCGATGCGGAAATCAGCCCCGATCGTCATGTTGAGGATCGAAATCGTGTCGCCTGACAGCACGCCCACCTCGGTGGCAAGCGGGGCCGACGTGTCCAGCGACTGGTCGAGGTGCAGTTCGCCGAATACGGCGATGCCGCTGAGAATATGGTCCGACTCGTTGCGGCGGAGCCAATAGCCGGCCGTGCCGTCGAGATAGAGCAACGACTGCTCGCGGTAGCGGAGCGAGGGCTGCTCCGGAAACTGGACGAACGAGCCATTGAAAGATCCGTTGTTGACCGAATCGCCGTTCGTGTCGACGTCGAACTGGACGAAGCCGATGCAAAAGAACCGGTCGGTGGGCGCCCACAGAGCGCCTACAAACGGCAGCAGATGGACTGATTGGTTCACAATCTGGATGGCCGGCGGGTCAACGACGCCGACAAAAACGCTGTTCGCGGCCGTGGGGCAGTCGATCGCCAATCCGCCCGAAACGGCGGCGGTGTCCGAGCGATAAACCAGGGCTTTAACCGATACTCCCACGTTGCCGATCTCGCCTTCGCCCGTTTGCGTGCCGCCAGCGAGGAAAATCGTGTTGCTCAGAGTGGTCGCCATCGGCACGCGGACCTCGACGGACATCATACCGTCGAGGAACGTCTTCTCGAAGCCGGGCGTGAAGCCGTTGATGTTCAGCGACCCGCCATTGTACGGTGCGCCGGAATAGAAGTCGTAAATGAAGTAGCCCCGGTCCGTCGGTATGGGACTGGTGTCCTCCGCCATCTTGAAGCGGGGAATCGCGCCGCCGGGCAAGGGCAACTGCTGCGTAGCCTTAAACCCGGCGTTGGAAACGGTAAGAAAACCGCCCAAGTAATCGCCGACCATGTTCAGACCAACGCTCTCCGGCCCGCTGGCTGCGCCTGCGCCGGAGTTGGCAAACAGGTCATTGGGCGTCTCGGCCGCAGGGGCCTGGCCCGCTTCGCCGCCCGCCGGTGCGCCGGCGGTGGGCTGCGCGGCAGCACCTGTTCCGCCAGTCGCCGTTTGCGCAAAGACCTGGCCCGTCGCGGCCGCCACAAGTCCCAAGGCACAAAGCACGGTCAATAGTGCAGCGCGCAGCGCGGCATCGATCTTCATCGTCTCCCCCGTAGCGAACCAACGCAATACAACGCTTAGTCGGCCTGAGCCGTTAATGCACTTAATTGCTTTATTGCCGGTCGCGCAGTGCGCGGCAAGGCTTGACGATTAGAGAAACTTTACAGGTTCGGCGTGCGGACCGGCGCGGACGCGCCGAAGTAGTAGTTGAACATGAGACGAAATTCGCCATTGAACTGCCGGGAATTTCCGCCGCCCAACGGATCGACGTAGGCCAGCGTCAAGACCGCGCGATCCTTGAATTCAAAGTGCGTCCCGACGGTCATGTCCCAGGAATCGAAGCTGTTGGAATCGCCGATCTGCCAATTGTCCGCCGCCACGGGCGACGTGGGCGAGAAGGAGTCGTTGCCGTGGAGCTCGGCGGTCCACACCCAGCCGGTCAGCCGCCCGTATTTCCCCTCGCCACGGTAAATCCAGGAACCGAATCCCAAGTCGATGTACTGGTAGGTCGTGTCGTGCAGCGTGCCAATGTTCTGCAGCCCCAGACCATCGAGGTTGACCAGCACCGGGCATCCGCCAGCTTCGACGTCGACCTGATAGAACCCCTGCACAAAGAACCGCTCGTTGGGCGTCCAGAGAAATCCCAAAAACGGCGCCAAGTGCGTCGAGCGGTTGACGATTCGCACCAACGGCGTGCCGTCGGCCAATACGACGTTCGTGTCGCTGGCGGTCGGCACCGTGACCATCAGGCCGCCGCAAACCAACAGTTTGTTCCAGTCGAAGAGCACCGCCTTGAGAGTGAACGCCAGGTCGCCGAATTCACCGTGGGAAAGATCGTTGCCGCCGTCCTGCACCACGGTGCTGTCCAGAGTGACGGCGCACGGAATCTGCATTTCCAGCGACGCCGCGCCGTCCAGGAACGTCTTCTCGAAGCCGGCCGAGAAACGGTGGACGTTCACGCCGCCGGCCGCCAACGGCACGTCGTCAAAGAAGCTGTAGTCGAAGAGGAGGCGATCCTGCGGGATGGGGCTGTTGTCGTCGGCGATTTTCGTCCGCCCGACAACTCCTCCCGAGCCGGGGTCGGGAATGAGCAAGCTGGCGAACGGGGTTACCTTGTACGAGGTAGTGATCGGGCTGTAGAGGCCGGATGACTGCGCCCGCCGTTGCCGCCGTGCCGCCGCTGAAGACGACGATCGTATCGGGAAACGCGGATTGAATCGATTTTTGTTCAGAAGCGTTAGCGGATGTCAGGCTGCCGCCGCTGAATTGCCACGAAGACCCTTGGGGAATAAATATCGTTTTGCCTTGCGAGTCGTAGTAGCTGCTCTGCGCAAGGACCAAGGAGCCGGTGGCCGAATTGAGCGTGCCGAACGACGGAGCTGTGATCAAGCTGGTTTGACCAAGCGAATTGGTGAGCAAGGTCCCGCCCACGCTAAAGGACGGCAAGAGAATGCGCGACTGGCCGCCGAGCGTGCCGAAGAAGTCGCCGATCATGTTCGGCGCGGCACTTTCGGGGCCGCTGGCGGCGCCCGCGCCCGACTGCGCGAAGAGGTCCGCCGGCGACATGTCCGCGGGCGAAGGTGCGGCCGCCTGTGGGCCGCCTTCCGTGGCTGCGGTTCCCGCCGAGGAAGTACCTAGCTGGGCAAAAGAGGCCGACGGTGCGGTCAAGACCAGCCCAAAAAATACTGCCTCAGCCAACAGCGCGATCGCCCGCGCGGATCGAATCGACATGTTGCCCCCCTTGCGACGCAAAAAAACGTCACAATAGGCATAATCGGCATAAGCGGTAGAGTCGCTTCAATCCATTACTTTTTGGGGGCGGCCGGCAACTTAGCCTTGTATCCCTTGAGCAAACGGTCGGATATCGCCTTCGCCTCGCTGTTGGGCGCAAGGCGGGCCGAATTCTCCGCCCATTTTACCGCATCGGCATATTGGCCCGCCTTGGCATACTTCCTGGCCAGCTCTACGGCTGCGTCGTAAACGCTTTGCGCGCTTTGCGGATCGTCTCGCAAGAGGGGAATTGCGCGGGTAAGGTCATCCGCCGCCGCCGCCTTGTTACTCAGCGCGATGTTAGCGTTGGCCCGAGCGACGCGCGCGTTCAAGAGCGGAAAGTTGGCATTCGGGTCGGCGGCGCAAAGCTTGACAGCTTCGTCGTATGCAGCGACCGCGCGAGCCGGATCGTCTAAAGCGCCGCCCAGTTCAACGAAGGCCCTGGCATTGCGGGGATTCAGTCGCGTGGCGGCCGTGAAATCTGCGATTGCCCGATCGGGCTCATTGAGCTCCATGTAAGCGCGGCCGCGGTTAAGATAGTCGCCGTCGTCGGGCTTGATTTCGATAGCGCTGGTGCAGGCGGCAACCGCCTTGTCCCATTGACTTTGTCCCCGCCAGGCAGCGCCAGGCGGCTGAAGACGCGAAAATCGCGAGGGTTGAGTTTGGATGCCTTCTCCAAATCCGCCGCAGCCGCGGCAAAGTTGCGGGCCTTCAAAGCTGTTGTTCCGCTTTCCAGCAAGGCGTCGGCTTCGCGATCGGAAGTCTCTGTCTTTGCCGTTTGAATGGACGGGCCGACCGTCGACCCATGGGTACCGACATTCGACGAGGGAACATACTTGTGCCACGTCCACACCGCGCCGGCCGCGACAGCAGCCGCGACCAGCGCCGCGGCGACATAGCCCGTGCGGCTCTTTTGCGGCGCCGGGCCCGCCGGCACGTCTCGCCCCGCCAGCGCGGCGCGGAGCTGGCGGACCATTTCGCGGCAAGAGCCGTAGCGTTTCGCCGGATCGCTGCTCGTCGCGCGGCGGATGACCACTTGGACCGCTTCGGGCAACATGCTCAAGTCGAGATCGTCTCGCCGCTTGGCCTCCATAACGGATGCCATCGTCAGGTCGCGATAGGGAAGCTTGCCGGTCTTCAGCTCGACGTAGCTGACCGCCAGGCAGTACTGGTCGGTCGAGTCGCTTGGCTGGCCTCGGACGAGCGACTCCGGCGCGGCGTAGGCAATGCTGGCCGCGGCGGTAGTGGCGCGGTCGGCGCCCATCACCCGCGCCAGGCCGAAATCGCAGACCTGCACCGACCCGCCCACCAGGACCAGGTTGTGCGGCTTGATGTCGCAGTGCTGGATTCCGGCCGGGCCGGCGCCGAGGTCGTGGATTGGGTTGTTGAGATAATCGATTGCCGTTGCGCTGTCTTCCAAGTAGCCCAGCAGCTCCTCGTCGGGAATGCCGGGCAGGCCCGCCTTGCGGCACTGCTCCAGGCGATCGTAGAGGCTTTGCTCGCCCAGCCCCATGGCGATGATTAGCTCCGCGGGACCGTCCAGCGTGGCGGTGGCGACGCCCGAATCAACCACCTGCGTCTGTGCGGCCCCCGCGGAAACCGCCGCCGTCTCTTGCTGGTCGGCGCGGAGCACGGCCTCGTCATCCAGGATTTCGCCTTTGTCGTTCTTGATCCAGAAGGCGATGATCGGCACGAGGTGCGTGTGGTGGATGCGTTTGACGAGTTGCAGGGCGCGGAGTTCCTTGCGGCCTTCACGGCTGCCCAGGCGGATGATCTTCACGGCCGCCTCCGCGCCGCCCGGCGCGGTGGCCTTCCAGACCTCGCCGAATCCGCCGCGGCCGAGAAACTTGGCCAGCCGGTATCCGGCGCCGGGAACGGGCTGATCGCCAACGGAGTAGTGTGCGGGCATTTGGAACCTGGCCGCGGGGGGAAACTCGAAACTCCAAATCCGAACTACGAAGCAACTAGGAAATGCGAAATCGGAATGGAGCAAACATTCCAATTCTACGACGTTTTCCGGCGCACGGCCAGAAAAGAATGGAACGGAGTTTTTGCCTTGTGGACGGCGTGGCGGTCCCAAACGAATCCCAACGAGAATAGTCGCGCTATTTCAATTCGGACCCCGGAAGGTTATTGGCCGGCGTCACCAGGCTACTCGGTTTGGACAGAACCGGCGTCTGTCAGAGATCTCAGGTTACTTTTGGTCAATCGACCCGAATTGCGCTTTGGGATGATTATTGCGGATTTGCGCCTTGGCATCGTCGGCCGAGTCCGCGGTAACTTCGTCGGCGTGGGACTTTCCTTTCTTCCCCTCATGCCAATGCACCACAAAGGTCCTTTTTGCGCTGTCGGCCACAGCGGCCACATTAGCGGTGAGCGAGGCAGCGGATGAACTGTCTGGCGCCTCCGAAGGCAGCGCGGTTTCCAGTGCCGTCAAAGCGGCGACGTAGAGTTCTTTGGCTTCGCCGTTAAGCGAAGACGCCAAGGCATTCAGTTTCTGGCGTTCGGACGACGCGAGAGCCTGGGCCTTTTTCGTCGCCGCATTCGCGTCCTGCTTGGAAAAGCCCGCGTCCGTACTCGCGGCGCGACCGGCGGCATCCTTGCGGCCCCGGTAGCCAGTATGTGCGGCGGCGGTGGCTGCATCCGCCTCGTGACGCGCTCTGCGCCAAATCAGCCTTCATGCGTGCCGCGGATGTAACCCGCGCGGCATGTGTCTTTGCCTCGTCGATCTTTTCGTTTATTGCACGCGCGGAATCCCGGAGATGGGTGTTCAACTCTTTTTCTGAATCGGTGAACTCCTTCATAAGCCCGGCCAGCGCCTCGTGGGCCGGCGAAAGCTGGTCCCCGCCGTCAACGGCAACAAGGGCGCCATCCTTGCGTGAGACCAACGTTTCTTTGTCGAGCGCGCCGTCAGTCCATTTCTGGACCAAGTAGGGCTCGTTACCCTTGAAAAGACAGACGACGCCATCCACTTTGCCGCCTTTTGAGTGAAAATAGGCCGCAAGCTCTTGCTCCTCATTCCAGAGATACCCCCCGCCTTGCCGAACGCCGTCAGGATAGTAAGCAAGCGATTTCAATTTGCCGTTCTCGTGAAAAGTCGCCGACGCGCCATTGAGCCGCGCAAGGTATCGTGCGTGCATCCCCTGCACGGTTCCGTCTGGGTAGTTCTCGACAAAGAACGGATGATCGGGCGGGAAAAGCTGTTCCCACTTGGGATGGACCGAGAATTCCGGCAGCTTCACGGACGTGCCGGCCGGCACATGAGACACCTCTTGAGATAAAGCGAGGCCGGAGAAAGCAAGCCAGAATCCGAACGCAACAAAAAGACGCATCGGGCACCGCATGACACGATCTCCTAAGAAAAGAGAGTCCCCGTCCAACCTACTGGCGCGCGCCAACGAATTAGGTCGAACAGCACGCCTTCGATTTTATCTTGCTCCCATTCGGCGGGAAATACCCCTCCAAAGACGCTCGAGATTCAAGCAGCAACGGGTTCTATCGCGATCGGGTCAACGGGATCGTCGTGAACGGAATGATCGCGTCAGGCGCCGCCGTGGGGGTCTGCCCACCAGAAGTCAGTTTCTCTACGGCGTCCTTCACGTACGGCACAATCTCGTCCAGGGTAATGACACTATTCTTACCGCCGCCTTTCGGGGGAAAGCTTGCGGGAACCCCTCCGCCGGGGAGCGCGCTGAGGGGGTTGCGCGTTCCCCGCGCCGCCCAGCGCCTCAAGCAGACAGCGCGTGAATGCCCCGTGCCGCCACTGGGCGTTTTCCGCGGCGCGCTGGTTGCCGGTCGAGGCGGTTACGGAAAAGATCACATCCGCCTGCAGCTCCCGGACGGCTGTCTTCAGGTTGCGCGTACGCAAGGGCTGGATCGCGCCGCTGTGGCAGGTGTCCAGCAGCACGACCTTGCGGCAGGGCACGTCGGCCAGACCACCGAAATCGGTCCAAGATATGCAATCCTTATAAACTTGGCGCTCCAGGTCGGCCAGCGCGAAGTCGTGCCCAACGTAATAGTATTTCTGCGTCGCATCGTCGACGATGCCATGCCCGGCAAGGAAGAAGACGACCAGGTCGTCCGGCTGTGCGCGGTCCACGAGGCGCGCCCGCAAATCGGTTATGGTTTTTGTCCAAGCGGCGGGCGTGACCTGCTCGTTCTCCAGGACCTTTACTTCGCCGACGCGGTACAACCCGGCGGCGCCGTTGCGAAAGGCCTCGGCCACCGCTTCCGCATCGGCCACGGGAAAGCCGAGCGCGTTGATCTTGGGATCGGCATAGCGGTTGATGCCGACGCAAATGACGTGCATCTCCGGCAGTGTGGTCGGCTGTTCGGCGCCTTGCGCTGCACGATCACGTCGCCGAAAGCGGCTGTCGGCGCATCGGTCGCGGCCTCGACTTCGATCAAGTCCTTGGGATCGGTAGGTAACGCCAGGTCCCACTGGTAGATTTGCTCTGTTCTTTTTTCAGGGCCTCCTTTTTCAGGGCCACCCTCGATCGGCCGCTCGGCCACCAATTCCCGCTTCCTGCCGGCGACGCCGTTGGCGAAGACTCGCACCTGGAGGTACTTTGCGGCCGGCGGGATAATCGACGCGGGCCTTCACCTTGGTAACGCCGCTACTGAGCACGGTCCCCGCCGCCGGCGCGAGGATTTCGACCCGCGGCGTGGCGGCGATCTGCGCCGGCAGGACCTCGTGCTGCGGGATCTTCGGCGCGGCCGCCGCCTGATCGAGGGCGTCGCGGAGATTGCCCGACGGCAGCAGCCGCTCCATCACCCGCGGCCGCTCGAGTTGGCGGTAGAACTGGTCGGCGCGAAAGTAGTCAGGCAGCCGCTCCAAGCCGCGGTTGACCTGCCAGCCGAAAAGCCGGTAGCCGTTCATCGAGGCGTCGTAGTAGCCGGCGGGCGTCCAGAAGGCCCATTCGCCGTTGTTGCCGGCAAAGAGCGTGGCCAGCGGCTCCCAGGCGGGCAGAAGCTGAAATGCCTTTTGCGCCGCGCCGTTGCGCGAATATTCAAGAACCGCTTGTGTGCCCCAGGGGAGCGCCTTGAGCTTGTCCAACAGCGCATCGGGCGCGCTTCGGATTGTTCAGCGCGGCCGGAGGACCAGCGCATGGCGGTGAGAACGTCACCCTTGCGCATACCCTTGCCATACAGCGGACCGGCGGGATGCACGTCGGCCGCGACGAGCTTGCCGTTCTGTGCGGCGAACGTGGCGCCCCAGCGTCCCGGTGGCGACGCTCCGTTGGCAAGCTCAGCCAAGCTCCAGAACCGCACGGTGCCGTCGGCTGATCCGGACACCAGATAGCGCAGATCGCGAGACACACCCAGCGAGTTTACGCGGTCATTGTGGCCGCGAAAGTGCCGCAGGATCGGGCATGGTCCTCGTGCGACGAGGCGGCAGACATAAATGCTGTCTTGCACGTCGGTTCCCACGGCTATGGCAAAAGGCTTGCCGGCCGCGTCGGAAATCCAGCAGTAACACTGCGGCGCGCCTTCGTCCAGCCCCGGTGTTTGAGGACGCAGAGAAACAATCCCTTGCGCTGCGCCGTTAAGGTAAAGCTGCAGCGTGCCGTCGGTCTGCCGCTTCGCCGTCCAGCCGCCGTTGAGCAAGTCGGGCGAAATCCAATCACCCGGCTTGATTGGCGCGATGCTGTGCGAAAGCTGCGTCGCGTCGAACGTTTCCTGCAAATCGCCGTAGTCGTTGAAGCCTCGCCCCTTCACGATGTTCCCGAAGGCGACGCGATAGTACGGTTCTTCCAAGGCGAAAGCCACTTTTCCGATCCGCCGGCCGATGCCTTGCAGGACCGCGGGCGTCGCATCGCCGGCAAGCGGATCGACGTAGATTTGCCCACGATCGCCGCCGTTGTAGGCCACGCGCTTGCCGTCGGGACTGATCGCGCAGGCGTAGACATTATCGGCCAATTCCTTCGAGCGGGTCATCGCGCGGCTGGTCACGTCCCACACCTGCAATTGTGCGCCGCCGACCCGCTGGGCGGGTGCCCCGCGGCCGGCAAGCGTGCCGGCGACGAGTTTGTTTCCGTCCGGGCTGAAGCAGAGCGAGAGCACACCTCGGTCTTTCGACAGCGTTTCCGGCGCGGTTCGACCCGCACGCGGGTGCCCCGCTCGATTCCAAAGATAGAGCTTGCCCTCGGCGTCGGCCGATGCCAGCCATTTGCCGTCGTGCGCCGCGGCCATCGCAGTTACAACGCCATAATGGATCGTATCCAGTGCATGAAAATCGGTAGGATCGGCGACGTTGATCTCTACCAGCCGCCAGCGCAACCGGGTCTCGCCCGGATTGCTAGCGAAAGTCGGAAGAACAATATGGCCGCTGCCAAGAAACGCCAGCGGACGCAGCTTAACTTGCCGCGCAATCATTGCGGCCTTTTCAGGGCCGTAGGTTTCGGCGTCTTGATGATAAACTACCCGCGACGACCAATCGCTCCGCTTCCACAATCGCGTTTCGCCGGCGGTGTCCATCGAGGCGAGCCACTTACCGTCCGGAGAAAACGCCAGCGAGCAGATCGTTTGCCGGTGGCCTTGCAAGACCTTGATGAGCTTGCCGTCGATCGGGTTGACCAGCACGATTTCGCCTAGCGATCCCATCGCCCCGTACCCGCCGACGGCCAGCAGCGGGGCGTCCGGCGCGGCGGCCAACGCATAGATGCTCCCTCTCAGCCCGCGGGCGACTTGCCAGCGGATGGTCCGTTCGCGCAAGAAAACGCGCCGCAGATCGCGAAGGGCCGCCATGTTCCAAACTTCGACGTTCTTATCCAGTCCGCCCGAACAGAGCCGCGACGAGTCGGCGATGAAGGCCAATGCGCGGACCGCGGCCGTATGTCCTCCGGCGTCGATCCGCAGCCACGGCTCGTCCTGCGTGCCCTCGCGGACGCGAATGATGTCGCGCTGATTGGGAGCTTCCGCCGCCGCGGCGAAGCCTGTTAACCCAAAGGTCGCAAGAATTCCAGCGATTACCGTGCTACGTGATCGGTGCGTCATTTCTCCAACGACTTCAACGGGATGGTGACCAGCAGCCGCGCGTCGTCCTGCTTGTTCATGCTGACGAAAAGTGCGCAGGTGCTGCTGGATTTGCCGTGCGAGGGTTCCTCGATCGTGGACTCGCTTACGTGCCGAGTCCGCACGTCGCTCACGAAGTCCTTCATTGCCGCATCGTCGGTCAGCCCCCGGAACATGACGGTCTTGTTCATGATCTCCTTTTCTCGCTCACGCTGCGACTTCAGTGCCTTGCTCACGGTTGCCTTGATGGTTTTGCGGACGGCTTTTTCTTCGGGCGTGTCGGCCTCACCGGGCTTCTTGGTCAAGACCCGCGCCAGCACGTCGCGATCGGCCGCAGGCTTCTCGGTCGCCACGACGAGCAACTGCTCGTTGCCCGGCGGCTCGCTGAACTCAAGAAAACCGTCGCTCGGCAGGGCCAACGCCTTGCCCGCCTTGGCCACTGGCGGCTCCTCTTTATCGGCAGGCAACAAAAACTCCCTCTTGCCGCTGGCACCGATATGGTAGATATAGACGTAGTAATCGTGCAGCGGCGCAATTTCCACGCGAATCTTGTCGCCGACGCGAAAATCGTAGGTCTTAGGGTCGACGGCCGTTTCCTTGCCGTTGGCAAAAAGCAGGACCTTGTACTCCAAGGCGATCACCTGCTTTACCGGCTGCGAATAGCCGACCAGCTTTGCCAGCTCGCCGCCGTCGCCATCTTTGAAATACTTTCGGGCAAGGTCTCGGAACGTCGTGTCGTCCGCTTGGACGCCTGCCGTTGCCAGGCAGACAACCGAGCACATCAGGGCCGCAACCGGCCGTCGCAGGAAGTGCATGTTGGATCTCCCTTGATTTCGTGGGTGTTTATTAAACATTACGGTACGATTTATTATAAAGTTGTGTCTCGGCGGCGGATTTTAAGAGGGACGGCCTCGCACACGAAGCGACCATCAGATTGTCAACCCACCCAAATTGGTGGGAAGCCAGTTTGGGAGAAGTCTCTTTTCCCGTCGGCCGATATCTAGAATTTCATGCCGAGGCAGATCTGAAAAAGCGGCCGAAAAACTTTCTGAAAATTTCGGCGAGTGCCCGTTGACGAGCATTTTGGATGCCAGTATCATGGATGGTTTCCGCTCGCGACAGCAGAATGTTGTTGTGGGCGAGCAAACGCAGTGCGGCTGTTGTTTGACAAGCAGGGAATCGAATTCGCCGGAGCCCCTTTTATACAAGGAGTTTGGCCGTGTCGGGACATACTACCGAGATTATCCGCATCCGCATGGAAGCCTACGACCACGCGATCCTGGATCAGAGCGCGATGGAAATCGTCGATACGGCGAAACGGACTGGGTCCGTCGTTCATGGGCCGATTCCCCTGCCAACACGCATCGAGCGTTATACGGTTCTGTCGAGCCCTCACATTGATAAGAAGGCCCGCCAGCAGTTCGAGATCCGCACGCACAAGCGTCTGATCGACATCATGCAGGCGACCGCCAAGACGATCGAGGCGCTCAATAAACTAAGTCTGCCGGCGGGCGTTGATATCAAGATCAAGGCCACCAGCCGGCATTAAAGGGCAGAATATGCATCGGATGCACTGCGGGTAAGCCGGCCACGACCGGACCTCCCGCACGGCGACGAACACAAGGGCTGACGACGATGGCACTAGGAATACTCGGCCGCAAGGTCGGGATGACGCAAGTTTTCGACTCTGGAAAGGTAATTCCGGTTACCGTAATCCAGGCTGGACCGTGCCATGTCCTCCAGGTGAAGACGGCCGACCACGACGGTTACGAGGCGGTGCAGTTGGGATTCCTGGACAAGCCCCGTCGCCTTGCCGCCCGCAGCGAACGCGGGCACGTCGCCCGTCTGGAGAGCAAGCGGCAAAAGCAGCGCGTGGCCGCGGGTGTGCAGCCGGTTGCCAAGCCCAATTGCGAGCCGCAGCGCCTGGTTCGCGAGTTCCGCACCAAGATCGAAGGCTACGAAGTCGGCCAGGAAGTGAAGGTCGATATCTTCGCCAACGTGCTGGCGGTGGACGTATCGGGCGTCACCAAGGGCCGCGGCACGACGGGCGCCATGAAGCGCCACAACTTTGCCGGCCAGCGGGCCAGCCACGGCGTGAAGAAGGTCCACCGCCACGTCGGCTCGATCGGCATGAACACCGATCCGCACCACGTCTTCAAGGGCCACAAGATGGCTGGGCACTATGGCGTGGAAAACGTCACCATCCGCAATCTGCTTGTTGCCCGGCTGGATACGGAGAACAACCTGATGCTGGTTCGCGGCGCCGTGCCCGGCCCCATCGGCGGTTACGTCGTGATCCGCGTGAGCAATAAGGTCGGACCGGGAACGAAACGAGCGGAGAAGAAGTAGCATCATGGCAACTCTGGCAATACACGATCGCAGCGGCGCCGAGGTCGGCAAGTACGAGATCGACCCGACCCAAATCGCCCCGCGGATCAGCAAACAATTGATCCACGATGCCGTGGTCATGTACCAGAACAATCTCCGGCAAGGCACCGTGCGGACCAAGAACCGCACCGATGTCGTCGGCACGACGAAGAAGATGTACCGGCAAAAGGGCACGGGCAACGCGCGGGCGGGCTCGCGGCGAAGCGGCATTCGCCGCGGCGGCGGGCACATTCACGCGTTGCGGCCGCGCGATTGGTCGTACCGCTTGACGAAAAAGGCGCTGCAGCTTGCCACACGGATGGCGATCGCCTCGCGGATCGCCGATGACGAAGTGACGCTCATCGACCAGTTCAGCTTCACCGAACCGAAGACCCGCGACGCGGCGGCCGTTATCAAGGCGCTGAAGCTCGACGGAACCTCGGTGCTGGTGGCCGTGCCCGGTTACGACGTCAATACGTACAAGAGCCTTCGTAACCTGGCCGATGTTTCGGTCCTGCCCGTCAGCGAGCTGAACGCCTTGAACGTCTTGCGGCCGCGCCGCCTGCTGTTCACCACTTCGGCATTGGACGCCATTCGCGGGAAGTTGGGTGAGAAGAAGACCGCAGCGGAAAGCAAACCGGCGACGAAGGAATAAATTGCAGGTTTCAAATCTCAGGTTTCAAATGCTGAAGACTGAACACCGAAAACTGAAAACTAGCAAGAGCCATGCACGCTGAAATCCACCGACACAACCTGAACCTGGCGCCGCACCAGATTATTATCCGGCCCTTGGTGACCGAAAAAGGCATGCACAAGGCCAATCGCAACAACGCATACGCCTTCGAGGTCAACCGGCTGGCCGACAAGCAGGACATCCGCAGCGCGGTCGAGCAGTTGTTCGACGTGAAGGTTGTCGCGGTACACACGCAAAACCGCAAGGGCAAGCCGCGCCGCACAAAGATGAGAATGAGCACCACCAAACCCTGGAAGAAGGCCATCGTTACTTTAGACAAGGAACACAGGATCAACTTCTTCTAGAATGAGTGTTCAGTTTTCAGCGAAACTGGGGACACTGAAAACTTAACACTGAAAACTGAACACTGAGTTATGGGCATACGACGATACAATCCGACATCTCCCGGACGCCGCGGGGCGACGGTGAGCGACTTCGCCGAGCTGACGCCGGGCGCGAAGCCGGAGAAGACTCTGCTCCGCCCCAAGCGCCGCACCGGCGGACGCAACAACCAGGGCAAGACGACCGCGCGGTTCCGCGGCGGCGGGCACAAGCGAGACTACCGCATCATTGACTTCCGCCGCGACAAGGACGGCGTGCCGGCGCGAGTGAATTCGATCCAGTACGATCCCAATCGCACGGCCCGAATCGCCCTATTGCACTATGTTGACGGCGAAAAGCGTTACATCCTCGCGCCCGTAGGACTGAAAGCGGGCGACGAGGTGCAAAGCGGTGTGGATGCCCCAGCTTCGCTCGGCAATTGCCTGCCCTTGGGCAAAATCCCCACGGGCATGACGGTTCACAATATTGAGATGCAGCCGGGCCGCGGGGGCGTGCTTTGTCGCTCCGCCGGCGTCGGCGCGACGTTGGCCGCCCGCGACGCCGACTGGGCCCAGATCAACCTGCCTAGCGGTGAAATCCGCCGCGTGCCCGCCACCTGCCGGGCGACGATCGGCTCGTTGAGCAATCCGGACAACATGAACATCGTACTGGGAAAGGCGGGCCGCAAGCGCTGGATGGGCCGCCGGCCGCACAACCGCGGCACGGCAATGAACCCCATCGACCATCCTCACGGCGGCGGCGAAGGCCGCACCAAAGGCGGCCGCCACCCGGTCAGCCCCACGGGCAAACTGGCCAAAGGCGGTTCCACCCGCAAACGTCGTAAACCGTCCAACAAGGCCATTGTTCGCCGCAGAAAATCGCGGCGCTACGGACAATTGAAAATCAAGTAGTTTCCAGTTTTCAGTTTTCAGTGTTCAGCGACACCGGAAACTGAAAACTGAGCACTGAACACTGAAAACCGCCCATGAGCCGCTCCCTTAAAAAAGGCCCGTTCGTCCACCCCAAGGTCTTCGCCAGAGTCGAGAAGATGAATTCCATCGGCACTAAGGACCCGGTCAAGACGTGGGCCAGGGCGTGTACGATCATTCCGGAGTTTGTCGGGCACACGTTCATGGTGCATAACGGCAAGATTTTCGCCAAGGTATTTGTTACCGAAGAGATGGTCGGTCACCGGCTGGGCGAGTTCGCCCCGACGCGGACCTTCCGCGGGCACGGCGGCAAGGGAGGCAAGAAGTAATCATGCCCTACGAAGCAACGCACCGTTTCGCCAAAATCAGTCCGCGCAAGGTCCGGCCTTTGGCCGACCTGATCCGCGGTACGTTCGTTGACGAGGCCCAGGAAATCCTCCAGTTTCAGCCGCACCGCGGGGCGCGGCTGCTGGAGAAGGTGTTGAAAAGCGCCATGGCCAACGCAGAGGATAAGCGCGCCGCAAACGCGCACCACCTGATGGTCGTTGACGTCCGCGTCGATGGCGGCCCGATGTTCAAGCGCATGCAGCCAAAGTCGCGCGGCCAGGCCTCGATCATCAAGAAGCGATTGTCGCACATCCACATCGAGTTGGATTACTAACCGAACAACAATCCCCGCCGACCTTGCGTCGGTGGAACAACGACTGAACAAACAACAATCCCCACCGACCCCGCGTCGGTGGAACAATGACTGAACAGCTATGGGCCAGAAGGTCAACCCCATTGGTTTTCGCACGGGAATCATGCTCGGCTGGAAGAGCCGCTGGTATGCTTCCAAGCAGGAGTTTTCCGACCTGCTGATCGAAGACCGCAAGATTCGCGATTACATCGAGAAGCGCAAGGACAAGTTCGAAAAGCCGATCTACCCCTCGATCGCCAAGATCGAGATCGAGCGGACGCGGGACGAAGTGAAGGTCATCCTTTTCTCGGCCCGGCCCGGAGTGCTCATCGGCCGCAAAGGCGAGCGCGTGGAAGAATTGCAGAAAGAACTGCAGGGCAAGACCGGGCGGCGGATCAACATTAAGATCGAGGAATTGAACCGGCCCGAACTGGTCGCGCAGTTGGTGGCCGAGGACGTGGGCGAGCAACTCGCCAAGCGGGCCGCGTTTCGCCGCACGCTGAAACGGGCGATCGAAACCACCATGGAGGCCGGGGCGAAAGGGATCAAAATCCAGCTTTCCGGCCGGCTCGGCGGAGCGGAAATGTCGCGCCGGGAAAAGCAAATTGCCGGCTCGATGCCGCTCTCCACGTTGCGAGCGAACATCGACTACGGCTTCGCCGAGGCGATGATCGCCCAAGGACATATCGGCGTGCAAGTTTGGATCAACTTAGGCACCTTTAGCGGAGACGAAACCGATGGCGCTAATGCCAAAACGGGTGAAGCACCGAAAAAGCCAAAGAGGACGTATAAGAGGTGAGGCCTCGCGCGGCAACCGCGTCGTCCACGGCGACTTCGGCCTGCAGGCCGTTCAAGGCGGGTGGATCAGCGCGCAGACGCTGGAGGCCGGCCGTATTGCCGCGCAACAGTACCTCCGCGCCGAAGGCCGGCTTTACATCCGCGTTTTCCCGCACAAGCCCATCACGTCCATCCCCTTGGAAACCCGCATGGGCAAGGGCAAGGGCGAGCCGGAGTATTGGGCCGCGGTCGTGCGGCCCGGCAGCGTGCTTTACGAAGTCGGCGGCATCAGTGAAGAGGCCGCGCGGATGTGCCTCGCCCGGCTTGCCCACAAGATGCCCGTGAAAGTGCGGTTTTTGCGGCGGAGGCCGATTTAGGAAAGAATTGCTATGGCCAAAATCGGTGAACTACGAGACATGAGCAGCGAGCAGCTTCGGCTGCTGCTGAAGGACACGACGGAGCATCTCTTCCGCTTGCGCGTCCAGAGCCAGACGGAAAAACTCGACGCGCCTAGTGAATTGAAGAAGAACCGCCTGCTGATCGCGCGGATTCAGACGGTGCAACGTCAGCGGGAGTTGAAGGCGACGGCGGAAGCCGCGAAGTAATCGGGATTTGAAATCCGAGATTTGGAATCGTAAAATGCCCAAAAGAATCGTGACGGGAGTCGTAACCCGCGACAAGGCGGCGAAAACGCGGCGCGTGGAAGTGACGCGCCTGGTTCGCCACCCGCGCTACGGCAAAATACTGCGCCGCCGGACGGTTTGCGTGGCGCACGACGAGGAAAACCAGTCGCACTCCGGCGACCTGGTGGAGATCGAGGAGTCGCGGCCGCTGTCGCGCAGCAAGCGCTGGAAGCTGCTGCGGGTGGTCCGCAAAGCGGCTGCCCGTGTCGCGGCCGAGGGCGAAGCGGGAATTGGAGAACCGGCGAGTACGTAGGTACTCAGTACGCAGTGCTGAGCAAGTCAAGAGCGAACTAGCAGGCGTCCAGCGCGCCAACCGCGTACTTTGTACTGAGTACTGGAGTTAACCATGATTCAAATGCAAACCCGGCTCGACGTGGCCGACAACACCGGCGCCAAGGAATTGATGTGCATCAAGGTCCTGGGCGGCAGCCGCAAGCGCTGGGCGCGCATCGGCGACATTGTCGTGTGCAGCGTCAAGAGCGTGATCGCCGGCAGCGACTTCAAAAAAGGCGCCGTCGTCCGCGCGGTGATCGTCCGCTGCAAGCAGCCCACGCGGCGCGAGGACGGCAGCTACGTCCGCTTCGACAGCAACGCCGCGGTGATCATCGACAACGACCAGAACCCCCGCGGCACGCGGATTTTTGGCGCTGTCGCGCGGGAGCTGCGGGAACGAAACTTCATGAAAATCGTCAGCCTCGCGGCTGAGGTGGTTTAGATCGTCTGCCGCGTGTCGGCGGGAAGTGAAGCGATTAACACATGTGGATCAAGAAAAACGACACTGTAGTAATCATCAAGGGCGATGACCGCGGCGCGCGCGGCAGGGTCCTCCGCGTGGTCCGCGACAAGACCGGCGGCGGTGCGGGCCGCGTCGTCGTCGAAGGCGTGAACCGCGTGTATCGCCACGTCCGCCGCAGCCAGCGAAACCCCCAGGGCGGACGGCTGAGCGTGGAAATGCCCGTCGCGCAGAGCAACGTCGCGCTGCTCTGTCCGGGCTGCGGCAGCGCGACGCGCATCGCGCGCGGCTCCTGGACGACGGCGCGAAGGAACGCTATTGCAAGAAGTGCGGGAAATCGGTCGGCGCGATCATGCCGCCGAAGTCCGCGCGGGAGCAAAAGAAGAAAGTGGAAGCGCATGGCTAAGAAATCCAAAGAAGCCCCCGCCGAAGCCAAGGGCCCCAAGAAGGTTCCCACGCCGAGGCTGATGGAGCGCTACTTCAAGGAAGTGGTTCCGAACCTCCGCAAAAAGTTCTCCCGGACCAACGTCCTGTCCTTTCCCCGACTGAAGAAGATCGTCGTCAACATGGGAGTCGGCAAGGCGATCACCGAGAAGAAGTTCATTGAGGAGGCCGTCGAGGCGATGAAAACCATCGTCGGGCAGAAGCCCGTCGTGACTCGCTCGCGGCTGTCGATCGCCGGTTTCAAGCTCCGCGAGGGTCAGGCGGTAGGCTGCAAGGTCACGCTCCGCGGCAAGCGGATGTACGAGTTTCTGGACCGCCTTATTTCGCTGGCGCTGCCCCGCGTGCGCGACTTCCGCGGGCTGGACCCGTCGGGTTTCGACGGCCACGGCAACTACAGCCTCGGACTCACCGAACAACTGGTCTTCCCCGAATTGAACCCCGACAAGTTCACCAATGTCCAAGGAATGCACGTCACCATCGTTACCAACAGCGGCAGCGACGACGAGTCGCGCGAGCTGCTGCGTGCGATGGGCATGCCGTTCCGCGCGGCGTAGCTGATTTTCACAGGAACCTGTAGTGCATGGCAAGTAAATCGAAGAGAGCGATGGCCCTGCGGCCACCCAAGTTTTCCACCCGCCTCGTGCGGCGCTGCCGGCTCTGCGGCCGGCCGCGGGCCGTGCTGCGGAAATTCGGGATTTGTCGCATCTGCTTCCGCAACTTGGCGGACACGGGCATGATCCCAGGCGTCCGCAAGGCAAGCTGGTAAGGAAGAAGAAACCTGTTCTTGAAACGGTTGGGGCTGATACCGACCGTTGCGAGAGTGGGAAGTTTGTTTCAGTTTTTGTCGAAAGCAATATAAAACTTATGTTGACCGACCCCATCGCCGACATGTTGACCCGCATCCGCAACGCGGTGCGCGTGGAAAGGCCCCACGTCGATGTGCCGCTCTCCAAGGTGAAGCGCAGGACTGGCCGAGGTCCTCAAGCGCGAAGGCTACATCTGGGATTGGAAAGAAGTGGACGAGGAGCCTGCCAAGCAGCTCCGCCTGGAGTTGAAATACGGTCCCAACGGCGAGCGCGTCATCCGCACGATCCGCCGCGTCAGCAAGCCGGGCCGGCGGGTTTACAGCCGCTCGGTCGAGCTGCGGCCTGTGTTGGGCGGGCTGGGGATCTCGGTCATCAGTACCAGCCGTGGCGTGATCAGCGATCGAGAAGCCCGCCAGCGGAAGCTCGGCGGCGAAGTGCTGTGCGAGATTTGGTAGAAGGCAACAATCATGTCCCGACTAGGTAGAAAACCCGTATCCGTGCCCGCCGGCGTGAAAATCGCGCTGGACGGCCGCGTCGTCAGCATCGAGGGGCCCAAAGGCAA
Organism: uncultured Planctomycetia bacterium; assembly: GCA_963780045.1. Classification (GTDB taxonomy): domain Bacteria; phylum Planctomycetota; class Planctomycetia; order Pirellulales; family Thermoguttaceae; genus JANXQG01. Next base: position 5,660,000 of record CAVZZZ010000001.1, on the reverse strand, counting down.
GCTGCAGTGGGAATTTCGCCCAGAGATTTCCGTCCAGCACGACGCCGCGGCAAAGACAATCACCGTCGCCCGCCACGGCGACCAGCGGCTTGCTCGCGCGCTGCACGGCCTTACCAGGGCCGTGATGCAGAACATGATGGTAGGCGTGACCCAAGGTTACGAGAAGCGCCTGGAGCTGGTGGGCGTCGGCTACATCGCCGCCGTGCAAGGGCAAACGCTGCAACTCCGCGTCGGCCTGGCCAACGAACTGCAAGTGCCGATCCCCGCTGGATTGAAGGTGGCGTGCCCCGACCAGCAGCATATCGTCGTGCAGGGGATCGACAAGCAGCTTGTCGGGCAGTTTTCCGCCGAGGTCCGCGCATTGCGAAAGCCCGAGCCCTACAAAGGAAAAGGCATCCGTTACCTCGGCGAGCCGGTCCGCCGCAAGCAAGGCAAGGCAATGGTGAAGTAACATGCAACATCAACGACACGTGCTGCGGCAGCGCAATCGCCGCGGGAATCGCGTCCGCAACCGGCTCAAGCGCCACGCGGTGCGCCCGCGCCTGGCGATCTTCCGCAGCCACCAGAACATCTATGCGCAGATCATCGACGACACCGCGGGCAAGACGCTGGCCTCGGCCAGCAGCCGCGACAAGTCGCTGCGGCCGGACCTCCATTACGGCGGCAACAAGTCGGCCGCCGCCGCGGTGGGCAAGGCGATCGCCCAGCGGGCGATTGAGGCGGGCGTGCAGGTAGTGGTCTTCGATCGCCGCGACTACAAATACCACGGCCGCGTCGCCGCGCTGGCCGAAGCGGCCCGCGAAGCCGGACTGAAATTCTAGGAGCACACTATGGCAGCCGAACGAGATTCCTCCACGCGCGGTGAATTGATCGACAAAGTCGTCAAGATCCGCCGCTGTGCCGCCGTGGTCAAGGGCGGACGCCGCTTCAGTTTCACCGCGCTAGTCGTGGTCGGTGATGGCCGCGGCAAAGTCGGCTGGGGCTACGGCAAGGCCAACGAAGTCCCGCCGGCTGTTGAAAAGGCCGTGAAGGACGGGTCGCGGAAAATGCTTCCCGTGGCTCTCAAGGGCACGTCGATCCCGCACGCCGTGGAGGGCCGCTTCGGCGCTTCCATGGTCAAGCTGGTGCCCGCCGCGCCGGGCACCGGGGTAAAGGCCGGTTCGGCCGTGCCGCGCGGTTTGCGAGGCGGCAGGCATCCACGATATCCTTACCAAGGTCTACGGCTCAACCAATCCGCACAACCTGGCCAAGGCCGCTATCCAGGCACTGACCCAACTGCGTCTGCAGTCGGAAGTCGAGCGGCTGCGGGGAGTCTCGCTTTCATGAATCTCAATGAAGTCAATCGCGGCGTTCATCGCAACAAGCAGCGGAAGCGGCTCGGCCGCGGCCCGGGCTCCGGCCTGGGCAAGACCGCCGGCAAGGGCCACAAGGGACAGCGCTCCCGCCCCGGATACAATGCGTTGAGCGTCTTCGAGGGCGGTCAGATGCCCTTGGTCCGCCGCATTCCCAAGCGCGGCTTTCACAACCAGTTCGCGCTGGAAGTGGCCATCGTCAACGTCGGCGACCTCGACCGCCGCTTCAACGCGGGAGAAGAAGTCAGTCCGGCGACGCTCAAGGTCCGCGGCCTGGTCAAGGGCCAATACGACGTGCTCAAAGTGCTGGCCGACGGCGAGTTGACCAAGAACTTGAAAATCTCCGCCCACCAGTTCAGTGCCGCAGCCAAAGAGAAGATTGAGAAGGCCGGCGGCCAAATCACCATGCTGCCGGGCAAGAAACCGGTGGTCAAGGAATCGAAGCGGGTGCGGAAGAAAGCGGCGGAGTAATGGAGTATTCGGTTTTCAGTGTTCAGTTTTCAGTAAACTCTGATGACTCGCTGCTGAGAACCGAACACTGAAAACTGAACACTGAGCGAAGCCATGTGGGAAAAAATCCGCGTCATATTCACGATCCCGGAGCTGCGGACGAAGATCATCTTCACGCTGGCGCTCTTGGCCGTCTTTCGTATCGGGTCACATATTCCTTTGCCCGTCTTCAACCAGGCCCAACTGCAAAAGTCGGCTGGGGCGGGCGGCATCATGGATTACGTCTCCGCGTTCAGCGGCACGCAATTGAGTCAGGGCACGATCTTCGGCCTGGGCATCATGCCCTACATCTCCGCCTCGATCATTTTCCAGCTTTTGGGCAGCGTTTATCCGCCGCTGGAAAAGCTGCAGAAGGAAGGCGAAACGGGCCGCAAGAAGATCAACGAATACACTCGCTACGCCACAGTGCTTCTCTGCCTGGGCCAAAGTTGGGTCTACATCAGCTACCTGTCGGCCGGCGGCAGCAACATCGATTATCACTTTCTCAACAATCCGGCCGTTCAAAGCAGCGGCCTGCAATTCTCCTGGCAATTGATTTGCGTGTTGACGGCCACGGCCGGCACGATTTTCCTCATGTGGCTGGGCGAGCAGATCGACGAATACGGCATCGGCAACGGCATCAGCCTGCTGATCATGGGCGGAATCCTGGCCCGCCTCCCGCCCGCGTTGCACGATCTGTTGAACAAGGTCGTGGGTGGCGGAGGAATTGAGATCGGTTCCGGCCACGGCAAGATCGGCGTGGAAATGCTTGTGCTCCTGATACTGCTGTTTGTCGGCGTGATCATCGGCGTCGTGCTCATTAGCCAGGCGCAGCGGCGCATCACCACGCAAAGCGCCAAGCACGTCCGCGGCCGAAAGGTTTGGGGCGGCGGCAAGCAGTACCTGCCTTTGCGAATCAACCAGGCTGGCGTGATGCCGATCATCTTCGCCAGCAGCCTGCTGTTGTTCCCCATGTACATCTTCCAGTGGCTTGCGAACAAGACCAATAGCGCGGTCATAGGTCAAATCGGGGACCAGTTCCACCGCGGCGATTCGTTCATTTACAACGCCTTGTACGTGGCGCTGATCTACTTCTTCTGCTATTTCTGGACGGCTATTTCTTTCAACCCCAAGGACATGGCCGACAACCTCAAGAACTACGGCACCTTCATCCCCGGCTACCGGCCTGGGCGCCGAACCGCCGATTACCTGGAGAAGGTGATGGTCCGCATCACGTATGTGGGCGCGGGGTTCCTTTCGGTCGTGGCCATCATTCCCACGATCGTTACGTCGTCCATGCCGAACATTGATTGGAACATTGCCCAGTTTTACGGCGGAACGAGCCTCTTGATCGCGGTGAGTGTCGCTTTCGACCTGGTGCAGAAGATCGACAGCCACCTTGTCATGCGCAATTACAAGGGACTTTTGGAGAAGGGGTAGTGGAAATCCTTCGCTCCCCGCGAGAAATCGCCCAAATGCGGAAAGCGGGTCTCCTCGTCTGGGAGACCTTCGACATGGTCAAGAAGTTGATCAAACCGGGCATTTCGACGCTCGAAATCGACCAGGCCATTGAGGACTTTTACCGCCGTCACAATGCCGAGCCGCTGTTCAAGTTCTATCCGAACTCGACCGAGGGCGCGCCCCCGTTTCCGAATGTCACTTGCATTTCCATCAACCGCGAAGTTGTCCACGGCATTCCCGGACGACGCAAACTGGTCGAGGGCGACATCGTGAGCATTGATACCGGCTGCAAATACAACGGCTGGTGCGGCGACGCCGCGGCGACACTAGCCGTCGGCAAGGTTTCTCCGGAAGTGCAGCGCCTTTTGGACGTGACGCGCGAAGTTCTTCAGTTGGCCATCCGGCGAATGGGTGAGCGACGCTGGTGGAGCGAGGTGGCCGAGGAGATGCAGACCTTCGTCCGCAAGTCCGGTTTCTCCGTGGTGGAGGATTTCGTCGGCCATGGCATCGGCCGCACCATGCACGAGGACCCCCAAGTGCCGAACTTCGTCAAGCGGGGCTACCGCCGCAGCAGGAACGACTTCCGTCTCGTTCCCGGCCGCGTCATCGCCATCGAGCCTATGGTGAACATGGGCACGCGCGAGGTCAAAGTCCAACCGGACCAATGGACGCAATCCACAGCGGACGGCAAGCCCAGCGCGCATTTCGAGCACACGGTGGCGATTACCGATTCGGGAACCGTTGTATTGACCGCCGGGCCGAACGGAGAAAGTTGGTAGAAAGCGACAGTCGCAGGAAAATGATGGCAGAAACATGTCGACCACCGCGATCCGCATGTCTGTCAGGCATTTTGGGTCATTTTACGGATTTTGTCGGGCGTGAAAGTTGTTAGGGCTCGTCAGCACACCGCGGGCCAACGAGGAGAGAATTTTCGTCGGGGGGGCCTTGTAGCAATCGGCCATCCCGGCTTATACTGATACACTTTGCCTCTTTCTTGGTCCGACAGCAAAAGCGGGGCCAGTCAGGGCGCAGTCCTTTGAGCTTTGCCCGCGGGGGTTGGAGTATTTCTTGCCCGGCGGCAGAGCTGCTGAATATCGAGTGCATTGCTATGAAAGTCCGAGCCAGCGTGAAGCGCATTTGCGAGCATTGCAAGATTGTCCGCCGCCGCGGCGTGATCTACGTCGTTTGCACCAATCCGCGCCACAAGCAGCGCCAGGGTTGAAAAGAAGGCTGTCGAAAAGACGTTTGCGAAAGGAAGTTTGAACTATGCCGCGTCTGCTGGGCGTTGACATTCCGAACGATCGCCCCACGGTGATCGCCTTGCAGTACCTTTACGGCGTCGGGCCGAAGATCGCCCGCGATCTCTGCCACAAGGCCGGGGTCGACCCGCAGGCCCGCGCAAAGGAGCTTCGCGAGGACGAATTGGCGCGCATGGCCGCGCTGTTGGACAAGGACTACGTCGTCGAAGGCCAGTTGCGCCGCCAAATTAACCAGAACATCGTCCGCCTCCGCGACATCGCCTGCTATCGCGGCATCCGCCATCGTCGCGGCCTGCCGGTGCGCGGCCAGCGGACGCGGACCAATGCCCGCACCCGCAAAGGTCCCAAGAAGACCGTTGCCGGGAAGAAGGGCGTGAAAGACATGAGGTAGAGAATGGCCAACCCCAAACCGCAAACTCCCGCCCAGCAGCAAACGGCGCAGCGCCGCAAGGCCCGCCGCTCCGTGACCGTCGGCGTGGCGCACATCAAAGCCACGTTCAACAACACTACGATTACCATCACCGACACCAAAGGCGATGTGCTTTGCTGGGCCAGCGCGGGCACGAGCGGCTTCAAAGGCAGCCGTAAGAGTACGCCGTTCGCCGGACAGATGTCGGCCCAGCAGGTGGCCGACAAGGCGATCAAGCACGGCATGAAGGAAGTCGACGTCAAGGTCCGCGGGCCGGGCAGCGGACGGGAAAGCGCCATCACCGCCTTGCAGGCCGCGGGACTGAAAATCAAATCCATCGAAGACGTGACTCCTCTGCCTCACAACGGCTGCCGGCCGAAAAAGAGGCGCAGGGTGTAGCGCCCGCGAGAACAACAACCTGACGGATCGGACCGATCCGTCCGGTGAAGCAAAAACCGCGCGCCAGCCGTTAGAACCGCACAATCCAGAGAATCCAAAATCCCAAGCCTATGGCTCGTCAAATCTCCCCCGTCTGCCGCCTTTGCCGCCGCGAAGGAATGAAGCTTTTCCTTAAAGGCTCGCGCTGCGATACGCCCAAGTGTTCGTTCGAGCGCCGCGAGACGCCGCCGGGCATGACCACCGGGCGCCGCGGCAAGCCCACGGAATACGCCGCGCATCTTCGCGAGAAGCAGAAGGTGAAACGCTACTACGGCGTCCTGGAACGTCAGTTCCGCAAGTACTTCCAGCTTGCTTCGCGGGCCAAAGGCAATACGGGCAACGCGCTGATGATCCTGCTGGAGCGGCGGCTGGACAACGTGGTCGCTCGACTCGGTCTGGGCCAGTCGCGAGCGCAGTCCCGGCTCATGGTCACGCACGGCCATGTGACCGTCAATGGCCGCACCGTGAACGTGCCCAGCTTCCTGGTGCGGCCGGGGGACGTGATCCGCGTCAAGGCCCGGCCGAAGAGCCAGACCCTGGCGCAGGCCAACAGGGCCGCGCATACGCGCGAGCTACCCGATTTCCTTCGCATGGCGGAAGGCGCGGAAATCGAAGGCCAAGTAGTCCGCATGCCGGAACCGGCCGACGTGTCGATTCCGGTGCAGACGCAGTTGATCGTCGAGCTCTGCTCGAAGTAAACGTGGCGCCGGCGCGAGCGGCGGCCGCGGCTCGCTCGTTCGCGACGCCGGCGCCGCAATGGTGAAATAAATCAGAGAATTGGTTCGGAGGCTATCAAGATGAGAATTCGTTGGCGCGGATTGGAATTGCCCAGTCAGGTGATCGCGGACCGCGCGACTCTCACCGGTACCTACGGGAAGTTCGTCGTGGAACCGTTCGAGCGGGGATTCGGCGTAACCGTGGGAAACAGCTTGAGGCGCGTGCTCCTCTCCAGCCTGGAGGGAAGCGCCGTCACGCAAATCAACATCCACGGAGCGCAGCACGAGTTCACCACGCTCGAAGGAGTGAAGGAGGACGTCACCGACATCGTCCTCAACGTCAAGTCGCTGGTAGTCAAGAACCACAGCGAACAGACGAAGGTGGTGGAAATCGACAAGGGTACCAAGGGGCCCGTAACCGGCGCCGATGTGAAAACGGACGATCAGGTCGAAGTGATCAACCGCGACCATCTGATCGCCACGTTGACGGGCGACATCCGCTTCAAGGTGGAGATGGTCGTGGAGAACGGGCGGGGCTACGTGCCCGCCACCGACCAGACGCCCACCCAGGAAATCGGCATCATCCCGCTGGACGCCGCTTTCAGCCCGGTTACCCGCGTCCGCTACGAGGTGGACGAGACGCGCGTCGGCCAGAAGACGAATTACGACCGGCTGACGTTGGAGATTTGGACCAACGGCTCGGTGAATCCGGAAATGGCCCTGGTCGAATCGGCAAAGATTCTCCGCAAACACCTCAACCCGTTCATCCAGTACCAGGAGCTGGGCCCGATGGTTCATGCCGAGGCCCGCGCGGTTGGCGGCGGCGGTCTCGACCCGGCTACGGAGACCAAGCTGGCGATGAGTCTGGCCGAGCTGGACCTTTCCGTCCGCGCGATGAACTGCCTGGAATCGGAGAACATCACCACCGTCCGCGACCTGGTGGCGCGCAGCGAGAGCCAGTTGCTGGACGTACGGAATTTCGGCGAAACTACCCTTGAGGAAGTCAAACAAAAGCTGGCCGACCAGGGCCTGCGGCTGGGCATGAGGCTGCCGCCGCTCTCCCCGCTGCCGGCGTGAGCGAGCAGGGAGCACGGAGCAGGGAGTAAATCACTTGCAGACTCCGTGCTCCCTGCTCCAAGCTCCCTGCCTTGAAAGCACACTACCATGCGACATCGACGACGAGGCCGGATTCTCGGCCGCAATCCCAGCCATCAGCGGGCCTTGCTCCGCAGCTTGGCCAGCGCGCTGATCCTGACCGAAGGCGAGTTCGAGTCCGACGACAAGAACAAGCCCAAGGTCAAGGGCCGCATCATTACCACCATCCAGAAGGCCAAGGAGGTTAGGCCCCTCGTGGAGCGCTGCGTGACGATTGCCATCCGCGCCTTGCCGCACATCGAGTCCGCCGAAGAGCTTGAGCCGGACGGCGAGCGCAACACCGATGCCTGGAAGACCTGGCGGCACGGCGCCGGCTGGGCCGACTGGAACCGCGCGATCGCTCCCGTGGTCGCCGCGCGGCGGCGAACGCTGAGGCTCCTGGGCAGCAAGGACGCCGTGCGGATTCTCTTCGACGAGATCGCCCCGCGCTTCAGCGACCGGCCCGGCGGCTACACCCGCGTCTTGCGGCTGGCCAAGCCGCGCTTGGGCGATGCCGGCACGCGGGCCATTCTGGAGTTTGTCGGCGTCCACGACCGCAAGCGCCGCAAGGCCGCCCGCCCGGCCTTCGACAGCGAGCCGGAGACCGAAGGGCCCGAGGAATCGGTCGTCGCGGGGAACGCAGCCGAATCCGCGGAAACGGATTCCGCAGCCGCGAAATAAGGGAAAAAGAATCAAATACGAAGGCGCGAAGGCCACTAAGAGCAATGCAATACAATGTTTGAGACAGAATCGCCGGAATATGCTTCTGTCCGACATCTTGTGTCCTTCGTGTCTTCGTGTTTAACATTCTTTGAGTCTTGCTGGTCTTCTTCCTAAATTGAACGGATTCGATTTCACGCACCACGTCGCCGGCGTGTGCGCGGACATGGCCGCGCGGCTGGAGGAGTTCCGCCACATCGATATGTCGTTGGTGGCGGTCAGCTTCCGCCAAACCCGCAAGCGCATGCGCGGCGGGCTGTACGCCTCGCTGACTCCCTTGCGCTTCGCCGCCGGCCATGCGCAGTCCGTCCGCTGCGGGCGGAATTGGAAAATCCAGCGCGTCGTCCTGGACGGCCGCGAAATGCTGTACCTCTTGAACTTTTATTTGCCGCGGTTCCTCGATCTGCCCTTTGCGGAAAAGCTGACCACGATCGCCCACGAGTTGTTGCACGTCGGACCCGAGTTCGACGGAGACTTGCGGCGGTTTGCAGGGCGGTGCTTCGCGCACAGCCGTTCCCACGCCGAGTTCGACGCCCATGCCGCCAAGCTGGCCGAGCGCTGGCTGGCTGCCGCTCCGGCGGAGGAACTCTATTCGTTCCTCCGCATGGACTTTTTCGGGCTGCGGCGCCAATATGGACGAATCTACGGCCGCCGCATCGCCGCCCCGAAATTGATTCCAGCGGATTAAGCCGGCTATATAATGTCTCGATGAGCATCATCACCATCGAAAAGCTCTCGAAATCGTACCGCGTCTTCCAGAAGAAAGAGGGTTTGGGGGCTTCCATCCGCGGTTTGTTCCGCCGGGAATTCAAGATCGTCGAGGCCGTTCGCGGCATCGATCTGACGGTCGAGACTGGCGAGTTCGTCGCCTTTCTCGGACCTAACGGCGCCGGCAAGACGACCACGCTCAAATTGCTCTCCGGCGTGCTCACGCCCACTAGCGGCGCCGCCCGCGTCATGGGCTTCGTGCCCTGGAACCGGGAGAACGCCTACCGCCGCCGCTTCGCACTGGTGATGGGCCAGAAGAACCAGCTCTGGTGGGACCTGCCCGCCGCCGAGTCGTTTCGCCTGCACCAGCACATCTACCGCATCGACCCGCGGCAGTTCGAGCAAACGCGCGACGGACTGGCCGAAATGCTCGACGTGAGCAAGCTGTTGGGCCGCCCGGTCCGCGAGCTTTCGCTGGGCGAGCGGATGAAAATGGAGCTTATCGCCGCGCTCCTGCACGGGCCGGAGGTCCTCTTCTTGGACGAGCCGACGATCGGGCTGGACGTGGTCGCCCAGCACAACATCCAGACTTTCCTTCGTCAATATCAGCAAGAGCGGCGTGTGACGATCCTCTTGACCAGCCACTACATGAAAGACGTGGCCGCGCTCTGCCGCCGCGTGGTCATCATCGCGCAGGGCCGCATCATCTACGACGGCTCGCTGGAAGGCATTCTGGACCGTTTCGGCGGGCAGAAAGTGATCTCGCTGCTGGTGGCCGACGGCCAAATGCCCGGGGATCTCGGCCGTTTCGGCGAGGTGCTTTCCATCGAGCCGCCGCGGGCGAAGTTGCGCGTCGACCGCAGCCGAGTAACGGAAGTGCTGTCGGCAATTCTTGCGCAGAACGCGATCGAGGACGTAAGCGTGGAGGACCCGCCGCTGGAAGAAATCATCGCCAAGGTGTTCAGCGACAGCAGGGAGTTGGCTGGGCCGGCTTGAGGCTGCCGTGCCGCGCGCCCCATTTCGGCGCGTTGGACGGACCTCCGAGTCCGTCAATTCCCGACTGGACGGACCCGGAGATCCATCTTACAGCTCCAAGCTTTCACCAGATCCCGCCGTCGTTGCCCCGTGCGGCGGCGTGAACTACAATCAAGGCAACTTTGCAAACGTCCTTTACTGGGAGACCGCCATGAACGATTCCCGCCACATATCAGCGCAGCCGGGCGAGCGAGCGAGCGCATCCCGCCGCGATTTTCTCAAAAACACCGTGGCCGGCGCGGCCGCCATGAGCCTCATCGGACCGCAATCGGTCTCCGCCTCGGAAGCCAATTCCAAGGTTACGCTCGGCCTGATCGGGTGCGGCGGCCGCGGCAACTGGATCGCAAATCTCTTCCATCAACACGGCGGTTACCGGTTCATCGCCACGGCCGACTACTTCGCCGATCGTGCCGAGGCCGCGGCCGGGCGGTTGAATGTTCCCGCCAAAATGGCCTTCAGCGGGCTTTCGGCCTACAAGCGCGTATTGGACGCCAAGCCCGACGCCATCGTCATCGAAAGCCCGCCTTACTTTCATGCGGAACAGGCCCTGGCGGGCGTCGACGCCGGCTGCCACGTCTACTCCGCCAAGCCGATCGCGGTCGATGTGCCCGGCTGCCTGACGATGGCCGAGGCGGCCCGCAAGGGGACCGAGAACCGGCGCGTCGTGCTCATTGACTTCCAGACACGCACTAACGAGTTCTACCGGGAAGCGGCCCGCCGCGTGCATGCCGGCGACATCGGCAACGTGGTGACGGGCGAGGCCGTCTATTACGGCGGTCAGCTAGGGGTCGGCGGCTACGACATAGGAAACCCAGAGAGCAGAATCCGCGCTTGGGTCTTGGACCGCGTTCTCTCCGGCGACACGATCACTGAGCAGTTCATCCACGCCTTGGACGTTGCCACCTGGATGTTCGACGCGGCCCCCGTCAAGGCCTACGGCGGATGCGGCAAGACGGGCCGCGATGACGCCGGCACGAGCAACGACCATTTCAACACGGTTTTTACCTTTCCCAAGGACATCCTGCTGAGCTTTACGGGCACGCAATTCAGCACGGGCGCTTACAGCGACATTGGCTGCCGCGTCTTCGGCTCGCGGGGCACCGCCGACACGCATTATTTCGGCCTCGTGCGGATAGCCGGACAGAAGTCGTACAAGGGAGGCAAGCTCGGAAATCTGTACACCGACGGCGCGGTTGCGAACATCTCCGCCTTCCATGACGCCATTGCCAAAGGCGATTACGCCAATGCCACCGTCGCGCCCAGCGTGCGCAGCACCCTGACCACGATCCTAGGCCGCACCGCCGCCTACAAAAACGCCGAAGTGACGTGGGACGAAATGGTGTCCACTGGCCAGCAGTTGGAGTTCTCCACTGCCGGGCTGAAATCGTAGGAACGTGATTTTAACGATTAGCTAAACTTTGCCGATTTTATGGACGATAAAGGTTTTCGTTCATGTAGCCGCGCACAAAGAGTCGCGCACTGCCGGTTACGGAAACAGCGAGACTTCACGATCGTTGAGATTGCATAAGTGCTTGCTAAATAAAGACTTACAAGCACGAATTGCGAACGGGACGTCAACCAAATGACGCTAAGTTCTTTGAAATCAAGCACTTACGACGAATCGGCTCGAACCGTTCGGGGGTCGATCGGACGGGCAATTGAGGGTCCAGAAACGTCCGCCGCAACGGGGCTGCGGAGGCCCCGGCATCTTGACTCTAATCCTTACAGGGCTTACACTTGGGCCATGACTGGAAGCACATCGGAGCGGCGGCAATCCGCCAAAATCGCGGCACGGAACCTCTTCCCAAGCCGGAGAATCAAGTCGTCACCAAAAAGGAAATCGTTAAGACACTTTCGAACCTGATTGGCATGACACAAACGGAGACAAAAAAGCTTGTGGAAAAGACCTTCCACGCGATTGTGGAAGCCCTTGTAGAGGGGGGGGCGCCAACCGCGACCGAGCGGGGCGGCAGGATCGAATTACGGAATTTCGGCGTTTTTGAAATCAAGCGACGCGCCCCCCGCCGGGCCCGCAACCCGCGCACCGGAGCGAAAGTTTCCGTCCCTGAGAAATTCGTCGTGACCTTTAAGCCGGGCAAGGAAATGGAAGACCGTGTCAAGGAACTCGAGCAGCAAGCAACGTCGAAGCGGCTCTCGGCGGACGGCGCGGCGCGGTGAGTAACAAACGGATACATTGCCGAGCGCGCTTGGCAGCAACTTTTTTTCACAAAAACGACGCAGTAGTGCTCCATTCACGGAGGAATTGACAGATGCGTAAGTTGATTTTGACGCTGGCCTTGGGCTGGATGATCTCGGCAACCAGCGGATGCGTAATCGACGGTTACTCGGGCGATCCGACGCGCCGAGCTCAAGAGTTGATTTACACGTCGGAGAATCTCCGCCTTATGCAAGATGAATGGGAGCGCTTCTGGCTGCTGGATCAGCCCAACCATATGACTCCCTACCGCACGCACGGCGGCCTGATTTAATGGGCTGTAGGTCCCGCTCGCCGAGCTGGACTATTGTGGCCTGATCGCCGTGGAGGCGGTTATTGCGATTGAAGAGCGCGGACGAGTCCCTTCCGGCAGAAGGGACCTACTGTAAAGCATGAGTCTTGCCGACGTCGATCTATCCGTGCAACTGGGACGGCTCCTCCTTGCCAATCCCGTCCTGGTCGCATCGGGGACATTCGGCTACGCTCGTGAAATGGCCGGATTTGTCGATCTTGCCCGGCTCGGCGGCATCCTGCCGAAAACGATCACCAAGGAACTCGAGCGGGCAACCCGCCGCCGCGGACGTATGAAACCAGCGGCGGAATGCTCAACTCCATCGGCCTGGACAACGACGGGCTGGAGGCGTTCATCGCCGATCTTCTGCCTTATCTGGCATCGCTTGGCACGAAGATCATCGTCAGCATCGCCGGCAAGAGCCATGCCGAGTTCATCGACATGGCCGCGCAGCTGGACGGCAGGCCCGGCGTCGATGCCCTGGAGTTGAACATCTCTTGCCCGAACGTCAGCGGCGGCGTTGATTTCGGCACCGATCCGGCGATGTGCGAGGCCGTGGTCGCGGGCGTCCGCAAAGCCACCGCCGCGCCGGTGATCGCCAAGCTGACTCCGAACGTCACCGATCTCGGCACTATTGCCCGCGCCGCGGAAGCCGGCGGTTGCGACGCCATCGCGGTTATCAATACCTGTCTCGGCATGGCCGTCAACTGGCGGCGGCGGCGCTCGCAATTGGGCCGCATGATGGGCGGACTGAGCGGCCCGGCAATCAAGCCGATCGCGCTGCGTGCGGTCTTTCAAGCGGCCCAAGCGGTGCGAGTGCCCATCGTCGGCATCGGCGGCATCGCCACCATTGACGACGTGATGGAATTCCTTGTCGCCGGGGCGACGGCCGTGCAGATCGGCACCGCGAACTTCTACGATCCGACGGTGTCTATGAAAATACTCGACACCCTGCCCGCCGCGCTTTGCGAGGCCGGAGCGAGGACGGTCGGCGAGGTTGTAGGGACGCTGATCGGCGACTAGAATGAGCGTCAAGTACTCAGTACGCAGTGACCAGTACCGAGTACATGGGTGTTGCCTGCCCGCGTTCACAAGCATCTGGCACTGAGTACTGTGTACTGACCCCTGCGTACTGAGTAGTTGCCACTTTCCAGTCCCCACTTCCAATTTGAAATGCCACGCGTACTTTCCGGCATCCAACCGACCGGCCGCTTTCACTGGGGCAACTACTTTGGCGCGATCCGCCAGTACATCGACCTGCAGGAGCGGCCCGATGCGTCGTTCTACTTCATCGCCGACCTGCACGCGCTGACGACGCTCCGCGATGCCGAGGCGTTGCGTGGCTACGTCCGCGACGCGGCGTTGGACCTGCTGGCGTTGGGCCTCGATCCGAACCGCGCGTCGCTCTTTCTGCAATCGGAAGTTCCGGAGGTCGCGCAGCTCAATTGGATCCTGCTCAGCGGCGCGCCGATGGGCCTCTTGGAGCGGTGCGTCGCCTACAAGGACAAGAAGGCCCGCGGACTCAAAGCCGACGCGGGGACATTCTGCTATCCCGTGCTCATGTCGGCCGACATCTTGATCTACGACTCGGACATTGTGCCCGTGGGCGAGGACCAGGTGCAACACATAGAGGTCGCCCGCGACCTGGCCGGCAGCTTCAACCACGAGTTCGGCGAGACGTTCGTGCTGCCCAAGGCGAAGGTGCTGGACAATTCCGCCCGCGTGCCCGGCGTCGACGGCCAAAAGATGTCCAAGAGCTACGGCAACACGCTTGCGGTCTTCGAGGAGCCGAAAGCCCTGAAGAAACAAATCATGCGGATCGTGACCGACTCGCGCGATCCGAAGGACCCCAAACCGCCCGAAGGAGATCACTTGTTCGAGCTTTATTCGCTTTTCGCCACGGACCCGCAGCGGGAGGAGCTTGCCGCAACGTATCGCCACGGCGGCTTCGGCTATGGCGACGTAAAGAAGGCCCTGGCCGAGATGGCGGCCGACTACTTCGCAGCCGCTCGTGCCCGCCGTGAGGAACTCTGCCGCCAATCCCCAGCGGGTTCGTGAAATCCTAAGCGACGGCGCGGCGACGGCCCGGAAGAAGGCCGCAGAGGTGCTACTGAGGGCGGAGAGGGCGTGTGGGTTGAGGCAGTAGGTTCTGACGCAAAGGCGCCAAGCCGCAAAGAAAAGAGAATACCGATTTGACGATCGTTTCGCCCTCCCAAATATCGCTGCCGGCTGACGCAAAGCTGTACTATGTTGGGGAAGACCATCGCGGCGTCTTCACGCGCAACCTCGCTGGCGATGATGCGAGGCAGGTCTATGAAGAAGAACTTCCGGCGGACAATGATAGATTGCTGCTTCGCGAATCGCGCGTGATGCCCGGCAGATGGGACCTCCTCGCGGGATCGACAACCGTGGACTCGAATACCGAGGGCCGCCTTCTGGTTTCCGAGCTTGATTGTGCAGTTGCCGATCCTCCGACCGTCGGCATTCGGCCCGGCGGCGAGGTCCCGCGATTCCATCGGGACAAAAGCGGCTGGCAGTTCTGGTTTGGTTGGATGACGGGCGACATTCATGCTGAGAACGAAGCGCGTGGAATTCGTTGCAGTTTATCGCTTGAGACTCCATTTCTTCGCTGGCCCGTTTCTTCTCCCACGCAGCTTCCCAACGGCGAGGTGGTATTTCAACTAGGGCGCGATCAAATCTGCATTCTCGATCCCGACCAGCGCAAGATCGCGCTGCTTGCCAAAGCACGCTGGCCGATCGTCACCACGAGCGGCAAATCGGAATAGACTTTCTTTATTCCTCCTCCTCGCTCCGCTCGACGACCGGCAGTTCCACGACGACCCGCGTCCCCTTGCCGGGCGCGCTCTCGATTTCGGCCGTTCCGCCCAGCAGCCGGGCGCGTTCGCGCATGCCGCGCAGGCCGAACCGCCCTTCGCCTATTTCGTTCAGGCGGAACCCCACGCCGCGATCGCGAATTTCGATGCGAAGCTGTTCGCCGTGCTGCACCAGTTCCACCCAAACCTTGTCGCTCTGGCTGTGCCGGCAGGCGTTGGTCAGGCCCTCCTGCACGATGCGGTAGATGGCGTTCTCCACGGTCGGCGCCAGGCGGCTGAACTCGACCTGGCTGCGACAATCAATCGCCGGCCCGCCGGCTGCTTCCTGCTCGTGGACTAGATGGTGGACCGCTGCGTGGATGCCTTGGACGTCCAGGATCGGCGGGCGAACTCCGCTGATCAGGCGGCGGGCCTCGGCGTGACTTTGCCGCAGCATGGCCATGCCGGCGGCAAAGGCCGCCGCGGCGTCGTCGGGCCGGGAGTCCTTGCCATGTTCGAAAGCCTGGAACTGCATGATCGCTCCTGCCAGATACTGCGTCAGCCCGTCGTGGATTTCATAGGCGATGACTTGCCGCTCGTGGTCGCTCGATTCCAGCAGGTGCTTAATCGTGCGGTGCTCCCGCGCGAGGGCGTCTTCAGCCAGCTTGCGATCCGTGATATCGGTGTGCGAGCCGACGACCCGCGTCGCGCGCTTCCGCTCGTCGCGCACGGCGATGCCGGTGGATGAAATCCAGCGGTAGGAGCCGTCTTTGCGCATCAGGCGGTACTCGCTGTTGACCGTCAGTGCGCCGCTTGTCATAAAGTCGTCGTGGGTCTTTTGCATGCGCGCGAGATCTTCGGGGTGGACCAGCCGGCGCCACTGCGCGAAGCCGCCGTCGATCTCGTCCTCGCGGTAGCCAAATAGCTCCTTCCAGCGGGGCGAGAAGTAAATCGCACCGCTGCGCACATCGTAATCGAAGATGCCGACCCCGGCGCCGCGGACGGCCAATTCATAGCGCTCCTCGCTCAGCCGCAGCGACTCTTCCGCCCGGCGGCGGCGGAGCTCGTAGTCAAGCCTCTCCATCGCAAACGACAAAGCCGCCGCCACTTCCTCCAGCAAGGCGATTTCCTTCGCTTGAAAGACTTTGGCTTCGGAATCGTAAATCGTCAGCGCGCCCCACACACCGCCTTGGAAGCAGATCGGAATGGAGGCGGCCGAGCGAAACCCGCGCGCCGCAGCCGCGGCGTGCCAGGGCGCTGTGGACGGGTCGTTGGCAAAGTCGTTGAAAACGTGGACCTTGCCCTCGCGGATGCAGCGGCCGACCGGACCCCAACCCTCCGGCCGGTCGTCGGCATAGACCTTGATCTTATCCAGATAGTCCTGTTTGTCGCCGCCGCGGGCGATGGGAGTGACCTGGTGCGTCTGGCCGTCTGGCTGGCCAATCCAGGCGAGTTGGAATCCCGCCTTTTCCGTGGTAATCTGGCACGCTTCGTGAAACAGCTCCTCGCGAGATTGAACGCGCACGATCGTTCGATTCAATTCGCATAGGGCCGCATAGAGCCGGTTGACGTGCTCCAACTCGCGCGCCTGTTCGTTCGGGCTGGCGGCGTCGAGCGCGGTCACGCAACGGTCGACCGGTTTTTCTTTGGCGTCCATCGGCTGCTTCGACTCGTTGGCGTTGTTCCTCTCCTTCACTCGAACGTCTGTTCCGGCCCGGGAAACGCGCCCTGCCGCACGTCGTCGCGGTAGCCCGTCACGGCCTCGACTATCGTTCGTTGCAAGTCGGCGTAGGGTTTCACGTGCCGCGGCAATCGGCCGGGCGTAAGGCCCAACAAGTCGTGATAGACCAGCACTTGCCCGTCGCAGCCGGCGCCGGCGCCGATGCCGATCGTGGGGATCGACAATTTGGCGGTAATCCGCGCGGCAACCGCGGCAGGGATGCATTCGAGCACGATGGCGAAGGCTCCGGATTGCTGCGCCGCCATCGCGTCCGCCACAAGCTGCTCTTCGTCCCGCTGCACGTGGTAGCCGCCCAAGGCATGTACGGACTGCGGGCGCAGTCCGCAATGGGCCATCACGGGGATGCCGGCCCCGACCAGGCCTTCGATCACCTCGGCCTGTTCAATGCCGCTTTCCAGCTTCACGGCGTGGCAGCGCGACTCCTTCAGAATTCGTCCGGCGCTCTCGATCGCGCGATGCACTCCCAAATGAAAGCTGGGAAACGGCATGTCAACGATCACCAGCGCG
Organism: uncultured Planctomycetia bacterium; assembly: GCA_963780045.1. GTDB lineage: Bacteria > Planctomycetota > Planctomycetia > Pirellulales > Thermoguttaceae > JANXQG01. The sequence continues at coordinate 5,642,711 of CAVZZZ010000001.1, read as the reverse complement.
TGCCGCACCGCCCGGCCGACCATTTCCGCATGGTAGATCATTTCATCCAGCGTGACGGGCAGCGTATTGGCGTGGCCTTGGACGACCATGGAAAGGGTGTCGCCCACCAGGATGCCCTCGATTCCGGCCGCATCGACCAATTTGGCTGTAGCGTAGTCGTAGGCAGTGAGCATGGTGATCTTCCGTCCGGTGGCTTTCATGGCCACGAACTGAGGGACGGTAAGCTGGCGGTCGGCGGGGGACATGGCGCAGGAGGGCGTACTTTCGACGAGGGGTGTTGAGGGTACGTTATTCTATTCTGGCGCATGGCTGTTGCCTAGCCGCGCTGGAAACGGAACGTTCAACCGGCAAATTGGACCGCACCGTTCTAAGACGATCGTTCGCGCGTCCCTGTTCAAACGGCTGGCCGTGCTATATGCTTGTTGATAGGCCAGTAACCGTCCCACGAAAGGTCCCGCCATGTCGCGCCGCATCGCAGTTTCCGGTGTTTTTGCCTTCGTCCTGTCGCTTGTGAACATCTTTCCAGCAGCCGCGCAGCCGTTCCGCCGCGGCAACCAAAACATGGCGCCGCCCAAGGCCGTGTCCCTCAAGGGCACGCTCGTTTCGGCCTCTGCCAATCAGCTCCAGATCACCGTCGATTCCAAGCCGGTCTATGTGGCGATTGGACAAGACACGGAAGTCAGCATTACCGGCATGGCGGAGCCGGAGTACCTGAAATCGGGTATGGGCGTCGAGTTCGTGGCCGAAGTGGCCAAAGGCGGCGTGGTAAGCGAAAAGCTCGACCATCTGACGCTTGTCACGATTTCGTCAACGGATCGCCCCTCCGGGCTCTTGCCGCCCAGCGAAGGGGCAAGCAAGAAAAAAGGCGACAAAGACGATAAGGCGCAGCCGCCGGCAGCAGCCGGCGGCGACGCCCCGGACGCCACGAGCGGAAAGAAGAGCAAATCTCACGGCGGCACGCCGCAGCTTCCCGGTACATATACCGTGCGGGGCACGCTCAGGATGGCGAGGAACGGCAAGATCAGCCTCGCCGTGGCTCACGGTCCTTTGGTCAAGGCCGAATTGGCCGAGGGAGCAACCATTGATGTCGATTTGACGGATGTCCGCATTGCCCAGCGCGACGACGCGGTGACGGTCAAGGGAAACCAGGTCCGCCCCGGAATGATCGCTGCCAACTCGGTGACGATTGCGTTGGCCGCGCCGCTGACCGGCAAGAAGCACGCCAAGGCGCCGTCCACGCGCAGCAAGGCGAAAGACGCCGACGCGGCAGCGGGGAAGTGACTCCACCGCTACGGCTGCTTGTTGCCCGCATCGAGTTCTTTGTACGTCAAATCGTACTTGTACCGGTCGAAGAAGATGTTGCGGTCGCCGTATTCCACCTCGCCGCGCTGGAAGTCGACGTCGTCGGAGCGCATCGACTGCTTTGGCGGCGACAGGACCTGGCTGTGATCGTTGTTGGCCGCCATGCGGTACTGGTCTAGGCCGCCGAAGTAGAAATCGCGAATCTCGCGGCGCTCGTCGGGCGAAAGGGCGGTGGCGTAACGCGTCGAAAAAACGCTCATGTACGGGTCAACCGGCATCCAGCCGTAGGGCGCCAGGTATATTTCCGCCCAGTCGTGAATGTCTTTCGCGCCGGGGTAAATGTGCCAGCCCGATTGCCAGCGCGCCGGCACGCCGTTGAGCCGGCAAAGCGTGATGAACAGCAGCGCTTCCTGGCCGCAGTCGCCGTAGCCCTTGTTCCGGCAATAATCGCTGACGTTCCGGATGGTTGAATACTCTATGGCAAAGCTGTACATGATCCGCCGGCCGATCCATTCGTAAATCAGTTTCGCCTTGCGGCAGTCGTTGGTCTCGTCGCCGACGATCTGGCGGGAAAGCGCGCGGATTTCCGGCGTGAAGACGACGTGCGGCGCTTCGGCCAGGAACCGGCGCAGTTCCGGCGCGTCGCCGCACGGCCGGACCTCCTCCGGCTTCGGGTCGAACGACACGCCGCGGCGGGTGTACTCGTACTGCACCTTGAATTCCACCGGGCCGTTGGCGTCGGCGAGCTGCTTCAAATAGACCGAACGGATCGGGCTTTCCGGAGCGTCAACTTGACCGCCCGCCGGCAGCGACGACAAGAGCTTGAAACCATCCTGGTACGGATAGGCTCGCGGGATCGGCAGCCACGCGCGGACGACCGCGCCGGGCGGCGCTGTGCCGGCTTCGACCGTAACGGTCATCGTCGCCCGAAAGCGCTTGGGCAACACGTAGGGCGATTTTTCCTGCCGCGCGGCCTTGCGGATTGCGCGGCAACTCGCGAGCAAACTCCGCTGAAGCTCGGTAGTGTCTTTTCGCGGCCGGCGTCGGGGCTCGAGATCGGGATGGCGGAAGAAGAGATTGCTGACGCTGGTGGTTGTGAAACGTTGCTCGCCGTCGATTAAGCGGCGGTCGAAACGGCCTTCGTCCATCCACTGTCGGAATTCCTCCTCCTTCAAGCCGGCGACGGACTTTTTCAGCGCGTCGAAGAGACCGGCCCGATCGAAGGAATAGTCCTTTTTGATGCGGTCCAGCCGGTCCAGTTCGAACTCCAGCGTTTTGCGCTGCGAGACGGTGACATCCTTGGCGCCAATGGCTATCGCAAGCTGTGCCGCCGCCTCCTTGAAATGGCCTTGCGACTCCAGCGATTCGGCCTGGGCCAAGACGGCGCGCTGTTCGGTTGTCGTTGCCGTACCGTCGTCAGCCGCCTTAGCCGGCTGAATTGCAAACGAGCAAGTGAGCGATACGCATAGCAAGAGCGGAAGCAGCTTCATTTTCTTTCCGAGCTTTTTCGTGAGGTGTCTTGATGGCATCATTCTACTCCATCAGGAAGCCGACGGGAATGAAAAGTGCTGTACGAAGCGCGAAACCGCAAATTGGGTTCCGCAAGGCCGAGTAAGAGTACGGAAAATAAACAGTCCGGCCGCCGCAAACGGCAGACACCGGACTGTTTTCCCCCCTCGGAAGCTTGTTGTTCGACGAGACAGCCGTAGTTCCACCCGGATCGCGCCGCATCGCGAGACGCAGCTAACTCAGCGCCCGGCGCAATTGCCAATAAGAACTGTTCGCCGATACTCTGTTTTTTCGGTCTTGTCCAACGTTCGACTTTTGCATTGTTTGCCGAAAGTAGGGAAAAAACCGGGCTCGACGCCGCTGCGCCACGAGGCGGCTGCGGCCTGCGTGCCTGAGCGGCTTTTGCAGCAGCCGATTCTGTAGAACAAGACGATACGCATCCGCGGCAAGGGCGCATCAGTAAACCCGCATATCCGCGGCCTTGGTTCTTGTCCCTCATCCCTGACCTCTCACCCTGTGTCGCGCACTGCGCTTTGAAGACGGCCGTTGCCCGCGGTCTCGATGGCGGCCAGCAATTGATAATTGACTGAATTAGGTAAGATTGCTAGAATGTAGGAGGCGGCGGTTTGGAGCGGCAAACTGGTGGTTGGGTCCGCCCGTGCAGATTTTGAATGTGAGAGTCAAATGAGAGTATCCGCGAAGACCGAATATGCCTGTATTGCGATGCTGGAACTGGCCGCGCATTCGGGGTCTGACGAACCTGTGCGAATAAGGCGGATTGCCGAGAGGCATGGTGTTCCACCGCGGTTTCTCGTGCAGATTTTGTTGCAGTTGAAGGGCGCCGGGCTGGTTGCCAGTGTTCGCGGAGCGGCGGGGGGGTATCTTTTGGTGAAGTCGCCTCAAGAAATCTCGTTGGGACAGGTGATGGAAGTAATCGACGGAGCTACCGACGAAAACGGGCCAACGAGCAGCGCTTCACCCGATTCTCCGGCCGTGAAAGCCCTTATGCAAACATGGAAGGAAGTCGGCGAAATGCAGCGTAAAACGCTGGGTTCGATCACTTTGGCGGACCTTCTGGACAGGGCGAAGGCCCAAGACGAGCGGATGTATCACATCTAGGAGTGGCGCGATACCCAAAACTCGGCCGGCAAGCGTTGCCCTGTGGTTTGCACCGAGGTATAATTGAGGCGTTCTGCGGCGTACACTTCTAGGACTGCGCCGCGCGGCGCGTAATGGCAAGTAATTGGGAGCTTTATCATGCACGCCTCGATAGCCGTATATCTAATGATAGTCGGCGGTCCGATCGCCCCGCAAATGGACACTATCGATGTTCCTCTAACGATCGATTACCTGTCGCCGGCAGCGCTGGATGACTTGGAGCGCAAGCAGCGCAACAGGCGCTACAAGCTTCCCGTTCCGCCAACGCTCGGCGACGACCAGTCTGTCGGCAATGAGAACCGGGGCAACCGCGGCAGGTACGTGCCGCCGACCGATCCGAACGCGCAGCAGCGGCGTCAACAGGCGACGATGCCGATGTCGCCCACCGACCCCGGCAACACGGCAGGCGGGATTGGAGGAGCGGGAGGCGGCGGATACGCCCCAGGACGCACGCCGGCGCTGCCCGGCGGGGGAATCGGCCAGAGTAACGAGGGGTACTATAACAACAATCGTACCTCGCAGTTCAACCCCGGTGCCAGCAGTTTCAACAAGCCGGTTAATGGCCAGTATGGCGGATATGGCGTGCAGACTCAGGCCGCGCCAGTCCCCCACACGCCGGTGGCGGGGGATTCGTTGAGGGGCATCATGGACGTTGCAAATAGGACGAACGGGAGCGGATATGGCGTTCCTTCCAATCCCATGTTAAACATGCAGCCAACCGACCAAAGGCCATTCAACGACTATCAACGGCCGAGCGGATACAGCCCCTACATGAGTCTGTACAACACTCCAACCAATAACGGCACGGTCTCCACCTATACGAGCACGGTCCAGCCGATGATTCAGCAGCAGCAATACAATCGGCAGGTGGCTGAGCAGATTCAGGGTTTCCGCAACGCGATCGTCGCCCCGGCCACCGGCTCGGGAGGCATGGACATGAACGTAGGCACTGGCCTGTTGAACCCCGGTTCGGTCCTTAACTACGGTCCCCCGCAAATGAATCGCTGATTTGCCGGCGTCAGGGACTGGAGCCCGATGGGCAAAAGTGCGAGCCGTGGGCTCGTTCACTTGCGCATCAGGCTTTATTCGTTTCGCGGCGCTCCGGCAACGTCATTTCAAAGCGAATCGGCCGGAAGCTGCAAGCTGGGCAGGGGCTTTTGCCGGACAGCCTGCTGCTCGGACGCCGTGTCCGCCCGCTCAACGTAGCGCGCCGGATCGCCGCGAAATGCCGCCAGGCTGGCCGTACTCGAAAACAGGTACAGCCGTCCCTGCCACACCGCCGAGTGCTGAATGCTGCCGGGCACGGTGCGGTTTTCCTCGATCGCCAGTACGACGTCATTCCCGCGCCGGACAGGAACGTACTCTTGCGGATTCGCCAGGAACTTCTGGCGAGCGGCTGCGCTGGAGAACTGGTACTTCTGACCGCCGAAGTTCGCTTCAAGGTCCGCTCGGCCCGCGACCCATGCCTCCTTGTCGCGCAGCGCGACGGGGCAGAATCCATCCAGCGGATTTTGCGATTGAGTGCTTCCAGCCGAATATCGTTCTTGGTAGCTGGTTGGGATGTTTCCATGCCCGCGTTGCAAGGCGGCGCCGTGTGACGCCGGCTTTTCCGGCTGGAGGTTTCCGGCCGGCGATGGGGCGTTGGATGGAGTCAATGCCGGAGGCTCAATTCCCGGCTTGTCGCCGCTGGATGTTTTGGCCGGTTCTTGGGACGCCGGTTGCTTCGGCGTCGCGCGTGGAGTGTTGGTCCCTGCGCCGGGCTTGGTAGTGTCTGGTGCGGTGGGCGAATTCTCGATCGGCGGCGCCAGACCGCCGCCTTCTCCACCCGGCTGAATCTCCAGCAGCTTCTGCGGCGTGCCCAGGCCGCCGGGCATCTCAAGCGGTCCCGGCGCAAGTGGAGATTGCGCGCCGGGAGTAAGGGTGCCGGGCTGCTGGGACGGAGTTGCCGCGCCGGTGGCGGACGGGCCGACACCCCCGAATGACGGCAATGGTTCGATGGGCGGCTTGGCTGGCACGGTCCCGCCTGGTGGAAGCTTCAATTCCGGAACGCCCGGCGGAGCTGGAATGTGGCGCGCGCCGACCGCCGCGCGGGTCGCTTACTTCAGGCCGGTATTGCGTCGGCCATACACGCCACGTCGTATCGTTGTAGCCGTAGGTTCCCGGACGAATGATGCACGGCGGCGAATTGCACGACGGACGGACGGAATAGGTTTGTGCATTGGCCGCCGCATGCCATGCAAGGCAGAGCGATGTGACTGCGATTGCGTTGCCGAGCCTGAGTAAAGAGCGTTTGTTTTTCACGGTTAGGCCCCTTGTTGGTTAGAGTCCGTTGCGCGTGCGGTTGTAGCCGCGGCCCATTGTTTGGAAGCTGCGGATCGTCGAGCTGCCCAGCGAGGCGATGCCCGCTATGCGCTCGATCGGCGCCGTCACCTTGGCCACCACGTTGGTGAACGTCAACAGTTCGTCTTCGGCGATGTACAGCCGGTCGCCCGGCAGGAGCTGGTAGTTCGTCGAGGTCTGCGCGCCTTGGGCGATGGCGTCCCATTCGATGGGCAGGATCTGCTGGCAGCCGAACTGGTGCGGCGCCGGCCGGGCAATCCACATCTTCTTGCTGGAAAGCTGCGACAGGCCGCCGATCTGCCCGATGGCGTCCAGCACCGTTTCGCTGCCGGTCACCGGCAGGCGGCGAACGCTGTCGCCCAGCCCGGCGCCTTGCGTGATCACGTAATACACCTTGCTGTTGTAGGCTATCACTTCCACGGCCACCTGCGGCTGGTCCAGGAACTGGGCCAGGTGCTTCTCGACGGCGATGCGGGCCTCGGTCACCGTCTTGCCGGCAACGGGCACGACGCCGTACTGCCGCAGGTTGATCGTGCCGTCGGCGCCGACCAGGTATTGCGCCGACGGATTGGGCAGCCCGGAAATGCGGCCCACGCTGACGCTGGGATTGGGGTCGTTGAGGTAATTCCGCAGCCACTTGTCCAACTCGCTGCGGATTTCCTCAAGGGTCATGCCGGCCACGCGGACCTGGCCGTACTGCGGCCCCAGGTTGACCGTGCCCTCGGCCTCGACCATGTAGAAATTGTCGATCGGCTGGTCAGCCGGGGCGTTGGCGCGGATTTGCAGCACGTCGAAGACCTCCGCCCGATAGGGCGGCAGGGGGACCACCTTGAGCATTTCCAACGCGATCACGTCCGGCGGTTCGATGCGGTAGGCGGGCAGGGCGACCTTGCTCAATTCGCGGCCCGGCGCGATGCTCTCCGGCACCGGGGGCTCCAGCCTGGGATCGTAGGGATTGATGACCGACTGGCAGCCGGCAAAGCCCAGCAGGGCGAGGCCGAACATACAAGCCCGAAGCGCAAGCGAGCGGGAGCCGTAGGGTGCGTGCAGCACGGAACCGGCGGGCTGCCGGTGCGTTCGCGAAGCTGTCACGCGCGTAGCAACGCCGCAAGGCAGGTTCACGCTCCGTGCGGAACGCACCATCGACCCGCGGCTTCGCTTCACGCACCCTACGCTTCGGGCCTTGACACAGGTTACTGCCATTCTGGGCCATGAGGTACGAGCCTGTAGGGCGGACGAGTGGTGACTTCCGGCAAGCCTGGCAAGACAACAAGTTTGGGGATATCCTTGTGCCGCGCAGTCTGCCGTTAAAGTCTTCCTAAACAGTGCAGTCGGAATAATCGGCAAAGTTGAGGCCGATCTTTGGACTGTTTTTCGACCGATAGCCAAAAATACGATTTCCTGACTGATTTATTTGCTAGGGCAACAATCAAGGTACCAAATCATCCCGCAACGGGGACGGCGGGTCTCGCCGATTGACACAGCGTAAGCTACATTTGAGGCGACAACGTTTGGCGGAAGCTTTATTCCCGATCTAGAACCAATCAAGGAGATTTGCCGTGTCTGATGCCCAATCCGAAATCCCACAAGCCCAGCAGCAGGTCCAGGTCGAGATCGACGATTCAAAGGCCGTGGCGTTGTACGCGAACTTCTGTCGCTCGATCGGCACGCCCGAGGAATTGGTCCTCGATTTCGCCTTAAACGTGCAACCGCCCATGGGCACGACGACGCAGCGGATCGCCGTCACGCAGCGAATCATCATGAACTACTATTCCGCCAAGCGGATGCTGCAGGCGCTAGCCATCGCGATCCAGCGTCACGAGCAGGCCTTCGGCGTGCTGGAGATCGATGTCAACCGCCGCCTTCGTCCGGGCTTTATGGCCCAGCCGCAGGGCTGATAGGCCGCTCGCAATCCTGATAGAAACATCGCGGGACAGAAAAATGGGCCGCCGCGCGGCGCCTTTTCTGTCCCTGTTTTGTTGCGCGACGGAAAACGGCGGGCAAGTTGGTGCGGTACTCAGTAGGCAGTGCTCAGTACCCAGTTCTGAGTGCTCGGTACGTTGAAATCGAGACTTTGCACGGGCAAATGCCAAACTTTGAAGATCAATTGACGTAAAGTCATTCATCACGCTCCCACGCTCGCCGCCTTCCGCGCGGCCCGCTTGCGGTCGTGCTCGTTGAGCATGATCTTCCGCAAGCGGATTTGGGTGGGCGTGACCTCGACTAACTCGTCCTCTTCGATGAATTCCAGCGCCTCCTCCAGCGAGAGCCGCCGCGGCGGGCGCAAGAGGATGTTGCGGTCGTGGCCGGCCGCCCGCATGTTGCTGAGCTTCTTCTCCTTCGTCGGATTGACATTCATGTCCTCGTTGCGGCTGTTCTCACCGACGATCATGCCGGCGTAGACGACGTCGTTGTGGCCGACGTGCAATTCGGACCGTTCCTGCAAGGTGTCCAGCCCGTAGGCTACCGCGCGTCCGGAGGTGAGCGAGACGAGCACGCCCGTGGGCCGGGTGCCGATTTCGCCTTCCATCGGCTTGTAGCGATCGAAGCGGTGGTGGATCACGGCGGTCCCCTGTGTGGCGTTCAAGAGCCGCGTCCGCAGGCCGATCAGGCCCCGCGCGGGGATGGAAAAGACCATGTACGCATAGTTGTTGTGCGACTGCATGTCCACCAATTGCGCCCGTCGCTGCCCGACAAGCTCCATCACCGGCCCAGTCTGGTTTTCCGGCACTTCCACGACGAGCGACTCGAACGGTTCCTCGATCACACCCTTGTTGTCGTGCAGGATCACATGCGGCTTGCCGATGGACAGCTCAAAACCTTCGCGGCGCATGGTCTCGATCAGCACGCTGAGGTGCAAGATGCCGCGTCCGGAAACGGAGAACTGCTCGCTGCCGGCAATCGGCTCGACCCGCAGCGCGACGTTCTTTTGCAACTCCTTCATCAGCCGCTCGCGGAGGTGCCGGCTGGTGAGGTACTTGCCTTCCTTGCCGGCAAGCGGCGACGTGTTCACGCCGAAGGTCATCTTCAGCGTCGGCTCGTCGACCACCAGCCGCGGCAGTGCGCGGGGCGACTCGCGATCGGCCACCGTGTCGCCGATTTCGATCTCCTCCAGCCCCACCAGCGCGACGATGTCGCCGGCGGCGGCGGATTCGACCTCCACTCGGCCCAGGTCCTCGAAGACATGGACCGACTGAATTCGCGCCGGCGTGGTTTTCTCGTCCCTCTGCATCAGTGCGATGTCCAACCCCTTGCGGACCTCGCCCGAATAAACTCGCCCGATGGCGATGCGGCCGACGTAATCGGACCAGTCCAGCGTGGTGACGAGCATTTGCAGCGGGGCTTCGGCATCAATCTGCGGACCGGGGATTTTCTCCAGGATCATGTCCATTAAGGGAGCGAGGGAGTCGCCGGGCTGGTCCAGTTCGTGCGTCGCGAAGCCGAGCTTGCTGCTGGCGTAAATGTGCGGGAAGTCGGCCAGACGGTCGTCGGCGCCGAGTTGCAGGAACAACTCAAACACTTCGTCCAGCACTTCGTGCGCCCGCGCGTCGGGCCGATCGACCTTGTTGATGACCACAATCGGCTGCAGGCCGCATTCCAAGGCTTTGGAAAGCACGAAGCGGGTCTGCGGCATTGGCCCCTCCGCGGAATCGACCAGCACCAGCGCCCCGTCGGCCATGCGCAGCACGCGCTCCACCTCGCCGCCGAAGTCGGCGTGGCCGGGCGTATCGATGATGTTGATCTTCACGCCGCGATAGGGGATGGCGATGTTCTTCGCGAGTATGGTGATCCCCCGCTCGCGCTCCAGGTCGTTGGAGTCGAGGATCTGTTCGCCCACCAACTGCGTCTCGCGAAACCGCCCGCTCTGCCGCAACATGCAATCGACGAGCGTCGTCTTGCCGTGGTCGACATGCGCGATAATGGCGATATTGCGAACGTCTTGACGTCGCATCAATTAGGTTCTCCGTACCGGTTTATTCTATGCCGAGCCGTTTTTGCATCTCCTCCAGCGGGATGCCCTTGGTTTCGGGCATCATCGTCTTCACCCAGAGGAGTTGCAGAACCATCATACCGCAGAAGAAAAGAAAAACGTAGCCCGGCGCTACCGCGTCGATCACGAGCGGAAAGAGCGTCGTCAGAAGCGCGGCGAAGATCCAGTGCGTGGCGCTGCCCAGCGCCTGTCCTTCGGCGCGATGGCGATTGGAAAAGATTTCCGAGATGAAGACCCAGATTACAGCGCCTTGGCCGACGGCGTGGGCGGCGATGAAGGCAAAGATGCCGGCGAGCACGATCAGCCCGCCCGCTCCGGCCGCGCCCGACGCTTGCCGAACTACCGCGTCCGCAGTTTCCTTTACCAGTTGCAAACCTTCGCCGGCGGGAAACGCTACCGGCTCGGCGCCCGATTCGGCGACCTTCGTTGCCGCGGCAAGGACCTGTTTTTTCCTTTCGAGCTCTTCCTGAAGGGCGGGGACCCGCGCGGGATTGGCTTTGGCGAGATCGTCCACGGCCGTCTTGACATCCACTGCGGCGGCAGCCGCCTTGAACTGCGGCGCCCAGGTGAAAAACGCCGCCGCGCAAAGGCCAAGCGAAAGGATGTAGCCGAAGGACCCGATGAACATCAGCGTCCGCCTGCCAAGCCGGTCAATCAGCCACAAGCCGACAAACGTGAAGATCAAGTTGGCGATGCCGTTGCCAATCGACTGCATCAGCGGGTTTTCGCTGCCGGTAAGACTGAATATGCGGCGCGAAGTAGAGTATCACATTGATACCGGAAAGCTGGTTGAAGAAAGCGATGAGGAACGCCAGCATGATCGGGACGCGCATCTTCCACGTCCAGAAGCGCGACGAGTCCACGAGCGCCGACGATGCGGCCAGGATGACGTTAGCTCGGGACTCCAGCTCCGCGTCGCCGGCCTCCGGTTCGATAAGCTTGAGCACTTTCAAGCCCACCGCGCGGTCGCCCCTTCGCCCGATCAGCCAACGCGGGCTTTCGGGCAGTCCAAAGCAGAGCAGTGTGTAAAGGATCGAGGGAAACGCGGCGACGCCAAGCATCCAGCGCCAGGCGTTTTCGCCGATTCCGGCCAGCAGCGCATTTGAGATCAGCGCGACGAGGATACCAAAGACGATATTGAACTGGAACATCCCGGCCAGCCGGCCCCGATAGGCTGGCGGCGAAATCTCTGAAACGTACAGCGGGGCGGCGACCGTGGAAATGCCGATTCCCAGTCCCCCGATGAACCGTGCGGCGACGAATGATGCAGCGTCCCAAGCCAGCGCGCAGCCAGCGGCAGAAATGATGTAGAGCACACCGATGAAGATCAGCGTCGGCTTGCGGCCGAACCGATCAGTGGGCCAACCGCCCAGCATCGAGCCGAGCACCGTCCCGTAAAGCGCCGCCGCCGTCACCACGCCGTGCAGCGCCGGGCTGAGGTTCCAGAGCGACTGGATCTGCTGCTCCACCCCGGAGATGACGACCGTATCGAAGCCGAAAAGGAACCCGGCCAGCGCCGACGTGACGGACCAGAAGATGATGCGGGGTTTCATGGTTGAGCCGGCCTCGCAGCCAGTTTAGCCAATCGCGGCAAAGGCGGCAATCCGTGCAAACCGGCAACGAAAATCGCGCACATTTCGCTCTCCGCCAGAATTCGACCGTGTGGTAGAATGCCCGAAAATCGATCCAAGGAGTCCAGCGACAAATACAAGGAGGAAACCATGTCGGCGCCAAAATGCAGGGTCAAGCAGCAGAAGATGGCCCGGAAGCGGCAGCGGAAGGAGGCCGCCCGGCAGAGGCGAGAGCGGAATCGCGGCTGGTCCGATTCGGATTCGTTCGAATCGGATGTATTTTTCGGTCCGTTAGGCGGCGTTAAGATGTCGAAAGTCCTGGAAATCTTCGTCGAGCCCTATGCCGACGGCGTGAAAGACTTGGACGACTATCGCAACTTGCTGGGCTTCGGGCAATGCGCGTGGAACGCGGCCCTCCGCGACGAGTGGGAGCGCGGGAAGATGATCGATGAGTTCGTCGCTGGGAGAATCTCGATGTTCAACCCGAAGGGACGCGCGGCGGCGAGAGAGTTTCTCAATTCGCTCACCGCGCGGAAGTTGGAGCACTTCGCTCAATTCCTTCGGCCGATCCTCGCCTTCGACGTGAGAGACGTCTGCGACGGTTGGCATCTGAACGTAATGTCGGCGGTCGTGTAGCGGGGTCCTGTTCCGATTCGAAAAAAGGGTTACAATCTCGTGCTATCAACCGAGCGTCTCCAAGACGACATCGCAGCAGTCGAGCCAGTAACGTACTCCGACAATGGCCAAGAGATCTCACGAGATCCGGGACCCTATTCATGTGTTTGTCCGCGTCACCTCTGACGAACGAGACGTGCTGAACTCTCGCGCCTTTCAGCGACTCCGCTATGTCCATCAGTTGGCGATGACCTATCTCGTCTACCCGGGGGCGACTCATCGCCGTTTTGAGCACTCATTAGGCGTCATGGAGCTTGCCAGCCGTGTCTTCGATATCGCGACCGACAGTTCGAACATTTCTGACGACGTCCGCGAACTCTTGCCGGAGGTGGATGACCCGTTCAAGAAGACCTATTGGCGGCAGGTGCTACGGATAGCAGCGTTGTGCCACGACGTTGGCCACCTTCCATTTTCACATGCGGCCGAGAAGGAACTTCTACCTCCGGGAGTTACCCACGAACAATTGACTCGAAACATTCTGCTCGACGACGAGCTTGGCAGCATCCTGGATAATCTCAAGATTCAAAGATCGGATGTGGTAAAGCTTGCGCTCGGCCCCAAAGAAGCGCCCGATTTGTCGTTCTCAACGTGGGAAACGATCCTTGCGGAGATAATTGTGGGCGACGCATTTGGAGCTGATCGGATGGATTATTTGCTCCGCGATTCGTACCATGCGGGCGTGGCCTATGGACGGTTCGATCATTTTCGCCTGATTGACACGCTCCGCATTCTACCGCCGCCGCCAGCCGGCGCTACGGTGGAGAATCAATCCTTGGACGCTTCGACAGAGCCGGCGCTGGGCATTCTTGATGGAGGACTCCATTCTGCGGAAGCCCTCATGCTGGCGCGATTCTTCATGTTCACCCAGCTTTATTTCCACCCCGTGCGCCGCATTTACGACATTCACCTCAAAGACTTCTTGCTGCAATCGCTCCCCGGCGGGAAGTACGAATCCAGCGTGAACGCGCATCTGAGCATTACGGACAATGAAGTCTTGGCATCGATCATGCAGGCTTCTCAAAATCCCCTTGCGCTCGGTCACGATCCGGCGCGTCGGATTGCCAAGCGCGAGCACTTCAAGCTCTTCTACGAACGACACCCGAATGACATCAAGATTAATCTTCAGCCGGGCAAGACGGTTTATGAGGCGGCGAGAGCAGAATTTGGCCAAGAGAACGTGCGATGGGACCACCAACCGGCCAAGGGGCGGTCGCCCGATTTCCCAGTCAAGCCTAAGGAGGGGCCGATCGCCTCATCAACCGCCATGTCAGACCCCTTGAGTCATGTGCCGGCCGCTTCGTTCGACTACGTATTTGTCCACCCCGAATTGCGAGGCAAGGCCCGCGCATGGATGGACGCCAACCGCAAAGAGATTCTTAGCAAATCGGAGGACACTGAACATGGAACGCCTTAAACGCGCTGCGATCGTGGCCGAGCTTGTTAAACGCCTACGGGTCGCCGACAGTTGGTGCGGCGAAACGCACGTCCAAAAAGCCATGTATCTGCTTCAGGATTTGTTGGGTGTCCCAACGGACTTCCATTTCATCCTTTATAAACACGGTCCGTTCTCGTTTGATTTGTCTGATGCGCTGACGTCCTTTCGCGGCGACGAATTGCTGGAGCTTCAGCCACAATCGCCGCCCTACGGACCGCGATATGTCGTCACACCGCTTGGGAGCACCCTCCGCACGAAATTCCCCAGAACGCTCGCAAAGTATGATCGTGAGATCGAGACTGGCGCAAAGGCCATCGGCGACCGGACCGTCGGCGCACTCGAGCGGCTGGCTACCGCGCTCTATGTGACCAAGCGGCAGGCCGGCGAGCACGACGGCTCGGTTGAATCCCGCGCGAAGCGAATCAACAAACTGAAGCCGCACGTATCCGTCGAGGCGGCGACGGAGGCGGTAAAGGAAGTTGATTCCTTGATCGCGCGGTTGGCAGGTTCGGAAAGCTGACCATCAAATGTGGTGCGCGGCCACGAAGACTTCGAGCTACGGACATTTCAATCCGTAGCGAGCAGCTTGTGATATTCATCGCTCAAAACTCCACCATGACATCCGTGCCAAACTTCAGTTTCGCTACCTTGGCGGCGAGACGAATGATGTTCTTCTTCAGCACGTTGTTGATGTTTGTGGCAACCAGCCAACCTCCGGGCAAAGCCTCGCGCATCTCGCGGAGGTCTTCACGGTCGGGGTAGAGTTCCTCCGGTGTTCTGGCGATATAGCGGCGTTTGCGGCCTTGAGCGTCGGGGTGCTGAGAGCAGCGTTCGAGAAACGATGTGTCGGTCTTGGCAAGTTCTCGAAGGATGATAATCATAGCGTCCTTGGCGTTGTGATAAGCATGCACCTTTCCGAGGATTTTGAGTTTGCCACTTCGTGAAGTTTCGCTGCTTGTACGCGTAGTAATTGGAACCGGAGACTCAACTCCGGCGGTCGACCTTGGGCCGCCGAGTGGTTTTTCAACAATTATCGGCTTGCGCAATGCGGCGAGAAACTCCGCGACATCATCGGCATCAGGGCGAACGCCCGCCTTCGATTCAACTGCACCCGTCAACATCTCCACGAGGAGTTCGTCGCCCTTTTCGACCAGCTCGCGCCACACTTCCGGAATTGCGGCTTTCGCTTGCGAACGTCGACTGCGGCTGCGATATTCTTCTCGCGCAGCCTCAATCGCTGCCCCGGATTCAACTCTGGCACGTTCGAGGTAGCGGCGGAGCGCTTCCGCTGCTTCTTTGGTCGGGCGTTCGTAGAGGTCGAGCTTGTAAACACGCCGGTCCTCATAGCTGCCCTGTTCTGCGGGCAGGTAGAAACTCCATGTCCTTCCGTCGGTCAGCACGACAAAGGGAACGCCTGTATGAAAGGCGTATTCGAGTGCCTGACGCACAGCATCCTCGGCTTCACCGGGCTGTTTGACTTCAGCAAATATCATTGGCTTCGACAGCGGATGGCAAAGCGCGAAATCAGCCCGCCCCTCTCCTGTCTGATACTCAGGCCAGACGACATTGGGATCAAAAGTGTTCCAACCAAGTTCCTGAAAAACACGTAAGACAATGCCGATGGAAATTGCCTGTTCGTTTGGGAATTGTCCTTGGCGGAGGCGCATCGTGATGTCGGAAAGCGTGGTTTCGAGTGACATAACTGAAAGGCCCTTTATGTGAACGGCACGCCATGATCTTAGAGCGGGCGTAGATCGCCGTCAACAACTACCGGCAAATCTGGCTCAGCGTTCCTCCCGCGTGATCGGGGCCTTTGTTCGGATTGTAAGCCACATGCCCTCGCCAGAAACTTGCCAACAGAGTTTTCGCGAACGAAATCGCCCCTGCGCCGCGGAAGCGGCGCAGGGGCGACGATAGTCAAGACTTCCAAATGCTAGCGATTCTCACGAGCATCCCATGCTATTCCCACAGTTGTAGCAGAGATAGCAATTGCCGGCCCGCGCGGTGATGGAACCGCAGCGGTCGCAGGAAGGAGCGTCGGTCTGGAAACTGGCGAATTGGTCGTGCCGCGCGGCATAGGCGGAGTGCGGTTCGACCGTTGCCGTGAAGCGAATTGGCGCGGAGGCGGCAACGGCAGACCTCTTTGCTGCCATCGGGGCGTGTCCGTTCGCGGCGTTGCCGCCCGCGCCGTTTGTTCCGTTCGTTCCGTGGCCGCCGTTCAAACCGGCGCCGTTGCCGTTATGTGCGCCGTGGACGCTGCGCGATCCACCGTTGGCCTCGCTGACGCTTCGGGTTACATCGCTCGTGCTGCGTTTCGTTCCCTCGCTTGCGCTGCGGGTTTCGATCGGCGACTGGCCCTTGGCCGCCTGCCCCTTGGCATCGTGCCCGGACACCTGCCCGCCGGCCTTCGTGGCGACGGGCGAAAGCTCCGGTTCGGATTCTCCCGCGCCGTTCTGCGGCGGATGCCCGGCCTCGGTGGGCGAGACGGGCAGGGCTTTCTGCATCTCGCCGTAGCCGGGCAGGAACGTGATCCCCAGCCAGCGGAAGATGTAGTCCACCACGCTCTTGGCGATTTTGATGTCGGGGTTCTTTGTGTAACCCCACGGCTCGAAGCGGGTGTGCGAGAACTTGTTCACGTATACTTCCAGCGGCACGCCGTATTGCAGGCTCATGGAAACGGCCGTTCCGAAGCAGTCCATCAGGCCGCCGATCGTGCTCCCTTCCTTGGCCATCGTGATGAACAACTCGCCGGGCCGCCCGTCTGGATAGAGGCCCACCGTTACGTAGCCTTCGTGCCCGGAAATGTTGAACTTGTGCGTGACCGACTGCCGCGTGTCGGGCAGCCGCTCGCGGCGGGGGCGAGCCGTCGCCTTTTCCGTCTTGTCGGCCTTCTTCGTGGAAAGCGGCTGCACTTCCTTGGAGCCGTCGCGGTAGATTGCCAGCGCCTTCAGCCCCAGCCGCCAGCCTTCCATGTAGGCCTGGGCGACATCCTCCGGCGTCGCCTCCTTGGGCATGTTCACCGTCTTGGAAATGGCCCCGGAGATGAACGGCTGCGCGGCCGCCATCATGCGGATGTGGGCGTTCCACGGAATCGAGCGCGTGCCGTGCGACGCCTGGAACGCGCAGTCGAACACCGGCAGGTGCTCCGCCTGCAAATCCGGTGCGCCTTCGATCGTGTCGTGCTCGTTAATATAGTTGACGATCGATTCGATTTGCGACTCGCCGTACCCCAGCGTCCGCAGGGCGAGCGGAACTGTATTGTTGACAATCTTCAACATGCCGCCGCCAGCAAGCTGCTTGTACTTCACCAGGGCGATGTCGGGCTCGATGCCGGTCGTGTCGCAGTCCATCATGAAGCTGATCGTGCCCGTGGGGGCAAGCACCGTGGCTTGCGAGTTGCGGAAGCCGTGGCGGCGTCCCATGACGAGCACGTCGTCCCACAGGCGCCGGGCGGCGGCCTGGAGGTATTTGGGGCAATTGTGGATCTGCTCGACGCTGCTCCCAATGCATTTCCATGACGTGCAACATCGGGTCGCGATTGGCCTCGTAGCCCTCGAACGGGCCGACCGCGGCGGCCAACTCGGCGCTGGCGCGGCAGGCGGCGCCGTGCAGCAGCGCAGTCACCGCGCCGCACATCCCGCGGGCCTCGTCCGAATCGTAGGCCGCTCCCGCGGCCATGATCAGGCTGCCGAGGTTCGAATATCCCAGCCCGAGGGGACGGAACTTGTGGCTGTTGGCGGCGATCCGCGGCGTCGGGTAGCTGGCGTGGTCGACCAGGATCTCCTGGGCGATGAACACCAGCCGGCAGGCCGCCGTGAACCGCTCGGCGTCGAACGTGCCGTCGGCCTGGCGGAACTTCATCAAGTTGATGCTCGCCAGGTTGCATGCCGTGTCGTCCAGGAACATGTATTCGGAGCACGGATTGCTGGCGTTGATGCGGCCCGTGTTCGGGCAGGTGTGCCAGCGATTGATGGTCGAGTCATACTGCACACCCGGATCGCCGCAAGCCCACGCCGCCTGCGCCATGCGATTGAGCATTTCGCCGGCTTGGTAGGTAGGGCCGGCTTTCTTCTGGTCCGTCACCCAGCGGGTCGTCCACGGCTGGTCGGCGTTGACGGCCTCCATAAACTCGTCGCTCAACCGCACGGAGAGGTTCGCGTTCTGGAAGAGGATCGAGTCGTAAGCCTCGGTCGGCGGGCAGACGTTCTCGGCGATCAGCGTGCGGCGCCTTCTTCTCCTCGCGGAACTTGCACTCGATGAACTCCATGACGTCCGGGTGCCAGTCCTTGATCGACTGCATCTTGGCCGCCCGGCGGGTCTTGCCGCCGCTCTTGACGACCGCGGCGATCTGGTCATAGACGCGCATGAACGACAGCGGTCCGGAAGGCTTGCCGCCGCCGGAGAGCTTCTCGCGGTGCGAGCGGAGCGTGCTCAGGTCCGTGCCCGTGCCCGATCCGAACTTGAAGAGCATGGCCTCGCTGCGGGCGAGCTCCATGATGTCTTCCATGTTGTCCTGCACGCTCTGAATGAAGCACGCCGAGGCTTGCGGATACTCGTAAGGATTCTCCGGCTGGACCACGCGGTTCTGCTGCACGTCCCAGTGCCAGTTGCACATCGCGCCCTTGATGCCGTACTGGTGATACAGGCCGACGTTGAACCAGACGGGCGAATTGAACGAGGCGTACTGATGCACGCAGAGCCACGACAGATCGCGGTAAAAATTCTCGGCGTCCGCCGCGGAGGCAAAGTAGCCGTCTTGCAGGCCCCAGTCGGCAATCGTACGGCTGACGCGATGGACCAATTGGCGGACACTCCGCTCGCGCTCGGAAGTGCCGTTTTCCCCATAGAAATATTTGTTCGCCACGACGTTGGTGGCCAATTGGCTCCAGAACGCGGGCACTTGGCAGTCCGTCTGCTCGAAAATCACCTCGCCGCCTTCGCCCTTGATCGCGGCCGTCCGCTGCTCCCACTGGACCGTATCGAAAGGGTCGGCCGCATCGGCCGGGCAAAATGTCGGCTCGATGGTCAACCCCAAAGAGGGGATGCGCGGCGGCTTGGCTGCGAGCCGATCACTGGGCCGTTCGGCGATGAGTACGGAAGACTGGGCGGATTCTTGGTCCCGTGGATCCATGTTAGACCTCGATGGTTTGATTGTTGGCGTTCACTCCATGCCTTAGAAACACTGCACATCAGTATAGAGAAAAGACTGTGTGCGCGGCTTCCTACCCCAACATATTGTATACCTCGTCCACGAAGACCACAATATGCAGGAAAGATCGCCTCAGTTTAGCCTTTTCTTCCGAGCCGTCAACCACATTCCGAAAAGATTGTTCTAAACCGTTATGAGCATTGAGTTTGCGAATTGTTAGCAGCTAGCTATGCTAGCGTGAGATTTCCGTTAGCATCGTCGTAAGTCGTTTGGTAGTAAGGGGTTGGGAATTCTTGCGCAAAAACCGAAATCATTTGTATGTATGGGTTGGACAGGAAGTTTGCGCTTGTTGCGTAACATTTTCTAATGGCTGGTTCGAGACACCGCGGACTTTAGGAACGTGCCGCATATCTGGGACCGTCTCCGTCCGTTGACTTGAATGCCTTGCCGCCTAGAATTGGCTTCGTAAGACCAGGAAACTGCAATGGCCAATAAAGTCGCGCGACATCGGCCGAAATCATCGCGGGACCGCGCTGGCCCGGAAGCCTCGTCATCCCCGGTGACATTTAGCGATGTGCTCCGTAGGCTGGAATGGTCCTGCAAAGACATCGCCATCGCGAATCTTGTCTGCTCCGAAGGCCTTCCGGGCGAACCGAAACACTCGGTCGACTGGTACATCGATTGGCTCGACGGCGCGGCAGAGCAGGTGAAGCTCGCGACGGATCGGAACTATTACAAATACCTTGAATCTCCCTACGCTTTCGAGGGCTCGCAAGCGCGTTTCTGCATGGTTTGCCTCGTCTCGGTCATGCAGCGCCAACTCGGAGTCCAGTACAACCCGAAATGGAAAGGTTTGAAGCCCGACGGCGGCGTCCCGGCGACATTCGGCATCGATGCAAACGACGTTTTTATCCACGCGATCATCGATGGTGTTGGGGGCACGTGCGGGTCGCTGCCCGTCTTGTACGTTGCGATTGGCCGGCGTCTCCGATACCCGTTGAAACTGGTAAAGGCCGCGCGTCATCTGTTTGTTCGCTGGGACGATCCGTACGCTGCCGCCTGGCACTGTGCCGAGCGCTTTAACGTCGAAGCGACCGGTCCGGGCGTTCACTTCCTGCCGGACGAGCATTACCGCGTGTGGCCGCACGCGATTTCTGACCGGGACGTCGAGGAGGGAGTATTCCTTCGATCACTTTCGAAGCGCGAGGAACTTGCCGAGTTCACTGCTACGCGAGCCCATTGTCTGCGGGCAAATAACCGGCTGATTGAAGCGGTGGACGCGCTCGCGGAGGCCGCGCGGCTCGCGCCGCACAATCGGTATTTCGCGGCTTCGCGCTATGCGCTGCGCATGCACATTGACCTGCACCGGCGGGGCCACGCATTTTTGAATGCACCGGTTCCGGGTACGTCGCAGGAGCCGGTCGGGCCATTCTGGTTGGATGGGCCGCGCGGCCAACGAATGCTGGTGCAGGTTGTGCCTCGCACACCAGCGCCGTTTGATTCACGATCGTTTCTGCCACAAATGGAACATGGACTGTCGCCGGTGCCGGAGCATATTCAGACGCCGAATGGCCATTGGGTCCAAGTGTGGCTTCCAGCACAAGCAAGTTTCAAACCAATGACGGCGCATTGGGTCAATCTTTCCAACGGCCGCTTGGCGCTCGTGCATAAGCCGACCGGTGAAAGCTGGATGCATGGATGCCATTCGCCCGACTGGCCAGGCCACGATCCGTGGAGTCGCGCTGGGCGCCCGCGACGCTGCCAAACCTCGGTATGGCTCGGTCGCCTCCGTTCTTTTCCCCGGACCAATTCGGGACCCTGTATCACGAGTTGACGCAACTCGTGTCGCGGATCGAGGCGTCGCTCGCGCGAGTTCAAAATCAAACGCTGGAATCCGGACTACCTGCAGTCCCGCCGCTGTCGATTCCGGCCGGGCCCGTTGCGCCGAACTAGGCCGCGCCGGATTTGAAGTCTCCGTCATCCAGTAACGAAAGGAATCTCGCCATGTATGCCGATCTTGGGCTCGGACAAACAATTGAGCTTGATCGCGATTCTCGCGATGGGGCGGAGTTGCTTCTTAGTCACGAGTATGTCGCACTGCGTGTACGCGGGTACCTCAACGGGAGCCGTTCGCGCAATCGAAGCGAGAACGGTTCAATTACTCCGGACGAAACCCTCTACCGGCACTGGACGCGAGGAGACGGGCGCGGTCAGACCGGGTTGGCGGATAGAGACGCAACGGCATATTCCTACGTCGAGAATAACCCCTTGGTGCGAGTGGACCCCTCAGGCGAAAAAATCGACTGTGTTGGGGTTTCTGGGTTCGCAGCGTTTTGGTTCGGTGTGTCCGGGTCGGTTTTTTGGTGCTCGGACGACGGCGTTCCCCCGAACAGTGGATGGGTCATCTGTGTCGGCGCTGGAGGTGGAATGGGAGGCGCAATCGGCTTTGGCGGGGTGATTGGCACGGGCCTCCTAACAGATGGTTGGACGGGCCAACTCAAGGGTCAGGGCGCGGTTGGCGACGTTACTGTCGAGACTGCAACGACTGGAAACGATATTTGTGGTGGTGGTAAACTTGGTGCGGGTGCCGGCGGAGCAGTCACGCTTGAGGGCTGCTACAAATGGTGACCTCGGATACGGAGTAACCGATGCATCAAATAGTGCTCCTCACGGGTGCGGTCGCCGCTCTCGCGGCCGGCGTTCTGAACGTTTTTTTCCCTCAGCTTGGTATTCGATCGGCCGCTTGGATTTCTTCAATTCTGAATGGGCATATAAAACCGCCATCGCTTGTCGCTTGCAGGGTGGCTGGCGCAGCCGCACTTCTGTGGGCGGCAGTCCTGCTTGCGGCGGCGGTCGCGTTCTGGTAGAGAGACGGGGAGATGAAAAGGCGGGCCGGTAAAGCGAATATCACCGGTTTATGTTTACGGATGTTATCAATAAAACCAGTGATGTCTCCTTCGCACTTCCAGTGATGTCCCCTTTCCATTTCGGGGATCTTATTCGTTGTTGTGACCCGACGATGGCGTGGCTGGTACAGTCTTGCGGTGTTCAGTGGCGCGATGATCGGAGCCGCTATCTTGGTCGAACTACCTTCCCTTTTCTTCGACGCGAGTAAGCGCCGGGACCGTGATGCTATATGGGCTTCGGCCGCCATTCGGACGGTGTTTGGCGGTGCTTCGAGCACATGAATTGCCCTTCGTTCTGCGACGGCAGCTTCGTCGCGAGAACCGCAACTCCAAAGATGACGAGTCGCGTGGCGACCAGCCATCCGGTCCGTATACACATCTCTTGGATTGCCCCGCCGAACCCAGTATAATCCTCTCGACGAAACACTAAGTTCGCCCGCTCTCGTATTCATCCCATCTCGCCCAGACCATCCCTTGCCCGAGGACCATCGCCCGTGCCCAGTCGAATCGACATGCAGGAAGTTCTGGCGGTGATCCTAGCCGGCGGCAAGGGGTCACGGCTGGAACCGCTGACGCGGGACCGGGCCAAGCCGGCCGTGCCCTTCGGCGGCGTCTATCGGATCATCGACTTCACGCTTTCCAACTGCCTTAATAGCAGCATCCGCAAGAACCTGGTTCTCACGCAGTACAAGGCCCGCAGCCTTGACCGGCATATCAATGTCGGTTGGCAGGGCTACCTCTCCCGCGAACTGGGCGAGTTCATTGACATCGTGCCCCCCCAACAGCGGATCGACGAGCACTGGTACCAGGGCACCGCCGACGCCGTCTACCAGAACATCTACACGATCGAAAAGGAGCGGCCGACCTACGTCGTCATCCTCGCCGGCGACCACATCTACAAGATGGACTACATGAAGCTCGTCGAGCGGCACATCGAGACCCGCGCCGACTTGACCATCGGCGCTCTCCGAGCCACGCTTCAGGAGGCGACGCAGTTCGGCGTGATGGAAGTCGACGCCAACTACCGGCTCGTTGGCTTTGAGGAAAAGCCCGCCCGACCGAAGTCCATCCCGGACGACCCGGCGCACGCCCTTTCGTCGATGGGCATTTACGTCTTCAATGCTCGCTTCCTCTTCGAGCAGCTTTGCTTGGACGCCACGCGGGCTAGCAGCCGGCACGACTTCGGCCGCGACATCATCCCCGCGGTGATCCGCACGCACAAGGTCTTCGCCTATCCGTTTTTGGACGAGAACCGCAAGAAGGACGCCTACTGGCGTGACGTGGGCACGCTGGAGGCCTACTACGAGGCGAACATGGACCTGATTTCGGTCGATCCGCTGTTGAACCTCTACGACCGCCGCTGGCCGATCCGCACTTACCAGCAGAACCTGCCGCCGCCGAAATTCGTCTTTGCCGAGCACGGCGACGCCGCCCGTCGCGGCGAGGCCCTTGACAGCATCGTCTGCCAGGGGACGATCATCTCCGGCGGGCAGGTCGAGCGAAGCGTGCTGGGCTCCAACGTCCGTATCAACAGCTATTCACACGTGGAGGACTCGCTGATTTTCGACCGCGTGAACGTCAGCCGGCACGCCAAAATCCGCCGGGCGATCATCGACAAGGACGTCGACATCCCGCCCGGCATCGAGATTGGCTACGACCACGAATTGGACCGTTCGCGCGGCTTCGTCGTCAGCGAAAGCGGCCTGACCGTGATCGCCAAGACGCACGGGGTGGAGCATTTCGCAGTGCGGACGTGAATCATCGTCATGGTGTTCGGGCCGAAGGCCCAGTCGTTTGCCCAGCGAAGGGCGCAGCCCTGGATAAACCGAGGCAATGCGATGACTTATCCGGCCCAACGGGCCAACCGTTCTCCTCACACGAAAGCCGGACGTTTGGGCCGTTGGCCCGCCAGATGGTCTAGTGTGCAACGATATTCCAGGGCTCCGCCCTTCGCTGGGCAAACCACGCCCCTTCGGGGCTACTTCTTCGCCTTCTTGACGACGCTCACCGTTGCAATTAAATAAACCTCGACCGGGTCCTTCGCTGCCGCGCCGACGCCGGCGTCGCCCGCGGGGGCGAAGGTGACCGAGCCGTCCACCACCGGCTTGCCCAAGGGGACGCGGAGCGTCGTGCCGAACTCCTGCGTCGGCATAACGGGCAGGTCGATCGGGCAGGATGTCGACCCGGCGCCGTGGGACGACACTGAGGCGTGGGCAGTCGCGGGACCGGCATTCGACGCACTCCCCGTCGGAGGCTGTGTGGACTTGCCTTGCGGCGTGCCTGCGGCCGGAGGCACGGTAGACGGCGCGGCGGGCGCGGTTTTGACGTCCTCGCTCCCAACCGCCATGAATCCGCCGCCCGAAGAAGGAGATTGCACAGGGCGCGACGTTCTCGGTCGGCTGCGACGCACCGTTCGATGGCCGTTGACCGGCTTCGACATCGACGCGCTTGCCCGGTCCCCATGCCGCGGCAACAACGGCCGGCGGGCGTGCTGGCGTCCAGCGCGTGATTCTACTCTCGATAGTCAATCGCACCGTTTTTGTGCCAGGTAGCAGAATCGGCATGACTGTGGCCGCTATCCCGACGTTGGGCATGCTGACGATCGGCTGGTAGGCGGTGCCGCGATCTGCCGAGGCGACTGCATTAATGATTAGTGCCCGACGATCTCCCGCAGCAACCGTTGCGTTTTGGCCATTCAGACAATTGGCGAGAGCGTGGAAACAGGGTACTGCGCGAGTTACCTCCGCAAGCCGTTGCGGGTTAATCGACCTGGTCGCATGCGAGGCGGATTGGCTGTCGCCATCAAACAGCAAGTTCTGGTGAGCTGCGTCGAGCCAGAGCCAGTTAAGCTCGACTCGAAATACAGGCGCCTGCGCCTGTCTTCTGCGGAGATCGGCCAGGAGTAGTTCGATCTGCCGGTGGACCTCTCGGGTCTGGCAAATGACCAGAGAGAAATTGGACGAGTAGTCACTTATCGTACTATTGCCGCCGTTGTCAATCCACGACTTTGTCGAGACCGTATTCTGGATTAGGTCCATCAACGAAGAAAAATCGGCGCGGACGGCACCAGAGGTAAAAGCATAGCTGCCGATCGCGCCGCGACGAAGATAGCCGGAACCCCCTTGGCCTCCAGGAAACGCGAGACCAGTTTGGCCTCCCATGTATTGTTCCGCCGAAACAGCCGTCGGATCGGATACAACACTTGCTGCGTCCGTCAGCGGATTCGAGATGGTTGCGGCCGGCGGCGGAATCACAAGGTCCGACACGTCATAGATCTTCGTTTCCATGTACTCATCGCTCTCGGCCTTCGCCGGCGACGTGATCGTGAGCACTTCGTGATGGATGGTCCACTTCAGTTGCAGTTCATCGAGCATGATTTCCAAGGCGGATTGCAGCGAGATACCCCAGACCCTGATCGTGACCGATTGACTGGGATCAACGTTTGCATCTTTCAATCCGGCTGCGTCGATAAGGATCGGAATCCGGTACTTGTAGCTGAGGCCATCCAACACATCCCTCAGGGGCGTATCCGCGAAGTCCAATGAAACCTTCTGTCGCAGGGCCTTCAAGATGGCCTTCTCGCCGCCGTGCATTTTGAGACTGGGCTTCGACTTTGTTGCTTTGCCGTCCGGCCCTGCCGCCTTCACCGCTGGAGCGTTCGCGGCGGGAGTGACGGCCTTTGCGGGCCGCTTGGCCGCCGGCTTCGCGTCGCCAATCGGATAATCATCTTCCGTCGATGCGTTGCCGGAGCTGAAAGGATCATCGCTCCCGGGCGGTTGTTTCGGCGGATCGCCGTCGATCGCCTTCGTCCCGGCCAAAGACAATGAAATAACCAGCAAGAAAGCGCTCGCGCGCACCACAGTTCGAGACATGGCACACCTCCTCTGTTCAAGAATGGGAAAAGAGTCAGGCCGCCGCCGCGCTTGCGGTGTTCCGGCCGCGCGCGGCTGCATACATTGGCCCGACGCCCGCTATTATGCCCCGCTACAGGGCGTTTGTAAAGAGTTGAGTTGAGGGTGACAAGACCGCGTAACTCCGCATTACCAGGCGGAAGCTATGATTGATTTATGAAACCTTGCCGCCTGCAACTAATAATCGCGCTGTTATCGCTTCTTCGCCCGGCGGAAGGCCGCGGCGCCGACGGCAAGCTGCTGTTGACCGTCGTCGACGCCAAGACGCAAAAGCCGGTTGCCTGCCGGATGCACCTCGTCGGGCCGGGCAACCGGCCGAAGCGGATCGAGGGCGCGCCGTTCTGGAGCGACCACTTCGTCTTCCCAGGCAAGATCACGCTCAACCTGCCCGAAGGGCATTACACGTTCGAGCTGGAGCGCGGGCCGGAATACTACAATGTCACCGGCAATTTCCAGATCGAGCGATCCGCCGACGACAGCAAGCAGATCGAGCTGCGACGAGTCGTAGACATGAGCGCGGAAGGCTGGTGGTCGGGCGATCTCTTCCTCCGCCGCGACGTCCGCGACCTTGAACTGGTCATGCTTGCCGACGACCTGCACGTCGCGCAGGCCGTCACCTGGTGGAACGACAAGAACGATTTGGCCGGCAAGAACTTCAAGCTGCCGAAAGACCCGCTGGTGAGGTTCGACGATGATCGGGCATACGAGCTATTCGCCGGCGGCATTACGCGCGGCGGTACCGAGATTTTGTGCTTCCATTCGCCAAGGCCACTGGCGTTGAACTCGGTCAATGGGGAGTATCCGTCGCTGGCGCAGGTTATCGCACCGCTACGGCGGCGTGAAGAGGGCCCAACAAGGACGGACTTGGAGGTCCATCCTGCGCCGGGCGACCGCGCGATCTGGGTCGATGCCGCGGCGAGCTACGGTTGGGACCTGCCGATGCTCGTGGCCAACGGCCTCGTCGATTCGGTGGAAGTGGCCAATAGCCATTTCGGCCGCAAGGCGATGCTGCCCGACACGAAGGTAGGCAAGCCCCGCGACACAAAGTACTATCAGGGCGCGTTCGGCTACGCGCGGTGGTCGCAAGACGTCTATTTCAAGCTGCTGGATTGCGGACTGCGGCTTCCTCCGACCGCGGGCAGCGGTTCCGGCGTGGCGCCGAATCCGGCCGGTTACAACCGCGTCTACATTCACCTGGACGGCAGCTTCGACTACGACCATTGGTGGTCGAACCTCAAGGCCGGACGGGTCGTCGTCAGCAACGGGCCGCTGCTGCGGGCCACGGTCGAAAACGAGCTGCCCGGCCACACGTTCCACGGCGCCGGAGGCCAGGAACTCGTGCTGCAAATCGGAATGACGCTGACCACACGGGAGCCGATCAGCTACCTGGAGATCGTGCAGGACGGGCAAGTGCGGCAGTCGGTCCGTTTCGAGGACTACGTGAAAGAGGGCCGCCTCCCGCCGCTGCATTTCAAGCAGAGCGGGTGGTTTTTGCTCCGCGTGGTGGGCGACGCCTCCGATACGTACCGCTTCGCGATGACCGCCCCCTATTTCGTCGAGTTCGACGGCAGGCCGCGGATCAGCCGCAAGTCGGCCCAGTTCTTCTTGGATTGGGTCTACGAACGTGCGCGGCAAATCGAGATCGCCGATCCACGGCAGCGCGCCGAAGTGATGGAGTATCACCGCAGGGCGCGCGACTTTTGGAAAGGCATCTTGGAGAAGGCGAATGCAGAGTAGAACGCCGACAGGGTGTAACGATACAAGCAGTTGGCGCATTACGGGTGGCACGCTCTGAGCTTCAGGCGAAGGGCGTGAAGACCGGCGATCACACGCCCTTCGCTGAAACTCAGGAACGTGCCACCCTGAACGAAGCCGCTACGCGGCGGCGTATCGCTCGGCGTATTCCAGCACCCAGAGGTCGATCATGTTCGTGAAGACCGGCAGGTGCAGCTCCGAGAGGAGCTGGTAGTGCGTGCGGCTGAAGATCTCCCGGTTGCAAACCGTCCCCTTGGCCAGAAGTTCCAGAACCTGCGCGGAGGTGATCGGCGTGATGAGCATCTCCAGGCGGCTGAAGCAGTTTGCGCGGGGCTGAGAGCGGCGGAGGCGGAGGTCCTCGCGGGCGATGGCCGCGCCCCAGCCGCGCGCGTCGACGATGGTCTCGAACCGGAAGCCGGGAAAGCGGTCGGCCAATTGCCGCAGGCAGCGCTCGATTTGTTCGCAAAGCTCCAGCCGCGCCTGCGAGTGCAGCCGCTGGAGTTCCTTTTCCGACATCGCCGCTCTCGCGGCTTCCTCGGCCTGGTCGCTGCCGCGGCGGCGGCCCCGCTCAATCGCCCGTTCGAGTCGGTCTTGGAAATCCATAATGTCCGGATGCGAGGAGGCGGGAGACTGCGGAAGGGACGAAATCAATGATCGGTCGGATTGGCCGCATTCGTCCGATCGTTAGACCGCGGCATAGACTGCTCGCCGGCTTGGACAGCGGCCGGCGACTCCGGCATTGTGGGGGCGTCCGCGATCGTCGCTTGCCCTTCGGACTTGGGCAGGCCGATTCCACTCGCTTGCGCTTCGGTCTGGTGTTCCGCCGCTCCACTTGCTTGCGCTTCGGGCGTGGATTCCGCTGGTCCGCTCGCTGGCGGAACGACGGGCACGTCGCCGGCGGGTGACTCGGCGGGTTTTTCCGGCTCCTTCTTAGGCGGTTTTTTGTCGTCGGCCTTGGCGCCGAAGAACTGCATCAGGTCGCCGAATGTCCGCATCGGCTCCTTGCCTTTCTTCATCGCGTCGCTGATGGGGACGATGGGACCGGGTTTGGGCTTGAACTCGCGCGGACCTCCCTGACCGCCGCCCGCGCCTGGTACCCAGAGCGCGGCGTGGCGCGGTGGGCCGCCGGGACCGCGGTGACCGTCGTGCGCGCCGGGACCCGCCGGCGTGCCGGACGGCGGCGGACGTCGGCCTTGGTCCCGACGACCGCCCTGCGGACGCCCTCCTTGCGGTCGTCCGCCCTGGGGTGCGCCGCCTTGCTGCGAGCGGCCTTGGGGTCCGCCCTCTTGCGGGGCACCCGCGGAGTGGGTTGCCGGCCGGCCGCCGCGGTGGCCTTGGCCCGTCGGGGCGCCCGACGAGCGGTTGCGGCGGCCCGAGCCGCGCTGGCGGCCATCATGCGGCGCCTGGTCGCCCGCGCCGCCTTCGCCGCGTGCCGGCCGCCGCGGCCGTTCCGAGCCGGGCCGGACCATCGTCAACGATACGCGACGCCGTTCCTTGTCGACCTCCATCACCCAGACATGCACGGTTTCTCCCACCGCCACGACCTCGTGCGGATCGCGGATGAAGCGGTCGGCCATCCGGCTGACGTGTACCAGTCCGCTGTCATGCATGCCGATATCGACGAAGCAGCCGAAGTCGACGACGTTGAGGACGGTGCCCGTCAACTCCATGCCGGGCGAGAGGTCTTCCAACTTGAGTATGCCCTGCTTGAAGACCGGCGGCGGCAGGTCCTCGCGGGGATCGCGGCCGGGACGGGCCAGTTGCGCGAGGATGTCTTGCAGCGTCAAAGTGCCGACGGACGAACCACATGGCGCCGCGCGATCGGGCATGGACGCGGAATCGGCACTCGCGGCAGTATCTCCGTTTACCGCCGACCGGCTGCGGGGGTGCCCCGCCGCCGCGGTCGCGGGAGCCTCGCTTGCGGCTTCACACGAATCCGGCGGCTGCGTGGCCCGCACGATCGGCGGCTCAGAATCAGCCGTCGCTGGAGCTGCCGCCGACGGCGCGGGCGGTTCCGCCACGATGTTCGCGCCGTTGGTTGCAAGCTTTTGCGCCAGATCCTCCACCTTGATGGCGGACATCCGTTCGGCCAGCGCCGCGGCAGCTTCCTTGTCGGCCAAGTCGGCGGGCTTGCCGCTGAATTGCTCCAGGACCTTCGCCGCTACCGCGTAGCTTTCGGGATGGATCCAGGTGGCGTCCAGGGGATTGTCGCCGCCGGCGATCTTGAGGAAGCCAGCCGCTTGTACGAATGTTGCCTCCCCGAATCCGGCCACCTCGCGAAGCTGTTCGCGACTGCGGAAGGGGCCATGCTCGCGGCGATACTCGTAGACCCGCCGGGCAGTAAGTTGGTTCAGACCTGAGACATAGCGGAGCAGCGCGGGGCTGGCCGTGTTCACGTCGACGCCCACGTAATTCACGCACGACTCGACCACTTCGTCCAGCGAGGCCTCCAGGTGCTTGGCCTTGACGTCGTGCTGGTAAAGCCCGACGCCGATGTTGGCCGCCTCGATCTTCACCAACTCGCTGAGCGGGTCGAGCAAGCGGCGGCCTATGGAAACGGCGCCGCGGAGTGTAGCGTCGTAGTCAGGCAGTTCCTCGCGGCCCAACTGGCTGGTGGAATAGACGCTCGCGCCGGCCTCGTTTACGATGACGTAGGCCACCCCCTGGTCCTTCAGGTCGGCGGCAAGGAGTTCGGCAAAGAAATCCTCGGTCTCGCGGCAGGCTGTGCCGTTGCCGATGGCGATGACCGACAACTCGTGCTGGCGGATCATCGCCAGAGCCTTTTGCTTGGCCTCGTCCTTCCGCTCCGGCTTGTTGCCCACCAGCATGATTACGTCGTGCCCCAGGAGGTTGCCGAACTGGTCCAGCGCGGCCAGCTTGCATCCGCTCTTAAAGCCCGGATCGACCGCCAGCACGCGGCGGTTGCGGACCGGCGGCTGCAAGAGCAGGTTGCGGAGATTGCGGGCGAAGACGCTCACCGCATGCGTCTCCGCCCGTTCGGTCAACTCGCGGCGGCCCTCGCGCTCCAGGGCGGGCAAAATGAGGCGGGCGAGGGCGTCGCGCGCCGTGCCGCAGAGGTAATCGGCATGGGGATGGCCAGGCGGGACGAGGGTCTCCTCCAGCGCGGCGGTCATTGCCGCCACGTCGCATTCGATCTTCACGCGAAGCACCTTGGCCCGCTCGGCTCGATTGATGGCCAGCACGCGGTGCGGCGGGATCTTCTTGATTTCCTCGGAGTAATTGAAATAATCGCGGAAGGCCTTGACGCGGCGTTCTTCGACCTTGCGCTTCTTCGCTTCTTTCTTCGCCTGCTTCTGCGCCTTGCGCGCTGCCGGTCGCGTGTCCGGCGTTCGGCGGTCGCGGCCAGCGGGGGAGAAGACTCCGCGGCGGATGCCGTGGACCGCGGAGACGAATCTTCGTTTGCTGGCGTTTGAGGTTCCGGTGATTGCCCGTCCAACGTTTCCCGCGGCGCGTCGGTCGAAGGCGGAGCTTCGAGCATGGCTGCGGGATCCACATTTTCCGGACCTGTGGGTTTCTCCGCGGCAACATCGGAAACGTCGGCCACATGAACGGTAGCGGGCGGTGCGTCCGAGGTCGCAACCGGCGGATCCTCCGGAGGCTGAGGCGCATGCCGGCGGCGTTGTCTCGAACGTGTGCTCAGGCTGGGACGCCGCGATCCGTTCCGCCGAGGCGTCCGTCGCCATCGTTGCCTCTTGAGAGCGCGAAGCTTCCTCCGTCGCCGCCGGCTCCGGCTCGACCGAGGCGGGCACCGGGGCCTCCGCGACAATTTGGGTGGTGACGATCTTGCTGCTCCTTTGCATGATCTCCCGCAGCCGCTGGCGCAAATCGGCCCGTTCGCTGAATTGCTCGGCCAGAATGTGCCCTGCGCCAAGTAAGGCGTCTGCCCCGGAAGGCACCTGGCGGTCCGCGTTGGCGAAGTCGCGGGCGCGAGCGTCCAAGTCAAGCGCCGCGGGAGCAGCCTGCAGGATTTCGGCGGCCAGTTCTTCCAGGCCGCGCGAGCGCGCTAGAGTCGCCAAGGTCTGCTTCTTCGGCTTGAACGGCAGATAGAGGTCTTCCAGCCGCTTAGTGGTCGACGCGCCGAGGATTTGCTTGGCCAGCTTTTCGGTCAGCTTTCCCTGGGCCTCGATCGACCGCAGGATCGTCTGCTTTCGCTCGGCCAGCATCCGCGATTTGGCCAGACGATCCTGGATTTCGCGAATCTGTTGTTCGTCCAGGCCGCCCGTTTGGTCCTTGCGGTAGCGGGTAATGAAAGGGACGGTGCTTCCCTCGTCTATGAGTTCCACCACCGCCTGCACCTGCCGGAGCGGAAAATCAAGGCCGTGCGCCAAGTGCCGCAAATCGATTGTTACCGTACTGGCCATAAAGACCCGCGTGAATTGACAGGACCGCCTCGGAGAGGCCGTCGATGGGCAAGCTGAACCGTCGCAAGGCAAGGAGCCTCCGCCCCAGGCCGGCTGCTCGAGAAATCGGCGATGCAGTTCGCGCTAAATGCCCAAGTTAACAGGAAACTCCGCAATTTCAAGAAGTTCCGCGCATCAAGCACCACTGTCGCACAGGCGACAATGGGCAAAAACGATATTTTCGCTCAAATAGATCAAACCCGCAAGGGACCGTTTGCCGATACAAGAGGCACCACCAGGGGCGGCGGCGGACATGCGCAGGCGGCTTCGCCGCGTTCCCCGCACAAGGGGCCGTACCGAAGCCTCCCAAAAAGGAAGTTTCTCCAGCCGCAAAGGATTTGCAAGCATGCGTACCAGCCATCTCCGCGTTTACTACGGTCCCCAGGAGGAGTCAGCCGACATTCGCGTCGCGGACGGCAAAATCCGCGAAACGGTGAATGTGCCCCTCACGGAGGTCTTGCCGCTGCTGACCGACGCCGTCCGTTCCGACCGCACGTGGCTGCGGGACTTTGGCGACGACGAAGTGGCCATTTCCATGGACCTCTACGAGGTCCTCCTCGCATATCAGCATTATCGCCGGCCATCGGCCTGAATGTTACCGGTTTGACCGTGAGACTTCCTCAGTTCTAGCCGCGTCGAGTATAGCGGAAAGCCAAGCCGGCCGCAAGCGTCCGCCGCACTCGTTGGCGCCCCGCTTTTTCGGCCTAGGTTTCATCCGGTGCAGCGGGCATCGTCTTGCATATATAATAGGGCGATTGCTGCTTTGCACCAGAGAATGAATCTCATGGCATTCGATCCCTCCGCTTCTCGCGATTCGATAGCTCGGCTTGAATCGCCCCTTGCGCCGAACCTGCCGCTCCCCTGGATGCCGCCGCGGACGATCTCGGCAATGGCCAGAATCCCGCGTCCGAGCTTCCGCGTCTCGACCCGGCGGTGGCGGACGCCGCGCCGGACAACAACGCCGAGTTGATCGACGAGATCAAGCTGACCGCCGACAAGCTCGCGAAGGACCGCGCCAGCCGCGGCGACGTGAAGCTCTTGAGCCGCACGCTCCGCGAGCTGCGTTACGCCTTCAAAGTCTTCTCGCCCTATCGCAGCTTCCGCAAGGTGACAATCTTCGGCTCCGCCCGTACGCCGCCCGACCAGCCGGCCTACCGGCAAGCGGTTGAATTCGGGCGGCAGATCGCGCACCACCGTTGGATGGTCGTCACCGGCGCGGCGGGCGGGATCATGGAGGCAGGGCACGTCGGCGCCAGCCGCGAGCATTCCCTCGGACTGAACATCCTTCTGCCGTTCGAGCAGCACGCGAACCACGTCATCGCGGGCGACCAGAAGCTCGTCCACATGAAGTACTTCTTTACCCGCAAACTGATGTTCGTCAAGGAAAGCGACGCCATCTGCCTAATGCCCGGCGGCTTCGGCACGCTGGACGAAGGGTTGGAGGTGTTGACGCTCTTGCAGACCGGCAAGCGCGACCTGGTGCCGGTGGTCCTCCTGGACGAGCCGGGCGGCGACTACTGGCCGACGTTCGAGACGTTCATCCGCAAGCAACTGTTGGACAAGGGACTTATCGGCCCGGAGGACCTTTGTCTTTACAAGCGAACCGACAGCGTGGACGAAGCGGTCGACGAAATCCTCTCGTTCTTCCGCGTCTATCACAGCATGCGCTACGTCCGCGGCAAACTCGCCTTGCGGCTGAACCGCCGCCCCAGCGACGCGGACCTGGCCGCGATCCAAGCGCAGTTCGCCGACATTCTTTCGGAAGGCCGTTTCGAGCTCAGCGGACCATTGCC
Source organism: uncultured Planctomycetia bacterium (assembly GCA_963780045.1). Classification (GTDB taxonomy): domain Bacteria; phylum Planctomycetota; class Planctomycetia; order Pirellulales; family Thermoguttaceae; genus JANXQG01. The sequence goes on along the minus strand of CAVZZZ010000001.1, from coordinate 5,608,795 downwards.
GGAGGAGCGCGAGGAGAAAGCACTGGCCGAATTCCCGCGGCTGGTGTTCCACTACAACCGGATGAACCAGGGACGGCTGAGACGGTTGATTGATTTTATCAACCGCATAGAATAAGGCGACCAATCACTTGACGGCCAAGTGCGCCGCCTTGCTGCGGAAAGGCGTTTCGGTGATGCTGGTTGACTTGGTTACGGAGCGCAACTTCAACTTGTACCGGGAGCTTCTGGACTTGATCAACGAGCACGATCCGTCCTTGGCTGAGCCGCCTCCAGCGGTTTACACTGCGGCCTGCCGCTGGGCGCCGCGCGGCATGAGCCGCTGGTTGGAAGTCTGGAACCATCCCCTGGCGATTGGCTCGCCCCTGCCGAGTTGTCCGCTTTGGCTTACCGGCGAACTGGCAATTCCGTTGGATTTGGAAGCAAGCTACGAAAAGGCGTGCCGCGACTTGCGGAGTCCGTAAAACCGTCTAAACTACTGATCAAGGATGAAACCCGATCTTCGCCAAGGTGGCGCATGACAACTCCAGCACGGAAGCCAAAGCTGCGCGTGTTCGATCTCTTTTGCGGCGCGGGTGGGAGCTCGCGAGGCGCCGTAATGGCAGGTGCAACGCCGGTCGCCGCATTGGATATGTGGGAGCTTGCAACAAAGACGTATAAGCTTAATTTTCCCGAGGCAACCGCCTATACGACAAAGGCCAGCTCTATTTCGCCGGACAAAGTCTTGGCCGACGTCGGCCACTGCAACTTGCTGCTTGCATCGCCGGAATGCACAAACCACAGCATTGCACGCGGCAACAGGCCGCGATGTGAAGATAGCCGAAACACTGCATTTGAAGTGATCCGGTTCGCAAAGGTCCTCAAACCCCGATGGATTGTAGTTGAGAACGTGCTGCAGATGCGTGATTGGGACCGATTCCGAGAGTGGATCGACGGGCTCGAAGCCATTGGCTACAAGACCGAGCTAGGCATACTTGACGCTCAGTTTCATGGAACGCCTCAGTCGCGTCGCCGGCTCTTTGTTGTTGCAGACCTGCATTCAAAACCCTCCCTCGCCATCCCGAGGCAAAAGACGAAAATGACCGTCGCGAGCGTCCTTGGGCTCGGGGAACCGAAAGGGAGTCCGTGGGCATTCAGACCGGTCGTCACTCCCAACCGCGCAAGCGACGATGCAACGCGCGAAAAGGGCTATCAAGGCGCTCGGCAAGAATTCCGAATTCATCATGGTCTACTACGGAACCGACGCGGCTGGCGGCTTCCAAACTCTGGACCGTCCGCTTCGCACGGTCACAACGCTGGACCGCTTTGCGTATGTACGGCGCAATTGTCGCGGACGCGAAATGCGTATGCTTCAGCCGCCGAACTCGCGGCCGCCGTGGGAATCGCGTCATGATACGACGGCCGTGGTCCCGCAATGAACTCGTTCTTGCGATGAACTTGTATTGCCAATTGCCTTTTGGCAAATTGCATGCGCGTAATCGCGACGTTATACAGTTGGCGTCCATTCTGAATCGAACGCCCTCAAGCGTCGCAATGAAGTTGTGCAACCTCGCGTCCCTCGACCCCGCTCATCGAGAACGCGGAGTACGCGGTCTGTCGAAAGTTTCGGCTGGTGACCGTGCGGTCTGGGAGGAATTTCACAACGACTGGAACCGCCTTGCCGCTGAAAGCGAGGCAATGCGTCTTCGGGCTGCCAAGGCGCAGCGAGAACCGGATGCTAGATCAAGCCGACGACCCGACAAACCGGCGCTGATTGGGTTTTTTGGTGCGACCGAGGCTTCGCGCAAGGTGCGAGTCCGGTTGGCACAGAAGTTCTTTCGACGAGCGGTGATTTCGTCATACGATTCTCGTTGTTGTGTTACCGGCATTGATATCAGGTCATTATTGATCGCAAGTCACATACTTCCGTGGTCGCGATACCCGACATTGCGAGCCGATCCGCGCAACGGACTATGTTTGTCCAGACTTCACGACGCAGCCTTTGACCGCGGACTAATTACCTTCGACGACGGTTTTCGTCTCATGCTGTCCCGGGACTTACGGGCAGCGTTAAGTAACTCAGTTCTCGCAGTCTCGTTTCAATCCTTTGAAGGTGAAGCAATTCGTCTGCCGGAGAGATTTCGGCCGGACGCGGAGTATCTGCGAATCCACCGCGAAAAGGTCTTTCGCGGATAAGCCGCTTACGGAGCACGGAAGACAACTCAACAATGCGTGTTTGATTTGGTGCTCGTTCTTCGCGGACGGAGCCTGTCATGATAGCCAGCGCGACTCGCCGCTTGTGCGTAAGTCGAAGCATGGACAACTTGCGCCGCGCTGTTGGTCCGGGATGTACGTCAGAACTGAGGCTTCAGTAGAAGTTGAATGTCCTCGCGTCCGGCAGACCGCAATACGACGAATGCGCGAAAACCGACATCCGCCGCTTTCGCGATTAGAGCAATGAACGTGGTGCAATCGACGCCTCCGATTCCGGCCCGTCCAAGCGACAGGTCCGATACGTCTGCTTCGGCTGACGAGGACGGTGGCCCGATCTTCGTCAGTAAGCGATCGGTTACATCGTCGAGCGAGCGAATCTCAGTTGCCGACCAAGTTCCTTCATCAAGTAGGCGTTGACGCAAGCGTCGCCAATTGCGCCAGGACCAACGATCGTGTTGTTGCAGCCAATCGTTCTGGCACCTTACGGGCGCGCCGTTGTCAGCACTGACTGGTGAATGCGACTCTAAGTACCCACGTATCCGTTCTCTGAATGCAGCGGGAACAGCCGGAATCGTTATCGCCTCCTCACGACCGATTCCCCGATAGATTAGTAAGTGGACGATCGCTAAGGCCCCTTCAAAGTTCATGGCAGTTTGTTTTCTATTGTTCTATCTGTCCGACCCGAATCAAATCGGCCGCCCACGCCTGATCGTCGCTGGAAAGCGGCGGATGGCACGGCTTCGCATAATCGACCCGATCATGGTAGGCGCCGTCTTCGTACACACGGGCAAAGCCGGCCTGTAGGTCCAACGGCACGTCGGGGTCGTCGCCGGCCAGCGGCACGCCGATCCGCGGCAGACGATCGCGCAGCTTATGCGGATAGAACTGAAATCGCCCGCGATTGCCGACGGCGCGGTTTACGGAAACCAAATAGTTGTAGGCGGCGCGGCGGCGGGCCACCAGTTCGGGCAGGGCCAGCACATGCCGCCCGGCGCGCAGTAGATCGATTTCCACAAGATTCGCCGGGCTGCCGCGTACCTCACGCTGTTTCTTCTTGTACGATTTCCTTCCCGGCCCCGGGCATTTGTTCGCGGGACTGACAATCTCGATCACGGTAACGACGTTCTGGCCGCCGTGAAGATCGAGAATCTCAATGTACGACTCGTGGACTTCCAGCCGCTCAACGTCGGCCACCAGCGGCTCGTCGACTTCGGCAACGGTTGCACGCGCCGCTGTCGTCTCCCGATGCGAATGTTCCCGAATCCATACATCAGGCGCGACGTGCCGGTCAGGTCCCTCGACGTACAGCCGTTGCTCGATGGCGGCGACATAACGGCCGCGGAGCAAGGGCTGCAATTGTGCTCGCAGATAGACAACGAGCGATTCGTGGACGTCCGGCCAAAGCGGCGGGTCCTCCAGCCACGGGTCCATTCCGGGAAAGATCATCGGCACAATATTGCCTCATTGCGAGCAGAATACGCTACGCCTCCATTATACACTCGTGGAAACGCACGTTGGTGTACCTCAATCATGCCAGCGCCGTCGTCACGTCCGCCGCCTTTACGTCCCCCACCAGCTCCACGTGCCCCATCCGCGCGGGCAGCACGAAGCGGAGTTTGCCGTGCGCGACTTTCTTGTCGTGCATCATGGCGGCAATTAACTTGTCTGGGTCGAGCTTCGGCGGCGCGCTCGGTAGCCCGAAGGCGTTGATCAGGGCCTGCTGCCGGGCGACAAACGCCTCGTCAACCCGTCCCAGCCGCTCGGCCAACCGGGCCGCGCAGGCCATGCCCATGCTAACCGCCTCGCCGTGCAAAAGCTCGCCGTAGCCGGTCAACGCCTCGAAGGCGTGGGCGAAGGTGTGACCGTAGTTCAACACGGCCCGCAGACCCGTCTCTTCGCGCTCGTCCTTTTCGACCACGTCGGCCTTCAGCCGGCAGCAACGGGCGATCGCGCGCTGTAGCGCGGCTGCGTCGCGAGCGGCGAGGCGCGGCGCTTCGGCCTCAAGCTCGGCGAAGAAGTCGGCGTCGAGGATCACGCCGTACTTGAGCACTTCCGCCAGACCGGAGCGATATTCCCGCTCAGGCAACGTGGCCAGCGTGGCCGTGTCGATGAGCACGCCCAGCGGCTGCAAAAACGCGCCTACCATGTTCTTTGCCTGCGAGAGGTTCACGCCCACCTTGCCGCCTACGGAGCTATCGACCTGGGCCAGAAGCGTCGTGGGCACTTGCAGGAACCGCAGCCCGCGGGCGAACGTAGCGGCAATGAAGCCCGCCAGGTTGCCGATGACGCCGCCGCCCACGGCCACGACCACCGTCGTGCGGTCGGCGCCAAGCTCCAACATGCCTTCCCAGAGCCGGGCGGCCACTTCGACCGACTTGCTCTTCTCGCCCGGCTCGACCGCCACGATCGAGACGGCGATTGACGCACGCGAGAGGCCCTCGGCGACGGCCACGGCGTGCGGCTCTTCGACGTTGGTATCGGTAAAGATAACCGCCTGCGAGACCTTGCCGCGGTCGGTCACAAAACGGCCCACTGCCGGCAGGTTGCCCGCGCCGATTTCGATGTCGTAGCTGCGCTCGGCCAGGTTGACGCGGACGGTTTGGTTTTGAGACATGGGAAGTCGCATTATACATCCAACTGGCGCCTGATAAAACGAGTCACGCCCTTTCCCAGGGGAACGCAATCACCTCCTCGATCGTCTTTGCGCCCGCGGCCAGCATCACCAATCGGTCGAAGCCCAGCGCGCAGCCGACCGCCGGCGGCAGGCCGTGCTCCATCGCGGCTATGAGGCGGCTCTCTTCGGGCAATGGCTGTTTGCCGTCGCCGCGACGGAGTTCGTTCGCGCGGGCGTTCCGCCGCCGCAGTTCCGATGCATCGAGCAGCTCGTGGTATCCATTGGCCAGTTCCCAGCCTGAAACGTAAAGCTCAAAACGCTCCGCCAGCGGGGGCTCACCCGGTCGCACAACCGCCAAGGCCGCCTGGCTGGCCGGAAAGTTATACAGCAGCACGGGCCGCTGGACGCCCAATTTCGCCTGAACACGCTCGGTCAGCAGCCAATCGAGCCAGCCGTCACGGTCTTCCTTCGCCAGACTTTCCGGCGGCGAGGGGACTGTCCCGATTTTCGTATCAGCGAAAATGGGACTGTCCCCTTCGCCGCCAGTGTGCGCCGCCGAAATCAACTGCTCGATGCCGGCCGCGTGCGGGTCTAAGCCGACGAACCGTTCAAACGCTTCGCCATAACTCACGAGCTCCGCCGGCCCGCGGCCCAGTAGCGCGTCGCAGAGGTCACTCGTGAGCGTCATGCCTGCGGCGAGGTCGTCTCCCGTGCGATACCATTCGACGAGCGTGAATTCCGGATTGTGCAGCGGCCCGCGTTCGTCTTGGCGGAAGACGCGGCTGACCTGATAGATCGCCTCGGCGCCGGCAGCCAGAAGTCGTTTCATGGCGAATTCGGGCGACGTTTGTAGCCACAGCGTACGACGACCCAATTCGCGGGTGCCCCGCCCGCCCGAGCCGACGGTGAGCGAAAACGGATCAAGATGCCGATCGACGACCGAGTCGGCCGAGAGCACGGGCGTTTCCACTTCCAGAAACCCCCGCTCGTAGAAGAACTCGCGCAATCGTCGGAGCAGGTCGGCCCGTAGGCGGAGATACGGCCAAGGCGCAGTAGGGAGGAAATCGGGATCGTACTGGATTGTCATAGGTTTGCAGTTTAGCGGCCGTTTGTAAAAAGGAGAATCGGCTGCTAGAATTGTGACCCTACCGCGCGGCGAAATCGAATCGCGGCTTCCTGCGTGCGTTATACCGTGAGCGGCTCGTTCAAGGAGACAATCGTGCGATTGGTATCTTTCCTCTTCGCCCTTTCTATCGCCTATCCGCTCGCCGCGGCCGATTCCGGCGGCAGGCAAGAAAGGGTCGTCATCGTGGTTCATGGCGGGACGGCCGACGCGGACGACCGCAAGGGAATGACGCCGCAGCTCGAAAAAGAAAAGCGCCGCGGATTGGAGGCCGCTGCCAAATCCGGGTACGAGAAGCTCAAGAGTCACGGCTCCAGCCTCGACGCGGTGGAGGCGGCCATTCGCGTCTTCGAGGACGACCCGCTGTTCAACGCTGGGAAAGGCGCCGTGTTCACGCACGAGGGCAAGAACGAGATGGACGCCTCGATCATGGACGGCCGCACCATGAAGGCCGGCGCCGTAGCCGATGTCACCGTGATCCGCAATCCGATTTCCGCCGCCCGCGCCGTGATGGAAAGGACGCGGCACGTGCTCTTGGTCTCCAAAGGCGCGGAGCAGTTCGCCCGCGAGGCCGGGCTTCCGATCGTTGATCCTTCCTACTTCTACACGGAACGTCGCTGGCAAGAGCTGCAAAAGGCGCTGCAGCAGGAAAAGGCGGACAAGACCGGCGCGCTGGCCCGCCCGCCGAAGAAGCATTTGGGGACCGTCGGCGCGGTAGCCCTCGACGAGCATGGCAATCTGGCCGCCGGAACATCGACCGGCGGGATAACCAACAAGCGGCCCGGCCGCGTCGGCGACTCGCCTATCATCGGCGCCGGCACCTACGCGGACAACGAAGGCGCGGCGATTTCCTGCACCGGCGTGGGCGAGTACTTCATCCGCTACGCCGCCGCCCACGACGTCGATTGCCTGATGCGATACAAGGGCTATCCGATCCAGAAAGCGGCCGACGCAGTCATCAACGGCCGGCTGAAAAACGCCGGCGGCGAAGGCGCCATGATCGGCCTGGACGCCAAGGGCAACAAGGCGATTTCGTCGAACTCCGAGGGCATATTTCATGCCTGGGTCACGGAGGATGGAGCCGTGCATAGCGGGATATTTACGAAATGATGAGCCGGTCGATTCTTTACGGTGCCGCGATCTCCCTTGCGCTGATCGGGCAGATTGCCGCTGCCGAGACGCCCCGATTTTACGACTGGTCAGCCACGCCGCCAATGGGCTGGAACAGTTGGGACTGCTTCGCGACGACCGTCACGGAGGCGCAGGTCAAAGCGAACGCCGATGTCATGGCCGAAAAACTCAAGCGCGTCGGCTGGCGGTACATCGTCGTCGATATTCAGTGGTATGAGCCCAAGGCCAAAGGATTCAACTATCGCCCCCATGCGGCGCTGACGATGGACTCCTGGGGGCGACTGCTGCCGGCCGAGAACCGCTTTCCCTCGGCGGCGGACGGCGCGGGATTCAAGCCGCTGGCCGATTACGTCCACGCCAAGGCGCTGAAGTTCGGCATCCACCTGCTCCGCGGCATTCCCCGCCAGGCCGTTGCCCGAAACACGCCAATCAAGGACACGAAGTGTACCGCCGCCGGCATCGCCAATCGCAAAAGCACCTGTGCCTGGAACGACGACATGTACGGCGTCGATGTGGCCGAGCCCGGCGGACAGCAGTATTACGATTCGGTCTTTGCGCTGGCCGCGTCGTGGGGCGTCGATTTCGTGAAGGTGGACGACCTCAGCCGCCCCTACCACATGGCCGAGATCGAGGCGATCCGCAAGGCGATCGACAAGACCGGCCGCCCGATCCTTTTCAGCACTTCGCCCGGCGCCACGCCGCTGAGCGAAGGCCGGCACATCGCCGAGAACGCCAATCTGTGGCGGATCAGCGACGATTTTTGGGACCAGTGGAAGCCGCTGCGGGAGCAGTTCCAGCGGCTGGACGATTGGACGCCCTATCGTGGACCGGGCCACTTTCCCGACGCCGACATGCTCCCGCTGGGCGCCATCCGCCAGGTGCGCGGCACGCGCGAGCCGGGCCGCACGCGCTTCAGCAAGGACGAGCAGCGGACGATGATGACGCTCTGGTCCATCGCCCGCTCGCCGCTGATTATGGGCGGCGACTTGACCAAGCTGGACGACTACACGCTCGCACTGTTGAGCAACGAAGAAGTGATCGGCGTGGACCAGCACAGCGCCGGCAATCGCCAGCTTTTCATTCGCGATCGATTCCTCGCCTGGATTGCGGACGTGCCCGATTCCAAGGACAAGTACTTGGCAGTCTTCAACACGGGAGAATCGGCAGCGGACGTCCCGGTGGAAACGGTGGAACTTGGTCTCGGCAAATCGGTGAGTATCCGCGACCTCTGGAAGAAATCCAGCATCGGAACGTTCAGTGGCCGTTTCGCTTCTGAAGTGCCGCCGCACGGCAGCGGGCTTTATCGCGTCTCGGCGGTAAACGGCCCGTAGATTTTAGGCCTATGCGAGTACCCCGGGCAGGATTCGAACCTGCGACCAACGGATTAGAAATCCGTTGCTCTATCCCCTGAGCTACCGGGGCGAAACCTTATTTCATAGTTTCTAGCCACACCCTTGACTACTCCATCCCCCGTTTGTATGATTAGGGAAAGATGAAACCCGCCCGGTTGTAACGAGCGGGTTTCGGCCAACCACTAAACCCCTAAACGAAGGAGTAGTTGACGTGAGCAATTCTACCACGAAACCGGACAAGCCCTATGAGGGCTTCCCGATGTTCGCCCATGCCAGCGGTGTATGGGCAAAGAAGATCAGGAAAAAGCTGGTCTACTTCAACTCTTGGCGGACGGACCCGGACGGCACCGAAGCCTTGCTGCGATTCAACCGGGAATGGCCGTACCTGAAAGACGGCAAGACGGCCCCGCCCGTTGACGTTTCGGACGGCTGCACGCTGCACAAGTTGTGCAACGCTTTCCTTGCGTCGAAAGAAGCCAAGCTGAACGCAGGCGAGTTGTCGCCCCGCACGTTCCGCGATTACCACAAGACGTGCGAAGGGCTGCTTGCCGAATTCGGCAAAGAGCGCCGGGTTGACGACTTGCGGCCCGATGACTTCCGCGCTTCCGGTCGAAACTCGCCAAGCGTTTTGGCGTCGTCAGTCTGAAAAACGAAATCAACCGCTGTTGCATCGTGTTCAACTACGCGCACGAAAACAACTTGATCGACCGGCCCGTAAGCTATGGGCAAGATTTCGACCGCCCTTCGGCGAAAGCCCTCCGCGCCGTCCGCAACAAGGCGGGGGCCAAGTTGTTTGAACGTGACGAGATTCTACGGATTCTGGACTCGCTAACGGACAACCCGATCCGCCGCGCGATGGTGCTCTTGGGAATCAATTGCGGTTTCGGCAACACCGACATTGCCTCTCTGCCGCAATCGGCCGTCAACTTGGAAACGGGGTGGATCGACTTCCCCCGGCCCAAGACGGAGATTCCCCGCGCGTGCCGTTGTGGAAGGAAACGGTTGACGCTCTGCGGGCGGCAATCGCCTTGCGCCCCGCGCCCTATGAGAATGAGGGCAAGGGGCTTTGCTTCCTCACGGGGCAGGGCAGGCCGTGGGTCCGGGTCAACGCGAACGAGCCGGAAACGGGAACGGTGGGATACGTGGCGATGGATTCGCTTGCCCCTGAGATTGCGAAGCTGTTGCACAAGTTGAAGATCAACGGCCGCAAGGGGCTTGGCTTCTACACGTTGCGGCATTGCTTTGAAACCCAAGCCGGGGAATCGAGAGATCAAGTTGCCGTCGATTCCATCATGGGTCACGTCGATAGTAGCATGGCTGCCAACTACCGGCATCGCATTTCCGATGATCGGTTGCGGGACGTGGTTGCCGTGGTCCATGATTGGCTGTTCTCCGCCGTCCCTGAAAAGGAAGGGGGTGCAGCATGACCTACTCCGACGATGAGTTTAGCAAGCTAATCGACGGCATCCCTGATGCCGCGATCCGCGAGACACCGGGCATGGTAGCCAATTTCGGTTTGCCGGAGTATGACCGGCTGGTTGTCCATCTTCTTTGCTTGCTCGACGTGGACAACACGCTGATGGGTCCGAAGCCCGTTGACGTGGAAGATCGGTGGGCAGAGCAAGTTGCAATTGCCGTCTGCAAGGCAACGGGCATGAAGCCGGAAACTTGGCACGGGCTTAACAAGACGGCCCGCAAGCCTTGGATTGAAGAGACGATAGCGTCTCTACGTCAAGAGCAAACCGGCAAACCAACAGCGAAACCGATTGCAGGTAATGCGGTTGAAGCCTTGCTTGGCGACGATGCAAAAGAAGTCTTGGACATTGCCCGGTCAGACAAGAGCGCGGATGACAGGGCAATCGAGATTTGCACGTTGGACCGTCGTTGCCTTGCTTGGAAGTCCCCCCGGTGGGCAGAGTTGCTAGGGTGTAGCGCTGCCAACATTCGCAAGGGCTATTTCTGGACAACGTGGCGAAAGAAGGAGCTAAATCGAGACTAGGTTACGAGCCGGTTACGCAACCGGAACATTCCGAAAGATTTTCAAGGCGGTTTCCTTCGGGAACACCGCCTTTTTTCATGCGCCGGCGGTTGCGGCGGTTACGTGTTCGGTTACGTCTGCCGTGTTGGGTGTATTGGCAAACACTCAAAAATGCGAAACAAGGTTTTCCGCCATGAACGAAGCCGAAACACTCGCCGAGACAATCACGCCCCCGCAACTTGCTGCGAAGTGGTCAGTCCACCCGGACAAGGTGTTGCAACTTATTAACAGCGGTCAGCTAAAGGCCGTGAACCTTGCGGTCAATCCCAAGGGGAGGCCACGCTATCGGATTTACCTGACGGAAGTTGCCCGGTTTGAGGAAGCGCGATCGACGCGGCCCCCAGTGCCCAAGGCACGGCGGAGACGCCGGCGCTTAGAGCTGGCGGGGAAGGATTACTTCTAACAGCAAAAGCAAAACCCCCGGCAAACTTTGCTAGAGCGCCGAGGGTTTTGCGTAGGGACCAATATGCCAAGTGTACCAAACAGATCGAAAACGAGCAAGCCGGGCAATTCCGCCCGTTCGATTCCGTTTCCTGAAAAGAAAACGACAACGGAACGCAACGGGCAAGCGGTGAAGCGCTTAAGCGCTTTGAGTGAATCGGAATTCAACGGGTTACGGAGGGGAGTGCTTGAACGGGCGGTTGCGCCGAAGGAAGAGCGAAGCCGGCCCCTGCCCTTTCCGGTCGATGTTTTTCCCCAAGCGCTTAAGCGCTTAGTGCTTGACGGTTCTACGGCCCTGCCGTGCCCACCGGATTACATCGCGCTGCCGACGCTGGTTGTTGTCGGTTCGTTCATTGGGGCCGGCCGGCCGTTGCGAATCAAGTCAGGGTGGGAAGAGCGTGCAGTGATTTACGGCGCGATCGTAGGGCATACCGGAAGCCGCAAGTCTCCGGCGCTTGAGCACGCGATGGCCCCCGCACGGAGACGGGATAGCTGGCTATCGGCACAATACGAAGCCGATTTGAGAACCCACAAAGAGAAACAACGGCAAGCCCGAATTGACAAAGAGGAATTCAGCGACGCGCCCCCGGTTCCACAACAACATGTAACCACGGATACCACAGTGGAAGCCCTTGCCGACGTGCTGCGGGCGAATCCGCGATTGCTCGTCTACCGCGATGAGTTGACGGGGCTGGTTGCGAGCCTCAACCAATACAAGGGCGGGAAGGGTGCCGACAAGCAGTTTTGGTTGAGCGCGTGGAGTTCTCAGGACTACACGGTCAATCGCAAGGGGCAAGACCCGTTGCGGATCGCGCGCCCGTTTCTTTCGGTCATCGGCAACATACCTCCCGATATGCTGGGGGACTTGGCTGACCGTCGCGGACGAGAGGACGGATTCATTGATCGGATTCTGTTTGCCTACCCGGACCCCGTAACGGTGAATTGGACCGACGGCGCGGCCGATTCCAAATTGCAGGATGCCTATGTCAACGCTTGCCTGAAAATCGGCAAGTTGCCCGATGCCACCCTCAAGCTATCGGCAGCGGCGAAAGCGGAATTCTCCGTTTGGTTTGACGAGCACAACCGGACGCACGACGGGCCGGGCGGTAGTTGGGCGAAAATGGATGGCTATTGCGCCAGGCTTGCCAGCATCGTGCATCATCTGCGGTGGGCCTACAAGGAAATCAAATCCGCTGACGAAGTGGACGTTGAAAGCGTTCGCCGGGCAACCACCCTAATCGCCTATTTCAAGAACCATGCGATTCGCGCGTTGGGTCGGATGAAAAGCGGACGCGACGGACAGGTACTGGCCCGATTATTGGCGTTTGTTATCAATGCGCCTGACTATCGAGTCCACCCCCGCGCATTGATCGGCGCACAGATCGCGCCCAACGCAGATGAAGCCAAAGCCATGTTGGAACGGCTGGCGGCAATGGGAATAGGTGAAGTCCGAATTGGAGAAGGGCGGCGGAAGGATGAAGTAGTTTTCCAAGGTCGAAACGACTTGGAGGAAATCGCGGGGCAATTTGAGAGTGGCGAAAGCGCTTAAGCGCTTCAAGCACTTGCCTTTTATTTCAGGAAAAGATCGACGTGCCAAACGGCACACAAGCACAACGAAGCGTAGGGGAAAGACGATGATCGACAATGACAACGTGCGAAGACGTGGATGCCGAGTTAGCCGATTGCGGCTGGCAGCGCTCCGCCAAAGGCAATTTGTGGCAGCGAATCGACGTGGGCGACGGAGGGCAACGGACGATAACCGTTTTCCATCGCAACGGCCAATGGCAGGTCTGCTATGCCGGGCCGAAGGGCAAATTGGATTACTACCCGCTCTTCGGCCGAACCGAAGCGGACGCAGCGGCCGAAGCCCTCGCATATCTGCTGAACTTGGAGCTAATGCCGTGATGCCAGCAGATGTAAACAAGCCGGTCCCATTTCCGTGCAACGACAGCGACACGATAGCCCGCATTAGCTGGCGACGGGCCGGTATCGTGCCCATACCGGAGGATGAGGACGAACAACGCAAAGAGCACAACACGGATATGGACAATGCCAATGAACGGACCCAAGGCCGGGGGCCGGATGACCCGGTTAAAAGCCGGGCCGGGTGTAGGGTTCTACTCCCGCCAACAGCAAGACAACCCTAGAAAACGCGGCACAAACACAACAAGGCAAACGTATCACGGATACGTTTTAGGCCCCTAGATCGACGCAACACGCCATGAGCACTACACGCAAGAGCACAACCGATAAGCCCGAACCGGACAAGCCGAAGCCTAAGCGCGGCCCGCCAATGGGCAGTCAGAATCACTTCCGCCACGGTCTAAGGGCCGGCAAACTGCCGCGGGAAATGGGCTACATCGAAAACGCAATCAACAGCCTTCGTCGTCAGTTGGAAACGGCCGTTGTGGAGTGCAAGGGCGCGGTCAACATCCCGGACGCAAGCCTAATCGACAGTGCAGCCAAGTGGGAACGGCATGGCCGAATTGCCCTCCACTACCTTAGACGCAAGGGCAGCGAGTTGACCCCGGCCGATTGCTTGCGGTTCTCCGAAGCGATTGCAAAAGCCAGCGATGCACGGGACAAGGCCATAAGGCTGTTGCAACTTGACCGCGATACGCCAGCCCCGTGGTTGACGTTACCGGCACTCACTCACAACGAACCTGAACCTACACAAGACCACAACGGAGAACAACAGCAATGATCGACGCCAAGACCTACGCCAAGTATGCCGCCGATCCAGCGGCATGGCGAGCGGACCTACTCATTGACTGCGATGGAATCGCGCAAGTGGGGCGACGTGGCCGACGACTGGCAAAAGGCCGATGCGCTCGCAATCGACCCTGCCTTGCAACGCGCTATCGGCCGTAGCGACAAGCCCGCGCGGTCGAGAGTATGGCTGGAACGGCCGCGCGGACACGATAAGACGAGTTCCATCGGTCAGCTCTGCGTCTACGCATTGGCCTTTGCAACTCGTCCTGTCAAAGCCTACGCCTACGCCAGCGACCGCGATCAATCTAAACTGTTGTTGACAGCAATGCAGACCTGTATCCGCATGAATCCCTACCTCGCGGATATTCTCGCCGTGGAGCAGCATCGGGTGGTGAACCATGCCGCCGGGCATCCGGCTGAGGGCGGTTCGCTCGTGGTCGAAAGCAGCGACGTGGCTTCATCCTGGGGCATCCTCCCGGACCTAATTTGCCTCGATGAGGTCACACACTGGCCGGACGCCGGGGAGCAACTCTGGCAATCGTTACTGAGCGCGGCAGTCAAGCGCGAGAACTGCCTTTTGTGTTCCATTCAGAACAGCGGGTTCATGGATTCGTGGCAATGGAAAGTCAGGGAAGTTGCCCGCACGGATGAGGCATGGATTTTCAGCCGGCTTGAAGGTCCGCAAGCATCGTGGTTGACGCCCTCGCGGCTGGACGAAATGAAGAGGATGTTGCCGCCGGTGGCGTATGCTCGTCTGTTTGATAACTGCTGGAGTACCGGCGGGGGCGATGCACTCTCCCCCGAAACAATCTCCCGCGCGTTCCAAAACGAGTTGCAACAGCAGTCCCATGCCATGCCGGGATTCACCTATACGGCCGGGCTGGATTTGGGCGTATCGCGCGACGCATCGGCCGGATGCGTTTTGGGCGTCCGTCAAGGCGCGATCGACCACGGGAGGATTGTCTTAGCTGCCCATAAGGTTTGGCGTCCGGCGCACGGGCAGAAAGTGGACCTGACCGCCGTGGAAGACGCTGTGAGGGAGTTCAACCGCAACTTCGGTTTGAAGACCGTGGCTTACGACCCTTGGCAGGCCACGGGCATGGCCCAAAGGTTGCAAGCCGTCGGCCTAACCGTGGGTGAAAGGTTCCTACCCAAGTTTCACTCGCAACCCGTACAGCCAAGCCGGGTCCGCATGATTGAGGTTCCCGCAACAGGGAACAATTTGCAGAAAATGGCGTCAACGCTGATTGAAGCCTTCAACGACGGCCGAGTCCATCTTTACGATTGCCCTGACCTGCGGCGCAACTTAATCAAGCTGCGAGTTGAAGAGAGAAGTTACGGTTTCAGGTTGACGAGTCCGCGCGACGAGACAGGTCACGGAGACTTGTGTAGCGCAGTTCCAACTCGCCTTGTTGGGAGCGAGCGAGTTAGCTGACAGACGTAAGGTCCAGTTGCACGATGCCTCGCGCCCGCTTATGTCAGCCGATGCAACTCCCTTGCAAAGAGAATTGCGCGACTCGATATGGAGCGCGCGAAAGAATTGGGCGACGAATACTTCGCGAATCAGCGAGCAAAGAACAGCGATCAACAACCGTACATCGACTTTATGAAGCAGCGTCGAATCGGTGGATTCCGAAGAATCCGCTAGTTGAAAAAACGTAGCGTTTGTGGTAGAATTAACCTAGTGAGGAACCTATGATTTCATTCCAAATTGAAACCCTTGAAGAGTTTGAAACCCGCCATTCCGCCAGCGGTTTCCCGAAGATTTACGACCATCGGAACTTCAAGTTCATTTTTGCTGACGGTTCTTGGCATCCTGACGAGTTGCCGCGCAACCCGATAATGGCGCAGCCGCACCTTCACGAACCTGCCAGCGATACCGAACAACAGTTGAAAGACCGCAAGAGGTACTTTCGGCTGGCGACTCGATCATGCCGAGCGGGAATTCAACGGGCTTAGGAACAACCTGGCCGATGTTGCGGCTATGGCCACAAAATACGCCGGCGTACCGTTGCCGCCGACGGAAGGCAAGGCGGCATTGGAGCACGCGCGCCAGACCGTCTACAAACTCCGCGCGGAGCTGGAGAAGATCGACGCCGAAATCAACCGCACTCCGTCCGGGCAGCGCATTCAGGAGATTCTCAACGAGCAGGCCGCGCACTCACGGCAAGCGTCGGAACTGGGCCGCGAGTTTATGAGCGTCACTTTGTAGTTATCCGTTATCACCCATTACTAACCGGCAGCATAGGGGCCACAACTCCGAAAGGAACGATACGATGCCGATGTATTTCGTCCACAATTCAGCGGTCAATTCCCATACCGGGAATCTGGCGGCAGATCGTTACACCGAACAGGTTTTCAATGACTTGGGCGGCAGCTATGGCTGTTACGCGGGCGATGAATCGCCCCTGAGCGCTAAGGCGCAAGGCCAGCAAGAGGGCGGACAGCATGAGCGAGAACGCGGAGGGCACGGGCCGGCAAGCCGATAAGGACACCGCCCGTAGTCTCCATGTTGCCGCTGCGAAGGCGCATGACGACGCCAGCAGCAAACATTCCTCCGATGTAGCGTCCGAGCAGCACCGCGCGGCCGCGAAAGAACACCTGGAGAAGGCCATGCTCGATAACCGGCGACATGCGCGACGACGACGATGAGGACGAGGACGACATGACCCGCAACTGCCGCAAGCTGGCGCGGGAAGGGTTCGCTGAGGACATCTTGGGCGTGCCCCCAAGCCTCACGGATATGGTCGTCAACGCGGCCCGCAACTTGGGCAACCCGTGGAAGAAACAACTTCGCGCGAAGTCTGAGGATTTCGGCAAGACGACCGACGGTTCCGACCAGCCCGACGAAGCCGCCGGCGCGGGACTCGGTTTCCAAGGCCGAACGGGCGCAATGGGCACGCGCGGCCGCGATGTCGATGACCGTCAGGCAATTGGCGGGGGCTTCGGCGTTGCCGCCGGGGGCTACGATAGCGATGAAGGCAACACCCTCAGCGTCCGCCGCGCAGCCGCCGACGCGACTCGCGGCAACGCAACCTACGACAAGCGCAGCTTGCTGGACCCTGACGGCGAGGGCATCGGCGTTGGACCGGCAATCACTGACCGCGTGATGCCGGCGGGCGACGGAAGGAGCATCTGGCCCGATGACCAGCAGGGTTCCGCCAGCTATCCCGATTCGGCTTACGACGATTATCAGCAAGCCGGCTGGCCAGCCCTTTCGCGTCCTGGCATGATGGAAGAAATCATCAAGCAGAACGCGAGTCCCCGATTGTTGGCAGCCCTTCGCAATCGCTGATAACAAGAGGCAACGGGGCCGGTGAGTCTCTCCTGGCGCACCGGGCCGGCATGGTCCACCCGTATGCCGGGCCATGCCCCCAGCGCCGCGAGTGTCTTTCGGATAGGTTTGACGCTCGCGGCGCTGACCCCGCTTTCTCGTAGCTTTCTTTTCAGGAAAAGGAGATGGAGCGGCATTGCCCGATATGTGGCAAGCAACTGCGCCGCCAAGCCATTAGGCAACGACGGCGCTTTTGCTCCACGGACTGCTACCACGTCGCCCGCCAACGGCGATTAGACAACGACTCCGATCTTGAACGGGGAATGTTTTGCCCGAATGAACAGCAGATAGCAAGGTTGACGGCTGTTATCCGCTCGTTCTGGACCGAAGAGGAACGGCAGCAGCGCATGGGCTGCCCTCCGTTGTCCCAATGCAAGCGCGTGCCCGTGGTCTATCGCGTTCAGCGGGAACGCTGAGCAAACTTTGTCAGCGAAGTTGCCGGCGCGACGATTGACATTGGCGGGAAGTTAATCGCCATTCTTCAATCTGGCTACCACCGCCTCTATTTGCCGAATCTCCCGCACGGAATTGCAGGCTATAACCGCCGTCTGGATGTTGTATGGTGGTCCTCTTCGCTCAATCTCGTCCAACGGCCGTATCCAGAGAGTTGTCGTCACGCTGTCGCGCTCAATAGCGATAATGTCAGCGGTAACTAGGCTGTCAACGTCGAGTTGTACCTCTTCGCTCCTCACTAACTTGGCTGCCATGATTGGCTCCTACGCCTTGTTGTGGTTTGTGGTTGCGAACGAAAGCCTGATTATACCGGACGATCAACTTTCTTGCTAGCGGCCGTGGACTTCGCTGATAAACCCGATTGACAGCGGGGAAGGCATGACGTATTGTGTCATGCCATGCAACCGCTGACAAAACTCTTGAAACGCTGGCAAGCCTTGGATCGGGCGTTAATATCTGTTGAAGGCATGTACCTCAAGGACTTCGCGCGGAAGCACCGGGTCACTACCCGTACCGTGCTCCGAGACATTGACGTTTTCCGTTCCGTGGGGCTACGGGTCATATCCCACCCGGAGGACGTGCGGGAGCACGTTTGGGAATACGAAGAGGGTGCCCCCGGTCTATTCAACCCGTTAGCGCCGTAGGGCACGCGACGGCCGAACGTGCCCCAAGTGGACCCGGCCCCGGCGCGTCGATTCTGAACGAAGCTAGGCCCCTTGGCGGGCACGAGTAGCGCGATTGCCAAGCCCGATTGACGGGGCCGAAAAGACCGGGTGTAGTCTACACCCGCAAGCGCGGTTTTTGGGGGGCAAACGAGGGTTCGGCAGAATCAAGAAAACCGTGTTTTCTCCGGGAAAAACGGGGTTTCTTGCGAATCCGCGACTCATTAGAAATCCGTTGCTCTATCCCCTGAGCTACCGGGGCGAACCTTTGGGAAGTCTAATGCACGCATGGAGTTGCGTCAACGTCGTGCAGTCCGGCCGATTCGTCGACCTACAATCCGATTCTCAACGCTTCACTCCGGCGTCAGTATTGCCTTGTTCAGTAGGCTGCTGGCCGCGACCGCTGAAGCCGTGCAAGAAGTCCGGCCGAAAGTGCGCAATCATCAGATAGCCGACGATAGCAAACAGGATCATCGTGATGATGTGGCCAAGCCAAAGCGGAATAAGGCGCTTGCGGAGCGGCTTCCCGCGGGACGAGGCGAGGGCGACCGGCTCGTCAGGCAGCGAGGATGCGGTTGCCGCCGCGAGCGGTTGGCCGGCAAACGTCTGTGGACTTGAGGTCCAGCCCGCTGTTGGAGTCCCGGCTTTAGCCGGCTCTGGAACCGCGATCCCGCCGTTAGCTGCCGCGGCGCTCAAACCGCCGACCATGCGAGAATGGCGCCCGGCCGGGACTCCAGCGCCGGCTTGGACCGAGTCAGCCGGCCGCGACCACTCCGTGGCCCCGCCGATTCCGCTCTGTCCGGGTTCGCGCGACGCGGTTTGTTTCCACAGGTCTTCGGCCGCCGCTTCAAATGTGTCGATCCCGCCGGCCGAATCAATCGGCGGCTTCCACCGGTTCAAGCCCTCGCTGGAAAGACCGGTGTCGCGTACCAGCTCCAGCCGTGCGAGATGGTCGGTGCCCGGCACGATCGCTTCGACCGTCAAGCGGCCGTTCGTGCCGTACTCGAACGTCACTTCCACCGGCCAGCCCTTGGGCAGCCCGGCGGGCAGGTCGCGGACGACCGTGCGGCCGATGGCGATGCACTCGCCCGGCTGCGGGCTTTCGCCTTCGAGGACTTTGATCACGATTGACCGCTGCCCCTCGGATTTCGTGGCGAAGCGTTCCATGTGACGGGCGGGTAAGGCCGTGTTCCGCGGGATGAGCACGACGTTCCTCTTGCGGAGCGTATCGGTCTCGATGCCCTCGATGCCCAGGCTGTGCGCGTTGACGTTGGTGACGCGGAATGTGCTTGCCGCTTCACCCGCCCGTTCGGCCAACAGGTGGCTGGCATAGAGAGCGGCGCCGCGGGCCACCGCTTCGTCGGGGTTGACGGTGCGATCGGGTTGGATTCCCGTCAGCGACTGCAACATGCGCCCGACCATCGGCATCCGCGTCGAGCCGCCGACGAGCAAGACGCGCTGCAGGTCTTTCCATTCCAGCCCGCCCGCGCCCAATACCTGCCGCGAGGTGTAGGCCGTGCGCTCCAGCAAGTCGGCCGACATCTCCTCGAATTGCTCGCGCGTGACGATCGCTTCCGTGGAGCGGCCCTCGAAGTTGACCTGCATCGTCGCGCGATTCCGCGCCGACAACGTGTGCTTGGCCTCCATGGCGTCGAGGAAGAGGCGGTTGAGTATGGCGGGGTCCTTGCGGGGATCGAGTCCGTTGGCTTTGATGAAGGCGTCGACCGCGTGATCGACGAGGCGTTGGTCCCAGTCGTGGCCGCCAAGCTGCACATCGCCGTCGGTCGCCAGGGTCTGCACCTTGCCCGCGGACAGCCGCAGCAGCGTGACGTCGAACGTGCCTCCGCCCAAGTCGTAAACGAGGACGTTAAGGTCTTGCTTCTTGGCCGTCGCCCCCGCCGACATAGAGCCTGGGCGAGGGCCATCGCTCAGATACCCCAACGCTTCATCGTCGGTAAGGTCGCTTGGGGCGCGGACTTCGGGTTCACGATTTACCTCGTTCAGATAACCCAAGGCTTCGCCGAAGGCAATCGCCGCCGCGGTCGGCTCGTTGACGATATCCAAGACCCGCAGCCCCGCCATCTCGCCCGCGTCAGCGGTGGCCTTGCGGCGCAGTTCGTCGAAGTAGGCCGGCACGGTGATTACAGCCTGCACGTCGCCACCAACCTCACCCACGATGTCGGCCTTCAGCTTCCGCAGGATGCAGGCCTGAATGACTTCGGGTGGAAGGTAGTGTCCGTGGATGGGGTGAGAATAGAATGCCGCTCCCATGTCGCGCTTGACCCATTGGGCGACCATGTCCGGGTGCGCGGTGATAGCGCTGCGGGCGTTCTTGCCGACAACGACTTCCGACTCGCTGAAGTAGACGACGCTGGGCGTTATTAGCTCGCCCTCGGCGTTGACGATCATTGCGCTATGTCCCGCGTCATCGACTCGGGCCATTGCCGAGTTGGTCGTTCCCAGGTCGATTCCGATTGGCGTGTCGCGGAGCATGGAACGTGTTGCCCGGTGGGGTCAGTATACGTCTATTTTAGCCCAATTTAGGAATGTCTCAAGAGTTGGAACCTAGCGCAGACGACTCGATACGCGGTCGGGGGCACCGTACTAGCCGTTCTGACTTTCGAGTTTCGCGCTCTTCCCAAGATTGCACGTTTCACAAAGAGACCGAAGATTGCTCTCGACAGTCTTACCCCCCTTCGACCAAGGAATCACGTGATCAACATGCAGGACACAGCCGAACTGCGTCGCCGGGCTGGCGCCGCACAAGACGCAGCGAAAACAGTCCCTCTTTAGGACATTGTAGCGCAAGCCCAATTTGATTTGGCGGTTCTCTTCATCCTTCCTTCGCCGGGGCAAAGGGCGCCGCCGAAGTGCGGTACGGGCCTTTGGTTTTTCGGCTACTGGATCGGTCTTCGCCTCGTCCTGCTGAGAATCCGAGTTTACTCGCTCAAGGAAAGCAATCAACGCCTTGGTCCAAGCCCCCCATTTGGCTTCATACGCACCAGACGGAATCGAGGACGGCGATTCATCCATTTCACGGTAGAGCGGCTGACGACCGTAATGGGTCCAAACGGAGAGCAGATTCTCGAAGTAATCGTTGTCGGAATAGCGCTTACCCAGGTTTGAGATCGGTAGCCCTGCCTTCTTCAACGCCGCCCACCACGAGCCGAACCGACGACGAATCGTTTCAGGGTTAATGTCGGCGTATTGGTTGAAAAGGTCGATAGTCACGAGCTTGCCGCCAAGTTGATTCGAGACTGTGCGAAGTTCTGACAACAGTTGCTCGTCCGTGAACAGCGGAGTCTTGTTCCCGCGACCGCCCAATCCGCCGCTGAAGCGGTAACCCAAGCCAGCGCGCAAGAGCTTTTTCCCAGCCTCCAAACCGCCTTTGAATCACCGAAGATGATGCCTTCGAATGCTCGTCGAAATCATGTTGCTTAAGGAACGGTAGTTGTACGATCGCGGCAACGCGGCGCAGCTCCGCTACCAATGCATCGCCGTCATAAGAAACCAGCCGATAAAGCTCAAATCTCGTCATACAAAAAGGACGCGGAAGTCTGTTGCCGACCGGGATATCGGTCATATTAAGCTCGAAGAAAATGGTCAGTTATCTCTTGTTCTCCAAGCCGGCCATCGCGATCACGGAACAAGTATATTGCATGCCAAGCCGGTAAACCTGCGGAAACCCCTGTCGAATGTGATAAGGGTGAGCTTACCTGCGTGCGCGAACGCCGCCAAATACGCGTCGCTCCATAATCGCGGGCTGAACTCTCGGCCTGCAGTGTAGCGTTCGAAATCCGCGTCAAGGCCGGCCGGTTCGTCCAGCGTGAGCCGGAATCGTTCGTCTTCAAGCAGGCGTCGCCAAAGCAACCAACAATCCGTCGTGTTTAGCACGTCCTCGTTCATCACGGACGGATTGTTTAGTAAGCGGAGCAACCCCATCTGGGCAACACGGCACAAGACAGCTTCGTCCGCGGCCAAACCGTCCACCCATCGAACGGCCGCAGCATGAAACGGATGATGGCCGGCAACCAGGGCCAACAGAACATTGATGTCACAGAGCTCGGGCACGCGAAGCGTCTTCCTGCTGGGCCGCGGCATCCTCGGCCGCGCGAATGGCTTCTATGCTAAGGACACCTGGCCGCATGCTGCGAACCAAGGGAAATGAGACACGTCCTCGTTGCGAACGCCGCTTCTTTGAAGCTATCGGAGTTACTTCGACCTCCGTGCCGTCCGGCCAATCGACCGGTTGGACAAGCTCGACTCGGCCATCGTGGAAAACTGCGGCTACACTGTCCATCGAAATCCCCTTACACAAGCCTCGTCTTCGGATTGCTCAATACCTGTGGACTCGACACTCTCCATGAATTATAAACTATATCTCGCCTGCACAAAACACCGTTCTTAATTCAGGCTCAAATCGGCTCATGGACCCCACTCAATTTTTCGGCCTTCCCTCGCATGGCATCGACGCGGCCGACGTGCTGATTCTGCCTTGGTCCTTGGAAAAGACGGTCTCTTACGGCACGGGCACCCACACCGGCCCGGCGGCAATCATCGAGGCGAGCAGGCAGATCGAGCTATTTGACGAGGAGACGCTCGTCGATTTCCAGCAATCGCCGCGGTTGCACGTGCTGCCGCAGATCGAGATCGATCCGTCCATTCCGGAAGACCGCCTGCCGGAACACCTGGCTGCTACCGGCCGGTACATCGCACAATTCCGCGAGCGCTTCCTGCTCACGCTCGGCGGCGAACACCTGCTGACCTACGGCGTCGTGACCGGCTTAGTCGAAAACCCGGCCGACGTGACGATCGTGCAGGTTGACGCCCACGCCGACTTGGCCGACGAATTGGGCGGCCGCCGCTGGTCGCATGGCACGGTCATGCGGCGGTTGTGGGAAAAGGGCTGCCGGCTGGTGCAGGTCGGCATCCGCAGCCTCTCGCGGCCGGAATTCGATCTGGTGCGATCGGGTCCGCGGATCGAAACCTTCTTCGCCCACGAGCTGGAAGCGCGGTGGGACGAATTGCTCCAAACGCTGGCCCGGCTGGAAGGCCCGGTATACCTTTCCTTCGACGTTGACGGGCTGGACCCCTCGATCATTCCCAGTACGGGCACGCCGCAGCCTAACGGCCTGAGCTGGCCGCAGGCCATGACAGTGGTCCGCGCGGTGATCGACGCGCCATGCGACCTGTTGGGGGCGGACGTCGTCGAGTTCGTCGCCTCTCCGAACCCGCCCGGCTGCGATATCGTCGCCGCCCGATTGGTTATGAAACTCTTGGCATATTGGGCGCATCGGAAATGAGCAATCGCGCGGTCGTGGCACGCACGCGCTTCGCGCGGTGCGCAAAACCTCCGCCGCTAACGCTTTCGCGGCAAAGCATAAAGATAGATCTGCCAGGGAGAGCCGTCGCGCTGGAATGTCTTTCGAAACGGCAGTCCCAGCTTGCCGGCGTTGTCCACTCCGGGGCCGAAGGCCGTACACGCATCAATTATACCCAGCCGCTTTTTCGGTTCCGCGACATTGCCAGCTTCGGATGCCGCTGGCTTGCCCAGTGGTTCTTCACGCTCGAAACTACATCCGCGACTGCCAACAACACTTGTTTTACCCAATCTCCAGCGGCGGCGGAGCCGCGGCTGGAGATTGGGTAAAACTCGAGGGACGGGGCCGCCAGCATGTAGCGACGAACGTAAACATCCGACCGGGCAAGCCGGTGGCATTTCGCCGCACAAATCCCCTTCCTTGCAAACCCGCGCGCTAACCCCCCCGCGCCGCCCGGCCCCGTGCCGGGGAAACGCATGTCCGAGTGCCGTGGCAGAAGTTTTTTCCGCGGAGGTCGTTTTCCTGGCCGCCCGCGCTCGATCGGGCCGGAAATCTCCAACCCTTTGCCAGCTAAAGACTTGCGATATTGTCGCATGGCCCCCGCCGCGGGAGGCAGGCACGAAAACGCGAACCAATGTCAAGCGTCGTAAAGCGTTGCGGCGCAAAGACTTGCGGCGAGGGGCGAACGACATGTATTAATATCTGTTGACACACGTTACGATACGGGATATGATGGCCGGAAAACGCCCTTTCCCCGGCCCTCTCGCGGCGGGCGAGGGGAAGAATGCGAGTCGTGACCCAATCCTGACCCCGTCCTGACCCCGTCCTGACCCGCTTCTGACCGACTCCTGATCGAGTTCTACCTTGAAAACCCCACGAAAACAAGCCGAAAACGCGATGTTTAGGACGCGACAAAAAGTCTGCGGCCGTAAACGTCACAACATGCACCAGCCCCTCATCCCTGCCCCTCACCCATATTTCGTCTCATCCGACGTCGCCCAAGTCCAGCGCCTTGCCGTACCTTGCCAACATCCGTTGCCGCAAGATGACGTGTTGCGGCTGGCTGAGGCCGGGATCGGCGGCGACGAGCTCCGCGGCGTCGCGGCGGGCCTCGGCCAACAGTGCGGCGTCCTGCTGCAAGTCGGCCACGCGCAAAGGCGGCAGGCCGTGCTGCCGCGTGCCGAAAAGCTCGCCGGGACCGCGAAGGCGGAAGTCGATCTCCGCCAACGCAAAGCCATCGCTCGTGGATTCGAAAGCCTTCAGCCGCTCCTGCGATTCTTGCGTCTGCGGCGCGGCGAAGACGCAGCAGAAGCCCGGATGCTTGCCGCGGCCGATCCGCCCGCGGAGCTGGTGCAGTTGCGCCAGCCCGAACCGCTCGCCGCTTTCGATCGTCATCAGCGTGGCGTTGGGCACGTCTACGCCCACTTCCACAAGCGACGTCGAGACGAGCACCTGCGTCTCGCCGCGGCGGAAGCGATCCATGGCGGCGTCTTTCTCCTCGCTCGTCATGCGTCCGTGGATCATTGCAAGGCGATAAGCCTCCAGCTCGCCGTTGGCCAGGGCCTCGTAGGCCGCCTGCACGCTCGCGGCCGACGACTGCTCCGAATCCTCGACCAGCGGCACGACGACGAAACCCTGCCGCCCTTCGTCGAGCTTCTTGCGGACGAATGCCCACCAAGGCTCGCGCTTCTCGTCGCCGGCCACGTAGGTGTGTACCTTCTGCCGCCCCGGCGGAAGCTCGGCGAGAACGGAAACGTCCAGGTCGCCGAAGAGTGTCATCGTCACCGTCCGCGGGATCGGCGTGGCGGTCATCACCAGGTAATGCGGATCGGGACCTGTTTGCCGCAGCGCCGCACGCTGCCGCACGCCGAAGCGGTGCTGCTCGTCGATAACCACCAGGCCCAGCCTGGCAAAGCGGACGTCTTCCTGCAGCACCGCCTGCGTGCCGACAATCAGGTCGATCCGACCGGCGGCGATCTCTTCCAGCATCGCCGTCCGCACGTTGGCCGGCAACCCGCCGATCAATTCCGCCCGGCGGACCTGGCTGTCGGTCAGCAGGCGGCGGATCGTCAACGCATGTTGCCGGGCGAGGATTTCCGTGGGGGCCATGAGCACCGCCTGGTGCCCATGCGCGACGGCCAGCAGCATGGCGTAGAGGGCGACGACCGTCTTGCCGCTGCCGACGTCGCCTTGCAGGAGGCGGTTCATCGGCCGCGATTGGGCCATGTCCGCACGAAGATCGGCGATCGCCTGCTGTTGCCCGGCCGTCAGCTCGAAGGGGAAGAGCCGGCGGATGCGGGCGTCGATCTGCGCGGTCGCCTCCAGCGGCGGGGCCTGCCGCTGGTGCTGCTGCTGCCGCTTCAAGGCCAAGGCCAAACCCAGGAGGAACAGTTCTTGATAGGCCAACCGCCGCCGCGCGGCGGCCAACTCCTCGGCGCCGTCGGGCGAGTGGATCTGGCGGATCGCTCGCTGCAGCGGCCAGAGGTTGTGTACCTGCCGGTAGTCTTCGGGGAAGACTTCTTCCAACAGGTCGGCGAAAGCGGCGACCGCCTCGGCGACCACTTTGCGCATCTGCCATTGCAGGATGCCCTCGGTGAGCGGATAGACGGGCACGATCCGGCCCTTGGGCGTTTCGTCGTCGTCGGCCAGGAAATCGACCTTCGGGTGCGACATCTGCCAGACCAGTCCCTGGTGCTTGGGCTTGCCGGAGAAGACGACCCGCTGGCCGACTTTGAACTTCTCCTGCATGAAAGGCTGGTTGAACCACATGCCGCGGAGGTGACCGGAAGCCGAGCGGACCAGCACGCCCAGCATGCAACGGCCGGGCTGGCTGCCGCGGAGCTCGAACTCCTCGACCGTGCCGCAGACGCTTTGCAGCTTGTCTTCCTCCAGTTGATCGACGTCCCGCAGCTCGGTCATGTCCTGGTACGTCCGCGGGAAGAAGAAGAGCACGTCGCGGGCGGTGTGCAGATCCAGCCGCGCCAGCACGTCCGCGCGCGCCGGCCCGACGCCCTTGAGAAACTGCACGGGCGTGGCGAGTTGTTCGGCGGGGGATTTGTCGGCAGTAGGCACGCGCGTACTCGAACTCCCTGGGAATAAAGCTCATCTCCATCCGCTTGCCGCTTCGTTCGACGGTTATGCGCATGATCTTGCCCTCGGTCCTGTAGAGACGGCGTATCTCCGACGGCTTGAACTTCGATACCGCCTTCCCATTCAACTCAACGATTACGTCGTTCGGCCGTACACCGGCAATCGCGCCAGGACTTGTTTCCTCAACGGCTTTGACCTCAAGGCCGTTCGGCTTAAACAGGGAATGGATTCCGGTCAACGAACCACGATCGCGATCGGCAAAGCGATTTCCCCTTGCCAGATAAATCAGTTGTTGGAAAGTCAAACGTCACCCGAAAACGGGAAAGGTAGTGTAAACCAAGGATGTTCTGTTTACCCGAACTGAACCGCAGGTTCTCGTGCCGAAAACTGCCGAAGGACAATTGCGAGAGGCGGGCAGCGCGCGAAGAGGAATGGCCAACGGCAGTTGACATCCAGTCGGCGCCGGCAGTGCGAGCCGCTCCCGAATCGACGAGGCGAGAAAAAAGCGACTCTTCCAAATCGCCACTGCTGTGCCCCCCCATCCCCGTGTCGACGAGGAAAAGGGTCTCGTCGTTCTTGCCCGGCCTGGCGAAGACCCTTGCTGCGCCGGTCGCGTCGTAGTTGAATCCTATTCGGTCGCCCCAATTGGAACTCCGCGGGGTCTTTGGCGAAAGAATATCAACTCGACCGTCATCGAAGTCGAAGAAAACGATCCAATCCTTCAGGAAGTCGATGCCGAGGAAGCCCCGCACGTCGTAGCCACTGGCTTCTCGAAACGGGGTGAGATCAGAGCAGATTGCGGGGCTCTTTGATAGCGGCAGGGAACCGATGTGAGCGTCGGGAGGGAAGTACAATTCCACCTTCGTCTTCCCGCGTGGTGTTCCTGAAATCTCGGTGCTTACGCGCCGCCCCATTCGCGCTCGGAAGACCGTATCGAACACGCTCCTTGTTGCGCCTGTGTCCAGGATAAACTGATAGTCCTTGGATCCCATTCGCACGGGCACGAGCACAATATAGTCGTCCGGGTCGAATGTGAACGATTCTCGGACACCCTGTATGTCTGCGCGATCAGCCCCAGACGCCTCGCGCAACAGCATGCGCGGTATCGCGAGGAGAAGAATCATTCCGGCGATCAAGTGACGATTGTGTGGTTGCATAAGCCGGCTCCGATGATACGCAATCATTGTAAATTGACTTGGGGACCGGTGACACCCGCTTTCGCTTACCTCCCAAATAAGAGCCCAACGTCGTCCGCAGCGCCAGTTCGGTTCCGTTATACTCACGAGGGCGAAAGTGCGTATAATTCCACACCTATCCCCGACCGATATCTGCCGCGCCCTAAATCTCTGCCGCAACCACAGACCATTCTGAGGTCCGCCATGCACATCCGCTGCCCCCACTGCCAAAATCCGATCGAAGTCGTCGATTTCGACCCTTTCAACGACATCTCTTGCCCCGACTGCGGCAGCAGCTTCAGCCTTGCCACGGGCGAAACGGCATCGGCCACGCCCGGCCGCGTGAGGACGATCGCGCATTTCGAGCTGCTAGAGCACGTCGGCGGCGGGCAGTTCGGCACGGTCTGGAAGGCCCGCGATACGCAGCTCGACCGCACGGTAGCCGTCAAAATCCCGCGGCGCGGCGAGATTGCCTGCGCGGAGGCAGAGATGTTCATCCGCGAGGCCCGTTCCGCCGGGCAGGTGCGTCATCCGAGCGTGGTGGCTGTCCATGAAATTGGCCGCGAGAATGGGACTCTTTACATCGTCAGCGATTTCGTGAACGGGTGCAGCCTCAAGGAGTGGCTCAAAGGGCGGAAGCTGACGGCGCGCGAGGCGGCCGAACTATGCGTGAAGATTGCCGACGCCCTGCATGCCGCCCACGAGGCGGGCGTCGTCCACCGCGACTTGAAGCCGGGCAACGTGATGATCGACGCGGCTGGCCAGCCGCACCTGACCGATTTCGGCCTGGCAAAACGCGACTCCGGCGAGATCACGATGACCGTCGACGGCCAAGTGCTCGGCACTCCGGCCTACATGTCGCCCGAACAGGCTCGCGGCGAGGCCCACAAGGCCGACCGTCGCAGCGACGTTTATTCGCTCGGGGTGATCCTTTTCGAGCTGCTCACCGGCGAGGTCCCATTCCGCGGTGCGCAGCGGATGATGATCGTGCAGATTCTGAACGACGAGCCGCCCTGCCCACGAAAACTCCAGGCCTGCATCCCGCGCGATCTGGAGACGATCTGCCTGAAGTGTCTGGAGAAGGACGCCGCCAAGCGCTACCCTACGGCACAGGCCGTTGTCGACGAGCTGCGTCGGCACTTGGGTGGCGAGCCGATCCAGGCGCGGCCGGTCGGGCGGTTGGGCCACGCCTGGCGGTGGTGCCGGCGGCAGCCGGTAATCGCCGGCCTTTCAACCGCTGTGGCCGCGCTTTTACTCCTGCTCGCCGTTGTGGCAAGCGCGGGCTATGCGGTTACTGCGCGTGCTTTGGCGGCTTCGGAAGAAACCCGGAAGCTGGACCGCGAGCTGGCGCTTCAACTGAATGAAACCGTCACGCAATTGGCGGCAGCCAAGTCCGAAAGCGAGCGGCAAAGGATCTTGGCGGAACAGAGGGGAAAAGTGATCATGGCGTTTACTGAGCCCGGAGTCCACGGCTCTCGTCATACTCAATTTGTGCCGCGTGCGACTGGAACGGCGCCCGCCGGGTCGGAAGCTGGCCCCAACAATCTTGCTGTGGGACCAATCAGCGAGAATACGACGTTCTCCGGTTCCATTAGTGGTAGCGGCACAGTAACCAAAGCGGGTTTTGGATCGTTAGACTTAACTGGAACCAGCCCCTGGACAGGCGGAATGACGCTAGATTGATACCCGCGAACAAGCAACTCGGCTACTTTGCCTACATCACCCTCTCGATCACCGCAGCCACCTTGCGGCACAACTGCAACAGCTCGCCGCACTGTTGGAACGTCATCAATTGATAACCGTCGCTCAGCGCCGTTTCGGGGTCAGGATGGACCTCGACGATCAGGCCGTCGGCACCGGCGGCAACCGAGGCGGCGGCCATCCGCGAAACAGCGCCGTGTGCCCGGTGCCGTGGCTAGGATCGACGATCACGGGCAGGTGAGTTCGATCGTGCAGCCAGGGAACGGAAGCGAGCGTGAGCGAGAAGCGGGTGTGCGTCTCGAAGGTGCGGATACCGCCCCCCACCACGTGACTACGTCACGTGAATGACTGACCGAGGTCGCTGTAGCTTTCGCGTCGCGTCGCGACTACGTCTATTCGCCAGGGACAGCCGTGCGGTATAATTTGGTGAAGCAACGTGGCAAACTTGGAGCACCGACACCATGTCCGACATGTTTCCCGGCCCGTCCGGCGATCCCCGCTACCCGCAACAGCCGCTGTTACCCCATCCGGCTTATGGTCATGATGCCCCGCTCGGCGGCTTCCGCCTTGGCCGGGCGCTGGGACTGTTGGTTATTCTGCTGCTGTTGCTCCTCGTGCCGAACTTCGTGGAAGAGGTCCGTTTTGCCTGGACCCGCGGCAAAGAACGGGCGGAGGCCGAGATCGCCCGGCAAGTGCTGGACGAAGGCCGCGGGCCGACGATCGGGCAGTATCGCACGGTGGTCAAGGCGGTGCAATCGTCTGTCGTGGGGGTCAAGGCCACGCGCGCCGCTGGCGGACGCGACCTTGACGACCTGGCGCTGCTTTTCGGACGCGGCGTGCTCCGCGAGCAGGATCAAGGCTCCGGCGTGATCATCGATCCGGCGGGCTATATCGTCACGAATTACCACGTTGTGGGGCAAGCCAAGGAAGTCCACGTCGAACTGAGTGACGGCGAGACGCACGAGGCGACGATTGTGGGCGCCGATCCGACCACCGACCTGGCCGTCTTGAAGATTTCGGCGGCGAAGCTCCGCGCGCGCCGTGGGGCAAAAGCGCCGATATGGAAGTGGGCGATCCGGTCCTGGCGATCGGCAGTCCCTTCGGACTGGACCGGACTGTCACCGCCGGCATCCTCAGTGCTACGGGGCGAGACGCGCTCATCGACAAGGTTCACTACCATGACTTCCTGCAGACCGACGCCGCGGTCAATCCCGGCAACAGCGGCGGCCCGCTGGTCAACATGCGCGGCGAGGTGATTGGCATCAACACGGCCATCGTCGGCAATACCTACCAGGGTATCAGCTTCGCCATTCCCAGCGACACCGCCCACGACGTTTACGACCAGCTTGTCCGCTCGGGCAAGGTCATTCGCGGATATCTGGGCGTGATGATGAAGCCGCTTACCTTGCAGGAAATGCAACGGCTCGGCACTAGCGGCGTGATGGCGATCGAAGTCCGCGACGGCTCGCCGGCGGCCGAGGCCGGCGTCCAGGTGGGCGACGTGATCACCAAGTTCAACGGCAAGCGAGTCAACAGCCCGCCGGAGTTGGGGCTGGCGGTGGCGATGTCGAAAATCGGCGCGAAGGCCACGGTGACGCTAAAGCGCAACGGCGAAACGCGGGACTTGAAGGTGACTATTGGCCAGCGGCCGGATTGACCCTCACTGCGCCTCCCTTCAATACGCACTCGCCCCTCGGCGATCAGTTCGATCGCTTCGGGGTAGGCGGCGCACTCGGCTTGGAATACCCGCGCGGCGAGCGTCTCGGCCGTGTCGTCGTCCAGCACTGGCACGGCACGCTGCAGGATCACGGGGCCGTGGTCGTAATCGTTGTCGGCGAAGTGGACCGTACAGCCGCTGATTTTCGCGCCGTAGTCCAGCACGGCCTGATGGACGCGCTTTCCGTAGAAGCCTTCGCCGCAGAAAGCAGGAATCAAGCCGGGGTGAATGTTCACCACGCGGTTGGTGAAATCTTGGGGAATCGTCACCCGCTTCAAGAAACCGGCCATGACGACCAGATCGGCCGCCGCCCGGCGGAAGTGGTCGAAGAGGCATTGACTGAAGGCGTCTTGCGAGGCGAACTGCTTCGGCTCCACGACCGTGGCCGGAACGCCGGCCGTGGCGGCGATTTGCAGACCGCCGGCCGACGGGCTGCTGGAAACCACGAGCGCAATCTCTGCGCAGAGGCTGCCGGCGGCAATCTGCTCGATCAGATTCTTCAACGTGGTGCCGCCGCCGGAGATGAGGACGGCGAGGCGAAAGGCAGGTTTGCTCGTTGGCATAATGATCGGACCGATCCGACCGATCGGACGGATCCGACCGATCATTTGTAACCGGGGCTGCCGGGCACGACTCTTACATAAAGGTCCGCCCGGTAATCGCCAATTTCGACCGCTACCGGTTGAACACTGGAAATCGGCTGGAAGGTGATCGAAACGGCCAGCGTCTCGGCCATGATGTAATCGCGGTATTGCTCAATGGCGGCGCAAAGCTCGGCGGAATCGGTTACGACGGCGATTTCCACGCGGTCGGTGAACTGGCAGGCTATCTCTTTGCGGCCGTCGTTGACCGCGCGGGCCAGTTCGCGGGCCAGGCCCTCACGGATAAGGTCCTCGGTCAGCTCCGTGGCCAGCACGACGACGCACGACTTGCCCTGCGCGGCCGCCCAGCCTTCCTTGGCCTGCAGTCGCACCTGGATGTCGTCTGCGTCCAGCACGACCGGGCCGTCGGGCAAGGTCAGCGTAACGTGTCCGGCGTTCTTCAACTCGGCCAGCAGCGCGCCGCCGTCGGCCTCGGCCAGCAGCTTTTTCGCCGCCGGCAACCGCTTGCCCAGCCGAGGACCGAGCCGCTTCAAGTCGGGCAGGATGGTGTACGTGATATAGTGGTCGGCCCGCTCGGTGAACGCGACTTTCTTCACGTTCAGTTCGCCGCAGATCAAGGCAGTGTGTTCCTCAAGCCACGCCAAGTGTGTGCGGTCGGCCAACACGACCTCGACCTTGGCCAGCGGCTGGCGAACCTTGAGCTTGGCGGCCATGCGTGCGGAAAGGCCCAGCGAGACGATCTCCCGCACGAGACTCATCCGGCTGGAGAGGGCTTCATCGACCAGGGTCGGATGGCCGGTAGGATAGTCGCAAAGATGGACGCTCTCGACGGGCGACGATGTGGCAGGCGAGACGCCCGCACCACGAAAAGCGGCTGTGGCCAGATTCTGCCACAGTTCCTCGGCCAGAAACGGCACAAAAGGCGCGATCAGCTTGGCCGTGGTCAAGAGACACTCGTAGAGCGTCCAATAGGCGTCGCGCTTGTCGGCGTCGTGGACGTTGCTCCAGAAACGGTCGCGGCTGCGGCGAACGTACCAGTTGCTCAAGGCGTCGACAAACTCGATCAACTGCGTACAGGCGTTGAAATTGTCGTACTGGTCCATACGCAGCACGACCGCGGCAGCCGTGCGGTTCAGCTCGCTGAGAATCCAGCGGTCCAGCTCGCCGCGCTGGTTCGGCGAGCGGTAGCTACTAGCGGCGGCAAGCTCGGCCGGCGCAAGCTGCAGCGCTGGAGTCCCGCCTTTAGGCGGCTGTTGGCCGGCATTCCGGCTAAAGCCGGTACTCCAGCGTTCTACAATCTCCTTTGCCGGGTCGAAGCCGTCGATGTTGGCGTAGATCACGAAAAAGCTGTAAACGTTCCAGAGCCGCAGGAGGAATTCGGGCACAGTTTCCTTGATCGCCTGCTCGCTGTAGCGGATCGAAGTCCAGGGCGGCTGGTTGGCGAAAAAGTACCAGCGCAGGGCATCGGCCCCATACTTGTCGAAAATCTCCCGCGGCTCGCGATAGTTCCGCTTCTGCTTCGACATTTTTTGGCCATCTTCGCCGAGCATCAGACCGAGCACGATGCAGTTACGGAAGGGATGAGGATACGGAATAATGCTCCCCTCTCCCGCCGGGAGAGGGGCAGGGGGTGAGGACTGGTCTGTGT
Organism: uncultured Planctomycetia bacterium; assembly: GCA_963780045.1. Classification (GTDB taxonomy): domain Bacteria; phylum Planctomycetota; class Planctomycetia; order Pirellulales; family Thermoguttaceae; genus JANXQG01. Next base: position 5,575,491 of record CAVZZZ010000001.1, on the reverse strand, counting down.
CGCGCGGCTGCTTACCAAACAACAACGTACTGATCGCTAACTGGCTGTAGAACCAGCCGCGGGTTTGATCGATGGCCTCGCTGATAAAATCGGCGGGGAACTGGCAGCGGAATTGCTCCGCCGAACCGTCCTGATTCGGATATCCCCACTGCGCGAACGGCATCGCGCCGCTGTCGAACCAGCAGTCGATCACGTCCGGAACGCGTCGCATCCGCTTGCCGGGCGCTTTGGGCGAGTCGTACGTCACGGCATCAATATACGGCTTGTGAATTCGCAGGTGGTCGGACAATGCGGGATTAGCCGCCTTGGCCTTTTCCCAAACTTCAAAACCGGCCACATTGGGCTTTTGCCGCAGTTCTTCATAGGAACCGACGGCCTCCATGTAGCCCGTCTCCTCGCAGACCCAGATAGGCAGCGGCGTGCCCCAGTAGCGTTCGCGGGACAGCACCAATCGACGTTCGACTCAAGGAAATTGCCGAAGCGGCCGTCGCGGATATGTTCCGGCAGCCAATTGATTTTGGCGTTGTTGGCCAGCATCTCGTCACGGAACCGCGTCGTGCGGATGAACCAACTCTTGCGCGGATACTGGATCAGCGGGTCTTCCTCCGCCCGCCAGCAGAAGGGATAGTCGTGCAGGTATTGCTCCTGATGGAAGAGCAAGCCGCGGCGTTTCAGGTCGCGGACGATGTCCTTGTCGCAGTCCTTGACCCAACGGCCTTGATAATCGGGGGCCTCGGGGGTGAACTTGCCGTCGGGACCGACGGCGCAGATTAGTTGCGGACCCTGGCCATCGACGAATCGGGCCTGCTCGGCAAGGAGAACATCGAAGTCAACTTCGCCGAAGGCCGGCGACTTGATGGACGATGCCCGTGCCCGTATCGGTCGTGACGAAGTCGGCGGCGATGACGCGCCAGGCAGTTTTCGCAGTTCCGTCGCTCTTAAGCCGCCCCTCGCACTCGCCCGACGCCTTGTAATAGTAGTTGAACGGCGGAACGTATCGCAGGCCACCAAGGTCCGCACCGCCGATGGTTGCTTCGACCCGCGCCTCCTTGCCGGACTTCTTGGCAATTTCTTCGACAAGGACCGAGGCCATGATCAAGCCGCGCGATTCATCGTCGAATCGGACGATAGAGTATTCCAGGTCCGGCTTGACGGCGGCAAACTGATTGCTCGGAAGGGTCCAAGGTGTAGTCGTCCAAACGAGCAGATCCGAGTTATTGAGCGATTCGCGGCCGCTCCCTCCCCAGCCCGCTGACGGAGGGAGAGGGAGACTAATGAGCGGAAACCTCACATACACGCTCGGGTCCGCCACCTCGCGATAGCCCTGCCCTACCTCGCCACTGGAAAGCGCGGTGCCGCCTTGCACCACCACCAGACGATCTTGTGGCCCTGGTAGAGAAGCCCGCGCTCAAAGAAGCTCTTCAGCGCCCACCAGACGCTTTCCACATAGCTCTGGTGGAACGTGACGTAGGCCTCGTCGAGATGGATCCAGAAGCCGATCCGCTCGGTCAGCTCTTCCCATTGGCGGACATAGCGGAAGACGCTCTCGATGCATTTGTGGATGAACGGTTCGACGCCGAAGTGCTCGATTTCTTCCTTGGAGTGGATGCCCAGTTCCTTACAGACCTCGACCTCGACCGGCAGCCCGTGCGTGTCCCAGCCGCCTTTACGCTCGCAGAAGTAGCCGCGCATCGTCTTGTAGCGCGGGAAGAGGTCTTTGATCGCGCGCGTGAGGCAGTGGCCGGGATGCGGCAGGCCGTTGGCGGTCGGCGGGCCTTCGTAGAAGACGAACGGCGGCGCGCCTCGCCGCGCGGCCAATGTCTTTTCGTAGATCTGCCGCTCCTTCCAGAAGCGGATGATCTTCTCTTCCTGCTTGGGCAGGTTGACCGAGCTTGGTACGGCGTCGAACATGCTGCTGTCAACGAAAAAACGAACGGTCCGGCTTCTGCCCGAATCGGAACTGATGAAAATAAACTACCAATAGAACACGCTTCGCGCGGACTTGCAAGGGTCGATGGCTATCGCGCAGAAGCTCGTCGCGCACAAACGGCCTTGACCGGCGACCGCGAGTCTGTTATCAACGCGATAACCGCAGACGAATTCTCGAGCGCACATGGAATAAGTGCCATGACGACCAAAGCCGAAATCATGCTGAAGTTGAACAAGCTCTCGCAAGGCGATCAGGAGAAGCTGCTGGCGTTCATCGAGACCTTGCCGTCGGGGAAGCCCCCCGTGGGACCGCGAAAGAGCATTTTAGGACTTTTTGAGCACCGCGGCATTGATATTCCACCAGAAGTATTTGAAGAAGCGCGAAAAGAAGCGTGGGCAAGCTTTCCGCGCGAGTTTCCGCAGGCGGACAATCGATGAGCCGCGGAATCATTCTCGATACGCACGCCGTCGTTTGGTCCCTTTTTGACCGGCCGCGGCTATCGAAGGCAGCGACGGCGGCGATCGAGCAATCAGAAGCGGCGCAAGTGTCGATCCGAGTCTCAACGATCTCCATCATTGAGGTCAGATATCTGATGGAAAAAGGCCGTTTGGCTGAGACGATCTATGAGGACCTCGTTCTGGCCTTCCACGATCCGTCGCTGAATCTGGAGCTTTTCTCGATCAATTTGGACGTCGCCCTTGCGGTGGAACGAATTCCGCGCGACGTTGTGCCGGACTTGCCCGATCGGATCATAGCCGCGACGGCGCTTACCTACAATTTGCCGCTAGTGACCGCCGACCATCGCATCCGCGCGGCGGGCATCCCGACAATCTGGTAACGGCACGGTTCGCTTACTACTTCAACTTGGCTCTCGGCGTTGCCAATTGCATGCCGTTGCTTGGATCATTTCGGTATGCGTCGAAGTTTGCAACTGCATTGCCTTTGACGACGCGAATGCCGATGACCGAGAAATCGCCCTTTGCCGCAACGACCTTGTGCCATTCCTCCTGCCCGAACGAATGAGACTCTCCGTTGGAAATGGACCCTATCGTTCCATCGGGGCGCAATTCAACGCTTGCCACTTGCGTCAGGACGAATCGCGGTTTGTCGAGCGTCTTAGTGACTTTGCCGGATTGTCGGTCCACCTCGATGGGAACGATCATCATTAGCTCATCGCGCCCGCCAAAAAACGCCTGGCTCTGCCACTCGGCCGTATTCGGGTCCGTGTAATTGCACACCTTATGCCAGCCAGGACCGAATAGTTCGTCCATCTGTTTCGCTTCGGGGATCAAAGAATAGCCGGAGCGGACCATCGTTTCCTGAGAGGGCCAACGATTAAGGTACGCTAAGGTCCAGTAAAGCGCTCCTGAGCACGAGAAAAGTAGGCCGATCAAAACCAACGCTGCCACGACTGCAAGCAGCGTAGCCACCGTTACTAGCCGATTCTGACTTAGGCATGCCTCGTTTGCCATAGAGGAATTCTATCCGTCGCTTTCATCATAATCGTGTTCCCGCGCCTTGCGCCAGCCGTCTTCCCACGACTTGAAAGCATCGGCCTCCGTCTGGGCGTCGTACGGGTTCTCGGCGATGTCGGCGCCTTCCCAATAGGCGTCGTAACCGGCATCATAAGCTTCGTGGTTCATGGCCGCCGTTCAACTTAGCATCATTCGGCCGAACCATCAACTCCCACGGACCGCGGCGCGGCGGCATCGCGCACCACGCGGTCGATTATTTCCCGCAGCGCTGCGTTCACCTGTTCCGCGTGCGTCACCGTAAGCAGATGCCGGCCGCCGGGGACCAAGTAGTCCGCTCGTTGCGTCCCCAATGGCAGCACAAAATCGCCGTCGCCGTGAATGACGTACGTCGGCACGCCCGATGGCGCGCGGGGCTGCCACTTGCCGACAGCGATGCATGACCAACGGAGGAACGTTGGCGAGGCGTCGCGGGCCATCGCGGCCACGAGGCGGCGGTGCTCCGGCTTGCGTCCGAATAGGAACGAGAGGGCCGCCGGACCGGTCCGCTTGCCCAGCCAATAGCCGGCCGGCGGCATAATCCAAGCGATCCGAGCCGGGCTGCGCAAGTACCACGGAATCGCACTTCGCGTGACGGCGCTGGCAATCAGCACCAGGGCGTCGGGCCGGAGCACGTGGGCCATTTCATAGGCGATCATCCCGCCGAGCGAGCAACCGCCCAGCAGCAGTGGCCGGGCGATCGGGATTTCGGCGACGAATCGCTCTGCGTATTCGGCCAGACCTTCGCGCAGCCGCGCTTCGATCCAGCGCGGCGTCAATAAGCCCGGAAAAGCCGTTTGCTGCGCGGCGAACAGCCGCTCGTCGGCGCCCATCCCGGTCAGCAAGACAAAATGCGGTTCCACGCGAACTACTTGCTAAAATGAATGAATAGGAGGTCGTCATCCTGAATCACATAGCCCTTCGGCTCCTGCCGGACGAGGTGGTTGGCCTTCAGCTCGCGTTCGCTGCCCAGCCGCATGAGGTCGCGGTAGTCGAAGATTTCGGCGCGGATGAAACCCTTGGCCAGGTCGGTGTGGATGGAGGCGGCGGCGTCCAGGGCGGTTCCGCCCTCGTGCAAGAGCCAAGTGCGGACTTCTTTTTCTCCGGCCGTTAGGAAGAGCCGCTGCCCGGAAGTTTTCATGAGCAGGCGGATCAGCCCGTCGCGGTCGGCGCCCCCGACGCCCATTTCTTTCTGGAATTCGGCCCGGTCTTGGGGACTCATGCGGGCAAGCTCAAGTTCGAGCCCGGCGGGAATGGCAACGACGGGCGTCTGCGGCGTGCCGAGCGACGTAAACCGATCGGGCTTAGACTCATCGTCCGCCGTATTGAAGAAAATGACGCGCGGTTTCTCGCCGAAGAGCCGAAACGCGCGGGTCACGCGGCGCTGGTCGTCGGTCATTTCGCTTTCCCGCAGCGGCTTGCCGCGCTCCAGGGCCTCCAGCACGGTCTTCAGCGTCGCCTGCTCGATTTCCAGCCCCTCGCGCTCTTGCTTGGGCAGCGGCTTGCGGAGCGATTCCTCCACGCGGGCAATGCGGTTGGTGACGATCTCCATGTCGGCGAGCGTCAGGTCGGCATCGAAGGCTTCCAAATCGGTTTGCGGATCGCTACGGCTGAAGGCGTCAACCACCAGCACCAGGCAGCCGGCTTCGCGAATCAGCGCCAGCCGGGCGGCGCTCCCCTCGTGGCTGCGGCTGAGTCCGGGAGTATCGACGATCTCCAGCGAGGCGAGCGTCACCTTCTTCGGCTTGTAGATGCCGCAGAGTCCCTCGACCCGAGGCTCGGGGATGACGGCCATCGCGCTTTGCGACGTGTGCCCCAGCGCCGGATCGGGCCGTTGACCAGTCAGCCATTCGAAAACCGTGCTCTTGCCCGAACCTTGATATCCCACCAAACCGATTTTCATGATAGCGCTGCTTTAGAGTCCCTAACAAAACTGATACTGATGCGGTCACTGTGCCGATAGTCGATCGGTTCCGATAGCGGCACTTAGTTCCTCCAACGCGTGCCGGACCGTTTCCGCGGCCGATGCATCCAACTCTTGCCGTCCGAAGCGCACGAAGTAAAAGGCCTCGGCCACCTGCTCCGCGCGGAAGGCCAGCTCGGGCCGTCCGGCGGCGCCGGCAAACTTCGCGCCGGCGTCGCGAGCGAACTCGCGCGGCGTCTGCCCGTCCCTGCGCAACAGCCCGTGCTCCGCGGCGACTTGCTCGAAACGGTGATAGAATTCGACCGCTTCGCGAGTTCTTTGCGAGCACGGGGCGCCGCTTCCGGAAAGTCGCCGCCAGAGCCACCGCACGAGCCGTGCGAGCCACCAACCCGCCAACGCGACCGCCGACGTCGCGGCGATAATCAGCGCCCCAACCGCCAGTTTCCCCATGATACCGCTATCCAGCAGTCCCGCCAAGGCGTTCCAAATACCGGCGAAAGTCTCTCGCCAAGCGTTCCAACTGAACAGGCCGCCGGCAAACGCGCTTAGTGCCCGCTTGATCGGCTCATAGACCGACTCCTGCTGCTTTTTGTTGTCCATGTCGGCGATATAGTGTTCCCAATAGTGCTGGAAGGAGTGCCAGCGGGCCCCTAACGCGCCTAACGTCGTGCGGTCAGCGGCGGCCGTGCCCAGGTCGTCGCCGGGCGTTCCGTCCAGCCGCAACCAGCCGCCCAAGGACCACCGCCGCGGATCGGCGCGGCGGAGCGACAGCGGAACTTGCCGTGGATCGAGGTAGGCCTCCACCCAAGCGTGCGCGTGCAGTTGCCGCACTTGGAAGCACTCGGCCTGCGGGTCCCACTCGTCGCAGCGGTAGCCCATCACTACCCGCGACGGAATTCCCTGGCTGCGAAGCATCATGGCCAAGGCGGTGGCAAAAAACTCGCAATGGCCGCTGGGATGGATCGAGACGAAGTCTTCGACGGCGTCCATCGATTCGTCCCGTTGGACGCCTTGCAGCGAATAGTGGAACTGGCCCGACAAGGAAAGCTGCTGTTCAAACAGGCGGGCGATTTTCTCGTGTTCCTGCTGCGCCAGGCCGGCCTCAGTCCGCCACCGCGCGGCTATGGCCGTCAGCCGCGGCAGCGACCATTTGCCTTGAGGCATTTGCAGCAGCGGCTGCGGCCGCACTTTGCGGCGCACCGGCATCAATTCGGGCTGGCTGCCGTCCAACAAACCACCAGTCTTCACTTCGAACGTAAACTCGTCCGGCGGCGGCTCGAATCCGATGCCGACTTTGCGCGTGAGCCTTTGGCCGTCAGGAACGTAACGCACGAATCTTGGCGTGCCGAACCGTTCGGCAAGTGGCCAGACGTAGAACAGCTCGTAACGATCGAGATTCGGTTCGAGAATTGAATGTTGCAAAACCGGCGGAGCGATTCTGAAGGCAGGATCGAATTCACCGAGCGGGAAGGCGGCGTCCCACGACAGATCTTCCGGCTCCTCCGCTTGCCGGTTGGCGCTTTGATAAACCGGCGGCGGCGTGCGAAACCACTCGTTCTGGAAGTACCAATTCACTTCCGCTCCGCGCAAATAGACCTCCGCTGTTCTGACGGGGCAAGGCTGCCGCGTGCGGGCGTCGAGGAACTGCACGCGCATGACTTCCTCGCGGCTTTCGATCGTGTCGCTCAGCGATCCCAGCAGAATCTTCTCGTTGAAGCCGACGATGGAAAGCGAGCGATGCGTGTCTCTTCCGCGAAAGGAGGGAATGCGAGGACGCGGCACCGCGTAGAAGATCACCGTTGCCAAGAACAGCCCGCCGACGATCACCAACGACAACCGGGCGAAGAACTCCGGCACGATGCCCGACGCGCCGCTTCCCGTTGGCCCGCTGCTGAATTCGGGCTGCGCTCCTGCCAGCGGCCAGCGCCGGGGCGAAAGGGAAGCAGGCGAGACGGGGAGAAGGGGAGAAAGGGAGCTGGTCTCCCGTTTTCTCCCCTTCTCCCTTTCTTCCTTCCCCTGCCGGCCGCGGTGCCCATACAATGCCAGCAGCGACAACGCAAATATGCCGACTATCGTGTAAACGACCAGCAGGCTGCCGAAACCGACGCCGCGGCTGTAGCGCGCCGCCACGACGACTTGCAAGAGGCTCATCACGCCGAGCCAGCCGTAGGCCCGCGCGTCCTTTTCCTGGAACAACAAGACGCATTGCAAAAATATCAAGACGTTGACCACGCTTTCCAACTGCCAGTCCGGGCTGTGGCCGACGAGCATTCGGGCGTCCCAGGTGAGAAAGAAATGCAGCAAGAATACGATCAGCGCGCACCACATCAATACGGAACCGACAGAGCGCGGCAAGCGGATGAAGCGGAGAAAATCGGTGACGACCAGCGAGGAAATGGCTGCCATCCATAACCCCAGCGCCATCCACGACTGTTGCGCCCCCATCGAATAGAGTATCGCGCCGAGCGCGGTGAGCGCGGCTATGACGATCGAGAGCAGGTGTTTGAGGTTCACTTTACGGAAAGGCAAGGTTTGGCGGAAATCTCAATTACCAAGCACAAAATCCGAAACAAATTCGAATAGCAAGTGTTCAAAATGCCGTTTCAACTATCCCGATTTCGTTATTCAGATTTGTTTCGTATTTCGAGTTTCTTCATTTGGTGTTTCTCCGCTACTCACGGCACGAACAACTTCTCCAGGCTTGCGCTTGACGTGTCCACTGTCCGCAAGCCGCGTCCGCCGATTCGCCTCGACACTTCGCCGGGCACGCGGCCGGCATAAGCCGGACTCGCGAGGTCCACGGGCTGCGTGCTCACCAGAACGATCTCCGTGCCCGGCGCAATTCCCGCGGCGGCAAGCTGAAGTAACTCCGGCAGGCGGTCGCCATCGCCGGTCTCGATAACGGCCAGCCGCTCCATGATGTCTTGCAGCAGAGCCGACGAACCGGGGCCGCCGGTAAGCCGCGGCTGAGGATCGGCTGCGATCAGGAAAACATCGCTGCTGCCGGCGCGGCATAGCTCGCTGGCCAGCGTGGCGGAAAAACTCACGGCCAGCTCGACGTTCTCCTGTTGCGCGTCGTCGGGCACCTGCGGCTGCCAGAGGTTCAAGACAATCGCCGCATCGCGGCTGTGCGGTTGCTCCAACTGCCGCACCATGACCTCGCCCGTGCGCACGGTTGTCCGCCAGTGGATCCAGCGGCTGCTGTCGCCGCGCTGCCAGGGTCGCAGTCCGTAAAAGTCGCCGTCGATGCCGGGCCGGTGCTCGCGGCGCTCGCTGCCGGCGAACGATTCGTGTCGCAGCGTTCGCCAACTCTGCGTCAACCGGCCCAGGCGCGGCATGACCGTCAGCGTGGCTGTCGTGCCGCAATTGAACCAGTAACGGAACAAGCCGAACGGGAATCGCGTCGAAACCCGTAGGGGGCCCAGGCTGTAGCGGCCGCGCCGCGTGAGCCGGCCGCGATAATCTCCGCTGGCCGTCTGCCGCGCCGCAACGTACGGGAAAAGCACAGTCGGCCGGCAGACCGGTTCCGCGCGATAGTGGGTGCTGCCGTTGCCCAGCCGCTGGATAGTGTCTTCCACAGCCAGAATCCAACCTCCCAGCCGCCGCCGCGTATTGGCGATCGAAACGTGGGCAACCAAAAGATCGCCCGCGCAGATCGCCCGCGGCAGGCGCCGCTGCACGGCCAGCCCGCCCAGCGTACGCTTGGCCAAATGATGGCTCAGCAGGAGCGGGCAGGCCAGCATCCCGCCCAAGATCAGCAGCAAGTTCACGTCGTTGATCAAGGCGCCGAAGAAGACCAGCAGGAAGATCACCAGGTACTGCCAGCCTTCCCGCGTGAAAGCGATGCGGCGTCGTGCTTTCATGGCGGATCCGTCTTTTGAGTGCGAAGGCTTGCTTTCGCTTTTCAATTGGCTATCCTACCCTTTCAAGCCAATCCTATTCAAACGTTTTCCTGCGCTATCCGGCGTTTTAAATGGCGAAGGCAAGCCTTCGCACTCCAAAGTTACCCCGGCACACGCACTTCCTCCACCAGCCGCTCGACGAGCGCTTCCACCGCCTGCCGCTGCCCGCCGTGCAGATAGCCTTTGGGGATCACGCGATGGGCCAGCACCGGTACGGCGAGCGACTTGATGTCGTCGGGCACGACGTAGCTACGCCCAGCGACGAGGGCCGCGGCCTGCACCGCGCGGTACAAGGCCAGTGCCCCGCGCATGCTCGCGCCCACGTGCAGTTCCTCGCACCGCCGCGTGGCCAGCACGATGTCCAACAGATAGCCGTCAAGGGCCGCATCGACCGCCACCCGTCGAACCGCTTCTTGAAGCTCGATCACGTCGCGGCACTCGATCGCCGGCTGCAACACGTCCACCGGCTCGCCATTGCGATGGCTCGCCAAGACCTGCAATTCGATTTCTCGCGCCGGATAGCCCATCGGAATCCGCAGCAGAAAGCGGTCGAGCTGGCTTTCGGGCAAAGGATACGTGCCCTCGAACTCGACCGGATTCTGCGTAGCGACGACCATGAACGGCCGCGGCAGCGGGTGCGTCTGGCCGTCGAAGGAGACCTGCCGTTCGCTCATCGCCTCCAGCAAGGCGCTTTGCGTCCGCGGGGTTGCCCGATTGATCTCGTCCGCCAGCACGATGTTGGCGAAGATCGGCCCGGCATTGAACGAGAACTGCCGCGTTTCAGGGCTATAGACGCTGCTGCCCGTGATGTCGCCGGGCAGCAAATCGGGCGTGAACTGGATGCGGCGGAACTCGCTTGCCAGGCTGCGAGCGACGGCCTTGCCGACGAGCGTCTTGCCCACGCCCGGCACATCTTCCAGCAAGATATGCTCGCCGGCCAGCAAAGCGACGACGGTGAGCCGGACGACCTCGCTCTGTCCCAGGACGACGCGGCCGATGTTTTCGCGCAGCTTGGCGATTAGCGTTTCGGTTGGAGTCATGGTGGCTCTGCTAAGGTGCTAATCTTCCAACTGCGCACGGAATGCGTCGTGACTTTTCTTGAGTCCTGGGTAGTCCGGCCGGTGGCGAAAGGTCTCCTCGAGGTCCTCTTTGGCGCGTCGCAACTCCTTGTTCCGGGCAGCCTCGCCTTTCAATTCGGCCTCTTTGGCTTTTGTGGATGATTGGGAGTAACCGGCTGCGGCACTGACGAGCACAAGCGCCAACGCAAACGACGGGGTCGCGAGTCTGTATTTCATGGTTCGTCCCTTTGCGGTTGATCGGTGCGGCCTTGTCGGACTCATTGGCTGTAGCGGTATCCGTTCCCAAGTCTCCATTCTACTCGCTCGTTGCCGCCGGCGAGAAGTGGGCAGGGCGGTGAGCATCGGCGGTCCCGGATGTTGTCGTTTCGCCACCCGGATGAAGAAATGCATCACGGCGCTCGAGCGAGAGATCGGCATTTCGCGCGGATTCTCCGGGGTAGACTTGCATTGCAGGGCATCAGACGAGCAAACGCGCGACCGGCATGGGGCTTGCGAGGTAGGCTGGGACAAGACTGCGCAGCAGGCGCGGGCCCACCAGACTCGACAACGCGACGTTCATGGTGGGCCTGCGATCGCTTGAAGCGATCTTGTCCCACCCTACCGCCATGATTGAAGTTCAGGAACTCAACCGGATCGAAGCCTTGGGCAGCTTCCGCCACGCCTGGCGGGAGCTGTTGGCGCGGACGGCCGCCGCGAGCTTCTTTCATAGCCTGGAATGGCTGGAATGCTACTGGAAGCATTTCGGCGCCGGGCAAAGGCTGCGAGTTTTGGTTGCAAGCGATACAGGCCAGCCCGTAGGGATACTGCCGTTGGTCGTGCGGCCGGAGGCGACGCGCGTCGGCCGGCTGCGAGTCTTGACTTACCCCTTGCACGATTGGGCGAGCTTCTATGGTCCAATCGGACCTTGCGCCACAACGACGCTGACGGCCGGCTTACGGCATCTCCGCGCCACGCCGCGGGACTGGGACGTGCTCGATCTGCGTTGGGTCGATGTCGACGGCGGCGATCTGGGCCGTACGGAACGGGCGATGGCGCAAGCCGGTTTTGCGGCGCACGGCCAGAAATGGGACCAAGCTTCACTCGTTGAACTGCCAGAAACGTGGCACGAGTATTGGCTCGGCCGCGAGCCGAAGTTCCGCAAGAACGTCGACCGCCTCCAGCGCCGTATGGCCGAACAGGGCAAAGTGGAATTCATTCGCTGCCGCGGCGGCGCTCATAGTACCGGCGAAGTAGGTCCTGCTTGCCGAGCGGGACTTGACCGACTGCGAGACGCGCCGGAGCCGTCAACCCCAGCCGCCGTTCCATGCTCAGTAGTCCATTCCGGCAGAACGGACCTACAAGCCGGGACTCTAGCGGATCCCTATGCTACCTGCGTTGCCCTTGCGCAGTCCAGTTGGCAGGGCGAGGGGGGCGACAAGACCAACCTTTGCCACGACCGATTCGGCGATTTCTTCCGCGAGGCCCACGCCGCCGCCGAGCCCTGGGACGCCGCGGACATCAACCTTCTGTGCTTCGACGGCCAACCGGCCGCATTTGCTTACAACTATTGCTGGAAGGGCGCCGTCTACGGACTGCGAAAGGGTTTTGATCCCCGTTTTGCCCCGCTGCGGCCAGGACTCGTGTTGCAGAAGCTCATGCTCGAAGACGGGCACCGCCGCGGCGACCGGCTTTACGATCTCGGAACGGGCGATCCGTCTTCCAAGGCAGCCTGGCGGACGAGCCTGCGATCCAGCTATCGCTTCACGTATTTTCCCCCCCGTGTCTTCCGCGCCCAGTTGCTCTGGTGGAACCGGTGGCTGCGGCAGAAGTTCCTCGGCCAGCGGGACATCGCCTGTTCGACGTAGCCAACTTCGTGAAGATAGAACGACAAGTTCGGCTGTTCCGCCTATGCCGCTTGACTGGGAACTTGAGCCAAATTCCGCTTTCGGTGCGCCGGACGAACGCGGCTACCGCCCTATCTTCTTGCGCTTCAACAACTAGCGTCACCGGAAAATCTTTTGCCGCGGCCGCCTTCGGCGGGCAATCTGGCGTTTCTCAGCGCGAATTCCCGCGAGCGATTTGCCGATAGTTTTCACTGGCGGCAGTTATCCCATCTTACCCCCTCCGCGCAGGCGGCTTGTTGCATGCCAGCTTGCGCAACCAACAAGGAGCGATGCATCAGAAAATGTTGACTCGTCTTCAACAGATCGACAACGTGCAAGATCTTCGGAACTACGTCAACACGACAATTTGCAATCAATATCAACTCCAAAGCGGCGCCTTCCCCTTGACGGAACGGATCCTGCGACGGGGCGACAAGCCCTGCGGAATCTACTTCTGCCTGCACGGGCCCCGCGCCACTCGGTTCTCGGCCATCTGGGAAACGGACTGCAATAAGATCCTTTTCTACGGTTCCGGCGGAGAACGGTTTCAAACCACGCAATTGAGCGAAAGCCTGAAAATCAACTGATCCACAAACCACAAACGTCAAAAGTCGATGCGACAAGGAGGTCCAATGATGCTCGTGTTGTCACGGAGGCAAAGCCAACGAGTCCAGCTAGGCGATTCGATCGTCCTGACGATCGTGCGGGTCAACGGAGACCGGGTGCGGGTCGGAATCGAGGCCCCTGCGGATGTCCCCGTCCGCCGCGGCGAACTCGCACCCCGCGAATTGCCTGAGAACGAAAAGCGGCCAGGGGCAGGTTGATGGCGGACGGACTGGAAAGTCCGTCCTACCGACATAAAAAAACGCTCGAAGACAAAGCGTCTTTGAGCGTTGAATTCTTTGAATGGCTTGATTCGGCCGACCGCACGCGCCGGACAAGGCAGCGCGCTGAACGCGCGGGCCTCCGCCACCAGTGAGACCGCTGTAATCGCTGCGGTCCTCAGGATGCCAGAGCGGCAGACCGCGCAGCACGCGCTCGGAGAGCATGTCAATCTTCGACTTCGAGCCTGCTGGGGCGTCAGTACGACGGAACTCCGGGCTGTCCTCAGCCGGGTTGAAGTCCTCGTCGTGCCCGCACTCTAGAATGGCTTCAAAAACGTTTCGCATCAAATAACACTCCCAATAGGTAAAGAGTCCATTATGCACAAAAACGATTATTTGTCAAGCGTTAGGCGGCAGTTTTCACAGCGTTAGCAGCCGTCTACGCACCGATTCTGGTAATCTAAATAGACTAAGTGGACTTTATTGCATGGCCCTGCGTTTAGCGACGCCGAAGCTACGCAAAAACGCGGTGCCGGCAAGCGTGGCCACCATCAAGCAACCGCCCATCAGCAGGCCCCGCCGCCAGGGCAGTTTGTAGTAGACATCGAACTGCGCTACGTCATCGGGGACATGCACCAGGACGCGTCCCCACGGATCGGGTGTAACGGACAAGTCACGAGCGCCGGATGTCGCCGTGACCCACGGCCGCATTGCCATATTGACGACGATCGTTCGCTGTCCGTCGCCGTGCGATTGGACTTGGCATCCCCAGCCGCGGCTAGTAACCGGCAAGGAAGCCTCCGGCTGCCGCAGATCGAAGGCCATTGGGCATGCGCCGCCCAGCTCGTAAAGCCGCAGCTCGTCGCGCTGGAAGCGCAACTGGGCCGCCTGCCGCACGCGCTCCGCGGGGCTGGGCGAACCGCCCTCCATATAATCGAAGCACCAGTCGCTTTTGCGGACGGTTTGCCAGTAATCGCGTTCCGGCCAGTAGTGGTCGGGATTGGCCTCCAGGATCCAGTGGATTCCGTAGGCCCGCGCCGCCTCGACGGGAGAATCGTCGAAGTGCGCCTGAATTGCCCGCGTCTCCGGGCGGTTTTCGATGATCGGGTCGTAGCCGATAAAACTCCCCGCGCCGTAGGCCGACGGCAGGCTGTACGGCAGCAACCAGCTAAATCCGGGCAGGCCCGACCGCCACGGCCCGATCCATAGAACGCGGCCCGGTTGCTTGCCGTCATCGGGCAGCACGCGCTGGGCGATCTCCGAGGGAAGTGGCGGATAGGGCCGGTCGCCATAAGACCAGAGACTATTCCGCGCCAACGAGACGTGGTAAAGCATGAGCACGGTAGTCGCGGCGGCGATTGCATGTTCCCATTTCCAGCCGCCCCACTTCTTGCCGCGCGCGGCTGATCGGCGAGCGGCCGTGCGGCTTGCATGATGGAGCAGCCGCTCGATGAAACGTCCACCAACGATGAGCGTAAAGAATACGAAGAAGGGCAGCAGGCGATGCGGATAGTGGTTGACAGTCCGCAGGACTGGCAATCGTCCTACCAGCGTCCATAAAAGTCCGGGCGATCCGATTCCCAACCAGAGCGAGGCCACTGCCGCGACAATCCAAGGATTCGCGGCCAGCCATTTTCCACTGCACCGGTACGCGAGCAATACGCCAAGCACAACGAATCCGCCGCCAATGAGGATCGTCCCGGCGTAATAGAACTGGTTGTCAAGCTCTTTGTCCCGGTTTGAAGGTACGAACATCAACCCTTCAGCGCGGCCCAGCGGGAAAGGCGCCATGGTTGCGACAAGACCTTGGTCGAAACCCGTGCCGAAGTTGACCGGCTTTTCGGCCATGCCGCGAGTGATCTCCAATTGCACGACCAGGGACGGCAGAATCAGCGACACGCCGAGCAGCCCCGCCGCAGCCGGCCAGAGCAGTTGCCGCGGGGCGATGCGGCCGCCGGCAACGGCCGTCAGGGCGACCAGCGACATAAAGAGCATGGCGTAGACCCAGTACTGCGGGAAGCCGTTGTAGTAGAAGCCGCCGATGGCCAGCCCGCTAAGGACAAGCCAGCCCCATCCGGTCCGCCCGTGAAGCCACGCCTCCATCGCGCAGAACAACAGCGGCAGCCAGACGACAAGCGTCAAAACGGCGTGCCAGCTTCGTCCGACCATGAGGATGTACCCGGAGAGCACGAATGAAACGCCCAAGGCGAAGGCCAAAGCGGGCCGCAGTCCGGCCATTCGCGCGGCAGCGAAAGACGCCACGTAGCCAACCAGCAGGTGCATCGCGGCGAAAACGTCGATGGTCCAGTTCTCGTTTCGCAGCGCCCAGCGTGCGACGGCATACGAGACAATCGTCGGCGGATAGAAGAGGGCGAAGATGCCTTTGCCCGCATTGGGCATTCCCATGTACTGACAGGGGTCAAAGTCTGGGAACTCGCCACGGAACATCGACCGGCAGCCTTGCAGCACGCCAGGCAAAACGTTGGCGAAATTGTCATCCTGCACAAAGTAGAACGGCTCGATCCATTCCAAAATGGCGATGGCTGCGGCAACGATTGCCAATCCCAGGACGATCCAAGGCAACGAACCTCCCCGCTCCCTGCTCCTTGCCGGCGCACCCGCGCAGCGGGTCGGCTCGTTGTTTGTGCCCAGCGCCTGCAAGAGGGCTCGCTCAATCGGCGCAGCCGCTTCCAAGCGCAACAAGGCAAACAACCCGACAAGCGCCCCCAGCAGCGTAATCAGTGGAACCGGACAGGCCTTGGCGACAAGCAGTGGATCAATCAACGGGGCAACGGGAACGGGCAGGCTTTTTTCCCGGAGCGATCCCGCGACCCCGCCCACAATGCTGGCGTAGCGGATGCCCCAGATGGCCGTCACGATGAAGCCGCAAAACACCAGGACGCGGGCCATCTGGCGGCGGCGCCAGCGGCCCCAGCCCGTGCGCGAAATCGGCTCTACGGCCGGGTCGCGCTCCGCTGTGGCGTTGGAATCCAATTTGATCATGCGCTGCGCCTCGTCTACAAATATTGCCCGCGATTTGCGCCGCAGGCTGGAGCATCTTCCGTT
This sequence comes from uncultured Planctomycetia bacterium, assembly GCA_963780045.1. Taxonomy (GTDB): domain Bacteria; phylum Planctomycetota; class Planctomycetia; order Pirellulales; family Thermoguttaceae; genus JANXQG01. Next base: position 5,559,393 of record CAVZZZ010000001.1, on the reverse strand, counting down.
TGGGTCGGCTCAAGGTATACTGGTCGGAACGAAAACGCCGATTTGTCCGAGATTGCAACGCAAGGAGATTTATGTGGCCTGGTTCCAGCGAGACTTGCTGCTGCCGGCTTTCCCGCCGGGTATTCACAAGATCACCGATCGCGTGCTGGCGGCCGTGCCCGAGTTGGCCGATCTTCGCGCAGGTCTGCTGAACGTGTTCATCGCGCACACCTCGGCCGGCCTTACGATCAACGAGAACGCCGATCCTGACGTGCTCTTTGACCTGGATCACGCGCTGGCCCGGCTCGCACCGGAGGACGCGCCCTATCGGCATACCGACGAAGGCCCGGATGACATGCCGGCCCACGTGAAGTCATTGCTATCGGGCTGTTCGCTCACGATGCCGATTCGCGATGGTCGGCTGTCCCTTGGAACTTGGCAAGGGATTTGTCTTTGCGAATACCGCCGTCACGGCGGGAGAAGAAGGCTGGTGCTGACGGTGCAGGGAGAGTAACCCGCTAAACCCGCAAGATTTCGCCGACACTCGCGCGAAAGCCGGGAATGATGCCTTCGGCCGTCAAGTCGTCGGCCGGGCTCAGGACTCTTGGAGGATGCGCAGCTTCATAAACGATGGCCAGGGACCGGATCGGATCGAGGACCCACACCAACCGCCCTCCGCCAGCGAGATACTCGCCGGCCTTCCTTTCCAGCTCGCCGGGCGTATCGTTCTTGCGGCGAACTTCGACGACAAGAGCCGGGACGCGGATGAGAAAACCTTGCGGCGAATAGCTCAGCGGAAGCGATACCGCTACTGCAAAGCAACTATCGGGACCGACAACCCGGTCAGGATCGTTCCGAAGAATGATGCCCGTTTCCGTGAGCGTCTTGCCGTGGCCCTTCTGGTCTCCTTGCAGCTTCAGTTGAAAGACAATGTTCGCGTTGACCGCCCCATGAATTCCGCCGGGCAAGGGCATGACGACGAGCCTCCCATCCTCAAGCTCATATTTCACCGGGGCCGGACGGAAGGACGTCGGGCATAGCCGTCAAGTCCCCCGCGGTGAGCAAGCGCGGCGCTGGGGTGAAATCCGCAAACTCGGATGAGATTATGGCAGTTGACATACTGAATACAGTCTAATCGCAAGCGCACTATTCGTCAATCACGTGAGGCCGGAGCCGTTCCACACCCACAGCCGCCCCAGCGCCTTCGCTTGCATTGCCGCTAACTCGCGTATTCCGCCTCGGGCCAAGTCGAGCATCGCCGCAAGGTCCTTCTCGCTGAAGGTCGCCTCTTCGCCGGTGCCTTGCACTTCGATGAAGCGGCCGGCGCCGGTCATCACGACGTTCATGTCCACCTCGGCCGCCGCGTCCTCCTCGTAGCAGAGGTCCAAGAGCGGCTTGCCCCGGACGATGCCGACGCTCACAGCGGCCACGCTGTCGCGCAACGGCCGCGCGCCCTCAGGCAAGTCCTTGGCGACGGCCTGCAGGGCGTCAACCAAGGCGATGAATGCGCCCGTAATGCTGAGCGTCCGCGTGCCGCCGTCAGCCTCCAACACGTCACAGTCGACGGTGACGGTTCGCTCGCCGATTGTCCCCAGATCAACGACCGCCCGCAAGCTGCGGCCGATGAGCCGCTGGATTTCGGTCGTGCGGCCGTCGAGGTTGCCGCCTCGCTCGCGCTTCTTGCGAGGAGCGGTGCTGCCGGGCAACATGCCGTATTCAGCGGTCAGCCAGCCGCGGCCTTGCCCTTTCATCCAGGCCGGCACCTCCGGCTCAATCGAAGCGCAGCAGAGCACGGTTGTGCGGCCGGCCTGGATCAGAACGCTGCCCGGCGCGGTGCGCGTGTAGCGGCGCTTGATTTTCAGCGGGCGGAGTTCGTTTGGTTGACGGCCGTCGGGGCGCATGTTTGTACTTCCCACTTCCCACTGTTATTCCGCAATCTCCAGTCCGCCCGCGCGACCGCATGCTTCTCCACCGCCTTGCGCGCCCAGCAGCCAGGCGAGGATGCCCTTCTGCACGTGCATGCGATTGGCGGCCTGTTGCACTACGACGCTCTGCGGGCCGTCGATTACTTCGTCGGTCACTTCCTCGCCGCGGCGAGCGGGGAGGCAGTGCATGAAAAACGCGCCTTTTTGGGCATGCGCCATAAGCCGAGCGTTCACCTGGTACGGCGTGAAATCGGCGCGCCGTGCTTCCCGCTCGGCCTCCTGGCCCATGCTCGCCCAAACGTCCGTGTAAATCGCCACGGCGTCGCAAACGGCTTCCATTGGATCGGTCGTGACGGTCAGGTCCAGCGCGGGCACCTGCTTACGTATCCAATCCAACGCCGCCGCGTTGTACTGGTACTTCGGCGGCACGGCCATGACGAGCCTCACGCCCAGCTTGCCGCAACCCAAGGCGACACTGCGGGCGACGTTGTTGGCGTCGCCGATCCAGGCGAGCGTACGGCCTTGAAGCCGTCCGCCCACGAGTTCGCGGATGGTATACAAGTCGGCCATCGCCTGGCAGGGGTGGTCGAAATCGGTCAGACCGTTGATGACGGAACAGGGACAATGCTCGGCCAGATCGACGGCGACCGCGTGGCGGTTCGCGCGGAGCACGATCACGTCGACGTATTCGCCTAGCACTCGGCCGAAGTCGGCGATGCTCTCGCGGCGGCCGAAACCGACGTCCTGGCCGAGAAAGAGCGAGCTGCCTCCCAGGTGGATCATCGCGGCCTCGAAGCTGACGCGCGTGCGCAGCGACTGCTTCTCGAATAGCAGGGCCATTACCCGGCCCGGCAGGAGCGGCTCGCGAAGCCCTTTCTCGCATTTCGCCTTGAGATCTTCCGTAATCGAGAAGATGCGCTCGATCTCGGCGGTCGTCAGATCGGCGATGGTCAAGAGGTGTCGCATCGGCTACTTTCCCGCGGCTTGGGCCTTGATCACTTCGGCCAGGATATCGCAACCCTCGTGCGCCTGGTCGTCGCTGAGGGTCAACGCGGGCAAGAGCCGGACCACGGTGCCGTGCGTGCAATTGATGAGCAATTTCCGCTCCATGCAGGACCGCACGGTGGCCGTGCCGTCAACGGCCAACTCCACGCCGATCATCGCCCCGCGGACGCGGACCTCGCGGACCATGTCGCACTGCCGCTGCAATTCGCTTAGCCGCTGTTGGAAAACCTCTCCCAAGCGGACGGCCGCCTCCAGCAGGTTTTGGCTTTCGATCATCTCGATGGCCGCAAGGCCGGCGCGGGCGGCGATCGGGTTGCCGCCGAAGGTGGCCGCGTGCATACCGGGCCGCAGTTCTGGAGCGATCTCGGTCTTGGCGAGCATCGCCGCCCCGGCGATTCCGCCGCAAAGGGCCTTGGAGAGCGTCATAATGTCGGGCGTCACGTCGACGGCCTGGTACGCGAACCAGTGGCCGGTGCGGCCAAAGCCGCTTTGCACTTCGTCGAACACCAACAGCAGCCCATGTTCGTCGGCCAGCTTGCGCAGCCCAGCAAGGAAGCCGTCAGGCGGTATCCGCACGCCGCCTTCGCCCTGGATCGGCTCGATCATGATCGCGGCCGTTTCGTTGTCGATAAGCCGCGCGACTGCGTCGAGATCGCCGAAGGGCGCGTAGACGAAGCCGGCCATGAGCGGGCCGAGGCCTTCGTGGTACTTCGGCTGGGCCGTGGCGGTGAGCGAGCCGAGCGTGCGGCCGTGGAAGCTGCCCTCAAAGGTGATAATCTTGTAGCGCCGGTGGGTCATGCCGTGCAGGCGAACCAGCTTGATCGCCGCCTCGTTGGCCTCGGTGCCCGAATTGCAGAAAAACGCCTGCCCGCCGAAGCTCCGCTCGGAAAGTGCCTGCGCCCAGCGGCCTTGGACCTCGGTGTGCCAGGTGTTGGGCACGTGGATCAAGGTGCCCAACTGGTCGCGGACCGCTTCCACGACCGGCGCGGGGCAATGGCCCAACAGCCCGCAGCCCCAACCGGGAAAAAGGTCGAGATAGCGGTTGCCTTCGGCGTCCCAGACGTACGAGCCTTCGCCGTGCGTCAAGGCGACCGGATAGCGCGTGTAGTTGGGAATGACGTACTGCTGGAACAGATTCAGCACGTCGGCGGAACCCAACAAATCCAACTCGGTTTCAATTGCTGACAAGGATAATCTCCTTTATGTAGGGTGGGACAAGCGAGCCTGGGGCACCCGCTTGCGGGTCAGCGCCGGCCCACCGACGTTTAATATGGTGGGCCCGCGCTCGCTTCGCGATCTTGTCCCACTCTACCGTTCTTGATGATCTCCGTCCCGACGCCCTTGCTGGTGAACACTTCCAGCAGCAGCGCGTGCCGCACGCGGCCGTCGATGATATGCACTTTGCGGACGCCGCCCTGGAGAATGTCCAAACATGCCTGCACTTTGGGGATCATGCCGGAGTCGATTACGCCGCTGGACATCAGCTCGCGGGCCTGGTCGGCGGTGAGCGAGTTGATCAGCGATTCGGGATCGCTCTTGTCCCGGCGGACGCCGTTGACGTCGCTGAGGTAGACCATCTTTTCCGCACGGATCGCCTGGGCGACCGCCATAGCCGCCGTGTCGGCATTGACGTTCAGCTTCTGCCCCTTGGCGTCGACGCACATTGAAGGAATGACCGGCACCACGCCCACGTCGCAAAGCCGGCTGATGATCTCGCCGTCGGCCGACGTGACGGTGCCCACGTGGCCGAGGTCGATCGGCTGGCCCCCGTCACCGTGGCCGCTGTCGCACGGCAGCGTCAAGCGCTCGCCGAAAAGCACGTTCGTCGTGCGGAAGTTCAGCGACTGGGCCTTGCCGCCATACTCCTGGATTTGTTTGGAGAGTCCTTCGTTGACTTCGCCCGCCAGCACGCGCTCGACGATGGCCAGCGTGGCGTCGTCGGTAAAGCGGCGGCCCTGCACGAACTGCGGCTGCAGGCCCGCCTCGGCCATCGCCCGGGTGATCGCCGCGCCCCCGCCATGCACGACGACGGGCTTCATGCCGACCGTCTCCATGAAGATGATGTCCAAGAGCAGGTGGGTCATCGCCCGCGAATCCTCCATGACGCTGCCTCCGAGCTTGATCACCGTGATCTTGCCGCGGAGCTGGCGAATCCACGTCAGGGCTTCAATGAGGATGTCGGCCTTGAAAATCGCGTCTTCCAACGTTGGCTGCTCCAAACGCTTGCAGGAAAGTTAAAGACACCTTCACCGAGCGCGGCGGTTCGGGGAAAACCCAATATTTTAGTCGAACGGGGCGCTATGTCAATGCAAACGGCCGGATAAACGCAAGGTAGAAGGGCCGCCTTTACCCTTGAGATGCTTGTCGAAAAACTCCTCGATCAGTTTGCGGTTTTCGGGCGTGCTGAACCCCGGCCCGCCGTGACCATTGCCTTCGACGACTTGGAGCTTGACCTCCACGCCGGCCTTCTTCAACGCCTCGGCGAGTGCCCTGCTTTGCTGCAGCGGCACCAAGGGGTCCTGGTCGCCGTGCATGATGAGGAAGGGCGCGGAGTCCTTGCTGACGTAAGTCAACGGACTGGCCTTGCGGGCTTTTTCCTTGTTGTCCTGCAGCGGGCCGCCGAGCAATTTGGCCTCCGGCGAGGCGGGATTGTTGTGCCCGCCGCCCATCGTCAACAGGTCCGTGGGCCCGAACCAATCGACGACGCACTGCACGCGGCTGGTTTGATCGAGATTGCCCTCCTTGCCCTCCAAATCCTTCACGCCGCCAGTCGTGCCGAGCATGGCAACCAGGTGCCCGCCGGCCGACGCGCCCCACACGCCGATGTGGTCCGGGTCCAAATGGTGCTTGCCCGCGTTCGCCCGCAGCCAGCGGATGGCCGCCTTGCAATCCTCGACCTGGGCCGGAAACACGGCGTGCTGGGTGAGCCGATAATTGACGCTCGCCACGGCATAGCCCTTGCCGACGAGCCATACCGCCGGGCAGTTGTCTTTGCTGCCGACCTGCCATGCGCCGCCGTGAATCCAAATAACAACCGGCAGTTTCCGACCGGTCGTTTCTGACACCTTTTCGGGGAGGTAAAGATCGAGGCGGTTCCGCTCGTGTCCGCTCTCGACATAAGGCACGTCCCTGATGGCCTTAACGCCTTCGGGCAGGTGCTGCCTTGGCGGTTGAGCACCCGTCAGGTTTGCCAGGGCCAGCAGAATTACCAGTCCCCACATACCGATACGTCCCGGCCTCATCGTATCCTCCACAGCTTGGATTATTTGGCGTGCCCCCATGTTACGGGCGATCTCCTGTGCCAACAAGTCCCGAAAAAGGCTTATTGACAGGTATGTCCCGGACTGATACCCTATTTGACTCGGTATCGTGGCGGCTGAATAATGAAATGACCGCGACGGTTGCCGGGCACCGCCAACGGGGGATTAGCTCAGTTGGGAGAGCGTTTGAATGGCATTCAAAAGGTCGCAGGTTCGATCCCTGTATCCTCCACTTCGCAACCCCTTGGCACACAAGGGGTTGCGTCGTTTCTTGAAGTCGTCTGTCCAATGGAGGTTTCGTTATGTCCGCTGCCGCCTGGCATCGCGTGGTTGGTTGTGTTGCGTTACTTTTGCTTGTCGGGGTTAATGTGAGCTTTGCAGATCCAAAGAGTAAGGAGAAGGAAGTTGACTTTCCCGCGCTTCCGGCCGGCGCGGGCAAGATCGACAAACGCGCACCGAAGGTGTTTTCCGAAACGAAGTCGGGCCTGCGGTACCGCGTCCTTCGGCCGGGCAAAGGCGAAAAGCCCAAGGCCGACGACACCGTGAAGGAGAACTATCACGGTTGGCTGGACGGCGGCAAAGTCTTCGATAGCTCCTACAAGCGCAAAAAGCCGATCTCCTTTCCGCTCGATGGGGTCATCAAGGGCTGGACCGAAGGCATGCAACTGGTGGGCGAGGGCGGCATGATCGAACTGGAAGTCCCGGCCAAGCTGGGCTACGGTGACGACGGCGCGGGAGACGCAATTCCTCCGGGCGCAAAGCTCCATTTCCTGGTCGAACTTTTGAAGATCGAGCAGCCTTAGCGCTTACTTGACCGGCAACAGATCGAGCGCGTCGAGGCCGAAGTAAGAGTTGGTCGCGGCCGGGTCCCTGCCGGTGACGGCGCATCGCAAGCGGTGCCTGCCGGCGGCCAGGTTGTGCTGGCCGAGCTCCAGCGAACCGCTGGGGCAGACGCGGCCCGAATAGAGATCGAACGGATGGCCGGCGGCGGTCCCGTCCAGCGCAACGGCAATCTCGCCATAGTCGGGCGCGGCGGTGGCCAGCAGCCGCACGCGATAGCGGCCGGCTTGGCGCACGTCAAAAGCCAAAACCACGTCGCCGCCGCGCGTTGCCGTGCAAAGCAGTTGCCGGCCGTGCGTCCACAGCCGCGGCTCGTAGTCGGCCATGCTCTGCGGATGCGCTTCGCAGTCGTGGCGTTCGACGACCGGCATTGCCGCCGCCTCGAAACGCTCGACCGGGCGCTCCGAGCCGGGCTTGCCAAATGCCAGCCAAAGGGCGTCGTTGGCATATTTGCGGACGTAAGCGTACGACATCGTGCCGTAGCCGTGATCGCCCCAGTCGGGACCAAAACTGTTGCGAAAGCGAAACGTGCCGCCGCCGACCCGCTGCGCGGGTGCCCCGGCGGCCGTGCTGTCAGTATAGCCGACAAAGGCGATGCTGTGCCCGTCGGAAACTCCGCCCGGCGGATTGTCCGAGAGAATCGCCGAGCCGCTGAGCTTGTTGGGCCAGCGCAGGCCGCAAGCCACGGGATGTCCGGCGGCCATCGCCCGCTTCAGCCCGACGAACTGCGCCTCGCTCATCGGGCGGCTTACGTTCCAGCGCCGTATCCAATGCACCTGCCAACGCTCCGCGCGCCGCCGCGCGTCGGCAAGGGCCTTGGCCGATGGCTGGCGGGAATCGCTCTTCGGCACATAGGGCATCAGGGACTCTTCGCATAACCCCAACGCGTTGAGTCCGCAGACCGCCTCGTAAAACATTGCCTGGTCGTGAGTCTTGCCGGTCGCCTTCTTTGCCGCCCAGATCAGGAACTCCTCGGAGAGGCACCCCGGCCGGGCGGGCGAATGCCGGGCGCTTTCGAAGTCGGCCACGCCGGTCACGGCAAAGAGCGAGCAGACGTCCGTGTCGCCTTGCAAATGCGCGGGAATGCCAAGCTTCTGGAATTCGGGCGTCAGATCGACCTTCGCCGGCAGCGGCGGGGCAGCCACGGCAAACTGAGCAACGAGCGACGCGATCGCGGCTATGGCAGCAACTCGGCAGCGTCCGCTGCTTCGCATCGAAATTCGGTTTCCGGCCCTCGCGCGTGCGAACTTGCTCATTGCGCTTGTGGGAATCGCTCTCATCTTGATCTACAAAACGTACTCTTCGTACTCATCTCGTTCCGCGAGAAGCATTAGAAGTTGGTATTCTTTATTTTCGCCGCCCTGCGGCCAGAAGGCGCTCCTCGGCCCACGGGGTTTGCTGCGGCGGCAGCGGAACTTCCGCTGGACGAGAGTAGTCGATCGCCAGGTCATAGCCCAACAGGTCGTAGACGTTCGTCAGCGCCTGTTGCAAGTCGAGTGTTACGTCCGCATCGCCGCTTAGCAGCGGGACGGGGACGCCAGGCAACGCTTCCTCAAATTTGATCGGCCATACCTCGCTGATCGGCCGCTCTTCCGCGCGGCCGAGGATGACGAAATACGGGGAGTCCGGAAGCGGCTGCTGCATCGGCACCCGATGCCCCTGCCGCAACAGGTCGATCTCCAGCAGATGCGCGGTGCTCAGCAGAATTCGTCGCCGCTTTCTCCGGTACTCTTTTCGCCCATCGCCGCGCTTGTTGGTGGGCGAGAGCACCTCAATACCCGTAACCAAGCGGCGCGTAGCCGTTTCGCGGATTTCGACGCTCACTTGCGGGACGCGATCCGGCACGACCGTCGCCATACGTATCGGCGCCGCAATTGCCACGCCTCCTTCACCGTGGGAGTTCGCACCGGTATGAACGACGCTCACATCGGGATAGATGCTCGTCGTCGCCACACTCACGTCGGCGACTTCTTCAAGGACGAACCGCTCGGTCGTCAACGCCAGATACTTCGGACGCAGCTTGGGCGCCAATTGCCGGGCTATCTCTGCCGTAAGCTGGGTATGAAAGCTAATCCACGACGAGCCCTCTAAGTAGGGGTCCATTCCGGGAAATGGCGATGGCATACAGCTATCCTTTTTGCGGCGAATGCAATGGTCTTTTACTGCCGCCTCGATTATAGCATGGCGGACTAAGGCGCAAGTGTCTCGTAATCGACGGTACTTGTTATAGATACTCTGCGAAACTTGGGTGGCACGTCCCTGAGCTTGCGAAGGGCGTGTTCATTTGCCACGCTCTTCGCCGGAGGCTCAAAGCGTGCCACCCATAAATCACCAACAGAGTGAAACACTACACTCGCAACCGAATTCGCGCCGCTGTCAGCTTGCAAGCGGGCGGCAAAGCCGACACGGGGCGAGGGGGACGGCGTTTTACTTTTCCGCAGGGGCACGGTAGAATCGCGACCGTACCGTCCGACTTGATCCCTTGGCGAGCACCGCGCCTCTTTGGCACGGCGGTGCGGTTTCGTTACAAACATTCAACGGATGAGCTTAGACGTGAATACCAGCGGCTGGTCGGCGGCGTGGCTTGTTGCTTGGGTTGTGTCAGTCGTCGGCGCAACGCAGGCCGCGGAGCCGAACCAATACGCGCAGCAGGCTCGCAAAGTGACGGAACACATCCAGAGGAATTTCTACGATTCCCGCAGCGGCGTGTATCTCAAATCCGCGACGATACGGAAGCCGGATTACGTGTGGCTCCAAAGCGTAATGTTCTCGAACCTCGTCGCGGCCGCGCGGTCCTATCCCGCCACGTACCGCCCCTTGCTGCAAAAATACTTCGCGGCGCTCAATGGCTACTGGGATCAGAAAGTCAAGATCCCCGGCTACGAAGCCGCGCCCACGCCCGGCAATGGCAACGACAAGTATTATGACGACAACGCCTGGCTGGTGATCACGTTCCTGGAAGCCTACGAGACCAACCGCGACCCGCGCTACCTCAAGCGGGCGGGCGAGACGCTTCAATTCGTGCTCAGCGGTTGGGACGAAGAGGGCGGCGGCGGAATCTGGTGGCATCAAAGACACAAGGACGGCACCAAGAATGCCTGCGCCAACGGGCCGGCGGCGGTGGGCTGTCTGCGGCTGGCAAAGTTCCGCAAGGGCGTTGCCGCCGCGGCGCTCGTTGATCAGGCCCGTAAGATCGTCGCGTGGACTGTAGGCGCGCTGCAGGCGGAGGACGGCCTGTTTGATGACCGCAAGGTCGTCGCCACCGGCGAGGTCAAGCACGGCAAACTGACGTACAACTCCGCGCTCATGCTCCGCGCGCTGCTGGGCCTCTATCGGGCCACCGGCAAGAAGGAGTATCTGGAGCAAGCCAAGCGGATCGCGAAAGCCGCGGACTGGTTTTTGGACCGGAGAACGGGCGTTTATCGCGACGCGGTGCGGTACGCGCATTTCATGGTCGAGGCCGATCTGGAATTGTACCGTACGACGAAAGAGGAGTACCTGCTGACGCGGGCCAAGAGGAACGTGGATGCCTTCTACGAGAAATGGAAAGCAAGACCGCCCGACGACATGGCTTCCAGCGCGGCCACCGCGCGGGTGTTGTGGCTGATGTCCGAAACCCAGACGGAGGCCGGGCGCAAGTTTTGGCAGGGCGTAGATAAAGTGCGCAACTAGCCGCGGGCGAAAGAGTTACCGTTCTGCTCGGGCGGGCAGGATCGGGCGGTTATGGGTGACCCCGATCGGACCGAGACTAAGTCGTAACTACTGGCTTGACGGCTTTCCTCGACCAGCTAACGGTGGTAACATGGAGGCAGTGTTTCGGCCAATATCGCTAACCGCAGGGGGAGGAGGATCGACTTATGAGTGAAGCCGTGGTGACAGTCGAAGATGCCGCCTTTCGTCTTGCCGAGCTTGTCGAAGAAATCTCGTCCACTGGCGAACCGGCCGTTTTGACGAAGGGGGGCCGCGCGGTCGCGCGAATCACGCCGATTGTCCCGTCGGGCGAGTCGTCCGAAGACTTGATCGCGTTCCTTCGCCGCTGGCGAGCCGAGCACCCCGTTCCGGATGATCAGCTCGCGGAGGTGATCGGCGAAAGCCGGCGCGGTGTCCGGCCGGCACGCGATCCCTGGGAGTAATCGTTGCATGGCGGTGGTCCTGGATTCGTCAATCCTGGTGGCGTTCGAGCGGCGGCGTTTCGACTTCGAGCGGTTTCTCGGCGATCATGTGCCGGCTGCGATTGCCTCGATCACGGCGGCGGAATTGCTCATTGGCGTAGAGTGCGCAGATTCGCCGCAGCGCCGAGCCCGACGGGAATCATTCGTTCAAGGGCTCTTCGCGCGGATGCCGATCGTTGCCTTCGATATGGCGCAGGCGCGGCTGTTCGCGGTCCATTTCGCTGACCTCGCCAGCCGCGGAGAAGTCATTGGTGATCGAGACCTACAAATCGCCGTGACGGCACTGAGCATGAATTACGGCTTGGCAACGCTCAACGTTGGCGAGTTCCGGCGCGTGCGGGGACTGCGGCTTGTTGACGTTTCCAGCTATGCGGTGCCAGCCATGCCAGGAAATTAAGGCCGGACAGTACTCAGCAGAATCCGTCGCCGCTTCCTGCGGTACTCCTTCCGCCCTTCGCCGCGCGTGTTGTGGTTGATGTCCGAAACCCAGACGGACGCCGGGTGCAAGTTTTGGCAGGGTGTGGATAAAGTACGCAACTAGCGGCGGGGGAAACGGCGGGGCGTTCCGTGGCGTTCGCAGTCATCTGCGCTTGCGGGGCTCCGGTAGCGTCGCACCGACTGACCGTGCAAGCCGACGGACTGCTGCTTATTGGCGACCCCCCTCCTCGTAATACCGGGCGATTTCTGCCGAGACTTTCCCATTTAGTGAATCTGCGAGCTGGAACCTATCAAAGATGTAGTTCATCGCCCCGAAATGCCTCTCAATGAACTGTTGCAAATCGCCGGGATTTATCATCGCGTGGCCCGCGCCCATCTTCGTCACGCGACAAAGGCAGAAGGTCAGCACCAACAGGAACGATTCGCCGAACGTCGAAAGGAAATAAAACCAGAACGGGAACGCCGCATCGAGTTCGCGGAAGAATTGACGCACCTCGGCGATTTCGTACAGCTCGCGCGGATCGCTTTCGTACCCTTCGACAAACAAGTCCACACGCCCTTGGAACCGCTCGACGATGCTGCGGCTAGCAAACAACTGCCGTAGCGTGCCAAGAGCGCCTGAAATATCGAGGACTTCGACATCCTTGCGAGACACGGCCAGCGTTATCGAGTCGACGCCACTGGCAACGAGAGGCTGATTTCATTTTCCCCTCCCCTTACAAGTAGCCAAACAATAAGCGCACCCGACATCCCTCATGGACTGGGATTACGGAGGCGACTTGCCCATCTCGTCATACTTGCTCAAAATCCTCTCTGCCGTGCTGACCCCACCCGCGAAAAGATCTTGCCGGTCGTGAATGCCTTTGAACGTGGAGAGGATGTATTCGGCGTCGTCGCGGTCGATGCCGTAGAGGTGGAAGTAGGCGGCGTCCAACTCGGCCATCAGCTCGGCGCTGGTGCTCGTCCCACTTGTTCAGCCGGCCGCCGTATTCGGACTGGAAACTGCCGCTGCTGAAGCCGCAGGCCTCGGCCAGCGGCAGCATGTCCTCGGCCGTGCAGGTGAGCTTCAATACCCGTTCGCTGATCCACGTTTCCAGCGTCGTGCCGGCGTCCCACGGACAGGGCTTGTCATAGGCGTCCGGCGGAAAGGTGGGAATCTGCTCGACGATGAAGAAATTCAGGTGAACGTTGCTGATCTTCTGCCGCGCGAGGAAGTCGTAGGCAAAACTGTTGAGGTTGGCCAACAAGCAGCATTGCCGCCGTGGCGAAACGGCCGCCGTCACGATCGGCGCGGAATTGAGGACGCCGGCCAAGGGCGTCATGGCCGCGATCATGGTCCGCTGGTTGGTCGGGCTGGTCACGTCCTTGTAGCAAAGAAAGTGCGAAACCGGCTCGTCGATTTGGCCCAGCACGTCCTCCTCGGAGACCCAAAACCTCGGCGTCGGCAAGTGCTCCGGGTTCTGATGATCGACCAGTGACGTTTTGGCGGTTTGCCCTTGGCGGACCCAGTTGCGCGGTCGGTCACCACGTCGGCGGCGCGGTGGTCGTAGTCTTGCAGCATCTTGGCTTCGTACAACGGCAAGAACGTCCGCTTCCCTTTGATCCAGCGGTTGCCCTTCGATTTGAAACCCTCCGCCTTCAGCGCATCAGCCTCGCGGAAGAGCTCGGCGTCGTTGGTTTGATCGAACATCCTCTTGAACTGCACACCCCAAGGATTGCCGGTCGGTCCCTCGCGGTTCCGGTCGATTAACACCGTGACGCGGCGGTAGACGGCCTTGGTAATCTCCGCGTCGCGCGGCGTGCGGAAGATTGGGCAGGTATGCGTGTTGGGATTGAAGAGCCGAATATCGCCATTTGCGAGCGAGATGTGACGCTTCGAGTCCTCCAGATCCTCGACTTGATGTGCGAAGAAAAAGAAATCGGCGTTTGCGGCGGCCGCCTCCGCGCCGCCGTAGTTCAAAATACAGAACTTGAAGCGGTTGTCGACATCGGGAAAAAAGTGCAAGAGCCGGTTCTCAAAATCGTAGAGCCGAATTAGGCGCTTCGAGTGTGCGATCGTGGCAAAGAAGTCCTTGGTAGTCAAGTCCGAAGCGATGCCCGACGGCACCAGCATCCCGACGCGGCCGTGGGGCGCGACCAACTGGTAGGCTAGCTCCGCGAATACGGCGTAGGTGTTGATGTCGCCCTTGCCCGTCAGCGGATAGTGGCCGCTCGTGCGGCAGTACGTCAAGACCGAATCGGCCGCGGCCTGCGCCTGGCGGTAGCGCTCGTGCAGTGCCGGATCGGCGGCCTCCAGCTTTTCCACGAGCCGCCGCCGCTTGGCGGCGTTTTCCGCCGTGGCAATCTCGGGCGCGGGCAGCGAAAAGAACTCCCGCTCCTGCAGCTTCATCCGCTCCCACGGCGGATTGCCGATGACGCAATCGAAGCCCGATTCGCGCGGGCGCTGCTCCCCCTCTCCCTCCGGGAGCGGGCCGGGGTGAGGGGATTTTGATGTCCGCTCGCTTGCGCCTCGGGCTTGTATGTCCTGCTCGCTCGCGCTTCGGGCTTGTATGCTCCCGGAGGGACCCTCACCCCCTGCCCCTCTCCCGGAAGGAGAGGGGAGGAATACGGTTGGAAACCGTTCCCGCCAATCGAAGCCCGCGCCGTCAACCGCCTTGTCATGCACCAGCGAATTGCCGTGAACGATGTTCTCCGAAAGCACGGGCAGCGGCTGCTCGCGATTAGCCGCGCGAATCCATAGCGCCAAGCGGGTGATCTCCACCGCTCCTTCAAACAGATCGACACCGTAGAGGTTTTCTTGCAAAATGAACGACGGCACGGCGGCGGCCAGCTTTTCGGCGTCCGCCGCGCCCGATTGCTGCAAGTGCCCGATGACTTCGTGATAGCGGGCTTCCAAGGCGTCGTAGGCCTGAAAGAGAAAGGCCCCGCTGCCGCAGGCCGGGTCGACGATTTTCAGGTCCCGCAGAATGGCCAGGCACCCCCGCCAGTATTCCGCGTCGTCGGGCGCAATGCCGCGGCGGGCTTCTTCCTCGGCGACGCCGAATTGCACCGCGGCGGCCGCGAACCGCTCGGCGATCAATTCCTCGACCGTGTACTGCACGATCCGGCTGGTCAGCTCCGGCGGCGTGTAGTAGACGCCCAACTGCTTTCGCTTGGCCGATTGCGGCATGGCCGCGTAACGCTCGGCCTTTTCCGCGTCGCCGAAGAGCCCGACGCCCTTGAGCTTTTCCAGTTCCGTGATCGAGCGCTCGAAAAGATGGCCCAGCACGTCGAGATTCACTTCGTCAGCGAAGTCGTAGCCGCTGATGGTGGTGAAGAACGTCGTCCAAGGAATGTCGGGCAGCTCTAGCTCATCGACCGCGTTGGGCGCGAAAAGACCGCCGTTGAAGCGGGGAATGTTGCGGTCGAGCCTGCCGGTATCAATGAACCGGAAGAGCGCCTTGAAGCTCCGCCAGCGTGGGTTTTCCGCCGGATCGAAGCCAGCCACGTTGTAGGCCTCGGCGATGATCCGTTCGGGCAGCAAGTGGCGGTCCTCGCAAAAGGCTATGAAGACGATGCGGTCCAAGAGGTGCTGCGCCATGTGGATTGCGTCGTCCAAGGGGAAAGCCCGCTTGTGGTGCAATTCGGCGATCAGTTCTTGGCATGCTCGAGTAGGCCTCGTAGAGCGACTCTCCCACCTCGCGCTGCCGGTCGGCGGACTGCTTCAGCAGGGCCTCCGCGCGGCGGCCCCGCGACCCACTTTTCGATCAAACCTTGGCGGTGGAAGAGCGCGTAGAACTGCTTGAAGACCTCGAAATCCTCAAGCGACTTCAGCGTGAAATGCTCGTAGCGGCGCTTCGTCGAGGAACGCTCGTAAAGCCGGAAGCTGACGATGTTCGAGACGATTCCCCAGCGGCACTCCGGCGGCGTGTTGACCAGATAATCCCAGCACTGGCCGACCGCGGTGCGGCCGTTGCTGCGGTGGCGGTCGAGATGGACCTTCGACCCCTTGAGTTCGACGACAACCAGCGGTTTGCGCTCCTCGCCCTGCCGAAAGAAGCCCAAGATGGCGTCGGGCACCTCCTCGCCGACCGCTTCATGCTGCTGGCGGTGCCAGAGCTGCTTGCCTTCGGTGGGGCCGTCGTAGCCCAGCGCGTCGCCGAAGACTTCGGCCAGGAAGTCGCCTTGGACTTGCGTCTCGTTCAGCTCCGCCAGCCGCCCGGAGGATTCCAGCTCGACCCACTTCAACAGCACCTCGTGCGCCGCGCGCATTTCCGCTTCTTTGAGCCGCTTGTCGCCGGCCATTTCCTTGAGGAAGCGGGGGACGATGAGGGTATCGGTCTTGGGTTGGCGAACCGCGACGGCCGATTCGACGGTAAAAAGCGTTTGCCTGGCCATATTTTCCTTGGCACGTTGGCGCGGGCGGGCGGCCCGACGGGTTTCCATTTGTACAGTAACTTACCGGCCTTGGCAAAATGCGTCAATAGGCTGCCCTTTTGGCGAGAAAACTTCCGAGCCGGCCGTTTTCCCCGGCAGCGAAGGGCGGGGCGGGAAAATCCCCAACTCCTTTGCCAGCCTAGACTTGCGCTATTTCCGCACGGCCTCCATCCGCGGAGGCAGGCACGAGAACGCGAACAAATGTCAAGCGACGTAAAGCCTTGCCGCGCAAGGACTTGCGGCGACGGGCAAACGAAAAGTATCAATGACTGTTGACACTAGTTAAGAATTGAGGTATGATGGCGGGCGGAAAGGAGTGGGAGGTGGCAAGTCGGGAAAATGAACGATGAAAGATCAGGGATGGATGATGAGAGATGAGAGGTCGGAGATTAGCGGACCGAACGCGCCCTCACCCCCTGCCAGTCTCCCGAAAGGAGAGGGGAACGACGCACCGCCACCGCCCACTTCCCACCTGCCACTCCATGCTCCCTGCCCCGTGCCATACGCTGGTGCAAAGGCCAGGCGGCGGCGGGAGTTTCTAGGTGCATCCAAACCTGGCCCAAGGTTCGTTCAAAGTTCGTTCAAGGTCCACTTAAGGTCCGTTCAAGGCGTGCCCTAGGTTCGGAAAACCGCCGAAAACTCGGGGATTTGCGGATGTTCAATACGCGAAGAAAAAATCCGGCCGCAAAGCGCGGGGGCTGCGATGAAGGATGAGAGACCGGAGGCTAGGGCCAGAATTATCGACAGAAACATCGGGGACAGAAAAATGGAGCGCGAAACCGTCCATTGAAGGCAGAAAGGAACTGCTGGTGCGGAAAGCACCCGGAAGCGGGGATTCTCGCGTCCATCCTGCCTTCGTCCTGCCTTCGTCCTGGCCTCGCCCTGCCTTCATCCTGCCTTCGTCCTGCCGTTAAAACCCACGAAAACAGGCCGAAACTTGATGCTTTACAAGCAAAGAAAAAAATCGCGGCCGCGGACCGGCGGAATGCACCAGCAAGCCCTCATCGACCAACGCTGGACCCGCAAGCGGGTGCCCCCGGTGCCCGCCTCTCCCCGAGGGAGAGTGCCACCAGCGTCACATCCCCGCCAGCTCTTCGATCACTTCGTCGCGACGGTCGCCGTGCAGGCGTTCGTCCGGCAGAAAGCGGACGAATTCCAGGCGCTGGCGAAGGCCGCGGCGGTTGGCTACTTGGATGTTCAAGCCGGGCCGGGCATTGGCCTCCAACACGACGGGGCCAAGATTCGCATCGACGACGAAATCGACGCCGATGTAGCCCATCTGAAGCACGTCGGCCAGCTTCATCGCGGCGCAGGAGGAGGTCTTTCCAAAAGGGCACTTCAATGCCCGCGATCGAGTGGCCGGTGTCGGGATGGACGGCGATCGCGCGGTCCTGCAATACGCCGCCGAAAGTGACGCCGGTGTGCAGATCGACGCCTGCGCCGGCCGCGCCTTGGTGCAGGTTCGCACGGCCGCGAGAGGCCCGCGTCGGCAAGCGGACCATGGCCATCACCGGCACGCAGCGATAGATGACCACGCGGATGTCGGGCGTGCCCCCTTCGCTGACTTTGGAGAAAACTTCGTGGCAGACGATCCGCTGCTCGACGATCGCCCGATCGGGCTGGCCTTGCAGCGAATACAGCCCGGAGAGGACCGTGGCGATGTGGTAGTGAATATCGGCCAGCGAGTAGCGCTGCCCGCTGGAGGTGAAGAACTCCCGCCCGTCGTGCCGGGCAACGACGACAATACCGCGGCCCGCGCTTCCTGCCGCCGGCTTGATGACGAACTGGGGCCTGTTGCCCGAAAGCGCCAGGAACCGTTTCACGTCGCCGTTGTTCTCGATCAGGGCGTAGGTCTGGGGCACGGGGATGCCGGCCGCGTGGCAGAGGGCCTTGGTAATGTGCTTTTCGTCGACGCGGGGGTAAAGCCGCCGCGGGTTCAGCGGCAAGACGTACCGCCCGTTGCGGCGGTTGATGCCGACGATGCCCGCTTGTTTCAGTTCGCTGGGCCAGGCCCAGAAGCGCCAGGGGAATCGCGGCCCACTCGCTTGCGCTTCGGGCTTCAATCTGCTCGCTTCCGCGCCGGGCTTCATGGGTTACCCCCTTGGCGGCTGGACGAGATCGCGGAAGCGCACCAGCTCGGTCAGGCGGTAGCCGGTGTAGCGGCCCATGACGACGAGGACGGCTACGGTGAAGAAGTGCAGCTCGGGGTAGTTGAACAGCAGGTCGCCCAACACCTTCCAGTTCAGCAACAAATAGATAACCAGCGACATGAGGAGCGTTGTGATCATCAGCCGCAGGGCGAGGAGAAAGTTGTCTTCCTCGCTGGTCACGTAAAACCGCTCGACGAGGTTGGTCAGTATCACCATCGGCAAAAGAACGGTCTGGCCGCCGGGGGCATCGTTGAAGTAGTTCATGACCGCGATGCCCAGCACCATGAGCATTACGACGAGCGTGAGAATGATGCTCAGCCGCGGGACCAAGAGCAGCTTCAAACGGTCCAGCACGCCGCGGCTGATAAAGCCGGTGGCCAACACGACGGCGAAGATGCACAGACCACTGCGGAAGTCGTTGTAGACGAAAGCCAGGGCCAGCAGCGTGGGCGAGAACGTGCCGAAGGTGCGGATGCCGATGATCGTCCGCACAAAAGCCGTGAACAGCGCGCCCAGCGGCAAGATCAAAACCACCTTGACCGGCTCCTTGAGCTTGTCGGGCAGGCGGCGGAGATCGAGAATGCTCAAGAGCGTGCGGGCAACGGGCGGCGCCTCGCGGATCGCGTACTTGGTCTCCAGGTCGGTCGAATTCGTGACCCGCACGGGGTAGACGCTTTCGTGCCGCACGGCGACGAAATCCTTCGGCAGCTCGCGGTCGTAGCCGTTTTCCAGGTCGTAGGGCTCCCAGCGGTTGACGTAGACCTCGACCCAACTATGCGGTTGTACGTCCTCGCCTTTTTTGATTTGGAAGCCCGTGGCCAGCCGCGCCGGGATTTTCGCCGCGCGGCAGAGCAGCACCATCGCCCGCGCACGGCCAACAGGCGAACCTTTCAAGTGAAGCAAGGTCGCGTCGCCGCTGCTTTCGCCCAGCGGGCCGGTCGATTCGATTCCCGTGCGGCATTCCTTGAATATCCGCTCGACGAGCTGCTGCGGAGCGGGATGGCCGTCGCGCAGGCGGTTGAGCATCTCCTCGGCGGTCTTGTTGTTGTTGGCGGTTATGCCGTTGGCATTTGCCAGGTAACGGGAACGGTCGTTGGCGGTCAACGGAAGCTGCGGGGCGCTTTGCCGCCAGTCGCCCGTGGCGTCCAAGTGCAGCCGGAAGCTCACTTCGCAAGCGAGCTCGCCGGTTACGTCGGTCCGCAGCACGACGTTGCGGCGGCTCTCGGCGTTGTGGATGCGGTATCTCACCGGCTCCATTTCGGGAGCGTTGACCTCGTGCTTTACGACCTTGCAATAGCGAGTCGCCTCGGGAATGGCGGCGAAGAGCCGGGCGTCGGAAGCGACCGCCATGCGGCCGTCCGGCCGGTGGACGTGGAAAACAGACGAATAGCAAAGCAGGCAATCGCTGTCGCTGGCCTCCAGGTCGAGATTCAGCCGCGCGATGATGCCCGCGATGCCCAGCGCCGTCAGCACGACGACGGTCCAGGCCGAAGCCGATCTGCTCGTCACGGCGACGACCTCCCGATTTGGCCCGCCGTCGTCCCGCGACCCGCTAACGGGCGCACCGCCTGCCGAAGCCGCAGCACCAGGGACTCGCCGGGTCTTTCCTGGTCGGGCAGGTAGACCACGTAGGCCACGCGGCGGCCGCGATCGATGCGGACGTCGACCCGCCGGGCCTCGGCGCGCGTCGGTTCCAGCGCGAAGTCATCCTTCGCGCTCAACATGCCGGGCAGCGGCAGGCAAAAGAAATAGACGGGCAGGAGCCGCTTCGTGGCATCGCTTTCGGTTCGCAAGAGGCCGGCAAATTGGCTGTTGGGAAATGGATTCGCGGTATATTTGTCACATTTTGCTTCGGGCAGCCGCGCGGCGGGCACGTCGATCGATAGACGGTCCAAGCCGAGCCACTCGGCGCGCACCGGCGGCAGCTTGGGCGCGGCCGGCGGCATCGGCAGCAGGTGAAGCTCCGGGTCGCCCCAGAGGCGAAAGCTGAGCGCCACGCGGACGCCCTTTGCCTGTTCCTTGTGTCCGCGGCGGCCCTTGAGCTCTTCAATGCAGAGCATGTAGTTTTGGGCGTCGCGGAGGACTTCGCCCAGTGTCCCGCCGCGGTACAGGGCCGAGCTCATGGCCGCGTTGAGCATCGCGCTGCCGGCGCCGCTGTGGATGGAAGTCATGCTGCCGATAAGACCCACGCCGCCCAGTTCATCCAACCGCCAGAGGACGCCATCGTCGGCCGACTCGCAGCTTTGCAGGAAGACGATCGGCAGCCCGGTCAATGGACCTTGCAAATGCCGGTTAAGCGGCTCTGCTGGGACGGTCCGAGCATGGAGCGCGGAGCGGGGAGCGGGGAGTGATGCCCCCTGCTCCCCGCTCCCCGCTGCTTCCTCGCCGTCGTCCGGGTAGTCCCGCCGCGGAGAGCGGCGAAGTTCAGGATTGTCGATCAACTCCTGGGAGGAGAGATGGCCTTCGTAGAGAATAAGATTCGCCTTTGCGGCAGCGTCGAGAATCTCCGGCGAGTCGGCCCATTTGCCATAGAACTCGTCGACTTGGACGCCAACGTTCTTGAACTCCGAAGCCGTCACGCGGCTGATGGTCTCGCACAGCACCAGTTTCCGAAAGGCGCCCGAATTCGCGACCATCAACACCCGCGGCGCGCGGTTGGCCAGCAGCTTTTCCCGCAGCAGGCCTCGCGCAAACATGACCGAAGTATCGCCCAGCGATTCCAGCGGCAATCGCCCGACGCCCAGCGCGGAAAGCTGATCGGCCTGCGTGGGAATGAAGGGCTCCGTTCGCACGGTGTAGTGCGGCGGAGGCGGGGACAGGGATCGGGGAGCGGGGAGCGGGGAGGAAGGAGCGACGGGCGGCCCCGTGCTCCCTGCTCGCGGTTCCGTGGTCCCTGCCACGGTCGGCCAATCCTCGCTCGCGTTGGGATCGACTTCCACGATGCGATAACCGATCGACGTGTAATCGGCCAGCACGGTTACTGTTTCCAAGTGCAGCGACTCGCGCTCGACCAACTGCCGCACGTCGGCCTCAGCCACGGCCGCCGCATTGGCGCGAACCAGTACGACCGCTGCGCCGTGGGCGAAGCTCGCATAGGGCGCCAACCACGCGCTGTGGCCCACGTCCGCCCGTTCATCCGGCGCGCGTGCGACTACCACGTTGCGGATCTTGTCGCGGCCCAACGCGCCGACGAGCCGGTGCTCCAGGGCCCGCGGCGACATCACGTCGCTAGGAAGATCAAAGTGATCGATCCAGCGGGGACCGCTTTTCAGGTCGCTGGCCGCTACGAGAAGTTTTGTAACGGAAAGGGCCTGCAGCGCCGCCTCAACGCCCTTGCCGGGCTGGTCGCGCTGGCACAGCAGCAGCGGGACGCGCATCGCCGCCGCCAGCGAGCCGCCGAGAATGGCGGCCTCGGCGTCATCGGCGGTGGCGATGACCGCGTATCGCGAGTTTTTCCAGAAATGCCGCGCAACGGCGGCGCTTGCCGCACAAGGCTCGCTGCCGATCTTCAGCACCAGCGGCGAGCGTTGTTCCAGCACGGCGCCAAGTTTCATGCGCTCGGAAGTTGCCAGCACGATCGGCCTGTTCTTGCTTTCGTTAGTTGGTCCGCTTGCGGGCGCGGACAACGTCAACAGCCATTCCGCTTCGCGCATCGGCGGACTGGTTACCGCCATGACAAGCGGCGCTTCCGCCAATTGCTGCTGCGCCGGTTGCTGCTGCCCCGATTGCTGCATGCGGGCCGCTACTGGAGCGGCCAGGGCGAGACTCCACGGTTGTTCTTCGGAAACGATCAACCAGGGAAT
The DNA here is from genome assembly GCA_963780045.1 of uncultured Planctomycetia bacterium. Taxonomy (GTDB): domain Bacteria; phylum Planctomycetota; class Planctomycetia; order Pirellulales; family Thermoguttaceae; genus JANXQG01. The sequence continues at coordinate 5,537,405 of CAVZZZ010000001.1, read as the reverse complement.
GTCCGCCGCAATACTTCGCGCTTCCTGCGCGACGAGGCACAGGCCGGCCGCGAGCGCTATGGCAACGCTACTGTTTCGTTTTATCGCTTTCATGAGGCCAGAATCCGGAACAATCGGTTCGCGCTTAATTGTCCGCGCTTCATGCCGCGAGTGCAAGGCCGAATTGCGCAGGCAGCGTGAATGCTCGCGCACAGTCCGGCTCGTGTACTTCGTCAGAGTCAACGCGATTTGTCGGGGTGGCACGTCCTGAGCTTCAGGCGAAGGGCGTGTGTGCTCGCCGGTCGCCACGCCCTTCGCCTGAAGCTCAGGACGTGCCACCCGTGCTGCCCAAATCCGCCAACGTATTCTAACCGGTGCCCGTTACGTTTCCGCGTTGAGCTTCACGGCCGGATCGTCGGCGACGTGGACCCAGGTGTGGACGTGCGGCACGCCGCGGAAGTGCCAGACAAAAGCCGGGCCCTCCAAGCGCCACACGTCGTACTCGCCGGGCCGGAGGTGGCCCTGCTCGAAGAACGCCAGATGGCACTCGTCCAGCCCGCCTTGCGCCTTGAGGCAGGTGACTGCCCGGTCGCGGTCGGACTGGCGGTAAGGTTCGATCAGCTTCGCCAGCACCGTTTGCACGTGCGTCTTTTGATCGGCGGAAAGATCGCTTACCGCGATGCCGGGAATCTTTCCGTCGCGGCCTTGGAAACCGACGGCGCTTTCCCGCGGCGGCGATGTTATCAGCGCCTGCTTTCGCTGCCGGCCATCGAGCATTTTGAAGACGCTGTTGGCAGCCACGGCCTGCGGCCAAAAGACGTTATTGGGATGGCCCGGCTTTTCGTGAAACCCGCTGGCCGCGTGGCCATAAACGATCGGGCCGCCGAAAGCGACGTGCTCGGCCGAGTGGCCGTCGCAGCGCAGCGTAATGTGCCGCCCGCTGAGGACGAATTCGAACTTCGAGGCGCCTGCTTGCGGGTTGCCGGGCGTGCCGAAGATCGCGATGCTCTGCTTGCCAAAACCCTCTTCGTCGTCCTTCATCTGGCGGTCCAGCCGCGCGACCCAGTCGGGCTGGATCAAGCCCAGGAAGATATCGCGCACGAGCCGCTGCTGGTCGGCCGTATAGAACTCGCTTTCGATCACCGGTTCGGTGACGTGCCAATTCGCCGAAATCCGCGTCCGCAGCAGTCCGAGTTTTTCATCGTGATGGGCCCACGGGAAGCAGACTTGCTTTCGCTGCGCCGCAGTGAGCGAGTCATAGAGGAGTTTCACCAGCGACTCGGACGATGACTTTTCAGTTTGCATGGGCGCACCGACAAGCTGGCCCGCGCCGACGCCGCGGCCGCCGTTCTCAGAAAGCCGCGGCGGGTAAATGGCTCGGGAGTTATGGGGCCGGCGGTTCCATCGCATTGGCATTTGGCTAGGGAGTTTTCCATGACGGGGTTCCTCATTTTTTCGGATGTATGCTGCTCCAATCATACACGCTCGCGGCCTGCAAGGCCAATTGCGCCGCGCGGCGGCAAACCTCGTCGCGGGAAAAAAGCGATTGCAAATTGAAAAATGCAAATTGCAAATTGCTTGCACGGCCTCGCCACGGGTGGGTAGAATGGCAAGGGTGCGTTTGTTACGAGGACCTTTACGACTTCACCGGCGGCACCGACGGCGGCTACCCGCAGGGCGACTTGCTGCTGAGCAGCGGGACGTTCTTTGGAATGGCCGAAGAGGGCGGCATTACGCAGCTCGGAACCGTTTTCGCGCTCACCTTGCCGACACCCACGCCCGAGCCGGGCACGCTGGCGCTGGCCGTCGCGGGAGGGGCGGCTGCGCTGGTGTCGTATCGCTGGCGGAGGAGGCGAAGGCGGCGGAGAAGTGTTCAGTGTTCAGTGTTCAGTTTTCAGTACCCTGCTGAACACTGAAAACTGAACACTGAAAACTCTCGTTTCTCGAGTTTTTCCCGTCGAGGGAATGCGGGATTCTGCCGAGGGAAAGTTGCATTTTGCCGAGCGGGCCTTTTAACCGGCAGAGCGAAACTTTCGCTCGCGCGTGCGAAACTTTCGCTCACCGGTGTGAAGTTCCCAATCGGACGAGCGAGAACTTCCCTCGGCGCTTTCCTCTTTTCCCAGTCCGTTTCGAACATTCTCTCGCGCGTGCGGGACGGGCCTTCCAGGCGGCCGACCGTGGAATACGCAGATGCCCCAGAGGAAACGTTCGAGAAACAAAGCCTCGCGCAAAGACGCAAAGGCGAGAAAGAAAAGAAACTTTGCGCCTTTGCGCTTGGCGCGAGATTATCCTCCTTTCCCGCATATCCCTCATCCCCGGCTGCGCGCGTTTGCGGCAGCAGCTCAATGCTTAGGGCACGAACGCAAGAAAAAGAAACGCCGCGAAGAGCACGAGATGTACGGCGCCCTGCATCATGTAGGTGCGGCCGGCGCCCAACGTGAGGGCGGAGACCAGGAATGTGATGGCAAGCAGTGCCAATGCGCCCGGCTCGAGACCCAAAACCAGCGGCAAACCCAAGACCATCGACGCCGTGACGACGACCGGAACGGTTAGCCCAATGCAGGCCAGCGCCGAGCCGATGGCGAGATTCATGCTCGTCTGCAGCCGATTGGCCCGGGCGGCGCAGACGCGGCCCACGTTTCCGGCAGCATGACCAGTCCGGCGATCACGATTCCCACGACGGTCCTGGGCGCGGCAAGCCGCGTCGACCACGTGTTCGATCGTCGGCGAGAGCTTCTTGGCCAGGCCGACGACCGCCACGAGCGAGAGCAAAAGCAGGCCAAAGCTCTTCCAAGCCTCCACTGTCGTCGGCCGCTGGGCGTGAACATCCGGATTGGCCGCGTCGCTGGCAGGGATGAAATAGTCCCGGTGGCGTATCGTCTGCACGAAGACGAAAATCGCCCGAAGCGCGGCTGACGTCACGGCGACGAAGCCGAGTTGCGCCTTGCTGTACGTCCCAGGGCCAGTGGTAGTAGTAAAATCCGGCAAGATGAGCGTGAGGGAGGACATGACGATCAGCGCGGCAAGACCGGCCCCGGCGCCCTCGACGCGGAAGCTCTGCTCGCGGTGCGCCAGTCCGCCAACGAGAACCGAAAGTCCCACGACGCCGGTGCAAATAATCATGACGGCGGCGTAGATCGAGTCGCGCGGCAAGGCCGCCATCTCCTTGCCGCCGGACAGCATCATGGAAAGGATCAGCGCGGCTTCGATCGCGGTCACGGCCAGGGCAAGGATGAGCGTGCCGAACGGTTCCCCCACGCGATGCGCGACGACTTCCGCGTGATGCACCCCCGCGAGTACCGCGCCAATCAGGGCGACGCCGCACAGCGCGGCAAGCGTAGTTCCCACGCCCGCGGCAAACGCAACAAGCAGCAAACCGAGCGCCAGCAGCGGGGTAAGCCAGGTCCAATGTTGCATGCTTCCTTGCATCCGCGTTACGGTTTGTCCGCCGCGGTCCCTTCCGGTTGCTCCTGTTCGTCCAGGCGGACAAGCAGCACAGTCTGCGTTTCGTCAGGCCCGAAATGCACCAGCGCGGTTGCCTCGTCCTGCGTAAGGTTGAAGATCCCGGTTTCCATAACCAAATTGGGGTTCGTGCCGTCAGCGGCTCTCCAGGCGGCGCGCTGCGTCTTTTCATCGACCATGCCTTCGACGGGATGCACCGTGCCCGTCGTTTCATTGTAGTAGGTCCCGGCGATCATGCCATCCCTGCTCACGGCCAGTTGCAGAAACATGCTGCTGGCGTTCACGTTTTCGGCGGTGATGGCAAAGACGCCAAGCGGCATCCACTCCACCTTTTCGGCTTGCGGCTCATCCAGTTGCGGAACCGATGCGGCGATTGCGGCCGCCTGCTCAAAGAACTGTGCGGTCGAGATGTATTGCCGGTTGTCGATATAGACCATGTTGTTCCGGAAGAACACGTTGCCGCTTGGGCCAAAGCGGTAGTAGATCGGCTGCGGCCAGCCGAAGGTGACCCAGCTAGTCAATGCCGGCGCGGTGGCCCAGTGCCACCAATAGTTCGGCCGAAAACCGCCAAAGCGCGGATGGCCCGGAAGCCAGGGCCAGCGCGGTGGGCCGACAATCGGCGGATAACGGATGGGTGGGCGAGCAATCGGCGGTCTGACAACCGGAGGCCGCACGTCAATTGGCGGACGACCGCCACCGGGCGGCCTGCCACCGCCCGGCCGGTCCGGTATCAGGTGGATTGACCGTCGGCGGCCGTCCGCCACCGGGCGGCCTGCCACCACCGGGCCGGTCCGTCTCCGGCGGATTGACGGTTGGCGGCCGTCCACTACCCGGCGGCCTGCCACCGCCCGGCCGGTCCGAATCAGGTGGATTGACCGTCGGCGGACGACCACTACCCGGCGGCCTGCCACCGCCCGGCCGATCCGTATCAGGTGGGTTGACCGTCGGCGGTCGTCCACTACCCGGCGGCCTGCCACCGCCCGGCCGGTCCGTGTCAGGTGGATTGACCGTCGGCGGCTGCCCGGCATTTGGTGGCCGCGCCGAAGGACGCGACGGCGATGCGCCCGGCGTGAACCAGTCGGGCATCGTGGGCCGCTGGCCGGCGCCGACGCCAATTGAGTTCTCAAGCCTGTCGCGATTGATATTGGGGCGGTTTCCAGCCGTGGGAGGCGTAGGCCGCGGACTAAGTCCGCCGCCAGGGCGCGCGCCGGAGGTTGGCGGTTCGGCGTGGTTGGCTGGCTCCCAATTGGTTGACTCACAGGAGGCCGGGTGACTTGGGGCCGGGTGACTTGCGGCTGCTGACCCGGAGACGGGCGATTGGGCGCATTCGGCTGGCGGCTCGCCGGGCGCTGGCCGCCCGCGGGTCGTTGGTTACCGGTAGGTCGATTGTCCGCGGACGGCTGTCCCGTGGAGGGCCTGCTCATCGATGGAGAACGATTGGCGCCTCCGCCGCCGCCTGCGCGACCGGACGCTGCGTCACTTGCTCCGCCCGATCGTCCCCCTCCGCGGTCCCCGCGGTCTCCGCGCTGCGACATGGCAACGCTCGTCGCGAGCATCAGGCCCGCGGCTACGGCAACGAAAATCAGCGAGTTCTTCATTTGGTTGCCTCCGTTTCATCTTGTTTTGACTTGGCTTTCTCAGGTTCCTGCCGAACCACCGTGACCTCGGGAATGTTCGGCTGCAACTCGCCGCCGATTTCACGATCGACGGATTGCCAGCGGTACGTGTCGGCATCGACGATCGTATATTCGTTGACCGCGGATGCCCGCTCGCCGCTGGCCAGCACAAATGAGGTTTTCACCGACCATCGATTGCCGTCCTTGATCCAAGCTCCTTCGCCGAATCCGCCCTCGGAGTCAAATATCCACGAGCGGATTCGCTTCTCGATCGGGTCCCAAGCGATCTTCTGTTCGCCCTCCAGACTCAGCTTGCCGTCGATCGTAATGCTGAAGTGCTGCGTCAGGAACTTGTGGTTTTGCGTCCATGAACAAGTCGAGCTAACGGTGGAGTCGCTTCCCTTGTCGACCCAATGGCCGACCATCCACGCCAGATCGTCCAGCGGCGATTTTTGCGCGTCGTCGGGCGTTTCGGTATTAGCAGTAGCCGCATGGGCGTTAGCCGTCGCTGGGAGTCCTTCGGGCGGCGGATCACCGGCCGCCCGCCTATAGTTGATCACTATGGCGGAAATCGCCAGCGCAACCAAGATCGAGATTATCGCAGCCGGTTTCATAAGAAGGCTCCCTTTTACTGGATAAACAACGGGCTCTTTTGGACGTCGGATCGAGCGCCCAAATCATATACGCCCGCGGCCTCCCAGGCCAACGCCACGCGGCGCGATCCAGCAAATTGGGGACTTGAGAGACGTTTCTTGATGTGGGATGATACGGTTCGTGCATCTTGCGGTCGATGGATCTCTGGACAGCGAGTAGCATTTCATACAATGGCAATTCCGATGCCGATCAGAAGGCATGAGTACACCGATGATTGAAAAACTCTTTGACCTTTCTGGCCGCGCGGCCCTGGTGACGGGCGGCAGCCGGGGGCTGGGCAAGGCGATGGCCACGATCTTTGCCGAGGCGGGTGCGGCCGTCGTGATTTCCAGCCGCCACGAAGACGAGCTGCAAGCCGCCGCTGCCGACATCCGCGGCAAGACGCCGGCGCGCGTCGAGATCGTCGCCGCCGACATGACCTCGCGCGCGGACGTGAGCCGCCTGGCCGACGCCGCCGCGGGCGCGCTGGGCACGATCGACATCCTTGTCAACAACGCCGGTTTCAACATCCCGCAAGCAATCGACCAAATCCGCGACGAGGACTGGGACCGGTTGGTCGAGCTGAACCTGACCAGTTGCATGGCGTTAACACGGGCGCTCGTGCCGGGCATGAAAGAGCGGCGTTGGGGGCGGATCATCCACATCTCTTCCATTATGGGTTTCGCCAGCACGCCTGGCCGCAACGCCTACTCCGCCACGAAGTCGGCGCTGCTTGGCCTGACGCGGGCCAGCGCGCTGGACCTGGGACCGTACAACATCACCGTCAATTGCATCGTGCCCGGCCCGTTCGCAACGGAAATGCCGATGTCGATACTCAGCAAAGAGCAGCAGGCCGCGCTTGCCGCCCGCACGGCCTTGAACCGCTGGGGCCGGCCCGAAGAGCTGGCCGGCCCCGCGCTGCTTTTGGCGAGCGAGGCGGGCAGTTATATTACGGGCAGCGCATTGTTGGTCGATGGCGGGACGCTAGCTCGCGTGTTTTGATCGGCTGAGTAGACGGTCGAAGTCGGCGACGTCTTGACGCACCGCAAGGACACCGATCGGCGCGAGCCAGGACGGCTGACGCAGCAAGGGCCGGTAAAAAGGCAAAACGAGATGGCGAAGTAAACCGCGAGGGAGAAGGTTTTCCTTTTCGTTTCCCCTGTTGCGAGCACGCTGGCGGCGGCTTGATTTGATCTTCGTCATTCTTTCGACATTCAGCGTTTGTGATTTTGCGCGGCGGCGAACAATTTCGGCCGTGGCAGCGCGACGGCGCGCGGATGCTGCCGGTTGCGCGAGTGGAAACGCCGCCCGCGCGGCAAGAAAAATGCTTGACTGGCCGGCCGCGCGGCAAGTACAATGGGCCTTGTAACCTGACTGTTTTACGCACCGGGCTCTCCCACTACGAGGCAGCGTCGGTTCGCAAGCTTTCGCGCCGGCCGTACCGGTGGCGGCTGCGGGCCCCTTCTGACAACGCGGTTTTCCAGCGGCAAGTCTGGCTCTCTTTGCCGGTGGCTCGACGCCTGCCCACTCTTTCACGTTCTCTCCGGCGTGGTCGCGTGTGGAACCACCCTGGGTCTCCCTTAAAGGGCCTAACATGAGACACGTCGCATTCGCGCTGGCGATAGGAGTTTACCTGTGCGCCAGCAGCGCCCGCGCGGGGACTTTTTCCGTGCTCGTGCAGTTCACCGGCAGCGGCGGCACGGCCAGCGGCGCGAATCCCCTGGGCAGCTTGATCGCCAGCGGCGGCACGCTTTACGGCATGACGGCAGAAGGCGGCGGCAACGGCGTGGGCAACCTATTCTCCGTCGGCACGAACGGCACGAACTATCGAGACCTCGTTGACTTCACCGGCACCGGCGGCACGGCCAGCGGCGAGTATCCCGCCGGCAGCTTGATCGCCACCGGCGGTACGCTTTACGGCATGACGTCCCGTGGAGGCACCGCCGGCTACGGCAACATCTTCAGCGTCGGCACAAACGGCAGCGACTACCAGAACCTGCTTTCCTTCACCGGCACCGGCGGCGCGGCCAACGGTGACGATCCCCTTGGCAGCTTGATCCTTTCCGGAACTAGGCTGTATGGCATGACTTCCGGCGGCGGCGTGCATGGCGCGGGCAACATCTTCAGCGTGGGCATCAATGGTTCTAGCTACCAGGACCTCTACGACTTCACCGGCGGCACCGACGGCGGCGGCCCGTACGGCGACTTGCTAGCCAGCGGCGGCACGCTGTTTGGTATGACAAATTCAAGCGAAGAATCGGCCGGCTACGGCACCCTTTTCGCGCTCGCGGGAGTTCTTCCCACGCCGGAGCCGAGCACCCTCGCGCTGGCCGGCGCGGGAGGGGCGGCGGCGCTGGTTTCGTACCGCTGCCGGAGGAGGCGAAGGCGGCGGAGAAGTGTTCAGTGTTCAGTTTTCAGTACCCTGCTGAACACTGAAAACTGAACACTGAAAACTCTCGTTTCTTGAGTTTTTCCCGTCGAGGGAATGCGGGATTCTGCCGAGGGAAAGTTGCATTTTGCCGAGCGGGCCTTTTAACCGGCAGAGCGAAACTTTCGCTCGCGCGTGCGAAACTTTCGCTCACCGGTGTGAAGTTCCCAATCGGACGAGCCGGAACTTCCCTCGGCGCTTTCCTCTTTTCCCCGGACCGTTTGCAAAAATCCCTCGCGCGTGCGGAACGGGCCTTCCAGGCAGCCGTCCGTGGAATCCGGGAACTCCCCGGAGGAAACGTCAGGCAAACAAAGCCTCACGCCAAGGCGCAAAGCCGCAAAGGCGCTAAGGAATTGTTTGCGTCTTTGCGTGAGAAATCTTCTTTTCATCCGCGATTTCCGCGAAATCCGCGGTTCGCTCCATTCGGCTGAACAGTTACGAATCCGGAGCGGAAACTCGGCTTCGATTGGGAGTGTGCCTACCAAGAGGTTCATGGTCAAGTTCCTTTTCGGTTGGTGAGACTATTTGCTATTGTAGCATTCCGCTCTGCGGAACGACTATTCGGCTTGCTCCAGCCTAAACGCCTCGTCAAACCGATAGACCTTCAAGTCCTTGCCCACCGGCAGCTTCCGCAGCTCCGGCTCGATCTTCGCGCGATCGCCGACGACGACGATCGCCAGGCGGTCCAAGGCCAGGTACTTCTTCGCCACGCGCGTCACGTCGTCCGCCGTCACGGCCCGAATGCCGGGCACGACGGTGTTGAAGTAGCCGTCGGGCAGGTTGTAAGCGACGAGCGTCTCCAGTTGCTGGGCGACTTGCGAGGGCGTCTCGAAGCCGGCGGTGTAGCCGCGCGTCACGTACTTCTTGCAGAAATCGAGTTCCTTGGCGTCAACCGGCCGGGCGCCGGCCATGTCGTGAAGTTCCTTGAGAAACTCGGCCAGCGCCGGCGCGGTGACCTGCGTGTGTACGCTCGTCGTCGCCAGGTACGGCCCCTCGGCCCGGGGCCGCCAGTCCCACGCGCTGCGGGCGCCGTAGGTGTAGCCCTTCTGCTCGCGAAGATTCAGGTTCAAGCGGCTGGAGAACTGCCCGCCGAAGGCCGTGTTCATCACGTTCTGCGGGAAGAAGTCGGGCGTGTTGCGGCAGGATCCGATCAGCGATACTTGGATCACCGATTGTGCCGCGTGCGGCTTGGCGATCAAGATGACTGCGGTCGGCTTCTGCGCGGGAAGCGTGTAATCCGGCTCGGCCGGGCTGGGCGCGTCCGATTTCCAGTCGCCCAGGGCGGGACCGAGTCGTTCCATCAGCTCGGCCATGGTGACGTCGCCGACGGCGATCACCACCGCCTTCTCCGGCCGCATCCAGCTCTTGTAAAAGAGCTTCAAGTCGTCCGGCTTAAAGGTTTTGATCGCCGGCGGATTGCCCCACTGCGGATGGCCGTAGGGATGATCGCCGCCGTAGAGATACTGCCCCGTCGCCAGCGAGGCGAGCATCGTCGGCTCGTTGCGAATTTGCGCGAGGCGTGCCAGAATGGCGGCTTGCTGGCGATGCAACTCCTCGGGTGGAAAGGTCGGCTCGCGGAGCACGTCGACCATGATATCCAACGCCTGCGGCAGGCGCCGCTTCAGTGAAAACAACCGCGCGGTGGTGGCGTTCCAATCGGTGGACACGCTAAGCGTCGCGCCGATGTCGCCCAGTTGAGAGGCGATTTCCTCGGCAGAGCGCTTCGTCGTGCCCTCGTCCCACACGGCCGCGGTCAGGTCGGCCAAGCCGAGCGCGTCCTTCGCGTCGTTGGCCTTCCCGGCGGGGAAAACGACGTGCAGATTGACGGTCGGCAGTTGGTGCTTTTCCACCAGCAGCACTTGCATCCCATTGGCCAGCTTCGCCCGTTGGATCGGTGGCGATGCAAACTTTGGCTCGGCCGCGCCTTCCGGCAGCACGTCTCGCCCCGTTCCTTCGGCCGCGACCTGCGGCGGACCTCCCTCACTCCCTGCCCCTCTTCCGGAGGGCGAGGGAAGCTTGGTCGCCATCTCTTCGCGGGCCGTATCGGCGGCAGCCAGCGGATTCGGGTCGATCGTCACTTCGCTCCCCGGCTCGACTTCGACGACCACGCGGCCGGGACCGAGATACTGCCGGGCGGCTTTCTGCACCGCCGCCGCATCGACCTGCATGTACCGGGCAAAATCCTTGGCCATGTAGCCCGGATCGCCGGTAAACGTGTTGTAGTGATTCAACTGATCGGCGCGGCCGCCAAATCCGCTCACCGATTCCAGCGACCGCACGATATGGGCCTCGTAGATATTGACCGCCCGTTCAAGCTCCTCGGCGGTCGGCGGCTCGGACTTGATGCGGGCGATCTGCTCGGCGATGGCCTCCTCAACCTCGGAAATCGAATGGCCGGGCCGCACCGTGGCGACGATCGTGAATTCGCCTGTCAGCTCGCTGCCCGACTGATAAGCCGAAACGTCCTGAGCAATCTGTTTTTCGCGGACCAGCGCGCGAAACAACCGCGAAGTCTTGCCGCCGCCCAGCACGTGGCCCAGCAGCTCCAGCGCCGCATCGTCCGCGGTGAACTGCCGCGGCGTCGGCCAGGCGTAATAGACCCGCGCCAGGCCCACGCGGTCGGTCATTTTGATGCGTTTTTCCTCTTTCAGCTCGGGCGTCGAGGGCTTGGGGTGCGTTACCTTCGGCCCGGCGGGGATCGGTCCGAAGTATTTATCCACCAGCCGCTTCGCCTCGGTCGGATCGAAGTCGCCGGCGATGCACAGGCTGGCGTTGGCCGGATGGTAATAGCGGCGGAAGAAATCGGCGATATCCTCCCGCGAAGCGGCGGTGATGTCTCTCATCGAGCCGATCACGGGCCAGCTATACGTGTGCTCCGGCGGGTAAAGCGCGGCGAGCATCGTCTCGCGGACCAGGCCATAGGGCCGGTTCTCATAGGTCTGCCGCCGCTCGTTCTTCACCACATCGCGTTGATTGTCCAGCTTGGCCTGCGTCATCGCTGGCAAAAGAAAGCCCATGCGGTCCGACTCCATCCACAGGGCGAGCTCGAGGTAGTTCGATGGCACGGTCTCCCAGTAGTTTGTGCGGTCCGTGGCGGTCGAGCCGTTGAGCTGCCCGCCCACCGTCTGGATCGGGCCGAAATAGACCTTGTCGTAGTGCTTCGAGCCTTGGAACATCATATGTTCGAAGAGATGGGCGAAGCCTGTGCGGCCCGGCCGCTCGTCCTTCGAGCCGACGTGATACCAGACGTTTACAGAGACGATCGGCGTGGCATGGTCTTCGTGCAGGATGACCTGCAGGCCGTTGGGGAGCGTGTACCTATCGAACTTCAATTCGGGAATTTGCGGCATGGGTTTTCTTGGCGCGGCGAGGAGGGGGGCGGAGAAGAGGATGGCGCAACAGAGGGCGGCGAAATACAAGGTAGATGCCAGCTTGAACATCGGACATTCCAAGGGTTCGTGATGGAAGTGTAGTCTAGGCGGTTTGCCGACCGCGGGGAAGTCTTACGACGTTTCGCGGCGCAAGTTGTTTTGGTGCTTCATGCCTGACGTTGAGTAAAGCGGCGTCCGCTGGTAGAATATGGAGATTAGCGGAGATTCCTTTTGCCGAACCGACGGCTAAAGGTGGCCGGCGTGTGGTAATGGGAGCCAATACGATGACAGCGCAAGTTCAAGAGATTCTGTGTTCCATTGATCAATTAGCCGAGCAAGACAAACAAGAGCTGATGTCCGAACTATTGCGACGAACTCGCGCCCTCGACTTCCCGCCGCTTTCGGACGAGGAACTGATCAGCGCCGCGGCAGAGGTTTTTTTGCAGCTCGACCGCGACGAGGCGGCCCATGCCTAAGCCGCATCGCGGTGAAGTCTGGTTGGTCGATCTCGGAATGTTGCCCAAGGTGCGGCCGTGCCTCGTATTGAGCGTCGCCATCACCGATATTGATCGCGCTCTCGTAACGCTTGTGCCGCACACGACCAGCACGCGGGGGTCGCGTTTTGAGGTGCGGACCGTTGCCCGGTTTCTTCGCGCGGGCGCATTCGACGCACAGAATCTGGTGACCGTCCCGGCGGTCAAGTCGATTCGATTCCTGGGACGACTATCGGCTGACGAACTCGCTGTGGTGGAGAATGCCGTTCGTACGTGGCTCGGGCTTTAAGCTATCAACATGCCGACTGTTGGAGTCCCGCGGCGCGGCAGTCGCGCCTGCGCGGTGGGGCTGCCCGGCGGCTACCGCTGCGCGGCGCGGCGGATCGAAGCATTACTCCTTCGCGCGCATACCAGAACAATTCTCCCGCCCAGTTTCCCAGCGGCAATTCGCCGGGCATGTTCAGTGCCGATGCTCCCGCGTGTTTCGGGTTGCGATTGGCCCGTCGTCGAGATGAAGAAGGGGCCGTCGCATGTCCGTCGGAATCAGAAACGCTCGCTTTTTCACTTGCACCGTGTTATCAGTGTGGCCCCTGTTTTCCGCTCTCGGGGTCGATCGAAATCGGGCGCAGTTGGCGAAGGTTTTTCATCGCTGAATCAAATGCAGAGATTACAACATCAATTTCTTTCCGGACTATTACATCAGGAGCTTTATGTCGCATTGAAGAAGCCAACCGGCACCAGGCTTGAATCTTGTCGCGCCGTTGATTTAAGATCGTTTCGTCACACACCTTCTTGCGAAGAAACTCTTGCCAGTCTGCGTCTCTTTTTTCGTCGCCATTGCATTGTTTACACGAAAGAACCCGATTTGAAATATGGTTTGTGCCGCCGGATACCAAATGATCCACGTCTCCTTCTCGCTTGGCACGGTCGAGTAGACGAGCGCAGTAAGCACACGAGGAACCGAAGTACTCCCAAAGCTTTGTGATTTCCGGCTCGCTCGGCTCCGGGTCGACTATGGCGCGGAGCGCTCGGCGTATGTGGTTCTTTGCTAATCCGGGGGTCATTTTGGGCATGATCGCAATTCCCCCACTTTCTTTCCAAAGTGATGATAGCACTCGCCGAAATCTCCGGCGGGTCCATGCTATTGTTCGTCCCAATTCTCGTCACCCATGATTTCCGGCGTTAACCGAACGGACGCCTCCGCCCAGCCCGCAGGATCGTCGGTTGGCAGCGACCGGAAATCGAGATAGTCCTCAAGCACTCGTCGCGCAACGTCGGCGGGCTCTGCATCTTCAGCTCGGGCGAGTTGGTGTAAAAGCTCTTCACGGCTTTGATCGAGTTGAACGGCAACCATAGCGATCCTCAGAATTAGTTTGCACTTCCGGCTCTATTCTACCCCACACGCCCGCACTTTCCAACGTTACTGAGGACCCATGCAGCCTGGGACTTGCTTGACAGCGCTCGCATCGCCATTTTTAAGCCATGTCCGACACGTATTCCAATTGTCGGTTCACTTGGCCCGCGGCCACCGTCATCGGCTCGGCTCCGCCGCTTCGGTTAGCAGATACACCGCAAACGACGCCAGCCAGTGCTCGCCGGCGTAGTCGCCGCTGGCGACGTGCCGCAGTGCGGCCTCGGCGTGCCGGGCGGCGGAGTCGGCAAGTACTTTCCGCGCGGGATCGTCCGCGGGCAGCGCGGCGGCGATGCTCTTCATGCACCACGCCCGGCTCAGATTCACGCCGTCCAAATGCACCAGTTGCGGATCGGTGCGGTCGGTGACAATCGCTGGCGTGAGCAGCACTTTCGGTCGCGAGCGCGGCAAGCCAGGCAGGAATTTCGCCAGCCAGGCGCGGAACTCGGCCGGCGGGAGCACGCGACGCATCAGGTCCGCCTCGACAAGTGAAGGCGAGAGGAAGTCGGCCCCTCCCGGTTCCCAGGCCGCGGGAATGTCCGTGTCGCTGCCAAAATACGCCCGGCTCCGCTCTTCAATCAGCGCCGCGAGCGGCCGGTTGTCCGCCGCCCGCGCGTAATCCAGCGCAAGCGCCAGCCCGAACGCCGTATTGGGATGGACGCCGGTGCGGATCGGATAGGTCTGCTTGGGCAGGAAGGCGAGATACTTCGCCACGATCGTATCAGCCAGCGGCTGCATGTTCCGCGACCACTGCCGGGCATCGGGGTCGTCCCACCCGTGCAGCTCTTCGGCCAGCTTCAGCAGCCACGCCCAGCCGTAGGTCCGCTCGAACGACTGGCGGTTCGGCTTGTTGAAATAGTCGGCCTCAGCCCGCATATTGGCGGCGGTTATGTGCCGGGCGAGCACTTCGCGAATCTGCCGGCCTTCGGGCAAGTCCGGGAAGAGCCGCAGCAGCCGCACGAGCATCCAATGGCCGTGGACCGACGAATGCCAATCGAACGAACCATAGAACGCCGGGTGCACCGCCCGCGGGCCGGCGACGTCCGCCGGACCGTTCATCACGTGCTCCGGCTTGTTGGGGTATTCTTGCTGAATCGCTTTCAAGGCGAGCTTCGCGAACGACGACGCCTGCTGCGGGGTGAGTTTCATGGTTTTCTCGGCCGATAGCGCCGACGCGGCGGCGAGCGAAATGGCCACCAACGGAACGAATGAATTGAGGTGCATGGCGTATATCTCTGTGGCAACGCCGAAGATCGTTCAGATGAGGGCAGCAGCCGAGTCGTTGCGGGAAAACGTCGCGCAGGTTTTTTCCTTATACCCGCCTTCGCCGCACCGCGAAGCCGAGCAAGGCAATCGCGCCTGCGCCGAGCAGCGCGAGCGTGGAAGGCTCGGGAACGGTAAGCACCAACTCCTGGCCGCCGTTCCCGTCAGGCTGCACGTAGATTTGTGCCCCGATGCCATTGATGAGACCGCTTGCGTTCGCGCTAAGGCTGCCGCTGATCGATCCCGCGTCGATAAGCACGTACGTGGAGGGATTTCCCGGCGATGCCGAGAATCCGGGCAGCGTAGTGAAGTTGAAGTCGGTGAACTGCTGGTTGTTAAGCTCCAGAATGCCGGAACTCATCGAAACCATGCTGCTCGCCCCAGGCGTGTTTGGGGCGCCGAGCGCGTAATCCAGTGCAGCGCCTTGCACCAGGGTCAGGCTGCCGCTGCTGGTCATAATGCCCGGCGCCAGGGTTCCACCGCCGGTGAAAAAGCCCGGCGCCAGGGTCCCGCCGGAGAAAACCGTTGCGCCGGCCAAACTGCCGGTGCCCTCGAGCATGCCGGTGGCGTCGACCGCGATCGGACTGGCGGTCACATGGCCATTGACGACCAGCGCGCCGCTGGAAACGGTTGTCGGGCCGGTGTAGTTGTCGGTAGCAACAAGCACGAGCGTGCCGCCGCCGGTGGCCGTCAGCCCGCCGCTGCCGCTCAGGTTGCCGGCCAGCACGATGCTGCCGCCGGATGTGTTGAAAGTTGCGGTAGTGCCGTTGTTGAGCGTTATCGGCACCGAAGCCGTCCACGGCGCCGTTGCGCCGATCGTGGCGTTGCCGAGGGTGACCCATGTCGTTCCGCTGCCGCCGGAAACGATCCCGCCGGCGCCCAGGTTGAGCGTGCCGCCGGTCACGCTGATCACGCAATTGCCGGGCTGGGGGCCTAGAGCCTGCGTCGCGCCCATCCAAAGCCCATAGACGTTGGCCAAGCCGCCCGTCTGACTGTAAGTGGACGTGAAACCGCTGGCATTGCCTATGCCCAACTCCACGGGCGCGTTGGGAATGCTTAAGAACCCACCGTACATGTTGTACGTGCTGCTGCCGGCGAACCCCAGCAGGACCGAATCACCGCTGCCGTTGAGCTGGACGGTACCGCCGGTTTGGTTGACCGTCCCGCCGTAACCATTACTGCCCAAGGAATACCCGGGGAAAGCGTTCAGGCCCACCGCGAACGATCCGGACACGGTTAGCGATCCCGTGAAAGGGTAGTTGCCGTTCGCACTGCCGACCGTCGTAAGGCCGCCGTGGTTTGCAAGGAAGTTGCCCAAGGTTATCGTGCCGCTGCCGGCAATGATGTGGGGTGGCGAGGTCGAGGTGTAGTTGCCATACCAGTTTTGGCTGGCGAGATTGCCGTTGACCACGTCGACGCCGTAGTTGATGACGTCGAACATGTTGGCGGAGACGCTCCCTCCGGATGGAATGAGAATCGTGCCGTGATTGCCGGATTCCTGAAGAACATTGAAGGAATCATTCGTGCCGGCGAGGGCAATGGTCGTGCCGGTGCCGCCGGAAGTGTTGCCGCCCGCGTTGACGATCGTCGTGCTGCTGTTGGAAATCACACCGGTCAAATTCAGGAACACGGTGCCGGTGCTCGCTCCACTGTTTTGAGTGTTTTGAATGTTGTTGGTGCCGGCCAGCACGATCGCCGAGGTAATCGTGTTGGTGCCCGAGCTCGCTTGGTTATAGATGCCAAAGGCAGTCTGGCTCACATTCAGCGTTCCGCCGCTGATCGTATCCCCGGTCGAATTGCCCTGAAGGTCGAGAATAAACATGTAAAGGTTGTTGCCCGTCGCGTTGACCGACGCTCCAGGGGTAATGAAGTTGGCCTGAAGGGTTGGGCCGTTGGTTGAGTCCCAGTAATTCGTGTCCGATGCGCGTATTCAGTAAGCCGCCGTAGGTAGTGCTCCAGTTGTTCGAAGTAACGTCCCACGTCCCCGCAAGGGCGCCGGCGGTCCAACTCGCGTTCGCGGCGGAGGCGGGCTGAATGACGATTAGACAGATTGCTAATCCGAGTGCGACAATAGCAACTCCGATAGCGCGTTGCGCAAATGAGAAAACCATGAGTGTGTCCCCGTATTCTCAAAAAGGCGAAAGGAACATCGCGATCAAGATTCACCACAGGTTCTTGCAATAGAGAAAAGGACAGAATCTCACCCTCTTCTTCCTTGAAGCTAGCACGCCGCTGCAAATCTTGCATTAAGCGATCTCATGGCGAGTTCATGGCGGTTGAACTCGGGATTCCGTCCGCCAACGCACCCCTATCTAAAAAGCCGGCCATGCCCGGTTCATGTTGAATCCTTGACAGGGGGGGAACCCTTGGTAAACTAGGATAATGACGTTTACTTGGTTACTACCACACGCGGTTTTGCAGCAACGTCGGTAGGGACCTATGACCGCTGAGCAAACTCGACATCCCACCGGAGGTGAGCCTGTGGACTTGGCGCTGGAGCACCGCTCTGCGCTGCTTCTCTTGGCGAAGGGGCGCGATACGTGCGCGGCACCAAGGTCGACGCATGGCAATTCGCCGTGGAAATTGGCCGTCTCCTGGCGCACGGGCTGGAAACCATCGACCTTCGCTGGCTCGCGCGCATGGGCTATCTCCAACACGCCCGCGAGGTCACGCGGACCAGGGACGCCGAGCGCCGATTCGCGACGACTCGGAACGACGCCTTTACGGATGCGACTTGTTTCGTGGCCACCGAGCAAGGATTGCTGATTGTGGAAGGCCAAGGCGCCGCGCCCGACATTATTCCGTTTACTGCCGCCGCGCCGGACCCTTCGCTGCGCGTGGGCGCCCCGACCCGCTTCGTGGGTGCCCCGCGCCACGCCGCGAAACAAAACGGCAAGGACCGCGTTCCGCGCTGGGATCGCGAGCGTCGCGCCCTCTTGCTCGGCGAATTGGTCGTCAAGCGCTTCCGACTTCGTTCGCCGAACCAAGAAGCAGTTCTGGACGCTTTCGAAGAGGAAGGCTGGCCGTGGCGCGTCTACGATCCGTTGTCCCCTCATGCCAACCATTGCGCAAAGCAGCGTTTGCACTGGACGATCAGTCGCCTCAACCGCAGCCAGGAAAACAACCTTATTCGCTTCTTCAGTGACGGCAGCGCGGAAGCGTTCTGCTGGGAGCTGACGCAACCCGTTCTCTCCTCGGGCCCTCTCATGCGTGTTGCCAGGAAGCGGCGCCTAGCGGCGTAAGTGTCGATTACTTCGCGTTGAGCCACTCGTGGTACCGTAGCAAATCATCCAGCGTTGGCGGTGCGCCGAGCTTTGGCGGATCGCCGTGTCGCGGTTGCGAAGGAGGTGCGGCGGTCATCTCGGAAGCCGAAGCTGCGTCGTTCCGCGTGATGGCGGCTGCCGCGTCCAAAGCGTCGGAAAGCGCCTTTCGCCGCCGCGCGGCCTCGCTCCACCAGGCGTGGATCCGTTCGTGGTTGATCGGCGCCCAACGGACTTCCTGCGACCGTTTGTACAGAATGACGATTTCGACGAGCGCCGCGGAGACTTCGGGCACGCTTCTGCCCTGTGTCGATTCCACGAACTGCCGCACGGCCGCCCAGTTGTCGCCGAAGAGGTCGATGTAATGCGCCGGCGAGATGACAAGCTGCAGGCGATGGTCGAAGTCGCTGCAGCGACGCCAACACGCTGTGGGTGCCGCTTCGCGTCGGCTGGTCCGCCGCGAGCAATTCGTACCGGATCGCGTCACCGTAGATTGGCGGCTGTGAATCCGTTGCTTTCTGCGAAGCACCGCGCGGCGGAACGGCCGCCTGGGCTTCGGGCTGACTTGGCGTTTGCGCATCTTGCGCCGCCAAGATACCACCACGGCCGTAACACCCGCAATTATCGCGATCCCCAGCAGATAGGCGCGGCCGCGATGAACGCCCAAAAAATGACGGAAACGACGTTAAAGACCGCGGAGAGAATCCAAAGCAGTATTCCGACGACGAGCGCCAGGACGACCACAGCCATCAGCAGCCGCAGGAAATGGTAAAGTAGTTCGCTTTCTTCGCCGAGGGCCTGTTTCAGCCGGAGGTCGAAGTGTGCAACCGCCCTAAACAGCTTGTCCTTCATGTCAGCTTTACTCGTGGAAAAACCGAAGCCAAACGGCCAAACCAGCTAGAATAGCAATGAGCACGGTTCGAACAAATGCCCACTTCGAATGTGGAAACACCGAAATAAAATGGGGCCTGGCTCTCTCCGCCCAAAGCCGCAAGATGATGACGGAACTGCCGGCCAAGCCGACGACATAGCTCGCGCCGTGAGCGAACCAAACGGCCATGAAACGATCGTATCGGTCGGCGGAGATTATCTCCGCAAAGCCGGTCGGAAGCTCGATGATCGCCCGCCGCGAAAGCTCAAAGCCGGCGAGCCCCGCAAACGCCGCGGATATTGCCATGATCGCCAACAATCGGCAAATCAACGTAAGCACTATTCGCACGGGAGTCGGCGATATCCCGTCCGACTGCGACACGATTGCCAGGATTGCGCCGACTGACGCGCCCAGTGGAAACGTCGCCGCGACTCCCCAGCAAAGACCGAGCATCGCCGGCGACGATGTGTGAAACAACGGCGGATGCGCGATCGTGAAATACTCGACGCATAGCCGGGCGGTAATCTGGTCGTGGACGATGCCGTAGACAACCGCCGCGGCGGTGCATAGCAGAATTATTGCCGCTTTTGCCGTCATGCTCGAATTCATCCAAACGTCGTCCCAGCCCCCCCGGGCAATTCTATCATTACTTCGCCGTACCAACTGTCACTCTGTCGCGAGACAACCTTCCACAGATTGTCCACAGAGCTTCCACACAGCTTACCCAGCCAGATCGTTGACAAGAATTTCAAACAGGAGTATCTTGACCTGAGTAGCCCTAGATTCGTGTAACACCCGCAAGGCGCACTTAGTTGTGAGCAGTTGTTAATAGCGGGTGCAATTCGCTGCCTGGCAGGACGGCGGCCAAGAAGTGTACGGAGGTAGGTCATGAAACGGTTTGTGTGCCGCGATTGCCTCAAGTTGGATGCTCGACGCAGCCTGGGTTCCTCGTTATCGAGAGCGCGAGAGTATTTGCGTCGTACGGTATTAGTTGCCGTCTGGGGACTACTCTGGTTCAGCGGCGCGGCGACTTCGTTCGGTCAAAACATCATCACGCTTGATAACGGCAATTCAGTGGTCACGTTGAATCCAAGCGGCACGAGGGGTGTAACCAGTTGGACGGTCGACAACACTAACCAGCTATACTCGCAGTGGTTCTGGTATCGCATCGGCAGCGGCACTGCGGATCAACAGAATTCGCTCGATACCCTTGGGCCCTCGACAATCACCCAATCGTCCTCCGCGGAGGCCACCATCAGCTACGCCGGAAGCAACGGCTTGACAATCGCCGTAACCTACCTGTTGACGGGCGGGGTGCCGGGCAGCGGCGCCTCCGACTTGGGAGAGTCGATCAACATTACCAACGGCGGCAGTTCTCCGCTGGACTTTCATTTCTTCCAGGACCTCCAATTTCACGCTGAACGGGGGTACGAGCGGGGGGGGGGCGGGGCCGGAGATTCCGTACAATTCCAGAACTCCAATGCCGTAAGTCAATGGAACGGCCCGCTGACGAATCCGCCGCCCGATGTGGAAACGATTGCCGAAGCGGTCATAACCCCGAAGCCAAACTATCGCGAGGACGGGTTTGTGCCGAATCTGCTCAACGAGATTGCGAACACCCCGGATTACACGCTCGCCCAGGTTAATAACAACGTGCCGGACCCTGGAGTGGGACAGGGTGACGTAAGCTGGTCCTACGAGTGGGACAGGACCCTGAATCCGGGCAGTTCGTTGCTCATCAGCAAAGACAAAGAGCTGTCGGGCGTAATCCCCACGGGCACCCCCGAGCCCTCTACTCTGGCTTTGGCCGCCGCGGCAGCGGGTCTCGTGACGTTATTTGGTTTTCCCTTGCGGCGCCGTCGGATGAGGTAATGAAAGCGAGGCCCGTGATGAACTTGCCAGCGCGCGGGCTGGCTGTAATTCTCGTCGCGGTCGCCGCAATTCTCGCTGTAAGTGACTCTCGAGCGGCAAACTATTATTGGGCAATGTCGCAGCCGGGCGACTGGTCTAACTCCGCTTGCTGGAGCGGCAGTTCAGTGCCGACTTCAAATGACTCTGCCTACATTGTCAACGGCGGAACCGTGACGATCACCAAGAGCGGCGAGACGTGCTTGAGCCTAACGCTGGGCGGAACGGGAACCGGCGCGATCCAGATGAACTCGGGCAGCTTGTTCGTCACTAATCCAGCCATCTCGGAATTGATTGGCAACGCTAGTCCGGGCATCTTCGCACAGTCGGGCGGGACGCACTCGATTGCGACCTACTTGCTGCTTGGAAATGATTCGGGCATCAGCGGAAGCTACGTCCTCAGCGGCGGAAGTCTCTGGGCCCCGTTTGTGGAAGTCGGCAATTCGGGGTCCGGGAGCTTCTCCCTGTCGGCGGGAACGTGTTCGGTCTCCAATGAATTAGATATTGGCATTAACGGCAACGGCTCATACACCCTTAATGGCAGCGGGTTGCTCAATGCGAAACAGGAAGTCGTGGGTGATACGGCTGCGGCCAGTTTTACCCAGTCGGGCGGGACCAATACTGTATCCAACAGTATTGTTCTTTCGCAGAACGAGGGCTCGTCGGGGAGCTACAATCTCCAGGGCGGCCTGCTATCCTTCGGCACTTTGGCCAAAGGCCCCGGCAGCGCATCGTTTAATGTCAGCGGAGGCACACTCTACACCGCGGCCAATTCGTCCATAAGCATGCCCATCTCCTTAGCCGCCGGCGGCAACGCGAATTTCGACACCGCCATCGGAACCCTCACTGTCTCCACCGGCCTCAGTGGTAGCGGAAGCCTGACCAAAATCGGCGCCGGCCTGCTGGTTCTTAGCGGCTCGGACAATTACAGCGGCGGCACGTCAGTCACCGCGGGCACACTGGTATTCGTCGGCGCCAACTCGGTACCCACGGGAGCGAACGTCATAGTTGGCGCGGAGGCATCCGTTCGCTTTGGTACTGCTGGCGCCGACGCCGAGGGTGGCAATAACGCGCAACCCGTGCCTGAGCCGTCGACCTTGGCACTAGCCGCCGTTTGTGCGGCGGGCTTCTTCGTCTGGCGGCGCTTCGCCTGCCGGCGCACTTTTCAAGAAATGCAAATGGCCTTGCACAGCACGGTCGTAGAGAATACCCCCTAGGGGAGTCGAACCCCTGTTCTCGGACTGAGAATCCGATGTCCTGGGCCACTAGACGAAGGGGGCCCGGTCTGCCTGTCACGCTGACTGACGGAAGCCAATTCGTTATTTTTAATCGGATTGGGCATGGGCTGTCAACCCCCGTAAACCCTGGCGATTGTAGCGGTCATCGGCGGAACGCGAGTTATTCTCGACGCAGCGGTTTTTCCGCGACGATTAAGCGGAATGGGACAGCCCAACGTGTGGAGACATTGAATCAAATCCATCCCGTTTTCGCGCGCGCAACAACAGGATGAGGATTGGTCGTGTTTTCCGGACGAGAATCCGCTCTTGCGACCGTGCTCGTTGCCGCGGCGATGATGGCAGGGTGCGCCGGTGGGCCACCGCGCGGCGTGTCGCCGCAGTCGCCGGTTGAAGCACCGGGCACGGCCGCATCAACTGCTCCGCCCGCCGCCGTGCAAGCATCCTACCAGGTGCCGGTTGCCGTTGCGCCGGATCGTGAGTCGGGCCCAGGCCTTAACCCTCCTCCAGGCGGTGATGGAAACGTTGAAGGCAGCCTCAATCCGCGACCGCAGAGTCTGGACGGAGAACTCTCGCTCGATCCATTGCTGGTCGATGTCGAAGCCCGCAATCCGTCGCTTCAGGCGGCGATGGCGGCATGGAACGCCGCGGCACAGCGGTACCCACAAGTGGTTTCATTGGACGACCCCATGTTCGAGACCATGATCGCACCCGGCGGCCTGGCGCGAAACGCCGACAGCGGAGGATGGATGGTGCAGGCATCCCAGCGTCTACCCTGGCCGGGCAAACGGGCCTTGCGCGGCTCGGCAGCTACGGCCGAGGCCGATGCCATGCGCGGCGACCTGGGCGATACGCGGCTGAAGCTGGCCGAGATGACGCGCATGGCCTTTTACGACTACTATCTCAGCGCCCGCCTGGCCGAGGTCAACGACGCAAATCGCAGGTTGCTGGGCGAATTCCGCCAGCTCGCACGGACCGAGTATGAAGCCAACCGAGCGACGCAGCAGGACGTGCTGGAGGCCGACGTTGAATTGGCCGCCGCCGAAAGCCGGGCGACGGAGCTGGCTCGCGACTACTGCGTCGCCGCGGCGCGGATCAACACGCTCCTGCACATGCCGCCCGACAGCCCCTTGCCGCTTCCGCCCCGGCGGCTTGCGCTGCCCGAAGGCCTCCCAGCGGCGGAGAATCTGCAAGCGACGGCGGTCCTCGCGCGGCCGGACTTGCAAGCCTTGTACTCCCGGCTCCAAGTCGAAGAGGCCAACTTGACGCTCGCCCAGAAGGAATACTATCCGGACGTCGCCGTGGTGGCCAAGTACGACGCCTTCTGGCAAGGGGACTTGCGGCCGGAGATCGGCATGCAGATGAACGTGCCGCTGCCCAACGGCCGGCGCGGCGGCGGTGAGCGAGGCGGAGGCCCACGTGCAGCAGCGGCGCTGGGAGTATCAAAATCTTCTGGACGCCGTGCGTTACGACGTGCAATCTGCCCACGCGCGCACCGAGCAGGCGCGGCAGGTCGTCGGCCTCTACGAGGAGAAGATTCTGCCGCTGAGCCGGCGGAACGTGGAGTCGGCGCAGGCGAACTACACTAGCGGCAAGCTCGACTTCCTCCGCCTGATCGACGCGCAGCGGCAACTAAACTCGCAGCAGGAAATGTACTATCAGGCGATTGCCGACTACCATCGACGCCTGGCCGAACTCGACCGGGCGGTGGGTGAACGGGCCGAGCCGCAACCGCGCTGAGGCTGGCTTGGAACAAGCGGTGGGGCGGGAAAAGCATGTCGCTCGTGCATCGGACAGGCGTACATCGCATCTCGGTTCATTGTCGCGGTTCCTGGATTTTGGAGTGAGATGCGCGAGCCGGTTCGTAAGTGCAGCGTTGCTGCCGCGGCAACGGTCAAAACCGCCACATCGGTTGCCACTTTAGCAACGAATACGTGCCAAAAATTGATCGGGGCGGTTCATTCGCCGCAGGACGATGTCCAATCCATCACGTATATTGTAGATGGATCCCGGCACTTGCGATCTCGGCTTTCCTCGACGGGCCGCGCTTGACCGTGAACTGCAAATCCGTTACTATTTCCATAGTGGGAGTCTGTATCTTATTGTCAATTAAGCGAGCATATCGGTTTGTTGTCGTTTGCCTGGCTGCCGTGGGCCTGTGCTGCGGTGAACCGTGCTTCGGCGCCGCTTCTTGGGCAACGGGCGAAGCTTCCGGCCACTGCCCGAAAACCTCGCTACGACATTGCTGCTGCTGCATCAAGGGTGGTATGTGCCGTTGCGCATCATGCTGCTGCTCACCAACCCCACCGCGTCACAACAACGTCCCGACCAATCAAAATAGCAGGAACAACAATAATTCCAGCTCGGCCAAGGTCCTGGTCCGTTATCTGGCCGCGCTGCCGGGCATCGACGATGGGACGGGTTCGGCGTCGGGTAAGCAACGATACGCCGTGACCTCGTCTCTCATCTCTCACACGCTTCAATCGCAGAGCATCCGTCTGCAAATCTGATTAGGCGCCTCAGCGCCGATTTTGCGCTGAGTTTTCTTGCGACCGTTTTGCGGCCTAAAACTTCGTTGGTCGTCCGCTTTGCAACCATCGCAGTTTGGCCGCGGTAGCCGCCGTTCGCCGAATTGTCGGTTTGTCTGTTCCTTCGCCAGTAGCAAGCAATCGCGCGTTCGTTTGCCGCGCCGATTTGCGAAAGTCTTTGCGAGGTCTCGAACCATGACACAAAACAGCACAACGCCCGCCGCGGTCGCGGAGCCGATCACCGGCCGGCGGAAATCCATGATCGCGGTTCGCGCGCTGCTCAACCGGCTGCGTTTCATCGCAGTCCTTGTTGCCATTGGCGCGTTCATCGCTTACTGGGATTCCGTCAAGCTCCACTGGGACCGTTGGATGCATCCACGCTCCGCGGCCGTGCTGGAATTGCCCTTGGGCCAGGAGTTCTTTTGCCCAATGGATCCGCAAGTGCATTCGTCCAGTTACGAGCCCAACGGCGACGTGCCGAACTGCCCGATCTGCGGCATGCCGCTGGTGCTGCACGCCAAGGGGCAGACTGAGGAATTGCCGCCGGGCGTCACGGGCCGCGTGGCGCTCTCGCCCAATGAGGTTGCCGTAGCGGGCATTAAGACCGCCACGATCGGCTATCGGCCGATGGTCAAGCATATTAAGACGGTGGGGTTCATCACGTTTGACGAAAGCGGGCTGTCGCGAATCGTCAGCCGAGTGGGCGGGTACGTGGAAAAGCTTTACGTGGACAAAAGCTATACGATGGTCCACAAGGGAGAGCCACTGGCGGCGATCTACAGTCCCGAGGTGTACAGCGCTGCGCGAGAGATGGTCCTCTCGCTCAAGGGGCAAGGGGCGGGCGACATCGCGGCTTCCGCTCGCGAAAAGCTCATCTTGCTGGGAGTCGCGGCGGAGGACGTCGACCGCATGATCGCCTCCGGCCAGTCGCCGAAAGACGTAATCATCCGCTCGCCCGTGACCGGCCACGTGATCGACAAGAAGATCGAGGTCGGCGCGAGCGTGGAAGCAAAAATGACGCTCTTCGAGGTGGCCGATCTATCGACGGTTTGGCTCGAAGCCGACGTTTATGAATCGGACGCTCCGTTTCTCCGCGCGGGCGACGAGATCAATGCCAAGGTCGAAGCCTACCCCAACCGCGCGTTCAAGGGCAAGATCGCGCTGGTCCATCCCCACCTCGAAATCCAGACCCGCACCAACCGTATCCGCGTCCGGCTCGACAACCCCAATCACGAATTACGGCCTGGCATGTATGCCGAGGTGACGATCGAGGCGCCTATGGAGAGCGTTGAACCATACAAGACGCTGGCGCATTTCTCTCCTCGCCCTCCGGGAGAGGGGCAGGGGGTGAGGGCCGAGTTTATTGCCGTTCCCGAGAGCGCCGTGATCGACACCGGCGAAAAGAAAATCGTCTATGTCCAGCGCGGCGAAGGACAGTTCGAGGGGCGGGAAGTCGAACTTGGGCCCCGCCAGGGCGATTTCTACCCCGTGCTGAAGGGCTTGGTCGCGGGCGATCGCGTGGCGGCGGCGGGCAGTTTTCTCGTCGATGCCGAGACGCGGCTCAATCCGGCTGCGGCCTCGACTTATTTCGGCGCCAGCGGCGGAGGTCCCGTCGGAGGCGCGCAATTGATCCAGACACCAGTGAAGTCTAATGTTGGTGAGTCCCAGTCTAAGACAGCGCCGGCGCTCTCCGCGGACGACCTAAAAAACATCGACAAGCTGCCCAGCGAGGAGGACCAGCGCAGGGCCAAGGCCCAGGCCTCTTGCCCTGTGACCGACAATCCGCTGGGTTTGATGGGCGTTCCGGTGAAAATCACGCTTCGTGGAAAAACGGTGTTTCTCTGCTGCAAGGCTTGCGTCGGAAAGGCGAAGGCCGAACCGGAAGGGACATTGAAGAAGTTGGAATCGAAATCGCCCTCACCCTAGCCCTCTCCCGAAGGGAGAGGGGAGGTTTGCCATGATCGAGCGCATCATCGAGTTCTCCATTCGCAACCGCTTCCTCGTCGTTCTCGTCTGGGTGGGCATCGCGGCCTGGGGCGTCCATGCGGTGATCAATACGCCCATCGATGCCATCCCCGACCTTTCCGAGAACCAGGTGATCGTCTTCACCGATTGGATCGGCCGCAGCCCGCGCGAGATCGAAGACCAGATCACCTACCCGCTTTCGGTCAGTCTGCAAGGGTTGGCGGGCGTAAAGGCGGTGCGGTCCAGCAGCGAGTTCAACTTCTCGATGATCAACGTGATCTTCGAGGACAACGTCGATTTCTATTTCGCCCGCGACCGGGTTTCCGAGCGGCTCCGGCAGGCGGACGCCTTCCTGCCCCAAGGCGTCAAGCCGTACATGGCCCCCGAGGCCACGGCGCTCGGGCAAATCTTCTGGTATACCGTCGAAGGCGAAGGCCAGGACCTGGGCCGCCTCCGCGCAATCCAGGACTTCAACGTCAAGTACGCGCTCAAGTCGGTGGAGGGCGTGGCCGACGTGGCCTCGGTGGGCGGGATGCCGATCGAGTACCAGATCGACGTCGATCCGTCCAAGCTCCGTGCTTACGGCGTAACGCTCGGCGAGCTGTTTGCGGCGGTTGCCCGTAGCAATTCGTCGGTAGGCGGCAAGGTAATCCAGGAGGGTGGGGCCGAATACATCGTCCGCGGCGTCGGCTGGATAGAGAGCCTCCGAGACAGCGAGCGGATCGTCGTCAAGACCGACGCCAAAACCGGCACGCCGATCACCGTCGCCCAGCTCGGCACGGTCGGCCGTGGCGGCGAGTTCCGCCGCAGCGTGCTGGAGAAAAACGGCTCGGAAGCCGTCGGCGCCGTCGTCCTCATGCGCCAAGGCGAGAACCCGTTGGAGGTGACCCAACGGATCAAAGCCAAGATCGAGGAACTCCAGCCGGGACTGCCCGCGGGCGTTCGCATTGTGCCGTTCTACGATCGCACTCGGTTAATCCACGGGGCGATCGAAATGATAACCTATACGCTCCGTGACGAGATCGTGATTGCCTCAATCGCCATCTTGCTGATTCTCATGCACTTCCGCAGCGCGCTTCTGATTTGCCTCACCTTGCCGCTGGCCGTGCTGTCCTCGTTCATCCTCATGCGGCTTTTCAAAATTCCGTCCAATATCATGTCGCTGTCGGGCATTGCCATCTCCATCGGCATCCTCGTCGATCAGGCGATCGTGATGGTGGAGAACGCCACGCACCACCTGACCGCGCATTTCGGTCCCGGACGGCGTATCGAGGGCGACACCCGCGAGATCGTCATCAAAGCCTGCCGCACGGTGGGCCGGCCGATCTTCTTTTCCGTGATGATTATCCTGCTGTCGTTTGCCCCAGTCTTCGCGCTCAGCGGCGCGAGGGCAAAACGTTCCACCCGCTGGCCTTCACGAAGAGCTTCGCGATGGTCGGCGTGGCCGTGGCCTCGATCACGCTCGTGCCCGCGCTGATTCCCAGCCTCATCCGCGGGCGGCTGCGGAGCGAGGAGGAAAGCTGGCTGGTGCGGAACCTGATCGGCATCTACAAGCCCTGGCTCACCTGGTTCATGCCGCGGCGGAATTTCGCCATGTGGTCGTTCTCGGCGCTGCTGATCGTGGGGGCGGGGCTGTTCCCGCTGGAGGCATTGTTGGGTCTGCCTTACCACCTCTGTTTTCTGACGGTTGCGGCCCTGACGATGGCTCTTACTGTCCTGCTCATCGTCGGCTGGCAGTGGCAATTGCTTTCGTTCGTCACGCTCGCCGCTTTGGCACTGGCGGCCTACGGATGGCCCAAGATCGGCAAGGAATACATGCCGAAATTGGACGAAGGAAGCATCCTGGACATGCCGATCACGGTGCCGCGGGTCTCGGTGACGCAGGCGGCCGCCGATCTCAAAACGCGCGACGCGATTATCCGCCGCTTTCCGGAAGTGGAATTGATCGTCGGCAAGGCGGGCCGTGCCGACACGCCCACGGACCCTTCGCCGCTGGACATGATCGAAAGCGTGATTACGCTCCGGCCCAAGGAGCAATGGCCGCGGCGGAAGCTCGACTTCAACGACGCCTTGCGGCAGACGGCCGCGGCAATGACGGCCTTGCAGAGAGCGAATCTGCTCGATGACATTCGCGACGAGACCCAACGGGCCGCGCTGCTCGATCCGGCCGCAATGAGCGCCGCCGCCCGCTTCGACGACACGATGCGCGCGATGACCATCAAACGCTTCCAGGAGTTCAACGCCCAACTAGGGCCGCAGTT
This sequence comes from uncultured Planctomycetia bacterium, assembly GCA_963780045.1. Lineage (GTDB taxonomy): Bacteria > Planctomycetota > Planctomycetia > Pirellulales > Thermoguttaceae > JANXQG01. The sequence continues at coordinate 5,508,720 of CAVZZZ010000001.1, read as the reverse complement.
GCTGCGGGAAGTCGTCGTGGAACTGGTTGCGCGGCTGCAAAAGGCGGGTCGCTTGCTGGCCCCCGTGACCGATGCAGACCTCGACAAGTTGACCGCCGGCCTGGCAAAGCCGTTCGCGCCGATTCTCGCCGCGGGACCCAACCAAGAGGACATCAATCGCCTTGTGCAGCAGGCGGCCGAGCGGTTGGCCGCGCCGGAATTCGGAAAGAAGGTCGCGCTCACGCCCGATCTGCTCGCTCCGGATTACAACTCGATTTACAGCGGTTGGCTCAACGCGGCAGAGGTCCTCGGACTTCAGCGGCCGACGCTGTTTACCGATCTGATGAACGACATCGTCCGCCGCCGCGACCTGCTTTGGCGCGAGCGGGTTCAGCAGATTGACGAAGAAATCCTCGGTTGCGCGCCGGCCACCTTCAACCTGTGCGTCCTCGAGGAATTGCGAAAACTCGCTCGGCTAAACGGCGCGTGGGCCGAGAAAACCGATGATCGTGCGGAAGATCGCAAGATGGGCGCGCTGCGCCGAGCTCGATAAACAATGGGCGCCGAAGCTGTTTCTCTGGCAGAAGTCGAAAGACGACCTCGAAAAGGAATTGGACACGGTCGTTCGCGTGCCGGGCTGGTCCAACATCTGGACGCAGCCGATCATCAACCGCATTAACATGTTGGCAACGGGCATCCGCACCGATATCGGCGTGAAGGTGTTCGGCGACGATCTCGACAAGATTCAAAAGGTCTCGCAGGAAGTGGCGGACGTGCTGCGTGGCGTGCGCGGGGCAGCGGGCGTCGTTCCCGATCAGACCGTCGGCAAGGGCTATTTGGAAATCCGGCCCGACCGCGACAAGGCCGCCCGATACGGCGTCAACGTGGGCGATATCTGGGACGTCGTGGAGGTTGCCTTGGGCGGCCGCGCGATTACCACCACGGTCGAAGGCCGCGAGCGGTTTCCGGTCCGCATACGCTACGCCCGCAGCTACCGCGAAAATAAAGAGGACGTCGAGAACCTGCTGATCAATGCCTCGTCGCCGCCGATGAACGCAGCCGCCGAGGGCGGCATGAGCGGCTCGCCGTCGCCCGCCGCCCAAGCAGGCTCCGCTCCCGTGCGCCAGATCCCGTTGAAAATGATTGCCGACGTCCGGCTGGTGGACGGCCCCGCGATGATCAAGAGCGAAAACGGCAAACTCCGCGCCTACGTGCAGTTGGGCGTCCGCGACCGCGATATGCTCGGCTTCGTCGAGGAAGCGCAGCGGGCAGTGGACCAAAAGGTTAAGCCCCATCTGCCGCCGGGCATGAGCCTGGCTTGGAGCGGCGAGTTCGAGAACCAGGTCCGCGCGCGGAAGACGATGCTCGTCGTTTTTCCGGCCGTAGTCCTTGTGATCTTCGTCATTCTCTATTTGACGTACAACGACTTCGTCGACGCGCTGTTGATGCTGATGTGCGTGCCGGAAGCCCTCGTCGGCGGGATTTTCCTCTTGTGGCTGACGCAATTCCATATTATGGGCTTGAACCCGACGCGCTACAGCGTCGCCGTGCTGGTGGGCTTCATAGCCTGCTTTGGCATGGCGACCGAGACGGGTATCATCATGCTCGTCTACTTGCGCGAGGCGATCGCCAAGCGCGGCGGCCTGGAGAGGATCGGCTCGTTGGCCGAGCTTCGCGACGCGGTGATCGAAGGGGCAGTGCATCGCTTGCGGCCCAAGCTGCTCACGGAGGGCGTGGCGATCATCGCCTTGGCGCCGATGCTCTGGGCGTCCGGCGTGGGACATGAGATTATCTCCGCGATGGCCGCGCCCGTCCTCGGCGGCCTGTTGATCGCCGACGAAGTGGTGGACATCTTCATTCCCGTCCGCTTCTACTGGACGCGCCGCCGCCGCTGGCTGAAGATGCGCGGCATCGACCCGCAAACTGCCGGGTATGACCGCCTGGAAAAGTAGTCGTAGGCCGGAACAAGCGCAGCGCAGTTCCGGCGATTATTGCGCCGCCGGAACTGCGCTGCGCTTGTTCCGGCCTACACTTGTCCGTCACTCTTGCATCGACTAGAATCCCACCCTAATGACCAACGCTGTAATCTTCGACATGGACGGTGTGCTCGTAGATTCCGAGCCGATCATCCGCGCGGCCGCGATCCGCGCTGGCCGAGTTCGGCGTCACGGCGCAACCGCACGACTTCGAGCCGTTCGTCGGCGCGGGCGAGAACCGCTTTGTCGGCGGCGTGGCCGAGCTGCACGGCAAGACGTTCGTGCCCGAAATGAAGCGCCGCACCTACGACTGGTACTTGAAGCTCCTGCCTTCGATGGGCAAGGCGTATCCTGGCGGCAAGGAGCTGATCGAATTGCTGCACGAAAAGGGCATTCCGTGCGCTGTGGCCTCCGCCGCCGATCGGATCAAGGTCGAGGCCAATCTGACGCAGGTCTTGCGCGTGCCGCTGGACCTCTTCGCCGTCATCCTCGTGGGCGAAGACGTTAAGCGCCTCAAGCCGTATCCTGACATCTTTCTGGAGGCTGCCCGGCGGATGAACGTCGAAGCGAGCACTTGCTGCGTAATCGAAGACGCGATCAACGGCGTCCAGGCGGCTAAGGCGGCCGGAATGCGCTGCATCGCGGTGACGACGAGCTTCCCGGCGGAAGCGCTTATTCAAGCGGGGGCAGATGCCGTAAAACGTGTGATAGCCGAGATTACGCCGGAAGACTTGGCGATCGCGAAAACTCGATCCTGCGACCGGGCTCCACGCCGACTATAATTGAGTTCATGTCGCCGTCCATGCTTGCCCGCCGATTTTTGCTGCCCGTGCTGCTGGCGACCGGCGTTGCCGCCGCGGTCTCGGCTGCGCCGTTGCAGTACAATCGCGACATCCGCCCGATTCTCGCAGACAAATGCTTCACCTGCCACGGTCGGGCGAGAAAGGAGGCCACGGAACTCCGCCTCGACCAGCGCGATGTTGCCGTGAAGATGGGCGCGATCGTGCCGGGCAAACCCGACCAGAGCGAAATGCTCGCGCGCGTCTCCAAGAACGACGCCGACGAGATGATGCCGCCGCCCAGATCGAAGCTGGGCCGTCTCAGCAACGACGAAATCGCCAGGCTCCGCCAGTGGATCGCCGAAGGCGCCGAATACCAGCCGCACTGGTCGTTCATTCCGTTGCATCCGGTTGCCGTGCCCGCTGTCGCACTACCGAACGGGGGCAAGCTTTCTCCGATTGACGCGATCGTCGGCGCATCGCTGGCCGGCCGGGGACTCAAGCCACAGCCCGAGGCAGATCGCGCGACGCTGATCCGCCGTGTCAGCTTCGACCTTACCGGACTGCCGCCCACGCCCCAGGAGGTCGAGGCGTTCGTCGCCGATTCGTCCCCCAATGCCTACGAACGGGTCGTCGACCGGCTTCTGGCTTCGCAAGCGTACGGCGAGCGCATGGCCGTCGACTGGCTCGACATCTCCCGATATGCGGACAGCTACGGTTTTCAAGTAGACCGGCCGCGGGCGGTCTGGGCGTGGCGGGACTGGGTCGTCGCGTCGTTCAACCGCAACCAGCCGTTCGACCAGTTCATCACCTGGCAGCTAGCCGGCGACTTGCTCCCCGATGCGACCGGCGAACAGGTCCTCGCCACGGCGTTCAACCGGCTGCACCAGCAGGAGTCGGAGGGGGGAAGCGTCGAGGAGGAGTATCGCGTCGAGTACGTTTGCGACCGCGTGCAAACCTTCTCGACGGCCTTCCTCGGGCTGACGATGGAGTGCTGCCGATGTCACGACCACAAGTTCGATCCGCTGACGCAGAAGGACTACTATCAGCTCTTCTCGATGTTCCAGAACATCGACGAGGCCGGCCTCTATTCGTACTTCACCGACGCTGTGCCGACGCCCGCGCTCGCCCTCAGCGACGACGGCGCCCGTACCCAATTGGCGAAGCTGAGCCTGGAAGTCGCTTCCTTGGAGGACCAATCGACCAAGCTGCGCGAGTCGCGCCGCGCGGCATTCAATGCGTGGCTCGCCGCAAGGCCCAAGTCGTTGGAAATGGCCGGTGAAGTCGCCCGATATTCGTTCGACGAGCGCCAAGGGTGACCAACTGCCGAACTCGGTAAAAGGCGGAAAACCGGCCGTGATCCGCGGCGAGAACAAGCTCGCGCCGGGCAAGGTCGGCAAGGCCGTCCAGTTCAGCGGCGACGACCAGGTCGACCTGCCGCTGGGCAACTACGACCGCGAGCAGCCGTTCAGCGTCTCCCTCTGGTTGAAGACGCCCGACGTCAAGGACCGGGCGGTCGTTTTCCATCGCTCGGCCGCATGGACCGACGCGGGGAGCCGTGGCTACGAGTTGCTCATCGAGGACGGCCGCCTCAAATGGTCGCTGATCCACTTCTGGCCGGGCAACGCGATTTCCATCGCGGCGAAGAATCCCCTGCCGCTCAATCAATGGATGCACCTCGTCGTCACCTCGGACGGCAGCAGTCGCGCCGCCGGGCTGCGGTTGTACGTCGATGGCCGTGCGGCGGAAATCGAAGTCGTGCGCGACCATCTTACAAAGCAGATCAGCGGCGGCGGCAATGGCGGCGACAACATCGCGCTGGGCGCCCGTTTCCGCGACCACGGCTTCACGCACGGCTTGATCGACGACTTCCGCGTCTTCACTCGCGAGCTTACGCCGCTGGAAGCCCTCGCTGCTTTTGCCCCCGAACAGGCAGCCGATCTGCTTGCGCGGAGCGCCAAGGATCTGTCTACCGACGATCGCAACCAGATCTTCGAATACTACCTTGCCGCGATCGACGCCAAGTGGCAGAAGCATCTGGAAGCCCTGAAGTCGTGTGCCGGCAACTCAACTCTGCGGCCGATGGGCAGCGAGAGATCATGGTCATGCGGGAGTTGCCGCGGCCGAAACGGTCCTACGTGCTTTTCCGCGGCCAGTACGACCAGCATCGCGAGGAGGTTTATTCCAACACGCCTTGCGAGCTGCCGCCGATCGCCGCGGGCTTGCCGCGAAACCGTCTCGGCTTGGCCCGCTGGCTCACCGACCGCGGCCATCCGCTCACCGCGCGGGTGACGGTCAATCGCTTCTGGCAATCGCTCTTTGGCACGGGACTGGTGAAAACGGCCGAAGACTTTGGCACCCAAGGCTCGCCGCCGTCGCAGCCTGAGTTGCTGGATTGGCTGGCGCTGCACTTCATTGACAGCGGCTGGAACGTCAAGGAGATGCTGAAAACGATCGTGATGAGCCGGACGTATCGGCAGCGGAGCATTGCCGACGCCAAGACAATGGCCGACGACCCGGATAACGAATGGCTCGCCCGCGGCCCGCGTTTCCGCCTTTCCGCCGAGATGATTCGCGACGGCGCCTTGGCGGCCGCCGGGCTGCTCAACGCTCGCCTCGGCGGACCTCCTGTGAACCCCTACGAAATGAGCGAGTCGTTCAAGCCCCAATCGCCCTCAGCCGGCGCGGACGTCTATCGCCGCAGCTTGTACACCACCTGGCAGCGGACCGGACCGCCGCCTGCACTGCTCACCTTCGACGCCCCGCGGCGTGCGGTCTGCACCGCCCGCCGCATTCGCACCGAGACCCCGCTTCAGGCATTGATCTTGCTCAACGGCGTGCAGTATGTCGAGGCGGCTCGCGTGCTCGGACAACAGGCGTACGCGGAGGCCAAAGGTGACGCGGCGCGAATGGTCGAAATCGTCTTTCTGCGCTGTCTGAGCCGCAAGCCGGATGCGAATGAAACTGAAATTGCCACGCGCCTCTATCGCGAACAAAAGATCTATTTCGCCTCGCACCCGGCAGAAGCAAAGCAACTCCTCAAAGTCGGCCGTGCGCCTTGCGATGCCAATATCCCGCCCCCCGACCTCGCCGCAGCCGCCGTGCTGGGCCAGGCGCTATTGAACCATGACGAGTGTGTCGTGAAGCGATGAAGTCATTCTTCGATCCGTGCGAACGCCCAGAGGACGCGGGCGCTGCCGTCTTTGAGGAACGTGACGTTGGCGCATGCGACCAGTTGTTGCGGTCCGATTCTCGCAGCTTATAATGTAAAAATGAATAATCGCAATACTTTCCCGCGCCAACGGCCCATTCTTAACCGTTGGTTCGCGGCATCCCTCGCGGTGGCGCTGGTAGCGCCTGCGGTTGCGCGGTCGATGTCGCCGGATCGCGCCGTCGCCCTCTGCCGCGACTACGTGGCCGCCGCAAGTGCATCGCAGCGCCACGAGCTTCTCCGGCAGGTCTCCGCTTACGACGGCCCAATCGATCCGATCGTCCAGCGACTCGCCGCGCGTACCTACCAGCCGGTCAAGCCGGGTATCCTGCCGCAGCAGCATTTCACGTCGGACGCGCTTCGCAAGAAGCATCCCGACGACCTGCTTTATTTCCTCGTACCGCAAAGCTACCGGCCGGACCAGGCGACCGGTCTGATTATCTTTGAGCACGGCGGCGGCGCCCATACGCCGCGACGAGTGGCGGGGGCGGCGCTGCTCCCCTCGGGCCCGCGATCGCCCGACAGCGCCTCCGGCGAGTTCTTCGCTGCCACGGGCATGATCACGGTCGGCCCGTCGTCTCCGGACAAGCCGTCCTATCGCCGCTGGTGCCTGGAAGAGTCGGACGACTACATTGCCGACGTAATTCTGGAATGCAAGGAGCGCTTTCATGTTGATCCCGACCGGGTTTTTCTTATCGGCCACTCGATGGGCGGCTTCGGCGCGTATCAGGCGGCACTGCGATATCCCGATCGCTTCGCGGCCATTGTGGCCCACAGCGGCTCTTGGCGGATCGCTTACTGGCCCGCCGTCCGCGGCACGCCACTGGGCTTCGTCAACGGCGTCCACGACGCACGGCAAGGCATTCGCGACCATAGCACGGACGTGCAATACGGGCGGATCACCGACCAAATCCTGGCGCAGGACCATCTCGAACACACGTTCTTCGAGCACAGCGGAGCGCACGCCTTTTCCACGGGCCGCAAGTACGCCTTCGACTACCTTCACACCATGCAGAACCGCCGCCGCGATCCCTATTACGACCACATCGGACTGGCGAGCCCGAACGGTTTCAGAGAGTCGTACGTCTACCCGGTAGCCGACAACCGCTGGCTGACACTGGACAAGACGACGCCCGGCAACATCGACTACGACGAGCTTATTCCGCACGAGGGCGTCACGTTTGACAGTTGGCGGCTGGACCACCGCGTTGCCGCGCATCCCGGCGCGTCGCTGGACGCCGTCAACCGGCACGACAACACGATCCTCGTGGCGACGCGGAACGTGGCCCGATTCACCGTCTGGCTTCATCCGCGGATGGTGGACGTGGCGCGGCCGGTAACGATCGTAGTGGATGGGAAGGCGCGATTCAGCGAGCGCGTTGCGCCTTCGCTGGCCACGGCCCTGGAATCGTACGATCGCCGGCAGGATTGGGGCTTGATTTATCCGATAAAAGTTGTTGTGGACTTGCCATAAAGGCGCGGCACCATGGCCAATAGCGCGCGACCAGCGTCGAAAACCGGATCGGGTTGCCTGATGCTGTTCTCCCTGCCTTTCGCGGCCGTTGGCGTCGGCATGGGTGTTTGGCTCGCTTTCACGCTGCTTACCTACCTTAGCGCGCGACACTGGGTGGAAACCCAGGCCCATATAGTCCGGGCCGAATTGAAGGTCGTTCATGGAAGGAAGTCGTCGTCTTATCAGACGATTGCCGAGTACACTTACGAGTTCGGCGGCCGGCAGTACAAGGGCAGCCGCGTCGGGCTCAGCGGCGGCGCCGACAACATGGGCTCGTTCCAGCAGAAGGCTTACGCGGAATTGAGCGGTTACCGGAAATCGGGCAAGCCGTTTCGCTGCTTCGTCAATCCATCGCAGCCCGATCAAGCGCTGCTTTATCGAGACTTGCGCTGGGAGATGGCCGCGCTGCAGATGGTGTTTGTGCTGGTCTTCGGCGGCGTCGGATTCGGTCTGCTGATCGGCGGCGCGGTGGCGCTTCGGCGTGAGCGGGCCCGCGCCGCTTTGGCCGCCGCGCATCCGGACAGCCCCTGGATGTGGAAGTCCGATTGGGCTGCTGGGCAAATGGTCTCGTCCACCAAGACGGCGGCGGTGGCGGCGGTGCTTTTTGCCGTCTTCTGGAACCTGGTCAGCGCTCCGCTGTGGTTCGTGCTGCCCGGCGAGATCTGGCAGAGACATAATTACTGGGCGCTTTTGGGCCTTCTGTTTCCGGCCATCGGGCTGGTGCTGATTTGCGCGGCGTTGTATTGCATATTGCGGTGGTTGAATTACGGCCAATCGGTGTTGCAAATGGCCGACGTGCCTGGCCGCATCGGCGGGCAGCTTGCCGGCGTGGTCCGTACCTCGGCCAAAATCCGCCCGGAAGACGGCTTTCACTTGGCTCTCCGCTGCGTGCGGCGGATCACGACCGGTACTGGCAAGCAACGCAACACCATCGAAAGGGTCCTGTGGGAGAACGAACAAACCGTGATGCACGAACTGCTGGACGACCAGACGACGGTCTCAGCGATCCCCGTAGTGTTCGAAATTCCCGCCGACCGCGAGCCGAGCGACGAGAGCAATCCCAACGACCAAATCGTCTGGCGGTTGACGGCATCGGCCAAGGTTCCAGGCATCGACTATTCGGCGAATTTCGACGTGCCGGTCTTCCGGACGGCGGAGAACGATGCGAATGCCGCGCCGGAAGGCGGCGCGTCCGAATGATAATTCAGTCAACGGCTAGGAACAACGCCGTGGGCGGCTCATCATGGCTTTCCCTCCGCCGGTGCGATGCAATACAAGTACTTGCTGGAGCGAATGAAGATTTGCCCGTCGCTAATGGCCGGAGAAGCGGTGAAGTCGCCGCCGCCGGTGAACTGGTTTTGCGACAAGAGCTTGTAATCCGGGCCGGCGGCGTAGACGTAGGTCACGCCAGGCCGTGAGACGAAATAGATCTTGCCGTCGGCCAGCACGGGCGAGGAGTAGTCCTGTCCGCCCATGCCGCCGCCGCGACCGCCGCGACCGCCGGGCCCGCCGCGGCCACCACCTTGCCGCTGCCCACCGCCTGGACCGCCCCCGGGGCTCCCGGGACCACCGCGACCTCCGGGACCGCCAGGCCCGCCGAAGCCTCCGGGCCTACCGCCGCCCGTATCGGCGGGCGCCGGGCCCCCGGTGATAGCGTCGCGATAGATTTGCTTGCCCGTGGCGGCATTGATGCAAGCGGCCACCTTGTTGCCGGCAAGGTAGATGCGGTTGCCGTCGATGATTGGCGTGCTGATGCGCGAGCGCTGCTTGCCGCGCCAGAGGACGGCGGAGTCCGTCACGTCGCCCTCGCCGCCGGCCTTCACGGCCATCGCGCCGCCGCCCTCCGGACCGGTCTCCAGCGAGTACACGACGCCGTCCTGGGCGAGCGCGCTGCTGGTCATCGAGGCGCTGTGCAGGCCGTCGCAGTGCCAGCGCGGCTTGCCCGTTTGCGGATCGAGGCCCCATATTTTGTCCGGCACGGCCAGCACGACGTCCGTGCGGCCCGCGCCGCAGTCGGCAAGCACCGGCGTGCCCCACGTGCCGCTGAGACTGGGGTCGGTAAAGCTCCAAACTTTTTCGCCGCTCTTCTTGTTCAGCGCCACGATCGACTCGCTCTCGGCGGCGGCGGGAACAATCAACAGGTCTTTATAGAGGATCGGACTGGAGGCCGTTCCCCACCTCCTGGCCCCGGAACCGGTGCCGACGCTCGTTTGCCAGAGCTTGTTGCCTTCCAAGTCGAAGGCCAGCGCACCGGTCTTGCCGAAAAAGACGTAGATGTTCTTGCCGTCGGACACCGGCGTGTGCGAAGCGTAGCCGTGTTGCGTGAACGTGCCCGAAAAGTCGTCTTCCGGAAGCACCGGTTGGACGGTCTTGTCCCAAATCACTTTGCCCGTTTCGCGGTCGAGGCAAATCAGGTGGCGGAGCAGATCCTTTTCGTCGCCTTCGTTTCGCGGATCGGCCTGATAGCCCGACCAGCAGGTGACGTAGACGCGCCGTCCCACCACGATCGGGCTGGACGCGCCGGGACCGGGCAGCGGTATTTTCCACTTCACGTTTTCCGTGTCGCCCCACTTGGTCGGCAGCGGCTGCTTGTCGGTGCTGATGCCGCTGCCATTGACGCCGCGAAACCGCGGCCAGTCGCTGCCCGAAGCGAGCGTGCAACAAACCAAAACGAGTGCGGCCAGGCCGAGGTGTCGTGCATGGCAGGCAAAGTTCGAGCATCTCATGATCGTCGTTCCTGTTGGTTTGTTCTCGTTTTCACGAAGAACCTGGGAGCGGGGGCGACGCCTTCCCGACATGGAGCGGTTCTCAATCGTCAAGCAGCGCGAAATTCCTCACGGGCAATTGCACGTCCACGGGTTCGGCCGGTTGGCGTCCGGGCCGGTAGAAGCCGATCTTCTCCAAGGCGGCGTAAATCGTCTCCAACGTCTTCTCGCCCAAATTTGGGATTTCCAGCAACTGCTTGGGCGTGGCTGTGAGCAAGTCGTTGACGGTGAAAATGCCGTGGTCCTCCAGGCAATTCACCGTGCGGACAACGAGGTCGATTTCCGACAGGCTCAGTTCGAGGCGATTGTCGCTCTTTTGCGTTTTCGCCCAAGTGGGAATAGGGACGCGCGTTACGGCCATGAGACCCTCCGTGGAAATGTTTTAGACATTCTTCTTACTTGCGGTTGAAAGTAAAACCGACGTCCCCTTTGGGCAACGTTGGTTACGGTTCAAATCGCGTTACGCTTTGGATGCCTGATTATACACGATAAACACCAGCCGGAATGCGAAGTTTTGCGTATGGCAGCTACGACCGGGACATTTTCAGCTTGCCTATCTTTCTTATTGTGACCTAATCGTGTCGCTGGATGATGCATAAGGCGGCCGATTTTTTCTTCGGCCTCAAGGTCTCAAGAAACCGCCGCGTTTTGCGTGGTTTTGGCGCCCAGGAAGTACCCAGGAAGCATTCAGGAAGGCTCCAGGAAGAGGCCAACTCGATGCAGGACAGGTCCAGGACGGCTCCAGGAATCCGCCTTTTGAGCGTAGCGTCCAACTTTTATGCTCTTCCTTTCTGTCCTTTGATGTTTCTGTCGTCAACTCTGACCTCCGACCTCCGATCGCTGGCCGTTGGTGCAGATCGCGGCGTTTTGCGGCCCAATTTTTTCTTCGCGTCTGGAACATCCGCAATTCCCCATGTTTTCTGCTGTTTTTCGGACCTTGGACGGACCTTAAACGGACCTTAAACGAACCTTAAACGAACCTTGAACAAACTTTGAACAAACTTTGAAGGCGCCTTAGACGAACTTTGGATCGACGCGAGAATCCCGCCGCCGGGTGGTTTCTGCACCAGCAGGTTCTTTCTGCCTTCAATGGACATGTCCGCACGGAGCGTTGTGCAGCGCCGCTTCGCGTCGTTTCCCTCGCCCGCCGGGCTTGTTGTTCTACACATCTCTCACCCCGTCCGGCTCGCCCGGATGGTGAACTAGGTTGAATGGCTAGAAAAGAGAAATGAAGAAATCACGACCCCCGCGGGCTTGTCCCGCGGGTGAAGGAGATTGCGCGGCTACATGGCGAACCTGCGGAAGCTGGACAATCTGATTCACCATCCAGGCAAGCTGGATGCGGTCTGGTTCTTGTTGGTTTTCGTTGCTAGCTGTTCAACCTCCTTCACCATCCACACGAGGTGGATGGGGTTGTGTGGCGACTTATGTAGAACAACAAGCCCGCCGGGAGAGGGCTGGGGAGAGGGTGTTCCCGTCTCCGCCGCTCATGTTTCTGTCGCCGATCTTTCTGTAAAGGAATCTGGCCTCTCATCCTTCATCTCTCATCCCACTTATCACTTGCCACTCCCCACTTTTCGCGCCATCATAGCACATATCTTAACGCTTGTCAACATATATCGCCAGTTGTCGTGTGTGCTTCGCCGCAACTCCTTGCGCCGCAAGGAGTTAGGTGGCGTGACATTTGTTTACGAAACGAGCGGCCGTTTTCATGGTCCGGCGTTTGTCGCATGACGTAAAGTCTTGCGCGGAAACCACTTGGAGAGTTCCGGCCGCGCGGCGGCTTTTGGGGGCGGCCTTCGCGGCCAAGGGAAAATATCTTGCTTGCCGAATCGTGCCCCCCCCCGACTGGAAATGAGGGGTTTTCGCGTCCCCATTCGCGGTAAGTCCGGGCGAGCCTTCGCCTCGCCCGCGACCGAGCCTTTGACTTGCCACACCTAAATGTTATAAAAGGGAAATGCGACGTTTGCTTGGCCGGGGCGGGAGCCGCCAAGTACGCAGAGGAGTTGACACGTGTAGTCAGCCGGCACGTGCCCCTGTCGTGATAAACCGCCGAGTACGACCAATGAATAGTAACACCACGACCGCAGCAGGTCATACTTGTAATTTAAGGTCTGGCCCTGGTCGCTCTGCTGGTCGCTCTGGTCGCTCTCCCGGCAATGGGTCGAGCGGACGGTGGCGCGTTTGCGGCTGGAATTCACTTTGCGCAGGCACGGGCGGCCCCGCAAGGCCGAAAATCAGTGATGTCCCCTTTTCATGCCCCGATTACACTAACTGTGCCGTATAATACCGTGGCCGGCTCGGCCGAGGCCGGGAAGGACTACACGGGGACTAGCGGCACGTTGACCTTTTTGCCGGGCGACATCATGCTGCCCGTCACCGTGCCGACCCAACTGGACTCGAACTCCACCGGTGACCTTTACTTTAACCTTGTGCTTGGCACGCCGACCGTTGGCAGCGGCGGCCCGTCCACCATAAATATCCAAAGCCCCGGCACGGCCACCATCGAGACAGTCCAGGCGGCGTTGACCATTTTCAATCCGGACGGCACGCCGAGCGTCGATGGCGCCGTGGACGCCGGCGGCTCGGCGCCCATGACCGTGCAACTGACGTCCCCGGCGGCGGTGGACGGCACGTTCACGCTTAGTTACGACGCGGATTATTTCAAGGTTACGACCGACGCGGCGGGCGACGACGTGGTCACGCCCAGCGTAACGCCGATCACGCCCAGCACCGGCGGCACGCAGCTTTACCTCTGGGGCGTCGCTCCTACCACCGATCCGGACGGCACGCCCATCACCCTCGATTACGGGGACCCGGACGCAGTTGCGCAAACAACGCGCAGGTCGCGAACCAGGGCATTACTCGCGTGGCCCTGACCGCGCCCGGGAACAGCTTCGCGGAAGCCGACTGGCATTTCAACATGAACCAGCCGTACCAGGTCAATGGCACTCCACAGCCCCTCGTTCTCATCCAAAGGATCGAGTTGAAAGCGCCAACAGGTTTCATTCGCAACAGTTCCCCATTGAACCATACAATTGTCTACTATGAGGAAATCGGAATTATCCCGGCCGGGCAAACCCAGACGGCAGCGGGTGTCAACGACACCTGGTTCGCGCCCCCGCCGCGGCAGAAATCGCTACAGCGCTTACGCCCTTCGGGACCATCGCTTTTCCGGTTCAATTGAAATCGGGCAAAATAACCATGCAAGGGCAAATCCGCGCGTTTCCCTAGAGCGCAGTAAAGGTTCTCCTGAACAGTTTTCAGAAGCCGAGCGATCCAACAAATCCGAATAAGTTCTGTACTACTATGGCACGTCCCAGAAGCCGCATATCGGGCCAGATGTACCGACGCTTCCCGCGATGACGCCGGGAATCCTTCCGTCGTCGCCAGGCACTGACGCCGCGAAAGTCTGGAACAACCAATGGGTTGCGTGCGAGACGGCGCAGATCAAGGGAAAAACCCAATTCGTGATCCACCAGGAAGTCGTCCAGTTTACGATGGGCAGCGGCAGCACCGCTAACGGCACGTACATAGCCCCCACCGTACAGCGGACATCCTCAAACACTCCGCTCCAGTCCAACAGCCCGTGGTACCCAAAGCCTCACCCCGCACTAAACTGATAGCCGGAATGTTGCCACGGACGGGCGCGGAACCGCACGGTCGTTGCCGTGATCCGGGCCAAAACAGACTTCCGTCGTCCACAAACCGTTGGGAGCGCGCTACGCCGCGTTCTCTTCCCAGGGGTGAAATAACGTGCTTGCCACTATGCAAAGTAGCGTTCGACGCGGATGGCGCTTCGTCCTCGCCCGTAAGGCCCCGCTGCTTCTCGTGGTGTTGTTCGTCGTGGTGGCCCTGTTTGGCAATTTGGCGGGCAGGACGCGGTATTTCGTAGACGCGGACGATTGGCAGGTGGTCTATGGGGCGCCTCGGCCGTACCGGATGGCGCCGTCAGAGCTCAGCCGCCTGCGTTACCGTTCGTTGTTGCCCCTGGATGTCAAGGCCGCCGCGTTCGACGCGCTGGTCGCCGCGATTGCCGTATCGCTCGTCGGCGGGCTGGTGTTCGGCGTACTTCGCCGGCCGTGGGCGCGTCGGTCCCTGTGTCCTCGAATGCTACTCGTTCCGGCGGCGCTGCTGCTGGTCGCTGCCGTCTTCGGCTTTTTCCGCGCAAGGACGGCCTACAAGGCGCAGCGGTTGGTTCTCGGAGAGCTCGCCAAGCGCGAGTGCGCGGTGTTCAGCGAATACCCGGGGCCTGACGCGATCTGGACCGCGGTCCAATGGCTCGCGTCGCCGCGATACTCCGCCGCGGAGGTTGCGCAGTTCCTTGATGCCTCAATCGGCACCGCCGTTTACATGCAGTGTCAGACGAGGCCCATCCCCACGCTGCCGAGGCTGCCTGGCCTGCTGGCGATCAATGTTATGATGGACGCTGAAGGGACCGCTAACGGCAGCGACGCGGAAGAGAGCCAACGCGGTCGGTTGACGGCCGGGAACTTGCCGAGGCTCGCACGAGTCTCGCTGGGCGGTGTGGGCAATGATTCGGGCGAACTGTGGGACGTTTTTGAATTGCCGCGCCTGCGGTTCCTGAAGATTTCCCTAAGCCGCCTGGGCGTGGACGATTCGGGGGAGCACTTTCTCCAAAGGCTGCACCTGTTGACGCAGCTCGAAGCGCTGGAGATCGAAAGCTGCGAAGTTGGCAGCCGCCTGGTCTCGCTGAAGGAATTGCGCAATCTCCGGGTGCTCTCGCTGTGGGGTACCACCTTTGACACCAAGACGAGCGGAACGGAGCCGGATCTTGTGCGCGAAACTCTCCGCCAAATCGGCAGTCTGCCTCGCCTGGAAAAACTTCGCCTCACCGGCAAGTCCGTCGACGACGGCGGTGTTGCGCAGATTGCGGGCCTGTCGTCGCTGCGGAGTTTGGAACTTTACGATAACGGGATCACGGCCGCGGCGGGCAGGTCGCTCGCGCGCCTGCACGGCCTGCGTTTCCTGGACATCTCGCGGCCTAACGCTGATTTGCAGCCGCCTCTCACCGATGCAATTCTGAAGGACCTTGCGCTGCTCCCCGAGCTTGAAGAACTGAACATGCAGGGCGCGCGAGTACGTGATGAAGGGCTAGCCGCGCTGGGGGAGTTTCCACGCTTGAGAAAACTGGACCTCACGTGGTCTGTAGTTTCGTTCGGCGGTCGGCCCGCGCCGTTCAGTTGTCAAAGCGTGGAGTCGCTGAATTTGTCTGGCTGCAAGGGGGTAGACGACCGAATCGGCCCTGTAATTTGCAGCTTTCCGAATTTGAAAAGCCTCGATTTGATGGCGACGGGGATTGATCATCGAATCGGCTCATCGCTTCGTTGTCTCGCGCGCCTTCAATCGTTAGACCTTGGGTCAACGGCCGCGACTGACGATACCGTAGCGGAACTGCGGGGATTGAAGCGCCTACAACAGATCGATTTGGCGAGCAGCAAGGTAACTGACAACTGCATTCCTTACCTTCTGGCTATCGGCTCTCTTCGGGTTATCGGCCTCGACCGAACCGCGGTCACGAGGGACGGTATTGCGCAGCTGCGGGCCCGTGCGGGCTTCGAGAAGTGACGCTCGACGGCTGTCCAGTGATTTCGGCGGACGATCGAATGTACTTCCGGAAGATAATGCCCGACGTGCGTTTTGAAAGGAGCGGGGCTTGGCACGAGGTCTCTGAATGAGACTGTCGCAGCATCATGTGCCGCAAAAAAGCCGCGCAAAACGATCATCCGGTTATGAGGGGAGCGATCACGAGCGATCGACGATCAGGGTTAGACCTTAAATTACAAGTGTGACCCAGTTCCGTCGACCTCTTGAGCGGCGGCGCGATCATGCTAATTGCGAGCTCCGGCCGCGTGACCGGCGCATTTGCCGGGCTAGCGCAGGGCGCGACGGTCACCGATAAGGACGTGACCTACCAGATCAGCTACGACTTCAACCCAGACGCCGCCACGCGCAATGACGCGGCGCTGATTCCGAAGTAAGAGTATGAAAAGGGGACATCACTGATATTGAGGAGGCGGGGGTGACGTGATACCCTGCCGAGATGCCGCGAACTGCTCGATCGACCGAGGCTGGGATGGTGTACCACGTTCTTAATCGCGGGAATGGGCGGATGCGCATTTTTCACAAGGGCGGCGACTACGAGGCTTTCCAGCGAGTCTTGGCCGAAGGCTTGGAACGGTACCCTGTGGAGGTCTTCACCTATTGCCTGATGCCCAATCACTGGCACTTGGTCGTCCGGCCGGGTGCGGACGACGCCTTAGGGCGCTGGCTGGGCTGGGTGGGCGTGACGCATGTCCGCCGCTATCATGAACATTATCACAGCCGGGGCGGCGGCCACTTGTACCAAGGGCGGTTCAAGAGCTTTCCCGTGGCTGAGGACGACTACTTCCTGACCCTGTGTCGCTACGTCGAGGCCAATGCCTTGCGAGCGGGCCTCGCGGAGGCGCCGAGCAATGCCGGTGGACGGCTTTGGCAACGTCCGGCGGAGGAACCGCGACTCCCTCTTTCCGCCTGGCCTGTGGAGCGGCCGCGGGATTGGCTGGCACGGGTCAACCGCGCGTTGAAGGAGGAACAATTGGACGGAATTCGCACCTGTGTCCAGCGCGGGCGTCCGTTGGGGCCGCGGCAATGGGTCGAGCGGACGGTGGCGCGTTTGCGGCTGGAATTCACTTTGCGCAGCGCCGGGCGGCCCCGCAAGGCCGAAAATCAGTGATGTCCCCTTTTCATGCCCCGCAAGGCCGAAAATCAGTGATGTCCCCTTTTCATGCCCCAAAGTTGGGGACCGGCTACAATTTCATTCCATCACGAGGTCGGGTACGACCCCGCAACGTTACCCATGATGATACGCGCCGCGCCAAGCAGGGCGTGCCCGTGGAGCCGGTGGAGTAGCATGCGTCTTTTTTATTGTCGTTCGGACAGCGCGTAAGCTGTTATTTCCAATCTAAGGGGCAAGGCCATGAGCATTTTTACGGCAGCTTGTCGCTCCGCGTTGCTTATTGCAGTCTTTTTCGTCACGGTGTCCGTTAGCGGAGATGAGAAGCCGAAAAAGCCGACGTCAACCGCCGCGAAACGATACGAGTCTCCGAGTGCCGTTTTCGACGCCTTCCGCGAAGCGGACCAAAAGAACGACGTTCGCAACACGTTTCGCCTTTTAACTTCCCAGGGGCAGGTCGAATCTGTTTACATGGTCTGCCTAGCCGTAACGGAATTGGCATCAAAGGAAAGAGAGGCCATACTTTCAAAATACGTCGACGAAGGCGCGGCCGAGCGTGACTACGAAAAGTGGTACAAAGACGAGCACGGCGTTGATCTTAAGAAGTTCCGTGCGGAGCATGAACACGAAAAGGCACCGGTTCACGCTCCTACACGTGATGACCAGTTGTGGTGGTACGCTGTAGCCTCGCATGTGAAGGACAAGCCTGAGTTCGCAGAGGATGTCAGTAAGCTGCTCGAAGAGAAAAAGAAGCTGGGTCCCATTCTTCCCTACGGACCCCTAGAGGACGTCGTCATCAATGGGGACAAGGCAAGGGGTCGCGCGGCAAGGCTGAGTTACCATTACGAACCAGTTCCAGGGAAGACCCCGAAGAGGGTCGAGGACAAAATCTACGCTAAATTCCGGTTCCGACGTGTTGACGGCGGCTGGCTGCTCAATTCCCAGGGCTTCGTCGACTAACACGCACGCCATGCGCTGGCACGTCGCGCACAACACCGTCGGCCGCGGCCACCTCTACCAGAGGGGGGAAGTCGGGGTCAAGCCTGTACTATGTACTACAGATCCGGAAAAGGCGACATCACTTCTGATTCCTGCGCTCCATCGAGTGGTGTCCCCTTTTTATGCCCCAGGCATTGAGTATGTCTGGACCGAGCGGGAGCGGCGCGAACGAAGACGACAGTTTCTCGAAGACCTTCGCTTCCGCGACTCGTTCCGCTCCTGGAAGGCAAGCCCCTTGGGAGTCCGCAACGCATGTCTTCTACACGACCCTGGTCACGCCAGGCACCGAGACGGGGTACTTTCCGTCCTTGTTCGGCAGCGTCGGCGGCGCGGCATCCATGGCGTATTTTGCCGGCGCCAGCTTAAGGCCCGATTGGATTGCCTGGTTCCAGGTGATGGTTTGTCCGGAATGCGTCGCCATGCGGCCGAGGATCGCGAGCATCGTGCTGCGGGCCATGTAGAGGCCGTTGTTGATGACTGTTCCGGAACGGACCGCCCTAAACAGCTCTTGGTGTTCCACGTCGTACATGCTGGGCTTGGGCCCCCGATAACGCCAAACGGTCGCGCCTTTGGCGTCGTAGATACGGTTGGCCAGGATGCTGGCCCTCCCGTGCGTGCCCAGGAAGACGTCGCTGGTGTCGCTGCTGCAACCCGCCATCTGGCGGCAGTAGGAGTAGACCTCGACGCCGTTGGCGTATTCGTAGCAAACGGCATGATGGTCGAAGATATCGCCGTAGATCGCTTCCGTGCGGACCTGGCGGCCGCCCATGCCCCAAGCTTGAACCGGCGGCTCCTCGTGCAGGGCCCAGGCCGCTTTGTCGAGGCTGTGTACGTGTTGCTCGACGTTATGGTCGCCCGACAGCCAGGTGAAGTAGGACCAGTTGCGCATCTGGTACTCCATCTCGGTCCAGTCCGGCTGCCGCGGACGCTGCCCGAGCGTGCCCGTGTTGTAGGTCTCGCGAATGGCGATAATCTCTCCGATCGCGCCGTCGAGCACGCGTTTCATCGTTTCCCGGACTCCATAGTCGTAGCGCCAGCAGAGGCCGGAAACCACATTGAGCTTCTTGGCAGCCGCCTCTTCGCACGTCGCCAGCACGCTCCGCACCCCGGGCGCGTCGACGGCCACGGGCTTCTCGCAGAAGACGTGCTTGCCGGCATTGATGCAGGCCTTCAGGTGGATCGGGCGGAAATGCGGAGGCGTGGCCAGAAGCACGACATCGACGCCGCTGGCGATGAGCTTCTGGTAGGCGTCGAAACCGACGAAACAGCGCTCGGCGTCGACATCAACGCCCTCGTTGAACTTTCGTTTGAGACCGGTCAGCGCGCTTTGCAGGCGATCGCTGAAGGTGTCGGCCACGGCCACCAAGCGCGCGTTGGCATCGGCCCCCAGGGCATTCGCCGCGGCTCCAGTGCCGCGTCCGCCGCAACCGATCAGGCCGATGCGAAGCACGTCACTCCCGCCAACATGGGGGCTCCCGGCGGCATGGGCGCTGCGGCTTAACGCGAGACTTCCCGTCGCGACGCCGGCCGTTGTCGCGGCAGTCAATTTCAGGAATTCGCGACGATTCTCTCCGGTTTGCTTGCGCATATCGTTCCTTCACAATTGATGTGTATTTACTTGCCGGCCAGAATCAAATCGAAACGGCGGCTGTGCTCCTTCGGCGACAGGTTGCCGCCTTCGATCGACATCCAACCGGTGTAGCCAATCTCGGCCAAGGCCGCGCGCACGGCCGGCCAGTCAACACTGCCGTCGCGGATGTTGCAGAACTTGCCGCCGTGGCCGTCGGGATTCAGCTTGAAGTCCTTCACGTGACACTTGACGATCAGTTTGCCGAGCGTGCCGATCCATTTCTGCGGCGGCGAATACTTCAGGGGGTTGCCGATGTCGAAGTAGGCCCGCACCCAAGGAGTATCGAAGGAGGCGACAAAATTCCGGAAGAACTCCGGCTCGACCCACATATTGTTCCAAACGTCCTCCAAGGCGATAATCACGCCCGCCTTTTCCGCCGCGGGGACCAGCCGCTTGACCGCCGCCCGCGCGGCGTCGGCCGAGCGGTTGTGGTTGGCGATGTAATCGGCATACGGCCCGTTGTCGCCGGAAACCACTTGCTTGAGATGCCCGCTGGCTGGGTCAAAGCGGATATCGAACTCCCATGGCTGGGGCATTTTTCCGCCGAGGCGGCAAGGAACCAGGAGCACGGTATCGGCCCCGTAAGCCGCCGCGGCCGTAAGCGCGGTTTCCACCTTAGCCAAATCGCCCTCAACCGCCGCGGGATTATTGAAATTCGCCCAGCCGTACATCACGCTATGGATCCGCATACCGAGTTTCTCAGCGGTCTTGCGGACGGCGGCCGCCTTCGCGGGCGAGGCGCCGCGATCGGTCGATTCCATGCCCTCGAAGCCGGCCTCTTTCCACTCCGCCAGCAGGGCCTCGCTGGGAACACCGATCATCGCCTTATGCGGCTGAGGCTTGGGGGCATCCGCACAACTGCCCTGGGCCGCTATGCCGGTCGCGCCCACGGCCGCGGCCGCGGCCAGAAAATCACGTCGATTCACGGAAGACATGGCGATTCTCCATTGGGGTCAGGGGAGGGAAGCGCAAACACGTACCGGTTGTCGGCGCAACTAGCTCGAGGCAATCCCATGAACCGTCGCTTGAGGCGCAAACCCGTTATAGCCGTTCAATCCCTGGCGCACGCCGAGGGGTCAAATCGAACCTGCGACTGTTATTCTGCGCTTCCCCTTTGAAACAGTAAAGGTCCCACCGCAACAAGTTCAAGATTCTTTGCGAAGCTGCTTAAGCCGCTGTGAAAATCAGCCCTTGGGCGGGTACGCGATGCATTTAGGCCGTACCCCGGCGTGGTTACTATTAGCCATTATCGGACCGTCAAGTTCTTAAGATACGCGACGCTCTGCTGTGTGAGTTCCCACGTTTGTTCGACGAAGTAGTTTCTGACCCCGCCGACTTTTGCAGCGGTGAAGGTCTTTACCCAATCTATGCTGCCTTTGCCGAGCGCGACCTGCGGGTACCGGCTGCCGCGCTGAGGCCGCTCGCCCGTGCCCGGCGGAACGGCCGCCTTAGAATTCATGTCCACGTCCTGCAAATGCATCGAGAAGAAGCGGCCAGGATACGTCAGAAAGTACTCGGCGGCAACGAATCCGGCTGTGATCGTCGACATCTGGAATTGGAACTTGACCAGCTTCGGGTCGAGAAGGTCAAACAGCCGGTCGTAGGTGCGTCTGCCCGCGACCGTCGAAAGTTCGAAGCCCTCGTTGTGAAGGCCCTGTTGCATGCCGGCCGCGGCCGCCATGGCCGCGATTTTGTTGTATTCGTCCGCCGCCCTTTTCACCTGATCGAGCGTCGGGTGATCGCCTCCGTTCCCCGCGCCCAGGCTTGCGGTTATCATCTGCGTGATGCCGATTTCTTTCGCCCAGTCGATGCTCTTCGCCTGGCTCTTGCGCAGCTCGCCCATGCTGAAATGAGAGCTCTCGGCCTTCATGCCGTGATCGGCCATGATCTTTCGGACTTCTTTTGGATTCTTGAGCGATCCGAACTCCGCGCCATAGCCGATTGGCGAACAAAGCTCGAGCCTGCTCACGCCGATCTGGGCCATCTGTTTCGTGAATGCAGGAAAGTCCTTCAACATGGAACGGTGGGGCCAGACCTGGCACCCAATGGGCAAGCCCAGCGGACCGAGCGGATTTGCTCCGAGGTATGCCGCACGGGTGAGCAAAATCCCGGCCGCGGCGGAACCGGCCGCGGCCGTCTTGAGGAAGTTTCGCCTTGATATCGACGACATGTGCATGTCTCCTATTACAGTTTCCGCTTTACAGTTCCCAGCCGGGACGGTATTCGCGCGTCAGGAGCCGGTTTGCCTCGGGGATATTCGTGATCTTCGCGGCGGAGGAATCCCAGAGAAGTCTTCGGCCGCCCAGCCGCAGTGAGATGGATGCCAGGTTCATTGCGTCGCAGATCGGGCCTCCCAGCAGGAAATCACCGTAGCTCGGCGGGCCGCCCTTGAAGGCCGCGATCCATGCGGCATCGCGCGCTGATGGGCGGCCGTCCTGCTGGCCGCCGGCATTGGACCGGCGCGGGGTCAAACCGGGCACGCTGTTCGCCGCTGGACCGCCAACCGTCTCCGCTCCGGAAATCAACTGCGAGTTTTCGCCGCGGAACCCGCCCAGAATCTTGCCCCTTTCGCCGACGAACAACATGCCTTCTTCCGCCAGTTCTTTGTTCTCCGCCACGAGTTCCTCGGGAACGGCCGGCTTAATTCCGCCGTCGTACCAAAAGATGTCCAGGCCGGGCCGGTCTCTTTTCGGCGCGAATCTCATGCGAATCGTACATGCGGCGGGGAAGGAGTAGTCATTCTTGATCCGGCGGCAGACGTGTTCTGAAACGGTGCAGACGTGGCTGGGCGTCGATTCGACGATGGTCGGAGCATCCAGTTCAAGGAGTTGGAAAATCGGCCAAAGGCTGTAATGACCCATATCGGCGATCGCCCCGCCGCCGAATTCATACCAGCCGCGGAAATTGGTGTGCGTGTAGTTGGGGTGATACGGACGGTCCACCGACGGGCCGAGCCAGAGGGTCCAGTCAAAACCGGCGGGCACAGGAGGTCTGTCGCTGGGCAGGGCCGTGAATTGGGGCCACATCGGCCGCATCGACCAATTGTGGATTTGCCGGAGCGTTCCAATTGCGCCGCTGTGAACCATGTCCAGGGCCTGTTTCTGAGTGGCGCCTTCCGAGGCGGGCATGAAGTGTGTGGCGATCTTCTTCGCGCGGGCAGCCTCGACGACGGCCCTGCCCTCCAGCAGACGGTTGGCTAGCGGCTTGTGTACGATCACGTTCATTCCCTTTTTCAGGGCAGCGAGCGATACAGTCGCGTGGGTGTGATCCGGCGTCATCACCTTGACCGCGGTCACATCCTTCTCCTTTTCCAGCAACTCGCGGAAGTCCGCGTAGGCAGCGCATCCCTTGAATCGCTCCTTGCCGCGCCGCTTCGCGTAGTAAGTTTCAACGATCTCCTTGCCGACATCGCGGCCGCCCGGCACGTGGTTGTTGCCTGCTCTCCAAGTCGGGTTCTCTATGAGACGCCTGATTCCGTCTCGAAGATCGTTTCTTGCCCCATTCCAAGTAATTGACCCCATCCTTCTCGACATCGCAAATGGCGACAATCTGAACGTCCGGGCTGGCGAGTATTCCGCCGATTTCCCGGATCGCCTGGGTCCCGAAGCCGATGCAAGCCAAAGTGATTTTCTCACTCGGCGCGACAAATCCCGGTCCGCCTAGCACGGCTCTCGGCACGATAGTGAGGGTCGTGGCAGCAACGCCGCCACTCAATATGAACTTCCGCCGCGAAAGACTCTCTGGAGAAGATCGAGCATCGGAGGCGTTTGCGACTTCGGGCAGGGACTCGTTTGAGTTCATAACGGCTCTCCAGTCTGGGTTTGGGGACGGCCACCATTGTAATCAGGCTACCGCACTATCGGCAACCACTGGTTGACGCAAGAACGCAATGGAGGAGGCGAGTTTGCCTTGGGTCAGCAAGGGAGTCCGTCCCGATGCGCTGCAATGTCGGGCACGCTGTTCTGCGCGTCACCGTTGCCAGCCGTTCCGTCACCGGTAGAATACCATTGCTTTGGCACAGCTACGAATTGGGATTCACCGCACACAGCCGCTGAAGCGAAAGCGAAGAAGAAATGCGGCAATTCCTTCGCTTGCACTTCAGGCTTGTAGCCCGATCTTAAGGCGCGGGTTCCGCGCCAGGTAAACATGCAAGCGGATCGCCGGACCTTTATCGCGAGCTCGATCGGGTTTGCCGCCGGAGGACTGGTCGGCAGCGCCGTAACGACCGCGCTTTTGACAAACGCCAATCCCAATCCGCAAGGTGCATCGAAAACGCCGTCACCGACCGCGCAGCCGGCGCCCAGCACGCGCGATCTGCCGGAAACGGATCTCAATCTCGAACGGCTGCAGCGGACAACGATCCACTATTACCTGCACGAAACCAATCCGGACACCGGGCTGGTGCGCGACAAGACCGATCCTTCGGCGCCATGCAGCATTGCGGCGGTCGGGCTGGCCTTTTCGGCGCTGCCGATCGTTGTCGAGCGCGGCGTGCTGTATCGGCCGTTCGCGGCGAAGTATGCGCTGCGCCGGCTCCGCTTTCTGCACAGCCTGCCGCAAGGACCCGAGCCCGACGCCTCGGGCCATAAGGGCTTCTTCTATCACTTCATCGACATGGAGACCGGCCGGCGGGCCGGGAAGTGCGAACTCTCCACGATCGATTCGACGATCCTATTCGCCGGGATGCTCACCGCGGCCGCCTATTTCAACGGGGATACGGCCGACGAAGCCGAAATCCGCCGCCTGGCCGACGCGATCTATCGCCGCGCCGACTGGAACTGGGCCCGCAACGGCAAAGCGACTGTGACCAACGGCTGGTTTAGCAAAACCGGCTTCATTCCCTACCGCTACGAAGGATACGACGAAGGTCTGCTGCTCTACCTGCTCGGCCTCGGCTCGCCGACCCATCCGCTGCCGGTGGAAAGCTATGCGGCATTTTGCTCGACCTACCAGTGGAAAAAGATATATGACCGCGAACTGCTTTATTCCGGGCCGTTGTTCACTCACCAGCTTCCGCATTTGTGGATCGACTTCCGCGGCATTCGCGACGCATTCATGCGCGAACACAACTCCGACTACTTCGATAACAGCCGCCAGGCGACCTGCGTGCAGCAGATGTATGCCGTGAAGAACCCCATGCAGTTTGCGGGCTACGACGAACATTGCTGGGGCTTTACGGCCGGCGACGGGCCAGGCTGGACGACGCGCAAAGTCGGCGGAATCGCAAGGAGGTTTTTCGGCTACGCCGCCCGCGGCGCGCCGTTTGGGCCCGACGACGGCACGGTCGCCCCGTGGGTCGTCGTCGGCTCGCTGCCGTTCGCGCCGGAGATTGTGATTCCGACCATCTGCCATCTCTCAGTCATGAAGCTCGGCGGGCAGGACTGGCAATACGGCTTCAAACCGTCGTTCAACCAATCGTTTACCGTCGAGAAGAGCCCGACGGGCTGGTGGGTAACGCCCTTTTACTTCGGCATCGACCAGGGGCCGGTGGCGGTGATGATCGAGAACTACCGTACGGGGTTGATCTGGAACCTGATGCGGCGCTGTCCTTACGTTGTTGCCGGGCTGAAGCGCGGGGGATACACGGGAGGATGGCTCTAGTCGAGCACACCATCGAATGGATACCGGCGTCGCTGCGCTGCCGCTGCCACCGACGGTCACTACTTCGTCGTAGCGACGGAGGACGAAGTCGGAGGCGGTGCGGCGGAGGAAGACGCGTTCTTGTTCGTACCGGACGAAACGACGGCCGCGGCCGATTTCATGACCGTGGCAGTCTTGATAAGCGGCAAAAGCGCGGTGCCCGGCTCGACATTGTTGATTACCGCGATCGTACTGGGGCCGGTATAGGTGCCGGGAATCGCGACCGGCGCCGAGAGCACCAGCGGGGAAACGCTGCTGATGTTCAATTGGCTCACTTGGTTCGTCGTACCGCCCGTATTCTGCACGGCGACTATCGCGCTGGCAATGCCCTGGCTATTGACCGTGGCGACGTCGATCGGGGAATTGGCGCTTACACCTGTAAACGCCGCGAAGCCGGCGACGCCCGAAGCGGAAAGGGGCATAAAGCTGGAAGTCGTCGTGTTCCAACCCCAGATGTTCACCAACGACCCGCCGCCCGTGCCCGCGCCGACGACGATGCTGTCCGTCGGCTTCGACGTGAGCTGCGCGACGGCCAGAGATACGCCGCCCGTGAATGTCCGCGCGGACGTGCTGAAAGGATAGAATGTGGCCACGGGCGTTCCCAGCTTCGGGGACGAGGTTGGGCCGGTCGGGCTGTAGTTGAAGACCTCGACCGTGGTCTTCATGCCGGCGTTGCTGCCGACGATGATCTGCGGCGTGCCGCTGGGCGTGGTGCCCACGCTGGACGCGGCCACCATCGCTCCGCCGATGAACGACGAGGGGAAGGCGAGGAAGTCCATGCTCGGAGTCGAGCTGAACACCGGCGCTCCTCCCACGGTGCCCATGTTCATGAACACGCGGACCTCCGCGGGGCCCCAAGCCGGAACCGTAATGATGTCGTCCAATCCGTCGCCGTTCAAATCGGCCACGGCGACCTCAACCCCGCCGTTGACCGACGATGGATAGGCATTGAAGGAGGTGAGCAGATTGCCGAACTGGTCGTAGACGTTGATCACCGGTGCGCCGGTGCGGCCCGGCGCGGTTACGATGTCGTCGTATCCATTGCCGTTGAGATCGCCGGTTGCCACGTGGACGCCGCCCAGGAACGTGCTGCTGTACGGCGTGATCGACAAGGTCGTGGTCCCGCTGATTGGATTGACGACCGAGGCCGTTTTGGGCGTCAGCGGGCTCTTGTCCATGCCGATGACGATTTGCGTGGGATGGAAGTTGGCGAAGGCCAACTGCGATTGGACCGTGCCGAGCGGTGGAAGCGTTCCAAGTTCCGTTGAATAGGCGACGGCCACCTGCCCGCTGGTCAGAGTCACCGTGGCGCCGTTGAGGTTGTTCGTCTGCGTCCAGCCAGTCTGTTGAACCTCCTGCACTGTGTACGTTCCGGGTGAGAGCGTGGTAACGACAGGCAAGAGATTAGTAGTCGTGAACGAATACTGGCCGCTGGTGTTTGTGGTCGCCACCGCTATCGGGCTGCCAATGTCAGTGGGGCCTGAATAGAGGTAAAACGTCCAGTTCGCCAGCCCGTTGGCGGGGCTGGGAGTACCCGTCGGGGTAGCGACGGATGATTTGTAGCCATAGATCGAGACCGGCAGGGGATTAACCGGTCCGAGAAATCCCTTGGCGCCTCCTTGGAAGTTGGAAGCGAAGCTGCCCGTGAACGTCGAGTTTTCGCTCGATATGAACAAATAGGTGTCCGAGTTCGTCGAGTACAGCGGCGAGCCGCCAATCGGGGCAAGAGTCGTGAGTTCGCCCCCCGTTGTCTGGAAGCGGAAATCGAATTCGCCAGTACCGGCGTTGGCTTGGTAGCCGAATTGCAGGACACTCCCGGTCAGCAAAGTGCCCGAATAGGAAACTCCGTTGTAAGTAAACGCGCCGCTCATGTAGAAGTCGGTCCCCACGGGGAAAGCGGCCCCGTTTCCGCCGATGAGATTGCCCGACGGATTCGCGACCTTGATGTGGATTTCCAGATCGCTTGGTGTGTTAATGAAGGTAGGCGGCGACGCTGCCGTGGGCAGGATTGCGGTTGGCGTCGTAGTCACATCGAAGGTTTGAGCCGCGGCGTTGTATTGGAGCGCAGGCGACTGGGCCGGCGTGTTGTTGAAGTCAATCAGAGGATATCCGGGAGTAAGCCCCAGCAACGTGAGCATTCGCCGGTCTTCCAGAGGCTCCAGCCGCAGGCGCTTCCTGGCTGACGGAATGGAACGAGACCGACGACCCTTGTCAGACTGAGCGAAAAGACCTTGCAACCACCGGATTACCATGCTGCGCCTCACGATGCGTCTGTTCAGTCAGAGGAAACCCGGCTAGCCGAAAAGCAGCGAACCGGATGACTCACGGGATGGGTGAGCGCCTGCAAGATTTTCCCATAGATCGCAGACTATGCTACCGTCCCGATCTACGCATCTTAATTAGACGGAATAGACGTGTCAAACTACTGCCACGGCGAATTTGGAGTTTGTGTCAAACCCCGTGCGTTTTCCCAGCGAGAGCTGTTAGCGGGAGTGGTGGCAGCGCGAGCGGCCGCGCAAATTGTTCACCTCGGTGGGAAACCAAGGCAGACAAAAAAGGACGGAGCCCGAACAAAGCGCGGGTTTGGGTGAAAAGTTAAGCCGCTGCTTGGCGGTAAGTCGGAAGAAAGGCCGAATTTGCCCCCATCGAACGCACAGGTGCGGATTCGATCAATTCAGCCGCAGACGGCATAATTGCTACGCAATGGGAGTAATGGCCGCAATCTCCGGCCGCATTTCGATCAATTCAGCCGCAGACGGCATAATTGCTACTGTCGCAGCCGGCAGCGATTGAGGGCCAAGACAAAACCAGCCAGGACAACCAGGCACAAAACGCCGGTGCCGGGCTCGGGGACGTTTACAAAGTTAAAATTGTCGGCGACACCCTGGTTAGCGGTCAATGCGAACGACGTCAAGAAGCTTCCCGTGAATGTCGAACCCGTGGCGGTGAGTTCGACGCCGACTTGGGTAGGGTAGTAGGGCGCCAGGTCGCCTCCGGTTACGTTAAACAGAAACTCGAAGATGCCTCCTCCGGAGCTCGCAGAGGAAGCAAATTCACTGAGCGTGCCGGTAAGCAAAGTGCCGCTGCTTGCAATCGGCGATATAGTTCCGCCGATTTCCAACGATCCCGAAGTCGCCTGGCCGGTATTCTGATTGATTTGGGCTGTTAGATCGTAGCTGCCGTTGGACACTTGGAGGGGCGAAGCCGAGGCGGCCAGCGTCAAAGTAAGGGGAAAGCCAGTGACCGAAAGCGTCCCGGTACTGCCCGATGACGTTACGTACTGGGTGGTGAGAAAACCGGAATAAAGGTCCGGAGGCGTGGGCTGGAGGCCGAGAGTCCCCCCGATTGCGGTTGGCCCTTCAATAGATACTATCCCCACACCCACACATCCGACCAACGCGGCGCAAAGCGCGCGCAATAGCGGACCCTTCATGGTGGCCTCCCGCAAAAACCCGAGTTGTAGGACGCTGCCTCGTAGTAAGGTCGCGCACTGCGAATCGACAACCGACGAATCGGGGCATTCTCAGCCGTGCTAGCAGTGCAAAGTCGCACGGTCGTTCATGCCTATAGCGCCGATCATAACTAAAAACCGGAAAAAATGCAAGCGTTTTGCAAAGAAATTGGAGATTTGGCGATCGTCACACTCTTGCCAAACCTCCAGGGTTAACTCGATAGAGTTAGTCAGAAATCCGTCTGCATCGCCGCTTTCCCATACTAAGTCAGTGGGAACCGTCCTGATTCTGTGGTTGCGTGGAGTCTTCGGGCATAGCGGGCGCGCGTTCACAGCGGTGTAGTACGATGCGCCCGTTGGGCTGCCATTTACCGCAGTGTTCACAAACGTATGCGTGGCATTTTGGACAGGATAAGGCCGTGTCCCGAAGCACTTTACTGCAACATGGACAGAGTATGGACATGTCAGATTGTCACCGAGAGGCATCTGCACAGCAATTGCCCATCGTGTGCATTTATTGATCTTTATCCTCGAAAAAGAGCATGTCAAGGGCCTATCCACCGAGTTCGTTTACTTGGCTGCTGATTATTCCGCAACACTCAAGCAATCCATTAGCCCGCGCAGATCGTCGTAACGCGGCGGCCCCTGCCGAACCCTGTTTGATTCCGCTATGATGCTGCTTCCGGACAACAAACTCAGCACGCCTTACCCCAAAGGTGGAGTTCACTGCATGGAGTTCAGATCGCACAGGTACGGCGGCCGCGAGTTGGCCGCTCTCTTGGCCGTCAGCGCATTTGTATTGATCTCCGCGACCGCGCGGGGAGATGAAGGAATGTGGCTCTTCAACAATCCGCCTAAGACTATTCTCAAACAGCGCTACGGTTTTCAGCCCGATCCGTTGTGGTACGAGCACTTGCAACGGGCGAGTGTTCGCTTTGATTCGGGCGGTTCCGGCTCGTTTGTTTCCTCGCGCGGGCTGGTGATAACCAATCACCACGTCGGCGCCGACGCGCTGCAAAAGATGAGCACCAAGGAGAAGAACTACCTGGCGGACGGCTTTTACGCCAAGACCGAAGAAGATGAGGTCAAGTGCTTCGACCAGGAGTTGAACGTCCTGATGAGCATCGAGGACGTCACGCAGCGCGTGACCGCGGCGGTGCCGAAAGACGCCGGGCTGGTCGAGGCCGAAAAGGCCCGCCGCGCTGTGATGAACACGATTGAGCAGGAAGAGTCGAGCAAGACCGGTCTGCGCTGCGACGTCATTACGCTGTTCAACGGCGGCCAGTACCACCTCTATCGTTACAAACGGTACACCGATGTCCGGCTCGTCTTCGCTCCCGAGCAGGCGGCGGCAAGCTTCGGCGGCGACCCCGACAATTTCGAGTATCCCCGCTACGACTTGGACATCTGCTTGTTCCGCGTCTACGAGAACGGCCGGCCAGCCAAGATCGAGCACTTCCTTCAATGGGCGCCGCGGGCGCCGCCGATGGCGAGTTGATCTTCGTCTCCGGCAATCCCGCCCGTACCGATCGACTCGCTACAGTGACCAATCTCGCGTTTATCCGCGACATTTCGCTTCCCTTGCTGTTGGATTGGCTGATGCGCAACGAAGTGCTGCTGACGACTTACGGCCAGCGAAGCGAAGAGAACCTGCGCCGCTGCCGCGAGGAGCTGCTTCACATCCAAAACTCCCGCAAAGCCAATCTCGGCCGCTTGGCGGGCCTGCAGGATCCAGCGGTGATGGCCGACAAAGAGAAATCGGAAGCGGTCCTCCGTGCGGCGGTTGCGGCCGACCCGCATCTTCGCGCAACGGCCGCGGAAGCGTGGGGCGATGTCGCCGCCACCATGAAAATCTTCCGCGGCATACAAAAGGACTTCTTTCTCCTGGAAGAAGGACGGGCGTTCCGCTGCCGGCAGTTCCGCATCGCGCTGACGCTCGTGCGGATGGCCGAGGAAGACGCGAAGCCAAACGCCGACCGGCTGCGCGAGTACCGCTCGTCGAACCGCCCGTCGCTGGAGCAGGAACTTTACTCGGAGGCGCCGATCTACAACGACCTGGAAACCGTCAAGCTGGCCGACGGCCTGAGCATGTTCGTCACGCTGGCCGGGGCCGACAATGAGCTCGTGCAAAAGGTGCTGGCCGGCAAGTCGCCGCCGGAACGGGCCGCCGAGCTGGTGCAAGGGACGCGGCTGAACAGCGTTGCGGTGCGGCGCGAACTTGCACGCGGCGGCGTCGATGCGATCCACGCCTCCGACGACCCGATGATCAAGTTGGCGCTTTTGGTCGACGGGCCGTCCAGACGTGTCCGCCAAGTCAAGGAGCAGCAGGTGGACGAGCCGCTCCGCCAGGCCTACGCCAAGATCGCGCAGGCCCGCTTCGCCGTTTCCGGAAACGAGATTTACCCGGACGCCACATTCACGCTGCGCCTTTCCTTCGGCGTCGTGAAAGGCTACGAATCGATGGGCCGCCGCTTTCCTCCTTGGACCACGCTGGGCGGCGCGTTCGAGCACGCCGCCGAGCACCACAACGCGGAACCTTTCAACCTGCCGCCGAGCTGGCTTGCGCACAAGGCCGACTTGGACCTGGCCACGCCGCTGAACTTCGTATCCACCGCCGACATCATCGGCGGCAACTCCGGCAGCCCCGTCGTCAATCGCGACGGCCAGTTCGTGGGAATCATTTTCGACGGCAACATCGAATCGCTCGTCTGGGATTTCGTCTATTCCGACAAAACGGGCCGTGCCATCTCGGTTCATGCCGCGGCCATCGAGCACACGCTCCGCAAAGTCTACGGGGCCGCAAGGCTGGCTGACGAACTGGGGAAGTGATATATTCAGGAGGCGAAAACTGTCACGGGCGCGGTGATGAAAAAAAGCGGTCCGCTGCACTATCTTGGCCTGTTGCTCGTGGTTGCGGTCTTTATCGCCGCGGCCTGGTTGCTGCACCGGCAATGGCAAGACAATAACCTCACGGTAGCAAAGGTCTGGGACGACCTTCGTGCCTACGGACAGCGGCCCGGTGTGCTGTTGGCGGCCGTTGGTTTGACGGTGATCAATTACGTCGTATTGTTTTTGTTCGACTACCTGGCTTTCCGCTTCGCCAAGGTGCCGATCTCGCGAAAGCGCGTCGCCTTTGCAGCCGTCATTACCTACGCCTTCAGCTATAACTTCGGCGCGACGGTGACGGGCATCCCCTTGCGCTACAGGCTCTATTCGTCCTGGAACGTTCCGCTGACGAAGATCGTGCAGTTGCTGGTGATATTGGCCTTCACCTTTTGGTTCGGCGTTTTTGCGCTTTCCGGCGCACTGTTCGTCGTGAAGCCGCTGCGCATTCCCCGCGAAAAGCTGCGCGAGATCTGCGTGGACATGAGCGTGAAGTTCCACCTTTCGGACGCGGCGGTGTCGGTGTTCAAGTTCCTGATGCAAGACTCGACGGTCTTCGGCCTGATACTGCTGGCGCTGGCGGTGACATACGTGGGCACGAGCCTGCTGCACCGCGGGTCGCTGAAAATCATGCGCTGGACGGTTCCCGTGCCGCCGCCGGTGTTGACGCTGCAGCAGATCGGCATCGCCTCGGCCGACATGCTCATTGCGGCGGGCGTGTTCTACGTTCTCTGCCCTCACGTCCGCGGCGGCTATTTCCGCGTACTGGAGGTCTACCTGGTGGCTTACGTGCTGAACGTGATCTCGCACGTGCCCGGCGGCTGGGGCGTGATCGAAGCGACGATTACCGGATCGCTCAGCGCGCTGGAGCTGGTAGCCCGCGAGGACATACCCAAGGTCTTCGCCGCGATCGTCGTCTTCCGCGTCGTCTACTTTCTGTTGCCGCTTCTGGTTGCAAGCTTGATGCTTGCCTGGCACGAATACGCCCTGCGGAGAAACTGGATTCCGCCGATTGCGGCGCATGAGGACATGGTGGTGCCGGGCGACGCAAGCAGTGCTGCCGCCAATGGACAGCCGCAAAGCCATCCGGGGAAGATGCCGACAGACAAGAAGAGATAACGGCCGGGAAAGAGGCTTCCGGACAGTTGCTGAAATGCCCGATCTCATTTACTGGTTCCGCGGGGAGCGCCAGGATCGGGTCCTTCCATCAGCAGACTCATTGTGAGCGACGGTCGATTTCGTCGCTGGCCGCGGCTACGGCGGCACGGTCCTCCGCATCGGTCCAAATCGTCGCCAGTTCCATCAGTGCGGCCAGCACCCAGACGACGGTGTATTTCATGTGCGACCGTGTTCCTTCCAGAACTCAGCCAAGGGACGGCCCCCACCCAGGCGGCGGCGCTGCTCGAGCTCTTCATCGCTAAAGGGTGATCGAACCTTGCCGCCCTCAACGACGCCGGAGCGCACCGCCGGCTGGTAAACGGCCAGCATTTGGCCAGACGGATCGCACAGTTCGAGCACTTCGTGCCCGCTGCGCAAGCTCGCCCAAGTCTGCGCGTCAATTACCATTCTTGTCATTCGCCAACCTCCGAAGACGAAGCCTTTATTCCAACCACGATGGCTTCATTATACCAACCCCGGCCACATGCCAGTCAATAAGTGATATAATAGGCGAGTCGTCCGTACCTCCCGCAATAACCAATCGCAAACTCCATGAACAAACTGCTTCCGCTTCTCACCATCTTCCTCGCCTGCCAACAGCTCGCTTCCGCGCAGCAATCGCCGCCCACGGCCACGGCATCGGCCAGTCTTCCTCACGACTCGGCGCAGCTCACCGGTGAGCAGCAGAAATGGCTCGCCCGCGGTACGCGCCATGAGAAGTGCGGCTGGGTCTATCTGCACGTCGAAGGATCGCCGCGCGAGCGGGGCTTCCAGCACGGCTACCTGATCGCCGCGGAGATTCGCGAGGCCCTGCGAAAGACGAAGATCGTTTGGGAATACCAGAGCGGCATGGATTGGAGCTGGCTCGTGGAGAAATCCAAGAAGGCGCTGGGCAAGATCGACGCCGAAAACCTGGCCGAAATCAACGGCATCGTCGAGGGCCTGCGCGCGGCCGGCGTACCGTCGTCGCGGCAGGAGATGATCGCCTACAACGCCATGTGCGAGCTGGCCGGCTACTGGTGGCCCAAGGAGAAAGAAAAAATGGGCAGCGACGAAAAGCCCCACCCGCAGGAAAAGTGCAGCGCGTTCGTCGCTACCGGAAGCATGACCAAGGACGGCGGAGTCGTGCTCGGCCACAACACCATGGACGGCTATTACGACGCCGATTGCAACGTGATCCTCGACATCCTGCCGGAAAAGGGGCATCGCATCCTCATGCAGGTCACGCCCGGCTGGATCCACAGCGGCACCGATTTCTTCATCACTGACGCCGGCATCGTCGGCGCAGGAGACCACGATCGGTTCCTACAAGGGCTTCGATGAGAAGGGCGTGCCCGAATTCGCCCGCATGCGTCGCGCGATGCAGGACGCCGACACCATCGACCGCTGGTGCGAGATCATGAAGAAGGAGAACAACGGCGGCTACGCCAACGCCTGGCTGCTGGGCGACGTGAACACCAAGGAGATTGCCCGCTTCGAGTTGGGCCTGAAATACTCCCATATCGAGAAGAAGACCGACGGCTACTTTGTCGGCTCGAACGTGGCGGAAGACACCGCCCTCCGCCGCCATGAAACGAGCGAGGCCGAGACCGACATCCGCCGCTCGTCGGTAGCGCGGCGGGTCCGCTGGAAGCAGCTCATGGCCAAGTACGCGGGCAAGATCGACCTCGACCTGGGCAAGGCTTTCGAGGCCGACCACTACGACTGCTACTTGCAGAAAGACGAGCCGGGCGGCCGTTCGATTTGCGGTCACTTCGACCTGGACGCGAAGGGGCTAGGCACGGACCCGCCCTTCGACCCGCAAGGGACCTTGGACGGCAAGGTGGTGGACGCGGCCATGGCGCGGCGGATGTCGTTTGCCGCCCGGTGGGGCTCGGCCTGCGGGATGGCGTTTGACGCCGACAAGTTCCTGCAGGAGCATCCGCAATACGACTGGACCCGCGGCATCTTGAAGAGCCGCCCCACACAGCCCTGGGTGGAGTTCCGCGCGGGGGAGTAAGTCTTGCTTCGCTACCACCGGGCCTCGACGCCGACGTTGGCGCCGCGCAGGAACATGCTGCCAGCCGTCGACAATTGATTGCCGCTGGGGCTGGTAGCGAAGTTGAAGTCCAATTGGTCCGGGGCCAGCGCCAAGCCCTGGAGCCAGATCAAGCTGTAGCCCGCCTTGATCGACCAGACATCGTTCAGGCGGAAGATGCCGGAAAGATTGAGCTCGCCCTCGAAGGCGACAAAGTCACCCTGGGCCGACGTGGTGGGACGCAGCGGAAAATTGGGATAGTCGATCACGGTCTGCGACTGCGTGGCGTCGTTGTCGTAGAGTCCCGCCTTGCCCGTCAATTCCAGCCCGAAGCGATTGTACGTGCCGCGGATTCGGCCGCCGATCTGCGCGCAAAGAGACGATTGAGGGCGTTGACGGTGTACTGACCGTTCTCGGTAAGCGGTGCATAGGACGCGACGCCGATGTCCATGTCGCTGCCGACCTCGATATAGCGGAAGCCGGCGAACCATTCGATGCTGCGGCAGCAAACGCCGTCGCGGCCACATTTTTCCTTCGCGGCGCCGCAATTGGCTTCGCCGCAGGTGGCCTCGCCGCGGCCGCAGTCATCGCAGCCGCACGACTGGGTGCAGCACCCGCAACAGCAGGGAAAGTTCACTTCGAAGCTGTTCAACCAGGACGTATAGCTGGTCTGCACGGTGCCCATGTCGAGAAACACGTTCCCCTGCGGACCCGTGGGGAAGGTCAAGGTATACTGACCGGGGTTTTGGAAATTCAACGCATTGCCGTTGCGGAACAGCCCGAAGTACGTGAACTCGATCGCGCGGCAGCCGGCATGCGCGGATGCCGAACGTCGCGCTGACGCCCGAATCGTCGACGAATCCGAGGCCGGAGGCCGTTTCGAGCACGTTGAGCGTGTTGTAGTCGATCAACAGCGGCTGGTTGCGGAAGTGCGGCACCTCCGTGAGGAAGACGGCTTCCACGTCGCCGTAGACGCACGGGCAGGCGCGGCAGCAGAGGCAACCGAACGTGTCATCCTGCTGAATGCAGCAGTCGCTGCCGGTGAGCGTCGTGGCCGAGCCCGCGGCGCTCGATCCGGAGGGCGCCCCGGCGGCGAGCGAAGTGGCAATGTCGTCCGTATACCGCGTCGACCCGCTAGGGGCATCATCGCCGGCCACCGCCTCGCCGGCGGGGAAGGGGCGCGCCGGCATCACGGCCGCCACAGGCGTCACGCCATCCGTGTCCGCCTCGCCCGCGCCAAGCGGTAGCGGCGCGGGCGACGGGGCATTCGTATCGGGCGTTACGCTGACGGCAATCTTGACCGAGTTGCGCCCCCCCCTTGCGGAACAGGAAAAGAAGATTCGGCTGCATTTGCTGGCACCGCGCACCAGACCGCCACGATGGCGAGGACCAGACCCTTCAAAAGACTGCACCTGAGCATTTTATTAGCCTACGGTTAGGGTGTAACAAACGTCCGCTTATGGCGGAGATTTGTTTTGCTTAACGTCACGCCCAGCAAAATCGCTCCTGGACGCATAATCCGTATTTCAGGATCGGTGCGCATTTTGGGCATAATCCATACAATTGCACCGCGCAGGAGCAACCGAAAAAAGCGTTAAGGCTGACCTAGCCGTCAAAGTTTGCCAAAAATGCCGGCGCGGCTGGTTTCGGGTGCGTCATTGCAACGCGGCAGCCGCTGCCAGCAGCCTAGGTGCCGTCTTCGGACAAGCAGGCCAATACTGGCGTTGCCGCAGCGAATAACCAAGAGGGAGAAAGACCATGATCGACCGAGAATTCTTCGTCGGTTGGGGAACGCTGTCGCTCATCAACGCCGGCTTGGCCCAAGCCAAGGGCCGCAGCGGACTGCTCTGGTGGCTGATTTCGCTATTCCTTGGCCCGATCGCCACCTTCTTGATTGTGGTCCTGTCAAAAGTCGACGTAAGCTCGCAAGCTGCGCAGACTTATCGCACGGATCACGAGTAGATTAGCGACGCTGTTCAGAAAGAAGACGGGAAAGGGGTTTTCACAGTCAGTGCCACGGCCCCGAATGCGCGAAGAGAAATGCATCCGCGGCTCCCGTCCGACATTCGCGCAATTCCCGTGTTTCGCAGTTCCGTGTTCCATTTGTCGGCTAAAGCCGAAACTCAAACTGCGCGGCGGCGATGTGTGCCAATCTTGCCATAGGTGGGGTAGGCGCTGGAAGAAACTGCGGTACCGCAAGTCGATGGCCACAAGGGAGTTACGGCGAGCGGAACGATGTGTGCCAAGCGCGGCAAAACCGCGGGGCGGCACAGATCTTGGCTGGTTGTTAGGGTCCGGAGTGGCTCCGAATGGCCACCGTGGCGGAGAAAAAAAGAGACTGGCATCACGGAGGAGCGTGATGAGTACGTTGTCCGGCTGGGCAGGCCGGACCTACTGGGAATGAAAGTCGGGGCCGCCGGTTACGGCTCGGACGACATCGGCTCGGACGAGAAAATCGCCAAAATGCTCGCCGGGCTGCCGCTCCTGGGCGAAGCGAGCGAAGAGCGGCCGAAGGACGCCGAGGATTTCCTCCTCGCCGATGTTCTCGCGATAGAGGCGGTTCATCCGCGCGCCGACGAAATCGCCGCCGAGATAGAGGTTGTACTTGCCTACCGACTTGCCGACTAAGCCGATCTCCGCCAGATAAGGCCGCGCGCAGCCGTTGGGGCAGCCGGTCATGCGTATGACAATTTCCTCGCCCGCAAGCCCGCTCTCGGCGAGCATCGCTTCGAGCTTGGTCACCAGCGCGGGCAGGTAGCGCTCCGACTCGGCCATGGCCAAGCCGCAGGTGGGCAGGGCCACGCAGGACATGGCGTTGCGCCGCAGCGCGGAAATCCGCTCGCCGTCGCTGAGCTTGTGCTCCCGCACAAGTCGATCGATCTGCGGGCGGTTTTCCTCGGAGACGTTGCCGATAATCAAGTTCTGATTGGCTGTCAGGCGAAGGTCGCCGTCGTGCATCTCGGCGATCGCCCGCAGGGCAGTCATCAGTGGATAGTCTTCCCAATCGCGAATGCGGCCGTTTTCAATGAAGAGCGTGAGGTGCCACTTGCCGTTGGTGCCTTTCACCCAGCCATAGCGGTCGCCGTGGTGCTCAAAGCGGTAAGGACGCTCCGGCTGGAGCTTCCAGCCGAGCCGATATTGCAACTCTTCCTTGAACCAATCCACGCCGCGATCGAGAATGGTGTATTTCAGCCGAGCGTGCTTGCGATTGGCGCGGTCGCCAAAGTCGCGCTGCGTGGTGAGGACCTTCTCGGCCACGTCCAACACCTGATCGGGCAGGCAGAAGCCCAGCACCCAGCCCAAATTGGGGAACGTGGCCGGCTCGCCGTGCGTCATGCCCAGGCCGCCGCCCGCGGAGACGTTGAAGCCGGCCAGACGTCCGTTCTCGGCGATGGCGATAAACCCAAGATCGTGGGCAAGCACGTCGACGTCATTGCTGGGCGGAACGGCTATCGCGACTTTGAATTTCCGCGGCAGGTAGGTAGGCCCGTACATGGGTTCTGTGTCTTTAGG
The DNA here is from genome assembly GCA_963780045.1 of uncultured Planctomycetia bacterium. Taxonomy (GTDB): domain Bacteria; phylum Planctomycetota; class Planctomycetia; order Pirellulales; family Thermoguttaceae; genus JANXQG01. The sequence goes on along the minus strand of CAVZZZ010000001.1, from coordinate 5,470,470 downwards.
GTCCGGGTCCTTGGGCGGCGGCACGACGGCCTCGTCGCCAACCCAGATTTCGTGATACGCTCGAGTCCGCGGGGCCAAGTGTTCGCTCAGCCGCTTGGCCCATTCATAGACCTCGCCGTGGATTTCGGATACGTAAGGGTTGGGGTTGCACATCACGTTGCGGTTCACGTCGCCGCAAGCGGCCAGCGTGTTCAACAGCGTCTGGTTGATGTCGTGGATCGTCTGGCGAAGATGCCACTTGGTCACACCGTGGAACTGGAACGATTGCCGCGTGGTAAGGCGGAGCTGCCCGCCGGCGTACTTATGGGCGAGGGCGTCCAGATCGAGCCACTGCCGCGGCGTGACGATGCCGCCGGCAGCGCGGATGCGGATCATGAAGTCGAAGGCCGGCTCCAGCCGCTGCCGCGCGCGTTCCTCGCGGATGTCGCGGTCGTCCTGCATGTACGTGCCGTGGAACTTCAGCAGGGCACTGTCGCCTTCAGGCACCGCGCCGGTAATGCGATTGCAAAGCGATTGCAGGATCGTGCCGCGGAGAAAGTTGCTGGACTGCTTGATGCTTTCGTTCTCGGACAGCTTTTGTGCGGCGGGCGCTTTGGTTACCGTGTCTGGCATGGAAGTGTTCTCTCTTTGGATGCGACGAACCGTCGCAGTCCAAAGCTAGTAAACGTCGCGCTGGTAGCGCCCTTGCTCGCGGAGAGATTTGACGCAGGCGGCGGCTTCCTCGGCCGTCTTGCCGCCTTCGTTTTGGATGACGCTCAGCAGCATGTTGTGTACGTCAGCCGCCATCGGGCTGACGCTGCCGCAGACGTAAATGTGTGCGCCTTCCTGCAGCCAACTGTACAGCTCGCGGCTCTTCTCGGCCATGCGATGCTGCACGTAGACTTTTTCGCCCTGGTCGCGCGAGAAAGCCACGTCCAGCCGCGTGAGCACGCCCAGACGCAGCCAGCGAAGCCATTCTATTTGATAGAGGAAATCGGTGCGAAAGTGACGGTCGCCGAAGAAGAGCCACGTCTTGCCGCCGGCGCCGGTTTCCTCGCGTTCTTCGATAAACGAGCGGAAGGGCGCAATGCCCGTTCCCGGCCCGATCATAATGATCGGCACGTCGGGATCGGCCGGCATGCGGAAGTTCGGATTGGAGTGGACGAAGACCTGCAGCGAGTCGCCCGCATCGATCCGTTCGGCGCAATGGACGGAGCAGGTGCCCAGCCGCTCGCGGTTGTTCGCCTGATAACGCAATGCGGCGATGCACAGATCGACCTCGCCCTCGTTCGCCCGGTGGCTGCTGGCAATGGAATACAGGCGCGCGGGCAGCTTGCGGAGCAGCGGCACGAACTCGCGCGCCGGCACGTCCTTGATGGAGAAATCGCGGAGCAGGTCGAGCACATCGCGGCCGCGGGTGTAGGCCTTGAGCTTTTCGGACGCGCCGGACTGGACGAGGTCTTGCAGGCCGTCTTGGGAAAAGACGGAAGTCTGCTTGAGCAACTGCTTGCTGAGGATCGTGATCTCGTAATGCCGCAGCAGGGCCTCGCGAAGCGGCAATTCTTGTTTGCCCGCCGGAACCGGCTCTTCGGGGTTCCACCGCATCTCGCCGATCACTTCGTCGACGAGCCGCGGATCGTTGTGGGGATAGATGCCCAGCGAGTCGCCCGGCTCGAAGGAAAGGCCGGAACCGTCCAGCGCGAGCTTGACGTGGCGGGTCTCCTTGTCCGCGCCGCGGCCGTTGAGATTGATGTTCTCAAGCACCTCGGCCGGAAACGGGTTCATGCGGGTGTAGACCGGCGCGGCGATGGTCTGCGCGGCCGTGGCGGCGCCGACGGCCGAGACGCTCGAAAGCAGTTCGGCTGGCACCGGCGAGGCGACGTGATCACCGGCGCCGCTTGCGCCGTCCGACCCAGGCGCTGCCGACAATGCCCCATCCGCGGGACCAGAGAGCACCCCCAGCACGCCGTCCATCCAACTCTTGGCCGCTTCGTCAAAATCGACGTCGCAATCGACGCGCGGGTGGATTCGCACGCCGCCAAGCTCTGCCAGACGCGCGTCGAATTCCTGCCCGATCTTGCAGAAGTGTTCGTAGAGCTGATCGCCCAGCGAAAGGACCGAGAACTTCACCCCGTCCAACCTGGGGGCACGCTTGCCGTGCATGAACTCGTGGAAGATCACGGCTTTGTCGGGCGGATCGCCCTCGCCATAGGTGCTGACAACGATAAGAAGCTGCTTGATCTTCTTGAGATTGTTCGTGCGGAAATCGCTCATGCAGGAGAGCGTGACCTGGAAATCCTTTTCTTCCAGCCGCTTCTTCATCTCGCCGGCCAGCCGCTGGGCGTTGCCAGTCTGCGAGCCATGCAGAATGGTCACTTCGCGCTCGACGGCCGGACTTGCCGCGGCAACGACCGCGGCGCCGGGCGTCGCCTCGCTGCTTGTGGCGATTCCGGTTGGAAGGACCTGCGGCGCACTTCCGCGCAGCCCGGCCAAATAGCCGCTGAGCCAGATCATCTGCTCGGGCGTGAGCGTTGCCAGCAGTTGGTTCAGCGCATCGGCTTGCTGCTGGTTGAAAGGGCTGTTGTCGACTCGGAAGGAAAACCCGCTCATCAAGGCGTCCGCAATCAAAGCGTTACAATTCAAGCCAAACGGGCGTGCTACGTCTACACTAACAGTTGAGCCTCGATAGACTCCAGACGGCAGATTATACGTCTAAAATGCCAGCCTGTGCAGCCGGAATATGCGGCGATTCGGTAAGATCGCCAATTATTACTATGCCAATTATATCACTTGCTATTGATTATTGAGAGAGTCGGCATGATCGTCAAGGCCGGATTAGGTAAATTATAACCATCGGCATTGACTCGACGCCACATTAGCAACAGTTTCTACCCCCCATTGGATGGAGATGAGGCATCTCGAAAGCTTTAAAGCCGGAATGGCGCATGTCCACACCTCGGATCCCGTGATACGCCCGATTATCGAGGCCGTCGGGCCGATCACTTTGCGCCCGGCACGGGACCGATTTGCCGTGCTGGCACGCTCGATTATTTCGCAGCAGATTTCGACCGCGGCAGCCCGGACGATCCGTGCTCGGCTGGAAGCGATTTTGCAGCCCGAGGGATTGTCGCCGGCTAGTCTGGCACGGCAGAGCGAGGCCAAGATTCGCGCTGCCGGCATATCAAGGCAGAAGGCGTCCTATCTCACCGACCTGGCGCGCAAGGTCGACGACGGCACCGTGCCGCTGGACCGCATCGGCCGGCTTGCGGACGAGGAAGTCATTGCCAAGCTTACGCAGATCAAGGGCATCGGCCGTTGGACGGCTGAAATGTTCTTGATCTTTTCGCTTGGCCGGCTCGACGTGCTGCCGGTGGACGACCTGGGCATCCGCGCCGCATTGAAGCGGCTGCACGGGCTAAGAGAACTGCCCGACAAGAAACTATGCCACGAGCTTGCCGCGCCATGGCGCCCTTACGCGACGATCGGCTCGTGGTACTGCTGGCGGAGTTTGGATGTAAATCGTAACGGGATCAAGGCGTTTGATCATCCTGGCGGGCGAGCACCGTTGGAATCTTGAAACCCAACCAGAACACCTGTTTTTCAGTCTTGGTATAAACTCAAACCCAAAACAGTAGGCCCGCAGGGATTCGAACCCCGGACCAAGGGATTATGAGTCCCCTGCTCTAACCACTGAGCTACGGGCCCTTAGAGCCTCAATCGGAACCGATCAACTAGCACGATAGCGCACGAATTCGGATCGGCTTTGTTAGGGACTCTAAAAACCCTAAATGTAAGGGCAGCGTCGAGATTGTGCAACAAGCATGCGCGGCCCGGAGGTCCGCAGGGCGAAGGCGCCGTCAAAACAAGGCTACCGCGGCAGCGGATTTTGATGGATATAGCCGGCGCCAGCGTCCCATTCGAGGATCGGCGTGCGCGGCTTGGCGACTTGCATGGAGGTCGGTTGCGGCATGCGGGGCGGCTCCGCGGCGCGGGAGAGCTGGTTGACCAGCATGGGCGAAGCGCTATCCAACGTGAACACCTGGCTCTGCGATTTCGAGTCGTTGCGGTCGCGGACGATGCAAACGATCTCCGAGCCTTCGCGCAGCTTGCGGCGAATCTCGTCGAGGGTCGCCTGCTCGGCGCCCGTCAGGCCGGCGGACGCGGCGCGGGCCGCCGGGGCGCCCGCGCCGCGGGTCGGCGGCGCGTCGCTAGATGTCGCGATTGCCGCCGGCGGAGCGGATGAAGCGGACTGCTCGTCGGGGATGCGGACCGCGGCGGTCCCGGCCCGCGCGGCGAAGGGATCGGTGGCGGCGACGGATCGAACTTGATCTGGTGCGTTCCCAGGTGGAACGTTCGTGCCGGCAACGAGCGTCGGTGGTCCGGCCGGACGCTGGTAGATAAATGCCAAGCGCTGCCCGTCCAAGGCCGCATGGATCGAGCCCAAGGCGGCGTAAAGGCCCTCGCGATCGACCGGCTCGGCGGCGTTGCAGACGCCGATCACCAAGCCGTCGGCCGAGAAAAGCCCGCCGCCGCTGCGGCCGGTGACCGGCTGCCCGGCGACTTCCACGTTCCACGGCGCGTGCGGCTCCTGGATTTTGTAGCCGAGGCGCTGCTCGACGGGATCCTGGAACTTGTCCAATTCGTTGACGCGAGTGTGCTGCACGGTGGGATCGTCGCCCTTGTCGCAGCCCACGCTCTCCACTTCGTCGCCCGGCCGGATCGCATAGCCGCGGGGCGCGACGTGCGCGACCGTTACCGCGCCCTGCGGATGGAAAGCGACGAACGCTACGTCGCGCTCCAGATCGAACGCCAATACGCGGCCGGCAATATGCCTGGCGGGCGCCGGGCCGAAAACGTCGATCTCGACCGCGCCTTTGCCCTGCGAATCGCGGAAGAGGTGGCCGCAGGTGAGCACAAGCACCTCGCCGCCGGGCAGGGCGTCGATGATCGTGCCGCTGCCGCAGGAATGGCCTAGCGGGTCTTCCACTCGGAGCCGCACGCTGGCGGCCAGCAAATCAGCGTCGCTGACCGGCGGGCGCGAGGGCGCGGCGTAGCTGACAGGCACGACGGGAACGCCGGCGCGCGGCGGGGCGCGGCGCTCGCCACCATCTGAGCGGCTGATGCCGCCTGCCGTCCAAGGCTGCAAAGTTGTTCCAACCTTCCCAAACTCGTCGCGCCCTCCACGCGGCCCGCGTAGCGGCCGTCGACAATCATCACGAAGCAAGGTATCAGCGTGACGCCGAAACGCTGGGCCAGGTCCGGGTGTTGCGTCACGTTGACCCGCTGCACGGGATAGCCTTCGGCCGCGAGCCGATCCACCGTGGGCATCATCGAGCGGCAGGGGCCGCAAGAGTCGGAGTAGAAGTCCAAGAGCACGGTTTGGCCGGGTCCGTTGCCGGTGATCGCCATAGCGACCAGCGCCGCGTGCAGAGAGAGCATAGGATCCTTCCTTGTTCAGCCGCAGCGCGATGCAAGCTGCGGGTGGCCGCCGTTGCCATCAAAGTTCCAGGAAGATCGTCCTTGATCTTGGAACGAGAAAAGCGTTTGCGGTCGGCGGGCCGTGAATTCCGTTTCGTTCGTGTCGTGATACAGGGTGCGGACGCAAGGTAGGGTCGCGATTATTGTCGACGCGAGCGAATCATGCAAGACCACTTTATTGCAGTTTGGTCAACTGGTGCAGTGGTCGCGGCGATACATCATGACGGCACGGATCGGCGGCCGCGGAGTTCCTGTCAGCTTCCGGGGACTTTGTTTTTCCGCGGCGCGGCAACCGAGACAGAAACAACACCGCCAGCAGCGCGATGGCACAAAGTTGCGAGGAGATGCTGACATTCCCCGCGGAGTGGGCTACATGCCCGCTTTCGGCCGCGGCAACTTGCGGAAGCCAGGGGCCAATCGCACTGAACAGACCGTTCAGCGCCAGGCCGCACACTAGCGCGCTGATCGCCACGGTGAAGAGATAAACAAATGTGGTCCGCCGGCCCAGCAATTTCCAGACGGTCGTCACGGCCGCCGGATTCGTCGCCGCGCCCACGATCAAAAAAGCCAGCGCCGCGCCCGGCGAGGCGCCCATGTGATGCATCAATCCGGCGGCGATCGGGACGGAAGCCGTCGCGCAGATATAAAGAGGAATGCCCGCGGCCATCAGCAGCAGGATCGCCCCGATTCCCGAACCGAGATGCTCGTGCATGTAGTTTATCGGCGTTAAAGCGGCAATCGCCCCGGCGATGGCCACACCCGCCAACAGCGGCCAGGCGAGATCGCGGGGCAATGTCACGAAGCCGTATTGCGCCGCCCGCAGCCACCACGGCCGCGAGCGATCGCCCGAACAGCAGGAGTCGGTACAGTTCGGCGGTAAGTCGTTCTGGTCCGTCTTTCCGTGCCCTGCGAGCAGCACCAGCATCCCGCCCAACAGACCCGTGACGATCGCGGCAATGGGACGAAAGAGGGCAAAGACAGGACCCAACAGCGCGAAGGTCACCGCGATGCTGTCGATGCCGGTCTGCGGAGTGGAAAGCAAAAACGACGTGGCCGCCGCGCGGCTGGCCCCGTGCCGCCGCATCGAGGCCACGACGGGAATCACGCTGCACGAGCACAATGGCAGTGGAATGCCGAGTAGCGTTGCCTTGATTACTGGACCTGCGCCGCGGCCGCCCAGGTGCCGCTCGGTCCACGCCGGCGAAATCCAAATCGACATCAGTCCGGCCAGGGCGAAGCCCACCAGCAGGTACGGGGCCATTTCTAGCACCACCAGCCAAGACTGCCAACAGAAATCGATAATCATCGGAAGCATAAGAAGTAGCTACTGCAGCGCGTAACGAATAATGTTCAGCCCGATCCGCGCCGCGTCTTCGCGGCTGTAGCCGCGGCATTCCATCGTGTTGTGCTTCTCCAGGGCGCAGCTCAAGTCGAATTCGGAGAAGATCACGCCTAAGCGCTTGCCGAAGCGGATCCCTTTCAACTCAGGCGGCACTTGTCGAATCGTTGACTTCATGGGCTGGCCCGCAACGGCGGGCTCCGGATCGCGGCGGGTGACTAGCGAAAGATCGTAGCCGCCGTAGGCATGCGTCCAAATCGGGTCGTTGCCTGGTATGGTCGCCAGCGGGTTCTTGGGGAAGATGATGCCCATCTCGCTGCGGAACGACTCGGCGAAGGGTTCGCTGCCGCAGATCGCGTCGCCAAACAGCAGCGCGCCGAGTTCGACGTATCTGCGCAGGACCTTTCGCTCGGCGTCGGTGAAGCGGAACGCGTTGCGGCCGTGGATAAAGACGATCGGGTAGTCGAACAGCGCGGGATCGGTGATGGCGATCAGTTTCGGGTGCGTATCGACCCTGGCCTTCAGCTCCTGCTGCGCTTGCTCCATGAGATTGGCAAGCGCTCGGGGTGCGGCGTCGCAGCCGCCGGCGTGCTCGAGCTTGACGATGGCGATCTTGCCGCGTTCGATGGGGTCGTTTTCAACCTTCTCCATGACCTTTGCCGGGGTCATGTCGCGCGTCTTGAGCTCGCGGTTGGTGGCGTAGGCCAACACGTTGCGGGCGATCACCAGGCCGCCATTGATCTGGTCCTGCACGGCCTTGCTGTACGTTTCCTTCGCGCCGCCGCGGGCAAGCTCCCAGAGGCATGCCAGCGAAGGCCGCGGATGGTCCGGATCGACCGGCGCGTACACCACACTCGTGCGGCAGCCGTAGTCGATGCCCAGCAGCAAACGGGCCTGATCGGGCGGAAGCTCCTCGTCGGCCCGCCAGATCGGATGCGAGGCGTCGAGCTTCTTGAAGCGGTATTCCGGCTTTTGGAAGACGAGGTCCATGAGCTTGCGGAAGCCGGCGTCGAATTCGCTGTTGCAAGGCTCGCAATCGGCAAAAATGAACCCGCCGCGGTCGACGTAATCGCGGAGGTTCTCCGCCAGCCGCTGCTGCGCCTCATTGCTGTCGGGCAGGGGACTGCCATTGCCGGAAAAGAACAGCACGGGCACTTGCAGAAGGTCGTCTACCGTGGCCTTGTTGAGGTCGATCTCCTGCCAGGTCAGTTCCATGTTCCACTTGTTCTCGACGTGGATCGTCAGGTTGTTCACGTCGTTGCGGTGCCAGTTCCATTCTTTGTCGGCGTCGCGAATTCGCCCACCGGCGTTGCCGTATTGGACTTTTGCCATCAGCGCGGGCCAGCGTCCTTTGGAAAGGAAGAGCAGTGCCAGGCTGGTGGTAACGTCGGGGTGGTCGAATTCGGCGAAGCCGCTGCCGGTCCAGCAAGGCTCATTCGTTTTGCTGCCGATCGCCCTCACAAGGAACTTTGCGCCTTCGCGATACCAGTCGTGCTCGCCGATTTTGCGGCGGGCCGAGAGGCGTCCGGCGCGTTCCAGGCCGTAGAGATAATAGTAATGCCAAAGGCGGCTGTTCTCGCCGAGCGAGGACGGGTTGCCCTGCACGGTGAAATGGCGCCTCAGCCAGTCGACGCCATTGTCGATCCTCTCGCGGTCTTGCGACTGCGCACGATAGCAACTCTCGATCTCGTCGCCTCTGACCTTTGCGTCCGGCTCGTGGAGCACGTCGCTGCATATCACAAGCGAGGTGATGCCCGCGCAGGTCATGCTTCCCGTGGGCGCCCTCATTGTCGAAATGTAACTCCAGCCGCCGTCGGGGTTTTGGTTGGATGTCCAGTAGATTTGGGCGAGCTTCCACGTCTCACGGTTGATGTTGATGTGCAGGTTCTTTCTTTCGGCGGCGCGGGCCGCTTCATAGAGGGCCAAGAGCGCGAACTGGCTGTTCGAGCCGTCGCCCGGCGCCGTCCGCGCCCCCCAGCGCGTTCTCGCCGTAGGACCATCCTCCCTTGCGGTCGTTGCTGGCGACGAGCTGGCCATCTTCCAGTAATTCGACGTTGCGGGCGATGACATCCTGGTAGCGGCCGGGATCGTCGGTGCGGCAAAGGACCATCGTTTGCAGGGCAACAACGTAGGTCGTCGTGGGGCGCATCTGGTAAACTTTGTCCAGCGCCTGCTTCAAGTAGCGGTGGTCGTCATCTTCGCCCGGCTTCTCGCCCGCATTGAGCAGCGCCAGCGCGCAGAGGCAAGTGACGCCGCCCTCCTGCCCGTTGTACTCCGACCAGCTTCCTTGCCTTTGCCAGGTGTTTTTGAGATACGCCACGCCGTCGTGCATTGCGTGTTGCACTTCGGCCGGCGAAAGCTCGGCCCCGACAACCGATACAACCGCAACCAGCAGCATTGCCGGAACTATTGCGGCGAGTAGAATCCGTTTCATTTTCTCCTCCAGCGTATCTCCTAGGGCGCGGTACACCAGGCTTTCCAGCGTGACCGAAGCCACGAGTCAGGCTGGATAGCCTGACGTTCTATCGTTCCGCCCTTACAAGTATCATAGATTTCAGCGGTTTCGTGGGCAAACGCCGGCCGCTGCGCATGGGCAGCCCGGCGGTTTTCGGCTAAAATAGAAGCACGGAGCGTGGAGATCCGTGCTCGCTTGCTTCCTCCATTATAAAGGATTTCCTTTGGCAACATCCCCACCCGGCCCCGCGGCTGCGACGCCGCCCGCGGCAAAACCACGCAGTCTTGGCGACGTCCTGCAGGAATTCAGCCAGCACCGGCGGCTGATGCAGGAAGAATTGCAAAAGGTGATCGTCGGCCAGAACGAGGTCATCGAGCAGATCTTCGCGGCCATCTTCACGCGCGGACATTGCCTGCTGGTCGGCGTGCCGGGACTGGCCAAGACGTTGATGGTCAGCACGCTGGCGCGGATCCTCGACATCCCCTTCAAACGCATTCAGTTCACGCCCGACCTGATGCCCTCGGACATTACGGGCACGAACGTCCTGGAGGAAGACGAGAAAGGGCGGCGGGAGTTCCGTTTCGTCGAAGGGCCGATCTTCACGAGCATCCTCCTGGCTGACGAAATCAACCGCACGCCGCCCAAGACCCAGGCCGCGCTTTTGCAGGCAATGCAGGAACGCGAAGTGACTGTCGGCCAGAAGACCTACGCGCTTCCCGAGCCGTTTTTCGCCATCGCCACGCAGAACCCGATCGAGCAGGAGGGCACTTACCCTCTGCCCGAAGCCCAGTTGGACCGCTTCATGTTCAACATCAAGGTCGATTACCCGACGGCTGAGGAGGAAGAGCGGATACTCGCCCAGACGACGCGGGGCGTGAAGGTCGAGGTCCGCAAGATTCTCTCGGGCCGCTCGATCGTCAACTTGCAGGGGCTGGTCGACAAGGTGGCAGTGAGCGAGTACATCTTGCAATATGTCCGGCAATTGGTCCGTTCCACGCGGCCGAAGTCGGACGAGGCCCCCAAGTACGTGCAGGAACTGGTGGACTGGGGCGCGGGACCCGCGCGGGGATATTTCTGATCCAAGGCGCGAAGGCATTGGCGGCGATGGACGGCCGCTTTTCCGTGGCCATCGAGGACGTGCAGAAAGTGGCCGTGCCCGTGCTGCGGCATCGCATCTCGACCAACTTCCAGGCGCAGGCGGAAGGGATGAGCACGGAGGACGTGATCGAGCGGCTGGTAAGGGAGACGCCGCCGCCAGTGATACCGAAGTATGAGAAATGACCCCGGAGGGCATTGATAATGGCAGTTGTTACTTATGAAGGAGTTGTGGAAAACGGACAAGTTCACTTGCCATCGGAGGTAGTCTTACCGGAGAGGGCGACTGTATACGTGGTTGTGCCGCAGGCGGCAGCGGAACCAGATGAGCTTGAGCTTATCGTGCTTGAGCCACTGTCGTCGCGCAAGACTCCACCGCGAGTTCCCACACCTCGTCTCGTACATCCTGAGCAAGCCAAGGACTTCGTCAAGGAAGTCTATCCGGAGAACGACGATGCCTAGGTATTCCACGCGCTTCGACCCGCCGGCTCCGGTAGCTACAGTTACGCTGCGCACCGTTGATCAAAGTAAGCGCGTGTCGAACGTCGGAATGTCTATTGATTCCGCATCCGATATGACTCTGCTCCCGGCATCGTGCGTCAGCCAACCGGCCTTGAAACCAGACCGGCAGCTTCGATGGGAAATCACGGCTTTTGACGGCGTTATGAGCCATTCGGCCGTCGTGAATTGCGAGGTCGTTTTTCTGGGCCGCGCATTCCGCGGAGAGTATGGCATCGTGCAAACCGAAGACGGCATCTTGGGGCGGGATATCCTCAACTATCTTGTACTGGTACTGGACGGCCCACGGTTGACTTGGCGAGAGGCTACAAGTCGGGATTGACCCCGTTCAAAACCCTCAATAAATCACTCAGCATCGATGCCCTCCGCCGAACAATACCTGAAACCCGAAGTCATCCGCCAGATCAAGCGGCTCGACCTGCGCGCGCAGTTCATCGTCAAGGGTTTTCTGCAAGGCTTGCACGCCAGCCCCTTCCACGGCTTCTCGGTCGAGTTCAGCGAACACCGCAAGTACACGCCCGGCGACGACCCCAAAGACATCGACTGGCTGATCTACGCCAAGACCGACAAGTACTACGTGAAGAAGTTCGAGGCCGAGACGAACATTACGGGCTACATGATGATGGATCTCAGCCGCTCGATGGGCTACACCTATCGGCAGGAGCTGACGAAGTTCGAGTACTCGGTCTGCCTGGCGGCCGCGCTCTGCTACTTGATGATCCATCAGCAAGACCCGGTGGGGCTGATCACGTTCGACGAGAAAATCCGCAACTGCCTCCGTCCCAAGGCCCGCCGCGGACACCTGGGCGACGTGCTCTCCATGTTGGCCAATCTCAAACCCGAGGGCGAGACCAACGTCGCGCACAGCATCGTGCAGGTGGCGGCCATGCTGCGGCACGCCAGCCTGGTGATGATCTTTTCCGATTTGCTGAACGAGCCGACGCCCGTGCTGGAGGCCCTCTACCGCCTGCGCCACGGCGGGCACGACGTGATTCTTTTTCACGTACTGGACGAGGCCGAGGTGAAGTTCCCGTTTCGCGGCATGGTCGAGCTGGAAGAGCCGGAGAGCCGCCGCCGCCTGGCCTTGGACGCCGACGCCTTCCGGCAGGATTACCTCGCCGAGATCGAATCGTTCCGTGAAATGTATCGCCGCGAATGCGCGCAGGCCCGCATCGACTACGTGCCGCTGGACACGAGCATGCAGTTCGACCGTGCGCTGACGGAATACTTGGTGAACAGGTCGGCAAGGGGATAAGGGTGAAGCTTTTACACTGCACCGCGACGGGTCCTATGGGACTTATGGGACCAATGAGACCTATGGCAGGAGAGAAGCATAGAATTCTATTGGTCCCATTAGTCCTATAGGTCTCGTTGGTCGCATAGCTCCCATGAATAATCGCCGGAAGATCTGAACTCATGCCGCCCTTCGTGAACCCGCTGTTTCTCCTCGGCGCCTGTGCGATCGCCGTCCCGATCGTTCTGCACCTGATCATGCGGCAGAAGCCGAAGCTGTTTGAGTTTCCGGCGCTGCGCTTCGTCCAGCGGCGGCACGACCGCAACCAGCGCCGGCTGCGTCTGCGGCATTTGCTGCTGCTTTTGCTCCGCGCGGCGGCGATCGCCATCCTTGCTCTCGCGCTGGCGCGGCCGAGCATCAAGTTTTCGCATCGCTTCGGCAGCCAGGAGGCGCCGGTGGCCGCGGCCTTGATCTTCGACGAGGCGCCGCACATGCAGTACCGCCGCGACAAAAAGACCCGCCTGGAAGCGGCCCAGGAAATCGGCCAGTGGCTGCTGCAGCAACTGCCGCCGGCGAGCCAGATCGCCGTCTGCGATTCGAGCATGACGCCGCAGAGCTTCGACCCCGACCGCGGCTGGAGCAAGCGGCGCATCGGCAACCTGGAGATCGCGACCAATCCCCGTCCGCTGACCCGCATTGTGGGCGAGGCTGCCCGTGTGCTGGAAAAGAGCAACTTGCAGGAAAAGGAAATCTACGTTTTCACCGACCTTTCGCGCGCTGCGTGGCCGTCGGAAGACGCGACGTATCTTCAGGACCGATTGCGGGAAATCAACGGCGTGTTCGTCTATCTGATCGACGTCGGCGTGACCGATCCAAACAATTTCGCCCTGGGCGATCTGGAAGTATCTCATCAAATCGTCGCCGCCGGCACGCGCAGTCGATATTCAGACGGAAATCTCCTGCGCGGGCGGGGCCCCGGGGCAGCCGGTCGCGGGTCGCAGCGAAGGGGGCGGCGAGCGGTGGGTAGAACTGGACCTGCTTTCGACAGAGGGGAAAACGGAATCGCCTTTTGGACTGCTGGACAGCCTCGACAAGCAGAAAAAGCAGCTTCGCCCAGGCGAGTCGCAATCGCTCACCTTTCACTTGGCCTCGCTCAAGCCGGGCACGCGGCAGGGGCTGGTGCGGATCTTGGGGCAGGACCCGCTTGCAGCGGACGATGTGCGCTATTTCACCGTCGAGGTCCGCCCCCCCTGGCCGGTGCTGATCGTCGCGCTGCCGCCGGTTGAGCAGTCGGCGTTCTATCTGGCGTCGGCGCTGGCGCCGCCCGACGCGCGGAAGCGCGGCACGGCCCATTTCCTCTGCGACACGATCGACTACACTGAACTGGCCAAGCGCGGCGAGAAAGAACTGGAGAAATACTCCGCCGTCTGCCTCTTGGATCCGTCGGGGCTGGACGAGGGCGTCTGGCAGAACCTGACCAACTATGCCGCCGCGGGCCACGGCGTGGGCGTGTTTCTAGGCCGCCACGCGCAGCGGGAAGCCTTCAATGCACCCGCCGCCCAGCAGTTGCTGCCGGGCAAGCTCGCGGAACAGGTGCCGCGAGAAGACGGCGAAACTTATCTGGCCCCGCACGACTACCAGAACCCGATCCTCAAGAAGTTTGCGCCGTTCGCGACGAGTTCGCCTTGGAGCTGGTTTCCCATCTACCGCTACTGGCGCGTGGACCCCGTCAATGGCAGCACGATCATCCCCTACAACGACACCCGCCCCATGCTTTTGCAGCGCACCGTCGGCAGCGGGCAGGTGGCCGGCCGCGTGCTGATGACCACAACGCCTTTTTCCGATCTCGCATCGCGCAGCGACGCCTGGAACATGTTGCCCGTCGACACGGGACACACGCCGGGGGACTGGCCGTTCGTCATCCTGGCCAACAAGATCGTTGAGGCGCTGGTGGGCAGCAGTGAACGTCAACTCAATTACTATGCCGGCGTGAATACGGTAGTGCTGCCGGTCGACGACTCGAACCGGCCGAGGGTTTACGTGCTGACGCCGCCCACGGGCGATGGCAGGGACCTTCCCCCGGCGGAAAAGGGCCAGATTACGATCAGCGGCGTGGACATCCCCGGCAATTACCAGGTCCAAGGCGCGGGCGAACCGCGCGACGACCGCGGCTTCAGCGTCAATCTGCCCGCGCACTTGACGGAGCTTGCCCGGCTGAGCGAGCAGGAGGTGCATGACATTTTCGCGCCCTTCGCGCCGCAGGTCGCGCGGAACAATGAGCAGATCGTCCGCAACGTACACGACGCCCGCGTCGGCCGCGAGATTTACGCCTGGCTGATCATCGTCTTTGCCGGACTGCTGTCGATGGAGTATATCGTGAGTAATTGGTTCTACAAGCCGGAGTGAAATGTTCAACTGGCTCCGCAATCACCTCTTCTGCTACCCGATCGCCGAGAGCTACTGGCTCGTGGCTGCGATCGCTGTCGCGCTGCTGGTGATCGTCGTGCTTGTTGGGCCGGGACGCAAGCGGGTTTCGTTCAAGCGGCGATTGACGCTCGCGTTGCTACGCTCGGCGATCATCCTGTTGGTGCTGTTCGGCATGTTGCGGCCGACGCTGGTCTATACCGAAACGCACAAGGAGAAGGCTACGCTCGTGCTCATGGTCGACCAATCGCGCTCCATGCAAGTCCGCGACGCGCTGAGCGACAAGTCGCGCTGGGACGCGTTGCGGGCGACGCTCCAAGACTGCGTGCCGGCCCTGCGGAAGCTGGGCCGCGACTTCGAGATCAAGGTATATACTTTTGACGCGGAAACTCATCCCCAGGAGATCAAGGACGGCGGCATCTCGCTGCCGGACGTAGCCTCCGGCCAGCAGACCGCCATCGGCGCGGCCCTGGACGACGTGCTCCGTCAGGAGAACGGCAAGCGGCTGCTGGGGATCGTGCTGCTGACTGACGGCCGCCAAGAGGCCTTGCCGCCCCGCGACCTGCCTGCGCAGGAAGTGGCCAGCCGCCTGCGGCACCAGGAGTATCCGGTCTTCCCGGTGGTCTTCGGCGAGTTGCGCGGGGCTGGCGGCGTGCAGGACGTGGCCGTGGTCGATTTCCCCAATCCCTCGGCAGTATTCGTCAAGACCGAAATGGCCGTCCACGGCGAAGTCAAAATCAGCGGCTACGTTAACAAGCCGATCACCGTCCGCCTTCTGATGGGGCCTTCCAAAGACAAGATGGAGCTCATCGCGGAGAAGAAGATTTCGGCGTCCGAGGACGGCCAGACCGTGCCGGTCGATTTTGTTTACACTCCAACGGAGCCCGGCGCGTTCAGGCTCTCGCTAGAGGCCGCTGAGCAGCCCGGCGAGCTGGTCACGACGAACAACCGGCAAGGCGGGTTCGTGCAGGTGCTCAAGGGCGGGTTGCACGTGCTCTACATCGAAGGCACGATCCGCGCTGAAGAGAAGTGGCTCCGCATGTCGCTGGATTCTTCCCGCGACATCAAGCTCGATTTCATTCGCATCGATCCGCAGAACAAGCGGACCCGCCCTGCCGACTTCGCCGAACTGCTCAAGCCCGGCAAGTACGACGTTTACATCTTGGGCGACGTCGACCGCGACGCCTTCGAGCCGGGCGAGCTGGAAACGCTTGCCGACACCGTCAACGGCGGCAAGGGCCTGATCATGCTGGGCGGTTTTCACAGCTTCGGTCCTGGCGGCTACAGCGAAACCAAGCTGGCCGACGTGCTGCCCGTGGAGATGGACCGTACGGAACGGCAGCCGTGGAACGGCAGCCCACGCGGAGATGAGCACCTCCAAGGCCCGGTGCATATGGTGCCGACACCGCGGCAGGGCCTGCAGCATTTCGTTATGAGCCTGGCCGCCGGGCCACAGGCGAACGCGGCCGCCTGGGCGAACCTGCCTCCGCTGGACGGCGCCAATAAACTCGACGTATCGAAAAAGCCAGGCGCCGTCGTGCTGGCAGACGCCGACGGCAAAGAGGAGTACCCGCTGCTGGTCGCGCAGTCCTACGGCGCCGGCCGCGTCGTCGCCTTTGCGGGCGATTCGACCTGGCACTGGTGGATGCACGGCTTCGAGTCGGCGCACAAGCGATTCTGGCGGCAGATAGTGCTCTGGCTGGCGAAAAAAGATCAGGAACATCAAGACAACGTTTGGGTACGGTTGGACAACACCCGCTTCTTTCCCGGCAATCGCGTGGAATTCATCGCCGGAGCCCAGTCGCCGCAAAAAGAGCCGATCGCGGACGCCGATTTCAAGGTCGAGGTCGTCAAGCCTGACGGCAAACGCAGTCCGGTGGTAATGGTCGGCAAAGAAGACCAGCAGGCCGGCTCATACCGCGAGACGCAGCAGCCCGGCGACTACGCAATTGAGGTCAGCGCCAGCCGCCGCGGCGAGTTGTTGGGCACGGCGCGGGCGCAGTTCATCGTCGCCGAGCAAGACCTGGAGTTGGACAACCCGTCGTCCGATCCAGACGCGATGAAAGGCGTCGCGCATGCCACGGGGGGCAATGTGGTCCGCGCGGAGTTGCTGCCCAAGTGGCTCGACGAACTGGTGAAGAAGACCGACTACCTCGACGTGAAACAGAATACCGAGAAGAGACTCTGGGACACCTGGGGCTTTTTCTTCGCCGTGCTGACGATCCTGACAATCGAATGGTATTTGCGGAAGCGGTGGGGATTGGTTTGAACTTTCTCCGGCCTTGTCGCGTCCTGACTTATAGCCAGGAGCCGCCAAATGCTGTCGGATCGTCAGATACTTGAATGCGAATTGCTTGTTGTTCAATGCCAGCGGGGCGAGACAGCGGCGTTTGAATCGCTTGTGCGGATGTGGGAGCGGCCGCTGTTTTACTACTTGCGGCGGTTGGCATCCTCCGAGGAAGACGCCTGGGACCTATTGCAGGAAACCTGGCTGAAGACCTATCGCTCCATCCGATCGCTGCGCGACCCGCTCGCACCCGGCGTTCCTCTATACGACCGCCCGCAACACGGCCGTCAGTTGTTTGCGGAACGGCAAGCTCGGCAAGGAACTGACGTGCGCGCTCGATGAAGATTTGATCGAATCTCCGGCAGACGACGTGGCCGTTTACGACAGTGCCGAGCATGTCAACCGCGCGCTGGACCGGCTCCCGCTGCGGCATCGCGAGATACTCGCGCTGTACTTCCTCCAAGACCTGTCGCACGGGGAAATCGCCTCGCTGTTGGGCGTTCCCTTGGGCACGGTCAAGTCGCGACTGCACTACGCCAAGCTGGCAATCCAGAAGATACTTCTCGAAGGAGACTGTTGTGTCCAATAACCCCAAAAGCTTCCGCGAACAGTTGATTGAATCGCAAGAAACAACGCCCGCCTTGTGCGCCGCCTACGAAAAGGAGCTGGACGCGATCTTTCACGAGGCCCCCAGCCGAAAGAACCGCTTCCTGGCGGTTGTTCTATTGCTCATCATGGTGGCTATTGTTGCCGGCGAGGCGCGCGCTATGATCGTTTACAAGGGAGATTTTACGTTCTACGTCGCCGCCGCGACGATGTTGGTTGTCTGCGCGGTGGTCGCGGTGTGGCTTGTCCGCGACCTCCGCAAGACGAAGGTCGCGAAAAAGTCCGCCCATCAGGTGAGCGAACTGTTTTACGGCGCCGCGTCGATAGTTACCGTTGCCTCGTTGCTTCACGGCCTGGGCGCGCGGAAATCCGGCTTCGACCTTCGACGCATTTTTCGTCTTCGTCTTCCTCTTCGTGTGCGCCGTGTGGGGGATCGCGAATCGGATATCGGCATCCGAGATGGCAATGAAGGAGCAGATGCTTCGCTTGGAATGCCGCCTGGCGGATTTGGCGGAGCGGCTTGGCCAATCCGCGTCTCTGCAAGGCGGGCAGACGCCCGACGCACGACGTTGATGGCGGCTAGCCGGCGAACTACAATTCCACCCCGAACCCCTTCCACAATTCCTTTTTCTTTTGCGGGTCCAACGATTCGAGCTTCTTGATGTCCTGGTCGGCGGCGGCCAGGGCGGACTTGAGGCGCGATTCGAACGTCCCCCGCTCGTGCTGCACCTTCGACTTGTAGCGTTTGATCTCCGCCACCGCCGTCGATCGCGCGGGATCGTCCGCGACGAGCTGCGCCAGCCCCTTGGAGTCCAACAACTTGACGGCCGCTTCCTCCAGTTGCTGCAGGGCCTTGCGAAGTTTCAGAAGGTTGCCGATCAGCCCGGACTGCGCCTTCTCCTGCGCCTTCTGGTAGACGTCGATCTTCTTGGGCACCGCCGCATCGGCCTTTTTGACCCAGGGCAAAGTGCCCACACCTGGACTCTTTTTCAAGCTCTCCCAAGTCTTGATGAATTTCTTTTCGAGAATTGTGCGCATGGGGACAAAGAGTATAGGAGTTAGAAGTCAGGAGTTGGAATGAAAACTCCCGTCGCTTCAACTCCTAACTTCTAACTCCTAATTCCTAACTTCTACCACTTCAACCCGAACCGTTCTCCGCCTGTCCGACCCAGCCCGCCCTTCAGCGGGGCGTTGGACGGCCGATCGGATTTCTTCGTCGGCGCGGGCGATTCCGCCTCTTGCGCTTCTTCCTTTTCCTTCTTCGTCGGTTCGGGCCGGTGGAGGGCCTTGACGGAAAGGCTCATCCGCTGCGCCTGCGGATCGACGCTCAACACGAGGACCTCGATTTCGTCACCTTCCTTTGCCACGTCGGCCGCCCGCCAGACGCGCTTGTGGGAAAGTTCCGAGATATGCACCAGCCCCTCGATGCCCGGTTCAAGCTCCACGAACGCGCCAAAATCCATCACTCGCGTCACCTTGCCGCGGGCCTGCGAGCGCGGCGGAAATTTGGCGGCGGCGGCCGTCCAGGGGTTCTCCAGCATGTCGCGGTAGGAAAGCCCGATACGGCCTGTTTGCGGATTGATCTTCTCGATGCGGACGCGGATCGTCTGGCCTTCCTGCACGACCTCGCTTGGATGTTTCACGCGGCCCCACGCTAACTGGCTGACGTGCAAGAGGCCGTCAATGCCGTTGCCAAGCTCGACGAACGCGCCAAAATCCAGCAGCTTTCGCACCGTGCCTTCGTGGACCTGGCCCGGCGCGAGCGAGGAGAAGAACTGCTGCTTCTTCTCCTCTTTCTCGCGCTCGAGAACGGCGCGGCGGCTGAGGACAAGGTTCTTGCGCTCGCGGTTGGCGTCGGTGATCAGGCAGGCAAAGCGCTGGCCGACGAACTGGGCCAGGTCGTCCACGCGGTAGAGCGATATCTGGCTCACGGGGATGAAACCGCGAATGCGGTTCACTTCGCATTCCAGCCCGCCCGTGTTGTGGCCGGTAACCTGGGCTTCCACGAGCATCCCTTCCTGGACTTCATCCCAGTTGCCCAGCTCGACCGCGGCGCCCGGCAGGCTCAAGTCGTACAAGCCTTCCTCTGGACGAAAGCGCTGCACGACGACCTCGATTTCCTCGCCGACCGCCGGCGGTGTCTCGAACGCTTGCACGGGAACGCAGCCCTGCTCGCGCCCAGCGAACTCCACGAAGACGTCACCGCGACGTACGGCGACAACGCGTACGCGATGCCGCGATTCCGGTTCGAGAGCCCCTTCCGCGCGCTCACCTTGCTGGGCGGACATCAGTTCGTCCAGCGAGACGCCGGCCATGGCGCGGTCCAATTCGGCCTCCATCGCCGCAGTGAGCTTCTGCCGCCTGCCGGGGATGACCGGTACGTCCTCTTCGTCTGCCGGATGGATGACGACCTCAGGCAGCGGCCCGACCCGAGGCAGCGTGGCGGGCGCGGCCGGCGGTGGGGCAGTCGCGACTGGGGAAGGAACGGAGAGGGACGAGGGGAGAGGGGGGAGGGGCGACGGAACGGCTGGGAAAACCTCGCTACTCTGCCTCCCTTCTGCCTTCTCGCCGCTCCCTACTCCTTGCTCCTTGCCACCTCCGTGCCTTCGTCCACCGCGATGGCGGCGGCGATGGTGCGGCTTATCACCATGTTCCCCGGCCGGTTCGCCCTCTCCTTCCACGGGCGTCCAGTCTCGCTTCGTCCGCGCGCGGTAGGCTGCCGGATCGCGCTGGGATCCAATGAGGATACGCCTCCGCGCGGCGCTGTCGCCCTCCGTGGCCGGTGTGTCCACAGCCGCGGCGGACTCTGAGACCGGGGCGCTAGCGGCCGGCGCTGCGGGACTGGGATTAGTCGGCGGCATCTCCGCCATGTTCTCATTGGCCGGTTGGCCTTCTTCAGTGGCAGTCAATGCTAGTCCCCTTAAGACTCATGCGAGCCGTTCCCTTGCGGGGCGGCTCAGCACCAATAACATTTGCTCTTATTCTAACCACCCACACCTCGGTTTTCCAAGGGGATGCCCAGCGACTTTCACCCCCTTCGACCTTCCCTAATCCGCCAATTCCCGCTATGCTGACTGCATACTCCCCGTCCGCCGGGCACGACTAATGAGTACGGAAGTCAAAGAAGCCATCGAACCGATATCCCAGGCTAGGGCGTTCTCGATTGAAGTCTCAGAGCGCGTCCGCCGCCTGCCCCCGTATCTCTTTGCCCAACTCAATCGCCTCAAATACGAAAAACGCCGCGCGGGCGACGACGTGATCGACCTGGGGATGGGCAATCCGTCCGACCCGCCGCAGGACCTGGTCATTGAAAAACTCGCCGAGGCCGCCCGCGATCCCAAGAACCACGGCTACAGCGAGGCGGCCGGCATCCTCAGCCTCCGCCGCGAGGTGGCCGCCAAGTACTTCCGGCAGCACGGCGTGCGGCTGGACCCGCAGCGGGAGCTGATCGCCTGCCTCGGCTCGAAGGAGGGATTTAGCCACCTCTGTCTCGCCCTGCTCGGTCCCGGCGACACGGCCATCGTGCCCGCGCCCTCCTATCCGGCACATCTTTACGCCGTCGCCCTGGCGTCGGCCAACGCGATCCTGCTGGACGTGACCGATCCGGAAAAGCTCTTGGCCAACGTCGATTACACCTGCCGCCAGATGGTGCCGCGGCCGAAGGTGTGGATCGTGAACTACCCGCACAATCCGTCCACAACAGTGGTCGAGCCGGATTTCTACGTCGACGCGATCCGTTTGGCCAAGCGCTACGGCGTGATGATCATCAGCGACCTCGCCTACGCCGACGTGACCTTCGACGGCTACAAAACGCCCAGCATCCTCGCGGCCCCCGGCGGGATCGATGTCGCCGTCGAGCTGACGACGATGAGCAAGGGCTACAACATGGCGGGGTGGCGGGTCGGCTTCTGCGCAGGCAACGCGGAGATGGTGCGGGCGTTGGCCACGATCAAGACCTATTACGACTACGGCATGTTCCGCCCCATCCAGATCGCGGCGATCATGGCCTTGCGCAACGCGGAAGCCGCGGTCGAGGCCCAGGCAACGATCTACCGCAACCGCCGCGACGTGCTCTGCGACGGCCTGGAGCGGCTTGGCTGGCCCATCCAGCGCCCGCGGGCCTCGATGTTCGTCTGGGCGAAGATTCCCGAGCCTTGGTCCTGCCAAATGAACTCCTTCGATTTCTCCATGAAGCTCCTGAAAGAGGGCGACGTGGCCGTCAGCCCCGGCGGCGGCTTCGGTCCCGCCGGCGAAGGGTACCTGCGGCTCGCCCTGGTGGAAAACGAAAACCGCCTGAAGCAGGCCGTGCGGCAAATAGGGCGATGTCTGGGGAAGTAAACGCGTCCGTTCACCGGAACGCGTACTTTAACCAGAAAATGCGGTCCACCATCTAATCTCCTACCCAAGGTCATCGTTAATTCATCCAGTCATTGATATCCGACCCTTGCAAACTTCCGGGAGTTGGTGTTACGATGAAAGCATGAAAACGATCGCGCAAAGCGAAGACGACATCGAAACGCTGTCTTCCCCGCAGGTAGAGGAATTGGCCCGAAGGATCGAAAGCTCCCGAGCGCGGAGCGGGATCACCGTCGTCGAAGCGCCCGCTAGGGAGAACGTATGCATCAATAGCGCGGACGATCCACGGGTTCGCTTGGCCATCGAGCGGACGCTTCTGGCCTGGATACGGACCGGGCTAGCGCTGATGGGTTTCGGCTTCGTGGTCGCTCGCTTCGGCCTGTTCTTGCGTGAAATGGCGGCGGCGCACGACATCCCGGCGCCGACGCCCACGCCCAGGGGCGTGTCGCTCTGGCTGGGCACCGCGTTGGTCCTGCTGGGAGTTATCGTGAATCTGCTGGTTTCCGTCGAAAACGTCCGTCTGCTGCGGCACGTCCGGGTAGACACCGTCTACGGCACCCGTAGCTGGGTGATGGGCGTGGTAATGGGCGTTGTCCTGGCGATTCTCGGCGTCGCCACGGCGGTCTACCTGGTTTTTGTCGCAAGCTAGACTGCCGTGAAACACGTCGTCATCATCGGAGGCGGCTTCAGCGGCGCGATGACCGCCGTCAACTTGGCCCGTCTAAGCGATGCTCCGCTGACTGTCACAGTCCTCAACAGGGGCACGCCGCTCGCTCGGGGCGTGGCTTACGGCACGCCCCGGAGCGAACATCTGCTCAACGTCGTGGCCCGCAACATGTCGGCGCTTGCCGATCAGCCCGATCACTTCATCGATTGGCTCGGAACGCGTTCCGACTTCGCCTCCATCCCAACGGCCGAGCTGCGCGAGCGATTTGTGCCGCGGCGCGTCTTTGGCGATTACTTGCAAGCTCTTTTTCTCTGGTATTCCCACGCCCTGGACGACGGAAAAGAGGTCGTTATCAAGCGGCACGAAGTGGAAGCAGTCGATGTCGTCCCCTCGGCGGGCCGCGCGACCGTAATAGCCGCCGGGGGACTGGCCTTCGAGGCCGACAAAGTGGTGCTCGCCACCGGCAATCAGAGGCCCACCGATTTGCCGGGCTGCGCGTTGGATGACCCCCGTTATTTTCGCGATCCGTGGGGCGATTGGGCGCAGCGGCTGGGCGATCGCCGGCAGGACGTAATTATCCTCGGCACGAGCCTGACGATGGTCGACGCATTCTTGACGCTTGCTGCTTTGGGCTGGGAGGGGAAGGTCACGGCCGTTTCGCGAAACGGCCTGCTGCCGCAGTCGCATTTCAAGAGCACGGACTACCCGGCCTTTCCTGACGGCGATCCCTCGCACCAGGGACTCGACGAGATGCTCGCGTTGATCGACGTCCACTGCGAGCGCGTGCGCGGTCTCGGCCTCAATCCGGCCTTGCTGGTGGACAAGCTGCGTCCCTACACGCAGCGGATATGGCAGAATTTCAGTCTGGCGGACAAACGCCGCTTCCTGCACGAACTCCGCACGCGGTGGAACGTCGTGCGGCATCGCGTTCCCCAGTCCGTACACAGCGGCTTGACCGCTGCGCTGGCGGGCGGCCGCCTGGCGATCGTCAAGGGAACCGTTCGACAAATCGTTGCCGCCGACGAAGGGCTTGAAGTGAAGCTGGCGGACGGCGCGGGCGCCGAAAGCACGCTGCGCGGCGATGTGGTGCTCAACTGTACCGGCCCAGCCGACGGCTACGCGGATTCCAGGTCTTGCCTGTACAGCAATTTGCTCAAGCGCGGGCTCGCCGTCGCAGACGAGCTGGGCCTGGGCATCCAAGCCACGGCGGACTTCGTGGTTGTCGAGCGAGGAGGCGGCCACTCGCAGCATTTGCTGGCGCTTGGCCCACCGCTTAAAGGGGTTTTGTGGGAAACGATTGCCGTGCCCGAGCTGCGGAACCAGGCATTCCGCGTCGCGGAGGTCATCGTCGCCCGGTTGCAGTTGAAGCGGGCACACGTTCAAACCATTGCCGAGAGCTACGCGGACGTGATCGAGTACAGCATCTGAGACGTCATAACAAAACGATGTAAGCAATTTAGCGGACTGGGTCGCACGCTTTGAGCTTCAAGCGAAGGGCGTGATTGCCGATTTCCCACGCCCTTCGCTTGAAGCCCAGGACGTGCCACCGATCCCTCGACGCATCATGCCCCCTCGCCCGCACGGTCCTTCGCAGGTACGACTGGCGAGGCGCTCGCCGGCGTCTCAATGTTCCACGGGACCATCCGGCTTATCATTCCATCCCGCAAGATCAGCGTGTGGAACCAGACACCCCCGAGATGGCCGAGAATCGTCAGAAGAAAGAGGTAGGCCAGAATCGCATGTGCCTTCCGCAGCACGGCGTACAGCGCCAGATCGTGCGGCAAGATGTAGGGCAGATGCACGGACCCAAATAGGACGATCGGATAACGGGCGGCCGACAGCATTCCCCATCCCACCAACGGCAAAACGACCATCAAGCCGTACATCGTGAGTTCCCCGCCCGTTGCCGCCAGGCGTTCGAGCCGCGACATCGTGGCCGGAAGCGGCGGGATCGGAGTCAATTGACGGTTGACGAAGCGGACCACGGCCAGGACCAGGATCGCGGCGCCCAGCGGGCGATGGATCGAAATCAACACGTGGTAATCGGCCAGCGAGACGACCATCGCAAGGCCGATGCCCAGCATGACCAGGATCATCACTGCCATCGTCCAATGGAGAAATCGGGAAAACGGGACGAATTGCGTCTGCTGGATAGCCACGGTCACTCTCCTTTCTTGGCGTCGTTCTTCACGTCTTTCTTATCGTCTTTCGTCACTTCGGCGGGCGACACCGCGCTGGGCTGTTTTGTCTCGCCGGCGCGGCGCGTGAACGAGCGCGAGTAGACCGCCGAGCGGGCGCTCAGCAAGGGATCGTCCGAAGGGGTGATGCCCGCGGGCAGCACCAGCGGGTCGAAGTTGATGCCATTGGCCGGGCTCGTATCGTCGCTCTCCACCCGGTCCAGCGTGATCGTGCCCACGTCCACCTCTTCGCGCCCGCCGGCCAGGCGATCGTGGCGTCGTTGGTGGGATCGCCCGGTTGGCCGACGATGACGACCAGATGCCATCGCAGCGGCTGCCGATGGATTTGCGCGATCAGCCCGTCAAACAGGTAGTTCTTGTCCTGGTTCTTGTCTGGCGGATGCGCGGCCGCGTTTGCCGGCTGAAACGGCTGCATGGGCTCCAAGATCCAGCGCACGGAAACGGTCTCACCCGCCGCATTCGTGAAGCGGAACGAATTCAGGCCGTGGAACGTGCTGTTCTCGAAGCCCGACGCCGGCGGCTGGCCCTTGACGATTTTCAGCGCCTCGGCCGTTTCGGGATGGCGTTCGATAAAAGCCTTGCCTTTGGCGGGGTCCGGCTTGCCCGTCGCGGGATCGGGCTTGGACGCCAGCAAGTTCTCGTAGAACGCCTCGGGCGTGCGGAAGGGGAAAACGGGCAGATTGATCATCGCGGTCCGCCAGACTTCGCCGTCCGCCAGGGAGAACTCAAGCCCCAGGCCGCGGACAGTGTCCAGTGCGTCGGCCTGGTAAGGGTTGCCGCCCCCCAGCGAGAAGCGGCCGAGCACCGGCACGCGTCCCGGCTGAAATACGGCCGCTTTGCTGAGGCGCACGCCGTTGCCGTTGCTCTGGAAGTAGCCCGATACTCCGACTCCCTTCGCGTGATTGCGGCGAAAGCCGGGATGGACGCCGCTGACTTCCTCGAAGCCGTCGGTGAACCGTGCCGGCGTCAGTTCATGCGGCGACAGCCACCCGCCCAGGTAAGCGAAAGTCCCCACGACCGCCGCGAGAATCAGGCCGATCAATGCCAGTCTCGCCAGCGCCTTGGATCGGCCCGAGGCGAGGTGGCAGGACCGTTGCAAGTGCCGGCGAGACTGCTGGGTCCCCAGTTTGTGCCGGCCTGTTCGGCGTTGGCTTGTCCATAGCACGTGCCCTTGAAGCCCCAAGCGTTGGCGATTGCAGTGGTTCGATCACTCGCATGCGCCTTGCCGGAGTTCCGCCTTCAGGCGGCAGCAGTGCGACAAAGCAACTGATGCGATTCCCTCACGCGCGCGAGTCTCGGGCTTGGGTGGTTTTCAAGTGCGCCCTGTACAACGGGTGTGGCGACGAATCATTCTAGCGCGGTTAGGACTGCGATCAACCCGCGAGATTTCCCGCATGAGCCGCGAATCCAGCTTCCGATGCCGCCGGCTTGCCCAGTGGTGCCTCACGCTCGATGCTACACGCGCACCCCTTCGGACTATTCTCCATTTTTCCGATTCCCGGCGACGGCGGAGCCGTCGCCGGGAATCGGAAAATCGTGCGTGGGCTTCCGGTTTGTAGCTGCGAACGTAGGTATCCGCCGGGCAAGCCGGCGGCACTAACCCCCGCAAAATCCTTGCGTAGAATGCCTAGATCGGTTATGATAAACTGCGTGTGATAGGACTTTTGGCGGCTCGCGGCGGGCCGTGGTGTTCGCGCAAAGTGCGACCCGGGTTCGACGAAAACATGCGACGGCACACGGCAATCCTGCTCTGCGCGACCATCGCTGCGTCTTCTGGCGGCATTGCCGACGCGCAGATGTACGCCACCGCCGGCAGCCAGCAATACTCTGGTAACGGATATCGGCGTTCTTTCGAGCAGTTTCCGTACACTTCGCCAACGCGATCAACTTCTCTGGGCAAGTTGTGGGCGACAGCAACGTCAGCCCCTCGGACGGAGCGCACGGGTACTTCTACGCGGGCAACGGCGCGGCGCCGGTCGACATTGGCGTGCTCGGCAGCAACAGCCCCTATGTTCAGACTCTTGCGAATGGTATCAATGATTCCTCCTGGATCGCGGGCAGCAGCGGCGACGAGGCGTACGTTTGGATCCCGCAGAGCGGAATCCAGGGTGTTGGATTCCTGGGCAACGGAAACTTTAGCAGCTTTATGCGGGATTTCAGCAACACCGACGTTGCGGTCGGCGGGTCCACGACGCTTGGAGGAAGTTATGCGAACGCAATGATCTGGAGTCCCACGAGCGGCTTGCAGGACCTGAACAACCTGATCGCCAATCCGCCAACAGCATGGACGCCCACGGCCGCGGTCGCGATCAGCAAGTCGGGCGGGTTCATCGCCGGCATCGGCAACTCGAACCTTACCACGGACCCGCCATCGGGGACCGAACATGCCTTTCGTCCTTAGCGGCGGTAGCGCTGACGGAAATCCGGCCGACCCCGGCGGGCACGTCGCAGGGCCCGTTCGGCATTCAGCCCTGGTCAGTGAATTCGAGCGGAGAAGTTGCGGGATTCTATTACGACCCGAGCGACCATGTCCATGGCTTCGTGTATTCGCCGGCACTCGGCACGGTCGACATTGGCACCCTTGGGCTTTCGGCGACGGGCAGCTATACGCCGTACGTTCAGGCTTTTGGAATAAACGATCTCGGAACCGTTGTTGGCAGCGAGGGCTCGCCGACGGCAGCGAGTACGGTTTTCTTTGGACCGCGGCCGGCGGAATGGAGGAAGTCACACCCCCACCAGGAGTCGCTATCGACGGACTTTCGGGAATTAACGACAGCAGGTAACTAATCGGCCAGGGGTACTATTCAAACGACCCGGCACTTGGATACCGCGGGTTTGTTCTGACGCCGGTTTCCGAGCCCTCCGCGTTGGCACTGTCCGCTGCGTTTGCGCTGCTGCTTTTGGCGGTTTGTCGGAACCATTTCTCGCTTCGCGTGAAGCGTATTGCGGCGGGATACTCCTTACTTGTCGCATCGGCATTTCTCGGGTTACTTGTCGCCAGCGATCCGAGGCCGGCGACGGCCCAGATGTACGCTACCGCCGGCAGCCAACAATACTTGGTAACCGATATCGGAAACCTTTCGAGCCAGTATCCGTTCAGCTTACCCACCGCGATCAATTCGTACGCGCAGGTCGCAGGCTACTCCAATGTCAGCCCATCGGACTACGCCGCACGGCTTTTTCTACGCGGGCAACAGCGCGCCGCATTTCTTTGCCACTGCGGCCTCGGCGGCTTAAGAGCCTGTCCAAAACCCGCCAGCGCGACGCCGGGTTCCGCGGAGACTCGCCACGATTTGCCGGAAATTGGCGGCCCGATGCCCTGCTTTCATAGACCCCGGCTATTCCCGCCGTGAAGGCACATCGCGCGCAACGGCAGCCGCGCGCGCCAAAGCCGGTTTTGTTCGACTCCTGGAAACCCACCGCTCATCGTTGACGCGCGAAGGGCGCGCTGCTAGCTTGGACCCGTGAGAGCCTGCGACTGGCGGGCCGTCCGAACGACTAGAGGGACCGTTATTCAGAAGTAGCTTGACAAACAAAGACAATTGATCAACGCGCGAGCGTCAAAGTTCTGCTTTCAGACAAATCGCTAACCTGAGCCTTCGGGCTCTTGAACTAACGAAGCAGCGCTTGGACCCGCGCTCCGCAAGGAGCGTCGGCGCCAGGTGCTGTTCGTTAGTGCCCTTTAGCGAGGGCGTCTGGAGCGGCCACCTTGGTTTCCGGCGCTCCTTTTACGTTTGCATGCCGGTAGCCTGGCCGGGACCAGCCGCGCGCCGGGGGAGGTTTTGGAATGACAGACTTCCAGATGCTTATCCGACGGGTCCTTGCCCGCTCAAAGGACGGCGAAGACGAGTTGGTGAAGCAACACGCGGAGCCGCTGCTTCGAGCGATGCGGCGCGTGCTCGAATCGCTCGCGCGAGCTGCGACCCCAGTTTGACACGATGGACTTCGTCCAACCCGCGTGGCAAGAGTTCTTTCGGCGGCGCGACGATTGGGGCAAAATCGAGACGCCCAGGCAGCTCGTGGCGCTGCTCCTGCGGATCGCGACCAACCATCTTCGCCGCGAACTTCGGCGATTCCACCGCAAGCGTCGTGGCTACGATGTGGTTCCGCTGGACGACGCGCAGGCGCAATCGGTGCCCGATCTCGACGGCCCGCCCGAGTGCGCGATTGCCATGCTGGACCGCCTGGAAGCAGTGCTCGCGCGCTGTCCCGAGCACCACCGCCAGATGCTGGGACTCCGCGCCTGACGGCCACTCCTGCCGGAAGATCGCGGAGACCGTGGGACTGAGCGAGGGACAGGTGCGGCGCGTGCTGGCGGAAATAGAGGACGATCTGACCGGCTGAGGAAAATATCTATTTTGCCGCGCGCGTTTTTCGCGAAAACGGCGATTATATAGATAGGGACTTCGCGTTTGCGCAAAATCGCGAATTGACGCAGACGCGATGGAAGATGGAGACCGTCATGGCAAAGAATATAGTCCGACTTGCGACATCGCGAAAAGCGCGCGATGGGAAGCGCGGAGCGTTCGTGGCGGACACCAGTTCCGTGCGTAATCCATATCCTGGAAATCCAGCCGCGACTTCGCCTAGGCTCGGAGTTTCGGTTGAATATGGCCGTTGGCGGGAAAATCCGGGGGGAATGTGCTTCGAATGCCCGCAGAACTGTTGACAGGAATTCAATAGATTGTTATGCTAATGATAGCTCTTGCGGGTCAGTCGGCGCGTCCTTGGGGGTTGGGGCGAGCGGCGCGCTTGAAGATCAAAGTGAGCCTATGTCCTTTAAGACGCCGTATGCCGTCGTGATTCTCGCGTGCGCGGCCTCCGTCAGCGCACAAACGAACTATACCGCCATCGACCTTGGCACCTTGGGGGGGCCGCAGACAACTCCCTCCGCGATAAACTCCAGCGGCGAAATCACCGGAGTTTCAAATACGGCAGTTCCCGGAGTCGGCTATGCCTTCAAATGGTCGCCCCCGAACGGCCCGATCCAGAGCGTTGGCAACTTACCCGGAGGTCCAAGCAGCGCCGGTTTTTCGATAAACGATTCGGGATGGATTACCGGTGAAGGTGGCGCCAGCGAGGCATTTGTATATACGCCGCAAAGCGGTATGCAACCGCTCGGCTTTCTCGGCACAGGGACGATCAGCCAAGGAAACTGCGTGAACAACGAGGGCGTCATCGCGGGTGTCTCCGCGACCACTGGCTCGACGAACCTTAATCCGTTCATTTGGACCGAATCCGGCGGGATGGTGGATCTGAACAAGACTATCGCCAACATCCCCAGCGGCTGGACTCCTACGTCTGCGAACCTTATCAACAACAATGGCCTCATCGTAGGAATTGGATATCCGGACTTGGCAACGTATCCACCATCGGGCCTTCAGCACGCATTTGCACTCAACGCCGGAACGCTCACTGAAATCCCTGACCCAGCCGCGCCGAACGGACTTGGCATCCAACCCGAAGGCCTCAACGAGAGCGGCGAAGTGGTGGGAGTGTATTTCGGCGCCGGTGGCAGCGAGAACGCCTTCGTTTATACGAAGGCACAAGGCACTCAGGAAATCATGGGACTCGGAGGCAGCCAGACGGCGGCCTTCGACGTCAATGACGAAGGCGAAATCGTGGGAGGCACGACGCTGTCGGATGGCGACTACCGCGCTTTTGTGTATACAGAAGCTAATGGAATCATCGACTTGAATTCCCTTGCGGTAGTAAACGGATGGACACTTGATGCGGCAACGGGGATTAACGACGCGGGCCAGATCATCGCGCAAGGAATGGACTCGGCAGGCGACTATCACGCGTTTTTGCTCACCCCGACGCCCGAACCGCCGACGCTAGCGATTCTGACCTCGCTTGCATTGGTGATAATTACCGTTTACGGTCGTCACCGTCGCGCTGCGGCGCGAGCGGGCAATGCCCAACGAGGTCACCACATATGAATTCGGCAGAACTTTCTTTACGGAGGATTCGATCATGCGAAAAAAACAAGAGCGAATGCGATTGCGTCGAAAGTTCGACCGGCTTCGATCCATTCAGCGGGCTTTCGCGCACCTCCGCGAACGCGTTAGGGCCGAGTTCGACCGTGCATTGAACCGTTTCTTCGCAGGCGGCGGAAGCAGGTCCGCCGCGCGGTCCAGCCCTTCCATGTGTTTTCCATTGAGCGGCTGGAGCGGCGCGATTATCTCACAACGCTTACATGGGCGGGCGGCAACAATGGTGTTTGGAACGACGTGAGCACCAACACGGACTGGAGCGGCCCAGGCGGGCTGCAGGCCTGGGGCACCAACGACACCGCGAAGTTCGACACGAGCGGCGGCTCGTTCACGGTGAACCTTGAAGGCGCGGTTGAGGTCGCGGGACTGCAATTCACGGGCGGCAACACGGCGGCGATCGACGCCGTCTTCGGCAGCGGCGCGGAAATCCTGAACTACCAGGGCAACGCCGTCACGGTGCAGACCGACACCAACACAGGCACGGTTGGCGTCATCGCCGCCGCGATGTCCAGCCAGCCCAGTGGGAGCAATCCGGGCGGAATGCAAATCACCGGCAGCGGCGCGGTGCAGTTCGGCGGAAACATTACCGTAAGCAGCGTCGCCGCCTACTCCACGGAAGAGGTGCTCGCCGGCGCGACTATCGGCGCGACGCAAGTGAATGTCTACTCGGGCGCGTTCACCGTGGATGCCGCGACTTCCTCCAGCGGATCTCCGGTGACGCTCACCACCGATTCAGCCGACGTGACAGGCGGAACGTTCCTGATCGCCGCTTCGCCGGACATTGACATGCGCGACGCCAGCCCTCGGCGGCGCGTTCTCCGCCAGCGGGACGGTCACGGTGGCCGGCGGCGCAATGGAAGTGGCGCGGCCGACCAGCGCCGATGTCGACACGCTCGACGTAACTTCCGGCACGTGTACCGTCGACGCCTCGCCCTACCAGGCGAGCCCGTTCCCCGCGAATCCGGTGCCGGGCGGGACAGTTTCCGCCACCCATATCGAGGTCAGCGGCGGCACGTTCACCGCCGACGCGGACCCCTATGGGTTCGGCATGTACACAATCAACAACATCCCAACGGTGTCCGCGAAGGTGAACGCGTCCTCGATCCTCGTTGACGGCGCGGGAACTTTCGATTGCGACGGCGCGATCACCACGAACGCGTCGATGCGAATTTCCGGCAATGGCGTGTTGCAGGGCACAAATTCGAATGCCACGATCGTGCTGGCCAACTGATTCCGCGTTCCATTGGGAATCCGCGGTGTCCGGCGAGTTCTTGGGTGTGATTAGCGGGAACGGGAGTGTGACCGTGGATGGCGGCAGCAGCGCCACCCTTACACTGGGAGACAGCGTCGGCGGCGCCAACAACGCATACACGGGCGGCACGGACATCTCGGGCGGCATGCTCTTCTCCAACTCCGGCGGCGCGGTCCCACCCCAGACGGCCTTGACGATGGAAGCCACGGCCACGTTCAATGTCAACGGATTTGGCGCAACCCTCTTAACACTGAACGGGGATGTCGGCGATACGATCACTAACGGCGCCACCGCCGCCATCGGCAGCACAATCTCCGTCGGGCAGAGCGTGGGGCTCACGCCTGAGAACTTCGCAGGGACGATCGAGGACGGCACGTACCCGCTTACTCTGTCCTTGCTAGGGGTCGAATCGTTGTATGTGGGCAACGCATACTTTTCTGGCGGCACGACCCTTACGGGCAGCACGCAGCTTACGGGCTCCTCCGTCACCTTCGGCGGGGGCTACAGTGTCGGCTTTCTCGCGTCGATGATCAGTGCAGCCTCCGTCACTCCCGGCGCGGCGAGCACCGTGATCTTCGACGTTCCGTCGGGCACGGAGAACTTTACTGGGTATATTACGACGAGCAACAGCACCCTCGTCGTCGAGGAGACCGGACCCGGCACGTTGTCCATCGATCCGCTAGGCTCGGCGTGCTATTATACCGGCCTGCAGGTCGGCGGCGGCGGCACGGTCGTGCTCGCCAATCCCGGCGCGCTTCCGCCTGGCGGCAACTTTCGGCGTCGCCAATATCAGCGCCGGTCTCTACATCGACGAAGACGGCACGCTCGATCTTGGCGGCAACACCTTCGACTTCGGCGATGTCACCCTGGCCGATGGCAACATTACGGACGGGAGCTTCACGGTCGACGAGGACCCCGGCTCAACGGGCAACGCCAGCGGGTTCTTTGACGTTGACGGCGGCGTAATCGACGCATCAGTCAACAGCGAGGTGTTGATGGTCAAGGATACGGCCAACACGGTCGAGCTTGCCGGCGCGATGCAGATTCCCACCATTAACGTCATTGCCGGCACGCTACAGGTGGCAGGAACAGGAAATGTCAGCATTGTGGGGGGCACGTACGTCAAGGGAGGCACGCTCCAGGTCGATGGTACGCTCGACTCGGATGTAGTAGTCAGCGACCCCGCGGTGCTCAATACCAGCGGCGGTTCGACGGTCAACGGCAGCATCGAAAACGACAGCACTATTACAAGCACGATCCAGGGCGCGGTCAACGACAACGTCTACAATGGCCAGGCAGACAACGCCGGTTTGACGGTCACGGCCGGGACCACAGTGGTGACCGAAGCAAACGGCCTGGCGGACGGCTCGAACCTGTACGTCGGAAGCGGTCTGGGGACCTTCAATACCGTTGACCCAGGCCAGTTCGTCGGTGGCCATTATGGCGACGGCGATTCGGACGGCGGCGGGGGCGGTTCGGGCGGAAGCTCCGGGCCGGTGCTGGACAACGGCATGAACGAAGTCCAGGAAATCGAAAAATCGGGCAACGACGCCTTGGCCGCGATTGCCACGGTCGTCTATCCGGGCCAGACGTTCACGTCGCTCTCCACGTCTCAGACGCTCAACCTGTGCAGCAGCGAGCTCACGATTGTCGTGGACGCGATCGCGGACAACGGGGGCACCCGCACCGGCATGACGACGACCGACATCAACGCGGCGATTGTCTCCTGGCTAACGACGCAGGGACTGACGGCAACGTCAAGCGGGGCGACGTTCACGTCGGCGTACGACAATCCCTGGAACAATCCGGGCATCGCCTTCAACGTGGCGATTTCGGCGTTCTTCGCCACGAACGACGTCGCGCCCACGCCTGACCCGTGTCAAAACCGCCAGATCGAGCTTTCCCTGCCATCTTGGCAGTCCGCTCCGACCGCCAAGGGCAAGAGACTGCCAAATCGCGCGGCATGAGGCGACTCTCTTTCCCTCAAAACAGCGGGATTCTTCGCCACATCGCACGATTGGCACGAGAGTTGCTCCACGATGTATACAGTTGTAAACATGCAATAATATACGCACGGTGAACAAACAATGGCGAATGCGAAACGGCGGCCGCGAGGGAATGCGAGAGCACAAAGACGGGGATCGTTTGCAGCCGCTTGCCGGCCGCATTAGTCCATTCCGGCAGAAAACCGCGACACTTCGCGCCGTTTCGCCGATTTCGCGTCGAAAGGAGCATTAGATGGTGCAATCACGCTCAAAAGCCGGATTCCTGGAGCCATCCTGCATGCGTCCTGGATCGAGTTTGCTTCGTTCTGGAGCCTTCCTGGAGGCCTCCTGGGTCGCTCCTGGCTCTGGAAAGGGCCAAGAACACGGGGGTTTTTAACATTTTCAACCGCGAAGAAAAAAAGTTGGTCCAACACGCGACAATATATATCAACGGCACTCTTACGTTTGCCCTCTCCCGGCGCGCTTTGAAAGAGCGTCGTCGGTCCGCCATTATTGATCCCTAATCTCTTATCCTTCATCGCCCCCCGCTCCCTGCTTGCCGCTCCCAGCACAGTCATCTATCCTCGATTGAAGTCCGGTAGGCCCTTTCGCGGCGCAGACCGTTGCTTTAAATAACTCCAGCCATGTCGATCAGTTTTCACTGTCCCGCCTTCCGTCTCGCGATGCTCATTGCATGTTTAGCTCGCCGGCCGCGGGATATGCCGCGGCGGCCACCCTGGAAGTCGGGCCGGGCAAGACCTTCGCGCGGATCGAAGACGCCAACGCGAAGGCCCGGCCGGGCGACGTGGTGCTCGTTTATGCCGGTTCCAGCCGCCGGCAATATGAGAAGACTGCCATCTTCGTGCGACAAAGGGAAATCACTTTCCGCGGCGTGCCGGCGGCAGGCAAATCGTGCGTGCCGATCAACGGCCACGGCTTCGACTACAGCGGCGCGGGCAGCACGCCGCGGGCCGTCTTTCAGTTCAACGCCGGCGCGGACCACTGCACGCTGGAAGGTTTCGAGCTTTTCGGGGCGCACAACTCAAGCCACAACGGCGCGGGCGTCCGCATCAACCAGGCCAACCACGTCACCGTCCGCAACTGCTCGATCCACGGCAACGATATGGGCGTCATGTCCAACGGCGACGGCACGCTCGCCCGCGGCGTCGATCAGCTATTCGAGCGCTGCGAAATTTTCCGCAACGGAGACACGGCCGAGCCGGGCCAGAACCACAACCTCTACCTCGGCGGAACGAGCGCCACCTTGCGGTTCTGCGAGGTGCATCACAGCCTCACCGGGCACAACGTCAAAAGCCGCGCCCACTATACGCGCGTCGAATACTGCTACGTACACCATTCGGCCAATCGCGAGTTCGATCTGGTCGATGGCGCCGAAACCGTTCGCCCCGAAAGCGACGCCGTGCTGCTTGGGCAACATCATCGCCAAGGACCCGCGCTGCGCCGGCAATCACGGTGTGTTGCACTTCGGCCAGGACGGCGGCAAGGGGCGCAATGGCACGCTTTATCTGGCGTTCAATACAGTCGTCACGCCGTTTCTTTCGCCCGTCATCGAGCTTTCCACGGCCGGCGCGAAGGCACGGCTATCGGGCAATATCGTCGCCTGCGCCGGATCGGCGCAAGCCGGGCAAAAAGTGGCGGCCGTCCGCGGCGGGGCGGTCATGGGAAACATTGCAGGACGGTCGAATTGGTTTTGCGGCGACTTTTCCGCCGCCGGCACGGCGCTAACGCCCGCGGAAAACCACTTCGAGCGACAAAGCGGCGACTTGTTCATCGACGCCCGTGCCGACGACTATCGCCTCTTGCCCGCGTTTGCGCGGCGGATGATCGTTGCCTCGGCGCCCGCACTTTTGGACTTGCCCCCAGTGCCCGGCACGACAGCGGCCGACGCTTGGCGGCCGTTGACATGGCAATATCGCCATCCGGCAAATGGCGAGAAAAGGGCGGAACAGGACAATGCGACTGCGGGGGCGCTGGGCGGCACAAAAGGAACCAGGAAACAGGGCGGCACGCTCTGAGCCAGGGCGGGCACCACGCTTGCATGGTCGGCTAGCGGGTCGCGAAGGGCGTGTACGCCGCACTACCACGCCCTTCGCTTGAAGCTCAGGGTCGTGCCACCCGATAAGAACGCGCAGCAAGTCACGGCCGCCACGTTTTTCCAAGCGAGCGAACATGATTGATGCGGCAAACAGTTTTGTACGGACAGCGGCTCGTGCAGTCTTCGTCGTCGCTCCAGACGGGAAACTCGCCGCGACGCATCGCTTGGACCAGCCCGACGACCGTCTCGGCCAAAAGGCCTCGAACGACTTCCCAGGTTTCGCTGGGAACAAGGCGGCCGGCGGAGTCCTCGTACATCCGCAACGCTTGCCGCGGCTTGAACCCGTCGCCGCTGAGATACCAATAACCGGCTTGCCAGGGGAGCGCATCGCGATCATTGAGAATCAATTCGGCGGCGGCCAAGGCGTAAATGGGCAGTTGCAGGGCGTGGCCACGCTGGCAGTCTTCGACGCTGAACTTCGCGGCGCTGCCGGTCTTGTAGTCGATGATGTTGAAGACGGGCTTGCCGCCCCCTTGGCCGACGTCGATGCGATCGATCCGGCCGCTCAGGCGAACCGTTTCTCCGCCAGCGGTAAATTCCAGCGGAGCCGGCGTGGAAGGCGCCTGCTGACCGTCGCGCAAAGGCTGGCCGAAGGAAACCTCGAACAACTCCGGGCGCGGCGGCCGCTCGCAGTCGCCCAGATGTTCATCATAAAGGGCGTGTTGCCCGCGATATTCGGCCAACCATTGCAGGACTTTGCGGCGGTCAATCTCCCGCAGAGCGTCGGCCAGACTGTCGCCGCCCGACGCGGCGAATACCGCGGCGGCCGTTTCTTCCAGAATCCGCGCGAAATCCTCCACCGGCAGGGCGGCCGGCGAGTCTGGGCAGCCGCGAACCTCGTTCATGCGGCGATGAACCAACGCGAGCAGATCGTGCGCAATCTGGCCCCGCCGGGCGTAATCGACCTCCAGGTTCACATCATCCAGCGGACGCACATGCATCAACTTCTCCAGAAAGTAACGGTGCGGACAGTAAGCATAGCTTTCCAGCTCCGTCGCGCTGTAAACGCGACTGGGCGGAAACTCGGCGGCCAGGGCTGCCGCGACCGCCTCGCTCAACATGCCCTCGGAAGCGACAAATCGCTCGCGGTTTTGCCGGGCAAGCGAGAATTCCAGGCCGTCCAGGAGATGTTGGCCCACGTCAATCGAAGCCCGAAGCGCAAGCGAGTGGCCGGTCTTGCCTCTTTCGCTTGCGCTTCGGGCTTGTCCTACGAAGCCGGCAAGCAGATCGGGCTTGCCATCCATCGCGTCGGAAGCGGCGCGGATGCGAAAGGCGTCCCAAGAGCACACATCGGCGGCGTCCGGAATGGGACTCAGAGCGATCTTTTCCTCGCGCGCAATGGCCGTCGCGCCGCAGGCCTGCTCGACCTCCTTCACATAGGGACTGGCAGTCAGCGGCTCCCCTTTTTCGTCGACCGCCGGGTAGCTGAGCCAAAGCCGCCGCGTTGCCGCGGTGATCGCCTCGTAGAACAGCAGCATCTCTTCGGACTGCCGGTTGCCGCGGCTGGGCAGCGGCAGGCCGGCTTCGATGAGGCGTTGCCGCTCGGCCTGGCTGTAGACGCCGTCATCGCTCTCGGCCGCCGGGAACGAGCGCTCGCTCAGCCCGGCGAGGAAAAGATAAGGTATTCTCAAGTGCCTCGCGCTGGCGGCCGAGAGCACGCGGACGCGGCCCGATTCGTCGTTGGGCAAGGTCATCGCCTGACTGCCCACGATGTCCAGCAGCTCCTCGCGGGCCTGTGCGCGGTCCAGCAGCGGCGCGTCCTTGCCGAGCCACCGGTCCAGCCGTTGGCTTTCGCCGAGCGCCTCGCGCAATTGCTCCCATGCCGATTGGTCGGCATCGCCCCGCGTTGCGCGGACGATGCCCGCGCGTTCGGCCAGCGCCTCCCATGCGCGGGCGTGCCCGGCGAGCGTGTCCGATTGCGGCAACTGATCGAGCGCGTGGGCAAGGCCGCGGAGGACCTCGCGGGTGTAGGACGTAGGGTGGGCGGACTGCAACGAGTCCCACCATCGCTGAGAGCGTTCGCCGGTTTCGTGGTGGGACTCGCGTCGCTCGATCCACCCTACGTCCAGGCGTTCCAACAGCCGCTTGCGTCCGCGGGGAACCTGCAAGGCCCGGATCGCCAGCTCGGTCGGGCCGGAAGCCAGGTCATCCCACTCGGTCCAATCGGGCGAGAAGAAGTTGCTGCCCAGGACGGCGAGCAACTTGTGCATCGGCCAATCCTCGGCATCCAATTCCAGCAGCCGCAGCAGCATGGCAATCGGCGGCGAGCGGCCCAGCGGTTGGCCGCTCTCAACGTAGAAGGGAATCCCCATCCGTTCAAAGACTTCGCGTACCAGTTCCGCCAGCGGTTGAACCTGGCGAAAGACAACCACGATTTGATCCGGCGCAACCGGCCCACCGTCGCCATCGATCAGCAGCCGCTTGACGCGGCGGCCGATCGTCTCGATCTCGCCCAACTGACGGCCGCAGGCCAGAATTTCCAGCCCGGCCGTGTCGGCCGCCGGCTTCATCGCGCGGGGATTGGAAAAGATCGTCGTTTCGAGGTGTGCAAGAGCGGGCCATACCGTTTTTGCCGGCCGCGCCAGAGTTTCCTCTCGCAGGCTTGGATGCCGGCGGCGCAGCTCGTCGCGCGTTCGCAGCGGCTTCCGGAAAAGGTCCTCGCGCGCGGCATCGGCTTCCAACGGCAGCGAGATCCAAGTCTCCTCGGCATGATACGCCAGCGTTTGCAGCATGTCGTGCTCGGTCCGCGTGAAATCGCTGAAGCCGTCCGCTACAACGAGTTGGTAACGGATCGGCGGCTGCGAACGCTGCAGCAGGTCGCGGGCCGACCACGCCCGGCCTTCGGCGTCGTAAAGATTGTGATCCACCAAAAGCTTCTGATAGGCTTGATAAACGGCGAGCAGCTCCGAGTCTTTGTCGCCCGCGCCCCGCTGGCGGCACGATCGCTCGAAGTCCTGCGGCCAGATTTCCAGCCGTTTCAGTTGCCGGATGAAATCGCAGAGCAAATCCAAAAGTCCGCCGCTGGACGCAATCGGGCCAAAATGCCGCAGCCGCCCGTTCCGCTGCTGGTCCTCCAGAATGTGCCGGACGAGCTGCCTTTTCATGGAGGGCGTCACGGGACGCATGGCATGCACCGACTTGCCCAGCAGCCACGTCGTAAAGCGGGCGAAGGTCGAGATGCCAGGCGAAAAGCAGGCGCGAAGCTCGCCACCCAAGAGGCGGTGCTGGATGTCGGCCGCCGCCCGCGACGTAGGCGCCAACCACAAAGCGCCGCCCGGCGGGCAGTTGTCCAGCGTGCTCCGATAGCGGGCCAGCAGGCGGCCGGTTTTGCCGGCGCCGGCAGGACCGCAGAGCAGCGTTACGATGGGTGGCGCGGTTTCCGTAAGATGGACCTCCAAGTCCTATGAGGACGGGCCCTAAGGTCCGCCCTACCGTCATTCTCAGTGCTATGCCTAGCGAAAGGAAGTCCCGTATTCTCGATATTTGGCTAAGCGGATGTCAAGGAGGCCGTGCCCGATGCCATGCACGGAAAATTTTCCATTATCCGCTTTGCACGTCAAGGGTGCCACCATTTTTGAAACAATCCCAACAAACGGTTTGACAAAAAATCCAAAATCAGTAAAATAAACTCCGGATAGAGGGAAGTGGCTTCTCATCCGGCTTGCAATAGGAGATAATGGGCGGCGAGATTTCTCGTCCGGGCAAGTGAGATGGCCGAATAAGAGGATACACTGGCACTTATCTATACCTTTAGCTTGGATTTGGCCGTGCGGCGGTGGTCGCTGCATGTTTTCCTTATCTTTATTTCATTTTTTGGAGGTGACTAATGGTCACGAAACGTTCTTCACGAGGTTTCACCCTCGTCGAGCTGCTGGTGGTTATTGCCATCATCGGCATCCTGATTGGCCTGCTCCTGCCGGCCATCAACGCGGCGCGCGAAGCGGGCCGCCGAGCATCCTGCCTCAACAAGGGGCACCAGTTGGGCCTGGCGTTGCAAAACTACGCCAGCACGTATGCCAACGCTTTGCCGCCGACGGCCTCGCTCTACGGCACCGGCACCGTGAAGACGGTGGGCGGCTACAGCTTCCTCGTCAAGTTGCTGCCGTTCATGGAATATGGCACGCTCTACAACAACCTCATGAGCGTGACGCCCAGTTCGGCTGGCGGCCTTATCCAGTACACGAACACCATCGTGTCACAGGCCGCCTGGACCTCGCTGAAAGAGCACGTTTGCCCCAGCAACAACAACAACTACTACCTGCAGCCGACAAACGCCCCGCCGCAGTGGGCATTCACCAACTACAAGTCGCTGGGCGCGACGACGAAGAACAGCCTGCAGGTATGCACGGGGCAAATCACCACCGCTCCCTATGCCACGATTTCGGTCCATCCCGACGGCATGTTGTATCCCGCCCAAAACAACCTGCCGATGGCCGCTTTGACCGACGGCACGTCGCACACGATTCTGATGTGCGAGACGATCGACGACAACACGAACTCAGGGAGTTACGGCTCCAGCTTGTGGATCGATGGCAAGTGCGTCACCATGACCGGCATGCCCTATTCGTACAGCGTCCCCGGCGGGAGCACCATTACGGAAACTCCAAGCGGCACGACAAAGAACGCGAATTATACCTACTTCGCCCCACCCAACTATGACGGCACTTTCGGCGACGGATCGGGCGAGGCATTGACCGGCGCCTTGACTTGGCTGGAGATGGATTTCAGCCCGCAGGGCCCGTCGAATCAAACATCCTTGTACCAGACGGGCGGCGATCCCGCTTGGGAGCTGGCCGGTTCCAGCAGCGGCCTGCAACGGTACGGACCCTCGTCGGCCCACCCGGCCGTGGCAATTTGCTGCTTTGGCGACGGTTCCGTGACGGCCTTGAACAAGCGCTGCGACCCCGCCAACCTGTTCTTCCTGATCACGAAGAACAACGGCGATCCGTTCAACCAGCCGTAAGCGGCCTTTCCTGGGTACGCCCACGGATCGTCTGAAAACGTGTCGGGCGAGGTCGAGTTTCACGAGACCCGCCAAGGATCGCTGGCCGACGCCAGCACGATAAATCAGCGGCTGCCGTCTCCTCGGTTGAGGAGACGGCAGTTTTTCTCCCAATAGTTGCGCGAGTGGCGGAATTGGCAGACGCGCCAGGCTCAGGACCTGGTCTCTTTTACCGGAGGTGGAGGTTCAAGTCCTCTCTCGCGCACCTTTACATCACGTCCCCTCGCCGCCGGTCTGATGTGCCGCCTAGCTGCGATCGGCAAGGGCGTCGTTTCAAGCACGATGCGCGGGCTGCGCAGCACGCGTGCAGCCCGTACTATCGCCACTGCCGGACGCGTCCGCAAACTCGGCACGACCATCCGCCGGTGACCGCAAGCGTTCGCCTTGTACCGGCTTTTCCGTCTGCGCTGCGCGTTCTGACGATTGTGGCGGAATAACGTGTGCTACTCTCCGGACGGTCTTTGCGCTCTGCGCCGCACGCTCCGGTTGACGCGGCGGCACATCGGGAAATTCCCCGGCGATGCGCGAATTGATCGAATCCGCGACAATCCGCGCGACGATCCGATTCCTGTGCTAAGGGATTGTCCAAACAATCGGAAAGGAACCGAAAAATGAACGCCTTGCGAATTGCAGTTTGTTGCGCCGCGATCGGCTGGATGACAGCCGACGCCAGCGCCCAGTTGGGGACCTACGGCGCACCGGACCCGATCGCGTGGAGCCAGGACACGCTGCCGGCCGGGAACATGCCGATGGTCGCGACCCGCACAACCTACGTCTCCACGGACAACGGCTCGGTGACCAGCCAGCCCGCGCCGTCGCACGATGCCACGGGCCTCGGACCGATGCTTTCGCAGCCCGGACCGGGCACAACGTCCGCTGCCGCCGGCCCGACCGCTGAAATGCCTTCCAGCGGCAACTGCAACAACGGCAATTGCGAAAACGTAATGGACGGCTGGGGCAATTGCTGCGGCTGCTGCTCGCCCTGGTATGCCCAGTTCGACTTCCTCTACATGGGCCGCAACCAGCCCAACACGCTCTACATGTCTTACGAGTGGAACGCGGCAGTCAACCAGGGACACTTCGACAACTTCGATTGGACTCCGGGCGGACAGGTGACGGTCGGCTATCGCTTCGGCTGCTGCTGCGACTGGGGCATCCAGGCCACGTACTGGGGCCTGGCCGAGTCGGACACCGACGGCCAGCCGATCCTCAACACGCCGCCAGCCGGCGCCTTCACCTTTGGAACGCCCTTGACGATGGGCCTGGTCGACATCCTGGGCACGGTGGGCGGCAGCCCTAACGGCACGCAGTCGGCCGCCGATTATTTCGACAACTCGCCCAACCAGCACGTTTGGCGGGCATGGCAAGCGCAGAACGTGGAAGTCAACGTGACGAAGAACCTCATTGGCGGCTCGTGCAGCCGCGTGTGCTGCGATTTCATCGTCGGCTTCCGCTGGTTCCGCTTCCAGGACGGCTTGATCTTCGGTTCGGAGCATCCCGTCGACGGCACGGCCTACGGCGGCGACTGGCTCTACCTGAACGACCGCATCACCAACGATCTGTGGGGCGCCCAGGCCGGCTTCGACCTCAGCTACCGCTTCCTCAACTGCTGGAAGGCCTTCATCCGGCCCGAGTTCGGCATTTTCAACAACCACACGCAGCTCAATTACAACATGTATGCCGTGAGCTCCACGACGGGCCAGCAATACCAGGCGTCGTCGGAGACGTATGCCAATCCGAACTATCCGGTGCATGCCACGGGCAACGATTTCGCGTTCCTCACGCAAGTAGACGTCGGCCTGGACTGGCAGATCACGCATTGCCTCTCCGTCGAGGGCGGATATCGCGTGTTGGCCGCCACGGGCATCGCCACGTCGGACAGCCAGGTCCCGTTCTACGGCAACGACACGCAAGCCATCGGCAACATCCAGCACAACGACAGCCTTGTCCTCAACGGGGCGTTCGTCGGATTCACCTTGACGTGGTAGCTAGCCCCGCCGCTCAACGGTAGAATCAAGAGGCAGCCGGACGCAAGTCCGGCTGCCTTTTTTTATTCCCGCGTCGGGCCGCCGGTCAGTAGTTTGCCGTCGGCGCGATTTGCCAATTGCCGGAGGGTCTCCATGTCGACGTCCTGATTGACAAACTTCACGGCACAATCGCCGAAGAGAAAGCCCGCCCCGGATGGATGGTGCGAGCCGAAGCCGCCAACATAAAGGTCGGTCGGCGGCGGGTCAGTGGGCGTTTGATTGATCGGCGTGCCGGCGTTCCGGAGTGTGGCACGCGTGCCGGACATCCAGCCCAAGTCACCCTCGTCCACCCGTTTTTCGCCGACGTAGATCGTGTTTTCCACGCCGTCGGTCACGTCGCGCTCAGAAACATGGCTGTTGAGAAA
This sequence comes from uncultured Planctomycetia bacterium, assembly GCA_963780045.1. GTDB lineage: Bacteria > Planctomycetota > Planctomycetia > Pirellulales > Thermoguttaceae > JANXQG01. The sequence continues at coordinate 5,427,090 of CAVZZZ010000001.1, read as the reverse complement.
GAGCACGCCGTGGTTGTTCTCGTCGATCGGCTGTTCAGCGTCGTGATGGCAGCCGGCATAGCTGCTGGCGGGCGCCGCGGTTGCAACGGGGACCTGCGATGGACAAGCGAATGCCGCTAAATGCAGCCGCCGAACGGGAGCGTTTTTCTCGGCGTAGGCGCCCGCGGCAAGGTCGATATGCTTCAGCGTGGCCGCTTCGTCAAGATACGGCAACAAGGGCAGAGTCCAACTGATCTGGATGCCTTTGGCTACGTTGTGAACGGGGCCTTGAGGATCGGTAGTGCCGGCGGGAAGCGTGCCGTAAGCCGCCTCGTGCCGTTGCAGGGCGATACCCAGCCGGGCCATGCGGCCTTGGCAGGTCGTCCGGCGGGATGCCTCGCGCATGGCGCCCACGGCCGGAAACATCATACCGATCAGTATGCCGATGATGGCGATCACGACCAGAAATTCGACAAGGGTAAATGCGTTACGAGTGGGTTTCATGGTTGAGTCCTTATGGTAATGTCGCGAGTTTCTCTCGCGCGGTCTTGGGGATCGGCAGGATAATCGGCGTCGATGTGGACCGCGCGGCGATCGGGCTTGTCGGGCAGCGGCGTCACGCGAATGGCGACCGTTCCGCCGTCGCGACCATTGAGGTCGGCCGGGGAAATCTGCCAGGTTTCGCCGCGGTAGTTCGCGTCGGCAGCCAATCTCGCCGCCGCGCGCTGGACGCCTGACTCGGCGAGCCAGCCGGCTTGAACCTGCCGCGAGCGAAGTTCGATCGTCTTTTGTTGGACGAGCATCAGCTTCGTCGCAGCCACGAACATGACCGTCGCGGCAGCCAACCCCGCGAGTACGACGACGATTGCCGCGCCGCGGCGGCGGCAACCGACCTTTGCTGCATTGCTCATTTCTTCTTCTCCTCGGCAAGCCGACCACTCGTGCCGAGCGGTGCCCGATCCCGTCCGACGAATGCGTCGATGGCGAGTGACGGCCCGGCGGCATTCGGCGATTCGACCTGCAAGGCGATAATCGCGGCTGGGCCCTTCCTTTCAAGTGCAAACGTGGCGGTCGCGTCCTTCGGCAAGCGATAGGTGTTCCGGCGGCTTGCTTTCGAGCCAGCGTTTTCCCGCCGGCAAACGTCGCCGCGATCGTCAATTCCCCAGTCCACGGTCCCACTCTCGCGCAGGTCGAATTGGACCGTGCGATGGTCGGCGGCGACGCGGGGTTCGCCGCGGGCCGCGTGCCCGTCGCGGCGGAACTGCTCGGCCAGCCGGCCGAGCACGGCCAGATTGTGCGTCCGGTCGCGGACGTCGCCGCTGATCCCGAGCATGAACTGCATGAGCACGATCGCGCCGCCGAGCACGACGCTCACGCCCGTCATCACGGCCATAAGCTCCACGATCGAAAAGCCCTTTCTCACGGCTGCTTGTACCTCCAGGCGACGATTCCAACTTTCCGCTCCGGCCCGCCTGCCAGCGTACGCCAAAGCACGGCTACGGCAACGCGTCGCGCAAGCGGCGAATCGCCGACGTTGTCTACTTTGATCTCAATTCGCGGCTCCGGCAGCGCCTTTTGGGCGGCGGCAGACAAGGCGAACTTTTCGCCCGCCTGCTTCGGCAGATCGTCCCACGCCACGGTCGCGAGCCGCTCCATGACGTTTGCCGCGTCTTCTTCGGCGATGAGCTGCGCGTACTGCTCCTTCCGCTGGCCGTTGGCGGCGGCGAAGAATTGCAGACAGAGCGCCGTCAGCGTGCCCAAGAGCAACATCGCGACGACAACCTCCATAATAGTAAATGCACGGCGTTTCATAGCTTAGCGCCCACCGGAGAGGTTAGAAATGAGCGAGATTAAAGGCATGAACAAGGCGACGGCGATCAACGCAACAGTGATGCCGTAAACGACGACGATTGGCGGAAAGACCAGTTGCCCCAACGTGTTCGTGCTATAGACCAGGCGGCGGCAGTTGCTGTCGGCCAGTTCCCGCGCGGCCCACGCCAGGTTCCCGTTCCTTAGTGCCGCTTGCAAGAGCGCCAGATCGGTCCGGCTTAGCAAGCCTCGGCGGTAGAGGCTTTGCAGGTCGTCTCCGCCGGCCTCCATGTCGTCGTGGGCCTCCCAAAGCCGCCGGGCGATCGTTGCCTGCGGATATCCGGCCGCCAACTGCATCACGGCGTTGGCCAGCGGCTGGTTTTGCCCTGCGGCCAGCGAAATCCCGTCCAAAACTGTGGCTGTGTGCCGCCGCCGCGTCAGCCAGGCCATGCCCGGCAGGTCCCAGCGGATCCAGCCCGCGTAGCGCAGCATGGAGTAAAATAGTAGCGCGATCAAAAGCAGCCACAAGGGCGCGAACAGGAACCACCAGTGTCCGGCGAAAGTAGCCACACAAATCATATCCCGCGTGATCGCAGGCAGCGGCAGGCCGAAGTCCTGGAATATCTTCTGGAATTGTGGCACGATCGACAGCACGATGAACACAATAATGCCTACAGCAAAAAAAGGCAGCACGCAGATGTAGCCGATCTTCGGCACGATGGTTTGCCAGGCCGGTTCGAGGCGATTGTGGGCTGCAATCGCCTGGTCGATGGCGGCAGGCAGCGAACCGCTGTCGTGACCCACGCGTATCAGCGGGATCGTTTCGGGCGGCACAATGCCCGGAACCTTCTCCAGGGCCACAGGCAGCGGCGCGCCGCCCAACATCATTTCTACGACCCGTCTGGCCCGCTGCCGCATCCGGCCGCCGCGCTCGTTTCCGAAAGCGGCGATCGCGGGTTCCAGGGGCATCGATCGCTTGGCTGCCGCGCCAATCAAGGCAAGCATCGCGTATTGCTGCGTTTGGACGTGCTTGTAGTACGACATGGAAACAACCAAGACCAACGCGAACGCGGGTGCAAAGAGCAGGACGCCGAAGACAATTCCCAGAATAGTCAACGTCCGCGCGGAGGCGTAAATCGCCTTTGCCCAGGGCGAGTTGGTCTCGCCGGATTCGGCGCCGGCTACCCACGACATCACGGCCATTGCTCCCGCACCCAGCAAAAAGGCCGCAATGCAAACGAGGATCGCCAGGGGAAAGAAAAAGTCCTCCGGTTGTTCGGGACGGTCGCCCGTTCCGCTGGACAAGCACGTAATCAATGAAATCAGCGGCATGAACAGGGCGATGACCGATAGGGCGACGAATGCGCCAATTGCCAGGAAAATAAACGGCAGCACGATCATGCTCAAAAGCACGGTCTGTGAACTGCTCTGCGCCTCGAACGACTCGGCCGAGGAGCGAAAGGCTTCCGCCAAGGCGTTTTTCTTTTGCCCCCATGCGACTAGGCACGAAAGGCTGTCGACGAAACCCGCGCCGGCCAGCGCCTCGTCCAGCGGAATCCCCCCTTGCACCGCCGCGGACGCCGCGCGGCACCGACCTGCCAGCAGCGTGCCGCGCATTGCGACGGCCGCCAACTCCAGCGCCGCCGGCAATGGCGCTTGCGCTTCCAGCAACGCGGCCATCAGCCGCGTAAACTGGATGTAGCGCTCCTGGCGGACGATAGGGCCGATGATCGGTATCCACGATGAAAGATGTCCCAGCCAACTTCCCAAGGGCAACAGCGCCACCGCCGGAACGACGATTGCAGTGACTGCCAAACCGAGGAATATCCAGCCGACGAGGCCGGAGTAATTTAAATAAAACCCTGTCAATGCGGGCAGCCGCATGCCGAAATCCTTGTACATTGATGCGAATTCCGGCACGATGAGCAATTGGAAGAAAATCAGCAAAACGGCGATTATGCTCAGCAGTATGACCGGATAGGCGAATGTTGCGATCAGACGTTGGCGGATGTTATGCCGCCGCCGGACCATCGCGGTGAACTCGTCGAGGACAACCGGCAGCCGGCCGCTTTGTACGCCCGCGACGATCAGTCCGCGGAGGACCACGGGCAAGCGGCAGTCGGGCGCGGCGACGGCACTTTCCAGCGGCTCGCCGTTTTCCAGCCGCCCGGCCAGACGGCCGAGCACGCCCGCCAGCCTTCCACCGCCGAGTTCTTCCGCCAGTGCCCGCAAGCCGCCCTCCAGCGACAAACCCGACTCGGCAAGCGCCTGCAGCCGCGCGGCCAACTCGGCCGATTCCGCGGGCGTGATGCTCGCAGGCAGTTTCGGGCTAAGGAGGGATGGAGTCATAGAGCTGGTCCCAAAGGCTTGGCTAATCCATGCAACAAATAAAAATATGGTCCGAGCAAAACCAGCCCGTACGCGGCCACGATCAGCCCGCTTACGAAACAAGTTACCAAGACCGGCAGCAGCACGCGGCCCAACTCGGCTTGCTCTTGGGCGCGGCGGTTATAATCGTCGGCTGCCTGCCGCAGGGCGGGCACCAGCATCTCGTTTCGAGCGCCCGCGGCGACAAGCCAGCGCAAGAGCGGCGGCAGGCATGGCACACCGTCCGCCGGATCGGTCCGGCCTAAGCGCATGTTGCCGGCCCATTGCCGCGCGGCCGCGATCAAGGCGTTATCGCCGGACGCTTCCGCGGCCAACTCTACCGCCTGGTCCATCGGCAGACGGTTTTCCACCAGCATTGCCAGCAACTCGACGAATACGGCCGTTCGCGAGAGCCGCTGCATCGGCCACATCCAAGGGACCCAGCGGAAGCTGACCGACTGCGCGGCGGCCTTCGACGGCCGAGGCCCCGCGCGATACGAGCCACCAGGCAAGTGCCAGCAGGGCAATAATCGCTGGACCCAGCGGCCCCCAAAATCGCGCCGTTTGGCCGAGTTGGATTAAGTGCCGGATCCAATCTCCGCCCGGCAGCCGCTCCGCGTAAAACGTGTTGACGGTTACTGGCAGCAGCGCATCGACGGCGAAAGCAAACAGGCCCCATGCAAAGCACAAGAGCAAGATGGGATATATGAACGTGAGCGCGACGGCGCGGCGGGTCTCGGCCAGCCGCCGCAGCGAGCCGGCCAAGGACTCCAGCGCTGCCGGCAGACGGCCCACGGCAGTCCCCGCCTCGACCACCGCCCGATAAACCCGCGGCAGATGCGACCCAGAATCCGCCAGGGCATCGGTGAACGAATCGCCGCGGGCGATTTGCGCCGAGAGTTCCGTTGCGAAGCGTCCCAGCCTGCCCGGCAAGTCCCCGCCAAGCGTCCGCAGCCCCTGGTCCAGCGGCACGCCCGCGCGGACAAGCGAGGCGATTTCTTCGTTCAACGCAATGAGTTGGTCGAGCGTGATGGCCGGCTTTGGCGAAGACGAATTCATGGAACCGTGTTGTGCAAGTTTAATGGTGCGGCGTGACCGGCTGAGGCTGAACCTTCGCGGAGTTCAATTGACGCTCCTTTCCGTCCAGGCGCCCCTTTCCCTCCAGCCGGCGCTGCCCGTCCATCAGCGATTCCAAGGAGTCAGGCGACTGCCGAGCGGCAATTGACAAGGCCCAATCCGCTGGTTCGCCGCCGACAAAAGACGCTCCAATAACTCCTTGTGATCCTGGACCAGGCGACGTCGCAAATCGACTACTCACCGCATGAATTGCCCAGGACAAACCGACCAAAATGGACCCGGCAACCGCCAAGGATATCAAGGGCATTTTCCACGTGCTGCGCCGGTTGCCTTGCCCGCGCGTCGAACGGGCGTTACGCGCATGCGCTACGGCATGACCGGCCAATCCTTGCGGCACAGGCTCGCTGCAAACCCGCCGAATGGCTTCACGCAATCCCGGGCTGAGTTCGCCCAAGGGCTGCCGGCTGTCGTACTCTGATTTTTCGGTAGGCATCAGTTTTTTTTTCTGTTTCGGAAAAAAGCCGCGTCAGTTTCGCCCTGGCCCTCGACAGCGCCGCGCCGGCGGCCGAGTAGCTTATGCCCAAACAAATGGCGATCTCCGGCAATTCCATGTTCTCGAAATAACGCATTGCGAACGCCGCGCCTTCCCGTGGCGGGAGAGCGGCAATCGCGTCGCGAAGACTGGCCTCTTCTTCTTTGCGAATGGCGGCCGCGTCGGCGCCGGGGTTTTCCGGTCCAACGGCAAGGATTCGCTCAAGGACGCATGACGCCGGCGCTGCCGCCGTTTGGCCAGCGCTCCCAATGTGGCCAGCCGACGCAAAAGCCCCGACCAATAGCGCACCGTTGTCTGCTGATGAAGGCGATACGCCTCCAGGAACACGTCCTGGACATTGTCGTCAACGTCCGCAGCGTTGCCCAGGATTCGCCAAGAAATCGAAATCACCATCGGGGCGCACTTGTCGACCAACTCCTTCCAATCAGTCATGGGCGTTTCCGGCGTCGTTGCCCTATATTAGTTGCGCCAGTCGGACTTTTTTTACATCTTCTGCCCAGTAAAATCGGCAGCCGCCAGGCCGAACACGCGTCGTACCTCGGCGGGGCTGGTCAAACCACATTCCACCGCTTGCACGGCCCGCTGCCGATGCGCTATCATGCCCGCGCGGATTGCAAGCGGTTCCAACACGGTGGTATCCGCGCGCGCCAGGATTGCACGGCCCAATTCGGCCGCGGCCGGCTTAAGCTGTAGCATTTCTGCCAACACGATCCTCCCCGCATAACCGCCGTCGCCACATGCAGGGCAGCCTACCGGCCGCATTCCGCGCGCCGTGGGAAGCCCGAGGAAATCTTGCGGGTCACTGATTTCCTCGGCACACGAGCAGAGGCGGCGGAGGAGCCGTTGGCAGATGATCGCCAACAGGCCGCTGCGAAGCACGTACGGCTCGATTCCCATGTCCAACAGCCGGCCAAGCGTTTCAACGGCGCTGCCGGCGTGAAAGGTGCTCAAAAGCAGATGTCCGCTAAGCGAAGCCTGCATGGCCGCCTCGGCGGTGGCGCGGTCGCGGATTTCCCCGACCATGATCACTTCCGGGTCCTGCCGCATGAGAAACCGCAACCCGGTGGCGAGATCAAGCCCAGCCGCCGCATTCACCTGCGACTGGGCAACTCCCGGCACGGCCACCTCGATCGGGTCTTCCAAGGAAACGAGGCTCCGCGCCCCGGCGGCACGGGCGGAAAGCTCGCGGAGGCACGCGTAAACGGTCGTCGTCTTGCCACTTCCAGCCGGGCCGGAGACGATGACCGCACCGGCTGTCTCGCCGAGCAACTCCTCGATGGCTGGGAACAAGTCTTGGTGCAATCCAAGATCGGCAAGGCTTTCGTATTGCCCGCCACGGCCGAAAAACCGCACAACCGCCCGTTCGCCGAAGAGCGTTGGGAAGGTGCTGACGCGCATTTCGGCGTCCCCGCATGATGGACCTAGGAGTGCGTCTGGCGTTTTCGTGACGGACTCGGAGACTCGCCTCGCCTGACGAATTCGGCCTTCCTGGGGAATGTCGGTGCGATAGGTGAGCAACTCGGCCAAGACCTTCAGCCTGGCGACAACGTTGGCCGCCAGGCCGCCAGGTACAACCGTGAGCCGTCGCAGCACGCCATTGATGCGGAGCTTGGCATCCAGTCCGTCAGCCGTCGCCTGCAAATGCAAGTCGCTCGCCTTCGCCGCGAGGGCCGCGGACAACAGGCGATCGACCACTCGGCTGGCATATTCCGGATCGGACGGCTTCAGATTGACGAGAATCGGATCGGAGGGCATAGTAGGTCCTTTCTACCGGAAAGGACTTAGGTACGATGACTATTCGGTTGGCCTCAAGCCTATTCCAATTGAAACCGCATTAACCCCGTTCCGCAAGCGCGCCACTGCTCCGCCTCTTGCTCCAAACCATCAGGTAATAAACGGGAATTCCGCCGAGCACGACCAGAATCCCTCGAAGCGCGAGAATCCTGTTGCTGATGAACGCCGAATACACCATCAACAAAGATACGATGACGTAGAAAGCCGGTACGAGCGGATAGCCCCAACATCGGTATGGCCGATGCCGATCTGGGAGCTTGAATCGAAAAACAAATATGGTCGAAACCGTCATCGCAAACATGACGACCAAGGGCACCGAGAGGAAATTCAGTATCTCGTCGAAGCTGCCCCAGACAATGAACCCGCATCCGACGATCGATTCGTACAGAATCGCCGCGCTGGGCGTCTGGTATTTGGGATGGACCCTTCCCACCCATCGGAAGAAAAGGCCATCCCGTCCCATAGCGAACACCGTGCGCGGATTGGAGAGCATTGTCGCGCTTAAGCATCCCAACACGGAAAGAGCCACCATGGCTTTGGCCAGAATCCCCGCCCAGGGTCCAAAAAGATTGATTGCCGCCTCCTTGGCGACCGTCACCGAACCGACGATCTCGTGGAGCGGAATCGCATAAAGATAAACGGCGTTCATGAGCACATAGATCAAAGTCGTTAATCCTGTTCCCAGAATCAGCGAGAGCGGAATGACCCTCTCCGGCCGGCGGACTTCTTCTCCCACCAAGACGGTCGAGTTCCATCCCGAATAGGTGAAGGCCATGGGCACCAACGCCGCTCCGATTGCAAACAGGATTGATTTGGGCTCGCCGGAAAAGAGGGGAGTAAAATGGGACACATGTCCCTGGCCTATTGCAAAGCCCAGTCCCACCAACAGCAGCATCACCAGAATCTTGCATCCGGTCAGAAGATCCATGATGCCGGCGCCCAATTTCACGCCGCACCAATTAAAAGCCGTGAGAACGCCTACAACGAGAATGGCAAAATGCTTGGACTCCCAGCTCCCCTTCGGCATGCCGAGATACTGCGTGAACCCGATGGCCAAGAGCGCGATCGTCCCTCCGGTTGTGACTAAGGAGTAGGCAAGGCCGTACAAGAATGCGATAAGTGAACCGAAGGCTTCCTTGAGAAAAACATAGTCCCCTCCGGCCCTGGGAAACATGGCGCCGAGTTCCCCGTAAGTGAGCGCTCCGGCCGTCGTCAGCGCGCCGCCGACCATCCAAGCCACCAGCACCCAGCCGGCGGTTGGAAGATCCTTCGCGATGTCGCCGGGCGTCATGAAAATCCCCACGCCGATAATGTTCCCAATCACCAACAAAATGCAGGTAAAAAGCCCCAGCTCGCGCTTGAGGACCGCTGGGGCAACCGAGTTTTCCTGGTGTACTTGGGGGTCGGCAGTAAGCATAGGCGAATGAAGGCTCTTGTTGTGGCTGGACGTGCTGTTCGACGCCGTGCAGTGGTCGATTGTAGCCGATTTATCTACGTCTTTCCCCCCGCAACTCTTTTTCCCACCGCCACGGCCAGATATGCCGCCGCCGCGATCACGATGATCACCGGTCCGGCAGGCAGGTCCGTTCGGTAGCTCACCGCAAGGCCAGTCACGGTAAACAGCCCGCACGCGGCGATCGCTATGGCCATCATTTGCCAGAGCTGCCGGGCGAAATGGCCGGCCACGGCCGCCGGCAGCGTCAGCAGGGCGATCACCAGCACGATGCCTACCACGCGGAGCAGGATCACGATCGTCAACGCGGTCAGGCAGAGCAGCATCATGTAATAGAAGCTCACGCGGACCCCGCGAAGCTGCGCGAATTCCTGGTCGAAGCAGACCGCCTGGAACTTGTTGTAGAAAACCACGCCCAGCGCGACCACTACGGCGTCCAGGGCGACGACGTAGTTCAAGTCGCGGCGGCCCAAGAGGAGGATGTTGCCGAAGAGGTAGCTCATCGGATCGGCGTAGCCGGGCGTTTTGGCGAAGAACAGCAGGCCCACCGCCATGCCGACCGACCAGATGGCCCCGATCACCGTGTCTTCCCGCTGCCGCGCGGCCAGGCTTACCGTACCGATCACCAGCGCCGAGACTCAGCGCCGCGGCCACCGCCCCGTAGACCGGATCGCACCACCGCCAGTGCCAGACGACTTGCAGGTAGAGTGCCGCGCCGATGCCGCCCAGCACGCTGTGGGAAATGGCTCCAGCAATGTAGCTGATCCGCCGCGTGATGACGTAGGTGCCGATAATGCCCAGCGCCACGCTCGCCAGTACGCCGGCGATCAGGGCGTAGCGAATGGCCGGCGCGTCGGGACTCCGCAAAGCCTCGAGGAAGTCACTCATGGACGTGCTCCCGGTGGCAGACGACGTCGCTGTGGCGAACCATGTTCACCTCGCCGCCATACATCTCGCGGATCAAGTCGGCGGTAAGCTGGCTCGCGGGATGGGCGACCGCCTGGCGGTTGACGCAAATCACCCGCTGGACCAGCGAGGTGACGAAGCCCAGGTCGTGCGACACCAGCACCAAGGTCATCCGCGCGGAAAGCTCGCGGAGCTCGTCGAACAGCCGTGCTTCGACCAGCGAATCGACATTGGCCGTCGGCTCGTCCAGCAACAACAATTGCGGCCGGCAACAGAGTGCCCGCGCGATCAGCACCCGCTGCTGCTGGCCGCCGGAAAGCGCGGCGAAACTTCGCCGCGCCGCATCGGCCAAGTGGACCTGCTGGAGAGCTTCCAGGGCGGCCGCGCGGTCCTTGCGACCGTACCAGCCCAACCAGCCCAACGGCCCCGGGCGGCCAAGCCGGCCCATTAGCACCACGTCCATCACGGTCACCGGGAACATTGCGTCATAAGCCGCCCGTTGCGGCATGTAGCCGATTTGCCTGCGGGCTACTTCGGGCGGTTTGCCGAAGACGAGTATTTCGCCGCGCGTCGGGCGGAGTTGGCCCAGAATCAGCCGCAAAAGCGTGGTCTTGCCACCGCCGTTGGGTCCAACAATGCAGATCGATTCGCGCTCGTTAATCGTCAGGTTCACGTCCTCCAGCACCGGCGCGGCCTGGTACGCGAAACTGACATTGCGAAGCTCGATAACGGGCGTGGTCATGGCGAAAGTCGAACCTTTTTTGCCACGTCGCGGAGGTTCGCAATAACGTCGTACGCGAGAGAATCCATCGGCATTGCGGCGCCGCCGAGCGCCTGAGCGATCGACTCGGCCGCCTGTTGGTTGAACTGTGGCTGGAGAAAAATGATCTTTACGCGGTCCGCGCGGGCCTGGCGGACGAGTCGGGCAAGCTGCCGCGGCGTCGGCGGCTTGCCTTCGATCTCCACCGACTCTTGCCGCAGGCCGTAATCGGCAGCAAAGTAGCCAAAGGCTGGATGAAAAACGTAAAACGCGCTGCCCGCGAAACGGCGCAAGGGTCGCTGCCAGTCGCTGGTCGAGCGAGTCGAGCTCGGCATCCAGGGCCGATTGGTTCGCGCAAAAATCGGAGCGTGCCGCGGATCGGCGGCGCAGAGCGCTGCCGAAACGTTCGCCGCCATCTGCTTCAGCAGCCGCGGCGAGAGCCAGACGTGCGGATCAGCCGCCGCTTCGTCCGCATCGCTGCCGCCGCGGCGGGCGATTCCCGCGGCCGTATCGACAATCGTCGTGCGGACATCGTCCGCCGCGATATGCTCCGTAAGCACTTCCTCGAACGGCATGCCAACCTTGAAGAACAGCCGTGCCCGGCCCAAACGCACGACTTGCCGCGGCGTCGGCTCGAAGATATGCGGGTCCTGCCCCGGTTGGACCAGGACCTCCACGCGAACGTGCGGACCGCCGACGCGCTTGACGACATAGGCCACTGGCGGAATGCCGGCGAAGGTTCCCACGGCGTCTTTTTCCGTTTCGCCCGGCGCCGTTTCTCCGCTGGCAGGCGCGACAAGCAGCAAGGCTGCGGCGGTCAGGAGCACAGCGCCAAGCCCAGCGATCAGCGCAAGCAAATCTGCGTTGCCATGCGTCAATCGGCGAATAATCGGTTTATATGGCTTATCCATAATTGCTAACGACTGGTACGAAGTACTTAGCACACAGTAACTGGTACTTCTCTTCTGTGTACTGTGTACTGTCTACTTTGTACTCCGTTTCCCCCTCAACCCTCCGCCGCGCAGACCAGATGGAAGGCGTGGCAGTCCTCGCATTCCCGCAGCGGGTGATTCTTGGCAAACGCGTCCCAATGCTTCCGCTGGTCCGGCGTGAGGATCCCCGATCCTTTGCACAAAGGGCAAACGCTATCCAACGCCGCCAGAATCGCCGCGCGAATGAACTCCGAGCGGTTCGGAACGCCTTGCAGCGCCTTGCGCAGCGCATCGTCCACCTTGAACGTAATAATTTCTTGTTTTTTGGGTTCGGACATTTTGCAAAGCTGGCAAACGGTGGTTTATTACATTGTATTACCAGGTTAGCCCACCGACAACGGGGGCATCGAGAATTACGCAGAGCGGGCGCATGGCGGGGATGTACGGGTCGGGCGTTCGTGATCGAGCGTCGGCTCGGCAATCCCCCGCAGCGAGGCTCAGCCGACGTAACTCTACCCGAGCTACCGAACTCTCACTGGTTAGTCACGCGATTCGATTCACTTGTTCGCTTGCTCCCAAAGCCCGCAGATGTTGCCTTGCGGATCTTTGATTGCGGCAAACGCGCCAATACCCGGTACCGGCGTCTTAGGCAACGCGACATCCGCGCCCAACTCTTTTGCCTTTTCGATCGCGGCATCAATGCTCGGCACGTCCACGTAGTTCGTCCAGGGTTGCCGCGGATGCTGCCGTTTCATAATCCCACCGTTGATTCCAGGTCCGTCCCCGGTATCGGCGATCCAGTACTCGGGACCAGGGATTGCGGCCTTATGAACCTTCCACCCGAACAGAGTGGTGTAGAACTTGGCCAGCGCCTCCGGTTCGTCGGCGGGGATTTCGAAGTGGACAACGCGATTGTTAGCCATGATTTATTCTCCTTGACGGTTACTTTGGCTTAGAGCGGATGAATCATTATGGGGAAGCGCGACTTCTCAATCAACGAGGTCGACGCATGGTATACCCCTCTTTAGACATGACGTATTCCGCCGAAACTCGGGCTGGACACGCGATTCGGCTATGGGTAGCTTACCGCCGCTGGGCTTGCCGCTTTAGGATCGGCGGAGCCGCGATGATCAAATATAGCAAGGAGGCGAGACGATGAACTTTTTCAATTGGGTCCGCGAGGGCGTGCGGCAGGCGGTGCTTTATGGGGTCCACGATGCGGTCGGCGAGTTGGGCACTCCGCATAGCGGCCAGGACATGAACGAGCGAATTCTGCACCTGCTTCGGACTGCGCCGGGTGGTGATGCGCCGCGGCTGGAGGCTGCATCCACCGCGGCAACGGCCCCGAAACGCAAACGCCTAGGCCGCACGCTGGGCGATATTCAATCGGCGATGGAAACCGTCGAGTGAGTCGGCCAGAGCATACCAGCCCGAAGCGCAAGCGAGAGGTTAATGCCATTCCACTTGCTTGAGCTTCGCGCTTTTATGCGGGCCCATTGCTGAAAACCCCCGTTCAGTGTAGGATGAGGGTTGGCGAAGGGCGCGGCAATGTCTGCTTACTTCTGGTTCTGGATTTGGTACGTTTGGATCGCCTCCGCAGTGGCGGCCGGGATCGTAGGCCACGCGCGGCAGGCCGCCTTGCCCGCCGCCATCTTGGGCATCTTTTTCGGTCCGATCGGCCTCTTGGCGGCGTTCGCCCTGGACGGGCGTTCTTCGTGTCCTCATTGCGCCGGCAAGTTGGACGGCCGCGGCCAGATTTGTCAGCACTGCAACCGCCCGATCCGCTGGCACGAAAGCCTGTCGGAGTCCTCTATCCTGCCGCTGAACTGGCTGTTGGGCGGACGCGAATCACTGGAATGTCCCTACTGCGCAGCGCGGCTGGAGGAAGATGTCTCCCATTGCCCTCGCTGCTCCGGCGGAATCACCTGGGCGAAAGGCGTCCCTCTAAGAGTCTCGCGGCACGACAAGCCGGAACCGCCCGACCCGCAGCCCACCGACCGGCCGTGGAGCCAATATCGTAAGGTGCGGTAAGCCGAGGAACGCGGCGATGGGCAACGGTGAGGTCCTGCGCAGACGGCGCGGCACGGGCAAACGTTGTCGCACGTTCTACGCCCGGCGCAGCAGACGCCGCGATATCCAAAGCATGACGCCAGCGGCCAACAGAAGCACGATCGAACCCGGCTCGGGCGCGGGGTAGATTCTTACGTCGGGCTCTTTCGCCTTCGGCTCCGGCGCATGGCTCTCAAAGCCGGCGTCTTCGCTGTGGATATTGGCCTCGATCCAATCGCGAAATGCCGAGACCCGAGTGTGTCCGGAAAAGTTGCCATAGACCGAACGCGGCGCGCCGAAGTCGGAGCCGACAAACGAATTGACTCCGGCCAGGTAGGTGCCGGTCGGCGTGGTGATGAACAGGCCGCCGCCGCTGTCGCCCGGCGCGATGAGACCGCCCAGCGGCAGGGAATAATGGCTGGGAAAAGAGACACCGCTGGCCGGCGCGGGATTCTGGAAATCGGCGACCAGCAGCCGCTTGTTGTCGATCTCGCTGATTATGTTTTGCGCCTTGCGCTTGAAGCCGTCGCATTTCGCGTCCCCAAGCTCGCCCGTGCCCGTCTTGCCGAAACCGACAACCGTATCGGGTCGGTTGAGCTCCGCGGCGCCGGCGTAAAGCTGGGCCGGCTTGATATTGTCGACCGGCTTGGCGAGATGGGCCAAGCCGATGTCGTATCCGGACCAAAGATCGCCTTTCCAGCGCGGGTAGGGGATCGTGCGATCGACTTGATAGACCTGGCCGCCGATGGAAAACGAGAGCGACTTGGCATCGTCGACCACATGGGCGGCCGTTACGACCCAATCGGGCGCGACGAGCGTGCCAGAGGCCAAAAAACCGGTGGTGGTCGTCGTGCCCGTGAACCGGCCAACGCTCTGGTAAGCAGAACTGTCGCCCAGTGCGCGGTAGAGGGCGTCATCCTGCTCGGAATGAACCACGATTGCATGGGCCGGAATCGCCCCAGCACCAATCAATAGTGCCAAGCATGCCGCAGTTTTCCAGACGTGTCGTTGCATGGATGCACCCAAAGAATCGCCCGTTTCCCTTCCCACAAGGTATCACGGTACGCCGCATCTGTCAATGATCTGTCAAGTCCGTCCGGAAAAAGCAGAGACCCGCGCGACAGCGACACGCCCCCCTCTTAAGTGTTTGTCAAGCCATCCGTGGGCTAGCAAGTTATGGGTGCCGTAACCCCGTAGCGGCATTTCTCGGCTTTGCGTGCGACGAATAATGCCAATGGACTTGAACAATGTTGGCATTTTGCCACGTAATAAGTTCGACCGCGCGTCCAAGAGATACTTTGCACGGCGACAACGCAATATGCTGTAGGTTGAGTGCAAGGCACGGAACACGGGCGCGGCGGGCGGGTTTTTCAAGGAGGGCAAGGGCGAAGCGCAAGCCGTCGCCGTCGATGTTACCTTTTGTGGCCAGCAAGCTGGGGCATCGCGAAGATCCGACGGCAATCGAATCGAGGAGGCAGACATGGAGGAATATGAACCTGGGTCTATCCGCACCTATTTGATGCAGATGGGCGATATTCCTCTGCTGAGCCGGCAGGAGGAACTGGAGACCGCGCGGCGGATCGAACGCACGCGGCAAAACCTGCGGCTGGCAATACTGGCTAACGACTACGTACTGCGCGCGGCGATGAGCGTTCTCACCGACGTTCTCACCGGCAAGATGCGACTGGAGCAAGCCGTCGACTACGCACTGGCCGATCCAGAATTGTCGGGCAGCCTGCTACGGCGGATGGAGGCCAATCGCCGCACGCTTCAGTTCATTCTGCGAGAGAACAAGCGCGACTTCCGGGCCGCGTTGCGCCGCCGGACGGCCGGGGCACGGGGCACCCAGGAACTGGGTCGGCAGCGGGTCGGCGGACGGCCATTGCGGCGGCAATTGACGCTTCGCCGCCGGCGACTGCGCGGCTGGTGAATGAAATCGGCCTGCGGATGCAGCGTTTGCAGGCGAGCCACCAAAACCTGCGGGAGATTGGCAAGCAAATGCTCAATCTGGCGTCGCATCTCGGCGCCGGAAAAGAGGGCAGGACCAAAGAAGGCCGCGCTTCGGCCGGCGCCGCGCCGGCGCGGACGAGGCGCTTCCGCTGGAACAGTTGCGGACCGACTTTTTCAGGCTGCGGCGGATGACGCTCGACACGCCCCGCGGCTTGCAGCGGCGTTTGGAAAGGATCGCTCGCTTGAGTAAGCTCCACGAGGCGGCCCGCCGCGATCTTGTCACCGGCAATCTGCGCCTGGTCGTCTCCATCGCCAAGCGCTATCGCAACCGCGGCCTCAGCTTTTTGGACTTGATCCAGGAAGGCAACACCGGGCTCATGCGGGCGGTCGACAAATTCGAGCACGCCCGCGGTTTCCGCTTCTCGACCTACGCCACTTGGTGGATTCGCCAGGCGATCAGCCGCGCTATTGCCGACCAGAGCCGCACAATCCGCGTGCCGGTACACATGATCGAAAAGATGGGCAAGGTCCGCGACATCAACCGCGATCTGGTCCACAACGAGGGCCGCGAGCCGACGCTGGAAGAGATGGCCGCGCTTGCCGGTCTCTCCATCGACGACACGCAGCGGGCCTTGAAGATGAGCCATCAGCCGCTCTCGTTGGACCAGCCCGTCGGACACCAGGACGAAAACTACTTGGGCGATTTGGTCCACGACCATCGCGAGCACGATCCCTTGGCGGGCTTGAACCTGGCGATGCTCAAGTCGAGCATCGCCGACGTCCTGCAGACGCTCGACTACCGCGAGCGGGAAATCCTGCGGCTGCGCTACGGCCTTGCCGACGGCTATGCCTATACGCTGCAGGAGATCGGGCGAATCTTTTCCGTCACGCGCGAGCGCGTCCGGCAGATCGAGCAAGAGGCGATCCGCAAGCTCCAGTACCCCGGCCCGACACGCAAACTGGCCGCCTTTGTCGATCACAGCTTGCCGGCTCTCGGCTCGGCCGACCTGGGCGCCGGTTCGCCGGTGATGTGGTAGGACTTATTGAACGCGATTGGAATCAACGTCTGTCGCATGCGTCCGTTGGCCACCGGGAAATCGGCACTTTCTTACGAGGACAAGTCCGAGGGCCGCGGAAAACAGCGCCAGTGTCGCCGGCTCGGGCACGGGCGTCGATGAAGGCGACTCCGCCGCCAAACCAGCGGATTCGACCGTGCCGAAAACTGTAGCGGCATTGGCGCCGACGATCAGGTCCGATCCGCTCAGCAGGCCGTAGCTTGACGTAACAATAACCTTCCCGCCGGTCACGTCGGTGCCGCCGCTGTACGTGTTGGTGCCGCTGAGTACGAGCGTGCCACTGCCGGCTTTGATCAGTTCCATGCCGGCGCCACTGATCGAGCCGGAGTCGGTAATCTTGAACCCGCCGCTGTCGAACGTGATTGCGTTGGTATTGAAGGCCCCGTCGCCCGGCACGAGCTGGATGTTCAGGCCGATCGTCTGGTTCGTGCCGCTTTGGTTGAGGACGTCGCCGGAGAGGTCTATGGCGTTGCCTTGCAGATTGTAGGATGGGGCCGCGGTGTCGAAGAAGATTCCGTAGAAGAGCGAATTGGCTGCCAAGTTATTGCTGTTGGCGGTGTGGCCGCCGGCGGCCAGCGCGCCGAAGCGGAGATACTGGCCCGCGGCGGGCGTCACGCCGCCCCAGTTGCCGGCCGTGCTCCAATTATTGTCCGCCCCGCCGCCGTTCCAGATCAGCGTGCTGGGCGTGGCGACGTAGGTATAGCCTTCGAGATCGAAGACCGAATAGCCCGACGTGGACGAGACCGCGATTCGCCCGGCGGCGATGGCGCCGGTGAGCGTGCTTACCCACGAGCCGGCGGTAAGGTCTTGCCAGCGGAAGATCCAGCTCGGCCCGCTGTTGGAGCCGCCGGAGAGTTCGAGCGCGCTGGTATCATTGAGGGCCAGCGCGGCGGACGTGCTGCCGTGGAACGTCAGGCCGGTCAGTTGGCCGCTGGGCTGTTGCAAGGTCATCACCGAATTGTTGGAAACCGAAATCTCGGTGTTGACGACGCTGCTGGGAGCGGAAAGAACGACGCCGCTGCCGCCGCCGGCGTCGAGAAGGTAGTTGGCGGTCAATGTTCCCGCATTGGCGACGTTGACGGGCCGGCCGTTGCTCACGCCGAATTCGGCGGTGGGGAGATTCAGCGGCTGGCCGCCCATGTTCAGCATCGAGCTGCTCTCCACGTCGAGCACGCTGCTCAACGTCATGGGCGCGCCAAGGGTCAGCGTGCTGCTGTTTTGGAGGGTTGCGGCGGAGGTGATGTTGCCCGACGACGCGGTCGTCAAACTGGCGCCGCTTTGCAACGTCAGATTGGTCACTACGTCGGCGGGGATCAAGTTGAACGGCTGGCCTGAGACCTGGAGGTTGGCGGTCGTAATTGCGCCGCGGTTGGTCACGTTGACTACTTGCCCATAATCGAAGCCGATTTCGACCGCCGCGGCGTGGAGCGGATGTCGCATCATATTCAGTGTCGCGTCCTGCTCCAGGTCCAGCGTGCTAGCCAGCGACATGGATGATCCGAGAGTGAGCGTGCTGGAGGTGACGACGCTCACCGAACTGGTGATATTGCCCACGGCGCTGGTCGTGCCTTGCGAAGCGGAGGCGAGGCTCAACGAGGAAACCGAGACGCTGCTGGAGAGCAAGGTCGCGGCGCCGTCTTCCAGGTTGAAGTTCGTCACGTTGTCCGAGCCGCTAAGATCGAACCGCGAGACAGCGAGTTGGAGGTAGCTGGCGGTAATCGGGCCTCGATTGAGGACGGTCACCGGCTGGCCGTAGTTCCAGCCCAAATTGACCGTAACGGCCGAGAGGCCGTGGTTCGCCATGTTCAGCGTTGAGCTAGTCTCCACGTCGAGCGTGCCGTTGATGGACATCGATGCCCCAAGCGTCAACGTGCTGCTGGTGGAAAGAGACACGTTGGATTCGACGTTTCCGATCGTGGCGGTGGTCACTTGCGCGGAGGATGCCAAACTCAGGTTCTTAACCACGTCGCTCGGAATGAGATTGAACGGCTGCACGGCAACTTGGAGATAGCCCGCCGAGATCGTGCCGCGATTGACCACGCTGACCGGTTGCAAATTGTTAACCGCAATATCGACCGTAGCGGCCGAAAGGGGAAAGCCGGCCATGTTCAGCGTCGAGCTGGCCTCCAAGTCGAGCGTGCCGTTGATGGACATCGGGGCGCCGAACGTCAGCGTGCTGCTGCCCTGCAGGGTTACGTTGGAAACAATGTTGGCCGTCGCGGCGGTCGTCATTTGCGCGGAGGATGACAGACTCAGGTATTGAATCACGTCGCCCGGAACGAGATTGAACGGCTGCGCGGCGACTTCGAGATAGGCCGTCGAGATCGTGCCGCGATTGACCACGCTGACCGGTTGCAGATTGTTAACGCCGATATTGACCGTGGTGGCCGAGAGGGGAAAGCCGCCCATGTTGAGCGTCGAACTCTGCTCCAAATCGAGCGTGCCGTTGATCGACATGGACGTTCCCAGCGTCAGCCTGCTGCTGCCGGAAACAGTTACGCTGGATATGACGTTGTTTGCCGCGGACGTCGTTGCGCTGGAGCTGTTGTTCAGACTCAGCGACGAGACGGTCCCGCTGCTGGGAAACAGCGTGGAGGCGGAATAGCTTAGCGTCAAGTTTTGCACCGCGTCGGAAGGAATAATATTGAAGGCCGTAGCGCCGACGTTGAGATACGGCGTCGTGATCGGCCCGCGGTTGATGACGCTCACCGGTTGAGCATCGTTGTATCCGAAGTCGACCGTGGGAGCGTTGAGGCCCTGGCCGGCCATGTTCAGTGTAGAGGTCTGCTCGATATCGAGGTTGCCCGTCAACGACAACGACGTGCTAAGCGTCAACGTGCTGCCGGTGAAGATGGAAACGGCGGACGCATTGTAAAGGCTTTCGCTGGCGCCGGTCGTCAGTTGCGAGCCGCCAAAGAGCGAGACGTTGGCCATCACGGAGTCGCTGGCGGCCATCACGAGCGAGTTGCCGTTGAAGATATCCAGATACTGCGTGTTGAAGTAACCGCCGTTATGTTCGATGACGCCGATTCCCACGCCGGACTGTCCCAGAAAGATCGTCGAACCGACCGTGAGTGGATAACCGGCCAGATTGAGCGTGCCGCTGGTGCCGAGGCCGTACCCGAGGACCACATTGTCGACCGACTGCGAGCCGCTCAAAGTGACAATGGCCGAGCCGGCGGCGCCCATCTCAGCATTAATGGAACCGATGTAGGCGTAATCGTTTGCGCCGGCGGACCGCCCGACGGCACCCAAGTGGCGGGGTTGCTCCACGTGCCGTTGGTGGCTGCCGCAAAATTGTTGGCCATCGCGCCGCGTGTCGAAGCGATTGCTAAAATGATGACCGTGGCCGACCAAAGCCGGCGCACTTGAAGATGCCGTCGATTTGAGTCCATTGGCACACCTCAATAATGCGTTTCACGAGAAAATGGAAACTGCCCGCACCCGTACAAAGCGCCCTCCCCTCAGCATCAGCGAGAACTACAAAACCCTCTGTGAGTTTAGGCACACCGGCGGCAAAAAGCAACCCGCACCGTCAACAAAGCGTCTGCTAAAAAAGACCGCGATGTATTCACCGGTTACGATCGTCAACGTCGGATTCCGGCACACCAACTACTGGGTGATCGGCGCGGGCAGGTCGCGCCTGCTCGTGGACGTGGGATATCATGGCGGGTTCGGCGAGCTCCGCGCGAACTTGCAGCGCATGGACGTGCCGCTGGCCGAAATCCGCTACGCCCTGGCAACGCACTACCATCTCGACCATGCCGGCGCGGCGCAGGACCTGAAGAACGCGGGAGTGCCGCTGCTGGTGATCGACCTGCAACTTAGCGCGATCCCGCTGATGAAGCGGAACGTCAAGCCGCACGACGAGTACACCGAGATCGCGCTGCACGACAACGTGGTAATCCCGGCCGGCCAGAGCCGCGAGTTGCTGGCGCGTCGGGCTGGCGGGAGAAATCTTGCACACGCCGGGACACTCCTACGACTCGGTGTCGCTGCTCTTGGACGACGGTTCGGCATTCACTGGCGACCTGACTCACCCAGCCATGTTTGGCGAGGACGATGCGTCGGCGGTGGCCGCCGCAAGCTGGCGGATGGTGCGCGACCGCAGCGCCACGCGCGTGTATCCCGGCCACGGGCCGGTGCGGGCGATGGAATAGTCTGCTTTGCGGCCGCTTGACCCCGTCGCGGCGCATGCGTACTCTTTCGATTGGGGAACCAATTCCGTTGCCTCCCCTCACAATCTGTCCACCTCCGTCGCCTTGCGGCCCTTCGCCACCTTCTTACACGTACCAGCCTAAGCCAACAACGACGCCCCCCAATGCGGTCGGTTGGTAGACAGAATGAAAATGAAACGGGGTCTTTTGATCGTATGTATTATTGTGTGCGTGCCCTCCACGTGTGTCGTCGTGTTCGCGCTAACGTCGTTATTCGAGCAGCGGCCCGAGGAGCCGTACGTACGTCAAAAAATACCGATTGAGATTCAGCGCGGAAAACCAATAATTTTCGAGCTCAGTCTAAGCGGCAATGGGACCAATAGCGTTGGTGTTCAATGCACGACCGAGGTCTGGAACACACTGACCTCGGACAAGAAGGGAATCACGGTGCGACTTTTATCATCCAGCATGAAAGGTACTAGGCTTGGCGATGTTTCACCCGGTGGCGGCGGAATGTGGGGCATCGAATCATTTCACTATCTCTTCCAAATCTACGGCGAGCGCCATGCTAACGCCGCGCTGGAGGTTACCTTTAGGAACGCGCCGCCTGGGACAACGAGAGTGGATATCATTGTCGAAAAGACTCCGATAGATACCAAGCCATTCGGCGATTGGTAACAATACCAAGTGAGGAGACTGTCCATGCACGCCTTATCGAACTACAACAATTTGAAAGGGAGCGGAAAAAGGGACATCACTGATTATTGGCGAAACGAGAAGGTTTCGCCCAGCAGATTTCGGAAGGGTAGCAAATCGTGGTAATGGCGAGTTGTACAACGAGTGAGATGGGGTGCTGCCGGCACGGTGCAAGAGGCCAGTGCGCGCCAGGACTCGTCGGCTTCACCACGGCCTTCGACCGCGCGGGCAACAAGCTCTACGAAAGGGCGCTGCACGCCGAAGATCGGAGCAGCCTCTACGAGCCGTACGACAGCAATCAAATTCCGCAAGGCGGCTACGATTCCTTGGACCGGCTCTTGCAGTACCAGCGCGGCGTGCTCCGCCCGATCGGCGGCGACGGAGGCAACGGCGGCGGGTCGATAGTCACGCCGATCGCGCTGCCAAATACCGATCAAGTCCGCACTTATGCGCTGGATAGCCTCGGCAACTGGCGGAATACCGTCTTCACGCCCGAGGGCGGTTCGCCGCAAACCGAGACCCGCCAGCACAACGGCCTGAACGAAATCACGCGCATCAGCAATCCGACGATCAGCGAGCTGGCCAATCCGTCGTATGACCTCAATGGCAACCTGACGAACGACGGTACGTTTTCTTATGTCTGGGACGCGCTGAACCGGCTGGTTGCAGTGAACAACGGTGAGGAAGCTGTCGGCGGCTATTATTACGATGCCCTCAACCGCCGCATCCGCAAGACGGTTGGCAGCACGAACACCGATTTCATCTACTCCGGCTGGCGATGTTTTGAGGACCGCAACCCCAACGGCGGCGAGGAAAGTTCGACCGACACGCCGATTATTCAATACTTGTGGGGCATCTATCTGGACGAGGTTTTACAGATTACGACACTCGTCCCGATCACGACCGGTTCGGGCGAAACCGCGAAGACCTACGACGCCGGCACGTACTACGCGCTGCAGGACCTACTCTACCGCACGACGGCGACGGTGACGATTAACGAAGAATCGGCTGTGATCCAGGAGGCCTACGATTTCGACGCCTACGGCAGGACGTTGATCTTCAACGCCGCCGGCACCGACGACAACTGGTGGGCCGACAACGCCGTTCAGGTCTCCAACTCCCTCTGCCAGTTCCTCTTCACCGGCCAGCGCTTCGACGCCGAGACCGGGCTGTACTACTACAAGCGGCGATATTACTCGCCCGTGCTGGGCCGATTTCTGAGTAGGGACCCCGAGCTTTTTGGTACCGATGCACCAAACTTGCAAGCGTATGCTGGTAGCTCGCCGAGCCGCTACGTTGATCCAATCGGAAAACAGTTCGAATCGAGCTCGGGATGCGGCGCGGGGCAAGGCGGCGGCATCGCGCGCGTCGTGGCGGAAACCGGGCAGTGCATGATGATTCCGCCAAATCCACCACCGCCGACCCCCGGCGCTTCGTGCAACATCAAGATCCGGTGCGGACCGGTCATGAGCGGGGGGTGGCATTGCGGCGTTATCGCGCCAAACGGAGTGGAATACGGCTTGGGCGGTACCGGGGGCGCGAATTCCGGAGTTTCCGGCATCGCTAAACCGTATCCTCCTGAGAAGAATCCCAAGCCGGTGCCTGCGGCGCCGCCTCAGGGAGACATTGACTGTCCGGTGTCGTGCCCCGGCCAGACGTGCGCTCAAGTCCAGCAGTCCATACAGAACTACCATGATAATGTGAAGCCACCTCCGTCGCCTTGCGGCCCTTCGCCACCTTCTTACACGTACCAGCCTCCGCCGACAACGACCCCGCCAAACACGGTCGGATGGTAGACAAAATGAAAATGACCCGGCGCCTTTTGGCCGCTTGTATCATCGCTTGCGCCGCCCGCGTGTGTCGTTGTATGGGCGATATGGTCGTGTTTCCAGCGGCCGGCTGAAATGTACTGGGTGCGGCAGAAAATACCAATTGCAATTCAACCCGGAAAGGCGGTAACGATTGAAGTCAAATCGCTGAGTGGCAACGGAGCAAATGCTATTTATCTTCAATGTCCAACTGATATCTGGAATGCGCTTGCTAGGGGCAAAAACGCAGTTGAGGTTAAGCTTAAGTCTTCTGACAAACAGAGTACCAAAGTTGGCGGCGTCGATCCAGGTCGGGGTGAGCCTGGATTGTACGGCAATCCCAATGCCCATTACTTGTTCTACATCGTTGGCGAGCGTAATGCGAAAGCTGAAGTCGCAATCACCTTTCTGAACGCAGGGCCTGGCATCGCCCACGCGGAAATCATAGTCTGTAAAACTCCGATCGATACAAAGCCGTTCGGCGACTGGTAACAATATCAAGCGAGGAGGTCGTCCATGCACGCTTTATCGAACTACAATAATTCGGGCATCCTCATCGCCACGCCCCAGAGCGATCTGAATTCCTCGCAGCAGGCGCTGAACAACAACTTCATCGCACTGGCCGGCGCCATCACCGGCTACGTACCCTATACGGGCGCGACGGAGAACGTCGATCTAGGGTCGAATTCGCTCATCTTCGGCCAGACGTGCATTATCGCCGCGAGCCAGGTCGTGCCGCTGGGAACGGGGACCGATTTCGCGACCGCTCGTGCGATTATCGGCGGGCTGATCGTCGACGGTTATTTGCCGACGATTGGCTTCAACAAGTATTACGCCCCCGGTGTGGGAGACATCCGCCTTTTCGACGGCAGCGCTGCGCAGATCATTCTACAGGCCGACAACACGCTGCGGTTCGAAATGGCCCCGTCGGACAGCGGCGGCAGCGCGATTGATTCGTACTACGAGTCGGTTGTCATCGCGCCCACCGGCAACGTGAGCGTGGGCGCGAACTCCGACGACGGCGTCCATCAATTGCAAGTGTACGGCGCGACGAGCCTCGACGGCGGCAACATCACCACCGACGGCAGCGGCAATGCAAGCTGCGCCAGCATAGCGCCGACCAACACCGCGGCGCCGCCAAGCCCCGTGCCCGGCCAAATCTATTTCGACGGCACGCACTTTTGGGGCTACAACGGCTCGACGTGGCTGCAGTTGGACAACTGAGGGCGGTGGCGGGTCTTCGTCGAACTCGACCTCACCGTACCGGTTTCCGGATAGACACCGCGATGCGCTGCGAAATATTGGCATTTGACAACACCGCGCTGATCGGGCCAAGGGAACGCTACAACCCGGCGATGATCCGGCACCGCGGCGAAACGCTGCTGGTCTACCGGACCGGGATGTACTATGAAGGCCGCCTCTTCCTTGGCCGCTTGGACTCCGGATACTGCCCGGTGAAGGGTAGCATTCGGGAGCTGCAAATCCGCGTTCCGCCGTACCACAGCTTCGAGGACCCGCGGTTCTTTCATCATCGCGAGGGGCTTTTCTTGCAATTTACCGGCTATAGCTGCGGGCCTTATGCGGAAGGCCTGCTCATGAGCCCTTTCGATCCGGCAACCGGCCCGGGGATCGTCAAATCGCCTCAGTACCCCGTCAAACATTCATTGGAAAAGAACTGGGTCTTTTTCGACTGCGCCGGAAGCTTGTACGCTACCTACTGGATGGCCGGAGGCCGGCACCACGTCATCGCCATCGAAGACGATCGGGCCCTTCCCCGCTACGAGACCCGCTACGCCAGCCAATGGCGGTGGGGCGATCAGCGCGGCGGGACCAATCTGGTTGAACATGCCGGGCTGCTGTGGGGATTCTTCCACAGTTTTGTCGCCCCGCAAGGCGCCAGAAAGTGCTTCATGGGCGCGTACGCGATGGAACCGCGGCCGCCGTTCCGCATCGTGAGGATGTCCCGCACGCCGCTCTACACGCCGGGCGAGAGCGAGATGGTCGGGCCACGCTGCGGAAAGAGAAAGCCCAGGCAGGTCATTTTTCCGTCGGGCCTCGTCTTTGATAACGGCGATTGGATCGTCGCCAGGGATACAACGACCGCCGCATCATCATGTTCCGTTTCAACCACGGCGAACTTCAGTGGAACCTCGCCGACGTATCGGTTGAGAGCGGTTCTTCGGCCTTTCTGCCTGGCGCCATGACTCAGCATCATCCGGGCGGATATCCGTCCTTGCCGTGCGCCCGGCAGACGATCCGCCGCCCGATTCGGCGGCGCAGGAGGGAGGACCCTCTCCCAGAGGGAGCCGCCATCGACCAAGGCGGGTTGCAGGCGAGCACCCGTGCCGGCGCATGCCCTCCGCCAAACGGACGCCCTGGCGCTTCCCAGCAAGCCCTGCTCGCCGCGCCCTCTTCCAACGGGTGGGTGACAACCGGAAAAATCCGCGCGGTCGGGGAATAATTCGCGGCCTTTGGAACGAATAGACACTCGGACGTTATGATATGTAAAGAGATATTAACATTGGTAGGCAACTTGAGCAGAAGACCCGCCTCGATAACCCCGAAGGCGGATTCCTGAGCCGGTCTTAATCGAATCCTGACCCATTCCTGATCGGCTTCTGACCCAGTCCTGATCCAATCCTGATCGCAAGAGCGGCCGAAAACGTGGGGAAAACGGCCGAAAACGGGGGGAACCAAGCGTTGCACAGATTGCGAAGAAAAAACTCGGCTCGAAAGCGCGTGTTGCACCAATGACTTCGCTTGCGATTCGGGCTTCAACCCCCGTTCCCTGCCTATTTGCACCAATCCTTCCTCGCGGGGATGCACAACGCGCCGCATAACGACCATGTTAAACTATTACAAGATAACGACTTACAACAAATGACCCGCCAACTGCACCATGCACCAAAACGCAAATGCGGTGCAATTAGGAATCGGACATTGGGTGCGAAAAAGACGTCTTTGTTTTGAGTTACGACTCGAAAACTGGTAGTATCGCGGCAGTCCGCAGCACATTCCTCCGCACGCCATCCACTGCCCAATCTTGAACGACGGCCAACAACTCCATCGCCACCTGCGGCTCTTCGACGCCACGATGCTCGTCATGGGGTCGATGATCGGCTCGGCCATCTTCATCGGGCTGTCGATCATGGCCAATTCGGTGCAGGCGCCGGGCGTGTTGATCGGGCTTTGGATCTTCGGCGGCCTGTTCACGATGCTGGGCGCGGTCGCCTTCGCCGAGTTGGCCGCAATGTTCCCGCAGGCTGGGGGGCAATACGCGTACCTCCGCGCGGCCTACGGCCGGTTCTGGGCGTTTCTCTTCGGCTGGACGCAATTCCTGGTCATCCAGTCGGGCACGAACGCCGCCGTGGCCATCGCGTTCGCCAAGTACCTCGGGTCGCTCGTGCCGCGGCTGGGCGAGGCGCATGTCCTGGCGACGATTCCGCTGGGCGCGCTGCTGCCGGAATACTTGCGGACGCACTTGCCTGACGCACTGATGCATTTGCAGGTCAACTCGGCGCAACTGGTGGCCTGCGGAGTGATCGGGCTCTTGACGGCGGTGAATATTCGCGGTGTCCGCGAAGGAACGCTCGTGCAGAACGTGTTCACGGTCCTTAAAGTGGCCGCGCTCGTGGCTTTGATCGCGGCCGGGCTGCTGCGGGGCGGCAACGGCTCGCATTTTTTGCCGCTTTTCACCACGGCCGTCGGCCCCAAGGCCGCCGAGGCCGGTTTTCTCGCGGGGCTGGCCGTCGCGCTGTCATACGCGCTATTCGCCTACGACGCCTGGTACACGGTTGCCTTTGTCTCCGAGGAAGTCCACGACAGCCCTCGAACGCTGCCGCGGGCGATGGTGCTGGGCTGCTTCCTGGTGACCGTCATCTACTTCCTGACAAACGTGGTATATATCATGGTCCTGCCTCTTGACCAGATTTCGGCCGCCCCAGAGAACCGCGTGGCCAAGGAGGCGGCATTCGCGCTTTTTGGAAACACAGGCGCGACGTTGATCATCTTGGCCATCCTGATCTCGACTTTCGGCTGCCTCAACGGGCTTATCCTCGGCGGCGCTCGGGTCTGCTATGCCATGGCCCGGCAGGGGCTTTTCTTCCGCACGTGCGCGCGGCTGAACGCCCGCAAAACACCGGCCGCGGCCCTGATTTTCCAAGGCGTCTGGTCAATGGCGCTGGCGCTGAGCGGCTCCTACGCGGACCTGCTGACGTATAGCGTATTCGCGTCGGTGTTATTCGGCGGGCTAACGGTAACCGCGGTATTTCGCCTGCGCCGCTCTCAGCCCGATCGGCCCCGTCCGTATCGCTGCTGGGGTTACCCGGTCACGCCCGCGCTTTACCTGGCCATTTGCGCGCCCTTTTTGATTTACGTTGTTCTAGGCAAACCGTTGGCCACGGGCATCGGCCTGCTGCTGATCCTCAGCGGGATTCCGTTTTATTGGGCATGGAAGGACAAGGAGGCGGTTAGCGATTGACCGGGCAGATACGAGCTCTTACGCTCGGCCTTTCACCTCTTCGGCCAAACGACGGTAGTCCTCTGCCCCGTGAGAGTCGGGCGAATACTGAAAGATCGATTGACCAAAGCTCGGCGCCTCGGCAAGGCGCACATTGCGGCGAATTCGCGTCTGGAACGTTTGCGCCGGACCACGGCGTCGATTTGTCGCGCGCGTTGCGGAAGAACTGCTCGACGTTTTCACTCACTTCGGTCGCCAGACGGGTGTTGACGTCATACATGCACATCACCACGCCACTGATTTTCAGCCGCGGGTTCAGTCGGGCGGCGACCAGATTGATCGTCTCTAGCAGTTTGCTCAGACCGTGGAGTGCCAAAAAGTGCGGTTGCAAGGGAATAAACACTTCATCGACCGCGACCAGCGCGTTAAGCGTGAGCACGCCCAGAGAGGGGGGGCAATCGACGAGCAGAAAGTCGAACGGTTGCTCCTCTGCCTGCAACTTATCGCGAAGGATCATTTCACGTCCTACAACGCCCGCCAGCTCGAGATCTGCGCCGGCCAGGTCGAGCGTCGAGCCGACGAGCCAAAGGTTGTCCGCCACTTGGCGACGTACCTCGGAGATAGACGTCTTGCCGGCCAGCACATCATAGATCGAAGCGCCTTCGGATGCCGGTTCAATGCCCAGATGGAGCGTGGCATGCGCCTGCGGGTCGAGATCGATTAGGCAGATTTGCAAGCCGGTTTCCGCTAGCGCTGCGCTAATGTTGACGGCGGTCGTCGTTTTGCCGACACCGCCTTTCTGATTCATCACCGCAATCGAGCGCATGTTGCCCCACCTTGGAAATAGTAACGCGCGTGGATTGCGACGATTATAGCGCAGCAGGATGAAATCGCCAATGCAAATGCGGTTGCTACTTGATTTCTGCCTCGGGATCGCAGAAAATAGACGACGGATGAACGTGTGGGACCATCGGGCACAGTCGCGGCGCCGGATTGCCAGGCGGCGTTGCGAATCAGCGACGGCGGCGTTGAAAAAAAGCGATTTTTACCGTCTGAACCGCAAGGCTCCCACGCTCGAAACCCGAGCCGCTCGATACGTCATAAGTCTATTAGTGACAAGGACTTGCGCAAGACGACTGGGCGTCAGGCAACCGCTGCTGGCACAAGCTTTGCAAATCGCTCGTGGGCAGGAATTCGTTGCTCGGTGGCAACAATAATCCTGGGAAGTGATCTAAGGGACAAAAAAGTTACGCAATGAGCACTGCAACGGTTTCGCTACCGCAACCTTCGAAGCGCTGGATTCCTTCGCCGCCGGTGATCGTCGCCTGGGCAATCCTCGTTGCGATGTTTTTCTGGACCTATTGGTCGGAGCTACTTCACGTGGTCCATATTTGGGCCACGACGCCGGACATGGGACATGGTTTCATCGTCCCCATTTTCTCGGCATATCTGTTGTGGCGCCGCCAGGAGATGGTCGATCCCTGGCCGACCAAGGGCTCGTGGTGGTGCATCCCGTTTTTTGTCGGGTTCGCCGTCTTTCGCTGGCTCGTGCTGTACATGCGTTATGACCGCGATATCGACTCGCTCTTTCCGTTTTTCATTGGCATGGCGTTGGCCCTCGGCGGTTGGAAAGCGCTTCGCTGGAGTTGGCCCTCGATCCTGATGTTGATTTTCATGATACCGCTGCCGCACTTCCTTCAGGAAGCGCTCGCGCAGAACTTGCAGCGCATGGCAACACACATGACCGTCTACGTGTTGCAAACGGTGGGCGTTCCCGCTATCGCCGGCGGCAATGTCATCCAACTTTCCGATCCCCAGAACAAGCTCAATGTGGCCGAAGCTTGTAGCGGGCTGCGAATGATGACGGTCACGTGCGCCGTATGCGTCGGAGCTTGCTTTATCCTCCGCGAGTCGTGGTGGAAAAAACTCATTCTGGTAGTCTGCGCGGCCCCGATAGCCGTTGTTTCCAACGTCGCCCGAATATCCGTTACCGGCATGTTGAAGGAGTGGATCAGTCCGCAAGTGGGCGATATTTTCCACGACTGGTTCGGGTACTTGGAGGTGGTTCCGGCGATGCTTCTGGTGTGGGGCCTGTTGTCGTTGATCTCCGCGCTGGTCATTGAGTCTCCGGACGAAGGACCGCTGGTTTTTGCCGAAGGAGTCGGCGTATCGCGGCGGCGGAGCGTGCCGCCGATAGCGGAAGGCGTGGCACGCGGGGCACCCGCGCAGCGGGTCGGCAGCATAGGTCCGCTGCCCGGTGCGCCGCGGCGTCCGCCTCAAGGATAGCTGACGGCGTCCTTTAAACGTATATGGAATCGAGTAATTGGTCCTCTTTGCAAGTTCTTCTCCCTCAAGCGACGGCAAACATGTCAACTCAAGAGAATCCGATTGAAGCAACCGACCTGGCCGTGGAGCAGGCGATCACGATTCAGCCTTCGGGCATCGCCCCCTATGGCGGCGCGGCCGACTGGCCGGCGATGACGGAAACCGACGGCGGCCATCACAGCAGCCTTGGCCAGGACGCCGTGCTGCATTGCCTGCGGCGGTACTGGCTCGTGATGGCGACCACGGGAGTTGCCCTGGGAGCAGTGCTAGCGACTGTCGTATTGTTTTGGTACAAGCCGAAGTTTGAAGCCGAGGCCTCTCTGATCCTCGCGCCCACCAGCCCAGTAGTCCTTCACAGTCCGAACGGAGACGAGAACGCGGGGGTCGCGGACGAATTCAATATCTTTCGCAGCACGCAGGCCAATATACTCAAGCAGCGGTTTGTGATGGTGGCCGCGCTCCGCGACAAGAAGATGCAGAACCTGGCAAGCATTCAACGCGAGGACGCCCGGCACAAGACCATACCTTGGCTGATCTCGCTCGTGCAGGCCGAGCCGGTGAAAAACGCCGGCATTTTGAGGGTTTCCGCCTCGTTGCCCGACGCGACAGAAGCGGCCACGATCGTCAACGCGGTCGTGCAGGCTTACATGGATGAGGTAGTCAACAATGACCGCAACAAGCGCCGCGAGCGATACGAGAGCCTGAACACGGTTGCCGGTCAGAAGGAGGAGGAGGTTCGCCGGCTCCGCGAAGAACTGAAACACGAGATGGAGAACTTGGGAAGCGGCGACGAGCAGTCGGCGTTCGTGCGGGGACAGATGGCGGTGCAGGTCTATGCCGAGTACCAGCGGGAATGGCAGAAGATGAAATTCGATCTTGCCAGCTTGCGGGCCAAGCTCAGCGAAGATGACGAGCTGCTGGGAATAGTCACCAAGGAGGAGTACCGAGTCTCAGAGACGGAGATTGCGGCCGTGCTGGTCACGAATCCGGTCTATCACGAGCTTCTTCCCCGCCAACAGATGTTGCAGACCATTGTCGGCGCTGCGGAAAAACTGATGGTTAAGACCCATAAGCCGTCGCCAAGTTTTGTTCAGGCCAAGGCGCAGCTGGAGGCCACGACGGATAATATCAACAAGCTGAAGTACGATGCCGAGCAGCAGGTTCGCCAGGCAAAGTATATTGAAGTGGAGCGCGAAATCCGCCGCTTGAAAACGGAAATCGGCATCGCCACCGACCAGGTGAGCTCATTCGGAAAGGAAGTCGAGGGCAAATCCAAGGATGCCGACACGGTCGGGAAAAGCACGGTTGCCGCGCAAATGCTCAAGGCCAAACTGGAGAACGCGGAACGCATTCTCAAAAACGTGTCAGAGGAAAGCGCTCGGCTGAAGGTGGAACTTGATAATTACCGGGCGCGCGTAACGGTTGCGGGAGATTCCAGCAAACCCGCCGACGTGCCGGAGGAGGAGACGGGGGCCCTGTTCCGCTACATCTACATCGGTGCGTCCGGGCTGATCGGCATGTGCCTGCCGGCCGTGTGCATCGTGGTCTGGGACCTCCGCAAGCGGCGCATCAATACGCCCGACGACGTTGCCAAGAAGCTGAAACTGTCCGTCATGGGGACGCTTCCGCTGATTCCGCCCGCGGTGATGCGGAGGCTTGGTCAGGCGTCGCGACGAAGCCAGGTATGGAGAATGCGGTATACCGAGGCCGTCGACGGCGTGGTGGCGCGGCTTTTGCGAAATGCCGAGTGCGACCAGAGCCGCGTGATCCTCGTCACCAGCGCGATGAGCGGCGAAGGCAAGACATGGTTGGCCACTCAATTGGCGATGGGGCTGGCGCGTGCCCAGCGGCGGACCGTGCTCGTGGACTTCGACCTGCGTCAACCGGCGCTGGACGGGGCATTGGGGCTCCCCTTGGGTCCCGGCGTGTGCGAGGCCCTCCGCGGCGAGGGCGAGATCGCGCAGATGGTACAGCCGACCGACACCGAGTTCTTCTCCGTGGTCACCGCCGGTTCCTGGAACCGGCAGGTCCTTCCGGCCTTGGCGAACGGAAGCGTGGCGCCGCTGCTTGACCAGTTGCGCGAAAACTTCGACTTTGTCATCATCGACAGCAGCCCGCTGCTGCCCGTCGTTGACAGCAGACTGGTTTGCCAGCACGTCGATGCCGTGCTGCTTTCCGTGCTCCGCGACGTGAGCGAGGGCGACAAGGTGCTGGCCGCGCAGGAGATGCTCGACGCGTTCGGCGTCGCGCACGTGGACGCGGTCGTCACCAGCGGCGAACATTTGGGGAGCAACAGGAACCTCTTGAGCCACGCGGAGTTGATCGACGCGCAAGACGCCCAGTCAAGCTACGAGCAGTCGGCGCGTTTGCCGGACGGCTTGGCAACGGTCCAGCGTGACACCGCGCGGCAGCATGGCGGCGAATCGGACAACGGATGAAGGCTTTCCCTTAACGAGGTCGAGTTGGGCTAGGAGAGATGAGATGAGCAGCATTCTCGTGCGAATGGGCGCGGTGATCGGCGTTCTTGTCGGTGTGCGATTGGGATTCCTGTACGTGATCCACTTGCAGAACCCCGTCGTCGTCGATTCCCAGAAGCCAGTGGCTGAGTTTCCCAAGGTATGCCAATTGGAAACGACCGGCGAATGGACCGGAATCGACCAAACGATGCCTGAGGAAGAGTTCAACTTCGCCCAGTTGGACAGCTACGTGTCGCGGATATATACCAGTCGGGACAACCGGACGATGTCCGTGCTGTTGGGCATTTACAAGCAACCTACCGATGGACTGTATCACAATCCTTTCAATTGCTATGAAACGCACGGCTTCAAATTGGAGGCGCAGGGAGCAGCGGCGGTTGACGGCTGAGAACCGCCCCGACAGTGAGCTGAGTCTTTCGACGTGGGACAAGGAGAAGGACGGCACTAAGCACGTCGTGGCCTTTTGGTACGAGTTGGGCGACCACACGCTGTTTGAACGAGATGATTTAGCGCCTTGGAAAGGGACACTTTGGTCAATGTACGGCAAGCCGAAGTGGCCCGTGATGTTCAAAGTCCTGATTGAGGCGTCCGGCGCCGATACTGACCAGGCGAAGGCGGACGTGCTGGAAATGGCGCGGTCCGTGCGGGAGTGGTTGGGGACTGTGCAGCCTAAGCTGGATTAGCGGCGCCGAGGCGGGCGCCGGGGGGGGACCGCTTGGTACGAGTGGTCGGCATGCGGGTCAATGGGGGACACGGGCATGAACTCCATCAATTCGAGCGAGCGAGCGCAACACGTGAGCGCCGCCGGGCCTCCGCCCGCCGACTTTGGCGGTGGGCCCGCGGGGGACACGCGCGCAGCAGGGTCGCTCGGTACGGGGCGCGGGTCGGGGCTGCACCGCTCCTCTCCCGTTATGCACTCGTTAAGGCGGAAGGCCGCCAGCCTGCTCAAGCCGCGGCTTTGGGCGATGGGCTTGGTGCATCTGGCCGTATTTGCCGCGGTCTATTGGCTGGCGTTTCAACTACGCTTCGATTTCGGCGCGTCGCGGGATTACGCGGACAATATGCCGATGTTCTGGCACACATTGCCCTGGGTGCTGGGGATCAAATTCGTCGTTTTTTTGATTGCCGGCCAGTACGAAGGCTGGTGGGCCTACGTTACGTTTGGCGACCTGATCGCCTTGTTGCGCTATTCCGTGGCGGCGACATTTTTCGTCGCTGCGTTCCTTTACTTGACGATGCTTCACACTCCGCGGTCAATCATCGTGATCGATTGCTGCGGCACGATTGTGGTGCTCGGCGCGCTCCGCGGCACGTGGCGGCTTTACCGCGAACAGTTTTGGCCGATCCTTAATCCGAGCAACTTTCGCTGGGCACTGCTCGTAGGCAGCGACCACGCCGCGGGTGTTCTGGCGAGCCAAATACAGAGCTCCCGCGAGCTGCCTTACCGCGTCCGCGCCCTGCTGGCCGTGGACGAAGGCATGGTCGGTTCCCGCCTGGGGCAAATTCCCGTGCTCGGCAAACTGGAAGACGTCCGCGAAGTAGCCGCGGCATGCTCGGCCAGCACGGTATTGGCCATCGCCGGCACGTTGGCCGGCCCGCGCTTGCGGGATTTGATGAATGCATGCAAGGAATCCGGGCTCGACCTGAAGATAATTCGTTCCATCCAGGACCGCATGGGCGGCAACCACCGCATTCCCATCCGCGACATCGAGATCAGCGACTTGTTACGCCGGGCGCCGGTGCAATTGGACATGAATATTATTGGCCGACTGATCGAAGGCCGCACCGTTATGGTCACCGGCGCGGGCGGCAGCATCGGCTCGGAGATCTGCCGCCAGTTGTTGCGCTTTAACCCCGCGACCCTGGTTTTGGTCGGCCGGGGCGAAAACCGCATCTTCAAAGTCGAGCGCAAGCTGCCGCCGGGCACCAAACGGCCGACTTGAAGTCCTGCATCGCCGACATTGCCGACGAGCCGCGCATGAGGCAGATCTTCGGCGAGTTCCGGCCCGAGGTCGTGTTCCACGCGGCCGCCCACAAGCACGTGCCGTTGATGGAAGTGAACGTCGGCGAGGCCATCCGCAACAACATTTGCGGGACGCGGCTCATGGCCGAGTTAGCGCAGGAATTCGGCGCAAAGAACTTCGTCTTTATCTCCACCGACAAGGCGGTCCACCCGACGAGCGTGATGGGCGTGTCGAAGCAGATCGCCGAGCGCTTCGTACACGCCATGTCGCAGGATTCAGCGACTTGCTTCACCGTTGTCCGCTTCGGCAACGTGTTGGGTTCCGACGGCAGCGTCGTACCGATCTTTCAGGACCAAATCCGCCGCGGCGGCCCAATTACCGTTACCGACCCGCACATGACCCGCTTTTTCATGACCATTCCGGAAGCCTCGCAATTGGTGCTGCAGGCGGCGGCAATGGGAAAGGGAGGGGAGATTTTCGTGCTCGAGATGGGCGAACCAGTGAGGATCGTCGAACTCGCCCGGGA
Source organism: uncultured Planctomycetia bacterium (assembly GCA_963780045.1). GTDB lineage: Bacteria > Planctomycetota > Planctomycetia > Pirellulales > Thermoguttaceae > JANXQG01. The sequence goes on along the minus strand of CAVZZZ010000001.1, from coordinate 5,391,973 downwards.
TCTTGTCCGTCTCTCCGGGCTGCCGGAAAACTCGATCGAAATAGCATTCACCGGTATTCGGCCCGGCGAAAAGCTGTACGAAGAGTTGTATTTCGACGACGAAGAAACCCTTGCCACGGCGCATCCGAAACTGCGGGCTGCGCTGCACCGTCATTACACGCTCTCGGAAGTTCGAGAGACGATCTCCGAGCTTGAAGCGTTGATCCACGCGCCGGACGACGAAATCCGCCGCAAGCTTTGCGAGATCGTCCAGGAATATGCCTGGCAGATGCGAAACCCCGGCGGCGCACGGCCGGGCGAGGCGGCGCCAGGCGCTGGAGCGGACGGCGCCCGCGGGAAACGGCGAGACGCAGCGCGATGCCGGCGCGCTTCCGGTCCGCGGCGCCACCTAGCGGCGGCGACACTTTTTCACGGGACCGGTCGATTGCACGGTGCGGGCTGGGCCATGCGGACGAATAGATTGACTGTTTTATAAGCTACCATTGGACAACGAGTTCGGGCATTGGCGGCCGACGCCGGAGTTTTCGGCATTATCGGCACGACTGGTCCGCGCCCTGTCTCGGCTCGTGCAGCGGCGTAATGGAAGCCGGCCCGAATTGCTTGCGGCCGGCCGGATAACGGATAGAAATGAATTTGTATTTTGAAAGGGGCCTAGCGCAACCCAGGGGAACGGAGTGCGCCGAGCCGAAGGGTGGGACGAGCGACGGTCACCCGCTTGCTGGCCGGCGGTTGCTTCGGCGCCCTCGTCTCGCCCTATATCTCGACTTTTCCACGACCGGTCCAATGAAGTCACTCTTTTGGCAAGAAAGCTCGGTCTTGATTACCGGGGGCACGGGCTCCTTCGGCAAAAAATGCATCGAGGTCCTGCTCCGCGATTACCGCCCGCGCAAAATCGTCGTTTTCAGCCGCGACGAGTTGAAGCAGCACGAGATGTCCACCGGCGCCTTCGTCCACGCCAGCCTTCGCTATTTCTTGGGAGACATCCGCGACGTCGATCGCATGAGGCGGGCAATGCGGGGCATCGACGTGGTCATCCACGCCGCCGCGCTGAAACAAGTCCCGGCCTGCGAATACAATCCCGGCGAGGCCGTGAAGACCAACGTCGACGGCGCGCGAAACGTCATCGAGGCGGCAATCGACAGCGGCGTCAAGAAAGTCCTCGGTCTTAGCACCGACAAGGCGGTCAATCCCGTAAACCTCTATGGCGCCACCAAGCTCTGCGCCGAGAAGTTGCTCGTGCAGGGCAACGCCTACTCGGCCCCCGGCGGAACGCGCTTCAGTTGCACGCGCTACGGCAACGTGCTGGGCAGCCGCGGCAGCGTCATCCCGGTGTTTCGCGCCCAGCGGCCCAGCGGCCGGATCACCGTCACCGATCGCCGCATGACGCGATTCTGGTTGACGCTGGAGCAGGGCGTTCGCTTCGTGTTGGATTGCGTAGAGCGAATGTGCGGCGGAGAGGTCTTCATTCCCAAGATTCCCAGCATGAAAATTCTCGACCTTGCCGAGGCGATCGCGCCGGAGTGCGAAGTCGACGTCGTCGGCATTCGTCCGGGCGAAAAGCTGCACGAAATGATGATTTCCCGCGATGAAGCCCGGCATACGTTGGACGCCGGCGACCGCTTTGTCATTCTTCCCGAGCATCCTTGGTGGGGAACGGGAAACTGGTCCGACGGCTCGCGACTTTCCGACGGCTTTGAGTACACCAGCGACAACAACACGCGGTGGATGACGATCGACGAGCTGCAGCGGATTGTGGAAGAGTGTTAAGTCTTCAGTATTCAGTTTTCAGTTATAAACACTGAAAACTGAAAACCGAAAGCTGAAAACCATGGCTAACCTCGCCATCGACGGTGGTCCGCCTGTGCGACAGTGCTTGCTGCCGTATGGACGGCAGACCATCGACGACGGCGACGTGGCGGCGGTAACGGAAACGCTGCGTTCGGATTGGTTGACCACCGGCCCGAAGGTTGCCGAGTTCGAACGCGCTCTCGCCTCGATGGCGGGGACGGCGGACGCAGTGACCGTCAGCACCGGGACGGCCGCGCTGCACGCTGCCTTCTACGCCTTGGGCGTCGGACTCGGCGACGAAGTGGTCGTCGCCGCCATGACGTTCGCCGCCTCGGCCAACGCCGCCGTATTCCTTGGCGCCACTCCGGTCTTTGCCGACGTTCGGCCCGACGACCTGCTTATCGACCCACTACGCGTCGAAGAGCTTATAACGCCGCGGACGAAGGCCGTTGTGGCGGTCGACTACGCGGGGCATCCCTGCGACTACGACGCGCTGCAATCAATCGCGAGCGGTCGTGGAGTGGCCCTTGTGGATGATGCGTGCCACGCGATTGGAGGCAGCCATCGCGGCCGGCCCGTCGGCTCGTTGGCGGCGCTGCAGCGCGTTCAGCTTCCACCCGGTCAAGCATGTGGCCACTGGCGAAGGCGGCGCGGTGACGACCGATAGCGCCGAGTTCGCTCGCCGGCATGCGATTGTTTCGCAACCACGGCATCACCAGCGATTTCCGCGAGCGCGCGGCGCAAGGCGCGTTGGCCTACGAAATGGTCGAGCTGGGCTACAATTACCGGCTCTCGGATATTCAATGCGCGTTGGGCATTAGCCAGCTTGCGAAGTTGGCCGCCTCGGTTGCCCGGCGGCAGGCAATTGCCCGGCATTACGACGAGGCATTTCGCCGTGTTCCACAGGTAAAGCCGTTGGCGGTCGCGGGCAACGTTTGCCACGCTTACCACCTTTACGTAGTCCGCCTTGAACTGGAAGCCCTTACAGCGGATCGCGCGGCCGTCTTTCGCCCTGCGGGCGGAAGGCATCGGCGTGAACGTGCATTACATGCCGGTCCACTTGCACCCCTATTATCAAAACCAGTTCGGCACGCGGCCGGGTCAGTGCGCGGTAGCCGAAGCGGCCTACCCGCGGATCCTATCGCTGCCGATGTTCCCGGCCATGACCGACGAAGACGTGGCGCAGGTTGTCGAAGCGGTCGAGAAGGTCGTTTCACACTATCGGCGTTAAGCATTGCGGAGCATCGGTTTACGCTCGCTTGGCATAGCCGCGGGCGAACGTGTTTGGAGCTTGCATCCCAATGGCCTCGAAATGACGTCAGGTAGTTCGCTCAACAGCGCGACGATTCCGTTAACCGGACCTTGCTTGGCGGACGACGATGTTGAGGCGATGGAAATCGCCTTAAGTTGTCGTGCCATCAGCGAAGGGGCGATCGTTCGAACGTTCGAAGCCGAGTTCGGCTCTTACCTGGGCGTTGCCGGCGCGGTGGCCACGAATTCATGCACGTCGGCCTTGGTCCTCGCTTTGACTGCGTTGGATATCGGCCCCGGCGACGACGTAGCCATGCCCAGCTACACGTGCGCGGCGGTGATGAACGCGGTGGTCCAGGTCGGCGCCACGCCGCGGTTGGCCGACAATCGTTACGACGTCCCGAGCATGGACTACAACGTCTCGGCGGAAATGCTGGCGGCGGCACTCACGCCGCGGACTCGGGCAATCATCGTGCCGCACATGTTTGGAACGGCGGCCAGGATCGGTCCCATCAAAGATCTTGGCCTGTCGGTCATCGAAGACATCACCCTAAGCCTGGGAGCGACGCACTGCGGTCGACCGGTTGGCATGTGGGGCGACATCAGCGTCTGCTCGTTTCATGCTTCCAAGATGATCGCTTGTGGAGAGGGCGGCATGCTCGCGTCCGCAGACCGCGATTTGCTTGCAAAGGCGCGCTACTTGAATGGCTGGGCGGACGAGCAGGCGGCGATGAGGCTGAGCGACCGGATCGAACCATATCGGCTGCGGTACAATTTCCGAATGAGCGATCTGGCTGCCGCGCTGGGAAGGTCGCAATTGCGGAAGCTGTCGTCGTTCATCGCCCGCCGCCGAGCACTGGCAGACCAATACTCGGCCCGGCTGAGCTCCCTACCGGGCGTGCAGGTTCCCAATGCCGCGGACGGAAGTGTCTTCTATCGGTATCTAGTGGCCGTGCGGCAGAATACAGTCGTGGAACGAATCCAACGCTATGCGGAATCCGGAATTGAAGCCGGACGGGGTGTATATCCGGGGCTGCATCGTTCGCTGGCAAAACCCGCCGGCGAGTACCCCGGCGCCGAAAGGGCGATGGCCACTTTGGTTTCCGTACCACTTTATCCCGGTCTGAACGAAGATCAAGTAGAGCACATTCTGCAAGTCAGCGAGGACGTACTGGCCGAACGGCCGGCGGCGATGCGATGAGGGCCGTGGGAATCATTCAGGCCCGATGCGGGTCGACGCGACTGCCCGGCAAAGTGCTCAAGCCGCTCGCCGCGCAAAGCGTGCTGTTTTACGTTGTGCGGCGGTGCCAATTGAGCCGGTCGCTGGCGGACCTTGTCGTGGCAACGACGATCGAACCGGCCGACGATGTTATCGAGGATTACTGCCGCACGCTCGGCGTGCCGGTCTACCGCGGCAGCCGCGACGACGTGCTTCTGCGCTACGTCGAGGCGGGCGACTGGTCGCATGCCGATCCCATCGTGCGGATTACGAGCGATTGTCCGCTGATTGAGCCGGCAGTTATCGACGCGGTTATCGAGGCGTATTCGCGTGCGGACGCCGACTATGCTTTTATTCAAGGATATCCGCGCGGCGTCGGCGATGCCGAAGTGATGTCCCTGGCTGCCCTGCGTAAAGCACTTGCGGAGACTTCACCATTGGACACGGGTTACCGCGAGCATGTGATGACCTATCTGACCGATCATCCGGAGAAGTTTCGCCTGTGCATTGCCGAAGCGCCGGCGGAGGCGCAAAACCCAGAGGTGCGTCTGTGCGTCGATGAGCCGGACGATTTGGAAGTCATTCGGAAGATTTGTTGCCATTTTGCGCCGCGAATCAATTTCAAGCTTGCAGAAGTCCTCGCTTTCCTCGAAGAGCGTCCGGAAGTTGCGGCGATCAACCGGCACGTCGTGCAAAAAGCGGTCTAAAGAACATAGCCCCAAAGCACAAGCGAGGACTGCAATTGCGTCTCTCGTTGGCGCTTCGCCGTCGGCATGAGGGTTTCGTACTGTAGAAAAGTAAATCGCCGTGCAAGGCCTCAAAGACATTCGCGGATTGAAGTATCCGGAAGCGTGCCTGATCCGCTTCTTCTTCAAGAACGGTCTGCACAGTGCGCCGGGAAGGGTGTTTGAGGCGGGCTGCGACAACGGCTGCAATTTGCGGCTCTTCCGCGAGTACGATTGGGAAACAGTGGGCATCGATATCAGCCGCGACGCGCTCGGCAACGCCGAGACGAATTTCGCCGGCATGAACGCCGCGCAAAGCGCTTTCCGCTTCATCCACCACGACTTGTCGGCGGGATTGCCGCGGGACCTCGCTGGGCCTTTCGATTGCGTTCTCTTTCCGTCATCGCTGTATTACATTCCCCGCGCGGCGATGCGCCAGGTGCTCTGTGACTCGCGTCGGCTTGTTCGGCCTGGGTCGGCGTTCTATCTCCGCATGAGAACGCTCGGCGATTTTCGTTTCGGACGGGGAGAGGCCATCGAGCACAACGCCTTTCGCTTGGCGACCGAGGTCACCGGCGAGCGCGGCGTCATCAACGTGTTCTACCATGATTACGAGCTGGTTGACATGCTTCGCGACAATTTGGGCGCCGATCCGACGGATATGAAGGTCCTGCACGTCGACTACCAGAATATTCAGGGCGACACCGTCGTGTCCAATTCCGACGTGGTGATTTGGGGGCGCGTGTCAGAAAGTGCAGTTCCTATCAGTTGATCAGGACATCAAATCTCCTATCAATATCGGTTATCAGCACGGAGAACCCGCACATCGTGGCATTGAATGGGAACATGGGCCAGAGAAGCTAATGACTGACGGCGCGACACTGCTGATTCGGGCCGATGCTAGCACGGAGATGGGCACGGGCCACGTAATGCGAAGCTTGGCGCTGGCCCAGGCCTGGCAGGACGAAGGCGGCAAGGCGGGATACGCCGCAACCTCGTGCCCCGCCGGCGTGGAGGAGCGGTTGCTTCAGGAGAATATCGAAGTGGCGCGGCTCTTGACGCAGCCCGGCAGCATGGAAGACGCGCGAGCCACGGCGGAAATCGCGAGGGCCTGGGGGGCATGTTGGGTTGTATTGGACGGCTATCAGTTTGGTGGCGACTATCAGCAAGCCCTCAAGTGCGAAGACCTGAATCTCTTGGCGCTAGACGATTTTGGTCATGCCCAACATTACTGGGTCGACGTGGTGTTGAACCAGGACCTTAACGCGGAAGAAGGCTTGTATCGCAGTCGCGAGCCCTACACGCGGCTGCTCTTGGGGCCGGATTACGTCTGTCTGCGGCGCGAGTTCCGCCGCGGACCGCGTCCACCGCGCAAGCCCGCCGGGCGGGCGCGCAAGCTGCTCGTCACCATGGGTGGTTCAGATCCCGGCAACGTCACATTGCAAGTCCTCCGCGCCCTGGCGGAATGTGGCTTTCGCCAACTGGAAACGATCGTCCTCGTCGGTCCGGGCAACGTGCATGGGGCTTCACTGGAGGACGAGGCCCGGCGGCACGGCGCCGCGGTCCGCCTGCTGCACAATCCGCCTAACATCCCCGAGTTGATGGCGTGGTGCGATGCCGCGATCACCGCCGGGGGAAGCACGCTTTGGGAGTTGGCCTGCTTCGCCGTTCCCAGTCTCGTCGTTATTATTGCGAAAAATCAGCGATTGTCGACCGAATTGCTTGAGAACCGCGGGGCATGCAGAGTGCTCCGCGACGCCAACCAGTCGCGGACTTCGCTGTGGGCCAAGGCCATCGCCGAGTTTGCCGCGGACGATCGTGGCCGAGCGGCGCTTAGCGAGCAAATTGGCCGCATTGTCGATGGCCGGGGCGCCGATCGCGTTTGCGAAGTCATTTTGGGCAGCCGCGCCCAGGTGACGCTCCCGAAAAGCTCTCGATGCACTTGAGCTCGTCGAGTCCTAATACCATAAGGAACGAATTATCTTATGCAAGTGAATGAACGAACGCCGGAGATTGTCGTGAAGGGACACTCGTCAGCTCCCGAGGTTTCGAATCGGCAGCAGTTTTTCGAGACGTTCAGGAATTGCCCAATTCCACCCGCGGAATTCCTGTCGAACTTGGGATTGTTCCTGAATCGGCAGGCGCTTTCCCGCATATTGTTCATGCACGACCTGTACAAGCAGATCATCCCGGTGCATGGCATCGTCATCGAGTTTGGTGTCCGATGGGGGCAGAATCTCGCGCTGTTCTCATCCTTCCGCGGCATGTACGAACCATTCAATTACGCGCGAAAGATCGTCGGCTTCGACACCTTCGAGGGGTTTCCGGCGGTCTCGCCCCAGGACGGCGCGGACCGCGTGGTCGCAGCGGGCGCCTATGCAGTGACCCGCGACTATGAAAGTTATCTCGATACCGTACTTGCGTACCACGAAAAGGAGTCTCCCCTCAGCCAGATCCGAAAATATGAACTCATCAAGGGTGACGCCGCGGAAACCTTCGAACGGTATCTCCGCGATCATCCGGAAACAATCATCGCCCTCGCCTATTTCGACTTCGATATCTACGAGCCCACGAAGCGGTGCCTCGCTTTGGTCAAGGACCGCGTCACCAAAGGAAGCGTGATCGGCTTTGACGAACTCAACTGTCCCACATTTCCCGGCGAGACCGTCGCGTTGAAGGAAGAACTCGGGCTGAGCCGTTATGCTATTCGCCGTTCACCTGAGAACCCGCTGACCAGCTACCTGGTGGTCGAATAGAGTAGCGGCCGCGGACCACGATTTGAAGGTGACTATGAAGATCGCCATCATGCAGCCGACGTATTTGCCGTGGGCCGGATACTTCAATCTGATTGCCCATGCCGATACCTTTGTCTTCTTGGATGACGTTCAGTTTGCCGCCAGTTCCTGGCAGCAGCGGAACCGCATCATCTTCAACCGTGAATCTCATACACTGACGATTCCCGCGGTCGTCAAGGGACGGCCGGAGCAGTTGATCTGCGATGTGCGGACGGACGAGACGCAGAAATGGCGGCAGAAGCACTTGAGCATCCTCCGTCAGGCGTATACGCGGCATCCGCACGGCAAGGCCGTCATCGCCCTGGTTGAAGACGTATTCAAGCGGCCTACCTGCTCGCTAGCGGAAATCGATATCGCGCTGATCGACGAGTTCTGCAACGGCATGGCAATTCCCTTGCGGTGCATCCGCAGTTCATCTTTGGGTCTGGGAGGAAAGAAGTCCGCGCATGTCGTGGAAATCTGCCGCCATTTCCAAGCCGACACTTACCTCAGCGCTGCCGGCTCGCGAGAGTATATCGAGGAAGAGGGATTGCTTTCGGCAGCCGGCCTCCGCGTGCTGTACCAGAACTTTGCCGCAACACCTTATCTGCAATTGGGCGCCGCCGAGTTCATTTCGCATATGTCGATCATAGATATCGTAGCGAATACCGGATTTGAGGCGGCGCGCACCTACGTCGATAGTCATGAGTTCTAAAGAGTTGAATTCGATCCAAATCGGCGGGCGCGAAATTCGCCAGGGCGGCCTGCCGTTTGTGATCGCCGAAATGTCCGGAAACCACAATCAGTCGCTGGACAAGGCGATGGCCATCGTTCAGGCGGCTGCCGACGCCGGCGCGGACGCCATCAAACTGCAAACCTACACGGCCGACACGATTACACTGGACGTCCGCACCGGCCCGTTCGTGATCGGCGATCCTAAGAGTCCTTGGCGCGGCCGCAACCTGTACGAACTGTACCAGGAGGCTCATACGCCCTGGGAATGGCACCAACCGCTATTCAAGCGGGCCAGGGAACTGGGCATCCTGGCCTTCAGTACACCCTTCGATCCTACGGCCGTCGATTACCTGGAATCGCTCGACGTGCCCGCCTACAAGGTCGCGTCCTTCGAATTGGTTGACTTGCCGCTGATCGAAAAGATCGCCAGCACCGGCAAACCGATGATTGTATCGACCGGCATGGGCACGCTGGCGGAGATTGACGAGGCGGTGCGGGCGGCCCGTGGGGCCGGCCGAAAGAGATTGCCCTGCTGAAGTGCAGCAACGCCTATCCGGCTCAGCCGGAAGAAATGAATCTCCACACGATCGCGCACATAGCGGAGGCCTTCGGACTGCCGGCGGGCCTCTCCGACCACACGTTGGGCATTGCCGTTCCCGTGGCGGCCGTTGCCCTGGGGGCGGCGATTATTGAAAAGCATTTGGCGCTTTCCCGCAGCGAGCCTGGCCCGGACGTGGCCTTTTCCCTGGAACCGCACGAATTCCGCGAGATGGTGGACGCGGTGCGCATCGCGCAGCGAGCCGCGGGCCGCGTCGACTACGGAATAAGCGCGCGAAGCAGCAAGCCGTGCGCACCGCCGTTCGCTGTTTGTGACTTGCGACGTAAAGGCCGGCGAAACGTTTTCATCAGACAACGTTCGCAGCGTCCGTCCGGGAAGTGGGCTGCCGCCCAAATGCACCGAACAGGTGCTCGGGCGCAAGGCCAAGCGGGACATTCCCGCCGGCTCGCCCTTGGCTTGGGAAATGGTCGGATCATGAAGGTCGGACCTCGCCGAATACCCCGAAACTTCTGGATGGACAGAACCGAATAGCGTTCCCGTTGCGAGTTCTTGGCATGAGCCCGATCAACACGAAGACGGTCAAAGAAAGCAACGATGTTGAGTTGCCGCCGCCTTCGCATGGCGCGCGAACCGGCCGTTCAACGGCTTACCTCGTAAGCGTCTTGGCCGGCGGCAACGTCATCGCTGCCATGCTCCGCATGCTCGGCGGAGTCGTGCAGATGCGGGCCGTTCCACCCCCCGTGCTTGGCTTGTTCAGCGGAATTGGCTTGTCGCTAAACTACACGAGGTTCCTGCATATCGGGGTGATCAACGGATTGACTCGCGAATTGCCGTACTTCATTGGCAAGGGAGATCGCGCACGGGCCGAAGGGCTGGCCGCCGCCGCGCAGGCGTGGTCGTTGGCCGTGGGCGCGGTTGCCAGCGTTCCACTGTTGGGCATTGGAGCATACTATTTCATTCAAGGCGATATGCAGTTGGCGGCAGGGTGGGCAACCAACGCGCTGCTTGCCGTCCTGTTCTTCTATGCCTCCATGTACTTGCCGGCGACTTTCCGCACGGCGCACGACTTTGCGCGGCTATCGCTGGCAACTGTGGTTCAAAACGCCGTTAGCTTGGTCCTCGTCGCCCTGGCGGTCGTATGGGGTTTCTACGGTTTGTGTCTGCGGGCCTTGATCACGGCACTGGTTGCAGCAACCATTCTGTTCGCATGGCGGCCTTTGCGGATAGGCCCCCAGTGGAACTTCAAACACTTCAAACACCTTGTGCTCATCGGTCTGCCGATCTTCGGTGTGGGCGAGCTTTACGGATTGTGGTCCACTATCGATGCGACGCTAGTTTTCGGCTGGCTCGGCAAAGATGGAATGGGCTTGTACAGTATGGTAATCGTAGTCGGCAGCACGATGGATTTGCTCCCCCAGGCCGTCTCGCAAGTAGTTTACCCGCGGATGGCAGAACAGTATGGGCGCACCCATCGAATTGCCGGCTTGATGGGGATTGCCATCAAACCCATGTTGGTTACGTTTGCAGGAATGATACCGTTGGTCATCGCCGGTTGGTTTCTAGCAGGGCCGCTCACCCGAGGCATCGCGCCAAAGTACGTCGGCGGTATTGCCGCCGCGCAGTGGGCTTTGCTGCCCCCTTTAGCTCTCGCTTTCGCGCCGATTTACACCACCTACCTCGTAGTTAACAGGATGTTCCTTTACGCCGCGGCGGTCGTGTTCGGTATGGCGGCGTATTTCGTGGCTCTTCTTTGGCTGACTCGCAATGGCGCGGAGCTGACGGCGTTCCCGCAAGCCATGCTTATCGGCCGAATCGTTTATGTCGTCGTCGGTTATATTCTCCTGGTCCCAATTGCCGCCGACAAACGGTGAAAACGCCTTCGATGCAAGCATTGAACCCGAAACCGGAGGATTGGGAGTGCAGGTAGCCGACGATTTCGATTTGTTGACGATAATGATGCGCGACACGGCGGACGCCGACGCTCTCTACCGTCCGACTCCGTACTGGGAAAGGTACGAGAAGCAGTTTCTACCTGAATTATCGCGCCGGGGCCTTCACGATTTCCGCCGCCGCCACAACTCCGTACTGTCGAGATTCGGCGCGACGGATCTCCGCCCCACGCTGAGCAAGGTCGACTTGAAGTGCAGTCGATTGCTGTTCAATCAATATACGAAGAGACTTCCTCTGTGGAGCAGCGCGCTCAACGGCGCCAATGCGCTATTACTAGCCAGCGGCAGTATTCTGCCTACCGGCACGGTGTGCTCGCTCGCCGATTTGGAGGAAGCAACGTTTCGACTCGTTGACTGCATTGGCCGGGCTAACCGAGCCAAACCGCTCAACGCTCTGGACATTTCGCTTGCCGGCAACCCGGAGGATGTGTTACTGATGGACGGCAAGAATTATACTACAGCCGTTATGTACTACTACTTGCGGTATGCATATAACTGTCGCTATTTTGACTTCGATGGAGGAAAAACGATCGTTGAATTGGGAGGCGGTTCCGGCAAGCAAGCAGAGGTCGTCAAGAAGCTGCATCCGACGGTCACTTATCTGCTCATGGACATCCCGCCGCAACTCTACGTGTGTGAACAGTACTTAAAGACAGCGTTCCCTGATGGCGTCGTTTCCTATCGCGAAACCCGGCAGTGGACGAATCTAAACGAATTGCGGCCGGGGTACGTGCATATTCTGCCGAACTGGAAGCTTCCTTTGATCTCCTCAAGCAATATCGACTTGTTCTGGAACGCCGCGAGCTTCCAGGAAATGGAACCGGAAGTGGTAGAGAATTATCTTAAACTCGTAGGAAACTCGACCGCGGCGATCTACCTTCAGCAGAACATGACGGGTAAGGAGGTGGCCAGCAGTCCCGGCGCGGCCGGCGTGCGGAAACAGACGACGCTACGCGACTATGCGGCCAACCTCCGCGAGTTTCGGTGCGAAGACCTCTCGCCGTGCCTCGTGCCGCCCTTGATGCAAGGTTATCTGCGCGGCTATTCCGATTCCTTTTGGAGACGCTCCGCGCCGGCACTTTAGTCCCGTAGTACGCACCATCCATGACTTGCCACGTCACTCATGCCCTCCTCGAGCCGGGACAATCGCCCGGGTTCGCGATTGCCGTCGCGCAGTGGCTAAGACGAATTCAGTGTCCGGGCACTCTAACGATCCTGGGAACGATTTTATGACGCGCCGGCATCGCTCGATCGCGCACGAATTCCTCGCTGACCTCGAACGGTCGCTCGCCGAGCCGCGAATGTACGGAGTTTCCCTGGGTTCGACCCTGAACGACGTGGTGAACATCGATGTAATTGAAGGGCTGGGGCAGTGGGGTTTTGTCAAGTGGCTTCGCCGACGATGTGCGGAGACTTTATGCGCGCATCGTCCGGCGCGTGCTCCGCGCTTGCCGCTTGCCGACATTCACGGCAAGGTGCTCGTCACGTGGAGGTCGTCGACTGTTCGGATCGACGAGCTGCTGATTCCCGTGATCGATGCGCTGGAGCCCCAACACTGCGCCGTGCTTTACGACAAGAAAGACGTTCTGCCGCGCGTCCCGCGGGGGGCAGTCGCTTTGAGTTGCGACGACGCCGTTCCGCACGACCGCGGCGTCTGGCTGACGGAATTTCGCCGCTGTTGCCCGGCGTGGAGGACCGCGCGTAAAGGCGGCCTGCCGGCGTTATTGATTGTCGGCGGGAGTCTACCAGCGGCTGTGGCTCGAACTGCTCATTACCAGCCAGTTCTTCATTGGCTGCCGTAAGCTGCTTCAGCTCCTGCGCCCGGCGGCCGTGCTTACGGAGTACGACCGCAACGTGCGGTGGTCGTGCCTGGTGTTGGCGGCGCGCACGCTGGCCATTCCGACTTTTTCGCTGCAACACGGCGTTTTGGGCGATCGGGCGTTCGGCTACGTGCCGCTCTTGGCCGATAAGATCTTCTGCTGGGGCGATACGTCGCGCGAAATCGTCGAACGCGCTGGCGTGCCGCCCGAGCAGATCCTGATTGGCGGCTGTCCTCGACTGGATCGGCGGTTGTCGGCCTCGGCGGACCAGGGCCGCGCGAAGCTCGGACTCGATCCGGACAAACCGGTTGTTATGCTGGCCACCGCTCCGTATCTAATGTCCGACCGCGTGAAGCTTGTCGAGATGTTCGCCGCCTGCATGGAGCGATTGTCGATCGCATCCGGCATCGTGCGCTTGCATCCTTCGGAGAAGCTGGAGGATTACCGGGATTTGGCTGCGGGGCATGGTGGAATTCGTTTTTTCGACAACTGCGCCGCCACCCTCGACGAAAGCCTGGCCGCGGCCGACCTCGTCGTCATCCACAGCAGCGGATTCGGAAGCGACGCCCTGGTGAAACGCCGATTGGCAGTCGTGGCCGATCTTCCGAGCGCTCCTCTGGGACACGGAAAAGACCTCGTCGAGCAGGCTGGCTGTCCGCGGGTTGTGAGTGCCGCGGAAATGGCCGCCGCCGTGCGATGCCTGCTTTTCGACGACGAGGCCCGTCGTCGCCACTTCGCCGCGGCGGAGCGGTTTGTGGAAGATTTCTGCGCGTATTTTGGCGAGGACTCGGCGCGGCGGATCGCCGCCTGCGTGCAATCGAACGTTGCACGCCAGCCGGCAGAAGAGGCTTGTCGCGGATCGTGCGTCGCACGGGGCAACGATTGATGACCGGTTCCGCATTCCAAGAAGAAGCACCGCATGCCGTCCGTGATGCGCAATGTTCGATCTGCGGTGGGCGCTATCGAGCTCTGCCATGACCGCCGAGGACCATCATTATGGCAATCCAGGCAGCTTCCGCATCCATCGCTGTGGCGGGTGTGGCCATATGTTTCAGGCCCCGCTGCCCAGCGATGAGCTGCTGGCACGCTATTATCCGCGGGACTACTACGCTTACCAGCCGCCTGAGACGGATTTAAGCCCAAAAGGTCTGCGACATCGAGGAATATGGCTGACGGCGCATTATGCGCGACTTTGCCGTGGTTACTGCCACTTGCGATTCACTCCAAACCCGTTGTTGGCCGCCTTGGGTTGGCTGCTCGTACGCAAGCGTCGGGATCTTTCCGTGCCAAGGTATGTCGCCGGCGGATCGCTCTGCGACTTTGGCTGTGGGTCGGGTGGGCAATTGGCGATGATGCAGCATCTAGGATGGGACGCGTCGGGAGTCGATTTTTCCGCATCAGCCGCGGCAGCCGGGCAAAAAGCAGGCCTGAAAATCATTGCCGGATCGACGGAGGCACTGGAATCACGGCCTGAGGTCTTTGACACCATCCTTGCGTCGCATAGCGTGGAACACGTTCGCGACCCGGAGCGACTTTTTGGCGCCTTCTTTACGGCCTTGAAGCCGGGTGGGACGCTCGTGGTCGAGGTTCCCAACGCCTCCGCTGCCGCACTAGACGTCTATGGCCGATACTACTATTACTTGACGTTGCCCGTACACTTGCACATTTTTTCGCCAAGATCGTTGGAGTTGCTTGCTCGGCGGCAGGGGTTTTCCGGAATTGTCGTGACCACGATAAGCCATTGGTGGACCCATGCCGAATCGTGGCTAGTGCGCCGCGACAACCGCCGCGCGAATGGTTCGGCACGATTCAACTCCCACACGAAATGGGACCGCATACTGGCGCGGGCGCCATCGCTTTTCGGATTCGTTCGTTCGCTTGCCAAATTGAGGGGCGACTGTCTGCAACTTACGTGCAAGCGGCCGGCGGAGGGTTAGGCCAAACTTAGCTCGAAAATGTCGCGGATCAAAGGCGATACGTCAGCAACTCGTATTTCGGACCGGACCGGACGCCTCCAAGCCTAATATCAAGCCGCCGTGCTTCCCTGGAGAACTGAATCATGCCTACGAGTCTCGTAACCGGCGGCGCGGGGTTTATTGGATCGCACGTCGCGCGGCACTGCCTGGATGCGGGCCACGAAGCCGTCGTTCTCGACGACCTCAGCGGCGGCGACGAGGACAACATTCCTGTTGGCGCGACGTTTCACCGCGGGTCGATTACCGATGAATCGCTCGTCGACCGGCTGTTCGCCGAGTATCGCTTCGACTACGTCTACCACTTGGCCGCCTATGCGGCCGAAGGCCTGTCGCACTTCATCCGCCGTTACAACTATCAAAACAACGTCGTGGGGACGGTTAACTTATTGAATGCCGCCGTGAACGCCGGCACGGTCCGCCGCTTTGTGTTCACCAGTTCGATCGCCGTCTACGGCGCAGCGCAGAACCCTATGACCGAATCGACGGCGCCTTCGCCCGAAGACCCCTACGGCGTGGCGAAGTACGCTTGCGAGATGGACCTTCGCGCGGCCGGCGAGATGTTCGGCCTGGAGTATACGGTTTTCCGACCGCACAACGTCTACGGCGAGCACCAGAACATCGGCAACCGCTACCGCAACGTGATCGGCATCTTCATGAAC
The DNA here is from genome assembly GCA_963780045.1 of uncultured Planctomycetia bacterium. GTDB lineage: Bacteria > Planctomycetota > Planctomycetia > Pirellulales > Thermoguttaceae > JANXQG01. Next base: position 5,376,518 of record CAVZZZ010000001.1, on the reverse strand, counting down.
CAGATCATGCAAGGGCAGCCTATGACCATTTTTGGCGACGGGCTGCAAACAAGGGCCTTTACCCACGTCGACGACGTGGCGCCGCTGATTTTCCGCTGCGTCGACGTGCCGGAGTCATCCAATCAGATCTTCAATATCGGCGCGGAAACGCCCACCTCGGTCCGCGACCTGGCCCTCGTCGTGGCCAAGGCGCTCGATGCGGACCCCGACATCCGCTTCCTTGACGCCCGCAAGGAGGTGGTTCACGCCTTTTCCAGCAGCGACAAGTTGCAGGCCACTTTCGGCGCGCAGAACTACGTACCGCTCGAGGAAGGAATCTGTCGCATGGCCCGGTGGGCGCGGGCCAAGGGACCGCGGGCAACCGCGCTATTTACGGGGATTGAAGTTTGGAAGAATCTTCCTCCGTCCTGGAAAGGGGCCTACCACCAGCGATGAAGCTCAATAGCTCCCTCTACGCATTGTTCAATAACGTGCTCAACGTACTGCCGGGATTCGGCAGCGCCAATACGTTGCGCGGCTGGCTGGCCCGCGCGGCGCTGAAGTGCTGCGGCAGGAAGGTGAAAATCAGCTCCCATGTATTCATCTTCAACCCGCGAAACCTGACGCTCGGTGACAACGTTTATATCGGACCTGGTTGCTACTTCGGTGGCGGCGACATCGTGCTTGAAGACGAAGTGAATATTGGGCCGTACGCGGTGGTTGCTGCAGGCAAACACACCATGCGCGACGGCTCCTATCGGTTCGGCCCCTACGAGTACGGTTCCATTCGTATCGGGCGCGGCGCCTGGATATGTGCCAATGCGGTCATTGCCTCCGGCGTCAGTATCGGCAAGGGGTGCCTGGTTGCCGCCGGAAGCCTGGTCATGAATGATGTGCCCGACTACGGCGTGGTGTGCGGCGTGCCGGCAAAGCTCCTTAGGACGTTCCCGCCGGAAGACATCGAGGCCGTGGGGGCGCAGCAGAAGGGTTCCACATGACGGTACTTGATTTTCAGCGCGTGTGGCTTCCAACTGTGGCCACATTGCCGTGAAATGCCCGATGAAAAAACGCGTCCTTCTCTCGAGTTGGGTGTTTCCACCGGAAAGCACTGGCAGCGGATGCATTTTGTACCACCTATTGCGTCATTTTCCCCAGGAAGAGATTGTCGCCGTGCATGGTATCGGTGATCCGAGGGCGTCCAAGGGCCAGCGGTTGGCCGTGGTCAACAGCCCGATCTCGATGTTTGGCAGCTATCTTTGGACTCGGCGAATGATGCGGAGACTACCAAGGCTTTACATTCCCCGCATCCGCCGTCGCATCGTGAAGCTGGCGCGCAAGTACGGCGTCCAGCGAATATATGCGCATTTTCCGGACAGTTGTTTTACGGTCGCCGCCTGGCAAGCCGCCGAGGAACTGGGTTTGCCGCTGACTGTCTACCTAGACATACTCTGGGAAGAATCGGGGGTAGAAGCGGCGGCTCTGGCCAGGAAATACGAACACAAGGTCCTCCAACGCGCGGACAGGCGATTTGCGATCACCGAATTCGCCGTCGAGCACCTGGAACGGAAGCACGGTGTGAAGGTAGAACTGCTTCCGCATACGACCGATACGACGAAGTTGCCGAGTGGGCTGCGGGAGGTCGACAAGAATGGTCCACCTGTCGTACACTTTGCTGGTGTCGTCAATGCTGCGATGAATAGCGACGCAGTGCTGCGGCTGGCCCGCGCGGCAGCGATCGCCAAGACGTCGCCGGAATTGGATATGTGTACTCCATCGCTCCCGGAGGAACTCCGTAGGATGGGAATTGGCAATCGCTATGTCAATCAGGCGACTCTGGCCGACGCGCAGGCCCGCAGCACGGTTCTTTTTTTGCCGCTCGCCTTCGAGAGTTCTCTGCCGCTGATGATCCGGCATAATTTTCCCACCAAGGCAATGGATTACCTCCGCAGCGGCCGGCCGATTCTCGTACACGCTCCGGCAGACAGCTACCTTGCCTGGCTGGCGAAGAACGAAGGGTTTGCCCTGGTGGTCGATCGACCCGATGCCGAGGAGTTGGCAGCGGCCATTGATCGGCTGGCGACCGATAGGCAGCTTCAGGAGGATTTGGTGGCCAAGGCCCTGAAATTCGTGAAGGCACGCGATAGTCGCCCCTGGGCGGACCTACTGTGGAAGGCGTTGTGCGGGGCAAATTGATGCCACAAATTGCTTTCTTCTTACCGACGCTCGAGATGGCGGTGCCGAGCGCGTCACCGTGCTCCTGGCGAACGGCCTGCTGCGGAGGGGTTATTCTGTCGACGTCGTCTTAGTGCAGGCGAAAGGCGATTTCCTCGCCGAACTGATCGACGGGGTCCGCGTCGTCGATCTCAGGGCGGGGCGTGTTGTTCGCGCCGTTCCCAGGCTCGCTGCGTATTTTCACAGGGAATGTCCCCGGGTGCTGGTCTCGGCGCTCGACCACGCGAATGCGGCCGCAATCGTCGCCAATTGGCTCTCGTTGACGAAAACGCCGGTGGTGACCGCAGTCCACGCGCCGCGGCGCAACACGGCGCAATACGGCAATGGAATTGCGGGCAAGCTGCGCCGCTTCGCCGTCAACTGGATGTACCGCCGCGCAACGACCATTGTCTGTGTCTCCCATGGTGTAGCGGAAGACATCATCGGCGGCGCCGGTGTTTCCCGACAGCGCGTTCGCGTCATCTACAATCCCGTCATTCATCCGCGGATTTACGAGTCGGCTCGGCAGCCTGTCCAAGACGAGTGGTTTGCGCCGGGCACTTGCAAGTCGTTGCTCGCAGTCGGCCGGCTCACGCCGCAAAAGGATTTGCCGACACTGCTTCGCGCATTGCAAATCGTTCGTCAAAACGACGATGTCCGCCTGACCATTCTGGGCGAGGGGCCGGAGCGGGAGCGGCTGGAGAGCCTCGTGAAGGAGCTCGGTTTGGAATCGTGCGTACGCATGCCGGGCGTCGCCAGGAATCCTTACGCCTACATGGCCCGCGCTGACGTTTTCGTGCTGCCGTCGGCCTGGGAGGCGTTGCCGACCGTGCTCATCGAGGCGCTGGCGCTGGGGGCGCGCGTTGTTGCTACCGATTGCATCAGCGGCCCGCGCGAGATATTGCACGGCGGCCGCTACGGCGCTGGTTCCGGTCGGCGAAGCGGGGGCGCTGGCCCGGGCCATTGCGGCCGCACTGCAAGCGCCGCCGCCCGTCGTTCCGCGAGAGGCCGTGCGACCCTTCACCGTGGAGTGCGCCGTCGACGAGTACTGCCGAATGATTGAGGAGGTGACGCGTGGGTAAGGTCGCGCTTTTCTTCTTGTGTGCGTTCGCCGGATTCATGCCGTTCGAATCAATGGTCTGGTTTGAAGACATGCCCTCGGGGGCCAAAATTCTGGGCGCGGTGCTGGTAGGCTCGGGTCTAGTGGCGGTCCTCGCCGGGCACCGTGTTCGCATGTTGTCGCCGCCCATGGTGATGCGCGTCGTGATAACGCTCCTGTCCGCGTTATCGTTCTTCTGGTCAATCAATCAGGAGGACACGCTCACGGGCATTTGGCGGCTTGCCCAGATGCTTATTTTTGTCCTGCTGATTTGGGAATTCGCGGTAGCTTACACGGACCACTTGTGGATCTTTCGCGCCTTTCTCATCGGCATGGTGGTGCCGATGGCGATGGCCCTGGTGGCGTTTCGAAGCGCCTCGCGGTTGGAAATCGAAGGCGGCGAGCGGTTCACGGGCGGGGGCCACGACCTCAACTATCTGGCCTACATGTGCAGTGTCGCCGTCATGTTCTGCATCTATCTGGCCACCAACGCGCATCCGTTGGACCGGTTCTTGCGCTGGTACTATTGGGGATTCGCGGTTTGGGTCGCACTGCAGGCGGTCCTTACCGGATCGCGCGGCGGCATGCTCAGCCTTGTTATCGCCGGCGTCTTTTCGATGCTGGTTGCCGGCGTCGGGCGACGCCGCGTTGTGGCGGTGGTGCAGGTCCTGGCGGCTTTGGCGGTCATCTACATCTTGGTGAAGCTTTTTGTTCCCGCCGAATTGCTCAGCCGCGTCACGCTAAGCGGCGGCGAAGGCACGTCGCTGGAGGACGACCCGCGCATTAAGATCTGGCGGGCCGGCCTGACCGGTTTCACGAAAAGTCCGATCATCGGTGTGGGACTCGAAGGATTCCTTACTATAACGGAGCAGGTAACCGATAAACGCAGTGCGCCGCACAACACGTTCATTTCCGTGCTGGTGGAAATGGGAATCGTGGGCCTGCTACTTTACCTGGCGTACGTCGCCTTGCTTTTTCGCTCGGCTTGGCGACTTCCGAGGCGGGAAAAATGGCTCTGGACGGGGATGCTCTGGATCGCACTGTTGAATTCCATGACGTGCGGCTCGCAGCGCGACAGGTTCACCTGGTTTGTCTACGCCATGGTCATGGTGCAGGAAGCAGCCCTCGCGCTGCCCCCCGGCAAGCGCCGCCGGCTTGCGCGGGGGTTTGCCGCCTCCCCGCGGCGTCGGGCAGTTTCCGGACGGCTTGCGGAGGACCTGATTCGATGTGCGATGCCATGAGCAATTGATGCCTAGTGCGCGATCGACCCGGCGCCCCGCTTCGGCATTGGCCGCGCGCGGCGAACGCAGGGGGTGTTGGTCGCGCTGACCGTTGCTACGGCCTGGAGCCTGGCAACGACGGAATACGGTTTCGGGGTGAGCGACGCGAGCGGCCAGTGCGCAATGGTCCTGCATGCCATCGATCCGTCGCTGCTAAACCGCGATCCATTGATTACCGAGGTCGGTACCCATTACAAGAGCGCGGCGATTCTCATTTTGGCTGCGATCGCGAGACGGACTTCGCTACCCGTCGCGTACCTAATCGCGCAATTCGCCGCCCGATTCCTGCTGATTTGCGCCTGCTTCGTTTTGGCAAAAAGCTTTACGGGCAGCCGCAGCGCCGCAATAATTGCCGCATTCCTGTTCACGGGATTCGGATATTACAGCTTGGGCTCCTACCTCGGCGGCGTGCCCTTGGTGGAGGAAAAGGTCCTTCCCAGAGTGTTGGGGCTGCCATTCGCGCTCCTTTCGCTTGCTGCGACGATTGAGCGCCGATTTTGGCTGGCTTCATTGTGGTTGACAGTTACAATCCTTTTCCACCCCGTTACCGGGCTGGGCGCGACGGGATTGTATATAGTGTACACGCTGATGAGCTATCGCGAGATCCGATGGCTGCCGTTCGTTATCTCGCTGCTGGCTCCCTCTGCAACCATAGTTGTAACGTATCACTGGACCAACCAGCCCGGGGCAATCACGTGGCGGATGGACCCGCTATGGCGAGAAATCGTGGTGCGCACCAATGCCCGTTACCTCCTCGTCAGCAAGGACATTGCCTGGCTTCGGTTCCTGGCAGCGTTCTTCACAGCGGCGGCGGTCCTGCTTGCCGTCCGTCACCGAGCGGCGACGCGAGTCTTTCTCAAGATGTCACTGGCATTGCGCAGCGGCGATCGCCCTCCATTGGTTTGGCGTAGACCTGCTTGGAGTGCCCTTGCTTACCAACGCGTGTCCCGAGCGGGCAACCTTTGCCATAGCAGCTTTGTCGGCGATAACGATTGCTTTGCTGATCGAAGCTCTTTGGTCGACGAACCGATACGGCGCACGATTGCTGGCCGTTGTGCTGGTGGCTGCGTTCATGTTTCGCGCGGGAGCCGGCCTGCTGTTGATCATGATCTTGCCCGGCATAACAACCCTGATGATTAAGAACCTCGATTGCGGCCCGGCGGTGCGCAGAATTGCGGCCGTGACATGCCTTGCGGCAATGGTAGTGACTTTCGCGCTGTTGCCGCCGCACGACAGGCCGTTCCGTACCGGATTCACCGAAGCGGCGGACGTGCTGGGAACGCCGTACGCGTTGTCCCGCACGCGCGATCACGGCATCTTCCAAGGGATAGGCGACTTGCGCAATCTCGGGCTTAACCCGTTTGACGACACTCGGGATGTTCAGGCGTGGCTGCGCGAGAACTCTCCGGTGAACGCCGTTATTGCACCGCCCCGCAGCAACATGTATGGTTGGCAGCTTTACTCGCAGCGAGCCTGCATCATGCGCCCGTCATTTGCCTCTTACACGTCGTTTTCGCGGGAGCTCGCGCTGAGGTTCGACCAATTCATGAAGCGATTCCCGCTGAATGACGATATGTCCTGGGTTGAATGGGTCCGTTTTGCCAAAGCCGAGGGCGCGAACCTCGTCATTGTGGACGATCGCGAGGAGCTTCGCCGGGATGGAGATCCGGAGCCTCTCCATTCATGCGGCCACTACCATATTCTTCGGGTTGAATGAAATGCCCGGAACCGAAAAAAAAGGCATTCGCGAGATCAGATATAACGGCCGTGATCGCGCCTATCTGGCCGTCCTGTCGGTCTTAGTTGTTCTGCATGTGGCTAAGGCAGCCGCGTTCATTGCCGCGGGTCAAGGGCCGCTGCAAGGCGACTCGCTGGTCTATTGGTCGTTGGGCGAGCGCGTCGCTGCCGGCGATTGGCGGCTGCTGGACGATCCACCCGAAGTCACGCGAACGCCCGGTTATCCTTACTACGTTGCCTTTTTCCAGTTGACATGTGGCCGATGGGCCCTCGCGGCGGCGATCGCCTCGCAGCACCTGTTGATTTTGGGAACCGTGACACTGGCCGCTTGGACTTGCTGGCGGCTTACGGGAAGACGAAGCGCCGTTTTCCTTTGCCTGCTGCTGGCACTGGGCTGCTTTTCTAGCTGGGGAGTAGCCGTAAACCTGCTCAGCGACACGCTGCTTTCCTTCCTCCTGACGCTGAGCGTCGCGCTTGCCGTCGCTTGGCGGAAATCGCCTTCGCACTGGAAGGCCGCAGCCCTGGGACTAGCGCCGGGCGCCGCGGTCCTTACCAAGCCGGTGGCGCAGTACGCCGGACTGATCGCCGTTGGATGGATGCTCTTCGACTGCCGCGGTGAAACGACCTGGCGAAGGCGTGCTCTGGATTGCGCCGTCGCGATTGCCGTGGCAGCCGTCGTGGTAGCGCCGTGGCTGGTGCGAAACGAGCTTAACTTTGGACAGCCGTTTTTGAGCAGAGTGGGCGGACGTGCGCTTTGGTGGTCGTGCTTCAAGGACAATCCCGGCGGCGGAGATCCACCGATACCGTTTGCCGATGGGCCGGCGACGCGGATCGTGCTTCAAACGATCAAGACGGCCAAACCGCACGATACTTGGCCGATTTCCAAGGAACTGGTCCGGCTTGGCTATACCGAAATCGCCGCGGACGAACTAATGCTGCAAGGGGCCAAGGAGGCCATTCGCGCCCACCCGTGGAACTACTTCGTTAGTCGCTGCCGCCGCTACGTCTGGTTCTGGCTGACGCCTAACGAGACGTTTCGGCCCAACACCGGCGACTTTCATTTCGGGATTGACCAGGCCGCGCCGAAGTACCCAGAGGCCACGCCAGTCCACGTCGACGTCGAGGGACAGGCGACGTGGAGCGCTAAGTGGTATTTCCAGCGAGCTTGGCTCAATCGTGTTTGGCATCCGCATCCCGTGGTGTATGCCTTGGCGGTGCTCGCTTGCGTCGTCTCGATCGGTGTCCTTGCGGCATCGCCCGGCACGCGCGGAGTAGCCGTATTTTTCGGACTATGGCTGGGTTACTTTTCCGCGGGGACGACTCTTTTCGGGTGCCCGGCATACCGATATCGTATGATTCTTGAACCAGCCATGATCGTGTTGGCCGTGACCGCTTGGGAAACGCTGCGCGCAAGTCGGCGTCGAGGCGCGCGGTCAACGACGCGGAGCAAAGGACAGCGTGATGGAAGCTTTTGTCGTGTCGGCCGGCGCCGCGACGCTTGCGCCGGAATCGGTAGTCAACGTCTCCATTGTGGTTCCCGCGTTGAACGAGGAATTGACGATCGGCGAATTCGTCGATTGGTGCCGCGAGGGCCTGCGCCAGGCCGGCGTCAGCGGCGAGATTCTCATTGTTGACAGCTCGACGGACCGCACCGCGGAGATGGCCGAGAGCAGGGCGCCCGCGTGTTGCGCGTGCCAAAGCGCGGGCTCGGCCGGGCGTACATCGATGCCGTGCCGCACATCCGCGGTAAATATGTGATCATGGGCGACTGCGACCTGACCTACGACTTCCGCGAGCTGAAGCAATTCATCGCGGCCCTGGATGCCGGCAACGACTTTGTCATGGGCACGCGGATGAAGGGTTATATCGAACCTGGCGCCATGCCGCGGCTGCACCGCTACTTCGGTACGCCCTTGACCACCTGGATCCTCAACCGCATGTACGGCACGAGCTATTCGGACATCCATTGCGGCATGAGGGCAATGACGTTGGACGCACTGAAGCGCATCAACATCCAGTCGCAGTCGTGGGAGTACGCTTCGGAAATGGTCCTCAAGGCGGCGAAGATGCGGATGAAATTGGCCGAAGTTCCCATCCGCTTTTATAAGGACCGTCCGGGGCGGTTCAGTCACATGAAGCGATCCGGGTGGCTCGCTCCCTGGCACGCCGGCTGGATCAACCTGCGGACGATGTTCCTGCACGCGCCTGATTTTTTCCTCCTCGGCCCCGGTGCCCTGATGCTGGTCGTAGGCACTTTTTTAACGTGCCTGGTGGCCCGCGGGACAGTCATGGTCGGGCCGGTCGGACTGAGCTTGAATTCGATGCTCCTGGGCGTCACGCTTTCCGCCATCGGCTTCCTCGCATTTTTCCTCGGCTTGTTGGCCCGCGTCTATCACAACTTCGATCCGTCCTACACGACGCGAATCTTGCGACTATGGTCATATAATCGCGGCATGGTGCTGGCGGGATGGCTGGTCGCGACCGGAATCATCCTCAATATCTGGCTCGTGGTCGCGTGGGTGTGCGCGGGACTGCATAACCTTTCAGATTCCTCTTACTCCGGTGTGCTGGGGCTGTGGCTCGTTATGTTGGGGTTTCAAACCTTTGCCTTTACGCTGATTCTGCACATGGTGGGAATGACCGATCGCGGACGAAGAGAATAGTGCGCCGGCAACAAAAAGCCATCCGTCGGTCCGGCAAACACGGGCCGCCACATGACGGTTTCAAGCAAAATGATGAAAGCTGAATTCGACGCTTACGCCAAGGACTACTCCGCGGAGCTCAATCGAGTGCTTGCGGTTACGGGCGAAAGCATGGAGTACGATGCGCGGCAGCGAATTCTGCACGTCGCTCGCCGCCTCGACGAGCGCGGAGCAAAGGCAACCAGCGTGCTGGATTTTGGTTGTGGGACGGGCACGGCTACCCCTTACTTTCTCCGCGACCTCGGCGCAGACCGTGCTTGGGACCGATGTCTCGATGGAATCGCTTCGCGAGGCGTCAACTCGCTTTGACGGGCTTTCGGCGCGCTTCCTCGCGCTGGACGGATTCAAGCCCGAGGGCGACCTTGACCTTGCTTTCTGCAATGGCGTCTTTCACCATATTCTCCCGGACGCGCGCATGGCCGCCATGCAAGTGATCTTCGCCGCATTGCGCCCTGGAGGCTATTTCGCTTTTTGGGAAAACAATCCTTGGAATCCTGGTACGCGGTGGCTAATGAGCCGCACGCCGATTGATCGGGATGCGATCATGCTTTCACCTCCCGCAGCGCGAAAACTATTGCAATCGGCAGGCTTTCGCGTACTTTTTGTCGACTCGCTGTTCTACTTTCCCAGGAGCCTCGGCTGGTTTAAACCGTTGGAGAAGGTCTTGGTGAGACTTCCCCTCGGCGGTCAGTATTTGGCGCTTTGCATAAAGGACACCTCAATCTGACGTCGGAGACGAATATGCGTATCGGAATTCTTGGCGGCGGCTTAAGCGCCGTGTCGCTGGCCTATTTCCTGCAGGAGCATCCGCGCGTCGATTCGATCGACGTGCTGGAAAAAGAGGACGTGCCCGGCGGGCTTGCCCGTTCTTATCCATTTGCCGGGCTGCACTATGACGTCGGCCCGCACATCATGTTTTCGAAGAACAAGGAAGTGCTCGACTTGATGGTCCGTTTGCTCGGCGATAACGTGCATAAACTAAGGCGCTCCAACAAAATCTTCCACGACGGCCGCTTTGTGAAGTATCCCTTCGAGAACGAGCTTTCGGCCCTTGCGGCCCAAGAACGCGACTGGTGTCTGGAGGCATTCCTCGAAAACCCCTATACGCATTACGCTCCGCGGACAATGCTGGAGTTCTTCCTGGCCACGTTTGGCGAGGGAATTACGAACCTCTACCTGCGGCCGTACAACGAGAAGATTTGGAAGTTCGATCCGGCGTTCATGGACACGCAAATGGTCGACCGCATTCCCAAGCCGCCGCCGGAAGACATCATCCGCAGCGCCAAGGGCGAGGCCAGCGAAGGCTATTTGCACCAGCTTTACTTTTACTATCCCAAGCGCGGCGGCGTGCAAACACTGCTGAACGCCTTTCTCGGCGGCTTGCGGCGAAAAGTAGCGGTTCGCGTCAACGCCGGCATCGAGCGCGTGGTTCGCGACGGTAAGGCTTGGCGCGTCGCCACGGCCGACGGCGCCGCGCGCGAATACGACCTCGTAGTCTCCACGATTCCCATTCCGGAGCTGATCTGCCGCCTGCAGCCGGCCGTGCCGCAAGGCGTGACCGAGGCCGCGCGGGGCCTGAAGTTCAATTCCATCGCCATTTGCATGATCCACGTCCGCCGAGACCACCTGGGCGACAATTTTGCCGTCATGGTGCCCCAGCCGGATATCATTTTCCACCGCCTCTCAAAGCTCGACTTTCTGCTGCCTCCCGAGGAGACCGACGGCTCGACCCGAATCATGGCCGAAGTAACGTACCGCGCGAAAAGCCCCACGGCGCGGATGAGCGACGGCGACCTGCTGGACCGCGTTGTCGCCGACCTGGCCCGTCTCAAATTCATTGACGGGCCGGGCGATGTGCTTGCCCGCGAGGTCCTGCGGCAGAGGCATGCCTACGTCATCTACGACGTACACCACAAGCCCAACGTCGAGACGGTGCGGCGGCATTGCGAGCAAGAGCTGGGCATCTTGCTGCACGGGCGTTTCGGGGAATTCACTTACATCAACATGGACGCGGTACTTGAACGTTCTCTACAGAGGAACAAAGACATCGCCGCGATCCTGGACGCCCGCCATGCCGGACGCGGCTTAAATTGAAGTAAATCGTCGCTGCAAGGGGACGCTTGATCCACCTCCAGCCGAAGGCAATATTCAAATGCGGGTACTGGTAACCGGCGGGGCCGGTTTCATCGGCAGCCATCTTTGCGACGCGCTCTTCGCGCGCGGCGACGAGGTCTGCTGCGTTGACAATCTCTATCTCGGCCGCGAGGAGAATATCTGCCACCTGGCCGGGAACGGGCGGTTCCGCTTCCACAAGGTCGATATCCTCGACCGGCAGAGGTTCGATGAAGTGTTCTGCTCGTCGCGGCCGGAAATGGTGTATCACCTGGCGGCCAATTCGGACATCTCTTTGGGCAGTAGCGACCGCAGCTTGGACCTGCGGCTTACCTTTCTGACTACGATCGAGGTCCTCGAGGCGATGCAGCGCCACAAGGTATCGCGAGTTTTCTTCGCCAGCACTTCGGCCGTATTTGGCGACACCCGCGAATTGCTCAAGGAAGGAACGGGGCCGCTGCGGCCCGTTTCTTTCTACGGCGCCTCCAAGCTCGCTGCGGAGGCGTACCTTTCCGTCTTCGCGCAGAGCTTCGGCTGCCGGGTATTCATCCTGCGGTTTCCCAACGTGGTGGGCGAGCGATCCACTCACGGCGCCGTCCACGATTTCATTGCGCGATTGCGGAAAGACTCATCCCGCCTGGACGTGCTGGGCGACGGCTCGCAGACCAAACCCTATCTCTACGTTGGGGACCTGGTGCGGGCCATTCTCACCGTTTGTGATGCCGACCCGCGACCCGCAAGCGGATGCACCGCGGGACACTTGGCCGTGTACCACGTCGCCGGCGAGGGAATGACCTCCGTGCGGCAGATCGTACAAATCGTTCTGGAAGAAATGGAGCTTCCGCATACACCGATCGTGTTCGCCGGTGGCAAAGTGGGATGGATTGGTGACGTGCCCTACTTCAATTACGACAGCAGCAAGATCAAATCGCTGGGTTTTGCGCACTGCTACGACTCCACGGAGGCGGTACGCGTGGCGGTGCGGCGGATTTTGGGCAAGCAATAAGACGTGACACAAACGCTGAAACAGGTTGTAGTCTTGTGCGGCGGAAAAGGGAGCCGCATGGGCAGCCTTGGAGAAAACCTTCCTAAGGCGTTGGTTCCGTTGGCGGGCAAACCGATCCTCGAACACCAGCTAGACTTGGCCCATCGCTACGGCTTCGAGGAGATCATTCTTCTCACGGGGCATCTCGGCGATCTCATCAAATCACATTTCGGCCGCGCCGGCTACCGCGGCATGGACGTCCGTTACCATCAAGAGCAGGCCCCGCTGGGCACGGCAGGCGCGCTAAAGTCGATCGAGCAGCATCTGCGCGACGATTTCGTCGTCTTTTACGGCGACACGATCATGGGCATCAACTTGGACTGCCTTGCCCGCTTTCATTTGCGGAACCAGGCCGCTGCCACGCTCGTCGTGCATCCTAATCACCATCCCTACGACAGCGATTTGCTGGACATCGACGCAACGGGGCGCGTAGTGGCGCTTTATCCGAAGCCGCGCGACCCGGCCGCGGTCCATCGCAACCTGGCAAACGCCGGCCTCTACGTCCTTTCGCGGCGAGTGCTTCGCCACGCTCCCGCCAACACAAAAGCCGATTTGGACCGGTTCGCCTTGCCGGCGGCCTTCCGAGCGGGCGAAACGATCATGGCCTATAACACCACCGAATACATTACCGACATGGGCACTCCTGAGCGCCTGCGGACGGTCGAGGCAGACGTGCTTTCCGGTAAGGTCGCGCGGCTCAATCGCGGCAACCCCAGGCCGGCGTTCTTTCTCGATCGCGACGGCGTACTGAACGCCGACATCGAGCGCGGCGTGACTGCCGACGACATGCAACTGCTGCCAGGCGTGGCTGAGGCGGTGCGGCGGATCAATCGCTCGGAGCACCTCGCCGTCGTCGTGACCAACCAGCCGGCCATCGCCAAGGGGTTCTTGTCGGAAGCGGATGTAACGGCCGCTCACGCCAAACTGGAGACGCTCCTTGGGGCTGAACATGCCCTGCTGGACCGCATCTACTACTGTCCGCACCATCCGGAAAACGGCTTCAAGGGCGAGCGGCCCGAGTTGAAAATCCAATGTTCCTGCCGCAAGCCGCTGCCCGGCATGTTGCAAGCCGCGGCCGCCGAAATGAATATCGACCTGCGGCGGTCGGTCATGATCGGAGATCGCGCGGTGGACATTGAGGCTGGCGCTGCGGCCGGCTGCAAGACCATCCTCATCAGGCCGAATGTCGAAGGTCCATTTCCCGTGAAGCCCGATTTCGCCTGCGCCGACCTCGTCGAGGCGGTGGCGCTCGTGCTGGATGGCCAAACCAAGTAGAACGAAAAGCCGATGATCGGTACGCGTACTCCATTTCGCATCAGCTTTGCCGGCGGCGGAAGCGACCTCCGCAGCTTTTACTGCCGGCAGCCCGGCTGCGTGTTGAGCACGAGCATCAACAAGTACATGTACATCATGGTCCATCCGTTCTTCGACGAACGGATCCAGATCAAGTATTCGCGGACCGAGCTGGTCAACAGCGCCGCGCATATCCAGCATCCGATAGTCCGCGTGGCCCTGGAGCAGTTCGGCCTGGAGGGCATCGACATCAATTCGATCGCCGACATTCCGGCGGGCACCGGGCTGGGGTCGTCGTGCTCGTTCACGGTGGGCCTGCTGCACGCGCTTTACACGTACACGGGAAAGTACGCCTCGAAGGAACATTTGGCCCGCAATGCCTGCCGGGTCGAAATCGACATCCTCAAGGATCCCATCGGCAAGCAGGACATTTACGCGGCCGCCTATGGCGGTCTGAACCTGATTACATTCAATCCCGACGAGTCCGTGCAGGTCGAGCCCGTGATCATGCCGCCCGGCTGCAAGACCGCGCTGCTGGAAAACCTCTGCTTGTTCTATGTCGGCGGTTCGCGTCCGGCGGGCAGCATTCTGGCGGAGCAGCAAGAAAACATCCACCGCGACAAGCGAAAGGCCGATCTCGTGGCCCGGATGGCCGAGCTCGCGCGGCAGCTTCGCGTAAGCCTCGTGAAAGGCGACATCGGCGACATGGGCCCGTTTTTGGATGAGAACTGGCAGCTCAAAAAGCAGCTCGCGGGCCAGATTTCCGACGACTGGATCGACTCTTGCTACGAGACCGCCAAGGAAAATGGCGCCACCGGCGGCAAGCTCCTGGGGGCCGGCGGCGGCGGATTCCTCTTGCTGTATTGCGAAAAAAGCAAACAGGACATGCTCCGTGCCAGCCTCGGTGAGCTGCGGGACATGAAGTTTTCCTTCGATAGCGTGGGAACGCAGGTGATTTATTATGAGGAAAACAGGGTCTGGTGACCGTTATCATGTCACGGCGTGCCGGTTTGACTATGTCGTTTCGCCACGTTAAAATATCGCTGTACTGCACGTGCTTCTGTGCGTGCTCTCGTCGAAGGGTTCTCGGCCGAAACGAGCAACTGATGTGCGGCATTTGCGGACTCGCTGGCAGCCGTCTGCCAGAGACCCGGCAATCTACGATCCATGAAATGACGACGACGCTTTCGCATCGGGGGCCGGACGCGCAAGGCGTGTGGCTGGACGAGCAGGCCCGTTGTGCCTTGGGACACACGCGGCTTTCGATTATCGACATTGACGGCGGCGCGCAGCCAATGCTCTCCGCCGACGGCCGGCACGTCATTGTATTCAACGGTGAAATCTACAACTTCCAAGCGCTGCGCCGACCTGGAGCGCCTCGGCCGTTCCTTTCACACGCATAGCGATACGGAAGTCCTCCTGCAAGCGTATATCCAATGGGGCGCCGAGGCATTGGACCGCCTCGACGGCATGTTCGCGTTCGCGATCTTCGACACGGTGGAAGGCTCGCTGTTCGCAGCTCGCGATCGCGTCGGCATTAAGCCCCTGTATTATCATTGGGACGGCCGCCGGCTCGCGTTCGGCTCGGAACTCAAGGCCATTCTCAAGTTGCCCGACGTGCCGCGACGGTTGGATTATCGGGCGCTTGCCGATTATATCACGCTCGGTTACCCGATTGCGCCGGCTACGTTTTTCGCCGATGTCCGCGAGCTGCCGTCTGGCAATTGGCTTAAACTCTGTCACGGCGACCTGCGCACCGGCCAGTTTTGGTCTTGGCGTCGCGATGAGCAAGACTGGAGCGAAGCCCAATCGCTTGTCAAGACGAAAGATGCCCTGCTGGTCACTCTGCAAGAGCACATTATCGCCGACGTGCCGGTCGGCGCGACGCTCAGCGGCGGCATTGATTCGTCGCTGCTGGTCTCGTTTATGGCCAGGGAGCTGGGCACCCGCGTCGAGACCTTTACTGTCAGTTTCGGCGACCGCGAATTCGACGAGTTGTCCTACGCAAAGGTCGTCGCCAGGCACTTGGGCCTCGTGCATCGCACGGTTGTCGTACCCTCTGAATTGATATCCGACCTCGACGAGATCCACCGTGTACTCGATCAATTCGACCAGCCTTTTGCCGACAGTTCCGCGATACCCACGTACCTGCTTTGCCGTAAGCTGCGGGACTACGTCAAAGTGTCCATCGGCGGTGACGGTGGCGACGAGACCTTCGGGGGGTATCTCCGCGTCCGCGTGGCCGACATGGCCAGCCGCGCCGGGCGATGTCCGGCGCCGCTCCTGGCGGCAGCCGAATCGTTTCAACGGCCGATTGGCTGGCTCGCTCCCGCCGCGGCGCGGCAGGCCGGCAAGTTCATCCGCGCGGCGAGGCACCGCGGCCAAGAACGGATCTTCGACTTGCTGGCTTACTACGATCCGGGAAAACTTCCGGCCCTGCTGACCCCAGATGCTCGCGGCCGGCTCGACGGTTATTCGCCCCGTTTGCGGTCTGCCGACGTCGGCAACATTGAGGGCGACGGCCGCGACATGATCGACGCCACCTTTGACCTCAGCTTGCCCGGCGATTACCTGCGAAAGATCGACGCCATGAGCATGGCCCACGGACTGGAGGTCCGAGTCCCTTTTTTGGGTAAGCGTGTGCTGGAGTTGGCCGCCCAGTTGCCGCACGGCTTGAAGTATCGCGGGCGAAATCGCGGAAAGGCGCTGCTGCGAACCATGCTTCGCAAATACTTGCCGGCCGACGAGCAGATCAGCAAACGCGGCAAGACGGGCTTCCGCATTCCGCTGGACGCCAGCCTTGGCCCGCAGAAGCGCCAAGCGATCGAGACGATGCTCACCCGCCGCGACGCCCGCATCCGGCCGCTCATCAGTCTGGAGCACACACAGACGGTCGCGCGGGCCTTCGCCGCGGGCAAATGGCCGGAATTGCACTGGAGCCGCTATCAGGTCTATCAGAGCGTTTATATGCTATGGTCGCTTGAGCGCTGGCTGCAGAAGTGGGACCCGGCAATCTGATTGACTGCGCTGGCCCCTGCCGCGGCAAAGAAACCCCTTGCGAGTGAAATCAATCATCGAACGAAATGCCCTTTGCCGACAGCAACAGCACGATGTCGTCGACTCCGCGCACGCCGAGAATGTCGTGAGGAGTGAACCGATAGCCGAACCTCTCATGGACGCCGACTGCCAAGGAAACGACGCCTATGGAATCCCAGGCCGGCACTTCCTCGCGAGTGAGATCGAAACGGAACTCCGCCGGGTCGAGATCGAAAAGGCCGACCAGCAACGATTTCAGTTTTTCGCGATTATTCACAAACCACCCGCGGACTACATCATTGATCCAGAATGAACTCGGCTTTCACCACGCACGCCAGGTCTACGCGTCGTCACGGCGAGGCCGCAAACGACTTGCGAACAGTAACGAGCCCGCCGGACCCCGCTATGCGGTCCAAGCCGAGATATTGGAAAAACCTCAATAGCTGCGTGTTGTATTCCCGAACCGTGCCTTGATAACCGCTGCAAACGCCTTGAAGCTGGCGCTCGAACGCCTCGATCAACGACATGGCGGCCCCGCCGTTTCGGTTTCCGTTGTCAATGGCGAACGCGAGCAAGCGAGCGATATTTCCGGTTTTCATGTCCGTCCGACCGTGACGGCTGCGAGCGAGACGCATGAGCGTCTGAACACTATGGGGCCAAACGCGCGGGCGCCACGCTGTCTCAAGGACGCATCGCGGCATGTTCGTGCGTAGAAACGACCTTTTGCACGCCCTGAGGTCATCGGGCATTCCCCCCAGTATAAATCCATCGACTCTGCCACTAGAGTCATTGACAAGAAACTCGGCGCGATTCAGGAAAGACGCATAGAAGTTGCGAACCAGCCGCGCAGAGTATTGTCCCAGGAGATAGTCGGGCTTTGAGAAGCGGGCCTTGTGTATCCGCGCCACTTCCTCCAGATCGTATAGCTTCGCCTTTCGTACGCCCATGAATCCCGCCCGACCGCTCGTAAGGCCGGCTTCCGCCAACTGTTAAGTATAATTTACGGTCCAATTACCGCAAGGTTGTTTACTGCATGTCGGCGGATCGACGGCAAAGGGGCTGGCCGAGCGACGGAGGTTCATGTCTGCGCCGTACTGGGATGAGGCTCCGGCCATTACGCTTAAATTCGATTGTTTGGTATCTGCCAATGAAGAAGGACCCCTTTTTGACGGAGATACGTTTCCAACGTTAAAATTGCGCGTGCTATGTGTGGGATTTGTGGTTTAGCGGGCTACGCTGATGCGGCGGATGTGCCAGCGGCAATTTGCGGCATGACCGCCGCGCTGGCTCACCGCGGTCCTGACGCGCAGGACACATGGATGGACTCACATGGCCGCTGCGCTGGGGCACGCGCGGCTTTCGATCATTGATCTGGAAGGCGGCGCGCAGCCGATGCATTCCGCCGACGGGCGATACACGGTGGTATTCAATGGCGAGATCTACAACTTCCGGTCGCTCCGCGCCGAGCTTCAACGCCTGGGCCGGAGCTTTCGCACGCACAGCGACACCGAGGTGCTGCTGGAAGCCTATGGCCAATGGGGGCTGGATGCCTTGCCGCGACTTGGAGGCATGTTCGCTTTCGCGATTTTCGACGCTGCCGAAGGCTCGCTTACGCTTGCCCGCGACCCAGTCGGCATCAAACCGCTCTACTACCATTGGTCCGGCGGCAAGCTCGCGTTCGCCTCGGAAATCAAGGCGCTATTGACATTGTCCGCCGTGCCGCGACGACTGGATTACCGCGCCCTGGCCGACTACTTGACGCTCGGCTATCCGATCGCGCCTTCGACGTTCTTCGCCGACGTCCGCGAGTTGCCGCCCGGCCGTTGGCTCAGATTGTGCGGCGGGACGCTGCGAGAGGAGAGCTATTGGAAGTGGCGCCGCGACGAGCAGGACTGGACCGAAGAAGAGGCGCTGGCCAAGACGAAAGACGTGTTACTGCGAAGCTTGGAAGAGCACATGATCGCCGACGTGCCGGTGGGCGCGATGCTTAGCGGCGGCATTGATTCCTCGCTGCTGGTTTCGCTGTTGGCCGTAGAGCTCGGCATCCGCGTCGAGACTTTCACGGTCAGCTTCGGCGAGCGGGAATATGACGAATCGACGTATGCCCGCGAAGTGGCCCGGCGCCTCGGCTTGGTACACCGCAAGGTATCGGTGCCGTCCGACTCGATCTCCGATCTGGACGAAATCCATACCGTGCTGGACCAGTTCGATCAACCTTTCATTGATAGTTCGGCTATTCCGACGCATCTTGTATGCCGGGAATTGCGGAAACATGTCAAAGTGGCCATCGGCGGCGACGGTGGCGATGAGACGTTCGGCGGCTACCCGCGAGTTTACCAAGCCGATTTTGCCCGCCGCCTCGGCCGAATCCCTGCGCCGCTGTTGGCTGCCGCGGAATCGCTCTGCAGTCCGGTCGGCTATTTCGCTCCGCGCACCGCCCGGCAGGTCTGCCGCATAGCGCGCGTTGCCCGGCATGGCGGGCAGCAGCGGATTTTGGATCTGCTCCACAACGACCCGCTGCGCTCTCGCAGCCCGTTTACCGAGGGCGTCGTCGACCGCCTTAACGGATATGGGCCTGCGTTATTTCCCGCGGACTCGGACCGCCATGCGTCCGATGGCCGCGACATGATCGACGTCACGATGAACGTCAGCTTGCCGGGCGACTACCTGCGGAAAGTTGACGTCATGAGCATGGCGCACGGGCTGGAAGTCCGTGTCCCTTTTCTGGGCAAGGGAGTGCTGGAGCTCGCCGCGCGCATTCCCCACCGCTTGAAGCATCCGGCGCGGAACCGCGGCAAGATGCTGCTGAGGAAGATGTTGCGGGAGTACCTGCCCGATGAAATCGCCGAGCGCGGCAAGCTGGGCTTTGGTATTCCGCTGGACACGAGCTTGAATCTCCAGAAGCGGCGGGCAATTGAGTCGATGCTCACCTCGCCGGAAGCTCGCATCCGGCCTCTGATCGACGCCGAGTTCGCACGTTCGGTCTGCCGCGCGTTCGTCGCTGGCCGGCGGTCTGAATTTCGTTGGAGCCGGTTCGTTATTTACCAAAACGTTTACCTGCTCTGGTCGCTCGAACGCTGGTTGCAAAAATGGGACCCCCTCACGTGAGCGGCATGCACTTCCCATGAGCGCCGACAACCAGAGCAAGAAATCGCCGGGCGACGCGCCGCTGCGCGTATTGTGGGTATCGCCCAAGCCAACGATCAAAGCGGCGATGATCTTCATCGAGCGGCAGATCGAATCGCTGCTGACGGCCGGCGTCGACGGGCGCACGTTCCACCTGCAGAGCCGCACGGAGCCGAGAGTAACACTCCGCGAATGGCGCCGGTTGCGGACCGAAATACGCGATTTCCGCCCCGAAGTGGTCCACGCGCAATATGGCACGGCAACGGCCTTCCTGACGGTTCTGGCCACACGATTGCCGTTGATCGTCACTTTTCGCGGCAGCGACTTGAATCCCGATCCCGAGAAAGGCTTCGCGCGTTGCCTGCTAAGCCGTTTGATGTCGCAGGTTGCCGCTCGCCGCGCGATGCGGATCATTTGCGTCAGCGAACAATTGCTCCACCGCTTATGGTGGGGAAAAGGCAAGTCGTTGATCGTGCCTTCCGGAATCGACACGCGGTTGTTTTGCCCGCGGGACCGCGCCGCCGCGAGGGCGGAGCTTGGCTGGGATGCAGAGGAGCGCATTGTCTTGTTCAACGGGTCCCGACGGCAGTTGAAGCGGCCGGACCTGGCTCGCGCGGCCGTCGCCCAGGCGAGCCGCCACTGCGGCCCGGTGCGCCTCGTGGAACTTGACGGCACCCAGTTGCCCGATCTCGTCCCCATCATGATGAATGCCGCGGACTGCCTCATTTTGACAAGCGACCACGAGGGCTCTCCGAACGTCGTCAAGGAGGCAATCGCTTCGGGCCTGCCGGTTGTTAGCCGCGACGTGGGCGACGTGCGGTTGCGACTGGCCAATGTCCAGCCGTCGAAAGTCGCGGGCGATACTGGCGAAGAATTAGGAGAGGCACTTGCCGAAATCCTCTCCAGTCGCTTGCGATCGAACGGCCCGGCAGCCGCGGCCGAATACTCCCTCGAGGCGATCGCGCGAGAGGTCATTGCCGTCTACAAAGCGGCGCTTGGCCGGGAGGAGAAAGCATGACCGCGCCTCGACCGATCGAGCTCGCCCGCGCCCAGGCCGGCGATCGACTCGGCACGCCGCTAGTCTCCGTCGTCGTCCCTTGCCGCAACGAAGCCCGCTGGATCGGACCTTGTCTGGAATCGATTCTCGGCAACGACTATCCGCACGACCGCCTGGAGGTCCTCGTGGTCGACGGCCAAAGCGACGACGGCACGCGGGGAGTCGTGGAGTCGTTCCGCGACCGCTTTCCGCAACTCCGCATGTTGTTCAACGAGAAAAGGATCACGCCGGCAGCGCTCAACTTGGGCATTGCCGCCGCTCGCGGTGACATCCTCGTTCGCATGGACGCGCATGTCGAGTACCCCCGCGACTACATCTCCTCACTCGTCGCGCTCTTGCAGATGAGCGGGGCCGACAACGTCGGAGGAGTTTGCCACGCCCAGCCCGGCGGCCCCGGCCCCGTTGCCCGCGCCATCGCCGCGGGAATATCGCACCCGGTGGGCGTGGGAAACTCGTACTTCCGCATCGGCTCCGCGTCGGACCGCTGGGTCGATACGGTGCCCTTCGGCTGTTATCGGAAAGAGGTTTTCGACCGCATCGGCGCGTTCGATGAGGAACTCGTCCGCAACCAGGACGACGAATTGAACCTCCGCCTGATAAAGCATGGCGGCCGGATTCTGCTCTCGCCGCGGATCGCGTGCAAGTACTACGCCCGCGATTCGCTGCCGAAGCTCTGGCGGATGTATTACCAATACGGCTTTTTCAAGCCGCTGGTGGTGCGCAAGCTGAAAGGCACGATGACGATGCGGCAGCTTGGGCCGCCGTTGTTCGTAATTTGTCTGGCGGCGGGCGCATTGTCGGCGCCGTGGAGCCGGTCCGCGGAAGCGGCGCTGGCCTTGCTCGTCGCGGCCTACGTCTCGGTGATTGTCGCATGTTCGCTGGCGACCGTCCGCAAGCTCCGCTGGCCGGCGGCGCTGGCCCTGTGCCTCGTCTTTCCAACGATCCACCTAAGCTACGGCGTCGGCTACCTTCGGGGATTGCTGACGTTCTTGGTCTTCCGTCGCCGTATGGGCGCCGCCGCGGCACAGACGCCGTTGTCTCGCTGACGCATGGACACAGTGACCGCGCAGGAATACGTAGAAGGCCAGCATCGGCTCGGCGCGAGGGCCTATTTGGAGAAGGACCGCGGCTTCTGGCTGGTGAGCGAGCGAATCGGGCTGGAACGCTACCCCCAGACCTGCTGCGATCCGCCGTCGCCGCGAGATCTCCGCGCGCTGTTTTGGCGGTCCGGCTGCCTCGTGGCCAGCTACGTATTGCCGACGGACGACGCGCATCCGGCGAATTCGTTGCTCTATGTTTGCCAGGACCGCGGTTATCGCCTGGAAGGGCTGTCATCGCCGGCCCGCCGCGATGCCCGGCGGGCGCTGCGGGCCTTCCGCTGTGAGTTTCTCGATCCGGACGTGCTGCTGGCCCGCGGCGCCAGGGCCTACTGCGACACTCGCGCTCGCGTGGGTCTGTCCGACGGGACTGAGCAGCACTTCCGGGGTCGCATTGCCTCGCTCATCGCCGGTTCTGGGCACAGATTCGTGGGAGCGTGGCGGGGTGGCGAGCTTGCCGCGTTCATGTACTTGCAAATGGTCGATGATTGGGTGGAGATTGCGGCTTATGCCGCCAACGAGCATCTGCGCTGCTGTCCCAACAACGGGCTGGTCCATTTCGTGCTGGACTATTGCCTCGCGCAGGGTCACTTTCGCGAGGTTGTCTACGGGCTCAGCTCGATTCAAGAGGTGGGACGTGGGACGAGCCTCGACTATTTCAAGAAGAAGGTCGGCTTCGAGGCCAGGCCGGTGCATCGCGCCTTCGCCTTTCACCCCCTGGCACGGCCGCTGATCAATCCGCTGACCAATTGGGCGGTCCGCCGCTGCTTGAGGTTCTTCCCGCGGAGCCGGATACTCCGCAAGGCGTCCGGCTTATTGGCGAACAGCGTGGAGAAGAAGTCCGCCGTGCGGGAAGCCGGCGCAATCGCCGATCGAAATCCTCCGCTGCAAAATGGCGCTTCGCCGGAATCGCCATGAGCCAGAAGCAGGCCGCCTCCCGATGCTTGCTGTGCAACGCCCCGTCGCGCATCGTCCCCGCCGAATTCCAACAGGTTTATCAGCAGAAGAACGAGCGGCCGGTTCTGCTTTCGTGGTGGCAGTGCGCGGCGTGTCATGGCTGGTTCGCCGAAGCCCCATCGCCCTCGGTAATCGCACGAAACTGGCAAACCGTGTTCTACGCCGATCCCGCCCATGAAGAGGCTTACGCGTCCGAGAAAGAAACAGTCTTCCAGGACCTGCTACATGGAATTACTCGGCGGACGACTGTTGGACGGCTGCTGGACGTGGGTTGCAATTTGGGGACCTTCATGGCTCGCGCAAATGGATGGCTGGAACGTCGTCGGGTACGAGCCGAACCCTTTGCTGGTCGAGGTCGCTCGAAATCGCGGGCTCGACGTCCGCCAAGCCTGGGACCTCGAGGAAAGCGGGCTGCAAATACAAAGATTCCAAGCGATTACCGCCATTGACGTGTTCTATTATAGTTGGCACCCTTACCGCGACTTGACTGCTTTCTTCCAGGCCCTTTGTCCCGGCGGCGTCTTGGCCATGCGGATCAGCAATAAGCGGCTTGTCTTGGGAATAGTCAGGCGCGTGTTGGCCGGCGGCGAGCGGAGGGATCGCAAGCTGAGCAACTTGCTGCAAGGCCAGTTCCACAGCATTGCGCTGAATCGCTTGTGCCGTGTCTTGGAGGGCATCGGTTACGTCGATGTGCGGACTTGCCCGGGCGCCGCTACCGCCCGCTTTTGGAAGATGGGATGGCGGTCGCGAGCGGCCTACCTGGCGTCGGATTTGATCTACTTCACCAGCTTGGGAACGATGAACCTCTCGCCGGGAGTTCTTCTGTTCGCGAGAAAACCCGCTCATCCGCTAACCCCCTAACCGCATGAAACGATTCTTCGATATTATCGTTTCGGCACTGGCGATCGTGCTGCTCGCCCCGCTGTGGGTCGTGGCCGCCGCGTTGGTTAAATGCACGTCGCGAGGTCAGGTCTTTTTCCGCCAGGAACGTATAGGCAGGCGGTTCAAACCCTTCCACATCTACAAGTTCCGCACGATGGTGCAGGACGCGACCAAGAATGGCAGCCTGGTGACCTTCGGCGCCGATCCGCGCATCACGCCAGTAGGGCATTTTCTGCGGGCGACCAAGATCGATGAGTTGCCGCAATTGATCAATGTACTGATGGGCGACATGAGCCTCGTTGGGCCGCGGCCGGAAGTGCGGAAATACGTGGAAATGTTCCGAGACGACTACGCGGAAGTTCTCCGCGTGCGGCCCGGCATCACCGATCCGGCGTCCATCAAGTATCGCAACGAGGCGGAAATACTGGGCCGCGCAAGATCCGGAACGAGAGTACGTCGAGCGAATCCTCCCGGAAAAAATCCGCCTGGGCAAGGACTATGCCAGGAATTCCTCGCTTTGGCTCGACGTTCTGATTATCCTAAGGACTCTACACGTCGTCGGCTGGCAGAATGCGTCTGACACGCGTAGTGTGCCGAATACAGCGGATGGACCGCCAGCTTCTCGACATAACTGATGCAGCACTCCGCGGAAAACAATCTCTTGCAAGTCCCCTTCTTTCGTCCCTCGATTAGCGAGGCCGAAATCCAGGAGGTCGTCGCCTGCCTGCGTTCGGGCTGGCTTACGACCGGTCCGCGGACCCGGCAATTCGAAGTCGCCTTCGCCACGGCAGTCGGCGCAAAACACGCCTTGGCTTTGAACTCCTGCACCGCCGCGCTGCACTTGGCCGTTGAAGCCCTCGGCTTGCGGCCAGGACAGGCCGTGCTGATACCTACGATGACCTTTGCCGCCACGGCCGAGGTCGTCCGCTACCAAGGCGCGGTTCCGCTACTGGTCGACTGCGATCCGTTGACGCTGAACATGGACCTGGACGACGCCCGTCGCAAGATCGACGACCTCCGCGCCGGGAAAACGCCGCTGGACCGCTTGCTGCAAGTCGTCGGCATGATTCCGGTCCACGTCGGCGGCCTGATGATGGACATTGACCCGCTTAAGGAATTCGCCGCCGAGCGCAATCTTTGGCTGGTGGAGGACGCGGCGCACGCCTTCCCGGCAGCGCACCGCACGGGCAATCAAACGCCGTGGCGACGCTGCGGCGAAGACACGGCCCAGGTCACCTGTTTCTCGTTTTACGCAAACAAGACGATTACCACGGGGGAGGGCGGCATGGCCGTCACGGCCGAAGACGAGTTGGCCGCGCGCATGAGGCAAATGTCGCTGCACGGGCTTTCGCACGACGCCTGGAAGCGCTATGCCGGCAACAGTGCCTGGGACTACCGCATCGTCGCCGCGGGTTTCAAGTACAATTTTACGGATGTTGCGGCGGCCTTGGGGAACGGCCAGTTGCAGTGCGCGGAACAAATGCGATGCGAGCGCGAAGCGGTCGCGGCCTATTATCGCGAATCGCTCGCCGGCGAGGCCGCGATCGAGCTGCCGCCGTTCCCGACGGACCGCATTCACTCCTGGCACCTGTTTCCCATTCGGCTGAACCTTGATCGACTGACCATCGATCGCAACCAATTCATTGACGAAATCCGCCGCGGCGGCGTCGGCTGCTCCGTCCATTGGCGGCCTTTGCACTTGCATCCGTATTACGAAGAGACTTTCGCCTGGCGGCCGGAACACCTGCCCGTAGCTACGCGCCAATGGCCGCGGTTGGTCAGCTTGCCGCTTTTTCCGGGGATGCGGCGCGAAGAACGTGAACACGTTGCCGCAGTCGTTCGCCAAGTATGTGCGAACCGCGCCGTTTAGAGTAAGATAAAAAGGGCGATTAGAGCCTCTCAATTAGCCCCGAGCACCTAATGGATTCTCGAGTGGAATGGCCTGACGGCAAGCGGTTCGCCTTCACGGTGTTCGACGACACCGATTCGGCCACGCTGGAAAACGTCCGCGACGTTTATGCCCTGTTGGCCGACCTGGGTTTCCGCACGACGAAGTCGTGCTGGGTCGTCGAGGGCGATTCCCGTCAAGGCAAGTTTCCCGGCGACACCTGCGACCGTCCCGAGTACCTGAAATGGCTGATGGAACTTCAATCGCGGGGTTTCGAGATCGGCTGGCACGGACCGACCTGGCACGGCTTGCCCCGCGCGGAGACGATCGCGGCGCTCGACCGCTTTGCGGAACTCTTCGGCCACCATCCCCTCACTGCGGCCAATCACACCGGTTCGCCGGTCGGGCTCTACTGGGCCGAGTCGCGCCTCTCCGGGGTGCTTTCCGGCATTTACCAGATGTTGACGCTAGGCCGCAATCAGGGCAAATATCGCGGGCATATCCCCGGCGACGACAACTTCTGGGGCGATGTGTGCAAGGAGCGCATCACGTACTACCGCAACTTCGTGTTCCAGGACATCAATACGCTAAAGGCATGCCCTGTCATGCCCTATTTTGACGAGAACCGTCCGCTGGTGAACTACTGGTTCGCGTCGTCCAACGGCCGCGACCTGCAAACGTTCAATCACTGCCTCGCGGAAAAGAACCAGGACCGCTTGGAAGAGGAAGGCGGCCTTTGTATCATGTATGTCCATTTCGCCTACGGGTTCTACGACGGTCGGCGGCTTGACGAGCGATTCCAGTCGCTCATGCGGCGCCTGGCCGCGAAAGGCGGTTGGTATGCGCCGGCCCACACCGTGCTCGATCATCTCCACCAGCGCTGTGGCCGCCATGTGATTACGGCCGCCGAGAGAGGGCGATTGGAACGCAAGTGGTTCTACGAGAAACTACTTGTCGGGACCGTGTGAGTAAGGCTCGGTAACGTTGCACCTTGCGAAAACCGTTGCGCAAAGGGCGTCCGTGCAATTGCGAATTGTCGAGTACACCGAGGATCTGCGCAGCCTGCTCGCGGCGTTCAACGCACGGCTGGCCGCGGCCGGCTGCGAGGATCGCTTTCCACCCCCCCGTGCCGCCACCGCGCCGCCCGTTTTCCATCAAGGCCTGCCGGAGATTCGCTACTTGGCTTTGGAGGAAGATTCCAGCCGCGTTGCGGCAGTCCGCGGCGCGTATGCGTTGAAGTTCCAGGAATTTTGGTTGGGCGGTGAGGTACTTCCCGTCGCCGATTTCATGCTCCCCGTTTCAGAGGGCGTTATTCGTCGCGAGTATGGCTTGGTTGCCGCGCTGTTGTTGCGTCACGCGCTGGCATGCCAACCGTTGCTCTACGGTCTGGGCATCGGCGGCCTCGATCTTGCCGTCGCCCGCTTCCTGCGGGCGGCCGGCTGGCGGATGTTCTCGGTGCCTTTTTTCTTCAACGTCGTGCATCCTTTTCGGTTCTTGCGGAACATCGTACACCTGCGGAAGCGGTCCGTGTTCCATCGCTTGGCATTGGACGCGGCGGCCTATTCCGGCGCCGGCTGGGCCGCGGCCCGCTTTTGGGACGTGGCACGCACGCGTCCCGAAGTGGCAGATGGTCCGTTGTCGGCGGAGATCGTCGACGACTTCGGCGCCTGGAGCGACCAAGTGTGGGAGGCTGCCCGCTCGCATTACGGCATGTGCGCGCTGCGCGACTCCGCGACGCTGCGCAAGATGTATCCACGCGAGGCCGCGGGCTTCGAACGGATCAGGTTCATGCATGGCCAAAAGCCCGTCGGATGGGCTCTGCTTTTGAACTCGCAACTCCGCGGGCACAGCTATTTCGGCAACATGCGGCTTGGCTCGATCGTCGATTGCCTCGCGGAACCGCGGTTTGCCGAATCCATCATTTGGCAATCACGTGCCGCGCTCGTGCGCGATGGGGCAGATCTGGTCGTATGCAACCAGTCGCACCGCGCTTGGAGCGCGGCGCTGAAGGCCTGCGGCTTCCTGCCCGGCCCCTCGAACTTCATTTTCGCCTCGTCTCAGGCACTCTCGCGCTGCATGGCGGAAAAGGGCGTGCGACCGGACGCAGTCCACGTCAATCGCGGCGACGGCGACGGCCCGATCAACCTGCGAACGGAGCACCTAAGCGATGACCGATGACGTAGCTGTCGTTTTCCGCTCGGCCATGCGCCTCGGAGATGGTTTCCACTTGGCGGACAATATGTCGTTTGACGACATACCCGGCTGGGATTCCGTCGGGCACATGAATCTGGTAACGCAATTGGAATCTCATTTCGGCGTCGCGCTGGACATGGACGAGATTGTCGGTCTGGACAGCGTGGGAGCGGTGCGTGCGATCGTTGCCCGAAAGCGTGCCGTCTAAAGCCGCGGTGCCCTCCGCGCCGCTCCCCTCTGCGCCGCTCGTGGTGACGCTGCTGGCCCGCGCCGATGCCGCGCCGGAAAAAACGGCGTTCGTCGGGCCGGCGGGCGAACTCTCTTATGGCGCTTTGGCGCGGACGATCGGCGCGGCCGCCGCGCGGATTGCCCGGGCGATCGGCGCGGGCGATCGGGTCGTGCTCTGCGGCCCCAATTCTCCGCAATTGGCCGCCGCCTATTTCGCGGTCCACGCGGCCGGCGGTGTGGCCGTGCCCGTCGATGCCGGCACGCCGGACGATGGCCTCCGCTGGATCGTCGAGGACTCCGAGGCGAGTCTGGTGCTCTTAGGCGGCGCTCGAAGTACCGGATTAAGCCCGGTCCCCATCCAAGACCTTGGCGACATCACTCGCGCGGACGAGACCCAGCCGCTTTGCTCGCCTCGCTCGACGCTGGACGCCCCGGCTGACCTGCTCTACACCACCGGAACGACCGGCCGCCGCAAGGGCGTGCTGCTGACGCATGAAAACATCGCTCAGGCCGCGCTGAACATCAACACGTTCGTTGGCACGACTGCCGAAGACCGCGAGGTCATGCCGCTGCCGCTGGCGCATTCCTTCGGCCTGGGCCGCCTGCGCCGATGGCCCTTGCTGGGCACTCGCTCGTCCTCCTGCCCGGCATGCGCAACCCGGCGGCCCTGCTGAAACAGGTCCTCGACTCGGCCGCCACCGGGCTAGCGCTCGTCCCGGCCGGATTCGACCTGATCCTGCGCATGACGGACGACCGCCTGGGCGACGCCCGTGCTTCCTTGCGCTATGTCGAGATCGGCAGTGCCCCGATGCCGCTGGACACGCGCATGAAACTCGCGGAGCTGCTTCCTAGAACACGTCTCTGCCACCATTACGGACTGACGGAAGCATCCCGCTCCGCATTTCTGGAGTATCACGCCGACCGCGAACATCTATTGACCATCGGCCGTCCCAGTCCAAACGTGGAGATGGACGTCCGCGACGACGAGGGCCGCGACCTGCCCGACGGCCGCGAGGGCCAGATCGTCGTCCGCGGCCGGACGGTCATGCGGGAATACTGGAAACAGCCCGATCTGACGCGCAGCGTCGTCCGCGATGGCTGGCTGAATACCGGCGACTGTGGCCGCCGAGACGCCGACGGCTATTATCATCTCACCGGCCGCCAGACCGATGTCGTGAACGTCGGCGGGCGGAAGGTCAATCCCGAGGAGGTCGAGGAGTTCCTCAACTCCCATCCGGCGGTCGTCGAATCGGCCTGCGCTGGCATGCCCGACCCGCAGGGCATTGTGGGCGAGTGCCTCAAGGCGCTCGTCGTCTTGCGCAGCGAAGTCCGCGACGAGGAGCTTGTTGATTGGCTGCGACAACGGCTGGAAGAATTCAAGATTCCCCGGATTTGGCAGCGCGTGGAGCGAATCCCGAAGACCGAATCGGGCAAGGTCCAGCGGCACTTGCTATAATTGCCGAATCATGATGACGGAACAATTCATTGGCGCCGCGATAAAGCCGGTCTCAGGCACTTTCGACGCCGCCGGAATGAGCGCCGGCGGACCCGGCCTTCCCAGCCAATTCCGCTGGGGTTCGCAAACGGTCCACGTCGCCCGCGTGCTAAAAACCTGGCGCGAAACCGGGCCCTGCCACCACGGCAGCGGCGAGCGCTATGTGCGCAAGCACTGGTTCCAGGTACTGACCGATTCCGGCGAAACCATGACCATCTATTTCGAGCGGCAGGCCCGATCGCGAAGCAAGAGCCGATGGTGGCTGTTCACGACGTGCGTCCCAAACCACTCAGACGAAAGGATGAAATCATGAATTGATGCACATTTTCGACTTTCATCATTGGCTTGTTGGTCTCGTCGGCTGTCTGCATTGCAGAGCAACCAGCTAGCGAGTCACAAGGGACAATCGAACTCGCGAAACCCAGCGAACTTACGGATGCGGACCTTGCGAATCTTGACGGCAATCTACAAACCCTAAACTCCGGCGGCAGCAAGGTAACCGACGCTGGACTGGTCGGTCTCAAGCGGTTGGGTCGGTTTACAACATTTGAGCTTGCTATGTCGGCAGTGACCGGCAAAATCGCTGCAATCGCCATCTTCGCGGGCGTCACGCCGCCCCGCCGTCTTCCGAGATGATTCGCTACGCAAAAAAGGCTATGTATTAAGGTCAGAGGTCCTTGGTGGGTCTCGTGGAACTTGACCGCACGCTACAGCATCTTGCATGGCGACTGTACAACACTCGACTACCGTATCGGGCGATGTCGCCGTGGTTGTGCCAACGGCCGCTGCCCCGCGCGACGCGGTCGAAGTTGGGGAAAAGGGGACAGTCCCATTTTTGCTGAGACAAAAATCGGAACAGTCCCCCGCGGTCTCGGTCCTGCACATCATCAACGGCGAGCATTACGCCGGAGCGGAGCGGGTACAGGACCTGCTGGGCCAGCAATTGCCCAACTTCGGCTACCAACCCGGCTTCGCGTGCCTGAAGGCAGGGCAGTTCGCCGCGATGCGGAAGTCGGCCGACACCCCGCTCTACGACTCGGCCATGACGAGCCGCATCGAATTTCTCGGCGGTCAAAAGACTGGCAAGCATCGTGCGACGCGAGGGTTATCGTCTGCTGCACACGCACACGGCGCACTCTGCACTGGTCGGTTGCGCCGTCTCTTACCAGACGGGCGTGCCAATGGTCCACCACGTCCATAGTCTCACGCCCTGCGACACCACGCACCGCTTGCGCAACTGGATCAACTGCCGTGTCGAGCGGCTCGTACTTCGCCGCGCAAGCGCGATCATCGCCGTCTCCGAGGCGGTGGGGCAATATGTCCGCCAACAGGGCTTCGGCGTACACGTCGTTCCCAATGGCGTGCCCCGCCGGAAGACCGTACCGCCACGGGACCCAGCCAAGCGCGATTGGACGCTGGGCACGATCGCCTTGTTCCGGCCTCGCAAGGGACTTGAAGTTCTGCTTGAAGCTTTGGCCGAGCTGCGCAATCGCGGCTTGCCCGTGCGACTGCGCACCGTGGGCACGTTCGAGACGGCCGAGTATGAAGCCCAGGTCCGTCGCCTGGCCGGCCAGTTGCTCTTGGATTCGGCCATCGACTGGAGCGGCTTCGCCCGCGACATCGACGCCGAAATGGCGCACATGGACTTATTCGTGCTGCCGAGCCTCTTCGGAGAGGGCCTCCCGATGGTGGTGCTGGAGGCGATGTCGGCGGGGCTGCCGGTCGTCGCCACCGCGGTATCGGGCGTGCCCGAAGCGGTTCGCGACGGCATCGAGGGCCTGCTGGTCGAGCCGTCCAATCCACGGACACTTGCGGACGCCATCGAGCAATTCGTGGCCGGCGAGGTCTCCTGGCAGGCGCTCAGTTCCAACGCCCTACTGCGGCACGCCGAATGTTTTTCCGACGTCCGCATGGCCGCGGAAGTCGTGGCCGTCTACGACGATGTACTAAAGCGGGCGTAGCGAAAAACAGTCGCCCGTGTGGCACGCAATGAGCTTTCAGCGAAGGGCGTGTCACCATTTTGTAATGCTCCTAACCACCGGCGATCGCCGCCACGGCACCGCGTGCAGCCCTTTTCGGCATTTTTCGCAACGCCCCGCCAATCCCGCAGCCTTTGCTTTTTCTTCCTAGCCTACTGACTTTTCCGCCGCGATGATGTACACTTAATGGAACCATTTTCCGGTTCTCTAAGGAGCTTGCACATGTCGATAATCCGTCGTTTGTCCGTTGCCGTCGCGTGTCTGGCGGCCCTGGCTTTCCTCGTTGCAACAATGTCCCCTGCGGCACGTGCCGACTCTGACGGCACCCCCGCCAAGGCATCGAAAACCAAGAAGAAAAAGTCGCCCAAGTCGGCAGACAAGAAGGCCGCGGAGCCAGCCAAGGAGACGGCCAAACCGAAGTCGGACGAGAAAGACGATCCGTTCGACGACGATTCCAAGGACGATGCGCCGGAAACCAAGCTGGCAACGAAAGCGGCCGCGAAGACCTCAACGTTCTCGAAGTCCAAGAGCGGCGAGAAGTCCACGCGCAACGCCGTTGTCCGCTTCGTGCTCAGTGGCGAGTATCCCGAGGCCGCCAGCGATGAAAGCCTTTTCAGTGAGATGCAGCCCACGCTCAGCAAACTAATGGACCGCCTCAACGAGGCCAAGGCCGACAAAGACGTGAAAGCCGTCTGGCTGCGAATTGAAGACGTGGAACTTGGCCGCGGCAAGGTTAACGAGCTCCGCGCGGCGATTGCCGCCGTTCGCAAAGCGGGCAAGCCGGTCTATGCCGAGATGGTCTCCGCCGAGACCGGACCGTACCTCGTCGCGGCGGCTTGCGATCGCATCTGCATGCCGCCCTCCGGCAACCTCGCCCTGCCCGGCGTCCGGCTGGAGATGACTTTCTACAAAGGCCTCCTGGACAAGCTCGGACTGAAGTACGACATGCTGCACATGGGTAAGTTCAAGGGCGCCGCCGAGCCGATGACCCGCGACACGATGAGCGGACCGTTGCGCGAGAGCCTGCAAGCGATCGTCGACGACGTCTACGATCACACCGTGGAAACGATCACCAAGGACCGCCACCTGCCCGACTACACCGTCAAGTCGCTGATCGACCAGGGCCTCTTCACGGCCGGCGAAGCCAAGGATGCCGGCTTGATCGACGATGTCTGCTATGCCGACGAATTCGAGAAGTCGCTCAGCGAGCGGCTCAAGGTGGCCAAGGTCGACGTCGAAACGGCCTACAAGAAGAAGCAAATGGAAGACCTCTCCGGACTGGGCGGCTTTATGAAGCTGATGGAGGCCCTGTCTGGCGGAAAGAAGTCCAAGACGAGCAGCAACAAACAGAAGATCGCCATTGTCTATGCGGTGGGCGAGATCATCGAGGGCAAGAGCACGTCCAGCATGTTCGGCGAAAGCGCGCTTGGCTCGACGACGATGGTCGAAGCGATCAAGAAGGCGTTCGACGACCCCAAGGTCGCCGCCGTCGTTCTCCGCGTCGATAGCCCTGGCGGTTCAGCTACCGCCAGCGACTTGATCTGGCACGCCACCGTCGCCGGCAAGAAGCCACTGGTGGCAAGCATGGGCAACGTTGCCGGCAGCGGCGGATACTACATTACGATGGGCGCGAAGAAGATCTTCGCCGAGCCGGGAACACTCACCGGCTCCATCGGAGTGCTCGGCGGCAAGCTGGTCACCGGCGGCCTCTATCAGAAAATCGGCATGAATACTGAGGTTGTCGCCCGCGGCAAGAATAGCGGCATGTTCACCTCCAATAGTCCGTTTACGCCGGACGAACGGAAGATTTGGCTGCGGTACATGGAGCAGACTTACCACGAGTTCGTCAGCAAGGCCGCGCAGGGCCGCCACATGGACTACGACAAGCTGGAAGCCCTCGCCCAGGGCCGCGTTTATACCGGCCGCCAGGCGAAGAAGCTCGGCCTCGTCGATGAAATCGGCACTCTGGGCGACGCGATCAAGGAGGCGAAGAAGCTCGCCGGGCTGAAGCCCGACGCCGACGTCGACCTGCTCGTGTTGCCGGAGCCGAAGTCGATGTTCGAGCAGCTTTTCGGCGGTGAAAGTCCCAATATGGACGAATTCGCCAAGGCCGCCCTGCCCAGCTTCCTCAAGACATTCCGCAACGTGGCGGCTTGGAAGCAACTACTCGGCTCAAAGGTGATGCTCTGGATGCCGTATCATCTGGAAATCAAGTAGCAAGGGCTAATCCGCCCGGTAAAAGCTCCACTGATACCAGTCGCCGCGGTTGCTGGTGTGGAAGACGGCGGACGTGGGGGCGTGCGCGCCAAAGTAGCCATACGCGAACGGCTGCGCCTGCAAATGGGTTCCAGCTTGCGGGCCGGGGACCAGGCAGCGACGATGCAACGGACGCCGCCATGGCGCCGCTTCGGCGTTCGTTGCCGCGGGCGGTTGCCACTGCTCGTCCGGTGCCGGCAACGGAGCGCTGTTCGCCCTGACGGCGACCAGCGCCATGATGATAAGACTTGCCAACGCCAACAGCGATTTCAGGATTTGGACCATTTGTTGCCTCCTGCGGCTTTGCACTGATTGGATCGGCAACTCAACTGTGGCAGATATGCCGGATATGCCTGATAATCGGGATTTGCCGAACGCACCGTGACGGTGGTAGCGGTAAGGCAAGCTGGATAAAGTAGCAGGGGATTGCGGGGGCGGGTCAAGGCGGATTCGTAAACGGATTGACTATTCGGAGTCCGTCGATCACCCGTTCTCCGATGTCTTCCGAATATAAGACCGTGACACCCGCATCGATGCAGCAGGCAACGAGCAGCGCATCCCAATAATGGAGGCTATGGTTACTCTGAATGTCCCGACCGCGCCACCAAAGTTTAGGGGTTGGCATCACAACCCGCTCCGCCATCGTCTGCATGTCGGCGAGTGCATTCCAGGCGTCCTCCGGCTTGAACCCGAGCGGTTCCAGTTTCCGCGCGGCGGAAATGAATTCGCAGCCCACCTGCCAAAGCAAGACGACGGCCCCGACCGTAGCGACCAACTCTTGCGCCAGTCGCTGCTTACGCGGATCGCGCGTGTCGTGGAAATAGATCCAGACGTTCGTGTCAATCGCGTTCATGCAGCTCGTCGCGCGTGGGGTAGGTCCCTGAGGAACGAAGCTGCGACCGCCGCGCGCGCTCTAAGAGTCTCTGGCGGGCAGCCTCCCGCTCTCGCTCCTTTGGCTCGCTGTGAAGAGCGATTACCGCCTCTACGCGATCGCCCTTGACGTACGGCAGATCGGTAATGTGGACAACGCCGTCTGATTCGACCACCGTTTCAACGCGAATTGCACCCATAGTAGTTTCCTCACGTCTTAAGAAGGAAAGCCGCCGCTTCTCTGAGATTACTCCCATCGTTCTTCGTTGCCGGTCTCACCACGATCAATTCTAGCTTCTATCGGATAGTGCGACAACTTGGTAGAATAGGCGACTTCGCAATAGCCACCGGGAAGCACTGGGTCACCGGAGATGACAATCATGAGAGGCGAAAACCGAATCCTTAAGGAGTGTGACGACTTGGGTGGAGAATTGTGCTATAGGCTTAGCCTTGACCTCGACGGCTATTATGAGCGGAACCGGCCTCCGTTTTACAATGCCGACTGGGGGGAAAGCGATCAACTCAAGAACAAGGCAAGGCGATTGTGGATTCGGGAAAAGCTAAAGCGTCGTTTTAGCCCTGGAATGATCCGCCGCTGGGAATCGAAAGAGGGAGATATAGACGCAACTGTCCTAGCTCTGCATGGCAAGCTAAACGCCGTACATTGGGTCTTAGGACAAGACTGGGACAAAGCAGACTTCATTGGGCCGCTTGTTGAGTTTCTGAAGCTTGACATTGCAGCCGGCGACTAGGTGAGTAGACAGTATGCTTGCAAAACTCAAGACCTTCACGCTCGTCGGCATCGAAGCACTTCCGGTCGAAGTTGAGGTCGACGTCTCTCCGTCGGGACTGCCGAAGCAGGTTCTCGTCGGGTTACCGGAAGCGGCGGTCAAAGAGAGCACGCATCGCGTCGAACGGGCCATGGTCAACTCGGGTTTCCAGCGCCCGCAAAGCCGCATAGTCGTCAATCTGGCTCCCGCCGATCTGCCGAAGGACGCCGCTTCGTTCGATCTGCCGATCGCGCTGGGCACGCTCATCGGCAGCGGGCAGGTCGCGTCGGAAAAACTGGCGGGCTACGCGATCGTCGGCGAGTTGGCTCTGGACGGCACCACGCGGCCGGCCAAAGGCGCCTGTCGATGGCGATGGCCGCCAAAGCGCTCGCCGAGAAAGAAGACAAGAATCTCCGCGGGCTGATCGCGCCGGCCGAAAGCGCGGCGGAAGCGGCCGTCGTGGAAGGCATTGAGGTCATCGCAGTCTCCAGCCTCGCCCAGGCCGTTG
Source organism: uncultured Planctomycetia bacterium (assembly GCA_963780045.1). GTDB lineage: Bacteria > Planctomycetota > Planctomycetia > Pirellulales > Thermoguttaceae > JANXQG01. The sequence goes on along the minus strand of CAVZZZ010000001.1, from coordinate 5,340,718 downwards.
GTTTTTTGACCGGAGAAATCGAAATCGAACCGACGCCCTCGCGTCTGGATGATCTGTTTCGCCAGCTTTCCACCTACGACGTCGATTTCTCCGACGTCCGCGGGCAGGAAATGGCGAAGCGGGCGATCATCGTCGCTGCCGCCGGCGGACACAATTTGCTGATGCTCGGCCCGCCCGGCTCTGGCAAGACGATGCTTGCCAAGCGGGTGCCGACTATCCTGCCGGACCTGACGGCCGAAGAATTGATCGAAACAACGCGGATTTACAGCGCGGTGGGCCGCCTGAAGCCGGGCCAGCCGCTCTTGGCCGTGCGGCCTTTCCGCTCGCCGCACCACACGATCAGCGACGCCGGGCTGGTCGGCGGCGGCTCCACACCCACGCCGGGCGAAATCTCCATGAGCCACAACGGCGTGCTTTTCCTCGATGAGCTGCCGGAATTCAACCGCCGCACGCTCGAAGTTCTCCGCCAGCCGCTGGAGGACGGCATGGTCACGATCAGCCGCGCGCTCAACAGCACGACCTTCCCGGCGAACTTCATGCTCATCGCCGCCTTGAACCCGTGCCCCTGCGGCTACCGCGGCGATTCGCGCCGCGGTTGCAATTGCACTGGCCCGCAAATAGAGCGGTACATGAGCAAGATTTCGGGACCGCTCGTTGACAGAATTGATATCCACATTGAAGTCCCCGCGGTGCCCTTTCGCGAGCTTTCCGGCGGAACGCCGGGCACTTCCAGCGCGGAGATGCGGTCCGTTGTGGCCGCCGCGCGGCAGCGGCAGGCGGAGCGATTCAATGGCGGCAAAACCCGCTACAACGCGGACATGTCGCATCGTCAGACGCGGCAGTACTGTGTGCTGGACGCCGAGTGCAGCAACCTCCTCAAAGGCGCGATGACCGAGATGGGCCTTTCCGCCCGCGCCCACGACAAGATCCTTCGCACGGCCCGCACCATCGCAGACCTGGACAACAGCGACGGCGTGCGGCCGAACCACCTCAATGAGGCGATAAACTATCGAATGCTGGATAGGAACTTGTGGACCTAGTCACCACTCCACCGTGATCGCCGCCGTCGTCAGCCCGGCCCCAACGCTGCACAGCACGAGTTTGTCATCCGGCCGCAGGCTCCGTTGCACGTCGGTCAGGGCCAGCGGAATGCTTGCGCTGGAAGTGTTGCCGATGTTCTCGATGTTGATGAAGAAGCGGTCGAAGGGAATGCCGCTCCGCTTGGCCGCCGCCTTCAAGATGCGCCCGTTCGCCTGGTGAGGAATGACCCAGCGTGCGTCGTCAGGCTGCCAGCCGCTCTTGGCTACCGCGTCGCGAATGAGCGTTGAAAAACTCTCCGTGGCGAAGCGGAACATGGCGTGGCCATCGATGCGAATCCAGGGATCGCCGTGGCCGTTGGGAAGAAGATACCCCGGCGCATCGCGGCGGGCCATCTGAATGCCGCGGGTGTCGCCGCCGATATGCACATGGCGGATGCGATGCCCTTGTGCGCCGGCCTGCGAATCGCCGGCGGAGACGATCGCTGCCCCGGCCCCGTCGGCAAAGAGGAAGTATGCGTTGCGGTCGGCGGCGTCCAAAAGCCGCGATTGCATCTCCACTCCCACGGTCAACACGTGCCGCGCCAGCCCGGAGAGAATCATGCCTCGCGCGTTGGCCACGGCATAGAGCCAGCCGCTGCAGGCCGCGTTGAGATCGAACGCCGGCACGGTCGGCAGGCTCAGCCGGTCCTGCAGCACGGCCGCGGTGGACGGAATGGCCATGTCGGGCGTGGTCGTGGCGACGATGATCGCGTCGATGTCGCGGGTATCGATGCCCGAATTGCGGATCGCTTCCAGAGCGGCCTTGAACGCCATTCCCGACGGCCGCTCATTGTCGTCGGCCCAGCGGCGCTGGCGGATGCCGGTCACTTCATAAACGTACTGGTCCGTCAACTCCGGGAAGCCGCGGACAAGCTCGGCATTGGTGACCACTCGAGACGGAAGATAGCCGCCAACGCCCATGATCACCACGTCTTCGGAATGTCGAATCGACCCGTCGGACGGGTGCCCCGATGACGACTGGCGAACTCCCTTCGTCATTTGACATTCGACATTCGTCGTTCCCGTCACCGCGGGCGGGATCCAGTCGCGCATCGCCGGGTCGCTCGTTTCGATCTCCATCACCGGCTCGGCAAGCGGCGACGTCTCGCCCTCCTGTCGCAGCAGATGGATCACCTGCCCGGCACAGGGGGCCTCGAAGTCGAAGACCGATTTGGCGCTATCAATCTGCGCGAGCACCTGACCCGACTGAAAGCGGTCGCCCTCGGCCACGCGCCATTCGATGATCGTCGCCTCGGTCTCGCTGGCTCCCTGGGCGGGCAAATAGAGCGGCAGGCGATAGGGGGAGGGTTCCATGCGCAACGTTATACGGGTTCATGCTGCCTTTCGCAACCGGTCGGCGCCCACAATGGAGAGGATCGCCAGGCGTATCTTCTCCTGGCTAGGGCGATAGGCCAACTCCAACTCCGGGGCAAAAGGCACTGGAGCGTCGGGACTGGCCACGATCCGCGGCGCTTTGCGCAGGGCATGAAAACATTCTCGCGTCAAGAGCGAGATCAGCCGATCGCCGAGGCCCTGAGTCTCGCCCGACTCTTGGACCACGAGCAGCCGCCCGGTCTTCTCGACAGAGGCGGCAATCGGCGCCAGGTCCAACGGCTGCAGCACGAACGGGTTCCAAACGTCCACCGAACATCCCGATTGGGCGGCCGCCGCAAGTGCAGCGGAGACCATTGCGCCCGTGGCGACGAGCGTCAGGTCGCTGCCTTCAGTATAGCGCCGTGGACGCCAGACGGCCTGCAGATCGCCGTCGAAATCGATGTCGCCGCCGCGGTTCCAGTAGAGCAGTTTGTGCTCGAAGACCAGACAGGGATTGGGATCGTAGAAGCCGGCCAGCAGGGCTTCGTAGGTCTCCTGCGAAGTGGCCGGATAGAGCAGCTTCAGTCCGGGAAATCGCGACCAAAGTCCTTCGAACTCTCCCGAATGGAAGGCGCCCATCGTCAGCCCGCCGCCGCAGGGCAGCCGCAGCAACAGCGGCGCGGGGCGGCCTGTGCGAAAGTGCCAGGTTGCGGCGTTCAGGCCGACTTGCGTCACCGCCTCGGTGGAAAAGTCGGCGAATTGAAACTCGACGATCGGCGCCGCGCCGGTTTGCGACGAACCCAAGGCGAAGCCCAAAATGCCAGATTCCGCCAACGGCATGTCGATCACGCGGTGCGAGCCGTAGCGATCGACAAGTCCTTTGCAGGTCTTGAATGCCGAGCCGTACGCGCCCACGTCCATGCCCGCCAGGTAGGCCGAATGATGGCTCGCGAGTAGAAAGTCCAGCGCCATGTTTACCGCGTCGCCGTTCTTGACGCCTTTGGCTGAAAGTGCCGGCAGTTTGAGTGATCGAGGATCGACTCGCGGCGCTGCGGCGCGCGGGAACGACGATGACTATTTGCACGGTGGAAGGGAATCGTTCCACCTTCGTCGCACGCCTCATCTTGCTTGTCGAATCGGTTGCCAGCCAGCTCGAGCCTTACAAGTTCCACCGCATCGACGCCGGGTCCGGCATTTTCGGCGTACACCGGCCATCGTCGCGGTACACGAGGCCGGCCAGCAGCGAGCGCCTTGGAAACCGCGTCCCGCAGCTCGTCATCGACCGCCGCTTCAAGCTCGCGAATCGAGGTTTCCGACACGCCGCTTACCTCGCGCAGGCGGCGCCGTGCAAGCGTTAGCGGGTCGTCTTTCCGCCACTTTTCCAGCAAGTCTTCCGGAACGTAAGCCGCCTTGTCGTAGGCCGCGTGGCCGCAGAGGCGGCGGGTATCGCATTCCAGTAGCACCGGTGCGGGCGAGTCTTCCATCGCGTCCATCGCGTCGCAGACCGCCTCGTAGACGGTCCACGGGTCAATCCCGTCGATCCAACGGCCGGATATGCCGTAGCCATGCGCGCGATCGGCAAGCCGATGGCAGTTGTACTGCATGCGAGTCGGCGTGGAAAACGCGTAATGGTTGTTTTCAATTATGAACAACACCGGCACCTTATGCACCGAGGCGATGTTGAGCGATTCATGGAATTCGCCTGTGCTCGTGCCGCCGTCGCCGATGACCGCGAGTCCGACGACTTGTTCACCGCGGTTCCGCGCCGCCCACGTAGCGCCGACGGCCACGCTCAGCAACTTGCCCAAATGGCTGATCATCGGAAAGCGCCGCGCCGCCGCGTCGCCGTGGTGGACGTTGCCTTCGCAAGCATGCGTCGGGCTGTCTTCGTTGGCCAGGTATTGGCAGACCAATTGGTACGGCTGAGCGCCGAGCACCAGATGGCCGGCGAAGTCGCGGTGCAGCAGCGAGACGATATCCTGCCCCGGTCGCAACGGCATGGTCATGCCAACCGCGGTAGCCTCGTTGCCCATGCCGCCGGTCACTGTCCCCTTGACGTAACCCTTCTGAAACAGTTCTAGCAACCGCTCTTCCAGCTTGCGGGAGCGGAGCATCAAAGGATAGGCGGTCCGATAAAACAATGCGCGGTCCCGTCGATGCGGCCAGTGAATCGCCGTCCGACTGTCAGCGTCATCGCCATCCGGCAGATCGGCCAATCGCGGCAAGGCGGCAGCTATCGCGCTCGCAGCCGACGCCAGCGGCTCGCGCCGATCCGGTGCCGTGGCATCCGTGCCAGGGTTGAAGATCTGCAACGTTACGGGTCCTTCCGTTTCTTCCGCCGGGCGGACGCCGGCCGGGACGCGGCGATTCTAGCCACTACAGCGGCGCATGTCATCGTCAAGTTGGGCAAAATCGAGCAGGAAAGTCACCGAAAATCGTAATTATGAGTGCCCCGCCGGGGTGGTGCGACGTGGCGTCACTTCTTTACTTCTTGTCATAATCGGCATAACCGTTAATCGTCACGAGAGGGGATGGAGCATGAATAAGCGGGCCGAAGCGGACGGCCCTTGTCAGCGGCCGGGTTGGTTAATAAGATGGCAGTTCCGACACATTCCTCGGTAGCTCAGTCGGTAGAGCAAGCGGCTGTTAACCGCTGGGTCGTAGGTTCGAGTCCTACCCGGGGAGCTTTGCCATTTAGCGGCATCTGGCAATATCGCGCGCTTGAACTCGTTCCACAGCACGTTTTCTGGCTCTCCTCTTCTTGCCCCCGTTGCACCTTTCGCTGGCATGACGGTCGATGGCCGCCTTCGTTGCCCTGCGCTGAAATTCCGCCGGAGGCCGATCGCGCAGCGGATGGCGGCAGCGATTCCGTGCTAAGCCGGCATCATATCCTCACCTTTTGTAAACACGCAAAAGGACCGGACGTAGCATTTTCAGCAATCCGCCGATTTAACCCTGTAGGACAAGTTTTTCTGTTTGTGTCATACCGCCTAAGTTGACAGGATTCTCCAAAGGCGTTTCCCGATAATCCACAGACGGAAATGGACGTTTCAACACCTCACTTCCTGCTGCTTTCGCACATTGATCGCACCGGTCAAAGCGGCCGTTGGCAGTTCGTCCTGCGACGCAACGACGGCCAGCGGCAGTTCGAGGCCCATGACGCCGAGTCCAACCTCCCGGTTGAGCGGCTTGATCTGCTGACGGTCGTACGGGCGCTCGAGTCGCTCGATCAGCCCTCGCGAGTGACGCTCGTCGAGTGCAGCGACTACGTGTGGTCGGGCGTCCGGTACGGCCTTTCCGAGTGGCGCGGAAACGAGTGGCGATGGGAATACTTCGGCCAAATGGTGCCCGTCAAGAACTCGGACCTTTGGCAGCGGTTGGATCGTGCCCTGGAGTTCCACGATGTCGAGTGCCGCCGCCGCAGATTCGACGCTCCACATGGCCAAAATGGCCAAGGACTTCACAAACCTCGCGAAATGGCTGTTTTAGGCAGGGGGATTCGCAAAACGCTCGTAGATTGGCTAAAATATGCAACGTGGGCGATTCCACGGGGCGTCCGGCATTGCGTTCGCATTGCCAGACAGCGGCTTTCATATGGAAATCGGTTGGAAGTGAACCAAGTGTCCGTCGACCCGCTGCGCGGGTGCCCCGGCGGCGACTTGTTCCCCTTCCAGCCGCGTCGGGTATAAGGAGATGACCTTGCGCACCAGCGTGACCGTGGAAAGCATCCACCAATTGCTTCAGGGAAAGCACGAGAATCCGTTCGAACTCCTCGGGCCGCACCTGGTCGACGATTCGGGACGGCGAGCTATGGCGGTCCGCGCGTTCCTGCCGGAATCGGCGCAAGCCTGGGTCGTCGATCCGTTGCCGACACCCGGCGCGGGTGCCCCGGAGGCCGCCCGGCCGATGCGCCGCATCCACCCGGCGGGGCTGTTCGAGGCGATATGCCCCTGCGGGCCAGGCACAGAGAAGTCGCGATATTTGCTCCGCGTGGCAGACGAGGGAGGTATGAAGAAACTGATCCAAGATCCTTACCGCTTTCCCCACCTCTTGACGGAGTTCGATCTCTACTTGCTCAACGAGGGCCGCCACTGGCAGAGCTACGATCGCCTGGGGGCGCACCTACGGACGATCGATGGCGTGGAGGGCGTGAACTTTGCCGTCTGGGCCCCCAATGCCAGCGGCGTGAGCGTCGTCGGCGACTTCAATCGCTGGGACGCCAGGCGCCATCCCATGCGCAAGCATATCCCCAGCGGCTTTTGGGAACTTTTCGTGCCGGGCCTTGGCGAGGGCACGCTCTACAAGTATCAAATCCGCCATCACGAGGAAGTCTTCGAGAAGTCGGATCCCTATGGCTTCGCCGCCGAGTTGCCGCCGCGGACCGCCTCGAAGGTCGTCGATCTGAACCGCTACCATTGGCAAGACGACGACTGGATCGCCAAGCGCCGCGAAACCAACTGGCACGAGCGGCCGGTTTCCTGCTACGAGGTCCATCTCGGAAGTTGGAAGCGGCCGGGCGACGATCCCTCGCGCTGGCTCACCTACCGCGACCTGGCCCATCAGCTCGTCGACTACTGCAAGGAGATGCAATACACGCACATCGAGCTCCTGCCGGTGAGCGAGCATCCGTTGACGGCCAGTTGGGGCTATCAGACGGTCGGTTACTACGCGGCCACCTCGCGCTACGGCACGCCGCACGACCTGATGTATTTCATCGACGTCTGCCATCAGAACGACATCGGCGTGCTCGTCGATTGGGTGCCCGCCCACTTCCCGCGGGACGGGCACGGCCTGCGGCAGTTCGACGGCACGGCGCTCTACGAGCACGCCGATCCCCGCCGCGGCGAACACCGCGACTGGGGCACGTTGATCTTCAACTACGGCCGCCACGAGGTCCGCAACTTCCTCATCTCCAACGCCCTCTTCTGGCTCGACAAGTATCACGTTGACGGGTTGCGGGTCGATGCCGTGGCCTCGATGCTCTACCTGGACTACAGCCGCGAGCCGGGCGACTGGCTGCCCAACGAGTTCGGCGGACGCGAGAACCTGCAAGCCATCGGCTTCCTCAAGGAGCTCAACGAGCAGACGCACCTGCAGTTCCCTGGCATCCTCACGATTGCCGAGGAATCGACCGCCTGGCCGAGTGTCTCGCGGCCGACCTATTTGGGAGGCTTGGGTTTCAGCTTCAAGTGGAACATGGGCTGGATGAACGACACCATCCGCTACATGCGGCACGAGCCGATCCATCGCAAGTATCACCACGACGAGCTGACCTTCAGCCTGATCTACGCTTTCCACGAGAATTTCGTGCTGCCGCTTTCGCACGACGAAGTGGTCCACGGCAAAGGCTCGCTCTTGGACCAGGTGCCCGGCGACCTTTGGCAGAAGTTCGCCAACCTGCGGCAGCTCTTCAGCTACATGTGGACGCATCCGGGCAAAAAGCTGCTGTTCATGGGCGGCGACTTCGGGCAATGGAACGAGTGGAATTTCGACGAGAGCCTGCAATGGCACCTGCTGCAATGGTCAACGCACCAGGGCGTGCAGAAGTGCGTGGCCGACCTGAACCGCCTGATCCGCCGCGAAAAGGCGCTGTACGAGGTCGATTTCGACTACCGCGGATTTGAGTGGATCGATTGCCATAACTACCAGGACAGCACGCTCAGCTACATCCGCCGGGCCAAGGATCCCAGCGACTATGTCGTGGTCTGCAACAACTTCACGCCGGTCGTCCGCCAGGGCCATCGCCTCGGCGTGCCGGAGGCGGTGTGGTTTAACGAGATCTACAACAGCGACTCGGCCTTTTACGGCGGGAGCAACGTAGGCAACTATCCCGGCGCGCAAGGCCAGCCCCAGGAGAGCCACGGCCGCCCCGCCTCGATCGTCATCACCCTGCCGCCGCTGGCGACGGTGGTGTTCAAGCCGCAACGGTAGGATAAGTCACTTCGCATCCTCTCTCCTCACCTGCACCTGCAGCGCGCCAAGATCCGGTTAACGGCCTGTTCCTTGCGGTCGATGAAGGGCACGTTGTCCAGCACGATCGGCTGGCGGTCGTTGCTGGTGTAGATGATGAGCCGGCCAGAGCGGAGCAGGAAGTATTCGAAAATGTCGTTGATCTCCTTCTCCATCCGCAGGTTCGGGGCGGAAAGCCGCTCCAGGTTGGCCAAGAAGCCGTGGTGGTGCAGAAGCTCGTTGCCGCGGACCTCCCAGTAATCGAACCGCACCTGAATCGACACCGCAAGGAACAACAGGCCAATGACCCCCGCGATCGTCCAATAGAACGTGGCGTTGGCCATGGGATGAAAGTGCTTGACAAAGTCCTTTATCGCCGGCCAGAAATCGGGCTGAAAGGTGAACAGCAGCACCAGCCCCATCACAACCGCGGCGGCGAAGAAAAAGAGCGTCAGCGAAGTCGTGCGGGGAAAGTCGAAGGCCAGGATCACGAGGTTAATCGCGAACACGCACAAGAACAGCGCGCCCAAGCCCGCGGCCACGTGATTGTCGGCATCCAAAGGGGCACTGAGGAAGTGCATCCAAATTGCCGAGACCACCGCCCATAACAACGTTGGGTAGAGAAAGACGATTTTCGGATACGGCACCAGATGCACGTGATCCGGCCCGTCCGGGACCGCGGGCCGGGCGGCTGGATTGCTTTTCGCCTGATCGGTGGTGACGTTTGACATGGTTTGCTCCTTGAAGTGGCTTGGTCGTTGACGCCAGATTGCACGGCCGCGAATAGAAGGTCATTCTACATCGGCGGCAAGCCAACAATCAAGACACGCGGTGCGGCAAGGCGTAGGCCGGAACAAGCTTGCGCAGTTCCGGCAATGCGTTACGCAAACCGCCGTTTCATGCCGGAACTGCGCTTGTTCCGGCCTACCTCGGCGGCAAGCCCACAATCAAGCGGACTCGCTTGGCAGTAAACCTGACCGCCCGTATAATTGCCCCTTCCGCCACGCCGCCTTCCACCTTGCCGCTTTTGGCACGTTTAACCAGAGCAATTGCCAGGATGTCATGCCGCTGCTGCCGATTTTCACGCTGCCGAAAAACATTCTTTCGACCTTCCGCAGGCCGACGCAGACGATCCAGGTGTCGCCGTTGCTGGCGGAAGTGGCTGCATGCGATTGCCAGGACGTGTTCCGCCGGATGGGCAGCGCCGAGAAGGGCCTGAGCGAAGAAGAGGCCCACCACCGCCGGGAGGAGCACGGTCCCAACATCGTCGCCCACGAGCAGCGGTTCCGGCGGCTGAGAATCCTTCTCCATGCCTGCCTTAATCCGTTGGTGACTCTGCTGCTCGTGCTGGCTGCCGTCACCTACTGGAGCGATGAAGACCACGACCCCGGCGGTCCGTGCGTGATGCTCGTGATGGTCGTTCTCGGCGTGGGACTCCGCTTTATCCAGGAATCGCGGGCGGACACGGCCGCGGCGAAGCTCAAAGCCATGATCAGCGTCACGGCGACCGTGGTCCGCGACGGGCAGCCGCGCGAACTGCCGCTGAGCGAGCTCGTGCCCGGCGATGTCGTCCAACTTGCGGCGGGCGACATGATCCCGGCCGACCTGCGTCTGGTGGCTTGCAAGGACCTTTTCGTCATCCAGTCGAGCCTCACCGGGGAATCGCTCCCCGTGGAAAAATTCGATGCCAAGGAGAACGGCGGTTCCAAGCCGGCGCTGGAACACAAGAACACTTGCTTCCTCGGCACGAGCGTGGAAAGCGGGGCGGCCACGGGCGTGATCGTGGAAACGGGCTTCAAGACCTATCTGGGCACGATGGCACAATCGCTGGTCGGGCAACCGCCGCCGACGAGCTTCGACAAGGGAATCAGCCGTTTCACCTGGCTGATGATCTACTTCATGGCGGTGATGGTGCCGCTGGTGTTCCTTATTAATGGCCTGACGAAACACGATTGGACGAAGGCCTTCTTCTTTGCCGTGGCGGTGGCCGTGGGCCTGACGCCCGAAATGCTGCCGATGATCGTCTCCGTCTGCCTCTCCCGCGGCGCTATCGGCATGTCGCGCAAAAAAGTGATCGTCAAGCGGCTGAATTCGATCCAGAACCTGGGCGCGATGGACGTGCTCTGCACCGACAAGACCGGAACGCTCACGCTGGACCGGGTGATCTTGGAGCGACATTGCGACGTCGTCCGCAACGAGGACGAGGCGGTCCTGCTCCATGCGTATCTCAACAGCCATTTCCAGACCGGATTGCGCAACGTGCTGGACCGCGCGATCCTGCAGTTTGAGGAGATCCACGAGAAGCACGCCGTTCCGGAATACAAGAAGATCGACGAAATCCCCTTCGACTTCTCGCGCAAGCGGATGTCGGTGGTAGTCCAGACGCCGCAGGGCGGCCGCCGCCTGATCTGCAAAGGCGCCACTGAGGCCGTCTTTCACTGCTGCGACCGCTTCGAGCTGGAAGGCAAGGTCTACCCGGTCGATCCGTTGCTGATTACGGAGTTGAAGGAATACTGCGACGAGCTCAGCGCCGACGGCTTCCGCGTGCTGGCGATAGCCTATCGCGACGTTCAGCAGCAGCCCGCTTATTCCCGCGACGACGAGCGGAACCTGGTGCTGATGGGCTACGTGGCCTTCCTTGATCCGCCCAAGGATTCCGCGGCCCCCGCGATCACCGCGCTGCGAACCCACGGCGTCGCGGTCAAGGTTCTCACCGGCGACAACGAGCTGGTTAGCCGCAAGATTTGTCAGGAAGTGGGGCTGGCGACCGATTGCATCGTGCTGGGCGGCGCAAGTGGAAGCCATGAACGACGCGGAGCTGGCGAACGTCGCCGAACGAGCGACGCTCTTCGCGCGGCTCTCTCCGGCCCACAAGCAGCGCGTGATCCGCGCCTTGCAGAGCAAAGGACACGTCATCGGCTTCTTGGGCGACGGCATCAACGACTCGCCGTCGCTCCGCGCCGCCGACGTGGGCATCTCCGTCGACAGCGCCGTGGACATTGCCAAGGAGGCGGCCGACATGATCCTGCTGGAAAAGAGCCTCATGGTGCTGGAGGAAGGCGTGCTCGAGGGGCGGAAGGTCTTTGCCAACATCCTCAAGTACGTCCGCATGGGCGCCAGCTCCAACTTCGGCAACATGTTCAGCGTGCTGGGCGCCGCGCCTTTCTGCCATTCTTGCCGATGGAAACCAAGCAGATTCTGACGAATAACCTGCTCTACGACTTCTCGCAAGTGCCCATCCCCGGCGACAACGTCGATCCCGAGCAGATCGCCAAGCCACGCCCCTGGCAGATGGGCGAAATCGCGCCTTCATCCTCTTCATCGGGCCGTGCAGCTCGGTTTTCGACTACACGACCTATTTCATGATGCTCTACCTCTTCCATTGCTGGGATTGGAGCACGCCCGAAGCATTCAAGCAGAGCGCATCGCTCTTCCAGACCGGCTGGTTCGTGGAGTCGCTCTTAACGCAGACCTTGATCATCCACGTCATTCGCACGAACCGAATCCCCTTCCTGCAAAGTTGGGCGAGTTGGCCGCTTACGGTGACAACCGCTATCATCATGGCGTTCGGCGCCTGGCTGCCGTTCTCGGGACGGATTGCCCACTGGCTCGGGTTCTCGCCGTTGCCGCCGCTCTACTGGCCGCTGGTCATCCTGACGCTGTTTTGTTATGTTGTCTTGACGCAAGGCGTAAAGTTCTGGTTGATACGCAGAGGATGGATATAAGGAGGTCGCCCGATGAATGAAGAAACGGTTCCCTTGGCAGACATGCTGGCGCAACAGCGGCAAAAGGCTGAAATGGTCGGCGTGCCGGTGATCCGCCGGCACATTTTCCTCTGCTGCGACCAGACCAAGCCCAACTGCTCATCCAAGGAGCAGTCGCTGGCAGCCTGGGATTATCTCAAGGCCCGCCTCGACGAGCTCGGCCTGGTCGGCGCCGGCGGCATCTATCGCACCAAGGCCAATTGCCTAAGGTTCTGCAAGGGCGGGCCTATCGCCGTCGTCTATCCCGAAGGCGCATGGTACTCGCATTGCGATCCGCCCGTACTGGAGGAGATCATCCAGGAGCATCTCATCGGCGGGCGCATCGTGGAGAAGTATCTGATTGTGCAGCGTCCGCTGGGGGAGGCGTGACAAGCAGGGGAGAAAGGGAGTAGGGGAGAAAGGGAGATTCGTTTGTCTCCCCTGCTCCCTTTCTCCCTTTTTTGGCGGCTGCGGCTTCCCCGCTCACGGCTCGCTTCTCAGCAGCTCATGCACCCGCTCCGCCAAGCGCCGGCCAGCCAAAGCGACCCGCACGTCGGCGAGCGCGTGTGCCTTTTCGGCATACTTGCGCCTGCCTCGGGCGCGTCTTCGGGAAATGGCTCGCCGGTTTGGATGACTACGTGCTTCAATATCCCGCCGCCGTCGGCAGCCTGGTATGCGACCGTCTTGGCCAGCTCGAAACCCTCTTGTGACCAGCTTGCGAATGTGCGATCCTTGGCAAACTTTTCCGCGGCGCCGGCGGGCAATTGGAGCTTGCCGAGCCGGTCCGCCTGCTTGATCGCCATCAGGTACAACTCGTACTGGTGCTCGGCGGAGTCGTCACCGTAGTTGGAGTCCTCGCCCAGCAGGTCGTCCCAATAGGCGTGCAGCTTCCAGACGCGGCCATTGATTTTGACGGCGAGCTTGTTGCCGCCTTGGTCGCCGTGCTCCAGGCCCGGCTCGCAGGAGAAGAAACTCGTGTTGTGCAGCGGCTGGTGGATGTCGCCGATGAGGTGGAATATCCAGCAGATGGCCACCGCTTTGTCCTCGTCCGCGGCGTTGCGCGAGCGGAGGATGCCGCTTTCGTGCTTTAACGCGCAGAGGACGTCCGTTTGGTCTGGCGACACGAGCGTCTTGCCCGCGAAAGCCGCCGCATCCTTGGGATCGACGAAGGGGATGTCGGTATAGTGTTCCTCTGGACGGCTGTATCTCGTTACGTTCCGGCCGCGCGGTCGTCGCGCCGCGATCGAATCCAATCCGGCCAGACCGCGGCCCGCAGGATGACCCACTGGCGCTCGTCAACATCGGCCGGGCGGCCCGCCGCGAGGAATTCCTTGTAATGCGGGTGGGCCTTCAGCAGCGTAAACAGTGCCGCCTTGTCCTGTTCGTCGAGCTTGTCGTAGGCCAGTTTCGCGCTTGCCAGGTGCCCGATGCTGTTCCACGCCAAGGCGCGGATGGGGATGAATGTGGCAAGACTCAAAACCAATATGGTGCTCAGGGAGCGTGACATGAATTGTTCTCCTTTGGCGTCATTATAACGCGGCTAGCGCACCGTTGGTGTAGCCGACGCATTCGCAAAGGCCGGGCAGAGGATCCGTCTCGTCCGCTTCCCATTCGAAGGAGTACGTTCCTTGATAGCCGAACTTCAGCAAGGCGCGGATCATGCCCACGATGTCGATCACGCCGCGGCCGAGTTGGACGCAGCGGCCCTTGGGAGCGGCCTCGCTCACATCCTTAATGTGCATCTCCAGCAGGCGGTCGTGGCAGCGATTGATCGATTCGACCAGGTCGGCCCCGGCGCGAACGGTGTGGCCGATGTCGATGCACAGGCCCACGCGGCGGTCGAGGCCGGCGACGGCGTCGTACGCGCTCTGCGGCGTGGGAAATCGTTTGTCGCCCGGTCCGTGATTGTGGATGGCGACGGCGATGCCTTGCTTCTTCACTTGAGCTTCCACCAGCGGCAGCAACTTGGGCTCCGGGCTGATGACCAAGAGCCGCAATCCGGCCGCCTTGCCGTAGTCGAACGCCTGGCGGACCTGGGCTTCTTTGGCCATGTCGATGACGCCCGCGCCGTAGAGCGTCAGGCCTGCCGACGCGACCTTTGCGGCCGTTGCCGCCAGTTCATCCGGTTTGGCGTTCAGCGGCATGTGCATTGATTTCAGGCAGATATTCTTGATCCCCGCCCGCTTGGTCATAGCGATCGTTTTTTCCAGATTGAATTTGCGGAACGTGTAGGAGGCGACGCTCAGATTGAGCGACTTGGCGGGCGGCCGGTTCTCTTCGGCGGCGTCCCCGGTCGCGGGGTTTGACGCCGCGCAAGCGATCGCCGCGGCGCCGCCCAATTGCAGGAATTGCCGGCGGGAAGGACTGAGATGATTTGCTGAGGGGTTCATGGCATTGGCAGGTGTTTGAGGTTTTGGCTCGCGCCGCACATGCGCGGCCGGTTCATGCGAGTATATTGCCGCGAGCAGCCGGCGGAAACGGCCCCGGCTTGAGCCTATCATAGTAGCCGTTAGCGAATTACAATGAAACCCAACGGCTGAACACTGTCTTGCTCACCTCGAATGGACTACTTATGACTCCGAGGCTATCACCTGTTGTGCTGTGCTTGCTCTTGATGACCGGCTTTGTCCGGGCTCAAGACCGGAAAGATCAACGAAAACCTTGGTGGAATCTCGGGGCTGCCAGCGAGTCCTCCGCCAGTAAGCCCGCAACCCCGAACACCATCAAGAAGTACGACGATGTCATCACCAAGGATGCCCAGACGCTTCCTGGTGTCTTCGCTGTTCACCGCGTCGAGGACAAGCTCTATTTCGAGATCCCCCAGACAGGATTCGATCAGCCCATGCTCTGGGAGGCCGAAGTCGCCAAGGGACCGCCCGGCGTGAGCTTTGGCGGCGAGGCCCTGGGGTCGAGTGTGCTCCGCTGGGAACGGCGTGGCAAGAAGGTGTACCTGTGGAAGATCGCATATGCAAAGCGTGCCGGCGGCAAAGCCGTACAAATCGCGGTTGATTCGGCCAATAGCGACACCATTATTGCCAGCTTCCCCGTCGAGGCCGAGGGGAAGGACCGCTCCACGGTAATCCTGGTCACGCCCATGTTTACCACGGAACTTGCCGATCTGTCGGTGAAGAGAGCCGCCGGCGGCGCGGCCGGCGTGGACGAATCGAGATCGTACTTGTCGGACGTGAAAGCCTTTCCGACCAACATCGAGGTTCGTTCCCTGCTGACGTTCCGAAGCGGCGATTCCGGCGCCGGCAACCGCTTGGGTCAAGGCCCGCGGACGAGCGGCGGGGGACACAGTCTTACTGCCTTGGTTCACTACAGCCTGGTGAAACTTCCGGAAACGCCCATGATGCCGCGCTACTTTGATCCGCGCGTCGGCTACTTCACCGAATCCTTCGAGAAGTACGACGACCCCAAGACGTGGGTAATGCGGCGGGAGTTCATCGCTCGCTACCGGCTGGAAAAAAAGGACCCCAGCGCCGATGTTTCCGAGCCGGTCAAGCCGATCACTTTTTACCTCAGCCGGGAAGTCCCGGAGAAATGGCGGCCGTTTCTTAAGAAGGGCGTTGAGGACTGGAATTCAGCTTTTGCGGAAGCGGGGTTCAAGAAGGCAATTGTCTGCCGCGAAGCGCCCGAGCGAGCCGAGGACCCGTATTGGGACCCCGAGGACGCTCGCTACTCGGTAATTCGCTGGGCGGCCGAACCGATCAGCAACGCCCAGGGGCCCCACGTCCATGACCCGCGGTCCGGCGAGATTATCTCGGCCCACGTGATCTTCTGGCACGACATCCTCAAGCTCACGCAGCTATGGTATTTTGCGCAATGTTCGGCCCTGGATAAGCGTGCCCGCCATTTGCCGTTGCCGGATGAAGTGACGGGCGAGCTGCTGCGCTACGTCACGACCCATGAGGTCGGCCATGCGTTGGGCTTGCGGCACAACCATCGCGCCAGTCAGGCCTATTCCATCCAGCAGCTCCGCGATCCGGCCTTTACCGCCAAGCACGGAAACGTGGCCTCGATCATGTCCTACGGCCGCTACAACTACGTGGCCCAGCCGGAAGACAAGGTCGAGAGACTTATTCCTATTGTCGCTCCCTACGACCGCTTCGCCATCAGTTGGGGCTACAAGCCGATCCCCGCGGCCAAGACCCCGGAAGAGGAAACGCCCGCTCTGGACGAGTGGGCGGCTCGTCAGATAAAGGAGCCGTTCTTGCGGTTTGGCGGCGAGGACGGGCCTTCCTCGGTCGATCCGACGGTATTGACGGAAAACATCGGCAGCGATCCCGTGCAGGCGACCGCGCTGGGCCTGAAGAACCTGGACCGCGTGCTCGATCATCTCATCGCGGCCACGACCACCAAGGGAGAAGATTTCTCCCTCTTGGAGGAAGCATACCAAGCGGTTCTGGCGCATCGCCGCAACTGGTTTCACGCCATAGCAAAGCAAGTCGGCGGAGTAGTGGAGAATCGCGCGCTTGCCGGCCGCGGCGTCGAGACTTTTGTGCGCGTCCCGAAGGAAAAGCAGAAGGAGGCGGTGACCTTCCTGCTGCAAAATGCATTTACCACGCCGACGAAGCTGCTGAACTCCGCGGTGCTCAGCCAGATCCGCTACAGCGGCGTGGCCGACGATATTGCCGGACAACAGAAATCTCTTTTGCTGGATTTGCTTAGCTCTAGCCGGCTTGGCCGCTTGCTCGATGCGGAAGTGATGGCGCCTGACAAGGCCTACACGGCGATCGAACTACTGGCAGATCTGCAGGCGGGCATCTGGTCGGAGCTGAAGGCGGAACATCCCAAGATGGACCCGCTCCGCAGAAGTCTACAGAGGGCCTATCTCGACCGGCTTAAGGGAGAGTTGGACCACAAAGATTCTGCGTCACCGACGACCATCATCATCCGAGGTTCTCGGGAGACCGATTCGGGGGAAAGCCTGTCCGAACTGCGCGCGGTGGCCCGGTCCAAATTGCGCGATTTGCGCAAGAAGATTGCGGGGGCATTGCCGAAAGTGCTGGACCCCGAGACCAAGGCGCACTTGGAGGATGTGATCGCTGAGATCGACGAGGCATTGACGGCGAAAAGGAAGTAATCGACGCGGCGATGTTGCTGATGGGCCGGCTGATCCTGTACTACAAGTACCGGAACAGGATTTTCATTCGGATATAGAAATCCGCCCCGCAGCCCCAAATTTCCTTCGCTATTGTCGTCGCAAGAATCGAGAGGTGCAGCGCTACTCAAAAACCAGCGTGCCGAACTTCTCGTACTCGTGAAAACTCCTGCCGACGGGCGTCCACGACCAGGAGGTGGACGCGCGGTCGTCGTAATCGACGCGGTAGAAATTCGCTCGCCAATGGTTGCCCGGCCGCGGCGGGACGTTGCCGAGGGGTTTCAAGAGCGCGTAAGGGACGAAGACCTCGGCCGTCCAACCGGTGATCGCGCTGCCGGGCTTGGCCGCCCCGCCGGAGACGGAGACCGCTTTGTGAATCTTGCGCGGCCCCTCGTAGTGCCACGGTTGCCAGCCCATGAATTTGTGGCCAAAATTCGGCACGAGGATCGCCAACTCGTGGTCCAGCGGCGAAATCTCGTATTCCAGATAAACGCTCTGGCGCTCGTCGGGCCAGAGGAAGAACTCGAATACGTCCTCAAACCAAAGGTCGGCGAAGTCGCGGTCGAGCTTGGCTGAGAGCTTGCGGTCGCTGCCGGTCATGAGCACGTAGACGCCCGTCGGCGAGTAGAGCATTTTGAAGCGGGCGTCGTAGGGGTGTTTTCCGCCGGGCAGTCGGGTCATGGAAGTCCATGCGGTCTTTTGCCATGCGGCGTTTATGCCGTCGCCGGTGACGGTGAAGTCGTCGGTGCGGGCGACGCGGAGAGATTGGTCCGCGCCGGTCCTCACCCCGACCCGCTGCGCAGGTGCCCCGCCCTCTCCCGGCGAGAAAGGGGAGTCTTTGGTCGCCTTCTGCTCGTCGTGCGGAGCGAGCGCGGAAGCTTTGGTTTCCCCCGAGCCGGACGTTTCCTTCTCATCGCCGAAATACAAGAACCGCTGGGCGTTCTTGTAGTAAATCTTCTCCAGCACGTCCTTGGGCAGAAAGACGCCGTAGATCATCCAGAAACCTTGCAGGTGATGGCTGGGCGTGGAATCAAAATACTCGTCGTCGGTTTCCAGGAAGCGGTAGTAGGTGCGGTAGGACTCGCGGTTGCAAGGCGTGTCCGTGCCGAACATCAGCCGGTCCTGGTACTTGATGAGGAACCTTCGCGCCGAGTAGGGCTGCCGGCCGATCTCGTTGATCCGCGCGTTGAAATCGGTCACCAGGTTCGGGTACTTGTCGAGCCACTCGCTCAGCTTCGCCAGGTCCTCGCCCAAATTGCACAGGTGCGCGCCTATGAACGTCGTGTGCGGATGTTTTGATACGGCGTGCATTAGAGCATTCAGCAGTTCGTCGTACTTCGGAAAATCCTTGCCGTAGAAGAGCCAATCGGGATGCTGGTTCAGCTCGTGCCAGCGCTCGTTGTTTTTGTCCAGCGGCGTGAAGAAGGCGGCCGGATCGGCGGTGTGGATGACGATCGCGCGGTGGTGCTTGGCGCACATCTCGTAGATCGCGTCCATCTTCGGGTCGTCCGGCAGGAGGTATTTGCCGTCTTTGAACTTGAATTCGAGGCCCAACGTCTTGTGGAACTTCAGGCCCTTGGCGCCCATCTTGAAGCTCTCTTCCAGACGGTCGGCCTCGCGGCGGCTCCAGTCGTCGTCGTCCAGCCCGTCGAAGTTGATCTGCGCGAAGGTGAGAAAGCGGCCGGGATGGGCCTCGTCCAGCGCGGCGAGCGTTTCCTTGAGCCGGTTGCCCCACATGCCGTCCAGGTCGACCACCGTGCGGACGCCCGCCGCGTCCATCTCCTCGAGGTAGTGCTTCACCCGCGCGGGCGTTAGGACGGCCTTGCCCGTGCCGAGGTGGTTGTGGTCGTCGATGACCATGAACATCGGCTTGTCGACCTTGGTGGTCTTGGTGACGAGCATGGAATGCGGCTTCCAATCGCGGAGTTTCAATTCGCGGATGTCAGAAGGGTCTTCCGCGCCGGCGGCGGAGAGAAACGCGGCATAGAGACTGGCGAAGGTGACGAATGTGCGGCAGTGCATGGAGCGCTCCTTTTAGGGGAAAATCTGATTCACCTGTCGGGCAAGCCGGCAGGAGCCAGGGGTATATTGTGCTGTGCGCGGTAGTAGTCGTCAATCTCGTTCACTTGCCAGGCAAGCTGGCAGGGGTTCGCGCACTTGCGCCGAATAGGGCATTACTTTTTCCCCTTTCCCTTTGTCCCGCCGGGAAAGTCGGGCATGACGAACGAGTAAACGTCGTAGCGGATTTCGCTCCAGGCGAGCTCCGCTTCGGGATGACCGGGATAGAGCGGGATGTGTACCGGCGTGAATTTGACCCGCACGCGGATCGCTGAGCGGCCCTTGGTAAGCTTCAGCGGCAGGAGGAACTCGTCGTCGCGAAAGCGGCGGTTCGATGTGCGGACTGTGTGCTGCGTCGCGCCAAGCTCCTCGTTGGGGTTGGAATAGACGCAGGTGTTCGCCCCGGCCAGATACCAAATGCCCGCCGGCTTCCACGCCTTGGCCGTGCCGGCGTCCGCGACAAACACTTCCGCCCGCTGGTTCGGAAAACTGTAGTCCAGCTTGCGGCGGAGCATTACGCCGTAGTTGGCCGGGTCGATCTTGAGCGTGAACTCCGACGTGCCCGTCGTCTTGCGGCCCGTATCGGTTTCGGCCGGCACGACTACCTTGCCGCGAAAGCGGTCCACGCCGACTTCGTAACGCGAAGTGATGCTGTATGGCGGCGAGGCGCCGGGCGAGACGTACTCGTGCCGTTTCTCGCTGGCCTCGTCGCCCACCTTGAGCGAATCGGTCTGCACCAGCGAAGCGGCGGGCAGGCCGTACCAGTAGGTGACGGTCCGGTAGTGTTCCGTCGATTCATCCACGCCGCCGTGCTCCAACTGGATGACGGCGCGGCGGCCGAAGGGCATGAGATCGGCCAGCAGGAAGCGGTAGGCCGACTCGATCTGGTCCTCGGCGCACTTGGCTTCCTTGGCCGTTTTGGCGCCCGTGGGATGGCCGGCAAAGGGGAGCGTCATGTTGAGACCGCCCCAATAATCGCCGCCGCCACCCCATTCCTCGGTGCCGGTGCCCTGAGCCTGCGGCGTGCGGCTGTCGTCGAAGAAGAACCGCGGGTCGCCTTCCAGCGTCCGCAAATTCGCTCGGTCGGAGAAAATGAACGAAGTGCCCACGAAGCTGCCCGACCATTGGGCGCTGTTTTCCTCGTTGCGCGTATCCAGCAGCACCAGGTCCTTGCCGGGCGTCGGCTTGAGATGATCGCGATAGGTGGCGTGGAAGTAGCCGACGTGGTTGGCGGGACCCTGATACGGCGTGCGGCGGATCGACCAGCGGACGTCGTTCAAAACCGATTCCCCGTCGCCGACCAGCTCGATCCGTGCCGACTTGAAAAAGGGCATGGGGAAGTAGCAGGTCAGCTCCGCGCGTCCGCTCGCAAAGCGAACGTGGACCGGAAAGGCCTTGACGAGATACTCGGTGCCGTCACGGTTGTAGAGCGTGCCCGCGCCGAAGAAAAGCGCCATGGGCGCGTCGACCGACGCGAGAGCGCGATCGTCCCAGTTGATCCGCAGCCGCGCACGTCCGAACGACACGGCCTCCGCTTCCGGGACTTTGAACTCGAGCGCCCTCAGAATTGACGGGCCGTCAAACGAGACCAGCGTGACTGCGCCTTCCTTGGGCACCGCCGCCGTTCCGTTTTCTCCAGACAACTCCATCTCCTTCGCTTGCGGCGAACCGGCGGCCGGCAAAAGGTCGCGGCCGGCGCGATTGATCAAATCGGCCACGTCGCGGTCCGGCGCGGCCTTGCCGTCCCACGCGCGAATCGGTCGAGAGAGCGGCGCACGGGCACGTACTTGTTGTAAATGAAGTAGCCCGTCCCATAGTGCGTCCGCTCGTAACTCATGCGGAACGATTTCTCGAAGCCTATCGGCGTCCAAATCAGATCGGCCCCTTTGGTGGTGGCCCAAGTGTAGGCAAACGGCTCGTGAAAGGGGCCGTCGGGAATGAATACCGATTCCTGCAGCTTGGCGTTGGGGTCGGCGGTCATCGTCTCGCGCAGGACGTGGTCCGTGCCATCGACCACGTAATGCCAGGGGCTGCCGTGCCAGTGGTTGTAGCGAGCGAAGACCAGCATCCCGGGGGCTTCCAAGTCGAGGGCGACGTTGGCGTTGTCGGCGGTCTGAAAGAGGTAGTGGCTGGAGTCGGCGGCCAAGTTGCCGCCGCAGCGGTCGTAGGTACTGCGCATGTAGGTCCGCTGCCCGATCCGCTGATCGGCCCAGCGGTCCCACTGGCGATACGAGTCCAGTCCGACCGGCAAGACGGGCGGCCCGTCGGCCCTCAGCTCGGTTTGCATTAGGAGCAGCACCGCGCCGGCAAGCAGCAGGGACCGTCGTGCGAAGGGAAGGGAATGGTTTGGCCGCGGGTTCATCAGTGTCATCTCGGTCCAGCAAGTAGAACGACAAGCGGGCAGCAGCGAGCTTTCTGAGTATAATCTCCGCGCGGCTACTTGTCACTTTTTACAGGAAGAGTAGACTGAAAGCTTGTCCTAATCCGCGTAGGCGCGATTGCCGCATAGCTTCTTGGTTTCAACGGAAGCTACGACAACAACACCCCTCCGCCGGCTCTTGGGAGGCAATGATGCGGTTTTCCGAACGAATCGTTTCTCGGCGGCTGGCAATTTGCTGCTGCGTTGCGGTTGTTCTCTGCGGCGTTGATTCGTTGACCGCGCTGCGCGCGGACCAGCAGGGCAGCGGCAAGAAGCTGGCCCTATCTTCAAGCGACGAGCCGGTCATGGAACTGCCCAAGAAGCCTTCGTTGCCGGAACCGGCACTGGTTCCGCCCGTAAAGGCCGATGCAGCGCCCTCCGGACCTCAGCCGGGCGGCGCAAGTTCGCCGCAGCAGGAAATGCTGGCATTCTTGCAGTCGGCGGCAGCCCGCGAAAAGGCCGGCCAATTCGCGGAAGGCGAAGCCATGTACGAAAAGGCGCTCGCGATCGCCCGCAAACTGCGGGGCGCCGATCATCTCGATTGCGGCCTAATCCTAGCCCGCATCGGAATACTGAACTTGACGGCCAAGCAGTACGAGAAGGCGGCCGTGCGGCTCGCCGAGGCGCTGCCCATTTTCCGCCAGCACCTGGCGCCGGAAAACCCTCAAGTCACTTTGGTGGTGCATGAGTTGGCGATGTCTCTGGCGAAATCGAATCGCTGCGCGGAGGCGGCGAAGCTTGATGCCGAGAACCTCCACATTCGGGAATCCTCTCTAGGGAAAACGCATTTTAGCACGCTTCTGTCATTGCACAATCTGGGATGGGATTATGCCTACCAGCAGCGCTGGCCGGAAGCCGTTGCCATGCTTGAAGAATGGATGGCGCGAGACAAGAAGGGTCGGTTGGCGAAGTCGGTCAATATGTCCGAGGAATTCGAGTGGCTGGGTCTGGGCCATGAGGGGCTGCGTCATTATGATCGGGCGGAAAAGTGTTTCAGCCGTGCGCTAACGCTTCAGGAATCGCAACCCCGACCGGATTATGCAGTCGAGGCGCGGCTCCTGAGGAGGCTGGTCCAGCTCTGCGGCTTTGAGCGCGAAAAAGGCCGTGCCAATGCCCATAAATACGGTGAGCAGTGCCTGAATCTTTGCAAGGAGCGCTTCGGCCCGGAGAATAAGGAAACGATCAGTGCGCTCACTTTTGTTGGTCTTGCCTATTCCTCGGTTGGCGATAACGATGCCGGAGCAAAGCTCCTGCGCGAGTGCCTTCAACTGCAGAAAAAAACGGGCGACAACGATTCCGACAATTATTGGTGCTCGCTCTTGGGTCTGGCGCAAACGGATTTTCGGCTTAAACGGTTCGACGATGGTCAGGCGCTGGCGTGGTCGGCGTTGGACGCCATGGCAGGCAGGCTGGGCAATCATCGGCAAGTCCAAGGTTGGGGGTCAATGGGCGAGATCCTCGCCGAGGCCGCGCGGCATCTTCCCAACCGCGACGAATTGGAGGTGCGACTACGGCAATTTGTCGCCAACGTGGAAAGCTTGGCGGGCGCCGACGATCCAGCGGTGGCCAACGCGCTTAACCAGGTCCTTGAGGTCTACAATCGCTTGGAATCCTGGGAGCGAGGCCGCCAAATTGCTCTACAGGCCTTGGCCATTGAGCGCAAAGTGACATACACCAGCCCTTTCACGCTGTCCTACACGCTGCACCAACTTGGAGTCACTTTGGAAAAACAAGACAAGTATGACGAAGCTGAGACCTACCTGGTGGAAAGCGTCCAGATTCGGTGGAAGAGAATCGGCAGGGAAGACCTCGAGCTTGCCAGTTGCCTTTGCGACCTCGGACTCGTGTATGCAAATACGGGCCGTTATATGGAAGCGGAAGCAACGCTGCGGAAATCCCTTAGGATCGCGGAAAGGTTTGGCTCGCCGGAGGAGGTCACGAAGGAAACGAAAACGAATCTCGAGATGTTGCACGCAGACCCTAAGGCTGCCGGATTCTCCATGCCGGCGGCGGCGCTGGCGAAAGCTCAATCGTTCCTCTTGAAAGGCGAGCTGGATCAAGCCATCGTGTTTTACGACGAGGCTATTCGACTGGCGCCAAAGGTCGCTTCCGCCTACAGTCTCCGGGGCCTGGCCTACGAGCGGAAAGGCAGAGGCGTAGATGCCCTCGCTGACTACAACGAGGCAATCCGGCTCGATCCCAAACGCGCGTCCAGCTACATGGGCAGGTCGAGGATTTATACCGACAGAGGCGACATCGCCGAAGCGATTAGCAATCTCGACCGCGCAATTCAACTCGATCCCAACGTGTCGGTGAATTATTGGAGCCGCGCGTTGCTTTTCATGAGGAAGACCGATTTTCCCAAAGCGCTTGCGGACGTGAACAAAGCAATCTTGCTCGATCCGAAGATCAAAGACCTTCCGGTCTTGCGCGCCGCATTTACCTTCAGACCGGCGACTTTGACAAGGCTATCGCCGAGTACGACAGATTGGTCGCGCTGGACGCTGAGTATTACGAGGCCTACATGGGTCGCTACGCTGCATATCTGAAGAAGGGCGACAAGGAAAAGGCGCTCGCCGATTACGAACGGGCAATAGAGATTGCAGCGAAACGAAGGAACGTCCAGAGCACGCTGCCTAAGACGACAGGATCGGGAAGTTAATCAAGTCGCCGCGTCGCTTGATAGAATCGAAGCAGCTTGCAATGGGCCAATACCGCCAAGAGACCGACCTTCTCGGCACGCGCGACGTGCCTGGCAACGTGCTCTGGGGCATCCATACGCTCCGGGCGATCGAGAATTTTCCCCTGGCCTGCCGCCCGGTGCATCGCGGCCTGGTGCATGGCTTTGGCGCGGTGAAACTGGCAGCCGCGCGGACGAACCACGAACTCGGTTGGGCCACTGAAGACAAAGACGAGGCCAAGTTCTCTGCCATCCAAACGGCCTGCGAAGAGATGATCGAAGGCCGGTTGGACGAGCATATCGTCGTCGACGCGCTGCAGGGAGGCGCGGGCACTTCCACGAACATGAACGTCAACGAGGTGCTCGCCAACCGCGCCTTGCAGTTGCTCGGCCGGCCGCTGGGCGACTACGCCACGGTTAATCCGCACGACGACATCAACCGCCACCAGTCGACCAACGACTCCTATCCCACGGCACTCCACGTGGCCGCGATTTTCGCCTTGCGCGAGCTGCACGGCAAGGTGGTCGCGCTTATGGAGGCATTCCAGCAAAAGCAGATGCAGTTCTGCGACGTTGTGAAGATCGGCCGCACCGAGCTGCAGGACGCGGTGCTCATGACGCTGGGCCATGAAATGTCATCCTACGCCGAGGCCTTCGGCCGCGACCGCTGGCGGATCGTCAAGTGCGAGGAGCGGCTCCGCGCGGTCAACCTGGGAGGCACCGCCATCGGCACCACACTGGGCGCGCCGCGGGCCTACGTCATGGGAGTCGTCGAGCAGCTTCGCCAAATCACCGGACTGGGCCTGGCCCGTGCCGAGAACCTCGTCGAAGCCACGCAGAACGCCGACGTCTTCATCGAGGCCAGCGGCATCCTCCGCGCGCTGGCGGCAAATCTGCTGAAGTGCGGCAACGACCTGCGGCTGCTATCTTCCGGACCGCACGCCGGGCTGGGCGAAATCCGGCTCCCGCCCCGCCAGGCCGGCTCGTCGATCATGCCGGGCAAGGTCAATCCGGTGATTCCCGAGGCGGTCGCGCAGGTGGCAATGGCGGTCTTCGGGCACGATCAGATGATCGTGCAGGCGGCGTCGGCCGGCAATCTTGAGCTGAACCAGTATTTGCCGCTGGTGGCCGACAGTCTCCTGACAATGTTGGACCTCTTGGCGCGCGCTTGCGACGTTTTCGCCCGGCAGTGCGTCTGCGGCATCGAGGCCGACCGCGAGCGATGCCTGCTGCACGTCCACAACAGCACGGCCACCTTGACCGCGCTGGTGCAGCGGATCGGCTACGACAAAGCCGAGCTTCTCGCGGAGCGCTTGCGGCAGACTCGCGGCGACACGACGCAGACCTTGCAGCAGTTCGTCACCGAGCAGGGCTGGCTGACGGCGGCCGAGTTCGAGGAGCTGACTTCGCCCGAACGAGTCACGCGGCTCGGCTCGCCCGAAGGCGACGGGGCGAGCCCGCTGTCGCCGGGGTAGACAAGAGCTATTCATCGGCCGCAATCCACCGTCCTTCGCGCGCCGACTGCCGCGCGCACTCCATCAACTGCTGTACGCGGATACCCTGATCAAGCCCCGGCTCGGCGGCACGGCCTTGGGCTACGGCCTGGAGGAAACTGGCCAGACAGGCGACGTGCCCGCGGGTCCAGCCGATGGCCGCTTTGTGGCTGGGAAAAGCGGCGGCCGGGGGCGGGTAGCGGCGGCCGGTGTCGATGCGGGTCCAACCCCGAACGCCGCCGATCGGACGATCGGGCAGCGCCGCGTCGTAGAACTCCAGATGGTGCGGGTCCATGAGATTGAACCGCAACGCGCCTTGAGTGCCGTGGATTTCGATCCGCAGCTCGTCTTCGGCGCCCATCGCGATCTTGGTCGCCTCGATCGTGCCGCGGCCGCCCGACTGCAGCCGCGCCAACAGCAAGACACAGTCTTCCGCATCGACAGGTGCGGTGCGCGACGGATCGGCGGGCAACGGCCGTTCGGCGTAGGCCGTAGACGTTTCGGCCATAACCGCGTCGATCGGCCCGGCCAAGTGCTCCACAAGGTCCAGCACGTGTGACGCCAGGTCGGCGATCACGCCGCCGCCCGACGCGGCGGTCAGCTTCCAGCGCGCCGGGGCTGCGGGGTCCACGCTGCCGCTGTGCAGATAGGCGGCACGGAATTGTAGCACGCGACCCAGGCGGCCGTCGTCGATGAGCTGTTTCGCCCGCAAGGTCGCCGGAAAAAAGCGGTACTGAAAAGTCATCTGCGCCGTGCCGCGATAGCCGGGCAGCATAGTCGCGATCCGCCGCGCTTCGTCGAGCGTGGCTACCAGCGGCTTGTCGCAGTAGATGTGCTTCTGCGCTGAAATAGCCGATTGCAGGGCCTCGAAGTGGTGATCGTTGGGCGTGCAGATGTGGACGATGTCGACATCGGGGTTTTCGGTGACGGCGCGGAAATCAGTCGCGGCCACCTCGGCCCCGGTCAACTGCCGGGCCTTTTCGGCGGTCTCCGCGCGCGACGTGACGACGTGTGTGATCCGGGCGGACAGCGGCAGCGGATCGTAGTAATAGGGCAGCGTGGCGTAGCCGTAGGCATGGACTTTGCCGATCATTCCGAAACCGATAATGCCGACGCGATAGACCATAGCGGTTGATTATGCAGATGTAGTGTCTCAGAAATGTCGGTAACCAGCAATCGGCTGTCGGCATGTTATAATCGGCGCCGCGGTACGCCTTAGTATGTCGGCGGGCTTCCCGGCAGCTGCAGCCCCGACGGCTGGCGACCGATGAGGGTTCGCTTTTCACAACCAATTTCGCCCGGCAGGGATAGTCCTGCCGCTTGGGCCTGTAGGTGTCTCATGTCCCAATCGTCTCCTAGTTTCGCTTGCGCCGTTTGCGGCGAAAACCTCTCGTCGATCGCCCAGGAATGTCCATCGTGCCATACGTCGGCTGCCTGGCAAGACCTGTTGCAAGCCGTCCGGTTCTCGCAACACTGCTTTAGGGATTGGGAAAAGGCCGGCTTGATCGGTCAGCGACAACTCTTCGCGATTTTGGAGGCCGACGAGCCGCTTGCCGCGGGTTTGAAACAGAAGGCCCGCGAGCGTCGGCAAGTCCCCGCTGACATAGGGCTTCCGCCGCACGATCACTGCTGGCGGTGCCGCACGGAACTTCCCGGATCGCCGGCGAACTGCCCGGTGTGCGGCGTGCCGGTCGAAAGCCCCCGGGCGCGGCACTTGCGCTATTGGACCTACGCGTGTGCGGCGATTAAATCGCACTGCGAGAGGCGCCGCTTGTCGCTCGCCACTACGCACGCCTGTATGAACGACGCCAAGGGGCGAATCGCAGCTTTCCGCGCGGGTTTGGAAAAACAGGCCGTGCCGATCGCCGCCGTCATTTTAGACGACGATTTACCCGAGGACGCGACGCCGCAAAAGGGATTAGGGATTAGGGATAGGGGATTAGAGGCCAATCCCCAATCCCCAATCCCCAATCCCCCGAAACCGCCGCGTCGCCCGGTCTGGGAAATCCTCCTTGATCCCCGCAGCATCCAGTGGCTTTTGGCCTTTGGCGGCGGCTTGCTGGTCCTGGGGCTGGTAATCTGGCTGGCGACACTTGGCATCTTCAAGAACGCCAAGGTCGTCGCCGTTGCCCTGGGGCTTGGCAATGCCGCGCTGCTGGGCGGCGGCTGGTTCGTCACCACGCGCCACCCGCTACCAGACCGCCGGCCGGGCACTGACTTTGCTGGCCTGCCTGGTCATGCCGTTGAACTTGTACTACTACCATGGCAACAACCTGATCACGTTGGACGGCCAACTTTGGGTGGCGGCGCTGGTCTGCAGCCTGCTCTATGCCGCCTCAGCACGGGTGCTGCGCGATCGGCTGTTCGTCTACGTCTTGGCCGGCGGCTTGGCCACGACCGGCCTCTTGATGCTGTTTCACATGGGCCGGTTCTGGGACATAGCGGCCCCATCCGCGCTGCTGGTCGCGCTGGGGCTAATCTTCCTGCACGTCGAACGGGCCTTTGCGCCGGGCGATGGTCCCTTCTCGCGGCAGCGGTTCGGCATGGCCTGTTTCTGGTCGGGGCAGGCGCTGCTGGCCGCCGGCCTATTGCTCCTCCTGGGCGCGCAAATAGCCGGGGACTGGCTCTATGGACCCGTCTTCAAGCCGCTTTATGATGCGTTGAAGCTTGGGCCGCCGGCCGTCGTCACGCACCACGCGGAACGCATCCTCGCGCTGATTCTGGTGCTTGCCGCCATCTATGCCTACGCGTATTCCGACCTGATCGTCCGCCGTGTGGGTGCCTACATCTACCTGGCGGTCTTCGCCTTGCTGTGGGCGGAGGTGCTGGTCATCGAGCTGCTGCCGATACCTATGACGACGGAACTGGTGATCATCGCGCTGGCGCTTACGTCGCTGACGGCTAATCTGCTGGCGGGGTACTCAAGCTTGCGTGGGTCGGCGGCAAGCCGATGGCAGGATGGCCGCGCGCCAGAGGCCAATACCGACTCGCTCGCGCCCGCGTTGCGACCCTTGCAGAGGGCCGGCATCCCCTTGGGTCTGGCCCTGAGCACGCTGCCCGTAGTGCTAGGCGTCGTATTGCACCTGCGGGCGACGTACGTCGGCTGGCCGCTGCCGGATGGGCAGCCTTTCACTGTCGGCTGGCTGTACGTCTTCGCGATGCTGATCACGGCCGTTGCCTGCCGCGTTGGCGCTCACCTCTACCGGCACGCGGTCCCCTGGATGTCGGCGACGTATATCTTCGGCGCCGCCGCGGCCACGCTTGTCGGCGCCGCGGGACTGCTCTCGATCGGCGGCATTAAGACTTGGGACCGCCTCGGGCCCGTAATGATGCTTATCCCGATCGTCTATGCCGTCGCCGCGCGGTTGTATCGCGGTCGCCCCTTGGAGAACCCGCTGGCCTGGGCCGGACACGCCGCCACGGCCGTAATGCTCGCAGCCGCGCTGGCCGCCTCGGCGAATCTAACGCCAGAGCACGTTTTCGAGCCGACCGCCGGCGCGGCTCTGAACCTGTCCCTGGCGCTGATTGCGGCAGAGGCAACGGTTTTCTATCTGCTGCTGATTGCCTTCCGCAAGCGGGGCGTCAACGTCTATCTTTGTGCGGCAACCGCCGCGCTGGCCGTATGGCAACTGTTCCAGTATTGGCGAGTGGCGCCCGAGTATTACACCTTCACGTTCGCGGTGGCGGGGCTGCTGCTCTTGATCGGCTATCGACTCGCGGTGTGGGAACGGGCCAAACTGGCCGAGCCGGCGTTCCAAACCGCCAACGCCCTGATGTCGCTGAGCTTCGTGGCCGCGGCGCTGCTGGCCATCTGCCGAATGGCCGCACGGCTGGAAAGCTTTGCCGCCTCGGCGCCGCCTATCGACTGGTCGCTGGTGTTCCTGCTCGGCGGATTGACCTTGATCAGTCTGCTGGCGGCGTGGATCGTTCGCCACGCCGGATGGCGGCGGTGGTACACGGCCACCGCCATTGCCGAGGCCGCGCTAATGCTCCTCGCCATCCACATGCTCAACCACTTGAACCGCTGGCAAGAGCTGGAGATCTTTGCCGTGGCGGTGGGCATCGGGCTGCTGGCCATCGGCCATGTGGGCTGGTATCGCGAGCATGAGAAACACGACGAAACCGTCTCGTTCAACCTGGGTTGCGGCTCGCTGCTGGTGGCCGTGCCGTTGGCGGTCGCCGTGCTCTACCACCGCGGCGTGCCCGAATTCTCCGCGGCGAACGAACTCGGCATGTTGGCGGCGGGCGTGCTCCTGCTGGCCACCGGTTTCATGTTCCAGATCCGCTCCACGACGCTCGGGGGTGTGACCCTGCTGGCAATCTACCTGCTGACGCTGGTGCTCTACATCAACATGCTGGAGAACGTGCAGACGGCCGCCATCTGGATGACCATCGGCGGCGCGGTGATCTTCGGCGCCGGTATTCTCCTAAGCATCTATCGCGACCGGCTGTTGACATTGCCCGAGCAAGTGAAGCGCCGCGAAGGCATTTTCCGTGTTCTGGGATGGCGGTGAAGAGGTCGAGAAACGCGGGCAAAACTCGGCTTGTGAGCATCGGGAAAATGCACTAAAATATGGGTAGACATGGAGGTAAGTCTTATCCGGAAGCAACGTAGTTTGATTACGGTTTTTTCCTTGCCATGCGGTCGCGGCATCGTTTTGCTGCGCACGTTGATGGGGCTGCTTTTACTCGCCGTCAGCTCGGATCGATCGCCGGTTGCCGCCAAGGACGTCGGCACGGTGTCGCTGTACAACAGCCGGTGGAACGGTCTGCTTAACACTTGGGGCGGCGCATGGAGCGCCGGCGGCTCGGCGGGCGTCGCCGTCGATTTGCAATCGGACCCGTCGGGCGAGCGGGTGCTCGCTCTGGAGTTGGGCCCTACGAAAGCCGGGGAAGACCGTTTCGTGCAATGTCTGGCCGCGGGCTTCGGGCCCTCGCCGCAATACCATCAAACTCGCGACCTGACGCCCTATGCGCGGCTGGACATCCG
Source organism: uncultured Planctomycetia bacterium (assembly GCA_963780045.1). GTDB lineage: Bacteria > Planctomycetota > Planctomycetia > Pirellulales > Thermoguttaceae > JANXQG01. The sequence goes on along the minus strand of CAVZZZ010000001.1, from coordinate 5,309,889 downwards.
CGTGAAAAACGCCGCGGGCGCCGCGCTGGGCGGCTTTATCGAGCTGAAGGACTATCGCGACAGCGCCCAGCATCGCGCCGTCTTTCCGTTTCATATTCCCGCTAGCGGCGGCTTTACGCGCGATTTCCGTCCCCTTGAATCTGGCCGGTCCCCTTTGGCAATTGCAGGGCCAGCCGGACTTGAGCCGCATTCTTACGTTGGACTTCCACTTCACGCCGCAGACGGCGATCGGCTCGGGTAGGATCTTTATTACCGACGTGAGTCTGACGGAACGCGGCGGCCCGCTGGACGTCGACTCCAGCCCGCTGCCGGCACTGGTCGAGCGGCTTGCCAGCCGCCAGTGGCGCGCCATTTGGGCCTCGCGCAGCAGAGTGCATGGGCTGATTCCCAACAACTCTTATCAAAGTACCGATGCGGGACTGAACACGACCGCCGCCGCGTTGTGGATGCTGCCCGCCGCCGTGCGGCGGCATTGGGTCGATCGAAACGATGCGGACGAGTACGTTGCGCAGTTGGCCGGAACGATCGACCGCTTGCTCGACCAGTCCAAGTATCTCCCGCCGCGGAACGTCGATTGGGTGACCCTCAAGCCGTCGCTGATGCCGGAGGAGTCGGTCGTGGACGCGGCATTCCTCTCGCTGGCGCTGCACCAGTACAAGTCGCAACCCGCCACGCCGCCCGCGCTCCGTGCGGCGATCGCGCGGGTTGAAGCCCGTTTTGCCTACGAGCCGTTCGAGTGTCCGGCCGGATGGCGAATGGCCTATCGCTATCGAAGCGCCTACAGCGCGGAAGGCTTTACGCCTTGCACGTACGACGGCTATACCAACGAGGGAAATCTCGTTTCGCTGGCCGCGCACCTGACGCCCGGCCGCGGATTGCCCATCGAGCGGCATTGGAACAGCAGCACGCACCGCGTGAGGGCAACGGTCGCTGGGAACGACAGCGGGCCGCTGGTGCATTCACTGAACGAATTCCGCGCGCCCTTCACCCAGGCGCTGTGGAACTTGTTCGTCGACGTGCGTCAGCGCGGCCCCGACACCTTTCCCGACAGCCGCCTGGCCGGGAACCCTTGGCAGAACTTCGTTTGCTACGAACAGGACGTCATGTCGCGACTGGCCCGCGAGGGACGGCCCTATTTCGTCCAGCCCGACGCGGGCGACGACGGCACGCTCAATTGCTACCGGCAATTCAGCGTCTACGACGACTTCGGCGAGCGCGACCTGTTCATGCCTTGGAGCGCCGCCTTCCCCTTGTTGACCGGAGCGGACCGCGCCGAAGTCACGCTGCGCTTCCTGCTGCGGCACCGCCTGCACGACCCGTTTGGGCTGGCCGATTCCGCGAAATGGATTACGGGAGCGGCGGAGCCGTACTCTGTCGCCCCGCGGCACGATTTCTGGAACACGAGCCTTTCCACGATGGCTCTTCTTGAGTATCTCGATCAATCGGAGAGTGCGGCCAGGTCGTTTGCCGCGCTGCCGGAGATTCGCGCCGCGCTGGACCGCGTCTTTCCGGCTCCGCCCGCCGCGAAAACGGCGCGGCGGCCGCCGTCGTAAAACTCCCGGTTACGGCCCGCAAGGATCGCAGCCCCAGTCGCAATACCGCCCGAAGCGAACGCCCGCTCGCTTGCGCTTCTGCCTTCGCCGCCTTGCCCTTGGGTGACGCCTTCGAGCGGGCCTGCCCGATGGCAGCCGGCACGCGCTCTTGCAAAAGCAGTTCGTGCGCTGCGCAGGCGGGTGTTTTCAAGAACCGCCGCGACATGCTATGGCCAAGTACGACGTTGCCCAGGGCCACGAGCGTCATGCCGCTGTGATGGGCCATAATGGTCCGACACGCCACCGGATGCGGCGGCGCGCCTGCGCGAGGCGTAAAATCGATCGCGTCCCAGAACCCGTGCGGGCCGAGATAGCCCTCTTTCTCCAGCCGCGCAAGGTTCCTCGCGGCCTCCCGCGGGGCCACCATCATCGCCAGGGCCGAGGCGTAAGGGGCCACGACGAAATCTTTGCCCGACTCCGGGTTCAATCCCAGTCCCGGCGTGCCGTGGGCACGGTAGTGGTAGATTCCGTTCTCGTTGGTTAAGCCGAAACAGCTTTCCGAAACGCCCCACGGCAGGCCGCGCCGCCGGGCGAAGCGGATCTGCCTCCGCACCGCCGCGGCGCAACTAGCATCCAGCAGCGTGCCGGGAAACGAGGGCATGAGCAGGACCGGCATCAGGTACTCGAACATCGATCCGAACCAGCTCATTAAGGCTGGCTTGCCTTCAGTCAATGTCATCTTGCGGCCCAGGACGAACCAATGTTTTGGCGGCAGTTGCCCGTGGCTTACCGCCAGAAAGCTCGTCAAACGGGCCTCGGAGGCCAGCAGGTCGTAATAGCAGTTGTCGCGGCGATTGGCGGTCACTTGGAATCCGACGCTCAGCAACTTCCGCTTGGGATGGAAGAGGAAGCGGAAATCCATCCGGCAAGACTGCCGGGACACGTCGGACAAGCGGGCGATACTGCGCAACTGCACGCCGGCGGCCCGTGCTGCCTGCTCGGCCGCAGCGCGAAGGCCCAACAGCGCGGCACAAAGCGGACCCGTGTCGGCGCCAGTCGCCGCCTCCTTGGCTATCGCCTCGGACGCGCGGCCAATGAGGACCGTCGCCTCCTGTGCCGCCGGCGGCAAGCCAGCAAGCGTGCAGCCGGCATCGAGACGATCGAGTAGATTTACCAGATTCTTCACGGCGGCACTGGTGGCGGGCATTGACGTTGCCGGCGCCGTAGCCGCCAACTGCCGGCAGGTCGTTGCGGTCATGCGGCCCCAAAACGCCCACCGCCGCACTTCCCGCCGCATTTCCATCGCCTGCCGCAGCAGCGCCGCCGTCCAGCTCTGCAAAGTGGGGCGTTTGCGGCACTTGCGGCCGACAATGCGGCCGCTAGTGAACAGACCTTTCGAAGCAACCGCTGGGCTTGCCGCGCGCTGCGTGCAGACGAGCCGGCGCATTGCCGCCGGAGCTGCCGCAGGCATTCGTCAAACGGGTTGCTCGCGGCGGAAAGGCGGCTGCGCAACCGTTGCGCGGCGATCGCTTCCACGGTGTCGCGCAGCCCTTCGAGAAATCGCGCCGGGACCAACGGGCGATCGCGCAGTTCGTCCAGTCCGGCGGCCAATACCGCCAGCGCGCCCCAAAGGTTTCCGCTATCGACGCTCGACACATAACGGGGCTCAAGCGGTCGCAACGTCCGCGTGTCGTACCAATTGTAGAGGTGGCCGCGCCAGCGCTCCAACCGCCCGACGGTGGCGAGCGTCTTGTCGGCCTGCTCCACCAGGCCCGTGCCGGAAACGTAACCGAAATCATAGGCGGCCAATGCGGAAAGCAGTCCCATGCCGATGTTGGTGGGACTGGTACGAGATGCAACAAGCAATGGGGAGTTTGTCTGCACGTTGTCCGGCGGCAGCCAGTTCTCCTGTTTGCCGGCAAAACATTCGAAGTAATGCCAGGTGTGCCGCGCCCAGCGCCGGGCCTGCCGCTGCGGGACTTTCGCCCGCGCCGAATCCGCCGGTTGACAGGGCCGTGAGGTCCACCACGCCACCAGCGGGCCAGCCGGCCATGCTGCCAGCAATGGCGCCGCCCACAGCAGACCGGCAGGATTCAGGATCGCCAGCACGACCGCCGTCGCCGCCGCGACGCCCGCACAGGGCCACATCACTTTGTAGTGGTCGCGGCAAGCGTCCGGACAACGGGCCTCGGCCTCGCTGGCCGTCATCCATTCCAAGAGACCGCGACGCGAAATCTGTAGGCGGTAGAGCGTCCGCCCAACGGCGTCCAAGTGGCGACAGGCGACATACGGCAGCACGCACCAGGAAAACGCCTCGCACGCCAGGACTTTCAGCAATCGTCCGCTTTCATCCTTGATATGCAGCCATACCGGCCTTCCCCGCGGCTTTCGCAGCGACGCAAGCAGCCAACTTGCGATCGGCTGGCCAGACATTAACAACAATGCCAAGAGCGTGCAATAGCCCGCCGATTGCGGAAGCAGAGTCCAGGCCGCCATCAGAAAGCCCAGCAGCATCGGCGGCACCAGACTGCGGCGAAGGTTGTCGAGGATTTTCCATCGGGCCAGCGCGGGAAGCGGGTTTTCCGTGCTGCCTTGACTGGCGGGGACGCGGCGAAAGAGCCAAGCCGCGATTTGCCAGTCGCCGCGAATCCAGCGGTGCCGGCGGCTCATTTCCGCCAGGAACCGTGCCGGAACGCCCTCGAACAATTCCACGTCGCTAACCACTCCGCTGCGGGCAAAGCAGCCTTCGATCAGGTCGTGGCTGAGAACGCGATTGTTCGGCAATCGCCCGTGCAGGGCGGCGGCAAAGGCCCGCACGTCGTAGATTCCTTTGCCGATGAAGCTGCCCTCGCCGAACAGGTCTTGATACACGTCGCTCGTCTGGCGGGTGTAGGGATCGATGCCGGGGTCGCAGGCAGAAAGGCGGCTGAAGCGGGTCCGCGCGGCATCGCGGACGGTCGCTCCCACGCGCGGCTGCAAGATGGCGTAACCCGCCACGACGCGCCGCGTGCGCAGATCCAACAGCGGCCGATTGCGCGGGTGCGCCATGCACGCGACCAGCGCCCGCGCGGCGTCCCGCGGCAGGCGCGTGTCGGCGTCCAGCGTGAGGACATATCTCACCCGGCGGAGTCGACCGATATTGCCGGCCATAGCGCTGAACGCCCGGCCGTCGTTCTCGATTACCAGGCGGTTCAACGCCTCCAGTTTGCCGCGCTTCCGCTCTTCTCCCATCCACACGCCTTCCTGGGCGTTCCATTTTCGCGGGCGGTGAAGAAAATAGAATCGCGTCCGGCGGCCGCGGCAATACCGCCGGTTGAGCCGCCGGATTTCCGTGCGGGCGATCCGCAACAACCCATCGTCGCCAGGCAGGGTCTCTCGCGGGGCGTCGGCGAAATCGCTAAGTAGCGCGAAAAACAGGTTCCGGTCTCGGTTGGCCAGGAATCGCAATTCCAATTGCTCCAAATGCTGCCGCAGCGCCCGTTCATTGCCGAGCACGACGGGAACCGCGACCAAGGTTCGGAATTCGCGCGGAATTCCGCGTGGAAACTTCAACCGCGGCAACGCGCGAGGCGATACGAACATGGTGCACAGCCAATTCACCACCGAGACGGCGAACTGGGCGGCCAGTCCGGCAAGCAGGATGCCGGCGATCACCGCGGGCCATAGACCGCTTGCTCGCGCGACGTCGAGTCGCCATCCGACGGCGCCGGCCACCGCCATCGTAAGCAGCCAAAGACCAGCGACACTGCCCAGGTACAATGCCAACGGCACGGGCTTTCGCGGCCGTGCCCGTTGTTTTGGCCGGCCGCGACGCCGGCCCGCTTTGGGTTTGGAGACCGCCGCAGAACCAGTGGCAAAGGCGGGCGCAGTCCTGCCGCGTGCGCGGTCCCCAAAACGACTCTTAAGCACTTGCCGCGGCATGGTCAGTCTCCAAGGTAAAGTGTCAACAGGCGCTGCTGGCGCTTGGGCAGCGCGCCGCGGTCGGGAATCAGATAGTAGCTGCCGTCGCTGTTTGTCAGCAGCAGGCCGTTGGGCCCGAACGGCTGAGAGCCCTCGCCCGGTTTTTCCAGCCGGACCGCTACGGGACCATCGTCCGTCGCGACCGCCATTGCCAACTGGTTTCCGCTGGTGCGGATTTGGCGGATTTCTCTGATGTGCCGCATCGGGTAGCGGTGCGTAAGCGATCGCGCGACCGCCGCGCTCTCGCGGGCCGGCCAATCGTCCAAGGACGCGATGATCCCCAATTCGCACCCGCGGCCCGAAGCGTCGCGTCGTTGGAGGCTGATGTATTGCCGCTCAAAGAGAGAGGGCATCGCCCGCACGGCCAAAACGTTTTCGATGACCGTGCCGTCGATCGTGACGCAGAGCGCGCCCTGCCGTCCTTCGCCGATCCGCACACGATCGGGATCGAGCCGGGCAAGGCCGCAACCGGCATCGTCGCTCTGTAGGGGATGCCCCCCGCGGCGTTCCGAATTCGGAACGCCGCGAAGGGCGTTCCCTGCAGCCTCGTCGTGCATCGATGCCCCGGCCGCTGCGGGCAGGTTGCACTGCAATCGCAAGAGCGTGCTGTAGACGCCGTTGTTGGCCAGCAGCTTCCGTTGGCTCCCTTCTTCGATGAGGCGGCCCTGGTCGAAAACGAGCATCCGGTCCGCCTCCTGGAGCGTGGAAAGGCGGTGCGCGATGACGATCGCCGTCCGCCGCCGGCCCGTCCAGTCGCGGATCGCCCGGCAGATGGCTTTTTCCGACTCTGCGTCGACGTTGGCCGTCGCTTCGTCGAGGATCAGGATGGCGGGATCGAACAACAGCGCACGGGCGATGGAAAGCCGCTGCCGCTCTCCGCCGGAAAGCCCCGCGCCGCCTTCACCGAGTTGGGTCGAGTAGGCCAGCGGCATGCGCATGATGAAGTCGTGGGCGTCCGCCAGTTTCGCTGCCAGCAAAACTTGCTCCGCGGCGGCATTCGAACTGCCGTAGGCCAGGTTGTCGACCACGGTTCCGCGGAACAAAAACGGGTCCTGCGGGACCATGCCGATGTGCGCTCGCAACCGGCGGCGATCCAGTTCGCGGACGTCCGCGCCGTCGATCAAGATTTGTCCGCGGTCCGCATCGTACAAGCGGCCGATGAGACTCACCAGCGTCGACTTGCCCGATCCGCTGCGGCCGACCACGCCGACCATTTCGCCGGGCGAGATCGCGAAGGTGACGTCGTGCAGCACCGGCCGATTCTTGTCGTAGCCGAAGGAAACGTTTCGCAGCTCGATGTGGCCTTGCAACGGCAAAGCGGCGGAGAGCGGTTCGAGGCCGATGGTTTCCGCGGGCGCATCCAACAGATCGCAGACCCGGCGGCTGACGCTGAAGAAGTTGGCGAACCAGGTGGTCGACTCGGCGATCGAAGTCAAGGGCGTGTAGAACATCGCCAGGTATTGCAAAAACGCCATCAGCGCACCCAAGGTCATGCCACCCAGGAGCACGTCGTGGCCGCCGAGATACCAGGCCGCCAGCGTGCCCAGCGCGAAGAGAAAGCCCATCGCGGCGGCAAACGTCGCGGTGGACGCGTCGACCGCGATCCGCGAGTCGCGGAGCCGGCGGCTCGACTCGCAGAAGCGGCGAATCTCCCGCTCTTCCTGCACGAACGACTTGACCACGCGGATTCCGGAAAGCATGCCCGTAAGCGCCGCCGCCTGCTTGCCGACGGCTTCCCAGTAGTGGTGATGCCGCGGCTGCAAGTAGCGCGTGAAATACCAGCTTCCGGCGAAGATCAGCGGCATCGGCAGCAAGGCCACCAGCGCCAGCCTCGAGTTCAGGTAGACGAGCATCGCGCTGATTCCGGCCAGTTGAAGCAGTTGCAGCAAAACGCCGCTGGTGGCGTGGTGGACGACCGTGTGCAGCGTTTCCGTGTCGTAGGCCACCTGGCTCATGAGCGCCCCGGTTTGGTTGCGGTCGTAGAAGCTCAGGGGAAGCTCGTTGAGCTTGCGGACCAACTGCGCGCGGAGGTTGGCGGTCATGCTCGTGCCGACGACGCTGGAAAGGCGTCCTTTGCACGCGCCGACCAACGTGGCTGCCAGCCGCGCGAGCAACAGCCCGGTAACGATGGAACCCAGCAACAGCAGCAGTTGCGCCCGCGGCGTCGCAATATCGGGCTTCAAGACGTGATCCACCAGGTAGCCCTGCAGCATCGGCGGCACCACGTCAACCGCCACAGCGGCCAGCGAGAGCGCTACCAGGAGCAGGGCGCTGCGGCGAAAGGGTCGCAGTAATTCCAGAAGCTGCGCGGTCATCCGCCAACGGCGCGCGTGCCGCGACGGACCGCTCGATTCGTGCCGGACGCGCGGCCCGTTCGCGGGCTTCGCTTCCGCTTCCTTCGCCGGAGGTGGCCAGTTCTCGCAGCGTCCATTGCGCGTTAGCGTTTCCGTAGCTTGCATCGTGCCATCGCCATTGCGATCGCGGGCACATGTTATGGTTCGACGATAGAACCACTGGGTTCAGTGCGCGCTTGGACGCGGACACAGAGCAAATCGCATTCCGCCTCTTGGCGACGCAAGAATCGAACTAGCGACATACGCTGACGCGCGGAAATCGCATTTTTCAGCGCGGCGGCCAATGACCAACCTGGCCGATGTGAAGCCCGCATGGACGATTGCAATGCTGCCATTCGATGCCGGGTGACAAGAATGGCGCGCGAAGCACAAAAGAGTATACAGTACGCAGTGCTCAGTACACAGTGGGCGGAAATGAGCGCGTGGTTCGCCGCCGTCGTGCAGCGCTCTCAAGAAGAACCGCACTTTAAGCACTGCGCAATGTGTACTCGGTACTGAGTACTCGCTACTCTGCGCAGTTTCACCCGCTTTCCAGCATCCATTGCACGGCGGCCCGGTTCAGCTCGGCGGCCGTTTTCAGGCCGAGCTTACGCTTGATAGCCTGCCGGTGGGCCTCCACGGTGTGGCTGCTGCGATGCAGGCGCAGGGCAATCTGCGAGGCGGTCAGCCCTTCGCCGATCATGTGGAAGACCTCCAATTCGCGGTTGGAAAGCGCTTCCACGCCGGCAGCCTTGTCGCGCCCCGTAGGGCCGACTCCTTGCGCCAACATGCGCTGCGTGGTTTCGTCGCCGAGATAGATCTTGCCCTCGCGAACGCGGCGAATGGCGTCCACGATGCGGCCCGTGGCGCACTCCTTGTTGATGTAGCCCAGCGCCCCGGCCCGCAGCGCCCGCTGCGCGTAGATGTCGTCGCGGAACATCGACCACACCAGGACGCGGATCGATTTGTCCATTTCCTTGAAGCGCTCGACGAGATCCAGTCCGTTGCCGTTTTTCAACTGGATGTCGACGATCGCCACGTCGGGCGTCCGCGCCTTGGCCGACTCGATGGCCTCGGGGATGTCGGCGGCCTCGCCGCAGACCTCCATGTCGGCCTGCGCGGAAATCCGCACGGCCAGGCCTTCACGGACTGCCGGGTGGTCGTCGACGATCAAGACTTTTGTGGGCATAGATTGTCTCTCCTTTTTTGCGAGGGATGAAATGTGGATTCAAGCGCCGCCGGCAGGCGGCAGGTAACATCAGTGCCGCGTCCGCCGCGGCCGGGCGAGACTTCCAGCGCCGCGCCGATCAGGCCGGCGCGATAGCGCATGATCCCCATTCCCAGGCCGCTGCCGGCGCAGCCTTGCGGCGGCATGCCGCAGCCGTCGTCGCTGACCGTCAGCAGCGTCTGGCCGCCATTTGTCGCCAGCTCGATGCGGATGTTCCGCGGCCGGGCGTGGCGGATGGCGTTGGCGATCGCCTCCTGCGTGATGCGATAGAGCTGCGCTGCGATGCGGCCGTCGAATATCTCGTCGGGATGCGAGTTGCTGAATGTGCAGCCCAGCCCCGCGCCGCGGGCGGCGTCGCACAATCGCTCCAGCGCGCCGGGCAGCGAATTGAGCTCCAGTTCGATGGGCAGGATGCGGCGGGCGAGGCTGCGGACTTTTTGCTGCGTGCGGTGGACGGCGGCCAGCAGGTCCTCGGCCAGCGCGCCTGCGCGACGACGAAGTTGCAACGGAACAGCGCCGAACGCCGCGCGCACCGCCCCGTTGGACGCCGCCGAGTGCCCGTTCCCCTCGGCCAAGGCTTCTGCCAGCGTCTCCGCTTTCAGCGCCAATCCGGTCATTTCCTGGCCCACGTCGTCGTGCAGGTCCTGCGCGATCCGCTGCTGCATCCGGTCCGCGATCGTCAATAAGTTCTCCTGCAGGTTGGCCCGCTCCATCACCCGCGACAACTGCACGCCCACGGTGATCATGAGATCGATGGACGCCGCATCGGGCACGAGCTCGCGATCGGAATAGAATTCCAGCACGGCGGCGACCTTGTTCTCCAGCAGCACGGGAAAGGCCATCGCGGCGCGGAGCCCCAGCTCCTTGGCCGCGCGGCAGCGCGCCGGTCAGGATGCCCGGCACTTCCTTCGTCCACAGCGGCGCGCGGCCGGCGAGGATCTGGCCAACCAACCCGTCGCCGGAGCGGAAGCGAACTCGCTCGGTTGCCTCGCGGAAGGGGGCGAACCGGCCGGCATCGTGCGCGTACCAGCCGACGGCCACCCGTATCTCCTCGCCGCCGGAGGCCGGCACGAGCGCGTGGCCGAAGAGCCAGCCGCCGTGCTCCACCAGCCGGCGAAGGCAATACTCGACGGCCTGCATCACGTCCTGGGCGCTGTTAGCCATGGACGCGACGTCGAAGAGCAGCTCGACCGCCGCGGTGCGCTCGCGGACGCGGCGGTCGAGAACCTCGTTCATGCGCCGCAGCTCCATTACGGCCTCGCGGCGATCAGTCACGTCGCGGGAGTTCAAGACAATGCCCCGCACAGCCGGATCGTGCAGCAGGTTCGTGGCCAAGACCCGCAGCCAGCGCCACGAGCCGTCGCGCGCCGCGGCGCGGACCTCCATCTCGGCGAAGCTGCCCGGCTCTCTCGCCAGGCGGTCGAACATCCGCCGCGCGTCGGGCAGGTCCTCCGGATGGATGAGCTCGAAGCCGCTGCGGCCGACCAGCTCGCCGGCGGCGAAACCCAACGTGCGTCGGACGGTGGGGGTCTCGTAGGTGATGGTGCCGGCGGCATCGACGATGGAGATATAGTCGCTGCCTTGTTCGGTCAGGGCGCGGAAGCGGCGCTCGCTGAGCTTGAGCGCCTCTTCGGCGGCATGCAGCGCGGAGATGTCGGCAATCGCGACGCGGTAACCGACGTTGGCGCCCCCGCTAAAAACGGCCGACGTATCCAACCGCCCAAAGAATGTCTGTCCGTCGCCGCGACGGAGGTGGAGGCTGCACGCCCGGCTGTGCGGCGGCGCGTTGCGCAGATCGCGCGCATCGCGAAAGTGCAGATAGAGCGCATCGCGCTCGTCGTTGGCCACAAAATGCTCCATCCGCCTGCCCAATAGCCGGCACCGCTCCACGCCCAGCAGGTTCGCCGCGGTAAGATTGGCCTGGCGGATGACGCGATGCGCGTCCAATGTCAAATAGCCCACGGGAGCAAAGTCGTAGAGCTCCAGGTAACTGTCGTGGGAGTGGGTCAGCTCGAGGTGGGCGCGTTGGAGCTCTTCGTTTTGCAGCTTGAGTTCGATCTGGTGGACTTCCAGCTCGTAGGTTGCCGCTTGCTCGTTGCCGGCCGCCGCGGCCGAGCGGCCCTCGCGCGCGGCGGGGCCGCGCCGCGCCGAGCGGGAATGCTCTTTCCTCCAGTCGGCTTCAGCCTGTTTGCGCAGCAGCGGCAAGGACGAGGTTCGCGGTTGGGACTGTTTTTTGGCCATGTTATTGTTCAGTAGGGGGGACACATTGCACTCGGCCCACCCCGCTTTTTTCCATTCTCACCCTACTTTTTATCCATTTCCACCGCTGAGCTCCTCCATGACCACCAATACCATGTTCGGTTCTCGCAGGCCGCGCTCCAGCCGCCGCGCATTGAGGCGCAGCCGCTTGTGGCCCGCACCGGCAAAGTTGCCCTCCAGGATGAAATCGTGGAAGGCGGAGTTGTTGTCGCGCACGCTTTGCAACCGCTGCCGCAATTGGGGATCGTCCAATTGCTTCTGCCCCAAATCGAAGATCGACCGCTGCAGCAGCGACTTGCGGCTGGTAAAGAGGCGGCAAAAGGCGTCGTTGGCGAACTCTACGCGGAATTCGCCGTCCAGCACCAGCAGCGGGTCGCGGACCGTGTTCACCACGCTCTCGAAGAATTCACGCACAGCCTCCACCTCGCGCTTCGGCCGGGCAATGTCCTGGAAGGTGAGCACCACGCCTTCGATCACGTTTTCCGCGGTGCGATAGGGTATGATCCGCAGCAGGTGCCAGGAGTCGTCGCGGGTGCGGATCTCGATTTCCTTGCGGTTGAGGTCGTGCAGCACCTGCCGGCAATCGTCGATCAAGTTGGCGTACTCCAGGTTCGAGGCCAGATCGCTCAAAGGGCGGCCTACGTCGCCGGGGATCAGCTTCACAAGGCGGCGGACCGGCTCGGTGAAGCGTTTGACATTGAGGTCGTCGTCAAGGAAGATCATCGCCACGTCCGTGTTGTTCAACAGGTTCTGCATGTCGTCCGTGGCGCGGGAAAGCTCCTCCACCTTTGCCTGCAGCTCGGCGTTCACCGTGCTGAGCTCCTCGTTGAGCGATTGCATTTCCTCCTTGGAGGACTCCAGCTCCTCGTTGGCGCTTTGCAATTCTTCGTTGGTCGATTGCAGCTCCTCGTTGGTGCTCTTGAGCTCCTCGTTGGAGGTCTCCAGCTCCTCGATGGTCGTTTGCAGCGACTGCTTGACGTGGCGCAACTCCTGGTCGAGCTCCTCGACGCGGCCGCGCGGGGCGTTCGTCGTCTTATCTTCCTTGGCGGCCGCGCGGGAGGAGATGGCCGGCGAAGGGACGAGAGTGACCAGGAACAGGCCGCGGACGGCTTCCACCCCTTCCAAGAGCGCTACGGAGAGGTTGACGGTAACGATATCGCCGTTGGTCTTCACCGGCAGGCCCGTGCGGACGATCTCCCGTTTTTCGACCACGGCCTGGCGGAGCGCGGCGGAAAGGGGCCGCGCCAGGCCTGGGCGGGCCATTTCCAGCACGTTGTTCCGCGGCTGCCCCTCGCTGGGCTCAAGATAGGCCCCCGTGCGGCCGTGAATGTAGACGATGCCTCCGTTGTCGCTGACCACCAAGGTCGTCGGCGCGAAGCGGGCCAGCAGCATCCGCTCGATCACCGACGTGGTGTGCGACGGCGGCCCACCCGCCGGCCGCGGCCGGTCCTGCTCGGCAGCCGCGCTCTGCGCGATGTCCGCAGGCGGCTTGAAAAGCGGCTGCAGCGGCGCCAGCGTCTCCTTGCGGCGATAAATCTTCCATTTCGCGTCCACCGTCTCGAACAGCTCGGTGAAACCGCCGATCGTCTCCGAAGGACCCAGAAAAAGCAGGCTGTCCGACCGCAGCGCGTAGTGAAAAACGGGCAGCAGCCGCCGCTGCGCGTCGGCTTCGAGGTAAATCAACAGGTTGCGGCAGGCGATCAGGTCGATCTTTGTGAACGGCGGATCCTTGATCACGTCGTGGGGCGCGAAGACCAGCGTCTCGCGGACCTCCTTGCGGACGCGATAGGTGTTGTTCTCGTAATTGAAGTAACGCTCCAGCCGTTGCTTGGACACGTCCGCGGCGATGTTCGGCTCATAGGCGCCGGCCCGCGCCCATTCGACGGCGCGGGCGTCCAGATCGGTGCCGAATACCTGCACGGAAGCATTGCGGCCCGCCGCTTCCAGGACCTCGCAGAACAGGATCGCTAGGGAGTAGGCCTCTTCGCCCGTGGCGCAGCCCGGCACCCACACGCGCAGCGACGGCGGATCGCGCCGCGTTTCCAGCAAGGCTGGCAGGGCCTTGTGCGCCAGGAATTCGAAGGCTTGCGGATCGCGGAAGAAGCTGGTCACGCTGATGAGCAATTCGCCGAAGAGCACGTCGATCTCGTGCGGGTTCTCCTGCAGATAGCGGACGTAGGCCGAAGGCTCCTTGATCTGATGGACGTTCATCCGCCGCTCGATGCGGCGGCGGATGGTGCTTTCCTTGTAGGCAGCGAAGTCGTGGCCGCTGCGGGCGCAGCAAGGCCAGGATCCGCTGCAGCGGCTCGCGGGGAAAGACCGCTTCCGCGGTCCGCGCTCGCGGCCGCAGATAAGGCCCGTGGACGTAAGTCATCAACTGTTGCGGCATGCCCGCGGCGGGCAGGACGTAGTCCGCCAGGCCGGTCCCCACGGCGCTGGACGGCATGCCTCCGTACTTGGCCGAGGGCGGCTCCTGGACCATCGCCATGCCCAGTTCGGCCTTCACCGCCCGCAGGCCCAGCGTGCCGTCCGCCCCCGTGCCGGAAAGAATGACGCAGATCGCGTGCTCCTGCTGATCGGCGGCCAGGGAGCGAAAGAAACAGTCGATCGGCAGGTGCGGCGAGCGGCCCGGCTCGACGGGCGAGCTGTGCAAAACGCCATCGCGAATTATCAGCGGCTCGGGCGGCGCCACGTAGACGCGGTTGGGCTGGACGCGCATGCCGTCGGCGGCATCGACGGCCGGCATCTTCGTACACTTGCCCAGCAGCGAGGACAACATGCTCACGTGGCCCGGCTGCTGGTGGGTGATGACCACGAAGGCCATGCGGGAATCCGGCGGCATGTGCGAGAAGAACTCCTGCAAGGCCTCCAGCCCGCCGGCCGAGGAGCCGATGCCGACGATCGGAAAGCGGCGGATTGGCGGCGGCCCGTCCTCGGAAAGCTCCGTCGCCGGCCCGTCCGTCGCTCGCCCGTCCGTCTGCGTGGGGGACGGTGCGAGAGGTTGCCCAACGGCGCCGGTTTTCAAAGCTTTCTTGCCGGTGCGGCGCGGGCGGTGCCCTTGGTGCTTTGCACCCGGTCCTTCCGCTTGGCTGCCATCGGGAAACCTCTGTAATGGGTAGGTTGCCGCAGGAAAACGTGATTATTATACACATGCGGTCGGCTGTAAAACAGGCCGTAAGGGTTTGTCCTTAAAGGAATTCGTTACTCATGTTTAATCAGCAAAAGGGAATTGTTTGTGGCCCGACGGGAGCGGATGATAGAGAGCATTGGGTGCTGCACAAGAACTTTCAAGGAATCTCATCGGGAAAAAGATAAGGAGAAGACCATGTTGCTCTTAACTCGGAAAATGGGCGAATCGATCTGCATTGGCGACAACATCGAGTTGCGGATACTCGAGATTCGCAAGGGTCAAATCAAGCTCGGGATCGAAGGTCCCCGGCAGGTGTCGGTACACCGCCAGGAAGTCTATCAAAGAATTCTCAACAACCGCGAGCAGCGCGTTCATGCCCGAAGCGTCTGATGGACAACCCCCTGGGCCGCTCGGCGGCACGGACGCGGCCCAGCGGCCCCTCTATTGCGGAGCAAGACAGGACGACTCCCCAACGGCGGCAGGCGGCGGAGATGGCGCCGACCGCGACGCGCACCAAGGCATGCCGACCATCCTCGGCAAAGCGCACGCGCACTATTTCAGCGGTCGCGACGGCCGGCGGATGTTGGTCGTCGAGTTAACGCAGGGCGAGCGCCTGCGCCTCGACGCCGCGACCGACATCGTGATTCTTGATGTCGGCGGACAGCAAGTGACGGTGGGTGTCGAGTTGCCCGAGGACAGGGAAGCCGCGGGCGGCGGGAAAAATCCGTAGGGTGTAGGTGGGACAAGATCGCTTCAAGCGATCGCAGGCCCACCCTAGTTGCCGTCCCAAGTACTTGGTGGGCCTTCGCTCGCTTAGGCTCGCTTGTCCACCCTACAGGCGGCCCGCATATCTTCCGCCAGCCAAGATGATTGCTCAGCGACCAAACTGGCCGACGGCCCCTTCCCTCTGGTCTATCGCAACATCGGTTCCGGCGCGTACCAGGGAGAATAACTCGGCGAAACCTGATAGTACGGCGGCACATAATTCGGCACTTTGAGCGGGCTGATATGGAATGTATCCAGAGCCGATGGACTCGATAGCAAGTACCGCGTATAGGGAGAATCATCCGACCTCGGCGGCGTGTAGTAATACGGTAACATCTCGAAGGGCCACCGCGACGTGGTGGACGGCAAGCGTCCGCTCGGCGTCGGCGGCTGCGGGAAGCCGGGGCCAAATTCCCATGCCGGAGCGGTTGGCGGCAAGGGCATCACGCGCGGCGGCGGCGGACGGATCGCCTCGGCCCGATTCCTTGACGGCAATGGCAGCGCGGGTTCCGTTGCGGGCCGGGCAGCGGTTGTGTGTGGACTAGCGGCCGGCCTGACCGGCCGCGGCGCCATTTGGGCCTGCGCCTCACCAATAATGCCTGCTTCGACAACGGCGATCGCCGTCGCGACAGCTAATATCAACGCGAGAATAAGCCTGGCCATATGTGTGCCTCATTGTCTGTAAAGATCAAGCAAAGCGAATGCCATCGCGGCGCAGGGCAGCGGAAATCCGCGTAGGACATCTGGTTTTTGCCCGGCGATTTCTTAGAATCATTTTTCTGTCCATTTATTTTTCTGTCGAAAACCCAGCACGACGCCCGCAATGCCGCATTCCACCCCGCTACCCCGTTGGCTCAAACGCAACGTCCCCAAGGGCAACGCCAATCACTTCACCGCCCGGCTCATCGACGAGTTGAAGCTGGAGACCGTCTGCGACAACGCCAAGTGCCCCAATCGCATGGAGTGCTACGCGCAGAAGACGGCCACGTTCATGATCCTGGGCGATACCTGCACCCGCGCCTGCCGGTTTTGCGCGGTCTCCAAGGGCCGCCCGGCGCCGCCCGATCCAGACGAGCCGCGGCGCTTGGCGGAGGCCGTCATTCGCCTGGGGTTGAAGCACGTCGTAGTAACGTGCGTCACGCGGGATGACCTGCCCGACGGCGGCGCGGAGCATTACGTGCGGACGATCGCCGCCATCCGCGCGGCGACGGAAGCCGTCGTCGAAGTGCTTCCTTCGGATTTCAACGGCAATCGCGACGCCCTGGACCGCGTGATCGACGCCGCGCCGGAGGTCTACAACCACAACACAGAGACCGTGCCGCGGCTTTATCGCGCCGTTCGCGGCGTTCGTTCGCACTATCCTTGGACGCTCGCCATGTTCCGCCGCATCGCCCAGCGGAACCCGGCCATCAAGATCAAGTCGGGCCTGATGCTCGGCGTCGGCGAGACACGCGAGGAGCTGCTGGACACGCTCGCCGATCTTCTCGACGCGGGCGTGCGGCTACTGACGCTTGGCCAATATCTGCAGCCGTCGCTGAAGCAGATGACGGTCGCGCGCTATCTGCCGGTTGAGGAGTTCGACGAGCTAGGCCGCATGGCGCGGCGAATGGGCTTCACGCAAGTTGCCAGCGGCCCGTTCGTGCGTTCGAGCTACCACGCCAGGGATATGGCGGGGTAACCATGCATCGCATTGAACTTCGCCTGCCGGACCTGAGTCTGGACCACCAGCCGATTTCGCTCAGCAGTTGGCTGGTTTCTCGCGGCGCGCAAGTCGAGGCGGGCGAGCCGGTGGCTGAAATCCTCGCCGGGCCGGCCACCGTCGATCTGCCAGCGCCCGCGGCGGGCGTCGTCAGGCGGCTGGTCGACATCGATGCGCCACTTAGAGCCGGGCAAGTGCTGGCATGGATCGAGACGGATAGCTCGTAACTTCTTTCCTGCCTTGAACTTACGATCTCTTTTCGGTTTCCGGCTACAGGATTTCGGCCGTCTGCGGCAACAAAATAATAGGAACATTAACTGTCGGCCCGCGCGGAAAAGCGGCTGTGGATGCCGCGGCAAACGGGCCATGCCGATGAGGCGTGAGGTGCCCGTCGGCTTCCAGGCAACAAGTGTGTAGAGGAGAGAAATATGAAATCTTGTGTCAACCGGAGGCGGATCACCTACGGGTTTTTCGCGCTCCTGGCCGCGGCCTCTGTCGCGGCCGTCAGTTGGAACGGCCTGTCGCTTTATGCCAAAGGCACGCATTCCGGCACGGCGTGGTATGCCGCGTCGCCGCAAACTGAGAGCAGCTCGACCAGCGCGGCCGATAAGGCCGCGGTCGACGCGGCACGGCAATCGGCCAAAGCGATGTCCCGCGCCTTCCACGCCGCCGCGGAGCAGGTCTTGCCCGCGGTGGTGACGATTACCAGCAAGCCGAGCATGGCCAAGGTCAAGGCCACGAAGCCCGAAGAGGGCGACGAAGGCACGGAAGAGATTCCCTTCGGTTTCAACGGTTCGCCGTTTGGCGACATGTTCAAGAACGATCCGAACCTGCGGAAGTTCTTCAAGCAATTCCCCAACTCTCCGAATATGCCGCACGGCGTCGCCAGCAGCGGTTCGGGCGTGATCGTCGATCCATCGGGCATTATCCTGACGAACAACCACGTCGTCTCCGGCGGCGGCGATATTACGGTCCGCCTTAGCGACGGCCGGGAGTTCAAAGCGGCCGAGATCAAGACCGACCCCAAGACTGACCTGGCCATTGTTTACATCCATGCGGGCAGTCCGCTGCCCGCGGCACGGCTGGGCCGGAGCAGTGAAGTAGAAGTAGGCGATTGGGTGCTGGCGCTGGGCCAGCCCTTCGGACTGGAAGGCACGGTCACGGCCGGCATCGTCAGCGCGACGGGCCGCGGCATCGGCATCCTGGGCGCTGACGGCCGCGAAGACTTCATTCAGACCGACGCGGCCATCAACCCCGGCAATAGCGGCGGTCCGCTGGTGAACCTCGATGGCGAAGTCGTCGGCATCAACACGGCGATTTCCACCAACTCCGGCGGCTACCAGGGCGTCGGCTTCGCCGTGCCGGTCGATCTGGCCAAGTGGGTCGGCGGCCAACTGGAGAATGGCGGCACGGTGCATCGCGCTTATCTGGGCGTGATGATCCAGCCCGTTACGCAGGAAGTTGCCCAACAGTTCAAGGTCAAGGTCCATTCGGGCGTTCTCGTCCGCGAGGTCCGCGACAACACGCCGGCGTCCAAGGCGGGCATCCAACCGGGCGACGTGATCCTCAAATTCGCCGGACATCCCGTGAATACCGCGCGGGAGTTGCAGCAATACGTGGAAATGTCGCCCATCGGAAGCTCGCAATCGCTGGTCTTGCTTCGCGACGGCAAGGAGCTAACAATTCAAGTGACGCCCAAGGAGCTTCCCGCCGACGCAACCGCGTCGGAGAAGCCCGCTTCCCACGGCGAGCACGGCGGACAAGGCAGCTTTGACAAGCTGGGCATCCAGGCCGAACCGCTTACCGGC
This sequence comes from uncultured Planctomycetia bacterium, assembly GCA_963780045.1. Classification (GTDB taxonomy): domain Bacteria; phylum Planctomycetota; class Planctomycetia; order Pirellulales; family Thermoguttaceae; genus JANXQG01. The sequence continues at coordinate 5,291,175 of CAVZZZ010000001.1, read as the reverse complement.
TCGCTCGCCGAACAACTGGGCGTGAAGGCCGAGTCCGGCGTGGTGATTACGGGAGTCCGCGAGGGCAGCCCCGCGGCGTCGGCCGGCCTTGAAAAGGGGATGGTCATCACGCAGGTCGGCCGCAAGCCGGTCAAAACGTTGGACGAGTTGCGCAAAGAGCTTGATGCGCATCCGCTGAGCGAAGGCTTGGTGTTGAACGTCCGCACCGGCGAAGGCAGCCGCATGGTGATCATCCGCGTCGGCGGGTGAGCGCTGGCGTACCGGCTTTAGCCGGCAGGCGCTCGTAGTACCGGCTTTAGCCGGCAGCGAAGATGAATTCCGGCCAAAACCGGTACTACGAGCGCCGAAGTATGAAACATTCCGGGAACCCTCCCTAGGGCCTCGGGAACTTGAGTTTGCTCGGCTTTTCGCCGCAGTGGCTCAGGCTCCCGGGGCCCAATCTAATTGGTCCAATCACAGCGGATCTAATACGGAGACGGCAGTACTCAGTACACATTGCGCAGTGCTGAGAACTCTGGAGGCGCGCGTAAGCACGTCTACTATGTGCTGAGCACTTGGTACTCTGTACTAAGTAATTGGTACTTCGTTCGCAAGCTTTTCCTGGTGATGGCAACAATTACCGCGTCACCATGAGCGGACGGGTGTTCGTCCCGTTGGTCGATCCTGGCCGCTTTTCTAATCAGGGGAGTTCAAGCCATGTCTCGCTGGCTCGTTGGTTTCGCGCTTCTGTTCTTCGCTTTTGTTACCCCACTCGCGTCTCAAGGTGCGGACGAACCCCAACTCGTCATACCACGCGATCCTGGACCGCCGGCAACGACTGGCGGCGATACCTATTCACTCAGCACGTCCGGCGGCAATGCCATACTTGTAATTGGCAAGAGCAACACACCGACGACATTCAGCGGCACGATTGCCAATGGGGCGCCCTCGCAACCGCTGACGCTAAACGATGCGGGCACGATAGTTCTCACGGGAACGAACACGTACACCGGTAACACGGTCATCGGCGACGTGAATTCGGCGTGGTCGGGCGTCAATACAACGTCGAATGAGAACTATACCCTCGTCCCACAAAATGCCACCGCCACCAGCGTATTGACCGTAAACGCTGTGGCGTTCCAGGACGACGACGCGGGCGTCTTCGCATTAGGTGGTTTTTACGGCGGGCCCGCCACGGCTTCCGCTCCCCGCACGCCGGCAATGCCGGTTCCCAGAGGCCCGGTCTTCTACATCATTACCGAGGGCGCTGGGATGGGCGACAGCGTGCGAATCGTGCCCTGCACCGGCAAGGAAACGGTCCTCAGCGCGGTAGGCGCTGTCGGCGGAATCTCGCAGGTCTCCGGCACGAAGATTTGGATCGCGCGGCCCGCGGCCAATAATGCCGGCAAGGGCGACATTCTGCCCGTCGATTGGGAAGCGATCGCCAAACGCGGCGTCAACACGACGAATTACAACTTAATGCCCGGCGATCGCCTCGTCTTCGGCGAAGACCCCGCGACCACGCGGAACAACTTGCTAAGCAAGAAGACCGGCCCGATCCAACGGATCGGCGGCATTGTCAGCCTGGCCGTTTCGACCTTGAAAGCCATTGATACCACACCAGGCGGCGCGAAGCTCGTGAAAGACCTCGTCTCGAAAAACCTGATTACCGACGACGAGCGGTTGAAGCAAACTATTCTGGACGCCATCCCCGACAGCGACCGGAGTAAGAAACCCGCCGCGAAAACCAAGGGCGAGCTGAAACCGCGCGAAGGCAAGGCGACGATCCGGCTCGATGGCGGGACAGTGACCGTGGAATTGCAAGCGGAAAAAGAAGCGGAAGCGCCGAGGCCGGCCAACGATCACGAGCGGCGCGAGGTCGCTGTCCGCGGCATATTGGTATCAGGCGGTACCGTGTCATGGTCCCCCGACCAGTCCGCGCCGCACGAGCTGGCGATGAAGCCGTTGCCCGCCTACCGCATCGAGTCGCCCGACGTGATCTCGATTGAAATGCACAATCCGGCGCAACCTGCGCGAAGCGCCGGCCCGCAACCGGCGGCCGGCCAGTATCTCGTCGGCCCGGACGGCACAATCAATCTGCGGCAATATGGCGTCGTGACCGTTTCGGGCATGACGGTAGCCGAGACCAAGGGGGCAATCGAGAAAAAGCTTGCAAAGTATTTTCAGACGCCGGAGGTATCGGTCAGCGTCATTGCTTTCAACAGCAAAGTCTATTTCGTGATCACGCAGGGTGCTGGCCTGGGAGACAGCGTCCGCCGCTTGCCGGTCACGGGCAATGAGACGGTCCTGGACGCGATCGCCCAGGTCGGCGGGCTTTCACAGCTCTCCGACAGCAAGAAAATCAGAATCGTGCGTCCTTCGGCCTCAGATCCCAAGAAGGCGACGGTCCTGCCGGTCGATTGGGAAGCGATCACGCGCCGCGGCGAGACGCCCACGAACTATCAGATCCAGCCCCGCGATCGCGTCTACATCGGAGACGACCGCCAGCTAACCGGGACAAACCTGATCGCGAAGAAGACGGCGCCCATCGAGCGTGCGATGGGCATCATCAGCCTGACCTCGTCGTGCGTTCGAAGCATCGACGACACACCCGGCGGCGCCGCGGCCCGTGAAGAAGCTGGTCGAACGGGGCGTATTCGACGACGACCCGCAGGTAAAGCGGATCGTCGAGGAAACGATCCGCGCATGCGAGGAAGAGGCCAAGGCCACAAAGCCCTCGACGGAAAGCAAGGCGGGGCGATAAGTGTAGGGTGGGCCGAGTCCCACCAAAAAAACTTGGAAATGGTGGGACTCGTTTCACTCGGCCCACCCTACACCGCTTTCCTCACGGCGTAAACGCCCGAAACGTGTTCCGCACCGGTTGGCCGGGCACGTAGACCCGCGGTGCGCCGTACACGCTGTAGCCCGGCACGCCATAGTAGGCAGTGTACGGGGCGACGGCCACGGTCGGCGAATAGTATGTCGCGTACGGCACGGAGGGCGCGTAATAGCTGGTATAGGTTACCGGGGAATAGACCGTCTCAGGCGCGTAGTACGCGGCGTAGCTCACCGGCGCGGCAGCGTAGTAGCTCGTGTAAGTCACCGGGGCGTAGCCGGCCGTGTAGGTCACCGGAGCGTAACTGGCCGTGTAAGTGGCCGGCGCCGCATACGTTACGGCGGGCGCATAACTGGCGGTGTAAGCCGGCGCGGCCGCGACCGCCGGGACGCCACAATCACACGCAAGGGCGACGGACGCGCCGCACATTAACGCAATGGCCGATAAAGCAATGATGCGCGAAAACATGTCACTCTCTCCTTCACACGACTTCCGCCCGGCAAACGCAAGGGGCCGTCCGGGCGGAAACCGGCCCCTATTCAAACTTATTCGCCGCCGGTCCGTTCGGCAAGAGGCGTCCGGCAAAAACCGGCGCGACGTTGACAGCCATCCGACCGCCGGGTTACGATGGTTCGTCGCTTCGGGCGATTAGCTCAGTTGGTTAGAGCGCTGCCCTTACAAGGCAGAAGTCGACGGTTCGAGTCCGCCATCGCCCACCGAGTAAGCCTCGGAAACACGGCAAACACCGCGTTTTCCGGGGCTTTTTTTGTTGTGCTTCACTGTCTTGCATCCCGTTGCATCCGGTTGTTGCACCCCAATTTGCAGCGCCGGTTGCAGCGCGCTGCAAGAATTGTTAGGGCTTCCCCCCGTTGTGACGGTGGTAACGGTTGTCGCAGCGAGCTTGAAATCCTCGTCAGTTACCTGCCAATAGTGTTTCTTGGCAACCGCCGCACTGTGCCCAAGGAAACTGCAAACCTTGTACTCCGGCCAGCCGGCCGCGATTAGCTCCGTTGCCCGCGTTGCCCGGAGGTTTTGGAAAAGCTTCGGCCAGGGCTTAAAGCCGGCCCGCTTGATGATCTTCTGTAGCTGGGTGCGAAGGTTAGTGTTCCTCATCCGGTAGCGGGTGATAACATGCCTACTGCCCTCCGGGGCTTCATCCCAAACGGCCTCAAGGTACGGCCGCAGCTCGGGGAAGATCGGGACCACTCGGCACGCCTTCCCCTCGTGATGCTCTGTCTTGGGCGAGTGTACAACCATCTTGCCGCCGGGCAGGTCGACGTCATCCCAGGTCAACGCCAAATGCTCAGACGGGCACCGCAGCCCGCCGTAGCGACTCAGGGCGAAAATCAACTGCCATTGGACGTCAGGGCACTTATCCAGCACGGCCGCAGCCACTTCGGGCTTGATGAAGTACTCCTTGGCCGCGTTGCCCTTCACGACGCAGCCTTTCATGTCTCCGAAGGGGTTTTCAGCGATCAACTTCCGCCGCATGGCATCACGGAAAAACTGCTTTGCCATACCACACCGCCGCCGAACCGTGTTGTCCGAGAGGGGTACTTGCTTCTTGTTTCCCTTGGTGCCGCGGACCTCTCCGCCCGACGTTGCCAGCCACCGCCGGAAGTCTTCAGCTTCGCTTGCCGTGATCCTGTCCAGCGGCCGAGTAGCGCCAAAGAACTCGACCAGGCAGCGGCGGGTATGGCCATAGAAAATCGCCGTCGCCGGCTTCACGTCGCCGCGGCGCCGAATGTAGTCGCCGACAAAGCTTGCCACCGTTGGCGCCGTCGCGGCAGCTTGCTCTTGCTGTTGCCGCCGCGCCATGACCAGCCCCGCCCTTGCCAGCTTCGCATGTAGATCGTCGGGCAGTTTGCTCACCCACGTCGCAGTAGGAACGTCGATTTCGCCGTGTTCGCCGGCCCGGTGCGCATTGACCAGGATGCCAACCCGCTTGCGAAGGCACTCCGCGTCCGCTTCGGACATCGAGCCCAGCGCAATCGTCAGGCGGTCTTGATCGGGCCGCAGCCGGAATTGCAGGGTCCAGCGGTCCCCTTTGTGAATTAAGCTTGCCACAGTGTTTTCTCCTTGATGGTTGAAGGCCCCCGGCCGGACGATCGGCACGGGGGCATGGTTGCGGCAGCCTAGCGACTCGCCGCCCGTCTCGCCAGCTTCCTAACTTCCGTTTGTACGCGCTCGCCAATCACTACGCAGCCAGAAGGCAAGCGGACTTCGAAGGGCTTGCCGTTGCGCATGCACAACAGGACCCGGCGAGACTTGCTCTTTTTCACCGAACACATCGAACGAACCTCCAATAAAAGACCGCGGGCCGTAATACCCGGTTTGCAAGCGTCAAGAGACGCCCCGCCGCCTTGCTCCCCGCCTTTGCGGATCGTAGCTAGAACGAGCGGACGGATACCACGGCCCGCGGCCTGTTGTTGTTGGGAAATCATCGTTAGAACCTCTTGAAGGGTTGCAAAGCCCTTGACGGCCGAGGATGTTATCAGCCGTCAATGGGCATTATCGGCGGCGTCCAAGTCAAAGTCAATGGACAGGTAAAAGATTTCCTTGGAACGCCGCCGCCGACCGTCGTCCACTCCATCGGCAATGACTTCAAGACCACGCGGCAGGCTGATCTCGATGGGCTTGCCGCGGAACATACAAGCCAGAATCGTCCGGCCGGCATTTGCCGCGTACCGGGGGCTATTCCTGAGATTACGTGAAACGCTCATGCTACAAACTCCTTGGGGCGTGCAAACAAATCAAAAAACGGGGCGGGGCGTGTCTTGCAACGCAACTGGAGAGTGATTGGTCACCCCAGCATCGCCCCACCCCGCGAACAAATGTTACTAGTCTCCGTTGTGCATTGCCTTGCGGTCCGGTGATACGTCGGCCACGTCGTAAATGTCGTGATTATCGCTTTCAGCCAATCGAGACGGCGGGGCCGGTTGCGGCGCCGTGTTGAACGCAGCGGTGAACGCCGCCGGTTGTGGCATCGCGGCCCGAGCTCGGGCGACAAGCCCCGTGCCCTGAACATAGAATCGCTTGGTGACCTCTGCCGTACTGTGACCCAGCGCGTACTGCGCCGCCTGAGGGCTGTCTTCCCACAGGATTGTTGCGCTTGTGCGGCGGATGTCGTGCAGCCCGAACTGGTCTTTTTCCTTCAACCCGGCGAGGCGCTGTAGATGATAGAACCGGTGGTTGAACTTAACGTGTGACCCGTCCTTCGGAAACACGAGCTCGCGATTGCCGCGAATCTCCTGAAGGTGGGCATAGGCCACGTCGTTCAAGGGCACAATCAGGCGCTTACGGGACTTCAACCGCGGCGGTGGCAAGTTGAGTCGGCGGCCCTGCCAGTCGATTTCATCCATGCGCATCTCGAAAAGGGTCCGGCGGCGAAGCGAAGTGTTGTAGGCCACGGCGATGAGGGCGCGCCACCATGCCGGCGGCTTGACGCGATCGTTCCACGGCCAGTCCATCCCAACGGCGCATTCGTACACGGCACTGATGACCTCCAAGGGAACGAATCGCGGCTCCGGATCGTCGGCCCGGGGCGGTCGAACCCATGGCGCGATCTTGGTCAGAATGCCTTTCGCATCGCGGTTCCGCGGTCCCGGCGGACCAGCCTTGTCCAGGATGCTCTGTAGCACACGCAGATGTTTTCTGACGGTGTGCGCCGAGGCCCAGTTAATTCCGTCTTGAGCACGGTTTCGCTCGATGCAGGACTTGAACTTGGCCAACATTTCGGGCGTGATGTCTTCTAACGGCGGGTCGCCCGTTATGAGCGTCCACATTCGCACCGTACCGCGGTAGTTTTCGACCGTGCAGGCCGGAGAGTTGCTCAGTCGAACGGGGATGTAGTAGCTCTGGAAAAAACTGGCCACGGTGGGGCGGTCGGTGGCGGTCGGGGAGAAAACCTCGCGGCCCTTGCTGCGCGCCAACGCTCGCACTTCAGCGCCGCACGAATGTACGTCTCAGGGTCAGTTAACACCAGCTCGCTTCCGGCGGCATTCCGGAGCATGGCAATCGCGGCCTCCATTGCCCTGTCGTACTCCTCTTTCCAGGCTCTTGCGAAGGTACTCCGCCAATGTTCGACCGTGCCGACTGTGACGCCCATGTTTTCGGCGATCTTGGGATGCAGAATGCCGCTGGCAGACATCGCCGTGGCCTGCCGGATTTTGCGCGTGTCTCATTGTCAGGGCGGGGCACGGCCGCAATGAGGCCAGCCGCGACTTGTTCACGCGCCAAGGACTCTTCGTAATCCCAAACTGACTTGCAGTTCTCTTTGATCTTGTGCAGCCGGCGGCAAGGAATGCCGACCACCCCGGCCGCGAAATTGATCGACTTGCCCGCGGCGGTCAGGATGACGACCCGGCGGATGATCGCAACCGTGGCAGGGCGAGGCCCGCGGACGCGATTAGGACGATGGTCCCTCGACGCGAGAAACGCGTTGACGTCGGACTTGCGATAGCGGCAGTGGTTGGAACGGCCGATTCGCTGGAACGGGATCGGCGTCGGCTCCAAGCCCCGCCATCTACTGAGCGTGTCAAGATGCATACCCAGCATCTTTGCCGCCTGCCCGGCGCCGACAAACTCACTTTGTTCAGTGTCTTGGCTCATCGTCTTGCTTCGACTCTCGTGTACAGGCATAAGGTCCAGCCGGTCCATCGGCGGACGCGATACGAGAATCATTACCATGCCGTCAAGGGCCGCTCGGAAGCCCGCGGCAACTCGGCGACAACAGGTCCAAAACGAGCTAGACCGCTCGTCGGAAAACCGGCTGTTATTGATACTTTTCATCAACAGTTATCTGTTTTTACCGATAATTCGACTCGCCGCCCGTCGCCATTCCCCGCCCTCAGCGGACACTCACAAAAACAGGACAGTTTTTTGGGGGGGCCGCATCGTCGCCGTGACCTAAACCCGATTACCTGAACGAACCAAACCCCGCGGACTGCTTTCGCAGCGGCTTCTTGCCCGCTTTCGACTGCCGCAAGACCAGCGGAGTCGTCAGACTTTCGACCTTTTCGCCTTGACCTTGCGGGGTGCCGAGTTTCCTAAACTCGTTGACCATCTGGAAAATCGGCTGCTCGTCCATCAGCCCGGCAAACGTCGCCGCAGCCGCGGCCTCGCTGAATGCCGTGATCGTTCCGTGGTTGTACTTCCGCTCCCACTCGGCTTGCAGCATCCCCACCGTGGCCGCGTAATTGACGACCAGGCCGGCGGGGGTGTGACCAACCAGCGTCGAGCCCAGCGTAGACCCGTAGGCCGGCTCGGTGTCTTTCTTCCGCCGCGAGTAGCCGGGGATGTAGATGCCGCCGCTGATCGCGGACCCGAGGAAGTATCCGGTCAGGGCAAGCAACGGAATCGCGCCCACGCCCTTGACCAGCCGCCGGGCAATCAGGTCCTTCTGATCGGGCGTGAAGTTGTCGACTCCTTCACGAAGCACACGCAACGCGCCCGGTTCCTTGCCTTGACCGACAAGCCCGGTCACAGATCCAAAAATCCGCTCCATCGCCTGCCCGATGAGGTTTGACGGCACCCGTTGAATCGGCGCCGCTACGCCGGCCGCGGTGCGAGCAACCTCACTGCCGCCGAACATCTTCTGATCCAAGACAGACAGACCAGCCCGTAAACCGGTCAGACCCGGATTGTCCGCTTGCAGCTTGGCGCGTAGGGCTTCCACAACGGCCCTCGTGTATGACCGCTGAATAACCTGCGCGTCAGTTGGGTCGCCGCCGTGTGCCGCCTCCCATTTCAAGCTCGCATGGAAGCTTTTTTCGAACATCAACCGCACCGCCGGCGCCTTGATCGCATCATGCAGGCTGCCGGCCAGGTTGCCCGTTCCTCCGACAACATCGGACAGGTGGGCCGTCAATGTCTTCGCGACTTCCCAGCCGGCCCGGTAGCCCCGTTTGCGCCAAGCGTTCGCAACATCGGCGGGCAGGCCAGTAAACGCCTTGACCAACTCCCTGCGTTCAGAGGGGTAGCGGGAAAACTCCGTATGCCCTTCGCGGATGGCCTGCAACCCGTCCAGGAAACCCCGCGTAGAAGCCTGCCTTAGCCCGTGCAGGAACGAATCGAAGTTTCCGCCGCCCCACACCGGCGCACCTTCCATGACTTTTTTCAAGCCAGGAACGTGACTCAGTGTGCTCGCAACCAGCTCGTCATAAGCCGCTTCCGGGAACCGCAAGAGGCTTGCAACGGCCAGCTTGGGAAAGACCCACGTTCCCAGCATTACCGGCGCACGAGCAAGTCCCCTAAGCCGCTTGTCGTCCATTGATCGGAAGTGAGGGCGTGAATTGCTGACCTGCCGTAATGCGATACAAGAAAATCCGTGATGTCGATGTCGCCGTCAGGCCCCCTACTTGCCGTTGGTGCAGGTCCCAAGTCAAGATCGTTGGCAATACCCATTTGAAACTCCGTCTGTTAAAAACTGTTATTTGTTATCGTACCTCACAAAACCATGAAACTTGCTCGTCGGAAATGACGGGCTGATCCGGCTGTCGATCGGGAGGCCGTGCAGCAACTTCGGGCGGCAGTTGTAGCTCGGCTTGAACGTCCAAAAGCAAGTCCCGCAGCCGGCCCGCAACGCCGCCGAGCTTCTGTAACTCGCCAGCGAGCCGGGCTTTGTGGCTGCTCAGGACGTGCGGCGATTGGATGTCGCCGTCCATGCCCGATTCCAGCAAACCCAACGCCGCGGCCAATCCGCCGATCCGCCATGCGGTTTCTTGTAGGGCAGTTCGTCGCAACGCGGATTTTCGTGCTGTAAAGCTGTCTTCGATTGGAGACTCGGCCCCGGTCGTAAGCTCGTCTGTTGTTAACATCGGTTTGTACTCCCAAAGGTTCGACCCTATGCGATTCAGCATAGGCGACACCCTCTTTGTACGGTTCCGACGATTTTGGGCAAGAGACGAGAGCAGATCGACCACTGGCGCCACGGCCGCCGCGTGCCCGCCCCTCCCCGACCCGGCGGGAGGCGATGCCGGAAGCACTCCCAGCCGGATCGGGACCAGCCACAATGACCACGGGCAACGGTACAGACCGTGCCCGATGATCGGGGCAAGTATGAACCAGCAGTTACGGGCAGCGATGAACATGGTGTATCTATGCCTTTCGAGCCGGCAAATCCACGCCGCACAATCGGCATCGGCTGTTGATGTAGCCGTCGAAGGTTGTGGTTTCCTCAATGTCGGGGTGGAGGCAGTCTGCGGTACTAGCGGCTGTAGCGGTAGTAATTCCGGCTATCTCCGTATTCTCGCCCGCGTGTGTGTGTGTGTGTGTGCGCGCCGCGAGGGGCCGGAATTACTACCGCCAGTGCCGTTAGTACCGCAAGTTTCAACCCGCCAAATAAGACCGGTTCGATGGTCACGGCGGTTGAGAAATCGACCGTCAGCAATTCGGTGTCGCAGGTGGTGAAACTTCATCCCCACACTGCGGGTATTGATTGTCTTGCCGTCCTTCGGAGGGCACAATTCCAAAAGGGCAGCGCGGACGGTGGCACATTCTGCGGCACGGTCATTCAACGCCGCCAACAATTCGGCGACGGTCATTCCAGCGCCGCTGGGGTCAACTTCCTCCCACCCTGCCAACAGGTGACGGAGAGCGACTCCCTCGCGGTCGGCCTGACTGGTCAACTCAGCGCGCGTGTTTGCCGGGTCTGGTTGTCCGGCCCAAACGACGGCATTCCGCACCAGAACGGACCAGGCTTCAAACGACCCCCATAATTTTAATCCCATATCGGGCTTTCCAGCCGCGCAGTACGCGGCAAGGATCGTGACGGCCGCTACGGTCAAACGCGGCCTCTCCTCCCGCACCCACCTAAGCAAATCGGGATGTCGGAAGCCGGATCGCTCTTCCGGTTTCTCTTCGGGCGATTCCAAACGGATATGCAGTGTGCGGCGGGCAGTGTCGGCAGCCAAAATGATGTTGTTGCCCGTCGCATACCACGTGGCAAACAACGGTGCGCCGGAAACCATCGTGCTTTCGCCGAGAAGTCGATCGCTCCAGGATGTGGCGGTCAGAGCGGCGTCCAGGCTGGCACATCCCAACGTGCTCGCGATGTTGTCGATGAGGATGAGCGGTTCCCCGGCCACGGCGACGGCGGTAATCCGCTTGCGGAACTCCTCGTCGTCACGTGGGAGGCTCATTCTCGCCATTTCGCGCCCTGCCACTACCTGAGAGGTGGCGTCTGTCAACAGACCTTTACCGCACCCCGGTACATTGGCGTCGATCAAGAATAGCGGCGCGCATCCGTAAAAGGCATATCGCGCCAACGGCGTCAACGTGGCCGCCAGCCAAGCCGCACGGTGCGCTTCGGTTTGAAACGGGAAATCTTCAACGACTTCCAGAAGCATTTCGACCGCGGCCACGGCATCGGCCTGTGTCGGCATCTCCTTGGCAAGCGGGAATTGTGTCTGCGGGCGAAAGATCAACCCTGTCTGCTGGTCGTATCCGGGCAACTGTAGTATCGTACCATCGGCGCGTAGGACAGGCGACTCAACCACGGCTTCCAGCCGACGAATCCCCTTCCATTGGCCGCGAGCGTCCACGGCCTTTACCACCCAGTCCGGCGGATGGATTCGCACTTGCTCCTCTTCCTCTCCTGGCTTATACCATGTTGCGGCGATCGCCAACAATTCCCGTAGGCGCGCGTGACGCAAAAGCGCGATTTTCGGGGAGTCTTTGGGCCGTTCGATTCCGCGGGGTGGCTTGGTGCCTTCTACAACCTGCACAAGAGCGCCGCCGCGCTGGTAAATGTTATCAACTGGCGCCAGTGCTTCAATCGCCTCATCGACCACGCGACTTTCATCCGGGCCGATGATGATTTCGACCTCGCTGTCAGTCGCCCAGCGTTTCCACTCGTAGCGGACCGCAACCTCTTGCAGGGCCGCGGCAATTTGCTCTTGCAGCCAGGTAGTACCGTTCCGAGGGTCATTCCACTTGTCGCGAGCGAGCCGGCTTTGCCGCATCAGCCGTTCTATCTGCGCGGCGTCTCCGGTGTAAAAGGCGAAGACGCACGCGAGGGCCATGTCTGCAGCGCTGGAATCGTTGCCGTAAGCAGCAGTGCCTCCGGCCATCAAGGCTCGGAACTTCGGACCGTTCTTGGCTTTCCCAGCCCGCGCGAGGATATCCTCATCCGTGGGTACATATGCCGCTTGCACCTGCGAAGTCTTGCCGGACCTCTTCTTGCCTGACGCTCGACGGTCAGTGAACAGCCGTTTCCAAATCTCCGACAACGCCGCGTTGCAGTCGCGAATCTCGCTGGGAGTGCCGGCATACTGTTTGCCGGTCACGGCGAAGTAGCGGCCACGCGAGTAGATTTCAACGTTGCCTTTCCGCTGGCCGGTCTTACTTGTGGGCAAAGTCCCTCTGCACCAGAGCTTGACGCCTGTACCACTGGGGCTTATCTCGGCGTAGCTATCGAGCTTGGTAACAATTTCCGAGGCCCAAGGTTGCATCGCGCCGTCAATAATGCACTTATCCAAATCGACGCCAACGAAGTCGCCGGAAAAGACGAAGCCAATGCCGTCCAACGCGAACTTGCGTTGCTCCGGCGGTAGGATTTCCGGACGAAGGCGCGAGTATCGTTCAACCGCGGTGTCGAAAGTCGTCCAAGTTTTCTCGGCCGCGCCAGCCTGATCGTTCTTACCATCCGCAGACTTCGCCTCCCGGCGTGCCCAAAAGAGATTCGCGTCGTATGGAACCTTGGTCCACTTCACCGCGCCGCCTTTATCTTTCCGCGGAACCAATCTCCAAACTACCCACTGGCGCAGGCTTTTCAGTTCCATGGGGATGCCAGCGAACTCGACTGGAAGCATCGCAGGGCGCGCGCATTACTCGGCTCCGTGTTGTTCATTCCCGCCCGTCCCCTTTCTGAAAAACCACGACCCTGATGGTCTGGCCCGGGCTGTGATAACTATTGGCATCAATCTCCCAGCCAGCGCCGATCCTGCGCGGCGAAATCGTCGATCGAATCAACACTCTTTCGCGATAATCCGTAGGGCTCGCTGCAAAAAGCCATGCCGTCGCGCCACCGCGTCTGGCCGTGATGGTCGAGCCACTGCCACCCAAAATAAGTGTGCGCCCACTCCAACAACGCCCAATTTGAGCAAAGTTGCCACAAATAAACATCGCAGTAATGCACGCCTTGAATGCCGCGGCACTCGCGCCGCAGCCTCAAAAGCCTGGAACGGAACCAGAGCGGCATGCCGCGTTCAACAAACGATGGTGCAAGAAGTTGCCGCAGCCGCGCTTTGCGAAGACGCGCGGTGGTATGCGGGTCGGGTTGCCGCCATTCGGGCGGGCGAGTACAATTAGAGCGCATAAAGTCTTTCGTAGAACTGCCACGGGCCGGAAACCCCGCGGCAGTTCGCTTTGCCTCCTATGGCTGTGCTTCTGGTAAATCGGGTGGGCTGGCATCAGTCGGGCGCCGCGTCGATCGCGAGGCAATCCAAGCTTGAAGATCAGACACGGCAAATCGCAAACAGCGGTCCCCGAGCCTTACGGCGGGCACTTCGCCCGACGCAGCCCAAGCCATCAGCGACCGTAGCGAGACACCCAGCGCGTTCGCGGCCGCCTGTGGCCTGAGCAGCAGGGGGCCGATTGGGCAGGACAGCGGGGGCGACGCCGGGAGCGGGTTGCTAAGTTGCTTCACGGCTGCGCTCCCGCCATTTGCGGCAGCCAGCCGCGATCACGGAGCTTGTCGAAGATGGCGGGAAGCGTCTCGCGCGGTATCGCCCGTTTGCCCGTAAACCGCGGCGGCTCAGGTAGAGTGCCGTCCTCAAAAAGCCGGCGGACTCGCCACGCCTCCTTGCCAGGCAAACCGGCAAGCTCGGCAACCTCACGAGTGGAAAAGAACGTTGGCATGGCCCGCTTCCCTTGGATTGTTCGAAGATCGTAACAATCCGAATTGTCTACAAACACCAAGAAACGCCAACATGGCGCAAGAGGCAGAATTCGGTTTTCCCGGCAAGAATGCCGCTGATGCATCGGGAAAAACAGGCTCGAAATTTTGTCGGGAAAACTAGTTTTCCGGTTTTCCGGCAGTAGTTTTCCCGACGTACATCACTTGTGAGTTTCGGAACTTCCGCGATCGCGGTATCGTCGTGCTTCCCGAAGCGCATCGACGGTTGCTCTATCCCGCTGTCCTTTACCGATCGGTCCGGCATACATTTTGTTGTACGTCGCCACCACGTTTTTGTCAGACTTGTCAGTAACCTTGGGATCGGCCTTCATTTTGCAGTCCAGTTGCAGTAGCCCATCCCACTTCGGCGGCCTGCCACCCCTGTTGCCAACCCCCGCGGCAAACAGTTGCTCGCCAGCCGCCGCTTCCGGCTCGGCCGCGGAGGGCGCCGACGACAGCACAGCCGCAAAAATGGACCTCACCTGCTCCGCTGCCGCCCGAAGAGTCGCATTCAGCTTTGGCAAGTCATTCGTCGAAGAATACGTCGCAGGCCGCTTTGCAAGCTCGATCTGGACTCCCGCGAACTCGTCTTTCAGCTCGACTTGTTGAAGCCAGTCGGCCGCTGACGCTGACGATGCAGACCAGTGATGCCAGTACGCATTGAAAGGAATCGCCCAGTCAGGAAGGTCACCGTAAATATAGGCGAACGCCACGGCCCCGCCCTCGTTCTCCCACCGCTCAATGTCTGGATTCTTGACGCGTTCACGCTCACCAAACAACACGGCGAAATTCTCTTCTCGGGAGAAATACCGTTCCCGTTTGGGCTTTACCTCCTCTTCACGGTCGATCCGCGTACAAAGATCGTCGACGCCCTGAATTGCCGCCTCAAGGTATGGGCGAATCGCGACGAGTTGCGTGTTTGACAGCGCCATGACTTCCAATCCTTTTGCGGGCCGGCGGGCAGGGCTGTAGGGGCGATTGGAGATTCCCCGCAGCCCTACCCGTCCGCATTGAAGGCCATGTCTGTTGCAACAACCACGGCCGTCCCGATACCGGCAGTGTACGCGAGCGGGAAAGGACCGTCAAGAAACACGATGGCCCTACCACCCGTCGTCAAGTCGATCAACTTCGTCAAGCGGAACCGGTGCATCAATACCCTTTGCCGTACCCATTAGCGCGGGCACCACCAGGACGACGAATGCAGGCACGAGTACGCGCGATTCGAACAACGCATCGGAGCCGTGGGCAACTGCCGCATGGAATGCCGCAACGAAATGGGCCGCCAGTGCCGCCCCGATTACAGACCACACGTAGCAGACAACCCGATCCTTGGCGGAAACACCTTGAGCCCAGGTTCGCAGCGAAGTAAATGACCACGCCACAAACCAGAAGCCCGGGACGGAAAAGCAAATCAACGCAAACACCACAACATCGCGGGCAAGCCGAAATACGTCGACCTTCTTTTGGGCCGACACATAGAAAAGAAGCACGGCGCCCACAACTGACGAGACAATAGCGATCGTCCAAAACGTCGCCCTGCCGTCCCGCCGTGCGCGGGAAATGCAATCCTCTGCGCGCTGCCACTCCCTGCAAACGAGCTTGCTGACCATCGTATTCGGAGTCACCTGCCCATTTGCCAACAACTCCTGCAGTTCGGGTCTCGAAAAGTTCCTGTCCTCGCCCGCGTACAACGAACAATTCGCCGCCCATAGTCCCTACCCTTTCGCTCCAGCCGCCTGCTTTCGGCCGCTTGAATCGCTGGACGAGGGATTGTCCAGCCGGCTGCCAGTATATGCAAGCAAAAAGGCGATTTCCAGCCTCGCGCGCCGCCCACCGAACCCTTTTCGGCGGATTTTAAGAGTAGAAACCGGCGAAAAGTTGGATATTGCCTTGTGATCAACCCCAACGCTAGATCATCAGACCGGGAGGTCCCAGTCCTTCCAATGCTCCCTCGGGCCGGGCAAAAACTCGCCAATCATGGCCCGCCAGCTTTGCTGCTTGGCTTCCCGCCGCGAAACACCAGCATCGCGCAATTCGCGTCTCTTTGCTTCCCGATACTTCGTGGCTTCGTCCCACTTGCCCATCTCGCGAAGAACGGCCATCGCTTCAATTTTTAGGTCAACTGTCGCAACCATAGAGACATTATACCGGCGGAAAGAGCGGCATCGACACCTGTGCAACGTGAATTGGACCATGTTGCGTAAGGGTCACTTAGGCACCGATAGATACACCCCACCATGCAAAGAAAGGCGGGGAGAGACAGAACCGTTTCCGGCAAGTTTCGGAGTCACACCGCCCCGCCGTCAACTGGAATAACTGCTAACATGCCCGACGCTCTAAAGCCACGCACAAGGCCCGATCAATCACCGAGACGGCCGAGACATCGACTTGGCAAACAGTCGGGCAGCCAGGAGCACGTCGGTTGCGCGACGATAGGAAAGAAGCCCACGGCCAGTGCGATCTAAGGCCGAAATCATCCATAAAACTGATCGAAGAATCTGGGATTGCCCATCTTAACAGGCTGATTTTCGTGGGCTATCGACCTCCGATATACGCTACCCGTTTTCGCCGCGAAGGCGGGGGGTCCGGTTCACTTTCCGGGAGTCTTCGGTAGGACCAACAGGACCCGACGCGCCGCCGCCGCGATTGATCGGCACGCCAGACGCCTTGCTACCGCTCCACGTTGCGTCATTTGCGCCAGGAAGCCACGAAGCACATCGAGACGACCTTTGCAGCCGTCCGCGTGGTCTGCAAAGCGTTAGAAAGCAAATAACGCAACGAGGAGGGGTCGGACGGGCTGGCAACCAGGGCGACAGGCCATCAGATGCCGACAGCGGCGGAGTTACGGGCAGAGACAATGCAGCCCGTAAAGAGAACCGGGCCGATCGGCAGGATACCGACCGGCCCGGCTTGATGATGACCGAGGCACCGCGGCGCGAGCGAAGATTGTCAGCTTGTCGCCACCTCGCCGGCCAGTTCCGCGAGTGTCTCCGCCAGCCGATCCGGGGGCAGTTTGGCCAGAATTTGCAGCGCCATTTGCAGCGCTTCGGGCGAAACGGTAGAATTTGCCGTGTTTTCCGAACCAATTTCGTGTCCGCCATCGCCCACTTAAGCGGGGAGAAGAGTAAAGGGACGCAAGGAAGAAGATTAGGCATAATCGTCATAGGCCGTTTCTATCTTCTTTTCGTGCATCTTCCCTTCTTTCCCCTGTTTCCTACCGGAGTTTGCCCGTGAAGATCGTGGTTCTGGACGGCAACACCCTAAATCCGGGCGACAATCCGTGGGACGCGGTCGCGGTGCTGGGCGAGTTGACGGTTTACGATCGCACTTGCAAGGCGGAAATCGTCCAGCGGGCCGCAGGCGCCGAGATCGTTTTGACGAACAAGACCCGTGTGGACGCGGCCGCGCTCGCCGCGCTGCCGGCGCTGCGTTTCATTTCCGTGTTGGCGACGGGCTACGACGTGGTCGATGTGGCCGTCGCGCGGCGACAAGGCGTCGCGGTCTCCAACGTGCCCGAGTACGGCACCAACAGCGTGGCCCAACACGTTATCGCGCTTATGCTGGCGCTGATACATCGCCCTGAGCACCACGATCGGCTGGTCCGGCAAGGCGAGTGGCAGCGACGCGGCGAGTTCTGCTTTTGGGATGCGCCGCTGTTCGAACTGGCCGGCAAGCGCATGGGCATTATCGGCTTCGGGCGGATCGGCCGGCGCGTGGGCGAACTCGCTCAGGCTTTGGGCATGGAGGTCCTGGCGGCCACGAACCAGACCGCACAGCGGACCGTCTCGCAATCAGCGCAGTACAAACCGTTTGCACGGCGGACTCTGGATGAAGTCTTTGCCGAGGCTGACGTGGTCTCGCTGCATTGCCCCTTGACGTCGGAAACGAAGGGCCTGATAAACCGCCAGCGGCTGGCGGCGATGAAACCTGGCGCAGTTGATCAACACCGCGCGCGGCGGACTGATCAACGAGCACGACCTCGCGGCGGCTCTGAACGAAGGACTCATCGCGGGGGCGGCGGTGGACGTCCTGTCAACCGAACCGCCTGCCGACGACAATCCGTTGTTGAGCGCGAAGAATTGCCTGATCACGCCGCACATCGCGTGGGCGACGCGGGAGGCCCGCGCGCGGCTAATGGCCGTCACAGCCGCGAACATCGCGGCTTTCCAGCGCGGCGAACCGGTCAACGTGGTGAATTGAATGCTCAGGGAACACGAAATCGAGCTCCGCGTCCGCTATCAGGAAACCGATCCGATGGGCTTTTTGCACCACGCCTTTTACTTCACTTATTTCGAGATTGGGCGGACGGAGCTTCTGCGGGCTTCCGGCGGGAACTACCGGCGGATGGAGGAAGAGGGGCTGCTGGTCGTGGTCGTGCGGGCGGAATGCCGTTTCCACCGGCCTGCCCGATACGATGACCTGCTGCGGCTGCGGACCACTATCGTGCGCGTCACGCCGGCGAAGATCGAACATGAATACCGGCTCTTCCGTGGAGAGGAACTGCTGGCCGTGGGCAACGTGACGCTTGCTGTGATCAATCGCGACGGGCAGGTGCAGCGGGTGCCCGATGAATTAATGGGGGAATGAGTATGAACCTGTTCCGTAAATGGTTGGCCACGGGCATTACGATCACGATCGCGACACAAACCATCGCCGCGGACCGAATGGCCAAGACGCCGGCGAATAAAGAGGCATCGCCCGCTGCGGTCCGGGCGGCGTTCACGCTGCCCGACGCGGCCGGCAAACAACACTTGCCGGGCGAGTGGAAAGGCAAGAAGGC
This sequence comes from uncultured Planctomycetia bacterium, assembly GCA_963780045.1. GTDB lineage: Bacteria > Planctomycetota > Planctomycetia > Pirellulales > Thermoguttaceae > JANXQG01. Next base: position 5,272,683 of record CAVZZZ010000001.1, on the reverse strand, counting down.
GGTGGTGCTGTTCTTCATTGCAGCAGAGTGCCCCGTAAGCAATTTCTATTCGCCCGACTTTGCCCGCATCGCCAGCGAGTACGAGCAAAAGGGCGTCGCCGTTTACGGAATACATTGCGACGCCGACCTGACCGCCGCAGCCGCAGCGGAGCACGCCAAGGAATACGGCCTTAAGTTCCTCGTGCTTTTGGACCCGAAACAGAAGCTGGCCGCGGCCGTCGGCGCGAGCAAGACGCCCGAAGCCTTCGTACTATCGCCTGACGGAAAGGTGTTATATCATGGAAGGATCGACGACCGGTTTTCGACGGACGGCAAGCGCCGCGACGAACCGACGAAGCACGAGTTGGAGGACGCCCTGCGGGCGGTCATCGCCGGAAAGACGCCGGCGGTGAAAGAGGCGGCGGCGTATGGATGTCCGCTGCCGAAAAGAGAATTCTGATTCCCGTTTGCTCCGGTTCGTCCATGTCGCGCATCCTCATCACATCTGGTCCCACGCGGCAGTATCTCGACCCGGTGCGCTATCTGAGCAACGGATCGAGCGGACGTATGGGGAAGGCGCTGGCCGAGGCAGTGCTGGCCGCCGGTCACGAGGCGGTGATCGTAAGCGGACCGGTGGAGGTCCGTTACCCGTCTGCGGCGCGGTTGGTGGCCGTGGAATCGACCGAGGACATGCTGGCGGCCTGCCTGGAAGTGTTTCCCCAATGCGCCGGACTGATTGCCGCTGCGGCGCCCTGCGACTATCGGCCGCGCGTGGTGGCCGCGGAGAAAATGCATAAGACCGGCCGCGCGATCGACGTGGAGTTGGTCGAGACGCCGGACATCGTAGCACGCCTGGGCGCGATTAGGAATTCGCAGTGGATGGTTGCCTTTGCCTTGGAGACGGCCGACCATCGCATGAGGGCCATGCAGAAGCTGCAGCGGAAAAAATGCGATCTGATCGTAGCCAACGGGCCGGCCACGATGCACGCACGGACGGCACAGGTTGAAGTGATCGACCCGCAAGGCCGCGTTTTGGCTGCTGCGCAGGGAAGCAAGCGCCATGCGGCGCGGACCGTCTTTGAAGTGATTGAGCAGCGGCTGATTCGAGGTTGACAATCTCTTTGCGCACACGGATGATGTATTACGATCCCGGGTCCCGTTCCCACCCTACAACCTTCACTTGACTCCACAAGGATAATGGCATGTCGCGCATTGTTTGCGGCATTCTGACGGTAGCTGCCGCACTTGCCATCGCCGCCGGGTCGTCAATCTCGCGCGCCGAGGACAGCACCTTCGTCGCCACGAAATCGGCCGTGCGCGATCCCTTTCGCGTGCCCGACGGCACAGCCGACGAGCTGCAAAAGTACATTGAGGGCCTGAAGCAGATGCCGCCGCCTTCGAGCCTGCGCCTGGCCGATTCCGACTTTCGCCGCCGCCGCGCCGAGCGCAACTGGCCGCCTGCGATAAGCTCCTGGCAGTCAAGCCGGTTCCCACGCCCGATCAGGTCCGCACGGCGATGCGGGCGAAGGTCGCGGCGCTCATCGTGCTGGAGCGGCTGGGCGATACGGCGGCGACGGCCAAAATCGAGGCCGCGCTCGGCAGGCGCGGGATTTGACGCCGCTGCCACAGGCCCCGGCGCAAGGGACGTCGCCGCAATCACCGCCGCCCACGCAGCTCCAAGGACCGCCGCAACTGGTCCACGACGTGCAATTGGCGATACTCGAAGGCCGCGCACAGCAGGCTGCCGCGATGAACGTCAAACAGTATTCCGAAATCGTTGCGAGCCTGGCCGACTACCTCAAACACCGCGATGACGATGACGCCGTCCGCCTGGCGATCGACCTGGCGACCAGCGGCGAGGAGCATCAGAAACGCGAGATTGCCGTGGCCGCCTATAAGGAATTGGGGGCCGCTGTGGCGGCCAGCGACGCGAGGTTCGCCAGCACAGCCGCCACCTTGCTCGGCGCGGCACGGCGGCTGGAGCTTGTCGGCAAGCCCTTCGTGCTGCAAGGCGCGACGTTGGCCGGCCGCGCGGCCGACATGAAGAAATACAAGGGCAAGATCGTGCTGGTCGTCTTCTTCGCCACCTGGTGCGGCCCCTGCCGCGACGAGATACCGAACATTGCCAACTGTTATCGGGCGTACCGCAAGCGCGGCTTCGAGGTGGTGGGTGTGAGCCTCGACCGCGACCGCAAGACGATCGCTGACTTCCTCGACAGAGAGAAGTATCCCTGGCCCGTACTCTTGGACCGCTACGACGCCCGCGGCACGGACCGGTCGATGGCCACCTATTACGGCATTTTCACGATCCCGCAAATGGTGCTCCTCGACAAGGACGGGCGAGTGCTCTCGCTGGACGTTCGCGGCAAGCGGTTGAACAAGGCGCTGGCGGAGCACTTGGGGAAGCTGAGCGGGGACGAGTAGAAGACTCTTGTGAAGCAGGAGCCCGTGAAAGTCGCAATCCGCTTTATTAAGGCAGAGGAGGCACCGGCGCTGCCAATCCTCCTTTGGCATTTCGCTGGCGCCATCTTGCCAAACCGAGTGTACGCGCTCGACGAGGAAACGTTAGGTGAATTGCGAACGTTCGGTATCCGCTTCACTGCGCTCAGCCGCGAATCGACTACGAATTGTGGTCAAGTGTCCGCTCGATTCTTTCCAAGCAACTCTCCCTACCAAGAATCGCCAGGCTGTCGAACAATCCAAGTCCAATCGACTGACCCGTCACCGCTGCGCGGAGCGAGTGGACGATGTCGCCGATCTTCAAGCCACGCGCGGCCACGAATGCATGCGTCATATGTTCTAGCGACGCCGCGTCGAACGCCTCGGCGGAGGCCAACTGCTGCTTGTACGCGGCCAGCAGTTCGACGGCCCCGGGTTTCTGCAACGATTTGGCTACGGCCTTTTCATCGTAGACAAGCTTGTCGTCGGCCACGAAAAAGTAACAGTAATCCAAAATGTCGCCAGCCGTCTTGATGCGGTCACCGGCCGCGCGAACGACATGCCCGATCTTCGCTCGCTCGGTGTCCGTCAATTGCGAAGCGGCAAGCCGGAGGCATTGCATGTACGGCACGACCAGTTCCACCTTCTTCGCCACCTGCAGCCGCTGCATGTGCCGCTCTTGGAAGGCCCAGAGCTTCTTGGGGTCGAAGCTGGCCGCCGCCTTGTTGACTCGCTCCAAAGAAAAGTGCCGGATCAACTCCTCGCGGGTGAAATCTTCGGTCTGGTCGTCCAGCGACCAGCCCAACAGGGCCAAGTAGTTGTTGATGGCGTCCGGCAGGTAGCCCACCTGCTCGTAGAAATCGACCACTACGGGATTGAACGTGTTGGGATCGACCTCCGTCTTCAGGGCGTCGGCCACCTTGCGGCCGTGCTTCATCAGCGCAGCGAAGTCGGCGTTCTTGAGATACTTGTCGAGCTTTCGCTTGCTCAGCTTGGTCTTGCTGCCCGGCTCGGCGACGAAAGGTAAATGAGCGTAGACCGGCAGCACGTAGCCCAGCGCCTGGGCGATGAAGACCTGCCGCGGCGTATTGGAAAGATGCTCCTCGGCGCGAATGACGTGCGTGATCTTGAAGTCGTGGTCGTCGACCACGTTGGCCAGGTGATAGAGGCACGTGCCATCCGCCCGTTGGACGACGTGGTCCTGCTCGCGGGCCCAATCGACTGCCACGTCGCCGCGGATCACGTCCTTGACCACGAGCGTTCCCTCGCGCGGCATTTTCAGCCGCACGACCGGCCGGCGGCCCTCATTCTCGAATCGTGTGCGGTCGGCCGCGTTATGCGCCATCCAGCGGCGGCTATAAAGGAAGAGCCGCTTCTCGCGCTCTGCTGCCTCGCGCTCAGCCTGCAATTCGTCGGTCGTAGCGTAGTCGTAGTAGGCCGCTCCGGCCGCGAGCAGCTTCTCGACCGCCGCCCGATAGCGGTTGCCGCGTTGCGATTGATAGTAGGGTGCGTACGGTCCACCAACTTCCGGCCCTTCGTCCCAGTCGATTCCCAGCCAGTGAAGGCCGTGCAGGATTGGGGCCAGGGCCTCATCGACGTTCCGTTGCTGGTCGGTATCGTCGATCCGCAGGATGAACTGCCCACCATGCCGCCGGGCGAAAAGCCAGCAAAACAGCGCGGTCCGCACTCCGCCGATGTGCAGGTATCCTGTCGGGCTGGGGGCGAAACGTGTGCGGACGGTCATTTGGGGTTCTACAGCCGCACCTGATTCAACTTCTCCGGGTCCAAGCCCAGCGTGACGACGGCGCCGGCAAGCTGCGATTTTTCATATTCGCCGCGGCGGACGAGCTGCTCCAAGGCTGTCAGAGTGATGTTCTCGGCGTCAACTTCGAAAAACCGCCGCAGGTCCTCGCGCGATTCGCTGCGGCCGAAGCCGTCGGTGCCAAGCACCGCGTAATCCGGGCCGATCCAAGGGGCGATCGCCAAGGGCACCGCGGCCACGTAGTCCGAGGCGGCTACGGTCGGTCCCGACGTGCCGTTTAAGGTTTGTATGACGTACGGCCGCCGCGGCGAGGAGTCCGGATGGAGCCGGTTCCAGCGGTCGCATTCGCGGCCGTCGTAGTAGAGGTTCTTGTAGCTGGTGACGCTGTAGACGCTACTGGAGACGCCGAACTTTTGCTCCAGCAGGTCCTGTGCTCGCAGCGTCTCGCGGAGGATGGCCCCGCTGCCGAAAAGCCGCACGTGCGGAGACTTTTCGCCCAAGAGCCGCTGCGAAAGCAGATACATGCCCCGGCAGATGCCTTCGGTCGAGCCCGTCGGCAGGACCGGCATTTCGTAATTCTCGTTCATCAGAGTGATGTAATAGAAGGCGTCCTGGTCTTCGAAGTACATCTTGCGAATGCCGTCCAGCACGATCGCCGTAAGTTCGTAGGCAAAACACGGATCGTAGGCCAGCACCGAGGGGAAGGCCAAAGCGTTGAGATGGCTGTTGCCATCCTGGTGCTGCAAGCCCTCGCCGGAAAGCGTCGTGCGGCCGGCGGTCCCGCCGAGCAGAAACCCGCGGCAGCGCATGTCGCCGGCGGCCCAAATCAAGTCGCCGACGCGCTGAAAGCCGAACATCGAATAGTAGATGAAAAACGGGATCATGCTCACGCCGTGGCTGGATCGTGCGCAGCCCGCCGCGATGAACGAGGCCAGCGATCCCGCCTCGTTGATGCCTTCCTCCAGGATTTGGCCGTCGATCGCCTCGCGGTAATAGAGCACGTTGTCCGAATCGACTGGCTCGTAGAGCTGCCCGCTGTGCGAATAGATGCCGAACTGGCGGAAGAGGGCCTCCATGCCGAACGTGCGGGCCTCGTCCGGCACGATGGGCACGACATAGCGGCCGATGTTCTTGTTGCGCATCAATTTCACCAGCAGGCGCACGAAGGCCATCGTGCTGGAAACCTCGCGGCCCTCGCTGCCGGCATAGAACTCGTGGAAATCGTCCCACTTCGGCTCCTCCAACCGCGTCGTGGGAGCGCGGCGGCTGGGCACGAAACCGCCCAGCGTCATGCGGTGCTCGCGGAGATAGACCATTTCCGGGCTGTCGTCGGGCGGCTTGTAGAACTGGGCGTGCGCGGCTTGCTCGTCGCTGATGGGGATCTCGAAGCGCGTGCGGAACGTCAAGAGCTCCTCTTCGTTGAGCTTCTTCTGCTGGTGCGTGATGTTGCGGCCTTCACCCGCTTCGCCCAGTCCGTAACCCTTGATCGTTTGCGCGAGGATGACGGTCGGTGCGCTGCGGTATTCCACCGCCGCCTTGTAGGCCGCATAGACTTTGAGCGGATCGTGGCCGCCGCGGCGGAGAGTGCCCAATTGCTCGTCGCTCAAATGCTCGACCAGCGCCGCCAGACGCGGATCGACGCCGAAGAAGTGTTCGCGGACGTAAGCGCCCGGCATCACCGTGTATTTCTGCATCTGGCCGTCGACGATCTCGCCCATGCGACGGACCAGCAGGCCGTCGCGGTCGGCGGCCAGGAGCGGGTCCCAGTCGCAGCCCCAAAGGACCTTGATCACGTTCCAGCCGGCGCCGCGGAACGCGCCCTCCAGCTCCTGCACGATTTTGCCGTTGCCGCGGACCGGGCCGTCCAGCCGCTGCAAGTTGCAGTTGATAACGAAAACCAGGTTGTCCAGGCCCTCGCGAGCGGCCAGCGTGATTGCGCCCAATGTCTCCGGCTCGTCGCACTCGCCGTCGCCCAGGAATGCCCATACGCGCGAGTCCTTGGCGTCGGGCTTGATGCCGCGGTCGGTCAGGTAGTGGTTGAACCGCGCCTGGTAGATGGCCATGATCGGACCGAGGCCCATCGACACCGTGGGGAATTCCCAAAACTCTGGCATGAGCCAAGGATGCGGATACGACGAAAGTCCGCCGCCCGGCTGAAGCTCGCGGCGGAAATTGATCATATGCTGCTCGTTCAGCCGGCCCAGCAGATAGGCCCGTGCATAAATGCCGGGCGTGGCGTGGCCCTGGAAGAAGACCTGGTCGGGCGGCTCGGCCCCCTGCTTGCCGCGGAAGAAGTGGTTGAAGGCTACTTCGTAGAGTGTAGCGGCCGAGGCAAACGTGGAAATATGCCCGCCGATGCCGGCGCACCGCTTATTCGCGCGAACGACCATCGCCATCGCGTTCCAGCGGATGATGCTCTTGATCCGGCGCTCGATCTGGCGGTCGCCTGGATACGGTGGCTCGAGTTCAACCGGAATGGTGTTGATATACGGCGTCGTCGCGCTGGACGCGAACGGAACGCCCATGCGAAATGCCCGCTCGCGGAGCTTTTCCAACAGGAATTGTGCCCGCTCGCGGCCTTGCGACTGGCACACGTAGTCCAAGGCATCGAGCCATTCCGATGTCTCTGGGGGGTTGTCATCCCTCTCCAGGATGGGTACGACCCCGGAAAAGAGCTTCTTTTCGTCAGCATGTGGTTTCATAAATATGGTCCGCGAGATGGCCGTATATTGTACGTCTTGCAGAGGTCAAGTCCAAGGGCGCTTGCCCCCATGTTTGGCGGTGTCCCGTCGCCGCTGGCACGGCCATTTCCGCGATAGAACGAGGCCCGTGGCACAGCCGAATCCAGGGCTGCGCTCGTCGCTTGGCAAACGGCTGGGCCCTCAGCCGGAATGGCGTACAAAAGAACCGCCGCGGTGGTTGTGAAGGATCGACGCCGTCACTGCACGCCGGGGAGCTTGCGAATATTGATTGGTTCGCCGCCGTTGGGCGTAATTAGGGCTTTGAGCGTGGCGTTGTCTTGATATTGTCATACGAAGCGGCGGCAGTAGGCGGCGCGGCAGTCGCGGGCGCGGTTGCCTCTGCGGCACCCTCGACTCCCTTCTTCTCGCCGGGAGCCGGACCTTCCAGGCCGCAGCCCGAAGCAGCAACAAGCAATGCCATCGCGGCCATCGTCGCGGTGGGTAATGCGGATTTCGTTTTCATGACAAATTCCGAACCATTTACGTCGGTTCAACCGACGGGCCGCCTTGGCCCGGCGAGCTGGTGTTTTCCCATGCTGCGCCGTTCAAATTCAACATAGCCCATAGCGCATCACGAATTTCCCGCGGACCGTTCTGGCTTGCTAGCGCGAGCAGGACAACTGCGATACCGACGGCGACGCAAGCCAACGGAAGCAGCGATTCCACAACGGGCGTCATCGCCCACGCCGATGCGGCTATGAATGCTCCGCTGGCCGCGAACGAAACCATCGCGCTCAGCACGGCAAACACAGCCACGCGCGCCGGCGATTTCTTCGCCCAGGGCGGGCCATAGAGTGCATCGCGCATTTTGTAATACAGCAGTCCCAGCCCGAATTGCGCGGCGGGCGTCAGGAGCAAAAACGCAATCGGGGCCCGCACCGCGGTTTGCCAGACCTGTCGCTCCCACCCGGCCAGAAGCACGGTTCCTGCGGCGATCACCGCGACATGCAGCGGCCAGCAGGCAAAACGACAGTTTCGCCTGCCGCCACACGTATCGCGCTGCCGACTCCGGCGCCCGCCAGGCGAGCCAGCGCTTGAAGTGGTAACCAATGCGTTCGTTCAGCGGCACGACCGCATCCAACTCGCGGGCCAACTCCGCGGGCTCGCCAAACCGCTTTTGGGCCTCGTGCAGCCCGGCGGTCGAGTTCCTCGATCGGGCAAATTCGTCGTCGTAAATGGCTGTCAGATGGGCCAGCAGTTCTTCGCGCATTTTCCGCTTGTGGGCGGTGGTGGCTCGGACCGGCCGCACCGCCCGTTCCACCACTTGCATCTGCGCGCGCCGCGTTTTGACGACTTCCCGCGCGACATCGCCGAAAACGAGGCCCAGATTCCGCAGCGCCTGCCCGGCCACGCCTTCTGGTTCGCGCAGCAGACCCAGCAGCAAGTGTTCGGGGCCGATTGTTTTCTGGTTCCAAAACCAGGCTTCCTCGGCGGCGAATGCCAAAGCCAGCGTAGCCCGCGGCGTGTACGGAGGTTGCGGCAGCGTTACAGGTTTTGCGCCGCGCTGGACGAGTTTTTCGACTTCCGCCTGAACCATCGCCGCATCGACGCGAAACGTATTGAGCACGCTTGCCGCCAGGCCCGAAGGTTCTTTCATCAGGCCGAGCAAAACGTGCTCGGTGCCGACGTAGTCGTGTTGCAGTTGTTGCGCTTCCACCAAGGCCAACTGCAACGCCACTTGGGCTTGCTCGCTGAAATTGCCGGATGTCTTTTCTCTGCGAAACATAGGATTCCTCGCTCGGATTGTCTCGTAGAAGCGGCGTCCCGCCGCTTGCAAAATGCGGCGGGACGCCGCTTCTACGGGTTTTCGGACAGGTTCTACGCCGGGGCCCCTAAAATGCCGCCTAACACTTGCACGAATTGTTGCCATTCGTTCCGGCCGCGGCTGAGCGCTTTCTTGCCTTTGGGGGTCAGGCGGTAAATCCTCCGCCTCGCCCCGCGGCGGCCGTGCGGCTGTTCTTCCCATACGGCTTCCACCTGCTTGGAGGCCTCCAGGCGGTAGAGGGCCGGATACAACGACCCCTCCTTGAGCTTCAGCAGTCCGCAGCCCGCTTGTTCCAGGCGGTGCAGGATTTCCAGCCCGTGCGCGTTGCCGCGCGCGCAAGTCCGACAAGATCATCGCCTCCAGGTGCCCCCGCAGTTTGTCGCCGTGAATCGTTTCCATGCTCTATTTATAGACAGGCTATAAATAAAAGTCAAGGGGGGCGGAGGAGTTTTTCTGGAGGCCCGGCCTAACCGACGGTGACCGGCAGCGCGAGGGGAGACTTTGGGAATGTCGAATGTCGAAAATCAAATGTCGAAAGAATGCCGAAGCACGAAGCACGAAGGGCCTTTCGCAATTCGTCATTGAACCTTCGTCATTCCTTCGACATGCGACATTTGGCGTTCGTCGCTTCCGGTTTTCAAGGGCCGCTTTTTGCCCACCAAGCGGCGGCCTCTGTGCCGCTGGCCGTGCCTCCGCTGCCGGTGAAGGAGACTAGATTTTGGTAGTTCATGCCGTTCGTGCCGATGCTAAAGACGTTCCCGGCGCCAATAGCGCCGCCTCCGGCCGTCATGCCGAAAAGCGTTGTGCCGACAAGGGTCAAGCTTCCTGCTGGATTCGCCCCGCTTGCCGTGCCGCTCGTGCCAGTAAATGCGACCAACGTTTTGAACGTTTGTGATTCAGCCCTGCTCGTGAAGAGAGCAATGCATATCGCAAGCGCAAAGGTGATGGGTTTCATGTCTCGACTTTCAAACTGTCGCCGTCTGGCAGCCTTTTATAAAAATCCGTGGCCGCCTGCGGTATGCATCGGGCGGCCTCATCCTTGCCTCCCTCGCTGCCTCGTAATGGGGTATATCGCTTCGCAGAAAGTGCTACGCGACCAAGGCGCGATTGTACTCGGCCCTGCCGCCGTGTCAAGGATTTTTTTACACGTCGCAAACCGCGATGGCCTGCTTCAGCCCGGCGAAGGGCTCTGCCCGCTGCGGAATGAATTCGTGGCCGACGTAGCCCTGATAGCCGATTTCCAGCAGGGCCTTCATGCAGGGCGGGTAGTAGATCTCTTGCGTGTCGTCCAGCTCGCCGCGGCCGGGCACGCCGGCGGTGTGGACGTGCTTGATGGCGTCCTTGCACTGGCGGATGCGGGTGATGATGTCGCCGTCCATGATCTGCACGTGATAGAGATCGAAGAGCAGGCCGAAACGCGGCGAGCCGACCTGGTTGACGATCCGCATGCAGTAGTCGATGTGATCGCCCTGGAAGCCGGGGTGGCCTTTCATGGGATGGCTCGTGACGCGGGAGTTGAGCATCTCCATCGCCAGGTTGATCTTCTTCTTTTCCGCGTAGCCGACGATCTCTTTGAATCCTGCGACGCAGTTCTTGACGCCCGTCTCCGCATCGATCTTCGGCCGGTCCGGTGGCAAGGTCTTTAGATCGGGATTCGCGCCGTGGTTCCACGGGCCGCTGTCCTCGGCATGGCCCGTGAAGGTGATCACGGTCTTCACGCCGGCGTCGGCCGCCTGGTCGATTCGCGTCCGCAAAATCTCCAAGCAGCCCGGCTGGTACTTGGGGTTGTTCATGCCTTGGATGAAGAGATGGCTCGGCGCAATGGCGCAGGTCAGGCCGTATTTCTTGACCGTCGGCCAGGTCGCCGGCTGCCCCAGCTCGACGCTCTTGCAGCCGAGTTGTCGGGCGTTCTTGCACATCTCGTCCAACGACCAGTGCGGTTCAAAACACCAGGAAACGATGGAGTGCTGGATGTTGCCCTTCAGTGCCGGGTCCTCGGCAGCCGGTTCCGCCGCCGGGGCGACGCCGGCAAGCGCCATGCCCCCCGCGGCGCCGACCGCAACCTGGAACAATTGGCGACGATTGACGGAAGTAACGAGTTGATTGTTCACGATTCACCTCACGAGTTCGGATTGTCTATCAGTTCCTGCAATCGCCGCCCAAGTTCATCCGGCAGCCGGCTGAGCCAGTTTTCGTCGATCATACCCAGCGAGAGCATGTCGAGCAAATGTACTCGATCTTTGAAGCGAAAACTGGTCAGTTTCATCCGCACCAGCGCGTCGAGGCGCAAGGTAAGAAAATCCTTGACGCGCTCACTCTGGTCAACCGCCGGGGCGGGCTCTGGATCGATCGGCGACACCTTCTCTTCCGCGAAAACGACATGTACGGCGTCCCGGGGCGACGCCTCGGGACCATCGAGGAACATCGGCACCCCCGCCACCTCGGCAAAGAGAAACCCTTCGGCCCGCAAAGCATTGATCGCGCCGGGCAGGTCCGCGCGATTCAACAGAATATCGACGTCTTGCGTATTGCGGACGGCCGCCTCGTCGACTTGGGCCACCCACACCTGCACCGCGTTGCCGCCGATCACTGCGTACGGTATGCCGGCCGCGTCGAGCGAACGGGCGGTTCGTTGCAAACGCCGTTTCACTTTTTCCACGGCGCATTCAATCCTTTTCCAAAGGGCGTCACCGGCATATTTGATTTGCGGCATGGCAAAGTGGTTTCCGATCTCAACGCACAATGGGAAGCATTGGGCGCCAGCCCTAGCGGCGAGTTTACCACAACCATTTTGGCGGAGCAAATCCCAGCAGCCGCCCAGTCGTTGCGACGATTCTATTTTTTCCGCTGCCGGTGTTACATTTTGCCGCTGTCGCGAAGATACTAAAGAGGAAGCCTCTCTTCTTTTTGCCTGGTACTGGGGTGCTGCGCAAGCACATGAGTCCGTCGGACGTCGAGGAATTGACTTTATATTGGACCGCGGCACAGCGTGCGGTTTCGGCCTTTCTTCGCACCCTGATTCCCGACCCGGAGCAGTGCCAGGACGTATTGCAGCAAGTCGCCGTCGTGGTGGTCAGAAAATTCCATGAATTCGATCGCTCGCGCTCCTTCAACGCCTGGATGATCGGCATTGCCAAACAGGAAGTCTTGGCCATGCGGCGGCGGCAGCGGACCGATCGGCTCGTCTTCAGCGACGCCATGGTGGAGCGCATCGCGGAGACCTATCAATGCGTTTTGGGCGATTTGGCTTCCGACACGGCCGACGCTTTGGAGCATTGCGTGCAGAAACTGCGGGGACACGCCCGCACGGTAATCGGCCTCCACTACTCCGATGGCATGAAGACCATTGAGATCGCTCAACGGCTGCACATGGAGCACGGCGCGGTGCGGATGTTGCTTTCGCGGGCTCGCAAGGTCCTCCGCGAGTGCATCGAGCGGCAATTGGGAAGGAACGTGGATCGCCCATGAGCCCGACCGATCTGATTCAAGACTACCTGGATAACGAGCTTTCCGAAGCCAGCCGCGAAGCTTTCCGACGCTGGTTGGACGAAGACGCGGCACACCTCGACCAACTGGTCGTGGAGGCTCTTCTCGACAGCCAGTTGCGCAGCGTGCTCGGGGAAAGCAAGGTCCGCCGGGACCTGCTCTCGCTGGCGTGCGCCGAGGACGCGGCCGGATTGCCGGAATCGGCCGGCGTCAGCGCGCCTGGCGTTACCTTGTCTGGTACTTCCAGGCGCGGCAGCGCGGCCGATGCGAGACCGTACGTCCCTCCGATCGCGGCGATCATTGCGGTTGTCGCGTCGTTGGCCGCGTGCATTGCCGTGGTCGTTGGCACGAATGCGCGGCGGCCAGGCGCGGGGCCAGTCGCTCGGCAACTCGCGGCGCAGCCGAAAGCGCAGTCGCAGTCCGCGGCGCCGCGCAGTCAGGCGAAGGCCCGGTGGCGCAATTGAGTCGCGTCGTGGGAGTGCGGTGGTCGGGCGAGGCGATCCGGCCCGGCCAGCGCCTGTCGGCTGGGCAGTCGCTCGCTCTGGATGCCGGCGTTTTGGAGCTGAAGTTCGACCTCGGCGCGCGGGTAACGATCCAGCGCCGGCCGTCGTCAGGCTGGAATCGGCAGCCAGCCTGCGGTTGGAAAAAGGCAAGCTCAGCGCGGAGATAACCGACGTCCGCGCCCGCGGCTTCCGCGTCAACACGCCGCGCGAGTCGATCATTGATCAGGGCACCGAATTCGGCGTGGAGGTCACGCCGCAAGGCGCCAGCCGCGTGCATGTGTTCAAGGGGGCCGTCGATATCGCTTCACGCGAATCCCGCCAGTCGACCGAGTCGCGCCGCCTGCTGGAAAACAGCGGCGCGCGGGTGGAAGAGGGCAGCCGCGCGATGACCCTCTTGCAAGACACGGGCGAATCGTTCATCCGCCGCGTGGACGACGCCGGCCGCGATCGGCACGTCGTGGCCTATTGGCGGTTCGAGGACCGGCCGGTGGGGGCCATCTTGCCGGACACCGTGCGCAACTCCCAGCAGGTCTGCGCCTCGGTCGATTCGTCGTTCAACGGCAACGATCTCTACACGTATATCCCGGAGAGCCGCCCGACTTTTTCCGACCGCGTGCCCGCCGCTGCGGTCCTACAGACCGGAGGCCTCAATTGATCGTGTTTGGACACCTATTCCGTGCCGTCTTACCAAGGGTACGGTCGGGATGTTTACACGCACTCGGAATTCAGTCACGCGGCCCCCATTGATATCCAAAAAATCACGCCGCGGGAGTGGACCATCGAGGCCTCGGTCTGGCCGCACGGCGTCAAGGGGGAGGGCTTTCCGCAGACCTTTGTCGGCCGCGACGCGACTTACGCGCCCCGCGAGTTGGACGACCCACCGCGATTGGCGCTGCAAATCAATGCGCAACAGCGGTTCGCCATCCGCTTTGCCGACGTTCGGGCGCGGTTCCACGAAGCGGTGGCCGAACAGGTCCCCGTTCAACTCGACCATTGGTACCACGTGGCCGCCGCATGCCACGGGCTGTGGTTGCGGCTGTACGTCGATTGTCTGGACGGCCGTGGGTACCAATTGTGCGCTTCCACGCGGCTGCCTGACGATGGCGGTACTGCGCTGGGCAAAGGCGACGATAGCGCCGAATGGACCATCGGCCGCGGGCACGTCGGCAAAGTGCCGGGCGAATGGTTTCACGGCCTGATCGATGAGGTTCGCATCAGCGACGCAGCACGGAAGCCGGAGGAGTTTCTTTTTAGCCGCGCTGCCGTCGCCGGGCCATTGCCCGTGGCGGCCGGCGGCCTGGGTACGGCAAAGTGAAGTTCTATGGCCTTTGAAAGGTAGTTAATCATGCAAGCTCGTCTTCTCATTTGTTGCGCCGGCCTGGCGGCCGGACTGTTTTCGTTTTTTTCGTGGACCAGTCCGGTCGAGGCGCAGGCGGTTTACACATGGTCTGCCGGCGCCAGCGGCCCGTGGGACACGTCGGACGACAGTTGGGGCGGAGAGGGAGGCAACACGATTTGGGACGGTGTCAACGGGCCCTCCAATGTCGCCGTTTTCACCACCGCCGGCGCGGTGGCGACCGTCAGCAGCGACGCCTCGATTTACGCCAACGGGATCATCTTCGGCAGTCCCGCCACGATCGGCGGCGCCGCGCTGACCCTGGCATCGCAAGGGGACAGCATCTATGCCACGCCAACGATCACGGTGAACGGCTCCGGCGGAACGATCGCCTCGGCGCTCGCCGGCTCCAGCGGCTTAGTAGTGACGGGCCAGGGCACGCTCACGCTCACGAATAATAGTTCGTACAGCGGCGGCACCACCGTCAATCAGGGGACGCTGGCCCTCGCCGGCGGCGGCTACGGGGACGGAACGATCCAGGGTACGTTGACCGTCAACCCGGGGGCCGCCGTCAGTCTTCAGTCGCAATTGGCCTTGGGCTACTACGGTGCGGCCGTCACGACGGTGAATGTCAACGGAGCGGTGATCGATAACGCCCAGTACGGTCCCAACGGATCTATGACCAACTTCACTCTTACCGGCGGTACTATGAGTGCTTCCGGGCAAGGGGCTTACGATTTCAACAGCGGATACGGCATTACGACGTATGCCAGCACCGCTACCTCGCTCATTAGCGCGGCGCTTACGCCACTGAACGGGAGCAGCTTGAACTTCAACGTTGCTTCCGGATCGACCGCGAGGGGAGTCGACCTCGAGGTTTCGGGCATTCTTGAAGATTCCTATAACTATGGCACTAGCACCAATACTCCTGCCGGCATTACCAAGGACGGCCCTGGAGTGATGCTCGTGAGCGGCACCGGCAACAGCATCAACTATGATGATGCGCAAAACGCCTTTTATTCCGGTCCCACCACCGTCAATTCCGGCAGACTGATCTTGGACTGGGACCAGTGGATTCTCTATGGTAATCCGCAGGTCAAGAGCCAAGTCTACAACGTTGCCGTCAACTCGACGCTGGAAGTCCACCTTAACAGCAGCCTAAGCCCGGATTTCTCAAGTTTCTCGATTACGGGCGAAGGCACGTTCGTCAAGTCGGGACCGGGAACACTCCTTTTCAACCGCTATCAGGCCGATAACCCGACGTACGCATGGGCCATGTCGCCGGGCGGATTGATCGACGTCGAAGGCGGCGAGCTCCAGGTGAGCGACTACAGTAGCATTCCAGACTTCTCAGGCAACTACTCTTCGCTGAATATCGCCACCGGAGCGGTCTTCGAAGGCGAGCAAGCCAACGTGCAAATCGACGCCCTGACAGGCGCCGGCACCTATCAGGGCGGTTGGTACGGCCCGCGGACACTGACGATCGGCGCCGCGAACGGCTCGGGCACCTTTTCAGGAACGATTCAGGGTAACGGCACCAGCGGCTATGGACAGCCTACTATCTACAAGGAGGGTACGGGAACGGAGGCGTTGACCGGCACGCTGAATTTCCACGGCGGCTACAGCGCCTCCACGATTTTCGTCACCGGCGGAGTGCCCGGCAGCCCGAGCACTCTGGTGATCAGTCCCGCCGGTCCCTCGTTGATCGGCACCATCAATCCCGGAAACAGCTTCGATGACGGCGGCGTCTATATCGGCACCAACGGCGGCGACAACGCCCTGCTCGTGCAGACTTCTGGTACGATCGGCGCCCAATCGCTCTGGATCGGCACTTATGGCAGCGGCACGCTGTCGATCGGCGGCGGTGTCATGCTGGTGGGCACCGGCAACCTGAACGCGGCCTTCAACACCGGCGGCGCGGCAACGATCAACGTCAGCGGCGGACAGCTCGGCTTCCTCAATAATGCCAACGCCCAACTCGGCGCCTACTACGGCTCGCCGGTCACGATCAATCAGACGGGCGGCCTGGTCGCCTTCTACAGCGACTCCGGCTTGAGCCTCGGCGGCACGGGCGGTCTGCTCATCAATGGCGGCGGCGTCTATAACTACAATTTGAACGGCGGCACGCTTGCGATGCCCGCCATGAGTTGGAGGGCGCCCGGCGGCGGGGCGGGCGGCGGCACGGCAGTCTTCAACTTCAACGGCGGCGTGCTCGAAACTTCGTCCTCCGGCAGCGACTTCCTCCTTGCCGCCGATGTCACCACGAACGTCGAGGCGGGCGGGGCAATCATTAACACCGACGGCAATAACGTCACGATCGCCAATTCGCTCCTCAGCAGCAACAGCGGGGCCCGGGACGGCGGGCTGACGGTCTTGGGCGGCGGGACGCTGACCCTTAGTGGTACGAACACGTACAACGGCGGGACCTTCGTCATTGGTAGCACGCTGGTCGCGGCTAACAACGAGGCAATTCTCGACGGGTCGAATCTTTACGTCGGCAACGAGCTTGGACGGTTCGGGACGGTGATACCGACGGACTCCAATAGTTCTATCTCGCCGCCTGCGGCCGCATCGGTCCCCGAGCCTGGCACGCTGGTGCTGCTGACGGCAGCCTTGGTTGGTACGGCACTGGCGGCTCGTAGAAGGAGGCGGGCTTCGAGCTGCTCCGCCGCACGCTGACGGCAGCGCCGGGCGGCTAGGCAATGGCCATCGCCGGCTTCGCGTACCCAGCGACAGCAAGGCGATCGCCGGCGGTTCGAGCTTGACCGCCGGCGACGCCTCGTTCCTCAGTCATTCATCACCATGAGTTCGAACAGCGCATACCCGCGCGGCGGCGGCGTTGCCGTTGCCGTAGTGCGGCGGCGGCGCTGCAATGCGGGCGTTGTCCACGAGCATCTTTTTCTGGATGGTAAACTGCCCGTCCGGACGATTTGCGGTCGCGATGGCAAAGTACGCGCCGTTGCCGTCGTACTTGAGAAACATCACATACCGCTTCGTCTTGTCGTTGTAGAGGACGTCGATCCGGTTGGCGTCGGTATCGTGCCGGAGGACAACTCCCTTGTGCGTCCAGTTAACCAGATCGGTGGAGGCATACACGTGCTGCTCGCGGAAGCCGCGCGGATTGCCGCCGTACCAGTACCAGACCCCGTTGAACATGCACAGACATCCGCTGCGGGTCAAGATCCGTTGGCCGTCTCGGTCGAGCCAATTGAAGTCATTATGGATGGTCACCCACGAATCCGGCAGCTTCGCCATCGCCGGTGACGCTCCTCCGCTCACACCGGGCACCGCCTGCGCGAGAGCTGGGAGACTCGACAACGCGATCGCCAAAGCAGCAGTTCTAACCAGCACCGCCGCCGCGGGCGCCTTTAGCGCCGCGGGTCTGCAGATCGCGATCCAGCGCGGCGCCGTCAAAGGGAACGACGATGATTTTGCTGCCGTGGGCGTCATTTCCATGCTGTTGCTCCTTGGGAATATCGAGCACCGCGAAGGTGAAATGCGTGACATGCCCGTTCTCGATCAATACACCCGGACGTTCCATCTTGTGCCAGTGGTTCACGGTTCCGTCGGTATAACGGACGAAGTCCTTCGTCGGATCGTACGCCAGCCCTCGGAAAGTCCACTCCTTGATTCCGTCAATGGAAGTCAGGTGGTACGCCTTGCGACTGCTCCAGCTATTGACCACGATATGATAGAGACCACCGCTGTACCAAACCACCGGGTCCTCCAAGTTGCGCAGCGGCAGGCCGGTTGCGCCGGGATAGATGCTCGGTCCTTGGACCACGTAGGGACCCAGGATGCCGTTCTTGCTGATTAAAATCGCGCCCGACCGCGGCACAATCATGTACTCGCCGTCCGGACGAAGCATGACGCTCACGTTGGACATTCTTCCCAAGCGGCTGAATTCGTTGTCGGCCAACGTTATCTTGCCCAGGTGTTCCCACGGCCCTTCCAGAGACTTCGACACGAAAACGTCTCCGGGCCGGGTCTCGCTGACCACGACAGCATATCGTCCGTCGGCAAGCACCAGCGCCGTGACGTTGTGCCCCTTGCCGCCTTGGTTCTCCGGCCAGCAGAGCCCTTTGTCGACGTAGGGCCCGATGACATTGTCGCTTACGGCATGCACGGCGCAGGAAGTGCCCCAGCCGCGATGACCTTTGGCCTGGTCCCAACGGCTGGCGAACATGTGATACTTGCCGTCCGCGCCCTTGATGATCTGCCCGTCCCAGTAGTACCAATGTTTCACTGTCTTGTCTTCCAAGCCGTTCTGCGGATCTCGCGGGAACACGCCCGGCGCACCCCAGACATTGGACACCAATGAGCCCCGGACAGGCGTCGGCAGGAAGTAGTCGATCAAAGTCTTTTCTTGGGCGAATGAGCACGCGCCGGCGGAAATCGCGGCCAGCGTGAACAGTGATGCTCTTATGGCAATCATTGTGGCTCCCCGGT
The DNA here is from genome assembly GCA_963780045.1 of uncultured Planctomycetia bacterium. GTDB lineage: Bacteria > Planctomycetota > Planctomycetia > Pirellulales > Thermoguttaceae > JANXQG01. The sequence continues at coordinate 5,254,223 of CAVZZZ010000001.1, read as the reverse complement.
ACGTTCTTTCGTTATGAAGTCACAAGAACGAATTACGAATGGTACGACCGCGATCATACCGCGCTCCCGTGGAAAAGTGAATGATTTACTCAGCAAGAACCCGTAGCTATTGGTACAATGTCCCCCGGCGCGTCGCTTGGCCCGCCGGAGATTGTCACTCGTTATGCGACACCAATGGATACGACACCACTACGCCAACGCTTCGAGCTGCTGAATGGCGGGGTCGAACTGCTCGATCGCGTCGAACCACTCTGGTCGGAGTTGCGTCGGCATCACGCCGAGTTGTCGCCACGGTGGAGCGTGAACTTGCTGGCGACCTCCTTCGCGGAGCGCCGGGCACACCTCGCCGCAAAAGCCTCCCACGGTTTGTCGGTTTCGTTGGCAACGTCGGGCGCACGCGATATCGGCTATTGCGTCGGCACCATCATGTCCGACACGACGGGCGAGGTTGATTCACTTTTCGTGATCGCCTCGCACCGCGGCAACGGCGTCGGGCATGCGCTCATGTCCGCAGTGATGGACTGGTTTGGCGCCCGGGCAATTCGAAAAGTCGTCGTCGATGTGATCAGCGGCAACGACGACGCACAACGCTTTTACGCGCGGTACGGATTCATTCCGAGAACGGTGCGGCTTTGTCGGCCGGCCGACGGTGTCGCATAACCAGCCATGCAGGGTGGGCGTGCCCGCCGACGGTTTGCGTTGTTCACCAGCGGACTGCGACCGTGTACGGCACGCACTTGGGAACGCGGTGCCGGCACTCGATCATTTTCGTGTAGCACACTTTCCTTGCAGACCGTGTAAGGAACCTGCTTACGCAGATCTCCGGGACCGTGTGGCAGACCGTATGGGGCACCTTGCGGACGCACGTCTCGCGGACGTACTTCATCGACGCGTGGAAGCACCTTCGCCCCTATCTCCACTTGCTGCGCAAATGGGCCTACCGCGCACGGCTGAAACCGCGCCACCCGCGCAGCCGGCCTGCGCGGTGTGAGGCACTCTGCTCACTGTATTACGGCGCTCTAATACCGGGGCGCGCGTGCTCACGCAAGAAAGCCCGATCGGTCTCGCTCAGCTTCTCAAGCGGGATCGTCACCACCTTGGCATCCTGCCGCTTCAATCGCACGCTGCCGTCTTTAACGTCGATCAACTCCGCCGTAACGGTGTGCGTGCCCGACTTGTCGGTCCACGTTCTGGCAAGCGGCTTCACTGGGCGAATTCGATCAGTCGGCCGTGGCAGACGGAATACGATATCGCCTTTGTTCGGATCGACTTTCGGGTCCCATTCTACCAGGGCATTGTCGTCCTGGCCGTCGGGACCAACAGAGTAAATCACAGCCTCGCCGTTGACGACGGTCATCTTCATCGGCGCGTCGCTGAAAGGATCGACGGGCACGGCGGTCATTCCGGCTGCTTTTGCAACCGATTCGAGGTCGTCTGGCTGCGCATCGTGCTCCAACTGCCAGCGCCGCAGCGCGATCAAGCATTCCGCGCCGCGAAAAAACGCCTGCTCGCGATCGATGGCGATGAAAACCGCGCCGTCGGCGGGAAAAAAGTTCGCAACGAGAGGGTTCGTTCCGGGCACTTGCGGCGAGCGGCTTCGCATGGCTTCCTCGTCGATATGCCGTATTGCATCGCCGCGCCGCTGCCGCGGCGTTTGCGAGAGTCGTTCCAGCGACCGATACCATTCGTTAATCGCTTCAATTTGGGCGTCGAAATCCGCCTGCGTCATCCGCGAGGCAATGTCAGCGAGGTCCTTGTATGCGCCGGCGTCTGCGCCCCCGGGAGGAGGTCCGGACGCGCCGCCAGCTCCGTCAGAAACTCATGGACCTCCGGCCGAAGCTGCGAGCGGAGCAACATGTATTCCCCTTGGAAAATCCCGCGAACAAGGTCCGACTTGGCCTCATGTTGGCCGAGGGCGTGCAGCAGGCGATCGCAGTGGGACTTGCCAAGGTCCGGCGCCGCAAGGATTTGCGGTATCGAGTCGAGGAAGAGGTGGCCATCGATGCTAATCGAGACGAGCCCTCCAACAAGACCGCCGCGGCTGCGGATGTCGCGGCTAAGCCGCAGCTCAATCTCCAAGTCGTCAATCGCGCGACCTAGGTCGCCTCGCTCAAGATCGCCGCGAATTCGAAAAACAATCAAACGTCCGGCAGTACGGGCCGCACTTAAATGCGGCAATTGCGTTAAATGGCCTGTTCCCGGCTCGAACATGCAAGCGTTCCTCTGCTGCGCGGCCGCAAGAAGTTGAAAGCCACGCTCGTACTCAGCCACGAGCGAGTCGATCTTCCTTGGATCTGCGGTCTTTGGCTCTTTTTCGTAAGCCTCAATAAGCTCACCGGCGCGTTTCGCCCTCGCGGTGGCACCGGGCTCGCGCCGCGCCACTTCGTCCGGGGCCAAGCAGAACTTCATGGCGTCGGGATCAAACTCAAACAGGGCGTCAAGGTAAAGCGGCGCCGCATTGTCCGCAGGGGCGGTGAAATACGCGACTACATCGAACGGCGCGTTCTCGGTCGCCCATTCCGGCGCCTTGGTGACTGCACCCGGCAATCCCGGATAGCTCGGCGGCGGTGCTTCCGCCCTTTTCAAAAAGCTCTCCACCTCAGTTTTCGGCGCGGGTGCCGCCCAAGCAGCGGATGGCATCGCATGGGAGCGGGTAGGAGCCGCGATGCTTGGATTTGCGGCCGTCGTGCGCGGCGTTTGATCATCCCCCGCCTGATTAGCTGCGTCGCCACCGAAGCAGGATATGAGCGATAGCAGTCCGATGGCCGCGCTGGTTGCCAGTGCGGTCCGTCCGAAGGAACTTGCAGGCATGATGCGCCTCCTTTGATGCGTCCAGCGTAACGCCGAAATCAATTCCTTGTCAATGACGCCCCTTACTGGAGAGGCGAGGGGCGGGCCGGCCAGCCCCCCTCTCCCGGCCACTTGCTTACATTGCCGGGCGTCACCGCCGACGAGAACGTCCGTCGACGCCGCAAATAACGCGCGCGAAACCGCGCAGCGCGCCATGCTGCGCGCATACCAGCTCCGCGCCGCCGTCTACCGCTGCTCGTCAGAACGGCGCCTCGAAAATGTCGATGTCGATGAACGTCAATTCCGATGGCTAGTGTTAACCGCCTTCCGCGTCGCGGCCCGGATCGTCGGCCGGCGCCCGTGGCGAGCTGGGCTGCCACAGCCCGCAATGCCGCTGGCCCACATGGTTCCCCCACGCTCCTGCCGTAGGCTCGCCCCTGTGAGAAGAAGCCCGGTACCCCTATCGCAAGGGATCGTCAACAGGGGTACTTCAAAGTGGCGGCAAATGCCGACAATCTACGCAACACGGTTGCGGCGGATTGCTGATTTGCACGCCAGCAGAGTTCCTTGGAGACATCTACGATGACAAGGAATCCAGTTCTTGACGAGTTGCACAAGACGCGCGAACGATTGCTTGCCGTAGCCGGAGGCACGCTTGAAGGCCTTGTTGCCAAGCTACAGGGCGATGAGCGATGTTCCGGCAGGGAATTTTACGTCCCGAAATCGCGGGCCTCCGACCAGAACGGGACCGCAGGTTTGAATCAATCGATGGAGGAAGTCGAGGGTTAATCCCAAACGAGTTCACGTCCCTACCGGAGACAAGACCGTTCGGGAGGCTCGACGGTCCTCCCGAACCGGCGGCAACCACTGCCGCCTCGGCGCAAGTGTACTCGCATTCGGCTGCAAGCCGGCGCTGTTCCACTGCGCGTATTGCGCTACTCCGCGGCGCCCGTCGGGCCGTCCACGGCAATCCGTTGGGGAGGCAGCAGTTTGAGCCGACCGTCGGCGTCGGAGGCGAGAGAATGAATGTAGAAGCAGGTCGCGTGGTCGTCGGTGGCTTCCATCACGGGAGAGGGCGCCGAAACGATTTGCAGCCCCGCACACTCTCCGATCCAATCAATATGTCGGTGACCGTGCATCACGACCGCTCGGTCCGCGACGCGCCGCAACCTGCGAACAAACCAGTTGCCGTTAATCAAGGCCGTGCCGATGCGGTCGGCGAGCGCCTGACCGGCCCGAGGGTATTCGATGAGATGATGGTGGAGGCCGATAAGCCAGCAGGCTCGCGGGAACTGCGCGGTAATGATCTTGATCCCGAGGTCTTGCTCGGCCGAGATCATCCCCAGCGCACTTGTGAACGAGAACTGCGTATCGATATTCGAGTTCAAGAGGATGATCCCGAGGCCAGTGTCAGAGTCGGGCGGCACGACCATCGGAAAGACCTCATTCCAAAGACGCGCGAGCGCTTTGGACACCAGCGGCCTGCCGGTATTGGCGAAGCGGGCCACATCCGGGAGATACGGAGCCATCGCGTCGGCTAGACAACGGCCGACAGCACCGCGCACATAGTCCAGGACATAGACGCGCCGGCCCTGCACGGAACACAGCATCGACAAGACGCGAAGCTGGCGGAGCCGCCTGTTCGGGCTCGTCGGCAATTCGAGTCGGGCTGGATTGGCACGATCGGCAACATTGAGGTCGTGATTGCCGGGCAGCACCAGGATACGTTCGGCGAGTTGCGGGTGGGGCGCCAAGGCGTCGAGGAATTCGGCCCACTCGGAAGAGCGCCCGCATCGGTCATGTCGCCCGTGATGAGAATTGCGTCCAGCGGGTCCTTGGCATCGATGTCCGCGAGCTGAGCCAGCACACGTCTAAGCCGTTCATTGCCGCGCGGGCCCGATCGACCGCTTTCAATGCGGAAGCCGTAGCGCTCGCCCACGACGTGAATATCGGACAGGTGCGCAATGCGCCACGTACGGCCTTGATGAGGAGGCGCTGGAAACTCTTCAAGAGTGTGGGGCTGGGCCATCGTGGCATCTGCGGTTCCCCAATAGAGCGCTGCCGCCGCGAGGTAGGCCGAGACCAGCACGACACTGTTGGCAAAAGCCACGGGCACCAGTTGATGCAGGGGCGACAGATTCTCGATGTTGCCTTCCCATCGCGAACTGGGCCAGGCGAGCATCAGAGCCAGCGACGCTAAACTACAAATCGCAACGCCAGCCACGGCCGCCGAGGCGGCGCGGATCGTCGCGTATTGACCTTTGTTGGCCCGCGACGGAATCAGCTTTTCGGCGAAGTATCGCAGCGCCTCCCGAGCGATCAAATAGATGGGTTCGACGGCCAACGAATTTAGCGACCAGAAACTGCTCTTGGCGACGCGCAACAGGGGCCGACCTCCGAACCAACCGAGAGCAATGATTGCAACAAGGAGCAGCGCCGGCCAGAAATCGGCGACGGCGTAGGTGGATTTTGACTTCACCGCATTGAACCAGGCCGAAACCGCCAGCGGAGCAAGCCCCAGCAGCAGACTTGGCAAAACCAGCATCAGAAACCACGCCAGCGCCAGTTTCGGAAGGCTGATTTCCACCAGCAGGCTGCCGGCCAGCGAAAGCAACGAGCGGCGCTTCGTACTCGACGCGTCGTCCTCAAAATCGCCGCGGCGAGGATCAATGATTGGCTCCATTGCGAGTTTCCAAGAATGGTTTGCGGCGCCGGTGTCTGCGCCGCGGCCAATCGCGATTTTTCATGTCGAACGCTTGGTAGACGCTGGTTCGCTGGCGATCGACGCCGCTACGGGAGTTGTTCCGATAGCCGGCTTGGTCGGGTAGTAAGTGACCTCTTCGGGAGCCGTGAAGCCGGCCGAAATGAGCGTTTGCAATGTTTGGTCTGGTCCCCAGTTTAACTCGGTCGTCTCTTCCTCGGGGATCAAGAGGATGTGCCCGTTGGTGGGCAAGGGCGACTGCGGGACATACACGCACAAGAGGACCTTCTGCGTTGCCCTGTCTCGGCAGGTCGCGGTCACGAATGCGGCCGCCTTCATCCCCGGGTGCGGAAACGGAATGAGCACGACTCGCTGCGGCCGCTGCTTCCCACGCCGCCTTTCGAGAGATTGAAACACATTTCGCATTCCATCGTACACGCCCGACATGACCGGCACTCGCAGCAGGACCCAATCGATGGCTCGGCGCAAACGCGAGTGCATAAAGAAGCCGAGGAAATAAAGCAGCAACAGAACAAGGAGAATGGCAATCAGCGGTGCCGCGTACGTCTCGAACCAACACGGCAGCTCCACGTCGGCCTGGCCCCGGCGGACCTTCCACAGGACCAAGAGCGCCAGGGGATCAATCACCTTCGTCTCGAGGTTCGAGTACAGCCAATGAAACACCCACAAGGTGATCAGGATCGGCAATACGATCAACAGCCCGCCAATGATTCGGCCCTTGGTACGTTGCCAGACCGAGCGCACATCGGGCAAAGGCGAGATGGTTTGGGGTTCGGTCATACTTACATGGCCGGGAACGCCGGCTGGGTTCGAGTCGATCGAGCGGCGGTTCCTGATAGGAAATTTGATTTCCCTCACAGAGCGAGTGTACCGTAAGAGAAGCGGGGTATCAAGTAACCAGAAAGGGGAAGGCGAGCAAAACCCCACGCAGGGAGCGGGACGGCCACCTCGTTGGCTTACTTGGTCGCACGACGCGCGGAGCGTCTCCGCGACACAGTGTGTGGGTGATTCTCAGAACGTGGCCCCAAACGTGTCCTCGTCCACGTAGGTCAGTTCGCGGGACTCATCGTACGAGTCGTCATCGCCCGCGTTGTCGTGGACCGACGACTCCGTCGGCGGCGGGCGTGGATGCCAAAGCCCGCAATGCCGTAGAACGCGCTCAACGACCTCGCCTTGCGGCGGCTCGATGAAGGCGATGACCTTCATCTGACCGCCGCACCCGGGGCAGGCCAGCGAGAGCATCTGGAAATTGCGCTTCGTTCCGTCGGCAAGCAACTCGCGCCGCGGATCGGGAAAGGACCGGCAGTCGTCCTTTTCGGCCTTGTCGTAGCTTAAGCCACGCAGGATCAGCCGCTTGGCTGGTTCGTGATTATTAGTGGCCGGTCTCTCGCCGGTACGCCCGTCAACATCCCCTGAGCACTGATGTCCTCGTCAACGTCGGGCCAATGCACACCCTGTCCGTCTCCAATGATTTCATGATTCTTTCGTTGTTCGGACGTTGCTTCTGACAATCGCCACGACCAGGCCAACGGCACGCTCACCGTTCGACCATCCGCCAATCGCATGATGATTTCATCCTCGGTCACCAAAACCGAGGCAATTCGCGGTTCAACACTAATCGCAGTGCTCATGCCAAGCCTCGCCAACTTGTATCGTCTCGACCGCTCGATGTCAAGCAACCGGAGCGCAAAACAGCGGCGCACCGCGACCTTGCTGGATCGCGGCGCGCCGCTTGGCTAGACCAGACCTCTCGCCCGATCGCTCGGGCGCGATTCTCACACGTTCAGTTGCAGCAGCCCGCTTCGGTGCAGCAGCTCGGCTGGCAGCAGTGCGGTACCGGGCAGCACGGCGCCGGACGGCAAACCGTCACGGGGACCTGCTTGCAAACGACCACCGGCACGCAGCGCGTGACCGTGTAAGGCACGCACTTGGGCACGCAGTGCCAGCACTCGATCGTCTTCGTGTAGCACACCGGCTTGCAGACCGTGTAAGGAACTTGCTTCACGCAGGTCTCCGGGACCATGTGGCAGACCTGGTATGGAATCTCCTTCGTGTGACACTCCCGCTCGATGTGGCAGACCTGGTAGGTGCAGGTCTTCACGCGCTGCTCGGGCACCATGTGGCAGACCTGGTAGGTGCAAGTCTTCACACGCTGCTCCTGAACCATGTGGCAGACCTGGTAGGTGCAGGTCTTCACACGCTGCTCCTGAACCATGTGGCAGACCTGGTAGGTGCAGGTCTTCACACGCTGCTCGGGAACCATGTGGCAGACCTGGTAGGTGCAGGTCTTCACACGCTGCTCGGGAACCATCCGGCACACGGTGTAGGGAGTGCGCTGCTCGTGGCACTCCGTCACCATGTGGCAGACCTGGTAGGTGCAGGTCTTCACGCGCTGCTCGGGCACCATGCGGCACACGGTGTACGGAATGTGCTTCTCGTGGCACTCCGACACCATGTGGCAGACCTGGTAGGTGCAGGTCTTCGTCCGCTGCTCGGGCACCATGCGGCATACCGTGTAGGGCACCTTGCGGACGCACGTCTCGCGGACGTACTTCACACACTGGACCTGCTTCTCGCAGACCTCAGGCACCCAGACGCGGCAGCAGCGCGTCAGGGCGCAGCAGCACGCCGGTTCGCAGCAGCTCGCCGCCTCGCAGCAGGAAACCGTCTTGGTTTCCCAATGGCCGCCGCAGCACTGCACGGTCTTCGTGTAGTACTCCGGCTTGCAAACGGTGTAGCATTCCTCCCGCTCGCACGTCTCTTGCACCGGCACGCAGACGGTGTAGCAGATGTTCTTCTGGCACGTCTCGTAGACCGGCTTGCAGGTCGTATAGTGGCAAACCCGCTCCCGCTGCTCGTAGACCGGCACGCAGACGGTGTAGCAGATGTTCTTCTGGCACGTCTCGTAGACTGGCTTGCAGGTCGTATAGTGGCAAACCCGCTCCTTCTGCTCGTAGACCGGCACGCAGACCGTGTAGCAGATGTTCTTCTGGCACGTCTCGTAGACCGGCTTGCAGACGGTATAACAATAGTTCTTCTGGCACGTCTCCCACACCGGCTTGCACACGGTGTAGCAGTAGTTCTTCGTGCAGGTCTCATAGACCGGCTTGCAGACGGTGTAGCAAATATTGCGGGTCTTGGTCTCGTAGACCGGCACGCAGACGGTGTAGCAATAATTCTTCTGGCACGTTTCCCACACCGGCTTGCAGACCGTGTAGTTGCACGTGCGCACCTTGGTCTCCCACACCGGCTTGCACACGGTGTACTGGACCTCGCGATAGCACGTCTCCGGGACGTACTTCACGCAATTGATCGTCTTCTGCTCGCAGACGCGCTCGTAGCACGTCTTGTAGCAGGTATACTGCCGCTGCTCGTAATGGACTTCGCGGCAGGTCTTCATCACCGTGCAAGTCTCTGTTGGGCAGCAGCACGATTCGCTGCAGCAGCACGCGCAGCGGCAGCGGGCGATCCCGCAGAAACTGGCCTGCGCCGAGTTGCCCGCGAGTGCCGCGAGCACCAATGCAATCAGCGGTACGGCAATCATCTTTCTCATCGCATGCCTCCTTCAAAATGCCCTTGGTCACACGTCCGGATGTGTGTCTTCTTCACTTCCGGGCCAAGGGCCGTAACGTTGGTCTGGTCTAAGGTCTGGTCTTGTCCGCCGCTTGCTGACTGCGCTTGCTGACTGGACTGCCGGCGCGGTAAATCCGCTACGGCGGTATTTAGGCAATCAAGCGGCGCAAATAGCCCATAGGCGAACTTCGCCCACAATTTATTCGTCTTACTCAAACGGCCTGCATTAGCCGTAACCCCAAGAATACGCAGATATTTCGATCGTCGGATACGATGCAGTCAGCCCAGACAGTACCATTCAGGCTGTTTTTACGGTTTTTTGGCAACCTCTTACAGGCCGGAGATGTCGTATCTGACAGATATTCGCGCCGCCGGGGTATTATCCCCTAGGGAGAAATGTGCATGCCTCGAGTTTCCCGAAACCAAAACCAGCCTGCTGCTCCGCATTCAAAACCCGCGTGACGAGGAGGCGTGGCGGGAATTTGTCGCCATTTATCGCCCTGTCGTCTACCGGCTCGCGCGGATGCGGGAGCTTCAACATGCGGATGCGGACGATTTGTCGCAACGGGTGGTGATCGCCGTCCAAAGGGCCATTGGCAACTGGCAGCTTGACCCCACCAAGGGGCGATTCCGCTTCTGGCTGGCGCGGATTGCGCAGAACGCGATCATCAATGCATTGGCCCGCCGTCCGCCCGACGCAGCAGTCGGGGGCAGCTCTGTTCATGAGTTGCTTCAAAAACATCCGCTGCCGGACCACGACACCCAGCAGGACCTTCAGCGCGAATACCGCCGCAGTCTCTTCCGCCGGGCCGCGCAGCGGATACTGCCCGAGTTCCGAGACATGGATGGGACCGCTACCGCATCGACGTCGCTTGTAGCTACGACCCTCGCCGTCACGAGTTCCGCCTCCGACCCGGCCATTGGCCAGCCCATTACCTACACGGCGACCGTTTCCGCGGCGGACAGTTCGGCGGTTAACGGTGGCACCGTCGATTTCTATGACGAGGCGAGCGGCACGGACCTGGGAACGGCGGCCGTGGTCGGCGGCGTGGCAACATTCACCACCACGTCCGAGCTGGCCGGCCCCAACGCTGTTGGCTGCACGTTCGGCGGGGACGGCAACCTCGACACAAGCAATTCGACGGTGAACGGCGACGTTGGGCCGGCGCCTGTTATAGACGTCTCTGGAGCCGGCGAGGTCAACAAGGGAGCGATTACTACCATCTCGGCCAGCGTTGCCAATCTCCACGGCCTTCCCTTCAGGGTGCTCGTCAACTGGGGCGGCAACCAGGGCTCGCCGGACACGGTAGCGTATCCTCCCGGCACAACGGGGTTCAGCCTCGCGCACCAGTACGTCGACGCGGATGGCCAAGCCTTCGATATCGCGTACACCGTCGGAATCACGGTGGAATCGCTTGACGGCACTGTTGTCTATGCGCAAACATCCACTAGCATTCAGGGTACCGATCCGGGCGAGTCAGTCAACGTCATAAACTCCGTGCCGTTCATAACTGTCGGCACGCCCGTCACCCTCACCGCCGTCGTCGCCGATCCAGGCGAAAACGACAGTTCCTACACATATGCCTGGGACGTGTGGCCGTCCGGTGGGACGCCCCTACAACCTGGCTCCGGCAGCACCTACACGTTCACTCCGGACCAGGACGCCACCTACAACTGGCGCCTCGATGTCACTGACACCGACGGCGTCACGACCGAAGTCGGCAATGCTATCGCCAACTCCGCCGCCAGCGGGGGCACCTGGCAGCCGGACACGCCCAGCGTGACGATCCAGCAGTGCGATGCCGACGGCAATCCCACCGCCGCGCCGGTGATCGGCGGAAACACGGCCTATTTCAAGGTATCCGTTTCGGGCAACATGCCGGACCAAGGCAACGTCGTCGTTTATTATCGTACGACAGACGGCGGTGCGCAGGGCGGTATCGATTACGTTCCGACCGGCGGATCTTCCAAAACTCTTTACTACAACGGGTCCGGGTACTCGCCGTGGATCATCTCCATTCAAACGATTGCGTCGCCGGACCAGGTCGTCGGCAATCTTGTCCTCTCGGGATGGTGCTACGACGCGGACGCGAAAGTCCCAACCGCGCCAACCTTTTCCGTGCAATGCACGGTCCAGCAATCGTGGTGGTCGGCGACCGATACGTGGTCGATGGCCACGGCAACCGGCGTCTACACCGGGCACGTTGTCGCACACGGCAACCCCACGCTGCCGGATTTGGCGAAGCTCATCACGGGGGACTCGCGTGACTGGATCGACTTGCTGAAGACGAACACATTCCAGGGTACTCTCATGCAAGGAACCGATGCCGTGCCCAACGGCACCGTTATCGACGTTTCTCCGCTCCTCCAGGATCTCGAGTCTAGTTTGCGAAAAGACGTCGTCAATGATGCAGTACCCAATCTAAAGAATGCCGGCTTTTCGCAACACGGCCAGCAGTACTTGGTAGCTGGCATGCCGTTGGATAGTACGAAGGTCAACAGCTACTTCACGGGAACGCCGTTTCTCCCGCTCGATTGCAAGGCGGCCGTGTACGTGGAATACGAGAAGGCGCTTTTGGACGTTATTGGAAACGACGATGTTTACAACGCCTTGTTCGCCAACCAAACGGTTCCTATTCAGAAGGTCACCGGGACGCTTGAGAAATGTGTTATTCCGGGCGAACTCGGTTGGGATGACTATTTTTACGTCTACACCGGGAAGGCGGGCGACTGGGATTACACTAAAAACATCGATGCATATAATACGTATCATGCCGACGGCAACTACTTCGGCGAAAACGTCACTTGCGTTGCCCCCGGCAGCAGCACCGGCCGCTGGGCCTCCGCCGAATTCTTTGGGTATCCGATCGGCACCAAGACATACCCGGGATGGTCCGATTACTTGATCCAGCAGTATAACAAGGGCCTCCCACTCGATCTGCAAATGTGGTTCTTCAACGACTTCGAGGCGAATGGCGGTGGCTTCGTCGCGGCAAATAGCAAGTTCATCAATGTCGCGTCGGTTGGGCTCCAACTATTCAACTATCGCAACAAGCCGCGGCCGTTTGCGGCGCAATAGAGGGGGCCACAATGATGCCGAACACGCCGAACGATCAAATCCCGGGAGGGCAGGCTGTGGAGCGCGGGTTGCACGGCGCGGCGCGGCGGTCCGGTTGGTCCGGTTCGCGCTGGGAAGCTTATTAGGGCTGGTCGTCGTTGTTGGCATTGCTTGCGTCTGGCTTGTTACAACGGAAAGAGATCTGAAGCGGGAGCGCCAGGCGGTCGCTGTAATCGAGAAGCTGGGCGGAATTGTTCAGTGGGATTGGCAATATTCGAAGGACCCCTCTCCGCAGCCACCCGGACCCGCGTGGCTGAAGCGTTGGCTTGGAGACAACTGTTTCGCCACGGTCGAAAGCGTCGACGCCACAAAGAGTTTCGGGGACGAAGGGCTCAAACAGCTAAAGGAGTTGCGGGAGGTGCAAATACTTCGTCTCTCCGACAGCGCGGTCACCAATGAAGGGCTGCGGAACTTGGAGGGCGTGAGGGGCCTTCGATGGTTGGCGCTTGGCGGCACAACGATTACGGACGCCGGGCTGAAGCACCTTGAAGGGCTAGCGCAGTTGGAGTGGGTCGGCCTCGAACGTACGAAGGTGACGGACGCTGGGCTAAGACACCTGCGCAGACTGAAGAATCTCACCGGGCTCTCGCTCAACGACACCGGAATCACCGACGCCGGACTGGAGGAGCTTCAGGAGTTGCCTCGCCTAAACGGGGTATCGTTGCTTAGGACGAAGGTTACGCGGCAGGGCCAGAACAAGTTCGAGGAGGGATTGCCACGTCACAGCCGTAAACGCTGAACCGATTTAATATTTGGCGATCGCTTGCTTCCAGCGTCGGGCCGAAGGACTATGCACAATCGGTGTAGCAGGATCGAGTATGAAAAGGGGACATCACTGATATTGAGGAGGCGGGGGTGACGTGATACCCTGCCGAGATGCCGCGAACTGCTCGATCGACCGAGGCTGGGATGGTGTACCACGTTCTTAATCGCGGGAATGGGCGGATGCGCATTTTTCACAAGGGCGGCGACTACGAGGCTTTCCAGCGAGTCTTGGCCGAAGGCTTGGAACGGTACCCTGTGGAGGTCTTCACCTATTGCCTGATGCCCAATCACTGGCACTTGGTCGTCCGGCCGGGTGCGGACGACGCCTTAGGGCGTGGCTGGGCTGGGTGGGCGTGACGCATGTCCGCCGCTATCATGAACATTATCACAGCCGGGGCGGCGGCCACTTGTACCAAGGGCGGTTCAAGAGCTTTCCCGTGGCTGAGGACGACTACTTCCTGACCCTGTGTCGCTACGTCGAGGCCAATGCCTTGCGAGCGGGCCTCGCGGAGCGCGCCGAGCAATGGCGGTGGAGCGGGCTTTGGCAACGTGCGGAGGAGGCCGCGGACGTGCCTCTTTCCGCCTGGCCTGTGGAGCGGCCGCGGGATTGGTTGGCACGGGTCAACCGCGCGTTGAAGGAGGAACAATTGGACGGAATTCGCACCTGTGTCCAGCGCGGGCGTCCGTTGGGGCCGCGGCAATGGGTCGAGCGGACGGTGGCGCGTTTGCGGCTGGAATTCACTTTGCGCAGCGCCGGGCGGCCCCGCAAGGCCGAAAATCAGTGATGTCCCCTTTTCATGCCCCTTTTCATGCCCGCGGGCGGACCAGCGCGCGCCGACTAGTTCTGTACTCCGTCCTAGTGCTATCGGCCCTACTCGGCTTTTTTGGCGCAATCGCCGGCTGCATGGCACTGAAGGCGGAGCAACTGCGGCGGGAGCGCGAGGCCATCGCTGGAATCGAGAAACTGGGTGGAATCGTTCGCTGGGATTGGCAATACACGAAGAACCCCTCTCCGCAATCGCCCGGGCCCGCGTGGCTGAAGCGTTTGCTTGGGGATAATTGTTGCGCGGCCATCGAAAGCATCGACGCCACGAAGCGCTTCGGGGACGACGCCATGAAACGCCTCAAGGACCTAAGGGAGGTGCATATTCTTCGCCTCGGCGGAAGCGCGGTCACGGACGTGGGGCTTCAGCATTTGAAGGACGCGAGGGGCCTTCAAACGCTGCTCCTAGATCGCACAAAGGTCACGGACGCCGGCTTAAGGCATATCGAGGCGCTGCCTAAGCTTGAATGGTTGGACCTTGGAGAGACGCGCATAACGGACGCTGGGCTAAAGCACGTTGCTCGCCTGACGGGCCTGCGTCATTTGTTCCTGGACCGGACGCAGATTTCGGACGCCGGCCTGGAGGAGATTAAAGGCCTAACTGCGTTGGGCATGTTGGGTTGCACAAGGACGAATGTCACGAAAGCGGGCGCCGAGAAACTGCAGCAGGCTCTTCCACATTGCATGATCGTGCCGTGAGCGTCTAGGAGCCTCCTGTAGCGAAGCACGTGACATTCGTATTCTAGTAAACCGAACACCAGAACACGGTTGCTATCTCTTTGATGCACGATAGTATTCTTCAGAATGGCTGAGGGATTTGTGGTGACCTCCTTGAGTCTCGCAATCGAACTTCAAAGTTGTGGCCTTACCTGCGAGGCCGATCGGGCATATTGCGCGATCCTCGCCGAACAGCCTCGGCACGCCGGGGCACTGCAGCTTCTCGGTGCCCTTTGCCAGCAGCAAGGCCGCCATGACGAAGCACTGGACCTGATCGGCCGCGCGATCGCCGTGAATCCGTCAAACGCGGTCTTCCACAACAACTACGGCGCGTGCGCTGCTTTCCCTGGAGCGGTTTGCCGAAGCAGAAGAGAGCTTTCGCCGGGCGCTGGCGATTCGGCAGGATTATGGCGACGCACTTGCAAACTTCGGCATGGCGCAGGCGGCTTTGGGAAACGACGCTGCGGCGGAAGGAAGCTTCCGCAGAGCACTGCAATGTCAGCCGTGGCACCGCGACGCCACGACGCGGCTTGCGAGACTGTTCCATCGGCACGGGAGGGAGAAGGAGGCGGCGCAGCTTCTTGAAGCGGCGCTAGCCGCCGCACCTTGGGCTGAAACGCCTTTGGCTGCCTTGCATCTTTTTGCGGCGGTCGGCCGCGTCGAAGAAGGAGCCGAGCGCTTCCGTGCGGCGATTATGGCCAGCGTGCCGCGGCGTGCGGATGAGGAGGCCGGCGATCGGTTGGTTTATGATGGCCGGTGGCATCGGGAGATTGCAACCCGAAGCGTAGGCGAGTCTAACGCACCCTTACCCCCTGCCCCTCTTGCAGAGAAGTCAGGAGTTAGAAGTCAGGAGTTAGAATACGAGCTACCCTCACCCCCTGCCCCTCTCCCGGATGGAGAGGGGAGGATTCGCATTGCCTTTGTCTCGCCGCATTGCGCGCTGGACTTCACCAACGGCGCGGCGACGGCCACGCTGGACCTCTTGAAGCTGCTGGCCGGCATCGGGTTTCCCTGCGAAGTCTTTTGCGGCACGCGCGCGAACGGCTGGGACCGTGCCCGTATTGATGACGTTTTGCGGCAGCGCGGCGGGCCGTTTACGGTCCGCGAGGCGCGCGTCGGGCCGTTCAACGCGCGGGTGATCTTTGCCGCACATGGCAACGTGCCCGTGACGATGGTGGATACGGAGGGGCGCACCCTCACCGCCGGCCCCTATCCCAAAGGGAGAGGGGAGAAGCTTGCGGCTTTTGTGACGGGCTGTGAAATGTTTTTGGACCGCTTTCGGCCCGGCGTGGTTTGGACCTACGGCGGCGATCCGGTGGCGATGGCCGTGCAGGCGATGGCCAAGCGGCGCGGCATTGCGGTCGTTTTCGCCCTGCACAACTTCTCCTACACCGACCGCGCGCCCTTTGCGATGGCGGACCGCGTCGTCGTGCCCACCGAATTCGCCCGGCGGCATTACCGCGAGAAGCTCGGCCTGGAATGCGAAGTGTTGCCGCTGGCAATTGATCCGGAGCGGGTGAAAGTGGGGAGTGGGGAGAACCGCCCTCACCCCGGCCCTCTCCCGGAGGGAGAGGGGGATTTGCTCCCTGCTCCCTGCTCCCCGCTCCCTGCTTCCTGCGTGACCTTCGTCAACCCCGAGCCGCGGAAGGGCATACACGTGTTCGCGCGGATCGCGGAGGTGCTCTCGCGGCGGCGGCCGGATATTCCGCTGCTTATGGTCGAAGGCGTGAGCAAGGCCAGCTTCCTGCCGAAGCTGGGCATCGACCCGGCGCTGGTGAAGAACGTGCGCGTCATGCCCAACTCGCCCGACGCACGGCGGTTCCTTGCAGTTACCAAGCTCTTGCTCATGCCTTCGCTGATGGAGAACGCGGCGGTAGTTGCGATGGAGGCGATGTTCAACGGCATCCCCGTGCTGGCCAGCAACCGCGGCGGCCTGCCGGAGACGGTTCGGGGCAGCCCTCACCCTAACCCTCTCCCGGCGAGCGAGGGGACGGGTGGCATCTTGTTAGACATTCCCGCGCGCTACACGGCCGAGACCCGCGACGTGCCGACGGCGGAGGAAGCCGCTCCGTGGATCGAGACGATCATCCGCCTATGGGACGACGCTGCCTATTACGCTCGTTGCAGCCTTGCCGCCCGCCAGCGTGCCCAGGCCTGGCATCCCGACCGTCTCGCCCCGCTCTACCGCGACTTCTTCCGCCGCATCGCCCGGCATCCCGCGCCGCCACCGGTCTCGTAGGAGCTTGCATTCAGATGAGATCGGGAAACCTTGGCTCCGGAACCGATGTTTCGTATACTGTCAATTGGGGCGACGGCACCGACCCGACGACGATTACCGCCGACGATCTGGCCGCCGCCGGGGACGACGTGACGCACACCTTTACAACCTCAAGCACCGGAATCACCGTCGACCTGACGGTAGACGGCACTCCTTACACGGACATCGGCAGCCTGGCGCTTAACGTCACATTGACCGACGCCACCGCGACCTCGCTTTCGGTAAGCAACTCTTCGCTTGGCTTCGGCAACACGGTTACGCTGACGGCAACGGTCGCGGCCGACACGCCCGGCGTCGGCACGCCCAGCGGGACGGTGGAGTTTTACGACAACGTGAACGGCGAGACGATCGACTTGGGACCAGGCACCTTGGATGACACCGGCACGGCCATGCTGACGACGCCCCCGCTGCCCGCCGGCACTCACGACTTCACGGCCGTTTACAGCGGCGACGATACGTTCGTTCCGAGCACGTCGGCGGCGGCAAGCGCCACCGTCGGCGCGGCGACGGGCACGGTCTACCTTTCCGCCGATTCTACTTCCGTCGCCGAAGGGACGCAGTATTCGCTTGATCTGCCGACGATCGCGGGCGGGTACTCCATCACCGGTTGGTCGTTCAATTGGGGCGACGGTACGGGCTGGACCACGCAAACGACGCACACTTTCGGCGCACGGGCAACTATACGATTGCGGCCATCGCGGTCAACTCGCAAGGCAACGGCTACAACGCGACGCTCTCCACCGGCGCGGCCGCTACGGTCGACGTGACGCAAGCCGCTCCAACGATCACCTCGGTCACGGTGGACAACTCGCAGTACAGCGGGGCGGACACCGAGGAGGGCGGCAGCATCGCCCCCGACCAGTTGCACGCGAGCTTCACCGGCCCGGCGTCGGCGGAATCGTACAATCTCTCGATAAATTGGGGGGACGGGACCGAGGCCAATCCGGACATTACCACTTTCAGCCTCAGCCCCGGCCAGACGGAATTCGACTATCCGCTGCCGCAGTATGCAAACAATGGCAGCTACCCGATCACGGTCACCGTAACCGACGCGGAGGACAATTCGGCGTCGAATACTACGCCGCTCTATGTGACGTACAGCAACTCGGCGCCCTCGAGCCTGACCTTGAGCCTCGGCCAAACGACTACGGTCCAGGCGGGCAGCGGCGGGCCGAACGTCAGCGGCTCATTCACCGACCCCCAGCCGAACATTCCGCACGTGCTGACGATCGATTGGGGCGACGAGACGGCCAGTTCGGGCCCCGATACGACGACCGTCGATCTCGCTCCCGGCCAGACGACCTTCCAAGCGCAGCCGAACTCCACATCGTACCTCACGCCGGGCACCTACAGCATCAGCGCCACGATATCGGGCATGGACGGCTCGGCCAGCGATGATCCCACGGTCACCGTTACGCCCGCGCCGGCGGAAGTGATGATCGGCGCAATTCTGCCGGCGGCTTGTCAATCGGAAAACAGCGAATGCATCTTCGCAGTGACCTGCGGCGGCGGATCGGCAGGCAGCGTGACCGTGAATTTCAGTTTGGGCGGCAGCGCCGTTTACGGTACCGCCCAGGATTACGTCTTATCGGGCAGCGGCGTTACCGTCACTGGGAGCGGCGGGACCATAACCCTGGCCGGCGGCGCGGCCAGCACAGTGTATATCTACGTCAACCCGCACTACCCGAACGTGCGCGGCCCCAGCAAGACGGTCAGTTTAACTCTCAGCTCCGGCACGGGGTACACCGTGGTCAGCGGCTGGTCGGCGGCGACCGGGACGATCTACTACGACACGCCCACCGAAGAAGGAGACCCGGGCTCCGAGACGGCCGTGACGATGACGTGCTACAGTCCAAACGGCTCTCAGACGGAGTCTGAATGCGCCCCTTTGGGCGATTGCATCCCCATCGGTTTGGGGACCGCCGCCCGCGTTGAAGACCCGTACTCGGTGTCTGGAATCCTGACCTACCCGAGCTCGTTGATTGTGTCTCTTTATCCCGGCGGTCCGAACATCGGTTCGGGCAGCAGTGGCACGCTGGTACCGACGGAGACGATCCTCTACGTATCCGCTGCCAACCCCACGGCCGATCAGGCGAACGGCGTAGCGGCTTCCGGCGAAATTGACCTCGAGGGTACACAGTTCGGCTCGCCGATTGGCACTTGTAGCGTCAATGTCGACTTCAAGCCGCTGCAAATGTACAACGACGGGACCGAAATCAGCGGAGTCGGCTATAGCGGCAGCCAACCGGTGAAGGTCGGCCAACTGATGAACTTGCAGGTCAAGGACCCGTCCGGGCAAGGCGGCATTGTCGTTTGGTCGTACCCCAATGGAAGCACGGTGAAGAGCTACAACCCGATTGCGAACGGACATGCTGCCCAGTCGTGCGCGCCCTCATACCTTTGGCCTACCGATTTGCTGGCAACCGCGAGCGGTGGAGACCTTAGCGAGCAGGTGTTCCCCTCCAACTATCAACAGGGGCTTTCCTTCGCCTGGGTTACCGGGGGGACCGGCCTGCCCGGCAGCCCTGTGCCGAGCTATACCGAGAAAGCCACGCTCATGAACCCGTTTGGCACCGGTCAGGCGACGGCGGAGTTTAACGTGCTAGCGCCGAATGCGTTTGCGCTCGCTTACTTCAAGACTCCCGCCATCGGAGCATATCCCAGCACCTATACAAGTAGCTGGGTTTCTTGGGGGAGCAAGGGGGGGCCGATCGGCGTGCAGTGGGTGCTTGGACACGGGGCGGGTGCCACTACCAATTGGCAGTTCGCGTACGTCCAAGTGCTTAGCGGAACAACGTTGACCACGACCGACCTAGCTACCGGCCAACCCGGTTTAACCCTCTCGGCTTGGTCCGGCGCAGGACTTGACGCACAATTCCCAACATTTCCGGACGCTACCGACTTGGACCATTGCTACGACGCACCCGGCTCTTTAGTCGAGAAGGGCGGCGCTACATTCGACGCGGCGAGCTTCTCAACCTGGCTAATGTGCAAGCCGCTAGGCGCTGACGGGTGTTGGGTCCCCCTGCAAAGAATCAATTGGGGATTCGTCTTTCTCGCGACGTGGCTGTCAGGTCCGACTCCTACCGTTTTCGGCGATGGGCATGCCGACGGCACTCCGGTGCCCGGAACGGTCGATGGCAATGACACTGACTATGAAAAACTGAAGGGAGGAATGTACAATGAATACCTGTTCGGGGACTCAAGTGAGTTTCCAACCTGGTCGAAAGTCATTCCTAGTCCTCTCACCTTAGGTGCGTTCGTTAGCGTCTTTTGAACTGAGAATTGCCCGGATGCGCGGCATTACGATTTGTTCCAGTTGAGATTAGGGTCGTCTTTATGAGCGCTAAACTACTCCTGGTTCAGGCGCTGGCGATGTGCCTTTCGACACGCGCCCTTGCCGAAAGTCCAATCCCCGATCCGCCGCGCTGGAATGCCAGCAAGACGGAGTTCGCGGATTGGATTGTGGCGCGGGACAAGGAATGGCCGGAAGAGTTAAAACGTGCCGGCAAGCCGGTGTCTGGCATGGTTCTCGAATCATACGCGCTGCCCGGCAAGGAAGACCTGCTGGTTTCAGTGCGGAACGTGAGTGAGGTGTTGTCAACGTACGGCGAACCAAGCACGTTCGGCGCGCAACCGGACGTACTCGCTCGCGACAGGCAAAAACATCCGGTCCAACTGACCAACATTGGAGTGCGCAACGTTTGGCGACCTCCTGTCGCGGGAAGCTTCAAAGGCGCAGGTCTACGCCCTGGCGAGGCCCGAGGCTACCTCTATTCCGTATCCTCCAACTACGCTACTGCGGGTATTGGACCCGTTGAAGTGCTTTCGACGTTTTCGATCGACATGGACAAGCCCGTTGTCGCCCGTCCGATTACGATACCTAGCAACACCCCTGCGCACGGCGAAGGCCGCCTTAGGCGATCCGAGTCAAACAATGCAAGGGGAGGTGGCAGCGACAGCGCGGATTGGGCGAGATTACTTGGAGTTGCGGGAAAGGCGGATGACGGGTGCATGCTGTACGCCACGATTTCGCCAAATAGTCCAAAATCTGTCCATTTGGTGGCGTCAGTCGTCTATATCTCGCCGGTTGAGAGTAGCGATGGCAATCTAAGCTTTGATGCCGGCAGTTCCCCGGCGGATTACAGCTTGCTCGTTCGCGACAGAAGCGGCAATCGGGTTCCATTGACGACTTTTGGTCACAAGGTTTTCGAGGCAAGTAAAGTCAAAGTCCCGCGAACGATACAGTTAGGTGGCGGAATCGGCGCTTGGTTCCCGCTGGACGAGATGTTCCCCCTAAAGCCTGGAGAGGAATACACGGTTGTCGTTGCAATCGGGAGTTTTATCGCTGACGAACAGGAACGAGAATTGGTGTCGGCGCCGCTTAGATTCTTAACTCCCGACATTGAAGTCGCCGGCGTCAATCGTCCCGCGTATGGCTCGCCGCTACTCTGGGACAGACTCGCGAGTTTAGGGAGCGAAGCCGTTTCACCGAATGGCACACGATATTCGCTCGAACCGAACGACTTTCGGATACCGGGCGTCAATCGGGCCGACCTTCCGATGGGGGGCGTCGATTTCGTGTTGCGGGCTCGCGCGGCCGGTCAGCGGCGTGTTGGAGACGAATACTTCGAGACGACGGACCTCGTTCGGGACGCTAGGGGGAAACCGGTGGCGCCGATGGAGAACGAAAGACCGTTGCGCAAGCCGCGCGAGTTGTACGATACGCCCCTCCCAATGAATTCCGGCAATTCCCGGCGCGCGACAACGGTGGCTTGGTCGAAGGCCTCGGTCACCTAAATCGCTACCCCGTCGTCGTTGGCCAGCAGTACACGGTCCTAACGGCCTTTGACTTCAAGAACGGAAAGTCAAGCACCATTGTTGGGCCGCAAGTTGCCGTTACGGCTCAGCCTCCGCGGGTTACCGCGACTGCGGTCACTGAAAAGCGCTCTCAGCGCGCGGCTGAACCGCTATCCGCCGGTCGTTGGGCGGCACTGGCACCCTTCGCGGGCAAAGCCTTCGAGGGGCTAATTCTGAAGGCTATTGGGGCTGGGGAGGGGAGATTGAAGCTCGCGCTAACAAATTGTGCTGACCGGCCGCTCGTTGTTAAGAAATGGGACTCAGGGGCCGGATTCGCAGTTTTGGTTCGCGATCAGTCGGGCGCCGAGGTGCGGCTGAGCGAGGCAGGCAGAAAGTACTTTCAAGCGGGCAAAGGGCTTCAGATAGCGCTGCTGAAGCCCAGTGAAGCGATCGAGCAATCGATTCCGCTTGCCGATCTGTTCGACATGAAGACTACCGGTGAATACACGGTCCTTGCCAGCGTGCCGGTCGTCGGCGACGTCGATGCCGTTCTTACCGCGGCGCCCTTGAAGGTCCGGATTGATCGGAAGCCCGCGGCACCGGGGAAATAATCCGCAACTATGCTATGTCGAAGGAAACGATTCTCCACGATGCTATTTCCACCTTACTGCATGGACGGATGCAAGATACCGAGCGGCTTTATCACCAAGTCCTTAGCCATGAGCCGTATCGGGCAGACGCGCTGATCAATCTGGCGACCCTGCTGGATCAGAACGGACGCCGCCACGAGGCTATCCGTCTCTACGAGGAAGGAATTCGCCGCGCGCCGTGCCTGGAGTTCTACGTCAACCTAGGCGCTCTATGGATTTCCGAAAGGCGGCCTGATCTCGCCGCGGCCCCGTTGCAAAAGGCGGTCGAGCTTGACGCGGACTGCGTCCCCGCGCACGTCAATCTGGCGGGCGCACATTCGATGCTGGGAAACGATGCCGAGGCCCTGACCAGCTACCGCAAGGCGATTGAACTTGACCCGGACAATCCGGAAACGCTCACGAGGTTCGCAGCGTTCCTCGGCCAGCTTGGGCAAACGGACGAGGCGGCGGCGCTTTACCTCAAGCTGCTGTCCGTGCGGCCCAGCGCGGAACAGTTCGTGAAATTCGGCGATTGCCTCATGGCCGCGGGGAGGACACCGGAGGCCGCTGGGGCCTATCGGCAAGCCGTCGCTTTGAACGAGCACGACGGGCTTGCCCATTTCAGCCTTGCCAACGCCCTTCAGGAGCTAACCGACGCAGCCTCGGCGCGACGGCATTTTGCCCATGCCGCGCAACTGCGACCGGACAAGCCGCTTTGGCGGCTCCGCGCGGAGATTTGCGGGCCGGTCGTGTTTGAGAGCGGCGAGGAGATCGAGGGGTATCTGGCGAGGGTCGAGAGGGCGGTGGAAGAAGTAGAGGAATCGAAAAATGAAAACTGCAAATTGCAAAATGCAAACTCGGAGGGAAGCCAGGCGGACGGCACGCGGAGCGGGCCTGCTACTTTGAGCGACATTCTCGAGGCGAGGGTGTTTCCAAGCCTTTCGCCGTCGTCTCTCGGCCGCAACCCGCGAAGGGTGCGAGAACAATTTGCGGCCCTCTATGAGCCGTATTTCCGGGACGTGGATCTTTGGAGTGCGGCGGCTTGCCGCCGCTTTTCATCGGCCCGCGAAGAAGAAAGCGGTGGCAAGCGCCCGCAGTCCAAATTCGAAGGAAAAAGCGGTGGCAAGCGCCCGCACTCCGAAAGGGCGCGGGTCGGTTTCCTTGTCACCCGGCGGCACGAAAGGATGTTCCTGCAATCAATGCGGGGAATCATCGAGAAACTCGACAACCAGCGGATCGAGTCGGTAATCCTTTGCTCGCAAGCGTCGGCCGCGGCGCTGCGGACGGGAATCCGACGCGACGGGCTGCGCTACGTCGCCTTTCGCGACACGTTCGACGACGCCGTGCGAACGATACGCGCGGCGGCTTGCGACCTGATCTACTATTGGGAAGTCGGCAGCGACGTGGTGAACTATCTTCTGCCGTTCGCGCGGCTGGCGCCCGTGCAATGCACCGGTTGGGGCTTCACCGCCACGAGCGGCATACCGGCAATGGACTGGTATCTTTCCAGCGAACTGGTCGAGCTTGCCGGGTCGGAATCGCAGTACAGCGAGCGGCTATGGAAATCGCGGACGCTGTTCCGTTATCAAAAGCGGCTGGCGGCGCGGCCGCGTGCCCGGCCGGGCGATTTTGGATTGCGCGATGCACGGCACCTGTACGTCTGCTTCCAGAACCCGCTGAAGCTGCATCCGGATTTTGACTCGATCATGGCCGGCATCCTGGCGGCCGATTCTCGTGCATTGATTGTGCTCATGCGCGACGGCACGGGCCAGGTAGCACGGATGCTCGAAGAGCGGTTTTCGCAAGAGCGGTTTTCAAGGGGGATTCCCCAAGCGCGCGAACGGATTGTGTTCCTGCCGCCGCGGCCGTTTGACGAATACTGCCGGTTATTGTGTCTTGCCGACGTAGTTCTCGATCCGCTGCACTTCGGCGCGAACAGCAGTTGCTACGACATCTTCTCGTTCAACTTGCCGATGCTGACGCTGCCGACGGAGTTGATGTCCGGCCGGATGGCACTTGGCTTCTACAGGAAGATAGGTTTTGAGGAACTGGTGGCCTCGTCGCCGGAAGATTACGTTCGCAAGGCGGTGCATGTGGCCACCGACCACGAGTATCGGAAGTACGCAACCGACGCCATTGCCGCGCGGAGCGACGTGCTATTCAATGATCTCGAAGCCGTCCGCGAGCACGAGCGGTTCTTCGACGAGGCGTTGACCGGCGCATGAAGTGTAGGTGTGGATCGAGACGATCATCCGCCTATGGGACGACGCGGCCTATTACGAGCGATGCAGCCATGCCGCGCGCGAGAGTGCCCAAGCCTGGCATCCCGACCGTCTCGCCCCGCTCTACCGCGACTTTTTCCGCCGCATCGCCCGGCATCCCGCGCCGCCACCGGTCTCGTAGGAGCTTGCATTCAGATGAGATCGGGAAACCTTGGCTCCGGAACGGATGTTTCGTATACTGTCAATTGGGGCGACGGCACCGACCCGACGACGATTACCGCCGACGATCTGGCCGCCGCCGGCGACCAGGTGACGCACACCTTTACAACCTCAAGCACCGGAATCACCGTCGACCTGACGGTAGACGGCACTCCTTACACGGACATCGGCAGCCTGGCGCTTAACGTCACATTGACCGACGCCACCGCGACCTCGCTTTCGGTAAGCAACTCTTCGCTTGGCTTCGGCAACACGGTTACGCTGACGGCAACGGTCGCGGCCGACACGCCCGGCGTCGGCACGCCCAGCGGGACGGTGGAGTTTTACGACAACGTGAACGGCGAGACGATCGACTTGGGACCAGGCACCTTGGATGACACGGGCACGGCCATGCTGACGACGCCCCCGCTGCCCGCCGGCACTCACGACTTCACGGCCGTTTACAGCGGCGACGATACGTTCGTTCCGAGCACGTCGGCGGCGGCAAGCGCCACCGTCGGCGCGGCGACGGGCACGGTCTACCTTTCCGCCGATACGACTTCCGTCGCCGAAGGGACGCAGTATTCGCTCGATCTGCCGACGACGGCGGGCGGGTACTCCATCACCGGTTGGTCGTTCAATTGGGGCGACGGTACGGGCTGGACCACGCAAACGACGCACACTTTCGGTGCGCCGGGCAACTATACGATTACGGCTATCGCGGTCAACTCGCAAGGCAACGGCTACAACGCGACGCTCTCTACCGGCGCGGCCGCTACGGTCGACGTGACGCAAGCCGCTCCCACCATCACCTCGGTCACGGTGGACAACTCGCAGTACAGCGGGGCGGACACCGAGGAGGGCGGCAGCCTCGCGTCCGATCAGTTGCATGTTAGCTTCACCGGCCCGGCGTCGGCGGAATCGTACACCGTTTCCATCAATTGGGGGGATGGCAGCAAGCCAACCACATTCAGCCTCAACCCCGGCCAGACGGAATTCGACTATCCCTTGCAGCAGTATGCCGCCAACGGCACGTACCCGATCATCGTGACCGTGACCGATGCGGAGAATCATTCGGCGTCGAATTCAGGTTCGCCATTGAGCGTGACTTACAGCAACTCTCCGCCCTCGGACCTGACCTTGAGCCTGGATCAAACGTCGGTCAGCGCCGGCAGCGGTGAGCCGAACCTCAGCGGCAGCTTCACCGACCCGCAGCCGAACGTTGCCCACGTCGTTTCGATCGACTGGGGGGATGGCGCGACGGGTTCGCCCGACATCACGACAGTCAGCCTCGCCGCGGGTCAAACGACGTTCCAGGTCCAGCCGAACTCCACAACCTACGCTGCGGCCGGCTCCTACACGATCAGGGCCACCGTCAGCGGCATGGACGGCACGACAACGGCAACGACCTCGGTCACCGTCACGCCGGTGCCGGTGCAGGTGATGCTCGGCTCGATCTTGCCGGCGGCTTCCGAGCAGTTAAACAGCGGCTGCGATTTTGCGCTCACCTTCGGCGGCGGATCGGCGGGCAACGTGAGCGTGAGTTTCACTCTGTCTGGGGCAACCTACGGCACCGATTACACCCTTGGGGGCGACGCCGACATTACCGTCGATCCAGGGGGCGGCGGCGGGACCATAGTCGTCTCCGGCGGCCCGCCCGCCACGGTGATTATCGAGGTGCTGCCGAACTACCCCTGGCCCTACGTAAGCGGCCCCAGCCAGACGGTCACCATGACGCTCACCTCCGGCACGGGCTGCAATATCATGAGCGGCTGGTCGACCGCGACCGGAACGATCTACTACGACTACCCCGATCCCAGTAACCCGGCCTACGAACAGGGCGTCACCATGAAGTGCTTCACTGCCGGCGGCTCGCCGGGCGGGACGTCCGCCAGCGCCCCGCTAGGCGACTTCGTTGCCGTTGGTCTCGGGGTCGAGAACGCGGTCGCCATTCCGAGCAGTGTGTGGGGCATTCTGACCTATCCATCCGACCTCTCCGTGACCGATTCCGCCGGCGATTACATCCCCTCGGGCAGCGAGATAGCGCTTACACCGGCGGTGACGGTCATCGACGTATCCGCCTCCAGCCAGGCCCAGGCCGACGGCGAGGAGGTTTCCGACTACGTCAGATTCGCTGGCATGCAGTTTACAGGCCAGACGCTCAACACTTGCACGGACACTTTCGACTTCAAGCCGCTGCAGATTTTTAGGGACGGAACGAATATCACAGGAGGCACGCCATCGTCTGCCGGTGCCGTCGGAAATGAGCTCAATGTCGACGTTGGCACGCAGATCAACTTGACCGCACTGCCTGGGCTGCCTCTCGGAATGACATTTTGGAACGTCGATGGAGACAAGATAAACTCCTACATCGCGAATACGTACATCGGCGCTGTCATTCCGTTCGCGTATAACCCGACGAGCCCGAGCGTATCCTTCGCGTGGGTCGACGGTGGCACGGAAACGGTCACAGCAACCCTTGCTTCGCCTTTTGGTGTCTCGTCGGCAAGCGCTACGTTCGGCGTGACAAAGCCAGACGTTTCCGTGACTGCGACTGTCGCGCCGTATCCCAACAACACTCTCGGCGGAACGGGCTACGTAACACTGGCTAACGGCGTCGGCGGAATCAACATGTTCGAATGCAACTCTGCGGGCGGGAATAGTGCCGTCGTCGGGTTTGGCGGCATCGCGGGAACAAATGCCAGAACAGACCTGACAAAGGAGCCGGGAATTACCTTCAACGCGTACCCGCCGGACGTCCATGCGGCGGCATCATCGTTTGAATTCGCGTGGGTGCAGGTCATTAATAATCTTTCCTCCGTTGAGAAGGGGTATCAGGGCACCCGGCTCGCCTTTTCGAATACGCAGACAGTTTCTTCAAACAGGGTCGATAATACCTTCCCTTACGGTTACGGGAGCAACTACCTTACGGCGTCCGACGCGCCCCGCGTGGTCATTCCCCCGAGGCTCGCGCCGAATCTCAACCCGGGTGAGAGGTATACGCTGAATTATAAGTTCGGAGCAACGATGTGGTACATTTGCCGGCCGCTCACCGGCGGGAACTGGATTCCTCTTGCAAGCTTTACTTGGGGCCTTCGATTTGGACTGACAGGTCAGGGAGTACAGGGAAATGCGGCCCGTGGAATACCGTCGCGCACAGCCTGGAGAATTGCCGGGCCGGGCGCGCTGACAGCCAGCGGCGATTTCAACCCAACGAGCGGTGCGTCCGATTTTCCAACGTGGCTGCTGCCCATCAACAACAGCGCTGCCGCGGACACAATCCAACTCACCAGGAGATAACGTCGTTGCCGGGGGAAATCGACAAGACTTTTGCGCGGCGAAAGTAAGGGAGGTTTTTCGATGAGAGTCAGTTTCTTCATTGCGGCCCTAAGCGCAGGCGCAATTGCAGGCAGCCTCGCGATGGCTGGAGATAGGAACGACCGCGAAGAGGCAGTCGCGATCGCAGCGATCCGGGAGCTTGGTGGCGAAATAATCGAACAGCAAGATGGCTCCGGACTGTTGGTCGACCTGCGGCGGAGAAAAGTTGGCGAAGACGTTTTCGCGAAGCTTAGGGCCCTGAAACGGCTCCGCGCGCTAAAGCTGAGCAACGCAAATATAACGAGCGCCGGCTTCAAGTCGATCGGTTGTCTTACGGTGGTGCGGCAGCTCGATTTGAGCAACACGAATTTGACCGACGAAGACCTAGGATCGTTCTCCGGGCTTAGCTGTCTGGAGTTACTTTGGCTCGAAAACACTCATATCAGCGGAAGCGGACTGCGGAGTCTAAGAGAAGCCGAGCATCTAACGACCCTCGATCTTCGCGGGACCAGGGTCGCGAAGGATGGGTTGCGGGAGATTGGGCATCTCGCGGGCCTTCAGGCCCTCGTCCTAAATGGAAGCCGGATCTCGGATGACGACCTGCGCAGCCTGGAAGGGCTGAAGCGACTCACGTACCTTGACATAGGTGGAACAGAAATAAGCGGCGACGGCTTAAAGCACCTCGCCGGCCTAAAAAGTCTGCACACTATTTGCTTGAACGCCTGCCAACGCCTCACGGGAACTGGCCTGGAAGCGCTATCGCGGATTCCAGGCCTTCGTAACCTCTACCTGGCGCAAGCTCGTATCAACGATGGGGAACTACGTTCGCTTGCAGGTCTGACACAACTAAGGCTGCTGGACTTGGCGGACACTAACATCAATGATCTACGGCCCCTTAAAGGCTTGACGCAGCTCCGATGTCTCGACTTGTGGAGCTCCCGTATCGGTGTGAGCGCACTACGTGGAATTCGAATGATGGAGTGCCTAGAGGAACTTAATCTGGGCGGCACAAAGATTACTGACGACGACTTAGCCGATCTTGAGCCGCTTCGGAAGCTTAAAAGACTTGACCTTAATGCGACGAGTGTGACCGGCGCGGGTTTTGGTCGAACAAAGAATCTGGACTCGCTCGAATCTCTCGATCTTCACGGCACGCGAGCCACAAATTCCACGTTAATCGCGCGTGAAAACTTCAGACAACTCCGAACGCTTTCTCTTGGAATGAGCCGAATCGGCGGGAGCGGTCTGTCGAGCTTATCAGAGCTTAAAGAGCTGTCGGAATTGGAACTGGACGAAGCTGCAATAACGGACGATGATCTTGACGGCCTGCCGCCCCTTGCGCGCCTGCGTTACTTGGGTCTTGCGGGGACGAAGATAACGGACACTGGTGCCATGAAGTTGCAGCGCCTGAGCGGACTACGCCACATAAACCTCTACGACACGAAAATCACTGACGCCGCACTGGGAGCGATTGGGAAAATGCGCCAACTCAGGCGGCTATGTCTCGGCTGCACAGCGGTGAGCGACGATGGAGTTCGAAATCTCAAAGACTTAAGCTTGCTTGAGGAGTTGGACCTCAAACAGACGCGGCTAGGCGACCGGGGATTAAGAGACATTTGTCACCTCTCTCGGTTGCGAAGCCTCACGCTCGCCGACACTGGCGTAACCGACGCTGGTCTTAAGTTTATTAAGTCGCTACGGCTTGAAAAGCTCTACGTTGCACATACCGCAGTAACACTTGCTGGCGTTTCCAGGCTAAAGCTGGCGAATCCAAATCTTCGTACAGACTTAACATGTCCAGAGCTTATGCCCGCCGGCCTTGGTTTTTAGCGTGCTGCGAGCCTGTAGGCACCGTGGGTGGTTGCTGCCGATGCCGCGCTGGCGCTGCTCCGGCAGGAGTTCTGTGCGGCCAAGTGCCCTCGCACAGAATGCGGCGAGCGAAATGACACATGGCCGATTCTACAGCTAATGAGGAGGCGTTTCCGGCTCGCGGACACGGTCATGCGCAAGGTGCGGAGGCGCTTTTTCACGAAGTCCTTGACTTTGGACCATTCCGAGCGGATTTTCTGATCAATCTGTCGGTTTTGTTGGAGCAGAACGGACGCCGCCACGAGGCTATCCGTCTCTACGAGGAAGGAATTCGCCGCGCGCCGTGCCTGGAGTTCTACGTCAACCTAGGCGCTCTATGGATTTCCGAAAGGCGGCCTGATCTCGCCGCGGCCCCGTTGCAAAAGGCGGTCGAGCTTGACGCGGACTGCGTCCCCGCGCACGTCAATCTGGCGGGCGCACATTCGATGCTGGGAAACGATGCCGAGGCCCTGACCAGCTACCGCAAGGCGATTGAACTTGACCCGGACAATCCGGAAACGCTCACGAGGTTCGCAGCGTTCCTCGGCCAGCTTGGGCAAACGGACGAGGCGGCGGCGCTTTACCTCAAGCTGCTGTCCGTGCGGCCCAGCGCGGAACAGTTCGTGAAATTCGGCGATTGCCTCATGGCCGCGGGGAGGACACCGGAGGCCGCTGGGGCCTATCGGCAAGCCGTCGCTTTGAACGAGCACGACGGGCTTGCCCATTTCAGCCTTGCCAACGCCCTTCAGGAGCTAACCGACGCAGCCTCGGCGCGACGGCATTTCGCCCATGCCGCGCAACTGCGACCGGACAAGCCGCTTTGGCGGCTCCGCGCGGAGATTTGCGGGCCGGTCGTGTTTGAGAGCGGCGAGGAGATCGAGGGGTATCTGGCGAGGGTCGAGAGGGCGGTGGAAGAAGTAGAGGAATCGAAAAATGAAAACTGCAAATTGCAAAATGCAAACTCGGAGGGAAGCCAGGCGGACGGCACGCGGAGCGGGCCTGCTACTTTGAGCGACATTCTCGAGGCGAGGGTGTTTCCAAGCCTTTCGCCGTCGTCTCTCGGCCGCAACCCGCGAAGGGTGCGAGAACAATTTGCGGCCCTCTATGAGCCGTATTTCCGGGACGTGGATCTTTGGAGTGCGGCGGCTTGCCGCCGCTTTTCATCGGCCCGCGAAGAAGAAAGCGGTGGCAAGCGCCCGCAGTCCAAATTCGAAGGAAAAAGCGGTGGCAAGCGCCCGCACTCCGAAAGGGCGCGGGTCGGTTTCCTTGTCACCCGGCGGCACGAAGGGATGTTCCTGCAATCAATGCGGGGAATCATCGAGAAACTCGACAACCAGCGGATCGAGTCGGTAATCCTTTGCTCGCAAGCGTCGGCCGCGGCGCTGCGGACGGGAATCCGACGCGACGGGCTGCGCTACGTCGCCTTTCGCGACACGTTCGACGACGCCGTGCGAACGATACGCGCGGCGGCTTGCGACCTGATCTACTATTGGGAAGTATGAAAAGGGGACATCACTGATATTGACGAGGCGGGGGTGACGTGATACCCTGCCGAGATGCCGCGAACTGCTCGATCGACCGAGGCTGGGATGGTGTACCACGTTCTTAATCGCGGGAATGGGCGGATGCGCATTTTTCACAAGGGCGGCGACTACGAGGCTTTCCAGCGAGTCTTGGCCGAAGGCTTGGAACGGTACCCTGTGGAGGTCTTCACCGATTGCCTGATGCCCAATCACTGGCACTTGGTCGTCCGGCCGGGTGCGGACGACGCCTTAGGGCGCTGGCTGGGCTGGGTGGGCGTGACGCATGTCCGCCGCTATCTTGAACATTATCACAGCCGGGGCGGCGGCCACTTGTACCAAGGGCGGTTCAAGAGCTTTCCCGTGGCTGAGGACGACTACTTCCTGACCCTGTGTCGCTACGTCGAGGCCAATGCCTTGCGAGCGGGCCTCGCGGAGCGCGCCGAGCAATGGCGGTGGAGCGGGCTTTGGCAACGTGCGGAGGAGGCCGCGGACGTGCCTCTTTCCGCCTGGCCTGTGGAGCGGCCGCGGGATTGGTTGGCACGGGTCAACCGCGCGTTGAAGGAGGAACAATTGGACGGAATTCGCACCTGTGTCCAGCGCGGGCGTCCGTTGGGGCCGCGGCAATGGGTCGAGCGGACGGTGGCGCGTTTGCGGCTGGAATTCACTTTGCGCAGCGCCGGGCGGCCCCGCAAGGCCGAAAATCAGTGATGTCCCCTTTTCATGCCCCTTTTCATGCCCGCGGGCGGACCAGCGCGCGCCGACTAGTTCTGTACTCCGTCCTAGTGCTATCGGCCCTACTCGGCTTTTTTGGCGCAATCGCCGGCTGCATGGCACTGAAGGCGGAGCAACTGCGGCGGGAGCGCGAGGCCATCGCTGGAATCGAGAAACTGGGTGGAATCGTTCGCTGGGATTGGCAATACACGAAGAACCCCTCTCCGCAATCGCCCGGGCCCGCGTGGCTGAAGCGTTTGCTTGGGGATAATTGTTGCGCGGCCATCGAAAGCATCGACGCCACGAAGCGCTTCGGGGACGACGCCATGAAACGCCTCAAGGACCTAAGGGAGGTGCATATTCTTCGCCTCGGCGGAAGCGCGGTCACGGACGTGGGGCTTCAGCATTTGAAGGACGCGAGGGGCCTTCAAACGCTGCTCCTAGATCGCACAAAGGTCACGGACGCCGGCTTAAGGCATATCGAGGCGCTGCCTAAGCTTGAATGGTTGGACCTTGGAGAGACGCGCATAACGGACGCTGGGCTAAAGCACGTTGCTCGCCTGACGGGCCTGCGTCATTTGTTCCTGGACCGGACGCAGATTTCGGACGCCGGCCTGGAGGAGATTAAAGGCCTAACTGCGTTGGGCATGTTGGGTTGCACAAGGACGAATGTCACGAAAGCGGGCGCCGAGAAACTGCAGCAGGCTCTTCCACATTGCATGATCGTGCCGTGAGCGTCTAGGAGCCTCCTGTAGCGAAGCACGTGACATTCGTATTCTAGTAAACCGAACACCAGAACACGGTTGCTATCTCTTTGATGCACGATAGTATTCTTCAGAATGGCTGAGGGATTTGTGGTGACCTCCTTGAGTCTCGCAATCGAACTTCAAAGTTGTGGCCTTACCTGCGAGGCCGATCGGGCATATTGCGCGATCCTCGCCGAGCAGCCTCGGCACGCCGGGGCACTGCAGCTTCTCGGTGCCCTTTGCCAGCAGCAAGGCCGCCATGACGAAGCACTGGACCTGATCGGCCGCGCGATCGCCGTGAATCCGTCAAACGCGGTCTTCCACAACAACTACGGCGCTGCGCTGCTTTCCCTGGAGCGGTTTGCCGAAGCAGAAGAGAGCTTTCGCCGGGCGCTGGCGATTCGGCAGGATTATGGCGACGCACTTGCAAACTTCGGCATGGCGCAGGCGGCTTTGGGAAACGACGCTGCGGCGGAAGGAAGCTTCCGCAGAGCACTGCAATGTCAGCCGTGGCACCGCGACGCCACGACGCGGCTTGCGAGACTGTTCCATCGGCACGGGAGGGAGAAGGAGGCGGCGCAGCTTCTTGAAGCGGCGCTAGCCGCCGCACCTTGGGCTGAAACGCCTTTGGCTGCCTTGCATCTTTTTGCGGCGGTCGGCCGCGTCGAAGAAGGAGCCGAGCGCTTCCGTGCGGCGATTATGGCCAGCGTGCCGCGGCGTGCGGATGAGGAGGCCGGCGATCGGTTGGTTTATGATGGCCGGTGGCATCGGGAGATTGCAACCCGAAGCGTAGGCGAGTCTAACGCACCCTTACCCCCTGCCCCTCTTGCAGAGAAGTCAGGAGTTAGAAGTCAGGAGTTAGAATACGAGCTACCCTCACCCCCTGCCCCTCTCCCGGATGGAGAGGGGAGGATTCGCATTGCCTTTGTCTCGCCGCATTGCGCGCTGGACTTCACCAACGGCGCGGCGACGGCCACGCTGGACCTCTTGAAGCTGCTGGCCGGCATCGGGTTTCCCTGCGAAGTCTTTTGCGGCACGCGCGCGAACGGCTGGGACCGTGCCCGTATTGATGACGTTTTGCGGCAGCGCGGCGGGCCGTTTACGGTCCGCGAGGCGCGCGTCGGGCCGTTCAACGCGCGGGTGATCTTTGCCGCACATGGCAACGTGCCCGTGACGATGGTGGATACGGAGGGGCGCACCCTCACCGCCGGCCCCTATCCCAAAGGGAGAGGGGAGGAACTTGCGGCT
This sequence comes from uncultured Planctomycetia bacterium, assembly GCA_963780045.1. Classification (GTDB taxonomy): domain Bacteria; phylum Planctomycetota; class Planctomycetia; order Pirellulales; family Thermoguttaceae; genus JANXQG01. The sequence continues at coordinate 5,220,194 of CAVZZZ010000001.1, read as the reverse complement.
TTCGTGACGGGCTGCGAGAAGTTCTTGGACCGCTTTCGGCCGGGCGTGGTTTGGACCTACGGCGGCGATCCGGCGGCGATGGCCCTGCAGGCGATGGCCAAGCGGCGCGGCATCGCGGTCGTTTTCGCGCTGCACAACTTCTCCTACACCGACCGCGCGCCCTTTGCGATGGCGGACCGCGTCGTCGTGCCCACCGAATTCGCCCGGCGGCATTACCGCGAGAAGCTCGGCCTGGAATGCGAAGTGTTGCCGCTGGCAATTGATCCGGAGCGGGTGAAAGTGGGGAGTGGGGAGAACCGCCCTCACCCCGGCCCTCTCCCGGAGGGAGAGGGGGATTTGCTCCCTGCTCCCTGCTCCCCGCTCCCTGCTTCCTGCGTGACCTTCGTCAACCCCGAGCCGCGGAAGGGCATACACGTGTTCGCGCGGATCGCGGAGGTGCTCTCGCGGCGGCGGCCGGATATTCCGCTGCTTATGGTCGAAGGCGTGAGCAAGGCCAGCTTCCTGCCGAAGCTGGGCATCGACCCGGCGCTGGTGAAGAACGTGCACAGTCATGCCCAACTCGCCCGACGCACGGCGGTTCCTTGCAGTTACCAAGCTCTTGCTCATGCCTTCGCTGATGGAGAACGCGGCGGTAGTTGCGATGGAGGCGATGTTCAACGGCATCCCCGTGCTGGCCAGCAACCGCGGCGGCCTGCCGGAGACGGTTCGGGGCAGCCCTCACCCTAACCCTCTCCCGGCGAGCGAGGGGACGGGTGGCATCTTGTTAGACATTCCCGCGCACTACACGGCCGAGACCCGCGACGTGCCGACGGCGGAGGAAGCCGCTCCGTGGATCGAGACGATCATCCGCCTATGGGACGACGCTGCCTATTACGCTCGTTGCAGCCTTGCCGCCCGCCAGCGTGCCCAGGCCTGGCATCCCGACCGTCTCGCCCCGCTCTACCGCGACTTCTTCCGCCGCATCGCCACAACCGGCGTGCGGCGGCAAGCGGCCGGGATGCGGTTGTGAGCCGCCGGGATGGATCGTATAATTCCCTTCTTGGCGATCCACCCTACCCGGTGGTGTAATGGTAACACAAGGGTTTTTGGTACCCTCGTTCCTGGTTCGAGTCCAGGCCGGGTAGCTTTTTCAGGGGCAAGATTCGCTTTGGGCAACGGCAAGAACGGCGGATTACATGGATTTCCACGGATAAAGCCACATTTGCTTTCAAATACCCGCATTCTCCGCGAAATCGGCGGTTTACGTCACTTTGCAGACGCCTTGAGTTTTCGGCAACTCTCTTTCCGCCTCGGTTGACGATTTCCACACATCTTTGTAGACTTCTAGTTTCGCCATCCTGAACGGTCCAGGGGGCGGAAGCATCGCTTTTGACCGCAGTGCCTGACCAACGCCGGACGCTCCCGTTATCAGGGGAGACATGGCCGGTGTGCCTTTGAGGAGATTTTTTTGGCTACCGTACTTGTAAAGGATTTGATTGAAGCGGGGGTCCATTTTGGCCATCGTGCCAGCCGTTGGAACCCGAAGATGCGGCCCTATATTTATGCCCGCCGCAACCTGATCCATATCATCGACGTCCGTGAAACTGTTCGCGGCCTGCTCCGCGCCCGCAAGTATCTGCAAGGTGTCGCGGCGCAAGGGAGCCTGGTGCTGTTCGTGGGAACGAAGCGCCAGGCGAGCGACACGATCGAGCACCAGGGCAGCCGCTGCGGCATGCCCTATGTCAGCGACCGCTGGCTGGGCGGCACGCTTACGAACTTCCGCACCATTCGCAGCCGCTTGAGCCGCCTGGAAGCACTGGAAACCATTCGCACCGGCGAGGAGCTGGCCACGTATTCCAAGAAGATGCAATCCGCCCTGGCCCGCGAGTATCGAAAAATGCATCGCAATCTCAACGGCATGAGGACCATGAACCGCATGCCCGAATGCATGGTGATCATCGACCCGCGGAAAGAGAAGAACGCGGTAAAAGAGGCCCGCAAGCTCGGCGTGACCACCGTCGCGTTGATCAATACCGATTGCGATCCGGACGAGATCGATCTGGCGATCCCCGGCAATGATGACAGCATCCGCTCGATCGAGCTGATCGTGCAATTGCTGGCCGATGCGGTGATTTCCGGCAAGGCGCAGGTAGCCGAGGCGCGGCAAGAGCAGACCGAAGGCGCCGCCGATGCGTCGCCGGCGGTTGCTCCGGTTGCGGTTGCAGCCGAACCGGTTGCCGCGGCTGGCTAACGCAGCCTGTTTCGGATTTCGAGTTTTGATTTTCGAGTTTCTCTCACCGGTGGGTCTTCGCTGCGCTCGACCACACCCTACATGAATTGAGGACGTTTACCATGCCAGAGATTACTGCCGCGGCCGTCAAGGAGTTGCGCGAAAAGACCGGCCTGCCCATGATGGACTGCAAGCAGGCGCTGACGGAGTCGGGCGGCGAACAGGAAAAGGCCGTCGACTGGCTCCGCAAGAAGGGCGAGAAAGTGCAGGAAAAGCAATCCGGGCGTTCCACGTCGACCGGCCGGATCGCGGTCTATTCCGATCCCAAGACGGGCCGCGGCGCGATTATCGACATCCGTTGCGAGACCGCCCCCGTGGCCAACAACGAGCACTTCGTCGCGCTGGCCAACGACCTGGCGAAGCAGCTTGCGACCGGTCCTGGCGCGGCGTCGCCTGACGCGCTGTTCGACCAGCCATCGCCCAGCCAAGAGGGAACGACGCTGCGGCAGCAGTTTGACGATCTGAACAACCGCATTCGTGAAAAGTTCGTGCTGGAGCGGATTCAGCGGATTGACGGCCCGACCGTTGGCTACTCGCACCACAACGGCGCGGTTGGCGCGCTGGTTCAGTTTGACGGGCCGGCCGGCGAGTTGGCCCGCGACATCGGCATGCACGTTACGGCACTCAACCCGGGCTATCTTCGTCGCGAGAACGTCGAGCCTTCGCTGGTCGAGAAAGAGCGACTTCTGCTTGGCGAAGCGCTGTCGATTGAGGCCGAGAAGATCAAGGCCGAGGCCGAACGCCTTCTGGCTCTGCCCGACGAGAAGATGCAAGACCCCAACAACCTGGAAAAGACGATCAGTAGCCACGGCCGCGCCCGCGGCAACCTGAAGAAGGTCGAGGGCATATCCAAGAACCGCGACAAAGTGATCGAGGGGCAGTTGGGCAAGTTTTTTAGCGATCGCGTGCTGCTGGAGCAGATTCATGCGAACGAGGCCAAGTACGGCAAGAAGACGATCGCCGAGTTGGCCAAGGCCGCCGGCATGACGATCAAGGGTTTCGTCCGCTGGGAACTGCCCAAGGAGTGATCTCATGCCGTCAGCTCCAAGCGAAACCTCCGGCCCGCGGTTTCGCCGCGTCGTATTGAAGATTTCCGGCGAAGGCTTCACCCATCCGGGCGAGCGCGGCATCGCCATGGACGCGGTGGCGCACATCGCGAAGCAAACGCAGCAAGCGGCCAAGCACGGCGTCGAATTGGCGCTGGTGATCGGCGGCGGCAACATTCTGCGCGGCGCCAGTTTACGTCCGGCAGCTCGAGCGTCCACGAGGCCACCGCACACTACATGGGCATGTTGGCCACGGTGATGAACGGCCTCGCCTTGCAAGACGCCTTGGAGTCGCTGGGATGCGACACGCGGCTGATGTCGGCCATTCGCATGGACGGCGTGGCCGAGCAGTACATCCGCCGCCGTGCCCGGCGGCATTTGGAAAAAGGCCGCATCATCATCCTCGCGGCCGGGACCGGCAGTCCCTTTGTGACCACGGACACTGCCGCCGCGCAGCGGGCGCTGGAACTGGATGCCGACATCCTCGTCAAGGCCACGCGCGTGGACGGCGTCTTCAGCGACGATCCCGAAAAGAATCCTCATGCGGTACTTTACAGCCAGTTGTGCTACGAAGATGTGCTGCGGCAGAACCTGCGCGTGATGGACGTCGAGGCCATCGCCAAGTGCCGGCAATACGAAATGCCGATCATGGTCTTCAATTTCCGCAAGGAAGGCAACATCGAGAAAGCCGTGAACGGCGAACGCGTTGGCACGCTGATCAGCAAAGGACCGCTATTATGAGCAGCGAAGAAATCTTGTTCGACGTGGAAGAGCGGATGGAAAAGGCGATTGACGTGCTGAAGCACGCCCTGGCCGGCATCCGCACGGGCAGGGCGAATCCGGGCCTGGTCGATACGCTTCGCGTCGAGGCCTATGGCTCGCAGGTTCCGATGAAGCAGCTTGCGTCGGTGGGCGCCCCGGAACCGAACCAGATCGTGATCCGGCCTTACGACCCCGGCACGATCAAGGATATCGAGAAGGCGATCCAGGCCAGCGACCTGGGCTTCAACCCGCAGAGCGATGGCCGCATCATCCGCCTCAACGTGCCGCAGCTTTCGACCGACGTCCGTCGCAAGATGGTCGCCCGCATCAAGGACCTTGCCGAGGAGGCCAAGGTCGCCATCCGCAATGTCCGCCGCGACGGCAACAAAGCGGCCGACCAGGCCGAGAAAGACAAGGAGCTTTCCGAGGATGATCGCGACAAGGCCAAGGAAGACATCCAGGAGCTGACCAAAAAGTACGAGAACCAGGCCAGCGACATGGCCAAGACACGGGAGAAGGACGTGATGGAGGATTGACCGCCGTCGCTGCGCCATGCGGGAGAAAAGGGGCAGCGCTATTTCACGGGGTCTCATGGTATAATGTTGATAGAGAAGTTGACCCATGGCATCCGATCTCTCCACTCTCGCGATCGTATACGGGCATATCGTCCACACACCGGGAACGATGGGCGGCCAGGCTCGCATCGACGGGCACCGCATCCGCGTTCGCGACGTCGCCACTGCACGAGACACGGAGGGTCTGTCCCCGGAAGAAATCGTGGCGCAGATCTACCCGTCGCTTTCCTTGGCCGAGGTCTATTCCGCTCTGGCTTATTACGAGGACCATCGCGACGAAATGCTGCGCGATGAAGAGCACGAAGGGCGCATCGTCGAGCAATTCCGCCGCGATCATCCCGAATTGGTCGGCAAGCCTAGCCGGTTCGCGGAGTAAATCGTGCTCAAGGGATACGCCGACGAGCACGTCCAGGCAGCCATAGTGCAGGCGCTTCGGCTGCGCGAAATGGACGTTGTTACAGTTCAGGAACGCCAGGGCGAAGGCACGAACGACGCCGATGTGCTCGCCGAAGCACTCCGGGACGAACGAGTGTTGCTCACGTGTGATGAGGACTTTTTGGGACTGGCCGCCGAGTACGCCGGGGAGGGGCGCCAGTTTCGCCGATATTCTTTTGGCCGCAATCCCGCCGCCACGTTGGACCGATCATGCGGTCAATCCTTCGCGAGGCCAATCGCACCGACTACGCCACGGCCTGTTCGCAGGTCTACTTTCTCTGACAAGAAGTCGCGTTCGCGAGGCTTGGTTTTTCCTCCTGTGATCCGATGGGTTTTGCGCGATTGCTAGCACACTGCCACAGGAGTAAAATGCGGGCGTTGTCGACGGACGAACACGCATCCACGAGGAACGCCTGAAGATTGTACTGCTTGAATACGATTCGCGGCGGACTTGCGCGATGGTCGAACTGTTACAACACTTGTGCGCACAAGACGAGATTGTAGCATTCGACAACGCGCCAGACATGATTGCTTGGCTGGATGCCAACCTCGGAGATACGCGGCTCATCTGCCTTGACCACGACCTTGGCGCCAATCGAGTTCTGAATGGCAGCCTTCAAGACCCTCGGACAGGTCGACATGTCGCCGACTTTTTGGCAACACAGAAGCCCGTTTGTCCGGTCATTATTCATAGCTCCAACGTGACGGCTGCGCCTGGAATGATGATAGTGTTGGACGATGCGGGCTGGTGCTGCTCCCGGCTCTCGCCGTATAACGATCTTGAGTGGGTGCGGGCGGCGTGGCTTGACGAAGTGAAGAAAGCCCTGCTAAGGTGACATGATAGGGTTCGCCACGTCATTATCATAATGCAAGGAACACTCTTCGCACTGGCAATGATCGCGCTGGCCGGCCTGACAATAGCTTTCCTAAAGGTATTTGGCAAGCGTCCGGACCGACATGCGATTCTTTTCGGTTGCCTGATCTCTGCTGTCACCGCATTCGTGCTCTCGTACGTGGCACTAGGCCATTTGTGCGATCGCGGCGGTCCCACGGGAGCCGTTATCCTTGGTTCGGTGCTTGCGGGAGTGGTCCGCGCAACGATAGAAAGGAAGGTGGTTCGCCGCTGGCTATGGATAGGGTGGTTCGCAGTGACGTTTTGGGGCATGAGCATTTGCCATCTAGACGGTTATATTGGAAACCCAGTATACGGAAAGGTCCTTGCCAGGAGGCCACAGGATTGTTTGCAGTCTTGTCGCGACGTACTGCACAATGTATCCGAAGACAAGAAGGACTTGGAGTTGCCGAAAGGTTGGATCGAAGACTCGTGGAAAGCGCGTACAAAGGAGGATTTTCCGGGCCCGTACGTATGCCGTACTGGAAATCTTGGCCATTACTGGCATACGTGGTTTACGGGAGTGTTCTCTCTGGAAACGCACTCTTGCGGAATCTGGTGCCCTGGCGGGCGTCTGAAATCTTGTGCTGAATTTCTTGAGATTCGACCGAGGTCGGAAATGAGATAACTGGGGCGCTACTTCCCCGCCTTCCGCACGCAGTAAAGCCGCGTCGAAGTGCGGATCAGCAGCCGATCTCCAACCAAGGCGGGCGAGGCGAGGCACATGTCATCGTCGGCCAGCTTGTTCGTGCCTAAAAGCTCGAACTTGTCGCCGGCAGGCACGACGAACGTTACGCCGTCCTCGTTCAGGCAGAACACGCGGCCGTTGTAGGCCCACGGCGAGGCGGTGAAGTGGTTGCCGTCGGGAATCTTCTGCTGCTCGTAGAGCCGCTTGCCCGTTTTCGCGTCGAAGGCGGCAAACTGTCCTCGGTCGTAGAGGACGTACAGACGGCCCTCATAGACGAGCGTCGTCGGATTGTAAGGGGCAGCTTTGGGATCGCTCCAGGCGATTGCGGAATTGCTCGTCTTGTCTTTCTCTAGTGTAATGTCACCGCTGGCGCCGGGGAGGATGGCGTACAACGGCCGGAGCTTGTCGTAAACGAAGCCCGAACTGACGTAGAGCAAGCCGTGGTCCGCGTAGGGCGTGGCGATGGTGATGCCCGACATCCCCTTGAACCACCAAAGGAGTTTCCCATCGAGGTCGTAGGCGCGGACCTTGCCCGAACCGGGCGTGACAATCTCCGCACGCTTCTCGTTTTCCCACACGAAAGGCGTCGACCAGTTGCTCTTTTCGTCGCGGTCGACGTGCCAGACTTCCTTGCCCGTGCGCTTGTCCAGGGCATAGAGGACCGATTTTTCTTCGTTGTCGCGGACGAGGTAGAGCCGGTCGCCGTGGAGGATGGGCGAGGAGGCCGTGCCCCAGCCGGCCCGCGTGGGGTGCGGATCGAGCTTCATGTCCCACACCGGACGGCCATCCATGTCGAAGCAGAACAGGCCCACGTCGCCAAAACAGGCGTAAACCCGCTCGCCGTCGGTGACCGGCGTTTCCGAGGCGTAGCTGTTTTTCGCGTGCTTCGGCGAGGCCGGCTCGCCGCGATGCACGACTTTTTCCCATAGCGGTTTGCCTGACTCCAAGTCGAAGCAGAGCAACTTCCACTGGAATTCTGTGGGCGGCGGTTCGGGATGCTCGCCGTCGCGATAAAGCCCTTTCTGCGGCGTCTTCTCTTCTTCGCCGCCGCTCACGGTGGTCAGGAAGACGCGGTCGTCCCAGGCGACGGGCGATGACCAGCCGCGCCCCGAAATCGGCGTCTTCCAGGCAATGTTGTCCGTGGCCGACCAGTGATCGGGCAGATCGGCGTTTGCGGAAACCGCCCGCGAGCCTGCACCGAGGAATTGCGGCCACGCGGCGTCGGAAGCCCGTGCGGACAGGGGAGACAAGAAGGCGACAAATGGCGCCAAGAGCAGCGATGTAACTAGCTTTGTTTTCATGTGTTGGGCTCAATCGTGCATGCTCGCCTTCTTCACGTCTTTCGGATCGTACGGATGGTTCCGTTTGCGGACGACCTTGGCTTCGATAATCTTGTCGGCCGTGCCGCTGGTGGAGACATCCGGGTCGATCCGCTTGAGCTTCGCCAGCACGTCCATGCCGCTGATCACGCGGCCGAACACGGCGTGCTTGCCGTTGAGATGGTCGGTAGGCACGAACGTCAGAAAGAACTGCGAGCCGCCGGAATTTGGTTGGCCCGTATTGGCCATGCTGAGGCTGCCGCGGAAGTGCAGGCGATGGTTGGGCGTGGTTTGTTCGTCGGCGATGGTGTAGCCCGGCCCGCCTTGGCCGGTTCCCTTGGGATCGCCGCCCTGTGCCATGAAGCCGGGCAGCACGCGATGAAACGGCACGCCGTCGTAGAAGCCCTTCTCGACCAGGGTGATGAAATTCAATACGGTGTTGGGTGCTTCGTTCTCAAAGAGTTCGATGACGATGTCGCCCTTGCTTGTCTTCAATTGCACGCGCGGCAGGTCGTCGGTCTTGGCCTCGGTGTCGCGAATCTTCTTTTCCTTCTCCCAGTTCTTCTTGGCCTCGGCGACCGTCTGCGGCCACGTGATATAGTACCGCGGCTGCTTCGCGCCTTCGAGTTGTTTGATATCGTCGCAAAGTTTGGCCAGCTCGCCCGACGCGGCCGCGGCCTTCAACCAGGACTCGGCCAGGTCGTACTCGTTCACGCAATAGGCCGCGATGCCGGCCATCGCAGTCGGGTAAAAGGTCATAGTTCGCCCGTTGTCCATCTTTGCGACAAAAGGATCGGGGCATTTGTTGTCGACCAGCAGCTTGGCCAACGGGAACGCCGGTTCGTAGTCGTCGTTTTCGATATCATCAAAAACGGTGCCGGCCAGGACTTTGGTGACTTCCGTGTCGGCGTTGGGGGCTTCCTGGTACGCGGCTTCGGCGGCGGAAATCAACTGGCCCACGAGGGCGTCGGCCTTTTCCTTTTGGGCGGCGAATTTCTTCTTGATCTCGGCCTTTTTGTCGGCGCCGCCGGCCGCGGCATACTCGGTCCGCATCGCGGTCAATTCGGCGATCACTCCGTTGAACTCCTTGGACACTTTGGCGAATTCCTGGGCCTTCGCGCCGGCAGCGGGCGTTGCCGCGGCGGCCGCCGAACCACTGGAAGCCGTTGGTGAGGACTTCGCCGGGGCTGGTCGATAGGCTGTCGGGGCGGCGGGCGCGGGTGGCCTCGACGCGGGCGGATCGGCCGCCAGAAGAGGACTACTCGTGACGCAAAACAAGACCAGGGACACGATACGAACGGACATGACTCATCCTGTGATATGTGGTTTGAAATCAATCGGCGGTGGCGGGGCACCCGCTAGCGGGTCACTCGCGGCTTAACGTACCATATCCAGCATACTCGGAATAGAGGCCCCAACCTATGTCCAATCGCAACCGACCGCCCAGCAAAAAACCGGCTCGGAAAAAAGGTACAGCCCCCGCGCGCGGCGGGAGCCGAACGGCGTTTCCATTAAACGTCGGCAAAGCGCGGATGCCGGTGTCGCCGGCCTGAGAATTATCGGCGGACGGTTTCGCGGCGCAAGCTGGCCTATTCGGGCGACCCGCGCACGCGACCGATGAAAGATCGCGTTCGCGAGGCCCTCTTTAATCTGCTCGGCAGGGCAGTGGACGGAAAAATCGCCATAGACCTGTTCGCCGGAACCGCAGCGCTGGCCCTGGAGGCCATCAGCCGCGGGGCAATGCGGGCCGTGGCGATTGAAATGCACCGCCCTGCGGCAAAGCTGATAAGGCAGAATGCCGCGAGTTTGGGCATCGCTACAAGCAGTGAGCATCTCGCGGAGCGAGACGCGTGTCTCCACGTCATAACGGCCGATGCGTTCGTATGGGCGACAAAACCGCTCAACTTGGAAGAAGCCCCGTGGCTTGTTTTTTGTTCACCCCCCTACTCGTTTTACACCGACCGCAGAGAAGATATACTTCGGCTTCTGAGTCATCTGATCGAACTGGCGCCGGCGACGAGCCTTTTCGCGGTAGAGGCCGACGAGCATTTTGACTTTGAGTTGCTCCCGGACCGCGCAGAGTGGGCAGTCCGCCGTTATCCGCCCGCCGTTCTCGGCCTATGGGAGAAACCGGCAGAAGGCGGAGCATGATCTGTTGGGGTACGGTCGAGCGCGTGGAGCGAATCGCCACGGCAAGCGGCGGGATTCGCACGGAGTCAAAAGCGCGGCAACGGCCGAACGCAGCTTTGGGCGATTCCCGAGGGCTTCCGCGCTTCGCGCACCCTACGGTTACTCGACGGCCTGACCGGCGTTCTCCGCGGCTGCGGCCGTCTGCCCGCTCGCAGTTGGGGGAGCAAATTCGCACGTTCTTGGCGCCTAGCAGTTCCAAGGAGAAGGCCACGGCCGCGGCATCGCCAAACGATTCGCTGTAGACAATCGTAGGCAGCGTCAAGTCAATGCCCGCGCCGCGGACGAGGCGATCGAGCTGTACGGCAGAAAAGTCGGGAGACCGCCGCCAGGCAATAATGCTGGCCCACCCCAACCGCTTTGCGCTGCCCGCACTTGCGGATTCGGCGGCCGACCGGATTTCAACGCTCGGTTCGGCCGCGGTCGACGTGCAGGCGTCGACGATCTGGATACCTCCGGCCCGCAGCATCTCGACAAGCTGACTTTGCGCGACGAGGATGTCTCGTGCCGGTTCGAGTTGGAGCGCTTGGGCAGTTGGATGCGGCGTCTTGGCGTCGCGAGGTCCTCCCGAGAATACCCACGCGTGCCATCCGCCGTTAAGCATTCGCACGTCGGTGAAGCCCCAGTAGCGCAGGATTGCTCTTGCGCTCGCCGCGTCCTTGCCTGCCCCGTCGTCGCAAAGAACAATCGTCGCGTTGTGCTGGATTCCCAATGCGCGAAGGCGCTTTTCCCAGGTCTGACGCGAGGGGTCGGAGGCAAAGGCAGTGACCCATTCCTTGGCGTCCACGTTTATCGACCCGGCAATGTGCTTGGGAAGGTAGAAATCCCAAAATCGAACGTCCAGCACGTGCGCCCCGCCGGCAAATTGCGGATCCTTGAACGCCGACGGATTCACAAGCAGTTCCGACGGATAGTTGAGGCTAGGCGCCGCTTCGGCCGTTTTAGCGCCGGAAGAGGATTTGATCGCTGCGCTGGTCAGCAGATTCTCCCACCCCTCATTGTTGGTTCGCGGGGCCCTGACTGTCGCCAGCGCCGGCTTCGAAGCAGTCGGCGCGCGGGCGCAGCGGCTCGGGCACGGTCGCCACGGTGCGCTGGACTAGCGACATCGGCCGATAGAGCGTGCCGAGCGCAGCTCCGATCGCAGCCGTGCCAATTATTACGAAACAGATTCCGATAGCGTATTTGTTCCTGCTGACAGCCATGTGTCACACTCTCCGGTTTGGGTGTATGTTAGTTCTATTCCACCAACGTAGGCCGCTGGGTAGGTGCGGCGGTCGTCGGATCCATGTTGATTGTCCCGTTCGACGTATTGGACGAATTGTCGTATCCCTGCCCCCACTCGGCCTCGGCGCAGATGTAGTTTCCCGCGGTGAAGACCGTCGATGACCCATCGGGCCGGAAATCGAATTCGCCACTTTGTGCGTAGAACGTTCCGCTCATGGTTACGTTGGCGGTGCTGATGATATGCACCTCGTCGGCCTCGGCGCGGCACCCAGAAGACGATGCCGTTGTAGGTCGACGAGGTTGTTCCTGTCGGCCAGGAGCCGCCGCTGGAGGTGGTCGGCGGGGTGATGTTGACCACGCCGCTGGAAGTGTTCAGGACGTTGTCGGTCGCAGTGGCGTCGAAGATCATGACGCCCGTTCCCTGGAGGGTCCCTGCGCTCGAAGGTGAGGCTGCCGCCATTTTGCAGATAGTAGATGCCAGGCGCCATAGTCACAACAGGGTCGGTCGTACCCCCGCCGCCTCCTCCTCCGCCGCCCCAGCCGCCGCCGCCCCAGCCACCGCCGCCCCAGCCGCCGCCGCCCCCGCCGCTGCTTCCGGCTTGGATGGTGACGTTGTTGTAGATTCCGGGCTGTAGCGTCGTGTTCGAGGTGATCGTCACGCTGCCGTAGTTAGTCAAGCCCGCTGTTGTCGGTTCGGGAATGTTCGCCAGCGGATCGGCGATGTCGCCGTTGTAATAGTTTACGCCGCCGCCATTGAGATAACTGACGCTTCCTCCGGCATTATTGACGTCTCCGCCGGCGACGATGTTGATTCCGGAGGTTTGGAGGTTGGCGGTGTTTGCGATGTAGACGGAGCCTGGATTCGGCGAAGCCGAATCGTTTGGCACGCTATTGTTGCTGTTTACGTAGATCTGCCCGCTGTTCAAGATGTTGACGTTGCCGTCGATCTCGCAGGCGGACTCGAGGTTGGGCGAAAGGATCAAAATGCCGATGTTGCCGGGAATGCCCGTGGCGACGGCTCGGGCCGTGACCGAAACGGTCCCCGTGCCGAAGATCCTGCTGAACGCGCGGGTCTGGTTGAGCTGGATAATGACTTCGGCATAGCCGTTCTTGCCCGAGGCGATTCCTGAGGCGGGCGGAATGTTGACGGTGACCGTGTTCGTCGTGCCGTTGTTGTTGAAGCCGTTTGCCGAGGCGGTCGAAAGCGCACTGGCCGATGCCGTGCCGCTGGGATCCGTTCCGCCGTTGGCGTAGTAGTTCGCGAACAGGTCGTCCGCCGCGGCGAGGGCCGCGGCGTCGGCCGCCGCCTGAAGTTGCCGCGAGTCGTCAAGGACCTTGCCTGCGTCGATCGCAAGTGCGGCGATTCCCAGAATGGCGATCAAGGAAACAGCGACCAGCACCGCAATAATCCCGCGCTTCTTACTCGATTTGTTTTTCATGGGGAAGTTCTCCTGATAGGACATGACATTGCAATTACTCTACCAGCGTGGGTCGCTGGGTCGGAGGCGCTAGTTGTTGGATCCATGTTGATCGTCCCGTTCGACGTGTTGGTCGAAGCGTCGTATCCCTGTCCCCATTCGGCCTGATCGCAAATGTAGTTTCCCGTTGTGAAGACCGTTGAGGACCCGTCGGGCCGAAAATCGAATTCGCCTGCCTGGGCGTAGAATGTTCCGCTCATCGTCAGGTTGGCCGTGCTGATGATGTGTACTTCGGCGCTCAGTGCGCGCGGCACCCAGAAGACGATGCCGTTGTAGGTCGATGAAGTTGTGCCCGTCGGCCAGGAGCCGCCGCTGGAGGTGTTTGGCGGGCTGATGTTCACCACGCCGCTGGAAGTATTCAAGACGTTGTCGGTCGACGTGTTGTCGAAGATCATGACGCCGGTTCCCTGGAGGGTGCCGGCGCTGAGCGTAAGGCTGCCGCCATTTTGCAAATAGTAGATGCCCGGCGCCATCGTCACGACGGGCGGGGAGGAACCGCCGTCGCCCCAGCCGCCGCCACCGCCGCCGCCCCAGCCGCCGCCGCTTTGGATCGTGATGTTAGTGTAGATACCGGGCTGCAACGTGGCATTCGACGAAGTGATCGTCACGCTGCCGTAGTTTGTCAAACCGGCCGTGGTTGGTTCAGGGATATTCGCCAGTGGATCAGGGATGGCGCCATTGAAAGTATTCAGACCGCCGCCGTTCAGATAAGTGATGTTTCCGCCGCCATTGTTGAGGTCTCCGCCGGCGATGACGTTGATTCCGGCGGTCTGGAGGTTGGCGGTGCTGGCAAGGTAAACGGACCCTGGATTCGGCGAAGCCGAATCGTTTGGCACAGTATTATTGCTGTTAATGTAAATCTGCCCGTTGTTCAAGATATTGACGTTGCCGTCGATCTCGCAGGCGGACTCCAGGCTCGGATCGAGAATCAGGATGCCGATATTGCCAGGATTGCCCGTGGCTACGGCGCGGGCGGTCACCGAAACCGCCCCCGCGCCGAAGATGGCGCTGAACGCTCGGGTCTGATTGAGCCGAATAATGACCTCGGCATAGCCGTTTTTGCCCGCTGCAATTCCGGAGGCGGGCGGGATGTTGACCGTAACAATGGAAGTCGTGCCGTCGTTGCTGAAGCCGTTTGCCGAAGCGGTGGAAAGCGCGCTGGCCTGTGCCGTTCCGGACGGGTCCGCGCCGCCATTGGCGTAGTAGTTTGCGAACAAATCGTCCGCGGCGGCAAGGGCCGCGGCATCAGCCGCCGCCTGGAGCTGCCGCGAGTCGTCGAGGACCTTCCCAGCGTCGATCGCCAGCGCCGCGAGGCCCAGAATTGCGACCAAGGAAACGGCGATCAGGACTGCGATTATGCCGCGCTTTTTGCTCGATTTGTATTTCACAGCCGGCGTTCTCCCTAATAGGACATTACCGATACCGAACTGCTGCTGAGCGTCTTGGCGCCTACGAACGCCTCGGGCAACCACTGGTAGTTGACAGTAACGGCCACCGTGTTCGCCACGCTGACGGTGTTTCCGCTCACCACGGCCGTGTAGGACGGGCTGTTGCTAGTGTTCCAGGTCACGGAATAGGTCAAGTCACTCGTATTCAGGCCAGCGGCATAGGGCTTGATGGCATTGTTGTAGACGTCGGTAGCGGTAGCGGCGGACAGGTTGGTAGCGGCCGCGTACGAAGTGCCGTGCACCGAGGCCCAGCGGGAAGCGCGGCGGGCCAGCGAGGCGACTTGCTGGTAACGAAACACTCCCAGGCCGCCGATGAGCAGGCCGATGACGATCATGACGGCCGCCGAGCCGATGACGGCGAACTCGACCGCCGCCGCCCCCCGGCGGTGTTTGCAACGACGATGACGCATTGGACAATATTCCTTGTTTGGTTAGGGTGCTTGACGCATCTGCACGGTGCGGCTGATGTTCACCGAATTGGGAACGCCCGGATAACCGCTGATCGTCTTGAACGTCCAGGCGACGGTACATGACACATAGGGGTTGCCGGAAGCGTCGGTTCCCGAACTCGAGTTCACGGTCGGTTGCGGGTTCAAGCTGCTGGCGTCCGCCAGCGCCGCCTGCGACACGCTGCTGTACAGATAGTTCGCCGGCGCCAGCGGATCGCTCAAGTAGACCGCACCGTTCCGCGCAGTTTTCGACGACTTGCGTATAGTAGAAAACCCTCGCGTAGTCGACCGCCACGACGAACATGAAAATGAGGAACGGCAACAGTAGCGCCAGCTCGACGGCGGCGGCGCCCCGGCGGTTTTCGAAATCGTGACGACTAGTCGAGTGGGGCATTATTGCCAACCTTTTCGAAGTCCGTAGTTCAGTTTTTCAACTATAGTTTACAACCGGCGCGCGAAAGAAGAATTGAGCGCCGTTACCAGTAAAAAAAAGAAAAACAGGCGTACCGACCGTGGCGATTCGTCGCGTTGCGCCGGTGAACCAGCGTTGGACGGGTAAGACGGAGGGTCGGGCTTATGTCCGATGCGCGGGCGGAAAGTATTTTCGGCGAATTGAAGCTACAGTAGCCTGCTAACGCGAACTGAGGACGCATTCGTCCGCGGCGCCCTCCTCGTCCGCAGCGGCGTTTTCATGGAGTTTCTCCACGCGCTTCAGCACCGCGTTGAAACTGGCAGCCAGGTCTTCCCAGTAGTCGCCGTCGCGAAAGCGAATCGGCTCAACGCGCCGACCATTGCCAAGCTCGGACATCGCGCGGCGAAAGCGCACAATCGGACCGGCGAACCGATGGCTTAGCCGCAAGATGTCGTAAGCCGCCAGCGGCAGAAAGCAGATCGTGCTGAAAATGGCGCAGCGCGTGAGTTGAGACATTTCGTCGGCCAAGTGCTCGCCGCCGGTAATCGCCTTAAGGCCAAACAACAAGACTGCGGTCATGAATTGGCTCATAACCCAGTACATCGCTACGCGGGCCATCATCGTGCCTTGCAATTTGGCGTCGACAAACAGGCGCCTGCGGAGGTCTTTCTTGAATAGGGCGCGGAGGCCCTCGTCGGGATTGAAGCGCGTCGGCATGGTAGAAACTCCTCGAATCGCTTGGTTAATCGTAGTAAAGCCTAGGACAAAAAATGCCCTATGGGCGGCAAATCCCGCGACTGAGCATTGCCGCGCCGACTTGCTAACGAGAAAGAAAGACGATACTGCCGGTTGTAACGGTTGGGCCGCGAAATCCGGTCCCGACATGTGTCGCCGGATGCACGGCATTTGATGACGACGATCTCAACTTGGCTGTTCTCAAGCCGCCGCTACCGCATCGCGGCATCCCATGCCGCGCATCGCAGAACCCATTGCGCGGTTTGATCGGAGCGGCGCCGCAACGTCACGCGAGCGGCGAGCTTCTCGCCCGAAAGAACCACGACAACTTCATCGTCGGCCCATGTCTCCGCGCGATAGGCGCCGCGGTCCCAGCGGGCAACCGTTCCCCGTCCGCCGGAGATGGGTCCTTCATAGTCGAGATACGTTAGGCGGTGGTCGTCAAGGGCTTCGCACTCGGTCTCGACGCCCGGCGCCGGCAGTTGCGGCAATGCCCAGGTCTTCAGCACGTCGCCCGCTTCCAGGAAGAAGTCGTAGTGCAGGCCGCGAGGGCTGTCGTGAATCAGGACGGCAAAGCGAGGCATGGATTCGGGCGTAAGATGGACCTCCGAGTCCGTCAGTTTTTTAAGACGGGTTCGGAGGTCCATCCTACAGAATCAGTCAAACTGACGCGATGCCGTAATCGCCGAGCAGCTCGATCAGCCGAGGCACAATCCGCGCAGCGGCGCGCGCGGTGACTGAGACACGACTTCACCAAGGGACTGAGGTCGCCGAAGCTGCGATGGTACTCGACGATCTCGAAGAGCGGGTCGTATCCAAACCCGCCTGGCCCGCTGGCGGCCGCGAGAATCCGTCCGCGGCAAGCGGCCGAGCTTTTGCCCTGCACCGCGCCGCTGGGGTCCGCCAGGCAAAGATGGCATAGGAACTGTGCGCCGCGCCTATCCGGCGGGACACCGCGGAGCGCCTCCAACAACTTCTGGTTGTTGCTCTCGTCGGTCGCGCCGGACCGCTGTAGCGGGCGGAAATCACGCCCGGCGCGCCGCCCAATGCATCAACGGCAAGACCGCTGTCGTCAGCCAGGACCCACTGTCCCAAGTGCCGGGCCTGTTGCGTTGCCTTTAGTTCCGCATTGGCCGCAAATGTGTCGCCGTCTTCAACGACTTCGATGGCATCGGGAAAATCGGCAAGCGTGCGGAGCTCCAGGCCGGCCGGCGCAAGCAGGCACGCAAGCTCCTGACTCTTTTTGCGATTGCCGGTGCCGAGAGCGAGGAGGCGTGACATTTTGTGTTCAGTGTTCAGTTTTCAGTGTTCGGGGCTGAAAACTGAACTCTGAAGACTTAACATTTTACTCCCCCGCCATTTCCAGCCGCTGCCCCAGTTGCCGGCTGATCGAGCGGCGGGGCACCTCGATGGGAATAGGCTGGGGATCGAAAAAAATGCCGACGCACGACTGCATTTTGAACTCTGACGGGCGGCCCGGTTTTTCGATTTTCTGGAGTCCGCAAACGTCAATGATCCGCTGGACCTCCGGCAGGACCTTGACGGTCCCGTCCGTCTGCACTGCGCCACGGCATCAAAGTGTCCCACGGTAACCATGCTCGAATTGCGATCGTGGAATTCGTATGCTTCCCAGCCCTTCATTCGCAAAGCCTCGGTCAGCTCGTGCGCCTTTTCGGCGGCCTGCGCAAGACCCTGCTTCGTCGATTCCGGGCCAGGACGGCTGCCGCTTTCTATGGCTCGAATCTCGCCCTGGTTGAGCACGACTTCACCCGTGAAGTGGGCAACTTGCACCGTGTACCTTCCGGGGCAGTCCAAGAGGCTGTACTTCACGTTCTTGTTCATCTTCACGACAAGCTCGTCCAATCCCGTCTTGGGAACGAAATACTCCTCGGGCAGGAGCGGATTGCGCGTGATGAACGCGCGGCATAAGGGCCCGTTGAACTTTCGGCCCTCGATTTCTTTCGGGATCGCGGCCCCCGCCTGGGCCTGGATCTTGCGCCACCAGGCCAACGAGCGCGACTCGTCTTTTTCGCGGTTCGGATTCAGGCAATCGGGGTCGGCGGCCTTGATCTTCTTCAACGTCCGCTGCGCATCCACGTCGTCAACGGCGGCGAAATTGCCCACGACAACCGCGATTTCCTTGATTTTGCCGTCGGCGTACTCCGAAGGGTTCTCAGTAACCTTGTGGTACACGTAGCGATGCGGCGAGGCGACACTCGACTGGCTCTCTCCATTGGGATCGTCGAGCTTGAAATCGGCTTCGTGAACGTAAGCCTCCATGCGATATCGCTGCCGCAACTCCAACACTAGCTCGTGCGCCTGCTTTTCTGCGTTCGGGCCGCTAAAGCTGCATGTCGTAATGATCCACGGTCCCTGGTTGTCGGTGAGCGTGTAGCGGTCGTTCGGATCCGCCTTCACGTGGTTGACCGTCAGCAGATTCGCCCAGGGCGCATCGGCCAGGACGCTCGGCGCGAAGCCAAGGCCAAGTGCCAGCGCCGCCGCGGCGCCGGCAAACTTCCATTTTTCAATCATAAGAAATGCCCTCATAGCTCGCGGGAATGTAACAAATGATCCGGCGCGAAGCTAGAGGGAATAAGAGAAAAGACAGGAAAAAACCGCGGATTCTCAACATTCCACCGGCTCGATCGTGGCCGACATCGAGCCGCGGCAATTCGCAATTTGCGCATCCTTGCCATAGGCGTGGACCTGGTCTCGCTTTAGTTCCGCATGTTCCAGCGTGGTTGTGAGCACTACGACGCGGCCTTGGGCATCGACTTCTTGCGCCATTTGATACCCCTTTTCCACCGGATGGTTAAAGAGTTCCAGCAGCATGGTGATCACGTAGGCGTAGGTATGGTCGTCGTCGTTCCAAAGAATCACGTTGTACCGCGGCTGTTTCTTGGGCGACTGCTTTTCTTGCTTTTTTCGTTTCGGCTGAACGGTTTCTACCGCGTCTTCTTCGACTTCCGCGACAGCAGCATTTTGGCTCATGGGTTCCCTCACGCTGAATTTTACCGCCTACTACAAAGGCGGTTGCCACGACTCGCTCTTCCGGCATCCACTAGGCGATCAGTCTTTCCTCCGGCATTATATGGCTTATCGACTTCCGGAAACAAGATTATGGACTAACCAATTTGGGTGGTCTCGAATACCGACAGTTCGATAGGATGAGGGAAAACTATGACTGGCATGGAATCGTATTTTTCGGCCAATGCGGGCCGATTTGAGAAAGATCTTTGCGACTTTTTGCGCATCGGCAGCGTCAGCAGCGATTCCGCCCGAAAAGCGGACGTGGAAGCGGCGGCCCGCTGGGTAGCCTTGCAATTCACCAGCATGGGCCTTGCGACAGAGACGATTCCCACCAAAGGTCATCCATTGGTTTATGCGGAATCGCCGGAAGTGCCCGGAGCGCCCACGGCGCTGGTTTACGGCCATTACGACGTACAGCCGGTCGATCCGCTGGAACTTTGGACGAACCCGCCTTTTGAGCCAACGCAGCGGGACGACAATCTCTATGCCCGCGGGGCCACGGACGACAAGGGACAGGTATTCACCCACATTGCCAGCGCGCGGGCGTGGCTGGACGTCCACGGCCGGCTGCCCGTTCGGCTAAAGTACCTGATCGAAGGCGAGGAGGAAGTCGGCAGCGCGGGTCTTGAAGCGTATCTTGCGCGGTCGGCCGAGCGTCTGGCGTGCGATTGCGTTGTTATCAGCGACAGCAGCAAGTTTAGCCGCGACATTCCGGCAATCACCTACGGGCTGCGCGGAATCGCCTACTTTGAAATCCGCGTGACGGGGCCGAATCGCGATTTGCACTCTGGATCGTTCGGCGGATCGATAACGAACCCGGCGACGAGCCTGGCCCGGATACTCTCGGCCATGATTGACCGCCGTGGGAAGATTCAGATTCCGGGCTTCTATGACGACGTAGTGCCGTTGACCGATCGCGAACGGCAGCAGTTCGCGGATCTGCCCTTCAACGAGGCCGATTTCTTTGCCGAGGCCGGCGTCACGGAAGCGTTCGGTGAAGAGGGCTACACCGCCCTTGAGCGGCGCTGGGCGCGGCCGACTTACGACGTCTGCGGCATCTGGGGCGGCTTTCAAGGTGAAGGGGGCAAGACTGTCTTGCCGGCAAAGGCTGGGGCCAAGTTCAGCTTTCGCCTGGTGCCCAACCAGTCGCCGGAGAAAATCACCGCGGCCTTGCGGCGCTGGCTGCCGGACATCACGCCGCCGGGGGCGACGGTCGAACTGATCGAATTTCACGGTGCGCCCGGCGTGATGATTCCCTTGGAAAGCCCTTACGTCGCAGCAGCCGCGCGGGCGATCGAGCGGGCGTTCGGCCGCGCGCCGGTCTATACGCGCGAAGGCGGTTCGATTCCCATCGTGACCAAGTTTCACGAGGCGCTGCACGCCGACGTGCTCTTGCTTGGCTGGGGCAACGACGACGACAACGCCCACAGCCCCAACGAGAAATTTGCGTTGGCGGACTTTCATCGAGGGATTAAGGCCAGCGCGGCGCTGTGGGAGGAGCTAGGGAAACTACAGTAGGGCAGACGGACATGGAAACGATCCTGCATGAGGACGCGAAGCAGTTCTCGACGTCCTGAGGGGCAGTTTTGGCCCTCGCGGTCGCCGTTGGCGTTTTCGTTCGTTGTCGGGGCTGAAGGACGAAGAGGGACTTCGCCGCATCGCACAAGTCATCCATCTTCCAGGATTCGGGCGAGCGCGAAAAGCGCATTAAGGCGTTGAGTCGCGCGTGATAAGAAACAGTGCCCGATCGGGAATTGAGCAATCCCGAGGGCCACCTATTCAGGCAGAGTTTCGCATGTTAGAATGACGATACAGGAGTGATTCGGAGCATCCGTATGTCGATTACACGCGCTTTGTCAACGAACGAGGAAATCGGCCAGCGAGGCCGAGAGATCTACGACCGCGTCTTGAAGGCAAAACTTGAGCCGAAAAGCAACGGAATGATCGTTGCGATCGACGTTAATTCCGCAGACTACGAAATCGGGGCGGACGTTCTCGATACCGCCGACCGGCTTCGGATTCGGCGGCCGGACGCAGAGGTGTTTTTTGTGCGCGTCGGTGATCCCGTCTTCCATCGCTTTCGCTCTCCGCGGATAATGCGCGAGTCCACATGATCACCGGCCGGATACTGCCTTCTGGCGAGCCGATCGTTTCTCTGCGCGTCAAAGGAGCCGATGGCCGATTCCGGGAATACGATGCAATCGTCGACACCGGCTTTAACGGCTCGGTGGCGTTGGCGGCAGAGGCACTCTCTGAACTTGGGCTTCAGCGAACGGGTACCGTCCACGTTCAATATGCCGACGACACTATTGACGAACGACCTGTGTACCGGTCCGTAATTGAATGGGACGGAGAGGAGCGGACGGTCGAAATCAATTCAATTGCCAGCGACGTATTGATCGGCGTCCGACTTCTTGCGGGATTTGAATTGCGGGTCGCCTTTATCGCCAGCGGGCGAGTCGAAATATCGCGGCTCGTATAGCTTGTGCTGGTTGCGGTGCATCGTAGGTGCTGTTATGCGTGCCCTGGCATCGTTTCTGCGAGCCGGTATAATCTGGTCGTTTGCCCGGTATCCGAAGCCCACTTCCTCCCATGCTCGACCGCAAATTCATCGTCGATAACGTCGAACTCGTCAAACAGAACTGCAAGAATCGCAACGCGACCGCGGACGTCGAGCGGTTCGTCCAACTTGAGCACGAGCGCCGCGGCTTGCAGGCGCAGTTGGACGAGGCAAATCGCAAAGCGAACGAAACCGCCCGATCGATCGGCAAAGCGCCGCCAGAACAACGCGAGGCGCTCAAGGAAGAAGGCCGCCGCATCCGCGAGGAGGCTGCCCGCCTCCAATCAAAGCTCGACGAAGTCTCCGCGGAGGCGGAAGCCATCGTTCGCGCGATCCCCAACCTCTCGCATCCGGACGCCCCGCTGGGCGTGGACGACAAGGCGAACCTGGAGCTGTTCCGCGGCAAGACGCCGCTTCCGCAGTTCGCTTTCAAGCCGCTGGACCACGTCGAATTGGGCGAGAAGCTCGATTTGATCGACTTCGAGGGGGGCGCCCGCGTCGCCGGAAACGGCTTTTACTTTCTCAAGAACGACGCTGTCTTGCTGGAACTAGCTTTGCAGCGATACGCGCTGGACGTGCTGTCGAAAGAAGGCTTCACGCCGATGACCACGCCCGATTTGGCCCGGCAGGAAATCCTGCAAGGCATCGGCTTTATTCCCCGCGGCGAGGAAACGCAGATTTACAGCATTGAAGAGAGCGATCTGAGCCTCGTTGCCACCGCAGAAATCACGCTCGGCGGCCTGTACTCCGGCCAGACGGTCGACGCCGAGCAATTGCCGCTGAAGCTGTGCGGCCTTAGCCATTGTTTTCGCACGGAAGCCGGCGCCGCGGGCAGAGCGTCAAGGGGCCTCTACCGCGTTCACCAGTTCACCAAGGTGGAGATGTTCGCCTATACGGTCCCCGACGGAAGCGACCGAATGCTGGAAACCTTGCGCGACATTGAATGCCGCATTTTCGACGGCCTGGGCGTGCCCTACCGCGTCGTCGATACGGCGACGGGCGACCTCGGCGGGCCAGCTTATCGCAAGTTCGACCTGGAGGCCTGGATGCCCGGCCGCGGCGCCAGTTCGCCGGGAGGGGAATTCTGGGGCGAGGTGACCAGCACGTCGAACTGCACCGATTACCAGGCGCGGCGGCTGAACATCCGCTACCGCGTAAAAGGCGAGAAGGGCACGCGTTTTGTTCACACGCTCAACGGCACTGCCATCGCCATCAGCCGCGGCTTGATCGCGGTCATGGAAAACTACCAGCAGGCCGACGGCTCAATCGTCGTGCCGGAAGTGTTGCGGGCGTGGATGGGAAAGGAGCGAATCGAAATGAAAAAGTAAGGTATGGTTGTTTTTGCCTGTCTCTGCGGAGAAACGCCATGCGAAATTGGATCTCTTTAACGGTATTGTGCCTGTTTGGCGGGTGTGGAATCGCCGGCGTGCGCAGCGATGCAGAAGAGAAAGCGCCAATCGAGGTACTTTTCATCGGCAACAGTTATACGTACGTGAATGACTTGCCGGGAATCTTGACCGAGATGTGCCGCGCCCGGGCAGACCGAGAGATCGAAACTGGTCAGTATGCGCCTGTCGGATA
Organism: uncultured Planctomycetia bacterium; assembly: GCA_963780045.1. Taxonomy (GTDB): domain Bacteria; phylum Planctomycetota; class Planctomycetia; order Pirellulales; family Thermoguttaceae; genus JANXQG01. The sequence continues at coordinate 5,197,104 of CAVZZZ010000001.1, read as the reverse complement.
TACGCTACTTCAGCACGCTCGGGACGACAGGGCGGCAGCGGCAATCCGATCAAAGAAATGGGATTTTGTAGTCCTTCAGGAGCAGAGCCAGATACCCTTCATGGCCCCGCAGATCATGTCCGAAGGCGCGGCAAGAATTGACGCCATGGTGCTCAAGACCCAGGCGCACACGCTCTTCTATCTGACTTGGGCACGATCTTCGCAGCCAGAGAAGCAGACAACGATCAATCACAGCTACTTCCATTGCGCCGACGCGTTGCACGCGAGCGTAGTCCCCGTAGGAATCGCCTGGCAGCGGGCGCGTCAAGCCCGCCCTTGGCTTGAACTCTACGACGGCGACGGCAGCCACCCAAGTCCCGCCGGCACGTACCTGGCAGCGTGCGTCTTTTATGCCAAGCTCCTGGGAAAATCGCCCGAGGGGTTGCCGGCTAGCCTGACGCACAACGGACAAGTGCTTGCGGCGATTGCCCCGGATGACGCCACGGTGCTTCAGAGAATCGCCTGGCGAACGGTCCAGGACGTCGAGAACGAGAAGTCGGCGGAGTGAGCGTGCTCTCAAGGCACTTGCATCACTCGCGCAGCTTCCTCGCAGAGCCCCCGCGCTGTGGCGGCCGAGGGCGCCTCGGCAATAGCCCGTACGATCGGCTCGGTGTTGCTACCGCGGACCAGCAGCCAGCGGTCCGGCCAGTCAAGGCGCAGACCGTCCATGCGACTAACGGACGCGCCCGTGAAGTGTGATTCCAGAGCAGCTAGGCCGGCGGGAATCTTTTCCTTCGCCAGCGAAATCTTCGTTTTTACGATCTCGTAACGCGGCAAACGATTAGCCATCGCGCCGATCGGCAGCTCGTGCTCGGCCATCGCGTCCAAGAGCAGCGCCATGCCGACGAAGCTGTCGCGGACCAGACCGACGCGGGGGTCGATCGGGCCGCCGTTGCCCTCGCCGCCGAAAACCGAGCCGGACGCGAGCATGGCATCGACCACGTTCGCCTCGCCGACGGCCGAGCGAATGAGCGGCACTCCGGCGCGCTCGGCCAGGTCCTGCGACATCCGGCTGCTGGCACAATTAACGACGATCGGGCCCTTCTGCCGGCTGAGAACGTGCTGTACACAAAGGGCAACGGTGTACTCCTCGCCCACATAACGCCCCGAACCGTCGATAATCGCTAGCCGGTCGGCGTCGGGGTCTTGGCAGAAGCCGATATTGGCTCCGGCGGCAGCGACTTGCGAGCAGACGCCGGCAAGGTTTTCGGCCGTCGGCTCTGGGGTATGCGCGAAATGTCCGTCCGGCTCTTCGCCCAGCACTGTCACCGAACAGCCCAGCGCTTCCAGCAGGCGTCGTCCCAATCGGCCGCCGGCGCCGTGATTGGCGTCTAAGACGACGCGAAACCCGCGCGTGCGGATGACCTCCGGCCGCACCGTAGTTAGCACCAAGTCGAGATGCGGCGACACGGTATCGGTCAAAGCTTGGCCGGCGCCCAACTGATCGCGCGGGACCCACGCAGTCCGGCCGCTGCGAAATTGCTGCAAGACGGTCTCGCCGTCGCGGGCAGGAATGACTCTGCCTTCGCGGGAGAACAATTTGACCCCGTTGTAAGCCGGAGGATTGTGGCTGGCGGTGATCTCGATTCCGCCCGCCGCGCCGAGATGTTTCACCAGGACACCGACGGTAGGCGTCGCGGCTATGCCGGCGTCAATCGTCGCGCGTCCCACGGCTTCCAAACCGGCTCGGATCGCGCCCGCAAGCATTTGTCCCGAGGGACGGCTGTCGCGGGCGACCACGATCGGTCCCGCCGGGACCACGGCGGCAAAGGCGGTCGCATAGCGGATGGCGACCGCCGACGTGAGCGATTCGCCCACGATGCCGCGCAGCCCGGAAACGCTGATGATTGGTTCTGACATGCCAAAGACCCTTCTATATGAACTCGCGATTATAAGTGCCCATTGGCCGGATTTCAACAAATTGCAGCGTGTTCAACCGACCTGTTTTCCGCGAGTCGGTCGCCGCCTACAATGGGCAACATGAACCAGCATGAAGTACTCCAACAGCTCGATCTCGCAGTTGCCTCCAGCCGAGTTACGTCCGCCGCGGGGAGGAACATTCGGACTTGGCTGACTGCTCCCTATTTGGCCGAATACGCGCCAGAAGTCGCCGAACTCGTCGCCGCCGCAAATTGGCCGGAACTGGAAGACATCTTTTGGACGACGATTCCCTTCGGCACGGGCGGCCGCCGCGGACGTATTTACCCAGTCGGTACAAATGCCATCAATGATCGAACGATCGGCGAAAGCGCCCAGGGGCTGGCGGACTACGTCCGCAAAGTGGTCGGCGAGAAGCCCTTGGCCTGTGCCATCGCCTACGACACCCGGCATCGCTCGCGGGAGTTCGCCGAGCTTTGCGCGTCGATCATGGCTGCCGCCGGTTTCAAAGTCTGGTTCCTGGACGGCTACCGCAGCACGCCGGAGCTCTCCTTCCTGGTGCGGTGTAAGCAGTGCGACTGCGGCATCATGATCACCGCCAGCCATAATCCGCCGACCGACAATGCCGTAAAGGTCTACTGGTCTACGGGCGGGCAACTTCTTCCCCCGCACGATACAAACGTCATTGATCGCGTATATAAAGTCAAAGAAATCAAGCGGATACCGTTTGCTGACGGCCTTGCGTCTGGGAAGATCGAGTACTGCCAAGATGAAATTGACCAGGCATTTGTATCGGCCGTCTTGCGGCAGAGCACTCCGGGACCGCGCGACGCAAAAATCATCTACTCTCCGCTGCATGGCGTTGGAACTTCGGCCGTATGTCCGGTGCTCAAGCAGGCTGGATTCTGCGACGTTGAAATCTTCGGCCCGCACGCCGCGCCCGATCCCGATTTCAGCAACGTGGCAGGCCGAGTCGCCAATCCGGAGAACCCCGCCGTGTTTGATCCAATCATCGCCCGCGGCGACGAAATCGGCGCCGACCTGATCCTGGCCACCGATCCCGACTGCGACCGGCTCGGCTGCGCAGCGCGGCTAGTTCCGGGCGGTGCGTGGGGAACCGTGACCGGCAACCAGATGAGCGCGTTGCTGACTGATTCGGTTTTGGCGGCGCGAAATGCGGCCGGTACACTCTCTCCGCCGCATTACGTCGTCACGACGCTGGTCTCGACCGGATTAATACGCCGCATCGCCGACAATTACAGCGTACAGACCGCCGGAAACTTACTGGTGGGCTTCAAGTATATCGGCGGCGAGGTAGAACGTCGTGGACCCAAGGATTTCGTTTTCGGGACGGAAGAGTCCCACGGGTTTTTGGCCGGCGATCACGTCCGCGACAAGGACGGCGCTGTCGCCGCGCTGTTACTGGCCGAGTTGGCCGGGCGATTGAAGGCCCAGGGCAAGACGCTGCACCAGCAGTTGGACGCGCTTTTCATCCGCTACGGCTGCCACACGGAAGACCAGATCAACGTGTACCTGCCGGGCGAGCAGGGGATGGATGCCATGAAAGCGTTGATGGCCCGGTTTCGCGGCGATCCGCCGCGCGAATTGGGCGGGCAGAAAGTCGTCCGCGTGCGCGATTACTTGAACGACACGAGCACCGTTCTCGGCGGCATGCCGTCTACGTTGAATGGGCCGCACGGAGACTTGGTGATTTTAGACTTTGAAAGTGAAGGGAACTACGCGGCAGTTAGGCCGTCGGGGACTGAGCCGAAAGTAAAGTTCTATATGTTCGCGTACGATCCGCCTATGGCCAACGCCGAGCTGCTGGCCACCAAGACTCGTCAAGCGGCACAAAACAAGAGAGTCGGCGCCGACTTGCGCACGTTCGCGGCGATATAGCCCACGCTTTGCCTTGTGATTGACCAAGCAAGCGCCTATCGCTGCGCCTGGGCCGCCATCGCCGCGCTCCTCCGCGGTCCGATCGCCGCGCCGATCCAGCCGTCGTCGATTACGAATTGCGTGACGGCCACGCCATCCAGCTTCGCGTTCTTTACAAAAGATACCGGGGACATCTGGACCGGATGATTATCGGAGAAGATCTTGAGAAACACGCTCCGCAACGGGACCTGCGCGAAGGCGTTCATCCGCCCGATCAGCTTCACGGTGCCGTCGCGCGTCAACTCGATCGAGCGGCCCTTGACGACCGGCTTATACGACGCCCGCACTTGAAAATCCTTGAATTGAGTTGCGCCCTTGCCCTTGCCTTTTCCCTTGCTCAGCCGGGCGATCGCCAGCGTGATTTCAAGCCGGCCGTCGTTGCAGCGGACGTGTACCGCGTCGTTGGCTGCAAACGTGATCTTCACGTCCTCCTGGTCCGGCTCGACCGGCCTGGTCTTAAAGCGGTGCATCCTTTCTGCAAGCCGTCGGTTCAGCCCGGCGAGGTCGAACGTCTGGCCGTCCAACTCCAAGCGCTGCAGCATGTTGTTCAACAGGCTTTCGTGGATCTGCACGCTGGCTAGGCTGTCTGCCGGCGCCTGGGGGCGCGGCGTGTGCCCGCCAAGTTGGTCCGGGCCGGCCAGGCGAATTCGCATCTCGAAACGCTTGTCCGTCGTCTTGGCCGAGATCATCGTCGGGTCCAGCAGCAGCGAGTCCATCGGCCCTAGCAGATCGTCGTGCAGCCGCGTTGCCGCCGCGCTTACCTGCTCCGTCGCCTCGCGGTCGACCCGCTCCTTCGCCTTGCCGGCGATCTTTCCGCGGACCTCCTCGTCGGCCGCCGGCCGCCGCTCGTCATATTGCGAAATGGCCACGTTGCGCGCGATGCGGTCGAACAGCGGTACGCGGTCAAAATCGGTGCGAACTCCACGGATTTTGGAGCTGTTGTCAACCGCGACCTCAGTCGGCCACATGCGGATTCCCCGCAGGTCAATTACCACTGGCTTGCGGGCAGAATAGGTCGACTCGCTCTGGGTGTAGAATGTGGCCGGGCCGGAAGTAGATCGCGTCACCGCTGCCACTTCGCCGTTCACGTCCAGCTCCAATAAGACGCGATTCGGGTCGGGAATCATCCTCACGCTAATTTCATTGGCCGTGAGGCTTTGGCCGCGAACTGTCGCGCCTTGGATCGTGTCTTCCACCGGCGCGTATTCCGGCTCGCGCTGCGGCACCATGAGGTTGAGCAGCTCGGCGCTGACGGCCACTCGCAGGTTTGCATTGCGGTAGTGCGTCTCAAAACAGTCGCCCAGCTCCCGTTGGGCCGCGCCGGAGTTGACGGAAAGGATTTGGCAATCGCGGGCCAACAGTCGGGCATCGCTAGGAAGGCCGCTGCGCTCGTAGTTCTCCAAGTGCTCCAGCAGTTGGTTTGATTCCACCGGTTCCGCCGTCTCGCGGAGCACTTCTCGGTTAAGCGCCGCCACCGGCCCGGTGGTGACGAACTGCCGCTGCGGCGAAGGCATACCCATTTGGTTCAGCCGCGAATGCACCTGTTGGGCCAGCTCACGCGGCATTCGTTCGTTGCCCTTGCGGCGGCGCGCGGTCCAATCGCGGAGCTTATCGACGAGCAAGTACTTCCGCCAGGCCCGGCCCTCCGCCGAGTCGCCGGTCACCTGCTCAATTTCGGACAACGCCTTGCTAAGCGATCGTGCGTCGACCGCGGGGACTGGGGCATCGGCGGCAGCCATACCGCCCATCTGGCTGATTTGCCTCCAGACGCTCACGCGCCGCTGCAATGCGCGGGAAATGCGGCAAAGCTGTTGGGCCGTATTCTGGTCGTCGATCTTCGCGGCCAGCGCCGGCGCTACCGCAGCGAATTCGTCCAAGCGGCGAAGGCACTGGACGGTTTGCGGCGCTCCGACGGCAATTGCGGGTCCCAGCGCGGATCTGATTGACCACGTCCGCCGCCCATGCACTTGCGCCCGGTTGCTTCTGTAATTGCTCCAACTGGGCCAACAAGAAGGCCGGCTCTTTCCAGGCCCCCCCGATCGCGTTCAATGGTTGCGGCGCGGTTTTGACAGCCGCAGTAGCGCTAGCCGGGGGGACCAACTTGGCTTGAGCGTCCACGGTGGCCAGGTCGGTCGCGGGCGAAGCAGGCGATTCCGCCACGTTTGGTTCTACGGCTGGGCGGCGCGATCGTCGCCGTCGCATTCGCCCGCGGCTCGGGCGCAACGGGGCGAACTGGCAAAGGGTCCGCCGCGGTCACGTCTTGTTCAGCGGATGGCGATTCCCGGGTCGCCGTCTGTGTCGTCCCGAACGCCGGCCCTTCCGTCGAGCCGGATTCTGCCAGCGGGGCACCCATGTAGTGGGTCGGCAGCGGATTGCCTTCTGTCGACGGCTCTGCTACCGTCGTCGACGGTTCGGGAATCGTTGCGGCAATCGCACCTCCCCGGATATCTGCCGGATCGCGGTCAACTACAACTACGGCCTTCGCTTTTGAGGTCTCCGGCACGTCCTTCAATATGCGAACTTCGCTTGCTTTCTCGTTACGGTCTTCGGGCGCCTCCGATTCAGATTGCGCCACCGCTTGGACAGCCAATTGGCTTTCATCTGATGCGTGAACGTGCCGGATCGCAGCTTCGGCGATATGGGCCTGCTCGACGGAAGCTTGCATAGCTTGGGAGGCGGGCTTTGCCACACTGGGCAAACTTACAGTGCCCGATGCCGATTCCGGTGCGCTGGCAGCGGGAATCGCAAGATTTTTGCCTACCGGTCCTGCCGACGCGATCACGCTGTAATCGGTTGTATCCGGCGTTTGCGGCGCAGCCAATCCCGATGTCGAAGGGGAAACGATCGGCGGGGCAGCAGAACTTGCTTGAAGTGCAAGACGGGAATCGCGGGCGATCCTCTCCCACTCTCGCGGCATATGCAAGCTCAATAGGAAAAGCCCAACCAGCATTCCTATCAGCGGCCAACTTAGGTCCGGTCGTCGGCGAAGCACTCGCGCGCCTCCATCCTTGTGCAGCGTACCCAGAGGGTGCAACTTCTGGCATCGAATTAAATCGGATGTTCCGTCGGGGGAATCAAACGTGATTTGCAAGTTCCAATCGAGCGTAAGTTGCGAAGAATAAGGGACTTGCGGAGTTGCGCAGCAGTGCCTTGCAAGTACAGGTGAAGATACCGACGAATTTGTTACCTGGAAGTTTCCGTAGTGCCCGCCAACCGAAGCCGGCCTTCTTCGAATTGGATTGAATCAATATGAACGATTTGCTTGTGATCACCGTTGGCCGGAGTAACGGTCAGCAAGGCTACCGGATCACTCTCGATTTGTCGCCACCGGATGCGGATGCCGGACTGGCGTGCCGCGTCTGAGATGCCGTCCAAGACAGGCTTCAACGACCAAGGGACGTCGCCCAGCCGGACTTTTTGCACGCGAAGTCCAATTACGTCCGCCGATTCCACAAACGCGCTGACGTGCAGGGAGATGACGCCGTGAATCCACCTGTGATCGACCTGGCATGCGAGCGTGATTCCCTCCGGGCCGATGCGGACGCGGGATCGCGCATGCCGGGCGGCAGCAAGTCGGGGAAGTTCCGCGGCATTTCCACGGCCAACCAGGCGTTTATCATTTTGGCCTCGATGTCCTCATGCCACGGGCCGCGATGGTGCAACTCATTGTGCAGCGAGACGGCCTGCTGTACCATTCGATTGCTATCGCTCTCCTGAAGCTGCCGCTCGACGGCAAGTTCGGCAGAGTAGAACTTGGGCACACGCCGTGCGGCGCGATAAAGTCCGTAAACCGCCGCCGCCGCCAGGATAAGCGGCACGAGCAAGCCAACCAGGAAATAACGAGGCGCTTTGGGCATACTCGTGCAGCCGACGCTGCAAGGAGGGCGGCAAAAGGCACTCCCCTTGTCTCTATTCTACGCAGCGCAGCAGGGCATAGTTCCGTTTGCCTTTGCGGAGCACAATAATCGATTCGCCGGCCAAATCGGCCGTTGTGAGCCGTGCGTCCACGGCCGTGGTGCGGCGGTTATTGACATAAGCGCCGCCTTCGCTGATCGCCCGCCGCGCATCGCTCTTGCTTTTGGTCAGACCGACCGCGCACATTGCGTCGACCAGCGGTATGCCGCAAGCCTCCAACTCCGAACGCGACGTTTCTTTGCTCGGCACGTCGGAGAAAATCTCGGCAAGCTCCCGGTCCGATACCTTGTCGATCTCAGCGCCGAAGAGGATTTCTGATGCCTTTAGCGCCGCATTCAGCGCCTTCTCGCCGTGGACTAGCCGCGTCAGGTCGGCGGCAAGCTGCTTTTGCGCAAGCCGCTTGCCAGGATCGGCGGCGTGCTGGTTTTCCAACTGCTCGATATCCTCCCGCGTCAGATCGCTGAAGAAGCGCAGGCATCGGCCGACGTCCGCGTCCTGCGAGTTGAACCAGTATTGGTAGAACGCGTAGGGACTCGTGCGCTCGGCCGCGAGCCACAAGGCGCCGCTTTCCGTTTTGCCCATCTTGGCGCCATCGGACTTCAACAACAGCGGGCAGGTAATGCCGTGGAGCTGCACTCCCCGCATCCGCCGGGCCAAATCGATGCCGGCCGTGATGTTCCCCCATTGGTCGCTGCCGCCGACCTGCACTTCGCAGCCGAATTGATCGTAAAGATGAACAAAATCGTACGCCTGCAACAGCATATAGCTGAACTCGGTGTAGCTCATGCCGCCCGATTGGGGCTCATACGGGGTCCCCTCAAGCCGGGCCTTGACTGAGTCCTTGGCCAGCATGACATTGACCGGAAAGTGCTTGCCGACGTCGCGCAGGAATTCGATGTAGCCGAAGCGCCCCATCCAGTCAATGTTGTCGGCAAGCACCGCCGATGCGGCGCCGCTGTCGAAGTCGAGGAATCGACGCAACTGTTTTTCCAGGCTTGCAACGTTGCTTTGCAGCGTGTCGACGCTCAGCAGGTTACGCTCTTCGCTTTTGCCGCTAGGGTCGCCGATCATGCCCGTCGCGCCGCCAACCAGGGCGATGGGCCGGTGGCCCGCTTGCTGGAACCGCCGCAAGAGCATGACCGGCACGAGATTGCCGACGTGCATGCTGTCGGACGTGGGATCAAAGCCGGCATAGACCGTCCGCGGTTTTTCGTTCAGCCAGGCTTGCAGGTTGGCGCTGTCCGTAGATTGATGCAACTGCTCCCGCCAGCGAAGTTCGGTGAAGATGTCGGGCATGAGGGCATCCAGTTTTCAGTTTTCAGTGTTTAGTGTTCAGTCTATTGAAAACTGAACGCTGAAAACTACCGCCATTTGTCATCATCCGCAAACGGGTGCGCCGGTCCAAGAAGTCTCGGCTTCGGCAGGGCCTTCAGCGCCTGTTCGGCCAGACGCAAGTCCTCTTTCGTCGTGATTTTCACGTTGATCGCCGAGCCGGGCACCACCGCGACGGCATGACCGATTCGCTCGACGAGCTGGGCGTCGTCCGTCGCGGCGAAGTCTCCCCCGCGGGCATGGGCCTCCATCAGCAGATCGCGCCGAAAGACCTGCGGCGTTTGTGCTTCCCAAAGCCCGTCGCGCGGCACCGTTTCAACGATTTCGCGCTCATGGATGTCGCGACTGTCGCGCACGCGCTTTAACGTGGCGGTTATAGGCACGGCAAGGATCGCCGCGCCGCACTTTTCCGCCGCGCGAAACACGTTGTCGATCCAGATGTCGCTCAGGCAAGGCCGGGCGGAGTCGTGAACGCAAACGAACTCGGCGTCCGGCTTCACCCGCGCCAATGCGGCAGCCACGGAGTCTGATCGCTCTGCGCCGCCCTGCACAACGTCAATCCCCAATATGGCGACATTCGAGCCGAATTTGAAGTTGAAGCTCTCGCGGTCGTCGGGCGCCACAACGACGATTACCTGTACGACGTCGTTGCGCTGCAAGAATCGCTCGGCGGAATGCAGCCATACCGCCTTGCCTGCCAAGAGCGCGTAGGGTTTTTTGTAGTACTCGTCCTTGAAACGGCTGCTGCGGCCGGCGGCCGGCAAAACAACGGCGAACTTGCCCATCTTCTTGCGCCTTGCGGCCATCAAGGGAATTCGACCGAAACGGTAGTTCCCGGATTGGAATTCGACGGCACGGTCGATTCACTCGCATTGATTGTCGCCAATGCATGGTAGACATTCAAGTCGATCTGGTCGCTCATGAAATGCACGCCGCCGTCGCAAGAGGCAAAATTGCACCCGGCCGTGTGCCGACTCATGAATCCGTAGCAATACTGCCAGCCCGATGAGGTGTTCGCGTTAGCCAAAGGATCGGTGGGAGGACTTGTCCACTTGAAGTAATTCATGGGAATGCCGCAGGTGGCAGTCGAACCGTCGAACCACATCCACATCGACCAGCCGCACCATTGCGGCACGGACTCGCCCGCCAGGATCGTCTTGCTGGTCCCGTCTCGAATGTCTTGTACGGTAGTGACCAACGGCCCCGCAAGACAGAAAGGGAGCGGCTGGTACACTGTCGTTCCGCTAGTGGCGGGAGCGCCGCCTCCGCGGAACAGGACGCCATTGCCGTGGTCCAAGCCGTCGGCGGTCATGGCGTTGCGGCCGGTGCCAGACATTGTGCCGGAGCCGAAAGCCCAATTGCTGCCCGCGCACCCCTTGTAGTTCGTGGGCGCAAAACCGTTGGGCGCCAATGCGCTGCTCCCGAATGCCGCACTGTTGAATTGCGTCCTCTGCGTGTCGGAGGGACAGAGAAACGTCTTAATCATCGTTTGACATGCAGTAGCGTTGCTGGCGGTCGCACCCGAGCTGTTATATAGTGTGGCATACCAGTTCGACGCGCTGGCCATATTGTTGGCACTACTGGTGGCATAATTGGGAAGCGAGTAGGTTGTCGTTGTGTAGAGGTTTGCATTATCTAGGTATGGCAGCAGCATCGTTAGCCAACTCTCGCCGACTGAGTTCGCGCCTGTGCCATACGTCGCTTGGCCCGTTCCAGAGGTCAGCAAACCCCAATTCATGGGAAATTGCCGCTGCCCGGTTTCGTACTGAGTGGTAGCCAAAGCGATATTCTTCAGATTGTTGCCGCACGACGTTCGCCGGCCGCTTTCGACTGCCGACTGCACTGCCGGCAGGAGCAAGCCGGCCAAGATGCCAATAATGGCAATGACAACCAGCAATTCGACCAGGGTAAAGCCATTTCGGCTTGCCTTTGCCATACGCGGTTCGCCAACCGCTCGATGAGACTCGCTCTTCGTGTACATAAAATCCACCTTGTGCGCTTTAGGGGATGATGCGCGCGGCCTTGTGCCTCTTCCAGCCTCGCCTGCCCTTCACTGTCAGCATACCGCAACTCGTCGTCTTTGGAAAGCTCTTTCATTAATCCGCGTGCTCGGCCCACCAAAGAAGTCCACCCCTCCAAGAGGGAAAGCCTAGTCCGAAAATCGAGGCCGCGTCAATTTGCCACGCAGCAGCTTTTTTCTCGCTCATCAACCGACCGGCCTCCGCGACCATGCCTGCGAACAGGTCCTCGGCGCGAACTTGCTTGTTGGCTGACTCGTTTTCGGTCGTCCCTCGACCGCCGCCAGTTAATGCCTCTAAAGCAGGGTTCGTGCGTTTTCCGGGATAAACGTAGACGCCCGCGCGAGACTTGATGCCCAGCTGCTTGGCTTTTACCAGAGCCACGAGAAGCGCGGTCGCTTCGGCGCGCGGTTCTATGACCTCCGAAATTGCCACGCCGCTCGCAACCGCCGTATCGAGACCGATTTCATCGAGTTGCCTCAGAGGTCCCATTGCCATTCCGAAGTCCGTCGCGACGGCATCAATCGCCGCGGGCTCAAGTCCATCTACGAGCCGATCGAGTGCCGAATTGATGTAAGCCAGCAGCAAGCGGTTCACGACGAAGCCAGGCCCGTCGCTTACAACGAGCGGCACTTTTCCTAAAGACATCGCGTGAGCTGCCACAGCCGCGACTGTATCCGGGGACGTCATGGGGCCGGAAATTACTTCGACCAACGGCCGAAGCCGAACTGGGTGACAAAAGTGCATTCCGCAGAACCGGGCCGGTCTGGCAACGGCCGATGCAAGCCGAGCGATCGGAATCGCACTGGTATTTGTGGCAATGACTGCATCTACTGGCAATTCGGCTGCCAAGTCTCTGTAGACCGTCGCTTTCGCCACCCGTTTTTCCGTGATGGATTCGATCACGAAATCGCAGCCTTTCAGGTCCGCAAGTGATTGCGTATATGCAACATCGCTGGCGCCCGTCGCCTGAAGACGACCGCCGGCGCCGCAAGCGCGTGCAGCCCTTTCCAACGCCTCTCGTTGTGTGTCGCAGAGCACTACGGTGATGCCGTGGGCGGCATGGGTGCGAGCGAGAGCCGCTCCCATGATGCCGGCCCCGACGATTCCAACCCTGCGAAACGGCCGCACGGGATATTGCCGCACAAGATCCGCGCAACATCGGTGGCATTTGGACACTACCTCGCTCACGTGGTTCAAAGCGGCCGAAGACTTCATCTCGGCAAAGGTTGTTGGGACGGACATATTCGGGCTACTGGAAAACGGCATTATAGGATGCCGTCGTCGATCGGCCACCACTTGACATAACGGCTTGCTGCGCCGAAACTCTCTGCACCGGGACCAGCGGCAAGCTTCCCGTAGAATACTGTTTTTTTCCGCGATTTTACTTTCGCCTAAAAGATGTCAATATGCCTGAAATCCAAGCCTTTCGCGCGATTCGCTATAACCTGGGCAAGGTCGGCTCGCTGAGTTCCGTGATTGCGCCGCCGTACGACGTTATCGGCCCGGAACTGCAAGACGAACTCTATCACAAGAGCGCGTACAACGTGATTCGGCTCATCCTCAACAAGATCGAGCCGGGCGACGACAACGAGGCAAACAATCGTTATACCCGCGCCGCCCGCTTCCTTCGCGATTGGCAATCCGAAGGCGTACTTTACACCGATCCCGATCCGGCGATCTATGTCTACCAGCAGGAGTTCACGGCCGAAGGAACAACCTACAGCCGGCGAGGTTTCATGGCGCGCGCAAGGCTTTCGCCGTTCGGCGAGGGCAAGGTCTTCCCGCATGAGGAAACGTTGCCCGGCCCAAAGGTCGACCGCCTCATGCTGATGACGACCACGAAGTCGAACTTGAGCCAGATCTTTGGCCTCTACCCCGATCCGGCCGGGGAAGCGCAGTCGATTCTGGACAAGGCCGCCGAGAAACTGACGCCCGTCGTCGCGACCGACCACCTGGGCGTTGTAAGCCGCGTTTGGGCGGTGACCGACGTGGCCACAATCGCCGCGGTTTCCCGCGTAATCGGGCCCAAGCCGGTTTTTGTCGCCGACGGGCACCACCGCTACGAGACTGCCTGCGAATACCGCCGCCAAATCTACGAATCGGGCTTCCTTGGTCCGGAGCATCCTGCCAACTTCGTCCTGATGATGTTTGTCGGCATGGAGGATCCCGGTCTGATTGTCATGCCTACGCACCGGCTGTTTCGCGGATTGCCGGCATTGTCCAGTCAGGAGCTGGCGGCGCGGCTGTCGCCAAGTTTCTCGACGCGCGCGGCCGGCTGCGGTCCAGACCAGGCACGCGCGGTCTGGGAAGACATCGAGACGGGCGGCGAGCAAGGCGCCATTGGCCTTTATACACAAAAAGACCAATCCTGGACGATTGCCGAGCTGTCGGCAGCGGGTCGGACCAGGATGGCGGAAGTCGCCAAGGAACATACCGAGGAGTGGCGCAGCTTGGCGTTGCGATCCTCCACCGCCTGCTCGTTGAAGACTTGCTCGGCGCGAAGGACCCGCCGAAGCCACGTTATGTTCACCTGGTTCAGGAAGTCGTGGATGGCCTCAAATCCGCAGAATTCCCTCTTGCGGCGCTGGTCATGCCGGCGACCGTGCAGCACATTCGCTCGATCAGCATGACCGGCGAACGAATGCCCGCCAAGAGCACCTATTTCTATCCCAAGCTTCTTAGCGGGCTGGTCATCAATCCGCTGGAATGACCCGGCCTGTTTCACGTGAAACGCCTTCTGCGCGAAGTTTTCCACCTGGCCAAAATGGGTGTTTCACGTGAAACGCGCAGTTTAGAGTGCTGCAATTTGGTGCCGCCGTCCAAGAGCTAAATTGACATTCCTTCAGAATCTACTCCGTAGTTACAATCCGCCGTGGAGGCGGTATGGCTCGGTCATTGTGCGTGGCGAATCAGAAAGGCGGCGTTGGCAAAACGACTACGGCCATGAATTTGGCCGCTTCGTTGGCAAAGGCCGGTTGCCGGACGCTGTTGGTCGATCTCGATCCGCAATGCAATGCCACCACGGGCCTAGGCCGTCAACCGGTTTCCAGCCATCCGCTGGTTTCCGGCGTTGCCATCCGGCAAGGCGTTTGTGCCACCGATATTGCCGGGCTCGATCTGCTGCCGGGAAGCCGCAGTTTTCGTGACGTGGAAGCGTTGACCAAGGACGATGCCGGCACGGCCGCCCGGCTTCGCGAACACCTGACCCGCGCCTTCACCTCCTACGACTACGTACTCATGGATTGTCCGCCATCGCTAGGGCCGTTGACCCGCACTGCCCTGGCCAGCTCCGACGAAGTGCTCATGCCCATTCAATGCGAGTTCTTTGCTATGGAGGGACTTACGCTCATGATTTCCACGATCGGGCAGATACTTCAGCAGGCCGGTCATACGCTTCGTTTCGGCGGGATTGTTCTGACGATGTACGACCACTCGCTGGAGCTTACGCGGGAAGTGGATCAGGAAGTAAGGGATTTTTTCGGAGAAATTGTCTTTTCCACCGTTGTGCCGCGCGATGTCGCCGTCTCAGAGGCCCCAAGCCACGGGCTGCCGGTGATCGACTATGCGCCGAGATCGCGCGGCACTCGGGCCTACATTGAACTTTGCATGGAGGTATTGGATCGTGACTAAGGAACGACGACTTGGAAGGGGCCTGGAGGCCCTGCTTGGGCAACTGCCCGGCTGGAATGGAACTGCGCCGCCCATTCAAGGATCGGACTCCGCATCCGATTCGAACGCTGGGCCGGCGACGATTCCCATTCGCCCGTTGGACGATCGGCAGAACGGCCCCGCCGCGCGGCGCCGAAAACCGTTACGGCGACTCCGGCCGACGACCTTGCCGGCGCCGGGCCGCTGCGGCTGGCGATTGAAGGCATCCAGCACAACCCGCACCAGCCGCGGCAAGACTTCGACGCCGAAGAGCTGCAGCACCTCGCGGACAGCATCCGCGCGCATGGCCTGCTGCAGCCGATTGTGGTGCGGCCCTGGGAGCACGGCTACCAGGTCATTGCCGGCGAACGGCGGCTTCGCGCCGCTCGGCTTGCCGGCTGGACCGAAGTGCCGGTGACGGTTGTCGAAGCGGACGAGCGTCAGACGGCCGAATTGGCGATCGTCGAAAACCTGCAGCGCAAGGACCTCAGCGCGCTGGAGAAAGCGGCGTCGTTCCAGCGCTATCTCGATCAATACCGCGGCACGCAGGAAGAACTGGCCGGCCGGCTGAAACTCGACCGTTCCACGATTGCCAATCTGATCCGATTGCTGGAGCTTCCCGCGGCGGTGCAAGATGCCCTGCGGCGCGGCAAGATTACGCCCGGCCACGCACGGGCACTGTTGCCCTTGGGCGAGGAGAGCGAGCAGATCGCTTTCAGCCAGCGGATCGAGAGAGAAGGGCTCAACGTTCGGCAAACGGAGTCGCTCGTTCAAGAGGCGATTGCCGCCACCGATAGCAATGGAAGCACTACCGGCGCCGCGGCAGGCGGGCCACCCAGGCGACGATCCGAAAACGTCGATTCGCTGGAGCAGGAATTTCGCAATGCCCTGGGCGTCCGCGTCAAAATCACCCACGACGCCCGCGGACGGGGGAAGGTCGTAATCGCTTTCGCCAGCCACGAGGAATTCGACCACATTCGCCGCCACATCTGCGGCGGCCAGCCTGCCCGTCGAGCCCAGGCCGGATAGCGAACCTCCGGGCGATTGCCGAGTGTCTTGTTATCTAGTATGATATCGTTGTCGCGATGATTTGTCGCACGGGGCGTGGCGCAGTCTGGCTAGCGCGCCTGGTTTGGGACCAGGAAGTCGAAGGTTCAAATCCTTTCGCCCCGACTTTGGAGTAGAAAATGGATTCAAGCCACGAGTTTTTCGAGGAATGGAGCGATCCAGTAATCGAAGTATACAAGGCGCATTTTGATCGGACGTTACTGCGGGAAGCCTTGCGTCTGACGCCTCACTAGCGGCTTGAGAAGCTGCAAAGCCTGTGCGCCGCGGCTGGGGAAGTGCGGCGGGCCGGAGAAGCCGCGCGACATTGACGAATTGCCTGAGGAAGCGTTATGGAGTTCTACGGCGGCTATAAAGTCTATTCCGAGAGCGGTATCGACCTTACTCTTCTTCGAGAAAGATTGAAGATGACCGTGACGGAACGGATCAAGGCAAATGCAAGGGCCCTTAGGCTAGTTGAGGGTGTGCGAAATGCCAAACCTGCTGGAAGCCGAAGCGATTCTTCAATCGCTGGTAGCGAACAACGTTGAATTTGTCCTTGTCGGAGGGCTTGCAATGATCGTGCGCGGATCCGCTCACATTACTGATGACTTGGACATTTGTTACCTTCGAACGCCCGACAATATTGAGCGGCTTGCCGCCGCCGTTGCTCCCCTAAAGCCATATCTTCGCGGCGCTCCCGAAGGGCTGCCATTTCGCTTCGACGCAGCAACCATCACTGCCGGCTTAAACTTCACGCTAACGACCGAGTGCGGACCGCTGGATGTTCTTGGCGAAATCTCCGGAGTCGGCGATTACTCCCGCGTGCGGGAACAGTCGGACGTTCAAGAGATGTTCCACCTGCTGATCCCGACATTGACATTGGACGGCCTGATCGCGGCGAAGAAAGCGGCGGCGCGGACTAAAGACCGACTCCATCTTATGGAACTCGATGAGTTGAAAGCAATTCGCGCGACCGAAAGTCCTCGACCGCCGTCGTGACAAGTTGCTCGCCGAATCCACGGATTGGATCATGCCAGAATCTGCGCCGGCCCAACTCACGGAACTCCTTGACCGGCTCGGCTTGGCGACGGAAGGCGATCTTCTCGCTGTCGGGCCGCTTGTTCACCGCTTGGCCGGCGATCTGCCGTGCTTCCAGTCGGTATGGATCGACGCCCTCCGCCAAGCACGATTGCTTACGCAGTTTCAGGCGGCCGAGATTCTGGCAGGCAGATGCGAGCAACTCCGCTTCGAGCGCTATGTTTTGTGCCACATCGTTCAGGAATGTGGCTATGCGACGGTTTACAAGGCGGAAGAACGCGATACGCACGAGGCTTTTCGGCTGACTGTATGCCGTAATCGCTCTGCGGACCCTTCCGACGTGCTGGCGCAGTTCGAAAAACTGATCGCGCGCGGGCGCCGCGTTCCGCAGTTGGTAGGACTTATCGCATTTGCCGGGCAGGAAGGCTCGCAGATTTGGGCCGCATCGCCGTGGATCGAAGGAACGTCACTTGCCGAGTGGATGCTGCGGCACGGCCGCTTCCCGCCGGAGGTGGTCTTGGAGATTGCCCGTTCGATGCTCGCCGACTTGGCTGCGATGGAATCTGCCGGACTGGTCCACGGCGATATTCGTGTAGAAAATGTCTTGTTGCAAGCCGACGGCACGATCTGTTTGCCGCAACCGGGGCTGCGAGGAGTCATCCGCCCGCATGAGGGCATTGCCTATCTCGATCTCTCGCCCGAAGCATGCGGCTCGCTGGCGCGGGAACGCGCGGCTTGCGGCTCACCTCCAACGACCTCCAGCGACCTCTTCGCCTGCGGCTGCGTATGGTGGCAAATGCTCTGCGGCCGGCCTCCGTTGGGCGGCGGTGACGCCCTCTCGCGGCTTCGCGCGGCGCAATCGGCTTCGATCGACGACTTCCGCCACTGGGCGAACGGCGTCCCGGAGCCGCTCGCCGAGGCGATAACCGCGTGCCTAAAGAAGGACCCGCGACAGCGCCCCGTGTCTATAGCTGCACTTGCCCAAAACCTTGGTTCGCCCGCACGTGCGGGGCGGCAGGCGATTGCGCGCTGCCTTTCTGCCGCCGCGCGGCCGCACGCGCCCTGGCTTGAGGCAAGGTGCAAGCGAGAAGGGAAGAAGCGTCCGCACCTCTTGACGGCCGCGTCATTGGCGTTGTTGGCCCTGATTGCCATAGCATGGCCGATATGGGTCGCGGCCAACCGGCCACGAGCGAAAACGCTGATCGCCGACTCGGCGCCCGCTACTGTCGGCCAGCGCGATTTTCGTGCTCGCAAAGTTGCGGCCGGTAGCCGGGAAAACGACGCGCAGCCGACGGTCCGGCAGTCCTCGGTCGTGCCGGCCGGTTATGTCGAACCGGTTGGCGCAGTGGACGTGGTTTGGCTTCCATCCGACCGTCCGATCGAGGCCGACACGTTCCGCCTTGAGCCAAACCGATGTTATCGGCCGCGGACCGGGCGCGGCCGCGTGCTGGCGCGGCAACACGGCCTCGAGGTCCGTGCGGACCGGCTGACGTTTGAGAACATCGACTTCGTTCCTGACGACACGGCCGCGCCGGACGCCGCCGGCGACGCGGCCGGCTCGACGCTCGTTCGCCTGACTTGTCCCGAATGCTCGTTTGTCGGCTGCTCGTTTCAATCGCTCGGACGAAGTCCCGATTTTTGCACGGCGATCCGCTGGCTGAATGACGATATGACCAATGCCGCCACAGCTCTGCCGGCCGGCCGAATTCGCGTCGAGAACTGCGTCTTTCGCCGCCTGGCGGCGGGAATCGATTCCAGCCGGCGCGGCGCGATAGCGCTGCGGGTTGCCAATACGCTCCATTTGGGACCCGGCCCCTTCGTTCGTGTCGGGCACCCGCCGGCAGCCGATGAGCCGATCAACATCGTCCTTTCGCAGACCACCCTTCGGGACGCCAGCGCGATGCTAGAGATTCTTTGGCGAGACGGCCCAGGTCCTGCGACCGGCGAGGTCCCAGTCGGTGAAATCGGCATCGACGCCTCCGCCTGCGCCTTTGCCCCAAGAGACGGCTATGCGATATTGCTGCTTCTGGGCGGCGGGCCGTCGCCGCAATTGATGCACGGCTTGAAGTGGACTGGCCGCGGGTCGGTCGTCGGCCCGCAAACCGCCTTCGCACGTTGGCAGCGCGGCGATCGGGATTCCAGGATTATTGATGACGCCGCGCTCAATGTTTCTGGGCTAGTGCGCGGCCGAATCGATTTTTCCGGCGAGTGCGACGGCCAGCCGTCCAATTCCCGCATTGCCGGCTGCCAGGCGCCGCTGGAAGATTCGGATTCGCTGGGAGCAAGTGCTGCAAGTCTTCCTCCTGATATCGGGCCGGACAACCAAGCACCAGGGCAGCGCAGTCGATAAAGTTGTCACCAATAGCAGATTCGCGCGGCCTTCGCAACGGCTTGTTGCCTCATGTTGGTTTGACAAGGTTTTGCGGCATAGTACGTTTTAATAGGTCCTATTAGCGGGACCGAAATCGCGCAGTTGGTTCCTGACTCTTCGGACCCGGCGCAGCCAAGTTTGCCGGCGCTGAACGGATTGCAACGACCGGAATAAATCGAGCCAAATCATGTCCTGCATACGCCGATTCTTAAACGATTCGCAGGCCGCCACCGCGGTCGAGTATGCGGTCATGCTCGCCATGATCCTCATGGCCGTAATCGGCGCCGTGGCCGCGGTCGGCCAAAGCACGGCCAGCAGCTTCAACAGCACCAACTCAAAGCTACAAAACGCCGGCTTCCATTAGGCCATTGTCACCGGCGCAACGGCCGAGGCGAGAGCTTTCATTGAAAACCGCTGCAAATCCACCCGATTTTCCGCGCCGAAGCCTACGGGATATTGAACGGGTCGATACCGTTCTTGGTGATCGGGAACAGCAGCTGATCGCCAATACTAGCTGCGTCGCCGTTTCGGCGCTCCCCCGTCGCCGATGAGATCGCGACCTACGGCGATCCAATTGAATGCATCGCGGAGCATGACTGTTGCCGCGAGAGCTTCCTTGGTCGGAATATCACCGGCGCAGGCCATGACGACGTCCGGCTCGTGCCCCTGGTCCGTGCTCGCTCTGTGCCAGATGCCGATTCTCTTGGCGCAGTGTTCGACCGCCGTGTCCATGACGCGAGGCCGCTAACGAAGCCCTAACCGGACTGCTGCTTAGGCAGATTTCGTCATAATCCTTGATTTGCCTGGCAGGCAGGGTTAGAGTGAGAGATTCGACTGAAATGCGATGCGATATTGTCTGTTTTGGGATGCATCGTTGCGATAATTGGCAAAGGCAAGACGAATCATGCCCATGACCGTGGCCGTGTACGACACCAAACCCTATGATCGCGAATCGCTCGAGGGTGCCGAGGGAGCCGGGGCGATCCACTGGCGATTTCTCGATTTTCGCCTCGAGCCCGATACGGCCCAAGCCGCCGCCGGCGCAAGCCGTCTGCGTGTTTGTCAACGACGATGCCGGTCGCGTCGCACTGGCGGAACTCGCCGGCCTGGGAGTGCGGCTCTTGGCCCTGCGTTGCACGGGCTTCAACAAAGTGGACCTGCTTGCCGCGAAGGAACTGGGGCTGCACGTGACTCGCGTTCCGACTTACTCGCCCTACTCTGTAGCGGAGCATGCGATTGCGCTGATTCTGGCATTGAACCGAAAGCTGCACCGCGCCTTCAATCGCATTCGTGAACTCAATTTTTCGCTCGCCGGACTTGAAGGCTTCGATCTTTACGGCAAGACCGCGGGAATCATCGGCACTGGCAGGATCGGGCGCGTCGTGGCGGAAATCCTGCGGGGGTTCGGCATGCGCGTGCTGGCTTACGACCCGTATCCTTCAACAGAATGGGCCGAGCAGCGCGGCATCATTTACGCGGACCGGGAGACTCTGGCACGCGAGAGCGACATCCTATCGTTGCACGTTCCGCTCACCGCCGAGACCAGGCACATCATCCGGCGTGAAACGATCGAGTTGATGAAGCGCGGCGCGATACTCGTCAATGTCAGCCGCGGTCATCTCGTCGATACAGCGGCCTTGATACATGCCCTCAAATGTCGCCGGCTCGGCGGGGTCGCTCTTGACGTGTACGAGGAAGAGGAGGGAGTCTTCTTCGAGGACCTCTCAGGTGAGCTGTTGCACGACGACGTGCTGGCACGGCTGCTAACCTTTCCCAACGTGCTAATTACGGCCCACCAGGCGTTTCTCACTCGCGAGGCCCTGAACGATATTGCCCGCGTTACCGTTGAGAACGTCCGCCACTTCGCTGCCGGCCAACCGTTCGTGGAGGGGACGCTGCTTACAAGTTGAGTGTTACATAAACAGCTTCGCGTCCAACTTGGAGAGCATGCTTTTGAGTTGCTGGACCGATGCGTTGGTCGTATTCTCGGCAATAATTGCCATTTCGTCGTGCGCGTGAACTCGGAGAGGTCAAACGCGGTGACGTCGGGCGCGATGACAAAGTCGGCTGGCTCGACTCCCACCGAGTTCATGTTGTAGCTCTGAATCATGCTTTGCCGCATGATGACTTGGATCGTCGAGAAGAACCGGCTCACCCCTCGCGCCTTCCTGCTGCGAATACCCAGGAAATCCTTTTCAAGCTTGGCTGTCACCGTCGAAGCGATGACAAAATTGCAGCCTTTGGCGGTCAATATGTTGGCGGGAACATTGTTCAGCAAGCCTCCATCGACGAGGGCTTGTTCGGATCGAATGATCGGAAGCGAAAGGGGCGGCAGATTGATGCTCTCCAAAATATTGTGCGTGGCATCACCGCTGTCGCGCACCAGCGGCACGCCATCGACGAGGTCGACCGCAATCGTGATCATCGGGATGACCAGTTGCTCCGTGCGGAGCTTGTCCAGGTATTTGCGCAGCATCGGTTCGAAGCGATGACGGCGATACTTGTACAGCAAGTACCAGTAACCGCCGGCGGGAAGCTGCCGAAAGAACCAGGATGGCAGAAGATCATTTTTGAAGCACTGGGTACCGTACTGCGGGTCCATTCCCGAAGCGTAGAGGGCGCCGGTCATCGCACCGGCGCTGGTCCCGGCAAGCATGTCGACGTAGATCCCGTGTTGTTCGAGGGCCTTGAGTACGCCCAGATGGGCCATGCCGCGCGCGGCCCCTCCCCCAAGCGCCATGCCGATTTGAATGCCGCGCAAATGATGGATAATCCGCTGGACTCCCTGCTGCAACAGCCTTCCTTGGTTAGGCTTCGGCCGGCCGCTGAATGTCTTAAAGTCGCGCGTTGCCAACTTATCAAGCTCTGGGGCATACGGGGGCGCCGGCTCATCATAGTTCAGGCACCACACGATGCGAATCTTTTCCCGCACGCGAGGCGAGGATTGCTCCAACACAGTCAAAGTTTGTACCGCGGCAGCGACGTCGCGCGGTTGAATGCACCAAAGGACGATATCCGCGTAAGTCGTCATTCGAGTCAATTCGTCGCTGGTATGGTCCGCGCGCACATCGATCAGGAGACGACCATGTGCGGACCATTCTTTGAGCAGTTGTTTCGTCGCTTCGGGACCGATATATGTCCCGTCCTCGAACAGAAGTTTGTAAGGGATTCCGCCCTCGGCTCTAAAGCGCTCGTCATCTCCGGCGACGCACGGAGACTCGCCAAGCTCTTGCAGCCGTCGAGCCAACTGTTGCGCGAGGGGACGACTTGCCGGGGAGTGATGAACGATTAAGACGACGGCCGGCTTAGGAAGCTCGCGATCGACCATAACCAATTGCTTGACGATGCTAGCGGAGATCCGAAACATCGCGAGCAGGAAGTCGCTATGCTTGGCCGTCAGGCGCGAGCAATAAAGCAGGTACTCACGTAGTGTCGCCGCAGCCTGGATGCCCCCTCGGCAAAATCTAGAACGTTGCGCGTGCCGTTCAAGTTGACTTGCATTGCCAACTCGCGGGGCGCACCGAGATCGTAGACGGCGGCCAGGTGGAATATCTCGCTTGTCTCGTTCTTGATTCGAGAAGCGTCCTCCAGGCCAAGGTCAGGCTCGACGCTTGCCATAAGAATTCACCTCAGGCGAGGCCCCGCGGCGCCATGTCCGGCGAAACGATACCAATGGTGAAGCGAGTGCCTCAATGAACCGGGGCCTTGGTCGCGTCAAGACAGTCCGCCACCGCTTTGATCGTTTGCACCAACTGCGCTTCCGTGTGTTCCGCGGTAATGAAAAACCGCACGCGGGCTTGGTTCTCGGGGACCGCGGGGTAGAGGATCGGCTGTGCGTCGATCCCCCGATGCAGCAACGCAGCGGAAACGGCCAGAGATCGCATCGAATCGCCCACTATGACAGGAACGATCGGCGTGTCGCCGCTGGGGCCGGTATCAAGTCCGCGCTCTTTCACCAGGCGCAGGAACAACTCCGATCGCTTCCGCAAGCGCTCGACCCGTTCCGGTTCCGCCTTCAAGATCTCCAACGCGGCCAGCGCCGCCGCCGCGTTGGCCGGCGAAAGCGCGGTGGCGAATACGCTGGCGGGCGTGGTGTATTTCATGTATTGGATGAACTTCTTGCGTCCGGCAAGGTACCCTCCGCCGCTGGCCAGGGCTTTGCTGATGGTGCCCATGCCCAAGTCGCCGTCACACGGGTCCGCCCCGAAATGCTCGAAGATACCTCGCCCGCTTCGCCCCATGACGCCGAGCGAATGCGCCTCGTCGATATAGAGCAACGCCTTCTGACGCCGCTTCACTTCCAGCAACCGCGGCAGGTCGGGATAATCGCCGTCCATGCTGTACACGCCTTCCACGGCGATGACTACCCGTCGAAAGTTGCTACGGATATCGCCGAGCAGTTTATCGACAAAATCGAAGTCGTTGTGTGGAAACGCTCGCCGTGTGGCCTGCGACAACATCGAACCCTGCACGATGCTGTTGTGCGCCAGCTCGTCGTACAGAATGAGATCGTCCGGGCCGAACAAATGCCCTAGGACCGAGGCATTGACTCCGTAGCCGCTGGGCAGCGACACCGCTGCTTCAACGCCAAGGAAGGATGCCAGGGTCTCGTCCAACTGTTCGACAATCGAGTTGTTACCGCCCACGAGGCGGCTGGCCGAGGCGCTAGTGCCGAAGCAGTCAATTGCCGCCTTGACCGCCGCAGCTACGCGCGGATCGCGAGCCAAGCCCAAATAGTCGAAGCTTGTGTAGCTGATAAGATCGCAACCGTCGATCTGGACGGTTGCGAGCTGGACACGCTGCTTGACCCGGAAAAACGGGTTCTCCAGCCCGGTCGCTGCCGTTCCAGCCAAGCGCTGTGCCAGCGCGACGCATTCCGGAAACCGCTCGACTTCATAATACTGCGGCTCTATGTTCCTCGCCGCGACTTCGGACTTCCGCGGCGCCGTTGCCGCGGCGATCGGCGCTCGACACGTCGTGGGGGAGGCTGTCCTCGCGGCAATGTACTCGACCAGATCGCGGCACGTCTCGATGTCATACAGCGATTCTTCGGTAAAACGAATATGAAACGCCTCTTCGAGGCCATTGACCACATGCATGCGGGCGAGCGAATCGAGCCCCGCTTCTTCCAGCGAGCTGTCCAAGGCCAGATTCAGCTTGAAGCCTTCGGGAGCTGCACGGGCAACTGCATCGATCGCGGCGTGTGCAATCGAGGCCGACGGATCGTCGCTGTAAATCGGCCGCATGGTCATGAGTAAATCCTCTCCAAGGGGCACGCCCGGCCGACTTACATCGGATCGGGGATTCCCTATGGTACACGATCAAGATGGCCGTTGCCACCGGCCTATCGAACAATGGTGCGAATGGGTTAGCAGGCAGGCAAGGTCAAAACTGCTTTTGAACCGTGTCTGCCGTGGCCGTCAGACGGCTTGTCTTCGCGCCCTTCTCGGTTCCGAAAAACAGGGAGTTCTTGCGACCGATTGGGACTCGCCGTAGAAGCCGCTCAATCGCGTCCTGGTCGATCCCATATCCGCGGAAAATCGTCTCCACTGCCCCTCGATCATCCGCCTAAGCACGTTACGGAGAGAGCGGCGCCGGTCGAAGTAGACCGAGCCGTCGGTCAGATAGGCGACGGCTCGGCGCTGTGATCAAAGATCTGCCCGGCCCACGGGGCAAGCAGAGGGCCTGTGAACGATCAGCGTTTGCGGCCGAGGCCGCCAACACCCACGCCGGGCCGCACGCCCAGCCCCGACGCTGGCCCGCCAATGCCGCCCGGGTTGTTGCCCGGCCGGCCAACGTCCACGCCGGGCTGCACACCCTGCACCGGCGCGGGGATCACGCCCGGGTTTGTAGCCGTCCCGGTCGTATCCGTAGCGGGCGCAGGAATCGCGGCCGTACTCCCCGTCACCACACCGCTGGAGCCGCAACCGCAGCCGCAACTGCTGGCGCCGTAGTACCCATGTCCGGCCCTTCGGCTCCTCCAACCTGCGCTGGCATCGCTGCTGAACAGCAGTACGGCCGCCAACGCGAAGGTGCAGACACTGAGGTTTCGTAACATGACAAATCCCTCCTGACGAGTCCTAGAGAAAAAGACCTTGATTGCGCGACCCGAGATACTGTAGACGTGGACTCGTGTGGCGTCGCTTGTACCTGATCACCCAGGCGAATTGTAGGTGTCGATTGAGTGAAGGCAAGAGGTAAAGATTTACAGAATCTGACAAATTGGCATTGCGCGAGTCGCGCATACCGTGATCGCGAGTGTCGTTACGTTGGCGATCGCCTCGATGACCGAACCTTGCAGTCTGTCAACCGGCTGGTCGTCAGTTCAATCGTCCGGGCGGCGATCAAGTCTAAGGATGCGAAGCGGACCTGACCTCTTGACGTTACGCACTTTTGGAATTCTTTTTATGCACTCCTTGACAGTCTAGAGCCGGGGATAGAATGCCCGTACACAGTCATCGAGAGGGACGGTGACGCCGGACCAGCATGGGTAAAGCTGGTTCGACCAAGACACACTTGGCATGTTGGTTCTCAAGACGCTGTCAGGCGGTCCGCTGCACGGTTATGCCATTGCCAGCCGACCTCTTGCTGCGCGTCTGAAACCGACTGCTGACCGTGTCGTTGCCGCCCAATCTTCGTTCGGTTTACAGAAGCTGCCTCGGCAGCAACCCTTTTCCCACAGTTAGGGAGGTTTAGTGATGAGATGTGTTTCATTTCTTCTGGTGATTCTTGCAGTAGCCGCGACGAGTAGCGTGCGTGGCCAGCAGCCTGAGGTTCGTGGGGCGCTTCGCGACGCGGCGCGCAACGCGGTGATTGAAGAGCGGGCGCCGGCAATAACGCGCTCCGCGAGGCGCGCGACACGCGTCGGGACGAGCGACGAGAGTCGTCCAGCGACCCCGATTCGGTGCGGGCTGAGGTTCGTGACGCGCTTCGTGATGCGCTTCGCGACGCGCGCGCAACGCGGTGGTTGAACAGCGGGCGCCGGCAATAGACGCGCACCGCGAGGCGCACGACACGCGTCGGAACGAGCGACGAGAGTCGCTCAGCGACCCCGATTCGGTGCGGGCTGAGGTTCGTGACGCGCTTCGTGATGCGCTTCGCGACGCGGCGCAACGCGGTGGTTGAACAGCGGGCGCCGGCAATAGACTCGCGCCGCGAGGCGCGCGACACGCGTCGGAACGAGCGACGAGAGCCGCTCAGCGACCCCGAGTCGGTGCGGGCTGAGGTTCGTGACGCGCTTCGTGATGCGCTTCGCGACGCGGCGCACAACGCGGTGGTTGAACAGCGGGCGCCGGCAATAGACGCGCGCCGCGAGGCGCGCGACACACGTCGGGACGAGCGACGAGAGTCGCTCAGCGACCCCGAGTCGGTGCGGGCTGAGGTTCGTGAGGCGCTTCGTGATGCGCTTCGCGACGCGGCGCGCAACGCGGTGGTTGAACAGCGGGCACCGGCAATAGACGCGCGCCGCGAGGCGCGCGAGACACGCCGGGACGAACGAGGAGAGTCGCTCGGTGACCCCGATTCGGTGCGGGCTGAGGTTCGTGAGGCGCTTCGCGAGGCGCTTCGCGACGCGGCGCCTCAAGAGCGGTAGCCGGCAAGAGACGCACGCCGCGAGGCGCGCGAGACACGCCGGGACGAGCTGGCGAAAGTTGCTCGGCGATCCCGAGTCGGTGCGGGCTGAGGCACGTGACGCGCTTCGCGACGCGGTGCTTGAAGAGTGAGGATCGTGAACAAGACGGCCGCTCGCGGACCGGCTTGTTCGCTGCCGAGCAACAACCAGTTTTTTCGATCATGCGGAGCTCTGCATAAACGCAATTATGCGGAGCTCCGCGCAAGCGGAATCGCGGGCGAATTCGGCGGAAATCAGAGTCGCCGCTACGCCGCAAGTCCGCTTAATCGGGTCGCATGATATCGAGGAAGTCCAGCGGAATGTTCTCCTTTGGCCTTGAAAACAGCGCCTGAACGCGCCGCCCGGCCGGGAATCCCCAAGTCGTTGCCGCGCAAGGACTTGCGTCATGCGAAAAACGCCGGACCACAAAACGGCCACTCCTTTTGCAAACAAATGTCAAGACGCTTAACCCCTTGCGGCGCAAGGAGTTGCGGCGGCCGGGAAAACGACAAATGGCGATATATGTTGACAATAGTTAAGAGTTGTGTTATAATTGCGGGCCGGATAAGGGTCAGGAGTCAGAAGATGGAAGTCAGAAGCCGGATGCGAGGTAGAGGACGACAAAAGGCGTCAAACGGAGACACTCCGGCGCCAAACTGCGTCAGACGCGCGCCAAATCCGCAACCGCTGGCCGCCAAAACGTGCTATTCGCGGCGGGCGAAAACAATGCAAAAACGCTAATTGAACCAAAGTGTGCCATTTGTGCCACGGATGCAGTTTCGTCGCGGAATGTGGGGGCGCCGGCCCGCTGCTGCGGAGTGTGAAACGACGCCAAAGCAGTGTCAAACCGTGGCGTACGAGTGCCAAGAGTGCCAGATTTGGCACTCTCGCAAGGGGCAAGAAGCCGTAGGTCCGAGATCGGAGTTGTCAACGGAAATATGATTGGCAGAAAAATGATCGATGCTAACACCAGAGCGGGTCGGTGCGCGGACTCGTCATCGCACGGGATTTTTTGGCCGCACTGGTCCATTCCGGCAGAAAGGACCTACTGGTGCGGAAACCACCCGATGGCGGGAATTCCTGAGCGGGTTCTGAGTCGACCCTGAGCGGGTTGTGGGCCGATCCTGAGCGGGTTCTGAGATGGGTCCTGAGCGAGCTGTGAGCCGAGAAACCCCCAAAACCAGGCCAAATACTCGATGATTGAAGCGCGAAGAAAAAAACTTGGTTCAAAACGCGGCGATCCGCACCAGGGGCTAGTACTCGTTCCCCTCTTGTCGCCCGCCAATGCCGGCGGAGCCTTTCACGACCTGGCGAATTGTGCGGGCGGCAACCTCAGAGTGGAGGCGCTCGATGGCGGCCTCAAGCGGCATCGTGCCGAGATCGCCTTCGAGCCGGTCGCGCAAGGCCACCTGGCCGGCCTCGGCCTCGCGTCCCCCAAGGACGAACATGTAGGGCACAAGCTCCAATTGGGCGTCGCGAATCTTCGAGCCCACCTTTTCCGCCCGATAGTCGCCCGAGACGCGGAAACCGGCTTGGCGCAAGCGGGCCTCGACCTGCCGGCCGTAATCTTCGACCTTCTGGCTGACGACCATCACACGGGCCTGCTCCGGCGCAAGCCACAAGGGAAACGCCCCGGCAAAATGCTCGATCAACATGCCGACAAACCGCTCGAACGACCCGAACGGCGCGCGGTGGATCATCGCCGGCTGGTGCGGGCGGTTGTCCGCACCGATATATTCCAGGCCAAACCGCTGCGGGCTGGGCAGGTTGTAGTCCAACTGCACGGTGCCAAGCTGCCACTCGCGGCCGATGCAGTCGGCGACGACGAAATCGGCCTTGGGCCCGTAGAATGCCGCCTCGCCGCGCTCGATCGTCAGGTTGGGCAAGCTCATTTCATTGCAGACCGCCTCCAACGCCGCTTCCGCCCGCTGCCAGTTTTCCGCCGTGCCGACGTACTTGTCGCTGGCCGGATCGCGGAAGCCAAGCCGCACGCGGTAGTCGGTCAGGCCAAGCGTTTTCAAGACGAACTGCGTCATCTCGATGCAACTTCGGAACTCGCCCGCCACCTGCTCTTCCGTGCAGAAGATGTGGGCGTCGTCCTGCGTGAAACCGCGGACGCGGGTCATGCCGTTGAGCTCGCCCGACTGCTCGAAGCGGTAGACCGTGCCGAACTCCGCCAGGCGCAGCGGAAGCTCGCGGTAGCTCCGCGGCTTGGATTGGTAAATCTTGATGTGGTGCGGGCAGTTCATCGGCTTGACGAGGTATCGTTCCTGCTTTTCCAGCCAGGACTCGATCGCCGCCACCTTTTCCTTGGGCGACGCCAGCTTCTCGTAATCGGGCACGTGCGGGCGAAGGCGATTATGCGAGGACGAATGCATGTAGGGATCGAGTCGAGCCGTCAGGCCGTCGTCGTCGATTTCGCCCTTGGCCCAAAGCTGCAAGAGTTCCTGCACGACGCCGCCCAGCGGATGAAAGTAGAGCGGCGGGAACTGGCTGTCGGCATAGTAGGGGAAGTGGCCGGAAGTCTGATACAGCTCGATGCGGCCGATGTGCGGCGTGTAGACCGGCTGGTAGCCGATTTCCAGCAGCTTGTCGTAAAGGAAATTCTCCAGTTGTCGGCGGATGATAGCGCCCTTGGGCAGCCAGAGGATCAGCCCGGAGCCGACCATCGGATTGATGGTGAAGAGCTCAAGCTGCTTGCCCAGCACGCGGTGGTCGCGGCGCTTGGCCTCGTCGATCTTCTTGAGGTACTCCTCCATGTCCTCCTTCTTGAACCAGGCCGTGCCGTAGAGCCGCTGCAACTGTTGCCGGTTGGAGTCACCTTTCCAATAAGCGCCGGCGACGCTGAGCAGTTTGAAGGCGCCGATGGCGCCGGCGGAAGGGACGTGCGGCCCTCGGCAGAGGTCTATGAATTCGCCCTGCCGATAGAACGATACGCGGCCGTGATCGGCAAGGCCGGTTTGAAGGTGCTCGACCTTGAGTGTCTGCCCCAGATCGCTGCACAATTGCACAGCCTCGCCGCGGTCCATCTCCAGGCGCTCGAAAGGCTCGTCTTCCTTGACGATCTTTGCCATTTCCGTCTCGATCGCGGCAAAGTCGTCCTCGGAAAGAGGGCGCTTCGTTTGAAAATCGTAGTAGAAGCCGTTCTCGACGGTCGGCCCGAAGGCAAGCTGGATGCCGTCATAGAGTCGCATCACGGCGCGTGCCATGACGTGCGCCGCCGAGTGCCGCATGACGTTTAGGGCGGCGGCGTCTCGATTGGTGACGAGCCGCAGGCTGGCCTGCCCCTCTCCTGGGAGGTATGCATCGGCGCCGACGATCTGGCCGTCCACCTCGGCGGCGATTGTGGCCTTGGCAAGTCGGGGGGAAATTTCCGCGGCCACGTCGATCGGGCGGATGGGATGGTTGTATTCCTTCGTTGTGCCGTCGGGAAGGATGATTTTGAGCATAAAAGGCCTTTGCAAAAGCTCCAGTATAGGAATGAACCAGCGAAAATGGCAGGTCGGCGTCACTTCCTCGAACAAAATACTTGCAAAAAAGTGATGATTCAGGTTATGATAGCTAAAGCATCCGGGGGAATTGCCGCAATGTTTTTGACTTGCTTTAGGCCGCGACGAGTGTGCGTAACAGCCGCGCCGATCGTATTGCTCTTCTTTTTTACCCACCCCCTGCGAGCCTCGTCGAATACCTTCAACGCGGCAAATTGGGCCGGCTATGTCGTGCAATACACGGGCAGTGGCTCCAGTGCGCAATCGGGCGTTGCAAATGACGTCAGTGCAACTTGGGTTGTGCCCACGGCCCAGGCATCGCTTCTACCGGCGGCCAGCAAGAGTATTTGCCAGTGCGCCGTCTGGATTGGATTTGACGGATTCACCGACTCGAGCCTGGTGCAGTTGGGCACGACCAGCTATTACGACGCCGGCACTACCGACTATTACTCATGGTATGAGAATATCTCCAACGGCAACGGCAGTCTCCCCATCACGCAATTCAACGTGCAGCCTGGCGATTCGATCACTGCGAGCATCCAGTACAACCCGCCGGGGAACCCGGGGACATATTTGCTTACGTTGACGGACAACACGCAGAACAAGCCTTTTTCAGTGGACCTGACCAACAGCGCGGCGCCGCGATCGAGCGCGGAATGGATTGCCGAGGGGCCGAACAACGGCAGCATCGAGCCGCTGCCGTATGTTGGCAGCGTGGCGTTCACTAACGCCTCGGCGACGCTCGGGACCGAGAGCGGCCCGATTGACAATCCGGACTGGGAAACCTGGGACGTGGTGATGCTGGCAACGACGAAGAGCAGTCCGCCGTTTGCCGATGCGATGACGCCCGCCCCGATATTCGACAGCGGGTCGGGCAGCTCGGCCACCTCGAGCTTTGTCGTCGAGCAAATCGCTCCGGAGCCGTCAAGCGTCGTGCTCGCTGCCGCAACGGCCGCCAGCCTTGGCGCCATCGAATCGCTGCGAAGACGGCGCAAGCGTATGGCGTAGCGCAGGACAAGCGAGCGGGCGCCTCTGCAATCTTGTCCCACCCTACATCTAACCGCGATCGCAGCGGCAGCCTAATGTAATGCAAGCTCATGCGTGCCGGGCTTGAAGTGCGGCCACGCGCCCGTGTAGTTGACCTCAGTATGCTCGCGTTCCAAATGAGAAACCTTAGTCAAGAGCTCCTGCGCCAACGCCGCGTCGACGGCCTCTTGGACGTCGGCAAGCTGCTTCGTGCCTGGCACAATCTCATCGCTACGGATCAGGTGGACGCCGGACGAAGTGATGACGGGCTGGCTGATTTGGCCCGCCTCCAGGGCGAAGGCGCCCTGAGAGAATGCTTCGTCCATAGGAGCATGGCGCCCGATCTTGCCGAGCTTGCCGCCCTGCTTGCGACTAGGACCGGCGGAGTACTTCGCGGCGGCCTGCGCGAAGTCGATTGTGCCGGAAGCAATCTCCCTGCGGATCTCGGCGGCACGCTTGCGGAGTTCTTCGATTTCCTTGGAATCATCCTTCCGCGCGGGCTGCAGCAGGATGTGGCTAACGGCCACTTGGGTGCCGTCCAGGTCGCGACGGTGGGCGCTGAACCACGCTTGGCGGCGTTGCGGCGTGCGGTACTTGGCCAAGTAACAGTCCCACGTCAGCCGCCAAAGCGCTTGCCGGTCGAGGTCGGCGTCGCCGGCCGATCCGCCCCGCGGCGAGGGCGGAGGCTTGCGACCCTGGGCGGCCAGACTGATTTGAAGTTGTTTCTTCGCTTTAGCCAATTCCCGTTCGCCGGGCAGATCGCCGGCCCGCCGCGCATAAGCGATTACCAACCTGCGATTGACAATCTCTTCGAGCACCTGGGCCTGGGACATCGCCAGCAGCTCGCCCGAGGGCTTTTTGTCGTGAAAGACCAGGTCCATCATCCGCTGCACTTCGGCCACTTCAACCGGATCATCGCCGACGCGGGCGGCGATGGCCGGATCGGGCGGGCTCGCTGCTGCGCGGAGCGACGGCACGGCAAAAAGAAGAGCCGCAAGAAAACTACACGACAGGATTCGCTGTATCATGGCCCAAACCCGACATACGGTCGCGGCGAAAGCCCGCCTAGAGATAGTGTAGCACACAAGCCGGAGGTTTTCGTAGGCCGGAACAAGCTTGCGCGGTTCCGGCGATTCCCCCGCAATAGGACGGCGCAGCGCCGGGACTGCATTGTACTTGTACCGGCCGACGACTGCGACTCTGTTCCGGCCTACGCCTTAAAGAGGTCAATCCCACCACCAGCGGCCGGCGGACTGCGGCCTGGCAGCGCTTTGCGGGCGTTGATGCTGAAGCTGCGGCGCGCGCTCGACTTCAATCGCTTTGCGATTGGCCAGATCGCGGGTCTTCACCGCGACGCCGCCGCTGACTTGGACAACGAAGACTCCGCCATTGAGCACCCGGTAGTTGACCACGGAATCAACTTCTTTCGGCGCCGCGCACTTCTCGACGGCAAAGGCCTGTGGATCGCCGAACCAGGCCATGTGCCAGTCGACCTTGTCGGCGAGGCCCTCCTCGCGAATCAGAGAGGCGGCGAGGGCCAGATCGCAGATGTTCCGCAACTCGGAGTAAATCGGATACTTCGCGCAAAGCTCGTCAAAATGCTTGGTGAAGCTCTGGACGAACTGCCGGTTGAGCGGCTCCGAATCGCCCGTATGCACCCGTTCTCCCTTGGCGGTAAGGTGCTCGTTTTCGCTTTCTACTTTCACGCCTTGGCCGCGGATATTGAATGCCAAGTGGTCCCGGGAAGTTTGGACCGAGTCGTAGTTGAGCGTGAACCACCAGCGGAGCATTTCCACCGACTTTGGCGGAGATTTGATGAGGCTCATGTAGCTCGTCAATCCGGGCACGCCCGACTCGAGTCCCATGCCCACGAGTTTCATGCGATAGTCGGCCTCAACCAGTGTACGCGCGGCCCGCGTTTCCGGATCAAGTCCGCCGAACACTTCAATGTCCTGCTTGCCCAACGCCGCTGCGAGCTTCTGGCAATAAGTCTTGCGAACGGCATCGCCTTCGGCCAGCTTTCGACCGCGGAATTGGGCCACGAAATCTTCGGCCCGCTTCAGGCCGTCCTGTCGCGGGTCGATCTTGCAGCCGAAGTAGGCATCTGGGCTCTTCAGCATGTGGCGGAAGACAACCACGAGATCGTCCAGTCGAACGAGGGGATCGCCCGTATCAATGGAGATGATGCGATTCTCCGGCCCGGCGGCCCAGTCGCCTGCCGGCCCGGCGATCACCAAATCGTTTGTTTCCGGATAAACGAAGACGTATTGAATGCGCCGCAGCCCGGCAAGGTACTTCATCGCCTCGTCAACTCCCAGGCCGAGGGCTGCGTTCAGCTCGATTTGCTTCTCCAGGCGGGTGAGCGAGATCATCCGCAGCGGGGAACTACGGTGTACGTCGTCTTGTCCGGCCGACCGTTTGCTGGCGGCACGGAGGGACGCGAGGTCGCCCGAACGCGCCTCGCGCATCAGCGGACGGAGGACACCGCTGGGGTCCACGCTGACGCCGGTGGGGAAATCGGAGATCGTGCCGTTGCCGCCGTTATTGATCCAGGATTTGGTGGCCACCGTGTTTTGGATCAAGTCCGTCAGCGGCTGGAAGTCGGCCTTGTTGGCGCCGTTTTGATTATTGTTACCGCCGCCACCCACACCACCCTGCTGCGCGAGGATATGCGCCCGCACCCGATCGTCACCCACCTCGGCAATGGTGGACACTGCTGCTGCGGGCGCGCGAGCCTGCGCCTGTGCGGCGGCTACTTGGGCCAAAGCGGCGTCGCGTTGCTGCGGATCGGCCGCATTTTGAGCGGCTTGCAGGGCGGGAGCGAACTCTCCCGTTGCTAACTGCGCCTGAAAATCGGCATCGGGCTGATCGCACCTGGCCCGCGAGGCGCCAGCGGCTATCAGCATAGCCGCGGTGAAGATTGCCACAATATATCGAAACCCGGCGTTATCAATTTCCCTTCGCACCATGATCAACTACCTCGAAGTGACCGGCCTTATCGCTGCAAACCCTAGTACCACTATGGACAGGTGCGGGCGAGAATGCAAGCGAGAAGCGCTTTTTCCAAAAAATCGGCCTTTAGCGATTACCGCCGTTGACGCGGGGCACGGCGTGTTGCATACTCTACCGTGCGGCGGAGGGCGCGACGGGCGCTCTTGCCGGTCATTCCTAAGAATCAGCAGGAGAAACTTGGCTACTGAATCCCTAAAGCTCGTTCAAAAAATCAATGAGCAAATTCGTGTTTCCCCCGTTAGGGTTATTGCCGACGACGGGGCTCAACTGGGCATTATGGCGACGGACGAGGCAATCAAATCCGCGAGGAAGGTCAATCTCGACTTGGTTCTCGTGGCCCCCACCGAGAAACCGCCGGTTTGCCGTATCATGGATTACGGCAAGTTCAAATATCAGCAGAAGAAACGGCAGCATAAGACCCACGGGCACCAAATCCGCATCAAAGAGATACGCGTGCGACCGAAGACGGGGGGCCACGACATCGAGGTCAAAGTCAATCGGGCTCGCGAGTTCTTATTGCACAAGGACAAGGTGGTCGTTACGGTCGCATTCCGCGGCCGGGAATTGGCCCATATCGACGAGGGCCGGCGGGTGCTGGACCAGGTCTTGCAGAAGCTGGAAGACGTGTGCAAGGTGGAATCAGCCCCAGCGCATACGGGCAAACGGATGACCTGCACCCTGGCGCCGAAGTAGCCAAAAAATGGTCAGCCCGCGGGCGGCGCCTTATTGCATCGCGAAGCGAGTTGTCGTACAATTCGGAGTGGGTCAGAGACGCCGCCGACTAGCGCCGCCCTCGGCCGTTTCCTTCCATTTGCCTCGCACTCGGGAGCCTCTGGCATGAAATCATCACTTCTTTACACCGCGGTGATGGCATTGGTTGCCACCGCGATTTTCGTAGTTTCGTCGCCGGCCGTCCACGCGCAGCAGCACCGTGGCGGCAATTCGAAATCCGATACGTACCTCGTTGTCGAGTTCGTGGACCCGTCCAATGTGATCTTGAAGAACAACAATAATAGTGGGCCGAATGGGACCCAGAATGCAGTCAACTACGAGGAGCTGTACAAGGTCATCACCTCATCGCAGTTGAAGTCGGAGAAGGAGACGATCGAGAAGACGTACAAAACGAGCGTCGAGGAGTGGGAGGACGTTAAAGAGACCGACCCGCAAACGCCCAAGCCGATAAAGCCGACGATCAAGACACTGAAGACTTTCCGTACGCAAAAAGGCGCCGACACGTATCGCAAGAAGCTGATTGAGGACGCGGAGAAAAAAGACGGCGACAAGCCGGACGCGGCCAATCCCGCCGGTCGCACCGCTACCGGCAGATAGCTCATCCGCTGAAACGAGCCTATCGTTGGCAGTTTGCAACGAAACGATCCAACCCAAGCGCGATGCGCAAAAGAGGGAACGCCTTCGCGGCCCTCGTTCGCGTTTCGCGCTTGCTGTCATTTTGATACGTCGCCTATGTTTGCCAAGCGGGTAATCCCATGTCTCGACGTTGACCGAGGCCGGGTCGTCAAGGGGACGAATTTTCTTCATCTTCGAGATGCCGGCGATCCGGTGGAAGTCGCGGCGCGGTACGAGCAGGAGGGCGCCGACGAGCTTGTCTTTCTCGACATCACCGCCAGCCACGAGGACCGCGAGATCATTCTGGACGTCGTTCGCCGCACCGCGGAGGTTGTCTTCATGCCTCTGACCGTTGGGGGCGGCATTCGAACTATCGAGGACATACGCGCGCTGCTCAATGCCGGAGCGGACAAGGTCTCCATCAACTCGGCTGCCTGCCGCAATCCGGACTTTGTCCGGCAGGCCGCGCGACGCTTCGGCAGCCAGTGCATCGTGGTGAACATCGATCCCAAGCGCGTGATAAAAGCGGACCAGGAGGTGTGGGAGGTCCACATCAACGGCGGCAGGATCGGCACCGGCCGCGAAGCCGTCGCTTGGGCCGGCGAGGTCGAGCAGCTCGGCGCCGGTGAAATCGTGCTCACGTCAATGGATGCAGACGGAACGAAAACTGGTTATGATTTAGAGATAACCCGCGCGGTGGCAAAGACGGTCCGCGTGCCGGTCGTGGCCAGCGGCGGCGCCGGACGCCCGGAACACCTCGCGGACGCGATCCTGCTGGGCGGGGCCGAAGCCGCCTTGGCCGCCAGCATTTTCCATTTCGGCGAATATACAATCCGGCAAACGAAACAAATCATGCGCGACCGCGGAATTGCGGTGCGACTGTAGGTTACATGACGACAACCCATATCGCGACGAACGACAAGCCGGCACATCTCGGCCGCTTCGTGCATCACGACGAGTTGGAAATCGATAAGCTGTTCCGCGCCACGGTCAAGTTCGAGGCCAGCGACCTGCACCTGAAAGTGGGCAGTTCGCCGATCGTCCGCGTGACCGGCTCGTTGCGTCCGCTGAACCGCGGCCCGATCGACGACGACGAAATGGCCCGGCTCGTGCTGCCGCTGATCAGCCACGACGCCCATCGAATGAAGATTTTCGAGGAGAACGGCGGCTGCGACTTCGCCTACTCGCTGAAGGTCGACGACAAGCGCTGGCGGTTCCGCGTCAACGTGCTGCAACAGATGGGCAGCTTGGGCCTGGTGGCCCGGCGGGTAAACAACTGGATTCCCGACTTCAAGTCGCTCTACTTGCCGGACGGCCTGGAGGAACTCTGCAAGTTCTCGCAGGGAATGATTCTGCTGGCGGGAATCACGGGTTCCGGCAAGAGCACGACCATTGCTTCGATGCTGGATTGGGTGAACCACAATTATCGCAAGCATATCCTCACGCTGGAGGACCCGATCGAGTTCACCTTTACCGAGGACAAGTGCCTCATTAACCAGCGCGAGATCGGCACCGACGTGAAGGACTTCATGATCGGCATGAAGCACGCGGTCCGCGAAGACCCGGACGTTATCCTCGTGGGCGAAATGCGCGACCGCGAGACGTTCGAGACGGCCATCCAGGCTGCCGAGACTGGGCACCTGGTGTTCGGCACGATCCACGCTTCCACCGCCCCCTCAACGATCGGCCGCATCCTCGACCTTTTCCCCGAGGGCCAGCGCAGTCGCGGTCCGCAGCGCCATGGCGTTCAACATGAAGGCCATCCTCGCTCAAAAGCTGTTGCCTTCGATCAAGCCCGGCGTGAAGCGAGTGCCAGCCGTCGAGATCATGACCTTCAACCCGACCGTCAAAAAGCTGATTCTGGAGGAGATGGATGAAAAGCTGTCCGACGCCATCCGTTTGGCCAAGGAGGAAGGCATGCAGGATTTCACCATGAGTTTGAAGAAATTGATCGACGAGGAGCTGATCGACCGGCCGACGGCGTTCGAAGTCGCGCCGAACCCCGAAGCCCTGAAGATGGCGCTGAAGGGCATTGAAGTCCGAGAGCCGGGGATACTGTAACGATGGCGAAATTCACTCGAGCACTCGCGATTTTCTGCCTGGCAGCAGCAGTTCTCGCGGCGGGCGCCGCATTCGCTGGCGCCGCGGACGTGTCCCAAGAAGCCAAGTACCTCTGGGATGGCAACTGGCGTGTGCGTGGCAATAACCCGCCTGTGGCCGGCTTGTATCTGGGCTGGGCGAAAATTGCCGCCATGTGGGTGGTCTTCGTAGCCTGGGCCTGGGTGGCGGACTGGGCCAACCGCGACATGGACGACAACAACTTGAACTGGCAGATGTGGAACCCGGTCATCGTCGGCAGTTTCATGGGCACGCTGCTGCTCACGTGGATCGTTCCCTGGTTCTGGCTGAACGTTTTCCTGCTCCTGGGCGCCGCGGTTGGGCCGCTGGCGGCCTTTGTCGTCCAACGCAACGGCCAGTTGCCCAGTCACCAGCACGTGTTCACGCGCGCCACCTGCGGTACTGGCTTTCCGATCGGTTGAAAACCATCGGGTTGAAAGTTGCTGCGGAAGACTCCGATCCCAACACGGGCGGAGTGCCCGTAAAACTCTACGCCCGCGGCGGCGCGACGCCCGCCATCGATGGCGCCAAGTTGCTGGCGGCGAGGCAGACTACCGGCATGCCTTTGGCCCGCAAGGTGCTCTACGAAGGCCTGAAGGCGCGGGCGTCGGCTGTCGTGATGGACTTTTCCGCCACGTCGGTCGCCCTACGTTACTTTGTGGACGGCGTCTGGATGCCTCAAGAGCCGTTGGAGCGCGAGGCGGCCGACCCGGCCCTGGATGCCCTGAAGGAACTCTGCGGCTTGAACCCCAAGGAGCGGCGCGCCAAGCAAACGGGCAAGTTTGGCGTCGAATACTCGGTGCTGCGAAAAGACGTCTTCACGAAGATCGACAAGGCCGAACAGCATTTTCGCGAACAGGCCACGATGGACCTTACCCGCCGCATGGCCTCCGAGGAGTTGCAGCCTCCGCAGCTTCAAATCGCGGTCGCGAAGGCCGTCGAGGAGCAGGCGCGAAAGCGGTTTGCCACGCCCGTCGGCGTCTGGACGCCGGTCGACAAGGAAAAACTGCCCACGCTTCCAGGCATCGAATCGTTGAACCCCTTCGTGAATCTGGAGGCGGTGAAGACTCCGGCCACGCTGATTTGCCAGGGCACGCAAGCCGGCGAACGGGTGATCGTAGAATTCGAGGTCAAGGGCGTACACCTGGTGACGTTGGATGACATTGGCATGAGACCCAAGATGCAGGAGCAGCTTCGCGAGATTATCGGTCGCAAGCGGGGAATGGTGCTATTGTCGGCCCTGCCGGCGGGTGGACTCCGGACGACGACGAAGGTCGTGCTGCTCAGCCTCGACCGCTTCGTGCGGGAGTTTGCCGCCGTGGAAGACGAAGGTAACCGTTATGACGAGACCGAAAACATTCCGGTAACGACATACAACCGCGCCGGCGGCCAAAGCCCGGCCGACGTCTTGGTGAGGGTCTTTCGCCAACAGCCCAACGTGGTAGTGGTCCGCGACCTGGTGAACGCCGCTACGGTAAAGATGCTATGCGACGAAGCTGCCGCCGAGGAGCGGATGATGATCGGGACCGTGCGAGCGAAAGACAGCGTGGAGGCGCTGCTGCGGGTCTACGCGATCGAAAAGGCCCCCATCCCGGAGTTCCGCAACGAAATCGCCGCCGTCCTTTCCCAACGGCTGGTCCGCAAACTGTGCGACAAGTGCAAGGAGCCTTATACTCCGCCGGCCGAACTTCTCAAGCAGTTGGCATTGCCGGCCGACAAAGTAAAGGCTTTCTATCGCCCTCCGACGGCCAAGGCGGACGAAGACAAGGCCGAGGTCTGCCGCGAATGCGGCGGTATCGGCTACCTGGGCCAAACGGCGATTTTCGAATTGCTGGTGGTCGACGATCTCATGCGCAAAACGCTCGCCGCCAGCCCCAAGCTCGACGTATTGCGGGCGGCCGCCCGCAAGTCGGGAATGAAGTCGTTGCAGGAAGAAGGCATCTTCATGGTCGTCCGCGGCGGAACCTCGTTGCCGGAATTGATGCGCGTGTTGAAGGGGGAGAAGCAGTGATCGGTTTTCAGTTTTCAGTTTTCAGTTTTCAGCGGGCCAGCCGATCGGTACTCAGTACGAAGTACCTCAGTGTTCAGGGTTCCCAGCTCGGTACGTAACGCTCAGTCATCGCAGTCGTACGTTCGGTCGTCCCTACTGCGCACTGTGTACTGCGTACTTGGTACTTCCGCTCTGTTGTCTCTTTCCGGCTGCAGCTCCTACGAGCCGCGCATGAAGGCCGGAACCGGGGCGCAGCCGCGAACCCTTGCAGACATTTCTGCTGATATCGACAAGGCCTACAACGACTTGGCTAATCTCATCGAGCCGATTGGCAGTGCGGATGATGCGAAAATCCAGAGCGAGAACGTGACGCGTATCTTCGAACGATTGATGAAAGTGGTGCCCGAGGCGCAAGCCGCATACTCCGCTGCCAGCGACGATGCCAGGCAACATTTTATCGACGATGAAAACGAAGGCGCTAAAAAAGTTGCCGAAGCGCTGGCTAAACTCAAGGTGAAGGTGCCAATTCTGCCGGCGGAATTCGAAAAAGCAGTCTTGGACGGTAGACAAAAAATGCAACAGGCCGTGGCAGCGGCAATAGATGCCGCGCCACAAAGTCGGTCCGAAATGATGGGAAGCAAGCCGCCGGATGGCGCGTGGCCGTGGGCGATGTGGCTGCTGGCGCTGTTCATCATCGCCGCTTGCGTCGGCTTCCTCACCCGCGAGGGCATTTGGGGCAACGCCGCTGCGGCTGGTGAACGTGGTCTTTGCCGGCCTCTTGACGATGAACTTCTACGAGCCGGTCGCCAAGTTCCTGACGAAGCCGGGCAACCTCTGGTCCAGCCTGCGGTACGACAACTTGCACTCCTGGACGCCCTTCTTCGACTTTCTCGGCTTTTGGATTTGCTTCGTCTTCTTCGCGGCCGTGCTCATGCTTATTACCGACAGCGTTTCCCGCGTCCGCGTCCGCTTCCTGCAGATTGCCGAGCGGGTCGGGTCGCCGCTGATCGCGTTTTGCATCGGCTGGGTGATGACGGGCATCGTCTTAGTTTCGCTGCACTTGTCTCCCTTGGGCGAGTATCCGTTCCTGGGCTGCTTCCAGCCGCAGTCGAACATGGTCATCGGCCTCTTCGCCCCGGACCGCGAGTGGCTGGGCTTCACCAAGTACCAGTCGTCGTACGGGTACTCCCGGTCGGTCGCCAACGAGCGCGACCTGAAACTGGCGAGGTTCGACGATGCCGGTGACCGGAACTTCATCGACAAACACTGGAAGCGGCGGATAGAAATCGAGCAATACGTCCGCGGCAATGGCGACCACCGGATCCTCGTGGATCCAAAGTTCATCAAAGCCCCTTAGCACCTTATGGCCGAACATTCCATCCCCCGCATGTTCGACTTGGCCGACGAAGAAGTCGTTGCCTACCGCGGCGTTAGCGCGCTGGCCCTGGCGGGCCTGATCGCCGGTCTGCTCTCACCGCTGGCGTATCTTGGCTCTGTGCTCTTGCTGCTGCCGATCGCCGCGGCCGCCGCTTCGGCAGTTGCGCTTTGGCAGATCGCCGCGCACGAGTCCAGCCTCGTCGGCCGCAAGGCGGCGTTGGCCGGGCTGCTGCTGGGCGTGACCTTTCTCGTCGCCGCCCCGACGAGCGCGGCCGTGTATCGCTACTTCATTTGCAAGGAGGCGAGTCAGTTCGCCTCCCAGTGGATTGAGGACGTCCGCCGCGGCGACGTTCTTGCTGCCCACGAATTGACCGTGGACCCGCGGCGTCGCGCTCCGCCAGAGGCATCGCTGGCTCCGTTTTACAGCCAGAGCGACTACCACAAGAAAATACTCGACGGCTTCAAGAACGAGCCGGTCAATCGGACCCTATTTGCGCTTGGAGCGTCGGCCCAATACCGCTTGTACGAGGCCGCTTACGAAGGCGGCATGGAGGCGGGCGACTACGCGAGAGCTACTTACGCCGTAACCTGCACCGACGGCGGCGGCGAAAGAAAGACGTTCTTCATTGCGCTGAACATGAACCGCAAGATTGACGCCACATCAGGCCGCTGCGACTGGACGATCGGCCGCATTGAGGCGCCGGTGCGGCCGTCTGGATGGTAACGTCCCCCGATGGACTTTTCCGCCTTTTTCTTTCCGTCCGGCGCGGTAGGGCGGCAGGGCGAGGATGCGATGGAAGATCTCGCTCCGCTGCCGCTGGAAGTTCTCCGACGCGCCTTCGCCGTACTGTTTCTGAAACGCGTCCCAGGAAATATCGTCCGGCAGGTCGTTCAACGACGGCACGAAATTCTCGACGGCGAAGCCCTGGGCTACCTCCGCCAGTGTGATGTTTTCTTCGCGGACGTGCGTGGCAAACAGCACGCCCGACATGTCGGCGCAGATGTCGGCGAAACTGAATCCGTTGCCGCTGCGGGAATCGAGGATTTCCTTTTTCCGGCCCTCGGCCTCGGCGCCTTGCGGGCCGCTAAGCACCGTGAGCGCGGCCGACATCGCGAAGTGCTCCACCAGCTCGTGGCGCTTGTGGATCGTGGGCGATCCCATGAGCAGCAACCGCACCTGCCGCTGCTCGTCGGGCTCGACCTTCTTCCACACGTCGGCCAGCGCCGGCTTGTCGCGGACGAAGTTCGTATCGTCCAAAGCCACGCCCAGGCCGAGCAGAAAGGCCGATCGCGCGACGTCCGGACGGAGCCGCCGCGCGGCGTCGGCCGCTCGCCGGACGTAGTAAGACGTCAACTCGTCGCCCGTCCGCCAGAGCTGCGCCTTGGGATCCTTTGAGCTGACGGGCAGTTGCCGGTTGTCGCGGGCGGCGCGCGATATAGCATTTACGACAAATTGGGCGCCGCCGACCAGCTCGGGACCGGCGATGCCGGGCGGGCCGGTTTCCGGAAGCGGGCCGAGTGAGTCCACCGATGACTTGGAAACGGGGTCCAGGGGAATCGTTTTGGCCAGCACCATGTAGGCCCCGCGAACGGCGATCTTGGCCTCCGGTGAAAGCATGGTCGGATGCCAGATATGCCGGGTACGCAGCTCTTCGGCCACGAGGTTTATTACGAGCGTATTGAAAGCGTCGAAACCGATGCGGAAGCTCTTGGCGGTCGAGCGGCGATCGCCCAGCTTGGGACGCATCACCGAGTTTTGGTCCCCGGAATGCGCGGCGCCGAGAAAGTGACCCAGCTCGTGGACCAGGACTTCCAGCCGCTCCGGCTCGCTCAGTCGGCCGACCTGTTCGCGAATGAGGACGTGCGAGGCGAGCGAACCGTGGGTCCCGCCGAGGTGCGATTCCTCCTGAATCCAGTCGTACCGGCTGGTGAATCCGATCGCCACTCGCGCCCGCCCCGGCCGCACCTTCCGCGCGAAGTCAGCCAGCGCTTCATCGAAGGAGTGGACCGCTGAGTTCGATTGCCATACGCCGGTCGAGACGACCTCGAAGCGCACGCGGCAATGATGCTCGAAGATGTCGGAGCAGTCGTCCAGGCGCTTGCGGAGCTTCTTTTCCCAATTGGCCCGCGAGCGCACGTCCGCCGTATCGACGAGTATCGCCACGGGAATCTTGTATATCGGCGCGGGTTCCGATTTGGGCTTGGGCCCGGCCGCCGGAGGCTGCACGGTGGCCGTCTGTTTCGCACCGCCATCGGACTTGTCCTCCACGCCCGGCAGAACCAGGCGTTGGAAGTGCAATATGCCGTCCTTGACCACGAAGTAAATGATTGAATTGATCGGCACTTGCTGCGGTACGGCGGCGGCACCTTCGCCCACTGTAATAGCCACCGGCCCGTCGGCGGGAATCGCTGCGATATCGGATGGGGCGACGGTGTAGCGGGTTGCCTGGCCGTCACCGCCGCTGGCCGCAAACGCGATCTTCACCGATGTCCAGTTTTGCACGACTACCACGCCGGCTGATAGCGGCCCGGCAGCCAAAGCAGCGCTGAGAAAAAGCCAAACGGCAACTCTGCTGCGTTTCAAAGCGATTGTAACGTTCATGCTGTTATTATGGCCCGTGGCGACGCATTTGGCCAGTGTCCAAGGCAACCGATTGTCAATCCTTCGGGGGCGTCCTAAAATTGTCGCGTGGATTTAAATTGAGCAGGACGCACATTATGCACGCACCGCAGAAAACTTCCTCCGCTGAAACATGGCCGTTCGTCGAGCAGGTCGAGGTCCGCGGCCACATCATCGATAGCCTCATTTTGCCCAAGATTCTCGACGCTATCGCGGCGAACGGCGGAAATTGCAGGATCAAGCACATCACGATCGGCAAGTTGCGGGACGACCCGAGCCATGCGGTGCTGGAAGTCCGAGCCAAAAGTGAAGACGATCTGCAAAAACTGCTGGCTCTGATCGCCGACCACGGGGCCGTGCCGACCGACGTTCAGGATTGCCGCCTCGTCGCGGCCGATATCGAGGGCGCTTATCCCGAAGACTTCTACAGCACGACCAACCAGCGGACCGAGGTCCGTGTGGCAGGGCATTGGATCGAGGTCGCCGACCAGGAAATGGACTGTGCCGTACTCGTCGATCCGAAAAAGATGACTGCCCGATGCCTCGCAATGTGCGAAACTCGCCGCGGCGATCAGATCGTTGTCGGCCACGCCGGCGTGCGAGTCTTTCCCGAGGAACGTGCCCGCGGGGCCGAGACCTTCGAGTTCATGGGCAGCAACGTCTCCACGGAGAAACCCAAGAACGTCGCCATCCGCCAGATCGCGCGGCAACTCGCCGACAACCGCGCGGCGGGCGGACGCACCGCCGTC
The DNA here is from genome assembly GCA_963780045.1 of uncultured Planctomycetia bacterium. Classification (GTDB taxonomy): domain Bacteria; phylum Planctomycetota; class Planctomycetia; order Pirellulales; family Thermoguttaceae; genus JANXQG01. The sequence goes on along the minus strand of CAVZZZ010000001.1, from coordinate 5,152,541 downwards.
GTTGCCGGCCCCGCTGTCGTACACACCGGCAGCGGCGAGTTCTTGGAGCAAATCATTCGCATGGGCTACATCGATGTCCTGCTGGCCGGCAACGCACTGGCGACGCACGACATCGAACAGGCCATGTTTGGCACGAGTCTTGGCGTCTATCTCGACCGCGGGATCCCGGCCGAGGCCGGGCACGCACACCACCTCCGCGCGATCAACCGCATTCGCCGGTTGGGGGGAATCCGGGCGGCGGTCGAGAAGGGGGAGCTTCGTGCGGGGGTGATGTACGAGTGCGTGCGCCACGGCGTCGATTACTTGCTGGCCGGCAGCATCCGCGACGATGGCCCGCTGCCGGACATCGTCACCGACATCCTCGAAGCACAGCGTCAAATGCGCGAGAAACTCCGCGGCGTTACCTTCTGCCTGATGATCGCCACGACGCTGCACTCGATCGCGGTAGGCAATCTGCTGCCGTCGTGGGTCCACGTCGTCTGTGTCGATATCAACCCCTCCACGGCGATCAAACTCGCCGATCGGGGTTCCTTCCAAACTGTAAGCTTAGTTACCGACGTGGCCCCGTTCTTGCGGGCGCTGGTGGATGAATTGTCGGCACTGGAGAAGAAGTAGGTAGAAAACGATGAAAAAGACGATATCAGCGGTTGCCCGGCGAAAGCTCTCCTTGGACAGGAATTCCGCCTATCACAGGCGCTTTGCGCTCTTGGCTGCAAGGGAAGCGGTGCGAGTCCTGCCGCTGTTCGAAAGAGAACGGCCGAAAGACAATCGTCCGCGTCACGCAATCGAGGCGATTAGTGCATGGGTCCGGAAAGAGCGGGAGTTGGGGATAGTCGAAGTACGCAGACTTTGCTTGGCGTCACATGCCGCGGCTCGCGCGGCGAAGTCGGCGCCGGCGCGATTCGCCGTGCGCGCCGCAGGGCACGCTATCGCGACCTGGCACGTGCCGACCCACGCGATGGCAGCGCCTATCTATGCCTGCAAAGCCGTCATCGCCAGTTTGAACACGCGAACCCAAGAAAAACGTGCAACTTGATACGTATGCCCGACTTTGCCCGCATCCTGATGTGTCCTCCGGACCACTACGGCATTGAATACGAGATCAATCCGTGGATGGACCGGCAACGGGGGGCCGAACACGGTGTGGCTGTTTCCCAATGGCACGACCTGCGGCGGCTGCTGGAAAAGGCCGGCGCTGAAATTGAATGCATGGAGCCGCGGCAGGGCATGCCCGACCTCGTGTTCACCGCCAACGCGGCGCTCATCTTCCGCAATGTAGCCGTGCCGGCGCGCTTCCGCCACCCGCAACGGCAAGTCGAAGAGCCTTATGCGCAGCAGTGGCTTGCCGAACATGGCTTCGAGCTGCGGAAACTCAAGCCCGACACGTTTTTCGAGGGCGCGGGTGACGCCCTGTTTTGCGGCGATACGCTCCTCGCCGGCTACCGCATCCGCACGGCAATTGCCGGCCATCACGAGATTGGCGACCTGCTGGGTTGCCGCGTCATTTCACTGGAATTGGTCGATCCGCGCTATTACCATCTCGACACTTGTTTCTGCCCGCTCGCGGCGGGCGTGGCCATCTACTATCCACTTGCGTTCGACGAATATGGCCAGCGGGCGTTGAAGGAAGTCGTGCCGGAATTGATCCCAGTCGAGGAGTCCGAGGCGTGGAACTTCGCCTGTAATGCGGTGGTCGTCGGGCGCACGGTGGTCACGAACGACGGTTGCCCGGAGCTGCATCGCCAACTTCAATCTCGCGGCTACACCCCGATTGCGACGCCATTGGGAGAATTCGTCAAGGCCGGCGGGTCGGCCAAGTGCTTGACTTTGCGGTTGGATGGGGAAGAAGCGGCGGGGTGGAAGACGTAGGGCGGGGCAAGAATGCTTGAGGGGGAGCAGGCCAACCAGACAGCGGAATGGTAAGCGTCGGTCACCTGATTGCCACGAACGAATTGCTCGCGTGCAACTTCATTGGCCTATGCCGACGCAAGACGCCGTAGAAACTCCGCCGGTGTGATGATTTGCGTCTGCCCACGAATCATGTCGCGCCGCGCCGCCGCACTTCTTCAACGGCGCGAGCGACTTCCTCTTCAATCACTCGCTCAGGCACGCCAGAGTTCCGCTGGCGAGAACGACGCACAAGCTCACGCCCGCGCTGGAGCAAGACGGATTTTTCGGCTTCTGAAAGCTGGCTGCCGGGCGGAAGCACACTGCAAATGACCTGCCCTCCCAATTCGAGTTGCACGCCACCCGCTTGCAACGGTAGTGACCGGATAAACTCCTTCACGTCCGAAGCGGCGCCGTCGATGCTCATACGATGCATAACATGGCCCCTTTATTCAAACTCTAGACGCATCCGGGCCGAACGTCAAGCGGAATGACGTTTAGGCGGCGGTTACGGGGACGCGGAGCGTCCGTCGCCTGCGTTACGACGCGGAGCGTCGTAACGAGGGTTGGAGTCGCAACGAGAATTCACTTTGCAAACCGCCACGACGGCTTCGCGTCTTTCGGCAACTTGATTCCGGTCAAGGCGGCGCGGAGCAGCTCGATGGGCATTGGGCCTTGCTCCAGTACGGCGTCGTGATACTGCCGCTCGGTTCGCTTGCCGGGGCCGACCATTTCATCGTGCAGCGCGAGGATTTGCCGACCGCCGATTAGGTACCCGACTTGATAGAGCGGCGCGGCCTGGATGAATCGCCGCACCTCGCTGCGGGCGCCGAATTTCTCGTGTCCTACGCGATCAGTGAGGAAGGCGACCATGTCATCGGGCGTCATCCGGCCGAGATGATATTTGAGAGTTAAGAATACTCGCGCCGCTCGCGTCATCCGCCAGAAGAGCATTCCGATGCGGTCCTCGGGCGTCTTTGCCCAGCCGAGGTCCCAATAGCGCAGTTCCCAGTACAAGGCCCAGCCTTCGACGTAAAACGATGTGGAATAGGGCCGCTCCGGGCCGCGCGATTCATAGTATTGCTGCAAATGGTGGCCCGGAATCAACTCGTGCGGAATGACCAGGTGAGTGAAATGCCGGTTGTTCCCCTCCATGACCATCAGCTTGTCGGCCTGCTTCAAATCGGCGTTGGCGTAGGCGACCATCATATCCCGACCATTGTATGCCGCATAGGGAATTGTTTTCAGTGTTTCGGTCGAGATCATGGTCAGCCCCCAGGACTCTTCGCACAATGGCGGCACCGTCACAAGATCGCGCTGCTTGACGAAGGCGATTGACTCGCGGGCGATCTTAGCGACCAACTCGTCCTGTTCGCCCGGCGGGACGAAATCGGCCTTCACTCTTGCCAGCGCGGCCTTCCAGTTGTCTCCCAGGTTCATCTCACGCGACGCCTTTCTCATTTCCTTCTCGCACCAGGCGAATTCACGCTCGCTGATGGCGATCAACTCATCGGGCGTGTAGGCGAGCCACTGGCGGCGAATCTCGGCGGACAGCGCGTCCGGGCCGATCGGCTCACCGACGAGCGGGTCCTCGTCCTTGTTCTTTTGCCCCGCGATTTCCTCTCGAAGTTGCTTGCCGTAGTCGTCCAACTGCTTGGCAGCGTCATCGTAGGGCTTTTTCACCCACCAGGCAAAGTCAGGCTGATACCCGTCGTAAAACGTGTACCAGCGTTTGAAGGTGTCCTGCAGCGCTCGGACGGCCGCGGCCGAATGGAGGGCAAGCGGCCGAGTGATCTTCTTGTCCGCCGACTTCGGCAGATGCTCGCGGGCCTCTTTTGCAGCGGTTGCCAGATCGGCCACTTTGCTGGCCGTCGTTCGCCAATTGGGAATGTTCCACGTCCGCCGGGCCGTTTCAAGCTCGTGAATCGTGCCGCGGAAAGGCACCATCGGCGCGATCTCGGCAAGCCGTTTCCGGGCGAGCGTGATGTCGTCCAGATCGCCCTGCACCTCACTGCGAAGCAGCAAGTATTCGGCACGTTCCCGCGCGTCCAGCGGCCCGATTCGCAGCTTTTCCAGCCGGGTCCGCCACGCTTCGTCGAGCTTTTGCTTCCGATCGAGCCATTCCGATGACGCCGGCAACTCGTATGCCATCCGCAAGCTCGCCTGGTCCGCCCGATACTCGCGGTACAAGTCGAGCATTGTCCGGCTGCCGGCAGGCTCGCCCTGGCCGAACGCGGCGAACGGCAGTACCGTCAAGCCCAGCGAAAGAGCAACAAAGCAGCGGCGTGGCAAAATCATGGTGTGTCTCTCAATTGGGCGACGACATCCCGGCCGATTCACGAACGGAATTGGAGGATGATCCTTTAACTCTAACGGTCGACGCGGAAGGAAAGCGTCCGTTGCTGGTCTATGCAGCCGGGCGAAAGCTCCTTGAACAGCAGGCTGGGCTGAATATCGTGGTTGTGCTGGTACTTGTCGCTGGAGTATTCGGTGAATGTGCCGCGGATGTCGTGGTAGAAGATCTGGCAAATGGCCACGCCAGCGTAAATCCGAACTGGCTGGACGGCGAACATTTCCAGTGTCCAGTAACCGCAAAAGCCGACATCGCCGAATCCGGCGGTTACATGGACGAAAAGTCCAAGCCGCCCGATCGACGAACGGCCCTCGATCATCGGCACATGGTTTCGCGTCTCAGTGCGCTCGCAGGTCCTGCCGAGATAAAGCTGGTGCGGCTGCAGGACGAGGCCCTCGGGCGGGATCGCAATGCGGCGGACGCGATTGGCCCGCCGCATATCCAAAACGACTTCCTCGTAGACGAGCAACTCGTCGTGAAGCGTCAGATTGTAGCTGTTGGGATTCAGCCTGCTCTCGTCAAACGGATCAATGACGATATTCTGGCCCAACTGCTGGCGGATTTCGTGGCCGGAAAGCACCATGGCGGCTGTCTCGCTACTTCACACCGATCTTCGGACAAACGGAACTCAAAGTGCATTCGTCGCACTTCGGCTTCCGTGCCGTACATACTCTGCGTCCGTGCTGGATCATGCGGTGCGCCAGCGGGACCCACTCCTTGGCCGGAACCGCCGCCATGAGGTCCCGCTCGATCTTCTGGGGGTCTTTATTCTTGGTGAGGCCCATGCGCTGGCTCAGCCGGGTAACGTGCGTATCGACGACCACGCCCGATGCGATGCCGAAGGCAGTGCCTAAGATCACGTTGGCGGTTTTCCGGCCGATGCCAGGCATCTCGACGAGCTGCTCCATGCTCTGCGGCACATCGCCGTCGTATTGCTCGGCAAGCAGTCGGCCACAGCCCTGAATGCTTTTGGCCTTGTTGCGAAAAAACCCGGTGCTTTGGATGTCGCGCTCGAGGTCGGTGACGGCGGCGCGCGTAGTCAGCGGCGGAGCGGTACTTGCGAAAGAGGTCCTTTGTGACAATGTTCACCCGCTCGTCCGTACATTGCGCCGAAAGGACTGTTGCCACCAACAGTTCCAGCGGGTTTGAGAATGTCAACGAACAAGTGGCATCGGGATACGCGCGGCGCAGCAGGCGGACAATGTCCGCCGCATGACTTTTGGCGACAACGGGCCGGTTTGCGTCGGCGCGAGCCTTCGGCTCCGCCGCCTTCTTGCCGCCATGCACCGCCTTCTTAGTCTTTCCCATACAACGATTCTGCATTGGCAGGGCATGGCGTGTCAAGGGGCCGGTCCGTGCGCATGGCTTGACCGGCATGTTTCGCCGCCATAAGATGGATTCTCGTACGGTTTCTTGTGGCGTCTGGAGATCCTGACTGATGGCGGCCGAGGGAAAAGCGGGTAAAACGACTCACGGCAGCCTGGTTCGCGAAGAGGACGGCCACTTTCCCTCGCGAGCGTTCCAAGGCGACGAAGACGGATCCTCCGCCTCCGCCGCGGTCGATGCTGCGCGGATCGAGCATGCCGTTCGGGAAATCCTGCTCGCCGTGGGCGAGGACCCGGATCGCGAGGGATTGCGGGAAACGCCCGCTCGCGTTGCAAGGATGTACGCCGAACTGTTCGCCGGGCTGCACCTTGATCCGCGGCGGCACTTGCAAAAGTTTTTCACGGAACGCTACGATGAAGTGGTCGTCGTGCGGGACATCAGCTTCCAAAGCATGTGCGAGCATCACTTGCTGCCGTTTCTTGGCAAAGCGCACGTGGCCTATTTGCCGGGCCCCAGGATTGTTGGCTTGAGCAAGTTGGCGCGGGTGGTAGAAGAAGTCGCGCGGCGCCCGCAAGTGCAGGAACGGATGACCGAGCAAATCGCAAATCTCCTGGTTGAGGAATTGCAAGTCAAGGGCGTCGCGGTGATCATCGAGGCCGAACATACCTGCATGACAATCCGCGGCGTGCGAAAGCCCGGGGCACTTTGCATTACGTCCGCGATGAAGGGGCATTTCCGCACGGGCTCCTCGACACGGGCAGAACTCATGACTTTGATTTACGGCGACCGACGATAGAGTGCCACAAGTGTTCAGTTTTCAGTGTTCAGTTTTCAGTCCTGAACACTGAAAACTGAACACTGAAAACTCGACATTTCATGCCCGAAATCGACCACCAGCGCGAGAGAATTCAGGAAGACCTCCGCGGCCTGATTGCCGGCGATGTGCGCTGCGACGACCTGTTTTGCCAGCTTTTCTCCAGCGACGGAAGCATCTACGAAATTCGGCCGCTGGGCGTGGTGCGTCCGCGGTCCACCGCCGACGTCGCGGCCTGCGTGCAGTACGCCGCCGACAATCATATCTCGCTCCACGCTCGCGGCGCCGGCAGCGGCATGGCCGGCGAGTCGCTTGGCGCGGGGCTGGTGCTTGATTTCTCGAAGTATCTGCGCCGCATCGTGCGCAGCGACGCCGATTCCGTCCGCGTGCAGCCCGGCATTGTGCTCGAGCGGCTTAACGCGCATCTGCGGCAACGCGGGCGTCTCCTCGGCCCCGATCCCGCGAATGCGGCCGTCACTACCATCGGCAGCATGATAGCGATCGACGCTTCCGGGTCGCGGTGGTTGAAGTACGGCTCCATGCGGCGCTACGTCCGCAGCCTGCAGGTAGTGACGGCTGACGGCCAGGCGATGGAGTTCGGTCGCGAGCCGATTGTAAACGGCGTCAGCATCGACAGCAATCCGCGGAAGCGAGAGCTAATCAATCGCCTCTCTGCGATTCTTGCCGCCTCGGCCGACGCGATTCGCCAGCATCAGCCGCGCAGCCCGTTGAAGCGCTGCGGATACAACCTGGCCGACGTGCTGGACGACCAATGGCTCGACCTGGCAGGCCTGATGGTCGGTTCCGAAGGGACCCTGGGCCTGATTACAGAGGCTACGCTTCAGACGCAGTCGCTGCCGCGGCATCGGGGTGTCGTCTTGCTTCTCTACGAAACGCTGGAAAAGGCGGCACGGTCCATTGCGCTGATCTTGCCGTGGTGCCCGGCGGCTTGCGAACTGATGGACCGGCGCCACTTGAGCTTGGCGAGAGAAAGCGAGGTCCGTTTTGACTTGCTTATTCCGGCCGAGGCGGAAGCGGCCTTGCTGGTGGAATTCGAAGGTGACGAGCCGCAGGAAATCCGCCATCGAATGGCCGGCATGATTGACGCGGTGCGGCAGCAATCGCGACTCGCGTTCGGCAGCCGGCAGGCCTTCGATCAGGATGAGACCGAGCTGTTTTTGAAATTGCCCAGCCGCGCTATGCCGCTGCTGTACCGGCTCAAGGGCCCCACCCGGCCTGTACCGGTCGTTGAGGACATGTCGGTGCCGCCGGAGATCCTGCCCGATTTTCTTGTGCGGACGCAAAACGTTCTCAAGCGGCGGCAAGTGACGGCGTCGTTGCTTTGCCACGCAGGACATGGGCAAATGCATATTCAGCCGTTTCTCGATCTGGACGATCCCGATGACGTCCAGCGGATGCGGCTCATGGCCGAGGAATTGTACGAGGAGGTGTTCAGCGTCGGTGGGACGATCGGCGGCGAGCGGGCCTACGGGCTCAGTCGCACTCAGTTCCTCAGCCGGCAAGCAGGTCCGCTCTACGAATCCCTGCGGCAAATAAAGCAAATCTTCGATCCTCAGAACATTCTCAATCCGGGCAAGATCATTAGTGACGACGCGGAGCAGATGACCAGAAACTTGCGGCCGCCGCTTCGTCCTCCCCGGCTGGAGGGCGACCTTCAGCCGCAAGCTGCCCAAAGGCCGGCCCTGCGAAACCTTGTCGAGCTGCAGGTCAATTGGGACCCGCAGCGCGTTGCAGAGGCCACGGCCGCCTGCAATCGCTGCGGCGAATGCCGTGTGCAGTCGTCGCAGACGAGGATGTGTCCGGTTTTTCGCCTCCTGCCGACAGAGGAGTCGTCGCCTCGCGCCAAAGCCAATTTGATCCGCGGCATGCTTACCGGCAACATTCGATCCCGGCCGGCTGGCGACGGACGATGTGAAGGAGGTGGCCGATTTGTGCGTCCATTGCCATAGTTGCCGATTGGAATGTCCCGCCGGAGTCGATATCCCGAAGCTAATGATGGAGGCCAAGGCCGCCCACTTGCGCACCAACGGCCTGCGGATCGCCGACTGGGCCGTGACCCATCTTGACCTGCTCGCCGCCGTGAGCCGGCTTGCCGCGCCGCTAACGAACTGGGCGCTGGGCAACCGGCAGATGCGGTGGTGCATCGAGAAGACGCTGGGGATAGCCCAGGGCCGAAAACTGCCTCGCGTGGCGGCGAGGCCCTTTCTGCGCCGCGCGGCCCGCCGCCGACTTACCCGGCAAAACCGCCGCAGCGAACACCGCGTCCTCTATTTCGTTGATACCTTTGCGAACTATCACGACCCGCAATTGGCCGAGGCGCTGGTGAGCGTCTTGAAACACAACGGCATCGGCGTTTACGTGCCGATCGATCAGTGGTCGTGCGGCATGGCCTCGATCGCTTGCGGCGCGCTGGACCACGCCCGGCGGATTGCAGGGCACAATATTGCCTTGCTGGCCGAGGCTGTGCGGCAGGGCTATCACATCGTCGCCACCGAACCCGCTGCGGCGCTTTGCCTGACCCACGAGTACCTTCACCTCATCGAAGACGACGAAGCCCGCCTCGTCGCCGCCAACACCAGCGAAGCCTGCAGTTACCTTTGGAAAATGCATCTCACCGGCAAGCTGCAATTGGACTTCAAGCCGGTCCACGCCAGCCTGGGATATCATACGCCGTGCCATTTGCGGGCGCTGAATATCGGCACGCCGGGCGAGAACCTTCTGGGACTGGTGCCCGGCCTCCGCGTCCACCACATCGAGCAAGGTTGCTCCGGAATGGCCGGCACGTACGGCCTGTTGCATCGCAACTACCGCAGCAGCCTTCGGGCGGGCTTCGGCCTGATTTCGCAGTTGCGCAATCCGACAATTCAGGCCGGAACGACCGAATGCAGTTCGTGCCGCATCCAGATGGAGCAGGGCACAACCAAGCGGACGATTCACCCGATCAAACTCCTCGCGCTCGCGTACGGACTAATGCCGGAGGTCGACGCGCTCTTGACAACTCCCGGCGAAGAGCTGATTATTAGCTGATCGACCCTGACGCGCAAACGAGCGGACCGCGAGCAGATTTCATTCGCACGTCGGCCTGCAACTCCGAACTTCGCAACGTGCAAGAAAAACCCTGGTATCACGCCGGCCTGAAATTCCAATGCACGCAATGCGGCGACTGCTGCACCGGCGCGCCGGGCTACGTTTGGGTCAACAAGGAGGAAATCGAGGCGTTGGCCGCCCTGCTGCATCTCGCTATTGACGAATTCGAACGGCGCTACGTTCGCCGCGTCGGCATCCGCAAGAGCCTGATCGAGTTTCCCAATGGGGACTGCATTTTCTTGCACAGCGAGAGCCGCACTTGCCAGGTCTACGGGGCGCGGCCGCGCCAATGCCGCACCTGGCCGTTCTGGGACTCCAACCTCGCAGATCCCGCGGCATGGCAGCGAACGGCGCGGCATTGCCCCGGTTGCAATCGCGGAAAACTTGTGACGCTGGAAAAAATCGAAGAGCAGCGAAAAATGCTGACTCTCTAATTGCCCTGATCGGGTCTCGACAGCGGCTTCACGGCCGATATACTTGTTTCTTCGCCTCGCGGCATTGTTGCGACTCGCACACCGAGTACCGTGTGCTTGGTGCCGAGCAACGGTAGCCTGAGCAAAGTCGCCGCCCTTTCCCTGGAGTTTTCGAACATGGAAAAACGTCTCTACAATTTCTCGCCCGGTCCGGCCGTGTTGCCGCTGCCTGTCTTGGAGGAAGCCCAGCGCGACCTGCTGGCGTTGCCCGGCGCTGGCATCTCGATTCTGGAAATCAGTCATCGTTCCAAGCAGTTCGAACAAATCATCGGCCAGGCCGAGGCGAACCTCCGCAAGCTGCTGGGCATCCCGGACAATTACCGCGTCCTCTTCCTGCAAGGCGGCGCGCTGCTGCAATTCGGCATGATTCCCATGAGCTTCCTGCGGAACACGGGCAAGCCGGCCGACTACGTCGTTACCGGCAGTTGGTCGAAAAAGGCCGTCGACGAGGCCAAGACGCAGGGCAACGTGCAGGTCGCCTTCGACGGCAAACCGGGCAACTACAATCGCACGCCGCAGCAGAGCGAGCTGAAGCTCGACAGCAACGCCGCCTACACCTTCTTTTGCGCCAACGAAACGATCCAGGGCGTGCAGTTCCCCGCCGAGCCGGAGGCCGGCAACGTGCCGCTGGTTTGCGACGCGTCCAGCGAGATTCTCTCGCGGCCGGTCCCGGTGGCAAAGTACGGCATGATCTTCGCCTGCGCCCAGAAGAACGCCGGGCCGTCGGGAGTCACAATCGTTATCATCCGCGACGATCTGTTGGCAAAGGCCCCCAAGGACCTCCCGTCGCTGCTGAACTACAGCGCGATCGCCGAGAACAAGTCGATGCTCAACACGCCGCCCACCTTCGCCATCTACATGGTCAAGCTGGTGACCGACTGGCTGTTGAACACCGTCGGCGGGCTGGACAAGATGCTGCGCGATCAATCGCCGCAAGGCGGCCATGCTCTACGACGCGATCGACGCTTCGGGCGGGTTCTACCTGCCGCACGCCGAAAAGGCCAGCCGCTCGACGATGAACGTGCCGTTCAAACTGGCCGACACGGCGCTTGAGGAAGCGTTCCTCAAAGGCGCGGCGGCTTGCGGGCTGGTGGAGTTGAAGGGACATCGCTCGGTGGGAGGTTTTTGCGCGTCGATCTACAACGCCATGCCGGAGGCGGGCGTGGCCGCGCTGCGGGAATACATGCTCGACTTCGCCAAACGGAAGGCTTAAACCGCAATGTGCAGCGGTTCGATCGTCAGCTCCGGCGGCACGACCGGCGTCGGGTACTTCCCCTCGTGGACGAACGTGCGGTTGTGGCCGTAGCGCTTCGCTTCGCGAAGGGCCGCTTCGACGCGCAGCAGCATGGATGACGGACTGTCGTCGTTGGTCGCGCGCGTCAAGGCGCAACTGACGGTAATGCGGATGTCGAAATCCTTGTGCTCGAAGTGCGCTAAATCGACCGTTTGACGGCAGCGCTCGATGGTGTTAATTGCCGCCTGCGGCAGCATGTCGGAAAACATCAGCAGGAAGCGCTGGCCGGAGAAGCGGGCGACGCGGGCCGTGTCCGACTTGTTGGCGTCCAACAGGCGCGCAACGGCTTTGAGTATCTCGTTGCCCACGCGATAGCCGAATTGCCCGTTGGTCTCCGCCAGGCGGTCGATGTCCACCATGGCCACGCACAGCCTCCCGTGGTCCGTCACGCTCGCCCACCACGCGCCCAAATCGTGCTCGATGCCGGCGCGGTTGATGCAGCCGGTAAGCGGATCGCTTCGGTCGAGCTCATCCGGGGGGCAGCTTTCCTGCTGCACGACCTCCGCCATTGCCTTTTGAAGCGAGTCGCTGAGCATGTCGTTAGAGTTCAGCAGGCGGTGCGTGCAGGCGACGATCTTCTGGCACCCGCCCGCCAAATCGTTTTCGTAGTTGAAGTTGGCTATTTCCTGGCAGGTGGTCCGTATCTCCGCGTCTTGCATCTGTGCGGCAATCGCCAGTTCGTTGTTGATGCCTTCCCATCGGCCGTCGCCGTGCGTCAACTCGGAGACGCGCTGCTGCGCCGCGTCGCGGGATTCGGCCAAATTGCGGGCCGTGCTCTCGATCTCGCTTAGGACGGTTTCGATCGTGCCCAAGTCGGGCGAGGCTGTGCATTGCCGCAAACGCTCATCGGCCTCGATCAGCTTTGCGCCGAAACGCGACACGTGCCCTTGCAGGTCGTCGATCGCCAAATGTCCCGGACTCTTGGGAAGCGGCACTCCGTCGGCGGCCGTCGCAATGGCGACCGGCCAATTAGGCCTCGGCGCAGCCAGGTTCGATTTCGCCGCCGGCGCCGCGACCGGCAGGTCAACCGTCAGCGACGCCCAGAGCTGCCGCGCGGCCATCTTCCGGTAGCGGCGGCCAAGCAACGTCGCCAGCGCGAAGCCCGCGCCAATGTTGGCGATCGAAACGAGAAACAATGGGACCACCACCGTAAGACCTCAAGGAACGGGCGTTTTTGGGCGTTTGTCAACTGTAGCCCGCGATTGAACCGGGTACCGCGCGGCGCCGTGTCGATTCGGTATAATTGTCACAAAACGTACTTTCGCAAGTTTCCCGTCCAATACCGCAGTCCCATGGCGTCGCCGCACGTTCTCTATCAGGCCAAGCGGTTTCGCGTCGAGCGGGTTACGCACGCGTCGCCCGACGGCACGTTGCACTCTAAAGACGTCGTCCGTCACCCCGGCGCGGTGACCATTCTGGCGCTCCTGGGCGACGGGCGGATATGTTTTGTGGAAAACTACCGCGCGGCCGTTCAGGAGCGGCTCGTGGAGCTGCCGGCCGGCACGCTGGAGCCGCCCGAAGTTCCGCTCCAGGCCGCGCTCCGCGAGCTGGCGGAAGAAACTGGTTTTCGCGCCGGACATATTGAGCACCTGACGACGCTCTGCATGTCGCCGGGCATCCTGGACGAAAAGATGCACGTCTACGTCGCCAGCGACTTGGTGTCCGGCGAAATGGCCCTGGAGGCCGGCGAGGACATCCGCGTCGTTCACTATCCGTGGGACGAAGCCCTGCGGATGGTCCGCGAAGGGACGATTCGCGACGCCAAGACTGTCGCCGCGTTGCTTTACTACCATGCTTTTCGGCGCGAGGATCGCGTTTCTTGCAATGTCGGCAACCAGCGCGGAGCGAAGCCGCCTGGCGCACTGCGCCGGCCGGCTTGTTGCACCGCCTTCGCGTTCTTGCGCGTGGTGCAGTTTGTTGACTAGTGATATAAGTCGTTGACGCATAAGGGTTTAGGGATTGCGTCACAAGCGGCCTTGCTCACCCACTGGTAGCAGGGTTGGTGCAATAAGGCAGTCTCTCAGAAGGGTGGGCCGAGCGAGCCTGAGCGAGCGCAGGCCCACCAGTGCCGGCCTTCGCGCCGCGCGGTGGACCGCAAAGATGCGCAATGCGCAACGCCCTTCATGTTTTCTTGCGGGTGTTGCGCATCGCAGCCGTCGCCGTAAACTCGTGTCAGCACAGGCTTTGCGCACGCAATGTCGCTCACAATCGCTGGCCTCCTCAGAAGTTGTGGGTGTTGCGCATCTTGCAGGAGCGGGGAGCAAGGGGATCCACTTCCACCTCCAGACTTCTTCCCTCCGATTGGTGCGGATTGCCCTCTGTTTGGCCGAATTCTTTTTTCGCGTCTTTAAAATCGAGTATTTCTCCAGTTTTTTGGCTGTTTTCGGGGTCAGGTGCGGATTCAGGGAGCGATCAGGACGGCATCAGAATGCGGTCAGGATGGGATTGGGATGCGATCAGCGGTCAGGAATACCAGCTTGCCGGTGGTTTATGCACCGATACAGAGCACGGAGCCGACCTGCTGCGCAAGTACCTCTGGCCGGGGTCGAAGTCCGGCGCGGGGCGAGCCCAAGAGCCATATCACCGCGGATTGCTTGGATGTTCGCGGATATGCACTCCCCAGCGCTGCCAATGATCTTTTTGTCCGTCATGTTTCTGTCGTTAGGTGTGGCCTCGGACGTCCGATCCCTCCTCCTTCTCCCGGCTTCCGGGAGGAGGCGTGTTGATGCCGTTTTCCCGCCATTATACAATCTCTCTTAACGCTTGTCAACATATTTGGCGATTTGCCGTTTGTCCTCCGCCGCAACCCCTTGCTGCGCAACGACGTAAGGGCCTCGACATTTGTTTGCGGTGCGCGGAGCGGTTTATTCCGCACCGGCCAGTTTTGCCGCCGTAACCCCTTATGGCGCAAGGACTTGGGAAAAACGGCCCCGGTCGCGGTTCCCGGCCGCGTGTTAAATAATCAATGCGCACGGGGATCGACGACGAAAAAGATGTCGCTCCTTTCTGTTCGCCCGCGGCTTCACGCAGCGCTTTTCGACTGGCACGTTGACTCTTGCTGCGCAACGTAGAAGTTCCCCACCCCCGACCCCGCGTCGGTGGCTTGCTGACTGAGGGCTATCACCGCGAGCCGCGCTCCGCTCGCTCCCCGCTGACCTCGTGTCGGTGGGAACAATGATTGGCAGGCTAGGGGAAGTGTCCGATCGCATCGAAGTGCCCGCGGATTCTCAATCATGGCTTCCACCTACCAGGGTCGGCGGGGAGCCAAGCCTCGGAGGGAAAGCGGCGATAGCTGGTCAGTCATTGGTCCGCCAACCCCGCGTCGGTGGTGTCGGACCGTAGCCGCACCGGGAAAATGGTGGCGCTCGTTTCACTCGGTCCACCCGACATGACTCTGACTTGACCGCACACCGCGGCAACCCCGCATTCCGCCATTCGGAAAGGGAGAGTATAATAGGCATAGAGAACCATTAGCGAGGTCCACGATGGCGAAAGATGGAAACGGCCGGCTGGAAGAGGCGATGGCCCTGTTGATTAACAACCAGGCGGCGTTCGTCGCGCAGCTTCGGGAGACCGACAAGCAGATGGCGGAGATGGAGCGGACGAACACAGAGCGGTTCGCCCGGATCGAGGAGCGGTTCGCCCGGATCGAAACCTTGCTGCTGCAGCACAACCGCATGTTGGAAACGCTGCCGGATGCCTTGCGGAAAAAGATCGGCTTCACGGCGGAATGATTTACGGAAGTTTAATGCCCTTCAATTCGTAAGCATAATCCTTCGTCACCACCATGCCCGGCGTTTCGTAGACGAAAGTCATCTTTTCGGGCGTTACGTCCTTCTCCAAGGCGAAGACGTAGCCGACGCCGAGCGCTTTGGGAGTCCGCAAGGTCGATTCGGTCGAATCGGGCTCGATCGGCTTGCCGTCGGCGCCTTTAAGATAGGCCTTGTTCTGCCAGGCCCAGTTGCGGTGCGATTCCAAGGCGTCGCCGGCGTCGTCGTAAGAAAGCTGCACGTAGACCTCCCAAGCTTCGCCGTTCTTGCGGACGTCGGTCAGTGCGACGGTGGCCGCGGCGATCCGTTTTTCTTTTTCTCGCTTTTCGCTAAGAAGGTTTGCGAACGAAAACTTTTCGACCTTGCCGAGCATCATCACGCGGAGCGTGCCTTTCAGCGAGGTGATTTCCTTCGTCTCGGCGGGCGGCATGGCCAACGGAACCTCGATTTCCAGCGCGGAGCTGCCCGCTCGCGGCAGGGCCTCCGGGGCGGCCTGGGGATCGCAGACCGCGATCGCGGCCCCGCTCGGATCGACGGCTTTCACCGCGGCCATCGGCTCTTTGATGGAAATCGGCTGCAATCGCGGCTCCCAAGCGACCTCCAACGTGACCATGAGGATGGAGGGAGCCTTGCTGCGCAGGTCGCGCGAGGCATGGACCCGCACCGGCTCAATCCGCAGCGGGCCGACGACCGTTGCCCTGCCGACGCGCGGCAATTCGTTGGGGCCGCGCGGCACTAGCTGCATCGCTCCTGGCTGGCCGTAGGGATAAAGCGAAAGTTGCGCCTGGTCCAGCACCTGGTCGAGCGCCGTCCAGAAGGGCGTCTTGTTGAATTCCACGTTGACTTCAGGATCGGCCGCGGGGATTTGTGCCGGTTGCGGCATGGCGGCGATCTTGTTGCCCGTCTGCTTCTCGATCTGTGCAAGGACTTGCGAGAGCTTGAGGCGTCCGTGGAGTGTTACCGTCGAGGAGGCGATGGCGGATTGGGCCTGGGCGTCCTGCAGCGTCTTGCGGACGCGGCGAAGCGCCTGCTTCACCTGCTCGTCAGATTCCGAGCCGGGCGCCGGGAGCAGATCGAGCACCTGCGGGCCGAGCTTGATGAGCCGAGCTTCCGCCTTTGCGCGGACGTCGGCCTGTTCGTCGTCCAATTTGACGACAAGGGTCTGGACTTCGGTCCTAAACGCTTCGTTAGCGGACGGTTGACCGGCGGCAAGGCAGATCGTGAGCAGAATTGAGGAGAGCATAACGATTATTATAATCGCTACCGGCCCGCCGCATTATTGGCCACAAACGCCGGCTTCTTAGGTGAATCGCCGACTACCGCCGCGTCGCCCTCAAGGAACGTATACCAGCCGAGCCGTTGCCAGACCGGCCAAGCCTCTTCGTAGCGAGATATTCGATGCTTACGGCCAACCTCGCAAGCAACGTCGACGACTTCCAACTTGCCTGCGCCGGTATCGGGCGGACCGACGCGGCCGAGGGCCTCCGGGCCGCCGCGGCCGTAAAGCCGCGAGTACCAGCGAAGCACGTGGTCGCGGCAGTTGCGGGAGACGAGTATCTGCTGGACTTGCAGCGGGGCCAGGCCGCCCGCCGCATTCGGCTCCAGCCAGTCGTCGTCGATCCCCGCGGCAAGCATCACCGCGCGATAGGGCGCAGGCCGGCGGCGGTCCATGCGGCCAGGCTCGCGGGCGGAAGTGTGCGGCCGTCTACCGCGCCGCCGGCCAGCAGTTGCAGCGTGCCCGCCTGAGCCCGGCAGCCGAGGCTGAATCCCAACAGACTCAGCGGTTCGCCCTGCGGCAGGCCGGAAAGCAAGCGGGCCAAGTAGTACGCTTCGGTGTCGCAGCGGCAGGCCTTCATGCGGATATCGGGCCGGATGCCGCGGACCTCGCGTGTCGAGCGGTCGGCAGGCCACGACCAGACGACGAGACGAAACGGCCTTCCACAGGAAAGTTGCCGCATGTCCGCATAGAGGTCATTTCCGTGCCTTACTGCCCAGTCGGAGTCGGTGCCATAGCCGTGGACGAGGACGGTTGTCGGAAGGGCTGGATCGCTTGCGGCTTGGAAGGCGGCGGCGTCCGCGGCTTGCCACTGGCAGCACCCGCCCGAATCGACCATCCGCCAATACTTGATCTGCGCCAATCCCGCTTCCAGATCGCCGCAACCAGGCGCGCAGCGGGTGTCGATCAGCCAGAGTTGCGTCGTGCAGTCCGATCTTGCGGGTTCTGCCGCCCAACAGGGCAATGCCGCGGTTACAACTACGATGAGGATCGCGATTCGCAATAGCATTCCGGCGTCTTCCGTGCGTGCGGCAAGGCCTTCCTAGGCTGGAAATCCTTACTCAACTCTACATCATATTTAGGGCATGCGTGGATAAAAGGCAATCCCCGCGATTCAGAAAAAGCACCGCGTGGAACTTGCACATCATCAAACTTGGTGTATTGTTTCCTAGTTCACGGCCCGGTTAAGAACCTGTCCGAAAACCGTGTTGCGGCTTGGAATTATGCCCGGCAACACGCGGTTCTCGGATCGGTTCTAAGGCAATACGAACCCGAGGCGCCGGCGAGGATCGCGATCTCTCTCCCGCGCCGGCGCTTTGGGTCGATTTGGCGATAGTTGTTGGCTGAAAAGGAACGTATCATGCGTAAGCTGTTCGCCCTGACGGCGGCGTTTGTTTTGACCGTCTCGATCTGTGGTTGCGAGTCGTGCTCGCTCTTCCGCGGCGAGCGCGCCCCGCAGTATCCGACCTGCGCGCGGCGTGCGAGCCCTGCGCGCCGTGCGGCGGCGGATGCGCGCCGGGCTATGCGCCGGCGGCCGGTTGCCCAACGTGCGGCACACCGACGGTCGGCACCATTTCCACGACGGCGCCTGTGATAACCGCCCCGCAGATTTCGGTTGGACCGTCCACTTGATCGCTGCCGATGTAGAGTATTCGACACGCTCCGTGCGCCGTTCCTAACGGCCTACCGAGTGTGACGAATACAATGGGTCCGTCCGTGTCGGTTTCGCCATCCTGAACGGGACCGACGCGGATGAATCATCGAAGGCAGCAGGCACGTTTCGACTGCCGTCCGCTTTCTTTCGCCGGCGGACGGCATGCGGAGCGTGCTTGTTGCTTTTCTTGGCGGTAGAATAGAACCATGCCGCCCGACCGCGCCGCTACGCTCGATCTTGTCGCCACCAGCGCGTTCGGCCTGGAGGCAGTCGTCGCGCGGGAGCTGCAATGGCTGGGCTACGAGGCCAAGATCGTCCAGGCGGGCCGCATCCTCTTTCGCGGCAGCGAGGCCGACATCTGCCGCGCAAACCTCTGGCTCCGTGCGGCCGATCGCGTGCTCGTGCGGCTGGGCAGCTTCCCCGCCACGGATTTCGGGCAGCTTTTTGACGGCACGCGAGCCATGGCGTGGGAAGATTGGCTGCCGGCCGACGCCGAATTCCCGGTGACTGGCCGGTCGCACAAATCGCAGCTTTCCAGCGTGCCAGCCTGCCAGAAGATCGTCAAGAAAGCGGTCGTCGAACGTCTCAAGGCGGCCTACGGCGTGGAGTGGTTTGCCGAAAACGGCCCAAAATACTCGTTGGAAATCGCCCTGCTGGACGATCAAGCCACGCTCACCATTGATACGACCGGCCCTGGGCTGCACAAGCGGGGCTACCGGCCGTTGACGGGCAATGCGCCATTGAAGGAAACGATGGCGGCGGCGATGGTCATGCTCAGCGTCTGGCGGCAGGACCGTCCGCTCATCGACCCTTTCTGCGGCTCCGGCACGATCCCCATCGAGGCGGCGCTCATCGGCCGAAACCTCGCGCCGGGCCTGGGCCGTGCGTTCGCCGCCGAAGCATGGCCGCGGCTGCCGGCGGAATTGTGGGAAACCGCCCGGCAGGAGGCCCGCGCGTCGGCGCGGCCCGATTTGCCGCAAAAAATCATCGGCGCCGACGCGGACGAACGCGTGCTCCGCCTGGCCCGCTTTCATGCGGAAAAAGCCGGCGTAGCGGGCGACATTCATTTTCAGCAGCGTTCTTTCAGCGAACTGGCCAGCAAGCGGCCCTACGGGTGCGTGATCTGCAATCCGCCCTACGGCGAGCGGTTGGGCCAGTCAGCAGAGGCGCTCGACCTGCACCGCTCGATGCCCGATGTCTTTCGCCGCCTGAAGACCTGGTCGTTCTTCGTACTCACCGCGCTGCCGGACTTCGAAGCGGTTATCGGACAATCGGCGACGCGGCGGCGGAAGCTTTATAACGGGCGGATCGAATGCACGTATTATCAGTTCTTGGGACCGAAACCGGGCGGGCAGAAAGAAAGTGAGAGGGGGAGAAAGGGAGAAGGGGAGACGAAGAGCAGCGAGCCGGCGTTGCCCGATGAACCGCCCTCACTCTCCCCTTCTCCCCCTCTCCCTTTCTCCCCTTCTCCCCCTCCCGCTTTCGGTGGTCTCTCGGCTAAAGGACGGGAGCAGGCTGACATCTTCCGCGCTCGTCTGACCAATCGAGCAAGGCACCTCCGCCGCTGGCCGAAGCAGGGCATTACCTGCTACCGGCTCTACGATCGCGACGTGCCGGAGGTGCCGCTGGTGGTCAATCGTTATGAAGACTGCCTGCATATCGCCGAGTTCGCGCGGCCAACGGAGCATACGCCGGCGGAACACGCCGATTGGCTCGACCTGATGCTGCGGACGGCGGCGGAAGTGACGGAAGTGCCGGCGGAGAACGTTTTTCTCAAGCGGCGCGAGCGGCAGCGCGGCACGGCGCAATACGAAAGGTCCGATGCCCCGCCGCAAACGATTACCGCGCACGAAGGCGGCCTTCTCTTCGAGGTGAATCTTTCCAACTATCTCGACACCGGCCTGTTTCTCGATCACCGCATCACGCGAGGCATGGTTCGCGACGCGGCGGCCGGCAAACGCTTCCTCAATCTTTTCGCCTACACCGGCTCGTTCAGCGTCTACGCGGCGGCGGGCGGCGCGGCCGAAACCGTCACCGTCGATCTTTCCAACACTTATCTCGACTGGGCACAGCGGAACATGGCGCTAAACGGTTTCACCGGGCCGGAGCACGAATTCGTCCGCGACGACGCGATGCATTTTCTTGCATCGCGGCGCGGGCGGGCCGAGTTCGACATGGCAGTGGTTGACGCCCCCACCTTTTCCAACAGCAAGGCCCTGGAAGACTATTGGGACATCCAACAGAGCCACGCCGCACTTTTGAATTGCCTCGCCGAGTTGATGACGCCCGGCGGCACGATCTTCTTTTCCACCAACTTCCGCCGCTTCAAGCTGGATGAATCCGAGCTTGCCGGGCTAACCATCCGCGAGATCAGCCGACAGACCGTCCCGCCCGACTTCCGCAACCGGCGGATACACCGCTGTTGGCGGATGGTGAAAGAACTTCAAGGCGGCGGATGAAACGCGGACATTGCAAGAGCACGCAAGAAAGTGTGCGCAGCAACGTAAAAGCCGCCCCTACGTCATCACCGTGAAATTGACGACCTGCGACCACGGCCCGGCGAGTGCCGTGCGGGTCATCCAGCGGGCGGCGCAATAAAACTGCTGCCCGCCCTGCGCGGCGGTGAAGTTCAGCGTGAAGGGCGATTTCGTCACCGTGGCGAACAGTGGCAGCGCGGCCCGGTCTGCGGACGGCGTGGCGGAGACCGCGCCGAAGATTTGGCACTGCGTCACGCCGTACGGTTTGGCCTTTCCCGAGACGCCGTTGGCCGAGTCGCGGTAGCGCAAGATGGCCGCCAGCGGCGATCCCGACTGCACCGCGAGCACGGGAAACGTCAAGGGCGCGGTGATCGGCCGCGGCGGCGAGGTGCGCGGGTTCAGTCCCAGGGCTTTCTTCATATCGCTGCCGACGCCGGGGCTGTTGGCAATGAACTGGGCGTAGGTCCGTATGTGCGACGTGACGATGATGCGTGCCGTATCCTTTGCGGCCACGGTCTGGGAGGTCTTCGTGGCGGGCGACAGGACCGGGGAGTATGCCGTGGACCAGGCGTCGGTCAGGGCGGCGATGTTGGCCGCAGCGGACGCTTGGACGCTTGCAGCGTGCGATTGGCAGAGCGCATGGCACGCTCCGCGGCGCGCATGACACGATGCAAACGTCGCACCAACGCGTGCGCAAAGTCCTCCGCGGGACGCGCAATAGCCGACAACGCCGGCGAGCGGGCCATAGAAAAGGGATATTCTAGCGATGAAGACGGCAGTCCCGGCCACGCGCGGGCGATTTTGGCCGTCGCGACGAGCGGAGCGGAAAAGACGAGATTACTGACCTGCCGCGTCGCCGGGCAAATCTTCGGGTATCGAGTCGTCGTCCGTAGGTGATGCGCGCGGAGCGTGCCGACGGGCCGCCCGACAGGCCCGGCACCGCTTGGCAACGCTGTAGATCGAACCCTTCGCCACCTCGTACCACCACTTTTGTTGCTCCGCGGTCCAGACTTCCGCCGCGCCGCAATCGACGCACGTGAACTCGAGCTCTTCATAGTAGAGCCGGCCGCCGTACGAGTTGTTCGGAGCCTGCTTGCTCAGGTCAGCGGGAATACGACGGCGCGGGACGGCCGAGTCGCGCTCGGCGTCGGTCACGCGCTGTGACTCCTCACGAACGTAACGGGGTACGCGAGGGCGTTGCTTTCCCATAACAGAGTCAAGGTTCTGAAGAACGCATCACATCTTCACTCCAACTATATTGTATCCCGGCCCGGCCAGGACTACGAGCCGAAACCCACGAGGACCGCGCCGCGCTACGTATGAACGCCAATGGTATCGCTTGGCCGCGGTCGTATTTGAAGCCGCCCGACGATTGACGTAGAATACAGGTTGATCCGGGACATTCAAAACGTTTCTTCTATCCTGTTAGAGATTTGTTTCGGACTTCGTATTTGATCTTTCGGATTTGCCGCCGAGGATACTCCGCCGTGTCCGTTCCGCTTCCCCCTCCGCCGCCCAGCCAACCCCCCTTGAGATCCGTTTCGCGATGCCCCGACGCGCCTGCGGCATTGACGCCCGCCACGTGTTCTTCTATGCTGGATGGTGCAAGGGTCAGGAGGAAAAGGGCGCTTTCGCTTCGAGGAGCCGAACTATGGTGCGGACTCTCACCTTCGGGCTGTTCTTTATCGCTGCCTCCGCTTCGTGTTGCAGCCTTGTTGGCGCTCAAGCGGTTATCACGCTAGACTACCCAGGCAGCGGAAGAACCGATCTTTATGGGATTGACGGCAACAACATCGTTGGCGATGCCGACAACCTCCCAGGCGGGTTTCTCTACAACGGGTCGTCATTCACAAGCATTAACGATCCATTGGCAGGCCCTTATGGCAGCGAGCCGCATGGCATTTCGGGGAACACCGTCGTCGGATCGTACTACGACTCGCGAGATGTCTTGCATGGCTTCACCTATACCATTGCCACATCCGCTTACACGACGCTCAACGATCCTTACGCGGCGACTAGCGCAACCGCTGGATTTGCCGGCACCGTCCCGTCGAGTGTCTCTGGGAGCGAAATCGTCGGGTGCTATTGGGACTCCTCGGGGGCTGTCCACGGATTTCTCTACAAAGGATCGACATACACAACCCTTGACGGCCCGTTAGCGGCGCAGGAACAATCTGTGGAGGGCACGAGTGCGCTCGGCATTTCTGGGAACTATGTCGTCGGGTTGTACGATGATTCGGCGCACCGTCAACACGGCTTTCTCTACAACATTTCGGCTCAGAGCTACACAACGTTGGACGATCCGTTGGTGGGCGGTCAGGAGATTACTTCTGCAACTGGAATCGACGGGAACGTGGTGTTTGGAGAGTACACAGATGCGTCGAACTATTACCGGCCTTTCCTTTACGACATAGCAACAGGCACCTACACGACGTTGAATATCGACCTTCCGGGGCCAATCTACGAGACTGGCGGGATTTCGGGCAATACCGTTGTGGGCACCTACGCCGATCCCGTCACCGATTATGCTAATGGCTTCGTCGCCACCATTCCCGAACCGTCTTCCCTAGCGCTTCTGGGCACCACCGCGGTCGGCCTTGCCGTCCATCGCTTGTGGCGGCGGAAGAAGCGGGAACCGGCGGTGGAGCGTTCAACCGCTTCGGAGGACGGCACGGCGATTCTCTCTTTCCCGCGCCGTTCGTACAGCGCCACGCGCCGCGCAGCGTAGCCGCAAGCCTTCTCGACGCGTCAACCATGCGCCGCCCACTCGCCCTGCGGCGGCTTCTCGTCGACTTCAGCAGCGCGGCTGCGGGCGGCGAACCACTCGCTGGACCACTGGATGACGTTGTAGAAGACGGGCGTGAGGAAGATGCCGAAGAGCGTGACGCCTAACATGCCGGCAAAGACGGCAGTGCCGAGGGTGCGGCGCATTTCGGCGCCGGCGCCGGTGGCAACGACCAGCGGCACGACGCCCAAAATGAACGCGAGCGAGGTCATCATGATCGGCCGCAGACGCAGCCGGCAGGCGGCGACGGTGGCCTCGTGCCGCGGGCGGCCTTCCTCCGACTGCCGCCGGGCGTACTCGACGATCAAGATTGCGTTCTTGCAGGCCAGCCCCACCAACACCACGAAGCCGATCTGCGTAAAGATGTTCACGTCCAGTTTCGCAATTACTACCCCGACGATGGAGAACAAGAGGCACATCGGCACGACGAGGATCACGGCCAGCGGCAGCGACCAGCTTTCATACTGCGCGGCCAGCACGAGGAAGACCAGCACCACGGCCAATATGAAAACCCACATTGCCGTGTTGCCCGTCTGCAACTGCAGCAGGGCCAACTCGGTCCATTCGGGGTAAAGTCCCTGCACGTCGTGCGTTTCGCGGTTGGCAATGGTTTCCATCTCGGCGATCGCTTGCCCGGAGCTTACGCCCGGCGCGGGGCCGCCGTTGACCGGCGCGGCGGAATACATGTTGTAACGGTAGACCAGCACCGGCCCGCTCACCGGGCGGACGGTAGCGATCGTGCTCAGCGGCACCATCTGCCCGGCGGAGTTTTTGACGCTCAACTGCTTGATGTCCGACACCTGCCGGCGGAAGCGGGCCTCGCTCTGCACGTTGACCTGCCACGTGCGGCCCGACCAGTTGAGGTCGTTCACGTATAAGGAGCCCAAAAAGACCTGTAGCGTGGTGAAAACGTCGCTAACGGAAAGCCCCAGGGCCTTGGCCTGCTCGCGGTTGATGTCCAGGAACAGCCACGGGGTGTCGGCGCGGAAGCTGCTGAACACGCCTTTCAATTCCGCGGGCTTGGCGCGGCCGGCGTCGACGATTCGCTCGGTGGCCGTTTGCAGCGTCGCCAGGCCGTTGGAGCTGCGGTCCTCGACAATGATCTTGAATCCGCCGGCGGTGCCCAGGCCGTCCACGGGCGGCGCGCCGTAGACGCCGATCACGGCCTCGCCGATGTCGCTGCGGAAGCGCTCTTCCAGGTCGCGGGCGATCACGTCGGCGGAGCGGCCATCGGGAGTACGCTTGTGAAAATCGTCCAACATGACGTACATCGCGCCGAAGTTGGGGGCATTCGCGCCCAGGAGGATCGACTGGCCGGAAATCGCCACGGTGTGCATTACGCCCTTGGTTTCGTGGGCGATCTTCTCGATCCGCGACATAATGCGCATCGTCCGCTGCACGCTGGCGGCGTCGGGCAACTGCACGTTCACCAGCAGATATCCCTTGTCCTGCATGGGAATGAAACCGGACGGGGCCTTGCCGAAACTCCACCAGGTCATGTAGAGCAATCCGCCGTACAGCAGCAGCACTACCGCGCTCAGCCGGAGCAGCTTGCCGACGCCGCGGGCGTACAGGTTGGTAGACCAATTGAAGCCGGCGTTAAATGCGCGGAAGAAGCGGGCCAAGAGCCAATCCAGAGGCGCGGAGAGCACCGTAAGCACGATGGCCCCAATGATCATCTCGGCCGCCACGACCTTGAACGTGAACCAGGTGTCTTGCGCGTTCCAGCCTGGCAGCGTCTCGCAGAAATGCGTTGCCCAGGGCGTGGCAAAACGCCACGCAAGCACCGCGCCGAGGAATGGATAGGCGATGATTGGCAAGACGCGGCTGGCGGAGGACGTTTGCCGATGTTGCGGCGACGGCTGCTCCTCATGGCCGCCATGATGCGGACGCTTCGGCCGGAGCAAGATTGCCGCCAGCGCCGGACTGAGCGTGAGCGAATTGAACGCGGAGATGATTGTCGAGACCGCGATCGTCAGCGCGAACTGGCGGAAAAACTGCCCGGTGATGCCCGTAATGAACGCGCAGGGGATGAACACCGCGCTGAGCACAAGCCCGACCGCGATCACCGGGCCCGAGACAAGGTTCATGGCCCGAATCGCCGCTTCGCGCGGCGGCAAACCCTGCTCGATGTGATGCTCTACCGCTTCCACGACGACGATCGCGTCGTCCACCACGATGCCGATCGCCAGTACGAGGCCGAAGAGCGTAAGGTTATTGAGGCTGAAGCCCATCGCCGCCATGACCGCGAAGGTGCCGATGACGGCCACGGGCACCGCGACCAGCGGGATGATCGCCGAGCGCCAGCTCTGCAAGAACACGAGCATGATGAAGGCCACGAGCAGCACGGCGTCGAAGAGCGTGACGTACACCTCCGAGATCGACTCCTCAATGAACGGCGTGGTGTTGTAAACAATCGTGTAATCGACGCCCGCCGGGAAGCCGCGGTGGGTCTTGAGCTGCTCCATCTTGTCTCGGACCAGCTTGGCGGTGTAAAGGGCGTTGGTGCCCGGCAATTGGTAGACCGAAAGGGCAACGGAAGGACTGCCGTCCAGCATACACGTTTGGTCGTAGCCTACGCGCACCCATTCGATGCGAGAGATGTCTTTCATGCGGACGGCACGGCCGGCGCTGTCGTTCTTGAGCATCATCTGCTCGAACTGCTCGGGGTCGGTGAGGCGGCCGAGCGTGGTCATAGTGTACTGGAAGACCTGGCCGTCGGGCACGGGCGGCTGGCCGATCTGACCGGCGGCCACCTGGATGTTCTGCTGCTGGATGGTGGCCACGACGTCGTTGGCCGAAAGGCCGACGCGGCGCATCTTGTCCGGGTCGAGCCAGAGCCTCATGCTGTAGTCGCGCTGGCCCAGGTAGGTCACGTCGCCGACGCCCGGCAAGCGGGTCAGCTCGTCGCGGATCTGGATCGTGGCGTAGTTGCTCAGGTAGAGGTTGTCGCGGGTCTTGTCGGGCGAGTAGAGGTTGACGATCATCAGCACCGAGGGCGACTTCTTCTTTATGGTCACGCCCTTGCGGACGACCAGGTCCGGCAGCAATGGCTGGGCGACGGCGACGCGGTTCTGCACGAGCACCTGGGCAATGTTCAAATCGA
Source organism: uncultured Planctomycetia bacterium (assembly GCA_963780045.1). Classification (GTDB taxonomy): domain Bacteria; phylum Planctomycetota; class Planctomycetia; order Pirellulales; family Thermoguttaceae; genus JANXQG01. The sequence continues at coordinate 5,126,218 of CAVZZZ010000001.1, read as the reverse complement.
CGCCTAGCTTGAACGTGACCGTGAGCGTGTAGACGCCGTCATTCGTGCATTGCGACGACATGTACATCATGCCCTCGACGCCGTTGACCTGCTGCTCGATCGGCGCGGCCACCGTGCCGGCGACGACCTGGGCGTCGGCGCCGGGATAGATGGCCGAGACCTCCACTGTGGGCGGCGTGATCTCCGGGTACTGCGCGACCGGCAAGAGCCACCAGGCAATGCCGCCGGCAAGCGTGATGATGATCGACAGCACGGAGGCGAAGATCGGTCGGTGGATGAAGAATTGGGAAAACATGGGGTTAGTTTTCAGTGTTCAGTTTTCAGTGTTCAGCGGGCAATCGGGAAAACACGCGGTACTCGGTACAAAGTACGCATTACACAGTGCTCAGCACACGGCGACGGGCACTTCGCATTGGGATACCGGGTACTGAGTACTTGCCACTGAATCTACTCCATGCCCGCCGTTTCCAAGGAGGCAGCTTGCTGACCATCCGCGGATTCAGTTTCTTCCTCCAGCAACTCTTCCAAATCCATGTCTTTTTCGGCCGGCGCGATTCTCCCGAAACGGCGTTGGAAAGTATATCGAACGGCCGTCCTGATGACCCCGCCGCCAACGATGCCCAGGCTCAGGTACCGCGTCCACTGCCAGAAGCGCGAGCGGAAAATCCGCGAACTGCCGACCACGTCAACGACGTAAAAGAACACGGGCGTGAGGAAGATGCCGAAGACGGTCACGCCCAACATGCCGCTGAAAACCGCCGTGCCGAGCGTGCGGCGCATCTCCGAGCCGGCACCCGGCCGATCAATAACGGGAAGACGCCGAGAATGAACGCGAAGCTGGTCATAATGATCGGCCGCAGCCGCAAACGGCAGGCGGAGAGCGCCGCCTCGCGGCTGGAAAAGCCCTCCTCGCGTTGCCGCTTGGCGAACTCCACGATCAAAATCGCGTTCTTGCTTGCCAGGCCCAGGAGAACTACGAAACCGATCTCCGTGAAGATGTTGATATCGACCTGCGGATTCGCGCCCACCAGCGATTGCGGCAGCAACCGCGGCATCACCCACACACCGATAATCGCGCTGAGCAGGCACATGAACGAGACAGGGATTACAGCCAACGGCAACGCCCAGCTTTCGTACTGCGCCGCCAAGACGAGAAACACGGCAACCATGGAAAGTCCGAAAATGACCATCGCCGTGTCGGCGGCCTGCAGCTCCAGGAACGCCATTTCGGTCCACTCGTACTGCATCGTGTGCGGCAGGTACTTGTCGGCCAGGTCCTGCATCTGGTCAATCGCCTGGCGGGAGCTGAGGCCCGCGGCCTGCCCGCGGATCTGCCCGGCGGCGTGCATGTTGTAGCGCGTGAACATCAGCGGCCCGTTGATGCCCTTGACCGTGGCGATCGAGCCGATGGGCACCATGTTGCCGTTGGTGCTGCGGACCGTCAACCGCTTGACCTGTTCCACGTTATCGCGAAAGCGGGCATCGGCCTGCACGATTACCTGCCAGGTGCGGTCCAGCAAGTTAAAGTTGTTGACGTACAGCGAGCCGAGATAGACCTGCAGCGTGCTGGCGGCGGCGGGGAACGGCACGAGCTGCGTCATGCACTGCTGGCGGTTGAGATCGACGAACAACTGCGGCGCGTTGGCGCGAAAGACCGACGAAAGCATCTGAAAAAGCGGCTTGCCCGACGGCGATTTAAGGTTGCCGCCCTTGTGGACCAGGTCATCGACCGCCTCCTGCAGCGCCGACAGGTCGGTGCCTTCCCGCAGTTCCACGCAGAAGGTGAAGCCGCCCGTGCGCCCCACTCCGCGAACGGGCGCGGCCGGGAAGACCTTGACGTCGCCCTCGGGTATCTCCTTGCTCACCCTTTCGCTGAGCTTCTTGAGAATCGCGTCCGACGTGCGGTCCGGCGAGCGGCGCTTCTCGAAATCGTCCAAGATCACGAACATGGAGCCGAAGATCGACGACGTGGCGTTGTTCAAGAACGACATGCCTGACACGCTGAGCGTATGGGCGATTCCCGGCACGGTGCGGGCGATTTCCTGGGTCCGCAGCGTGACCGCGCGGGTCCGCTCGATCGACGAGGCGTCCGGCAATTGCACGTTGACGATCATGTAGCCCATGTCCTGTGGGGGGACAAAACCCTTGGGCGTCGTCACGAAGCCCCACCAGGTCGCCGCGAGCAACACGCCGTAAACGACGAGCACAACGGCGCTGACGCGGAGCAACGCGCCGACGGCGCGGGTGTAGAAGCCCGTGGCGGCGTCGAAGCCGCGATTGAAGCCGCGGAAGAGCCAGGCGAGGACGCGGATGGCCGTCTTGGCCGCGAACCAACCGATGAGCGCCACCGCCATCGGCAATAGCCAGGGGACGACGGCCAGCAGCACTTCGCGATGCGGGACTTCGTGCCCCATAATCGCCGCGAGCCGGTGCAACATCGTGGCAAGCCAGTCAGTGAAGGGTTGCCGTCCCCAAATACAGACCGCCAGCGGCGCCAGCAGCCAGAAGGCGAAGCGCGGCAGCGGCTCGTGCGTTTCCTTCTCCCGTGCGCGGAGGAACTTGGCCGCCAGCGCCGGGCTGAGCGTCAGCGAATTGAACGCGGAAATAATCGTCGAAGCGGCGATGGTCAAGGCGAACTGCCGGAAGAACTGCCCGGTAATGCCGGTGATGAACGCGCAGGGCACGAACACCGCGCTGAGGACCAGCCCCACGGCGATCACCGGCCCGGATACTTGCTGCATCGCGCAGGATCGTGGCGTCGCGGGGCGACATGCCGTTTTCAATGTGGTGCTCAACCGCTTCGACCACCACGATGGCGTCGTCCACCACGATGCCGATCGCCAGCACCAGGCCGAAGAGCGTGAGGTTGTTCAGCGTGAAACCCATCGCGATCATCACCGCGAACGTGCCCAGGATGGCCACGGGCACGGCCACCAACGGAATCAATGCCGAACGCCAGTTCTGCAGAAACATCAGCACGACGAAGGCCACAAGGATGATCGAGTCGAACAGCGAATGTTCGACCTGCTCTATGCACTGCCGCGTGTAAGGCGTGGAATCGTACTGCGTTTCCCACTTCACACCCTCGGGAAAAGTCTTTTCCAGCTCCTTCATCTTGGCCGTGATGCGATCGTCCAGCTCAAGGGCGTTGGTGTCGGGCAACTGGAATATCGCCAGCCCCGCCGACTCCTTGCCGTCCAAGTGGCAACTGACGTCGACGTTCTTGGCGCCCAGCTCAATGCGGGCGACGTCCTTCAGCCGCATCATGCGGCCGTCGGGCGTCATGCGGATCACGATGTTGCCGAATTCCTCCGGCGTCGTAAGGCGGCCCAGCGCGGAGAGCTTGATCTGCGTCTCCTGACCGGGCTTGGCAGGCTCCTGGCCGATATAGCCGCAAACCGCCTCCTGGTTCTGGTCGCGGATCGCGTTCACCACGTCGTCGGTCGAGATGCCGCGCGCCGCGAGCTTGTCGGGATCGACCCAGATCCTCATGCTGTAGTCGCGCTGGCCAATGAGGAACACGTCGCCGACGCCTTCGACGCGGAGCATTTCGTCGCGAACCCGCGTGAAGACAAAGTTGCTCAGGTAGAGCTGGTCGTAGGTGCCGTCGGGCGAATTGAAATTGATGACCTTCACGATGTCCGGCAACCTCTTCCGCATGGTCACGCCCGACTGCTTGATGACGTCCGGCAAGAGCGGCATCGCCAGGTTCACGCGGTTCTGCACCAGCACCTGGGCGAGGTTCATGTTCATCCCCTGCTCGAACGTGATTTCCAGCGTATAGGAGCCGTCGTTGGTGCTGCTGGACTGCATGTAGAGCATGTGCTCGACGCCGTTGACCTGCTGCTCGATGGGCGCGGCCACGCACTCGGCCACGACCTGGGAGCTGGCGCCGGGATAGCTGCACTGCACCTGCACGCTCGAGGGCGCGATCGACGGATACTGCGACAGCGGCAGATTGCGCAGCGACACCACGCCGGCCAGCACAATCACGATCGACAGCACGCTGGCAAAGATCGGCCGGTCGATGAAGAAGCGTGAGAACATGGGGGAAGTGTTCAGTTTTCAGTGTTCAGTTCGCAATCAGGCGCCGTTCCGGGTACGCAGTACTCAGTACCCAGTTACTCACGTCCGGGTAGGCGATTGTCGCGTGCGGTGCAGTCTGTACTGCGCACTGTGTAGTTTGTACTGCGTACTTTCCTACCGTGCCGCCACTTCCTTCTTCGCCTGCTCCTTCGGCGGTTTCTCCTCCTTGGGATCGACCACGTCGCCCGCTTGATGAATCCGCTGCAGGCCGTTGACTACCACGCGGTCCTTGGGGTCCAGCCCCGATTCCTTGAGGATCGCCCGCATCTCGCCGCGCAAGGGGCCGCATTTCACCTGTTTGTAGACGGCCTTGTTGTCCTTGTCCACCACGTAGAGGAACTTCTGGCCCTGGTCGGTCCCCAACGCCCGCTCGGGCACGAACAGCGTGTCGTAGGCGCCGCCGATGGGCACGCGGACGCGGACGAACTGGTTGGCCAGCAAGGCGGGATCGGGCCGCTCGATCAGCGCCCGCAACCGCCAAGTGCCCGTGGGCGCGTTGATCTGGTTGTCGAAGAAGTGGACGCGGGCCGAGCGCGGATAGCCGTCCTCGGTGGCCAGCGCGTAGTCGATTTTGATTGCCGCCTGGCCGGGCGGGTTTTGCGAGGTGTCTATCAGTTTGCGAATGTTGATAGTCGTCCGTTCATCGACGTCGAAGTAGATGTACATCTCGCCGGTCGATACGAGCGTCGTCAGCACGGTCTCGTTGGCTCGCACCATGTTGCCCGGATCGACCATTCGGCGGCCGATGCGGCCCGCAATCTTCGCCCGCACGGTGGTGTAGTTGAGGTTGTCCTCCGCAGAGTTCATCGCGGCCACCGCCACGTCGACGCTGGCGGCAGCCTCGTTGCGGAGGCCTTCCGCGGTGTCGTAATCCTGCTGGCTCATGGCCTTGGTGGGCAGCAAGAGCTTGGCGCGGCGCAAATCCGCCTCCATATGCGCCAGATGCGCCCTGGCGAATGCGACATTGGCCTCGGCTTGTTTGAACTGCGCCTGAAATACCTGCGGATCGATTTTGAACAACGGCTGATCCTTCTTAACCGTTTGGCCGTCCGTGAATTTCACTTCCTCCAGCCGGCCGCCCACCATCGCCTCGACGTTGATCGAGTTCACCGCCTCGATATGTCCGTTGAATTCCTCGTAGTTGATGACTTTGCCCGGCTGCGGCAGGGCGACGGTCACCTGCGGCGGCGGGGGCGCGGAAGGCGGCGGGCTCGAGTGCATGCAGCCGGCGAAGGACGCGGTCAGCCCCAAGAGGATGCCCGCCGCGACGGCCGATCGCCGCGTTGCGCCGCACGCAATAACAGGTTTCTTCTGGCTCATGATCTCCCTACCGGTCTGCTGCATGATGGAGTCTCTCGCACGGTTTGAATCTTCATTCATTCTGAGCGGCGCCAATCTGCGCCGCGAACATCTTTTCCCGCTCGCTGTCGCTTAGAATCCCGCGCCACACAATGTCCAGAATCGCCTCGACCTGCTCGGCCGGCGCGGTCGCGATGGGCGAAATAGTTCGCGCACATCGTGCCGTAGGTCAGATCGCTGAGCACGTCGGTAATTCGCTCCGGCGGCATCTCGCGGAGCCGGCCCGCGGCCATCAGCTCGCGATACAGGTCCCGCCAGCGCTGGACGTTGCGCTCGCGATAGCGGAAGAAGGTCGGCGTTTCGCGGTCCTTGAACAGCGCCCGCTCTTGGATCAACAATTCGACGTAGTCAGGGTTCTCGGCAAAAAATGTCAAATAGGCGAGGATTGCGGCCCGCAACTTTTCCAACGGATCGGCGACCACGGCAATGGCCGAGTCGATGCAATCGCGCAGCTTCCCCAAGATTTGATCCGCTGCCGCGAGAAACAGGTCCTTCTTGGTCGGAAAGTAGCGATAGAGCGTCCCCTTGCCGACTTGTAGCTCGTCGGCCAACAACTGTGTGTCAGTGCCGGCGTAGCAATGCGTGGCGAAGAGGTGGATCGCCTTCTCCAGAATCTCCGTGCGGCGCCGGCACTGCGTTTCTTCGCGCGCGGCAGACGGGCTTTTCCTAGGCGCGGTTGTGGACATGGATTGGTTTTTCCCTTTTACTGTGGTCGCCGAGCGCAATCCCGGGCGGACTGACCAGTCAGTTCTATTATGGGCCAAGCGTCCTGTCGCGTCAATGGAAGCTAGGAAATTCCACGTAATACGGGCAATTATCACATGTGGAATATCGAAAGTTTGGAGGGTTTATCGAAGGACTGTTTCATTCAGCGACGATGAAACCCTTCTTAGGGGTAGTGTATTGCAGTGATCGTCATTAACGATTTGTGCGCAAAGTTCCTTTGCCGACATTCGCCTGTTGTTAGAATTGCGGGTCACCAGCGAATGCACGAGTTTTTGACTCAGCCATCGTTCTCTTGGATTCTCGAGTTACTGGGAGTAGTACAAAACCTTTAGTCATGGTCAAGCGTGGTTTTACTCTCGTTGAACTGCTGGTTGTGATCGCCATCATCGGCATCCTCATCGCCCTTCTTTTGCCGGGCATCAATGCCGCCCGCGAGGCCGGCCGGCGGGCGAAGTGCGCCAACAACCTCAAGCAATTGGGACTTGCGCTGCTGAACTATGAAGCGGCTTACGGCCGGTTTCCCTGCAACTACAATCACGTCACCCAGACTTTGGAGCCGGTCGAAGCCCGCGACGGGGCGTCACACCTGGTGTTCTTGTTGCCCTATCTGGAAGAAGACGCGATCTTCTCGAAGATCAATATCCGCCGCTTCAGCGTCACTAGCGGATGGCCCGCCGGCTACACGCTGCCGTGCGACCAGGTGATCAACGGCAAGAAGCTCGATCAATTCGTATGCAGCGCCTTGGTATGCCCCAGCGACCCGCTGCAGGGGTACATCAACGATTTGGCGATGACCAACTATGCCGGCTCGATCGGCTCGCAGATCATGCAGTCCGGCAGCGGTTGCGACTTGGGGACGATCGTAGTCAGCCCCTACCCGCAATACGACACGGACCACGATGGCGAGGACTGGTTTAATTACACGCACGTGCCGCCCGACTGCAATGACGCGGGACCGGGCGACTGTCGCTCCGACTGCCCGTGGCCGAACAAGATTTCCGGCGTTTTCGCGGAGCACCTGGGCCGCCGCGATAAAAGAGATCACCGACGGCACGGCAAACACCATTGCGATGGGCGAGGTGCGGCCGAAGTGTTCGGGTTTTCTCTGGTACTACGGTTGGGTCGACTCGGAAGGCCTTTGGTTTGCCACCACTGCGCCGATCAATTTTCCCACCTGTCCGGACGAGCAAGGAGTGCCCGACTCCGGCGCCACGGGCTGCAACGACTACTTGAATTCCTGGAACACCGCCATGGGTTTCAAGTCGTGCCATCCCGGCGGCGCCCAGTTCGTGTTCTGCGACGGCTCCGGCCACTTCCTTGCCGACACGATCGACCACACGGTTTATCAGTGCCTGGGGGACCGCCACGACGGGCAGACCATCCCCCTGAACTATTAGGAGTTGCTAAGATGGTCTTTCGGGTGCAAAGGCCTTGCTTGTCGATTTTCATCGTGGCATGGGCGTTGGCATCGGGTTGTTCGGGGAGGGGCAATCACGCGATGACTTATCCCGTCAGCGGCAAAGTACTGCGGGGCGGCAAGCCGGTCGAGGGCGTGGACGTGGCCTTTCTGCCGAATAAGGCCGGCCCCTCGTCCCGGCCGGCGCGGGGCAGGACCGACGTCTCCGGAGAGTTCCGCCTGCGGACGTATTTTTCGCCTTCGGATGACGCGCTGGGCGCCGTTGCCGACCAATACACGGTCACGCTCGCAAAAATCGACGCGCCTAAAGGCATGATCGACCCGGAAAAACAGAGACCGCCGCAGAACCAGTTGCCTGCCCGGTACGGCTCGCGCGAACAGTCCGGCCTGTCGGCCGAGGTCACGCCCGGCGGAGCGAACGTTTTCGAGTTCAATCTGCAAGAGTGACGGTATCGGCAAGCCTGGGTGGCCCGATGGATCAAGCGGCCACCGCTGCCCGTCGTCCCAAACAGCGGGTTTTCCGCCGGCGACCGCCCGCCAAATGCCTCTTGACGAGAGCCCTATCCGGCAGTAGAGTTTAGGGTAGAACTGACCGGAAAGCCCTATGTTTACCCCCTGCTCCCAAATGAATTGCCCCGCGGTCCTCGGCGCGATTGACGTCTCGGACGCGATTGTAATCGGGGTAATTATTGGAAGGAGCAGGGCCTAGGGCATCCGGTGCTTGTGAAAGTACAATCAAGGCCCTGAGGCCCGCGCGGCCGAGGGGCCTTTTTTATTGTCCGCAAGTCGTGGCTCACAGCTGAACACTGAACACTGAAAACTGAAAACTGAGCACTCCCTGCCATGTCCCGCATCGAAATCTACGACACCACCCTCCGCGACGGTGCGCAGGCCGAAGGCATCAGCTTTTCCTTGATGGACAAGCTGGCCATTACCCAGCGGCTGGACAGCATCGGCGTCGATTACGTCGAGGGCGGCTACCCGGCGTCCAACGAGAAGGACGCCCAGTACTTTCAGCGTGTCCGCGATCTGCCGCTGCGGCACACGCGCGTCTGCGCCTTCGGCATGACCCGCCGCAAGGGCGTGAAGGCGGACGACGATGAAGGACTGCGGGCACTGCTGGCCGCCGGCACGAAGACTATTACGCTCGTCGGCAAGAGCTCGCTCTTTCAGGTCACCGAGGTACTGCGGACGAGCGCCGACGAAAATCTGGCGATGATTCGCGAGAGCATCGCGCATCTGGTCGCCAACGGCCGCGAAGTGATCTTCGACGCCGAGCATTTTTTTGACGGCTGGAAGGCCGATTGCGCCTATTCGCTCGCCGCGCTGCGCGAGGCGGCCGCGGCCGGTGCGCGGATGGTCGTGCCCTGCGACACCAACGGCGGCACGATGCCGGAAGACGTCGCGCGGGCGGTGCGGCAGGTCGTGCAGTCGGTCAACGTGCCGGTGGGCATCCATTGCCACAATGATTGCGAGCTGGCGGTGGCCAATTCGCTGGTGGCCGTCGACGCCGGCGCGGTGCAGGTGCAGGGCACGATCAACGGCTTCGGCGAGCGCTGCGGCAACGTCGATCTGATCTCTGTCATGGCAAATCTCGCCTTGAAGAAGCAGGGCTACGAAGTGCTGCTGCCCGGCGGCGTGCGGCATTTGACCGAGCTTTCCCGCTTCGTATACGAGACGATCAACATGACTTTCCGCCAGCACCAGCCGTTTGTGGGCAAGAGCGCGTTCGCGCACAAGGGCGGGATGCACGTCAGCGGCATCGCCCGCAACACGGCCGCCTACGAGCACATCGAGCCAGAAGCGGTGGGCAACGAGCGGCGGGTGCTGGTGAGCGAGCTTTCCGGGCGATCGAACCTCGTGGCGATGACTCAGCGGCACAAGATACCCAACGACTCGGCCTTGATGGACTCGATCCTCACGCAAGTTGTCGCGCTGGAAAGCGCCGGCTACCAGTTCGAGGCGGCCGACGGCTCGTTCGACCTCTTGGTCCGCAAGTGCCTTGGCACTTTCCGCCCGCACTTCGAGCGGCTGAGCTATCACGTCAACGTGGAGACGAACGCGGCGGGCGAAATCCGCACCGAGGCGACGGTGAAGATCCGCATAGGCGACGAGGTGCGGCTCGAGGTGGCCGAAGGTGACGGCCCCGTGAACGCCCTGGACGCCGCCATGCGGAAGGCCCTCAACGGCCACTTCCCCGCCTTGCGGAAGCTGCACCTGGTCGATTACAAAGTCCGCGTGATCAACTCCGAAGCCGCCACGGCAGCAGGTGTCCGCGTGGTCATCGAAAGCCAGGACGAGACGGACACCTGGGGCACGGTAGGTGTGAGTGAGAACGTGATCGAGGCAAGCTGGATCGCGCTGGTGGATAGTTTCGAGTATAAACTTTGGAAGGATAGCGAAAGGATTTAACCGCGGATGACACGGATGGGCGCGGATAGGAAGGAGAGATTTGATTGAGCGAGGTGCTGATTCATAAAGAGCTGAGTGGCAATATAATCGGTGCGGCTATGTCGGTCTTGAACGAGTTGAAGCCGGGATTGGATGAAAAACTGTATGAACGAGCGCTTGTAATTGCCTTGCGTGAACTTGGGCACTTCGTCGATCAGCAGAAACGGTTCGATGTCCTCTTTCACGGCAACTGGGTTGGAGCGCTTGTCCCGGACTTGATTGTAGACGGTCTCATTGTCGTCGATACGAAGGTGGTAACGACATTCACGGAAACCCATTTCGCGAAAATGATCGGCTATCTTACGATTACCGGACTCGATCTCGCATTGCTCCTGAATTTCAAGTTCGCCAGACTGCAATGGAAGCGAGTTGCATTCACAAGTCGAAAGGACCCTGAGGGTGATCGCTCGGACGATCCATCATACTAACTATATTCATAATATCCGCGCCCATCTGCGAAATCCGCGGTTCAAATCCTTCTCCTCTTTTTTATGTCCGACCTCTCCAAACAATACAACCCCGCCGCGGCCCAGAGTCGCTGGTACAAGTTCTGGGAATCGAACGGCTATTTCCATAGCGAGCCGGACCCGGCTAAACGGCCGTTTTGCATCGTCATTCCGCCGCCGAACGTCACCGGGGCGCTGCACCTTGGCCACGCGCTGAACAACTCGCTCCAGGACATCCTCATCCGCCAGAAACGGATGCAAGGCTACGCCGCGCTCTGGATGCCGGGCACCGATCACGCGGGCATCGCCACGCAGGCGGTCGTGGAGCGGCGCCTGCTGCAGGAGGAAAAGCTCAGCCGCCACCAATTGGGCCGCGAGGGGCTGGTGCAGCGGATTTGGCAGTGGAAGAACGACTACGAAAAGCGGATCCTTGGCCAACTCAAGGAAATGGGCTGCTCCTGCGACTGGGAGCGGACTCGCTTCACGCTCGATCCGCAATGCGCCCGCGCCGTGCGGCATACGTTCTTCAAAATGTTCGGCGACCGGCTCATCTACCGCGGCAAGCGGCTGGTGAACTGGGACACCATGCTGCAAACGGCCGTCAGCGACGACGAGGTGTTTCACGAAACGGTTAAAGGCAGCTTCTGGTATCTCCGCTATCCGGTGATCGACCCAAAGCCGGGCGAGCCGAGCCACGTCACCATCGCTACCACGCGGCCCGAAACGATGCTCGGCGACACGGCGGTGGCGGTACACCCGGAGCCGGCCGCGGCGCTCGATAAGGCCGAAACTGAACTCAAAGCGCGGATGGAAACCGCGGCTACGAAGGAGAAGCCGGAGTTGCAGAAGCAGATCGACGATTTGCAAGATCGCCGTCGCTCCATGCTGCCGCTTTTGGAAATGCTCGCCCGTATGGCCCGCGACGGCCGCAAGGTGCGGCTGCCGCTCTTGGATCGCGAGATTCCGCTGGCGGCCGACGTTTGGGCCAAGCCCGAGCTGGGCACCGGCTGCGTGAAAATCACGCCCGCGCACGACCCGAACGACTACGAAGTCGGTCAACGGCAAAAACTACCGATGATCAACATCCTGAACTTTGACGGCACGCTCAACGAGAACGCCGGGCCGTACAAGGGACTGACGATCCCCAAGGCCAGGCAGGCGGTCGTGGCCGACCTGGAAGCGCTGGGCCTTGTGGCCAAGACCGAGGACCGCGATATTGAGCTGGCCCACAGTGACCGCTCGAAAACGCCCATCGAGCCGCTCTTGGCGGACCAGTGGTTCGTGAAGATGGACCGGCTCGCACAGACCGCGATGGACGCCGTGACCGACGGCCGCGTGAAGATCGTGCCAGAGCGCTACGCGAAGAGCTATCTCGATTGGCTGGGCGAAAAGCGCGACTGGCCGGTGAGCCGGCAACTGTGGTGGGGGCACCAGATTCCGATCTGGTATTGCAAGACGGCCACGGAGGCCGACCTGCAAGAGGCGTTCGCCGGCCGCGATGACGTGGAGTGGCAGCGAGACGAGCAGTACGGACAGTGGTTGATTTGCGCCCAAGAACAGGACCTTGACGAGGCGGCCGTGCCCGGCCACACGCTCGTCCGCGAGCAGGACGTGTTGGACACCTGGTTCAGCTCGGCCCTCTGGCCGCATTCGACGCTCGGCTGGCCCGAACAAACCCCAGAGCTGGCCTATTACTATCCGACGAGCGTGCTTGTCACGAACCGCGACATCATCACGCTGTGGGTGGCGCGGATGGTGATCACCGGCCTCTACAACATGGGCGAGATTCCCTTCCACGAAGTGAATATCCATCCCACGATTCTCGATGGCTACGGCGAACGGATGTCGAAATCCAAAGGCAATGGGGTCGACCCGCTTGATATAATCGAGAAGTTCGGTACAGATGCTTTGCGATTCACTTTGGCAGATTTGGCGACCACCACGCAAGACATCCGCGTGCCGGTCGAGTTCGAGTGCCCGCACTGCGAGAAGCTGATCGAACAGACGAAGCAGAACCGCGTCCTGCCGCGGGTGAAGTGCAAGCATTGCGGCCAAGAGTTCTCCACGCAATGGGCGGAAAAAGACGCCGACAAGGCCCTGCCGCGCGGGGCCGTGGTGAGCGAGCGCTTCGAGAAAGGGCGGAACTTCTGCAACAAGATATGGAACGCCGCCCGTTTCGCGCTGGACAAGAATCTCGACGGCTACACGCCCGGCAAGGTGGCGGAAAATGACCTGCTGGTCGAAGATCGCTGGATTCTCAGCCGATTAGCGACCGTAACGCAGCAGGCAACGCAAGCTTTGGCCGAATTCCGTTACGCCGACGCCACGGAAGCGCTATACGATTTCGCCTGGAACGAATTCTGCAGCTTCTACGTGGAAATGGTCAAGGCGCGGCTGGGCGATGCGGCGCTGCGGCCGACCGCGCAGCGCGTGCTTGCTCACACGCTTGACGCGCTATTGAGACTGCTGCACCCCATCATTCCCTTCGTGACTGAAGAGATATGGCAACTGCTGGCCGAACCCGCGCCCGTTCGCGGCGTTGACACGCCGACCCCGGCCGCCGAAAGCATTATGATCGCGCCTTGGCCGGAGGCCGACCTCGCCCGGCAGAACGGGGAAATCGAGGCCCGTTTTGCGCGGTTCCAGGAAGTGCTCCGCGCGGTCCGCGACATTCGCACGCGGCAAAACGTGCCGCCGCGGAAAGAGGTCCGTTTCTCCGTCCGCTGCGATGCGGCGACGGCCGATTTGCTGCGGCCGATGGAACCGTACTTTGCAAAGATGGCCGACGCGCGTGCCACCGGTTGGGGACCGGACGTGTTGCCGCCGGAGCTTTCTGCCAACGTAGCGCTTACCGGCATGGAAGTCTTCGTCGACCTGGCCGAGCTGATCGACGTCGGCGCGGAGCTCACGCGGAACCAGCAGGAAGAAGTCCGCTTGGAAGGGCTGAAAGCCGCCAAGCAGAAGAAACTGGAAAACGAAAACTTCGTCCAGCGCGCCCCGGCGGCCATCGTGCAGGGCGAGCGAAATGCGCTGAAGGACCTCGAAACCCAACTCGCCGCGGTGAAAGCGGTGATTGAGCGGTTGCAGAAGACACAAGCCTAGACTACGCAAGCCGCTGCTCGATTACCGCTTCTTCTCCAGCTCCCAATTCTCGATCACGGTCTCGCAGCCAGGCGTCAGGCCGCGGATCTTTTCGGCAATTACCGTCTTCTCGGAAACCGTGGCCTTGGCCAGTTTTCGGGCGAAGACAGCGAGTTTCTTCTTGCGATGACGTCGTCGTTTGAGTTCTTGTTTCCGCTCGCTGAGTGACACTTTTGCTGCTCCGTGGTCAATGGGTTGGAGACTGGTTCTTACCGTTGGCAAAGCTCTGTTTTTACCACAGCCGGCGGCGACGGTCAACGGCACGGCCCCGGAGAACGTGCATATTCCGCACAACCCGCATAACCGGCTCGCGCAGATCGTCCAGCGGTCGCGAACCGTCCAGTAGGTCGTTCCGTCATACCGATAAGACTGTTAGATTTGCCAGTTTCCCGAGATTCCATCCCGCACGTCCAAAGCGCAAAGGCGATACCCGTGTGCAAGGCCGTTTTTCAGGCGATCGCCGCGCTGCCGCTTTATTTGGCGCTATGGCGCGGGTGGCTTCCGCGCAGCAAGGGGGCGGCATCCCGCCTGCCGATGCGTGGCGGTACGGGCCGCAGGCGATCGTTCCCGATTTCAACCGCGCCTCGCAGTTAAGCGGCGTCCAGGCGCCGCCGCCGAATCCAACCGACCGCGTGCTGCCGATCAATCTGCCGACCGCGCTTTGCCTTTCGCAGGCCCGGCCGCTGGTTATCGCCTTTGCTCAAAACGGAGTCGAGAAGGCGGCCGCCCAGCTTCAAGGCGCAAAGGCGCTTTGGCTGCCCGATTTGAACATCGGCGCGGGCTACTCGCATCACGACGGCGCGAACCAGGGAACCTTCGGAGAAGTCTCGCCAGTCAGTTTCGGCTCCTATTCCCTGGGGCCGGGAGCAACGATGAATCTTGCTGTTACGGACGCCATTTTCCGCCCCCTGGCAGCGCGGCAGGAATTGTCGGCCAGGCAGTTCGACTTGGAAGCAGCGCAGAACGACGGACTGCTGGCGGTCGCGCAATGCTACTTCGACGTGCAAGAGGCCCGCGGCCGGCTGGCGGGCGTGTTGGATTCGACGGCCAAGGCACGGGAGCTGGTCACGCAAATCGAATCGCTCGCCAGGGGGCTAGTCCCGCCGATGGAAGCGGACCGTGCCCGCGCGTTTGCCGCGCAGTTGAATGCCCAAGCCGCGGCCGCGCGGGGCAATTGGCAAATCGCCAGTTCGCGGCTGACACGCGTATTGCGGCTGACGCCCGGCTCGGTCGTTGTTCCCGAGGAGCCGGCGATTCTGCAAGTCACGCTGGTTGCGCCGCAATACACGGTGGACGATCTCATTCCTTGCGGGCTGATGAGCCGGCCGGAGTTGGCTTCGCAGCGGGCAGCCGTGCAGGCGACGTTGGACCTGTTGCGGGCGGAAAAAGTGCGGCCCTTGCTGCCGAGCGTTGTGCTGACGGGCAACGGACCCGACGGCAGCACCATGGGCGGCGTATTCGGCGGCGGACCCGGCGGCGATCTGGGCTCGTCCTACGGCCGTGCCGACGTGAGCGTGGGCCTGGTTTGGACGCTGAACAACCTTGGCGCGGGCAATATTGCCGCCACGCGCGGTCGCGTCGCCGACAGCGACCGGGCCTCGCTCGTGTTTGCCGAACTTCAGGACCGCATTGCCGACGAAGTGGTCCAGGCGCACGCCGCCGCCGAGGCGGCCCGCAGCGAAACCATTGCCGCGGAAATGGCCGTCCGCGACGCCCGCATCACCTTCGACGGCACGATGAAGGGCCTTTCCGAGATCCGCGGCGCGGGCAATTTGCTCCAGCCCGTAAGCCGGCCGCAGGAAGGCGTCGCGGCCTTGCAGCAGTTGAACCAGGCCTACGCCGATTACTTTACGGCGGTCAACAAGTACAATCGGTCGCAGTTTCAACTTTATCACGCGGTCGGTTATCCGGCACGGATCGTTGCCTGGCAGCGGCAAGAGGGCGAAGCCAAGGCATCGGACACGAATGCTTCGCAGCGAGACGTCCCGCCGCCGCCAAACGTTCCGTCAGCACAGGACGCATCGCGGCAGCCGGTCGGCGGCTGGCGGTGAAATGAAGCTCACGCCGGACCCGCAATCGTCCCCCTCAGCAGCCGCCATATTATCCGCAAAGGGCTGATCTCGCGGACCTGGTTGGTGAGGCCTGACGTGTAAAGGTACACAATCAGCTTGTCGCGCAACGGGTGGGGAAGTTCGTCGAAATGGATGCCGGCGCGGTTTCCCGGCGTCCTAACGACCGTCGCCGCAAGTTGGCCAACGCCCTCCAAGTCCAACACGATCGATTCGCCGATCCGCAGCTCGCCGGCATCGTGAAGCAGCGCGCCGGTCAACGACAAATTGACTACGATGCATTCGCGTTTACGATTCCCGACCCGCAATCGAGAACGGCAGCCGACAGGAAATCGCTCCTCCTGCCGCGGGCAAGGCCGCTGCAGCACGGCCAGCAAGGTCAGGCCGAACAGCACGAGGTTGCACAGCGACCAACATGTGGCGATGATCAACCCAGTGCGGCTGTGCAGGCTCCAAGACGATTTGCAGCCGACGACAATGCCGCCGATCGTGGCCACAATGAGCACGACGAGCCCCCAAAAGGCCGGCGGATCGCCGCCTTCGCTCGCCTTCTTCTTCCCTTTGGGCGTCACGCGGAACGGCTCGCCGAAGGGCTTGATCAAGGCGCTGATCACAGCCGGATAGATTCGCGCGGACAAATAGAGCGACGTGGCCGCGGAGAGCAGCGGTGCGCGGGCGTGCGGAATCATCCAGCGTCCCAGCAGAAAGGAGGCAATCAATGTCGGTCCTTGATAGGCCATAAGCTCGGCCGTCGATTTGACGTAAAAATGCGTGCAGCCCGTCCAAAGGTATACCAGCGGCAAAAGGGCAAAGAGAATGCGGCAGGGAAAATCCAAAATGTAATGCAGCGGGAAGAAGAACAGCCAGTCGCGGAACCTCAGCCGCTCGCCGAACCGCTGAAACATCAGGTACATCAATTGGATCGATCTGTGCGCCCATCGCCGCCGCTGGATCAACAGGCTCTTCACATCCTCCGGGGCCAGCCCAAGGCTGAGGCGCTCGTTGAGGTAGCGCGTGACGTAGCCGTCGGGCAGCATCCGGACCGTGGTAAGGATGTCTTCGGTAATCGAGTCGGTGGCGATGCCGCCCATCCGCTGCAAGGCGTCGCGGCGGAAGACGGCGCTCGTGCCGCAGCAGAACGCCCGGTCCCAGGCGTCGCGGCAGGCAAGGATGGCGTCGTACCACTCGCGCTCGTTGTCCTGCATCACGTCAGAGAGGCCGAGGTTGAGCTGGAAGACGTCGGCGTTGAAAAAATGCTGCGGCGTCTGCACGATCGTCACGCGCGGGTCGGCGAAGAAAAAGCCCACAGTGCGATAGAGGAAGCTGCGGTGCGGCGTGAAATCTGCGTCGAAGACGACGAACAGCTCGCCCTTGGTGATTCCAAAGGCATGGTTCACATTGCCCGCCTTGGCGTGCTTGTTGTCGGGCCGGCGGACGTACTCCACTCCTCGCTCCGCGCAAAGATCGCGGAGCCAGTCGCGCTTGCCGTCGTCCAATACCCAGACTGTGAAACGCGGGTAATCCAGCGCCTTCGCGGCCACGATGCCCCGTTCGACAAACTCGCGGCCCTCGTTGTAAGTCGTGAGAAATACATCAACGTCGGGCAGCTTTTCGGCCGGAAGCTGCGCAGCCACTTTTCCAGCCGGTCGGCCTCGCGGGAACGGTCGGCGTAGCGGCACATCGTCACGAGGAAGATGACCATGCTCACGCTGATCAGCGTCTCGACTGCCAGCGCGAAGACGTAGAACGCCCAATTCCCAAACGAGCCGTCGGGAGGCGCCGTGGCGGTGAATCGCCAGTACAAGTAGCGGGCCCAAAGGAGGAGCGTCAGCGAAATGACGAGCGTCCTTGCCCACGTCCGGTCCCTCGGCAGCAGCGGCACGACGGCCACGAAGAATCCCAATACCGCCAGGTTGATTCCCCAAGCCAGGTTGTCCATCATGGCAGTTTCTCACAGGGATTGGGGGTTGGGGATTAGGGATGGGGACTTTAATCCCCAATCCCTAATCCCTAATCCCTCCCTTTTCGCCGCGCGTAAACAATCCCTTCAAGGCGTCGCCTGTTGAAACAAACGTCACCTCGGCGGGCAGCCCGACAGGGAAGACAATCTTGCCGCCGTCGGTAAACGACTCAGCAAAGCCAAGGATGACGTGGATCTCCTGCTGCGTCGTCGGCACGGCCGCCGCCGCCAGGTTCGCGTCAGGCCAGGGCAGGTCGTGGCCGAAGACCTGCTTGACCACCGCCTTCCATTCCTTCGGCGAGCCGGCCAACCGCACACGGGCGGTCCCGCCGCACCGTACGCGCTTCAGGTTGCCTTCGCTGATGACCGCGTCAATGAAAACCTCCGACGGATTGACCAGATCCAAGAGCGGGCAATCGGCCTGGATCGGCGTATTGTCGCCGACGCGCCGTCGCCACACGACCGCCTCTTTGGGCGCCGCGGAAGCAAACCGCGCGCGGCGGGCCTTCCGCTCCGTTTCCGCGCGGATGTGCCGCTGGAGCTGGGCGAGCTTGGCCCTGTCCTGCTCCAGAGAGGCGCGAGTCTCCTCGACGCGGCAGGCCAATTCGTGCAGCCGCTGCGTCGAGTATGGCAGATCGCCCCCTCCGTCGTCGCCGGCCTCGACGCCGGCGCCGAGGCAGCGGATTTGCTCCTGAAGCTTTTGCACATTCTTTTCGGCCTGCACAACCGCCTGTCGCGCGGCGTTCGCGGCGCAGTGGGCGGCGGTGGCGTCCAGTTTGCTCACGGTGCGGGCAGCCCGAAGTTCGACAAGCTGCTCCTCTTCAAAATCGCGTTGCTTTTTCACCGCCCTGGCCGATTCCAGCGCCGCGTCGGCCGACTCGCAATCCAGTTGCAGGATGCGAAGCCGGGCATTGCGGAATTCGGCCGCGGCGGACGACAAACGCGCTTGCAGTTCCGCAATGCCCGCGAGCTGCCGATCCGCCCCGGCGATGCGCGCGCGGAGACAGGTTTCTTCGTCCTTAAGCGAATCAAGGCGGTCTTCGTCCGCCAAGGAGTTCTTGATTTCGAATAGCGCCGCACTGGCGTCGGCGGCCGCGCCGCTTGTCGTTGGGCAATGGAACTTTACCGTACCGTCGATTGGCGATCGAAGTGTAAGGATCGGCGCATTCACCCGGGCACTGGTGCTGTGCAGCTCGAAGATCAAGGGCGTCAATGACCAGCCAGCCAACGCCAGCAGCCCTATTCCGATAGTCACCCTGATTAGCCGCGCGGCCACGCTTCGCTGCTTGGGCGCCGGCGGGGACAGCGGGGGCAGGGCGGGCGGACTGGGGATTGGGGATTGGGAATTGGGAATTGGAACCCGAGACTCTAATCCCTCATCCCTCGTCCCTAATCCCTCCCGCAAGAGGTCTCGCACTTGGTCTTCCAGCGTCGCGATCTGCTCATCCAGGTGGGACGATTGGCCGGCGGCCGAAGCAGCGTCGTTGGCGGTGGCAACCGAGGACATAGTGCGATTGATTTGCGGAAAACTTCCGCCAAGTCGGTGATATGATGCGGCGGTAGGCCTTGCGTTATCCCTATATTGGGCTTCTCTACAATAGGTTATAATTTCCTTTCTGCCGGGCGGAGGTCGCCCGCTTTTGTCGAGGTTTCCGGTTTTTCATGCGGCGCGAGTTTCTGGTCGGTTTTCTCCTGGTCGCGGCGGTAACTCTCGTCTACTGGCCGGTGCATTCGTATCCGTTCGTCTTGCTGGACGACCCGGCCTACGTTTATGAGAATCCGCTCGTCCGCCGCGGCCTGACGCCTGACGGTATTTCCTTCGCCTTCATCGGTTTGACGGTCGCCAATTGGCACCCGCTGACGATGCTCTCGCACATGCTGGACTGCCAGTTCTACGGCGCGCGGCAGAATAGCGCGGGCGGCCATCACCTCACTAGCCTCGCCCTGCACGCTGCCAACACACTGTTGCTCTTCCTCGCATTGCGCGGCATGACCGGCGCCGTCTGGCGGAGTGGGCTGGCGGCAGCGCTGTTTGGGCTGCACCCCCTGCACGTCGAATCGGTTGCGTGGATTTCCGAACGCAAGGACGTGCTGAGCACGTTCCTTTTCCTGCTAATGCTTCTGGCGTATCTCAAGTACGCCAGGCGGCCAAGCGTGGCGCGCTACCTTGCCGTGTTCGCACTTTTGGCTCTGGGGCTGATGGCCAAGCCGATGTTGGTGACGGCGCCCATAGTGCTCTTGCTGCTGGACTACTGGCCCTTGGGCCGCGTTGCTCCCCGTAGGGTGCGTGAAGCACGGAACGTCGCGGAGGATGGTGCGTTGCGCGAAGCCGGCGAAACAAAGATTGACGACGAAACGCGGGTTCTACCTCCGTGCAGAACGCACCCGGCGCCGACGGTTTCGCTGCACGCACCCTACGTGCGCATCGAGCAACGCAGCCCGGCGGCGCTGATCGCGGAAAAGATACCATTGTTCGTACTCGCCGGCCTGAGTGCGGCGATTACTTTTGTGGTGCAGCGGGCCAGCGGCGCGATGGGGATGTTGGGGCACGTGCCGTTGACGGCGCGGCTGGAAAACGCGGTGTGGGCTTATGGAATCTACCTTGAGAAGGCGTTCTGGCCGCAGCCGCTGGCAGCCATTTATCCGTATGCATCCCACAAACTGATCGACGTGCTGATGATCGGCGCGGCCCTGGTCGCGATTACCGTGGCCGCTCATCGCTTAGCGAAGCTCACGCCCTACCTGCCGGTCGGGTGGTGGTGGTACATCGCCACGCTGCTGCCGGTGATTGGCCTCGTGCAGGTCGGCGTGCAATCGTTGGCCGATCGCTACACCTATATCTCGTTGATTGGTCCATTCATTATAGCCGCCTGGGGCGGAGCGGAACTGGTCGATGGCCTGTCGGCCGAGGGCAAGCGGACCGCGATTGCCGCCGTGGCAGTCGCGCTGGGTGTTCTTGCCTGGCTCACTTCGCAGCAAGTAACGGCCTGGTCTAGCAGCGAGGCGCTTTTCAGCCGCGCCGTCGAGGCCGTGCCCGACAATTACGATGCCCTCAACGCGCTGGGAAATTACTACTGGCAGCAAGGACAGCTCGAAAAGGCCAGGGAGCAGTTCGAGAAGATCGTGAAGATGGAGTCCGATCCGCGCCTGCACATTACGGGCGGGATGGAGCCGGCCCATCGCTCTCTGGGACTGCTGCTCGCCGTGCTGCACAAGCCCAAGGAAGCTGTGCGGGAATTCGACAAGGCGATCGAGATTCAACCCAATCTGCCCGATGCGCGGCGGCACAAGGCCTGGCTGCTGGCCACGTACCCGGACGAGAAGTATCCAGGGGAGAAGGTCCGCAACGGCGAGGAAGCCGTGCGGCTGGCGCAGGAGGCGCTGGACCGGTCCGCCTGGAAGCCGCCGGAGATTTGGGACACGCTCGCGGTTGCGCGGGCGGAAACGGGAAACTTCAAGGAAGCAGTTGAGGCGGAGGAAAAGGCGATCGATACAGCGCGGCGGACGCGGGCCGACGACTTGTTGCCGGAATTGCACGAGAGATTGAAGCTGTTCCGCACCGGCGAGCGTTATCACGCCGAGCCGCGGCATCCGTCGCGAATTTAGCGGGTACGAACACGTAAGATGGACCTCCGAGTCCGTCATTCCAATTAGACCGACTCGGAGGTCCATCGTACAAACCAAAATGAGCGACTTTCCGCAGATCTTTCGCGTTCGACAGAGTTTTCCGCGGCCCCGAGTGGCAGACGTGGCGGCGGAGGTCCATGCCCAGTTGGGCCGCCTGGAGCTGCACCGCCGCATCCACGCCGGGCAAAGCGTGGCTATAACCGCCGGCAGCCGGGGAATCGCCAATATCGGTACGATGCTGCGGGCGGCCGTGCAATTCCTGCAAGTGCTTGGCGCCCGGCCATTTCTCGTGCCGGCAATGGGCAGCCACGGCGGCGGGACGGCGGAAGGCCAGCTTGGCGTGCTGGCGTCCTACGGCATCACCGAGGCGGCCGTCGGCTGCCCGATCCGCGCGAGCATGGAGACGAAGGTTGTGGGACACGCGGCCGAGGGTTTTCCCTTGCACGTTGACCGCACGGCGTGTGAGGCCGATCACGTCGTTGTTTGCAACCGCGTGAAGCCGCACACGATGTTCGCCGGCGACTTTCAAAGCGGTCTGATGAAGATGCTGCTGGTGGGACTGGGCAAGAAGTCCGGGGCCGATACTCTGCATCGCGCGATCGAGGACCACGGCTTCGACCGGATCGTCCGCAGCGCGGCGGAGGAGGTACTGGCGAAGTGCCGCGTCGCGGCAGGCCTCGCGATCGTCGAAAACGCTTACGACGAGACCGCCTTAATCGAGGCGGTGTCTCCGCACGAATTCGAGGTCCGCGACCGCCTGCTGCTCGCCCAAGCACGGCAGTGGATGGCCCGGCTGCCGTTTGACGCCATCGACGTGCTGTTGATCGACCGCATCGGCAAGAATATCAGCGGCGCGGGTTTCGACCCGAACGTAGTCGGCCGAAAGTTCAACGACCACGCGGCCGTAGCGGGCGAGACGCCGAAGGTGCGGCGCATTTGTGTCCGCGGCCTGACGAGCGAAACTCACGGCAACGCGCTGGGTATCGGCATGGCGGAATTCTGCCGCTCGCACGTCATCCGCGAGATAGACCGGCAAGTTACGCGAGTGAACGTGCTGACCAGCGGCCACGTTGCCGCCGGCATGTTGCCACTGGACTACGAGACCGACCACGAGATGCTCGCCGCCGCGCTCGGCACTGTCGGCATGGTCAAACCGCGGAACGCCCGGCTGCTGTGGATCGCAGACACGCTCAATCTGGCAGAAGTTGAATGCTCGGCCGCCTATTTGGACGAGGCCCGCGAGCGGAACGATGTGGAGATCGTCAAGTTGCCACGAGAGATGGAGTTTGACGCGGAGGGGAATCTAGCACAACTTTAAGAAACACGAAAAACACGTCTTGTGCCATACATCGTCCAACCGTATACTCCCCGCGCGAAAAAGTCGGTATTTCGGCAAGGAGGCTGAAAATGGGCTCGCGATTCGTTTTTGGGATGGTCCCGCTAGTGGCCGCGATAATCCTCGCCGCGGCGCTTTCTACTCACGCACAAGCACCGGGCGACGGCGGCTATCCGCCCGGCCAAAGCTGGCGCCCGGCGGCAGGCACAGGCAACAACGTCGTGCCTGCCACGGCAACCCAAGCCCCGGCTGGGCCGCCCGGATCGGCCGCCGATCCGCGGTCCGCTAGCGGGTACGCCGGAAACCCCGCCAGCAACCCGTTTCTTGCCCCGACGCAGCTAGTGGCTCGGCGGCAGCTCCACGTTACCGCGGGCAACGGCCAGTTGCCCAACGACCAGGGCCAGGTCTGGCGGGAATACGACATCAGCCCCTATACGGCCCGCGTGACCACCACAAAACGGCCGGAACAGGCGATCATCGATTGGATCCTCCGCGAGACGGGCTACGAGGTCTGGCACGGCGAGCCGTTCGGCATCCTCAGCGCCACGCCGCGAACGCTGCGGGTCTATCACACGCCGCAAATGCAGGCCGTGGTGGCCGACATCGTCGATCGCTTCGTTGCCAGCGAGGCCGAGACGCGGACCTTCGGGCTGCGCATCGCCACGGTCGACAGCCCCAACTGGCGGGTCGCCGCGCATCGCGCCTTGCGGCCCGTCCCAGTGCAGACGCCTGGCGTCAGCGCCTGGCTGATGTCCAAGGAAGACGCCGCCGTGCTCTTGAGCACGCTTCAGCACCGTGGCGACTACCGCGAGCACAGCTCGCCGCACTTGCTGGTCAATAACGGCCAGTCGACCGTGCTCACCGGGCAGCGGGGGCGGCAGTTCGTCCGCGACGTGAACCCGCGGCCAGACGCCTGGCAGGGCTACGAAAACCTGCCCGGCCAGATCGACGAAGGCTTTTCATTGGAATTCCAGCCGCTCTTGACCAGCGACCGCCGTTCAGTGGACGCCATGATCAAGTGCCAGATCGACCAGGTGGAGAAGATGGTGCCGGTGATGCTGGAAGTGCCCACGCAGGCCTCGCCGCGGCAACGGGCGAAGATCGAAGTGCCGCAATTCTCCGGCTTTCGTTTCGGCGAGCGCTTTCGCTGGCCGGTCGATCAAGTGCTGATCCTTGGCATGGGGATGGTGCCCCTGCCGGTGCCGGTCGATACGACGCCGACGCTGGCCGGCGTGCCGCTACCGCTGCCCAGCTCGCCGCCGCGGGCCGATCTGCTATTGATCATCGAGAGCAAGGGCCCGCTGGCCGAGACGCCCGGCGCGGCGAACATGGTCGTGCCGGGTGCTGTGCCGAGGCAATAACGCGCGACGCCGCTTTCAAAGCCACCGCTGGTATCTCGATCAATGGCGTTGGAAGCCGCGTTATCTGGTGTATTTCTACCACGTCGAAAAGCCAAAGGCAGCAGAAGAGGTCGGGCATTTTCGTCGGTGCCGACTTCTCTTGCGCAGTAAGCGTGTTGGCCCACTTGGTGCCCGCGCCTCATATTTTGTCGGAAAATTCATGAATTATTGCATGTCAGGAATCAATGAATTGCAGCGGAGATGTCGGTGATGAGAGTGTTCTAGGTTATATTGCCCTCCTTGTTGGTGATATAGAAAGAGTACGCAAAGCGTGCAGAGGAAAGTCCGCCGTCCCCCCTTTGCAAAAGTCGTTGTGCCTGGGATTACTTACCACTCCCACGGACACCGGAAAGTGAAATAATGAAGGATTTCAAACTCTTTGCGGCGGCTGTCCTTCTTGCCTGCGTCAAACTGCCGCGAGCAATGCGGCAGTCTTCACTTGGAATAATGCCGCCGGCGGCAATTGGAACGTGGCGTCAGACTGGTCCAGCGGGACCGTCCCCATGTCGCCCGGCCAGGCGGCAGACTTTCCCGCGACCTTGGCCGTTACTGTCACTGTCAATATTTCGCCGAGTATCGACTCGCTGAGCATCGACAATAGCGGGACCACGCTCGACATTCTCGCCGGCCAGACGTTGACGGTTGTGGGCGGGATCACAAACAACGGCACGATTACGGTCGATTTCAACCCCAATGGCATTCCCGCCAACTTGACGTTCAGCGGTTCTCAGACTCTCTCGGGCAGCGGCAGCGTGGTCATGAACTCTCCCTACGCGCAACTCAACACGAGCAACAGCGGCGTACTGACCCAGGCCGCCGGACATACGATCAGCGGCCTCGGGACGATCAACGCGGCCTTGATCAATCAGGGCCTGGTGAATGCCGACATCAACGGCCAGACGCTTTTCCTGATGACCGACGCCATGAGCAGCAGCGGGACGATGGAGGCCATCAACGGCGGCCTGCTCAACGTCGGAACGATAACGATCAGCAACTCCGGCGGCACGATCCTGGCGTCCGGCGGCAACGTCCTGTTAGTAAACAGCACGATCGTCGGCGGCACGCTGACCAGCACGGGCACGTCGAATCTATCGACTACCAGCGGCGGCGCCAGCTTGAGCGGCGTCACGCTCTCCGCGGGCTCCCAGTTCAACATCCCAAACAATCAAACCGTAACAGTTACCAACGGGCTCGCGAACAACGGCACGATAGTGGTCGATTACAACCCCAATGGCATTCCCGCCAACTTAACCTTCAGCGGTTCTCAGACTCTCTCCGGCACCGGCAGCGTGGTCATGAACTCTCCCTACGCGCAACTCAACACGAGCGACAGCGGCCTGCTCACCCAGGCCGCCGGACATACCATCAGCGGAGCCGGCACCATCAACGCGGCCCTCAACAATCAGGGCTTGGTGAACGCCAACGCGAACGGCCAGACGCTTACCCTGGCCGGTAGTAATCCGGCGAGCAATACGTCAATCATGGAAGCCACCGGTGGCGGCAACTTTGCCGTCGCGGCGGTCCTCAGCAATTCCGGCGGCACGCTCCTGGCCGCCGGTGGAAACGTGCAGATTACTAGCGGCGGTTCGGTCAACAACGCAGGCGGTGGGACAATCCAGGCCGCGTCCGGCGGCAATGTGCAGATTTCCGGCGGCGCCACGATTGTCGGCGGCATGTTGACCAGCACGGGCACGTCGTCCAGCTTCTCGTCCAACGGCGGCTCAACGCTAAGCGGTGTCACCTTCGCCACCGGCTCCCAGTTCAACATCCTCAACAATACGACGGTGACGATTACCAACGGGCTCTCGAACAACGGCACGATTACGGTCGATTTCAACCCCAATGGCATTCCCGCCAACTTGACGTTCAGCGGTTCTCAGACTCTCTCGGGCAGCGGCAGCGTGGTCATGAACTCTCCCTACGCGCAACTCAACACGAGCAACAGCGGCGTACTGACCCAGGCCGCCGGACATACGATCAGCGGCCTCGGGACGATCAACGCGGCCTTGATCAATCAGGGCCTGGTGAATGCCGACATCAACGGCCAGACGCTTTTCCTGATGACCGACGCCATGAGCAGCAGCGGGACGATGGAGGCCATCAACGGCGGCCTGCTCAACGTCGGAACGATAACGATCAGCAACTCCGGCGGCACGATCCTGGCGTCCGGCGGCAACGTCCTGTTAGTAAACAGCACGATCGTCGGCGGCACGCTGACCAGCACGGGCACGTCGAATCTATCGACTACCAGCGGCGGCGCCAGCTTGAGCGGCGTCACGCTCTCCGCGGGCTCCCAGTTCAACATCCCAAACAATCAAACCGTAACAGTTACCAACGGGCTCGCGAACAACGGCACGATAGTGGTCGATTACAACCCCAATGGCATTCCCGCCAACTTAACCTTCAGCGGTTCTCAGACTCTCTCCGGCACCGGCAGCGTGGTCATGAACTCTCCCTACGCGCAACTCAACACGAGCGACAGCGGCCTGCTCACCCAGGCCGCCGGACATACCATCAGCGGAGCCGGCACCATCAACGCGGCCCTCAACAATCAGGGCTTGGTGAACGCCAACGCGAACGGCCAGACGCTTACCCTGGCGACAAGCGCCAAGGTCAGTTCGGGGACCATGGAGACCACTAACGGCGGCGTGCTGAACATCACGACCAATATCAACAACACGGGCGGACTGATTCTGGCCGGCAGCGGCGCCGTTGATATCAATAGTGGGGCCACGATCAGTGGCGGCACGTTGACTTCTATGGCCGGCTCGACGTTCACAGGCAACGGCAGCGCGGGACTGAACAACGTGGTGCTTTCCGCCAGCAGCCAGTACAACATCCCGAGCAATCAAACCACGACCGTCAGCGGCGGTCTGATCAACAGCGGTACGATCAGCGGGGACGGCACGCTTAAGCAGGTTTCCGGCCCGCTTGAACTCGGCGGGCAGGGCGCGATCACTGCCGCCAACGTGCAAATCAACGGCGGCACGCTCCTAGCCGGCGGCCCTGGGAATACGATCAATTCCAACCTCATCTACGCCAGCCCCTTGGCAAGCACCTACCAGGGCGTCCTGGCCGGGGCCGGCAATTCGCTGGTGGTGAACAATCCGACCGGACTGTTGGTCCTCAGCGGCACGAATAACACGATCGGCGGCGGCACGACGATCAACGCCGGCACCCTTTTGATATCCGGCGCCGGGGGACTGCCCAGCACGGCGCCGCTTACCGTCGATGGAGACAGCTCATTCAGCGTGGCCGACGGCACGGCCCGAAACACCACCGTCAGCAAGTTGACTCTGACCAATGGTTCAAATCTGGTTTTTGACTGGGTCAACAACGTTGCAGACGAGCTCATCTCGACCGCCGCCGCCACGACCAGCGGCTACGTGGGGATCAGCGTTGTGATAACGGGTGTCCCCAACGGGACGCAAACCCTGATTACCGCCCCTTCCGGTCTCCAAGCCCCGAACAATACCAAGTATTTGCTGGGCGACGCGTTCGATTACACCGCCGTGCTGACCCAGAGTGATACTGCGGTCGGCATCAGTCTATACACTGCGGTTACGCCCTTGAGCAGTGCCTATTGGCTGGGGGGACTGGTCCCCGGGGGCGGAAACGCGATGGCTCTCTCCAACGCGTCAACGAGCAACTGGGCCGCAAGCGCCGGCGGCGCCTACGCCAACGGACTGATCCCCGGCCCGACGACCGACGTCTTCTTCTCGGCCACAGGCGCCACGCTTCAGAGCGGCATCGTGCTGGGCAATAACATGGCTGCCAATAGCCTGACCTTCAGCAGCACTGGGGTGACCATCGCCGCCGACGGAAACGAACTGACGCTCTTCAGCAGCGGCACGGGTGCCGCTACGCGCCATCAGCGCCAACCAGAACGCCACGGTCAACGCCAACCTGGCCTTGGGGTCCAACCAGACTTGGACGATTGCCAGCGGCAAGACCCTTACCGTCGGGGGAAACATCTTGGGGACGAATTCGCTGACCGAGGCGGGCAGCGGCACGCTGGTCCTCAGCGGCACGAATATCTATAGCGGCGGGACGATCGTTCTGGACGGGACATTGATTGCAACCAAAAGCAATGCGTTTGCCGACGGTTCGAGCTTGTACGTCGGCACGGATTTGGCGCTGTTCGGCGCCGTGGTTCCTTCGTCATACGCGCCAGCTCGTTCATCGGCGATTGCGCCGGTCCCGGAGCCGGGTACGCTGGCGCTCGTGGGGACTTTGGCAATGTTCCTGACAATTTATCGCTGGCGGCCGCGCCGGGACAGCCGCTAAGCCAGTAAACGACCCTCGGCAAGGGCCTCACATTCCCTGCCCCACTCCCACAACGCCCAGCGCCCACAAGAGCCAGGCGATGGGCGCGGAAAGCAGCAGGGAATCGAGAATATCGAGCACGCCGCCGAAGCCGGGCATCCAGGAACTGGAATCCTTGACGCCCACATCGCGCTTCAAGAGCGATTCGGCCAGGTCGCCCACCATCCCTGCGACGGCCATCGCCAGCCCGAAGACCAGCCAGCCGCCGGGTATGCCGGGGTTCAGCGGCAATCTCGATGGCAGCAATTGCAGAATGACGTTGAAACTGATATAGGCGCCGGCGCAAGCGAATACGATCGCGCCGAACGCTCCTTCCACCGTTTTGCCGGGGCTGATCGTGGGCGAAAGCCGCGTACGGCCGATGAGGCGGCCAACAGTATAGGCACCGATGTCGCCCATTTTGACGGTGATGATCCATGCGGCCAGCGCGCGGCGCCCACAAGATACGGAGTTGCACGGCAAACGTACACATCAGGCCGACGTAGACCAGGCAGAACACGCCCGCGGCAATGTTGGCGAATGTGCCGCCTGGTTTCTCGAACCTCCGCATCTCGACCAAGAAAACGCCCAACATAGCCAGCGCAAAGGCCCACATTGCCGACTCGCTACCGGCGTAGATCAATTCGATGTGCGGCACGTAGCCGAATTGGTGGTCCGGCACGCGCCTATACAAGATGTACAGGTTGACCGCCGGAAACCACTGCGCAAGGACCAGCAGCAGGTTGCCGAAGTAAACCGGCCCCGCCGCTGGTCGTAGATTCGCCTCTCTAGCCAGACGCAACACCTCCTGCGTGGCCAGCAAGGTAATGACCAGCAGCACAGGCATCAGCGCCATGCCGGGCAGATCACACTGGGCGTCAAGCCAGCACAATCCGGCCAGCGCCAAGATGATCGCGGTCCCCAACGGAAGGCGCCATTTGAGCATGAACTATCGAAGTCAGGGGGGCTTCTGCCCACTGTACAATGGGTCCCAATGAAAGCATAATAGTTTAGCAGCCTATCGGAGACTATGCCATGACCCCGAGTCGTGTTTGACCCCGTGGCCAACAGGTATGATTCCGTCGAGAAGATCACAGCGGCCTTGAAGATCACAGCGGCCTTGTTGGGAAAAGAGAATGCAAGCGGTGAAGGCAACAATCAAGGACGGCAACGTTACGCTGGAGCAACCGGTGGACATTAAGGGGCCGGTCGAAGCGATTGTCGTGGTGCTGGACCCCGATCCGTGGGAAGCGCTGATTCGCGATCCGCGGCCCCGTCCAGCGCTTTCGGCCGCTAGCCAAGAGGCCCTTGCCGAGTTTCTCACTGGTGAAACCACGCCAGTCGATCCGGAAGACTTGACGTGAACTCAGTCGCGACGAAGCGCTTTTGGAAACTGTACCGAGCGCTGCCAGTCGAGGCGCGTTCCCAGGCACGCGAGGCCTATCGACTTTTCATGACAGCCCCGTCCCATCCCAGTCTGTCATTCGAGCGACTGCGCAGCGATCTTGACTCCTGGGCCGTCCGAGTGAACCGAAACTACCGCGCGGTCGGCCGGAAACACCAAGAGACAATGATCTGGTAGGCATCCTATCCGCGCTCTTCCAGCACGCCCTGCCAACGCCTCGGTTGCGCCTCAAAAGCGGCGGAATATGTGTCGTCCAAAGGCACAAGCACGTATCCGCCGGGCTCCAGATAGAGCGGCATCGGCTTAAGAGCATCGCCGACTCGCACCGGCTCGACATAGGCGCGGACCATGTCGCCCGACTGATAGGCGGCGAGGGTCAACGGCTCGCCGGCCGGGGCCTGATACTCCCGCCCGGTGAACTCCTCCCACAAGACGCCGTGAATGCCTTCGGGATCGCGCAGCGTCGGCGGATGGAGGTCCACGATTAACAGGTGGATCCGATGTTCGATAAACTCCACGGCCTTTTCAATGAAAGTCCGCAACGTGCCGCGGCTTAACTTGTTGCCGGGCGATACGATTTCAACTACTGCCACCAGCGCATCGCCGCTGGCATGGCGAACGGCGATGTGACTCTGCTTGCGACGGTAGTAGTCCATCTCCGCTTCCGCAGTCAGGCGGACCTGCGGTGGCGCATCAAGCAGCGCCACCGAGCCGTTTCCTTCGTCTGCCGGCCGCTCGCCTTGTGGACGATCCTCGTCGCGCATTTCCAGCGCAAGCACGTCCGGACCAAAGCCGATGGCAACCTGCTCCGGTAGGGCGTAATACGACGCGGAGAGGATTCCACGGTTGAGCGCGCGCGAAATCTCTTCAATCCAACTGTGGTGGAAGGCATAGAATACTCCGGATTCGACGCGGGACCAATCGTGAACAGGCATTAATCTCGCCTTACTACTGGGCGCGGGACTTCATCGCTCGTCAGATTCCATTATAGCCATTTAGCCGAAGTTGCAGAAAGACCTTCCAAGTTGGTCGCCGCGAAAGGAGGTTTCCGCCGACTGAAAAAGTTGTTAAGATTTCCGTTTCCGCAGTTTCGCACGCAACCGATTTCAAAGCGCATACCATGACCGCCCGGCAACTTGCCTCCGTCGCATCCAAACCAAAAACCTTCACCTTTGGCGTCGTCGGCACGGGCGACCCGCGGATCGACCAGCAGTCGCGGGATCGCGCGGCGAATATCGTCCGGACGATCGCGGAGGTCGTCGCCGCCGAGGTCCGCACGGCGGACGGCCGCGCGGTGGATGTCGTTTGGACGCCGCTTTTGGTCGATGGCGAGCCGCAGGCGGATACCGTCGGGCGGCAGTTCCGCGAGGCGGGCGTCGACGCTCTCATCTGCGCCGGACACCTGGGCATTCCCCCAGCTCACGATGCTCAGTCTGCTGGCCCACCTACCGGCGGACATCCCCTTGAACATCACATGCGGCAATAGTGGCCCGAAGCCGGGCGTGGTTTATGCCCATGCGCTTAACGGGGCATTGGCTCAGACATGCAAGCTGGCGCATTTGAACGTCGGCACGTGGCCCGATACGGGCCAAGATCCTAAGCCGACCGATTCGACCGTCGCGGCGCTGGTCGATTGGGCCTACGCCGCGGTGACCTACGCGGGACTGAAAGGCCGCCGCGTCGTCGTCTTCGGGCACGATTCGATGGGCATGGAAACCGCGCTCACGCACGTCATTCCCACACGGCGAACCTTCGGCCTGGAAGTCACGCGCTTGGACATGAAGCTGCTGGCCGACATGTTGAATAAAGGCGCATACGACAAGCAGGAACTGGCGGCCTTGCGCGGCTGGATCGACCGCCACATCGGCAAACGGCTCGATTTCAGCCAGCCCGACGCCGCGGAGAAGTTCAACCAGTCGCTGGCGCTCTATTTGATCGTCCGCAACCTGATGGCCGAATTGAACGCCGTCGGCGGAGGCTTCATGAACCAATTGGAGTGGGGCAGCGACCACCGCGGCATCCCGCTGCCGATCGCCGACGTCATGGAAAGCCTCTTCAATTCTACTTTCGATCACAACGGCAAGAAGACGGTGCTGCCGTTTGCCACCGAGGCCGACACGCAAGGTCTGCTGACGATGCTCTTCAGCTCTTGGCTCTCCGGCGGCAATCCGACGCTGTTTATGGACTTTCGCAAAGTCTGGGAGCCGTGGGAAATCCAGGGGCTTGCGCAGAAGCTCGGCGTTCCCTTCGGCCCCAACGAACTTTGGGCGCAAAAAGGGATCGTCGATGGCGACAACAGCGGCTCGGCCAGCTTCGATTGGGCAGGCCGGCCCGGCGATTCGATCGAGAAGATCATGGCCGGCATTTCGCTGCCGGGCGCAGTGTTGTACTACTTCCCCGGCGGCGGCAACAGCGTGACATTTTTCTCGCCCGGCGGCGTCGACTGCATCGCCGCCCGGTTGACGTACAGCGCCCTATCCGGCATGTTCAGCATGGTGTGGGGCGAGGCGACGACGGTCGATCTGCCCGAGAAGCTGGCGATTGCGGTGGCGAATACGTCGACCCCGACGTGGCCGCATACGTGGATCGTGCCGAAGTACGCCACGATGGGCGAGTACAAGCAGTACGCCCCGGCGAATCATTTCCATGCCGTTTGGGGCCTCAAGCCGTGCCGGTTACAGGTACTGGATGGACATGGCCAACGTGCTTTCCGTCGCGCCATGGGGCAAACGTCCGCAATGGATCGAAGGGACCGACCGTCCGCAGCCGCTGCTGTTTCTTTTGAACGGCGGGGAGAATAACGCGAAGATGCTGCGGGCGCGGTGATAGCGGCCGCGTCAGCGCCGATTTTCCGCGGGTCTCTCAAGATATCGCCCGTCTTGGAAATCGATGATTGCGCCGCCGCTCTGGTATGCGACGGGCTTTGGGTTGAGCCAATCAACCAGGGTATTCTTGATGGCGAAGGCGAAAAACTGGTTGCCTTGCGGAGTATAGTGGCCGTGGTAGTATCGCTTCACGTAGTCAGCCGGCGAAAGACGGAATTGGCGGAAATCAGCCAGGTGGGCATCCATCGAGTCGACAAATGTCACGCCCCGGTCTTTTAGCCAGGCGGCCAGCGCCACGTCGTGCGGGTCCCGCGCCGCGCCGGAGCATACACGCGTTACGGCGCCGCTTCCGTAGCTGAGCACAACCATCAGCTTGCTGCCGAGCTTCCGGCAGTGCTCCCGTAAGTTTTCCAGCACATAGCAAGTGCTGTTTCTCGCCACGCGCATGAGGAGCTCTGCCGACGACCTCCGCCGGGCGAGCGCATCGGAAAAGTCGAACTTCAGGTTCGCCCAATCGGCCAGCCGGCGGATGCCTTCCAGCGGCACGTCCGGAACGCCTTCGGCCATAGCGCGCAACTGAACGATTTCGTTGTCCTCTACGACCGCACGTGCGTACTGGAAGTCGAGCAGCCGGCGGAGCGCATCGGCGGTGGGACAGGGGCTGGGAACCTCTTCCCAATTTCCAGACTTAAGGTCTACGCGCAGGTGCGTCCACGGCGAGCCGTGGAACATTTCGTCCTCGCCGTGCCAATTGATGACGAAAGACCGCCAGGGCATCATGCTCCGTTGATGGTCGTCGTCGAAGATATTGAAGATCAGGTAAGCGGCTTTGCACGACTTTGCTTCGGTTCGCCGCAGGCGCTCAAACGCCTGAAAGGCGCCGTAGCCGCCGACGCCGAAATTCCGTATCGGCTCGCCGAGATGGGCCGCCAGGGATTCCTGCCATGTCTCGCCGTCGCTCACCTGGTGACACTGGGTGAAGCTGTCGCCGTAGGTGTTGATGCGGCAAGGGCGGTCGGCGCAGTTGACCGTTTTCCGCTCGCCGTTGGGACCGTACCGGTAGACCGAGCGGGAGCCGTCAATGCCGTCGCGCTGGATGCTGTCCTTCGGCACGTAACCCAACTGGGGATCGAACCTGGCCCACTGGTTGTTCGCCGGCGGCTCGTGGCGGAGGAACGCCTCAAGACCGGTGCGCGTGAAGGTGCGAGAGTGCCTGGCCCGCAGCCACTCTTCGTACCGCAGGCGTGCGGCCGGGTCCCTCTTGGGGGTTGCATTATCTGCCTCGCGACCGCTTGCGGTGGAGATCGTGCCGGCAATAACGGCCGACGTGCCGGCGCCGACGGCGGATAAGAATTGACGACGCTGCATGGCCGTTTCGCGTTCGATGGTTTGCGAACTGGTGAAAAAAACGATTATAATGAGAACCATCCGCAACGGCAAACTGACGCAGAACACTTGGATCATGTCCGACGGTACAACAACTCGTGACGATCAGGCGGTCGTCGATCGGCTGACGCAAGGCGCGATGCGGCAGATTGCCGCAGGGCTCGATGCAAGTGAGATTTCCTGCGAATTGCAGGCGACTGGACTGGCAAAATCGACCTGCGATTCGCTCGTCGAGCACGTCCGGCAGCGGTGGCAGGAAATCGCCGCCGCGCCGCAGGCCAACGCCGAGGTCTACTTCCGCACGAAGTATCCAGAAATGCGGCCGGTCCGCTCGGCCCCCTGGCTTTTCAACATTCACGGCGTCGGCGCGGGCCTATACAACGACCGCGACCGCGATTCGGCCACCGGCACCTTCGTCAAGACGCATTGCCTCTGCTTGCTCTTTGTTCCTGTCCTCGCGTTGGGAGCGTATCGCGTTTATCCCCGCGGCAGCGGATGGACGTTAATTGGCAAAGTGCCGCTTTCGCGGTTTGCCAAGTGTTGGAACGTCTTGCTCCTTCTCGCCATCGCCGCTTGGATCGGTCTGACAACGTGGTGGGACGCCGACGGCCCGGCGCGGGAGCTCGCACGTGGCGATGAAGCAGCCGCGGCGGCCCGGCTTTTGGAGGCCAGTCAAATCTACGCGGACGTTGCTTGCGGCCACAGCTCGTATGCCCGCGAAGCCTGCCAGAAATGCGTTGATCTGGTTCAAAGGCCGGAAATTGACAAAACGCCGATGTCAGAAGTCGTGCAAATCTTCGAACAGGTCCTGAAACCACGTGTGCCGCTCACCCACAACCAACGGATGACTGTCCGCGACCGCGCCGACAAGATCACTGTTGCTCGCTTCTTCGAGGACCCGATTGCCGCCTCACGTTTACGCCTCTTGGTTCAGAAGGGCACCATGCGCTGGCGCCGGTGACTTGCCGTAAGTCGGCTGCGGCCGCCCGCCGGTGGCGATGATCTCCAACAGTTGGGAAAGATGGATCAACGTCCGCTGGATGACGATCCAGTTCGTGAGGTTTTGCGTGTGCAGGATTCGTGTCCGCGAATTTGCCGCGGCCACCTGCCGGGCCAACGGTGCGCGGCTGGCACGAGGCAGGGCCTGCGTCAGGGCCTGAATGCTGCCCGCGGGCAGCCCTGCGGCGGCGGCGCGGGCTAAAAGGGTTTGCCGCCGCGCAAGACACTCTTGCAGCACGCCCAAGAGCCGCTGCTCTTCACCGGCGATTGTCGCCAGGCCCTCGCGGTCCATCGCGGCAAGCATGTTCCGCTTGCGGTTCAAGACGGCCATCAAGTCTCCCTGGCCGGTCAGCAGGTCGTTCAGGAGCGAGGCAACTTCGGCCTCCAAGGCGGCTGCGTTGGCGTTAGTTGGGGTAGGCATGGTTGTTTTGCGAGTAGGTCGTGCTTGCCGAGCGGGACTGATGTTGTTCGTGCCGTCGACGGTCTTCGAGGTTTTTCGGGGCGTTTTGCCGCAATAGTCCCTTCCGGCAGAAGGGACCTACTTCCGTCCCTGCATGAAAAGGTGATAGAGCGGGGCGCTGAGTTTGTCGGCGCTGACGGCGGTCATTTTCTTGGTCAGGGCCTGGTCGAGCTGCTGCGTGAAGATTTCTTCCGCCTGCCCGCCGTCGAAATAGGCCACCTTGCCCTGGGTCTGGCGCATCGCCTTGAGCATCTGCCCGTAAAACGTCTCGCCGACGAACTCGTCGAAGGCTTTGCGGAGGGCCGGATTGTCGACCGGCTTCGCAGATGCGAACGAGGGCTTTGTCGGCGCGGCGGAGATGAGATTGATGTTGTTCATGGTTGTTCAGTGCTCAGTGTTCAATGTTCAGTCTACTGAACACTGAACACTGAAAACGTGGGCCGTGCTATTCGATAATCAGCGGCGCATGCAGCTTGCCGGTGCGGTCGAGGTCCTTGATAATCTCAATCATGTCTTCCTTATTGGCGTGGATGGCGTTGAGGGCCTCGACGAGCGACCGCAGTTTCGGCGACGAAGGATCGACCGGATCGACGCCGACGAACGTTCCGCCCGCCGGCTGCCCGCCCGTCTCAATCATCATGTCCTTGTGCGTGACCGCAACCGCGCCGATCTCCACGTCGCCGCTGATCACGATCGTCTTCGCCCGCTCGTTGATGACCACGCGAGGCGCGGTCTGCGGCTCCTTGATGGGAATGGCCAACACCTGGGCGATGAACGACACCGGATCCTCGCGGTACTGGGCGGGTATCTCTACCACGATATTGCCCTGGTTGTAAGCATGGGCGATGGGAGCATAGTTGCTGACCTGTTTTCCCATCTGCCGGTTGATCTCGTCCGCGATGTCCTGTGCGACCTGGAAGTCGGCGTGGAACTTGTCCAACACCAGAGTGAAGCGGTTGTCCTTGGTGGTGAAGGCGTTGAAAAACTCCTCCTCGAGGCGGCAGCCTTCGTGGATTCGGCCGGTATTGGGCATGTCGGGATTTTCCAGCGTGACGGCCCCTTCCGCGAAGGCGTAGACCCGCGGACGCTTGGGATCAGGACCGATCAGCGGAGTGAGGAACAACCGGCCGCCGACCAAGCTCTTGGCCGAGCCGATCGAGCTGACGACGCAGTCGATCTTGTCGCCCTGCCGCGCCGGCGGCGGGAATGACGGCCGTGACAGTGACGAGCGCGACGTTTTTGGTGTCTTTCAATTCAGCCAGACCGGTATCGCCCTGCGGGTTGCCCATGATCGACATGATCTTGCCGACGCTGCGGATGGTGGGCAGGTAGCTGGAATTGTCACCCGTCCCCTTGAGGCCGACGATCACGCCGAGACCTTGGATGGTGTTCTCCTCCTGTCCTTTGATGCGGCAGATGCTTTTGAGCGTAAGCCGCGCCGCCGCGACGGGCGAGACGAAGACCATGGCCGCCGACGCGGCGAGTACGGCGGCGACGAAGTAGTTGCGGTTAAAGCGGTGCATGGCGGCGGTCATGGTTTGATTGGTGTTGAAGGCGGTCAGTAGCAAAGAGTACACAGTACTCAGTTCGTAGTGCTTAGTTCATAGACTTTAGATCTAAGTGTTTGGCGTCCGCGCCCATCTCTTTCACCCCTGATCTTTCATCCCTAATCTCTCATCCCCGTGGCTCCGTGCTCTAAGCTCCCCGCTCCCTGCTCCCGGCTCAGAATGGCTGCCACTTGTCCATCCACTCCAGCAGCCAGCCGCGGCGATAACTGTCGCGGACGTGTCCCGCTTCCTTGCGGATGATCCGCAAGTCGGCGATGGTGTCGCTGATGACCGTATTTCCTTTGCCGACATCGTCCGGTCGGCATTCGCCTGATAGCGAGTACTCCCACTTCTCCTCGTTGTCGCTCACGCTCCAGGTGCCCTCCACCACAAGATTGCCATTGGGCCGCTTGTCGACGACGTGGCAACTGATGATGAAGCTCATCATGTCTTTGGTTTGCAAATTGCCCTGGGCCTGGAGCTTGCTGTCCAGATCGCCGCGGACTTCGGGCGTTCCGTAGTTTGGCTGGCCCGTGGTACCGCCGTTTTCGCCCAAGTTCCAGCCGGGGTAGATCTTGATCCAGTCGGTCAGTTTCCAGTCGCTGTAGCCGGTCTTTTTGCGGTCGATCTGGCCGCTGCTGGTCATCTGCGATTTGACCGAGACGGTGACCTTGACGATGTCATTGACTTCGTAGGTCTTGCGGTCGGCCGGCGACTGAAAGGTCCACGAGGCCTCGGCCAGGCTCAATCCCGCGTTTTGCTGCTGCGCGCTGCGCCCGGCCAGGCTGTTGTTGACCGGCGCGGGCTGCTGCTGCGCGGCGGCGTAAAGACTGTTGTTCTGAGCGTCCGCCGGACCGGCGGCGAGGGCTGCTAAGGTGAGAACCAGTATGGTAGTCAATTTGCTTGGCATAAGGGATCGTGAGGGATAAGGGATGAGTGATGAGGGATAAGGAATAAGGGATGGGGGATGAGACGCCGGAAGCAGAGACAGAACAGAACTCTTCGTCCCTCATCTCTCATCCTTCGTCCTCTACGGTTCGTTTTCCACTTGCGGCGGCCGGGCGTAGACCTCGACCTCGCGGTTTCCGGTAACGCGGGCGTAATAAGTGCTGCGGTTGGCCAGCGACTCGACGGCGACCAGCTCGCCCACGCTCCCTTCATCGTGTGCGCGGGCGTTGGTGCGGATGCGGACGCCGCCGGCCCGTGCAAGCACCGTCACCACTTCACCGCGATGGACGGCCAAGGGCGGCCGCAACGCGTCGGCGGTGACCGGCAAACCGGTCCCCACCGCTCGAACCAGTTCGTGACCAAGCGCTTCCTGCAACGAGTGCATCGCGCGGGGCAACTTATCGGCCGCAGGCAGCCGCTGCAGGTCCACGTCGCCCTCGCGGAGTACCGAGCCGCGGGTCAGCGAATGGACGGCCACCACGACCGGGGCGATAACGCGGACCGTCGCGTCAATCGTCACCGATGCCGGCACGGAGCTGGGCGCACGGAGCGAAGAGGATGCGGTTCCTCCCTGCTCCCTGCTCCCTGCTCCCCGAGCCCCGCTTCCCCTGCCCACAACTAGTTCGAATCGCTGCGGACCGGTCCACGGTGTAGCGCCGCCGGAGACTTCGACCGGGGCAACCGGATCGGCGAAGATGCGTGCCGATTCGTCGGTCAACTCGAATTCGATGCCCCAGTCCTGTTGGCTCGCCGAACGCTCGTTCAAATACTTCGCCAGTAACTCGCCCAGGCGCCGCTTGATGCGCGCTGCTTCCGCCGCGGAAATCTGCCGGACAGCCGCCGGATGCGGCCGGACAGCCGCCGCTTGAATGGCAATTTCGCTTGCGCCGGAGAACTGGTGTTCGGTAAGATTGACGCCGCGGAGCAACAACAGGTCCTGTATTTCGCGGACTCGAACGATTTTTTCGTCACCCGGGGCAGGGGCGGGGAACAGTTCGATCGCCGCCAGCACTGCGGCTTGCCGGCCATCGGCAGACGCGATATCGGCAACGTCACCCAGCGTGACGATCGGCCCGGCTGGCGAGCACTGCGCCTTCAGTCGCAATTCGGCCGCAGCGCAATCAGCGGCGAAGGCCAACACAGCCAAGGCAATCACAATGCGAGGATTCATGGCACGATTCCCGGATGATGGATGGGGGATGAGGGATGAGCGATGAAGGATGGGCGATGAGGAATGATCTCTCATCTCTTATCCGTCATCTCTCATCTAAAAAGTCCTGTAATGGTTTGCATTGCCTCGTCGCCGGCCTTGATGGTCTGCGAGTTCATCTCGAACGCGCGTTGCGTCGTGATCAGGTCGATCAGGGAGCCGACGGGATCGACGTTCGATTGTTCCAGCGAGCCTTGCTGCAAGGTGCCCATGCCGTTCTGGCCGGGATTTGCCTGTTGTGCGGCGCCGGAGGCGTCGGTTTCCTGATAGAGGTTTTCGCCCAACTTCAGCAAGCCCTGCGGATTGATGAAATTCGCGAGCTGGATGGTCGGCCCTTGCTGCAGGTTCTGGCTGCCCGGCGTGCGCCAGGTGACTTGTCCGGCGGCGCTGATGCCGATGTTCGTTGCGTCGTTCGGAATAGTAACCGACGGCTCCAACAGCCGACCGATGTTGGCGGAGCCGATGACGACCGCGCCGTTGGCGTTTTGGGAGAAATTGCCGGCGCGGGTGTAATAAATGGTTCCAGAGGGATCGCGGACCTGGAAGAAACCGCTCCCTTGAATGGCCACGTCCAGGGCGTTGCCGGTCTGCTGCAGCGAGCCTTGGGTGAAGTTGCTCTGCGTGCTCTGCACGCGGCTGCCGGTGCCATAGGCGATGCCGACGGGTGTGGGCTGGTTGGCGCTGTCCTGCGCGCGGGATATTTGTCCTCGCGGTAGAAAAGGTCCTCGAAGTTGGCCCGGTCGGCCTTGAAGCCGGTCGTTTCCGCGTTCGCCAGGTTGTTGGAGATGACGTCCAGCTTCGCCTGCATCGAGTTCATGCCCGTTGCGGCGGTATAGAGCGCTTGGATACTCATGGGTATTGAGGCTTGGGGCTTGGGGCTTGAGTCGGCAGGACTCAGGACTATTACGCTTTCAGCACTTTATCAATTAGGTTGGATAGCATTCCGTTATGGGCCTGCATAATGTTGATGTTGGCTTCGAGGAGTCGCGAAGTTTCAATCATCGACGTCATTTCAGTCGTCGGCTGCACGTCCGACATTTCCAGGTATCCTCCGGCAACGGCGCGATCGTTCTGTGCGACTGGGCGAATGCTGCCCAACGGCCGAAAGAGGTTCTCGCCGACCTTGGCCAAATCGCCCAGCGAAGCCGGTTTGGCGATTTGCAGTGGCTGCGGCGTGCCCGCTTGGTTGATATTGCCCGATGAATTGATGTTCCAAGGGCCTTCGGGACTGATCGTGATCGGCGAGCTGTCCTGCGAGAGCACGGGATAGCCTTGCTGGGTGACGAGTCCGCCGCTGGAGGTGAGGCGGAAATTTCCGGCTCGCGTGAGCAGCCGCTCCTGACCCTTGCGTACGACGAAGAAGCCGTCGCCTTGCAGGGCCACATCGGTCGGGTTGTCGGTCTTTCGCATCGCGCCAGGGCT
Organism: uncultured Planctomycetia bacterium; assembly: GCA_963780045.1. Taxonomy (GTDB): domain Bacteria; phylum Planctomycetota; class Planctomycetia; order Pirellulales; family Thermoguttaceae; genus JANXQG01. The sequence goes on along the minus strand of CAVZZZ010000001.1, from coordinate 5,085,693 downwards.
GAAATCGGTCACGGTCTGATGGAACTGCACGCCGCCGCCAATATCGCTTTGCGGCCCGGCGCCCGGCGATTGCATGCCGCGCTGCAATGCCTCGCTGTAGCGCGATTGCATCACCGCCAGGTCGCGCTTGAAGCCCACGGTATCGACGTTGGCAATGTTGTTGGCGATGACTTCAAGACGGCGCGACTGTGCCTGTGCGCCTTCGGCCGAGATGTAAAGTCCGTATGGCATACTGGTTCGTCCAATGTTGCCGAGAACGAGATTCGGTCGGAATTGGGAAGTTGAGATAAGCGGCTTCGTCTAAAGCAATGCCTGTGCCAAGCGCGACGAGCCCACGCCAAACTGCACTGCATGATTCGTCGTTAGTCCTGTCTGCCCAACGACTTGCGCCGCGCGAGTAACAGCCCTTAACGGAGCGGGACTCGCCTTATTGAACGCCGCGCAGCGCGCAAAGTCCGCCGGATTGCAAGCGCCACCGGCGATTTCTGCCGCAGATGCTTGCAAACGTCATAACCGAGCGCAAACGCGCCGCAAGGCAATCGCCGAGCAGAATCTTCTACTCGCATTGTCTATACGACCCAAACTTTGCCAATTTGTTAGTTTGCCCCAATGCAACCAGTCGATAGAACCTTTGTCAACTTCCCTGCTTACCGCGTTGGTGCATTGCCGCAGGGAAAAGTCGGTTGACTGAAAAAGGCCACTCGACCACGCTTTGAGAACCAAGGAGCCAACGATGCTCGTCTTGTCCAGGCAGCGCGATGAAAGCATCATGATCGGCGACAAAGTGATTATCACCATCGTCGATATTCGCGGAGACAAGGTCCGGCTGGGGATCGAAGCCCCGCAGGAGGTGCCCGTGCATCGCCAGGAAGTTTATGACGCGATCAAGCGTGATGGCCCGCAATCCGTGCGGGCCAAGGAGCGCGAACGGCAAACCGCCCAGGGCGGCCAGTGCGAGACGTAAGAAACATTTCCGGATATTCGCTTTGTGCGGGCTGGACCGGATATGATCTACCGCCAAGCATTGCTTTCGCTGCAATTCTTGCTCGGCGATTCCGAAGAAAGGAACAGGGCGTGCATGGCCGGATCGCAAGCGCAACTTGTTTGCCGGCTTATACTTCCGTCGCGTCGACATGGCCTCGATTCGCACTCGGAAGATCGCGGATTTCCCGACCGTCGCAAATTCCCTAAAGTTCGCAAACCGTCCAGTCGATGGAGCGTGATAGGTTTTACCTTAGTTTGAGGTACAGGTACTGAGATGACCCGAATCAATACAAACATCAGCTCGCTCACGGCCCAGCAAAACTTGGCCATGTCCAACAATCAATTGCAGACCACGCTCACCCGTTTGAGCACCGGTTTGCAGATCAACTCCGGCGCGGACAACCCCTCGGGCTTGATTGCGTCCACCGATTTGGGCAACGACATCGCGGACAGCCAGCAGGCGATTTCCAACAGCCAGGTGGCCAGCCAAATGATCTCCACCGCCGACAGCGCGCTGAGCCAGATCAGCACGCTGCTGACGAGCATGGAGGGACTGGTGAACCAGGCCGCCAACACGGCCACGATGAGCCCCAGCGAAATCGCCGCCAACCAGTTGCAGATCGACTCCTCGTTGAACGCGGTTAACAACATTGCCCGAACCACCTCCTTCCAGGGCCAGAACCTGTTGGACGGCAGCCTGGGATTCGATGTCGCGCCAGGCACGGGCTATAGCGCCGTCCAGAACCTCCAAATCAACCAAGCCAACTTCGGCACCGCCAGCAGCGTCCCGGTGGACATTAACGTCAAGGCGTTGGCGACGCAAGCCAAAATCGGGGCCACGGTCAACGACGGCGTTTCCACCGACGTCGCCGCGACGACGGCCGCGCCCATCACGTTCGCGGACGGCAGCACGCTCAGTGTAACCGCCGCCTCGACCGGCACGACTTCGAATGACATCGGCATCACGTTCGCCCAGAGCACAGCCAGGCCGCGGGCACGGCCACCGCGTCGTTTAATTCCACTACGAACTTGCTGACCGTCACGGTCAACAACTCCGGGACGACCTCGGCCGACACGATTGCCGCCGCGATCAACAACGACACTGCGCTCAAGGCGACGGCCGGCGGCACAACGCCTGCCACCAACGGATTCAACGTGACCAACGACAGCGCCACCCTCGCCAGCGGCACGTTGACCAATGCCGCCGCTACCGGCACGATTACCATCACTTCGACCAGGCCCGGCGCCAATGCAATCACCGCCATCACGACCAGCGGAAGCGCGGGCCTCGGCGAAACCAACCCACAGGTCTCCTACGACGCCGCCACGGGAGTCCTGAACATTGCGATTGACAGCAACGCAGGCGACTCCACGACACTTGCTAGCGTTGTCTCCGCGCTGAACGCCTATCAGGACTCCAACGGCAATTCGCTGTTTACCGCGTCTGTGACGACCGGTACTGGCGCCGACACGCTGACCGCGGCCGCGGACACCGCCGATACGGGCACGGTTACGGCCGGCGGTGACGCCGGCGCGGTCTTGTCCGGCGGCACGGGCACATCGGGACTGGTGGCCAATGTGACTCTCGATATCGGCGGCGACCAGGGCAGCCAGCTTCTCTCTTTCGACGCGGGCACTACCGCGGCCCAGATTGCGACCGCCATCAACAACTACACGGACGCCACCGGTGTGACCGCCGCGGCAACGGGCGACTACCTGCAGTTCAACTCAAGTGGTTACGGCAGCAACGCAACCACCGCGGTGAAGGTCGTCAGCGAGGGAACCGGCGGGACGTTCGGCCACTCGCTCACTGCCAATAACGCTACGGGCACCGACATTTCGGCCACCGTGAACAACGTGGCCGCGACCGGCCTGGGAAACACGGTCTCCATCGACTCGCCCACGCTGTCCTTCTCCGCAGCGTTGAATCCGGCAGATCTGGCCGTGGGCGACAACATCGACTTCAGCATCACCGGCGGCGGCGCCTTGTTCCAACTTGGCCCCACCGTCGAGTCCGGCGAGCAGGCGCGGCTGGGAATCCAGAGCGTCGACACCGGCTCGCTGGGAGGCACGATGGGCTTCCTGTACGAGTTGGGCTCGGGCAATAGCGCCTCGCTGAGCACGAATACCGCGCTCGCCCAGCAGATCGTCTCCGCGGCCTCGAACCAGATCAGCGATCTGCGCGGCAGTTTGGGCGCCTTCCAGGCCTCGACCGTTGATTCCAACATCAACGCCTTGACCGACGCCGTGACCAACCTCACCGCAGCCCAGAGCTCGATCCAGGATACCGACTTTGCCGCCGAAAGCGCCAACCTCACGCGGGAGCAAATCCTCGTGCAGGCCGGCACCTCGGTGCTCAGCATCGCCAACAAGAATCCCGAAAACGTGCTGACGCTGTTGCAGAACGCGTAAGCCAACTAGCCTAGCGCACAGCCGGTCCGCCTTGAGAAACCAGGCGGACCGCTTGCTTTTCGGCGCGATTCAACCCTCTGCACTGCGAATGCCGACTAGATAACAAGCGACAGTTTGCGGCTTGCGTGGAATTTGAGGCGCGATTATGGGACGTATCACCGCCAGCGTTGGAATCGCCTCCGGCATCAACATCTCCGGCATCGTTACCCAACTGTTGTCCATCGATTCGCAGCCGGTGACCGCACTACAGACCGAGGACACTACCCTCACGAACGAGCAGACCGCCTTTTCCACGCTCTCCGCCCAGTTGCTGGCGCTGCAAAGCGACGCTAGAGATCTCGGCCTGACGTCGACCTTTCAGAGCCAGACCGCCAGCTCCAGCAATCCTTCCGCCCTGGCCGCCACGATCACCGGCACGCCCGCGGCGGGCACGTACCGGTACACGCCGATCCAGACTGCCCAGAGCCAGCAGTTGCTCAGCACCGGTTTCCAAAGCGAAACGGCCGCGCTGGGCGGCGGCACGCTCACCTATCGCTACGGCAACACCGTCGACCAGGGCGTTTCCCTGAACAACATCAACGGCGGGCAAGGGTTCGGGGCACCCGCGCAGCAGGGTCCGGGCGAAATCCGCATTACCGACCGCAGCGGCAACTCGGCCGTCGTCAACCTCTCTTCCGCGCAGAATATCGACGACGTCACCAACGCCATCAACAACGCCGGGCTGAACGTCACCGCCTCCACTGACGACGGCCAGATCGTGCTGACGGATAACACTAGCGCCGACGACGTCAAATCCAGCCTCCAGGTCCAGGACGTCGGCAACGGCGCCACGGCGGAGTCGCTGGGGCTGGCCGGCATTGATACCAGTAGCGCCACAGCGACCGGAACGAACATCTATACGCTTGGCAACAACCTTTCGCTTTCCGCGCTGAACGACGGCATGGGCGTCCGCATCGAACCGGCCGTAGGGGACATCACGTACACGCTGCACGACGGCACGACGGGCACGATCGACCTTGCTCCGGTGCCCGCCGGTTCGTCTGCGCCGGACGAGCCGACGACGCTTGGCGACATCACCCAGGAAATCAGCCAGCAGACCGGCGGCAAGCTGCAAGTCTCGATTGGCGCCGACGGCCGGAGCCTGGAGCTTACCGATACGACGGCGGCGTCCAATCCTAGCGGCACCCTCACGATCAGCAACGCCACCGGTTCGTCCGCCGCCAGCGACCTGGGAATCGCCGTCACCGCATCCAGTTCCGGCACGGTCAACGGCAGCGACATCCTTGGCGGATTGCAAACCGTCCTCCTTTCCAGCCTCAACGGCGGCCAGGGTCTCGGCCCGCTGGGCTACATGAAACTGACCGACCGCGACGGCAACAGCGTCAACGTCAATCTCGCGGGCGCGACGACGTTGCAGGACGTGATCAAAGACATCAACGGCCAAATTCAAACCGCCAATGCACAGCCCGGCGCGCAGGCCGTAGACATCACCGCCAAGGTCAATCAGGCCGGCGACGGCATCGAGCTGGTGGACACTACCGGCTCGGCGACGGGCACGCTTACAGCCGCTAACAGCGACGCCGCGGACGATGGCGGCAACGACGGCACGAATACCGCCCAACAGCTCGGCTTCGCTACCGCCTCCGGTCCCGGCTCCAGCACTACCGGTGTGCTCAATAGCGGCGACATGCACCTCCGCACGATCTCCACGAACACACTCTTGAGCTCGCTCAATGGCGGCGCGGGCGTCGCCGACGGCAGTTTCACGATCACGAACTCGTCCGGCGTTACTTCGACTGTCAACGTCACGAGTTCGATGCAGACCGTCGGTGACGTGATCAATGCCATCAACCTCCAGGCGAAAGGCGTCCAGGCCGAGGTGAACTCGACCGGCGACGGCATCCTGCTGACCGACACTGCCGGCGGCACGGGTACACTTGCCGTCGCCGAGGGCAGCTCGACGACCGCCAGCGACCTCAACCTGCTCGGTGCCACGGCCACGAAGGTAAGTGGTGCATGGATGATCAATGGCTCGACCACGCATACCATTACGCTCGCTGCCGGCGACTCGCTCAACGACCTTGTGAACGACATCAACGCGGCGAACAACGGCCTGTCCGCCAGCATCCTCAACGACGGCTCCAGCTCGCCCTATCGACTTTCGCTGACGGGCACGCAGAGCGGCGCGGCGGCGGGAATGGTCGTCGACGCTTCGCAAATTTCCGGCATGTCGCTGCAGCAGCTCGCCGCGGCGCAGAACGCCCTGCTGGCCGTCGGCGGCGGCGGCTCGGCCGGCTTTGTCGCGGCCTCCTCCACGAACACTTTTACCAACATCCTGCCCGGCGTCTCGCTCCAGGTCGAAAGCGCCAGCAGCCAGCCGGTGACGGTGGACGTGGCTTCCAACGACAGCCAGGTGGCGGCCACTTTGCAGTCGTTTGTAAACGACTACAACAATTTTGCCAATCAGCTCAGCACCGACACGTCCTACGATACGACCACGAACACCGGGGCGGTGCTCTCCGGATATCCGGCCGCCGAAGAGGCGGGCAACCAGCTTGCGCAATTGATGGCGGGCACGTTCGAGGGAAACGGCTCGCTCCAGTCCCTGGCCGAAGTGGGAGTCACCGTGCAGGGCAACGGCACGCTCGTCTTCGACCAGTCCACGCTCGACGCCGCCTGGGCGGCCAACCCCCAGGCCGTGCAGCAACTGTTCACGACGACGAACAGCGGCGTCTCCGACCAGATCAACAACCTGATCACCCAGTTGGCCGGCACCAGCGACTCGCTGCTCGCCGAACAAGTCAGCGGCCTCGGCTCGCAGATCACCGACAACCAGAACCAGATCACGCTGATGAACCAGCGGCTCAACAGCGAGCAGACCCGGCTGTACAACGAATTCTACAACATGGACGCGACGATCAGCCAAATGCAAAACGACGCCAACGTAATCGACACGATCCAGCCAATCGACATCAGCGGCAGCTCGCAGAGCAACAGCAGCAGCGGTTCCAGCGTCGGCAGCGGACTTTCGTTTGGCTCCGGTTCGAGTTCCAGCTCGAGTTAACCGCAGAAAGCACGGATCATGCCACTGCCCGCCAGAGACAATTATCTTGCCACGGAGGTCAAGACGGCCGCGCCGCAGAAGCTGCAACGGCTGCTCATCGAGGCGGCCATTGCTTCGGCGAACGCGGCCCGCGAGTTCTGGCGGCAGGGCCGCGACGACCTGGCCATCGCCCGGATCGTTCACGCTCAAGGCATCCTGGGCCAGATGCTCTCGGCCATCGACCGCAAGGGCGGAGGCGAGCTGGCGCAGCGCGTTTTCGGCCTCTACGAGTTCATCTTCCGCCTGCTCGTGCGGGCCGGCCATCGACACGACGAAACGTGCCTTGCCGACGCCGTGCGGATTCTCGAAATCGAGCGCGAGACCTGGCGGCAGCTTTGCGCCAAGCTCGCGGCCGACCAAGCCCACAGCCGCCCCGCCGCGCCCTTTTTGCTCCGCGGTGCCCAGCGTGACGCCGAAACTGGCGAGCTTGCCGGCGGGTTTTCGCTGGAAGCTTGAGCCATCTTTCGTCATTCATCTGTCATGCTAGTGTCCGGCGTCGTTGTGGGCGCGCCAGCTTCTCGTCGTCATCCTCGCCGGCCCGCGGTTTCTTGGCCCTTGGCACGGACCGCGGCGATGTCGCTAAACCATTGGCAGCCACGGGTTTACGACGCTTGGCATTTGTTCGCGTTTTCGCGCCCGCCTCCGATGTATATTATTGCATCTCGACCAAACCTTGGTCCATGAGCAACTTTGCGCAGTCCCAGTTCATCCGCGATTCGGGGACCGCGGCCCTGATCTTCACAAGCAACTTCGCCGACAGCGGCGCGGTCGTTTTTAGGCCTTCGGCCTCCACGAGCCGATCAAGGTCGGCGGTCTTGCACCGCTTCGCATCCTTAAAGTTGGCGCAGGTCTTCTTCGATACGTACGGATGCTCGCCGGGGTTTACTACGCAGGCCTGGTCTTTGTCCGCGCGCCACGACGTGAAATTGACGATGACGCACTCGTCACCTTGCGCCGGATCGCTAATCACCATCCCGAGGTGGCTGTCGCAGCTGGCGTTCGGCAGCGGAATGACGATCGTGTCACCGGCGTTCACTTGCCAATCCCTGCGAGAAAAAGCGATTGTACGCTTCGGAATCCTCCATGTCTTGCACGATTTCCGTCTGGTCCGCTGCACGACCCACCGCGCGGATCAACAGCTCCAGCGGAATCGGTCGCGAGGTGTTCTCACTGCGATCGGGGTAGCACTCCTGCCACTCCGCAAACCCGTGCGTCTCTTCGGCAACGTCCCAGTCGCTGAGATCGGCCCGTTGATCGACGACCTGATTGAGCAACTCGACCTCTTGACGCGAGAGTTTGCCTACGCACGGTTCTTCCTCCAAGACGACGTCGCGGCCGACGTTGCGAAAGTTCCGCGACCAGTCCGGCTCCGCGAAATGGACCCCCTTGATGAGGTCGAAGACTTCGCTGTGGACGGGACCGTGCCGCATGGCGACGAGTTTCGAGCCGAGAATCGGCGAGCCGGTCGTTTGCAGAGCGATTCGATCGGCAATGTAAAGAAGCTTCAACAGCCGCAGGCGGCTCAACCGCTTCCCTTCGCGGCGGAGCAAAACGCCCGCCGCCTGGATCGCTTTCTCAACGTCTAATCTCTGCATCGTAACGCCTTCAGTGCCTTGCGCGATTGCGCAATTCTAGCTCGGTGGTGGGCCGACGTCAATTGCGTCAACAAATTGGACACGCTTTCCGAGGGCTTGGTTCGGATGGAGTCTGGCAACGCGGGCCGGCGCTTGCTGCCGGTGGCCGCCACGACGCACAGCGCCGAGGGCCTCAACGTCTGGCAACGCGGGCCGGCGCTTGCTGCCGGACGCCAAAAGTTGCGCCGCTTGGCTTCTTATCGCTTTGCACAAAACTCGACGGACTCGGAGGTCCATCCTGCAAGTTTGTCGTTGACAAGCCTATGGATTTCAATCCTGTTCGCCTGCTATGCAAGCTGGCATTCAGGCATGTTTGACGCCTCATTTTGGCCGGATATTATGGGCGTAATCCAGTTTGGCTGGCCGCAAAGCGACCTCATGCGGTCTAGCTCGGAAACTGGCGGTAGGGAAGGAATGATGCTTGCACAGTTGTTGGGCAGGTTCCAGGCGTTGTTGCGCTCCGCGGCGGGAAGGCGATGCGCGGCAAAATCACAGGACGGAAGTCGAACGCCGCGCATGGACCGTTGGCAACGCCCCTTGCGCATAGAGCCTTTGGAGAGCCGGCGACTCTTAGTCGTGATTCCCGGCACGACGATAATCCTGAGCCAGTCGGGTTCTGACGATTCGGTCCTGGTGGCGCCCGAAGACCTTGGGAGCACGACTACGCCCACTGGCTCGGTGGAAATCTACCAGAATGGCGTCGATATCGGGCCAGTCGCGCTTACCAACGGCGCTGCCACGGTGCGCGGGGTCCACAGCACAGTGGCGCAGTGCAGTGCAGTGCGTGGGGCCAGACCGGCGTTTTCTACTTTCAAAGTCACTATTCGCCAGATTTGACCCAACGTTTGATCGACCCGACGCCTGATTCGGGCCTGACCCCGGCGACAGTGAATGCCCCACCAGGCGATTCCGACCGTTGAGGCGCTCGCGACCTCCTCCACCTCGACCGCCGGGAAGCTGGCGCTGGCGGCCGCATGTTCGACAGTCATGCTCACGAGCTTGCCGTCCTCATCGAGGTCCAAATAAATGTCCTCGCTAACTTCGCGGGTTTCCGCCACCCGCGCGTCGCTAAACTCCAGCACGGCAGTGTCGGTTTCCTTGAAATACTTGATTCTCATGACTGCTCCTCGCGGAAGTCTTTATTATAGCTCGATCCATTAATCGCGAATTCGGGACATGCGGAGGGCGCCGTTCGCAATCGGGCGGCATTGCAGTCGGGCTGTGAGGCCAGCCACAATAGCCCGATCCACTCCGCCACGTTACAATTGCGGCGTTGACCGTTCCAATCCCGGAGTCATGGCCATGAAACGTGCTATCCAATTCGTGGTGTTTTCCAGCGCTATCGCCCTCGCCGTCGGGGGAAACTGCGCCGAGCAGAGTCCGGCGACTGGCGGTGGTCAGACCGGAGGCGCTCCCGCCGGCAAACAGGTCCAGCCAACGCTCGTCGGCACCTGGAAGGCCCAGTCGGTTTCTATGCAAATGCCTGATGGCAGCCACAAGAATCTTGGCGGCGCGGACGAGCCAGTGAGTGTGATCTTCTCGGAAAAGACGTGCGTCCTGCGGCTGCGCACGACGGTCCTCGCCGAAATGTCGTACACGTTGGACAGCAAGGCCAATCCCTGGACGATCGACATGAAGTCGAAGGAGGGCGCGCTGGCGGGGATCTGCACCCTCAAAGGCAACAATCTGCGAATCAGCCTGGATGACGCGGCGACGGGCCGGCCGGGCGATTTCGACCGGCAGAAGCACGGCATGGTGCTGGTGCTGCAGCGCTTTCGCGGCCCGTCGCTGGTGGTGATGAATTCCGACGGCAGCGATCCGCACGCCATCCTCACCATGCCCGACTACACGTTTATCGGCTCGCCGAAATGGTCGCACGACGGCCGCAAGATCGTTTTCGACGGCTGGCGAAGCGTGATGGGCGAAGGCACGGGCGACGCCCACGTCCTGGTTGTCAACGCCGACGGCAGCGGAGTCAAGGACCTTGGGCCGGGCGGAATGCCGGGCTGGTTGCCCGACGACAAGCAAATCACGTTTTGCCGGTATAACGACGAGCGCGGGGTCTTCGTCATGAACGCCGACGGGTCGAACGCTCGGCAAATCGACGCCGAGGGTTGGGGCTCGCAATGGTCTCCCAAGCGGGACGAGATTGCCTACACCGTCTACGGGCAGAACGGCGCCAAGCTCTGCATCTACGATCTGGCCAAGCAGGAGCGCCGCGAGCTGGAGCACAAGGCCTACGGTCAGATCTATTGGGGCATTAGTTGGTCGCCGGAGGGCGACCGGATTTGCTTCAAGGGGGTCGTGCGCGACGGCAACAACGGAAACGGGGCCAATGAAATCGCCGCCATCTCGGTAAAAGGCGAGAACGGCGGCTTCAAGGTGCTCCTTCCAAGCACGGCGCAGCCCGAGGCCAACAACTCGTGCATGACGGTTTCGTGGGGTGTGAACAAACAAATCCTCGTGCGCATGCAGAAGAAGAGCGACCGCGTGCAGAAGCTCTACGTTTTCGACGCCGACGGCGTCAAACCGCCCCGTTTGTTTGCCAACTTTCCGGCCTCGTGGATATGCGACAACGTGGCCTGGTCGTGCGACGGAAAGAAGGTTGTGATGAGCGCCAGAGCGGTCGAGCCGCCGGCGAAAAAGGCGAAGTAAGATCAGCGGTTTTCTTGCGCCCGTCGTAGCCGCCGTTCAATCCAAGTTGGATCGCGACGGCAATCGAGAATGGCCTAAATGTCGATTCGATCGGCAGTAAACGTGTAATAGATGGCGAAGGGAAACCGCTTCGCCAGCATGCGATGAAAACCCTCGACAATCTCGTGAATGCCGGCATAGACCCGCAGCGACTTCACATCGGCGTCAATCGAAGAAAGAAAATAGTCGCCCAGCCCGGGGGCGTTGTCCTCGTAGAATCGAAAGCCGGATTGCAAGTCTTCCTGAGCGCAATCAAGGAGCCGAATGTTCACTCGAGCCCTTCCGAAGCTGCGACACGGCGTCGTTCCAGTCGATGAACTGCGCTTTGCCTTCGTCGGCAAACCGCCTTCGGTCGGCAAGCACACTCGTGTGCCAGTCAGGCGAGGGCAATTCGGCGGGATGCCGCGACAGATCGGCCCAGAGAGACTCCATCACTTCTAGTTTCTCCGGCATCGACATCTGATCAAGTGGCAGTGCGATAGACATTCCTAGGCCTCCGGGGACGTAACTTTTTGTAACACCATTATAGGAATAATGTCGGAACCCTTCAAGGGTGCTCACGTGCATCTGCGGAATCGAGAACGCGGAATCGAGAACAATGAGTTGCTGTGCGTGCGCATGAGCCGCACAATGGACAACCGACGCCATGAATGCGGTCCGCTCTGAATAAGCCTCATGCTTCGACTTCATAGCACGGCCTTACCGCGACGGCATGCCGAGGCTGATCTTTTCCACGAATGTCACATGCCGGCGCGGTGCGGCGGTGAAGAAGCAGAGCCCGATCATGCCTAGCCCGATCAAAGTGGTAAGCCGGCCGCGAGCGAGAGTTTCGGGCCGGAACTCGAGGCGGACCACGCCGCGCCCGGTCCCACTACGCAACCCATGAAATCGCCGTTGATGCGATAGACGTTGGCCGGCGTGCCGTTGATCGCACACATCCAGCCGGAATGATAGCTCTCGGCTATGACCAATAGTTGCCGCGATGGACAACTGACTTGTACCGCTAATTGGCTGCTGCCGCGGTAGACGACTTCGGCCGTCCCCGGCGTGCCACTCGCGGCAAGGGGGACAGTGCCGCCTTTGCTAATACAAAACTCGGAACAGTCTCCCGGGTCACAAAGAGCTTCCCGGCGGAGGTCGATGCGCGCCAAGTCGGCGGCTGGATGGTTGCTCTGGACCACGCGCGTCACCAGCCGCGCCGGCGGCAACGGATCGGGCACTTGCAACCACTCGTCATTAAATGGCAGGAGGCCCTGGATGCATTCGGTCGACGCCCCGCGATGCACCCACCGCGTCGATGATACCCTCAAAGCGTCAAGCTGGAAGTAGTCGAGCATCTTCCGCGGCTTCAAGGCGGCGCAGCCGTCGGTGCGTTGCCAACCGGCCAGCGTCATCTGATTGCCGATTGCCGGCCCCCCGTCGCCAGTTGGCGGCGCAAAGACGCGCTCCGCGCAGTTGACAAGGGCGGGATCGGCGGCGCTTCCACAGTCCGCGTTGCGGCGGTCGACGGGCGGCGCGATGGTCGATGCCAGCAGCGCCTCCGGCCGGGCGGCCGATTGGCCCAACGTGCAGCTCAGTCCGTAATAGCCCAGGTCGGCCGCCATGAACAGGACCAGGCCGACCAGAGCGCCGCGGACGCCATTGGCGGCGGCGATCACCAGCAGCGCGGCCGAGGCCATCAGCAGCGGTCCCACCAGCACGCGCGACGGCGAGGCGACGTGATGCCCGACTTGGAGAATCAATCCCGCCACGGCGACGGCCAAGCTTGCCAAGACCGTGCCGCCCAGAACTTCGTACTGTCGCCAGAGAGCTAGCCAAAGGGGACGCGCCGAGCCACTGGGTCGGAGCAGGACGGAATCGGAGGTCCATCCTACGGGCTTCGCGGAGTGCCGCTGTATTTTCCAGTTTTGCCGCGCTTTGCGCTCGACGAGCACGAAGCCAATCGCCGCCAGCACTGCCACGGCGAGTTGGAACAGCACCGTGTAGCGGCAGGAAAAATGGAGCCACGATGCCCAAATCAGGCCCAAGATTGAACATTCGGATGCACCGGGCGACGTTGGGACAGACCCGGAGGTCCATCCTGCGGATGCAAAGCGGCTGCCCACCGCCAGGAAGAGCGATGCCACGGCAAAGGCGGCGGCGGCCTGGGCTAAACGTCGCATGCCGCCGAGTTCGGCGCGACGGACGAAGACCCATAGGGCCAGCATCAGCGGCACCGCTCCGACGTAAAGGCCCAGTTCGTGGGCACTGCCGCCGAAGGCTCGGTCAATCGGCATGTACGGGGCGATCAGTTGGATGAGATTGATCGGGTGCAGCGTTGCGCCTTCGAGCGACTGGCCGCCGCGGCTCAGCGTGCTTTGCCGCAACGCATCGAGCGTCGGCAAGAGCTGCACCGCGCCGATCAAAAGGCCGATCGCCTTGGCCATGACGACGTGCCCTATTGAGCTGTGGCGGCAGCCGACGCAGGTTTTGCAAGTGGGCATGTTTTCGCAGCCCTCGCGGGGAGCGTACCTCCGCGTGATCATCAGGAACGCGCCGAAACTGGTTTCGGCCAACAGCGAATACCACACGAACTGCGGACAGCCCAGCAACAACTGCGAGCCGGTGAGCAAGGCCAGAAACGCCTGTGCAAACGCCACCCGCCAGCGCTTGGCCTCGACCAGCACGATGTCGGTCATCGCCAGCAGCCAGGGAATATGGGCAACGGCCGCGACTTCATTGGGATGGACGAAGTGCAGGAGGTTGAAACTGCAAACGGTAAAGGCCAGGCTGCCGACCATTGCCGCGTCGCGCCGCGGCAACCGCCGCCGGAGGAGTACATACATTCCCCACAGCATAAGCGGATAGCTCAACAGGTATTCCCAGCCCATCGCGGCCTGCAACGGCAAAAAGCGATAAAGGAAATAGTGCAGCGGATGGTAAGTTCCCACCTCCCCGTCGCCCGTAAGGTAAAACCCCGAATAAATGCCCGGCATCCAATCGAACGGCTCGCCGCGGGCGAGTTGTTGCGCGTAAAACGCGCGGGCGGGAAGGTGAAAACTGCCCAGCTCGTCGGCCGTGTACAGCCCGCCCGAAAAAAACGGCATCGCCAAGACGCACAACAAGATGGTTCCCGCCAAAAGCGACCAGGCAAAAAGGTCGCGTTCGCTATGTGCCGACACGCGGGGAAACAGGTTGCTGAGGCGACGCGGCATAGTCTTGTCAGTTATCTTCAGTCGTTTAATAAAGATAGGTCACGTTGGAGTTGGGGAAGGTCCAAATCCCCCTCGTTCCCACGCGGAGCGTGGGAACGAGCGAAGCGTGGAACGAGTGCCTTTGCCGGTCACGTCTTGCGATTGGCGCCACGATCGCAATTCGTGACCTAGATTCTAAGGGCGTTGCCGCGCGAAGCTGGTGCCGGTTGCGCCGCCTGGAACTCTTGGGAGGAATTCGCATGTCGCAATGGCGTGTGAGTGACATGGCGCGGGCGCTGCTCATCGCGTTGGCCATAATGGCTGTGTGGGAAAGCTACGTGCTGAACCGCCGGCCGGAAACCGGAGGCTGCGGTGGAGATTTCCTGCAGTTCTACACGGCCGGGTCGATCGTCGCCCGCGGCGAATCCGCGCGGCTCTACGACCAGGAGTATTTTCGAGAGCTTCAAGCGCCGCTCCGCGATGACCCGCAACGGTCGCTCTATCCGCCAACGTTGGCGCTGGCCGTGGCCCCGCTTGGACGGTTGTCGCCCTCGGCGGCGCTGGACGTTTGGTGGGTGCTTCAGATCGCGTGCCTGGCGGTATGTGCGACAATCTTCTTTCGCACGACGCCTTTGCCGCGGCACTGGCGGATCAACATGCTCCTGGGCCTGGCGGCCCTGCTGCCAATGTGGATCGCGGTCGGCATCGGCCATCTGTCGCCCATGCTCTTGCTCGTCCTGACCTGCGGACTGACCTTGCACCGCCGCGGCCGGAGGTTGTCGGCGGGAATCGTGCTTTCGCTGCTGGCCGTCAAGCCGCAGCTCGCCGTCGGGGTGGCGATGTGGATGCTGATCCGCCGCGACGTGCGGACCATGCTGGGCTTGGCAGTCGGCGGTGCGCTCCAGTTCGTTGTCGTAGCGCTTGCGCCGGGACCGGGCATCTGGCTGGACTACGTTCGCGCCATGTCCGTCATTGCAGCAAGCTTGCGGGCCTACGTCTATTCGCCGTTGTTCCAGCAGTCGTTCGCCGGCATTGCCAGCAACTTGATCGACGCGGCGGGGCTGCCGGGGCTGAAGATACCGGCGATGAGGACCGTCTATGCCGTGACCAGCGCCGTGGCGGCGCTGACCCTGTGCCGCGTCGTCGCCGCCCGGCGGCCCTTTGGCGGTTTGTCGGAAGCTAACGGCTACAGCGCCCGTCGGCGGCGCATGTGCCGCGGAAGCCGGATGAGTTTCTCACCCGTGTTTTGGCCGGGCATGGGGCGGGGAATGTGCCGCAGGAACTACGAATACGCCTGCGGCGTGTTGATGATGATGATGTTCCCGCCGCACTTCCTCGTTTACGACCAGACGTTGCTGGCAATCCCGCTGGTAATGCTCTGGGCCTCGCCGGCGTGGCCTTGGGGCGTGCTGCTGCTGGCGGTTTCCGCCGTGCCGCTTGCAAACCTGTCATTCATGCTCGGTTTCAGCGTGACAGGCATCGTAGGCCTGGCAACGATGGTCGCGCTGGCTCGCCAGGCGACCCAAGCGACGGCCAGCAAAGCCGGCTGGCTGCGATCGGCGACGCCGCGTTTCACGTGAACTGTGCCGATTACGTCAAGTTTGCCGGCGAAACGGCCGATAACGGAACGACGAAGCCGTTCACCGTCGGACGTTTAATCCCGGTAATCCCGCATGTCTGAATTCACACAGCAGACCAACGCCGCGATCCTGGCGTCGTGCAAATCCGGCGCGTCGGAAGCCGCCGCCGCCATTAGCAGGGCTTTCCAGCGCGAAGTCCAGATCGCAGTCGGGCAGCACGAAAAGCTGCAATCGTCGGCGATTTCTTCGGAATTGAGCGGCCCGGCTTTGCTCGTGCTGCTGAAAACCGATCGCGAATCGTTCGTTCTTGCTCTGCCGGCCGCCGGTGACCTTGTGCCGGCCTGGTGCGCCAAGCCGGACGCCGGAGGCACGAGCCGGTTGGCAACGATGGCCCAGGAATTGGGTATGAACTTGCTGCCCGATACCTGGTTGGCGCAGGACTTCCGCGCAGTTTGGGTCGAAAGCACGGCTGAAGCGCTGCGGCTCGGCGGCGTATCAAACAGTGCGGAGGTTTTGACGTTCATTGCCGGCCGGGCTGGCGCGGCGGAGCAGAAGCTCGCCCTGATTTGGCCGATGACGACTCCAGAGAGTCTGCTGGATGCTGGACAGCAGTCCGACACGTTGATCGGCCAATCGAAGCGCAAGTCGCCGCCGACGCTCTCGCTCAGTTCCCGCGACTTGCCGCCTTACACGCGGAGCCTGTTGCGGATCAAAGTGCCGGTCGTCGTCACACTGGCCGAAAAGCGGCAGGCGCTCAGCCGCATCGTCGAGCTCGGTCCGGCGCGATCATCCAGTTCGACAAGTCGTGCGAGCAGATGCTCGATTTGGAGGTCGGCAACCAGGCCGTCGCCTGCGGTGAGGCGGTCAAAGTGGGCGACAAATTCGGCCTGCGGATCACGGCGATCTCTTTGCCGGACGAAAGGTTCAAGCCGGTGCGGCCGGCGAGCCGCTAGTTCAGATTTCCGTCTCAATCGGAGTATTGGTTATCCATCGACTCGACGGTATTGACGAACCATTGAGAGTATAGTAGATTTACTATAGTAGGGCAACGAGGAAGAAAGCAAATGAAGCCCGTCAACAAAACTCCCGTTGAAGTTGGTCGCAGCAACGTGTTTGCCGATCTCGAACTGCCGGATGCTTGCGATCTTCAGACAAAGGCAGAGTTGACTCGCCAGCTATATCAACGGATTAAAGCTTTAGGGCTGTCGCAGGTCAAAGCCGCAAAGTTGCTCAGATTAAAGCAGCCGGACGTGTCGAAGCTAATGAATGGCCGCTTTACCGGCTTTTCCGTAGAGCGACTGCTGGAGCTTCTCAATGCCCTAGCGGTCGATGTAGACATTGTTCTGCGAGTGAGAAGCCCGCAACGCGGACGCCGCGGGATACTAAAGGTCGTGGCGAAGTAGCTGCGACTACTCTGAGCCAGATGATGTCCACACTGACAGTATAACCGCTGCAGTTGTCAGGAAATCACGGCGGATCGGGGGCACCGCGAAATAGCGTGATGAGTGCCGTCAAACGAAGCCGCCTGCAGCCTCGAACAAAAGCAGCGCTTGCCGGACGGCTGCCACGTCGTGGACGCGCAGGATGTCTGCGCCGTTCCGCGCGGTGGCCAGCGCGGCGCCGATCGTGCCAAACGTTCGATCCAATGACACGTTGCCCAGCACGTGGCCTATGAAGGCCTTCCGCGAAAGGCCCACCAACAGCGGACAGCCAAGCTCGCGATAGCGGCCAAGATGATTCAGGATCGCCATGTTATGCACGGCGGTCTTGCCAAAGCCGATGCCCGGATCAAGCGCTATCCGCGCCCGTTCAATTCCGGCGGACGTCAGCTCATCGCGCCTCGCGGCCAGCCACGCGTAGACATCTTCAACTACGTCCCCGTAGCGCGGGTTGCGCTGCATCGTCCGCGGCCTGCCCTGCATGTGCATCACGCAGACGCCACACGCACGCGCGACGGCCAATGAGATCATTCCTGGGTCGGCCAGTCCGGTAACATCGTTGATTGCCTCTACGCCGGCATCGAGACAGGCGGCTGCCACGGCCGCGTGGAACGTATCGACTGAGACAGGCACAGTCGTTTGCCGGCATAGCACGGTTACGACCGGCAGCACGCGCCGCAGTTCTTCCTCGGCATCAACGGGTACAGCGCCGGGCCGCGTGCTCTGCCCGCCGATGTCCAGTAAGTCAGCCCCCTCGGCCGCCAGCCTCAGTCCGTGCTCAACCGCCGCTTCAGGCGCAAAGTGCCGACCGCCGTCGGCAAAGCTGTCTGGCGTGACGTTGACCACGCCCATCAGCAGCGGAACGCGGCCGTGCGCGAGGGTTTTTGTGCGGAGGCGCCAGGACATTGGGAGTGTTCAGCTTTCAGTGTTCAGTTTTCAGCAAACGAAAGTAGCTTACCGGCTCGCGCCGGTAATTGCCAATCGCCTGCTGAACACTGAAAACTGAAAACTTACCACGGCTTCTCCATCAGCGAAACGATATGCTCCGCCAGTTGCTTGATGATATCCTGCTGCGAGGTGGCGACCGAATGTCCGACTTCGGGCACCATGTCGCTGGTGGCGCTAATGTCGACGGCCGTAGCGGGAATCGGCACGTTCGGGATATTGCGGACCGGCCGGCCGCGCTCGTCGATCCAGTTGACCTTCACCGCAAGTCGAAGCTGCGAATCGCGGGGGTTGCCCGTGGTTGTCTCGAAAATCACCGCCTTGTTGTCGCTGACGATCTTGCCGATGAGCACCGTATCCGCCGCCCCGGGCGAAGAGACGACCTTGTAAGGCGTGCGTTTCTCGATTTCCTTGACCACCGCCTCGGTCAACTCTTCGCCCAAGCCGCGGCGATAGCTGGCCGAATCGAAGACCGGCACGTAGACTGTTTCGATGCCCTCGGGGAAGAGCGTCCGCGCCCCGAACTGGTAGTTGCCCAGGCAGCCGGTGAATAACAGCAGCAAGCAGGGAGCGAGGAGCAGGCGAGAAAGGGAGAAGGGGAGCAGGGGAGAAAGGGAGACCCACGTGCGCCTCGCTTTCTCCCTTTCTCCCTTTCTCCCTTTCTCCCTTTCTCCGTTTGTCACTTGGTCACTTGCTCCTCGCTCCACCTACTTTCCATCTCCGAACGGCGACGTCAGCCATTGGAAACGGTTCGGCGGTTCGTCGGGCAGGCCCTTGGTCTCTTCAATCCGCTGCGCGGCGCGCTGGGCGAAGGCGCTCTTGGGATACTTCTGCAGAATGGCCTTGTAGTATTCGCGGGCGGCGCGGTAGTCGGCCTTGCGGTCGTAATACTGCGCCACTGCCCATTCACGTTCGGCGAACTGCTCGTACATCACGTCTAACGAATGGCGGACCCGCTGCTCGTCGTCGCCGAGCTGTCCCGGGAACTGCTTGAGGGTCTGCTCGGCGATCTCTTTGGCGTCCTTCAGCGGCACGACCGAGTAGAGCGGCCCCTGATAAATATGCAGCTTGCATTGCAGCTCCAGCAAGTGCGCGTCCTTCTGGTATTTGCTCTTGGGATGGTTGCGGCGGAGCATGTCGTAGTGCTGGGCAGCATCTTCCCATTCGCCGCGGCGGAAGTGGCAGTTTGCCACGCGGAACAGCGCAATGTCCGCCAGCGGTCCGGTTGGGTCGTGCGTCCAAACCAGCGAGTAGCAGGCCAGCGCGTTGCCGATCGTATCGAACAGCGGCTGCGTGTTGTCGGTGAAGTTGGGCCGCAGCGGCCAGCGGTGGTACTGCAGGTCCAACTGCTCCCAATACGTCCCGATGGCGAACAGCCGGGCGACGACAATATCGAGATAACGCGTGTTGTCGTGCGCTTTCAAGAGGTTCGTAAGCGTGTCCTGCGCTTTGGCGTAGTGGTCCGCGAAGAAGTACGATTCCGCCATGAGGAACATGGCGTCTTCTTCCATCGTCGAGTCGGGCCAGCGCCAGGTGGCGGTGTAGAACTCCTTGGCGGCGGCCTCGAATTTCTTCTGCCGCTCCTCGGGGGCTGTGGTCTTGCTGGCCTCGTTGAAGAGCGCCTGGCCGTTGTCGTAGGCCATCTTGGCCAGCCGCTCGTCCGGTCCCCAGCCGAGCTTTTCTTTGATCTTCTTCCAAGTGTAATCGGGGGCCAAATGGGAGATGTCCCATTCCTTGTCGTCGTCGTCCGGCTTCTTGTCCGATTCCGGCGCCACGACCGTCGTCTGCGAAGGCGTGGGGCGGGTATAGCCCGGCGGCGGCCCGCTGGGCCCGCTCGGCATGTCGTAAGGCGAAACGTTCGGTCCCTGCGCGGGCCCCGGTCCCGGCATCGGTCCGGTGGCGGGCGCGGCGGCCGGCCATGGCGAGGGTCCTGGCCCGGCAGACATGTCTCCGGCGCCCTGCGCGGCGGCGCGGCGCCGGCCGGCATTACATTGGGATCGACGTAACGCGCGGTTACTGTAGTGGGTGTGCCGTTGCCTGAGGTCGGATACCCGGCCGGCGCCGGGTTCGTCTGCGACGCGGAGTTCCACGCAGGCGTGTATGTGCTCTGCGGGTCCATCGAACGCGACGTCGGCGTCGGCACGCACCCGGCGAATACGGCCAGGACGAAATAGCACGAAACTGCAAGCAACAGACGTGAAAAGCACGAAATCCCAAATCCGAAATCCGAAACAAATCCCCAAGGCCCAAGACACCAATGATTGAAACAATCCGTCCTTCGGATTTCCGACTTGTTTCGGATTTCGGATTTATTCATTTTGGATTTCCGAGCTTCGGGTTTCTTCATTTCGTGTTTCCCTCACTCACTGCCAAAACTCGCGAATGTATTCGTACATTCTCGGTTTTCGTCCCAGCAGGTGCGAAATGTAATGGTTCAACACGCCGCGGAGTTCGCCCAACGTGCGGGCGTCGATTTCCATCCGTTGCCAAGTCTGGCTCTCCAAATCGGCCAGTTGGGCCATCGTCCGCAGCACGCCCGCGCGTAACGGAAACGATCTGGCTCTTTCCGCCGCGGCAGTCCCTGCAGAGGACGCCGCCGTGGGTCCCGCCGAAGGCGATCCGCCCGGTCATTTCAATCGCCGTGCCGCATTCGGCGCACCGTTCAGCGCCGGCGCGTGGCCGAGGAAACGCAAAGCGCCCAGCTCGAAACGCGGCAGCCGCCTGTGAACCGTTTCGCCCGCCGCCAGCGCGGCAAGCGTATCGTCGGCTAAATCGAAAAGTTCCGGATGAGGATCGTTGTCGTCGGTCAAACCGCCCAGCAGCTCCGCGACGTAGTAGCCGGCGTACAGGCCCGGCAGGTTGTTGCCCGTGGGCCGAAACCGCCGCACGAGCCGTGCCTCGGTCACCAGGTCGAGCGCTTCGGACGATTTGTGGAGGAAGACTATTCGACAATGGGCAAGTACGTCAAGAGCAGACTCGAAGGGGTTTTTGAGGCGTCTGGCCCCTTTCGCCATAGCGCCGATCTTGCCGAATTCCCGCGTGAAGAGCGAGACCACGAGGCTCGTTTC
Source organism: uncultured Planctomycetia bacterium (assembly GCA_963780045.1). Taxonomy (GTDB): domain Bacteria; phylum Planctomycetota; class Planctomycetia; order Pirellulales; family Thermoguttaceae; genus JANXQG01. The sequence goes on along the minus strand of CAVZZZ010000001.1, from coordinate 5,064,661 downwards.
GCTGAAATCAGTGACGCGGAGCACCAGCGCGCTGGCTTTTTCGGAGGACATCGGGCATGCCCACGGCGCACCGCCGGCGCTGCGCCCGGCATCGAAAACCGCGGTGACGTTCGCGGCAAACGCCGGCAGCAGGACGGAAGTTGCGGTCGTGCCCCGCGAAAACTCGCCGTGAACTCGATAGGCGTCGCCATCAAGGACCAGCACGAGGATCGTCTCGTTTTGCGGATCGACGATCCAGTACTCGGAGATTCCGGCCTGGGCGTATTCTAGCCGCTTGGTTTGCAGATCGCGGCGGCGGTCCTCCTCTTCGCCGCTGACGACTTCGATTACCAGATCGGCGCCGTCTGGCTGCTTGCGAGGATCGGAGATTCGGCCGGGCTTGAAATAGGCGATATCCGGATCGCGGTACTTGCCCTGCCAAAGACGAACCGGCAATGGGGCACATAAGACTACGCCGGAACCGATGGATGCGACACATTGCCTCAAAAGGATCAATACGTAAATCACGATCCCTTGATGGAAGGGATTGGCCATTGGAAGCACCTCAATCTGGCCGTCGGAAAGTTCCACGAGCCAAGTCGTCCCGTCTTGGAGCGACAGGTATTCCGCCTCCGTCCAATGTCCTTGCGGCGGGGCGAATGGTGGCAGCGGTAAAGCGGACGTGCTCATGTTCTCGGAAAAGCAGCAGGAATTCTTATTGTACTCAATAATGGCGTTGCAGGATAGGCGACCCTTGCCAACTTGCCTGGCAGGGAGGGACGCAGCTAGTTTATTTCCAAACCGTGCCCTCGAGCGTTGGGCCAATCGTCGCCCCCGGCAACATTCTCGTCGCTGCTTGGGCTCGGCACGGGCATGAGACTTCGCACCGTTGGCTCTCTTTCGATCAGCTTTTGCGCGCGAACTCCGGCGCGGCCAGGGAGTTCAGGAATTGCTCCACCTGGACGGCTTCTTCCCATTCTAGGGCGAGGAAAGCGTCGGCCGCGGCTTTGGCCTCGCCACCGTGCATGGCAATGGCTTCGCGGATCGTTACGGCAGCGCCGTTGTGCATGTAGGACGCCGAATCGCGCACGCCCCAAAGCGACATCACTGATTCTTTGCTGCAAACCGTCGGTCCCTTCTCGCCACTCCTTCTCCGTCCCCGGCGACGGCTCCGCCGTCGCTGGGGATCGGGAATAAGGGGACATAGGTGGCAGGCGCGTGTGTAGCATCGAGCGTGAGTCACCGCCGGGCAAGCCGGCGGCATCCGGCGGGAAACCGGCAAGAAACTTTTTCGCCGGGCCGTTTTCTTGCTCCGCGGCGCGGCTGCGGGCCGAAATCCCCAAACCCTTGCTGCGTAATGGGTTACGTGCCTTTTCGCATAATCCGCTCTTTCGGGTATCGCATAAAATCGCGAACACATGTCAAGAGACCTAAACCCGTGCCGCGCAAGGACTTGCGGCGGCGGGCAAACAAGAAACGGCCAATGTGTTGACAAGAGTTAAGAATCGTGTATAATGCGGCGAAAGGAGGTAGTGGAGAGCGATGAGTGGGAAAGACGAGCGATGAGATATGAGAGAAGCGACCTGCGATTGGCGGTTGGAGGCGCGTACGCCGCGGACCAAGAGCCTATCCTATCGTGGAAGCGGCGTCCCGCCGCCTTTTCCAAGCGGCAAGACGTCGCTTCTACGGTTTTCGGACAGGCTCCAGGTGCCGTGGGCCGGCGGTCTGAAGTTCAACGCCCGCGTGCTCTTAGGGCCGCAAGAGAGGCAAGAAGCGCGAAAAGATGTTGCAAAGTGTGGCAATCTGTTGCATTCAGATAGCCGCGCGAGTGGGTGAGGGCGGGGACAAACGGTTGTCCAGGGAAGGGCATTTCGGCGGAGCGAGACGAGTACGACGGGAATGTCACCACTTTCCATGGAGGCGTGCTCGCGCTTTGGCGCAAGTCGTTGCCGGACAAGGGGTTGCGCGATGTCGGGCAGAAAAAGTCCGGCAAAAAAACGCGACAAACCGCGACACGCGGACCGGGAATGCGATGAACGTACAGGAGGCGGCGTTGCGGGCGAGCGCTTGCGGCAGGCCCGATTTTCTCTGCTCCGTGCTCCGACGCACCTCGCTTCCGGCCCGGCTCCGCGAATGGTGTGGAAACCACCCGCCGGCCAGGAGTCCAGGGGCCGTCCCAGGTGCGCTCTGGGTCCCTTCTGGGTTCGTTCTGGGTTCGTTCCGGGTTCGTTCTGGGTTCGTTCTGGGTTCGTTCTGGGTTCGTTCTGGATTCGTTCTGGATTCGTTCTGGATTCGTTCTGGATTCGTTCTGGGTTCGTTCTGGGTTCGTTCTGGGTTCGTTCTGGGTTCGTTCTGGGTTCGTTCTGGGTTCGTTCTGGGTTCGTTCTGGGTTCGTCCCGGTTTGGAAAACCGCAACAAACACGGGGATTTTGCGATGTTTCAAACGAGAAAAAAAATATCTCCGCCGAAAACGTCGCGATATGCACCGGTCAAAGCTATTCACTTCATTCACCGTTGACCCAAAACCCCCCTTTACCTAAACTTCCACCCGCGGACGACAAGACAATGACCCTCGATCCACAACACGGTCTCAGCCGCCGAGCACATTGGGCAGGCGGCGACAAACTGATCAGCCGCCTCATGGCCGAGGCCCTGGCGCGCCCCGATATCGTCTCGCTGGCGGCCGGCTTCGTCGATCAAGAGACGCTGCCGGTCGAGGCTACGCGGGAAGCCCTGGCGGCCGTGTGGTCCAACCCGGCACGTGCCCGTGCCGCGCTGCAATATGGCACGACAATCGGCCACAAGCCGCTCCGCGAGGCGATTCTCGCCCGGCTTGCCGCCGCCGACGGCACGGCCGCACGCGCGCCGGCGCTGGAGCAGGTCGTCATCACGGCCGGCAGCAACCAGCTATTGCACCTTGTGGCCGACACGCTCCTCGATCCGGGCGACATCGTTCTGGCCGCCGCGCCGAGTTACTTCGTCTTCATGGCGGCGCTGACGAACGTCGTGCGCGGACGATCGGCGTCGCCGCCGACGATGAAGGCATTGTGCCGGAGGCGCTGGAAGAGGAATTGTCCCGCCGCGGAAAGGCCGACGAGCTGGGCCGCGTGAAGGCTATCTATCTGGTCAGCTATTACGACAATCCGCGGGGTGTTACCACCTCGTTGCGGCGCCGCCAGCGGCTGCTGGACATTGCCAAGCGCTGGTCGCGGGAGAATTCGATCTACGTCATCGAGGACGCCGCCTATCGCGAGCTCCGCTGCTACGGCGACGATGTGCCCAGCCTGCTGGCGCTCGCGAAGGACGACGGCGACGGCGAGCGGGTGATCCACGCCGGCACCTTCTCCAAACCCTACTCGCCGGGCATCCGTGTCGGCTGGGGCATCCTGCCGCGAAAGCTGGTCGAGCCGGTGCTGGCGCAGAAGGGCAACGTCGATTTCGGATCGCCGCACTTCAACCAGGTGCTCATCGCCGCCGCGATGGAAACGGGCCTGTTCGATCGCCACGTGACCACCCTCCGCGAGAGCTACCGCCGCAAGTTGGACGCGACGCTTCGAGCGGCCGAGGAGCACCTCGCGCCGCTGGACGTCAAGTGGATTCGGCCCAGCGGCGGGCTTTACGTATGGCTCGTCCTTCCCGCGGCGATCGACACGGGCGTCGACGGCGCCTTGTTCCGCCGCGCGGTGGAAGGCGGGATGCTTTACGTGCCCGGCGAAAGCTGCTATCCGCTGGAAGGCTGTCCGCGGCGGCGCAACACGCTGCGGCTGAGCTTCGGCGTGCCCTCCATCGACGAAATCCGCCGGGGAATCAAGACGCTGGCGGAGGCAATTGAGGGCGTATGACGATCATCGACCGCTACCTCCTCCGTCAGTTCATCCACAACTTTGTGGTTTGTTTCGTCAGCTTGCTGGGCGTCTTCGTGGTTATCCATTTGTTCAGCAATCTCAACGGCTTCTTGGAATGTGCGCATGGCATCGCATTGTTGAAACTGATGTCCGGGTACTACGGCTACCAGTCGCTGGCGTTCTTCGACCGCTTCAGCGCGCTGTTCGTGTTGATGGCGGCCATGTTCACGATGGCCTGGATCCAGCGGCACCACGAAATGACCGCGCTCATGGCGGCGGGCGTACCGCGGATCCGCGTGGTCGCGCCGGTGCTCATCGCCGCCGTCGTCCTCACGTTCCTTTCCGCCGCCAACCGCGAGCTGCTGATACCGCGCATCAAGGACCGCCTTTCCGTGCGGCCGTCGGACCTCAAGGGAAACGTTTACGGCGAGCTGCTGCCGCAATACGACGACGCCAGCAACGTGCTCATTCGCGGCAACAACCTGATTGTCGACCGCAAGACGATCCAAAGCCCGGAATTCCTTCCGCCCAACGACGCGGCGGGCCAAGAGCTGTGCGCCTACGGAAAGGCGTGGACGGCCGCCGCCGCCGTCAATTTGCCGGCCGACGCTGCGCATCCCGCGGGTTATCTGCTCCAGTGCGTGATCGAGCCGCGCGACCTGGCGCAAAAAGCGTCGCTGACTCTCGACGGCCGGCCCGTCTTGATGACGCCCCGCGACTACCCCGCATGGCTCAAGCCGGACGAGGCCTTCATGGTCAGCGATGTGACCATCGACGAGCTGACTGCCGGAATGACGCGGCAGTTCGCTTCGACGGGCGAATTGATTTGGGGACTGAAGCATCGAAGCATCTACTTCAGCCCGGACGTGCGGTGGATGATCCACTCGCGGATCGTGCAGCCGTTCTTGGACATTGCCCTCTTGCTCTTGGGCCTGCCGCTGGTGGCTGCCCGCGACAACCGCAACGTCTTCGTGGCGATCGGCATGTGCGTCGGACTGGTGGGCTTGTTCTATCTGGTCTCGATCGCCTGCCAGCAGCTTGGCTCAAACATGCTGATCAGCCCGGCGTTGGCGGCATGGTCGCCGCTGATGGTCTTCGTGCCGGCGTCGGTCGGCATGGCGGCGGCGATGTGGGAGCGGTAGCTCCATATCGGCTCGGCAGCAGGTATAATATGGCAGGTTGTGGAATGCAACGCTGCAAGGGAGCAAAGTCGTGGCGATGTTCATTGAAAATCCCGAGTTGGAAGAAGATCTCAAGGAGAAGCGGCATGCTTGGGGCGCCGACAAACATGATGAAGTATGGGAAGGGGTGTATTTCATGTCACCGGAAGCTGACGACGATCACCAAGATTGGGTCTTCGAGTTCTCGACAGTCCTCGGCGAAACCGTTGCCAAGCGCGGGCTCGGCAAGGTTCGTCCCGGAGTGAACCTCGCCGGCTCCCCCGAGAACTGGACGGACGACTACAGGGTTCCGGACGTGGTCGTCTTTCTGAACAACACGGCAGCCATAAACCACGGCAAGTTCTGGACCGGCGCGGCCGATTTTCTCATCGAGATCACCAGTCAGCGCGACCGCGTGTACGAGAAGCTCTCTTTCTATTCGCGCCTTGGAGTGCGGGAGTTGCTGATCCTGAACCGGCAAAAATGGGTGCTCGAGCTCTACCAGCACCGCGGCGGCGAACGGCGACAGACGGGCGAGTCGTCGCTGACGCGTCCCGACGTGCTTTCCAGCCAGGTTCTCTCGCTGGACTTCCACTTGGTTCCCGGCGATGCCCGCCCGCGGGTTGATGTTCGGCAACAAACAAGCGGTGAGCGTTGGCTAATCTAAATCGCCATGGCGCAAGTTAGTCTCAAGGATCGCGACGCGCCAGCCGTCGCCCAAAACGGCCGCTTGCACCCCGCCCAGTGGCTTGTGCTGGCGGCCGCCTTGCTGGGCTGGATGTTCGACGGCGTGGTGATGGGACTCTGCCCTATCGTCTCGCGGCCGGCGATGATCGACCTCTTGGGCCTCTCCGGGGCCGATGCGGCGACGGTCGACAAGCTCGTCGGGCCGCAGGTGTCCTACGTCATCGCGCTGTTTCTCTTCGGCGCGGCGTGCGGAGGCGTGCTCTTCGGCTGGCTGGGCGACCGCGCCGGCCGCGTCCGCGCCATGGCGCTAAGCATCCTCTTCTACTCCGGCTTCACCGGCGCGTGCTACTTCGCCGCGCAACCGTGGCAGCTCGCCGCGCTGTTCTTCCTGGCGGCGCTGGGAATGGGGGGAGAATGGGCATTGGGCGTGGCACTAGTGGTCGAATGCTGGCCGGAAAAATCCCGACCGATGTTGGCTGGCGTGATCGGCGCTGCCAGCAACGTCGGCTATCTGGCGATGGGCCTGATTGTCATGTTTTGCCGCGTGACGCCAACATCCTGTGCGCTGGATTATGCTCGCCTGCGCGTCGCCGTCAGTGTTGGCTTTGCTCATCCTGGCGGTGGTGCCCGAATCGCAGCGCTGGCGTGAGTCTGTCCGCCGCCGTGCCGCCCGGCCGCTGCGCGAACTGCTGGGCACGCGGCTGGTGCGGCGGGCACTGCTGGGAATCGGGCTGGCTTCCGTCGCGCTGGTGGGCACTTGGGCGGGCGTGCATGGCTTTTTGCCCTCGTGGGTCGACCAGATGGCGGGCGCGGGCAACCCACATGCGAAAGGCGTCGCTATGGCCACGATCGCCGCCGGCGCAATCTTCGGCTGCTTCGCCGGCGCGTTATTGGGAAGTAGTGTCGGCCGCCGCTGGACCTACTTTGGCCTCTGCCTTTGTTCCCTCCTGGTCTGCCAATTCCTCTTCCGCTGTCTGACGAGCTTCGACACGCTCTTCATGGCCACGCTGTGGATGGCCGGCTTCACCACCGCCTCGTTTTACGGCTGGCTTCCGCTCTACCTGCCGGAGCTGTTTCCCACGCGGGTCCGCGCCACGGCCCAGGGCCTCTGCTACAACTCCGGCCGCATCTTCGCTATGCTCGGAGCGCTGTGTACCGGGCGGCTGATCGGGTTTTTCCAAGGCGACTATGCCCGTGCGTGCGCCAACATCGGGCTGGTATACTTGCTCGGAATGGCCCTAATCTGGCTGGCCCCCGAGACGCGCGGAAAGCCGCTGCCCGATTGACGCGTTACCAATGACCCTCTCTACCGATATCCGCCTCTGCGAGGTCCGCGCGAGCGAGCAATGGCTGAAATACCGTGCGCCGATGAAATTCGGCGGACGGGTGGTCACCGATGCCGTGCTCCTGGACGTCGAGGCCGAAGTCGAAACGCGGGATGGTCGGCGCGGCCGGGGCCGCGGCTCGATGCCGATGGGCAATGTCTGGGCGTGGCCCAGTGAACGACTCTCAGTGGAGAAAACGTTGATCACGATGATCGGGCTGGCTTACGGGCTCGTTCGCCTCGCGAACGACTACGACGGCTGGGGCCATCCGCTACAGATCACCACCGACTTGGAGACGTCAAGCGACCTCTTGGCGAATGCGGTGACGGCCGCGACGGCAGCGGTGGCTGGAGAGAGCGTGGGCGTGATGATACCAAGACTGGCGCAACTCGTCGCCGTCAGCCCCTTGGAGGCGGCGATCCACGACGCCTACGGCAAAGCGCTGGGCGAGAATTCGTACAATCTGCTTGGGCCGGAGTTCGTCTCTAGGGACCTTTCCGCGTGGCTCGGCGACGAGTTCGCCGGCGAGCATCTCGACCGCTACACGCTGCGGCAACCGAAACCGCGCATGCCGCTTTATCACCTCGTCGGCGCGTTGGACCCCTTGACCGCGGCCGACGCTGCCGAGCCCGTGGGCGACGGGCTGCCGGAAACGCTTCCTCAGTGGATCGCCCGCGACGGCTTGACGCACTTGAAAATCAAGCTTGCGGGCGACGACCTGGCCTGGGACGTGGAGCGGGTGGTCGCGGTTGAACGGGTGACTTCGGAGGCGCAGGTTGCGCGGGACTGCCGCCAGTGGTATTATTCGGCCGATTTCAATGAGCGTTGTTCTTGCGTGGACTACGTGCTTGATTTTCTGGCCCAACTAGAAGGCCGCGCCCCGGACGCCTTTCGGCGGCTTCAATACATCGAACAGCCCACGTCGCGCGATCTTCGCGCGGCGAGTGAAAACCGAATGCACCGCGCGGCGCGGATCAAGCCTGTGGTCATTGACGAGTCGCTCGTGGACCTGGAAAGCCTGCAATTGGCCCGCGAGCTGGGCTATTCGGGCGTGGCGCTGAAGGCTTGCAAGGGTCATTCGGTGGCGCTGTTGATGGCCGCCGCCGCGCAGAAATACGGCATGTTCCTCTGCGTGCAGGACTTGACCTGTCCCGGTGCTTCATTCCTCCATTCGACCAGCTTGGCCGCCCGCGTCCCCGGCGTGGCCGCCGTCGAAGGCAACGCCCGGCAATACTGCCCGGCCGGCAACCGCGGTTGGGAAGACAGTTTTCCCACCATCTTTCACGTCACCGACGGCACGACTGAGACCGGCCTGCTTGCTGGGCCGGGGCTTGGGTTCTAGCTGCATCAAATCGGAATGTAATTCATCAACGACAACTGCAGGAGGCTGGCCGTCGTTTGCAGCGTGGCTTGGTAGGCGATTTGCGCGGCGGTGTATTGCGAGATGGCGCTGGACATGTTGGTATCGTAGTCGTTGGACATCGCCGATTGCACGTTCAACTGCTCGTTACTGAGCTGCGTGCTGATCGTGCTTAAGGATTGCTCGTTGACGCCCAGCGAGTCGCGGGCATCGTTGAGATTCTGAATGCTTGTGTTCAAAAGGCCCATCGTCCGCTGGATTTGCGCCGTGTTATTGCTCGTTAGGGCCGAGGCGAGCTTGATGAGGGCGTTGAAAACGCTGTCGGTCTCCTGGGGATTGACGTCGCTGCCGGTGAGCGTGATCGGCTGACCTGCCGCGGATTGCGATTGCGCGGAAGTCTGCCCGGCGGGGACCAGGCCCAGGTCGACCGCTGCGGTGCTCTGCGAATCGGCGGTGACAGTGATCGGCCCGTCCGCCGGGTTATTGTCGACCAACTCGATGCCGTTTCCGGTCGAGGTCAACTGCGCGGTGAAGGTCGCGCCTTGCGCCTGCGCGGCGGCGTTGATCGAATTCATTACGTCACCGACGGTGTTGTCGCCCGCAATGCTCACGTTGACTGTCGCGGTGGCCGGCGGCGGACCGGGATCAGTCTGCGTGATGGTGAAGTCATTCCCGCCGGGCGAAACTGTGTTGACGCCAACGCCCTGGCCGTAGTTCAACTGCGAAAGCGGCGTGGCGGCGGTGAAGGTGCGGATGCCCAACTGAGTGGCGGTCGTGCCGCCGTTCTCGCCGATGGAGAAGCTGCTGCCGCTGACTCGCGACTGAATGCTGATGCCGTTCCGTGCCGCGTTGATTTGAGCGTCCAGTCCCGCGCCGGAGCTGTTGATGCTGTTGAGCATGTCCTGGACGGTCGTGTCGCCGCCGAGGCCGACAGTGTAAGTCATCCCCTCGCTGACGATCTGCAAGCCGGACGTGTCCAGCGTGGCGCCGCTGCCGCCGGAAGTGGTCGTCGTGGGCGGCAGCGAAGAGATCAACTGCTCCACGCCGCCGTTCTGGCCCGCCGGATCGAGGCTGGCGATGAAAGGCAGGCCCGGCACGGCGTTGATGGCGTTGACGATCTGTTGCGGGCTGCTGGCCGATGTTGGCGACGTGGATACGTGGACAGTTAAGACGCCCGGCGAGCCCGGATTGCCCTGCGAGGCGGGCGTTCCCGGAACGAAGTTGGCCCATTCCTGTCCGCCGGCCGGGGCGTCGGCGGCGAACTGCACCGTCACTCCGTTAAGCAAAGTGCCGTCAGAGGCCGTCGCGCCCGGTGTGTCAGCCTGCAGGATGATGTTGCTTTGCGGCTGGCCGAAGTCGATATAGGCCGAGGCCTCGGTGCCGAAGAGGTCGTTCAAAGAGGTCGTCGGCGTTACGACGGCATTGAGGTTTTGCCCTGCGATCGGCCCCGCGCCCACGCCCGTCGGATTGAGGATGCCCAGGTCGGAGGCCATGCTGCCTCCGTCAACCTCCTGGACCGAAAGGTTGTCGCCATTGGGAAAGGCCGCGCTGGGTTCGAGAGTGATCGAAAGGCCGGTCGGCGTGACTTGGGCCTCGACGGTGCGTCCGGCCGGCGGATTCGCGTCGATCAGCGCGGCCACGTCGCCCAGCGTCTTGGCCGAGCTGAGATTGACGATGCTCGTGCTGTGGCCGTCGCTGATGGCGATGCTGCCGGCGGCGACGCCCTTCCCACCATTGAGATCGGCCAGCGGAGTGTCCGAAGTGAGGGCGGGCGTCAATGCGGCGCCTTGGACCGGCTGCGACAGGGCGCCGAACGCCTGCGCTCCGGTGACGCTGGTGTCGAAAAGCTGGTCCAGGCCCGCGTAGGACTGTGTCGAATTGGCGTTGCCCGAATAAACCACGTTGCCCGCCGTGTCGATGGAAAAGGGCGGCGTCGTGGTCTCCGTGCCGCCGAAGAGCTGGCGGCCGTCGATTTCGGTGTTTCCCAGCGACACCAGTTCCTGCACGACGGAAGTGATCTGTTGCGCGGCCGCCTGCTGCTGCGCCGCGCCGGACGTCGAGCCCACCGCGCCGAGAGCGGTCGATTGGATCGAAGTCAACAGGTTCGAAACGCTGGTGAGCGTCGAGTCGGTCTGGCTGAGATAACTTTGGTTCGTCGAGACGTTGTACTGCACCTGGGTATAGCGCTCCGCCATGCTTTGCAGCTCTTCCACCTGCATGGCGGCGCCGGGGTCCTGGCTCGGAGCTTGGAATTGAACTCCAGTGCTGATCTCCTGCTCCAGTTGATACAAGTTCGTCTGCGATGAGTTCAACTGCGCCGCCAACTGGTTGCGGACGAAAAGGTCGGTAATGTTCGATGTCGGGATGCCGTTGATGGAAATGCTCATAGCTTACTCCGTCATTGCTCCACTGACGCGGGGTCGGCGGGGACTCTCCTCCCGCGGCTCATATCTGTGTCAACATTTGCAGCAGATTGCTCAGCGTGGAGATGTAACGGGCGGATGCCTGGTACGACTCCTGGTACTGGAGCATGTCGACGACCTGCGTGTCGAGGTTTACGCCGCTGACAGCCGTTTCCCGGTTGGACAAGGTCGATTGCACTGAGTCGGCGGCGTTGGCGGCCGCGGTGGCGTTGGCCGAGCCGTCGGTGACGCTGGACGTCATGTTATTGTACAGGTCCTGGACCGTCGCCCCGTTCTTGCTCGCCAAGGGCTGCGTAAGGAAGTTGGCCAGCGTCTGGGCGTTGTTCGTGTCGACTCCCACGCCGCCGCTGCTGGCCGCGAACTTCGTCGGGTCCTGAACCAGCGCGGGATTAACCGCCAGGTTGTCGGCATTGGAACCGGTGAAGAACGTATTGATGCCCAGTGCGGCCAGCGTGCCGCTGGTGTCTGCGCCGAAGGCGAAGGTCGTATTGGCGCCGGTGGAGGAAATGGTCAGCTTGCCGCCGGTGACCTGAGCTTGCAGGCCGCTGATGTTGTTGATTGACGCGGCCAGACTATTGAGCGTCGTCGCAGTCCCCGTGCCCAGCAGGTTCACGGGCACGTTGGTCGTCGTGCTCGTGCCGGTCTTGCTGTTGGTGACGATGATGGAAAACGAGCCGTTGGTGGGCGTGAAGGACAGTCCGGCATTATTCAGCGGTGCATCGGCCGAGGACACGGCGTTAACCGCGGTCGTCTGCGAATATCCGGTCAAGCCCTGCCCGCCCGAATAGACCTTGTTGAACTCGTTCGCCAGTGTGGCGGCGAAAGAATTGAGCTGGTCCTCGAAGCCGCCCAATACCTGGTCTCGGGCGGTGGTCAGCCCGGCAAGCTGGCCGGAAGTGGCGACGATCGGGGAGTTCGTGCCGGCCATCTGAATCGCGGAAATCGTCATGCCGCGATTGCTTGACGAAGCTACGCTGACCTGCGTGGCCGTGCCCTCGTTGACCAGGATGTTGCCGCCGATGCTGACGCTGATCGATCCGTCGGGCTGGGTGTTGGCCTGGATGCCGAGCAGTTGCGAGAGGCTTGAGAGGGCCTGGTTCCGCTGGTCCGTGAGTCCCACGGCCGCGCTGGCCGATTGCCCGCCGCCGGTCATCTCGGCAATCTGGATATTGAGCCCGGCGATCTGGTTCGTGAGCGTGTTTATCTGCGGGGCGATCGCGCTGATCTGGTTGTCGACGGACGACCGTAGTTGCTCGGTTTGGCCCTCCATGCTGTTGATCGTGCTTACCAAGGACTGGCCTTGCAGAACGGCGGACTGCCGGACGGACTGGTCCTGCGGCGAGTTGAGCACGTTGGAGACGGCGGAAAAGAAACTGTTCAGGGCGCTGGAGAGGTTCGTGCTGCTGCTCAGCGCGCCGACGATGTTCTCCAGTTGGCTGTAGGTCTGCTGCACGTTGTCGGCGCTTTGCTGATCGGAATTGGCGTTGCGGAGCTGCGTTTCCAGGTAGGTGTCAATTTGCTGCGTGATTGATTGGACTTGGACGCCCGTGCCTTCGATGAGTCCGCCGTCGGTCTGGGGCGGTCCGGGGACGAAATTCGCCGTCTCGACGATATAGCCCGGCGTGTTCGCGTTGGCGATGTTCTGCCCCACGACTTGCAGCGCCGACGTCGTTGGCCTGCAAGGCGGTGTTGGCTATCTGGATGGAGCCGAGGAGCGACATGGCGGCTGACGGGCGGTTGTTGCTTCGCCTTTTTGAGCGGTTTGACCGGTTTTTGCGCGTAATCGGGGCGCGATACCCCTCATTCTGTATTTTTCGGCGGAAAGAGCGGCGGCAATTGCGTCAAACTTTAGCGATTTTGCGAGATGGGCGGGTGTTGCTGCCAGTGCTCAGTACGCAGTACACAGTGCTCAGTACGCAGTATGCAGTACCCAGTGCCAAGTTGCAGCGCTGAGCATCGCGTACTGAGCACTGTGTACTTACTACCGCGTACTGTGTACTTGATAATCCCGAACCGCGCCCCCACGATAGATGTCGTGCAAACGTCCTAAAGCCCCAAGACGTGCGAGATTCCGAAATTAACGTCCGCAACACCGAATCCCCGTGTCTCCGCTCGATCAGCGTGTTGCGGCTGAAAGCGGGGTAGCGTCAACGCTACGGGAGATTAAACGGGTCGTGGTTGTCCTTCGTAATCAAGAAGAACAGATTGGCGGCGTCAACCTGCTTGTTGAGTGTCATTACCGAGCCGTCGCCCATTGCTACGACCACAATTTCCGGATGAGCGGATGAAGGACCATAGGCCGGCGGCGCTTTGGCCCAGCCGGGGTCTTCATATTTGTGCGCGTCCAGGCCGCAAGGGCTAAAGTCGTAGTTGAGAAACGTCCGCAGCCCGGCACGCGCGACGGCCGAATCGTCGCCAAAGCTGCCGTCAAAGCCGGGCGGAGCAAAAAACTCGTTCGGCGGCGCAGGCTGATCGCCCGTTGGCGACGACGCCTGCGGCAGTCCAACCAGCGTGCATTCGGCGCCGACCATCCAACGGCTGTTCGTGTCGTCGATCGTCTCCATGATTAGGATCGTGTGCGACGTGCCGTCTTTCAGGTTCGACATCATCAGGTTCTTATCGCTCGGATAGAGAACACCGTCGGGATGCATCTTCGCGGTTCCGTAGGGCGGCGTGGCCGTTGGGTCGACTGCCGTCAACAGGCTCTTCCGAGTCGAGGCGCCGACGGCTTTGTAGTTTGTAAGCGCGAATTGCGGCGGCGTGGCAAGCGGCTTCTGAAAGGTCCAGTTCATGTTGCTCGGACAAACCGTCTCGGGGAGTTGCGTGTTCATTGCCGTAGTCAGTGCCGGGCTGCCCGCCATTGCTGCGTCGAGATCGCCGTTGGGAATCGTTGCCGGTAGACTCTTGTAGAGCGAGCCGTACTCATTGAACGGCAAGAGCTTGACAAGAAAGCTGTAGCCGCCGACGACTTTCTGCCCGGATGCGTTTGTAGAGACCTCGGCCGACGGCGGAAGGGCATTGGCGTTATTGCTTGCATAGTTTTGAAGTGAAAGTCCAATCACCATTCCCCTGCCCAAGCACTTCGCGCGGCGTCCCGCTTCCCGCCCTGCATTGATTGCGGGCAGCAGCAACACAAACAAAAGGCCGAGGACCGCGAGCACTACCAGCAAATCGACCCACCTTGACCGCGCTCTCGCCCGCGGCTCTTCGGACGCATCGCTCATCATTTCCTCACCCTCCTCCGCGGTCATTATCGCGCGCGGCGGCAAAAATGTCCAAGCGTTTCCAATATCCCCCGCCGACGGGCGAAACATCCTTATGCCCGATGCCTTTACTACCCTGTTTCTCTCGAAAGGAGGATCCCGCTCATGATTCGCAAAACGCTCATCACCACCGCAGCTATCGTGCTGGCCACTGTGATTATTTTCGGCCGGAATACGCTCGGCTATATCCGCACTTCGTGGGGCTACGTCCACGATTCGGTGCGCAACTCCGTCCCGGTCGGCTTTGAAATCGATCGTGCCCGGCAAATGATCAAGGACCTTCGCCCGGAGGTCCGCAAGAATATGGAACTCATCGCCAAGCAAGAGGTGGAAGTCCATCGGCTCGATGAGCGAATTGGCAACCTTCAGGAGAGGCTCGCCAAGGACAAGGAGCAGGTCCTGCGGCTGAAGACGGATCTCGCCGCCAGCAAAGAGACGTACAATTACGCTGGGCGGGACTACACGGCAGCCGAAGTCAGGACCGACCTTGCCAACCGCTTCGACCGCTACAAGACCTCGGAAGCGACGCTCACCAGCCTGCGGCAGGTCCACGACGCCCGCGTGAAGGGCCTTTCCGCCGCCCGACAGCAGTTGGACGGCATGTTGGCCCAGAAGCGGCAATTGGAGGTCGAGGTCGAGAACTTGGAGGCCCGCAACCAGATGGTCGCGGCCGCGCAGACGACGAGCAACTACCAGTTCGACGACAGCCAGCTCGGCCACGTCAAGGAATTGGTCCAGGACCTGAAGACCCGCCTGGAAGTCTCCGAGACGATAGTCAAAGCCGAGACCGAGCCCCAGGGCGAAATCCCTCTGGACAAGGCCAGCCCGCAGAACATCGTCGATCAGGTCGGCGATTACTTCGCCCCGCACAAGCCGGACGCGAAGGCAGTCGCCGTGACGGAAAAGAAGTAAAATGGCAGGAACGGTCTTAGAGCTTAGTGCTTAGATCCTAGGAACCCATCCTCAGTTCTAAGCTCTAAGAACTAAGGTCAAAGAACTAAGGTCTGGCGCCATGTCCGTCGGGAGTTCCACATTGGTGAATCAGTTCATGCTCTGGATCGACTCGGTAGGCGGCTACTGGGTCTGCCTGGGCGACGAGTTGATCATCGGCCAGCCGGGCGGCCGGAACGAGTCGGGCGGCGCGGCGGACATCCCGATCCTGGCCGACATCTCCTCGCGGCACGCCCGCATCCGCCGCGATGGGGAAGGATACGTGATCGACGCGCTGCGCGACGTTCGCGTCGCTGGTCGGCGGGTGGAGAAGACGGAGATATTAAGTGACGGCAGCCGCATCGAAATCGGACCGAACGTAAGGATGCAACTGCGGCGGACGCACCCGTTGAGCCTTTCCGCACGGTTGGATTTCCTCAGCCGCCACCGCACGCAGCCCGCCGCCGACGCGGTGCTGCTGCTGGCCGACTCGTGCGTCATGGGACCGCGTCCGCACAGCCACGTCGTCTGCCGCGAATGGAGCAAGGAAGTCATTTTGTTCCGATACGAGGAAAAGATGATCTGCCACGCCGCGGGGCGGTTCGAGATCGACGGCGTGGCCTACCGCAACCGCGGCCCGCTGCACGCCAACGCCCGCGTCGCCGGCGAGGGGTTTTCATTCAGTTTGGAAGCGGTGGAGTGTTGACGCTTCAGTCACCTTTCCACCGACTCGGGGTCGGTGGGGGCGAAGCACGTCGATCGTAGGTAGAATGAAAGGGGCGGCAAGGCGGCAAAGTAGCCTAACGCCGAACAGTTATGACTGCAGAAGGCAACGCCGTGCAAGACCGATTGCGCGAAACTACCGATCACGTCACCAGTCCCAGCCCCGCGCGGGAACCCTGGGCCGTTGGGCCTGCTGGCGCCAAAGAGGGCCGGGGCACGCCGTTCGTCTACGCCAGCGGCGCCCGCCCATTGGCCGGCTATACGATTAAGCGCGGCGTCGGCACGGGCGGCTTCGGCGAGGTCTATTACGCCGTCAGCGACGCCGGCAAGGAGGTCGCCCTGAAGCTCATCCGCCGCAATCTCGATACCGAGCTGCGCGGCATGAGACAGTGCCTCAACTTGAAGCACCCCAACCTGCTGAGCTTGTACGATATCCGCGTCGACGACACCGGCGACACTTGGATCGTCATGGAATATGTCTCCGGCAAGAGCCTTGAGGCCGTGTTGGCGGACCATCCGCAAGGGCTGCCCGTCGGCGAGGCCCTGAGCTGGTTCCGCGGCATCACCGCCGGGGTGGCCTACTTGCACGATCACGGCATCGTCCACCGCGACCTCAAGCCGGGCAACATTTTCTCGGACGAGGGCATCGTCAAGGTGGGCGACTACGGCCTCTCCAAGTTCATCTCGTGCAGTCGACGCAGCGGGCACACCGAGAGCATCGGCACCGTCCATTACATGGCCCCGGAAGTTGCCCACGGACGCTACGGCAAGGAGCTTGACATCTACGCCCTGGGCGCGGTGCTCTACGAATTGCTCAGCGGCCGCGTGCCGTTTGACGGCGAGAGCGTGGGCGAGGTGCTGATGAAACATCTCACGGCCCAGCCCGATGTTTCGACGTTGGCGGAGCCCTACCGCGGCGTAGTAGCACGCGCGCTGGACAAGGACCCTCAGAAGCGGTTCGCAACGGTGGGCGAAATGCTAACGGCTTTGGAGTGCGGGGCGGGCGCCCAGGCTGCCGGATCGCCACCGCTCTTTGTTAAGCCGTCTCCCGATCCACTGCGGACTGCCCCCGATCCTCGCAAGCCAATGCCCGGACCCTCCGAGAAAGCTGCGGCAGGCTGCGGCACTCCAAAGGCGGTCCCCGTTGCGCAACCTGCGCCGGAGGCCGCGGAGATTCTCGACGATTATTCCGACCAGGAGCCGATCGCCCGCGCGGTGCGAAAAGCGATTAGAGACTTGCTGCGCGATTGGCGCGCCAGCAAAGTGCGGGCGCACATCGAGCAGCACTACTATCTCAAGATAGCGTTTATATTCGGCCTGATTTGCCTGGGAGTGATGTTCGCATACCCGTTATTCTTGGCGGCTGCGTTGCTCGCCGTCCCGTATGGCATCTATCGCGTGGTCCGCTGGATGTACCTGCTGGTGTTTGGCGCCGCGGCGGCGGCCGGTCCTTCGACCGGCCGCTCTTGATCCGCGTCAGGTGGCGGCGGCAGTGCCCGTGCTGGTGGTCAAGCCGCGCTTGGAGCGGTTCCGCGAGCTGATCGGCTCGATGCTGATCGCAACGGCAGTCGCGGCGGTTGCCTGCGTAGTTTCCGTATTGATCATGGTCTACAACGATAAGGCCCCGGTCGAGACCGAGCAGTGCGCGTGGCTGTTCGTGGTGGGCCTGGCCGGCGCGTGGATCGTGCTGGTTGCGGGAAAGCTCTGGGAAGGACGCGAGGGCGAGCAATTGTTGCGGCGTTTCGTCCTGATGGTCGCGGGGTTGGGCCTGGGCTTGGCGGCGTTCGGCGTGGCCGACGCCTTCCACGTCCGCTTGCAGCCCGAGGCCGCGCCGACGTTCACGATCGGGCCGCCCCCAGCTTACGGCCATGCCGCGGCGGGCGCATCCAGTCCCGTCTTCAGGCCTACGTTGCGGATCGGGCCGCCGCTGTCGGCCGACTTCTACCGTGACGGTCATCCACAACTGATGGCTTACATGGCGGTGTTTGCCACGCTCCTGATTCTTGTCCGCTGGTGGCGGCAGGCCGATCCGTTGCGGCCCTCGCGGCTGAGCGTGATTTGGGTTGCGGTACCGGTGGTTGCCGCGTATCTGGCTTCCGCGTTCTGGCAGTTTCCCCAGCCTTGGCTGATGATGGTTGCCGGCTGCATGTCGGTCGCAGTGCAACTTGCCAGCCCCTGGGTGCCGACCTACGCGCGGCTGAGGCCGCAAAGGAAAAAGGTGGTCTGATGACCCCGAGGATGGCTCCTGTACAAGGGATTCCCATGTTGTCGATTATCTTTGTTTTGGTCGTCGTGTTCGTCTTGGTGAAGCTGCTGTCGAGCCGCGGCGGTCGATCGTTTGCGGCCGGCTTGGGGGCGCTTGTCGCCATCGGGTTCGTGCTGCTGTTGCTTGTTCGCCATTCGCGCGTCGATCACGCGGTTGTGCAGTTCCAGCAGCAGGCACAGCAGTTCGCACGGGAACAGCAGATGCATGCCAAGGCGATCGCTCGCGAGGCGAATGAGCAAGCACGCAGTCGTACGCATGCCGGCAAGCCGCGAACGATTTCGCCGTCCCCACCAGCGCCGCTTCCGCCGCCTCCTGCGCCGGCAACGGCCGCCGCCGCCCCGTCGAGACGTCCGGAACCAGGAATCGTCCAGGCGCTGGCGATCGCCGTGCGACGCGCCTGCCTGGAGTGGGCGGACTCGGTAATAAACCCGCCGCAACCGGCCAAGAGCGAAGCTGCGCCGGCCGCGGTTGTCGGCTACGACCCGGCCGCGGAGCGTCCGCCCGCGTGGGTCAGTGCCCCAGCGAAGCTTGATGGCGACGTATACATGATGGGCGCGAGATCGGTCCCTACCTGACGCCGGTGGAGTGCCAGGGCGACCACTTGTCGCGAACGCTGCAGCAGGCCGCGGCGGAGTATGCGGAATTGCTTTTCGGCGGCCAACCGGCCCGGGATGTTTACCTGCCCGACGACTACCTGCAAACGCTCGTCCGCGATCGCTGGATGGAGCATCAGTCGCAGGAGTTCGGCGGCACGGCGGAGGAGATGTACACCTTGCACGTCCTCGTCGGCTTCGACCGCGCCGCGCAGCAACGGATTCTCGAGGCGCGCGATCATACGGAGGCGCTCAATCGGATGCAAGGGGCCGGCATGTTGCTGGGCGGCGTGCTGGGGGCGCTGGCGTTTGCCTGGTGCGGGCTGAGCTTTTTCGGGAGAAACAGGGAGGCGAAACCACCGCAGGTAGCCGTCCCAGCCGCTGAGAGAAGAAGATGGTCGCTAACCGTCCCCGTCCTGCTCGCCATCGCCTTATTGGTGGCGCTGCTCGCCGCGGCGAGTTTTGTTGGTGTTTCCGCGCCGCTGGCGACACCTAGCCAAAGCGAAGTGGTGGTCCCTCACATCGTCCCTAGCCGCACTTCGGCCACGGGCGCGGTGCCGAGGCGCCCAAACCCAGTTCCGTAGGCTACGCCTACCCCAGAATCCGCTTCCAACGGGCTTGGTTCCAGGCGATCTTTTCCGCCTGGGTCATCTTGGCGAAGTCAGGCTCGGCGGCAGCGTCCGATTTGGTGGATGGTTTCCCGTCGGTGCCTGGTTTGCCGCCGTAAGCGGCGGCGCGCAGCGTCCGCTTGAGATCGTCATCGAGGGTGCGGTAAGGCCGGATCTTCAGCCGATCCAGCGCCGCGTGATAGGATCGCACTGCCTCGCGCGGCTCCGCCTGGCCGTCGGCCAGTCGCGGAGCTGCTCGATAAAGCTCAATTGATGTTCGGAGTTATTGATCATCCGCCCGTAGAGGGCCGCGCGGGCGCCGTGCCGCCGAGCTTCCCAAAGCTGGTGGAAGGCGTCGAAGGTCGTGCCCGACGAGCCGCCGAGGATTCCCACGATCAGCCGCCGGTCGTAGCCGGCAAGCTGTTCCATCGCCGCGGGGCCGTGATAGGCGATTTTCAAGAACAGCGGCCGCGCCGGCCCGGCCACGCCGGCGAGTGTGCGCGAGATCATGTCGTTGATGTACCGCGGCAGGTCCGGCAGCGCGGCTTGCGGGCAGTTGGGATCAAAGACCTCCAGGAAATGCCGAAAGCCCTTCACGGCTGCCTCGGCGGTGAACTCGCGGTAGGCGGAAAGCGTGCGGTGGTCCAGCTCCAAGTTGTTGTTGAACGTGACCGAGTAAAGGCCCAGGTCCGCGCCGCGGGCACGCTCCGCCGCCGGGCAGCCGGGCCGGCCGCACATCGCCTCGTCGATGGCCGCGGTGCGGAACGGCCGCGACGGCTCAGCAAGGTAGCTGCCGCCCTGGGCCGCCCAAACGTCGGTCGCGTCGTTGGCGCGGATGGCGGGCGTGACGGCGCTGTCGTCGAACAGCCGCTCGCGGATCGTCAGCGCCTCGTTGGTGCTGGAGCTCATGAGCATGATGTCCACCAGCCCCCGCCGCACGTTCTGGCGGATCAGTTCGCGATATTCTTCCAGCGAGCGGAATCGGCCCTCCTGGGCATGGTGCTCCGGGCTGCGCCCGGCGCAGCGATGCCATAGGCCATGTCCGCGTCCTTGGCGTCGGCGAGGATGAAATCCTTGCAGGAGGGATCGGAGAGGATCCGCTGAATCTTGGTATCGAGCGATTTGGGCATTTGTTTTCCGCTGGGGACCGTTCAGGCAAGAATAGCACGGCGGCGCCGCCCGTGCAATCGCTGGGCAACCGCGGCTACCGCCGGTTGCCTTCCCGATACCTGCCCGTGACCGTGAATAGCAGCCAACCGAAAGCCGCGCGGAGAAAATGACAGGCGGCCCAGGCGATGCCGCCGGTGAAGAAGTCGAATAAATGCTGTGCAAGCAGGGCGCGATTGACCCGCTGGTGCAAGCGGCGATTGAAGTTGCGCGGCGGCTCGCGGATTTCCAGATCGGCAAGTTGTTCCAGGACGTCTTTCATAGCGCGGCTTCAGGACTCGGGGAAACGGGCTTGCAGCTTTTCGCGGGCACGGCTGATTCGCATCTTGCAGGCGGAGACGGAAAGGTCGAACATCTCGGCCAATTCGTCGTATTCGTAGGCTTCGGCGTACTTCAGCAGCAAGAGCGCTCGGTCCTCCTCGGAGAGCGTATCCAGCATGGCCAGCAGGTCCAGCGAGGCGCCTTCGGTGCCGCCGGCCGGGCAGGCTGCCGCGCTTCCCAGCCCTCGTCCGCGACAACCGTCTCGTGGCGGCGGCGGCGACCGCGACCGCGCCGCATGGCGAGGCAGGTTTTCACCGCGATCGCGTGGACCCACGTGCCGTACTTCGACCGGCCCGCGTAGCGCTTGCGGTGCAGGAACAGCCGCAGGAAAACCTCTTGGGCGGCGTCGGCCGCGTCTTGTTCGTCGTTCAACAGCCGAAAACAAATCCGCCAAACGCGCGGCCGGAACCGCTCCACCAGCGCAACGAACGCGGGGCCATCGGAAGTCTCCCGCGCTGCCTCTGCGGCAAGCTGTTCGTCGCTGCACGTTGCCAGGTCGGTGCTAGGCACGGTCTATCGGCCCTCACCCCCTGCCCATCTCCCGGAAGGCGAGGGGAGTTATCTATTGGATGCCGGCGGCGGCACAAGCGTCACGGGCCGCGTTTTACCCCCGGTTTGGCTTTATGGACAAGCCCGACTCGCAAATAAGAGCGTCAAACTCGCACCAAACTTTACAAACGGCCGCGAAAAATACGTCTACTGGCGGAAATGGGGTGTCTGGCTAAAAGAGAGCGCGGGCCTTCGTCGATAGCATCGCTAGAGTGGACCCCAATCCCCTAGTTACGCTTTTTTGAGTCCCCAATGGAACCGATCGGATCGTACGACTGGTCCCGCCTTTGTGTTGGCCTTGTTGGGTGCTCGAAAGCGTGGTTTTTCCCTTTGGGTCATTGTGACAAGGAGTAGTTCCATGAAGCGTTGCTTTTTATTGACGGCGGTGGCTTTGATCGCTTGTTGCGTTCTGGCCATCACCAACGCGGCTTCGGCCGGCTGTTGCGCCCCGGCATGTTGTGCGGCTCCCGCGTGCTGCGCGCGCGCCGCGCCCTGTGCGGCCCCGGCGGCTTGCGCTCCGGCCTGCGGTTGCGAATCATCCTGTGAAAGAAGCTGCCGCCACCATGCGTGCCACCTGCGGGCGCACTTGTGCTGCCATCGCGGCTGCGGCGAAAGCGGCTGCTGCGCTCCGGCGTGCTGCGCGGCTCCTGCCGCCTGTGCAGCCCCGGCCCCCTGTGCCGCACCGGCCCCGTGCGCTCCGGCCTGCTGTGCAGCGCCGGCGTGCTGCGAAGCGGCTTGCGGTTGCGCCCGCAGTTGGCTGCCGGTGCCGCATGCACCGCTGCCACACTTGCCACCGCGGCTGCGGCGGCGGCGGTTGCTGCGCCCCGGCGTGCTGCGCGGCTCCGGCGCCCTGCGCCTCCGGCCTGCTGCGCCGCGCCGAAGTGCTGTGAAGCAGCCTGCGGCTGCGAGAGCGGCTGCGCCCCGCTGCCACCACCACTGGCTCTCCGAGCTGAAGGGCTGCTACCACGCCTGCTGCGCTCCGGCCTGCTGCGCCGCACCGGCGCCTGCGCTCCGGCCTGCTGCGCCGCGCCGAAGTGCTGCGAGTCGGCTTGCGGCTGCGAGAGCGGCTGCGCCCCGCGTTGCCACCACCACTGGCTCTCGGAACTGAAGGGCTGCTGCCACTCCTGCTGCGCTCCGGCCTGCTGCGCCGCTCCGGCTTGCTGCATGGCCCCCGCGCCTCCGCGGCCCCGGCCCCGTGCGCCCCGGCCTGCTGCGCCCCGGCGTGCTGCCACTAAACAATGGGCATGGTTCCCACGCCTGCCCGGTAGATAATTGATCATCTCCTTGACGATGAACCGCGCGGCCCGTTCGCAAGTCGAACGGGCCGCTGGCGTTTCTTGCCGCTCACGTGTAGTCGGCAAAGACCGCTTCGCAGGCGCGGGAGTTGGTGTCTGCAAAAGGCCCTTCGTCAGGCCCGTTCCACGCATTTGCGGCCAAGGCCGGCATGGGCCACTTTGCGGCCAAAGCCGCACGAACGGCAGGCGCCGGAGCAACTGCTGGCGCGCGAGTGACGGGGGCCGCCGACGGGGCTCGATTTGATGCGGCGGAGGTTGCCGGCGTGATTACGGCAAAGTAGTTTGGGTTGCCGACGATCAGGCTGCTGCCGTCGGCCAGCGAATCGGGACCCGACACGATCAGCTTTCCGGCAAGGACCGTTGTGCCGCCGGCATCGGAATTTGCGCCAGACAGAGTCAACACTCCGCCGCCGCTCTTGGTAAGGCTGCCTCCGCCGGAGACGTCTCCACTTATCGTCAAGCCTCCGGCGGCGACAGCGATATCGGTATTGCTGGCCAAGTCCACCGGTGCGCTGATCAAGTGCGTTCCGGCAAGCACGCTGACCGTCGCTTGGCCGCTGGCCTGAAGGGTGACGCTCCCGCCCGTCCCCTGGGCGATCGTGTAGCTTGTGGTTGAATTGTCAAACGTGATGCCGGCCAGCGCGGGTTGGCGCCGTCCAGGGTGACGGTCCCGCCGGAAGCGGAAGCGAAGAGCACCGTGTCGCCTGTTATCCCGCGAACGCCCGGCGCAGCGATCGGCGCCGCGGAAACCGAGTCCGCCCAGCTACCGGACGTGTTCCACGAAGCATTGCTGGCGGAATTCCACTCCGCCTGCCCGGAGATTGTCACTGTGGCCGAGCTTACGAGCGAGCCGCTGGTCGCCTGGATGGTTGCCGTGCCCGGCGCGTATGCCGGCGTGTAAAGCTCGTTAGAGCTCAACGACCCCGGTCCGTTCAATGACCAGGTTACGGGCGGATTGCTGATCGGCTGCCCAAACTGGTCCTGTGCGGAAACTGTAAACTGCTGGTTGCCGCCGACGGTAATGGCTGCCGTCGCGGGGCTGACCGCAATGTTGGTCGGTGTTTGGTTCACCGTCACATTGACGCTGCTGGTGGTCGACTCGCCGCCCATGTCGGTGATCGTGACTTGGAAAGTGTAATTGCCGGCCGCGGCGAAAGTAGCCGTCGTGTTCTTGGCGGCGTTGGTGCTATTGGCCGAGAAGCTCACTGCGGCCGGCGGCGTGCCGGTCGTGGCCCAGGTGTACGTCAGGTTCGATTCCCCGCCGCCGTCGCTGTCCGCGCCAAGCACGGAAAGCGCCGTTGTGGTGCTCGTCACCGGGCTGGACGCGGCGGCGGCGGGCGTGGCGACCGTCGGCTGGGCATCCGTGATCGTCACGGACGCCGTATTGCTGGTGATTCCGCCGCTGCCGGCCGTGACGCCCGCCGTGCCGGACGCGTAGGTTGCCGTATAAAGCCCGCTTGCGCTATCGATGCTTCCCACGCCCGATGCCACCGCCCAGGCGAACGCCGGCTGGCTTGCCAATGCGTTGCCGAACTGGTCGTTGGCCGTCGCTAAGAATTGTTGCGTGGCGTCCGAACCAAGCGCCACGGTGGCCGGGCTGACCGCGATGCTCGTGAGCGTCTGGTTGACGGTCACGCTCACGCTACTGGTGGTCGACATACCGCCCATGTCGGTAATCGTGACTTGGAAAGTGTAATTGCCGGCCGCGGCGAAAGTGGCTGTCGTGTTCTTGGCGGCGTTGGTGCCGTTGGCCGAGAAGCTCACGGCGGCGGGCGGAGTGCCGGCCGTGGCCCAGGTGTAAGTCAGGTTCGACTCCCCGCCGCCGTCGCTGTCCGCGCCAAGCACTGAAAGCGCCGTCGTTGTGCTCGCCACGGGGCTGGGCGCAGCGGCGGCGGGCGTGGCAACTGTCGGCGGGGCGTCTGTCACGGTTACGGCCGCCGCGTTGCTGGTCGCGTTGCCGCTGGTGGCGGTGACGGTTGCCGTGCCGGAGGTATAAGAGGCCGTATAAGACCCAGTTACGCTGTTGATGCTCCCCACGCCGGACGCCACCGCAAAGCTAAACGCCGGGTGGGTGACCATGCGGATGCCAAACTGGTCGAAAGCGGAGGCACTAAACTGCTGCGTGGCATCCGAACCGATGGCCACGCTCGACGGGCTGACCACGACAGTCGTCACCGTCCGGTCCACCGTAACGCTCACCGAACTGGTGACATATTGCCCGCCTGGGGCGGAGATGGTCACCGTGAAAGTGTACGTGCCGGCTTCGGCGAAGGTGGCCGTGGTGTTCTTGGCGGCGTTGGTGCCGTTGACACTGTAGGAAACGCTTGCCGAGCCGCTGGACGACCACGTGTAAGTCAAGTTCGCTTCGCCGCCCTGGAAGGCGCCGAGGACGGAAAGGTTCGTCGTCGTGCCGGTTGTCGGACTGGGCGATGCGGAGGCCGGGGTCGCAACCGTCGGCGCCTGGCCGAAGGTTACTGTAACGCTGCTTGTAACCGTCAGTCCGTATTCGTTGGTGATCGTGACTTGAAATACGTAGGTTCCCATGGTGCTGACGGTAGCCGTCGTGTTCTGGGCCGCATTGCTGCCGTTGGCGCTGTAAGTCGGGGCCGTGGCGCCGCTGGGCACGGTCGTGGCCGTCCATGTATAGGTCAGGTAGCTCTGACCGTTGGCGTCGGCGCCGAGGGCCGAAAGCGCCACAGTCGTATTAGTTAGGGAGTTCGCGGCGGCGGCCTGGGCGACCGTCGGCGCGGAATCGCCTCCGGCCAACAGCGTCACGTGGTCGAACGTCGACGTGTTTAGCGCGCTGTCGGTGTACGCGTCGGCTTCCAGGCCGACGTAAATTGTCGAGTTCGTGAACGTGATCGTCTCGCTGCCGTCTTCGACCCACGTGTTGCCGTCGGACGAGCGGTAGCCCGTGATTGTGTTGCCCCGCCGCACGAGCTTCACCCAATACGGCGCCACCGGGCCGCTGTCACCGCCGGTGCCGGCGGCGTCCGCGCCGGAAGTCGTGCGGTACTGAAACGCCGAACCTTCGCTGGGCGTGATGCACTCCAGGGCGTACTGATCGCTGTCGGAAAGCGAATTGCGGAACATCACCCCGACCTTCGCCCAGGCGCCCGTGTCGGTGAGCGAGGCAACGTGCGCGATGATTACGCCGTCGCCGGTCAAGGTCTGGTAAACGAAATGGAACTCGTCGGAAGCGTTCCAGATGTCGCTGCCGCTGCCTTCCACGGTGAACGTCGTGCCGTTGTCGTAGGCCGTGCCGGTCACGCCGACCGAGCCGATGTCGGCGGAGTTCCAGGGCGAGGAGACGACGCCCACCTGACCTGTGCCAGAGTGCGTCGTGGAAGACTTGGTGCCGGTGGCGGTGATGGTGGCCAGCGTGCCCGACGAGGTGGCCGTGTATTTTCCACTGCTGTTGACGCTTCCCGTTCCGGAGGTGACGCTCCAGGTGAAACTCGGCTGCGAGCTCAGCGCGTTGCCGAACTGGTCGTAAGCCGATGCGGAAAACTGCTCCGTGCCGCCGCCGCCAATGCTCGCCAGTGCCGGCGAAACGGTGACGCCAGAGTAGTTCTGCACGACTGTCACCGTCACGGAACTGGTCGTTGATAGTCCCGCCGCGTCGGCAATGGTCGCCTTGAAGGTGTACGTGCCCGTCTGATAGAACGTGGCCGTGACATTCTGCGCCGTGTTGTCGCCGTTGTCGGAAAACGAGGGGAGCTGGACGGTGTTCGACGTAGTCGTTGCCGTCCAGGTGTAGATCAGGCTGGATGCGCCATCCGGATCCGACCCCAATACGGAAAGATTGACGGTGGTGCCGGTGACTGTGGTGGCCGAAGCCGATGCAGGAGTAGCGACGGTCGGGCCGGTGTCGCTGGATGTCGGCAGCGTCAAGCTGAACGCAGAGGAAGGAATGCCGTTGGCCACGGCATACACCGAGTACGTTCCGGCCGGGATGCCCAGCGGCAGCGTGAAGTCCACGGTCCCCGGCGTGCTCCCCCCGAAAATCCCTGTGTAGCTCCAGTTGTAGGTCGTGGCGTAGTAGACGTTGGACCCGTTCACGAACCGCACAATGGGATAATTCGAGTCCATCTGGCAGTCGTCGCCGTAATACGCTCCTTGATTGATGCCGGTCAGTTCGGTGCCGCTGAGCAAGAACGAGCCGTTGGAGTTTTCCGTGATGCTCGTAATCGTGGGTGCGTCGGCGGCGGTCGTGGCAGAGGCCGAGTCGCCCGGGTTGTATTCATACATGGCGCCGGCCGTGTTGACGAGCACGTTGCCGTCGGGCAGGGAAAGCATTCGACACTCGTAGGGCGGAGCGCTGACGCTCGGCGCGCCCGCGGTCGAAAAGCTGTTCGTCGTCGGATTGTAGATGTAAAAGCTTGTCGGGCCGTTGTAGGAGTCCAAGGGGCCAACTGCCACCAGCACTGTGCCGTCGCGCAGCACGTCGGTTGGACTATCGTCGGAACCGAGGTCGTTCGGAATCGCCGGACCGGCCGTCCACGTGCCGGGCGACGACGTGCCCGACGGCGTATAAATCTCCGTCACGTTGGGCGATCCAAAGTAGATCACCTGGCCGTTGTTCAAAAGCGCCGGCACTCCGCATTCGCCCAGCGAGTCGAACAGGTCCTGGGTCATGGTTCCATCGTTGACCCATTTGTTGAGCGATGGGATGTACCGTTCCGAGGTGCCGTCGCCGTCGCACGTGAGGATGGAGCCGTCGGCCAGCTCGATCATGTTCTGTTCGTCGGCGTCTCCGCCGCGGTAGAGCTTGGGACCTTGTGACCAAGTGTCGCTGGACGAGTTGAAGACGGTCGTGTAACCGCTTTGACTGGGAAAAACCGGTGTGATCAGGACGTCGCCGTTCAAGGCGCCGCCGCTGACGAGCATCGACCATGAGTCCACGAAGGAGCCGTATGGCTGCGAGGGCAATTGGACCCAAACGTTGGTTGCCGGATTGTAGAGTTCGCCGGTGTCAGCACCGGTTCCATACTCGCCGCCGGCGACGAATACGTCCCCGTTTTGCAAGACATCCGTCGCGTCGTAAAGCCGCGTATAATCGGCATTGGACGTCCGAGTCCAGGTGCCATTGACGTAGCTGCCGCTGGAATTGGGGGTCAAAATGGACCACTCGTTGCCGCCGTTGGTCATCAGCACTGATCCATTGGTCAACAATTCCATCGTGCCGTTGCCAACAGGCGGGGAGTTGGCCAACTGCGTCCACGTGCCGCTGAGCATGTTGCGGCATTCGAGCTGTTCGATGCCCAGTCGCCTCCCGCGGCGGATGTTGCGGCGTTTCTTTTCGGCCGGTCGACGCCACAAAAACAATCTGATTCTCACGAAGTCCTCCTGCCGCTGGGCGCAACGGCCCCTTTGCGCTGCGACATGCGTACAACGATGAACTTGCCCGACAAACAAATGGCAATTGTAAGGCAAGTTCGTCCCCAGGGAAAGCAAAAAAGCGAGAAAATCTTGCCTACGTACTTATTTCGCCCCTCCGAAATGCCTATACGTACTCATCTCGCTTCGCCGAGATTCCTACAAAACTACTTGTTCCACGATCCTTTCGTCATAGATTGAAAAGCCCGCTCGCAAGTAGTTTGGCAAGGCGGCGGGGTGGTCCAAGTCGCACGTGTGGACCCAGACCCGCCGCGGTCCAAATGACCATGCTCGGTTGACCGCCCACGACAGAAAGTACTTTCCCAGTCCCCAGCCGATGAAATCGGAAAACAGCCCGAAGTAAGCGATCTCGATCTCGTCCGATCTGCGGCGGTCCAACTCCACGTACCCTGCCGTCTGTTCGCCGACGCAGAGCACGTCGATTTCGACCAATTCGTCCCGGACTATCCGCGCCAGTTCATCGTCCGGCATGAGGTTGCGGTTAACCCACTGGTACATCAGGCCGACGCCGTTGTACAGGAAACGATAATCGTTGACCGTTGGCGCATGTAGCCGCTCGATCCGGGTGCCATCGATCGGCGGCGCGTCAAGCACTGTCGCCGGCGGAGCAAACATTTCCAGATAAGTTGTTTTCGTGAGGACGTGGTTCATGCAGCAGCACGCGGGCCCGCCGACAATCCTTTATGGATCGCCTTTGCCGCCAGCTTGCCGTCCTGCACAGCCATGACGGTGGACGCCGGCCCCGAGCTGCGGATGCAATCGCCGATCGCAAAGACACCGGGAATACTGGTGCGGAATTCGGCGTCCACTACCAAATATCCGTTGCGTGTTTCCAGCCCCGGCAATGCAAGCACCGGCCGCTCTTGTCCCACGGCCTTGACGATCTGGTCCGCGGCCAGCACGAATTCCGAGCCTTTGACCGGGCGCGGCGCCGGGCGGCCCGACGCGTCCGCCGCGCACAACTCGACGCGCAGACACTCCAGGCCAACCGGCCGGCCGCCCTCTAGCAACACCCGCGCGGGTTGGCTGAGAAAGCGAAACTCGATGCTCTCGTTGCGGGCGAACTCGTACTCGTGCGGGTAACAGGTCATCTCGCGCTCGCCGCGGCGGTAGACCATCGTCGTCCGCTGTTCGCCAAAACGCCGGGCGCCCAAACGCCGGGCAATCGTCGCGCAATCGACGGCCGTGTTGCCCGCGCCGATGACGAGCACATCGCGTCCCACGCTCATCATTTCCGGCGCCGTCTTGCTCGCTTCGATGAATTCCAGGCCGTCGACGATCGCCTCTTCGCCCTCGATGCCCAGCCGCGGGGTACGGCCGAATCCGAAGGCCAGCACGACAGCGTCGAACTCCTGCCGCAGGTCATCCAATGAGATGTCCTTGCCGAATGCAACTCCCGTCTTGATCTTGACGCCGAGGCGCTCGATCATTCGCGCTTCCTCCAACGCTACGTCCGCGGGCTCGCGAAGCGCGATGATGCCGTAGGTCGAAAGGCCGCCGGGCAATTCGCGTTTCTCGAAGATCGTCACCGCGTGGCCGGCCAGGGCAAGTTCCCCGGCGCACGACAGACCGGCGGGACCGGACCCGATGACCGCGACCGAGCGGCCGCTCGGCGCAGCCTTGACCGTCGGATGCTTTCCGCGTTTCGAAGCGTGGTCCATCGCAAAACGCTGCAGCCGCCCGATGGCGATCGGCTTGTGGTCGCTGCCCAGAACGCAGGCGCCTTCGCACAACTCCTGCACCGGGCAGACCCGTGCGCATGTGGCGCCCAACAGGTTCGCCGCATAGATCGTTTCCGCCGCGCCCTGCACGTTGCGTGTGGCGATCTTCTTGATGAAACGCGGGATGTCAATATGCGTCGGACAGGCGTGCGTGCAAGGCGCGTCATAGCAAAACAGGCAGCGTTCCGCCTCGACGGCCGCGGCGTTGGTGGTAAGCGGAGGCAGTTGCTCGGCAAGGGCGGTTCCGATATCTTGAGATTGCGATTTCATGGAATTCAATCGTAAAGGCCCGCGAATTCGCTTGCAAGCCCGTAAGAGGCGCCATTCAAGCAACTTGGTTTGCTGTCTTAAAACAGACCGCACCCGCCGTGACTTTTTTGTCCGGACCGCCATACCCCTTGGCGACTGCGATTGGAGCCATCCCATGCAACTACCGCTTGTGCTGCTTTTCGCCTGCTTCGTCCTCATGAATACGCCCTGTGCCCTCTCCCAGGTCAACGACATCCTTTTCGACGAAGCCAAGGTGCCCAGCTATGTCCTGCCTGACCCGCTTCAGATGGCCGACGGCACGAAAGTTACCGATGCGGAATCGTGGCGGACCAAGCGCCGTCCTGAACTTCTCCATCTCTTCGAGGAGCACATTACGGCGATCTGGAGCCGGACTGGAACGGCGGCTGGAAGACCGGCCTCCGCGGCAAGCTGAGTCCCGATGGCGATCGGACTGTCTTCAAAGCGGACGACTGGGGCGCGATCGGGGCCTGGGCCTTCGGCATTTCCCGTGCGTTGGACTATCTTCAGCAGGACACGGCGATCGACGCCAAGCATGTCGCCCTGATCGGTCACTCGCGGTTGGGAAAGACCGCGCTTTGGGCAGGGGCCCAGGACGAGCGATTCGCCCTCGTCATATCGAACGAATCGGGCAAAGGCGGCGCTGCGCTCGCACGGCGGCGATTCGGCGAGCGGATTCACCAATTGGTCGCGGCATTCCCTTACTGGTTTTGCCGCCGCTACGCCAAATACAACGAGAAAGAAAACGAGCTGCCCGTCGATAGCCACGAGCTGATCGCGTTAATCGCTCCCCGCCCCGTTTACGTGGCTAGCGCCGTCAAGGACAAGTGGGCCGATCCGCGCGGTTCGTTCCTTGCCGCCAAATATGCCGAACCGGTTTACAGCCTGCTGGGCCAGCCAGGCTTGAATGTCGACGAAATGCCGCCGGTCGATCGGCCGGTAGGCGGAACAATTGCTTACCACTGCCGCACTGGCGTGCATGACGTAATGGCCTTCGACTGGCAACAGTACCTCGACTTCGCCGACCGCCACTTCCATCACACCCCACCCGTTGCGAAGTAGTGCCACTTGCCGAAGCGCTCAGTGCAGCGGCTTTCCGTTCACGATGACATTCTCCATCTTCAGGTTTTTCACGTCGACGGCGCCCAGCTTTGCCCTTCTGAGCTTGACGTCGATATCCTTTAGCGTGATGTCGCTGATATCGGTCTGGCCAGGATTGCCGCGAAGCTCGCCGAAGGAGCCATACGTGCCGCTGACACCGGACAGCGTCACGTTGCGGACTATCGATTTCGGCGGCGGCTGGCCCTTCAAATCAAAGTATTGCGTCCAGGGCGCCACTTGAACGATCGTGCCAGCGCCATCGAGTTTTATGTCGCGGTAGTGCAGGTCTTCATAGTGCTGCGGCGTGTCGGGACGCAGTTTCAGCCGCAAGACGTTGATCGAGCCGACGACCTTGCAATTCTCCACCACCACGTCGCGCACGAGTGTCGCCTCGCTGCCGACCGTGACGACACCGCCGCCGCGCTCGAAGGTGCATTCGCTCACCCGGATGTGCTCGACGGGCGGGCTGTCCTTGTCGGCCATCGCAAACGGCCCCTTGGAACCCTTCAAGCAGATGCAGTCATCGTCCACGCTATACGAGCAATGGCTGATGGCGACGTCGTGGCAGCTATCAATATCCGTGCCATCGGTACACGGCGCCCGCACGCCGCGCGGCACTTCAAACCGCGCGTTCTCGATCCGCACATTCCCGCAGCGGTAGAGGTGCAGGTTCCAAAAGCTGGAATCCTTGAAAGTAATCCCGCTGATTTGCACGTCCTGCGAATTCTGAACAAAAACCAACCTCGGCCGCGGCACATCGAGATTCTTGGTCTTGGGATCGGCACGGCGCCGGTCCCAGAATTCCTTCCAAAACGGCGCGCCGCTGCCGTCCAACGTTCCCGCGCCGTCGATGCGCAAATGGTCCGTCTTGTCGGCATTAATGAGCGCCGGAAGCCACTCCTCGAAATGGCCCTCGATGCGCGTCTTCATCTTGGGGTAGTCTTTCCGTTCCGTCGAGCCCTTGAGCACAGCGCCCTCGTCGAAATGAATATTCACGCCCGGCTTCAGAAAGATGGCGCCGCTGAGGAAGATGCCATTCGGAATGACCAGCGTGCCTCCACCGTGAGCCGCAAGCTGGTCGATCGCGGCCTGGAGGGAATGCGTGTTGAGCGTCTTGCCGTCGCCGACCGCCCCAAAATCGCGAAGGGAGGTTTTAGCGCCGGACACAACGGCTGTATCTCCCGGCTCGGCGGCGATGAGTGGCTGGCCCAACCCTGCCATAACCGATCCGGTTGCCAGAAGGCACACCGCGGCGAGCACGCCCTTCGACCGCCCGATGATGCGGCGAGGTGCGCTTTCGGCACGAGCGAATCGCCGTGATTTCATGCGCCGTGTTTTCATGGGCGTCGATCAATCGCGATCCACGAAGATGGGCTTGATGTGGCGGTGATAGAGATTGTCCGTGACGTTCCGGGCGATCGGCTCCGCGTGCCTATCCAGGGCGTCGAGGTATCTACCGCCGATCTTGGCCGCCACCTT
The DNA here is from genome assembly GCA_963780045.1 of uncultured Planctomycetia bacterium. GTDB lineage: Bacteria > Planctomycetota > Planctomycetia > Pirellulales > Thermoguttaceae > JANXQG01. The sequence continues at coordinate 5,032,178 of CAVZZZ010000001.1, read as the reverse complement.
GTAGCCGACGTGCAACAATTGCCGCAGGTGCGGGTTGAAGGCCGGATTGCTCGGGTCGTGCCGCAGCGCCGAGACGAACTCTTCGGGTCCCCAGCCGCGTACCGTTGCGGCCGACGGCAGCTTGACGCGGTCGATGGCGATGACCGCCGCATAAGGCGCGCACAGTTCGTCCACGTGGGCCAGCGCCTCGGCATAGACCTCCTTGGCTAGTGCCAGGCCGTCGCCGCCCGCTTCCGCCATGCCGATTACCTCCTCCAGCCAGTTCGTGCCGGCGGTCTTGACGTGGACGCCGGCGTTGAAACGGGCCAAAGCCCGGCGGACGGGCCGGTAGATCGAGAACTTGTCGCTGCCGGAATGAATGCTGAGTTTCAGGTTGCGCGGCAGGTGGTAACGCTCGACCGCGAACGCGACAACCGCCAGGTCGTCCGCGAACTCCTGCGCGAACTGAGCGACGTCGCCGACGTAATCCACACCCTTGTTGAATTGCCCGGTAAACTTTGGCGCAATGGTTTGCAGCGGCACGCCCTCGTCGGCCAGGGCCGCGAGGATGAGGAGCAATTCCGGCGGCGTTTGCGGGGCATCGGTCTCGTCCATCGAGACCTCGGTGATGAACGCGCCTTCCCCCTTGGCCCGGCAGATATGGCGATAGACTTTGGCCGCATCCTGCACGGCCAGGAGGTACTTGCCGGCGGTCCGCTCCAGGTCCGCCCGTGCAAATTCGATCGGCCGCGCGATGCCGGGGATCGTTATCCGTCCGGAAAGCTCGGCGTGCCGGTCGGCGAACGCTTGCACTGCCGCCGGGTCGGCCGGCTTGCCGATCATGTCGGCGACGTCGATGGTATAAAAATCCGAAGAAGCAAGGAACCAGTCCACCGTGTCCAAGCGGATGTGATCGGCGTCTACGTGGTACGGTTGCTTCCAGCCCAAGGCGGTCACGGCGGCATCGGCCGCAGCTCGCGTGCTGGAAGGCGCCGACCCGATGGTGACATGTTCGCGGTTCGATTTATTCCAGACGGGCACTACGTGGACGCCTTGCTCCGCCGCCATCACGCAGGGCGCAACTGCGCCTGCGCCTGATGCGCGAAACGGTCGCCGAAGCCGATCGAATGTTTCGCAAGGGAAAGACACTTGCGCATTGTCGTAAAGTTGGCCGCCGGAGACGAGTAGGTGCAGCACGCTTCCGTCGTATACCCAAGGATTCGGCAATATTTATAATCAAGTGGGCGATACGGGACTCGAACCTGTGACCCCCAGCTTGTCGAGCTGGTGCTCTAACCAACTGAGCTAATCGCCCAAAATGCGGGTCAAGGGATCAATTCTGCCACTTACCAAGGCGGAAGTCAACGGGCTGGAAGGTACGCTTGCGCTGAAGCAAAAGCTTCTGCCTGCCGCACACGAGCCGGCTAAAGCGATGTCTCCAGCGGATTGGCACGCCGCTTGCTTCCCAATGCGGCGATTTCCTCGCTCGCACGCGCCGACGGGGCTGGCTGACAGAGAAGAGGCCACGCCGCAGTTGGGGCCGGACGAAACAGGAAGCCGGAAAAACGCCGCGACATTGAGTGCGGAACAGCTCAATGCAGGCGCGGATTCGGCTTCCTAAGAGGCATCGAAGGAGCGCTGGCAATCGCGCAAACCCAAGGGAAATCAGGAGGTCGCCAAATCCCCTTCCGGTATGGAGTCCCACGCAACACCCTTGGGCTAAAGCTTAAATTGCTTGCGGTAAGATGCGAAGAAAGCGTTCCCTTGCGGGAATTGTCTTCCCAAGCTTCGATCGCACAGGAAAAGCTTTCCTTCAAAGTCAGGCGGGTCATGGTTTCGCAGCCCGAACGAAACGTGACCCGCCTGTTCTATTTCGCTACAGCAAAATTGAACACTCTTTGCGAAATTGAACACTCTTGTGAGGTATTCCATGTATACGACTCTCTTGCGATGGATAAAATCTTTTACGATTCTCTCAGTTTTTCTGTCGGGGGCGTCATCCCTTGGCAGTGAAGTCGAGCAGCCGAGTCGCAGCAGCGGCTTCACGGACGCTGAATTCGCATCCCACATCGCAAATTTGCGGAAGAAGCTGCCGTCGCACGACTTTACCGTAGTTGTTACCCCGCCGTTTGTGGTGATTGGCGACGAATCGCCCCAGCACGTGCGCCAGCGCGCCGACAAAACCGTGAAATGGGCCGTTACGAAGCTGAAAAGGGCGTACTTCGCTCGCGACCCCAAGCAAATCCTCGACATCTGGCTTTTCAAAGACAAGGATAGCTACGAAAAAAACGCGACGAAGCTGTTCGGCACGACGCCCGACACGCCGTATGGCTACTTCTCCGAGCGGGACAAGGCCCTGGTGATGAATATTTCCACCGGCGGCGGCACGCTCGTACACGAAATCGTGCATCCGTTCGTGGCAGCCAATTTCCCCCATTGTCCTGCCTGGTTTAACGAAGGGCTCGGCTCGCTCTACGAGCAATCAGGCGAGGTGGACGGCGAGATACACGGCTATACCAATTGGCGCTTGCCGGGCTTGCAAAAGGCGATTCCCAAGGGAAAACTGCCTTCGTTCGAAACGCTCTGCCACACGACCGACACGGAGTTCTACGAGAAAGACCGCGGCACAAACTACGCTCAGGCCCGTTACCTCTGCTACTATTTGCAGGAACAAGGATTGCTGCGGCAATACTATCGCCAGTTCTTGGCGAACCGCACGAACGATCCAACGGGCTATAAGACTTTGAAGGCAGTGCTGCGGTGCGATGACATGGGCAAGTTCCAAAAGGAGTGGGAGGCTTTCGTGCTGAAGCTGCGGTTCCCCGATGGAGAGTAGATGAAAGAAAGGGAGACGGGGAGAAGGGGACATTTCAAGGCTCTCTCTCTTTCTCCCCCTCGCCCTTTCTCCCAATCTCCGCTTCTCGGCCTGCTGGTGGCTTCCGACGTGCATGGATGGTAGAATAAAGCGTCGCAAGCGATAAATAATCGCGAGCCTGCCATCAAGGGGAGCGTCCTGTTTGCAATGTACGAGTGGATTTGGTCCATTGTGCTGCTGGTGCTGGGGCTGGGTCTTGCGGTATTGGAAGTTTTCTTCCCGACGGGGGGAATAGTTTCCTTTTTTGCCGCCGCCGCGTTCCTGGGATCGATTCTGGTTGGCTTCAAGTACGGCGGGCCGGGTATTGGCATCTCCATGACCGCGGCGGCGGTGATCGGCATTCCGCTGTTGATCTCGCTGGCCTTTCGCGTATGGCCGCGGACGGCTGTCGGCCGCGGCGTCTTGTTGGAGGCGCCGAAATCCGAGGACGTCCTGCCCGACGATCACTTTCGGCGGCAACTTAAGGGCCTAATCGGCCGGCTCGGCAAGGCCAAGTGCCGGATGCTGCCCAGCGGCGTTGTGGCAATCGACGGCCAGACGCTGGACGCAATGAGCGAGGGCATGGTTATCGAGGCCGGGCAAACGGTCCGCGTCATCAAGGTGGAGGCGAAGCGGCTGGTGGTCCGCGCCGTGGATGAGGAAATTCCCACGCCCACGGCCGAGAACCCCTTGGAGCGGCCGATCGACACCATCGCCGACGATCCCTTCGGCGAGCCGCTGGTGTAGAGCTTTGAGCCTTTTGCGTGACTAATAGTTCAAGGCCCGCGGCTTCATCCGGCTCGCATCCACGCAGGCGGTGGGGCAGACTGACCGCGACCGCCGCCAACTTGTCACGTTTCCGGCAATCGAGTATAACTGCGGATGTCTTGCCGGCGGACGCGGAACACCGCCGGGACGTCCGTTCACTCTTTCTTGAGGAGAGAATTTCATGCGCGCTTCAAGTCTTTTGCGCCTCGCTTCGCCGTTGCTGGCCATCGCCGTCGTAATCCTCGTCGCTGACGCCGCCGATCGTGCGGCTGCCAAGCCGCCCTCGCGTCCCAAACCGGTCGCCACGGTCGACGATCCTTTCGCGCCCGAGAATACGCCAGGCCAAAATGCGAAACAGGCCGCAAAGGAGCCCGTCGCCACCGCCGCCCCGCAAGACCCGCTGCTCTACCTCTACCTGCCGCAGCCCACGCGCGCGGAGCGGAAGATTGAGGCGGCCCTTAGCTCGCCCACGCCGCCGATCGAATTCAATGCGACGCCGCTGAAGGACATCGTCGAGTACCTGAAGGACGCCGCCCACATCGAAATGCAGCTCGACACGGCCGGCATGAAAGACGCCAACATCGACCCGGAACAGCAGGTCACGCAGAACATTCGCGGCGTCTCGCTGGTTTCCGCCTTGGATTTGCTGTTGGACGATATGGGGTTGACGTGGGAAATCCGACACGAGGTTCTATGGATCACGTCGCCCAAGCGGGTCGCCGAGCACCGCACAACGAGGCTCTACGTCGTCGGCGACCTGGTACCCGCGGGCGGCAAAGACGGCAAGCCGCAGGACGAGTACGCAACGCTTATCGAGCTGATCACCGCCACCGTCGCGCCGGGGAGTTGGGAGGGCAAAGGCGCAACGGGAAGCATCAAAGGCGCTACGCTCGGCGGGCCGAAGGTGCTTTCCTATTCAAGTCCGGACAAGCTGATGCTTGAAACGGCCGCCGAGCCAGGCGGGGCGAAGGTGCTCTCCGTTTCGGCGACCTTTCCGGTTCACCGCGAGCTGGCGGAGTACCTGGCCAACATCCGCCGCATCCGCAAGGGCGGCGGCGCGGCGCACGACTTCCACGATGCGCGTTAGCCGACAAGCGATCCGATTGAGGGATGAGAGATAAGCGATGAGGGATCGCATCTTTCATCCCTCATCCCTCATCCCTAATCCCTCATCTCGTCAAGCTGCTCGCTCCCGGCGCGCCCGTCAGTCGGGCGGGTTCGCGGTCTGGCCGTCGTTGCGGATGCCCAGCCGCTGAAAGATGCCGAGTTTCGAGACGGTCACGGCGTTCATGTTCGTTTGTCCAACCGCGTACCCGGCGTTGTTGAAATCGATGCCGTCGGGTATGAAGTGGACGGAGCCGTCGCAGAAGACGAAGTTCGCGCCGCCGGGATGCGAGCTGTCGAAGCCGTGGCTGCAGCAGTCGCAGTAATTCACGCCGTTGGTGAAATCTCCCTGGTCCGACGAATTCGGCACCGGGACGGGCGAATAGGCGGTGTTCAACTGGTTGTTGTTGAAGAGCATGCTGACGCGGCCGCGGCATTCGTAGACGCCCCAGTGGCAGCCGCCTTCGGGATTGCGCGTCCCCGCCCAGTAGGCCGCGCCGGCGCGTTGGTCGCGCTCCCCCAGCATGAAGGTGTGCGCCAGCCCGTCGCTGATCTGCTGCGTGGTGACGGCGCTGTTGTTGAAGAAAACCCCGTTGCAGGCCTGGTCGGTGGTGCTGTTGTTGCTGGAGAAGTCCAGCAGGCCCTGGCAGGCGACGTAGTTGGCGGCGGCCAACTCGATCCGGTTCGTGTTGCCGTGGCCGTAAAAAGCCCGCAGGTCCGCCGGCAGCAAGGCGGGCGTGGTGTCGGTGGGACAGCGAAATACCGGCAGCTTCGTTTGCAGCATGGCCGGGCCGCCGGGGGCCGCGAACACGGCCATCAGCTTGCGGCTGTCGACGCCCAACTGCTTGTAGAGCGCGCCGTACTCGGTATAGGGCAGAATGATCGCCCCCCAGCCCCAGTTCTCGTCGTAGGCGGTTCCGTCCCCCTTGCAGCCCGAAGGGAAGCATTTCTCGTCGTTTTCGAAGTTCAGCACCGCCAGGCCGAGTTGACGGAGGTTGTTGACGCACTGCGATCGCCTGCCCGCCTCCCGCGCCGCGTTGATGGCCGGCAGCAAAAGCGCGATGAGGATGCCGATGATGGCAATCACCACCAGCAGCTCCACGAGCGTAAAACCGCGTTTGCCCATGTCGAAAAGCCCACCCTTCGGCATCATTATGCCGCGGGGCGCGAGGGAGTGGAAGCGGGGAGCGGGGAAGTGTTCAGTGTTCAGTTTTCAGCAGGGCACTGAAAACTGAACACTGAAAACTGAAAACTTACCTCCAATTCGCCTCCATGCAGGCGGCGGGGCCTCAAGAAACATGGCCGGCCGTCGTGATGCTTCCAAGCTCGCTGATCGCGGGTGCCGGCCCTGGGTAAACCGGCACATGTAGAGAATGCGTATCGAAGCGGAGATTATAGCAAGCACGACGGCCGGCTTGTGTGTGTCGTCGGTAAGTTGGTTTGGTTTACCAACTCAGACGCCCAATTCTTGTGCAATGACTGCCTCGCAAGTGCTCGTTTTTTGCCGGTTTGGTGCATCAAACCGCCGGCCCACAGTGATTGCAACTAGCGTGCCATTGCGATTCCCGCTAGTCTTCCGACGGCTTGTCGCGCCGGCGCGGCTGCCGATGCGCGGGAAGGGCGCTTCTCCTCTAGTAGAAGGAGACCGGGATCAGAAGGAGACCGGGATCAGAAGGAGACCGGCGTGCAGAAGGAGACCGGCGCAAACGGCGCGGCGGAAGGGCGGCATGCGAAACAGAATTGTCAAAAGCGCGGGATTGCTCGCCCGCCAACTCCTTTTTCGGCCAAATAACTCTTGGCAGCGGACGCTTCCGCATGCGATAAGTGAAGAAGGGGACCTACGACTATGATGTACTTGGCAATTCTCGCAGCGCTCGCCGCCTCGTTGGCGTGCTGGATGGCCGTGGTGGCCATTGCCCGGCATGAATCAGCCGGCGTTTTCCACGGCAAGAATTGATAGCACGCGACGGGAGCGGGGAAGTGTTCAGTTTTCAGTGTTCAGTGTTCCGTGTTCAGGTACTGAACACGGAACACTGAAAACTGAACACTCATCTCCGATTCGCCTCCATGCAGGCGGCGGCGCACTTCTTCAAGAGGTCGGAGCACCAGCGGCGGGCGGCGTCGCGGTCGAGGTTTGCGGTGCGGAAGGTTTTTCTTGGCAGCGCGATGAGGGGACGGCCAGAAGCAGGGGAGAAGGGGAGCGGGGGGTCAGAAGAAGGGGAGAAGGGCGGGGCACCCGCGCAGCGGGTCGGGGGAGAAGGGGAGAAGGGGAGCGCGTCGAAGAGCGCGGTCCACGTAATGTCTTGCTGCGTGTCTTTCTCCCTTTCTCCCTTTCTCCCTTTCTCCCCTTCTTGCTCTTCGCACTCCACCGCCGCTTCCACGCGGCCCGTCTCGACGACGGAGCACGTGACGCGGATTTCGTAGTGCGCGCCCGCCGGCGCGGTGCCGGCGGCGCGCAAGCGGCAACCGGACCCTCGCTGTTCGCCGCTTGCTGAACACTGAACACTGAAAACCGAACACTCCTCCACGCTCCCCCCGCACAGCACCCCCGCCGCTTCAAGAACGTTGTAAAACTCCTCCACGAGCGGGCGGAACACGTCGCGCGAAGCGCGGCGGCGGCGGCCTCGGTCTCGTCTTGCTGCCGCTGCTCGGCCGCGCGCTTGCGGCGCAAGAAAAACTCCTCGACGTGGAGCTGCTCGGCCTTCTTGGCGATTACCGCTCGCAAGTCGTCGGCGAAGGAGGACATGGCAGGGAGTGGGGAAAGTGTTCCGTGTTCAGTTTTCAGTACGCTGCTGAACACTGAAAACTGAAAACTTACGTCAGTACGGTCACGCAATCAACCGCCGGCGCGGTCACGGGGGAGGCGGCGGGGACCGTGGGAGCGAAATCCGCCTCCATCAGCGCCTCGGCGCAGAGCTTCAACACGGCCTCGCACCAGCGGCCGGCAGCGGCACTGTCGGCGGCGCTGTCGGCACTGACCGTCAGGCTGGCGCGGGGAAGCTCTGCCAGCGGCTGCCAGGTGGTGCGTCCGAGGTGGTCGGGCGGGCCGCTTTCCACGCACTCCGCCGCAAGCTCGATCATGCCCCCGCCCTGGGCCGCGGCCGCCAAGCGGATTTGCACGTGCCGCCGCCGGGCGCGGGTTTTCATAATCAGCCGATGCTGGGGCGCGAACGCCGTGGCCCGCTTGTGGTCCACTCCGCCGGAGCCGAGCACGCCGGCGGCCTGCATCACCTGGGCGAACTCCTCCACGAGCGGCCGCAGTGCGTTCTCCGCCAGCTCGCCCGCCCGCGCGTCGCTGCCGTCCAGCCGCGCCGCGGCCGCCGCATCCAGTTCCGCCCGCCGCCGCGCCTTGCGCGGGCCGCTTCTTCACGGCGGGCCAGGTCCTCGCGCAATGCGTCGCCGAAGGTGCTCATCGAATGGCTCTTGGAACTTAGTGCTGAGAACTTGGAACTTCGCCCTTAAGTATCGGAATCCGCACGGGGATATCTTCCACGCAAAGCCGCCAAGCCGCAAAGCCGCAAACCATCCTTGGCGTCTTTGCGGCTTGGCGCCTTTGCGTGAGGTATTGTGTTGCTGACGCCTGCTCTTGCGGCGAGGGCAGGGGAAGTTCGCAGGCCCGTTCCGCACGCGCGAGGGGTTTTTGCAAACGGACTGGGGAAAAGAGGAAAGCGCCGCGGGAAGTTCCGCCTCGTCCGAGCGGGAAGTTCACACAGTTGAGGGAAAGTTTCCCTCGCGCGAGGGAAAGTTTCCCTCTGCCGGTTAAAAGGTTCCCTCGGCAAAATGCAACTTTCCCTCGACAGAATCCCGCATCCGCTCGATGGGATTGACTCAAGAAACGAGAGTGTTCAGTGTTCAGTGTTCAGTGTTCAGTGTTCAGCAGGGTACTGAAAACTGAACACTGAACACTGGAAACTACCGCCCTGCCCTCACGCCAGTTTCATCGCGATCTGCTCGTCTAAAATCTCGGGGACGGTCAGGGGCACGATCACCTTGCCGCTGCGCTTGAAGAAACCGCCGATCTCTTGCAGGGCGTCGGACGTGAAATCGAACGACACGAAAAAGCCCTTGGGCCGGTCCTTGCGCATCATCATGGCCTCGAAGGCGTCGATGTCGGGGCGGCCGGCCTTGACGTTCCAGCTTGGCGGTTGCCGCGAGGCGTGGCTCAACGTCACGTACAACTACGCGGAGCACTACGGCCGCGTGATCGGGGACAAAGGCATCCGCACGATCTACGGCATGTCGGGCGCGGAGAGCATTACCGTGCTACAGGCCGCTGCTGCGAAGCTTGGCGACGAAGTTGATGATGACTATTGGAAGCCGACGGAAGGCAACGCGAAGCTTCCGCTCTTGCAGTTGATCGCGATGGCCAGAATGCGGCCGGATGGTGTATGGGATGGAGACTAGCGTCCAATCAGTCTCAACTTGAGACTTTTCGCCGCGTCACTTCTTCGGCCGCTTCTCTTCGACGTGGACGACTTGCAGCCGCTTCGTTTCCGCCTTGCCTTCCGAGCCGTATCCGGCGACGGCGAACTGCACTTCCACGCTGCCGCCGTCTGCGTCCCACTTCCATGTCTCGGCCTCGACGCGGCCGTGGCCGTCTTGGTGAATCCCCCTCACCATCCTGGCCGTCTTGTTTATGCTGCCGGTGCCGACGATGACTGCCTTGCCAAACTTCTTCTCGATTTCAGCGACTGTGTAGACGTGATTTGTCGGACTCTTCGGCGGAGGCAATTTCTGGCCTCGTTTTGGCTGCGGAGGTTTCTTTGGGTCTGGCGGGATGCCTTTGAGAAAGAAGGCGTTGATTTCATCGGCTGTCGCGGCGCGTGCCGGAGCGGTTGACGCGGTGGAACTGAGAAGGCAGACAGAAAGCAAAACGGTGGTCATGGCAAGCTCCTTGTGGGTTCCATGCAAGTATGCTCGCAAGAGCTGAGGAAGTCAATCTGTCTCAAGTTGAGACTCTTTGGACGCACGCCAACGTAGATGCCAAGCATACTGGCAATCTGCTCCGGTGATCGGCTGTAGCTGTACTGTCCCGCTGCTTGACCTGGATCGGATACCAATCGTCCATGAATTGCAAGGTGTCCTTGGCTGCCTTCGCGGGGGCGGCATGGACCGGGAAGATGCGGCCGTCGATGCCCATGTCCCCGACTTGTGCCTTGTTCGGAATTCCGCCGATGGCGATAACCGCCCAGTTCTCGAACTCGAACGGCGGCAGCTTGCGAAGCTGGCCCTCAGTCCAAGGCAGGTCGCGGACAATAAAGCCTTTTCCGGCTAGCCAGAGCTTTTTGTCTTCCTGCAATCCGCAGCGATCCCGCAGCCGCTTTGCCATTACCCGGCAGGCAGTAGGCGACAAATTGATGCCGATCCACTGTCTTTCGAGGTGTTCCGCCGCCTCCAGCGCCGTGCCGCAGCCGCAAAAGGCGTCCAAAACGATGTCGTTGGGATTGCTGCTGAGGCGGACAATTCGGTCCAGTAACGCGAGAGGTTTCTGCGTTGGATAGCCGAGCGATTCTACGGCTGCGGCTTGAATAAGGCCGATATCGTCCCAAAGCGTTCCGATCGGCGTTCCCTTTCCCTCGTCGAGGTAACGCTTCTGCGCTGGGACCGTGCCGGGCTTGGTTTGCACGATCCGCCCCTCGCGATACAGTTGCTCCATTTTCTCGCGCGAGAGCGCCAATACCTCGTCACGCCCAAAAACTCATAGTGCGGGTTGCCCTTCGCCGCGCCGCCGGGGCCAGTGATATCGCTTGACCGATACCGACGCCCCGAATCTGGCTCGACGTGCTTGTAGAAATTATCGATGTATTTCTGGTCGTAGGCCTTGTAGATGTGATTGAAGCAGTAGGATTTCCCCTTGGTGTAAAGAAAGATCGTGTCATGCACGCGACCAAGGTGCTTGCTGCCCTGTTTGGCGTCATTGTGGGCGCTTTGCCGCTTCCATATTACCTCGTTGACAAACTGATTCTCGCCGAAGATTTGGTCGAGCATGACCTTCACGTAATGGCAGGCGTGCCAATCGCAGTGATAATAAAAGCTGCCGGTGGGCTTCAAGACGCGGTGCAACTCGACGCAACGGGGCCGCATGAAGTCGATATAGGCCCTTGTCGATTCGTGCCGGTCCTCGAACGACCGCCTTTCCTTCGCCTCGCCCCAAAAGACCTCGTAATTGCGGTTGGAGTTGAACGGCGGGTCGATGTAAATGAGGTCGATGCAGCCAGTAGGCAGCTTCGCAAGCTGTTCCAGGTTGTCGCCGCAGTAGATGACGCGGGTGTCGGTGAGGGAGGAAGGACGGGCGGCCATGCCGCCCAGTTTAAGTGGAATCGGCGGCCGAGGTCAATACGGGCACTGAGCTAGGCGTCGATCATCGCCGTGATCTCCTGAAGCAATAAGTCGCGTCCTTCAGTGCCCGCGGGCACGAGTGACGCAGCACGCCGAAATGCGGTAAGATCCCGGTGATTGAATTTGAGCGGGCTCTTGGAAACAGCCCGAAGTACGTCGGGCCAATTAATCGCCTCAACTATCCTCGTCCACCGCCTTAGAACTTCGACGCATTCCTCCACCAGCACGCGTACTCTTTCATGTTCGTTTTTGTACACGTCGCACTGATACTCGACCAGGTCGGTGTAAGGCGGTATAGCGTCATCAAGCGCCGCGCAGAGCGTGTCTCTCGTCGCGTCTATCTCCTGTGCGTTCTCCGGGAGTGAGTCCAAGAGCCGGGAGTATTCGGCTAGTGGCGCGCGGAATGCTCCCTCCGCGAGCCGGTATTTCTGCCGCAATTCGATAAGGTGAATGACCGTGTCGCCGCGTGCCAGCCGAATTTCCGCGTCGTGCTTCCGCTTTGTCGAGAAGTGCGTAAGCAACCCAATCACGCCGGTGATTGCTGCACCGCCAATTACCCCGGCAAAACCCCAATAGGCAGCGGCCAATTGGGCCGCTTCCGCGCTAGTAGCGGGCGCTGGCATCGCTATTTCTGGTCGCGTTTCTTGTTCTCAATATCCTGGAGAATCCGGTCGATATCGCGGGCCTGCTTTTCACGCTCTTCGCGAATTGCTTGGTCCTGCCGCTCGCGCTGTTCCTGCTCATAACGGCGCTCCTCTTGAAAACGTCTCAGTTCCTCTTCCTTGGACATCCTTTCGTGCTCCTGTTAAGCGAGTCAAATTGCGGTGCGCCTGGCATTGACGGCGCGGGTGAAACCCTCAATTGTAGTATTCTACTAATCGAGGGCGTTGCGACAACCCCTCCACTGAGCTAACCTAAAGTAAGCACACGCGTGGACGACGCGCGAATGAGATTGCGGCCCAACGGTTTCGCCGGGTTCCCAGCGGAATCGCCGTCAGGGCTTTTTCGGACGAGTCCAAAGCGCAATTAACCGGGAAGGGTCAAGTGAGAAAATGTATTGTTGCTGCATCTCGAGTACGCCAAGAATCGCCTTCGTCAAGTCGGGAGTCCCAGGGGCTTCGCCTTGATCGGCGATCTTTGCCTTCAAATCGTCGAGGCGAGTTTTTAGCGCACGTGCCGTCCGAAATCGAAGGACCTCGGCCCATTCGACATGCTGGAAACGCGCCGATATTGAGCTGTCTTTCTTGTCCCACTCCGTCAACCAGTAATTGCACGGACCCGCCTGGAAGTTCGACTCGCCCGCAAGCCGCCGTTGCATACTTGCGGGGCTCATACCGCCTTGCACGTAGCCAACCTGTCCCTTCCCGAAGCAAAACGCCCCATCCAATAGGAGCCACGCGAAAAACTCGTTGCTGCCCTGGTCGAGGCCCGTCTTGTTGAGATTCTCCGGGCTGTATTCGTCGAAAGCGTATGAGCCATCCAGCGGCCCCCCGTCAACTTGAACAACAGCCTTCATTTTTCCTCCGTACGTTGCCGCAGCGAACATTGAGTGCCTCTCCAAGCACGCGCTAGGACACACCATTCTTGCAGCCGTGCTTCGCCGGGTCAAGGCCCCCAATTTGCAGTTTGCTTTTTTCATTTTTCAATTTGCAATCGTTTTTTCCCGCACGGCCGCCCTCCCAACCACGCAAACCCGCACGGGCCGCGCACCCGTTACGCTGCCGTGTTAGAAAATCGTCGCGGCGCGGAAAAACGGCGAATATCTGAGGTCGAAAAAATGACGAAGATCAAATCAAGCCGCCGCCAGCGTGGTCGCGGCCAAGGATTAAGGACAAGAAAAACCTTTGCGTGCGTACGGAGACGCGCTCTTGCGCAAGGAGACGCAATTCTTTGTAAGGAGCCCCAAGAAACATGCCCGCTGCACCTCCGTATATTCCCGAACCGCAGGCCGATTTTAACAATTGGGCGAATAACTTCGCCACGGTCATCAATACCGCTCCCGCCCAGTACGGGCTTTCCTCGGCCGACAGCGCCACGATCTCCGCGGCCGTCGGCAACTGGAGCACGGCCTATTCGGCCGTGACCTCGCCCACGACGAAGACCAAGACCACCGTGCAGGCCAAGGACACGGCCCGCGCACAGGCGCTGGCCGTCTTGCGGCCGTATGCCCAGCAGATCGCCAACAACGCCGGCGTGGCGACTTCCGACAAGCTGGCCGTGGGCGTCAACCCCCGCACCAGCAAGCCGACGCCCATCACCACGCCGAACACCTTCCCCGCGCTCGCGCTGCAATCGCAGGCCCCGCGCACGGCCGTGCTGCGGTATCGCGACTCGGCGGCAAGTGTCTCTGTCAAAGCAAAACCGTACGGCGTGACGCAGTGCCAGGTCTTCGGCATGACTTCCGCGACGCCCGTCACCGACCAGGACGCGCTGCCGATGATCGCCACGCCCACGAAGTCGCCCTTCACGCTGAACTTCACGGCGGCGCAGGCCGGCTTGCAGATGTACGTCGCCGCGCGGTGGGCGATCCGCACCGGCGACTACGGACCGTGGAGCCCGATCGTCAGTTTCACGGTGACCAACGGCGGGTGAGGGAAGAAAGAAAGGGAGAAGGGGGGAAAGGGAGAAGGGGAGAAGAGCCGATAGCTGCCTGTCTCCCCTTCTCCCCCTCTCCCTTTCTCCCCTTCTTCTCCGCCACCGCCGTTTCCGCTTCCATTCACTAACAACCCAACCCAAGGAGATTCCTCATGGCCAGTTTCCCCTCCGCCAAAGTCCATCGTCCGGGCAAGACGCGGCTCAGCCGCGGGCAGTCCGTGCTGCACCAGCCGGTCACCATCGAGGCCTCCGCCGCGTCGGCCGTCGTCACGCTCACCTTTTCGTCGCCCGTCGTCGTCCGCGGCAATATTCCGCTGACCCTCTCCGGCAGCCAGACGCTCGTCTCGCAGACGGTCGTCAACCAGCTTGAAGTGCAGCAGACCTACAGCGCCGCGCTGGGCACGAGCACCTGGAGCATCCCGGCCAACACGCCGCAGATTTCCACTTTCCTGGGAGGAGGAAACGCCGCCGCCAGCGGCACCTTTTGAGGTCGGCTTGATCACGCTGCTGTCGGTGTCGCCCGCGGCGCTCGTCTTCAGCGCCCGGTACTGTGGGCGTCCGGCACGGAGGACAGCATCGCCGACGTTATCACCGATTCCGCGCCCGTCTTCGCCGCCGGCGGCGGCCCGTCGGCGAGCGTGCCGGTGGGCAGTTGGACCGGCGGCCCGCCGGCGGTCGACGACCCCTGGGCGATGGTCCCGCCGCTGGCGGTCATCACGCCCGCGCCGCCGGCTACGGGCTTTACTAACGCCGCGGGACTGGTGGTGGCGTGAGTTAGTTTTCAGTGTTCAGTGTTCAGCACTGAACACTGAACACTGAAAACCCGCTCCCTTTCTCCCCTTCTCCCTCTCTCCCCTTCTCACCTGCTGTGCTCCGTGCTCCCTGCTCCGTGCTCCCTGCTCCCCACCCCGCCCTCTTGACAACCGGCACCCCGCGGGGGGACAATTAACGAATGAACGTTTACTGTTTGTTTCTGTGTCCAGGGGAATGAAAAATGCCTCCGCAAGCGCCGCACAATCTATTGGATTCCATGGGGGGCATTTTCATCGCCGTCGCGGTGCTGATACTGCTGCTGGGCCTGATCATCATCGCGGTCTTCGCGCACTATTTCCGCTTCTGGATTCAATCGAAGACCACCCGCGCGGGAATTACCATCCTCGACCTCATCGGCATGACCTTTCGCAAGGTCAGCCCTAGCGTGATCGTCCGCAGCAAGATCATGGCCGTGCAGGCCGGCATCGGCGACCGCGACGGCGTGACGTCTCGCGGCCTGGAGGCGCATTATCTGGCCGGCGGCAACGTGCCGCTGGTGATCCGCGCCTTGATCGCCGCCCGCAAAGCCAAGCTGGAGCTCGATTTCAAGCTCGCCACGGCCATCGATCTGGCGGGGCGAAACATCCTGGAGGCCGTGCAGACGAGCGTCAACCCCAAGGTGATCGACTGCCCGTCGCGGAACCTGGGCCGCGAGACCTTGGACGGCGTGGCGCAAAACGGCGTGCAATTGAAGGTCAAGGCCCGCGTCACGGTGAGGGCCAACCTGCGGCAGTTGATCGGCGGGGCGACCGAAGAGACGATCATCGCCCGCGTGGGCGAAGGCATCGTCAGCGCGATCGGCTCGGCCGAGTCGCATCACATGGTGCTGGCAACCCCCGACCGTATTTCCAAGACCGTGCTCGCCCGCCGGCTGGACTCGCATACGGCCTTCGAGATCGTGTCGATCGACATCGCCGAGGTGACCGTGGGCGAGAACATCGGCGCTCGCCTGCAGGCGGACCGCGCCGAGGCCGACATGCGCGTCGCCCGCGCCAATGCGGAAGGGCGCCGCTCGATGGCCGTCGCCCAGGACCAGGAAATGATCGCTAAAATCGAAGAGAGCCGGGCGAAAGTGGTGGAGGCGGAGGCCGAGGTGCCCAAGGCGATTGCCGCGGCTTTCCAGGACGGCGTGCTGGGCATTATGGACTACTACAAGCTCCGCAACGTGCAGGCCGATACCGACATGCGCACTGCCATCGCCCGCATCAGCAGTCCCGCGGCGTCCAGCGCGAAGAAAAGCTCGACGCCGTAACGAAGGGGGTTTTCAGTTTTCAGTGTTCAGTTTTCAGTGGCTGAGGCGGCAACTGAACACGGAACACTGAAAACTGACATCAAATGGACACCATCTTCACCATCGTCGTGATCGTATTCATCGTCGTTCCGTTGATCGGCGTTGTGGCCTCGCGGATGCGCGAGATTTCGCAGCCGCAGCAGCAGCGGCCGATGGCGCCGGCGGATACGCGGCGAATCCAGGAACAGATCGACGAATTCCTCCGCCGCGCCAGCCAGGGCCGCCCGCAAACATCCGCGTCCAAGCAGCCGCCGGCCCAGTTGGCCGGTGCGCCGGCGCCCGTGCCCGTGGAAGTGCTGGACGACGATCAAGTGGGCACCGGCGTGGGACAGGCGGTGCAGCGCTATCTCGACACAAGCGAATTCCGCCGCCGCAGCGAAGCAATGGGCGGCGAAGTCTTTCAGGCCGATGAACAGTTCACCCGGCAAGTGCGCCAGACCTTCAGCGGAGAAGTCGGCAAGCTTTCGGCCCGCCGCGGCGAGACCGCCGCGGCCCCGGAAGTGGGCGAATCGGACGTGGATGAGGCGGAGATCGAAACCGGCGAAGACGCGTCCCGGCCCACTCTGGACGCGTTGCCGGCGGCCGGTTCCGGTCTCGCCGACCTGCTCGGCTCGTCCGACAGCATCGCGCATGCGGTAATCATGAGCGAAATCCTGCGGCAACCGGAGTGGTGAGACCCGTGTAACGTTGGCCGTTCCCCCTTGTGTTACTATATAGGGAACGACCTATGATCTCCGCTCCGACAACCCGCGCAAGCCTGCTGCTTCGCCTCGGTGACGCACAAGATCACGAGGCCTGGGCGGAATTTGTGACGCTTTACGAGCCAGTGCTTTACCGCTTGCTGCGGCAGCACGGCTTGCAGGACGTGGACGCCCGCGACGTCATGCAGGAACTGTTCCTGGCGGTCAGCCGGAGCATCGACCGTTGGGACCCGTCGCCGCAGCGAGGCTCGTTTCGCGGCTGGCTGCGGCGGATCGTCCGCAATCTGGTCATCAACTGGCTCAAGAGCCGGCAGCGCCGCGATGTCGCTGGTGGATCCGATCTGCACGCGCTGCTGGAGCGGCTGCCCGCCGCCGACAGCCGGGAAACCGTTGAATTCGACCGCGAGCTCCGCCGCGCCCGCTTCCAGCAGGCCGCCCAACAAGTGCAAAGTGAAGTCCAGCCGTCAACTTGGACGGCGTTTGTGGAAACAAGCGTTAACGGTATGTCGGCGGTTGGCGCCGCCAAAAGGCTCGGCATGTCGCCCGGCGCCGTGCGCGTGGCAACGTGCCGCGTCCTCGCCCGGATGCGAACGGCCGTGGCGGAACAGGAGGAACACGAATGATCACCCCATGCTCGCCTGAATTGCTCGAATCCGTGCTCGCAGGCGCCCTTTCGCCGGATCGCGAAGAAACGCTCCGCCGCCACCTCGACGAGTGCGAGTCGTGCGCGGCTGCACTGACGCAGCTTTCCGGCGGCGAGTCGTGGCAACAAGAGGTCGCGTCCATGCTTTCGGCGGACGAGTACGATGGAGAATTGCACGACTCGCGCGTAGGCCCGGACGAATGGTCGAGCGTCGATTTCACCGTCGAACACCTGGAGCCGGCGGATAAGCCGAACGTGCTCGGCCGGCTGGGTGGCTACGACGTGCTTCAGATCATCGGCCGTGGCGGGATGGGCGTTGTGCTCAAGGCGTTCGATCCCGAGTTGAAGCGCTGCGTGGCCATCAAGGTCCTCTCGCCGCACCTGGCGCTAAGCTCGCTGGCACGAAAGCGCTTCGCCCGCGAGGCCCAGGCGGCGGCGGCCGTCGTCCATCCCAACGTGATGGCGATCCATCAGGTGCAGCCGGGCGGCCGCCTGCCGTTTCTGGTCATGCCTCTGGTGGCCGGCGAATCGCTCGCCCAGCGGCTGGCGGCGCAGGGCAGGCTGGAACTGAAGGAAACGCTGCGAATCGCAGTGCAGGCCGCGGCGGCCCTGGCGGCGGCCCACGAGCAGGGCCTCGTCCACCGCGACGTGAAGCCGGCCAACATCCTGCTGGAAAAAGGCGTCGAACGCGCGGTGCTCTCCGATTTTGGCCTCGCCCGTGCCGCGGATGACGTCTCGATGACCCGCTGGGGCATCATCGCGGGAACGCCGCAGTACATGTCGCCCGAACAGGCCAAGGGCGAGCCGCTGGACGGCCGCAGCGATCTCTTCAGCCTGGGCTGCGTGCTCTATGAAATGGCGACGGGCGTTTCGCCGTTTAAGGCCGATTCCACGGTGGCCACTCTGCGGCAGGTGATCGACGACGCGCCGCCGGCTATGGCCGCGCTCAATCCCGAATTGCCGCCGTGGTTCATCGGTCTAGTCGAGCGCCTATTAGAAAAAGACCCGTCGCGACGGTTCAGCACGGCGAAGGAAGTCAGCGAACTGCTGGAAAGCTGTCTCGCCCATTTGCAGCAGCCGGCCAGCGTGCCGCTGCCCAATGCAATTACGGAATTGTGTAGGCCGGAACAAGCCTGCGCAGTTCCGGCACGAATCGGAATCGTGGCCCGTCTCTGCCGGAACTGCGCAGGCTTGTTCCGGCCTACGAATCGTCGCAAACGTCTAACCAAAGGAATCCTTGCCATGACCGCACTCTTGGGAATCAGTCTGTTTGCCGTGGGGGTCGTGACCGCGCCGCCCGACATTTCCGGCCATTGGTCCGGCGAAGATTGGGGACGGGTCGTGCTCACTCAGGCCGCGCCCGGCCAGTACACCGGCACCTACACCGATACGGTCGCCAAAGGCCCCGGCAAGATCGAGCTGAAATGGTCGCGAATCGAACGGCAATTCAACGGCACGTGGAGCGAGGGCGACGACCGTTTCGGCACGCTTTCCGTCCGGCTTGTGAACAACGAGATTCTTTGCGCGCTGACGACCGATCCGGCATCGAAGGTCAATCCCGCCACGCCGCGCTTGGCCCCTTTCGTCTTGGCGCAGAGGAGAACCTGACGCTAAGTCGGGCGGCGAGTCGCGGTCGCTCGAGGCTGGACAAATTGCCGGGGAAGGTTGGCAACTGTGGCAGGGGGGGAAGTTGGCCGAAGCCGAGTTGAAGTTCAAGCAGGCCGTTGAGCTTGATCCTCGGAACGCCAATGCCTGGAACGGCCTCGGTTGGTCGCAATTCAATGCAGGCAAGGACGAAATCGCGATCCGCGCTTTCCAGAAAGCCGTCCAGATCGCGCCGGACCATCCCGCAGCGCTCAACGGGCTGGGGCAAATCTACATCAGTCAGCGAAGATACACCGATGCGGAGAAAGTCCTGCTGAAGGCTGCGCCCAGGCGCCGGCGGCATGGTTTGGACTGGCCCGGCTCTATCTGCTGCAAGGCGAATATGAAAAAGCAGAGCCTTGGGCAAAAAAACTAGTCGACGCGCCGGCCGGCGATGACGTGGACAAGCCGATGCTCAAGGCAATGCTCGAGGCCGCCAAGACGAAGCACCTTAGCGACCGCTTGCGGAAGACGCTTGAACCCCCGCGCGCTGAAAAGATGACCGCTGAAGAGATGTCAGGAACCAGTTCCGACGCGCGGCATCCATCTCGGCTGGTTGCAATCAAAAAGTTTACAGCGGCAAACGCCGTTCTTTCAGGATCGCTTGCCGTTCGCGACGGCGCCTGGTCTGCGGAGGTGAAATCGCCGCAGACGCTCCATCTGTTTGAAGTTGCCGATCCCGGCGCGGAAGATTGCACGGTCTTCTATCGAGCCAAGCTCCGCACGAAGGACTTCAAGGGGCAGGTTTATCTGGAGATGTGGTGCCGCTTTCCGGGACTCGGCGAGGCCTTCTCCCGCGGGCTGGACAATACGCTCAGCGGCACCACGGGCTGGATCTCCTGCGAAATCCCCTTCTTCCTCAAGGCCGGCGAACGGCCCGACCTGATACGCTTGAACGTCGTCGCCCAAGGGACGGGCACGGTGCAATTGAAGAATGTAGAGTTGCTGCGGAGCGAAGGAACCAAAACCCAGACAAGCTCTCGCGCCGAAAGGCCCGACGAGTTTAGGGAGCTGGTGGTCGCACGGGCCGACTACAACGCGGCCAGGACCAAAGCGGACGACGACATCGATATTCGCCACGCGATCGCCGCCGCGAAGCTCGCCAAGGCCAACTACGAGTTCAACAGGAAGGCGAACACGGAGGTGCCCGGCTCTGTTCCTCAAGCTAGATTCGACGAACTGCTGCTGCGGTGCGATGTGGCCGACCTCGCCGTGGAAAAGGCCAAAAGCCAACATCGCGCGGACGCGGAAAGGGATGACATTGCCAAAGCCGTTTTGGATGCGGCGCTGGTCAAAGCCGATATGCAGAACGGGAAGAAAAAGGCGCCTGTCGCGCCCGCGAAATCCTCGCCCGCGACCGTTCCCACATCGCAGAACATTCTCAAGAACTCCAGCATCGAGAAGGGCGATGACGCACCGGACAACTGGCAACAGGGCGCGGCAATTGACGGCGTGACGTACTCGTGGTGCAAATCGGCGGCTTTCGAAGGCAAGGCCAGCCTCTGCATCGAGAAAACGGCAAAGCGCTATTTCCCCATCGCGCAATGGTCGCAAACCATCGACCGGCAGGGCGATCGACCGGCTTTGCAGGTCTCCGCCCGGGTCAAGGCCGAAAAGATGACCAAGGCCGTCTTGGACGTGTCGTTCCTCGATGAGCAAGAAGATTTGGTCTCACATAAATGGGCCGCTTACATCGGCAGCAAGGCCGAGGGAGATCCGCCCGCCAATCACGATTGGAAACTCTATGGCGGCACAGTGCAGATCCCGAAGGCCGCGAAGAAGCTGTGTATCGGGCTGCAAGTCTACGGTCCGGGCAAGGTGTGGTTCGACGACGTTCGCGCCGGATATGCCGACGCCGAACACAGCGCCGGCGCATCTGCGGGGCAGGGCAACGCCGCGGCGCAGAAGCGGGAAAGATGACGCGGCCGCGGTAGTCCACGGTTGGCGGAACCGGCGGTAGCACCTGCGGCGTTGGCAACGTACAATCGGCGGTATTGTTCGACCAACTTCCTCCACCTCCGGCCCGGCAAGCCGGTCGAGATCGTGGTCCATCCGGCCGTACCAATGACGCGCGAGGCGTTCGCAAAGGGCTTGCTGGGCAGGAGTCTGTACGGTACTTACACGCATTGAGGGAAGCTCATTTGAGGCCAAGCTGTTCGCCCGCCGCGAGAACGCCGATCAGTTTGCGGAGCCGCCTTTCCTTGGTTTCGATTTTCTTCGCCGAATCGATCCAGCCCAAATGGACCCTTTGCCAGGAAGGTGTGTGCTTCTGGAATTGGCTCCAAGCGCGGGCGTTGGCCCGAAGAGCGCGGCGGATGTAATCGGGCATGGCAGACGAGGCGGGTCGCGGGGCGTCGCCGCTGCGATCAGATGGCGGCCGATTCAACCCGGCCGCAGCCAGCAGACCCCGCGATTTCAAAGCGGCGTATCGCCGGCGATTGGGGGTGGACCACTTGCTGCCGGCCTTGCGAGGCGTGAATTTCCGGGCGTAACGGTCCTCGTCCAGCCGTTTGATGAGGCTATCGACCCATCCAAAACAGAGAGCGTGGTTGATCGCATCCTCATAGGCTATTGCCTTATCGCCCGTATGACTTTTGTAGAAGACGAGCCAAATCTCCGATTCGGTCGCGTGATGTTTTTCCAGCCAGGCGCGCCAGGCTTGCGGCGATTCGAGTTGCAGCGTTTTCATCGGATGTTTGAATCTCTTTCGGAGTCGTGAAGCAGCTCCTCCAAATGCCGCTTCCACAAATCGGCCACGGTATGGCTGCCGTGGCCACGGGTGGCCGGGCTGATCGGGATCAGGACGTATTTGCCGCGAGGCACTTTCTTGATTTCGCGTTCCAGGATGCCTAGCTCCGGCGGATTGATTTGGTCGTCCGCGGAATTCACGGCAACCAGCAGGGCTTTGATCTTGTCCAAACCCGGCGCGGGGTTGTACTCGCGCGAGGCGTCAAACGCGTAGAGCACGTCGTTGGCGTCGGCGGTGCGCGTCCGCGTTTCGCTGGCCCGAGCCAGGCGGTCCGCGGCGTCGCGCGTGGGGGCTTCCTGGTGCATGTGCAGCGGCGCGCTGCCCATAATAGCCATCACGTCCGCAACGGTCTCCATCCCTCGCGGCTGGACCTTGTATTCGCCGCTGTTCCAGCCGGGATCGTTGCGGATGGCGTCGATGATCATTTTGCCGCCAGACGCGGTTGCGGCCGGCGATCTCCACCGGCGCCGAGGCCAGCGGCATCAGCGCGTCCATGAAGTCGGGGTACGTTTCGCCCCACAGCCAAGTGTGCATTCCGCCCATCGAGGTGCCGATCACCAGCCGCAGATGGTTTACGCCGAGTCCTTCGGTCAGCAAGCGGTACTCGGCCAGCACCATGTCGTCGTAGGTGTACTTGGGAAACCGCGCGTGCAGGCCGTCGCTCGGCTTGCTCGATTTGCCGTGCCCGATGCCGTCGGGGAAAACGATGTAATAGCGGGCGGCATCCAGCAGACCTCCGGGGCCGCATAGGACACCCGCAAAACTCGGCACAGTGAGCGACGCCCCGCTGCCCGTCGTGCCGTGCATGGCCAGCACCGCGTTGCGTACGACGCCTTGCGAATCTTTTCGCGGCTGGCCCATCGTGCGGTAATGCAGCCGCAGCTCCGGCAGCGTTTCGCCGCTCTTGAATTTAAAATCCTTGAGGACGAAATCGCCCTCCGCGATTTGAGGAAGCGCGGCAGCGGGCAATTCGCCGTAGAGAGCGAGCGCGGCGAAGATGAGCGTAATGTTAAGCGGATGCATTATCAGTTTCATTTGAAACCTGCTCGAATCGTATGAAAACACTCCTCGTTAGCGAATCCAACGCAAGACCCGTGTTTCAAAATCTTCATGGTCATCGACGGGTTCGTCAAGCCCGGGTTGCTCGCATCTCGGCCCGACGCTGAAATTAGCGACTCTTGCTCCAAGTTCCATCGGGCTAAGGCGCTGCAGGTCTGACGGCACGAATGGAAGAGCGCCGGCCCTGGCTTGTTCCCAGGCCGCTTCGCTTTGGTAGTCGAAACCGCAGAGCAATCGCGAGCTTTCCCGAGCGCTGCGGGCCGGCGGAGCGCCAACGCGAGATTTGACCCTGCCTTCGTTGAGCGCGAGTTGCAATTCCAATGCCGCCTCGACGGCCACGTCTGGCGGCGCCTCATTACAGGCAGCGCGGTGTTGCTCTTTCGTAAAGACATACTTCCCGCGGCGCGTGTTCCACGCGTAAAGCTGCAATGTCGAAAGCCGCCTGCCGCGCGCCGTGCGCAATGAGAATAACTGCGTGCGTCCGGTCGTGCATTCTCGATAATATCGCCCTGCGCAGTGATGCATCCGCGCGCCTTCCTCTTGGAGCTCGGACGTGGAGCAAAGTGGACGGATAATCACGCCATTTGAAGCCCTGATTGGATTGAACCAAGCAGACCACTCGTGATTGTCGCGCCAGCCGTCATCGACCGCATTCACAATCGTCGCCAACGACTCGTGCCACGCGGCCGAATGGCGGCGAAACGCTCCGATATGCCACCGCGCCGCCAGCATCAATGCCATCTGCCGGCGCGGACGACAACAGCGCTTCGTCGACCTCGGCCTGGTCTCGAACCTCATTCGTGCGGAACACGTAGGGCAGAACTAAAGTATCCGCCAGCATATGCATGAAGTCGCGGATGCCGATTAGGTCTGCTCTGGTCATGTCCCCTGCCTGACGCGCGACCGCGGACCAATCGCCCTTTGTGGAGGCGAGCAGCGGACGAAACGCCGGAAAAATGGGGTTAATCACGCCCTTTTCCTCTTCCGTCAGCAGCCTCGCGGCGTGAAAAGAAGCGCAGATTACCGCTTGCACGGGTGCATCAGGGCTGTGGCCGCTCTCCAGCGCGATATTCAACTGCGTAAGCGATTCGGGCGGCGGCAGTTTGTCCGCCGGCAGGCCGGCCAGCCCTTCCAACAGCAGCGTCGGCACATCCAGGGGCCCGACCCATTCCGGCTGACGCCCAAATCTCTCCCGCGGCTGCTCGTCGTCCAATTCATGAAGACCGATGCGTTGGTCTTGCCGATCCCGGAAGCGCAGGTTGGCCACACTGTGTTCGATGACGCGAAAGCGGCGAATCGCGGCAGCCGAGCAATCCAAGAGCGCGGCGGCGGGTTTGATAAAGGGCCGGCCATCATCAATCAGCTCGCGCAGGCGAGGCTCATTGCGGAGCCCCCACAAGGCGGGAAAGCTCCGCGACCAGCGGAAGCGATTGATGCGCGAGTTTGCATTGCGCGCCGCCGCGGCAAAATTGTACTCTCGCACGCGAACGCCCGGATCTTCCTTGACGAGGTCGCGTAGCACCGGATCGCAGCGTGCGGCGATTCGTTGGATAGCGAACCGGGAGCGAATCTCCGGCAAATCATCGCACATCTTGGCTAGCTCTCGCAGCAAGTCGGCTCGCGGCCGAGTGCGCTGGCATGGCAAAGGAGACATCACGTTAAAGCATTCCGCCAGCTTTTCGCCGAATGCAACTCGCAGCTTGGGGCGAACAAAGGCCTCAAGCGGCAGGTCTTCGCGGCTGTACGTCCAGCCAGGACACGGCGTCGCCGTTTCTCTCCCGCGCCCGTTTCGCGCGTGGTCCAACAGTTTGCCGAGCGTCGCGAGCGTGACATCGGAAGCGTCAACAACGGCTTTGTACGCCACGCGCCAAAAACGTTCTTCCGCCGGGAAAATCAGGAGCATTGCGCGTAGTGTCTGCCGGAGCGCGATGGAACACCATCAGGCCGTCGTCGCATGTCAACACCCGAAAATAGTCGGAAAGCGCGCCTTCGATCGTGTACCGTAAGTTCAAAACGAGTCGCCGAGTCATTGCCTACACCGTTCGCCGCCGTCCACTGGTTTATGCGCGCGACGATGACTGCGGGCGTTGAAGCGGGCTGTGCGCAGTGCTCGGATATCCAACTGCGGAAGCATATCCTCCTATGGTTTCCGGCCGGTTTTCCTCGCACATATCAATACGAACAATTCGGACTTTGGCTTGGCCTCGTGATTCCATTGTACAACAAGTTGCCGTCCGCGGTTCTCGCGGCTATACTTACGGTTGTCCGTAAGTTGACCAAGCATGTTTTTCGTCAACATCGCATGAGCACTGTTCAGTTTGAAACCGAGTCGGTCCGCATTCCCCTTTGGGTTGCCGATCTTCCTTCGTTCCGCCGCTGGGCCGAATCGGAGGAGTCGCCCGACAAGGCCATAGTCTGCTATCTTGCCGGAGAGTTGTGGGTGGAAATGAGCAAGGAGCAAGTGTACTCGCACAACCATGTGAAAACCGAATTCGCCCGCGTCCTGGCAGGCCTCGTCAAGCAACGCCGCTTGGGGCGGTACTTTGGCGACGGCTTGTTCTTGACGAATGTCGAGGCGGACATCTGCACGAAGCCTGACGGCACGTTTGTTTCCCGCGAGGCGTTTGATGAAAGCCGGGTGCGGCTGATCGAAGGCGCGACAGAGGGGTTTGTTGAAATCGAGGGCACGCCGGACATGGTGTTGGAAGTTGTCAGCGGCAGTTCAGTCAGCAAGGACTGTCAATGGTTGCGCGACCTGTATTGGAAGGCGGGCATCCCCGAGGTACCTGGCTCGTAGACTGCCGCGTCGACCGCGTCGATTTCGACATCCTCGGCCGCGGGGCAGGCGGGTATGTGCCTGCGGCCAAATCGGGAGGATGGGTAGATTCAGCCGTCTTTCGCCATTCTTTCCGGCTCACGCGCCAGTTGGATGAGATAGGGCAGCCCGAATTCACGTTGGAAGCCCGCCGCGTCTAGCGCTTCGCCGGATACAGCGTGCCTTCCAACGTCAGCTTCGTCTTCGAGAAGTCAACCAATGGCCCGAGTTCGTATACGTTTCGGTACCCGTAGTTGTAGAGCATCTTATTTGTCGGCGTAGTCCTTCGCCATTTGCGGGTAGAGCTTGATCAGATCGTTCGTGTCGAAACGCCCGCTGCGGGAACGATGCACGGGAGCGGCTGCCGGATTCGGCGCGGGCGGCCTGGCCGAACGCGGCGGTCGCGACCCGCGAGCGGGTGCCCCGCCGGCGTTGCGGCCTTCTGAATCGAAAAACGCTTCATGGTGCCGCGTCGGCTCCCAGATGAATGAACCGAGGCCGCGGCGGTCGGGGGCATGAAACACGACGTCGTTGAGCTCTCGCTTGCGGAAAGAGTATTCCGCCGCCAACAGGCCGTATTGCGGGTACCGCTCGGCAAGATCGTCGAAATTGGTCTTCCAACTCTCGACCGGACCGTCCGTGTTGCACGACAGGCCGATGATGTCGAACCGCACCCCGCGCGAGATCAGGTTGTCCAGCCACCATCGAACGGCCTTGTTGTTGTTTCCCTTGTCGTGATGCAGGACGATCTTGATCTTGGGATCGACCGCCCGCGCCGCGGCGATGCCCGCTTTGACCAGTTCGGCGAAGTTGTCGAAATGGTCCTTGGCGCGGCCGTCCGGCCAAAGCATTCCGTTGGTCACTTCGTTGCCGATCTGCACCATGTCGGGCGTCGTGCCCTGCTCGCCCAGCCCGCTCAAGACCGAACGGGTATGATCGTATACGGTTTTCTTCAAGCCGGCCAAGTCGAGCTTCTCCCAGGCCGCCGGCTTGAACTGCTTGCCCGGATCGGCCCAGGTATCGCTGTAATGAAAATCGATCAATAAGCCCATGCCGGCCGCGCGAACGCGCTTGGCCATCGTCAGGGTATGCGCCTTGTCGCAAAAGGCCTCCTTGCTGCGGGCGGCGTAGCCGTGCGGCGACGCGGGGTCCACAAACACGCGCAGGCGAATGTAGTTGAAGCCGTTGTCCTTGAGGATTTGGAAGAGGTCCTTTTGCCGGCTCTGGTCGTAGTACGTCGATCCGCTGGCTTCGTCCTCTTGCACCCAAGAGATGTCGGCGCCAAGGATGTATGGCCCGGTGCGATGGGCAGGCTGGGGGGCGGCGTCCAGCGCGCGGGCTTGCTGGCAGCTTGCCGCGACGAGCAGCGTAAAACTCACGACGACAACGGCAAGACGGCGACTCTTCATGGGAATCCAGTATACCCGCGTTGATTGAGCCTTGGGCTTGGGGTTGGGGCGTGGGCTTGAGTCCTGACTTCCCGCCGCTTGTGCAGATCGCCGGCTGTTGCGGTTAAAATATCTTTCGCATTGTGAACATCGCGTATTTGGCCTGTTTTTGCGGGTTTTCGTGGGCAGAAGCAGGGCAGAAGCGGGGCAGAACGAAGCCAGGACGAAGGCAGGATGAGGGCAGGATGAAGGCAGAACGCGAGTAGGATGGAGGCAGGAAGTCCGGCTTCCGGGTGGTTTCCGCACCAGTGCGGGGAGCGGTGAGCGGTGAGCAGCGGACCGCAAAAGATCGCACAGCGCAAAAAGCCCGTTCTCTGTCCTCTTTGCGTTCTTTCGCTGGAATTCTGAAACAGCATGTTTCTGCCAATCATTTTTCTGTTGACAATTGCGGTTTTGGGGCAGGAAATGTCGCGGTTTGTCGCGGTTCTTGGCGAGTTTTTTTCTCTTCCGCGCTTCCGCGGCAGTCCATTTCCGCGATTTTTGGTGTTTGGCGCGGCTTGCCTTTTTTCCTTTCACCGTCACACATGACAAACACTGATGCTCCCTTCGCAACGCCGGGAGAGGGCTGGCACCGGGGCGGGCACCGCTCGGCACGAAGTGGTCGGCTCGCGGGTCCAGCGGTGGTCGATGAAGGCTTGTTCTGTCCGATCCTTCATCTCTAATCCCTTTCTTTCATCCCTCATCCCTCAACACTTGCCACTTTTTCTCCCCTCGCCCACCGGGCTTGTTGTTCTACATAAGTCGCCACACAACCCCATCCACCTCGTGTGGATGGTGAAGGAGGTTGTAAAGCTGGCTACGAAAACCAACAAGAACCAGACCCCATCCAGCTTGTCTGGATGGTGAATCAGATTGTTCAGCTTTTGCATATTCGCCAGGTAGCCGCGCAATCTCCTTCACCCGCGGGACAAGCCCGCGGGGGTCGTGATTTCTTCATTTCTCTTTTCTAGCCATTCAACCTAGTTCACCATCCGGGCGAGCCGGATGGGGTCTGAGATGTGTAGAACAACAAGCCCGGCGGGAGAGGGGCCGGGGGTGAGGGTTTCCCGCCATTATACCCAAGTCTTAACTCTTGTCAACACATTCGGCGATTTCTCGTTCGCCCCTCGCCGCAAGTCCTTGCCGCGCACGGCTTTAGGCCGCTTGACATTTGTTTGGATTTTGCGCTATACCCAAAAGAGCGGAATATGTGGAAATGCACGTAACTCCTTATGCCGCAAGGGTTTGGAGATTTCCGTTGGAGGCGTTCGGGTTCCGGGGTTCTTGTGACGGAAGAAAACTCCGCCGGCTTTCTAAACCATACATAGGTATAGCTACCTCCCGGGCGTTCCCGCTGTGCGCCGCCCGGGGGGCTGGCTTAGGGCAATCTGCGAGCCGGCAAGGCGTAACAGCCAATAGAGTCTGCTACCGGCATCGAGCTAGATAAGCCATTTGCCGAAGCCGCTTCAGCTATTTGGCGCACGCAAGGCTTGACGGTGGTACGCGCGGACTTTACGCGGGAGAAGCCGCGAGGCTTCTACAACGTCATTCTGACAAACCCGCCCTACGTCAGGCACCACCACTTAACAACAGAGGAAAAGCTCAGGCTAGGCAAGCTGGCACATGAGGCAACCGGTTTGAAATTGAGCGGGCTTGCTGGACTTTACTGTTACTTTCTGCTCATTGCCCACGAGTGGCTCGCTGACAACGGGCTGGCCGTCTGGCTTATTCCTTCCGAGTTTATGGAAGTGAACTACGGCGAGGCGGTCAAACGTTACCTAACTGATCGCGTCAGCCTGATCCAGGTCCATCGCTTTTGTCCTTCCGACGTTCAATTCGACGACGCTTTGGTTTCGTCGGCTGTTGTAGTCTTTGAAAAGCAAAAGCCGACGCCCGATCAGAAAGCCGTCTTTTCCTTCGGCGGAACACTTTCAAGGCCCACGAGAAGCGATAACGTAACACTCGATGCCTTGCGAGCAACGCCGAAGTGGACGGTGCTACCACACAACGGCAGCGAACGGCAAGAGCCCACAACGATTACGCTGGGCGACTTGTTCACGGTGAAACGCGGGCTTGCGACCGGGAGCAACGAGTTCTTCATTGTTCCCCGCGATCGGTTGCGGTCGTTGGGGATTCCGACATCTTGTGTCCGTCCGATTCTTCCTAGTCCGCGATATTTGAAGCAAGAGATAATCAATGCTGACGCTGACGGGTGGCCGGCCATTGATAAGCGGCTTGCTTTGATCGACTGCAACCTGACGGAAGAGGAAATAACCGGAAGGTTTCCCCGCTTAGCCGAATAGTTGGCCGAGGGGAAGCGACAGCGGATAAATGTGGGATACTTGGCGAGCCGTCGCCAGCCGTGGTACTCGCAGGAAAAGCGAGAGCCCGCGAGTTTTGTATGCACATATATGGGCCGGAATCGCAATCGCCCTTTCCGCTTTATCTGGAACAGGTCAAAAGCTACCGTCGCGAACGTGTATCTCGCGCTCTACCCAAAACCATATATCGCAGCGAAGCTAAGGGAAAAAACGAGGGAAGTCTTTGATGCCTTGGGAGCAATTCGCGCTGAGGACTTTTTCAGCCAGGGCCGGGTATACGGCGGAGGGCTTTACAAGATGGAACCTGCAGAGTTAATGAAGCTTCCCGCTGACGGCGTTGCGATGTCACTTGGAGTGAAAATGGACCAACAACCGACGCTGTTCTAGTAAACCTAAAATA
Organism: uncultured Planctomycetia bacterium; assembly: GCA_963780045.1. Classification (GTDB taxonomy): domain Bacteria; phylum Planctomycetota; class Planctomycetia; order Pirellulales; family Thermoguttaceae; genus JANXQG01. Next base: position 5,002,676 of record CAVZZZ010000001.1, on the reverse strand, counting down.
TGTCTGGGTATCGACGATCATCCGCAGGTCCTTTGGTGGTATCGGAACATCGTGGGTCCGAAGCAGTTTTCCGTGCCAGGCTACCGGCGAAGCCTCGTTTATCCCAACTTCCTCGTGCAGTTCCGCGACCAGCAGATAAAACTGCCGACAGCATCGCTGCTGGTGCTGGAGAGCAAGGGAAAGCAGCCCAAGGACGACGAGGACACCAATTACAAGCGCGAGGTCGCCAGGGTCTACGAGGACGTTGGTCGGCAAGCGAGGTGGCAGGAGTTGGGCGAGCTTTTCGCGCAGCACAAGTTCCGCTTCCAGGTGCTGGACGAAGGCGAGTACGCGGACCGCGACTGGCGCGACGATTTGCAAAGGTTACTGAGCATGGCTTAAAGGAAGTTAGGTGCGCAATGCCGGGCCGCGCGATTTGGAAAACAGATGTTAATATAGTCTGGATGGGCTGAATGCGGCGCGGCTTTGCCGTGGAGAACGTTTTGTCGGCCGCGCCTGTTCCGGACGACGGTTGCGATTGTTCCAGCGGCGGCGCCGAGTCAGCCAACGCCAGAACTGCGCTGCGCTCGCCGGAACTGCGCTGCGCTTGTTCCGGCCTACGGCTACGGCTTCTTGGCACCCTCGATCTCATACAGCTTTTGTTGGGCCTGCCGCTGCAAATCGACCGTCGTGGGACTTGGTGTCTGGCGGCGAGCACAAAAAGAATACCATGTTCCGTGAAGGCGAAGGACCGCTGTGGCTCACCGATCTGCCTTCGTTCCGTCGCTGGGCCGAATCGGAGGACTCGCCCGACAAGGCGACCGCGGCTGTGCTTGCTCCGGCCCAGTCTCTCGGTGCCTACGATATCTCCAACGACGCTCTGAGACAGTCGTTGATCTGCGCCAACGCGTCACTCGGCAAGGAGCCAATCGTGCGGATGACTCGGGACTGCGCGACCGTTGCCAAGTTCTCGCACGTCACGACCGAATCCTTGAGCAGGCCGGACTGCCGTCCCGCCGGCGTCGCAACTTCGACAAGCAACTGCGTCGGCTCGCCGCTCCGGTGGATCGTCGTGGTAATGGCAGCAAGGATCACATTGGTTAGGCGACGGTTGTTGCCGTCGCATTGCACAACCAAGGCGGGTCGCGACTTTGACCCGACGCCGGACGAAAAGGGATAGCGGACGATGACCACGTCTCCGCGCTTCAGCGTCATGATTGCGGCTTGCAAGCGTCGTAATTGTCGTACGCATCCAGTTCCGGATCGTCCCACACGGCGGCTAGCGCTTCGTCCTGCGCGGCGTAGGTATCGGAGATGTCGAAATCGCCGCCCGCAAAGACCGTCCCGACGCGCTGATAGACCTCAAGGGGCAACAGAACGTACCGCTTGCTGGTTTGCTCGTCTTCCACTTGTACGGGTTGACGCGTCTTATCCCGTAGCGCTCTGCGCATTTCGTCAGTCAGTTTGGGCGTCATAAATGACCTCGCTACGGCTTCTTGCCGCCTTCGATCTCATACAGCTTTTGCTGGGCCTGCCGCTGCAGATCGCCCGTCGCGTGCTTGGCGACGCGCTGATAGTAGATTTTGGCCACGTTCGGCTTGCCGTCTTCCTCAAGGGCCTGGGCGCGGACCATGGCCGCCTCCATCTCCTCACCGTTGGCGGCCTGTTCCTGCTGGTGCAGGCGCTTGGCTTCGGCCACGCTGATCGCGGGACGCCCGGCCGTGCTCTGCTGGGCGGCATGCAGCCGGGCGGCCGCCTCATCGCCCTGATCGGCGGGCACCCGCTCGCGGGTCGCGGGCGCCGCCTCGGCGGCCGGCGCGGGCTTGTTCTGGCGCGGGGCCAAACTGTTAGGCCGCTGATTATTTGGCAATGGCCGAACGGGCCCGCCCGCCTGTGCGGCGGCGGCCGCTTGCGCCGCAGCCTGGTCCTTGGCGTCGGCACGCTCTTGGGCTACGGCCGCAATCCGCGGATCGACGCCAAGATCATCGGGCGCGATCATCGGCAGCGGCGGCTGCGGGGCCTGTGGCGCGACGGGAAACGCGCCCACAACCGGTATCACGCTGATGACAAACGGTGTTTGCGAGGTATCGGAAACGAACCCCGTCTGGCCGTTCATAATGGTAACGGAGGGCTCTTGCGTGACGAGCGATTGCCGATAGCCGGAGAGCAAATGGGCGGAGAAATTGATTTGGCCGTCCTTGCCGGCGAAGGCAAAGTTGGTCGACAGTCCCGCGCCGGGATCGGGGCCGCCGAATTGCGGGACAGCCAGCGCGCCCCCACCGTAGGAGAACGTAATCCCCTTCCAATTGCCCGACCAGCTTATCCCGCTCTGTTCGAAGAAGGAATCGCTGGCCGTTTGGAACGGCGTGCGGATCGTCATTTGCTGGGCAGAAGTGGACGTGGCAGCCGTCAAGCCGATAAGCGTTATGCCAATACCCGATAAAAGAACCGCGTGTCGGGGACGCATAAAACCTCCTCCTTCAGCCTTGCCCAACGCTATTGTATCGGCGGCGGCAGCGGTGCGTCAAGCGTAGGCCGGAACAAGCGAGGCGCGGTTCCGGCAAGGATGGGTTTATATCAGCCAATGCCGGAACCGCGCTGCGCTTGTTCCGGCCTACGGCTTGTTCCGGCGGTTACGGCTCGCCCCAATCGTTCTTGACGTTGAAGGTCCTCGGCTCTTCCCCGCCCCAGTCCCGGTCGTAAGTTCCCGCGGTCACAAACCGATGGAACGACGACCACGGCCAATCGCATACGCGTGACACCAAGCCGTGTTTGCGGGGATTCCAGTGAATATAATCCGAGCAGCCCTCCAAATCCGTCTCGTCTTCGATAGTGTGCTCCCAAAAACGCGGCTGCCATATCCCACGCTCTCCCTTGGCCGTTTGCGCTCGCGTAACCTGCGCCTCGCTCAAGTCGGCCTCGAGCTACGCTACGGTGAATTCCTCTTTAATGCGCTTCATACGGGTCGAATAACCTCTGTCGCCGCTGGGCAGCCTCATAATCAGGTGCCAGTGGTCTGGGAGGAGCACGCTGGCGAATAGATCGAACGGATGTTTCTTGCGAACGGTCTCGACGCGGAGTGAAGGAACCGGCGGCCAGCGTCGGTCGTGAGGATTGGTCGGCGGCCGTAAGTGACGACCGTGAGGAAAAAGGTTCCGCCCGGATGATACCATCGCCTATAATCGGCCATGTCAAAGTCCTGCTGATGCCTTGGCGGTTGTTGATTGTAGGCCGGAACAAGCGCAGTGCGGTTCCGGCAAGGATGGAGTCGCGATGAAGCCAATGCCGGAACTGCGCTGCGCTGGTTCCGGCCTACGGATGAATTAACTCGAGGCATTTCAGGCTCTCCAAATCGCGGGTCAACAGCTTGCCGTCAACATAGGCCGGATTGCACCAGTTTCTTGCCGCAGACCTTGGTGGACGAAATCACTCGGCATGCCTTGGGGTCGGCCGCGAGCAGGTAAAGCTTGCCGCTGTCGCCCAGCGCCAACAGCTTGTCTTTCATGACCAGCAGCGAAATGTAGTTTGCCGGACCGGCAAGCACACCCGACTTCGACCAACCCTCCTTGCCGGTTTTGATGTCCACACAAAACAACTTGCCCTTCGGGCCGAGGCCGAAAAGCGAACGGCCGACGAGCACCGGGCTGGTGACGTTGATCGCCAGATTCTTGCTCCGCCAGGCTTGTTGGGCTTTCATGCCGTCGCCGTCCGCCGTAATGCGAAAGCCCAGCAAGCCAGCCTCGTGCGACGAGACGACGACCGTGTCGTCGTAAGTGACGGGCGTCGTGATGTGGCGGCTGCAGGAAGTCTTCACGCGGGTGCGCCACAGTAGCTTGCCGTCCGCGGCGTCCAGACCGATTACGCCGTCGGCGGTGAACGAGATCACTTGCTTCACGCCGGCCAGCGTGGTGATGATCGGGCCGTCGTAGCCTGCCACGTCGTCCTGCGACTTCCAAATCACGCGGCCATCGTTCTTGTCGAAGCAGACGACGCTGGCGCCATGCGTACTGCCGACGCCAACGATAATCCGGTCGCCGTCGACCAGGGGCGGTCCCGTGTAACCGTGGCGGACGGCGCCTTGGGCGTCGCCCTTCTCACCGACATAGATCGCGCCGAAATCCTTGAGGAAGTTGGTCCGCCAGAGGAGCTTGCCGTCGGACTCCGCAAGACAGCGGAACTCGCCGCGGCACGACTGCACGAAGACCCGCGGGCCGTCAACAACGGGCGTGCCACGCGGTCCCCTGCCGATGCCGTCGGAGATTACGTCGTCGATCGTTACGTGCCACAGCTCGGAGCCTTTGGCCAGATCGTAGGCGCAGAGCGTTTCTTTGTCATCGCGGTTGTCGAGGCAAAAGACGCGGCCGCCGGCAACTGCCGGCGAGCCGACGCCCTCGCCCAGCTTGACTTCCCAAAGCAGCTTCGGCTTGCGAGGCAGCGTCGTCGGCACGGCCTCGCCCGCTGGGACGTAGCCGGTGTTGTCCGGTCCGCGCCAGCGCGGCCAGTCGGCGGCAATGACGACGTGGGCACTTAACGAGGACGCGAAAAGACAAGCAATAAGAAAGGGGCGGCGGGAAAGCATGGCGGGACCTGTGGGGTGGGAATGGCGCCAGTTTGCCATGCCTAGAGAGAAAAGTCAAATCGCGATTGCCGGAACTGCGCATTGCTTGTTCCGGCCTGCGAGGCTCGCGGCCTCGTGCGGACGGCACGCGGAGCGTGCCTGCTACTCTCTACCGCCCGCCATGTATCAACTGGTTCAACTGCTGCCCCAAGCCGCTTTGCATCACGCCGCGGGCGAGGTTGCCGAGGACCTGCTTCTTCACGTTGGCAAGCTCGGCAAGGTCGAGCCGCGGCGAATCCAAGGTGCCGCCGATCGGCACCTGCATCTTCTGCTTTTTGATCGCGTCCGTCACCGCGCTCGGCGGCAGCCATGCCAGCGGCACCGAGGTTTCAACCATCAGCTTCACGGAGTCGTCCAAGCCCACCGAGCCGTAGGTCCGCATCGTCAACTCGGGAAACTGCATCACCAAGCCCTGGTGATAGATTCGCCCGCCCGTCATGCGGAAGAGAATTACCGTTTCAGGAGGGATGCGGACTAGCGAGGGCGGCGCCGACAGGAACGGCGTCAACTGCTGCACCATCGCTCCGGGCGCGACGGAGGCCGAATGGACGATGACCCGCCCGCCGATCTCGGCTTTGCTCAGGTTGCCCAGCGGGATGCGGCAGCCGTCCAGTTGGATCGAGAATTGCCCTTGCGATTGCGTGGATGAGGCGATGAACGGCACGACGTATTTCAACGCCGAGCGGCAGGCGGCCGGGCTGAGTTGGACGTGGTCGGCCAGCGTGCCGGCCGAAAGGCGGAATTCCGGCTGCTGCCCGGCAATCCGCAATTCGCAGTGGGCGCTGACGGTGCCGTCGTTGCATGCGACCGGCGGCAGATCGGTTTGCAGCGTGCCGTCTGCCAGCCGCAGCCTCAGTTCGCCTTGGCCTACTTGAAGCCCGTAGACTTCCCCGCCGCTGAATTGGATCACCGACTGATCGAGCTTCACCGAGCCGTCGGCCGTTTGATAGCTGCATTGCACCGTGCAATGCAAACGGGGGTCCTCGAAGGTTTTGCCCGACGGCACGGCGACGGCCAACTGCTCGATATCGTTCTCGGACTTGCAGGCGAATTCGCCGTCGGTCTGCTGGACGGCGACCGAACCGCTGAGGCGTCCCGATAGCCGCGGCGCGGCGCTGCCCGATGCCGCGTCGATCCACGGCTGAAGCGCGGCGATTTCGCCTTGATAGGCCGCGGAGCCTTCGAGCCGCGTCGGCAAGGCTTGCTGCCGCGCGAGATCGAGGGCAAGCTGAAGATTGGCGACGCGCCACGTTTGCTGCGTTTCCTGGTGGACAATCGTTGCTTCGCCGTCCGCGATTTCCAGAGCGAGATCGACGCCGGCGCCCGTTGAACCGCCGCTGCCGGACGCGCTCGCCGGGCGGTTGAGCCAGTTCGCGAGCACGGCCTGCACGTTGCAGCCGTCGCGCGTGAGCTTGCCGCTGAGCCGCGGCTTCTCGATCCGCAGCTTGCCGAGGTTCGAGGAACTGAAGATTAGCCGCGGCAGCGAACGGTCGATGGCAACGCGGTCGGCCTCCAGCACCGTCTCGCCCTGGCCGTCGCGGACGACTACGCCCGAAAGGGAAGTCGTTGTGAACCAGCCGAGCGACGCCGACTGGAAAGAGATCGAGCCGTTGAGATTTGCCGCGCGGCGAAGGAAGAAGCCCAAGAGCGGCGTGTGGACGAGGATGGTCGGCAGCAGGGCGACGAGCAGGGCCAGGAGCAATAGCACAACGCCGCTAGCGGCCAGGCGGCGCTTGCGCGGCGGTTTGCGGGCCTTTTCTTTTACTTTTGCGCGGGCGTCTTCTCCGCCGTGGGCGTCTTCTCCGCGGCGGGCACGCCGGGCGATGGCTGCTTCTTCTTGCCGACCACTGGTATTTCTGGAAATGCCATCCTACAACCTCAATCCGTCGCGGCGGGGAGTTTAACCGCAGAACAGTGGCGAATCCAGAGGGAAAACTGGGCCTGTCGCGGAGCCCGATTGCAGCCCCAAATGCTACTGGCTATAATCCGCGCGTGGGGTATGAACTGCCACAAAACTTCTCTCCCGAATCCATTACAAGGAAACCTTCCGATGAACGCCCATTTCCGAATTGCTTCGCTCCGATTGGGCCTGATATTGGCCGCCGCCTCTGTCGTTGCGGTCTGCCGACCCGCCGTCGCGGCCGCGCCCGCTCCGGTGGCCTCGCTGGACATCGTGCCCGCCGACGCCGCCTTCTATTCCGCCATGCTCCGCAATCGCGAGCAATTCGAGGCGCTTGCCAACAGCAACGCCTGGGCGAAGATCAAGGCACTGCCGATGTACCAAATGGGCATAACGCTCTATCGGATGCAGGCCGGCAACCCGGAATCGCCCGTTGGCTGGCTGCAGGCGGCGATGGAAAACCCGGAGTCGCGCAAATCGCTGGAGTTCCTCGCGGACTTGCTTTCCGACGAAGTCTTCGTCTACGGCGGCCCGAGCATCAACAAGACCGTGGAGCTTTATCAGGGCGTCTATTCCGCCGTCCAGCTTGCCCCGCTGGGCGCCTTGGCGAAGCAAGCCGGGCGGCCCACTCCTCCCAATCCAATGGAGATGCAAGAGAGCCAGGGCCGCGCCGCCATCGAGGCGCTGCTGGCCCGGCTGGATGCGATCGAGGCGCCCGATTTTGTGATGGGGTTCAAGGTGAAAGACAAGCCGGAAGCCACGAAACTGTTGGACCGGCTGGGCGAGGAGCTGAAGAAGGCATTTGCCACCAGCCCGCTCTTCGAAGGCCGCTTCAAGCGCGAAACGGTTGCCGGACATTCCTATCTCACGCTTTCATTGGACGGAAGCATGATTCCCTGGGACCAGGAGGTGGAAGAGAAAATCCACGGCTGGGCGCCCACTCCCGCCGACGGCGACAAGCTGATTGAGCATCTCAAGCAGACGAAACTCGTCATTTCGCTCGGGCTGCGCGACGAATTCCTGCTGGTTGCCATCGGTCCCTCGACGAAAGTGCTGACCCGCCTTGGCGGTCCCGCGCCGATGCGCGCCCGCGAAGAGCTGGCCGGCGTGGCCAAGTACGCGGAGCGGCGGATTACTTCCGTTGCTTATTCCAGCAAGAAGTTCAACGAGCATTTCAGCCCGACTAAGAACGGCCTCGCCCAAATCTCGGCGGTAGTCAAAGGCATGTTGCCTTCTTTGCCGGCGCCGGACAAGCTTAAGGATGAACTGGCCAAGACCGCCGACGAAATGGCCAATGATCTCAAGTCGCTGATCACGGAAGTCGGCGCTTCCGCCTCGGTCGGCTTCTTGACCAAGACCGGAATGGAGAACGTCTCCTACGACTGGTCCGAAAATCCCGAAATCGACTGTTCCAAGCCGCTGGACCTGCTGAAGCACGTCGGCGGCAAGCCGATCGTGGCGGTCGTCGGCCGGAGCAAGGTCTCCACCGAAGGCTACGACATGCTCGTCAAGTGGACCGGCGTCTGCTACCACTACCTGGAGGAATACGGCGTGCCGCAGATGAAGCCGGACGAGCGCAAGCAGTTCAACGAATTCATGCCCCGCATCAAGGCGCTGGCCGTGCGGCTGAACAAGGCGACGCGCGACCTGCTGCTGCCCGCGCTTGCCGACGGACAGGTCGCGCTCGTGCTGGACTCCAAGCTCACCAGCCGGCAGTTCTTCAAGGCCCTGCCGCCCACCGAGCAGGCGCTGCCGATGCTCGAGCCGGCGATCGTGGTGGGCGTGAGCGACGCGGCGAAACTCAAGGCGGCATTTACGGAGTACAGTGCCGTCGCGGACGACGTGGTGGAAGTCATCAAGGCCATCGACGCCAAGGACAAGCATCCCGAGATTCCCAAGGACTTCAAGCTCCCGCGGCCGAAGGTCTACCAGCGGCCCGAAGGCACGATCTACGGCTACGCCTTGCCGAAAGAAGCGGGCGTCGACAAAAAGGTGATGCCTAACGCCGGACTTTCCGAGAAGGTGGCCGTGCTTTCGCTCAGCGGGCAGCACACCGAACGGCTGCTGAAAGAGTCCGATCCCGTTGTGGGCGGTTTCAAACTGCCCGTCGGCAAGCCTTACGGCACGATCGCCGCGATCGACTTTGCCGGGCTGATCGGTGCCGTCGAGCCGTGGGTCGGCCTGGCCATCGACAGTATCGCCGAACAGTCCCCGCAGAACGTCGCGATGGTGCGGCTGCACGCCAACACGGCCCTGGACGTGCTAAAGTGCTACCGCGGCACACTTTCCGCGACCACCAAGGAAGGCAACGCCACCGTGACCCGCACGCGGAGCGAGTTTCACGATGTTGAGTAACGCGTTGCCTCACATCTAATCACTTCCGCGAGACTCGTTGTTCCACATAAGTCGGGCCGGCGACCCCATCCACCTCGCGTGGATGGTGAAGGAGGTTGAACAGCTAGCAACGAAGACCAACAAGAAGCAGACCCCATCCAGCTTGCCTGGATGGTGAATCAGATTGTCCAGCTTTCGCATTCGCGCGATCTAGCCATCCAGCCTTCTTCACCACCTCGACAAGCGAGGTGGGGTCGCAAGCGATTCTGTGGGCCGTTCTAGCCATTCAACCTATTTCACCATCCGGGCGAGCCGGATGAGGTCTGAAATGTGTATAACAACGGGCCAGGCGGAAGAGGGGCAGGGGGTGAGGGCGGCGCGCGACGCGCGCGCGTGGTGCGCGTAACCCACCGCTCCCAGCGCGGCGGCGCGGAGGAAATCGGAAAGCCCCTTGAAGCCCTTATTCTTGGCGGTGGCTTCCAGCACGGCCTTCTCCTCCGCCGTCAGACGGACGTTGACCTGCTGTGTCCGAGTCCCTTGCCGCGCCGGGCTGGGCGGACGCTGGCCTCGTTCCAGCAACAAGGCCGCCGCGCCGCAAAGCCCGTCGCGCGTGTCCGCGATGCACGCATCGGCCGAGGCGCCGTCGCCGAAAACGTTGGGCAATTCCAATCCGCGGCCGTACCAATGGCCCGCCTCGCTGTGCAGGACCACCTGGTATTCGGCGACGAGTTTCCGCGCGTCCCGCAGCACGCGCGGCGAAAACGGCCGGTCAATCGCCTTGGCTGATTCTTTTGACTTGCCGGACATAATAGGATTTCGCTCAATGCGTACGTCAACTGCAGCCGGCCCTGCCGAGTCTCACTTTGGCGCGGCCGAAGCATCTTTTAGGAGTTTCTCCAGCTCCGCGGGTACAAGCGGAGAATCCTTGCGGTGTTTCTGAGGGTCCGCGCCGCCGCTTGGCGCGGTTGAAGGCCCGAGGAAGTCCATCGGAGGTAGTTCACCCACTTTCTCCATGAGGTCCGGCAAAACAACGATCCCGCGTCCGACCTGTTCTTTGCGGAACGTTTCCGCCATCGCGCGGTCGGCCGCCGCTTTGGCCTTGTCGCCCTTCTTTTCGTAGGCCGCTGCGCGGGCGGCATGTGCTTCCACATTCATTGGGTCCAGGCGGATGGCGATATTCAGGTCCAGGATCGCCTTGTTGTGGTCGCCCTTTCTCTCGTAGGTCAGGCCGCGGAGACAGTATCCTTGCGCGTAGCCGGGCTTTTCGGTAACCACCCGGTTTTCATCGGCGATCGCCTTGTCGTAGTCGCCCTTGGCCTCGTAGGCCGTAGCGCGGCTGCCGTACAATTCGACGTCATTCGGGCTCAGGCGCATCGCCTCGGTAAAGTCGGCTATTGCCTTGGTCGCGCACTCGGCGCGGCTCTTCGCGTCCTTCGGTCTTGACGGTGGAATGCCGGCGCCGGTTCCCATGCGAAGCAGCGCATTGCCTCGCTTGGCGAACGCCTCGGCCATGCCGGGCTTAAGCCGAATCACTTCGCTGTAGTCCGCGATTGCCTTGTCGAACATGAGCATTTCCGCGCAGCAGTCGCGCGCCTGAGGTACTGCGCCTGCGTCCTTGGGCTTCAGCCGCACCAGCTCGTTGAAATCGGCCAAGGCGCTCTTGAGGTCGGACGTTTCCTTGTACGCCGCGGCGCGAAGGGAATACGGCTCGGCGTAGGTCGGATCAACGCGAATCGCTTCTGTGCAGTCCGCGATGGGCTTGGCGACTTCGCCCTTGCTGCCGTACGCCCAGGCGCGGAAAGTAAACGCCTTGGCGCACCTCGGATCGAGGCGAATGGCCTCGGTTTCGTCGGCGATCTCCTTGTCGTAATCGCCAATCGCGCCGTAGGCCCAGCCGCGGTCGGCAAAGGCCTCGGCATTTCGCGGATCGAGGCGGATGGCCTCGCTTTCGTCTTCGATCTCTTTGTCGAATTCGCCCTTGGCGCCGAAGGCTTGGCCGCGGCCGACGTGCGCCTCGGCATTCTTGGGGTCCAGGCGAATCGCCTCGCTGAAGTCCGCGATGGCCGTGTCGTACTCGCATTTCTCGGCAAGTGCATTGCCGATGTTGCAACAAACCCGCACCTTTTGGTCGTTCGTCGCGGCTAGCTGTAGCGCTTTGGCCGCAAGCGCGATGGCGTTCTTGATTTCACCCTTGGCAACAAGAGATTTCACCGCACTCTCGTCGTAATACAATTCGTAATCCGTCCAATACGCGCGAGCGCTTGTCGGCTCCCAAGTAGGGAAGTTCCTTGTCCTCTTTCCAATCGGATCCCATCGCAATGTACCAGCCCCTCGGATTGGTGGCTACATGCTGCGATCTTGCCCAGGGCAGATAGACATTCAGGTAAAACGCGCGAGTCTTCTTCGCGGTACGCGACTCGCAAGCAGCCATGGCCGTGCTTTCATCGGCGATTTCCTTGTCATAGTCGCGCTCTGCGCCGTAGGCCCAGCCGCGGTCGGCGAATGCGTCGGCATTTTGCGAATTGAGGCGAATGGCCTCATTTTGGTCGTCGATCTCCTTGTCGTACTCGCCCTTTCTGCCGTGCGCCTCACCCCGATCTATGTAGGCGTCAGCATTCTTGGGACTCAATCTGATCGCTTCGGAGCAATCGGCGATCGCATTGTCCTGCTCGCCCTTGCTTTGGTAGGCGCGGGCCCTGGCGATATAGGCGTCGATGTTCTTCGGGGCCAGGCGGATGGCCTGCGAGAAGTCCGGGATTGCTTTGTCGTAGTCGGCCTTGTTCGCGTAGGCGAAGCCGCGATCGAAAAACGCCTTCGCATCCTTCGGGTCGAGGCGGATGGTCTCGTTAAAATCAGCGATCGCTTTGTCATAGTCGCGCTTAATGGAGTAAGCAAAGCCGCGACCGCGATAGCCGTCGCCATCCTTGGGCTTTAGCAGGACGGCTTGATTGCAGTCGGCGACGGCGCTTTCATGGTCGCCCTTAACTTCATAGACCAAAGCCCGGCTGAGAATGCCCTCGATGTCCTTAGGGTCGAGGCGGATGGCCTCGGAGCAATCCGCGATTGCCTTGGCATGGTTGCCTTCGGCCTCGTAAGCAGGGCCCCGATTGGAAAACGCCTTGGCATCTTTCGGATTGAGGCGGATTGCCTCATTCAAGTCGGCGATGGCCTTGTCGTAGTCACCCTTGCCATCGTAAGCACAGCCACGGAGCCGGAAGGCGTCGCCGCACTTCGGATTCAGGCGGATAGCTTCCGAGCAGGCGGCGATCGCCGCGTCGTAATCCGCCTTATCAAAGAGGGCTTTCCCCTTCTCGTAGGACTTCTTAGCGACATCTGCGTCGGCCGCGAAGCTCGGCAAAGGGAGGGCGGCAAGAACGACGGCCCAGCAGGTGCAATAGATGACGGCCTTGCCAAGGTTGAAGAAAAGGGACTGAAGCGAGTTGCGCGCTCTCATAGTCCGCTCGGCTCCAATAGGGGTGGCGTTGCGAAAGGACCCATGTTTTTTGCGGCCGTTTCAAGTTGCTCGGCATGGGGAGGAGCGAAACGGGCCGCAAGCAGCTATTGTACCATGCGAAAAAGTCGAAGGAAATCGCCCGTCGCAGGCCGCGAGGCGGCTGCCCGGGACCTTGTTTTTATGCGCATCTGACACCCCATCCGGCTCGTCCGGATGGTGAACAAGGTTGAACGGCTAGAACGAATGAAGGCACGAAACACGACCCCCGCGGGCTCGTCCCGCGGGTGAAGAAGGCTGCTCGGCTGGTTTGCGAAAAGGCGGCAGCTAGACAACCTCTCTCACCATCCAGACGAGCTGGATGGGGTCTGTGTTTCGTTGGCTTTTTGTGCTAGCTGTTCAACCTCCTTCACCATCCACGCAAGGCGGATGGAGTCGCCGCATGACTTGTGTCTGAGAGCAAGACCAGGGGCCGAGGCACGGGCGAGTTGCCAGAGTTGGCAGCCCGACGGACTGTACGCATGTCACTTTGGCAGATCGTTGAGTCGCCGGCGGTGCCCAGCCGGGCGGCGGTTAGCCGGCCATAGTCGCGGCCGGGCCGAGCGCTGTCGGAACATGCTGCTCAAAATGACGAAGAAACCGTAGTTCGGTCCGTTTCGGCACGGCAATTGCTCTATACTATTAACACATGTATACAGTAATAGACAAAGTAACCAGTTCCGCGCGACCCGATGCACAAACCACCCGCTGGCGGATTTCCTGAGCGGGCTCTACGCCGGGTCTAAGCCGATCCTGAGCGGGTTCTAAGCCCATCCTGAGCGGCTTCTGAGGCCCTTGTGAATCCGATAACTGCCGAAAACAAGCCGGTTTTGCCAGATTCAAGACCGCGAAGAAAAAAACCGGCCGCACGACCACCCGACATGCACCAGCCAGCAGTTTGCCGGCCACCCGCCGGAGGCCTGTTTTAATTGGAAAACACCCAAATTTGTCCAGTTCTGTCCAAGTGTGTCCAACCGAGTCGCCTGCTAAGCAAGAAAAAACCGCAGCCGTCACACATCCATCTCGCCGGGCAAAACGGCCGGAGGAGGCGCGGGCGCCTCTTTGGCGAGGGGAAATCGCGGCCAGAGCCCGGCGACAAGGACCGATGCGAAGATGCCCAGCAGCACCCCGGCAAGGCGCTGGACGGCCGGCGTGAAACTGCCGAACTCCGCGGGCGGCGCGACGACGATCATCGGCAGGACCAGTCCCATCTGCACACCCGCATAGGCGTATTCGCCCGTGGTTCGCACCAGATAGGCTGCCACCAGCTCGCCCAGGTAAAGCAGGACCACCAACAACCAAAAGTGAGGCAAGAGGCCGACGAGGATGAACGTGCCCAAGCCCCACGCGACCGCCAACAACAAGCCGACGACGCGAAGTTCCCCCTTGAGAACCAGCGATTGGAGGTTGGGAGTAACCGTCAGCAACATCACCGAGATCGCCGCCTTGTCGGGCGGAAGGCCGATCATGTGTGCCCCCAGCCAGGTTAAGAGCGTGGTCACCGCGAGCATCAAACCATGGCTCAACCACTCCCGGTTCACGGGCCAAAGCGGCTCGTGGCCGAGATAGATGTGAACGTCCCGTTCGGCGCCCCAGACCCAAGTCGCCAGCACCGCGACCGCCACACCGACGACGATCGCGCCCCACAAGCTCTCGGCCGCGTTCACCGCCGACGCAGGATCGGCGAGGCCGATTTCGAACATGGCGACGACGTACAGCCCGGCGTTCAGAAAGGTATAGGCAAGCTGCCCAGCGAAGTAGAAGTAGAAGAAAGTCGTCAATAAGGCGCCGATCGTCAGCAGGGTAAAAATGGAAGCGTCGCGAAACCACAATATGAGCACCAGGCCTGCCAGAATGCCCAGCCCGCGGCCGACGGCGCGCTCGATGCCTTTTTGGAAACGCGTGAATGTGAATTGGGAGAGGACCATGTACGACGTCCACGCGGCAAGGTCGGTGCGCGCAGCCGCAACCACTCGGCAACGACAAAGCACGCCGCGACGCCGCTGGCGGTCAACAAGGCATTGCCCGCGGCAGTCTGTTGTTCGATGTGGGGCCTGTCCGCGGCTGTCATTGGGAACTCAGAGATAGTACAACCAGGCGATCACGCGATGGACGAAGCGGGCGATCGAATTCAGCAAGCCCGCGGGCCGCGTGTAGACCACGACGCTTCCGGTCATGCCTACTCGCAGCGGCAACGGGCCCGGCCGCTGCAGCTCAAGCCGCACTTGAAACCGCTGCGCCGGCGGCACCCACGTTCCCAGAGTCTTGACGTCCGGAAGCTGCCCGGAGGGCATGCCTTGTCCCTGGCTTACGCCCCAGCCGACGTAGACGACCCGGGCGTCGAACACCTGAGAAGGCAAGCCGCGAAAAGCGACGTCGGCCGGCAGGCCCGCGCGCATCCGCACCAGCGCATTCTCGCGATAATTGGCGACGACCAGCCATCGGCTGGAATCGATCAGCGTCATCGCGGCTTGGCCGGTATGGACGTACGCTCCGCCGCGGAGTTGCAGGTCCGTGATGAGGCCGTCGCAGGGAGCGAATACGCTCGTCCACTGGAGCTCGAGCCGGGCCTGCGCGAGCCGGGCGTCGATCTCGGCCACGAGGGCGTGTTCGTTGCCGACGCGCGCGGAGAGCGCCTGCTGGACCTTGCGGATCTCGGCGCGAGCGGGCCGAGGCCGCCTGGGCCGCCTTATACTTCTGGATCGCGTCAAGATAGCTGCGGTTCGTCGTCGCTTGCTGCTTGTAAATCGCCTGTTCCTGCCCGTGGACCGCTTGGGCGTAAGCCTCCTCCGCGACCAGGCGCTCATCGTCGGCCTTGGCCGCGGCGAGCCCAGCTTCCATTTGCGCGACCTCGTGGACGGCCTGCGCCCGTTTGGCGATCAACAGATCGACGCGGTGCTGGAAAGGGCGGGGCTCGATTTGGTAGAGCAAATCGCCCTTCTTGACGGCTTGGTTCTCGGCGACGTGGACGCGCACGACCTGGCCTTCCACCTGGGGCGCGATCTGCACGACATAGGCCTGCAAATAGGCGTCTGTCGTCAGCGGCGTGTAACGGTCGGAAAGGGCGTAGTAGATGATCAGCACGACCAGCAGCAGCAGGATGCCCACGATCCACGCCCGCGCGGAGCGAAGCAGCCGGCGGACCAGCCGCGCCGGCGCGACGACCACGGCGGTCAGGAAGGCGCCCGCGCGACGCAGCGCCAGATGCAAGCTCTTGACGAGTTTTGCCATGAAAAGTCAACGCGCCGCTGCCGGCCATACGGACGCCAACGAGCCCTCCCTCCGTCCTATTGCATAATCAACGCGAGCCAACGCGGCCAGATAGTTGTACCTGGATGCAAAAAACCGCTGCTGCGAGCGGGTCACGGCGGCCTCGCTGTCGACGATGTCGGTCGGCGTGGCATTGCCGTTGCGGTAGCGGACCCGCAGCAGCCGCAGATTCTCGTCGGCCTGGACCACCGCCGGCCGCGAAAGATCGATTTGCTCGCGGGTTGTGAGGACGTCGTGCCAAGCCAGATTGACTTCGAGGCTGACGGCATCGAGGACCGCCTGCGCCTCGGCTACGGCGGCGGCGATGTCGCCCTCGGCCACGGTCAGCTCGCCGCGATGCCTTCCGCCGGCGTAGAGGGGCGTCTCCACGTGCAGTCCGGCCCCTTCCTGCCAACCGATGCTAACGTTCTCGCCGTCGGTCCGTCCGGCGCTGGCGCGGACGAAGACTTTCGGCAAGAACTCGCCGCGGGCCGCGGTCCTTTCCTCCTCGGCGGCCGCCACGGCGAGCCGGGCAACGTTTACCTCCGGTTGCCAGGCCGCGGCCATCTCCAGCAGGCCGGCAAGCGCGCCGGACGGCGGCGGCTCAAGACTGACGTCGACGACTTGCAGCGGACACGCGGCGTTGCGTCCCATGACGTTGTTCAGCCGGGCCAGCGCATGGAATTCGCCGTTGACGGCCGTCACCAGCGTTTCGCGGCTTTCGGCGAGCTGAACTTCTGCGCGGAGCACGTCTTCCTTCAGCGCGACGCCGTTGTTGCGGCGCGCGACCGTGTCGTCCAGCGTCGCTTGGGCTCGGCGCACGCCGTCCTCCTGGGTGCGGCGGATCGCCGTGGCCAGCAGCACGTCGAGATAGGTGACGGCGACATCAAACTGCACCGCCTGACAGGCCCGCGCGAGCTGAAACTCGGCGATATGCCGGCGATCGACCGCCTGGTGATATCCGCCCGCGGTCCGGCCGAAGTCGTAAAGAGTCCACTGCAGGCCGACTTCGCTCTCAACGTAGCTGCGGGTTCCCGTGCCCTCGGCAAGAATGAATCCAGTGTTGCCCGGGGCGCCGGGTCCGAGGTTCGAGGATACGACGCCGAATTGTTGCAGAAGATCGACCTGCGGCAAGAAGGGCGCGAATGCCGCTTGTTGTTCGCCCTCCGCCCGCTGCATTACTGCGCGGGCCGATCGCAAACGGGGATTGTTGTCCAGCGCGTAGGCGATGGCGTCCGGCAAGGCGAACGTGGCGGGCGTATCGTTCTCGCGGGACTGCCGAGGCGGGCTCGCCGCCTCCGGCTTGACTACGGTTTCCGCGGGGGAGTCGTTCAGATTGGGCGGCGCCAAGATTCGCGCGGAGACGGCGGATGCGCCGACGTCCGGATGGGGCGGCGGTTCGCGCGAGGAAGCACAGCCGCACACCATCATTAGAGAGCAAACCAGCGCCGCCACGCCGCCGCCCAGGTATGCAGTCGTGGATTTCGCGGGTTTTGGCGAGGACCTTTGGGCCATAAATCGTGTTTGGTTCTATTGACGGCCGCGCCAGACACCTCGCTTGCGTAGTCGGGCGGAATGTTCCGCTGAAACGGCATATTCGTTCTTATCGGCGCATTCAGGAATCACAATCATTTCCAACTGCCTTGTTGCCTCAAGCTGCCTATCTTGCGCATTCTACCGCCGCGGTTGCCGTATGTGACACGGCATCACACGCTTTCCAGCGCCGCGGCCGTTTCGCCGACGACCTCGGCCAGCGGCGCGGCAGGACTGGGCAGAGCCCGCGCGGCAGCGCGGCGACGCGACTCGCTCACAAAGCCGCTAAGCTGCCGGGCACGCATCGGATGCTGCAGGGCCCTCACCGCTTTGGTCTCGATCTGGCGCACCCGCTCGCGCGTGACGGAGAAGATTTTGCCGACTTCTTCGAGGGTGTAGGCGTAACCGTCGGCCAGCCCGTAACGCAGGCGGAGGATTTCCCGCTCGCGGTAGTCAAGGCTCCGCAGGACGTCGGCGATTCTCGAGCGGAGCATCTCCTGGTTCATCTCCAGCAAGGGATCGTCCTCGCGGTAGTCTTGCAGGAATTCGCCGAAGTAGGTGTCGTCGTGCTCGCCCACGGGCTGGTCCAACGAGAGCGGATGCCGCGTCATGCGGAGCACGCAGGTGGTCTCGTCGACCGAAATGCCGGCGGCCTCGGCCGTGTCTTCGATGGTCGGCTCGCTGCCCTTACGCTGCAGCAGGTCGCGATGCACGTTGCGGACGCGGCCCATCGTCTCGATCATGTGGACGGGCACGCGGATCGTGCGGCTTTGGTCGGCGATGGCCCGGGTGATCGCCTGGCGGATCCACCACGTGGCGTAGGTGGAGAACTTGTAGCCGCGTGCCGACTCGAACTTGTCGACCGCGCGCATGAGCCCGGTGTTGCCCTCCTGGATGAGGTCCAGGAAGCTCAGCCCGCGGTTGCGGTAGCGCTTGGCGATGGAGACCACCAGCCGCAGGTTGCCGGCGGAGAGCCGCCGCTTGGCCGCTTCGTACTCGGCGGCCAGGGCGCTGATGCGGTCGATGCGGCGGCGGAGCGTGCGGGGGCTTTCCAGCGTGATCTTCATCAACTGGCAAAGCTCCTTCCTCAGCGCGGCGCGCTCGCCGAACGGCAACGGCTGGCGACCCGCTTCGCGCGCCGCCCGCCCCCGAATTTCGCCGTGCATATCTTCCATCTGCCGCAGGACCTGCTTGAGTCTGTCCAAGACGGGCGCGAGGCGCTGCGTTCGCAAACCGAGCTCCTCGACCAACCGCACGGCGCGGCCGCGGCGGGCGATCAGCCTCTGCCAGGCCGCGCGGCGCTGTTTGATCGGACGGCCCTTGCGAATCGCCACGGCGAAATCGCGGCGGTTGTCGGCCACGATGTGGTCCAAAGTCGCCAGATTCGGGCCGAGGACTTTGATCAGCCGCCGCTTCTCGCGAATATTGACCACGGAGACTTCCATCGTGCGGTCCAGCCGCGAGCGCCCGTCGCGGATCGCCTTGAGCATTTCGATCGCCGAGCCGAGCACGTAGTCGGAGGCGAGCATGATGTGGCGGAAACGGCGGCGGGCGCGCTTGATTTGCTGCGCGGCGTGGATTTCGTCCGCCCGGCCCAGAAGCGGGATTTCGCCCATCTGCATCAGATAGATGCGGATCGGGTCGTCGATCTGGTCGTCGTCGCCGGTGGGCTTTTCAGCAGGTTCGGCGTCGGCTTCCGCCTCGATTTCGGCTTCCTCTTGCTCGTCTTCGTCATCGTCCACGTCGTCCGCCGCGGCGGAGCTTTCGGCTTCGTACTCGTCGCCGCCGAGGAAGTCCTCATCGGCAAAGCGGGGCGCAGGACGAGCAGCGGCGGGTTTTTTGGCGACGGACCGGGCTTGGTGGCGTGGGGCTCGGGCGAACTTGGACGCGATTTTCGTCACGAGAGACTCCTTCGGAAGCTGGATGATCCTGGGTGCGAGTTCTAAGTGGCATCCTCCGAATGCACGTCAAGTGCCGCTGCTTGCGGCGCGTCCGTGACGTATGTCGTAACTGCTTGCTGATATTGAGCTTAGGACGAATCTCGGGCGGCCGGCGGGGCTGGAAAACTCAACTCAGACGTTTTATCTGGGCAACGCCCGACCGCCGCACATGTTGCTTTTCCGAAACGTGCCGAAGCCCGATCAAGGGCCGAAGGGAAGGTGAACCGGCTAAAATCCGGCGTGTCATCGGGTTGACGGGCGGAGTCAATTATACAGAAATGTAAGAATAAGTAAATTGGTATAAACAGGTAAACCAGGTATAGTGCGCGAAAGAGCGCGCCTTGGGCTTGAAACCCAGGGGGTGTCCATCAGGTTGAAGCTCGCGCCGGCGATTGGCGACCGCGCCGGCTAGCAAGGCGGACGCGAGTACCCAAGCGCCCGGTTCGGGGACCGGGGAAACGGACGGGGATGCCGCGGGTTGCCCAGCGGACGTTCAGGCGATCAAACGACGTACAAATCTGGTCGACTGCCAGCACGTTTAGATCGCGGCCACCCAGCGAACCGCATTGGCGAGCAGTCGAAGATACGTCGGCTCGCGAAAATCGTCCTCGTGGCCCAGCGTAGTGCAGAAAACACGGCCGCCGCTCTGACGAGTTGCCCACGCTGCTGGCGCGGGACCGCGGCCATCGTCAGCGGTGAGGAGTACGGTTGCCCGCGGACCCAGCCGGGGACCACGATAAACTTCGCCTTCGGCCAATAGAACTTCGACACGCTCAACGATCGGGTGGTGCCAGGCGACATCTGACCGCACTACCTCCATGAGCTGGCTGCGCGCCGACGCGCCTTGCCTCGCCCCGAACACTTCCTCGGCGAAATTGGGCCAGCCCGGCATCTCGGCATCGAGCGTTCGAACGGCCACCAACGGCCCGCCGCCGCGGCAGTACAGCTCGATTTCCTTAAGCCGCTGCCGGTCGTCCGCCGCCGGCCAGCCGAGCAATAGGAGGCATTCGCGGTCCCCAACAGAAGAAGGGGAGAAAGGGAGCGGGGGAGAAGGGGGGAAAGGGAGGGCGGGAGAGCGGAAGCCTGAGTCGTCTCCCCTTCTCCCCCGCTCCCCTTCTCCCTTTCTTTCTCCCCCGGCCCACGGCCGTTGGGCGATTATTTGCGCATCGGTGTTGAGATGCCTCACCAGACGCTCGGCTGCCGTTTCCCAGCAGGGCCCGAATCCCGGCAAGACATTTACGCGAAGCACGGCCGGAGATACGGGATCGCTACCCTTACGCGCGAGGCGCTGATCGGAGACGTCGGGCAAAAGCCGGCTCCCGGCTTTTCCTTGTCCCATTCCGATCGCCGTGTGGCGGGTATGCATGAACCAGTGCCGGGCGGCTGCGTCTCGCGGAAGCCAATGAGTGTATTGCGATGCGTCGTTCATGGGACTCATTTTCCCAGACGCGCGAGAAGCCTGTCGATGGCTGACCGCGCTGGCGAGTAGAAAAACTGACGCGATTTCGCGCCGGACTTGCCGAGCAAAGCGCAGGCGCAAAGAAGGAGGCCAGAATGATGCCGTCAGTTGTGGCTGGCGCCGCCGAGCGCTCGGCGATTGTCGATGGCTTCCTGCGATTGAAACTGCGCACTCCGCACTGAGCGCCTTCCGGCCGGCAAAGCCGCTTTCAAGGTCATGCCAAAAGAGGATTTGCGGCTCGCCTAGCTTCCAGCAAAGAAAGACCCGCTTGCCATCCATCACCGCCGGAAAATCGACGAGACCTTCACTGCCGCTCTTGGGCTCAACGCCCAGCGCGCGAAGCTCTTCCACGTACTCCTTCAGCCGCTGCATGTCCTTTTCGATATCCTGCTGGATTTGCACCAGCTCTTCGTGGTACGGATCGCGAGACTTCTTGGCCTTTTCCTTTTTGGCGCTGCCCGCCAGGAGCATGGCGAGCCGCTGGCGGCGTTCACCAAGATCGCGAGAAAGAGCTACAAGGTCCGAAACGATGGCCCGCACCAAAGGCAGCGTGGCGTTGGCTTGTTCCGGAGTGAAAACCCGCCGCTGCACGGGGCGATTATGCAAGGCCTTGCTGCCAGAGTTCATTGGGAAATACGGCATTAGTTTGGTCCACCATGCACCGCCCGCGGCGCCGACATTGGATCGTGTTGCTTCACCCATTATAAAGTATGCCGGCCGCCGACCACAATAGGCCCGCCCAACTGACATCTTGGTTTGTCCCGCAACCGGCTTGCGCTACAATTGGCTCAGAAGCCATCCGGCAAACCCAGGGACTGGTTTGAACCATGCCACTTCCAACCCGGACCTTGGATAGGATTTCAGGCGCCGGACCCCTGTTTTCCCTGCGGAAATCCAGGCAGTTTTGGCAGCTCTAACGGCCTCATGTTGACAGAGAAAAATGTTTCAATGGACAAAAACGAGGCAAAAACAGAGATTTAACATGGGAAACACTTGACTTTGCGAAATTGGAGCGTATCGTAAAATGATGGTGGTGTGTGTTGACATGCACACGCAGCGGCTTCTGCAAAGGCTAGGAACCAGGATGCGCTGGTCAGAGGGCGAAGGAACGTGGAATGTTAGTGCTGTCTCGGAAGAAGAACGAAAGTATCGTAATTAACGACGACATCACGGTCGTCGTCGTGGAGATTCGTGGCGACAAAGTCCGCCTGGGCGTTGAGGCGCCCAAGGAAGTTCCCGTGCATCGTCGCGAGGTGTTCGACGCGATTCGTCGCAATGGACCCGTCGCCGAGGAAGCGACCGGAACCAAAGCCGAGGGATCGGATGCTCCCCAGCAAGGTTGACGCCCGGCTCTTCACGCCCGGTTCTTGAGCGGCGGCGGGAACTCCGTACTGTCATCGTCGCGCCGCGTCATGTATTTCAGGCATTCTCGCCTGACATTGCTCCACAACAAGCGCCAGACAGCACAGTACGGCGCTTTTCAGGCAGTGCGTTTACGGCCCCCTTGACGCCGCCCTCATCGGCACGTTATACATTGCTGTCATAGCCTCAGCCGGCCCCGTCGTCTAACCAGGTTAGGACACGGCCCTTTCAAGGCCGGAACACGGGTTCAAATCCCGTCGGGGTCACTAACCCAGACCAACGAGATTCGATGCTCGACGCGGCATGGACCGTAAACTAATCCTTGCCACAGGACGCTTACCATCACTTCCAACCGCAAGCTTTATTGATAAGGAACGCTAGCCTTGCCCAAGCCAGTAAAGAAAAACAGCAGCATTACGCAACAGCACCGTGCCCGATTGCTCGGCCTTCGGGCCCGATTGCGCGGCGAGATGGACCGCATGGCCGATGCCGCGTTGGGCCAGGGCCGCGGTGAAACGAGCACCTTGCCGATTCATCTGGCTGACTTGGGCAGTGACAACTTCGAGCAGGAGTTGACGCTCAGCCTGGTCGGCAGCGAGAAAGCGGCGCTGGATCAGATCGAGCTGGCCTTGCAGCGCCTAGGCGAGGGCAACTACGGCATCTGCGAAGAGTGCGGCAAGAGAATCCCCGAACCTCGGCTGGAGGCCATTCCCTACACGACCGTCTGCGTCGGCTGCGCCGAATTACAGGAACAGCAGCGCGACGAGGAAGACTAGGAAATAAGCGCCTCCTAATAGTCGTCGGACGGCTCTGAGCCTTCCGGCTCGTCCGAAGGCGCGGACGCCTGGCCCTCCTTGGTGTATTTGGCGTCGCGGAAGACCTGTGCTCGCCAAGCCGGGTCAACCTCGATCCGCTCGGCATTCACCAGCAGCGGAAGGTAGTCCCTTACGGCTTCTGGCGACGTAAAATCGTCCCACAACTCTCCGAACGGCGTAAAGCCGATTAGCCGGATGACGTAAACCTCCGATTTTGGGACGTTAGTAGTGACCTCAACCTGCCCGGGGCGCATGTTGAAGACCTTTTTCATGAACTCCGCTCCCGGCTTCGTCAAATCTCCGACCTCGCTGATCTGAAGCCGTTCATCCGTCATTGACCTGCTCATCCAGGAGAACTTCGGCGGCAGCAGTATTTCAATTTGCTTCTTGCCGGCGGCAAGAGTCTTCAGCGTTTTGCCGGTGTTCTCCTTTTTGTCCGCGGCGGCCTTCAAGGCGTCGGCGGCGTCCAGCGCCAATTGACGAGCCTGTACGAGTTTCCATTTCCGGAGGACTTCGTCCTTTACGCCTGCGTCTGCCCAATTCGGAACCTTGTCGGGCTGATCGTCGATCTTCCAGAATACGTACTCGCGCCTGCCGCTCAGCGACGGGTACTTCGGAAAAGATACGCCGGGCTTGTACAGCGCGGTCGGCCCGAACAACTCGTTGAGTACGCTGACTTCGCGGCTTTCGCGATTCATGCGCGACTTGCCGAACTGGGTTTCTTGCAATTGCAATTTGGAGACCAGACCGGTTTTATGCGCCGTCATGTCGTACTGCTTGGCAAGTGCCGCGAAATCGGGAGGGGTCGGCTTTTTTCCATCCTCGGCGCCGACCCAATCATTGCGAAACGCCTCCAGCTCCTTCTGGACTGCCGCCAAGTTTTCATCAAATCTCTTGGCGGCCAAGCTCTTGCGTATGGATTCGTGGAGTCGCTCGTCCACGGTCTTGATCGGCTCGCGATCGGGCTTCTTGGCGGCGCCCGCCGCAGACGTTGGCGCGGGTTTTTCGGCAGATTGCTTGGCTGCCGCAGCCTCGCTTGCTCCTGAAGGTTTCGCGCCAACGGCCGGATGCTTCGCCTCCGAGGGCTTGGCGCCGTTGGGCGCCGGCTGCGCGGAAGACCCCGCGGCGGTGGACTTGGGACCGGCGACGGCCGCCTGATGCGAGTTGTCGGCAGAATTGGCGGCATTCTCCGCGGTGTATGCCACGAGGCGGAACGGCGAGCGGGGAGTCAGCGACGAGCTGCCCGTCGGTTTCGCCGCGGTTGTCGCGGGCTTTGCCGGCGCACCTGGCTTCAGTGCATCGGGATTCGTCCCGGATTTGACATCGGGTTTTGCTGCGGGATTGGCCGGCGGATTGTGCTGCGGTTTCACTTCGACGTTGTTCCCCGGCTTGGCGGCCGGCTTTGCCTCGGGCTTGACTGCCGGCTGCGACTCTATTTTCTTCGCGTCACTCCCGCTCTTTTTTTCCGCTGCTGCCTTGGCCGCGGCTTCTTCTTTGTCTTCTTTTGCGCGGGCTTCCTTTTCCTGCTTCTCCTCCCTTTCAGCGTCCTCCTTTTCATGCGCGTACAAGCTGGGGTCCTTGTTGTACTCCTCGGATACTTCGGCGTCGGTTATCTGGTCGATCAACATGCCTTCGTCGGCCTCCAGATACTCGACGTTCACCCTGCGCAGCGCGCGGAAGCCCGGTTCCGGCGAATCGGGCGACGCTTCCACATTCTTGTACTTGTCAAAGAACTCTTCGAGTTCCTTGTTGGAAGGCTCCTTGACCTCCTTGGTGAAATCCTTGGGAGATAACATAGCTACTTCGATGGTGGCCTCCTGACGGACCCGCTTGAAATAACTCCAGCGCTCGCCTGGCGTGGACGAGTAGCCGGCCCACTGGTCAAATTGGTGGCCAAGTTGCAACAGCCGCATAGCGAGCAACTGCTGCCGCAGCACGTCGATAAGCACCGCTTGGTTCATCCCCCGCCCCGTGCGAAGAATTGCATTCTCGATCAGTCCCTGCGGGTCAGAAACGTTCGTGGTCAACATCACGAGAAGTTCATTTACAGCCTTGTCATCGACCACCGCACCCATGGCTTCGGCAGTGCGGGCATAGAGCCAGCGTTCGATGGCAGCGTCCTCGGTGTCGGGGCCTAGCGTGTTAGCGAAGGCCCTAAGGACTCCGATCGCCTGCTGTGAATTGTTGGGATCCTTTGCGAAATACTGGCCCAGGTTCTGGCCCAAATTTTGGAGGAATCCGGTGAGCAAGCGCCGTTGGCTGCGCAAGTTGCCAATCTCGATCTGCGTCAGGCCGCCGTATTTGGTTTGCACGACCGGCGGTTGTCGGCTTCCCATTCTGCTGAAACTCATCATCGGGCCCGACATGACGACGAAAGCAAACATCGCCAGGATCGTAAGCGCGGCCATCCAGACCTTCTGATTCTTGCGGAATGTGCGAAAAGGACTACCCATAGTTTCGAGCTACTTTCTCAGCACTTGGCTCGTTTAACCCGATTTCCCTGGTTAAACGATTTGAAGGGAATCTCTCATTGTAGAATGCCAAGCTACAATTGCAAAGGCGGACGACTCGCGTATCATATGACGAATAGCTGGCACGAGGCGTAAGCGTTTTTAGTCATTTTATTCATTTTTC
Organism: uncultured Planctomycetia bacterium; assembly: GCA_963780045.1. Lineage (GTDB taxonomy): Bacteria > Planctomycetota > Planctomycetia > Pirellulales > Thermoguttaceae > JANXQG01. The sequence continues at coordinate 4,977,363 of CAVZZZ010000001.1, read as the reverse complement.
CCGGATTACCATGTCCAAGAAACTGCCTTCTTCCAATGCCACCTCGCTGGTAATTGTCGAGTCGCCGGCCAAAGCCCGGACGATTGGCAAGTTTCTGGGACGGGGCTACACGATCGAGGCCAGTATCGGCCACATTCGCGATTTGCCCAACGGGGCGAAGGAAGTCCCCGCGGAGTTGAAACGCGAGGAGTGGGCCTATTTGGGCGTGAACGTCAATCACGACTTTGAGCCGGTCTACGTGATTCCCGCGAAAAAAGCCGCACAGGTGAAGAAACTGAAGGCTGCCCTGAAGGAGGCGAAAGACCTCTATCTGGCGACGGACGAAGACCGCGAGGGCGAGGCCATCAGTTGGCATCTTTGCGAGGTGCTCAAGCCGAAAGTGCCGGTCCACCGGCTGGTGTTTCACGAGATTACCGAGGAGGCGATCCGCGATGCCCTCAAACAGCCGCGAACGATCGACGAGTCCCTGGTGCGGGCGCAGGAGGTGCGGCGGATCGTCGACCGGCTCTACGGCTACGACGTCTCGCCGCTGCTCTGGAGGAAGATTCGCCCGCGGCTCTCGGCCGGGCGCGTGCAGAGCGTCGCGGTGCGGCTTATCGTGGAGCGCGAGCGGCAGCGGATAGCATTCCACGCCGCGACGTACTGGGACCTCGCGGCGACTTTCGCCAAATCCAGCGGCGAGACCTTTGAGGCCCAGCTCGTCTCGGTCGACGAGCGGAAGATTCCGGCCGGTCGGGACTTCGATCCGGCCACCGGGCAATTGAAGGGCGCCGGCTTTCTGCTAATGGACGAGCAGCAAGCGGAAGTTTTGGCGGCGAAGCTTCGCCAGGAGGCCGCCCGCGTCGCCGAGCTGGAAGACAAACCGTACACGACCAAGCCCTATCCGCCTTTCACCACCAGCACGATGCAGCAGGAGGCAAATCGCAAGTGCGGCTTTACGGCGCGGCGGACGATGGATGTCGCGCAGAGCCTTTACGAGAACGGGCACATCACCTACATGCGCACCGACTCGACGAACCTGGCCAGCGTCGCCATTGACGCGGCGCGAAAGATAATTTCCAGCCAATACGGCGCGGACTATCTGCCCGATGCCCCGCGGCATTACCAGACCAAGGTGAAAAATGCGCAGGAAGCGCACGAGGCGATCCGCCCGGCCGGGAATCCCTTCCCGCTGCCGGAGGACTTGCGGAACCGGTTAAGCCCGGACGAGTTTCGCCTCTATGACCTGATCTGGAAGCGGACGGTTGCCAGCCAGATGGCCGACGCTAAGGCGCGGCGGATTACGATCGACGTCGATTTGGCTGGCGCAAAGTTTCAGGCCACGGGCAAAATCATCGACTTCCCCGGCTATTTGCGGGCCTACGTGGAAGGTTCCGACGATCCGGAAAGTGAATTGGCCGGTCGCGATGTCGTGCTGCCGCAAGTGGCCGTGGGCGAACCGCTGCAATGCCGCGATTTGCAGTCCAAGAGCCACACCACGCAACCTCCTGGGCGCTACAGCGAGGCATCGCTCACCCGCGCCCTGGAAGAAATGGGCATCGGCCGGCCGAGCACCTATGCTTCGATCATCGATACGATCCTGGCACGCGACTACGTGTTCAAGTCGAAGCGCGGCAACGTGCTCGTGCCCACCTGGACTGCGTTCGCCGTCTCGCAATTGTTGGAATCGCACCTGCCGGACCTGGTTGACTACCAATTCACCGCCAAGATGGAAGACGAGTTGGACGACATCAGCCGCGGCGAGCTGGATTACGTCGAGTACCTCCGCCACTTCTATTTTGGCAAGGACGAGAAAGGGTTGAAGGACCTCGTGACGGCCAAGGCGAGCGAAATCGAAGCGCGAGACGTCTGCCGCGTGCGGATCGGCCAGCCGAACGGCGAGCCGGAAATCTTCGTCCGCGTCGGCCGCTACGGCCCGTTTCTCGAACAGGGCGATCGGCGAGCGAGCATTCCCGAGCAGATGCCGCCGGACGAGCTGACGCTCGACGCGGCGCAAAGCATGTTGACGACGTCCACGCAAAGCGAAGAGCCGCTGGGCCACAATCCGGCGGGCCAACCGGTCTACTTGAAGGTCGGCCGCTTTGGGCCTTACTTGCAACTGAGCAGCACGGACGACGGAGAAAAGCCGGTCAACCGCTCGCTGCCCAAGGGAATGAATCCGCAAGACGTGACGCTCGACCTGGCTCTCAAGATTCTCGCGCTGCCGCGGACGTTGGGAAACCATCCGCAGACGGGCCAGCCGATTCTGGCATTTGACGGCAAGTTTGGGCCGTATATCCGCTGCGGCGACGAGCAGAGCAAGGAGACACGCTCGCTGCCGGCGGGCGTTTCACCGCTGGACGTCACCTTGGAGCAGTGCTGGAGCTTCTTGCCCAGCCCAAGGCCGGGGGCCGCGGCCGCGGCGCGGTAAAGCGCGAGCCGCTGAAGGTCTTCGCGGCCTCGCCCGTGACGAACAATCCCGTGCAATTGCTCTCGGGCCGCTACGGACCATATGTTACCGACGGAGCAACGAATGCCTCGCTTCCGCGCGGCACCGCACCGGAGGAGCTGACCTTTGAATACGCCTTGAACCTCTTGAAGGTCCGCGCGGAGCAAGGCCCTTCCGAGCGGCAGTTGAAGCGTGCCGCCGCGAAGAAACCGGCCACGAAGAAGACGAAGAAGACGACGAAGAAGAGTGGGAAGAAGCCGGACAAGGAAGCATAACGAGATCGATGCTTTCCGACACCCATCCCGACGCCGAGCGAGTGCAGCTCGAACTCATTCGCAAGATGTCAATCGCGGAGCGATTGGCGTGCGCGGCGGAATGGACGCGGATGGTAGTCGCACTGTCGCGAGACGGTGTTGCCCGCGCGAATCCAGCCGCCCACGCTCGCGAGCTCGATCTGCTCTGGGTCCAACAGCAGTACGGCGCGGACTTGGCCTCGCGCTTGCGGAATTACCTTGAGGAGCGGTCCACATGCAAGGCAACGACGCACTAAATGCCGTGTTGCCCGTAATCGCCGCGTTGGAGCGGCTGGACGTGCCTTACTACATCGGCGGTTCGCTGGCCAGTTCCGCGCACGGCGTCATCCGAGCAACCGTCGACGCCGACTTGGTGGCCGACCTCAAACCCCAGCACGTCGATCCCCTGGTCGAGTCGCTGCACGCCGATTATTACATCGACGGCCGAATGATTCGCGGCGCGATCGCAAGCCATTCATGCTGCAACCTCATTCACCTGGCGACGTCGTTCAAGGTCGACATCTTCGTCCTCAAAGGCCGGCCATACGATCGCGCAGCGCTGCCCGCAAAGAGCCGCGGTCCATTGATCCTTCTTGCCCGGATCGCCATATTTTCCTCGCCACGCCCGAAGACACCGTTCTGGCGAAGCTGGAATGGTATCGGCTGGGTGATGAGGTTTCGGACCGCCAATGGGGCGATATCCTCGGCATCCTCAAGCTGCAATCCGAGCGGCTGGACCTCGACTACATGGAGAAATGGGCGGCCGAGTTGGGCGTGGCCGATCTCTTAGAGCGAGCGGTTGACGAAACGGCTTAGGGCTTATCTTCGAGATTTGCGCGGTCCGCGGCTGCTTCCCCCGCTTACTGCAACCTTGCCTTGGCCTTCAATAGCCAGGTTCTGCCTCGTCAATCGCTGGATCGCGTGCAACGCGTCGCGCTCCGCCGCGTCGCAAAACGACAACGCCACGCCGTCGGCCCCCGCTCTGCCGGTGCGGCCGATGCGATGCACGTAGTTCTCCGCATCGATCGGCAGATCGTAGTTGATCACGTGCGAGACCAGCTCGATGTCCAGGCCGCGTGCGGCAATGTCCGTAGCCACCAGCACCGCCGGCCTTGGCGACTTGAAGCGCGCAATGCTGCGTTGCCGGGCGGACTGGGACTTGTCGGCGTGGAAAGCGTCGGCGGCAATCCCCGCCTTGCGCAGCAGACCGGCTACCTTGTCCGCGCGGCGCTTGGTGCGAGTGAAGACCAGCGTCCGCGTCCATGCCGTGGTCTTGAGCCAGCGCGTGAGCGTGCCGATCTTGTTCGCCTGCTCGACGAACATCACGGACTGCCGGACCGTTTCGGCGGCCGGTGCCGCTGGATTCACCTTCACGTCGACGGGATTGCGAAGCCATTGCCCGGCGAGTTGACGGATGCCGGGCGGCATGGTCGCGGAGAACAACAGCGTCTGCCGGCGGGTGGGCGCCTGGGCCACAATCCGCCGCAGATCGTGAATGAACCCCATGTCCAACATGCGATCGGCCTCGTCGAGGACGAGCACTTCGACGCGGGCAAGGTCAACGTGCCGTTGCTGCATGAGGTCCAGCAGGCGGCCGGGCGTAGCGACCAGAATATCGACGCCGGCCCGCAAGGCGCGGACTTGGGGATGTTGTCCGACGCCGCCGTAGATAACCGCCGAGCGCAGGCCCGTGTGGCGGCCGTAAGCGCCAAAACTCTCGCCAATCTGGACGGCCAGCTCCCGCGTGGGCGCAAGCACGAGGACGCGGATCGGCCGCCGCCCGGCGGGCAGCGCACTGCCGCCTAGACGCTGCAATGTGGGGAGCGCGAACGCGGCCGTTTTTCCGGTGCCGGTCTGTGCGCAGCCGAGCACGTCGCGGCCTTCCAGGATGGCCGGTATCGCGGCCGTCTGGATCTTGGTGGGGGTGGTGTAGCCTTCCGCGCGCACCGCGCGGAGCAATGTCTCGGCCAGGCCGAGTCCTTCGAACGACATGTACTTTCCTTCTATGCGCGAGACTAGCCGCGGCAAACGCTGCCCGACCGAATCGCGCAAACTATGGACACGAGATCGGCTGCGGGCGAAATAGCCCGGCCGAGTGTGCAAGAGAAATCAATCGCGGTCGTAGTTGGGAGAGTTCGGCGAGCTTGAGCTCAAGCCAAACCGGCCGCTACAGAAGACGCATATCGACGCTCGGGCGCCTAAAGCTCGCCGAGCGTCCCTCGCACGTCACGTCCCATAGCATAGCATTTTGCCCACAAGACGTCAAGGGACCCCGCTTTCATTTCCGCCGTCATTGCTCTATAATTCGGCTTCATTTCGGCTCTTGCCGGCCGGCGGGTCTTTTTCATTGTGCGGAAGATCGAGTCATAGCCCCCATGAAGACCGCCTGCGACCACCACGAGCAAGGCGTCCGCGTCGGATCGTCCGCCTACGGATTGGGGGTCTTCGCGTTGCGCGAGTTTTTACCGCGCGAAGTGCTTGGCCCGATCGCGGGCCGCGTCTTTCAGGACGACCTCTACGAGTCCGATTACTGCATGGAGTTGGGCGAGGCCGGCTGCATCGAGCCGGCGCCTCCTTTCCGTTTCTTGAATCACAGTTGCCAGCCCAACTGCCGTCTTTTGGAGATCGAGGTCGCGCGGCGGGACGGCCCTCCACGCGCCGAGCTTTGGCTCTCAGTGGAAATCGCCCTCGCTCCGGGCGAGCAAATGACGATCGACTACGGCTGGCCGGCCGAACATGCTGTTCCCTGCCACTGCGGGAGTCCCTCGTGCCGCCGGTGGATCGTCGCCGCGGAAGAACTGGATGAGGTTCGCGCCCGTCATCCCTCCCTTCCCATTGCGATGGCATAGGCCGTTGCGTGCGTGCGGCAGTGCGAGAAGGTGACGAGGACCTCGGTCACGCCTTCCCGCTCAATAAAATCCTTGATTGCACCGCTGACCGCCACAGCCGGGCGGCCGGAAGGGTCGCGGCGGATTTCGATCTCGGTCCACGTCAGTCCATGCACCGAGCCAACGCCTAGGGCCTTGACGACCGCCTGCTTGGCCGCCCAGCGGGCGGTAAAATGCTGCGTCGATTGCGGCCGGCCCTGGCAATAGCGGACCTCCGCGGCCGTGTAGACGCGATCGATGAACTGCTCGCCGTGGCGTTCGATCATCCGCGCGATCCGCAGACACTCTACGATCTCCGTGCCGATTCCTATAATCCGCGCCATGACTAAACACGACTAGGTCGATTGTTTCTCGGAAACGCCGAAATCATGGCCGCGGCTGAAAACGACGACGGCCGTTATCGCCGACGCTACAAGAACGAGGCCGTCCAACGCCCAGCTTGCCCAGGCTAACGGCCCCCGCAGCATCATCCCGGCGGCGAACTTGGCGAACTTGGTCTGCGGCACGACTTGCCGTCCTTGCTCGGCCTGCTCGCGCATGTATTGGGTGAAACTCGGCGCGGTGTCCGGTAGCGCGTTGAGCGTCAAAGCGGACAACGTGCCGCCGCTTTTCTGCGCAGAAAGGCGGCGCGCTCTTGCAGGTAGTCGCGATAGGGAAAGTAGTGCTCCCCGGCAACGGCGGTCAGCGCGGCCAGCGCCGTAGCGAAGATCAGCGTCGGGCGATGGCCGATATCGGCGAGCCGCATGAGCGCCGCCAGCGCTGAGTCCAATCGCGCAGCCGACCAATAGCGGAAAAACCAGCAGCGGCGCGCGAACCTGTTCGATCCATGCGGCGCAGCGCCCGGCGGCGATTCCCAGCAGCACCGCGGCAAAGCCGCAGAGGAGTCCCTGGGAAGCGACGCAGCGCCCCTGCGAAGTCGGATTGGCGGTCGGCGTGGCGGATTCATGCGTCATGGCTTCAATCATCGTCCTCCGGCGACTCCTCGTCCCCTTCCGACTCGTCTTCCGGTTCGATCGAACAGTGCCAGGCGAGCCGGCCCAGCAAGCGAAAATAGATCATGGCAACGGCCGCGAACAGCATCCCTCCCATGACGACACCGATACTTAAGTTGATTCGCGGGCCGACGAGAATCACCAAAACCCCGGCCACGGCGAACAAACCGCCCGACTCCGCGTAAAACAGTAGCCAAGCCGCGCTTTGCCGCCAAAGACTCGCCAGCACCAGTCCCGAGGCCGGCGTGAACGCCGAACCGGACTCAAGCTCGCACAGCAGCAGGAAAGGAAAGAGCAAGAACGCGGCAGCGGCAATCGCCACCGCTTTGCCCCCCGGCAACAACCATTCCAGCGCACACGCCAGCGCGGCGCGCACAGTATGGCTGCATTAAAGACGTAGAAAAGGTTGCCGAGCCATTCCACGAACATCCCCAGGTTGGGCCAGGTTTCAATGCGGTCGTTGCCGGCGCTGGTCTCCGTGAGGATCGTCAGGCCGTGAATGGCGGCCAGCGCGGCGCAGACTACGCCGAAGAGGATTGCGCCCATGCCCGTGAGCACTCGTGCGACCACGCTGCCGATGACCGCAAGCTCTCCTGGACCCGAATTGCCTGTTTGCACCTGTAGTGCGAACCGCGCCAACCAGAGCGCAATGACGGCCCAAACCGAGATCAACGCCCAGCGGGCCACCGCGCCGGGCGTCCAGGGAAACCCGTAGCCGCCGACGAAGAGGTTCCACTCCATTGCCCGGCGTCGGGGCTGCGGATCGTCGGACTCGCGATCGCCATGGCCCAAGCGGAACGTCTGCGCGGCTTCCACCACCGCGCGGTCTTCCGCGGCCTCTTCTCGAATCTCGTACTCGTCATCGGATTGGAGCGGCCGCGGACCGGGCACGTTACTTGGCTCCCTGCTTGCTTGCGGCGTCGGCCTTTTCGCCGACAGCCGGCGCGGGCGTACCGGCTGCCTCGGCAGGCTCGACGTCGCTATTATCAAATTCGTAGGCGATGGTCGTGCCGTCCTCGTGGACGGCCGCGCCAGGCAGGGCGATGTACATCGTCTTGGGAATCGGCGCCGGCATCTCGAATATCAGGCGAAGTTGAATGCGTTTCGCGCCGACCTGGGCAGCGTCGTCGCCCGGACGAGGGACAACGCCCAAAAGCTCGAATTCGTTTCCCTTGCCCTCCTTTTGGTCGTCCTTGAGAAAGACCGATTTCTTCAGGTGTTCATCGGCCCAGCTCGTCAGCGGCACGCTCTTCTGCGCCGTCCTTGAGCTGAAGATTCACCGGCACAACGAGCACTTCGTTGTTGGAAGCCTTGATTCCCGCCGGGGCGACTCCGCGCCGCGGCCTGAGAACCATCACGTTGACGTCGCCAACCGTCGTAGTCTCGGCAGAGACCTTGTTCCAAGTCGTCGGCCACCGCGCCCGCACGAGCTTGTTTTCGGCCGGCTTCTGCTGGATGCTTTTCGCTGAGTTCTTTTCGGTGACCGGTTTGGCGGCGGAATCTGTCGCCGCCGCCGCGTCGGCGACGTTGTTCGCATTCGGCGCGGACGAGGAGGACTTGTTGTTGGCGATCGCCACGACGAGGACGATCACGCCGATGACCGCGCCGCCGCCGATGATGCTCAGCAGGACGGTCGCGACTTTTTTCTGCTCCGATTTCTTCAACGCCTGCAGCCCGCGCTTCACTTTGCGGCGCGAGACCATCACCGGCGTCGTTTCGATGTCGAACTCTTCTACGTTGATCCGCGCGTGGCGCTTTTTGTGTTGAGGTCCCGTCGCGAGGTCCCGCGGAACGTCGGAGGGAGGTCGCGGGGGTTCGGCTGCGGTGGGCAATGAAGCAGCGGCGGAAGCCTTGGGAAGCGGCTTGGCGGACGCGGGCTTGTCTTGCGCCGGCGCCGCGCCCGCGGCGAACAACCCCTTGATCCGGCCAGCGGGCAGCCAAGGACCTTCGTTGCCGCGGCGGACGAGATGTTCGGGCTTCAACTGCCCCTTGGCAACGAATGTTTTGAGCTGCTGATTATTCAGCGGTCCGAGCTTCTTTTCACCGATTTTACAGAACCAATCCGCGGACATGTTTCCAATTAGCGCGACCGATGCCAAAGCCCAGCATCGAAGGGCGTGCCCTGAGGCGCCGGACGAGAGGGCCCGGAACTCCCTTTTTCTACTCTAGCGGGAAAGTGAATCCGTTTCCAGCAGGGGGACAACTTCCAGCAGGGGGACAACGAGCAGCGCGGCGGGATTCTTGGATGCCAGATCGTTCGCCAAAACCCGTCTGGGTTAACCCGTTGGTCAAGAAAGCGGCCGGCCATCGTGGCAGATCCAAGCTCGCTGATCGCGGGTGCCGGCCCTGGGTAAACCGACACTAGGGAAGAGAATGCGTATCAAGACTAAGCTAGTTGTTGCTGCACGATGGCCGGCCTGACCGTGTCATTCGAAAGTATGCTAGGTTACTTTCTTTGGACGTGCTAGGTTCTTGTGCATTCATTGCCTCGCAAGTGGTCACTTTTTGCTTATTTGCGTCTCAAATCCTGGCTACAATGGAAATGCAACTAGTGTGCCATCGTTCGCCGCGGTTATCACTGGTTGTTCCTAGTGCGATCACTATAATACTCACATAGCCCCCTCTCGCTGGGCGTACGACAGTTGCCCCGCTTGGATAACCGGTCAATAGCAACGCTTGGTTCGGCTTGCGAGATCCGGACACGGAGCCTCTGCATGAGATGCCCAGTTTGCCACGAAGACGACGACCGCGTGATCGATTCGCGGGCGAGCCACGACGGTTTCGCCATTCGTCGCCGGCGCGTCTGCGCAAATTGCGGACACCGCTACACAACGTACGAACGAATCGAGATCGCGACCGTCAAATTGATCAAGAAGGACGGGGCGCGGCAACCGTTCGATCGCACGAAAATCAAGCGCGGCCTCGAAGTGGCCTGCTGGAAGCGGCCCGTCAGCGAGGCGCAACTAGAAACGATCGTCAACGAGGTCCAGAATTACCTGGAGGCCCGCGCGGAGCCGGAAATCGAGAGCCGCGAGGTGGGCGAACTGGTGATGCGGCGCCTCAGGGAATTGGACCAAGTGGCCTACGTCCGCTTCGCCAGCGTTTACAGGCAGTTCGATGACGTGCATGACTTCGTTTCCGAGCTGAAGCCTATGCTCGCGGAGGCTCGGCGGCGCGACGAGAGCGACGCCGAGGAGGATGAATGAGAAAGGGAGAAGGGGAAAAAGGGAGAGGGGGAGACGGGCCGCAGTATCTCCCTTTCTCCCCTTCTTTTATGCCCCGCCTTAGTGGCAGCCGCAACTGCCGCAACCGCCGCCCTTGGCAACGTTGGGATTTTCGATCGTAAAGCCGCGGCCCATCGGGCCGTCCTGGAAGTCGATCTTGGTGCCGTCCAGATGCAGGGCCATTTTCTTGCTGGTTACGACGGCCACGCCGTCGTACTCATAGCGGGCGTCCACGTTGGGCTGGTAGTCGTTGGCAAAGCCCAAGCTGTATTGCAGCCCTGAGCAGCCGCCGCCGGCAATTCCCATCCGCAGCACGTAGCCCGGTTCGATCTTCTCCGCTTCCATGTACCGTTTAACTTCCGCGGCGGCGCCGGGCGACAGTTCAATAGCCATAAATGAGTATTCTCCAAAACTTGGGTTATGTTCTTGATAACATCGCCTTTCGCTCCGTAAAAGGCAGCAATATAGGTTCAACAATCTTACCGCGCGACCGGCGGCGGGGCAACCTGTTCCTCCCATGCCGCCCAGCAGCCGGGCGACTCCTCCAGTTCGATCCGCAGCCGCGCGGGCGCGGCAGGCCGCCGGCGGAGAACCCCTCCAATATGCGAGCGGCCAGATAGCCGGCCATGAGTTCGACGGTCGTGCATTCCAGGGGCAAGAGACGGCATTCCCTGCGGGGAAAAACCCAGCGGCGGGATTCGAAGCGGACTTCGACCTCGCTTTCGCCCTCGGCCAGCCGTATCCGCGTGCTCCGCGCCGGCAAGAGCACCGCGTGATCGATCTGAGCCAGGACCGACCTTGCGATCCGCAGCACCGCGGCGAAATCGACCACGCAGCCGCAATCGTCCAGCGGCCCGGCAACTTCCACGGCCACGCGATAGTTGTGTCCGTGCAGCGGCTCGCACTCGCCGTCGGGAAGCAGAATGAAATGCGCGGCGCTATAGACCAGGTTGTCGCCGGCGATGCGGACGGAGTAGTCGGGCATTTTCTGGCACGCGCAGTCAAGTGCGCGGCCTTATCTGTCGGGCATGGTGGAGTCGCCGGGCTGCGCTCCGCGAGCCCCGCGAGGGCCAATATGCGGCGATCTTTCCGCTCCGCCCCGCAGCGGAGAGCGCCCAGCGCCTTCTCCGTTACCGCGGCGAACGGGTCCCTCGGACTCTTTGGTCCCGGCCGTCCACTCTTTCGTCTCGCTCATTTCGTCGTGGATCACCAGGTTGCCGCTCTCGTCCAGGACGAGCATCTGGCCGGGGCTGTGGACTTTGTCGTGGTCTCTGGGTGAAAGCGGATCGCCGCCGGTCAAGTCGGCCAACAGGCATCCGCTCTTAAGCTCAGCGGACGCGCCTCCCTCAGCCGGCCTCCATTTCGGGTTCGGGTCGTCCAGCACCATGCCGCGGAGTCGATCATGTTCGATGCACCAGGTGTTGAATCCCGATTTGTCGTCCCAACGGAGAACGCGGACGTCGCCGCTGAGTTCCGTGGGATTGGGCGGCGTGCGGGGAGGTTCCACGGAACCAGCCAACAGCCGCAGGTTGCCCGGCAGTTTGGCTGCTTGACACGCGGCGGACCAAAAGGCCGCGGGGGTCTGCAATCCCACGAACTTGCCGCTCGCGTCCTGGCGTGCCCCCGTAGTCTCCAAACTCAGACACTCCAGCTTGGCCTGATTGGGGTTGTCCACGTCGCTCACGCCGTTGTTGGGGTTCTTCAAAATGGGGAAAACGCGATAGGTGTACTGCTTGCCCGGCACCACGTCGAGGTCAAAGTACCGCAGCAAATAATGTTTGGGCGTTTCGACGGGCTTGGTCGCAGCGGCCGCGGTCTTGGGCGCGTTGTTGTTTACGCCGTGACCAAGGATGTCGAAGGGCTCTTGGGGGCCGCCGGCCGCAGGCGGAGAATTCGTGTTTGGCCCCATCGGCAGCTGCGCGGCGCCACGACGTTGACCAATCCCCAGTCCCGGCTGCGGCGAACGCCTACCAAATCCTTCCCGGTTTAATCCCGGCTGTCCTCCGCGTTGCGCGGCGGCGTTATTCGGACCGGCCGCCGGACCCTGACCCCGATCGTCGGGTGACAAGACCTTGATTTCCGGCGGGCACGCCGCTTCATCGCCCCACTCGCCGCCGGTTAGCGGCGGCAACGGCGAAGTCAGCGAGGGCAGGATTTGCGCCGCATCGACGACCTCCGCGCCGTTGCCTTCGAACTTCTGGAACTGGGTAACGAAAAAGGCTGACCCGCAAAACGTCAACGGCGTCTCCCACTTCGGCTCGCCGCCGCCCGGCGGAATTTCGCCGCGCTGCACGAGAAAGCCGACGTACTCGGGCGCGTCATGCTCGGTTTGCGTGCCCGCGTTCTGGAACTTGCTCTTGTATTCGGCCAGTTGCTCCTCGTAGGGGACCAGCCCGGTGACGACGACCCAGCGTTGTCCCACCGTCGCGCCTGCGCTGTTGTCTCGAGCGGCCAGCGCGCCGCGTCCCGGGGTCTGCGCAAGTCCTTGACGGCGATGACCGCCGGCGTGCCGCGCGGATGAGGCTGGCCGATGGGGAGCTGATAAATCACTTCCCTAAAGGGATATTTATCCGGGTCCTGAGGCTGTTTGAACTTCTCGATCTCGTCGGCATACGGACGGATCGGCGTTTCGTCCGCGGGCTTGGTGTTCCTCGGTCCGGTCTTGATCGTGGCTTGGGCCTTGGCAACCGCGTCCTCAAGGTCTTTCGGCGACTTCTTGTAGCTGTCGTTCATTTGCAGCATGACGGCGCTGTAGGCGAAGTACAGGAACACCAGTCCGACCGCGCCAATGACGATTTTCTCGGTATGGTCGATGAAAAACTGCTGGATCGCTTTCTTGTCGAGTTTGCGCTTGCTCTTCATGGAAGTGCTCCTTGCGGTACGTCCGGCCTTCGAGCCGGACTTAATGCATTGTCAGGCCGCAAAGCCTGAGGTACGGTTGTTCTCAATGCTGCACTCCGCCGCCCGCCGCGGGCGGCGTTGTTGCGCCGGGCATGGCGGCAGGCGCTACGGAACCGGCCCCGGCGGGCCCTCCCGGCGGCTGCTGGCCTTGGCCCGCCGCCTGAGTCGTGGGCGGATTGTAAATGTATACGACGCCTTGGATCTCAACGGGCACCGGCGGGCAGACGGAATCGGCGCACTCGCCGGCGTACGTGTAGAGTGCGCCTTCGCTTGGGGCGCTGGAGGGTTGGGAAGCGGTAGGGCTTCCGAGCATAGTCCCGGGGTTGCGGAAGCCGCCTCTGCCAGGTGATCGCATTCCCGGACTGGGCGTGGACGGGGTTTGGCTTGGGGTGGCGGGCGGCGCATCGGTCGCTCCGTTGCCGTTCCCATCGAACGCGCCTGGCTTTTCGGCCAGAATCCGCACCGCGCGGACGTCGACGCGCATGCTCGAATTCGCGCACTCCACCAGCAGCCGGGGAATATCCTTCTGCTCGATGATCACCTTCATGTCAATCGGCATCATGCGGAATTCCTGGTTGGGATCGGGAGCGTCCAACAGTTTGCCGGCGGCATCGACGTAACGGTTTGCCAGCAAGGAAACGCCCGAACTTCCGCCGACGCCGTTCATGAAACCTCCCCTCGATCCCAGTCCGCCTGACGGTCCCTTGTTGCCGGCAGCGGCGTCGGAAAAGTTGAATACGGCATTCTCGCTGGCCGACCAGCTCTGCGCCGCGTTGTTGCCGATGTCCAGGGCCTCGATCGCTTTGATGCGGGCCCGCCCCGGGCCGCCGGGCGACTGGTAGTTCTTGGGATCGTGCTTCGGGTCAATGTTATTGGTGTTCCGAATGATCCTCAGCAGCGCCTCGTAGACCCAAAGGTCTTCCTGGGCAATCATTACCTGCAGGGTAGAAGGCCGGTCAACCCAGTTGTGGAACCAGTCCTTGAGTTGTTCGGCGGCGGGCCAGGTGACGACGCCTGAATACTTGGCGTTCTTGTCCTCCGCGCCGCCGGGCCCCATGGGTCCGCTGCCCGGCATGGGTACGCCGTTGTTGTCCAACTGGTTCCGCAACTCGACCAGCTTGAAGAGCTGCGGGAAAACCTCGTCTTTGATGCGGTCCCTGTACCTGTCGCGAAACTGCGGAAGCAAGGTGAATTCGTCGCGCTTCTGGTCGGCGGGCTTCTTTTCGTTGTCTTCGATTTGCTCGATGCGATGGTTCCAGACCTTTCTGAACGCCGCCTCGAAGTCCCTCTGCGTTGGGGCGTCGGCATAGATAACCGGCAGCGGATTGGCGCTGCGCTGGTCGTCGAAAAGCCGCTCGTTGGCGATGCTGACGTTGGCACTGAGGCTTTGAGACCCGCTAGTGATTTTCGACATCGCCTTCGCTTCTTCGGAAGCGCCATCCAAGATGCCAGTGTTGCGGATCTGAATCGCCGTGTCGTAGTTTTGGTTGGCTTGGTCTTGCTTGCTGCTGATTTGACTCGTGTCGCTGAACGCTTTTTCGTCCTTCGACTTCTGTTTGGTGAAGGCGTCTGCCCGGTCCGACGTGGCAGTGAACCACACGCCGAACGTGATCAAAACGATCAGGCCGCAGAGAATCCAGAAATGGTATTTCTTCAACTTTTCCAGTACAACGCGCAACTGTTCCATGATGATCGGCTCCTTGAATCAGGGTTTTTTCGGGACAGGACCGGGCGCCGGTGCAGGGGGTGCCGCAGGCGCGGCGGGCGCCGTCGCAACCGGCGCCGCCGGCTTTGCTCCGGGCGCGGCTGTGGAGACTTGGATTGGCGGAGCCGATGCACCGGCCGGCCCGCCAGCGCCGGCCGCCGCGACTTGCCCGCTGACCGCCTTGTCCGGCTGCCAAACGAATTGCACTCGAAACCTGAACCGCGGGACAATGACTTTCTTTTCCTTGTTGTCCGCTGCTGGATCGGGCGGCGGCGCGAAAGGAGACCTGGGCCCTGTCATCATGCCGCCAGGTTCACCTTGGGTGCCTTCGTGTTTCGGCGCCGGGAGCTGGATTTCCTCGATGTCAAGGCTCGGCGGCTGGACGAGAACGGGGAAGGAGACTCCCAAGTCAAACATCTTCCGGCTCGCCAGCTTGGTCACCAACGTGTTGTAAACGTACTCCGCGCCCGCGACGCCGCTGCGATCGTTGTGGAAATGGCGTCCGTAGATTTGCACGATATACCCTGGTCCCGTGGGGCCGCTACTGGGGGCCGTCGCACCCGCGACGCCCGGCGCTGCTGCGCCTGCCGCTTGAGCTCCTGGCGACACCGCGCCGGCCGATTGGCCCAGTTCCGGCGCGCCGGGTTGTCCCGGCATCGGGCGGTACCATGCCTTGTCTTTCATCACGGCAAACCACTTCGCCACGTCGTCCACCTGTTGCGAGTCGATGTTCGTCACCAGCAGTTGGTTCCGCTGCATGATCTCCTTCTTCAATACCGGAATGTCGGTCGCCGTCGGCGGCGGTTCGACGATGATCTTGCCCTTGGCGTCGACTTCGTAGGGCGGCAGACATTCGTTCAATGCCGTGAGGAACTTCAACCAGCGGTCGCGGTCTTGCACGTTGCGCACCAGCCGATCGCCCTTGGCGGACGTTTGCACGTATTGTTGCTTGGCAGTATCGTATCCGTTTTGCCAGCGTTTTGATTCGTTTTGCACGCCTTCGGCTTTTCCGATGGCGTCCTTCCAAATCTCCGGCTTCACGGCGTTGTACTGCAGCACGTAAGCGGCGTAGCTGACCGTACACGCGAGCATGACCAGGGCCGCGGCAGCCACCGCCCAGGGCTTTTTGCGGCGGATCAGCCGGTCCATGGAAATCTGCCGCGGCAGCAGGTTCGTGCGCAGCCCGCCCGTTTCCAGGCCTTGCAGGCACAAACCGTAGCAGACGCCGAAGGAGAGGATATTGTCCTTGAAGGCGGGCGTGGCGAGCACTTCCGGCCCCACCAGCCCGCGGAACGCGTCCCACGCGCTCGATCTCGAAGCCCAGGCTCTGCGCCAGGTAGCGCCGCAATCCGGGCAGCTTGAAGGCGTTGCCCATCGCCACCACGCGGCCGATCTTGGCCGTGCGGTCGAGGTTGGTAAAGAAGCCCAGCGAGCGCTGCAACTCAGTCTGCAAATCGTTGAAGACCGGCCGCATCGCCTGGAAAACAGCCTTGGGGTCCTGGGCGGTCGTGGCGTTTCGCTTCAGGTGCTCGGCCTTGGCGAAGGTGAGCTTCATTTCCTTGGTCAGCAGCCTGGTGAAATGGTTGCCGCCCAGCGGCACGCTCCGCTGCCAGACCTTGAAGCCGTTGGTCACGACGAGGTCGGTGGCGTCGGTGCCGAGTGAAATGAGCACGATCGACTCCGGCGGATCGTCCGGGTCGTATTCCTCCGGGCCGGGGAGGTCCTGGAGCATATCGAAGACGACGTAGTTGTAGAGCGACAGCGGGGCCAGTTGCACGATGTCGACTTCGATGCCCGCATCGGTAAATGGCTTGAGCGCGCGAAACACGGCGTCGCGCTTCATGGCAAAGAGGCCGATCTCGGTCTCCAGCACGAAGCCCTGCTCCTCGCTCCCGCCGCCCATCCGCTGGTAGTCCCAAATGACGTCGTTCAGGTCGAAGGGAATCTGTTGTCGGGCCTCGTAGCGGACAATGTCGGGAATCTTCTTCGCCTCCACCGGCGGCAGCTTGATGAAGCGTGCCAAGCCGCTTTGCCCGGAGACGGAAACCGCCACACGATCGTTGTGGACCTGGTTTCGCGAGAGGAACTGCTTGATGGCCTCGGACACCAGCTCGGCCGCGTTGGCGTCGGGCTGCGTAAGTATCTTGGGATACTCGATATAGTCGAAGGCCTCGACGATGATCTTGCCGGGGTCTTCGTGTGCCCGGCAACGCATCGCCTTCAGGCGCATTGCCCGATGTCAATTCCCCAAACTGTGCCTGATCGAGCCATGGTCTAATTCTCCTCAAGAGGGCGCTCAGGCGGTGGTCCGCCGGAGGTCCGAACCATGCCGCGGCAGGCGACTGCGCAGCGGCAGGCGTGTCACGCTCCGTTCCCGCACTCCTTCTGCTGTTCCTGATGGCTCCCTTGCCGGAACAATGGCCCAAGAATCAGGCGCTGCCAGAGTGGACCGGAAAAGAGCCATCTGCTTCTAGCATATAATGTATCGCTGACGGGCCGGTTATGTCAACCAAAATAACCGGCCTGGAGCGAATTTCAAAGAATCCGGAAGACTGCCGCAAGACGGCTGGCCTCTAGGAAAAACTTCCTTCGCCTCCACTATTGGGGGGACGACCAATCCCGGCGGGCAAGATCTCGCTGGCAAGCTTGGCAACCGGCGTGAGCAGCCGCCGAACGATGCCGCGGAGCGTCCCTTGATTGGAGTTTGCTTGCGATTACTACACGGGCGGGCCACGTGCAAGTCGAGAGCCAAGCCGGCGATGGGCGAGGATGCCGGTGCGCGATCACTCTATGTGCGACTAGCTCAGTGAGGGCAAGTAGGCGCAACACACCTTAATCGCCCGGATTGAACGAAACGTGGAGGATGTTCTCGTTCTTCCGCAGACTGGCCAAGAGTGGTACGGAGGGCGGCTGGTCCAGCCGCATGGAACAGCAGGCTGCCGCCGCGCCTTCGAAAATCGTGTTCTCCATGTCCTCCACATTGATTCCTTCCTCGCGCAGGCCGTCCAATACGCAGGCCAGCACGCCGACCCGATTGTAGTGCCGCACGACCAGTCGGTGCATGGTCGGCGAGTGGGCGCAAAGGTTCACCGTGCCCGGCGGGCGGCCGGAGGCGATAAACTCGCGAATGATCCGCACGACCTCTTCGGCCACGGCTTCGGATGCCTGGTCGGTCGAGGCGCCGACGTGCGGCGTACACGTCACCGCCCCGGCCAATTCCTTGTCGCACCATTGGCCTTCGCCGCCGCTCGGCTCGCCCTCGAAAACGTCCAGGCCGGCGCGGAGTCCCTTGGCGGCGATGGCGGCTCGCAAGGCGGCCGTATCGACCAGCGACCCGCGCGACGTGTTCACGAGTATCGCGCCGGGCCGCATAGCTTCCAAAAACGCCGCACCCACAAAATGCTTCAACTCCGGCGTAAAGGCAAGGTGGATGCTCACGGCGTCGCACTGCGCGGCCAACTCCGCGGGCGAGGCGGCATAGCCGATGCCGTCTGCCTCGGCGGCCGCCGGCGTGAGGCTGCGAGACCAGGCCGCGACCTTCATTTCCAGCCCCAAGGCCCGCTGGGCCGTTGCCCGGCCGATCGACCCGTAGCCCAGGATGCCCAGCGTCCGGCCGGCCAGCCCGCGGGCCTTGCCGAATTCTTTCTTCCGCCATTGGCCGCTGCGCATGGCGGCAGTGGCATCGGCGATACGGCGGTCGGCGGCAACCAGAAGTCCGATCGCCAATTCGGCCACTGCCGCGGTGTTCTTGCCGGGGCAGTTGGCCACGTAAACACCCTGGGCGCTAGCGGCGGCGAGGTCGATCGTATCGACGCCGGCGCCCGCGCGGATGATCAGCGACAGCACCGGCGCCGCATGAATCGCCGCGGCCGTGACCTTGGTCGAGCGGACGACGAGAATGTCGGTGAATTTCAGGGCACCGGGCAGGGAATCAGCGTCGAGATAGTCGCGCACCTCGACTTGAAGCCCGAGGGCCTGAAGCGATTTCACGACTTCAGAAGACAGTTTATCGGCAATGAGCACGTTCATGGAAGGTTACCCCACAAGTTCTTTCTCTCTTGGCGCCGGCTTCTTGTAGCCGAAAAAGCAGCGGCGGCGAATCACGTCGGCAACTTCCGCCGGAACGCCGTCCGCCCAGGAGTTGTCGCCTGCCTTGATCTTTTGCAGCACGTCGCGCGAAAAAATCGGCAAGTAGGCTGGATTGTAGTTGTCCAACTGAACGAGGCAACCCCGATCGACGAGATACTCGTAGAGCTTCCGCAGCGGCGGAGCGACCTGCAGGTTTTGCACCGTGGTCAACGCGCCGCTGGCCGGATCGCGGAGCGGATAGACGTAGACCTTCAGATCGTTCTTGAACAGCCGGCCGATCGCCTCGAGGATGCCGCCCTCCAGGTTGGCGTAGTACTTCTCGTCGAAAAGCTCGATTAGGCTCGCGGCCCCCAGGGTGATGCCGATCATCTTCTTGCTGAAGCCGCTCAGGTACGCCGCCAGGCGATAGTACTCGAAGTAGTTGGAGATCAGCACGGTCTTGCCGCAGGCGGCAAGCACGTCCGCGCGGCTGAGGAAATCGCGGAGGTCGATCTTGCCGTCGGACGTGCCGGAGGCCGCTTGCAAGTTCCGCATCGTGAGCTCCATCAGCGTCACCACCGGCTCGCCGGCCACTTGCGGCTCCTGGACGAACTTGTCGTTGGCCGCGCGGAGCATGTCCAGATTGACGTGCGTCACCGGGCGGAAGCTGCCGCGCTCCACCAGGATCGGCTTCTTGTAAAGCACCTCGCTCGGCTGCAGCACCTCGCCGGACGCGGCGAAAATCGCCGCGTTGCTCAGCCCCAATTGCACGAGCCGCAGGCTCACCACGCGGTTGTCGACCTGCCGGAAGGCGATGCCGGAAAACTCGATCATGTCGATCTCGATCCGCCGCGGGCTGAGGTTGTCCAGAAGCGATTCCAGGAGCTTGTCCGGGTCGTGGGCGTAGAAGAAATCGCCGTAAAGCAGGTTGACGCCGACGATGCCCAAGGCCTCCTGCTGCAAGGCGTTTTCCGTGTCCAGCATGCGAACGTGCATGATGATCTGGCTCTCCTGGTCGCGCGGATAGGCCTGGAAGCGCACGCCCATCCAGCCGTGGCATTCGTTCGTGCCCTTGTAATTGCGGGCGGAAACGGTGTCGGCGAACACGAAGAACGACGTGGTATCGCCGCGGCTCTCCTGCAGGCGGCTCAGCAGCAGCTCGTGCTCGTGGTTGAGCATGGACTCCAGCCGCGGACGGCATACGTAGCGCTCGGTCGCGCCGTAGATGGCGTCGCTGACCGCCATGTCGTACGCCGACATGCTCTTCGCAATCGTGCCGGCGGCGCCGCCGACGTGGAAGAACCACCGCACCACCTCCTGTCCCGCGCCGATCTCGGCGAACGTGCCGTAGCGCCGCTGGTCGATGTTGATTTGAAGGGCTTTATGATCGGTGGTCAGGATGTCGTCGGGCATGTTAAAGGATTTTCCTGTCTGGCAACTGATTGGAGTTCTAGTTTAGCATTCTGCGACGGCGATTGGTTATCAGCGGTGCGGCGGCTCGCCGGCGGCCGCCAATGGCATCAGCCGCTGGACGACCGCGTCTTCCACCGCCGGATCGTTCTCCAGCGTGGGCAGCAGCTCCAGCGTTAAGCCGGGAAACGACTGGCGGCACTGCGCCAAGATATTGGGAATATCGACTCCCACGTGCTGCCCCTGGAAGAGGAAATACGGCATAAGCGTTATCTTTGTCACGCCCCGCGCAGCCAACTCGGCAATCTGGTCCGGAATGTTCGGCCGCAGCAGGGCAAAGAATGCCGGCAGCACATTGCCCACGCCAAGCCGCTCAGCGATGCGGCCGACTAGCGCAATGAAACCCTCGTTCGCCGCCGCCTGGGGGCTGCCATGACAAATAACGATAAGGCCATTCATATTTCCGAGGCTTGTTGTGCTCCGCCGCCAACGATAATCACTGCCGGTGGTCGCATGGGACCTTGCTCGATTATCTCGGCTACCGTGCCGAGCGTGCAGCGGATCGCACGCTGGTCGGGCCACGTTGCCCGACGCACGATCGTCACTGACTCGTCGGACGACCGGCCATGTTCTATGAGTGCATTGCTCCACTGCCGGGCGGTCGTCACGCCCATATAAAAAACAAGCGTGCCCGGGAACCGCGCGAGGGCCTCGAAGTCAAGTTCCAAGGGTGTCTTGTCGTTGCGCTGGTGGCCCGTTACCAGCGCAACGGCCGAGGCATAGTCGCGGTGCGTCAGCGATATGCCGGCGGAACCGGCAGCGGCGAGAGCCGCCGTTACGCCCGGCACGACCTCGTACGGGATGCCGGCCACGGTCAACGCGGCGATCTCCTCGGCGCCGCGGCCAAAAAGGTTCGGGTCGCCGCCTTTGAGCCGCACAACCGTCTTGCCTGCCCGGGCAGCGTCAACCATCCGCCGGTTTACTTCTTCCTGGGTCATGCCCCGTCCTCCATGCGCGTGGCCCAGGCTGTCCAACTGGGCGCCAGACCGGGCATGCGCCAGGACTTCCGCATTGACCAGGTAATCGTACAGCACCAAATCGGCCAAGGCTAGCGTCTTTACGCCCCGGACGGTGATCAACTCCGGATCGCCCGGTTCGGCGCCGACAAGGTAGACTTTGCCGCATTTTTTTTGCTGTTCATCGGGCATGGGTTGATTATAGGACAATTCCCGCCCCGATTGACACGGCCAATTTCGACAGAAAAATGGGGAGAGAAAAAGATTACCATTGCTCGACGTCCTGGTTGTTTTTCGGTCCCCGGATAATTCGGTCGAAGGAGACGCTGCCGCATGAGAGCTCGAATCGTTCTATGGCTGGCGTGTATTACGACATTCTTGTCAACAAGGCATGTCGATGCCGAGGAGGGCCCGGTCGTGATCCGAAACCAGTCCCTGGAAGTCCGCGCGGATCGAAAGACGGGGGAGATCACTATCCTCGCTAAGGGGAAACCGGTAGTTACCGGTGCGCGAATTGTCTCCGCGGGAAAAAGCCCCAAGGTTGTGCCGCTCCATAATGATCTGCCAGGTGTAATCTCCTGCGGCATTGAAAGCTCCGACGGAAGATTTAGCGCCGTTATCTCGCTTCCCGGCGAAGGTCACTTCGTCCTCATCCAGTCCGGCCTATACAACAATACGGCGGAACCGAGATCGGTGACGAAATTGGGCGTTTTTCGCGGGCATATTGCGCTGCCGGACAACGGCCGAGGCATTAGGCTGCTGGGGACGGGCGGACTCGTAAAATCGGCGACCAGCGCCGGCAGCTATATGTGGCTTGCCGCCGCGGAACCCGAAGGCCGCGGCGGCCTAGTTGCGGGGTTCGTCTCGACCGATCGTGGCAGCGGTGTTGTATTCGCCGGCGAGACAGACCATCAGTTGCGAATTGACGCGCAGATCGAATACGGCCGACTCCTGCTCAAGCCCGAAGAACGGAGCCAGACTGAGAACTTCGTAGTGGGCTACTTCGATGACGTCCGCGACGGACTCGAAGCGTGGGCAGACAAGGTTGCCGAGGATTACAAGATCAAACTTCCCCCGCAGCCCTCCGGCTATTGCACCTGGTACCATGCCGGCGCGTTGAACGAAGTGGCGATGGTCAAGCAAGCGGAGATCGCGGCCAAGGAACTTAAGCCGTACGGCTTCGACTTCCTGCAAATCGACGACGGCTGGCAGGACGGCATCAAGAGCAACGGCCCGCGAAAAAACTTCACCCGCGTGCGGCCGGACGGGCCATATCCCTCTGGCATGAAGAAGACTGCCAACATGATCCGGTCAAACGGCCTGACGCCGGGCATCTGGTTTATGCCCTTTGCCGGAACCTGGACTGACCCGTGGTTCAAGGAGCACCAGGACTGGTTCGTCAAACGCGGCGACGGCTCGCCTTACGACACGGCCTGGGGTGGCACTTGCATGGATATGACCAATCCGGACACCCGCAAGTACCTAGCTGAAAACGTGCATCGCATGGCGCACGATTGGGGCTACCGCTTCTTCAAGATGGACGGCCTTTCGACCGGTTGCGGAGTTACTCCGCAGTACGTCAATCTTGGATACAAGGACGACCACGTGGGCGATGCCGTGTTCCACGATCCGTCGAAGACGAACATCGAAGTCTTCCGCAGCGGGTTGAAGCTGCTCCGAGAGGCGGCCGGGCCGGATGTTTTTCTGCTGGGCTGCTGCGCGCCGCAGAACATGCGAAGCTACGGCGGGGCATTCGGCCTCGTCAATGCCATGCGTGTAGGGCCGGACAACAACGGCAGAAACTGGCGGCTCCATGCTCTACCGGACCGCGGATTGCCTCACGCCACTATCATCTCAACGGCCGCATTTGGTACAACGACCCTGACGTGGTCTATGTCCGCGACAGCCTCACCTTGGACCAAGCCCGCGCGAACGCCTCGTGGGTCAACATCACCGGCCAGTTATTCATGGCGAGCGACGATTTTGGGAAGCTCAGTCCCGAACGGCTGGACGTGCTCAAGCGCGTCATGCCGGCGCACGGCCGCCCTGCCCGGCCGGTCGATTTACTTGACGAGCAAGTACCGCGAATCTGGCACGTCATGGATACTCGAGAAGCGGTGCGGAGGGACATCGTCGCGCTGTTCAACTGGGACGACAAGAAGCCGTGGGAGGTCGATTATCCGAGCGATCGCATTGGGCTTCCCAGGGCGGAAAAGTACGTCGCCTTTGACTATTGGGGCAATCGGCTGCTGCCGCCGTTCGGGGCCCGACTCAAGGTGAATTTGCCGCCGTCGTCATGCCTAATCCTTTCCGTTCGGCCAGCCGCCGATCAACCGCAGTTGATCAGCACGTCGCGGCACGTCACGCAGGGGATGCTCGACGTGCGCGGCGAAAAGTGGGATGCGGCAGCCCATACGCTCAGCGGCACGAGCACGCTTGTGCCCGGCGACGCCTACGAGTTGCGAATTGCCGCCCGCGGCAAGGCGTGGAAGGCGGCCGCCGTCGAGTCGAATCTTTCAAGCCTCAAGCCGTGCATCACCAATGAGGATGGCTTGGCCCGCGTTCGCGTCACAGTGCCCGCCTCGGCACCTGTCGAATGGCGCTGGGCGGTTAAACTGGGTAAACCCGAATGAATACAAGTGAGACGGCATGAAAGCACCTTCCTACAAACGCCTTCCCAATTCGTCGAGCAGGTGATCGAGCATTTCATCGGTGTGGGTGGCGAAGACGGCGATCCGCAGTCGCCCCGCCGCGCCGCTGCCCGAATAGGCCGCAAAATAGGGAACGATGATACCCCCCTTGCGGAGTTCGTCGTGAATCCGCCGCATGTTCTGGCTTGTGCCGAGCTCAAGGCCAACGATCGGAGTGGGCACGTCGCCCACGACTAGTCCCAAAGACCGCAGCCCGGCGCGTAGCCGACTGGAGTTGCATTGCAAGCGCCGCCTGAGTTCTGGCTGGCACATGGCGATTTCCAGGGCCTTGGCGGTTGCCCCGGCGGCGGCGGCATTCGGCGGGCTGGCGCCGTCGTAGTAGTGAGAGGTTGCCTGCACGCGTTCCAACATCGCCCGGCTGCACGGGAGGATACCGCCAAATCCGCCGATTGCCTTGGCCAACGTGCCGCAGACAAATAGTTCGCACGCTGGATCACCGTTCACTTTATCGCTCCACAGACCCAAATGCTCCAGCGTCCCCCTTCCATTGGCGCCAATGGCGCCAAAACCGTGGGCATCGTCGATCAGCAATGCCGGAGAATCGAATGCCTGCAACGTCTCCAGGTAACGATCAACCGGTGCGACCGCGCCGGAGAGCGAGAAGACACCGTCGGTCAATACAACGGGGCGCTGTCCGGGCGCGGCGTGCAAATCAAGCTTCAGCCGAAGGTCTTCCGGATCGCAGTGGCGAAAAGGAATCGCCGGCCGGCCCAGCAGTCGGCCGGCTTCCACCAGCGAGTAGTGAGCCGACTCATCAATCAATATCACGTCGGCGCGGTCAGCCAGCGCCTGGATCAAGATGTGATTCCCTAGGTAGCCGGAAGCAAAGTAAAACGCCGTCTCGCAGCCGAAAAAGTCGGCCGCGCGGCGTTCGACCTCCAGTACGGCAGGGCTGTTTCCGAAGCCGCTGCGGCTGGTTGCCGTGTGGACGCCGTACTGGCGCAGTGCGCGCGCAGCCAGCCTCAATCACATCCGCATGGCCGCTAAGCCCAAGGTAGCTCGTGCCCCCAAAGTAGAGGTATTCGCGGCCATCAACTCGGGTTACCGCGCCGGGCGGACCTTCCATCACCGGCATTCGGGCGAAATCGGTCATTTCAATTTAAATGGTAGCAAGATCAATTTCATTCGGTCGACTCCATGCGGTGCTTCGATGCTCCGATGCTCGCGACGGCCCAAGGCGCTCTTGACCCGCCACTGCATTCTTGGGACACTCCGCCACCCATTTTATCCGACAATCGGCACGACCGCGTTTCATGCGGAGGAATCGTCCGCCAGCGCGGTCGAGAATCGCTCGGCCAAACGGCCAGCCAGCACGCTGTTGCCGGAGAAAAGTCCCAGGAGGTGCCTATGATTGCAATGCGAAGGAGTCTTGGCTTGATGGTACTGTCCGTGTTGGCTTGCGGCTGCGGGAAATCGGGCGAAAACGGCCAAGGCCAGTCACCGGCCACCATGTCGGTCAATGGTCCGTCGCAGCAAGACCGGACCGCTCACGAGGCCAAGATGGTGGTCTCCGACTTCCTCAACGCCTTGCGCCGAGGCGACGACGCCAAGGCCAAGTCGCTCCTCAGCAAAACGGCCCGCGAGAAAACCGAGCAGCAGGGCGTGACGGTCGCGCCGCCGGCCAACGACGCCATTAAAATTGAGGTTGACGACGCCACTTTCCCAACGCCCGAACACGATGTCTCCCATGTCCCCGCCCGCTGGATCGACCAGGACGAAACGGGCAATCCGCGAGCTACTCGCTCGACATTCATCTGTCGCCTGGAAGCAGACGGCTGGCGCGTGGCCGGGTTTGCAGACTATGAACTTGGGGGCGAAGACCCAGTGTTCATGAATTTTGAGGACCCCGAGGATATGGCCAAGCACGAACAAATGTTGAACGAAGAACTTAAATGCCGGTCGAAGCCGGAGTCGGCGCCGCGTTCCAGCGGAGAGAATTCACTGCAAGCAGAAGGCACTCCTAAAGATGCCTTTCGTCGGTAGCTGGCTGTCCCCGCGAGGCGATTCTGCGCGAAAACGCTCGTCCTAACCCCTTCAATTGCCCGGAAACAACAAAGATTTTGTTTTTGACGAAATGATGCAGATTTGCATCTAAGGTGTGGCGAGTCAACAACTTAGACGGCTTCTACAGGGAGGCATTCCGGTCGGAATGTCTCCTTTTTTCTTTGGGGGGACTTGTGAGGCGCTAATCGTGGTGTAAACTTCCGTAACCATGTTAGAGTGCCCCCAGACAGCCAAGTTGACCCAATACGGTTATTCTCCGTGGTCAACGCGGTTGACATCTGCGAAGGCTGTGCTAGCTTGAGCGATCGTTGTGTACTCGAAGCCAGGAGTCTCACGCGTTTGCCGTCCTAACAGGGCAGCGAGCAGTGGGACAGAATCTTGGACCACAGCGAAAGCGACTGTTTCTTTCCGGTTTAAGCCGTCAGGGCCGGGGAGTGCGAAACACGTGACGGCGGAAGTGCGACTTCCAAACGCTACGGTACCTTTAACTAGGAGGTTTTTCGAATGAATCGCACCTGTATCCTTTTCGCCGCATTGTTTGTTGCGGTGCTCGGCGTCGTCCTGATGGGCGGCGCGAACTTGGCGGTGGCCGGCGGTTGCTGTGCCCCCGCCGCTCTGCGCGGCCCCGGCCGCTTGTGCGGCTCCAGCCGCATGTGGTGGTGGTTGTGGCTGCGAGACGCCCCGGCTAGCTGCCATCCGCGGCACCGGCTGTGCCAGCGTCGCTGCCATGAGGAGTGCTGCTCCGCTCCGGCTTGCTCGCGGCCCCCGCTGCTTGCGCGGCCCCGGCCCCCTGTGCGGCCCCGGCCCCCTGTGCGGCTCCGGCGGCCTGCGCCTCCGGCCTCGTGCGCTTCGTCTGGTTGTGAGGCGGCTAGCTGCCATCCGCGGCATCGGCTGTTCTCCTGCCATCGTCGCTGCCACGAGGAGTGCTGCTCCGCTCCGGCTTGCTGTGCGGCCCCCGCTGCTTGCGCGGCCCCGGCCCCCTGTGCGGCTCCTGCGGCCTGCGCTCTGGCGGCCTGCGCTCCGGCCTCGTGCAACTCGTGCGGTTGTGAGCCGGCGAGCTGCCGTCCGCGGCATCGCCTTTGCCACCGTCGCAGCCGCGAGGAGTGCTGTGCCGCTCCTTCTGCTGCGCCGCCCCGGCGTGCTGCGCCGCCCCGGCCCCGGGCTGCTGCGGAGCTGCCGCTCCTGCTGCTGGCCCGGCTGCCCCGCCGCCGGCTCCCGCGGTGGCTTCGCCCTCGGCTACTCCGGCCCCGCCGAAGCCGAGCAAGTAAATTCAGCCCGCCGCTCGCTTCTTGGCCCGGCCGGCTTTGGCCGGGTCTCGCCGGCGGCAGGAAAATACTGGCCGCGACCTGCCCTGTTGGGCTGGCCGGGATCAGGCATGAAGAAAGCCGAACCTGAGTTTCAGGTTCGGCTCTTTTTGTTCAGTTTTTCTCTATTATCCCAAAGGCTACGACAGCAATCGCCGGGGGCGGCACTTACAGCGTGCCAGCCTTCGCTTTGGAATAGCGCTCGCCCACGGCCGGCCAATTGACGACGTTCCACCAGGCGTCCACGTAGTCCGGACGCTTGTTCTGGTATTTGAGATAGTAGGCGTGCTCCCACACATTGATTCCGAGGATGGGAACTTGGCCCTTCATGAACGGGCTGTCCTGGTTGGCGCCGCTGGCGATGTGCAGTTTGCCTTCGCTTAGAAGCAACCAGGCCCAGCCGCTGCCGAACCGCGTGAGCGCAGCCTGCTTGACTTGCTGTTGGAAGGATGCAAAATCCGTGAACGTCGCGTTGATGTCGTCGGCCAGGGGCCCCGACGGCTTGCCGCCGGCGTCCTTGGCCATGATTTCCCAGAACATGCTGTGATTGGCGTGCCCGCCGCCGTTGTTGATGACTGCTTGGCGAATTTTCTCGGGGACCTTCTCGATCTCGCGCATGAGTTGGTCGATCGGCAGCTTCGCCAAATCGGCATGGCCTTCAAGCGCCTTGTTCAAGTTGTCGACATAAGCCTTGTGGTGGCGACCGTGGTGGATTTCCATGGTCATTTTGTCGATGTAGGGCTCCAGCGCATCCGCCGGATACGGCAAAGGCGGCAATGTGTACATGGGCTTCTCCTGAATGGTGTTGTTGGCGTTCGTAGGGTCGGCTCCTTCAGAATCGGAACCACGTGCAAGCAGGAGCATTGCCCCGCCGCCGATGCCGGCCGCCAGGGAGCCGGACAAAAACTGACGTCGCTTCATGATCAGAGTTCCTTTCGGTCTGCTGCCGCGCAGCGGCAAAGGACCTATGCGGAAATTCCCGGTGCCACCCTTGCTAGCTGTGGCATCAGTCCCGCCTTGCGCGGCTTTATCATGGTACGGCTCCGCCCCCGCCCGGCAAAGGGGTCCGCGGCCAAAAACCCGGAAAATCGCTATTTTCACTTTTTCAATTACTCGTTAGAGTTTCCCGCGCGAATAGTAGTTTCCTTGCCAAGGACGGCAAAATGAAAACCCGTGCAGTTTCGTCGTCGCGGCCACGCCTCTCGGCGGCCATGATTGTCCGCGATGAGCAGGACGCGCTCGCCGGCAGCATCCGCAGCCTTTGCGACATGGCTGACGAGATCGTCGTTCTGGACACTGGTTCCATCGACCGCACGCCGCAACTCGCCGCTGAACTAGGCGCTGCCGTCCGGCATAAGCCTTGGGAAAACGACTTCGCCGCCGCCAGGAACCATTGCCAGCACTTCGTATCGGGCGACTGGGTCTTGTGGCTCGACGCCGGCGAACAGATTGCCCGCGAGGACGCGGACCGCCTGCGCGACTTCGTGGATAACGAAGCCAATCCAGCAATCGCCTATGCCCTGACGATTGAGCTGCCTCCTCGCAACGACGGGGCGTCCGCGGAACAAATGTCGCAAGTCCGCCTTTTGCCGTCGCGCAAGGGGCTCCGCTTTGCGGGAAGGATCCGCGAATCGGTCGAGGATTCGTTGATCGCCGCCGGTGTGGCGCAAGCGGAATGCCCTTGCCGCATCGTCCGGCATCCGCGGCAGCACGATCCCGATTGGCTCTTGGCCAAGGCCCGCCGCGACTTGGCGATTGCGAACGCCGAGGCCGAGGCGGCCGGCAAATGGCCGCCGCGCCTGCTGCTGGCCGCCGGGCAGGCACAGAGCGTGCTTGGCCGGCAAGACGATGCGCGCGAGCTGCTCCGCCGCGCGATCGAGGCCGCGCCCGTCGGCTCGCCCCAGCGTTTAGAGGCATACTATTCCCTCTTGACCACGTTCGACGACGACCCGGAAATGCACGCCAGCCAGTTGACCGCGTGCCTTGACTCGCTGGAAGATTTTCCCTTCGACTTGCAGCTTCTCTTGGCGTTGGGCAACTACATGCTTGTCCGCGAGCGGCTTGACCTGGGGATTCGGGCGTTTGAGGCCGCGGTCCGCTTTGGACGGATCACGCCCACGGTCTGGCACTTGCGTGAAGTGCGCGAAATCGCCGCGGTTTGTCTCGCCTTGGCGCTGCAAGCCCGGCAGCGCGACGACGACGCCCGCGACGCCCTGGAAACGGCCCTTGCCGCGCGGCCCGACAGCTTCCGGCTGGCAAGCCAGCTCCACCTGCTTTATCGCAAGCAAGGAAAAACGGCGGATGCCGCTTCTTTGCTCGGCCGCTTGCCGGCGGAGGTGCGAGAGAACATCGCCGGGCGCCTTCCCGACGAGGAAAACGGTCCCCGCTTGCGATTCGATTCCGGCCAGGGCGCGGCGGCCTTCTCTCCGCATCGCGCCGCTGCGCAGCCGCAGCCTGTAAACGGGTGAGCATCGGCGAAACGGTTTTTTTCGCCGCACTGGAAAGCGGCCCCGGCGTTCGTCGAGAACGCCGAAGAGCGCAACAAGAAACATTGCGACCTCTACCTTGAGGAGTGGAATTCCAACTCGTGCTGGCGGTTCACCTCGCCCTGGGGGAGAGGGTCGGGGTGAGGGCGGCCGCTGGTGCATATCTTCGCAGTTTCGGCATAGATATTTTCTTCGTGCTTCCAAACAGCGAAAAATCCCGTGTTTTCGGCTGTTTTTTGAGCCAGGCTGAAGCCAGACGGCACCCAGGGATGACCCAGGAAGAGGCAAACTCGATCCAGGACAGGTCCAGGACGGCTCCAGGAATCCGCCTTTTGAGCGTAGCGTCCAACTTTTATGCTCCTCCTTTCCGTCCTTTGATTTTTCTGTCGTCAACTCTGACCTCCGACCTCCGATCGCTGGCCGTTGGTGCAGATCGCGGCGTTTTGCGGTCCAATTTCTTCTTCGCGTCTGGAAAATCTGCAATTCCCCGTGTTTTCTGCTGTTTTCGGACCTTGGACGGACCTTGAACGAACCTTAAACAAACTTTGAAGGCACCTTGCATGAACCTAGGGTGGACCCAGGAATTCCCGCTTCCGGGTGGCTTCTGCACCAGCAGGTCCTTTCTGCCTTCGATGGACATATCTGCACGGAGCGTGGTGCAGCGCCGCTTCGCGTCGTTTCCCTCGCCCGCCGGGCTTGTTGTTCTACACATCTCAGACCCCATCCGGCTCGCCCGGATGGTGAAATAGGTTGAATGGCTAGAAAAGTGAAATGAAGAAATCACGACCCCCGCGGGCTTGTCCCGCGGGTGAAGGAGATTGCGCGGCTACATGGCGAACCTGTGGAAGCTGAACAATCTGATTCACCATCCAGACAAGCTGGATGGGGTCTGGTTCTTGTTGGTTTTCGTAGCTAGCTTTACAACCTCCTTCACCATCCACACGAGGTGGATGGGGTTGTGTGGCGACTTATGTAGAACAACAAGCCCGCCGGGAGCGGGCTGGGGAAAGGGTGTTCCCGTCTCTGCCGCTCGTGTTTCTGTCGCCTACTTTTCTGTAAAGGAATCTGGCCTCTCATCCTTCATCTCTCATCCCATTTATCACTTGCCACTCCCCACTTTTCGCGCCATCATAGCACATATCTTAACTCTTGTCAACATATATCGCCCGTTGTCGTTCGCGCGTCGCCGCAAGTCCTTGTCCGGCAAGGGTTTGGGTCGCTTGACATTTGTTTGCGAAACGAGCGGCCGTTTTTTTGGTCCCGCGTTTTTCGCATGACGTAAGCCCTTGCGCGGCAACGCTTGGAGATTTTCCGCCGCGCGGCGGCTTTTGGGGGCGGCTTTCGCGGCCAAGGGAAAATATCTTGCTTGCCGAATCATGCCCCCTCCCCCCAAATGAGACGTTTTCGCATCCCCATTCGCGGTAAGTCCGGGCGAGCCTTCGCCTCGCCCGCGACCGAGCCTTTGACTTGCCACACCTAAATGTTATAAAAGGGAAATGCGACGTTTGCTTGGCCGGGGCGGGAGCCGCCAAGTACGCAGAGGAGTTGACACGTGTAGTCAGCCGGCACGTGTCCCTGTCGTGATAAACCGCCGAGTACGACCAATGAATAGTAACACCACGACCGCAGCGCGTCATACTTGTAATTTAAGGTCTGGCCCTGATCGTGCATAGATAAGTCATGTGTCCCCCGATCTCCCTCCGATTTCGTCGCCATTCGAGAGCAATTCGCCCGCCGCGAGCTAGAAGAAGCCGAAGCCATCGAGAAGCGCAATGCCGAGCTGGTTCTGGCCTGACCGGCGCTGGACGGGCAACCGCCGTACGTCGCGCAGCTTCCCGGCATCAGTCGGGCGCCGGCCACGCTGCCGCTGACACATGACTCAGGGTTGGAACGGTTCGCTAATCCTTTTCCATGCGGGTCTTTCATCCGCTCCATGCCGGTTTTGCCCGGCGCTTTCGATGTCCGTTTTTCCGTCCCCGCGCCTGAATACTAGCCCCGTCCCCGTTTCGACGCCCGGAGGAAGCTTCGAGCTTATCATGCTCTTTTCATGCTCTACGCTTCGCGTCAAGGGATAAATAGTTCTGACCCTTTTTCTGGCCCGTCCGCGCAAATACTTCGGTGGCCCCGCGTAATCGATCCTCGTATCCGGAAGCAGGCGTTGCAGCCTGGCCTTTACTTGATCGGAGAGTGGATTGCCACTGAGAGAAAGGTAACGTAAGCGCGTCATCGCGGATACCTCGTCGGGAATGTCCCTCAAACGATTGTTGTAAAGGACCAAGGTCTCCAAACGCGAGAGCTTTCCAATCTCAGGCGGCAATCGACTTAACTTATTGCCGTCTAAGATCAACGTCACCAGGCTACCCAGCTGGCCCAACTCGCTTGGCAGCGCCACTAACTCGTTCTGCCCGAGGTCCAATCGCTCAAGCCGCGCTAGGCTGCCGATATCTGGTGGTAGCTTGCTAATTGAATTTGAACGCAGATCGAGCTCCCGCAGACTTGGCATCTTCAGCAAAACGTGAGGAATCGACGAGAGCCCATTGCTGTCGAGCCGAATATAGTCAATCGTCGATTGGTTCGTTAGCCAATCTGGCAAGTTCTGGATTCTGTTGCCAGTCAGATCAAGATACCGCAACTTCGTCAGAAGGCGAACTCTGTCAGGCACGTCACTGAGGGCCTGGTTTTCGAGATGTAGGTTGACGGCGCCTCGTGGGAACCGTGCTGCTTGATCCAACGATCGATATACAGTCCTGTCGGGCAACGTCTCTACCAGAACGAAGAACGCAAGTGGAACACCAATCGCGGCGACGACTGCGATGACCGTTGCAACATTCGGTCTCGTTAACTTCAACCCCATCGTTGCCTTTCCGCCGAATTTCGATTCATGATTAGTGGTTTGTCCAATTTGACTTTACTAATTCACTACATCCTGATATTTTGCCGAACTGTTGGACCGTTGGTTCTCTCGGCAATACAAGGATGTAGCCATGAAAAAGGTGTTCGTTGTTCGTTTGATGGATAGGGAGCGGTTGGAACTTGACGGTTTGGTGCGCAGGGGAAAAGCATCGGCGCTGACCCTTGCACGCGCTCGGATTCTGCTCAAGGCGGACCAGGGCAAAGATGGCGCTGCGAGACCGATGCCCAGATCGCGGAAGCCCTGAGCGTCACCCCCAAGACAGTTTTCAATGTTCGCCGACGATGGGTGGAGGATGGACTGGAGGCCGCGCTCCGCCGCAAGAAACAGGCATGCCCGTCTCGTTCACGCAAGCTCGATGGCGCGGCCGAGGCGAAACTGGTGGCCGCTTGTTGCGGTCCTGCTCCGAAAGGAAGGGCGCGCTGGACATTGCGAATGCTGGCCAGCAAGCTGGTCGAGTTAGAAATCGTGCCTTCCATCAGCCCGGAAACGGTGCGTGGCACGCTTAAAAAAACGCGGTTAAGCCTTGGCTGAAACAGCAATGGTGTCTTCCGAAGAAGCATGACGGAGAATTCGTCTGGCGGACGGAAGATGTCCTCGAAGTCTACCACCGCCCGTACAGCCCTCAATTTCCCGTGATCTGCATGGATGAAGCCAGTAAACAACTCGTGGGTGAAGTTCGCCAGCCGCTGCCGATGCGCCCCGGTCAACCGTTGCGATACGACTCGGAATACGAACGCCTGGGCACGTGCAACATCTTCATGTTTGTCGAACCACTTCGTGGCCACCGGCACGTCCGCGTCACAGCGAGACGAACTCGGGTGGACTGGGCCTACGCCCTGCGCGACCTCTTGGACGAGAAATATCCGACCGCGGAGCGGGTCATCCTCGTCATGGACAACTTGAACACCCATTCGCCGGCGTCGTTCTACGAAGCCTTTGCGCCGAGCGAAGCGCGGCGATTGACGGAACGCCTGGACATTCATAACACACCCAAACACGGAAGCTGGCTGAATATCGCCGAGTGTGAATTGAGCGTGCTCGGACGGCAATGCTTGGCACGCCGAATCGACGACGCCCAACGCTTGGCCCATGAGGTCGCCGCTTGGGAAACCGACCGAAACCTTCGTGCCACACGGGTCAACTGGCAATTCACAACGGACGACGCCCGCGTTAAACTGCGAAGTCTGTATCCCGAGTTCGTTCGCCAAGATGAACACGACGATCCCTGCGTTCCGTCAAAGGTCTATAACTAGTAAACTCGATTTGGACAAACCATTAGTCTATTGGATGGTTCCAAGGACCGTGGGGGGCGTCGCGTACACGCGATGGGGGAGGCGGATCGAAGTCTCCCCGAAGGGGGTAATCGCTCTGAAAATCGTTAAGTGATTGGCAGAAAATGCTGGGATCCTCATTTTGGTATCCCCAAAATGGGCTGATAACGAAAGCCTGCCCATTTGGGTTCGTCTTCGGCCTCGGATCGAATCTAACCACGTTCCACTTCTCGGTCGCAAATTGAAAATGTAAAGATCCATTAGGGTCAGAGAAAACACCCCATCCGTGTCGGCCCCAGTTGCGTCGGTTCCGGTTGTAACTCGTTGGTTTCCAGTAGCGAAGGTTGTAACCCTGCAACTTGCTGAGAAAATCGTTGGCTTGTTCTTCGCACTCGACGCCACGACTGGTCTTGCGAATTCCACCGTTGTCCTTAAGCCACTGCCCGAGGTCGATTAAGAACTGCTTCTCGCCGTCCGGCGTAGGGACCGCAGGCGGTACCGGTCGAGGCGCGGCAAGCCCGCTCGGGTCCGTCCCGTCCGTCGGCGCATTCCCGCAGTAGCGGTAGAGGTTCTCGTCCGCAGCGGCGGGGTCCTGCGTCAGCCAGCGCTCGCTGGACGGGTCGTACCAGCGGACGCCGTTGAGGACGTCACTCGTCAACACGTCGGTATACGACCCGGTATAGCCGAAGACGCAAACGGCCTCCGTGGTGAACGCGCCGGCGGCCGTCACGATCTGCTGGCCGAAGGGGCTGTAGGCGATGTGCTGCTGGAGCGTGCCGTCGCTGGAAACGAGGTCCCGAATCGAGTTCTGGTTGTCGCCCAGCGTCCAGAGCGTGGGGCTGGACAGCCCCAAGGCGTAATTGTCGTCCGCCAGCAACTGGTTGACGCCCGGTCCCCACAGGTAGCGGTTGACGACGCTGCCGTCCGCGCCCAACGCCAGCACCTGGTTGGCGCCGTCGTAAACGAAGAACTGGGAGAAATAATGAATATCAACGATTGGCGGCGCACCGCGAGTATAGCCCGTCCGCGCCACTAGGTCGTTGAACGCATCGTAACCATCGTCGACAACTGACGTTGTAGACCAATCGCAGCCGGAATGCACTTGCGTGACCACCGACGCCAGCCGGTTGCGGTTGTCGTAGCTGTAGAAGATCCGCGTCGTCGAATTCGACTGCTCGACAAGGTTTCCGTCGGCATCATAAGTATCGGTGCAGGCGCCGTCGGAAGTCAGCGTGTTGTCCGGCCCGACGGCCGTGGCGACGCCGCCCAGGCTCGTCGCGTTGCCGTTGGCGTCGTAGGAATTGGAAAGCGAGTTCGCCGCGTTGTCCGCCGTGCCTGTAGGAGGCGCCGCGCCGGTCAATTGCCCAGTGGCGTCATACGAATACGTCCCTACATCCTCCGCGGAGTAGTCGGCCACGTTGGCGCCGTTCGCGAAGCTGGCCACCTCGCCCGAGGCGTTGTAGGTCCAAGTGTAGGCGGCGTAGGTCGTGCCGTCGGCCGCGGTGTGCGTCAGGCCGGTGATCTGTTCGGCCGCGCTGTAGCCGTAGGTGCTGGTCGCCACGAGCGTGCTCGTTTCCAGGCTCGCATACGCGCGATGGTGTCGAACCGGCCGCCGGCGAAGTAGGTGAAATCGACCCGCTTGTCCGGCACGTCGTTGCCGCTTTCCTGTTCGGACTGGGTCACTTCGCTCATCTGGCCGTAGAGGTTGTTGGTCGGATCGAACGTGTATTGGTAGTCGTTGACGAAGTCGTTCGTATCGCCGATTTCGGCGGCAAGCTGCGTGCGGTCACCGGCGGTGTACACGTCGCTGAGCGTGACGGTCGGCGACAGGCCGGGCACTTGCTCCGACTCGCTGGTCACGTCGCCTTCGGCGTCGTAGCCGAAAGTGTCGACCGTGGCGGTCAGTCCGGCGCTGATATTCTGGTCGCTGGCCGATTGCATGAGTCCGGCGACGTTGTAGGTGTAGCCGAGGGTTTCGGCGGGCGTGCCGGTCGTGGTCGTGGTGGTAAACCAGTTCTCGCCGACCTCCTGCCCGATTCCATTATACGCGAACGTGCTGGCCCGGCCATCGGCATCGATCGTTTCGGTCGTCTCGCCGGCGGCGTCGTACTGGGTCTGGGCGGCGTAGCCGACGCAGATCATGTCCGGGGCATGATCGCCGGAGGAGATCGTAGTGTAGGTTACGACCAGCGACGAGAGGGCGTCGCGCGCGGCGTAAGCTCATATCTTCTGCTTCACCTTTCCTGCTTCCCCTCCTCTCTCTTTCCTCCCTCGGGAAGCTCGTGCGTCTCCAATTTGAGTTCCTTCTTGCCTTCATCCCAATACGTCTGGGTTGCGTTGACGCGGGTTAGCCTTTTGAAAAGGTCCGGAAGATTCCGCGTGCCTATCCAAACCAGCCTCTTGTCCTTGTTAAAGTCGATGGTGATCGATTGATCGTCTCTCTCGCTCACTGTGGAATGCGGCTTCCTGATGTAGTAGTCCAACCGAACGCCTATTGGCGGCCCCGGCTTCCTGCTGGGGTACGACGAGATAACCGATTCGCAGGTCGGCGTTCCGAGCAGTTTCACTACGTCGGAGTACGTGTCCCCTTGGCGGAGCGAAGCAACATTGTCGCACAGCTTTTTTTGCTGCGCGCGTCCATCTCGTAAGGATGCTTAATCTCAGCTAAGCGGCTCGCTGCATTACTACCACTCGGTTCGGTGCCGATACCGCAGCCCTCGAACAGCACAATCACCAATATCAAGAAGCAGCAACAATACGCGCGAATGGAATTCACTGTTTGTTTGGTCATTTTCATGCCGCAGTAGTTGGTTCGCGGCGAGTGCTCGGCGCGTCGTTTCGTGCGGAGGAACCTGCAAACGTCGGTGTAAGGAATACAAAAAGCAACAATGTTCGGCTAATCACGCGGGTCACGCCCGCTACGTATTGTGAACCAAAACGCCACGCTTTCCGACGGCATAATCCCGCCAACGCTCAACCGTAACATTGTACACTCGAATCGTCCGATGAACAGCGGAAACACCGATTACTTTGACGGGCAAGTCATCGCGGGCGCGAAGAATATCACCCGGACGGGGGCCGGAAAAGGGGACATCACTGATTACTGTTAAGAGATGTATGAATCCGCAAGCCCTTCATGTCCGCCAAGTCTGGCGGCGCACAACAATGCATCATTCACAGAATGTAACGCGCACAGAAATCGTTGTTGACGGCAATTTTGCGCCGCGTAGCCCAGTCGGCGCTACGGCGGCTTTCGCCGCCTCAATGGCCAAGTTCGCCGCGTCCGGCTTCAAAACGGTGGACCGCACGCTGCACGAGGTCCGCATCGGCCAGTGCCGGACCTGCGAACATCGCCGCGGTTCGCAGTGCGCGGTCTGCCGCTGCTTCATCGACAAGAAGGCCTGGCTGCCGCACGAGGACTGCCCGATCGGCCGTTGGCCAGGATGAGGGGAATGTCAGATCTCAGATTTAAGACACAAGAACCGAAAACGCGCTCACCCGGAAGGTGAGCCGCCCTCACCCCCCGCCCCTCTCCCAGAGGGAGAGGGGAGTGGCATGGAAGCCATGCCGAGTTCGCTCCGAACGGCTGTTGCAGTTTGCACGGCAAGCGCGACGATGCGGTCGGCGAAGGCGTCGGTCAGGTAAGCGGCCCGCGGATTAGGCTGCCGCGACAAGTAGTCCTCCATCGATTTGACCATCGGGCGCAAAGGCTCGGCCGCCCGCAGCGACCCCGCAAGGCCCAGATCCTGCAACTGCACCAGCAGGGACTTCACCACTTTGACGACCTCGACGACCGCATAACGCCGCGGCGAAAAGTTATTTATCAAGTTCCGAAACGCGGCAAGGCTTTTCGTCTGCATGACCGAGGCGGTGCATACGCCGCGAAGGAACTCCAGGTTCGAGCCGAGCTTGACGTACTAATAGGCAGTCGGTTGCGACACGATAATCTCCGGGCGCGATAGTTATGCACGATACGGTTCGCCCATTATGATACCCCATTTTGCCCTAACCCAATTGAAAGGATCGACAGTGCGAAATGCAAAGAAATCCCCCGCGTCCGCCGGCAGAAACGGCGGGAAACCCGCGCCTGAGCGGAAGCCGCGCGTGCGTCCGAGGCGGGCGAAATCGACGACGGCGCCTTGCTATAGCGCGCAAGAGCTGACGGCGCTCGATCTTGCGCTGCCGGCCGAATGGCCCGTGGAGCACTACTCCTACGGGCCGTGCGAGTCGGATGGTGGGGCCACCATGACCACGGCGCGCGTGCAAGGCGTGCGCCGCTGATTTCGGCGTTTCTTGGTCCCATCGGCTTGACAACCCTCGCCGCTGCCGCAAAAATGGGGCGAGTCGTTTTGCTTCGGCCCCAGCCCCTTTCCAAGAACTGCCATGTCCTGCTCCGGCGCCATCGCCCGCGTTGACTCTCCGCACGGTCCATGGTTCAACATGCCAAGCCGCCACGAAGATGGCCGCTCGGCAATCGACCGCGCTTGTCGGCTTTCCGCCGACGAGGACGATCTCGACGAATTTGACGACGACGACTTCGACGACGATTTCGACGACGACTTCGAAGAGGATTTTGACGACGAATTCGACGACGACGAAGACGAAGACGCCGACGAGTCGGCCGACGAGGGCTCCGACTTCTCTCCAAGCGAAGGCGAGGACGGCGAATAGCCGTGCAGGGACTCCATGACGGGACTTATTGAGCAGGTCGAGCAGGCCGTCTCCGCGATCCGCAAGCACTGGCAGGGCACGCCTAAAATCGGCGTGATTCTCGGCACCGGTTTGGGCAGCGTTGCCGCGCACATCGCCGCCGAAGCGACGTTGGATTACGCCTCGATACCTCATTTCCCTCGCTCGACGGTAATAAGCCACAAGGGCCAGTTGGTCTGCGGTCATTTGGAAGGAGCCGCGATTGTGGCCATGGAGGGCCGCTTCCACGCCTACGAAGGCTATTCGTACTCCCAAATCACATTCCCCGTCCGCGTGATGCGCGCCTTGGGGGCCGAGCTGCTGATCGTTTCCAACGCCTGCGGCGGCTTGAATCCGCAGTTCGCCCACGGCGATGTGATGGTCATCGAGGACCACATCAACCTGATGGGCGGGAACCCGCTCATCGGCGTCAACGACGACCGCCTCGGACCGCGCTTCCCGGACATGATCGCCCCCTACGACCGCAAGCTGATCGACCGGGCGCTTGAAATCTCGCGGCGAGAAAACTTCGCCGCGCACAAGGGCGTCTTCGTCGCCGTGACTGGCCCAAATCTTGAGACCCGCGCCGAATACCGCTTTTTGCGGGCGATCGGGGCCGATGTGGTGGGCATGTCGACTGTTCCGGAGGTCCTGGTTGCCGTACACGCCGGCATTGCGCGTCTTGGGTCTTTCGATCATTACCGACATGTGCCTGCCGGATGCGCTGCGGCCCGTTGATATTGACGAAATCCTCGCCACGGCGGCCGCCGCCGAGCCGAAACTGCGGAAGATCGTGCTCGGAATTGTCAAGGAAGAGCAGTGATCGACACCCACTGCCATCTCAACGACGAACAATTCGACGCCGACCGCGATGCGGTGATTGTACGCGCGGTCGCGGCCGGTGTGGGGAGCATGATCGCCATAGGCACGACCGTTGCCAGCAGCCAGGCAACCGTCCGCATAGCGGAAATGCACAAGGCTGTTTATGCCGCCGTCGGCATCCATCCCAATTCGTGCGACGAGGCCGCGGCGGGCGATTGGGAGGCTGTAGTCGAGCTGCTGGAGAGTCCCCGCGTCGTCGCGCTGGGCGAAACGGGCTTGGACCGCTATTGGGACCACGCGCCGATCGAATTGCAGCGCGACTACTTCGATCGCCACTTGCGCTTGTCGCAGGCTCGGACCCTGCCGGTCGTCATCCATTGCCGCGACGCCTGGGACGACGTTCGGCCGATGCTCCGCGAGGCGACGGCGCGTGGGCCGTTGAAGGCCGTGATGCACGCCTTTTCCGGCGACGCCGCGATGGCCGCCGAGTGCCTGGACATGGGGCTGTATGTCAGCTTTGCCGGCAACTCGACGTACAAAAACAAGAAGTTTCAGCCGCTCCGCGAAGCCGCGGCCGCCGTGCCCGTCGATCGCATTCTGGTTGAGACCGACAGTCCCTATCTCACGCCCGAGCCGTTGCGCGGAAAGCAGAAGCGAAACGAACCGGCGATGGTGGTCCACACGGCTGCCGCCCTGGCCGCGCTGCGCGGCGTTTCCTTGGACGAATTCGACCGCCAGACGACCGCAAACGCCCGGCGGATGTTCGGCCTTGACGCCGGGGCGTAGAATTAGCCGTTTACGTTGTCGCGGCGATCGGACGGATCCGCCGGGTCCGGCCGATCCGATCGATGTCACCGCAGTTGAAAAGGAGAATCGCAACATGGCTCTTACCCCTAGCACAATGAAGCTCGCGTTGGGCGCCGCCGCGCCCGATTTCTCTCTGCCCGATCCTTACGGGCAAATGTACTCGCTGGCCGATTTCGCCGGCAAACCGGCGCTGCTGGTGGCCTTCATCTGCAACCACTGCCCCTACGTGAAGCACATCGCGCCTGCCTTCGCGCAACTGGCCAAGGAATACCAGGACAAAGGCGTGGGCGTGGTGGCCATCAATTCCAATGATTTCACTTCGTATCCCGACGATTCGCCCACGATGATGAAGGCCGAGATCGGCCAGCGGAAATACACCTTCCCCTATCTCGTCGACGAGACGCAAGCGACGGCGCAGGCCTATCACGCCGCCTGCACGCCCGACTTTTTCCTCTTCGACAAAGATCACAAGCTCGTCTATCGCGGGCAGATGGACGGCAGCCGGCCCGGCAACAACCAGCCGGTAACCGGCAAGGACCTTCGCGATGCGCTGGACGCCGTGCTCGCCGGGCGGCCGGCAACGAAAGACCAGCGGCCATCGATGGGCTGCAACATCAAGTGGCGGCCAGGAAACGAGCCGCGCTGATTACTCCCCCAGCGCCTCGATCGGGTTCTCGATCGTGCCGTCGATCATGATCGCCTTTTGGCCTTTGAATGCGCCGATCTTGGCGCGGAACTTCGGCACTCCCTCCACCGACACGATCACGGGGCTCTGGACGTCCTTCTGCGTGGTGATCACGTCGCCCACGCGGAGGGACATCAACTCGCCGGTGCCGATCTTGGTCTGTGCCAGGCGGACGGAAACGCCCACGGGCGAGCTGCAAAGCGTCTCACTGATTTGCTGGATCGTCTCCGGCGAGGCGTTCTTGCGGCCGTAGGAGACCCAACTGTTGGCCGAAAGTTTGCCGCCGATCCGCTCGATCGAATTGTAAGGGATGCAGAGGTTCATCATCCCCCGCAGGTCGCCGATCGTCAGCTCGAAGCTGATCACCACCACGACCTCGTTGGGCGGCACGATCTGCACCAACTGCGGATTGCTCTCCACTTGCAGCACCGCCAACTTCAGGTCGAGCACGTTCTCCCAGGCGTGCCGCAGCTCGTCCAGGAACGACCCGGTGATGCGCGATACCAGCCGCAGCTCGATCTCCGTGAGCGGGCGTCTGGCCAAGGGCCCCATTTCCTTCCCGCCGCCCAGCAGGCGGTCGATGATCGGGTAGAGGATCGACGGATTGATGTCCAGAATCAGGTTGCCCTCCAGCGGCTCGGCCTTCAGCAGGTTGAAGCAACTGGGGTTTTCCAGGCTGAAGACGAACTCGCTGTAAGTCAACTGGTCGACGCTCGTGAGCTTGACCTCCACGATGCTTCGCAGCAGGCCGGACAGGGCCGCGCCGAAATTGCGGCCAAAACCCTCGTGCAGCGTCTGCAGGGGGCGCATCTGCTCTTTGCCGACGCGCTCCGGGCGCTTGAAGTCGTATGGCGTGATCTTCTCTCGCCCCACCAGAACACCTTTGGGCGGTTCGGCGAGCGGCACTTCGCCTCCGGTGCCCATCGCGCTGAGCAGGCTCTCAACTTCCATCTGCGTGAGAACGTCGGTAGTCATCCGTTACTGCCTTTCCTGTCCGTTGCCGTAAACCACGTACTTGTAGCTGGTCAATTCATTCAGACCGCAGGGGCCGCGGGCGTGGAACTTGTCGGTGCTGATGCCGATTTCCGCCCCCAGGCCGAACTCTCCGCCGTCGTTGAACCGCGTGCTGGCGTTGATCATCACGGCCGCGCTGTCGACCCTTGCGGCGAACTGCCGGGCGGCCATCAAGTCGCGGGTGACGATCGTATCGGTATGGTGCGAGCCGTAATGATTGATATGCGCGATTGCCTCGTCCAGAGACGTTACGACCTTTACCGAAATCACCGGTCCGAGATACTCCGCGAAGTAGTCCTGCTCGGTCGCCGGCTTCGCCGCGGGGAGCAGTTTGCGCGTCCGCTCGTCGCCGCGGATTTCGATGCCGCGGTCGCAGAGCGCCTTGCCGACGGCCGGCAGCAACGAATCGGCCACGTCCTTATGGACTAGGAGCGACTCGGCCGCGTTGCAGACGCCCAGCCGCTGGCACTTCGAGTTGACGGTGAGGCGGACAGCCATGTCAGGCTCGGCCGCGCGGTCGATGTAGACGTGGCAATTGCCCGTAAAATGTTTGATGACCGGCATGCGGGCTTCTTCGCTCACGCGGCGGATCAGGCCCTCGCCGCCGCGGGGAATGGCCAGGTCGATCAACTCCGGCATGTGCAGCAGCTCGTCCACCGCCGCGCGGTCGGTCGTGGAGACAAGCTGCACCGCGTCAGCCGGCAAGCACCCTTCCGCGGCGGTGCTCGCGAGGAGCTCGACGATCGCCCGATTCGAGTGGGCCGCCTCCTTGCCGCCACGGAGGATGACCGCGTTGCCGCTCTTGACGCAAATCGCCGCGGCATCGGCGGTGACGTTGGGCCGCGACTCGTAGATGAAAAAGACTACGCCCAGCGGCACGCGGACCTTCTGCACTTCCAGGCCGTTGGGGCGGATCGCGGAGGAAATGATCTCGCCCACCGGCTCCGCCAGCGCGGCGATCTCTTCCAGGGCAGCGGCCATCGCTGCAATCCGCGGGGCGGTAAGTCGCAGACGGTCGATTCCCGCGTCCGTCAGCCCGTAGCCCGGCGCGGCGTCAAGGTCTTGCTGATTGGCGGCGATCAGGGCGGGCGTTTGCTCGATCAGGCGTTTACCGGATGCCCGGAGCCACTTCTGCTTTTGCGCCGGAGACTTGGGCCAAGTCAGCGGACGCCCGCTTGGCTTTGGTCGCTATTTCCAGACAGTACGCACGCAGTTCGCCAGGATTCATGGCGGAAGTATCCGATGGAAGTCCGACAAAGTCAACGCCGATTTGGCCCGTCCGCGGGGCTGGCGGGCTCGTCGTAAAGAATTATACCATAAGCGTTTACGACGTAAGTTGGTCTGCTCCGGGAAGGCCGGCAGTTTCTCGGTCGCCGTCGCACTCCTCGCCGGCTCGACGGGCCTCAGCTTCAAGTCGGCGCTGTTGCAGCTCTTTTCGTCGGGCGTCAATGGCTTGGCGGAACCTTTGCACTTGTTCGTGGGTGAGGTTGTTGGCTTGTTCCTGGGTCATGATGTGCAGAAGATCGACGAGTACGGCGTTGACGAACGACCGGTCGTCGCCGGCCGGCGTCGCGGCTTTCGGCTCGGCGGCAAAGCGGCGGAGTGCTTTCAGCGCGCCGACGGCCGTCGTCAAGAAAGTCTTGTCGCCGGGCCCTTGCTCGCTGCGGATGACAGAGCGGGCCGACTCGCCCGATTTGTCCCCAATCTTGTTCTCCTCGGTGGTGGTGGTCTTGGGGTTTTGCGACCACTGCCAGCCGCCCATCGCTTCGCAGTAGACGGTGGCGCACTGGGTCTGGTTGAGGACCGCGTCTTGCCGCGTGGCGGCGCGTGCCCAGCGTTTTTTGATCTCGCGGAGGTTGCGGCCGACGTTCAGTCCCGGCTGGCCCAACTTCATGGCGATCTCGCGGCTTTTTGGTCCTTCGAGGTACAG
This sequence comes from uncultured Planctomycetia bacterium, assembly GCA_963780045.1. Lineage (GTDB taxonomy): Bacteria > Planctomycetota > Planctomycetia > Pirellulales > Thermoguttaceae > JANXQG01. The sequence continues at coordinate 4,933,801 of CAVZZZ010000001.1, read as the reverse complement.
TCGCCCGTTTTCGGCCCAATACGCTTCTCGGTCGATTTGCAGCGGTTTTTCTTTTTCGGTTTCTTCGTTCATCGCTTTCCTCGCGTTTTCGGGGTGAAAAAAGGGTTCGTTTAAGGCAGGGTCACGGCAGGACGAGGACAGGATTAAGGCAGAATTAAGGCAGGACGAAGGCAGGATGAAGGCAGGATGAAGGCAGGAATACGTCTTGCGGGCGGCTTGTTGAATTTCAAATCTCAGATCTGAAATCTCCGATTTGGTTTGAAATCCCGCATTTAGGCATCTTCGTTCTCATGCTTCTGCCGGTCAGTTTTCTGCGGGTATCTCTCGCCCCTCGTCTTCCCACTTGCCACTTCCCACTCCCTCGTTCCCCTCGCCCCTGGGAGAGGGTAGGGTGAGGGCTCGTTCCTGGGTATTGTACAACTATTCTTAACTCGTGTCAACATGTCTTGCTAGTTCTTGTTTGTCCGTCGCCGCAAGTCCTTGCGCCGCAACGCTTTAGGTCACTTGACATTTGTTTACGTTTTCGTGCCTGCCTCGTGCGTGTTGGTTATGCGACAAACAGCGCAAGTCCAAGCTGGCAAAAGAGTTGGGAATTTCCCCCCGCGCCGCTGCGGACGCACAAGAACAATCGCGGCGACGAAAAAAACTCCCTAGTCGCGCTGCGGGAAAGGGCGGAGCGGGAGGCGTTGCGAACGTCGCCGCCGCGCGGCTGGCCCTATCGCAGCGGGGTCCGGCAGGCGATAACCACGGAAAAACCGGGCATCGAATCCACAGTTCAGACCCGCGGAAGACCAACGAAACGCACTATTGGACTTATCCCTTCTTTGAAATGCGTGCTCCCTGCTCCGGGCTTTGCAGAACGCCAGGTCGCGAACGCGGCGCCGTCAAACGGCGGCGGGAAAAAAGACCGTTTTGCGGGGAAAAACGCGGTTGCGAATTGGGATTTCAAAGTGGTAACCGTGGGTCGGTAGCGTTTGACTACTCACCTTCAAAAACGGGGATCGAGCTAACCGGTATTTGGTGGTGGAAGGGAAGAATTGAAAAAAGAGGGAAAGCGGGGTATTGACATCCTGGAAGTTTGGCAGAGAATCTGTACCTATGGACACCGGTAGGACGGCGCACTCTCGCCGGAGTCGCACTGCCGACTGCGGCCGGGGCGAACCCGGGAGGTCGCTCTGCTGTCTAGTAAATCAACCAGGACGAACAAAGAATGGGAACCCGACGGATTAAGTTCGAGCTAAGTTTCGAAAAGCTTTCGTTCAAGTTTGAGGGCGACCAGGAGATTGGCAAGCACCTTCAAGACGGGATTCAACGAGGTCTGGGCGGATTGATGGAGACCCAGCGCCGTGTGCTGACCCACCATCGGATAATTGATGCGACACCCCAATCGTCAGACGGCGACGATCCCCCACGGAAATCAATTCGTCAAAAGCGTACCGGATCGAGAGGACCACGCGCTCTGATTGCCGCCTTGCGGAGCGAAGGGTTCTTTGACGAGCCGAAAGGCATTGCCGACATCCAGGCGAAGCTCCGGACAGACGGGCACAACCTCGAATCGAACAACCTCTCCGGTCCGTTGAAGAGATTCACACAAGACAGGGTATTGACGCGCTCGGAGAACGAAAAGGGCAAGTACGAATACGTGAAGGGCCCGAATGAGCCGAAGCCAACCAATGGAGAGCGGCAAGATTCTTGATAAACTTTGTCGGGAAGCCGAATCGTTGTGCGAAATCAACAGGACGGCCGAACGCAATTCGAAGTCGTTGCATGGGCAGGGCTTTTATGCCGACAAGTTCCACGCTGTGCTCGCTCGTTTGACACTGCTGGAGTCCGAGGTTGTCGATCTTCTCAAATCGACTGAAATTGGACCGGACACAATTGCAAGCGTGGCTAAATGCCTGTCAGTCGTGAAGAGCACGGACGCGAAAGCCAGGACTCGATGCACGGCGTTAAGAGACCTTCGGCTGACGTTCAGTGCAACCGTCGCGCCGCACTTCGACTTGCGTGCGGCGGACTCAATTCCTCGAAGCGAGCAAGTGCTTCCAATGGCGGTTGTCGACAAGACCAGAGGGTACATCGTGAAGGTCGTTCAACAGGCAAATGGCTGTTATGAACACCAGTGGTTTGACGCCTGCGCGGTTATGATCCGTAAGCTCGTGGAGATTCTCATTATTGAAGTCTTTGAGGCACACGCTAAGTCTGCCGACATCAAAGACAAGGACCACAACTACTTCATGCTGGGCGATCTTGTTGACCGGCTCCTTGCCGAGCCGAAGTGGACGCTTGGCCGCGAGACGAAACGGTTTCTGCCAGAGATCAAGACCTCCGGTAATCGCTCTGCCCATAATCGCTTTTATATCGCGACAAAAGGAGACCTCGATAGGTTACTTCCCGGGCTTCGCGTGGCCGTGGACGAGATGCTTCACCTCTCCAAAATAAAGTGAATCGCCGCCAAAGTCGAAGGAAAAGCGGGCGCAGCCGGGGGGTTGACAAGAAAGTGCTTTTCTGGTCAACTGTCCACTAAGGAGTCCGTAATGGTGGAATGCCGCAAGCCCGTCCTCGCAAAGAATAGTCACGCCAAACGCCGCCCGCCCGAAGTCGCCGCCTTGAATGGGCGTAAACTGATCCCCTTCGGGTGGTATGGCGGCAAGTTTTCCCACCTAGCATGGCTGCTGCCATTGCTGCCCAAATGCCATCATTATTGCGAGCCGTTTGCCGGGTCCGGGGCAGTGCTCCTCAATCGGCCACCCTCGCCAGTGGAGACCTACAACGATCTCGACGGCGAAGTCGTCAACTTCTTTCGGGTGCTGCGCGACGAAAAGCAAAAGCTGGTAGAGGCCATCGGCCTGACACCGTTCTCGCGCGAGGAATTTGCCTTGGCGTGCCGGCTAGATTCCAAACTTGCCCCGCTGGAACGCGCCCGGCGGTTCTACGTCCGCGCGCGGCAGGTGCGGATCGGTCTTGCGCAAACGGCGTCCGTCGGCCGATGGGCCAACTGCAAGAACACGTCGCGGGCCGGAATGAGCGGAGTCATTAGCCGCTGGCTTGGCGCCATCGAGGACTTGCCGCAAGTGGCCTTGCGCCTACTGCGTGTCCAGATCGAGAACCGCCCCGCAGCTGACGCGATCCGCTTGTACGATTCGCCGGGCACGCTTTTCTATTGCGATCCACCCTATGTACACGCCACGCGCGGCGACGCAGACGCCGAATCCGTCCGCGCACACATTGGAGGCTCTAAATCATGCAGGAAAACGCGAGTTCAGTGCTAAAGCTGGAGATTGCCGACACCAGCGGTCTCGCTGTAAGGCGAGCCATCGAGATCGAGATCGAAAGTCATGGGATCGCAATCCGGCCAGCGGGCTACGGGCATAAACTCAGTATTGACGGACAAGGTTCGCCCGTATTCATCGAGTTCCGAAGCGGTATTCCGACGGTGGTAATCTGGGATGACATCAACAATGAAGAACCTAGCCAGGTAATCAGCCTCAAGAGCGCCGCTGAGTCAAACCGAGTTGGAACCGCATAATGGCTCAAATCCTTAGTAGTTCCGGAACAAAGCTCCTTTCTGGGGACTGGAAAGATGAGCTTTCACAAATAGCGCGGTGCGCAAAGGCGGATTTGATCATTGTCACGCCCTACTTTACGGCCTTTGGGACCCAACTACTCACGAAAAGTCTATCGGCGAGTTTTTTCGCGCAGGGGAAGATCACGTTCTTGACCGATTTTTCGCCGTCGAACATCTGTGGCGGAGCTGCTCAGCCAGCGGCGCTCGTCCCTTTACAGAATCAGATGCGTCGCCTTGACATAGTGCATCTTCCCAAACTTCACGCAAAGGTCTATGTCGCAGACAAGGCCCGCGCGATCGTTACTTCAGGAAATCTGACGGCCGGAGGTCTCGTCCACAACCATGAGTACGGCGTTCTGATTGAGTCCGAGGAGAACATCACAAGAATCCGCGAGGATATCGTAGAACTCGCGGCACTTGGAACATCAGTCACTGGTGAACGGCTTCGTATCTATGCCCAACTCGCCGAGGATTTGGTAGGGAAATACGAACGAAAGTTGACGAGCGCACGGAGACAGATGAGCGAAGAGTTCGAGCAGGCTTTCCGTAACGCCGAGGATGAGCTTATCTCATTCCGCCTCGCGGGTGGTCCAATCACTACTGTTTTTGAGAAGACGGTGATTTACCTCCTCCGAAAACATGGTTCTCTTTCGACACAGCAAATGCATCCGATGATAAAGGCAATTCATCCCGACCTTTGCGATGATTCGGTTGACAGGATCATCAATGGGCAGCATTTTGGAAAGAAATGGAAACACGCTGTCCGTCGAGCGCAGAGCCATTTGAAGGACCGTGGCGAGATTGCGCGTGTGGAACGCATTTGGAGTATCAAGTAATGAAGCGCCGGGCGCGCCTGGAGAGTCTCAAGAAAGGGCTTCAAGAGGAGGCTGGCGACCTGGCGCTGTCCTCCGAGGACACCGTTCGGCTGATCGAACAGCACCTGGCGCTCAAGCACTCCTCGCGGCTCCCAGTGCTCGTCGTGGCGGCAGCGTACCGCGCGGCGTCCGAAAAACTCGGCGAAAACGTCCTGCGGCTGAACGCGCACACCGCCGCGGACAGCCAGACCGGCGCACTGGGCGACGTGGAGATAACGCTGGCGGGCGACGACAAGGTCATAACCACTTATGAAATGAAGGACAAGCCAGTTAGTACCGGGGACATTGATATCGCCGTGCAAAAGATCGCGAACGGTGCGGAACTACAGAACTACATCTTTGTGACCACAGCGCCGATTGACTCCGCCGTGCGCGAGTATGCGAACCAGCAGTACGGGGAACTCGGCGGGGTCGAAGTCGCCGTGCTCGATTGCGTCGGCTTCCTGCGGCATTTCCTGCACATGTTTCATCGCCTTCGCACCGGCTTTCTGGACGAATACCAGTCGCTGGTGCTCTCCCAACCGGAAAGCGCCGTGAACCAGGCGTTGAAGGAGGCATTTCTTGCGCTTCGACGGGCCGCGCAAGCGGGCGAGTAGCGCAGATCTGGCCTGGGTCACACCTTAATTGCGCCAAGAAGCTTCGAAGAGGAGGAGAGTTATGCTCACATAGCGGTTGTAGACCGGCTCAGACGGTGGTACGATTCCGCCATGCGAGTAGTGTTCGATACCTCCGTGCTGGTGGCGGCGGCGCGGTCGCGCCGAGGAGCAAGCTTCGCGCTGGTCGGCGGCATTCCGTCGCCGGATTTCCAAACCCTGCGAGTCATTAACGAGCGTCGCAAGCCATGACCAAGCTAACTATCCAACTTCCCGAGTGGCTTCAGGCGAGCATCCAGGATCTTGCGAAGCGAGAGGGCTACACAGTCGACCAGTTATTGGCCAGCGCAGCCGCCGAGAAGATGGCGGTGATGCGGTCGCTCGACTACCTGCGCAAAGAGGCGGCACAAGGCCGCCGGGAGGACATTTGAGCGCTTCTTGGCCGCGGTTCCGGATCGAGACGGATCGCCTGCCGGATTGAGCACCAGGACGAGTGAAAGTTCTACCGGCATATCTTCAACGCCGAAGTTGGTACGTAGCGACGAGGCCCCGCCACGGCTACTTCGATTCCATAAACGATCCGTTCGTCTCGGCGTAGGTCGCCACGGCGTCGCCGTCCTTGTCGGCGAAGAGGACCGTCGGGTTGCCCTTGAGAAGGCCGACGAAGAGCCGGACTTTACCGTTGCCGTCCTTGATCGTGAGGTTTGTTGCGTCCTTCTTCCCGGTGAGGCTGCCCAGCTTGTTGCCGGCCTCGTCGACGAGCATCACCTGCTGGGTCTGCGTCGTCGCGAACTTGCCGCTGGTTCCCTCGATCAAATCGGGGATTTGCTTCGCGGCGCCGACGACCCAAGGCAGGAGTGCCAGTCCGAGGCCGGCAAACAGCACGCGGTTCAATCGCTCAAGTTTCTTCAGCCTTGCTTCCATTGAATAATTCCGCCTTCGCGTGTCTGACGGGAATTGCGGCTTAGAGCCTATCCGAAAACGCGATTGTAGAAGCGGCGTCCCGCCGCTTTTCGCAAGCGGCAAGATGCCGCTTCTACGGTTCTCGGATAGGCGCTTATTGGTTCATCGAATTGATCATGTTCTGCTCGTTGACCGCGTTCTGCGTGTTGACCATGTCCTGCATGTTGTTGACCATGTTTTGGGTGTCGAGCATGTTCTGGGTGTTGATCATGTCCTGGAGGTTGTTGTTCATCTGCTGCTGGTTCAGCATGTCCTGCAGGGCGACCGAATCCTGGACGGAGGTGTCGCTGCTGGTGCTCATGTCCGCCCCGCCGCCGTTGCTGCTGAAGGTCCAATGGTTGCCGGCAACCCTATTCGCGGGCACGCGCACGCTCATGTAGGGCATATAGACCATCTGGCTGCCGTCGGCATTGCCGCGAATGTGGATCGGGCCGAAGTCGATGTCCGCCGGGCGGCGGGCAGAGACAGGAGGCTTGACGCCTGGCGCATTGGTCGTCGCCACCCAGCCGGGGAAGCGGTTCACTTCCGCCGCGTAGTCGGCGGCCTGCTTGGGATCGGGCGTCTTCAAGCAATGGTCGGCTTGTTTGACGTACTGATGACCGTCCCAACGGAATCCCCACACTTCGTACGACACCGGTGACGTGGCAGGCGGGTTCTGGCTCGGGGCAGCGGCTAGAACCGGCAAAGTCCACAGAAGAGCGGCGGTGCAAATCGCGAGACGCATTTCGTTTCTCCTTGAAACGGGGTTTATGGAATGTTGTTTAGCGAGAACGCAAGCCACGTGCCAAGCCAGAATTCCGGGCTTTTTGCGAAGGAATTAGAACCAAGGGCCATCAGGATGATGACACAGCGCCTACGCATTGAAACAGCCCAAAAGCTGAACGAATTCTACTACACGCGGGCTGATTTGAGCCGATTTGGCACCGGGCATTGATCAACCTCAGCAGCACTGCGCTATTAATGCCCGCCGGCAAACTTCTTTTGCAAGGCCCTGCCCTGCTCGCCCGCCAAGCCGGCGAACATCACGAGCGCTCCCATACCGATTCCGGCGAAACACATCAAACCTGGCCAGATTCCTTCCGGAGGAGCCGCGGCGGTCTCGCCGATGACCATGACAATCACGGCCAAAAGCAGCAACGTCATCAGAAGAAACTTCCGCAGCATCTTGCGCTTCACGGCGCTGAACGACAGCAGCGCCGCTACCAGCAGCAGGGTGTATCCGATTCTCCACGGCCCTGCCGCCGTCTGATGCAACGTCTCGCCGATGATCACCGCCAGCAAGCCCGGCGTCAGCAACAGCGCCCGCCGCCGGAAGCCGTCCACGCGGTCGAAGGCCGCCATCGCGATGCCAAAAAGAAAGTTGTAGGTCAACAGCAGGCCGGTCGAAAGCGGGTCCACGGGCGGGTTTGCGTACCACACTGCACCGACGACCGCGGCCTCGATCAAGCCGCAGACCAGCATTCCCGCCCACGACAGATTGGCGGGCGACAAAGGCGGCAGGGCGAACTTTATTGGATCCTGTTTCCGAAGTGTGGCGCCGAGGCTGTAAACGGTGAACAACGCTTCACGCCGGCTGGCGCTGGGAAATGCGGTGCGATAAAGCCCCACCGCGGACCGGTGGTCCCATTTTTCCATCGCTGGGCGGATCGCTTGGAGGGCCGCAATTTGCTCCGCCGTCATCTCCGGCGTTGCTACCGGCCGCATCAGGTTTTCCAAACGAGCGTCGGTGATTCTGGTGAAGTCCGTCGATGTGCGTCCGTAGTTCACCAAACGGTAGTCGCGAACCACGTATCCCAGTAATAGAATTCCAAAGTAGGTCGAAAAGTACATCATGCCTACCAGGCCAAAGCGAATGAACTCCCCTTCCCAAACGTGGGCCTCGATCGTCTTCGCCAGCAGCATGACACTGCAGCCGATAGCGAACAGCCCGGCGGAGGCGGCAACGATTGATGCCGGCCGACTGAGGGGTTGTAGGGGCTGAATGTGCCAGCCCGGACTTAGCGATTGGCGGAAGGGAACACCGCGCACCTGTGTCCGCACCACGATATTGAGAAGGACAGCAAAGGCACCTGCCATTGCGTTGACCGTGGTCCAGATGTCCAGCGAATCATGAAGCCGCCCGCGGACTCGGGCAAGTGCAGGATCTGCCTGTCGGGCACGCAAGAAGGAGTTCTCCTCAAAAAGGTAGAAGACACCGTAAGCCAGCGCGACGATGACCAGCGCCGCCACGGCGGACAAAAGGCCCGGATGCCGCCGCACCCAACTCACGATCTTGCGGACGCTGCCGGCTGGCCGGGCCTGGATCGGCTCGCCCTTGAGGAAGCGGTCCAGCTCCTCGGCCAGCCCGCGGGCCGTGTGGTAGCGGGCGGCGGGCGACTTCTCCAGGCATTTGAGACAGATCGTCTCCAGGTCGGGCGGGACGTCGGCCTTCAGGCGGCGGGGTGCGGCCGGCTCGTCTTCCATCACCTCGCGGAGCGTGGCCATCGCCGACTCGCCGCGAAACGGCGGCCGGCCAGTGAGCAGCTCGTAGAGCACCGCGCCCAGCGAATAAACGTCGCTCGCCGGGCCGACTTCGCCCAGGCGTCCAGCCGCCTGTTCGGGCGGCATGTAGCTGGGGCTGCCCATAATCACGCCCGATTGCGTTAGTTGGCTGTCTTCCTTGGCGATCTTGGCGAGGCCGAAATCGGTGATCCGCGGCTGGTCGGCGGCGTCGATGAGGATGTTCTGCGGCTTCAAATCGCGGTGCAACGTGCCGCGCTGATGGGCGAAGTGGATGGCCTCGGCGATGATCTTCACGTACCGCGCCGCGCACTGCGGCGGCATCGGCCCCTCCGCCGCGATAGCACCCAGGTCGCGGCCCACGACGAGGTCCATTGAGAAGTAGTGCCGCCCGTCGTGCTCGCCGACCTCGTGGATCGCCACGATGTTGGGATGCTGCAGGTTGGCCGCCGCTTCGGCCTCGCGGAGAAACCGCGCGACCTGATCGGCAGTCGCCAACGCGCCGGCCCGGATCATCTTCAGCGCCACATCGCGGTTGAGCGTTGATTGGCGGGCCTTCCAGACGACGCCCATTCCGCCCTGGGCAATCGCTTCAAGCAGCTCGTAGTCGCCAAAATACTTCACGCGCGGATTCGCCGCGGGAGAGGCCGCCGAACTGGTCGCATCAAAAACGCCAGTTGCGTGCAATGTAGACAAAGCAGCGGGAAGCACTGCCTTGAGGAGACACTCGGGGCAAAGCCCGTGGGGAGAATCGCTTTTCAAGGGCTTGTTGCATCGCGGACAAATGCGGGTCGAGTCCATGTGCCGTGCCTTTCGTAGGAGGTGTTGTGTGTCGCCACCTCTACCTAAAGCAGCCGTCGGAAAAGGTTACAGGAAAAACCGTCACCCGCTCAAGGCGGCCAGCAAATGCCGCACTTCGTCATCGACTTCGCTTTCGCCCACCGTCGCGGCAATTCGCTCCCGCAACAACTCGCGATAGCGGAGGCGGAGGCGATGGACCGCCACCTTGATCGAACCTTCGCTCTGGTTTAACCGGGTGGCGATTTCGGCATAACTGTCCGCCTGCCTGGTCAAGGCATCCTTGATTTCCTCGAAGAGGGCGGCTTTGCCTTCGCTGCGGTATTCATCGCCCAGCGCGGCGATGGCTTGATCGAGGAGCGTTAGTGCCCATTGCCGCTCGAAGTGGCGTTCGGGCGTAAGGTCGTGGCTCGGCTCGAGCCGGTAGCGGGATTCCGCGCCTATCCTCTTGCAGTAGAGACAATCGCTCGACCGCCACCGCGTTTGAGAGCGTTCGCTCGGTCCCAATCGTTGGCAAGAAAGTTCTTCAGCGCCGCAAGCAGGAAGGTGCGAAACTTTCCTTGCTCGGGATCGACGCGCCCCAGCGCATGTTTTTCCAGCAGGTTTGTGAAGAAGGCTTGCGTCAGGTCTTGCGCGTCGTGCGGCGAGTATCCGCGCCGGCGAATGAAGGAGTAGAGCGGGTACCAATAGCTTTCGCAAAGCTGCTCCAGCGCGGCCCGGGCTTGTGCGGGCTGGTCGCGGCCGGCGTGCAGCACGACCGTCCAAAGCGTCGTCGGAAAACTCGGCGGGCGTATCGAGTCGTCCATCTGGCCGGCTTATCAAAGCCCTCTCGACTCTGAAGACACGACAACCGGTTCTCGGTGCGCTGCGATGATTTCCTGTAGGTACTCGGGATGTGCAATCCAGCGGCCATATTCAGCGGGAGACATCTCCAAAAAGTCCGCCAGGCTGTCTTGCTCCGCGCCCTCGTGCCAACGATCGACCCAATCGTCAATTTCTGTAGGCGCCGCTTTCCCTTCAATGCACATTTGCACAAATGTCGCTTTCTTAGACATCGATCTTCCTCCCGCGTACCGCGCCGCCGAGGAGTTCACCGCTCACCGCGTCAACGTGTTTTCCCCGCTTGTTGTAAACCTCAATCTCACCGTGCAGCGAATCCCAAGTGTACAATCGCTCCTTGTCCGGAGACCGCCATCGCCGCTGGCCGTGGCGGTGTCCCAGATATTCCATTGTATCCAGGAAGCAAGGTGAGGGAACCGGCTTTCCGGGCATCTCACTTCCCTGCCTTCTCGATCTTCGCCCATGTATCCCTCAGCGACACCGTTCGATTGAAGACCGGCTTGCCCGGCGCGCTTTCGGGATCGACGGCAAAATAGCCGAGCCGCTCGAACTGGAAGCAGTCGCCCAGCTTCGCCGCGGCAAGGCTCGGCTCCAGATAGCAGCGCGGCAAAACCTCCAACGACTTCGGGTTCAGATTCACCTTGTAATCGGCGCCTTCGGGCACGTCGCTGGGATCGGGTACGGTGAAGAGGTTTTCATAGAGCCGTACTTCGGCCTGGACCGCGTGCCGGGCCGAGACCCAATGGATCGTCCCTTTTACCTTGCGGCCGTCGGGCGCAGTTGCCGCCGCGCGTGGCCGGGTCGTAAGTGCAGTGCAATTCGACGACCTCGCCGGTCTTCGGGTCCTTGACGGCGCTGGTGCAAGTGATGAGATAGCCCCAGCGCAGCCGCACTTCCTTGCCCGGCGAGATGCGAAAATACCCCTTGGGCGGGACCTCGCGGAAATCGTCCTGCTCGATCCAAATCTCGCGCAAAACGGAACCTTCCGCGTGCCCATCGCCGGGTCCTCCGGGTTGTTCACCGCTTCCAGCTCCTCGCACTCGTCTGCCGGATAATTGGTGATTACGACCTTCAACGGCCGCAGCACGGCCATCACACGCGCGGCCCGCCGATTGAGGTCCTCGCGGAGGCAGTGCTCCAAGAGGGCCACGTCGATCACGCTATCGACCTTGGCTACGCCGATTCGTCGCAGAAGTTGCGGATTGACTCCGGAGTATAGCCGCGGCGGCGGAAACCGCAAATCGTCGGCATCCGCGGGTCGTCCCACCCGCTGACGATCTTCTCCCGCACCAGCTCCAAGAGCCGCCGCTTGCTCATCATCGTGTAAGTCAGGTTCAGCCGGGCGAACTCCATCTGCCGCGAATGGAAAATGCCCAGCGTCTTGATGTACCAGTCGTAAAGCGGGCGGTGGTTCTCGAATTCCAGCGTGCAGATCGAATGCGTGATGCCTTCCAGCGAGTCGCTCTGGCCGTGGGTGTAATCGTAAGTCGGGTAGATGCACCACTTGTCGCCCGTGCGGTGGTGCGAGGCGTGCAAGATGCGGTACATCACCGGGTCGCGCAGGTTGAGGTTGGGCGAGGCCATGTCGATCTTCGCCCGCAGCGTCCGCGAGCCGTCCGGGAATTCGCCCGCCTTCATGCGGCGGAAGAGATCGAGGTTCTCTTCGACAGGGCGATCGCGATACGGGCTGTTGCGGCCCGGCGAAGTGAGCGTGCCGCGGTATTCGCGGACTTGATCGGCCGTGAGATCGCAGACGTACGCCTGCCCGGCCAGAATCATCTTCTCGGCCCACTCGTAAAGCTGGCCGAAATAATCGGAGGCGTAGTAGAGGCGGTCTTCCCAATCGAATCCCAGCCAGCGGACGTCTTCCATGATCGAATCGACGTACTCGATCTCTTCCTTCGTCGGATTGGTGTCGTCGAAACGGAGGTTGCACATTCCGCCATAATCGCGGGCGATGCCAAAGTTCAGGCAGATCGACTTGGCGTGCCCGATATGCAGATAGCCGTTCGGCTCCGGCGGGAAGCGGGTGTGTACGCGGTCATAGCGGCCCGCTGTCAAATCGTCGTTGACGTTCTCGCGGAGGAAGTCGGTGGCGGGGGGAAGAGGTTTGGGTGTCGGCATGGAAGGAATCCTTTTCGATCCCATTATTCCCGGATTGGCGCGGACTGTCCACACCAGTTGATCCATACAGTTAGTAACTGGGGGAGGGCGCTTAGAGATCGTCGCCGACGAGGCAACCAGCCAAATGCTAGGCCGACGCTCGCCGAATTGCAGGCGGGCGCCCCCGCCGCCTGTTGCATCCTACGCGAACGACGCCACGGCCGCCCGCACGTCCTCGCAGACGTCGAAAACGCGGTCCAGGGCGAGCATGTGAAAGATGTCGCGCACGCCCTGTTGCAGCCCGCACAGCCGCAACGACGCCTTGCAGGCCTTGGCCTTGCGGTTGAGCGAGATCAACTTGCCGATCGTCGCGCTGGGCAAGAATTCCACGGACGAAAGATCGATGACCAGCCGCGAGCCGTGCTTGTGCTCCAGCACCTGGTACAGTTGGCGGCCCAGTTCTTCGATCTCGCCGGGGTCGGTGACCCGCGGATCGCGAAAGCGGACAATTGTCACGCCATCGAAGTCCTCGAATTTCAAGTGCTCCGTGACCGGGCTAGTAGTGGTCGGTAATGTAGTAACCGTCGACATGTTCGATGGCCCCCAAATCATGTAAGCCAAGCTTGCGGACGGGAAAACCGTCCCTGCCCGCCCATAGTATCGCCGTCTTTTGGCCGGTTGGCAAGAGGTCTAGGGAAACGCCTTAGGTTTGAGGTTCAACCGCTTCCACCCGGCTCGTTGCCCGGCCGTTTGCGAAGCGGGTAACAATCGCGTCGCCGGGAGATAGCTCCGCGGCGTCGCGGACGACCCGGCCGTCGTCGGCGCGTTGCGTCAGGCTGTAGCCGCGCGAGCACGCCTAACGGACTGAGCGCGTCCAATTGCGCCGCTTGCTGCTGCACGTGCGCGCGGGCCAAGAGCAGCCGCTGCCGCAGGGCGCAGGTTGCGCGGGCGTCCAACTCGTCCAGCCGCAAGGCGAGGTCCTCGATCCGCGAGCGCGGCAGGCGGAAGACGCGGTGGGCGGTGATCGCTTCGACGCGCGACCGCGCCGCCGTCAGCCGCCAGCGGAGAGCGGCCGCCAGACGCTTTTCCGTCTGCCGGAATCGGGCCAGAAGATCCTCGGCGGCCGGGGCGACCAACTCCGCCGCTTCGCTGGGCGTCAGCGCGCGGACGTCGGCCACAAGATCGGAAAGGGTCACGTCAATTTCGTGGCCTATGGCGCTGATCACGGGGATCCGCGAGGCGTGGATCGCCCGGATGACGGCCTCTTCGTTGAACGCCCAGAGGTCCTCCAGGCTGCCGCCGCCACGGGTTACGACGAGACAATCGATGGCGGGGCACCCGCTTGCGGGTCGCAAGCAGTTGGCCGTGGCGATGGCGGCGGCGATTTCGACGGCGGCGCCCTCGCCCTGCACGCGCGTCGGCACGATCAGCACGTCGGCCCCGCGCCAGCGCCGGCCAAGCACCTGCAAAAAATCGTGGATCGCCGCGCCGCTGGGACTGGTCACGACGGCGATCCGCCGCACGAAGGCCGGCAACGGACGCTTGCGTGCCGGATCGAAGAGCCCTTCGCGGGCGAGCTTTTCACGAAGCTGCCGCAAGGCCAGTTCCAGCGCGCCGATCCCTTTCGGCTCGACGCTGTCAATAATCAACTGGTAGCTGCCGCGCGGCGCGTAGCACGTCCAGTCGCCCGCGGCAGACGACCTCCAGGCCGTCGTGCAGGTCGAACCGCAGCCGGTTCAACGTATTCCGCCAGATCGCGCAGCGGATTTGTGCCTGGTCGTCCTTGAGCGTCAGGTAGCAGTGGCCCGAATGGGGCCGGGAGAGGTTGGAGATTTCGCCCGCGACCCACACGCTATCGAAGGACGATTCGAGAAGGTCCTTGATTTGGGCCGTAAGCTCTGCGACAGTTAAAACCCGCGGTGCTGTGGGCGCCGGCGGCGTATGCGCTGGAGTTCCGGCTTCAGCCGGTCTAGGATCGTCGGGGAGGTGAGAGAAGAGGTCGTAGGAAGGCATGGCGAACTACCACAAGCGCAACCAAACTGTGTACCATCCGAGCAACCGGGATCGAGTCTCGGAAACGGAACCAAATCAGTTTACCGTTCAGAATATCATCCCATACTGTTTGTTGTCAGCTATCAGTCCGCAAAGGTGCGCGATCCTCGCGGATTTCGGCAACGCGCAGTTCGATTTCCAGCAGTTTTTCGGCAGTGTCCATCTGTGCATCCGTGACGCGATTGCGCACCCAGGCGGCCGCGGTATAAAGCAACAGCAGCCAGCCCATCGCCCGCACTTCTTCACGCAGCATTTCGGGAGTTTGCCGAACTGCCCCCAGGAGCATCAATCCAACAATGCCTGCGTAAGCAATGCCGACACGTGAGGCCCACCGATGTGTGTAGCGCTGCCTCACGACGCCACTCCAGTAAGTTCTGAATAAACCGACAGCCAGAACGACAAGTACGGCCGCGGTGACTGCCGCATACGTGACGACGAACCGTACGAATTCGGGATGCTGCGGCTTTGCCCGGGTGAGAACCGAAACAAAGAACACTCCAGCCAGTAGCGACAGTGCCGCCGCCAGCAAATAGACACCGCGTTGACGCGGCGTAAGCGGCTTTTCCAGCGTCTTCTGGATTTCTTGGCGGTAGTTGACCGGTGCTTCGGTATTCCGCGACTCGGCGGCAATGAGCTGCTCGGCGAAAGGTTGCTCGGTTTCATTCATGGCATGATTCCTTTTCCAGTACGTTGCGGAGGGCTATCTTGGCGTAATGGAGCCGCGACCGTACAGTTCCCGACGGCACGCCCAGGACCGTCGCCACTTCCTCGGTCGAGAGATCGTCGAGGAAAAACAGGGTGAGTACCTCTCGATGCGCCAGCGACAAGGTCGACAGCCCGCGGTTGACCTGTTCGGCGTTTTCGAAGCGAAGCTGCACGTCGGCCGCATGGCCGTTTCGCGCTACGGGATCGTCTCCCAATGGCTCGCACGCCGGCGGCTTCAAGCGGGCATAGGTCAAAGCCGTATTTCGCGATACGCGATACAGCCACGGTGCCAGGCTTTTCGGGTCGTGCAACGACCCGATGCCGCTAAGAACCTTGATCCAGGTCTTCTGGAGCACGTCCCAGGAATCGGCGTCATCCCGAACAATTCGGCGGATGAAATAAAGTAGGCGCCGTTCCCAAAGGCGTACGAGTTCTTCCAGAGCAGCTCGATCACCGCGGCGACACCGCACGGCGAGCAGTTCCCGGGCCACGGTTTCTTTATCGCGCGTCACTCAATCGACTCCTTCGGACTCTATCAATATCAAGACTACCGCGGGAGCGATTCTGTTCAATCGCCGACTGCGATGCCTAGCGGTTGCCGCTGCGACAGTGGCCGGGTGGCGCGGCGGGGCGTTAGTTGGCCGGGCCGGCGAGCGCCCGATTCGGCCCATGTCTCTGCCTCGCCGCACAGGCGGTTCAAGAGTTGCTCGATCTTGAGGCGATAGTGCTCCATGCCGTCGCGGTCCATGTTGGCCGGCACGTGCAACTCCGGTGAGAGGATGCAATGTGCCCGGCTGCAAGGGCGGGGGATGGCGAAGCGGTCCCACGTCGGCGTCCGCCAGGGCCGGTCGTAGCCGACTCCCATCGCCACCAGGGGAATGCCCAGCTTGGAGGCCAAATAGACCGGACCCGGCGCAAGTTGGCGGCGGGGCCCGCGGGGGCCGTCGGGCGTGATCGCCAAGTGCAGCTTCCGGCTCTTCTCAAGCAACTGCCGCAGTGCCGCCGCCCCGCCGCGATTGGTCGAGCCGCGGACGAAATCGAAACCCATCAGCCGGGCGGCGTAGGAGAGCACCTCGGCGTCGCGATGCCGGCTCAGCAGCATCGCCAGATCGCAATTGCCGCGCATGGCGAAGGGAAAAAGGATGTACTCGTGCCAGAAGATGTAAATCTTCTGTCCGCGGCAGCGCGGCGAGGCCGGATCGACGTCCGGATCGTAAAACAGCACGCGATAGTCCAGCGTGTCCATCCACGCGCGGACAGCCGTAGAGCCTAGCAGCGCCGCGAATTTGTAAAGTAGGGGATGGTCGAGACGCATGGAGAGTGTTCAGTTTTCAGTGTTCGGTAGATTGCAGGTGTCTAGTCGCGCGGCTGAAAACTGAACACTGAAAATTGAACACTCATTCCCACTCCCCGCTAAACACCTCCACCGCCGGGCCGGTCATGTGGATGTGGTTGTCTTCGCCCCAGCGCAACTCAAGATCGCCGCCGGGCAGATGGGCGAGGATTTGCCGCTCGGTGCGCCCGGTGAGGGTGCCGGCCACGCATACCGCGCAGGCCCCGCTGCCGCAGGCCAGCGTCACGCCGCTTCCGCGCCTCCCATGTCCGCATCGTTACCTCGCGGGGGCTGTCGACCTGCGCGAAGTGAACGTTGATGCGGTTGGGAAAGATCGGCTGCCGCTCTAAAAACGGCCCTAGCGACTCCAGCGGGATCGCCGCGACGACTTTCGGAAAGAGGACGACGTGCGGATTGCCGACCCTGACGCACGTCATTCGCGGGTCCCAGCCGCTGTCGGCCATCCACGGTTTCGACTGGCGAAAGGGAATGTACTTGCCGACGGGGAAATCTACGATTCTATCGCCGTCGTAGCGTTGTGGAAACTGGACGCCAACGTTTGCGGAATCGAGGATCGGCTCGCCCATATCGACCTCGACCCGTTGGACGCGACCGGCGGCCACTTGCAGCTTGAACGTCACGACGCCGCCGCCGGTCTCGATCCGCATCGTCTCGTTGCGGCAGATGCCGTGGTCGTAAACATATTTGGCCACGCAGCGGACGCCGTTGCCGCACATCTCGGCCTCGGAACCGTCAGCGTTGAAAATCCTCATGCGGGCGTCGGCCACCTCGCTGGGGCAGATCAAGATCAGCCCGTCGCTGCCGACGCCGAAATGGCGGTCGGAAATCTTCCTTGCCAGCTCGTCGGGCTGTGCGGGCATCGGTTCGCGGAAGCAATCGACGTAGACATAGTCGTTGCCCGCGCCTTGCATTTTGGTGAAGTGCATGGGAGCCGAATCATTCCTTTTTTATTGCCTTTAGTGTAGCAGAGATTATAGCCACCGCAAGTTCGAGCCCGGCTTGCCACATTGCGCGAGCCGAATAAACTTGTAAGGGCGCGAACCGCAAGCCGGCGTCCAAAGTCTTAGAGGGTACGCAGCTTATAACTCCGCGCTCCCCGCTCCCTGCCCTATCCCATGCCCAAACCCGCTTACCACGGCCCGTTGGAACAGATCGCCGAGTGCGTCTGGCGGATTCCCCAGTCGTACAAGGCCGGAATGCGCGCTGACGGCCGCATCTTCGCCGATGAAAAACTGATCGACCAAATCCGCGGCGACCAGGCGCCGGAGCAAGTGGCCAACGTCGCCTTCCTGCCGGGCATCCAAATGGCCAGCCTGGCCATGCCCGATATCCACTGGGGTTACGGTTTTTGCATCGGCGGCGTCTGCGCGACCGATCCCATCGAGGGCGGCGTGATCTCGCCCGGCGGCGTGGGCTACGACATCAACTGCGGCGTGCGGCTGATGACGACGAACCTCTCCCGCACCGATGTCCAACCGCGGATCACCGAGTTGATGGACGCCCTCTTCCGCGCCATTCCCGCAGGTGTCGGTCGCGGCGGGCCGTATCGCTTTTCGCAAAAGGAGCTGCGGCGGCTGATGGGAGAGGGCGTAAGCTTCCTCAAAGGCCGCGGGCTGGCCACCGACGGTGATGTCCAGCATACCGAAGCCAATGGCTGTCTCCGCGGCGCGGAGCCGGAGGACGTCAGCCCGCGTGCCTTGGAACGCGGCCACGATCAGTGCGGCACGCTTGGGTCGGGCAACCACTTTCTTGAGGTGCAGGTCGTCGCCGAAATCTGCGATGAAGCGGCCGCCCGCGCAATGGGCCTGCACTTGGACCAGGTTTGCGTGATGATCCACAGCGGCTCGCGCGGGCTGGGTTACCAGGTCTGCGACGACGCCCTGGCCGCCTTCCGCAAGGTGCCCGCCAAGTACGGAATCGAACTGCCCGACCGCCAGTTGGCCTGCGCCCCGATCCAAAGCGACGAGGGGCAGAAGTATCTCGGCGCGATGCGGGCGGCGGCCAATTTCGCCTGGGGCAACCGCCAACTCCTCATGTGGCAGGTCCGCGAGACGTTCGCGGAAGTCTTTGAACAGCCCTGGGAATCGCTGCGGATGAACCTCGTCTACGACGTGGCCCATAACATCGCCAAGCTGGAGGAGCACACGGTCGGCGGCGAGACGAAGAAGGTTTGCGTGCATCGCAAGGGCGCGACGCGGGCGTTTCCCGCGGGACATCCCGAACTGCCCGATCCCTATCGCCACGTCGGCCAGCCGGTGATCATTCCCGGCGACATGGGCCGCGCAAGTTGGGTGCTCGTCGGGCAGCCCGGCAGCATGGAGCAATCGTTCGGCACAACCTGCCACGGCGCGGGCCGCGTGATGAGCCGCACGGCCGCCGTGCAGCACGCCCAAGGCCGGCGGATCGACCGCGAGTTGGCCGAGCAGGGCGTCATCGCCCGCTGCCGCAGTTGGAAGGGACTGGCCGAAGAGCAGCCCGCGGCATATAAAGACGTGAGCCTGGTCGTCGATGTGGTCCACAAGGCGGGGCTGGCGAGCAAGGTCGCCCGAATGCGGCCGATCGGCGTGGTCAAGGGATGACAATGTACTCATCATGCTCCGCCGTGATGCGTTCGCACGCGATGCAACGATGAAAAGTCCGGGTAACCGCATCGGCTTTATAGCGCATGCTCGCTCTGCTCACTTTTGTCGTACTCTTGCCCAACGGTTGCGGCGAGCCGGACATCCCCATCGAACCCAAAGGAGGCAAGTCGATGACACTCGCCGTCACTAGCACGGCCTTCGAACCGGGCAAGCCGATTCCGAAGAAGTACACCGGCGATGGCGAAGACATTTCGCCGCCGTTGGCGTGGTCGAAAGTCCCCGATGGAACCAAGGAACTGGCCTTGATCTGCGATGATCCTGACGCACCGGTCGGCACGTGGACGCACTGGGTGCTGTACAAGATTCCCGCCGGCACGACCAGTCTGCCCGAAGGTCTGCCGCGGGAAAAGACCTTGAAGAAACCCGCCGGCGCCGTGCAGGGCTTGAACTCCTGGCCGAGCGAGAACCTGGGTTATCGCGGGCCGAAGCCCCCAAGCGGGACGCACCACTATCATTTCAAGCTTTACGCCCTCGATGCCCCGGTTGATTTGCCGCCTGGTGCGGACACGAAAAAGCTGTTGGCGGCGATCAAAGACCACGTGCTGGCCGATGGCGAGCTGGTCGGCACTTATTCGAGGTGAACTGTGCCCGACCAGCGGCGGCATCGCGGCCCGCACCCGGACGACGCGCGGCTATTCGGCGCGGCCGCTCTGCCGGCCTTGCATGCGGCGGCGGAGGAATTGACCTGGCTGCTGTCGCACGGCTATCCGACGGAGTCGAGTCTCAAGCTCGTCGGCGACCGGCACGGCATGGAGGCCCGCCAGCGGCTGGCCGTCGCACGGTGTTCTTGCAGCGACGAAGCCGCCGAGAGACGAAAGCGGCGGCAGGTTGCGCCTCCGTCTCTGGCAGGCAAGTCGATCCACATCGACGGCTACAACGTGCTGACGACGATCGAGGCCGCGCTTTCGGGCGGCGTGCTGCTGTTGGCCCGCGACGGTGCGCTGCGAGACATGGCCAGCATGCACGGCAGCTACCGCAAGGTCGAAGAAACCGCGCCCGCACTGCGGCTCATCGGGCAGACGCTCGCCGATTTCCAAGCGGCCGAGGCGCTCTGGCTCTTGGACCGCCCGGTATCCAACAGCGGGCGATTGAAGAAAATCATCAAGGACCTTGCCGCGGAGTGCGGTTGGAAGTGGACCGTTGAGTTGGTCCATAATCCGGACTTGGAGCTTTCTCAATCCGACGCGGTCATTGCCACGGCCGACAGCGGCATTCTCGACCTTTGCGGCCAATGGGTGGGCCTCGCGCGCCAGACGGTGGAACGTCACGCGGCAACGGCATGGATCATCGAATTGTCCGCCGCGCGGAAATCCGACGGAGCCTCCCTCTCCGAGTAAGTGGATTCCCCTCCGCGCAGCCGTGACCAAGGCGTTACAATGGATGTTGAACTCCCGACTCCGACAGTGACGAGTGACGTAAATGAGTGATGATCCCTCTCTCCCCGACGGCCCGACAGCGGCTGTCAATCCTGTCAATCGTGAGACATCGCAATTCTCAGTAAAACTGCTTTCGACGGTGCTCACAATCGCGCTCTTGATCGGGCTTCTGGTCTATGCCTTGCTGTTCTGCCGGTTTGCCGCGCGGCTTTTCACCTATCCTTTTGATTGGGAGGAATCCGACGGCAATGTCATCCTTGCGGGAAAGCTCCTGGAGCAAGGCAAGCCGTTGTATGCGGACCCGAACGAATATCCCATGCTGCTCTACACGTATCCGCCGCTGTATGCCTTCGTCGTTTTCGCTGCTACTCGGCTATTCGGCGATTATGTGGGGATCGCGAGACTGGTGTCGTGCGCTTCGACGGCCGTGATTGTGCTCATGATTTACCACGTGGTTCGCCGAGAAGGCGCGCTTATTGCAAGCTCGGATCCAGAACCGCGCACGGACGTGAGCCCCCGCGCGTCCAGAATCGTCGCGCTCATGGCGGCGCTAATGATGTTTCCTTATGGCGCCGGCATGAACTGGATGGTCTCGGGTCGCGCCGACGCCTTTTTCACAATGTTGCTCGTGGCAGGCTTCTACGGACTAAGCCGCGGCGGCGGACGGACCCGGTCCGCGGCCTGGCTGGTGCTCGGTTGGGTTGCGTTCTTAGCGGCGATCTACACGAAGCAAGCCGGATTGCCGGCCGCCGCTGTGGTGTGCGCTTTCCTGTGCGTAACCAACTGGCGACGGGGCCTTTGTTTCTCGCTTTCCCTGGCCGTTGCCGCCGGAGGCGTTTGGCTCGCCCTGCAAAAATGGTCGCACGGCTGGTTCCAAACGGACGTCTTCCAATTCGCCGCCGATATCGTGCATAAATGGCCTATTGAAGGGCCGCGACTGGCGCGTTATGTCGCCCAACTACTACAGGCGTGCAACGCGACCTTGGCCGTGGCGTTGGCCACCTCCTTCTATGCGCTCACGCGCCGCACCCATCTGGCTTGGGTCGTCTTTTTTGCCGGTGGACTGCTCTGGTGCGTGCAAACGGGTCACAACAGCGCGGGGAGCAATCACATGATTCCAGGCGTCGTCGCCGGCTGCATACTCTTCGGGATCGGCGCCCACCGATGGCTTGCTTGGGCCGCGCGTGACGGCGGGCCCGCTGCGGGTTGGGCGCACGTGGCTTTCCTTGTTGTCTTCGTAGCGCAACTTGTTGCGCCCATTCCCCAGACGGCGCATTATCAAGGACCGGACGAAAGCGACCTCGATGCGATGACGGTAGTTTGCGGGCGAGCCCATGAAGCTCAAGGACCGGTCCTGATTGATTACATGCCGTCCGTCGCCCGCGCGCTGGACAAATGGGAATATGCGACGGACTCGTGCGCCCTATGGCTGTCCGGGGCCGCCGACCCGACCCGCCTGATCACCGATTTTCGCAATCGCCGTTTTGCCATGGTCATTGTTTGGGCGCACGCGTTTTTCGGCGCCGACGTCGGGGACGAAATGAAACGAACGTACGAGGTTGCTGAAGTTATCCACGTGCATACGTCGGAAACGCTCCGCAACGTAATCATTCTTGTCCCCAAACAGGGCGCCGTGGATTCCGGCGGGCAGAAGACACCGCGCACCGCGAGTGGCACCGCAGGAAGTCACTAAAACTCTGTAACAAAACAAGTTGGGCAATCCGGGGTGGCACGTTCCTGAGCTTGCGAAGGGCGTGTTAATTCGTGAAACACGCCCTTCGCAAGCTCAGGAACGTGCCACCCCGAATGCTCAGCCTATTACAGTGCCTCGTTGTCCGCGTCGTCCGTGGTCTATATCTGATAATAAAACGTCTCGCGGTCCTGCTCCGGCGGACTTCGTCGCGGGCAATGCTGGCAGGTGTCGTTGCCCAGCAATTCATAGGCGTGCCGCACCGCGGCAAGCGTTGACGAGCCGACTTTTGTCGGCTCTTCCAGAAAGACCTGGCCTACGGGCAGGAATACGTCGAAGCGGAGGTTCTTCATCGCCTGGTCGAAATCCGGCCGGACGCCACACAAAAGCACGGGCACGCCCATGTCCTGCATCTCGATAATGAAGTGTTGCAGCCGTTCCATGCAAACAATGTCCGGATTCCGCGTCCGTTTAACGCGGAGCACCACGATTCGCAGCTCCTTGCGCTCGCGCAGGGCGTCGAAATAGCGGTCCAGCTCCGGCGCGGCGCCGAAGAAGAACTCGCCTTCCAGGTCCAGTAGCATCATCCGCTCGCAGCAGGGGTTGCCCGGCTGGCGGTCGCGAATCACGCGGTCTGCGTCGATCGTCAACTCGGAAGCCTTTAATTGCGCGGCGCGCGGCACGAACATGAGGATCGAAAGGCCGACGCCGATCAAAATTGAGAACTCCACTCCGATAAACACCGCCGACGCGGCCGTCGCCAGCACCAGCAAAGCGTCGAAACGGCTGGCCCGCACCGCTTGGGCGATCCGGTGCCGATCGATCAGCCCCGCCGCGGTCACCAACAGAATGCCCGCCAGGGCCGGTTTGGGAATGTAAGCCGCCAGCGGGCCGAACAGGCAAACCACGATCGCCACCGCGGCGGCGGCGAAAACGCCCGACCAGCGGGTTGCCGCGCCGGCCTGGAAATTGATCGTCGAGCGAGTAAGCGAACCCGAGCCGGGCAAGCATTGAAAGAAACCGCCGCAGAAGTTGGCCAGTCCTTCGGCCAGGCATTGCCGATTGTAGTCCAGCCGCTGCCGCGTATGCTGGGCGATGGCCTTGGCGACCGAAAGCGCCTCCAACAGGCCTAAGAAGGCCACGGCGACCGCGCTGCCCGACATCTGTTGCATCCAATCCGCGCGGAACGGCGGCAAGCTAGGCAACGGCAGCGCGGCAACGACTTTGCCCACGACCGCAACCGCCGGCTTTCCATTGCCGGCGTGTGTCCAGCCGAGCCATGTGGCGGCTGCGGCCGCAATGATCAAGGCCGCCAGCATGTCCAGCCGCGGCAAGCGATGGCGTCGCGTAACTTTTCGAAAAACCAGCACGAGCGCCGCGGTGAGCAGGCCGATCGCCAGCGTCCGCAAATTGACATGGCCGCCTTCGCTGAGCGTCAGCCAGAGCCGCACGAGAATGTGCTTTCCGATGCTGCCGAGCTGATTCAGCCGCTCGAGGCTTGGCTCTTTCAAGCCCAGCAAATTGCTTATCTGGGACAAGGCTATCAGCAGCCCCGCGCCGGCCATGAAGCCGATCACGACCGACTCCGAGATGTAGCGGGTGAGATCGCCCAGCCGGAAGACCGCCACGAGGATTTGGATCGTGCCCGCCATGATCGCCAGCAGAAATGTGGCCTGCACCGCGTCGGGCGGATTGACGGCCGCGAAGGCAGTCGCGCTGAAAACGACCAACGAGATGGCGTTGGTTGGCCCGTTCATCAGGTGTTGCGAGGAGCCGAAAACCGCGGCCACGGCCGTGACGACAATCGCCGAGTAGAGGCCGAAACGGGGATCGATCCCCGCAATCAGCGCGTAAGCCATTGCCTGCGGAACGGCGATCGCGGCCACCGTCAGCCCCGCCACCAAATCGCGCCGGGCGGCGGTCCAGGAGTAGCGGCCGTGGTGTGTAGCATCGTCGCCGGGCATGGCACAACTATATAGGACGTGCGCGAAAGTTGCTACGGCACTCGGCAGAGGTGCGTCGAGCGTGGAGCGCGTTGGAAATCGTGCGTTACGCGAAGCGGCCGATTATACTGAACGGGCGGAGTTTGATCGAAGTCCGACGCGCAAGGGAAGAAACCGCAATATGAAGCGTTTGCTGATTGTGCTGGCGACGTGTGCCTTGACCGCGTCGGTCCACGCGCCACTCCTGGGAGGAGAAGCCCGCAACGAAGAAGCGAAGACCTGGCGGCAGTTTGTCGAGGCCCGGCGAAACGGGACCGAACCGGTCTTGCCGGACTTCTCTTTCGCCGGCTACCACGGCGGCGGCGACGCTATTCCCGATATCCGCGGAGCGGTCTTCAGCGTCGCCCGGTACGGCGCCAAGGGTGACGGCCGCGCGGACGATCAGGCGGCGATTCAAAAGGCAATCGATGCCGCCGAAGCCAACGGCGGCGGGGTCGTCTTTTTCCCGCCGGGCACTTTTCGGGTGAACGTCGACCTGGCAAATCACCGCCCGATCCGCGTGCGGCATGGACACGTCGTTTTGCGCGGCAGCGGGGCAACCAAAGGCGGCACGGTTATCCTGGTTGATGAGCCGACGCTTAAGATTCCAAAGCCGGCTAAAGCCGGAGCTCCAGCGCCGCGGCCGGCTAGAGCCGGCGCTGCAAGCGCGGAGTCCGTCGCGGAGCCGACGCCCGGCTGGATGTTCCAGATCGAGCCGGAGCGACGCGGCGGCGGGCGGCAGTTGGCCCGCGTTGTCGCCGACGCCCGCCGCGAGACATTTACGCTCACCGTGGACGACGCTTCGCGGATTCGCCCAGGCGCGTGGGTCACGCTGAGCGTCAAGGGGAAGGCGGTCGTGCCGGGGGTGATCGCGCCCTACCGCGAGTCCGACATGCCGGCGGAGTGGACGCGGATCCACCGCAACGGCGTGGCGCTGCAGGAGCATCATAAAGTCGCCGAGGTCCAGGGCAACCGCGTGACGCTCCGCGAACCGGTCAAAACCTCGATCCTTGCCGACTGCGATTGGACCGTCAGCGAATACCCCAACATCGCCGAAAACGGCGTCGAGGACATCTGCTTCGAGGGGGCCTGGCTGGGCAAGTTCGTCCACCATCGCAGCGTCATGGACGACACCGGCTGGGCGGGCCTGAAGATGTTCCAGGTGGTCGATTCCTGGGTGCGGCGCTGCGCCTTCGTCAACTTCAATGCCTGCCTCGGCGCCGAGTCGTGCGCCTATTCGTCAGTCATGGAAGTCGTGCTGGCCGGGACGATGGGCCACGTCTCCATCGACGACCATCGCCGCTCGACCGGCATGTTGTACGGGCTGATGGTCGATCGCATGGAGCATTCGCCGGGGCTGCGGGACACGACGCACGGAATCGGCGCCGCCGGCAGCGCGGCGGCGACCGTCTTCTGGCGCTACGAGATGCAGCCGGAAGAATCGTTTGACATGCACGGCATGTATCCGTACGCCACGCTTTTCGACTGCGTGGAGGGAGGCAATTTCGCGGGCAGCGGCGGGCCGGTGCCCTCGTTTCCCAACCACTTGCAGCACTTTGTGGCCTGGAACTTCGACCAGCGCGGCCCCGGCGCGCTTTGCCAATCACAAAAAGGGTTACGATTTCTGGGGCGGGCGGCCCAGCCTGGTGATGCCGATCCTGGTGGGCATGCATGGCGAGCTATCTCCTGTTGACGAAAAGACGGTCGCGGTCTACGAATCGCCCGGCCGCGCAGTCAAGCCGGAATCGCTCTACGAGGCCCAGCTTGCCCTGCGAAACGGAGGAAACTGCCCGGCCTGGGTTGAGGCGGCGAAGAAGCATTGGCAGCGGATGAACAAGGACCTGCCCGACTTCCCTCGCGGCGGCGACAATACCGTTTGGGTGGCGAAAAAGCGGCGGCAGACGATCGACCTTATCTTGCGCACGCCGATGGTCAAGGACAAGTTTGACAAGACCGATCCCAAGGGCGCAATCGAACGGCAATGGCCGACCAGCGACGGCCGGCCGTGGATGGAGGCGGGGCGGTAATCGTTAGACGCGCTTCCAAACGGCGTTCTCGGCGTCGCCCGGCCGGCCCTCCAGCAGCTCGTGCGGCAGGAACTGGCTCTTGTAGGCCATCGACGGACAGCCGGCAACCCAATACCCGAGGTACAAATGCGGCAGGCCATGCGCCCGGCAGAACTCGATCTCCTGCTGCACGGAAAACACGCCCGGCGCAAGCGGACGCCAGGTCGGATCGTAGTAGAAATACGCGCTCGACAGGCCGATCGGCAGCCAATCGACCAGGCCCACGCCGACCAGCCGCGCGCCGTCGAAGTAGCTGCCCTCGCAGCGAAACGGGCAGGGCGGGCCGATGAACGATTGTTCGTAGTCGTCTACGTCCGACACGGCTACCGGGCCCCAACCCTTGCGGCGGGTCATATCGGCCTGCCAGGCGTTGAGCAGCGCGACGTGCGCCGGCGTCGCCCGCGCGGGGCCCCATTGGACACGGATGTGCCGGTTCCGCGCCAGCGCCTTGCGCTGGCTCTTGGTTGGACGGAAATTGGCCGCGTCCACGCGGATGCTGCGGCATTCCCCGCACGCCGCGCACGCCGGGCGAAAGCAATAATTGCCGAACCGCCGCCAGCCCCGCTCCAGCAGCGGCTGGAATTCGGCCGCCGTCAACTCGTCGAAGACGCGGTACTCCAGCGCGGCAATCTGTTCGGGCAAATAGGTGCAGCGCCGCGGATTCTCGATAAAACGCAGGACTTCCATCTGAACCGCGGCCGGCACTCACAGGCTGTCAATTGTCACCGGCTTCTGCCCGTTGATTGCCGCCAGGCGGCGGAGCGTGGCAGCGTCGATTTGATTGGAAAGAAAATGCACCGATCCGTCCGCCATGCCGACGGTAAACCCGCCCACATGTCCGATTTGGCCGCCACCGGCCTTCAGCCGCCGGTCAAGCTCGTCCAACGTAACATCGCGCGGCTCGGTCCAAGGTATTTTCAGCCCGTGGACTTCCAAAACAAGAATTGTCTTCGAGGAATCAGAAAACTGAAATTGACCAATCCCAGGGGATCCCGGCGCACCGCCGACCGTGTTCTCGCCGGTGATCATCACGTAGCTAGTTTCGCCCGGGCCGGCGGAACTGTCGCTAGGACAAACGAATTCTCGCGGCATTTGCTTGGTCAGCGCGCGATTGTGCTCGCTATTCCAAGACTCACCCGGCCGATATTGCTGAAAGAGGTTGTTGTGTTCCATGAACGGCAGAATTGCGATGCGCCAACTCACGGATTGGCCTTTCGTACCGCCGCTGGCCGGAGGAAGGCGACGGTAGGTTGCCTGGTAATTCAGCAAGGCGAGGTCGATCTGTTTCACATTGTTAATGCATTGGGCGCGCCTCCCGGCCCCGTGCGCAGCTTGGATGGCTGGCAAAACCAGTGCGGTCAAAACTCCGCCGCAAAACAAGAGCACGAAGCAGGCGACGGCCAGAATGACGATCCAGGAGGTGGATGACGACGTCCGCATCGGCGTCGGCGGCCGCGCCACCGAAGTCGCCATGCCCGACGTCTGCGGCACGATTACCGATGCCCCACAGAATGTGCACGTACCTGGTCTGCCCGCGAATTCGGGACCGACCGTGTTTTTCTCCCGGCACTCCGGACAAGTGAATTCGATCGCCATGCCGTGACCTTCTCGTGGACCTGTGACGAGAGCCATTATACACGCCGGCAAGAGGCCAAGACTCGCCGAAGAGTTATACCAGCCGCGCTGAACGCCCTACTGCCGCTTGCCCAACTCCGCCAGCACGCGATCCGTGATCGCCTGGATGAGGGCCTCTTGCTCGGGCGCGGCGATTGTGGTCCCGCCGCCGCCCGCGCCGTTGCTCTTGAAGCTCGGAGGCGAGAAGGCCGATTGCACTACGCCTGTCGCTTTCCAGCTCTCGCGGAAGACGTCGTTGGCACAGATGTCGCAGTTTTTGATTTCGCTGCGCGGATCGCTCATGCCCCATTTTTCCTTGAGGTCCAAAAGGGCCTTCGCCTCCGGCTCGGTGAAATAGTTCACGCGGCCCAGGCCCTTGGCGAGCATGAGGATGCGGCAGTAGGCGTCCAAGACCTCGGTCCACCAGTAGGCCCGCTCCACCGTTTCGCCGAAGCTCACCGTGCCGTGGTTGGCGAGGATAATGACGTTTGATTTCTTCACGAACGGCAGGATAGTGTCCGCGAATTCCTTTCCGCCGGGCGTGGCGTATTTGGTGATCGGCACCTCGCCCAGGAAAACTTCGACTTCCGGCAGCACGCACATCGGGATCGGCTCGCGGGCGACGCCGAAGGCCGTGGCGTGTGGCGGATGGCAGTGGACGACCGACTTCACGTCGGACCGCTCCTTCATGATCGCCAGATGGAGCATGACCTCGCTCGTCCGCTTCCGCGTGCCCGCAAGCTGCTTGCCCTCCATATCGACGATGCACAGGTCGTCCGGCTTGAGGAAACCCTTGCAGACCAGCGTGGGAGTGCAGAGGACTTCCTTCTCGCTGACGCGGTAGGTGATGTTGCCGTCGTTGGCGGCGGCGAAGCCCCGCTTGTAGAGGCGGCCGCCGATTTCGCAAATCTCTTGCTTGATTTTGTGCAGGTTCAGCATGGCATGGTCTTAGTTCTCAGGTCTTAGTGCTTAGAGCTAGGTTTTAGGATCTGAGCTCCAAGGTCTACGACCTATTTCAAGTCTTCTGGAATATCAACCGTAAACGTGTCAAGTATGGCCGCGTTGCAAGCGTCGATCGGTTTGACTTCGGGATAAAAGGGCATGGCGGCCTCGCGCCCTTCGCTGAGGGCGATCCGCGAGCCGAGCCCGGCGCCCAATTCATCGAAGACGACGACCTCTTCCACGGGCGCGGCGGACTTGCCCAGCAAGTTGTCCCACGACAGCGGAACGACGAGCTTCCACGTTGCGCCCACGACGCTCGGGTGCGTGCGGTTGAGGGTCACAGTGCCGATGACGTCTGCGATGCGCATGGGTCGTACTCGGTACTCAGGTACCACGTACTCAGGTACTTTTTTCAGTTCTTCGGGACATTCGCGAATCCCGCCCAAGCAGAATTCGTGCAACGCTTGTTTCCTTTCATACATCGTGCCGGCAGTCGGATCGACGACCAGCACGTTCGCACCGACTGCGGCGACCGAGGCGGACGTGGCCGCCACATTCGACGCCAGGACCGCGCGGACCCTTTTGTGGCGGTTGGCCAGACAGAGGCCCACGCTCGTTCGCCTCGTCCACAACACGCCCAGCGCGCCGGTGGCGACCGCCGCGGCAAGCTTCTCCGTCGCCTCGATCAAACAGGGCGTCGATTCCGTATGCACGTCGATCCCCGCCTGCCTCAGCGCCAGCACCGCCGTTTCCGGGTCGTGGCCGGTTCGGCCGGCGACCAGCAGCAGCGGCGCGAGCGTGCTTGTTTTCTTCGCGGCTCTTCGCTCGACCAACTCGATGCCGCGGCGGCTAAGCTCGTCCCGGACCGACGGAGTCACCACCGCGCCGGCGGCAACGACGACATGTTTAGCGCCCTTCAACCTGCCGGCGACGGACTCCAGCGTCACCACGCGGCAATTGACGCGCAGCTCACCGTTTTTTTCCTGCGGCGGCGTTCGCGGAGCGTCAACCGCCGCAGGCGCCGCAACCGCGCGCGCGAGCAGCGCCTTTCATATGCGCCATCACCTCGCGTACGATGCGTTCGATCTCTGCTTGCGTCGCGGTCGACATAATGGCGTACAGCCGGGAGTGTGAAGTCGAGACTCCCTGCTTTGTTCTCCTAGCTCCCTGCTCCCTGCCTTTCGTCCGGCAGTCCCATCACCGACCAACGTACGGGCGAGGTTTTGCTGTGCAACAGCTCGCGCGTGCCGATGCCGTCGCTGGTAACCAGCACCGCGGCGTTGTGCCCCGCTCCAAGTCGATCGACCGCCAGGATTGGGTCGCCTTCCGGCGTGCGGCCGTCGGCCTGCAAAGCCATTACCAAAAACAGCCGAGTGCCCTCCATGGAAGGGTGTTTCACGGTGGAAGTGGCGCTGCCGACGATGCGTGCGTAGTACATAGGTGTGGATGAGGGATGAACGATGAAGGATCAAGGATAAGGGATGCAGGGCGGGACCTGATCTCTCATCTCTCATCTTTTATCTCTCATCTCCTCGTTCTTCACTTTCCAAGTATTCTCAGGTTATCCACCATCGTGCAGCGCCGCTCGCGCGTGAACGTCAGCGGCGTGGTCACGCCTTCGCCGGTGGGTGTGGCGATGGAAAACGAAAGGTAGCCCTCGCCTCCCAGCCCCAGTCCGGCCATGCAAGGGCCGTTCTTGATGAACAGTGTGGTGTCCATTGCGCGGCCCATCTTGGTCATGTTGTTAACGTTGGTGGAATGGATCATCGCCGTATGGCGGAAGCCGTGCTCGGCGTGCTTTGCCTTGGCGATCGCCTCGTCCACGTTGCGGCAGCGGACAAACGGCACAAAGGGCATCATCTGCTCCACGGGCACGAACGGGTTCGCTTCGTCCGTCTCGCCGAAAAGCAGCTCGATGCAACTGGGAATGTCCTTGCCGATCGCCTTGGCCAACACGCGGGCGTCCTGGCCGACGAATTCCTTGGCGGGCACATCGTGCTTGTTTGCACCTTCGCCGGCGCTGGCAATGGCGACTTTCGTCAAGGCGTCGACCTCTTGCGGCGCAAGCCGTACCGCGCCGGCGCGCTCCATCGCCGCCATGAGCCGGTCGAAGACCGCCTCGACGACGAAGACTTCCTTTTCGGCAATGCACAACAGGTTGTTGTCGTAGGCGGCGCCGGTAATAATGGCCCGGCAGCGCGGTCCAAGTCGGCTGTTTCATCGACCACCACGGGCGGGTTGCCCGGCCCGGCGACCACGGTGCGCTTGGGCTGCTGCATGGCCGCGCGCGCCACGGCCGGCCCACCGGTGACGCAAATCAGGGCGATGTCGCGGTGCTTGAAGAGCGCCTCGGCGGACTCGATCGAAGGTTCGACAAGCACGCAGATCAGGTTGTCGATGCCGAGGTCGCGGTAAATGGCGTCGTTGAAGCGGCGGACGCCTTCGGCGGCCACCTTACGGCCGCTGGGATGCGGGTTGACAACCAGGGTGTTGCCCGAGGCGATCATGCTCACCGCGTTGCCGGTAATCGTGGGCAGGGAATGCGTGACGGGCGTGATCGCGGCGATCACGCCGAAGGGGGCGTGCTCGACGACGGCCAGACCGCGGTCGCCGCTGAAAACCTTGCTGCGAAGGAACTCCACGCCGGGCGACCGCTCGCCCAAGGTCTTGAGCTTTTCGATCTTGTGCGCGAGGCGGCCGATTTTGGTCTCTTCCATCTCCATGGTGCCCAGCTCGACGCACTGGTCGATGGAGATGCGGCGGAGGTGCGCGATGACGCGGCGGCGGTCGTCGATGGTCATGGCCGAGAGCCGATCGAAGGCTTCGCGCGCGGCCGCCACCGCGCTGTTGACGTCGGTGAACTGCCCGAGACGGCCTTGATAACTGCCGTTATCCACCGGCGCTGGCGCGCCGCCCATCCGCGCAAGCACTTGCGCGACTACGCTGCGGACCAAGGTTTCGTCGATTTCGACCATCGTAGCCTCAGACTGGCGTCGTTTCCTTGTCATACACGCGCGTTTGTCCCACGCAGACCGTATCGAGGATGCCGATGATCACGGTGTCCACGGGCAGGTTCTTGGTTTCCGGCGTCAGCCGTGCGCTGGAGCCCTGGGTGATGAGCACCATTTCGCCCAGCCCGGCGCCGACCGTATCCACCGCCACCAGCACGCGGCCGCTGGTGGCCAGGCTGTCGCGCGTGTTCGGATCGAGGCGGTAAAGCTCAACGAGCATCAGCTTGTGCCCGACCATCGACTCGACCTTCTGCGTGGCGACGATCGAACCGGTGACTTTGGCGATCATCATGGCTTGGCTTCCTCGGTAATTTCCCCTTTCCCTTCGGGAGCAGTGCAGGGGGTAAGAGCGGCTGGAACCGTCGAAGCCGAGTCAACTCGCATCGACATCCCCTCACCCCAATCCTCTTCGTGTCGCCCGCGTAGCGGGTCGTGAAGAGGAGGCTCTCGGTTCAATAACTCCGCCGCCAAAGCTGCGACGACGATCTCTTCATTGGTGGGCATGACCCAAATCTGCACGCGGCTCGCCGGGGCATGGATGGATGTTTCCGCACCCGCGAGCGGGTGCCCGGCAGCCGCGTTGGCCGCGTCGTCCAGCACGATGCCCAGCTCGCCCAACTCCCGGCAGACGGCGGTCCGCAAATCGGGGCTGTTCTCGCCGATGCCGCCGGTGAAGACAATCGCATCGGCCCCGCCGAGCTCCACCAGATAGGCCCCCAGGTAATGCCGCGCGCTCGCCGCATAAACGTCCAGGGCCAGCCGGGCGCGGGCGTTGCCGGCTGCTGCTGCTGCGGTGACATCCCGAAAGTCGGTGCTCACGCCGCTAATGCCGAGCAGTCCGCTCTGGTTGGCAAGTATCGAGAGCACTTCCCGAAGGGGCTTGCCCGTCTGCTCCATGATCCGCGGCAGGGCGAACACGTCAAAATCGCCGACGCGATTGTTCTGCGGCAGGCCGCTCTGCGGGCTCATGCCCATGCTGGTGGCAACGCTCTTCCCCTTGCGAATAGCGCAAACCGAGCTGGAGCCGCCGAGGTGACAAGAGATGACCCGCAGATCGTTGCGGCCCAACAGCTCGGCCGTCCGCAGGGCGATGTAGCGGTGGCTGGCGCCGTGAAATCCCCAGCGGCGGACGGAGGCCGCCTCGGTCCACTCGTACGGAATCGCGTAGACGCGGTTGCGCTCGGGGATCGTGGCGTGGAAATCGGTTTCGAAGGCGGCCACCAGCGGAATCTCCGGCAGCTTTTCCGCCAAGAGCCGCATGGCCGCCATGTACGGCGGATTGTGCGCCGGCGCCACGCCGCACATTTCTTCCATTGCGGCCAGCAGGTCGGGCGTGACTGCGCTGCACTCCGCTGTAGCGCCCGCCGTGGACCGCCTTGAGGGCGATCGCCGCCACCTCCGACTCCGCCCGCAGGCAGCCGTGCTCCGGGTGCGTCAGTTGCGCCAGGCAATGATGCACGGCCTCAACGTGATCGCCCGCGCGGACTGTGGTATCCCAATTCCTGCCGCCGATCTCGACGGTGCATCGGCTTTCCGGCGAGCCGATGCGCTCGATGCCGCCGTGCGCGAGCTGTCGCTGACCGTCCATGTCCAGCAGACGATACTTGAAGCTCGTCGAACCGAGATTTGCTACGAGGATTTTCATGGGGAATGGAGGATGAGCGACCTCAACGACTTCAACGACAGCAACGAACCGTCCTTGTCGTCTTTGGCGTCCTTGCCGTCCTTGATCCTTCAGTTTCCGCCGCTTACGACAGGTATGCCGCGATGATCCCTTCCGCCGGCCGCGGAATGATGTGGCTGGCAACCAGTTCGCCCGCTTGCTGCGCGGCGGCGGCGCCCGCCTCGACGGCGGCGCGGACGCTGCCCACGTCGCCGCGAACGACGGTCGTCACTAGTCCGCCGCCGATCTGCACGCGCTTCACGATCCGCACGTTGGCCGCCTTGGCCATCGCGTCGGTGGCCTCGACGAGGGCTACAAGCCCTTTGGTTTCCAGTAGTCCAATGGCGTCTTGCATGGTAGTAGGTTCTCTTAGTTGATGGGTTTATGGTTGGTGGATTGATGAGGGATGAAGGATTAGGGATGAAGGATGTTCGCCAAACCGCGTTGTCAATTATCTATCATCTCTCATCTCTTATCTGTGATCCCTCATCGCCCTCAGTCCGCTCCGCCCGTTTTCTGCGCGGCGGGCAGGACGATGCCGATGTCATCGTGCGGGCGAGGAATGACCTGCACGCTGACGACTTCGCCCAGCCGGCCGGCGGCTGCGGCGCCGGCGTCGGTAGCGGCCTTGACCGCGGCCACGTCGCCGGTAACGAACGCGCTGACCAATCCGCTGCCGACCTTGTCCCAGCCGTAGAACTGGACGTTCGCGGCCTTGAGCATCGCGTCGGTGGCCTCGACAAGGACCGTAAAGCCCTTGACTTCGATCATGCCCAACGCTTCCATTGATTTTGCCATGAGGAAAGTCTCCCTTGAGGTAACAGTGTTCAGTGTTCAGTGTTCAGTGTTCAGTGTTCAGTGTTCAGTGTTCAGTGTTCAGTGTTCAGTGTTCAGAACTCCTGCTGAAAACTGAACACTAAAACTACTTAAACAATTCCACCTGCCGCGCGTGGTCCAGGTCGCAGGCATTGCCTTCATCCGTGTCTAGGTGGACTTCCAGTTTGATTCCCTTGCCTACGCGGACTTGCAGGCCGTTAAAAACCACACTGCAGGTCGAATCGACGCGGAGGTTCATCAGATCGCCGTTCTTTACGCCGTAAAAGGCGGCGTCCTCAGGACCCATGTGGACGTGCCGTTCCGCGCGGATCACGCCTTGTTTCAGTTCGACCACGCCTTTCGGCCCCACGAGCACGCAACCCGGCGTCTCCTTGATGTTGCCGCTGAGCCGCACCGGCAGGTCGATGCCCAGCGAAATCCCGTCCGTGAAGGCCAACTCGACCTGCGTTTCCGGCCGCGTCGGCCCCAGCACCCGCACCGTCGGCAGCATTCGCCGCTTCGGCCCGACGATCATCACCGTCTCCTCGGCGGCGAAAAAACCGTCCTGGTAAAGGGCCTTTTGCACGGTCAACTTGTGGCCGGGGCCGAAAAGCGTCTCCGTGTCGGCGTCGGTCAAGTGACAGTGCCGCGCAGACACGCTTACAACCAGCTTCGATTTGCCCGGCGGCCCGTGTACCTGCGCAAGCACGATCTCGCGCACGATCTGCTCGATCACTTTGCGCTCAATCGCGGGCGCGCGATCTAGTGTTGCCGTGCTCATCGCTCTATGCGGCCCCCACCGGTTCGCCGATCTCCGCGATCAGCAGGTTCACGCCGGCGGCGGTCAGCTTGTTCCGCCACTCGTCGTCGAGCTGCGAATCGACGACCACGTGGTCCACCGTCCCCAGCGCGCAGACGTGGCCCAGGCTCTGGTTGCCGAATTTCGTGCTGTCCACGACGACGATCACTTCTTTCCCGGCGCGCATCATCGCTCGTTCCGTTTCGATCAACAGCAAATTGTTGTTGAAGAACCCCTCCTCGCAGACCGCGGCCGCGCTGAGGACCGTCTTGCGGACCCGCACTTGCGACAACATCCCGTTGGCGTAGGGGCCGCGAACGACACCGGTGCGGGGGCAAACATTACCGCCGATCAATACTAGGTCGCTCGTGGACTGGGACGCGAAAAGATTGGCCACGGGCAGGGAAGTCGTTACGACGTGCAAAGGCCGCCCAACCAGCAACCGCGCCACTTCGTAGGTGGTGCTGCCGCCGTCCAAAAGAACGGTATCGCCGTCGTCGATCAGCGCTGCCGCCCGCGTTGCAACGGCCCGCTTTAGCTCCCATTGGGCCGGCTCGCGGTTTTCGAATTGCGGCACTGCGGACCCGGCGCCGACATAAAGCACGCCGCCGTGTATCCGCCGCGTAATTCCTTGCTCTTCGAGTAATTCCAAGTCCCTGCGAATGGTTGACTCTGATACGCCCAGAAGATCGACCAACTGGGGCAGAGAGGCAAACTGGTGGTCTTTGACAATATTCAGCAGGCGACTGCGCCGTTCTTCACCCAGCATGGTGGCAAGCTCCATGTATAACGCGAATCACTCTGCTTGTATTATGCCATTTATTGCGATACGTTGCAAGCAAAATGTTCCATGCATTTGACGGATTGTGACGCTTTTCCGTCACGCACACACAGCGGGTGCAAAAAAAGGCCCTCGGATCTGGCATCCGAGGGCCTTGCTTTATTCCAACGATAATTGGAAACGCCCGTCTAGAAGATGCCGCCACCACCGCCAGTGTTGCCACCGGTATTGCCAGTGTTGCTGCCGCCCCCGGAGAAGCCGCCGCCGCCGGTGCCTATTCCCGGCGTGTTGTTCGTGGCGCCGGTGTCAATGTTAAACGTGTGGACCTGGGAAATAGCGGAGAAGACCGGGACGCAGGTGATGCGCACGTAACGACGATCGGCCGAAACGACGCCCGTGGCGCCAAAGTTCGTGCCTTCCGGCAGGACAATAATGACCGGCTGGTAGCCCACGGCCCCGCGGAGGCTATTAGGCCAGAACGCCTGGGGGTTGATTTGTTGCTGTGCAGCCGACGCCGCCGAGGCTACAGAGGCCGCGTTCTGCTGTGCAACTGCCAGGGCCTGCGCCTGCTGTGGATCGTTCAAGGCGGCAAGCTGCTGTGCGAGGACGGCCTGCTGCTGCCGGATGCCGACCGCTGCCACCGCGGCGTTGGCGAGCTGCGCTTCGTGGATCGACTCCTTCCGCCGCCCGTTTTCCAGCGTGAACTTGACCAGCGACTCGCCCTCCTTGACGGGAATCTGTTCCCATACCGTTTCCCTGGATTGCGGCGCGTTGTAATGCAGGTCCGCGATGACCTTGACGTGGCCGGTCGGCACGTTGCCGAAGACGCGGCGGATCAGCACTTGGTATTCGCCGCTTATGCCCTTGGGGCAGGAATAAACGGCCGTGTGGCCTTCGATGCTTTCCTTGCCGTCGGGGCTGGCCAGGTCGCCGACCAACATGCCGCCTCCGGTAGTCCGCGGATTGCGAAGCGAGCATGTTGTGCCGCCCGGCTCTTTGACCATCACGTCGATATCCGCATCGCCCGTCCACTGCACGCGGACCACGCAATCGCGGAAAAGGGCCTCGTTGATTGCCGCCTCGAAGTGGTCCGCCTCTTCGTTGCGCTTGCTGTCGCGGAGGGCCGCCAGCTTGGCCTTCGCGACACGCATGGCTTCGTCCCAATACTTGGCTTGAGCGGGCAGCCAGGCCTGGCCGATAATGCCGGACGTGGACCACTCTAAGCCGGGCAGGTCGTCCAGCTTGCGGGCGGCAATCATGCCGAGGTAGTAAGGTTCCAAACAAAACGGTTCGATCTGCGAGACCTGATGGAAGATCTGCAGGGCCTGGCGGTCCATCTTGGCCTGGACCAGGTAACCGCCGAGAATCATCAGATCGATCGAATTCTGCGTGAATTCCAGCGCCGACATTATTGTCCGATTCAATTTCGGCCTGCGGCCGGCCTAGGGATTTCATGGTCTGCGCGAGCATTTCGTACATCCAGGGCTGGACCTGATCGTGCCGCAGCGCCGCCTCGATCAAGGCGACGACTTCCTCCTGCTTCTTGACCATCACATCGGCCTTGCCGCTGTCGTTCGCCGCCTTCGCGTCGTCGTTAAGCTGCTGGACCGTCTCTAGAACGGCGAGCTGCTGCAGGCAGATACGCTCGTCGATCGCCTTGACATCCTCCGCGCTGAGCTTCCGCCTGTTGGCGTCGTCGCGCTTCATTTCGTGGTCGGCGAAGAACTTCTCCCAGGCCGCGGTAACGCTGGTCCCCGAGGCGATATCCAGATGGATCGGGTCCACATGGGGAACCGCCGGCTTTGGTTCGGCGCTCACGTTGGCCGGCTTGGCAGGCGCCGCGACGGCGACCGTCTCCGGTGGCACGGCAAAGAGGCGCAGGCCCTGGTCCTGGGCAGGGATAATCTCACGGGGAACGTTCATGAAGCCGCCGCCCATGCCTCCTCCCATCATGCCTCCCATGCCGCCTCCTCCCATGCCTCCTCCCATCATGCCTCCTCCCATGCCTCCTCCCATGCCTCCTCCCATGCCTCCTCCCATGCCTCCTCCCATGCCTCCCATCATTCCTCCTCCGCCCATGCCTCCCATCATGCCTCCTCCTCCGCCCATGCCTCCCATGCCGCCGAAACCGCTCATCATATTGTTCGGGATGGGCAGTACCAGATCGGCCACAGGATACACTTTGGTGGTCATGAACTCATCGCTGTCGGCCTTGGTGGGCGAGGTGATGAGGAGCACTTCGTTGTGGATGACGTACTTCAATTGCAGTTCATCCAACAGCAGCTTGAGGGCCGAGCGCAGCGAGACACCGCGAATGTTCTTGCTCACTTGCTGCTCGGGATCGACGTTGGCGTCCTTCAGGCCGGCCAAATCGAGCTGAATTTCGATATGCGCCGCGTCCTTGAGGTACTCGATGATGTCCTTAAAGGGCGTTTCATTGAATTCGATCGGGGGCGTGGGCGCTTTCAGGGCCTCCTGGATCTTCTTTTCCGCGGGAGTGGGGATCTTGAGGTCCTTCGAGCCGTATTTCTCCTTGCGGCGCTTGGACATCTCTTTCCACCATTCCGCGTCCGGGTAGACGATCGGGGGATCGCCGGGAAACGGAACGTGTGCGATTTCCGACTGGTAGAGGTTATCGAGAAAGCCCTGGGCCGCCTTGGCACGGACGGCCATGATGTCGTCCAGGTTGCCCTTGAAGGTGGACCAACCGATCGCCACGGTAACTGTCGGCTGAGCGTCAGGCATCGGCACGCGCTCGATAATGGGCTTCGCTTCCATGGCCACGGCCTGTTGAGCCAGGCTGTGGCGGCCTTCGGCCATCAGTGAGTTGAAGCGATCGAACAATTGCTTGACTTTGGTCTGGTCGCGCTGCATTGAGGCGTTGACCATCTCGCGCTCGCGGCGGGCGGCCTCGTCCTCAATCAGGCGCTGGCGGCGGTACTCGATCTCGATAGTTTTGCTGCGGATGTCGCGGGCGGCTACGTCCAGCCGGCGGAGCATGCGGTCCTTTTGTTCGGGCGTTGCTTCAGCGGTAGCCTGGACTTCCAGCTTTTGCTGCTGCACGATCTGGTCCGCCTGGGCCGGATTCTGATCGACGATCCTATTGGCCTGATTGATGACGTTGTCGACCTTCTTCTGCAACTGCTCGACAACGGCAGTATCGTTATTCACCACGCCCGCCAACGCGGCGCCTTCCGGCTGCGCTGGGGCGTCTCCCTGCAGGTTAAGTGCGCCCGGGTCATCGCCTGCAACCCGATCGGCGGGCGCGCCGCCAATCGGTTTCGGGGGCAGCGGCGGCGGGCCGGCCGGACCGGCGGCGGGCAGCGCAACTTTTACGTCGCCGGCCGCTTTCTTCGCCACGGCGTCTTTCACCGCCTTCGCCCGCAGATCGTTGGAGTTGCGGCGGAGGGCTTCGTCGGCCAGTTGGTCGGCCTTGTCGAACTGGCCGGCGTCGAGCGCGATCTCGGCCAGCCGGTTCAAGCCCTGTCCGCCCGCTTCAATCTCCTTCTTGGCATTCGTCAGGCTGTCGGGGTCGACCAGCGGCAATGTCTTGCCGCCGTCGACCTTGGCCTGATCGACGAGACTCACGAGGTAACTGTTCTTGGCGTCGCTCTTCGGCTCGGGCACGTCCCAGGAGAGCTTCTGATTGCCGAAATCGATGCTGACCTCTTTGGGCATTGCCTTGGCGCTGCCCACCAGCACCGTCTCGCGATCGCTGCGCATCGGCGGAAGGGTCTTGGGATAAACGTCCATGCCTGCCGGGAAGTCGGCGGACTTGGGCCAAAGGACCGCGCTGCGAACGGAGACGGCCAGGGCCGAGCCGATCGCGTCGGCGCCGACCGTGGTTGAGTCGTGCATGGCGTTGCCGCCCGTCCGCGCGGCGAGCATGCCGAGAATCTGTCCATCGGGCCGCGGACCGATGCCGAATGTCGTCACCGGTATGTGTTCGGCGACCAGGTTGTTAACAATGTGGTCCAACTGTTCGGGCGAGAGCGGGTTGGCGCAGGCTGCTGCCGTCGCCGATATAGACCGCGGCGCGAGGCGTGTTGCCGCCGGTGTAGCTCTTCACCGTCGCTTCCAGCGCCTTTTCCAAATCGCAGGAACCCAGCGGCGTGCGCTGCTGCAGCGCCGTCACGGCGCTTTTCATTTCCGCGCTTTGCGGCGCCACGAAACCCTGCGTCAGCGGCACGGCGTCCATGTCGAACGCGACCAGCTTGACGCGGTCCTGCGGCGAAAGGTCCTTGAGCGCGGCTTGCAGCGCGGCCAGCGACTTGTCGCGATAATCGCCCGTCTGGCTGGCGGACGTATCGACAAGAATCACGACTTCCCGCGGACCGTTGTCCGCGGAGACCGACGGCTTCAGTTCCAACGCAAAGAAGTTGGTGCCGTCGGGTTGGGTAAATCCGTCCAGCCGGGCTGCCTCACGGCCCAGCGCTTGATTCTGTGTGGCGGCGGACAAGGCCACGGCCAACAGAGTTGAAAGGGACATCAAGGTCCCACGCAAGAAACACGGATGCTTCGACATGCCTATTCTCCGGGCAAATGTCAGTGGCCCCATGCACCGTGTTCCGCGCGGCGACGGGCACCACAGGAATTCCAAGATTTAGATGGTACAGTCCAACGGCGCCCCTTGCCATTGGCCTAATCGTCATTGTACACGCTGGATAAGACCTTTGCCACTGAAAAATATAAAAGAAACGGCCCGTTTCCGGAGGTAAAACGGGCCGCGCAGGGCTGGATTTTTGACATGTAGGTCCCTCTTGCCGTGAGGGACTGTTACGGGCCGGGGGCGGCCGGAAGCGATAAGAACTGGAACTGTCCGGTAGCCAGATACGCCTAAGTCCGTTCCGGCAGAATGGAACTACCACCCTAGCAGGCGAGTGACGTGGGATGGCCTCAACCCATATTGGGACAGCAGCTCGTCTGCCCAACGGGAGGCAATCGCGGTCATCGCGTCGCAAATCGTGCAGTGGCAATCGCACTGGTCATCTTCAGACGTCTGGGCATTGGCAGTCTCGTCCGTTGTTTCCTGCCCCTCCTTTGACTGGTCCGCTGGGTTGTTCTGAGCCGTCGCTGCGTCATCCGGCGTGCCGTTGGCTGTGCCATCGCCGGCAACCTGGTTCTCGTCGTCGGGCATTTCCGCCTGCGCAGTGTTGTTGTCGTCATCGGTCGCCGAATCATGGGTCTCTGCCGCATCGTCGCCTTTGGCCGATTCTTCGTCGGCTGCGGCATCATTGTCGCTCGCGGGCGGCGTGTCCGTCTTGTCGGATTCGTTATTGCCATAGCGGCGTCCGTAGTGGCCGTACTTGTACTCCATGTAATCGCTCTCGTCCGAGGCATCGGTATCGGCCGCCACCGGCGAAGGGGATTCTTTGCCGGGCGCCGTTTCTTCCGCCGCGGCCAGCAAGACATCGTACTGGAGATTCTCCGGCTCCAAGGCGCGCACGTCCTTCGACTGTGGTTCCTCCAAACCCGGCGCGGACGTCACACGGCAATCGAGGTTCCAATCGACGATCAGCCCCGGCGAGAGCCAGCGGACGAAGGATGCCTGCTCGTCGGACGTGCTGGAAGCCACAACTGCGCCGCGGGCCGCGATGCCCGTCGAAGCGGGCAGCACAAACGCCAAACAGCAGGCCAGCCCGGCCAGATTTCGCGATAGCGGGGGGAAAGAAAGCAGCATTTCCAGTGTCCTCCGAGAGAGTTGTTGGGGCAAAGATTTTGCATTGCTGTCGAAAGCCGTCAATCGCGCCGACCTCCGCTGAGCACTTGTTCCGGATCAAACCGGTTCGAGAAACGCTAAACGGTATCGGTGAAATAGGACTTCGATCATTAGGCAATACGCAACGCTGGCGGTGTTTGGGCAATTCTGCGAAAGGAGCGATTCCTCGCAAAAAAACGGTCTCGCCAAACGTGACGAGCCGGGCCGGTTGTCCGCCGTTCAGATAATGCGATGTAAAGCGAATCTAACCGCGCGATGTTGGCAAGGCGTTTGCTCTACCAAAACTTTGTCGTCTGCGCGGCCCGGCGCGTTAAATTCCACGCCACGAAGCTTTGACTATGGCTCGATTCGCGGCTTCAACTACGATCAGCATTGCCGCATCAAGCGTATTTGGTAAAATAGGCGGGTTGAAAAATGAAGCATCTTCAACGGACCACACTCGTGAAAAGAACTACTTTCTACTGTCTGCTCTCC
Organism: uncultured Planctomycetia bacterium; assembly: GCA_963780045.1. Lineage (GTDB taxonomy): Bacteria > Planctomycetota > Planctomycetia > Pirellulales > Thermoguttaceae > JANXQG01. The sequence continues at coordinate 4,891,879 of CAVZZZ010000001.1, read as the reverse complement.
GCCTTCCTCGGCGGTCTGGCGGCCTTGGCGATCTCGCACGGCCTGAAACTCGAACCGATTTCTCGAGCACAGGAGTTGGCGCCTCCGCCTGCGATTGCAGCCGACGGCACGGCCGCCGTTCCGCTTGGCCCGGCAGCTTCCGGGCCGCCGCAGCTTGCTTTGCGGGGCGAGTATACGCCCGAGGAGCAAGTCAATATCGCGGTCTACGAGCAGGTCAAACGCAGCGTAGTTAAAATCGCCACCGAAGAGGAGGATCGGCGGCTGCTGTTCGAGTCCGTGTCAAAAGGCGAAGGAAGCGGCTCGGTGCTGGACCGCCAGGGACGCATCCTGACCAACTTTCACGTTGTGGACGGCGCCCGGCAAATCCAGGTTACGCTCTTCGACGGCAATACCTACACCGCCCGACTAGTCGGGCAGGATCCGGCGACCGACGTGGCGGTGATCAAGATCGACGCCCCGCCTGCCTCGCTCTTTCCCGTCAATTTCGGCAATTCCACGCAATTGCGGGTCGGCCAGCGGGTCTTTGCCATTGGCGATCCGTTCGGCCTGGACTGCACGCTTTCCACGGGCATCATTGCCAGCCTGAATCGCAACAATCTGCTGCCTAGCCGCCAACGAGGCCGCTTTCTCAAGTCGGTCATTCAGATCGACGCGGCCATCAACCCGGGCAATTCCGGCGGCCCACTCCTGGACAGTCACGCCCGGCTCATCGGCATGAATACGGCCATTGCCAGCAATACGGGCGAGAGCGCGGGCGTCGGCTTCGCCATCCCCGTGGCGACGATTGCCCGCGTCGTACCGCAATTGATCCGCGAGGGCAAAATCCGCCGCCCGGAAACGGGCATAGCGGTCGTCTACCAGACTGAAAGAGGGCTCGTGATCAACAAGCTCACCGCCGGCGGCCCCGCCGAGAGCGCCGGCTTGCACGGCCCGAAGATAACGCGGCAGCAAAGGCGGCAAGGCCCATTCGTCTACGAGTATCAGACGATCGACCGTTCGGCGGCCGACTTGATCGTGGGCGTGGACGGCAAGCCGACAAAAACGACTGACGATTTCCTGGACGCCATCGAGAGCCACCACCCCGGTGAGCAGGTCGGCGCTGACGGTCATCCGCGGCGGGCAACAAGTACAGGTGCCGCTGGTGCTGGACGCGGGGGAATAGCGCTTGCCTACCTGAACTTCTCGTCCAGCGGAATCCGAAAGCCGTTAGCGAGGCGGTTGTTCATGTTGGCGACGCCGACGATGCTCATCAACTCGGCAAACATGGCCTCGGTCATGCCTTTCGAGACGGCGGCGGCCCGATGCGAGGCGATGCAGTATTCGCAGCCGTTGGTCACGCTGACGGCAATGTAGAGCAGTTCGCGGACCAGCGGATCGAGCTCGCCGGGCCCGCCCATCACTTCCTTGAGCATCGCCCAGGTCCGCTGCAACGTCGGCGGATGGACGGCGATTCCCTTCCAGAAGTTGTTGATGTCGTCGGTCTTGCGTGTCGCCCGAATGTCGTCGTAGACTTCGCGGACGACGCCGGTGCTCTGTGCGTATTCGATCAGGGGTTGCATTGGATGCTCCTTTTGTCCTTACCTCGCCCTCCGCTTCACCGCGTAACCGTATGATATCGGCCACGTCGGTTCCGCGCCCAGTTCGTGCTCGGCCTTCAACGCCCAGTAGGGCTCGCGGAGCATTTCGCGAGCGATGAATACCAGGTCGGCGTCGCCGCCGGTCACGATTTCGTCCGCGTAATTGGCCTCGGTAATTAGCCCGACGGCGCCGGTCATGATGCAGGCCTCGTAGCGAATCTTCCTTGCCAGTGGCACCTGATAGCCCTTGGCGACGGGAATGGTGGCCTTGGGAATCAAAGCGCCGGAGGAAACGTCGATCAAGTCGATGCCAAGTTCCTTCATCCGCCGCGAAAGCATGACCGACTGCTCCACATCCCAGCCGCCGTCCGCCCAGTCGGTGCCTGAAATCCGCACGAAAACCGGCAGTTCCTGGGGTACGAGACGCCGCATGGTTTCGGCGATGCGCAGCGGCAGCCGCATCCGGTTTTCCAGGCTGCCGCCGTATTGGTCGGTGCGATGATTGCTAAGCGGCGAGAGAAACTCGTGCAGAAGATAGCCGTGCGCGGAGTGGATTTCGATTACCTTGAAGCCGGCCGCCAATGCCCGTTTGCCCGCCGCCTCAAAGGCGCGGACGATGGCTTCGATTCCGGCCTCATCCAGCGGCGTGGGCGCGGGGTCGCCCTCGTTGAACGGGATCGGGCTGGGGCCGACGACCGGCCAGCCGCCCTCTTCCGGCGTCTTCAGCCGCGCCCCGCCCTTCCAGGGAAGATCGCAGCTCGCTTTTCGACCTGCGTGGGCCAATTGGATGCCCGCGACGGCCCCCTGGGAATGGACGAAGCGGGCGATGCGGGCCAGCGGCTCAATGTGCTGGTCGCTCCAGATGCCCATGTCGCCGGGCGTAATGCGGCCGTCGCCGGCAACGGCTGTCGCCTCAACGAAGATCAGCGCCGCGCCGCCCGCGGCCCGGCTGCCCAAATGCACCAGGTGCCAGTCGTTGGCCAGTCCTTCCTGGGCGACATACTGGCACATCGGCGACATTACGATACGATTGCGGAATGTGACGCCGCGAATCGTCAGCGGGCTGAGCAGATCGGTTTGGGGGACTTCCCGGTCGTGATCGGCGTCGGCCGGACATCCGTGAGAAGCTATTGCGGATAGCGGATTATCGGGCCGCGCAGCAGTCGACTCGCTCATCGGATTTTCTCGCTCATTTCTTAAGATATGCGGCCAACGGGCAGTCCTTCAATCCCTTCAATCCTTCCACAACGCAATTCGCATTGAGCGCCGCGCCTGCGGGACAGGTGTGCGTAGTGTCCGCGGGCGTAAAGTACTTTGCGCGGATTTCTTCCGGCGTCATGCCGGCGTAATGGCCCATGATGATCTTGTTGAGATGGATAAACGGCACGTGCTCGCTTTGGGCGACCTGTTCGGCCCAAGCGGAGTAGCGATTTTTTTCGACCTCGCCCGCCGCGACTTTCTTCTTCGGCACGTGCGGGATGGGCGAGCAGATGATTGGCGTCATGCCTTTTGCCTTGGCATCGGCAATGTACTTTCGCAGATACCAGCCGTAAGTATGCACGGTTTCGTGCTTTTTTGTGAGCAGGTTGTCGATGTCTTGCGATTCTTCGCCGATGCCGGGCAGCGAGCCGCGGGCGCGGAAGTCGTCGTTGATTTTGCCGGCGTCGTTGTGGCCCATTTGGATGAGGACGAAATCGCCCCGCTTGGCCTTTTTCAACACAGCGTCCCACCGCCCCTCAGTCTGGAAAGTGCGGCTGCTGCGACCGCCGATCGCGCGGTTTTCAACGGTAATCTTGTCGTGGTCGAAGCGGTCGATGAGCGGATCGCCCCAGCCCTGTTGGCCCCGCGTGCCGTTGTGGACCGTCGAGTCGCTGACGATAAAGAGCGTCGGCTTGTTCGCCGCGGGCGGCGCGGCCAAACGCGAGAGAGAACATGCAGATAACCGTTGCGTTCATCACTTCTTCTCCTGATACACCCGCACGTACTTGACGTACATCCGCTGCGGGAAGATGCCGTCGTCGATACCCTTTTGCCCGCCCCAATCGCCGCCGACCGCAACGTTCAGTATCAAATACTGCGGCTTGTTGTAGGGCCAGGCGGCGTCGCCGGTGCCCTCGTTCTTGAACGTGAAGTACTTCGACTTGTCGACGAAAAAGTCGATCCGCTCAGGCCGCCACTCGACGGCATAAATGTGGAAATCATCGTACGGCCGGGCGATGGTGATCTTGGAACCCTTGCTAGTATGCTGGACGTGGTTGTACGCCTTCGTATGGATATTGCCGTGGATCACGTCGGGATCGAAGCCGACGTTCTCCATGATGTCGATTTCGCCGCAGGCGGGCCAGCCAACCTGCCCGATACCGTCGCCTAAGGTCCAAATTGCCGGCCAAGTGCCGCGGCCGGTCGGTAGTTTGGCTTTGACCTCGATGCGGCCACAGGTCCAACTAGCCTTGTCGCGCGTCATCAATCTGGCCGAAGTATACTCCGCGTACTGCCGGCCACGATTGCGATTGCCGCGGCCGCCGCTGGCATCGCCACCGGGAATCTTGAAATGCTCCTTCCGCGCCTCGATTACGAGCATTCCGTTCTCCACGCGGACGTTTTCACGGCGGCGCGTATAGTATTCCCGTTCATTGTTATAGGAGAAGCCCTCTTCGTAGTTCCATTTCGCAGGATCGGGCGAGCCAGGCTTCTGAAACTCGTCGGACCAAACGAGCTTCCATTCCGCGGCGGACAGCGGCGCGGTTGTCAGAAAAAGCAGCAAGATACAAACGGGGCTTCGCATGGTTTGTTGTCCTCCTTCTCCGGGAGAAAAGTGCGACGGCGGTGACTCTGCTAGCCGCAGGCTTCGATGTCCAGCGCGCATGCGAGGGCGCGTTTGATGTCCCACATGGCTGCATCGGGAAGCTTGCCCAGCCTGCGTCCTAGCCGCACCGTGGGCAGCGAACCAAGCCCCTGGACGTTTGCAACGGTGTCAGGATCGAGAAACCGCAGCCGCGGCAGCCGTACTTCGTACTCGCTTTGCCGGTCTTGAGTGGTCAGCGGCACATAGAGCACCAGTGCGCGCGGCGGATCCGGATCGGCACGCGAAACAATAACAACCGGCCGATACTTGGCGGCTAGTCCGAGATCAGCCAGCCACACTTCACCGGGATTCATCATCGATGAGGTCTAACACGTCTTGCTCCACGCGGCGCAGAGCGCATGACGTCCGAAGCGCCCTGATCGGTTGCATCGATGATTTCCGTGATGCGCTCCGCGCAATATCAGCCGCTTCCGGCTGCCACTCGCGCAGTTTGCTGTCCAATCGCTCTGCCAAAGCGTCCATGAATACTCCTGTCTTCCTCAGTGACCTCATCGCCATCCGAAACTATTATACCTTGTCCATCTGCCTTTACAATGCGACGTTTCGTCCTATGCGCGATACAAGTGCGGCAGGAAACGGCTGAGATTGCCGGTCACCGGGCTGGCGTCCTCGCGAATCCCGATGCCGCACGACCAGCCGTTGACGATCCAACTGCCGATTACCGGGTAGTATTTCTCGTCGAAGCAGGGAAGCGGCCAAAGTTGCTGGAATATAGCCGGGCCGTCGTAGTCGCCCTGCGTTTCCCAGGAGAGCTTGCCGTGTTGGAACAGTTGGACGTTCGCCCCTTCGCGGCCTAGGATCGGCTTCTTAACGTAGTCGCCCCCGTGCGGCGGGTCAAGCGACGCCTCCAGCAAGTAGGGGCTGCCGGGATACAGTTCCCACAGGACGGCCAAAATCGCCTTGTTGCTCAGCAGGGCCTTCCAGGGAGGCTCGAACCATCGGCAGCACGTCTTGAGCAGGTGCGGACCGAACTTGTCCTGGAGCATCCACTCCCAGGGGTAGAGCTTGAAACACAAGCGAATTGGGTTCTCGCGGAGGTCGGTAAAGACTGCCCGTTGCTCGTGCCAGCCGATTTGCTGCACGTCCAAATAGGCCGTTGCAAAGCCCGACTGAATCGCCAGATCGCGGAGGTAATCGGCCGTCATGCGATCTTCCAGGCAATCGGCCAGCGCCGAAAAGTAAAAACAGTCAGCGGTTTCCGTGCGGAGCGCCTCCAAAGACTTCCAGCAGCCGGTCGTGGATCGAATTGAATTGTTGGCCCTCCGGGAAACGGTCCTTCAGCCAAAACCACTGGACGACCGCCGCTTCCACGAGCGCCGTCGGCGTGTCGGCATTGTATTCCAGCAGCTTGGGCGGGGAGCGGCCATCGAATGCCACGTCGAACCGCCCGTAGATCGTATGCTCGTCGCGCTCCCATGACTGGCGAATGAAGTCCCAATAAACCCGAGGAATCAGGAACCGCGCGAAATCGCCGTTTGCGACGACGTGCTCCGCGGCGGCCAGGCACATCTTGTCGAGTTCGTAGGTAGCAGTCTCCAGGGTGTCAACTTCGGCAGCCGTGAATTCGTAGTATGCGCTCTCGTCCCAGTAGGGAACGCCGTCGGCCGTGTGATAGAGCATGCCCTGCGACTCGACGGTCTTTTGCCAGTCGGGCCGCGGCTGGATCGTGTGCCGAAGCATTACCCGCCGCCTCCGTGGGCCGAGCCGCCGAACCCGCCGCGCGCTGACGCGCCCCGCGGCTTAACCCGGCGCCGGGACTGCCGCCGCCGCGGTAGCCGCCATAATAGCCACCGAAAAAGCCGTGGTATCCGCCCGCATATCCCCACGTGACTGCCGTAAACGTGCGATCCGCTGCCGCTGGACGAGCTTCGTGGTTGGCTGCCGAGGTTGTCGTCATCCGCATCGCTGGAGCAGCCGTGCATCCCGAGGGACGAGGCGATCAATACCAAGGAGATCGATTTGGTCAAACGGTCCATTGGCCCGGCCCCTTGATTTTGGCCTCAGCCGCCAACGACGTGGGCGACGATGTAAGCGACCCCCAGCAGCAAGGCGGCGATCACAATGGCGACCGCCGTGTTCTTCTCGTACAACTCTTTCTGCACGTGGATTTGCGGCGTAACCCAATCGAAGAGCTTGTACCCCACGATCAACAGGATGATGCCGATGAGTCCGTAGACGAGGGCCAACAACGGACCCGGCCAGAGGCTGGGTCCAAGACCGGAAGACTGGGCGAGCAGGAGCAGCATCGCTTGACCTTTCGTGAAGAAAGTTGTGACTGGTTTCGATCGGATTATAACACTGGCGGCAGTCACGTCATAGGCCCGGACTGGCCGTGCGGGCTCACCCCGAAGGCCGCAGCGACTCGGCAAGCGCAATCAGGTTCAGCGGTTGCACGCGGATGATTCCTTGACGTGGGGCGTCAATATCCGCTATCAGCAGGAAGGCGATGGCGACCACCATCGGCAAAATCGGCAGCAACCTGGCGCCGCCTTTCACGTTATGAGAGCCGAAGCCGACCAGCAGGTTGCAGACCACGGCAACCGCGGCCATCATGCCCCATGCCGCCAGCGGGATTTGGTTCCAGAAGGCCGCCTGGGTATATCCTTGAGAGTTCAAGACATCGTTCATGCCCTGCGCCACCAAGGCCGCGACCGGCGTCGGCTGCGCCATGACCGGGCGGCGAATTGCGGACCACAGCTCGTTCTGCAGCCGGGCGGTGCGGGAGTTGATCTCTTGCAGTTCGCGGTCATCGACGGCCCGATAGAAGGCGATCCGCTCGTCGGTGTACTTGCGGAGCAAGGTTCGCACGGCCTCGGCATCGGCGGCGGGAAGGAGTTCGGCACGCACATATTCCGTCCCGATGGCGTTGGCCTCTGCTTCTTCGTAGTTCTTGCGCTGGTCGTAGCGGCTGACGGCCATGGAGAAGCTGAAACCGATGATCAGACCAAGCAACGTCAGCGTGGCCGCCAGGATGAAGCCGAAATCCTCGCGCAGCTCCGCCTCCAGGCCGCGCCTCCGCAAAATGCATCCGAACCAGGCGGCGAGCCAGAGTCCGAAGAACGCAAGTACGAAAATCAAGAACGGATGCAGCATCGATGCAACTCAGAAATCGCGGCGGCAGAAGATCCACGCCGCCCAAGCCAATACAACGAACTCGAACGCCAGCGAGGTCCCAATGATCCAGAGCGGCGAGCGCTGATCGAGTTTTTCTTGGAATTCCCGCTGGGCGGCTGCCATGTCTCGCTGCTGCTGATTCGCTGGCTCCGGCCCAAGGTTGGCCAGACGGAGGAGCCAGCGCTGCAAAAGGCCGATCGTTTCGGTGGTCTTCGGAAGCACGTTCACGATGGCGTGCAGAATGCTATGGGCACGCTCCAGCGATGCGGTGTTCGGCGGCTGCACTTCAGGTGCGGCACTGTCGCCTGTCGGATTTGGCCGGCTGCCGCTGTTGCGGCCGGCTGACTCGCGCGATGCGCTGCGCGTTTGCGACCTGAAGCTCGCATTGTGCTTCTCCATCGTCTGGATCATCAACAGGCTTTGCTCGGCGGCCCCGACCGCGTAGATCAGGAACCAAAACAGCAGGGTCAGCAGCAAGGCCGCGACTGTCGAGCGGGTGAGGATTCCCAGCAACACGCACACGGCGAACAGGTAGCTGAAGAAGCACACCATAACAGGCACAGCCACGAACAGGCCCGGATCCCATGCCCCGCCGCGCACGCCGATCACCAGGAAACTGGCCAAGGTGAAGACGCTGACCTGAAGCGTTACGAACAAAAGGCCGGCCGCGTATTCGGTTGCAAATAGTCGCAGCCGGCTCAAGGGCCTGCAGACGAACAGATCGATTGCCCCGTTGCTGATGAGATCGGGAAATACCCCGGCGGTGGAAATCAAGGCCAGGATCGTCGCTAGCCAAGAGAGCCAAAAGCCGATGCCCCCGCTGACGAACATCAGTTTGTAGAAATCGGCAGGCGGCACGAGTTTGGAATTGAACGACGAGTTGTCGAATTGCCAGAAGAGCAACTTTATTCCCTGATCGTTAATCCCCACGCAGGCGAATGCGATAACCACAAGACCGGAGATCGCCAGCGTAAGCCAAAACAGCTTGTTCGCATTGAGCCGGCGATAGGCGTCCAGGAAAATAGCTGCGGTTTGGTTCATTTCGGTCCTCCGCGCGGGCTTTGGGTGGACGGCGAAGAAGTGCCCGACACGGCCTGGATGAAATAGTCCTCCAGCGATTGCCGCACCAGCCGCACGCCCTGGATCACGAGATTGCGTGCCCGCAAAGCGTCCACCACGGGCTGAATCCGCAGGGCGTCGCCCGTGGCGATCCGCAGGAAAGGCCCCACCAACTCCACGTTTTCACCAGTAGAAAGGACGCCAGTTTCCATTCCCTCGCTTCCGCCGGCCGGCGCGTCCGCGGCCTGCATGAGCAGCACCCAATCGCACGGCAGCGCGGCGCGGACGCCGTCGTGCAAGGCGTGCAAATCTTCGCCGCCTAATTCGATGACGTAGCGCGTGGTGGATGCCGTCAGTTCGTCGATGGTCCCCTGGCGAACCACCTTGCCCGACACCAGGATCGCCACGCGATCGCAGACTTGCTCCACCTCGCTCAGCAGGTGGCTGTTCAAAAACACTGTCTTGCCCTGGTCGCGGAGTTGCTGCAGCGCGTCGCGGGTTTCCTTGCGTCCCACTGGGTCGAGGCCTTCGGCGGGCTCGTCCAAGACGATCAGGTCGGGATCGTTTACCAGCGCCTGGGCGAAGGCGATCCGCTGCTGCATTCCCTTGGAATACGTGCGGAGCTTCTCATCGGCCCGTTCCTGCATACGCACAAGCTCCAGCAATTCCGACGCGCGGCGCTTGCGCGTCGGCCGGTCCACGCCGGCCAAGGCGGCAAAAAACTCCAGCGCCTGCCGCCCGGTCAAATATGGTGGCAGGCGATACTGTTCGGGCAAGTAACCGACGCGGGCCAGCGTCGCTTTGCGGCGCAATGGCTGGCCCAACAAGGTCCCCTCGGCGCGGGTCGGGCGGATTACCGTCATCAAGATTTTAACCAGCGTGCTCTTTCCCGCGCCGTTGGGACCCAGCAGCCCGAAAATCTCCCCGGCGGCGACCCGCATCTGCACTCCCTGCAGCGCGCGTGGACCTTGCGCCCGTAGGTCTTGACCACGTTACGGACGTCGATTGCCGCGGTTTCCATCGCAGTTGTTCGTTAGAGGTCGTCGTCGGTCAAGCCGGCGTCGCGCATAATACCCGCGCTGGGTGCCGGGCTTCAAGTCTTGATTGCCGTGAACGGGAACCACCGTCCGCCTATTGGTGGGCGGGTGGCGATAGATGTGATGGCTGCCGACAATGCGCGCCAGCGTCCAGCCGCGCTGTTCCAGGATGCGGCACATCCGCCTGCCGGAAACGATCTTCACTTCCCTTCCTCTGCTGCCTCGCGTGCAAGAGCGTCGTCGTGCGCGACGGCCAGCCACCCTTCGGCGGCTTCCCGGAGGTTGGCGCGCACTTCCTCAAGCGACTCGCCCTGCGTGTGGCAGCCTGGCAATGCTGGAATCGAGGCCGAGTACCCGCCCGCCTCGGGCTCCGGCCGGATCACCGCAGTGACGACAACGGCGACATCGACAAGAATCGTGGGGGCGGAAACAACGGTTTGGCTCATCGTTGCCTTTCTCCTATCTTGGTATAGTGTAGCGTCAAATGGGCTATTGGTCGAGACGCAGAACAAGGACACACTTAAAATGCGAGTATAATGAGGGGCATGATCGCGATAGTCCCTGCCCGCCGCTGGTATCTGCCGACACCTGCCTTGCACGTCTGTTCTATTCTTACGCAAAGCCGCTAAGGCGCAATGGAGAGCAGATTTGCGTGTTTGCGGCTTGGCGTCTCTGCGTGAGAATAATCCCCGGAGGACATGACTTTTATTGATGATCGACAATGGCTGTGGGTGAGATAGGGGCGGAGGCTTTCCGTTTCCCTTCTCCATTTCTCCTCTTCACCAGCCCGCGACGACGGGCTATACTCGTTGTCATGCAAACGAGAAACCAGCTTGGTCGGGTCAACGAAAACGCCCTTGGAGAATAGCCATGCCGCGCTTGTTGCTTCCGCTTTTGTTGCTGTCGTTTTCCCTGGTGACTCCCGCGGCAGCCGATGACTCGCGGCGGGTTGGAGATACTTACAACAAGTCGCCGTTTGCCTACCGCGAGGAGTTGGACCGCACGCTGGACTCCTTCCGCGTTTATCGGCTCACGTATCCGTCGCCGGTGACGACGGCGCTTAAGCAAAACAACACGATCACCGCCGAGCTCTATCTGCCCAAAGGAATCGGCAAAGACTCCAAGCCGCGGCCGGCGGTCATTTGCCTGCACATTTTGGGCGGCGGGTTCGAGCTGACGCAATTGCAATGCTCGGCGCTCGCCCGGCGAGGGATTCCGGCGATCTGGTTCAAGCTGCCTTACTACGGCGAGCGCGGGCCGCCGGAAGGCACGCGAGCGCTGGCCGCGAATCCCCGGCTTTTCACGGAGGCGGTGCATCAGGGCGTGGAAGACGTGCGGCGGACCGTCGATTTGCTCGCCTCGCGGCCGGAAATTGATTCCAAGCGTATCGGCGTGATGGGCGTCTCCATGGGCGGCGTCCTGGCCGGCACCGCGGCCGGCCAAGAACCGCGCGTTTCCCGCGCGGTTTTGATTTTGGCAGGTGGCGACGTGTTGACGATTATAAACCACGCCCGTGAAACACAGCGGCTCAGTGAAATGCTCCGCCGCCTGCCGCCGGACCAGCGCGGAGATAGAACGGGCGATCCTTTCGGTCGATCCGCTCGAGCACGCAGCGTCTTTGTGCGCGCGGGCCGAACAAGGCCGCGTGCTGATGATCAATGCGGCCGAGGACGAAGTGATTCCGCGGGCCTGCACCGAGAAACTGGCGTCCGCCTTGGGGATCAAAGACAAGGTCGTTTGGCTGGAAGGACTGGGGCACTACACAGCCCTGGCCGCGCTGCCGCAGGCGCTGAAGTCGGCGGTCGATTTCTTCGCGGAAGACTTGCAAGCGGATGCCGTGCCGCAAACTCCCACTTCCACAGCGCCGCGCAAAGAGCTTGCGCGCGTCTTGCAGCAATGCGCGCAGTTCCTGGACGGTGAGCCAAAGCCGGGTCACTGCCACCTTGCCGACATAGAAATGCGCCTGACGCTCAAAGACAGCAAGAAGCACCAAGGGCGCGTCCGCGTCGTGCGCGGACCGAAGACGGAGTTCACCGTAAATGTCAAGGTGCCGGGCGTAGCGGACGACGTATCGGCCGGCAACGGCGGTTCGCCGTGGTTGGCCGCAAAGGGAAAGGTGTTTGTGGGTGTCGGCGATCCAAAGGCAATTCCGCACGACCCGCCCTTAGAAGCAATCGGCGCCCTCAGTCCCGACTGTCAAAAGGGCCTGGCGATTGGCAAGGGCCTTATAGGCGCACTGGCGATGGCGCCGGAGATGCTCGATCAATGGGTTTCCGTCGATGCCGAGCCGTCCCCGGAGCGCAGCGGAAAGCTTGTCCGCGTGACCCGGCGCGGCGCGGCCGGCGATTCCCTGCGACTCTACCTTCGTGCGGATGGCTCGGCCGAACACCTCGAGTTCGATATTCAAGGTGCGCACGGCGATGTGATCTTCCACGCGTGGGCGATCGACGCTCCGGCCGAGCCGACGCTTTTTGAGCCTCCACACGATCTGAAGGTCCAGGAAGTCCCCGCCGGCGACCTGGCGGCCATGTATGGCGCGGCGTTGAATCTGGCCGCCGAACGCATCCGGCCGCCCGCCACGCCGCCGGTCGTCGCCGGCGACAAGGCGCCGAAGATCGTCGCCCGCGACCCGGCGGGGCATGGGCTGTTGTGCGAGTTTCACGGCAAGCGGCTCTTGTTTGTCGAGGGCACGCCCGAGCAGATGGGCACGGCCCACGGACTCTTGCTCCGCAAGCCGATCGCGAAGCTCGCCGAGCGGGTCGTTTACGCGGTCGGCGCGGGCGATACGCTCATGTCCGGCACGTGGTGGTTCGATCGCGTCGCAGAGATCGAGCGCCGCGCGGGCCCGCACGTGCCGCAGCGGTTCTTCGCCGAATGCGATGCCATGGCGCTGGCGGCGGGCGTTTCCATCCGCGACGTGCGGGCGGCGAACCTCTTCCCGGAGCGCTTTCATTGCAGCGGTGTGGCTCTGCGCGGCAAGGCAACCAGCGACGGCCGCGTCCTGCACGCCCGCGTGCTGGATTACATGACCGAAATCGGGCTGCAAAACAACGCCTGCGTGAGCGTCTTCATGCCGGCAGTTTTCATGGGGGAGAAGCGCAACGCCTGGATTTCCGCGGGCTATGCCGGTTTCCTTGGCACGGTGACGGCGATGAACGAGCGCGGCTTGGCCATCGGCGAGATGGGCGGGCGCGGCGAAGGCCAATGGGACGGCGTGCCGATGAGCTTTTTGCTCCGCGACGTGATGGAGCGTGCGGCGACGGTCCAAGAGGCGCTGGCCATCCTGCGACAAAGTCCGCGGACTTGCGAATACTACTACGTCATTAGCGACAAGTCCCGGGAAATGGCGGGCGTTTATTGCACGCCAAAAGAAGTGCAGGTCTTGCGGCCCGGTGAGCAGAATCCGCGGCTGCCCAAAGTGCCCGAAGACGTGGTGTTGATGTCGGGCGATCATCGCGCGCAGGTCCTCAGCGAGCGGATTCAAGAGTCCTACGGGCACATTGACGCGGCACGGCTGATGGGAATCATCAAGCGTCCGGTGGCGATGAATTCCAACCTGCACGACGCGATTTTCAGCCCCGAAACGCTCGAATTCTACATCGCCGACGCCGGCAACACGAGCCGCGCCTGCGATGAGCCTTACGCGCGGTTCAATTTGAGGGAGCTGTTGGAATATTTCCGCGCCCATGCCTCGCGTTAGTGCCGGATTGCTCATGTACCGCATCAAGGACGGTGCGCTGCAAGTGCTGCTGGCCCATCCCGGCGGCCCGTACTTCGCCAAGAAGGACGACGGCGCATGGACGATCCCCAAGGGCGAGCCGGATGGTGACGAAGACCTGCTGCTGGCGGCGCAGCGGGAATTCAAGGAAGAAACCGGCATTACCGCATTCGGTCCGTTCATTCCGCTGCGTCCGATAAAGCAGAAGGGCGGCAAAGTCGTCCACGCCTGGGCCTTCGCCGGCGACTGCGATCCGGAAGCGATCACCAGCAACACCTTCACGCTGGAATGGCCGCCGAAATCGGGTAAGCAGCGGGAGTTTCCCGAGATCGACCGCGCGGAATGGTTCGATCTGGCGGCGGCCCGAACGAAGATCAAGGCCGGGCAGGATGGGTTGATCGAGGAGTTGGCTGGGATACTTCAGACCAGCTAACGCGTCAGTTGATGATCTTGCAATTTGGGAGGGCTTGCTGGAGTCGCTTCACGGCTTCATCCGAAATCGGCAATTTCTCCTGAAGATCCAACTCCTCCAGTTCACTCATGCATTTAAGGGAATCCAACCCAGCGTCCGTAATCTCCGTCCAACTAAGGTTCAATCTGCGGAGTCGAGTTAAGTCATTGAGGTACGCTAGGCCGCCGTCGGTGATTCGCGTGCCAAAGAGGCCAAGATTCCTCAGGCGAGTTAGGCGTCAAATGTATTGCAGGCCGCCGTCCGTTATTGGCAGGCCGCCGTCTGAACGCAGGATCAAGTCCTGAAGGCCGCTCAGCGTTTCAATCGACCGCAAACCCGCATCCGTGACATCACCATAATTGACGCACAATCCCTTGAGTTGCTCGAAGCCTTCAAAGTTCTTAAGGCCGTCATCGGACGCGCTCTCCAGCTCCAGGAACTCAAGACTTTTCAGGCTTTGAACTTGTTCCCGCGTCACTCCACGCAACAGACCCGGACACTTAAGACTTCGAAGCTGCGTCAAACCCTTTAGCTCCTCGAAGCTTTCCAGCGAATCGTTAAAAGTTAGCTCCAACTGCTGAAGGTTGGTCAGCCGATTTACATGTCGCAGCACTTCTTCCACCCGAACATTTGGGTCGCTGGCGTCAACATGCACGACATTCGCAAAAAAGTCGTCGCCGAGCAATCTTCGCAGCCACGCCGGACAGGTTTGGCCACGCATTTGGCGAACGCAACCGCCCATGGTCTGGCCGTGATATAGATCGTCGGGATACCAGTACTCGAACTCATAATCGTACTCGATCTCGCCGCCGGCCTTCACAATCGCCTCTACGGCCGTGCGCTGGTCGTTGGCCCCTCTCATCTCTACCGCCAACCAGCTAAACGGCAACGCAACGCCGATGACGAGCAACGATCGCAGACTGAATTGAAACCGCCGCCGCAACAGCAACGCCGCGACATACCACGCCAGCATCAACAGCAGCACGACGGCGGCCGCGGCCACCGCTACGAGCACCGTCCAGCCCTTGCGATGATTAAAGGGGAACCCTTGGAACCGTTCCGAGAGATACAGCAAGCCAGTTGTCGCCAAGGAGAAAAGCACCAGCCAGCCCGGTGTAGGAGAGAACCATCGGCGCGTCGGCTTCGACTCGCTCATAACTGCTAGTATAACAACATAACCGGAATCGAAGATGCCCCTGGCTTGCCCAGGGGAGACTCACGCTTGTAAGCTACATACGATCGTCGTCGCGCCCTCCTATCCTCGTTCGCCGGCGGCGGCTCCGCCGCCGGCGAACGAGGAGGTAGGCGGTGGGAAGCCGCCGTGTAGTGACGAACGTAAATATCCGCCCGGACAAGCCGGGGGCATTACGAACTCGTATCCGCTTTATGAACAAAGCCTTCGTTCGCGAGCCCGAACAGAGCGCCGATATTTGCCCGCGCTGCGGCAGCCAGGGCGAGCCGGTGGGAGAGAAGACGTTGGTGCGGTATCTGACGGAAAAGCAGCTTGACGGGCTTGCGGAGCCGACGAGCTTTTGCCCGTCGCCGCAGTGCCCGGTGGCGTATTTCGACGGGTTGGAACGTGCGGTTTTGGCGGCCGATCTGACGCGGCCGGCTTACCCGAAAGACCCGACCGCGCCGATCTGCGCCTGCTTCGGCCTGACCCGCGCGGATATTGAACAAGACATTCGCGAGGGCGTGGCGACGCGGACCAGGGCAATCGTCGAAAAGGCCCGCTCGCCCGACGCCCGTTGTGCGGAGATGGCCGCCAACGGCCAGTCGTGCGTGGCCTTCGTACAGAAATACTTCATGCAGTGCAGAAGCGGAAAAGAGCGATAGTCATCAAGTCCGACAAGCCCTCACCCCCTGCCCCTCTCCCGATGGGAGAGGGGGGAGAAACGTTGGCACATCTCAAGCCGTCTTGTCGCCCGTGGCCTTGGCGACGACCGGAACTTGCAGCGCCGTCTTGGGGTCGAGGCGGAACGGCTTGCTCTGCTTGAAGAGCGCCAGTCGCGCCGAATAGCGCTGCTTCATCTCCTGGCTCGGCGTCAGATCGAGCGCCTTCTGCTGATAGGTGATCGCTTGGGTGAAGTCGCCGTTCTCGGCGTAAACCGAAGCCAGGACGGAGATCGTGCTGGCACCGGTGCCGCCGGTGAGCTGAAATGCCTTGCTGGCATTGGCGAAGGCCTGCTGGCCGTTGCGGAATTGCGGATCGAGGCACGTCGCCTGGAAGAAGGCCAACTCGTCGATGAACTCCGCGTTGTTGCCGTCGATGGCGAGGGCCTGGTCGAAGTCGGCCTTGGCCTTGGCGTATTCGCCCTTGAGGTCCCACGCCGCTGCCGCGATTGCCGTAGGCCTGGGCCATGCTGGGGTCGATGGCCAAGGCCGCATTTTCGTCGGCGATCGCCTTGTCGAAATCGCCCTTGTTGTACAAGATCGCGCCGCGGCTGACGTACGCTTCGGCGTAGCTGGGGTCCAGCGCCAGGGCCACGTTGACGTCGGCCAGGGCCTTGTCGAGATCATTTTTGGCGTCCCAAGCGGCAGCGCGGTTGTTGTAGGCGGCGGCATCGCGGCGATTGTTGGCAATGGCCAGCGTGTCGTCGGCAATCGCCTTGTCCAGGTCGCCCTTGTCGTACCACGCGGCGCCGCGCTGGGCGTAGGCTAGGGCGCAGCGGGGGTCGGCGGCAATCGCCTGCGTGTAG
The DNA here is from genome assembly GCA_963780045.1 of uncultured Planctomycetia bacterium. Lineage (GTDB taxonomy): Bacteria > Planctomycetota > Planctomycetia > Pirellulales > Thermoguttaceae > JANXQG01. Next base: position 4,875,358 of record CAVZZZ010000001.1, on the reverse strand, counting down.
TCCGCGATAGCCTGGTCGTAGCTGCCCTGGTCGTACACTGCGTCGCCCTGGTTGATGTAGTAGGTGCAGGTGGAATTGTACGAGCAGCCGTAGCGCGTGCAGTAGGAACTGTAGCCATGATAACCGTGATAGTAACCGTGGTGATAACCGTGATGGCCGCTGTAGTGATGTGCCAAAGCCGGGACGCTAGTCACGACGACTATTCCGAGGGCGGTCAGGAATGGGACGATTCGATTCATGGTGCTTCTCTCCTGTAGTGTTACGGGGATCGCCGATATTGATTGAACGGCGTGAACGAATGCAAGGCGCGTGCCATTGCGCGATGCTGGCGGCGGAAGCCATCGCGGGGCTTGCAATCGCGGGAGTTTGACCGTCTCCCTCAGAACCAGTCACGGGTGACGTGTCATCAAAGCGACAGCGGACAAATCAGAGTGACGACGGCATCTTGGCGGGTGGGCTGGACGAAATCGACTACTCCTAACTGTCAAGCTCGGAACTCTGCCAATGCCTCTGGTGGCCGGGGACACCGCCAGAGGCTGCGGCAGAGCTTCAATTTCATGCATCAGGATGGAAGATGTTCCGATCAGCGGCAGTCACGCGTCGAAGCAAGAACCATGCCGCGCCCCGCAAGCTGCGCATCGAGCAGTTGGAGGGGCGGCTCGCCCTGAGCGCCGCGGGCATCTTGTCGAGTTTAAGCAACGAACGGATTTTCAACACCGTGCCGTCGAACGGAGACGGAAACCCCTACGGCGTGAGCTTTGTCCCGTCCGGTTTTCCAGGCGGTGGACTGATCAAGCTGGGCGATGGGCTCGTGGCGAACTTCAACAACTCCTCGGGCCTGCAAGGGACCGGGACAACCATTTCGATCATCAACACGTCGAACCGCTCCTCGACGGCCACGCCGAAGACCTTCTTCACCAGCAGCGTCGGAGGTTTCGCCACCACCCCGGTAATCTTGAAGTCCGGTTTCGTGGTCGAGGGCAACATCCCGCTTGACCCCAACTCGCCCAGCGGCGTCGGGCAGGGAGAGGTCCAGATCATTAACCGTTTCGGCAAAGCCGTGCTCACTTTGAGCAACAACTACGTGTTCGCTCCCTGGTATATCACCGCCGACGACCTTGGTCCCTTCGTGCAACTGTTCGTGTCGAACGTGGATCCCTCCACGCCGGACTCGACGCCCAACAACGGCGGTACGGTGACGCGCATCGACATGGTCATCTTAAACGGCCAGCCCGAAGTTTTGCAGATGGTCGTCATCGGATCGGACTATCCCTCGGGTACCGATCCGTCGGCCTTCGTCGTCGGTCCGTCGGGACTTGCTTTCAATGCCGCCAACGATACGCTTTTCGTCGCGTCGGAACTCAGTGGCACTGGCGGGGAGATTTTTGCCATCCCCAACGCGGCCGTCGCCCATGCCTCTAACGGCACCGGGACTCTGGTCTACGCCGACCCGAACCACTTGCACGGGCCCCTGGGGCTTGTGCTGGCACCCAACGGTGACTTGATCGCGGCCAACAGCGACGCGACCAACGTTGACATGAATCAGACGAGCGAATTAGTGGAGTTCACGACGAAAGGCATGTTTGTCTCCGAGTTGTCCGTCGACCCGAATCCGGGCGGGGCGTTCGCGATTGGTTTTGGCGACTTCAACGGGAAGCTCAGTTTTGCCGCGGTGGACGACAATACCGATACTCTCGACGTTTGGGTCGTTCGGGTTACCAACTCGGCACTGCTTTTCTAGGACGCCGAAGCGAAGACTCCTATGCCCTCATCCCCGCGCGGCGACGGGCGAGAAGAACTCCGCCTAGGCCAGCAAGGCACGCTGCGAGCAGGCTTAGCGTCCCTGGCTCGGGAGCAACGGTAATCGGAGAGGAAAGGGCGTAGACCGGCCAAGATATGCCGTTGCCATCGCCGCCGAAACCCGTGATCCAACTGGAAGTGGTAAAAGTAGATTCGCCGAACTCCGGCTCCGCGGAACCCATCGGGTTTGCCGAAATGCCGCCCGTCGCGGTCGCGCCGGTCCAAATCAAGCTGATCGGCGGCGGGCTGCCGTTTTCGTCGAGATTAACGCTCCCCGTCAGCGAGCCCCCCGAATACAAGTTTCCCGCGGATACTTCGACGCCAGCGGAATTGAAAATCGGGATGTTGGAGAACGACGGGGCATTAGCGCTGGCGGCCACGGTCGCGGTCGATACGATGGCGTTCCACGTCACGCCGGCCGGCAGCGAGGAATCAAGCGCCGCCGAACTCGCCGCCAGCGCATTGTACGTGCTGACCGAGCCGCTGCTCGCGCCGGTTTCCTGCGAAGTGGCAAAAATGATCTGGTACTGGGAGCCGGGTTGGAGATTGGTGGGAAGTATGACGGACGCAAGAAGCGGAGCGGAGGACCCTGCCACGATTGCCGCCGCCACGGCGAAAAGAACCAGCGAATTCGATAACCGGCCAATCAACATGTGTCGTCTCCCTCGGAATGCAACCATCCAACGCAATGGCCCGTGAATACAATTAAGGAAGTCGCTTTTACCGCGCAAACCCGCCAAGTGGAGCACGGGGAAAGCACAAATCGCGCCGGCGGCACAAAAGTCGCTACGGTTTTGTGCGCTTTCTGCCAAAAACTTGTCTGTTTGCCGAGGATTGCCTACAATAGACGCGGTCTCGCACTTGGAAATCCCCACGCGCCCCGAGAGTTCTGGAAGCCGGCTCAGGCCGCGGAACTCAGCGCTGATCGGGCTTACACGCCTCCGACGATTGAAGAACCTAAAGAACTTTTTTTGGCGGGGAAGCGAGGGAAAAACGACTCCTCTTTTCGGAGGGCTTGCCGGTGTGCGAAGTGTCCGAAAGCAGCGCCAAGGCGCGTGAAGTGTCCGACCATTCGCTGATGCGGCGGGTGCGCCTGGGCAGCGAGGGAGCGGCGACACAAATCTATGCCCGCTATGGGCATCGTCTGCGCGGCTGGCGCGGGCACAATCGTCTCGCGAATTGGCCCGCTGCATCGACGCCGAAGAAATCGTGCAGTCGGTTTTCGGCAGCTTTTTCCGCGGGGCCCGTCAGGGCTATTACGACGTTCCCGAGGGTGAGGAGCTCTGGCGGCTGTTTCTGGTCATTGCCTTAAACAAGATTCGGGCCAAGGGCGCGTATTATCAGGCCGCGAAACGCGCCGCCCGATTGACACTTCACGGCAGTGCTCCCATGCGGCGAGCGGCGGCGAACGACGACACGGCGGCCTTCGCGTGCCTCAAGCTGACCATCGACGAAGCGCTGGCTGCGTTGCCCGAAGGGCACCGCGACCTCGTGCTGCTGCGGATGGAAGGTTACGATGTGGCCGAAATCGCCGAGCGTCTCGGTCGCTCCCGGCGAACCATCGAGCGGATGCTGCAACATGCGCGGAAGAGGCTCTCCGCACGGCTCGACGAGGTATAGCATGTTCCGCCGGTCGATTTCCGACACTGATGCAGCCTGGGCGGCCAGGCTCGGCATGCAGGCGTTTGAAGTGGACCCGAACGACGCAGAAATCGATCTCGATCAGTTTGTTTCCGCGTTTGAAACTGCCCACGTTCGCGGCGCGGCGGAAGATCTTGCCGACTTCCTTCCTTCCAGCCAACATCCGCAGTATCTCGAAATCCTTTGCGAAATCGTCCGTATCGACCTGGAATTCCACTGGCGCGGCGGCCGGCCGCGGCGGCTCGCCGACTATTCCGAGAAGTTCCCGGAACTTTTTGCAAGTCGACAAACGCTGGAAGCCGTCTGCTTCGAGGAGTACCGCTTGCGGCGTCTGGCAGGCGAAGCCGTCTCGCCGCGCGAATACCAACAGCGCTACGGCCTTGATACCGGGATCTGGGCGGCGCCGGATACATGCTCCAGCCGAGGCGCCGCGGCCGATCGCGCGCGGCGGAATTCATCCCGGGGAATGCCGCGCGCCGGCGACACCCTGCTTGGTTTCGAACTGATCCGAGAACTGGGGCGGGGTTCATTCGCCACGGTATTTCTTGCCCGGCAGGCGGAACTGGCCGACCGGCCGGTCGCGCTGAAGATCTCGTGCGAACAGCAAGGCGAGTCGCAGATTCTGGCCCGCCTGCAACACACCAACATCGTGCCGATCCATTCAACGCACCAGGCTGGCGACTTGCGGCTTGTCTGCATGGCCTATTTCGGCGCGACGACGCTGGCCGACGTGCTTCGGCTGGTCCGCGATCGCGGCGGCCTGCCCCCGTCAGGCGCCCAACTGGTTGATACGCTCCGCAAATGCCGAGATATCTCCGAGCGTGATAAGCCACCTCGCAATTCCGCGCCGGAGCGAACAACCTTGGTTAACTCGCAATCTGGCGGCGAAGCCGCATCTGCGATCCCGGTGCGGGCCGCCGGCCTGCGGGCTATTGCTGCGCTAGACTATGTGCCGGCGGTCGTCTGGATCGCGGCGCGGCTGGCTGAAGGACTCCAGCACGCCCACGAGCGCGGCGTCCTTCATCTTGACCTGAAACCGGCGAATGTTTTGATGGCCGATGACGGCCAGCCGATGCTCCTGGACTTCAATCTGTCGCAAACGATCCGCGGCGGACACGCGGATTACGTGGGGGGAACCTTGGCCTACATGGCGCCGGAGAACCTGGCGGCCTATTGGCACGGCGCGTGTGGCGGCGATGCCCGCGGAGACATCTACTCGCTGGGTGTTTTGCTGTTCGAGCTGCTGACGGGACAACTGCCGTTCCCGTTCCGGGAAGGCGCCGAGGACGAAGCGCTCGAGGCGATGACGCGAGACCGCCGCGCCCCTCCGCCAAGTCCCCGGCGGCTTAACCGCGCGGTTTCGCCGGCGGTCGATGCAATCGTGCGGAAATGCCTGATGCCCGGGCAGGAGGCACGTTATGCCACGGCGGCAGCACTCCACGAGGACCTGGAGCGGCATCTTCGCTCCTTGCCGCTGCGTCACGTCCGCGAGCCTTCGCTGGCGGAGCGCGCGGCAAAGTTCTTGCGGCGGCACCCTGGCGCCACGTCCGCGACCGGCATCGCCTCGATGGCGGCGCTGCTGCTGGCTCTGATGGCCGTCGGGCTCGCGGTTCGCGGCAGCCGTCTGGCGGCATTCGAGTCGTCCGCCGCGCTGGCCGGTTTTCGCAATGATTTTCGTGCCGCGCAGGTCGCCGCACTGGACGCGCCGAGCGCCGCCCACGCCCGGCTGGACAAGGTCGACGCGGCTTGCCGCAAAGCGCTTGACCACTTTCGCGTCCTCGACGACCCGGCATGGCCCGACGCGGCCGTCGTTCGGCGTCTCTCTCCACAGGGGCAGGACGAGGTCCGCGCGGACGTCGGCGAGCTGCTCTTTCTGCTGGCCGCGGTGACGCGTCTCGATGCGGAGCCTGCGACGTCCGGCTGCGCATCGCAAAGCGCCGGGATCGAAAGGGCGATGGAATTGAATCGCCGCGCGGAGGGCGCCTGGCCGGCGAGCCAAGCCCCGGGCGCGATCTGGCGGCAGCGGGCGAGCTTCGCCGCCGATCTGGGCGATGGAGAACTGGCGCGGCAGTCGCTTCAGCGGGCGGCCTCCGCTTCGCCGGATTCGACGCGCAACGTCTGCATGGCGGCCTGCTTGCTCGTCTCGCAGCGGCGTTTCGGTGCCGCGCTGCCGCTTTGGGAGCAAGCGACGCGCGGCGACCCGCAAAACGTCTGGACCTGGTACGGGCTGGGCAACTGCTGCCAGCAGCTTGGGCAGCTTTCGCGGGCAGCGGCCTGCTACACGGCGTGTATCGCATTGAAGCCCGACTATGACGGTTGGTATTCCTGCCGCGGAACGGTCTATCTCAAGCAGAAAGACTACCAACTTGCCGCCGCCGATTTTGACGAGGTCTTGCGGCTCTACGACGATCGCGTCGACGCCCGCGTCAACCGGGCGATCGCGCGGCTCGGGCTTGGCCGGCCGCGGGAGGCGATCGACGATCTTCATGCGGCGCTGGCGTCGGGCGCCGAAAGGCGCGGCTGCATCTGCTGCTCGCGCGGGCCTGGCACGCGCTGGGAAACTCCGACGCGGCCCGCGCCCAACGGCAGCGCGGCGCGGAACTGCCGCCGGATGACGAGGTCGCCTGGGTCGCCCGCGCGTTTGCCCGTGCGCCGAACAATCCGGGCGCCGCGCTGGAAGATGTCAACCGCGCGTTGCAATCAAACGCGTATTACCTCCCGGCGTGGGAGAGCAAGGTGCATCTGCTGGCCGAACGGCTTGGCCGGCCCGACGAAGCCGTCGCCGTGCTCGACCAGGCAATCGCAGTTTTTCCGGAGGCCGCTTCGCTGGTCGGGGCGCGCGGGGTGCTGCGGGCAAGGCAGTCCAAGGCCGAGGCGGCAAGATGCGACGCCCAGGCCGCATTGAGTCTCGATCCGGCGCCGGCGGTGCAGTACCAGGCCGCTTGCGTCTACGCGCTTTTGGCCCGGCGCAATGCCGCGGAGGCGCCTCGCGCCCTGGAACTGCTCGCCGCGGCCCTTCGCGGCGGCTATGGCGGCGATTTGGTCCGCGGCGACAAGGACCTGGCCGCAATACGCTCTTGCCCGCAATACCTACAATTGCTGCAGGCCGTCGCCAGTTTGCGAATGGAGGCGAAACCCGCCGCAGACGCATCTGACTAACCCACACGCTTCGACATGTCCCGCACGCGATTAAGACGACTTCGCTTCGAGCGGTTGGAGGACCGCTTGGTCTACTCCACGGCGGTCGCGGCTTACCCGCCGGCGCACGCGCTCGCCGCACCGGCGGCAGCCGGCCTGTCGGCCTCTGAGAAGAACGTCTTGCCCGTCGCAGGCGCGTTTGGACAGTTTGACGGCCGGAAAACGATCCCTTATGTCAGCGGCTCCTTTGGCTCAATCCAGGCGGAAGCCGTGAGCACGGTTTACGTCCTTCAGGACCAGGAGTTTCACTTCGTGCTTGCGGCAGCCTATTGGGGCTTGCCGTCGGCCAGCGGCGTCGATATGAGCATCCGCGATGCGGCGGGAAACAGCGTCTTCTCGATGACTGCCGCCGCCGGCACAACGCAGGCGCAGGAAGGTTATCTCGACGCCGGCGTCTATACGGTCGTATTCGCGGCGCCGCGGCGGATCCTGGCGGTGTGCTCCGCTTCGACCTGGGGGGCGTCACGCTGCCGCTGGCCGACACGACGCAAGACCCCGCCGAGGAGTCGTCGGCCTCGACCTTGGCTGAGTATTCGTTCTATTGGCTCCCACCCTACTCGGTGCCGATAGGAATCGTGGTGCAGCAGTCGCCCGCATCGACCTCTTTGACGACCTCCGACAACGGCGGCACGGCGGGCGTTTCGCACTTGCTTGTCTCCATGCCGGCCGAAGCGGCGGAGTTCTCGCCGTTTCAAGCCGCCAGCGCCTGCGGCGCCGCCCGCTGCCGCATCCGGCGCTTCTGTATCTCAGTTTAGCGCCGCAACTGAGGCTGATCGAGAGTCTGCCGTGGTGAGCACGCCGCTCGGCATTCGCACGCCGATGAGCCCACGCGCCGACGATTACCCCGTGGCGGCCGACGGTCGCGTGGCAGCCGCTCTATTGTTGCCGGTGCAAGTGACGGACCTCCCGGAGGCCCCTGCCATGGGGGGCGATCTGCTTCGCGATCAGTCCGTGGCGCGCGACGTCACATCCTCGGAACAGGCGAGCGCGGAACAGGCGACCGAGCAGACCGTCGCGGCAATGACGGCGGCCGCACTGCATGACGGCAGTGGCGTCGCGAAGCCGGTGCAAGAATCCTCCGCCAGCGCCGATATCGGCGGACCCATCCGGCATTGGCTCGCGCTGGTACACGAGAACGTGGCTGTCTCTTGGAAGCTGGCGCCCGCTGCCATCGCACTGGGCTTGTGCGCGTGGCAGGCCCGACTGTGGCGAAAACGTCCCGGCGAGGACGAAATCGAGCTTCCTTCTGCGGCCGCCGAAACTAATCCATTGCGACGTCTCACGCAATAGCTGGGTTCACCGCAGCAATTCGCATTGCGGCCGTTCAAGGGTCTGGCGCCCGCCGCACGTTGCCATTAATGCACGGCCGATTCGCGCTCTGTGGCGGCATTCGAGCCGGGGAACTCCCGTAGCGTCTGTCGCATGGCGTCCGCGGGGGAATTCGCATGGACCCGTCCGCCGCGGTTGTTGATGACGTGGCTGATTTCGCTGCCACGCCGACCATTGAGCCAGATCGTCGTCATGTTATGGAACTTGACACCGCTCGCGGCTGGCGCCTCGATGGCGCTGTCGGCCTTGACCGCCGCGTCGCGGAAGTAGCAATACACGCCCGCGCCCCACGCCTCGTGGCTGGTCACTTTGTCGGCCACCTTGTAGGAGGCGTATCCATTGATTGCGCCGCGCATCCAGGACGCCTGGTTGGGCACGTCGTAAGGCATCTCCGACTGGTAGAAGTAGACCCGGCCGCCGTTGCCGTTCCAAAGCGTCTGGTACTCTTCGTGGTGCTCGTTGAAGAGGCCGTAGATCGTCACGTCGTTGCCGTTGACGACCAGTCCGTTCTTCGTGGGATTTCTGTTCCAGCCCACGCCGGCGCCGTGGTCCGCCCGCCAAATCCAGATTTGGTCCGCCACGACGTTGTTGCTGTTGATGATGATTCCCGCGTCGTTCTTTCCGGCGACTGGGCCGCCCGTGCGAACGGTCAAGTCGTAAAGGAACGTCGGATTGGCGGCATGGTTGGCAGAGCTGTTTGTCGGCCCGACCTTGAGTAGAACGGGCGACTTGACGGGGCCGGCGTCGAGGATCAGGCCGGCGATCGAAACGCCGTCTACATCGGCGATGGAGATGATCGGCTTGCCCTGCGTCGGCGCGAGCGATGGGATGCCCAGGCCAAAGATAATCGTGTCCGGCTTGGCGATCTTCAGCGTGTCGTCGAGCGAGTAGACGCCCGGAGTGAAGAGAATGTTCTTGCCCTCGGCCAAGGCGGAGTTGATGCTCGCTGCCGCAGCCGTTGACGGCTGCGCGATGTAGAACCGCCCAATTGGAATCGCCTTGCCGGCCGTGTGTCCCGCGCTCCAACTCGTGCCTTGCGTGCCGGATTTCAGCGCGGGCACGAAAACAGAGTACTCGCCCGCGCGGTTTACGCACAGGTAAGGCTTTTCGCGCATTACGGGCGTCTTCTTCACCACCGTATACGGTGGATTGGGAAACTCGCCTTTGGGCGGGTTCGTGCAGCCCACGAACACCATGTTCCACACGCCGTTGGACCAGCGGGACCAGTTGCTGTTGCGCGATAGCCACTGTTGTTGCGAGGCGGGCACGATCTCGCCGTCGACAACGGAATCGGCCAGGAAACCGCCGCTGGCCCAACCGGCGTTCCAATGCGAATCGAAGTCGAACAAGTGAAGGTTGCCCTTGACGTGCAGCCGTCGCAGCGGCGCGGCCTGGGAGACGGCGATCCGCGTCGTGCCCTTGGTGGCGGAAGGGGTGACGGCGAAGTTTTCCAGCGTCCGCCAGAAATTGCAAGTCGCGTTGCCATTGCGCATCCACTTCGCATCGACGTTCACGCCGCCTTTGATGCGTACGTCATCGGGATCGCGCCCCAGTCCGGCGACATGCGTGTAGAACCCGACGTTGAACGTGACGTCGTACTCACCCGGTTTGAACAGCAGTGCATAGCGCTCGGAGCCGAACTGGCTGGACTCCATTTTGCTGAAGATGCCGGCCGCCGTCTTCTGGATGTCCGCGGCCGGCATGGTGTCGTCGAAGACGTATACGTTCGGGCCGAAGATGGTCTTGTTCGCCGTAGATACGGGGGCAGCGAAAGCGCGCTCCGCAGCGCCTGCCAGCAGGCCAAGCGCGATGGACGATGCCAGGAGCGTCGAGAGGATGTTTCTGGTCATTGTCCGTGTTCACGTCCGCACGGGTTTCGGCGGCGATCAAGAGAAGCCCGGCGAGGGAGAAGGAGGATCAATGGGTCACGTGTTAACCGAAAGCTGACCGCGATTCTACCGAAGGACGAACCGAGGAACAAGCATCCAAAAAACACCACAGCGGGCGCGGCCGCGGAGGACTTGCATTTTGCACTTTCAGCCGCTAGGCTACCTGGTATTCCCGCGAGGCGCGGTCACTTGCCGGCGTCATGCGCCGTTCGCCTTCTGGCGGCCGCGCTATGGGTTTTAGGAGATGGTTCCCATGTTCCCGCAAACGTGTCTAGCGGCCGTGGCGGCCCTGGCCGCCGTGGGCAGTTTCACCCCCAGCGCCCGCGGCGAGGACGCGAAGGCCACCGGCGGCACGCGGCAGATCGTAAATTCCATCGGCATGAAGCTCACGCTCGTCCCTTCGGGCGAGTTCATGATGGGCAGCGGCGAGTCGGCGGAGGAAACGGCGGCCTTCTTCAAGAAGAACTACCCCCCGGAGTGGCGTTTGACGGCAGACGACGTCAAGGTCGAGCACCCGCAGCATCGCGTGCGGATCACCAAACCGTTCTTCCTGGGCACCTATCATGTCACACGGGGCCAGTTTCGCCAGTTCGTCAAGGATTCAGGCTACAAGACGGACGCGGAGAAGGGACACGAGCCGGGGGCCGATGGATGGGACGGCGACACGAAAGAAGAAATGCATGGACCGGGACCACACGGCTTCCACAAGGATTACTCTTGGCGGAAGGCGGGATTCGAGCAGACGGACGAGCATCCGGTGGTCAACGTAAGCTGGAACGACGCGGCGGCCTTCTGCGAATGGCTCAGCAAGAAGGAGCGCAAGACCTACCGCCTGCCCACGGAGGCCGAGTGGGAATACGCCTGCCGTGCGGGGACGACGACGCGGTATTACCGCGGCGACGATCCCGAGACGCTCGCCAAGGTGGCGAACGTGGCCGACGCGACGGCCAAGGCGAAGTTCCCGGAGTGGACGTGGACGATCAAGGCCAGCGACGGCTACGCGTTCACAGCCCCGGTGGGCCAATTCAAGCCCAACGCCTTCGGTCTCTACGACATGCACGGTAACCCTTGTAATACCATTCTAACCTACGCTTGTAACGACGTTTCTGGCGATATTTTGACGGGCGGCAGGTTTCTTGTTATCGTATCAGGATGAGCGACCCGTAAAAAATCCGCTTGAAGTACAGGAGAAGCGGGAATGAGAGGTGGAGAAGAATACCTAGCGATGTATCCAAAGATGGAACGATGGATGAATCGGTGCATCGCTTGCCAGCGAGTTGGCTATAAACCTGAAATGCCAGACCAGATATATAGACATCGAAGTCTACACGCTGCAAACATTCGGGGGTATTACCCTCCGCTGGAGATTGATACGGACGGCTTGTGCGAGCAGTGTCGGACTGCCAAGCAAGGCTTGACCCAGTAACAGGCGTGGGTTGATCTTGACATGCACGGGAATGCCGGGCAGTGGTGCGCGGACTGCCTTGGCGAGGACTACTACGCCAAATCGCCCGCAGACGACCCAACCGGCTCAGACGCCGCAGGCCTTGTCCGTCGGGGCGGTTCCTGGAGCGACGGGCCGCTCGACGCCCGTTCCGCCTTCCGCAGCGCGTACCTCCCGGACCACCGGGACAACAGCACGGGCTTCCGCGTTGCCAGGAGTCAGTAGCGCCATCTCGCCGCTGCCTCATACGTCTGGCCGCCGACCGCTCTCCCTCACCCGCTCCTCGGCACGGTGAACGACGCGATCGGCCCCCAGCCGCCGCGCTTGCCGTTGCGCATCAGCCAGTAGCCGGCCATGTAGCACTGCCGCCCGCCGCCGGCGTCCGGAAAATCGACGACGAAGGGCGACCGCGTGGCCGTATGCTGCGCGGTCAGCAGCGAATGGCGCTCGATCCGTTCGTCGGAGAGCGTATAAAAGACCTGGCAAGAGACGCAGCCGTAGGGTTTCGCCCCGGCGTGTTCCACGGCGTGGCTGTCGCAAAAACGGATTTTGACCCCCCTGGTCACGGTGTCGACGGCCCACAGGCAGGGGTGCGAGGGCGGCGCGGCGATCCGCGTCCACTTCAACCTGCCCGGATTGACCTTCAGCGCGATCTTCGCCCCCGCAGAGACCTCCGGGCAGTGCGTGATCCGCTGGGCGTAGCCGCGCAGGGACTCTCGCGCCGCCTCCCGGGCCTCGTCCTTGGTTCTGACGAGGCACTGCGTGCGGTTGCCCTTGCACGTCACCGGGGTGTAGGCCGCGTGCCAGCGGTCCACCACGGCGCGGATTTTTTCGGCGTCGGCCGGCGTGAGCGCGTAGAGTTCGGGTTCTTTCGCCACGGTGTCGGCGAAATTCCGCGCCCAGAGGTCGAAGTCGCCTTGGGCGCGGGGGATGTAGGGAGCGCGGGCGGGCATGGGATCGGGCGGGGAGCGGGGAGCGGGGGGCAGGGGAGGGGGATTGCAAATTGAAAAATGCAAATTGCAAAATGGACGCAAGCGGCGGCGCGCAAAAAACGCGACAGGGATCGGCTGGCAACAGCCGATTCCTGACGTATACTTGTCACGCGCCGGCGCGGGGCCGGCGGATTTTTCCATTTTGCTTGCTGCTGAAATCTACGACATGCCACGCGCGGCGTCAAAGAGCGATCCGCAAAAATGCCCGGCTGGTCCGATCGGACGCCGGGCCAGTCATGCCTTACGGCACAATCGTCACGCCGGACGCCTCGCCGGTCACGCCGGACGGGATTACCGTCTTCTTCGCCCGCTGGCGGGTCTAGCCGGACGCTTCTAGGAACCTGCTGGACCGAACTTCCGTCCTACAAGACGCCCTGGCCGTCCGCTGGGAAGATTGTTTGCGCCGGCCGAATGCAGGCTCCATTCTGTCGAAAGGAAGTTCCATTCTCTCGAAAGGAGATTTCATTCGCTGGAAAGAAGATTTCATTCCGTCAAATGCGAATTTCATTCGTTTGAAAGCAGGTTTCATTCCGCCGATTGCGGATTTCATTCGCGCGAATGGATCTTTCAAACAACGCAGGGATTCTTTGAAACAACGCCCGCCCAGCGGCCTCCAATCCAGGGAATTTCTCATACGATCCGCGGGCACTTGCCCCCAATCGGCGGAATTCTTGCTACAATCCGTGGGCATCGTCCTCCAATCGGCGGCCATTTTCCGCCGATCGAAGGCAGGCTCCCTCCAATTCAGGGACCCCGGCCGCGCGGGAAAGGGCCTCGCGCAAAGCCGCAAAGGCGCAAAGAAAGGAAGATGGAGGAAAGGAAAATGCTGGAGCGAGCGACCATTTTTCTTTCGTGCATTTTCCTTTCTCCCCTTTGCGCCTTTGCGGCTTGGCGCGAGATCTCCTGACGCGCTTCCCCTTTTCCCTCCTCCACCGGCACACCCGGATGATTTTGATTGAGCGGCGGAGCGGCATTGGCGAGCCGGGGCAATGCAGCATTATGGCGGGAGCGGGGGCCAGATGAAAACCTCGCAATCGGGCAAGGCACGCTTGAGCTTCTGAACGCCTTCCTTGGCGACCCCGGTATGGAGGAGACGCACATCATGGAGACTCGTCAATCCCTCGGGGTGCGACAACGTTGCGTCGGTCACATCGTGCCCCACCAGATACAACGATATCGGTCCCGTCACCGCCGCGAGGGCCGCCAGCCGCCGATCCGTGACCTGCCGTCCTTCGAGGTGTACCTGATCGCCGTCGGCGAAGAAATGGAGCCCCAGCAGTTTCACCAGCAGCTCGGGCACTGGCGGCGGACCCTCCGCCAACGAAACAAAGCTGTCATCGGTTTTCGAATCATACACGCTAGGCAGCCAATCATAAGAAAACTGCGGATCGTCCCTCTGTAAGATTACCGCCACCGCCGCCGCCTGCCGCCGCGCCTGCTTGATCCTGACCGCCAGCCAACTGCACACAAGCGCGCATAAGGCGACGAGCACCAAGAGGGTGCGTAGCCCGAACTGCGCCCGCCGCCGAAACAAAAGCCCCGCTAGCATCCACGCCGGAATCAGCACCAACACCGCCCCCACGACGGCCACCGCCGCCAGCACGGCATAGCCCTTGTGTTGGCCAAGAAAAAACCACCGCCAGCGCTCGGAGGCGAGCAACAGGCCCGTCGCGACGACCGCGCCCCAGACGAGCCAGGCGGGCGTGGGACAATACCATCGGCGGGCCGCCACGTTCGCTTCCATGCCGCCCATTATAACCGCGGTGAAGGGCGGCCGCCCAACGGTCGCCGGCGGGTCTTGTGCCGCCTTGCGAAGGGAGTACGATTAGCACGAGGAGACTACTATGAGCAAACAGCAAACATTCCTGGTCCTGACGGCGGCCGCGGCACTGGCGGCCGCCGCCGCTGGGGCCCGCGCCGCCGACGCCGTCGCTTCAACGGACGCCAAGGCCCGCGCGCTGCTGGGGCAAATGACATTGGACGAGAAGATCGGCCAGATGACGCAAGTCGACATGCTGGCGATGAAGGACCAGTCGGACATCGCCCGGCTTGCCATTGGGTCGATGCTCAGCGGGGGCGATTCCGACCCGGCCGACAACCTGCCGCGCACCTGGGCCGCGGCCTATGACGGCTATCAGGCGGTGGCAATGAAGTCGCGCTTGAAGATCCCCTTGATCTACGGCATCGACGCCGTCCACGGCCACAACAACATCGACGGCGCGGTCATTTTCCCGCACAATATCGGCCTCGGCGCAACGCGCGATCCGGCCCTGGTCGAAAAGGCGGCGCGGGCGACGGCCGAGGAAGTCTCGGCCACCGGCATCTCGTGGGCCTTTGCCCCCTGCATCGCCTGCGCGGGACATTCGCTGGGGCCGCACCTACGAAAGTTTTGGCGAGTCGCCGGAGCTGGTGGCAAAAATGGCGGCGGCCGCCGTTCGCGGCCTCCAAGGGCCGAACCTTTCCGCGCCGACATCCGTGCTCGCCTGCGCCAAGCACTTCTTGGGCGACGGAGGCACCAAAGGCGGCAAGGACCAAGGCGACACCCAGTGCGACGAGGCGGAATTGCGGCGCGTCCACCTGCCGGGCTATCGCGCCGCCATCAAGGCCGGTGTCGGATCGATCATGGTCTCCTACAGCAGTTGGAACGGGCAGAAAATGCACGGCAACCGTCACCTTCTTACCGACGTGCTCAAAGGCGCTGATTTGGCCAAGGGGGAGCTGGGCTTCCAGGGGTTCCTCGTCTCCGACTGGGCCGCCATCGACCAGTTGTCGCCAGACTACAAGACCGACATCGAGCGCTCCATCCATGCCGGTCTGGACATGGTCATGATTCCCAACGGGCCGGGCCAAGCAAACAACTACCGCGACTTCATCCGCTTGCTGAAGGAACTGGTCGTCGAGGGCCGCGTGCCGCAATCGCGGATCGACGACGCCGTGCTGCGCATCCTGCGCGTCAAGTTGCGTTTGCGGTCCAACGACGCCCCTTCGCCGATCCGGCGCTTTGGACAAAGATCGGCTGCCCCGAGCATCGGGAAATCGCCCGGCAATGCGTGCGGGAATCGCTCGTGCTGCTGAAGAACGATAGAAACGCGTTGCCGCTTTCCAAGCAGATCGGGCACTTGGCGGTCGTGGGCAGAGCGGCCGACGATATCGGCATCCAATGCGGCGGATGGACGATCACCTGGCAGGGAAAGCCCGGTGCCGTCACGCACGGCGGCACAACGATTCTCTCCGCGATTCGCAAAACTGTGTCCTCTGACACGAAGGTTAGTTACTCCGCGGAGGGGCAGATCGATCCGGCTACCGATGCCGTGCTCGTTGTCCTCGGTGAAACGCCTTACGCCGAGGGTCCCGGCGACTGCAAGGACCTCGCGCTACCCGCGGCGGACGCGAAACTTGTGGACCGTGCCAGGCGCACAGGAAAACCCGTGGTGGCCGTCTTGCTTTCCGGCCGGCCGAGGATTATAAATAATATCGTTTCCAATTGCGACGCCCTGATCGCCGCATGGCTCCCTGGGACTGAAGGGCAGGGCGTTGCCGACGTGCTTTTCGGTGATTACAAGGCAACTGGGAAACTGCCGCATACCTGGCCTCGGAGCATGTCGCAAGTACCTTGTGCGGAAGGCAAATGCGACGGCGCGGTGCTGTTTCCTTACGGGTTTGGGCTGACTTATTAGGGAGGTTAGGCTCATGAAAAGGCGCGCTTTTACGCTCGTGGAATTGCTCGTCGTGATTGCCATCATCGGCATCCTGATCGCGCTGCTTTTGCCCGCCATCAATGCCGCACGCGAGGCAGGCCGCCGGGCGCAGTGCATGAACAACATCAAGCAGCTCAGTCTGGCCTGTATCAACTACAAGGACGAGCACAGCGACGTCTTTCCGGTTGGGGTGACTTACAACAAGAACAATGGGGCCATAGGGTCGTCGACTCAATGGGGCGCCAATTGGGCCATTCTCACCCTTCCCTATACCGAGGACTCTGGATTGGCTAAGGAGTACAACATGCTTAAGCCCGTCGCCGACACGAGCAACGCCGTGCTGCGCGCCACGAAACGGCCGGTGTTCCGCTGTCCGAGCGATGCGTTCTACAACTCGCAACCGTACCAGCCGTCCTCGTCAAACTCCGGCGCCGGGCCAAACTGGGCGCACGGCAACTATGCAGGCAACGGCTCGATCATTCAGCCTAGCGAAGGCTTGACTATCGGAGGGGCTTCGGTTACGCTTCCCTTCCTCGGTCCGGGTTCCGTGGGATGGAAAACACCCGGTTTCAAGGGCGTCATGGGCATCAGCGAGGCCAGCGGCTCAAAGGACATTATCGACGGCATGGCGCACACGTGTCTTCTGGGAGAAGTCCGTGCGGGGGTCGCGCCGATGGACCCGCGCGGCATCTGGGCCATGGGCGCGGTCGGCTCGAGCCTGCTGTTCGGGCACTCCGACACCGACGACCATGGCCCAAATTGCATAGCGCCGCCCGGCGATATGACCGACGGTCATTCGGACGGAGGTTCCGACGACCTCCAGAGTTGTGCTGATATTCAGAATGCGTTTGGCGGCGGCGGCAATCAAGGCGTAGGCAACACGGCACTATCGGCCATCCAGATGGACTGCTACGATGGGCATGGCAGCGAGCAGGCGACTGCACGCAGCTTGCACCCCGGCGGTGTCCACATAAGTTTCTGCGATGGCTCCGTCACGTTCATCAGCAACAGCATTTATACGACAAACATTTGGCCGTATGTCACCGGCACGCAAAACCCGCCGAGAGTTGTTCCCTCCGAATTTGGCATCTGGGAGAACTTGATGAGCGCGAACGACGGACAGACGGTAGGTAACAACCAGTATTGAATTCACTATGCATGCAAGTCGATATCGACCTCGCCTTCTTTGGCCAGCGACCGCCACGCTCCTCTTTGTTTCCGCTGTAGTGCTAGCGGCAGTTTCCGGCTGTGGCAACGGGCAGCCGTATTCAGTCGAGAAGGTTTCAGGCAAGATTACCTACGAGGACGGCAGTCTGATACCCGCAAACCGCCTCCGGTTGATTTTTTTCCCTCAAGTGCCGCCCGTCGACCCCAAAACACCGCCCAAGCAAGGCATAGCCGAAGTCGGTGTGACGACCGGCAAATTCAGTTTTGCCTACACTTTCGGCCCTAACGACGGAATTATCCGAGGCGAGAGCAAGGTTGTCGTGCAGGCCATCGGCAACGGCCAGCTGGTTCCGGATGAATACACGAAAGAAGATACGACGCCACTTAAGGTAAAAAGCAGCGACTCGCCCTTCGATTTTAAGATCCCAAAGCCGCGCTGACGCGCATCGGTCGGGCATCCCACTTGGCGGACGCCGGCCGTATCTGCAGTTCGTTCTCGACTCGCTGAACGCCGACGGTATGCAGCGTCAATTGCTCCGCCTTGGCCTTCGCCTTCTCGTTGGGCGCCGTGCCCCGAATCGCGGCGACGCCGTCTTTGCGGACCTCCACGGAATAAGAATCGCATAGAGTGACTCCTTCTGGTTAGAGCTTCAAACAATCCAAAGCAGCAAACGCTGTGCCGGCAATGTGATTTTTGACAGGGACGGAACACCCGATTTTTTCCCCAGCAGTGGCACGTCCACGATCGCCGCCAGCAGGACAGTCTGTGGCCAATTACCTCTAATGGCCGCTCGATCCCGCTAATCCCAACTCTGCTATAATTGGGCGCACATCAAAAGAGTTCCGGGTAGTCGAAATGCCCGAAGTCACGCAAATCCTGTCGCGGATTGAAACCGGCGACCCAACTGCAGCCGAGCAACTGCTCCCTGTACTTTACGATGAGTTGAAGAAGCTGGCCGCGCACCGATTAGCTCACGAAAAGCCTGGGCAAACACTTCAGGCCACGGCGCTGGTTCACGAGGCCTACCTTCGGCTTGTAGCCGGCCAAGAGTCGCAACATTGGAACGGTCGGGGCCACTTTTTCGCCGCGGCCGCCGAAGCCATGCGCCGCATTCTCGTCGAACAAGCCCGCCGCAAGAGCCGTGCGCGGCATGGCGGTGAATTGCGACGGGTCGATTTTGATAGTGATCTTCAAATCTCCGAAGAGCAAGGGGACGACAACTTGTTAGCCGTGGACGAAGCCCTTCAGCGGCTGGCGAGCGAGGATCCGCAGGCCGCGGAGGTGGTGAAACTACGTTATTTCGCGGGACTGACGATCGAAGAAACGGCCTCGGCGCTGGGAATCTCCGTACGGACGGTCAATCGGCATTGGACCTTTGCCCGCGCATGGCTGTTTCGACAATTGCGCTGAACAAGCAATTTTGTGGTTTTTTGGCACATCTTGTCGCCTTACGTCGCACTGTCTCATGGCAGTGTAAGAATGGGCCGGGGATGATTCACCATGCCTACCGACGCCGTGGGTCTTCGAGCCATTTTCGACCGCGCCGTGGAGATTACCTCCGACGCGGAGCGCACCGCTTATCTTGACGCGGTCTGTGCCGACGCCGCGGATTTGCGCGGCGAAGTCGAAGCGCTGCTGGCCGCCCACGCCCAAGCGGGCAACTTTCTACAGTCGCCGGCCCCTGGCCTCACGACCTCGTGTTTTGAAAAGAAAGAAATCAGCTTGATAGGCGCGCAAATCGGTCCTTACAAGCTGCTCCAGCAGATCGGCGAGGGGGGCATGGGCATCGTCTACATGGCCCAGCAAGAGCGCCCCGTCCAGCGAATGGTTGCCCTCAAGATCATCAAGCCGGGCATGGACAGGCGCAGGTGATCGCCCGTCTTGAGGCCGAACGGCAGGCCCTGGCCCTTATGGACCACCCCAACATCGCAATGGTGCTTGATGCAGGGACAACCGATGCAGGACGCCCGTATTTCGTCATGGAGCTTGTCAAGGGCATCCCGATCATCCAGTACGCCGACGAGCATCGCCTTACCCCGCGCCAGCGCCTGGAGTTGTTCATTCCCGTCTGCCACGCCGTGCAGCACGCGCACCAGAAGGGCATCATCCACCGTGACCTGAAGCCTACCAATGTCCTCGTGGCCGACTACGACGACCGTCCCGTCCCCAAAGTCATCGATTTCGGGGTCGCCAAAGCAATCGGCCAGCATTTGACCGAGAAAACGATGTTCACGCAGTTTGGCCAGGTCGTGGGCACGATCGAATACATGAGCCCGGAGCAGGCCAAGCTCAACCAGGCCGACATCGACACTCGCACCGACATCTACTCGCTGGGCGTCCTCCTTTATGAACTTCTGACCGGAGAAACCCCTTTCGACCGCCAGCGCCTTCGCTCCGCAGCCTTCGACGAAATGCTCCGAATCATCCGTGAAGAAGAACCTCCCAAGCCCAGCACGCGGCTGAGTTCCAGCAAATCGCTGCCGTCGATTTCGGCACAGAGGCAGTTGGAGCCAAAGAAGCTCACCACGCTCGTTTCAGGCGAGCTGGACTGGATCGCGATGAAAGCGCTGGAGAAGGACCGGACCCGCCGGTACGAGACAGCCAACGGCTTCGCACGCGATATTCAGCGGTACCTGGCGGATGAGCCGGTCGAGGCGTGCCCGCCGAGTGTGAGCTACCGTCTGCGCAAATTCGCTCGGCGCAACAAGGGCGCGTTGGCTGTGGCCGCGGCGATGCTGCTGTTGCTCGTGCTTTTGGGCTCCGGGGTCGGCTGGATTTTGCGCGATCGCTCGGCGCGGGACGCGGCGGCGGCCCAGGAGCTACAAGAGCGGCAGGCCAGAGTGACCGGGCAAGTCGACTCGATTTTTCGCGAGGTGGACAGGCTGGAAGAGGAGCAGAAATGGCCGGAAGCCCTGGAGGCGACCCGGCGGGCGGACGCTGCCATGGCCGGCGGAGAGGCGTACCCGGCGACCGCCGAGCGGGTCCACAAGCGGCTGAGAGAGCTCGAATTCGTCGACCGGGTAGAGCGCATCCGGATCGAGGGTTCAGCGAAGCGCGAAGGCGATGGCCGTATGGACGCAGCCATCGCCGAGTGGAAGAAGGTTATCGAACCTGGCTGCAAGGATTTCCGTGCCCACAACTATCTCGCCCTCACCCTGCAAGACTACGGCCGGGTAGACGAAGCTATCGCCGAATGGAACAAAGTCATTGAATTGAACCCGTCGTTTGTCGATGCCCGCAATTCCATCGGCCTCGCCCTTTCAAAGAAGGGCCGTGTGGACGATGCCATCCCGGTCTACCGCAAGGCCATCGAGCTGACACCCGCATATGCAAAGACTCGCGTCAACCTCGCCGACGCCCTGCGCGCGAAAGGCCAACTAGACGAAGCCATCGCGGCGTTGCACAAGGCACTTGTCCTGCAGCCGGAACTCATAGAAGCGTATTCCGTCATGTCCGAATTGGCAGTTGACTGCGCCGCCCAGGGCCGCTCCGCTGATGCCCTTCGACTCATCGACGACCTGCTTGCCAACGCGGATAGGCCGGGCGGCAGTCCGTTGACGGACTCGACTACGGTCGTGTCGTGCATCAGGCACTTCGGGACGTTGGGAGACGTGGCCTCCTGCCGAGTTGCCGCTGAGGCGCTTGAGAAAAAAAACCCGTCGGACTCGACATGGCTGTACAGCGCTGGCTGCGGCCGGGCGATCATCGCGGCCGCCCAAATGCATGCGGCGGACCTCCAAGCCGCCCGCTTGTCGAATGACGAGGCCAACCTGGCAATGGTCTGGCTGAGTAAGGCCGTCGCCGCCGGCTTCGCCGACGCCATTTTGATGCGCCACGACGCCAATCTCGACCCACTCCGTGACCGCGAGGACTTCCAAAAGCTGTTGGCGGACATTGAGGCGAGGGCCACGCCGTTGGGCCTGGCCCGGTCCTACATTCGCCTGAGTCAATGGGACCGGGCGGCTGCCGAATATGCAAAGGCCGACCCCCTGGCGAGACCATTTGAGGACGACGCCTTTGCTTACGCTTGTTTGTTCCTGATACGGGGAGATGACGAGGGATACAACCGCGTCTGCCGCGACCTAATCCGGCGCGTAGAGCAGATGAAAGCTCCGTATCCCTACGAGGCCTACGTCGTGGCGCGCACCTGCGCTGTATCGCACAAGAGCGCGGTCAATCCCGCTCGAGCCGTTCAGTGGGCGAAACATGCCAGCAGCAGCATGCGGCAGCCCTGGGAATACCATGTCCTGGGGCTGGCGATCATCGCGCCGGTCAATTTGACCAGGCTCTGCAAAGCTTCACGCAGGCAAACCACAAGACCTGGAAATACGCGGGCCTGAATTGGTTTGCTATGGCCCTGCTTCATTACCGACTGGGACATCCTGACGAGGCCCGGCAGTGGTTTGACAAGGGCATCCAATGGATAGGACGAGAAGGATCGGCGGGGCCTGGCCAGCCGGCAAAGCTTTTACCTCAGGATTGGCTAGAGGCCCAACTCCTGCGCCGCGAGGCGGAGGAATTGCTGAAGATAAAGCGGAGTCCGTGAGAGATCGCGACCGCAAACGGTGCATCAAACACCGCCTCAGTACCGCGATACCCGGTCGCATCGCGGCCATCGGAAAAAACTTTGGATTCTCTGGCACAATCTGCCCAAAAACGTCGCCACTGTCTTATGGCCCGATGTGGGCCGCCTTTTCAGGCTCAAAACTCCGAGGCTCCGTTTTCAACAGAATGAGGGTTACCAAACCCAGACCCAATACCAACGGGGTCGCATTCTTTTTCCCTACATTACGCCACCCATGGGTGGCAATAAAAACAGGGGGTGTTATGAACCGTTTCACGCAATTGGCCGTTATCGCGGCCTTGTCTATAGTCGCCACAGGGCGGGTTTCTCAAGCCCTGGGGGCAAACTACTCTTGGAACACCTCGGGGGGCAATTGGGGCATCTCAAACGATTGGAACCCTTCCACCGTGCCAGGCCCCGCGGACGCGGCGTGGGTCGTCAACGGCGGGACGCCCAACATCGGCGCCCTCGCGTTTGAAAGTTGCAACACGCTGTACGTGGGCGGCGCTAACACGGGAACCGTGACGATCAATTCCAACTTCGGCAGTCTGACGGTCGGCGGCGGCGGCGAACTTGTCGGCTACACCGGCAGCGGAACGTTCAACCAGTCGGCCGGCACCAACACCACCGCAAGCAACGGCCTTGTGTTGGGCCAGACCGGCGCCGGCAACGGCACTTATATCCTCAGCGGCGGTTCGCTTTACTCGAACTACATCACCGACGGCAATTTCGCCATCGGGACATTCAACCAAACCGGCGGAACGACGTCCATTGGCACCATGTACGTGGCCGCGAACGCCCCCGCCACCGGCTCGTACATCCTCAGCGGCGGCGGATACCTTTTTGCCGCGGGCACCGAGTACATCGGCTATGGA
The DNA here is from genome assembly GCA_963780045.1 of uncultured Planctomycetia bacterium. Classification (GTDB taxonomy): domain Bacteria; phylum Planctomycetota; class Planctomycetia; order Pirellulales; family Thermoguttaceae; genus JANXQG01. The sequence goes on along the minus strand of CAVZZZ010000001.1, from coordinate 4,852,760 downwards.
AATGGATGCAGCGGGACATTCAGTCAAACCGGCGGCACGAACACCACCGCAGCTTCCATTTTGTTGGGCAACTTCGCCGGCAGCAGCGGTTCGTACAGCCTCAGCGGGAGCGGGTACCTTCTCGCCTCCGCTATCGAGTACGCCGGCTATTCCGGCAGCGGGGCGTTCACGCAAAGCGGCGGCACGAACTCTTCCCCTGAGGGCATTTATGTGGGTACCAACGCGGGTAGCACCGGCTCGTACCTCCTGAGCGGCGGTTCGCTCGCCGCGTCTTTCCTGAACGTCGGGAATTCCAGCAACGGGACATTCACGCAGTCGGCCGGCACGCTCTCCGTCACCAACAGCGGCAGCCTTTCCGTGGGCGCGAATGCCAGCAGCAGTGGCTCCTACAGCCTCAGCGGCGGATTGCTCGTTGTGCCGGTTGCCGAGTACGTCGGCAATTCCGGGAGCGGGTCGTTCACGCAAACGGGCGGCACGAACTCTGTCGCAAGCTACCTTTACTTGGGTTACAACGCCGGCAGCACCGGTTCGTACAACCTCAGCGGCGGATCGCTCTTCTCGGCATTCTACGAGAACGTCGGCTTCGCGGGCAGCGGGGCGTTCGTCCAAACGGGCGGCACAAACTCTTCCCTATCCGGCATTACACTGGCCGCCGGCACCGGCAGCACCGGCTCGTACAACCTTAGCGGCAGCGGATACGTCACCACCAACTACGAGTACATCGGCTATATGGGCAGCGGGGCGTTCACTCAAACCGGCGGCACAAACTCTGCCCCGGGCATTTTGCTGGGCGACTACACCGGCAGCACCGGCTCGTATAACCTTAGCGGCAGCGGTTACCTCACCGCCGGAATCGAGTACCTGAGCTATGCCGGCAGCGCTGCTTTCACGCAAAGCGGCGGCACCAATTCCTGCGCCGCCTTGGGTGTAGGAGCCCCGACCGGCGGCACCGGCTCCTACGTTCTCAGCGGCGGATTGCTTACCGCACCGGCAGAGTACGTCGGCGATACCGGCCTCGGCGCGGTCACGCAAAGCGGCGGCACCAATTCTTGCGGCGTCTTGTACGTAGGCAGCCCGACCAGCGGCACGGGCTCCTACGTTCTCAGCGGCGGATTGCTCACAGCAGGGAGTCTGTCGCTAGGGCGCAGACGACCTTTATGCAAACCGGCGGCACCAGTTCCCCGTCGAACATCGTCTATGACGGCGGAAACAACCTCTACAGTTTGACCGGCGGAGGCGCTCGTCGGCACGGTCGCAGTAGGCCCGCAGGTGGACCTCGCGCAGAGCGGAGGGACTGTCGGGCCGGGCACGCTCGTCAACTCCGGCTCGTTCAGCTATAGCGGCGGCCTCTTTAACGCCCGCCTCGTCAACGACGGTACCTTTCTCTTCAGCACCTCGTTCTTCGCCGGAGGCGGAATCGAGAACGACGTTACGATCACGGTCCCTGCCTTGTTCGCTCTGGGCACGAGCGGCGCGTCCTTCACCCTGGACAACGAGGGGACCTTCATCCTTGCTGGCGGATCGCTGGTTGGCGGGTCGTCGCCCGCCAACGGCGGCCCGATCGTCAACAACGGCCTGATCACCGGCTATGGCGTCCTGAGCAGCGGGGTGGGCATCACCAACAACGGCCAGATCAGCCCAAGCGGCGGGGTCCTCGTCATCGCTGGCGCATCCACCGCGTCAAACCTCGGCACGATTTCGCTTGCAACCGGCTATCAGCTCCGGCTCAGCGGCAGCACGCTCGCGAACCTGGGCACCCTCAACCTGGATTCATCCACTGTCGCCGGGAGCGGACTATTGAACAACTCAGGCGGCAATATTGCCGGGCCCGGGACGATCACCGTGCCATTTGTGAACTCCAGCGGAATACTCTCCGTGCCGCAGGGAACCACCAATATCACGCAGCCGTTTGCCAATTCCGGCGTGATCCAACTCTCCGGCTTCACGGCCGACTTGACCGGGGGCTCGATCGCCAATTCCGGCTCCATCCAGGGCTACGGTTTGGTGACCAGCGCCGTGAACAACACGGGCACGATCGAGTCGATTGACGGCACGCTTACGCTGTCCGGGTCGCTTGTAAACAATACAGGCGGCCTGATCGCCGTTGATGACGGAAGCAAACTCCTCGTTTCATCGGGCCTCACCGCCAACAACGGCGCGATCAACCTTACGGGCGGCATTTTCGACAACAATTCCTATGCCCTGAGCAACAGCGGACAAATCTCCGGCTACGGCATCCTCCGCACCGGAGGACTGACGAACCACGGCACAATCGATTTGACGGGCGCCGTCTCGACCGTCAACGGCCCGGTCACGAACGCCTCCGGCGGGTCGATCAGCATTGCCTACAACCCGGCGATTTTTACCGGCACCGTGACCAACAACGGCTACGTCAAGATCACGTCGACCACGGCGACATGGGCGGGTGGATTCACGAACAACGGCACTTACATCAGCGATCCGGCCGTCAATTACTTCAGCGATCTCGCCGTGGGGCCGTCGGGCCTGCTGCAAGGCGGCGTGGGCGACAAGTTCGTCGTCACCGGTCCGCTCTTGACGAACGCCGGACAGATCGACCTGGGCGGCACGAGCTTGATGAACGTGGAAAATGGCGCGGGCATCGTCTCGCAGACGTCGGGTGTGCTGGAAATCGGAACTGGCGCCGCGCTCACCGCGGGCACGGTCGAGATTGCCGGCGGCACGCTCGTTGCCGATGGTCCGGGCGCCACGATCAATGCAAGCCTTGTTTACGGCAGTTCGTCTGCGAGCACGTATCAGGGCATTCTCGCCGGCGCCGGCAATACGCTCGCGGTCGACAACCCGTCCGCGGTTCTCGTCTTGAGCGGCAGCGGCAATTCCTACACCGGCGGGACGTACGTCACGGCCGGGGAATTGGTCGTCACCAGCCCCGGAGGAATCGAATGCGGCACCGCCTTGGCCGTCGGCAATGACCTCGCCGCGTTCGGCACGGTCGTGCCCGGCGATCGCGCCGCTCGGCGCCCGCGCCCGTTCCAGAGCCGGGCACGCTGGCGCTGCTGGCCGTCGGGGCCGCGATCGCGCTGCTGCGTCGGAACAGGTGCGGGGTGCTGGGAGGGGGGAGCGGAGCGCAGGGATCCGGAAACGGCGAGGTGCTACAGGCTCCCGGCCGGGGCACCTGCGCAGCGGGTCGGCTCCCCACTCGGCGCTTCCCGGCGTAAAGGGGGCCATTATGAATCGTATTGTGCAATTGACCGTCGTTGCGGCCTTGTCGATCCTCGCCAGCCGGCGAGTATCCCAAACCCTGGCGGCAGACCACTCCTGGTTCGTCTCCTCGGGCACCTGGTCAACAGCGGACGATTGGAATTCTTCCGGAGTGCCGGGCATCAACGACAACGCGTGGGTCGTCAATGGCGGGACGGTCACCATCGCCTCCGGCGTGTCGGCAAATTGCGGCACGCTCACGGTGGGCGGCGCGGAGAGCGGAACCGTGCAGTTGGTTTCCGGCGGCAGCCTGACGGGCGGCAACCCCAACGTGTACAGCGACGCCGAGATGGTCGGCTACACGGGCAGTGGAATGCTCAGCCAGACGGGGGGCACCAACAACGCCATCGCCGGCCTCACCTTGGGTATCAACAGCGGCAGCAGCGGCTCGTACAATCTCAGCGGTGGGTCGCTCGTCGGGGAAGGTATTGTCGTCGGCAATAACGGCAGCGGGACGTTCACTCAAACCGGCGGCACGAACAATCTAACTGCCGGCCCGAACTCTACCGTGAGCCTTTCTTTCGGTAACAATGCCGGCAGCAGCGGCTTGTACAACTTGAGCGGCGGTTCGCTCGCCACATACTACATGATCGTCGGCATGAACGGTAGCGGCGCGTTCACTCAAACCGGCGGCACGAACTCTACCACGGGCGTCCTTTTGGGTGGCAATGCCGGCGGCAGCGGCTCCTACAACATGGGCGGAGGTTCTCTCGCTGCGGGCGAGATGGTCGTCGGGAATTCCGGCACCGGAGCGTTCATTCAAACGGGCGGCGTGAACTCCGTCACAATCACATCTGTCGGCCCCGGCCTTGATGTGGGCAAGGGCGCCGGCGCCGCCGGCTCGTACACCCTGAGCGGGAGCGGATACTTCTCGGTTAGCAACTACGAGTACGTAGGAGACATGGGCAGCGGGACGTTCACTCAGACCGGCGGCACGAATTCTGCCATATTCGGCCTTTATCTGGGTAACTCTGCCGGTGGCAGCGGATCGTACAACCTCAGCGGCAGCGGATACCTCTATGAAATTGGCTACTACGAGTACGTGGGCTACAGCGGCAGCGGGGCGTTCACGCAAACCGGCGGCACGAACTCGGTTGCGACTCTTACGTTGGGTGAAAACGCCGGCAGCAACGGCACGTACAACGTAAGCGCGAGTGGATACCTTTCCACTTTCGTCGAGTCCGTCGGCTATTCCGGCAACGGGTCGTTCACTCAAACCGGAGGCACGAACTTTGCCGCTTCCAGCCTTTCGTTGGGCGCTAGTACCGGCAGCAGCGGCTCCTACAGCCTTAGCGGCGGTTACCTCGCCGCCGCAACTGAGTACGTCGGCAATTCCGGCAGCGGGGCGTTCACGCAATCAGGCGGCACGAACTCGGCGTCATCCGGCATTGTGTTGGGTAACAACGACGGCAGCAGCGGCTCGTACAATCTCAGCGGGGGATCGCTGTTCGCGGGCTACATCACTGACGGCAACTACGCCAGCGGGACATTCACGCAAACCGGCGGCACAACCTCCGTCGGCGGCAGCATTTACGTGGGCGCGAACCCGCCCGCTACCGGCTCGTACACCCTCAGCGGCAGCGGATACCTTTTTTCCGCCGGCACCGAGTACGTCGGCTTAGGGAGCAGCGGGACATTCACTCAAACCGGCGGCACGAACTCCGCCCAATCCGGCATCGTGTTGGGTAACAACGCCGGGAGCAGCGGCGCGTACAACCTCAGCGGCGGCTCATTCGCTATATCATCCTACCTGAACGACGGCTATTCCGGCAGCGGGACGTTCACGCAATCAGGCGGCACGCTCTCCATCACCAACAGCGGCAGCCTTTACATAGCCACAAACCCCGGCAGCAGCGGCTCCTTCAGCCTGAGCGGAGGGTTGCTCATTTCGACAAGTACCGAGTTCGACGGCTATATGAGCGGCGGGACGTTCACGCAAACGGGCGGCACGAACTCCGCCCTATCCGGCCTCTTGGTGGGTGATTTTACCGGCAGCAGCGGCTCGTATAGCCTTGGCGGCAGCGGATACCTGATAAGCGGCAGTTCGCTCGCCGCGTCCTCCCAGTACATCGGCTTTGCGGGCAGCGGGACGTTCTCTCAAACCGGCGGCACGAACGCCCTCGTAAGCAACACCAGTCTTTACGTCGGTACATTCCCCGGCATCAGCGGATCGTACAGCCTCAGTGGCGGATTGCTGCTTGCAACGAGCAACGAGTTCGTCGGCGTATCGGGCAGCGGGGCGTTCACCCAAAGCAGCGGCACGAACACCACCGGCGCCTTGTACCTCGCCGTCAATCCCGGCGCATTTGGATCGTACAGCCTCAGCGGCGGCCTGCTCACCGCGGGCTCGATCTCCGTCGGCCCAAATGCGATCTTCGCGCAGTCGGGAGGCACGATTGCCTCGCCGCTGCTCTTGAATTCGGGCACCTTCAGCTACGCCGGCGGCACTTTTGAAGGCCAACTGGTCAACTACGGCACGTGTATTTTCACTAGCTCGTTCTTTGCGCCGGAAGGGATCATCAACTATGCGATCTTCACCGCCATCCCCGCCGGGGTCGTGGTCGGCACGGGCAGCGGCGCCTACACGCTGGACAACGAGGGAACCATCATCCTCGCTGGCGGCTCGTTGGCCGGCGGACAAACGGCCGGCAACGGCGGCCCGATCATCAACAACGGTTTGATCAGCGGCTACGGCGGGCTGACCAGCGGAGTCGGCATCACGAACAACGCGCAAATCACGCAAAGCGGCGGGAACTTGACGATCTTCGCGGGAGCGGCCGGCATGACGAACCTGGGCACGATCTCTCTCGAATCGGGCTACCAACTCACCCTCAGCGGCAGCGCGCTCATCAACCTGGGGACTGTCAATCTCAATTCATCCATCGTCGCCGGAAGCGGACTATTGATCAACGCGGGCGGCAACGTTGAGGGACCAGGTACGATCAGCGCGGCATTTGAGAACTCCGTCGGAATGCTCTCGGTGCCTCCGGGGACCACCAATATCAAGCAGCCGTTTCAGAATTCCGGGTCGATCCAGCTTTGGGGCCTCACGGCCGATTTGACCGGCGGTTCGATCGCCAATTCCGGTTCTATCGAGGGCAACGGCCTGGTGGTCAATGCCGTGAACAACACGGGCACGATCGAATTGATGGAAGGCACGCTTACGCTGTCCGGCCCGCTGCGGAACAGCGCCGGCGGCATTCTTGCCGTGGACTCCGGGAGCAAGCTGTTCGTCGCGTCGGGACTGGCAACCAATCTTGGCACGATCAATCTTACGGGCGGCATCTTCGACAACAACGGTTTCGCGCTGAGCAATTCCGCAGAAATCTCCGGCTACGGCACGTTTCGCTCGGGCGGACTCGCGAACTACAATTCGGTGATCTTCACCGGCGCCACGTCAACGATCAATGGCCCGGTCACCAACACCGGAGATATCGACCTAGGCGGTACGAGCACGATGGTTGTTAACAACGGCGGCGGCATGCTCACCCAGACGTCCGGCACGCTCGAAATGGGGACCGGCGCCTCGCTCTCCGCGGGCAGCGTCGAGATAAACGGCGGCGTCCTCCTGGCCGACGGCCCTGCTGCTGTGATCACGGCCAACCTGTTTTACTCCAGTTCTTCCGCGAGCACCTATCAAGGCATTCTGACGGGCGCGGGGAACTCGCTTTGCGTCGAGAATCCTCTTGCGGAGTTGATCTTGAGCGGAACGGGCGATTCCTATACTGGCGGGACGTTTGTCACGGCCGGAGAGTTAGTCGTCACCAGGCCGGGCGGAATCGCGGACGGGACGAGCTTGACTGTCGGCAACGCCGCAGCATTCGCCCCGCTGATTCCGAGCGATTCAACGGTCTCGCCCGTGCCGGAACCGGACACGCTGGCGTTGCTCGCCTCAGCCGCTTGTGGAGCGGCAGTTTATCAACGCCTGCGCTCAAGGCGGAAGAGTCGGACGCGAGCGATGCATCCGGACTCTTAACAACCGCGTAAGGCCGCGACTCCGCGGCAAAGAAAACAAAACGGGGGAATTATGGAGCGCTTCATGCGATTGGCCGTTGTTGCGGCCTTGGCAATCCTCGCCACAGCGCAAGTTTCCCAGACCTGGGCGGCAAACTACTCTTGGAATGTGTCATCGGGCACCTGGTCCACGGCGACCGATTGGAACCTTTCCGTCGTGCCGGGCACCGCCGACACCGCGTGGGTAGTCAACGGCGGAACGGCGGCGATCACGTCGGGCGTGTCGGCAAGTTGCGGCACGCTTCTCATGGGCGGAGCGGGAAGCGGAGGCTTGCTTTTGAGTTCTGGCGGCAGCCTGACGGTCCACAGCGGCGGCGAATACGTCGGCTACACCGGCACCGCGAAGTTCACTCAAACCGGTGGCACGAACAATGCGACGAGCGGCCTTGTAGTGGGTCACACCAACGGCGCCAACGGCTTCTACAATCTCAGCGGCGGTTCGCTCGCTGCGTCCTATTTGACCGACGGCAATTTCGCTAGCGGGACATTCACGCAAACCGGCGGGACAACCACCGTCGGAGGCAGCATTTACGTGGGCGCAAACGCCCCCGCCGCCGGCTCGTATACGCTCAGCGGCAGCGGATACCTTTTTTCCGCCGGCACCGAGTACATCGGCTTAGGGAGCAGCGGGACATTCAGTCAAACAGGCGGCACGAACTCTACGACAGCGTCCGTTTTGTTGGGTAACGGCGCCGGCAGCAGCGGTTCGTACAGCCTCAGCGGGAGCGGCTACCTTCTCGCCTCCGCCATTGAGTACGCCGGCTATAGCGGCAGCGGGGCGTTCACGCAAAGCGGCGGCACGAACTCTTCCCCATCCGGCATTTTGCTGGGCACCAACTCCGGCAGCACCGGCTCGTACAACCTGAGCGGCGGTTCGCTCGCCGCATCCTACTTGACCGTCGGCAGTTCCGGCAGCGGCACATTCACTCAATCAGCCGGCACGTGCTCCGTCACCAACAACGTCGTTTTTGTGGGTGCAAACCCCGGCAGCAGCGGTTCCTACAACCTGAGCGGCGGTTCGCTCGCCGCGCCCTACGTGGAAGTGGGATACAGCGGCACCGGCAGCGTCGTGCAAAACGGCGGCGTCAGCGCCGTAGCCATCGAACTGGACGTGGGTTATAATGGGGGTTCTCTAGGTTCCTACAACCTCAGTGGCAGCGGCCTGCTTTCCGCACCGGACGAGTTCGTCGGCTTCTACGGCAGCGGCAGCTTCACGCAAGCTGGCGGGACCAATTCGGTGTCCGACACTTTGAATGTCGGATCCTATTCTGGCGCCAGCGCCACCTATAACCTGACTGGCAGCGCCCTGCTATCGGCGTCGATGGAGTCGATCGGCTTCGACGGCACCCCCGGTACCTTTACGCAATCGGGTGGAACCAATTTGTGCTCCCTTCAAGTTGGAACGAGCGGCAGCCTCGGAGCCTATATCCTCAGCGGCAGCGGCCTGCTTGGCGCATTGGACGAAAGCATCGGCGTCAGCGGCGCCTTCGGCAGCTTCACGCAATCGGGCGGAACCAATTCGGTGGGCAATTTTTTGGACGTGGAAGGATCGTACACCTTGAGCGGCAGCGGGCTGCTTTCGGCGGCAAGCGAGGGGGTCAATTATACTAGTTTCACGCAGTCCGGCGGGACCAATGTGGTGTCCAACTCCCTGTTTCTCAACTCCAGCGGAACGTACAGCCTCAGCGGCGGCAGCCTTTCCGCACCCACCGAGACCATCGGCGAGAACGGCACCGGCAGCTTCACGCAGTCGGGTGGAACCAATACGGTCGCAAACCTGATTCTTGGCTATGCGCTCCCATACACCAGTGCTTCGGGAACTTACAATCTGACGGGTGGATTGCTGAATCTGACCTCGTCGGCCGGTCTGACGATCGGGCAGCACAGCTCGGCAACTTTCGATTTCAGCGGCGGAACGATCCAGTTGCCGTCCGGCTTCACCAGCAGCGTGCCGATCACGCTGAATGTCAGCGGCGGCATCGGCACCTTCGACACCCACGGCAACACGCTGACACTGGCCAATCCTCTCTCCGGGCCCGGCGGCTTGAACAAGGGCGGGGCCGGGATGCTAATCCTGGCGACTTCCGATTCTTACACCGGCCCAACCACGGTCAGCAGTGGGACCTTGGAACTGCTGGCCGACATCCCCTCCTCCTCGTTCACCGCCAACAACGGCGCGACCCTGTTGTTTGGCCCGGCAACGTTCAATTTGAACTTCGGCTTCGTAGGCGCCCTGTCGGGCGGGACCGTGCAATATCAAAACGCCACGCTTAACGGTGGGTTCCTGCGCGGGCCGGGCACCCATGTTTTTTTGCCCGGCTCCACCAACACCTTCAATGGCACGACGATCAATACTGGCGCCGTGGTCCAACAAAACGGAACGGCCGCATTCATCGACGTGACGAACCGTGGCCAACTGAACGTCAACGCCCCGTTGACTTGGGAGGGTGGCCTTAACGATGGCGGATCGGTGCTAACGATCAACAGTACGGCTTCGGTCGGCGAATGGAACAATGCGGGGGTCATCGTTGTTTCGGATGGGGGAGTGCTCAACAACCACCTTACCGACGCGACGAGCTTCGGCGGCGGACGCATTTACGTGAACGCGGGCGGCACGCTCAATGCCGACAGCCAGGGCGAGGGCGTCGCCTTGGACCTGCAAGACAGTTTGTTGGTCAACAACGGCATCGAGACCGGGACCGTGAACGCCTATTATGGCTCAACCGTCTCGGGTTCCGGCAGTTTCGGCCCGATCAATGTCCATCAAGCCGGCATGGTGGCCATTGCACCGAGCGCTAGTCCCATTGCCCCGAGCTTCTACGTTTCCGGCGGCAGCATCGCTGGCGCCGGGCAGTCGGCCGTGCTAACCACGGTCCACTCGGCGTACCTTGTCGCGCCAAATTCGGCCGACGTGCTCGTCCTCTCCGGCAATCTGGCCGGCGACGGCTTGTTGGAAAAACTTGGCGCGGGGACGGTAGTTCTCAGCGGAAGCGGCGGCTTCGGCGGAACCGTCCTGGTAGCGGACGGCACGCTGGTCCTCGATAATCCCGCCACGGTGGTCGACGGCGCGACTCTGATCGTGGGCAGTGGATACTCCGCCTTCGGCGCGACGGTCCCGGCAAGTGTTGTCGCGCAAGTTACGCCTGTGCCCGAACCGGGCACGCTGGCCCTAGTGGCCGCCGGGGCCGCAATCGCGCTGCTGTCTCGGAGTAGGCACGGGGTACCCGTTCGGCATTTTCCGGCGTAGGGGGCCATTATGAACCTTTTCACGCGATTGACCCTCATTGCGGCCGTGTCGATCCTCGCCGGCGGGCGAGTATCCCAAGCCCAGACTAACTACTACTGGAGCGTCTCCTCGGGCACGTATACTACGCCGGGCGATTGGAATCCTTACGGAGTGCCGGACTTCCCCGACAACGCATGGGTTGTCAATGGCGGGACGGTCACAATCCCGTCGGCATTTTGCAACCAGCTCGCGCTGGGCGGCACCGCCAGCGGAACCGCGCAGATGCTCGCCGGGAGCGTTCTGTTGTCCTACACCGACGCTTCCACTTCCATCGGCGAGGCCGTCGGTTACACGGGCAACGGAACGTTTATCCAAAGTGGCGGCATAAACAGTGCCCCCGTCGGCCTTACGTTGGGTGACATGACCGGCAGCCGTGGCACTTATAACCTAAGCGGCGGTTCGCTCATCGCGAGCAACATTTCCGTCGGCAATTACGGCACCGGAACGTTCATCCAAAGTGGCGGCACGAACAATGCCACCGTCGCACTTACGGTGGGTGGCAGGACCGGCAGCGGCAGCACTTATAACCTGAGCGGCGGTTCGCTCATCGCGGGCTTCATTGCCGTCGGCGGTTTAGGCAACGGGGCGATCACGCAAAGCGGTGGCACGATTTCCGCCATCAACGGCTTTACCTTGGGTGTTTCCACTTCCGGCTCGTACAACCTCAGCGGCGGCTACCTCTTCACGAGCAGCATGGAGGTTGATGCTTCCGGCAGCACGTTCACTCAAACTGGCGGCACGTTGTCGGCCACATACAGCGTTGCGCTTGATTTGGGCCGTGAATTCGGCGACAGCGGGTCGTACAACCTGAGCGGGAGCGGACGCATTTTCGTTAACGGCGCCGAGTACATCGGTGATGGCGGCAACGGGTCGTTCACCCAAACTGGCGGCACGCACTCGGCATCGACGAGCCTTGTCTTGGGTAACAACAACACCGGCGTCGGCTCGTACAACCTCAGTGGCGGATCCCTCGCCGCCGAAGACATGGTCGTCGGCAATAACGGCAGCGGCGCGTTTACCCAAAGCGGCGGCACGAACTGCATGACAGCCATTTTGTTAGGTAGCACCGGCTTCGGCTCCGCCGGCGGCACCGGCTCCTACGTTCTCAGCGGCGGCTCTTTGGCAACCGGCAACCTTTTCGTCGGCAATGACGGCACAGGCACGTTTACTGAATCCGGCGGCACGAGCTCCGCGACATCCATTTCGTTGTGTACCAACGGCGGTACCGGCTCCTACGATCTCGGCGGCGGGTTGCTGTTGGTCGGCGGCGGTGGAATCGGTCAAGGTTCCGGCAGCGCGGCGTTCAACTTCGGCGGAGGCACCCTCGGCGCTTCCGCCACCTGGTCCTCGTCGGCGGCGATGACGCTTACCGGTTCACCCGGCAACGCCACCGTCGACACCACCGGCGGCAACATCGCTCTCTCCGGCGCGTAAGCGGAACCGGGGGATTGGATAAGCTCGGTCTCAACACGTTGACCTTGAGCGGGCCGAACACGTTCGCCGGCAACTTGACGGTCGATGGCGGCACGCTGGCAATGCCCGGCGGCACGCTGACGCCGGGCGAGGAGTACGTCGGCTACAGCAACACGGCTGGCTTCGCTCAAAGCGGCGGCGCGAATCTCCTCCCAAACAACCTTTTCTTGGGTTACAACTCCGGCAGCAGCGGCTCCTACAGCCTCACCGGCGGCTCGCTCGTTGTGTCGGGCGCCGAGTTTGTCGGCTATTCGGGTAGCGGCGCGTTCACCCAAAGCGGCGGCACGAACTCCATCGAAGGCAACATTTGCGTGGGCGCAAACGCCCCCGGCAGCGGCTCCTACAGCCTCAGCGGCAGCGGATACCTTTATTCCGCCGGCGCCGAGTACATCGGCTTGGAAAGCAACGGTACATTCACTCAAACTGGCGGTACGAACTCTATCGCAGCTTACATTTTGCTGGGTTTCAGCGCCGGCCGCAGCGGCTCCTACAGCCTTGGCGGCGGCTACCTGACCACGGCAGGCGAGTACATCGGCTATTCGGGCAGCGGCGCCTTCACGCAAAGCGGCGGCACGAATCTCATCGCGAACAACGTCTACTTGGGTTACTACCTCGGCAGCAGCGGCTCGTATAGCCTCGGCGGCAGCGGATACCTTTTTTCCGTCGGCAACGAGTACATCGGCTACTCCGGCAGCGGAGCATTCACGCAAAGCGGCGGTACGAACTCTTCCCCTGACGGCGTTTACGTGGGCACCAACCCCGCCAGTAGCGGCTCGTACATCCTTAGCGGCGGCTACCTCACCGCGGCAGCCGAGGGCATCGGCTATTCGGGCAGCGGCGCACTGGCTCAAAGCGGCGGCACGAATCTTGTCGCAAACAACCTCTACTTGGGTTACTACGGCAGCAGCGGTTCCTATGGCCTCGGCAATGGCTACGTTACCGCGGCAAGCGAGTACGTCGGCTATTCCGGGAGCGGGGCCTTCGCTCAAAGCGGTGGCACGAATCTCGTCGCAAACAACCTTTACTTGGGTTACAACGCCGGCAGCAGCGGGTCGTACAACCTCGGTGGCGGACTGCTCACCGCGGGCACTATCGCGCTCTCCGCGCCAATCGGCTTCACGCAAACCGGCGGCACTTGTTCCACGTCAGCCATCCTCTATTCGGGCAGTGTCGGCGGAAGCGGCCTCTACCCCCTCAGTGGCGGGCTGCTCACCGCGGGGACGGTCATGATCGGCCCCCAGGTAGACCTCGCGCAGTCCGGCGGAACCGTCGGATCGGCGCGCTGGTGAATTCCGGCTCGTTCACCTACACGGCCGGCGCGTTCAACGGCCAACTGGTCAACTTCGGCACCTGCATTTTCAACAGCTCGTTCTATGCGGCGGAAGGGATCATCAACTATGCAACCTTCACCGCCGTCCCCGCCGGGGTCGTGGTCGGCACGGGCAGCGGCGCCTACACGTTGGACAACGAGGGGACTATCATCCTCGCCGGCGGCTCGTTGGCCGGCGGACAAACGGCCGGCAACGGCGGCCCGATCATCAACAACGGTTTGATCAGCGGCTACGGAGGGCTGACCAGCGGAGTCGGCATCACCAACAACGCCCAGATCACGCAAAGCGGCGGGAACCTGGCGATCTTCGCGGGAGCGGCCGGCATGACGAACCAGGGCACGATCTCTCTTGAATCGGGCTACGAACTCACCCTCAGTGGCAGTGCGCTCACTAACCTGGGGACTGTCAATCTGAATTCGTCCATCGTCGCCGGAAGCGGGCTATTGATCAATGCGGGCGGCAACGTCGTGGGGCCAGGCACGATTTCCGTGGCGTTTGCGAACTCCGTCGGAATGCTCTCGGTGCCTCCGGGGACCACCAATATCACACAGCCGTTTCAGAATTCAGGGTCGATCCAGTTCTGGGGCGTCACGGCCGACCTGACGGGCGGCTCGATCGCCAACTCCGGCTCCATCCAGGGCAACGGGCTGGTGGCCAACGGCGTCAACAACACGGGCACGATCGAATCGATCGAAGGCACGCTTACGCTTGCCGGGTCGCTGCGGAACAGCGCTGGCGGCCTGATTGCCGTGGACGACGGGAGCAAGTTGTTCGTCGCGTCGGGACTGGCCGCCAATCTTGGCACGATCAATCTGACGGGCGGCATCTTCGACAACAACGGTTTCGCACTGAGCAATTCCGCTGAGATCTCCGGCTACGGCACGTTTCGCACGGGCGGACTCGCGAACTACAACGCGGTGATCTTCACCGGCGCCGCGTCAACGGTCAATGGCCCGGTCGCCAACGCCGGAGATATCGACCTGGGCGGTACGAGCACGATGGTTGTTAACAACGGCGGCGGCATGCTCGCTCAGACTTCCGGCACGCTGGAAATCGGCGCCCGCGCCTCGCTCTCCGCGGGCAGCGTCGAGATCACCGGCGGCATCCTCCTGGCCGACGGCCCCGCGGCTCTAATTACGGCCAACCTGGTTTACGCCAGTTCCTCGGCGAGCAGCTATCAAGGCGTCCTGGCCGGGGCCGGCAACGCGCTTGTCGTCGATAGTCCGGCCGCGTTGCTCGTTCTTAGCGGCAGCGGCAGTTACACAGGCGGCACGTACGTCGAGGCCGGGAGCTTGATTGTAACGAACCGTACGGCAATCGCTGATGGGACCAACTTGACCGTCGGCAGCGCCGCGTATTTCTCCGCCGCGGCGCCAGCAACTGGCGGTATGGCCGGCGTTCAGACCGCGCCGCAAACTCCCGTCCCGGAGCCGGACACCTTCGCGCTGCTTGTCGTCGTGGGGATCTTCCTGCACCTTCATCGCAGGCGGCTAAGCAATGGAAGAGAGAGCGACAGCCGAGGGCTTCCCTAGTTCAGGAAAGGGTGATGTACTTCGGCGACGTCCGTGATTTCGAAAGGAATACCACGGCCCGCTTGCCATCGGTGTAATACGGATCGCCGGTCAAGTTGTGCCGCGGTTTCGCGCAGTCGCACGGGCCGACGCCGTCGACGTACCCGGTCATCTCCAAGCGCTCGACGTGCATCAGATCCTCGACGACATAATCCCGTGCTTCGTCCACGTCGGGATCGATTCGATGAGTCGTCATATTCCAGGTCCGCCAAGTGAACCGGACCCCGATGTCGCGGCTCACTTGCCCGATCCATACCCTCTGCCCTTGGAATTGCAGCGGCGTGGCCCACAATCGCAAGTGCAGGCGTTCGTTGATCGAGCTGCGAATCCGTTGTAAAGCGAAGTCGTGGCAACGATCGAACAGAAACAGTCCGCTTACAGGGGAGTAACGGTACTCGGCGCCCGTGAGAAATGCCCGAGCGGTTTTCCAGCAAGTCGCCAGACTGATCATTTCCGTCTCGTCCCAGCGGTCGCCGAAGGCCGTTAGCACCGCGGCAAAATCGCCGACGACGACCAGGTTGACTGGATCACCTGACCGCCGGCCCTTGCTGTTGGTGGTCGCCCGCGGTGCGGCAACCAGATACTGGCGAAGCGCCGGAACGTCCACTTCGGTCAACTCGCTGCCTGCCTGAATGGCATTGCACTTGCTTCGCAAGTAGTCCGCGCGGAGCCCCTCGACTTGCACCGAGAACTCGAAGTCCTGAAATCCGCACGGTCCAATCAGTCGTACGAGAACGATCTTGTTCCCTTCCGAAAGATTGGTGTAGACGAACCCAGCCTGTTCCCCTCCGGGTGGAATCGGACGCATGCGGAAGGCGTGCATCAGGAAGAACGCATCCATCATCCTGTTCGCGCGACGGACCGCGAATAATTTGATCGGCAGAAATATCAGCAGCGGAAGAAACAGCCACGCCAGGAAACCGAAGCCCAACAGTCGCCTTACGCCCTTGTAATGATTAAGGGCGGCAGCTTCCAGCGGAGAAAAGTGGTTCGGATCGAGTGCGACAAACTGGAGTCGGCACGGCTGCTTGCTCCGATTGACGACGTGGACCCAGACCGGCTGAATGCTCCGTCGAGCCATCGGAACGCCAAAGAATTTCCGGCTTTCCGCGTCATCCAGCACCGCCACACGGACTTCAAGGTCGTCTCGCACCTGGCTGCGGGCTGAATCGAGGAATCCCCTCGCGTCGGGCCGAGGCGAGTATGGAATCAGAAGCCAGCGGAAAATAAAAGACCCGGGAAGCTGCATTAGGGCGTTTCTTCGATCCAAATGATCTCTGAGGCATTTGCCCCGATCATGCCCGACACGTAAATACCATTTGACATAAGTTGGCTGCCGGTCCGCACGCAGTTGAGGACGGTTCGTTCCTCGAATGTCAGCGTGTACACTCCGTGGGGATTCAGCCCCTTGAGTCGAACGGCCTCGTTCGGCGGGACATCGGCACCCGGCTTGAACAAGAAAACGGAACCTCTTTTGATGTCGGGATTGTAGAACTGCAGTCCATCCCAATGCACTCCGTCGGCCATGGGAAGAATGTGATAGACATTCGCTCCGCGCAGGATTGGCCGCTGCCGCTGCTTGTAGAGCGCAATGTATCGGCGGTATTCCGGCGTATCGAAGGCCCAGGTCAGGATTGGCCCCATGATCGCGGTGCGGAGGTTCGTTGCGACGTTCGGCCCAGCGCCGATGTCCGATTTCAACTGCACGGGGTTAATGGCATACGTGTTGGAATAGTATGTCGTACGAGTCTTCCACGGGGTATGGTCGTCGTCGTTCATCGTACAATAGGTCATCCGCCGGCAAATCGCAAATCCCTTGAATTTTCCGCCGTTACAGCAGTTCTCGTAACGGTATCCGGGCCGACTTCCGATCAGGCGGTCCTGGATATAGAGGAAATTGGCCACGCCTTCGTAGTTCGCGGGCATCGGGTCCTCGGGGGCGGTGTAACGATCGGTTCGCCACATGTCAAACCAACCCTTGTCGTACCGCGTCAGGACCGCCTGCAACTCCTTGTCGCGTCCGGCGATGGTCGACAGGTCGGCATCCTTGTACGTTCCGCCCATGTAGAGCGACGCCTTCAGGCCGGCCTTGTGGGCCTTGGCCGCATAATCGAAGCCATGGGGCCAGTTCTCGAGATGGAACATCCAATCGCGGTCCGTGTACCAGCACTTGCCGGACCCATCCCAGAAATCCATCTTAACGCATTCCACGCCCGTGGCCGCAAGCCGATCGTACACGCTTTGCGGCATTGTGCCGACCACACTTGCGTTTCCGCTGGGAGAGGACACGTCCTGCATGCAGACCTCACTCCACGGCTCGTCCTTGTGGTCGTGCAGGCTGCGCGTGATCTTGTGGTTCCAGAACCACCGCTTGAACCGGTTCGCGCCGTCGTCCAAGTCGCCCTGGTAGGTGCCATAATACATGGCCGGCATGGTGAACATGGCTCCGGGAAATCGCGTCACGTTCTCCGTAACGGGAAACGCCGAAACCGTTAGTTGGCGCGGGTTGGCTGCCGAGACCACATGGAATCCGCCCAGCTCCCATTCAAATCCCATGTAGGCGCCATGTTTCTCGCCAACACCCAGCAGCAGGAACGGAATGATGGAGGAGTCAGTCGTGAAATCGGCGTTGGCGCCAATCGTGTTCTGAAACACTTCGCCGACGCCGACTTGCGTCTTGCGGGCGCGGTGCAGCGTCACGGCGCCGTTCGCCGTCAGGCCGATCTTCGCCGCAGCCAGCGTGGACGGGATGACGATACTGCTCCCGGACCTGTTTTCAACAAATACTTCGTTTTCCACAGGCCCCGGCCCCGGCAGCTGCCCGCCAAACAGATTTCAACTCCATCGCCGGATGGACGCAGGTGAATCGCAGCGTGAGTTGATCGCCGCACTTTTTGTCCACGACAGCGCCACGGTACTCCCACACCGTGGTCTGTCCTGCCTTTCCAGTCCCGATGCCGGGCAAAGGCACGCTTGATGGAGCAGGGACCCAGTCCCATTTCTGAAGAGGATTACGCAGGCCGACGATGCTGATCACATGATCCGTCACCGACAGCGTCAACTCCGTGTCATCGGTGGCCAGAGTCCAAGTCCGATCGACGTTGCTCGTTGCCGGCTCCGTCGCCTGGACGGCCATTACCGAACCGATCATGGCCGCCGCAACAATCGCTCGAATACTCGTCGTCATCCAAGATCTCCCATTGACCGTGCGTGAGGAGGCGATCCAGCTTCATCCGGCCATTGATCATACCACGGCGATCTCGACGCCGCATCTTCTACCGCCAAAGAAGCGAAACCGCTCCCTGACTAATTGGCCGAAGGCTCCGGTCAACCGCTGGCCGCGACCGCCTACGACCAGTTCGGCCTCGCCTTGGCCAACCAGCCGGCATTCAACTCGGCCACGGATACGATTACGAGTCCCCTTGCATTGACGACCACCGTCACGCTGCTTCCGGTCGCGGGCAGCGTGTTGACGATTGCCGGCGGCATCAATGGCGCGGGCGGCCTGACGGTGGACGACTCGGGGAGCGTGGTTCTCTCCGGTCCCGGCAGCTACACCGGCGGCACGAACGTCGCTTTGGGCACGCTCGTGGCGGCCAATCCGTCAACGATCGCCGACGGCACGAATCTGTTGGTCGGAACGGCCGCGGCCGACCTTTTCAATTCGTCGGTTGTAGCGGCTTCGTCGGCCGCTGTCGTGGTCAAGGGAGTAGCCGTTGCCGACGGCAAAGACTCGCTATACTGGTTGCGACGGCCTGCAATCGGCCCCGGGGAGCCGAGCCAGCAGCGAAAAAAAAACGCGTCCTTGCCAGCCATCGATGCCGTTTTTGCCCAATTCGGCAAAGGATAATAGCACGATGAGTGCGGGAAACTGGACTTGAACCTGCACGACCATGCGGCCACCAGGCCCTCAACCTGGTCCGTGCGCCGGTCGGTCATGTTGCCCCGCCGCTGATGTGATGCTGCAAGTTGTTGGGTCTGTTCGACTTACGACGCGTAAGTCATTCGACTACATTGTACTGGTGTCGCGGTCACATTCCCAATATCTTTGCCAAAACATTGCCAATTCGGGGAGGACATTCCATTTGGTCTCCTCCCACAGCCAGGGTTGAAGGAACGCCAGATGGCATTTGTCGAGGTCACGCCGACGCAATGGCGTGCTGCAAAGTGCTTCTAAACCAACGCAGCTAACGTGCAGCGGCGCATTTTCCCGCCGTGCGCGGCGGAAGCACTGGAGGTAAACCGGTTATTACAGAATGTGCTAGAATGCGATTCACGCGCAACCCCAAGCGCAAAAGACGTTGCGGGAGTTCCGCGGTCCTGAATGCTTGAACGAATCGGCTTTTCGCGATGACAGACGATCAACCCGAGATACCCGCGTCTGTCAGCGACGACCGCTACCGAGCCTTGCTGGCGGTTTCGGAAGCCATCGTCATGTACCGCGATCCACCGGTGCTATTTCGTGAACTTGCTGGTCGGCTCCACAGTGTGATGCAGTTCGACGGTCTCGCGCTGGTGCTGCACGAGGCAGCGTCCAACACAATGCGCATGCAGTTGTTGGAAACCTCTGATCCTATCTCGCCGCCGCCCGTGCTGGCGTTTCCTGTTGAAGAAGACCCGGCGGGATGGGTTTGGCAGGCTCAGAAACCGCTCATCACCTCAACTGTGGTGGAGTTGGAACGTTGGCCGGGATTCGTGGAGCGGCTTGGGCCGTTTGGAGTGCATAGCTTTTGCTGGCTTCCACTGACTACTGCCCAGCGGAAGCTGGGTACGCTGGTGTTTGTAAGCAAACAGCCGTCTGCCTACGTTTCAACGGACGTGGGATTCATGCAGATCGTTGCGAATCAGGTGGCCGTTGCAATTGATAACGCCTTGGCATTCCAGGAGATTGCGGCACTGAAGGACCGGCTCTTCAACGAGAAAGTGTACCTTGAGGAAGAAGTGCGCAGTGAGCACAATTTCGAGGAGATCATCGGGCAAAGCGCCGCCCTGCTAAAGGTCCTCAAGGAAGTCGAGACCGTCGCTCCCACCGGCTCCACGGTGCTCATTCGTGGCGAAACGGGCACGGGCAAGGAACTCATCGCCCGCGCCGTTCACGACCTGAGCCCGCGCCGCGAGCGTACTTTCGTCAAGCTCAACTGCGCGGCCATCCCCACAGGGCTCTTGGAGAGCGAACTGTTCGGTCACGAGAAGGGTGCCTTCACCGGGGCCATCAGCCAGAAGACCGGCCGTTTCGAGTTGCGCACCACGGGACGCTGTTCCTCGACGAGGTCGGCGACATCCCGCCCGAGTTGCAGCCCAAACTGCTCCGCGTCTTGCAGGAACAGGAGTTCGAGCGTCTGGGCAGCACCAAGACAATCAAAGTAGATGTGCGGCTGGTGGCGGCCACTAACCGCGACCTGGCTGTGATGGTTGCCGACGGCTGCTTCCGCAGCGACCTCTACTACCGCCTGAACGTGTTCCCGCTCGTTCTGCCGCCGCTGCGCGAGCGCCGCGACGACATCCCGCCGCTGGTCCGCCATTTTACCCAGCGGTTCGCGCGGTGCATGGGTCGGCGGATCGAGGCCATCCCGTCCGCGGTCATGGAGGCGCTGGTTCGCTACCCCTGGCCGGGCAATATCCGGGAGCTGCAAAACGTCATCGAACGTGCGGTAATCCTCTCGCCCGGTTCGTCGCTTCAGATCCCGCTGGGTGACTTGGAGGATAGGGATCAGAGACCAGAAATCGAAGATCCGGGGTCAGAAGTCGGATGTAAGAAGTCAGCGGCCGGAGACGGGATCTTACTCCCCTCGCCCTCTGGGAGAGGGGGCGGGGGTGAGGGCAACGTGCCTCCGGCCTCTGGTCTCACGCTGGCCGACGCCGAGAGGGAGCACATTCTCGGTGCCCTCCGCGAGACCGGCTGGGTGATGGGCGGGTCCAAGGGGGCCGCGGCCCGGTTGGGGATGAAGCGCTTCCACGCTCTATAAGAAGATGCAGAAGCTCGGCATCCGCCGTCTTGAGTAGCGACCACCGCGCGCGGCTTGTATCGGCGGCTCAGAGTAGTGCCAGTGGATTGAAGGGCTTCGCGGGAGTGAACTCTCCCGCGAAGGCCCGCTCGCGCAATTCCCACGGTGACGATCCTCTTCCACCAGGCTATTGCCGACCGCTTGGGCATGCACCTCACGGACCACAAATGCGCGGAGATTCTCCTCCGTAGCGGCCCCCTCACGGCCGGCGACCTGGCCCAGCGGACCGGCCTGACGACGGGGGCAATTACGGGGGTTATCGACCGCTTGGAGAAAGCGGGGTTCGTGCGCCGCGGCAAGGACCCTGGCGACCGGCGGCGAGTCATCATTAAGCCCTTCGCCGGAAAGATCGAAAAGGTAATTGCTCCCTTATTCGGCTCGGTCGCTCAGATGGTGAGTGACCTGTGCCGCCCGCTACAGCTACCAGGAAATCACCGTCGTCCGCGACCTCATCGCTCGCTTCAATCAAGGCGCTTTCGAGGAGATCCGGAAGTTGCGAGAAGGGGAAGGGCCGGCAAAGCGTGCCCACAACTCGCGCCTGTAATAGTCGATCACAAGCCTTTTCACACCCTTGAAGTGCGCCCCCCAGGCGGCGCGCTGCACCGCACAGCGGCGCTCTTGCGTGGCGCCTCCAGTGTAGCGGCGCGGCAGGTCCCGTCCCGTCCAATTCGCAAGTCCTTGCCGGCGCTCAACTTACGGCACGAATCTCCGAAGCAAGCGTCTCCGGCACGATCTCTGCGTTAGGGGCGTGCGGACAAAGGCAGGCACAACGATGAATACAACGGTACTTACTGCAATGGCTGCGGCGCTGGGCTCCTTGGTGGGCGCCGCTGCTTCGATTGCCACGACTTGGATCACGCAGCGCACGCAGATCATTCAAGCCAATTCGGAATGGAAGCTGCGCGAGCGGGAGTCTTTGTACAAGGAGTTCATCGCGGAGGCTTCGCGCCTCACCGTTGACGCACTGGCCCATTCCCTGGAACGGCCTGATCAGTTCGTACCCCTTTACGGACTTCTGAGTTGCATTCGACTCGTGTCCGGGGAAGCGGTTGTGCGCCAGGGCGAAGCCTGTTGCCGTCGAATCATGGAACTGTATGGACGGCCCAACTTAACGACCGATCAAATCCGCGCAGCAGCCGAGGCCCGCGAGGTCGACGACATCGACCCACTCAAGGAGTTCAGTACCGCTTGCCGGAAAGAACTTTTGGCAAGGCAGTGGTGATCGCTCACATCAACGCGAAATGAAGGAGCAAGCCATGTTGCGAATTACGGTCCACGACAAGCCACAGGCCCTCACGTTTCAGCTCGAAGGGAGGTTGGCGGGGCCGTGGCTGCGGGAGCTGGAGGAGTGCTGGAAGAGCACGCTGGCCCATCCGCGCTCATCAATCCTCCGCGTTGACCTTACGGGGGTGACCTTCATCGACGACGCGGGCAAGACCTGCCTGGCGGCCATGCACCGCCAAGGGGCCGAACTGGTTGCCACCGACTGCATGACGAAAGAAATCGTGGCCGAGGTTACCCAGCCATCCAATCCCACGAACGGCGAATTTACGACAACCTAACTAACCTCATAGGAGTTTAACTATGAAAACCATATCCAGCGAAGATCGTCAAGACTCTCACGTTTCTAATAGAGCGACATCAGTTCCTGCCGACAAGGCGCCCGGTCGAGTGCCGACTGGTGAACCGGCCGGCGCGGCCGACTCGCCTCCGCACGCCGATGCACCGGTTACGCCGAAAGTCGGTTCACTTAACGCCGCCGTGCCCCAACCGCCCGTCAGCAAGCCGCCCGCCAGCGCGCCGCCTGTGCATCGCTACCGAAAGTGGTTACTGCTGGCCGGAATTGCCGCCGCGCTGGCGGTGGGCGGTTACTTCCTAATCCCGTGGGCCCGTACCGCGCTGAACACGGTGAGTACCGACGACGCATATGTCAATGGTCACGTGACCTATGTGGCCCCGCGCGTATCCGGCCAAGTGGCGAAAGTTCTGGTTGACGACAACCAGCGTGTGAAAAAGGGCGATTTGCTCGTCCGACTCGACAAGGAGCCTCTTCAGGTGCAGGTGGCGCTGAAGCGGTCCGCCGTGCGGGTGGCGGAGGCGAACGTGGCAGCGGCCGAGTCGGCGGCCCTCGGCCTGGAGGCCCAACTCGGCAACCAACGCTGGACGCTTCAGAACGCTTCCGAGAAAGTCGACGCCCAAGTCGCCCTTTTGCGATCCGAGGTGGCGACCCTGCGGAGTCAGGAAGCCATTCTCGACCGGGCCCGTGCCGATTTCAAGCGCGGCAAGGAATTGTTGCCGACGTCGGCTATCAGCCGCGAGGATTACGATCAGCGCGACCAGAATTTACGGGTCGCGGCGGCCAACGTCACACAAGCGCAGGAGGCGATCGCGCAGACCCGGGTCTCCCTCGGCCTGCCGGCCCGGCCGGCCAAAGGCAAGGACCTCAGCGACGTTCCGCCGGACCTGAACCAGACCTTCTCCTCGGTCCGAGCGGCCCTGGCCCAATGCATGCTGACGATGACCCTGCTCGGACAGCCGATGCCTTCCACCGACCTGACGCCCAACAAGGCACTGGAAGAGTTTCGCAAGCTCGGCAAGAAAGGGGACATTGACCAGATCCTGAAGGGTCTGGTCCCCAATATGCCTGCCGTGCTCCAGGCCAAGGCCGGACTGGAGCAGGCGCGGCACGACCTGGAGCAGGCTGAGCTGAACCTCCGTTATTGCGACATCGTCAGCGAGATCGACGGCGTGGTGATCGGGCGGAACGTCAATCCCGGCAACGATGTCCAAGCCGGGCAAAGCCTGATGGCCGTCCGCTCGGTCAAGGAAATCTGGATCGACGCCAATTTCAAGGAAACGCAGTTGGCAGACCTCCGCATCGGCCAGCGGGTGCGGTGCGAGGTTGACATGTACGGCAGCCGCCGGGAGTTCGAGGGCCGGATCACCGGCTTCACTATGGGGACCGGTCAAACGCTCTCCCTGCTGCCACCGCAGAACGCCACCGGAAACTTCGTCAAGATCGTCCAGCGGCTGCCGGTGCGGGTCGAGTTGACCCACTACGACCCCGACGAGGCACCGCTGTTCGCCGGGCTGTCGGTGACGCCGTATGTGTATTACAAGGAGCCTCCCACCGGGCCGAACGCGGGCGACGTCTTGCAGCCGCCGGCAACGGCTGACTTCATAGGTCAGAAGCCGGAGGTCGGAAATCAGAATTCGACGAGGCATTCTGAAATCTGATCTTTGATCTCTGACGTCTGATCCCTTACCGCACCGGAGAACAAATCATGAGCAGCATTGCATTAAACCCTGTCGCAGTCAGCCGCCCGCGTGTCAACCCCTGGGTCATCGCTGCCGTGGTACTCGTGCCCACGTTCATGGAAGTCTTGGACACGACGATCGCCAACGTGGCCCTGCGATACATCGCCGGCGGCCTGTCGGCCGCGCAGACCGACTCCGAGTGGGTGATCACCGCCTACCTGGCCGCGAACGCCATCGTCCTGCCGATCACCGGCTGGTTATCGGCGCACCTCGGCCGCCGCAACTATTTCCTGCTGTCCATCGCCATCTTTACTCTCGCCTCGGCAATGTGCGGCCTGGCCACCAGCCTGACGCAAATGATCCTCTTCCGCGTGATCCAGGGGCTGGCCGGCGGCGGCTTGCAGCCGTCCAGCCAGGGGGTCCTCCTGGACTCCTTTCCAGAAGAGAAGCAGGGCACGGCCATGACCTTGTTCGGGCTCGCCGCCATGATCGCGCCCATCGTTGGGCCAACGCTGGGCGGCTGGCTCTGCGTCAACTACGACTGGCGCTGGATCTTTCTGATCAACGTTCCGATAGGGCTGGTGGCGCTGGTCGCCGCGTACGGCGTGGTCGATGATCCAGACCACCTCAAGCGCGAGCGGGCCGAGCTCAGCCGCCAGCCGCTGAACTTCGATTACATCGGCCTGGGATTGCTGGTGCTGATCATGTCTTGCTGGGAAACCATGCTCAGCAAGGGGCAGGAATGGGACTGGTTGGGCGACCCGTTCGGGCGAGTGCAGACCCTCTTGATCCTGTTCGTGGTGGGGTTGATCTTGCTGATCGTCCGGGAAATGCGGACCGCCCAGCCGATCATCAACTTTCGCGCGCTCGGCGAGCGGAACTTCGCGGTGTCCTGCATCGTCATGTTCTCCACCATGGTCGTGGTATACTGCGGAAGCATCGCGCTGCCGTCGCTGCTCCAGGAACTGTTCGGCTACGACGCCCTGGCCTCGGGGCTGGTCATGTCCCCGTCAGGCGTCTCCTGTTTGGCCGCGATGGTGGTCACCGGCATCCTGCTGGGCCGACAGGTTGATGCCCGGCGGCTGATCGCGGGCGGCCTGGTGGTCATGGCCGCAGCTTACTACTGGCTGGCAAGGCTGAATCTCGAGATTAGCCCCAGGCATGTGGTTTGGCCATGGATGTTGATGGCGACGGGCGGGGGAATGCTGTTCGCCCCGGTCAACGTGGCCGCCTTCAAGTACACTCCTGTACATCTGCGCGGCGCGGCGGTCGGACTGCTCAGCCTGCTGCGCACCGAGGGGGGCAGCGTCGGCACCTCGATGGCGTCGACCATCCAGGCGCGGCGCGATCAGTTCCACTTGTCCCGCCTGGGAGAGAACCTGGGCCCGCTGAATCCCCATGTCCGGTCCTTTATGGACCAGGGCCAAGGGCTCTACATGCAGTGGACCGGCGACCCGGCCCGGTCACAGCAGATGAGCCTGCAGGCACTCGACAGCCTCCGCCAGCAGCAGGCCCTGTCGCTCGCCTTCTTCGACGTTTTCTGGTTGTGTGCCATCCTTTCGGCGGCACTCGTTCTTTTGGTACTGCTGATGAAGCGCTCGGTGGCCGAGAAGGGCGAGCACATCAGCGCAGAGTAGCGTTACGATGGCGGGGGCAAAGCGACCCCACGCTGGCGTTCCAGGCTCCAACTTTGCTACCAGAAATGCGGGAAACAGGACTTGAACCTGCACGACCTTGCGGCCACCAGGCCCTCAACCTGGCGCGTCTGCCAATTCCGCCATTCCCGCAGAAGCAGTTAATATCCTATCCAGTTTAACTGCGCGAGGCAGCGTCGTCAAGCGGGGCATATCGGGAGGCGAAGAAAGCCAAAAGCGAGGGCGGATGAGGGATTAGAGATGAGGGATGAAAGATGGTCATCCCTCATCACTTATCGCTTATCCTTCATCTCGTTCCGCCGCTTCACCAGCAGGACCGTGCGGTCTCGTCCGGCACGTGCGGCGGCGTTCTGATCGAGATGCCGGCGGAGCGCCGCGGCCATTTCCGCTGCCGGGCGATCGTGCATTGCCTGCAAGAGCTTGCCCATGCCGATTTCGCCCAGCGGTTTGCCGTCCTCGCCAGGCGATTCCAAGATCCCGTCGGTGAACAGGGCCAGCGTCTCGCCGGGCCTAAGCTCGTAGCCCGTTTGCTCGTAAAGCGTTTCCGGCCCCTCGCCTAGTCGCGGGGTGATTTCCGTAAGCGACTCCCAGCCGCCTTGGCGAATTACCAGCGCGGCCGGACGGCCGGCCGAAGCGGCGCAGACGCGGCCGGTGGCGGTTTCGACTAGCCCGTAGAATAGTGCGGCGTGCTGGTCGCCGGCCGAGCCGGTCCAGAGCGTCAAATTCAGACGCTTCATGGTCTGCTGGGCCTCGCGATAGTATTGTCCGTGGGCGCGAAGGGCAGCCTTCAGCCCGCTGGCCGCGAGCGCCGCCTGTACGCCGCCGTCCATGGCGTGGCCGACGGCAACAGCCAGCAAGCCGTCGGGCAAGCAGAACCAATCGTGGAAGTCGCCGCCTAGCGCCTCGGCCTGCGCGGTCCAGCCGGCGACGTCCCAGCAATCCAACAAGGGCGCCACCGAGGGCAGTTGGTTCCGCTGCATGCGCTCGGCGGCGGCGATTTGTTTCTTGATCTCGGCCGCGGCAAAGCCCTCTTGCCAGAGCATTTCGCGCTCCAGGTCGGCGGCCACGCGGCCGGCGACCACCTCGATGATGTTCGTCTGCTGAGCGGTGAAGTCGCGCCCCCGCGTGGAGAACATCCAAAGCGTGCCGAGGATGGTCGTCGAAGTGGAGACGGGCACGCAAACGGCCGCGGCAAAATCTTCCGGGGCGTGCCAATGACGCATCATGGCCGCGTCTTCCAGCACCACGGCGTGGCCCAGCAGTGATTCCAGATCGGCCACGGCCCCTTGCAGTGGACGCGGGGGGGCCGTGAGCCGATCCAAAGGCAGTCCCCAACAAGACCTAACTTTGAGCTTGCTGGTTGCCTCGTCAAGAAGGTAAAGGGCCGCTGCGTCGCAGCCCACGGCCTGCGCCCCGCCGCGGAGAACGGCTTGGAGGCGGGCGGCCAAATGTTCGCTTTCATCGGGGTTCGGCACCAACGGCACGCCCGCTGCAAGCTCGGCCTCGCGCTCGAAAACGGCGCGGCGGAGCGAGACAATCTCATCCAACATGCCGCCCAGCGCGGAAACCAGGCCGCGAGCCGCATCGAAGCTGACCGGTGGTGCGGACGTCCCGGCTGCGTGGCTGGCAGGCGAGACGCCCGCACCACCGTCGGCCGCGTCGTCAATCTGCGGGCCTAGCGTAAGCTGGCCGCCCGCATATTGCAGCGGCCAGCCCGTCGCGCGGTGGAAGGCACGCAGCACGTCGGGCAGACTCGCCGGCGCGCCGCTAGCCCGCGGATCGCGTGAATTTGGCTCGGTATAGAGCCTGAGAGTCGAGGGGTGGGAGGTAGTCTGGGCCACGGGCAAGGTGCGGGAGGGGGCGCGCGTTGGGCCTTTCATACTTCCGAATTCGCCCATGCTACGCAACAGTCGCATCGTCCGTGACCGGCACGATTTAACATCGGCAGCCGGGGGACAAGAAAACGAGCAACCCAATTCCGAACCCGCCTATCGTATTTGAGCGGATTATTCCGCAACATGACGGTGAATTGCTGTAGATGTAGGCAAAGTTTACCGATTATTCGTTCTGCGCCGACATTAACGGCGCGCTACCGCTCGTTTTGCACGCCCGCGCCAACTTCGGCACGCCGGGGCTGCATCAACACAGAAGTGCGGGTTAAGAATATGGCTACACAACGCGTTTTTGGCCCCATGCGCCGCTGGCGTTCATGGATCGCGCTGGCCGCGCTGGGAATCACCGTCGTTATCGTGCTGGCGGTCCAGGCCTTTCGCCCGGCCCAGGCGCAAGACGGCACCGTGCTGAAGGTCTATCCCTGTCCCGCCGGGCAAGCGGCAATAATTGCCGATCGGCTCCGCGACACGATTGGCGCCGTGGAGGGGGTTCGCGTAGCCGCCGATTCCGGGGCTTCCCAGGTCGTCGTTCAGGCGCCTCGGGAGGTCCAAGCATGGGTGGCGCAGCAGCTTGCGGACCGCGGCGAGGGCGCCGCGACCGCGTCCGACGCCGGTGCGCCGGCAAACGCGCCGAAAGCG
This sequence comes from uncultured Planctomycetia bacterium, assembly GCA_963780045.1. GTDB lineage: Bacteria > Planctomycetota > Planctomycetia > Pirellulales > Thermoguttaceae > JANXQG01. The sequence goes on along the minus strand of CAVZZZ010000001.1, from coordinate 4,824,396 downwards.
CGGACCGTCGCTCTGCTGCGCAGCACGCCGCGTCAAATTGAGACCGCCTTGAGCGACTTGTTGGCCTATCGTCTCGGCGTTTTGCCTTCTTCGCAGGACGCGCTGCGAAAGCTTCGCGTGACAGCGGAAGGCCAGAACGCCGAAGTGTCGATCGACTCGGCAAGCTCGCAAGTGAAGATTTCAGGTCCGGCGTCGTTGGTGGACCCGCTGGCGAGAGTCGTGCAAGTGCTCGATGGTCCCGCGGAGAGCGGTCGCAGCGTCCGCCTGATGCCGTTGCACACGGCCCACTTGGAAGACATCCAGCGGGCCACGTCGACGATCCAGACCGTATCCAACAGCGGCCCGGTCAATCGCTCGACGCTGGCGTATTATCAGGCCAAGCCGCGAGAGGACGCGACGACAGGAACGGCTACGCCGACCGCGGTCGGGCAAGGTCAGACTCCACCCGTGCCGGCGCCGGCGGCCGGCGCTGCAGCCGCCGGCGGCGACCGGAGAGGGCGCGGCCACCGGATTGATCAACCCGGTCCAGATCGAGTCGATTCCCGGAGTCGACGTGCTCGTGATAAAAGGAAGGCCGGAGGACGTGGCTCGCGTGCAGGCCATCATTCGCGAAGTCGAGGCGATAGCCGCGCTAACCAAGCCGGAGATACGCTCCATCCCCGTAAAAAACGTTGACTGCGAGCAACTTGCCATCGTTATCCAGAACGTATACACGCAGGTCTACCAGGCCAGACAGGGCAACGTGAGCATCACGCCGATAGTCACGCCCAACGAGTTGCTGGTGGTCGGGCGGAAGGAAAACGTGGCCACGGTGAAGGAACTGGCTGACAAGTTGGACCAGCCGACGGCGCCCGAGACTCAGACTCAGTTCCAGGTTTTTTATCTCCACTACATTCCCGCCGCCACGGCGCAGACGGCTGTAACCGGCTTGTTCCCGATCCGTGCCGGCAGCGGACTTGCGCCGGTTGTCAATGCCACGGTCGACGCGCGATCCAATTCGCTCATCGTTCAGGCCAGCCCTCGCGACATGGAGGCGGTCAAGAACCTGTTGGCGCGCCTGGACGTGGCCAGCGGTGGCCAGATGAGCGAGGTGCGATGGGTCAAGCTGGAGCACGCCCTGGCATCGGACGTGGCCGCCATTCTGCAATCGGCCATCGGCGTGGTCACTGGCGGCCCCACAGCGCAGCAGGGCGGCTTCGGCACGCAGCCGACGCAACCAGCCGCCGGCACGCCGGGCGCCCAGGCGCGAACGGAAATGGTCCGCCTCATGACGGCCCGCGGCAACCGGCTTGTGAGCTCGGCGCTTCTGAGCGACGTGAAGATCAGTACCGATCCCAAGGCCAACGCCTTGATTATCACCGCCCCGCCGGAAGACATGGAGCTGCTGGTGACGCTGATCCATGAAATCGACCAGATACCCGCGGAGAACGCGCAGATCAAGGTATTCCCGATCGAAAACGGCGATGCCACGAGCCTCACCCAAATGCTCCAACTGCTTTTCGGCCTGCCGACGACAAACGCAGGCGGCGCGCAAGGCGGGGGCGCGTTCGGCGGCGCGCTCGGCGGCGCGCTGCAACAAGTCATGCAGACGGTCTCGGCCGGCGGCGAGGTCTCGGTCGTGCCGCTGCACTTCGCCGTCGACGTGCGGACCAACAGCATTATCGCCACGGGCACCGAGCCGGACCTCAACGTGGTCGAGGCCGTGCTGACCAAGCTGGACACCAGCGATGTTCGGCTGCGGAAAACCTTTGTCATGCGGCTGAAGAACTCGCAAGCCGCCGACGTGGCCAATACGGTCAACACGTACCTTACCACGATGCGGCAGTTCGACCTCGCCACGCCGGGCTTGACCAGCATGTACGAGGAATTCGAGCGCGAGGTAATCGTCGTCCCGGAACCGGCGACCAACAGCATCGTGTTCAGCGCCACCAAGCGATACTTCGACGAGGTCAAGGGGATCATCGAGCAGTTGGACGCGCGGCCCGCGTCGGTCGTGATCGACGTCATGATCGCCGCCGTCGATTTGGAAAACACGGACCAGTTCGGCATCGAGCTGGGCCTGCAGGATTCGACGCTCTTCGACCGCAGCACCTTGAGCAACATCCAGACCACCTCGACGACCCTGCCCAACGGCACGACGACGCAGTCCGTGATCTCGGCCACCGGCCAGCCAGGCCTGAACTTCAATGACACCAACGATTCCCTGGGCAACAGCAGCGGCGCAAGCACCTCCAAATCGGTCGCCGGCCAGAGCCTGACGAACTTCGCACTGGGCCGGCAGGACTCGAGCCTGGGCTACGGCGGCCTCGTCCTCTCCTTGCAAAGCGAGAACATCAGCGCGCTGTTGCGGGCGTTGGCCGAAAACCACAAGGTGGAAGTCCTGCAGCGGCCGCAAGTCACCGCCCTGGATGACCAGACGGCCAACGTCTTCGTGGGCCAGAGCGTGCCCACGATCTCCACCGTCAACAACAACGCGCTCACCGGCCAGGTCAACGGCGTCACTTTTCGCAACGTCGGCGTCCAACTTACCGTCACGCCGCGGATCAGCCCCGACGGCATGGTGTTCATGCAAATCTTGACCGAGAAGGCCTCGCTGGAGCCGGAGGCGACGGGAATACCGATTTTCAGCTCGCCAACGGGCCAGGTCACGCGGTCGCCGATCATCGACCAGACGGCGGCGCAGACGACCGTCGTGGCTATGGACGGCCAGACGATCGTACTGAGCGGCCTGATCACGTCGAACAAGACCGAATCGCACGCCCAGGTTCCTTGGTTGGGAGACATCCCGGTCATCGGCAACCTGTTCCGCTACGACAGCTCGACCAAGGAACGCACGGAGCTTCTTATCATCATGACGCCGCACGTCATCCGCAATGCGGCCGACGCCGACGCGATCAAGCGCGAGGAGGCGGCCAAGATGAGCTGGTGCCTGTGCGACGTGACAAGGATTTATGGCGAAGCGGGACTGAACCCGCGCGGCGGCCCCTGGGGCGGCGGCGATGTCAAAGTGGTATATCCCGACCAGCCCGGCCAGTATCTGCCCGGCATGCAGCCCGCCGCGCCGGAGACTCTGCCCGTGCCGCAAGGCGCGCCCAGCGGTCCGGCCTTGATGCCGCATCCGACCGATATGCCCTCCGCGCCGGTCCTGTCGCCCGGCGCCGGCGTTCCGGCCCTGTCGCGCCGTCGCCCGGCGATCCGATTCCGGGAGTGCAATCGTACGGGCCGCCGCCGGGCGGGCAACCGGCGAATCCGCCGGTCCAGCAGCCTGCCGTTCAATCGGCCGTTCAGTCGGCCGCCTGGCAACCGCCCGTCGCGCAGCAGTCGCCCTATTACGCCGCGCCGCAGCCGGCCGTGTATCAGCAGCCGGCAGAGTACCAGCAGCCGGCGGCCCAGCCGCCCTATCAGGGCCAGTACAGCCGTTAGGATTCGAGATTTCGGATGCCCCCGGCTTGCCCGGGGGAACCTCACGTTCGGAGCTACATAGCAATACCCACATGAACATGCTCCTTCACGTTCGCCGGCGGCGGCGGCTCCGCCGCCGCCGGCGAACGCGGAGGAAAGAACGGGCGACAATCGCGGAGTAGCAACGAACCTAAGGATCACCCGGACAAGCCGGGGTGCACTTTACCGTTAAGAGGACACCATCATGTCGAAACCAATTGCCTATTACGGTTCGCTATTGCTTGTGGCGATCCTCTCGTCGGCGGCCTGCGCCGATTCCTGGGCGCCGTGGCCGTTCCACAAGGACGACCCGCCGGGCAAGCCCGACAAGGTCGTCGCCGCTTGGACCGACGCCGTGGCGACGACCGTGGGCCAGCCGCCGATCCGCGGTTTCGGCGGGCGGCTGATGTTCTATGAAAACAAAGCCGACGCGCCGGTGAAAGTCGACGGGACGCTGATCGTTTACGTCTTTGACGAGACCGACCGCGAGCCCAGCAACGCCAAGCCCGATTGCAAGTACGTCTTTACGCCGGAACAACTGCCCAAGCACTACAGCAAATCAAAGATCGGCCACTCCTACAGCTTCTGGGTCCCCTGGGACCTGGCGGGCGGAATGCAAAAGGAGTTCACGATCATCGTGCGCTTCGAGCCAAAGGTCGGCTCGCCCGTGATCGGCGACCAAGTCAAGGAGCTGCTTCACGGACGCCTGCCGCCTAAAAAGATGCTACCGGGGATGCAGTTGCCGGCGGTCGGTGGCCCGCAAGGCATGATAGCCGCGGGGCGCCCGCTTGCGGGCCGGGGCGGGGCACCCGCGCAGTGGGTCGCGGTCAATGCAGGCCCCAACGGCGGATGGAACGGAGTCAACTCGGCCGCATACGTGGCGCCCGCCGCCGGACAAGGCATTAACGGCGTGCGGCAGGCGTCGTTCGAGTCGCCCCAGCAGATTGGCCCCGCGCAGCAGATTGGTCCCGCGCAACAGTACGCTCCACGGCCGTATAACCCGAACGACTTGGCAACAGGCGGCGCGAATCCGATCACCGCATTGCCACGACCACCATCACGGTTCCTGATGGGCTGGCCTTGCGGCAGGCGCTTAACGCACCGCAGGCTGCCCCGCAGCCGCGGGCGTCGAACCCGGCGAACCCGTGGCCGGCCGCGAACCCGCGGGACCAATACTTCCAGGGGCAGAACCCGCAAGGGCCGGCAGCGCCGAATTCGTGGCCCCAGAACCCGCCGGTGCGGCCCCAGCAACCGCAAGCAAATTCACAACTTGGGAAACCGTGGGCTCCAGGCGAGCAACCCGCTCCGCCAGGTCGCGATCGTGCTCCGTCGCAACCGTTCCCCGCAGCACCGCCGTACGGCCCTGCATCTGGACCTTCGGCGGCGAACTCCAATGCAGGGCCGGCAGCGTGGCAAGGCGTCCCGCAAACGCAGGTACCGACTTGGCTCGACACCGCGGGCGCGGTGGGAAAAGCGATGGCGATTTGCATGCGGACTTGCGCCGCCGGATTGGATTGCGGCGACATGCCGCCCATGCCGTATTGGCCGCCTCGACCGCTCTGGCCGTAGCCGCCCATGCCACCCATGCCGCCGCCCATCCCGCTCATTCCCATGCCGCCCATGCCGCTCATGCCGGACATGCCCATGCCTCCGCCCATCGACGACATGCCCGACATGCCGCTGGAGTAACCTCCCGACTGGTTGTTCATAAGCGACTGGCCGGAGCCGACGAAGTTCTGCGAAGCCTGCTGCGCGGTGGTCCCGACAAAGCCGCCGCCTTGCGAGTTCCCCTGCGTCGTGCCAAAGCCCATGCCGCCTTGACCTCCGGAGGACGATCCAAAGCCCATGCCGCCGGACGCGCCGGAGGAAGAGCCGAAACCCATCCCGCCGCCGGACGAGCCAAATCCGCCGCCCGACGAGCTGCCGAAACCCATGCCGCCGCCGGATGAAGAGCCGAATCCGCCGCCCGACGAGGAACCGCCGCCAAACATCCCGGAAGAACTAGAGCCGCCGAAGCCGCTCATCTGAGCCCGAACGGAATTGGAAGCAGCTACGACCGCCAGAAACGCGGCCAACGACACATAAAACATGCGGAACATAGGGATCCTCCTTTAACCGTGGCATACCCTCTTATTTTATATCGAAGAAAAAACGGCGGCTATTGCTTTAATTCCTTCCCCTCGCGCAGGCCGTCACCCAGGTGGAGCGAGCGGACCTTGCCGTCAAACTGGAGTATAACGTCGCCATCGGGGAGAATCTGGCGAATTTGCCCGGTCCCGCTGCTAAGGCGGAACCGCTCCCCTTCGCCCAGCAGCCACTCCTTGCCTCCCATCTGGTCGTTCAGCCAGACTCGCGGGCTGCCGTCCGCCTGCGTAATGCCGGTAATTACGGCGAACTTTGCGACGTCGACTGAGGTAGGCGTTTGCCGATCAATAACGCGTCCTCCTCCTCCATTTCCACCAACAATTTGCGTCGTCGGCGGCGTTGGCTTGTACACGGCAAAAAAGTTCCGCCCGCCGATGGCTTGGCTGTAGGCGGCCAAGTCAGGAAGCCGCAACTCGCGACCAGGCTCAGTGGATAGTTTCTCTTTGGACGCCGCGTCCGGCAGCGAGAGCGCTTCGATGGAAATGTGCAGGTCGAATTCCCCCGGCGAGCCCGCGACCGGCTTGATCTCAAACTGGCGAATCTGTTGCAGGTGTCCGGCGGAGTAAAACCGATAGAGGAAATCGACGATCTGGTTAAGGTTGGCGTGGGCGTGGACGGTAAACGGAATCCGCGTGTACACGCCGCGGTGTCCTTCAGGATCCTTGGAGACAACGTAAGGGGTCTGCAGGAGGGCCTTGCCGCAGACTTCGTTCAACCACTTGTCGTACAGCGAGCGAGCGATGTTCGGGTCCGAAGGAAGCGATTGCCGCCGCCACTGGTCGAGTTGCCGCGCATCGTCGGCGGCGCGCTTCAATTCGCCTTCTTTCTGTTGCAGGGCCAACGAAAGCCGGTCGCGCTCTGAATTCAAAACGTCGTCCGTGCGCGGATCGCCGAACATGAACAAAAACGCCAGGCCGCCAACCACGAAAAGGCCGACGGCAGCCCCCACCAGGATTCTCTCGCGTTTTTGCAGCTTCATGGCGCGGACCCTCTCGCGGACGTCTTCGCGGGCGCCTTGGCCGAAGTGCTCGCGGGCGGGGCGGGTTTTGCTTCGCTCCCGGAATCCTCTGCGGGCGACGCGGCGGACGCCTGGGACGGACCTTTGGCTTGGAGCTTCTCCGGCTCCTTCTCCACTTGCAACGCAACTTCGAAGTGCCACGCATACGGCGAGACGGACTTGTCTTCCTGAGTTTCCTTCGGGACCATCTTGCCCGCCAGCGGGCGGACGCCGTCAATCATTTCAAAGACCGTTTCCTTCGTGCGGCTGAAGCCCCTGAGCGCTATCAGGCCTTTCACCTCCGATTGACTGCCGGGCGGGCTGGAGCTGAGCGTGGCCTCGCTGAACACCACGTCCTTGGCGGGTGGAATACCGCGGCTTAGCCCGTAAAGTTCGTCGAGCCAGTTGGTATCCTGGTCGGTCCACTTGCGGATGTCGGTGACTTTCGTCCCAAGTTTCTTCTTGGAATCCAGCAGTTTGGCGTCCATGTCCTTGCCTTGGGCGGCCATGCTGTCGACATCGGCGGCCAACCAGGCGTGCGCAAGGTGCCGCGTAAATGAAATAGCCAAGCAACACGGCGGCGGCGGACGCCGCGAGCGAAATCCAGAGCTTGCGGCGGTTGACCGGCGGCGGCCTGCGCCGTGGATTGAGGAAGTCGATCGCATGGCCGGAATCGCGCAGCTCGGCCTGCAACATGCCCAGCAGCGGCGCGTAGCGGTCCGCATGCATCGGCGGCGCGGCCAAGAGCGCGGCGCAAGCGAGAATTGCTCAAAGGGGTCCAGCAGCGTCACCGGCAATCCCAACTCGGTGTGGACCGTCTGGGCGAGCTGCTCGTCGGCGGCTGCGCGGCCGCAGAGCACGAGCGAATCGAGCTTCACGGGTTCGCCGGGCGCCGCGCCCAGTTGGTTCCGCGCGGCGGCCAGGGTCAAGCGGATTTCGGCCACCAGCGCCGGCACCGCCGGGCGCTCGCCGGCAAAGCGCGTCGTGCGCAGGAATACCGTTTTGCCGCCGCGAACGACCGTCAGATCGACTTCTTCCGCAAAACGTTCGATCAGCAATTGCGGCGCCTTCGCTCCACCGGCGGCAAGCAGCGACGCGGCTTCGCAAGGCCGCAGCAAGATCCGCCGCAAGGTCAAGCCTGCGCTTTCGCAAAGCTTTTCGATCGCCGCAATCTCGGCCGGCGGGATGGCCGTGGCCAGCACCGACTTGGCCCCTTCGCTGGCGGTATCGATCGGCAGAAAGTCCAGCCGCCAGCGGTCGTCCAGTTCGTTGAACTCCCGCGAGGCCTGGAATCGCACCAGGTCGGGAAGGTCATCCTCGGCGGCCGGCGGCACGGTGAACTGCCGCAACTCGATCCGCGTTCGTCCGACGGAGACCATAGTTTCCGGCCGCCCGCACCCGCGCGAGTCAAGTTCCTTGGCGATCCTCGCGCCAAGCGCGTCGGGCGGTTCGTCCGCACCGCGGGCGATGGTGAACGCGTGGTCGATCTCGACCTGCCGGCCGCGCAGCGAGGCAATCGCCACGCGGCATTCGCCCGATTCCCAACCGATAGCAAGGTATTGAGGCATAAGTACGTGTTTGCGCGGCAATGCGTTGTTACCAGGAAATTGAGGGGTGGCACGCTCTGAGCTTCAGGCGAAGGGCGTGTTTATCCGAATTCCCACGCCCTTCGCCTGAAGCTCAGGACGTGCCGCCCCAATCGCTCATCTCACTTGCTCGCGGTCGCGCCCGGCACCGGTTCCACGGGGAACCCGCCGGGCAAATGGCTGATATCTCTCCAGAATACTATGCGGGAAGGGATTTGTGTAGCGTCGATCACGACCTCGACCCGCGACGACGTGCTGCCTTTTTCGAACGAGCCTATGACTTGCGCCGGAAAACGCTTCCGCCCGTATTGATGTAGGGCATGAGCTGCTGCATCGTGGCCAGCGGCACGATGCCCTTGATCAGCGGCCACGCCGGGCACTGGTCGAGGTCGGACTGCTGGGCCGGGTCCTGAGTGCGCTGGGAAATGATCTGGTCGGCCAGGTCGGTGGTCATGTTGGGAATAGAGAGCAAGACGATCCGCGAGGCCTGGTTGATGTTGATGCGGCCGGCGGACGAGTTGTTGTTGCTGACGGTGCAATTGGCGAAGAGCTTCGGCAGCTCGCTCGTCATCGAGCCGGAGTCGTTGCCAAAGGGGTTTGCCACCTGGTTGCCGCTGCCGCCGCTGGTGTTTCCGCCGTCACTGGTGTTTCCGCTGCTGGTGGTGTTTCCGCCGCTGGTGGTGCTTTCGCCGGCACTGTTGCCGCCACCGCCGCTGTTGTTTCCGCCGCTGCCATTGCCGCCGTTGCCGGAAGACGACGATTCCGGCGCCAGTCTTGCCGCCGGAGCGCCAACCAAGTCCAAAAGCGATCCCAACTGCACACTCCCTTGCTCTTGGGAAAGCTTCGACGTATCGAGTTGGCCGCCGTTGGCCTGCGCAGTTTCCGCCCATCCGATAGGCGACGATGAACTGCGCTTCGGGCTCGCCAAGCGATTCCTCCAACGAGTTGTAGAGCGCGTTCAAGTCTGAGCCGTTGAGATTGATCTTCTGCGTGTCGTCCGCCTTCAACTCTCCCTCGGCGCTCCAGAGGGTCAGGTAGGCGGCCCAGCCGTGGTCCATCGTGCCGTCGGAATTATCCACTCCGCCGACGCTCGCTCCGGGGGCTATCGACCCGCTGGTCAGGCCCATCGCGAAGGCGTCCCGCCCGAAAAGCAACTCGGGCGTCACGCCCTTGACCAGCAGCAGCTCTTCGATCGACGTGGGCGGACCGTTGCGCGGCTGATAGGGAGGATTGAGCTGGCCGTAGTACTGCGACTCCACGCCGTTGGGCCGGGCGGTGTCGTCGGCGTCGATCCAGTCGAGGATGTTGTCGGCAACGTCGTCGGTCATGCCCGGCAGGCCCATGAGCATCATGTGCGCGTAGGTATTGCCTGAGGCGGGCTCGTTCGCGCCGGCGGAGCCGCTGGACTGGTCGTAATTGAGGATCGCGGTCAGGTTGATCCGGGTCGATTCGTCTTGCAGGCCGTAGCGGACGCCGCTGATGGTGATACCGTCAGTGCTCTTGGGCGCGACGACGCTGAACCGCCCGCGATCCTGGGGCGCCGCTTCGTCGGCAACGAGCTGTTCGCAAAACCGCGAGGAATTGTCGTAGACACCCCCGGCCTGGTTCTGGTCGGAAGGCTCGCGATTGAGAAACTGCATCGCGACCTCCGCGCCCGAGTCGGCAAAGGATCGGGCCTGTGCCTGGCGGCTGGAAGTGATCGCGGCGGTGCGCTCGTCCAGCATCAACTGAGCGAACCCCAGCGCCGCCAGCGAAAGCATGGCGACGACGACGAGTACCAGCAGGAGAATGATGCCGCGTCGCGGTCTTCGGGGGTTAGGCATGGGTTTCGCGGAACATGGGGGAACGAAATCTCAAATCCCAAACTCGAAATCCGAAACAAATCTCAAGCAGCAATCTTCAAAAAAACTAAGAGCTACCCTCCGCGGCCGCCGCCGAAGCCGCCGCGGCCGTTGCCGCCACCTGGCCCGTTGCCGCCACCACCGCCGGGCCCGCCTCCTCCACCTCCGCCGCCGAAGCCGCCGCCTCCGCGACCGCCACCGCCGCCACCCCCGCCAAAACCGCCTCCGCCGCCGAAGCCGCCTCCGCGACCGCCTCCGCCGCCGCCACGACCGCGGCCGCCTTCGCCTTGCCCTTGACCCTGACCGCCTTCGCCGCGCCCTGCGCCGCGCCCGCGGCCTTGTCCTTCACCTTGACCTTCGCCACGACCCTCTCCTCGGCCCTCCCCTCGACCCCTGCCGCCCTGGCCGTTTTCGCCGCCCTGGCCGCGTCCTTGTCCGCGTCCTTGGCCGCCGTTTTCGCCGCCCTGGCCGCGGCCGCGACCGCCTTGGCCTTGCCCTTGTCCGCCGCGTCCGCGGCCGCCTTGGCCCTGGGTGCCGTTACCGCGACCTCGGCCGCGACCTCGCCCGCGTCCTTGGCCCTGACCTTTCTTATTGCCCTGCGCTTGGCCGCCGCGTCCGCCGCCAGTCGCCCGGGCTCCCGCGCCGCTCGCGGCGCCGCCGGCCGCCTTGGATACGGTGGGGGGATCAACTTGCGCCAGGTTCTGGAACTCGTTGGTCGGGACCGTGGCGTTGGGCAGGTCGACGAGCATGTCGTAGACCACGCCGGGCTGCTGCTGCCCGAAGGCGACCGTCCGCAACGCTCCGTTCAACAATGAGCCGTTTGATTTTTTGCCCGGCTGAATAGTTAGCGTGACGCGCACCGCGCTGGGCAGCGAGCCTTGCTCGTTGGAGTCCCACTCGTCGTTTTCCGTGGTGCCGCTGTAATAACTGAACTTGAGGTTAACGACCTCGCCCACGTCCGGGTCGCCCAGCTTCTCCGGCGACGCGGTGGACGGGTCGTTCTGGCCTTGCTGGATACCCGCGTAGAACTGCAAGCGATCGAGATCGGTGCGGTACAAGCCGGCTGACGACTCGTTGGTCGTGGACGTAGCGAACTGCCCGGCGCCGACGGACGGCCCTAGGCTGTAGGTCACGATGCGAACGTCGCCGAGCATGGTCGGCTGGGCGCCGTTTTCCGCTGCGGCCAATTCCGCCTTCGACATCCGCGGACGGCGGGTAGTTTCGATCTGCAAGCTCTGGGAATCGCCGAACAGGCCCCCGGAAACCGGGACCGTCGTACTGGCCGAGCTGGAACTCGAACCGGAGGAACTTGTGCTGCCCGACCCCGAACCGGACGTCGAGCCTGCCAACGATGCTTGCGACGAATTCATCGAGGATGACGACGAAGTCGTCGTCGACCCGCTGCCGGAGGCCGACGTGCCGCTTCCTGGTGGCTGGTAGGGCACGGAGTTGCGGATGTCGTCGGCAATGCGCTGCAGCAGCGTCCGCGCCAACTGTGCTTCCTCGACCTTCCCCCGACTTTTTGCGGACACGTCCAGGTTTACCTGGATCGCCATCCCCATCAGGCTGAGCGCGACCGTCGTCAGCGCCAAGGCGAGGATGATCTCGAGCAAAGTGAAAGCCGCACGAGGACGCTTGTTTCGGCCCGCATTTTTACGATCCGCCATTGCTGGTTCCTCCGCTTGTGCCGGATGTGCCGCTGGAAAGCTCTTCCGCAGTCGTCGAATTCGGGTCCAGAATCCAGCGCACCAGGGAAAAATCGACCGGGTGCTGCGCCGCCGGAAGTTCTTTAGTCACTCTGACCCGGACCGAGATCAGGCCATCTTCGTCGGTCTGGCCCGTCGTGATGGAGTAGACCCAGCGGGGATCATCGGCGGCGGTTACCTCGGTGCTGGCGTCGAACGCCGTATCCCCGACGTCCGACGGCGGCGTTACGCCCGATACGACCTCCGCCATTTTCGACTCGCAAAGCATCTGGGCATGTGCCAGGTCGCGGGCCGCGGTAGCGCTTCTCATCGCCAGGCGGCCAATCTCGCCAAGCACGACAACCGCCCCGCCCAGCAATGTCAACGCCAGGATCACTTCCAACAGGGAGAAGCCCGCGCAGCGCGAAATGCCTCGCTTAGGCTTCGGCTTACGATAAGTGAATCTGTTTTTTGGCCGCTGCATGGTGATCACTACGATCTGTTAACGATCCCGCCCTGGACCACGTTGCCCGTGACGCCGCGAATCCTCATTGGGATGACAAGTCCCTTGTTGCCAGCCACGATAAATCGGGCGTCGGAAGTTGTTCCGTCCGGATAAAAGTATATGGTGTCGGACCAGCCATTGTCGCTGCCGGCGTTTTGCGGCGCGGCCGCCGCCCCGTGATCCGGCGCGCCCGCCTCCACTATGTCCGGGTCCGGGCTGTTGTCCGGCTGGAAGCAAACTCCATCGGCCAAGACCCCTTCCTCGGGGCGGATATCGTCTTCCGCAGAGCGGCCCTGTTCGCCGCCGCCTTTGGGTGCGTCGGCCTGCTGCTGCCCAGACGCACTATCCTCGGGCGCCAGCCGATACGATCCGCTGCCCGCGTTGTATTGAAACGTATAGACGCGATTGGAGCGCATGGCGCCGATCCGCGCCCGGTGCAACTTGGTGCGAACCGTATTGGCCGCCTTTTGAATCTCGTTCCGCGCCAACGGCTTCCGTATGAGCGGGATGGCCATGGCCGAAATGATCACAATAATGGCCAGCACGATCAACAGTTCGATGAGCGTGAAGCCGCGTCTCATTACCGCGCTCCCGCCGGCTGTGTAAAGCTGCTGATTTCCTCGCCGTCCGGCGCGGTGGTGGAGATTTCGAAGCCTTCAGGGGAGTTGTGCTGGCCCGGAACCTGGTAGTTGTATGGTTTGCCCCACGGATCCGGCGGGACGCCCTTGTTCAGGTAGGGTCCCGACCACTTGCCCGGCGGCGCGTCAGCGGGTTGCATTATCAGCGCGTCCAGGTTCGACGGCAGAGTACCTACGGTTTGCTCGTAGACTTCGACGGCGTGTTCCAACAGGCCGATTTGCGTCCTCGCCGAGTCCTTCATCATTTTCTTGCGGATCGACGAGTAGCCGACGACGGCCATCGAAGCCAGCACGACCAGGATGACGAGCACCAGCAAGACTTCAATCAACGTAAAGCCGCGGGTGCGGCGCTTGGGATGGGCGATACTGCGACGGCGGATCATGGCATTTTCCTTTCGGCTTAAATAATAAACCCTCGCTAACGCTACGGGTTCCGATTGCTGGATTGGACCCCGGCTCGCGCCGCGGGTTTCCAACGGGTTATTTCGATTCTACTGCATGGTCGAACTCATCTTCAAGACTGGATACAGCAGGGCAATCACCAATACGAGGATGACCCCGGCCAGAATCAGCAGCATGAGCGGCTCCAGCAACCGCACAGTGATGTCCAACCGCCGCCAGGTAAGCCGCTCCTGCGTCTCAGCAATGGTGATAAGGACCGTCTCCAGGTTATTGGCCTGCTCGGCGACGGCGATCATTTCCACGACGATCGGCGGGAACTGCCCGCTGGCGCCCAACGGCCCCGCCAGCGGCTGGCCGGCGGAGATGTTTTCCGTGGCTTTGCCGATGGCGGCGGCAAGGACGCGGTTTCCGGTGGCATCGCGGGAGATTTGCAGCGAGCGGATAATCGGCACGCCGTTGTGCAGCAGGGTGCCCAGCACGCGGCAGAAGCGCGATACGGCAAGCCCCAGGAACACCGGCCCCAACAGCGGCAAGCGGAGTCTCATGCGATCGGCCCACCATCGTCCTTGGTCAGTCGCCAGCCATTTACGCGCATACCAAACGCCGCCGACCATCGCCGCCACGATGAACACCGCGGGCCAGCTTCGCATGGCCGCGCTGATGCCTAGCAGCCAGTCGGTGACCATAGGCAGGTCACCCGTTTTGCGAAGAGTATCAAACAGTTCGCCGAACTGGGGCACGAAGAAGACCATGAGCACGGTTACGATGAGCGTGCCTACTATCGCCAAGAACGCCGGATAGGCCAAAGCGCCCATCGTGCGCTTCTTGAGATCGTCCTGGCCTTCGGTGAATTGGGATACGCGCGACAGGGCCTCTTCAAGAAAGCCGCCCTCGCCGCCGGCGCGGACCATGCTCACGGCCATTTCGCCCAGCACGCTCTCCCAGCGGACCATCGCATCGGCCAGCGTCTTGCCGTCTTCGACCTGCCGGCGGACGTCCTCCATGATCGAGCGCAGTCCGGATTGCGAGGTCTGCTTTTCCACGACGGTCAATGCTCGCAGCAGCGGCACTCCGCTCCGCAGCAGATCGGCCAATTGGCCGTAGGTCACCGCCAGTTGCGCCGCGGGTACGCGCCGCATCCGTTGCGGCTGCGTAACCGGCCGGGCGTCGTCCATGCTCACGGGAAACAGCGACCGTCCGGCGAGCGCGGCCGCCGCTTCGCGCCGACTGGCGGCCGAGATCGTGCCGCTTTGCCGCACGCCGGTGGTGTCGCAGGCTACGTAGTTGAAATCGGGCATGGTCCGCTGTTACTTACTTATGTTTCCCTTGGTCATCCGCATCACTTCATCGACCGACGTGCGGCCGTCCAGCACCTTGATCCAACCATCGTCGCGGAGCGTCCGCATTCCCTTCTCAATCGCCGCTTTGGCGATCGCCCAACTGCTCACGCGGTCGTGCGACAATTGGCGGATTTCTTCCGTCGTCACCAGCAGCTCGTACAGGCCGAGGCGCCCGCGGTAGCCCACCTGCCGGCACTCGCGACAGCCGACCGCTCGGTACATTGTGCTGTCCTTCATGCGGTCAAAGGGAAAATCCGGCGGCAGATCGGCATTGTCGGGCTTATACGCCTCCTTGCAATGCGGGCAAAGCTTGCGGACCAAGCGCTGCGCCATGACAGCTTCCACTGTGCTGGATACCAGGAACGGCTCCAGTCCCATATCGACCAACCGCGTATAGGCCCCGGCGGCGTCGTTGGTGTGCAAGGTGCTGAACACCAAGTGCCCGGTGAGCGAGGCCTGAATGGCGTTTTCGGCCGTTTCCAAGTCGCGGATTTCGCCGACGAGCACGATGTCCGGGTCGTGACGCAGGATGCTCCGCAGAGAATTGCCGAACGTCAGGCCGATCTTCGCGTGGACCTGGATTTGGCTGATGCCGTCAAGCTGGTATTCCACCGGGTCTTCGGTGGTGATGATCTTGGTTTCGTCGTCCTTGATCTCCAGCAGCGCACTGTAGAGCGTGGTGCTCTTGCCGGAACCGGTCGGCCCCGTCACCAGGATAATGCCGTGCGGCAGTTGGATCAGCTCGCGGAAGGTAGCATAGAGGTCCGGCTCCATGCCCAGCTTGGAGAGCTTGAACTCCATCGCGCTTTTGTCCAGCAAACGCAACACGAGACCTTCGCCGTGGATCATGGGTATCACGGAAACGCGGATATCGACCTCGCGGTTGCCGGTCCGCAACTGGATTCGGCCGTCCTGGGGCAGGCGGCGCTCGGCGATGTTCAGCCGCGACATGATTTTCAAGCGGCTGATGATGGCCGCTTGAAAGCGGTTGATTTCCGGCGGCATCGGCTGCGTGTGGAGCACGCCGTCGACGCGATACCGGACCTTGATGCCCGTCGATTGCGATTCGATGTGTACGTCGCTCGCCCGCATCTCGATCGCCTCGACCAGGATTTCATTGACCAGGCGGACGACGGAAGGCTCCTGCGCGGCTTCGGAGAGCTCGGCGTCGTTGCCCTCCTGCAAGTCGAATGTCTCGTCGTCGCCGGTTTTCGCCAGCAGGCTGTCGACCGTCTCGCTGCCGACGCCCAGGTTCGCCTTGATTCGCTTGGCGATTTCCTCGCGGCTGGCCAGCACCGGCACGATCGTCAGGCCAGTGGCAACGCTCAACTCGTCCAGCGGATAGAGATTGAACGGGTCGCTTGTGGCGACGATCAGCGTGCCGTTGTTGCGATGGACGGGAAACAGCGATTCGCGATGGATGAAGCGCGCAGGAAAATCCTTCAGCAACTCAAGATCGACCTCGGCATCCACCAAGTCGACAAACGCCAGTCCTACTTCATCCGCCAGCGCCTTCAGCGCGGCCTCTTCGCTCACGAATCCAAGTTGCACGGCCGCCTGGTCGAGGCGCAATGCCGTCAGTCAGGGCGTTGCGGGCCTGCGCAAGCTGGTCGGCATTCAGCAGTCCTCGACGGACAAGTAGCTCGCCGATATCCATTGCGTCAGCTCCTTAAAAAACAAACGTCCGCCCGGATCGCTCTGGATCCGGTTAAACAAGTGGCCGTTGCTATCGCGCCGTTTTCGCCATCCGTTGGGCGATACCTTCCGCGCCGCAGCCCACCCGTCTCGCACTTCTGTCTATTATAAACACAAAAGCGAACGCGAAGTCTCGTCAAATCCTTGAGCCATGCGTAATTTCGCGGTAAACTAAAAAATATCTGTCTATCGCCGAAAATTCAGCGGAACTTTCCGCCCGCTTCGTTGTTTAATTACTTAGCCTTGCGGCGATGCTGCGCCCTAAATGCGATGAAAAAAACCTTTATCATACTTGCCGTACTATTCGTAGCTTCGGTTGCCCGTGCGCAGGTGTCCGGCGGTGCTTCCGCGGACGTCGTGAAGAAGATCGAAGCAAGGCTCAGGCTGTTTGACACGAACGGTAACGGGGTTATTGAGCAGGACGAGGCGGACAAAGGCGGGGCAGCAACATACATGCAAATCCGCTGTTTCGGTCCGGCCGGTAAAGACCCCCACTATCCGATTTCCATTAACGATTTGCTGCAAATGGCGGGAGGCGGCGCGGTTCCCGCGTCCACCACAGGAACGCCGACGGCCCAGCAACCCGTCAGCGGGGGTGTGGCAACCGCTGCGACTTCCAGTTCACAAACAGCAGCGGCCAGCCTTACAACCACAGGTGGCACAACTACGGCTCCACGCCCCGTCCTTTCACAAAGCCCGGCCGTCTCGTCGGTGCCTACCTCGACGGTTTCGTTGCCGATAACTCCCATCCACCGGTCGGGCCGACCGGCAACCGCGAAGGAACGCCTGCAATCCAGGGGACTTCCCGACTGGTTCCTTCAGAAGATGGACGCGGCCGGGCAAATCACCATGGCCGAGTACTCCAATACTTGGACCGAAGCTACCGTTAAGGATTTCCAAAAATACGACTTGAATCGCGACGGAATCATCACTGCCGACGAAGTTCTCAAAGTCGAGGGGCATCGTGGCGGCAAGTGACAGCGGAGTCCCTAATTAACTGAGGGTTTGAGTGGCAAAGTCATGCCATGTCGATCGGTTTGATTAGAGCCTCTAAGTGCTTTTTTCCCAAATCCCTATTCTAAGGAGGTGTGTAATGTTGCGTTGTTTCTTTTCTTTGACAGCTCTCTGCGCCCTATTAGTAGCTTCCACGGCTATGGCCCAGCCCGGTGGCGGTGGCGGTCGCGGCGGGCGCGGTGGGTTCGGCGGCGGATTTGGCGGTCCCGGGGGTGGCATGTCGAAGATGATGCTGCTGGGCGTACCCGAGGTCCAAACCGAGTTGGGGCTCAGCGACGATCAGAAGAAGCAGGTTCAAACCGCTCGCGATGCCAATCGTCCGGATTTCGGAAACATGCGCAACATGAGCCGGGACGAGCGCACCAAGGCCTTTGCCGACATGACCAAGAAGTCGGACGAAGCCGTGGCCAAAATCGTGACGCCCGACCAAGACACGCGGCTGAAGCAATTGCAATTGCAAATCCAAGGCGCCAACGCCCTCGTTACGACTGACGTCAAGACCACGCTCAAGATCAATGACGACCAGAGCACCAAGATCCAGAAGATCGTCGACGATGCTCGCGCGGCGCGCGGCGGACGCGGTAATCGCGGCGGCAACGGCGGCAACGGCGGCAACGGCGGCAACGGCGGCAACGGCGGCAACGGCGGCGGTGGCAACAATGGCGGCACGAGCCGTAGCGAGCAGCGGGCGAAGACCCTCAAGGACGCCCTGGCGGTCTTGGACGACGACCAGCTCGTCAAGTGGGGCGAGATGACCGGCAAGGAATTCAAGTTCCCGGATAACATGGGCTTCGCCGGTCGCGGCAACCGCGGCGGTCGCGGCAACCGCGGCGGCGGAAACGGCGGCGGCGGAAACGCGGCGGCGGTAATGGTGGAAATGGCGGTGGGAACGGCAATTAGCTAGCCGAACTACCTCCGGTCCTGTAGAATCATCAAAGCCTTGCGCTGGGAGTCTCCGCGCAAGGCTTTTTCCACCCACTCTTTTCTCCAGTCCAGGAGGTTTGCGATGATTCGATCGTTACTATCTCTGACCGCGTTCTGCGCACTGCTGACGGCTACCGTTGCGACGGCGCAGCCGGGCCCCGGCGGCCGTGGCTTCGGCGGCGGCTTCGGCGGAATGCGTATGTCCGGCGCGTTCCTCGTGAGGATGCCCGAAGTCCAGAAGGAACTCGCCATTAACGACGACCAGAAGGAAAAGCTCCAGGACGTGGCCGACGAAATCCGCCAGGATATGCAGTCGGCCCCGCGTCCGAACTTTCAGAATTTCCAAGACATGACCGACGAAGAGCGCAACAAGGCCTTCGCCGACATGCGCGCCTCGATGGAAAAGCTCAACAAGTCGGCCGACGAAAAGCTTGGCAAGGTCTTGAACTCGGACCAGATGGGCCGCCTGAAGCAATTGCAGTTGCAAGTTCAAGGCGCTAACGCCCTGGTTGCATCGGACGTGGCGCCCAAGCTCAAACTCACCGACGACCAGAAGTCGAAGATCCAGGAGATTATCCAAAAGGCTCGCCCGCAGGGCGGCTTCGACCCGAACGCGACGGCCGAAGAACGTCAGGCCGCCGCCAAGGAGCGGCGCGAAGCTCGCGCCAAGGCCCTCAAGGATTCCCTGGCGGTCCTCAACGACGACCAGCGGTCCGAGTGGAGCAAGATGACCGGCAAGGAATTCAAGTTCCCGGACAACATGGGCTTCGGCCGCCGTGGCGGCGGAGGCGGTGCTGGCGGCAACGGTCGCAGTACCTGATTTTGCAGTTTGTAGGGTGGGCCGAGTGCAACGAGTCCCACCAAAATCTATTTGCGGCGCAACGGTGGGAATCGCTGCGCTTGTCCCGCCCTACACTCTTCCACCTCGCTTGCGTTTCGGGCTTCGATGCTCTTACTGCCCCATCCTGGGCGGCGGTGGCGCCTGCGGCACGTACTTCCGCGGCGACTCCTTCACCGCCGCGATGCAATCTTCGCCCGAAAGATAGAGCGGAATGTCGGTCACGTAAACCTTTACGATCGGCCCGCGGCTGCCCAGCGGCGCGCCGCTTACCGGGCAAGTGCGCTGCCGGTTGACGGCGTCCCGGTCTGCTTCCAGGATGGCCGCCTGCACCACGTAGGGCCGAATCGTGAAGTGGTCGTAGTGCGGCGTGAAGGACGCCGTCGGATTCTTGCCGCCCGTCAGGCCGGAAAACTCCAGCGTGACGCTCACATCCTTGTCTTGCAACGGCCGGATATCAAGCGCCGCGGCCACAAAATCCTGCTCGGTCGCTCCGGCCGGCATGGGCACATATTCAAAGGTAATCTTCCGCTCGGCAGGCTCCAGCGGGAACTGCAAGCTCATGGTGGCGCGCAAGTCGCGGGCAGTCATCGGCTTGAATTTGCCGTCGTAAAAATATATGCGCGTCTGAAACGGCATGTAGACGACTTCGAAGTAATTCGCCTCGTTTGAAACGTAGTCGCCGCCATGGGGCAAAAGCGCCGCCGGCACAGGCAGCGGCCGGTAGTCGTTTTTTGCATTGGAGTCGGAATTCGAGCTCGATTTTTGCCGGCTCCCGCGTCCTCCTCCGCCGCCACCGCCATACTGTGCCCAGGCCGACGATTCGCCGAGGAACCAGGCGGACAAGGCAATACATGCGGTCACCGTAAGTGCCGGCGAAAACAGGCTGGATTGTCGCTCCCTCATGGCAAAACCTCCTCGTTCGTTTAACCCGGAGCGGGGCCCCGCTCAAGGTGAAACGAGCAAAAACCTCCCTTGTGCCCATCAAAAGGCGGCAGAATATATAATCAACGGTGGCAAGGCAAGACGGAATCGCCCGCGGTTGGAACATTTTGACGAGTTGTCCCATGAGCGCTGTCGCTCGCGGACAATCTGCCCAAAAAATGGGCAGCGGTTGCCATGAGTTTCTCCAACTTTTGCGGTTGTTTGCCGTATTGCGCGTGGCGGCACGGAACGTGCTTTACCACTGAGCGACACGGGCGCGTGCTCGGAGTACGGTCCAATTCACCACTTGCCGCAAGACGCCCGCCCGCAAGGCCGCGGTATTGATTGCGCCGGCTAGGGCGGAGCCGACCTCATGCGACACAGCCTATTTGGCAGATCAATCGTTGGCCGAGCGATGGAGATCCTGCTGGTCGAGGACGACCTCGACGACGCGCGAGACGCGATGGCGGTTCTCGACAGGGGGCACGTGCCGCTGCCGCGTCAGCCTAGTCCGCGATGGCGACGAGGCGATCCGCTTCCTGCGGCGCGAGGGGGTATTTGCGAAAGCGCCGCGGCCGGACCTGATCATGCTGGAAGTCGACTTGCCCAAACGCAGCGGTTGCGACGTGCTCCGGGAATTGCAGGGTGACGACGAGTTGAAAAGGGTTCCGGTCGTTGTGCTGCAAACGGCGGAGGAATGCCCGGATTCGTTTCATGACGGAGGTTACGACATTTTGGAGTTCATGCCCAAGCCGCTGGATGCCGGGCGGTTCGTGACGATGGTAAAGTCGCTGCATTATTCACTGCTGACGGAGTTGATTGCGGATTCGATGGCGTGAAACCGGTTTGGAGCCCGACGCGCAAGCGAGTGGGAAAGGCGAGGGGTAAGAATGGGGGTCCACTCGCTTGCGCCGGGCTCTTAGCGGTTTACTCGAATACTCCGGCGCCGAACTCCTTCTCTTCCTCGGCCTCCTCTTCTACGACCACCAGCGCCAGATCGGTGCTCGCGGGATCGACCGCGCGGCAGCTTGCCGTAAGTTGATCGGCAATCTCATCTAGATCATAGCGCCAGGCGGCCGGGTCGAGATCGGGCGGCGCGAGCGCGCGGAACTCGCGCAGCAGCAAGATCAGCCGCAGCAGGTGGCGGAACAGAATGCCCTCCTGCTTCGTCATGTCCTTGCTGCCGACAAACTTCTCGAAGTTGCCGTTGAACTCCATGAGCAATTCGCCCGCCGCCCAAACCGCGCGGGTGCGAAGGTCGAAGACGCCCGGATACTCGTAGTCGAAAAGGCGCCGCAGCTTCTCGGCCACGCTCAGCACCCACTTCGGCTCTTCGTCCTGGGCCGCGTCGTAGCTGTGGCGCGGCTTCCACGGCTCCTCTTCTTCCTTGGGCTTCTGCACGAGCTCTTCGTGCGTCGCCAGGCCAAGCTGCAACAACTGTTGATCGAGTCGCTCTATCGCCAGCGGGCCTGGCGGCAGGAACTCCTGCTTGGGCACGCGGACGTATCGCGCCACGGGACCGGGAAAGTCCAGTGCGCTTTCGAACGCCTGAATCCGCTCCTTGCGATCGGCAATGCCCAACTGGTTCACCAGGAACACGCCGAACAACGGATTGACGCCGCGGAAGAGCGAGAGTTTGGCCAAGTGTTCGGTCGGATGCGCGAGGACCGGGCGGTAGGGCGGGACAGGGCAGGGAGCAGGGAGCGGGGAGCTCTGAGTAGGTAGCAAAGACGCGCCGCTAGACGTAGCTACTTCTTGCTCCCTGCTCCCCGCTCCCTGCTCCGTGCTCCCTGCCTCCTCCGGCGCCGGCTCCAGCCGCACGTAGCCCGCCTTGTGCAGTACCAAGAGCATCCGCTCGAGGTCGCGCTGGGCCGCTTCCAGATGCGTCTGGTCCATCAGCCGCTTGCCGACGAGCCGGCGGATGACGTCGATCTCCGGCGAGGCGTCCAGCATGTAGCCCAAGAGCCGCCAGGGGAGCGGGCCGCGGCTGTAAAGCTTGCCCGGCGGGGCGGCCACCAGCTTCTGGAACTGGGCCTCGTTCCAATACTGCTCGTTCTCGCGGCGATGGGGCTGCTTCCGCTTCAGGGACTTCCTCGCTTTAAGCAAGCCGGGGTCCTTCGTGTTATCGGGAATCTTGTCGAATTGCTCCCGCCAGCGCTCGATTTTCACGTCGTCCTCGTGGGCCAGCACGTAGACGTGCCCGTGCGTATCGAACTGCGGGCGGCCGGCGCGGCCGAAGATTTGATGCGCGGCGCTCGGCTCGATCAGCTTCTTCTTTCCCGGCGGGCCCTTCATAATCGACGGCAGCACGACGCTCCGCGCCGGCAGGTTGATGCCGGCCGCCAACGTCTCGGTGCAGATACAAACACTCAGCAGCTTGTGCTGAAAGAGATGCTCGACGATGCGGCGGAATTTGGGCAGCAAGCCGGCATGATGCACGCCGACGCCACGGATCAAAAGCTGCCGCAGCTTCGTCCCAGCGCCTTGTGACCATTGGTTCTTGTCCAACTCCTCATTGAGCCTGGCCTGCTGGCCGTCGCTGAGCACCTTTTTGCCCTTGATTTGCTCGGCCACGTTCCAACATTCGTCGCGGTTGAAGCAGAAGACCAGGGCGGGCGTCATTCGCGACTCGGCGTCGCCCTGGGCCATCGCTTCGAGTTGGTCGGTGAGCAACTCGTCGCCGATCCAGTGGTAGCTCAGCGGCACGCGGCGCTCCTCGCCGCGGACCAGCTCCAGCGTCCGCTGGTGGCTCTGCCGCAGCCAGTGAATGAAGTCCATCGCGTTGCCCACCGTGGCCGAAAGCAGCAGCAGCCGAACGTGCGGCGGCAGCAGGCCGAGCGTCAACTCCCAGACGATGCCGCGTTCGGGGTCGTTGAAGCTGTGGAACTCGTCCATAACCACGGCCGCCGTGTTGTCGAAATCGAATTCGCGGTGCAAAAGCCGGTTAAGCAGGATTTCGGCCACGACCACCAGCACAGGCGCCGACGGGTTCTCGCGGCGGTTGCCCGTCACCAGTCCCACGTGGGTCGCTTGAAAGCCCCACTGCACGGCGCGGTCCTGCATTTCGCGGAACTTCTGTTCCGTCAGGGCGATGAGCGGCGTCGTGTAGTACGCTCGTTGCCCGGTATGCAAAGCCTCGAAGAGGGCTGCCTCGGCGATGAGCGTCTTGCCCGTGCCGGTCGGCGCAGACGAGGACGCCCTGCCCGGCGGTAAACCAGGCCAAGAGGGCGTCTTCCTGGACCTTGTACGGCTCAAACGGGAGCTGGTCAAGGTAGCGGCTGGCAAGTTCGTCGCGGCTGGGTGGCATGGGGCGAGGGCGGGGAGCAGGGAGTGGGGTGGGTGCGAGGGTCGGAAAGCGATATTTCGCCCTCGACCTTCATGAAACCGCGGCGTTAAACTCTTCAACCGTAACTCCCGCTTGCCGAATCAGGCTCCGCGGTGTCCCCTTCGCAACTTCGCGATGGTCGGGAATGGACAGGGTGACGTGCGAGCCCGCCTTAACAAGGATGACGTGGCTGCTCGTTCTGCGCAATCGACCACCCAAGCGTCACGAAGGCGTTGACTTGCTGGGCTCCACTTAGAGTCGGAAGCTTCGCCATTAGGCGACAACCTCCACTTCGCGAGTCTCGATTGTGAGCGGCATCCCTCGCTCCGCACGCACGATCAAACATTCGCGGATGGCGTCCTGAATGTTGTCAACGGCTTTCTCGGGCGTCTCGCCTTGGATTACGCAACCAGGGATCGAGGGGCACTCGACCACCCATGCTCCGTCCTCGTCGCGGTCCACGGTAACCAAGAATTTCATGCTTGCACCTGAGAGGTTCGACTTTGCCCCTCCATTATAGCTCGGCGACATCCGCATGAAAGCCCTGGTGTAGTCGGCGCACATGCGGATGCGCCAGAATGCCGGCCAAGCGGCCCTTTACTCCGCGCCGCGGCGAGCTTATGCTGGCTTGAATCCGACTGCAAGGAAACTGCCCTGGATGGCCGCCCCTCTCGAATCCGCGTCTGTGCAATCCGCCACCCAACGGCCCACGCGCGTCCGCTTCGCGGTTGTTGCGATGGCCATTCTGCTGG
The DNA here is from genome assembly GCA_963780045.1 of uncultured Planctomycetia bacterium. Taxonomy (GTDB): domain Bacteria; phylum Planctomycetota; class Planctomycetia; order Pirellulales; family Thermoguttaceae; genus JANXQG01. The sequence continues at coordinate 4,800,344 of CAVZZZ010000001.1, read as the reverse complement.
GCATGATCATTTATCTGGACCGTGCGTGCATGGGCACGCTGAAAACGCCGATCGAGCGGGACCTCAATCTGTCCGCCGGCCTGTGGGGATTCACTACGACGCCGGACCAAGGATTGGCGCTGATCGACGCGGCGTTCTCCTTGTCCTATTGCGTGTTCGGCATCCCTACGCGCCGCTGGGCGGACCGCATCGGCACCCGCATCATGCTCACCGCGGTCGTCGTTGCCTGGTCGGCAAGCACGTTTGCCTCCGGGTTGGCGCAGGGGCTGGTGTCCATGGTCGCTATCCGCTTTCTGTTCGGCATGGGAGAAGCGGGGGCGTGGCCGGCCATCACGCGAACGCTGTCGCGATGGGTCCCCTATTGCGAGCGCGGCAGGGCGCAGGGAATCGTCTGGACCGGCGCGCACATCACCGCGGGCGTGACGCCGATGATCATCACCCAATTGATGCTAGGCGCGTCGTGGCACGGCCTGTTCTTTCGGCCGCTGACCTGGCGGGAAGTTTTCGCTTTGATCAGCGTACCGGGGCTGATTTGGGCCGCGGTCTGGTACTTCTGGTTCCGCGACGAGCCAGAGCAACATGGCCGAGTGAACGCCGCGGAACTGGGCTATATCGCCGCCGGCCGCACGTCCGCCGCCAGAGATGACGGCCCTCATGGCTGGGCATTCTGGCGGCGGTTGTTGACGCATCCGAACATGATTGCACTCTGCGTGATGTACCTGCCCAATGCCTTTATTTTCTACTTCAACATCACCTGGTTCTATCGCTATTTGGAGCAGGGGCGCGGGCTGCAAGGGTGGACATTGGCCTTCTTCGCCGGCTTGCCACTGCTTTTGAGCGTTATAGCCGATGTGGCCGGCGGAACGATGACGGATTGGGCGGTCCGCCGCTTCGGTCCCCGCTGGGGCCGTGCGGGCGTGGGCTTCGGCTCCTACGTGGCCGCGGGAATCCTCGTTTTGATGGCGGGCCTGGCCGGCAACTCGATTTCCGCCGCATGGCTCTTTTCGCTGGGCAATGCGGCCAACATGCTGATGATGGGCGCGGGATGGGGATCTTGCCAGGACGTCGGTGGCAGGCATGCAGGCACGGTCAGCGCGACAATGAACACTGCCGGGCAGCTCGGCGCGACAACTTGTCCACTTCTGGTGGTCTATTTGAAAGACCACTACGGTTGGAACACGGCTCTGGGGTTTATCGGCGTGAGTTTTCTTGCGGCTTCGTTTGCTTGGCTGTTTATTGACCCACGAAAAAGGATTTTTGACTAGCATGGTGGGCCGGTGCGGCAGGGATGCCGTGCAGAGTCATACCGTAGGATGGACCGCCGGGTCCATCGCGCCGAGGATTGACGGACTCGGAGGTCCGTCCTACATGCCGCAAATCCGGCCGCGTCATTGTGGACAACCGCATCGCCTGTGCCCTATAATTGCCACGGTTTGCGACGGCCCGCCATTGCGGGGCGGCGCGGTTCATTTCGGAGCCTCCTTGACCATGCCAGCGGTTGGCTTGCGCGGGGACGCAGTAAAGAAAGGTGGTGGATCATGCTACGACGATGTTTTGGAGTGACGGGCTTGGTGCTGGCGTTGTCGGCTTCGGCTGCTTTCGCGCAGCCGGGAGGCGGGCCGGGTGGCCGAGGCGGCGGAATGTTCGGAAGGGGCTTCAACCCGGGCTCGATGCCGGGCGCGGGGCTCATGCTCTTGAACAGCCCGGACGTGCAAAAGGAAATCGCCGTCACCGACGACCAGAAAACGCAAGTCACTGACCTGCAGCAGAAAACGATGGAGGATATGCGGTCTTCGTTCCAGGGCTTCGGCAACTTCCGCGACATGAGCGACGACGAGCGGCAGAAGGCCTTTGAAGATATGCGCAAGAAGGCGGAAGAGACTGGCAAAAAGACCGAGGAGAAGCTCGGCAAAATCCTGGACGCCAAACAGATGGACCGCCTGAAGCAGCTTCAGTTGCAGTCGCAAGGCGCGAGGGCACTGACCACCCCGCCGGTAGTCGAGAAGCTCAAGCTTTCCAAGGAATCGCAAGACAAGATACAGAAGATCATCGACGATGCGGACAACAATCGCCCGCAGTTCGATTTCCGCAATGCGTCCGACGACGAGCGCAAGGAGTTCGGTGAGAAAATGCAGAAGCAGCGCGAAGCGACGATGAAGTCCGCGCTGGGCGTGCTGGACGACGATCAGTTGGTGCAGTGGGGCGCGATGACCGGCAAGGAATTCAAGTTCCAGCAGGGCGGGTTTGGCTTCGGCGGACGGGGCGGCTTCTTTGGCGGTGGTCGCCGTGGTGGTGGCCAGGGGGGTCAAGGCGGCGGCAATAACAATTAGACTGCAACTAAAACGCTGTTCTAGCAGTTACGACAGAGCTAGGTGGCACGCCCCGAGCTTCAGGCGAAGGGCGTGACCTCCGTCTGAACACGCCCTTCGCGACCCGCAAACGGGCGCCCCGCTTAGGGCGTGCCGCCAGGATCCGTTTGATTTACCGCGCCTGAATCGGATATGCCGAAAGGCTTTCAGGATACGCCGGACGAATACGCATCGCCGCCCGACGAGGCGCCAAGCCGTGTCGAGCCGCTGATTCCAAGCCCGTCAACGGGCGATGGTCCGCAGCCGCGGAACAATGAAGACCCTGCGACCGCGGATGAAAGAAAACTCTCGATTATCGACCGGCATTGCCGGATTGGACGTCCTCCTGGGCGGGGGATTGTTGCCTGGCACGCTGACCGTGCTGGTCGGCTCGACCGGCATCGGCAAGACGCAGTTCGGCCTGCAATTCGTCCGTGCGGGAGTGCAACAAGAGGGTTTGCCTGGCATCATCTTCGACATGACCGCGCGGGGCGATTCTCAGAACCACGCCGACTACGCGCGGCGGATGTTCGACTGGGATCCCGTAAAGGCGAACTCCGATGCCCATGTGGAGTTGTCGTCTTTCTTTGCCGAGCGGCCGCGCGAGGAATGCCTGCACATTTTCAATTCGCGCGGGCGGCGCGTCACACGCAACGACATGGATTCCGACGCCTGGCACGACTGGCAGGCCGAACTTGCCCGGCGGTTGAACCGGACGATCGCTTTTTTCTACGGCAACTTCGTCCGCGGCGTTCGCCGGGCGGTGATCGACGGCATCGAGCCGGTCGATCGGCCCAGCGATTCGGTGCAGATCGAGCTGTTCGAGTACGTCTATCATCAAATCTTGCGAAAAGACGCCCAATGGGTGGCCCGCGACCTGTTCCGCGAGCATTATCGCGAGAACGCCGCGGCCGTCGCCGCCCACGACTACGACCCGCGATCGATCGGCTGCATGTTGCTGTACACCTCGCACGAAACGAAGTTGGACGGCCTGATCGAACGCTCGCTCGACGAAGGCGACCTGCTGGCCAACGCCAACACGATCATCCACCTCGGCAAAATTCGCGATGGAACGCGCTTTCGCCGGGCGATGTACGTGAGCAAGCACCGCGGCAGCGTCTGTCCCGACGAGATCATTCCTTATACGATTGACGATCGCGGACTTAGGCTGGATTGTAGCACTTAAAGGGGGGCTGGCAGGAGCAGGTCTCGACATGATCTAACAAAATACTTGATCTCCCTCTCGACGCCGGCCAAAATCATGGTAGAATTGATGCGTGCTGCTGAAGCGGCTCGGTGAAAACGCCGGGTGCTTCGGCCACTAACATGACGCGGGGTGGAGCAGCCCGGTAGCTCGCGAGGCTCATAACCTCGAGGTCGTAGGTTCAAATCCTGCCCCCGCCACTTTCCGAAAAAGGGTTGCGACCGCCTCGCGATCGCAACCCTTGTCATTTGCCGGGGAGAATTTTGTCCGGCCTAGCCAGATCAGTTGCCTGGAAGTTTCGGATCGCTTATAGGTGAAATCCCCTGGTGGCGGCGCGTTCTTCTTGTTACGATGACCGGCGTCTCGCCGTACTTTCACGAGCTCGCAGGCGCTTCCAACGCAGGTGGACGCCGATCGCGCAAGTCGCCGTAGCGGCCAACAGGACCGGGGAGGCCGGCTCCGGCACTTCTCCTCCTTGCAATGCCGCCGGGTTGAACCCGGGCGCGAACGGTCCGGCAGTATACAGCGCCGGCTGGCCCAAATTGGACTGGAGCAGCCCAAGATCGAGTGAATTTACGACGCCGTCCTGGTTGAAATCCCCATCGAGCCATTCCACACCTTCGGGCTGGCCGTTAACAGTATTGCCAATGGCGCCATAAACGCCCACATTCTCGCCGAGCGCGTTCGTCACCACCGTGGAGTCGCTGGTGGTAATCGACCCTTGCAATAGCGCATCGCCGAAGTAGGTGTAGGCAATAATGCTCTGGTTCGTTGTGACCGCCACACCGCGAAACGATGTATAGGCGTCAATGCTGTTGTCGATCCAGCCAACGGCGGTGTTGCCGCTCCCGTTTCCCGCCGTGCTGCTGAAAATGCCGTTGGTTCCGTTCCAAAAGCCCCCTGTGGCGTAATTTGCACCTTCGAGGATTGCATCGTGAATGGCTGCATCGCCGTACTCGGCTGCGCCTAGCTGTCCATCTTCGTCTGGGTAGGGGACTCGTCGCGTACCATTGTAATAGCCGTCGGGCACAAAGCCGAAGCCTGAAGTAGTCACGATCATCGCCCCGCTGGTAATGTCGATTGCGCCGCCGGCGATTTCCACGTTGCCGAAGACCTTGGCGGAATTGTAGTCGAGCACAAGCAGCGACTGCGCGGATGCCCCAGTCGCAATCGCGATCAATATTAGAGCAAGAGTGGGGGCCTTAAAGAACTTCGTTAATAAATCCGGCATAGAATGCACTCTTGAAACTCCTGCAAGCGAGCCCCTAACCTCAAACTACACGGATTCGAACTACCTGTCAACAATTTTGCTGTGGAAGATTTGTGGACTCTCTGTGGAAGGTCTCGGCCCACTTCAAAGCGTGCGGCATTTGATGCTAGAATTAGTGGCTGGCCGAAGTATTGGCTCTGCCGACCGACCCGGCATGGGCAATTGCGAGCGGCGGTTACAAAGGGGAAGGGAGTGCCGCATTCCAACCGTGGCGCGTGTTTAATGTCCTCCGGCGTGAAGCGTTTTCGGAACATGGCCGCGAATGCGGCACTTTTCCACGCTGCGCTGTTGTTCGTATCGCACGCGTCCGCTAAGCCGCCCGACGGCCCTCACTCCTTGAAAGCCGCGGCCCTGCCTCTACCTTCCGACAAGTCCGCGGCGGTTCAAACAGGGCAAGGCATGGCGGTCTTTGACCGGATCATGAACGATACGCTCAAGGCCCGGAACATTCCCGGTGGGGCGCTGGCAATCGTCAAGGATGGCAGGCTTGTGATGGCCCGCGGATACGGTCTGGCCAACGTCAAGTCGCAGGAGCCAGTGTCGCTGGAGACGCTTTTCTCGACCGCCACTATCAGCAAGACCATAACCGCCGCCGCCGTGCTGCGATTAGTCGATCAGAAAAAGTTGACGTTGGACGATCCGGTCTATGCGCTCTTGGGCAAGCCGCGTCCGTTGGGGAGTGCCAAAATCGATCCGCAAGTGGAGGCAATCACCGTGCGGCATCTCTTGCTGTATGCGGCCGGGTGGAACCCGACCTTGTATCCCGACCCCCTGCGGCAAACGCAAAAAATCGCGAGGCTGACCGGCGAGCGTTTTCCTTTGCCGGCCGCGTCGGTGACGCGTTTCGGGCTGAGCCAGCCGCTGGACTTCTCGCCCGGCAGCGAGAGCCACAATTCGAATTTCTGCTACTTTCTCGCGCAGCAGGTCGTGCAGCGGGCCGCCCGGCAGCCCTATGAGACCTATGTCCGCCAACAAGTCTTGCGGCCGATGGGCATTTCCGGCGTGCGTGTCGAGCAGCTTGCGCCGGCCTACGCGGCCCGCGAAGCCCATCGCTACCGCGCCGACGGCCGCGAGTTGCCCGGCGGCCGGGCGGCGATTGCCGCGCCTGCGGGAAACTGGCTGGCGACGGTCGTCGATTTGGTCCGGTTCGCCGCCGGCTTGAGCAACGAGAAGCGCGGAACGCTGTTGAGCGTTACGGCGCGGCAACAGATGTTCGCTTTCCCACCACCACCGCTGACCAAGCGAAAGAGCGGCTCGCACATCGGACTGGGGTGGGACTCCGTCCGCAAAGGCGCCGCCGGACTCGAATACCGCAAGAGCGGCGTTGACGCCGGCATCCGTGCGCACCTCGAGCACGTTGCGCCTGATGTCGACTGGGTTTTGATGTTGAATTCCGACGGCACGGCGGACGACCAATCGACGGCTGCGGCGCGGCTGGTCGGCGAGATCCGCCGCGCGATCGGCGCCGCGCCGCAATGGCCCGACCGCGACCTGTTCGAGAGCACGCCCCGCGGTTCGCTGGCGGGGAACGCGGGCGACGGAGCGATCAAGTAGGTCTTAGCATATAGGGCTTAGTACTCAGTGCACAGTACCCAGCAACGCGAGCCGAGTATTCCTAAGTTCTAAGCACTGATTTCTTAGCACTTTCAAAACTCCGCGCCGTAGCTGCTGAATTCCTCGTACCCAGCAACGCGAGCCGAGTATTCCTAAGCTCTAAGCACTGATTTCTTAGCACTTTCAAAACTCCGCGCCGTAGCTGCTGAATTCCTCATAGGGTTTTTCGGAGAAATTGCTGAACCGCGTGTGGGCCGAACTCCATTGCAATTTCACGTCGCCCGTCGGGCCGTTGCGCTGCTTGGCAAGGATCACGTGGCCTAGCCCCTTGACGCCCAATTCCTCGGCTTTTTCCGCGGTGTGATAGTATTCCTCGCGGTGGACGAACATCACCACGTCCGCGTCTTGTTCGATGGCGCCCGACTCGCGCAAGTGGCTCAAGCGCGGGCGGTGTTCCTCGCGTCCACTCGCCTCCACCTGGCGGTTCAATTGGGCAAGCACCATGATTGGAATCTGCAGCTCGCGGGCCAACGCCTTCAATCGCCGAGCCATCTTGGCCACCTGCTCCTGCCGCGGGTCGCGGGGGTCGTCCGGCTGAATGAGCTGCAGGTAGTCGACAACCACCAGGCCTAGCTTTTCCTTCCGCTTCAGCCGCCGTGCGCAGGCGGCTATCTCGGTCACGGTGCGGCTGGGTGTATCGTCAATGAACAGCGGCGATTGGGAAAGCCGGCCCGACGCCTCAAGCAGTTGTTCCCGCTCCGGGGCAGAAATGAAACCGCTGCGAAACTTGCTGCCGTCAATGCTGCCCTGCGAGCATAACAACCGCTGGGCGAGCTCCAACCGCGACATTTCCAGGCTCACAAAGAGCACGGGAATGCGGGAAAGAATAGCGACGTTTTCCGCGATATTCGTGGCCAGCGCCGTCTTGCCCATGCTGGGCCGCGCGGCCAGAACGACGAATTCCGAGGGGTGCAGGCCGCCCGTCAATTGGTCCAGATCGGTAAAGTGCGTAGGGACGGCATCGCCCGTGCCGCGGGCCAGCCGCGCGTCGATGCGGTCGAAGGCCTCGATAAGCAGGTCTTGGATGTGCGTGATGCGGTCGTTGCTTCGCCGATCGTGGACGCTGAAGATGCGCTCTTCCGCCTGGCTGAGCAACTCCTTCGGCTCGTAGCTGGCGTCCCAGGCGTCGCGGAGGATTTCCTCGGCGGCATGAATCAGCTCGCGAACGGAGGCCTTGTTGCGGACGATTTCCGCATAATGCGGGGCGTTGTGGGCGTAAGGGACCGATTGCATGACCTCGGCGACATACGCCCCGCCGCCGATCGCTTCGTACTCCCCCGACTTTTTCAAGCGCTCGATCAAGAGCGTGATGTCGATCCGCTTGCCTTCGTCGTGCAGGGCGAAGAGGTGGCGGTAGAGCCGCTGGTTTGCGTCGGCATAGAAGTCGTCGGCGCGGAGCAAGAGCGCCACTTCGTCGCAGAGCTGCGGGTCGTGCAGCAAGCTGCCCAGCACGCCGCGTTCCGCTTCCAGACTTTGCGGCCGTACGCGATCGAGGATTTCCGCGTTTAACCGCGGCGTTGGCGACCCACTACGACCCACTTCGTGGGTGCCGCGCTGCCCCGCCCCTTGCGCTCCGTTCGTATCAGCCATCGTCGTCCGTGCCCCGTGCAACGCAAGTCTTCTTTGATTACTGCGGCCCTCCGCCAGCCGCAAGGTAAGCAACGAAGTCTATCATAAACGGAGCCGCTTGAGAAGGCGATCGGCGGCCGATTTCATCGACAATCCGCCGCCGTCCGGGAAAGCATGGGAGCATCCGAGCGAGTGAGTGCGTTTTACATCGAGTTAGGGGTGGCTTCCGCTTCGCCTTCATCGGCGAGCGACTTCAAGGAATTCTGCCGGGGTGACGATGCGAATTCCGCGGAAGGGGTCAAGCACGAGCAAATCTTCATCGCCAGAGACGATGTACTCTGCTTGTCCCGCAACCGCGAGTTCAAGAAACTTGTTATCCTTCGCGTCCCGGCAGGCATCAATCGGTTCCCGCGGATCAAGAAACGTCGACGAGCGAATAAGAGCACCAACAAAGCGATCTCGCTGTTCGGCGGTAAGGTAGCGATCGAACTTCGGCCGTTCCAGCACTTCCGCCAACTCGTGTAACGCGGCCAAGGAAAGGAGAATCGAGCGCCGCCCAATCGCCAGTGCAACTGAGCGACCGGGCGTCGATTTTTCGAAGATCGCCGCGCTGACAAGCACGCTCGAATCGAACACGAGGCGCGCGATGTCAGCCATTGAGGATAGATTCCAGAATCTCTGGCGTCATCCCGTTTCGGATTGCTTCTTCGCTCATCGCAGCCATCGCTTCTTGCAGCGACTCGTTCGATCGCAAGTATTTGCCGATCTGAACACTCGCAAAGGCGCCCATTTTGCGGCGATCGTCTTCGCTCGCTAGTCGATAAGCGTTCGCTACTTCAGGACTTACCTGGATCGTGATCTCATTGATGTTCATAGCCATTCCATTATTCGGAACCACTTAATTCTACCAACATATGAGGTCTGAGGCGACCGGTAAGTGCCAAGAAAACGGCGCACAGAGACAAGCGACGCATGGTCTACCTCCTCGAAAAAGAGTTGCTGTTCCGGTGCGGCCGGTGCCTTACGCCGGCCGCCGTCCTGCCCGATCTTGGGTGGACGCTAGCAGTGTAACTCCGCCGAAGGGCGCCTGTCAAGGGCCGCGATCCGCATTTGACGGCCCTGCCCAGGAGTCGTACGATCTTATGCTGGAAGCGATTAAGAGCACGGTAAGCGAGCGCGCTACACGCACAATTCCGCCGAGTTATGAAAATCGAGTCAGAACGAACCCCATGCCAGTTCCGCATAATTGACCTACTTGCCCTTACGGTGATTGTCGCCGTCGTGGCAGCAGGAATAAGGTTCTCGGCTCGCTACCTGCCGCCGATAAGCGCAGCGCCGCCGCCGCTGGGTGAGATTCGTGAGGGGCAGAATTGGCTTGCGCAAGGCGGCGGGGCCTATGTGATCTACTCGTTCCTGCTGCTTGTCGTCGTGTACTGCATGAAGCGGATTATTCTCGACCGCTGCACTAGACGACTGGCCGCGGTGGAACTCTTCGCTCTACTGGCCGCTCTCTCGCTGCCCTATATCTGGTTCCTGTGCGAGCCTGATTGGAGTAATTCCTTCATTTATCGAGTATCGTGCTGGTTCGGAGGCCCGATCACTATTTGGCTCGTTCCCGTGGTCTCGTTCGTCGTTGACCTCTGTTCGCGCGAAGGCGAGACCATTGAATCGCTATCTAACACGCTCGGCCATCGAGATAGTGATTGCTTTTCCGGCATGGGCAATCTTTTTCGCCTTTTTCTCGTTTTTCGTCCTAAAATGGGGCTGGCTTTGAGGCGACAAACGAAAACTGTTAAACTCAGCTTTAGGAGGCGAATAACTGAGCGCGTGAAAAGAAGGCGGTGAATACGTGCGCCATCCAATCGTGTGGTCAAAGGCAAGGCCGTGTTCCGTAGGGCGACATTGGCCATTCCTTACGATCCCGCGGAAGATGCTTGGCACGGTCCATCAACGGCGGTCTGGCAGGCTGCATGGACTGCGGGGCTGATTGCCCAGCATCTTGCCCTGGAACGTCCGATTCCGGAAGATTTGCGGCAACAATGGCAATGGTTTCTACGCGGATATTGGCCTTGTGCCTACGATAGCGTTGCTCACGACGGGGAACCTGGCTATTGGGTGGTTTTTTGACGGAACACGGTTAACAAAATCGCGCAGGCACTCCACCATCTCGATCGAAACGCAATGGATTACCAAACTGTCCTGCTGTTCCTAGTAGCCTTCTCGAGCGGCACAGGCTTGGCGAAGGTCTGCACAGGCGCGCGGCCGGTCCCGCGCGGCTGGGCAGCCGTGTACTCGGTTTGTTTGCTGCTTTCCATTGTTGGGTGGTTAAGCGAACGGCCCGATGTGTTATACACGGCCGTTGCCTTCTGGTTCCTGTTCGTTTTGCTTCCGGTCCTCATCGGCAGGCTTTATCTTAGCCGCCTGTTGCAGCAGCGGTATGCCGAGGCGCGGCGGCTCGCGCAACTGGCTATGTGGCTCCATCCAGCGGACGGAACGAGCCAGGTTCCGCGCACCATCCGCGCTATCGAACTGGCGCAGCAGGGCGACATGGCGGCAGCGTCGCGTATTCTCGCTGATATTGGTGACGCCACGTCGCCTGTGGGGATGGCGACGATGGTGAACTTCTATCGGATTACGAACCAGTGGGATGAGCTTCTCACCTGGCTGGCGCAGCATCCGCAGTTCATCGAGCGCGCGCCGCAATTCCTGGGCATGGCGCGTGCCGCGCACGGCGAAACGGGCGACATCCGCGGCCTGGTCGAACTCTACGCGCAGGCGCCGGCCACAAATCGCGAAGCTCGTCCCAGCGTCATACCGCGACTCGTGCCGACTGGCTCTCTTTGCCTTCTGCGGCCGGCGGCGGGCGGTGGAGGGCCTCTTCGCCGGGGGTTTGGCGCTTCTGCCGCCGCTCACGCAGGCATTCTGGCTGGCGACGGCCGACATGGCGTCGGGCGATCGGGAATCGGCCAGGCGGAAATTGGAAGACCTGCTGCCGCAAGCCGATCAACTGGTTCGCGCTGGAATCCAACGCCGCCTTGCGCAGGTCGGGCTTCCGCGGCAACCGCTCGACGCGGTGGCCGAGGGCATTCTCGACAATGCCGCACAAGAGCAGGAGCATGAAGAAACCTTCGCCGCGCGGCGCTCGTTGTTTTCAAATGGCTCGCGCGCGACGCAACTCCTCATCGCCGCCAATCTTGTAATGTTCGCAGTCGAAGTCTGGCAAGGCGGCAGCACCAACGAGAAAGTCCTCCTCCGTCTGGCGCGTTTTCCGCGCCTGACGTGCTGCAAGGCCAGTGGTGGCGGTTGGTCACTCCGTTATTCTTGCACTTCGGCCCGTTGCACCTGGCGATGAACATGTTCGGATTGTGGCTCTTGGGCCCGTTTACCGAGTTCGCGCTTGGTTTATGGCGGTTTCTTCTTGTATATCTGGCGGCGGGCATCGGCTCGACGGCCGTCGTGCTCCTGGCAAGCATGGCAAAGGATGAGCGCGAAATGCTCGTCGGCGCCTCCGGCGCTATCATGGGTCTGGTGGGCGCCGTAGGCGCGCTGATGCTTCGCGGCTGGCTGCGCGAGAAGGCGCACGTCGCCAAACAGCGGCTGTTCGGCATTCTCGCGCTCGTGGCCATGCAGACGGTCTTCGATTCCGTGGTGCCGCAAGTGAGCATGACCGCGCACCTCTCTGGTGCAGTCATCGGATTTGCGGCCGCTGCGCTGCTCGGTGGGATGCGGCGCGAGAAGTAAATTTGAGCCCCAGCCCGACGCTATGGAAGAGAAAGTCGCGCCGACAGGGCGCAGCTTTGGACCTTTCGTGCCGGCCGTCGACGAAGCTTGGGCCCGTCGGCTCTTTGCCGACTTTTTGCGCGGCGGAAGAAGGGCCGTCGCGGCGTTGCGTGTTTTCTTTGATCGCGGCGGTCTCCCTGGAAGTACGGGACGATAACCACGGTATTTCCCCAAAAGCGCCCCCAGTGATGAACCGCCGGACAGTCCGCGACCACCATACCGCAATGCGCGGTCAATGGCACACCAACTGGTTTCCTTGACGGGTCCCGATGTTGTTATCGGCCATTTGCCGGTTCGCCTCTGGTAGGTGTCAGCCCAGGTGAGGATCTGCTTTGGGGTCAAATCGCGCGGGCCGGCGCCGCGATATTGAACTAGCAATTTCCTTAGCGTAATGCCGCCTTTAAGACCGCGGTAGCCTTTTTGCAGGGCGAGGCAGAGAGTCGGCCACGACTCCCCCGGCGCGTCGGATACGGGCCCGTCGACGAGCATGGGCCAACTTTTCGTCCTCGCACGGTGGGCATCGGCCCAAGCGAGTATCTGCCGGACAGTCAGGCGAGGCAGATTCGCGCGACTTCGGACACCGCGCTCGCACACTAACAGTTGAGCGAGCGACATTCTCTTGCTCACGCCGCGGCGCGCCAAGTACAGGCCGAAGTGGACGGTGCGCCAGGTCTCACCGGCCGGGCCGCCAAGCACGGGCCCGCTTTTGTAATTCGGCCACTGCCCCGTCTTGGCGTGGTGTGCATCGGCCCAGGCCAGGATTTGCTTGATTCGCAATGGCGGCAGCGCGCGCTGGTATCGCGCATTGCGTTTGTGGTAAAGCAATTTGGCGATGGACGAGCCGCCGGCCAGCCCGTGATTACCTCGTTGCAACGCGTCGTCGATCTGCTTCCACGTATACCGCCGCGCCGCAAATACTTGCCCCGACACGCGCCTCGGCCATTTCCCCGTGCGGCGATGGTGAGCGTCCGCCCAGGCGAGAATATCGTTGATCGTCAGCGGACTCGGTGACTTGCGACTAATGCTCAAGGTTCCCGCACCTCTCAGACGCCACTGACAAAGTCTCCTCTCATCCGTATATGATTGCATCTGGTCCGTCGGTCATTCGTCTGTCACCGCCAGCCGGTCTTGACCCACCACGGTTGGCCATCTTTGACGATTCCACGCAAGAACGCGCTCAATTGCCCGGTGTGATGCTGCACGTGGCGAATGTTGTAGAGGTGCAGTTCGCCTCGTGAAAGCGGCAGCCAGGAGAAACCGGATTCGCGCTGCCACGACTCGGCTGTTTCGGCGGCAAATACCTCGAGTGCCTTTTGCCGGCAGAACGCGGCATAGGCGAGCGTTTCCGTTTTCGACAAACCATTGCTGAACGCCGTGCTCGAAAGTTCGTCGCCGCCGCGACGGTGGAGCTCACGCAGAGTGAAAGCTGCCTCGTTTGGCGAAAGATAAAGCTCTACGAAAAAGAGAACATGATAGGCAACCTTGCCAAAGCTTTCCTTGCCGATCACGCCGTCCCAGTGCTCTTCCGGGCATTTCTTGATGCAATCGTTGAACATGCACAGAGCGGCTTCGAACTGGGCCGTCACGATCTTTTTGAAATAATCCGTCATCGTACCTCTCGTTTCGGTTCATTAGCCAGTCAGCCTTGGTGACCTCTCTGAGCAACCTACGCGAGAACATCCGTCTTGCACACCTCCTTGTTCGGGCATCGCCGGCGTCCAGAAAAACCTGGAAGCTCGATCGGGCCTACGCGCCTTTATTCGGCTTGTCCAACTGCACGAGATTGCAGTTGCCGTCGCCGCACGACGGCGTTGCCGCGCCGCACGACTTCGTGCCGCACGCGCACTTGCTCTCGCCCCGCGCGAGCCCGCGCAGCCGCACGACGGTGTAGGCCGCCGCCGCCGCGACCAAAAGCAAAACAATGATGTCTTGTCCACCGCTCATAACTTCATCCAGGTCCCCACTTGATACGTAATCAACGCCCCGACATAGGCCAGCGCGGTCATGTAGCTGAAGGCGAAGGCCGGCCAGCGCCAACTGTTCGTCTCCCGCCGGATGACCGCCAGTGTCGCCGCGCACTGGCAGCAGAGGGCGAAGAAGACCATGATGGAAAGCGCGACGGGCAAGGTGAAAACCGGCCGGTCGGTGCCGTCCCACCTGGCATGTTGCAAACGCACGCCGAGGGCGCACCGGTCCTCCTCGGACTTGGTCTCGAACTTTTCGCCCAATCCGTACACAACGCCCAGCGTCGCCACGACGACCTCCCGAGCGGGGAAGGAGGCGATCACCGCGCAGCCGATTCGCCAATCCCAGCCCAAGGGGCGGACGGCCGGCTCGATCGCCTTGCCCATCCAGCCCAGGATGCTATGCTGCTGGTATTTGGCGGCGATTTCGTTGTTGAGGTCGGCCAGCGTGGAATCCAGGTCGGTCCGCGGCCGCCCTTCCGCGGCGGCGGCTTTCACTTGGGCTTCCAGCGCAGCCCGTTCCTGCAATTCTTTCTGCACGACGCCAGGGCTGTGCGGATAGTAGGCCGCGGCCCAGACGAGAATCGAAATGGCGAGGATCAGTGATCCGGCGGAGCGGAGGAAGATCCATGCCCGCTCGGTCACACGGATCACAACGGTTCGCGGCGAGGGCCACTTGTAACTGGGCAGTTCCATCACGAAAGGCGGCGTTGCGCCGCGGAGGATCGTGCGCTTAAGGACCAGCGCCACCCCCACCGCGGCCACGATGCCCAGCACGTAGAGTCCGGCCAGCGTCAGCCCTTGCACGCCGAGGTAGCCCCAGCAAAAGGTCGTAGGCGGCACAAAGGCCGCGATAAGCAAGGCGTAAACCGGCAGACGTGCCGAACAAGTCATCAGCGGCGCTACGAGGATGGTCGTGAGGCGGTCGCGTTCGTTCTCGATCACCCGCGCGGCCATGATGCCCGGCACGGCGCACGCGAACGACGAGAGCATGGGGATGAACGACCGGCCGCTCAGCCCGGCGCGGACCATGACGCGATCCATCAGGTAGGCCGCCCGCGCCATATAGCCGCAATCCTCCAGAATCGCGATAAACGTGAAGAGGATGAGGATTTGCGGCAGGAATTGCAAAATGCCGCCCACGCCCGCGATAACGCCGTTGACCAGGAGGCTTTGCAAGGCGCCTTCGGGCATCAGCGACCCCACTTTGTCGCCCAGCACGTCAAAGCCCGCGGCGATAGCGTCCATCAGCGGGCGGGCCCACACGAAGACCGACTGAAAAACGACGAGCATCAGTACAGCGAAGACTGCCAGTCCGAAGACTTTGTGCGTGAGCAGGCGATCGATGCGGTCCGTGGATGTTGGCGGGAAATCTTTCGGCTCGGTCACGACGCCGTTGAGCATCGAGCGTGCCCAGGCGTAGCGCACGGTCGTCTCGACGGCGGGAATCGGACAACCCTCCGCTTCGACGCGCCGGCGGGCAGACTGCAGCGGATCGAGGAATTGCCGGTCGGCGTTCGGCAAAAGCGTGCTTTGGAAATAGCCGCTGACGTCCAGCAGCAAACGCCGCACCAAGGCGGGCGGCAGCAGCGGGCGCGATGGGAGTGTCTCGCCCGGCACGTGGCCATTGTCCGTAGCCTCCGACCCGCTGCCGACCCACTTCGTGGGTACCCCGTGCCCTGCGGACGCGATCGCTTGCCGCGGGGCGGAGCGGCCGCAGTGGCACCCTTTGGTCGCCAGTAGCAGTTGCAGATCGCGGGTTTCCTTTTCGAAGACGTCCGGAAAGAGCGAGACTTCCAGCCGTGGCCCGCTTTCAAGGACCGTCAGCAAGGCCGCCTTGATTTCTTCCAGTCCTTTGCCGCGATTGGCCTGGATCGGCACGACGGGCACGCCCAGCCGGTTTTGCAAATGCCGCAATTCGAGTGTGATGCCCCGGCCGGCGGCCACGTCGAGCATGTTCACCGCCACGACGGTCGGCAGTCCCAGTTCCAGGACTTGGCTGACCAGATAAAGATGCCGCTCGAGATTCGAGGCGTCAACGATGCAAAGCACGACGTCGACCCGCTTCACCTCGGCTTGCCTTTGCAGCAGCACCTCGACGGCGATCATTTCGTCAGGCAACCGGGCGGCCAGACTATAAAGCCCCGGCAGGTCGATGAACTCGAAGCGCCGCTCTCGATAATCCATGCGTCCGATTTTCTTTTCGACGGTAACGCCTGGATAATTGCCGACGTGCTGGTGAATTCCGACCAACGCCCCGAAGAGGGTCGATTTGCCGGTATTCGGGTTGCCGATCAGAGCAACGGTGATGGCGGATTCAGTGGCGGCAAGAGGCATGGACGCTTGGTGTTGTTCCCGTACGTCTTTCCTGCCGAGAGGGACCGGTGGTCGATTGCACCGGCCGATGAACTCTGGGCCTTCCGGCAGAAAGGACCTGCTTTTACTCGACCGGCTCGACCGAGATGCTTACGCCATCATCGGCGCGGAAACATATTTTATTGCCCGCCATGCGGATGATGCACGGATTTCCCGGCCGAAACATCTCAATGGACGTGCCGCCGCGAAGCCCGAACTCTTCAAGGCGGTGAACGTGGTCCGGATGACCCTGAATGCGGCTGATCCGGCCGCGCTGACCGGAATGCAGACGACCCAGGGGAATAGGGCGGTTATGCATGACGAATGCAGTATAGACGATGCCGCAGCCGGAATCAAGGACGACGGAGCCGCCAAACGCGACCCGCCGGGCGGATTCCGGGCCGTCAATCTTGTTCATGTTAGCCCCCCAAAGTCGGTGTATGAGGGATGATTTCTCTTTTAATCGCTTCCGACGAGAAATCCAATTTGCAATCCGACGCTATTTTGTCCACAATAGACTCGTGGTGGGGCTCTTCTTGGAATTTGTATTGTCCGAACGCGCATTAAGCCGAATGCTCACGGAAATCTAATTTGACGACTTGCGCGTCGTGGGGTAACTTGGTGTCTTATGAACGAGAACATGCCGTCCGAGGCAAACAACGGTCATCAGGATATCGTCGAACTTGGCGCGTCGGCCGCGAGTATGGCGCTCCACCGGGTTGGCGCGGTGCGAAGTGCTAAAGGACTTTCGCATCACGAGCTTGCCCGGCGCTTGGGGACGACCGTTGAGAAGGTCCGCCTTCAGGAAGAGGCCGCGGACTTGTCCATCAGCACGTTGACCGCCTGGGCGGCGGCACTTGGAGTTTCCATTACCGACTTGGTTGTCGAGCCTGAAGAGTGGCTGCAAGAGACGCAGTTGGCAAAGCCGCAGGCGGAACGGTTGCTGCAGCTCGCAGCCAGGCTCCGCGATCAGAGCCGCCGCCGGAGCATCCAGCGGCTCGCCCAGACCTTTGTCGATCAATTGAAAGAAATCCAGCCTGAACTTGCCGCTGCTGCCGGCGGCAACGGCAACGGTCGCCGCCATCGCAAGCTCCTGTCGAATCCGAAGGCCAACGGCAATGGCACCAACGGCAAGCATGCCCAGAGTACCAACGGCAAGAATGGCCAACCGCCCAATTCTTAGCACCGCAAGTTTCCCCGTCGAGTAGCCAACGCAATGGACCGCACCGCGCTGATCGACGACTATCTTGCCAGCGCCCGGCGGCTTCGCGACGCCGTGGCCGGGCTCTCCCCCGATCAAGCCAGGCAACGGCCGATTGCCGGCAAGTGGTCGACGCTGGAAGTCGTCTGCCATTTGGCCGACTTCGAGATTGTCTATGCCGACCGCATCAAGCGCGTGATTGCCGAGGACCGGCCGGCGCTGCCGGGCGGTGACGAGAAGCTTTTTGCCGCGCGGCTGCAATACCACCAGCGCGACATGGAAAACGAGGTCGCCCTAGTCGACGCCATCCATCGGCAAGTCGCCGCGATTCTGCGGACGCTGGCCGACGACGATTTTCAGCGGGTGGGCGTTCATTCCGAAAGAGGCCCGCTGACGCTGGAAACTCTTGTCTCGGGCGCCGGCGGGCACATCGCGCATCATCTGAAGTTCGTCGCCGAAAAGCGGCGAGCTATGGGCGCGTAAAGCCACGTCTATCCAAAAGCCTATTTCCCCACTGGTGCTGGTGGAGGCGTAGCAGGGGCGGCCACCGGCGGGGCGACGCGATCGACCACGTTGAGCACAAAGACGACGTGCTGGGTTTTTCCAGCGCCTTCAGCCGGTTGAGCGGCCGCTTGGGCCTTCGGCGCGGCCGCTCTGCCGCCCATGCCCCCGCCAAAGCGCCGTTGTGTCGCGCGGCCATAGTCCGAACCGGCCTGTCCTGCTTCGGCTTCCAACTGGCGCTGCTCAGCACCGCCTTTGGCCGCCGCGGTTTGAGTAGCTCCGTTCTCGGCGGCCTTGTAGCCATACCAATTAGGGCCATGCGCCTGCTCGCCACCGGGGCTGCGGCTGCCGGTTGCCAAGACCGTGTTGTGCGATTGGCCGTGCTCCGTCAGCGCAAATTCGTCGCGGCGGTCGCGCAGCTGCGATAAAAGCCGATTCAACTGATCGGGCGTGGCCTCGCACTCGTAATAGTACCATGCCGCGCTTCCATTGTCCGGCATTAGGTTGAAGTTCGATGTAATGGCGGACTGCGCCGTGTCCTGTGCGCCGAAACGGTTCTGGTACGGGCCGCCGCCACCACCCGCCTGTATGGAGTTGCCGCCGTTGAAGTTTAGACTGCCGTTGCTCGCGGTCGGCGCGGCCCCGCGCCTCTGAGTAAAATTCGACTGCGACGCCGCGCGCGAGGCCGACTGCGAGATCGTCTCGTTTTGCATCTGGTTCGCCCCGGCCGGCGCCTGCGGCGCGATCTGCTGGAGCCCGTTGGACGAGTTGTCGCCGCTAGCGCTGTTGGCGAGCGGCATGGGAGCGTTACCCGCCACACTGTAGTTGCCGGTCTTCGCAGTTTCACTCTGCGGCATCGCCTGCGGCCGGCTATCCACCAACTGGCGCACGACGAGACCGTTTTGAGCGCTCAACTGGGTAAACAAGCCGTTTTGCGCGGCGGCCGAGGAGCAGGTCATTTGGATGACTGTTGCCGGCGGCTCTGCGCGCTTGGCGGCAAAGCCCGATTTCCTGTCCTCGGATTGCTGCGCCAAGGACTGCGAGGAAGCGACCGCCGCCGGAGCCATCGGGGCAACCACGTTTGACGTGGAGGGCGCGGCGGGCGCGGCGCGGGGGCCGCGGCCGCGGTTGCTGGCGCCTTTGACGGTTCGTTGGTGGCGAGCGATCCTGCCAAGGCGCCTTTCATCGCATCCATGTGACGTTCGGTTTGCAGAGAGCGCGCGCCGCCGCCGATCGCTTTGGCGGCATCTTTCTTGGCAACCGCCCCGGCAGGCGCATTCCGCATAACCTCCTCGTCGCGCAATTGCCCGAGAGCATTGGATTGTGCCGTAGAATCTACCGGCAGGACCTTCATTGCCGGCTTCTCTTGCGGTTTGTCACGGGCCTGGGAACGATCCCGCGTCAGCTCATCGACGGCCAGCTTGTCTCTTGCGTCAGTCAGCTTTTCGATCGCTTTCTTGTCCTTGTCGGGGTTGAGTCGTTCGCCCGTCTTCGCCAACGCGCGAGCTCTCGGTTCGGCCGACTTTTCCTCGCGACTGGCCCAAGCTGCATGCGTCTCGGATTTGCTCTTTCTCCCGTCGGCCGGCGCAGTCACGGGTTTCGTGTCGTCAAACCGGGCCTGCTGGTGGTTTGCGTTGGGCGGCGGGGACTTGTAATAAATGATAACAGCCGCGATCACCATAACGGCCGACCAGATCAGCGACCTGGGGCTGAACAAGCCCCGCCAGGAGATTTCGTGCCAGGGGAAGCCAACTGACGGGCCGTCCGCGGACGTAGCCAGCGACGCGACGGCCCGCCCGGCCGACGGTTTCTCGGCCGCGTCAGGCCCGTCCCCATCTTCCGGCGAAAGCATCCGCCGCTCGGCGATTTGCAGCACGCGCGCCGAGAGGTCCTCGCCCAGCTTTTGCTGCGGAAGACCTTGCAACGTCCCGCTTACGGCGCACAGCTCCTCCAGCAACTGCCGGGCTTCCGCGCTCACAGCCAGCATTTGCTCTGCGCGGGCCTGCTCTTGGGCGGTCAATTCGCCGTCCAGATAGGCGCTTAGCAGTTCGCTGTCGGAAATGTCGCTCATCGTCTTATTCTTCCACCGCCAAAACGACCTTCAACTCCTCGCGGAGCTGCATCCGCGCGCGGTGCAAGCGGCTGCGGACCGTGCCCACCGGCAGGTCAAGGACTTCGGCAATCGTCTCGTAGCAATACCCTTCCATTTCGCGGAGCACCAATACCACGCGGTACTCCTCGGCAAGCCGCGAGATGGCATCTCGCACCTGCCGGCAGCGCTCTTCACGCTCCAACCGGTCGCTTGGACCCTCGGCCGCCTGCATGGATGCCTCCGAGCCGCGGGTCAAGCCGTCGGCAATGGCCGCCTGCTCGGCCGTGCGCACGCTGGCGCGGCGGCGGCGATGGGTCGCCGCCACGTTGAAGGCGATGCGGTACAGCCATGTGTAAAAAGCGCTGGCGCCCTGGAACGACTCCAACTTGAGGAACGCCTGGACGAAAGCCTCTTGCACTACGTCCTTGGCGTCCTCGGCATTGCCCGCCACGTGGACCACCGTGTTATACAGCCTGTCCTGGTACTTTTGCACCAATTGCCCGAAGGCTGACGTTTGGCCCGCCAAAGCCTGGCTAATCAGTTGGGCGTCGTCGTTCACAGTTGTCTGACAATTAGAGACGGTTCGAGGGCAAGAAGTTCCCACGTTCTTCAATCATTGCCGGGCGGCACCTGGTTGTCAAACCCCCTCCGGCGGCGGGGCGCGGCGAGCGCTGTCAATGCATCGGAAATCGCGGATTACGCTGCTAAAGGAAGGTGCCGGTACAATCAATGCATTGCGAGAACGGCGAGAGCGCCTTCCGAGGACGATCGTGTTTTGGCTCATTTTGGCAATCCTCATTGCGTATGGCCTGGCTGCCGTCGCACCGCTGCTGCGACAGAAGCTGCCAAGCCGGCTAGGCGCGGCAGCCGTCTGGTGCCTTGTGCCGGTCGTAGTCGCCTGCCCGTTGCTTGTTCCGCCGGCCAAGGTAGGGCGACGCGCGGCGTCCGCGTTTGTATCGGTGGACATCGCCTTCAAAATGGTCGATTTTTTTCGCCGTTGGGGCGATGTCGACCGGAGCATGGTTCTGCGGGAATACTACCGCTTCCTAATTCCGCTGCCCGTACTTTCCGCCGTTTATCCTGATCACATGCGGCGCCTGCCGGACGGTGGGAGTCCTTGGTTCGAGGTTATGCGTCTGGCCGGCGGGTCCGCCGGTTTCGCCATCGCGCTTTTGGCAATGATGGCGCTGTCCCGCGTCGCCCTGCTGCGGTCGAGCTTTGCGCTGGACCACGTGGTGATGCTTCTAGTTTTTGTGCTTGGTATTGATTCGCTCTGGAGCGCGCTGTGCGGGATCGAGCGCCTGGCGGGATTCGACACGCGTCCGATCATCCAAAACGCCTACCTGTCGCGGTCGGTCTCCGAGTTCTGGCTTCGCTACAACTACCGGCGGCAGAAATAGGGACATCTCTGATACTTTCCGCGATTACATCTCATAAGTAACTACAACATTCGTCAGCATTAGAAATCCGTGATGTCCCTGTTCTCACTCAGCTCCCAGCGGGAGACGGGCCCGTCTTCGGGATCGGCTACCTCTCCGACGTAGTGGAAGCCGCAGCGAGCGAGGACCCGCTCCGAGGCGACGTTGCCCGGCTTGGTGTGGGCGCACACGCGGCGGACCCGGCCGCTGGCAAAGGCGAATGCGGCAAGGGCCGCGGCGGCCTCGGCGGCGTACCCGCGCCCGCGGTGGGCCTGGTCGATGCCGTAGGCCAGCTCGACGGTCCCATCCGCGTCCGGCGGCCCCTTGAAGCCGCAGCCCCCGACGCCGCGCGCGCTAAGACGCTCTACGACCGCGAAGCCCAGCGCCCAGGGGTCGCCCGGCGGCGTGGCCCGGACCCGCGCGAGCCAGTCGGGCGACACTTCCGCGCTCGGCCGGAGGCAGCGACGCGGCGTGCGCCAGGACTTCATCCGGCGTCATGAGAACAAGATCGAGCCTCGCCGTCGGAATCACGATCGGAGTCATCGGCGCCTTTCACCGGTCAGAGCGAAAAAGCAGGCGGCAAACATTGGACACGCCAATTCTCGGCACTTTACTCTACGCGGATCGAGAAACCAGCCGAATCCGTACGACACGGGCGTGCCCGCGGGCCGGTCGAGTTTCAGTTTATTATTTGTCGTTGATGTCCGCCATGAACGGACTGTCCGCCCCGGACTCAAGCGTGCTGATTTTGATGCCGACGAGAACCTTGCGCAATCGTTCCAGCGCACGGCGCCAGAGCTTTTCCACGCTGTCGATGGTTCGGCCCATGCGCCGGGCGACCTCCGCAAACGCGAGGTCGTCGAAGATGCGGAGCGCGATCACCTGGCGGTAATGCGGCGGCAACGAGGTCAACGCCAGCGCGATCCGCTCCGCCCGTTCGCGACCTGCCGCCAGTTCGCTGGGCGAATTGGCGGTGTCGGCGGCCAGCGCCGAACCGATCGCGCGCCTGGCGGCCTCCTCCCGCGAGGACAGACTTTGCTCCCGTCGAGCGTCGCGCCGCCTTGCGCAAAGTGACGGCGAACATTGGCGATGCGCGCGGTCAGGATCTTCCGTAGCCAGACGGCGAATTCGGCCTCGGTCGAACCGCGAAACTCGGCGAAATGCCGGTGCGCCGCGACAATCGCCTCCTGGACGATGTCCGATGCATCCACCTTGCTCTGAAGGCCACGGCCAATCCGTTGCCGAGCGATGGCCGAAAGGTATTCCCCCGACGCGATCAAAAGACTATCGCGGGCCGAACCGTCGCCCCGCTGCGCCCCCAAGAGAAGTTGACTTGGGATGGCGACTTTCGCAGTGTAGGACATTACGCAAGAGAAGTTTACCGCCACTGCCCAACTCACCGTCAATTATCCCGCATCGCGGCGGGCTTGTCAACGTTCTTTTCGAGTCGAGCGACGGGTCCGTCACCTCTAGCGGCTGCCAGTAAAAAACTTCGAACATGTTTGCTGGATAATTGGCAGCAAACTGCGGCGGTTTATCCGTCGATTCAGTGACTATTTATGAACGGGCTCTTCTCCAATCTACATTCGTACAATGCATCGGTTACTTTTCGCGCGTGCGCTGCGCGCTGTTCCATTCGAGGCCCCCGGCACGTCACAATTCCACAAGACGCTCCCTCAAGCGGAGACTCGGCTTCGAGCCGCTCGAAGGGCGACTGGTCTTCTCCGGCGGCGGCGCCGCCGCCACTGCCATGTCGCCGCCCGCTTCAACCGCGGGACCGATGCCGGCCGCGGCCGTGGAGCCGATCAACGGCCTCGGCAACAATCTGGCGCAACCCGCCTGGGGAGCGGCAGGCAGCAACTTCGTGCGCCTTGCCCCGGCGGCGTTCGCCGACGGCATCTCCGCGGCGAACGGGCAGTCGCTGCCCAGCGCAAGGGTAATTTCCAATCTGATTGCCAATCAAGACATCAATGGCGTCGAGCAAGATCTGAACAACAATCGCGAAATGAGCGACTGGGTTTATGCGTGGGGACAATTCATCGACCACGACATCGACCTCACCGAGGCGGGCACGGCGCCGATGAACATTCCCATTCCAGCCGGCAACCCGACTTTCGACCCCACGGACCAAGGTGACCTGACCATCGCCTTCAATCGCAGCCAAGTCGCGCCGAGCACCGGCACGAGCACGCGCAACCCGGCGCAGTTCGTAAACCTCGACACTTCGTACATCGACGGCAGCATGATTTACGGGAGCGACGCGGCGACGGCCGCGGCGCTGCGGACGTTCTCGGGCGGGATGCTGAAAACCAGCGCCGGGGATTTGCTGCCGTATAACACGATGGGACTCGACATGGCGGACAACGTCGGCTTGCCGGAGACGTCCCTCTTTGCCGCCGGCGACGTCCGCGCCAACGAAAACGTCGAGCTGACGAACATCACCACTCTCTTCGTTCGCGAACACAACTACCAGGCTGCGCTTTTGGCCAAGGAGCATCCCAACTGGACGGACCAGCAGTTGTACGACGGAGCGCGGCAGATCGTCATCGGCGAGATCCAATCGATCACCTATAACGAGTGGCTGCCCGCCTTGATGGGAGCGAACGCCTTGACGCCGTATCGCGGCTACAATCCGAACGTGAATGCCTCGATCTCCACGGAATTTGCCAGCGCCGCGTTTCGCCTGCACACGCTCTTGGACGACGACGTGGAGTTCCTGGACAACGACGGCAATCCGATCTTGCCGGACCTGGCCCTGTCCCAGGACTTCTTCCAACCCGGCATCGTGGCCCAGCCCGGCGAAGTGGCCGGGAACCTGAAGTATCTCTCCAGCGACCTGGCGCAGGAAGTGGACGAGCAGACGGTCGACGGGCTTCGCAACGCGCTGTTTCCGGACGCGCCGATCGTGAACAATGTCGAGGTCGGCGCCAGCGACCTCATTGCCGACGACATCCAGCGCGGGCGCGACGAAGGCGACGCCACGTATAACCAGGTTCGCGTGTCCCTGGGCGAAAAGCCGGTAACGTCGTTTGCCCAGATCACCGGCAACGTGCAGTTGCGGCAGGAATTGAAGCAAATCTACGGCAACGTGAACAACGTGGAACTCTTTGTTGGGCTGATGGCAGAAGACCATTTGCCCGGCTCGTCGCTGGGCAAAACGGAGCAAGCCCTTCTCGCGCAACAGTTCGAACAACTTCGCGACGGCGACCGCTTTTTCTACGAAGGCGCCGATCCTCTGCAACTCGTCAATCAACTCAACAATACGACATTGGCCGACATCATCGAGCGGAACACGACGGTCACGAACCTGCAGCCGGACGTGTTCTTTTTTGCGACCTCGATCGGCGGCCGGGTGACCACCGGAAGCGGCAGGTCCGTGTCCGGCGTAAGCGGCGCTACGATAGTGCTGCTTGACTCGACGGGCGCCTTGATCGCCACCACCACGACCGGGGCCGACGGCAGCTATCGTTTCAACGATCCGGGACTGGGCGCCTACATGGTCCAGGAGACCAGTCCGGCCGGGGCAACGGCCGAAACGACCGTCGATATCACTCGCGGCGGCCCGATCATCGTCGATTTCAGCAACCAGCTCGGCGGGATCGTGGTCACCGTCGGGGACTCCGGCGGCGACAGTTGCTCCGAAGCCGGCATCGGCCCGGCGACGGTACTTCCCGACGCGGTCTTGCCGGACGCGGCCGTTGCGGTCGAGCCAGTCTCGTAATCGCCGCTTGGGGCGGCCGCTGAGGCCCGATCTTTCCGATGTTCAGCAGCGGGACGATTCAGCCATTTCAGGCGACTCAGTTTCTCGCTGGAGCCAAATAGACGTTTGCGAGTTGCCGGGCGAGATCTTCAGGATCAAGGTCGGTACGATTGCAAAGCACGATGATCGAAAGCTTGCCGGGCACGAAGCGCTCGATGTAGCTGTGAAAACCCATCGTATCGCCGTAGTGCCACATCCGGCCGTGGCCGCGATACGGATCGAGAAACTAGCCGAATCCATATGAAACGGGCGTGCCTTCGGGCCGATCGGAGTTCGCCGGCCATACCGGCAGCGAACCGCTTGCGAGTTCCACTGGCGTCAGCGCGGGGAGCATTTCCTTTTCGCTCAGCAGCGTGTGCCGCGCGAGAGCCTCATCCCACTTTGCCAGGTCCGAAAGCGAAGAGTAGACGCCGCCGTCGCCCAGCGTCGCCGACGTGGAACTTTGGTCTGTCTGCTTCCAGCCGCTTGCTTGCTTTGTATGGCCGTAGGCGCGGTTGGAAATCTCGTTCTTGCGTTTCACATAGCCCAGCGTGTGGTCCATTTTCAACGGCGCGAATATGCGATCGTGCAGAAACTCCGGGAACGGCTCGCCAGACACCTTGGCAGCGATCAATCCGAGAACGACGTAGCCGGAATTGCTGTAGGCCCATTTCGTGCCCGGCGGAAACTTTGTCTCGTTCTGCTTTTCCAGCAGCGAAAGCACTTCGCGGTCCTGGATTTGGTTCTCGGCGGTCCAGCGGCCCGGACAGAGCCTGTCCATCAGGTCCTCGTAGTCCGGCAGCCCGGAAACATGGTTCAGCAGATGTCGAACGGTGATCTCGCGGCCGTAGGCGGGAAACTCCGGAAAGATATCCGTGAGCTTGCTTTCGTAGCTCAGCTTGCCATCGTGAACCAGCAGCATGATGGACATGGCGGTGAACTGCTTGCTGCACGACGCCAGACGAAAATTGGTCTCTCCGTCGATCTTCGCTTTGGAATGTAGATCGCGCACGCCGTAGCCGCGCTGGATCACTATGCGGCCATCCTTGCGAACCAAAACTGCCGTGCCCGGCGATTTCGCGTCCGCCAGCGGCGAGAAAATCGCGTCAATTCTTCTGCTTGCCGAATCCATGTCAGCCTGCCGCGCATGCTTGTCCGACGTCGTCTTCGCCCTGTCGTCGGCCGCACAGCCGGTCTTGCAGATCGGTGGGAGAGCGGATAGAAAGGAGGCGCTCATCAAGCCGAGCACGATGGTTCGCGACATGGGTGATTTCCGGCGGAACGGAGTTTTGATCCCGGTAATGCCGCCGATCATATCATCCGTGCCGGTCGGATTCAATCGTACGACATGCCGGTTGCTTGACCCTCGCTCTGCGGGTAGAATCGCTTCGATAAAGGCGAATCGGGATTCCTGTCAATTATCCGGCCCGCCGCTGCCAAAGAATGAGAGCTCGCTCGATGCCGTACGATTCCGCCAGACCCGACGTGGGGTAGCCAGATGGAGAAAAAAAATGATGGGAGCGAAACAAAGCAAACCGGGCCCCAGCAGCTATTCCCGAATCTATGCCATGTGCTTGCTCTGCCTCGCCTTGACGGCGGTAGCCGGACGACCGGCGTCCCTCGCCGCGGCGGAGACGCCGCATCGAAGCGTCGATGCCCTGTTGACGCAACTCTCAGCCGTTATGGACGAGGCCCGCGCCGAGGCGGACAAGAAGCAACTGAAGTCGCTCGTGGTGCTTTCGGCTCCCGTAAAGGGCGTCCGCTCGCCCGCGCTTGCCCGACTGCTGCAAAACGCGCTTTTCGAGTCGTTTGACGGCGGGCCGAAGATCGCGCAGCCGCCGGCCCGCGTCAAGGCGCCGCCGCAGGTCGTCACCCCCGCCGCGATTTCCCGGCTTCGGTGGGAGCGGGGCGCCGTGCCCGCGGTCCTGGTCGTCGCCGCCAAATCCGCGAAAAATCAATTGGAATTCTCGTTCACCATTCTTGATGGCAAACAAGAGTATTGGCGCGGAAGCTTCAAACTCGATCGCGACGAACTTAAGTCGCTGCCGTCCATCCCGCCGGTTAATCAGCGGATTCTCGACTTTGCGAAGAAGCATTCCGGGCAACAGGTCGGCAACGGCGAATGCTGGACGCTTGCCAACGAGGCTTTGAAAGCCGCCGGCGCACGGCACCCCGAAAGCATGGTGTGGGGCCGGCCTTTGGCCGAAGGCGAAGAGGCCATGCCGGGCGACGTGTTGCAATTCACCTCGGTGACGTTCAAGTCCGGGAAAAAGACCTTCCATTACGGGGCTCCGAATCATACGGCCGTTATTGAGCAGGTCTTGTCTCCGGGTGTGTTCGTGCTCTTGCAGCAGAACATGAATGGAGTCAAGACAGTTGGCGAAGCCACGATCGATCTAGCCAGCAAAACCGAAGGGAATATTAAAACCTACCGCCCGATGGCCAACCGATCGCGCTCCGACACGAAAGAGTAAACAAGGCGCGCCACTGCTGGCTCGCCCCGCTTGCCGGCGAAGAAGAATGGAAACGCAAGATCCGCTATTCCTCTCTCTCAATGAAGGCTACAACCGCTGGGCGGAGTTCTACGATGCCGACGATAACCCCCTGCACCTTCTGGAAGAGACGATCGTCGACGAGGCGCTGGGCGACGTTAGCGGAAAGCTGATTCTCGATCTGGGCTGTGGAACGGGCCGTCAATCGCTCCGCCTGGCCGATAAGGGAGCAATAGTAACGGGCGTCGACCAATCCCAAGGGATGTTGGAGAAGGCGAAAGCGAAAGAAGCCAGGGGCGCCGTGCAGTTTGTTCACGTGAATCTCGATGAAGCCTTCCCGTTTGCGGACGCAGCATACGACCTGGTGGTGAGCTTCCTGGTGCTGGAACATATTTCCGATCTCAGCCGGTTCTTCGCCAACTGTCGGCGTGCGTGTCGCCCCAGCGGATTTCTTTACTTCACCGCCATGCACCCCGCTATGGTGCTTCGCGGCGTGCAGGCGCGATACACCGAGGTTTCCGGCCGGAAAGTCTATCCCAAGGGATACCCGTACCGGATTTCCGACTACGTCAACGCGGCCATCGGCGCCGGGCTGCGAGTGTCGCGAATCACCGAGCACACCGCCGACCGTTCGCACGTCAGCGCATTGCCGCGCGCGCGGAAGTACGAGGGCTGGCCGCTATTGCTCACGCTTACGTTTTATCCGAAGTAATTGCAGACGATGCGACTTTCAACCATTGCCCGTTATCTCGTCGGTGATCGCGCGGCGATTATGGAGCTTGGCACGGACCGCTCGACGCCGCTCGTCGGCGGGCTGCTTAGATTAGTCCCTCGGTACGATCCGGTGTACCCCCTCCATGAGATTGAAGTAACCCTTGGCTGGCATCTTCTGTACCGTGCCGGCCAGAAGCATGTTGAACGACAACGCAATCGTTGCATCCACGGTCGAATCGCCAAGGCATCCGACAAGGAATTCAATCGGATAGATCGCCAACGAGCAGACCGGGGAGACGACGCCGAACGCAACCGAATCGCCATAGTCGTGAAACGTGACTTTCGCCCAGTGCCAGCCGAACTGCTTGACGACCCGCTCGCCCCATAAACCGCCAAGAACCAAAGGCGCGTCATCTTCTGTTACAACGGCGCGGTCAGGACGGTCGCCCTTTTGTCATCGGTAGACGAAATCATCCAGCCGCTCGACGACGGCGGCCGGCTCGGAGCCCGCCAATTCGCCGGCCAGAAGCGCCAGCGCGTCCGTCGCGCAAGCCCGGAGGCTGGCCAGCACGTCGTCGGAAATCGGTTCTTCGGTAACATTCATTTTTTTTCAGCTCCTAGCAAGTCTTGTAAAACGTGGTCGATCAATTCAGGGGAACGTATTCTTCCTGAACGTCGGTCTCTACGAATTCGCCGCGCCGCTTCACGACGTGAAACTTGCCGGGCCACGCAAGCGCGCGGAACACGGGCATCAAGTGGGAGACCAATCGATCGCAGTCGGGCGCCGTCATGAAGATGCGAATCTCGTTGTCGACGACATCCTGGCCCTCAACGTCGCCGAAATAGCTCTCGGCAGAGTCCTGGCTTGGATCGTACAGCGCACTGGTCAAACGGCCCGAAATCTCCTCGGCGGCCGCCATTTCCGCCTTGCTGGGCTTCTTTTTCTCGCAGTACAGCCGCAGCACGACCGTGTTGCCCTTGACGTCCAGTTCGGCCATATTGCGGGGCTTCCATTTCTTGGTGGCTTGATGGAAACGGCTCATTTCGTCGTAGAAGGCAACCCCTTCGGGCAGCGGCCAAATCGGGATAAAGACGAAACCTTGCAGCCCCGCCGCCTCGACTCGATCGACGAACAACTGCGAGCAGAACACCTCGATCAACTGGGTGCGGACCTTGAAGATATCAGGCCCTCCAGCATCTCGTCGATGAAGACGAGCTTTTTCGTGTCCGTCACGATGCCGTCGCTTAGCTTCGTAACGTGGGAGCGAGTCAAGTCGACACAGTTGGTCATGCAAGTGCAGTTGAAGAAGTAGTAGGTGCCGATCTCGTGCCGCACGGGGAGCAACTCCCCGTTTGGCTCCAGCACGTCGCGCAGCAGGTCGACCGCGCACTGACTGAACGCGGGGTACGCCAGATTGATACATGGAAAGTCATTGAATCGACGAACGTTCCCGATGACCTTTGGCGTCGGCCAAGTCGCTTTAAGTGAACGCGGGACCCAAGTCTGGTAGTTGGCGCGCCAGTCCGGTGGCCACGTTTTCAGCATGGCCGACTCTTGCAGCGCTAGGCCGTCATAAAGCGGGTTATCGCACACGCACGTTAGTTCATATATATTCATCGAAGGCTGCTCGCTTTCCCTTCCGCGGCAGGCAGCAGATCCGAAAGATCAACTTGCCAGGAATCCGGAAGCTCAAATGAAGTGCGGTCGATGCGCAACCGAAACAGATTCCGTCGGCTCCAGGTTCCGGGCGACCTTAGAAACGAGTCGCACCTTCCCATTTCCGGCACCGCCGTGCCAAGGCGTTTTCGCCCTACTTCTCGCCCTCTGCGGTCAAAAACTCCCGCAAAGAAGTCGACCGTCCTAAGCTCCCAGTTGAAGCCCACCTTCGCCCTGTACTTCCTGTCGGGGCTGAGACAACTCTTCTTGGACCAGCCGGCTAGCGCCAAGTTCCGCGCGGTTGCCTCCGCCCTGATGGTTTCAAAAGCCGCTGCATCCCAACCCAGGTCATTGGCAATCCAAACGAGGGCCGAGTGCAATGCGCCCAGCAGTTTCTGCTTCTTTCCGGCCGAATCGGCTTCCGCGTGTGCCGAGAAATCGAAGGGCCATTTTGCCATCACGACGCTGAGTCTCGGCGGCCGAAAACTAGGTAAAGCGCAATCTTCGTCTAGAAACTCCAGATGCACCTTGGCAGTATCGGCCGTCACAACCCTCTTACGAAGCAGACTGCGGTACAGCTCCGTGATACAGCATGACTCGCGGTGGAACCAATGAACGAAACCGGAGGCGAACCGCGGCTGAATTGCCTCGTCGGCGTACACGGAGATGTCGCGCAAGTACATGATACGAAGATGATAATCCGCGATGCGGAGCTTGTAAACCGTGGCCGTCTCGCACTGCAAAGAACGCCCCATGCGCTCCGCCCACGTCCCATTGGCAACTGTGCCAATCGCGGTGCATAATTATGTTGAGAAGTTCGTCAGGCCTTCCAGGGCTGACCGCGTCGAAGCGGGCTTACTAGCATTCCAGCCGAACCACCTACCGATGTCAGGCTGGAAAGCCTGACTTGCTGCCAAGCCGAAAGGACTCCACATGCCCCAGCGACTCGTCGAATGCGTGCCGAACTTCTCCGAAGGGCGGGACCGGGCGAAGATCGAACAGATCGCCGACGCGGTGCGGGCGGTCGCGGGCGTGCAGCTCTTGGACGTCGATCCGGGCGTGGACGCGAATCGCACCGTGATGACGTTCGTCGGCCCGCCCGAGACTGTCGCCGAGGCGGCGTTTTGTGGGATCGCCAAGGCGGCCGAAGTCATCGACATGCGCGTGCAACATGGCTCGCACCCCAGGATCGGGGCAACCGACGTCTGTCCCTTCGTACCGGTGGAAGGCGTGACAATGGAAGAGTGCGTTCAGATCGCCCGACAGGTCGGCCGCCGCGTGGCTGATGAGCTGGGCATTCCCGTTTATCTCTACGAAGCGGCGGCCGCGTCGCCCCAGCGGCGGGACCTGGCGGCGATCCGCAAGGGCGAATACGAGGGGCTGGCCGAGAAGCTCCGCGACCCCGCGTGGGCGCCCGATTTCGGCAAGCCGGTCTTCAACCCGCGGTCGGGCGCGACGGTCATCGGCGCCCGCGATTTCCTCATCGCCTACAACATCACTCTCAACACCCGCGACCGCTCGGCCGCCGCCGACATCGCCTTGGAGCTTCGCGAAAAGGGCCGCGCCGCCCGGACAAAGACCGCGTCGCCCTATTATCAGCACGGCGAGCCGCTTCTTTTTCAGGCGAACTGCTTCCCTTGCGGCAATTGCGAGTTTGCCGGCAAGACGTTCGCGGAGACCGAGGCGCATTGCCGCACTGCGCACGGATACGAGTTGCGGGAATTGGTCGCGGAGTTGCTTGGCGGTGCCCCTGCTGCCGACGCGGAACTCGCCGGCAAGAAAGTGCCGCGCACGGCAAGTTCAGGTTCTGCAAGGCGATCGGCTGGTACGCGGAGGGCTACAAGCGGGCACAGATTTCCATCAATCTGACGAACTACCGCGTCACGCCGCCGCACCTGGTCCTGGAGGAAGTCCGCAAGCTGGCGGCGGAGCGCGGGCTGGTCGTAACGGGCAGCGAGGTCGTGGGTTTGATCCCGTACGCGGCGCTATTGGACGCAGGGCGATTCTACCTTCGGCGGCAGGGCCGGTCGGAACACGTGCCGACGGCCGACATCCGGGAAACGGCCGTCTTTTCGATGGGTCTGAACGACGTGCAGCCGTTTGACATAGCCAAGAAGGTGATCGGCCTGCCGCCACAGCAAGCAAACGTGCTGACTGGCATGACGGTGCGGGACTTCGTCGACGAGGTCTCCCGCGACACGCCAGCGCCTGGCGGCGGCTCGATCGCCGCCTTGGCCGGCGCGTTGGGCGCGGCCGCGGCCTCGATGGTGGCGAACATCACCTATCCGCGCTGCGCGGCGATAGCGAGAAGGAGCGGCTCGTGCTGGCCGTCGCCGAAAAGGCCCAGTGGCTGAAGGACGAGCTGCTGGCTGCGATCGAAGCCGACGCTGCCGCGTACAACGCTTATCTGGATGCCTTGCGGATGCCATCGAACTCGCCCGAAGAGAAGGAGCTTCGGCACCAACGGATGCAGCAGTGCCTGCGGCGCGCGGTGGAGGTTCCTTATCAGACGGCCGTGTGGGGATATGAAGCGATGCACATCGCCCGCGAGATGGTCTGTCACGGCCTGGCGGCTTCGTCCTCCGACGCGGCCGTCGGTTGCGAGGTCGCCTATGTAGCCGTCCGCGGCGGCACATGGAACGTGCTGACCAATCTCAAGCAGATCGAGGACGCCGCTTACGCCGCCTCAATGCGCGCGAAGTGCGCCGCACTGCTGGAAAGCGCCAAGCGAATAAAAGAAGAGAACGAGGCGGACGTGGATGGGCGGCTGGCTTAGACAGCTTTACAAAGGCAGCCTCAGAATTCGGTTTTTCATCTCCGCAGGCTCGGCAACCTTGGCGATGATTTCGAGATCCTCGATCGCCTTACCGATCGATACCTGAGGCGGATGGGCGTAGATCAGGCCGGCGAAATCGCGGCCGGTTTGCAACCACTCGGCGCTAATTTGAAGAAGATCGCGGTCCCGGCTGAACAGAACGCGATCGAGTTGTGTCGCGCGTTGTAGAAGCGTTTCATCGTCCACCTTTGATCGTCCGTCTTCCCACGCGGTCAGGACATCGACCCCACGGCGTCGCAGTCCGTCGGTAATGGCCGCTGGGACGTGTTGGTCCATGAAAAGCGAGACGGTCACAGCACCCGCCTTGCCGCGTCGAGCTTCGCCTTAAGGCCCGAAACGTCCTGCAGGTTGTCAACCTCCGCCATGAGGCGGTCAGCCTCTTGCAGGTCCGCTTCAACCTCTGCGTCCATCTCCTCCTTGTGGTCGTAGTAATATGCCAGCGCGCTGTGGATTTGTCCCAGCGTCAGGTGCGGGTACTGCCGCTGAATCTCCACCGAATCCCAGCCGTTGGCGATGTGGTCCATCACGATCATGCGGACCTTAGTCCGCGTGCCGGAAATGATCGCCGCATTATCAGGGTTCAACGAAATATGTGCGTATTCGAGGGTTGCCATTGCGCAGTTCCTCTCCGTCCACTATTCTAGCCCGCGGCGTGCCAGCGTGCAAAAGCCGCTAGCCGAATCTCCCCGTCAGATAATCCTCCGTCTCCTTCTTCGCCGGGCAGGTGAACAGCGCCTGCGTAGGGCGGAATTCGATGAGCGCGCCTTCGTAGAGAAAGGCGGCATGGTCCGAG
This sequence comes from uncultured Planctomycetia bacterium, assembly GCA_963780045.1. Taxonomy (GTDB): domain Bacteria; phylum Planctomycetota; class Planctomycetia; order Pirellulales; family Thermoguttaceae; genus JANXQG01. Next base: position 4,766,797 of record CAVZZZ010000001.1, on the reverse strand, counting down.
GCCCGCCCGGCCTGCTGCATGTTGTGCGTGACGATGATGATCGTATACTCGCCGCGGAGCTCGCCGATGAGGTCCTCCACCCGCGCCGTGGAGCGCGGGTCCAACGCCGAGCACGGCTCGTCCATGAGGATGATCTCCGGATGCACGGCGATCGCCCGCGCGATGCACAGCCGCTGGTGCTGTCCGCCAGAAAGCCCCAGGGCCGACTGCCGCAGGCGGTCCTTGACTTCGTCCCACAATCCCGCGCGGCGGAGACTCTTTTCCACCGCGTCGTCCAGCGCGCGGCGGTTGCGAATACCCACGATCCGCAAACCGTAGGCGACGTTTTCGTAAATCGTCTTGGCAAATGGCGTCGGCTTTTGAAAGACCATGCCGACTTTGCGGCGAAGCTCGATGACGTCCGTTGCGCGGTCGAGTATCTCTTCGCCCTCGACGCGGATACTGCCCGTGGCGCGGGTGTCGTCGATAAGGTCGTTCATGCGGTTGAGGCAGCGGAGCAAGGTCGATTTGCCGCAGCCCGACGGGCCAATCAGGGCAGTCACCTGGTTACGAGGGATATCCATGCTGATGTCTTTCAAGGCCTGGCTTTGGCCGTAGTAGAAGCACAACTGGCGAACCTCGACGATCGGCCCTGCCGGTTCCGGCGACGCGGCGGCTTCCCTCGCGGGGCGCATGGCGACATCGGGAGTGCGAACTTGCGGCGGGGCGGCGACATTGTCCATCGTAAGTTCCATTTTAGCATCAGATCGTGCGGATTTGCAGGGTCTTGCGCATGCGGTTCCGCAGGAATATGGCAAGTCCGCTGAGCACCAGCACGATCACGACCAGAAGCAGGGCGATTACGTAAACCAGCGGCCGCGCCGCCTCGGCGTCGGGCGACTGGAATGCGACCGAGTAGAGCTGGAAACCCAGGTGCATGAATTGCCGCTGTAGATGAAAGTAGGGAAAGTGCCCGTCCAACGGCAGCGTGGTCGCCTTGTCGGTAACGCCGGTGAGCATCAGCGGGGCCACTTCCCCGGCGGCGCGGGCCATAGCGAGGATGAAGCCGGTGAGGATGCCGGGCGAGGCCAGCGGCAAGAGCACGCGGCGTAGCGTCTGGAATTTCGTCGCGCCCAGCGCGAACGAGCCCTCGCGGACGCCGCGGGGTATCACGCGGATCGCCTCTTCCGTGGCTACGATGACGACGGGCACCGTGAGCAGCCCCAGCGTGAGCGCTGCCCAAAGCACGCCGCCCTTGCCGAAAACTGGGCCGGCATCGAGCAGCTCAGGGAAGAAGCGATGATCGATGTGCCAGCCAAGGTAATCGATGAAAAAACCGGCGCCAAAGATGCCGTAGACGATCGACGGAATGCCCGCCAGGTTGTTTACGCCGATGCGGACCAGGCGGACTAGCGCGCCGTCCTGCGCGTATTCGCCCAAATAAATGCCGGCCAGCACTCCCAAGGGAAAACCGCAGATCGCCATGAGAAAGACGAGCGTGACGGTGCCGAACAAAGCGGGCAGCACGCCGCCCTCGGTGTTTGACTCGCGGGGCGGCGTGGACAGCAACTCCCAGACCTTGGCGAAGTACTGACCGAGCCGCGCGAAGAATCCCATTGCATTCGGCTGATAGACGCGGACTATTTGCAACAGGGGAATTGTACGAAGATTGCCTTGACTGTCGCGCAGCACGGCGACGTTGTTCCGCAGCAGGGCCTCGATCTTCACCTGCTGGGCCACCAGCCGGTGGGTCTCGGCGTCGAGTTCCTCGAGTTCTCCGTTGGCTCTGTCGAGGCGGGCATTCAGCGCCGCCAGCCGGTCTGCCGAAAGGTCTTTGGCACCGGACTTGCCCGCTGCGCTCAACTCTGCCTTGTCGTGCTGCGCCTTGAGCTGGGCGTTTTGGACGGCTTGCCGCCGCGCTTATCGACGAGATTTCAGCCGTGACCGGATCGAGTTCTTCCGCGCGGCGCCGATCGCTCGCGCGGAGGGCGGCTTGCAGGTTTGCGACCGCGTCGGCCGGCAGCATCTTTTTTTCTTGCCCTGCAAGAGGCGGCGCGTCAAGCTCAGGCAGCCGCAGGTCGGACAGCGTGCCGTAAAAATCGCTGTTTTCCGACCGCTCCACGACCAAGGCGTCCGGCGGAAACGTGGACGAAACCACATCCGCGTTTTTGACACGTTGTATCGCTGATATCGAAGCACCGAAGCCTTTGTTGGCCGTGCGGAATGGGAAATCGTCGCTGCGGCGGGCCTCGCCGAATTGGCTCATCCTGCGGCCAAGGAGCACGCGGCCGTCAGCGAGATGCAATTCTTCCAGACGCGAGGGCCAAAAATAGCCAAGTCCGTTAATGAACACGACCAGCAACAGCACGCCGGCCGCGAGCAGAATCGCGGCCAGCGCACCGCCCGTGACCCAAACCATCGGCTCCCCCCGGCGCCAGAACTTTTCGCCGGCCGGCTTGCGGCGCGAGGCGGCAAGTGTTCTGGCAGTCGAAGCAGTTTTACTGGTCATAAGCGAATCTTCCCGAGCCGCGGGGCGGCCAGGCCGCCTGGCGCGAGCGACGCCATTATAACAGGCCAGCCCGCGCAAGCAGAGCATGGGACTTTCGGGAGATCTTCCGGAGAGCTCCGGGAGATCTTCCGTTGCGGGGTTTGCAAGGCCCTCTGAAAATGGAGGTAAGGTGAAGGCTTTGCTCGCTCGCGGAAGGAAACGCGTGCAGCAAATGTGTCGGCCGTCTTGGAGTCGTGGGTGTCGCTTCCGTGTCCCTCATCGCCTTTTCTTCCCCGGAGTAAGTCATGTTGCGAAATCTTTCTTTTGTGTGCGCGGGCCTTGCGGCCTGGTTCTGGTGTGCGGTCTCGGCCGCGCAGGTCGGCACGCCTGTGTCTTGGACTGGGGCCGTCAACGGCGACTGGAGCTTCGCGACCAATTGGTCGACGGGCACCGTGCCCAACGCCGTGGGCGCCTGGGCCGCATTGAAAGCGCCGGCCGCCACGATGAACGTCACGCTGGACGAGCCGGTGACGCTCGGCACGCTGGAGTTCGGCAATTCCGCCAGTCCGAGCGCGGGTTACGCCTTGAGCGCTGCGGGGAGCAACACGCTGGCCATGAACAACGGCGGGGTCGGCGCGGCGATCATTGTGGACAACGGCGCACGCATCGTCAATGCGCCCGTGATCCTGGCCGACAACCTCACCGTGAGCGGCAGTGGCACGCTTACCTTCTCGGCCTCCAGCGGCGTTACGGACTATGGCGTGGGTTACGCGCTGACGAAGAACGGCCCGGGGCTGCTGGCGATGGACTGCCCGACCGTCTTCTCCGGCCCCACGACGGTCAACGCCGGCACGCTCAAGGCGGGCGTGGCCAACGCGTTGCCGGCCGCTTCGGCCCTCACCGTCAACAGCGGCGCGACCTTCGATCTGGACGGCGGCAACCAGACGGTGGCGAACCTTTCCGGCGGCGGCTTGGTGACCAACAGCGGCAGCGGCAGCGTGACGCTCACGCTCGCCATGCCGCAAAACAACAGCACGACCTGGAGCGGCACGATCCAAGACGGCGCGGGCCTGACGAACGTCTATTTGTCCGGCTCGGGGACGGCCGCGGAGGAGTATTTTTCGGGGGTCAATACGTACCACGGCACGACGGGCTGCGGGCCCTTGACGATCATCGTCCAGAGCACGAGTGCACTAGGATGGAGCACGCTGGTCACCAGCGGCTCCGCCAACACGTACTACAGCGACTTCCAATTCGACAAGAGCGTTTTCCTCGAGACGGGCACGGCGGCCTTCGTCATCGGCGGGCTATCGGGAACCGGGAACTTGTCCTTGAGGGACAACGGCGGAAACCCCGTTTCGCTCTCGGTGGGGAGCAACAATTCCAACACGATTTACGCCGCCTCGCTCTACGACTACGGCAGCGGCGGCAGCCTCGTCAAGATCGGCACGGGCACCTTGACCCTGGCCGACACGAACACTTACACCGGCCCCACGACGGTCAACGCCGGCACGCTCAAGGCGGGCGTGGCCAACGCGTTGCCGGCCGCTTCGGCCCTCACCGTCAACAGCGGCGCGACCTTCGATCTGGACGGCGGCAACCAGACGGTGGCGAACCTTTCCGGCGGCGGCTTGGTGACCAACAGCGGCAGCGGCAGCGTGACGCTCACGCTCGCCATGCCGCAAAACAACAGCACGACCTGGAGCGGCACGATCCAGAGACGGCGCGGGCCTGACGAACGTCTATTTGTCCGGCTCGGGGACGGCCGCGGAGGAGTATTTTTCGGGGGTCAATACGTACCACGGCACGACGGGCTGCGGGCCCTTGACGATCATCGTCCAGAGCACGAGTGCACTAGGATGGAGCACGCTGTCACCAGCGGCTCCGCCAACACGTACTACAGCGACTTCCAATTCGACAAGAGCGTTTTCCTCGAGACGGGCACGGCGGCCTTCGTCATCGGCGGGCTATCGGGAACCGGGAACTTGTCCTTGAGGGACAACGGCGGAAACCCCGTTTCGCTCTCGGTGGGGAGCAACAATTCCAACACGATTTACGCCGCCTCGCTCTACGACTACGGCAGCGGCGGCAGCCTCGTCAAGATCGGCACGGGCACCTTGACCCTGGCCGACACAACACTTACACCGGCCCCACGACGGTCAACGCCGGCACGCTCAAGGCGGGCGTGGCCAACGCGTTGCCGGCCGCTTCGGCCCTCACCGTCAACAGCGGCGCGACCTTCGATCTGGACGGCGGCAACCAGACGGTGGCGAACCTTTCCGGCGGCGGCTTGTGACCAACAGCGGCAGCGGCAGCGTGACGCTCACGCTCGCCATGCCGCAAAACAACAGCACGACCTGGAGCGGCACGATCCAAGACGGCGCGGGCCTGACGAACGTCTATTTGTCCGGCTCGGGGACGGCCGCGGAGGAGTATTTTTCGGGGGTCAATACGTACCACGGCACGACGGGCTGCGGGCCCTTGACGATCATCGTCCAGAGCACGAGTGCACTAGGATGGAGCACGCTGGTCACCAGCGGCTCCGCCAACACGTACTACAGCGACTTCCAATTCGACAAGAGCGTTTTCCTCGAGACGGGCACGGCGGCCTTCGTCATCGGCGGGCTATCGGGAACCGGGAACTTGTCCTTGAGGGACAACGGCGGAAACCCCGTTTCGCTCTCGGTGGGGAGCAACAATTCCAACACGATTTACGCCGCCTCGCTCTACGACTACGGCAGCGGCGGCAGCCTCGTCAAGATCGGCACGGGCACCTTGACCCTGGCCGACACGAACACTTACACCGGCCCCACGACGGTCAACGCCGGCACGCTCAAGGCGGGCGTGGCCAACGCGTTGCCGGCCGCTTCGGCCCTCACCGTCAACAGCGGCGCGACCTTCGATCTGGACGGCGGCAACCAGACGGTGGCGAACCTTTCCGGCGGCGGCTTGGTGACCAACAGCGGCAGCGGCAGCGTGACGCTCACGCTCGCCATGCCGCAAAACAACAGCACGACCTGGAGCGGCACGATCCAAGACGGCGCGGGCCTGACGAACGTCTATTTGTCCGGCTCGGGGACGGCCGCGGAGGAGTATTTTTCGGGGGTCAATACGTACCACGGCACGACGGGCTGCGGGCCCTTGACGATCATCGTCCAGAGCACGAGTGCACTAGGATGGAGCACGCTGGTCACCAGCGGCTCCGCCAACACGTACTACAGCGACTTCCAATTCGACAAGAGCGTTTTCCTCGAGACGGGCACGGCGGCCTTCGTCATCGGCGGGCTATCGGGAACCGGGAACTTGTCCTTGAGGGACAACGGCGGAAACCCCGTTTCGCTCTCGGTGGGGAGCAACAATTCCAACACGATTTACGCCGCCTCGCTCCACGACTACGGCAGCGGCGGCAGCCTCGTCAAGATCGGCACGGGCACCTTGACCCTTACCAACTCGAACACCTATACCGGTGCGACGACCATCAGCGGCGGCACTTTGCAGTTGGGCGATGCAACGGCGGGCCACGATCCCTCGCTAACTACCAGCAGGTTGACCAACAATGCCGCGGTGGTCTACGACGTCAGCATCGCCCAAACGGCCGCTTACGCAATCGGCGGGTCGGGCAACCTGATCAAAGCCGGCCCCGGCACGCTGACGGTCTCCGGCGTCAACACCTTCGGCGGCGGCGACAGCAACGGCGATATCTTTGGCATCGTCAGCATCCACCAAGGGGCGATCCAGGTCGGCCCGCGCGGTGCTGACGAACAACACCAGTGAGATCGACGTGGGCGACACCGCCGGCCTGACCGGCACGCTCATCATGACCGGCGGCAGCGCCATGACGCCCTGGGGCACTTCCGGCAAGTCGGGCGTGAACGTGGGCATCAACGGCGGCACGGGGATCATAAGCTTGAGCGGCAGCTCGCTGCTGGATGCCTCGTCTACGGCAAACAGCAGCGGCGGCACCGGTGGCTCGTTCTCCAACGTCGTAGCGATCGGCTTGCAAGGCTCCGCGGGCACGGTGACGGTGGGCGGCTACGCAACGCTTCGCTCCGTGGAAGGCTCGCCCCGCAGCAACGGCAGCTTTATCACTTTGGGCGAAGGCGGCGCCGGCAGTTTGATCGTCCAAGGCCAGGGCCAAATGCAGGCCGCCAACTTCTACGTCGGCGGCAATTTTTACGGCGCAACTGGCGACACCGGTTCCCTGTACCTCAACGGCGGCACGTTGAGCGTGCCCTCCGTGCAAAACATCAACGGCACCACCGGCATCATCTATTTCGACGGCGGGACGCTTCAAGCTACCGCCGACAGCAACGACTTCGTCGCCGCGGGCGGTAATCTGAACGCCTTCGTCCAAAGCGGCGGCGCCGTGATCGACAGCGACGGCAACGACATTACGATCAGCGCACCGCTACAGCACGACCCGACGCTCGGCTCCACGCCGGACGGCGGACTGACGAAGGTGGGCGAGGGCACGCTAGTCCTCAGCGACACGAACACGTTTACGGGCGGCCTCTATGTAGAGCACGGAACCGCAATTCTAGACGACCCCGCCGCCCTAGTCGACGGTTCGAGCTTGACCGTCGGCCCGGGCGCGGCCAATTTCTTCGGCAGTGCGCTGCCGGCCGTGGTTTCGTCCGGCGGCGCGGCGGTGCCCGAACCGGCAACGCTGGCGCTGCTGGCGGTAGGCCTGTTGGCCGCCATCGGCGTCCGGCGGGGAAAGGCCGGTGACCGTAAGTGCTTCGGACAAAGGCCCGAACTCCAACTGCCCGATTCAAGCCGCGTTGCGACCGGCGATGGATAGCGTCCGCGGCACGGCAGCGCCGCCACGCGATACCCGCTCCCACAGCACGCCCTGGCCTGTCCCGTCACCGTGAAAGCGGAGCAGCGGCTCGACTTGATTGTGGCTCAAGGCCCTGATCGTGTCGCTCAGGCGGCGCTTGGGGTCTTGATCGCCCAGCGGCGGCAGGGGGTCGAGAATCCGGTCCGGCCACCCTTCCTCCTCGAACGCATTTAGGACTCGCTCCTGGTTGGCCGCCGGGACACGAAAGCGCTTGACCAGCCGCTGGCCCAGAAACAGCGCCTCGCGCGTGCGGCAGCGCGGCTGCTCTTCGGCAACCAGCGACAACCGAGGGTTGCGGCTGACGATGCGCGGCGTTTCTGATCGCGCCGCGCGAAGGCAGGCCTCGCCGGCGGGCGCGAGCACGAAACAGGTGCCCGGCAAGAAGGCAAGGTTCTTCACCGGCCTGAATCTTCGCCGGGCGTCGTCGGCAGTGGTGATTTCAACGGCGATCTCCACATATCCTTGCGTCACGAGCCTGCGAAGTTGACTGACTCGCGCACCGTCCGCCAAGAGTTGCTGCAACTCGACCGCGAACCCCCAGACGTTCCTCTCGGAACTCCGCGCGAGGCCCGCGGCTTCGTGCAACACGCGGAGCAGGCGGCTGCAATCGTCCGTCAGTGGTCGTGCGCACGTATCGCCATCGAAGCGGCATACGATCCATAATCACGCGCGCCCTTCATGCGCTTTGCCTTGTTTTCCTACACGCCGCGGATGTAACCCCGACTGGGATACATGTAGGTGATACTACCAGTGCGCTACATTTTTGGCAAGCATTCTGTTAGGGTTTTGTTAGAACAATGTTAAATTTGTCCGTTCAAGAAATGCTGGCGCTTTTTACTGTCCGCCAGCCCTCTGCTATGAGGAGGTCGCACTAGAACCGCCCGTACCGCTTGCGCAGCCGCTGGCGGACAAACTCAGCACACGTATTGAGGAAAAAGGTCATCATGAACAAAATCACGGCGCAAAGGAACAGTGTGCGGTAGTGCGTGCCGTTCACCGGCGCACCGGGCTCCTCTTCGGCAATCGTCGCCGAAAGCGTCCGCATTCCGTTGAACGGGCTGAGGTCAATGATCGGAGTAATCCCCGTTGCCATGAGAAACACCATCGTCTCGCCCACCGCCCGGCCAAAGCCGATCATGACCGCGGCGAAAATGCCCGGACTGGCCGAAGGGAGCACGACGCGCCACAGAGTCTGCCAGCGGCTGGCGCCTAAGGCCATTGACGCGGCCGTCATGCTGTGCGGCACACTTGACAGGGCGTCCTCGGAAAGCGAGAAAATTATCGGCACTACCATGAACCCGACGGCAAAGGCAACCAAGATGCTGTTCCGCTGATCGTAGACGAGTCCCAGGCGGACCGCCATCCAATGCGCGACGTCCCCTCCAAAAAGATGCCGTTCCATTGGGCCGGAAAGGAGCGCCGCTGTGCCGAGGCCGACAGCGATCCACAATCCGGTGACGAAAAACTCCCGCCCGCGGACCAGCTTTTCGGCCGTGGGCGATTTGCGGACCGCTTGCCAGATGACGAGAAAGATCAGAAAGCAAAGCGGCACCGCGACAAGCGCCAGAAAGAACGCCATCAGCCAATCGCTTAAGAGCGGCGCAAGCCAAAGGCCGACAAGGAAACCCAACACGACCGAAGGCACGGCGGCCATCATTTCAATCGCCGGCTTGATCCAAGCGCGGACCCGCGGCGACGTAAAGTGGCTGACGTAAGCCGCCGCCGCCAGGGCAAGCGGACCGGCGAGCAACATGGCGTAAAACGTGCCTTTGAGCGTCCCGAAAACCAGCGGCACGATGCTGAGTTTCGGCTCGGACTCCTTGCCGCCCTGCGGCTGCCAGGAGAAATCCGGTTCGCTGTGGCCCTCATACCACACTCGCCCGAATAGGCTGTCCCAGCTTATTTCCGGGTGCAGCTTGTCGGTGAAAGCGCCCCACAGACTTCCTTCCACGCGCCACGCCTTGATGCAGTCGCCCGCAAGCCCGGCAATCACGTCGCCGCGGCTGCTGAAGGCCGCATGAGTCACGCCCTCCAGCGAAAGCAAGCGGCGCTGGCTGGTCGTGTAGTCCAACGAAGTAAGGCCGCTTGCGTCGCCGATAAGCAGCGCGCGGTTGCGCGGCGAGGCGGTGACTTCGCCGATCGCGGCGCCGTGCGGCGCAGCGCGCGGATGAATGTCAACTTCTTCGATTCCTTGACCATTCCTTGCGCACCAGAGGTCTTCTTCGCCTGGTCGGACTCCGACTTGACGAAGAACCAGTTGGTCACGTTGCCGTCCGCGTCGCCGGCCACCAGCGTAATATCGCCCAGCATGAGCCGAAGCGATGTGATGGGCGACTTCTTCAGCGAAGGCGGAACGACGTCGCGATCGACCACGCGATCGTCCTCCAGCTTCCACCACAGCAGCGATCCAGCGGCCGTGCCGGCATAGAGCACACGGCCGTCACTGGACATGGCGATTGCCGTCACCGGACCGGGACTCCCCGGCTCAAGCACGATCCTCTTCGCGGTTTTTTCGCCCGTAAGGTCCTCCATCTTCCGCGTGACGACGATCTTCCGCCCGCCAAACACCGCTGCGCAGCAGATCGAATCGTCGGTTGGACGATACATGACCGCGTGCTCCGGCACGCCGAGCTCGTCGGGCGGAAGTGTGCCCACCGTCTCCAGTGAAGGAATTGACGCACGCGAATTCTTGCCGTCGCCTTCGGTCGTCGCCGAGACCCTGACGAGAGAGACGACGCCATCCGACCACCGCAACGTGATCTCTGCCTTCCCGGTAGAAGTCGCGCCAAGCAAAGTTCGAGGGGACATTGCCTGCTTTTGAACGATGGCCGACGGCGGCGTGGCGTCGATTTCCGCAAGCACCGCTTGATTGCGCAGATCGACAAAGCGGAACTTGCCACTGGCGTCAACCGCATGGGCGACGAGCCAGCTATCATCGGCGGCGGCCTGGATTCCCAGCACCAAGACACTCTTGGGCTCTAATGCGCCCGGCAAACCTGTTTCGGCCAGAAGCCGCGCATCGGCGGGATAGAACAAAGGAATCGTCGTGTAGACGATCAAGACCAGAATCGCCAGCACGCAGACGATGACAATCAGCCCGCCGAGCGTTACGATCCAACGGGCGAGCCAATCGTAAAACTTCACGCGGCCCAACGATCTCCGGTTGAGCCTGGACTCATGGCTGCTCGAAGGCTTTTCTTCGCTGGAGGACAAGATCGTGTTGGGGGAAATAGGCCGGAACGTCGTAGGGTGGGACAAGCGAGCCTAAGTGAGCGCCGGCCTGCCAATGTCGGGTCTGGACGGGCATTTACTCAAGCGCCTTGAGGTTCTTTTCAATCATTTTATCGGGAAGCTGCCCGAAGCGATCCTTGATCACGATTTCCTGGCCCTGCTTGGAGAGCACAAATCTCAGAAACTCCTCCACGGCCGGCGGCAGCGGTTGGCCGGGCTTCTTGGCGACGTAAATATACAACGCCCTGCGAAGGGGATACGACTTGTTCAGCGCATTCTTTAAGGTCGGTTCAACGGGTTTGTCGTTCTCGGACCTGGCCAACGGCACAGCCCGGACCTCGGACGTGCCGTATCCGATTCCCGAATAGCCGATGCCCAAGCGGTCCTTGCCCACGGCTTCAACGACGCCGGACGAGCCGGGCTGCGTCTTCACGGAGTCCTTGAAGTCGCCGGTCTTGCCAAAAACGCGCTCTTTGAAGTCCTTGTACGTGCCGCTGTCCGAGTTGCGGCCGTAGAGGCTGATCGGCTGATCGGCCCAGCCGCCCGCCGTGACACCCGCCTGTCCCCACTCCGAGACGTCCGAATAGCCGCTGTTGCGGGTCTTGGAAAAGATGGAGTCGAGCTGCGGGAAAGTAAAGCCTTTTGCGGGATTGTCTTTGTTGACCCAAATGGCGATGCAGTCCAAGGCAACGTCGAAGCGAGTCGGCTTGAAGCCGCGCTTGGCCTCGAATGCGTCAACTTCTTCCGCTTCCATTGCCCGCGACATCGGCCCGATAGTGGCAGTGCCGTCGGTAAGTGCCCGGGGCGCGGTGTTCGATCCTTTCGATTCGATTTCGAAAGTCACGTTAGGATGCAGCTTCTTGAACGCATCCGACCACATGCCCATCAGGTTGTTCAGAGTATCCGAACCCTTGCTTACAATCGTGCCGGAAACCTCGCCCGACTTGATGTATTCCCCGGGTGCTGCCTTAGTGACCGGGACGGTGGCCGCGAGGGCTGCGGCACACGACAATACCGTCCAGAATTTGCGGTCAACGGGCAGGCAGAGCTTCATCGCCTTTCTCCTTTTGAATACGGTGATTTTGGCCCAATCCGCAACACAACGCAACCCTCCTCGTTGGTAGTATGAAGCTTCAATTGCTTTTCCGGCGGGCGAATTCATCCTATCGCGAGACTGTTAGGAAACTGTTAAGTGTTATGCTAGATTGCGGTTTGCACGATGTCCCGATTCGTGTGATTGACGGCGGCGAGGACGGGCCGTAGGCTGTCATGTACTTCCGCGAGGCGTTTGCCGTCCCGGCGCGGTGGGGCCGCCTCGTGGCGATGGTCTTGGCTTGGGAGGTGCGAGCGATGTTCCGGCGAACGAGGATGGCGGCGCTGACGGCCCTGGCCGCTCTGGTAGGTTGCACCCTGGCGAGGGCCGAAGAGCCGAAGGCGGCAAAGGGCAAGGACGCGAAGGCGGTCGGCGGCGAGAAGCAGATCACTAGCTCGACAGGAATGAAGCTCGTGCTCATCCCGTCCGGCGAGTTTTTGATGGGCAACGGTGAGTCGGCAGAGGCCACTGCGACCTTCTACCGAAATAAGTACGCTACGGCAGTCTTCGCGGCGGATTTGAAGGACGAGTATCCGCAGCACCGTGTCCGAATTACGCGGCCGTACTACTTGGGTAAGTTCCAAGTCACGCGAGGGCAATTCCGGCAGTTTATCGATGCTACGCAGTACCGGACTGAGTCGGAGAAGGCCAAGAAGCCGGGGGCCGATGGGTGGGATCCATCAATACGTGGCAAAAGTTTCGGCGCAGAATACTCGTGGCGGAACGTGGGTTTTGAGCAAACGGACAAGCACCCGGTGGTTAACGTGAGTTGGAACGATTCCGTGGCGTTCTGTAAGTGGCTCAGCAAGAAGGATGGCAAGACTTACCGCTTGCCGACCGAGGCCGAGTGGGAATACGCATGCCGTGCCGGCACTGCGACGCGATACTATAGCGGCGACGATCCAGAGACGTTGGTACAAGTCGGAAACGTGGCCGACCGATCGTTGGCGCTTACATCCCTCATCTTTATCAATTGCATTAAAGCCAACGATGGCTACGCGTTCACGTCGCCTGTCGGCCGGTTCAAGCCCAATGCCTATGAACTATATGACATGCACGGAAATGTGTACCAGTGGTGCCAGGATTGGTATCAGGAAGAATACTATGCCGCGTCCCCAACAGACGACCCTCCTGGACCGAAATCCGGAACTTACCGCGCCCTCCGCGGTGGCTCTTGGTACGATGGGCCGCTACGGGCACGGTCGAACGAGCGGTTCCTCCGTGCGCCGGACGAACCATCGTTTGACGTAGGCTTCCGCGTTGTCAGGTCCCAGTAGAAGTGCGCGGTCCGCGGTCCTTGCGCTCTTTCCCTTGTCCGCAAGAATCGCCGCCGCGGTTTCCGCAGCTTGCCCTCTACGGTCTCCGCCGGGCGGAAAAGCTGGCCCGCGCCCTGCTTGCGCGGGTGGTCTTTCTGGCTACGTCGCCTTTAAACTACGTCCCGGCCTTTCTCGCCCGGCCGGGCGCGCGGTGATGCGGGCACTTTGTTCCCGCTTTCAATCACTCGCCATCGCGGAATCTGCGTCTCGCGCGGTGCAAGACGCGCGCAGATCGATACACGCCGCGCGACCTTGTAGTAGATGACGTAGCTTCCCACGCAGAATCGCAGCAATCCGGGCCGCAGTTCTTCGCATGATTCGCCTGCCAACGGGCTGCGGGAGAGGTGCAAGAAGACGTCAAACAACCTTACGAGCATGCGATCGGCGGCAAGCAGGTTATGCCGCGCGATCGCGTACCAGATGGCATCAAGGTCCCGCCGCGCCTCGCGGCTGACGGTGTACGGCGTCATCGTGGCGACTGCTCCGCGGCAAGACGCCGGCGGCCAAATGACGCGATGTCTTCCAAAAGCGCGTTGTGGGATTGTTCGTCGTCAACTTCAACGACATCTCCGCGATCAATTTGCTCGATTCCCACGTCGATTTCCGTGCGCAATGCCTCGATTTCGCGCTCACGCAACAGACGCAGTCCTTCGGAAACGACTTCTTCCGGTGAGCCATACTTCCCGGCGGCCACCGCGCTGTAGACGAATTCCTCGAATTCCGGGGCAATGTTAGCGGTGATCATCGGAATAGTCCTCCCTTTCAGGCGACTTCATTATATCACAAATGGTAATCGCCGCGATCGCCATCGGTCGACATTTTCCCCATTGCAATGCTACGAAACGGCGGCAGAATCGTCCTCTCGCTCGCGGCCAGTAACCTTGCACGTTCACGCCGCCTGGCCTTCTCCACGGCCCCCCTCCCTGCCGATCCTGCCGCCTTTGCCGCTTATACCGCGCAGCGCACCGGTGTCGCCTGTGCGGAGGGCCGAATTCTGGTTGACTTCTCTCCCGGGGCGGTGACGATAGTGTAGGCGACAACTAGGATTCGCCTCTTTGGGCATGGATGCGCCCGGCGCTCGCCGGTAAGCGTTTTGCCGAACAGCGCGGAAATCGTTATGCGCTCCCCATGCTCGAACATCGCGATCTGAAAAAGGACCTGCTGGCCCTCGGGCTCGCTTGCTTGGTGGTCTTCCTGGCGGCGTCGCTCTTGAGCTACGACGCCGGCGACCCGCCCAGCAAGCTCGTCTATCCCGAACGCGCGGAGGTTCTCAATCTCTGCGGACGCTCAGGGGCCTTCGCCAGCCGGATGCTGCTCACCGGGCTGGGACTGGGCGCGTACTACCTGGTTTTCTCGCTGGCCATGCTGGACGCCATGCTTTTGGCGCGAAAGCCGCTGACGCAGCCGATCGTGAGGCTGTCCGGCTGGCTGATCTCGCTGGCAGGGTTCACGACGCTGGCTGCAATGGCCGTGCCGCAGCTCTCGCCAGGACCCGTGATCGGCGCGGGCGGATATTTGGGCGCGGCGGGGCGGGGCCTCTTGGAATTGAACTTCGCCACCGTCGGGGCGTACATTTTTACAATTAGCCTGATAATCGGCGGACTGCTGCTTTCCACCGATTATCTGCTTATTCATCTAATGGCCTGGATCGTCGGCAAGCCGGCCAAGGGCATCGGCCAGGGCGTGCTCAACGTCGGCGCGGCCGCCGCGCGGCAATTGAAGCGGCGCTCGGATTTGGATGCCTACGAGCCGGAAGACCGTGCGGCTAGCGGCAAAGTTGCTTCCGTGCGCGTGAAGGGCCAGAAGAAGCAGCAGACGAAGCAGGCTATAACCGATGAACCGGCGGTGCAAGCGCCCGTGGAAGCACTTGTAAAGGCACCCGTAAACGAGGCTGCCAAGGACGCCGCTAGCGACGACGCCGCATCGCCACAAGCTGCCGAGCCGGAAAGCGGCGGTCTCAGCTCGCTGCTCCGCATCCGCAAGCCGAAATCGGTCAAACCGGAAGACCTGCAGCTCGACGAACCGCCGCAAAACGCCGCCGACTACGAGCTGCCGAGCATCGAGCTTTTGCTCGCCAGCGACGCCTTCAATTTTGAAGAGCAAGAAAAAGACGTCCGCCGCAAGGCGACGATTCTCGAGCAGACGTTCAAGGATTTTGGTTTTAATATTCGCGTAGTCGAAATCCAAACCGGACCTGTCATAGCCCAATTTGAAGTCGAGCTGGAGGCCGGCCTCCGGCTGAGCAAGATCACCGGCCTGGCCGACGACCTCGCCATCGCCCTGCGCGTGCCGAGCGTCCGCATCGTGGCGCCAATCCCCGGCAAGAATACCGTCGGCATCGAGGTGCCCAACACCACGCGGCAGATCGTCCGCCTCCGCGAGGTCATCGAAGAGGCCAACGGCAAGGCGCAGAAGACTGCGCATTCCGGTTTACCTGGGCAAGGACGTGTCGGGCAACGCAATGACGGTCGACCTCTCCACGCTGCCGCACTTGCTCATCGCCGGCCGCACCGGCACGGGCAAGAGCGTCTGCCTGAACTCGATCATCACCTCGATGGTCATGACCCGCCGGCCCGACGAAGTGCGGATGCTGATGATCGACCCCAAGATGGTCGAGCTCAGCCCATACAAGACCCTGCCGCACTTGATGCATCCCGTCGTGACCGATATGAAAAAGGCCGAGGCGATCCTCGCCTGGGCGGTCGACAAGATGGAGGAGCGTTATCATCTGTTGGCCCGCGCCGGCGTGCGGCACCTGGCGGGTTACAACCAGTTGGGCGAAGAGGAGTTGATGGAGCGCATCCGCCCCGAAAACGACGACGAGCGACGGCAGATTCCCACGCACATGCCGTACATCGTGATCGTGGCCGACGAGCTGGCCGACCTGATGATGACCTCCGCCAAGGAGGTCGAGACGCACATTATCCGCCTCGCCCAGAAGAGCCGGGCGGTCGGCATCCACCTCGTGCTGGCCACGCAAAAGCCGACGGTGGACGTTATCACCGGCTTGATCAAATCGAACCTGCCCGCGCGGATTTGCTTCCAGGTCGCCAGCCGCACGGACAGCCGCGTCGTGCTCGATGAAATGGGCGCCGACAAGCTTCTGGGCAATGGCGATATGCTCTTCCTCTGGCCCGGCACGAGCACGCTCTTGCGCGGGCAGGGCACGTACCTCAGCGACGACGAGATCAATCGCGTGATCGCGTCCGTGGCCACGACTGAGCCGCAGTTTGTCAAGGAGCTGGTGCAGTTGAAGCCCGGCGCGACGCAAAGCGAAGGCGCGGGCGGTGTGAAGAAGTTCGCCGATCGCGACGAGCTTTACGAGGCGGCAATCGACATCGTCGTCCGCGAGGGCCGCGGCAGCGTCTCGCTCTTGCAGCGTGCGCTGGGCATCGGCTACGGCCGCGCCGCCCGGCTGGTCGACTTCATGGCCGAGGACGGCATCGTCGGCCAGTATAACGGCTCGCAGGCCCGCGAGGTGATTATTTCCCTTGAGCAATGGGGCGAGATGAGCGGCAGCGGTGGGGTGACGCCCGCGAAGCCCGCCGAGCCGCGGCGGAACAACAAGATCATGATCGCGCCGGCTGAAGAACGCCGTTCGGCCGCGCCTGCGCGGTCGGTGACGCCGCTACGCGCCATTGCCGTGGCCGACGACGAGGAAGAACAGGGCGACGCCGACGACCCGTTTGACGAAGATGAGGAAAGGGATGACGTTGACGAGCCGGAAATCGAGGAAGACCTCGACGAGGAAATCGACGACGACCCGGATGAGTATGACGAAGCCGACAGCGGCCTCGCGACCTACTCGACGCGCTCGGCGTGAGGCACGTTGCGTTTTCGCCCCGAGAACGTCTGGTTATCCCCTACGCCGTTACGCAAATCCGAGATAGGATTTGATTCAGTTCTTGCAATTCACCATTTGGCCGCTGCGCGAATCTTGTGCTCCATTCGCTGTCGGTCGCCCAACCCAAATCTGGCGCGAACCACCAGCGGTACTCTGCCCCTCCCGCGGCGTTGCAAACCCAGTATTCGGCGAGCGCCGTGGCACCAAATGATTCTGTGAATCCGGTTCGAATCCACGAGTCGCGAACCACTGATGTCGCGGCATCAACATCGTCACCGCGAGTCAGCCATACGATTGGAAGCAATATTGGAAGCACTTCCGGCACTTCGCCGCGCACAGAATTGGAGATCGCCACTGCCTCTTGCAGGCGCAGGCCAGGCTGTCTCGAATGCGGCCCAAGATTTGCCAACATCACTCGCGACCGCGATCGCGACAAGTGCCAGTATATGTCGCCCGCGTGAAATTCGACAATCAAAGAACAGTCCGCCGCGAGTTGGAAGTCAAGAACGTTCGGGTCGTCAAGGTAGCCATCGCTCTTATCAAATATTCCGGGATACCACCCAGTGAACTTGTGGCCCCAGCGTTTCAGCGACTCGCGGTCAATGCCAAGTATCCGCGCGATCATAGCCTCGTCTGGTGCCGCTTCGGTGCTAACGTCGCAATGAAAGCCAAGCTCAGCAATGAAAGCCCAGAAATATGGACTCAAGAGTACGTCTGAACGGACCGGCATATACAAAGCCCTGGATACACGCGCTTGGTCGACAGAGCCACGGAAGCTACCCCTACGATACGATGATTAGCCCTTTGACGAAATCAATTGTCAACGTCGTCCCGCGAAAGAAGTTGAGTCCGAGCAAGCCCTGAATGCCATCGGCTGTCTCTAATGGATGGCAGATGACCGGAAACCCAAACCGATGTTGGCCCAGCGCGGTGAGCCGGTTGAGATACAACCGAGCGCCTTGCGAACGCCGTCAACGGTTGCCACTGAAACCAGTTCGGCAAGAGAATCCAGGTCATATCCCACGTCAATCAGGGCGCCCGGCTTGATCATTGTCATCGTTGCGCCGGTGTCGAGAATCAGTCGCGCCCAAGCGGTCGCGGCAGGACCCGAAAGCTCAAGGTCTATGATAATCGGCCCCCGGTCGGGCGAAAAGGCGTCCATCAGAAAATCCAGACGACGTCGTCGGCGATCTTTCCGGTATAGAGAAACGCGATCCGCTTCAACTTCAACTCGGCGGCCTTGCGGTAGACTTCTTCTTCGTTCTTGCTGTGGAACACCACCGTCCCACCCAACAAGTGCAAATTCTCGTCGGTTTCCGGATCGTCAAGCAAAACATGTTCGGAATCAAACTTGGCTTCGATTTCCTCTCTGGTCATTCGCTCGCCCATACACAGTCCTCGCGTTCAGGATTAGACCAAGGCAAACCTGCTGTCTCTTGTTCCAGTCTATCGTTGATCGGCGGCATGGTCAATGTTAACGGGTCGCGCTGACACCTCGGACAAATCAATCGTTTTCATAGTTCAATCTTCTCCTCGCCCCGGACCTTTGCCTTGAGCGCCGCATTGGCTACATTGACCAAAACCGTGCATGCAAGTATAACTTAGCGCTGTTCGTGCCCTCTCGAGGGAATCAAGGGAGACTCGATCGTGCCCCAACAATATGCCCGAAGAGACATCCTCCGCGGCGCGGCGCTTTTGCCGCTTTGCGCAGCCGCCGGCGGGCTGGTACTCTCCGCGGAAACGGCCGCCGCCCAGACGCCCATCAAGCGGACGGGCGGCCCCAAGCTGAAAATCAGCCTTAATGCCTACTCCTTTGCCAAGCGGCTCAACGACAACCTTCGCGGCGCGGGCGGCGGCACGTCGCTCTTCGACCTTTTGGATTTCTGCGCGAAATACGATTTTGAGGCCATCGACCCGACGGGCTACTATTTTCCCGGATACGGATCGCCCCGCCTGGGCAACAAGGGGGTGCCGACGGACGACTATATCCGCGCCTTCAAACGCCGCGCGTTCGAGCTGGGCATTGCCATCAGCGGCACAGGCGTGGCCAACGACCTGGCGACCGCCGACAAGCCAAAGTGCGCGGCGGACGTGAAGCATATCAAGGACTGGGTCGAGGTGGCCGCCAAGCTGGGTGCGCCGGTGCTTCGCGTCTTCGCTGGGCCGGTGCCCAAAGGATATGAGCAGAAGTGGGACGAAGTCGCCGCATGGATGGCGGAGGACCTGAAACCGTGCGTCCGCCACGCGGAAAAGTTCGGTGTGATCATCGGCATCCAAAACCACGGCGACATGCTCCGCTCGGCCGACCAGGTCATCAAAATCATCAAGATGGTCGATTCGTCCTGGTTCGGCGCAATCAATGACACCGGCTACTTCCTCACGCCGGACCCGTATGCCGACATGGCTCGCCTCGTTCCTTATACGGTGAACTGGCAAGTCAAGCAGCGGCTGGGCGGCAAGGAGGGCACGGTCCCCATGGACCTCAAAAGACTGGCAGGCCTGATCAAGGCGGGTGGCTATCGCGGCTATGTGCCCATCGAGTCGCTTGCCCAGACCGGCAAGGACTATGACCCCTTCACGGAGGTGCCGCGGTTCCTCAAAGAGTTCCGCCAAGCCATCGCCGAAACGGCATGACGCCGCAATCTCCATGATCAACGTGTTCGAGTCGATCGTCAAGCGTTTGGCCGAGGCATGGCGATCGGACCAGCCTTCCGGCCGTGGATACATTTACCGCTGCGCATGCGGCCGGCCGGTCTACTTTCGCAACAGCCTCTGCCTGGGGTGCAAAATGCCGCTTGGCTTCGATCCCGAATCGCGGGACGTCCGGGCGCTGGTGCCCGGACCTAAGCCGGACACCTGGAAGCTGCACGGGCAAGACAAATCCCGCAAGCTCTGGCGGCGCTGCGGCAACCTCAATTCCCGGGCGGGCTGCAACTGGTTGGTGGCCGCCAAGGACAAACAGCCGCTTTGCATTTCCTGCCGCCTGAACCGCACGATTCCCGACCTAAACGACGAAAACAACGCCCGCTGGTGGCGGCTGATCGAAAACGCCAAGCGCCGCCTGGTGGCCCAATTGCTGAGCCTGGGCCTGCCGGTGCAGTCGAGGGTCACGGAGGATCCCGAGCGCGGCGTAATGTTTGATTTCTTGCGCTCGCCGCCGGAAGGCCCGCGCGTCCTCACCGGCCACGCCAACGGGCTGATCACGCTCAACGTGGAAGAGGCCGACGACTCGATTCGCGAAAAAACCCGCCACGAGATGCACGAGCCCTACCGCACGCTGCTGGGCCATTTCCGCCACGAGATTGGCCACTACTATTGGGACCGCCTCGTCGCCGGAACACCGTGGCTGGACAAATTCCGCGGACTCTTCGGCGACGAGCAGCAGGATTACGCGGCGGCGCTGAAGAAAAACTACGACGAAGGCCCGCCCGCCAACTGGGCCGACAACTTCATCAGCGCCTACGCCTCGTCGCACCCGTGGGAAGACTGGGCGGAAAGCTGGGCGCACTACCTGCACGTAGTCGACAGTCTCGACACGGCGCTCCGCTTCGGGCTGCGCGGCGAGGACGTCGAGGCGGCCACGGAGCCATTTACAGTGAATGACCTCTACGACCCGGCAGTGCCGGACGCCAAGCGGGTCGTCTTGTTGATAAACTCCTGGGTGCAGTTGACCACAGTCCTCAACGAACTGTCGCGTTCGATGGGACAGCACGACTTCTATCCCTTCGTCATGTCGCGCCCCGTCCTGCGAAAAATCCATTTCATCCAGATGGTTGTGAAAGATGCCCGCGGCGGACGCGAGCTGATTTAGCCCCGATGCGAAAACCGTTAGATGCGGCGTCCCGCCGCGTTATTTAAGCGGCGGGGCGCCGCATCTACAAGTCGCGGAGGCTTCCAGTCCCGCAGATCGCGCATCTTGGAGTTTCGCCGCCCATTGACCTTGACAACGCCGCCACTCGGCTCAACAATAACAGTGGTTAAACGCACGTGCAAAAAGAGATGCCGAAAAAGACAATCGACCGCGAGAGGGGGCCTTCTTCTGACCATCTGGCTGACTTCAGCCGCGATGCGCGTCTATGGATGCTGGCCGCGATGGCGGTGGTAGTGGGCGCCATGAGCGCTCCGGTGGCGTTTGCGCTGGTGTGGCTGATCAACGCGATCACCAACCTGGTCTTTTTTCAACGCTTGTCCGCCGCCGCTGCAAGCCCCGCCGGCAATCATCTCGGACCTTGGGTTATTCTGGCGCCCGTCGCGGGTGGATTGATCATCGGGCTGATGGCCCGCTATGGATCGGAGAAAATCCGCGGGCACGGCATCCCTGAAGCCCTGGAGGCGATCCTCTTCGGCCGCAGCCGCATGTCGGCTAAAGTCGCCGTGCTCAAGCCGCTCTCCTCGGCAATCTCGATCGGCACCGGTGGACCGTTCGGCGCGGAGGGACCGATCATCATGACGGGCGGGGCCTTCGGTTCGCTCTTTGCGCAGTTGTTTCAACTCTCGGCCTCCGAACGGAAAATCCTGCTCGTCGCCGGCGCGGCCGGAGGGATGTCGGCCATCTTCTCCGCGCCGATCGCCGCAGTCCTGCTTGCGGTCGAGCTGCTGCTGTTCGAGTGGCGTCCGCGGAGCTTCATTCCGGTGGCTATTTCGGCGGTCGTGGCCGCCGCGCTGCGCGTCCCGCTTTTGGGCGACGGGCCGATCTTTCCCGTGCCGGCGCACGCTCCCTTGGGCGGAACGGAATTGATGTTCGTTCTCGTGGTCGGAACCATCGCCGGACTCGCGGCGGGAGTTTTGACCTTCCTTGTATACGCCTTTGAGGACCTGTTTACCAAGCTGCCCGTCCATTGGTGCTGGTGGCCCGCGATCGGAGGGCTGATCGTGGGAATCGGCGGCTGGATCAACCCGTCCGCGCTCGGAGTCGGCTACGACACCATCCATTCGCTGTTGCAGGGAAATCTCTTGGGAGCGGCGCTGGTGAGCGTGCTCGTTGTCAAGGCCGTTATCTGGTCGGTGGCGCTCGGATCGGGCACGTCCGGCGGAGTGCTTGCGCCGCTTTTGATGATGGGCGGAGCGCTGGGCGCGCTGGAGGCCGGCTGGATTCCCTGCGGCGACCACAGCCTGTGGGCCATGGTCAGCATGGCGGCCGTTATGGGCGGCGTCATGCGTTCGCCGCTGACCGCAACCTTCTTCACGCTCGAACTCACGCACGACATCAACGTCTTGCCGGGCGTTCTGCTGGGCACGGCCGTTGCCTATGGCATAACCATCTTCACGCTGCGGCGCTCGATCCTGACGGAAAAGGTCGCTCGCCGCGGTTATCACTTGATGCGCGAATACTGGGTCGACCCCTTCACGCTGGTGCGCGTCGGCGATGTCATGGCCCCGCCGCCGCAGTCGATTCCCGCGACGATGACCGTCGCCGAGCTGGCCAAACGCGTCACATCCCAAGATGCGAAGTTGGGCCGTCGCCACGCCTTCCTGATCGTCGACGGGCAAAAACGGCCGGTGGGAATAATCACCCGCGGCGATATTCTTAAGGCGATTTCTCGCGCAGACATTTCCAATAGCGTGCTGGTTGCCGGCAACCGCGAGCTCGTCACTGTCTGCCCCGATGAATTGATCTCCTCCGCGCTGGACAAAATGCTCGCCCACAAGATCGGACGCTTGCCGGTCGTCAGCACCGAGGATGCCGATCAGGTGGTCGGGTATCTCGGCCGCGCCGAGCTGCTGGCCGCGCGGCAGCGGCACTACACCGATGAGCAGACGCGCGAGCGCGGCTGGCTGGCAATTCTCGGCAGCGTCTCGGGCCGCAGGCGCAGACGGAGGAAAGGCCGAGCCAAGCAGAAAGCGACTGTGCAATAGCGTGCGTGACGACCTCGACTGCACGAGCGACGAAGACTAATCTTAGCGGCGGCAGCCGGCTACTTAACAGAGCTGGCGAGCGGCTGGTGCAGTCTCGGCCAACGACGAGCTGCCTGACACCGATACGGCGGAGCTCGCCGCCGGCGGCGCTTCCTCCGGTTTTCCCTTCAATCGTGCGATGAGTTCGGTCCGATGGCGATAAAGAACCGCCACGAGCTCATCGTCCTCAATGTACCCCAGGCCGCGTCCCACATGGACGTCGCCAAGAAACCCAATGTGCGCCATAAGCTGGCCCAAGCGCACGTCGGGCGACAGCGACCAGACTTCTGCTAATACTGCAAGTGCCTCGCGCTGCGTATCGCTCGTCATAGCATGAAATCTCCAATTCGCGGCTCTGTGGCAAAGTTCTTCGGCAACTTGCCGACCACTTCAACGCGAATCAAGCTGCCCGGCGCGAGTTGCGCAATCCGCGTCGCTCGCGTCACTCCATTATATCTTGATACCACTCTATCGTCCTCCTTAGCCCCTCGTCAAAATCGGTTTCCGCTTGAAAACCGAACGACCGGGCACGTGAAGTATCCAGGCAGCGGCGCGGTTGGCCGTCGGGCTTCGTCTCGTCCCAGACGAGCCGCCCTTCATAGCCGACAAGGCGGCGAATCTTCTCCGCCAAGTCGCGGATCGTGATCTCGAAGCCCGCGCCGAGATTGACCGGCGCGGGATCGTCGTAGGCTTGCGCGGCCAGGACCAGGCCCCGCGCGGCGTCCTCCACGTAAAGGAACTCGCGGCTCGCGCGGCCGGTGCCCCAGACGACGACTTCCTTTTGGCCGTTTTCGCAGGCCTCCACGAACTTGCGAATCAAGGCGGGAATAACGTGCGACGATTGCGGATCGAAGTTGTCGCCCGGCCCGTAAAGATTCACCGGCAGAAGATAGATGCCGTTCAGCCCGTACTGCTCCCGGTAGGCCTGGAGCATCACCAGCAGCGCCTTCTTGGCGACGCCGTAAGGGGCGTTGGTTTCTTCCGGATAGCCCTGCCAAAGATCGTCCTCGCGGAAAGGCACGGGAGTGAACTTGGGATAGGCGCAGATCGTGCCGGCCTGCACGAACTTCTTCAGCCCCGCGCGGCGGGCGTGTTCGATCAGGTGCAGGCCCATCGCCATGTTGGCGTAAAAGAAGAGGCCAGGGTTCTCGCGGTTGGCGCCGATGCCGCCGACCTTGGCCGCCAGATGGATGACGACCGTCGGCCGCAACTGCCGGTACATGCGCAAGACGTCCTCTTCGCGCGTCAAGTCGAATTCCCGGCTCGCGGGCACGAGGACCTGCTCCGCCGGCACGCCCTCGGCGCGCAGCCGGGCGACGACGTGGCGTCCCACGAATCCGCTGCCGCCGGTGACCGCAATCCGTTCCGTTCGCAGGTCGATCATGTTTCCGCTTCCCGTCCGACTCCGTATTCGCCGTCCGCGCAGCGATGGCCGGCAAGCAGCCGTTCTTCGCGGGCCAGTTTCCAGTCGTGGTCGACCATCAACTCCACGAGCTGCGTGAAACTCACTTTCGGCCGCCAGCCCAGTTGCCGCGCGGCCTTGCTGGCGTCGCCCAGCAGCAGATCGACTTCGGATGGGCGGCTGTAACGGGCGTCGAACTCGACGTGCCGCCGCCAGTCCAGGCCGACACGGGCGAAAGCCGACTCGACAAACTCCCGCACGGAATGCGTCTGGCCGGTGGCAATCACGTAATCGTCGGGCCGGTCGTGCTGCAGCATCCGCCACATTGCCTCGACGTAATCGCCCGCGAAGCCCCAGTCGCGCTTGGCGTCCAAGTTGCCCAGGTAGAGCTTGTCCTGGATGCCCTCGCGGATGCGGGTTGCGGCGCGAGTGATCTTGCGGGTCACGAATGTCTCGCCGCGGCGGGGCGATTCGTGGTTGAAGAGGATGCCGTTGCAGGCGAAAACATCGTAGGCCTCGCGGTAATTGACCGTCTGCCAGTAGCCATAGACCTTCGCGCACGCGTACGGGCTGCGGGGGTAAAACGGCGTCTCCTCGGTCTGCGGGATCTCGCGGACCTTGCCGTACATCTCGCTGCTGGATGCCTGATAAAAGCGGACGCCCTGGCCCAAGTGCCGCACCGCCTCAAGCATGTGCAGCGTGCCCAACGCGACGGCCTGAACGGTGTAGATCGGCAGGTCGAAGCTGACGCGGACGTGCGACTGCGCCGCCAGATGGTAGACCTCCTGCGGCGCGATCTTTTGCAGCAGGTGCGTCAGCGCCAAGGCGTCGTCCAGGTCGCCATAGTGCAGCAGCAGCCGCGCCCCTTCCACATGCGGATCGGCATACAGATGCGCGAGCCGGGCCGTATTAAAACTGCTCGACCGGCGCAGCAAACCGTGGACCTCGTAGCCCTTGGAAAGAAGCAATTCGGCCAGGTAGCTGCCGTCTTGGCCCGTGATTCCCGTGAGAAACGCTCGTTTTGTCATGCCCAACATGGTACGCCGAGCCGCCAGAAAACGCAACGGGCCAAAGTACTCCTCTCGCTCTGCCAAGAATCGAAAGTAGGGCGTAGGGTGGGCCGAGTGCAACGAGTCCCACCAGTTCGGCTTGGCCGCAAATCAAAGGCTTGAGGCTTGAGTAGCCGTAGGGTGCGTGGAGCACGGAACTCCTTGGGAAAAGGTGCGTTGCGCGAAGCAGCCTACAGACATTGTGACGCCGAAGCCCGGGTCAAACTTCCGTGCGTAACGCACTATCTGGCTTCTAACTCCTGACACCTAAGCCCTAACCTCTGACTTCTCTCCGTCGCTGGAGAGGAAGAGATGGAAATGTGGTCCGTCCCCGGTGCGGCTGATGACGGGGAGGTCCGGGTCGCCCGTAGTCGAAAGCGAGCTGTGGCTCATCGGCTTCACGGCTGAGAATTGACTTTTTAGGTCTGACCCTGATGGCCCCTGACCCGATGGCCCCTGATCGAGTTCGCGGAATCGGTCAGGGAGCACTTGGAAGCATTGGCTGCGAACGAAATATATGAAGGCCATCGAGATTTCTACAGCCTCCAGACCGCTGTCGGACTACGCCAACGAGTTGGACGACTTCGTGGTGCTTACTTCCGACAATAAACCGGTCGCGGCCATCGTTTCACTCAAGAACGTCGACCCCGAGTCCTTGGCGCTGAGCACGAACGCCGAGTTCATGGAAATCGTCGCGCACGCGCGCCGGGAATGTGCCGAGGGCAAAACGGTTTCGCTTCAAGCCATGAAAAGCGAATTCGGCCTTTAGGCTGTCTGGGGCAAATTCGCGCGCGAACGTGAGCAGTTCGTTCCTGTCACCTCACGCAAACAGCGCCGTCACCGCTTGCCCCTTCACCAATTCGCGGGGCTGGTTCAAGTGGTTCAATACGATCGTGTCGGGCGAAATGCCGAAGAGGTGATAGACCGTCGCCAAGAGGTCGTTGGGGTGGACCGGGTTGTCCAGCGGCGACGACGCGGTGGCGTCGCTCTTGCCGTGGACGTAGCCCCGCTTGACGCCGGCCCCGGCGATCAGGCCGGTGTAGCAATAGGGCCAGTGGTCGCGGCCGTCCGGGCTGTTGCCGTTGCCGGACGTGCTCACGCCCTTCTGCGGGCTGCGGCCGAATTCGCCGATGGCCACCAGCAGCGTGTCCTTCAACAGCCCTCGCGCATCGAGGTCCTCGACTAGGGCCGAAAGTCCGGTGTCCAACATCGGTCCCGACTGGTTCTTCATCCGCTTCGTCAGGTCGACGTGGTGGTCCCAGGAATGGTTGTCGGAATTGGCGATCTTCGGCCAGATGACCTCCACGACGCGGGTGCCCGCCTCGACGAGCCGCCGGGCCAGCAGGCAGCTCTGGCCGAACGTGTTGCGGCCGTAGCGGTCGCGGGTCTTGGCCGTTTCCTGGTCCAAGGCGAATGCCTCGCGGGCGCGGCCGGAGACGATCAGGTTCATGGCCTGCTGGTAGTATTCATCGAGCTTGTAGGAAGCGACCGCCTTGTCGATGCCTGGCATTCCCGCGTCGATGGCGTCGCGGAGCCTGGCCCGCCGCTTCAAGCGGTCGGCAAAGACCTCCGGCTGCAACTGCAGATCGTCGATGCGAATGCGGTCCATCTTGTTCATGTCCATGTCGTCGCCCGGCGGATAGAGCGTGTAGGGGTCGTATGCCTTTCCCAAAAAGCCGGCTGCGCCTCCCTTGCCGACGACGTTGCTCTCCTGCAGCGGCCGCGGCAGCATGACGAAGGGGAGCATGGGCACGTCGGTCGGCTTGAGCCTGACGAGATTCGATCCAAAATTAGGAAAGTCCTTGGGGCTGGGCGGCTCGAGCTGGCCGGAAGGACTGACCTTGTCGGTCGTGTAGCCCGTCATCATCTGGTAGATGGCCGCCGTATGGTTGAAGAGGCCGTTGGGGGTGTAGCTCATGGAGCGAATGAGCGTGACCTTGTCGTTCACCTCGGCGAGTCGCGGCAGGACCTCGGTGAACTTCACGCCGGGGATCTTGGTGGAAATCGGCCGGAACGCGCTGCGGACGTTGTCCGGCACGTTTTCCTTGGGGTCCCAAAGGTCGAGGTGGCTCGGCCCGCCTTGCAAGTAGACGAGAATGATGCTCTTGGCCTTGCCCCAGCCTGGGCCTCCGCCGCCGACCGTCTCGCCGGCCTTTGCCTGTAATCGCAGCAGGGAGCCGAGTGTGAGGCCGAGCATGGCGGTCCCGCCGACGCGGAGCACATCCCGCCGCGTGAGCGCCACGTTATCGTCGCAAAGGTCTTTGCCGGTGTGTCCGGGTATCACGAGCATGGCTGTCTCCCTTGTATAGTTTTCAGTGTTCAGTTGACTGAACACTGAACACTTCCCTAATGGTTGAACAAAAATGCAGGGCTGTTGATCAAGGCCCAGGCCAGGTCCTGGGCGAAAGTCAGCCGCCGCTTCTGCAACTGCTTGGAGCTTAGCTCCACGTCGCGGCGGAGCGTTTCCAGCCGCGCGTCCGGCGGCAGGGGCGCTCGGCTTCCGCCAGCGCGGCGCGAAGCTCGGCCACCTTGGGATCGATCGCTGGCGACTGGCGGGCGGCGGCCAGGTCGCCGGCGCGTTGCTTCAACTCCGCGTCGATGCCGCGATAGTAGGTTACCAGCGCGGCGTTTTGTTTCACGGTCCGCTTGTCGGCCGGCACGGCCAAGACGCGGGTGATCCTGTCGGGCAGGCCGATGGAGACAGGCCGCGGGGCATTGGTCACGGAGATCCGGAAGCGTCCCAAGGTATGCTGGCCGTCGGGGTAGTTCTGCGCCATGCGGATCGTGAACACGCCCGGCCCGGCGACCGGATCGCGCAACTGGAAAACGGCCACATGCGACCGGCCAGTCTGCGGCACGACGGCCCAGCCCCGGTCGGGAGAGGCTTCCACGGCGGTCTGTACCTCGTAGCCGCCTTGGCTGAAGTCCGCCTCGGCCGATTGCAGCGCGGCGGGAACACTCTTCTCGGGCGCGCTCAACGAGTGCCACTCGACCTGGAAATGCGAGAGGACGAAATTGCCGTTCGGCGCCCGGCCAGGCCCTTTGGAAGGCAGCCGCTTGTCGCTGAGGGCTTCAAGCCGGAAGGCGGTCGCGCCGGGCAACTGATTGGGGGCCACGAATACGTATTCGCCTTTTCCGTTGGGTCCGGCGGCGAAGACCGCCCGATCGGCCTCTTGCGTCAGTTTGGCGTTGTTGGTTGCCGTGAGCGACGACGCGACTAAAGGCGTCCACGCGGGCTGCTTTTTGGCCGATTCTTCCCAGGCGGTCATGCGCATCGACAGCGTATTTTCCGTCTCGCGCAGGGCCGTCTCGGCCGCCGCGATTTGTTTGTCGTGCTCGCGCTGCTGGGCGGCCACCTGCGGCGAGATCCGCTTTTCATAGGCCGTCAGCGCCTTTCTTGCATCCGCGATCGACTCTTGCCGCCGCTGTTCCAAGGGCACGCGGGCCGCCGCTGATTCCTTCTCCAAGGCGGAAAGATTGGCCGTCAGTTGCTTGTGCGCTTCCGGCAATTGCCGGAGTTCGGCCAGGCTGACTTCGATTTCCTTGGCTGTCGCCGGCCGATTCAAGACTCGCAGGAAAATCTCGCCGACCAGTTTCGCGTCGTCCTTCTGGGTCGCCGCGAGCTTCGCCAATTCGTTGTGCTCGTCGGAAACGGCAGCCTCGACCGTCGGCCCGCTGATCAACGCCATCACCGATCCAAGCTGCAAGCCGCTTGAACGTTCGCACTCGCAAACGCTCTCCCGCGCCGGCCGGCCTAGATTCGCCAGGAAGCCGTCGGGCGAACTGACGCCGGCATCCGGCAGCGCTTCCGCCCGCGTTCCCGCCGGCACGCCGGGAATTCGCGCTGCGCTGCCGGTGACACGGTGAATCGCGTCGTAAATCACTTCCGCCGGCAGCCGCCGGGCGATGGCGTGCGAATAGTTGGTCCGGTCGTCGCTGTTCCAGCGATTGACCTCCAACGAAAGTTGGTAGGCCCGCGAACGGCAAATCAGCCGCATCACGTGCCGCACGTCAAATTGGTGTCCGATGAATTCTTGCGTCAGGTAGTCCAACAACTCCGGATCGCTGGGCGGGTTGCCGGCGCGGATGTCGTCCAGCGGCTCGATGATTCCGGTGCCCAGCAGGTAGCCCCAGAGCCGGTTGACGTAGCTCTTGGCGAAGTAGGGGTTGGCGGGCGACGTGAGCCAAGCGGCCAGCTCTTGCCGCCGCGTGGCGTCTTTTTGCGGCGGAGACCTGACGGCGAAGGGGAACTTCGGCGGGGCGACGGCCTTCGTGCGGTCGTGGATCACGTCGCCCTGCGCTTTGTCGCCGATGAACTCGTAAAGCGGCTTCGCGCTATCGACGCTCGTACCTTCGATCGTGCGGCCGCCGGAGGCCGGGTCGGGCTTCAAGTCGACGCGGGCGAAGTACGCGGCCGTCTGGTAATACTGGTCCTGCGTCCAGCGCTCGAAGGGATGGTCGTGGCACTTGTTGCAATTGAACCGCACCGCGAGGAACAAGTGCGTCGTCGCCTCCATGGTGTCGGTCGGCTCGCGAAGAATCTTGAAATAGGAAGCGGGCGGGTTCTGGCGGTTCGATCCAGTCGCGGTCAGGATCTTCTCGACGAACTTGTCGTACGGCGTATTGGCGGCTATCTCGCCGCGAATCCACGCCCGGAACGCCGCGGCCCCTTCCGGTCCGAGAAACTTGCGGTTGACTTGCAGCAAGTCGGACCACTTGTTCGTCCAATGCTCGATAAAATCGTCGCTGCCGATCAGCCTATCGATGACGGCGTCGCGCTTTACTCGGGTCTCGCGCCGGTCGTCCAAGAACGCGCGGACGTCGGCCGCGGCAGGCGGCAGGCCGGTCAGATCGAGATAGACGCGGCGCAGGAATTCCGCGTCGCCGCACAGACCCGAGGGGCCGATTTTCATTCGTTGCCATTTGTTTGCAACCAGCTCGTCGATGCGGCTCCAGGTCTCAGGCTGCTTCCAGACGAAGCCGCCGCGGTCGCCCATCACGGTCAGCGTGGTGGCGGCGTAAGAACCTTCGTAGCGGGCCAGCACCGGGGCCTCGCCGCGGCGGATGGCGGTCAAAACGCCCTGCCGGTCGCCGGTCGCCACTTCGGTGTTGCCGCTCTCGATGAACGCCTCGCGGGTCACGTCGCGCGTGCTCCCGTCGGAATACGCCGCCACAACGCGCATTTGCTGGGCGTTTCCGATCGTTTCAATCACGGGGTTTTGGGGAAAGATTTCGATTCGGCTCACGCGCGCAACGGACAGATCGAGCTTCGCGCCGCCGCTGATCCAGCGCCGCAGCGTCCGCTCGTAGGGAGAATCGACGCCAAACAGCCGTCCGCCCTGGTGCGGCGCCACGCCCGTCGGCTTCAAGAGCATCAGGCTGTCGCCGGGCGAGGCCAGGTTGATTCGCCGCGCGGCCAGGTCGTCGGTCAGCGCACGGTGGTCGAAGAGCGGATCGTAGCCCCGCAGCGACAGCTTGAAGCCGTTCTTGCCCTTGGCGGCGCCGTGGCACGTGCCGGCATTGCAACCGACTCGCGACATCACCGGGTTTACATCCCGGATAAAGCTTGGCATGTAGGACTCCAACCCGGCGGCCACTTCCGCGGGGATTTCCACTCGCTGCCCGGCAAACTCGCCAATAATCCGGCCCCGTCCGCTTTCTAGCGGCGTGAAGCGTCCTTCCGGCGAAACACGTCCAACGCCGCCCTCGACCCTCCAACGGACGATCCGCGTGGCATTGATGTGAGTACCGCCGGGTAAAACGGCAGTGGCGAGCAGTTGCACGTAATCGGTGGGGGCAGCGACATGGGCCGTGGTCGGTTCGAGCTTGAGCTCGGCGAGTTGCACGGGTGGCACGCTCTGAGCTTCAGGCGAAGGGCGTGCCACCCCTTCCTCAGTTGCCACGAACCACCCGGAATCGTCCTTGGCCGCCGGCGCAATCTCAACCGGCATGAAAGTTTTGCGGACCTTGCCCGTGAACGCGTCGATCAAGCGAATCCGCCCATCGGCGCCCGCGGCGGCCACGACCTTGCCGTTGGGCGGACAAGCCAAAGCATAGATGGAGGTTTCAGGCAAGTCGAGCTGCCAGACCTTTTTTCCGGTATCAGGAGCGTAGCAGCGGACCTGGCCGTGGCCGTCCAGGGCGCTGGCCGCGAAGAACCGCGTCCCGTCGCGGCCAAAGCGGACGTCGTAGATTCGACCCGGCATTGCTTCGTATTCGCGAATCTGGTTGGGATTACCCCCCTGGGCCGGCGCGGCTTGGACGTCCATCTTGAAGAGTTTTGGCTCGCCATCGGCGCCGCCGACCACGACCATCGGTCGCCTGGGATGCCGATCGATGGCCTGCATGCCGCCGCGGAGGACGCCGGGCGTGTGCGTGGTCACGTTGCCAAGGAATCGCTGCGTGGCGATGTCGGTCATTTTCACCGTCATGTCGCGGCTGGCGGTCAAAATCGACTTGCCGTCGTTGGAAAACACCGTGCCGCGAATCCAGTCGCCGTGCGCGGCCATGTAGACGACCTGCCTGAAGCTCTCCGCGTCAAAGGCCCGCAAGGCGTTGTCGGCGCCTCCGACGGCGATGATCTTGCCGTCGGGCGACCAACTGCCGCCATACAGCGTATCGAAACCGACCAGGTCCGACGCGACGAGTTTGCGCGATGCTACGTTCCACACCTGGCACTCGCCGCTGCGGCAAGGATTTCCGCCCACGACCAGCAGCTTGCTCCCGTCGGGCGAGAAGCGCACCGTTTCAATCCGTTCCGAAAGACCCACCAGCCGGGCGGCGCGGGCCGAGCCGTCGGCCTTCCAAAGCAGCGCCTCGTGGAAACCGGCTATCGCCAGCAGCTTGCCGTCCGGCGAAAAGTCAAGCGACGTAATCACCGGGCCCCGGGAATAAACGGGCGGATGCCGGGCGTCGATGGCCGGTTGCGAGCGGACGGGGCTGTCGTCCTGGGCGCCTTCGGCTATCCAACGGCGGACAAGATCGATGTCGGTCTCCGCCAGCGGCGCGCGGCCACGAGGCATTTCCGCCTTGCCGTTTTTCGGCGTGATCTGCTCCAGGAGATAGCTCTCCCGCGGGTTGCCCGGCACGACCGCGGGCGACTCGCTCTCTCCGCCATGCAAAAGCCCCGCGCGCGAGATCATTTCGTATCCGCCCTGCGCCTTGGCGGGTTGGTGGCATCCGTAGCAGTTGTCTTGCAGCACGGGCTGGACCTGCCTGTTGAAGCTCACTTGGCCGGTGGCTTTGCGTGGCTCGGCCTTCTGGTCGCTGTCCTTCTTTCCGGACACCTTTTTTTCTTGCGCCTTTATTCCTGGGGCTCCGCCGAGCGGCTCTGCAAACAACGCGGTCTTGGATAGAGCGACGGCGACGGCGGCTAAAAGGAAGATGCACGCGAGCAAGAAAAGCCGTTTTTGAGACATCGAGGAAGCCTCCATCGAGTGGTTGAGCGGCGCGGGACTACCGGCCGTCGCAGCGACGGCGTCTTAGGCGGGATTGAACCTATTATAATGTCTTGATCAACGCTGACAACCCACCTTCGCCCGCACCAACTGAGGTTGGACATACAAGGTTTCAGCGGCATGCTGGTTTCCTCTTTCCTGGCTTACTCTCAGCGACGGGCACGTACGGTCAGTCGAGTCGCCCCTTATTCGCGGGGAATTCTTATTGCGTTTTTTTCGCTAATCGGCGATAATGACAGTTGCTAGGGCGCTATGGCGTTCGCGTCGGACCAGGGCATCGGTTCGATACTCGGCTCTCCTTTTTACTTATCTCCTTTTGCGAACGCACGCCGGCCGCTTGGCGGCCGATTCGAATCAGCGCTTCTATTCTAGGACCAGCGGCATGAACGGACGGCAGCTATTGGCCACGCTAACGGTGTTTCTATTCTTCTGCAATGCAGCGCTCGGCGGCGGCGGCGGCGAGAACATGCTGCTGGTCGTCAACCCGAACGACCCCTCCGCGCTGCAAATCGCCAATGCCTATGCGGCGCTTCGCGATATTCCGGCGAATAATATCTTGTTTCTGGCGCCGCCGGCGGATTACCTGGGCGCCAACGGCGCGCCGCAGCCCATCGCGCAAGCGGAGGTCGTGCCCGACTGCCTCGCGCCGATCGCCAGCGCCATTTCTTCCCGCGGACTCTCCGGGCAGATCAACTACATCGGCACGATCGGCGAGGCGGTCAGTTATTCAATCACTCCCAACGGATTGCTGACTTACACTAACGCAAATTCGCTGAACTATGCGATCAGCCTGCTCACGCCGTTGACGGACGGATCGGGATTGACGCTACAGGGGGCCGCGTCGATTTCCGGTTCCAACGGCAACGGTTTTCAAGGGGCCATTTCGGGACTCTA
The DNA here is from genome assembly GCA_963780045.1 of uncultured Planctomycetia bacterium. Classification (GTDB taxonomy): domain Bacteria; phylum Planctomycetota; class Planctomycetia; order Pirellulales; family Thermoguttaceae; genus JANXQG01. Next base: position 4,733,309 of record CAVZZZ010000001.1, on the reverse strand, counting down.
TCAAAACCCACAGAGCATCCCCGTGGGGAGCAACGCGGCCATTACGCACTCGGCCAGCTACAGCGTCTTCTACCCGGTCGCGTATCTGACTTGCACGACGCAGTATTACATGTCCGGCACAATCGGCTACACGGGGACCAACGGCAACACCGCCGCTCAGGTCATCGCCGGCCTGCAAAGCGCGGCGGCCTCCGACGGGACGTATCCGGCGGGAGTGGATTATTTCGAAAACAGCGGCGATTCGATTCGATCCGGGACGCGGGAGCCCGAGTGGCAGAATACCGAGTCGCAGCTAACGGCCAGGGGCATACCTTGGGTACAGGAAAACAGCACGACCCCGCAGAATCGCGGCGCCGTGTTAGGCGCGGCTTGCGGCGCGTCCTCGCTCGTCCTTCCCAACGGCTCGACCTACGTGCCCGGCTCATGGGCCGACAACCTGACGAGCTACGGCTGCGACTTCGCCATGCCCAGCCAGACGAAGGCCACGGCATTCATCGCCGCGGGCGCGGCGGGGACGACGGGCTCGGTCGTCGAGCCCTACGCCATCGCCGCGCGCTTCACCAATTCGTCGATCGACACCTTCATTGCCGACGGCTCGACGCTGGGCGAGGCGTTCGCCAAGTCGGTGGAAACGCCCGACGTGCAGATGTCCTTGGGCGACATGCTGGCCCAGCCCTACGCGGACGTGCCGAAGGTCGCCATAACTTCCAGTCCCGGCGATTACGGTGCGGCACGCGGCACGGTTTCCATCGGCGGCTCCGCCACGCTGGTCGATCCGCGCATCGCAACGGGGATCGCCTCGCTGGAGCTGCTTGTTGACGGGATGGCGAACAGCGGGCTGGTAAGCTCTTCCGGGACGCTTCCTGGTGGAAGCGGAACGTTCAGCCTGAGCACGACGGGACTTTCCGACGGTGTTCACGAGGTCCGCGTCGTGGCCGCAAACAACGCGGAGGCCGCCTCGGAGGGCTACGCGGCCGAGCCGATCGTCGTCAACAACCACGGCCGCTCCGTCAGCTACAACGGCGGAAACACGTCGTTCGCATCGTCGGCGGGGGCGCCGGTGGCGTTCAACCTGGCGGAGCAGGCCGGCGACGGTGCGATTTCACAGGTCGAGCTGACGTGTCTGGGCCGCGTGGTGGCGCAAGCCGGCGGTGCCGCCGGCGCGCTTAGCCTCAGCCCGACGGCGCTGGCGCCGGGCGACAATGCGATCGTGCCCGTGGCCGTTTTCAGCGACGGCATGCAAGTAGCCGGCGGCGCGTTCGTAGTACACGTGGGCGGCGGAACGCTCAACACCTGGAGCAATTCCACCGGTTGGGGAATGTGGAGTCTGCCGTTCGATTGGAGCGGGAACGTTACGCCGCAAAACGGCGACGGCGTCGCCCGCTTCAGCGGAACCGGCGGCAGCGTGTCGCTGGACGTCTCGGCGACCGTGCAAGAGGTTGACTTCAGCGGCGGCAGTTTTATACTGGGCGCCTGGTCGGGCCAATCGCTGACCTTGTCAACAAGCAGCGGGCCGCTGGGCGAGTCGTTGGTCAATGTCATAGGCGGCACGCACACCATTGCCGCGCCGCTGGTTCTTGCCGCGCCGGGCAACCTCGTGAATGTAACCAATCCGGCGGACGTCCTGACAATTGCCGGCGGTATCAGCGGCGCCGGCGCGCTCTCGAAGACCGGCTTCGGATCGCTCGTCCTCACGGGCAGCAATACGTACAGCGGCGCGACCGCGATCAACGGCGGCACGCTTGAGCTTGGCCCCGGCGGAACGCTGGGCCCGGCCTCTGTAACCGACAATTCCATGTTGGAAGTGAACCGGCCGGACACGTACACCTTGCCCAACGCGATCAGCGGCGTCGGGGCAGTAAACCAAAATGGCGCGGGCACACTCGTCCTTGCGGGCACGAACAGCTACAGCGGCGGCACGCGGGTCAGCGACGGGAATCTCGCTTTCGCTTCCGCCGCCGCGCTGCCCGCCAGCGGCACGATCCTGCTGACGCAATCCGGGGCCTTGAACGTGAGCGGGGCCTATGCCACTGTCACCGGCTGGCTTGGTAGCGGCAAGATCAGCCCTGCAACAAGCGGTATTTTGGCCCTCACCGGCGCGAGCAACGAAAACATCAACATGGGCGGCTACGCGACGCTCGGCCTGGGCGCTACGGCCCCCGGCGCGACCTACAGCGGCGTCTTGACGCCCGCCGGCTCAACGTACTATTTCGGCGGCGCGGGCGGCGGCAACTTGACCGTGGCCTCCAATCTCACTGGCGTCCGCAACGTGGTCATCGGTCCGGGACCTGGAACCGTGGTGCTCGCAGGATCGAACAACTACAGCGGCGGCACGCAGATCGTCGGCGGCGACGTCATCTTCCGAACGGCGGCATCGTTGCCCGGCGGCAGCGGCACGGTGCTGGTGGACGGACCGGGCATCCTAAATGTGATGGGCGCGTATTCGACCGTCACCGGGTGGCTCAGTAGCGGCAAGATCAGCACCGCGTCCGACGGCATATTGGCGCTTGCCGGTACGAGCAACGAGACGATCAACATGACCGGTTACAACGAGCTGAACCTGGGTGCCGGGCCGGCCGGCGCGACCTACAGCGGCGCCTTGACGCCCGCCGCCGGCCTCTTCGCCCTTGGCGGCGGAGGCGGCACATTGACCGTGGCTTCCAACCTCTCGGGCAACAACAGCCTTGAAATCGGCAACGGCGGACCAAGCGCCGTCGTCCTCAGCGGCACGGACACGTACACCGGCGGCACGACAGTCAGCAGCGGTACGCTAACGATGCTCAACGCGTGGTCGGCGGCAGGCGGGAACCTGTATATTGGCGACGAATTGAGCCTGTTTGGTGCGATTGTGCCGGGGCTTGCGTCGGGTGCGGGCAGCGAAGTGCCGGGATCCTCGCAGTCCGGGCTATCCTCATCCGGCGGCAACAGCGCGCCGGAACCGGGAACGCTTTTGATCGTTCTCGCAGCGGGTGGGGCTGAATTAGCATGGCGTGCGGCGCGGCGGCGGGCTTGCGATCTATGTTCCAACCGAGGTGTTCGTTAAAATAGCAGCATAGAGAGCCGAAATAACGCCCGGAGAACGAACCATGATTTCTGAACAGTCAAGCGTGATTGCGACAAAAGCCAAGCGATTCTACGAATCCGAATTACGGGAACCGCTCGAAAAGGAACACCAGGGAAAATATGCCTGCATCGAGCCGATTTCGGGCCGCTACTTTCTGGGGGACACGTTTGACGAGGCGGTCAACGCGGCAATTGATGCGCTGCCGGAACGGCTCACCTATACGCTACGGATTGGACACGACTCGGCCCTGCACATTGGAGTCTTAACTCCGTGAATGGGAAAGTGGATGAGTCGCTTCGCGCCTTGGTTGACATTCGCCTCGCCGCTGCCAAGAGCGGAAATAAGCAGGTAGTAACAGCGTGGATCGACACCGCATTCAACGGGGGTCTTGCGATTCCGCGCCGGCAGATCGAGGAATTGAGGTTGAAGCAAGCGTCAATGACGCGGGCAACTCTTGCTGACGGCAGTTCAGCCGAAATGGAAACTTTCACCTGCTACGTTGAGTGGTTCGGCGGAGTTTATCGCACTCAGGTCGTTGCAAAGGACGGTGAATTACCCTTGCTTGGCACGCTGTTGTTGGCGAATCACAGGCTAACAATCGACTACACGGCGAAAACTTTGGTGCTGGACTGAGCTAATCCCGTCTTAACTCTCTGAACAGCGGCAGGTGCCAGTAGCGGAACTCCAGCGTCAATACGCGCATCGCGGTGACGTAATGCCGGCCGGCGACGTCGCCCCACTGGTCGGGCGGGTCGGCGGGGCTCCAGCTTCCCTTCAAGGGGCCTCTTTCGACCTGCCCGGCACGCAACAGCGGCGTCACGCGGGCGTCCCATGCCTTCCAGTAGTCGCCTTGCATGTGATACATGGCCTGCGTGGCATAGTACCAGTAGTAGCAGTCGGGGCGGAAGTCGCCGGGCGCCGTGCCGGCATGGTCGGCAGGATCGGGCAAGTTCTCTTTGATGTAATCGGCCCCGTTGCGGAAAACGCCCTGGTCCTTGTCCTGGCCGAGATACATCCGCATGATCATCGCCTGGGCGGTCATCGTCGGGCTGGCGGCGCGGCCCTTGCGCTCCTCCTCGGTGTCGAGGTTCCAGGGATTGTAGACGTAACGGCCGCCGGAGACCTGGGCCAGATCGAGCCAATGGCCGATCTTGCGCATGGTCTCGTCGGGGACGCTCAAGCCGGCCATCTGGGCGCTTCGCATGGCCATGAGTTGCCAGCCGCTAACGGATGTATCGGAACCTTCCCTGGCGACATAGCGCCAACCGCCGCGAACGGGGTCCTGCGAGCGGACGATGAAATCGACCGCCTTCTGCGCCGGGCCGCGGAGGTCGCGGTCCTGCGTCATGCCGTAGGCCTCGCACAGCGCCATCGAGGCGATGCCGTGGCTGTAGAAACGGGTCGCGTCCGAACCGCGATAGGAAAGATTGCCGTCTTCGGCCTGGTGCTTCACGAGCCAGCCGAGGCCGCGGCGCACGGTGTCCCGATACTTTTCGTCCTGGTGCGTGTAGCCGGCGGCCATGTACGCCAGCAGGGCCAGCCCGGTGGCGGCCGTGTCGGCATGCAACTCCTCGCGCCCCCAGGAAGGATCGCGCGGGATGCCGGGCGGCGGATCGTGCAGGCTCCAATGACCGTCGGGGTGCTGCGAGCGGGCGAAAAACTCCAGCCCGTGCTCGATCGCCGGCTCGGTAAGCTGTCCCTCGCCTTCGCCCAGCACGGGACCGCGGCGCCGCGGCGGAAGGCGTCCAGCGGCTCGTGGACGGAGCTGTTGACATCGATATCTCCACGGCCGCGGCCAGCGGTGCGGGGGCCTTCGGCGGAAAGGACGTCGTCCAACTGGCCGTCATTTTGACGGCGGATTTCCGGGACGCGCGAGTTTTGCAAAGCGGCGACTCCGACCGCCGACGCGATTTCAGCCGATTCGACCGCGGCGACGGGATGATCGCCGATCGTCCGGCCGGGACCGTAAAGGCGGTCCGTGCCGCCGACGGAGTCTTGCGGCCCGACGGCCTGCGCGGCAGGACCGATCCGCCCTGGTCCTTGGACCGGCCCTTGCACGGCAGCGGCCGTGCCGGATACGGGCCCGACGTGTTCGATCGCGGCGCGGATCGAAAACCCGGGCACCCGCTTGCGGGTTGCGGCGGCGGGGGATGCTGCCGTCGCCGGTGATGTCGCCTTCGTTTGTGCCCTGCTCGATGCGGCGCGGGCGGGGGGCTCCCATGCCGGGCAATGCGGAGCCGGCGGAGGCCAATGCATTGAGCGGGACGTCATCGGCCCCGCTATTCGAACTTGCCGCGCTGCCCGCGCGGTTTCCCGGCGCGCCGCTGCCGGCAACACGTCGCACCGAAATGTTCTGGCCGACTTCAAGACGGCTCGTCTGGCCGCCGGGCCGCGCGGCCGCTCCGCCCGCTCCGGCAAGGCCGGAATCCCCGGCGATGACCGTGGCCGAGGGCTGGAGGATGCCCATCTCGGCGGCCGTTCGCGGCAACGTTCCGCTTGGACCGGCGGCCGGGTCCGGACCGCCGTTGTCAGTTTGCGAGGCGATTGCACGGCGAGCCGGCGCGGCGGGCTGCACCAGTCCGAAGCTGCGGTTCGAACCAGGCGCGCCGGGCCGAAGCTCGTCGAGATCGGAATTCGCGTTGTCTTGGATCGAAGGCTCGGCGCGGCCGCGACCGTCGATCGCGCCGCGGCGCGTGGGAAGCAGTGACGACCCGCGCGCGAATTCCTCTTTCCCCGCCGACGCGATGTTCGGGCCCAAGGGCGGATGCGCGCTGTCGGTTCCGTCCACGGGCACGTTGGACTGATTATCCAGCCGGCTGCCGGGCAAACCGCCTTGGGCCGCCGGCAGTTCCGCCGTCAGGCTCGCGTTGGGCACGATCGACGAAGGCATCGTCGCGCCGCGGTCGTCGCGGGCGAGCGAGCTGCCTCGGCGGGAAATGTCGTCCGCCGTATCCGCACCCGAATTCGCCGTTGAGGTCCGCCGCGGGGCCTGCGATGGGAGCTGCGCGACGATCTGTCGCGCCGGCAGGTCGTCAGACGCGGGCGCGTCGTCGCGGGTCATCTTCCGCGGCGGCGGAACCGGCGCATTGTTTGGATCGACGCTCTTCACGGCCACCTTCGCCCAAAGATACTTATCGGCCTTCACGGGCTGCACCATCTGCGGCTCAAGCGACTTGGATGGCTCTTTGGGCGCTTCGGGCATGGCGATGGGCGCCGGCGCCGGGGCGTCGGGAATCATCGTCTCTCGGTCCGCCGGCGGCGCCATCGCCAATGCACCGGGCGGCGGCAGGTCCTCGACCTTAGAAGCATCGGGCCGACGGACGGGGGCACCCACGCGCAGCGAAGGGTCCGGCTTTTTCGGCAAAGTCGCCGCCGCGGCGTCCGGAGGCGAGACGTCGGGCTTGGCCGCACGAGGGACTTCCGCCGCGGGCACCGGACGTTCCATGTTGCGCGGTTTCACCGCCGCCGCCGCGACTACTTGATCGCGGACGTCAGTCTCCACCGGCTTCTCGAATGCCTGCTGGGCCGCCTCTTCGTCGTCGTTGCGGCCCCAGTGGTAGTCGGCCTGCGGTTGCGAATCCTCGGCGTTCTCCATCGACGCTTCGATTCTCGGGTCCTTGACGCCGGGCATCGCCAACTTGCTGTCGAAAAGATAAACGGCGCTGAGGCCGCCGACGGCGTGCAGCGCCAAGCTAAGCAAAACGGCAAGCTCGGCCGTCCGCCGGACGCGGCCCTTGATCCGCGAGCCAAGGTAGACGACCGCCGCGCCGAAGACCGCCACAGCCGCAAGCTGCGTGTAGCCGTTGAAGAGCAGCCGCTCGTCGTCGAAATCGCCGTTGACGTACACGACGACCGTCAGCACACCCACCAGCACGGCAGTCGCACAAGCGATCGGCCAGAGCTGGTCTTCAATACTAGAGGCTCGAGATGATAGTTGCGTGGACATGCGGGGAGCAAAACCAGAAACTTAAAACTCGAAATCCGTATTTCCGGTTCCTACGTCTTGTCCGTCGCCGCGTCCTTCGAGGTGACGTGGTACTGCCGTACTTTGTTTCGCTTGCAACAGTCGATGGCCTGCAGGACGTAATCCCAAGGGCAGCGCTTGTCGGCCCGCAAGGTGACGGGCGTCCGGCCGCCGCTGGCCACGCAGGCGTTCCGCATCGCCACGTTCAACTCGTGCAAAGTGGCCGGTTGGGCGCCGATGAAGTAACGCCCGTTCTGGTCGATATTGATGATCATCTCCGCCGGACGCAGAGTGATCGCCTGAGCTTCGCTCGCATAGGGAAGCGAAACGGGCAACTCCTTCTCTGCCTCGGCAACCTTGGTCGCCACGAGGAAGAAAACAAACAGCACCAGCAGCGTGTCGACCAGCGGCACGACCGGCAATTGCATCATCTCGCTGCCTTTTTTGATCTTTACGGCCATGGTAATCAGTTTTCAGTGCTCAGTGTTCAGTTTTCAGTGTTCAGTTGGGCTGAAAACTGAACACTGAAAACTCTCCCTACGGTCTTCCCTCGAACTTTTTCGGTTTTGGCGTCGGCAGCGGACCGTCTTCGACATGCGGATTGTCCGTGCGGGGCATGCCGAGTATTGCCGCCGACCCGCCAGGCGGGTACCCCGGCGTGGACATATCGCCCAGCATGGCGGCCCGCGAGCGGCCTTCGAAGCGCTCTAGCGAGGGCACGAGCGAGCGGGCCAGGTCCTCGACTTGCTGGAACAGCCGGAGGATGCGGCCCTCGAAGTAATAGGCGAGTATTCCGGCCGGGATGGCGACGACAAGCCCAGCAAGCGTGCAAATGAGCGCGGCATAGATACCGGTGGCCAGGCTGTCCATCTTGTTCGCGCCCAATGTCAAGTGGGCCGTGGTATAGAAGCAGAGGATGATGCCGTGGACGGTGCCGGCCAGTCCCAGCATCGGCGCGACGTTGAAGGCCAGTTGCTGCACTCGGACGTTGGCAAATTGCCGCGTCGCCTCGTGCTCCAGGGCCTCGGTCATCGCATGTTCGACCTCAGGCAGCGGGCGGCCGACCTTGGCGAGCATCGCCTTGATGACGAATGCGGCCGAGGAAGGATATTCCCGGCAGAGCCGCTGGGCGAAGCGGAGATCGAACTCGTTCTTTCGGCTGGCCAGCGCGTGGATCCCGGCGGCCAGGTCCGGGGGAAGGATCCGGCTCCGCCGCAAGCCAAGGAACCGCTCGACGGCGAATGCCACCGCGATCAGCGAGACGACCCAAATCGCATAGAAGGCCCACATGTGCGGGCTGAGCCACTGGATATCGCGCAGCACCGAGGCCGTGTTCGCTTCCGAAATCGGCCCGCCGCTTTTCTTCTCCGCCTCGAACGTGCTGAGGTCCCCGGCGGCCAATTTGGCAATCTCGGCGCTGGATTTGGGAGTACTCTTTGCAGCCGTGCCAGCAGTCGGGAGCTGGCCGTCCTGGGCGCGGGCCGGCCGGAAGGAGACGTAGCCAGAACCGACCGCCAGGCAGACGCTCAGCATGGCGATCCAGCGGACGATGGCGGACCAGGGGAGTTGATGACGATGATGGGACATGCGTTACCTTCTGTGCATGGTGGGCTAGCGCTCGCTACGCGATCTCGTCCCACCCTACTCCTTTTCCAATGCCTCGATCCGCGCTTTGGCGGCAGCTACCTTGTCGCTTTGCGGAAACTGGTCGATCAATACATGATACAGCTTGATGGCCTGCGCCGGTTGTGCCGGGCTTCAAAACACTTGCCGGCCTCGAAGGCCGCGTCCGCCTGCCACTGCGGATAGGCATAGCCGTAAAGGACCTGGTAAAAGTGCTGCACGGCCTCGTCGTATTGCTTCTTTTGGAACTCGATCTCGCCGATCATGAAAAGCGCCCGCGCGGCGGGCTCGGTTCTGCTCTTTTTCAGCACTTCCTGGTATTCGCCCCGGGCCTCATCGGTGCGGCCGAGATTCTGCAAGGCCCAGCCGCGCTCGTAAAGGGCTTCCGCAAGATAAGGCGTATCGGGATAACCCTTGAGCACCTGATCCAACCGCGCGATGCCATCTTGCCACAGACGGCGGCGCTCGTCCTCCTGGTCATTGCGGTTCATCGTGATGGCTTGTGCGGCCAGGGACTGGGCACCGTGCAGCAGCGTCAGCACGTGAAAATCCTTGGAGGACGGGTCCTTGACGCGCTGGTAGGCGGCCAGCGCTTCGTCGTACTTTTTCTGTTTGAAGAGACACTCCGCTTCCATGAAGGCCGCGTCGGCCGACAAGGGGCCGCTGGGCCACGTCGCGCGTTGATAGGCAAAAGCTTGCTGGGCATGGGGCATGTCGTCCAATCGGAAATAGGCCCAGCCAAGCTTGTGCGCCGATTTCTCGCCCAAGTCGCTCTTGCCGGACTTCTCCAGCGCGGCGGTATATGCTTTGGCCGCGTCGCGGAATTTGCCCTCCTTGTACGCCGCCTCGCCGACGTGGAACTGACACTCGCCCACGCGCGGGCTGTCTGGACATTTCTTGATCAGGTCGGCAAAGGCGGCCACGGCTTCCTTTTCCTGTCCGGCCTGCTTCAAGGCCCACGCCAATTCGTAATACACCTTGTCCAATGCGGCATATTTCGGGTCGTCTTTGACCAGTGCCCTGAACGTAGCTGCCGCCTCGCTGGGCTGCTTCAGGCCGACCTGGCAGAGGCCGAGCACGTATTGGGCGTCGGAGCGTTCGCCTTTCCCGACAGCGCCTTGGGCCACACCGCCCGTGGCAAGCACCGCTTGCAGGTCGGCGGCCGCGTCGGCGAACTTGCCCAGTTGGTGCCGCGCCAAGCCGCGGGCGTAGTGGCCGCGGACATTCAAATTGCTCTTCGGATACTTTTCCACCAGCGTGTTGAATGCCTCTTCCGCAGCAGAGAAGTCGTTCTGATCGAACATCGCCCAGCCAAGGCCGTGCAAGGCGTTGGGGACCAGCGAACTGTCGGGCCATTTGTCGATGACGCGGCGATACTCGGCCGCTGCTCGCTTGGCGTCTTTTGCCGCGGCGGCATACTCGCCAAGGCGGAAATAGGCCCTGTCGAGGAAATTGCTTCGCGGGAATTCGGCGACCAGACGCTCCATCGTCGCACGCGCGGCCGCCTGATCTCCCTGGATATACTGGCATTGTCCGAGGTGCAGCAGTGTTTCGTCGGCCTGGCGCCATTTGGGCGCGGCATCGAGCGCGGCCTGCAATGCAGTTACCGCCGTACCATATCGCTTCAGTTCCACAAGACTCGTTCCGACCAGAAAAAACGCCTCGGCGCGGACATCGGCATTCTTGATCTCCGCGGCGACGGGCTGCAAGAGGGCGACGACATCGGCATACTTCTTCTGCAATTCCAGCGCCGTTCCCTGCCGTACGCGCCAACTATCGGCGTCGGCGTGCCGTGGATACTTCTCCAGGAGTTCGGCATAGAGCTTCTCGGCCTCGTCATACTTTCCCAGCAGCAAGCGGCTTTCTGCGGAGACGAAACGGACATCCGGGAGTAGCTCGTGCTTGGGGTAAGCCGAGAGGAAGGCGTCGGTATATTGCTGGGCAGCCGCGTAATCGCCTCGGCTTAGTGCGCCGTAAGCGGCCAGATAAAGGGCCTGGGCGGCAACGGCGCTCTTGGGGTACTTATTCGCCAACTCGGCATAAAGGCTGACCGATTCCGCGCGTCGCGCGGGAATTGCGGCCGCCGCGTCGGCCCGGTCCATCATCAATAGCGGCATCTCCTCTTCTCCCTGTTCATTGGGCAGGCCCTGCGCGTGAGGCAGGAGTTTTTCCACCAGCGCAATCGCTTCGGCCGGATGATTGTCGCGGACAAATCCGCGGGCGAGGGCATGGCCTGTTTTCAGCACAATGAGAAACCGCTTCGAATTGGGGAACTTCGTGAAAATGCCCGCCAGCAGGTCGCCCGCTTCGGCCTGCTTGCCGAGCTTGGCCAACGCCACGGCCTGTCGCATGGTGGCGTAATCGGCCGACTCGAAGCCCGGCCGGGCGGCGGCCGCGGCCAGCCATTGTGCCGCCGGCTGGTAGAGTTGCTGCGCGAAGAGCGTCTCGCCGCGACGCATGATCACTTCGCTGGCGTAGCGGTGGCTGCCGTACTTCTTGAGAAAGTCGTCGTAAGTCTTGCCGGCATCCTCCCAATGCTTCAGCCCTTCCTGGGTCACGCCCAAGGCATACATGATTTCGGGTTCGAGCTTTTCGTCCGGCGATTTGGCAAGGGCCCGGCCGTAAAACCCGGCGGCCTCGGCTGCTTTACCGGCGTGGTAAGCACAGTCGCCGCGGCAATAGAGGGCCTGTGCAAGGTACTTGCTCCGCGGATAGTTTTTCACCAAGGCGTCGAGCGATTCGGCCGCGGCCCGGTAGCATTCCGCAGCCTGCTCGCCGGATTCGATTTCAGCCCGCTTGAACTGCGCCAGGCCGCGGAAGAGATACGTTTCCTCCAGCAAGTCGAAACGCGGCGCTTTGACGACGGCGGTAAAATCCGCCTCGGCCGCGTCGAACGCTTTGCGGGCGGCGTCTGTCTGTTTCGCATCGGCGGCGGCTACGGCCGTGCGGAAATAGCAGACGCCCTGATAGTGCCGGGCGCGGTTGACGCGGGAATCAGCGGGAGTCCCGTCGATGAACTTCCCCCAGGCGGCGGCCGCCACGTCGTAGACTTCGCTATTCTGCAAGGCCACGGCAGCCTTGTACTCCCGCGTGGCCGCGTCGCTGTCTTGAGCCAGCGCGGCGCCGCCTAAGCCGAACTGCAGCGCCGCGAGCACTGCCGCAACCGCGCCTGCTGCTCTCCACGCGATGTTAATCCTTGCCAGCGCTTTCATGCAGCCTCTCCGTCGGTCCACAACCTACCTTGAATAATAGCAGAATTGCCTTTGGCAAGCCAGAAGAGGGCAATGCGGCAGTGTTGTCCGGCTTGCGAATTCGACCTATATTGAAGCCCTGCCCCATTTTAGGGTTGAGTAGCGAGCCGAACTATGCCACTTCTCTCCGATCGCTCGATCGGCCCCATCGCGGATGCTGACAATCTCGTCAATCCCTGGTGGTGGGTCTTGTTCGGGCTGTTGATTGCGGTGCTTGTCGGCGTCGATTTGCTGGTCGTCCATCGCAGATATCGCGAGCCGTCCCTCGCCGCGTCGGCGGCGAGGGTAGCCTTTTGGTGCCTGCTGGCCCTGGCGTTCAACGGCTTCGTCTGGCGGCTCCGCGGCCCAACGGCGGCCGTGCAATTCCTGTCGGGCTACTTGCTGGAATGGTCGCTGTCGATGGACAACGTCTTTGTCTTCGCGATCATCTTTCGGCATTTCCAAGTGCCCAAAGAGCAGCAGTATCGCATTCTCTTCTGGGGGATTCTGGGGGCCGTAGTAATGCGGTTGGGATTCATCCTCGCGGGCGCAGGCCCTTGTCGCGCGATTCAGCTTCATCCTGCCGCTTTTCGGCGTCTTCCTGATTTATACCGCTTACCGCCTGGCAAGCCATTCCGCAACCAAAATCGATCCCTCGCGGACGATGGTCTACCGGCTCACCCGGCGCTGGCTGCCGCCGAACTTGCTGGTGTTGTTGATTGTCGAGACGACCGACCTGCTTTTCGCCATCGACAGCATCCCGGCAATCTTCGGCATCACGAGAGATTCGTTCATCATCTTCACCTCGAACGTCTTTGCGATCCTCGGCCTGCGGGCGCTCTATTTCCTCTTGGCCGGAATGATCGACACGTTCCGCTACCTGCACTACGGGCTAGCGGCCGTGCTGGCCTTCGTGGGGCTGAAGATGATTGCCGAAGGTTGGGTGCCGCACGAGCCGGGCTCGGAACTGCTGCCCGCCTGGGCGTCGCTGGTGGTGATTGCCGTTTTGCTGGGGGCGGCGATAATAGCGTCTATTGCGGCTCGGAAACCCCTGGACGCAGACAGCCCATGAACTCAACCGCACTTCAGCTTCGCCGCGCCGCAACAAACAGGTATCTCTTTGCCGCGTCGCTGCTTGCCCTCTTTCACCCTTGCGGGCAATTCCAGGAGCAACAGCGCGTTCTGCACATCGAGCCGGGCGTGACGGCTACCATTGTCGCGCCTCCTCGATGGCAATTCGACGCCGCGCGGCCGACGCTGCTGGTGCTCTATGCCCTGCCCAACGGCAACACGACGGCGCAGACCATCGGCCGCTCCGCCGCGAGGCTCGATTGGCATTACGACATCCAGCACATCGGCGCAGACCCGCGTGCTGCGCCAGGCCATCACGGACCGTAATATCGTCGTCGCGTATCTGGAGAACGACGTGCATGCCTGGCCCGCGTGGCGGCAAAAACATCCCAAGGAGAGCCTCGCCGCGATCGTACGGCGCGTGAAGGAAACGCTGCCGACCCACTCCGCGGCTGCCCCGAAGCCGGCCGTTTGCCTGACCGGGCATAGCGGCGGCGGCAGTTTCATCTTCGGGTATTTGAACGAGGCGGATGCTATCCCACGCGACGTGGAGCGCATCGCCTTCCTGGACAGCAATTATTCTTTCGAGAACGCGCACGGGACGAAGCTCGTCGATTGGCTCAAAGGCGATTCGTCCCGGCGGCTGGAAGTGTTGGCCTACGACGACCGCAATATCAAGCTTAACGGCAAGCTGGTCCTCTCCCCTTCCGGCGGAACCTACCGTGCCACGCATCGGATGGCCGAAAATCTTGGCAACGCTATGACGATCAAACAATCGGAGCAAGGGCCGTTCACGCGCTTTGCCGCACCGCAAGTGGAAATGCTCGTCCATCGCAATCCGCAGAACAAGATTCTGCACACAGTCCTGGTCGGCGAGATGAACGGCTACATCCACGCCCTGACTGCGGGCACGGCCTGGGACGGCAAGCTTGCCTCTTTGGACGGTCCGCGGGCCTACACGGCGTGGATCGAGCGCGATCCGCAGCCGGGCATTCCGCCCCGCCGTGCGGATGCCGTAGGCGGTGCGGCCTTCATTGCCTCATTGCGCGATTTGGGCCGCGAAGCGAGGGAAGCCGCGGTCCTGCGCGAGCTGCGCGCGGGAACGTGCCCGATTTTCTGCGGCATTTGGTAAGCGTTTCGGTGAAAGCCAAATGGGACGGCGCGGAGCATACGGCGATTTACGACGTGATGCCCGACTATCTGGCGATTGGCTCCGACGCCGACTTTGTGCGGATGCCGATGACGCCCCGCACGGCGCAGGCTTTTTGCGACGCCGCCGGCATGGCGCTGCCGACGCGGAAGATGTGCAACGACATCTGGCGCAGGCCGCCGTGCGCCTCAACCCCCAACCGCTGACCAAGGACCGCGAATCGCCCGCGACCTTCGTGCAAAGCCAGCAGTTAATCGAGCAGCAGGCCGCCGGCGCCGATCGCGGCCCGATTTGGGCGGGCATCAAGAAGGACGTTGTCATCAGCAACCGCTTGCAGGAGCGGCCGAACCGCGTTGCCATCTTCGGCTGGCACTACACAACTGGCGTGCCGATCCAGCCGCTGACGATCGTCCACGTCGCGTGGTACGTCGACTACAGCCACGGCGTCCGCCCCGTGCGGCGGACCGTGCGCGTCGACGGCCGCGAAATGGACTACGCCGACGTGCTCCGCGACGCCAAGCTCAGCGCCCTGCTCAGCGACGAGGGGCCGATTGCCAAGCCGCGATACTAATTGGCCGGCGGCTGGGGGCGTTTCTGCAGCCAAGCTTGACGATGGGCAAGGGGGAAGAGAAATCGCTAAACGGGTGCCCCTCTTTCCGCCGCGATTCAGACGTGCTCGGCGTACTCCCGCAGTCTGAGAACCGTCTCAGGTAACCCTTGTCGTTCCAGCGCGGCGAGATAAGCTTCCACGCTCAAGGGCGGATTGTTCAGGCTCCGACGATGCAGTTTTGCCGCCGCGCAGACGATGTCGGGCGCCAGCTCGAGTTGTTGCGCGAGGAAGCTGTCGGGGTGCCTCGCTTCAACCCCGAGCGGCGCGAGGGCATCTTCCGGGAAATCCTTGAGGTTGAATGTCAGAATGACGTCGGCCTCGCAGCAAATCGCGGCGGCCAGCACGTGGCGATCGTCTGGGTCGGGCAGCGCAAGGAGGGAATAAGCGACTCATAGTCCGTGACAAGGCAATCCGCAACGTGCGCGTTCATCAGGTCGCGGATTCTCTCGGCCTGGTATCTGGTTACATCAGGGTAGTCTTCCTGGACGTTGCGCATCCATTCTTCGTGGATGTCATTCGTCCACCGCGCCCGATACAAGCCCGTCATGGCCAGGTACATCAGGAGGCTGCGCAATGGCGCCGGGTAGAGCACGCACGCGTCGTACACGACGGTGAGAGTCATTCTTGATACCCGAGCCCGAGTTCCTGATCGATGGCAGACAACTCCTCAAGTGCTTTAAGCCGGTTGTGGTCCATAGTCTGTTTGAATACCAACAGGTCCTTGAGCGTCACACGGCGATGCGTTCCGACCTTCCGGTAGGGAATTGTGCCCTTTTCAAGCTGTTCGATGAGAAACGGGCGGGAGACGTTCAGGACTTCCGCCGCTTGCTGGGTCGTCAGTTCGGAGTGGATTGGGACCAGCGCGACCGCATTCCCCTTGGCCATTTCGGCTAGGATGCCGTTGAGCAGCCGGAACGCCGTGACAGGAATCGAGATTGCTTCCGCTGGCTCGTTCTCCGGCTCAATTCGGACGCGAACCGCCTTTTTGGGCTTGGCGGCAAGGACTCGGCTCAATTGGCGGCTAGATTCCAAGGCGAGTTGGGCGTCGGCCTCCGTGGGCGGAACGCCTGCTTCAATTTCGGTATGCATTGTGGCCTCTCTTGTAGAACTATACCCCGCAACCGCAGCAAATGCAATATGTGAAGCAAACGAAGTAATCGCCTTACCGGAAATGCGAGCCGGAATTGACCCGGTTGCTCTCGCACACCGGCTTCCCTTATCACGCAGTGCCTGGAGCGGACAGACGGTCGTGAAGCGGTCGTTTGGCTTGGATTCGCGCGACCGTTCCCTGCGGGTGGAGATCAGTTGCAATGCCGCGATACTGATTCGCCGTCCAACAATCCTCTCGCTCCGAGAGAGGGCGGGCACCTACGCGCAGCGTTGGTAGTTGAGGGGATTACGTGCGGCTATCCGCTGGACTTAGAGCTTAGCACCGGAAATCCAAGAACCGGGGTCTAAGAACTAGGCCCTCCCGTCCGGCGATACGACAGAAAAATGGGGGAAGAAATATCGGAGAAAAGGAATATGCGGGAAAGGAAGATTTCTCACGCAAAGGCGAGGGCACACGCGCAGCGGGTCTCGCAAAGGAAGCAGGCGCGCCGTTCCCCTCCGGCCGACGCGAGGCGTGTACGACGCGCAGCGTCCGCGAAGCGGCACAGCGGATACGCCATGTTGGCCGCATTCGATTATTTCGCCCCGCAGCGTTCGCAACACGAGGCAATATGCTCACCGCCGTTGCCCGTGAACGCGCGGGGCTCACCACAAATGGGACAGGGTAGAAGGTACACGCTTGGCGCGTCTTCCAAGCGCCGGTAAGCAATCTCACTTCCGGCGAGATAGCTATTACGAGTATCTGGCCTTTCAACACGCAATATCTTCCCCTTCCGCCAAAGAGAATCAAGTATGCGCTTCGCCTTTAGCCGGTTCGTCCTGGACCATCTGGCATACGGAACCGGAGACCTATTGATCCCCATTCGATCAAGCAGAATAGTCGCCGTCCACACCTTCCGACGAGAATTCTTTGAATTAAGAATTGTCGCCAACGCGGTTTCTTCCGTCAGTGCATCAGCCATGTTTATTTCGGCCAACGGTGTTCTAGCGGACACGGTGTCCGCAAAGCCGGGAAATCCACCCATTTCGCCACGATCCACGGGCGACGCCGGTTTCGGAGGGGTACAGGATACCAAAGCGGACCTCTCCTTCCGGCAGTGGGCATGCGACGACGGCTAGCCCCAACTTAATACGCGCAGCGGCGATAGTCAATCGGCGCGGAAGGGCGTCTTGTTTGCCGGTGAGCGCTTGAAGAGGGAGAACGGCCGCGGGTCATCTCTTGGGCGCCGATTTTCGTGTGGTAAAAGGGCGGTCTTGTTTGCCGGCTCGCGGCAGCCGGGGGCGTTTGGCGCGGGAGGAAGGAGCAAATGCCTCGCGCAGTTTGGAAGACGCATTCGCAAGCGGCACACATTCACACGACAGAAGCGAACTTCCACACGCGCGGAGGAAGATTCCACCCGCGCGGCGGACACTTCCAACGCGCGTGGCCAACTTCCACTCAGCCGTTGCAATTCTGCACCTGTGACGCCTTTTCCGCTTCTACGGGCCTTTAAGCGTTATGAACCAGCCGCGCGAGTGGAGGTGTTCGGCTTGAAGTTTTCAGTGTTCAGTTTTCAGTATGCCCTGTCCACGCACTGAAAACTGAACACTATCTACACCAATTTCATCGCGATCTGCTCTTCCAAAACCTCGAGGACGGTCAGGGGCAGGAGGAACAACTAACGGAAAACGCGAGCGACAACGGGCTAAAACTATTTACGACTGAAAACAGTTCCGACCCGTTTTCGCCATTGACTATTTCAAGTCGTCCGTGTCAAAGGTTGCATCTGATACCAGTTGAACTGTCGACTCTTGCTCAAAGTAATATAGCCAGCAATGGGTGCTAGACCCCAAAGACCACCCTAGCCTAATGCCACCAGCGACAACGGGTTCTCCCTTCTTGTCTACTTCTTTGACGCTACCTGTGCCTTTTGTCTCAGCCCCAGCTTGTGAACGATAACGCCATTGGTAGGTTGATTCTGATTCAGAGTCACGCGTCGCGCTCGAAAAGCTTCAGCCCTCGAGCCGGTCCGCACCGTCGAGGGGCAGGCATGAGCGAGAGCAGGGGCATTCATGCCCCTTTCCCGCGCAGCGGGTGTTAGGCCCGGCCGTTTACGGCGGGTTAGCTGGGACCGACGTTTTTCCACTGGTTCTCCATTGGGCCGTAGGAGCGCGTCACCCCGCCGCCGCCGCCGCCGCCGCCGGCCGCGGCGGCGGGGTGACGCGCTGAGGGCCATGCGCGGCGGCATAACGATCGTGCTCAAGCACGGCCCTAATACCCGCTGCGCGGAAAAGACCGCTGAAGCGGTCAAGAATCCCCGCGGCGGGGAATAATTTGCGGAACTTCGCGCGAAGAGCGGTGTTTAATGCATGTTCCGTTGTTTACAGATGTACACATAGTGGCACGCGAATTGCTGTAAAGCACAGGCCGGCGCAATGGGCTGCCACATTGACAGTCCACGGCGCGGCCGCCGGGACGACCAGGCACCTCGAAAGACGTGTTCCAAGGTTCAACCAAAGTGTGTTCAAGGTTCGACCAAAGTTCGTTCATGGTTCATTCAAGGTCCGTTCCGCGTTGCAAAACCGCGGATTCACCGGGAAACGCGAGGAAAGTAACGGCCGCGGATAACGCAGATTTCGCGGATATTATTTGGAGGCAATCATCCGCGTTCTCCGCGAGACCGGCGGTTTGCTCCCGTCGGCTAAGAAATTACGAAAAAGAAAACCTCGTGCGGAGGCGGCGACGGAAACTGTGTCAACATGAGTATACATAGGGTGGTCGCGATGGTACGGTTTCGCGGACGGCAGGCTAAGACCGGCATCTCGACGGAGCGAGATGAGTACGGGTGGTGGTGGGATGTGTGCCAACAACATCTTGCGAGGAAGGCAGCGGGCTGCGCGAGGTGCCGCGCAAACCCTTGCGGGCAAACGACTTGCGGCAACGGTCCGGATGTGTGCCAGGGACGAAAAAACGAGAAGGCGGCACGGATGTCGGCCCTTGGCGCTAAAACTCGCCGCGCCGGCCGCCCGAAAAATGCGATGTCGAAACCGCGACAACTCCCCGCGCTAGCAAGGTAAGCCGGAACAAACGCAGCGCAGTTCCGGCAGATGTTCTTGGCTCGCGGGATTGCCGGAACTGCGCTGTGCTTGTTCCGGCCTACGGGCATGGCAGTTGTGCCAAAACGTCGCCGCACCGCGTGCCACCCAGGTGGTATTCAACGCCATCACACGGTACGATGAATCTTCGCAGATTTGCGCCGCCCGCCGCTTGCCGAGCCGTACTGCCTATGCCTGAACGTGCCGAAAAATGCCCCGCCGTCGGAATTGACCTGGGCACCACCTATTCCGTGGTCGCCCGGCTGGACGACCGCGGACAGCCCGTCACGCTGGTGAACTCCGAAGGCGACCGCCTTACGCCCAGCATCGTGCTGATGGAGGGCGACAGGGCCATCGTCGGCAAGGAGGCGATGAAGGCGATGAGCACCGAGGCCGACCACGTTGCCGAGTGTGCCAAGCGCGACATGGGCCACCGCGCGTACCGCCGCGCCTTGGACGGCAAGCAATATCCGCCGGAAGTCCTGCAGGCATGGATCCTCAACAAGCTCCGCGGCGATGCCGTGCAGCAGATCGGGCCGTTTGAGAAGGTTGTGGTCACCGTGCCCGCTTATTTTGACGAAATCCGCCGCAAGGCCACACAGGACGCCGGATACATGGCGGGCTGCGAGGTGATGGACATCATCAACGAGCCGACCGCCGCGGCGGTGGCCTTCGGCTTCCAGCAGGGCTTTCTCGACGCCACGTCACCGTTAAAGGGGACAGTCCCATTTTCGCTGACACGAAAATTGGGACAGTCCCCCGATCGCCCGCGGCGGGTGCTGGTCTACGATTTGGGCGGCGGCACGTTCGATGTGACCGTAATGGAAATCCGCGGCACTGAGTTTCTGGCCCTGGCCACCGACGGCGACGTGGCCCTGGGCGGATACGACTGGGACCAGCGGCTGGTCAATATCGCCGCCGACGCCTTTCAGCGGGAGCACGGCGTCGATCTGCGGCAAGACGCCGCGGCGGCGGGCAAGCTCTGGCGGGAGTGCGAAGACGCCAAGCGGACGCTCTCCTCTCGGGCCAAGGCGCCGATCTTGGCCGAATGTCTAGGCCGATCGCACCGCGTGGAGGTATCGCGCGAGCTGTTCGAAGAGGCGACGCAAGACCTGCTGGACCGCACCCGCTTCACCTGCGTGCAGGCATTGCGGGCGGCCGGGCTGGAGTGGTCCGGAGTGGAGCGCGTGCTCATGGTGGGCGGATCGACGCGGATGCCGATGGTCCGCGCCATGCTCCAGCAGCTTAGCGGCAAGCCGCCCGACACCTCCGTCGCGGCGGACGAAGTGGTGGCCCACGGCGCGGCCTTGCACGCCGGGCTGCTCCTGGCGAAGCTGGACGGCCGCCCGACTAACTTCAGCATCCGCAACGTCAACTCGCACAGCCTGGGCGTGGTCGGCATCGACCCGCAGACGAAGCGCCGCCGCAACGGCATCGTGATTCCCCGTAACACGCCGCTGCCGGTGAGCGCCGTGCGGCGATTCAAGACCGCCAAGCAGGACCAGCGCTCGATTTTAGTGAAGATCGTGGAAGGCGAGACGCCTTCCGCCGACGATTGCACGGCGATCGGCCGCTGTACGGTGACCGCCCTTCCACCGGGCCTGCCCGCCAAGTCGCCCGTGGACGTGGTCTTCCACTACAAGGCCAACGGCCGCTTGAAGGTCCGAGTCAAGGTGCCGCACAGCCAACGGCAGGTGGAGACCGAGATCGTCCGCGAGAACGGCCTGAACAAGGAGCACATGGATGCCTGGCGGAAGTTCATATCGGGGATGAAGCCGACGGAGTATAGGTAATCTCCCCGACGGGTACTGTATAATTGAATGTGCATCGGAACGAGTGAAAGAATGAAGTCTATGAGTAACTACGTTGAAGAACATGACGGCGGCTATTGGATCAGCGGCACGCGCGTGTCCCTTGACTCGGTAGTCATTTCGTTCCAGCAGGGCCTTTCACCTGAGACAATCGCGCGGGAATGCTTTCCGACGTTGACGCTCGAGCAGGTTTATGGTGCGATTACCTACTACCTCGGGCATCGTGTGGAGATCGATTCTTATTTAGAGAAGGACGACGCGGAGTATGAAGCACTTCGCCACAAGACCCACGCCGCCGCGCGGCCTCTCCTCGAAAAACTGGCTGCCGCACGCCAGCGGTTGCTCGCCGCGAAGTCATGAAACCGCGCTTTCAAGCCGACGCGGACCTGAACGAGAATATGATCTCATTGCCACTGTAGGACTTTATTGGTTGGCACCGTGAAGTATAATGATATGCGTCAGAGAAAATCGCGGCCCGCGTTGCAAAGCATAAGGAGCCCGGCATGGCAAGCGTCACTAATTTCGATTCGCCCGTCGTCCCATTCGCGGCCTTGCCGGCGGTCTGGACCGTGGCTGAAATGCAAGAGCGCCTGGGCGATATTCCTGCGGAACGGATTCTCATCGTTCCTTCGCCCGGAACAGCCACCGTCGATGACGTCGAGCGGATTCGCGGTTCTACCGGCCGGATATGCGAGCTTGTGGATGGAACACTCGTGGAGAAAACCGTGGGATACTATGAATCGAATCTGGCAGGCGTGTTGATCCATATCATTCGGCAGTTTCTCGATACGAACAACCTTGGCATGGTCCTTGCCCCGGACGGCGCGCTGAAAATCCTTTCCGACATCGTTCGGGCGGCGGACGTTTCGTTCATACGCTGGGAACGATTCCCCGCTGGCAACCTGCCCAAGGAGCCGATCCCCAATCTTGTGCCCAACCTGGCCGTTGAGGTGCTTTCCAAGAGCAACACGCCCGCTGAGATGACGCGAAAAAGGCGCAAGTACTTCGATGCCGGCGTCGAATTGATCTGGCTGATCGACCCGGTGACCCGGACGGCTAAGGTTTACACGGAGCCGGAAGAACCGACTCTTATTGATCGCGACCACGTTCTAAACGGCGGCGATGTGCTGCCGGGATTTGAACTATCGCTGTCAGAACTGTTTACCAGAGCGGAACGGCCAACAAACAACGGCTAATCGTGGGCGTCGTCGAATGATTTCCAAGACGGAGTTGTCGGCAAGACGGTATTCATGCCTTCGCCAGCTTTCTGAGCACAGTCTGCAGGATCCCGCCATTGCGGTAGTAGTCCATCTCCACCGGCGTGTCGATGCGGACCTTGCAGGAGAACTCCTTCACGCTGCCGTTCGCCGCTGCCCGGACCGTGATCTGCGAGAGCGGTTTGAGTTGGTCGTTCAGGTCGGGAATTTCAAAGACCTCCTCGCCGGTCAGTCCGAGCGACTCCCAACTCTTGCCCGGCGGAAGCTCCAGCGGAAGGATGCCCATGCCGACGAGGTTGCTGCGATGGATGCGCTCGAAGCTCACGGCCAGCACGGCGCGGACGCCCAGGAGGAATGTGCCCTTGGCGGCCCAATCCCGGCTGCTGCCGGTGCCGTATTCCGCGCCGGCCAGGATCACCAGCGGAACGCCTTCGGCCTTGTACTTCATCGCCGCGTCGTAAATCGGCATCACTTCCCCGCCGACCCGCTGCGCGGGTGCCCCGAGGCGCCGCGTGACGCCGCCTTCCGTGCCGGGGGCCAGCAGATTGCGGATGCGGATGTTGGCGAACGTGCCGCGGGTCATCACGCGGTCGTTGCCGCGGCGGGCGCCGTAGCTGTTGAAATTGGCCTGCTGCACGCCGTGCTCCAAAAGATACTTCCCGGCCGGACTCGACGCCGCGATATTGCCGGCGGGCGAGATATGGTCCGTCGTGACCGAGTCTCCAAAGGCCGCCAGCACCCGCGCCCGCGCAGCGGCTGAATGGGACCCGGCTCCGGGGCGAGATCGAGCAAGAACGGCGGCTCCTGGACGTAGGTGCTGTTCTCGTCCCAGGGATAGAGCTCGCTGGACGTGACGGGCAAAGCGTTCCAAGTCGGGTTCGACTGGAAGACGTTTTCATACCGCTTGCGGAACATGTCGGCCCCGATCGCGCCGGCCACGACCTGCTTCACTTCCTCGCGGGAAGGCCAGATGTCCTTGAGATAGACCGCGCGGCCGTCGCTGCCGGTGCCGAGCGGCTCGGTGGCCAGGTCGATATCGACGCTGCCGGCCAGCGCGTAAGCGACGACCAGCGGCGGGCTGGCCAGGTAGTTCGCCTTCACCAGCGGGTTGACCCGGCCTTCGAAGTTGCGATTGCCGCTGAGCACGGCCGCCGCGACAAGGTTGCCTTCTTTTACTGCCTCGGCCACCGGCGGCGGCAAGGGGCCGCTGTTGCCGATACAGGTCGTGCAGCCGTAGCCTACGAGCTGGAAACCAAGCTTATCCAGGGCGGTGTCCAGCCCGGTTTTGCGGTAGTAGTCCGTCACCACGCGGCTGCCGGCGCGAGGCTCGTCTTCACGTAAGGCTTGACGGTCAGCCCGCGCACGACAGCCTTCTTGGCCAGCAGTCCGGCGGCGAGCATCACGTCCGGATTGCTGGTGTTCGTGCAGCTTGTAATGGCCGCGATGACGACCGCCCCGTGGCCGATGGTATCGGAATGTCCGTTTTCGTGGACCGTGGCAGTCCGGGCAGCATCCTGGTCCGCCAGTCCAAAGCCCCGCTCCTTGACGGGCGCGCGCAACGACTGCTCGAACGCCTGCTTGACGCCGGCCAGCGGCACGCGGTCCTGCGGACGCTTCGGCCCGGCCAAGGAAGGCTCGATGGTGCTCAAGTCGAGCGTGAGGACTTTCGTGTAGGCCGGATCGCCGTCGGCCGGGCGGTAGAACAACTGCTGCTCCTTGGTGTAGCGTTCCACAAGTTGCACCTCGGCCTCCGTGCGGCCGGTGAGCCGCAGATAGTCCAGCGTCTGCTCGTCAACGGGGAAGAAGCCCATCGTGGCCCCGTATTCCGGCGCCATGTTGGCCACCAATGCCCGGTCGGCTACTTTCATCCCGTTGATTGCCGGGCCAAAATACTCGACGAACTTGTTGACCACGCCTTCCTTGCGGAGCAACTGCGTGACCGTGAGCACCAAATCGGTGGCCGTCGTGCCGGGCGGCAATTCGCCGCTGAGCTTCAGACCGATGACTTCCGGCGCGAGCATATAGAGCGGCTGGCCGAGCATCACCGCTTCGGCCTCGATGCCGCCTACTCCCCAGCCGAGTACGCCAAGACCGTTGATCATTGTCGTATGGCTGTCCGTGCCGACGAGCGTATCGGGGAAGGCGACTGGGCCGCCGTCGTCCTTGCCGAGGAAGACGACTTTGGCCAGATACTCGAGATTCACCTGATGCACGATTCCCACCGCAGGCGGCACGACGCGAAAGTTGCCGAATGCGGTCTGGCCCCAGCGAAGGAACTCATATCGTTCGCGGTTGCGGTCGAACTCGATCGCCACGTTGCGTTCCATCGAGTCGGGACTGCCGAAGAAATCGACCTGGATCGAGTGATCGATCACCAGATCGACCGGCACCAGCGGGTTTATCTTCTTAGGATCGCCGCCCAGCCGCCGCATCGCGCTTCGCATGGCCGCCAGGTCGACGACGCACGGCACGCCGGTGAAATCCTGCAGCACAACCCGCGCCGGCTTGAAGGGGACTTCGATGTTGGCAGGCGCGGCGGCATTCCAGCCGGCCAGGGATTTGACGTCGCGCTCCGTCACGGCGTAGCCATCGCCGGCGCGAAGCACGGCCTCCAAGAGAATACGGATCGAGTACGGCAGCCGCGCGACCTTGGTCAGCCCGGCATCTTCCAGCCGGGAAAGGCGGTAAAGCCCCGCGGGACCGTTGCCGGTATCGAACGTGTCACGTGCATGAAACGGGTCGAACATGTCTGGTCTTGCTCCAATGATTCCTGACACCAAGGCGAGAGCCGGAGGCAGCAGCCCGACGAGTAATTATAGCAATTCCGGCCGGGATGAGGTTATGCCGGGTCGTCAATTGTCGGCCAGTAATCGGCGACCGGCGCTTCTACCGCAACTGTCTGCCGCGACTCGGGATCGCGAAACGACAGGCTCCTGGCGTGTAAGGCGATTGCCCGTAGCCGCTCGTCCTCAAATTGCGGACCAAAGGCGGCTGTCGAGCCGTACTGCTTGTCGCCCAATACGGGATGCCCGCGGGATGCCGCCTGGACGCGGATTTGGTGTGTGCGGCCGGTCTGAAGCTCGATTTCCAGCCAGTCGCCCCAGTCGAAGGTTTTCAGGACGCGGTATCGTAACGCCGCGTGGCGGCCCTTGGGATGGCCAGCGGCAACGATCTCGGCCCGCGGCTCGCCTTCAACCTTGTAAATGAAGTCTTCCCAGCGGCCGGTTTCGGGTGACACGGCGCCCGCGACGCAAGCCCAGTAGAGCTTGTGTACGCGACGGTGCTCGAACTGCTGGCCGAGCTTGCGGGTTGTGCGAAGGTCCTTGCCGAAGATAATCGCGCCGCTGGCAGGGCGGTCGAGGCGGTGGATCACGTTCAGGTAGATTTCGCCGCCGCCCCGTTCGCCCGCCAGATACCGCTTCACGCGGACCTCCAGGCTATCGACGCCCGGCACGGCCTGCGTCAACACGCCCGGCGGCTTGTTGGCGACCAGACAGCCGTTTTGCTCGTAGAGGATTGTGAACCCTAGATCGAAGGTCACGCGTATCGCTCCATCAGCTTGTCGACAAACCAGGGCGAAACGCGATTCATCATCACGAGAACCTTGCCCCAAAAATAAGGCGTGATCTCGTGGCTGCCGCGGCGGATGGCGCGGATGGTGGCACAGGCGACCGATTCGGCGGTGACGGCCTTGTGCTCCGGCCATTTCGGACCGCCTTTGTCCTCCAGCACCTGGTCGAAGAACTCCGTCTGGGTAGTACCGGGGCAGACGACGAGCACGTCGATGCCGCTGGCCGCCAGTTCCGCGCGGATCGACTCGCTGAAGCCTTGTACGGCAAACTTGCTTGCCGCGTATTCGCTGTTCTGCGGCGTGCCGCGGCGGCCGACAATCGAGCTGACGTTGACGATAATCGGCCGCTGGCTTTGCTTCAACAGCGGCAGCGCCAATCGCGTCATCTCCACCAGCGCGAAGAAATTCACTTCCATGACGCGCCGCACCCGCTGCGGATCGGCCGACTCGAACGACCCTATCGCTCCCACGCCCGCGTTGTTCACAAGGATGTCCAATCCGCCGAAGTTTGACGCGGCGGCTTCAATCGCGCTTGCACGCACAGCCGCGTCGGTCACGTCGCCGCAAATCGTGACCCCCGTGCCGCCTGTGCTTCGGATTTCCTCGGCAAGTGTTTCTAGGCGGTCTTCGCGTCGCGCCACGCAGGCGACCTTTCCGCCTTGCCGGGCCAGCTCCCTTGCGATCGCGCGGCCGATGCCGCTAGATGCGCCGGTGACGATAGATCGACTGCCCTGGATGTCGCGCCACATTGGTAGGTCCTTTCTGCCGGAAAGGACTATTGTGCGCAGATTTACCAAATGGTTCAACGCCTCTCGCCGACAACGGCACGGCGGAGCAGTCATCGCGCGAGGCCACGCTCAGTGGACTTCGTCATGTTGTTTCTCCGGGCCATTTTCCCATGGCGGAAGTCCAAACAACGTCATTAGCTTGTCGAAGTCGGCTTGGCTAATATACGTGAAACAGATTAACCCGCGCGGAAACTTCATCTGGACATAGACGTTCCCCTCTTTGCCAGCCGGCACGTCGAACCATAGCCAATCGGCGAGGTGTCCATCCCTGAACGCGGAGAGGGTAAACCGCGGAACGGGCGGAGTCCCTTGCACCGGCAGCCAGTGTGCATTAGGAGAGTTGAAGACTGCGTTCACTTCCGCTATCAGCTTGAAATCCTTGATCGTCGCGGATCGTTGTTCCGTAGTGTCGACGCCGGGACCGTGATCGCTCAGCATGAGGCTTTCTGCCCGCTGAAATTGATTGAAGTCGGCCTTGTAACTAGTACTTCGGACGGTTGTGCATCCGATCGGCACGGCGATTGCTAAAAAGAGCAGAACTAGAGTTGTCAATCGAGGCACTTGGTTGTACTCCGTTCCTCGCATATCGTAAACCAACGGTCGGAATGATTAAGCTGTCCGCCGGCCAGGGGTATGACGAACGCGCGTATATCCCCGGCGTACAATTCTCCCCGTAACGTGCGGGATGCTACCGTGCCCTGGCCGGTAGACGCAATAGATTGTCCTGGTTTTCTTGACGATTCGGGCACAATAGCTAGCTGCCCCATTTCCCGCCAGTGGTGAGCAAATGACTGATCTTGTCCAGAATTCCCTGGTTTGCTAAGTTACGATTCGCCAGCACCGCGTCGGACTGTCGGGACTGGCCCGTTCCTTTATGCGCCCAGGACCTCGGCACGGATGATTTCGTTCTGGTTGATCGCCTACTTGCTGCTGGCCGGCACGGCACTCGTGCAGGGGCTGCTGGTGGCCGTCAACGTCTACGAACACCGTCGCAAGGCGCTTGCGCGGCAGATGACGGTGCCCAATTACGCCCCATCCGGCCGGGTGCTCGTTGTCTCGCCGTGCAAAGGTGACGAGCCGGGACTGGAAGCGAATCTGCGAGTGGTGCTTAGCCAGGACTATGCCGACTATGAAGTAGCGTTCGTCGTCGAGGACGCCGCCGACCAAGCCTGCACGAGCATCCGCCGCGCAATGGCGGCTTGCTCGGACACGCCCGCGCGACTCGTTGTAGCCGGCCGCGCGGGCGCGTGCGGGCAGAAGGTCCACAATCTTTGCGCGGCAACCGCGGAGCTTTCTGACGGCATCCGCCATCTGGCCTTTTTTGATTCCGACGGACGGCCGAAGCCGTACTGGCTCCGCACCGCGATCTACAAGCACTATATGCCGCGGATTGGGGCCACGACCGGTTATCGCTGGCTTGTCCCGCGAAGACCGACGGTGGCCAACCACCTCGCTGCGGCGGTCAATAGCAACGTAATGGCGGTGCTCGGGCGCGATTCACGACATTTCGTTTGGGGCGGTTCCTGGGCGATTCGCCGCGAGACGTTCGAACGACTGCGGATCCGCGACGCCTGGCAAGGCACGCTCAGCGACGACCTTGTCGCCTCTCGCGTTCTGGCTCGCTCCGGGCTGGAGGTCCGCTTCGATCCGGCCTGCGTCGTGACATCGCCGGTCGATTTCACCTGGCGGCAAATGCTTGAATTCGTCTGCAGGCAGTATAGCATCACGCGGCACTATGCCTTCCGCTGGTGGCTGCTTGCCTTGGCCGCAGCGACGGTTGCAAACACGGCGTGGATAGCGTCGATGGTGCTGCTTGGGGTTTTGACGATCATGCGTTCGCACTTGGCATGGCTTCCCGCGGGTGTATTGGCGGCCCTTTATGGCCTCGGACTGTATCGTGGCTGGGCCATCCAAGGGCTAGCGGCCGTTTACTCACCGGAGCACCTCGGCGAGTTGCGGGGCGTACGCCGCTGGCACATTGCGGGCAATCCCGCGGTCGGCTTCGTGCAATGGCTCTGCCTGATGGCTTCGGCATTTGGCAGCCGTGTCCGCTGGCGGGCGATCGACTACCACCTGGACTCGACGGGACGGGTGATCTTCAAGCGCGTCGTGGGGGAGACTGCTACGAGGCCGGCTGAAGGTCGTAGGCTGGGACAAGCGAGCTTCAAGCGATCGCAGGCCCACCAAGCTCAGCGTCCGAACTTGGCAGATGGTGGGCCTGCGCTCGCTACGCGATCTTGTCCCACCCTACAACTGAACACTGAAAACTGAACACTTCGGCCTGGCCATGAACGTCCTCCTCTGGGATACCCGCCGCCGCGATGTTTCCAAGGATTTCGCCGGCGGATTTGGCGTGGGCATGTTTCGTGGACGCAGTAGCCCGCGCGATGCGATCGTCCGCTGGTTCTATCGCCGCGACCGCCGGCCGGTGGCGCTGCTCTTCGCCTATCTGGCCGCGATCTTTGCCCGGCTAGGGCACAAGGTGCAATATGTCCTGGACCGCCCGCCGCGCGGGGCTGATCTTTACGTCTTCAACCCTTCACTGATCACGCTGGACCTGGAGCGGGAAGTGATCTCGCGGCTGTTGGCCGACGAGCCGCGAGCCCGCGTGCTGGTGGTCGGCACGACGGCCAGCATGTTGCCGGAGGAGTTCGCGGACCTGGGCGTGACGGTCGTGCAAGGCGAGGCCGAGCAGTTGTATTGGCGGCTGGACGAAGTGCTGGCACAGCCCGGCGCAACGGTACAACTCGGCGTGGCGGAAGACCTGGATGCGCTGCCGCTGCCCGACTGGTTGCCGCTGGGACCGGAGCGCTTCCGCATCGGCTACGACTTTTGGCGGTTTCCCACTGGGCTGGTCCAATCGAGCCGCGGCTGCCGCTTCAAGTGCAACTACTGCCCCTACCTGGTGCTGGAAAACATCACGCGCTTCCGCGATCCGCGCGCGGTTGCCCAGGAGATGCGCGAGGGCATCCTCCGCTGGGGTTTCCGTTCATTCAAGTTCCGCGACCCGCTCTTCGGACTCAGCCGCGACCGCACGATGCAGCTCATCGAAGAAATCGTCCGGCTGCCTCGATCGCCGGGCGGCGAGCCGGTGCAATTCTCCATCGAAAGCCGCATCGAGCTTTTGCCGCCGGAGCTGCTGCGGCTTTTGAAGCGTGCCGGCCTGACGAGCGTCACCTTCGGCGTGGAGACGCCCAGCGATCCCACGCTGAGGAATTATCAGCGGCAGCCGATCAACAAGGACCGCCAGCAGGCGTTCATTGCCACTTGCCGGGCGTTGGGAATCCGCACGGTGGCCGGCTTCATGATCGGCTTCCCGGAAGACACGGAGTATTCAATCCGCCAGGTGCTGCAATACGCAGTTTCACTGGGGCCGACGTTCGCCAACTTCAACGTCGTGACGCCGTATCCCGGCACGCAGTTCTTCGACCAAATGCGGGATCGCCTGGACACGCTCGACTACAGCCGCTTCAACGTCTACACGCCGCTATTGACATACGACCATCTTACGCCGCGACGGATCGAAGAGCTGCTGGCAAAGTGCTTTCGGCATTACTATTTCCGCTGGCCGTATCTGCGGGAAAACGCCGCGCTGCTTTGGCCGCGGCTGCAGCGGCTGGGCCTTGGCGCCAAGCCGCGAAGTGAGGTGCTTGCGATGCGGGCGGCGGCGGAGCCTGGCGGGCCGTCCGCCGGGCTGCCTTTGCTTGATGGCCGCGGCGGTTGGAGCGAGTGTGCCAAGTACAAAGTACACCGTACACAGTGCGCAGAACGGAGTGCCGAGTAGCGACTACGCGGTACTTTCTGTCGAGTACGCCGGGCACGATTGCTATGCAACGCCAACTCGGCACTGCGTACTGGGCACTTGGAACTATCCGGCACGGCCGCCCCGTTTCCGCCTTCTTCCGGTCAAAAATCGGCGCTTTTTTCCGGTTTGCACCAATTCTGACCTCGCCGATTTGCCAACTCGCGTTTCCTGACCTACTGTTATTTAGCGGGCCATTCCGCCCGCGGCGATTCAGCGCCCTCGCAGTCGCTGCCAAGCTACCGGCTTGGCACGCGGCCACTTGTCACCCCCTTGCGACCGGCGATCGCCAAGCAACCTGTACTCGTCAGGCGTTGAATTGTGTCCACGGAACTGCAAGAGCCCGATGTTGACGATCTTGCGCGCACCGCGCTGGACGAGGTCAATGCGACGCAGGAAGAGTGCGGCGAGTTTTTCGGCGGCGTTTTCGACCAGCTCCAGTCGCTTTCGCTGGAGCTGTTCGCTCGGCACAAATGCCTGGAGCTGAACAACGGACACAAGGCGTCAGCCGACACTTCGTGGGCCGCTTGCCGAGAGGAGTTGCGGCGGGCCAGCGAACAGATTGAACGCTTTGGCAGCAACGTCGAAAGCCAACTGTCGCGGCTGACCTCCTTGGTCACGGAGATCGCCGCGGCGCGCGAGGACGCGGTCCCGGATTCGCAAATCGCCGCGCTCTTGGAAGGAATGCGTTGGCAGCAGGCCGACTGGCTCCAGCAGCGAGCGACCTTGGAGGCCGAGGTGGAAACACTTCGCAGTCGCGCGGCCGACCAGACCGAGACCCTCCACGAACAAAAGCGCCACGCCGGCCGGCAGCAAGCCGAACTGGCAGGCGAGTTGAAACGGATGCGGAGCCTGGTGGAAACCCTCACCGCCCAGCTTCGCGGCGATCCGCCGGGACCCGCAGCGCCCCCCGCGGACGACAAGCGGACGGCGCTCGTCGATGCGCAGCGGGACGGAGGTCCGCGAAACGGCAAGCGCGTCGAGGCCGGAACCCCTCCAGCCGTGCCCGATGCGGCGGCAACTTAGCGAGGCCCCGTCGGACTAGAACGGGCGGCGCCACCGCGCCCGCTTTCGCATCGGTTTTGTAAAGGACACCGAGACACTTTTTATGGGAGCGTGAGATGGAAAAGTTTCGAGACAAACTGCGATACATCGCGATTGTCCTGTTGTGCCTGATCAACCTCGGGTTCGGCCTTCTGGCCGCGCAGCCGCCGATGGTGCTGGGGGGCACGGTCGGCCTGGTTTACGTGGCCACGGCCGCCACGCGCGGCGAGTCCGCGGACGCGACGGTGGAATTGGCCCAATAGCCACAGCGCGAATCAAGGAGACAGGTCCCTGAACTCGCACGAACGTCAGGCCCACGCGGCACATCACACGTTCCAAAAGAGCGTCGCAGCCGTGGCGGAGGCGACCGCCGCAACCGTCCGTGCGCCGTCCTGCTTGCTCGACGCCGACTCGCCCGAAGTCGTCGCCCAGCTCGAAGCATTGGACGACGCTGCCTTCGACGCCATCCGGGGCAAAGCGGCTGCGCTCGATGAGCTGCGGTCGCTTTGGCCGGAGTTGAAGTGCCGACTGGGCGATGCCCTTCTCGCCGAATCGCGAGAGCAGTATATCCGCTATGCGCTTTCGATATGGCACGAGCCGGCGAACCTCACAGGCGACCGCGATCCCCGCCGTGCGGTGAACGCACTGGACGTCTTGGACGTGTTATTCGACGACGGTTAACCGACATCCGACTTCTGGGATCGCCGCCGCGGAAACCTGCTTTAGGTGACTCACGCGGAGGCCCCGGAGTGTGCGGAGACGTGCCGCCCTTGTTGTAAAACGAATTCACCCGCGACGGAACTCATGGGAGTCACACGGCGCTCGACCGCTACAACCGCTACAGTCCTTCCGAGCAGCTAAGGATTCCCGCAAAAGGCCCCTCGCGGGCGTAACCGGCGTGCTAGGTTTTCCTAGGGCCCACTAGTAGAAACACTCCGCTTATGCAGTCTCTCGAAGAAGGACCAATTCGCTCATCCGGCCCGCCCCCGCGGCGGGCTGCGCGCGCAGCCGGACTGCGTGCTGAGCATCGGCTGCCAGAACCTGCCGGCCGCGATTCTCGAGGAGCGGGGGGGGACGCTGCACGTCGTGATCCAGGGTAGTCCGCAGTTCTGGGTGGACGATTCAGGACACCTGAAGACACCGGACGCCGAGCTGGAAGTCCGCGTCTTCAATATCGTCCGCCTGGAGACGGAGGAGGAAGATCCGACGGGCGACATTGCCACTTTCCGCATCGGCCTTGAACGGCTGAGAACTGTCGAAAACGAAGCGCCCGAGGACGAAACCGACGAGGACGAAGAAGAAGCCGACGGAGAACAGGCGCCGGCGAAGAAGATGAAGAAGAGGGCGCGTCTTCCCTGCCGCGGCCTGCTGGAATTGCTACTGGCGGTCACCGTGGTGGCCTCGACCGGCGTGGCGTGCCAGCGCTATCTGGCGCAATGGATCCCGTTCTTCAGTTCGGCAGGCGCCGCTAAGTCCAGCCGCGACGCGAAATCGGGCTTCGAGGCACTTACCGACACCACAGCCCCGACCGCCGCGCCCGCAGTCAATGCGCGGCTGGCAGAGCTAGTGCGGATGCCGGGCGTCGAGCCGTTTTTCCAGCCGGAGGTGGTCAAGAAGCTCGATTTGTCGGCCGCCCAGCAGGAAGCCATTGAGCGGCTCAAGCAGATAACGCAGATCGGGATCGCGGATTTGGAAAAGTATTTTGGAGACGATAGCCGATTGGAAGTTGCGCAGAAGCGGTCGGCGCTGCTGGACGAGGCCCGGCAACGGGCCTTGCAACTGCTGACCAAACAGCAGCAAGCACTCTGGGCCAGTATGATGCGGTAATTACCGCGATGGGCGCATGCCGCAGCTTGCCTCGTTTATCCAGACTGCGCATTATGTTGCCGCTCGCCGCGATCCTTCTAACGTCGCTAGCTGCTCCTGGCGGAGGGGGCGAAAAGGGACATAACGCGGATCGTGATCACAACGCTGGCCAGCAGTACGCGGAGAATGATAAATTCGTTCGCGGCGCCGCTGAGGTCTGGAAATGCACGTTTGAGCCGACTGGCGATGAGGAATACTTTGGTTGGCCTCCGGGCTGGACGCGGCCGCGCGGTCCGGGCCTGCCGTGGTACGTACAGAAACTCGCGCGCGTCGTCGATGACGACTTTCCGCCGGGCAATTCTAGCCCTCCGCTGCGCGGGGGTGCATCGGGTCGTGGACGCTGCCTGCGCATGGACCTGGATGGCGGCGCGGCGACGGCTTTCGGGCCGGCGGTCGCGGTCGAGCCGGGCGGCGAATACTTTGTCGAAGGCTACGTGAAGACGTCCGCATTGCAACACGACGCGGCCTGGATGTCGTTGACTTTCACGGATGCGGCACGAGCGAGACTGGCCGACGCAGTTTCGGAGAAGATCGACGGCACAAACCCCTGGCGTAAGGTGCGCGTCGGTCCGCTTTCGCCGCCAGCCGGAGCTTCGACGCTGTACGTGGGTGTTCACCTCGCGCCGCAAGGAGCGGACCAGGACCTGCACGGTTCGGCGTTTTTCGGCTCGCTGTGGGTCGGGCGGCTGCCGCGCGTTGCTCTCGCGGCCCGACGGATCGACGCGGCCAACGGGCAGAACGTGCATGAAGCCGGCATTGCAACGACGAACAATCTTAAACTGCGCGGAGCAGGCGACGCTTCCTTTCTAGTATTCGCCCGACAACCGCAAGCGGGCACAGGGCGAGAGGGCAAACCGCAAACGGGTTCCGGGGCGATTGAAATCGCCTGTCTGGTGTCGGGCTTTGCCGCGCCGCGGTACGAAGTCCGTCTCGAGCTAGCCGATTGCGAGGGACGAACGATCGCTCGCCATTGCCAGAGCGTTTCAAACAGCGGGCTGCCAGCCCTAAAGACAACCGGAACGGACGCGACTGGCAAAACGCCGAAGTCGCGGACCGAAGGTGCGGCTCGCACAGCATGGCAGATTCCAGGCGATTCGGCAGGATACTATCGCGTTTCCGCGGAGCTTGTGCCGCTGGGAGAAGACGGCGCGAGTTACGGGCAGCCGATCGCACGCACGTCATTGGGCATCGCCATTATCGATATGCACCCGCCGCCGCAGGAGAGCGAATTCGGCTGGAGCCTCGACACGGACGACGTCGCGGTGGGACTTGTACCCCTGGGCGACCTCTTGGCGCAGAGCGGCGCCCGCCGGGTCAAGTATCCCTTCGTATGCGCGCCTAGCCCGCGCAAAGGCGATCGCATCGAACCGCTTATCAGCTTTAGCGATCGGCTCAGCCGTGCGGGTGTGCAGTTGGCGGGCGTACTGCATCCGCCGACGGGGAACGATCAAGCGACCGCCGAAAAGGGGGCAGCCCCATTTTCACAACCGTCGGCCATCCCGGAGTTTGGCCCCAGTCAGCCGCGAGAATCGGGACAGTCCCCCGGCATTCTCGCGGTCGAGGCGTTCGGGCTTGACCCGAAGACCTGGTATCCGTCGATTAAACCGGTGCTCGCGCGCCTGGGGACTGAAATCCGCTGCTGGCAGATCGGCGACGACCGCGATACGGGCTGGACTGGTTTCAGTGATCTGCCGGCGGTAGTTTCGCCTGTCAAGGCAGAGTTGGACAAAGTAGGTCAAGACGTCGATGTCGGCATCGCCTGGGACATCAGCGCGCCGCTGCCGGTGGCGAGCGCTCGTCTAGCTCTGCGAGATGTCGCCAGCGGCCCTCGCAAAGGCGGCGTGCGGGGCAGGCCAAAGCCGGGACTGCAAACAAAGCCGCCAAAACCCCCCTGGCGATTTCTTTCCCTCTACTGCGACGAGTCGACGAGCGACGCCGAGCTGGCAAAGCGATTGGACGCTACGGCGTCCGCCGGAGTTACCCGATGGCTGGCGATCGGCGCCGCGCCGCGAAAACGCGAAGCGCCAGTGGGAGACAGCGAGCGAATAGCCCAATTGGTCGACCGCATGATCACTGCCAAGATACATTGCGCCGAGGGCATCTTTTTCGACCATCCTTTCGATTCCGAGCGCGGACTTGTGTCCCGCGACGGTTCGCCCGGCGAGTTGTTCCTGCCGTGGCGAACGACGGCCTTGATGCTCGGCGGGCTGCCGTTTGCGGGCGAGATTGATCTTGCCGGCGGCAACCGCGTGCATTGCTTCGGCAGCCGCGGCAAGTACGTGGGCGTGCTCGGCGGCGGCGTTCCGCAACGCGACTCCGTTTACCTCGGCGACCATTTGCAATCCTGCGACCTATGGGGCCGGATTGCGGACTTGCCGACCACGCT
The DNA here is from genome assembly GCA_963780045.1 of uncultured Planctomycetia bacterium. Taxonomy (GTDB): domain Bacteria; phylum Planctomycetota; class Planctomycetia; order Pirellulales; family Thermoguttaceae; genus JANXQG01. The sequence continues at coordinate 4,697,927 of CAVZZZ010000001.1, read as the reverse complement.
CGACGCAGGAGCGCGGGCGAGCGTCGACGTCCAGCGGCTTCCCGTCTTCCTGACCGGGTTGGACGGGCCAATCACGCAATGGCAACTGAATGTCGGTTTCGCACCGCGCTCGCTGCCGAGCACTCCAGCAAGCACGGCAGCGACGAGCGTGGAATTGAAGAACACGCTGCCGCGGGCCGTAGCGGGGCATTTGCTGATCGGGCCGCCGCGGGATTGGCAGGTCGAGCCACAATCGGCCGAATTCCGCCTTGAGCCGGGCGCCGTCTGGAAGTTGCCGCTGCGGGTAGTGTTGCCCAGCGATACCCTCGCCGGGCCGCAGATGGTTGCCCTGCAATTCGAGCTGCAGGCCGATCGACTTTACCGCTTCACTGTCTACCGGCCGATCGAAATCGGCGGCGGCGATGTTGACATTAGCGGACAGGCCGTGCTGGACGATCAAGGCAACATGAATGTCCGGCAGACGCTTCAGAACCAGGGCAAACGGACGGTCAGCTTCCGCTGTTGCCTATTGGCGCCGGACCGGCGACGCCAATGGGCGGAGGTGGTGCTGCCGCCTGGTGCGAGGAGCGAATTCACTTATCGCCTCCCCGACGGCCGCGTGCTTGTCGGAATGCCGCTTTGGCTGCGCGGAAGAGATCGACGGGCCGCGGGTGTTGAATTGCCGGCTTGTGCTTGACCGATGACGGCGGTTGCTAGAGCGGCCGGTGCAGGGTATGATAGTATGTGCGGCGCTAACGTATATGGTTTTGTTTGGGAGGGACGGATCATGGGGCTGACGGTTGAAACTGAACGCGAAGCAGATGGACGTTGGCTCGCGGAAGTGCCGCAGCTTTCCGGGGTTTTGGCATACGGTGAGACGCGTACGGAGGCCGTCGATCATGCTAAGGCGCTGGCACTCCGCGTAATCGCCGACCGCCTCGACCAAGGTGAGCCGGTGCCCGAGTTGGAGCGCGTCTTTGCAGAAACAGCATGAGTCGCTGCCTGCAACGAAGGCACGTCGAGTTCTGGCCGCGCTACTGAAGATCGGCTGGACGGTCAAGCGTCAATCGGGCGGATCTCACCGCGTCCTGGAACGCGCCGTCTGGCCTGACTTTGTCTTTGCCTTCCACGATGATGTAGAGATCGGTGCGGCGCATGCTTGCCAGGATGGCGCGACGCACCGGCTTGCGGCCGGAAGACTTGTAGCGGTGTCACGTGCCACAACGGATTCAAGTGCCCTGTCGTCTGGCTATAATAGACTTTTCGGAGGATCGCGGATCGATGGGCATACGCTTTTACTGTCCCAACGGGCACAAACTGAACGTGAAGGAGTTTCAGGCCGGGCGGCGGGGCATTTGCCCGTTCTGCGGCGCCAGGACGCAAATACCCACGCAAAGCACGCGGCCCAGCAGCCGGGAGGGCCACCGAACCACGGGACAAACCGCCGGGCATCACGCCGATCACGACGAGGGCGACCAGGAATCCGATTCCTCGCCCGACATCCTGCCGGGCGAACCACCCAATCTGCCTGTTGACCCGGGGGGCGGCAAGCTGATGCATTCGAAACAAGCGGCGCCGTTGCCGTCAGTTTCCAACGTCCCAGCGACGCCGAACACGGCTAAATCGAACCAATTTCCGCCGTCTGGCCCAGCCGTCATATCTGGCCCCGCCGCGCCCTCCAGTCCAGTGCCGCACTATGCCGCGGCGAGCGCTCCAGAAGGCGAGGCCTCGGCGCCACCGCTGCCTCCGATGGACCGTGCGGGCGTCCCGGCCGCACCGGCTGCACGGCCGGAGCCGCCCGATCCGATCACCGACGCCCCGGATATGATCTGGTACATTCGCCCGCCGACCGGCGGACAGTTCGGCCCGGCGCCGGGGGAGCTGATGCGAACGTGGATGAACGAAGGCCGCGTCAGCGCCGACTCGCTAGTTTGGCGCGAAGGCTGGCGCGACTGGCAGGAGGCCGGAACGGTCTTTCCCAAACTTCGCGGCACGCAGCCCACGGACCCGCTGGACACCGCGATCGCGCCGACTACCGCGACGGGGCACCCGCGGAACGGGTCGTCGGCGCGCACGCAACGGCCCAAACACGGCCGCTCGACGGACCGCACTCAGGTGACGTTGCTGGTCCTGCTGGTCCTGGCGGTGATCGTGCTCGCGCGAGTATTCATTTACGTGCTGACGCGCCAATGAAGCTCCAGCAATTTCTTGTACATCACGGGCTGGCCTCGAATCCTTTTGCCGACGAGGACGCGCAGACCGACCTGGTCTTCAAGGGCGCCTGTATTCGCAGCGTGTTCCATCCGGCGTGGGACAAGATCTTCGGCGATCCAAGCGAGCCGGCAACGTCGGTCGTCTTCGGAGAAAAGGGCGCCGGCAAGACGGCGATGCGGATGCAAGTCGTGCGGAAGCTGGCCGACCACAACGCCAACCATCCCGAGGGCCAGGTGTTCGTCGTGCAGTACGATGATTTTAACCCCTTCCTCGACCGCTTCCGCGAGCGTTTTCACGGCCGCGCGCGGCGAATCGACCGGGCCTTGGCTCAATGGCGGCTGTGGGACCACATCGACGCCGTGCTGTCGCTGGCCGTGACGCAACTGGTCGATCGCATTTTGGACGTGCGGCAGGCCCGCCACCCGGCCGCGCGAGGAGCCGCTGCCGGTCGAACGGCTCGACGCCAGTCAGGTTCGCGACGTGGCGCTTTTGGCCGCCGTCTACGATCAATCGACCGCGGAAAGCGCGACGGCGCGCTGGCAGCGACTCCGCAAGAAGCTGCGGTTTTCCACCTGGCGGTCCAAGTGGGATGTGGCAGTCGGCGCCGGCGTCACAGTGTTGGCCCTGGTGCTCTTCATCTGGCTGGGATGGTGGCGGACGCACTGGGCCTGGATGCTGGCCGTTATCGTCGCTGGCTGGCTGCCGTGGGTCGGCCGTTTCCTGACGTACACGTATCGGGCGTGGCAGGTCGGCCGCAGTACGCGGGTGCTGCAGCACTCGATCAATTCGCTGCGGACGGTGCTCTTGAACTTTCCCGCCGGGCGGCTCGCTGGCCAGCCGCTGCCCGTCTCGCCGCAGACCGACGCTCGCTATCGCATGTTGGAAAAGCTGCAATCGGCCTTACGGTCCATGAGCTACGAAGGCATCGTCGTGGTCGTCGATCGCGTCGACGAGCCGTATCTGATCAACGGCTCGGCCAGTCTCATGCAGGCCCTCGTCTGGCCAATGCTGGACAACAAGTTTCTCAAGCACCCTGGGCTGGGCGTCAAGCTGCTGCTGCCGATCGAACTGGAACACGCCATCGACCGGCAGGAGCGCGATTTCCACGAACGGGCGCGGCTGGACAAGCAGAACCTCGTCCGCTCGCTGGCCTGGACCGGCCAATCGCTTTACGACCTGGCCAACGCGCGGCTGAAGGCGTGCGCGGCGGATGGGAAAGCGCCGGCGATCACCGACCTGCTGGACTCGACAATCGACGCGGTGCGCTTGAAAGACGGCTTGGGGACGCTCCGCGTGCCGCGGCACATGTTCAAGTTCTTTTACCGCCTCTTTACCGCGCACTGCAACGCCTATAGCGACGACAATCCCGCCTGGCAAATCGGACAGGGCGAGTTCGAGTCCGTGCTGGCGCTTTACCAGCGAGATCAGGACGCGCTGGACAGGGGAGTGGGAGCGGGGTGAGCGGGGCAGCGCCGCACAATTCCGCACAGAGCAGCGAGTAGCGCGCGGGCTGAGGACAGCGTTACCGTGCCGATGTAGAATAAAGACGGAAAGGCTGCGAAGAAGCGCGACGCGGCCTGCCGAACAGTTACCAAAGCGAGGTTGCGATGACCGTTGCACAAGTGGACGATATTCAACAAGTTTGGCAAAAGATCAGATCCTGGCCGCAGCCGATGCGGCTTTCGCTGGCGGCGAGAATCCTCCAGTCGCTTGAGGCCGAACAAGCGCGGCCGAAGAAGTCACTCGCGGATCTGGTCGGGATCCTGGAAACCGACAAGCCGCCGCCGACGGATGAGGAAGTCGAACAAATCCTTGAGGAAGAGCGAACGAGGAAATACGGCTAATGCAGGTCCTGCTCGACACCAATATACTGCTCGATGTTCTGTTGAAGCGGCTGCCATGGGAAGCCGAAGCGACGGCAATCTGGCAGGCGAGCGAGCAATCCCGACTCGTGTCCAGCGTTACGTCGCTGTCGGTTGCGAATATGTTCTACGTCGCGCGGCGGCATTCCGGCCTGGAAAAAGCATTCCACGCCGTCCATGCGTGTTTGCAAGTGTGCAAAATCCTGCCCGTAGCTCTCGATACCTTGAAAGCTGGACTACTGCTGCCGGGCAAAGATTTTGAAGATAATCTTCAAATTGCTGCCGCCGTGGAGGCCGCGCTGGATGCCGTCGTGACGCGAAATCCGTCCCATTTCGCCGCATGTCCGCTGCCGGTGTTGACTCCGCAAGCGTTGTTGGCACGCCTGTCTACGGCCCCGGAGTCGCCGACTCAAGCGATGCTAGACGAGAAGTCTTGAGGGCCCGCCAAATCGTCGAAACCTTCGATAGATGCCGCAGGAAGGCAACAAGCCGATTTCCGCGCGAGAACACTATCACATGTCAGGTTGCTTGGAGTGACGGTCTCCGATTGAGAAGTTGTCCGGGATGGAAAAAGTAATGAATCGTTCTGACGCTTTTTCTGCTTAAGGGGATGACCATGGGGAAACTGTTAGTGATTGCTGGCTGGTGTGTCGGCTGTCTTATGTTCTTCTGTCTCGGTCGAGGAGCCGTTATTGCTTGTGTTCTCGGCTGGATGGATGGTTATCGTCTACAGGTCGTTTTCCAGGGAGGCATCTTGTTGGTTTCCTTGCTGGTCTGCTTTGCGGGATTCCAGCGATTCATCCTAGGGCGGTTAAAGAAGGTTCAGCAGACAAGGAATCAGAACGACGCGTCACCCGATTGCGGCAGGTCGCGGCAGTTCGACAGATTTGGCATGTTACGCGTGACTGACATGAAAATAAAACCTGGAGCGATTGCGTATTGGGGGCTGGTCGCATTCGGCTCGACCGCCTTTGCAGCTCTGGTTACCTGCTGGGGATACTACAAATACACCGCGCCGTATAATGTGGCACTGGCTGAATACAACGCGAAAGTTAAAACGCGGCAGGCGGCTATCGATGAATCTGATCGAATTCAGGTTCGTGTACTGGATGCGGATTGCTACCACTTGCTGTACCACTATGCACAAAGAGGCAGCGTTATGGGGTTAGGTTCAGCAGTGGCGTCGGGTTACGCGCCTTGCGAAATGTGCAGACCGCCGATTGCGGTTTTGCCAGGCTTACCCAACGCCCCACGCGAACCAGTCAGTCCTTTGACTGAGTCTTTCGCTTCATTGACCGTAGGGCTCAGTATTGGCTGGGCGGCTCATCTGAAACTGTCCCGAGCATGAAAATGGCGCATAAAAACGAGAAGGAAAAAGGGGCAGAATGATCTGCAAACCGTCCCGCCCCTTTTTTCTGCCCAAGACTGCCTATCGTAATTCCACTTCCGCCCATTCGTAAGGCCGTAACGGGACAGTGACCAGATCGCCGGCGATGTCAAGTTCTTCCGCTGATCGATTGCCGATGCCGATCTTTTGGGCCGTTTTCACCGTCCGGAACGAGCGCAGGCTAAGCGTAACATGCCGCCCTTCTGTTTCTAGAAGCCGCACTCGCGCGCCTACGGCCGCGCCGTCCTCGACTATGGCCTGCCAGTTCGTGGCAACCACTGCCCGGTTGTCGAAGTGAAAGAGCCATGCGGTTTCGCTCTTTGGCAAGGCTGTCAGTGGCACAACGGCGGACGGGGCCATGAATTCCAGCGCCGCCGCCTGCGGCTGAGGCAAGTCAATGCCTATGCCGAAGCGGAAACACCGCGCCGTTTCCCCGCGGACGATCAACAACGTATCGAGCTTCCGCAGCCCGCTGCGGCGATGATAGGGAAGACCGGCAGAGAGGATCGTCGTGCGGACGGCGGCGCCGCGGAGTTCCACGAATTGCGGGGCTTCCAGCCGCGCGGCCTCGCTTGCCACGGTCGCCTGGTTCACGCTGCGATAGAGCGCCGGCATGTCTTGGGACCAGGCGAAGCGGGCAGCATAGTAGGAACTCCACGGATCGCCAGGCGGCTCGCGGCGGGAATCGATTTCCAGGTCGATTTCCAACACGCGGCTGCCCCAGGTGACGCGCGTCGTTTGCCGAAAATCGGCCAGCGCTTGGCCCGCGCGGTCCATCAGTCGCCCGCGAACGGCCACCTCCCCGACAACCGGGCCAGCCTCCACGATACGGATGTCGTCGGCCGCCATAATGGAGTAAGCGTCTTCCTCGTCGCGGTCCTCCAGCCGCATGGCAACCTGTTGCGCCAGGCGCGGGCCGCGGGAGCGGAAGTCGTAAATCGCGCGGACCGCGCCCAATCGCGAGTCGATGACTGCCTCGAAGAACTCGTTGCGGAGCACCGCTCCGCCCCGTTTGGCGTCGCGCGCCGCCAGCGGCGGCGTTGCCCCCGATTTCCGGAAGAAGCCTAAACCGCGCCGCGCCGGCGAAGCGTCCCCTTGGTTCGTGCCCGGCTTGACCACCGCGAAGCCCAACGGCGGCACCTCGACAACAGCCAGTTTACGGCCCGACTGTTCTCCCACGCGGAGCACAGCGGCGGAGACATCCGGCAACGCGGGCAATTCGGCGACATCGACGAGCACTCGCCGCGAAGAACTCAGGGGGTTGATCACCATGATGCCCGCCGGCTGCGTTTGTTGTCCCGGCTTTAGCCGATCACCGTCCGGAGGATTCCGGCTAAAGCCGGTACTACGAGCGCCACCGACCGCTTCCGTGAAGTTGGCCGCGGACGCGTCCCCGCCCGCAATGATTGACATGACGGTAGTTGTCTCGGCAGCTTGCGCGTTGGCGTGCTCCGTGTAGTAGCGCGGCCACCGCGATATCGGGTCCGACTCGCCGGCTGCCACAGACTGGGCCAGATAGGGCGAACGGTAGTCGTCCGGTTTCAACGCGGTTTGATGCGCCGACATGCCGGTCCGCTCGAAATAGTCCGGCAGCGAGCGGACCGTGCCGAGCACGCTCGTGTAGCGGCGCGCCCGCCGCACGTCTTCGTACCAGCAGCTCGTGCGGCCCGGCCAATGGGCGAGGATGGCCGTCGGCTGGTTGTCCATGTCGGCCGCGCCGGAAATGATGTGCGGCAGGCGGACGAAACCTTCGGCCCGAGCGGCGTCGATCGGCACTCGCAGCAAGGCCTCGATGGTGGTGTCGTCCAACCCTTCCCAGCGCTGCCGGCTGGCTCCGCCCGTGGGAAAGCGGCCGTCGTCCAGCGTGGCGTGCATCACGCCCGTAAAACCGAGGCTGTCGAGTATATGCGGCAATAGCGGCGTCATGCCGAAACGCCGCCGGGCGAAAATTGTCGGGCGGGCGGCGAGATATTTCTCGAAGACGGCCAGCCCTTTGACGATCTGGTCGCGGACCGCCTCGATCGGCAGCAGCGGCAGCTCCAGCTCGTCGTATTCTCCGCCGGTGACGAAAGCCCTCTCGTCCCGCAAGGCGCAGTGCAGCGCTTCCAACGTGGCCGGCTCGCGGGCGGCCATTTGCTCCAAGACTTTGCCCGATAGAAGCAGGTTGCAAGGCGGGTCGTCTTTTGCCACTCGGCCCAGTTGCTCGCGGAGCGACGCACCGATCGTCGAGCCGGCCACGAGCGCGAGGTCCAGCAGATAGGACTCGCTGGGATAGGAATACTCCCGCGCCGTGTGCAAGAGATCGAAGGCCGCCTGCAGCCGCGCGCGGGCCGCTTCGGCGTCGCCGCCGCAGGCCGCCTCGGCCGCGGCGACCAACTCGCGCTCGAAGGCGGTCTCGTCGAGGCTGTGTGAGTAACGGATGTTGACGGTGATTGTCTCGACGACGTAATGGCAATAGCCCAAGGCGAGGAAGTCGGCCGCTAAGTCATCGTCCACCGCCGGTGGCGCTTCCAATGCGGCGAGGGCGGCGGCGGCCATTTCCGCGCGGCCTTTCTGGCCCCGAATCAGCGATGCTCCCGCCTGCCGGACGTGTTCCAGCCAATCCTCCGGCAGCAGCGGCTCGGCCGACGGCGGAATGAGCAGGACGTGCCCCTCCGGATCGTCGGGCGGCTCCGCGGCAGGCGTCCACCGGGGCATTTCGCCCGCCGCCGCCACCAAGGCCGGATGCCACAGCGCCGTACAGGCCGCCAGCAGCTCGTCGGCCACAGGCGTCGGCCGCCAGTCGCTCGCGTCGTCGCGGCTGCGGCAAGGAAGGATCGGCGTGAGGTGGTGCATTTTGGAGTGCGGCGATTTATCGCCGCTTTCTTGCGGCGGATAATTCCATTATGATTGAACGGCGTGTCGCTTTGCCACGACCTGCAAAAAACGGAAAGCGGTGATGAATCGCCGCACTCCAAAGTGTCCAACCATTCTAACAGCCCGGACCTCTCCCGCTATATCCGGCAGATGCGCGACGCGCACCTGGGCGAGGCGGGACAGAGATGCTTGGCCACTAGCCGGGCTCTGGTCTGCGGCTGCGGAGGCGCTGGGCAGCCTGCTGGCAAATACGCTGGTGCGCTCGGGAGTGGGCCGCGTGCGGCTGGTCGATCGCGATTTCGTGGAGTTGAGCAACCTGCACCGGCAGACCCTTTTCGACGAGGCCGACGCAGCGGCCGGCCTGCCCAAGGCGATCGCGGCCGCCGAGAAGTTGCGGCGGATCAATTCCGCGGTCGAGATCGAGCCGGTCGTCGCCCACGTCGGGCCGGAAAACGTGGAAGCGCTCTGCCAGGGCGTCGATGCCATCTTGGACGGCACGGACAATTTCGAGACTCGTTACCTGCTCAACGACGCGGCCGTACACTTGGACCTGCCGTGGGTTTACGGCGGCTGCGTGGGGGCGGAAGGGCAGACAATGACCATCGTGCCAGGCGAGACCGGCTGCCTCCGCTGCCTGCTGCCTGAATGCCCGCCGCCCGGCAGCACGCCGACGTGCGATACGGCCGGCGTGCTGGCGCCGATCGTGGGCGTCGTGGCGTCGATGCAAGCCGTAGAAGCAATCAAGCTGCTCAGCGGCAACCGTGCGGCAATCTCGCGGCAGCTTACGGTTATCGACCTCTGGCAGAACCACCTCGTGCAATTGGACGTCCGCGAGCTTCGCCAAACGAGCGATTGTCCCTGCTGCAGGCACCGGCAGTTCGCCTGGCTGGCCGGGCAGGAAGGCAGCCGTGCGGCCGTGCTGTGCGGGCGCAACGCGGTGCAGCTTACGCAGCCGGGCAAAGCGCCCCGCTGGATGAACTGGCCGCGCGACTGGCGAGCGTGGGCGGCGTGACGCGGAATCCGTATCTGCTGCGGGTGAAGATCGAGGCGTTCGAGCTGACGCTCTTTCCCGACGGCCGCGCGATCGTGCAAGGCACAGACGACCCGACCGTGGCAAGAACGGTGTACGCGAAGTACGTGGGGAGTTGAGCGCGACTCAGCGGCCGCCTCCTCCACCGCCGCCGCCCGGACCGCCGCCGCCACCGCCCGGTCCGCCGCCACCGCCGCCGCCGCCACCGAAACCGCGGCCACCGAATCCGCCGCCGCCGCCGTTGAGCATTTGGAAGAAGTTCCGCAAGCCGCCACCACCGCCGTAGCCTCCGCCGCCGTTGCCGCCACCGCCATAGCCACCGCCGTTGCCACCACCGCCAAAGCCTCGGTAGCCACCGCCTCCGAAGGGACTTTGCCCGCCGCCGTTAAAGCCGCCGTTAAAGCCGCCGCGTCGCCCAGTTGCCCCTTGCATCCAAGGATACTGCGATGAAGTTGGCGTTTGCGCCCTGTCGAGGCTCTCTACGTTGGGGTTAATCTGAACGCCTTCGCCGCCGAGCGCGGCGAGGGCCCTTTCCATCGCGTCAGCGCTGGTAAGATGCAGCTCCACGACCTTTTCGACCGTGGTGCCCTGGTCGGCCGCGGCGACGTCGAGATCGGAGACGAGTTTCTTGATTTCCTCGTACATGGCGTCGTTGGCAGTGACGACCACGGTATTGGTCCGTTCGTTAACGCCCACGGCGATACGATTGGCCTCCTCTTTAAGGTTTGGTCCATCGTCGCCCCCACCACCGATGTTGATCATGCCGCCGAAGGGTGGGAAGCCGCCCATTCCGCCGAATCCGCCGAATCCGCCCGGCCCGCCACCGCCGAATCCGCCGCGTCCGCCGCGTCCACCCCGTCCGCCGCCTCCGCCCCAGCCCCCGCCGCCGTTGCGTCCGCCGCCTCCCTGGTTGTTGGACGCGCTTACCAGGCGATCGGCGTAAAGCTCCTTGATAACATCGGCTATCTCTTGCGCTTTGACGTGCGCCACGGGGATCATTCGCGGCTTGGGAGTGGCGCCGGTTTCGACCGGGTCGGAATCGAGGGTTTTCAGCACGTCCTTAATGCTTTCCAAATCGGCGTGATTGGCCTGCACCATCAGGGCGTTGAGCCGGTTGTCGGCGGTAATCTTGATAGGCCCCGTGGCCAGGCGGCGAGTCGTCGTCGCGCTACTGCCGCCCGACCCTTCGTCGCTGTGCCTGGACTCGCCGGCCGACGAGAGTGTTACCGTATCGCCGCTGAAGATGTGCTGCAACAACTGCGCGACTGTGTCCGCTCGGGCATTCTTCAGATACAACGGGATGATCGGCGACTCGCGCGTCAGCCGCGGCTTGTACGAACTGAGGAATTGCTCCATCGCGGCCAACGCTTGGGGATCATCGGAGATGACGGTTACCGAGCCGTCCGGTTCAACTTTCACGGTCACCGGCGGCTTTCCGGACGCGGAGGGCAATGCGGCAGGTGTCGCGGCGCTTGGCACACCAGCGCGAGGCACAGCGGCCGGACCAGCCACAGGCTGCTGCGCGACGAAGCGGACACGCTTTCCGCGACGGGCGGTGGTGCTGTGAACGGACTTGGAAGTCCATCCTGCGCGATGCTCTGCGATCGGCGACGAATGCGCCGCGGAATGCGGCACAAACTGGGTTGACCGCCCGCCAAGGCGATTGGACTTCGGCGTTAAATCGGTACCGCCTCGCCGCAAGGGGCCAAACTGCGGACTGCCGCCCGGCGACGTGTCGGGCGCTGGTCCGTTTGCGTCGGTACCGCCTCCGGAAGCCGCAGGCAGCTCGATTTGGAGCTGATTGTCATGCACCATCGGCCACACCTTTTGGATTTGGCCCAACGCTGCCTCGGCATCCTTGGGATCCATATGGAAATGTACGATACCTTGCGGCGGTTTATCGAGTTCCTTGATGATGTCGGCTGCCTGCGCGATTTTGTCCGGTTGCGTGCCGGACACAAATAACAGACGGCCGCTGCGCGGATCAACGGCAATGCGGAACGAACCGTCGGTGGTTGCAAACTTGTCTTCCTCGATGCCCAGCATTTGGCGCAATACGGAAAGTACGTCGTCCGTATGCGCGTATTTGATATAGAAAGTGCGGCGGTTGGTGGAAGTGCCATCGGGGTCTTCAATGCGCTTGATCATTGCGCGGACCAAGCGGCAGCGACCGGCCATGTCAGTAACGCGGAGCTGCCGCGTCTTTGTGAGCGCGACGACTTTGCCTTGCGGCCCGATCAGCTTGTTGGCCTCGGCCTCGGCCTCTTCCGGCTTGAATTTGTCCAAATCGAACAACGCGCAGACCAGTTCGTAATCACCCCACTTGTCCAGGTCGGCCGCCTGTACGATTGGAGGCAACGTGGGCGGGATTGGATCTTCCAAATTCCAAAGAATCAAGAGTCGCTCGCGCCGCAGGAGCGTGTAGCCCTTCATCGCCAGCATTTCATTGAGCACCTTGAGTGCTTCGGCGGGCGTGTACTCCTGCGGGTCGACATAACTCCAGGTGCCCGGCGGAGGCGCCGTGTCCATCGTAAGCGAATAGTCGGCCTGCTTGGCAAACCACTGAATAACGTTCTTCCAGGGTTCCTTGTCGAATTGGAAGCGCAGCGCGTGCGGCTTGCCGGTGGTGGCGGGTTCGGCGGGCAAAGTGATGGTATGTACCGACTGAGGGGATGCGGCCGGGGCGGCGGCAGTTGACCGAGGACGCGATGGCGTCAACTGCGGCTTGGGGGCCGATTGGGCGGCAGCCGGAATCGTGCGGCCTGGCTTTTCGGCCGGCTGCTCGGCAACTGGCTGGCTAGCGGCCTGCTGGACGACTGCCGGGGCGGTCACCGATTTATCGCTCGGCGCGGCGGCAAAAGCCGTCCAAATCGCGGCAACCGGCGCAACCCCGACCGCTATCAATCCCGCACGCAGTAACGTCCTCATAGTCCTGGCTCCTATTTTGCAAATGGGGCGCTGCTACCCTAGAATAGTTCGCTCTAGGGCGTCCCTTACCCCTATCTTAATCCAATTTGACGATTTTTACCACTAAAGCGTTTTCGGAAGAGACGTGGAAAGGCACAAAGGAACGCTGTACTCCGACCAATTTAGAAACCCCGATTCCACTCGGAAGTTTCGCCGGTTCTTCGAAGGCGTTTCCCGGTTGAGGCGCCAAAATGACAAGTTTGTCCTGTGGGTGGGCTTCTCCGATTGGGGCAGCCTGTTGCCGCATGCTCCTCGAAACCGACAATAGTTTGGCTACGCGAAAGGCGAGATTCCCGGAATGGACGGTGCTTTTTGGTCCGGCTCTTGGAAAAGGCACTTTTCACGTTTGCATGGCGGGTGATAGTATGAAATCCTTGAGGTCAGCCGCGCCGCACAAAAGCGGCCTCGGAATGTCGACCTCGCGTGAAATACCGATAGAAGGACCAATCTCTTGAGTTCCCATCCTGCCCCAATCGAAGCCGTACCGGTTGTCCCGCCGCAGCCGACGTTGTTTGGACATCCGGTTGGCTTGTTCGTGCTTTTTTTCGCCGAGATGTGGGAGCGGTTCTCGTATTACGGGATGCGCGGACTGTTGAAGCTCTACATGGTCAACTATCTTTTCGTCGCGTCCCGGCAAATCCTGCAAGGCAGCCAAGATCGCATCCCCGGCGATCCGAACGCGGTGGTCGGCTGGCATTTCTTTCGACAACTGATTGATTCGGATCCCAATACGCCGCCCGGCGCTTATGCTTCGGTGATCTACGGGTGGTACACGGGCTTGGTTTACCTTACGCCGCTACTGGGCGGCTTCTTGGCGGACCGCTATTGGGGCCAGCGGAAGACTGTTTTTCTCGGCGGCGCCCTGATGGCTGCCGGGCACTTCCTGATGGCGTTTCAAAACTGGTTTTTCTTTGCCCTGCTCCTGCTGATCATCGGCAACGGCGCTTTCAAACCGAATATCTCCACTCAGGTCGGCAATCTCTACCCGCCCGGCGATCCGCGCCGCGACGGCGCGTTCACGATCTTCTACATGGGCATCAACCTCGGCGCGTTCATTTGCAATTTGGTCTGTGGAACTTTGGCCGCGACGGTCGGCTGGCATTGGGGATTCGGCGCCGCGGGCGTCGGCATGCTGTTGGGATTGATCGTTTATTTCTTCGGCCAAAGGTTTCTCGCGGCCGACAACCTCAGTGCGTCCAAAGCGCTTCCGGAGGCCGAGCGGGAGAGAAAGCTTGATGCTTCGGAATGGCGACGAGTTCTGGCTTTGATTTTTCTCTGCCTGTTGAACGTCGTTTTTTGGGCCGTATACGAGCAGCAGGGAAACACGATGCAAACTTGGGCCGACGAGAACACCACGTGGCCGATCATCGGACATTTCCAAGTGCCTTCAACCTGGTTTCAATCGTTCAATCCACTGTTCATCTTTTTGTTCGCGCCGGTGCTGGATATTTTTTGGGGCTGGCAGGCGAAACGCGGAACCGAGCCTTCCAGCGTCGCAAAGATGGCGATCGGATGCATCATCCTGGGCCTGTCTTTCATCGTCATGGTGGTCGGCGCGAACGCCGTGGGCGCCGGCAAGGGCTCTTGGTTCTGGCCGGTGTTCTGCACGTTGCTTTTGACGGTCGGCGAACTATATCTTTCGCCCATCGGACTGTCCCTGGTCACTAAGGTATCTCCGGCACGGATTGTTTCCCTGATGATGGGCATGTGGTTCCTTTCCAGCTTCTTGGGCAATATCCTCTCCGGCTACATCGGGATAATCTACGAGAAGCAGCTCTTGTCGAAATCCGGATTCTTTTGGCTCTTGACGGGATTGGGAGTTGCGACCGGTTTAGCGATCTGGGCCTTCGCCAAGCCGCTGAAGAAAGCGATGACGCAACCCGAGAAAGTGCCGCCGCCGAATCATCATATTCATCAGGCGATCATGCTGGACGACTTGCCGTCCACCCAGGACATGTCACATTATCGCCAGGTTGACGATTGATAATGCGAAGATGCCGAGTTTCCCGCCGGGAAGTTGCCATGTACGAACTGCGAATGTTCTCGCTTCCGCTAATTTGCATCCTACTTGCCGCCGCCGCCCGCGCCGACGATTGGCCCCAATGGCGCGGGCCGAACCAGGATGGCATCTCTCGCGAGACCGGGCTTTTGGCCAAGTGGCCCGCGGGCGGACCAAAGCAGCTTTGGCGCGTGCCGCTGGGGAACGGGTTCTCGTCAGTATCGGTTGTCGGCAACAGGGCCTACACTTGCTTCGGCAACGACGAAGGAGAATTCGCCGTATGCGTCAATGTGGCCGACGGCCAAACTATCTGGAAGTTCCGCATCGGAGATCTCTATAAGAACGGCGACTACGGCGACGGGCCGCGGGCGACGCCGACTGTCGATTCCGGCCGCGTCTACGTCTTGGTGCGCCAAAGGCGCCCTGATTTGCATCGACGCCTCGACAGGCAAGCATCCTTGGAAGAATGACCTTTTGGCGCTTCGCGGCGGCAAACTGCCCGAATACGGCTTTTCGGCGTCGCCAGTGATCGTAGGCGATGCGGTGATTGCTGTCGTCGGCGCCGGCGGCGGGAAATCGTTGGCGGCGTATCACAAGAAGAGCGGCAAGCTCCTCTGGACCTCACTTGATAACCGCATCGGCTACTCGACGCCACGCGCGGTAATTGCCGGCGGAGTGCCGCAGATTATCGTTCTTATGGGCGAGACCGTGGTCAGCGTTTCGCCGACAGACGGCAAGGAATTCTGGCAGGTCCCGTGGAAAACCGAGCTGGACGCCAACGTCGCCACGCCGGTCGTTTCCGGCGACCGCCTCTTCATTTCCACCGGCTACAGCACGGGCTGTGAGCTGTTTCGGTTGTCTTCCAAAGGAGGCAAACCGGCCGCCGAGAAGGTTTGGGCCAACAAGGACATGAAGAATTACTTCGCCACCTCCGTGCTCTTGGACGGCTATCTTTACGGCTTCGACAACAACAAGCTGTGCTGCCAGGACTTCCGCACGGGCAAGGCCAAGTGGCGGGCCAGCGGCTTCAATCGCGGCAGCCTGATCGCCGCCGACGGCAAGCTGATCATCCTTGGCCAAAACGGCACACTGGCATTGGCCACGCCGTCGCCGCAGGGCTACCGGGAGCTCTCCAAGTTCCAGTTCTGCGAGGACCGGACGTGGACCGTGCCGTCGTTGGCCGATGGGCGGCTCTTTCTGCGGAACGAGAAGGAACTGGCCTGCTTCTTGGTTAAATAGCCCTTCGGTGGGGCTATTGACACTGCCCCAATCGGCCTATTTAATGGTTTTTTCTTCATGCGACTGGAATGGAATGACTCCGGCCAGGAGGGAAAAGGTCAGTTTCACTTCCCCCGGAGGCAATATAAGGTCGAACTGACCTTGAACGCGGGCCAAGGGAACCTATAATTTCGCCGCCCAAATCCGCCGCGGCACGAAGTGGAGCGCATCGTCCCTTTAGGCAAACGACGGCTCCGCTTCAAACCGCAACCAATGAAAATCGGCTGAATAGAATTCGATAGTACCAAGCGGGTGTAGCTCAGTTGGTAGAGCACGACGTTGCCAACGTCGTTGTCGTGGGTTCGAACCCCATCACCCGCTCTTTCTTTTTGACAGGAGCTTGCCATGGCATTTACGCAGAAGCACGACGAGGAATTGACGGACGACGAAGAACGGGGCTTCAGCGGCGAGGAATTCGAGGGCGGCCGAAAGTTGGCTGGCGAGGAGGGGGGCGAGGAAGAAAAGCCAAAGCTCGACCTGGACGTCAAGATCGACAATCGCAGCGCCTGCGAGCGGCACATCACTGTAACTATTTCCCGCGCGGACATCGACCGCTACATGGACAAGGAGTTCAGCGAGTTGGTGCCGGAGGCCCACGTGCCGGGTTTCCGCCCGGGTCACGCGCCGCGGAAGCTCGTCGAGCATCGCTTCCGCAAGGAAGTTGCCAACAAGGTCAAGGGCGAGTTAGTGATGGACAGCCTCTCGCAAGTCCACGACGACAACGATCTCTCGGCAATCGGCGAGCCGGAGCTTGACCTGCCGTCAATTGAAGTGCCCGAGACCGGCTCCATGACCTTCGAGTTCGATCTGGAAGTGCGGCCGGAGTTCGACGTGCCGCAATGGAAGGGTCTGCGGATCGAGAAGCCGGTGAAGGAGTTTACCGATGCCGACGTCGACCGGGCGATGACGCGGCTTTTGAGCAATCGCGGCAGCCTGGCGCCGGTCGAAAAACCGGCGCGGCCCGGCGACTACATCACGACGAATCTCACATTCAAGTATGGCGAAACAGTCCTCTCCAGCGCTAGCGAGGAGGTCATCCGGCTCCGCCCCACGCTCAGCTTCCGCGACGGCAAGATCGAAGGTTTCGACTTGGCGATGACGGGCGTCCGCGCGGGCGAGACCCGCACGCTGCCGATGACGATCAGCCAAGATGCCGACAACCTGGCCCTCCGCGGTTTTGAGGTACAAGGCAATTTCGAGGTCCTTGAGGTCAAAGTGCTGCAACTCCCGGAATTGACCGCGGAGGTCCTGGAGGAACTGGGCGGATTCAAGCTCGAAGCCGACCTGCGCGACGCCATCAAGGACAACCTCGAACAGCGGCTGGAATACCGGCAGCGGCAGTTCGCCCGCGAGCAGATCACCAAGGCCCTCACCGTGGCCGCCAATTGGTCGCTGCCAGAAGGCTTGTTGCAGCGGCAGAGCCATCGCGAGCTGGAGCGCGCGGTGCTGGAATTGCAGCGGAGCGGATTCGGCGACGACGAGATTCGCGCACGAGAATGCGTTGCGGCAGAACAGCCGCCTTTCTACCGCGCGGGCGTTGAAGGAGCACTTCATCCTCGAGCGCATCGCCGAGGAGCAGGAAATCGAGGCGGACGAGCCCGATTACGAAGTGGAGATCGCCACGATCGCACGGCAGACGAACGACAGCCCGCGGCGGATTCGCGCCCGGCTGGAAAAGAGCGGCTCGTGGGACGTGCTGCGGAACCAGATAGTCGAGCGCAAGGTGATCGACTTGATTCTGGAGAACGCGGTCTTTGACGAGGTCCCTTACCAGGAGGAAGAAAGCGACGTGGCGGCCCTGGAACTGACAGCCGCGGGAGCGGAACATTCGGCGATTCCCGAGGCCAAGGCCGGCAGCGCCGAGCCGATCGACGAGCTCAAAGCCGCGCGGGGAGAGAAAGTCTAACTATGGCATCCTATCGCGATTACCAACGCCAGCGGCAGTTGACCCTCGGCGATCTGCTGCTGGAGAACCGCATCATCTTTCTCCAGGGCGAGATCCACGACGGCAACGCCAACGAACTGGTGATGAAGCTGCTCTACTTGCAAAGCGACAACCGCCGCAAGGACATCCACTTCTACATCAACTCGCCCGGCGGCAGCGTCAGCGCCACCTTGGCCATTTACGACACGATGCAGATTCTCAGTTGCCCGGTGGCCACGTATTGCGTGGGCCTGGCGGCCAGCGGCGGCTCCGTCCTGTTGGCCGGCGGCACTAAGGGCAAGCGGTTCGCCTTGCCGCACGCCAAGGTCATGATGCACCAGCCTTACGGCCAGGTGGGCGGGCAGGTCTCGGACATAGAAATCCAGGCCCAGGAAATCCTCAAGACGCGCGACGTGCTTAACCAGATTCTGGCCTCGCACAGCGGCCAGCCCATCGACCGCATCGCCAAGGACACGGACCGAGATTTCTACATGAACGCCGAAGAGGCCAAGGCCTACGGCATGGTCGACGAAGTGCTCACCCGCCAGATCGCGGCCAAGGACGAGGAAGAGGAGTAAACAAATCATGCCCCTGGTGCCCTACGTTGTGGAGAAAAGCGGCCGCGAAGAGCGGGCGATGGACATCTACAGCCGCCTGCTGCGCGACCGCATCATCTTCCTCGGCTCCTCGATTAGCGACGAAGTGGCCAACAGCATCGTGGCCCAACTGCTGTTCCTGCAATCCGAGGACGCCAGGGCGGACGTCCACATGTACCTGAACTCGCCCGGCGGCAGCGTTACCGCCGGCTTGGCGATCTACGACACGATGCAGTTCATCACCAACGACGTGGCGACGTATTGCGTCGGGCAGTGCGCTCGATGGGGGCTGTGCTCATGTGCGCCGGCACGCGCGGCAAGCGCAAGGCCCTCCCCAACGCACGCATCATGATCCACCAGCCGCTGGCCGGCATGGAAGGCACGGCCGAGGAAATCATGATCCACGCCAAGGAATTCGGCAAAGTAAAGGAACGGCTCAATCGCATCCTCATCAAGCACACAGGGCATCCCTTGGCGAAGATCGAGAAAGACACCGACCGCGACCGCTTCATGTCGGCCGAGGAAGCGATGGAGTATGGCCTGATCGACCAGGTCATCGAAAAAATGGACGCACCGAAGACAGAATAGACTCTCGTTCCCACGCTCGGCGTGGGAACGAGGATGTCGGCCGCTCCGCGGCCACGAAACCCAAGTACGGCAATATGGACGCGGAGCGTCCGAGCCGTGCGTAACGACGCGGAGCGTCGTTACAATAGCAAGGGGGCCATTCGCGGCTCGGCCGCGACAACGCAAGGATTGCGCGAGGGCCTTATGAAAATCTGGCGAGCAATGATCGTCGCCCTGCCGGGCCTGCTGGCCGCCGGGTGCAAAAGCGATGTCTCGCGCGACTTGCTGGAGCGCGACAACTTCAACAAGGAACAGCAAATCTACCAGTTGAAGTGCCGCGTCGAGGACTTGGAGGCGCAGCTCAACTCGGCTGCGGCATCTCCCCTTCCGCCGCCGATGACCCGGCCCGCGGCGCCGGCCGAGCTGGAGGCTGCGCCGACATTCACGCGTCCGGCGCCCGCCGCCGCGGCGCCGCCGCGGTCGAACGAAGGACCAACTCTGCCGGACTCGGGACCGCTGCGTATTTCTCCGGGCACGGAAACCGCGCCGGGCGAGGTTCCGGGCATATTCCGCGCGCCCCCCGGCAGCGAACCGGGGCGGATCCCGCCGCAGGGCAACATGTACTATTGGCAACCGGCCAGGGCAAACGTTCAGTTGGCAAGCGGCGCCTTGCCCGCCGACGACAACCGAGTCGTCTGGCAGATCACGCTCCATCCTTCGCTTACCGGCGGGATCGGCAACGGCGCGTCCGGCGACCAGGGCCTGCTGGTGGTGGTCGAGCCGCGCGACCAGGCGGGCAACATTCTCCTTGCCCCAGGACAGACGAGCGTGGCGTTGATCGATCCGGCGCTGACCGGCGAGCAGGCCCGCTTGGCGCGGTGGGACTTTTCCGCCGCCGATACGGAGCGGGCCCTCCACCGCGGCGCGGAGCCGGGCATTCACTTGCGGCTGCCCTGGCGGTATGTTCCGTCGCACGATCGGCTGAAGGTTTTTGTGCGCTACAACACTCGCGACGGCCGCAAGCTGCAGGCCGAGCAAACCATCGCCGTGGCGCTTGGCGACGATGAAGCGGCTTTTGCCGTTCGCGCGGATGCTGGCGAGCGTGCCGCCGGGCCATGGCCTCCCGAGCCCGCGCGCGATGTGCCGGGCCCGCGCCGCCCGTCCGATCCGCACGACGCGATCCAGCGTCCGCAATGGTTGCCCGATCGGGACTAATTCGCGGTTTTTTGCGCTTGAACGGCAAGCGCGGCCCGTAGGCATAATTCCGGCCGCCGTGCTGCGCCTGCAGCCGTTCTCTCCCCTTGTCCGATGAAGCAAGACACCCTTCGCGCGCTCGCAGTACCGCCTTTAGGCGGAGTTCAAGTGCCACGGTCGGCGGAATGCACGATGGGGTGGGTGGAGCACGGACGCCTCGCAAGATGGTGCGTTACCGCGCTGCTGCCGCCGGTGCAAACCCGCCATCTTTCGCGGTCGTCCAGTCCGCACCCCTTGCGATCTTGAGTCGTCCGGCTGAAGCCGGCACTACGAGCGCCGTCCCTGGAGGACGGAAACATGTCGCCGGAAATCGTCGAAGTAATCTTCCCGCTGACCTTTCTTGGCGTCTGTTGCCTGGTTGGTCAGATTGTCGTGCAATGCCACCGCGAGCGAACGGCCAGACCGTCTTGGCCTCGCCCGATGCGCAAAACCTCCCGCCGCGAAACGCGGAAGCAGCTCGAGGTTGGGCGGACGTAAGCGCTGAAGTCCTGGCTTTGGCCGGTTAAGCTGTCGGGTGGCACGCTCTGAGCTTCACGCGAAGGACGTGTTTGAACGATTTCACGCCCTTCGCTTGAAGCTCAGGACGTGCCACCCTATTTGGTCGTTTACAGTATAATTTTTGAATGTCCGCCCTTCTCGACCTGCCGGAAGTCGCCGCGCTGGACGCACGCCGTGCGCTGATTCGCATCCCGCCGGAACTGGACGTGCCGCTCACGCGCCGCGTGCGGCAGGTGATCGACACCGCGGATTTCCGCCGCTTGGCGCGGATCAGCCAGCTCGGGCTGGTCGCGCTGGTCTATCCGGCCGCGCATCATACCCGCTTCGAGCACAGCTTGGGCGTTTTCCGCCTCGCCCTGCTCTATCTCAAGCGGCTGGCGCACGACGAGCGGTTCCAGGCGGCCATCAGCCCGGAAAACGCGGAAATCTTTCTCGCCGCTGCTTTGCTTCACGACCTCGGCCACTGGCCGTTTTGCCATCCGATCGAAGATATCGAGCTGCCCGGCGTGCCCAGCCACGAGTTGTTCGCCAACAGCTATCTCCTGGAAGGCGAGATTGGCGACGTCCTGCGGCACGACTGGAACGTGCAGCCGCGGGACGTCGTTGCCCTGTTGAGCGAGAAGCCCCGCGACGCCGCCTCGCGGATCCTGGCGAGTATGCTCTCGGGCCCGATCGATATCGACAAAATGGACTATCTCTTCCGCGACAGCCTGCACGCGGGCGTCCCTTACGGCCGACACTTCGACCATCAGCGGTTGCTGGGCAGCCTCTGCTTGAACTGCGCGGGAGACGGCCTGGCGATCACGGACAAGGGCCGCACCGCCGCGGAGCTGATGGTCTTCGCCCGTTACGTGATGTTCAGCGAAGTCTACTGGCACCACGGCGTCCGCGCGGCGACGGCCATGTTCCAGCGGGCATTTTATCTCTTGCACGGGTCGTTGGACCTCGACTCGCTTTTTCGCCTTGCGGAGCACGAATTCGTGGCCGAGCTGGTTCGCGCGGGCGACAGCGGGCCGGCAAGCGAGCTGCTGCAGGGCCTCTTCGGGCCGACGCGGCAGCTTTACAAGCGGCTGGCCCAGTTCGGTTTTGCCGAAGACGGCGAGCTCTATAGCCGTCTCGCCCGACGGCCCTATCCCTGGCTGGCCGCCTGCTGCGAGCATTTCGCCGCGCTGGCCAGCGCGGCGCTGAGTCGGGTCGTCGCCCCCCATGAAATCCTCTTTGACGCCCCGCCGGTTTGCCGCGAGGTGCAAGTCTCCATCGAAATCCAGTTTCCAAAGGAAGGGGCGTGGCGGCAGCTTGCCGACGTGTCGCCCGTGATGCGGGCCTTGGCCACCGAGCAATTCGACGATTACGTGAAACGCGTCCGCATCTACGCCCATCCGCGGCTGGTGGCCGACCTGCGCCGCGTGGCCGATTTGCCGCGGCTGCTGGAGAAGGCGATTGAGCGGATGGAGTGAGGCACGCGCTCTGGCCGAACCTCGACGGCGCCTCGGGTGTCTGAATGCTTTCGGCAGTGTCCCGCATCGGCCGGGACAATTATGCAATCTGGTGTGAGCCTGCCGGCGGCATCTGCAACTGTCTGGGATCGTGCAACCATGACCATCGCAATCGCGCCGATGACGGCTGGTGATTTGGCACCCGTTCTCGACCTATGGGCCCGGACTGAGGGCATTGGCTTAAACGAATCGGACACTCTCCAACAGCTTCGCGCGTTTTTGGACCGCAACCCCGGCCTCAGCCTGGTCGTTCGAGACGGTGAACGCCTCGTCGGCGCGGTGCTCTGCGGCCACGACGGGCGACGCGGCTATCTGCATCACCTGGCCGTAACCCCGGAGTGTCGCGGTCGTGGCCTGGGCCGGCAAATGGTCGAAAGTTGCCTTTCGACGCTGGCAGCGCTGGGCATCTTGAAGTGCAACGTTTTCCTTTATGCTGACAACAACGCGGGCCAACAGTTTTGGCGGCACTCCGGTTGGTGGGAGCGAGAAGATCTTAAAGTCTTGCAGCGGGCAACTTCGCCTGGACAAGCGATATCCGAAATGCCGTGAGTGCTTTTGCCGCCAACGAGATCCAGCACGACTCGTCGCATGCACACGGCGATTTCTCTCCGGTGCTGCAACTTGCCCGGGATTCGCGTGGGAGCTAGTAAGGCGAATGCAAGAGGAAGTCAAAAGGTTTGGACGATTGTTGCAAAGTGGCCGGCAGTTGTTATAGTTGCAAGTGCCGACTAACACTTTGAGCAACCAACATGAACTCTGCAAAATCGCCGCGCAACCCCTCGAATTCAACTCGCAGAAGCTTCCTGAAAAGCGCCACGTTGGGTTTGGGGGCACTCGCAAGCGGTTTGCAAATCGTTCCTTCGCGCGTCTTCGGAGCGGCGGCGCCGAGCAAGCGCATTCACATCGGCCTCATCGGCTGCGGCAACCAGAGTACGGTCGATCTTCCGGCGTTTTTGGCCCAAGACGACGTCCAGCTTATGGCCGTTTGCGACGTCAATACGGCCGGCTACGGCTATCGCACGCCCAAGCAGTATCTCGGCCGCAAGCCCGTTCAGGAGAAAATCAACGCTCACTATGCGGCCGCCACGCGATCGGGGAGCTTCAAAGGCTGCGACGCCTACCACGATTTCCGCGACGTGCTCCGCCGCTCGGAATTCGACGCCGTGGCGATCATAGTGCCGGACCATTGGCACGGCCTGATGACCGCGATGGCCGCCGAGGCCGGCAAAGACATCTATTGCGAAAAGCCGCTCTCGCTTACCGTTCGCGACGGGCAGGAAATGGTCAAGGCGGTTCGCCGGCACAAGCGCATCTTGCAGACGGGCAGCCAGTATCGCTCCAGCCCGGCATGCCGGCATGCCTGCGAGTTGGTCCGCAACGGCCGGATCGGGCGGGTCTCGCGAGTCGTCTGCGCCGTGGCGGAGAACAACTTCCAAGGCCCCGGTCCCGGATGGCAGCCGATGCCGGTGCCCGACGGATTCGACTACGACATGTGGCTCGGTCCTGCTCCGGACGCGCCTTATCACAAAGACCGCTGTTTCTATCGTTTCCGCTTCATTCTGGACTATTCGGGCGGACAGGTGACGAATTTCGGCGCCACTCGCTGGACATCGCCCAGTGGGCCCTTGGAGCGGACGACGCCGAACCGGTCGAATACGAGGATGCCGGCGGGCAGTGGCCGCCCAAAGGCAGCCTCTTCACGACCGCGACCCATGTGGCGTTCCGGGCTCGCTACGCCAATGGCACCGAGTTACTATGCGAGACGCGTCCGCCGGGTTTTGGTGCGCGTTTCTATGGCAGCGAAGGCTGGATCGAGTACAGTTACAACGGAGTAACGTCGGAACCGGCTTCGCTTGCCCACTCGACAATCGGCCCCAATGAGATTCACCTGCCCGTCAGCAATCCGGGCCGCGGCGCGGAGGCCAGCGAGACCCGTTCTTTTGACCACATTCGGAACTTCCTCGATGCCGTCAAATCGCGGCATGACCCAATCGAGCCGGTCGAAGTCGGGCATCGCACCGCCACCATTTGCCACTTGGGCAACATGGCCATGCAGTTGAAGCGCAAGCTGCGCTGGGACCCTGTGAAGGAAGAGTTTCCCGGCGACGAGGAGGCGAATCGCATGTTGAGTCGCCCGATGTGCGTGCCGTGGCGGTTCGGGATGGCTTTGGGTTAGTTGTAAACGGGCTGTCGGTCGCTAAAGGTTTTCTTCTACGGCTTTCCGTTGTGGTTCTCATGCGGCCGCACCACAACGCCGTCGTTCTCCATCCGGCTGAGGAAATGCTGCGAGATGCGGCAATGGACAACCACCCGCGTGTCATGGAACGTTTTTGAAAGGACCTCGCCGTTGGCTGCCAAGTACGCCAACATGCGGCCGTTCTCGACGCCAAATTCCACGTCAAGGTCCAAAAAGCTGCGGCTTAAGGCGTCGCTTACCGCTGCCTCCAAGTCGGCAATGCCGTTGCCCGACCGGGCACTGATCGGGATGGCGTTCGGATAGCGGTGCATCAGCCCGTCCAAGAGCACGCGATCCTTGACGGCGTCGGCCTTGTTGAGCACCAAGAGCGTGTCCTTTTGCTGGATTCCAAGCTCTTCCAGCACTTTGTATGCGGCGGCGACCTGCTCGGTCACGGCCGGGTTGGCGGCGTCGGCCACGTGCAAGAGCAGGTCCGCCTGCCGAGCCTCTTCCAGCGTTGCCCGGAAACTGGCGATCAGGTGGTGCGGGAGGTCGCGGATGAAGCCGACCGTATCGCTCAACAGCACCGGCCCCCAGCCGGGCAGTTGCCAGCGGCGGGTCCGCGTGTCCAAGGTGGCGAAAAGCAAGTCCTTAGTGAAAACGTCCGAGCCGGTCAAGGAGTTCAGCAGCGTGCTCTTGCCGGCGTTCGTGTAGCCAACCAGTGATACGGTCATCTGCGAGTGCCGCGCGGCGACCTCGCGCTGGCGGCGGTGTTCGATGGCGTGGAGTTGTTTGCGGAGGTCGCTGACCCGCTTCTCAGCCAGACGGCGGTCGACTTCCAACTGCTTTTCGCCGGGACCGCGCAAACCCACGCCGCCTTGCCCTTGCCGCGAGAGGTGCGTCCACATCCGCTTCAGCCGCGGCATCTGGTATTCCAACTGGGCCAGCTCGACGGCCAGCCGGGCCTCGTGCGTCCGCGCCGATTGGCGAAGATGTCCAGGATCAGTTCGCTGCGGTCCAAAACCTTGACGCCCGTAGCTTTTTCCAGGTTGCGGGTTTGGCCGGGGCTGAGGTCGTTGTCGAAGATGATCACATCGGCCATTTCGGCATGGGCCAGGCGGGTGAGTTCTTCGACCTTGCCCTTGCCGAGATAGGTTGTGGCGTCGGGCGCTTCACGGCGCTGCGTCAACTTGCCGACGACCTGCGTACCGGCCGCCTCGGCCAGGCCCTCCAACTCTTCCAACGCATCGGGATGCCCGTTGCGATCGGCAAGTTTGACGCCCACCAGGATCGCCGACTCGCTCACTACGCTTTCGGTGCGACGAATTTCTTTCACTGTCGGTGGTTGTCTCCAGGGATGAATGAATGCCGATGAGGTTTCGTTAACTGGCGTTTTGGCTGGACGGCCGCGGTAGTAACCAAGTCGGGCATTGGGTCTCATGCAGTATCTATTTCCTGTCCTGCAAACAAATGGCAATAACTTTCATATCGCCGGTCGTCCAACAGGCCATCGGTCACCGCGTCCTTGACGGCGCAGTCGTCCTCGTGGGTGTGCGTGCAGTCGGGGAACTTGCACATGTTCACGAAGGGCCGCAGGTCGCGGAAATAACCGGCAACTTCCTCGGGAATCACGTCCCAAAGCTCGAAGCTCCGCATGCCCGGCGTATCGACGACAAAGCCGCTGCCGGATATTGGCAGCAGCCGGGCGGTGGTTGTGGTGTGGCGACCCTTTTCGTTTTCCTCGCTGACGCGGCCCACGCGGAGGTGCAGTCCGGCGTCGATCGCGTTCAGCAGCGACGACTTGCCGACGCCGCTCTGTCCGGCGACTACGCTCTCCCGCCCGGCCACCAGCCGCCGCAGGCGATCAATGCCGAAGCCGGTCTTCGCGCTGACCAGCAACACCGTGTAGCCCATGCGACTGTAGACACCCACCAACGGCAGCAAGTTCGCCGGTTCGTCGAGATCGATCTTGTTGATGCAAACGATCGGGCGGACGCGGCCTTTTTCGGCGGCGACGAGCATGCGGTCCAACAAGTTTGGCTTCAGTCGCGGCTCCAAGACGCTCGTTACAATCAGCAATTGGTCGACATTGGAGACGAGCACCTGCCGGCGGCCGCGCACCTGCGCGAGATCGTGCCGCGCCGCGGCTCGACTCGCTCAATCAGGCCCTCCGGCGGCCAAACGTTCTCCACCGACCGCAATAGTACCCGGTTGCCGGCGACGACCGGGTTCCGCTCATCGGTACTGAGCGTCTTGAGGATGCGGCGCGTAGCGCATTGGTAGGTCGCGCCGTCATCACCCAGCACGGTGCTGGTGAGCCCGAAGACGGAAAGCACGCGCCCGCGGCGGCAGACGGTCTCGTCTACTTCGAGATGGACTTCGAACGGACCTTCCTCGCCGCACTTTTCCGGGGCGACGTCGGCGGCGAGCACCGTCCGTCGCCGCACCATTTCTCCCCGCCCGGTGATGCGCTCCTCGCCCTCCGGAGCCTGCTCGTCGAAGCGATGTTCGTCAAACTGCCGCGTCCAATCGGTCTTGCGGGCACGCGGCGCGCGATTCTTGCGAAATTCAACCCTGAACTTCTTCTTTTTCGCCATCTAACGCTTTTTCGCCATCTAAACGGGATCGTCGCTAATACGGTTGTGCTGGCGAATCTTCCCTGGCTCGTCGCGAGTGATGTCGTAGCGCGAAGGGCGGTCGCCATCGCGGTGCTGGGGAACTGCCTTCGCCCGGCGACCGAGCAAGCCGGCTCGTTCGAGCAGGCTTTGGCTGAAGTCCACGGCCTCGGCTACGTCCGGCGGCGGCGGCCCCACCGCGCCCAGATCGACCGGCGAATACTGCACTTGATAGGTGTGCTTGGCGATTGAGAGGGTGTCGCCCGGATCGATCCTTTTCTCAGTGACGCGGTTGCCGTTGACCTTCACGCCGTTGCGGCTGTTCAAATCGCGGACATACCAAAAGCCGTCATTGATACTCAACTCGCAATGCTGTGCGGATACGTTGGAGAACCGCAGAACAATATCGCAGCTTTCCCGCCGACCAACGAGGAGGGTTGTCTTGAGAAGCGGAATCGGATCACCACCTCCGACCGGGTGCAATACGCCGTACATGTTTATGTCTCAGTTTTTGGCTTATTAGAGCAAACGCCCCCTTAACCGAGGTCGCTGCCACCGGACGCCCCTAAGATATAGTGTACTTTTTCGCACGTTCGGCGTCAACTACCGGAAAAGGCCCATTAGTACATATCGAAAACCCACTCGCCGCCGTGTGCCGGATTGCCGATCAAGGCATGCCCGGGCATGTCGATTACGAAATCGAGATGTTCCAGTGGCAGTTGGCCGATCAGCACAGGCACGTTGTCGGGCACTTCAAGGACGTCCGCCGTGCAGAAGCGGTTCTGGATCGTGAGGCGAACAGCATTGTATAGATTGGCTTCCGCGGGACCGGCGGCCGTTGTGACGTGGCGAGTGCCAACCTTGTTAAGGCCCAGTTGACGGATCATGCGCGTAGGAAGTGAAAGAAGCCTGGCGCCAGAATCCACCAGCGCGTCCGTAACGACAACCCGCCGTACGTTGTCAGCGTTTATCAAGCCGCGCCGAGCCGCCCATTCGTCTTCCAGGTTCTCAATCGTTGCTTCCGTCAACACTCGACCCATTACTTCGGTCTCCATGGCAGGCTCTCCTTATTGTCAGTCTACTAGCAGAATATCGTCCAAACAAGCAGCTTGCGTATAAAAGCCTATGATTCCCATACTACGCCTTTCTTCCCACGAACGTATAGTACGGCACACGGACCAGCGGCATGTAAGGCACCTTCGCCCGGTGCTCCTCCAGCCGCACTGTCTGGAAGCAGCGCTGCAAATACGGCAGGTGATCCGGCGAAACGAAGACATTGTCGGAGGCGAACCATACGGGCCAGAAGGCGCGCGTAAACCACGAGTGCCGCACACGGTTGTCGGCCGGATACTTGCGGGCTACGAAGAAGTCTGCTACGCCGATCGTGCCGCCGGGCCGCAGCATCGCCAGCGCGTTGTCAATCGCCGCGAACCAATCGGGAATCATCGTTAGCGAGTAGGAAAACGTGACCACGTCGGCGCAGCCTTCCGCCGGGCGGAAGAGCGTGGCGTCGGCGCGAACGGCCTCGACGTTCGTCCAGCCGCGGGCGGCGCAGCGCTTCCGCGCCACGACCAACAGCGGATCGCAGAGATCGACCAGGTAGACCTTGGCCGCGCGGTGCAGTTCGCCGCCGATCGGCTCGAGGTTCGCGCCCGTGCCGCCGCCGAGATCGACCCACACGCCGCCATCCGACACCGGAAGCGAGCGGTACATTGCCTCGCGGCCTTGCAGCAGCCGGCGGCGAAAGTCGTCGTAGCCTTCCGCTTGCCCTGCATAGAAAGATTCCAGCCGCGCCGCATGGTCCTTGCCGCGGACCGGCTTGGCGACCATGTGATAGAGGATGCGGAGATCGGAAAGGAAGGACATAGACAGGTCTTAGGTCTTAGTTCTCAGGCCTTAGTATCGAGTCGATGGGCGAACCTAAGCACCAAGTTCTAAGTACTAAGTCCTCCCCTCTACGCCGCGAGGTCCGCGATATAAAAACTGCCATAGGTATGCACGCGGCAGCGCGGATGGAGCTGCTCGGCCAGCGGGCGGTCGTAGGCCAACAGCTCGCCGACCTCGCGCGGGCGGCCGTCGACGACGACCTGCGTGCGGTCGACGAAATCGGTCCGCAGCCCGGCGCTCCGCCACAAGATGCGCGCGGCGGGCGCGGCGCGGCGAACTATCCATTGCCACTCGCTCGCCAACAGCGGCAGCCGCCGCGTGGAAAGCCAGTCCATGTGGTCCAAAAGCACGAAGCGGGTGATCGGCCGCGAGTCCTCGGTCAGGAAGGCTTCGACCGAACAAGTGTGCGTTTCCACGCATTCGGCAAGGCCGTCGCGGAGCCGCTGGAAGTTTTCCGGCTTGAGATACTCCGGGCAGCACTGCGATGTGTAACGGCCCGTCATGTAGACCCGCCAGAAGTAATTGTCCGCCAGCGGCAGCCGGGCGAAGACGGCATCGAGGCAATCGCGCACGAAGTTGTTGATTCCGCCGGGATACTGCGTCTCGATCTGGTGCCGCTGAGGACGCGGAACGCCCAAGAGCGAGAGCACCGTGTCGCGTCGCATGGCGAAACGCATCGGCTTTGACCAGAGCGGCTCGCGAATGTAGCGTTCGTAGACCTCCCGCTGCTGGTCCAGCGCCGTGCATTCCAGCAGCTCGTTGATCCGCGGGCCCAGCTTCGCTACGCGGTTCAAATAGGCGTTGACCAGCATGGCGAACGTCCCGCTGGTGCCGCGAAAGTAGAACGGGCGGCGATTTCCCGCGTCGAAGAATTCGATCCAGCGGTCCCAATAGCGCCGCGTCCACTCGCGCAGCGCCGGCCGCAGCTTGTCTTCGTAGATCTTTTTCGCGCCGCGGAGGCGGCCGTCGCCGAACATGGCGAAGAAGTCCTCGAAATCGAGCTTGCGGATGCCGGCCAGCTTGAGTTCCAGCAGCGCGTTTTGCCGCGGGTTCATGTCGATGGCCAAGACCTGCTTAGGCCCTGCCAAGGCGTAATCCAGCGCGTTGCAGCCGGCCGAAGTAATCACCAGCACGGTGTCGTCCGCCGTGAGGCTCATCGCCTGATGGTCCAAGCGGGGGTCTTCCCAACAGGTGTTGTAGACCAGGTTGTGGCCATGCACCATTTTGAAGACCTGTCCGCCCGCCCAATCGCTTATAGACATGAGTCTGCCTCCTGACATTCAAGGTAGCACGCATGTTGGCGCCGGCGTGCCGGTCGTCGTCCCGCACATGCACCCATTCCTAAGGCGTCTGTTTTACGGCATTTGCAACGTGGCGTCAACGGCGCGAGGCGATCTCGCTGTTGAGCCAATCGCGACGAAAAAAACGCCTCACCGCCCCTTGACATGCAACCAAATGGTTGCATAATATGATCGTGGACGCGGACATGGACAAAGTGTTCAAGGCGCTGGCCGACCCGGGTAGGCGGCTGTTGCTGGACCGCTTGCGGGCCGACAACGGGCAGACGCTCTCCCAACTCTGCGAACACCTGGACATGAGCCGCCAGGCCGTGACCAAGCACCTCAAGCTTCTTGAGGCGGCGTCGCTGGTGGTCACGATTCGGCGGGGCCGCGAAAAACTGCATTATCTTAACCCCATGCCGATCCACGAGATCGCGGATCGGTGGATCGACAGGTTCGAGCAAGGCCGCCTCCGCGTCCTCGCCGAACTGAAGAAACAACTCGAAGGAGAAAAAAATGTCTGATTCGCGATTCGTCTACGTTACGTACATCCGCACCATCGCCGAGAAGCTCTGGCAGGCCCTGATCGGACCCCGAGTTCACCCGCCGCTACTGGGTCGAGTGCTGGCAGGAATGCGAGTGGAAGCCCGGCGCTTCGTGGAAGCTGGTGAAACCCGACGGCGAATTGTGCGACAGCGGCGAGGTCGTGGAAATCGAGCCGTGCCGGCGGCTCGTGCTCAGGTGGCGCAACGAGTGGCGGCCGGAGCTGCGCGAGGAAGGCTACTCGCGATTGACGTACGAGTTGGAGCCGATCGGCGAATTGATCAAGCTCACCGTGATTCACGAGATCGACCGTCCTCAATCCAAGCTCATCGAGGCCGTCTCCAACGGCTGGCCGCACATCCTGGCGAGTCTCAAGAGCCTTTTGGAAACCGGGGAATCGCTGGCCGAGACGCAAACTTGGATCAAGTCCGGCTGCGCGTCGGGCAGAAAGGCATAAGACACGCGTTCCCACCGTCCGCTGCCGAGCAGCGCCAGGCCCGCCGCGCCGCGCTGCGGTCCGCCGCACGCCGGTGCGCGCCGCCGGCGGGCATGGCGCACGTGCCCCGCACTTGGCGCGGCATGCTGCAAGCCTTTGTGGCAACGTGAGTCACGGCGACGGTCAGCGGCTTCATTTGAGTGGTAAACTTAGCAAGTCCCCTCTCCACCCGGGAGAGGGCTAGGGTGAGGGCATTCGTAGGGTCGGACCGGCAAAACGGGCGTTCCGGTTGGCCGGCGTTCGCGGGTTAGCGTCAACTTCATGGTTGAAGCCAAATCCGCGCTCGTTCGGTTTGCGCAGGCCCACCCTGACGCGTGCGGCCATGTCGCGGTTTGTCGCGGTTTCGCGACCGTTTTTCTTGCTTGCTGCACCGCCCCCGCGTTCTTGGTGCGTGGTGCATGTTGTTGACTGTTGATGTAAGTCGTTGGCGCATAAGGCTTTAGGCAGTATACGCTCTCTGGCTGCGTGCATGCCCTTACGGTGTGGTTGGTGCAATAAGGGCGGAACGGCATGACGGGGTGTGACACGACCGGTTCGACCTCCGACCTCTGGCATTTGACCTTCTCACTTCTCACTTCTGCCTCCGGCCCGTGGTGCATATCTGTGCGATTCTGGCCGGAGTTTTTTTCTTCGCGTGTTGAACATCGAGTATTTCCCGTGTTTCTGGCGATTTTCCAACCCAGCAGCAATCCAGGAGGCACCCAGAATGAAGCCAGGACGGACCCAGACGAGGCCTAGGACACGCCTAGAGCGGACCCAGGACTTCCCGCTACCGTGTGGTTTATGCACCAACGTGCGGCGCGGGGGGTCGGACCCGGCCGGTCTCCGCCTTCACCCCTCGCGCGGCTATCGGGATGCAACGGAATGCAACATTCTGCAACGTTTTTCATGCTTGGCTTCTCATCGCCTTCCACTTTTCTGTCGGCGGTTTTTCCTGCAAAGGAATCCGGTCTCTCGTCCCCCCCACTTCCCCTCGCGCACCGGGCTTGTTGTTCTACATAAGTCGCCACACAACCCCATCCACCTCGTGTGGATGGTGAAGGAGGTTGTAAAGCTGGCTACGAAAACCAACAAGAACCAGACCCCATCCAGCTTGTCTGGATGGTAAATCAGATTGTTCAGCTTTTGCATATTCGCCATGTAGCCGCGCAATCTCCTTCACCCGCGGGACAAGCCCGCGGGAGTCGTGATTTCTTCATTTCACTTTTCCAGCCATTCAACCTAGTTCACCATCCGGGCGAGCCGGATGGGGTCTGAGATGTGTAGAACAACAAGCGCACCGGGAGAGGGCAGGGTGAGGGCGCGTTCCGCCATCATACCACATATCTTAACTCTTGTCAACAGACATTGATACTCGCCGTTCGCCCGCCTCGGCAAGTCCTTGCGCCGCAAGGGTTTACATCGCTTGACTTTTGTTTGGGAAACTCGCCGCCGTTTTTATGGTCCGGCAATTCTCGCATGACGTAAGTCGTTATGCGGCAATGACTTGGGGATTCCCAGCCTCGGGACGGCCTTAATGCGATTTTCGCGACCGGCGCCAAAGTCTTCTCGTGCTACGTGAAAGAAGGCGAAGTCTCCCATGCCGAGCCTTGCGAAAACCGCGGCTTGCCCCGCCAGTGGCAAACACTTGCGTCGGCGGCTAGAATGGGCGCAAGTCCGCCGACAACATCGGCCGGCGATCTCCTCATCATCCAAAGGACCGTTGGCAACCATGTCCGCTCCTCAACATGACCGCAACCTGCTTTTCGGCATCCTCGCCTTGCAGATGGATTTCATCAGCCGCGACGCCCTGGTGGCCGCCATGCACGCCTGGGTATTGGCAAAGGAGAAACCATTGGGCGAAATCCTCGTCGCCCAGAACGTCCTGGCCCCGGCCCGCCGCGATTTGCTGGAAGCGCTGGTCGGCGAGCACCTCAAACACCACCACGACGACCCAGCCCAGAGCCTGGCTGCCGTCAGCTCGATCGGCTCGGTCCGCGAAGAACTCCAAAAGCTTGGCGACGCCGACGTGCAGGCCTCGCTGGGCCATGTCTCCGTCGCCCGCGCCGCGGACGACCCTTGGGCCACGCAGCCGTATTCGGTGGGCGCCTCCACGTCCTCCGGCACCCGCTTCCGCATCCTTCGCCCTCACGCCGAGGGCGGGCTGGGCAAGGTCTCCGTCGCCCGCGACGAAGAGCTTTCCCGCGAGGTGGCTCTGAAGGAGATCAAGGAGCGTCTGGCCGACGATCCCAACAGCCGCTCGCGTTTCCTGCTGGAGGCGGAAATCACCGGCGGGCTGGAGCATCCGGGCATCGTGCCCGTCTATGGTCTGGGTCAATATGGCGACGGCCGCCCCTTCTACGCCATGCGTTTCATCCGCGGCGACAACCTGTTGGACGCGATCTCGCGGTTCCACAGCGCCGAAGCGAAGGCCGTGCCGCCCGGCGAGCGGGCCATTCAACTCCGTAAGCTCCTGGGACGCTTTCTGGACGTCTGTAACGCCATCTCCTATGCCCACAGCCGCGGCGTCCTGCATCGGGATTTAAAGCCTCGCAACATCATGCTGGGACAGTACGGCGAGACTCTGGTTGTCGACTGGGGACTCGCGAAGGCAGTCGGTGCTTTCGACGCAAAAGATGCGTCGTCGGAAGCGCCGCTGCAGCCGTCCTCGGCCAGCGGTTCGGCGCCGACCGAGATGGGAAGGGTCCTTGGCACGCTGCAATACATGAGTCCCGAGCAGGCCGCCGGGCGGTTGGACCTAATGGGCGTGGGCACTGACGTTTACAGTCTGGGGGCCACGCTCTATCACTTGCTCGCAGGCCGGCCGCCGTTTACCGACGACGAGGTCCGTACCGATCCCGGCGCAGTGATACACAGGATTGAGCGGGGCGAGTTCCCGCGTCCCCGGCAAATCGACCCGACGATTTCTGCCGTGTTGGAGGCGATCTGCCTGAAAGCGATGGCCTTGAAGCCCGAAGACCGCTACACGACTCCCAAAGCTCTGGCCGAGGACATTGAGCGTTGGCTCGCCGATGAGCCCGTCGCCGCGCTGGCCGAACCCTTTTCGCTGCGGGCCAAGCGGTGGATGCGCAAACACCCGGGCGTGGTGGCCGGCCTGGCCGCCTCGCTGCTGGTCGGCATCCTCGGCCTCGGAGGGGGGCTTTTCTTTGTCAACGCCGAGCGTGCCCGCACGGAGTTGGCCAGGCAGGACACGGAGTTTGCCCGGCAGGGCGAAGAAAAACAACGCCAGGAAGCCCAGACGCAAGAAAAGCAAGCCCAGACGCAGCGTGCCGAAGCGGCCCGCCAGCGCGACGAGACCGAAGCGGTCTTGCAGTTCGTCGAGAACCGGATATTCGCGGCGGCGCGGCCGGAGAACCAGGAAGGCGGCCTGGGCCGCGACGTGACCCTGGCCCGCGCGGTTGAGGCCGCGCTGCCCTTCGTGGCGGAAGGATTCAAGGACCGGCCGCTGACCGAGGCCCGGCTGAGGATCACCTTGGGAACGTCGTTCGATTACCTGGGCAGCCCACAGATCGCCGAAAGGCAGTTCTTTCGCGCCCGCGAGCTTTACAAGGCTGAGCTCGGTCCCGACCACCCCGACACGCTTACGGGCATGAACAACCTCGCGAACAGCTACGCCGATCTAGGCCGCCATGCCGAAGCCCTGGCCCTCCGCGAGGAGACGCTCAAGCTACGCAAGGCTAAGCTCGGCCCCGACCATCCGGACACGCTTAAGAGCATGAGCAACCTCGCAATCAGCTACGAGGCCCTTGGCCGCAACGCCGAGGCGCTGGTCCTGCACGAGGAGACGCTCAAGCTCATGAAGGCCAAGCTCGGCCCCGGCCACCCCGACACGCTTCGGAGCATGAACAACCTCGCAATCAGCTACGAGGCCCTTGGCCGCCTCGCGGAGGCGCTGGCCCTCCGTGAGGAGACGCTCAAGCTCCAGAAGGCCAAGCTCGGTCCCGACCACCCCGACACGCTTGCGAGCATGAGCAACCTCGCGAACAGCTACGCCGCTCTAGGCCGCCATGCCGAAGCCCTGGCCCTCCGCGAGGAGACGCTCAAGCTCATGAAGGCCAAGCTCGGCCCCGGCCACCCCGACACGCTTTTGAGCATGAGCAACCTCGCGAACAGCTACGCCGCTCTAGGCCGCCATGCCGAAGCCCTGGCCCTCCGCGAGGAGACGCTCAAGCTCCGGAAGGCCAAGCTCGGTCCCGGCCACCCCGACACGCTTAGGAGCATGAGCAACCT
This sequence comes from uncultured Planctomycetia bacterium, assembly GCA_963780045.1. Taxonomy (GTDB): domain Bacteria; phylum Planctomycetota; class Planctomycetia; order Pirellulales; family Thermoguttaceae; genus JANXQG01. Next base: position 4,662,793 of record CAVZZZ010000001.1, on the reverse strand, counting down.
CGCGAACAGCTACGAGGCCCTTGGCCGCAACGCCGAGGCTTTGGCCCTCGACGAGGATACGCTCAAGCTCATGAAGGCCAAGCTCGGACCCGACCATCCGGACACGCTTAAGAGCATGAATAACCTCGCAATCAGCTACGACCTCCTCGGCCGCAATGCCGAAGCGATTGCCCTCCGGAAGGAGACGCTCAAGCTCCGGAAGGCCAAGCTCGGCCCAGACCACCCCGAAACGCTCGCGACCATGAACAACCTCGCGAACAGCTACGACCTCCTCGGCCGCAATGCCGAAGCGATTGCCCTCCGCGAGGAGACGCTCAAGCTCATGAAGGCCAAGCTCAGCCTCGACCACCCCGACACTCTTGCGAGCATGAGCAACCTCGCGAACAGCTACGCCGCTCTAGGCCGCCATGCCGAAGCCCTGGCCCTCCGCGAGGAGACGCTCAAGCTACGCAAGGCTAAGCTCGGCCCAGACCATCCGGATACGCTTATGAGCATGCACAACCTCGCGAACAGCTATGCCGCTCTAGGCCGCCATGCCGAAGCCCTGGCCCTCCGGAAGGAGACGCTTAAGCTCCAAAAAGGCAAGCTCGGACTCGACCACCCCGACACGCTTAGGAGCATGTGCAACCTCGCGAATAGCTACCGCGCCCTCGGCCGCAACGCCGAGGCTTTGGCCCTCGACGAGGATACGCTCAAGCTCATGAAGGCCAAGCTCGGACCCGACCATCCGGACACGCTTAAGAGCATGAATAACCTCGCAATCAGCTACGACCTCCTCGGCCGCAATGCCGAAGCGATTGCCCTCCGGAAGGAGACGCTCAAGCTCCGGAAGGCCAAGCTCGGCCCAGACCACCCCGAAACGCTCGCGACCATGAACAACCTCGCGAACAGCTACGACCTCCTCGGCCGCAATGCCGAAGCGATTGCCCTCCGCGAGGAGACGCTCAAGCTCATGAAGGCCAAGCTCAGCCTCGACCACCCCGACACGCTTTTGAGCATGAGCAACCTCGCGGCCAGCTACGTGACGGCCGGCCGGGCCAGCGACGCGCTGGCGCTCATCGACGATGCACTTCCGCGGGCGGTGGGCAAGCCGGGCGTCGATCCAGTTGTAGTCCCGGGTCTGATGGGCAGCCGGCTGCGGGCGATGGCAAGAAAACGCGACTCGGCGGGCTGCCGGGCCACCGCGCAGATGTGGGAGAAGCTCAACCGCACCGACGCAGACAGCCTGTACAACGCCGCGTGCTTCCGCGCCATCTGTGCCGCCGTGATGCGCGACAAGAAGGAAGACGGCGCGGACGAACAGGCCGAGCGGGCGATGGCGTGGCTCAAAAAGGCCGTCGCCGCCGGGTACAAGGACGCAGAGAACATTAAAAACGACAAAGACCTCGACGCCCTGCGCCGCGCGAGGATTTTAAGAAGCTGATCGCGGAGCTAGGGGGTAGGAAGAAGTAGGAAGTACGTTACACGGAAGAAGATACCTGCGGCATTAATCAGGGTCATGGACCACCAGATGCATGAGTTATGCCTGATCGACCTGGTCCGGCCGGACCCGATCAACTTCGATGCGCGCTACGGAGTCACCGCCCGGAGCACGTTGCGCACTGGCTGCCCAACGACGTAAACCTTCGGCCGAACGATCACTGCCCGCCCGTAAACGGGTGCTACCGCTACGGCCGCCGGCGCGGCGCGTATGGCAATCGGCGCTGCCACGAAGTACGGCGCGGGGGCCGCGTAGTAGACCGTCTGCGGCGCGTAGAAGGCGGTGGTCACCACGGGGGCAGCCTGCACAACAGGCGCATAAGCCGTTACCGGCGGAGCATAGTAAGCCACGGCGGGCGCAGCCGGCATATAGCCGATGTAAGCCTGGGCTTGAACGTCAGACGCTGCCGCAAAAACGGCAACCAACAATAACGCAATTGCAACGCTTCTCATCGCACCATTCCTTCCACTGGGGTGAAACAACGGGAGTTTGTCGGAAGCTCCGTGACCAACAGAAATTCTAGGTTATATTCTTTCCAATGGCAAGCGCCGCGACGAGACGGTACTGGAAACGCTACATTTCTGGTATAACCAGTTTTTTGCTGGACGGCCTGCTTCTGGCACGAATTCCCTACCTTTGCCCGACCAACGTGGATTCCCCATTTCGCTACAAACCGGCCCCCCGGCAGGATGACCCGCCGTACCGTCCAGGCGACTCGGTGGCGATCTTCGTTCCCTGCTACATGGACCAGTTCTACCCGGAAGCCGCCCGCGCAATGGTCCGCGTGCTCAAGCGGCTCGGCGTGCAGGTCGAGTTTCCGGCCGGTCAAACCTGTTGCGGCCAGCCGGCGTTCAATTCGGGCTATTGGGACGAGTCGCGGCCGGTGGTCCGCCAGTTCTGCAAGGTGTTCGCCGCATACCGCTGGATCGTCTGCCCTTCGGGCTCGTGCTCGGCGATGTGCCGGATATTCTTTCCCTACGTCGATTCCAGCGAAGAAGTCGCGCGGGTCAGCCGCCGCGTCTTCGAGTTCAGCGAGTTCCTCGTCGATATCCTGCACGCGACCGACACGGGCGCCAGTTTTCCCCAAAAGGTCGCGCTGCACGCCGCCTGCCACGGCCGGCGCGAGCTGGGCGTCTTCGAGCATCCGTTGACGCTGCTGCGTTCGGTCCGCGGGCTGACGTACTGCGAGCTGCCGAACATCGAGGAATGCTGCGGCTTCGGCGGCACCTTCAGCGTGAAGTTGCCGGGCACGTCGCTGGCGATGGGACAGAGCAAGGTTGACAACATCGTCCGCAGCGGCGCCGAAGTCGTCGTCTCCGGCGACGTAAGCTGCCTGATGCACGTCGGCGGCATCTTGCAGCGCAACCCCGCCACGCGGCACATCCGCACGATGCACCTGGCAGAAGTGCTTGATGCAGGCGTGGTATAGTTTTCAGTGTTCAGTGTTCAGTTTTCAGCAGTACAACTCGGCGCGACACACAGAAAACCAAAAAACGGCAACCGAACACTGAACACTGAAAACCGCTGCCGCCATGTCCAACCATTCCGAGCATCTCGACGGCGCCGCATTCCTCAAAGAGGAAAATCGCGGACTTTGTGAGCCGTCGCCGCGGTTTGTGACCCTCGGCAAGGTCGCGGACGGCTCCTACAAGCACAACACGTCCCTCACGGCGGCTATTCCCGGATATCAGGACTGGCGCGAGGCGGCCCATCAGATCAAGAAATACGCTATCGCCAATCTCGACAAGCTGCTGGTGCAATTCGAGTCGCAGATGAAGTCCCGCGGCGCGGAAGTGCTCTTTGCCCAGGATGCCGCGGAAGCGAATCAGATGGTGCTCGACATCGCCCGGCAGCACAATGTGAAGAGCGTGGTGAAGTCCAAGTCGATGGTCACCGAGGAGATGGAGGTGAACCACGTGCTGGCGGCCGAGGGCATCCGCGCGATCGAGACCGACCTGGGCGAGTACATCGTGCAATTGGCGCGGCATCGGCCGATCCACATCATAACGCCGGCAATGCACTTTTCCGCCGCCGAGGTGGGCGAGCTGTTCCACAAGACGCTCGGCGAGCCGAACACCGCCGAGCACGCCGCGCTGACGGCCATCGCGCGCAAGCACCTGCGGGCCGAGTACCTGGCTGCCGGGATGGGCATATCGGGCTGCAATTTCGCCGTCGCCGATTCCGGCACGGTGGTGGTCGTCGAAAACGAGGGCAATGCCGGCCTTTCCACCGCCACGCCGCCGGTGCATGTCGTCACGGTCGGCATCGAGAAGATAATTCCGCGGATCGACTATCTGCCGCTGTTCCTCAATCTGCTGGGCCGCATCGCGACTGCGCCAAAAGCTGACGACGTACACGCACCTGATCCACGGTCCCGTGCCGGGCAAAAAGCTGTACGTGATCTTTCTGGACAACGGCCGCTCGAAAGTCCTCCAGGACCCGCATGCCTGGCAGTCGCTGTTCTGCATCCGCTGCGGGGCGTGCCTGAACGCCTGCCCGGTCTATCGCCGCGTCGGCGGATGGTCCTACGGCTGGATCTATCCCGGCCCGATCGGCTCGATTTTGACGCCGCATCTGGTGGGGCTGGAGAAGGCTGGCAAGCTGCCGTTCGCGTCGTCCTTGTGCGGGGCCTGCGGCGAGGTTTGCCCGGTGAAGATCGACATCCCGCACCAGTTGGTCCATCTCCGCCACCGCGCGGTCAACGAGCCTTCGCCGATGAATTCGCCGCTGGAGCGGCTCACGTGGCGGCTATGGGCCTGGGCGATGGGCGGCCCGCGGCGCTATGCACTGGCGATGTGGGCGGTCCGCACGGGTGTCCGCTTGGCGCGTTACCTGCCGTGGCATCCCGGCAAGCTAGGCGCATGGACCCGCGGGCGGGAATTGCCGCGCGTGCCCTCGCATAGTTTCCGTAATTGGTGGCGCAAACGAACATGACAAGCCGTGACATCATCTTGCAGCGCATCCGCAGCGGCCTCTCCAACGCCGCGGCCGCCGGTTTTGCCGATCTCCGCGAGCCGCCGGTTCCCGAGGTTTGGCCGCGGACTTGTCCTCCGCCGGCGGCGCTGGTTTCCCGCTTCTGCGAGGAATTGAAGCCGCTTAATGGCGAACCGGTCCATTGTGCCACGATGGATGATGCCCGGCAACAAATCGCCCAATTGATGGAAGGCGAGACCTGCCCGCGGCTGGGCTGCCTCGACCGGCCGCTGGTTCGCGAGCTGACCGGTCAAATCGCGGCCGAGCGGATCGAATGGGTTACTTCCGATTGGACAGCCGAACGGATCGAGCAGTTGCCCGCCGCTTTGATAACCGCCGACGCCTTGCTGGCCGACACCGGTTCGTGCGTGGTCAAGTGTACCACGGCCGTTGAGCGGCTGATGTGCTACTTGCCACCGGTTTGCATCGTCGCGGCCCGCGTGAGCCAGATTGCCGAGCACCTGCCCGCCGCTTGGGAGCCGATCTCCGCCGTGTGCCGCGCGGCGGATTCTCGCGGCGAGATCGTGCTCATCACCGGACCCAGCCGCACGGCCGACATCGAAAAGAAGCTCATCCTCGGCGTCCACGGGCCGAAGCGGCTGGTGGTGTTGATCGTGGAGTGAGGCGACAAATGGCAACATTTACTCCCGACGGATTCCCCCTCTAGTTCCCTGCCGAACCGTGCAGGGGGGTCGCCCCAGGCCATTCGCGGACGAATGATTCACTGGGCGACGCGGGGACAATCCATGTTTGGGCTGTGGCGACTTCTGGAGTGGGCAGAGAACTTGAGCGCGCTGCGGCCGATTGGCGTCCGCCGCCGCCCGTCACGTTTCAGCCCTTTCCGATGGCGCGAAGGTCTCCACGCGGAACATCTCGAGGATCGCCTGATGCTGACCCTGCTGGGCCAGCAGCTCTTTCCCTCAAACTACCCGTGGAACCAGAACATCAGTAACGCACCCGTGGCGTCCAATTCCGCGGCAATTATTGCCCACATCGGCACGTCGATCCACATCCATCCCGATTGGGGTGACGACAACACGGCCAACGGCAACAGCCCGTTGTACGGCATTCCGTACAATGTCGTCCACGGCAACAGCACCGCGACCGTGAACGTCATGATCGACAACTATCCGGGCGAGAGCGACATCGTGCCCGTGCCGATCCCCGCGGGCGCGGTCATTGAGGGCGATTACCAGGACGGCCCGAATCCCAACGGCGGCGGCTACAACGACGGACAGCGCGGCGATTCGCACTTGATCGTTTGGGACGAGGACAACGACATCGCGTACGAGCTATACGGCGTGACCCGGCCCTCCGATCCGACCTTGTTTCCCAATACCGACGGCGTGGAAGAGCCGCATACCGACGGCATGTGGCACGCCGCCCAGGAAACGGTCTGGTACATGAAGACCGACGAGTTCCGCACGCTCGGCGATACTTCCGCCGACGCGGCGGGTCTTTCGATCCTGGCCGGATTGGCGCGGCCCGACGAGGGGCTCACCGTTGCCCAGGGCGGCCAAGGCGCGATCGACCATGCTCTGCGCATGACTCTGCCGGGCAGCGACGTCAACCCGCAGTTCATTTATCCCGCCTCGCACATGGTCAGCGAGTCGCAGGGCGCGGACAACGTACCGTTGGGCACGCGGCTGCGGCTCGTAAACAATACCACGGTCGATGACCTCATCAACGCGATGCCGCCGGAATCGAAGATTATCGCCGTGGCGATGCAGCAATACGGCCTGATTGTGGCGGACATCGGCAGCGCGATGTACGTTACCGGGGCATCGGGTTCCCCGGACGCCAACAACAATCTCAATCAGACTTGGGACATGGACGACGACATCCTTGCATCCAACGGCTTGAAAGTCTTGACCTCGGGCGACTTCCAGGTGGTCAATCTCACGCCGATCGTGACCGGCCTCAGTGCTTCCAGCGGGCCGGCCGGAACGGCGTTGACCATCTACGGCCAGAATTTCTCCGGCGCGGCCGGCTACCTAACGGTGAACTTCGGCACAACTCCGGCCACCGCGGTCAACGTGATCAGTGATACAGAGATTTCCGCGACTGTCCCGAGCGGTTTGGGCACCGTGGACGTGACGGTCCAATCGGGCCAGAACGAAACCGGCAACGTCAACGACAAGCCCAACATCAACGCGCCAATATTCGGCTATGGCACTTCGGCGACTGGCTCCGCGGACAAGTTCACATTGACCGGTCCGGAGGTATGGAGCAACGGCGCCGGCACGTCGATATGGACCGACTCCGGAAATTGGAGCCTCAATGCCGTGCCCAATGTCAATGTTGACATTGTCTTCGCCAGCGCCGGACTCTCCAACGGCGCGACCGTCAATCTCAACGGCAGCCAGGCGGCACGCTCGCTGACAATCGAAAGCAGCGCGTCGTACGCGATCGGCGGCACTGGGAGCCTGCAGCTCGGCACGGGCGCAATCACGCGCACGTCGGCTTCACAGAGCACGCAGACGATCTCATCGCCGGTCTCGCTGGACGCCAACGGTATATGGGACATTGCGGGCAGCGGGGAGCTGGGAGTCTCCAACGCGATCAGTGGAGCCTTTTCGCTGCAAAAAACTGGCATCGGCACGCTGTTGCTTTGCGGCAGCAATACCTACAGCCAAGGCACGATCGTCACCGGCGGCACTCTCATCGCCGCGGGCCCCGGCGCCATTCTCACGGGAACCAATTTGATGGTCGGCGGCAGCGTGGAATCGTATTTCGGTCTGCCGGTCGCGGACGCTTCACATGCGGCGCCGGCTGAGGACGCCGAAAAGCGCCGCTCCGCGACCGCTGGGCAAGCCGACCTGCCAACATTGGCGTCTGCGGCCGTAATATTTCCGGCGAAGGCCTTTTTGCCACCGTCCGCGGGCGGTTCCAACAGCGAGCAGCAGCGGGAATGGGAATCAATGATCTTGGCGCGAGACGCAGCGTTTGCGCGTTACGACGACTAAACTGTTGAATGCGAGCAGAGGATATCGCGAGACTGCTGCGTTCTTTATTCCTCGCCGTCGTCCTTCTCGCCCGATTCTCTTTCCTCGGCGGGCGGCGGGCCGGGGAGGTTGGTCCAGTCGCGGCGCTGGCGGGAACTGGGTATGTTCATCGCCTTGCGATACTTGGTCACGGTCCGCCGCGCGACCGTCAAACCGGCGGCGGCCAAGTCCTTGACCAACTGGTCGTCGCTCTTGGGACGCTGTTTGTCCTCGGTATTGATCAATTCCTGGAGCTTGAGGCGAATCGTGTCCCAGGCGACTTCCTCGCCGTCGGCCGCCACTGTGCCGCCGCAGAAGAACCGCTTCAAAGGAAAGATGCCGCGGGGCGTTTGGATCCACTTGTCGTCCACGGCGCGGCTCACGGTCGTCACGTGGACGCCCACCTTGTCGGCAATCTGCTGCATTTTCAGCGGCTCGATCGCCTCCGGGCCCTTGTTGAGAAACTCGGTCTGGTGGTCGACGATCGCCTGCGAGACGCGCGTCAACGTGCTCCGCCGCTGCTGGATGGAATCGATCAGCCATTGGGCCGAATTGATCTTCCGCTTGATGTACTCGCGCGTTTCGTTGTTGATCTGCCCGCTGGCGAAGAGCTTGCGGTAATACGGGCTGATGAACAGGCTGGGCGTGCGGCCGTCTTCGAGGCGGACGCGATACTTGGCATCCTCGCCCAGTTCGACGAAGACGTCGGGGGTGACGGGCGGCACGGGGGCGTTGTTGAACTCGGCGCCGGGACGGAGCTTCAACTTCCGCAATTGGGCGACCGCCTGCTGGATCAATTCGATGGAGTAGCCGGTGCGGCGGCTGATGGCCGGCAGCCGGTTGTGCTCCAGGTCGTCCATATACTTCGTGATGATCGTCTGCAATTCCTCGTAAAACGGCATGTCCGGCGTGAGCTGCAAAAGCAGACATTCCGTCGTATCCCGCGCCGCCACTCCGGGCGGATCGAGTCGCTGCACCACGGCCAGGGCCTTCTGCGCCAAGGCCAGGTCATCTTTCGTGGCGTCCAGGCCCAGCAGGTCTTCCAGGCGGCCCTGCAAGTAGCCGCTGGCGTCGAGATTGTAGACGATCCGCTCGCACATCGCTCGCAGCGGAGGCTCGATCTCGAACCAGCCCAATTGGTCGCGTAGGTAGTCTTGCAGGGTCTGCGGCCGAGCGACCATGTTGGCCATGGCGTCCAGCTTCCGCTCGCCGGCCTCCTCGGTTTCTGCCCTTGAGGGACGGGAGTGTTCCTCGAAATGGTCAGGCCACTCCCGGTCCATTTCCATCAGCCGCTCGAAGTCCGCTTCGTTGCGGACCGTTTCGTTGATCACCAGCTCCCGCTCTTCCTCGGAAGGTGCGTCGGGCGGCTGTTCGGCGCGGCCTCGTCCGTTTCTGCCGGCAGATCGGGATCCTCCTCCCGTACATCGAGCACGGGGTTATCCTCGATCTCCTGCTCGATACGCTCTTCGAGAGCTAGGATGGGCAACTGCAGGATTTCCATCGACTGGATCATCCGCGGCGCCATCACCTGCTTCTGCACGAGCCGCAAATCTTGACCGAGTGAAAGTCGCATACGTTGGGTGAATTGAGAAGTGAGAAGTCAGAAGTCAGAATTAGGAACTCTTGACGCCCGACTCGCAGCTTCTGGCTTCTAACTCCTGACTTCTATCTTCTGACTTCTACCTAAAACGCCTGCCGCCCAGCAAGGGCGTCCGCCAGCACTTCCTTGTTAGCAAATTCTAGCATACTACCCGTCGTAATTCCACGGGCGAGACGAGTAACTTTGACCGGACAATTGCTCAGCAAATTGGAAATGTACAGCGCCGTGCCGTCGCCTTCAACCGTTGGATTAGTGGCCATGACGATCTCGCGAACAAAACCGCCGCGGACGCGATTCACCAGCGCATCGATGGTCAACTGCTCCGGCCCCGTCCCTTCCAACGGGGCGATCCGGCCCAGGAGAACGTGGTACAGACCGCGATACGAGCCTGCCTGCTCCAAGGCCATCAGGTCCCGCGGCTGCTCGACCACGCAAATCACCTCGCGGTTCCGGCCGGGGTCGCGGCAAATCTCACATTCCTCTTGCTCCGCCAGATTATAGCAGTTCCGGCAGTAGCGCACATTATCCTTCACACTTCGGATCGAGTCGGCCAGGGCCAGGGCCTCGTTTCGATTCAGCCGGAGCACGTAATACGCCAGCCGCTCCGCCGACTTTTTGCCGACGCCCGGCATTTTGGCGAATTCGTTGATCAATTCCGTCACGGAGCGTGTCAGTTCGGACATCACGCCTCCTTGGGGCCCAAACCGCCGAGCTTCTCCAGCGCCTCGCGGATGCCGGGAAGCTGCAAACCGCCGGTGAGCTCCTTTAGCGCTTCCGCATGAAGCTCCTTTGCCTTGCCAACGGCCTGATTCATGGCCGCTACGAGCAGGTCTTCCAACAGCTCGCGGTCACTCTGGGCGAAAAGCTGCGGGTCAAGCTTGCAGCGGAGGACCTCCAGCGCGCCGTTGATTTCGACTTCCACCATGCCGCCGCCGGAAGTGCCTGTGGCGTGGCGTTTGCGCAGTTCGTCGCCGAGCTTTTCCAACTGCCCGCCCAATTGGCCGGCCTGCTTCCATAGCGTCGTCAAGTTGCCAAGGTTTTGAAACATTAGCCTGTTTATCCTTCTTCGACTGCCGTCGGTTGGGCACCGAACAATTCGCTCGCCCGCTTTACCAGCGGATGACTGGCCGCCTCCATCAGACGTTGGTGCGGCGAAACAGCCGGCCGTGCGGACGTCTGGGCGACGGCCGCCGCGGCCGCCTCTTGCAACTTGAACTCGATACGTACCGCCTGGCCGGTCACATTCCGCAGCGCCTGCTCGAAGCGCGCCAATTGCTCCGGCCGCTGACAGGCCAACTTGCACATCGTGTTCTCCGGCGCGAAGTGGACCGTCAGCCGGTTGATGCCCGATATTTCCAGGCGGCTGAATTTCTTTGCCTGGTCGCCGATCATGCCGGGCACTTTTTCGACGGCCCGCAGCCACGTGTCCGCGGCGTTCGCCTGCTCGAGAACAAAGCTGGCGTCGGCAGGTTGTCGGTCATAGTCATCGCCGTCGTCGTTGCCGGCAATGCTTTCGGTCGGGCGCTCGCCGGCCGCTCCGGCCGCGGGTTCAAACTTTTTTTTTGCGGGCGGGGACATGGAAGGCACTGCGGCGGATGGCGGGGCCGGCCGCCCGGCCGGTGAGCTCGCATGGACTGGTTGGCCATTTTGCAATTCGGCAATCAGCCCAGCCAATTCCTGCAAGTCCTCCAGATTGCTGATCCGCACCAGGGCCAACTCGGCCAGAATCCGCGCCTGCGTGCTGTACTTCATTCGCGCGAGCGTCTGCTCAAGAATCTGCATGACTGCGAGAATTGTTTGAAGCCCCAACTGCTTGCCGGCCGCGATCACGTCCGTGCTGTTGGACGAGGAGGCATACAGGAATGCCTCGGGCTGGCAGCCGGCTGCGGCCACCATGCAATCGCGGAAGTAGCCGAAAAGCTGCTCGACCAGTTGCGATGTGTCGACGCCTTCCTGCGCGGTCGCCTCCAATTCACTCAAGGCGGCGGCCGCGTCGTGCGCTACGAGGTGCTTCACCAAAGCCGAGAGCCGTTGATCGCCCGCCGTGCCCAACATGCCGTGAACGTCGGCGACGGTAATCCGCCCCGGCGCGAAGGCCAGCAGTTGCTCCAAAAGCGACTGGCTGTCGCGCATCGACCCGGCCGCACGTCGGGCGAGCACTTCCAGGGCCTCGTCGTCCGCCTCGACCCCTTCGGATAGCACAATCTGCCGCAGGCGATCACGAATCGAGCGCGTGGAAATGCCGGCGAAATCGAACCGCTGGCACCGCGAGAGAATCGTGATCGGAATCTTCGTCGCCTCGGTCGTGCAGAATATGAACTTGACGTGCTCTGGGGGCTCTTCCAACGTCTTCAGAAGCGCATTGAACGCCTCCCGCGTGAGCATGTGGACTTCGTCGATGATGTAAATCTTGAAGCGTGCGCGGCCGGGCCGGACGTTGACGTTCTGCCGCAATTGGCGGATTTCGTCGATGCCGCGGTTGCTGGCGCCGTCGATTTCCAGCACATCCACGTCGTCGCCCGTGCTGATGCTGCGGCAGATGTCGCATGCGTTGCAGGGAGTGGCCGTTGGTCCGTTCACGCAGTTGAGCGCTTTGGCGAGAATTCGCGCGGTCGAAGTCTTGCCGGTGCCACGGGCACCCGTAAAAAGATATGCGTGCCCAACGCGGTGCGTGGCAATGGCATTGGACAATGCTTGCGCGACGTGTTCCTGTCCGATCAGCTCGTCGAACGCCTGCGGCCTATATCGCCGGGCAACGACGACGTAGGAAGGCGCGGGTTCGTTCGGGGCATCAGGGGCTGGCATGGAGAGCGGTCGGCAAAATCGGAAATGTCATACTCGAAATCCGAAACAAATCCGAATCAGGAAACCTGAATGTTCCAATCCATTTACTTATTCCGTATTCAGATTTCCGATTTGTTCCGATTTTTGTGTTTCTAATTTGGCGTTACTTCCCGCCGGTCCCTGACGAGCAGCCCGCCGCACCTGGAACGGACTGCTTATGGCTGCTTCGTTTCCGACCTGACCAGGTTCACAGGGCCCCATTACGGGGGCTGCTCGTCGGAGACCGGCGCGAAAGGTGCATTCATTCTTGCGTTTGGCACGCGATTGTCAAGCGGGTGCAATCGCCATCCATACCGTCTTTAATTCCGTGTACTGCTCGTGCGCCCAGATCGACTTGTCCCGCCCGGCAAAGCCGGATTCCTTGTAGCCGCCGAAGGGCGTGGTCATGTCGCCTTCGGAAAAACAGTTTACGGAGACCGTGCCGGCGCGGAGGGCGCGGGCGACGCGATGGGCGGCGTTCACGTCGCGCGTGTAGAGCGACGCGGCCAAGCCGTAGCTTGTCTCGTTGGCGAGCTTCACTGCCTCTTCCTCGCTCTTCACCGGAATCACGCTGAGCACCGGGCCGAAGATTTCCTCGCGGGCGACCCTCATGTTGTTGCGGACGTCGTCGAAGATCGTCACGTCGACGAAATACCCGCCCGTTTCGGCCAGAACGCGGCGGCCGCCCATGACGAGCTTCGCTCCCTCGCTGTTGCCGGTGGCGATGTAGCCGAGCACCTTTTCCATATGCGGCTTCTCGATCATCGGGCCGACGCGCGTGGCCGGATCCAGCGGGTTGCCGACGGTCCAGGTCTTGGCCAGCGCGGTGATCTTCTCCAAGAGGGCGTCCTTCACAGAATTGTGGACAATTACGCGCGAGCCGCAACTGCAATTCTCGCCCATGTTCCAGAAGGCCGCGTTCACCGCATTGCCGGCGACTACGTCCAGGTCCGGCGGGTCGGCCAGGACGACCTGCGGGCTTTTGCCGCCGCATTCGAGGATGACGCGCTTGAGGTTCGATTCGGCCGAGTAGCGGAGGAACAGCCGGCCGACTTCGGTTGAGCCGGTAAAGGCGGCCATGTCGACGTCCATGTGGCGGCCGATCGCTTGCCCGGCCGTTTCGCCAAAGCCGGGCATCACATTGAGCACGCCTGGCGGCAGCCCGGCCTCGACGGCCAACTCGCCCATACGTAGGGCGCTCAGGGACGTCTGCTCCGCCGGCTTGAGGACGACGCTGTTGCCGGCGCCGACGCCGGCCCTAGCTTCCACGCGGCCATCTGCGTAGGAAAATTCCAGGGGATCACCGCGCCAACCACGCCCACCGGCTCGCGCGTGATCAGGGCCAGGTTCTCCGGCCCGGTGGGGGCGATGCGGTCGTAAAGCTTGTCCAGCGTCTCGGCGTGCCAGCGGATGCAATGGACCGTTTCGGGCAGGTCAGTATTGACACAATCGCCGATCGGCTTGCCCCCTTCGAGGCAATCCAGCAAGGCCAGTTCGACCGCGTTGGCTTCCAGCAGGTCGGCGAATTTCAGCAAGACTTTCTTGCGATTCAACGGCGACATCCGCGACCAGGCACCGCTCTCAAACGCTTTTCGGGAGGAGCGGACGGCGGCGTCTACATCTTCCTTGTTGCAGGCGGCAACCTGCGTAACGACCTTGCCGGTGGCGGGATTTTCGGTGGGAAAAGTCTTGCCCGACCGGGCGGGTACGAAGCGGCCATCGATGAAAGCATCGCTCTTGAATTCCAGGCCCGAAACGGCTTGTGCAATGGCAGCGGGTTCCAGCGTCAGGGTCATCCAGTTCCTTTCGAGCGGCTTAATGTTTTGCAGGAGCGGAAAACTCCTTGGCATTTTCGCTCGAAACGGATAGACTGACAAGTGTTCTCGATCGCAGAGATCGGCGGTCTGGTGGAAAAAGCGTGCGACGGTGCTGGCCGTGACAAATCCACTCGGCATTCGTCCTGTTACAATCGCGGACAGGATGGGCCATGCAAAGGTCCCGGGGCAGTAGTTTGAGGGAGGCTCTTATGTTGAGGATTACAAGTCTGTTGCCGTCGGCGGCGTGCGCGGCCGGCGTGGTATTGGTGGCTTTCTTCCAGGCGGCCCCGGCCCAAGGTTATCACGGCGAAGGCATGGGATCCATGCGCGGCGGCGGCTCTATGGGCAGAACGTCTATGCATGGCAGTTCCACGGGCAGCAGTAGTTCAACGCGCAGCAACTCCGCGAGCAGCAGTTCCACGCGCAGCGGCTGTATGGGCAGCGGCTCCGCGGTCAGCAGTTCCACGCGCAGCAACTTCACGAGCGGCGGCTCGGTGGGTAACAGTTCCATGGGAAGCGGCTGTATGAGCAACAGCTCCACGGGAAGCAGTTCTACTCGCCGTAACTCCACGCGCAGCAACTTGATGGGCGGCCTCATGGCCAGCGGCTGTATGAGCGGCAGTTCCACGGGCAGCAGTTCCACCCGCGATAATTCCACGCGTAGCAGCTCTGTGGGTGGCAACTTCATGGGCAGCGGCTGCATGGGCACCAGTTCCGCGCTCAGCAACTCAACGGGCAGCGGCTCTGTGGGTGGCAGCCACAACCACGGCCATGGATCGGGCTCAATGAGCGGCTACCAAGGCTACGCGGGCAGTACGGGGATGTCCGGTAGCGCGTTCAATCGCAATTCGTCGCAACAGCAAGCGACGTCTGGCGCCGCAGCCGCGGGCCCAAACAACCCGGCCACCGTGCTGGCCAATGCGGACGAATTGCAGCTCACGAGCAATCAGGTGCAGGCGCTGGAAAAGATGCAAAGCTCCGGCCGAAAGCAGGCGATGCTGGTCTTGACTTCGGCACAGCGGAAGCAGCTTGTCGCCTTGCTTGGCAACGCGCTCAATCACAGCACGTCTCGATAATGCTGTGGCATCGCGTGCAGCATAGCTTGCGGCGGATGTCGATCAACGGGGCCCCGCATACCGGGCACGCAGGGCGCGTCTCTTGTGTGCCGCAGGCCTGTTCAACGGCCTCCGAACCGCTCGGTTGCGCTTCAACAACGCGATTCTTGTCCGTCGGTGTGGCTCCCATGCGCTGCCTCCCGTTCACCCTGCCTCTTCGCGATGCACCGTTTCCGGCGAATAGGCCGGTATGCAGACGGCAATATACTCGGCCCCTTGCTGCGACGGGCTGCTGTATTGGACCCGCTCGCCCGCATTGACGACGACCGCTTGGCCGGCGCAAACGTCGAATTCGCCGTCCGCGGCCTTCACATGCAGGCAGCCGCGGAGCACGAGCGTGTATTCGTCGAACTCGGGCGTCTGCGCCGGCTCGACCCATCCGGCCGGACTTTTCATCCGGGCAATGCTTACCCCAGAAGTGCCCGAATTCACCCGCCCGATGAATTCTTCGATTAGTTTGGGCGGTTTGCCCGGGGCTTCGATTACGGTCGGTTTTGGGATGTAAGTGCTCATAACATTTCAGGCAAGATCAAAGTTTGAATTCTACGATCGGCGGCACGGATTTGCCAGAGGCGGCAGGGAATTGAGAATTCCGTGATATAATCATCCGGCGAACCGCGATCGTAACGCCCACCGAGACAGAGGCCATTGAATCCCCTATGCACACCCGCGTCCATCGCATTCTCGATCAAGTCGGCACGCTGGCCTTCGTTGGTGTGTTCGATACGCTCTCCGCCAAGCTGGCCCAGCAAGCCGGGTTCCCAATGGCGTTCGTCTCCGGCTATTCCGTCGCCGCCACGGCCATCGGCGAGCCGGATATGGGCCTGCTGACGCAAACTGAAATCACCGACCGCGCGCGGCGGATATGCATGAGCGTCGAGATTCCGATCATCGTCGATGCCGATACGGGCTACGGCAATCCGCTGAACGTCTACCGCACGGTCCAGGAACTGATCGCCGCCGGCGCGGCCGGCTGTTTCCTGGAGGACCAGCTTTGGCCGAAGAAGTGCGGACACATGACGGGCAAGCGGCTCGTCGAGCGCGAGGAATACGTGCAGAAGGTCCGCGCCGCCGTGGAGGCTCGCGGCACGCGCGACTTCTTCATCGT
Source organism: uncultured Planctomycetia bacterium (assembly GCA_963780045.1). GTDB lineage: Bacteria > Planctomycetota > Planctomycetia > Pirellulales > Thermoguttaceae > JANXQG01. Next base: position 4,646,893 of record CAVZZZ010000001.1, on the reverse strand, counting down.
CGCCCGGACCGACGCCTTGGCCGTGACGGGAATGGACGAGGCGGTGGCGCGGATCGCGGCCGCCCGCGAGGCGGGCGCGGACGCCAGCTTCATCGAGGCGCCGGACTCGGTGGAGCAGCTTGCCGAGATCGGCCGTCGTGTGCCGCGGCCGATCGTGGCCAACATGATCGAAGGCGGCAAGACGCCGGTCTTGCCGCGCGAAGATTTGGCGGCAATGGGCTTTCAGTTGATTCTCTATCCGCTGGCCGGCCTTTATGCGGCGGCCAAGGCGATCCGCGCGGTCTACGAACAAGTCCAGCGCGGCGGCACCGCGGCGCCGCAGTCGCAGTTGAGTTTCAGCGATTTCAACCAGCTCATCGGTGCGGATGCCAAATACGCTTTGGCGGAAAGGTATGGAGCGTCGTGAGAGCATTAATACAATTGGCCTCAATCGGCAGGCGATCGGCGGGGCTATGCTAGCACTATCGTTATTGGTTTTCGCGGCGGCGTTGATTGGCTAGCCCTGGGCTGGCCTGTCCGGTTTGCCCCTTGCAATTCCGCCGTTTTCGAGTATCCTGGAATGTTGGAACAAGTTCAAAGCACCGTGAAGCAATTAGACGCAAAAACCCTCGAGAAAACATCCATGACGAAACGCAACGGGCATGTCCACCGCGACAATCTTCTGGCACTGCGGGCAAGGCTCATCGGCGATGTACATACAATGACCGACGCGGCACTGAAAGACGTTGACGCCGTCCGCATGCCGAGTGAAATGGCCGACATCGGCACGGACGCCTACGAGCAGGAGCTTACGCTCGATCTTCTGGGCAATGAAGAAGAGGTCTTGCAGCAGATCGACGCCGCCCTGGCCCGGATCGAAGACGGCAGATACGGCAAGTGCGAAGATTGCGGTCGCGCCATTGCCAAGGTCCGCTTGGACGCGATCCCCTACGCCGCCCTGTGCGTCCGTTGCGCGTCGCAGCAGGAAAACGGGCACTCTAACCACAAGCCGCGGTAGGCCCGGTGCGCTCCGGACCGAGGTTATCCGGACGGGTGTAGGGTGGGACAAGGTTGCGCTAGCTATGGTAGGCTTGCGCAAATCGAGTGAGCCGCGACCGCAGGCCCACCATGTCATCGCCCGCTGCTTTGCATGGTGGGCCTGCGCTCGCTTAGGCTCGCTGGTCCCACCCTACGACGATACCGGCCTCACGCCGATTCCCGCACGACCAGTTCCGGCGCCTGGACGAATACCTGTGGCGGCCGTTTGCGCAACTCGGGCTGGCCAATCAATTCCATCAACAGGTCCAATGCCCGGCACATTGCCTGCTCGTGGCGCAGCGAGACAACGGTCATCGGCACGGGGTAGTAGGCGTCGGAGAGCACGTCGCCCATGCCGATCACGGCCACGTCGTGCGGGACCTTCATCCCCAGACGGACGATGGCGTTCATGCAGAGCATAGCGACGATTTCGTTCTCCGCCACGATGGCCGTCGGTGGTTCCGGCAGCGCAAACAGGCCGCCGACGATTCCCTTCTCCCAGTTCTGCAGCGACTGGGGCGCGGTGACGCAATAGTCCGCATTGAGCGCCGCGCCGTGCATCTCGTGGCTGGCGGCGTATCCTTTATAGCGGTCGCGGACGGTTTGGAACTCGGATTGCCACTGCAAAAACGCGATCCGCCGGTGCCCTTTGCCAAAGAGGTAGTCGGTCGCGAGTCGGGCGATGCCGACGTCGTCATACTTCACACAGTTCAGTTCGACGCCCGGCACCTGCGCGTCGATGGCCACGACGGGAAACCCTTCCACTATCAATTCCTGGTAGTTCGCCGCGTTACGATCACCGGGCAGCGGTTCGATAATCAGCCCGTCGGCCCGGCCTTCCAGCACCCCGCGGAGGTAGCCGGCCTCCGTCTCGTGATCGTAATTGGAATCGCCCAGCAACAGGCCATAGCCCAGCTTGCGCGAACCGGTCCGAATGACCTTGGCGATTGCCGCGCAGTACGGATCGGCGATGTTGTGGGTGCAAAGGAGGATGTTGTTCGTGCGGCTGGTGACCAGGCCGCGGGCGATTGCGCTGGGTCGATAGCCGGTTTGCGCAATTACATCGAGGATCCTCTGCCGCGTGGCGGGAAGGACCTTGTCCTTGTTGTTGATGACGCGCGAGACAGTGCCGATGCACACGCCGGCAAGCCGGGCAATATCGTTGATCGTCGGTTTTTTTGGCATGTGCGGGAGGCGTTCAAGTTTTGGTGGTCCGCCGACGCGGTTTCGATAAGCGGTAAACAAACCATCCAGCACTCGTACTGTGATAAAGTTAGTATAGTCAAGGTATTCATGCAGGGATAGCGTTCTAATCGCCAATTGACCGCAAAGCGGAAAGATGAGGCGGACCCGAATCCATTACCGGCCCCACACCTTTAAGATGCGGCTGCCGCCGGCGGGAAGCTCAAAGGGGCCGGGGAAGGGGTTTCTCTCGTTGCGCCGTATGCCGAAGTAGTCGGTGTCGATCCGCAGAAATGACCCGCCGGGGTTGTCGAAAGGCGCCCCCGAGACTTTCGCCTTGCCGAGGACCTTCGTCGTTACCAACGCACGACTCGGATCGGTCCAGGTCTTACCCAAGGCGATGACAAGGTACCATTGGTCCGCCGGGGCACCCGCGGAGCGGGTCGGCACGAGTTTGACGATCGGGTCGAAATCGGGCTTGATGAGGGCAAGCACGTCAAATCGCGAGGGCTGCGTCCCCTTGGTGAAGACGTTGCCCGATGCGAAGCAGGGCAAGACGGAGTCGTCGATCGGGCCAAGGCTGCACGGCGCGGCAAGAATGTTGTTGTAGAAGCGGTCGTCCCCGCTGTCGCCGTCCCTGGCGGCGTACATTCCCGCGATTTTCGTGGAATGCGGCGCCTGGAAGGGCGTGCTGCGTGTGTCGCCGCGCACGCAGCGGATCGGACCAACGACCAGATTATGGACGAACGCGATGCCCTGGCCGTTCAGACCGATCGAGCCGCGGCGGGAAAGCAACAGGTTGTTGTCGACAACGATCGGGCCATGCTGCATCTCCAGAAACATATCGCCGAAACCGCCCGTGTTGTCGTGCAGCAAGTTTCGCGTGACGCGGGCGCCTTGGCCCATCCAATCCAACCAAATGCCCGCCGTGCCGCCGCAGCGATAGATATGGTTGCCGCTGATGAAGGCGTCAATCGCGCCGTGGAACTTGATGCCGGCCATCTCGGCGCCGCCGAAGAGGCCCAGCACGTCAATGTCGTGGATGTCGTTGCCGGCGATCGTGCTGAACGCGCAGCCCATGCTGCCGACTATGCCGGCCTGTTCGCAGTGGTGGATGTGGTTGTTGCGAACAACGTGGCCGCCGACGGTGGTCTCGTTCCAGCCGTTGGCGAACGCGCGGCGGACGCACTCGGTATAGGCGTCGTCCCGGCCGGGGGAATTGGTGTTTTTCTTGGCCAACTCTGTGCGGCCGGGAAGGCTGGACGATGAAAACTCGTCGCTGTACTTGCCCAGCGCGATGCCGCAGCACCGCGAATAGGCGATGTCGTTGTTCTCGATGATCCAGCCCTTGCACCAACAGGCGGTGACCAGGCCGATCTGTCCAGCGGTAGGCGGTGCCCAATTCGTCGCCGCGTTGCGGAGGATAAAGCCCCGCAAGGTGATGTAATCGACGCCGGTCTTTTCGGGCGTGAAGACTGTCTTGCGGACATTGATTTCCACGCTGGCCGTTTTCGCCCCATTCGGGCCGACGCCATTGGGATCGACCCCGGGAAACTGTGCCCAAATCGTCGTGTCGTCTTTTCCGACTTTGGCAAACCACAGCGGCCTTGTCGCGGCCGGCGCCATCACGTCGTCGAAGGCGGCCGCCTCGATCAGCCAGTCGCCGTTGAGATAGACTGCGCCGGTGTGGTGCTGGCGACCAAGTGGATTGAACCAGTCGCCGCGGATCAGCTCGCTGTAAGGGTTGAAGTTGCCGAAGAACTTGTTGGGCAGCGTCAGCTTCCAGGTGTCGCGGACGATTCTCTGCCAGCCATTGGCCGGTTCGGAGCCGGCGAGGACGACCACCTCACCCTGCGCGGCCTGATAGACGATCCGCCTCGCGTCGGACGTGCCGCCGCGCGGCGGATTGACCCGCTCGCGGTAGACGCCCTGGTGTACCGTGACCTCGTCGCCCGGCTGGGCGAGGTCGGCCGCGTGCTGGACCGTGCGCCACGGGGCCGCCTTCGTGCCGGCGTTGGCGTCCTTGCCGGTGACGGCGACGTGGTATTCTGTCGCCGACCCGAAGCGCAGGTGCTCCGCCGCGGAGGCTAATGCGAGGATGCCTGCAAGCCATCTCGCCAGACTTCGTATGCGATTCATCATTACAAGTCCCTGAAAACATTCCCGACATCCGTCATTGTAGAGCAACCCGGCGCGGGCCGCAAACCGGCGAGTTCATTCGCGGTGCGAGTGGCGAGCCGAGAACCATCTGTGCAAACCGGCCCCGTCCATGTAAACTTGTCACTGTGGACTACGACCTGATCACTTCGGAAGGCGAGTTGTGCGAGTTTTGCGAGGGGCTAGCGGACTGCGCATGGATCGCGCTGGATACGGAGTTCGTTTCCGAGGGGAGCTATCGCCCCGAGCTTTGCCTGATCCAAGTTGCCACGCCAAAGCGGCTGGCGGTCATTGAAGTGCCGGAAGCCGGCGACGCGCGGCCCTTTTGGGAGGCGGTCGTCGATGGCCAACAAGAGACGATCGTCCACGCGGGCCGTAGCGAGATGGAGTTCTGCCTGGCCGCGGTCGGGCGGCTGCCGCGGCAGCTTTTTGACGTGCAACTTGCCGCCGGGCTGGCGGGCATCGAGTATCCGGCCGCTTACGGCACGCTGGTCTACAAGCTGCTGGGCGAGTCGATGCAAAAGCACGAGACCCGCACCGACTGGCGGAAACGCCCGCTCTCGAAACGGCAATTGGACTACGCGGCGGAAGACGTCTGTCACCTCAGCCTGGTCCGCGAGCGCATCCACGCCCGACTGACGGAGTTGGGCCGCTTGGACTGGCTGGCGGAGGAGCGGCAATCGTGGTCCGAGGCCCTCTGCCGCGACATGTCCGACGAACGCTGGCGGCGGGTGTCGGGCAATTCCGGTCTCGATCCGCGGAGCCTGGCGATCGTCCACGAATTGTGGAAGTGGCGCGAAGAGGAGGGCCGCCGCCGTAATCAGCCCGTGCGCCGGGTGCTGCGGGACGACCTGATCGTCGAGCTGGCCAAGCGGCAGACTGCCGACGTGAAGCGCATCCGCGCCGTGCGGGGCATGGAACGCGGCGACCTGGCGCGGCGGCTCGATCAAATCGCCTTGTGCATCGGGCGGGCGTTGGCGCGTCCGGCGGAAGAGTGTCCACTGCGGCAGCCGCGGCAGGCGACGCCGCAGCTTTCCGTTTTGGGGCAGTTCCTGTTTGCTGCCCTCGGCAGCATCTGCCGCGAGGCCCAACTGGCGCCGAACCTTGTCGGCGGGCCGAACGACATCCGCGACTGGATCGGCTGGCGGCTCTCTGACGACGACGGCCGCCAATCGGGATACGTGCCCAAGCTGGCCACTGGCTGGAGGGCGGGGTTTGTCGGCCGGCTGTTCGATGATCTCCTTTCCGGCAAGACCGCGGTTCGCATCGGCGATCCGGCCGCGGAATATCCGCTGATACTGGAGCAGCGGGGGGAATAGTTGCAAACGGATGCGTGCCAAAGATATCGTAATGCGAATGTCGGTATTCGCGCTTGCAATGGCTGCCGGGCAAGGTTGCGGCGCGGAATCCGCGGGCAAAGCCGCCCCGCCGGCGGCCGGGGCGGCCGACAAATCGCGATGGATGCAAGAGAATCTCGACGTTTGGGGGAAACGGCCTCTACGGCAATGGGTGCTGCCGTCCTCGCACGATGCGGCGATGTACGAATCGGGCTGGGTCAAGTCGCTGGGGCAAACGCAGGACCTTTCGATCTATGAGCAGTTAATATACGGCGTCCGGTATTTCGATCTTCGCCCGCGGTTGTCCGGCGGCAAGCTCTTCATGCACCACGGTCCCATCGTCGGCCCAGAGTTGGCGGTCGCGCTCGACGACGTGGGCCGTTTCTGCCGCGGGCGCCGCGAGTTGGTCATTTTGAAGTACTCGCACTACGCGGCTTTTGGCGACAGCGCCTACCAGCAGATGGTCCGCGAGATCAAACAGCGGCTCGATCCGTGGCTGTTGAAGTCGCTGCCCAAAGGCAAGCGCCTGGCGGAAATCCCGCTCAAGGACTTGCTGGGCGAAAAGTGCGCCGTGGTGGTCGCCTGCGACGGTGATTATCCGTTAGCCAAGCGCACACCGGGTATTTGGGTCTATCGCGACTGGGACGCCGCCGATCCCCAGCAAGGCGACTTGCGGGTCTACGATCGTTATTCGGATACGACCGATTTCGATCGCATGAAAGCTGACCAGTTGGACAAGTTCGCGCGGTTCGACGGCACGTGCCGACAGCCCGATCTGCCGTGCGACCTGTTTCTGCTTTCCTGGACGTTGACGCCGGCTACCAATGTCCGTGGCTACTGCGAAACGCCTAATCGCAAGCTGGCCGATGAAATGAAGGATTTAAGAGTTCCCAACCGCTTCGGCCGCGCGGTGAACCTGCTGTACGTTGACTACGTGGAATCGGCCCATGTGACGGACGTAGCACTGGCCATGAATCGGCGATTGGAAAGAGCGGACGATAGGAAGAGCAAATGACTACTGGCCTATCGCTGCCAACCGAGGCTAAGACCGTGAACGATGCGCCGCACACGATTCCGCTCACGCGCAAGCTTTGCGTCGTCGCGCCGCTGGCGGTCGTGCAGGTCGGCCTCTATTGGTTGTTGAACCACTTCCCGCTTTTCGCATCGCGCGAGTTGCCGCTGACACGGATCGATCGCGCGACGCCGTTTTGGCTGTGGACGATCTGGGGCTATTTCGCCCTGATTGCGATGGCCGCTGGGCTGCCGCTGCTGGTGACCGACGCGCGGGTGTTTCGCCGGTTGCTGGTTGCCTACGGAATATCGATGTTTACTGCCTGGGCGTTCTTCCTTTTCATGCCGACGCATTATCCCCGTCCGCCGCTGCCGGAGGACGATTCCTGGCCGAGCATGGCGTATCGCTCGTTGTTGAAATTCGACTCGCCCGAATGCTGCTTTCCATCGTCGCACGTAATCGTGCCCTTGCTGGCCTGCGCCGCGTTGCGCCGGGACAAGGGCCTCGGCGGATGGTGGCCGCTGTTGGCAGTTTGCGCGGTCCTCTGTTGCCTGTCGATTTTGACGATGAAGCAGCACTACGTTTGGGACTTGCTGGGCGGAGCGTGCGTGGCCGCGCTGGGATGGTACGCAAGTGTTTTCATGGAAAAACTCTATGAAACCTCGCCTTTGTGCGACGCGAATTGAACTTGGCGGTGTTCAAGCATACGATAAGGGATAGTATCCTCCGCGAACCCCCACTTGTGAGAGCCATCATGGATCTGCGAAATACCCGGACCCCCATCCTCAATCAGGGCACGGCAGAGGAAAAACGGGAAGAGATCCGACGGTACTTCAACGCCACTTTCACGCTCGATGAACAGCTTTACGATACGCTGGCCGACGACAAGGCATTCTACCTGCGGCCCGAACCGCTGCGGCACCCTTTGATCTTCTACATCGGACACGCGGCCACCTTTTATGTCAACAAACTGATCGTCGCCAAAATCATCGACGAGAGGGTCAACCCCGGATTCGAGTCGATGTTCGCGGTCGGCGTCGACGAGATGTCGTGGGACGATCTCAACGCGGCAAATTACGATTGGCCGACGGTCGAGCAAGTCAAGGACTACCGCAAGGCGGTCCGCGCCGTGGTGAACGATTGCATCTGTTCGCTGCCGCTAACGATGCCCGTCACTTGGGACGATCCGTTTTGGGCGATCCTGATGGGCATCGAGCACGAGCGAATCCACATCGAGACCTCGTCGGTCATTATTCGCCGGCTGCCGATCGAGATGGTTCGCCCGCTGCCGTTGTGGAGCATCTGCCGAGACCGCGGGCCCGCGCCGGAGAACGAACTGCTGCCGGTGGCCGGCGGACGGGTGATGTTGGGCAAGCCGCGCAACGATCCGCTCTACGGCTGGGACAACGAATACGGCCGGCACCAAACCGACGTCTGGGATTTTGCCGCCAGCCGTTATCTTGTTTCGAATCAGGAGTTTCTCGGATTCATTGAAGACGGCGGATATCAAAATCCGGAATTCTGGACAGAGGAGGGCCGCAAGTGGCTGGAGTTCTCGCGCAAAGCATCCGCTGTTTTGGATCGATGCGGACGGCGGTTATAGGTTCCGCACGATGGCCGAGATCATTGAGATGCCCTGGAACTGGCCGGTCGAAGTCAACCAGCTTGAGGCCAAGGCGTTTTGCAATTGGCTGGCGGCCAAGACGGGCAGGCCGATCCGCTTGCCGACCGAGGCCGAATGGCGCCGTCTCCACGACCTGCACGATATTCCCGACCAACCCCGCTGGGAGAAGGCGCCGGGCAACATCAATCTGGAGCATTGGGCCTCGTCGTGCCCTGTGGACCGCTTCGGCTTCGGCGAATTCTACGACGTCATCGGCAACGTCTGGCAGTGGACGGAGACGCCTATCACGGGCTTCGACGGCTTCGAGATTCATCCCTTCTACGACGATTTTTCCACGCCCACGTTTGATACGCGGCATAACTTGATCAAAGGCGGGTCGTGGATTTCCACGGGCAACGAGGCGCTCCGCGATTCACGCTACGCCTTCCGCCGGCACTTTTTCCAGCACGCCGGCCTGCGGTACGTGGAATCGGAGCAGCCGGTAGCCGTGCCGGAGGCGATGTACGAAAGCGACACGGCGGTCTCGCAGTATTGCGAGGCCCACTTCGGCCCGACCTATTACAACGTGCCCAACTTCATGGTGCAATGCGCGGAGGCTTGCCTGCGCCATACCGACGGCCGTCCGCGGCGAAAGGCGCTCGATTTGGGCTGCGCTGTCGGGCGCGGGACGTTCGAGCTGGCCAGGAAATTCGAATCGGTTACGGGAATCGACTTTTCCGCGCGGTTCATTCGCATCGCATTGCAGCTCAAGGAAAAGGGCGTGGCCTACTACGATCTCATCGAGGAGGGCGAGATCGTTTCCTACCACGAGGCGCGGCTTGCCGACGCGGGGCTGGCCGATGTCGTCGATCGCGTGGAATTCCTGCAAGGCGACGCATCGAATCTCAAGCCGCAATTCGCCGGCTACGACCTGATCCTGGGCGCGAACCTGTTGGACCGGCTCTACGACCCCAAGGGGTTCCTGGCGACGATTCACGAGCGGATTAACGTTGGCGGCATCCTGGTTATGACTTCGCCCTATACGTGGCTGGAGGAGTTCACGAAAAAGGAGAATTGGCCCGGCGGCATCCGCAAGGCGGGCGAGCCGTATTGGACGATCGACGCGCTGGGTGAGCTGTTGGCGGCCCATTTCATCCGATTGGGCGAGCCGCAGAATATCGAGTTCGTCATTCGCGAGACGCGGCGGAAATTCCAGCATACGCTCTCCGAAGTGACGGTCTGGGAACGAGTGCGATGAAACTATAAACACACGTTAATTCCGCCCAAGCGTTGGCAACAAGCTTGAAGGATTTGTCGCGAAAGTGTAGTTTGGAAGTAGACAATTCGCGACATGCCTCGTTGGCCGCGAGCTTAGCAGCCTCCGAAAGGGACTTCCAGGAGGGCCGATGCGCCGACTTCGAACTTCTCAACACCTGACGTTTGCGGCGATTATGGCAGCGCTTGCCGCGCCGCCCGCAGCGGCATTTGCCGTTGCCTTGCCAACCGGTGCTTTGACGTTATCCACGCCAACTTCGACGTATAACACTTTGAGCATGACGGTCGGGTTGGACCCGATATTCCTCGGCACCTCCTTGGGGAACCAAAACGAGACCCAGTCGCCCACCATCGCCGGCAGCTACTCGGCGACCTTCAACGCACTTTTCAATCCGGTCACCGGCCAGGCGACGATCCAGGACATCACTCTCAACCTGCAATCACCGGGCCATATATCGCTTCAGAACGAGACGTTTTCCGGCTACTCGTGGGTCTTCGGATTGGAGACAGAGACCCTCACCACCAGCGGTATCCTGATGTCGCCCTATACCGCGAGTCCGCCGACGCCGGTCAGCAGCGGTCTGTTTGCCGCCAATCAAGTATCGGCGGCCCTCAACAGCGGCAGTTTCACCTATAGCGGGGTGGCCAGCGGTTCCGAGAACCTCTCAAGCACGCCGTTCGATGCGACGAATAACTCGGCAAGTTCAGGGACCGTGTCAATCTCCGCGCCCACGATGAGCGGCAGCGTGGCGACCTACACGGCAACGGTGACTGTCCCCCTCTCATTGAGTGCGGGCACAACTGCCTCCGATTTCACGGCCTCGATTACTGCCACTGGCATGCTCCAGTCGACTGGCACGTTCCAATTCAATTTCGGTCCCCGCGTCGTGAATTGGAACGCCACGTCAGGCGATTTCAGCGGCAGCGGCAATTGGGACGTGGGCTTCGCGCCGCGGACCTCGGATACGGGGTCCATCTCCAACGGCGGCGCGAGCACGCTCTCCACCGTCTTTCCCGCTACGCCGGTCGCGATTTGGATCGGCAACGGTTCATCGACCAGCGGCACGCTGACTATCGCCTCCGGCGGCAGCTTGGAATGCGGGGCGCTTGTCCTTGGAAGAAGCGGCGGCAGCGGCACGCTCTATTTCAGCGGAGGCACGCTCGCCGCCGCCGCGGCAAACGAACAGCTCGTCAGTGGAACGGGCGCGGCTTTCGTCAGTTCGGGCGGCGCGGTGCTCAATAGCAACGGCTTTAATGTTACGATCGGGACGGCGTTGCAGCATGACCCGGCGCTGGGCGGCGCGGAGGACGGTGGTTTGATAAAAATCGGCAATGGAAGCGTGACGCTGGACGGCGCGGACACCTACACGGGCCCGACAACCGTTAGCGGCGGCACCCTGAAACTCGATCCGGCCACGCCAGGCACGAAAATCCTCTCCAGCGACGCCGCGCTGGCGATAGGCAACAGCGGGACGCTTGATCTCTTCGGCGGCACGGAATCTGTCGCTTCGCTGTCGGGCTCCGGCGCGCTCGTCAATAGCGCCGGCACGCTCGCAGAACTGATTGTAAGCGGCTCCGCGACGACCACATTCTCCGGCAGCATTCGCGCCACCGGCAGCGGCGGAATCGATCTGGAGATGCTTGGACCGGGCAAGCTCATCCTCAGCGGAACGGACACGTACATGGGCGGCACGACCGTTGACGGCGGGATGTTGGTGGTCGTGCGCGAATTCGGCCCTCGCCAACGGCTCGAACCTGTTCATCGGCGAAACGTCACTTTTTGGTACAGTCGTCTCCGACCCGGCAAATAGCGGGCCACTTGCGCCTGGCGCGGCTGCCTCCCCTGTGCCCGAGCCGGCGACACTCGCGATTTCGCTAGCGACTTTTTTTGTGCGGCGCGGTATCATACGTGAAGCATCGCCTTTCGTCCCCGTTTCGTCGCCGTAAATGGCCCCCAAAGCAGTAAGACCGCGGTTGACCGAAGCTCGCACCGGGCGACGCCGGGAGGTCGACGAAACGCCGGCAATCGTGCGCGGCACTGCGAACGGGGCGGAAGAAGGGTTCCATTTTCTTAACGGCAGCGATTGGGCCTTCGCGCTTTTCTTGGCGGCGGCCGTCTTCGTGGTGTACCTGCCTTGCTGGCGCGGCGGGGTGCTTTGGGACGACAACGTCCACATCACGCCTGTCGAGCTACGCTCCTGGCATGGGCTATATCGCATTTGGACCGACGTCCGAGCGACTTCCCAGTATTATCCTCTGCTGCACAGCGCTTTCTGGCTGGAACATGCTCTTTGGGGCGACCTGACGCTGGGCTACCATCTGACGAACCTTGCCCTTCACTCGCTGGCAGCCGTGCTTGTGTTGGCGCTGCTGCGGAAACTGAACGTGCCCGGCGTGCCGCTGGCGGCGGCGATCTTCGCGCTGCACCCAGTGCAGGTCGAATCGGTGGCCTGGATGACGGAGCAGAAGAATACGCTGTCCGCCGTGTTCTACCTGAGCGCCGCACTGGCGTACCTGCACTTCGACCGGACGCGGAATTGGCAGTGGTACGCGGCGGCCGCGGCGCTGTTTCTTATGGCGCTTCTGAGCAAGACGGTAACGGGCACGCTCCCGGCGGCGTTGCTGGTGGTATTTTGGTGGCAGCGCGGGCGGTTGTCGTGGAGGAACGACGTGCTGCCGCTGGCGCCGCTATTGCTGCTGGGAGCGGGGTTCGCCGCGATTACCGCCTGGTGGGAATTGGACGTCAACCGCTGCACGGGGCCCGAATTCGCCTTCACCCCGGTACAACGGTTGCTGATCGCCGGCCGCACCGTCTGGTTCTGCTGCGGGAAGCTCTTCTGGCCGGCGCACCTGACGTTTATCTATCCGCGCTGGCGGATAGACTCGCATGCCGCGTGGCAATACGTTTTTCCCCTTTCGGCGGCGGCGGTCGTGACGCTGGCCTGGTCGGTGCGGCGGTGGTCGCGCGGCCCGCTGGCGGCCGTGCTTTACTTCGGCGGAACGCTCGTGCCGGTGCTTGGCTTTTTCAATCTCTACACTTTCCGCTATTCCTTCGTCGCCGACCATTATCAGTACCTGGCATGTCTGGGAATCTTCACGCTCTTCTCGGCCGGTGCGGCTCTGCTGCTGCGCCGCGCGGCCGGCCGGCAATGGGCCGCGGGGGTGGCTGCCTGCGGCGGGATTGTCCTCGCGCTGGCGGTCCTCACCTGGCGGCAGAGCGGAATTTACGCCAGCGCTGAAAGGCTGTATCGGGCGACAATCGCAGGAAACCCCGAGTGCTGGATGGCTTACAATAACCTAGGCGAGGACTTGAAAGCACAAGGCAAGATGGACGACGCGATCGACTGCTATCGCGCGGCGCTGGCGATCAAACCCGAATTTGCCGATCCGCACGTCAACCTGGGACTCATCCTTGATTCCCGCGGCAATGCGGTCGGCGCCCAGGCAGAATACGAATCGGCTTTAGAGATCGATCCCCACGACGTCGAAGCGCACACCGACCTGGGAAAGCTGCTGGCGGGCCGCGGCCAGTTGGACGACGCGATCAGGCAATTCCGCGCGGCGCGAGACGCGCACGGCGAGAGCGGCCTGCTGCACTACAACCTGGGAATGGCGCTTGCCGCCGCCGGACAGTACGACGAAGCCGTCGCCGAATTCCGCCGTTCGCTGGAAATCTCGCCGGGAGATCCGGACGCTCAGGAAAACTTGCGTCACGCCGAGATGCTGTTGCAGCGCTAGTGCCCGATGCCGGGCTTGCCGTTTTGCGACCGCTGCTTCTTCATTTGCGACTCTTCCTCGCGGGCCTTGCGCAGCTCCGCCTGCAGTTTGGCGTGCTCGACGACGAAGTCGCTCTTTTCGCGGCTGTAGAAGAAGCTAGTGGCGGCAAGGTCGGCAATGGCCAGCAGTACGATCCAGAGCACCAGCGCGACGATGCCGATCCACCAGGCCACTTGGAGCCTCCACGAATGGACCTTGTCGATCAGCAGTTGGCCGCCGAGGATTGCCGCGCCCAGCAGGCCGATCAGCGCGCTGGTCTGGATGCGACGGCGGAACTGGCGGCGGTAGAACTTGAGCTCCCGCTCGCCAAGCTCCTCGTCGGCCTGCCGCTGCCATGCACGAATATGCCGCGTGATCAAAATGGCCGCCGCAAGGCACAGGACGACGGCGAGCAAGTAGCTGGGAAGGTGATCCATTGGGCTAGTCGTAGGGTGGGCCGAGCGCAGCGAGTCCCACCATTGCATTGCTGGTGGGACTCGCTGCGCTCGGCCCACCCCACAAGTTCATTGCTTCTTGAGCCACTCCCCCAGGACCCAGCCAACCTTGGCCAGGCTGAGGGCAGAACAATGCTCCGGCGTGTCGTCCCGCGTGTGCCACGGCTTGCCCTCGGCCATGTAGCCCAAGTCGATCAGGTCGCAAGCCGGCAGCTTGCCGATTTCGTGCAGGGGCACGTGATCGTCGGTTACGGATTCCAACGACGTGCTGTCGACAAACTCGCGGACGCCAAGGCGGGCCGCCGTGGCCCAGATGTCGTTCACCACTTTCGCGCTCTCGCTCCAACTCATGCTAAGAAGGTCCTTGGAGAGTTTCAATTCCGTGCCGCCCACCATGTCCAAAAGCACCGCGGCCTTGTAGTGGAACGCGGGAGGATGGTCGGCATAATCCTTGGCGAAGTGCTCCGAGCCCCAGAAGAACTGGCCATGCGGGTTGTTTGACTGGTGTTCCGGGCCAAGTTCGGCGCGGTGATCGAAGATGAATTCTTCGCCATCGAGAAAGACGAAGTCGACGCCCGCTTTGGGGGGCTGCTTGGCGAACTCGTTTCCAAGCTCCATGAGCAGGGCCACACCGCTGGCGTTGTCGTTGGCGCCGACGAAGCGGCCATGCCTGTCGACGGGATCCATGAGCGGGAAAGGCAGCGTGTCATAGTGGCCGCAGATCATCACCCGGTCACGGGCCTCCGGGTTCCAACGCACGATGATATTGACCATCGGCACCTTCTTGCCGTGCATGGATTCGTCGGGGCCGTCCTCGGGATAATCGGCGTCGAATGGCTGCAGCTCGACCTTCGCGCCGAGTTGCTTGAAATGCTTCTCCAACAGCTCCCGCTGGGCCGTCATAGTCGTGGACCCGCTGGGCCGCGGTCCCAGATCGCAAAGCTGCTTCAAATAGCCGTAGGCCCGCTGGCCGTCGAACGGGATGTCTTTCAGCCGCTCAGACTGAGCCCACTCTGGGGCCGCCCAAAGCTGCGGCGCGAACTGGTAAGCCGCAAGCGCGGCCAGCGCGACGGCGCTTACGGCAACCGAGGACCAAAGGAAGAGCGATTGCCAGGAATTTCGCTTCGGCGGCGCGGATCGCGGAGGCGGATCGTGGAAGTCGCGGCGGCGGGCCTTCTTCATGCCCGTATTGTATCCGTTTTTGCTTTCAGAAGGAACCGCAGATTTCACCAGTGGCCGCGTAGGCCCTATCGCCTCCGCAAGAACCACCGGTCCAGCACAACGCGCCGCACGAACCAGCGCCGGCCGAGCAGCCAATGGGCGACGCGGCGGCGGAAGGCAGAGGTCGAACGGTGCGGTGGCACGCTCGCTCGCCGCGAACCATAGTGCTCCTCCATGCGGCGACGATAAGCGTCCAACGTCTGGCGCGGTAATCGCCTTGCGCGGCAAGGATTGCATCCGCCGCCATGATGCCCGACCGGATCGCCGGATGGATTCCCTCGCCGCTTTCGTTGTGCGCCAGTCCGGCGGCATCGCCAATCCATACCACGCGGTTGCCCGCGAGCCGCCGGGCCGCCTGATCGTAGGTCAAATAGGCGTGGCCGGGAAAGCTCGTCGGCAGGTCGTCCGGCAGCCGGCCTTGCCGCTTGAGCCAAAGGTAAAAGTCCTGCACTTGCTGCGGCAGTTGCTGGGGAACGACGCGACCAAGGCCGACGTTGAGGTGATTTCCCTTGCGAAAGCACCAGCCGTAGCCCAACAGATCGCGGCAGAAGTACAGCTCCGGCGACTCCTGCCGCACTGCACAGGCCGACTCCTGAGCCGGCGTAAGCTCGATTTCCAACTCCTGTGCCGCAATGGAAGGGCCGCGCTCGTTAAGTTTCCCCAGGAATCGGGCGACGGGGCAGAAGTGGCCGCCCGCCGCCACGAGCATGGCGGCCTGATACTGCCCATTGACGGTCCATTTCCCGTCGCAGCGCTTTATCGACTTGACTTGCTCGCCCAGTGCCAGGCGTGCGCCGCAGCGGCGGAGGAGGTAGTCGTCGAACTGGCGGCGAAGGATGCCGTAGCTCACCGTGCGGCCGTAATCGACTTTCACGCTTGTTCCGCCGACGGTGCCGATGGAAAAACCCGACATCGCCTGAAAGACCCGCCCTTGGGCATAGTCCGCGATGTCGAGCTTCAAGTCGTCCAGCACGCCGAGCGTGATCCACCCTGAGCAGAGTTTGCCGCGGGGGAATTCCGCCTTGTCAATGATCAACACGTCAAGTCCGCCCGCGCAGCCGGCCGGCGCAGGTCGAACCGGCCGGGCCGCCACCGACGATGATAACGTCTGCTCTTTGCATTTCAGCGTTTCCGCGCCCAGGGGATTCCATTTGAGCCATGCCGGGCGAAGACCACTTGGAAAAGCTGCAACGCACCGGTGCGGAAGGCGGCCAGCGAACCGGCAAGGTAAAGTCGCCAGGCGCGGACGAAACTCTCGTCGAACATTTCCGTCACTCGCCCAGCGGCGGCCTCGAAGCGGTCCAGCCAGTGCCGCAAGGTTGAGGCATAATGCAGCCGCAGGTTCTCCACATCCAGAACCGAAAAACGCCGCGGCTCCAAGACCCGCATCATTTCCCGCAAGCACGGCACGTAGGCCCCGGGAAAAATCCGTTTCTCGATCCAGGCGTTCAACGCGCCGGCCTCGTCGCGACCAATGCTGTGTACCATCCCCCGTCCGCCGGGCCGCAGACAGCGGTCGATAACGCCGCCCAGGCGCTCGTAATTTCGCAGGCCGACGTGCTCCAACATGCCCACCGACGCAAAGACGTCGAACTGCCCGCGGATGGCACGGTAATCGTCGTCGATGAACTCCACGCGATCCTGCACGCCTTCCGCCTTGGCCCTTTCGCGGGCGGTGCGAATCTGCTCGCGTGAGACGTTGTAGGCCTTGACGGTGACACCGTAGTTCCGGGCCATGTGCAAAGCGAGCGCGCCCCAGCCGCAGCCCGCTTCGACAACCGACTCGCCCGGTTGCAGCCACAGCTTGCGGCAGACCAGGTCCATTTTCGCTATTTGGGCTTCTTCCAGTGTCGCATCGGGCGTGGGAAAGAAGGCGCAGGTATAGACCATCTCGCGATCGAGCCAAAGACGGTAGAAGTCGTCCCCGATGTCGTAATGGTGGTGGATATTCGTGGCGCACGGCCCAGCGTATTGATCTTTTGCACACGCAGGCGGTTGGCTAGCGCGGCAAGCCCGCTGCGCGGCTGGGCGTCTTCGGCACGGTAGACCAGCTCAAGGAACTCCAGCAGGTCTCCTTCGACCTCCAAGCGGCCGTCGCTATAGGCATCGCCGAAGTTCAAGTCAGGATTGGACACCAACCGCCAAAAGGTCGCGCGATCGTGGATTATCACACTGGCCTCCGGTGCGGCGTGCCCCAACTCCTCGCCGTTCCAAAGCACCAGGCGGACGGGCGGCCGGCCCAGCGAATCCAATAACCGCCGCACTAGCCAACGTTCGACCGCCCAGACGCGTTCTCGTCCGCCGTGGGGGGCCTTGCGCTCGAAGAATTTCGACCGCCCGGCCCAATGGGCCGGCGCGGTGGACCGAGAAGAAACCGAAGTACTCACGGCAAAACCTCCCGACACGTTGATCGAAAAGGAAAAATCGTGTATTCTCCAATTATTGTACAGAGCCGGAGAAGGGATACAATTCCCGGTGGCAGCTAATCGGTTGTCGTACTAAGCATGAGGCGCTAAGCGAGCGAGAATACGGGTCCATGTTGCGCAAACCGTGTCGTTCAATTGCCGTAGCCGTCGCTTTGGGCGCTGCCGGAGCCGCGCTGGCCCAACCTCCGGGCGGGCCTGTGTCATCCTCGCCCGGCGCGGCTGCCGCGCCGTCCGGCGCCGGCAAGTTTCCGGCCATACCGGGGCTCTTTCCCCTGAGTATGTCCGGCGTGCAACGTGAGATCGGTCTGAACGGCGATCAGCGGCAGCAGTTGAAGGCCATCTCCGACCGCTATGCGGCTACGCTGCAGCAGCTCGGCGCGGCCTTCGAGAAACTGGGACCGCAAGAGAAGCAAGAGCGGGGCAAAGATGTCAATGAGCAGGCCGCTCAGGCGGCGCGGAACGCCCAGCGGAAGGCTGAATCCGTCCTTACGCCGCAGCAATTGCAGGCCGTAAAGAAGATCGCCTTCGAACTTTCGGCCACCTTCGCCTTGGCCGACCCGAAGACGCAGGAAAAAATCGGCCTCAGCGCCGAGCAGCGGCAGCGCCTGAACGAGGTTTTCGAGCAGGCGGGTGAGAAGATGCAGCAGCTTCAGCGCGAAACGTCCCAGCGGACGCTCCAACTGCTGGACGAGGAGCAGGCCGCCGCGCTGAAAGCGCACGTGGAAGCCGCAAATAAACCGTAGGATTTGACAAGCGGCGAATCCTGGCCTAGATTTTCGTTGGGCCATAGAGGGCCCTCGCCTTCTCGCCCTTTGGGGCAAAAAGTCTTTTCCCGTTTTCAAGCTTTTCGCAGATTCTTCGCAAGTTGCACTATGACAATGCTCGCTCATTGCCAGCGGCCTCGGAACGATCTTCCGACCGGCCAGGGCGCATTGGGGGACGAGATTCGCAATCAGATATGGGGACTGTTGGGCATGCTCTATCCCAAAGTCACTTTGGTAGAACGGCGGTGCGAGACCCGCTATCCCTTCCCGTTTTTGATTCACATTACGCCGGCGGACGACACCCGCGCCGGCGAAAGCATCGTCGTGGTGGGAAAACACGTATCCGAGCGCGGGCTGGGCTTCTATCACCCCAAGCCACTGCCCTATCGCCGCGTCATCGCCTCGCTGGAGAGGACCGGGCACCCGCCTGCGGGTCACGGCTGGTACGGCTTTCTGCTCGAACTGCGCTGGTGCCGTTTCACGCGACAGGGCTGGTACGAAAGCGGCGGACGGTTCTTGGAGGCCGTCACCTCACCGCTTACGCCTCATTCCGCGCCGTGACCGGTATGCCTCTGCTTGCTTCACTCGCTTGCCCCATCCTACAGCGACCGCTGCATTCCTCCTGGGTTACCGGGCGACACAGTTGTCGCGCTACAGGCTTCGAGTTATGATGAACCGCGTCAAATCCATTCACCCGAACGACTATTATGGCCAAGAAGGCTGCACCTGCGTTTGCTATCGGCGTGGACTATGGCACCAACAGCGTCCGCGCATTGGTCGTCGATGCGGCCGACGGGCGGGAGATTGCCACCGCGGTTTTCGATTATCCCAGCGGCGAGGCGGGCATATTGCTGGACCCGCGCGACCCGCACACCGCACGGCAAAACCCGGCGGACTACATCGAGGGGTTCTACCGCTCGGTCGGCCAAGCGGTCCGGTTGGCAGCGAGCGATGCAGCATTTCGTCCGGAAAGGGTAATGGGCATTGGCGTCGATACGACCGGCTCGACGCCGATTCCGGTCGATCGCCGCGGCATGCCTCTGGCTTTGTCGCCCGATTTCGCCGGCAATCTGGCAGCGCAGGCCTGGCTGTGGAAAGACCATTCCGCCCATGCGGAAGCGGCGCTGATTACGGCCAAGGCCAAAAAAGCCCAGGATAAGTATCTCGCGAAGTGCGGCGGCGTATACAGCAGCGAATGGTACTGGTCGAAAATCCTGCACTGCAAGCGAACGGAGCCGAAGGTCTTTTCGGCCGCCTACTCGTGGGTGGAACTGGCCGACTTTGTGCCCGCCTTCGTGACCGGCAATCTCGATCCCGACACGCTTCCGCGCGGGATTTGCGCGGCGGGCCACAAGGCGATGTACAGCGAGTCGTGGGGCGGACTGCCCAGTGCCAAATTTCTTGCCGATCTGGATGCCGGGCTGCCTCCGCTTCGCACACGTTACGTTGCCCATGCGCAATCCGCCGACCAAAAGGCCGGGTTGCTCACCGCGGAAGTGGCCGCTCGCGTCGGACTGCCCCCCGGCGTGGCGGTAGCCGTGGGCGCGTTCGACGCGCACATGGGCGCCGTGGGGGCGGGCATCAAACCGGGAACGCTCGTAAAGATCATCGGCACCAGCACCTGCGACATGATGGTCGCCCCTTTGGACCGCGATCTGCCGGACATTCCCGGCCTGTGCGGCATCGTGCCGGGCTCGGTCGTGCCGGGCATGTACGGACTTGAGGCGGGCCAATCGGCCGTTGGCGATATTTTCAATTGGTTCGTCAAATCGCTCGCGCCGGCCGCCCGCAATGGCGATTCCCACGGCGAATTGAGCCGCGCGGCCGAGAAAGTCCTGCCAGGCGTCAGTGGGCTGGTCGCGTTGGACTGGAACAACGGCAATCGCACGATTCTCGTTGATCCACTGTTGACCGGCCTGCTCGTCGGCCAAACGCTGCACACGACCGCGGCGGAGATTTACCGCGCGCTGATCGAAGCCACCGCCTTCGGCGCGCTGGCGATCATCAATCGCTTCGAGGAATATGGCGTTAAGGTGAAGGAAGTCGTCAATTGCGGCGGGATTGCCGAGAAGAACCCGCTGGTGATGCAGATCTATGCCGACGTTTGCAACCGGCCGATGAAAATCAGCCGCTCGGCGCAGACCTGTGCCTTGGGAGCGGCGATCTTCGGCGCCGTGGCGGGCGGAGCCCATCGCACGGTCAAGGCCGCGCAAAGCAAAATGACCAGCTTCCGCGAAGTGGTGTACCGGCCGGCGAGGAAGGCCGCGGCCACCTACGCCGAGTTGTATCGGGTTTATTCCGCGCTCTACAATGCATTCAGTGCGGCCGGCGGAAAGGTCGCGGTCAACCGCGTGATGAAGGACTTGATTGCCATTCGCGACCGCGTGCGGCGAGAAGCCGTTTGACGGGAAATCCCAAATGCTCGATGAATTGATGCAGCGAGTATGCGCGGCCAATCGCGAGTTGGTCGCAGCCGGCCTCGTAACGCTTACTTGGGGAAATGTCAGCGGCATTGACCGCCAGCGGGGGCTGGTCGCGATCAAGCCCAGCGGCGTGCCTTACGGCGACCTCCAACCGGAGCACATGGTCGTCGTCGATCTGGATGGTCGCGTCGTGGAAGGCAAGCTGAAGCCGTCCAGCGACACGGCCACGCACCTGGCACTCTATCGCGCGTTCCGGAATATTGGCGGCGTCGTTCATACCCATAGTCATCATGCCACGATCTTCGCCCAGGCCCGCCGCGAGATTCCCTGCCTGGGAACGACCCATGCCGACCATTTTCACGGACCGGTGCCGGTTACGCGGGCATTGCTCCCGCGCGAGGTCGAGGAGAATTACGAAGCAAACACTGGACGAGTCATCGTGGAACGATTTGCGGAACTGGACGCCGACGCAGTCCCGGCTGTGTTGGTCGCAGGGCATGCTCCCTTCGTTTGGGGCAGCAGTGTGGAAAAGGCACTTGAGAACGCGGTGGCGCTTGAGGCCGTTGCTGCGATGGTGCTGGGAACCTGGTCGTTGGACGCGACAGCGCCCGTGCTGGAACCGTGGGTACTGGCGAAGCACTATCGGCGCAAACATGGTCCGGGGGCATACTACGGACAGAAATGAACAATTTTGTCATTCTAACAATTGCCTAACAGAGAAATAACGTACTCTTAGCAGTTTTCTAACTGCCAGATGATTGACAGCCTGTTGGCATCTATGCAATAATGGCGTAAGTTACAGTGCCGGACGCGATAGATTATCGCACAGCACTGCTGACAGGTCTGGCGGCCGCATGTCGCCAGAAATATCGCCATCGTTTAACAACGACAACACGAGGCAGCGTTAGCACCTAAAAGCTCGTTTCGCTTTGCCGCAAGGCAGGCGGGAAACGGAAACCGACGCCCTACGCGGCAGCCAATGGGACGTTTTTTCCGCGGCTTTTGAACGAATACAGAGGGAACCTTCCTGGTTCCAACTGTTCCGTGGTGCTCTCTTTCGCTCGCCGGTCCCCACGCATCGGGCTACAAGTTTGGCCCATTCTGGTTCAAGGTTCGGCGTTCGTTCGCGGCGCTCCGTGGGACTTCTCAGTCTTGACAATGTTTTTCCTTACTAATTTGCGTCCTATCTCGAAGGGGGAGTAGATATGCATCGAACGAAGAATTTGGTTCTCGCCGCAGGCATTTTGGCCGGCTTAGTTGCCTCGGCCGCCCCGGCGATGGCAGACTATATTTCGGACGTCCAGGCCAATGACACGACGGGCAATCTCGTCGAGCTCAATTATGTTCCAATTGGTCCGCCGTTCAATCAGGGCAACAACTCGTGGCCGATTGTTTCCGCGCTGCTTAGCACGCCGGGCACGGTGATGACTGTCGCCGGCAGCAGATCGTACACCAGTTGGGCGTTCTACGTCAACGACACAACCGGTGGAATGGACGTTTTCAGTCCCTCGTCCACCCTTTCGGCACTTGGTTACACGCCGCACCTCGGTGACGCCCTTGATCTCAAGGGCACGTACGAACCATTCGACGGGTTCCCTGAGCTTTCAGTGATTACGCAATCTGCCACGCAAAGCACGGGAAATGCGTACTCGCAGCCTGTCACCGGCCACAACCTCGCCTATGTCGTCAGCGATTTTGCGGCCAACTCCCAGACGGTTTCCTCCGGGACAGTGACGACGACGATCGGTCCCAACGACCTCACCGCGCAACTTGTGACGATGACAAATGTTTGGCTCACCAGCTCTGGGACTGCGACCCCTCAAACCAGCTTTGGCACCGCCAACACCACCGGCTCAGTGTACCTCAACGATAGCAGCGGCTCGTGCAGCTTCTTCTACTGGCCGAGTTCCTATTCTATGGCACTGCAAAACCTTGCCGGTCAACCGATAAACTATGGCCCGGGCAACACGTATAACATGACGGGCTTTTTCGACATTTTCGGCGGGGCACCCGAGTTCGTGCCATTTAACGTCACCCCGGTTACCATAGCGCCCGAGCCGGGAACGTTAGCGCTGGTCGGGACCGGAACGGCCTTAGCAATGTTGGGTTGCTTCCGCCGGAAACGGTGGAAGTCGACCCTGCGGGCAGCAAAACTCGAGTATGCTCGTCGGCATTGACGCCTGATTCAGAAAACTGCGCGGACACTGGCGCCGCGCGTCATGGTTGCCCGGGGGTTACTTGCGCGCGCGTCGTGTTGGGATAAACTCGGAGGTGGCTTTGGTGCCAAAGTCAACCCGGAGATCATTGGGGAGGTAAGCGTAGCGCAAGACTGACGCGGTTTTTCGGAACTTCGTGTCACTGTTATTTCAGCAATCGTCGTCCGGGGTAGCGACGATCCTCAAAAGACGGTTTTCTTCCATTCAAGGGGGTAAGGACAAGTAATGGTTTGCAAGATTTTGACGCGGATTCGCTCGACCCCAAGTTGCGCGATGCTTATTTCAAGCCGTTGCCGCTGGCTGGTGGTGGGCAGTCTTCTGGCGGTGATAGGCGGCTTTGCGTCTACCGCACGGGCGCAATACGAGACGATCTCATATCTTCAGAATAGCGGAGGTTACAATACCTCCTACACGACGACCGGGGTGATTACCCAGATCCTAAGCAACCCAGGGGTCGTAAACGGCGTTACGTATCCCTATACGCGCGTTTTACATTCAAGACGCGACTGGTGATGCCACGGACGTTTTCGGCCTCTTGCCGAGCGGGGGTACCTATACGCCTACCGTGGGTGATGAAGTGAGCGTCACTGGCATATATTCGCCATTTCACCAGATTCCAGAAATAGGCGGCACTACCAGAGGCAATATCTCGGCTATCAGCAAGATCGGGACTGCTTCGGTTCCCTCACCGATAACTTCGACGGTCTCTTACATCCTCAGCGACTACAACAACGGCAACGGAGACGTTTCGGGCTCGAGTGCCCCTAATACGACTATTTTGCCCAGCGACTTGGCCGCGCACATGGTCACACTGAACAATGTAAAGATCAGCGGGGCGGGCACGCCCGGTAAATTGTTCGGCACCGCCAATTCGCCGGTCCCCGGGTCGAACGTGATCGATTCGCAGGGCAATTCTATCAACTTTTACTACTGGCCGACTTCTTACTCCGTCGCGAACCAGAACATGGCCAACCTGACGATCCCCTCCGGGTACGTGGATATGACCGGCTTCCTCTCCTTCTATACCACCAGCAATGTCCCCGAGTTCTCTCCGATCACGATTACGCCTGTCCCGGGCGGTCCGCCGCTTTATTGGCAGCCCTCGGTGGGCAGCAACAACTGGGACGGCGTTACGCCCTGTTTCTCCACTGCCTCCGGTTCCCAGGTCAACATGACGGCCGACGCCACCAACAGCACCGCCACGTTCGACGACACGGGCTTGGCCATCAGCGGCGGCAGCACGGTAAACATCGGGGGCGGCGCCAACGGGGTCGCCGCCAGCGCGATCGTCGTTTCGAATACCGGCGGGGCGTACAATTTCACC
The DNA here is from genome assembly GCA_963780045.1 of uncultured Planctomycetia bacterium. GTDB lineage: Bacteria > Planctomycetota > Planctomycetia > Pirellulales > Thermoguttaceae > JANXQG01. Next base: position 4,622,725 of record CAVZZZ010000001.1, on the reverse strand, counting down.
GGCACCGGCAGCGTGACTGCCGCGCAGTTTGTCAAGAACGGTACGGGCACCCTCCAATTGAACACGACGGTCATCGCCTCGGTGAACGTTACCGCCGGGACGATGGCAGGCGCAGGCACGATCTACGGCGCCCTTTCGGTTGGCGGCACCGCGGGGCCGGCGGTAGTCACCCCCGGCGCCACGCCGTCGACGATCGGCACGTTGACGATAACCAATAACGTGAATGGCAACAGCGAGGCCAACTTCTCCGCCGGCGGCACGTATTTGTGGAAGATGGGGCCAAGCCTTTTGGACAGCACAAACGGGACGGCGGGTGTCAATTGGGACGTCCTCAGCCTTGGCTTCACGGGTGGCTCTCCCGTCAATACTAACGGGCCTGGGGGCTACGGTGGCTTCGTCAATTTCAGCGGCAGCTCGCAGCTCGCCATTAGTTTCGCCAATACGGGTGAACTCCCCGAAAACGGCAACGCTTTCTGGAACACCAATCACACGTGGGTGATCGCCGGCAGTTGCAACAACACCACGGGCGGCGCAGCTTTGCGCCGGAGCTCGGGGGAAGCATCCTTAACAATGGCCTCTATTCCAGTGCGGGCACGTTCTCTCTCGCCGGGGATTCTGCCTATGACTTAGTCCTGAAGTGGACCTCAGCGCAGGAAGCGCCGCGAAACTTGCTCTGGTCGAACGGCAGTTCGACGCAATTGGTCGATAACAACGGCACATGGAGCAACAGCGGCAATGCGAAGTGGACCAGCGGTGGGACGGCTGGTTTGACCTTCGACTCGACTCGACCCGACAACGTGACCTTCGGCAATACGTCCGGATCGGGAGGGTTTGCAACGGTCACCGTTAGCGGCAGTGTAACCGCAGGCTCAATCACCTTTAATGGCGGGAACGCAGCCCAATACCTTATCACCGGAAACAACGGTGTGCTCACGATCAATAACGGCATCACGGCGAACCAATCGGCGTCATTTAACCCAAAAAACCTCATTTTGGGATACTCTCAAAGTTGGAGCATAGCGTCGGGGACGCTGGCCGTCTCGCCAGTTTCGGGCGGAATTGCCCAGGATACATCTGCTGCTCTTACGGTGGTCGGCCCGGGTACCTTGGAGCTTGCGCAGCCGGGCAAGTACTCGGGCGGCACCATACTGACTAACAGTGCCGTGGTCACGGACATGGGCGGAGGTTATGAACTCCCGCAAAGCGGCGTCGTTACGATGGCGGCAGGCACCCAGTTCCTTGCCAATGGCCATAACGAGACAGTGGGCGCATTAAGCGGCGCGGGAACAATTAATCTCGGTGCAGCCAGTGCAAGCAGCGTTTTCACTTTCGGCGACGCCAGCAATCAAACCTTCAGCGGCGTCATCATCGGCAACGGCAGCGGCGGCCAGCTCATTTACGAGGGAGGCGGCTTGGCAACGCTTAGCGGCGTCAATACCTTTAGCGGCAGCGTTTCCAACATCGGGGGCGGCGAGTTAGTAGTCGCGGCCAACAGCGGCCTGGGCAACTCCGCCAACCCGGTCACCATCGACCTTGGCAGCGCGCTCGGCGTCAACGCCTCATTCAGCAGCAGCCGCTCGATCACCATCGGTCCCAACGGCGGCGTGTTGGACGTGATAGGCTCCAACACGGTGCTGACTCTTTCCGGGCCTCTGACTTCGCAAGGCACGCTGACGGTCAATAATCCGGCGGCACTCGAAGGCACAGAGGGTATGCTGGTCCTGACGAACAGCAATAACAGCTTCGATCCGGTGGCCGGCGCCGTGGTACTCAGCTTCGGCACCCTCTCGGTCAATTCGCCGGCCTGCCTGGGGACCGCCCCGATCAACTTCGTCGGCCAGCACGACGGCTCGACTTTGCAGTTCGCCGGCACGGGAACGTATGCCAACAATATGTCTTTCCCGCCCGTCGGCCAGAAACCCATTTACTTTGACACGGACGGCAACAACGTCACGCTCACCGGGAACCTCTCGCCGTCGTACACCGGGGCGACTTTTTCGGTGGATATTCACAAAACCGGTTCGGGAAGCTTGACTTTCGCCTGTAACCAACCTGGACCGGGCAATATCGGCAACCTGTACGTCGATCAAGGGGCCGTCGTATTCTCCACGTCCGCCTATTCGTCTTATGCTGCGAATGACAGTCCATTCGGCGGCAGCAGCGGCGGTTTCATCAACGTCGCCGTTGGTGCTTCGCTGCAATTGGCCAACGCCCAACTGGGCTTGAACGCCGATGTGACGGCGAACGGAGTCTCCCAGCCCACGGTTTCTCTTTCTTCGGGTTCGGTGGCGTCTTCCCTTCCCGGCGCATCGCTGCTGGGCAGCGGCAGTTCAACCTATGAAAACGGTGAAGTCGAAGTGAATCTGAATTACAGTGGCACCGCCGTCATCAATAACGTCGGGAACCTTTCCAACTATGGGACAGGCTCGGTGACGATCGGCACGCTCGGGCCCGGCAGCGTACTCCAAATCGGCAGCGCGATCCGCCAGTACGACGCGGGCAGCAGCTTTGTCAGCAACTATGGAGGCAATGCCGTCAAGACCGGCCCGGCAACCTACGCGAACGACCCCAACAAGCTGGTGACGATCCATGTCACCGGCCCCGGCGTGGTGCAATTGCAGGATGGGGCCGTCACGTCGAATACCACCTTCGGTGGAGAATGGTCTGTCGACTCCGGCGTGTTGGAGGTCGGCCCCTATCAGGTCAGCACAAGCATATGGAACGGGCCTTACGGCCAGTTGTTCAACGCCCTGGGTTTTAAGACGTTGGATCCGACCAGCGGCACAAGCACCCAAGGCGACCCGGACATGCCCAATGGCGTGACCGTGAATCACGGCGGTATGTTCGTCGTGGCCGCCGATCAGGTCAATTACACGGCGGACTCTACTTACGCGCTTAACACCCTCAGCGGCAGCTCTGAATATGGCGTCAACGGAACGCCCAACTACTTCCGCAACCCGATCACCTTGAACGGCGGCACGCTTGCCGTATCAGGTAATGAGGTGGTTATGTCGCAGACTTTTGGTCCAGAGCCGATCAGCGCCGGCACGACGCCGGTGACGGGCCTCTTTGGCGGCAATTTCATCGTGAACGCCGGCACGTCCACGGTCGCCACCTACGATACGCTCGGCAGCACGGGCACTCGGGCAATAGAACTGCTGGGCGGCAGCCGCGTCCTTGCCAATTCCACCGCGGCGTACGCTGCCGGCACTACCATCTCCTACAGCACCAACTGGAGCGCCAACAGCGTCCTGAACGTCGACGGCGGCACGGCGGGCGGCGGCGAGTTCGACCTGCTCCGCGATGCCAGTGGTCTGGTGACCGTCGGCAGCAACGCGAAAATCAACATCATCAACGGTGCGACGGTTCGCGTGGGTGATGTTAGTGCGAATGGAGAGTCGTCGGACATCGAGGCGCCTAGCGCCAATCCGGGCCGGATCCCAATGGAGGGCTTTACGATCCCGTGTCGCACAATAGCGTGAACTTCACCGGCACGAACGGTCACTTGGTCTTCAGCCGCACGGCCAACATCACCTACCGAGGCGATATCAGCGGCGGAATCGACCTTACCCAGAGCGGTACCGGCGCCGTCGTGCTGACCGGCACCAATACTTATACCGGCAAGACGGTCGTGGACGGGCCGGGCACTTTGGTGATCGACGGCGCCGACGCGATTGACGCCCTGGACATCGGCACGAACGGCTTGTACGTGGGCAGCGATTTATCGGCATTTGGCACGGTTATTGGCGCCGCCAGCCCAGCAGGTGCTTCGGCGGCCGTGCCCGAACCTTGCACGCTTGTGCTGCTACTGGCCGCGGCCGGCTTTGGAACGGCGGCAGGATGGCGACGGCACAGTCGTCGGGCGTACTGCCCGCGTTCGAGGGCCTAATGGGCCTTTTGAAAGAGCGTTCGAACTGCGATCCGAGCATCGTCAAAAGCATCGCGCCGACCGACCGGTTGAGCTTGACTGTCGGCCGGTGCGGTGTTTTTTGCACGGGCAAATAAAATCGAATTGACTTATAGCGCGACGCTCATAAAATGCTAACAATTGGCCGGTAGAAAAAAAGGGGTATTTGAGGCCGCGCTTTTTGTGTAGTCGTGCCAGTTTTTTATATACCTTTTGAATGAGGCGCACCGCGGTCGCGTTCGCCGCAAATGGATTGGAGGTCCACGATGAAGGAAAAAAGAGGCGGTTTTACGCTCGTGGAACTGCTAGTTGTGATAGCGATCATCGGCATTTTGATTGCCCTGTTGCTGCCGGCTATCAATGCCGCCCGGGAGGCAGGGCGACGATCAGCATGCACGAACAACATCAAGCAGCTCGCCTTGGCCTTGAATAACCATCTTTCTACCCATGAGTACCTGCCGCCCGGCGTGTCGGTCGTTCGCGACTACGCCACGATGTACTACAATGGTGACTACAGTGTGTGGTTTGAAGCGACTCAAACAGGCACCGGCAACAGCGGGGCAAGTTGGATGCTCTACATTATGCCGTTCATGGAGTACCACCAACTGTATGACCACTGGGATTTAAGCCATAGCGTTCTGGTCAATATCGCCCAGGCCCAAACGGATATTCCCGGCTTCTATTGCACTTCCCGGCGGAGCCGAATGCGCCCAGGCGACGAGACCATCATGTTCCAAAAGTGGACGGTTGCAGGCACCGACTACGGCGGCTGCATCGGGCGCACCGATGGCTGGGTCAACACCCTGGGGACTATGGGCGATCACGAGTTGGACGGCGCGGAATACACTGTTCTCAACGCCTCGTCCAACAAGAATTCCACCGCGAACGCCAATTACAACAGCCAAGTTGGCGTTTTCTACCCCAACAGCCGCACCACATTGAATCAGATCAAGGACGGCGCGTCACACACGATAATGGTCGGGGAACTTCAGCGGTTGCACGACCCCGGCTATGTGCCGCCCGGTCAAAATGCGGAGTACTACGGTCCCTCGATGACCAGCAACGACGGCTGGGCGGTCGGCGGCGTCTCCTGCCTGTTCGACTGCAACACCAGCCCCGCGGTGGACACGGACACCTACTACGGGTATGACTCGGGCCAGCCGGGGGGCTTGAACAACAACTTTTTCGAGTCGCCCGGCAGCATGCATCCCGACGGCGCCAATTTCGCCTCGGTCGACGGCGGAGTCCACTTCATTAGTGAAAGCATCGATCAGATCACCCTGGCGTTGCTGGCCAGTATGGCCGATGGAGGGATCTTCGATGCTTCCGTGACTAATCCGAACAACCCTCTCGGGCAATCGGTGACTGCCCAATTCCCGCAATGATCAAAGCTTCCGCGTCCTGTCTTTGGATAACGACCGGAAGACTTCGAGGCAATGCCAAGGGGTCGTTAGTGTCTCACAAAATCATCCTTCGACCTCCCGCCACGGGCCCATCGCTTCTTTTCGCGGGGCCGTCGCGGTTCGCAGTCGTAGTCCTCTGTTATATTGGTATCGGGCTGATCGGAGGATGCAACAAGAGTGATCGGCCGCCCGTAGGCAGAGTTCACGGCCGCATCACGCTCGACGGCAAGCCGTTGGACGGCGCCACGGTGGTCTTTGCGCCCATACCTAGCGGCCGGCGGTCGCAGGGTATGACCAACGACAAAGGCGAGTACACGTTGACGTACATCCGCGATGAACCGGGGGCGGCTGTGGGCATGAACGCGGTGCGGATCAGCAAGATGTCTTCGCACGATCTTAGCTCGGAAGTAGTGCCGAAAAACTACAATCAAGATCCGGACCAAAAGCGCGAGGTAAAGTCCGGCGACAACCAGATTGATTTCGACTTGACCTCGCATTGACCGCGAAGGGGCCGCGGCGACTTGTCCTTGTCTGACGGGCTGCGGATTTCGACGTAGTTTCGCGGTGCAATCGACGTTGTTGCCCCACTTGGAATCTTTTCTGGACCAGCTATAATCGGCGGAACGCCGCCGCGGTTTCGGGGACGGTGACCGCGTATTCCCCGCGGTGGTGCTGTGCTGTATTGACCCTGGGTGGTCCCGCATCTGCCGGTCTGCGAACTACCCCTTGCGCCGGACCTCGCAATCCGCGTATACCATGCTTGCCACATTTCAGTCTGTCCGCACAAACGATGGCTCGATCGAGTCGGCATATAAGGCGGGGCGGGAGCGATACGCCGCATTAGGTGTAGATGCCGAGGCCGCTCTGGCACGCCTGGCGGCGGTCTCCGTCTCCCTGCACTGCTGGCAAGGCGACGACGTCGGCGGCTTCGAAAAAGCCAGCGATCAGATCGGCGGCGGATTGGCCGTCACGGGCAATTATCCCGGCAAGGCCCGCACGCCCGACGAACTTCGCGGCGATGCCATTGAGGCGCTTTCGCTCATACCCGGCCGCCACCGCTTCAACCTCCATGCCATGTATGCCGAGACGGGCGGCAAGCGCGTCGGTCGCAACGAGATTTCCCCCGAGCATTTCACCCGCTGGATCGACTGGTGCAAGGAGCACAAGCTGGGCATGGACTTCAATCCGAGCTACTTCGCGCACCCCAAGGCGGACGACGGCATGACGCTGTCGCACGCCGATCCGGACATTCGCCGGTTCTGGATCGAGCACGGCATTGCCTGCCGGCGAATTGGCGCAGCGATCGGAGAGGCACTCGGAAGCCCGTGCGTCACCAACGTCTGGATTCCCGACGGCATGAAGGACCTGCCGGTCGACCGCGTCGCGCCGCGCGAGCGTTTGACGGAATCGTTGGACGAGGTTTTCGCCGCGCCTGTCGATCAAAACTACAACCTTGACGCGGTTGAAAGCAAGCTCTTTGGAATCGGCTCGGAGAGCTACGTCGTCGGATCGCACGAGTATTACTTGGGCTACGCGATCACGCGGAAGAAGCTGTTGACTCTCGACACGGGCCACTTCCATCCGACGGAAACCATCGTGGACAAGCTTTCGGCCGTGTTCGCTTACCTGGACGAAATCCTGCTGCACGTCAGCCGCGGCATTCGCTGGGACAGCGACCACGTCGTGATCGTCGACGATTCGCTGCTGGCAATCGCCCAGGAGCTGGTCCGCGGCGATTTCCTCGCGCGCACGCACGTCGGACTGGACTACTTCGACGCCTCGATCAACCGCGTTGCCGCCTGGGTGATCGGCTCTCGGGCGATGCTCAAAGCGCTGCTCATCGCGCTGTTGGAGCCGATTGAAACGCTCCGCGAGCTTGAGCGCTGCGGCGATTTTACGGCGCGGCTGGCGCTGCTGGAAGAGCTGAAGACGCTGCCTTATGGCACGGTTTGGGATTTTCATTGCATGAGAAATGGCGTTCCTGTCGGGCCAGCGTGGATCGGCGAAGTAAAGCGCTACGAAAAGGACGTCCTATCCAAGCGGTCCTAAGTGCTTGCCGCAAGAGAGAATCGGCGAAAACTATGAATCCCAATCCGTTTCTTGGCGTTGTCTTTCACTGGCTGGGCGGTCTGGCGTCGGGCAGCTTCTACGTGCCCTTTCGTTTCGTACGGCGATGGTCCTGGGAAACCTACTGGCTCGTGGGCGGCTTCTTCAGTTGGATCATTGCCCCGTGGGTGCTCGGCTCGCTTCTGACCAAGGACCTGCTTTCGGTCCTCGGTGAAGCGCCGACGTCGTGCCTCTTCTGGGCGTATTTTTGGGGCCTGATGTGGGGATTCGGCAACCTTACTTTCGGCCTCACCATGCGTTACCTTGGTATGTCGCTGGGAATGGCCGTGGCCCTTGGATACTGCGCGGCTTTCGGCACCCTGATGCCGCCAATCTTTCACGGCGAGTTCGCCAGCAAAGTTCTCGGAACGACATCGGGGCTGGTTATTCTCGGCGGCGTCGCCGTTTGCATCCTGGGCATCGCGATCGCCGGCATGGCGGGCATGTCCAAGGAGCGCGAAATGCCCGACGAACAAAAGAAACTTGCGATCAAAGAATTCAATTTCCAGAAGGGCATCCTCGTGGCCACGGTTTCCGGCATCTTGAGCGCGTGCTTCGCCTACGGGCTCGACGCCGGCAAACCCATCGAGGTAATCACGAAACTCCACGGGACAGGCGAGATTTGGGTTGGACTGCCGGTCCTCGTCGTCGTGCTCCTGGGCGGTTTCACTTCCAATTTCACTTGGTGCGTGATACTGAACGTTAAGAATAAGACGGGACATCAGTACGTCAACCCCCTGGTGAGGCTGGGCGAGAAAGAGAGCGTCTTCGAAACGGCCATCGATGCGCCGAGCGAGGAAGTATTCGAACAAATCCCGCACTCCAAGCCGGAGCCACCGCGCGTTCCGCTGCTTGCGAACTACTTCTTCTGCGCCCTTGCCGGGACCACGTGGTACTTTCAGTTCTTCTTTTACACGATGGGTAAAACCCAGATGGGACGGTACGAATTCTCCAGTTGGACATTGCACATGGCGAGCATTATCATCTTCAGCACGCTTTGGGGAATCGCCCTGCGGGAGTGGAAGGGAGCAAGCAGCCGCACGATCGTTCTCGTCGTGACCGGGCTGGCGTCTCTGGTCGGCGCGACCATTATTGTCGGGTATGGCAACTATCTCGCCACGCTCCCCGCGACCCCCTGAAACCTCGCATAGGACCCATGGAATCCCAATCGCGCGGCCCATTAGAACTTCTATAACATACGAATTCGACTAACGAAGGACCTCTTATGAACGCATTTGCCGAAGTCTCCAAAATCCGTTACGAAGGCCCGCAATCCAAAAATCCGCTCGCCTTCCGCCACTACAACGAGTCGGAAGTCGTGGCCGGCAAGACGATGAAGGATCACTTCCGCTTCAGCGTCGCCTATTGGCATTCCTTCCGCGGAACCGGCAGCGACCCGTTCGGCCCTGGCACGATGCTCCGCCCGTGGGAGTGCGGCGTCGATAACGTCGACATGGCCCAGCGGCGGGTCCGCGTGGCCTTCGAGTTCATGGAGAAGCTGACCACCCCGTTCTTCTGCTTCCACGACCGCGACGTCGCGCCCGAAGGCGCGTCGCTGGCCGAGACGAACAAAAACCTCGACGCCGTGGTCAAGGTCATCAAGGAAGAGATGCAGCGGACGGGCATTAAGATGCTTTGGGGCACAGCCAACCTGTTCAGCAATACGCGCTACGTCCACGGCGCGGCCACCAGTCCGAATGCCGACTCCTTCGCCTTTGCCGCCGCCCAAGTAAAGAAGGCTTTGGAAGTGACCAAGGAGCTTGGCGGCGCGGGCTACACATTCTGGGGCGGGCGCGAGGGCTACCAGAACCTCTGGAACACCGACATGAAGCGCGAGCTGGACCACCTCGCCAAGTTCATGCACATGGCCGTCGATTACTCCCGCGAAATCGGCTTCACCGGGCAGTTCTACTTCGAGCCGAAACCCAAGGAGCCGACGAAGCACCAGTACGATTTCGACTGCGCCGCATGCATCAACTTCCTCCGCGCTTACGGCCTGGCCGACCACGTGAAGATGAACATCGAGACGAACCACGCCACGCTCGCCGGACACTCAATCGAGCATGAAATGGACTACGCCGGCGCAGGGATTTCTCGGCTCGGTGGACGCGAACGCGGGGGATTTGCTCCTTGGTTGGGACACCGACCAGTTCCCCACAGACGTTTACCTGACGACGAAGATGATGCTCGTGCTTATGAAGTACGGCGGCTTCACCACCGGCGGCCTGAACTTCGACGCCAAGGTGCGGCGCGAAAGCTTCGAGCCGGTCGATCTCTTCTACGCGCACATTGGCGGCATGGACGCCTTCGCCAAGGGACTGAAGATCGCCGCCGCCGTTCGCGCCGAAAGCGAGATCGACAACTTCCTGAAGCAGCGTTACGCCTCCTGGGACAGCGGCGTCGGCGCCGAGATCGAGGCCGGCAAGCATGGTTTCGCCTCGCTGGAGAAGTACATGCTCGCTAAGGGCGACGTGACGCCCAACACCAGCGGCCGGCAGGAACTGCTGGAGAACATTGTGAACCGGTACGTGTTCTAGACTCGACGCCAACCGTGAAACTCCTCGCACTTCTGTTGCTCGGCATGTCCGCGGCCGTCGCGCGTGCGGAATCGAGCGCGGATCGGCAGGCGTACTACACTACGCCGTACAATGTGGCCTGGACCTGGCCCAGCCACGACGCGGCCGGCTCGATGCCGCTGGGCAATGGCCAGGTTGGCATCAATCTCTGGGTCGAGGAAGACGGGGACCTGCGGTTCTACATCAGCCGCAACGATTCGTTCACGGAAACGGCGCGGTTGGTCAAGGTCGGCGGCGTGCGGATTTCTCTCGATCCCAATCCGTTCAAGACGGGAATGCAGTTCCGGCAGGAACTGATCCTTCGTGACGGAATGTGCGAGATTACCGCGGGTGACATGAACACCAAGGGTGACGTCAAGACGGGCGTCAAGCTCAAGGTCTATGTCGACGCCGCAGCCCCCGTCATCTGTATCGAAGGGATTTCGCGCCAACCTGTCCAGGTCAAAGTTTCCGCCGACAATTGGCGCTTGAAACCGCATTCGCTTGCCGGAGAGGAACTCAAGTCGTCTTGGACGTTGCACAGTTCACCAACTCCGGTGATCGAGTCGGCGGATGTTTTCCCGCCTGCGTCTAAGGGATCGATCGTCTGGTATCATCGGAACGAATCTTCAAGCGCCTTCGCCTCGACGCTCAAGACGCAATCACTCGAATCGGTTTACAAAACGGCCCATGATCCACTGATGCACCGAACATTTGGCGGATGTATCACCGCTTATAACAGGCCGCACGCGTCCTTGAATGAACGGGCGAACACTTTCAAGCCTGTCGGAAACCACTCCCTGGAATCGGCCATAACTCTTGACGAGTTTCAAATTCGAGTGGCCTGTCCATGTTTTCAGGCTGCCTCGGGCCAAGAATGGCTGGAAAAGGCCCACAAGCTGGCTATGGACCATCCTGAATCCGAGAATCTTGTGCCCAACACGGGACGACGTGCGCGGACGGAATTCTGGTGGAACGCCTTCTGGGACCGATCGCGAGTCGTCGTTGACGGCGACCAGGGCCAGGATATTCCCGGCGGTAACCATCCGTTGCGCATCGGCTACGATTCCAATGGCGGCAATGAGTTTCCGGGAGATATCATAAGCGAGAGCGTCTATGACAAAGCTCTTCCCCCCAAGGTGCTCGTTCGGCACCTGGGAAATGACCCGACTTTGATGAACGTGCCGCAGCAGGACCTGATTGAATCCGGTGACGGCCAGCCGCATACGATCGACAAGCAGCACGTAAAACTGAGGACGGGCTTCACGCTCGAAGCAGTCATTAAGCCAAAGACGCTTACCCCAGGCCGCATCTTCGACCGGCTGACCGCCGGCGGCAGAGACGGCTTCCTCTTGGACACGCATCCTGGCGACACGCTGCGGCTGATCGTCGGGTCGACCGCGCTCACAGCGGCGCACGGCATTCTCAAGGCCGGCAAGACCTACCATGTCGCTGCGACTTGTGACATCGCAAGCGGCGCCATGCGAATTTATCTTGACGGCCGCCTCGTTGCCGAAGGCGACGGCGCGAAGTCTGCATCGGTCACCCGCGCCTACACGCTCCAGCGCTACATGCAGGCAATCGGCGGCCGCGGCCCGTACCCGATCAAGTTCAATGGCGGCCAATTTACCGTCGAACCGAAAGCCATGCGCAGGCCGTACAATGCCGATTGGCGGGCATGGGGCGATTGCCACTGGTGGCAGAACCTTCGCCACATGTATCACCCCATGCCCGCCGCGGGCGACTTCGAGATGATGGAGCCGCTCTTTAGCATGTACGAAGCCGCGCGGCCGCTGGCCGAGGCCCGCACGAAGCTCTATCACGCTGCCGAGGGTGCTTACTTCCCCGAAACGATGACCGTCTGGGGCACGTATTCCAACGGCGACTACGGCTGGGACCGCGCCGGGCATCAGCCCAAGGACGTAAAGTGTCTTTACTGGCGATATGCCTGGAACCAAGGCCCGGAACTCGTCGCCTTGATGTTGGACCGCTGGAACTACACCGGCGACGAGCAATTTCTTACCGGCCGCGTGTTGCCGATGGCCGAATCGGTGCTGAAATACTTTGATACGCGGTTCAAGAAGGACTCCGAGGGCCGCGTCGTGCTCGATCCGACGCAAGCGGTGGAGACCTACCAGAGCGGAGTAATCAACGACATGCCGACGACGGCAGGTCTGAACGACATTACAGCGCGGCTTTGCGCGCTGCCGGAGCGCCTCACTACTCCGAAACAACGGGAGTTTTTCCGCCGCATGCAGGCGGCGTGTCCGACGGTTCCAATCGAGGAAGCCAAGATCGGCGATCGCACCGTCCGGCGGCTGGCGCCGGCGCAGAAATACGATGCCAGGCGGTCGAATATTGAAAACCCCGAACTGTACGCGATATGGCCGTTCCGGCTTTACGGCATGGGCCGGCCCGGACTGGAAGAAGCCCGAGCCGCTTACGCCGCGCAGCGCAATCATCTCGATGTCGGCTGGGGCTACGACGGCAATTGTGCGGCGCTGCTGGGTCTGACCGACGAGGCGGCGCGAATTCTCAAGGTTAAATGCGCGAATTCCAACCGCGCTTATCGCTGGCCGGCAACTTGGGGCCCGAACTACGACTGGCTGCCTGATCAAAACCACGGCGGCAACTTGATGGAAACCTTGCAGCTCATGCTCCTGCAACCGGTTGGCGACAAGCTGTTGCTTTTGCCGGCGTGGCCCAAGGCGTGGGACGTCGATTTCAAGCTCCATGCCCCGCGGCGGACGACCGTCGAATGCATCTATCGCCACGGCCGTATCGAGCGGCTTGCCGTCGCACCGGAGTCGCGCCGCGCGGACGTCGTGCTGCCTGAAGGGATCAAATAACCTTGGCGGTTCCGGTGGAATTGGCATCCCCTCTGGCTGCGGGTAGGTTAAAATAGATGATAAACCCGCACGACAGACAGCGCAGCGGATTATTCCTCCGCGCCGCCGGCAGGTTTTTCGCCGTTCGGATTTCATTACTTCCGCCGCCATGTCCTGGCCCCTGGCCTCCCATTTCAGCGCCACGCTGCAGAACCCGCGGATCGCCTTTCGCGACCCGAGGTTGCAGCGCTCTTTAATCGAGAAAAATGGGCAAAACCAGCCGCGGCCCTGGGCGGGCGCCTTTGCTGTCGTCTACAAGGCGATCGATTCTGACAACCAGCAGCCTTTCGCCGTCCGCGTATTCACCACGGAATCGCCCGAACGCCGCGAGCGGTATGACCTGATCGGCGGCTATCTACAGGGCCGCAAGCTGAAGTGCCTCATCGATTTCGAGTATCGCGATCGCGCAATCCGCTCCGCCGGCGACGGCAAGTGGTATCCGTTGATCGTCATGGAGTGGGTGCAAGGCGAAACGCTCTTCAACTGGCTCGCGGCACGCTGCATGGAAGGGCATCGCGAGGCGATCTCGCAGATTGCCGAGCGCTGGCTGGAGGCGGTGCAGGAGATGAACGACCATTCCATCGCCCACGGCGACTTGCAGCACGCCAACGTGATGGTCACGCCGTCCTGGCAGATCAAGCTGGTCGATTACGACGGCATGTGCGTGCCGCCGCTGGTGGGCCGGCGGAACCTGGAGGTCGGCGTCGAGCCGTACCAGCATCGCGAGCGCGGCGCGGGCACGCTCCTTTCGCTGGACCTCGACAATTTCTCTGCCCTGGTGATTTACGTCGCGCTGCGAGCACTGGCCGTTCAGCCGGCCCTGTGGCCGAAGTACGTTGGGCACTCCGGCTACGACAAGATTCTTTTCCGCCGCGAGGATTTCCAGCGCCCGCCCAATCGCCGCTTTACTACGACTTGCTGCAATTGGGCGACAGCGACCTCCGCGGCCTCAGCGAAAAGCTGTTTGGACTATGGCAGTCGCAGATGATGGAGGTCCCGCCGCTGGGCCAATTAGCCAACAATTATGCCGAGGTCGAGCGCCTGCTTGCCGGGCAGCAGTGGGCGGCGGCCGTTGACCTGTTGAATCGCCGCGGCCACTTCCGCGATGCGCCGGCCCGTTTGCAGCCGCTGATCAACATGGCCTACGAGCACGTCTGCCGGCAGGAAGCATGGACGAAATTCGCGGGCATTCCCGCCGAGTTGAGCGAGCAGGTCGACCGGCAATTGATCGAGGCCTGGAAGGAGCCGGTGTTCGCCAATTATCCGCCGGCCGAACAGCAGCGTCCGCGCTTCCTCGAGGCGTGGCAGCGCCTGCAGCTCGTGGAGCGTCTGAGGCACCAGGTTCAGCAGACAGCCGGCACGATAAGCCTTTCAGGCGAGAAGGGCGTCGTGTCGATCGCCGCGAAGTTGCCGCAAGGTTACCGCTACAGCCTGTTGGAGCGGTCGGCCTTGGCGATGCGGCGCGTACGGGCCTTCGCGAAGTTGGAAAAGGCGCTGAAAGAGGACAACAGCGAGGCGGCGATTGTCGCTGCGTGGCAGTCGATCGTCAAGGCCCAGTGCGAGCAATTCGTGAGCATCGAATGGGGTGAAAGGATCGCGGTGGCCGAGGAGCGGCTGCCCGTGCTGCGGGCACTTGCAAAAATCACCAGCTCGTTGCCGGCCGACGAGCGCGACGCCAAGATACTGAAAGTATGGAAAAACAAACTGATGGCCAAGTGCCGCGAGGCGGACAAGTGGCGGCCGATCTATCAAATGGCGGCTGTGCGAAAGGAGGTGCTCAAGCGCCTCCAAACAAGCATTGACGCCCGCGACGATGCCGGAATCGTTCAGTGGGGAAGCAAGCGCTGTTTGACCAACTATCCCTTGTCGCAGGCGGCGGCTGACGCGCTGGCTGCCGCCCGCGAGCGCATGGGCAAGATTGATTCGCTGTTGTCAGCGTTGAGTATCGCCATTGCAAACCAAAATGGCTCGGAGGCCGCGGCACACGATGCTCCGTCCGCGCCGGCCGAGTTTGCGCAAGAATTTGACGCGCGTGCTGTCCGCGCGCAGGCCGAGCGCTTTGCGCCGTACCAACCGATACTCGCTCAATGGGTCCGCAGCGAGTTGCTGCCGCTGGAAAAGCTTGGACTCGGCTTACCGCCGGAACAATCGGCGCTCGTTCCCGCGGAGAAGCCAGAGGGTGGACTCCGCGCCGCCTGGAAGTGGCCCGATCCCCGGCTGTCCCAACAGTGCATCCTGGCAGTCTGCACGGCCGAGCCGAAAGCAGGCGACGATCCCGAGAAGCTCGACGCGAAGTGGCATGAGAACGTTTCGGCCGCTGATGTAGCGGCAAACGGCGCGGGCCGGCTGATCCCTGTGGAGAAAGCGTGGGAGGGAAGCAGCGTCGCGGTCTGGGCGGTCGTGGACCTTGGCCCGCAAAAGCTTTACAGTCCTCCCTTGATCCTGGGCCAAATCGAGCCTCGATCGCGCTGGAAATGGCCGCGTCTGTTTGCGCGGCGCAGTGAATCCCCGGAAACCGCATGAAGCAGTCATGTATCGCGCACCCTACACCCAATCGATCAGCCGCCAGAACAAGGCCTGTTTCCTCTTCCTCTTGGACCAGTCGTTTTCGATGGAAGAGCCGCTGGGCAATTCGTCGAACCGCAAGTGCGACGAGCTGGTGGCGGCGATCAACGGTTGGCTTCAGAACATGGCAATCCGCGCCAGCGGCGACGAGGGCATCAAGGACTGGATGGACATCGGCGTCTTCGGTTATCGCACCGACCAGCAGGCGAACCCGATCATCGAGTCCGCGCTGCAAGGGCCGCTGGCGGGCAGGACGTTGGTTTCGATCGCCGAAATCGGCGCTGCGCCGGCGCGGATCGATACGCGCATGCAGTACTTGCCCGACGAAGAGACCGGCGAAATCTTCCAGGTGCCGTGCGAAATGCCGGTTTGGGTCGATCCGCGGGCGGAAGGGGGAACTCCAATGTGCCACATGCTCTATTACGCGCACCAACTCTTAAATGAGTGGATCATGCGGCATCCGCGTAGCTTCCCGCCGATCGTCGTGCATATCTCCGACGGCGAGTCCCAAGACGGAAATCCGATTCCCTATGCGGATGCCCTCAAGTCGCTGGCCACGGAAGACGGCAACGTGCTGTTTTTCAACTGCCACCTTTCCATGACGGCCGCCGATCCGTTCATGTTCCCGGCAAGCGACTTAGGCTTGCCCGACGAGCTGGCGCGGGGCTTGTTCCACATGTCCAGCGTGCTGCCCGAACCGTTTTTCCGGCACGGGCAGACAGAAGGTTTTCCCCTGCAGGCCAACGCCCGCGGTATGGCGTTCAATGCCGATATGGTTTGTTTGATCCAGTTCCTCAACATGGGCACGCAGGCAGCTCCGGGATTGAGGTGAGCGATAAGAGATAAGATTTGAGCGATAAGAGATGAGGGATGAGGGATGAAGGATCGGGGAGCATTTAGAACCGGTGATTTATCTTCCGTGGGAAACATGGGTATGCGAGAGAGAACGAAGATATCTTGGAGGGATTTTGTGCTGCGCCGCCTATCGCTTTTTTGCGGCATCCTAATCGTTGCGGTCATTTACGTGCTTGCGAGCGCCGTGCTGTATCACGCCGGCGTCAAGAACGTCTCGCCAGTCTTTCACAACGATTTCGTTGTGTTCGGAATTCCCGCCGTCTTGGCACTTGACGGTTTTGTTTACATCACGTGGAAGGCGATGCCAATTCAATTTGGATTGGCGCGACGCCTTGCGACAGTTTTGCTATTGAGCGTGTTTGCATTGGTAGTCTCATGGTGTTTCGCGGGCTTCATCATTTTCAATCTTTGGGGGAGCTAAGTTGTCCTGCGCCGTGATCTGAAATCTGGGATTTGAGATTTCAAATTGCAAGCGCGACATGAAGGTCGTTCCGATGCCCGAATCTTCCACCGCAACCTGCCTCGGCGGACGAGTCGTCTTCCTGATCGACGAGGCGGAGGCGCTGCGCGAACACATTGCGGGCGGGAGCAAGACCAAATCGGAAAGCATCGCCACGGCGCTGAATTCGCTTTTGAACCAGCTCACGTCGGTGCCTGACTTGGAGGTGGCCGTGGCCGGCTATCGTGGCGAAGGCAATGGGGCCCACGTGGGCTGCCGTTGGGACGGCCCGCTGGCCGGGCGCCGCTTCGTCTCCACTTCGGCGTTAGCCGCAGCGCCGCTGACCGTCGAGACCCGCGTGCGTCGCGTGCCGGCGATGATGGCCGGCGGCCGCGACGAGACGGTGCAGTTCCCGGTGTGGTACGTTCCGCGCTTGGGCGACGCCGTTTTCCCTGTCTTGGGCTACGGTTACTGCCGGCATCTGATCGCATCGGGACTCGCTGCCGAAACGGCATGGAGCAGGCCGCCGCTGGTGATCAGCTTTGTCGGCGATGTGCTTTCACAGCAGGTCGGCTACGCGGCCCGGCGCATGCAGGGACTTGTTACGCCGGGTGGAAGGCCGCTGTTGTTTCACATCCATCTGGGCGGCCCGGAACGGTGCCGGCCGGTGCTCTACCCGTCCAGCGACGTACACTTGCCCCCGGGCGTCCC
Source organism: uncultured Planctomycetia bacterium (assembly GCA_963780045.1). Classification (GTDB taxonomy): domain Bacteria; phylum Planctomycetota; class Planctomycetia; order Pirellulales; family Thermoguttaceae; genus JANXQG01. The sequence goes on along the minus strand of CAVZZZ010000001.1, from coordinate 4,605,296 downwards.
TTGCGACCTCTTCCGCTGGTCAAGCGCGTTGCCGGAGTATATGATCGCGGCATTGCGCGATGCGAGCGTGCCGGTCAGCATGGGCGGGCGCGGGATGATCTTCAACGCCTCAGTCGCCGACCTGATCCGCATGATATCGTTGGTGAAGGTTTACGCCGAGAAGGGCGCTTGTAACTCCGGCTTTAGCCGGAATGACTCCGTTCAGCCCGAAGAAAGTACTCCAACCATTCCGGCTGAAGCCGGTACTGCAAGCTCGACCGTACCGCCGACCCACTGCGCGGGTGCCCCGGAATGCCCGGCCTGAAAAACTCTTTATGACCCTGCGATTCGAGACACGCTTGTTCACATTGGCCAAGGATCCGGAGCATCCGGAAGCCTTCCAGGACGCATATTGCGTGGATGTCCAGCGGAACGTAGCGGCCGTCGCCGACGGCGTTTCGTCGGCCCTGTTCTCCGGTCCTTGGGCGGCGATTTTGGCGGAGGCCGCGGTGGCCGACGGCCCCAACCCTCGCGAGGCCGAGGCCTTCACCGCCTGGCTGCGGCGGCAGCGCGATCGTTGGCAAAGCAGCATCGACACAACCAGCCTGGCCTGGTTCCAGAAGGCCAAGCTGCCACAGGGGGCCTTTTCAACCTTGCTTTTTGTGCGCATCGCCGCCGACGAATCGGCGCGCGCCGGCAGCTTCGGCGGCCACCACATTACGGCGTTCGCCGCCGGCGACAGTTGCCTCTTTCAGGTACGCGGCGGCGAATTGGTGCGCTCGTTCCCCCTGGAACGTCCCGAACAGTTCGAGACCGATCCGATCGCCCTGGGAAGCGTCGATCTGAAGCGAGACCATCTCTTGGAATTCGCCTTCCTGGACGAAATGTGCTATGCTGGCGACGAGTTTGTGCTTTGTACCGACGCCGTGGCCGAATGGGCAGCGCGCGGCTACGCGACCGGAGACCCGCCCGTCTGGAGCGATTTTTGGCAAATGTCCGAAGACGACTGGCGCTCCGGTGTCGTCTGGCTGCGGCAGGAACGGCAAATGCGAATCGACGACGCCACGATGCTCATGCTCCGCGTCGTCGACCAGCGCGCGCCGCTGCCGCACGCCGACGGACGGCCGCAAGCCGCTGCCGGCGAAGCCGATGGTGCAGAGGACGACTCCGAGCTGGGCTGGGTCCGCGCCGCGTCGAAGGACTTGAAATCCGTTTCCAAACAGATGGCCCAACAGGCGGACCAGACCTCGGAGCGCGTGATTCGCGGATTGCGCTCGCTCAAAGATCGGGCCTTGCAAAAGTACCGCGAAGCGTTCAAAAAAGACAAAGATCCGTAAGCAAAGCAGCGTGGTACAAGCTTGCGAGTGCGCAATCGCGTGCCCCAGCGAGCGCAGGCCCACCAAATCGATTCGGTTACATTCAGTACCTCCTTCCACCCAAGGAATCTCCATGATGCACGCTCTGTTTTCCGCCCGTCCGCGCCGCCTTCGCCGTGCGCTTTCCCTCGCCGCGCTGTGCGCCACGATATTCCTGGTTACCAGCCACGTTGGCATTCTTCGGCTCTTCGCGAAAGTTTCCGAATACATCGCTCCCATCGTCTGGCCGCAACCGCCGGTCATCCAGCCGGGCAGCGGCAACGGCCCGCCCTCAGACGCCATCGTGCTTTTCGACGGCACGGACATGTCGGCCTGGCGAGACAGTGACGCCTGGAAGGTCCGCGACGGCTACGTCACCGCCGGCGGACACGATATCGAGACCAAGCAATCGTTCGGCGATTGCCAACTCCACGTCGAATGGGCCGAGCCGAAGAAGGTCTCCGGCCACGGCCAGGGGCGAGGTAACAGCGGCGTCTTCATGATGTCCAACTACGAAATCCAGGTGCTGGATTCGTACGACAACGACACCTACTACGACGGCCAGTGCGGCGCGGTCTACAAGCAGCATCCGCCGATGGTCAACGCCTGCCGCAAACCGGCAGAGTGGCAGACCTACGACATCATTTGGCAAGGTCCGCGGTTCGACAAGCAAGGCAAGGTCACGAAGCCGGCCTATGTGACCGTGGTGCAAAACGGCATCGTCGTGCAGAACCATTTCGAGTTGATAGGCGGGACTTCGTTCATCGACAAGCCGCACTACGAGCCGCACCCGCAAAAAATGCCGCTGCGGTTGCAGTTCCACGGCAACCCGGTCCGCTTCCGCAACATCTGGATACGCGAGATCAAGGACATCGTCGGCACGCCCGGCAATCATCCGCATCATCCGGGCTAACGGATCACTTTCCGTCGAAGGCCCGCTGCAAAGCGGCGACATCGAACTTCTTCATGCCCATCATGGCCGTGAAGACGTGCTGCGCAGCGACTTTATCGGCGCTGCCGAGCATGTCCAGCAGCGCCACGGGCACGATCTGCCACGTCACGCCGAATTTGTCGGTCAGCCAGCCGCACTGGATTTCCTGCCCGCCGGCGGAGAGCTCCCGCCACAGCCGGTCCACGTCCTCTTGCGTCCGGCAATTGACGAAGAAAGAAGTTGCGGGCGAAAACTTGAATTCCGACCCGCCGTTTAAGGCCACGAACTCCACGCCGTCGAGGATGAACTCGACCGTCATCACCGTGCCCGGCGTGCCGGGCGAACCCTCCAGATAACGGTTTGTCCGGACAATGCGCGAATTCTTGAAAACGGAAACGTAGAACCTGGCCGCTTCTTCGGCTTGGCCGTTGAACCAGAGAAAGGGAGTAATCGGTTGCACGGGATTCCTTTATAAGGGGATGCGTTGGATCTTGCGGTTCATGTTCATCGGAAGAGGATGTAGAGCGAGACGAAGATGGCAAACACGATGGCCGATATGACGCGGTAATCGGCTAGCCCCGTGCCGCATTTCATCCGCAACGGTTCCCTCCAGTTGTTCCAGACCAGTTCGCGGGCTTCGGGCTTGAGCGGTTCGCCGATCAGCAGCGACGCGACAACCTGAATCAGCACGCAAAGAGAAAACAGCCCGAACGAGGCGAGCATGAAATCCTTCAGGCAGACGTTGTAGACGAAGTTCAGCGCCGGCGATGCGGCGATCGATTCGGGGGCCGCCCTTGCGCCCAGGAAAGTTTCCTTGAAGAAGTCCAACAGGAAACAGAGCACCCCGAGCGCCCCGCCGCCGCACATGGTGATGAAGGCCGCGCGCCCGCCGGCGCGTTTCCAGAAAACCCCCACAAGAAAGACGGCCGTTATGGGAGGAGCGATGTAGCAGATCAGCGTATTGAGGCCCTTGAAGATGGTCCCGTAGTGTCCGAAGATGGGCGACAAGACAATCGCCAGGACCGTCGAAACGACCGTGGTCCAGCGTCCGATTCTTACGAGGTTGCGGTCCGTGGTCGCGGGTTGCCAGCGTTTCCAGATGTCATAAGCGAAGAGCGTGGCGGCCGAATTGAGGGCGGCCGAACAGGTTTGCATGGCGGCCGCAAGCATGGCGGCCACGACAAGTCCCCGAGCGCCGGCCGGCAAGAGGTGGGTGATCATGAACGGGTAAGCGTCCTTGGACTCCAGGGGGCCGATGGGCGATTCGACTCCCGCAACTCTTTGCACGCCAAAATGGCCCTGCTGCACCAGGGCCACGCAAATCACGCCCGGCAGGACGAAGAAGAAGACCGGCAGGATCTTGAGAAACGCGCAGAAGAGCGGTCCAAGCCGCGCGTTGGCTTCGTCTCTTGCCGCCAGCACGCGCTGCACGATGGTCTGGTCGCAGCACCAGTACCAGATGCCGATGACGGGATAGCCCAGCAGGATGGAATACCAGGGCACGTTCTCGATTACGGAGTCGTCTCCGCGGGAGTGCATCATGGAGAGGAACGATCGCGTGGAAAGCGCCGCCGAGCCCTCCTTGCCCAGCAGCGGATGGGGATGCGTGGCCAATGCCTGGGAAATCCCCGGCCAGCCTCCGGCGGCATGGTAACCGATGAGCGTGATGCAAACCGCCCCGATCAACAGCAGCACGGTCTGGATGCTTTCCGTCCAGACCACGGCCAGCAACCCGCCCACGACGGTGTATATACCGGTAAGGACGCCCAGCACAACGATGAAGAACATGACGGCGCTCAGGCCGAAGATCGTACTCGTCTCGGGAATGGCGAAGATGAAGCACAGCACGGCCGCCGCGGTAAACAAGGCCACGCCGATGTGGATTACGATTGCCGAGACGAGCGAGACGAACGAGAGCGCGTCGCGGCAGTTGCGGTTGTAGCGGCGTTCGAGATAGTCCGGCAGCGTGGTCACTCGCGTGCGGAGGTAGAGCGGGGCGAAGAACAGCGACAGCAGGATAAGTGTGAAGCCGGCCATCCATTCGAAGTTTCCGTAAAGCAGTCCGGAAGTGTATGCCGACTGGGCGAGGCTGACGAGATGTACCGTGGAGATGTTCGCGGCAAACATCGCCAGGCCGATCACCGGCCAGCGGAGCGTGTTGCCGGCAAGAAAATAGTGCCCAACTTCGCCGCCGCGCTCGCCCTCGCGGCGAAGGACTCCGGCCGCCACGCCGAGGCCCATCACAGTGAGGAGGTAGACGGCGATGATCGCCCAGTCGAGGCTGCCCACGGATGCGTTCGTGAAATGATTTGCGGGGAGTACCCGGCGTGAAAAGCCAGTATAGGTTAAGATTGCCTTCTATTGCCATCCCCCCTGGCGAATTCGCGGGACCGTGGTAAATTGTCGATCTTGAAAACCTGTGCAAGAGTCGCTTCTTTCGCTCGCCAGCCTGAGATTGTCCATGCGTCTACAGAACAAGGTAGCTCTCGTCACCGGGGGCAGTTCGGGAATTGGCGCGGCGATCGCCCGCCGCTTTGTGAGCGAAGGCGCCCGCGTCGTGGTTGCGGACCAGGACCAGCCGCGCGGCACGGCCTTGTGCGAAGAGCTGGGCTCCCTGGCCAGGTTCCAGTCGCTCGACGTGTCCTCTGCCGCTTCGTTCGCGCTGGCCGTCGAGCATACCGTCGGCGCGGAAGGCAAGCTCGATGTCCTAGTAAACAACGCCGGTATTACCTTGCCCGCCGAGACTGTTGAGAACACCACGCTCGAACAGTTCGAACAATTGGTGGCCGTGAACGTCCGCAGCGTCTTTCTCGGCTGCAAACTGGCCCATCCGCATCTCAAGGCATCGCGCGGCTGTGTCCTGAACGTCTCCAGCATATCGGGCGTTACGGGCCAGGAGCGGCATGCAATTTACAGCGCCACGAAAGGCGCCATCAATGCCTTGACCAAGAGCATCGCCGTCGATTGGGGCCGCCAGGGAATCCGCGTCAATGCGCTCTGCCCCGCCGCCGTCTGGACCGACGCCTTGCAGCAGTGGATCCGGGCCCAACCCGATGCCGACCGCATGGTCGATTATCTGCAAAGCATTCACGCCTTGGGCTACTGTCCGGAGGCCGGCGAAATTGCCTCGGTAGCCGCGTTCCTGTGCAGCGATGACGCGAAGTTCGTCACCGGCTGCATCATGCCCGTCAGCGGCGGCAGCGAATGCGGCTACAACGTCCACGCGCCGGCGGCCATGGCCGATGCGCCGTTGTGAGCATCCCATGAATTCAGCCGTGATCCGAGAGATTTGCACCCGCGACGCCCGTTTTCCGCTCGCGGACGGTGCGGGCAGCGACGCGATCCACCGCGACCCGGTTTATTCCTATGCGGTGACGGAACTGCACGATACGGCGGGACGCGTCGGCTGCGGCCTGGCCTTCACGCTGGGAAGCGGCAACGAGCTTGTCTGCCAGGCGGCCGAGATCCATGCCCGGCGGCTCGCGGGCCGCAACATCGAAGAGATCATGGCCGACTTCGGCCAAATACAGAAGGCCATGGCGGACGAGCAGCAGCTCCGCTGGCTCGGCCCGCACAAAGGCGTCGTTCAGCTCGCGCTGGCCTCCGTAACGAACGCTTGTTGGGATCTTTGGGCCAAGTCGCGGGGGGTGCCGCTGTGGCGTTTGCTGCTGGACCTGTCGCCCGAGCAGGTCGTCGCCGCGCTCGACCTGTCGTACCTTGAGGACGAGCTTACCCGCGAGCAGGCCCTGGCGATGCTGCGCGAAAAGGCGGCCACGCGCGGCCGCCGCGAGGCGGTCATCGATCGCGGCTATCCCGGCTACGACACGTCGGTGGGCTGGTTCAACTACGGCGACGAGCAGGTCCGCGAGAACTGCAAGCGGGCCCTGGACGCCGGCTTTACCGCGATGAAGCTTAAAGTCGGCTCGAGCGATCCCGATCGCGACGTCCGCCGGGCGCACATCGTTCGCGATACGGCGGGCGCGGACGCGCGGGTGATGCTGGACGCCAACCAGCAATGGACCCTGCCGCAAGCGCTCGCCGTCTGCCAGCGGCTCCGCGCGATCGATCCCTACTGGATCGAAGAGCCGACCCATCCGGACGACGTGGCGGCCCACAAGACGCTGGCCGCGGCCGTCGCTCCCGCGCGGCTGGCCCTGGGAGAGCACGTGCCCAACCGCGTCGTGTTCAAGAATTACCTCCAGGCCGGCTGTGCCGGATTCATCCAGGTGGACGCGGTGCGCGTGGCGGGCATCAGTGAATTCATCGCCGTCAGTCTGCTCTGCCGCAAGTTCGGCGTGCCGGTCGTGCCGCACGTCGGCGACATGGGGCAGATCCACCAGCACCTGGTGCTCTTCAACCACGTCGCGCTGGGACACGAAATCGTGTTCCTGGAGTACATTCCGCACCTCCGCGAACATTTTATCCATCCGGCGGTCGTCGCGGGCGGCGTATACCGCACGCCCCAGGAACCCGGCAGCAGTTCCGACTTGAAACCGCGTTAACGCACTCGGTAGAGTGTATTGCGCACCGTGTACTCGGTACTTTTTCCTTGCTCGGCGCGGGCCTTTCACCCGCCAAACGACGGGCCGTGCGCCGGCTGACTGGATGGCAGGGCCCGAGTGACCTGGCAACACGCTAAATCAACGAAAGCAGAAGAAGGTTTTACGCAAAGGCGCCAAGCCGCAAAGGCGCAAACGGTTATTCTTAGCGGCTTTGCGCTTGGCGACTTTGCGTGAGAATCTTTTGTCCTGATTCTCTATCGCCTGCCAGTTTGATGCGTGTTCGCTCGGCTGCTGAAAAATGTGGCGACGGCGCTGGCGGCGGAAGTGCGGCTACTTCCTCACGGGCGGCTCGTGGTACGGTTTGCCTTGCTTGTAGAGTTCCAGGCGGGAGTGGAACTCTTGTTTGTTTTGTTCCGGAGCCAAATCGATGGCGTTCCCTTCAGTTTCCCTTGCCTTGGCGAGATCACCGCTTTCCGCATACGCCGCGGCGAGCGTATCGAGACACGCCGAGTCCTTGCCGCCGCTAAGTTCCAGCGCCTTTCGCGGCGTTCTTGACGGCCTTCTTTCCATCACGGTATTTCGCCTGGGGGCAGTTTGCATATAACCAAGCCATGCCATCGTAACCCCAGGGGCTGTCGGGATCGATCGCCGAACCCTTGCGGTAGTCTGCAATCGCCTTGTCGTAGGCGCCCTTTTTCTCCCAGGCGGTGCCGCGACGGCAGTAAACGAAGGCATCTTTGGGATTGATAACCAGAGCTTGGTCGTAGTCGGCGATGGCTTTGTCGTACTCCTCCTTCGCGCCAGGCGGTGCCGCGGCCGGCGAACGCGTCGGCGTTCTTTGGATCAATTGCCAATTCTTGGCTGAAGTCGGCGATGGCCTTGTCCCATTCGCCCTTAAACCCCCATGCATTACCGCGCATGAAGTACGCTACGGCAATCGTCTGCTTGTCCTTGGGATTGTTGGGATTCGCTGCCGCGATTGCCTTAATGCAATCGGTGATGGCCTTGTCGTATTCGCCCTTTTCAAGCGACGTGTTGGCGCGTTCAACGTAATCGGCTGCCGTTTCCGCCACCAGACGGGACGGATCGGCAAGGCAGCACAGAAACAACACGATCAAAAGACAACGCATGGCCCGGCTACTTTGGGTTGGAGGGTCGGCATGCTGCACGCCCCCCCCGATTATACTGCTTCCGACCCGGTTGCAACAAGCAAAACTCCACCCCCGGCACGCGCGGTCGCTTCATCCTTCATCTTTCATCCCTCCCCATTCATCTTTCATTCGATTCCCCGCCTCCTCATGGCCGCTGCTTTGCCGCCTCGCCCGCAACGAGCAGTCCCTTGCCGGAAGTCATTTGAAGTCGCGCGCGCGGAGCGTCAAGACGCCGCTGGCTATCAGGCCGATGCGATCAGATTCGGCTACGTCGCCAGGACCGTCGTATAGTTCTGTCACCAAGCCCGACCACGAAATGCGGCGCTCGCCGTCGACGAGAACGTCGATAGCGGCCGAGACCCCGGCCGTTTCGACCTTCAAACAAAGCGAGTGCCACGCGCCTTCGGCAATCTCGTCCGCAGGCACATGCTGCGAGCCGTCCGTACTTGTTTTTGCCGGCTGATTGATCGTAGCGCCTTCGGGATGCAATTCGCCCTTGATGTTCGTATTCACGCGGACGCGTCGCGGCCCAACGGGAACAACCAGAGAAACCATGCCCGACGTTGGTGAGTGCGTGAATTCCATCTGAAGCTCGTAGCTTCCTTGCATGGCCGCTGGAAACATCATTACGGCTTGACCCGCATTTTCGGAAAGCCGAAAGCCCCCCCGCTCGCGGGTCAGTGTGCCCGTCAGCCGATCACGGACGATGTCGATCCGCGGCAGCAAGTCTACCCATTGGCCTGCGGGGCACGGTTCGGTCCGCCTCGGCGGCTTGATCGCGCCTTGGCCGCCCGCCAGGCGAACGCGGACGGCATGGAACGTCGCGTCCGAACCGGCTTCCACACCTACCTGCGGACGAACCTGCTCGAAAGGGCCGGCAAAATGGTATGCCGGAAATGCCGAAGGCGCTGTCAAGCACTTGACTAGCGACCGACCATCAAGCAGCGCCTCGATTGCCGCCTGGTTGCCTTGAAGACGGACGCTTATCAAAACTTTGTAGGGTTTGCCGCTCATTAAGCGATCAGCGAGCCGGGCCGAGGAGTTTTGCGGGTCGGTCAGGCCGTGCCCGTTGAATTCGCTGAATCCGTACAGAGTGCCAACGCCGCTGCCAAGGAGCAATTGCGCCGTGTTCGCGTCGCCAACCGGAAAAGAAATGCGAATGAGACCATTGCCGGAGTTTCGAGTGCATTTCACCTCCAGGTCGTAATCGCCGTGGACCGCGACAGGCAGCGCAAAGCGAGGATACCCGTTCGCACCGGAACATCCGATGCCGTCCTCGCGGATTTCCCAGTAGTTGCTGAGGCGATCGCGATCTACGTCGGTATGCGGCAAAACGTCCACCCATTGGCCCTGGGGTAGCACGCTTCCGTGGAGATCGGCTTCGGGTAACTGATGCGATGGCGGAGGCGTTGTCGCCTCATGTCGGTCCGCGGCTTTTTGCGGCCAGAATCGCCAGCCGAAACTGACCGCGATCGTCAGGGCCACCATACCTAGCGCAAGGACGCCAATCGCGATGCGAGTGAAAGTAGCCGCGAACCGCGTAAAGGACGGTTTTCGCAAATTGGCTTGTGGCAGCGGCGTCTTGGCCGGAGAACTGGCGTTCGCGTGATCCGTCGATGCTTGATTCCCGGACGTGTCGGTTGCTTCCGGCGGTATGACGTACGCGATCGACGAGCATTCCGGTAAACCAGCCTGCTCGTTGGCAACATCAAATCGCTTGACCAGCGCCGCAAGATCGTTGCCGGCCGCAAACGGCATAATCGCCGCGGCCACTTCCGCCGGCGTTGCAAAGCGGTCGTCCGGATTCTTCGCCATCATCCGGCCCAAAATCTCCGCCAGCGCCTCGGGAACTTCCGAGCGGATCTTCCGTATCTCGGGCAGCGGCTCGTGCATGTGAGCCGCCATCTTTTCCGCCGCCGAACGATACTTGGGACCGGAATATGGCGGCTGCCCGGTCAACAACCGGAACAACGTACAGCCGAGGCTGTAAATGTCCGCGCGAATATCGACGTGGTGGCTGTCCATCGCTTGTTCCGGTGCGATGTACTCGGCGGTGCCCAGCGTCGTGCCGGCGTCGGAAATATCCCCTTCCGTCAGCGGCTCGCCACGAAATCGGGCCAGACCAAGATCAAGTATCTTCAATTCGCCGGCCTCTGAAAGCATCAGATTGGATGGCTTGATGTCCCGATGGACGAGGCCGTGCCGGTGCGCGCATTGCAAACCAAGCGCCGCCTGGCGAGCCAATTCGCCGGCGTCGGCAATAGCCAGCCGCCCGCACGTCCGCACCAACTGGGAAAGATTGACGCCGCGAATGAACTCCATTACCAAAAATCGCGTGCCATTGATCTCCTCGGCATCCAGGGCCTGAACGATATTGGGATGACTCACGCGACCGGCCGCCTTGATCTCGCGGTCAAAACGGGCACGCGCGCGGGGATCGTCGGCATGGTAGCGGGGCAGCAGTTTGACCGCCACCAGCATTTCCAACCGGCGGTGCATGGCTTTATACACGCGCCCCATGCCGCCGGTTGCCAGCCGCTGGAGCAGACGATACTCGCCCAGATCGCGGTAGCTGTCGCTGCTCGATGAACTCGAGTCGTCGGATGAAAAGCTGTTAGCCGTACCGATTGTTGCGTTCATGCTTGGGTACCCTCCTTCGGAGGCTGCCCGACCGTCAAAAGTGTGGACATGGGTTCACGCCACACAACTCATATTACCCGGTTGTTCCTGGTCGTCAAGCAAGAACTTCGTCCGATGCTCGAATCTTTATTGCTTGGAAGCGCGCGTTTCTCCCCAGCTTCCATTTAATACAATTTTCGTTGTGAGAATTGCGCCGCTTGACGGCAGCACGTGACTGCCACATAATCCGTCCTGATTTATCTTTGGGAGAAGATTCGATGGCCGAACAAGGTTGGCAGAAGCTCTTGGCGGGCTATCCGTGGTTCGTGGGCGAGGGAAACTACCCGATCTGCGCCTATAGCGAGTATATGCCCCCGCCGCGCGTGGGTCGCAAGCCGTACGGCTGGGTCGATTATACGCTATTTCGAGACGACGACGCTTTCGGCTGGCGCGTTTGCGAATACGAAGAGGCCCTGGAGCTTCAACCCGGCATGGCGATGATCGCCCAGGAGCTCATGCACATCGCACGTAGGCTCGCAAGCGGTGATCCGTGCCACAGTATTGCCCAAAAGAAACTTGATGACAATCCCTTTTGGTCGGAGGAATTGCAGACCGCCGGTGCGCGGCCTCACGAGCGCTATGTGCTCCTTACGCCGCTGGCACTTTCCAAGACCCAGGACGACAAAGGCCGCGTACGATGGACGCTCTTTGGCGGCAGCGAATGCGGTCCGGGCAAAGCGTTTTGGAAGAATTTCTACACTGCCCCGCGCCGCGAGGCGCCGAGGGAGTGGTCCGAAGGCTTTGTCCGCCGCCTGCTGGCCGCCGCTTATGTTGAAAGACCAGATAAGTTAGCCGATCTTCGCAAAGCGGGCTTTCGCGTTTACACCAACCCGGAGGCCGCCCTGCTGCCATCGTGGAAAGAGGAACCGCTGCCGAAGTGGACGGCGCCGTACCGCTGGGAGAAGGGCATGCTGCGCGGCGTCCGCTACTTGCTCACGTTTTGTCCGTGGAAGTTTCTGCCCGTTGCGGTTCGCCGGGCGTACCTCGCGGGCGATTTGCACGTGTTGCCGTTTCCGGGCAGTCTCGTTTTTTTTGGCGCGCCGCCGTACCTGAAGCTGCAGCGCGAGCTGCCGCTGGCCATGCAGGTGCCATTGCTGCACTCGCTTTATCGGCACGAGGCGCAGCATTCCATACGCATCCCGCAATCGGGCTGGCTGCACGAGAACCGGCCCGACGACGGCCACGAGCCGCACGTCCACGGCCCGGTTCGCGACACCTTTCGCCGCTCGCATCGCTGGCAGCGAATACACCGCCACGAAGACGAACTGGCCGTGGACGGCACGGAAGACAAGATGACTCACGTGTTGCTGAGCACCGCGCCGGACGACATCAGCCTCTACAACAAACCGATGGCACGAAACTGCCAGATCTGGAGCCAGGAGTACGAGCTCTTGTTGGACGGTCCGCAGGCGACGCCTGCTGACTTGCAGTGCGCGGCCGACCAGCTCGCCGCCGGCGGGCTTTTTGGCTATCGCATGATTTATCCGGCAATGAGGGTGGGGCGACACGAGGTCTATTGGCACCGCCCGCTGGTCGCTTATGCCGCGGCCGACGGCAATGCGGCGCTGCTGCCCGCCGCCCCGCTGGGCCACTTGACCGCCTACGATTCCGACAAGCCCCGGCTCAATCGGGCGGTCGAATTCTGGCCAAGAATGCTCGACCGGCCCGCACACAGCACGGCGCTGCGGCTCTTCACGCACTGCCACGAGAACCATCTTTTGGATACGCTCTCCAACGCCCGCAAATTGCTCGACACCCGCGACCTGCTCGGCCGTCCGCTGAGCGCCGATTTCGCCCGGCAGTTGCTCACGCTGCCCAAACACGAAACGCTTCAGGAGTGGTTCCGAGCGCTACCGGCAAAGTCGGCCGATGCACCCGCCGTCGCGCCGCTCGTCGAGCAACTTCGGACGTGCGTCGCGTCCGTCCCCGCCGCGCCCGCGGCGCCGGCGCGAAAGCGCCGCCTTCGCTCACCTATGAGCGCACCGCCAAACGATCTTACGAGAAGGCGTACTGGCAGACGATCGCGAAGCTGGCGACCGGCCAATTCAAGAATAAGGACAATGCCGACTGCGTTTTGGACAAGAAGACCCGCGAGCGACTCGACCACCACCATCGCGACCTGGAGGCCCTCGGTGATTTCCTTTTGCGCCATTACACCAGGCAAGTCGCCGCCGCCGGAATGACTGGGAAGGCGCTCGTCGGCGAATTACCGTTCCAATGGAAAACCGACTTCCAGTTTTCCTGGTCCGGCGGGTGGGATCGGAACCAGCAGGGCGAGACCTACGAGCGCGACATCTTCCTGGTGATTCCGGGCAAGAATCGTCGCCGGGCGATCATTATGGCCGACCACTACGATACCGCTTACATGGAAGATGTTTACGGCTATCCCGGCAAGGGCGGGGGCCCCCGAATCGCCGCCGCCGGGGCCGACGACAATCACTCCGCCACCGCGACCATGATGTTGGCCGCGCCGATCTATCTCGAGTTGTCCAAGCAAGGGAAGCTCCAATCCGACATTTGGCTCGTTCATCTCACAGGCGAGGAATTCCCTTCGGACTGCATGGGGGCGCGGGCCTTGTGCCAGCGCGTCGTTGAAGGGACGCTCAAAATCGATTTGACCGACGGCCGCCGGCGCGACCTGTCCAAAACGCGAGTCGAAGGCGTCTACGTGATGGACATGATTGCCCACAACAACGATCGCGAAAAGGACGTCTTTCAGATCGCGCCCGGCACGGGCAGGCAGTCAATGCGGTTGGCCGAAGTGGCCCATGAAGCAAATCACGCGTGGAACGTCTCAACGGAAATTTGGAACCGCCGCTCGGACCGCCGCGGCCTGTCCCGCGGCAAGCGTTCCGCGGACGGCAGCACGCTTCCCGCCGCGGCGCTGCATCTTCCCCTAAGCGGCGAGGTCCGCCCTGCCTACTATCGCCGCAGCGCGCTCTACAACACGGACGGCCAGATTTTTTCCGACGCCGGCGTGCCGGTCGTGCTCTTCATGGAGAACTACGACATCAACCGCCAGGGCTATCACGACACGCACGACACGATGGAGAATATCGATCTGGACTACGGCGCGGCGCTGAGCGCGATCGCGATCGAAACCGTCGCCCGGGCCGCGACACAGAAGTCGCTGGGGTGAGACGGAGATCCCAGCCCGACTGCATAACAGCATAATCCACAATGCGTTCGCCAAGAGCACAAACGTCGCCGGCTCCGGAACGGCCGCGTTCGCTAGCGGCTGCGCCACGTTTCCCGCGGGCACAACCGGCGCGGCGAAGTTCGCGGCATCGCCGACCGTGAGGCTCGTACCGTCGGGAACGGCCTCGTTGCTGGTTAAGATCAACGTACCGCCGGCTACGGTCGTGCCGCCCGTGTAGCCGTTGGTGCCGCTAAGGACCAAGGTGCCGGGACCCAACTGCGCGACGCTGCCGCTGCCGCTGATGACGTTGGTCACTGCAAAAAGGTCGCTGCGAGAGAAAGCCAGGACCGCGTTATCCGTGACTAGGCCGTCGCCGGGCGTGCCGCTGTTGCCGCCAGCGCCGATTTGCAGCGTTCCGCCTGCGATCCTCGTGGTCGTGTAGTTGTTGGAGCCGGTCAATGTCAGATTACCGGCGCCCAGCTTCGTGATGCCGTAGGCGCCGCCCAGACCGGCGATGCCGCCAGTGATTTCGCCGCTGATCAGCAGATCGGGCGCGGCCGAACCGGCGGCAACGTCGAACATGAAGGGGCCGGACTGGACCAACAGAGGAACGTTGATCGTGCTCGGCTGCGCTGCAGCGAGCGTGGAGATCCAGCTCGTGTCGGCGGCGGCCCGCAGCTCTCCAGTGCCGCCGTTGGCGATCGTCCCGGCCTGCAGGACGAGGCGTCCCAGCGAGTTCACCGTTCCGCCGGAAACGTACTGTTCGGCGGCGAGCGTCATTGTCCCACCGAGGACGCTGACGACTCCCCACGAGGTGTTCACGTCCGGCGTTCCACCGCCCAAGGCGTGAGGACTGGCAATGTCGAGGTCGCCGCCCGCTTCGACGTCGATATTCAGCGCATGATAGCCGAATGGGGACGAGTTGTAGTAGCTGCCGCCGAAGCCCAGCGTGCCTTGGCCGACGACGAACATTCCGCCAGGGGAAACCGTGCTGCCGGAATAACTTGTCAAGAGGAGCGTGCCGGGACCGGTCTTGGTCACAGTTCCGGCCACGGACAGCGAGTTGCCGAACCCAAGCTGCGTGCCGCCGGCCACGCTTATGCCGCCGCCGCCCGCGCCGACGGTGAATCCGCGGCCAATGCTGACGGAGCTGCCCGCATATTGCAAGACTCCACCGTTGAGGACGAGTTCGCTGCTGGCGTTGCCGGACGCGCCGATCGAGCTGGCCTGACCGCCATTGGCCAGCACTGTCGCCGAGAGCGTGCCGCCGGCGACAGTCGTCGCGCCGCTGTAGCTGTTGCTCGGGCCGAGCGACAATGCGCCGCTCCCTTGCTGGACGAGGCCACCGCTGCCGCTGACGGCAAGGCCGCTAAAATCGGCGCCTTGAACAACAGTGTTGCTGCGGCAAAAGGCCAGCGTGCCATTGTCTACGATGATATTCAATGAGTTGGGACTGTTGGAGAGCGATCCCGATGCTCCGCCACTACCGATCACGAGCGTGCCGCCCGTGATAGTCGTGCCGCCGGTGTATGTATTCGAGTCGGTAAGCGTCAGTATTCCGTTGCCCGTCTCAATTATCCCGTAATTGCCACCGTTGTACGGAACGATCGCGGAATTAATCGTCAGGTCGGACGCTGGCGCAAGCTGGCCGCGGATCACATTAAAGAAGGTATTGCCCTTCTGGATCGAGATAGTCTGCGCATTGATCGTTGCCGGATTTCCAAAAGCGTCGGAAGTGGCGTTGAAACCGGCTGTCGTGTCTACAGAAAAGACTCCGAATCCATCTCCGCTGCCCGATCCTGTCAGCAGGCCTCCCATCATGTTGACGGTATTCTGCAGCGTCACACGACTTCCACTCGTGATATTGGAAACGGTGCCACCGCTAATGATGAGCGCCTCACGGCCGGAAGTATAGCCAAGCACATCCGGTGCATTCAGCGCCAGCAATCCGTCGCTGTTGACCGTAATCGTCGAGGAAGCGAGTGCCCCGCTTCCGCTGTTGCCCGTATTTAGTTGCAATGTGCCGTTATTGATTGTTGTCGCGCCAGAGTACACGTTTGCAGTGGTCAGCATTAAAGCCCCGCTGCCGGTCTTGACCATGCCGCCCGAGCCGGCGATCGCGGTTTCGATTGTGCCGCCGCTGGCGTTCACCGCGATCGGGGTAGCCGAGCCAACCAGAACAAGCGTGCCGCCGCCAGCGATCGAATAGGCCTGGCTCTGAAAAGTCAGCCCTCCGACGGATTGAGAGCCTGTCAAGGTAACGGTGTACGTTGACGACCCAGTGGCCGCGCCGAACACCGCGGTGTCGCCGTCGGCATTGCTCCACGATACGTCGGCGCTGTTGTTCCACCAATTGCTATTCGTACTCCAAGTGCCGGTTCCGTCCTCTGGCGGTCCGCTCGTCGCGCTGTTCCAAGTGAGCGCCGATGCCGCGGTCATTTGCCCTGGGAACGTCGTCAGCACAATAATCGCAATCGCGGCAACTGAGCGGCGAAGACGCTTGATGAAGTCTCCCATTTTCCGACCCGTCGGTTTCTCCCGCGCTGATTAGCGCAAAGTTGCAGGGCTGTGTCTGATGCTGGCCAAGACTTTACGATTTTACTTGAATTCTCGATCGGGGGGAAACCAATTCGGCAGTAGCCCATCGCCGTCAGCCGAGTCGTGGGGCTGCGGAATCGGACCCCGGGACGACTGCAGGGCCCATCCCCTTTCGCCCTGATAGTTGAAGAGATACAATTAGTCGCAAAGAAGTCCGCACGCGAACCCCTCGTCAGAGTATAAAACAAAGGAGCCGTGGCGGCGCGCGGCGGGTGTTTGGGCGTTTCCCAGCCTTCTAGGTAGCTTCCGGCCACGAACAACCCTCCAATTGCTAAAAACGATCAAGTTTGCGCGAGGACCGCAGTTTAGCAGCGTAACTTGTCGATGGCGTCGATAGCCGCGTTTCGGCACATTTCCTGCTAATGTGGGCGGTTGCTGTTTTTGGCCTAAGAAAGCGTCCTTTTAGCTTATGATGTTCGCAGCCTCCGCCCAACAATTGGGCACGGAGGAGCGCGACATTCGCGCAATCCGGGCATAGGGGACAAGAAAGTCGCGCTGTATTTCCCACCCAGTCACACTATTCAGGAAAAAGCGACGGATGCCAATCATGATGGATACAATGACCGCTCCGCAGCGCCAGACCGAACGGCTGGTTTTCTCGGATTACGATACCGACGGGTTCTTCGACGAAATGTTCGACGACGAAGGCGCTCCCAGGCCGGCGGCGTCGCTTTTGGCCCGCCGCTTGAAGTCGCTTTCCGAAGGCGAATTGCCCCGCCGCCAAAAGGCGGCCGATACGGCCCTCTTGAACATGGGCATCACATTCAACGTCTACGGCCACGAGGCGGGCACCGAAAAAATCTGGCCCTTCGACCTGATCCCGCGGATTCTCGAACACCAGGAGTGGCAGTTTATTGAAAGGGGCCTGAAGCAGCGCATCCGCGCGCTGAACATGTTCATTGACGACATGTACGGCCAGCAGCGGATCGTGCGAGACGGGGTCTTTCCCGAGTACATGGCCAAGTCGGGCAAGTGCTTTTTGGACCGCTGCGCCGGGATTAAACCTCCCAAGGGCATCTGGTGCCACATCACCGGCACGGACCTGGTGCGCGACTCGGACGGCACGATCTACGTGCTGGAAGACAATCTCCGCTGCCCGTCGGGCGTTTCCTACGTGTTGGAAAACCGCGAGGTGATGAAGCGTACCTTCTCGCAGATGTTCGATGGTCTTTCGATCCTGCCCGTCGAGGACTATCCGGAGCAATTGCTGAAGATGCTGCAGTACATCGCGCCGGAGTGGACTCACGAGCCGAATGTCGTGGTCCTCACGCCGGGCATTTACAACTCGGCCTATTTCGAGCACTGCTTCCTCGCGCAGCAGATGGGAGTCGAGTTGGTGCAAGGCCGGGACCTGGTCGTCAGCGACGGCTACGTCTGGATGCGGACCACGAAAGGCCTGGAGCGCGTCGACGTGATTTACCGCCGCATCGACGACGATTTTCTCGATCCGCTCACCTTCCGGCCGGATTCCGCCTTGGGAGTCGCCGGACTGATGGACGTCTACCGCGCCGGCCGAGTGGCGCTGGCCAATGCGCCGGGCACCGGCATCGCGGACGACAAGGCCGTCTATGCCTACGTGCCCAGCATCATCAAGTATTATCTCGGCGAAGATTCGATTTTGCCGAACGTTCCCACCTACATCTGCGCGGACCACAAGCAGCGTGCGCACGTGCTGGCGAACCTCGACAAGCTCGTGGTCAAGCCGACCAACGAGTCGGGAGGATACGGCATTATGCTCGGCTCGCGTGCCAGCCAGGCGGAGCGGGAAAAGTGCCGCGGCCTGATCGAGGCCAACCCGCGAAATTACGTGGCCCAACCGATGCTCTCGCTCTCGCGCGTGCCCACGATCGTCGGCGACCACCTGGAAGGCCGGCATGTCGACCTTCGGCCCTACATCCTCTACGGCGAGGACATTTACATTCTTCCCGGCGGCTTGACCCGCGTTGCCCTGGTCAAGGGGTCGCTGGTGGTCAATTCGTCGCAGGGCGGGGGAAGCAAAGACACCTGGGTCCTGAAGAACAACGGAACCCGCGGGCCGCACATCGGCGGCGCGCGGCAATAAGAGCCTCCACGTATGCTCAGCCGCGTCGCCGATTCGATTTACTGGATGAGCCGCTACGTCGAGCGGTCGGAGAACATCGCCCGCTCCATCGAAGTCAATTACAACCTGGCCTTGGACCTTGGGCCGCCGTCTGACTTGCCCTCTGAGACAGGTTCGAGGGCGGGCAATCATTGGAGCCCGCTGATATCGACGACCGGCAACCACGAGGCATTTTACGCCAAGTACGAGTCGGCCGAGGAACGGGACGTCATCTGGTTCCTGACGTTCGACGAAGAGAACCCCAACTCCATCATTTCGTGCCTTTCCGCCGCGCGCGAAAACGCCCGCACGGTCCGCGACATGATCAGCTCGCAGATGTGGGAGGAATTGAACAAGTTCTATCTCATGGTCCGCGACGCCCGCAAGGACGAAAGCATTCTGGCGTCGCCGTTCGAGTTCTTCGGCAAGGTGAAACTCGGCGGCTCACTGCTGGAAGGCGTGGCGGAATCGACGATGTCGCGGGGCGAGGCCTGGCATTTTCGCCGCTTGGGCGTCGCCATCGAACGGGCGGACAAGACTTCGCGAATCCTCGACGTCAAGTATTATCTGCTGCTGCCGAATGTATCCGACGTTGGCACGCCGTTCGACACCAATCAATGGGTGGCGCTGCTGAAAAGCGTCAGCGCGCTGGAGATGTATCGCAAGGAGCACGGTCGCACCACGCCCATGCAGGTTGCCGAGTTCCTCATTCTCGATCGCCACTTTCCCCGCTCGATGCATTTCTGCGTGCTCCGTGCGGAGGACTCGCTGTTGTCGATCACGGGGAGCAAGCCGGGCACGTTTCGCACCGTGGCGGAGCAGCGTATGGGCCGTTTGCGTTCCGAGCTCGACTACGGCAACATCCACGAGATCATCGCTGGCGGCATCCACGAATTCATCGACCGCTTTCAGTCCCAGTTGAACCTGGTTGGCGAAGCGGTCCGCGAGACATTTTTCGCCGCGCCGGCGCAGACTCGCGCAACGATGTCGGCCGGCAACGGGCAGAGCCAGTCGCAAAGCCAGAGGCAAAGCAATGCGCGCGTCGGCACCGTGTAGGGAATAAGCATGAAATACCAATCTCGAAATCCGAAACAAATACCAATAGGGAATAATGGATGAACCAAACCGTTTGGAACATTCCGATTCACTTGTTGGGATTTGTTTCGGATTTCGGATTTCCGATTTGGCATTCACTTTCACTCCTTTGCCGCATCGCCACTGAGAACCGACCATGCCCATTCGCGTCGCGCTCCATCACCGCACGGCCTACGCCTACGACAAGCTTGTGAGTCTTGGACCGCAGGTCGTACGTCTGCGCCCTGCCGCGCACTGCCGAACGCCGGTGCTCAGCTATTCGCTCAAGGTCTCACCGGAGAAGCATTTCATCAACTGGCAACAGGATCCGCACGGCAATTTCCTCGCCCGGCTCGTCTTTCTCGAAAAGACCCGCGAACTGAGCGTGACGGTAGACCTCGTAGCCGAGATGACCGTCATAAATCCGTTTGAATTCTTCCTGCAGGAAGAAGCGAACGAATATCCGTTGTCTTACGAAGATTCGCTGCGGACGGACCTGCTCCCATTCCTGGAGACCTTGCCGCAAGGCCCGCGGATGCAGGAGTTCATGGCCTGCGTGCCGCGTGAAAGCAAACGGACCGTCGACTTTCTCGTCGATCTCAACCGCTACACCCATGCGGCGGTCAAATACCTTATCCGCATGGAGCCGGGCGTGCAGACTTGCGAGGAGACGCTGGGCTTGCAAAGCGGTTCCTGCCGCGATTCGGCCTGGCTGCTGGTACAGACGCTGAGGAACCTCGGGCTGGCGGCTCGATTCGTGTCGGGCTATCTCATCCAACTCACCCCGGACATGAAGCCGCTGGACGGCCCGGCCGGTCCCGGCGCCGATTTTACCGACCTTCACGCCTGGACCGAGGTCTACTTGCCCGGCGCCGGCTGGGTGGGGCTGGATCCCACGTCCGGCCTGATGGCGGGAGAGGGACACTTGCCGCTGGCGGCCACGCCGAGTCCCGATATGGCGGCCCCGATTTCCGGTTCCGTCGACAAGTGCGAAGTTGACTTTTCCCACCAGATGTCGGTCGCGCGCGTCGCCGACGCCCCCCGCGTCACCAAGCCCTACACAGAGGAACAATGGGCCGCGGTGGAACGCCTGGGACACAAGGTCGATGCCCGGCTGAATGCGCTGGACGTGCGGCTGACCATGGGCGGCGAGCCGACTTTCGTCTCCATCGACGACATGCAAGGTGACGAGTGGAACACGACCGCCGACAGCCCGGAAAAGCGCCGCCTGGCCGGCCTATTGCTGCGCCGCCTCGCCCATTGCTACGGACACGGCGCCCTGCTCCATTTCGGCCAGGGAAAGTGGTATCCCGGCGAGCAGTTGCCGCGCTGGGCATTCGGCTGCTATTGGCGCAAGGACGGCGAGCCGATCTGGAACAATCCGGAGCTGATTGCTGCCGATGACGGGGACTACCGCGCCGATCCAAACGCGGCCCAACGGTTCATCCAGCATCTGGCCGAGCGGCTTGAAGTCCGCGCCGAAGACATCGTGCCCGGATACGAAGACGCGTGGTACTACATGTGGAAGGAACGGCGGCTGCCTGCCAACGTCGATCCGCTGAAGTCGAACCTGAACGACGAAGCGGAGCGAAAGCGGCTAGCACGGATTTTCGAGCGCGGTCTTAATGAAATCGTCGGCTACGCCTTGCCGATTCGTCCGGTCTATAGCGACGCCACCACGACCCGCTGGGAAAGCGGACGTTGGTTCCTGCGGCAGGAAAACATGTTCCTTACGCCCGGCGATTCGCCGATGGGGTTTCGCATGCCGTTGGACAGCCTGCCGTGGTATGCCGCCGACGACACGACTCCCTGGCAAGAGCGGGATCCGCTGGCGCCGCGCAGCCCCTTGAGCACATCCCTCCGCCGCCGCGTCGCGGCGGGAAGCGGCGGGCAGTTCGCCGGCGGGTATCTCCCAGACAAGTATTACGGCAATGGCGCTGGCCGTTCGCCCGCCGCCTATGCTACCGTGCTCAAACAGATGGCGGGAGCGCCCGGCGCTGGCGGCCGGCTTGTCCGCGACGCATCCGGCACGGCCCTCCGCGAGTCGGCCGCCGCGGAAATCATGCTTGCCGAGCCGACTTCTCAATCCATCCGCACGGCGCTTTGCGTCGAGCCGCGCAATGGCCGCATGCACGTCTTCATGCCGCCAATCGCTCGGTTGGAGGACTATTTGCGGCTGGTCGAGGCCATCGAGGACACGGCCGAGGAGCTTGGCCTGCCCGTGATGATCGAGGGCTACACGCCGCCCGGGGATTATCGCCTGCATCATTTCAAGGTCACGCCCGATCCGGGAGTCATCGAGGTCAATTTGCAACCCTCGGAGAACTGGCAGGAGCTTGTCAACAACACGACGACGCTCTACGACGAGGCCCGCCGCTCGCGCCTGGGCACCGAAAAATTCATGCTCGACGGGCGGCACTGCGGCACATGTGGCGGAAACCACATCGTGTTGGGCGGCGCGCGGCCCAATGACAGCCCGTTCCTCCGCCGGCCCGATCTGCTGCGAAGCCTCGTGGCCTTTTGGAACAACCGACCTTCGCTTTCCTACCTCTTTTCGGGGCTGTTTGTCGGGCCGACCAGCCAGGCGCCGCGGACCGACGAGGCCCGGCATGAAAGCATCTACGAGCTGGAAACGGCCTTCAGCCAGGTGCCCAAAGCGCCCATGCCGCCGTGGCTCGTCGATCGCATTTTCCGCAATCTGCTGACCGATCTAACGGGCAACACGCACCGCGCGGAGTTCTGCATCGACAAGCTCTACTCGCCCGATTCGGCAAGCGGCCGCCTGGGGCTGGTGGAGTTCCGCAGTTTCGAGATGCCGCCGCACGCCCGCATGAGCCTCACGCAGCAGTTGCTGGTCCGGGCCCTGGTCGCGCAGCTTTTGGGAAGTTCCGTATCGCCAACCGCTTGTCCGCTGGGGCACTTCGCTGCACGATCGCTTCATGCTGCCGAACTTCGTCGTGCAGGATTTTCTGGAAGTCCTGGGCGAGATGCGGCAATGGGGCTTGGCCCTAGAGCCGGAATGGTTCGTGCCGCACTTCGAGTTCCGCTTTCCGCTGCTGGGCGAAGCGATTTACGACGGCGTAAAGATCGAGCTGCGGCAGGCCATTGAGCCGTGGAACGTGCTGGGCGAAGAAACGGTTTCCACGGGCACCGCCCGCTTTGTCGATTCCTCGGTCGAGCGCTTGGAAGTGAAGGTCCGCAACATGACCGGGCGAAGGCACGTCGTCGCCTGCAACGGCCGCCGGCTGCCGCTGCATCCCACCGGCACGCGCGGCGAGTGTGTGGCGGGCGTCCGCTATCGGGCATGGCAGCCGCCATCGTGTCTGCATCCCACCATCGGCATCCACGCGCCGCTCACGTTCGACATCTACGATACCTGGTCGAACCGCTCGATCGGCGGCTGTACGTGGCACGTCTCGCATCCCGGCGGTCGATCCTTCGAGACCTTCCCGGTAAACGCCCTCGAGGCTGAGAGCCGCCGCGCCGCTCGGTTTGCGGCAATGGGTCATACGCCCGGTTTTATGCCTTTGCCGAAGGCGGAGCACAATCCGGACTACCCCATGACGCTGGACCTTCGCCGCCCCCCGGCGGTGTGCGAACTGGCCGAAACGGTGTAGCGATTATTGCTGCGACTTTTCGGCGGACTTGGCCGATGCGGAGCTTTGCGCCGCAAGCGCTTTCGAGCCGCTGGGTTCCGGCCCTGTCGGCGGTTCTCGGCTTGACAGTTCCATAAAGCGACGGCCTCCCCCGCCGCGTGGACCACGACCGCCGCGCCGGCCACCGAGAAAATTCCGCGGGTCGCCAATCCTCGGTCCTTCGCCCGAGTTCACGTAAGCACTGTAAAGTTCGTGATACATGTCATCGACCGGCAATGCCATGAGCCGGTCGCGGACGTCCGGGGACAGCTTATCGAAGTACTCGACCAATTGCTCGTCAAGATCCGGCCAAAGCGTCTCGCGCAGCCAAGCAGCGATGATACGATGCCGCTCTTTCGGCGGGCGAGCATCGAGCTTCTCGCGAATTTCTTTGGAAAGACTGGCACGCAAATTGGCCATGTCGCCCTCGGAAAGAGGGGGTGATTTTACCGGCTTATCCGATAGCAAGTACCGCAGCAGCCACCCGCCGACGAACAAGCGCTTCCGCTGCGGGGACAACTTCGCCAAGCCGCCCGCGGCATCAATGTCGGGACGAACGCTCACGTTGGGACGTGGCCCTGGACTAGCCGTCCTGCCATTGCCGGCAGCCACTGCGGCCACTTGCTGCAGGATTTGGGTCTCGTGATCGGCGATGAAGCGGTCCAGCCAGCGGGCGAGCCCCTGGCGGCTCGCTTCGTCGAGGCGTATATCAATGCCCGCGAACTGACCTCCGTCAAGCATTTTCTTGACTTGAACGGCCCGGTCCACGGGATTTCGCTGCTGCAAGTCGTTGCTTGCGGGAAGTGGCAGGCCATCGAACCATTCGCAGTATCGGTTCATAATTGCCAGCAGCTTCTCACGATTGGGGTCGCTTTCGATATCCGCGTACAACTTTAGCAAACGCTGCTGCTCTTCGGGACTGCTGTATTCGCGAAACTTTCTCTCGGTATCAAACAGTTCCTTGCTCCGGTCCGGCGTCATGGACTCAACGACTTTCCGCCTTTGAGAGTTGGTCGCCGCCGGGTTGTAGACAGGCAGTGCCGCGGCAGTGACGGTGTCGGCCGGGAACGGGTTCTCGGCGCTTAAGGCGCGAAGGAATTCGATACTGCCAACAACACGGTACTGGTCGTAATTCTCCAGCAGCGGAAGATCCTGCAAGAGTTGCGCAGTTGGGATCAGGCGCCAGTGCGGCCACCAGCAGGAAACCGGCGGCGGCCGCGCCGACCAGTCCTGCGGCCGTCCAAAGTCGCTTCCGCCGCCGCGCCCGCGGAAGTTCCTCCCGCAGCTCCGCGGCATCTTTTTCCGCGGCCAGCGCAACCATCTCCAGCGTGGTACGGGTAAACTCCTCGTTCGTCGCCGGCGTTTCCAGCTCGTCCAGAATGTGCCACGTGCGGTCGAACTCCTCCAACATCCGCCGCGTGTCGGGCTGCACGCGAGCGCGCTCCTCAATCTGCCGGCTCTGCTCCCTACTGAGCTCGCCGTCGAGATAGGCCACCAACTCCTCGCGGAGCGCGGTGTCGTCATCGTGCGGATCGTGCGATATGGCTTCCATCAGTCGGTATGCGCGGCGGAAAAGCCGCTGCTTCCCACGGTGCTGTCGGACAAATCCCTGTTGGCGCCCGGCAACGCGCCGTTCTCAAAATACGGTTCCAACACCTGCCGCAGCTTCTCCCGTGCCCGCGACAAGATCGATTTCACCGCTTGCGTGGTCATATCCATGGTCCGGGCGATATCGGCGTAGCTCATTCCCTCGAATTTGTTCAACAGCACAGCCATTCGCTGCCGCTCGTTGAGTTCGTCCAATGCCATGCGAACCATCTCGTGCATCTCGGCCTTGTCGAGCCGTCGGGCAGGCATCTCGCCGCTGGAGGCTTGTGCCAAGCGGTCCAACGGCTGCCCGCCCAGCGGCCCGCTTTCCGCGCCCGCCAAGTTTACTTCCGGCCGCCGCGAGCGGTCGCGAAGCGCATTGCACGCCACGTTGTTGGCGATGGTGAACAGCCACGTGACGAACTTGGCCCCCGGCTCGTAGTGCTGCCGACGCCGATAAACCCGCAAAAACACCTCCTGCGCCAGGTCTTCAGCCCACTCCCGCCGGCCGACTAGATGTTCCAGCACGCGGAGCAATCGGGCCTGGTAGCGGACCACCAACTCCTCAAACGCCGTAGCACTGCCGTCGCGGACCTCGAGCATGAGCCGCACGTCGGGGTCCAAGGCATAGCGTCGCGCAGACGATTCGCTGACGGCCACAATCCTACCTGTGGTTGGCGGTTCGCGCAACGTACACACTTCACGCGGGCACGTCGGGCAGGGCGAATATCTGCTTTTAGTCTAAACCAAGCTCCCGATTCCGGCTAGCGGCTGTCTTCTTCTTATCAACCCTCAAATCGTGCAAAAGTTCCTTTTCCCGCCCGTTCACCCCCAGTGGGAGGGAACTATGCCAACGGATAGAATGCGCGGCTTATTGACACTCCTCCGCGCCGCCGCTATTGTCGATTTGGCGTCCGATGAACATTTGCGTCGACTTTCGCATCACACGTTCCAGGAGAAACCTAAATATGACAGGCAACGGTTCGTTCAAGCTGCCAATCACGGTAGCCTTTGGCATTCTTGCCGCGTCGGTGCTTTCGCAGGCAGCCGACAAGGCTAAGGACAACATCCCCGTCAACCCCAAGCTTTCGACGAAGCCGCCGGAAGGAGCGATTGTCTTGTTCAGCGGCAAGCCGGAAGAGATCCACGAAAACTGGTACGCCCGGCGCAGCACCGAGCCGGGCGGTTGGAAAGTGGACGACGAGGGCGTGGCCACGCCGAACAAGCGGGACATTTGCACGAAGCTGGAGTTCGGCGATTGCCGCGTACACGTCGAGTTCCGCGAGCCGCTCCGCGGGCACGGCAACAGTGGCGTCGGCATGGAAGGCCGCTACGAAGTCCAAATTCTCAACTCCTATGGCAAGAAGAAGCCCGACATCCACGACTGCGGCGCCTACTACGACCGGATTCCACCCAAGGTCAACGCCAGCAAGCCGGCCGGGCAGTGGCAGACGATGGACATCTTCTTCCGCGCACCCGCTTCGACGACGGCAAGCTCGTCGTAAAGGCCCGCGCAACGGTCTACCAGAACGGCACTCTGATCCACGAGGACGAGGAAATTCCTAGTCCGACCGGAATCCAGTACGAGCAGTACAAAGGCGAGGTGCCGAAGGGTCCGATCGTCCTGCAGGGCGACCACGACCCCGTGCAGTTCCGCAACGTGTGGGTCGTGCCGGAGAAGTATTGAGGGAAGATTGAGGGATTGAAGATGACTCGTTTGGCACTCGTTGGTTTCGCGGCCTTCCTTGTTTCGAGCCCGTTGCCGGCCCAAACCACTACAAGCAAAAGATCGCTCATGCCTGACCCGGCCCGCCTGAAAACCGTCGAGCAAATCCTCGGCGAGGTCCCGCTGATCGACGGACACAACGACCTGCCTTGGCAGATTCGGGAGGAAGGCCACGGCGACCTAGGCCGCATCGACCTTTCTCGCAACAACCGCGAAATCCTTCCCGAGGTCGTCTCGGACATCCCGCGCTTCGCGCCGGGCACTTGGGCGGACAGTTCTGGTCGGTTTACGTTCCCGCCGTCCGGGACAAGTCCGAAGCGGTCGTGGCCGTGCTGGAACAGATCGATCTGGTTCATCGCATGATCGCCCGCTATCCGAATGACCTTGAGCTGGCGCTGACGGCGGACGACGTTGTCCGCATCCATCGGCAAGGGAAGATTGCATCGCTGATCGGGATGGAAGGCGGCCATTCCATCGGGAATTCGCTCGGAGTATTGCGCAGCACGTACGCCTTGGGCGCCCGCTACATGACGCTGACGCACATGCAGAACAACGACTGGGCCGATTCCGCCACGGACACGCCGGCGCATCACGGTTTGACGAGGTTTGGCGAGGAGGTCGTGCGCGAGATGAACCGCCTTGGCATGTTGGTGGACCTGTCGCACGTCTCCGACGAGACGATGCGTGCTGCGTTGAGGATTTCCCAAGCCCCCGTGATTTTCTCCCATTCCTCCGCCCGTGCGCTTTGCAATCACCTGCGCAATGTGCCGGACGACATTTTGCGACAAGTGGCGCATCCACAAGGGAGTGGTCATGGTCACGTTCGTGCCGGAGTACTTGACGGAAATAGACCGGGCCGACGAAATCGAGGAGGGCAAGGAAAAAAAGCGGCTCAGGGCGCTCTATCCAAACGACAGGGCCAAAGTCAAGGAAGGCATTGCCGCTTGGCGCAAGCTGCATCCCGACCCGCGCAATTCCTCCTTGCTGGACGTCGCCGACCACATCGATCATATCCGCAAGGTGGCGGGAATCGACTGTGTGGGAATCGGTTCCGATTTCAGCGGATTCGACAATCCGCCGCGAGGGTTGGACGATTCCGGCTGTTACCCGGCGCTCTTCGCGGAGCTGCTGAAAAGAGGGTATACCGAGGACGACATCAAGAAGGTGGCAGGACTCAATTTGCTGCGCGTCCTGCGGGCAGCGGAAAGGGTTTCGGCAAAGCTTTCGCAAGCTCCGGGATCGGAGAAAGCGCCGGTCAATGCCGGCAGGCAGTAGCGGATGAAAGGGTGTGAACGCGCCGCGGACGGAGGCTCTCGGAGTTGAGAAACAGAACAGGCAAATCACGAATACAAGAGTCGTTGCCTGCTCTTGCTGCCGCGGGCACGATCGAGGACGCCCGGTCCGGCACCGCGGGAACAGGCGCGCCGCACGACAAAGCGGCGACGCTTGTGGCTGTTTCGATTGCTGTCGGCCACGTTGGCTCCGGCGCTGTTCTTGTGTCTCTTGGAAGGCGGTTTGCGGCTTTTCGGATACGGCTTTCCCAGCGCTTTTTTGCTTCCCGTTCCTGGTCGAAACGCTTGGACCACCAACCAGCGATTCGGATGGCAGTTCTTTCCGCCTGCTATCGCACGCGAACCGGCGGTCTGCGAGTTTCCTGTGTCCAAGGGCGAAGACGCCTACCGTATCTTCATTCTCGGCGAATCAGCGGCGATGGGCGTGCCGGAGCCCGCTTTCACATTTGGACGCATGTTGGAAGCCATGCTGAGCGGGCGCTATCCGGGCGTGCGATTCGAGGTCGTCAACGCGGCCATGACGGCCATCAATTCCAACGTTATCGTGTCGATCGCTCAGCAGTGTGCCGCGGCGAAGGCCGACGCGGTGATCGTCTACATGGGCAACAACGAGGTCATCGGCCCGTTCGGACCGGGAACTTTTCTCGGCGGCTACTCGCCCAGCGACGGCATGATCCACGCAAGCATGTATGTGCGGACGTGGCGGACCGGCCAGTTGCTGCATAATCTGCTCCGTCGCGATACATCACTCGGCAATGCGGCAGGGGAGTGGCGCGGAATGGAAGCGTTTACGGACCGCACTGTGACGGCCGACGATCCCCGCTTGAAAACGGTCTACCGGCGTTTTCGCGCGAATCTCCGCACGATCTGCGATTCCGCCCGCGCATTGCGCGCAGGCCGTGCTCCTGGCCACCGTTGCAGTCAACCTCAAGGACTGTGCGCCCTTGTGCTCGGTGCACGCTCCGGGCCTGAATGCCGGGGCACTCGCTTGCGGGTCGCGCGAAGAATGTGATGCCCATTGCCGCGCCGGTCAGAATCTCTCCGAGCAGGGGAAACACGAGCAGGCGGCTGCCGAATTCCTGCGGGCGATTGCCGCCGACGACCGCTTTGCCGACGCCCATTTCTGCCTGGCATGCTCGCTGCTGAAAACAGGGAAAGCCGAGGATGCGCGCATCCACTTCAGCCTTGCCAGGGACCTTGACGCCCAGCGGTTCCGGGCCGACAGCCGCATCAACGCGACGATCCGCGAGGTGGCAGCCGAGCTGCCCATGGACGGCGTTTGGCTGGTCGATTTTGAGAGAATACTGGCGGACAAGACACGGCCGAAAAGCTCGCCTCCCGGGGACGATTTCTTTTACGAACACGTGCATCTTCGTCCCGAAGGCAATTACCTGCTGGCCGCGTCCGTGTTCCGGCAACTGGCCGTCGTGCTTCCCGAGCGAGTGCGCAAGAAAGCCGCTGGGCCGGACGAGCCGATTCCTTTCGAAGATTGTTGCCGGCGAATCGGGCTCACCGGTTGGAGCCGATTGCAGATGGAAGAGAGCATGGCGTCGATGACCAGCCGGCCTCCTTTCACGCAGCAACTTGACCATCGCCGGGACCAGGCGGACCGGCGGGCGGAACTCCACCGATTGCGAGCCCAATACGGCAGCCCGGCAGCAAAGGACGAGGCGTTCCGCGCGTGCCAAGCCGCAATCCAGCGGAATCCCGGCAATCTGGACTTGCGACAGTGCTATGCCAAACTGTTGGTGGAACGTGGCGACGTCAAAGGTGCGATTGAACAATGGCTATGGCTTCTGGCGCGATTCCCAGAAACGGCGAGTTGGCAGATCAATCTCGGCGAGGTGTTCGAGGCCGGTGGCGACTTTGTCGGCGCGCTGGCCCAGTTCGACGAGGCCGAAAAGATTGACCCGTCATTATGTGCCACGGCGCGATACCACCGCGGCGTTGCGCTGATGAAACAAGACAAGAGCGCGGAAGCCGAAGAACAGTTTCGCCTGGCATTCAAGCTGGATCCTCACTTGGCGAAGGCGCAGAATAACCTGGGCACGCTCCTGCTGGGCCGCCACGAGACGGCGGAAGCCAAACAAGCATTCCTGCGCCCTTGGAGGCGGACCCGTTGCTTTTCAGCGCCCGCTGCAATCTCGCCGACTTGTTGGATAACGAGGGGAAGTTGACGGAGGCATCGGAAGCGTATCGGCAGGCCGTCGAGGCGGACCCCGAAAACCTTAGGCCGTACCTCGGAATGGCACGTGTCTTTTACAAGATGGGCAACCCCAACAAGGCTATCGAGCAGTTCCGCCTGGCTGTGGCGGCCATGCCCGACAACGCGGACGCCTATTGCCTGCTAGGCGAGATGCTCGACAAAAGCGGGCAATCGGTCCCGGCGATGGACGCCTACCGCGCGGCCTTGAAGTTGGATCCGAAACACCTGGCGGCCGGCCACAATCTAGGCCTCGAGCTGGAAAAATCCGGCCGCACGACGGAGGCGATTGAGCAGTATCAACGAGTCCTGCGGAGCCATCCCGATTCCGATCGAACGAAAGATAGTCTTCGGCGGCTCACGGGGCGCTCGTCATGACGGCGATTCTGGGCGTTTCCGCGTACTATCACGACTCGGCCGCCGTATTGCTGGTTGACGGCGTGATCGCAGCCGCTGCGCAGGAGGAGCGGTTCACCCGCCGGAAGCACGATTGTTCCTTCCCCGTCCATTCCATCCGCTTTTGCCTGGACAGTGCGGGGCTTGACGCGCGCGACGTGGATTACGTGGGGTTCTATGACAAGCCGCTGTTGAAGTTCGAGCGGCTGCTGGATACGTATCTGGCGTTTGCGCCGTCGGGCTTCCGCTCGTTCTTCATGTCGATGCCGTTATGGTTGCGGGAAAAACTGCATCTGCCCCGCGAAATGCGGAAGCTACAGGGGCGCTATCGCAGGCGTTTCGTGTTCGCCGAGCATCACGAATCCCATGCGGCCAGCGCATTTTTCCCCTCGCCGTTTGAGGAAGCGGCGATCCTGACGATGGACGGAGTGGGCGAATGGGCAGTCGCAAGCTGGGGCGCCGGTCGCGGCAACCGTATCGCGCTGAGGCAGGAGATGCGCTTTCCCCACTCCTTGGGCCTGCTGTACTCGGCCTTCACCTACTTCTGTGGCTTTCGAGTCAACTCGGGCGAATACAAGCTGATGGGCCTTGCCCCCTATGGCGAGCCACGCTACGAGCCGCTGATCCGCGAGAAGCTCATCGACTTGAAGCCGGACGGGTCGTTCCGCCTCAACATGGCTTACTTCAACTATTGTCACGGACTGACGATGACCTCGCGGCGATTCGAGCGGCTCTTTGGCGGGCCGCCGCGCAAGCCGGAGGACCCTATCGGGCAGCGCGAGATGGATCTGGCGGCATCCATCCAGCGCGTCGCCGAAGAGGTCGTGCTCCGCGCCGCGCGGCACGTACATGAGCAGACGGGCATGAAGGCCCTGTGCCTGGCGGGCGGGGTGGCGTTGAATTGCGTCGCCAATGGCCGCCTCGTTCGCGAAGGCCCGTTCGAGCAGTTTTGGGTTCAGCCCGCCGCGGGCGATGCCGGCGGCGCGCTAGGAGTCGCCTTGTTCATCTGGCACCAGCTCCTGGGCAATTCCCGGCCCTTGCAGCAACCCGACGCCCAGCAAGGCTCTCTGCTTGGCCCGCAATTCTCCGACGAGCAAATTCTGGAATTTCTCCAGTCACTCGGGGCGAAATACCACGTCTACTCGGACGAAGACGAATTGTGCCGAAGGGTGGCCAGCCTGCTCGCCAAAGAAAAGGTGGTCGGCTGGTTCCAAGGGCGGATGGAATTCGGCCCCCGGGCCCTGGGGTCGCGGAGCATCCTGGGCGATGCTCGCAGCGACCGCATGCAATCGCTGATGAACCA
Source organism: uncultured Planctomycetia bacterium (assembly GCA_963780045.1). Lineage (GTDB taxonomy): Bacteria > Planctomycetota > Planctomycetia > Pirellulales > Thermoguttaceae > JANXQG01. The sequence goes on along the minus strand of CAVZZZ010000001.1, from coordinate 4,573,666 downwards.
GAAGATCAAGTTTCGCGAATCGTTTCGGCCGTTCGCGCCCGCCGTGCTGACGGAGCGGGCGGCCGAGTATTTCGAAATTCGTCCCGGCCAGGAAAGTCCGTACATGCTTCTCACGGCAAGCGTGCAAGGCCACAAGCGGCGGCCGACTCATAGCGCGGGCGCCCCAGCGGACGCCGTCGGCGGTTGGGAAAGGCTCCGGCAATCGCGGTCCGTCATCCCGGCGGTAACCCACGTTGACAATTCCGCTCGTCTACAGACCGTCGATCAGGCGCGCCACGGCCGCTTTTACCGGTTGTTGAAGGCATTCGAGTCGGAGACCGATTGCCCGGTGCTGATTAACACCAGCTTCAACGTGCGGGGCGAGCCGATCGTCTGCTCGCCGGAGGACGCTTATCGCGGCTTTCTGGCCACGGAAATGGACGTACTAGTGCTGGAAAAAGCCGTGCTCCTTAAAGAAGAGCAAGCTGGCGCCGCGCAGCACCGTTTGGACGATTACCTCTCGCAGTTCCCCTTGGATTAGACGCCTTGGTCCCGGAATGTCCACCGTCATGAGCCTCGTTCACATTGATCGCAATCCGTCGCGCCGGTCGCTGGTCTGGTTCGGACTTACATGGCTTGTGGTCTTTACGGCGGTCGCCGGCTGCGCTTTCCTCCGCCACGGTTGGACTGCCTCGGTTGCCGCGCTCTTGGGGCTTGCGGTCCTCGTGCCGGCGGTCGGCTGGTGTTGGCCGCCGCTAATGCGCGTTGTATACTTGACCGTGGCGTATTCCACATTCCCGATCGGCTTTGCAGTTTTGTGCCTGGTCATGGCCGCCGCGTATTACTTGATTCTGACGCCATTGGGCATCGCGCTTCGCCTTTGTGGACGCGATCCCATTAGCCGAAAGATCGAACCGGAGGCCCGCAGCTATTGGGTTGACAGGCCCGCGGACCCGCCGGCCGAGCGGTATTTTTGTCAGTTCTGAAATGCAAAAGGAGTAACGCAATGAGCACTCAGGAGAGGGATCGGCAGGATGCCAGCGCACGCGAGGCCGCCGCTTTTCACGCTGCCGCGGACGCGCCGCAGCCAGGATTCTTTGTCGAGTTCGGACAATTCCTCCTGCACAACAAGAAGTGGTGGCTGTTGCCGATCCTTCTGGTCATGCTGGCGGTCGGCGTCCTTGCCGCGCTCAGCGCTACGCCCATTGCACCATTCATCTACACGCTTTTTTGAAAGTGTATCGGACGGTCGCAAATCGAGCAAATACCGCTCTAAGCAGGCCCGCGTCGGACCTCTCGTGCCGCCCGAAAGAGCCTATCCATGTCATTGCCGTTTCACGTTTGGACAATTCTACTCATCCTGGTCGACGTGGCGATCATCGTGGGCGTGTCGCTGCGGGTTATCATGCGCCGCCCGCCCACCGGCGTGGCCCTGGCGTGGATGTTTCTCGTGACGTTTCTGCCGGTAATTGGCTTTGTGATCTATATGCTGGTTGGCGAGCGGCGGGTAGGATTGCGGCGGGCGCGGCGGATTGCTTCGATTCGCAGCGGCTATGCCAAGCTCGCCGAGCGGTTCATCGACGCCGGCCTGACGCGGGTGGCTTGGGAAAAGCACCGGCCGGAAGCACAAGGCATGGACCGCTTGGCGACGAGTCTGGTCGGCATTCCCACCGTCGCCGGCAGTGCCGCCCGGTTCTTTTCCGATTCAGCGGAGATTCTGCGGACGATTGCCGCGGAAGTTGACCGCGCGGAACAAAGCGTGTTAATGGAGTTCTACATTTGGAACGAGGGCGGCGCTGCCGACGAAGTGTTTGAGGCGCTGGCCCGCGCGGCGCGGCGCGGCGTATCCTGCCGCCTCTTGATCGATGCCTTCGGCGCGCGGCCTTGGTGGCGCGGGAAGCAGCCCCGGCGCTTGCGGGAGGCAGGCGTGCAACTCCGGCCTGCCCTGCCGGTCGCTCTCTGGAGGGCCATCGCCTCGCGCAGCGACCTTCGCCTGCACCGCAAGATCGTGGTCATCGACGGCTGCGTGGCCTGGACCGGGAGCATGAACCTGGTTGATCCGCGGTTCTTCAAGCAGGACGCCCACGTCGGCGAGTGGGTCGACGCGATGGTCCGTCTTGAGGGCGCAGCCGTCTCGCCGTTGGCCCTGACCATGCTCGGCGACTGGATGTTGGAATCGACGGAAGCCGCGGAGGATCTCGTCGCCGTCGCGGGCCTGGACCGCCTCGAACCCAAAGGATGCGAGGATGTGCAGGTGGTCCCCTCCGGGCCGGGCGAGTCGGAAGACGGCCTGCTGCAGATGCTTCTGGCGGTCATCAATTCAGCCCGCGAGGAGCTGGTGCTCACGACGCCCTACTTCGTGCCGGACGATTCCATGCTCCGCGCGTTGCGGGGAGCGGCGGCCCGCGGCGTGCGCGTCGACATGATTCTGCCCGAACGCGTCGATTCCTTGCTGACCCGCTACGCAAGCCGCTCGTACTACGACGACTTGCTGGACTTGGGCGTCCGCATCCAGCTTTACCAGAAGGGCTTGCTGCACACCAAGTCAATCACGGCCGACCGCCGCATCTCAATGTTCGGCACGGTGAACCTCGACATGCGGAGCCTCTGGCTGAATTACGAAGTGGCCTTGTTCGTTTACGGACACGTTTTTGCCGAGCAGCTTTACGCCTTGCAACAATCCTATTTGAAGGACTGCCGGCTGCTGGATGCCAGCGAATGGTCGCGGCGATCGATGTACCAGCGGTTTCTGGAAAACTCGCTCCGCTTGGTGGGGCCGGTGCTGTAAGCCTTATAGACCATACTTCGTATGGCCTTTCCTCTCGCCTTCCCTCGACGTTCTCTCCGTCCACCATTTTTTCCAGCGCGCCATCTGCTCCACAGTGGGAACCGTCGTGCCGTCGCTGGATTGCGCTACGTCGCGGCCGACGACGCGCGGCAAGCTGGCCAGGGCGGCGTGGCTCACCGTGGCCTTCGAGTCATCCAACAGGCGAATGAGGACCGCCGTATGCCGCTGGTCACCCAGCTCGCCCAGCGCTTGCGCGAGTTGTCCGCGGATGCGGAAGTCGCTTGAATAGCTCAGTCGGCGCATGGCGTCGTCGCCCGCGGAGTCGTGCAGCCGCGACAAAGCGACGGCGGTCGCCAATTGGACCTCTTCGTCGGCGGAGGCCAGTTGCTTTTCCAGCAACGCGGTGCTCTCCATCCGTCCTGCGGCCCCCAATGCGCGAGTCGCGGCTATCACCACGTTCTGGTCGGCGCAGGCGAGGCAAGGCAACAGAAAGGGCTCGTTCGCCGGATCGGGCCGCGCCGCCAGGAACTCGCATGCGCGGCGGCGAACCTCTCCGGCGTTCTGGCCCACGGCCACCCGCGCCATCCGCACCGCCGGTTCGCTTGCGTCGTCGCGCACCGCCTGAAGGGCGTTAAGCCAAACGGCCGCGTCGCTTTCGGCGGCCATCAGCGCAGAGAGGCGCGCGACGGCCAGCTCGCCGAGGGGCCGCTTCCGCGCCAAGGCGGCCAGTTCTTCGGCCGCCTGCTGCCGCGCCGTGCCGCGACTGCCGTTCATGCGGTCCAGTGCCGCAAAGACCGGGCTGTAGCGTGGCAGCACATTGCAATAGACCGGTTCGGGCAGCGTCAAGTGCCGCTGGATCGCCAGCCGCTGAAGCGAATCGACGACATCGGGTCCGAAAGCCGCCAATGCCGCGATGTCGCCCGCGCTGACGAGCTTCTCGACTCGCTGGTCGGCCGCACTCGTAGTTCCGGCGTCGGCCGGAATCTCCGCGTTCGTCCGGCTAAAGCCGGTACCAAGAGCGCCTTGCTCGGCCAGAGCGGGCAGCTCGCGGCGGCATCGCTCGCGCAAATTCGCCAGGGCTGCGGCGCGGCGGGCGGGCGGGGCCTCACAAGGGAACCGCCCACTCTCGGGCCATCGCGCCGCGAGCTGATCGGCGGCCAGCTTCCGCACGCTTACCGTGTCGCGGGCCAAGGCGTCCAACAGCACGGGCACGGCGGCCTGCAGCGGCCACGACGCGAGTGACCGCACGACTTGACGCTCGACCTCCGCGCTGGGATCGCTCAACATCCGCCGGGCGGCGGTCGATCCGGCGGCGTCGGGGTATTTGGCGAGCGCCGCGGCCACTTTAATCCGCACGCGCCAGGAGGGATCGGCGGCCCCGGCTAGCACGGTCGTTTCCGGGCCGTGTACCGCGATCGCCGCCAGCGCTTCTGCCCGTACCAACTCCGCGCGGTCTTTGAGCAGCTCAACCAACAGGCGCCGGCCTTGAGGTCGTCAAGCTCGCCCAGTCCGCGGACCGCCGCCAGGCGGACGGAAAGCTCAACGTCGTGCAGCGCGCGGGCGAGGTAATCCACGGCGTCCGGATGTTTTCGCGCGGCCAGCATCGCCAGCGCGGCGGCGCGAACGCGGGGATCGTCGTCGTAGTGCAGGTCGACGACGATCTGCGGCACCGGGCCCCGCTTGCTTGCCGCCCAGGCATGAAGGGCTTCGATCCGCACCGCCGCCAAGGGCGACTGCGCCGCGTCCGTGAAGCGGTGATCTTCGGCGGCATCAACGTGCCGTGCAAGTTCCCTCAACGTCTCGGCTTCACCAGGCGATTTTGCCGGGGGAGCTTTATCGGTTTCTTTAGCGGCGGCGGGCGGAGGAAGAACGGAAGGCTGCGTGGGTATGTCCGCGCGGAGAAAGCAACCGCCCAGCGGCAATATCGCAACCATCCAGCCCGCGGCAGGCCACGTCCGGCATCGTTTTGCTGAAATGAGCGACACTGCGGGCGGGACCTCCGTGTCCGTCCAGGTTTTGCGGAGGGACTCTAAAGTCCATCCTGCACATCGCGTGGACGGACCCGGCGGCCCATCCCGCGACTTCCGTCATTTTTTCCCTGCGGCCGCATCGAACGCGGCTTTGGCTTTGGCGACAGCCGGCTTGATCTTTTCCTCCGGAAGCAATTTCGATTTGGCGGCCGCCAGAAGCTCATTCATCGCGGCGCGCATCTGCTTGACCGCGCCGGGAGCACCGGCTTGCTCCAGCGGTCCCAGCGCCCCTGCGTCTTTCTTGCCGCTTGGAGCGCCGACGGAGTCTCCCACGAAGGCCAGCGCAATGCTCCGAATCCGCCGCGCGTCGCCCGACAGGTTCTCCGCCAGGGCGTCGCGGCCGAACTCGGCGAGCGGTTGGACGAACTTGTCCGCCTCGAGCGGACCGTTTGTGTAGTCCAGCCGACCCAACGCCCGAGCCGCCTTTGCCCGCTGCATCAAGGGAAGCTGCTTGTCGGCAATCATCGTCAGCAAGGCAACGGGCACTTTGCCGGCACCGACGCTGCCGATCGCGCCCAGCACGTCGGCCGCTTGCCCTCGCATCCAGCGCATGTAGTCCGGCGCGTTCGCCTGGTTCGCGCTGGCGCAAATGACCATCAGGGCCACAACAGGCGGATTGACTTGCGGATCCTCTAGCACGTTTGTTTCCGTCGGGTGAAGCGGATCGCGCTCCGCCAAGCGGACCAGTCCGGCCATCGCGGCGACTTTGAACATCGGGTGCAGGTCCCTCGTCTTGAGCAGTTCCACCAGCGCGTCGACGGCCTTGGGCGACTTTACTTCGCCGATTGCCAGGATCGCGTTTTCTCGGACGGAGGGATGCCACTTCGCGTCTTTGGCGATCGGCTGCATGTACCCCAGCGTGATTTCGATCAGCTTGTCGAGAACGGGCCCAGGTTTTGCAGAAAGCCTGTTAAAATCGCTCCGCAGCTTCGCGACCACGTCGTTTCTCTGCCCGCGGGTGTCGGCGTGCGTGATCAAGGGAAATATTCGCTTTTGATAGAAGTCGGCAAAGAGTTGATCGTCGCCCTGATTCGCCCACTGGCCATCGTGAAGTGCGGCTCCCAGTGCGGTGAACTGCGCTGGCTCGGTCTTCAGCGGTTCCGCGTAGCCATTCCCCTTTGCCTTCTCCTGCCAGTCGGCCAGCGAGTCGGTTTGCGCACGCGCCGAACCTGCCGTTTGCCAGACTAGGGGAAACGTCAGGCCGATTATCCAAAGAAATCGCTGCGTCAAATTGCGGAATCGCATGATCGTACACTCCTATCCTCTGTTCCATAGGCCGGCCCATTTAACCCGGTGCCGAGTTAAACTGCCCCATCCTCTAGGCTACCGTTAAAAACCAACGCCTGTCAAGCGCGATCGCCCGCAGCCACCGCCCAAAGCGGGGGGCTATGTCGCCGGCTTGGTCTTTTTTAGCCAATCGTCCCATTCCTTGCCCAATGCGGGTCCAAGATTCTTCTGGTTGCGATTCAACGCTTCTCGAAGCAGCAGCTTCATCTGGTTGTCGCGCAGTTCGTCGCGAACGCTCGAAAGTTGTTTCATAAAGTCGGCCGATTCGTGAGGCTTGTTCTGCTTCGACAGGATCACGCACTTGCCGGCCAACGCAAAGGCGGTGAATTCGGCGTATTTGTCGTTGTCCCGGCGCTTGGGTTCATCCTTGGAGATCATCGCCAGCAATTGGTCGAAAACCGCCAAAGCGTGGTTATCCGCTTCGCGCATGCAAACGCGGGCTTGTTGCTGCTTCGCCCGCAACTTCGTCAACTCGGACACGCCCGGATAATCGATGACCGATTGCCATGCCTCCTCGGTGCCGATGCGGCTGGCCAAAAACCATTGGCGGAGCTCGGTTTCCTGCCGCGGGACGGCAACCTTGTCGTCGTTTTGCGGCGGCGTCAACAACATTGGGCGAGTGGTACACCAGGCGGTCACTCCTCCTACGGCGAACATGGCCGCTATGCCCAGGGCGACGAGGCCCGCGGACCAAGTCTTCCGCCGCTGGGTTGCGCCGCGCATCGCCTCGGCCAGTTGCCGCGCGGCCCGCAAGCGGGGCTCGCAGAGCGCGTCCATGCCGATCGCGCCCCACGCCGCCGCTTCCTCCGCCGTCGGCTGGGGGCAATACTCCAACTGGATGCGGTACAACTCGCGCAGCACCTCGCCGCAGGAGCGGCAGCGCTGTTCGGGATCCTTGGCGAGCATCTGATGGACCACGCGGCAGAGCGCCGGGGGCAAATCGGGCCGCTGCGCCTCCAGCGGCTGCGGCAGCGTCTTAACGTGCTGCACGGCCACGGCCAGCGCCGTGTCGCCGGTGAACGGCGGCTTGCCAGTCAGCAGATGATAGCAAAGTACGCCGAAGGAGTAGAGGTCGCTGCGGTGGTCCAGCGCGCGGCCCTCGACCTGCTCGGGGCTCATGTAAAGCGGCGTGCCCATCGTGATTCCCACCTGGGTCAGGGCGGTGGCCGCGGAGTTCGTTTCGCCGAGCACGCGGGCCAGCCCGAAGTCGGCGACCTTCACTTCGCCCGCAGCCGTGATCATGATGTTCTCCGGCTTGACGTCGCGGTGGACGACGCCTTGCTCCGCCGCCTTGGCCAGCGCGGCGGCAATCTGCCGCATGATGGAAATCGCCGGCTGCAAAAGCGGCGGACCGTTGCGGGCGAGCCAGTCGCGGAGGTTTTGGCCTTGAACGTACTCCTGCACGATGTAGTGCAGGCCATCGACGTGGCCTACTTCGTGGGTCTGTACGATGTTCGCATGGACCAACGAGGCGGCAGCCCGCGCCTCGCGTTCGAACCGCCGCACGTAGGCCGCGTCGCCGGCCAGCTCGGGCTTGAGGATCTTCACCGCCACCCAGCGTTTCAACTGCGGTTGCTCGGCCAGATAGACTTCGGCCATGGCGCCTTTGCCCAGGCGGCGGAGCAAGTGAAATCCGCCGATCTGCCGGCCGGAAAGGTCGCCGGGCAATCGAGCGGCATCGCGAATGGGAGAGGGGTCGGACATGTTCAACTCTTACGGTTTAACGTTGCGGGGGGGAGAGATGGAGGATTAGGGAAAAGAGATGAAGGATACCGTGCTTTGCCTCTTTATCCCTCATCCATCATCCCTCATCTCTTATCCCTCACCGGTCCATCGTCCGGTCCCATCACTGGATCGTTCGGCCCGCCAGGTTCCAGCGGCGAGCCGACGTCCCGGCGATTGGGCGCCCTTGGCGCAGGACTGGCGGCGGGGAGTGTTTGGAAAACTCCGTCATCGGCCGGCGGGACGAGCTTGTGCGTCTGCATAGCCGAGGCAAGCGGTTTTGTAAGTGGGACCTCCTTGCGCGACGCAGGCGCAACTGCCGCGGTCTTGTTCTGCTGATTCGGCTTTTCGAGGGTTTCTTTTGCCGGCGACGATTGCTTCGAAGGGGCTAGCTTCGGAGAAGGAATAGGCGCCGGGCGGTTGTCGCTTTCATTATTCCCAAAGCGGTCAAAACCGGCGAGGCGGGAACCTTGTGTCGCGACAAACCCGATGATTACGATCACCACCGCTACCGCGGCGAAGACACCAATCAGAATATACTTGCCAGGATCGCCCTTCCGCCTTTTCTTGACGACCCGGCGGCGACGGGCGGGCTGTGCTGTCAGCCGCTCCAATTCGTCCATCGGACGAAGCGGCGCGGGGGGCGGATTAGCGGGCGGCGCCGCTGCCGCGCCGTTGGCCGCTGCTCGCGAAGCCACGGGGAACGGCGCCGCCACCGGCGCCATGGCAGGCCCCGCCGGCGCCGCGGGCATGGTCTGCGGAAAGCTCGCCGCGGCAGGCATCATGGGCGGACCGCCGAACTGCGGTTGCGGCATCGGCGGCATCATTGGCTGCGCAGGCGCCGGTTGGGGAATCGGCGGCAGGAACATCGCCGGCTGCTGAAATGGCGCTTGCGGCAGCGGGACTTGCGGCAGCGGAGGGAGTGGAGGCAGCGGCAATTGCGCAGGAAGATGGGCTGTCGGAGGAAAGTACCGCTGCGCGGCCGCCGGAAACGTGGCCGGGCCGAGTATCGACGGCGGCGGCGCCGCCGCAACCGCGCGTTCGCCGCGATAGGCAAGAGTCTCCTGCAGGTAGGCATCATATCCGGCCTTCTGCTGAGGATCTAAGAGGTTGTACTTGGCCATCGCGATCTCGCTCAGCAGCCGTTGGCAAAGTTCACCCTGCGGACCCGCTTGAAAAGCCCCGACCGCCAACGACTGTCGATCCGCCGCCTGCTCGATCACCTGCGGATTCGATTCGAAGAGCACAATGCCCAACAAGCGGTAGAGATTAGGCGGCTGCTCGTGTGCGGGGATCCCCAGCCAATTAAGGTAAGGATCGAATGGAATCATGGGCGCGGGCTCCCGTAGGCGTATTCCGTCCGCTTCCGCCAAGTTATTCGCAAGAGGGGTCGCCGTCAGTTTCTCTTACATTATGCACCCCGCGGCGGAACAGGGCAACCAAGTTCTTGCGCTATCGCCTGAAAAACTGCCTCCGGTTCGGCCATTCTCCCTTCGCCCACCTCGCCGCAGCTTAAGTGCCCGGAATCGGGACCAAGGAGCACGCGGCCGTCGGCCCGAAGCTGCGCCACGTTTCGCTGCACGGGCGGCTTGTTCCACATCTGCACGTTCATTGCCGGGGCAAAAATGATGGGGCCGTTAAAGGCCAGCAGCGTGGTGCTCACGATTTCGTCGGCCAAGCCCATTGCGGCCTTGGCCAGGATGTCGGCCGTCGCCGGCGCGACACACATTAACTCGGCTTGCCGCGCGATCATGATATGCGGGTGAGCGCCAACGGCCCATTCGTCGGTGACGACCGGCCGCCCGCTGAGGGCCTCGAACGTCTTCGGCGCGACGAGGTTCGTTGCCGCGCGCGTCATGATCACGGAAACGCCAGCGCCGGCCTGCGCCAAGCGGCTGACCAGCATGGCAGTCTTGTAGGCGGCTATGCCCCCGGTAACAGCGATGAGAACTTCGCGGCCTTGCACGGTTCCTGTTTCCAGTGTTCAGCTTTCAGTTTTCAGTCTCCAGCATTGAACACTGAAAACTGAACACTGAAAACTCGGTTCTACAGCGTGCGGAAATCGACGTCCGGCAGCCCGCCGGTTGCCGCCCCGGTAACTTGCACGTTCATCTGCGCGTCCAAATAAATCTTGTCCTGCAAGATTTCCTGGATCACGACCTCCATTTTGTTAGGCAGTTTACCCGCATCGATCAGCGGGCGGGCGCCTGCGTTCAGTGCCACCAAGCGCTTCTGGATGAGGGTGGAGAGCTTGAACCGCCCGCCGACCTTGTTCACAATCGCCTCTTCACGTAATTCGTCAATCATTTCCAGCGTTCTCCTTTTCTACGTTGAGAATAGTACAGATTTCTTTTACGGCCCGGCCGAGATCGTCGTTCACGACCTGGTAACGATAACGGTGGGCCTGGCTCATTTCATATTGGGCTCGCTCGAGCCGTTTTTCGATTTCCGCCGGCGAATCGGTGCCGCGGAGTTGGAGGCGGCGTCGCAGTTCGTCCAGCGAACTGGGCCGAACGAAGATCGTCACGGCGTCGTGGAACCGCTCCATCACGGCGGCCGCGCCGTGGACGTCAATGTTCAACACGACCCACTTTCCGGCCGAGGCGCCGGCGCGGACCTCGCTCCACGGGGTGCCGTACCAGTATCCTCGGCCAAACACCTCAAAACTCTCCAAAAACCGGCCCTGCTCGCGCCAGGCGTCGAATTCCTCGCGGCTGAGGAAATAGTAATCGACACCGTCGGCCTCGCCGCCGCGCGGCGGCCGCGTGGTGGCGGAAATGCTTCGCACCAGCGACAGCGGACATTCCTGGAAGAGGCGCTCTACAACCGTCGTCTTGCCGACGCCTGACGGCCCGGAAACCACCACGACTCGCCTGCAGGGAATGGTTTGCATAGTGCGTCAACGGGACCGTCATTCGATGTTCTGGATCATCTCGCGAATTCGCTCGATGGCCGTTTTTATTTCGATTACTTGTTTTGCTATCTCCACGTCGGAGGATTTCGAACCGATGGTGTTTGCTTCCCGGAACAACTCTTGCGTGAGGAATTCAAGTTTTCGTCCGGAGCTTTCCGGCAGCCGCATAATGGCGTCGAACTGCTCGATGTGGCTTTTCAGCCGCACGACCTCCTCGGAAATGTCACTACGCTCGGCGACCAGGCATATTTCGCGGATGACATCCGTCGGGTCAAGCGTCACGTTGCGTTCGGCAAGCAACTTGTTCAAGCGCTCTTCGAGCCGCGTCCGATAAGCATCTACTACTTGCGGCGTCCGCCGTGCGATTTCTTCGACCCCGTCCGCGATCGCCCGGCAGTTGGCCGACAAGTCGTCGGCCATTGTCTGGCCCTCGCGGATCCGCATTTGGTCGAGATTCTTCAATGCCGCGGCAAGTACCTCGGAAATCGCTGGCCAGTCGTCGTCCGGTTGGAACACGGCAGCCGCCTGGTCGTTGACCACGCCCGGCAACGGCAACAACGATTCCAAGGCAATGTCCACCGTCGCGCCTCGCTTAATGCAGAACGCCTGCATCTGCTCGAGATAACCGTTCAGTACATCGGTGTTGATCGAATAATCCTGGCACGAATGCAGCCTGTCGACGCGAAGGTTCACCTGCACCGTGCCGCGGCGGATCGACTTCCGCGCGATTTCCTCGATTTGCGGCTCCAGCGCGGCGTATCCTTCGGTCGCCCGCACCATGAGCTTGAAGAACCGGCTGTTGATGGCGCGAACCTCCACGGCGACGGCCAAACCGTCTTTTTGGCAATGCGCTTCACCGAAACCGGTCATACTCAGAAGCACGGAACCTTCTTATCTATCGTGTCCATTTTCGCGGCGGGCGGTGCAGGAACGGCTACTTGGCCGGCTTCTCCGCCGGCTTGTTGGTCGGTTCCGGAATGCTGCCGGCCTTTTCCGACCCGGCGCCCTTCGGCGCCGGCCCGGTCTGCGGCGCCGCGCCAGTCGGTGGCGTCGAACCGCTCTGTGACGAGCCGGCAGATTTATCGCCGGTGGGCGGCGGTGGTTGTCCTTGACCGGGCTGCGCGGGAGCGGCGCTTGGCGTGAGATTAAGCTGGTTCGGGGCCATCCGCGGCGCTAAGGGCACGGCTACAACGCAAAACAAAATCCAGACGATGGCTACGCCAATGGTGATCTTCGTGAACAGATCACCGGCCTTCGTGCCGAATGCGCTTTGCCCGCCCATGCCGCCCAATGCGCCCGCCAAGCCGCCGCCTTTGCCCTTTTGCAGCAGCACCAGGATGATCACGACAACGGCCGTAACCACCAGCATGAACTTCAAAAAAAACATCCCCAACCAGGCCATATCAATACCTCGTGTTAGTTTTCAGTTTTCAGTTTTCAGGCTGAAAACTGAAAACTACTACGCTCCTGCAACAATTCCCAAGAACTGGTCTGCCTTCAGGCTAGCGCCGCCAACCAAGGCCCCGTCGATATCGGGTTGGCCAAGCAATTCTCGGGCGTTTTCCGATTTCACGCTACCCCCATATTGGATGGGTACACTTTGCGCGATTCCCTCATTATATCGCTCTGCCATGAGCTTGCGAAGGGCGAGATGGACCTCTTCGGCCTGCTGCGGCGTGGCCACTTTTCCCGTTCCAATTGCCCAAACTGGCTCGTAGGCAACGACGACCCCTTGCATTTGCCCGGCAGTAACCCCCGCCAGCGAGCCATCGAACTGGCTACAAATGACATCCATCGTCCGTCCGCCCTCGCGTTCGGACAGCAGCTCCCCAACGCACAAGATTGGCGTCAAACCGGCGTGGAGTGCGGCATGGAGCTTCTTGTTGATATCCGCGTCGGTTTCGCCAAGAATATGCCGCCGCTCGCTATGTCCGAGAATTACGTACCTTACGCCAAGGTCGCAGAGCATGGATGTGCTGATTTCGCCCGTAAAAGCGCCGTTGGCCTGGTAGTAAACATTCTGTGCGCCCAGTGCCAGCGGGGTTCCGCGTATCGTTTGGCCGACAGCGTCGAGGTAGCAAGCCGGCGGGCAAACGGCCAGATCGACATCGGGATACTTTTCCGCCTCCTTTGCGATCGCCTCAGCCAGCGCGACGGCGGCCTTGCGATCGAGATTCATCTTCCAGTTTCCGGCAATGAACTTGCGCCGCATTAATCCATCTCCAATCGCCTCGCGCATGATGCACCTTGAAGTCCGTCAAAAAACGATGACGGGCTCGGAGGCACATCCTACGACCTATTGCAGCAGTCCTGAAAGCCGTAATTGTGGCAAATCGGGCGATTTCGTCAAGCCACGCTAGCTGGTAACACGGAATACAAAACCGTTCAGCGGGTGTCAAATTTCGCGAGCCGAATGCATCGTCGTCTCTTTTTCCTCTGGTCCCAGCGGAAGAATCTTCGTATCATCGCGGACCGAAAAAGGAGACCGCAAACGATGTCTAAAGATCTACATGGCGCCAGAGTCGTCCACGACTCCAGCCTCAAGCCCCAAGACTCAAGCCTCAAGCCTAAAACAGTTGTATTCATCTGCACGGGCAACTTCTACCGTTCGCGTTTTTCCGAGTACCTTTTTAATGGCCTGGCGGAAGAACGGGGCCTGAAATGGCGGGCGACTTCGCGGGGCCTGAAAACGTGGACCGTCGGGACGCAAGAGGGCCCGATGTCCGACCTTGCTGCCTACCGGCTGACCGCGATGGGCGTGCCGTTTGACCGCACTCGCTTCCCGCGACAACTATCTCGACGCGACTTGGAACAGGCCGAAATCGTCATCGCGATGAAGAAGAAGGAACATCATGCGATGATGCAGGACCAATTCCCCGACTGGGCGGACCGCATCGCCTACTGGCACATCGACGACATCGACTGCGCCACCGCGGACGAGTCGCTGCCGATCTGCGAATCGTGCGTCAAGCTGCTGGTGAGCGGGCTGTTGGACGAACAAGAGATCCAAACAGCCGCCCGGCCGCCGGAACTGGTGGCGTGAAGCGTATTGCCGGCTACAGCCAATTCTTGCGGTAAACCGAGTGGACGATGCGGGCCGTCTCGGGGGCGTTGCTGGCGAGCATTTTCTCGCCGTCCCAATCGAGGTCCTTGCCGGCGCGAACGGCCACGCAGCCCGCCAGCCCAATCTCGGTAAGCTTGCCGCCGATCTCGAAGTCGGAGAACGTTTTTCCCTTTCCACGGCAGGCGTCGACGAATTCCTGGTAGTGCCCCGTCACCCGCGGCAGGGTCTGCGGAATGTCCTTTGTGGCGGGATGGTAGAGCACGTCTTTTAATCGCGACTCGCCCGCGAGACGGATCATGCCTTCGTTGTTCCAGTGCCCTGTGTACATGCAGCCATGCTCGCCGACTACCAAGATCCCTCCGCTCTTGACCTTGCCGACGTCGGCCACGGGTTGGATGAGCGCCGCCGGCGGCTGACCGTCGCCGTGCCAATAGAGCACTAGCGGCGGGAGGTCGCCGCGGGCGGGGAAGTGGAATTCCACCGCGGGCTTGTCCGCTATCTGGTGGCCGTCCTTCAGGTTGACGACGAGCCGCTCAGGATAGCCGACGTCGAGCGCCCGCATGGGCATATTGAAGGCATGGCACCAGAAGTCGGCCAGACCGCCGTTGCCAAAATCCCACCACATGCGCCAATGTTGGGGATGGTAGGCCTTGTTGAAAGGGCGCATGGCCGACGGCCCGACCCAGAGGTCCCAGTTGAAGCCCTTTGGAATCGGATCCTCGCCCGGCGCGTTGCCTTCGCTGGCGGCGACGCCGATGCCCCAATGATGGATCTCGCGGACTTGGCCCAGCACGCCGGCCTTGACCAGTTCCGTGCAGCGGCGCATGGACGCGCTTGCGCTGCCCTGGTTGCCCATCTGCGTGACAACCTTGCCGCGGCGCGTCAACTCGCGGAGCTCGCGGGCCTCGGCCACACTGTGGGTCAGCGGTTTCTCGCAATAGACGTGTTTGCCGGCATTCATGAACGCCTTGCAAAGCGGGGCATGCCAATGGTCCGGCGTGCCGATCACCACGGCGTCGAACGCGGCGGCATCGTCCAGCAGCTTGCGGTAGTCGCCGTAACTCTTGGCGCTTATCTTTGCCTGGCCGGTCGCGCGCCGAGCGACTCCGCGGGCACGTTGGACCTGCTTCGGATCGGGATCGCAAACGCCAACGAGCTCCACGCCGCAGGAGAGCAAATTGTGCAAGTCGGAGCAACCCTGATTTCCGCAACCGACAAGCGCGAGGCGCAGACGGTCGTTGGCGGCCGTCGAGACGGCATTAGCACCGAGCAGGACCAACGGACTGCCCAGTGCCGCCGCGCTGGCGGCGCCGGCGGCGGCTAGAAAGCGGCGCCGCGAGGTGCGGGCGGTTGTAGACGGTTCTCGATGGAGGGCTTTTCGCTTGGTAAGGTCACCGGTCATGTGTCGTTCTCCGCTGCTTTGCAGGATATATGCGAAAACTTTATTGTAATGCGGCGACGCAAGCGAAATAAGCGGGTGCGATGGCCGCGGGGCGTGGCGTGGCGTTGCGACCCCGGCGGCAAGGGCTTGGCAAGCCGTAAGTGCTGACTGTCAGGCCATCACGGGCACCGTGCAGTTCACGATCGACGACCAGCCGGAGACGCCGCCGGTCTGCACGGCCCAGCGGGCGGCGATGTAAGCCACGCGGTTGCCGTGGGCCGGGTCGAAGCAGAGCAGGATCGGCGATTTCGTAGCGACCTTCTTCAAGGGAAGCTGCGACTGGTCGCGGACCGGCCCGTCCAGGGCGGCGGCGAAGATTTGGCAGCCCGTCACGCCCGGCGGCTTGGCCTTGCCGCTTTTCCCTTCGTGGGCGCTGTGGTAGCGGAGGATGATCGAGAGGTTCGAGACCCCGCCGATGGAGAGCAGGGGGCCGACATGCGGCGGCTTGATCGGCGTGCGGGGCGAGACCCGCGGGTTGAGCCCCAGGGCCACTTTGTCGCCCGCGTCGACGCCGCGGTTGTCGGCGATCCGCTGCGCGACGGGGCGGATCAGGGCCTCGGCCATGACGCGGGCCGCGTCCTTGGCCATGACCGCCGCCGAGGTCTTCTTGGTGGGCATGGTCACCGGCTGGTAGACGGATCTCGGCATGCGGCACGCCCATGCGCTGCAAGTTGGCCCGCAGCTCGCCCCAGCCGCCGTGATATCCCAGGTCCACCAAGAGCCGCGACCGGCCCGCGCTGATCACCCAGTAGTTGGTGTGCCGGTATCCGACGTTAACGACGATGACTGGCGACGACATATTTGCCGCTTTGGGCAAGGAACTCATTGATTACAATATGTCAGGAAGCGAGTGGCCTGCGTGCCGGCCGCCAGCGTCCGCGCCACCGCCGTCGACCCGCGATACTGCAACTTAGTAGAGGGTGGAAGGTTTTGGAACCGCCCCCGCGGGCGGCTCGCGGATTTTCAGGAGGGAGTTTCCCAGCCCGCCCACCGTAGCGGGCCTGCACGCCGCCCGGCAAGGACTTGACACTCGGTAAGACCGGACTACCATTCAACTTGCGATGCAGTTGCGTCAATAGAGTCGCTCCGCCAATCGGCGGCAATTAAAGCAGGGGGGATTATGAACTGTTATGCGCGTTTGGCCCTTTTCGCGGCCTTGTCAATCGTCGCCACAGCGCAAGTTTCCCAAACCCTGGCGGCAAACTACTCTTGGAACGTAGGTTCGGCCGGTTGGTCCTTCAACTCCAGCTGGAACCCGTCCACTGTGCCGGGCCCGGCTGACACGGCGTGGGTCGTCAACGGCGGGACGGCCGGGATCGGCGGCTTAGTCTTCGCCAGTTGCGGCACGCTTGCCGTGGGCGGCGCCGGCAGCGGCAACGTGCAGCTCAGTGCCGCCGGGAGCATGACGGCCGGCAGCGGCGGTGAACTCATCGGCTATTCGGGCAGCGGGGTATTCAGCCAGACGGGCGGCACAAACACCACCACCGCCAACGGCCTTATATTGGGCAACAAACCAGGCAGCAGCGGCTTATACAACTTCAGCGGCGGTTTGCTTACCACGGCCATCCTGAGCGACGGCAATTCCGGCAGCGGGACATTCAATCAATCGGGCGGCACGAACACAATTTCAAGCGGCAACAGCGTTGACCTGGGTGCAAACCCCGGTAGCAGCGGCTCATACAGCCTCAGCGGCGGATACCTCGTCTCTCCCGTCGAGTACGCCGGCCTTGGCGGCAGCGGGGCGTTCACTCAAACCGGCGGCACGAACTCCGTCTTAAACTATCTTACCTTGGGCCACGTAGCCGGCGTCAGCGGCTCGTACAATCTCAGCGGCAACGGATACGTCAGCGCCCTATACTCTATGTGGGCGTTTCCGGCAACGGCGCGTTCACGCAGACCGGGGGCGCGGTTTCCCTTTCAAGCAGCCTCTACTTGGGTTACAACACCGGCAGCAGCGGGACGTACAACCTTGGTGGCGGTTCGCTGACTTCCGGCAGCGCCGGCGAGATCATCGGCAACACCGGCAACGGAATGTTCAACCAGACGGCCGGCACCAACTCCACAAGCGGACAAGTCACGGTAGGCTACAACGCCGGCAACAGCTCGTACGCGCTTGGCGGGGGTTTGCTCGCCGCCCAGAACGTGGTGGTGGGCTACTCGGGAAGCGGAACGTTCAGCCAAACGGGCGGCGTCGTTTCCGCCGCAAACCTGTTTATTTTAGGTTACGACCCCAACTTCTTCGGCATCACTGGCTCGTACAGCCTCAGCGGCGGTTCGCTCGCCGCCGGCACCATGTACGACGGCTATGCGGGAACCGGAACGATCGTCCAAACGGGTGGCACCGTATCCGTCACAGGCGACGTCGACGTGGGCTTCTTGACGTTCGGCACGTACAGCCTCAGCGGCGGCTCCGTGACCACGGCCGGCAATCTTAACATAGGCACTTCCGACGGCTTTGGCATATTTACCCAAACCGGTGGCTCTATTACGGCGGCATCGGTCAATCTGGGCAACAACGGATCGTACAGCCTCAGCGGCAGCGGAGTGCTTATAGCAGGACAAGAAACCATTGGCAGCCAATATTATGGGTTCATGCAAAGCGGCGGCTCGAACCTGATCTCCGGCAGCCTCACGATGGACGCCTCCTACAGCCTCAGCGGTGGCTTATTGCGCTTGGGCGGTCTGACGGCCGGATCAACCTTCACCTACAGCGGCGGGTCGATGCAATTGCTCGCCGGCTTTTCCGCCACTGGGCCGATCGACTTGAACGTGCCCGGCGGCTTTGACACGTTTGACACCGGCGGCAACACGGCGACCATAAGCTCGAAACTCTTCGGCCCCGGCGGCCTGAACAAAACAGGCGCGGGATTGCTGACGCTTAATGGCAGCGACATCTACACCGGACCGACAATGGTCAGCGGCGGGACGCTTGAGTTCATGAACGTCGTCCCCTCGTCGTCGTTCACTGTAGCCAGCGGGTGTACACTCGAATTCCAGGGTATGACGCTTACCCTGGGCACGAGCTCCATACAGGAGATGACAGGTGGATCGGTCGTCTTTAAAAGCGCCGCGATCAACGGTAGCGTCCTTCGTGCGACGGCCGGCGGATCATTTGTTTACCAAAACGCCACCGTCAACGGCGGCTACCTTTTCGGTCCCGGCACGCATATCCTGCCCGCCGGCAGCACAACGACGTTTAACACCACGACGATCAATCCGGGCACGGCGATTCAAGAAGCCGGCAACGACATCTTCTTGGACGTGACCGATCGCGCCACGATGACGGTGGGCGGCTCGCTGACAATCCTCGGCGGCATCAACGATGGCGGCGCAAATATGACCGTCAACGGCACGGCCGACGTCAGCTCCTGGAGCATCGCGGGTGTCATTACGATCACCGGCAGCGGCCTCTTGAACAACCACGTCAGCGACCTGACGAGCTACGGCGGCGCGCGGATCACCGTCAACACCGGCGGCACGCTCAACGCCAACAGCCAGGGCGAGGGCACCGCGCTGGACTTGCAAGACAGTTTGCTGGTGAACAACGGCACAATCTTCGGGACGACGAACGTCTATTACGGGGCCGCCGCGCAGGGCAGCGGCACGTATGGCCTCATCAACGTCTACGAAGGCGGCACGCTCCTGGTCTCGCCCAGCTTTAGCCCGGTCTCCCCGGCGGCGGTCGTTTCGGGAGGCAGCGTCGCAGGCGCGGGCGCGTTGGCGATACCAATATCGACCGACGGGACGTATCTCGTCGCGCCGAACGCTACTGACCATCTCACGTTTTCCGGCGACATCAGCGGTAGCGGCTCGGTTACGAAACTCGGCGCGGGCACAGTGATACTGTCCGGAACGGACACGTACCGAGGCGGGACGTTCGTCACGAGCGGGGAGCTGATCGTGACGCAGCGCCGCGGGACTCGAAAGCGGCACCTACTTGGCCGTCGGCAGCGAGCTTGCCGCCTTTGGCGCGATTGTACCCGCGGAAATAGCCGCCCAACTGCCTTCGCCCGAGCCGGGCACGCTTGCGCTTCTGGCTGCCGCGGCGACCGGATTGGGCGTGGCCGCGCGGAAGAGAAGAGCGCGGTAGCGTACCAACAGTCGTTTACTTTCGCAGCTCGTACGCGGCGGGGCGCGAAGTGATCGCCCGCAGCCGCTGCACGTCGAACTTGGGCTTGCGGTTGTAGCAGTAAAGCCCGTTGTGTTCCTGTTCGACGTCGGTCAGTTGAGTGTAACAGAATCCGAAAAGGTTGGGATTGTCGAGCATCGCGTCAAGCGTTCCCTGGTAGCGGGAGTAGAACTCCTCCATGCTCTTGGGCGCTCCGCCGTAACTCCAGCCGCCCTCGACCGTCCAGCCAATGCCGCCTATTTCGCTGACCATGAAGGGCACGCCACGGTCAATGCCGGCTTTTTTCACGGGGCCGGAGCGGTCCGCGGCCGTGTTCGCCGCGAAGTAGTCCATCCAGCGCTTGCGCAGCTTGGCCGGGTTGCCTTCGTAATCGTGAATGTCGCGGACCTCAGGATTGGACAGCGTATGCGTATAGCCGCTGGTTTCCAGTGCCGGACGAGTCGGATCGATGGCCTTGGTGAGATTCCAGACGAGTTGCTGGATTTCGCCCGCGGAAGCGCCCGTCTCGTTGAATGGGCACCAGCCGATGATTGAAGGGTGGTTGCGGTCGCGGAGCAGCACTTCGGTCCATTCCTGGATATAGGGAGCGTAGCCTGCGGCGCGCAATTGTAGCCCCAACTGGGGAACTCGCCCCAAACCAGATAGCCCAGCTTGTCGGCCCAGTAGAGATAGCGCGGCTCGAAGACCTTTTGGTGCAGCCGCGCGCCGTTGTAGCCGGCGGCCATCGACATCTCGATGTCGTGTCGGAGTGCTTCGTCCGTCGGCGCGGTCCAGACGCCGTCGGGATAGAAACCCTGGTCGAGAATCAGCCGCTGGAAGATCGGCTTGCCGTTGATCAGGATGCGGCGGCCGTCGATCGTGATCTTTCGCAGACCAAAATAGCTGCCAAGCTCGTCGATGACCTCCTTGCCGCGATAGAGCGTAAACTTCAGGTCGTAGAGAAACGGCGATCCCGGCTCCCAGAGCTTCTTTTCGCTCAAGTTGAGCACGAGCGCGTGGTCCCGGCCAGCGCCGACGGCCTCGTCGGCGCCGACACGGCGGCCATCGGCAAACGCTTCGGCCACCAGCTTCAGATCGGGATCGCCGCCGTTGATCGCAGCGCCTGATCAGCACGCGGCTGTGGTCGGGATCGGGCACGATCGAGAAACACTCGACAAACGACGAACCAACTGCTTCCAGCCACACCGGCTGCCAGATGCCCGTAGTGCGTGTATAGACGCAGCCTTCGCTCTTGTTGTAAGCCTGCTTGCCGCCGGGTTGCAGACCGCTGCGAAGATCGTCGAAGGCATGGACCACCAACTCGTTCGAGCCGTCCTTCAACAGCCGCGTGATTTCGAAGTCGAACGCCGCGCTGCCCCCGCGGTGCGTGCCAGCGAGCTGCCCGTTGACGTAGGCCCAAGTCTTGTAGTCGACGCCGCCGAAGTGTAGCCGAACCCGCTTGCCCTTCATGGAAGCCGGCAGCTCGAACGATCGGCGATACCAGACGTTGGTGAAATACTCCGAATTGCCCAGACCGAGACCCGAGAGCTTGCTTTCCGGGCAGAAGGGGACGACGATGGCCGAGTTCAGGTCCTTGCCCGACTTCAGGCCCCGCGCCTCGCCGTCGCCCTTGCGCTCGATCTCGAACTGCCACTGGCCGTCGAGCGACATCCAATTCGCGCGAAAAGCGTCGGGCCGGGGATGTTCCGCCCGAGGCGCCGCGCCCAATTGCTTGATGACCGCGGCGATCGCGCGCTGGCTGGCCGTGGCGTCGCCGATGGCCGGAAAGGCCGAAATGCGCAACCGCGCCGCGCCCATCGGCACGAGCGTTACCGTTTCCAACGGCTGGTCTGATAGAACTGGGCTCTTGGGCAATGTGGCAACGAGCCCGTATTGGTCGAGCGTCCACTGCGGAATCTTCCGCGCCTTGGCCGTCATCTCTAGCGGCACGTCGTCCAGCGTGAAAGGAAAGCCGGTTGCGGGCCAATGCCGCCGTTGGACCTTGATGGAGGCAGCCGGGTTGGCGGCGTCCAACTCTAGCCCGTAGTTCCACGGGCTTGCGGGAAGGATTTCCCACGAAGGCCAGAGCGAGGCGTCTGCCCCCTTCTGCCATTGCGAATCCCCAATGGCCGTCTTTGCGCTGTCTGCTTGCTGGAGTTTTTCGGCGATCTTAAGCGAGAAAGTCAACGGCCCGTAATCGATACTCACACTATTGCGGTTTTTTTCCCACGTGCGGACGGAAAGCTGCATCGGCAATTCGAGCGTCACCGTGTCACCGTCTGCGCCAGCGGCGCTCGATACGGGCGAAATCTCCCCGCGGGGCGTCGACGCCCGCCGGTTTTCCATTGACGGAGAGCTTCGCGTCGCCGCACCACGCGGGAATACGAAAGTAAAGTGGAAACGTTGCCGGTTGATCCAACTTCAGCGTAAATCGCAGCGTATCTTCAAACGGATAGTGCGTATCTTCGCTGATCCGGACGAGCGTACCGCCCTCACCCCCTGCCCCTCTCCCGGCGGGCGAGGGGAGTCCGTCGCCGACCTTGGCCGCGACTTCGCTGGCGGAATAGATGGCGGCACAGAGACCGTTGTCGGGCGTCGCCATCCAGAGGTGCTTGGCGAAGTAGGGCCAGCCCTGAGAATGATTGTGCTGGCAACAACGGGAGCTGAACGGGTTCATCAGCAAAAACGGTCCGCCGTTGCCCAGTCCCGGCGTGGTTCTGGTCGTCACTCACGGCCATGTTCGGCGCGGTCAGGTAGCGCAGCGAGCGGAAGTCGGGCATCACGGCCGCGGGGTAGCTGTTGAAAGCCACGTTCTCGCAATGGTCGCCCCAGAAGGCATCCGCGGTGAAGCCGAGCATCAATTCGTCGGAAAGCATTTGCTCCACCATGCCACAGGTCTCCACGGCTTGCCGCGGGTCGCTGCGGCCCGGCCGGGCGTTCTCGTCGGCGCCGAACATTCCACCCGGCACCTGGCCGTAGAGCTTGCGAATGTTGTGAAACACGTCGTACGAGGCCTGAAGGTCCAGCGGATCCTTCGACTGCCGATACCAGGTTGCCGGCTCGCGGAATGCTTCGGCGACATTCACATTGTGCCAATCCGGAAGCGTCGGGGCACCCGCGCCGCGGGTCGGCTGGTCCCATTTGGCGGTGCGGTGATGTATTTTCTCGGCAAGTTTCAGCAGATCGAGATCGCCCGTGATGTTGTAGAGCCAATGCACCATGTAGAGGTTGTCGCCGCCGCGACATGCGCCGCCAATAGTCGACGAGAAAGCGGTTGTCGGGAACGGAAAGCTGGTGCTTGAAGTAGCGCCTCATCAGCTCAATGACGCGGGCGTCGCCGGAATGCTCGTAGTAGGTCTGCAAGCAGTAGAGCATGAGCATGTTGGCCCAGTAATCCCGCGCGCCGCCCGCGAACCGCCGGTCGGGACCGAAGTCGCCGTCGGGCCGCTGACTGCGCAGCACGGCTTCGATCCAGATTTGGCTCTCGGAAATCATCTTGGGATCGTCAAGAAGATAGGCGAGTTGGATGTAGCCGCGGAGCCAATAAGGGACTTCCTCCCAGCCGAAGTCGCCCTTTCCGACCGGGCTCAGCCAGGCGTTGTTCTTCTTTTGCAACCAGGCGCTGATTTCGCCCAGGTGGCCCGTCAAGCCGTCCCGCTGCCGCTGAAGACACACCCGCAGCCAGCCTTGCGGCCGGACGGCGCCGATCGGCAGGGTCACCAGCGGGCTGGGGGCCAATGGCGCGCGATTGCCGAGATAAAAAGTGTTTGCGTGCGAGGCGGCAAGCACTGGCAGGGAGCAGGGAGCTGGGAGCCGGGAGTTTACAGACTCCCGGCTCCCAGCTCCCTGCTCCCCGCTCTTCGCCGCCGCGTCTTCCGCCAAACCCACGTCGATCCCCTGCCCGCCTACGGTCTGATGGCAATGCACGGCAACCACGATGTTGGCGCCGGGCCTCATTTCCTCTCGGGCTTCGCGGGAAATCTCCAGGGGCGAGTACCGAACGGTGAACCCGCCTTCCTCCGCGGCCAGGACGCCGTTGACGTAGATTTCGACGTCCTCGTCGTGGTAGGCGATAAACATCAGGCGCGGATGTTCGCCTTCCGGAACGGTTATCGTGCGGCGAAGCCAGATGTCGTCGGTTGCCCAGCGAGTATGCCGCAGGAAGCCCGGCGGGTTCGTGCCGAAGCCGGCCCGGCCTTCTTTCCAACGCGAGTCTTCAAAGTCGGGCTTCTTCCAGTTTTCGCCCGGCTTGTCGGTCGTGTAGCGCCATTGCTGCTGCAGCGGCACGAGCACCCGAAGGACCGGCGCCTTCGGCAGCGGCGGCAAAGTTGGCGGGTTTCAGCTTGTCGCGCGAGGCCCACTTCTTCCAGACCGCGCCGTCGGTAAGCAGCTTGATGAAGAAACCGCCGACGACCGGCCGGGCGTGCATCCCGCCGCTGTGGATCTTGTCGGTCACATATGAATCGGCAATGGGGTCGCGGACGGTCGTGGCGTTGAGATAATCGTAGATCGGAGCGATGATCGCCTCGAAGTCGGCCTGGTTGTCGGCCAGCGTCGCGCTCCAAATGGACCAGTCGGTCTTGGTCAGGTGTGTGCGGGAATCCAGCGGCACGCCGTAGCGGAGCATCGCCTTCTTGTAGTGCGCGACTTCCGCTTGTGCTACTTCCGGCGGGAAAACGTTCAGGCCAAGGATGCGGTCCCAGACAAGATTGTATTTCTGGCTCCAGGTATGCGGCTTGTCGAACGCCAGGCGATAGTGATCGCCGTCGGCCGCAACCGTCATCCAGTGTTTGGCGTCGGCGCGGGCGAGTGCGAAATACTTGTCGCCCGTCGCCGCATTTCCGCGCATGCGGCAAAGATCGCCGTAGGCCGCCAGGCCAAGGATCGCCTTGACAGAAAGGTTCGCATTGTGCGCGAGGTGGCCCATGAAATCGTCCGTGCAGAGTTGGTTTTCAGGATCAAGACCGTACTTCTCCAGGTATTCCGCCCATTGCGTAAGCTGCGGCCACCAGGGCGCAACGAAGTCGGCGTTGCCGTCGGCATGGGCGATCGCGTCGCAGAGGATGAGCATGTTGCCGCTTTCCTCAACGGGCATCCCCTCGCCGCCGTCATCGCGGCCGAAGACGAGCGGGTAGGTGCCCAGGTCGTGAGGAGCGTTGGGAAACTTCCAATGCGGCGACGCCGAATACATCAGCACGTGGACTAGAGAGGCCTTGGCCAGCGACGGGCTGAGCAGAATCCAGATCGGATCCATCGGAAAGAAGACGTCCACCGTAGCGATATCGCCGTTGCTGGTGTTTTCCTTGGTGAAAAACAGCGGCTGCTTGTTGGCGTCGGCAGCCAAGCCGTTGGCGGCCACGCACTCGCGATAGGCCAATGCCGCGATCTGCGCGTACTTCTCACCCCCGGCCTTCGCAAGGTCTTCCATCAACTCGCGGTCGAACTCTTGGCACCGGGCGAGGAGCTTCGGATACTCGTCGGACGCCTTCTGCAGCACATCGGCGATCTTCGCGCCATTGCGGGCCCAGTAGGGAAGGAGCTTTTGGCCGAAATACTTGATGGCAAAGACCTCGTCGTAGGCCACGATTACCTGGCGCTGGATCTTTTCCGAACCAACGCTGCCCAGGTCGAAGGCAAACGCCATCACTGGCTGGCGATCGGCGACGGCGCGAGGCATGTCGGCGTCATCGGCACCCGGCAGCGATCCGTCTTCCACGAACTTGTTCTCCAAGGCCGATGCGGCGCCGATGGCCGACTTGCTGAGCTTATTCAGCGCGGCGGCGTAGGCATAGCCCCAATTGATGCGGTGATCGTCGCCGCAGGACCCTAATACCGGCTGGCTCCGTGTGCCGACGCGGAGCAACGTCAATTCCTGCGTCGTAGTTCGCGCCCATTCGACACGTTCCGACGTACGGCCGACCGCCAGTTGCGAGCTTGTGCTGTCGTACAACTGAACGCGATGTTCGGCGCCGTCGATCGAATCAACACTCCATGTGATATAACCCAACGGCCATGAATAGACGTCCAGATCATCGGGCAGCGCGGGCTGCATAAAGGTCATGATCACATGGACGCCCGCTCCACTGAACTCATAGATGCTGCGGGTGGGCTTGACCACGACCGACTTTTGGGGCAGCGGCGGCGCCGACTTCGGCTCGTTGCCCATCAATCGGTACGTCTTGCCGTCGATGCGGATGAGGCTAATGAGTGAATGGTCGTGATTATGCGCCCTATTGTCCGTCCAATGCTTCGTGGTCGAACCGTTCAGATCGTCGCTCTTGGACCAAATGCTCAAAAACGGGTTGTACGTGACCAACGGGACCGCGGGCGGGCGGAAGTCAGCACGGGCGATTGCGGTGACGAAAAAAATGGCGACGGCGACTGTCGCCGACCAACGCTTCGCGTCGGTGCCCGGACGACGGCCGAAGCCGGAACGTGACACGAGCCGTGTGCTCGACATGGGTAAACTCCTGGTGGTCGCTGGAATCGTCATTGTACTACGGCGGTCGCCACAGAGGTGGACCGCGAACTGGCGAGGCACGTTGCCGGCTCTTCAGTACCCGTCGCCGCGGCCCGCAAGCCAACCACTCGTGCCGAGCGGTGCCCGCCCCGGCGTGTTGACGCCGCCCGGCTAGTCGGCGTCGATGACACCCGGCGCCGGCGAGTCGCGCGTGCCCCATGCGAGATAGATCGCGGCGTTCACGTCGTACGATACCAAATGGACCGCACCATCACCGTAGGCGAAATTGCACCCGGCCGCGTGGGCACTGCCAAATGAAACGCAGTTAAAGCTATTGTAGCCGCTGGGAGTATTACTGTAGGCCGAAGGGATACTGGAGAAGGGGCAATCTTGTATCGGAGGCAAATACGTACTTCGATAGGTGTCATTGTCCTGACCCACGTAAAGGTCCTCGTTATCGCCGTTGTCCTGTCCGTCCGTGTAGTGGTCGGAGCTTACGAACTTCTCGCCGAGCATAATGACGTGCGACTGGCCGCGCGTGACCTTGGCGGGAGTGATGAGGGAACGGGCGAAGCTCACGCCAGACTGATAATTACTGCCGGCGGCAATGGGATTGCTGAGGTCCGTATAAGGCTGCGATACAACGGCCTGGTAATTGCTTCCTCCTTGCAAGTCCGGCTCGTCTTGGTTCCCCGAACCGCAGCTTATGGCATAATCGGTGTGTGCCACAATGCCGTCGCCTTGCGTCACGTTGCACGGGTAGTCCCCCGTAAGGGGATAGAGTTGCACGGCGCGCCGCGACGGACAAATGTAAGTCGGGATGGGACGCTTCAGCATCTGCTCGCAACCGTTCATCTGCGCCGTACTCATGGGAGGTCCCGCCGACCCGTAATTGTATATGTCCTTGTACTCCATGTACGGCAGGATGTTGAAGGTCCATCCGCCGGGCTGCGCCGCTTTGAATCCGCAGTTCGGGTCCCCGGCCCAATTCCAGCCAAATCCGCCCGTTGGAAAGATCCCCTGCTCGCTGACGTGGTTCTCGCACGCGAGGCCAAGTTGCTTCAGGTTGTTCTTGCAGTGCGTCCGCCGCCCGGCTTCCCGCGCGGCGTTGATCGCCGGGAGCAGCAGCGCAATGAGAATCCCGATGATGGCGATGACCACTAGCAGCTCGACCAGCGTAAAACCTCTTCCGCGCCAGCGTAAGAAACCGAATCTGTGGCAGTGTCTCATGGCAAGCTCCTTGCCCTTTCAATTATAGCGACATCGCGAGGCCTCGTCGACGGTCAAGCTCGACCCGTCGGCGAGCGCCTCGCTGCCGCTGCTCTCTTTTCTGCTGGCGAAACGCACCAAGCGTCACTACCTTCCCCGCACACCAATTCGCTTCCGCCATCGAAGGGCAAACGCCGCCGCGACGGCCGCAGCCGCCAGGCCCAACGCGCCGGGTTCCGGCACCGCTTCACCTGCCGCGGTTGCCGGGCCGGCCTCGGCGGGAACCACGCCGCCGAAGAGCGCCAGTTCCGCGGCGCTTCCGACGGAGAGGTTGGTCCCGACGCCGTTTGCGTCAATCGCCTCGTTGTTCTTGACAATCAACGTGCCATCACCCTCGACGACCGTGCCGCCGGTATAGCTGTTCGTACCGCTCAAGGTGAGTGAGCCGCCCGATACCGTCAGCATGGTCTTGCCAAGTCCGTCCTGGATCGTGCCGCTAAAGGTCGTTGCCGTCGAACCGCCGACGATGAACGAAGCCAAACCGCCGGTGGCGCTGTTGGTCACCAGGCCCGCGCCGGAAAGCGAGCCCACCTGCTGCGTGCTGCCGTCGACGTCCAGCGCCGCGTTGGATGCAACGGTCAACGCCGTGGCGGTCGGCAAGATCGGGCTGAGGCCAAGCGTCGCGCTCGCACCTGCCGCGTTCAGTGCCGCGACTTGCGAGGACGTGAATGCCGTATCAAAGATGCGGACCTCGGAGTACGTGGCGTCAGCGTCCTGGTTGCCGTATTCCGAACGGCCCAGCCACATGTTGGCTTGGGTCATTTGCGAAATGTCCCAAGCGGTGGTAACGCTGCCGGAGCCGACCAGATTGCCGGCGGCAGAATAGACGTACCAGTCATACGTCGTTCCACTGCCGCCGAGGCCAGGCGTAGCGGTCAGCGTCATGTTGTACTGCGTGCCGGTGTTGAACCCGACCGTATTGTTGTTCGCTCCATTGACGGCGAATACGCCCGGTGCGGATGTTCCTTGCGTCCAGCTCCAGACCAGGTTATTGGTTCCCGGCGCATTGCCAAAGTCCCAAATCCGCGACCAACTCTGCAGCCCGTTCTGGGTGGCCCACAGTTGGATGGTGTAGGGAGAGTTGGTCGTGGGAAGGATGTTTGTGCTGCCGTCTCCCAGCGAGACGTAGCTCTGGCCGACTGAACCGTTGCCTGTAATCGTCACACCGCCCGTACCAAGATTCGCGCCATTGAGGATCGCGTTGACCCCGCCCACCAAATCGTTCGTGGTACCCTGGTCGAAGCTCCAGCGATGCGTAAGCGAATTGGCGCCCAGGCCGCCTAACCCCAACTGCAGCGTACCGGCGCTAACCACGGTCGGGCCGACGTAGGTGTTTGCGCCGGCAAGCGTCAACATTCCCGCGCCGACCTTTTGCAGTCCGCCGGAGGCGCTGCCGGCCAACAAAGGCTGGCCGACAGTGATGCTCTGGCCGTTGGTGTCGATGGTGGATGTCCCGGAGTCAATATAGGCCGCGATCAAGCCGGAAAGGAAGTTGGCCGCCGCGCCGGACGCGGCTTGCAATGTTCCGCCGGTCAAATGCAGCGTTGCCGTACTGGAAGCGTTGTTCACGTAGATTTGCGTCGTCGAGAGCAGTCCGCCGTTGAGATCGATTTCACCGTTGCCGCTGGCGTTCACGCCCATCTCAATCTGGTTGAAGTGGGCAGCGCCCGCTGCGATGCTTAGCGTGCCGGCGGAGCTTTCGCCCACGTATGCCGTGGGCGCGCTATCGACGAGCAGCCCGCCGGTCATGGCAAATACGCCTGTGCCGCCGGAGCCGATGGTGATGTGGTTATTATTGGCATGTTCCAGCGTACCACTGCTGAGATTGAAAAAGCCGTTTCCGCCATCGCGTCCTACGGCAAACCAGTTATTGGTCATTAGCAGGCCGCTGCCGCTGAGGTTGTAAGTGCCGTTCGTGGCGGAGTTGCCGAATTCCGGCACGACGAGTTGGCCGAAAACGTTCACGGTGCCGCCGCTTTGGTTCACCGTGGCCTGAGCCCCGTTGCCGGCCCCGACGTCGAAGAAGCTGTTGCCATTGCCCAACTGGGTGAGTGACCCACCGGTCATGTTCATCACGCCCGCCGCGCCGTTTCGGCCGACGACAAACCAACTACCGACGGACATAACGCCTGCCGATAGGTTCAGAGTGCCGCTGCTTGGCTGGAGGTCGGCGCCATCGCCGATGTGGACTTCGCTCGACGTGTTCAGAACAGCGCTGCCGCTCACGTTCACGACGCCCGTCGCGCCGTTATTGCCGATGACGAGCCAGTTTGCCAGGTTGGCGACTCCGCCGGAGAAGTTGTATACGCCGCTATTGATGTTCGGCTGATCGTACTGCCCGACGAAGATCGGCGCCCCTGAGTTCGTCGTGAGGGTGCCGCCGGTCTGGATGAGCGTGCCGCTGGAGGTGCCAAAATTGATGGGACTGCCGGAGTTGTTGTTGCTGTCCCCGATGTCGATCGTGAAGCCGGCCGTCACCGAGGCGTTGTTGGCGATGGTCATGACTCCCGTGCCGCCGCCGCGGCCGATTCCGATCTCGCTGGCGGTGTTGAGCACGGCATTGCCCGTCACGTTCAGCACGCCGCTGCCAGGCAGGTTGGTGTTGTCGACGGGCATTCCAAGCTCGATGTTTCCCGAACTCATTACGGCACTGCCGCTGAGGTTCAGCGTGCCGCCGCCCATTTCACCGATGAAGGTTCTTTGGCCGACAGTCAAGGTTCCCCCTGAGATATTGGCGACGCCCGTCCCGGTGGAGAATTCACCTAGGCGGAGCCAGTTCGGTATATTGACGACGCCGCCGCTTTGGCTGATGGTGCCGGCGCCTGAGTTGCCGGCCACGAGGTTGCCGCTGGTGCTGACGACGTTAACCACGCCTCCATTCTGCGTTAGCGCGCCGGCGGAGCCGGACGCATAACCGAGATATATCGATGCTCCCGAAAGCGTGCCTCCACTGTGGACAGTGACCGACGCCGAATCGCCCACGTTGGGCCCGCCAATGTAAGTGAGGTTTGTGCCCGACGCGTCGCCAATAGCTCCGCCGGCCCCCAGCGTAAGGCTGCCTCCGTGCAGGTCGGTCTCGCCGGTCAGTTGATTGGGAGTGTTGAAGGTGACGGATCCGCTGCCGCTCATCACCAATCCGGCGACGCCCGTCAGGAATCCGGGTCCCGAAAAAGTGTACGAGCTGGCAGCCGAGGTCAGGCTGACGTTCAACGCGCCGACCGAGAAGCTCGAAGCAATGCTGATGTTGCCGTGAGCGGCGCCTTGGTCGGTGAACGACACGTTGTCGAGGTTGAAGAACTTGTCGACCGATCCGGCGCTGGTGTTGTACCAGTTTAAGGTTGACGTGTCCCAAGTAGTGCTGTTCGTGCCGAGCCAGACGAGGTTTGCAGGGCTAGCGGCGCTCACGTCGAGCAGAATTTCGTCGGGAACGCTCGTCGTGTCGAGGTGATAGGTTTGGCGGCTCAGCGGCAGGCCCGTAAGCGTCAGTCCGCTCAGGCTCGTCGACGACCCGTAATTCAGAAGATCGTAAGATCCCGACTGCAAGGCGCCGTTGAGGAGATTCGAGATATTGAACGTCACATTGCTAAGGCTAACGTTGCCGCTCACGTCAATCTGGTCGCTGCCCGTCGATGCGCTGTTAGAAAGCTTGAAGGCGAGGGTGCCGCCATTGCTGGTCAGCGAGGCAGGGGAGAGCGTACCGATCTGAAGGGGGTTTGTGATCGTATAGCCCGGTGCCAGCGTGGTGCCGGCAGCCATCGCGATACTCGGGGTGGTCCCGTCGCCGCCGAACGTCGCGCCGGGGGCGACGGTGATGCTGCTGGTGTTGGGAAGGCCGCCGGTCACCAGCAGCGTCCCGCCCAAAACGCGGGTCGGGCCCTGGTACGTGCTTTGGCCGTTGGTGGCACTGATTCCTAGTGCTCCGCCGCCGAGCTTGGTTAAACCTCCGTCCGTCCCGGTGTTTAATGGGCTCGGCACGAACGGCACGAGGGCTTGGATGTTGTTGCCGCTGGTATTGATAGTCGCGCCCGACTGGCTGACATAGAGGTTCAAGTTGCCTCCGTTCGGCTCGGAAATGCTGCCGCCGCTACCGGAAATCTGCAACGTGCCGCCATTGAAATAGAGATAGCCGGTACCGCCGTTGCTGACCACGGAACTGGCCGGGAACACGCCAGTGTTCAGATTGAGCGTGCCAGTCGCGCCGCCGGCGTTGCCCAGCATCAGGCCGCCGGGGTTGACGATCTGGCCGCCGTTCATGTTGATTATGCCCGTGGCGCCGCTGCTGGCGCCGACGTAGATATTCTGGCCGGCGGTCGACAGCGTGCCGCCGTTGACGTTCAGCGTTCCGCTGCCGGATCCGCCGCCCGAGTTGCCGCCGACGTAGATATCGCTGGTCGAAACATTACCTGGGTTCGTCAAGCGGACGAGGCCGCCATTGATCGTGAAGATTCCGGTGCCGTTCTGGCCGATGGCGAGCCGCAGGTCGGGGTTTGTCCCCCCGGTAGAGCTTGTCGCGGAGTTCTGCAGGACGCCGCCGTTGATTGTAAAGTTCGCCACCGAGCCGCTATTGATGCCGGGAAGGATCCACCCGGTTGCCGTGACAACGCCAGCGTTGAGCGTAAAGGTTCCGTTGCCGCTGTCGGTGCGGAGGTCCCAAGTGCTTAGAGATCCGCCGTTGACTGTGAGACTACCGGACGAACCGTTCGAATTCCCGATGTAGAAGTTGCCGCCGCCCAGGTTGACGTACGCCGTGTCGGAGGTGCCCGTGCCGATGGTTACGCTCCCCACCTGTCCGCTGCCGCCGTTGTAATTCTGGCCCAGCGCGATCCAGGCGTTGTTCGTGTTGAATGTCGCCCCGTTGACAACATTGAGGATGCCGGTTGTGACGCCGCCCGAACCGTTCGACCAGCCGATCTCAACGTTCGTACCGCCGCCCGTGTTCGTGTTTACTACCGTGCTGCTGCCGCTGATCGTAAAACTCGAAGTTGTCGTGGTGTTGGCGCCGGAGCCGTAAAGCCGGCCGACTTCGAACCAGCTTCTGGCATTGAGCGTACCGCCGCTGATGGTGACGGTGCCCGCGGCGCCGTTATTGCCGCAGTCGATCTCGCCGCAAGTTACGTTTCCTCCATTGACCGTGAGAGTAGCAGTAGCGCCGGCGTTATTTCCGATTTCGAGGTTGCCGCCGCCCAAGTTGAGAGAGGCGGTGTCGGAAGGGCCGGAGCCGACGGTAACGATGCCTGCCTGGCCGCTGCCGCCATTGTAATTCTGGCCAAGGTCGATAGCGCCGCCATTCGTGTTGAACGCGGCGCCGTTGATCACGCTGAGGACGCCCGTGGTGACGCCGCTCGAGGCATTGGCCCAACCGATCTCGACATTGGTGCCGCCGCCCGTGTTGGTATTGACTACCGTGCCGTTTCCGCTGATCGTGACGGTTGAAGTCGAGGTATTGCTCGCCGCGGAGCCGAAGAGCCGTCCGACCTCGAACCAACTGCCGACGTTGAACGTGCCGCCGCTGACGGTGACGTTTGCCGCGCCGCCGTTGTCGCCGGCGTAGAACTGGCCGCCGAGCGTGGTGGAAGTGTTGATAGCAAAGGAAGGAACGTTGATGGCCACGTTCCCCGAACCGTTGATATAGGCGCCGCCCGCATTCGACGGGGTCACATTGAGCGAGACCAGCCCATTGCCGCCGCCGAGGACGAGCGTGCCGGGGCCGTTGACGGACGTGTTGATCGACTCGCCGTTGCCGCCGATTTGCAACGAGCCCGAAGAAATTGTTACCGTGCCGTTGATTGCGCCGCCGCCGCTGTAGCTGCCGTTGCTGTTATTAGTCAGCGCGACCAATTGCCCCGCGCCGGGATTGCTGACGACGGCAGTGCCAGGCGCGGTTGAAAGGCCGCCGGAGGGCAATGCGGCGCCTGTGCCTAGTACAATCGTGCCCTGGTCGAGAAAGGTCGCGCCGGTGGCAGTCGAACTCGCCGCAATCACCAGCGTTCCGGGACCGAGTTTCGCGATGGCGGTCGCGCTGCCGTTGTCGACGAAAGGCACGGCAAGCGTCAACGTGCCGCTGCCCATGACCCAGAACGGGTCGTCCTCAATGGCCGGACCGGTAAACGTGGTTCCGTTGGTCGAATTGATCGTGTAGGCGCCGTTGCCTTGGAGGATGACGCCCGCGCGGGACCGAAACTGGTTGCTGCCGCCGTTGAGCGTCAGAGTGCCCGCGGATGCAGACACTATATTCAGCGACCCCGCCACATTGGTACCGGCATTCGTATAGGTGAGCGACCCGTTGACGGTATAGTTCACGTTGTTGGTTAGGGCGCCCGATGCCGGCATGGCGGAAGAGTTCGTCGGCGCGATAGCACCGTTGGTAACTTCCGCAAACTGGTAGTTGTCGCTGCCGCCGGTCACCGTGTCGATCACTGCCAGGCCGCCGAATTTGCGGCCGGCGATCAAATTACCCTGGTTGGAGTCATTGCTGGCCGACGTAGTAATCACGCCGCCGTTCAAAACCTTGAAGAG
Organism: uncultured Planctomycetia bacterium; assembly: GCA_963780045.1. Taxonomy (GTDB): domain Bacteria; phylum Planctomycetota; class Planctomycetia; order Pirellulales; family Thermoguttaceae; genus JANXQG01. Next base: position 4,540,088 of record CAVZZZ010000001.1, on the reverse strand, counting down.
CAGGAAGTCGCCGTTCGTGCCTTGGTTCGCGGTGAGGCCCAATGGAGTGATGGAACCGACGTTCAAGGTGCCACCATTAGTAGTGACGGCCCCTAACCCGCTGGTGCCGGCCAGTGTAATTCCGGTGAGCGTCTGGCTGACCGCGCTGCCGCCTGTCGTCATGTTGAGGGTCTGGACCGTGAGCGATCCGCCGGCGCCGAAATTCAACGCGGACGAAGAATTGAGGATGTTCGTCGCCGGCGCGCCGGGCTGCGTGAAATCCAATGACAGCGTCCCGGCGTTAATCGACGTGGTGCCGGAATAGGTGTTCGCACCGCCCAAAGTCAGCAGGCCGGGGCCGGGCACCGGTCAGTCCGGCCGCGCCGGCTATCGACGAGTCGATCGTCGCGCTGGCGGAGTTGACAGTGATCGTCGGTGCGGCGCCGCTCGCGGTGGCCAAATTCAGCGTACTGCCGATCAGCGTGTAGGCCTGGTCCTGGAAAGTGACGCCGCCGGCGTTGACGCCGGCAGGATCGAGGGTCACGGTGTAGGCATTGGAGTTGCCGCTGGAGAAGCCGAACTGCGCCGTGTCCGTGCCATTGGGCCAGAATTGATAGCCCGATCCGTTCCACCAATTGGCGCTGGAGAGACTCCACGTCCCGCTGCCGTCGGTAGGACCGCCGTTGGCGAGCGCGCCATTGTCCCAGGTGTAAACGTTTGCGGCGGCGAACTGCGTTGCAATCGCCGCGAGGACCGCCGCGGCGACGGCAAAACTGCGAACGAACGCGAAGCGATTGATTCGAGGACTCATGACATGCTCCAGGATTGTTGACAAGAGACGGAACGCAATTCGAACGGATACGGTCAAAGCAAGCTTTCATGGCTAACCCAGATGAAAATGGCGTAACGGATGCGGTTATTTAGGCACAGCGTCCTTCCTGGACACAGCCGGCACGTAATTCAGTCCAACGTCGATGTATTGGCCGCCGGTCGTATTGCGGCAATGAACGGCAATCGTGTTCCGGCCCCGGCGCAGGGCCTTCAAGGCCGAGTCGTCCAAAGGCAGGTTCAGATAGCGCGTCACGAAGCCTTGCGCAGTCTTGATTTGCCTTCCGTTGATGTAAATCTCGGTGTCCTCGTCGTGGTGCAATTCGAGGAACAACTTGCCGTCCGATAATTCGTCGGGCAAATCGAAATCGCGGCGGATCCAAATGTCGGGCGTGTCCCAGATCGTGTGGACGACCGCGCCGGGCGTGCCGAAGGTGCCGAATCCGCCCGGTCCCGATTGCCAGGCAGAATCGTCGAAGTTGACGGACATCCAGTCTTTCCGCGGAGTCTCCATCGTGTACCGCCACGTCTGCGCCTCGTCTCTGCTGGAAGGAACCAGCGCACGCACTTCTACGACGGGGAAATTGGCGGAGCCGGCCGCCTCGGCATTTGACCAATGCCGGGCCAAACCGTAAGCATGGATTGAGCGGATAACTTCCGGCGGGACTTTCGGCCGCCGGTCGTACGTGAGGTAACCGTTGACTTCACCTTCGACATCGTAAAGCTGAACGTAGGAAAAACCCGCGCAATCAGGCTCGCTCATCAGTCCCACGATCACGTCGCAATAGAGATCGAGATATGCGTCCACCGTGGGAACTTTCGTCGAGCCGTATTCCGCCCAAGGCCCAAGCGGAGGATGGCCGTTGATTCTCCACAGCCCCACCTCGCTGATGACCACCGGCTGGCCTTGGTGGCGGAAGCCTTCGTTGAATGCCGGCAGTCCGGGCTCCAGCCAGAAATTGCCCCGCTCGGCGATGGATTTCCGCCAATTCTCCCACCAGTCGCGGAAATCAGGCGCATTCGTGTGCAGATCCGTGATGTCGGTCTTCGTGTGGCCCCAGCCGCTGTTGTCCAAAACCGGGCGGGTCGCATCGAGCCGGTGCGTTTCCTCGTATATCCTGACCATGTTTCGAGTCAAGCTCGGGTCGCGGCCTTGCTCGTTCAGCGGCACCCAAGTAATGATGGAAGGGTGGTTGATGTCGCGCTGGACGCGCGGCCGCCACTGGCGGAGGAAGCCCTCGCAGTCGTGAATGTCGCTTCCCCAGTCGGCCATTTCCGCCCAGACTGTAAGCCCGAGCCGATCGCACCAATAGAAGAACCGCGGTTCGGGCACGATCTGGTGCTTGCGGATGCTGTTCAGTCCGTAGCGCTTCGCCCAGAGTACGTCCTCGCGCTGGAAGTCGTCGCTGGGCGGCGTGTAAAGCCCGAGGGGGTTATATCCCTGGTCCAAGGCCGAGATCAGGAAGAACGGCTTGCCGTTGAGCAAGTACTGTCCGTCGCGAACTTCGATCTTGCGAAAGCCGAAATACGATTTCACGCGGTCTATTTCGCGGCCCTGGGCATCGACCAGCCGGAGGTCCAGATCGTAGAGGTTCGGCGCATCGGGCGTCCAAGCCGCCGGCCGAGGAACGCGGAGGGCGATGGTTGCCCCAAGGTGAGCTGACTCTGGGTCGGGATTTATCTTCCCTGCGGCGTTGGCCACTGCTTCGCCGTCCTTTGCCACTTCCGCTTCGACGCGCAAGCCGTCTGGGGGACGTGGTTGCGGATCGCCGTCCACGCGAACGTCCAGCGTAACCGTGCCTGTATCGAGATCCGTGCGGACGGTCCAGTCGCGGGCGAAGGTTGCGCCGACCCGTTCCAGCCAAACGGTTTGCCAAATGCCGCTTACCCGCGAGTAGATCGCTCCGCTGGGATGGAGGTCCGGGCTCTGCTTGCCGCGCGGCCTCTTCTCCTCGGGATCGTTTTCGACCCGCACGACGAGCCGGTTCCCCACCGGCTTGACGAGTTTGGTTACGTCAAAGTCGAACGGGTCGTAGCCGCCTTCGTGGTCTCCCAGCCGGCGCCCGTTGAGCCACACCTCGGCGCGATAATCCACCGCGCCGAAGTGCAGCAATACGCGTCGCCCACGAAGCGTGTCGGGCACGTCAAAGTTGCGCGCGTACCAGCACAGCGGGTGAATGCCTTCATCGTGTACGCCGCTGAGCACGCTTTCCGGAGCAAAGGGGACGACGATCTTGTGCTGGCTCCCGTCATCCGCTTGAAGCGGCGAACCTGGGGGCCGATCCTGCCACCGCTCCCGCCGGCCGCGATCGTCGCGGTCGAATGCAAATTCCCACACGCCATTGAGATTCTGCCAATTTTCGCGATACCGGTCGGGCCGCGGGTGCTCCGAACGTGGAACCGTGCCGAGCTCTGTAGTGATCGAGTCGAGCGAGCGGGACTGAAAGGCCGCGACGACGCCCGTCGCATTCGGCGATTCAGGTTCGCCCGACACCGCCAGCGGGCCGGACGCGGGTACCCGCTCGCGGGTGGCGACGGCGGCGATGCCGTACATGTTTGCCGCCGTCCAGTTCAGGCCGAGTCCTTGCGTCTCTCCCGTCGGATAGGTCGGCAGGCGGCCAAGTTTGACCGTCCTGGCGCTGGGGACCGAAAGTCGCCACACGGAGAAAACGTAGCTGACTTTGTCTCCATCCTTAGTTGCAAGCGTGGAGAAATCTCGCGGTTCCTGCGACCATTGCTCCATGCCGATCTTCCAAGCGGTCGGTTGGAAGTTGGCGCGCACCCAGTCCGGCGCCATCACGCGGTCGTCCGTGAAAACATACAAGTCGGCCGCGCAGGCAAGCTGGATCGTCAGCTCGTAGTCCTGCCGCAGTTTGTCGTTGTTGAAGGTCCTGACGTAATCTGCCCCGCGAAGGCCGTCCGGCAGGCCGGCGGCCGACATGCTGCGCCATTTGCAGGTGCGATCGACGTAGGCCTGCGCGCCGTCGTCCAGGCCGCCATGAAGGATTTCGTAGAACTGTGCGCTTTCGGGCAGGCGGATGTTGTCCGCCACGGACTCGATTACGGGCTTGCGTGCGGGCGGCGCATGCACCGAGCGCGGAAACGTTTCGTTGGTGATCGCCGGCAACCGAGTCAGCTCGCCCTCGCGGTTCACACAGACGGCCTCGCCCGCCGTGAGCCGGCGCTTCGTTCCGCCCTTCGTTTCCGGTGCCGCCGGTTCGGGCGGCTCGATGCGCCGCGAGGCGCTCGGGTAGTCGATATCGACCTCTCCCTCGAATACAGCGATTTCTTCCCTGCCGGAACGGTCGACGCCCAAGCCGAACCTCGTGCCCAGGTCGACGACTTTCCCCTGCGGCGTGACGATCGAAAAGCCGTGCGCGTTCTTGTCCACGTGCGTAGCGATTTTTCCCAGGTAGGCCTGGACCTGCTTCGGACCCAAGATGCGGACGTGCGCGGGGCCTTCCACCACCATTTGCCGCCGATGTCGAAGTTGACCTCCGCGCGGCCGGCTTCCAACTGGATATCTTGCCCGGCAACCAGGCGGTCATCCGCCGCGAGAATGAACTCGCGCGCCGCCCAGCGGACGTTCGAGAGCCGGCCCAGGTGGGCGACCCCAGGGGCCGTGCCCTCGGTGACGGCCACGCGTGGGATTCCGTTCGGGGAAGCGGGAGTTTCAGTAGCAATCGACGAAGGCCCGGCCGGCCTGTGCGGCACCGAATTCCAGTGCGGCCCGAAAACGACAAGCAGAATCGCCGCCGCGAGCGTCAATGCGACGCTCCCTCCAATCGCAATCCAACGGCGAGCGGACGCCCGCAGAGGCCAACTTTTTCCGTCCGCCATGAGGCCCAGGACCCCAATAGCCGGCGACGGCTGCGCCGGCCGATTCGGCTGTCTTCGCGCCTTGGAGCCAAACATCGGCGGCTTCCAGTTCCGCCGCGCGTCCCCAGCCGGAAAACTCCCACGCAAGCCCGGCATGAAGATCGAGATACTCGACGTAGCTTTGCTGTGCCTCTTGGTGGTTGGCAAGCAAGGTGGACAGGCGGGCCTCGCCCGCTTCGTCGAGCGCGTCCTCGCAGACGGCCTGCAGCAACTCGTCCAATTCGCGTTTTTCGCTCTCAGACATGCTCATTCGCTGCTGCTCCGTGTTCCTAACTCGCGGCGCTCTTGGGCAAGTCTCGCATTGATGCACCGCCGCAGGGCCCGGCGGATGCGCTGTAGCGCCTTGTACGCCGTGTTCTCGTGCATGTGCAGTCGCTCAGCCGCGACTTTGGCGTTACAGTCCCCCGCGTAACGCACTTGCACCAACCGGCGGTCCTCTGGCCGAAGTCTTTCCAGGCATTGCCTCAGGGCTTGGCGGCGGTCCTCAAGTTCCGGTTCCATTTCCATTCGCCGCTCGGCGAGCAGCTCGATCTCTTGCTCGTTGAAGATGCAGTGTTCTCGCCGCGAACGCCGCCGGTAATTGAGCACCTCGAACTTGGCGATCTGGCACGCCCAGCGGATGAACGACGTGCCCGGTTGGAAGGCGTCGAACTTGCCCAGCAGGACCACGCAGATGTTCTGGAACACCTCCTCCGCTTCGTCAACTCGCGGCAGGAGCGTTAGCACGAATCCGAACAGCCGCCGCTGGTTCTCGATGAACAAGCGGTGGAATTCCGCCCGACTGTCTGTGGACATGCAACGATACAGGGCGAACCCAGCCCCTGCTTACCCAGTGAGGAACGCGACAAAACGCACCTATAATACTAACGTCGCGGCGCGGGGGAATTGGTATTGTAAAAGCGGCGAATTCATGGTCAGGCACGCGAACTGCACTGCCACAATTCTTGTCTTGATTTTTTGAGAACTCGTTCCGGAGTTTTCGCGCGGCAGCGAGTTGGCCGTTTGGCCGGGCTTTGGGCGGTTACCACCGTATGGTAGAATTCAACATGCGCAAAGTGACGGATGGGTGGCAGAGTGGTCTAATGCGGCGGTCTTGAAAACCGCAGTGGGCGAAAGTCCACCGGGGGTTCGAATCCCTCCCCATCCGCTGGGTAACTAGGAAGCAAGAGCATGATCAGGTTCTTCCAATTCGCCCTTGCCGCCTTATTGGCCGCAACCGCATCGCAAATGTCGTCGGCCGAACCGCCGGTCGTCGCCTCCCCGGCGGCACCGGTTGCGAGACCAGCCCATGATTCCGGCATTGTCATAAAGAACGACGAACACGGTCGGCCCGTCGCCATAGACGCACAGAAGGCAAAGAGTCTGGGCGACGACGACATTCTATCCATTTGTTCTCCGAGCGTGCGCGCGGTCAAGTTATCGAGCCAGCCGATCACCGACGCCGGTGTAAAGACGCTTCTGACGCACACGAAGTTGAAGTCGCTCGGGCTGGATGGGACGCGGGTCACGGACGCCGGGCTTGCAGGACTGAAAAACCAAGCCGCACTGGAGGAACTTCTGCTAGCGAAAACGGCGGTTGGCAACACTGGGGTCGAGCACATCGTGAAGCTTTCGAGGCTCCGCCGCCTGCGTTTGTCGGAAACAAAAATCACCGATGCCGGCGCGGCGAAGTTGGACAGGATCAAGACGCTCGAAGACCTCGATGCCAGCCGCACTGCCATCGGCGACAACGGTCTTGCCTCACTTTGCAAGCTGCCGAAGCTCGCGAAGCTCAACCTATACACGACGAAGATAACCGACGCCGGGCTGGATTCCCTTAAATCCCTGCCGGCTTTGAAATGGCTCAATCTCGATAACACGGCGATTACCGACGCCGGATTGCCGAAGTTGAAAGGCCTCACAAAGCTCGAATTCCTGCACCTCGGCCGTACGAAAATCAGCGATGCCGGTCTACCGAATCTTGTCGGGCTGACGAAGCTCAAGGAGCTGCACGTCACGCACACGCATGTAACGCCGGCAGGAGTCGCACAGTTGCAGAAATCGTTGCCGGGCTGCAAAATTGTGTCCGATAAGTAGGTCCTTTCTGCCGGATTGGACTGATATGGCCACCAGTCGTGTAGGGGTGACGCTTCCTTCGCACCGCGACCGCAATAGTCCCGCTCGGCAATCGGGACCTACTTCCACGGGCGCGGATCGGGGGCGAAGACCTTGTCCGCGGAGCTTTGCGGAGGAGGAGGCGGCGCGCGCGGAAGCGTTGAGGGCGCTACAGCCGGTACGGCAGTTTGCGGCGACGGTTCTCCTCGTCGCCGCTGGCGCTGGTTGAAACGCACGAGGTTCGTGCCGACGCGGATGATGTCGCCGTCGGCCAGCGGCGTCACGCCCGTTACGATCTGGCCGTTCAGGCGCGTGCCCAGCCGAGTGTGGCTGTCTTGCAGGCAATAGCTGCCGTCGTTCATGCGGCGGACCAGGGCATGCTCGGCGTCAAGGTCTTTGTTCGTTGGGCCTAAAAACGGCAGCGGCAAGTGGTCGCCGCGGCCAAGCACAGTCACGGCCTGCGTGAGATTCAATTGTCGCCCGGTGCGGTAGCCGTCGACAACGGTGAGCCAAGCCGTCCGGAAGACTACGTGCGCCAGGCCGATCGCCGCGCCGATGGAAAAGCCGAGCACGACGAAGCCCGCGGCGCGGCTGGCTGCGCCCGATTCCGTCAACTTCAGATCACAAATCCAATTGAAGAGCACTCCGCCGACGAAGCCGCCCAGCGCACCACCGACGAGGCCGTTGCGAATCGTGCGGAAGCTGCGGTCGTAGATGCCTTCGGCGGAGCCGACTCCCATGCCGAAAACGGCCCAGCCGATCGCTCGCGGCAGGTCGCAGTAGTACATCAATCCGCCGACTAGTCCGCCGATCAGTCCGCCCGCACTACCGCACAAAAGCCCCGGCAGTGCGCGGCGGGCTAGCTGCCGCCATTGGCCGTTGGCCATGCCGCCTAGCACATTCAGCCCCAAGCCGATCGTCGCGCCGATCGTGCCCGCGGTGGCGATCATGAGCACGAAGCGGACCAGCAGGCTTGTAGCGTGCGAAGTCGTCGCCGGGTCCAAGCTCGCGGCAGCGGTAATCCATTCCGAGACGCCCCAGCCCACGAACGCGGCCCAGGCCGAGATCATCGCGCTGTAGTAGACGAGGCGGAGCAGGGACATTATTTTGCCAGATAAACCTTGGCCCGCTCGCTTGTGTAACGATAGTAAACCTCCAGGGTCAACACGGCCAGCGCCGTGCTGTAGACGCGGCCGCCTTGGTGGTCCCAGTTGTTGTCCATCGGGTCCCAACTTCCGCGGCGGCAGCCTTCGTTGGCATCGCATTGCCGTTCGATCACCATGTCGCGGATAACGTCGTTCCAGCGCTTCCACGCGCCGCCGCCGGCCTGGAACATCGCCAGCGTGCCGTTGTAAAACGTGTAATAGTCGCCCGGCGCGGACGCAGGACGGCGCCTGTTGGCCCTTTTCCAGCGACCGCGGCCAAACGACGATTCAGCCTCGCCTGCCAGGTAGTTAGCCCCCGCAGCGACCAGTGGAGCATCGGGCTGGTGCAGCAGGAACTGGTGGACGAGCATGCCGATCGCGGTCGGGGCATCGCTGGGCAAGTTGTAATGCGGCTGATAGAACGTGCGGCCCGACGCGCGGTCTTCGCAACGGTTGAAAAAGGTGAGCATCCGCGCCTGGCAATCGTCGCCGATGGCCGCGATCTTCGCTTCGCGGGCGGCATTCATCGCCAGCACCTGCCAGCCCGACACGGAAACGTCGCTCGGCGGGGCGTGTTCCTCGGAATATCGCCAGCCGCCGTCATTGTGCTGCGCGTACTGGATGAACTGCACGGCCTTTTGCGCCGCCTGACAGTAGCGGTCTTCCGGCACGCGGCCCGCCGAAACGGCCATCTCGCAGGCGTCGGCCAGTGCGAAGGCCGCGATGCCGTGCTCGTACATATTGCAGAAGCCCTGGTTGTGCTCGGGATCGAAAAACGCCCCGTCCGGCCGCTGATGCTCTAGCAGCCAAGCCAACGCCTGGCGGACGCAGCCCGAATACTCGTTGCCGTTGAAGTCGTAGTGCCCGCCGGCCTGAAAGGCCAAAACGGCCAAGCCGGTGAGTGCTGCGCGGTGCTCGCCGCCGCCTTCCGAGCAGACATCGCCCGGCTTGCACCGTCCTTCAGGCCGCGCCCGCAGGGCATCGGGCCCCCAGTGGCCGTCGCTCGCCTGGTGCCGCGCCAGCCAGTCCAACCCGCGGCGGACGGCGGCCTCCGACTCGGCCGTGCCGCCGTAGGCCCCGATCCACTTCTTCCGCTGCGGGTCCTGCCGCACCGCGGCGATCGGCTCGTGCAACGGATCGAACAAAAGCCGCTCGCTATCGGCATGTCGGGCGAAGAGGGCGTCCTTGCCCGTCGAGCGCCGATCAAGCACGAGCACAATGCCTAGCGCCAAGAACAGCAGCAACGCAATGCTCGCGTCCGTCAGGCGCTGAACGCGACGGCGGTGGCGATCATCTTCGGCGGCGAGATGGTCAGGAGGAGGAGGGGGAATCGGAACAGACACGACGGCGTTTCCTCAGCGGCAGATCCGAAAAACCAAATACGAAATCCAAAACAAATCCCAATCGAGAAAGTAGGGATATTCCCAACGTCTTGGTTCCTCGTGTATTCTACCGTTGCCAGTAGAGGGCCGCAAATGTTATGCGTGACGGCAGACTAATAAGCGAGGGTAACAGTCTCGAAATCAGAGTCCCTTTGCCCACCGACTGGGCTACAGTAAAATGGAACGCTAGTCCCCTGGAAAAACCTCTGCAAGAAAGGCCTGCCGTGAACCCGGTACGATTCTCCGTCCTGTTTGCCCTTTCAATGATCCTAGCCACCGCTCCCCAAACCGCCTCCGCCGCCGACCGTGTGACGATCAACTTCGACCGCGACTGGCGATTTCACCTGGGCGAAGTCGCCGACGGACAAAACCCGGAACTGGACGACTCCGCGTGGCGGAAACTCGACGTGCCGCACGACTGGAGCATCGAGGGCGCCGCGGTAACCGAGGCGCGGCAAAGCATGCCGGTTCTGAGCATCGTCGAGGGCAAGTGGCACTTCCACCGCGGCGATAACCCGAGTTGGAAGAACCCGGAGCTGAAGCTCGACGGCTGGGAGCTCGTTCAACTGCCGGCCTGGTGGAACGACCACTCCAACTACAACGACCAGAATTGCTACGGCTGGTACCGCCGTACGATCGAGATTCCCAAAGAGCACCGCGGCAAGACTCTCGTGCTGAACCTGGGCCGCATCGACGATTGCGACGTAACCTATTTCAACGGCAAAAGGATCGGCTCGACGGGCCGCATGCCGCCGCGCTACGCCTCGGCCTGGGAGAACGTTCGCCTTTACAAGCTGCCCGCCGATCTGGTCAAAGACGGCGAGAACGTGGTCGCCGTGCGGGTCTATAACGGCGACGGCAAGGGCGGCATGTACGACGCCGCGGCCGCGATCAAGCCGGAGGGCCCTTTTGATCCCGCCTCGCCCGCCGGTGACGGCGGCGGCTATCTGGACGGCGGCATCGGCTGGTATCGCAAGACGTTCGACGCGCCGGCGGGAGCCAAGGCCAAGCGACTCTGGATCGAATTCGACGGCGCCTACATGGACAGCGACGTCTGGCTTAACGGCAAGCATCTCGGCCGGCACCCTTACGGCTACACGAGCTTCTATTACGACATCACCGACGCGCTCAAGCTCGCGGGCCGCAACGTCCTGGCCGTGCGCCTGGACGTCCAGCAGCCATGCAGTCGTTGGTACTCCGGCGCGGGCATCTTCCGCCACGTGCGGCTGGTGGCCGTCAATCCGGTCCACATCGCCCATTGGGGAACCTACGTTACGACGCCCACGATTAGCGCCGACGAGGCAGAAGTGAAAATCGCCACCCGCGTCGAAAACCAAGGCGACAAGCCCGCCGAGGCACAGTTGTGGACCGAGGTCATTGGCCCGGACGGCAAAGTAGTTCGCGCGTCGGGCGATCCTCCCAAGCAGACTATTCCGGCCGGCGGCGAAACGACGTTTACACAGACCGTCAAGGTGCCGCAGCCGAAGCTTTGGTGCCCCGACGACCCGCAGTTGTACCGGGCGACGTCGCAGGTGACCGTGGCGGGCGATACCACCGACTTCGTGCCCACCGACTTCGGCATCCGCACGGTCGAGTTCACCAAGGATCGCGGCATGTTGATCAACGGACGCCGCGTGCAAGTGAAAGGCGTTTGCAACCACCACGATTTGGGCTGCCTTGGCTCGGCCGTCAATCGCCGCGCGATCCAGCGGCAGTTGCAGATCCTCAAGGGCATGGGTTGCAACGCCATTCGCACCAGCCACAATCCGCCCGATCCGGCACTGTTGGAATTGTGCGACGCTATGGGTTTTGTCGTCATGGACGAAGCGTTCGATGAATGGAAGCACAGCAAGACGCCGCGCGGCTACGGCCGCTTCTTCGACGAGTGGAGCGAGCGCGACATCGTAAGCATGTTGCACCGCGACCGCAACCATCCCTCGATCGCGCTCTGGAGCATCGGCAACGAAATACCCGAACAAGGCGCAAGGAACGCACACGAAATGGCGCAGCGGCTGTCGGATATCTGCCATCGGGAAGACCCCACGCGATTGACGACGTCGGCATGCAACTCGCCCGGCGATGCCAATCGCACGGGCTTCGCTCGCGCATTGGGCGTTTTCGGCATCAACTACAACATTCGGGCTTACCAGCAGTTCAAGGACAAGTACAACCTGATCGGCTCGGAAACGGCATCGGCGCTGAGCACGCGCGGCGAATACGGCTTGAAGGAAGGCGCGGACGGCAACCTTCGCATCCAGCGCGAGTTGGACAACCAGGTTACGTCGTACGAGCTGGTCGGGACCGCCCTGGGGCTACAACGCGGAAAGGGGCCTGCTGGCCATCATGCATTCGCCGTGGGTGGCGGGCGAGTTCGTCTGGACCGGCTTCGACTACATCGGCGAGCCGACGCCCTTTCGCTGGCCGTCGCGAAGCTCCTACTTCGGCATCATCGACCTTGCCGGCTTTCCCAAGGACCGTTACTACTTCTATCAAAGCGTGTGGCGTCCGGAGCCGCTGGTTCACCTTCTGCCGCACTGGAACTGGCGGGGCTGGGAAGGCAAGACGATTCCCGTGTGGGCCGCCACAAACTGCGACAGTGTAGAGCTGTTCCTCAACGGCAAGTCGCTGGGCGAGAAAAAGCTCGACCGCGACAATTCCCTCCACGTCGAGTGGCAGGTGCCCTACGAGCCGGGAACTTTGAAGGCCGTTGGAAAAAAGGATGGCAAGGAGGTGGCGTCGGACGAAGTTCGCACCGCGCGCAAGCCGCGCGGCTGGTACTGCTGCCGGACCACGCGAAGATTCATGCCGACGGCGAGGACCTGTCGTTCGTTACGGTCAAGGTGGTGGACGACAATGGCGTGGTGTGCCCTGGCGCGCACGACATGGTCCAATTCCATCTTTCCGGGCCGGCGACGATCGCGGGCGTGGACGACGGCAACCCGATCTGTCACGAACCTTTCAAAGGCGACAAGCATTCGGTATTTCACGGCCTTGGGCTTTTCGTGGTGAAGGCGGGCCGCGAGGCCGGCGCGATTACCGTGCGCGCCGAGGCGAAGGGGTTGGAGCCGGCGGAGGTTACCTTGCATATCGGGCAATGATCGTGCGTGGATTGCCGGGAAGTCGATCATTGGTCGGCCGTCCGCGACGTGGTAGAATGGGTGTTGCGCTAGCTGCATCAGGAGGAGCGTGACATGCCCGAAGCATTTGACGCCTACCACAAATGGCTCGGCATTCCGCCGAGCGAGCAGCCGCCGAATCGCTATCGCCTGTTGGGCATCGCCGTGTTCGAGTCCGATCCTGATGTGATCGCGACCGCCGCCGACAAGCAGATGGCCCACATCAGGTCGTTTCAAACGGGCCAGCATTCGTCCTTCTCCCAGAAAATCCTCAACGAGATTGCCGCGGCGAGGATTTGCCTGCTCAGCGCGGCCAAGAAGGCCAACTACGACGTGGAGTTGCGCGGGCAACTGGCTGCTGCCAAAAGTCAACTCCAACCAGCAGCAGCGTTCGATCCATCGCAGCTTGGATTTGGCCTTGCCGCTGCGAAATCTCCTCCCGTCGCCAGGCAGTCACGCAAACCTCGCGCAAAGAAACTGCCTTGGCAACTGACGGCAGGCATTATCGCGGCAATATTGGCGTCGGGCGCCATCATCGCGTACTTGATTGCTTTCAATTCCACCGATAGCGGCGATCAGGGGATTCAGGCCCGCGCTGGAACCCCCGCGCACGTAGCTGGCACAAGTACAAAGCCGAAAGAGAACGTACCGTCCGAGCCTGAGCCGATACCCGGACCAAAGTCAACAAAGGCCGGGCCGAAGTCCGAACCACTCAAGTCCACGCCTGATGCACGGTCCGAGCCCAAGCCTGAACCTAAACCCGGCACGAAGCCTGAATCTAAGATCGAGCCCAAGCCTCTAGCCGATTCTCCCGAAAAAGTCGCGGAGCGTGTCAAAGACGGCTTCCGCAAGGCCAGGACGGCCGTTGATTTCAGGAATGTTGCGATAGATGCCCTGAAGCTGATTGCGCAAGCGAACACTGGAGGAAAGCACGACGTTGCCAAGAGCCTGGTCGTACTCGCCCTTGCCGCCGCAAGGAAAGCGGACGACGACGAACTGGCGAAGGTGGCGACAATGTGCGTTCTGGCGCCAGGAGCGAAACGTGCCGTGACAGGCAAGCCTTCGTTCGATATCCGCGAAGCCGCAACTGCCGACCAAAGAAAGCCCCTCCTGACCGTTCCGGATGCTGCCGCGCAGGAGCAAGCGATGAAACTTGTTCAAGAAGTTTTCAACGAAGAGTATTCGGCGACGACGAGCGATAAGCAGAAGGCGTTGGCTCAGGAACTTATCGAAAAGGCGCAGAACAGCGACGCGGCGGCCCGGTATGTGATGCTAAGGGAGGCTGGAAGGTTCGCCATTAAAGCGAAGGACGCGGTCCTTGCGCTTTACGTCGTCGAAGAAATGGAGACTCGTTTCGACGTCGATGCCTTCGATCTCAACATGAAAGCGCTAACGTCGATAGGCAAGTCGCTAGGGCCGAGTGAGCCATCGGATGCCATAGTGAACAGTCTGTTGGCATTGATGGAAGAGGCGACGACAAAGGAGAAGTTTGACGCGGCAAAGCAACTTGGAACCACGGCCATAGACGTTGCCAGGAAGTCGAGGGACCTGGCGTTCATCAAAGAGACGGCTGCCCGCCAAGGAACGATCCTCAAGGAGATGGCAGAAATCCAAAAAGCGCAGGCGGACGCAATTGCGGCACTTGATGCTCTCGGCAAGAACCCAATTGATCCCACCGCGAATCTGGTCCTGGGAAAATACCGCTGTTTTCTGCAAGGCAACTGGAATAAGGGCGTCTCGATGCTGGCATTGGGGGATGATCCCGCATTGAAGAAGCTGGCGCTGAAAGAACTCAACGGCGTGACGGACGCAACCGAACAAGCGTCATTGGGAGACGCTTGGCGGGACTTGGGCGAAAAGAAAAACGGACTGGCAAAAAAGAACATACAGGACCACGCTGCTTCTTGGTATCAGCAGGCATTGCCTGGATTGACGGGACTGCTGGAAGAGAAAGTGGAGAAGAGGTTGGTGCCGCGAATTGCATTGCGTTGGCATTTACGTCCCGGACTCGTTGGCGAGTACTTCGCGGGCGATAAGTTCAACCGTCCCATTCAGGCTCGAATTGACTCGCGACCGGCGCTCGACTGGGCTGACGCGCATTCCGTGGTTCCAAAAGAACACTTCTCCATAAGATGGACTGGGTGGATCGTTGTTGCCAAGGCGGCTCGCTACGTGATTACGATCGACAGCGACGATGGGCATCGATTGTGGCTCGACGGGAAGCTGATGGCCGACCGTTGGAAAAAACATCTTCGGTCGGAGACCGCTGTGTTCCTTGATGGCAAGCCCCACTTGCTACGCTTCGAATACTATCAGCACACTGGGCCAAAATACGTTACCGTGAAGTGGCGATCAGAGGCGAATACGACGGACGTGGATCTTCCCGCCGAAATCCTGTTTCACACTCCTGAACCTTTAGACGGCAAGGAACGAGGCAAATAGCGTTCGGAATACCGCCTTAGACGCGATTCTTGGCAATTCAGGCAAGATTTGCCGACTATTCCTAATATTCCGGCTGTGTGCGCGACGATTCTCTAACAACATGGGATGACATCCATGGTAGGGGAGCGGATCGCCTTGGAACGACGCCTGAAAGCGGTCGATGATCGTTGGATTGCCACGGCCCTTGCCGGTTGCCTGGCGGCGGTCGGGCTGTCAGGCTGTTGCGCCTGCGGCAGAACCGGCAATTCCGGCCCCGGCTGTGCGTCCGGCCAGACTGCCGCCGGCCAGCCGGTTCCCGAAACGCCGGAATATCCGAGGTTCCATCCGGTGCCCACGCGGCCAGTCTTCCTGCCCGATGGAATTGAGCCGGTTTCCGCCCAGCAAGTCCAGTTTCAGCCGCGTTCCGCCCCGCAGGTCCAGCTTCGGCCGACCGATGCCCCAGCGCTGTCTAGCGTGCCCAGTGACGGTTGGCACGCCCGCAGTCAAGATAACGCAGATTCTGAGCCGTAGGTTCTTTCTGCCGGAATGGACTAATATGGCCAGCGGACTTGCGCAGACTTGAAGCGCTCGCGGATGGTGTCCGCAATTGTCCCTCCCAGAAAGAGGGGCCTTTCGACTCAGTCCTTCTTGGCGATCTGCGCAGTCTGTTCCGGTGCTGATAATGCCGGTCAAGCGCTTTGTGCGGCATTTCCGATCTAGCAAAAGTGTTTCGGCGCTCGCGGCGTCGCGCCGGCACCTGCGGAAGCACCCGAGCCCATTGTCACACCTCCGGCGACAGGACCCACCATGCTCGACCGACCGGCCCAGACGATCTTGCGGACCACCTGGCGACTCTTTCTGGCGGCGGCGATTGCCCAATCGCTGCTGCCGGGCGTTGCCGCCGGCTCCGACCAGCGTTTCACGCCCATCGTCAAGGCGGCACAGAAGACGATTCCCTCGGTCGTGAGCATTCGCGGCGAAAAGACCGTGCTCCCCTCGCCGCAGGAAGCGAATGCCGAAGCCCCCCGCCGCGTCAACGGCATGGGCACGGGCATCGTGATCGATCCTCGCGGCTACATCCTCACCAACTTCCACGTTGTGGACGGCGTCCGCGAAATCCAGGTCACAACCTCCGAGGGCAAGAAGTACATTGCTGCGGTCGTCGCCCGCGACGCTGAGACCGACCTCGCCCTGATCAAGATCAATCCCACCGCCAAGATGACGGTGATCGCGCTGGGCACGTCGTCGGACCTCATGCCTGGCGAGGACGTGATCGCCATCGGCAATGCCTTCGGCTATCCGGACACGGTAACCACGGGCATCGTCAGCGCGCTGCACCGCAGCGTGCAGATCAACGATGCCCAGTACTACGATGACTTGATTCAAGTATCCTCTCCGATCAACCCAGGCAATTCGGGCGGCCCGCTGGTGAACATCGACGGCGAGATGATCGGCGTCAACGTGGCGGTGCGGGCCGGCGCAGGGAATAGGCTTCGCCATCCCCGTCGACAAGGCGATGAACGTCGCCGCCACGCTGCTGGCCGGCGCGGGCGAAAAGTCGTGGCACGGCATCGTGCCAGCCGCCGATTCTCCCGCGGCGCTTCCGGGAATGAGGCTCGCGTCCGTGGAAAAGAGAAGCCCCGCCGCCGACGCAGGTCTCAAACCGGGCGACGTGATCACCGCGGTCGGCGAGACGGGCGTCCGACGGGCGGTCGATTTCCAGCGGGAAATGCTCGATCGCAAGGCGGGCGAAAAGGTCGATTTGACCGTCCAGCGCGGCGGCCGGTCGATCGGCGTCAGCCTCGTGCTCGCGGAGCCGCCCGACGCGGCCCGAAGCGGCGACAGCGGCGACTTGGGAGCTGCTGGGCCTCGATCTCCGTGTCATGCCCAGCGGCGAATTCAAGGAGAAGTTCCACACTCGCTACCGCGGCGGTCTGCTGGTGGTCAACGTGCGGCAGAACAGCCCCGCCGCCGACCAGGGAATTCGCGCCGGCGACGTGCTGGTGGGCATGCACGTCTGGGAGACCGTGTCGCTGGACAACGTCTCCTACATTCTCCGCCGCCCTGACTTCAACAGCATCAATCCGGTAAAATTTTTCATCCTCCGGGGCAACGAGACTCTGTTCGGATTCATGCCGATCAACCTGAAGGTCGCGCGGCAGCCGTAGAGGAATCCTTTGGAGTGCGAGGGCTTGCCGTCGCTTTTCAAAACGCCCGGACACCGAAAGGGCGGCTCTCGGCCCAGATCATAAAGCGATGGCAAGCCACCGCACTCCAAATGTCGCGCTGCTTACAATGGTGTGATGGAACAGCAATTCATCGTCTGGCTTCGCGAGCGCCTGCCGCTGCATCCGCTGCTGCGGCTGGGGCCGGGCGACGATGCCGCCGTGCTGCGCATGGCGGGCATCGACGAGTGCGTGATCACCGTCGATCTGCTGACCGACGGGGTTGATTTTAGGCTTGCCGAAGTCGATCCGCGGCGCGTTGGCCGGAAGACGCTGGCAGTCAACCTGAGCGATCTTGCCGCGATGGCCGCGCAACCTCTGGCAGCGGTGTTTGCCGTCGCCCTGCCGCGAAAAGGAGGACTCGAGTTGGCCGTCCAACTTTACGAAGGCATCCTTCCGCTGGCCGAAGAATACGAGCTGGCCATCGCCGGCGGAGACACGAATAGTTGGGACGGTCCGCTGGTAATAACGGCCACTTTGCTTGGACAGGTAACCGTGCGCGGGCCGCTGCGCCGCGCGGCGCGCGGCCGGGCGACCGAATCATCGTCACCGGGGCTTTCGGCGGCAGCATCCTCGGCCGCCACTTCGAATTCCAGCCGCGGGTCCGCGAGGCCCTGCTGCTGAACGAACGCTTTGAACTTCATGCCGGCATGGACGTCAGCGACGGCCTGGCATTGGATCTCTCGCGCCTGGCTAAGGAAAGCGGCGTCGGCGCGATCGTTGATATCGACCGCGTGCCAATCCACGACGACGCACATCGACTTGCGGCCCGCGACGGTCGCTCGCCGTTGGAGCACGCGCTGGGCGACGGCGAGGATTTTGAGCTTATCCTGGCCGTTGGTTCGCAGGAAGCCAAGCGAATGACCGACGTGCTGGCAGGCGAGAACGTTCCCTTGACCGACATCGGCGAATTCACCGCCGAGCCAGGTCTTTGGCAGCACGGGTCCGACGGCGTCGTGCGGCAGTTGACCCCGGCCGGTTGGCTGCATTAAAGTAGCACGCAGCCGTCCGCCACAACCAAATGCCCCCAATCATTTACACCGCCGACAGCGAAGCCGCCACCGCCGCGCTGGGCCATGCCTTGGCTCGCGCTCTGCCGCCGGGCACGACCGTCGCTCTCTGCGGCACGCTGGGGGCCGGAAAAACGCGGCTGGTGCAGGCGATCGCCGAGGCCCTCGGCGTTAACCGCCGCGACGTGGTCAGCCCGACGTTCGTGCTCATGCAGGAATATCATGGCCAGCGGACGATCTATCACATCGATGCCTACCGCCTCCGCGATGACGATGAGTTCCAGCAGCTCGGTCCCGACGAATACTTCGAGAGCGACGGCTTGGTGCTCATCGAATGGGCCGAACGCGTCGAACATTCTCTGCCTCGCGAACATGTCGAAATCTGCATTGAGGTCACCGGCGAGCAATCGCGGCGGTTTACGATCCGCGCCGTCGGCCGGCAATATGACGAAGTCTTGCGGCATTTGAGGGAATCTGTAGGGTGGGGCCAGCGAGTCTAAACGAGCGCAGGCCAGTCGGCTATCATTGCAGCCACGGAGGATCCGTTTATTCCTTCAATGCGCATCGCACCGGATATCCCGCTGCGACAGGGATTGCTAGCAGCGTGGCAGCGGTTTTGCCGAATAGAGCAATGATTCGCAGGGCCGCGAACAGCATGGGAGGACGAATTGTGAGGACTTGGAAAGCGTGTGGTGGGTTAGTGATTGTGAGCATGTTGGCCGGCATTGCCGCGGCTGCCGGGCCGACCGCAAACGGCGTGATACCCGTGCCGCCCGTGAATGCCGAGCCCGGCGTGCCGCCTGTCACAGCCGCCATGCCGCCCACTACAACCGTTCCGCAAGTCAACGCCGCGGCGCCACAGGCGCCTGGGACAGTGTGTCCATGCAACACAGCGATCTGTACCTACGCCTGTTACACGTGCAAGTCGCTGCCCTGCATTACGCCCGCGGCCTGCGACGGCATCTGCGTTCCGTATACCTGCAAATCGCTGCCGTGCATCACGCCGGCCCCCTGCGACGGCCTATGCGTGCCGTATTGCTGCAAGCCGATGCCTTGTCTTTGCAATCCGCTTGCCCGGCCATTCGATTGCAACATGCCGGCATGCTTCGGCGCGGGAAGGTAATTGAGAGGACCTAGCACGCCTGCGTGTGGGCCGCGTGGACCTTCTGCAGCTTCTCGCGCAGCCAGCCGGTGAACTCCTGGGCGGCGGACAAATCCCACCACTCGACGAGCTTTTCTCGCCGCTGCGACCCGGCGCGGTCGTCCAAGACCAGAACCGGCGCGAAGCGGTACGAGGTCTGGCCGTCGGAATCCGTGCTTTCGATTCTCGTCTAACTCAACTGCCGCGACCAAGTCCAAGGGCACCGCGGCGATCGCCTGCCGGCCCATTGTTTTTGGCAATGAGACGGCATCGGCGACGGCATCGATGACGAGGTCGCTCTCACCGCGAGCCAACTCGCCGTCCAAGTAGAGAAAAACGGCGGCGCCACCGGTCAACATCGCGCCGAAGAGCGTTAGCAGCCCGGTCACGGTCAGGTCGATCAGCGATGTTCCAAAGACGACCAGCCCGACGACGTTGATCGCGATGGAGACAACAGCCGCCACAATCAGCGGATGGCAGCGCGGCAGCCGCACGTATATGCGGCCGTCATCGACCCAAGTCTTTGCGCCGCCCGCTGGCGGCCGCGTCACCCAGCGATAGACAGTCTCTGCGGCCGCGCACCACATCCCCAGCATCACGGCGTTCAGCGGCATGAGATAGAGAGCCTTGAAGAGATCGTCGCCGTCAAGGCCGGCGTTAAGTACGGCGTCGGCCGGATTCAGCGGGTCGTAGCGGACAGCAACGAGCTTACCCAGCGGATGCGCGGCGACGATTCGATGCGCGTGCGAATCGCTCCACCAAGTCGGATCGTAATTGTAGCGATCGTTCAAATAGTCACGTCCAGCGACCGTGTAGCGATAGCTCAGTTTGGGGTGGAACGATCGACTGTCGCCGAGGTCGTCCACTTCCAGTTCGCTGTGGGTAATTTCGCCGCGGGCCGAGGCATATTCCGTCGCCCGCATTTGGTTCCAGGCAGCCAGGGTAAGGGTGTAATCCAAACCGAGCGTTATGGCTGACCAAACGACGCAGACCAGCAGGCCAATGCCCTGGATAACGCGGAAGTGTCCCGCGTTCACCACAGGGCGAGTAGAAGACGTGCGCAACATACGTGAACTCGCAGTCGCTCCATTGAAAGTATAGGTTACGAATCCGATCGACGACGAGCCGGCGCCGCCAGTCTTTTCGAAAAATCGCCACCGACGGCCGGCTATGCCATGCTGCTCATCGATCGCAAGCGGCAGACGCTTTGAACCGCCCGGGCAATGGCAAACTCGATTTCCTCGGCGGTTGTGAAGCGGCCAAGGCCGAACCGCAAACTGCCGCGGACGGCGTCTTCTGGCAGTCCCAACGCTCGCAAGACGTGGCTTGGTTCCGGTCGCGCCGAAGTGCATGCGCTGCCGCTGCTGAGGGCGATCTCGCGCATGTCCAGCATCAGCGCCTCGCCTTCCACGTAGCCGAAGCCCACATTTAAACTGCCGGGCAATCGCGCGCCCGGCAGATCGAGAGCCGGACCATTGAGGACTACGTCGCTTGTACCTTCGGTTAGCCCGGCATACAGACGATCGCGGAGGCGCGCCAGCCGCGCCGCTTCCGCGGGCTGTTCCGCCATGCAAAGCTCCACCGCCCGCGCGAAGCCGACGATGCCCGGCACGTTGGCCGTTCCGCTCCGCAGGCCGCCTTCTTGTCCGCCGCCGAAGATCTGGGCTTCAAGCCGGACTCGCGGTCCGCGGCTGCGGACGTAAAGCGCTCCCACACCCTTGGGGCCGTAGATCTTGTGTGCGGTGAAGCTCATCAGATCGACTCCAAAAGCCTCCACGTCGGCCGGAATCTTGCCGACGCCCTGAGTAGCGTCGGTATGCAGCAGCACGCCGCGGTCTTTGCAGAGCCGGCCTATCTCCGCCAGCGGCTGGATGGCCCCGATTTCGTTGTTGGCGAGCATGACGGAAACGAGAATTGTGTTGTCGCGGAATGCGGCGATGAGACGCTCAATCTCAATTAGGCCGGCCCGCGGGTCGGGCGCATGAATCACCTGCAGCAGCGTAATCTCGTATCCTCGCCGCGCAAGCGCGGCCAACGGATCGAGCACGGCCGGATGTTCGGTCGCGACGCTGATGATGTGCCTTCCGCGGGCGGCATGACGTTCGGCCACGCCTCGTATCGCCAGGTTGTTGCTCTCCGTCGCCCCGCTCGTAAAGACAATTTCTTTCGCCCGCGCGCCAATTGCCGCGGAGATTCTCTCGCGGGCATCCTCGACGGCATCCTTGGCCGCCGCGCCGAAGGCATGGCTGCTGCCCGGATTGCCGTATGCTTCCGTGAAATAAGGCAGCATTGCCTCGGCCACCCGCGGATCGACGCGGGTGGTGGCGTGATTGTCGAGATAGACGGGAAGTTCAAGCAAACAGCGCCTTCATGCAGATTTGCGACCAGGTTTCAAAACCTTCCATGTCAGCCAGAATCTCCGGCACGGGGCGAAAGCCGCACTCGATGATCTCGCTTTCCCGGGGATGCACGGCCGGCTGTTGAACGTCCACCAAATGCACGACGCCCAAGTGGACGCGGCCGACTTCCGTCTCGTCGTCGTTGATCAGGCCGACGCAGCGCGACGTGCAGGGCGTGTCGATCGAGACTTCTTCCTCCAGTTCGCGGCGCATGCCTTCTTCGTAAGGATTGCCGCTGCCGTCGCTGCCGACGTCGGCCGCGGATATGTGCCCGCCGATGCCGACGCTCCGCTTGCGGTGCAACCGTCCCTCGCCCTGGCCGCTGCCGCGGGTGTATTGGAAGACCGAGTCGCGGCCCCCGTCGCAATGCCGGAAGATGACATAAGGTATCAACTGCTTGAAGCTCGGGTCTTGCTCCATCTGCGGACGCGGCCGAAAAGAGATGTTTGCAGGACTGAACAGTTCGCCCAAATAGCGGTTTATCTCGCGGGAAAAACCCTGAAAGTAGCCCAGGCGGTGAAAGACCGCGGTGGGCACTACGAGAATCTGTTCCGCGGAAACATCGGGGGAAGTATCGGGCACGGAGGTCTCCTAAGGCTTGGGGGTGGCACGCTCTGAGCTTCATGCGAAGGACATGTTTGCCGGGGGACCCACGCCCTTCGCTCGACGCTCAGGACGCGCCACCCGGCTGCACAATCGTTTTCTCAAGTCGCCTACACGATCAACATGGCGTCGCCATAACTGTAAAAACGATAGTTCTCGCGGACGGCTTCCTCGTACGCCCGCACGATCAACTCGTCGCCGCCAAAGGTGCGAACGAGCACCAGCAGCGTCGTCCGCGGCAGGTGAAAGTTCGTCAGCATCGCGTCCACGACGCGGAACTCAAATGGCGGGCGGATGAACAAGTCGGTGTGGCCCGTAAACTCCTTGAGCGTACCATCGGTGGCGGCAGTTTCCAAGAGCCGCACCGAGGTCGTGCCCACCGCCACGACCCGGCCGCCGTTTTGCCGGCAATGCAGGATGCGATTCACCGCTTCCTGGCCGATCGTGCCCCATTCCGAGTGCATGCGGTGTTCCGCGAGCCGCGGCGCCGAAAGCGGGCGGAACGTGCCAGCGCCGGTGTGCAGCGTCAACGGGCAGATCGCGATCTTGTCTTCCTCCAAGCGGCGGAGCAGCGGTTCGCTAAAGTGCAGTCCCGCCGTGGGCGCGGCCACGGCGCCGGGCCAGCGGGCATAAACCGTTTGATATTGCTGGCGGTCGGCCGCTTCCATTTCGCCCTTGCGTATGTACGGCGGCAAAGGAACGCGGCCCACCCGTTCCAGCAAAGGGAACGTTTCTTCATCGCTTTCGGGCAACGCAATCCAACTGCCGTCGGCCTGCTTGACGGCAAGCTGAAGCCGGATGTCCTCTTCCCCCAGTGCGTTTGTCAGGCGGATCCATTCCTTGGCAAACAACCGCCCGCGGGCCTTGCAGAGGATTCGCCACATGCCGCCCTGCCCAACCTCCAGGAAAAGCCCTTCCCAATGCCCGCCGGTACTTTCCCGGCGGCCCAGGAGCCTGGCGGCGACGACCTGCGTGTCATTCAGAACCAAGCAATCGCCCGGATTGAGTAGCTCCGGAAGGTCGCGAATATGGTGGTGCTCCAGCGTTTGTTTGTGGCGATCTACGACAAGCAAACGGGCGTCGATCCGCGATGCGACCGGGTGTTGCGCGATAAGATGCCGTGGCAATTCATAGTCGTACCGGTCTATTTCACCGGTAATCAAATTCGGGTTTTCGACGGTCATCAGATTGAGTATAGCGCCCTGTTTCCGCCCGGAATAGGGGACAAAAAAAGAGCGCTTGACGGCGGCCGGAAAGCGGCTATCCTTGGGTGGTTGTGGGTCGTTGTGGTGAGAAGTGGGAAGATTATGCTTCTTTCGGGAACTTTTAACCGTGTCCTGGACGAAAAGCTGCGGATCGCGATTCCCTCCCATCTCCGCGAGGCCCTGCCGTGTCCGCCGAGCAGCGGCCTTTTTGTAACCCCTGGAACGGACCAATCGCTCACCCTTTACACGGAGGAAGCCTTTCGGAACCTTGGCGAGCGTCTCGCACAGTCTCCTCCCACGCGGCAGGATGTTCGGGCGTTCAGTAGGCTCTTTTATGGCCAAGCCCAATACGTAGAGCTTGACCGGCAGGGCAGAATACGTATACCAGCGGAATTGGCAGCTCTGGCGAAGTTGCAAAAAGAAGTCGTGCTTGTGGGCGTGCAGGACCATTTGGAGATTTGGGCGGCTAACGCTTGGCAGAACTATATAGCGGAAAAACAGGGCCATTACGACGAGATCGCCGAGTCGGCCTTGGGAGGAAAAACGACATAAGCCTGAAAACAAACCTGGATACACGGCGCGGAAGCTAGCGTGCAACACGGTTGCCGATGGCGGCTTGGCCAACCACCGGCGGCAGGGCATTCACCTCCGGTGCAACGTGTTGCCGCGGCAACGGGGAAACGATTTCTCCGCCGCCCGTGCGGAGCCGTCCTTGCCTTCACCAAGTTGGCTCCCGCAGATACCCAACCCCGCGCCGCACGGACGCGCCGCGGGGTTGGGAACTTTTTTCTGTTTGGGTACGATGGAAGCATGTCCGTGCCCTCCATCCACGTGCCCGTGATGCTGGCTGAAATCCTCGAAGGGCTTCCGGCCTGCCCCGGCGCGACCATCGTTGACGGCACCTTGGGAGGCGGAGGGCATACGAGGGTGCTTGCCGCGCACGTCCAACCGGGCGGACGGGTAATTGCCCTGGACCGCGATCCGGTGGCCATCGAAACGGCCCGACAATCTCTGATCGATCTGCCGGTCCAGCCCGTTCAAGCCAATTTCTGCGACCTGCCGGAGGTGCTCGGCGAACTGGATGTTACGGCCGTTGACGGGATTCTTCTGGACCTCGGCATTTCCAGCGACCAATTGGCCGACGCGGGCCGCGGATTCAGCTTCTCGTCCGCCGGCCCTCTCGATCTGCGGTTTGACCCGATGCAAGGCAAGCCGGCTTGGCGGCTGCTGGAACGACTCAGCGCAGAACACCTGG
Organism: uncultured Planctomycetia bacterium; assembly: GCA_963780045.1. GTDB lineage: Bacteria > Planctomycetota > Planctomycetia > Pirellulales > Thermoguttaceae > JANXQG01. The sequence continues at coordinate 4,515,406 of CAVZZZ010000001.1, read as the reverse complement.
CCGACCTGATTTACCATTACGGCGAGGAGCGCTACAGCCGCCGGATCGCCCGTGCTATCGTCCAGCAGCGACAAGAAAAGCCGATCGAAACGGCTGCTGAGTTGGCCGAGATCGTGCGGCAGTGCGTTCCGCGGTCCAAAAAGGAGCGGATCGACCCGGCGACACGGACTTTCCAGGCGCTGCGGATTGCCGTCAACGACGAGCTCAAATCGCTGGAAATCGCGCTCCGCCGCCTGCCCGATGTACTTAAGCCCGGCGGACGCTTGGCTGTCATCAGTTTTCATTCCCTGGAGGACCGGAGGGTGAAGGAGGCTTTTCGGGACGATCCGCGACTGACGCCCCTGTCCCGCAAGCCGGTCTGCGCCCTCCGACGAGGAGATAGCAGTAAACCCCCGTTCGCGGAGTGCCAAGCTCCGCGTGGCGGTCCGCAACTGACGGTTGCCGTTTACACTCCCACGCGGTGCTGCTATCATCCGCCGCGCATTCTCGATGCGGCTCGAACTGAAACCAACAGTTGCCACAGGCGAGGACGTTAGCTTCTCTACCAACCGCAAGCAATAAAGATTCCTTGCATGGAGGCGCGGATATGAAGATCAACTTCGCTCGGAGGGTCAAATTCAAGCGCGAGGTCACCATTGGCCTTTCGGTGCTCCTGGCTCTAACGGTGACTTTGATCGTTGTCGCCGCCCGGCAGTTCACGCGCCGCGCGGCGGTGGCGGACGAAATTGCGCCGATGAAGGAAGAACACCTCGCCGAGCGCAAGGAGGACCACCGCGAGCAGGCGATTGACGCCCGTCGCGCGGGTTTCGCCGCTTCGGCGTCCGTCCCGGTCCCCGGAGCGCTGCACGAGTACGAAAAAGACAAACTTCGCGAGGGCCAGGCAAAAGAACGTCGCGACGGGCAAATCACCTTCGCCGCCGCGCAGGGTTTCGCCATCGCCGAACCAGAGAAACCCGCCGCGATCGCAAAGTTCCAACGGCACGACAAGGACGAACACAAGCCGAAAGCGGCCGATCTTCCCGTGCCAGCGGCGTTGGATGTCGACAATCGCTACGCAGTGGTTGCCGACGTGCCGCATGTTCCGGAACGTCGCGAACGGGCAGAGGACCGCGCGGCAAGACCGCTGGTGATCCAGGTCAGCGGCGATTCGCCCGACGTGCAGCCGCACCGCATGGACGGCGCTGCTCGCGACGGCCTCAAACCCGATCGCGGCGACTATCGCGACCAGCGGGCCGCCGAATCGCGAAACGAAGCGGCGTTGCCGGTGCCCTCGTACCCCGCGCGCGTCCCGAACTATGGTTACGGCGCCAGCGTGCCCGCGATGCCCGAACAGCGCGGCCCGGCCGGATACCCTGGCCCCGCCGCCGGTTATGGCCGCGACGACGTTCGCCGCGATGAGATCCCGCACAAAAACGGATTCCCGCGTCCTGATGAAACGGCGCGTCGCGACGACTTTTCCCGCCGCGACGACTTCCAACGGCCCGCTGCCGACAGTCCACTGCGATCCGACGGCCTTTATGAGGTGCAGCCGAATGACAGTTTCTGGACGATTTCGCAGCGGGTGTACGGCGCTGGGGCCTATTTTGCGCGTTGGCAGAGGCCAATCGCGGCAAGGTTGCCCGGCCCGACCGCTTGCAGCCGGGCATTCTCATCAGCGCGCCTCCCTTGGCGCAACTGCAGAAGGATTATGCCGACTTCTGCCCGCGTCCCAATCGCCGCGAGGCGATCCGCAACCGCGCGGCCGGCGCCGCCACCCTCGCCTCGTACTCCGGCGACCGCGTTTACCTCGTGCAGGAAGGCGATACGCTCTCCAGCATCGCCCGCAACGAGCTGGGCAAGGTCTCCCGCTGGGCGGAGATCTACCAACTCAACCGCGAGTCGCTGGGCAAGGATTTCGACTACCTGACGCCCGGCCAGAAGCTCCTCATGCCGCCGCGCGACGTCCAGCCTTCCGAGCGCATGACCCGCCGCGGCGACGACGTTCCGACTGCGGCGAAGTACTAGCGACTCGTGCGCCGCTCGGTATACGAGAGGAAGGCAGCCGGCGACTGAGTCTTGGCGCAGTTCGTCCGGCAATTTGCCGCGGAGCGGCGCAACTTGGATAGCCGGGACGTGGAGCGCAGCGCAACCCTCGGCTCGCGGTCCCAGGGTAAATCGAATCAAAGACGCGTAGCGGCGACACAATTTCTCCAGCGCTCGATTGTAATGCCACTATGCGGTAGCGCAAGCTCTCGAGGCTTCAGGCCAAGTACCGCTCGTCGAACGAAATGCCGTTTTCACAGAGCAAGCGCCGATACTCGTCCAAAAGCGATTCCGTGCGGTGATGCTCCGCCTGGCCTTTGATGTATTCGATTAGCGCGTCTTTGCCGGCAAATGTAACCGTGAAGGCGCCGTAGCCATCCTGCCAGCCCTCGAACCGAGTGGATTCCGCCTGCTCCTTGAGCCAACGGCTGCTACCGGTTTTCACCTCCTTGACAAAATCGGACAACGACAGGGTTGTCGGCATCGCGGTCAAGATATGAATGTGATCGTCGATGCCTCCGATGCGATAAAGGTGGCACGTGAGATTGTTGTGGATTCCCCAGATATAGCGATAAAGATGCTCCCGATGCCCGTCGGTCAACGTCCGCTGGCGGTTCTTTGTGGAGAAGACGACGTGATACAACAATTGGGTGTACGTATTCGGCATGGCGAGCCTAGAAGAATTTGTCGCCGCTAACGCGGCTGCGACGGCGTGGGCGTATCATAACCTGGGATTCCGCTGCGCTCCATACCCGGCTATTCACGTTTTGCCGCTCCGCGGCACGCTACAATATCGAGCAAGGCACGTCTCGCCGCGGAGCGGCGCAACTTGAATAACCGGGGGTGAAACCCCCGGCTGCGAGCAAGAAGCCAAGTTAAGCCGCGTAGCGGCGACACAAACACGTCATTCAAGGGCCGCTTTTTGCCCACCAAGCGACGGCCTCCGCCCGCCAACCGCCGCCTTCTCCGCCTCCGCCAGCCATAAGCCACAAGCACCGCCGCGGCGGACCCGGAGAGCGCCAGCGTGCCCGGCTCGGGTGTTGGCGCGGGCAAGGTGAAAGCGAAGACGGTTCCATCATCGCTTGCGCCGCCCTCATAAGTCATCCCAAATAGGGTCCCAGCGCTAAGGGTCAGGTCGCCCAACGGGTAGGCGCCGTCGGCGCCGTCGGTGAAACTGTAGAGATTCTGATAGCTTGAACCATCAACGCCCACACTGAAGATATTGCCGGCACCGTCAGCACCGCCGTCGGGAGTCATGGCATAAAGCGTTGTGCGAGCAAGAATCAAGCTCCCATCTGGATACCGACCGCTTGCCGTGCCGCCGGTGAAACTGTAGAGATTCTGATAGTCAGAGCCGTCAACGCCCACACTGAAGATGTTGCCGACACCGTCAGCACCGCCGTCGATCGTCATGCCATATATCGTTGAGCCGCTGAGTAGTAAGTCTCCATAAGGGTCATTACCGCTTGCCGCGCCGGCACTGCCAGTAAAGGAAAGTAGATTCCGGTAGTTCGTGCCGTCAATGCCGACGCTGAAAATGTTGCCCACACCGTTCGTACCGCCCGCATTAGTCCCTAATCAAGCGAGCCCCGATGGTGTTCGCAGTCGATTTGTGCTCGCCGCGTAGGGCGACACCGCCAGCGGCCGGTGCCGCAGGCACTGGTTTGTAACTCTCGAATTGTTTGCGTTTTCATCTCAGACTCCTTTGCACCTCGGGTGCGGTTTGGCGTGGCGGCGGACCGGAGCATCCGGACTCCGGCTTCATGGGTTCGTACTCAACATTTCAAGGGACGATGCAACTGGTCCAACAGGCGGAAGAACACTTGCTGCCACGGATTCCATGCCATCCAGCGGAAAACGATCTTGCGGCCCGTGCGAAGGATCTGCGCCGGAATATTCATCATCGCCTGCCGAAACGTGGAAAACTCCATCCGCAGCAACTTGTATTTCTCCTCGCGGTGCCTCTCCTGCCAGCGTCCCTCTTCCGGCAGCAGCAACGCCGACCACGCTTTCAAGCTCCAAGCCAGCGAGGCCATGACCATGTATGCCCCGTTGGACAGCAGGCGATCCAGGGGAGCCGTCAGCGACCGCACGTCATCTTTTTGCACCCCCAGCAGGTTCTCCTGGCCGCAACGGTCGTTGGCCCCGAAGACGACCTGCTCAACAGGCTTTTTGTCCTCGTTGGTGATGTAGAAGAAACAACGCGCCGTCTCCAGGAGCTTCTTCTGTCCGCGGTAGGTTTCCAGTTCCTTCCATACCACCACGATGCGATAGGCCTTCTCGCACTTGCCGGGCTGGTAGGTGAACTCCGCCACATGCTCCTTCACCGTACGCACGTCCTCGAACTCGCGTTGCTCGATCACCTGCTGCTTGACGTTCTCCGGCCGCTGCCGCGGTTTCGTCTTGACGGGGTGCTTCACCCGCCGCCGCAGCACCTTCCAGGCCTCCGCGGGCAGTTTCTCCGCCAATTCGTACAACTGCTTCGTGGCATCGATGCCGAAGATGAACCGCACATCCTCCCCGTCCCAGCGGTCCAAGTATTCGGTTTGCGTAAAGTCGGTGTCGCCCCGCAGCAGGATCTTACGGAAGCCCGCCTTGCGGCACAGTTCGACGGAGCAGTCGAAATACCAAGCCGCCTGCTCGTGGCTGGGCCGATTGCCGGGCCGGTTGACCACGAACAGCGGCTCGCCCGTGTTGGCCAAAGAGATGACCAACGGATGATAACCCCACTGCCCTTTGTAGTTGATCTCCATGCCCTCTTTGCACGCCCCGGTGGTTTCCACCATCGTGCCGTCGGCGTCCAGGATGGCTTGCTCAAAAAACGCTTTGGGCTGTTGCCGCCAGACTATGCAGCGGATGCGGTTGAAGATCGACTGCAAGCGGAGGATGGCGACCTCGTCGAAGCGGCGGCAGAAGTCGCCGGCCGTGGTAGGGTCGGGGATGCGGCGGGCGCCGAGGGCGTCCAGGTAGGCGACGTTCGTGCGGAGCAGTTCCAGGTGTTCCAGACACCGGCCCCCGGCCAGCAGGTTGTAGGCAATGTTGAGCACATGGTCGCTGTCGTGGTAGGGGAAGTGGAGTTTCAACAGGCCGAGATGGCGGTCGATCGCCTCGGCGAGTCCGAGCTTGCCGACCAGCAAGTGCATGGCCCCGATGCCGCCGGCGGCCGTGGCCCGGCGCGATCGGCGATTTCATAATGGATGTTAGACGCCGTCATGACGGGCCGGTCACAGCCACGGTTAATATTCTTGTCCAAGCGGCGGGCTACCTCCCGCTTGCGTTGTGCGATTTGTTTGCGTATCTTGGAATTCACTCGAAAACCTCCGTGCGTTGGGTTGTGGTTTTGTTAACACCCATTCAACCCCAAAAAACGCCGAAGGTTTTCGGGTTTTTGTGTCTTACGCATCAGAGACACCACGCCGGGCTCGCTTGGCTAGGGACTAGGGTGTCTATGAGAATCGTTTCGCCACAGATTGGAAGCCCCGGCGTGCGTCTCATCGCAGGATGGCCGCCCCTTTCGCACCCATTGTGCGGAGGGTGCCATCGGAACACGGCTCTCTTGTTAATGGCGCTCGCGCTGACGGGCGCCGGTTGCGCGCGGCATCCCAACGCCGCCGAGATCGCGCAAATCAACAAGGCCGGAGGCCGAGTGGAGATTGATCCGACGGACAAATCCGTCGTAAAGGCGTGGCTCACCAAGCCCACCGCGGACGACTCCATCCTCGATAGCGTTGGGCGGTTGCACGGGTTGCGCGAGCTTTACCTGAGCCACTCCCGCGTGACCGACGAGGGAATGAAACGGCTGAGCGATCTGCACCTGCTCCAAAAGCTGGATTTGGTCGGCACGAAGATAGGCGATGCCGGACTGGCCGACCTGGGCGGTTTGACCACGTTGACGCGCCTGGGTCTGGGACAGACGAAGGTCACCGACGCGGGACTGCCCGCGCTAAGGTCCTTTCGGCAGTTGAGGGAACTTTATCTCAGCGGCACGCAGGTGACTGATGCAGGAATGGTCGCCTTGGGTCAGTTGAACCAGTTGCGGAAGCTCGACTTGTTCGACACGGCTGTCACCAGCGAGGGCGTCGATCAGCTTCGAGACCTCACGGAGTTGCAGCGGCTCGGGCTGGAAGGGAGCCAGGTCGACGACGGCGCGCTGCGCACGATCGCGAAGTTCACGCGGCTGAAATCTCTTTGGCTTTCGCGAACGCGGGTGACCGCCGAGGGGGCGGCGGCCTTTCGCAAGGCCTTGCCCGGCGCGAAGGTGGATTGGCGGTAGGGGCAGGGAAAGTGAAAAGGGATGAGCGATGAGGGATGAGAGATGAGCACAATGGCCGACCAACGTGTAAATCAAGGTCAACCGCCCTCACCCTCTGTCCCTCTCTCGGAGGGCGAGGAAAGGCCACCCTCACCCTCTGTCCCTCTCCCGGAGGGCGAGGGAAGTTCACCCTCATCCTCTGCGCCTCTCCCACAAGTCGAGGGAAGGCCACTCCCACCCCTTGCCCATCTCCCGGAGGAAGGGGGGAGCTTGCTGGAGAACCGGCGAACGGCGTTGGTGCTTCTGGCGCTGGTTATCGCCGGGGGGTTGCTCCTGCGGACTTACGGGCTCTACGGACGCAGCATGTGGTTCGACGAATCGATGTCGTGGCGGACGATCTGCTTCTCGTTTGCCGAGATGATCGAGAGCACGGCGCGGAACTGCCACGCGCCGCTGTTTTTCGTGCTCTTGCAGGCATGGATGGCGCTTTTCGGCGAGAGCCTCGTCGCGCTGCGCAGTTTCAGTCTGGCGTTTTCCGCGCCGGCGATGCTGGGCGTTTATCTGTTCACCGTGGAGGCGATGACGGCGGCGGCGCATGGCCAACCCCCGCACCCTCACCCCCTGGCCCTCTCCCGGAGGGAGAGGGGAGAATGGGCACGCGCGCGGTGGATTGGCTTGTTGGCGACCGCGCTGTTTGCCGTTAGTCTTTTTCAGATTCGCAGCGCTTGGGAAATCCGCATGTACAGCCTGGGGACAGCATTGTCCCTGTTTTCGAGCTGGCTGCTGCTGCGGGCGCTTTTCTCCGAGCGGCCGAAGGGGCGCGCCTGGATGCTCTACGCCCTGGCCGGCCTGCTGTTCGCGTATACGCACTACTTTGCGCTGTTCTCGCTCTTCGCGCAGTTCATTTTCGCGGCGGCGATTATCCTGCACGCCGCGCGGTGGAAGCTGAGGGCCGTGCTTCGCGATGCACGGCTTCGCTGGCTAGCCTCGGCCGGCGCGGTCATGGCCGCGGGCTGGTCCCCGTGGCTGAGCGTGTTTCTCCAGCAGCGACAGCGGGTGGCCGACGGTTGGAACAGCGGGACGTTCACGCTATGGCACGTGCCCTCGATCTGCTACCAGATGTTCTTTCATCCGGACGTGCATGGTTCGGCGCCGTTGTACATCGCGACGGTGGCACTGGCTTGCTGCGCCGCGCTGCTGGTCGCGGCGTGGAGGGGCAGCGCGGGGCATTGGTGCGTCTGCTGCCTGGCGGTCGTGCCGTTTGCGCTGATTACGCTGGCGTCGTGCGTAAGCTCGAACTTGATGGTGCCGCGCTACATGGCGTTTCTTCAGCCGTTTCTCTTGATCGCAGTTGCCGCCGCGCTTGGGAAGATTCCGTTCGGCTGGCTGCGCAACGTGGCCGCGTATCTGGCGGTTTCCGCGGGCCTGCTGCTACACGCCGATTTTGTCGATTCGCTCGATATTCCCCATCGCCCCGGCGCCATGGCGGCGGCCGCCTATATCGACGCGCACCGCAGGCCGGGCGAACCGTTGATAGGTTGCTCGCCGCTGGTGGGTTTCCCGACCCAGTTTCATTTGAAGGACCGGCAAGATTGGCACATTTACAGCAACCGTGCGGAACTCCCGCACTATGCGGGTGGGCCGGTTATTATGGAGGGAGAAATCCTGTCCGATCGAGACATGGATGCGCTCCGTGCGGAGCGCGCGTGGGTGATTACGTCGTCCGGTCGCTGGGCGCGTTGGGCGCTCCACATTCCTTCATGGTGGATTAAGACCGACGAGCAACGTTTCCGCGAAGTATACGCGTTCCAAAACGACGTGAGGGTCGTCTGCTACTCGATTCCCAAGCGGAAATCGCCGACCGAAAGGTAAGCATCTGTGTCAATTGCAGCCGCGCGAATCATCGATCCCGCAAAGGCCGCGCTCGGGGTCTATCTCCTTGGCATGCTTGTCGTGATCGCGGGCGCTACCTGGGGCCGAACAAGAATGTCGCCGTCGGCAGGTCCGCATTCGCCGTCGCGCATGACAAGCTCCGGCACGGCTTTGGTCGATACCCTGACCGTCTGGGACGGCCAATGGTACTTGGAAATCGCTATGCTTGGCTACGACTATCAGCCGCAGCATCGATCGAATGTCGCATTCTTCCCCGCTTATCCAATGCTGGTCAGGACGACATCGGCGTTGACGCGGCTTTCGCCCTACCGGTCGGCCCTGCTCGTGTCGCACTCTTTTCTTCTGGCCGCGTACTGTCTCTTGTACGCCTATGTGCGGCAGCGATTTCCCGAGGCACGGGCGGGACTGCCAGTGTACACGCTGTTCGCGTTTTCACTCTTTCCACCAACGCTCTTCATGCGCATGGCCTACTCGGAATCGCTCTTCGTGTTCCTCACGATTCTGACCATGTACGGCATAGTTCGCCGCTGGCCGGTGTTGGCGATTGCGTCGGTCATCGGCGGGGCGACGGGGACGCGCTTCGCCGGCGTTGCCTTGCTGTTGCCATTGGGACTGCACGTCTGGTGCAACTCCGGCTCGTTTAAGAGGGCGGCGGCGACGTTCGTGGCGATCCTTCCCCTGGCACTCTGGGGGCTAACCGCGTACATCCTCTACCAATGGCGCGCGTTCAAAGAGCCGCTGGCATTCATCAAGACGCAGGACCATTGGCGCTTCCACGTGCCCGAAGGTCTCTCGGACAAGCTTCTCGGCTTGGCCTCGTGGGAGCCGGTCTGGTCGGCGTATCTGCCCTCGTGGCCCGGCTACGCGGGGCACTTCCATGATCCCGCGCCCGCGCTAGTGAGTTTGCAGTTCGCCAACCCAGTCTATTTCGTTGCGGCCGTCGCGCTTGTCGCCTTGGGCGCCTGGAAGGGCTGGCTTTCCCGCGCGGAAGTAGCGCTTGCTGTGGGTGTGATCTTCGTCGGCTATGCGGCCAAAGGCTTCGAGATGTGCATGGCCAGTCAAGGCCGTTTCGTGGCGACGGCTTTCCCTATATACATCGTTTTAGGGCAAATCCTCGCCCGCCTTCCGCGACCCTTCGCTATCGCAGTGTTGGCGCTGTTCGCCGCATACTTGGCGATTTACACCGCGATGCTTGCCGCCGGATACCTGCTGATTTAGTATTTATGGAGAGGTGAACCATGGCTACGCGCAATTCGCGACGTTCAGAGGCGTTCACGCTGGTTGAACTACTGGTTGTAATCGCCATTATGGGTACGCTGATTGGCTTGCTCATTCCGGCGATCCAAACCGCCCGCGAGTCCAGCCGCAGGACCGCCTGCCAAAACAATCTCGTGCAGATAGCTTTGGCCGTCCATCAGTATTGCGGCGAACACAATCGCTATCCGCCGGGGCAGTGCGGCGGGAATATCGGCTTTGGCGCCGACGCGAAAGCTTGGAGTTGGCTCGCGCGCATCCTGCCCTATTGCGAAGAGAACTCGCTTTACCGGCAGGGCGGCGTGCCCGACAAGACGCTCGTTGATAGCGGCATTATGGATAAGCCGGTGCGGCTCTATCTTTGTCCCAGCGACAGCTACAGTTGGCGCGGACCGCGAACAAACGCCGGCAACTTGCCCGCCGTTCCCGTAGGTCAGACGAACTACAAGGGTGTCAGCGGCGCGAATTGGGGAGAGGACGTCACATTGCGCTCCGAAGAATTTCACACGCTGTTTCCAAATCCCGGCGCGAACGGCTCCAACGACGGTCAAAATGACGGCGACGGGATTCTCTGGCGTTGCGACTATACGGCCGGACTCCGAGAGGCGAACGTGACCGACGGTCTGAGCCATACTTTTCTCGTTGGCGAAGATTTGCCTGAACAGAACATTTGGTGCTCCTGGCCGTACGCCAACAACGCATACGGCACGTGCGCCATTCCGCCGAATTACACCTACAAGAACGCTTGGTATTGGCCAAACACCAGTTCCTTCCGCAGTGCGCACCCCGGCGGACTGAACTTCGCCATGGCGGACGCGTCGGTACACTTCATTGACGCCGCGACCGACATGGCGATCTACCGCGCCTTGGCCACCCGTGCGGGCGGCGAAACAGTGAGCGGCTATTGACCGGTGCATCGCGAATCTGCCGTGCTGCTCGTGCCGCCTGTCCCGTGTATGCCGATGCCGCCGCCTGAGCGACACCTGTCTTTTGGATCGCTTGCCGGGTAAACTAGCGGTGAGCAAAGGGCTGACGCCCTGCGTCGCGGAACTGATTATCCAAACGCCGCTTGACCGACCTAGTGGAGATATCGTCGCAATAGGCGGCACTGCCGCCCGAGTTGCCGATTTTTCCCTCCCCTGGGTCCGGCTATCGGTGAATAAGAGATGTCGCTTGATGTCAGTTCGTGCTATGCTTCGGATGTTGCGTTCTATACTGATTGCACCATTGAGTCATCTGAGTCATCGCCCATGTCGCAGCGGCAAGCGGCCCTGAAGTTCACCCACCCCCTTCCGTACGGGGCCATCGTGCATGACGGGGGTGTGCAATTCGTCGTTTTCAGCCGCAGCGCCACCGCGATGCGGGTCCTGCTCTACGAGGACGTCGACGACGCCGATCCGACCGATATCATCGAGTACGATCCCGATTTGAACCGCTGGGGGCACATCTGGAGCGTCTTCGTGCCCGGTACGGGGCCCGGGCAGCTCTATCACCTGCAAGCCGATGGTCCGCACGAGCCGATGCGCGGCGACCGCTTCGACCCCCAGGCCCGGTTGATCGATCCCTACTGCAAGGCGCTTGCCGGCGATTTCCTTCCGCCAGAGGGCGGCATCCTGCGACCGCCCAAATGCGTCGTCATCAACGACGAGTTCGACTGGCAGGGCGACCGCCACCTCCGCCGCAGTCTTGCGGAGACGATCATCTACGAAATCCACGTCCGCGGCTTCACGGAATCGCCCAGCAGCAAGGTCGAGCATCCCGGCACGTATTTGGGCATCATCGAGAAGATCCCGTATTTGAAATCGCTGGGCGTGACAGCCATCGAGCTGATGCCGGTCCACGAGTTTCCGATCCTCGACTGCCTCGGCCAGCGCCCGCCGCGGCCGAACTATTGGGGATACGACCCGATTTGCTTCTTCTCGCCGCACCGAGGCTACGCGGTGAGCAAGGAGCCGGGCGGACAGGTCCGCGAGTTCAAGGAGATGGTGCGAGCGCTGCACGCGGCAGACATCGAAGTGATCCTCGACGTGGTGTTCAACCATACGGCCGAAGGCAACGAGCACGGCCCGACGCTATCGTTCAAGGGCCTGGAAAACCGCGTCTACTACATGCTGGAAAACGGCGGGCAGCACTACCGCAACTACACCGGCTGCGGCAACACGCTCAACGGCAACCATCCGATCGTCCGCGAGATGATCTTCGATTGCCTGCGGCACTGGGTGCATACGTACCACGTCGACGGCTTCCGCTTCGATCTGGCCTCGATCCTCAGCCGCGACCGAGACGGCAACCTGCTGCCGAATCCGCCGGTCGTGGAGTCGATCAGCGAGGACCCGCAATTGGCGGACACGAAGATCATCGCCGAGGCATGGGACGCGGCCGGGGCCTACCAGGTGGGCCGTTTCGCCACCCTTCGCTGGGCGGAGTGGAACGGCCGCTTCCGCGACGACGTCCGCCGCTTCTGGCGCGGCGATCCCGGCATGATCGGCCCGCTGGCCACGCGGCTGGCCGGATCGAGCGACCTGTACCAGGCGAGCGGGCGGAAGCCGTACCACAGCATCAACTTCATCACCTCGCACGACGGCTTCACCATGAACGACCTGGTGAGCTACAACTGGAAGCACAACGAGGCCAACGGCGAGGGCAACCGCGACGGCGACAACAACAACTACAGTTGCAACTACGGCCAGGAAGGCCCCACCACGCGGAAGTCGATCGAAACCGTCCGCGTCCGGCAGATCAAGAACCTGATGGCCACCAACCTGCTCAGCCAGGGCGTGCCGATGGTTCTCTTTGGCGACGAATGCCGCCGGACGCAGCAGGGCAATAACAACGCCTATTGCCAGGATAACGCGATTTCCTGGTTTGACTGGCGGCTGGTGCAGCGAAACGAGTCTTTGATCCGCTTCGTGGCGGCGCTCGTCGATTTCCGCCGCCGCGAGCCGACCGTGCGGCGGACCGATTTCCTCAGCGGCCAGCCCGCACGGCCCGGCGAACTGCCCGACGTGAGCTGGTTTTCTCCTCTGGGCGATGCGATCGACTGGTCTCACAGCGGCAACAGCCTGACATGCCTCTTGGCCGCCGCGCCGCGGCTCGCCGGCGTCGGTCCCGAATTGCCCGCCGTGCCGAACCACCATATCCTGATCTTGGCCCACAGCGGCGGCTCGCCGCAGAAGTTCGTCTTTCCCAAGGTCGCGCGGACCTTTTCCTGGTGGCAGTTCATCAACACGGCTGCCGCCCCGCCGAAAGACATCTATCCCGAATTGGACGGCCCCGCCCCGCCCGCCGACTGGACGGTCGAGTTGGAGAGCCGCTCGCTGGTGTGTTACGTAGCACGGGATGAGGTGTAAAGTAGCAGGCGCCGGGTATCCGCTTGCCGGTGGCATGCCATCCGCTCTTCGCTAGAAATACGCGCGAACATTATTAGCCGGCCAGCAATTCGACGCGCCAACTGGCACATTCCGATGCGGCCGAATGGCTTGAGAGTTGGTGGCAAGTAGCCAAGGCGACGCAATGGCAAAGCCTGCCCGACGTTCGCATTCCTTATCCCGCGACCGACCAGGTTGGAGGGTGTCTGGTGTTCAATGTTCGCGGCAACAGGTACCGTTTCATTGTGGGTGTGCGATATTCCACTGGCGACCGCGGGGGCACACTTTTTGTCAAACACTTCTTGACGCACGCCGAGTATAATAAGGACGACTGGAAGAAGGACTGCGGACGATGATAGCCACGGCTTACCGGAATCTACTACAGGAATACGTACCACGCCCAATTCGCAGCGAGCGGGCGTACCAGAAAATGCTCCGTACTGTAGACGACCTTATGATGCGGCCGCGACTATCACGCGCTGAAAATGACCTGTTGGAAGTTCTTGTCGTACTGGTCGAACAGTACGAATCGATCCGATATCCTACTCCAAGCAATCCGCCGGATCGAATGCTTGCGCATCTGATTGATTCGAAAAGCGTGAGCCGAGCAGAATTAGCAGCCGCAATCGGCGTGTCCGGCTCGACAATCAGCGCGATATTGGCTGGACGACGTGGAATCGGTCAGGAGGACATTTCAAAATTCGCGAAGTTCTTTGGCGTCTCGCCTTCGGTATTCGCGCCGCCGGCCGCACCGCGAGCGCGGCGGAAGGCGAATTGAGCTGCAAACGCCTTCACTCGGGCAGCTAGTCCATCTCAATCGGTTCCCGGTCGCCGACGGTGGCGAGAAACTGCTCGAAATCTTCACGGTGTCCTAGTAACGCCTCCTCGCCGATTTACTCAAGTGACCGCATCGCCGCCATTTTCTCCGCGGCGGCGCAAGCCAGGAATTGATCTACCGTATAGCTCTCTTGCTCGGCCTGGCGCTTGTTGCACTAATGCAGCCATATGGGAAATGGTCAGCGTTGTCATAGATATTTCTGGTTAGTCTTGACGGAAACTACTGCGAAGAATCGCCTATGCAACGTCTTCCGCCGCCGGTTGCAGTTCATCTCCTGCTGGTTCAGAGTGAAACGCCTGCGTCCCCAGCGGCAATCGCAGCGTGAAGGTGCTTCCGCGGCCGACGACGCTTTCGACGTGGACGGTGCCCTGATGCGCGGCCGCGATGTGCTTGACGATCGCCAAGCCCAGGCCCGTGCCGCCGAGTTCGCGGCTGCGTGCCTTGTCGACGCGATAGAACCGCTCGAAAAGCCGCGGCACGTGATTGGCGGCGATCCCGCAGCCGTTGTCGATGACGCGAATCACCGCGAAATCGCCCTCCCGCGCCACCGTAACCTGCACAACGGCGCCGGAGTCGCTGTATTTGATCGCGTTGTCGATCAGGTTGATCACCGCCTGCTCCAACAACGGGCCGTTGATGCGGGCCACGATGTCCTCCTGGCTATCGACGACGATCGCAATCGACTTGTCGTGGGCCTTTTTCTCGCACGTTTCGCGTGCGACCTTCACGACCTGAGACAGCGGTTCGGCGCCGGTTTCAATACGCTGGTCCTCGCCGCTGCGCTCGACGCGCGAGAGCAGCAGCAGGTCGTTGATGATCGCCTCCAGGCGGTTTACCTGGCGGAGCACAATTCCCAAAAAACGCTCCGTGCTGGCGCGGTCCTCGAAGCCGTCGTCCAGCAGCGTTTCGACAAAGCCCTTGATCGACGTGATCGGCGTCCGCAACTCGTGCGAGACGTTGGCCACGAAGTCGCGGCGGACGTTCTCCAGCCGCCGCAGCCGCGTGACGTCGTGCAGCACGACGAGCACGCCGATCTTCTGCCCGCGGGCGTCGTGCAGCGCCGTGCCGTGGGCGTGCAGCCAGCGCTCCTCGGGGCTGAGGAAGCGCAAGTCCCCGTCCAGCGACTTGGGGCTGGCCTGCGCACTCTCGATGAACTTCAACAGGTCCGGCTTCCGCAAGACTTCGTACACGCTCCGCCCGCGGAGCCGCTCGGGCTCCACGCCCAACAGTTCCGCGCACGGTTCGTTCACGCTGAGGACCGTTCCCGCGCGGTCGACGGCCATTACGCCTTCCTCCATACTGGAGAGCACCGCCTGATGCTCGCTCTGCTGCCGCAGGATGCGTTGGATGCGGTCGTCCAACTGGGCCGCCATCGAATTGAGCGATTCCGACAACCGGCCGATTTCCTCCCAAGAATTGTCGGGCAGTCGATATTTCCAGTCGCCGCGGGCAAAACGCTCGGCGCCGCGGCGGACGTCCTGCAAGGCGCGGACTATCGGCCGGGCGATGACGAGCGCCGCGGCGGCCATCGCGAAAACGGCCAGAAGGCCAATGGCGGCAATTTCGGCGTAGACGGCCCTTTGAGCAGCCGCCAACGGCGCCGTGGGAAGCGAGGTCCGCACAACGGCCACGATCTGCCCTTTGCGACGCAACGGCACGGCCAGGTACATGAGCGTCTCGTGCCGCGTGATGCTAGCGCGAACCGAGCGGCCCGTCCGGCCGGCAATGGCCTCCTGCACCTCCGGGCGGTCGCCATGGTTGTCCAATTCGGACGGGTCGTCCGTCGTGTCGGCCACAACTTCGCCTAACCGCGGCAGGACGAGGATGACCGTCAGTCGCACCCCGAAGCGCTCGCTGAGTTCGCGACAGGCCGGGGCAAGGTCTTTCGGCGCGTTCGCGGGCGGGTTCGCAGGCCATGAGCCGCCCAGTCGCATTTCCGCGGACGCCGCGGCAAGCTCGAGCTTGGCCCAAACTTCGTGCTCCAGACCGCTACCGGCACGAAAGGCGACGTAGGAACCCGCCATCGCCACGGCAACCGACGCCACCACGGCCGTCGCCGAAAAAACCTTCCAGTATAAGCGCCGCCGGCGCATGGCGATCCCGCAAAGGGTTGAAGACTACGACCGATAGCAACCCCGAGCACGGGCAAGGAGGGAATACCGTCCCCCCCACGGGCACCTCGGGTTAGTATCTCTTCCAGCCCGCGAATTATACAGGGTGTTACTCTCGGAAGCGATAGCCTACGCCGCGGACGGTCTCGATGTATTTGCCTGCCTCGCCCAGCTTCTTTCGCAGGCCGACGATCTGCACGTCGACGGCCCGGTCGGTGATCGCGTAATTGTCGCCGTGAACTCCGTCGAGGATTTGCTGTCGGCTGAAGACCCAGCCGGGGCGACCTGCGATATAATGGAGGACGCGGAATTCGGTCGAGCTGAGAGATACCTGAACACCGTTGACTCGCACTTCGTGCCGGCCCGGATGGATGACCAGCTCGTGGATCGCGATCACCTCTTCCGGTTCTTCGTCGTCTACATCCTCGGCTTCTTGGGATTCCTGCGGGTAAGCCGCGACGGCCGCTTGTTGCCGGCGCAGCGCCGCCCGAACGCGGGCCAGCAAGACCTTGGGGCTAAACGGCTTGGTAACGTAATCCGTGGCCCCGAGGTTCAGCCCGCGCACAACGTCGGCCTCTTCGCTCTTGGCCGTCAGCATCATCACCGCAACATCGGCGGTCCTGGGCGATGCCCTCAGCCGCTGGCAAACCGTAAAACCGTCGATGCCGGGCAACATCAGGTCCAGCACGATCAGGTCGGGCACTTGGGTCTCCGCGATGGCGAGGGCTTCTTCTCCGGAACTCACACTGGCGACCTGATAGCCCTCCTTGACCAGATGGTAACTGACCAGCTCGCGAATGTCCTCCTCGTCTTCGACAATGAGAACGAATCGTTTAACCGTCGCGGCTGAAGAATCACGAGTCAAGGGACTTGATGCGAGAAGTGTGCTGTTCATAGCCGGAGTCTACACGGCGATTGTTAGGAGATTGTTAGCGCCGCGCAAGTATTTGGCTAAGAACTCGTGTGAGGACGGGAGCCTCCTTTTGTCTTCTTCGTCCCAGTGTCTTTGGATTTCTCGGCGGACTTCTCGGCGGGTTTGTCCGCGGTCTTCTCGCCGGAGGTCGAAGCCGCTGCCGGTTTGTCCGCGTCCGCCGCCTTCTTGTACGATTCGCTGCGGTAGTCGGTCGTATAAAAGCCGGAGCCTTTGAAAACGATCGCGGCGCCAGGCCCGATCAGCCGCCGCAGCTTTTTCTTGCCGCATTTTGGGCACTGCTTCTTCGGCTCTTCCTTGATTGACTGGAACAGCTCGAACTCGTGTTTGCAAGCGTCGCATACGTAGTCGTACGTTGGCATATTTTAATTGCTCACGGTTGTTGGTGATGCAATCGTCCCCCATTCGGCAACGGCAGATTTCGGTTCCAGCCGCATCGAGCATCTCCCCTTTTCCTGAAAAGCTACTCTGTGGCCGCTGTTGCCGCGTCGTCCGCCGCCCGGGAAACGACCACTTGGCTGGGCCGCACGACGCGATCGTGCAATTCAAAGCCCGGTTGTGCCACGATCAGCACGGTATTCGGCGGGTATTCGCTGCTGGGCATTTGCGAAATCGCGTGGTGCAAGTGCGGATCGAAGGGCAAGTGCAAGGCCCCGATCCGCTTGCAATGGTGGCGCCCTAAAGCGTCCTCGAACTCCCGCGCCACCAGCTTCATGCCGTCCAGCAACACGGCCACGTCTTGAGACTTGTCCGCCGCGGCAATCGCCCGCTCCACGTTGTCCAGCACCGGCAGCAAGTCGCGCATCAGAGGCAGTTCGGCGTAGCGGCGGTGTTCCTCGATTTCGCGGGCGGCCCGCTTGCGGTAATTCTCCAACTCCGCCTGACTGCGCAACGCACGGTCCCTGGCGGCTTCCAGGTCGGCGCGGAGTTTTTCCAACTGCGCGTCATCGGTCCCTTCCGCGCGGACTTCCCCGGCCTCAGCCGTCGTTTTTTGTTTCGTCGCATCGTTCATGTCGATTCCTCCGCGTGAAACAGGTCCTTGATCTTGTCGAAAAACGTCTTCCGTTTGGGCGAGACTTCGCTGTTTTCAATCTCGGCGAGCTCGCGCAGCAGCTTCTCGTGCCGCTCGGAAAGCCGCTTCGGCACTTCCACCGTAAGCTGCACGTGCAAGTCGCCGCGCCCGCGATATCGCACGTCCGGCATTCCCCGGCCGCGAAGCGTAATGACCTCGCCGGGCTGCGTGCCCGCCGGAATGTCGACGTGCTCCGCGCCATTGAGGGTGGGCACTTTGATCCGCGCTCCCAAGGCCGACTGCGAGTAGCTGATCGGCACCTGGCAGACCAAGTCGCGGCCCTCGCGATGGAATAGCGGGTGTTCCTTGACGCGGATGACGCAATAGCAATCGCCGTGCTGGCCGCCGGATGGATGGGGCTCGCCCTCCCCGCTGAGCCGCAACCGCGTGCCGGTATCCACGCCCGGCGGGATTTCGATCTTGCGGGTGACGCGCCGCAGCAGATAGCCCTGGCCGCGGCAGGCCGGGCAATGCTCGCGAACCACGCGTCCGCTGCCGCGGCAGGCCGGACAAGGAGTTTGCAGTGAAAAAAAACCGCTGCTTTGCACGACGCGCCCGCTGCCGCCGCAATAGGAGCATTTTTCCGGCCGCGTGCCCGGCTTCGCTCCCGAGCCGCCGCAGGTTTCGCACGGCGTGTGCCGCTCGAACTCGATCGACTTGGAAACGCCCGTGGCCGCTTCTTTCAGGTCCAACATGACCTCGCATTGGATGTCGGCCCCTTTGCGGACGCGGCGCCCGCGTCCGCCGAACAAATCGCCGAACAGCCCCTCGCCGAAAAAGTCGCCGAAGGCCTCGAAGACGTCGCCCACGTCGCGGAAATGCGGGGCGTCGCCCGCTTGCAGCCCCGCGAAGCCAAAGCGGTCGAACTTCGCCTTCTTGTCCGGGTGATTGAGCACCTCAAACGCCTCGGCGGCCTCCTTGAAGTGGGCCACTGCCTGCTCGTCGCCCGGATTGCGGTCGGGATGGTATTTCAGCGCCAGCTTGCGGTAGGCCTCGGCGATTTGCTCCTTGCTTGCGGAACGTTGGACCCCAAGGACCTCGTAATAGTCGCGTTTTTCGGTCATCATCACCATATTCTACCCTACGTCACGCGAACGAGTTAAGGGCGAATCTGCGCCAGGCTTTTGCAATCTGACGATACGAAAAGCGGGGCTGCCCCGATTCGAGGCGGCCCCGCTGGATTGGTCTGGAGTGCGTCCTTACCGCACCGCGCCTTCGACGACCCGCTTCTTGTCGTCCTTCTCCAGGTCGGTCACAAGCGTCTCCGTCGTCAGCAACAGCCCCGCGATGCTGGCCGCGTTTTGCAAGGCCGTGCGGACGACCTTCAGCGGATCGATGATACCGGCCTTGAACATGTCGACGTACTTGCCGGCATACGCGTCGTACCCGATGTTGACGGCCTTCTGCGCGACCTCGTCGGCGACGACGCCGCCGTCGATGCCGCTGTTGGAGGCGATCTGCTTGATGGGGGCCGAAAGGGCGCGATAGACGATGTCCACGCCGACCTTTTCGTCTCCCTTGGCGCCGCGGACCTTTTCCACCGCCTCCTTGGCGCGGAGCAAGGCCACGCCGCCACCGGGCAGAACGCCTTCCATCGCGGCCGCCTTGGTGGCGTGCAAAGCGTCTTCGACGCGGGCCTTGGTCTGCTTCATCTCGGCCTCGGTGCTGCCGCCGACCTTGATCACCGCGATGCCGCCGGAGAGCTTCGCCAGCCGCTCCTGAAGCTTCTCGCGATCGTAGTCGCTGTCGGTGGCGTCGATCTGCCGCTTGAGCTGCTCGACGCGGGCCTTGATGTCGGCCGTCTTGCCGCCGCCTTCCACGATCGTGGTGTTGTCTTTGTCGATGGTGATCTTCTTCGCGCGGCCCAAGTGCTCCAGCCCGATGTTTTCCATCTTCATGCCCAGGTCTTCGCTGATCAGCGTGCCGGCCGTAAGCACGGCGATGTCGCCCAGCAGGGCCTTGCGGCGGTCGCCGAAGCCGGGGGCCTTGACGGCACTGATGTTGAGCACGCCGCGGAGCTTGTTCACAACGAGCGTCGTCAGCGCCTCGCCCTCGACGTCCTCGGCGATGATCAACAGCGGCTTGCCCGAATGCGCGACCTTCTCCAGGATGGGAATCAGTTCGCGGATGTTGCTGATCTTCTTCTCGTGGATCAGAATCAACGCGTCCTCAAGCTCCACGTCCATCGCCGCCGGGTTGTTGATGAAGTACGGCGACAGGTAGCCCTTGTCGAACTGCATTCCCTCGACAACGTCGTAGGTCGTCTCCGAAGTCTTGCCTTCCTCGACGGTAATCACGCCATCCTTGCCGACCTTTTCCATCGCCTCGGCAATAAGCTTGCCGATGACCGGGTCGTTGTTGGCGCTGATCGAGCCCACGTTGGCGATTTCCTCGGAGCTGGTTATCTGCCGGGCCATGCCGTGCAGGTGTTCGACGGCGGCCTCCACGGCCTTGTCGATGCCGCGGCGGACGGCCGTCGGGTTGGCCCCGGCGGTGATGTTTCGCAAGCCCTCGCGGAAAATCTCGCGGGCCAGCACCGTGGCGGTCGTCGTGCCGTCGCCGGCCTGGTCCGAAGTCTTCGACGCGACCTCGTTGACGAGCTTCGCGCCCATGTTCTCGAAGCGGTCTTCCAGGTCGACTTCCTTGCTGACGGTGACGCCGTCCTTGGTAACGGTCGGGCCGCCGTAAGACTTGTCGAGAATCACGTTGTGTCCCGTGGGGCCAAGGGTGACGGCCACCACGTCGGCCAGCTTGTCTACCCCGCGGAGCAGTCGCTTGCGAGCCTGATCTTCATATAGCAGTTGTTTAGCCACGTTGGCGGTTCCTTATGTTCTTGGTGTGCGGGACTATTTCACGACCTTGGCGAGGATGTCGGTTTCGCGCAGGATCTTCACCTCGCGGCCGTCCAGCTCGATCTCCGAGCCGGAGTACTTGCCGTAGATCACTTCGTCGCCGATGCCCACGGAAAGCGTGCCGCGCTCGCCGCTGTCCAGCAGCTTGCCCGGACCGATCGCCAGCACGCTGCCGCGCTGCGGCTTCTCCTTGGCCGTATCGGGCAGGACGATGCCGCCGGCGGTAACTTCGTCGGCTTCCTTCGGCTCCACGACTACGCGGTCGTCCAGCGGCCGCAGCTTGATGTTGTCTTTTGTTGCCATGATGGTTAATTCTCCTATGTGTTAGTTGTTGTTCGTGATCTAAAAGTCGCCCATGCCACCCATGCCGCCCATACCTCCCATGCCTCCGCCCATACCTCCCATGCCGCCCATGCCGCCGCCCATGCCGTGGCCGTGGCCGCCCGGAGGACCGGCCTTGCCGTCGTCCTTCTTGGGAATCTCGGTGATGAGGCAGGAAGTCGTGAGCAGCAAGCCAGCGACGCTCGCGGCGTTTTGCAAGGCGATACGGACCACCTTCGCCGGATCGATGATGCCGGCGTCGAACATGTCGCCGTAGGTGTCCTTGTCGGCGTCGTAGCCCTCGTTTTTCTTCAGGCTGCGGACGCGGTTCACGACCACGGACCCTTCTTGGCCGGCGTTGTTGGCGATCAGCCGCAGGGGCACTTCCAACACGTTCCGCACGATCTTCGCGCCCAAGGCTTCGTCGCCCTCAAGCTGCAGGGCGTCGACCGCCTTCTCGCAACGCAACAGGGCCACGCCGCCGCCGGGCACAATGCCCTCTTCCAGCGCGGCCTTGGTGGCGGCCTTGGCGTCGTCCAAGAGGAACTTCCGCTCCTTCATCTCGGTTTCGGTCGCGGCGCCCACACTGATTTGGGCCACGCCGCCGGCCAGCTTGGCCAAGCGCTCTTCCAGCTTCTCGCGGTCGTAATCGCTGGTGGTCGTTTCGATTTCCTTGCGAATCTGCTCGGCGCGGCCGGCAATCGCCTTCTTCTCGCCGCCGCCACCGACGATCGTGGTATCGTCGGCCGAAATGATTACGCGATCGACCTTGCCGAGATCGGAAAGCTTCACTGAGTCGAGTTGCACGCCCAGGTCCTTGAAGATGGCGTTTCCGCCGGTCAGAACGGCAATATCGCCCAGCATCGCCTTGCGCCGATCGCCGTAGCCGGGGGCCTTGACCGCGCAGACGTTGAGGATGCTGCGCATCTTGTTGACCACCAGCGTGGCCAGGGCCTCGCCTTCCACGTCCTCGGCGATGATCAGCAGCGGCTTGTTCGCCTTGCTGACGGCCTCCAACAGCGGCACCAGGCTCTTGGCGCTTGTGATTTTTTCCTCGTGAATGAGGACCAGCGCCTTCTCGAACTCGACCGTCTGCTCTTCCTGGTTGGTGACGAAGTGCGGCGAGAGGAAGCCGCGATCGAACTGCATGCCTTCCACGACGTCGACCGTCGTTTCCGCCTGCTTGCCTTCCTCGATCGTAATCACGCCGTCCTTGCCGACCTTCATGAAGGCGTCGGCCAGCACGGCGCCGACCGTGGGATCGTTGTTGCCGGCGATCGTGGCGACCTGAGTGATTTCCTTCTTGTTCTTTTCGTTGATCGGCGTCGACATCTTGCCGACGGCGGCCACCACGGCGTCGGCCGCTTTCTGCACGCCGCGGGAAAGCGACATCTGGTCGGCGCCGCCGGCGATCATCTTCAGCCCTTCGCGATAAATCGCCTCGGCAAGGATCGTGGCGGTGGTGGTGCCGTCGCCGGCGATCTTGTTCGTCTTAGAGGCCGCCTCTTTCACGAGCTGCGCCCCCAGGTTTTCCTGCGGGTCGTCCAGCGAGATTTCCTCGGCGACGGTAACGCCGTCCTTGGTGATCTTTGGCGCGCCCCAACCCTTGTCAAGGACCGCATTGCGGCCGCGCGGGCCGAGCGTGGTCATCACGGCCCGCGCCAGCTTGCTGACGCCAGCAGCCAGCGGCTGCCTCGCCTCGTCTTCGTAAACCATCTGTTTTGCCACAGTGAAGTCCTCCTGTTGCAGATTTTGTATCGAACGGTACTCAATGGCGGCGCCTACGTCCGGCGGCACGAATTCACGCGATTTTCCCGTTCAAAGAATAAACACTTAAGCGCTTTGTCAGCGGACAACCGCGCAAAACTTGGCAGTCGGCCGAACAAGGTTCCGCTATCTAAGCAAGCGCTGTGCCAACGACTAGGGCAAGTCGCGTAAACCGTTTTGCGACAAGGGTTTGCAACTAAGCAACGCCGGATAGTTGATCTTCTACCGTGCGCGTGATCGGCTGCCGGGTGCCAAATTGACAGCCGCACGCGAGCAGTTACCGGTTAATCCTTCACCCAGCGCTGACACCTTTTCTCACGTTGCGGTGTCTCAAGTACGATACATAGCGCAAGGTAAAAATTGCCCTTTCTCCGCAATCGGTAAACTCGCTAAACTTAGCAACCATGAAAACGCGCGCTTGTCTGCTCATTTCGCTGTTTACATGCACCGTGGCGGGTCTCTCCTTCGCGCAGGAGCCGCCGCCGCCACCTGCGCCGGACGCCGTGCAGGCCCTCCCCGGGCCGCAGTTCGGGCCGCCCCAGCAGCCGCCGTATGGTGCGCCGCCCAGCGGATACGCACAGCCGCCCGGCAACTATCCGCAGTATCCGCCGGGTCCGCCGCCGCCTCCCCCGCCGGGCGCGTATGTCGCCGGGCGGTCCGAGTGTGGTCGCCCCCTCCCAGCCTTACCCATATCCGTATCCGCCGCCGGGGCCGTACCCGCGGCCTTTGATCATTGTGCCCGCGCCGCCGATGAATTCCTATGATTGGACCGCGGCGATCGACTGCATGTTTCTGGAGCGCAGCTCCGGCGGCAGTTACTACCTGGGATCCACGGCCTACAACCCGGCCTCCGGTCAACCGGCCGCGGTGCCGCTAGGCAATCTCTTCAGCGACGACGTCGACTTTCCGCTGGAGGCCGGCGTCCGTCTGGAAATCAGCCACAAGATTACCGACTACATTACGATCTCGGCCACTTATTGGGGCTTGCAGCAATGGTCCGCCAGCAACTACCTGCCGGGCGATCCGGTCGGCGAGACGGTCCTGGCCTTTTCGCCCTACTTGCAGCTTTCGGCCAATCCGCCCAGCGGCATCGGCGGATTCGATACGTCGCTCGGTTACACCTATGCCAGTCAGGTGGAAAACGTAGAGGTCAACGTACTCTTCCGGCTGAACTCCGACTCGGCCTACTGGAAATTCGATTGGCTCTGGGGCGTCCGCTATTTCAACTTGGCCGAGCAGTTCGCGCTGACCGGCATCGACGGTTTCACCGGCGCTACAGAGAACCTCAACTATTCGACGACGAACAACCTCATCGTGCGCAGACCGGACTCTTGCTGACACGCGGCTGGGAGCGGTTCGAATGGGAGACGGGCGTCAAGGCGGGTCTGATGGCCAACATCTATCGACAGCACGGCACCGACACGATCAGCGGCCTCGCCAGTCCGCCGCCCGGTTTCGACATCTCCAGCAGTGGCACGGGCGTGGCGGGTCTGTTCGAGGTCTCCGTCGCCGCGCGGGTCCGCATGACCCAGAATCTCTGGCTGCGGATCGGCTACCAGTTCTACGACGCCGCCGGCGTCGCCCTCGCGCCGCGGCAGCTCAATGCCTGGGACCACGGCGGCAACGTGGCGTTTGATGGACTGTCGATCGGGTTGCTGGGAGCGTGGTAGTTTTTCAGTGCTCAGTTTTCAGTGTTCAGTGTTCCGTACTGAACACTGAAAACTGAAAACTCATGTGCAAAAAATTTGACGGGCCGCGTAAGATCGACTAGACTGGCGACAGTCGGTTGATTCTTTCCTTCAACCGAATTACCCAATTACGGGGCAGCGAGGGAGGCAAGGATGACGCCGCCCGATGCGTACCGTAGGTGGCCACGGATTTTCATAGAGGCCGCCGGGCGGCGACATCCCGGTTCCCCCGTTTCTTCCGGCGGCCTTCTTTACCGGTGGCTCGACGCTCGCCCACTCTTTGTCTCGAATGTTTGCGTGGTCATGCGTGGACCCACGGTTTTTCCTCGGAAGGCCTCACATGAAAAGCTTTGCATCCGCGATTGCGATCTGTCTTGCGCCGTGCGCCGGCACGGCCGACTCGCAAACCTTCACCACGCTAGTCCAGTTCACAGGTACCGGCGGCACGGCCAGCGGCTGGAACCCGATTGGTAGCTTGATGATTAGCGGCACTGCCCTTTACGGAATGACCTTCTATGGCGGGGGCAACATCTTCAGCGTCGGAACCGACGGCGCGAACTACCAGAACCTGGTTTCCTTCTCGGGGGGCGTGGCAGGAGGCGGGCCAGAAGGTAGCTTGACACTCGACGGCATGGCGCTTTACGGCATGAGAGCTTAGGGGGCAGTAGCGGTCTGGGCAACGTCTTCAGCGTGGGCACCAACGGCAGCAACTTCCAGAATCTTCTTTCCTTTACTGGCAGCGCCGGCGCGGCAAGCGGTCAGTATCCGTACGGAAGCTTGATTCTCGCCGGCACGGCGCTCTATGGCATGACTAATCCCTAGCCAAGCGAGCCCGGCGTGGTGTCTCTGATGCGTAAGACACAAAAACCCGAAAACCTTCGGCGTTTTTTGGGGTTGAATGGGTGTTAACAAAACCACAACCCAACGCACGGAGGTTTTCGAGTGAATTCCAAGATACGCAAACAAATCGCACAACGCAAGCGGGAGGTAGCCCGCCGCTTGGACAAGAATATTAACCGTGGCTGTGACCGGCCCGTCATGACGGCGTCTAACATCCATTATGAAATCGCCGATCGCGCGCGGGCCACGGCCGCCGGCGGCATCGGGGCCATGCACTTGCTGGTCGGCAAGCTCGGACTCGCCGAGGCGATCGACCGCCATCTCGGCCTGTTGAAACTCCACTTCCCCTACCACGACAGCGACCATGTGCTCAACATTGCCTACAACCTGCTGGCCGGGGGCCGGTGTCTGGAACACCTGGAACTGCTCCGCACGAACGTCGCCTACCTGGACGCCCTCGGCGCCCGCCGCATCCCCGACCCTACCACGGCCGGCGACTTCTGCCGCCGCTTCGACGAGGTCGCCATCCTCCGCTTGCAGTCGATCTTCAACCGCATCCGCTGCATAGTCTGGCGGCAACAGCCCAAAGCGTTTTTTGAGCAAGCCATCCTGGACGCCGACGGCACGATGGTGGAAACCACCGGGGCGTGCAAAGAGGGCATGGAGATCAACTACAAAGGGCAGTGGGGTTATCATCCGTTGGTCATCTCTTTGGCCAACACGGGCGAGCCGCTGTTCGTGGTCAACCGGCCCGGCAATCGGCCCAGCCACGAGCAGGCGGCTTGGTATTTCGACTGCTCCGTCGAACTGTGCCGCAAGGCGGGCTTCCGTAAGATCCTGCTGCGGGGCGACACCGACTTTACGCAAACCGAATACTTGGACCGCTGGGACGGGGAGGATGTGCGGTTCATCTTCGGCATCGATGCCACGAAGCAGTTGTACGAATTGGCGGAGAAACTGCCCGCGGAGGCCTGGAAGGTGCTGCGGCGGCGGGTGAAGCACCCCGTCAAGACGAAACCGCGGCAGCGGCCGGAGAACGTCAAGCAGCAGGTGATCGAGCAACGCGAGTTCGAGGACGTGCGTACGGTGAAGGAGCATGTGGCGGAGTTCACCTACCAGCCCGGCAAGTGCGAGAAGGCCTATCGCATCGTGGTGGTATGGAAGGAACTGGAAACCTACCGCGGACAGAAGAAGCTCCTGGAGACGGCGCGTTGTTTCTTCTACATCACCAACGAGGACAAAAAGCCTGTTGAGCAGGTCGTCTTCGGGGCCAACGACCGTTGCGGCCAGGAGAACCTGCTGGGGGTGCAAAAAGATGACGTGCGGTCGCTGACGGCTCCCCTGGATCGCCTGCTGTCCAACGGGGCATACATGGTCATGGCCTCGCTGGCTTGGAGCTTGAAAGCGTGGTCGGCGTTGCTGCTGCCGGAAGAGGGACGCTGGCAGGAGAGGCACCGCGAGGAGAAATACAAGTTGCTGCGGATGGAGTTTTCCACGTTTCGGCAGGCGATGATGAATATTCCGGCGCAGATCCTTCGCACGGGCCGCAAGATCGTTTTCCGCTGGATGGCATGGAATCCGTGGCAGCAAGTGTTCTTCCGCCTGTTGGACCAGTTGCATCGTCCCTTGAAATGTTGAGTACGAACCCATGAAGCCGGAGTCCGGATGCTCCGGTCCGCCGCCACGCCAAACCGCACCCGAGGTGCAAAGGAGTCTGAGATGAAAACGCAAACAATTCGAGAGTTACAAACCAGTGCCTGCGGCACCGGCCGCTGGCGGTGTCGCCCTACGCGGCGAGCACAAATCGACTGCGAACACCATCGGGGCTCGCTTGATTAGGGCCTAGTGGTCCGCCAACAGTTTCGACGCTTCTACTCCAATTCTTGGTTTCCCCGGCACCGCTCCCTCGCGAGGCCGCGACCGGCACACTTAAACTGCACGGGGCTGCACAATAAATGGATTCGCGCGTCGAAATGTGGGGTGGAGTGCATGTGATATACTGGATGACGAAAGTTCACTTTCGCGCTAGCGTTGGCGGTCGCGCAACACCTCAGTGCCTCATTGAAAACCCGCCTTTTGGCAAATGCTTTACGTTCCAGGATCGACGCAGTCAGTCGTCATCGACACATCATAGCCCGCTTGCGTGTCACCTCCGACTGGCTGGCCGAAGCACGGATTTTCGCAACCATTTTGGCTGCAAGGACAGTGGTCGCAACCCGTCCGGTCCACCTCCATCATTGTCAGAGTATTCTCGGCAATCTCGAACGGGTCCGAGCCATTATCGTAAAAATTGTCAATCGCCGCCGCAGCTCCGAAATAAGTCCAAGTCCCGTCGCTGGCACAGTACCCTTGTGATTTCCCAGAGGGGTACAGTGGCATGCAACCACAAATGCACGCGCGCAAAGACGCCAGCGTCCCAAACAAGACCACCAAGGAAACAAACAGGATTAAGCAAACAACGGACAACGTCTTCATAGCCATATCTCCTATAGAGGATTTGTGTTTACAAGATTGGTTGAGGAAACGAAAAGTACTGTTATTACCGAATCGCCACCTCCCTTCTGCGTCTCCTGACGTACAGAACGGCAAGCAGCATCCCAAACGCTGCTGCAAATACGATAACCGCGGCGCGGAGCGTCGTGCGTCTGCTCCCGTTGTCCGGCAACGCGCCGAATTCGCGCTCCGGAATCTCCTGACGCCCTCCGCCTCCGAGCGCCGTATAGTACTTCCTGCCTCCGTCGGCAACGGTCTCGGAGAATTGGGTGTCCTTTGGAAAATCGAATGTAAACAGACCGTCGTCAAGACGTTCGTTTACCGAAAACGCCTTCACTTGGCCCGACGACGAATCTTCGAGCGCGCCGTTCTTGCGAACGATTTGTTGCTCCACGCGGAGACTCGCCAGCCAACGGCGCCATCGGATGCATAGCGAATTGTCAGATCCCAAATTACAACGCCGTTCAACTCTTTTACGAGTTGGACGGGAACGTGCCTGCGAGCCGGGTCGACAAACAAGTTGATTCTCGCCACGGCCGAGGCCTTCGAATTAAGAGACACGGCTACGCAGTCGCAGCCATCCGAGAGCGCCATGGCGCTCGCTTATCTTCATACCCCGTGCAGGATATCCCTGCCGCTCTAACCAACCGATTGGCGAAAACCAAAGCCACATTGCCTTCGCATCTGCCTGTGCCGTGAGCGAATCAGCCACGGGGCCGGGATTGCTCTTGTCGCGCAAATCCCCGAGAGGAAAGTGTGAGCCTTGCACAAGCATTCTGTAATTGACGTCGTCGAACGCCGCTCGAGACTTGACCGTACGCATGGAGTTCTGTGAATTGTCCCATTGCTCCCCGTCCCGTGAATAGGCCATTTTGTCACCGGAGAGCGAAAACTGAAAGCTGCTGTGAAGAATTGTATCGTTTTTTGGGGTATCGAGCTGAGGTAGACCTTGTTTTGCACGGCGGTGCGCAAGGTGATTTCGGCTTCCCTTGACAAGAAGCTGCTCCAGTCCACACTGATACTGGAAAGACTTGATGGTTTCGGTCCGAGTCCGCCAATCGGCGCGAATCCGTTCGACCGACTCCGACTCCCCTCCGTGAGCGTTTCGCGCGAGCGCCGACAGGGAAGTAAGCGCGAGGAATACTAACTGCATCGAACCCGATGCTACAGTCCATCTTGATTCTCGCATACGCTTATTGCTTCCCTAGTCGCCGGTTTGACCCTGAAACCCGTGATAGGATACCGGAATAGAGAGGTCGAACGGCTTTTCGCCGCTTTCCTCGACAGCGACAGTGACGTGCGAAGTTCGCCCGACGGCACGCTTTCGCTGAGTTGTATACGGATGGGTCGCGCGCTTCCGACGGCGCACGTACTCTCAGCGATCAGGAATTCTTCGGAAGATTCAAGAGAAACGTGCCCGAATGTTTTCTCTAACGTGGGCTCATTGACCGAAAGGCGGCACAGTTCGATTTACAGGGAGGTCCTTTCGTTCGATTTGCCCAAAATCGAGTCTATTTGGATCGACGCTTACGACTTCGAAACCGACTGATCGAACTTTGATGCTCGCGTTGGGATTTCGTGGGTCGTTTGAAAAAACGACAATCGTTGCGTCATTGCCGCCGCCCCTGCCCGTAAGCGTTATTGTTAGGGTCGACCGTTCTTGCGGCTTCAGCACCCGTTTCGAAAGCGAAGCGTTGCTGCAAGTGCATGACCTTGCTACCTTCTGGATTACGAGTACCTGAGCTGGACCCCGAAATTTGAACCAGTACATTTATGTTGGAAGTTGGTTCAGATTTTAACCGATGAGGAGGTTCAGGACTATGGCCAGGAAGGTGAAGGCCGCAAGGACAGCGGCAGTGGCGAGTGGGCGCGGCGCGGCGTTCAAGGCGCGCGTTGCGCTGGCAGCCTGCAAGGGCGATAAGACGCTTGGCGAGTTGGCAGGCCAGTTCGGCGTGCATGCCACGCAGATCTCGACTTGGAAGCAGCGGCTCTTGGAGGGTGCCGTGGACTTGTTCGAGGATCGGCGTCGCAAGCAACGCGCCGAGGAGAACAACCAGGAGGAACTGTTCGAGCAGATCGGCCGACTGAAGATGGAGGTCGAGTGGTTGAAAAAAAAATCTGCCCAGTTCGGTTGACGCGCGTCGGACGTGCATCGAGCCAGGGCATGGTGCGCTGAGCCTGCGACGGCAGTGCGAGCTGCTTGGCCTGGCTCGGGGGAGTTGGTACTACGAGCCGGTCGGCGAAACGGCGTTGAACCTGAAGTTGATGCGAACGATCGACGAGCTTTACCTGAAGCGGCCGTACTTCGGCAGCCGTCGCATCGCCGATGAGATCGACGTGAATCGCAAGCGTGTGCAACGATTGATGCGGGTCATGGGCCTGGAGGCGATTTACCCCAAGCCCAGGACGACGGTGCGGTGCCCGGAACACAAGATTTACCCGTATTTGCTGCGGAATGTGGAGATCGAGCGGCCGAATCACGTCTGGAGCACCGACATCACGTACATCCCCATGCGGGGCGGTTTCGTGTACCTGACGGCGGTCATGGATTGGTACAGCCGGCACGTCCTGTCGTGGCGGTTGTCGAACACCTTGGACGGAGCGTTTTGCATCGCGGCCTTGGAGGAAGCCTTGCTGGGAAACGAGCCGGAGATTTTCAATACGGATCAAGGAGTGCAGTTCACGAGCCTGGCGTTCGGCGCGGCGAAAAGTACGAACCCCATACAGGCGAAAACTGCGCGTCCTGGCATTTCTTGCGCCTTTCGTGGTCGCCGGGCCGGATGCGGCTGTCGAAGATCACTACGTTGCCATTCGCACCCACCTGGAGGCATTGGGCACGCCTATCAGTGAAGCCGACTTGTGGATTGCCGCCACGTCGCGGGCCGCCAGCGGCACGGTGGTCACGAACAACATCGGCGAGTTTTCCCGCGTGCCAAACCTATCAGTCGAGGACTGGACCATTCTCTAATCCGACGCATGCACGACCGGCAATTCTGCGCCTGTGCAGCGAGCTTCGGTGGGCGGCGTTTGCAGGCCTGAGCCGGGCACACGCGCAGTGGTTCGGCCAAGGGCGCGGCGCCAGGGAAACACGCCCTTCGCGACCCGCAAGCGGGTGTCCCGGCTCAGAGCGTGCCACCCACTCCCATCTACCTATTCCCATTCGTTGTCCCTCTTGCCGAGCACGACCGAGATCCTGCGGGCGAAGTCGCCGCTTCGCAGCGCGGCGAGGAACTCGGCCTCGTCCGCATAGATGGCGTGGCTGAGATACTTGACGGCCCAATTGTGCTTCATGGGGCTAATGGCAATGATGGCTGCTCCGTTTTGATGGGCCTCCCACATTTCGATTGCCGTGCCCATCGAGGCCGACGGCAGAAAGGCCAACAGCACGTCCACCTCGCGGCACATGCGATTGTGCCGGAAAAAGACTTCGCGGCCGGTCAGCCCGTCGTAGTCCAACGAGTCGCGGTGCTCAGCCAGCGGGTCGTAGATTTCCGCCTGCGGAAAGTGCTCCGCCAGCAACCCGGCGACCCGCCGGCGGTAATCCTGGTCGTGCATTTGGTTCAAAGTATGAGAACCCTGCATGATGCCGGCGATAAAGAAGCGCATGGGGAATGTTCGCGAGGGGACCGTTGCGGGACCAGCGACAATAGTCGATAATGGGATTGCAAAATGAGAATTGTAAATTGAAAATCGCAAATTGGAAGACATGGTTTCCACCTACCTCAAACACGCCGACGAACTTGTCATGCAGTTGCTCTCCATAACCGGCCTCAGTGGCGAGGAGGGCGCCGTTATGGACTTTATCACGTCGCGGCTGCGTGCCGCGGGCGCGACTGCTGCAATGATCAAGTTCGATACCGCCAATCGCAAGATTCCCCACGGCGGCGCTACTGGCAATCTGGTGCTCAAGCTGCCGGGCACGCGGCGCGTGCCCAGGCGACTGCTGATGGCCCACACCGATACCGTGCCGATCTGCCGCGGGGCGAAGCCGGTTAAGAAAGGCAAATACATCGTTCCCGCGGACAAGACGACGGGCCTGGGCGGCGACGACCGCAGCGGCACGGCGGCGATCCTGGCCGCCGCGCTGCACGTGCTGAAAGAAAAGCCGGAGCACGGACCGCTGACCTTTCTTTGGACCGTGCAGGAAGAGGTCGGGCTCTACGGCGGCTCGCTACGTTTCGCTGGGCATGCTCGGCGGCCCCAAGCTGGCCTTCAACTTCGACGGCGGCCCGACCGGCCAGATCACCATCGGCGCGACGGGCGGCTATCGCATGGAGATTCGCGTCACGGGCATCGCCAGCCACGCCGGCGCGGCGCCAGAGCTGGGCGTGAGCGCGATCACCATCGCCGGCCTGGCCATCGCGGAGTTGTACAAGGACGGCTGGCTAGGGAAAATTGAAAAGCCCGCGGGCAGCGGCACAAGCAACGTCGGCGTGATCCGCGGCGGCGAGGCGACCAACGTCATCACTCCGGAAGTTTACCTCCGTGCCGAGGCCCGCAGCCACGACCAGGCCTTTCGCAAAAAGATCATTCACACCATGGAAAAGGCGTTCGTGGAGGCCGCTAAGAGCGTGAAGAACATCGAAGGCAAGTGCGGCCGCGCCGAAGTCACCGGCCGCCTGGACTACGAATCGTTCCGCCTGGCCGACGATAGCCCATCCGTCGCCGTCGCGGAAGACGTGATCCGTTCGCTGGGCGGCTTGCCCGTCCGTCACATTTCCAACGGCGGACTGGACGCCAATTGGATGTCCGCGCACGGCATCCCCACGGTAACTCTCGGTTGCGGGCAGGACAACATCCACACCGCGGGCGAGCGGCTGGATTGCGAGGAGTTTCGTCGCTCCTGCGAGATTGCCCGGCTGCTGGCCACCGGCTAGGCGGGGCGAAGTAAGCTAAACTTTCGGTCGAATGCCTCTGAGCGGGCGCTGGGGCTTACTGAAAAGAGCAATATCGTATAACATTTCTTGATTGTGCCCGCGTGCCAGGTTAATTGGTTTCTCAGAATATGACTTCGCAAGAGCTTCTCAATTACGTTCAAGCTGCGCCATTCCGCCCGTTTCGCATCCGAATGAACAGCGGGCGTACGTTCGATATTCGTCATCCTGAGATGGTCCGCGTCGGCAGGCGAGACGCGATGGTTTTCACGTTCGTGAGCGACTCACCGGATGTTTACGACAAGTGGGAGAACGTTTCCCTGGTGCTCATTGAGTCGCTGTCGCCACTGGAAGCGTCAGTGGCAGGAACGAATTGATGCAAGCCCTTCCTATCCTCGCTTCCGAACCCGCCGCGCCGCTCGTTGTCAATGACGTGGACGGCGTGCGCAGCAAAGGCCGCTATTGCCTCGTCACTTTGGGCTGCCCAAAAAACCTGGTCGATAGCGAGCGGATGGCCGGCCTGCTCGGCCTGGAAGGCTACGACATGGTCCTGGAACCGGACGGGAGCGACTTTATCGTCATCAACACGTGCGCGTTTATCGACGACTCGCGGGCCGAGTCGCACGCCACGATCCGCGAGATGCTCGAAGTGAAAAAGCAAGGCGGCACGCGAGGCGTGATCGTCACCGGCTGCTTGGCGCAGCGCGAAAAAGACAAGCTGTTGGAACTTTACCCCGGCGTCGATCAGCTCGTGGGTGTTTTCGGACGCGACGAGATTGCCGCGGCGGCGCAGCGCCTCGTCACCGGGCTGCACGAGCAGCGGACCGTCTTTCGCCCCGCGCCGACGCGTGCTTTGAGCGACGCGCATCGCCTGCGAATCACGCCGCGGCACCTGGCTTTCCTCAAGATTTCAGAGGGCTGCAACCGCGGCTGCACTTTCTGCTCGATCCCGCAAATGCGCGGCAAACATGCCAGCAAGCCGATTGAGGACGTCGTTGCCGAAGCGGAAGAGCTCGCCGCCGAAGGGGTGAAGGAATTGGTGATCGTCGCGCAGGACACGACATTCTACGGCATGGACATCTACGGCAAGCCGCGGCTGGACGAGCTGTTGCGGCGGCTGGAGCGGGTCGAGGGCATCCGCTGGATTCGCCTGATGTACTTCTATCCTATGTACATCACGGACGAGCTGTTGGACGTGATCGCCGCGAGCGACAGGATTCTGCCCTACATCGACATCCCCTTGCAGCACATCGACGACGACGTGCTCCGCCGGCATGCGCCGCGCGACGACGCGGGAAAAGACCGAACAACTTTTGGACCGCCTCCGTGCGCGGATACCGAACCTGGTCCTGCGGACGACGCTCATTGCCGGCTTTCCCGGCGAGACCGAAGAGCAGTTTGAGCGGCTGCTGGAGTTCGTCCGAAGACGGAAGTTCGAGCGCCTCGGCGCGTTCTCTTACAGCTACGAGCCGACCACTCCTTCCGGCTCGATGGACGGCCACTTGCCGGAGGAGGTCCGCCGGGCCCGCCGCGACCAGTTGCTTGAGGCCCAGCAAGCGGTGGCTTTTTCGTGGAGCAAGGCCCAGGTCGGGCGGCGGCTGGAAGTGATCCTCGACGCCCCCGTGCCGGGCCAAGCGAAGGCGTTTGTTGGCCGCACCTACGCCGACGCCCCCGAGGTTGACGGCGCGGCGTACGTGAGCGGCGCGGGGCTGGCGGCAGGGCAGATCGTTTCCTGCGACGTTGTCTCCGCAAAGGGATATGACTTGGTCTGCGTGGCGGGGGGTGAAAATGATAATACGTGAGCACTACAATGGGAATTATGGGAGCTATGGGACTAATGAGACCGATGGGAGCCGCACGTCCCATTAGTCCCATATATCTCATTGGACCCATACGTCCCATGAAAGCTGCTCCGAAAGCCGACCCGGTGCCAACGCCCACCAAATCCGCCCGCATCACGCTCGGCAGCCTGCGAAACCTCCCGAACCAGTTGACCAGCCTGCGGCTGCTGCTGTCGGTGGTCCTCTTCTGCCTGATCGCCACGGAACATTACATTGCCGGCTTCGTGATGTTCGTGCTCGCCGCCAGCACCGACTGGCTGGACGGCTACTTGGCGCGGAAGTACAACCAGATCACCACGCTCGGCCGCATCCTCGATCCGTTTGCCGACAAAGTCGTGATCTGCGGCACATTCATCTTCCTGGCCTCGACCGAGGGCATGCATACGGACTGGCGGAATGCTTCAGTCGTGGATGGTGGTGGTGATCGTCGGGCGCGAGCTGCTGGTGACCGCCCTGCGGAGTTTTCTGGAGGAGCGCGGCAGCGATTTTTCCGCGAACCTGTCCGGCAAGCTCAAGATGCTCCTGCAGTGCGTGGCGGCCGGGTCCGCGCTGGTGTACTTGCACTTTTGGCAGAAGTCGACGCAAGTCGCCGACGACGCTCTGCGCGGGAACCCCGGCGCCCCCGCGTGGCTTTACTGGTTGACCGTCGCTGCGATCTGGGCGGCGGTGGTCTCGACAGTCTATTCCGGCGCGGTCTACGTTTGGATCGCGCGGGAGATTCTGCGCAGCGAACATGCCGAGCCGTAAGTGCGATGCCGCAACGCGTGGAAATACTGATGGCTGCGGCCGGCGTCGCCGCGATGGCGGCGTGTGCCGGAGTTTGGCACTGGGCGTTCAATCGTTGGCGTTCCGGCCGGCCGGTCATTCCGTTGGCCCGCCGCCGCCCGGTGCCGTGGCAAGGCGGCGACGTATTGTTCATCCTCCTTGCCGCGCTTGTGCTTCCGCTATTGGCAGCGAGCGCCGCCACGCGCTTTGCCGGCGCAAATGCGGCACATGAAGACGGTGAAACGAAGCCGTTGGAGCGGCCTGACGACAAGAAGCGGGAAACCGTGAACCCCGCCATTGATTTGCTTGGCTCCGGCGACTGGCGGATGATTGCTCTGGCGACGGTCGCGGCCGTAGTCGTTGCTCCGCTGGTTGAAGAATTCCTCTTTCGCGTCCTCCTGCAGGGCTGGCTGGAGGCCGTTTGGAGCCGGCGGCGCCGAAGTCGCCCTGAGTTGCGCTCGCCGCCGAAATCGTACATGCCCCTCGTGTTGCCGGCGGCACTCTTCGCCCTGATGCACTTTCGCGTCGGCCGCGCGGTGCCGACGCCGCAGGACCTTCCCGTGCTTTTCGCTGTCGTAGTTGCGCGCCTCGCGGCCGAGTTGGCAATGCTCGGGCTGGCCTTCTGCTTGTTGCGATTTGGTCACGGGGCAACGGCTGCCGATCTCGGTTGGCAACCGCGCAAAGTGCCCGCCGACGCCAAGCTGGCGCTCGTCGCACTTTTGGCGATCACGCCTCCGGTACTATTGCTGCAGGTTGTCCTAACCCAAGCCGTCAAATACACGGGGCTCGATTTCGCGCCCGACCCGCTGCCGATTTTCCTTCTGGCATTGGTCCTGGGCTATCTCTATCAGCGCACGCATCGCATCGCGCCTTCGCTGCTGCTGCACGCCGCATTCAATGCAACCGGCGTCGCAATCTTCTTCGTCCACTGAGCGAGGCGACTCTTGAAAGACTTGGAAGACGGACCAAGCTCGGGTAGCCGTTCTCATCGGCCCACTGGCCGTCATTCACGAATGTGCCTGTTCGAATCATTCACGAACTGGCCGCCGTACGCCAGTCAGCCCCCCCACAAATTCGTGCTGCCATACTCGTTGTACGCACTGGCATAAGAAACATTGAGCGAGCCGCCGACATTTACCGTGCCGTAATTGTCGAACGTGCCGTATACCAGGTTGAGCTGGCCGCTACGCGACGGAGCCGTAGTTCGTGAAGGTTGACGAGACCTCAACCGTCAGTTGACTCGAGTAGGACGCTCACCCATCCGTCGTTCACCACGTCGCCGAAAACATCGAAAGTCGCCGGCCCGGCGCCGTTGTCCAAGATCAGCGAAGCGCCGCTGGTCAGGCTTAGCTCGCCGCCAGCACTTACGGTGCCGGAGAACTCCAGCGAGCCGCTGCCGGCGACTGCCAGGTTGTCGACGCCGCTGTCCGCCACCGAGCCGGAAAAAACGTCCTGGCTAGAAAGGGTAAAGGTCACGGCCCCGGCATTCGTGATGTCCAGCGTGCTGGTCCCGTCGCCGTTGTCGGACAGGTCGCCGAAACCATACGATGTGGCGGCGCTGGTGAAGCCCACGTAACCGTTGTCGATGAGGTTGGCCTTGCCGCTGGTCGCGCAGGCAAAGATCATGGTTCCGTTTTCGCAGTCGTAAGTACCTGTGAACTGGCTATTGTCGCCCGAAAGGGTCAAGATGTAGCCGCTTTGCTCCACCACCGTGCCCGCGCCCGAGATCGCGTTTCCCACGGGATAGTCCGACGGCTCGTTGAATTCCAGCGTAGCGCCGCTGTCGACAACCA
This sequence comes from uncultured Planctomycetia bacterium, assembly GCA_963780045.1. Lineage (GTDB taxonomy): Bacteria > Planctomycetota > Planctomycetia > Pirellulales > Thermoguttaceae > JANXQG01. Next base: position 4,478,431 of record CAVZZZ010000001.1, on the reverse strand, counting down.
CGGAGGAGGTCGACGATAGCGCCGTACTGTACTCAACTTGCAGCGTGCCGTTTTCTACCGCCGTTTCGCCGCTGTAAACGTCTCCCGATCCGTAGAGGTCCAGCGTTCCGCCGCCTGTTTTCACAAGAGCGCATCCTCCAGCTTGACTGCCGCTTATCGAGCCGACAAAATCCTCCGTCGTGCCACTAACCACGTTGAAGACGAGTTCACCGCCGAGGGCGGAGCCGTCATCGGCGCCGCCGAGGCCCACGGTTCCGCTGATCGACCCGCTGGTCTTGCCGTCGCCGACCTGTACGATGCCCTGGAAACTTGCTCCGCTAGGCAAGGAAATGCTGCCGGTAAGGGTAAAGAGAAGGCCGGGGCAATCCCAAACCGCGCTGACATTGAGCACAACGCCCGGTCCGCCCGTGGTGTCCGCGATGCTGCCGCCGAACACCGACGGCGTACCGCCCACGTCATCGTTTAAGGACGTGAAGCCGCTCCCGCTGCTTTCGTCCGTGACGACGCCGTTCAGTTCCGGGTTCGACGAATAGGACGAATTCAGCGCCGATACGGCGAGTTCGTTCCCGTTAAGATTAACTACGCCGGAGTCGTCTACCGTCAGGTCGGCCGGATCGGGAACTTGATAGGTGGCGTTGCCGAAGGCGTTCGCGCCGCCAAGCTCCAGCATGCCGTCGTCGATGAAGGTCCCACCCGAGTACTGGAAGTTCGTGCTCACTCCGTCGGAGAGGAGCCGGGGCAAAAGCACGAGCGTTCCCGCGCCTTCCTTGGTCAAGCTGCCCGCGCCGGTGATGACGCATGAAAGCGTGGCGCTGGCGCCCGATGCGACGTAGACTTCCAGGCTCTCGTGTTCGCTGCCGGCCTCGGCCGTTTGATCGGGAATGACGATCCCACTTCCGGAATTACCGTCGTCCTGAATAGTGACGTTTCCGGCCAAAACCTCAATCTCGCAGGGCTGTACGTTCGCCGCAATCGTAACCGTATACGTCCCACCGGTGTTGAAAACGGCCACGTAATCCTGCGTTACGTCGTTCGGCGTGGCAGTGGAATCGTTGCCCGGCCACGCGATTGTCGTATTCGTCGACGGGTTGTACCAGTCGAGGCCGCTGTTGTCCCACGTCGTGGCGCCGGCGGGCGGTTCCCCGTAAAGCAATATCGGCGAGGATGTGGCAACACCGTTCAACTGTCCCTTCGTTCCTAGCGGGTCATCGTTGAAAACTCCGCCCGATGGCAACGCGTCCGCGGAATTAATCGTCACGTTCCCATCGGTCCGTTTGTTCACGCTTGCTCCGCCAGCCAGATCGACCCTTGCGCCTATCGTCCCGTTGGCAAGGTTGAAGGAATCGCTGGCGGTCAATGTTGCCCTCGTGGCGCTGCTGTTGATGATGCTCCCGTTGTTGAGCGTGACCGTTGAAAACGCGCCATTTGTGGCGGTTATGGAGTGTCCATCCATGTCCACCGTCGCGCCGTCGTCGACGACCAGCGACGTTGACTTCGGCAAGTAATTCGAGCTGCCGAACTCGAGCGTGCCGCCGTTTACCGTGATGGCGCCAAACGTGCTGGAGGCGGACGCTCCGCCAAGCGCCAGCGTGAGCGTCCCCGGCCCCGTTTTCAACATCGAACCCACTGCGCTGCTGATCGGCCAAGTTCCATACAGCGGATAGACCCCCAACGGTCCCGCGAACGTTTCGGAGACACCGGCGGCAACGTCGAATACCAGCCCGTCCGCCGAGGACACCGAGACCGGGCCCTCGATCGACGCGCTGGGCGTGACGCCGTCGCCCACCTGCAGGCAGCCTGCGTCGACCACCGTGCCGCCGAGATACGCGTTGCGCGCCCGTCAGGACCAGTGTGCCCTCACTGCCTTGGTCCACGCCGTCCAAAACGAGCTCGATCGGCTGCCCGGCGATATCGTTCGCCGCCGACGGCGCTTGCTGTTGGATCACGCCGGCGAAAATTGACGGATGGCTTTGGGCAACAAGCTGCATCACGATCTCCGTGCTGTAGTATTGCGAGCCGGAGCCGGCGAGGGTGGAACTGTAGTCCGTGATCGTGGCCGCGGCCGTGCCGTCCAACTGGCTGAGGTGCAGTTGCGGCGGAGACTGCTGTTCGATTTGCCCCCCTTCGAGATCGAGCGTTCCGCCGTTCATCGTCAGCGCCAAGTTGTTGCCGCTGTCGGTCGAATTGAACTCCGGGCCAAGCTCGACCATTCCATCGTCGATCTCCAAGCCTGCGGCTGTTTGAATCAGGCACATGGGTCCTTCGGGCATGAAGGTCCCTCCGCCCGTCTTGACGATGCGGATGTTCGAATCGGCAAAAGATCCGCAATACTCGCTCGACGTAGTGGCGGGCGTATCCAGCGTGAATACCGTTGCCGCCGCAGTGCTGGTGTTCGTATCGGTGATCAACGCGTTGGAGAACAAATAGTCTGGGAGATTGGGATCCTGGTTGATCGACGCGTCGTTGTTTAGCGCGGGGACCGTAAGCGAGCACCCGTTGAGGTCCAGTTCCCCCCAATTCCCGATTGCCAGCCCTCCGGTCCCCAGCGTGGCTGGCAGGCCGGTTGCCGGGTCGTGTGCCAACTGGATTATGCCGCTGGTTGAGCTCTGGCTCAGGTCTCCTTGAATGTCGGTTCCGCCGTGGTAGGTCTTCAGCGAGCTGGTGATTTGCAGAATACCAATGGACGTGAGTTCCAACTCGCCGGGACCGCTGATTGCGCCGCTGTAGACGCTCTCCACCGCTCCACTGCCGTCTCTTGCTGCCGTGCTGTCGTAAACGAAGGGCGTCGGCGCGGTCTGGCCCGTTTGGTCGTCAAGCGCCAGCGGGCCGCTGCCCGTGATTATCGCATCGTTCGTCACCAGGAGGCCGGTCCCGCTGCCGTCGCCGTTGGTGATCGTCGTGGACCCGTTCAGCGCGAGCTTTCCCGCGGCGTCCTGGATTCCCGCGATCGTGACGGGGCCGGTGAGCGTGAGCGCGTTGGTCGAATCCCCGGACACGGGGTCGGCTTGGGTTTCGATTTCGGCGTAGGGCCCGGCGATCGTTCCCGCGAAGCTGCTCGCGGCGCTGCTTTGGTAGGTCAGCGCGGCATTGCCGGCAAGCGCGATATCGGCGCCGCTGCTGACGCCTTGCAGGAGGGCGTTGCCGGAAACCGTCATCGAGCTGCTTACGTTCAGCATGCCCTCCACGTCCAACGCGCCGGCGGTGGCCGTTGCCGACGACGTAGTGACGCTGTTGTCGATCTGAAGCGTGCCCGCGGCGACGCTCAGCGAAGCGAACGTCACGCTGCCCACGCTGGCATCCAACGTCACCGTGGGGCTTCCGCTAGTGGCGGTGCTGGCCACCGTCAGCGCGACGCCGCTAGTGCCCGAGAAAGGCGTCGCGATCGTTGCCGCTGCGAACGGTGATTGATTGGCGGTCACGGCGATTGGGTTTGTGCCGTAGGCTTCGATCGCCGCGCCGCTGACGAGAACGGCGTCAATGGTCGTGGCGTAGCTCCCCGTAAACGTCAATCCTTCCACCTGCACGCCACCGCTGAGGTTCACGGTCAGTGGGGCACTTGTCGCGTTGAAGACCGCAATGTCGCCCGGTTCCCAGTGGCTAGGCAGGCCAGTGGACTGGTTCACCCAGTCCGTAAGAGTCGGGTCGTTGGCGATCCAAGTGTTGCTCGGCGGCGAAGCGGAGGCTGGCGAGAATGTCAACTGCTGCCCGGAGAGAAGGGCCTTCTGTTCGAGTGATTCAAAACGCAGCAGCCTGCGGTAGGGCTCGCGCCGGCGGCGAAGATTGCGGTCCCCTTTCCAGCCGAAAAGCCGCCTAAGCCAGCCGAAATGTTCGGCCAACCGGTTGCCAGCGCATGTAAATACACCTCGCGCTATGTTAAGCAGCCTCACGGACTCTTCAGGCAAGGGCGCAAGACCAAGTCGTGCAAGCCAGTACTCTCGCCGGCGCTTTGGGCTGACGTGCTGCCAGCGCTTCTTGTAGCGATCCTCGGTGCGGCGCACCGCGATTAACGTTTCTCGCTTTTTTGCTCGACTCATCACAATCTCCTTTTGTGTGCCCTTGAAGTCCCGCCCTTGGGCGCTTCCGAAGGGCCTTGTTTGTTCATTGATTCCACTATTGCGAAAGTGTGTGTTTTCTCAGCATGGGTGCGCGGGTGCATCCATCTTCTCCGGAACCAGATGCGAAGTATCAACGCCGTTACGGCCGCGGAAAAGCCAAGGCCCACCGTCGACGGTTCCGGCGTTGGCGTCAGCAGAAACCCGTGACCAACATTTTCCGCGTTTACTCCTGTTGCCGCAATTTGGCCACTGTCGTTTATTGCGTTCGCGGATACGAGCGTCCAACCCGGAATTGATACGAGGGAGTTCAAGTTCACCATTCCGCCGGGATCTGTGTAGATGAATGCCGCGTAACTGCCGTTCGGCAGGTAGGCGCCGCCGACGATCGTCCCGAAATCGTTCACGCCAAAGGCCTCCGAGTATTGCAGCCCGTCGAGGCCCCCAAGTCCCCGCGTTCCTCCCAGAGGCGTATATTCAAATGCCTGCCCATTTGTCCCGGTGTAGTAGCCGACGACTTCATCGGCCGAGTTGATCCCTTCGGGGAATATCTCGGTACCGGGATTCGGGATTTCGGTTAGCGTGCCGCCGTTCAGGATAAAGGCATGTTCCGCGCCAGACGGCGGCGTAGTGCTCGTGTTTTCAAGGCCGATTCCCGCCATAACGCCACCATTGTTGATTAGGTTCGCAACGGTGGGCGTCCAATTAGCCGGCGGATTGACGATCGTCGCGTTCAGGTCGCGCATGCCGTTCGCCGCGTCCCAGACGATCGCGTGCGAGCCGCTGGAACCGACGGTTGCGGCGCCACCGACGGCAGTGTCGGAGTTGTTGATCGAGTACAGTTCGCTGAACGAACCGCCGGGAAGGAGACCGACCCCTTGCATGCCGGTTGTTGGCGTGTAAACGAACCCCTCATTGTTGGACTGGCCGACCACCCATGACGAGTCGTTTATTCCGGTGGCGTTGCTTTGTGTTGGCAGCGAGCCAAGAGCGCCGAGACTGACCATCGGTCCCGGCGCGGTCCACAAGAACGCGAACCCCGTCCCTGATACCGCGCCGTCTGCGTTTCCGATCACCTGTCCGCTTGAGTTGATTCCGAGGGCCTGCACGTCCGGCCCGCCCAGCGTGCCCAGATCGGTCGCTGTGTACTCGACCTGGCCCCACGCGGGGCGTGTCGCGCCCGCAAAGAAAACGACCGTTAGAGCCATGTTCATCAAATATCGCATATCACTTGCTCATCGCGCGGCACGTTTTCTTTGCCCTCGTTGCTTGCCGGCGGCCGTGCTGCCGCCAATTTCCATCTTACCCTGGCGGAATGCACCTTGTCGAACTGCGGATGTCCGGAGGCTTAAGTCCTGGGGCTTGACGCTTAAGGGATCGGTGCATTCATGCGGCACGGGCGTTTGCGTGTCTCACTTGCCGCGGATTCGCCAATGCCGGCTAAAGCGAGGGCCGCGAACGGGCCGGCTGAAGCCGGAACTCCGGCGCCAACTGCCGGCTGAAGCCGGGACTACGAGCGCGTCGGCTGAAGCCGCGGCTCCTGCCAATTCGCCGATCAAGTCAAAGGTCGATTCATCCAGGTCCAGCGTGCCGCCGCATTCCATCGTAAGCGTGCCGCTGCACATCGAGAGGCTGCCGGACCCGAGTTCCAGCGTGCCGCAGTCGATTTCGGTCCTGCCCGGAAAGCAATTGATAAACAAACGTGGGACCACGTCGTCGGCGGCTTCGCCGTTAAAGTCGCCGTCGCGCAACGGAGGGCCGGCCGCCGTTGGCAGCAGATCGCCGGAAGACGCCACGTCGCGCTGCGATGGGTCGCTCGCTTGCTGCGCGTCAGGCTTCGGCGGAGTCTCCCTCGCTGACGCTTCGGGCTTTAAGGCGGGGGGAGCCGGGGTCAGACCGAGACTTTCTACTTTCGACGACGCCTTTGGAGCGATGTCGCGAGCTTGGCGGCGACGACCAGCACGCCTGGCCGGTCGGCCACGCGACGATGTATGGCTCCTACTCCTGTTGAACTGATGCCGTAGTGCTGGCCGACCGCGCGGCCGCTGAGGTCGGCCAAGCGCACGGCCAGTTCCACCGCTACCGCCTTCGCCGCGCCGGCGCGGTGACCGTGCTGCGACAGGCGCGCGGCGTCGATCTTGAAATGCCGCGCCACCGCCGCGTCGATGTCTGCCAGCGAAACCGCCCGCCGCGGCAGGTCTAAGTCGCGGTCGTGCGCCTCGCCGCTTCGCCGCCGCTCGATTCGCTCTTCCGTTTCTTCCAGGAACGACTCGCTGCCGATCGCAAAGCGGTTGGCCGCCAGGGCGTCCAGCAGCGGCCCGTCGTCGTCCGTCAGACAGGCATGCACGTACGCCCGGTAGTGCCGCCGGGCAGCGGCCTCGTCGCGGCCGAACTCCTTGAGCACTTCGTACCGCATGAACTCCTGCATGTTGGCCTTGGCGACGTGGCCCGGATAGCTGCTCCAGCGATAGTTTTCCAGATGCCGCAGCCGCTGGGCGCCTGACCATCGCCGCGCGGCGGCGATCTTTACCGGATTCAGATGGATGTAACGCGAAACGGCCAATAGGTAGCTCTCGTCTTCGATCAGCTTGGCCCTGAAGCGGCCCTGGAACAGATGACCCGGCCGGCGGTGCTTGTAGCGGGAATACAAGGCGTAAGACGATAACAGCCGCTGCATGAAACGCGACAGGTTCGCCCGCGGCGTGCGGACCAGAAGATGAAAATGATTGCCCATCAGAACATAGGCGAAGAGTTGGACGTCGGCAAGGCGGAGATGGTGCGCGAGTTGGGCGAGAAAGCGCTCGCAGTCGGCCTCGTCGTGGAAGATTGTCGCGCGGCCGTTTCCGCGGCTGGTGACGTGATACAAGGCATCGGGAAAATTGATCCGTGGCGGGCGCGGCATGGTTTGAATGTAGACTCTCAGCCGTGCGCCGACAAGACCCTATAGTAGAAAGTCTCGGTCTGACCCCGTGATCCCCCAGTTGGGCGAGAAAGCGCTCGCAGTCGGCCTCGTCGTGGAAGATTGTCGCGCGGCCGTTTCCGCGGCTGGTGACGTGATACAAGGCATCGGGAAAATCAATCCGTGGCGGGCGCGGCATGGTTTGAATGTAGACTCTCAGCCGTGCGCCGACAAGACCCTATAGTAGAAAGTCTCGGTCTGACCCCGTGATCCCCCGCGGCCGTTTCCGCGGCTGGTGACGTGATACAAGGCATCGGGAAAATCGATCCGTGGCGGGCGCGGCATGGTTTGAATGTAGACTCTCAGCCGTGCGCCGACAAGACCCTATAGTAGAAAGTCTCGGTCTGACCCCGTGATCCCGGTCTGACCCCGTGATCCCCCGCTCGCAGTCGGCCTCGTCGTGGAAGATTGTCGCGCGGCCGTTTCCGCGGCTGGTGACGTGATACAAGGCATCGGGAAAATCAATGCGTGGCGGGCGCGGCATGGTTTGAATGTAGACTCTCAGCCGTGCGCCGACAAGACCCTATAGTAGAAAGTCTCGGTCTGACCCCGTGATCCCCGATATCGACTGAAACGCTCCAAGTACGTGCTCTATTGTGGCGTGCGTGGCGATGCACGCCCCGTTGCGCGAAAACATATGCGAAGTAGCAAGGCCGCGAGGGCCGCGAATAAGGCAAGGCAAGCCGTTGTCGGTTCCGGGGTTGGCGTCAGAAGAAACCCGTGATAGTCATTGTCGGCGTTAACGCCTGTGGCCGCAATCTCTCCGTTGTCGTTTATTGCGTTTGCGGAAACTAGGGTCCAACCGGAAATTGAAACTTGCATATTCAAGTTGACCATGCCGCCGGAGTCGGTGTAGATGAATGCTGCGGAACTCCCGTCCAGCAACTCGGCGCCGCCGACGATCGTCCCGAAATCATTCAGGTCGAATGCTTCCGAGTATTGCAGCCCGTCGAGGCCCCCAAGTCCCCGCGTTCCTCCCAGAGGCGTATATTCAAATGCCTGCCCATTTGTCCCGGTGTAGTAGCCGACGACTTCTCCGTTGGAATTGATTGCCTCGGGGTAAATGGCGGTGCCGGGGTCGGCAATCTCCTGGAGGCTGCCGCCGTTAAGCGTAAATGCGTGCTCGGCACCCGAAGGTGGGTAAGTCGAAAGATCCGCGTAGCCGATGCCCGCAACCAGGCCGGCGTTGTTGATAAGACTGGCGGATGTCGGCGTCCAGCCACTCGGCATGTTAGTGATCGTCGTGTCGAGGTCTGTCATCCCGCCCGACGCGGTCCAAACAAACGGGTGAAGGTACGTCGACCCGACCGTGGCCGAAACGCCCGAAATGACACCCGCGTTATTCACGCAGTTTGCTTGGCTTAATGTGCCGCCCGGCAGGAAACCAAGGCCCTGCATTCCCGTCTGCGGTGTGTAGACGAACCCCTCGCTATTCGACTGGCCCACCACCCACGACGAGTCGTTGATCCCCGTGGCGTTGCTCTGGGTCGGCAGCGAGCCAAGGGCGCCGAGACTGACCATCGGTCCCGGCGCGGTCCACAAGAACGCGAAGCCCGTCCCCGATACCGCGCCGTCTGCGTTTCCGATCACCTGTCCGCTTGAGTTGATTCCGAGGGCCTGCACGTCCGGCCCGCCCAGCGTGCCCAGATCGGTCGCTGTGTACTCGACCTGGCCCCACGCGGGGCGTGTCGCGCCCGCAAAGAAAACGACCGTTAGAGCCATGTTCATCAAATATCGCATATCACTTGCTCATCGCGCGGCACGTTTTCTTTGCCCTCGTTGCTTGCCGGCGGCCGTGCTGCCGCCAATTTCCATCTTACCCTGGCGGAATGCACCTTGTCGAACTGCGGATGTCCGGAGGCTTAAGTCCTGGGGCTTGACGCTTAAGGGATCGGTGCATTCATGCGGCACGGGCGTTTGCGTGTCTCACTTGCCGCGGATTCGCCAATGCCGGCTAAAGCGAGGGCCGCGAACGGGCCGGCTGAAGCCGGAACTCCGGCGCCAACTGCCGGCTGAAGCCGGGACTACGAGCGCGTCGGCTGAAGCCGCGGCTCCTGCCAATTCGCCGATCAAGTCAAAGGTCGATTCATCCAGGTCCAGCGTGCCGCCGCATTCCATCGTAAGCGTGCCGCTGCACATCGAGAGGCTGCCGGACCCGAGTTCCAGCGTGCCGCAGTCGATTTCGGTCCTGCCCGGAAAGCAATCGATAAACAAACGTGGGACCACGTCGTCGGCGGCTTCGCCGTTAAAGTCGCCGTCGCGCAACGGAGGGCCGGCCGCCGTTGGCAGCAGATCGCCGGAAGACGCCACGTCGCGCTGCGATGGGTCGCTCGCTTGCTGCGCGTCAGGCTTCGGCGGAATCTCCCTCGCTGACGCTTCGGGCTTTAATGCGTCGGACTTCGATCGCGGGCTGTACGTGCCGCCGGATGCGGGGGTGGTTGAACTGTTTTCACCCATGACTGTCTCCTTGTCGAGCGACTGGCGAGGCAATAAGTGTATTCATCACGCTCCGTCGTAATGCTCTTTCATCACGGCAGTGCGCGATGACTACGCTTCATCACGACGGAGCGTGAAGAGTACGTTAGGCGGCAAGCCGGCTAAAGCCGGAACTCCAGTGCCGGCGCAAGTGCCGCCGCGCGATGTCCCTATATATATAATTGTCGTTTTCACCGAAAAAACGGCGCGGCGAAAAAAGAATTTTTTCAGCCGCTGAGTTCCGCCTCGATTTTCGCCAGCATCCGCCGCACTTGTCCCTCGCTTCGCCCGATAAGCTCCGCGATCTCCTCGCAGGTGTGCCCGTCGCCGCGAAGCTCCACGATCCGCCGATGGTGCGCGGGATGACGCCGCAAGACAGCTTCCAGTTGGTCGCGAACGTCGGCCAAGTCGCCGGGCAGAGGGCCGCGATCCGGTACGGCTTCCGCCGCAACGTCGTCCAGCGATACGGCGCGGCAGCCATGCAGCTTGCGGTCGAAACGGCGGCGCTGGTCGCGAAGATGGTTCTGCCCCATCGCCAGCAGGACCGCCAGGAGCTGCGCGGGCGTTTCGATTTCGCTCCACTCGCCGCGGCGGCGGAAAAACTCCTGCCAAGCGAATTGAGTAAATTCGACGGTGTCGTACAGGGACCTCAGCCGTCGCGAGCGGCCGAGAACTCGCCGCATAGCGCGCTGGAGCGGTTGCTCGTAGTTTTTCACCAGCTCCGCACCGGCCGCAAGTCGGAATCCTTCCATAGCCGGTACGGGAACTGACGGTATGGAACTCGACCAATAATCAACAGCCGTGACGGTAGCGCGGGGCAACGTCAAGGATTCTGCGGCGGGGAAAGTGGCGCGGCGGCGGTCGGTGCGGGGGATTGCGCGGACGCTTCCGCGCTTTGTTTGCCGGCGCCTCCCGCAGCGATGCGAGAAGGACTCCTCCCGGAATTAGACGGCATCAATTGCTCGCCAACAACCGCGGGGACTGTCGGCGCGGGCACGTCGCCGCGGTCGCGCGTCGCAGGCGGCGAAGGCGGCGCCGCCGGGCCGGGAAGATAAGGCCAGAGCCGGTCCAAAAAAAAGACGATTACGAACAGCGCCACGACCGGTACCAGCCACGGAAGATGCCGATAGTAATGCGGCACGGCCGGCTTAGTCGGAACGGTCCAGTGACGGACGCCGGGCGCGGACGGACGCAGGCCCGCCGCGCGAGCGACCACCAGCAGTTCGCTGACAAGCTCCGCCGGAGTCGCATATCGCCGTCCAGGGTCCTTTGCCAGCATCCGCTGTAAAATGCGGTTCACGTCCTCCGGCAAATCGGGCCGGAACTGCCGCACTTCGGGCGGTTGGTCGGCCTGATGCTGCAACAGCTTTTGCAGCATCGTGCCCCCGACAAACGGCGGCCGGCCGGCGAGCATGAAGAAGAACGTGCAGCCGAGCGAGTATATGTCGCTGCGCACGTCCGCGCTCCGCGGGTCGCGGGCCTGTTCCGGCGAGATGTAGTCGAACGTGCCCAGCGTCACGCCGCTGGCCGTCAGGTCGGCGGGCGACTCGGCCTCCCGCAGACGCGCCAAGCCCATGTCGATCAGCTTTGCCTGGCCTTCGGGCGTGATCAAAAGGTTCGACGGCTTAATGTCGCGATGCACGACGTTCCGCTCGGAAGCGTGAGTGAGAGCCTCGGCTACTTGCAACGTGTAACTCACCGCCTCCGCCAATGGCAGCGGGCCGCGGTTGGCGACCAGATCGCGGACGTTGACCCCCTCGATGAACTCGAAAACTATGTAGTGCAGCCCGCGGTCTTCGCCCACGTAATGAACGCGGGCGATGTTCTCATGGTCCAAACGTGCCGCCGACTGCGCCTCGTTCTGGAAGCGGAGCACGGTCTCCTGATCGGCCGCGTGTTCGGGCGAGAGGATTTTTACGGCGACGCTTCTGGCCAGCCGGGTATCGCGGGCGCGGAAGACCTTCCCCATTCCCCCGCCGCCAACGAACTCCATCAGCTCGAAGTGGCCAAGCCGCTCGCCCGGCAGGATCCGCCCGTGCAGGATTCTCGATATGGCCTCCGACGAGGAATCGCCGGGCGGTGACGTGCGCGGGGTAATGACTGTCGGCTGATCGTCCGCGGCGATTCTGGCAGCGTCATCGCGCAGCGCGAAACTGGCCGTACCGTTCCCGGCGTGGGAAGCGCCGGGCGGTTGCACGATCACTTCGGAACCGCGTGTGCTCGATGAGTTGGCCATAAGTCCGTTGTGATTTCGCTTGAACAGCCGGCGCTTGTGAGCAGGCTTCCGATCCCGTTGGCACTTCCGCAAACTTCGCGGACCAAAGCCGCGAGAACCGTTTTGCAACCGCACAGTCGAGCGAGACGCCCTCAGCAACCGAAGAAAAGCCTTTCTCTACCTATTCTATAGCTTGCCGCACTGCGCGGTGCGGCCGCAATTGCCGTGCCCGGCGGGAAAAGTACTTGCGACCTGATCTCGGCCCAGTGGTATTCGGTTTTGGACCGCTGTACTATTGCATGTGACGCTTGGGTCGCGCGAATCCGAGGGTCACACCCCACTAACGGGCAGGCAGCTCCCCCACTCTGGCCAAAGCTGGGCATACTGCCGTGCCAAAACAAAGCAAGGAGATTTTCAGAATGTCTACACTTATCGACCGTCGAAGCCTTTTGAAGTCTGGCGCCGTGCTGGGCGCCGCAGCAGCGTTGGCAAGCACGGAACGAATTGCTGTCGCAATTGACGGTCCTGCCGGCGCACCCAATGCCGAAAAGTTGGGCTGGCGGCTTGGCTGCCAGGCGTGGACGTTCAACCGCAATACCTTCTTTGAGGCGGTCGACAAGACTGCGGGACTGGGCCTCCATTACATCGAGGCCTTCCCAGGGCAAACCATTTCGGAGCGGATCGCCGCCAAGTTCAACGAAGGGCTATCGCCCGCCGACCGCAAAGCGATCAAGTCCAAACTACAGGATTCGGGCGTGAAGCTCGTAAATTTCGGCGTGACCAACATTGACGGCCGCAAGACGTTTGATTTCGCCAAAGACATGGGCATCGAGACTATCGTTTCCGAGCCGGCGGAGAAGGACCTTCCGAAGTTCGACAAGCTCTGCGAGGAGTACGAGATCAACATCGCCATTCACGACCACCCAAAACCGTCGCACTACTGGAATCCTGACACAGTCCTCAAGGCGACAAAAGGGTTGAGCAAGCGGGTCGGCGGCATGCTGCGACACGGGCCATTGGCCGCGCTCCGGACTGAACGCCGTCGAGTGTCTCAAAAAGCTCGAGGGCCGCATCATCAGCTTCCATTTCAAGGACGTCAACAAGAAGGGGCCAGACGCCCACGACGTTCCGTGGGGCAGCGGCATCAATGATGTGAAGGGCATGTTGAGCGAAATCCATCGCCAAGGCGTTAAGGCGGTCTTCTCGGTCGAGTACGAGTACCATTGGGATAGTTCGCTCCCAGAAATTGCAAAGAGCGTGGCCTACTTCAATCAGGTTGCCGGCGAGCTGGCAAGTTAGCGTTTGACCGCCGGAACTGCCGGATTCAGCCGGCGCTTCCACCAAGCCCCGCAAGTCAATGCGGGGTTTTTCTTTGCGCGTTCACACCACGTCCGATTAGCCCGGAGCTGGGTACCCGTTTGTGGTTCGCGGCAGTCCCTTCGCATGCTTCACAATTGGCACACAAATTAAACGAGCGTGATTTCTTCAAAATGCCAAGTGGACAGTTACCGCAACAGGACAAAACTCAGTCTTGAACCCGATCGCGAGATTTTACGTAAAAAAAGCGGCAGGTGTACGCGGCCCTTTATGGTGTCAAGGAGAAAGCGCGTAGCCGCCTGCCGGGTGGGGCGGGATGGCTGTCGCGGCCCTATGGGTATTCCGCCGGTGCCAGCATTGACAGCAATGACATAAGTGCTTGCACAGCATCCACTTGCAGTCAGCGAAATGGGCCGCCGGACGAGCGGGGTTGACGCCTGGAAACAATTGGCAGTAAGCGGATTTCCGGCCCCCAGCAACGATGCCGCCGGATTGCCGCACAATGCAACGGACAACCTTCCAAGAGTATGGAGATTCAGCAAGATGCAAAAGGTTAGTGATCGTCATGAGGAAATCTGGACCGCCGCCCAGCGGCTCTATGCCGCCGACTGCGATTGGATCACCTTCTACCGCGAGATTCTCGGATTGCGTGGAATGATTCGCCGCCATTTCGCCACAATGGAAGCGCTGGCACTATTCGAGCAAAGCCCCATGTACCGCGACATCCAAAGGATGCTGGCCGACCTGCGGCGGCGGACTCCGGCCAAGAAGGATCCGGCGGCCGAGGACCTTGCCGAGGCGCTGGGCGAAGCGACAAAAGTCATTACCGTGCGGATTCCCCAGAGCCTGCACGACGCCTTGAAGATCGAGGCCTACGAACATCGCACCAGCATCAACAAGCTGTGCATTTCCAAGCTCCTGCAATACATTGACGCCGAGCACGTTCCCTCGGCGTTGCAGGGAAAGGAGGAAGAAAAAGCGGAAGCCGGTCTATAAGCCGGGTTTTGTCCACCGCCAGCGGCGGCGCGATGATCATTTCTCTAGGAAATCGATTGCTCGATTCCTCCAGCGGCCTACCCGGGAGTCGATAGCGGATCGGACCGATCCGCCAAGCGCGCTCGCGGAAGGTCCGCAACCGCGCTCGTGCTCCCTGTTTGACCTTGCTCCCAGTGGGGTTTACCGAGCCAGGCCGGTCGCCCGGCCTGCTGGTGAGCTCTTACCTCACCGTTTCACCCTTACCGGACAAGCCCGAAGGCCTGCCCGGCGGTTTGCTTTCTGTTGCACTTTCCCTGGCCTCGCGGCCGGTGGGCGTTACCCATCACTGCGTCCTGTGGAGCCCGGACTTTCCTCCCGCCGGGCAAAGAAGGCTTGTGGGCCTCCCTCGGTCCCGGCCGGCGATCATCCGACCGGCTTCCGCCCTAATTATAACTTCCTCGATTCCTGTAGCTTGCACTGTCCTTTGAACCTAGTAGAATAGGGGGTGTAGTCCGTTCGCGCGGCGCTAGGGCCGCGCAGTGGAATAGACGCGAGGGCCTTCAATCATGCGAGGCGAATCGTGGCGAAAAACTCTTCAAAAACCAGAGGCGGCAGCTTGCCCCCCCCCCGGAAACGGTTTCTCCCCAAACGGTCGTGAAGGCCCGTTACGATAAGCTTCTCCGCCAGCTTTGGGTCGGCGAGGTAATGGTCTTGGAACTCCAGCGGGCGCGGAACCGGCATTTGGTTCTCGTCGCTTTTGAGGCGCAGGGTTGGCCGCCGGTTATCTTCGATCCGCTGGGCAGCGACGGCAGTGCGGAGAACAAACTCCGCGACGCCGTCTATGGGCTGAATACCGGCCAGGACCCGTGGCTCATCGACTTCTCCGCCGACGGCACCGGCTACGGCATTCGTTGGAAGTTCGTCCGCTAATTCGACGCACGTTCGATGGACGCCGTCGCGCAACGCGGGTTAGACTACGCGACAATGTCAAGCGCCCAGACGCTGATTACCATCGCCACCTACAACGAAATCGACAATCTGCCGCGGCTGGTTGACGAGATACACGCGGTCTTGCCCGATGCCGAAATCCTGGTCGTCGACGACAATTCCCCGGACGGGACGGGCCGATGGTGCGATGAGCGGGCCGCCGCCGATTGCCGCCTACGTTCTCTGCACCGGGAGCGCAAGCTGGGCCTCGGCACGGCCACCATTGCCGCCCTGAGATATGGCCTCGAGCGCGGCTACCGCTTCCTCATCAACATGGACGCAGATTTCAGCCACCATCCGCGGTACTTGCCCGCGTTGCTCGGTTGGATGGATCGCTCCCCTCTCCTTCCGGGAGATGGGCAGGGGGTGAGGGCGACTGGCTCCCCTCGCCTACCGGGAGAGGGGCAGGGGGTGAGGGGCGCGGCAATTGACGTGATGATCGGCTCCCGTTATGTGCCCGGCGGCGGAATTGAGGGCTGGCCTTGGCAGCGGCACGCGATGAGCCGCGGCGTCAATTTCCTCTCGCGCTGGCTGCTGGGGCTGCGGCCCCACGATTGCAGCGGGGCGTTTCGCTGCTATCGCACCGAGGTCCTCGCGCGGATCAATTTCGACGATTTTCGCAGCCGCGGCTATTCGGTCCAGGAAGAGATTCTCTGGAGGCTGAAGCGGGCCGGCGCGCGGTTCGGGGAAACGCCGATCGTGTTCGTAGACCGTAGGCGGGGCGCGTCGAAGATTTCCTGGCGGGAGTCCGCAAGTTCGCTGGGGACCATCCTGCGGTTGGGGGTCGAGCAACTATTTTCCGCCGGCGGCTTAATTCGACGGTAAGTCGATGGATGGATTTTGGAAATCGGATAGATTGGAAGAAGTCACGCTTGGAATTGGAGTGCCTTGCGAGGTGCGTATGGCTTGGGTGAATGGCTACCGCTGGCGGGCTTACGACGTGCTCCCGCTCGTGATGGCGCTCATCCTCTTGACCGCCGCCGGGCTGAAAGCGCACCAGTTGATCAGGCAACCAGTTCTGGGGACCGGCCTGCTGGAATCCCGCTGGTTTTTGATCGGCGTGGTGGAATTCGAGTTGCTCTTCGGCTTGTGGCTGCTTTCCACTGTGCTCCCCTCGCCTTCCGGAAGAGGGGCCGGGGGTAAGGGCGAATTGCTCCCCTCGCCTTTTGGGAGAGGGGCAGGGGGTGAGGGTTCTTTCCAGCAAGGAGGGGCAGGGGGTGAGGGTCTTGTAACCTGGCTCATCAGCCTCGTCTTATTCTCCGCCCTTGCCTGCGTCTCGCTCTATAAGGCCCTGTCCGGCCATGCGACGTGCGGTTGCTTCGGCACGATCGAAGTCAACCCGTGGTACGCGCTTACGCTTGACGCGGCAATCGTTGTCTCACTTTTGGTTTTCCGGCCCACCACAATCTGCGTCCCGGGCGTATTCCCCGTACAGTTCTCCACACGCGCCGGCTTGGTTTGCTTGATTTGGCTTGTCTTCGGCGGCTATGCCGGATTCCGCGCGAGCGTCGCCGAGACGGCGGCGCTCTCGGACGCCGGCGAGATCATTGGCGAAGGCGACGTGGTTGTGCTTGAGCCGGAAAAGTGGGTCGGAAAGAGATTTCCGCTGCTCGACCACATCGAGAACGCCGAACGGTTGCGAACTCAGGCATGGACCGTCGTTTTGTATCACCTGGATTGCACAAGGTGCAAAGAAGTCATTTGGCAACTCCTGACAAGCGGCGGGGGCCGCAGGACTGAGCCGGACCACATAGCGCTAATAGAGTTGCCGCCTTACGGCGAGGATCGTGATTACTGGAGGGGTCTTCCGGCGTTCGGGATCCGGTGTCGTTTGCCGGACTCCCGAAAATGGTTCGCGGAGACGCCAGCGGTGCTGTCCTTGCAGGAAGGAATCGTCACAGAGGTCGACGACCCCGTGCGACGTAATGATTCTACCAAAAGCGTCGCCACCCCCAATCAAATACCACATGCGCTTGGTACTGCGCAAGCTTTTCGAACGGTTTCTGTCCCCATTCTTTTAGATAGGAGTGAGTTTCATGCGGCGAGCAGCTTTTCCCGTGCTTTTTGTTGTTTCGATGGCCCTCGGGTTTCTGTCCGTTGTCGGCGCGACTAACTGCGACTGGCAGCAGAGCGACTGCTTCACTTTTGACGCGAATACAAATCCGAGCCCCTATCCGGGCTACTGCTGCACCGGCGGAAGCGTTGCAAAGACTGTACGGCAGTGCTATGCACCTGGCACTGCGGACGCAACTCGCGTCGACGATAACGGTCAGTGCTCGTACTTTTGGCTGATTGTCGACGGCGAGTGCCAGGACTTGCAGTGTCAATACTGTTGCGGTGGCGACGTCGCCGCTCCGTGTAATTCGGCACCATGTCCGGCCGGCTCGTGACCCGCGTGCAGCGGATCTGGCGCCTCGTAGCACGATGGCATGGCCTGGATGTTGAATCCACCGAGGAATGACCAAAATGGCATTTACTTTTTACGCAGTTGTGCTTGCCTCCGCGATTGGTGATCCAAGTCCTGTCAACAGCCAAAGCGATCTTGCTGTAATCGGTGCCCAAGCATCCCGCTTGCCGAGGCTTATCGACAGTATCCAGCTTAGGTGGACTGAAACTGGAGTCGGCGTCAGCCGAAACTCAGCCTTCTATGCGGATGGCGGGAAATACCGAAGCGACTTCTCCAAGGCAGGACAGTCCGGCACGCCAACCGGTGCGGAACAAAAGATAGGGGTGCTGGCTTACAACGGACAAATGTACCAGGATTTGGATGCAGATGGGAGAATCCTGGCTCGCGCAACCAAGAGGACCCTCCAAGGAAACCCATACGGTGCGTTGAACCCATTAGTGCTCCCGTTCGTCTGGGTTCTTCGGAAAGGTGATCCGTGGACGCTTGAGTCTATGCGAAACAACGGCGTATGGGAGCAGCGCTTTACCGAAGCAAAACTGATCGGACGCGATCGTGTGGATGGCTACGACTGTCTTGTGGTTGGATTCCCCCATGCCACGAACAAGGATTGCGTGTACAAAGTCTATTTGGCCATTGAGCTAGGGTACTTTCCGCTTCAGTGGCAGCGATTCGTTGAGCCGGGGGATCTGCTGACTACCAACGCCATTGTTACGAGGTTCAAGAGGTTCACGGTCAAGGATCAGATTGCATCGGTTCCGCTGGTTCTCGAATACGAGGAATTTGGGAAGGACAACGTGTCATTGCCGAGGAAGCGCACCTACCGCGTAGCAGAGGATTCATTGCAAGTCAACCAACCGATTAGCGAGGACGTCTTCACCATTTCGACGCTGCGTGCTAAGAGGGTTGTCGATGTCGACGATTATAATAGGAGCATGCAGCAGACAAAACAACGTGCTGAGGAAATGACTCAAGAACGCATCGACTCCTCCGCGCATACACGGGCGTCGCGCTGGCGAGTGTTTACAGCGCTCTACGTCATGATGGCGCTTATCTTGATCGTCTTTTTGGTCGTCCGCCGCAGGGTTTCTCGAAGAGCGAAGTCATAGCTTGGATCGGTTGAATGGGGCGCTGTAGATTACAGAAGAAGACGTGGATTGGTCTATCTCTCGCAGTGTTGACCGGGTGCGCTCTCGGTGCGTTGTACTTAACAACTCGGAAGTCTTGCCCTTGTATCACGCTGTCCGCGAAGGATGTTGACTTCGGACGATTGGCGAGAGGGGAGTCCAAGGACGCTAAAGTCGAAATCCGTAACGACGGAAATAAGGTACGTTTCAATTTCCACTCGTTTTGATTGGTACGACAGCTTCGATCCGAGCCCTTTCCACGAAAACTCATCAGATTTCTGACCCACAATGGCCGACAACCCCAGGCCAAGAAAACGATCTAGTCTCCCTGGAAAATCTTTATTTCCCGTGTAGCCCATCCCGCAGCCGTCGTCGCTAACCTCGAATACGTGCCCGTCCTGGTTCACGTAATAATTGATACGAATCTCCGAGGCTCCAACCTCCTGCGCCCCGGAGTTGCTCAGTAACTCGCGGACTAAATCAAGCGGCTGGGCTCGTTCCTTAATCAACTGCTTCATCACGCTGATTTCGGAAATAAGTGGGTCAACGTCCTTCCCCACGCTCTCGAAAAAATCACCGAGTCGCTGTCCCATCTTTGGCCTCCAATTGAGGTAGAACGCCATTAAAAGCGCATGTATCAATAACCAGTTTACCGCACTTCCCCGCCGCCTACATCCACGGTGGCAGATTTTTACGGCCTGGATCGGCCGGAATTCTGTGGTTCACGTTCGCGAAGAACTTGCCAAGCTGCCCCGGATCGGCAGCCCGTGCGGAGAAGTCGAGCGCGGCCAGCCGCCGGAGCTGCACACGCTTGAGCCGCTCCGCATTATCGAGCGCAAGGAATGAGACTGACGAGGCTTGGGGTGACGGCCTTCCGGGGCGTCGCAGGGCGGCGGCCAAACGGTTCCTCCCGCCGGCAAGGGGCCGGTGGAGCGGACGGCATTGCGCCGTGTCGCGTGGTAGTGGCCAAACGTCTCCGGCCACCGGCACGGGGCCGGTGGAGCGGTAGCGTCCCCGCCCGGCCCCGTGCCGGGGGAACCCGTGTTTGACAACTACAGCCTCTCGCGCCAGCACTTTCCCGTCCCCGCCGGCCCCCTGCCGGCGGAACGGATGTTTGATAACTAAAGCGCAGGCGGGACGGCAGGGATTTGGGTTGCCTCGCGCGTGCAGTCGTCACGCGTTCCCGGCCGCCGGGCCGCCATTTTGGCAGCCCGCGCCGGCTGCCAAGGCAAGGGCCTGCCACAATGCGCGGCATGGGGGCCTCGCTTTCCCAATAATCCGCGGGTTTTCACGCTATCCCGTCGATTGGCACGCGAATTGCTCCATACTGTAAACATTTGTAAACATATAATAATGCTCGGAGGACGCAGCCCTCTCCCTACAGGGCGAGCGGAGCGTGGGAATGAAAGGTCGGGAATTCATGGTTTCGTGCCGTTCGCCTATCTCGTGGTTGCGAGCGGGCCTCCACGTGCTTGCGCGTCGCGCCAGTCGGGTCTCGCACCAGGATTGCCTATCTTGACATGAGTAAACGAACGACGGCCGCGCGCGTAATGTGTGTACTGTCAATGACTTATGACAACGCATTGCCTTGCGCACCACTGGTGCATACCGCGCAGGCGGTGCGCAACAGTGGCGACAAACGGCCCTCCGCGACCACCGCGAGCGCGCAAGCGGGTGCCCCGTCGGTGCCCGCTTCTCCCGGAAGGCGAGGGGAAGTAGGGATGTCGCGGTCCTCGACCGAAACATGGACCACGGAAAAATCGCGCACGCAAAAACAGCGGCAAAACTGGCCGAGACGGACGGACGGCCGAAAAAAACAGGGACAAAAACCGCGACAAACCGCGACACATCGTTCCGAGTTCGCCTCGTTCCGGCCGAAAACGCAGGGTCAAAACCAAAAAAAGTGGCACACAAGCCTGCCGCGCAAGCGAAGGAATCGGCGGAATTCTCCTTCGCTTGCGCAGTCGGGCTTGTATGCAAAAAAGCGTTTCGCCGCGACTTTGCAGTCCTCCTGGTGCCATACCGTGGGGATTGGCATCCGCGGTCGTGGAACGTTAAACTGAATGTCCTTCCCGAACGGTCCTGCCTCAGCTTTCGCTCGAACCCCGCCGAAGAGTCCGCCCCATGAGTCACCGAAGCATACCGCTTTCAATATTGCTGCTGGCTTCAAGCCTCGCCGCTACGCGCGCGATGGCGGCGGGGCCTGACGTCGCCGCCGCGCTGGAACGGATCGCCAAGCTGGGCGGAAAAGTCCAGTATGGCCCGAACAAGACCGTGGTCGCCGTCGATCTCAATCCGCGCGCCGCGACCAACGCCGACTTGCAACTCCTCACCGCGCTGGGCGACGTGGCCAAGCTCGACCTCTACGGCGCGGAAATCAGCGACGCCGGCGTGCCCGCGCTCGCCCGCTTTCCGAAACTTCGCGAGCTGGCGCTGGAGAACACCGACATCACCGACGCCGGCGTCCGCGAGCTCTCCAAACTGAGCGAGCTGCGCATGCTCAACCTGCGGCGCACGACTCGCATGACCGACAACGCCATGGCCTACCTGGCCCAATTGCCGAAGCTGGATAACCTGAAGCTGCTGTTCAACAAGATCGGCGACGAGGGCGTAGCCAAGCTGAGCGGCATGAAGCAGCTACGGGCGATCGATCTTCGCGGCTCGAATGTGACCGACGCCGGCTTCCAGGTCCTGGCGCGGCTGCCAAACCTGAAAGACCTCAAGATTCGCAGCACGTCGGTCACGGACAAGGGCGTCAAGGGCCTCGCCGCCGCGGAGAAGCTGACGATTCTGGCGCTCGAGGAAAGCCCTGTTACCGACGACGGCCTGGCAGTTTTGAAGGGCAAGAACATGGAGCAGCTCGACTTGCTTCGCTGCACCGGCGTGACCGACGCCGGTCTCGCCAACCTGGCCGGCATGACGCATTTGAAGAGCCTGGACATTCGCGGCACGTCGACAACCGGCGCAGGGCTCGCCTACCTCAAGGATGCCCGTGGTTTGAAGCGGCTGGAATTGAGCGAGACGAGCCTCGACGACGCTGGCCTGGCAAATGTCAAGAACTTCCCGGAACTTGAGTTTCTCGATCTTTGGCATACCCGCATCAGCGACGCCGGCTTGAAGGACCTTGCCGGCTTGACGAAGCTCGCGACGTTGAGCCTGGAGGACGACAACATTACCGATGAGGGCGTGAAACAACTCGCCGGCCTGACGCGGCTGGAGACCCTGAAGCTCAAGCTCAACCCAATCACCAATGCCTCGATCGGCGTGCTGAAGAACCTCAAGCGTCTCACCACGCTGGATCTCAACAACACGCAGATCGATAATGCCGGTCTGAAGGAGCTTCGTGCGTCATTGCCCAAATGCAAGATTCTGGCCGAATGACCGCCCTAGCACCCCGCGCTCCTTTCTCCCGTATCCCCCAGCAGCTTCTGGGTCAACTCGCCTTCGTCTTCGCAGTAGTAAATCCGCATCTCCGTCCCCTGCTGCGCTATGCCTTGCCGCCGGGCCGTGGCGTCAGCGGCGAAGACGTCGGAAACATGGTCGGTCATCGACAGGGCCGTTGCTTCGGCGTCGTCAATTGGATAGCAGATCCAATTTCGCCCCTCGGCGTCGCGAATTGCCACAGCGTCGGCTTCCATGAGCCCTAGATGCTCGCTGTCGCCGCAAAGACATTTATAATATGTGCCCATTCTGGAAGTCCCACGGATCGCTTCATTGTAGCCAGACGGCCGATTGGTTTGCAGTTTCCTATGTGGAAATTGAAAAATGCGCAAGATAGACAATTCCTAAGTCCTAAGTCCTGCGGACTCAAGCCTCACGTCTGAGAAAACAGTTGCAACTTTCTTCGTAAAGTGATAGGCTTCAACGTGAAGGGCATCCGATCAGGGAACATAGGGCAAGAGGAGGCATTTGTCATGTCGATCTTATTGGCTGTCATTCTGAGCGTTTCAACAGACTCAACCAGCAGTGCCGCCCCGGCGCAGCCGTTGGGAAATCCTGCAGCGCAGCCGCCTGCGAGTTCCCCGGCGCAGCCGTCCGCGAGTTCTACGGAGCAGTCGTCTGCAAGCGCAAAGGCCGCCGCGCCGGCGCCGGTTGCCCGTAGCGGCCGAGAGCTTGCTGACGCCACACACGCGGCCTTGCGCAAATGGGCGAAGGCCGGCGAAAAACAGGCTGATGCTGCGGCGCGCGACCTCTTGGGAATCTACTGCGAGTTGCAGCAGGATACGAAGCTCGCCCGATCGACGCGGGAAACGCTGCGGACAACCGTCCGCGCACGACTGGACCAGCTTTCCACGCAGATCAGCAAACGGATCGCCGCAGACAAGGGCACCGACAAGAGCGCCGCCAAGACCGGCGCTAAGCATGACCCGGCAAAGCCCGATCCGGCCAAAACGGATGAGGCAAAGACAAATCCGCCGGTCCAATCGGTCGCCGCCGTCGGCAATCCCCAGGTGATGGCCCAAGTCGGCGTGCCCGCGGGCGGCGGCGGTGGCGGACAGCAGAACGCCGCCGCGGACAACGGGCAGGCCCTTGTCGATCTCATCCAAAACACGATCTCGCCCAAGAGCTGGGACGCCAATGGCGGCAACTGCACGATTTACTACTGGCAACAGCAGCACGCGATCGTCGTCCGCGCCACCGGCGAGATCCACGACCAGATTTCCGACGCCCTGCAACAGCTCGATCGCGCCTCGCATTGATCGGTAGGATGGACCTCTACCCTAACCGCCCGGCGGCCGCGCTGGAGTTCCGGCTTCAGCGGCGGCGCACGATGAGAACGTACTCCTCTCGCTCCGCACGAGAGGCTTTTCGCGCGCCACTGCTTCGGCCGCCGGCGCTTCTTCGCTGGCGAGGAACGGGCCGCGGTGTGGGGCGATCCGGCTTACGCGCCGGCGGTCGGCGTTTTGGCCGGCCGTTGCGCACGTACTGAAGGCTCGTCGCCCCTCCCATGCCGCCGGGCTCTTGGACCGTTAAAAGCCTGCCGTGTCGGTCGTAGCTGAAGATGGTGGCGCATAATTCGGCTCGCACGGCCCATAGGCGTAGTGCTCCACGGGCCATTCGGCCGGCAGCGCAAGTTCGACCGCCGTCAGCTCTTGCTCGCTATAGCAGGGCGCCGTCGCCGCTTTCGACTGCTTCGGACGCCCGACCGGCTTTCCCGCACGCGCGGGCGGCTTCCGCTTAGGCGCGGGCTTCCTGCCGTTTCTGCGGGCTGACGCGGGGGACTTCTTTGCATTTCGCATAGTCGATCTTTCACTTGAGTGCGTTAGTTCGATTCGGGAATCAGTGATTTCTCTTTTCATGCTGGCCGGAGCGATGACGAACAACAGGATAGTACATAGTACAGGCTTGACCCCGATTTCGCTGGGCCGTGCCGGGCTACAGCGGCCCGTCGCGGGCGTTCACGTTGTCACGCTTCGCTTGTCCAGCGCAATTCGGAACAATCCCGACAACGATAGCCTTTAACTCGGCAGGCGTCAGGCCCTTCAACAAATCGTATCCCCAGAAACCGATTTTGCGCAGCTTAAAGTCGCTCTGGTTATTGAAGGCACGAATTGCATCAAACACACACGTCAGCAAAAGCCTCATTTCTGGAGCAGGGCCACGCGGTAGAGGGAGCCAGGCAACACCCCGTTACAACGTATGGAGGTAATCCGCCTTTTTGATCCACATGCGTAGTTGGAAGAACCTGTGATACATGCATCGAGCGGCTTTGATCCCCAGCGTGCAGAAGCAGCCAATGGCAGGTAAAGTACATCAATGCCGCGAGGCGGTTCCAAGTACAGCATCTTTTCAACTTTGAGGATCGTAACCGATGGCAAATCACTGAATGCCGACATCATCGCCGTAAAGTTGTCCGCATCAGCGTCGAATATGACTAAACTGAGCCTCATGTTACCTCGGTGAAGATGGGGTGCCCTGCGGAAGATTACTATTGGGAACAACAAACGCTGGCCCCTTCGGATGAATTCTGTCCCCGATAGCCCGAGGCAGGGAAGTCGCCTTGCACGACTTTGAAGTTGCCTTCACCGTACATTCTGGTTCCGAAGCCTACTGCCTGCTGTTCTGTGTCAAAGAAATACTTCACTTCTGAACCAGAAGGTGCACTGTACCAAATTCTTCCGGCATCGCATCTTGCCGCAAGCGCTTCGCGTCTTACGCGCCCGGAAGCCCGTTACAGTTTCCTGTGTTGCTGCTGGGGCCCTGACCGGCACAGACGGTCCGCTGCTTTCGAACCCGCCGCCTTCAAGGGATCCGACTCCCCGGCCGCCGCGTGCTGCGCGACACCGGCGATAGCCGCAGCGCCTGCCGCCTCGGCGAGAAACCCCTCCATCGTCACGCTTGCGCTATTTTGGCCGGCCAACAGCGCCTTTCCGTTGCGAGCACCTTGTGGAGATGCACATATACATCTTCCGACGTCCCCGGCTGTTTATAAGCGTTCCAAAGACCTTGTGCCGTGGATTGCTGTTGCGTCAGACCGGATGGCACCCTCTTGTCCCAGTAGTGGTTCTTTGCGTTTGCTGGAGTCGTGAGATCGATCCACCCAAGACCACAATAGTCAAGCGGGCCGGGAACAGTCGATATTGCAAGAGCAAATAACCCTGGCCCAGTTGGTTATCCCATCCCGCCACAATGTTATACAGTTCGGCGGTCCACATCCCGCTCGGGTCGACGAGATTCGTCGGGCTGTTAGCCAGTTCTCACTGAGGTTGGTCTGCCCGCCTCCGAAGCCTAGCGGATCATAGCTAGCGAAAACGGCATCGACCGCGTCGTACCACCGCGCACCCATGTCGTAAAGGCCGGTCTGCGGGTCTTGCCAGACGCCGTTGTAGTAGAAGATGGGCGAAGGGTCGGTCGCGGCCGAGGCCGGGGCCTGCGAGACCAACGCCCCAAAGGCGCTGTAGACCAGATGATCGACCTCCGCAGTTGTGTCGGTCGTGGAGTCGAACTGCACCACGTCCCGCACGGTGCCTTGGTTGTCGGTCAAGAGCCAGTTGACGGTGCCCACCGCCTGCGGGCCGGACTCGACGGCCAACACTTCCTCGGTGGCGAACACTTGATCGGGCGCGAGGCCCGTCAGGTTCCGGTCAATGACCTGCCCGGAGCCGTCGAGGACCAGAACGTTGTTCTGGCCCCAATAGACGAAGTTCTCGGTGGTGACATGCAGAAACTCGAAGTCGGTGATGGTCCCGACCGGTTCCGACGGGTTGTAGCCGGTCGCGGCTGTCCGCGTGACCATGCGGCCGAAGGCGTCGTAGGCGTAGCTGATCGTGTACTCACCCGACGTTTGGTAATAGCCGTCGTGCCAGTCGGCGGCCGTGTTAAAGTGCGCCGCCGCCGTCATCTCGTTGGCGTTGTTCCACGTATAGATCGTGATGTCGGCAGCTTCGAGTTCGGGCTGGACTGAGTGCCGAGCGAGTGGTCGCTGCCGCTGGTGATTTTGTACTGCGCCGTGCGATTTCTTTTTTTTTTTTTTTTTTTTTTTTTTTTTTTTTTTTTTTTTTTTTTTTTTTTTTTTTTTTTTTTTTTTTTTTTTTTTTTTTTTTTTTTTTTTTTTTTTTTTTTTTTTTTTTTTTTTTTCGTTACAGTTTCCTGTGTTGCTGCTCTTTTTTTTTTTTTTTTTTTTTTTTTTTTTTTTTTTTTTTTTTTTTTTTTTTTTTTTTTTTTTTTTTTTTTTTTTTTTTTTTTTTTTTTTTTTTTTTTTTTTTTTTTTTTTTTTTTTTTTTTTTTTTTTTTTTTTTTTTTTTTTTTTTTTTTTTTTTTTTTTTTTTTTTTTTTTTTTTTTTTTTTTTTTTTTTTTTTTTTTTTTTTTTTTTTTTTTTTTTTTTTTTTTTTTTTTTTTTTTTTTTTTTTTTTTTTTTTTTTTTTTTTTTTTTTTTTTTTTTTTTTTTTTTTTTTTTTTTTTTTTTTTTTTTTTTTTTTTTTTTTTTTTTTTTTTTTTTTTTTTTTTTTTTTTTTTTTTTTTTCTGCCGAGCACCACGGCACGTCGTCCGAGAAGAAGACGAACGCCGTCTCGGGCGGGAAGCGTTCCATCGCCCGTTCGTAGTAATCCGTCGCCGCGAGGTCGGCAAGCAGGTCGGGGAACTTGACATAATCTCCGCGGCGAACCTGTACCGAGCAAGTTGGCTGGCGCAGCAACTGGTCGTGCCGCGCGCAGAGCCGCCAGCAGTTCGACGCGCGGGGCAAAGTATTGGCGGACCTCCGCCTGATGGTTTTTGAAGAACCTCTCCGACTGGAAGAAGCCCGCCAAATTTGTGTCGCGGCAGACCCGTATATCGTAGTACGAAAACACCTCTTGCGGGCAATAATCGGCCTCGGGAAGCGCGGCGGACTGTGGCACCGGGCACTGAAAGTAGGCCGAGTGGGGCCACGGCGGCAGGACGAAATCCAGCCCGTTCTCTCGTGCGACGCCGATAGTCGCCGCGATTTGAAACAACTGGTTGCCCAGCCGTCCCGCCTGCCCCAGCGACGAACAGGTGACGAACGGCTTGCGCTGCGCAGGCTCGTTGTGCCCCGTTGGTGCTACCGGTGTGCTCGCGTTCCCTCCGCTTTCGTAGCCGTCGGCCATCAGGAAGAGGAACGAATCGTGCCGCGGGCGGTCTTGGCCGGCATCTTCCCAGCCGTAGCGGTATTCACCGATGTGCCAGAGGCGGATCGACGTGTCCGCCATAATCTTGTATCCGCATTGGCGGGCGCGTTCGCAAAAAGAATAGTCCTCGCTAAGGTACCAACATTGTCCCCCTCTCCCTCCGGGAGAGGGTCGGGGTGAGGGCGTTATCTCCGCTTCTTCCTCTCTCCCTTTCTCCCGTTCTTGTCTCCCCTCTCCCTTTGGGGAGAGGGGCAGGGGGTGAGGGCGGTTCCCAGGGCACAATCATCGGCATGAAAAACGGCACCATCGGCCGTCCGAATTGACCGTTGCAAAGCGGGAGGCCAAGATTGCGCCTGATCGTCTCGTAAACCTCGCGGCGGACGTGCAAGAAGCCGGCGCCGGCGTAGAGCAACTCGACCAGCCCGCTGCCGCGGCCCATGCCAAGCTGCTTCGTACCCGGCAGGGTATGCGCGGCGATCGCACGCGAGCCTTTGCGGGCGTAGATGCCGGCCGTAATCGGAAGGCCGTGGGAGCGAACGCGGTCGACGTCGTCCGGCTCGAATTGGATGTCCGAGTCGATCTAGAAAGTCTCCGCAAATCCCTCCCCCTGCGGGAGAGAGACAGAGGGCGAGGGCGCGCTTCCTGCCCGAATAGGGGAAGGGGTGGGGGCCAGCGCCTTAGTGGCCAATTCACTGCGGCCAATATCAATGGCCGAGTATCCGCCCACCCGCCAGACCTCGTAACCGCGGCGCTGCAGCTCAATCAGCCCCTGCTCGCATCCCGGCACAATGTGTGTGGAAAAGGGAACTAGGATGACACAGGCGCGAGCACTCAGTTGCGACGATGCTCGCGCCACGCTGGTAGCCGCGATAATTCTGTTGATATCCATTAACAGCGAGCTTGAACTCTTATGGCGTGACCCGGTGCCTGTCCCGTCCGACTGCGTCGCAGCCCCCCACGATGCCTTTGGATGGCCGCCACGGTGCGAATACGGGGCCGTGGTGGGTTACTATGTACAAGCCGTCGAGGTACTCGGCAACTCATCTTCTGCCAGCATTCTTCCGCGAGCGACAAGCCTTTTGCCTTCGTACAACTCGAATGCGCGTCCAGGGCGAAGCGCGCCATTCTGCGCCTCCTTTGCAAGGAAACGCACGTTCGCAATCCATCGGAATCGTTCGCTTAGCGCTTCGTCCTTCTGCACCACAAGCGACCATGCGATGCGCGGTGGCCACGACTCATCAGTATCAGTAAACCTCACCACCGTAGCATACGGCGGCGAGCCGACGCCGGCGGGGGGGTGGCTTCGGCCGCCTTGTTCCTTTGGTATCCATTCAACAACGGCAAGCATCGTAACAACCTCTACTAGTGTAACGGCTGAGGCATGAAAAGGGGACATCACTGATTTTCGGCCTTGCGGGGCCGCCCGGCGCTGCGCAAAGTGAATTCCAGCCGCAACGCGCCACCGTCCGCTCGACCCATTGCCGCGGCCCCAACGGACGCCCGCGCTGGACACAGGTGCGAATTCCGTCCAATTGTTCCTCCTTCAACGCGCGGTTGACCCGTGCCAACCAATCCCGCGGCCTCCTCCGCACGTTGCCAAAGCCCGCTCCACCGCCATTGCTCGGCGCGCTCCGCGAGGCCCGCTCGCAAGGCATTGGCCTCGACGTAGCGACACAGGGTCAGGAAGTAGTCGTCCTCAGCCACGGGAAAGCTCTTGAACCGCCCTTGGTACAAGTGGCCGCCGCCCCGGCTGTGATAATGTTCATGATAGCGGCGGACATGCGTCACGCCCACCCAGCCCAGCCATGCCCTAAGGCGTCGTCCGCACCCGGCCGGACGACCAAGTGCCAGTGATTGGGCATCAGGCAATAGGTGAAGACCTCCACAGGGTACCGCTCCAAGCCTTCGGCCAAGACTCGCTGGAAAGCCTCGTAGTCGCCGCCCTTGTGAAAAATGCGCATCCGCCCATTCCCGCGATTAAGAACGTGGTACACCATCCCAGCCTCGGTCGATCGAGCAGTTCGCGGCATCTCGGCAGGGTATCACGTCACCCCCGCCTCGTCAATATCAGTGATGTCCCCTTTTCATACTCGACGCAGCCAACGGACCTTCATTGCTGCCATACACAAGGCCCTTGGCGTCGATGATGGTGTGAAGCCACGATGCGGGCGGGTGCTTGCCAGCGTTTTCTGTCTGCCTTTTCCATCCAATTACTCGTCAATCTTTCCCGTAGGCGCGTCAGTCGGCGTTCCCCACTCAGCGTCGAACGCTTCTCGTATTCGCAGAAGAGTTGCGGCGTGATCCATCCCATTTGCTTGTTCGTAGGCATTTGCAACGTGTTTTGCCAAATCGACAAGCATTATTCCCCAATTTGCCGGATCACTCCAGAGACCCGTAGCGAGCGACACGTGTTGTCTCCCACCTGCTGCCCACACCCGCAGCAATTCGATGGTGCGCGTATCCTTGGCTGCAAGACCGGGGATCGGAAGTTGTCTAGGGTGTGTATCCATTTGTAAGTCTCACTATTTTGATGATGTCCAAGTTCAGTCTTGAGGCTCAGGAAGCCCAAATCCCGGAGGTGCTTTGGCCCTATAGGGTCACGCTGGTTTGAAACCGCTGGCGAGTTTTTGGCCTTCTGCCCACCCGTGAGTTGTTGGATTCGGTTGTGCTCCGCAATTTCCCTTGCGGTCTTTCCGCCCGAAACTGGAGTGGTACTTTCTGTTCCAGGGGAAAGGCGACCCGCCGATTCATGCTGGCCCAAGCGTTGGGGCACATTCTCCGATTGACCGACGTATGGTTTGCCCCCCGCCTGTTGATCGGGAAATTCGTAAATGCCTTCCTTGACTGGGGCCCTGACCGGCACAGACGGCCCGCTGCTTTCGAACCCGCCGCCTTCAAGGGATCCGACTCCCCGGCCGCCGCGTGCTGCGCGGACACCGGCGATAGCCGCAGCGCCTGCCGCCTCGGCGAGAAACCCCTCCATCGTCACGCTTGCGCGATTTTGGCCGGCCAACAGCGCCGTTTCCGTTGCGAGCACCTTGTGGAGATGCACATATACATCTTCCGACGTCCCCGGCTGTTTATAAGCGTTCCAAAGACCTTGTGCCGTGGATTGCTGTTGCGTCAGACCGGATGGCACCCTCTTGTCCCAGTAGTGGTTCTTTGCGTTTGCTGGAGTCGTGAGATCGATCCACCCAAGACCACAATAGTCAAGCGGGCCGGGAACAGTCCGATATTGCAAGAGCAAATAACCCTGGCCCAGTTGGTTATCCCATCCCGCCACAATGTTATACAGTTCGGCGGTCCACATCCCGCTCGGGTCGACGAGATTCGTCGGGCTGTTAGCGCAGTACTCACTGAGGTTGGTCTGCCCGCCTCCGAAGCCTAGCGGATCATAGCTAGCGAAAACGGCATCGACCGCGTCGTACCACCGTGCGCCCATGTCGTAAAGGCCGGTCTGCGGGTCTTGCCAGACGCCGTTGTAGTAGAAGATGGGCGAAGGGTCGGTCGCGCCCGAGGCCGGGGCCTGCGAGACCAACGCCCCAAAGGCGCTGTAGACCAGATGATCGACCTCCGCAGTTGTGTCGGTCGTGGAGTCGAACTGCACCACGTCCCGCACGGTGCCTTGGTTGTCGGTCAAGAGCCAGTTGACGGTGCCCACCGCCTGCGGGCCGGACTCGACGGCCAACACTTCCTCGGTGGCGAACACTTGATCGGTGCGAGGCCCGTCAGGTTCCGGTCAATGACTTGCCCGTTGCCGTCGAGGACCAGAACGTTGTTCTGGCCCCAATATACGAAGTTCTCGGTGGTGACATGCAGAAACTCGAAGTCGGTGATGGTCCCGACCGGTTCCGACGGGTTGTAGCCGGTCGCGGCTGTCCGCGTGACCATGCGGCCGAAGGCGTCGTAGGCGTAGCTGATCGTGTACTCACCCGACGTTTGGTAATAGCCGTCGTGCCAGTCGGCGGCCGTGTTAAAGTGCGCCGCCGCCGTCATCTCGTTGGCGTTGTTCCACGTATAGATCGTGATGTCGGCAGCTTCGGAGTTCGGGCTGGACTGAGTGCCGAGCGAGTGGTCGCTGCCGCTCGTGATTTTGTACTGCGCCGTGCGATTTCCGGCGGCATCATAGGTGTAATAGAAGGTTCCGTCAAAGAGCACGCGGTCGGTCGCGCTCGTGTCTCCCGTGCTCGTGCGATTGCCGTTGGGATCGTAGGCGGCGCTGAAGCTAGTCGGCGCGCTGACGTAGTTGCTGGAATAGGTAGCGCCGGTCAGTTGCGCGTTGGCATCGTAGGAATAGCTGGTCTTGGCCCAGTTCGAGTCGCCGGCCTCGTAGGTGCTTTGCAGCGACGTGGAGTCGGAATCCTTGCGGGAATACTCGTCCGTCACCGCGCCCGCGGCGTTGTAATCGAAGTGGTAAGCGGCCAGCGGCGTGCCGGTGTCGCTGGTGTTGGTGTAGTACGCCACGTTGGTCAGTTCCGAATCGGCGTCGTAGGTCATGGTGGACGAGGCGACGGTGTTGCCGGTCTGGGACATGTCCACGCCCGTGAGCCGCTGGTCCCCATCGTAGGTCATCGTCAGGTCCTTGTCCGTGACGCCGTTGTCGGTTCCGCCAGTTTGCGCCTCTTGCGATATGCCTGTCAAGTCGCCGTAGATGTCGTAGGTATACGTGTGCGTCCTGTGAACACCATCTTCAATCTTCGCCGGTAATTTGTCAAGATTCGTCTGTCACAACCACAGGAGACAGGCGATGGCGAACACACAGCGAGATTCGGGGCGGGAACGGTTCTGGCGGGCAGCGGTGGCACGGCAGGCGGAGAGCCGGCTAACGGTGCGGGCATTCTGCCGGCAGGAGAAGCTCCGGGAGACGGCGTTTTATTTCTGGCGGCGGACCATCGCCGAGCGTGATGCAAAGCGGAACATCACGGCAACATCGGCCTTCGTGCCGGTCGTCTTGTCGGATCGCCGCATGGCAAGCGCGGCCGAGATCACCATCGAGCTTCGCGGCGGGCGGACGTTGCGACTGAGCGAGTCGACTCCGCCGGACCGCTTGGCGGCGATTGTTTTGGCTTTGGAAACAGGGGAGGTAGGCTCATGATCGGTCCAACACGTGATGCCCACGGTATGCAAGTCTGGATCGCCACGGCGCCGGTCGATATGCGGAAGAGCTTCGACGGACTGGCCGAGGCCGTGCGGAAGTTTCTGGGCCACGATCCCTTGAGCGGCAGCATGTTTGTCTTTCGCAATCGCTCCAGCGAACGCGTGAAGATCATCTGGTGGGACCGCGACGGGCTTGTCATCTACTACAAGCGGCTCGAACGCGGAACTTTTCGCTTCCCGAAGGCCTCGGACCCGGCGGTCGCCATCGACAGCAGCCAACTCTTGCGGCTGCTGGGCGGCCTGGATGTTGTCGCACGTCGAGCCGCATAACAACGCTGGGTAAACGCTGACTAGAATTCCGAGATTTTTTCGGCTAGCGCGATGGCGCGATTGAATGCGATGTGGTATACCATCCACCATGCTCGAAGTCGATCAACTTCCCAACGATCCGACGCTGTTGAAACGGATGCTCGTTGAACGCGATGCTCACATTGAACGCATTCGCCAAGAAGCGGCCGAGCAGATGGAAGCGCTGCGGCAGCGGTTGGAAGCCGAGCACAAGGCGGCAATTGATGCCATTCTGCGGCGTTACTACGGCCCGCGCAGCGACTGCTTCGATCCGGCCCAGTTGCTTTTGTTCGGCTTGAAAGTCGATGAGATGCCGATCGACGAACAGTCGGTTGCCGAAGAGACGGGCGAAGAACTGGCCACCCGTCGCGTGGCCAAGCGGCACAAGCACGGCCGCAGGCCGCTGCCCGATCACCTGCCGCGCATCGAGATCGTCCACGATCTGAAGGACAGCGAAAAGCCGTGCCCGTGCTGCGGCGAACTGCGGCACCGGATCGGCGAGGAAGTCAGCGAACAACTCGAATACATGCCGGCCTCGTTCAAGGTTTTGAAGCACGTTCGCGTCAAGTATGCCTGCGGTCGCTGCGAGCATGAAGGCTACAACCCGCAGATCGTGGCGGCCGCCAAGCCGCCGCAACCGATCGAAAAGGGCCTGCCTGGGCCAGGACTGCTGGCGTACGTAATTGTCAGCAAGCTGGGCGACCATTTGCCGCTCTACCGGCTGGAGCACATCTTTCAGCGGCAGCAGTTGTCGATCGCCCGCAGCACGATGGCCGCCTGGCTGCAAGCGTCTGCCGAACTGGCGCGGCCGCTGGTCGAGCGGATGGGCGACCGTGTTCGGGCATCAATGGCCGTGCATACCGACGACACGCGGGTGCCGATCCAATCGCCCGGCGAAGGCAAGTGCCGCAATGGGCGGATTTGGGCCTACATCGGCGATCGTGCGAATCCCTACATCGTCTACGACTACACGCCCGACCGAACGGGCGCTGGCCTGACCAATTGGCTTCGCGGTTACAAGGGTTTCCTGCAAGCCGACGCTTACGGCGGCTACGACGGGATTTACCATGGCGGCAGTGTGACGGAGGTCGCTTGTTGGTGCGCACTGCGCCGCAAGTTCTTCGACGCCAAGGATACGGACGGCAAGCGCCGTGCGCAGATGCTATTGATGGTGCGAGAGTTGTATGCCTTTGAAGACCAGGCCAAGGAACTTGACGACACCGCGCGGCGTGAACTTCGCCAAGTGCAAAGCGTGCCGGTCCCTGATCGCATCAAGGCATGGCTCGATGCCGAGCAGCAGATCGTCCTGCCGCGGAGCGAGATGGGCAAGGCGATTGGGTATGCCTTAAACCAATGGGACGCGCTCTGCGTCTACGCCACCGAGGGCTTCCTGGCCATCGACAACAACGCCGCCGAGCGGGCGATGAAGCGCGTGGCCATCGGCCGCAAAAACTGGCTCTTCGCCGGCAACGACAAGGCTGGCGAAACGGCCGCGCTATTGTATTCGCTGATCGCCAGCGCAGAAAGGCATGGAGTTGATCCGCAGCGTTACTTGACGAGCGTGCTGGCCAAACTGCCGTTTACGCCGGAGAGCGAGATCGATCAGTTCTTGCCGGATGTGTGGGAGAAAGATGACGGGGCAGAGAAGGTTTCGGCTACCTCTGCTCAATAATGTCCGTCGCATCCTTGGCTAACACGTCGATGATGCGACCTCTGGCCACGCAACGTCGTCCTTCGTAAAACTCAAACGTCGCGTCACGTTGTAGAGAGTTGTGCGGCGCTTCGGCAACGATGAACGCCATCGCGGCGTCCCAATGAAAATCGTCTTCTTTGCTGATGAGCTTCGCTTCTAGAGTGAAGTTCGCATCTTGCGGCGCATTGCCGGTCCATGAACCAACTCGTGCTGGCGCGGTAGGTTGGTCCGGGCGGCGGTCCAGACGTCCGCCCGCCAGCGGCGGCGGTCAGCCACTCAATCTTGGCGATTGCAATTCGGTTCTTGTTCATCATTGCCCTCCCGCTGGCCTCGGCTGTACGTTATTTAGATCGTCAATATGGAGATAGCGTGCAGGGCCACGTCCGTCAAGATTCGGTTGCCGGAAGAGGCTCGGTGCGTTATCAGGTAGATCAGCTTCGATGAGGCGATAGTTCCCCGGACCTTCAAGTGCGTTGCCGTGCACTTGGGCCCCCTCAAGCGAGTCGGCAAACCACTTGCCCTCCATCGAATTCGGCCCGACCTCGAACTTGCCGGTGCTGAGAATCTGCTGATATTCCGCCTCGCTCACCGCCCGATAGGCCCGCGTGAAGCCCTGTGGGGTTGGCCGGACGGACACGGTATACGAATTAATGAAATCGTTGACGCCACCATAGAAGCCGGTGAACTTTCCGGTCGGCAGCCCGGTCTCGGTGGAATAGTCGAACTCCGCATAGTCGCCGCCGATGTTCGCCGCCAGCGTCGTCAGGCTGTTATTATAGTCGTAATCGGCAGCCAGCGTAACGTCCTTCGACATGGCCGCAAGGTTGATTTGCTCGGTCTGCACGTTGCCGGTCAGGGTGTAGGTGTAATTGTAATTCGCCGTCGTGCTGTCGTCGGCGGCCGTGCTCGTGGCGTTGGTCATGTACCCGGCGCTGTAGCTGAAGCTCACGGCGCCGGCCGGGTTTCCGAATTGATCGGACCAGGTTTCGTCCGTTTCCTCGTCGAGGTGGTCGGACGTGTACTGGATGGAGCGGTAATCGGCGTCGACGGTGGTCGTCAGGTTCCCGGCGGGATCGTAAAAGTCATAGCTGGTCGCAGTCTGGGTGTTGACCGTGCCGTCGGGGAAGTAGCCCAGCGCGACGACCGAGCTTTGCGAGGTCTCGTTGCCGTCGTGATCGAAAGAAAAGTAGGTCGTGTTGCCGTCGGTAACGCTCAGCGCCGGAGGCCGCGCTGGAGTTCCTGCTTTAGCCGGCGTCTTCAGAGGCCAACCGGCTGAAGCCGGAACTCCAGCGCACTGCGACCGCCGCTACTTCAGCCGGCGGCGCTTCTTTGCGGGCGAGGAACGGGACGCGGCGGGTTTCGCGGCTTTGCGGGCAGAGGCCGGCTTGCGCCGGCGGTCGGCGTTTTGGCCGGCCGTTGCGCACGTACTGAAGGCTCGTCGCCCCTCCCATGCCGCCGGGCTCTTGGACCGTTAAAAGCCTGCCGTGTCGGTCGTAGCTGAAGATGGTGGGCGCATAATTCGGCTCGCACGGCCCATAGGCGTAGTGCTCCACGGGCCATTCGGCCGGCAGCGCAAGTTCGACCGCCGTCAGCTCTTGCTCGCTATAGCAGGGCGCCGTCGCCGCTTTCGACTGCTTCGGACGCCCGACCGGCTTTCCCGCACGCGCGGGCGGCTTCCGCTTAGGCGCGGGCTTCCTGCCGTTTCTGCGGGCTGACGCGGGGGACTTCTTTGCATTTCGCATAGTCGATCTTTCACTTGAGTGCGTTAGTTCGATTCGGGAATCAGTGATTTCTCTTTTCATGCTGGCCGGAGCGATGACGAACAACAGGATAGTACATAGTACAGGCTTGACCCCGATTTCGCTCCTGCGGCTACTGCATTAGAGCCTTGAATTCCCAGTAGTATTCTCGGTCTTCCGGCCCAGGGTCCGGCAGGTCGAAGACCTCAACATCCTCAGGCGCTACTTGCTTCTTGTAGCAATCGTACTGGACAATCCCAGCCGCGCCAGGAACGATTGAGCCCACGGGAAGACGCGCGCCACCGTG
Source organism: uncultured Planctomycetia bacterium (assembly GCA_963780045.1). Classification (GTDB taxonomy): domain Bacteria; phylum Planctomycetota; class Planctomycetia; order Pirellulales; family Thermoguttaceae; genus JANXQG01. Next base: position 4,442,149 of record CAVZZZ010000001.1, on the reverse strand, counting down.
CAATGGCCCGCTGTTCGGAGGCCGCAACTTCCCACGAACACCGAGGAACAAATAGGGAAGGATCATGTCCGAACCGTTGTGAATCTCAAACCGAAGGTCGCCGTTGGGCGTATGCCAACAACCTGCCATCGAAATCGCTTCCGGGCCTCCACCACCGCTTGCTCTTCCTGGGTAAACGGCGGTGGCCCGTTCTCGACGGCTTCCCATTCGCCCTTCTGGTATTGCTTCCGTGCGAAGGAGCATTTCGCCTCCAACCATTCAAGAAAACCATCGGCCGTCTTTCGCACGCCCTGTCCGTGCCGCCACTCGAAAACTGCGGTTTCTTCATCCTGTAGGATTGGTGAGTCCTTGAAGTACGCGAGCGACATTTGGGTGGAGGACGTATGAGTGCGACCGAATTGGAGCAAGCGTTCGCCGTCCTTGGTGACGACTTCTCTTGGAGCGCCGAAGACCTCGACCCAGTAGTAACTATTGTAATGATCGACTCGCCGATATAGCTTCGCGTTCCCGAACTGCAACACGAATCGCTTGTAGGACGAGGGCACCGGAAATCCTGAGCTTTCGACCGCCGCTTGGAACTCTGGTGATGCCGGACCATCGACCAGGTGAAACTTGCGAGTCTTGATCCGTGCCATTTCTTCAACGAGGAACTCAAACATGGCGGGCCTCCTTTCACTTGCCAGGAGGCCGGCCGCCACGCGCACCCCATCGTTGGAAATCCGTTAGGCCGTCCGGCCCCGGAACCATGTGCGCCGCGTTGGGGCCATCAAACTCCGGTTCGATAAAGAGAGGATCGCCGCCGTCAGCAAGCGGGCGCGGGTGTCCCGCATTGGTCGCGTCTTCCGGCCACGGCCTTCCACCGTTTCGCTCGGACCACCACTGTTGAGCGGCGTCCCGGTTGCGCTCGAAGAAGTTGAGGCATGAAAAGGGGACATCACTGATTTTCGGCCTTGCGGGGCCGCCCGGCGCTGCGCAAAGTGAATTCCAGCCGCAAACGCGCCACCGTCCGCTCGACCCATTGCCGCGGCCCCAACGGACGCCCGCGCTGGACACAGGTGCGAATTCCGTCCAATTGTTCCTCCTTCAACGCGCGGTTGACCCGTGCCAACCAATCCCGCGGCCTCCTCCGCACGTTGCCAAAGCCCGCTCCACCGCCATTGCTCGGCGCGCTCCGCGAGGCCCGCTCGCAAGGCATTGGCCTCGACGTAGCGACACAGGGTCAGGAAGTAGTCGTCCTCAGCCACGGGAAAGCTCTTGAACCGCCCTTGGTACAAGTGGCCGCCGCCCCGGCTGTGATAATGTTCATGATAGCGGCGGACATGCGTCACGCCCACCCAGCCCAGCCAGCGCCCTAAGGCGTCGTCCGCACCCGGCCGGACGACCAAGTGCCAGTGATTGGGCATCAGGCAATAGGTGAAGACCTCCACAGGGTACCGTTCCAAGCCTTCGGCCAAGACTCGCTGGAAAGCCTCGTAGTCGCCGCCCTTGTGAAAAATGCGCATCCGCCCATTCCCGCGATTAAGAACGTGGTACACCATCCCAGCCTCGGTCGATCGAGCAGTTCGCGGCATCTCGGCAGGGTATCACGTCACCCCCGCCTCGTCAATATCAGTGATGTCCCCTTTTCATACTCGTTCAAAAGGCCCTTCGGTCCGTCTTCGCCTAAGTCCTTCAAGGCATCGTCCAATAGATCGCGGACCACCGCGTCGCGGAGGTTGGTATTGAGCGCGCAGAGCTCGACGCCCGCGCAGCCGGCGGCGTGCCGGGCCTTGAAATCCTCCTGGCCTTTCGCCAGCCGCGCCTTGGCGGCCACCACATTGGATCGAAGCATTTTCCTATGATACCCTCATTCGAGCGCGAGCAATATGAGAGTCTCGATCGGAAACGATCGACTAGCGCAGCGGTCTGGCCATTGGTGCCCGTTTTGTTGTGTACGCCAGAACCGCGCGTAATTCAGGCCGGCGTTGGCAGGGGCGGGACTAGCGGCGGTGCGGCTTGCCGGGCGATGCGGCGGAAGAAGTCGCGGTAGAGCGGGGCGAGACGGTCGGGATGCCAGGCTTGGGCACGCTGGCGCGGTTCCCGTGCCTTGCATACGTTCAAGAGTACACAGTACAAGTCTGGCCCGACTGCCCACGACGAGTAATTGGACTTATCCCCTTTTTCTCTCTAAACCGTCAATACGAGGTGCGTCCCCGGCTCATTCATGGTATCTGTTGCGACGCTTCGGCAACCGCCTCCAGCGCCACCCGTGCCATGCGCCGCAGGCGGGCCTCCGCAAAGCCGGCGGCGTCGCACTCGCGGAACCCGGCAGGCTCGCGCTCGCCGCACCGCGGCGAAGCCTCCTCGTCGACGAAGCCGCTCACGGCCAGTTTTCCCCGCACGAAGCGGCGGAACCGCACGCCCAGGCGGCGTCCGTCGTGCATCAGGACGAATTCGATCCGCGCGTCGTCGTCGTTGGTTGACATTTGATTCCGGCGATGTTGCCGCTCTGACGTCGCCGCGGCTCCTTGTTTCGCGGTACGGCCGCGATTCAGTGTATAGCTGGTAAGAATAATCAGTGATGTCCCCTTTTCCGCTCCCTGGTTTGGACCGAGAGCGCACCTGCATTCGCCGGAAACACGGGTGGTTGAACTGGCCGGCAAGCGATGCGGCGGAAGAAGTCGTGATAGAGCGGTGCGAGACGGTCGGGATGCCAGGCTTGGGCGCGCTGCCGGGCGGCAAGGCTGCATTGCTCGTAATAGGCCGCGTCGTCCCATAGGCGGATGATCGTCTCGACCCACGGCGCCACTTCCTCCGCCGTCGGCACCTCGCGCGTTTCCGGCGTGTAGCAAGCGGGGATGTCAAAGAGAAATCCGCCGCTGCCAATCGTATCCGGCAGCGCGCCGCGGTTGCTGGCCAGGACCGGGATGTCGTTGAGCATCGCCTCGGCCGCTACCAAGCCAAACGACTCCAGCCATAACGACGGCATCAAGAGAAGCTTGGTTCGAGAAAAGACGGCCGGATAAAACGCCCGCGGATCGGGCGTGAAGGGCATTGTGGTGATGTTCCGGCCGTCGCGCACGTTCAACCCCGACGCGCAAGCGAGCGGTCCATTCTCGTCCGTCTCCAATTCCCCGCGGATATGTGGCCCAAGGCCCAGCGCAGGGTCGCGCAGCGCGTCCGCGCGGCTGCGGCCTTGCGTGACCAACAGCGGAATGTCCGGCCGCCGCCTCGCCAGTTCGCAAGCGATCCGCGCGAAGACGTACACGCCCTTGTTCGGTTCAGGGTTGATGAACGTCATGTACCGTGGGGCAGGTTTCCAACCTGTCGTCTTCTCGGCAGGTTGAAAACCTGCCCTACATTCCGCCTCCTTCCAATGCACGATGTACGGCAGTACGTGGCAGTCGAGTCCGAGCTTCTCGCAATAGTAGCGTTTTGAGAACTCGCTGCCCACGATGACGCGGTCGGCCGCGGCGAACGGCTCGCGGCCAGGGTAGGCGAAGTTGTGCAGCCAGAAGACGACCTTCGCGCCGTGCCGTTTGGCCAAATGCTGCACGGCGATGGAAACCGGGTCGCCGCCGTAGGTGATCACAAGATTCGGGCGGTTCTTGCGCAAGAAGATGTCGCATGCGGTAAGAAACGCCTTGGCTTCCTCTGCGCTAAGCCACGCGCCGCGCGTCGAGCCGTTCTCGAAGAGCGTGATAGGCACGTTATCCTCGACCAGGAAAATCAATCGGCCGCGATACTGTCCGATCTGTGAGTTACGGACCTGATACTTGACCCCTCGCCGGAAGAATTGTTCTTGGATCAGTCCTTCGCGCGCCTCGTCCAACCGTGTGCCGCAGAACGCCAGGCACTCAAAGCCCTGCGCGGCCAGCAATTTCAGCCCGTCGCGGGTGGCGGTTGCCGCGCCGTTGGTGAAATCGACAAGACAGTGCGGCGAGACGAAGGCGATCTTCGGTCTTCTATGGTGCATGGAAAAGTCCGAGGGCGTTATAATGGGCGAACCGTATCGTGCATTCTCATCGCGCTTGGAGGTTATCGTGTCTCAACCGACCGCCTATCAGTATGTCAAGCTCGGCTCGAACCTTGAGTTCCTTCGGGGCGTATCGACAGCCTCGATCATGCAAACGAAAAGTCTCGCTGAGTTTCCGAACTTGATGAACAACTTTTCGCCGCGGCGTTATGCGGTTGTCGAGGTCGTCAAGGCGGTGAGGTCCATACTAGTCCAACTGCAAGACCTGGGCCTTGCCAGCTCGCTCCGCGTGGCGGAACCTTTCCGTCCGATGCTCAAGTCGATGGAGGATTACCTCTCGCGACAGCCCAATCCACGCGCCGCCTACCTGACCGATGCCTTCGCCAACCGCATCGTCGCGCTTGCGGTGCAAATAGGTATGACTGTACGGAGCGAACTCGGCACGGCATCCTCTCTCCCTGCTCCCTCGGGAAGTGGGCCTGGATGATCGCAACTGGCTCCCCTCTCCCTTTGGGAGAGGGGCAGGGGGTGAGGGCGGTTCTTTGCATTAGATTTCAAATCTGAGATTTCACCTCCCCTCACCCCGGCCAGCGGCCAATCGGGCAATCTTCGTGCGGCAGCCACGCCTTCTTGTCGATGAAGCAGCGGCAGAGCCCGCACTGCGAATCGCGGCGGTGTTCGCACGTACGGCATTGCGCCATCCGGACGTCGTGCAACGTAGCATCCACCGTTTTGAAGCCGGAAACGGCAAACCTGGCCATTGAAGCGGCGAAAGCCGCCGCGGCCCCGGCCGCGCTACGCGGCGCGAGATCGGCGTCAACGACGTTTTCTGGCTTCGTTAGGCTAATTGAATGATGCATATCGCGTGCCGCCACACCTTGCAGGCGCGAACTCCTTATTGAACGGTGCCCGCAAGTGCAGCCTATAGCTCTTAACAGTAATTATTGATGTTCCATTTCCCGCCCTCCCCTTTTCCGCTCCGTTTTCCGCTCCGAAGCGCTAGGAAGTGGGATTTGGATTTGCTGGCATTCTTGGAGACCAGAAAAGGTAGCCCTCTCCGTCAATTGCCGGCGTAAAAACGTGCGCGGTGTTCGCCACGATTTCGTCGAAGAAGGAGTCTGAGGTGACTTCACATTCTGGAACCGCGGCGCAAAGCGAGCAGACGGCCGTTGCCCAATGATGAGAGGATTCGCGGACAGCAGAGTCGATGGCTTCGCCGCCGCTGTCTGTAGCAAGCAAAACGTGGTACATTTCGTTATTATAGAAAACGAGCCGGGAATCTCGCGGCGGCATTCTTGGAAGCGCATCCCGCATGTTAAACGCGTTTTCGCACAGGATGACGGCAATTGGCGAGCTAAGTAGCCAACCGCGAATAAGTCGCTCCAATCCAGAAAACGGGTATCCCTCGCCTGTTGACGCGTCGGCTTCGTTGCTTTCTCCGATGCCGATGCCTCGATACCGCCCGCCAGATCTAAAATCTTGGAGGTCCAGGTCCCACAACTCGTTGGCTATGAGGACGACGGGCCCGAGAGCATGGGAAAACCGATCCAGGAGTTTCTTCGTCAGTGTGTGCTCGACTGCGCCGACTGACAAGTTTTCGAAGATTTGCTCCTTGGCCTTCAGATTGTTCTCCCCAAGTTGAAAATACTTCCACCTCATTGAATGCGACCCCTTGCGGGTAAGTCTTCCGGAACCTCTCCAAGGCCAACGCGCTCGTGGCCGCACACGCTGTGCACAACGCGCCGGCGAATGAAGTTAACGCGACTCAATCGCGACTAAGGGAATGCCAAATTCTCGGGTATCGTCCACCACAGTGGCGGGAAAAGCGACGGGAGAATTCGTACGCCACGGTAAATGAGATATCCGGCACCGACGGTGCCACCGACAACAGCCAAGGTCTTCAGCGTTCCCGGCGGAAACAGTGGCTGTGGCTTGTTTGGATTGTTCTTGTGACTGCCGCTCGGCCTCCACTCATTCGTACAGGGATCGTACTCCCAATGGTTTTGCCATTTGTCAACCCAGTCCCAGTGTGGCGCTTTCGGCGGAGGGTGGTCGAGGTGTGGTTTCAAGGAATCGCCCTCCGGGCCTACCCAGGCACCTTTCGGTCCTCCAGGTAGTTCCCCACGTGGTTCCCATTTCCAGCCCGGCCCCGGCGACTGGTCCGGCGCTGGGGATAGGCGGAGGTACCGGATTGTTGCTGGCTAGCGATGGCGAGTAGTGCCTGAAGGCGCTCGCACCGGTAGTCGCCCCCAACGCCTTGTAGTTAGTGAAGGCCCACGCCGGCGTCGCGGCCGTCGGCGGAGCGGGGTGTGAACCGCTCCCGCCCTTACTGTAGTAATCGTCGGGCAGCGGCGCCGGGTCAAGGCTTTTTTGAACCGACGGATCGTCGAGTCCCCCGCCCTCGCAGCATGGGCAACCATAAACTGGCACATAGGCGCCGCCGCTTGCATACGGCCCATACCCCGGAAACACCCATACCATTCCAACCGGAATGTCACTGGGACCGTTCAGCCACCATTGTCCTGCCGAGTCGCCACCAGCGGAGGTGCCACCGGTAGGGAAGGACATGCCGGTACCCGATGAGTTTCCTATAGGATAGTTCGCCATCCCATTGTTAAGCGCCGGCGGGAGGGGCCCAAGCCCACTTGGGTCAATGAAGTTCGTCGGGTCATTGCCCACGAACTCGCTCAGGTTGTCCTGTCCGCCCAAGAATCCGATCGGGTCGGGCTGAATCCACGTGCCCGTTCGCGGATCGTAGGGACGCGTGGCGGTGAAATAATAGCCGGTGGCCGCGTCGTAACGCAGCCCGTCGAAGCCGAACCGCGGCATCGTTCCTTCCGCGACGGTCGGCGCGCCGTAGGCCGTGTAGATGACGTGATCGACCGCCGCGGCCGTCATTGTTCCGCCGCTCACCTCGCCCGTGACAACGTCCCGCACGCTCCCTTGCAGGTCCGTCAAGTACCAGTCAACTGCCGTTCCCGCGCCCTGGGCACCGCCCGCGCCGCCGGAAAGCGTGGGGAACTCGCTGGCGAACACCTGGTCCACCGCCAGGCCGGTCAATTCACGCTCCGTCACGAGACCGTCGGAATTGAGCACGAGCACAAGGTTCCCGCCGTCGTAAACGTAGTTCTCGGCAACCCCTGTCTCGCTGTCGCCCGATACGGTGTACGTCGTCTCCTGCACCATCTGCGCGAAGGCGTCGTAAGACATCGTCGCCACGACGCTCGTGCCGTTATTCAGATTGCCCGCGCAGACCGCCGAGTGATAATCGCTGTATGCGGCGAAGTGGTACACGCCCGTCATCTCGTTGGCGTTGTTGTACGTGTAGATGGTGATGTCGGTTGCGTGGCAATCAAGCGCCGTGTCCTTCGCGCCGTCCTCGAAGGTGTAGCTGTTCTCGTACCGCGCGGTGCGATTTCCGGCGGCATCATACTGGTAGTAGTACGTGCCGTCGAACAACAGGCGGTCGGTCGAACTGGTCTCGCTGGTGCTTCCCGTGCTCGTGCGGTTGCCGTTCGGGTCGTAAGCCGCGCTGAAGTCGGCGGGCGCGCTGGCGAAGTTCGACGAGTAGGCGGCGGCGGTCAACTGCCCGTCGGCATCGTAAGTGTTGCTCGTCTCGGCCCAACTGGTGTCGCTTGATCCAATCGTGCCGGAAGTGTCGCTGCGGGAGTATTCGTCGCCGACGATGCCCGGCGCGTTGTAGACGTAGTGATAGCCGGCGACCGTGTTGCCCGCGCCGTCGGTGTACCGAATGTCCGTGAGTTCGGAATCGTGGTCGTAGGTGTAGGCCGCGGCGGCGACGAGCGTGGAGGAGCCAAGATCGCTGGAACTGTCCGTATTGTAGAAGTTCTGACCCGTCGTCTGCCCGTCGGTGTTGTAGGCGAAGGCGACCGTCTTCGGCGCGACCACGTTGTACGTCCCGCTGTCGCCTCCAGGAGCTCCTTGAGTAGTCTGCACGATGCTCGTCAGATCGCCAAACTGGTCGTAGGCATAGTCGTTGACGAAATCGTTCACGCCGTCGCTGAATCCGGTGAACCCGTAATTGGCGTCGTAATTGGGCGTGCCGCCGATGTTCGCCGCAAGGCTCGTCATGTCTCCATTATAGTCGTAAGCGGCGCCGAGTTGGACGGGCGTGCTTCCGCCGCTGACGCCCTCCAGGTTGGCCGATACGTCGGCAACGTTGCCGGCCAGGTCGTAATAGTAGTGGTCGTCGGCAACGGGCGTGGAGTCGCTGGCGCCGACGTAGTTCTTCGCCTCGGTCGTTAGCCCGGCCGCATTGTACGTGTAATCGACCTCGCCGGTCTGGTTGCCGAATTGGTCGAACCACTGTTCCTGCATTTCCTCATTGACGTCGTTGAACGTGTAGCCGATGCTGCGGTAATCGGCGTCAATCGTGGTTGACGGGTTGCTGAATCCGTCATAGAACGAGTAGCTGGTGGCCGTCTGGGTATTGACCGTGCCGTCGGGGAAGTAGCCCAGCGCGGCGACGGAGCTTTGCGACGTCTGCTGACCGTCGTGGTCGTAAGTCGCGTAGGTCGAGTTGCCGTCCGTGTCGGTCAGCGAGGTCGTCTCGCCTAACTGGTCGTGCGTATAGCTGGTTACGTTTCCGTCTGCGTCCTCGGAGGTGAGCAGATTGTTCTGTTGGTCGTAGGTGGTGACGGTTGTTACAGTACCGCTGCCCGTGGGAGAGGGGGACGTTGTCGTCAGCAGATTTCCGGCTAGATCGTAAGTGTTGCTCGTGACCGCGCCGTGATCTTCGGACGTGTTGTCGCCGTTAGCAGGATCGGGCAGCGTCTCGCTCGTCTCGTTCCCGTCGGCGTCGTAGGCGAACGTGGTCTTATTGCCCAGCGGATCGGTCTCGCTCTTCAGGGCCCCGTTGGGATAGTAGGTAAACGTCGCCACCGACCGGGCCTCCTGGACTTGCACCTCCGGCAGCATCGTCGTACCTTCGCCGGAGGTGAGCGTGAAGCTAGCCGTTGTGCCCGTCGCCGTGAAGACCAACATGCCTTGCCAAGGCGTCGAGGTCGTCCCGTCGGTGGAAATGTAGTCCGCCTGCGGTTGCGCCAATTCGTCAAGCGTCGCGGACTGTCCGCCGCCGCTGATCGTGGCGTCGGTCGTATTGCCCGATTCGCCGGCCCAGGAGGCCTGCAGCTCGTACTTTTCGCCGTCCGTGACGTGGAATGTCCAAGTGTAAGTCTGGTCCGTGGTCGTGACATCATACTTGGTGTACGGCACCTGAACGGTCTGTTGCACCCATTCCCCCCTGCCGTCCGCGCCGCCCCACTTCCAAATCACATTCCCGGTATAAACGGTGTACAAGCCGCTGTCCACCCAATCGTCGCTCGTGCTGGTCGAGCTTGCCGCCGCCGCGCCGCTGGGGTCCGGATAGGGACCGGTCGTCTGCACCAGCTCATTGAGCGAGTTGTACGTGTAGTCCGTCTGTGCGCCGTTTTGCAAGTCCGTGTCGCTGATCACGTTGCCGTCGGCATCGTAAGCCGGGCCAAGCAGCGTGCCGTTCGCTGGGTTGGTCTGTTGCACCGGACGCCCCGCCTCATCGTATTCGTACGTCGTTGTGTTCGTGGCGCCCGTGGGCGACGGCACCGACTCGCTGACGAGGTTTCCATTCTGGTCGTAAACCTTCGTGGTCGCTGCGCTGCTGTCAGGACTGCCGCTGCTGGGGTCGGGGGGCTCAATCTGAATGGACGCGCCCGGGTCGGAAGACGTGCCAAAGGTGTAGGAGTACGCCGTGCTACGGCCATCGTAATTCTGGCTGGCGTCGTAGGCCGTGGGGTACACGGTCTCGGTCGTCACGCGGCCGATCGGGTCGTAGGCATCGACTGTCGTCTGGCCGCCCGCGAGGCCGGTGGCTGGATCAGGCTCGCTGACGCTCACCGCGTCTCCGATCGCATCGTAGCCGTAAGTCGTCACGCCGCCGTCGGCATCGGTTACCTGATAGACATTCCCGGTGGGCGTATAGGTATAGGTCGTCACCGCTGCCGCGCTGGAATTGTCCGCGCCGGGGGCGGAGACGGTCGTAAGCTCCTCGACGCTGTTGTAAGCGTAGGACGTCGTCTTCCAAATCTGTTCGTCGTAGGAAGAGACCGCCTGCAAGACCTGATCCTGGGTCACGTTGCCCATGGCGTCGTATGTCCAATTCGTCTGCGGGCTTGCGTGCCCGACGTGGGCGCTGGATCGGTCTCGTTGACCACGCGATCGAGGTTGTCGTAGGAATACGTTGTCGTGTCCCCGTTCTCGTCCGTGTACGAAGTCAAGTCATCCGCTGAGTTGTAGGCGTAGGAGACGGAGGCCGAGGCGACGTCGAGGGTGTCCAACGCCACGTACAGAGACAAGTTCGCCGGCACGGACGACGTGTTGTCCGGCTTGTCAATCGTCTCCAGCAGCCCTGCTTGGTTGCCCGACGTGTAGTAATCGTACGTCGTGGTATTACCGTTGGCGTCCGTTTCCGAGGCCACCAACCCTGCGGGGCACGATCCGCCGGGCGACGTCGCCGTCGTGTAGGTGTACTGAGTTTCGCTGCTGCTGGGCCCGTCCTGGCCGGTGACGGACAGCAGGTCGCCGGTGCTGGTGTCGTAGGAGTACTGCACGAAATCGTGCGCAACGGTTATCGAGGCGCTGCCGGCGGGCGCATCGCAGGTCCCGGTCGACTCGGAAGTGCCGTCGTAAGTCCACGTCACCGTGCCGTCGGAGGAGACAATGCCGACAAAATAATCGGAAGAAATGCCGGCGTCGTGTGTGTAGTACGCCTGATTGTCGCTGTTGTTCGACAAGTCGACATCGTAGGTATAGGTCTCGGCGGTCCCAGTCTCGCTGGCGGACCACGAGAACGACTCGATCTGATCGACGGGCGGTACCGTTCCCTGCTGCGTCCCAAAGCCTTCACCCGTCTGCGTCGGCACCTCATACGTGCCGCCGGAAGTGGTGAGAATCTCATAGACCCAGTCCTGCAATTCGCCGTTCGCAAGGTCGGTCTCGCCGGTCTCCATGCCGTAACTGTTGTAGCTGTACTGCGTCACAGGACCGACGGCGCTATCGCCGCTAAACGTCTGGCCTTCATACCCGCTGTCTTGCGTGGCGTTGGGCTGGTCGATCTCCTGCACCAGGCTGGTGGGCACGCTGTCCGCGGTCGTCCAATAGGAATAGGCCGTCGTGTCGCCCAAGGCGTTTTCCACGGAGGTTGGGTTGCCGAACTGATCAAACGTATAGACCGTGGGGTTGCCCGACTGGTCGGTCTGGACGCCGACGGCCTGCGCGGTGAGGACCAGCGCAGCCGGGTTGGAGGAACTGCCCACCGCGCCCTCGCCGCCGTCGCCTCCCGGAAGGAGAGTTGGATATAAAGCCGACTGGTAGCCGGCGGTCGAGCCATCGGCGAAGATTTCCGTTTGCAACGTGCCGTCGGCCCGGTAGGCGTACAGCGTCTGGTTGCCGTTCGCGTCGATGTATGACGTCATCAAACCCGTCGTCGGGTCGTAGCCGAAGGAAAACACGGGCTGCGTCTCGCCGGAGACGTAGTCGTTGTTCGGGTCCGCCAGCGTGACGGTAGTCAGTTGCGGATAGGCGCCGCTGGTATCGTAGCTGAGGTCGGTCTCGCGACTCGCAAAATCGACGATCTCGACCACCTGGCTGCCGCTTTCCACGTATTTCGTGGTTCGCCCGGCGGGGTCGGTGATCTCAAACCCCGCTACGTCGTCTGGAATCGCGCCAACAGTAGTCACGTTGCCGTCGTGGTCTGTAATCGACTGTAGCGCGCCGGTCGAAGAGAAGACCTCGGTGCTTCCCGTTGCCGGTCCTGTAGTGCGTAGCCGCTGCCGTCCGTTGTCAGCGTCATGAAGGCGAAGGGGCCGGCGGGAGCGATATACGAGTCCTCGTAATACTTGAAAAACCCCATCGTGCCGTCGCTTTGCACGAACGTTACACCCTCCGGGCCGCCATCGGTTTGCAGCGTCAGCGAATCGAGTCCATTCAGGTTCCAACCTTGGCCGAGATCACTTTCGTTGCGATTCAGCACATTAACGTTGCCCGTCGCGTCGTCCGAAGCGATGGTGGCGTCTGGCGACGAGACCGTAGTAATCTGTGTTCCGCCGCTGTCGTCCGAGGAGTATCCGATGAACTTCATCGAATAGCTGTAGGTGCCGGTGGGCAGACCGCCCTCCACGTTGTTGATCGGCACAGTGAAGCGGTAGTCGGTGCTGCCGTCGAATTCGCTGGGCACGGCGTAATAGACGGTGTTTTCCCAGTCGTCGCTGCCGTTCAACTTGACCTGGACGCCGACCGCGGTCAATGGGTCGCCGTCCTCTTCCGTGGTGCCCAGCGCCGCATCGACCGAAACCGTGGCCGTGCCCACTGAGTTGCTCACGTAGTTCAACGAGCCGGTCGTGTAGGACACGCTCTGCACGAGCGAACCGTCCGCCAAAGGCGAGGGGGTCGATTGCATCGGCGCGGCGTTGGTGATCGTGCCGGTCAGCGTAGTGGCAAGGCCGATCAGCGGCAGCGCCGCCGACGTGCTGTCCGCGTAGCCGGACCCGTCGGGCGAGTAGACGGCCGTCACTTGATTCAGTCCGCTGGAAAGCTCCGCGCCGCTGTACGTGGCGGTGGCCAGGTACGAGGGCGTGTCCGATGTGGCCCAGCTCTCGCCGCTGCCCGTGGACGTAACGGTGTCTGTGGTCACAAAATCCGACGTGTCTCCGCTGAGGTGGAAGCCGTCCAACATTTGCGAAGAGTCGGTGTAGTCCGAAGTGCTGCTTGCGCAAAAGCCGTTGCCGCCGTTGTTCATGGCCGCGATTTGCGTCGAAGTCAGCGCCGCTTGCCAAACGTCGAACTCGCTCAGTTCGCCCGTCATGTACTGCGGACCGCCATCGACGGCGTCGTAGCCGATGGTCATGGTCCCGTCAGTGGCCGTGAACGAGCCGGCCGAGCCGAACGACCTCGACTGCCCGTCGCAATAAAACACGATGTCCGTGCCCGAAAAAGTGACCGCGACATTCGCCCACTGGCCCAGCGCCACCGCGATTCCGGTGTCCCAGCACTCGGTGCCCACTTGGACCATCCAATCGCCGCCGCTGAAGTAGCCCACGGCCGGGCAATATCCTCCGCCCGTACCGTCAAAACTGGCTACGATATTGAATCCGCCGTCGTTCCAGCCGGTGACCTTGACCCACGAGTCGATCGTCAGGTCCCCGCTTTCCGGCATGGCCACTTCCGTGTTCAGCCCGTAGGTGCCGTCCAGCGACAAGGACTCGGTGTCGACGGGCGAAGTCAAACTGACAGGGCTGCCAACGTCGCTGCCATTGACCTCAAACTGGATGTTTCCCGGGGCGGCCGCCGGGGGCATCGTCGCGGTAAGGTCCACTGTCTGTCCGGCAGGGACGGCGCTTTGCGAAGAGGTGAGTGTGGGGGCCGCGAAGGCCGTGACCGTGATGGTCGTCGTGACCGAGCTGGCGGCATAGAAGTCCCCGGCTGTGGAAGATTCCGGCATGTTCGGGTCATTGTCGCCCATGTAAGCCGCAGTGATCGTTTGGCTTCCGGGCGGGATTTCGGTCGTTGTGAGCGTGGCGGATGCCGTGCTGTCGCTGACAGACAGCGGAGCGCTGCCCAGGAAGAGATTCTCGTCCGTGCCGGCGTAAAAGTTGACGACGCCGGCCGGTGTGCTCCCGCTTCCGGTCACGTCCACCGTCAACGTGACCGGCTGGCCCTGCGTCCCGGTCGTGGCGGTATCGACGAATGTGGTCGCCGAATCGTTCAGCACTGTTTCGTCGAAATACGACGTGTCGTCGGTGTAACTGTCGTCCGTGCCCGCCGTGTAGACCGCGGCAATCTGCTGATCGCCGAGCGACGAAAACGTGGTCTGGTACGTGGCAACCTGCTGAAAACCCGTGCCGGAGACGATCGACGCATCGCCGAACAGCGAGCCCGAATAGCCGTTGCCCGTGAAGTCGGGCACCGTATCACCCGAACTGGTGGTCATGTGATACCCGGCAATCAATTCCGCGGCGGCAGGGTAGTTGCTGGTGATGCCCGCGCCGCTATTCCAGACCTGGGACTCCTCCGCGCCGGTCAACGCGGTTCGCCACACTTCGACTTCATTCAGGTACCCGGTGAGGTATTGCGGCCCGCCGTCGACCTCGTCAAACCCGACGGTCATGTCCGCGCTGGCCGGCCCGAACGTGCCGGGCGAGCCGAACGACGCCTGTTCGCCATTGCAAGAGAACACGATATTGGTGCTGGAGTACGAAACAGTAACGTTGTACCATTGGTCGAGCGAAAGGCTGAAGCCGGTGCTCCAGCACTCGTCTCCCACCTGGACCTGCCACTGGCCCTCGCTGCCTCCGCCGCTGGGGCTTACGAAGCCGATGCCGCGATAGAAACCGCCGTCTGTGCCATCGAAACAGGCGACAATGTTCGTATCGAAGCCCGAATAGTTCCAAGCGGTGACTTCTACCCAGGCGTTGATCGTCATATTGGGGAAGGTGGCCGGGTCCATCGCCAGCGTGGTCGTCATACCGTCGGAGCCGTTAAGTTCTAGCGCGGAACTCTGGCCGGCCGTGTACGCGGGGGACGAAGTCGAAACGGTGTCGCCGTTGACCTGGAAGCCCAAGGCGCCGGTAGCGTTGGCGGGCATGGCGGCGGAGAAGGTTGTCTCCTCGGTCGATGCCGCAACGGGATTGACGGAAGCCGTGATCGCGGGCGGCGCGGTGACCCGAAAGCATGCGACGCACTTCGAGCTGCTCGATCGCCAGAACGTTCCTGCGCCGCGGGTCGCCAGAGCTTCGCCGACGGCCGCTGCCCAACAATTCCATGCACCAGGCCAGAAAGCGGCCGCTGCGTCGGCCGAGCGAGGCGATCCCCTGCCAGGGCACTGTACGCGATTCCCGGCGGACCGCTTTTTGGAACCAACCCTCAAGCCAAGCAAGAAACTCCTTTTTGTCGCGACGGTGCATGATTTGCTGCTCCAAGGGGAAAAGTCCATGCCCTTTTGACTGCTGCCGTGCCTTCGCGCGGCGATTGCCAATGCCCGTTGATTTTGCATGTGGCGAGTTTTCTGTCAAACGAAGTTCATACGAACTTCACACGAAGTTGGGCGACCGCACGCAATCCCTTGAGCAGCCTAGTTTTGCGCAATTTTCTCAGGAGCGGCAGTACCGTTTTACCCAGGTTTGCCACTTCTTCCTTGCGCCCGCAGTGCCAACGCCAGCGGACGATCCGTCGCTCGTCCTCGCAAGAGAAATCCAGCAGGCGGACTGTCTGGCGATGGTTCAGGCCGTAAACCGCGTCGTGGAGCGGCCTTTCAAGTCCTGGCGGGCCCTCGTTTTTGAGCGGGACCAACGTCCAGGACCGCCAACCGCATTCCTGGAAAGCCTCGAGAATGGCGCAAAGCCGCACCGCACGCGAGGTAAGAGCGAGCACGGGCCGGCCAGCGACCCATAGCTCCCGCAATTGTGGCTTGTAGACGAGAAGCGGCGCGGCCAGGGAGCACGGCTGGGTCATGGGACAACTCCTTTCATCAGCGATTGATTTCCCTATCTGTTTAGTTGCGATTTGCGCGTCAAAACAGGCGCGCCAAGGGAAATTCCTTTTTGCTTGCCACCCTTTGGAACTGCTTTCTGTTGCTTGAGGCCGGAAAAGTCCATTCCGGCAGAACGGACCTACTGGCAGCGGATACGATCGAAAGGCCGCCGCGCGGCCGGAAATCTCCAAGTAGTTGCTGCATAATGGTTTACATCATGCGAAAATCGCCGAGCGGCGAAACCGGTCGTTCGTTTCGCAAACAAATGTCAAGCGCTCTAAACCCTTGCCGCGCAAGGACTTGCGTGCGGCGTGTAAAAACATCTATCGAGATATGTTGACAAACGTTAAGATATGACGTATGATGGCGTGAAACACTCCCTCATCGACCATCGCTGCGCGCCGGTGCCCGCCTCTCCCAGGGGCGAGGGGACGAGCGATGAAGGATGAGAGGCCAGATTCCTTTACAGAACAATAGGCGACAGAAACATGAGCCGCAGAGACGGGAACACCCTCTCCCCAGGCCTCTCCCGGCGGGCGAGGGAAACGACGCGAAGCGGCGCTGCCACCACGCTCCGTGCGGATATATCCATTCCGTCGGCAAGGACCTATTGGTGCGGAAACCATCCGAAGGCGGGAATCCCGGCGCCCATCCTGCCTTCATCCTGCCTTCATCCTGGCTTCGTTCTGGCTTCGTTCTGGCTTCGTTCTGGCTTCGTTCTGGCTTCGTTCTGCCTTTGGAAACCCCTGAAAAACAGGCCAAATACTCGATGTTCACATTCCGAAAGAAAATTTCGACCGCAACCGCCGCCGATATGCACCACGCGATTCATTCGAGCCGGGGCGCGGCGAACGAACCGTCCGGTATAATCCATCTGCCCGCTTCACTTTTTCACTTGGTACGGCCGAGGAGGCGCATCCCGGAATGAACGCCGAAATCCTTGCCATCGGCGACGAGATCACCGGCGGCCAGTTGCTGGATACGAATTCGCAGTGGCTCAGCCAGCGGCTCGGCGAACTGGGCATCCGCGTTCTCTATATTTCGACAGTGGGCGACGAGCCTGGGCCGTGCCGCGACGTGTTCCGCCGCGCGATCGACCGCTCGGAGATCGTTATCTCCACCGGCGGCCTCGGCCCAACCGCCGACGACCTCACTCGCGAGGGCCTGGCCGCGGCGGTCGATCGCCCGCTGGTTCTGTTCCCCGATGCGCTGGAACACATCCGCGGGCTTTTCGCCCGGCGGAAAACGCGCAATGCCGGCCAGCAACGAGCGACAGGCGTATTTTCCTGAAGGCAGCCGCGTTGTGTCGAACCTTCACGGCACGGCGCCGGGCGTTGACCTGGAAGCGCAGCGGAGCGATGGCGGCACGTGCCGGGTATTCGCGCTTCCCGGCGTACCGGCGGAAATGCGGGAAATGTGGCAAGGCACGCTGCTGGCTGCACTCCGCGGCCTCGGCGCCGGCGGGCGCGTGATTCTGCGGCGGAACATCAAGTGCTTTGGCGCGGGCGAGAGCCAGCTCGAAGCGATGCTCCCCGATCTCATCCGCCGCGGACGCGTTCCGCGCGTCGGCATCAACGCCAGCCGCGCCACGATCATCCTGCGGATCACCGCCGAGGGCGAGAGCGAGCAAGAGTGCCTTTCGCAGATCGAGCCGACCGTGGCCGAGATCCGCAACTGCCTGGGCAACCTGGTGTTCAGCGAGGGAGACGAGGAACTGCAAGACGTTGTCGTCGCTATGCTCCGCCGCCGCGGCCTCACGCTGGCCACCGCCGAGATCGCCAGCGGCGGACTGGCGGCCCGTTGGCTGGCCGCGGCGAGCGCGGGCAATGGAACGTATCGCGGAGGAGCGACTGCCGCCGACGAGTCTGCTATGGTCCGGCTGCTAACGGTCAACCCGGCAACTTCCGCGGCGGACAATGCCGCGCTGGCCCGCAAAATGGCGATGGGTTGCCGTCTGCACTTGGAAACAGACTTCGGCCTGGCGATTGGGCCTCTGCCGCACATTGGCGGCGGAGGAGAGAGCGGCCACGTCTATTTGTCGTTGGCTTCGGCCGCCGGCGAGCACTCCATGCACGTCTCCTCGGAGATACATCCGGACATCCTGGCCGACTACCTTGCCAAGCACGCGATTAACTTGTTGCGGCTAGAGTTGCTCGCTTAGACATCGACGTCGTTGAACAATAGACTTAGCCTGCCTAGAAGCCGCCCGGCGTCGTCCGTCAGGCGGGCATGTGCAGCCGTCACTGGAGAGCTTGCGATTACGAGGCCGATTGCCGCTGTGCCACGGTTTCCAACAACTCGTTCGCCCGCTGCAAAAGATCGCCGCCGGCGTCCGCCGGGTCGCCCCGTGCGGCCGTTGCATCGGCTGCGGCGAATTCCCCCTGACAGTGCTGGCAAGCCACGCGCTTGCCGAGGTATTCGACTCGAATCTGCAAGCGCCGTCCGCAGGTTGGACATTCTTGTACGAAGTATGTCACGCCCGGCATAATCACAAACTCCTTTTCGTCGAGCCCTTCCCTCGTCCTCTCATTGTTGCACGGCGAACATTTTTGTCAACCATCGCGAGTGTTATTTTTCCGTGAGACTTTTGCAAGCGTTTTATTGGATCGGCCGTACCGACCGGATGGCCACCGTATTCGTAGGTACACCGGGATGTGTGCCCGAATCATGCACTGGTCCATTGGCAATCCCGTCAAGAACCTCCATCCCGTGGGTCACCTCGCCAAAGACGCAATAGCCGCACCCTTCAGGCGTTCGCGTTTTGTAATTCAAGAGGTCATTGTCAGCGATATTGAAAAAAAACTGACAGGTTGCACTGTCCTCGTTGTCACCGCGCCGGAGCATGGCAATGCTGCCGCGGGTATTTTTTAGGCCATTGTCCGCCTCGCTGCGAATCGGTGTCGAGGCGGGTTTGTCCTTAAGTTCGGTGGTGTAGACGCCCGCGAGAACGATTTGAACGGGCTTTTTGACAACTTGATGGAAGATCGTCGCGTCGTACTGTCCCCTCGCGGCATAGCGACGGAAATTGTCTACCGTGTTCGGCGCTTTTTCGGCATCCAACCGCACCGTAATCTTGCCCGCTGTCGTATCAATTAGATAAACCGGGTGTTTGCGATCTTGCTCATATTTCAGGGCAATGGCATCGCCGGTGGAAATGGCTTGGGCGTCTGTCGCCGCACCGGCCTTGCCGTCCCCGCCATTTACGGCCGCAGCCGGCGGCGCCGTGTCATTGGCCTTTTGACAGCCAAGCATGGCCGTGACGAGAATGAAAACGAACATCGTGAAGAGCGAATTCCGTGGGGATCGCACTGCATTGCCTCCTTGCTCGCGTGTACTGATTATTGCCGCAGAAGCCTGGCGGACTATTGGGTTGCGTCGGGCTCGGCCTGCGCATTCATCGCCGAACGGCCCAGCCGGTGTATCATCCCTGGATTATTCCCTGGTTGCAAGGCCGATTTCAGTGTCGGCGGGGTTTATGTTACAATGCGAATGGGGACAGGTGACATGAGGATCCGGTGGTATCAACTCGCCGTGCTTGTCTTGTGGCTTGCCGCCACGAGCTGGCTTTTGGTCCGCAAAATCATACCGCCGCTGCTGATTGGCGAACCGCCCGACTACGCCACCGTCATCACGGGCAAGCAGCGTCCGCCGGTGGCCTGGTATCTTCACCTCAACAACCACAAGCTCGGTTGGGCATTGAGCGAGGTTAGCCGGCAATCTACCGATGTTACCGAGATTCACAGCCTTGTCCATTTTGACGGCTTGCCGTTGGAAGAGCTTGTGAACCAATTACTGCCGTTCTATTTGCGGTCGTTTGCGCTTAGCACTTTCCAGGCCGTCAAGAGCAAGGAAATGGAAGTCGAAAGCCACATGCTGATCAATCCGCTCAAGCAACTGCAGAGTTTCGATTCCAAGCTGAGACTTCGCCCAAACTTGGGCCAAAGTGTGGCGGCCATTGACGGAAATGTGGAAGGCGATTCGTTGGTGGTGAATTACCGCTGCGCCGAGTTTCCGCAGCAGAAAATCACGCTCTCGCTGCCCGAGAACAAGATTCGCGACGGATTTTCGCCGGAGGTCGAGTTGAAGTCCGATCGAGGATTGTACCTGGGGCAGAAGTGGACGGTCGTCACGTACTCGCCGCTGTCGCTGCCGGATCCCGTGCAATTGCTCCAACACCGGGCGCCGACGGTGGTCCTTCTTGCGGAAGTGGAAGAGCAGACCAGCGTGATATGGAACGGACAGCGGGAGCCGGCCTGGCTGGTCGTCTACCGCACGGATGCCGGCGAAACTCCCGGCAGCGAAACGAACGTTTGCAACCGAATGTGGGTCCGCATGGACGGCACGGTCGTGCGCGAGGAGGTCTTGCTCTTCGGCCACAGCCTGATGTTCAGCCGCATGCCGGACAAAGACGCCGCCACTTTGCGCGCCAAAGGGAACGAATTCTTCCTCCAGCAGCCATGATCGAATTCGAGCAGGTAGTACGACGCTTCGGCCGGACCGTGGCGGTAAAAGGCCTCTCCTTGAGCATCCGCCCGGGAGAGCTGCTTGCGCTTTTGGGCCCTAACGGCGCGGGCAAGACGACGACGATCAAAATGCTGGTCGGGCTGCTGCAGCCGGACTCTGGCCAAGTCCGCGTCTGCGGCATCGACTGCTCCCGCCGGCCGCGGGACGCCGCCGCGCGGCTGGGCTACGTGCCCGACCAGCACTTTCTCTACGACAAGTTGTCCGGCCGCGAGCTGTTGCAGTTTGCCGGGGAAATGCACGGCCTGAAGCCAACCGTCGTCCGCGATCGCATCGAGCGCGAAGTGGAACGCTTCGAGCTGGGCGGATTCCTCGACAATCTCACGGAAACCTATTCCCACGGCATGAAGCAGCGGCTGACGTTTGCCACGGTGCTGTTGCACGACCCGCAGGTGCTGGTGGTCGACGAGCCCATGGTGGGACTCGATCCGCGGAGCGCCCGCGTGGTGAAGGACCTGCTACGCGCGGAGGCCGCCGCCGGCAGGACCGTGCTCATGTCGACGCACACCTTGGCGGTGGCCGAGGAAATTGCCGACCGCATCGGCATTCTTAACCGCGGGCAGCTCGATTTTCTCGGCACTGTATCCGAATTGGGACACGAGCTTTCCGCGCCGCACCAGGCCCTGGAGCATCTCTTCCTCGAATTGACCAACGGCCACGCGCCGTCCAGCCAGCAAGGCCGCGAAGTATGACGATTGCGCTGCCCACGCACGAAGAGGAAGCGCGGATCTTCCACCGATTGCATTGGCGGACGTTCCGCACGCGCATGGCGCAGGGGCTGGCCACTTCGCGGTTGCGCTACGCGCTGGTCATCAGTCTCAGTGTTTTGCTCTGGTGCGGACTGTTCTACCTGGTCGAGCAAGGTTTCATGTTCATGAAATCGACCCTGCCGCTGGGAACGCACAACCTGATCGTGCCGGGAATCTTCAATTCCTTTTTCTTCGCCCTGTTCCTGATGCTGGTCTTTTCCAGCAGCGTGATCCTTTACGGTTCGTTGTTCCGCGGCGGCGAGGTGGCCTATCTGCTCGCGCTGCCGATCCATGAAGAACGCATTTTTCAGCACCAATTCCAGCACGCCGTGCTGCTGAGCAGTTGGGGCTTCGTGCTGCTGGGCAGCCCGATGCTGGTGGCTTACGGGCTGGTAGTCGAGGCGCCATGGTACTATTTCGCCATGCTCTTGCCAATGCTGGTGGCCTTCGTTTACATCCCGGCGGGAGTCGGATCGGTTTTACTCCTGGCGGTGATGTACCTCGTTCCGCGCAATCGCGTGCAGGTGCTGGCAGCGGCTTTGTGTCTGGTGATTGCGGCGGCGGTGTGGTTCTTCTGGTCGCTGGCGGCGCGGCCGGAAAACGAGTTGCTTACGCCACTGTGGTTCGCGGAAATGCTCCGCCGCCTGCAAATGACCGAAGCCCGCCCGCTGCCCAACTGGTGGCTCAGCTCGGGGTTGCTGCAAACGGCTTCGCGCGACTGGTCGGAAGGCGTATTGTTTCTGGCGTTGTTGATCGCCAATGCGCTTTTTTCCGCGAACTGGCCGGCATCTTCGCAGCGCGAATCTACCGCCCGGCCTACTGGGCCGCGGCGGGCATGGGCTCGCGGCCAGCGCGGGTGCAAATGGGCCGGTTCGACCGCGCGATCAATTTTTGCCTCCGCTTCCTTCCGGCGCAGTCGAGAATGATCATGATGAAAGACATCCGCATTTTCCGCCGCGATCCGCTGCAATGGTCTCAATTCGTCATCCTCGTCGGATTGCTTTTCTTCTATTTCGTCAACGTCCACCACGTCGGCAGCAACCAGAAGTTCTCGCAATGGGTGAACATCGTCAGCTTCATGAATCTCTCCGTGGTGGGCCTCTTGATGTCGACCTTCACAACGCGCTTCGTCTTTCCCATGGTCAGCCTCGAAGGGCGCTGCTTCTGGCTCCTGGGACTGCTCCCCGTGAAGCGAGACACCATCTTGTGGTCCAAGTTTCTCTTTTCCGTGGG
This sequence comes from uncultured Planctomycetia bacterium, assembly GCA_963780045.1. Lineage (GTDB taxonomy): Bacteria > Planctomycetota > Planctomycetia > Pirellulales > Thermoguttaceae > JANXQG01. The sequence continues at coordinate 4,420,170 of CAVZZZ010000001.1, read as the reverse complement.
CAGCCTGCTGGCGCCGTGCGGATTGCTGGTGCTTTTGAGCGATTGCCGCCTGGAGGTCCCCGCGTCGCTGATCGCGGAGCACCAGGCGACTTCGCTTTTGCTTTGCCTGGGTCTTTCGGGCATCGGCGTGGGACTCGGGGCGCGGCTGCCGCTGCTGAGCGAGGCTTCCCCGTCGCGGATTGCAGCCGGGTTTGGGGGCACGCTGAATCTGGTGATCAGTACGCTCTTCATCGTCATCGTGTTGGTCTTGCAGGCGATGCCGTACCATGTCTGGCTGGCCGGACAGGACTCGGCGATCGTGGCGGGCAGCGGCTGGCTGGGAATCCACCGCGCGATCGGCGCTTCGCTGGCCGTATGCACGGCGGCGGCCGTTACCGTAAGCGCCGCGGCGGCGCTGGTGCCGATGTGGATCGGTATCCGAACTTTCCGCCGGCAGGAGTTCCACTAAGCGCACCGATGGCCGCGGATGACGCGTTCCTTCGTTTTCGCGCAGGAACTTGTTAGAAGATTCGCGATTCCGCAAGCCCACGAAGCGGTTTTTACGTAATTTCCTGTCAGGAATGATACCTCTGCGGCGGATATGTCGTAGCTAGTGGTGTCAAGCAACTGATGGCTGGCAGCAGATGCCTCTTTTCGCAACTGCCCCGCCGCTCACCTCAGGAGAATGATATGAATCGAATATGGACTTTTGCCTCTGCGTTCGCGGCCCTGGCGGTCGCCTTGTTGGCCAAGCCGGCGTGGGCCCTTCCCCCGGTTTCGACTCCCGAGCCGGCTTCGTTTGTCGTTTTTGGCGGGCTCGCCGCAATGGGAGTTGGCGCATACTTCTGGCATGGGCGGAAAAGGTCTGGCTCAGCGCTCGTCCGGTGTTGTGTTACAGGACCAGAGCGACATTTCAATACATCCGGTTTCGAGACGATTTTACAATCCTGTGGAGTCTTTCGTTCCGTGGAAGCAACACGCGCTATCGCGAAACGAGGGGGCTATACGCCGGGTTCGTGGATTCGATAGTTTGTTGGTTAAACCTGCAAGTGAGGGCACGCTTGGAACGAAGCTTGCGCAAGTCTAGCGCAAACTTCATCCTCCTGTTTGTGTTGTTGCTGGCCGCTTTTGTGAGTGTAGCAGTAGGGCTGTGTATATTTTGCGGCCGCAGTCCTGGGGTTTTTGGCGGGCTATTGACTAGTCGCGCGGGAGGCTGTTAGTCACCGATGGCCTTTGTGCGCAAAGTCGAGAATCCGTTGTAATTGTTCAAATTGGGGCAAACTATGTTTAAGAGGCTGTTGTCATACGTTCGTCATGCATCCAAAGACCGGAAGCGACGCTTTGCAAAGCGCCCCGCCAAGCGAACGCTGGCAATCGAACCGCTGGAGAACCGCACCCTGCTTGCGGCGACAGGGTTCTTGCAGGGGACGGTCTATGGCCCAGGAAACGTGCCTCAAGGCGGCGCTACTGTGTCGCTGTACGGCCCCGGTCCCGGTTTTGCCCTGATCGCCTCCGAGACGACGCCATCGAGCGGTCCTACGCCGGCCAGTACTTCTTTGACACCAGCGCTCTAACAACGCCCGGTCAGTACCAACTGGTGGAGACGCCGCCAGCGGGATATCAAAACCAGAGCAACCAGATCTTTTCGCAGATCTACCCGGCATCTTCGTCCACCGCCTCCACAATTGGCGTGACGCTGCCTACTGCAAACGGGCTTGAGGTAACAGCGCCTTCCCCTTCCTACAGCAGTTTTGCCAATTACTTCTCCTCGGAGCCGAATTGGGCAGCGTTTACCGCTGTCGTGGACAATCAAGAGGCCGACGGCACATTTGGACCGTTTCCCGTTTCGGCAACCGACACCGACGGGTCAATTGCGCCCGCAGCCGAATTTACGACTTTGTGCTTCGATCCGTTGGGACCGCTGCAACAAACCAACCAGTATTTCGTTAGCCCCAGTACGACGCCGACGTTGCCGGAGCCGCCGTACACGCAACAGCCCTCGGACGGCCCCCAGATCGCCTACCTCTTTGACCAGTTCGCGACCGGGGTGCTGGGGACGTTGAATCAGGTGCAATCCGCCGCGCTGCAATTGGCGATTTTCAAGTTGGAGTTTGATCCCCAGGCGTCTTACACCGCCAGCGACTTCAGCAATACGAGCGAGAATTTCTACGTTACCGGCTTCTATCCCGGTGACGAGCCGCCGGGATACGACACAAACCTCAACGACTACTTCACCCAAGCCGCGGACTACGCAAATCTCGCCGTCGGCCAAAGCGCCACGGCCTTGTTCCTCAATCCCAGCACCGTTATTTCAGGAGGGGCGCAGGGAGTTCTCTCAACCGAGATACTTAATTTCACTAACAACGGCTCGACCGCGCCCCGCCGGCCCAAATCATCACCAGCCAGCAGCCGGCCAGCGCAGTGGTGGGCAGTTCCATCGCCGACACAGCGACGGTGAACGGCCTGGTCAACCCCAGCAGCGGCGACACGGTGACGTTCAACCTCTACAGCTCGGCCACGGAGCAAGACAGCAGCACGCTGTTGTTCAGCAGCACGCAGCCGCTGAACTTCAACGGAGTCACGGGCACAGCCAGTTCGCCGGGCTACACGGCCACGGCCACGAGCACGGACTACTGGGTGGCAACATTCAACGGTGACAGCAATAACAGCCCGGTCAGCAGCGGGGCCACTTCCGAGCCGGTGACGATCACGCCGAATACACCCGCCATCAATACCAGCCAGCAACCGGCCAGCGCGGTGGTGGGCAGCTCGGTTGCCGACACTGCAACGGTGACCGGTCTGGTCAACGCCAGCAGCGGCGACACGGTGACGTTCACCCTCTACAGTTCGGCCACGGTGCAGAACAGCAGCACGCTGTTGTTCAGCAGCACGCAGCCGCTGAGCGTCATTGGCGGCACGGGCACGTCCACGTCCGCGGGCTACACGGCGGCGGCCACGGGCACGGACTATTGGGTGGCCACTTTCAACGGCGACAGCAACAACAATGCCGTCACCAGCGGCGCCACGGCCGAACCGGTGGCGATCACGCCGAATTCGCCTGGCATCAACACCAGCCAACAGCCGGCTAGCGCGGTGGTTGGCAGTTCGGTTGCCGACAAGGCGACGGTGACCGGCCTGGTCAACGCCGGCAGCGGCGACACGGTGACGTTCACCCTCTACAGTTCGGCCACGGTGCAGAACAGCAGCACTCTGTTGTTCAGCAGCACGCAGCCGGTGACCGTCAGCGGCGGCATGGGCACGTCCACGTCCGCGGGCTACACGGCGGCGGCCACGGGCACGGACTATTGGGTGGCCACTTTCAACGGCGACAGCAACAACAATGCCGTCACCAGCGGCGCCACGGCCGAACCGGTGACGATCACGCCGAATTCGCCTGGCATCAACACCAGCCAACAGCCGGCTAGCGCGGTGGTTGGCAGTTCGGTTGCCGACAAGGCGACGGTGACCGGCCTGGTCAACGCCGGCAGCGGCGACACGGTGACGTTCAAGTTGTATAGCTCGGCCACGGTGCAAAACAGCAGCACGCTGTTATACAGCAGCACGCAGCCGGTGACCGTCAGCGGCGGCATGGGCACGGCCACGTCCGCGGGCTACACGGCGGCGGCCACGGGCACGGACTATTGGGTGGCCACTTTCAACGGCGACAGCAACAACAATGCCGTTGCCAGCGGCGCCACCGCCGAACCGGTGACGATCACGAAGGCCTCGTCAAGCGTCAGCACGGCAATCTACAACGCCAGCACGAACAAGCCGGTCAGCGGCAGCCAGCCGCTGGGCACCTCTGTGTACGACACGGCCACGGTGACCGCCACACCGGTCACGCCTACGGGGACCGTGACGTACTACTTCTACACCACGGCCACGCCCGTCTACGGCACGACCACGCCCCTGACCACGCAGATAGTGATGTTGACCGGCACCGGCAGCGTGCCGAATTCCTCGTCAACCGGAGGGTTGGGCGCCGGCAGCTATTCCTTTATCGCGGTATATAGCGGAGACAGCAACTACACGGCCTACACCGGAATGGTGGAACCGTTGACGATCGGCACTCCCAACGTCACGGTCACCAAGACCGCCGACTGCTCCCAAATTGCTCCCGGAACGTCGGCCGGGTACACCGTCACGATCACGAACACAGGGTCGGTAACGGCCACGGGCGTGACGTTGAGCGACGCGCTGCCGGCCGGCAAGGGGAATGACATCAAGTGGTCGATAGACACGACCACCGGCAACCCGGTGGACTTCACCATTGGCGGATCGACCGGCAGCCAAACGCTTCAACTTTCCAGTGCGTTCCTCGTCGGCGACAGTCTCGCGCCAACCCAAAGCATTTCCGTCCACATTACGGCAGCGACGTACGCAGACGACGTTTGCAGCACCTGCACAGTGTCGTCCTCCATTCCGTGCAACTTCAACGGCGCGTCGATTCCCGGCGGCGATTACATTTGGTTCGAGTGCGCTGTTTGCCCGACGGGTCTGTCGTCCACTTCGCCAACGTCGATCAATTTCTCCAACCAGACGATCTCTTTCACGTATGGCGGCCAGAATTACAGTGTGCCCGTGCCCAACGGCTGCGTGACGTACTCCAGCAATTGCAGCACGGCCAGCAGCACCTTCAACAGCGGCAGTAATAGCTGGATCAGCAACTGCCCAGAGGGGCTGTCGGGCAACGAGTTCATCTGCGGCGTGCCGTTCCAGGTGCCCGCGGGCGGGTTCTCCGGCGGCATCAGCAACGTCAATTGGTCGGCCACGTGCGGCGCGGACGCCAATGTGGGCGTGAAGTGGGACTGGTCGGCGACCTGTTTCAGCAACTTCAGCGCCAATTGCAGCATCCTGGGCGTGAAGCCGTGCGACAACTCGGGAGCAAGCCAATTTAAGAATTCGGACCAGTGCGGTACGCCCGAATGGTACAAGTGCTACGAAACGAACACCTGCGGCTCCAACGGCTGCGGATCGTGGAGCAGCCAATGCACGGCGACGCCGTCGTGCGAATGCGGCGGCAGTTGCACTTTGACGAACACGGCGATTGTGTCAGCGACGGGCCAAACCCCGATGAGTTCTGCGGCAACGATTACGATCACTACCTGCCTCCAGCCGCAGGTTACCGTGACCAAGACCGCCGACTCCTCGACCGTCACCGCCGGCGGCGCCGCCGGCTATACCGTCACGATTACGAATACCAGCGGCATCCAGCAGGCAACCAGCGTGACGCTCAGCGATCCACTGCCGTCAGGGCTGGGCAACGACATTAGCTGGACAATTAACGGCGGGTCGAATCCGTCCGACTTCACCATCGCCGGATCGACCGGCAGCCAGAACCTGACTCTGGCCAGCGGCATCAGTACTTCAGCGCCGGCACAGAGCATCTCCGTCCATATTACGGGAACGACGAACGTCGACGACGCCAGCGCCGCCTGTTCGACCACGTACAGCATCCCGTGCAGTTTCAACGCCACGGCGCTGCCCGGCGGCGACTACCTCTGGTTCAGTTGCGCCGTTAATTGCACCGGCTTGTCATCCAGCGGGTCGTCGACGATTAGCCTGGCTGGTCAAACCATTTCGTTCACATCCGGCGGCACGACCTACAATCTGCCGGTGCCCAACGGCACTATCACCTACGCGCCGAACGGCACGGCCTCAACCACGTTCAACGGCAACACGAATAGCTGGATTACGGATTGCGGCGAAGGGCTGGCGGGCAACGAGTTCATCTGCGGCGTGCCCTTCCAGGTTCCGGCCGGCGGCCTCTCGGGTGGAATCAAGAACGTCACCTGGACCGGCTCGTGCAGCGCGGGCAATGGCGTGGGAGTAAACCTTCAGTGGGCAGCCGCATGCTATAACATTTTCACCTCCAGTTGCGGCGCCATCGCGGTCAAGCCTTGTGACAGCAGCTCAGCCAGCCAGTACAAGGATTCGGACCACTGCGGCTCGCCCGAGAACTTCACAAGCTACGTGACGGGTGGGGCCTGCGGCGGCGGCGGCTCGAACTACACCGGCTCCTACAGCGCGACCTGCGGACTGAAGCCAACCACGAACTGCGGCGGGGCGGGCACGTTGACCAACATCGCCACCGTGGACGCGATGTGCCAGTCGCCCGTCTCCGCGGCGGCCACGATTACCGTGCAGACGTCCGGCATCACCATCAGCGGCGTCAAATACCTCGACTCGGCCGGCGATGGATTCATCGGCTTGAGCCTGGGCTACGACACCGGACTGGGCGGCGTGACCATCGATCTCTACAAGGGTTCGTACGGCGGAACGCCCTTCGAAACGACCGTGACGGCTAGCAATGGCACTTACGGCTTTACCGGACTGGCGGCGGGGACCTACTATGTGCAGGAGGTCGTGCCGCAAGGTTATGTTCAGACCGGCGGCGGGCCCAACGGCACGGCCGGAAACACGTACTATACGATCACTGCCAGCGGTACCAATACGTACGGCGGCAACAACTTCGCCGACTACTTGACGCCGACCTGCACCCCAACCAACGTTTCCTACTCCATCAAAAATGGAAGCAAGACCACCAAGGTCAGCATGCTCGACGGCAATACGCTGCAGGGCGAAACCGTGACGGTCACGTTTACCGTTAGCATGGTGCCAGAGCAACTCACTCTGGTGAGCTATAACGCGCCGTCGAGCACCTGGAACCCGGCCACGGCCTACCAGCAGACGATTTACCAGCAGGCTACAGGCACGTACACTAGCGCCGGCACGTATAGCCTTACGGTCCAGACTCCCAATAATCACTATCAGATCGATTTCGTTTGTGGGCCGGCGATCTGCATGTTCATTCCCCAAACGTTTAACGGCTCCGCCTATGGACCGGACAACGTCAACATCTCGTACCACACGCAGAACCGCTACCTCGACAGCGATAACGAGTAGGGCGTAAGCGTAGGATGGTGCTAGCTGGCGGCATTGTACCGAAAGTCATGGCCGCGGCTGGGAGAAAGCCAGTCGCCCCATGTCCCGTCAGAGCCAATTGAGGGCGGGTATGCTCCCTCTCGTGGTTGCTTGATTTACCGCTCTTTTTGCAGTACGCTGGGTTCCGGGATACGAACTTGCGGCTTCGTATCGACACTTCCCTTCCCGGCGCTGCGCCTATTGCGAATCTGGTTTCCGGCAGATAGCCTGCGATTGCCGAGATCAACCGCTCAACCTCCCTATTGCGAGATTCACATGTTCAAGCCCGTCGTAATCACAGTCTTGCTCGGTGCGTGCCTCTTCGAGTCGCTTGCGCCGGCCGCCGATGTGTCGTCCACCGCACTGCCGCAGGAAACCAAAGCCCAGCGCGACGCCCGGATGAAATGGTGGCGCGAGGCCAAATTCGGCATGTTCATCCACTGGGGCATTTATTCGGTGCCCGCGGGAGTTTACGACGGCGCGCCGGTCAAGGGCATCGGCGAATGGATCATGAACAAAGGCAAGATTCCCGTCGCCCGATATGCCGAATACGCCAAGGAATTCAACCCGGTCAAGTTCGACGCCGACCGCTGGGTGCAAATCGCCAAGGGCGCCGGCATGAAGTACATCGTCATCACGTCAAAGCACCACGACGGCTTCGCCATGTTCCACAGCAAGGCGAGTCCTTACAACATCTACGATGCCACGCCCTTCAAGCGCGACCCGCTGGCCGAGTTGGCCGCGGCCTGCCAGAAGCAGGGCATCAAGCTGGGCTTTTACTATTCGCAGGCCCAGGACTGGCACCATCCGGGCGGAGCAGCGAAGGGCGGCCATTGGGACCCCGCACAGGATGGCGACATGGACAAGTACATCCAGGAAATCGCCGTGCCGCAGATCCGCGAAATCCTTGCCAACTACGGTCACGTGGCCGTACTCTGGTTTGACACGTCCATCGGCATGAACAAAGAGCGCGCCGAGATGATCCTGCCGCTCTTGAGCTTGCAGCCGGGCATCATCTGGAACAACCGGCTCGGCGGTGGCTACAAGGGCGACACGGAAACGCCCGAGCAGAAGATTCCCCCGCAAGGCATCAAGGACCGCGATTGGGAAACGTGCATGACGATGAACCACACCTGGGGCTTCAAAAAAGACGACGAAGACTGGAAATCGGTTAAAGATCTTTTGCACAACCTGATCGACATCGCCAGCAAGGGCGGCAATTATCTCTTGAACGTCGGGCCGACTTCGGAGGGCCTTATCCCCGAGCCGAGCGTCGAGCGCCTCGAAGCCATCGGCCGCTGGATGAAGGTCAACGGCGAGGCGATTTACGGCACGACGGCCACGCCCTTCACGCAGCCTTTGGCCTGGGGCCGCTGCACGAAGAAAGTGGACGACAAGGGGACGACGCTCTACCTGCACGTTTTCGATTGGCCCGCGAAGGGCGAAATTACGGTGCCTGGCATCAAGAACGACGCGGAAATCGCCTATATGTTAGGCGACCCCGCTAAAAAGCCGCTGGAGACGGAAGCGGAAAAAGGCGGCGGGATTACGATCGATCTGCCGGACAAGGCCACCGATCCGATTTCCTCGACGGTCGTGCTCCGCGTGAAGGGTCCGCTGGAAATCAACCAGCCGCCGGCGGCCGTGGAACCCCAGCCGAAGAAAAAGGCGAAGAAGCCGTCGCCATGAACCGGGCCGTCGACATGGTTATGTCGGAAAGCGCTGCAAGATAAACAGGCAGACGAACGAGTGGATGCTGACGGCGCCTTCGACCAACCCCGCCGCCAGCAGCAACCGCCGTGCGCGGCTGTTGGGAGCAATCACCGCAACGGTAAAAAAACCGATCGCCAGAAGCGGGGCGCCAAGGAATGCCGCGACGAAAAGTGGCAGTGTGACGAACCAATCAGGGTGGAAGTGTTGCATGACGACGGTGAGCACCGGCCCGGCAATCGCGGCAGCCAGAGAAACGATCGACAAGACGCTCCAAAACCGCGGGTACGGCCGCAGCATGACCAATAGCCAAGCCGTCGGGGCAAGCGACAAAAGGCCGAATACGGCGACGAATCCGAGCAGGTCGCCGAACGCGGCCATCCCGGAGGAAGCATTAGCATCGGGACCTTGCGGAAGCATTTGCCGAATACAGACTGCCGCCGCCGCGGCCAAGATCGCCGCGACGTAACCCAGCGGAACCAGACTAAGCTTGGTCAGTGTTTTCACGTAGCGGCTGCTGATCTTGATCGGCAGGATAGAGGCGGAATTCGACACGGCGGGAACGGCCGCTTCGCTTTCCTGCGCGGACGTGTCATATAAAGCATAGATCGTGAAAGCGGCTCTTGCGGCCCTTTTCATCGCCGCCGCGGTCATTGACGCGATGGATTGCCCTCCTACAATTCGGCATGAACCAACTAAGCCGCGAGATCAGCCCTTATTTGCTCCAGCACGCAGGCAACCCCGTGGATTGGCGGCCGTGGGGTGCGGAAGCGCTCCGCGCAGCGCGCGAGGAGCGGAAGCCGATCTTCCTTTCCATCGGCTACTCGGCCTGCCACTGGTGCCACGTGATGGCCCACGAGAGTTTTGAAGACCCCGGCGTGGCGGATCTGCTCAATCGCGAGTTCATTTCGATCAAGGTCGACCGCGAGGAGCGGCCGGATTTGGACCAGATCTACATGGAGGCCGTGCAAGCCATGATAGGGCAAGGGGGCTGGCCGATGTCGGTCTTCCTCACGCCCGACATGAAGCCGTTTTTCGGCGGCACGTACTGGCCGCGCGAGGCCCGCGGCGGGATGCCGGGCTTTATCGACGTGGCGGCCGCGGTGGCGGCGGCATGGCGCGATCGCCGCGAGGACGTGCTGCAACAGGCGGAACAGGCCGTCGAGCACTTGCGGCAGCCGCGGTTCGCAGGCGACAAATCGGCGGAGTTGAGCGGCAAGCCGCTGGAAACGGCCGAAAACAGTCTTCTACAGGCGTTTGACTCGCGCTACGGCGGCTTCGGCGGCGCGCCAAGTTCCCCCACGCGACCGAATTGAAGCTGCTGTTGGCCCGCTGGCGCAAGTCGCAGCGGACGGATCTTTTGGAAATGGTCACCGTCACGTTGGACCGCATGGCGGCCGGAGGCATCTACGACCACCTCGGCGGCGGATTCCACCGCTACAGCGTCGATGCCCAATGGCTCGTGCCGCACTTCGAGAAGATGCTTTACGACAATGCGATGCTCGCCGATTGTTATCTTGACGCCGCTTTGGCGACCGGGCGGGAAGATTACCGCCGCGTCACGCGCGAGACCTTGGACTATGTGCTCCGCGACATGACCGATCCGCGCGGCGGATTCCACGCCGCCGAGGACGCCGACAGCGAGGGCGAGGAAGGCAAGTTCTACGTCTGGACGCCGCGCCAGATCGAGGACGTGCTGGGTCCGGACCGCGCCGCGGCCTTCTGCAAGGTCTACGACGTCTCCTCCAGCGGCAACTTCGAGGGCAGCAACATCCTTAATCTCTCCAAGCCGGTCGCCACGTGCGCCAAAATGCTCGGCCGCGATGCCGCCGAGCTTGAGGCCGAGCTTGTCCGCGACCGCGTGGAACTGTTGGCCGCGCGCGAAGCGCGTGCGGCCCGGCCGCGATGACAAGGTGCTGGTAAGCTGGAACGGCCTTATGATTGCCGCCTTTGCCCGCGTTGGCGCCGCCTTGGACGAGCCGCGCTATGGCGCCGCGGCGGTCAATGCAGCCGACTTCATTTTGGCCGAGCTGAAAGACGCCGACGTCCGCCTGCTGCATTGCTGGCGGGCCGGCCAAGCGCGGCATCGGGCGTTTCTGGACGACCACGCCAGCCTGTGCAACGCCCTGCTCGCACTTTATGAAACCACAGCAGGGGATGAGGGCCGCCGCTGGCTGGACGAAGCCGTTCAATTGGCTGAGGCAATCCTGGCACTTTTCAGCGACCCAGCCTGCGGCGGCTTCTTCTATACAGCGTGCGATCACGAACCGCTGATCGCCCGCAAAAAAGACGTTTGGGACGCTCCCGTGCCTAGCAGCACGGGTCTGGCGGTAACGGCGCTCTTGCGGCTTTCGCGACTTACCGGACGGGACGACTTTCGCCGCGCCGCTGAGGACGCCCTCCGCGCCTCCGCCGACTTGATGTCGCGTGCCTCGCTGGGCGTCGCGCAGTTGCTGCTGGGATTGGACGAATGGCTTGAAAGCGTCTAATTGCTCGACGCCTCGACCTGCTGCAATTGCGTCGGCTTGCCGTCGGCGATATTGCCCAACTGCTTGTGCAGAATCGGGTCGATGCTGTAGTTCATCTTCCGCACGGAGCCGTCGCAGAAGGCCATGTGGAATCCCGCGGGATGGGCGCTGCCGAACCGCTCATCGCAATCGCCAGGGTTCTGGGCGCCACCGGCTTGATCCTGCGCCGGCGGTTTTGCCGTCCAGCGATTTATATCGTATTGGAAGCCGACGTCCCAACTTTCACTGTCGTCGCACCCGCTTCCGCCGTAATAGAAGTCCGTGGAAACGTAGGCTCGCCCAGCAGGTAGGTGTACGATGCGCCGTCTTTGATTGCGGCCATGGGACATTCGCTCTGAAGGTAGATCGGGCCCGTGGAGCCGTTATAAGGGGAGTGAGGGGAAGGGGGGGAAAGATCGCCGGATAATCCGCCGGGCAACGTGGCCCAGGATGCCGGCGGAAGATTCGGAGGACTTGTCTCCGGCAACTGATCCCCTTGTAAATATGTCTTGACGTTTTGTGTTTGTATGGACTCGACGCCCGTGCTGCCGTTGGGAGCAATCGACTGGTCCCCGGCGTTCGCGGCGTAGTCGCCCCGCGCCGCCACGCCGGCCGTGCGCATGGAGGTCTCATTACACATCGTAAAGCCCGCACTATAAGGAAACGTTTGCAGCCTGCGGCGCGAGGGACAATTCAAGACCGCAACGGGCGTCTGCGACCGCTTGACGAATTGGCTCATCATGCTTCCGCCAGTTAGGGTCGCCCAGTCCCCATTGCTGCCGGTTCCCAGGTCGTGCAGGTCATTCTGATCGATGAAATTGAGAATGTTGTATTGCCAGCCGCCCGGCTGCCGCTTGCCGTATCCCCGGTCGGGGTTGCCAACCCACGCGTAACCCCAGCCGCCCGTGGGCAGGAAGGTGTACTTGGTTTCGTGCGCGAGGCAGGCCGCGGCCAATTGATGCAGATTGTTGGAGCACTGCGCCCGCCGTCCCGACTCCCGTGCGCTGTTGACCGCGGGCATGAGCAACGCGACCAGAATGCCGATGATCGAGATCACGACCAGCAGTTCCACCAGTGTGAAACCGCGGGACTGCTTGGTCCGATTCCGATGAATGTCCGGGGTATTTGTCGTCATATTAGCGCCCGATTGCTTCGAGCGGCACGCAGCAAGCCCTTACAGCATTGTTCCGCCACCACAAATCATACCACCTCACGCGTTTCGATGCAATCAGGAGAGTAGGATGTCCGTCTCCACAAGACGGGCTTGGAGGCCCATCCTACGCCCATCCCAAGTGGCCACAAACTGCCCTTGTCCCACCCCCCTGTTTTTGGCATGATCCCGCCGGAATCTTACGCTCAAGCCCCGCAGAATAAAGGAAATCCGCGATGTTCGGCCTGTTGCGAGCCGCGTTTACGCTGCTGATTTGTATCGTGTTGGTCGGATTCTTCCTCGGCTGGTTTACCTTCAGCAGGCCCGCCGCCGATCCGCAATCGAACAAGGTCAACATCAACGTTTCGTTGGACAAAACGAAGATCGGCAGCGACCTGCAACGCTTCGAACAGAACGTGCACAATGGCATCCAGGATTTCCAGAATCCGCCGCCAGGCGGCAACCCGCCCCCGCAGCAGCAACAGCCTGGGCAGCCGCTCGGGGCTCCCCCGCGGTTCTCCCTCGGTCCGATACTGACGCCGGGCGGTCAGACGTCGGGGCAGCAATCGGCCGTGCCAAGCCTTTCGCTGGGGCCGATCACGATCCAGCCTTCCGCCAGTCCGACCAGTCCCGCAGCACCGCTTTACCCGCCGCCCTCATTGCAATCGCAAACGCCCAACTACCAATTCTCCGTGCCGCTTGCTCCCCCGCCGCTTGGCGAGGGAAGGTAGGCGTAGGGTGGGTGGAGCACGGAATTCCCTGATGAACGGTCACGCGAATCGCACAACACCGCGACCTGACGTTGCAAAATGGTTGACTCCGTGCGAAACCCACCAAGTCTCCAACGCGATTCGCTCCACGCACCCTACGGCGCGCTGCACCGCAGCCGGCCCGCGTAGATTGAAAATACTTCCGCCGCCGCTGTTCCGCGTTGGCCGGCGGCTCGGCTTGCTGGCTCTTCAGGTCTGCCAGGTTCGCCTCGCAATAGCGGCAGCCGGCCATCTCCATGTGAAACGCCAAATAACGGGCCGCGTCGTCGGGCAGCACGCCGAGCAGGTAGGAGCCGAGCTCCTGCCGGCTGGGGCAGCTCAGCCGGTGCCGCCGCCAGATCTCGCCCAGCGAAACCAGGCCGCTGTCCCGCCGGGCGACGATCTCCGCCAGCCGCCGGGCCAATGTCGGATCGTCGCGCAAGGCGGCTTCGATTCGCGCCATTTCTTCGTTTGGCAGCGCCTCGTCAAGGTAGGACTGGAGTTCGGCGATGGGGAAGAGAGTGGTCATAAGCACTCCTCATACAACTCCGGAAAAACCTCTTCCGGCAGCCCTTGGCCGCGGACGGCCGTTTGCAGCCGGGCGATCGTCTCGAACTTGTAATTGGCCACCGTCTGCTCGCTAAATCCCAAGCGGGCTGCCACTTCTTTGTTCGACCAGCCGCGGACCCACAGCAGCTCCATGCATTGCAGCCGCTCCCACTGCCCGCGGCGGCGCCAATGGGCAATCAAATCGCCTAGCGCAGTGGCCAGCGCGCTCTCTTCCAGGCCGTGGCGCTCGCTGCTGCGGGCGAGGCTGCTGGCGCGGCGGACGCGATCGGCCGGCTGCCAGCCGCTGCTGCTGTCGTCAGATGCCAGCGGCAGCGTCGGCCGGCGCCCTCGCGGCGCATCAGGTCGGTGAGCTTGTGCGCCGCGATGGAGAACAGGTAGCCCTCCAGCGGCTGAGCGGCGTCGAAGTTCGGCAGGCTCGTGAGGAAGCCGAGGAATGTCTCCTGCACTAAGTCCTCGGCGGAGGCACGGTCCGACACGCGACGTGCGACGTAGCCCAGCAGACGCCCCTCGTAGCGCCAATGAACTCGTTCCATGCCTCGGGCTGGCCGGCACGGACGCGGTCGACTAACAGGGTTTCGCAGATTTCGGGCATCGATTATAAGCATAGCATTGTGGCGGGCACGCGCGTAGGTCCGTCTTGCCGAGATGGACGATTGTGGCCGCGGTTCCGATCACCGCCACCATCTCTTCTCGCCGCGTCGGGTGAAAAAGTCCATTCCGGCAGAACGGACCTACCCCGCTGCTGCCTTGTCCGCCAGCACCAGCGCTCGCTCACTTGCCACGCGACCGGCTGGTATCGCATGATCGCCGGCCAACAGGCGGGCAAGCATTGGCGCCTTTTCACCGTCGGTCACCAGCCAGAGCACGCGCCGTGCACGGTTGAGCATCGGATAGGTCATCGTCATCCGCTTTCGGCCCTGGTACGGCCCGCTGAGCGCGACGTCGCGGTCGGTCACGTCGAGGACAGGATCGCCCGGCACTAGAGAGGCCGTGTGCCCATCGGGGCCGATTCCAAGGTGCGCCAGGTCAATGACAGGCGGCGAGCCGGCAACCCGCGCAGCGCGGCAGCATACTCGGCGGCCGCAGCCACGAGGTCGGGCGATTCTACCGGCATCGCCAAGACTTGCCCAGGCGGCAGCGGAACGTGCGCCAGAAGGCTTTCTTGCAAATGAGTGAAGTTGCGGTCCGTGTGCCCTGCCGGGGCAACGCGTTCGTCCACTTGTGCGACGTAAACGGCCTGCCAGGGCACGTCTTCGCCGGCCAGCTCCCGCAACATGATCCACGGCGACCGGCCGCCGCTTACCGCCATCACGAATCGCCCACGGGCGGCGACCGCGGCGCGGGCATCGGCGGCGATAAGGACCGCGGCTTCGCGGGCCGCGGTGTCGGCATCGGCAAGTACTTTGATTTCCATGGTAGGCCTGTAGGCCGGAACAAGCACAGCGCAGTTCCGGCAATTCATCGGCAAGAAAACAGGCGCCGCCGGAACTGCGCTGCGCTTGTTCCGGCCTACGGTTTACGCTGACATTATATCCGGGCAATCGTTAAGCGGCGCTTGAATCTGCTTTTTCTCGGCACTATCATTTTATTGGTCAGGTTCCGAGCAAGCGGTTTCCACAGGACCAATCTCGGGGGCCACACTATGAAGACCCGAATTCTCGCACTGTTGCTATCGGCTTTCACCGCCACGGCCGCCGCGGGCGATGTCACGCTCTGGGAGATCGGCAAGCCGGACCACAACACGGCCAAGTTTGCCCTGGGGCCGCGCAGTTTCAAGGACTACCGGCGGCCGGGACTGTTCGTCGTCGGCTACAGCGATCCCAAAAAAGACTGGCCCTACGTGCAACCAGGGCCGGATGACTGCGACTGGGCGCCGGGCGGCCCGCAAACCTTCGAGATCTTCTTCGCCTTGGCCGCCGCGCCGAAATCGAGTTGTACGTTAGAGCTTTACTTTGCTGACACGCAGGCCAATAATCCGCCGCGGCTCCTCGTGGCGGTCAACAGCTTCTCGAAAGGGTTTCGCACGCCGCGCGGCGGTTGCGATGCTACGGTTTATGGAGAGCCTGGCAAGGGCCGGCCGCATGTGATCCGCATGGAAGTGCCCACAAGCGGCTTGAGAGCCGGCGTGAATCGCGTGACCATTACCGCGTTGACCGGCTCGTGGGTGCTTTGGGATGCGGTTCGCTTCCTGGCTCCAGCAGGCACGGAGCTTTATGAGGCAGGCGAGTTTGTCGCTTCCGCGGGCACCGTACCATCTGACCGCCTCGTTTGGCATGACGGCAGACCAGCGCAGCGGGTCGCCGTTCGCATTTTCCGTAATTGCGATACAGATACAACACTGCAGATCGGCAATCGGCCGCCGCAAGAAGTCCATCTCAAGCCGGGGATGCAGACCCTCGAATGTTACCTGCCGCCCGTGGAAAAGGAGGTAACGTTGCCGGTGCGGACACCCATTGGCTTCAAGTCCGTTGGGACGACGCCCTACTGGGAGGCAGACGTCACGTTACGTCCCGTGCGCAAGTGGGAAATCTACGTCCTCATGCACTCCCACAATGACATCGGCTATACCGACATCCAGCCGCATATCGCGGCGAGGCAGGCCCGAAACGTCCTGCGGGCGTTGGAGTTGATCGAGAAGACCAAGGACTATCCGCCCGGCGCGCGGTTCAAGTGGAACCTGGAAGTGCTGATTCCCTACGAGGATTTCAAGGCCGTCGCCACGCCGGAGCAGATGCGGCGGTTCGAGCGGGCCGTCAGTGAGGGGAACATCGGCATCGACGCCATGTACGGCAATCTGCTGACGGGCGTTTGCCGCCAGGAAGAACTGTTGCGGCAATTCACTTTTGCCGTCGGGCTCGGGCGGCGGTGCGGCGTGAAGGTTGATTCGATGATGATCAGCGACGTGCCGGGCCTGACCTGGGGAGTCGTACCGGCACTAGCGCAGAACGGCGTGAAGTACATTTCCGACGGCCCCAATGCCAACCCGAAGTCGATGGTGGGCGACCGCATTGGCTACGTACGCGAGCAGTGGGAGCACCGGCCGTTCTGGTGGCTCTCACCGTCGGGACGCGAAAAGGTGCTCTATTGGGGCGCGCAGGGCGGATACTCGATCGGCCACGGCTGGAAGTCGATTACGGCCGCCCTGCCGTTTTTGCTTCAACGGCTGGAAAGCGTGAAGTATCCCTATGACATCGTGCAGATGCGCTGGACCAAGGGCGACAACGGCCCGCCCGACGAGGCGGTGATGGACCTCGTGCGCGAGTGGAACGCGAAGTATGCTTGGCCACGAATGATCATCGCCACGACGACCGAGGCCTTTCACGCCTTCGAGAAGCGCTACGGGGACACGCTGCCCACTTATCGCGGCGACATGACGCCCTATTGGGAAGACGGCACCGGCTCGGGGGCCCGCGAGACCGCCATGAACCGCCATACGGCCGACCGCTTGTCGCAGGCCGAGACGCTCTGGGCGCTGCTCAATCCCGGTCGGTATCCTGCCGCCGATTTCGCCGCCGCGTGGAGGAATGTCGCGCTCTGGGACGAGCACACCTGGGCGCGTTCAACAGCATCAGAGATCCGGAACTGCCGTTCGTAAAAGAGCAGTGGAAGTACAAGCAGGCGTATGCGCTGGACGCAAAGCGGCAATCGCAAGAGCTCATGGCCAAGGTGGCCGGAGCGGAAGATAAAGAGAAGGCAAACATCGATGTTATCAACACGTCGTCCTGGCCGCGGACGGGACTTGTCACATTGCCCAGTAAACGCATGCTTAACCTCGTGTTCGACGAGGACGGAAAGCAGTTGCCTTGTCAGCACCTGCAATCCGGCGAACATGTTTTCTTGGCGGAAAGTGTTCCTCCATTCGGCGCAAGGCGATTCAAGCTCGAGTATGGCACAATCGCGTGGGGCACAAGAGCGCATCCCAAGATTAAGACAGTCCTCAATACACGTTCACTGGCAGTACGACCAGACCTAACGACGGGTTCGATTAAGAGTCTAAGGCGTGACGGCATCGACGCCGAATTTGCCAATGGAGCAATCAATAGCTACAGCTATCTGCCGGGCGGCAACGTCAACGATGCCAAACCCAACGGCCCGGTGACGATCAGCGTCAAAGAGAATGGCCCACTCGTGGCATCGCTCTTGATCGAATCCACCGCCCCCGGCTGCAAGAGACTCACGCGCGAGGTCCGCGTCGTCGACGGTCTCGATTACGTGGAGATCATCGATACGGTCGACAAGCTGCCGATCCGGTTGGTAGAAGGCGTCCATTTCGGCTTCGCCTTCAACGTGCCGAACCCCGTGGTCCACGTCAACAGCCCCGGCGCGGTGATTGAGCCGGAGAAGGACCAATTGCCGGGGGCGTGCAAGAACTGGCTGGAAGTCGAGCGCTGGGCAGACGTATCCAACGACAAGTACGGCGTTACGTGGGTCACGGCCGACGCCCCGCTTTTGGAGCTGGGCGGCTTGACGGCCAATCTGCCCCGCGGCCAGCCCAACCCGAACGCCTACCTGAAGCACATCGGGGCTTCGGCGACCTTCTATTCGTGGGTGATGAACAACCACTGGCACACGAACTATCGAGCGTACCAGGAGGGCGAGACGACGTTCCATTATTACATCCGCCCGCACGGGGCTTACAATCCGGTCGAGGCGGCCAAGTTCGGCATCGAGGCGACCGAGCCGCTCATCGCGGTCCCCGCGCGCGGCGAGAAGCCGCTGGCCTCGCGCTTGCAACTGGAAGGCGACGGAGTGCTCGTCAGCGCGATGAAGCCCAGCGACGACGGCCGGGCGATCATCGTGCGTCTTTACGGCGCTTCCGGCAAGGACGCGGAAGCAAAACTGATATGGAGCGAACCCAGGCCGAAGAAGCTCTGGCTGAGCGACGCCAGCGAGCAGCCGCTCAAGGAGGCCGGCGAGCGGATCGAAGTGCCCGGCTGGGGAACTGTAACGCTGCGGGCGGAGATGCGGTGACCTTTGGAGTGCGACGGCTTGCCGCCGCTTTTCAATATGGCGGACGTCACATTGAATGATGATGTAAGTCCTTTGAAAAGCGAGGGCAAGCCCCCGCACTCCAAAGCGCCGCCGCTGTACAACTTCAACCTTGGCTTCGTCGTCTTCTGCGCCGCGGTCACCGGCATCGGCGGGTTCCTTTTCGGCTACGACACGGCGGTAATCAACGGCGCGAATACGCTGCTCAAAGAACACTTTCGCCTGGACGACCACCGCGATTCGCTGCTCATCGGCCTGGCAACCTCCGCGGCGATCATCGGCTGCATCCCCGGCGCAATGTCGGCCGGTTTCCTTAGCGACCGCTTGGGACGCCGCCGGATCCTTTTTCTATGTGCGGTGCTCTACGCCGTGTCGGGCGTGCTCTCCGCCATTCCGCCGACCTTCTTACTATTTGTCTTGGCGCGGGTTTTGAGCGGCGCGGCGATCGGCATTTCCTCGATGATTTGCCCGGTGTACATCGCGGAGATCGCGCCGCCGGCGTGGCGGGGCCGCTTGGGGGCGCTGTTTCAACTCGGCATCGTGCTGGGCATCTTCATGACGCTGTTCATCAACGGCAGAATCCAGTCGCCGGACGATGCCCAGTGGAACCGCGAGATGGGCTGGCGCTGGATGCTGGCCGCGGAGGCCGCGCCGGCGCTTATATTCGTCGTCCTCCTCGTTCCCATTCCGGAAAGTCCAAAGTGGCTGATTCAGGCCGGGCGCGTCGATGAGGCCGGCAAGATTCTCACTCGCATCGGCGGCCCGGATTACGCCGCCGGAGAAATCGCGTCGGTCCGCGACGTGTTGTCGGAGGAGCAAGGCTCTCTCGCGGAGTTGTTTTCCAGCGCCTACCGGCTGCCGCTGACGATCGCGTGCTTCATCATGCTCGCTTCGCAATTCAGCGGCATCAATGTGGTGATGTACTATTCGACCGATATCTTCAAGGCGGCAACGGGCGACGCCGACGCCGCCTTCCGCTCGTCGGCATGGATCGGACTCGTCAATCTGCTGGCCACCTTCATCGCCATCCTCTTCGTCGACAAGGCCGGCCGCAAGCCGTTGCTCTTGCTGGGCAACGCGGTGCAGGTTGCCGGGCTCGCGGCGGTCGGTTACGTTTACTCGCGCGACCCTCATTCACCGTTGCTGCTATTGGGCGTCATCATTTACGTCGCCGCGTTCGCGATGGCAATGGGGCCGATCCCGTGGATCCTATCTTCCGAGATCTTTCCCGCCAAGCTCCGCGGCCGGGCGATGTCGGTCGCCACGCTGGCGATTTGGCTGGCCTGCTACGTCGTCTCGCAGACGTTTCCCATGCTCAGGGAAAACTTCGGACCTGCCCGGACGTTTTGGTTATACGCAGCTTGCTCCGCAGCGACGTTCCTCTTCGTGTTGCTGGTTGTGCCGGAAACGAAGGGCCGCTCGCTGGAGGACATTGAATGGTCCTGGCGGCGCGGCGGCGCGTGATTGCCAGTCAAATCCTGGAGAATAGGTATGACGCTCCTCTACCGTGATGCTCGATTCTTAAACCACCAAACCGGCAACCATCCGGAGCGGGCACTGCGGCTGCAAACGATAGACGCGTATCTGCAGCGGCATTGGCTGACCGCACAGTGCCGGCAGCCGGCGTTTGAGCCGTGCGACCGTGCGGGCCTGTCGCTGGTACACGAGCCGGGCTATATCGAGGAGGTCGCCGCCTTTTCCCAGGCGGGCGGCGGCAACTTGGACGCGGACACGGTTTGCAGTCCGGCGAGCTTCGACGTGGCGGCGCTGGCGGCCGGTTCGGTCATGGACGCCGTCGCCCGCGTTCTGAACGGCGAGGACACCACGGCCCTGTGCCTGGTCCGCCCGCCGGGGCACCACGCCTTGCCCGCGCGGGCGATGGGCTTTTGCCTGTTCAACAACATAGCCTTGGGAGCAATGGCGGCCGTGCGGCGGCACGGGTTGGACCGCGTGCTGATCGTCGATTTCGACGTCCACCACGGCAACGGCACGCAGGACGTTTTTTGGGCGGACCCGCGGGTCGGATTCCTCTCCATGCACCGCTATCCATTTTACCCCGGCAGCGGCAGCGCCGGCGAGCGGGGCACGGGCGACGGCCTGGGAACAACAATGAACTTGCCGGTCGAGTTCGGCACGCCGCGGAAGGTAATCTTGGCGGACTTCGCCGCCCGCTTGCAGACGTTTGCCGACCAGATGCGGCCGCAGCTCGTGCTCGTCAGCGCCGGTTTTGACGCCCATCGCACCGATCCGATCGGCAATCTGGGACTACAGACCGAGGACTACGCCGCCTTGACGGAGCGCGTCTTGGAAGTCGCCGCAGCGCATTGCGGTGGGCGGGTCGTCAGCGTCTTGGAAGGCGGCTACAATCCGCCCGCACTGGCGGAGTGCGTGGCGGAGCACCTGTCACGGCTGCTCGACAAGACCGCTACTTCGTCACCAGCACGCCCTTGACGAACCAGCCGTCCTTTTCAGCGGTCATCGAGGCCGTGGCGGGACCGAGCGCCGGGGCGATTATTTTGTCGAAGTCGGGCAACTTTGCGCCGTTGATCCGCTGATGCCGCGGCACACCCTTCTTGCCCGAAGCGGAGAGGCTGTTCAGGGTCCGCCCCAACAGCGATTCGCTCTGCGGCATTTTGCCCTGGCGGATCAACTCGTAGGTCGGCTGCACCGCGCGGTCGCTCCACGAAAAGCTGCGGGCCGATTGCTGCTTCATGCCCAACTGGTTGAACGTGATGTCCCAGACCTTGAGAAAGTCCTTTTGCGTAGCCAATTGCTTGTCCGCGGGGATCGGCTTGAGGGCTTTCAAGAGGAAGTCAAGGTGCGAGGCGATGAACAATTGCCCCTTGGCCACGGTGAAGGCCCCGTGCGGCAGGAAGTGGGATTCCTTTTCGTCGTCGTCGCTTTCGGACTTCTTGCCGTCCTTCTTGGGTCCAATCGTCGGCGCGTCGATTTTTATTTGCGGCACGGCCGATTCTTGCTCCTCGACGATCTCCCAAATGACCTGGCCGTCGATCTCGCGCTTCTTGATTGTGGGATCGTTGTTGACGCACTTCTCGACGGCCTTGGCCACCGCCGCCGGATTCTTGACTTCGATCGCCCACAGCAGCCGCTCGCTGGTGGTCGTGATGGGCAGTTGGTAGCCGGCCACCATCGTCACCCGCTGGCCGAGATTCGCAATCAAGTCATTGCGGAGATCGATCTGCGGGCCGTCCGGATCGTTCTTCATGTCGTCCAGCGTTTTCTTCCAGATGTCTTCCTTCGTGTTCAGAACTTCGTTGTAGAGTGGGCCGAAATTATCGAAGATCACCAGCGGATCGACGTAGGCGGTGAAGTAGGTGGCGATATCGCGGCCTACCCACGGCTGCGGCGAGAAATCCTTGCCGGCGGGAAAGACGAACATCTTCATTGACTCGATCCACGGCTTCGGGGCGTAAATTGCAGTGCGGTGGAAGATCTGGTAGCCGTCGCTGGAGAGATCGACGAAGCCGCCCATGCCCTGGACCGCGCCGTAGCCTTGGTTTCGCATGATCTCGATGATCGTTTTGCCCCGCCGCCGCTTTTCGACGGGCGTTGCCGCCCGCGTCGCTTCGGCATAGCCCAGCGGAGAGATGAACCAGCGGACGTTTGCCGTGTGGTTCGGGACGTCTTTATCGCAGCGGCCCATGACCTTTTGGTAGCTCTCAACTTGCGAGAGGCTGCCCGTCGCGACCGCGCCGACGAGCCGTCCTATCATTTCTTTCGTCACGTCGAGATCGTCGCAGGCGCAAAAGATGTTTTTGGCGAGGAAGTAAACCATGAGGTTGGGGGGCGCGGCCGCCACGGGAGCCGCGCCTGCCGCCGCGGGCGGGCCGGCCGGGGGCGGTACGTTGAAAACAAAGAGCCGAACCCCTTGCACGACCAGGATCGCTTGTGCCGCGCCGCGCGCGTTCAGATTCTTGATGGCCGTCGCCAAGAGGTTGTTCGCCGCCGCGGCATTGCCGGTTACGTCCATCACGAGCGCCGTGGCGGCGGTGACGTTCATGCCAACCTGGTTTCTGATCAGCGCCAGCGACGCCTCGCCCGTCGGGACGCCGTGGAGGTCGTCGAGGTGAATGCCCAGCCGGTCGGCCACGTCCTGCCATTGGTTTTGCATTTGCTCGTGCAGGTCTTCCTCGAATGGCTTCATGACCGGTTTGGCCATGAGCGTGCCAAGCTGGGTCGCGTTCCACTGGGCTGCCAATCGCGGATAATTCGTCGCCGTAACGAAGCCGACCGTCGTCTTGGGCAACAGCGTGTCCATCGGCGGCGCGGACGCGGCCACGCTCGGAACGACCAGACCCATGAACAGCAGGCAGACAATACCCCGCAGACTTCGCACGGCAGCACTCCTTTATATCGGTGTCAAAAACGTATCCGGCCGCGCGCTATCGCCGCTGGCTACATGGCAAGTTTATCGGTCATGCACGATTTATGCCAGAGCGAATTGCCACGACAAGCAAATTGATCTGCTGCTAGCTAATCATTCGCCAGATGCAATATTTCGCCCGCTCGCTCGTTTACAATGACAGAACCCCCGCAAACGCAACAGGCAAGGTCATCGCCTTGCGGCAGGAGTTCTCAAATAAATGACCGCCGACCCCCATGCAGGGCACGACCGACGTCCCGGACACCAGCAGTTCGAGGAGTGGGTCCGTGACCACGGCAGGGCCGTCCGCGGCTTCGTCTTGGCGCTGGTACGGCGGGGCGACGTGGCGGATGACCTCTGCCAAGAGGTCTTTTGCCGAGCGTGGGAGGGGCGCGAGCGGTACGCCGAGCAGGGCAAGACCCGTGCATACCTGCTGCAAATCGCCAACCGCCTTGTGGTTGACCGCAGCCGCCGCCGCGAGCCGAGATCGAACCTCGACGCGGAAGTTTGGCAAGCGTGCGAGCCGTCCTGCCCAAGGCCGGAGCCTTCGCAGGCGGCCGAGCGGAACGAGCAAGTCCGCTTGCTCCACGCGGCTTTGGACCGCTTGGCGCCGATGCAGCAGCGCGTGCTGCTGCTGCGGTATTTCGGACAAATGGAGTTCCAAGAGATTGCCGACACATTGCAAACGCCGCTCAACACGGCGCTGAGCCATTGCCGCCGCGGACTGGAGGGCTTGCGAAAGCTGCTGGTGGAGACTGGATCATGAACGACATGCCGGACAACGAGCACGAAAAAGACGATCGCCTGCTGCGGCTGTTGGAAGCGGTGACGGCCCCGCGCGACAAGCGGGGACCTTCGCATCTCGCGGAGCGAGATGAATACGCCGACCTGCGCGAGACGTGGCTGGCGTTTGGACGGCTGCTGGAAACCGCTTCAGAGGCGCAAGCGATCGAAAGCCGATGCGCGAGCGGGGGAATTGAAGCCGGAAGCGCGAGTAAAGAAATCAAACTGATGCCGCGCTCGCTGGCGGAGCGTCCCGCGTTATCCGACAGCATTGACGCCCACGTTGCCAGCCACCAGCGGCAAGTGTGGCGGCTGCGGCGGTTCGCGGCAATATTGGCCGTGGCGGCGGCGGCTTGCGGCATTCTACTGGAACTCGGCGGCGTTGGCCTCAACTGGTGGCTCGCCCGTGCAGGGCGGCAGATCAATCAAGGTTTCCCGGTGGCTGGTCCGGCACAACCGAATGCTGCTCCGCAGCCAGCCGCGCCGCAGGCGCCGGTTCCTGGCGTCGTGCAAAACAACGCGACAACGGTCGAGAAAAAGGCGTCCATACCGAAGCAATCCACCGCAAGGACCTCGACCTGGAACGACGCGGTCGACGAGGAAATCACCTCGGTATCGCAGGAGATCGACTCTGTCCAGCAATCCTGGCGGCATCGCGTCGATGATGCGGACCTCGTGCAGTACCGCATCGACGAAGTCTCGGCCGGCATGTCCGGCGACGGACTTTAGCAGAACAAATTGCCTTATACGTTTCCTATCCTTCCGAACGATAAAGGAGTTAAGACAATGACATGCTTGAAGTATTCGATCGTGCTTTGCGGCGGCGTGCTGCTGGCGCAAATGGCCGCCTCGGCGGCCGTGGCTCAAGACCCTTCGCCGCCGCGCGATTCAGGCAGCGGCTGGGACAATGGCCCCATGCCGGGCGGACCTTCAGGTCCCCGCGGCGCCGAAGGGCCGCGCCGCGCGCGCGCTGTGCGCGATGATGCCGACGGCCCTCCCGGCCCGCCGCCGCGCGACGGCGATCCGCGGCGCATGGGTCTGCCCCATGAAGGCCCACCCCGTGAAGGGCCGCCGCGTGAAGGCCCACGCGGACGGGACGAAGGTGAACTACGCGGTCCGCCGGACGGCCCTGAAGGTCCCCAAGGTCCCGGCGCTCCCGGACGAAACGGCCCTCCGCGCCGCGGTCCCGAAGAGGGAGGCCCTGGCCCAATGGGTCCGCCCCTGGATTTCCAGTCGCTGAAAACTCGCGATCCGGAGTTGTACAAGCTCATGCAGGAGGACCGCACCCTGGAGCGGCAGAGCCGCGAGCTGTCCGAGCAATTTCGCCGAACCGACAAAGACGACCAGGGCAAGATCAAGGAAAAGCTGGCCGATGTCGTCGACAAGCACTTCGCCGTCCGCCAGCAATTGCGGACGCTGGAGGTCAAGCGGCTGGAGCAGCAAGTGAAGAAACTGCGCGAAAAGATCGACCAGCGGGAAAAAAGCCGCAACGAGATCGTCTCCAAGCGCATCACCGAGCTGATTGGGCCGGAGGATGACGAGCACTTCTAGTACACGTCACTTCGCCACCAGATCGAACCGATCCAGATTCATCACCTTGTGCCACGCGGTGACAAAGTCGCGGACGAATTGCTCCTGGGCGTCGCCGCAGCCGTAGACCTCTGCGATGGCCCGCAACTGCGAGTTCGATCCGAAGACCAGATCGACGGCCGTGCCGTGCCACTTCGTCTCGCCGGACCGCCGGTCGCAGCCCTCGTAAGAGTGCTCGCAGCGAGGCGACTTGCACCACTGGGTGTTCATGTCCAACAGGTTCGCGAAGAAGTCATTGGTGAGCGTTCCCGCCCGGCTAGTGAAGACGCCCAATTGGGACTGCCCGTGGTTGGCGCCCAGCACGCGCAATCCTCCAATGAGCACCGTCATTTCCGGGGCGGTGAGCGTCATGAGTTGCGCGGTCCACGAGAAGTTCTACCGGCGACCGCTCGTCGCCCTGGCGGAAGTAGTTGCGGAAGCCGTCGGCGGCCGGTTCGAGGACGGCAAATGAAGCCGCGTCGGTCATCTCCTGCGTGGCATCCGTGCGGCCGGGCGAGAAGGGGACCTTGACGTCGCATCCGGCCTTCTTCGCGGCAGCCTCAATTGCGGCGTCCCCGCCTAACACGATAAGGTCGGCCAGCGAGACCTTCTTCTTGCCAGTCTGCGAAGCGTTGAATTCCTTCTGGATCTTCTCCAGCACGGGCAGCACTTTCGCAAGCTCGGCGGGCTGGTTGACTTCCCAGTCCTTCTGCGGCGCCAGGCGGATGCGGGCGCCGTTGGCCCCGCCGCGCTTGTCGCTGCCGCGGAACGAGGACGCCGCCGCCCATGCGGTGGCCACAAGCTGCGATGTCGAAAGTCCCGACGCGAGGATTTTGGCCTTAAGCTGGGCGATCTCCTGCGGGCCGATCAGTTCGTGATCGACGGCGGGCACCGGGTCTTGCCACAATTGCGGTGGGGGCACCAACGGCCCCAGCAGCCGCGTGACCGGACCCATGTCGCGGTGCGTCAGCTTGTACCATGCTTTGGCGAAGGCGTCAGCGAACGCGGCCGGGTTCTCGTGGAAACGCTTGGAGATCGGCGCGTAGATCGGGTCCATTTTAAGCGCGAGGTCGGTCGTGAACATCATCGGCGCGTGCCGCTTCGACGCGTCGTGCGCGTCCGGCACGGTGCCCTTGGCCGCCGGGTCCTTGGGTGTCCACTGGAACGCCCCGGCCGGGCTCTTCGTCAGTTCCCAATCGTAGCGGAAGAGGTTGTCGAAGAAGCCGTTGTCCCACTTCACTGGGTTGGTCGTCCAGGCGCCTTCCAGGCCGCTGGTGATCGTGTCACCGCCGCGGCCGGTGCCGAATTTGTTCGTCCAGCCGAGGCCTTGCTCCTCCAGTCCGGCGCCTTCGGGCTCGGGACCACAATGCGACGCCGGGGCCGCGCCGTGAGCCTTGCCGAAGGTGTGGCCGCCGGCAATCAAAGCGACGGTCTCCTCGTCGTTCATGGCCATGCGGCCGAACGTTTCGCGGATGTCCCCGGCGGCGGCCAGCGGATCGGGCTTGCCGTTCGGTCCCTCCGGATTCACGTAGATCAGCCCCATCTGCACGGCGCCAAGGGGATTCTCCAGCTCGCGGTCGCCCGAATAACGCTCATCGGCCAGCCACTCCGCCTCAGCCCCCCAGTAGACGTCCATAGGCGCCTCGAAAACGTCCTCCCGCCCGCCGGCGAAACCGAACGTCTTCAGTCCCATCGACTCCAGCGCGCAATTGCCGGCGAAAATCATCAGATCGGCCCAGGAAATCTTGCGGCCGTACTTCTGCTTGATCGGCCAGAGCAGCCGCCGCGCCTTGTCGAGGCTGACGTTGTCCGGCCAACTGTTTAGCGGCGCGAAGCGCTGCGTGCCGGAGGCAGCCCCGCCCCGGCCGTCGGCGATGCGGTACGTGCCCGCGCTGTGCCAGGCCATGCGAATGAAGAGCGGCCCGTAGTGGCCGTAGTCGGCCGGCCACCACTCCTGCGAAGTCGTCATCAGCGTGATGACGTCCTTCTTCAGGGCGTTCAGGTCGAGTTTCTTGAATTCCTCGGCGTAGTTGAACTTCTCGCCCATCGGGTTGGACTCGGAAGCGTTTTGGTGAAGGACCTGCACGTTCAACTGGTTCGGCCACCAGTCGCGATTCGTCCTGCCGCCGGCTGCCGTATGTCGGCGGCCGCCGTTCATCACGGGGCATTTGGCTTCGATCGTCATGGTATTCCTCCGCACAACTTTTTTCTTTAATAATGAAGGCGCTTTGCGAGCGCGAATTGGCTTTTGGGAATTTTAGTTTATCGCGCCGAATCGCTGAAAACAACCGGGGCGGTTGCGAACGCGTCTCCCGTTTGTTGCCGATTTCGATTACATGCCCAATTCAGGCCGGGAGCCGCCGGATGGCGAGCGAAAGCATGATCCAGGTGACGCCGCTGAAGATCATCTCGATGCCCACCAACAGGCCGATGATCCACCAGTCGCCCTCGCGGAAGTCACGGAGGATGACGAGCCCGAGCAGCAACGTGATGCAGCCGTTCAACAGCGACCAGCCCCATTGCGGATAGCGGATGGTGAGCGTCGCCAGGATGCGGAACACACCGATCACCATGAAAGTGATCGCCACAAAGGCGGTGATGAGGGCGACGGAGAGCAGCGGGTCCTTGGTCATCGCGAAGCTGGCGGCGACGTAGATGATGCCGACGAGCATCTGCACGAGGAAGCCGCCCCAGCGGCCCGCCCAAAACGAGCCGATAATCGTGGCCAGGCCGGCCACTAAGAGGACCACGGCGAGCACGGTGACGGCGGCCAGCGAGCCGGCCGCGGGAAAGATAATGGCCAGAGCGCCGCAGAGCAAAAGCAGCACACCCAGCGAAAAGAACCACCACCAGTGTTGGCGGACGTGGTGCAGCTCGTGGCGGATGATCGAAGCGGCCGAGACGGGCGCGACGAACGGGTGACTCTCGCCGGCGGGAAAGGGAGATTCGGAATTCATGGCTTGGCTCCTGGGTGTGAAAAGGGAAAGAACCGTAAGCGGGGGGCGAAGTTCGCAGTACGGAGTACCAGGTACCTTCGCTCCCGCCAGGGAAGCATTCCATGCCGAAAACGCTTACTATTCTACTCACCGGCCGCGGCGATTTCCACCGGCCGCGGTTTACGGCTCCTAACGGCCCGCCTCAGCAGCGCGGCGACGGAAACCACCCATACGCCAAGCGCGGCGATGTTGGGCCAGTTCAACCGCGAGTGACGTTCATAAGGGTCGTCGTAATTATCGAGTTGCAATCCCTTGCAGCCGCCGATTTCCAGTAGTTTCGGCAGGCGACCGCGCGAGAGGAGTTCTCGCGGCAAGCATCGCACGCTGCCGTCGGCCATCGCCGCAAAGACGCACGGCGTAGGGTCATAGGTCAAGAAGAAGGTCGATCGCGGACCGTGTCCGCTCGATGGGACCAAGGCCGACGAACCGCTGCCGGCGGATTTGATCGCGTCGATCGACAGGTCGCGCGGCTCCGCCCAGGCGATGCCCGAATTCGCCACTTCGACAAGCAAAATCGTGTTGGCAGCCTCTGCGGCGGAATCGCTCGGTTTTCTGGGCTTGCCGCCGGACCAAGCGGAATTCGGCCCCACGACGGCCAGGTAGTTTGTCCGGTTCGGGCAGGACGCGAAGGAGTTCGGATCGCTGGGACACATGAAAAGGTGGATGATCGCCGCCGAAAGGCTTTTGTTCGTGGGGCCCTCCCAAGGCTCTTGCAGATTGTACTTCTTGTAGAGATCGTCTCGGTCAATGTATGGCAGTATGAGGACCCGCCAACTGAGCATTGGGTTGCCTTCGCTGTCAGCAACATAAGCAGGCGGGAAACTACCATGCGCCCACCGGTAGTCCGCTAGCGCCGTCGCGATCTTCTTCAAATTGTTGCGACATGCATTGCGGCGCCCTGCTTCGTGGACGCTGTCGCCGATGGGAAACAACAGGGCAAGAAGGCACATAATAACCAGAGCAAACGAGAAAGGCTGCAACCTTAGCGACGGGCGATCAAGGTTATCAAATGCTGCCGACCCTAGCACAAGTAGGAATGCCAGGACGCCCCATGCTCCAAACACCGCCAGAGACGACGCCGCAACGATGAACACCAAGAACATCGTCCCCAGGCTGAATTGGAACCAGGGACGTTCGGGCGGCGAGGCGGAGTTGGTGGAATCTGCTTCGCCCATGACCGCGTTACCTGGCCCCCTCGGCGGCATCGGAGGAGACGGCCACGTCGGGCGGGGCCTTGGGCTTGGCCGCGTCGCCGGTGCCGGGCACGATCTTCGGCGTCGGCGAACTTTCCTCGAGAATCTCTTTCAGCTCCGCGTTATTGATCGTCTCCATGACGATCAGCCGCTCGGCCAGGGCATCCAACGCCGGCCGGCGGGTCTGCAAGATGTGCCGCACGTTCACCTGCGACTCTTCGAGAATGTGCTTGATCTCCTCGTCGATCTCGCGGGCGGTCTGCTCGCTGTGTGAGCGGTCGGCGGCCAGATCGCCGGACGTGACGAGGAACGCCGAGCGGCGGCTTTCGCGATAGCTCGCCCGGCCCAGCCGGCTCATGCCGTAGTCCATGACCATGCTGCGGGCGATCTCGGTGGCGTGCTCGAGGTCGTTCTGGGCGCCAGTGGAAACGTCGCCGAAAACCATTTCCTCGCCCAGCGTGCCCGCCAGGGCGACTTGGATGCGGCTCTCCAGCTCTCCCTGCGTGAGCAAATAGCGGTTGCCCTCCGGCCGCTGCATCATGTAGCCCAAGGCGGCCAGTCCGCGGGGAATGATGGAGACTTTGTGGACCGGGTCGGTGTTGGGGAGGCTGGCGGCGACCAGGGCATGGGCGCTTTCGTGATAGGCGACACGCTGCTTTTCGTCGGCGTGCATGATCCGCTGCCGCTTTTCCAGCCCGGCCGTCACGCGCTCCACGCCTTCGGTGAACTCCTCCATCGTCACCGCCGAGCGGCCCGCCCGCGCCGCCAGCAAGGCCGCCTCGTTGACCAGATTGGCAAGGTCCGCGCCGACGAAGCCGGAGGTGATGCGGGCGATCTCGCGGAGGTCGACCGATTCGTCGACGCGAACGTTGCGGACGTGGACCTCAAGGATTTCCTCGCGCCCGCGGACGTCGGGCCGGTCCACGAGCACGTGGCGGTCGAAGCGGCCGGGGCGGAGCAGGGCCGGGTCGAGCGTTTCCGGGCGGTTCGTGGCGGCCATCACGATCACGCCGCTGTTGGCGTTGACGCCGTCCATTTCCACCAGCAGTGCGTTGAGCGTCTGCTCGCGCTCGTCGTGCCCGCCGACGACGCTCGTGCCGCGGGTTTTGCCCAGCGCGTCCAGCTCGTCGATGAAGACGATGCAGGGGGCCTTGGCGACGGCCTGCTGGAACATGTCGCGGACCCGCGCGGCGCCGACGCCGACGAACATCTCGACGAAGTCGGAGCCGGAGAGGCTGAAGAACGGCACGCCCGCCTCGCCCGCGATCACCTTGCCCAGCAAAGTCTTGCCGGTGCCCGGCGGCCCGACCAGCAGCACGCCCTTGGGAATGCGTCCGCCGAGCACCTGGTATTTTTCCGGCTGTTTGAGAAAATCGACGACCTCGCGGAGTTCGTCCACCGCCTCGTCGATGCCGGCCACTTCGTCAAAGGTGACGCCGATGTCCTCCTGGGCCAACAACTTGCCGCGGCTGCGGCCGAAGGCCATCGCCGAGCTTGTGCCGGTAACGCGGCGGAGCAGCAGATACACGCCCGCCAAACAGAGCACAATCAGCACCACTAGCACCAGGTTGTACTTCCACATGCTGGGCATGTTGCCGCCTTGGAAGTCGCGGAAGCCGTTTTTGCGAAGCTGCTGCAGCAAGAAGCCGTTGTCCTGCTCCAGCCCGCTGCGCAGGCTGATGAACGTCACGTCCTTGGGATCGCCGGTCGCCAAGTCGGGGGGCGAAGTAACCTGGCGAGCAACAGTCCCCGTTACTTCGGTTGGCCCGACCTTTACGTCGCGAAGATTCGAGTAGAGAACGGTGGCCGCGACGCCATTGATCTTTTCGGTGACCTTGATCGGTTCCGGTGCGGCGCCTTCCTTGCCCGGCGCCCCATGTTCGATCAGGTCCTCCAACTGGCCGTACTTGATCTCCGTCTGCGGGCCGCTGGTGAAGAGATACATTACCAGCGCGCCGCAGCCCAGCGCGGCAATGATCAGTAACGTGGCATTTCCTCCACCGCTGCTGGCCGGCTTGCGAGCGCCGGGCGGCTTGGGAGGGCGGTCGGGCCGTGCTTTGTCGGATCGCGGTAGTCGGCGGGAGGGTTCCATGCGGGGGGTATCGAAGGCGGTTTTGCCCAACAGCTTAATTGTACCACACTAGAAGGGCCGTAGGGTGGGTGTAGCACGGAAGTCCTTGCCGAATGGTGCGTTGCGCAAATCGCCCGATAACTGGGTGCAGCGTTAAGGCGAGGTGGACTCCGTGCGAAACCCACCATTTCCTGCGGCGATTTGCGCCACACACCCTACTGCGGTCAGAACTCCAAATGCAGGGCGTTCAACCGCCGACAGGTTTCGGCCATAAGGGCGTCTTCCGCCGCTTCGTCGGCTGCCTCGTAGGTGACGGAGAAGCGCAAGAAGCTGCCGGCGTCGTCCCAGGGGACCGTGCATATCGAATGCTCGCTAATCAGGAATTGCGACGCGGCCTCTGCGGTTGCAAAGCGAGTTCCACCGGCCATGCCTTTGGGGCTGCGCGCGTAAAGGAAGTACGTGCCGCCGGGCATGCGGCAATCGAAGCCGCAGCCGCGGAGCGTGGCCACGAGCTTTTGCAGGCGGCGGCCGTACTTCTGCCGCGTGAGCTGAGGGATCGACGGATCGTCCAGCGCCGCCGCGGCCGCCTTCTGCACCGCCATGAATTGGCCGCAATCGGAATTGTCTTTCACGTCGCCAAACGCCCGCACGATCAACTCGTGGCCGCAGACCCACCCCATCCGCCAGCCGATCATGTTCCAGCCCTTGGAAAGCGAATGGACCTCCACGCCCACTTCACGTGCGCCGGGCACTTCGAGGAAGCTCAGCGGGCGGCCGTCATGCGTGAGCATTATGTGTGCAGCGTCCTGAATCACGACGATCTCGTTCTTCATCGCGAAGTCGATCACGCGGGCATAGAAATCGCGCGTGGCCACCTTGCCCGTGGGACTGTTCGGATAGTTGATCACCAGCAGCTTGGCCCTGCGGCGGATGTCAGCAGGCAGGCTTTCGAGGTCCGGCAGGAAGTCGTTTTCCGCCAACAGCGGCAGCCGATGGACCTCGCCGCCGTAGTATTTCGAATGCGTCCCCGCCACCGGATAACCGGGCGCGGTCATGAGCGTCACATCGCCCGGATTGATGAACGTGGCGGGCAGCATGGCGAAGGCCGTCTTCGTGCCGATGCAGTGGTTGATCTCGTGGACCGGATCGAGCGCGACGCCGAATTCGCGCTGCATGAAGCGTGCCGCCGCCTCCTTGAAGGCGGCGATGCCGTTGTCGGCGTAGCCGCGGTTTTCCGGCTTGTCGATCTCGGCAGCCATCACGCGGCGGACTTGCGGCGCGGCCATTTCGTCGTTCTCGCCGATGCCGAAGTCGATCAGCTTCCGCTCGGGATGATCGGCCAGCGCCTTGCGCTTCGCCCGCTTGATCTTCTCGAACTTGTAGATTTCGGTGCCTTTGCCGTAGCTTGCGCCGCCGATGCGGTCGGCAAAGAGTTTTTGGAAGTAGGGGTCGGACATGGGAGTGGGGAAGGCAATGGGATTGAGACTCGTCCATTTTACGGCGGCGCAGAATTTCGGCAACGGCAGCGCGATAGCGCAGTTGCCGCGGCCTTTCCGCGGAGATATGATGAGAGTGTTGGCCGCGTGTAATGAGCTAGGAGTTGATATTCCATGAAAACAACAATTGAGCTTTCAGAGTCGGTCTTCAGCCAGGTCGCGGCCAGCGCCCAGCGGCAAGGCAAATTGATCGACGAGTTTGTCGAGGAAGCAATTTGCGCAAAACTTGCCAAAGAGCCGCAATTGGCAGGGGGTTGGCGGTCGGTTTTTGGCAAGGCGGATAAGGAGGAGGTTGCCGAGGTGCAACGCATCATCGACGAAGAGTTTTCCAAGATCGATCCGGAAGCCTGGAAATGATTCTGGATACCAATGCTGTATCCGCCTTGCTGAGTGGTGAATCGAGTTTCGAGGAGCGGCTCGCAACCGGCTCAAGCCATCATCTGCCGGTCATCGTGATCGGAGAATACCTATTTGGAATAGCCGGTTCGCGCCGACGCGCTCGATTTCGTGCGCTGTTTCAAGACCTCATCGACAAATCTTACATCCTCGATGTTGACCATGAGACGGCTGAAATCTACGCCCAAATCCGCGGCGAATTGAAACTGAAAGGCCGCCCAATTCCGGTCAACGACGTCTGGATTGCCGCGTTGGCAAGGCAGCACAACTTACCGGTGGCCACTCGCGTTACCGGTGGCCACTCGCGATTCGCATTTCGATGACGTGGACGGCATCCGGCGGATATCTTGGTAACCCGCATCTATTTGCCCTTGCTTCGGGTATTGTATTCAATGTCGATGAACAACAGTATTAGCTCACCGGATGCCCAAAGAGAAATCGGGACCAATAGCGTGTAGGCGGCCAGCGGGATAATCGGTTGCTCTTTTCCAGTTTCATGCCAGGCAACGCAAAGGAACACGAGGCCAATAACGCACCCTATCGCAAGTACCACCGCAACGAGCTTTATCAAGCCTGCAATTACGCGAAGTGCCGGATACTTGCGCTTCACGTCCTGCCTTGCGCCGTGATAAAAGGGACGACCGTACTTCGGACACGCTATCGCGTCCAACGATACAAAACTGCCACAATCAGGGCAGGGTCTGAGCCGCGGGTTGCTCCCGCTAGACTGCCCCGATTGCGACGCTGGAAAATCATCCATCATTGGAACCTCCGAATCTACTCGCAGCCATAGTAGCGCGCCACGGCAAGCCCGGTGCGTTTTCCGACCATTTCCGCCAACGCATCCACCTCCGCGTTTTCCAGTGGGGTGGCAAAGCTCTCGGCGGGCCTGCGGGCGATGGTGTGGATTTGCACGAGCTTGATCCGGCCGCCAGCGGCGACGATTTCGTTGAGCCGATCGCAATAGGCCGCCTGCTCGGCGGGCGGCGGGCCGGCGCCGTCCAGACGCATAAAAAGCGATTGGATGACGATCGGCCGCTTCCGAGCGGCGGCGATGAGGTTCTCCATCACCTCGGCCAGCTTGACCTGCGTGCGATCGACGCGCTGATAGTAGTCTTCCGTGCCCGCGTCGAGCTTGCCCCAAATCTCTCCGTTGTTGGCGTCGAGGATGTCCAGGGCCGCCGCGACTCGCGGATGCCACAGCATCGTGGCGTTGGTGATCAGCACGAGCTTTACGTCGTCCAGCCCGCGGGCTGCGCGGACGTCGGCACAAAGCTGCACCACTTCGTCGAAGATCGGGGAGACGGTCGGCTCGCCGTCGCCGCTCAGCGCGATGTCGTTTAGGCGGCGATATTCGGGCGGCGTCGCCGCGAACTGCGGGGCCTCAAAGAGCCCGCCGCCGACGGCCAGCTCGACCATTTCGTCCAGCTCCTCGCGAAGCTGCGGCATGTCGAGCTTGCGGAGCACCCTGGCGCCGGGCAGGGTGCGGTCGACCTGGCAATAGACGCAATCGAAGTTGCAGTACTTGTCCGGATTGACGTTCACGCCGATCGACACCCCGCCCGACCGCCGGCTGACGACGGCGTAGACAAAGCGGTTGTCCTCAAAGCTGCGGGTGTGCGATTTGAACAGCGTGATCAAAGGCGTGGGGGTCATAGCGAATTGTACGCACCGTGCCGACGGCGCGTAGGTCCTGCTTGCCGAACTGGACTATTGGGGCGTGGCTTTCGCTCCGGCGCCCGACCTTGCAAGCGCAGTGCGCGGACAAGTCCATTCCGGCAGAACGCACCTACAATACGCGCAGCGTCGTGAATTCGTCCAGGGCTACGGTAGTCAGTTCGCCGTCGTCTCGGCGCAGGAGGATGAAGTCGCTGTAGACCTTGTCGTCGAAGTTGCGGCGGAAATGCAGCCCGTGCCGGCCGCGCTCGGTGCGGACAACGGCGCCGATCGTGGTCGTCGTCCAGGTCTGCGGGCCGATGGCGATGAGGTGGATCGCCTCGAGGCGGTCGCCCGGCTTGAGCGCCTGGAACGTGCGGTGAGTTTCCAACTGTTGTTGCGGACTGGTCTGAGTTGCTGCCATAAATGTCTCCCTCACCCCCTGCCCCTCTCCCGAAAGGCGAGGGGAGCTTATTAAACCTCTTTGGCGTTGACCCAGGACATCAATCGCCGCAGGCCGCGGCCGACCTGCTCGACGATGTGGTTCCGCTCCCGCCGCCGCATCGCCTTGAACGCCGGCGCATTGACGCGGTTTTCCAGCAGCCACTCGCGGGCGAAGCGGCCCTCCTGGATTTCGGCCAGGATGCGTTTCATCTCGGCCTTGGTCTGTTCGGTCACGATCCGCGGGCCGCGGGTGTAGTCGCCGTACTCGGCCGTGTTGGAGATGCTGTAGCGCATGTAGTTCAGCCCGCCCTGGTAGATCAAATCGACGATCAGCTTCATTTCGTGAACGCACTCGAAGTAGGCCATTTCGGGCTGGTAGCCGGCCTCGACGAGCGTCTCAAAGCCGGCCTTCATCAACGCGCTGACGCCGCCGCAAAGCACGGCCTGCTCGCCGAAGAGGTCGGTCTCGGTCTCCTCGGCGATCGTTGTTTCGATGACGCCCGCCCTCGTGCCGCCGATGCCCTTGGCGTAGGCAAGGCCCGTGTCGAACACGTCTTTGCCCGAGCCTTCGCCTAGCGCGATGAGGCAGGGCACGCCGCCGCCGCGGACGAATTCCGACCGCACCAGGTGGCCCGGCCCCTTCGGCGCCACCAGCAGCGTGCCGACGCCCTTGGGCACCTCGAACTGGCCGTAGTGCAAGTTGAAGCCGTGCGAGCAGAGCACGATCTTGCCCGGCGAGAGGTTGTCGCGAATCGAGTTGCGGAAGACGTCGCCCTGCAATTCGTCGGGCAGGAGGATGACGATGATGTCGGCCTTTTTGGCGGCGTCGGCGACGGTCAGCGGCGTGAAGCCGTCCTTCACCGCCAGTTGGCCGTTGGGTGAATGGGCATTTTGCGCGACGATCACGGTGCAGCCGCTGTCGCGCAGGTTCTGCGCGTGGGCATGCCCCTGCGAGCCGTAGCCGAGGACGGCGATCGTCTTGTTCTTCAAGACGGCAAGATCGGCGTCCTTGTCGTAGTAAATCTTTGCTGGCACTGGTTGTCTTTCGTTGGTATGTTCACATGTAGGATGGGCCTCCGAGCCCGTCGCAGCGGTTCTTGACGGACTCGGAGGTCCATCTTACGCCGTTGCGGCGGCTTGCCCGTTGTTTCCGGCCAGGGCCTTGCCGCGGACCATGGCGATGCGGCCGGTGCGGGCGACTTCGATGATTCCTATCGGCCGCACCATTTCGATGAAGGCCTCGATCTTCCCTTCCTGCCCGGCGATTTCGATGATCAAGCTATCGGGGGCGACGTCGACAATCCGCCCACGAAAGATTTCAGTCAACTGGGAGATTTCGGCGCGGCGGTCGGCTGTGGCCGAGACCTTGATGAGCATCAGGTCGCGCTCGACGTGGTCTTCGGCGCCGATGTCGTCGACGCGGACGACGGTGACGATCTTCTGCAACTGCTTTCGTACTTGCTCCAGGACGCTGTCGTCGCCGACGACGACGAAGGTCATCCGCGAGAGCTGGGGATCTTCGGTCTCCCCCACGGCGAGGCTATCGATGTTGTAGCCGCGCGAGGCCAACATGCCGGAGATGTGCGAAAGCACGCCCGGCACGTTCTGGACCAGCGCGGAAAGCACGTGACGCATGGCAACTTCCCGAAAGTTGATAAACAAGCGATGATAGCGGGAAGGGGGACTGGGGGCAAGGGGGGTGGGTGTCATCATTCCCTCGCACGTCGGGGGCTACCAAGCCGGCGCGAGGTAACGAAATCCTACCGCGCCGGGTTGCCGTTGTTCTTGGTAATAAGAAAGAATAGATTGGCGGCATCGCACCGCTTGTTGAGTGCTGTCACCGAGCCGTCGCAAAAAGTGACAATTGCAACGTTCGGATGCATCGACGATGGGCCGAAGGCTGGCGGTCCTTTTGCCCAGCCGGGGTCCTCGTACATTCCCGCATCAGCGCCTCCAGGGCTA
The DNA here is from genome assembly GCA_963780045.1 of uncultured Planctomycetia bacterium. Taxonomy (GTDB): domain Bacteria; phylum Planctomycetota; class Planctomycetia; order Pirellulales; family Thermoguttaceae; genus JANXQG01. Next base: position 4,382,642 of record CAVZZZ010000001.1, on the reverse strand, counting down.
AAATCGTACATCAGAAATGTCCGCAGTCCAGCGCGGCTGACAGCCGAGCCGTCGCCAAAAGTTCCGTCAAACCCGGGCGGCGCATAGAAGGTGTTCGGAGGAACCTTCGTCGCGTTGCCCGATGCCTGTGGTAGTCCGACGAGCGTGCATTCGTTCCCGACCACCCAGCGGCTGTTTCGGTCGTCGATCGTTTCCATGATGGCGATGGTATGCGAAGTGTCGTCGGTAAGCGCGGCCAAGGAAAGGTTGCTTTGGGCTGGATAGATCATGCCGTCGGGATGGACCGATATCGTGGCGTAGGGAGCGGCGGTGACTTGCCCCGTGCATACCAACAGGCTATTCTTCGTCGTAGCGCCGAGGGCCTTGTAGTTCGTAAACGCGAAATGCGGCGGACTGCCGGTTGGGTTTTGAATCTTTGAATTGGTATTCGATGGGCAGATGTATTCGGGAACAAGTTCGTTCGCAAGCTCGATAAAGGTTGGGTTGTTTTCCGGCAAAGCGCCATCGCGGCCGGGCGCCGCGTCTAGAAGCCTGGAATACTTGCTGCTGTATTCCATGAACGGCTGAAGCTTGGCTAGGAAACTGTAACCGCCAACCGTCTTCGTGACGCCGGTGCCGTAGAGCGTCGCCGAAGGCGGGAATACATTGTTGTAGGTGCTGGCGTAATTCTGAAGGGCAAGACCGATCTGATGCGCGTTATGCAAGCAGGCGGACCTTCGGCCCCGTTCGCGCTGTTGCTGAATGGCCGGGATGATAATGACCAGCGCGAGTGCAATGACACCGATGACCACGATCAGATCCATGAGCGTAAAGCGCCGCCCCGATCGTTTCTCCTCGCCGCCGCTTTCTTCGATTTCGCTTGCCATACCACCGCTCTCCAAATCCAAGTTGGTTCGTTGCCGCAGAATAGCCGCCGATGTTATTATCGCGCGCCGCGGGGCGGGGTGTCCAGATTAGCGCCCGTTGCCGCCAACGCCAATCCGCCCCATAATTCCCCAATGGACCGCATCTACCTGGACCACAATTCGACCACGCCTACCCGCCCGGAAGTCATCGAGGCGATGGCCCGCTGCTATGCGGAAGGCTATGCGAACCCGGCGAGCCAGCATCAGCCGGGCCAACGGGCGAGGCGGGTGCTAGAAGACGCGCGGCGGCGCGTGGCCCAGGTCCTCGGCGCGGACCTGGACCGCCACAGGCCCGATCGACTCGTCTTCACCAGCGGCGGCACCGAGGCGAACAATCTGGCTATTTTCGGCCTGGCGGGGACGTGTAAGGGAACTGGCAAAGGGGACAGTCCCATTTTCGTTGATACGAAAATCGGGACAGTCCCCCGCATCCTGGTGTCTTCGATTGAGCACTCCTGCGTGCTCGAAGCAGCCGAGTATCTTTTGGAACTGGGCTGGCGGCTCGATACGCTGCCAGTCGATAGTCAGGGCGTGGTTCAGCCTGCGTCGTTGCAAGTGCTACTCTCCGAAGGCGACAGGCCGGCGCTGGTCAGCGTGATGCTGGCCAACCACGAGACCGGCGCGATCCAGCCGATCGCGCAACTGGCCGATATCTGCCGCGCGGCCGGCGTGCCGCTGCATACCGACGCCGTCGCCGCCGCCGGCAAAATCCCCATCAACTTCCGCACGCTGGGAGTTGCGGCGCTGAGCGTCGCCGCGCACAAGTTTCAAGGGCCGCTGGGCATCGGCGCGATCGTGCTCCAAAATGACGTAACATTGGCCCCGATGCTTTTTGGCGGTCATCAGCAAGAAGGAATGCGGCCCGGCACGGAGTCGGTCGCGCTGGCCGTCGGCATGATGACCGCCCTGGAACTATGGCAGACGGAGCAAGACGCGCATTGCCGCAAGTTGACGGCGCTCCGCCAGCGCTTCGAGTTCGGACTAAAGGCCGGGCGGCCGGGCGTCATCGTCCATAGCGAAGGGACCGCCCGGCTGCCGCATACTAGCAACGTGGCGTTCCCCGGATTGGAGGGGCAAATTCTTCTCTTGGCGCTGGACATGGCGGGCGTGGCCTGCTCGGTCGGCTCGGCCTGCGCCAGCGGTTCGACGGAGCTTTCTCCCACGCTGCGCGCGATGGGGCTTCCCAATGACATCGTGGCCAGCAGCCTGCGGTTCAGCCTGGGGGCCACGAACACCGATGCCGAAATCGACGAAGCGGTCGCCCGCATCTTGCGTGTCTGCCGGGATTTGGGAGAATAAGTGAATGAAACTGCTGATTCAATTCGCTACCCTTGTTTCGCTGGCCGCTTCGGCGATCGGCGCCCTCTCCGCTGAGCCGTGCGCAAGCCGAACATCATTTTTGTCCTCGCCGACGACTTGGGCTATGGCGACATCGGTTCCTACGGGCAGAAGATCATCCATACGCCCACGCTGGACAAACTGGCGGCCGAAGGCATGCCAGCTTCACGCAGCACTACACGGGCAGCCCGGTCTGTGCCGGCCCGCTGCGTGCTGATGACCGGCAAGCATCCGGGACACGCGTTCATTCGCAACAACAGGGAAATCGGTCCTTGGTATTCGTTTCAAGGACAACTTCCGCTCCCACGGGGCGAGCCATGCCTTGCCGCTTCGTTGAAGACCGCCGGCTATGTCACGTCCGCCTTCGGCAAATGGGGGCTGGGCCGCATCGGCAGCTCCGGCGACCCGTTGAAGAATGGCTTCGACCATTTCTTCGGCTACAACGACCAGCGGCACGCGCACAACTATTACCCGCAATTCCTGATTGACGACGAAGGCCGGTTTGCCGTGACCGGCAACGAGAACGTTTCCGTGAAAGAAGGATTGTCGATCGCTCCTGGCGCAGACCCGAACGATCCGGCCAGCTACGCCAATTTCATCGGCAAGCAATACGCGCCCGATCTTTGCGCTGAGCGGGCCTTGCAGTTCATCCGCGAGAGCAAGGACCGGCCGTTCTTCCTCTATTATCCCACCATCGTGCCGCACTTGGCGCTGCAAGTGCCGGAGGACTCGCTCGCGGAATACAAGGGCAAGCTTGACGACAAACCTTATACGGGCGGTAAGGGCTACCTGCCGCACCAGTTTCCGCACGCGGCTTACGCGGCAATGATAACACGCATGGATCGCGACATCGGCCGGATGGTGGATTTGGTGAAAGAGTTGGGCCTGGAAGACAATACGATTTTCATCTTCACGTCGGACAACGGCGCCGTCTTCAAGTTGGCGGGGTTCGAACCAGCCTACTTCAAGTCGAACGCCGATCTCCGCGGCTTCAAGCAGGACATCTACGAGGGCGGCATTCGCCTGCCGCTCATCGTCCGCTGGAAAGGCCGCGTCCGCTCGGGCACGACCACGGACTACGTCAGCGGACACGAAGACTGGATGCCGACGCTCCTGGACCTTATCGGCGCGAAGGAATTGACTCCCAAGTCCTGCGACGGAATCAGCTTCGCGCCCACGTTGCTGGGCAAATCGCAGCCGCCCCGGCCGTTTCTCTATCGTGAATTCCACGGCGCTGGCGGCCAGCAGTCCGTGCGCGTGGGAGACTGGAAACTGCTGCACCGGAACTTGCTCGGCACGCGGAACAAACCGCCCGCGCCGACGACTGAACTGTATAACCTGGCGAACGACCGCTCGGAAAAGAAGAACGTCGCCGCCGCGCAGCCGGACATCGTGGCGCGGCTGCAAAAGATCATGGACCAGCAGCACACGCCGTCGAAGCAATTTCCGATTCCGCTGCTCGATAAAAAGGCTGGCCTTCAATAGGGCCATCATTACCGTGAAAGCGTACAGACAAATCATTCTATGTATCTTCGCGATGCCGTCTTTGCTTTTCGCGGCCGCGCCGCAGAGGCCAAACATCGTTTTCCTGCTTGCCGACGACCTGGGCTACGGCGACATCGGGCCGTACGGGCAAAAGGTCATCAGAACGCCGACACTGGATAAACTGGCAGCCGAAGGCATTGCGCTTCACCCAGCACTATACGGGCAGCCCAGTCTGCGCCGGCCCGCTGCGTGCTCATGACCGGCAGGCATCCGGGGCACGCGTTCATTCGCGACAACAAGGAAATCGGGTCGTGGTATTCGTTTCAGGGAGAACTGCCCTTGCCGCCGGGCGAACCGAGCCTTGCCGGCTCACTGAAATCCGCCGGTTATGCCACGGCAGCCTTCGGCAAATGGGGGCTGGGCCGCGTGGGCAGCAGCGGCGACCCGTTGAAGAATGGCTTTGACCACTTCTTCGGCTACAACTGTCAGCGGCACGCGCACAACTATTACCCGCAATACTTGATCGACGACGAAGGCCGGCTGAAACTGACCGGCAACGAGAACGTTTCCGAGAAGGAAGATTTGTCGCTCGCTCCCGGCGCCGACCCGAACGATCCGGCCAGCTATGCCAGTTTCATCGGCAAGCAATACTCGCCCGATCTTTACACGGAGCGAGCTTTGCGGTTCATCCGCGAGAACAAGGACCGGCCGTTCTTCCTCTATTATCCGACCATCGCACCGCACCTTTCGCTGCAAGTGCCGGAAGACTCGCTGGAAGAGTACAAAGGAAAGCTCGACGATAAGCCCTACACGGGCGGCAACGACTGTCTGCCGCAGCAATTCCCTCACGCGGCCTACGCGGCGATGATCACTCGCATGGACCGCGACATCGGGAGAATCGTGCAATTAGTGAAAGACCTCGGCCTGGAAAACGACACGATCTTCATCTTCACTTCGGACAACGGCGCTGTGTACAAGCTAGGGGGATTTGAGCCGACGTATTTCAAGTCGAACGCCGATTTGCGAGGGTTCAAACGGGACATCTACGAAGGGGGCATCCGTCTGCCGCTCATCGTCCGCTGGCAGGGACACGTTCCGGCAGGTACGACGACGGATTACGTCAGCGGACACGAAGACTGGATGCCGACTCTCCTGGACCTTGTTGGCGCGAAGGAACTGACTCCCAAGACCTGCGACGGAATCAGCTTCGCGCCTACCCTGCTCGGCAAGCAGCAGCCGCTCCGGCCGTTTCTCTATCGCGAATTCCACGGCACGGGCGGCCAGCAGTCGGTGCGGGTGGGAGACTGGAAGCTTTTGCATCGCAATTTGCTTGGTGCGCGGAACAAACCGCCCTCCCCAACCACGGAGTTGTACAATCTGGCGACCGATCGCTCGGAAAAGAACAATGTCGCCGCCTCGCATCCGGACATCGTGGATCGACTGCAAAAGATCATGGACCAGCAGCACACGTCGTCGAAGCAGTTTCCCATTCCCGTGCTCGACAATCCCAAAGCCCGCGTGGCCACAACAGGACCAAAGCCGTGAAGTACAAGTGCATCGCGATCTTCCTGTCTTTCTTCGCCATCCAGCAGCACGGCCTTCATGCTGCCGCGCCAAAAAAACCCAACATCCTCTTTCTGCTTGCCGACGACTGGGCGTGGCCGCATGGATCGTGCCTGGGCGATCGGGTCGTCAAAACGCCTACATTCGACCGGTTAGCGCGGGAAGGCGTCATGTTCCGCAACGCCCACTGCGCGGCCCCGTCCTGCTCGGCATCGCGGGCGGCCATGCTGACGGGCCAGTGGCCGTGGCGGCTCGAACGCGGCGCAAACCTCTGGTCGTCCCTGCCCGCCAAGTTCGACGTCTACCCTGACCTCTTGGAGAAAGCGGGTTACTTTATCGGGTTGACGGGAAAGGGTTACGGGCCGGGCAACGACGAAGGCCGACCGCATAACGCCGCCGGCCCGCCATTCAAGAGTTTTGACGCATTCCTCGCCGCCCGGCCGAAAGACCGAGCGTTTTGTTTCTGGCTCGGCAGCCATCGCCCGCACCGCGTCTATCCGCGCGATTGCGGGGTGAAGCACGGCCTCGACCCGGCCAAGGTCGTCGTCCCGCCGTATCTGCCGGACAACGACGTCGTCCGCCGCGACATCTGCGATTACTATTTTCAATCGGAAGAATTCGACCGCCAGGCCGGCGAATGCCTTGCAGCCCTGGAGAAAATCGGCGAGTTGGACAATACGCTCATCGCCATCAGCGGCGACAACGGCTGGCCGTTCCCGCGGAGCAAGGCGACGCTGTACGACACGGGCACGCACCAGCCGCTGGCACTCTTTTGGCAGGGGCACATCAAGCCTGGTCGCGTCGTGGACGATTTCGTTAGCCTCGCCGACCTTGCGCCGACGTTTCTGGCGGCGGCCGGTGTGGATCGGCCGGCGGCAATGACCGCTCGAAGCCTGCTCGACGTGCTGCTTTCCAATAAATCCGGACAGGTTGATCCGGCACGCGATCACACGTTGACGATGATGGAACGCCACGCCCCGAACGGCCGCGCGGACGGCGAACAGAAAAACGTCGGCTACCCGATGCGGTCGATCATCACCAAGGACTTTCATTACATCCGGAACTTCCGACCCGATCGCTGGCCAGCCGGCGATCCGCCCGCGGGGCCGATGCCGAAATTCGAGGCCTTGACGAGCAATACGTTTGCCGGCTTTTGCGACGTGGACGCCGGCCCGTCGAAGGCATGGATATTGGTTCATCGCGACGAACCGGCGATCCGGCCGTTTTACGAACGGGCCTTCGGCAAACGCCCCGCGCGGGAGCTCTACGACCTTCGCAAAGATCCCTACGAAATGAAAAATGTCGCGGACGACCCCGCGTACGCGCGGACTGTCAAACAAATTGATAACCGCTTGATGGCGGAATTGAAAGCCACAGGTTACCCGCGGGCGACTGGCGGCGGCGACGAATTCGACTCTTACAAGGTCCGTCGCTGACGCGGCGAACAAAGGTGGGCCTGTCCGGTTGCAGCGAACCTCGATCGTGATATAATCATTCGTTTCCGCAACTCTTCGTGACCCGGGCGAACGGACTCGAAATGACCGATGGCGTGGTGACAATTCCGTTGGCCGGGCAACCGCTCGGCGACGATGGCGCGGTGCAGGATGACCGGCACAGACCGGTCGGCCTGGAATTCTTCGCCGGTCCGGAAAACCGGCTTGTTGAACCGGCCGTTTTGGGAGTCTTGACACGGCGGATCACGCCGTTCAACCCGCTGGTTCTCTACGGCCCCAGCGGAACGGGCAAGTCGCATTTGGCCCGCGGCATCGCGGCCACGTGGAAGGAGAATTTCCCGCAAAACCGAGTCGTCTGCGTCACTGCGGTCGATTTCGCACGCGAAATGAAAGACGCCTTCGAAGCCCAGTCGGTGGAGGACTTCCGCCGCCGATACCGCAGCGCGTGCCTGGCCGTTTTCGAGAACCTGGGCGAAGTTGCCAATAAACCGTGCGCCCAGGAAGAACTGATTTGCACGTTGGATACGATCATCCATCGCGGCGGGCAAGTCTTGGCGACCATCGCGGCGACGCCGCAGGAGATAGGCGGCTTCTGCCCGGCCTTGCAAAGCCGGCTTGCGGCAGGTCTTTGCCTGCCGCTGGCATTGCCGGGCGCCGATGCGCGCCGGGCGATCTTGCAGCGTTGGTCCGATTTGCGGGAATTCGCGCTGGCTGACTCGATCCTCAAGATGCTGGCCGAAGGGATGGCCGGTACGGTGCCGGAGCTTGTCGGCGCGATGCTGCAGTTGGAAGTCCCGGCAAGGGAGGAGGGTCGCGGAGTTGATGCGCGGCATGTCCGCGAATTCCTGGCCAGGCGGGACGCGGCGTTGCGGCCCAAACTGCGCGAGATTGCCTCCTTGACGGCGCGGCATTTTTCGCTGCGGCTTTCCGATCTCCGCGGCCAATCGCGTCGGCGGCCGGTGGTAGTCGCGCGGGACGTTGCAATCTACGTCTCGCGGCAAATGACGTGCGAAAGCTTGAGCCGGATCGGGGCCTTTTTTGGCGGCCGGGACCACACCACCGTGCTCCACGCCTGCCGGAAAACCGAGCAGCAAATGGAGGCCGATCCGGCAATCCGCCAGGCCATTGACCTGTTGCAGCGGAAGCTTTCCTAGTCAACGACGTAAGTCCTTGCAAGGCAAGGCGTTACGTGCCTCGAATCGCAGCCGTGCCCCTAGTGACTGCGCAATTCGAAATCGAGTACAATAACGGGTTCATCTTTTTAGCAGAAAGCTACCTTACATGAAAATCCAGTGCGAGCGTGAAAAACTGCTCCGCGACTTCCAGACGGCTGCCGCCGTCGCCCCTTCGCGAAGCCCCAAGCCGATCCTGCAAAACCTCAAGCTCGAAGCCCAAAAGGACAAAGCCGTCCTCATGGGCACCGATCTGGAGGTCGGCATTCGCATTGAGGCCGAGGGGATCATCGTCGACGTGCCGGGCAGTGTCGTCCTGCCCATTGCGCGGTTCCTTTCCATCCTTCGCGAGAGCACCGACGAGGTGATGAGCGTTACCAGCGACGGGCGAAAGATCCAGGTCTGCGGCCAGCGCTGCGAGTTCAATTTGCCCTCGGAGAACCCGGACGAATTCCCCGTCGTGACCCAGTTTGACGAGGCCCGGTATCACGAATTACCGGCCGGGTTCCTCCGCGAGATCATCCGCCGCACCGTTTTTGCCACGGACAACGAAAGCACGCGCTACGCCTTGGGCGGCGTGCTCCTGGAGTTGACGGGCGACCACATCACGGCCGTGGCCACCGACGGCCGCCGCCTGGCCCGGCAGGAAGGGCCCGCCAAGAGTGTGGGAGATGCGCCGGCGGGCGACCGGATGACGATCGTGCCCACGCGCTCGATGCAGCTCCTGGAGCGGTCGATCGGCGACGGCGAGGAGGTTGTGCAGATCACCGCCCGCGACAACGACGTGTTGGTCAAGAGCGGACGGGTCGTGATGTACTCGCGTCTGGTGGAAGGCCGCTTTCCCAAGTGGCGCGATGTTTTTCCCCGCCGCGAGAACACGCAGCGGATCGAAGTCACCGTGGGGCCGTTTTTCTCCGTTGTCCGCCAGGCGGCCATCGTCACCAGTGAGGAGCGCCGCGGCGTCGATTTCACCTTCGCGGGCGGCAAGGCGGTGCTGGCCGCCCACGGCGCCGAGTATGGTGAGTCGCACGTCGAGCTGCCGATCGCCTACGAAGGACCGGAGCTGGTCATCACCTTGGACCCGCGCTACCTGAGCGACTTCCTCCGCGTGCTCAACCCCGAGGCCATGCTCCTGCTGGAAGTCCGCGATGCCGAAAGCGCCGCAGTTTGCTCCACGGAGGACGGCTATGCGTACGTGGTCATGCCGCTGGCAAGGGACCAGAGGTGAGAAACGGAAATCCCAAACAACAAACTCGACATTCGAAACAAATTCCAAAAGCCAATGATGAATGTCTCAAACCGATTGTAGCATTCGTCATTTGAATTTCGTATTTGTTTCGGATTTCGAGTTTCCGATTTCGGATTTGAGTCCATGCCCGGTCCTGAGCGCATTGCCGACATCCTGACGCAGCTTATGTCCCGCCGCGGATTCGCGCGAGTGCGGGGCGCGGAAGCGTACCAAGCGGCGTGGAGCGAGGCTGCCGGGCCGCTGGGAGCGCAGCATAGCCGCGTCGGCCAGTTGAAGCGCGGCACGCTGGAAATCGTCGTCGCCAACTCGATCCTGATCCAGGAATTCACGTTTCAGAAGTCAAACATGCTCGGCACGCTGAATCGCCTGTTGCCCGATCACCAAATCAAGGACCTACGTTTCCGCTTGGGAGCGATTGGATAGCAAAAACAACGGAGTACCATGTCCACTGACCCGAACACCAATCCCGAAAACAACGACGCTACGGGCGAATACGGCACGGAACAGATGCGCCACATGAGCGATCTGGAGCACGTCCGCGAGCGCTCGGGCATGTACATCGGCAACCGCGGCCTCGGCGGCCTGCACCACCTTGTCAGCGAAGTCGTCGACAACTCGATCGACGAAGTCATGGCAGGCCACGCCACGACGGTCCAGGTAACGGTCAATCCCGACGGTTCGATCACCGTCGCCGACGATGGCCGCGGCATCCCCGTCGATGTCGATCCGAACATCGGCAAGTCGGCCCTGGAAGGCGTGATGACGATGCTGAAGTACGGCGGCAAGTTCGACAACAAGGCATACAAGACCTCCGCCGGACTGCACGGGATTGGCGTCAAGGCGGTGAACTTCCTCTCCGAATGGTGCGAGGTCGAGGTCCGCCGCGGCGGCCATGCCTACCAGCAGGAGTACGAGCGCGGCAAGCCGACCAGCCCCGTGACACGCGTCGGCACAGCCCAGGGCACCGGCACGAAAACCACCTTCAAGCCCGATTACCAAATGTTCGGCGACTTGAAGTTCGACTACAACATGCTCTACAAGCGCCTGCAGGAGTTGGCGTTTCTTAACCGGGGCGTGAAGATCGTCTTCAAGGACCTCCGCAACGGGCAAGGTGAGACCTTCCAGTACAACGACGGCATCGTCGAGTTTATCCGCTTCTTGAACCGGGCCAGCGAAGCGGTCCACACCGACGTCGTATATATCTCGACCCGCAGCGAGGAAACGTCGGTCGAGATCGAGGTGGCCTTCCAATACTGCACGGAATACACCGAGAACGTTCACTGCTACGCCAACAACATCAACACGGTCGACGGCGGCACGCACATCGTCGGCTTCCGCACCGCGCTGACGCGCACGCTCAACGCCTACGGCAAGAAGGAAAACATCTTCAAAGACATTGTGCCCACGGGCGAGGACCTTCGCGAGGGCCTCACGGCGATCGTCTCGGTGCGGTTGGCGAATCCGCAGTTCGAGTCACAAACGAAGGTCAAGCTCACCAACCCCGAAGTGGAAGGGATCGTCAACTCGATCGCGGGCGATTTTCTTGCCAAGTACCTCGAGGAGCACCCCAAGACGGCCAAGGCGATGATCGCCAAGGCCGTGTTGGCCGCCGAGGCCCGCGAGGCGGCCCGCAAGGCCAAGGCGCTCTTGCGCGAGCGCAAGGCGCGCTGGCCGGCGGCGGACTGCCCGGCAAACTCCGCGATTGCACCAGCAAGGAGGTCGATCGCTGCGAGCTGTACCTCGTGGAGGGCGATTCGGCCGGCGGCAGCGCGGAGGGGGGCCGCGACCGCGAGTTCCAGGCCATCCTTCCCCTGCGCGGCAAAATCATCAACGCCTACAAGTCCCGCGAGGACAAGGTGCTGGCCAACGAGGAAGTTCGCAGTATCATCGCGGCGGTCGGCTCGGGCATCGGCGACGAGGTCGATCTCACGAAGCGACGCTACGGCAAGGTGATCATCATGACCGATGCCGACGTCGACGGCTCGCACATCCGCACGCTTTTGCTGACCTTCTTCTACCGGCAGATGTATGACCTGGTCCGCGGCGGGCATGTCTACGTCGCTCAGCCGCCGCTGTTCAAAATCACGCACAAGAAGAACGTCTACTACGTGCAGACCGAAGCCGAGATGAACGCCCAACTGCTGGAGTCCGGGCTGAAGGACACGGTCTTCGAGCCGGGTGACGGCCGTCGCCTCGAAGGCGCCGCGATGGAGCAGCTCTGCCGCACGCTGACCGCGATGGAGGAATCGCTCGTGGCCTTGGAGCGCCGCGGCATCAGCCTCCGCGCTCACGCCGCGCGGCAGGACGCCGAAACCCGGCAATTGCCGATCTACCATGTGTTCATCGGCCACTCCGAGCACTGGTTTGCAACGCGCAAGAAGCTCGACGAGTTTCTGGAGCAGCAGCAACAACATTCGGGCACCGAGCTGAAGCTAAGCGACGATTCGGCGGCCGAAGCCGGCGGGCGCCTACGCGCAGCGAAAAGTCCGCCGAAGGAAACGGACACGCCGCCGGCGAGGAAGACGGCCAGCCCGTGGCACGGCTGCACATCGCCGAGTTCCACGAAGTCCGCTCGATCAACGGCCAGTTGGCCGCGCTGCGAAAACAGGGCTTCGAGATTGACAGCCTCATTCCTCAGGAACGCACCGGACTTGAGGAGCCGCGTTACGTTCTCCGCCGCGGGGACTCGACGACCGGGCTGGACGACCTGCGCGGCCTGCTGGCCGCAGTCCGCAGCGGCGGCGAGCGGGGCATGAAAGTCACCCGCTTCAAGGGCCTCGGCGAAATGAATCCGGAAGAGCTTCGCGACACGACCCTCGCTCCGGCCAACCGCACGCTCTTGCGCGTCACGATGGAAGACGCCGGCGCCGCCGACGACCTTTTCCGCATCCTCATGGGCGACAAAGTTGAGCCGCGAAGGGAGTTCATCGAGAAGCACGCCCTGGAGGTGAAGAACCTGGACGTATAAGGTCGCGCGGCCCGAACGCCGTCCTATTTGTCGCCCAATCCAAGACGTTCCCGTCGGTATTTACCGCTCTGCACGCGCTCGACCCAGCCGGGGTTCTCCAGATACCATTGCACCGTTCGCCGCAGGCCGGAGGCGAAATTGTGCTCCGGCTGCCAGCCCAGTTCGCGGTGGATCTTGCCCGCGTCGATGGCGTACCGCCGATCGTGGCCGGGCCGGTCCTTCACGTAAGTGATCAGCGAGCTGCACGGCGCGTGCGGCAGGCCGGGCCGCAATTCGTCGACCAGCCCGCAGACGCGGCGGACGATTTCGATGTTCGGCTGCTCGCAGTTGCCGCCGATGTTGTACGTCTCGCCCGGCTTGCCCTTGGCCAGCACGCACGCCAGCGCCCGGCAGTGGTCTTCCACGAACAGCCAGTCGCGGACGTTCATGCCATCGCCGTACACCGGCAACTTGCGCCCTCGAGCGCGTTGAGGATCATCAGCGGGATCAGTTTCTCGGGAAACTGGTACGGCCCGTAGTTGTTCGAGCAATTCGTCACAAGCACCGGCAGGCCGTAGGTGCGGTGGTACGCTCGGGCGACATGGTCGGAGGCGGCCTTGGAGGCCGAGTAGGGCGAACTGGGATCATAGGAGGTCTCTTCCGTGAACAGCCCCGTCGGCCCCAGCGAGCCGTAAACTTCGTCTGTCGAGACGTGCAGGAAGCGGAACCGGCCCTTCTCGTCCGCGCCCAGCTTGGACCAGTATTTCAAGGCCGCATCGAGCATCTGGAACGTGCCCAGCACGTTGGTCACCACGAACTGCGACGGGTTGTCGATGGAGCGATCGACGTGCGACTCGGCGGCGAAGTGGAGGACGGCCGAAGGCCGATGTTCGGCAAACGTCCCATCGACGGCCGCGCGGTCCGTGATGTTGCCTTGGACAAAGACATAGTCCGGGCAGTCGGCGACCGGCTGCAGTGAATCGAGATTACCGGCGTAGGTCAAGGCATCGAAATTGACGACCTTCGCCTCGCGTCTTTCGATCGCGGTGCGGACGAAACAACTGCCGATGAATCCGGCGCCGCCGGTGACTAGGTAAGTGGGCATGGTTGAGCTATAGCGGAAGAGTTCCAAAATCGAACCGATTGGACGGATCGGACAGATCCGACGGATCATTATTTGACAGTTGGTTTCGGCGTCTACTTTACGGCGGTCTCCGGCTTGGTCACGAGTTCCTTTAGGTACTCTCCATACGCGTTCTTCTGCGCGTGGGCAAGCCGCAGCAGGGCTTCGTCGTCAATAAAACCCTTGATCCAGGCGACTTCCTCGATGCAGGCGATCTTCAGTCCCTGCCGCTCTTCGATCATTTGCACGAAATTGGAGGCTTGCAAAAGCGATTCGTGCGTGCCGGTGTCCAGCCAGGCGAAGCCGCGGCCGAGGACCTCGACCTGCAACTGCCCGCGCTGCATGTAGACGCGGTTCACGTCGGTGATTTCCAGCTCGCCGCGTGGCGAAGGTTTGAGCGCGGCGGCGACGTCCAGCACGTGGTTGTCGTAGAAGTAAAGCCCCGTCACTGCGTAGTGAGATTTCGGCTGCTTGGGCTTCTCCTCAATGGAGAGGGCCTTGCCCGTGGCGTCGATCTCCACCACGCCGTATCGCTCGGGGTCTTTCACCACGTAGGCGAAGACGGTCGCGCCGGCGGTCTGTGTCGAGGTAGTCTCCAGCGTTTTGCGGAAGGACTGGCCGTAGAAGATGTTGTCGCCCAGGATCAGCGTCACCTCGTCGCGGCCCACGAAATCGCGGCCGATGATGAACGCCTGCGCGAGCCCTTCCGGTTTTGGCTGGACGGCGTAGTGGATGGAGATTCCCAACGGGCAGCCGTCGCCCAGCAGCCGCTGGTACGTGCCAATGTCGTCGGGCGTGGAGATCAGCAGGATGTCGCGGATGCCGGCCAGAATCAGCGTCGACAACGGATAATAAATCATCGGCTTGTCGTAGATCGGCAGCAGTTGCTTGCTGATCGCCCGCGTAACCGGATGAAGCCGAGTGCCGGCGCCTCCTGCGAGGATTATACCTTTGCGCTTGTGGGAGGGCGTCGTCATGGGGTCAGGATCGTCGATGGAGCTCGGGAATTGGATCAGTTATTAGAGTAAGCTGCTGTGCTATACTGCGATCGCCTCGCGTTCCAGTTCCACCCTGGAAACGTGCAATCGTGCGCGCTCGACATCGGAAACCGCGGAAGCAATCGCCATCTGCAGCGATTCGGCAGTTCGCTCGAAGAGCAGTTCTATTCCGTCCGCATGTCCACGGATCGAGGCGTCAGTGCCAAGCGAGTCAGTCAGATCCAGGATTTCCTCACGCGACAGAGGAGCAAGTCGGACAATCACCGAAAAACGGTAGTTTGGCATGTTTCTGTTCGGATGATTCGGCATACACCGCCCTTCTATTATACTCTTTCCAATGCGTCAATTTGCTGCCCGAACCTCGCCGCGGCTGGGCGCTGCAACAAGGTGTCTCTTCCGCCGCCGTTACCCTCGCCCCAGTGCGCTTTTTACGGCGATCCATACGGCGATGATGACGCCCATGATGCTCTCGCCGGCGATGCAGCCGGAAGCGACGGGGATGGTGTACATCTCGTGCAGCTTGGCGGCTTTCTTTTCCAGGATCCAGGCGATCACCGCGCCCAGGAACATGGCAAGGCCCTGCGCCGGGCATGACCATCGCGATCCCCAGTGCGGTGGGCGAGGGCGTGTAGGGCTTGAGCTTGGGAAAGATGTTGTCCGCCGCTACGATGATCGTGCCCAGCACGAAGGCCGCGGCCATCGCCACCAGCGCGCTGTGCGGGATCGAGCTGAGTCCCTTGGAAAGCATCTCGGCGACGGCCTTCCATGCCAAGGCGGAGGGCGCGGGGAACTTGTCGCCGCCCAGCACGTTGACATCGGGCACGAGGATAAAGTACGCGGGGACGGCAAGGATCGCGCCGGCGAAGACGCCGAAGAACTGCGAGATGAACTGCTTTCGCGGATTGGCGCCGACCATGTGCCCGACCTTGAGGTTGCCGATCGTGTCGCTGCAACTGCAGGCCGCCCCCCCAGTCACGCCGGCGGTCATCAAGTTCGCGGTGACGTTGCCCGGCGCCAGCGCTCCAAACGTCAACTGAGTCACCTTGCCCATCGCGCCGATCGGGTTGATGCTGGTTTCGGCGCCTGCACGGGCGACGACGGCCGCGAGGAAGAACGTCAGCACCACGGCCACAATGCCCATCCACCACTGGACTTGGAAGACCCAGACCAAGAGCAGCGTCGCCGCCAGCCCCGCGATGGGGAAGCCGACGGCGAACCAAGTAATGGGGATTTCGATATGATCGACGGGACCGCTTGCGCGCTGGCCGCTGATGCCGGAAAAAATGGTGGCGAAGGTGCGGCCGAGCGTGCGCCACTGGAACGCCAGCGCCAGCAAACCGGCCACGACGAGGACAGTCGCTCCCGGCCAAACCGACCAGCGGTTGATGTTTTTGAAGCCGCCGACTTGGGCAGACGCCGCCTTGTTCAGCTTGGATTCCGCCTTCTTGGCCTCCTCCTCGGTGGCGTCAGCCGCCGGCGCGAGTCCCAAAGACTCAAGCAGTTCGACGTGCTTGCCGTCGACGAGCGAGAGTCTGGCTTCCCAATCGGTCGCTTGAGTCGCCGACATGCTGAGCACTTTTTTCCGGAGTTTCTTGTCTTGTACCGCGCTGAATTCGATTCCGCCGTGCAATGGATTGGCGGCGCCGTCCAGCAGCTTCGGGGCGTTCAAGTCGTTAATCAAAGTGTCGAGGTCTTCATAGACCCGGGCGCGCGTCCATGTGTAGCCCAAAATACTTGTGCGTCCGCCTGGCACGGCATCAGGTCTGGCTTTGCCGTCGTTTGGCAGGGGCAGCTCGGGTTCCGAGACAGCAGTTTCCAATTTGACGGCAAGATCCTGTCCGGCATTTACGGCAAGCGGCAGTCGCGGTGCGGCGATGGCGGTGATAGCCGGCGGCGGATGTTTGATGTCACCCGCGTCGATCATCCAGGGGGCCAGGATGCCGTAATTGACGACCACGCCCAGCAACATGCTCATGCCGACTTTCATGCCAAAAAGCGCGCCGATGCTGACGAAGATCAGGCTGGGCTGCAACGTGAGCGTCAGCTTGTTGAACGACACGCCGCCCAGCCGCAAAGGGATGCCCAAGAACTGCGCGGGCAACTTCGGCTCGTCCGGCAGCCATTCCAGTGCGTCGCGCATGAAAGCGACGATCATCCCCGCGGCGCCGGCAATGAACAGCGCGCTCGCCTTCTTGATCGCGTCACCGCCCTCGGAGTAGAGGACTTTGAGCGTCTCAGCCGTGGGGACATTGCCCGGAAAACGGAGCCGCTCCACCTGGATCATCTGCCGCTTCAACGGAATCGACATGAAGAGGCCCAGGTAGAGGATCACGCCGATGAACAACGTAAGCTGCCACCAGACGAATTCGTAATCCGGCCGAAGCATTTGCAGAGCGGGCACGGCGGATACCAGACCGGCCAAACCAATCCAGCTCGCGGCCACGGACACGCTCATCATCATCGTGCATTCCAAGAGGCCGAATTCCCCGCGCACCAGACCGATGCCGCGAACGGCTTTGAACACCGTAAAGATGACGACCACTGCGGCGATGTCCACGCCGAGGCCCCAGCCGGTCTTCAGTCCCACGTAGAGATTGGAGAGCGACATCAGGCCGCCGAAG
Organism: uncultured Planctomycetia bacterium; assembly: GCA_963780045.1. Lineage (GTDB taxonomy): Bacteria > Planctomycetota > Planctomycetia > Pirellulales > Thermoguttaceae > JANXQG01. The sequence continues at coordinate 4,365,787 of CAVZZZ010000001.1, read as the reverse complement.
ACCATGCCGGCCAGAACGGCCCGGACAGTGAGGTCCCTCTCCTTGTCACCCCGATAGACGTTGGCCAGCCAATCGCGGTCGCGCTGCTCGATCGAATCGCTCGCGTCGCGAACGGGATCAGAGGGCGGCCACTCCGGTTCAGGTTGTTCTACGATATCGCCCTCGACTTCAACGGCATCCGCCATACCCGCACCCCAAAGTACGTTATTCAAACTGTTGTTAGAGTATAATCAATCGTTCTGTCCGTCAACAGGCAACGGCGAAAGGCGAAAGCCGAGTTTTTCAGGCTTGAGCGGGAAAATCGCCGGATTCGTGTCGCAAACCGGGCCTAAGATGGCTCTATCTACTGTACGACCGCTGCACAGGGCGACTCTCGCGATCACCACTTTGCCTCCCGGCGCCATGGCCATGCAGTCCGACAGCCAGCTTGTGTCCGCGGCGCTGCAAGGCGATCAGGCGGCGTTTGCCGCGCTGGTTGGCCGGTATGAGCGGGCGGCGCGGGCCGTGGCGTTTCATCGGACCGGCGACCATCACGCCGCCGAAGACGCCGCGCAGGAGGCGTTTGTTACGGCATACCGGAACCTGCCAGGCTTGCGGGATGGCTCGTTGTTCGGGCGGTGGTTGCTAGCAATCGTGAGGCACAAAGCCGCGAGGATCGGACGGGCGCGGCGGCGGACGCCCGTGCCGCTGGACCATGCCATTGACATCGCCGCGCGGGAGGAGAATCGCCTCGACCAAGACAACGAATTCCTGCTGGCGGCGCTAATGGCCATGCCGGAACGGGAGCAGCGTCTGCTGATGCTGCGGCATTTCGGCGGGCATAGCGTGGCCGAAATCTCCCAAATCGTCGGCAGGCCGGTCGGAACGGTAACGAAACAACTTTCGCGGGGCTACGCCCGGCTTCGCGAGCGATTTGCCCGAGTGAACGCCGAATCGTGAGACTAAAAGACATGAAACGTGAAAAAGCACAAACTCGAACTGATGTGCGATTGGAGCGGGCATTGGACCGACTCGGCAGCCTGGTCGCGCCTGAGTCGCCGAGGGAAGGGGATTTCGTGTCCGGAGTCATGCGGCGCGTCCGCAGCGAAGTCGCCGGTGATTCGCCGGGTCCGCTAAGACCGAGTCCGCGTGGTTGGCGGGCCATCCGGTTGGCAGTCGCGGCGGCGGCGTGCCTGGTCGTTGCACTTGGCTTTTGGGCTATTGCAGCCGCTCATCATTCGCCGCCGGCGATCGCCACGAATGGAGAGCAGAAAGAAATCGCCGTCCCGGCCGCGCTGCCATCTAACGCAGCAGCCGTCGAAAACGCGTCCGTCGAAACGGTGCCCGCCATTCGCAAGTCAACCTGGAGCGTAGTGACCGAAAGCGTCGTGTTGGAAGGCGACATGCCGGTGCGAAAGCTTTTCTACCGCGAGTTCGAGCGCGTGGAGGTGCTCGACTCCCAGGGCAACCCCGAAAGCAGCCTCGTCGTGCCGACGAAGGCGATGCTCGTGGCAAATCAAGAACAGGTACTGAATCGAACCCGTAAAGAACGAAAGGAAATGAAGGATGAATAAGTTGACGATGACTTTATTGCTCGGCGCGCTGGCGTTGAATGGAACTTGGGCCCGTGCCCAGCAAGCAGAACAACCCGCGCCGCAGGCCGTGCAAGCGGGCAGCGAGGCTGGCGTAATTGAGGTCCAAGGCGCGGGCGGCCGTGCTCCTGTCGCTGGCGGCGGGACGGCAAACTTGCAGGCCATTGCACCTCTTGCCGCGCTGCTTTCGGCCGACGGCCAGACGTTGGCCGTTCCGGCGCCACGGGCCAGGCCGATCCCTAACGTTAGGGCGCAAGTCAATGCGCTGGGCAACGGCTCCGCATGGATTTCTTCCGCCCGCGCTACCTTGCCCGGCAAGGCCGAAAAGACGGCCTTCCTCGGCGTCGTCACCACGCGTGCCGACGCCACGCTCCGTTCGCAATTGAAGCTCAAGGCCGGGCTCGTTGTGGATTCCGTCGAGCCGAAGAGTTCCGCCGCAGTCGCAGGGCTGCAAGTTCACGACATCATCGAAAAGTGCGACGACCAGTGGCTGATCAATCCCGCACAGTTCATCGGGCTCGTCCGCATGTATTACAAGAAGGGCGAGACAGTAACGCTGACGGTCATCCGGGAGGGCGAACGCAAGAAGATCACGGCCAAGCTCGAAGAACGGGATACCTACGCCGTGGACGACGACGGCAAGGCCATCTACAGTTTTTTCGGTTCGGACGGCGACAAGCCGGGCGGTTCGAGTTCGGCGTTTTTCGTCGGACCCGCGGCCGGATATCCCGCCGGCCCGCTGCAGCGGATGACCGCCGACGCGCTCGGCGCGGCGCCGCTCGCGCCGGGCTTCATGGTCAGCTTTGGAGACGACAAGCAGCAATTGTTGATTAACCTTCGGGACGGTCACCGGGTGCTCACGGTCAACAACCCTGCCGGCAAGCAAGTCTTCCAGGGTCCCATCGACACGCCCGATCAGTGGAAGCAGGTGCCGGAAACCGTCCGCAAGAAGCTCCAAGAGATGGAGAAGATCAAGCTGAAGATTCGCGCCGAACTTGTCTGATCCCGGAATGGATACGCCTCAGATTGATCCTTTGCGGTAACTGTCTTGTCGGGAGCACGGCCGTCACCTCGGCCGTGCTCCCGGCTTTTTTTGCACCTTTCCTGCGCTATTGCTACCATGGCGGCAAATCTGGCGGTAGAATTGCAGGTAGCTTGTGCCCCTTTCACCTGCCAGTTTAAGACATTCGTGCCGAATCAATACGCACAGAACTCGTCCGAATGGTCCGCCAGGCGCCGTTCAGGGCGTTTGTCTTGAGTATGGAAAATGGCGACCGAGTTTCCATCGGCAACCCCGCCACGGACTTTTATGTCATTTCGGGTCGGGTTAGGTATTTTGGCAGCTTCGAGGCTGTAGCAAGTGTGGCAACCGCTGAAACGGTCGAGCATCTCGGCTGAGGAGCGCTGCCGAACCATAGACGCTGCGTCCCGCCGCATTGCCGAAGCAGCGAATCGTCCGCCTGTGCGCAGTCTGGGAAAGATGCACTTGTCTCGGAGGATTGGGCCCGCTGCATGGCGACGCAATTGCCCTTGCTGCGCCGTGCTGTTTTCGTTATACGCTCAATCCATTTGGCAAATCACGGAGGAGTATGCCATGCGAACGCTTGCGGATGGCCGCGTCAAGATAATGCTCGCCCTGGCTGCGCTTTTGGGCCTGCTGGCCGCGGGAATCGCCCGGGCCGAAGATTTTCCGCTCGATCCGGAGCAGATCAAGGCTGCCTTGCACACCACGACCGAGGAGGAGCACGGCTTCATCGAGCGGACGGTGAAAATGGTCAAAGACGGCAAGCTGCCGCGAGATATGTTCACAAGCTGCTTCATTTGGGCCCGCAAGAAGCCGCGCCACAAGTTCCAGTATTTCAAGCACGCCCTCGTCGCCCGCGCGGCGGCAATCGGCATCACTCTGTAAAGTAGCAGGCACATTCCGTGTGCCGTCCGCCAAAGTAGCAGGCCCCTTCCGCGCTGCGTTCGCCCAAATCTCCGGCTGCTACAATACTCCTTGTGAAACTCCCAACGCTCTCTCAATGGTGGCGCCGCCCGTGCGGCGGGCGCGACGTCCTGGTCCTGGCCGGGCCGCTGGTGATATCCACCGTCTCCTTCACGGTGATGACGTTCATCGACCGGATGTTTCTCACCCACTACTCGCTGAACGCGGTAGCTGCCGCCATGCCGTCTGCCATGCTCCAGTTCACCCTTATCAGCTTCCCGCTGGGCGTGGCCAGTTATATCAATACGTTCGTGGCCCAGTACCAAGGCGCCAGGCGGCCACGGCGGATCGGACCCATCGTCTGGCAAGGCGTATGGATCGGTATGGCCGCGATTCCGCTCTTTCTTCTTTCCACCCCGCTGGCGCATTTCTATTTTCATCATGCCGGGCACGATCCGGACGTGGTCGCGGAAGAGATCATTTATTACGACGTGCTGGTCTACGGCAGCGGAGCCGTGATCCTCGCGGCCGCACTTTCCTCGTTCTTCACCGGCCGCGGCGAAACGCGAGTGGTGATGGTCGTCGATTTCCTGGCGGCGAGCCTCAACGGCGTGCTGGCATGGATGTGGATCTTCGGGCACTGCGGCTTTCCGGAACGGGGGATCGCCGGGGCCGGCTTCGCCACCGTCTGCGCGGAATGGGCACGCGTGCTCGGCTACATGGCCGTGATGATGCTTCCCGCGTATCACAAATTCAATCTGCGATTCGGCTGGCGGCCCCGCGGCGATCTGCTGCGGCGGCTGTGGACCTACGCCGCGCCGGGCGGAATGCAATGGCTCGTCGAATGCGGTTCGTTCACGCTCTTCATCACGCTCATCGGCTCGCTGGGCAAGCTCCCCCAGGCGGCCACGATGCTGGCCTTCAACGTCAACAGCGTTGCCTGGGTGCCGATGATGGGCATGGGCCTGGCCGTCTCCACGCTCGTGGGCCAGCAGTTGGGCGCCAACCGCCCGGAGTTGGCCGCCCGCGCGGCCTGGACCGCGTTCGTGCTGGCAATGGTTTACATGTGTACGATGTCGATGTTCTACGTGCTCGTGCCGCGCCTGTTCCTCATGGGCCATGCGGCCGGCATGGACCCCGCCCAGTTCGGGCCGCTGGAGGACCTGATCGTCGTGCTCTTGCGGTTCGTGGCCGCCTACTGCCTGTTCGACGCCCTGAACGTCGTCTTCATGAGCGCCATCCGCGGCGCGGGCGACACCCGCTTCGTCTTCTGGACCTCGCTAGGCACCTCGCTCTTTCCGCTCAGCATGGCATGGCTCGGCATCCATCACTTGAACCAGGGCCTTTACTGGTGCTGGACGCTGGTCACGCTATGGGTCCTTTCCGCCGGCTTCATCTACCTTGCCCGCTTCCTGCAAGGCAAGTGGCGGGCAATGCGGGTCATCGAGCCGGAGCTGGTGGGGGCGGCGGCGGAAACCCGGGATTAAACCTACGGAGAGTCGTAGGTTGGAAGAGTCGCGGCGCGGTTAGTAACAAGGGGTGGATAAACGATTACAAGCATTCGATGCCGGCTTGCCCGGTGGAATTCCACGGGCCGAGCTACGTGGACCTTTCCCGCCCCACGGTCAGTTCTTCCTAGTCCTCGGCACCCGCACCACCTCCGGGTCGGGGTGGCCGGACTTGTATTCGTCGATGCTCAGGTAGTTGTCGTGGTTGGTGTCGAGGGCTTTGAAGTCCTCTCTGGTCGCGTCGGGGTAGCCGGCCTTGTACTCGTTGAACGTCAAGCGGCCGTCGTGGTCCTTGTCCAGCTCGCTGAAGCTGGGCGTCGTGCGGGGCAGCGAGACGTGCGGTCCGCGGCCACGACCACCCGCGCCTTTGTTCTTACCGTTCTTGCCGACTTCTGTCTGCTTGGCGACGCGAAGTGCGCCCGCGGCATCCTCCTCGGCCTTCGCGATCTCGGCCGCCTTGCGCTTGGCCGCATCGGCCGCCAACCGCGCCTTCCGTTCCGCCTCCCGGCTCGCGGCGGCCTCGTCTTCCGCCTGTTTGACGCGGGTCTCGTACTTTCGAGTCGTATCGTCGATTTGCTTCAAGGCCGCGTCGCGATCGGACCGCAGTTGGACAAGCTCCTTTTGCGCCGCGGTGAGCTTTACCGCCTGTTCGTTCAATTTGGCCTGGAGGCCGCCCAGTTTCTTCGCAATTTCGGCTTCTTCCGCTTCTGCCGCTGCGAGGCGGCTGGATTGCTCCTTGCGGGCCGCTTCGGCATCGTCCCTTGCGGCTTCGGCCTTGGCCGAAGCCGCCTCGCCCCGGCGGCGCCGAGAGAGTGCGCCGCCACGCAGATCGCACTTTCCAGGACGCCGGCTACGACCAGCAGGAAGATTGCGATACGCGTCGTTGGATTGGTCCAAAGTGCGGCCATGTTCAACTCCTTTTTACTTGATCTTCAGCGCCGTGTTAATCTCCCGGATGGCCGCCGTGACATTGCCGGCCGCCTTGGGGTGCTTGGAGTTGATCTCCCCCTGGGCCGATTGCAGCAATTGCAGCGCCTGCTGCAACTGCTCGTCCGAGCTTGCTTGGGACTCGTGAACCGCGGGCTCCTTGTGCTTTGCAGGCTTGACCACGGGCGCGGCGCTCGGCACATTGCCCGACACGACCTTTTTCGCGTGATGTTTGCCTTCCAGTTCCCGGATCGCCTTATGGACCTCTTCCGATGCGCGGGCACGGTGGCCGTCGTAATCGTGGTCGGCATTGACCAGCAGCTTGTGGGCCTGCCGCAGGTTTTCCAAGGCGGCGTGTTTCTGCGAAGCGGTTGACGTTACTGGTACCGTCGCCTGGGCTGAGGCGGTCGAGGCGAGATTGAAAGATCCGAAGATGACCGAAATCGACAGACCAAGACTTTGCAATGTTTTCCAACTCATGTTCATTCTCCCAAGTTGATTGTTAAGAATCAGTGGATTTGTAATCTAGTTGCCACCGGCAAGCAAATGTCACACCCGTTATTTAGGTTTACCATTTTTCGGGCGGGGATGGAAATACTTGCGATAGAACTTGTGGGCCTCGGGGTCCTTTTTGGCCAATTCCGCGGTATCGGCCGCCCGCACCTTGGTCGTTTTCTTCGTTCCGTTCACCGATTCCGTTATAGTAACGGTAATGCCCAACTCTTTGGAATCGGTGATCGAAACCTTTTTTCCGTTTTCTTCGATCTCCACGGTTTGCTCCTCATTAGCAGGGTGGCCACCGGTACCGTGGTGATTGGCGGCGGTTGAGCCTGGCGCCGGGCCGGGATTCACCGGAACCGTCTTTGGCGGCGGCTGGCGATGCTCGACGGGATGGGCATTCTCGGCAACCGCGCCGCTTTTGGCCGCGGCGACGAGCGCGGGCCATTCTTGGGCAAACTGGGCAGGCGACTGGCCTAATTGCTTTAGCGCTTCGGTGCGGAAGGCGTCCAATGCCGCCTGCGAACGGAACTCGGCCGTCTTGCCTTGCGCGGTCATGCGGGCCAGAAAGCGGCCTGTGCTCCCGCGGGCGACGACTGTCACCGGAGGCAATCCCACGGCGACATTTGGCATAGAGACCGTCGCCGTATCCAGTCCGGCGGCCGTTAGTTCGATCGGCTCCCCCAGCGCCTCTTGGTCAATCCGCGACCGGACAGAGATCCGCCCACGATGCACAAAAGTCTCGGTTGCAAGCGGGTCTTTCACGGTCACGTCGAATTCTGTGCCCAGGTCGACAATCCGGGCCATCGACGTCGTTACTGCAAAGCCGACGGCCGGTCGCGGGACCTGGGCCGAGAGGGTGCCGCTTTTCAGAAAGACGTCGTCAGGGCTACGAAGCTCCAACGTGGCCGGAGCGGTGAGGCGGACGACGGTTCCCTTGTCGAAGTGCAGCTCGGCCATTCCCGCGGTCAATTTCAGTTCCTCCGCCGCGAGCCAATCGCCCTCGGAGCGTGGCACGTTCCAGGCGGCGTCCGCGGTGCATTGGGCGAGCCGGGCGAAAGCGCCCGGCGGTTCGTGCCGCGCCGCCGGATCATCCGCCGAGTTCGCCGCCACCTGATTTTGCTGGACCGCCTGCCGGCCGCCAATGAACCACTGCCAACCGATCGCCGCCAATACCATCGCCGCGCAGCAGCCGACGATTACCGCCGTCCAACGCACTGCTTTGGCGAGAGAGGGCCGGCGCGAGGAAGCCGGGTGGCACATCCCTGAGCTTCCAGTGAAGGGCGTGCTGGGCCGCGAAACCACGCCCGTCGCTGGAAGCTCAGAGAGTGCCATCCGAGGCGGCGCGACAATCGGTGGGGCCTCAACGACGGCTGCCGCCGCCTGCGCTGCAGCGCGACGTAAGCAGCCCTTTACAAACTCCTCCGCGTTCTCTTCCCGTTCAGCCAAAGAGCAAAGCAGGCTGTCAAGCGCTTCGTCTTGCAACAGGGTGACGCGGGCATTCGGCTGCTTTTCCAGCCAGTCCAACAAACGATGCTCCTCGTCCGTCGCAAGCTGGTCGCCGACAACCCAGCGAGAGGCCAAATCGTCAAATTCCGTGGCGTTCATGGCGGTTACGTAGTTTGCGTTTCCAGTTTCTTCCGGATGCACTCCGCTAACGCTTTTCGGACGCGCAGAAGCATCATCCGCACGCTGCCCGCCGACCGGCCGCGTTGCCGGCCGATTGCTTCCGCTGACTGCTTTTGAAAATAGTGTTCTTCCACCGCCTGCCTGGTTTCCGATGACAACATTTGCATGCAACCTCGTAGTGCCGCCAGTTTCCGCTCGTGTTCGATCCCCTCACCCGGGTCGTTCTCCAACTGCTCTAGCCGCCACTGGGCCAGTTGCGCGGCCAGCGGTCCTCGTTCCCGCGCCCGGCGGCGGGATTCGCCGCGGATGTGCTGCGCCGCCATGTTTCGGGCGATGCCAAGCAGCCACGCCCGAAGTCCGGCCTCGCTGCGGCATGTCGCCAGATTCTGGTAAGCCACTAAAAACACCTCCTGGGCCAAGTCGTCGGCAGCCGCCGGATCGCGCAGCCCGCGGAGCAAATACCAGCGGACGGCGGCCTGGTGCATCCGCACTAATTGCGCAAACGCCTCGTTCGACCCGCTGGCAGCCTGGCGGAGCAAAACGACCTCTTCGCTCGCCTCGAACTCTGCCATCGGGATTTCCACAATAATGCAGTTGCCGGCGCCTCGGAAACGTCACGCGATCCGTTTGGCAGAATTATAGGCCAAAAAGCGTCAAACCGCCGCTTCCGCCGCAAAACCGCGGCAAACGATCGTCGCCCGCTCTTCAATCGCCTCCCGCCACGATGCATCGAGGGTCTCTTCCTCGCCGCCGGGCAGTAAGACCACCAGCCGCTTCGCCCCCAACAAGCGAACCGGATGAAGACTGTAGAACCAATCCAGACAACTTAAACTCTCGTGGCAGACGGCCAACAGGTCCTCTAGCACCGTGGCAGACAAATGCTGAGGGTCGCCCAGCGGATCCAGGATGATCTGCAAAGTCGTATGCGGATTGTCGGCCAAAACCTGCCGGATAGATGCGATGGCGTCCGCTGCACGAGCAGAGAAATTGCTCGACCGGAACCAGAGCGTGAAGGCGAGCGATCGTGAATAGGCGGGAGGAAGAGATGACGGTGCGGCGGCGTCCAGATCGAGAATGCAATAGTGAGACAGACACGACGCGGCTGATTGTAATGCTCCCACTCTCTGCCCCTCTCCCGGAGGAAGAGGGGAGCCATTGTTATGCCGCCCATCTCTCAAAGCGATCGGGGAGAATTGTCTGTCCTCCCTTTCGCCAGGTAAGATCGCCGGTCCAAAATCGTCGAAGATAATGCCGAAGACGTCCTGTGCCTCTTCCATCAGCATATAGAGGTCATCCAGCTCCAGCGTCGGCGTCTTCAAAACGTAGTATGGCGGGTGCGGCTGGTATTCCAGGCCAAGCTCGCTGGCCGTTTGGCGGAACGCCGTGCCGGGCAGCACGGAGAGATTGAAGACCTGCAACTCGGTGAACGGCCGCACGCGATCAAGGTATTCCAGGCCGCGTCGAACCGAATCGACCGTGTCGCCCGGCAGGCCGAGGATCAAATCGACGCGAAGTCGTATGCCCTCGTCGAGCATCGCACGGGCGCCGCGCTCGAACGATTCGAGACTTACGTGCCGGCCCATCAGCTTCTGCGCCGCCGGATCGATCGACTGCAACCCGACTTCCACCTCCTGGAAATTGGCCTCGCGCAACAGTTGCGCCGTTTCCGCACGGATGCCTTCGGCGCGAAGTTCGGCCGAGTACGTGAACTGATGATCGGGATTGCCCCGCGCGAACAGCCGCAGAAGCTCGGCAAAGTCGGGCCGCTGGTTGAGCGTCGGGTCCAAAAGATAGATTTCCTCGACGCCGCGCTGGCAGGCGTGCCGCAGATTGGCTTCGATCTCAGCGGGCGACATGCGGTAAATCGAGTCGTAGCTCTTGGGATAGTAGCAGAACTTGCAGCGGTAGCGGCAGCCCCGCGAGGTCTCCATGAGCATGGTGTGCTCTTCCGTCGCGTCGAGGATGCCTTCGATGTAAGGCGAGTTGACGAGATCGAGATCCTCAAGTGCTGCGCGACGAATTGTCCCAGTGCCGGGCGCCGCCTGGCTTCGGCGCCAAAGGCCGGCAATACCCGCCAAGTCGCGGCCGGCGTGCAGTGCCGCAAGAAGTTCGACGAATGTCTGTTCGCCTTCGCCGATCGCCGCCAGATCGACGGACGGCTCTTCCAGCACCCAACGGTTGTCTGCGGTGATTTCCGGCCCGCCCAAGAGGATGCGGAGATCGGGCCGCGCTTTCTTCAACTGCCGGGCGATCCAGATCGTCCGCTGGATGTTCCACAGATAACAAGTAAAGCCAACCAGCGCCGGCTGGCGATCGAGGATCGCCGCCGCCAGCGCCTGGTCGCCGAGCACGTTGCAAAGCCGTGCCGGAAGGATGTCGATCGCCCAGCCCTGCAGCCTCTGACGCTGGGCAAATAGCTTCAAATAGGCCGCGGCCAGCGGAACGTTGCCCTGGATCGGTTGCGGTCCCGGCGGCGGGATCGGCAATTGGACGAGCAGGGCAAGCTGAATCACTTCTTCTCCAGCTCGGTCTGAATCGCCTTGACGACTTCCTTCGAGTCGGGCTTGGTCTTTGGCTCGAAGCGGGCGACCACCTGTCCATCGCGGCCTACGAGGAACTTCTCGAAGTTCCAAGTCACTTCGCCGGGCCCCTTGGGCTTCAGTTTCAATGCCTTCAGGTACTTGTAAAGCTCGCAGCTTCCGTCGCCGTTGACTTCCACCTTGGCCATCAAGGGAAACGTGACGTTGTACTTGTTCGTGCAGAACTTGCGGATATCCTCGGCCGTGCCCGGTTCCTGGCTGTGGAATTGATTGCAGGGAAAGCCGACGATCACAAAGCCGCGATCACCGTACTTCTCGTAAAGCGCCTCTACGCGCCTTATACTGCGGCGTCAGGCCGCACTTGCTGGCCACGTTGACAATGAGCACCACCTTGCCTTTGTATTTGCTTAGATCGACATCCTTGCCTTCGAGCGATTGGACCTTGAAGGCGAGCGCGGACGCCGACTTGTCGGCAGATGCCTTTTCCCTGGCGAGCGAGATTTGACTGGCGAATATCACACTAGCAAACGCGGGAATAACAAACTTCCACATGGGATGATCTCCTGGAAATGGACTTGAGGCTCTGGGGATAGATTTGAGGCTCAACCGGAGATTCTATATCGGCGAGGCGGGCCGGGCTAGACACTCCCAGCTATCCCAAGACCATTTTCAAGAACTCGCCCTTTTGCCGGTTATATGCTGCCGGGTCGGTTGTGCCGGCGGTAATAATCGCTCGTTTCTGGGCGACGTAGGCCCGCATCAATTCCACGTCCGCCCGAAGGCACGAGCGTAGAAACCGCATGGAATCAATTTCCGGTGCTCCCGCCGGCAGGACGTAGACGTGCAAAGGGAACGGCTCGCCGTTATGATTGAGCGTGCCGCAGTAGGGTGGGGGGCACGTTGGTAAAATTGCTTCACCCCCCTGTTGAAAACCAAGACGCGTCAAGAGGTCGGTGGCAGTTGAAACGTCGGCTGCTTCGGCGCTGCTGAGCAGCAAGTCGACGATCCCCCGGCCGGCGCAACCGGGGACCGCGGTACTGCCGACCTGCTCCACCCGAACCTTCGGCAAATGTCCGTTAATCAGCCCGCAGACCTGCCGTGCGACATCTGCTGCCCGAGGGTCGAAGTCGCGGCAGGCGGCAGCTTGCTCGCAATAGGGCCCAATCACGGCTTTCACGTCATCGAACATGGGCAAGCCTCCGGAAAGCCGTTAGGTCCCTCTTGCCGAAAGGGACTTTGCCGGTCGCCGTCAGGGGTAAGGTCGCGCCGAAAGGTTGCGCGGAACAGTCCTTTCCGGCATAAAGGACCTACCGTTAGGCCAATAAAGCGGGCCGCAACGGGCTATATCATGCGGGTAAACCGCGTTAAATGCAAGTAGGCCAGTCTCATGGACTCCACTTGCACCTTCGCGGCGGAAAATCCAAAATAGACCTATGGCGAACAAATACGAAATGCGCCGTCGGGCGCGGAAGGATGGCGGCGGACGAACCGATACGGTCAGCCAGAATAGACTAGGTTCAGCGCGCCGCGACCGCCGGGCAGAGAAAGCGCCCTTGCCGGCGTATCGGCCCTATCCGCCATTGGATCGAAAGGGGCTCACCGTCGCGCTTTCCCTCTGTCTGGTGATGTTTGTCGTCCTGCTTTATGTGCAAACTGCCCGGCACGCTTTCACCGTCTGCGATGACAACGTCTACATCTACGAAAAGCCGCAGATTGTCAGCGGCGTAACGTGGGAAAACGTCAAGTGGGCCTTCGGCGACGCCCACGAAGGGAATTGGCATCCCCTGACCTGGATTACCCACATGCTCGATTGGCAACTCTTCAGCGAAGGAAGCTGGGAACCGCAGAACAAGATTTACGGGTATAGCTGGCCGGGCGGACACCACCTGATGAACGCGGCCATCCACGGCGCCAACGCGGTGCTGCTGTTTCTAGCCTTTCGGTTGATGACCGGCACGCTTTGGCCCAGCTTCGTGGTGGCGGCGCTTTTCGCGGTCCACCCGCTGCGGGCCGAATCCGTGGCCTGGGCGGCGGAGCGCAAGGACGTGCTCTGCGGACTGTTTTGGATGTCGACCATGGTCACCTATGCGATTTACGCCCGGCGACCACCCTTGGAACGATCGACGCCCGGCCAGACTGCGGGCACGATCGCGCTTTACTTGTTGGTGAACGTTTTCATGGCCTTGGGCCTGACTGCCAAATCAATGATCGTCACGCTGCCATGCGTACTAGTCTTGTTGGACATTTGGCCGCTGGGCCGGTGGACGAAGCCATCCGCGGACGGCGGCAGGGAGGTCGACTTCCTCCGCGGCGCGATTGCCCTGGTGGAAAAAATCCCCTTGGTCGCGCTGGCGGTGGGCGACAGCCTGGTCACGGTCTATGGCCAACAAAAAGGGGTGGCGCTGAATTCGTTCGAGGGCCTGCCGCTGTGGGTGCGCGTCTTGAACGCGATCGAATCGTGCGGTGAATACTTGCGGCAATTCTTCTGGCCCACCGGCCTGGCGCCGTTTTACTCGCACCCTTACATGGTCCCGCCCTACATATCAACGGGGCATTTTTCGACCGAGTTTTTGCTGAAGACCGCTATATATACCGTCCTGCTGACGACCGTTACGCTGGTTTGCGTCTTGTTCTTCGTCCGCCGCACGTATCTTGCGGTGGGCTGGTTCTGGTACTTGGGCGCTTTGATGCCTGTGATAGGCATCATCCAGGTCGGCACGCAGGCCCGTGCGGACCGCTACACCTATCTGCCGATGATCGGCGTCTACGTGATGATCGCCTGGCTTCTGAAGGACGTGGCGGACCGTTGGCCGCGCGTCCGACCGCTGCTGGCCGGCGGAGGCGTCGTCGTGTTGACCGCGCTGAGCGCGGCTGCCTTCCTGCAGGCAAGCTACTGGTACAACAGCTATAAACTGTTCTTTCATTCGATTGGCGTCCGCGACGTCGAAGGCATCGGCTTGGCGCGAGTCGACGCCGAGGGCCCGGACACGGGCTATTTCGGCTACGACAAGCAGGGCAAGGTTGACCTGGAGAAAACCAAGGGCGTGCTGGAAAGAACGGACAACTACTTCGCCTTCAACCACATCGGCATCCAGTTCGATTCCGACGGTAAGAAGGCATCGAAGTCGGATATGAACCTCGCGCAGCGGCTCTTCGACCACTCTGCCGCGGCCTTCGCTGCCACGCTGGCGATCAAGTCCGATTACGATTTCGGCAACAACAACCTGGGCGTCTATTTGCGCGGCCCGGCAAATCGCACGACGCCGTGGCCGCCGAGAAGTTCTTCCGCCGCGCGATCACCGTCAACGGACGCTATGCGGACGCCTTCAACAACCTGGGCATCGTGCTGGCCGAACAGGGAAGACATCTGCACGAGCAAGGCAAACTTGACGAGGCCCTGGCCAAATTGGAAGACGCCGCCCGGCAGCACGCCAGCGGACTGGGCGTGCGGCCCGACCGGGCTTCGGACCACAATAACCTCTGCGGCGTCTTGCTGGAGATGGGGAAGGTTCACAAGGCGATTGCCGGAAAGGCCAAGTCGGACAGCGACTACGTCAAGGCGGACAACGAGACGAAATTGCAGTCCCAGTGCCTGACCGCGGCGCTGCAAGAGGACGACACAGCGCTACAGTGCGACCCCAACTTCGTCGGCGCATGGCAGACGCGCATCGACATCCTGGGCCAACAAGGCAAGGCGGAAAAGACGCCGCACTGCTACGAGCGGATCATCGAAATCAGCCCGATGCACGAAGGCATCGTGGCGCTGAATGCCCTAGTGGCCTACTACCGGGACAAAACGCAGCCGGACGAGGCCGTCAAGGCGTTGGAACATGCGGGCGACGTTTATCTGCAACTCGTCAAAGGCAAGGAGCCGTCCGCCGAATTCTTCCAGATGCCATACTTTCTGGCCACTCAATACGTGACGATCAAACAGGCAGAGAACGCCATCACCTGGCTCGATCGGGCCAGCGCTTGCCTCGATCAATTGCCACCAAGCTCCGATGCCGTAGTGCTCCGCTTTAAGCTGGCCGAGCTCTATTTAAAACTTCAGCGGCCCGATCAGGCGGTAAAGGTGATTGCTTCCCTGGAGCGTGTGCTGGTCCTTGTCGGTTCCTTGAAAGAGCCACCCGACGGTAATCCTGCTGCTAAAGATACAATTGCCCGCCTCAAGGCAACCGCCGAGGGCGGCGCTTACGCGACACGAACGCGGGCCTACGAAATCCTAGGCAATCAGGCGGCCGCCAAGGCCGACTATGACCGCATTCTACAGAGCGCGCCCATGGAACGGTTCAACGCGGCCCAGACTTTTTTCGCGCTCGAACAGCCCGATAAGACCATCGCGCTGCTCGACTCGTTGCTGGCCGGCAAGCCTCAAGGGCAGGACGCAGCGGCTATGCTGTGGATACGCGCCCAAGCTTGGGAACTAAAGGGTAATCTTGACGCCGCAAAAGCCGATTACGAGCGCATCCAGCAAATGATTCGGGAAGTTGAGGCCGCGGCCCGCGCGGAAAACCGCGAGAAGGCCGAGTACTGCCAGGCGCATGCTGCAACTGATGCCGGCCAAAGCCGTCATTGAGGACAAACTGAAGGCAATCAACGAGAAGCTTCAGAAACAGCAAAAGCCATAGCCGCGGTTCTGCCATTGTTTGCACACAACCGTGTTCTAACGAAGCGCTACGTTAACGCGCTGGCCGTGGCCGCCTAACATGCACGTTGATTGGGCAACTATTTTCACCCGGGACCGAACATGGAGTTCGCCTCGATCCAGCGCGGCGCCTTAACGACGGAAAACGCCGCCGCGCGTGCCGCTGCCTTGCTCAGTAGCGTTCCGCCCTATCCGGGCAGTTTCGCCGGCCGCGGCATCGTGATCTGCGCCGGCGGCGCCGGCTATCTGAGGGAGAAAAAGGGAGAAAAGGGGAGGATAGAGAAAAGAGGATAGGTCCAATTAAGATTAACGAGGGATGGAAGTGATGATAGATTCAGGCGATGCCACGAACGGCTCGGATTGCGCCTGGCGGGATGGTGTTTCACCTGGTCCACCGTGGGAACGCCCTGTGGGCGGGCTGGTGGAGCGCGCTGAGGACTGACGATGGTCGAGTTCATGGCGTTGGCGGCACTCCGAAGTGACGGAAGACGTCCCGGAGTTGGCCGATTGGCCGGTGCAACGTCCGCAGCCCAAGGCGGAGTTGGAGGCCGTGCGGACCTCCGTCCAACGCGGCCGTCCCAACGGCAGCAAGACTTTGCAGGCGATGACCGCCGAGAGACTCGGACTGGAATCCAACTTTCAACGTCGTAGAAGACCGAGAAAACGGGATTAATTGGACTTATCCCCTTTTTTTCCCCAGTTGTGTCCACACTGGCGGCAATGGCGCCTCGCCGCGGCCATTTTCCGGCAGCACCCGCCCTCGCCCCGACCCGCTGCGCGAGTGCCCCGCCTCCCGGAGGAAGAGCGAAGATTGCGCCGCTTGGCATGGCCCTTCATGCAAGCCGCTACGGGACCGCCGCGGCCAGATCAGCCCAGACCGCGATCGGCAGCTTGCCGGTGTAGCCCGGCAGGTTCTTGGCCGGCTCGCTTACGAGCGCGCCCAGCACGATCGCGGTATCACCTTCTTTCAGGTCCAAGGGATGCGAGCTGAAGACCATTACGGCATTGGCCATACCATCGAGTCGAACGGCCGTGCCGTAAAGTCCGTTTTTGCTGGCGACTTTGGTAACCTTGCCGCGGATCGCGATACCGCCCTTGGTCGGCTTGCCGTCCAGCAGCTTCTTGGCATCCGCCTCAAGCCGGGCAACGAGCTGCGGATTGGCGGCCAGCTTCTTTACCGCGTCATGCAGTGCCAACCTTTGCGCCGCCGTCGCCGCCTGGACGAACGTCGCGGCTTCGGCCAATTGGCACAAATCGCCGAACGCAGGTTGCGCGGCGGCGGAAACGCGCGTCAAGGCAGAATCGAGTTGCGCGGCGGGAATCACGGGAGCGCCAGCAGGACCGATCGTTGACGCTGGTTTGGTTGGCAGCAACGGCTCTGGTTTGGGAATCTCTGCTTTGGGCAACTCCGCCTTCGGGGTCTCTGCATTGGGCAACTCGGCTTTCGGCAATTCCGCCTTTGGAGTTTCCGGCTTCGGAAGCTCTGGCGGCTTGGGCAGCTCAACCTTTGGCAACTCCGGCGCCTTAGGCGTCTCCGCATTGGGAAGCTCCGGCTTGGGGACGGGCTTCACTTGCTCGGCTCGGGAATCCTGCGACTTCGCAGGCTCTTTAGAAGGGTCAGGCTTCGCCGCGGGCTCAAGCTTCATTACCGGCGGAAGCTCCGGCTTCGGCTCGGTATTCGGCTTGTCAGCCTTGGGCTTTTCAGGGCTGGGCTTCTCAATCTTTGGCTTTTCAGCCGTGCCCGGCGGATTCGCAAACGGGTCAGCCGTTTCAGGCGCGGCTGCAGTATCAGGCTTGATGGCGGGCCCCGGTTTGATCGCTACACCAGGCTCTGTCGGCGGCTTCTCGATCTTGGGACCTGCCCCTGGCGCCTTTTCTTCGATCTTAGGCGCGGTTTCCGACGGGGTTGCGAACGGGTCGGGCAACTCGGGCTTGTTCGCCGAATGGGCCTCCGGCTTCGGCGTTTCGGTACTTGGCGCCGCGGCCGGCGGCTTCGTTTTGTCGTCCGGCGCGCTGGCCGGCGGACCATCGTCAGCGGGCTTGCTCGGCACAGTCGGCGACGGCGAAGGTTGCGGCTTTGTCGGTGTCTCCACTTTCGGTTTCTCGCCTACCGGGGCGACATTCGCCGGCGCGCCAAGATCGTTTTTCTTGGGTCGAGGGAGCATCGGCTGTTCGTCCGAATCCGATCCCGGAGCAATCGGATCAGTGGGCGTAGCGTCCTCGTCGCTGCCCGGTGCAGGCGGTTTGGAACCCGACCGGCCGCTATGGGACGCTTCGCCCTTCGGGCCGGCAACGGGACCGGGCGGCGGATTCGCCGGCGACGCCGTCTTAGTTATGCCGTCTGTCTTGCCGCCGGAGGATGTAATAGGAGTAGCAGGCTTGGCGGAATCCGCGCTCGGCATATTCGCTTTGGCCTGCAGGCTGTTCACATTGCCGCCCGACGGCGTCTCCTTCTTCTTCAGTGCGATATGGCTATTGAGGTTTGGAGCGGCGCTCTGGTGCGTGGTCCGATTCCACGGCAACCAGCTCAGGAATTCGAACTTTGCGATGCCGCGCCAATCGGCAAATACGAGCACGCAGGCCAACGCCAGCAATCCGGAAAAGGCCATGCCCAACATGCGCACAAACAGGTTTCCTTCTCGTTTGCGCCGCTTCTTCGTCGGCGGTTCGGCGGCAAATGTGGCGCCTTCCGTTGCGGCGGCGCCCGGCGGCGCCTTGCCTGTAATAGCGGCGAAATCGATATGGGCCATGCCTCCGTCCGCGTTGTCGTCCTCTACAGGCTCAATGTGTCCTGCCAGGTCGATCGTATCGTCTGGCACGCCGCCGGTCGCCTCGCCGTGCGACGCCTCACCGACCCACTGCCGACCCAGTGCGTCGGTGCCCAGTGCCTCATCACCCCAGTCACCGCCCCAGCTCTCGACGTTTTCACCGGCAGATGCCGTGTGCGCGTCGCCATCATCGGCGACGGACGCTAAGTGCGGTTCAGCCAGCGCCGCGAAAGCCTGCTCGTCCGCCGGCGATGCGGCAAAGCCCTGCCCGGCCTCTTCTGCAAACGCGGCCGCGAATAGTTCGTCCGCCGAATGGTCGCCATCCGCGATAACGGCAACGTCATCGGCTTCGGCAGCCGACCCGCTGCGCAGGTGCCCGGCCGGAGGCGCTTCGTCAACAAAGTCCAGGACATCCGATTCGTGCTGCGCCGCGGAGGCCGAAATGCCGCCGATCATCGCCGGCGAGGCAGTCAGGTGGGACTCGTCCAACGGAACAAAGTCGTCGGAGACGACGCTCGCCACCGCAGTGGGCGTTATCGCGACTGGCGCAGCCGCTTTGCTCGGACGGACGACAACCAACGCCGGAATCGATGCGAGTATCTCTCCCAGGGAATACTCGGCCATGCAGGCGGGGCACTGCACGACGGCGTCGTGTCCTTGCCCCTCAGGAACGAGTACGTATTTTTGACACTTGGGGCAACCAGCTACGAACGCCATCGAATCGACTCCATCTGAGCCTTGGGCCTGACCGCATCGAGAATCCCTCCATTTTAACCCCGAATCGCCGGCAATGCCACTGGTTGCACTTCGTACGGGCATTTTGTATGGTCATGTGAGAAACACGATTATCGCAGGCGTTCCAACCGGCACGTATTGCCCCGTAAAGGTAAGCTCACCGGTTCCCTTGTCCCGGCGGAAGACGGCTATGGCGTCGCTTCTTTGGTTGCAGGAATAGAGGAAGCTGCCGCTGGGATCGATGTTAAAGCTTCGCGGGTAATCGCCGCGCGTGCAGCACTCGTTGCGGAACGTCAACTCGCCCGAATCGGAAATCGAAAACCAGGATATGGTGTCGCGCAGCCGATTGGCGGCGTAGACGAAGCGGCCATCGGACGTAACCACGATTTCGGAAGTGAAATTCGTACCGGCAAAGCCCTTGGGAAGGCTGGATAACGTCTGCTTCAATGCCAGACGGCCGCCGACCCGCTGCGCGGGTGCCCCGGCGTCGTACGTGAAAAAGGCGACCGTTGACCCTTCTTCCTGCAGGCAGTAGAACCAGCGGCCATTGGGATGAAAGGCGAAGTGCCGCGGGCCGTCGCCGGGCGGCAGCGAGACAAACGGCGGATCGTTTTCCAACAAACGCCCGTTCTCGGCATCGAACTTCCAGACGAAAATCCGGTCCCGGCCCAGATCGGTGGCCAGGATGAAGCGGCCGGTCGGATCCGACTGGATCATGTGCATGTGCGGTGCTTCATGCCCACTGATCGCAAAGCTGCCCGGCGGCGCCGATGTGGCACGGGCCGGACCTATGCGGCCCGTGCCGTGACTGACGAAGCTCGCCTCGCGAAGCTCGCCGCGTTCGCCCAGCGGCAGCACGGCCACGGTCCCGCCGCCATAGTTGGCCGCGAAGACGTGCTTGCCGGCCGGATGGACACTGAGATGTGCCGGGCCGGCGCCTTGCGAGCCGACCGTATTGATAAGCTTCAAACGGCCGGTGCCACGCTCGATCGAGTAGGCGCTCACGGATCCAGAGTTGGCGCCCTTGTAGGTCGGCGTCTCGTTGGCCGAATAGAGACGGGTCCGCGCCGGATTCAAGGCAAGCCAGGCGGGGTTGTCGTCGTTGGCGAAAACCTCGCGCAAACTGAGCGAGCCGCTGGCCTGGTCCATCACGAAAAGGTAGATTCCCCGGCCGTGGCCTCGGCTTCCCTCGGGGCCTTGCGGCGAACTGTAAGAGCCGACGTAGACAAGCGTCGGCCCGGCCGCGCCGGGCTTGGGCGATTGCACCGGTGATTGTGCGGCGGTCGGCAGGGCTGCGCCGGCGGCGGCTAGCGCGGTGGCGGCCACGAAACGCCGCCGCGAGAGGCCGGTTCGCTCATCCGCTGTCCGGAAAACATCGTTTGACGACACGTTCATTCTCCTCATGGTGTTTGGCTGGATTGCCGCTGATTATAATACGAACGTGGACAGAAACGAAACCAAACCACGGGACTTGTCGCATATTGACGCCAAAGGCCGCGCGCACATGGTTGACGTGGGGCACAAGCCGCCGCAACGCCGCCTCGCCCGCGCACAAGGCACGATCCGCCTGACGCCGCAGACGTGCGAGCTGATTCGCGGCAATAGCATCGCCAAAGGCAACGTGCTGACGATCGCGCAAGTCGCCGGCATTCAGGCCGCCAAGCGCACGGGCGAGCTGATTCCGCTCTGCCATCCGCTCACCTTGGACCACGTCGACGTGACGATGGAGCTGGGCGATGACGGCGCGACCGCCACCAGCGCCGTCTCATGTACCAGCCGCACGGGCGTCGAAATGGAAGCGCTCACGGCCGTCAGCGTCGCCCTGCTGACGGTCTACGACATGTGCAA
The DNA here is from genome assembly GCA_963780045.1 of uncultured Planctomycetia bacterium. GTDB lineage: Bacteria > Planctomycetota > Planctomycetia > Pirellulales > Thermoguttaceae > JANXQG01. The sequence continues at coordinate 4,345,191 of CAVZZZ010000001.1, read as the reverse complement.
GGCCGTGGACCGGCAGATGGAGATCGGCCCAATCGTGCTCGTGGAAAAGGTGAAGCTCGATGGCGACTCCTGATCGAACCGACCCGCCGCCCGCGCGATCATTTCGCTGCCTGGTCATCACGCTCAGCGATCGGGCCGCGGCGGGCGTTTATGCCGATGGGTCAGGACCACGGGTCCGCGAGTTGCTGGAACAGTTCTTTGCCCAGCGCACCGGTGAAGTGATCATCGAGCAAATCCTTCTGCCCGACGATGCTGGCCGGCTCCGCGATGCGGTCATGTACGGCCTGCATCAGCAATTCGACGCGATCTTTACAACCGGCGGCACTGGCCTGGGGCCGCGGGACATCGCGCCGGAGACAGTTGCTCCGCTTTGCGACCGGCTCATCTCCGGCATCATGGAGCACATCCGCGCGAAATTCGGCGCGACCAATCCGCGTGCCCGGCTCAGCCGCGCGGTCGCCGGAGTGGCCGGCAAGACGCAGATCTATACCCTGCCCGGCAGCGTACGGGCCGTCGAGGAATACATGCCGGAAATCCTGGCCACGCTGGAACACGTCACCGACGTGCTCGGTGAGACGGAGAACCACTGAATACACGTGCCGCAAGACGGCCTCGTCAGGGTGGACTTGAAGCGGAGAGCAACGCGCCGCCGGTTTGCCGCGGAACTGGCGCGTCGGGCCAGAATGGCGTCTCAAGCGCCCTTACCAGCCGCTCCAAGGGGTCGGCGTCGAAGCGCAAGAACGACCAGCGGTTCTTCTCCAGCACCAGTCGATCGCCCGTGGCGCTGAAGTGGGCCTTGTTGAGAATGTGCGCGCCGGGATTCAACACCGCGATCACGCGGCCGGTCTTGGTATCCGCAAGGACGGCGGAACCAGTTACCCGCAGCGGGCCAAGCTGGATCGCCACCATCCGCTTGCCGTCCGCCGACACCGCGACCGGCACCAGGGCCATCGGCGTTTCGGAGACCTGCTGACCCGTGGAAAGGTCAAAGGTCAAAAGCCGATTGCCGGCTCCACCGCTGGCGACCACGCTTGCCAGCAGATAGCGGTCACTCCGAAAAGCGACACGCTCGACGAGAAAGGACTCTTTGGACTTGAACACGATGCGCCCGCTGCTGAGCTCGCGGACCTCGATGGGCGCTGCCTCGCGCCACTGGAACGAGACCAGCAGGGAACCGTCCGGGGAGGCGGCAACACCCCATAAGCCGGTGACGGACCAGGCCAGGGACCGCGTGGCCACGTCGTAGGCCTGCCACAAGCGGTTCTCCGCGGCGAAGAAGACAATGCGGCCGTCCGGCGACAAGCGGAGTAGACGGTTGTCCCGCCCATTGACTCCATAGTAGTCCGGCAGCGGAATGGATGCCTTTACAGGCAGAGAACCCGCGGGGCGTTCCGCGGGGACGTCATAGATGGCGATCGTCTTGCCGAAGAAGTCGCCGCTGACGGACGGCTGGGACGCCTCCTGAAAGAGCACCGCGGCGGTCCGTCCGTCGGGCGTGACCGCCAGGCCCCAAGGCACGACCACGCCCGGTTTAAATCCGGCGGTCTTGGCCGGCGCCGCCAGGGGAAAGTCGTCGCGATCGAACTTGTCGAAAGAGAACCGCCGCAAGACGACGCTCCCCTTGGTATCGACGAGGGCCGACCAGGCGGCATCGGCGGACGACGCAACCGACCAGAAGTCGGCCCAGTGCATGAGTGTCGCCGCGGCCCTGCTCGCCGAGAGCCGGAAAACGAGCAGTTCCGCGCCTTTGGCAAGCAGCAAACGTCGCGCATGGGGGTCGAACCCGATGCGCTCCAGGCGGTCGGACGTATGCGGCCAGAGCGAATCATAGCGGACGGAATAGATCCGATTCACAGGTGGCTGAAGGCCTATGAAGTCGACGGCGGTATCGTCGGCAATGACGGCGAGCTCCACGTCCAGGGAATCGGGTTCGGCGGGATCGAGGTTCTGAGAATCGGCCGTGTTTGTCGCGACCGGTCGAGAAGGCGCGAGCCAGAATTCGCGAGTTTCGTTGGCATAGGTTCCCGCGATCGGCTCTCCTGGGGGCGACTTGTAATTCACGATCGCCGTCTCGGCGCTATCGCCGCCAGGTACAATCGTGAGCGGCTTGTAATTCCGGTCCAGCACTTCAGCGGTGGAAACCAGCAAGACCCGCGTGTATTCCGCTCCGTGCGAGCCGCTTGCAAACGCGACAATGCGAGTGTCATCGCGAAGTTGTGCCTGCGGCACGTCCAGACGAATTTCCCGCGCCGGGCGCCCGGATCGAGTCCACAGATAATGCTTTCCGTTCGCAGACGCGGTTTGCGTCAAGAGCGTCTTGCCCGACGGGCTCATGTTGAGTCGCGGCTTCCACACCCCGTAGTAGGACTTTGGTTTGCGAACATCGACCTTTGCCGAGTCCTGCAGGCGAAAACCACTTCGCGGATCGCGGACCTCCATCCGCCGGCGGAAAAGCAATCCCAGCGTGTTTCCCGTGGGATTGACGGCCAGGTCCACGATCTCGTCGTCCGCCTTGAATGCTGCCAGAGAGCGGAGCCCCTCGGCGGCGAAGATCTCCAGGCGATTGCCCGGGAACTGCGCGAGAACGCGGTCGGTCCCCAACGGTTCCAGGCGGATCGGCGCCGTGGGGAGCGCGAGCGGGGCAGATACCTTGCCGCTGACCATATCGGCGCGATACAGGCCGGCGGACGTCGCCGCCACCAGAGTCCCCTCGCCCAATTGCACTGCAAGCTTCGGTGGCTCAGGCAGCCGCACCCGCGCTTCGAGGATGAAATGCTCCCTGGCCGCACGCGCAATCTCCGACAACAACATTCCGTTTTCAAAGGATGGGGAGTGCTCAGCGGCCGCGCGGGCGTGTTGGAACGCCGCGCGAAGCCTCCCTTCCACCAGCATCAGCCGCGCTGCGTTGTAATCCAAATGTTCCTTGGCCGTCGCGGCTTCGAGCCGCGCAGCCGGTCCGATTCCTCGGCTTTGCTTCGCGCCGCGGTTTCACCTTCAAGCGCCGCGGTCTTAAGCTTTGCTTCTTGCCGGGCGGCAAGACTTAAACTCGTCGACACCACCGTGCCCGCCAGGAGGACTATTGCCACGGCGGTTGCCAAGGCAGCCACGGTCCGGTTCCTCTTGCACCATCGCCAGGCACGCAGCGCCGGCCCTATCGGCCGCGCGCGAATCGGCTGGCCGGCCAGGAAGCGCCGCAGCTCGTCGCCCAGCTCTTCGGCCGTGTCGTAGCGGCGGCGCGGTTCTTTCTGCAGGCACTTCAGGCATATCGTCTCCAGGTCGCGCGGGATGCGGCTTTGCAGCTTTCGCGGGCTGGGCGGCTCGTCCTGCAGAATTTGCACGATCATCATCCGCTGGGCGCCGCGAAACGGCAGCTCGCCGGTGAGCAAGCGGAAAAGAATCACGCCCAAGGCATAGACGTCGCTGCGGAAGTCGGCCTGGTGGGCCTCGCCGCGGGCCTGTTCGGGCGACATATAGGCGGGCGTGCCCATGATCTGGCCATCGACGGTCATGGTGATCTCGTCCGCCTCGCGCTTCGCCAGGCCGAAGTCGGTGAGGTGCGGCTCCCCGGCCAGGTCCATCATGACGTTGCTCGGTTTCAGGTCGCGGTGGACGATGCCCGCCGCGTGGGCCTCGTGCAGTGCGGCGGCGATCTTGGCGCACAGCTCGGCCGCCTCGCGCGACGTCAACTGCCGGCCGGAGAGCCACTCCTCGAGGTTACAACCGGTGATGAAGTCGCTCACGAGATAGAGCGTATCCCCATCGCGGCCCACCTCGTGTACACCCACCACGCCCGCGTGCTTGACTTGCGCCGCGGCGCGGGCCTCGCGGACGAACATTTCGGCCTCCGATTCGCTGCTATGGCTGCGGCGGGGAATCTTGACGGCCACGATGCGGTCCAACTTCGTGTCGCGCGCCTTCCAGACCGTGCCGAACTGGCCGCCCCCAACGCTCTCCAACAACTCGAAATGCGCCAGCCTGCGGATGCGGCCCGGAACATAGGGGACCGTCTCCGCAATCAGGCTGAAACCGCTGCCGCAATCGGGGCAAGAAATATCGCCCAGCGGGTCGCTATCGACCACCTCGATCGAGTGCTGGCAATGGGGGCAAAGGACGCGCATGGCCAACGTTGTTGAAATCGGGAAAGCAGTTGCGAAATCGGGTCGTAATCCACAGCGTAACCGATCGCAACCGCCTGTCAAGATTCCGTCGTTTTCCGACGAGGGCCCATAATCGCCGGTCTGTCGCATCAGCTCCCGCCTTGTTCGTGCCGCGCCAACTCGCGCTGGTAGTCCTCCGGATAATCCATGTCGGTAAGTACCAGGGACTCTGAAATCGGCAGTTCAAGCGCGTCGGCGGAATGCGCAGCCAGCAGCCCGCGGAGACCAACGTCGTCGTAACCGGCCATAATCTCCTCGCGGTATGAAGTTGCCAGCAAGAGAGGGTGCCCGCGGCGGCCGGCGTGGGTTGGAACGACGATGCCGCGGCCGGCAGCGGCAAAGCGGTCGATCATGGCGTCTACCAGTTCCGCGCGAATGGCCGGCTGATCGCCCAATGCGACCAGCACCGCTTGGCACTCCGCCGGAAGGCCGGTTAGCCCGCAACGAATCGACGCCAGCATGTCGGTACGCTCGTAATCCGGGTTGAGGATGATGCGGACGTTTCGAGCGGCAAGCTCTTCCCGCAGCCGATCGGCCTGATGCCCGACAACGACACGGACCTCAGCGACACGGCTTCGCAGCAGCTCGTCGACAACGTGCCCGATAACCGTCGTGCCTGCGAAGGGCAGGAGCTGTTTGCACGCGCCCATGCGGCGCGATTGACCGGCGGCGGGCACGACAGCAACGATCATGCGAGCGCCGCCTTTCGCCGCACGGCAATAAGCTGGGCAACGATGCTTACGGCGATTTCCGGCACCGTCACCGCGCCGATATCCAGCCCGATCGGCGCCCGCACGCGATCGAATTCCTCCGCCGTCGCCAGGCCCTTCTCCAGGAAGTTCTTGCGAACGAAGGCCACTTTCCGGCGGCTGCCGATCATCCCCAGATAGGCCAGCGGCCGGTGGATGCACTTGGCCAATGCGACGGCATCGTGCCGGTGGCCGCGCGTCACTAGGACGACAAAACTCTCCGCGTCCAAGGGGCAAGCCGCGATCTCGTCGGCAACCGGTCCGCACTTGACCTGTATTTCTGGCGGGAAGCTCGCGGGGTCCGCAAATTCGGGCCGATCGTCGATCAGCGTGACCTCAAAGCCGACGCGGACGGCCTCCAAGGCAACCGCCCGGCCGACGTGCCCGCCACCGGCGACCACCAGCAGCGGTGGTGGCACGACCGGCTCGACAAAGACTTCCTCGGCCATTCCGGCGGAGGTCGGGCCGGCGACGAAACGATGCGGCAAGCCGCTCGCAAGGCACGATTGAATCGCCTCTTCGCCGGGAAACTTGGGAACGGCAAGAAGCGACGGCTCCGGCAGCCAGCGGACGTCAACTTCAACGTGGCCCTGCTCCGACAAACTGATTGTGGTGACGAGACAACCCCGGCGGCGTTCCGCCAAGGCACGCGCCGCTTCGGCGACGCACGCGCGATGCTTGGCGGCCGTGGGATCGATAAGAACTCGCATCGTTCCGCCGCAGACCGCGGCCTCCACACCGGGATCGAGGTTCGTCATTTCGCACTCGAAGACGCGCGGCTTGCCCGTTTGACATGTTTCACGCGCCAAGCGAATGGCCTGCGCCTCAACCATACCGCCGCCCACCGTGCCCGCGAGAAGGCCCGAATCGTTGATAATCGCCCTCGCGCCGGTGCATTGTGGCGTCGAGCCTTGTGCGGACAGCACCAGCGCGACGGCAACAGGTGTGCCGGCGTCGATTAGTTCCACGATGTTGTCGTAGAAAGAACGCATCGCGGTCATTGCCGCTCAAGAAAATACCTGCCCACGTAAATCTTCGGGTCGATCACTACGCCGCTTTGCCGTTTGTCAGCCAGCCAGGCGTCAAGTTCCGCCAGCGGCACGGCATGGACTTCTATGCTCTCGTGCGCGTCGCCGCCGCCGGCCCCGGTCCGTCTCGCGCCGCGGACGACGAAAAGCGAATAGGCCTCAGTCGTCAGTCCCGGCGAGGAGGGTCCCGTGAGGATGAACCGCCAGTCGCCGCCCTCGTAGCCCGTCTCTTCGAACAGCTCGCGCCGTGCGGCGTCGATCGTCGCCTCGCTTGCCGTGCCCGGATCGTCGCCCACCAGTCCTGCCGGCAAGTCCAACACGCGGCATCCCAGCGGAATTCGATACTGCTCGACCAGGACGAGACATTGGTCGTTGGTGACAGCCGCAATCAGCGCGGCGCCGCTGGAGTTGGTCCGTTCCACCCACTCCCAGCCCGATTGGGCCACCAGCCGCAAGAACTTTCCCTCGGCCAGCACGCGGCGCTGGTTGTCCGTATTCAACTTGTTCATGCCGCATTAGCTTACGGTCTGCCGCAAAGCGCGGCAAGGGCGCAGGCCACAATGATCCTGCGGGCGGTTCAAAAGCATTCGCGGCCGGCCGCGCATCAAAGGGTCTGGAAAACCCGGTTTAACTGAGGTAGAATTTGACGGCATTAACGGACGTATTTGGATGGACGATCAATCACCCTATCATCAACTTCGCCAGCTTCTTGCCCAGCGCATCGCCATTCTCGACGGCGCAATGGGCACGATGATCCAGCAGTTCCGCTTTGGCGAGGAGCAGTACCGCGGCGCGCAGTTCGCCGCGCACGGGCGCGATCTGAAGGGCTGTAACGATCTCCTCTCGATCACGCAGCCGGAGGCGATTGTCGGCATCCATCGCGGATACTTGGACGCCGGGGCTGACATCGTCTGCACGAACACATTCAACGCCAACAGCGTCTCAATGGCCGATTACGACCTGATCGGGCAGGTCAGGGCGATTAATCTGGCAGCCGTGGCTTGTGCAAAGAGAGCGGTGGCGGAGTTTACGGCAGAAGGCAAGAAGGGGAGAAGGGGAGAAGGGGAGAAGGGGAGAAAGAAATCGTCGGATGTCTCCCCTTCTCCCCTTCTCCCTTTCTCCCCTTCTCTCTCCGGTCCCTTCATAGCCGGGTCGATCGGCCCGACGAACCGCACCACCTCGCTGTCACCGGACGTGAACAATCCCGGCTATCGGGCGGTCACGTTCGATGACCTCGTGGCCTCGTACTACGAACAGGCAGAGGCCCTCGTCGACGGTGGTGCCGACATGCTGCTGGCGGAAACCGTCTTCGATACGCTTAACCTTAAGGCGTGCCTGTTCGCAATCGAAGACTTGTTCAGCAAGCGGCAAGTCAAGCTGCCGGTGATGGTCTCGGTGACGATTACCGACCGCAGCGGGCGGACGCTTTCTGGACAAACGCTGGCCGCGTTCCTCTCTTCGATCGAGCATGCGGACTTGTTTAGCGTCGGCATCAACTGCGCTCTCGGCCCCGCCATGATGCGGCCGTACGTCGAGGAACTGTCGCAGCTTTGCCCGCGATTCACAAGCTGCCATCCCAACGCTGGGCTGCCCAACGAGTTCGGCGGCTACGACGAGACGCCGGAGCAAATGGCGGCCGTGTTGGGCGAGTTCGCCGCCAACGGTTGGGTGAACATCGTCGGCGGCTGCTGCGGGACCACGCCCGCCCACATCCGCGCGATCGCTGACGCCATGCACGACAAGACGCCGCGCGCGCCTCCGCGTGCAAGCCGCAACACGACCGTCAGCGGGCTTGAGCCATACGTTTTCCGGCCCGACAGCACGTTCACGATGATTGGCGAGCGGACGAACGTCTCCGGCTCGAAGCGCTTCGCCCGGCTGGTACGCGACGGCAATCTGGCCGAGGCGGTTTCCGTTGCCCGACAGCAGGTGGAAGGCGGCGCGAACATCATCGACGTCAACATGGACGAGGGACTTTTGGACGGCCCCAAGGTGATGACCGAGTTCCTCAACCTGATCGCCGCCGAGCCGGATATTGCCCGCGTGCCGGTGATGATCGATAGCTCGAGTTGGCCGGTACTGGAAGCGGGGCTGAAGTGCGTGCAGGGCAAGCCGATCGTGAATTCGATCAGCCTCAAGGAAGGCGAGGACGAGTTCCTCGCCCACGCCCGGCTCGTGCAAAAGTACGGCGCGGCCTGCGTGGTGATGATGTTCGACGAGCAGGGCCAGGCCGTCACCGTCGAGGACAAGGTCCGCATCGCCCGGCGGGCCTACAAGCTGCTCACTGAAAAGGCTGGCATGAAGCCGGCCGACATCATCTTCGATCCGAACATCCTGGCCATCGGCACCGGTATGGAGGAGCACGCCCGCTACGGCGTACACTTTATCGAGGCCGCGCGAAAGATCAAGGAGCTGCTGCCGGACGTGAAGATTTCCGGCGGCGTGAGCAACGTCTCGTTCGCTTTCAGGGGCAACGACACAGTTCGCGAGGCGTTCAATGCGGCCTTCCTTTACCATGCCATCCACGCCGGACTGGACATGGGCATCGTGAACGCCGGCCAGTTGGCGGTTTACGATGACATCGAGCCGACCTTGCGGGAGCGGGTTGAAGACGTGATCTTTGACCGCCGACCGGACGCCACCGAGCGGCTCATCGCGCACGGCGCGACATTGCAAGGAAAAGCCGCGCAGGAGGACAAGGCCGATCCGGCCTGGCGGCACGCGACGGTGCAAGAGCGGCTCAAGCACTCGCTCGTCCACGGCATCGTCGACTTCATCGAAGCGGACGTTGAAGAGGCCCGGCAGAAGTACGCCACCGGCCTGGAAATCATCGAGGGCCCGCTCATGGCCGGCATCCAGGTCGTGGGCAACCTCTTCGGCGACGGCAAGATGTTCCTCCCGCAAGTCGTCAAGAGTGCCCGCGTGATGAAGAAGGCCGTGGCGTACTTGATGCCGTTTATGGAAGCGGAGAAGCAAAAGGAGGCGAGAAGGGGAGAAAGGGAGAAAGGGAGAAAGGGAGCAGACGAGTCGGGAACAAAGACCCGCGGCACGATTGTCATGGCTACCGTCAAAGGCGATGTTCACGACATCGGCAAGAACATCGTCGGCATCGTGCTGGGCTGCAACAACTACCGCATCGTTGATCTCGGCGTGATGGTCCCGTGCGAAAAGATCCTGCAAACCGCACGCGACGAACATGCGGACATCATCGGCCTGAGCGGGCTGATCACGCCGAGCCTTGAGGAGATGGTCCACGTCGCCCGCGAGATGCAGCGGCTAGGCATGGACGTGCCGCTTTTGATCGGCGGCGCGACGACCAGCCCGCGCCATACGGCGGTGAAGATCGCTCCGGCCTATGCGCGAAGTCGTCCACGTGAAAGACGCCTCGCGCTGCGTGCCCGTCTGCGAGCGGCTGCTCTCGGCGGCGAAGCGCCCGCAGTTTGACGCCGAGAACCGCGCATTGCAGGCCGAAATGGTCGCCGCCCATCAGCGGAAGCACGAGCTCAAGCTCGTTTCCCATCGCGAGGCGGTCGAGGGCCGTTTCCAGACTGTCTGGGCCGCCGTTGATATTCCCGTGCCTTCCTTCATCGGCGTGCGGACGTTTACCGACTATCCGCTGGCCGAGCTGGTGCCGTACATCGACTGGGCGCAGTTCTTCGCGGCCTGGGAGATGCGCGGCAAGTTCCCCGAGATTCTCGATCATCCCCAGCGCGGCCTCGAAGCCCGCAAGCTTTTCGATGACGCCCGGCGGTTCTTGGACCGCATCATCGAGAACCGCTGGCTCCGCGCGGCGGGCGTATACGGCTTCTGGCCGGCGGCTTCCGATGGCGACGACATCATCCTCTTCGAAGACGACACTCGCCGCGAGAACAAGGTCCGGCTGCACCACTTGCGGCAGCAGTGGCTGAGCGAATCGCGAAAGTGCTTCTATTGCAACGCCGACTTCATCGCCCCGCCGGAAAGCGGACGCAAGGACTACCTCGGCGGCTTCGCGGTCACTGGCGGCCTCGGCACGGACGAGCTGGTCCGCCGCTGCGAGGCCGATCACGACGATTACAACGCCATCATGGCCAAAGTCATTGCCGACCGGTTGGCCGAGGCTTTCGCCGAGCGGCTGCACGAAATCGCCCGACGCGAATGGGGCTTCGGCAAGGACGAAAACCTCACCGTGCCGGACATGCTGGCGGAGAAGTATCGCGGCATTCGTCCCGCGCCGGGCTATCCGTCGCTGCCTGACCACACCGAGAAGCGGACGCTCTTCGAATTGCTTGGTGCGGAGCGGCAAGCCTGTATCACGCTCACGGAGAGCTACATGATGCAGCCGGCCGGCTCGGTAAGCGGCTGGTATTTCGCTCATCCCGATTCGCGCTACTTCGCCATCGACCGCGTAACGCGGGACCAGGTCGAGGACTACGCCCGCCGCAAGGGCTGGAAGATCAAAGAGGCCGAGAAGTGGCTTTCGCCGGTGCTGGCGTATGACCCGGATTAAGGTTTTATCACGCGGTGAGTTCTGCGGCGGGGTCAGCGGCCGCTCAAAGGCTCGACGTGCGGCCCGACGGGCGTTCACGCCCGTTTCCGGCTTTAGCCCGTGTTCGGCCCGGCATTTATGCCGGGTAAGCGGACGCCGACACAGACCACTTTCGGTTACTGTTCGGCGTTGTCAACCCCGTTTACGGGGTTCCTGCTGGCGATCGCGGCTTCATGCTCGATGATCCGTTCAAGCCTATCGACAGCCGTGCCCTTGGCATGATGATCGCGCTGGTTGCGGATATAATCGCGTACCCAGCGCAAATCCTTCGTGCCGAAGCTGACGACGCCGTATCCGGCTTGCCATTCGAGCACCTTTCCGCGCGTGGCAAAGTGCTGGTTGACATCGTGGGACGAAGCGCCCTTGAGTTGGCCGATGAACGTGCTGATGGTGAGCGTCGGCGGAGCGGTAAGTGCGATGTGGATGTGTGTATCCGTTCCGCCAATCTCGTGGATGAAAACGTCGGGCGTCTTGAGAATCCGTTCTTTGATGATGCGATGCGCAACCGGCTCGATTTGCGGTGTGAGCATCGGCGCGCTCTCCTTGCAGTGCCACGTCAGATGGAGATTAATCTCAGAATAGTAGTTGCGGCTCATGGAACATTCGGCGGGAAAGGATGCCCGTAAACGGGCATGACAGCAGGTGAGACCACAAATTGAAGAGATTGTAGCCCGCGTCTGACCCGGCATAAATGCCGGGCCGACTACCGGCTGAAGCCGCGAACGGGCGTAAACGCCCGTCTCCGTACGTCCCTTCCCCCGCTCATTAACCGCAATTGCCTAAGAGAGTGTTTGCGCGGCGTGAGGTTCCGGGATGGTCCAATCGTCGTCGTCCAACACTTCGGCGGTGAGCCAGGAAAGGTCGTCGGGATCGCAAGGCGAATAGTCCGTCCGCAGTCGCAATGAATCCAAGAGATCCTCTCGAAGGACGACGCATTGGACGGCGGAGTCAGGAATCACAAACTTCACGACGTCGCTCCGTTCCACGGCTTCGCGTTCTCCTGCCGTTAAATTCATCTTGCACCTCCGAAAACCATCCTACTGCCGACAAACGCGTCGATCAAGCGGCAAATCCGAACTAATGCAGTTGACCAATGCAAAACAGATGCTCAACTCCGCGCAGGAAAACCTGGCCGTTGCTGATCGCCGGCGAGGCATAGCACTGCTCGCCCATTTCGTACCGCGCAACGCGCTCGAACGTCTTGCCCGGCTTGATGACGTTGATCTGGCCGTCGTCGTTGATGAAGTAGACCAAGCCGCCCGCCAACACCGGCGAGGCGTGGGCCCGGCCGAACTTCTCCTGCCAAAAGACCTTTCCCGTCGTCGCGTCGTGGCAGAAGGCCGTGCCGCCGCTGTCGACGCTCAGCAGCAGCCCGTCAACAACTAGAAACGACGGAATGTAGGGCGCTCCCTTCTTGTCGCGCCAGGCGATATGCGTTTGACTTACGTTTCCGCTGCCGTCCGGCCGGATGGCGAGCAAATGCCGCTCGGGCCAACTGCTGCTGGCGAACAGCAGGCCGCTCTTCTCGTCGAAAAACGGCGTGGCGACGAACTCCTGCGAAGGTCCTTCCACCGTCCAAAGCTCCTTGCCGCTTTCCGGATCGAAGCTGGTAACGCAGCGGTCGCCGCACTGAATGAGCTGCCGCCGGCCAGCCATCTCGCGAACTAGCGGCGTGCTGAAGCTCATGCCTTTGTGCGAACGCGGGACGCGCCAGAGCGTGTGCCCGTCGTCGCGGCTCAAGGCGATCAGGAACGAATCGCCTTTGCTGTCGCCGTCGAGGATGACCTTGTCCTCAAACAGCACGGGCGAGCTGCCGATTCCCCACGGGCCGTTGTGCGTCCCCGCCCGGACCTTCCAAAGCTGCTTGCCGTCTGCCAGGTTGTGGGCGGCTACGATGATGTCGTCGCCTACCATGAAGGCCACGTAGACCCGCTTGCCGTCCGTAGCCGGCGTGCCGGAGGCGTAGCTGTTCTCGGGGTTAATGTGCTCTAGCGGCCCATGCGCGGCCGTTTGCTGCCAGAGAAACTTGCCCGTCGCGCGGTCCAGGCAAAGCACCACGCGGTCGAGCTGATCGGGCAGCGCCGTGACTGTGACGACCTTGTCGCCCCAGACGATCGGCGAGGCGTGCCCCTTGCCGGGCAGAGCCGTCGTCCAAACGGCGTGGGCAACGTCCCAGTTGGTCGGAACTTTTTCCTCTCGGCTGATTCCGTCGTAGCGAGCGCCGCGAAACGCGGGCCAGTCTTCGGCATGGGACGCGCAAAGAAGAATTGGCGGCCACGAGGGCGACTGTCAAGATCAGGAATAAGCGAAATGATTTCATGGAAATGTTCCTCTCTTATCGGATGTGAAGGAGGGGCGGTTCCGTCCCCAGTGGGACGACGACGACCGTCTCGTCCTTGCGGGTCGCGAACGCGAGCAAGTCGCCCTTGAGGTCCTCGGCCTTTTTGGAAGATAGCCCGGTTCACGACGGTTTCCTTCCTGCTTCAATGTATTGGCCGAATGTAGCGTGTCAAGACATCTCTTGTGCGCGATCCGGTCGGCCAACATGCACGAGGGACCAACGCGCGTCATCGCGCGCCTCCCCCGCGTGGGTGTCGGAATGCAACAGTTTGCAACGTTTCGCAACACTTTTTCACTCCTTTTTTGCGGTGCTCTCCACGCCATCGGGTCATTCGGCCGTCGGGGGTGGCGGGGGCGCGGGGTTCCAGCGGTTCCATAACGTTGTCTTTCTTTTGCCGTGGGAGGGGTGAAGGGGGTCCTATGCGGCGGCATGGGGCGCGGACACGACACGGGTCCGCGACAGCCGCCATCGGGCGGCCAACTGTTGTACACAAGTCATCTAGCGACCCCATCCACCCCGGGTCTTGTCGATTTAGCCCGCCCCCGCCGGGCTTGTCCCGGTGGAGCGAAGGATTGGCAACTAGAGACGCCACCTCGCGCGACCCTTTTGCCGATTTTTTCCTCTTTTCGGCCGCCCGGCCGCGGGCCGGCCGGCCGAAAAGAGGAAAAAACGGCAAATAGCGCTTGTGGACTGGCCTGTAGTGGTCAATCCCGCGCTCCGCTGGGGCAAGCCCAGCGGGGGCGGGGGGATGCTTTCCGACTAAATCGGCAAGCCGGATGGGGTCTGAGACGTGTGTAACAGCAAGCCCCCGGAAATGACCGGAGGCGACCTTTTCCGCCCATCATACCACAACGCTTATCTTTTGTCAACAGTTCTTATTAGGCTTGGTTTCTCCCTTGTCGCAAGTCCTTGCCGGGCAAGGGTTTAGGAGGCTTGACATTTGTTTACGCTTCGCGCGATCGATTCTGCCCCTGGGCGGCGGACGGCCGCCGTAAACCCTTACGCGGCAAGGGTTCGCGAATTCCGGGCCGCCGCCGCGCCGCGGAGCAAGAAAACGGCCCGCCGCGGAAATATTTTGCCGATTTTTCGCCGGCGGCAGTGGGAAATGCGCGGCACGTGCGGCGGACGGGCATTTATGCCCGTTTCCGGCGCAGCCGGTGCTAGGCCCGCTGCTTTAGCACGGGTCTTGATAGCCCGCCCAATCCTATCGTACTCCTTTCCCGTGCCCCGCCGTCCGCCGCCGCCGCCGCAATCGACCCGTGCTAAAGCAACGGGCCTAATACCGCTAGCGCGGAAATGGCCGGGAACGGCCATCGACCAATCGTGCCGCGCGCGGTTGCGATTTTGCCGCGGCGGATTCGGCCAGGGGAGTTGGCGGCGTTTGGCGCACTCTTCCGTTAAGCGACCGCGATGAATCGCCGCCGCATCGGCGTACGCGGCGGGCGAGCACAGGAGCAGGGAGTACACAGCACGCAGTTCAAAGTGCGCAGTATTGAGTACCGACTGCGTCGTAGCACGCAACCGAGCACTGCGTACTGGGTACGGTGTACTTTCCACTCGCCGCTCCCGATGGCTGAAAGTCAAGGAACAGTAGGCCAGGAGCGCCGCGCTGTCAGATACCTAAGACCACGGCACGCCGCCCAAGGTTCGTCTTTCCCCGCTTGCCGGTAGTCCGCTGCTTTCCACAAAACGTCGGCGACTTTTTCGGGGAAATAGAACCGGCACGCTCCTAAGAATCAGAGTTTTGCCGCTCCTTCGCTAGACCCCTTATACCTTCGCCACTCGGCACCGTCAGGCCGGCGGAGACAGTGACGGCTTCATGGCGTCCGCGGGCGGTGGCGCGGAGTTCCAGAAAAGCGCGAGCCGTGGACGCCGCGAAGCCGTCACCGGTTGAGCACGGCAGGTGCGAATCGTGAACGCCAGCAGGCCGATGGTCCCGACACCAAATAGCGCGAGCGTGGAAGGTTCCGGCACGACGGCTTCAGGTGTGTACGTAATAACGATTTCGCCGTCCGCGCCGTCACCGCCGGTGCCATTGTAATACTGGCCTCCTGCGCCGCCGCCGGGGAAAGTGCCGTTGTCCCCCGCGTCCGAAAATCCGCCGTCTCCGCCTGGGCCGTAGCCAGCGCCTCCGTCGCCGCCGGCGCTTAGCGTCCCGTACCCTCCCGCGCCCCCAGCCGCGCCTGGGCCGGCACTCCCGCCGCCGCCACCGCCCCCACAGCCGTTGCCGCCGGCACCGCCGTCGTCGGAGCACCCAAGCCGCTACCAAAGAGCGCCCGCAAGGGGCGGCCGCCATTGGTTGATGCCGGATGCTAGGGAGTGCAACCAGAAGGACAAGCGTCCTCACGTGCGGGACGCTTATCACCTGGCTGCGGGGCGCTGCCTCATGGTCCGGGCGTGCCGATAGTTAACTCCCCTATTTTAGCCAGGGGAGGACAGCGGTTGCAAGCGATTTAGGCGCAAACGCGGATGTTACCGGCTTTCAACAGGCAATCGGCGGCCTTTTCCGCCGCACAAGCAAGGTGATCGTGTTGCTGACCGTCCGCAAAGGTTTAGAGGAGCAGATTGCGCGGTTTTCCACTAGCCCGCTCGAATACCACCGAGCGAAAATAGCGTTACAGACCGCCGCAAGCGTCAGGGCTATTTGTGCCGTTCGCCGCCGGCGGCATTGTTAGGCGCGGCGAGCCGGTCTAGAATCACGTCATGCAAGAGAATCTCGCCGCACCCGCCCATCTCTCTCCCACGCTTCCCCGCGATGCGACGCCGGAGCAGTGCATCCGCGCTTGGATCGACCTGATGCACACCTGCGACGAGTTCCTGCTGGCCCGACTGCGGCGGGAAATCGGTCCCGAGGGCGATCTGATTGCGGCCTATCACCGCTGGTACGAAGGCGAAATGGAGCGGCACGACCAAATGATGCTGCACATGATGGAGGAGTTCCATAAACGTGCCGGAAGTGCAAGTCCCTGAGTCGATGCTCGCCGCGCTGCGGCAGGTGTGGCTGGCGCTTCGTCCGCTGGATGCTACCGCGGCGCTCATGGGAGGCATAGCGCTGGCGGCCTGGAAATACCCGCGGGCCACGCGGGATATCGACCTATTGGTCGGCACTGCCGATGCAAATCCCCATCGGTTGGTAGAAATCCTTCGCGCATTGGGTCTGCGTTCCAAGCGCGGCGATAGCGTAGTCCGCTTGGGACAGCTTGATCTCCTTCAGTTCCTCTACGAGCCGCCGGAAACTTTTCTGGACATTCAAATCGACTTGCTCGTGGCGACGTCGCCGTATCACCGGCAAGCTCTGCAGCGCCGTACACCGCTGCATCTCGCCGAAATGGACATGGAAATCGACGTCCTATCCTGCGAAGACTTGATCCTGCACAAGTTGCTGGCGGGCCGGCTGATCGATCTGGCCGATACAGCGGCTTTGCTGGCGGCAAACCGCGAGTCGCTAGACAAAACATACCTGGCAGAGTGGGTCGAAAAGCTCAGTTTATCGGCGCCCTTCAAGCAGGCATGGCAATCTGCATGGCCGGATGTTCGGCTGCCAGACGAGTTGGAACGCTAAGCCCGCGTGTCGAGCCGAAATGGTGCTCACAATATGACTACCGTATCGTCGGGGATTACTCGGCCCGTCACTCGGACTTCGGCTCCAGATAAAACGCGCCCGGAAGAAGCTCGCCAGCGGTCGTCACTTGCACGTCCTGCTTCAGATTGGCGAGCAGGACTTGCAATGCGGGGGTGCCCAGTTCAATCATCACCTGACGACATGCGCCGCAGGGCGCGATCGGGCCGTCGGTATCGCCAATCACGGCCAGCGCCGCGAAGTCGCCGGGCTTGCAGCCGGCCGCGATCGCGCTGAACAAGGCGGTGCGCTCTGCGCAATTGCACAGCCCGTACGACGCATTCTCGACATTGCAGCCGTGGAATACCCGGCCGTCATGCGTCAACACGGCTGCGCCGACGAGAAAATGCGAATAAGGGGCATAGGCATTCTGCCGGGCCGCGGCCGCTTCTTGAATCAGCTCTTGTTGGTTCATGATGAGATTTCCCGATACACGCTCGGCGGAAGCGCGGGCCGCTCGTCCGCGATCGTGTAGGCCGCCAGCACCGAGACGGCAGCATGTTGCGCGGCTTCTCGGCTGCGGGCATGAACGATCGCGATCGGCTCTTCTGCTTCCACCTGCTGTCCCAGCTCCGCCAAGCCGGTCAATCCTACGGCGCGGTCGATATAGTCTTCAGGCCGATGACGCCCGCCGCCTAGATTGACGACCGTCAGGCCAAGACGGCGGCATTCGACCGCATGAACATAGCCCCCGGCGGCCGCTTTGACGGGCAGCACCGCCGGCGCGCTGGCCAGATGGCGATCGGGAGCGGCGAGCAAATCAGCCGGCCCGTCCAGACCGGAAACCATGCGAGCGAAGCGGTCGGCCGCGCAACCGGAGTCGAGGGCTTGCCGCAGCTTGGCGCGGGCCTCGGCCTCGTCCCGCGCGAGCCCCGCCACGAGCAGCAAACGGGCGGCCAGCGCCATTGTGACCTCGTGCAGGCGGGCTGGGCGTTGTTTGCCGGTGAGGTACTCAACGGCGCAGCGGACTTCGATGGCATTCCCGGCGCACGGCGCTAGCGACTGGTTCATGTCCGTCAGCAGGGCCACGGTTTTCATTCCCGCGCCGTTTCCGACGTTGACGATGCTCTCGGCCAGTTCGAGCGATTTCTCAAAGGTCGGCATGAACGCGCCGGAACCGACTTTCACGTCCATCACCAGGGCGTCCAACCCTTCCGACAACTTCTTGGAGAGGATCGAGGCGGTGATCATGGCCACGGACTCGACGGTAGCCGTCACGTCCCGAACGGCGTAGAAACGCTTGTCGGCGGGCGCCAATTGGGCCGTCTGACCGATGATCGCCACGCCCGCCTCGCGGACCACGCGGCGAAACGCGCCGATATCCGGCGCGGTGTTGTAGCCGGGAATTGCATCCAGCTTATCGAGGGTCCCGCCGGTGTGCCCCAGGCCGCGGCCGGAGATCATCGGCACAAAACCGCCGCAGGCGGCGACCATCGGTCCCAACAAGAGCGACGTCAAATCCCCGACGCCGCCGGTCGAATGCTTGTCCACCAGCGGGCCGGGCAGATTCAGCGACTGCCAATCCAACACCTGCCCTGAATCGCGCATGGCACAGGTCAGGGCGACGCGCTCGGCAACGCTCATGTCGTTGAAGAACACGGCCATTGCCAGCGCGGCAATTTGACTGTCCGTCACTTTCTCCGTCGTCACACCCTGCACGAAAGCCGTAATGTCGGCCTGACTCAACTCCTGGCCGTCGCGTTTTTTGCGGATGATTTCCTGCGGCAAAAACATGTTGCGTTCTCACCTCATTGTTAAACGGCGGCACGCGGAGTGTGCCTGCTACCTTTGCGGGCCTTCAACGCAGAGACAGGAATATACCGGCAATGGTGGCGCTCATCAGGTTGGACAGGGTCCCCGCCGCCACGACGTGCAGGCCATAGCGAGCCACTTCCGAACGGCGCTCGGGCGCCACGACGCCGAAGCCGCCGGCGAGGATGGCAATCGAGGAGAAGTTGGCGAAGCCGCACAGGGCAAACGACAGGATCGCCTGCGTGCGCGGGTCCAGCACGGTCAGCCCGGCGGCGGAGACTTTGGCGGCATCCTGCAGGTAGGGCGACAACCTGACATACGCCACGAACTCGTTCAGGATCAACTTCTGGCCGATGAAATTGCCCGCGATCTTGGCCTGGTCCCAAGGCACGCCGATGATCCATGCCAGCGGAGAAAAAGCGCGGCCCACCAAGGCTTCCAAATCCAGCTCCGGGTGCCCGAAGTAACCGGCAATACCGCCGACAATGCCGTTCAAAAGCGCGATCAGGCCGATGAAGGCGATCAGCATCGCGCCGACATTCACGGCAATCTTCAGACCCGTTGCAGCGCCGGACGCCGCGGCCTCGATGACGTTGGCCGCCTTGGCTTCGTCAAATTGAACGTGGCCAATCTCCACTCGGCTGGGTTCAACGGTCGGACAGATGATCTTGGCGAACAAAAGGCCGCCCGGCACCGCCATGAAAGAGGCCGCGATCAGATATTCCATCTTCACGCCCAGGCCGGCATAGCCGGCCAGCACGGAGCCCGCCACGCTCGCCATGCCGCTGGACATCACTGCAAAAAGCTCCGCGCCGGTCAACTGCCGCACGAACGGCTTGACCACCGCCGGCATTTCACTTTGGCCGAGGAAGATTGTGGTCACGGCCGAGAAGGATTCTATGCGGCTCACGCCCAGCAGCTTCTGGAACAGAACTCCCAGGCCGGTCACGATCCAGCGCATGATTCCCACGTGATACAGCACGGAGATGAATGCGGTAACGAAGATGATCATTGGCAGCACGCGCAGGCCGAACACAAAGCCTTGGTGCAAGCCGAAGACGTCGTCCATCTTCTTCCCATCGACCAGGTTGCCGAAGATGAAAGAAATGCCTTGGTTGCCGTATTCCAGCCCGCGATCGACGGCCTGGGCCGCACCTGCCAGGATACTTCTGCCAAGGGGCACGAACAGGACCAATGCGCCAATGGCGAATTGCGCCGCCAAAGCGGACAAGACCACGCGCGGCCGGATGGCTTTGCGGTTATTGGAAACGGCTAACGCCAGCATCAGCAAAACTGCCACGCCGAGCATGCTGCGAGCGATTTCCATGACTTAGGTCTTAGAAATTAGGTCTTAGGTCTTTGGTCTAAGACCTTCCTTTAGGACAACGTATTAAACGTGCGGTCGCCCGCGTCGCCAAGACCGGGCACGATGAACTTGTGGTCGTTGAGCTCGGCGTCGATCGCCGCGACGTAGATTGCGGCGCGCGGATGGCGGCGCCGCAGTTGCTCGATGCCGTGCCGCGAGGCGATGATCGACAAGACCTTCACTTTCGCCGCGCCCCAACTTTCCACTGCGTCGACCGCCGCCAGCACCGACCCGCCCGTCGCAAGCATCGGGTCCAGGACCAACGCCGTATCGACCGGCCGATCGGGGGGCAATTTGCTGTAATACTCCACCGGCTGCGCCGTCTTTTCGTCGCGATAGATTCCCAGATGCCAGACTTGGGCTTCCGGGATCAGGTTCAAAATGGGATCGACCATGCCCAGCCCGGCCCGCAGAATCGGAATCAGCGCGATCCGCTCGGCAATCGAGCTGCCGGCAGTCTCGGCCAGGGGCGTGCGCACCGTTTGCGGCTCTACAACCAAGTCGCTCGTGGCCTCGTAGGCCAGCAGCACGGCCAGGCGCTGGACGAGCATGCGAAATTCCGCCGGCCGCGTCTCCACGTTCCGCAAGCGGGTGAGATGGTGTTTCACCAAGGGATGGGCCAACTCGACCAGTTTCGCCTCGCCGGCGGCAGGATCGAGCACTGCGCTGCGAGAGCGGACGCGTTTCGTTGCAACGGCACTCACTTTTCACCTCGCGATTGTCTGATGTTCACGATCCCGCCGTGTTCTCGATTGGATGCTGGCGCCGCGGCAGCATGACCTCCTGGAAGCCGGCCACTCCATCGACGTTGACCGCGACGAGCTGCGTCTGAAACGGCGAGTATTCGTAGCAGTCGCCGCTTTTGAGAATCTGCGCCGCCTCGTAAGCCGTGTTCACCCGCCGCTTGTATTCGTCCTTCACGTCCTCGAACACTCCCGCCAGGGCGTTGCCGGTATAGTCGTCGGCCATGCGGCTGTGCAGGTCGTAAGCCGTGCGGGTCAGCGCGCCGACCGTCTGGGCGTAGATCCAGTAGCGCAGTGGATCGTCCCACGCCTTGCGAAGCTGCAAGGTGTGCGGCACTCGCTGGATGAGCCGCGTAATCGCGTAATTCAACTCGCCGGCCCAGCCACCTTTGGCGCCGCCGCGGCGGGCCAGCTCAATGATCGTCGCCGCCAACTCCTGGGCGGCCGACACGGGCTTGCCGGCCTTCCCACACTCCGAGGCGGCTAGGAAGTCCGCAATTTCCACGAACGCGCGGCGATAGTGTGTGGATATTTCCGCCGTATGCTGCTTGGCGATTGTGACCGACGCGATCTCGTCGGCCAGGGCCGCCACCTTTTCGTCGATTGCCGGCCGATTGGCCGCCGAAATATAAGGCATCGTTCTCGTGCTCCTCCGAGTGTAAATCTCGTTGCCGCGGCCAGTTGTGTCAAGCCCCCCTGCCCGGCATGGCAAGCCCGGTCGCGGGACGGTAAGATAAAGGTCCTTGGCCGGTAGCCTTTTTGGGGCGGGACCAGCGAGCGGGCACCCGCGCAGCGGGTCGCGAGCGCAGGCCCACCAATCTCCCTTGTCAATCGAGCTCAACATGTCCACATCGCCTTCTCGCCCCCCTGCGGTTGCCGTCGTCGGCGCGTGCAATATTGATCTGATCAGCTACGTACCGCGAATGCCGGCCATCGGCGAAACGCTGCACGGCACGCGTTTCCACATGGGTTTTGGCGGCAAGGGCGCCAACCAGGCCGTCATGGCCGCCAAGCTGGGCGCCCGCGTGACCATGATCTCCAAGCTCGGCTGCGACGTCTTCGGCGAGAATACGCTGCGAAACTTCCGCGATCTGGGGGTCGACACGCGGCACGTCCATTCGACGGACCAGGCGTCTTCCGGCGTGGCGCCCATCGCGGTCGATCCACAGGGACGCAATTCCATCGTCATCGTCACCGGCGCGAACGATCTTCTGACGGCGGCGGAGGTCGAAGCGGCCGGGGCGGAAATCGCCGCCTCGGACGTTCTGCTTTGCCAACTGGAATTGCCCGTGGAAATCAGCCTGGCTGCCCTGCGACTGGCGCGGCAAGCCAGTGTTCGCACAATCTTCAACCCGGCCCCGGCCCGGCCCGAGCTGCCGGAGGAGATTTACGGTCTTTCGGATATTCTTTGTCCCAACGAAAGCGAAGCCGAGATGCTCACGGGCATGGCCGTGGCAACGCTTGACCAATGCGAAGCAGCGGCGCGCGAGCTGCTTCGGCGGGGGGCCGGCGCGGTGATCCTCACCCTCGGCGAGCGCGGCAGCATGGTGGTGACATGCGACGCCACCATTCACATTCCCGCGGAAAAGGTCCGCGCCGTCGATTCCACCGGCGCGGGCGACGCGTTCATGGGCAGCCTAGGCTATTTCCTCGCCGGCGGTCTGCCGTTGACCGATGCCGCGCAAGGCCGGCGCGGTTGCCACCCGCTCCGTGCTGAGGCCCGGCACGCAATCATCGTTTCCCGCGCGGGGAGCTGGCGGAACTGTTCAACGCATAGCGCCTGAAGGAACCTTTAGATGTCGCCTTGGGTTTTCGTCCTTATCCTCGTTTTCGCCCTGTTCTTGATTATCATGGCCGTAATCAGCGTCCGCGATTTTTACACCTGGTATCGCGAAGGGCGCGAATTCGCTCGCGAACGAAAACGGGCCAAGGAGCTGCGGCGGCAGCGGAAGTTGGAGAAACAGGTTATGCCCGCCTTGAAAGAGCGTCCCGCCGAGCCCTCCAAGCCACATGGTTATCTCCTAAAGCCGCCCGACCAGGCGATGCCCGCACTGAAAGAGCGTCCCCCGGAACCGCCCAAAGCGAACGGGCATCCGCCAAAACCGTCCGATAGGCCGGATCACCACGGCCACTAGTCATCACGACAAAATAAGTTGAGCAATCGGGTGGCACGTCCCTTCGCCTGAAGCTCATTGCGTGCCACCCGCGTCATCCAATTCCACGTTCGGTCACGCTTGGCGCGGCACGCAAGTACGATAAAGCAGCTTGCCGGCGTCGTCGATCATTCGCACGTCCAGCGAGTCGGCCGCCAGCGACGCGGCGATGAAGCCGGAGCAGCCGCGGCCGAATTTCGAATGCGCGGTCGTCTTGACCGCCGCCCGCGGGCGGGAACCGCCGCCCGTGCAAAAGAGATTCACCTTGCCGGCTTGAAGATGCTGCAAGTCGTGGTCGTGGCCGTTGAAATAGACCTGCACGCCGTATTTCTCCAAAAGCGGCAGGACGTGTTTCACAATATAAGGCGTGTCGCCATGTACGCCGCCGGAATAGACGGGATGGTGGCCGACGACGATCTTCCACGGCGCGGTCGACGCCTTGAGTTGCGACTCAAGCCAATCCATCTGCTTAGGCACGTCTTGCGACTTCAGGTCGACGCGGCGCGCCAGCTCCCCAAGATCGAAACCGGCCATCGGCGTCGTATCAATGTAGAAGAAATCGACGGCATTCTCTTTGTCGATCGTTTCGCTGCAATGGTAATAGCGGGCGGGCATGTTCCAGCGCTTGCTTCCCTTGGAATAGTCGATCTGCGCGTCGCAGTTGCCGTGGTAATCGTGGTTGCCGAGAATGGCCCACCACGGCGCCTGTAGCGACTGCGCGGTATAAACCTTTTCGAACGACTCTTGCCACTGCGGGTCCTTGACCGATTTGACGCCGTCCTCGTAGAAATTATCACCCACGGCGACGACGAATTTCGGTTGCAGCTTTTCGCCGCAGAGGCCCATCTGCCGGGCGACGGCCGCCTGGTCCGGCTCGCCCTTGCGGCCCCAATCGCCCAGCAGCAAGAAATTCAGCCCGTCGGCTTTCGGCTCGGCGGCGAACATTTCCACCGCCGGCCCCAAGGCGGCGGCCTGCGTGGCCATGAACAACGTGCGGACGAACTGGCGGCGGGTCTGTTTCATGATGGGCCTTGAGTTTTTCAGCGAAGGGTGTCGGCTTTTCCTTCAGCTAATCTAAAACGGCGGGAAGGCGCCTGTCAAGTGCCGGTGGCGCTCCGGCTTGGCTACTTGAATGCCCACACGTCCTACGGTAGAATCACGCCGGTGAGGAGAAATAGAATCTCCTCAAGCTTCCTATCAGAAAGCCAGGACCGAACATGGAAACGACTGTCCCGGTAGTTTTTCAGAACGGGGTTTTCGTTCCGACAGTTCCCTGCAATCTGCCGGAACATACGGAAGCCAAGGTGGTTGTGCAGGGGCCGGCGATTGTCCCGGCGAAGGTGAGGGACCCCCAGGAGCGCGCGCGGATTCGGCGCGAGCTCGCGGAGCAAATGCAGCGGACTTCCCTGTCGGCCGACGCGCCCAGATTCACGCGCGAGCAACTTCATGAACGCCGTTGACACAAACGTCCTCGTCTATGCCAAAGACCCGCGAGACCCAAGGAAACGGGCGATTGCGGTCGCCCTGGTGAGAGATCTCGACGAGGGACTTTTGCTTTGGCAGGTTGCCTGCGAGTTCCTCGCCGCAAGCAGAAAACTGTCCGTACTATATCGCGGTTCCCAACCGCACTCTCACGGCCGCTTCGACTTCGCACCGTTTGCCGGCGGCACCTTGTCACTGTATTCCACGTCGGGATTCGACTTGTAAAGGATGTGGGCCTCGCCGGTCTTCAGATTGTAAACGCTCGTCCACATCGTAAAGTTGGCAACCGACATCGTCCTGGCGACGCGCCGGGCGGCCGCGTAGTCGACATTTCCGCCGAGTTTCCTCGCCTCGTCCGATCCTGCCCGATAGCGCCGGCAGGAGCTGGCCCGTTCAGCCTCAGTTTTTTTCCATACGATGTCGTTGGTGCAGATTTGCCAGGGCCCTTCGCCGGGAGTGACGCGCAGGCTCCCGTCGATAAACTCGATAATCCGCGATCGGCCCGATGCGTCGGCCACCATAAGGTGCTCCCGCGCGACGACGAAATGCACATTGAAGGCCCGCACCAACTCGACGGCTGCGTCGGCATCGCGGGCGTAATCGAGAATCAACCGCTCCAACGTCGACTGGACAATGTGCGGGCGTTTCGCGTCCAGAGGAGCCTTAGCCGTATCCACGGACATGTTGGAGACCGCTACTCCATAGCGATTCACGCCGTCCATCACGTAGTACGGGGCGAACAGCAAGGGTGCGCGCTCGAGGAGACTCGTTTTGTCCAAATCCGCCCGATTTAAATTCAAATAGGCCAGATCAATCACGGAAATCGACGCCACGCCTTTTCGGTCGTGTACGCGGAGGATCAGGCACGCATCGTTGTGGAAATCGAGATTCCGTCCAAAGAAAACATTCCCGTCCGTTGAGCGGAGGACGACGGTGGAACAATGGCCGTTCTTCTCGTTGTTGCTTTCTTCCAGGATCTTGATCTCGTTCGGCACGTAGACTCGCTTCATGCCGCTGAAGGCCGAGGCGAGCGGCTCGGGAAAGAGGGTCGTAATGTAGCTCTCTTCAAGGTTGTTGACATCCACGCCCCGGTCGCGGATCTTGCCGATATGGTAATCGGCGTAATAGTCCATCACAAAGGCGTTGGTTTTTGGCACGCGGCGGAGCGAGTCTAGCGTACGAACAAAGTCCTCGCCCAGGAACGACGCCTCACCCGCGGCAGCGGGCGCGGCCTTGGGAAGCGCAGCCGCGGTGCCGGCCGAACTTCGCGGCTCCGCCGCGCGTGCCGGAACCGAGCAGGCTCCCAAGGCGAGGAAGGCGGCTAGAGCGATGATGCGAGTTGAGCGCACACGGCCTTTACCGAAGTGTTCGCTATACATGGTTTTCTCCCTTGAAAAGTGGACCGGCTGGTCCAGGGGACTCTCAGACATAATGTACATTGCGACGAAGCGAATTATCGCAGCGAAATCTGGGCAAGTCAAACATTTGCGGCTAGCTTCGGGCAAAAACGTGGGAATAGACGCCAGCAAGCACCACGCGACCGGCATCGGACCGCCCGCGTGCTTGTTACGCGGGTGGACAAGATTGACGGCTACTGGGACGGGCCGGCGAAAGTAGCCCGGCCCCCTGAGCCGGGGCACCCGCCTGCGGGTCGCAGGGGTGAAGCAGATTGCCGGCTTTCACGTCTTGTCAGCGTACAACCTGATTCACCCGCCAGGCGAGCTGGCAGGGGTCTTGTAATCCGCGCATGCGCCGTAGTAGCCGTCAATCTTTCGCTCCGGCGACGCAAGGTCGTCGGGGGCGTTTACCGCTTGAGTTCCGATTTGCCCGCGGCTGTGCCGTTTCGACGCGTCGGTGGGGGTGACCGCCGCAGGTTAGCTGGGCTGCTGTCGCTCCGAGAATTGGTATTCTGACACGTCTCGAAATACGGATAGGTTGATGAGACAATCAACCAGCCGCCCCAAGAAAAAGTCCGGCTGTCGCCAGGTGAGTCGATCGCGTCAATTCCTTCTCCGCCGCCAAGCAGCCGAGCCCGCAATCGCGGCGCCAGCCGCCAGCAGCGTCAGCGTCCCGGGCTCGGGCACGGCGGCGACGGCCGACGAGTCCGCGGGCGCGGCCTGAGACGAAACAACTGTGCCGAAAAGCAATACTTTGGCGCCGACGATGAGGTTCGACCCGTCCAGCAGGCCGTAGCTGGAAGTCACGATGACCTTGCCGGCGGTCACATCGGTGCCGCCGCCATAGGTGTTGGTGCCGCTCAGAACCAGCGTGCCGCTGCCGGTCTTCGTAAGCTCCATGCCGGCGCCGCTGATCGATCCGGAGTCTGTGATCTTCATGGCCCCCGTGTCGAACGTGATGGCGTTTGTGTTGAACGCCCCGTCGCCCGGCACGAGTTGGATGTTCAGGCCGATGGTTTGGTTGGTGCCGCTCTGGTTGAGCACGTCACCCGACAGTTCGATGGCGTTGCCCTGCAGGTCGTAGGAAGGGGCCAAGCTGTCGAAGAAAATTCCGTAGAAGAGCGGATTGCCCGCGATGTCGTTGTTGTTGGTGGCATGGCCGCCGGCAGCCAGGGCCCCGAAGCGGAGCCACTGGCCCGCCGCCGGAGTCGCGCCGCTCCAGTTGGCGGAGTTGCTCCACGAAGTATTGCCGCCCGAGCCGTTCCAGACGAGGGTGCTGGGCGCCGCAATGTAGGTATAGCCCTCTTCATCGAAAAGCGAGTAGCCCGCCGACGAGGTGATCGTGATGCTGCCGCCGCTGATCAGACCCGCCAGCGTGCTTTGCCAATTGCCGCCGCTGGGGTCTTGCCAGCGGAAGAGCCAGTTCGGTCCGCTGTTGGAACCGGCCGTCAATTGCAGGACGCTCGAACCGCTCAGGGTAAGATCGCTGGCGGACGCGCCGTGCAAGGTCAGGCCGGTCAACTGGCCGTTGGCTTGCTGCAGCGCAAGGGTCGAGCCGGACAGGGCGATCTGGTTGTTGACTACGCCGTTGAGGCCCGGCAAGGTCACCGTGCTTGCGCCTCCGACATCGAGATTGTTTGTGGAAATGGGACCGCCGTTGAGCAGGCTGACCGGCTGGTTATATCCCCATCCAAGGTAGACCGAAGGCGCGGAGAGCGGATAGCCCGCCATGTTCAGCGTCGAGCCCTGCTCCACGTCGAGGTAGCTGTTGAGCGTCATGGAGGCCCCCAGCGTCAGCGTGCTGCTGGTGTAAAGGTTCACGCTGCTGCTCACGTTGCCCGTCGCGGTCGTCGTCGCCTGCGCACCGTTGGAAAGCGTCAGCGTGGAGACCGGGCTGTTGAGCGTGCTCGTGCCGCCGTACAAATTGAAATTCGTGACGCTGTCCGAGGGGTTGAGGTTGAACGTCTCGCCCGCGGCATAGACATTGAGGTTGGCGGTGGTAATCGGGCCGCGGTTGAGCACGTTGGCCGGCCCAGACCCCGATCCAAAAGTGACGTTCGGCGCGGAGAGTCCATAGCCCGCCATGTCCAGTGTCGAATATTGCGGCACGTTGAGCGCGCTGCTGAGCGTCATGGAGGCACCCAGCGTCAACGTGCTGCTGCCGGAAAGCGTCACGCTGCTGCTCACGTTGCCCGCCGCGGTGGTCGTCGCCTGCGCGCTGTTGTAAATGGTCAGCGTGGAGACCGGGCTGTTGAGCGTACACGTGCCGCCGCTGAGATAGAAATTCGTCACGTTGTCCGAGGGGTTGAGATTGAAGGACTGGCCGGACGCGTAGACGTCCAGATTGCCGGCGGTAATGGGACCGCCGTTGAGCAGGCTGACCGGCTGGTTATATCCCCATCCAAGGTAGACCGAAGGGGCGGAGAGCGGATAGCCCGCCATGTTCAGCGTCGAGCCCTGCTCCACGTCGAGGTAGCTGTTGAGCGTTATGGAGGCCCCCAGCGTCAGCGTGCTGCTGGTGTAAAGGTTCACGCTGCTGCTCACGTTGCCCGCCAAGGTCGTTGTCGCCTGCGCCATTGTAAAGGTTCAGCGTGGACACCGGGCTGTTGAGCGTGCTCGTGCCGCCGTACAAATTGAAATTCGTGACGCTGTCCGAGGGGTTGAGGTTGAACGTCTCGCCCGCGGCATAGACATTGAGGTTGGCGGTGGTAATCGGGCCGCGGTTGAGCACGTTGGCCGGCCCAGACCCCGATCCAAAAGTGACGTTCGGCGCGGAGAGTCCATAGCCCGCCATGTCCAGTGTCGAATATTGCGGCACGGTGAGCGCGCTGCTGAGCGTCATGGAGGCCCCCAGCGTCAGCGCTGCTGCCGGAAAGGCCCACGGAGGAGCTCACGTTGCCCGCCAAGGTCGTTGTCGCCTGCGCACCATTGTAAAGGTTCAGCGTGGACACTGGGCTGTTGAGCGTACACGTGCCGCCGCTGAGACTGAAATTGGTCACGTTGTCCGAGGGGTTGAGATTGAAGGTCTGACCGGGCGCGTAGACATCGAGATTGGCGGTGCTGATCGGACCGCGGTTGAGCACGCTGACCGGCTGGTTATATCCCCATCCAAGGTAGACCGAAGGGGCGGAGAGCGGATAGCCCGCCATGTTCAGCGTCGAGCCCTGCTCCACGTCGAGGTAGCTGTTGAGCGTTATGGAGGCCCCCAGCGTCAGCGTGCTGCTGGTGTAAAGGTTCACGCTGCTGCTCACGTTGCCCGTCGCGGTCGTCGTCGCCTGCGCACCGTTGGAAAGCGTCAGCGTGGAGACCGGGCTGTTGAGCGTGCTCGTGCCGCCGTACAAATTGAAATTCAAGACGCTGTCCGAGGGGTTGAGGTTGAACGTCTCGCCCGCGGCATAGACATTGAGGTTGGCGGTGGTAATCGGGCCGCGATTGAGCACGTTGGCCGCCGATCCAAAAGTGACGTTCGGCGCGGAGAGTCCATAGCCCGCCATGTCCAGTGTCGAATATTGCGGCACGGTGAGCGCGCTGCTGAGCGTCATGGAGGCCCCCAGCGTCAGCGCGCTGCTGCCGGAAAGGCCCACGGAGGAGCTCACGTTGCCCGCCAAGGTCGTTGTCGCCTGCGCACCATTGTAAAGGTTCAGCGTGGACACTGGGCTGTTGAGCGTACACGTGCCGCCGCTGAGACTGAAATTGGTCACGTTGTCCGAGGGGTTGAGATTGAAGGTCTGACCGGGTGCGTAGACATCGAGATTGGCGGTGCTGATCGGACTGCGGTTGAGCAGGCTGACCGGCTGGTTATATCCCCATCCAAGGTAGACCGAAGGCGCGGAGAGCGGATAGCCCGCCATGTTCAGCGTCGAGCCCTGCTCCACGTCGAGGTAGCTGTTGAGCGTCATGGAGGCCCCCAGCGTCAGCGCGCTGCCGGTGTAAAGGTTCACGCTGCTGCTCACGTTGCCCGTCGCGGTCGTCGTCGCCTGCGCACCGTTGGAAAGCGTCAGCGTGGAGACCGGGCTGTCGAGCGTACTCGTGCCGCCGTACAAATTGAAATTCAAGACGCTGTCCGAGGAGTTGAGGTTGAACGTCTCGCCCGCGGCATAGACATTGAGGTTGGCGGTGGTAATCGGGCCGCGATTGAGCACGTTGGCCGGCCCAGACGCCGATCCAAAATCGACGTTCGGCGCGGAGAGTCCATAGCCCGCCATGTTGAGCGTGCAACCTGGCGGCACGCTGAGAGCGTTGCTGAGCGTCATGGACGCCCCGAGCGTCAGCGTGCTGCTGCCGGAAAGCGTCACGCCGCTGCTCACGTTGCCCGCCGCGGTCGTCGTCGCCTGCGCGCCATTGTAAAGGTTCAGAGAGGAAGTGACGGTGTCGCTAGCGCCAAGGACAAGGGAGTTCCCCGAGTAAAGATAGAGGTTTGGGGTGGTAAAGTAGCCGCCATTCTCAACGATGGTCCCGGTCCCGCCATTTTGGCCGAAGTAGAGATACGAGTTGACGGTCAAGTGGTTGCCGGCCAGATTCAGCGTGCCGCCGCAGGTTAGGCTGCCATAGCCGATATAAAGGTTATTGACCGACTGGCTGCCGCCGAGGGTAACGGTGGCCGCGGCCGCTGCACCTGCGGGATAGGTGCTGCCGATTAAGGCATTGTCGCCACTGCCGGGGAAGCCCGACGACGGGGTCCACGTCGACGCGCTGCCCCACGTGCCGCTGCTCGCAGCCCCATAATCGGTTGCCGTCGCCGCGCGGCGCAGGCCATTGTAAGAACCATCAACAGCGCCGGCCGCAGTCGGCGAGAGTGCGAAAGCTTCTCACAGAAACACATTTTCCACCTCCGGAATCGCGATTTGCTTCCCTTTTGACCAATCGCCCGACCGATAGCCCCGCAATGTTGCCGAGCGTTACGGCCGGAGCGTTGATAAGAGCCAATAACTCTATGCGGCCCACCGGAATAAGGCAAGCAGTGCCAGTCACAAATTGCCACGGTGCTTCAGCAACTTCTCGGCCAGCCCATCGGGGGGGAGTCGAATCGGGGACGCATCTAGTGGTCTGCCAATGAATTATTGACAGGTTTGATGACGGGATATAGTCGCCACAGCTTTGTCCGAGCGTCGGCCGTGGTGAATTGCCAATGGACTTTGCAGCGATGGCTGTTGTCAAATCGCCCTGAAGCAATGCGGCGTCTTTAACGCGACATGCCGACCTCAGGGGTGCGTCCGACCCGAAGCCTTTCACGACTCCTTGCGCGGCGGCGGCGGGGCACACCGACGCGCGCTGCGGTCGCGCGAAATTTGCTGTGGCAACTATCGTCCCGCGTAAGACAAGCCATTCAACGACGGAGGGGCGCGACCGAATGGAGCGGTAAGCTGATTTCGGAATTGCCTGCGGCGACTTCCCTAACGTCACGGATGCGCGACGATCCCCGCACGAAAAAAGTTCATAACGCATCGCTAAACTGGACAGTCCCCGCCATCGCCTTCGGCCGCGCGCTGATTATTTAAGTGCCACGCATCGGACGTCCAAAACCCCCGTTCGCGGGCCGATTTTCCCAAGTTGTTTGCCGGCAAGGACTTACGGCGACGATTCGTGGCCGGCGGCGGAAGTCCGCGTCTTACGCCGCGAACAAATGTCAGGCGACCTAAAGCGTTGCGGCACAAGGAGTTGCGGCGACGGGCAAACAAGAACTGACGAGATATGTTGACAAGAGTTAAGAGTTGGGATATGATGGCTGGAAAGCGGGCCCTCACCCTTCCCTCTCCCGATGGGCTTGTTGTTCTACATAAGTCGCCACACAACCCCATCCACCTCGTGTGGATGGTGAAGGAGGTTGAACAGCTAGCAACGAAAACCAACAAGAACCAGACCCCATCCAGCTTGCCTGGATGGTGAATCAGATTGTCCCGCTTCCGCAAAGTCGCCATGCAGCCGCGCAATCTCCTTCACCCGCGGGACAAGCCCGCGGGGGTCGTGATTTCTTCATTTCTCTTTTCTAGCCATTCAACCTAGTTCACCATCCGGGCGAGCCGGACGGGGTGAGAGATGTGTATAACAACAAACCCGGTGGGCGAGGGGAGCAGGAAGTGACGAGAGATGAAGGATGAGAGATGTCGAGAGTTTGCCGCAAGAGAACGCAGAGAACACAAAGCCGCGACTTTGCTTTCCGCCGGGCTGCCCGTTGGTGCATAAACTGCCCTGGGGCGAGATTCCTGGAGCCGTCTGGGTCCAGCGTGGGTTCGTCCTGGCTTCGTCCTGGCTTCGTTCTGGGTCCATCCTGGCTTCGTTCTGGGTGGCTGCTGGGTTAAGAAACCGCCAAAATCAGGCCAAATACTCGATGTTTCGATCGCGAAGAAAAATCTCGGAGCGAATCGCCGCGACACGTACCGGACGGGCAGCTTTCGCGCGATTGCTGCCCGAAGCTTGTATGCCGGCTGCCAAACCGCGACGCGGCGGCCCCTCGCCGCGCCAAACGCGCTCAATACCGCGACGGCCGCGAGACAGAAGATGCCAATTTGCCGGCGAGGAGAGACGAGAAAATCGGAAAGCGTGTCAGAGTGTGCCATTTCGTGCCACACGTGCGGTTTCGCCGCGGAAAGCATGGTGTGCGAGAGACCGGAAGGAAGTGACAAGGCGTGCCAAACCAGTGTCAAATCGTGCCACTTGAGTGCCAAAAGTGCCAGTCTTGGCACTCGGCACGGCCGTTGCGGACGGCACGGCGGAGCGTGGTCTGCTACTTTGCTGACCCAAAACAGTGGTTTCGCTCCCTCGACATGGGTACTCGCTACTTGGGCCAAAATAACCAAGTAGTCGAAGGTAAAAAGACCGGCCGAGGCGGCAGATCCAAGCTCGCTAGACCTGCCTCCACAGCCGGTTATTTCGAAGTACGGCGGCCATCGGTGCTCGAAGGATTTGCCGCGTCCGTTAGTGCCGCCTGCGACGAAGCAGCAAAACTGGGGCCACGGCGGTCAACAGCGCGAGTGTGCCTGGTTCTGGCACTGGCGTCACCGCAGGCGATGGCGCGACCTGCTCGCCGGGGACCACCGGGGCAAACGCGGCGGAGTTGCCGACGATCAGGCTCGTGCCGGTGTACAAGGAATACGGCTCCGTAACGACCAGCTTGCCGGCCTCCACATACGTGCCGCCCGTGTAGGTGTTGGTACCGTCGAGAACCATGGTGCCGGCGCCGGTTTTAATCACGGCTGCCGGAGTGTAGGTGTCTTTCATCACGCTGGTGACCGTGAGTTGCGAAGGGGCCGAACCGGCGGCAATATTGAACGTCGTCGTTGCCGCGCCTAGGCCCAAGGTGCCCGCGCTGATCAGTGCCGTCGTGGCGGCGGGATTGGTGACGCTGACCGTCGCCGATCCGGCGCCCTGGGCATAAGTCGTCACATTCCCCCAGGTTGCGTCGCCGCCGTTTCCGACGCCGGAAGAAATCGTTCCGCCGCCGTTGAACACGACGTTGGGCAGCGACACCCAGTAGGCGCCGCCGGCGCCAGTGGTCACCATGCCGCCGTTGATGGTGAGCAGCGCCGGAGACAAACCAGGAGAAAAGCCGAAGGCATCGAGCGCGTCGCCAAGGAGGACGGCGCCGGCGTTCACCGTTACATTCCCCGTGCCCAGGGAGGTCGACGTGAACCCCGTGGAGGCGGAAACTAGCGTCCCGCCGCTGACGGTCACGCCGCCGCTGTAGGTGTTGTTTGCCGTAAGGGTTAGCACGCCGGCGCCAGTCTTAATCAGTGCCGCCGAAGTGTACGCGTCTTTCATCAAGCTGGTGATCGTGAGTTGGGAGGGCGCCGAACCGGCGGCGACATTGAACGTCGTAGTTGCGGCGCTCAGACCCAAGGTGCCCGCGCTGATCAGCGCGGTTGTGGCGGCGGGATTGGTGACACTGACCATCGCCGATCCGGCGCCCTGGGCATACGTTGTGACATTTCCATATCCCGCGTCGCCGCCATTTCCGACGCCGGAGGAAATCGTTCCCCCGCCGTTGAACACGACATTGGGCAGCGACACATAGTAATTGCTGCCGCCGCCGGCGGTCACCATGCCACCGTTAATGGTGAACAGTGCCGGCGACTCGCCGGGAAAATAGCCGAAGGCATCTTCCGTAGTGCCCAGGAGCACGCCGCCGGCGTTGACCGTGACATTCCCCGTGCCCAGGGAGGTCGACGTGAACCCCGTGGAGGCGGAAACTAGCGTCCCGCCGCTGACGGTCACGCCGCCGCTGTAGGTGTTGTTTGCCGTAAGGGTTAGCACGCCGGCGCCAGTCTTAATCAGTGCCGCCGAAGTGTACGCGTCTTTCATCAAGCTGGTGATCGTGAGTTGGGAGGGCGCCGAACCGACGGCGACATTGAACGTCGTAGTTGCGGCGCTCAGACCCAAGGTGCCCGCGCTGATCAGCGCGGTTGTGGCGGCGGGATTGGTGACACTGACCATCGCCGATCCGGCGCCCTGGGCATACGTTGTGACATTTCCATATCCCGCGTCGCCGCCATTTCCGACGCCGGAGGAAATCGTTCCCCCGCCGTTGAACACGACATTGGGCAGCGACACATAGTAATTGCCGCCGCCGCCGGTGGTCACCATGCCACCGTTAATGGTGAGCAGCGCCGGAGACATACCAGGAGAAAAGCCGAAGGCATCCAGCGCGTCGCCAAGGAGCACGGCGCCGGCGTTCACCGTTACATTCCCCGTGCCCAGGGCGGTCGCGCCGCTGACTGTCGTAGACACCAGCGTTCCGCCGCTGACGGTGGTTCCGCCGCTGTACGTGCTGATCGTGGAAAGCGTCATTGTGCCGGGCCCGGTCTTAATCACGGCTGCCGGAGTGTAGGTGTCTTTCATCACGCTGGTGACCGTGAGTTGCGAAGGGGCCGAACCGGCGGCGACGGAGAACGTCGTGGTTGCCGCGCCCAGGCCCAAGGTGCCCGCGCTGATGAGCGCCGTCGTGGCGGCGGGATTCGTTACCGTGACCGTCGCCGATCCGGCGCCCTGGGCATACGTCGTCACATTCCCCCAGGTTGCGTCGCCGCCGTTTCCGACGCCGGAAGAAATCGTTCCCCCGCCGTTGAAGACAATGTTGGGCAGCGACACATAGTAATTGCCGCCGCCGCCGGTGGTCACCATGCCACCGTTGATCGTGAACAGTGCCGGCGACTCGCCGGGACTATAGCCGAACGCATCTTCCGTAGTGCCCAGGAGCACGCCGCCGGCGTTGACGGCTACATTCCCCGTGCCCAGGGCGGTCGACGTGAACCCCGTGGAGGCGGAAACCAGCGTCCCGCCGCTGACTGTCGTGCCGCCGCTGTAGGTGTTGTTTGCCGTAAGGGTTAGCACGCCGGCGCCGCTGAGGCTGAGTCCCGATCCGGTAGTCGACCCCGCGACGGCGCCGGAAATCAGCAGTGTGGTTCCACTCGCCAAGCTAACTCCCAGGTTTCCGGCCGTCACGAGCGGTGCGGAAATCGCGTGGGGGCCGCCGAGAACTTGGATCGTAGACCCCGCCCCCGTGCCCAAGGTCAATGAACCGCCCGAGCTCGGCGCCAGCGTGTAGCCGTTGGTGTTGGAGACATTGAACACCAAGGCCCCCGCGGACTGATTGCCGTTTAACGACACCGTGATCGGGTTGGTGGGATTGCCGGGAACGCCGGCAAAATATACCGTGCCGCTGGTGGGAACCGAGCTATTCGACCACTTACTCCCGTCGCTCCAGTTTCCACTGCCGTTAAAGCTCCAAGTCCCGCCGCCTAAAGCCGCGGCTGCGGTAGCGATGATCATCGGACTGGATCCGATCTCTCCGGCGCCTCCAATTGGGGCATTGAAGAGTCCCATGGAGTCAAAAGCGAGATTGCTTCCCGCCGAATCGCTGTACGTCAGTGCGGCGAGATCATTGGAGAATTCCAGTCCGTTGGAGGCCGCGCCACTAGGGCCATTGAGTTCCAAAGCCGTTGAGGTCGCGTCCACACCTGAGGTGCCAAGTTCGGTGCCTAGGTAGCCGGGCATAAAGATGGCTACGGTCGCGTCGCTGGAGTTGGTTATCGTTATGTCATAAGTCGTGATCTGCGACGCGGTCACGAAGCCCGTGCTCGGCACGGTGATCGTGCCATTAAGCGTATAGCCGTTCTGGCCTTGATAGTTCGCCATCGTGTAGGTAATCGCCCCGAGGCATTGGTCCCTCCCGATGAAAACGGCGGCCCAAAATGCCAACAGGGCGACGCTTGTCCGGGCGATAAAGTAAATCAGTTTGCACATGATAGGGGCCTTTCCGCGTTCGGTGGTCACAGTAGTACGTCCGCAGTTTTCAGTTGTTATCTTCGCGAAGCGCAGTGCGGCAGCGCTGAGGTCGAAACACGCTGCCTTCGCCAGGCCATTCACGTCCCAGGCATCGGCGAGGCGCCTTGCGTCGAAGCGAGGAGAGACTTGAGACGGGGAGAAGACGCCATGCCAAGCGCGGCCGCGGACTTGACCGCGAACGTGCGCAGCTTAAGAAACGCTTCGCACCGCCATCATTTCTCCTGGAAATAATGGGCGGTCCGCGCTATAATGGATATCGAGCACCCCCCGGTAGCGCCGACCAAACGAACCGGGGGCGCCCGGCTGGCGAGCAGGTTTCTTTTACGAGAGCCGCTCGCCGGCTTTGAATTTTTCCTGCCTTAGCCGACAAAAATGCCTGATCCCTGCGAAGGGATGCTTTTTTGCCAGAAGGCACTCCAAGTGTAGGGGAGTGTCCGGGAATAGCAACCCCCCGATAAAACTCTTTTCTTGAGATAATCGCGACACCCCGCGGGGCTGGCACGCCAAAAAGCGCGGACGGCATTGTTGGGTCTATGGGAGCCGCAATTCCCAATCTTCGGTGAAGCATCGCCACCTCAAATATATTGCCATGTGATGTTGTTTTTTTTGGCGACGAGGCTCGGCCAGCTTTCAAGGAGCAATTCAGGCCCACAGCCATTCTCGGGACACCTTGCGAAACACAGTGCTGAGGACGTCTCAAACCGTGTCATTTCGTGCCAGACATTCAAACCCACCCGGAAACCGTGTAGCTTCGGTGGCCGTTCCGGCGATGCCAAAGTCCCGGCGATTCACGTGGGATGGCCGTTCTCCCTCGTCGTGGGTATACGCTACTTGACAATTCTACGAATTTCCTCGACAATGTTAGCCTCGTCTCTGGGAGATGTTTTTCAAAGCAAGAAAGAACCACATCATGCCGCTGGCCAAACAAGACATCGCTGCCCACTTTACGCGACGCTTTGGGGAAGCGCCGGCGGTCGTTGTGCGGGCGCCCGGCCGCGTCAACCTGATCGGCGAGCATACCGACTACAACGACGGCTTCGTCCTGCCGCTGGCCATCGATAGGGCCGCGTGGATCGCTCTGCGTCCACGAAACGATTGCCTGGTGAGCGTCTACTCGATCGATTACCAAGAGGCCCGCGAGTTCGATCTCAGCGCCCTGAAGCACGAAAAGGCCGGTTGGATCGAATACCTTAAGGGCGTCGCCTGGTGCCTGCAAGACGCGGGCATGGACCTGCGGGGCTTCGACGGCGTACTGGCGGGCGACGTGCCGCTGGGCGCCGGCCTTTCGTCGTCGGCCGCGGTGGAAATGGCGACCGCGCGGGCTTTCGCCGCGGTGAGCGGGATCCCGTGGGATGCCGTCGCCCAAGCCAAGCTGGGCCAACGCGCGGAGAACAAGTGGATCGGCGTGAATTGCGGCATCATGGACCAGTTGATCTCCGCCACCGGCAGGGCAGGACACGCCATGCTCATCGATTGCCGCTCGCTGGAGCTTCAGCCGGCACCGCTGCCCGGCGGCGTCGCGGTTGTCGTGCTGGACACGGCGATGCGCCGCGGGCTTGTCGATTCGGCTTATAACGAGCGGCGGTCGCAGTGCGAAGCGGCCGCCAAGGTGTTTCGCGTCCGCGCGCTGCGAGACGTATCGCTTGCGGAGCTTGCCGGCACAGACGGCCAGTTGGACGCTACGACCCATCGACGTGCGCAGCACGTGATTTCGGAGAACGAGCGCACTGTTCGCGCGGTCGAGGCGATGCGCTGCGGAGACATCGCCGCGCTGGGCCGGCTGATGAACGAGAGCCACGTCAGCCTCCGCGACGATTACGAGGTTTCCAGCGACGCCTTGAACGCGATGGTCGAGGCCGCCCAGGCGCATAAAGATTGCTTCGGCGCCCGCATGACCGGGGCCGGCTTCGGCGGCTGCGCCGTGGCGATTGTCCGCGCGAATGCGGCCGACGACTTCGTCTCCGCCACTTCCGCCGCCTACAAGTTGCGCACAGGCAATACGCCGGCCGTCTACGTTTGCCGGGCGACGGACGGAGCGGCGGTAGTGTGAAGTCGGAGCCCGCTGCATGGTCCTTAAGCGGTTTCTGGAAAACCTGTTCGAGCGTCTCGGACTTGCGGAAGCGCCACTGCCGCTGCCGAGCGCGGCCGATGTGACGCTTGCCGAGCCGGGAAAGTTAAGGCCGATTTTCGCGCGGCTGGCCGCGTGGGGCGTTAGACGAATACAGGTTGTCGCCCCGGAAGCGGCGGACTGCGATGATCTGATGCAAGCGGTGCGAGTGGCGAGCGAATTCGGCCTCGAAGTCAGCATCCGCGGCCGCGCGACAGATCTGGGCTCGGGGACGCTGCTTACAGAACTGGCCTCCGCTGGCGTATGCGAAGTGGAGCTTCCACTGCTCTCGGCCATTGCGGAAGTCCACGACTCGCTGGCTGGAGTCGGCGACCATCGGTGGCGCTGAAGGTGTTGGACGTGCTTGGTAGCGCGCATGTAAAATCGGCCGTCCAGCTCGTGCTCGCGCCGTCAACCTGGAAGACCATCGAGCGGACGATGGAAATGCTGGACGATCGCGCCGTGCGCCTGGTTCGCGTTTGGGCGGTAGTATGCCGCCAGGCCGAGCCATCGAGTTGGGCTCTTTCAACCAGTGAGTTGGTGGAAGCCGCCGCGTGGATCGAACCTCACGCGCCGAAAAGAATGGAATTCGCTTGGTACCCGCCGTTGCGGTTTAATCCGTCGAGGACGCTTGCCCAGCAGGTCCGCCGCGGCCCGCGGGCGGCGCGAGATGCGGTACGAATCGAGCCGGACGGCAGCGTCATCCCGCCGATTGGCCCGCCAACCGCCGGAGGCAACGTATTGCAGAGTGATTGGAAGCCTATCGCGCGTAGCGAGGTTTTTCGCGCCTGGAAGCGAAGCCGCGACTCGATCGCCCGGTGCGACGAGTGCCCCGGCTTGGTGGCCTGCAAGGGTGCATGCCTGCGCGACGACGGGAACTGGGGCCCGTGAGTTACGGCGGTTGCCTTTCGCCCGTAAGCGCCTAGAATTTCAACTTTCCTAGCCAATCGGAGAATTTCAAAATGGCAAAGCTAAGCGGAAAAGTGGCCCTCGTGACGGGCGCCACCAGCGGCATGGGTCTGGAAACGGCCCGGCTGTTCGCGAAGGAAGGGGCCAAGGTCGTCATCACCGGTCGGCGGCAACAAGAATTGAACGAGGCAGCCCAATTGATCGGCTCGGCGGCGCTGGCCGTGCCAGGCGACGTATCGAAAATGGCCGATCTCGACCGCCTGTTCACGGTGATCAAAGACAAGTACGGCCATTTGGATGTCATTTTCGCCAATGCGGGCGGCGGCACGTTCCGCCCCTTCGAGCAAGTGACCGAGGAGGAGTTCGACCGACAATTCGCGATCAACGTCAAGGGAGTTTTCTTCACGGTGCAGAAGGCCCTGCCGCTGCTTGTCGATGGCGCCTCGATCATCCTCAACGCCTCGGTCGCTGCCAGCAAGGGTATCGAAGGAGGGAGCGTGTACAGCGCCACCAAGGCCGCCATCCGCAACTTCGCGCGGACGTGGACGGCGGATCTAAAGGCGCGAAAGATCCGCGTCAACTCGCTCAGCCCGGGACCGATCGAGACCCCGATCTTCGGCAAGATGGGTCTCAACAAGGAACAAACCGAAGGATTTCGGCAGAACATAGCTAGCGAAGTGCCGCTGGGACGGATGGGCACGATGGACGAAATCGCCCGGACGGTCCTTTTCCTTGCCTCGGACGACAGCAGCTACATCACGGGCATCGACCTCATGGTGGATGGCGGCTTGGGGCAGGTGTGAGCGACTCTGCCGCGGCGAATATGGCTCAAGCAAGCGGTTAGGGAATGATCTCTCCGCGAACAAGGTCTTCGAACGTCTGCCGCTTGCGGACGAGATCGGCCCGGCCGTCGCGAATCAACACTTCGGCCGCGAGCGGCCGGGAATTGTAGTTCGAGCCCATCACGAAGCCGTAAGCCCCGGCGCATTCGATCACCAGCAACTGACCTGCCTCGGCCTCCGGCAGCCGCCGCGGAGATACGAAGCCTCCTTCGGACTGGGTGAAGATGTCGCCCGACTCGCACAACGGTCCGCCGACGATCACTTCCCGCTCCGGGCGCGGTGCCGCATCACGGGGCACGATGGACATCGGATGATAAGAGCCGTAAAGAATGGGCCGCGCCAAGTTGTTGAAGCCGGCATCGAGTAGATAAAACCAATGCTCGCCCTGCCGCTTGACGGAACGGATTTCGGCCACAAGGAACCCGCTTTCGGCCACAAGATACCGGCCCGGCTCGATTTCCAGCGAGACGGCGTGGCCGAAACGGCTTTCCAGCCGCTTGCGTGCGGCGTCCCAAAGCGCAAAGTAAGCGGCCAGATCGACGTGCGCCTCGTCGGGCCGATAGATCGCCGGTAGACCTCCGCCCGCGCTGATGGACGTTACCGTGGGGCCGATCGTCGCGACTGCCTGCTCCATCGCCGCGCAGACTTGCGAAAGGTGCTCCAGGTCCGTGCCCGAACCAATGTGCATGTGTAATCCGCTGATCGTCAATTGATGACGCGCTGCGATTTCCAGGCAAAGGCCCAATTGCTCGTGCCAGATACCGTGCTTCGACTGGTCGCCGCCGGTGTTCGTCTTGCGGCTGTGGCCGTGGCCGAAGCCCGGATTGACGCGGAGCGTGATCGCGCGGCCCGGCGCCCGGCAGCCGAGTTGTTCGATCATGTCGGGCGAGCCGCAGTTGACGTGGATATTCCTCTGCACGCAGAGGTCCAGCGCTTCGGCGTCGAAGATGTCGGCCGTGTAAACCAGCGGCGGCGGCTCACCGTCAGCAATATAGCCGGCGGCCAGCGCGCGCTGGACCTCGCCCGCGCTTACGGCATCGACCAGCGCCCCGTTTCGCCGCAAGAGATCGAGCACGGCCAGGTTCGAGCAGGCCTTTTGCGCGTAGCGCACGTGGTCGAACGCCGCCAGTTCGGCCAAGCGCCGCAGGATGGTAGCAGCATCGTAGACGTAGGTCGGCGTGCCGAACCGCCGGGCAATATCGCCGACCGGAATGCCGGCAATGTGAGTTCGTTTAGTAGAGAAGCTCATTTACTTTTCCGCATGCAGCTCCGCCAGCGTTTCCGCCACCGCCTCGGCGTGCCCGGCGGCCTTGACCTTCGGCCAGTAATGCGCGATCTGGCCTTCAGGATCAATCAAGACCGTCGTCCGCAATACGCCTTCGGTGATCTTGCCGTAGTTGTTCTTTTCGCCCCAGCGCCGTATTTTTCCATCACCTGGTGGTCCGGATCGCTCAACAACTCGATCCGCAATTTGTGCTTGGCGATGAAGGCCTGATGGCTTTCGGCCGAATCGGGGCTTACGCCAATCACGTGCGCCGAAAGCTTCTGGAACTTGTCCCAGTTTGTGGTGAACTCGCACGCCTGGATCGTGCAACCGGGCGTGTCGTCCTTGGGATAAAAGTAAAGCACGACCCATTGTCCGGCAAGATCTTTCAACGATACCTTCTTGCCGTCCTGATTCGAGAGGGAAAATGCCGGCGCTTTGCCGGACATCGTGGTTGTTTCTGTCATCGTTTGGTCTCCTCGTGTCCATATTTTTGACGGTCCAGCGCCGGCGGACAAGGGCGGGTGACATTTTTGACTCGCGCCGAATAGTCGTGGACTGGGTCCAAACGGGCGAAAATCGCGGCCCCCATTGAAGTTGCGGCAAAGACCGATATGATCAAAATGGGAGAGAGATTGTCCGAACAACTCGGCGGGAGACTCAAATGGCTGAAAAAGCGATGCTCTGTTATGGGGACAAAAAGATTGAGCTGCCCGTCGTTGTCGGGACAGAAGGCGAAAAGGCGCTGGACATCAGCCGGCTTCGCGACGACACCGGCTTGACCACCTACGATCCGTCGCTCTCCAGCACCGCGGTTTGCAAAAGCACGATCACTTTTATCGACGGCGACGCGGGCATTCTTCGCTATCGGGGCATCCCCATCGAGCAATTTACGCAGCGGCCGAACTTCATAGAGGTTGCCTGGCTCTTGATTTTTGGCCGGCTGCCGACGAAGGACGAGAAGGACGGCTTCAGCCTGCGATT
Source organism: uncultured Planctomycetia bacterium (assembly GCA_963780045.1). Classification (GTDB taxonomy): domain Bacteria; phylum Planctomycetota; class Planctomycetia; order Pirellulales; family Thermoguttaceae; genus JANXQG01. Next base: position 4,303,489 of record CAVZZZ010000001.1, on the reverse strand, counting down.
GACGCAAAGTGAGCTGCTGCACGAGGGAATGAAGTACCAGTTCCAGCACATCCCGGCCGACGCGCCGCCGATGGCGATACTCTCCTCGTCGTTGAGCAGTTTGGCTTGTTACCATCAGCAGTTTCTCGCGCTGGGCGACGAAGACTCGTTTGAGGAAGTCGCCGCCAGTCTGATCAGCAAAGTTCGCACGATCGCCGCGTTTTCCTATCGCCATTCGCTGGGACTGCCGTTCATTTATCCCGACCCCAGCATGCGCTACTGCGCGAACTTCCTGCACATGATGTTCTCGCTGCCGTACCAGCAGCATCACATCACGCCGGAAATCGAGGACGCGCTGAACCTGATATTTATCCTCCATGCCGATCACGAACAGAACTGCAGCACGTCGACGGCGCGGCTGGTCGGCTCGTCGCGGGCGAACCTCTTCGCCTCCTGCGCCGCGGCGGTGTGCGCGCTGTGGGGACCGCTGCACGGCGGCGCCAACGTCGAGGTCGTGGAAATGCTCGAACGCATCCACCACGGCGGCATGTCGCCCGGGGAATGCATCGAGGCCGCCAAAGACAAGTCGAACCCGTTCAAGCTCTTCGGCTTTGGGCACCGGGTCTACAAGAACTACGATCCGCGGGCCAAAATCCTCAAGTCGGTGTGCGACAAGGTGCTTGCCCAGCGGAAGATCAAAGACCCGCTCTTGGACATTGCGCGGAAGCTCGAGGAGCTGGCCCTGGTCGATCCTTACTTCGTCGAACGCAAGCTCTATCCGAATGTCGATTTTTACAGCGGCATTATCCTCCGCAGCCTGGGCATTCCCACGGACATGTTCACCGTCTGCTTCGCCATGGGCCGCCTGCCCGGCTGGATCGCGCAGTGGAAGGAGCAGCACGACGACCCGACGAGCCGGATCCTTCGCCCGCGGCAGGTCTATATCGGCAACGCCAAGCAGGACTACGTGCCGATGGAGCGGCGGTAAGGCAGCACGCGCCAGGAACCAGCTCCGCTGGCGGTTCAGTCCACCAGAGAATCGTCCCGCTACTTCTTTTCAGCTTGGCCGCCGTCGATCGAGTTGATGATGCGGTCGACCTTTTTCCGGGAAAGCGTGTCTTCTTCCGCGGAAATAAACAGGAAGGAGGCGCCGATTTTTCCTGCGAACTCCCCTTGCACCTGGATCTTCTTGGCGCCGCTTTTGACGCCTACTCCCTCGAATACGCTGAAGACCGCCTTTTCGCCGCGAATCGTCCGCTCCACCTCCGACTTCTTGACGTCCTTGAGCTCTTCGTGCGACTGGTCATTGCCGCCGGCGTTGCCGCCCGGTCCATTCTCCAGGGCCTTGACAAGTTGGTCCTTGAATTGCGGCCCGAACGCGTCGCTAAACGACGCCACGACGAGTAACGCCTTGTTGTTGGGCGCCGTATACCCCGCCCCTTGGCCCAGAAACGTCCCCGAGACGGGCATCTTAAACCGGCCGCCGAATGCCGGCGACAACGGAGGATCGGGGATATCGATGGAAGTGATGTCGTCGCGTATGGATTGTATTTCCGTCGCTTGCTGCGTGATCGAATTCTTGAAGTAGGACCGCAAATAGAAGCCGCCACCGCAGCAGGCCACGATCAACAGGAAGAACAACACGCCCAGCAGGATGAAGATCTTCCCCAGACAGCCTCCGCATCCGGAGGGTTGCGGGGGCGGTGGCGGATAGCCCGGCTGAGGATAAGCGGTTTGCATTCCAGGCGGAGGGTAATTCGACATGATCGTTGCCCTGATTGTGGGATGACGCTGTATATTGTGCGAGTTTCGCGGCAAGCTGTCAATCGCTGCCTAGCCCGGCTCGTAGCGCAAGGTCGGTTGTTCAGTCCCTTCCGACAGTAGGAGCCTGCGGTAGAATAGCAATATGGGTCACATTCTCGATGAATCGCCGGAACAACTCCGCGACTGGATGCGTCAGCACGGCCAGCCGGCATATCGGGCTGCCCAGGTCCGCAAATGGTTCTTCGGGCAGCGGGCCTCGCACTGGGATGCCATGACCGATCTGCCGCAATCGTTGCGAGCGGAGCTTGCGGCCGAGTTCGAGATCTGGACGTCTGAAATCGCCGTCCACCGCCAAGACGCGGACGGAACCGAGAAGCTGCTGCTCACGCTGCCCGAGGGACAAAGTAGCAGGCACGCTCCGCGTGCCGTCCGCTTGGAAGAACGTCCCGCGCAAATCGAGTGCGTCCTGCTACGCGACGACAAGGGCCATTGCGCTATGTGCATCAGCACGCAAGTCGGCTGCGCAATGAAGTGCGCCTTCTGCGCCACGGGGCTGGGCGGCCTCGCCCGTAACCTCACCACCGGCGAAATCGTCGAACAGATGCTGCGGCTGCAACTTCTGCTGAAGCCCGAAGAACGGCTCAGCCACATCGTCTGCATGGGCATGGGCGAGCCGCTGGCGAACCTCGACCGGCTCATGCCCGCCCTGGCCGCCGCGTCCGCCAAGGACGGGCTGGGCATCGGCGTCCGCAAGATCACGATCTCTACGGTCGGCCTGCCGCCGGGCATCCGCCGGCTGGCCCAACAGAATTGCCAATACCACCTGGCCGTCTCGCTGCACGCCCCGAATGACGAATTGCGGACCAGGCTCATGCCGACCAACTCCCGCATCGGCATCGAAGCCATCATGTCCGCGGCCGACGAGTATTTTGAAAAGACGGGCCGCCGCGTGACCTACGAATACATTTTGTTGGCCGGCGTGAACGACAGCCCCGTGGAGGCGAACCAACTGGTCGATCTGCTCCGCGGCCGCCCCTCGCTGGTGAACCTGATTCCGTACAATCCCGTCTCCGGCCTGGACTTCCGCACGCCGCGGCCCGCGGCGGTAAAGCGTTTCGTCGAAATCCTCGAGCGCGGCGGCCTGACCGTGGCCATTCGCCATCGCAAGGGAGCGCGGATTAACGCTGCCTGCGGGCAGTTGCGGCGGGCGGAAGCGCAACTCGCCTAGTGTCCCGTTGGCCGGTCGATTCGCTTCACGAATTCGCAGCCGACAGGATACTCGCCCGTGCCTGGTTCGAACTTGCGGCAATAGACGACGCGAAAGACAAAGACCTTACGCTGCTTTTCCGGCCTCCGCTTTTTTACCCACGTCCCTCGCTTAGACCTCCAGGCGCGCGAGGAGTAATTAACGGCATTGCTACAGCAAGGAACCCCCAGCCAATAAAGAGTATCGCCGCCAGCAACGCCAAGTATCCCCACGTTCTGGCGGCGCTCTCGCGACGCATTTTGTATAGCATGAACATAACTGCGAAATCACTTATGAATACGCCAGGAAACAAGATCAACCCATACTTGGCAGCTACATGTGAGATATGGAACAACAATGCCGTGGAATCCCGCTGTGGCACGCCATACTCCTTGAACAATCTTTCGCACGTCGGAACGCATACAAGCAGCAAACCCAAGACCATAGCTCCGAAAGTAATGTGCAGAGACAGGAAAAATCGTGCCCTGACCATCGAACCGCGATTCCGAGTTATGCCCATGTCCAGTGCCCCGTGTGTTTGAAGCAGCGTCGCCAGCTTGCTCTCTATAAGGCTGTTATGATCGCTGCGCTAATGCCAGTGCAATCCGCCTTGGCAAGTCCGACGCGATCATAGTTTCAATGTCCTGCGGCAGCGCGTAACGACCAATTGGGCCATTGGTCGATTGTGCCGGGCATGTTCGGCCGCTCGGCCACCGCCTGGGCGTCTTCCAACGTGGCCGTCACAATCCGCGACGGGGATTCCGCCAGACGGTGGTAGGCCCGCTCGATCACGTCGTCCACCGCAGCGTCGTTTTCTACTTCCAGAAGATTGCGAACGTGATCGCGAAGCTTCTTCATTCCCTCGCCGACAGTCAGTCCGATCGCGCGTTGCGCGGCTTCATCGGCCCCGCTCCAGAGGCCGGCGACCGTCGGCAGATCGTGCGTGGTGATGCTGGCCATCGCCAGTTCGGGATATTCCCGCGGCGGCGTCGGTTCAAACCAGAGCAGGCGGCAGGAGAGCATCCGCCGCGCCGCCAGCCGCTCGCGGACGCCCGGCTCGACGGTGCCCAGGTCTTCGCCCACAATAAACGCGCCGGCGCGATGGCTTTCCAGCGCGGCAATGCCCAGCAGGTCGTCGGCCGGGTAACGGACGTAACATCCCTTTTGCGGATTTTGACCATGCGGAACCCACCATAGCCGGAAGAGGCCCATCACATGATCGATCCGCAGCCCGCACGCCCGGCGCAGGGCTGCCCGGATCGTCTGCACAAACGGTTCGTAGGCCGCCGCGCGAAGCCGCCCCGGATGGAACGGCGGCAGGTTCCAATTCTGGCCGTCGGCATTGAACTCATCGGGCGGTGCACCGACGGTCATCTGCGGGACGAGCAGGTCTTGCCATTCCCAGGCATCCGCTCCGCCGGGGTCGAAGCCGATCGGTAAGTCCTGCGTGATGCCGGTCCACTCGGCGGCAGCGGTCAGTTGCAGATCAATCAGCCATTGCAGCCAAGCATGGTAGTCGACGGCCGCCTTATGGTCGTCCGCGAAACGGCCCACTTGCGAATTGTCGGGCCGCCGATATTCGCTCGGCCAGGTCCGCCAATTTGGCCCGAACTTTTCGGCCAGGGCACAGAATGCGGCATAGCGCTTTAGCGGTGGCCCGTGTTCATGGCAAAAAGCATCGAAGGGGACTGTCCCGATTTTCGTATCAGCGATAATGGGACTGTCCCCCTTTCCGCAGTTCTCCCAGATCATCCTCAAGGCTCGATCTTTTAATGCAAAGACACGATCGCGGTCCAGACGCGGCTCGGCGTTAAGTGCGCGGGCCTCGTTGGCGAGCCGGGCAAGCTGTGGTCCCAGTTGTTCGGCTCCCGGCACGTCTTGGACGCACAGATAGAGCGGATTGCGGAAGCGCCGCGTGCTGGGATAATACGGACTGGCCGCCTGCGGCACGACCGGCGCGGGCGCCCCCAGCGGATTAACAAGCATCACGCCGGCGCCCAACTCGGCCGACCAGATAGATAGCCGCCGCAAATCGGCCAGATCGCCGATGCCCCAACTTCGGCGCAAACGCGCGCTGTGGAGCTGCACGGCCCAGCCCCAAGCCCGCGCCGGCGGCTCGGCGCACTTCCAAGGCGTGACGATAACGCGCGTCTTCCAATCGCCGGCGGTAGGATAAAAATCGTGATAGCCCAGCGGCAGATCGGCCGGCAGCGCGTCGGTGACGGGCCGCCGCGAGCCGTCTTCCAGTACGATTTCGCCGGCGTACCGCCAGGCAACAGCGGCGCCGGCGCGTAGGACGCGGACCGGCTCTATTCCCGGCGAAAAGCGGTTCGCATCGCGCCCGCCCAACGCTTCCAGAATATCGGGAGGAGTGTCGGCGAAAATCTCCTCCCAACGGTAGTCCGACACTTCGTCAAGATGGGTTTCGTCTGATCGATGCGTCATTCGCGGCGCGTTTCCAATGCAATCGGGAATTCGGTGTGCCACGATTGTACACGGTTTTCACCGTTCCGATCGGCTACCATTCCGATGACGGTTTTGTTACGATTCAATGACCCATGACCGATGCGGAACACCAACGTCAATTTGCCCTTTTATGTCCGATGGCCGGTCCGGCGCGAGAGTTTGCAATTAAAGTCGTCCGGCGGCTCCGCGAGGCCGGCTTTGAGGCGTACTGGGCCGGCGGCTGCGTCCGCGACGAAGTGCTCGGCCGGCGGCCCAAGGATTATGACGTGGCCACTAACGCCCGGCCGGAGGAGATTCGCGAGCTGTTCGGCAAGACGCGGACCTTGCCGCTGGGCGCGGCCTTCGGCGTGATCACCGTCGTCGGCCCGCGACCGGCAGGACAGATCGAAGTGGCCACCTTCCGCCAGGACTCGGTGTACAGCGACGGCCGGCATCCCGACAGCGTCACTTTCACTTCCGCCCGCGAAGATGCTTTGCGCCGCGACTTCACCATCAACGGCATGTTCTTCGACCCGATCGCCGGCGAGGTCATTGATTTTGTCGGCGGGCAAGAAGATTTGCGACAAGGCCGAATTCGGGCGATCGGTTCGCCGCAGCAGCGGTTCGCGGAAGACAAGCTGCGGATGCTTCGTGCGGTGCGTTTCGCGGCTGTGTTCGGCTTCACAATCGACGCCAACACCGCAGCCGCGATCCGCGAAATGGCCGCGCAGATCACGGTGGTCAGTCCGGAACGGATCGCTATGGAAATGCGCCGCGTGCTCACGGAGCCGGGCCGCGTGCAAGGCGTGCGGCTCCTGGTAGAGTTGGGCTTGGCCGCCGCGGTACTGCCGGAGATCGAACCGCATGACGAGCAAATTCGCGCTCGTTTGGATCGCTCGCTGGAAGTGCTGGGGCGGCTGCAGGACCCGGAGTTTCCACTGGCCTTGGCGGGGTTGCTGATCGGTCATGGTCCGGCCGTGGCTCGCGAAGTCGGGCTGCGCTGGAAGTTATCGAACAAAGAAACTGACGAGGCTGCCTGGCTGGTAGAATTTCAAGATGCCTGGCGGGGCGCGCCTCGGGCGCAGTGGTCGAAGATTCAACCGCTGCTTGCACACGAATGGGCGGGGTGCCTGATTGCATTTTACGAGGTCTTCTCGCCAGACGGGGCCGAAGTCGCGGCATGGTGCCGGGAACGGCTTGCCTGGCCGCGCGAGCAGCTCGACCCGCCGCCCCTCGTGACGGGCGACGACCTGCGGGCCGCCGGCCTGCGGCCCGGTCCCGCCTTCAAGCACATCCTGCAGGCCGTTCGCGACGCGCAGCTCGATGGCGAGATACACACGAAAGAAGAAGCAATTGCATTGGCCATTGCACTGTCAAAAAAGTTGTAGGGTGGGACAAATGAGTCGTAGGGTGGGACAAGCGAGTCCTGCGAGCGAAGTCCCACCACGCCCGTCACAGCAAGCCTAAAGCCTTCAAGGAACCGCCTCATGGACAAGAAAGCCAAGAAACGCACCGAAGTCCTCCGCACCCGGATCAGCAATCTGCAACAGCAGTTGGCTGGCGCGCGCAAGCAGATGGACGACGCGGCCGAGGTAAAGAACCTCGAAAAGCAGCTTGCCGCCGCAGAGGCCGAACTGGCGAAGCTTAAGACCGAATAGATCAAGTACCGCGCAGGAACCGAGGTTCATCCATCGCGCGGCGCCTCCAGCGGCTTCTTCAACTGGGCCGGCCACTGCTCCCATGCCGTCTGGTGCGCGGCTTCCAGCGGACACACGACATACCACTCCGGCGCGAGGAATACCGGCATGTTGGGAAAGGGCTCGCCAACCGCACCTGGCGGGTCCAGTCATGAATCGGCATCGGAGCTCCCTTCAACAAGAACCTCACCTCTATTGTATCGTCTTGCTGGTCGCGTTGGCCACTTGAGCGCAGCATTCTTCCTGATTGGGATCACGTTGCGGCACAACTGACATTAGCAGGTCTCACTTTCTCTGCCATTTGTCGTTCTTTTCCAGCACGTTCTTCGGACCCTCGCCGTCGAGCCACGCCTTGGCCGCCGCGTCGCCGCGGAGATTGGCGTCCCAAAAGGCCGTGCTCAGCGCCAGGATCGCGCGATGATGGTTGGGATTACGCTTTTCGGTGTCGCCGGGCAGCGGGCGGTCGGTGAACGCCGAGTGCTCGGCCCGGTCGAGGACCAGCTCGTACTTTCCGCCGGGTGGCAAGGCCGGATAGACGCCCAGCCGCGACTTCATGTCGGCGCTGCCGATCAGCGGCACGAGGTCTTTTGTGCCGGTCATCAGCATCCAGGGAATCTTTACCTTGCCGAAAGCCTCCGTCGCTGTCGTGATAGTCGGGCTGCTGGGGCTGAAGATCACCGCCGCTTTGAACCGCGGGTCGGTGAAAGTTTTGCCACCTTGTCCGACCGCGCCGCTGACGGCCTCGGTGGTGATCGCGCCGAAGGAATGGCCCGACATGCCGATCTTCTGCATGTCCAACCGTCCGGCCAGCGGGTGGCCCTTCTCCGCGTTCCATTTGCCGAGCTGGTCGAGCACGGCCGAAACGTCCTTCACGCGGAGGAGGAAATTCTCCAGGTTCATTGCTTTCTTCAAGGCGTCCAAGCGGTCGGCGGGCGCCTTGCCTTTCCATATTGAATTGTCGCTGCCCGGATGCTGGAGAAAAACGGCGACGTAGCCGCGCGCGGACCAGTGCTCGCCGAGATACGCGGAGCCTTCGCGCGACCCGCCCAGCCCGTGGCTGAAGAGCACGACCGGAGCGTGCGTACCCTCGGCGGGCAAGTAGACGCGAACGGGAATCTCGCGCTTGCGGGCCTTGTCCTTGACGGTCAGGTCAAGCGGGGCCGGGGCGCCAGCCGACTTTTGGGTAAGGGGATTGTAGGCGACGTCCTTGGCCGTGGCCGAAAACGGCAGGCAAAGGTGGATGATTGAAAGCAGAGAGACAACTCGACAAATCTTGGTCAACGTCACGGAGCATCACCTTCTATCTGGACCGACTCTATTTGGCCTGGGAGCCTGCCCCAGACGAATTCCCGCGCTCGGTTGCTTGCCCGACGGAATGCAAACTCTGTGTGAAATCGACCGCGAGCGCAAGGCGGTCGAGCACGTCGGAACGCAAAGTGTGTTCCCCGCTCAAGAACGCGTTGAGGCTTTCGACCGGAATGCCGGCCGCGGCCGCGATCGCCTCAAGACGGAGTCGACTGTGGTGAACGGCCCGGCGCAAGTGCCCGGAAATCGTATCTTCGCGTGCGGCTTCCTGAAGTCGTTCGCCCAAGCCAAGCAGTTCGGGCAGTTCCGCCTCGGTTTCCCGGACTGCATTCCGCCATCGTTCCCGCAATTCAGGGGTCATGGGAACCGTTTTGCGATTGCTCATCGTTCCACCTCATCACCCGGCCGCGAAACCACGTAGGCCGTTACCGGCAAGACGGTAATATCGTCAAGATACTCGAACACGCAAAAAATGAAACGCCCGTCTGCCAACTCGCCCCAGCAGCATGGCCGCTTGCTTGATCGACTCATTCCGCGCCTATCGGGATAGTTCACGACCTCTTCAAACTCCTCCGGCTCTACTCCGTGTTCCGCAAGATGTTCAACGATTTCATCGGTCCACAGGAAGTTGTAGTAGGCCACCGAATCGCCCTTATGCATATCCGTTTGCTGCTGGTCCAAGTCCTCACTCAGGCAATTATATCCTTTAACGCGGGGTGAACGCAATCTCTCGGTGGGAGAGACGGTAGTGCGGCCTTACCCGCCTTAGCCAGCGCCTGGTCCAAATCGGCGATAACGTCCGCCTTATGTTCTCCGCCAACGCAGAGACGGACCATGTTGGCCGGGATGTGGGCCATTTCCTGCGCCACCTCGCCCTGATGCTGGTGCGTGGAAATCGCGGGGATCGTGTGGTGTCGAACTTCCACTTCTTCACCACCTCGCGAACGTATTGCCGAAGTATAATACAGCATATTCCGACTTGCGCTCCGACGACTCGCTGGGCTGCTGGCTCTATTGGCTGAGGCGCGCCCCGGACTACGAGGCGGACGCCTTGCGGGCGGCGTTTCCACAGCCGGCGCTACGCCGGGCGAGTGAGACGTTAATCAAGATTGCCGAGATCAGCGAGGACAAAGCCATGTACGACAGACGGGAAAGGGCCATTCGAGACCGCAACTGGCAGCTTGCCGCCGCTAGGCAGGAAGGCATGGAAGAGGGCGAGATCAAAGGCGAGATCAAAGGCGAGATCAAAGGCGAGATCAAAGGCGAGATCAAAGGCGAGATCAAAGGCGAGATCAAGATAATTCGCATGTTGCAGGCTCTGCTCTACATGCCGCTTAGCGACGAAAAGGAGCTTTCCGCGCTGAGTCTGGAGGAGCTTGAGGCGGTGACGGCCAGCTTGCAGCAAAAGCTCCGCAACCGCACCCCAGTGTAGTTCAACGCAGACTTGAAAACTCCCCGGGGCGCTGCGTAGGGATGTGAACGTCCGTTAGATTTGAAGATCAGATCACAAAAAGGGGCAGGCGAAGAGTAGCGTGAAACGGTTCCTGACACCTTTTCTTCCCCCTTCCCTGACACCTTTTCTTGCCCTGACGCGCTTTCTTGCCCTGACACGTTTTCTTCCCGATTAAGAGCCTACCGGCCACTGGCCGGTAGAAGCGGCGTCCCGCCGCTTGCACAATGCGGCGGGACGCCGCTACTACGGTTTTAGGATGGACTCTGAGTTAGCCGAATAACATTCCGTTCTTCCGACTCCGCCAGCGGTCGCCCGCCAGCAGCGCGGTGGCGGCGGCGATCAAGGTAAACGTCGACGGTTCCGGCACGGGCTGCGGGGCAGTTGCCGCAGCGGCATCTGGAATCGCTATGTCAAATAACGTCGTGCGCGACCCGACGATCAAGCTCGAGCCGTCGGCGATTGCGCTCGCGTTTGCCTCGATCAACGTTCCACCCAGGACTTCCGTCCCGCCGCGGTAGGTATTGGAACCCGTCAACGTCAAGCTGCCGCTGCCGGCATTCACGATGAGCGAGTTGCCCGCGCCGACAATGCTGCCGTCGAATCGGCTCGCCGCGCTGCTCTCATAGAGCACGGTGCTTTGGATTGTGCCGGAACCGGTCAGTTGGGAGTTCCCAGAAATATCAAGCAGCGACGGACTCACGATCGCCTGCGCGCCGACCGCCACTGCCCCCGCATTGGCCTGCAACGTGCCGCTATCGGCCGAGAAATTCACGTCAAATAGCAAGGTCCCGCCGCCGGTCTTGGTGACCGTCTGCCCGTTCAGGTTTACCGGATCTCCGATTTCCAGCGTTGAACCGGCGGACAAATTGACCACCGTCGGGCTATTGAAGATCAGCGGGAGGTTGATTTTGTGGACGGTGCCCCCAGAAACGTTAATCTGGGCACCAGCACTTTGGTTTAAGGGGTCCGCTTGCATTGTCAGCGTACCGCTAGGTTGAAGCCCAGTGATCGCAATGGGAGCAGTGCTCAATAGATCGAGGCGCCCTAGTGTAACGGCGACATTGGTGGCAGCCAGTTTCGAGTCGCTCCCGCTAAAAACCGCCCATTTTCCAGGGCCGTTGGGAATGTACGTGCCACCCCAATTGCTTACATCGTTCCAATCGCCAAGCCAGGAGCTCTGACTCCAAGTGTGCGCTGGTGCACCGATATATAAACTGCCCGAACCGCTGAAATAGGTCGGATCAGTGGCGCTGCTGAAGATGGCGCCATCCAGACCCTGTTGCACGCCGTTCAACCATACGGAGCCAACCTGCTCCTCGCCATTGAAGTTCAGGTTCATCGTAGCGCCTGTCGCGATCTTCACGGCTGTCGTCTCAGAGAGACTGCTCTGGTTCACGCTTAAGGCGCCGCCAACGAGGTTTGTGTCGCCTGTGTAGCTGTTGCTGCCGGAGAAGATCAAGGTGCCGCCGCCGGACTTTGTGAGCCCGGTCCCGTTAAGCGACTCGCTAATGTTGCCGGAGATATTTATGCGCCGTTCCCGTGTTTACGTTAAAGGCGACATTCGTGGTCATTAGAAGGGGAGCGGAGATCGTATGAGTGCCAGTGAGCACGGTGACTTGCGCGGACGCGGCAGTGCTCGACAGGACCAGCGGACCGCCGCTCCCTTCGCCGATCGTATAGCTATTGCTGTTGTCGAATGTGAGTGCGCTAACGGTCTTGCCGCCATCAAGCGTGACGGTCGCCGAGGTGACGATAGCGCTCCCAAACGTGGCGGTGTCATTCTGGAATTGCGGAAAGTTCGGGCTGGTGTCCCACTTGCTTCCGTCGGCCCAACTTCCACCACCGGACGAACTCCAGGTGGCGAGGGTTGCGGTATCGGTGGCGAGCTGCACCCCGACGCCGTACACCTGGCCGACCGTGGAAAAGTCATACGTCGATGCCAAAGTCATCGAGCCGTTCACGAGGTTGACGGTATAGATGTCGGGGTTATTATAATCGAAGGCGTACATTCGCCCGTTCGTATAGCCCAGTCCATAGAAATTATCGTTGACGCCGCCGTTCCCAAGCAAGGTTGCAGCACCCGATGTGCGACTCACGCGGTAAAAGTTTCCGCCTGAGCCAGTATACGCCGACCCCATCAGGTACAGGTTTCCGTCCGCGGCTCCGGCGATGCCGTTGCCGGTGTGCGCGCCGGTTGGCCCGATAAAAGTCAACGCGGCTGTGGCCGGGTCAACTGCGTATAGAACATTTTGTCGGTTCAAATAGAGAGTTCCGTCCAAGGTCGCGCCAAAGGACCAGTACCCGTTGCCTGGCATAGTGCCCACCGTTGTCAGTGATCCCGAAGTGGTATTGATGCTATAGAGGTTATAATTATCGCTACCATAGAGGACGCCGCCTGGGCCGAATCCAAGGCCACCCTCCAGTACAACCGAAGTCGTTCCAATGGAAGTGTAAGCGCCTGTTGCGGGGTCGATGGTGCCAAACTGCCCATTGTTTCCTGCAACGTAAAAAAGGGCCGCTTCTGACGAGCTGTTCGAGTTGCAAACCAAGCCAGCAAGCGCGGCGACAAGCGCGAAACCACGGAAAAGAGTTATGTTCATGGCGTGACTCAGTTTATAGGGCAGTTGAAATGGGGAAGAAATCGGCATTCTAACTGTATGCAATCTAACAGGAAAGTACTTCCTCAAGGAAACTTGATTTCCTCTCACGGGACTGATTGTACCGTAGAAGAAGTGAGAGAGCAAGCAGCCACAAGAGGGAGAGCGGCATGCCCGCTTTCCGTCTTGTGGCTGCTTGCTCAGTTTGGCAAGCTCTTCCGCAAAGAACCTTGCCGCTTGACCCGGACGTGCATCGCATCGCGAGCCATTCTCGCGGGAGACTATCACGCGACACGCGCAGAATGTCTCCTCGCCGGTGCGTGCCGGTGGTAATCAGAACGTCGCCCAGAACGTCTCTTCGTCAACATAAGTCAGCTCGCCGGGCATGCCAAAAGCTGACCGGCCTTCCTCAGCGTCGGGCGGCGGGCGTTGAGTTGCGGGGTTCCACAGTCCGCAATGCCGTAGGATACTCTCGATCACATCGCCTTGCAGAGGCTCAAGAAAGGCGACGACCTTCATTTCGCCGCCGCAATTCGGAAAGCGGAGCGGATCGACCTCATAGACTCGCTTGATGAGCATCGCCCAGGTCCGACTGGCGCGGGTGGGAGGGCGACGCGGCCGGCGGTGGCAAGGCCCTCACTCCCTGCCCTGGCTTTGGCAGGTGGCGATTTATCGCCCTTGTTCATGTTGGGCTTCCCTCTTTGCCCCCGACTTCGCAGATGTTAGAATGAAGCGGATATCAGTAATGGAGCAAACGATCATGCCCACCGTAGAAGAACGCTTGGCCCACGTGGAAAGGGACGTACAGGAACTGAAGTCGGAGGTTCAGCGCTTACGGCCCACCGAGGGCTGGATCGATAAGATAACCGGCTCATTCAAGGGCGACCCGGACTTTGAGGAGATTCTGCGCCTCGGTCAGGAGATCCGCCGTGCTGATCGGTTCGAGTCAAACGAGAAGCTCCCTTAAGTTCATACCCGCTGCTTTTGACTCGTCGTCGAATCCTGATGTATGTTCTTGACACCGACCATCTGGGCATTTTGCAGCGGGTGTCTGATCCGCTTTACGCCGCGCTTTCTCGGCGAATCTCCTGACATGCGCAGTCGGACTTTTTTGTGACCATCGTGTCGTTCCACGAACAAGTCCTTGGATGGACTGCTTATATCTCCAAGGCTAGACAGACCGAGGGAGTCGTCCGCGGTTATCGTCGCCTCAACGCGATTCTCAGAGACTTTTCTAATTCACAGGTTTTGTTGTTCGACGATTCTGCGGCGAACACCTTCAACGACCTCCGGCAGCAACGCATTCGAGTAGGGACTATGGACCTCAGAATTGCCTCGATTGCGCTTTCCCAGGGAATGACAGTCTTGACCCGAAACGTGGTTGATTTTCAGCGAGTTCCCAGCCTCAAAGTTGAAGACTGGACCTTTTGATTCGTGCCAGCGCTTTTGCTATCCTGCCTTCCCCAGCGCCTGGTCCAAGTCGGCGATCACATCCGCCGGATGTTCTCCGCCGACGCATAGCCGGACCATGTTGGCCGGGATGTGGGCCATCTCGCGGGCCACTTCGCCCTGCTGCTGGTGCGTGGAAATCGTGGGGATCGTGGCCACGCTTTTGATGCGGCCCAGGTCGGTCGCCCGCCAAATCCGCTGCAGGGCGTCGAAGAACACGCGGGCCTTCTCCGCGCCGCCGCGGACGCAGAAGGAAAGCAAGTGCCCGTAGCGGTTCACCGCGCGGCCGTACTGCTCGTCGTGTTCCGCGTCGACCAGCCACATGTAGCGGCTGGCCAGCTCGTGCAGCGGATGGTCGGGCAGCCCCAGGTATTGAACGCTCTCCACACGCGGGTGCCGCTGCAGGAACTCGGCCACCTGCATCGTGTTGCGGCTCAGAAGGTCCATCTTCGATCGCAGGGTTCGCATGTCGTTGAGTGTCATGATCGCCTGCAAGGGGTGCAGGTTCGGGCCGAAGTCGCGGTTCTGCAGGTACTTGATGCACAACGAAAAATCGCTCTTGAGTTGCTCGTCGTCAATATTGGTTACCAGATTCTTGCGGGCGATGACCGCCCCGCAGACACCGAAGCCGCTGCTCGTGAGACTTTTGGTAGCTGATTGCACGACGATGTCCGCGCCGTGGCAGATTGGCCGCAAGAGCGCCGGCGTGGCCACGGTCGAATCGCAGATCAGCGGCAGGTTGTGGCTGTGGGCCAGGTCGGCCACCGCACGGATGTCGAAGAAACCCTGCTGCGGATTGCTGGGCAATTCGCCATAGAGAAAGCGGGTGTTGCGGTCGATCTTGGCCGCCCATTGGTCGATATCGGTGGCGTCCAGCACCCAGCGGCATTCGATGTCCTGCTCCTGCATGAAGCGGACGGAGAACTGCTGGAACGTGCCGCCGTAGCACTGCGCTGTGGCAACGAAATTCCGCGGCTCGCCGACGTGCTCCTTGATGCGTAAGAAGGGCTGCACCGCGGTCATAATGGCCGACATGCCCGAGGAAGTGGAGCAGCACGAAGTCTCGCCGTCGTAGCCGTAGCCCTCCAAGAGCGCCAGCGTCCATTCGTAGTAGTAGGTCGAAGGGTTCGCGATCCGCGAATAGGCCCAGGTGGGAATTTTGTAGGCCAGCGCGGCCGCCATCTCGTCGAAGTCGCGATAGGCCTGCGCGGTGCTCATGAAGATCGGTTCGATGATCGCGCCTTGGTAGTCCTCAATGGCGTCGCGGACCGTGTACAAGCCGTGTACCGCAATGGTGTCGAACTTCCACTTCTTCACTACTTCGCGAATGTAGCGGTTGCGTTCGGCCAAATACTGATTGTTGCGATCGATATGGGCCTGCATTCCGGGCGTGATGGCAAGATCATCGATGTGGGACATTTTTTGCTCCAACTTTCCATCGGTAGTCGTCAGCACGCAGTATAGCAGAGCGTTGACAACGGCAGAACGAGAGCCTACAATCCGACCATAGGGTATTTTGACGAGAGGCCAGTTATGGACATAGCAGGAGTTAGAGAAGCTCTTCGGCGCGAGCCGTTCGAGCCGTTCTTGATGCGGCTTGCCGATGGGCGTTCGTTGGAAGTGCGGCATCCCGAGTTCGTGGCCATCAGCCCGCGACGCATTGTGGTAATCGCGGACGACGAAGTCGGATCGTGGTCGGTCGTTGAGCCATTGCTGATCGTGTCGCTCGATTACCGTGTTGGAAGCCAAGGCAGGAGCAATGGCCAAGAACGTGCGCAGTAATTGCTTTCTCCTCGTTGGCCTTTACGCCGCAACCGCCGTCTCTACGGGGTTTGGGCAAACCAGTGAAAAATCAGGCAACTCTCCGCCCGCGATCGCAAGTAAGCCCTCTTGGCGGATGGGGACACCCATCGTCACCTACTGGGCCGGGCCGGCGATGACCGACGCCGTCGCCCGGCAAATGGCCGAGGGCGGCTTTAACCTGGTCTGGTGTACCGAGAAGGAGCTCGATGTCGCCCGGCGGCATGGTCTTCGGGCGCAGCTTACCGACGTCTTGCTGAATGCCGAGTCGCTGAACAACCCTCAGAAGCTGGCCAAGCTCGACGCGCTGATCGAACGGGTCCGCAAGCACCCTGCGCTGTATAGCTACTTCATCATCGACGAGCCAAGCGCGGCCGCCTTTCCCGCCCTGGGAAAGCTGGTAGCCCACCTCCGCGCCCTCGATGCGGCGCACCTGGCATACATCAACCTGTTGCCAACCTACGCCAACAACGAGCAACTCGGCACGAAAGGTGACATGGTCACCGCTTACCGAGACTACCTGCGGCAGTACATCCGCGTCGTCAAGCCGTCGCTGGTGAGTTGGGACCACTACCAGTTCGCAGTCGCGGGCGACAGCCCGGATTACTTTCTCAACTTGGCGATGGTCCGCAACGCTACGATTGAGGCCCACTTGCCGTTTCTCAACATCGTGCAAGCCTGCACCTGGGCGCCGGCGGCGATGCGCGTGCCGGGCCCGGACGAAGAGCGGTTCCTCGTCTACACGACATTGGCCTACGGCGGGAAGGCCATCTCCTATTTCGTCTACTATTCGCCGGATATGAAGGGCGGAATTGCAACGGCCGACAACAAGCCGACGCCGCTTTACGACGCCTTGAAAACGCTCAACCGCGAGTTTCTGGCGATTGCCAAGGAGCTCCAGCCTCTGCGGTCGCTGGCCGTTTATCATGCCGGCATGTCGCCACCCGGATCGACTCCACTGCCGGTCAGCGCGCCGTTCCGCTTCGATCCGCCCGTGGCGCCAATGACCTACAAGCCGCCGGAACGGGTGCGGGGATTCCTGCTCGGCTACTTCGGTACGGGCGACAAGCCAACCCATGCGGTCGTCGTCAACCTGGATTACAAGACTGCGGCGAAGGTCGATCTGGTCGGGCCTGGTAAAATGGAATCCTTCGACGCGACGTCCGGCGCATGGACAGCAGCCGACGCGAAAGTGGAACTCAGGATCCCGCCGGGGGGTGGAAAGCTTGTGCGCACGGCAAATGCTGTTATCCGTCCGGCAGATAAGCATCAATAGTCGGGCAATCTGCCGGTCCTCGCCAAAAATGCTGGTGGAAGGTATCATGCTCGGATTGACTTTCCAGGGCTGATTCCGAATTGTGTCAAGCAGGAATGCCCGGCGTACTCGAAAACATTAACCATGCTTATAGGAATCCCAAAAGAGATCAAGAACGATGAATACCGCGTCGGCCTGCTGCCCGTCGGGGCGGAGGAGCTGACCCGGCAGGCCACCGCGTGCTGGTCGAGGCGGCGGCCGGGGCGGGGTCAGGCCTGAACGACGACGCCTACGTCCGTCACGGTGCAGAGATTGTCCCCACCGCCCAGGAGATCTACGGCCGGGCGGACATGATCGTCAAGGTCAAGGAGCCGCAGCCGGTCGAATGCAAAATGCTGCGGCCGGGGCAGATCGTCTTCACCTATTTCCACCTCGCCGCAGATCGCAAGCTGACCGAGGACCTGCTGCAAACGGGCAGCATCGCCGTGGCGTACGAGACGCTCAGCGACGACCAGGGCCGCCTGCCGCTTTTGACGCCGATGAGCGAAGTCGCCGGGCGGATGAGCATCCAGGAAGGGGCCAAGTATCTCGACGCCCGCAAATGGGCCGCGGCATCCTGCTGGGCGGTGTGCCGGGCGTCGATCCAGCGCACATCTCGATTTTGGGCGGCGGCGTGGTAGGGGCCAACGCGGCCAAGATCGCCGCCGGCTTCCGCGCCAACATCGGACTGCTGGACATCAACATGGACCGCCTCCGCTACCTGGACGACGTCATGCCGCCCAACGTGACCGTGCTCTTCAGCGACCGCGAGACGGTCCGCGAGCAGCTCCGCCGAGCGGACCTGGTGATTGGCGCGGTGCTCGTGCCCGGCGCGAAGGCCCCGCGGCTCATTGAGCGCGAAGACCTCAAGCTGATGAAGCCCGGCAGCGTGATCATCGACGTGGCAATCGACCAGGGCGGCTGCGTGGCCACGAGCCGCCCGACGACGCACGGCAACCCGACCTACCTCGTAGACGACGTGCTGCACTACTGCGTGACGAACATGCCCGGCGCGGTCGGCCGCACGAGCACCTACGCCTTGTGCAACGTCACGCTGCCATGGGCCTTGCAGATCGCCAACCGCGGGCTGGAAAACGCCGCCAAGACGCTCTGCCCCGTCGCCCGCGCCATCAACCTCTGCAAGGGCGAGGTGACGAACCGCGCGGTGGCGGAGACGTTTGGGATGAAGTACAATCCGATGTACGGAGGATAGACTATGTCGCCCGCACTTGTCGGCATCATTATGGGCAGCGATAGCGACTGGCCCAAAATCAAAGGCGCGGCCGCCGCGCTGACCGAGTTCAACGTACCTCACGAAGTCCGCGTGATGAGCGCCCACCGCACGCCGGAAATCGTGCAGGAATATGCGTCCTCGGCCGCCGAGCGGGGTCTGCGTGTGATTCTGGCTGCCGCGGGCGGCGCAGCGCATTTGGCCGGCGTGGTCGCCGCGCATACAGTTCTGCCGGTGATCGGCATTCCCGTGCCCACGGAGCTGGCCGGCGGATTGGATTCGCTGCTCT
The DNA here is from genome assembly GCA_963780045.1 of uncultured Planctomycetia bacterium. Taxonomy (GTDB): domain Bacteria; phylum Planctomycetota; class Planctomycetia; order Pirellulales; family Thermoguttaceae; genus JANXQG01. The sequence goes on along the minus strand of CAVZZZ010000001.1, from coordinate 4,284,940 downwards.
CGATGGTACAGATGCCGGGCGACGTGCCCGTGGCTACCGTCGGCGTTGGCAGCGGCGGCGCCCGCAATGCCGGGCTCTTGGCCGTGCAGATGCTCGCCCTGGCCGATCCGGCCTTGCAGGAGAAATACATGGGCTACAAACGCGGGCTGGTGGATAAGGTGCTGGCGAAAGACACGACGTTGCAGGCAACCCTTGCGAAGGCGTAGGCCGGAACAAGCTTGCGCAGTTCCGGCGCAGTACAAACAACGACAGTGAGAAATGCCGGAACTGCGCTGCGCTTGTTCCGGCCTACGCATGAGATCATGACCAAGACGGAAACTTTGCATTGGGTCGGCGGCCCCGACGGCCACCTGCGGATGATCGACCAGACGCGGCTGCCGGTCGAGCTGGTCGAAATCGACTGCTGTACGGTGGAAGCCGTATGGGAAGCGATCAAGACGCTGCGGGTCCGCGGCGCGCCAGCCATCGGCATCGCCGCGGCATACGGCGTCTGCGTGGGGTTGCAAACCGCTGCCGGGCACGACGAGGCGGCGCTCTTCCGCCGCCTGGAAGAAGTGACCGCGTACTTGGCCACAAGCCGGCCTACGGCGGTAAACCTCTTTTGGGCGCTCGATCGGATGAAAGCGGCCGCCGCGAAACTCCGCAGACGGCCGCCCAAAGAAATCGCTGCCTGCCTGCTGCAAGAGGCCCGCGCGATCCACGAGGAAGACCGCGCCATGTGCCGCGCGATCGGCGAGCACGGCGCGAAGCTGCTTGCCGACGGTCAAGGCGTGCTCACCCACTGCAATGCCGGCGGCTTGGCCACGGCGGAGTACGGCACCGCGCTGGCCGTCTTCTTCATGGCGGCCGAGCAGGGCAAGAAGCTTGTCGTCTACGCCGACGAGACCCGCCCGCTGCTGCAAGGCGCGCGGCTGACGGCTTGGGAGCTGCACAATGCCGGGCTGGACGTGACGCTGATCTGCGATTCGATGGCCGCCCAGGTGATGCGTGAGGGCCGCGTGCAGGCGGTTGTCACCGGTGCCGACCGCATCGCCGCCAACGGCGATACGGCCAACAAGATCGGCACCTACGGGCTGGCCGTCGCCGCCGCCGCCCACAAGATTCCCTTTTACATCGCTGCGCCGACAAGCACGTTCGACCTCTCCATCGCCAGCGGCGCGGAAATCCCCATCGAGCAGCGCGACGCCCGCGAGATCACGCACGGCTTCGGCCGCCAGACCGCGCCGGAAGGCGTGAAGGTGTACAATCCGGCCTTCGACGTCACGCCGGCCGAGCTGATCGCTGCCATCATCTGCGAGCGCGGCGTGATCGGGCCGGTGACGCGAGAGCGAATTGCCGAGATAGTGGCGTAGCCAGCAGCGCATTCTACCCTATCAATTGCGGCACAAGCTTGCCGAAAACGTCGGTCAGGCGGTAGCGGCGGCCTTGGAACTTGTAGGTCAACCGCTCGTGGTCGATGCCCAGCAAGTGCAGCAGCGTGGCGTGGAAGTCGTGGACGTCGACGCCGTCGCGGACGATGTTGTAGCCGAACTCGCACGTCTCGCCGAACATGCTGCCGGCTTTCACGCCGCCGCCGGCCATCCACATCGTAAAGCAGCGTGGATGATGGTCGCGGCCGAAGTTCGCCTGGATTTTCCCCTGGCAGTAGTTCGTGCGCCCGAATTCGCCGCCCCAAACGACCAGCGTGTCCTTCAATAGGCCGCGGCGCTCAAGGTCCTTGACGAGCGCCGCCGACGGCTGGTCGGTCTCTCGGCAGATTTGCGGCAGCGCGGCGGGCAGTCCGCCGTGATGGTCCCAGTCCTGGTGGTAAAGCTGCACGAACCGCACGCCGCGCTCGGTGAGGCGGCGGGCCAGCAGGCAGTTGGCGGCGAACGTGCCCGGCTTGTGGACGTCGGGACCGTAGAGGTCCAACACTTCCTTCGGCTCGTTGGCCAGGTCGGTGACGTCGGGGATGCTCGTCTGCATGCGGAACGCCATCTCGTACTGGTCGATCCGCGACTGGATTTCCGCGTCCGGCGTGCCGGCGTATTGGTGGTCGTGCAGCTCGTGCAGGCGATCCAGCAGCATCCGCCGGCTGTCGCGGCTGACGCCCGCCGGGTTGTTGAGGTAGAGCACCGGGTCGCGCGACGGGCGGAAGAGGACGCCTTGATGTCGCGACGGCAAAAAGCCGCTCCCCCAGAGGTGCGCCCCCAGCGGCTGGCCGGTCTTGTCCTTCGTGATGAGCACGACGAACGACGGCAGGTCAGCATTCTCCTGGCCTAGCCCGTAACTCAGCCAAGCGCCCATGCTCGGCCGGCCGGCGATTTGCGAACCGGTTTGCAGGAACGTCACGCCGGGACCGTGATTGATCGCCTCGGTGAACATCGCGCGGACGACGCAAAGCTTGTCCGCGATGCCGGCCGTGTGCGGGAGCAGTTCGCTGAACCACGCGCCGGCCGGCCCCTTTTGCGCGAACTTGTAGGGCGAGCCGACCAGCGGGATCGACGACTGGTTGCCCGACATGCCCGTAAGCCGCTGAGAGCCGCGGACGCTGTCGGGCAGTTGCTCGCCATTCCGCTTGTTCAACAGTGGCTTATAGTCGAAAAGATCGAGCTGCGACGGCCCGCCCGACATGAAAAGGAAAATGATCCGCTTGGCTTTCGGCGGGAATTGCGGCCCGCCGAGGATGCCATGATCGACGCTTGCCGCCGCCGACTCGCGTGCCAGCATTTCCGCCAGCGCCACTCCGCCCAACCCCATGCCGAACCGGCTGAGGAACTGCCGCCGGTTTGTGAACAGCGGCTCGATCGAGTTCTGGCATCCGCAGGCTGTGTGGTCCACTTCGCTCATGGTCGAGTCCTCCAGGTCCCTGCATTATAACGTTTCGCGTGGTGCATTTCCGGTCGTCTTGGGCCGAGGATTTTTCTTTACGTGTCGAACATCAAGTTCTTGCCTTGTTTTCGGCCGTTTTCCCGATCAGCACGCGCTCAGGATCCGCTCACAACCCGCGCCGGGTGGCCCTGGGCGGTTGCCCGCCCAGGGCTCCCACAGATCCGTACGTGGACGCATTAGACCATACGCTTCCTCAAGGCATGGGTTCGCTGCTTGACGTAAGAGTGGACGATTTTCGGCGACGGAAGCGAATAACGCTGTAGCAGCCGCTGGAATCGGTCCCAGTTCATCTCGCGTTGACGGTTGCGGCGTTCCAGCCACTTCCGCCATGCTCGTTGCACTGCTTGCAGAAACACCTTCAACATTCGCATGTTGCAGGTGATCCCGTAGTACGCGTAGTGTCCGCGTACCTTCTGACTCAACTTGTAGTGCTGCTCGCAGACCGCTCGATGCCGGTTGATCCGGCACCATTGGGCTATGCTCCGCACGGCCCGGCTCAGCCGCGACGAGGCCGTCTGCCGCTTCACCACCCATCCGCCGGTGAGCGCCCGACCCCAGTAATGGGTGAAACCCAAGAGGTCGAACGTGCCAGGCGGGTCATTCCCGTCGTCCTTCCCGCCGGACCCCTTGTAGGGCGGACGGCGAAAAGGAATCAAGCGGGTCTTGTCGGGGTGTAGCGTCAGGCCGTACTTGTCGAAGCGTTTGGGCAGCACCTCCATTACCCGCCGTGCGTCGCTTTCATTCGTGAACAGAATCACGAAGTCGTCCGCATAGCGGATCAGGTGGGCCTTGCCCCGGAGTCGCGGTTGCACCTCCTGGCGAAACCACGTGTCCAGCACGTAATGCAAGTACACGTTGGCCAGCAGGGGTGAAATCACGCCTCCTTGCGGGCTGCCGGCTTCCGGGTAACTGATGTTACCGTCTTCCATCACGCCCGCATTGAGCCATTTGCCGATCAGGCGCAACACTACGCCGTCACGCACCCTGAGTTGGATTAACTGCCGCAGATGGGCGTGGTCCAAAGTATCAAAGAACTTTCGGATGTCCACCTCCAGAACCCGGCCTCCATGATTGGCCATCGCCTGCTGACGCAAGTCTTCCAAGGCCGCGTGCGCCGATCGCCCCGGCCGGAAGCCGTACGAGCCGGGATCGAAGTCCTGCTCGTAGATCGGCTCCAGCAGCATGACGACCGCCCTTTGGAGAACTTTGTCCTCCAAAGTCGGGATTCCGACGGGTCGGGTCTCGGTGGTCGAGCCGCCCTTGGGAATATGCACGCGCCGCGCCGGCGGTGCCCGGTACGTGCCGGACTTGGCGCGGTCCAGGAGCGACTGAAGGTTCTCCTTCAGGTTCCGCTCGTAGTCGTGCCACGTCTGTCCGTCCACGCCCGCCGCCCGGTCCTGGCGAAGGCCGCGTCCAGCCAGTCAATGTCCATCAGGTGGGCCAGCGTAGTGAAGGCCGTCTGCGGCGACTGTCTCGCCAACTCGGCTATCCGTTGCTGTTTCGGTAATACGTACATCGAATCTCCGGTATCCGTCGTATGTCCCAACAACGATTCCATGCTCCCGATGCCTCGCTTCCCTCCACGGGGTCCGCACGGGCGTTTGTTCCCCCGCTTCGCCGGTACTATCAAGGCACTGCGACTTCCTGCCGTCCCTCCCGCCGCACTTCGTTTCCTTCGTTTGGCGGTGCCACGGGACCACGCCTCATTTCGCTCCCGCTGCCGCGGCGTGCGGCGGCATCGGGCCTGCGGTTGTTCACCCGGTATCCCCTTCCGGGACTGCTTCCGTGGAGACGACAGGAGCTCCCAAGTTCCTGGGGAATCCCCATTCCCGTTTGCACATGTTCTCGGACCCCGGTCGGCCGATGCGTCTCTGACCAGTGACGAGACGCTCGCGTGGTCCCCGCTTCCTAAACGACGAAGACGCCGGCAAGTCTGAACCCTTTCGAGGCTGAATAGCATGGCTTTCGGGCCCGCTGTCTACGTATCACGATGTCGGTTGCCTTTCACCGCGCAAGACTCGCTTCCAGGTGCTGGTCAAGCTCTCCTGGGCGGGCTTTTACCCGCAGGATTCCGCTAAAAGGTTTCAAATCACGTCCTGTGGTTTTCCTCCTCTTCCAAGCTTCTTGGCACAATCAGGATCGACTCAGCACTGGCTCACAAGCGGCTTAGACCCCGCTCAGGATCGTCTCAGCGTCCGCTCAGGAATACCGGCCTCCAGGTGGCTTCTGCACCAGCGGGCAGAAATTACCGACCAGGCGGCGCCAAGCCGGCCAAATTGAAGTGCATGAGTTGCACAATTTCTATCTCCCAATGTCCAACTCGCCGTGCCGTTTCCCCCAAACTAGTTTTCTGTTCATCATTTTTCTGTCGAAGAGCGAGTGGCCAAAGAGATGCGCAACGCCTCCGCGTTTTTCTTGCCGCTGTTGCGCATCTCCGCCGCCTTCGTAAACACATATTATCAAAGGACTTACGCATGATGGTTTCGGCATTGTAATGTCCTCCCTCATAAGTTGTAGGTGTTGCGCAAATCTGGGAGCGGGTAGCAGGACCAACCGCCAAGGCCTGTCTTTCTCCCCTGATCCCTCATCGCCGGCCGCGCGCAGCATCGCCTGCCATTTTGGCAGGAAAACGGCCGCGCTTCCCTTATGCAGCACGTCTCGTGCCAATTGGTTATCATGTGTAAACAAATGATAATATCACCCCTCCCTTCGGCAGCGGGTTGGGGCGAGGACTTGCTGACTCCGGAAGAGGGGTGACTGTGATGGTGTGATGGATGGAATCGCTTGTTCAGAGCAGACGCGGGCACCCGATGCCACCGGCTTGCCTGGGGGAGTTTCATGCTCGCAGCTACACACGGACCGCGCAACAGCACTCCATCCTTCCTATTCTCCGGCGACGGCTTCGCCGTCGCCGGAGAATAGGAAGGAAGCGCGTGGAAGGACCTCTGCCTTGTAGCAACAAGCGTAACGATCCAACGGGCAAGCCGGTGGCATTGTGACTGGGCCATTGATCCGGCAAAGAGGACGAATGCCTCCGGTTCTTTTCGTGAGCTTGCCGGTGCGATGCTTCGGTCGCGGTGACCGGCGCGCCCGGAAATACAAGAAGCATGTGGCCGTGGGGTAATGCGCGATTCGGCCTGGACCTTGGTCGGTGCTACAGCCTCACGATGATCCAGGTCAGCAACGCGACTAAAGAAGATGGCAGAAGCACTTGCGTCTTTCTGTCGCAATATGAAAATAAAGCAGAACGCATCCGAAGAGGCAATCAACGATTGGGAGACAGACCTTGAGACAGACCTCGATTGGTTGCGGGACAAATACTACCACGGCCACTTCTTGTTCCACTGGCCTGAAGCACATGTATAACAGACGCCGGGTCGGACCGAAACATTCTACCTTGAAAGTGGTAATGAATGTCGCAGTTTGACCCCAACTATGGGAGAGCTTCTTTCGGGCGGCCTCTCGTTTTCCGCGTTGGCATTATAGAATCGACGCTGTACCGTTCGACTTGACTCCTTGGCGTGCGCAAGGGGTTGAACGGCAACAGTGATCCACCATCGGCAAACAACTTGGCCAAAAGGCGTTGGCGAGGTAATGAACGTCGGAGAATCACTCGCGTACTGGTACTTCCGGCTGAACGGGTTCCTGCCGTTGATGAACTTCGTCCTTCATCGCCCCGAACCTCCACGCCGATACAATGCGGATTCTGACCTATTGGCCGTGCGATTTCCGCAAGTGTTCGAGGAAGTCGGGGGGCAGGCAGACGATTGGGACAATGAGCAATTCGCCCGTTGGAAATTGGACCACTTCAACAGGACCGTCTGTGTCATCGCCGAGATCAAGACCGGACGATATTCCGAGGAGTCGATCAATCGCGCATTTGACCCTCGGCGTGTTCTCTATGCGCTTCGCCGCTTGGGCGCAATGGATTCATCCGAATGCGATGACGTGTGTCGTCGTCTGACGAACGAAAGTGTTGTGCTGCATCGCGAGTTCTCGTTTGCAAAAGTCTTGGTGGCCTCGTCAGCAAGAGGAATCGGCAACTTCGATAACCTGACACCTTGCTGCCACATGGAACTTGAGTATGCCGTGGAGTTCATCCGCAATCGCATGCAGCGCTATCGTCCTGAAAAGGAGGCGGCTCGGATGTTCTTCCCCGGCGATTTGATCCAGTTTTTCGCCTGGGAGGCAGGGATTCCGATAGCTGATGCAATTCCGGCGAATGTCGAATCACCACAGCAATGGCTGCGGTTGGGGTTATGCGGTCAGGGTCGCCCGTGTCAAGACCCCGGATTGGGCATTCTTGGCGTGCCGTAGCGCGCCAGCCGTGCAATACCGATGCTTGGTGAAGCAGAGCCGGGCTTTGTGCATGACGCAGGCGAAGCGCGACCACGCCGCGCGCGGTGGTGCGGGCCAAGCCAAGGGTGCGCTGCGCGGGCGACTCGAAGGCTGGCGATGCGTTGCACCTCCTGCACGCGCGGTCAGACCGCACGCCCTCAAAACGCGGAATCCGAACGGCTTGTTCGGCCGAGCCGCGGCCGCGCACCGCCGAATGGCGGAGACAATCGGCGGGAGAGACGAGGTTCGGTGGAGGGTGCCCGGGCCTCGCGGCTCGGGTGCGGCACCCGCCGCGTGAGCGCGCCCGCGATTCTCGCTGGTGCCGGACGAGCTACGGATTCTCTCAGCCGAGTTCGTGGCGGCTTGCGCCACTTGACCACGACCTCCGCAACGCCTCCGCGCTAACGGCGGTTGCCGCCGCGAGAAGTATCTTCTTTAGTTGCTCGCAATCGTGGACCTGCCGGATCTGCGACATGAGTTGGACGCTGGCGTCCGAGAACTTGTGCTCGAGGATGGTCTGGATGCTTTCAAGCTGGCCCTTCCTTATGCCGCGTTCCATCCCGATTTCCTCGAACATGTCAACGAAAGGCATGTGTTTCTCCTCTTGATAGCGTGCAACTCCTTGTCAAGCGAGCGATAAGGCCGACTCCAGTCGATGTCGGCGTGGGCCTGCGGAAAGAACATCCTCAGAAAGGCCTCAAAGAAAACATCAAGGGCCTCCTTCCATGGGCTGTCGTAATCGGCCATGATCTGGTCGGGATTTCAGCGAAGCGCGTATGCGGGACCGGCGACTTCGCCGATAATCAAGCCCGCCGTCACTTCGCCTGCGCGGCCTTTTTCTGCGGTGCGGGCTTCTTGCTCTTCATCTTCCGCAGTTCGGTCAACTCGCCGTCCAGGCGATGCCGCAGTGGGCTTTCTGGGCGAAGCTCTTCCAAGAGTGCCTCGGCCCGCGTCAGTGTGTCGTCGTCGACATCATGTTCGCGAAAAAGGGCCCGCCAACTCCGCTGAATTTCATTTTCGGTTAGCATTTTTTGTTGCTTGCGTTTGGAAACTGTGCAAACGTCACGCACGGGGTAACGGCCGGCCTCGGTTCAGGCCCGCCAATGAAATCACCTCGTAACAGGGCTGCTTGACGACAGCGATTTGCTCGTCCGCGGTTCGTTGCCGCCAGAAGCCACTGAATTCGTGTTTACTGCCGTGAGCCGTATCCGTTCCAACTCCTCCGCCAATACTTCTACAGTGTACCGAATCTGCTCGCCGGTGTGAAGCGAGGTAATGAAAAATCGCAGCCGGGCCGCGCTTTCCTCGACTGCAGGATGCACGATCGGCTGCACGTTCACTCCGCGGGCGAACATCGCCCGTGAAAGCTTCATGCAGGCGATCGAATTGCCCACAATCGCCGGGACCACGCCCGTATTTCGGCTGGCGCCGGTATTGATCCCCCGCTGCCCGGCGAGATCAAGAAAAAGCCGGGCGTTTTCTTGCAGGCGCGCCACCCGTTGCGGCTGCGTTTTCATGATGTGGATGGACGCCAGGGCGGCCGCCGCGGCGGGAGCGGGCATGCCGACGCTGAAAACGAACCCGGGGGCCGTGTATTTGAGGTATTCGACCAGCGCCTGCGTGCCGGCGATGTAGCCGCCGCAACTGCCCAGCGACTTGCTCATCGTGCCCATCCAAATATCGACTTGGGCCGGATTGACGCCAAAATGCTCGCCGATGCCGCGTCCGTGGCCGCCTAGCACGCCAATGGAGTGGGCCTCGTCGATCATCAACAGGACCTTGTGCCGGTTGCGAATCTCGATGAACCGCGGCAGGTCGGGATAGTCGCCGTCCATGCTGTAGACGCCTTCGATGGCCACGAGCACGCGGTGGTATTCGTGGCGATATCGCTCCAGCAGGCGGTCGGCGGCTTGCCAGTCGTTGTGGGGGAACGGCCGCCGCCGCGCCGGAAAGCAGCGCCCCCTGGACGATGCTGTTGTGGGCCAAAGAGTCGTGGAGGACCAGGTCGCCGGGACCGACAAGATGTCCGATCACCGATTCGTTCGTGGCGTGTCCGCCGACAAAGACGAGCGCCGCTTCCGTACCAAGGAACTTTGCAATTGCCCGCTCCAACTCGCCGTGGATGACCTTTTCGCCCGACGCCACACGGCTCGCGGAGACACTCGTGCCGTAGCGGTCGATGGCCGCCTTGGCCGCGGCCGAAACCGCCGGGTTGCCGGAAGTGCCGACGTAGTTGTAGCTGGCGAAGTTGATCAGTTCGCGGCCGTCAATAGTCGTGCGGTCGTTGGTGATGCCTTGATGCACGCCGAAGTACGGATTGCCCAACCCGGAGTATTCCAGCATTTCCAGCCGCTGCCGCAATTGCTTGTATTCGGGAAACCGGTCAAATTGATATGCTTCCGGCGGGACTTCAGCATCGGCGGCGGGTACGTACACGGCGCGGGGAGTGACGCCGAGATATTTCACAACAGCTTCGATAACGTGCCGCGTGGTTTCCAGATCGTCGTAAATCTCTGGCGGGAAACGCCCACCGAAGCGTTCCTCCAGCGTGGCCAGGATTTCCATCCGCTCCAGCGAGTCCATGCCCGACTCGCGGATCGGTGTATCGAGCGTCAAACCGTTGGCGCGTTCCTTGGCAACGCGGCGGATTTCTTCGATGACGATCTGGGCGACTCGCGACTTCTGAGCCGCGGTGACGTGGTAGTCGTCTCGTTCCGCGAGATGCTCCAGCCGTGAATCACCGTTAGCTCCCGGCCCATGCCCTGCGCCCTCGGTATCCCGGCCAAAGCCCATACTTCCAGAGGCCGCTACAGGCTGGCCGTTGGTCGTCGGGTGACCGTTGGCAGCCGCTAATTCCGCCAGGGTGGGCAAGCTGGCGGACGACGACGAGGCAGGACCGCGCGGCTGCGCTTCGGCTTCCCCAGCGCGCCATTGCCCGACCACGTCCAGCGTGCCGTTGAGATAGCCGTCTCGAGATGCATGCCGCTGTATCTTGCCACTGGAGGTCTTGGGCACCGTGCCGGCGCGGATCAGCACGATCGCATCGACGTTCAGGTCGTGCTCGCCCGATACGGCGCGGCGGATCGCCTGGTAGACTTCCCCGAATTGGCCCTGCTTGTGCCGCTCGACCTCGGCCACGATCACCAGTTGCTCGCGGCCGCCCCGCGCGTGGTTGCCAGGTTCCAGCGCGAACGCGGCGGCGCAATCGGCGCGCAACCGCGGGTGAGAGCGATAGACGGTCAACTCGATGTCCTGCGGATAGAAATTCACGCCGCGGAGGATGATCAGGTCCTTCAGCCGGCCGGTGACGAACAGCTCGCCGTCGAACATGAACCCCAGATCGCCCGTGCGGAGGAAAGGACCTTCGCCGCTGTCTGCCAGATGGGCGTGAAACATCGCCTCGGTCACTTCGGGCCGCTTCCAATAGCCCTGCGCCATGCTGGGGCCGCTGACCCAGATTTCGCCGATTTCCCCCGCCGCGCAGGTGGTCTTCGTATCCGGATTGGCGATGACGATCTTCTGGTCCGGCAGCGACTGACCGCAGCCCACGAGGTCGCGAGCGCCGGCGCGGCCGGGCACGACCTGCCGCACCTTGCCCAGCGTGAGGGCCTCGCTGTCGAAACTGCGGATCACGGGCGGCTTGGCTGCGTAGCCGCCGGAAACGATCAGCGTCGCCTCGGCCAAGCCGTAGCAGGGGTAGAACGCCTCCGGCCGGAAGCCGCACGGCGCGAAAGTCTCGGCGAACCGCCGCAAGGTCTCCGCCCGCACCGGTTCCGCCCCGTTGAACGCCACTTCCCAACTGCTCAGGTCAAGCTGCTCGCGCTGTTCCGGCGTGATCTTCTCCACGCAATGCTCGTAGGCGAAGTTGGGACCGCCGCTGGTCGTGGCGCGGAAGCGGCTGATGGCCGACAGCCAGCGAAACGGCTTCTGCAGGAACGTCATCGGGGACATGAGCACGTTCGTGCGGCCGACGTAGATCGGCTGCAAAATCCCGCCGATCAGGCCCATGTCGTGATAGCTCGGCAGCCAGAACACGCCGAGGCAGGAGCGCGTATGCTCGAAGGCGTGCGCGATCAAGGCCGAGTTGTGGACCAGGCTGGCGTGGTTCAGCATCACACCCTTGGGCGTGCCCGTCGAACCCGACGTGTATTGCAGGAAGGCCAGCGTTTCGCCGTGAACTTCCGGCTGGCGCCACTGCGCGTCGAGTCCGTCGGGCACGTGGCAAGTATCCAGCCAGTCGAGTTGCTTGAGGTGCGGCGTTTCGTCGATTAGGCGCTCCACGCGGGCGAGCACGGTGTCGGTCGTGAGTGCCACCTTGGCTTCGGCGTCGTCGGCAACCGCTTGGATGCGCTGCATCGAGCGGTTGGGGCGGGGCGGATAGACCGGCACCGCCACCACGCCCGCGTACACGCAGCCGAGAAACCCGACGATGAACTCCAGCCCTGCCGGATAGAGCAGCAGCGCTCGCTCGCCGGTCAGACCCTTGGACATCAGCCAGGCGCCGACCGCGCGGGCCTGGCGATCGAGCTCCGCGTAGGTCAAGTCGATCTTGTCGAGCTCGCCATCCTTAAGATAGCAGAACGCGACGTCGTGCGGCTGCGTGCGCAGCCCGGTGCCGGACCATCTCCACCAGGGTCAGGGGACCAAAGAGGCTTCCCGGCAAGTATTCGAGATGGTCCACAGGTATTATGCCCTTCCGCCAAGTAGGTTGTGCAGCGCTTGGACTGCCCGATGCCAGTTCACTTTAAGGAGAAGGAATGGGTGCGGGCAGTCGGCGCAACGACGGCTCATCATTCGATTCGGCTGGCCATCAAGAGTAGCGCAAACCGAACTTTGGATGTCGCCAAGCCTTTGCCGAATCCCCGAAACGGTATATTCTATGCAGTCGGCCAAATTGATGCAATTGGCCCCCACTGGAGCGGAGATTACGCGGCCTTGCGCAATTTAGGCGCCATAGAGCTCGCCGTATTTGCCCGTCAGGTGCTTCATGAGCGGCGCGGACGATAATTCCTGGCCGGTGACCTGTTTGACAAGTTCGGCGGCCGTGTAGCGCTGCCCGTGCCGGTGGATATTCTGGCGCAGCCAATCTCGCAACGGGCAGAACTCGCCGCGGGCGAATTGTTCGTGCAGGCCGCCCAGCTCGCGATCGGCGGCGGCGAAAAACTGCGCCGCATAGAGGTTGCCCAGCGTGTAGGTGGGAAAGTAACCGACCAATCCCGCGGACCAATGGACATCCTGCATCACACCGTTGGCGTCGGTCTCGGAAGCGATGCCCAAGTATTGGCGATATTTCTCGTTCCAAGCCTGCGGGGCATCGGCCGGCGGGAGGTCGCCAGATAGCAAAGCCTGCTCCAACTCGAAACGAATGAGGATGTGCAGGTTGTACGTCGCCTCGTCGGCCTCTACGCGGATCAGTGAAGGGCGGACGTCATTGATGGCGAAGTAGAATGTTTCCCCATCGACGTTGCCTAGCGCCGCCGGGAAACGGGCTTGCGCGGTGCCGTAAAAATGCCGCCAGAAAGGCCGGCTACGGCCGACAAGGTTTTCCCACATCCGCGACTGCGACTCGTGAATCCCCAGCGACACGGCTTCGCCCAGCGGCAGCCCGAACTTCTCCGGCGGCAGGCCTTGCTCATAAATGCCGTGCCCCGCCTCGTGCAATATGCCGAAGAACGCCGCGTTGAAGAAGTGTCCGTCGTAGCGGGTCGTGATGCGGCAGTCGTGCGGGCCGAGCGTCGTGCAAAACGGATGCGCGGTGACGTCCAGCCGCCCGCGGTCGAACTCGAAGCCGATCGCCGCGGCCGCTTCCTTGCCGAAGGCCTCCTGCGCGTCGACCGGATACTCGCGCGAAAGCACCGATTTCTCGGGACAAAGCTTGCTGCCGGCAATCGCCGCCACCAGCGGCACGAGTTTCTCTCGCAATTCGGTCAGCACGCGACCGACGTTGGCCGTCAGCTCCTCCGGCTCGTAGTCGTCCAGCAAGGCGTCATACGCCGTCTGCCGGTAGCCCAGCGCCTCGGCCTGTTGCCGCTTGAGTTCGTAGGTCCGTGTCAGCCAGGGAAGGAAATGGGCAAAGTCGTTGCCCGGCCGCGCCTTTTCCCACGCGCTTTGGCCGAGCACGGCTGTTCGTGTCAGCTCCTCGACGAGGCTTTGCGGCAGCTTCGTCTTCTTGTCTACTTGCCTCTTGATGCGGCGGATCGTGACGGCCGTTTCGCTCGCGGCGTCCGCGGCCAGCGGCCCGGCGGCCAGTTCCGTCACCTTGCCGACGAACGCCGCATCCGTCCAGCGCTGGTGCAGCAGGCCGGCCAAAAGCGCCGTCTGCTCGGCGCGATATTCGGCGTTGGCGGCGGGCATCTTGGTCCGCTCGTCCCAATCCAGCACGGCGCCGGCTGTCAAAAGCAGATTGGCTTGGCGGACGTGTTTACATACATCGTCAAAACGCGATTGTGCGGCATCGTTCATGCGGTAAGTCTACTAGTAGCCAAGGTCTTTTTCAACCTGCGCCGCCCGCGAGGAAAAACTGCCGCCTCCGCCGTCGCCTTGAGAGCTTCGCATCTGCCGTGCCTGTGCCGCCAACGGGTCGCCGCTGGATGCGGCCTTGGACCTGCCCTGATCGTTGGCACACCCGGCGGCCGAGGCCAGACAAAAAAGCCCTACGGCTGCGATGGGGATTTGAAACCGGGTAAGGCGCATCTCTTGGAAATCCTTTGCAAAATGGGAGCCGCGGCCGAAATCTCGCAAAAACCGGGCGTTTCGTCCAGGGCAATTCGCCGCTTGGGATTGGCAGATTGCCCCCAGAAGTCCTTTACTCTTGACCTTCGACTGTGTCTTTTGTTAGCGTTTTGCCAGCATGTTTTCGCAGTGCAAATCCTCATGGAATGGAGTCCTTGTCATGGAAGCGGCCGCAAAATGGTGGCGGGAGTGGGAGTTTTGGGCCGTCTTGCTGTTGGCCGGGCTGATCTACTTTCCACGGCTAGGCACGGCGGAGCTTAGCGGCGAAGAGCATTGCCGCGGGCAGGTGGCGCGGGAAATGATCGTGAGCGGCGACTGGACCGTGCCGCGGGAGCAGGGTGTGCCGCTGCTGAGCCGCCCGCCCGTGCAGAATTGGGCAATCGCGGCATTTGCGCTAATGCGGGGCGATGTCGATATGCTGGCGATTCGCCTTCCCAGCGCGATAGCGCTGCTGCTGACGACGGCACTCGTTTATGCCTACGGCCGCACGTTTCTCTCCCGCTTGGGCGCGCTGTGGGCCGCAGCCGCCTACCCAACGATGGGCCTGGTCTTGCAGTTCGGCTGGTTGGGCGAAACCGAGTCGCTCTACACGCTCGTCGTGGCCGGCTCGCTCATCGTCTGGCGCTGGGCTGATACGGTCGCTACGGCAAAGGGGACTGTCCCGCTTTTTGTATCGGCAAAAATGGGACTGTCCCCGCTTTTTGGCTGGTGCGGCGGCTACGCCCTGGCGGCGCTGGGCATGCTCACCAAGGGACCGCAGGCGCCGATCTACTTTGTCGCCGGCGTGGGGCTATTTCTCATGCTCTCGCGCCGGTGGCGGGAATTGTTCCGCTTGCAGCACGCCGCCGGCATCGCGCTGTTTCTGGCGATCTGGCTCGCCTGGGAAATCCCATTTGTCTTGCGCGTAACGCCGCAGGACGCGTGGACGATGCTGGCGGGCGACGTGGCGATGCGCTTTCAAGACGGCAAATGGACGCAAATCGCCAAACACGCGGTCGAGTTCCCGCTCAGCGTGGCGGCATGTATGCTCCCGTGGGGCGTTCTGCTGTTGGCCTATTTCCGCCGCGATTTTCGCCGCAGTATCGAGTTTGCGCAGCGACGTCATGTTCCTGGCCGTCTCGATTGGATTCGCATTTCTGACCTGCTACGTGGCGCCCACCGCGCGGAACCGGTACTTGGCCCCGATGCTGCCGTTGGCCGCGCTCTTGATCGGTCTGGCCGGCCAGCAATGCGCTTCCGCCGCCGCCGGACCGTTGCGCCGCCTGCGGCGAGACTATTTCATTTTTGCCGGCATCCTGTGCGCCGGACTCGGCTTCTGGTTCACGATCGCGACGGTGCTGCGGCTGGGAGGATTTCACGGCCAGCAGCCGGCCTTGTTTGCCCTCATCTTTGCCCTGGCGGCCGCGGCCGCAACGGCAATCGCCTTCTCGACTTCGGCAACCGTGTCGGCGGGTGCCGAACGGCTTGGCGTTCTGACCTTGGCGGCGTTTCTCGGTCTGACCTACAGCGGCGCGATAATCAATGTCTTCGTCTCCACCTGGCACCCGATCGGCGCGGAAGTCGCCGCGGCCACGACCGCAATACCCAAGGGCGAGCTCGTGAGCATCGGCCCCGTCAACCACATGTTTCTGTATTATTACGGGCGTCCGATCCGTTTGCTTTCAGGCAATGCAGCCGTCGCTGGCCAACATCCAGGCTGGACCTGGTTCTGCATGAACGGCGGCGCGGACATGCCCCGCATCGATTTGCCGTATGAGAAACTGGGCACGATCTCCATGGAAACCGCTTACAGCGACAACCCGCGACACACCGTCATCATCGGCCGCTTGTTGAATAACGACACGGCCGAGCGCTCGATCGAGGTCGCCGGACGCCCAATGTGATATATGCACATGGGAAAAGCGGGCAGGACGCGGAAAAATAGGTGAAAGTGGTATTGATTGCCGCAAGGCGGCTCGATATAAGGCCGCAAGCCATCACCCTAGGAAATGGACATCCGAGGAGATTTCTTCGATATGGTCAATGTTCATCTCGCAGCCCGCCAAGAAAAGGTCGCGCTGATTACCGGAGTTACCGGGCAGGACGGCTCCTACCTGGCGGAACTGCTGCTTGAGAAGGGCTACGACGTACACGGCCTGGTGCGGCGGACCTCGCACTTCAATCGGGCGAACATCGAAGCCGCACTGCACGACGCGCGCCGCAAGGGACGCAAGTTCGAGCTCCACTACGGCAACCTCACCGACATGGGCAGCCTCACGCGCATCCTTGCGCTTTGCAGGCCGTGCGAAGTCTACAACCTTGCCGCGCAGAGCCACGTCCGCATTTCGTTCGAGGAGCCGGAAAACACGGCCAACGTCGACGCGCTGGGCGTGCTGCGATTGCTGGAGTCGATTCGCCAATCAAAGACCGACGCGCGGTTCTATCAGGCCTCGACATCGGAGCTGTTCGGCAAAGTCGTCGAGTCGCCGCAGACCGAATCGACGCCCTTCCATCCCCGTTCGCCCTACGCGGTGGCCAAGCTTTACGGGCATTGGATAGCAAAGAACTATCGGGAAGCGTATGGAACCTTCACGGTGAACGGGATTCTGTTCAACCACGAATCGCCGCGCCGCGGCGAGAACTTCGTCACCCGCAAGATCACCTACTCGCTCGCCCGGATTCTCGCCGGCGCAGGAAACGCTCGTGCTGGGCAATCTCGATTCCCGCCGCGACTGGGGCTACGCTCCAGATTTCGTCGAGGCCATGTGGCGCATGCTCCAACAAGAGAAGCCGGACGACTACGTTCTGGCCACCGGCGAGACCCACAGCGTTCGCGAATTCGCCGCTGCCGCGGCGGAGGTGGCAGGCATGGAAATCACCTGGCATGGCAGCGGGGTCGATGAAGTGGGCGTCGAGCGCCGCACGGGACGCACGGTCGTCACCCTCGATCCCAAGCACTACCGGCCCAGCGAGGTCGATCTGCTGCTGGGAAATCCCCAGAAAGCGCGGAGAGTGCTCGGCTGGAAGCCCCGCGTGGGGTTCCAAAAGCTGGTGGAAATCATGATGCGGGCCGACATGGAACTGCTGGGCGTCCGTCCGGCACACGAGCGTTTGACGGTCTTTCCGAGCATCGCCGCGGGCACGTCAGAAGAAACGGTTGCGGTTCGAAGCGCGGCTGCCGGGCACCGGCGCGCGGCCTCTCTGGTTGCGGCGGATGCGGGTGCCCATGGGGCTCGCAGGAAAAAAGCCGTATAGGTAACAGCGGATGACAAACGACAACTTTGGGAGTCTCGCTCAGGGCCGATCGCATGGCACGGCTGTGCCCTGCTCAGGCGCGGGTTCTGTAAGGGATTTTGCGGCCGGCTTGACGGGTCTGGGGCTGTTGGCCGTTTTGGGCCTGATTCTTCCCTTGTTAGCTGCGCCGCGCATACCGCTGGTCGATCCCATCGAGGGCCTGCACGCTTCCATCGCGCAGGAAATGGTCGAGCGCGGTGATTGGATCGTGCCGCGACAGTTGCAAGAGCCGTTTCTCGACAAGCCGATCCTCTACTTCTGGGCAATCGCCGCCTCACTGAAGCTCTTCGGCATGTCCGAAGCCGCCGTGCGACTGCCGGGCTTGCTCTTTGGATTCTTCAGCACGTTGACCACAGCCCTGATCGCCTGGCGGCTGTTGGGCCGCCGCGCGGGCGTGATCGCCGGCGTGTTTTATGCCGCGATGGTCCTGCCGCTGGCGCTTGTGCAGCAGCCGGCGCACGACGCCGCGCTGGTGCTGTGGGTCAACCTGTCGCTGCTGTGTTTCTGGGAGGCGGACGGCGCGGAAAAGCGATATTCGCCCTGGGCGTGGACCACGGCGGCGGGCGTTTTTCTTGGATTGGCGATTTTGACCAAGGGGCTGACGGGAGTGGCCTTAACGGGCGTTGCCTACGGCGGATACCTGGTTCTTTCGCGTCGATTGCGCCTCGTCCACTGCTTCCGCGCCGCGCTGGCGCTGCTGGTCGCGGCGGACATAGCGGCATCGTGGTATGTGGCCGTGGAACATTCGAATCCCGGTTTTCTGCGGTACTTCTTTTTCGAGCGGCACGTGCTCGGTTTCTTCACCGACTCGCAACCGCACGGCGGCGCACCGTGGTGGTATTACCTGCCAATCGTAGCGGTCGGCGGGACACCGTGGGTCTGGTACCTGCCCGTGCTGCTGCGCGACGCGTGGGAGCGTTGGCGCGGGGATCAGCCACGGTCTAGCGACGATAACGGACGGCGGCCGACGCTGCTCTTGGTCTGCTGGTTCATCGGCTGCACGCTATTGCTTAGCGCGTCGCACTCCAAGCTCGTTACCTACCTCTGGCCCGTCTTCCCCGCGGTCGCGATCCTGGCGGCCGTGGCATGGACGCGAAAGATCGAGGGCCTGTTGTGCTCCTCCGCAGGGCGATGGATGAGCGCGATCGTATGGTTCACCTGCCTGATCGGTCCGGCGGCCTTGCCGGTCACGCTGGCCATCACGCAGATAGCCATGCCGACGCGCTTTTCGCCGCTGATTTGGGCGATTGCCGTTGCCGTCGCGCTGACGACGTGGGCGCCGCTATGGGCATGGATCTTCGGCCGCACGCGGTTGACGATTGGCCTGGCGGCGGCGAACGTGTGCGGGCAACTGGCGGTACTTTTGTGGTTCGTGTTGCCGCAAGTGGCCACCGGACTTTCCGCCCGCGACCTGGCCCGGTATTACAACCGCACCCGCGGTGCCCGCGCGGATGATGCTGGCGCAGGAGCGGGTCGGTTCGGTCCTTTTCTACCTCGATCCCGATTTGCGCCGGCGGCTGCAGCCCGGCCAGATCGCGAACCAGGACGTGGGCGATCCGTTGCCCTTGGCGAGAAAAGACAAGGACGAATGGATCGCCATTCCCGACCGGCATTTGCAGTGGGCGAAGAACGACTACGACGTTGACCGCGCGCCGTACCAGAAGATCGAAGGCTTTCGCCTCTATCGGCGCGCCGATCTCGAACCGTGGGCGATGCGGATCCACGGCGACGATTCGCAAGCCTTGATGGGCTGCGGCGAGTGTCCGATGCTCAGGTAGGTCCGTTCTGCCGGAATGGACTAATACCGGCCACGCTCTTGTAAGATTTGACCCTTTTCGCATACTTCGGCCGCAAATGTCCATTTCGGCAAGAAGGACCTACGCGACTTTCGTCAATCGTAGGCAGCCGCCAGAGACCTCTGCTAGTAATGCGCCGGGAAACATCTTTTTGCACTGCTCACTTATCGTCGTTTGTTCGACAGTCAAAACCATCTCCGCCAGCGCGTTCCATTGGTCGAATCCCATCGCCGACATTGGCCATCCTTGGCGCTGCCAGACGAGTCGCAGCACTTCGCGGACAAGGTGCGGCGGCTGTGCGGCGAGGTCTTTCGTATTCAGGCAAACGTCGTCCGGGCCGGCGTGCCGAAGACACTTGTTGACTAGGCCCTCGACGACGCCGTCAACTACGCGCCTGTGAATGGCCGGCCACCTCGCCCAGCCGCAACAGGGCCGGCACGATTGAGGCGTTGTATCGCGCGGCCAACAGCGGCAGCAATTCGCCGCGAATGCGATTGCGCATGAAGCGCGTGTCGCGATTGCTCGCGTCGGTGCGGAACGATTGTCCCAGATCGTGCAGATAGGCGGTCAACTCCGCGCGGCGAATGCCCAGCAAAGGCCGCAGCAGCGTTGCCGAGCCAAGCCGGCGGGCGCGGGCTATGCCCGCCAGGCCGCGGATGCCCGTGCCGCGAAGGATGCGGTGCAAGATCGTTTCCGCCTGGTCGTCCGCCGTATGCGCCGTGACGACGTACCGCGCACGAGCCGTCCCGTCATTGCTTCCAACGCCGCGTAGCGGGCACGGCGGGCCGTGGCCTCTATGCCTTGGCCTCGTCCACCGCAGGAAACGTCGATCGCCGCTGAAGTTGTTATGCACGGCACGTTGAGGGTGCGAGCCAGCTCTTCGACAAACTGCTGGTCGGCATCCGACTCCGCGCCGCGGAGCTTGTGATTCACGTGAGCGGCGATCAAGCGTCCCTCGCCCGGCATTTTGATCGTCGCCAGACCGCGCAGCAACGCCACGCTATCGCCCCCGCCGGAAACCGCCGCGAGCACCGTCACGTCGCGCCACTCGGCAGGCGGCCAAGAGGCGGCAAGGCGGCGCTCAAGAGTGTGGATTGGCATAAGTGCTCAGTACACAGTACCCAGTACTCAGTGCCGGGCTTTCAAGGATCCAAACCAAAGTGCGGCCGGAGCGATTCTATATTCCTGCGAACAAGCAATTTCGCCTGTTTGAGCCCCTCCGCCGTCGCACCGAAACGAGTAGTCCGTACGCTTTCCCACTCCGCTTCAGTGCGCGGTCCGCGCACTAACCAAGACCTGAGCCTTTCTTGCACCGACGCGGGGACCGCATCAAGAAAAGCGTCGATTACCTCTGGGGCCATCGGCTCGGTTGAAACAAGAGTGTCAATTAGCAAGTTCGTCGTCTCGTCCCCGTCAATAATCCCACGGCTGTTCAATTCCTGGGTGCGTTGCAGGTTGATCTCAAGGAGGATGCTCGTCATCTTACCCTCGGATATTCTGCCAAGCGCGTATAACTCCCGGGCCTCTTTCGCCCTTCTAAGCCTTTCGTCCACCCTTTTCTGCTGTAGGGTCCTATCGTCGAGCGACTTGTTTGACTCCATCACAGGAAACTACCATGCGCAATTCATGGCTGCAACGTCGGTTTGACATATGTCAATTCTTCGGATATGGTTTGATTGCCTCACAACGCCTGCAAGGATGCCAGATGCCACGGTTGGTCGACGAGGAAATAATCAGCAAGCTCAGGCTTGCGTTTGAAGAATCGAACAGCGGTGGCGTGCAGTGGAAGAAACTTGCGGCGGAGTGGATTCGGCGGAACTTGGAGAGCCTGACCCAACAAGCTGTCAACGAATTGATCCTTAAGCATATTGCGAGCAATGGCGCAATTGATCAAGTCGAGGAGACCCGTGAGGAGTACGTGCATTATGGGTTCCATTACAACTTCCGCATCGCAATCCTCGACAGGAATGTTTATATCGAGACGGTTTTGAGCGACCACAGCATGGGACCGGTTGTAACTATCGTGAACATTCACGACGTTTAGGAATTGGATGATGGTCGAGAACACCAAGCGCGCGTACCCCTACCAATGTGCCGCATGCGGCAGGGCTGAAGTCCGGCCGACAGTGATTCCTTATGACGCCGAGGTCAAGCATGATGGCCGGCTCTTCCGATTCCACATCGACCATCTGCCGGTCAATCGTTGCGATGCTTGCGGCGAGGTGTTCTTCGACTCCGCCACCGACGCGCAGATTTCGCAAGGCTTGCGCGAATACATGCACTTGCTTAGGCCGGACGAAATCCGGAATGGGATTCGTTCGCTTGGAATGACGCAGCGGCAGTTTGCCGAGCAAACGGGAATTGCGGCCGAGACCATCTCGCGATGGATCAGCGGCTCGGTTATCCAGTCCCGAGCAATGAACACGCTCATGCGGATGTTCTTTGAGAGGGCGAAAACGACGAGTGCTCGGTAATCTCTTTTGCTCCTCGCGACTGTAGAGCGACATTCGCGCGAGCGACTCTCGTCTGGGCGTCGGACCGCACCCTTCCGCAAGCCGCCACTTAGCGATTCTCGCCTCACTTGCTATACTATTTGGTTTTCCCCAAGGGAACTCCCATGACCAGAATTGCCAGCGAGAAGGTCCTCGTCCTCGATTTCGGCTCGCAGTATGCCCAGTTGATCGCCCGTCGCATTCGCCAGCAGCAGGTTTACTGCGAAATCGTCCGCCACGACATTTCGGCCCAGCGCATTCGCGAGCTGGCGCCGAAGGGCCTTGTACTTTCGGGCGGGCCGTCGAGCGTCTACGAAAACGGCGCGCCCAAGTGCGATCCGCAGATCTTCCATCTCGGCCTGCCGGTATTGGGCATTTGCTACGGCATGCAGTTGGCATGCGACGTCATGGGCGGGCGCGTGGAAAGCTGGCCGGCACGGGAGTACGGCCGCGCCCATTGCCGCCTGGTGAGCGATGACGAGCTTTTCGCCGGAGTGCCCGAAGATTTGCAGGTCTGGATGAGCCACGGCGACCAGGTTTCGCAGGTGAGCGACGATTTTCTGCCGCTGGCCGCGACTGACACCTGTCCGATCGCCGCGGTAAAGCATCGCACGCAGCCGGTCTACGGCCTGCAGTTCCATCCCGAAGTGACGCACACGCCGCAAGGGCAGTTGATCCTGGGCAACTTTCTTACGACGATCTGCCACTGCTCCGGCAAGTGGAAGATCGGCGATTTCGCCCGCGAGGCGATCGAGACGATCCGCGACCGCGTGGGCAAGAACCGCGTGATCTGCGGACTATCCGGCGGGGTCGATAGCTCGGTCGTGGCGGCCTTGCTCGCCGAGGCCGTTGGTCCGCAGGTCTCGTGCATCCTCGTCGATAACGGCCTCTTGCCGCCGGGGAGGCGGCCGGGGTCATCGAGGAGTTCACCAACCACTTCAAGACCGACTTGCACGTGGTTCATGCCGACGACCGCTTCCTGACGGCGCTGGACGGCATCGTCGATCCGCAGGAGAAGCGGCGGCGGATAGGGCACGCCTTCATCGAGTGTTTCGCCGACGAGGCGGCGCGGATCAAAGGGGCCGAGTTCCTCGCCCAGGGAACGCTCTATCCCGACGTGATCGAAAGCGGCGGTTCGTGCGACGGCCCAGCCGCCACAATCAAGTTGCACCACAACGTCGGCGGCCTGCCGGAAGACTTGGCCTTTTCGCTCATCGAGCCGCTCCGCGACCTCTTCAAGGACGAGGTCCGTACGTTGGGGCTGCGGTTGGGGCTGCCGGAAGAGATCGTCTGGCGGCATCCGTTCCCTGGACCGGGGCTGGCAGTTCGATGTCTTGGTCCGATCACCAAGCCGCGGCTGGACACGCTCCGCCAAGCCGACGCGATCGTGGTTTCCGAGATCAAGAAGGCTGGGCTCTATCGGCAGACGTCGCAGGTTTTCGCCGTCCTGCTGCCCGTGCAAAGCGTCGGCGTGATGGGCGATGCGCGGACCTACGCCGACGCCCTGGCGATCCGCGCCGTGGAGACCGAAGACTTCATGACCGCCGACTGGAGCCGCTTGCCCTACGATCTATTGGCCCGCATGTCGACGCGGATCATCAACGAAGTGCCCGGCGTGAACCGCGTCGTATACGACATCAGCTCGAAGCCGCCGGCGACGATTGAGTGGGAGTAGGGGAGCTGGTGATTGCAATCCTGCCGAGTTATGGCTATGATTAACCCGGAGGACATGATTTTGCTTAGGCTCAAAGCTGTCTACCGGAAGGGCGCCTTCGTTCCCGAGACTGCGTGCGATCTGCCCGAAAAATCCCGAGTCGAACTGATTGTCCGAGGTCCGCGCGTAATCCCGGCCGAGATTACCGATCCCGAAGAGAAAAAGCGGCACCTGCAAGCCGTCGTTGCGCAGGATGCAACAGAACCCGATTCCTCTGAACGCGCCACGCTTCACGCGGGAAGAGCTGCATGAACGCCGTTGACACGAATATACTGTTCTACGCTCAGGATCCGCGCGACCCAAACAAGAAATCGATCGCGATCGCACTGATTGGGTCGCTCCCGGACGGCATTTTGCTGTGGCAAGTCGTTTGCGAGTTCGTGGCGTCGAGCAGGAAGCTGGAACCATTCGGCTACGACAGCAAAAAGGCGCACGAGGACGTGCGCGACCTTGGCCGCTCGTGGGACACGGTATCCTTGGATTGGGAAATGTTGGACCGCGCGATGGACTTAATGAAGCGACGCAGCGTTTCCTTTTGGGACGCGCTCATTATGATGTCGCCGTTCTGAATCAAGCCAATCGTCCCGCCGGCGGCCGCTTCGGGACTGACGTGCCCGATACATGCGCCGGCCGTACCGCAGGAGAAGCGGCCGTCGGTCACCAGGGCCACACTGTCGCCCAGGCCGACGCCTTTGATCGCCGTTGTGGGCGCGAGCATCTCTTGCATGCCGTGACCGCCGCGAGGGCCTTCGTAACGGATGACAACGACATCGCCTGCCTTGACTCGACCGTTGACAAGGCCGGCGAAGCATCCGTTTCCGACTCGAAAACAACGGCTGGCCCGCTGAGCCGCAGCATGCTTTCCTTCACTCCGGCCGTCTTCACCACCGAGCCGCGGGGGGCCAGATTGCCGAAGAGAATCGCCGGGCCGCCCTCGTCGCTCTAGGCGTATTCCACATGGTAGCTATTACAGACGGCGATGAATGGCTTGCGGAAATCGTGGTCGGTCACGCCGGTAGCGCGGAGCAGGCTGCGGTGCGGGGCGGGGCGCGGGAGTCGCCAAGCTTGATGATGTCGGAACGCATATTCGTAAGAACCGGAGCAAGTGGAGAAGGGCGGAACTGTCAGTCGTGGTTTTGCATGCGGCCGATGCGGAGGGGCCGATTGCACCCCGCGCGTCGGCAGTCTATTCTGGATACATTATAGAATCGCCCCGCTGCCTGCCGCGATATGGTCCCGAAATTCATTTACTTCGACCTTGGGAAAGTGCTCTTGGATTTCAGCTTCGAGCAGATGTGCCGGCAGGTCGGCGAGGCCGCGGGGATCGAGCACGAGCAGGTTGCCCTCGCGCTCGCCGGCGGGATGCAGGCCGATTATGAGACCGGCAAGTTAGACAGCCGCGCGTTCCACGATCGTTTCTGCCGGGAAAGCGGCACGCGGCCCGGTTACGAAGCTTTTTACCGGGCGTTCAACGAGATCTTCACGCCCATCGTTTCCATGTTGCCCGTCGTGGCCCAGCTTTATGAGGCAGGCTATCCGCTTGGCATCCTCTCCAACACGTGCGATGGCCATTGGAACCACTGCATTAGGCGATACACCGTCCTCCGCGACTTTTTCTCCGTGTACTCATTGAGCTACGAGATCGGCGCAATGAAGCCGTCGGCGGCCATCTTTTGCAAAGCGGCCGAGCTTTCAGGCTGCCGCCCGGAGGAAGTTTTTTATACCGACGACATTCCAGGACACATCGCTGGGGCGAAGGCGGCCGGGTTTGACGCCGTGGTGTACGAATCGACGCCGCAGCTTGTAGAGGAGTTGCGGAAGCGAGAGGTGGAGTTTGCTTACTGAAACCGCGAATCGAGAATATGTTGGCGGCCGAAAAAATGGCAGCATATCTGATAACAGTGGGAGAGACCTAACCCATGAGTCTGGGGTTACGATTATGGCCTGGAATTCGACCAAGCCAATGTGCCGACCGGCCAGCCATAAAGAGAATGAAGCAGGGGTCGTCGCTCGGCCGAGACAAGCTTAGCGGACGTGCCGCAAGGGACAGAGGTTTGGCTGCTCGACTAGCCGGCGTAAGAGGCATTCTTGAGTCGCAATTACGCTGACGGCTCGACACCAAGTTGCCGCAGTTGTTCCGCCAGCCGTGCCGCCCGTTCTTGGCCCGTCGGGATCGGGGTCCCGCCCGCGTCTACCCAACGAAGCCAAGTATTGTCGTGGTCCTCGTAGCTGCCGTGCCATATTCGCAGTCCCAATCCAACGCCTGGAAACCAGAGCGGCTCGTCCATTTTGTGAAATTCCGTCGCATCAAGGTGATAGCCGCGCAGTACTTCGGCTCCCAGTAAGCTCTCCGGGTCGTATATCGCGTAGTAGCGGACCCCGATCCGAGCGTATGCAGCAAGCTTGTGCGAAGCCTCGCCGCCCTCGCGGTTGGAGACGACTTCAACTACCACGTCTGGCGCTTTGCCATATTCCCAGACAAAATAGGATCGATGACTCTTAGGTTGGAGGTCCGCAGGTAACTCGACGTCCATGCTAAGCAGCGCGTCAGGCACCAGCGGCGGGCGGCGGACAGCATAGAATAGCCCAACGTTCGACGCGGCGATAAACGACCGTTGCTGGCCCGATGCGACCCACGAACTGTACAGCGGCTCGGTTAGCAGCCGCTGCTGCTTCTCGGAAAAGAAATTGTCCAAGGGGGTCTCGTCCTCAGTCACAAGATGATCGACGACGGGCTGAAAGCGCCAGCGGGAGCACGTCGGACGGATCGTTGCTTATCGCGTCGGTTGCCATTGTCGAAGTCGCCGGGGCTTAAGTTTTGGTGGTCGGAATCGAACTCTCGCTGACTGCGTATGATTATGACCTACTGCGTTACGGCCTGAAACAGCCGCCCGGCACTTCGCAGAAACTCCAAATCTCCCGCTTCGGCATGTCGTGCGACCTCATCGAGCCAACGCACGGTCTTAGGCTCCAAACAGGCCTCGAACGGGCGGTCCGGGGGAGAGACAACCTCGATGTCAACCTCTACCGCATACTGCCCGCGTTGCACCCAACGCTTTCGCTTTTCTCGTTTCTCGCCCATAATCCTCTAATCCGACTATTCTAAGTGCATGAAACTTATCGGTCAATTCACGTCTTCCTCAACACGATCCAATCGCCCAGTCTCGGCCAAAGCTGAGCAATCGCAAAGACTAGCCGAGCGTAACGGGGCGCGACGATCTCCGGCAGGCGGCGCTCGCAGGCCCGCAGAATTTGCGCGGCCAGCCAGTTCGGCTCAATCGCGCGGGTCTTCACGCCCGCGCCGGGCTGCCGGGCACTTTCGGGCACGCCTTCCATGCCTTCCAATGGATGATGCCGCGGATCCGTCCGCTTGATCGGGCCGGGGCATACGAGAAGCACGTGCAATCCCTGCGGCCCCAATTCAAGCCGCAATTGCTGTGAGTAGGCCGCCACGGCGTGCTTGGCGGCCGGATAGGCGCCGAGCCACCGAGAGGCCGACTTCGCCGCCAATGAGCCGATGTTGACAACGTGGCCTCGGGCGGCCAGCAGATGCGGCGCGGCGGCCCGCGTGCAGCGGACCAGGGCGATGAGGTTCAAATCCATCAACTCCTGAAACTGCTCCGGAGTTGTGTCCAGCACCTTGCCGCGCGTCGAACGCCCGGCATTGTTCACCAGCACGTCGAGCTTGCCGTAGCGGCCGATGGCTTCGGCGAAAACCCGGTCGACGTCCGCCTGCCGCGTAATATCGGCCGCAATGCCAAGCGCGTCGCGGCCGGCAGCGTGCAAGTCATGGGCGGTCCTGTCTACATTGGCCTCGTCCCGTCCGACGATGACGACCTTGCCGCCCGCGGCCGCGAAGACGTCGGCGATCACCCGGCCCAGGCCGCGCGACCCGCCCGTCACAAGCGCGACGCGATCTTTCCAATAACTCATGGGCCTAACGATAGCAGGAAAAGACGGGCGGAGCCAGAGCTCGATGGATGCCGTGTCGATCAGTCGGCGCTGGGAGTACCGCTACTCGTCGCCGCCCAGTCCCAATTGGGTCCGCCATCGGCCGCGGACGGGCCGGCCGGTGGGCGCCAGCGCCTCGTTGTCGCCGCCGGAGCCATTCGGTTCGCCGTTGCGGAGCCGCTCTTCGACCTCGGCTTCGCGCCGGGCAAGCCGTGCCCGCTCCATCGCGTGATCGATCTCTGACTGCCGTAATTTCCCGCGCAGTTCTTCTTGGGCCTGCTGCAGCCGCTGCCGCTCCTCGCGAATGATTTCGTCCTGGTCGAAGATCTGCTCCAGTGCCGCGGCGCCCACGGCCAGCGAGCCAACGCTGCCGCTCTGGCTGTCCAGCAAGTGCTTGAGTTCCTCGATCTCGCGGTCTTTTTCCGCAATGATCCGGTCGGTGCGCTCGATGACCTCTTTGATCTCCATCCGCCGGGTCGTCGATTCCACGTCGATCGCGTCGTCCGACTCCAGTTCCGCGAGCATTCGGCGTTTTTGCGATTCCCAGTCGTTGCCGTCAGAATGCAGCGACTGCGTCACGCGCGCTAGTCCAGTGCTTGCTGGGCGTGACGGCCGCGCCTGGACATCCGTCATCGAGACGCGCGGCTCGACTTCCACGACCTGCTCCGCTTGCTCGCGAAGCACGTCGTTGTCGGCAGTTAAACCGGCGATGGTGGCCTGCAGGTTTTCAACCTGCCGCGTGAAGTGAGCGACCATCTTCCGCCAGCGTTCCGCGTGCGCCTGGAGAAACTGGCGGACGCGGGAATGTTGATCTTGCAGCGAGCGGGCGAAATTCTCGGACCAGGCGTCAGGCTGTCCGGACTCTACCGGCTGCGGAGGAAAAACCGGCGCGGCGGCCGGCTCGCAACTTTCGCCCAAGGGCACGCTCTGTGCCGCTCCTCCTAGCGCGTCGGCGGTGAGCGTGTCGATCGAGTTGTACGGGTTGAATAGGTCCACAGTTGCGCAGCGCAAGCGGCATCGTGCGCGGCCTGCGCAGCATCAGGCGGCACGGCGCCTGGCGAGGCTGCGGAGAGTACCGACGCAGATATCCCTCTATGTATATAGGCCACAACCGGCGACGGTTCAAGCAAATTGATCCGGCACTCCCGATCGCACCGGTGGTAGCGGTTGCGACAGGCTACAGGTGTAAGGTGGGACCAGCGAGTCCCGCGAGCGCAGGCCTACCAGCGCCTCTTGCGGTCGACAACTTGTGGGCCTGCGATCGCGACCCGCAAGCGGGAGCCACGGCGATCTTGTCCCAGCCTACAGATAGAAAATCAACCGTCGTTCGCACCATTGCAGCAGCACGGCGGCGAGGCAGGCCGTGACGCCGACGATCAGAACGGCTGCACAAATCGTCCACTGCTCCGGCAAAACGCCGTCCAGCAGCGGCCGCCTGAGCAAATCCAGCAGCACCGCAAACGGATTGTA
The DNA here is from genome assembly GCA_963780045.1 of uncultured Planctomycetia bacterium. Taxonomy (GTDB): domain Bacteria; phylum Planctomycetota; class Planctomycetia; order Pirellulales; family Thermoguttaceae; genus JANXQG01. The sequence continues at coordinate 4,256,303 of CAVZZZ010000001.1, read as the reverse complement.
GCGAAGGACCCAGCCCATGTGCTTGTTGAGGAGGATTTCGGGTTTGTACATGATCGGTGTAGCGTAAAACATGATCTGCAGCGCGATCTCCAGCAGGTGCTGCGTATCGTGGAAGAGCACGTTGAGCGTACCCGTACAGACCGCCAGCGACCACGCAAATACAAAAATCAGCAAGAGCGCCGGAACGATGGCCAGCAAGACCGTCGCGTGATGGATGCCCGTGAACATGCCGACGGCCGCCACGACGACCACCATGCCGACCAGGAAGTGATAGCCCGCGCCGAGAGCCGTCCGCAGGGGATAAATTGCCAGCGGCGCGCGGTGTTGGCGGATGTACGATTCGCCTTGAAAGAAACACTGGCAACCAGACGTCACCGCGGCCGAAACGAAGCCCCAGAAAGTCAAGCCGGAGAGAAGGTAAGGGGCATATTTGTTGAGCGGGATGTTAAACACGCCGGCAAAGACCGTGCAGAGAATTGCCGTCATCGCGATCGGCTGAAGCAGCGACCACCCCAGTCCCAGCAGCGAACGGCGATAGCGGCTGCGCAGGTCGTTCTGCACCAACGCAATCCAAAAATGGCGCAGCCGCCACAAGTCGGCAATATACGCGGTCATCGTCGGACCGGTCCTCCTGAAGTGCGCTGAACGAGCCAGGTACGTCAGGCCTTCCACCTGACATATCGGGCGGTCGGACTCGAAAGGCTGAAGTACGTCCCAGCCGCGGCAAACCGGGGCGGATTCTAGCGATCGCGTGATCTTTGGGCAAGTTCACTTAGGCGCTGAGTAAATGTCTCGACCAGCCAAGCGATGACACCGCCCGGCTTACCGCGCATACGTCGGTTGCCTGCCGGGACGCCGGACTGCCCGAACCGCCGCTTGCTTCTCGCCGAGCACGCGCTGTGCCTTGGCCAAGTCGTTCACACGCACCACCGCCAGTACACCCGACTTTGCCTTGCCGTTGGCAAAAGAACAATAGGCGTAGTCAATATTGAGGTGCTCGCCAGCGAGTTTTTCACATACCTTGCGGAACGCCCCGGATTGATTCGGCATCTCCGTCAACAAAACATCAGCCACTTCGTAATGAACATTCATGCCCTGAAGCACGCCAACGGCGGCATCGAAATTCTCCGGCACGAAGCGGACCGTCCCGCGCTCGCCCGAATCCATCACCGCCAACGCCCGAAAAGTCACCTTTTCCTTGGCCAACGCGATTAGCATGTCGGCCAGCCTGCCAGGCTTGTTCACCAACGAAACGGAGATTTGTTTTGCTGTTTGCATCGTCAGAACCCTTTCTGTCAAAGGACCATGCACGTGAGAAGTTGGGTAGAGGGCGAAGCCTCCCAATTGATCTTACGCGCCCGGCGTGAAAGGTCAATTCCGATAAACGCGCTTGGCCGCGGGAACTATTCGGCGCCATTCAACGTCGAAAGCATGGAAATCCGAGAGGTCAAAGGAGACTTGCCATGTTTGCCCGAATTGCCCGGTGTGTCGCTTTCGTGCTGTTTCTTTGTCCTGCGCTGGTCCGCGCCCAAGGGTTGTTGGTGGTAGTCGACCCGGCCCAGCAAGTCCGCCTGCCGCGGCCGATCATCATCTGGCCTCAACCCTATCCGCACCCGCATCCCCGTCCAGCGCCCTTGCCGCAGCCGGAGGCGACGTACAAGATCGACTCGCTTCAAGTCGATGCCCGCGTCGCTGACCAAGTGGCCAAGGTGCAGGTCTCGCAGTCGTTTGTGAATACCGGCAGCCGGGCGATGGAAGTCGCCTTCATCTTTCCCCTGCCCTACGACGGCGCTATCGATCGCATGACGCTGCTGGTTGACGGCCGCGAGATGCCCGCCCGGCTGCTCGGCGCCGACGACGCCCGGCGGCAATATGAAGAGATAGTTCGCAAGAACCGTGACCCGGCCTTGCTGGAGTGGATAGGCACCGGCATGTTCAAGACGAGCGTTTTCCCGGTGCCACCGGGCGGCAAGCGGACTGTCGCTCTCCGCTATACGCAGCTCTGCCGCAAGCAGGAAGGCATGACCGATTTTCTCTTCCCTTTGAGCACTGCCAAGTATACCTCGCAGCCGGTCGAGAAGATCGAATTCCGCGTCTCGGTCGAAAGCGAGGAGGAGATCAAGAATATTTACAGCCCGACGCACCCCGTCGAGATCAAGCGGCCCGACGACCGCCACGCCGTCGTGACCTATACGGCGAAGGATCAGATTCCCTCGTCCGATTTCCGCCTGCTCTACGACATCGGCCGCGGCAAGGTAAGTACACGGGTGCTCAGCTATCGGCCTGACGCGAGCCATGACGGCTATTTCCTCCTGCTGGCCACGCCCGAAATCAAGGCCGGTGGCGAGCGGCCGAGTAAGACGGTGCTTTTGGTGATGGATCGTTCGGGCAGCATGAGCGGGCAGAAAATCGAGCAGGTCCGCGCGGCCCTGAAACACGTTTTGAACAATCTCCGCGAGGGCGACCTCTTCAACGTCATCGCCTTCGACAGCGAGGTGGAGTCGTTCCGGCCGGAATTGCAGCGCTACAACGACAAGACCCGCCGCGAGGCACTTGGATTTGCCGAGGGAATCTATGCCGGCGGCAGCACGAACATCAACGAGGCCCTGCGTGTCGCGCTGGGACAGCTCAACGACTCCGGCCGGCCGAGCTACGTTGTCTTCCTCACCGACGGCCTGCCCACGGTGGGCGAGACGAACGAAATGCGGATCGTGGCCAATTCCAAGGAGTGGAACAAGGTCCATGCGCGGATTTTCTGCTTCGGCGTGGGTTACGACCTGAATGCACGCTTCTTGGACAAGCTGGTGCGGGCAAACTTCGGCATGAGCGAGTACGTGCGGCCCGACGAAAACATCGAGGAGCACGTTTCTCGACTCTATAACCGCATCGAATCGCCGGTGCTCACGGGCATGAAGATCGGCTACGACTTCGACACGCTGCGAACCGAAGAAGGCCTGCCGGTCAATCGCATCTATCCCAAGGAGGCGACCGACCTCTTCGCGGGCGATCAACTGGTTGTCGTCGGGCGCTACAACAAATCGGGCCCGGCGAAAGTTGTCGTCACGGGCAAGATCGGCGACAAGGACGAGCGGTTCGCCTTCCCGGCCACGTTTGTCGAGCGTAGCGGGGACGAGTCGATGGCCTTCATAGAAAAGCTCTGGGCCGTCCGCCGGGTAGGCGAAATTCTGGACCAGATCGACCTGAATGGCCGCAACGAGGAGCTCGTGAAAGAGCTTGTCGAGCTGGCGACGCGGCACGGCATCCTCACGCCATACACCTCGTTCATGGCCGACGAGACAACGAACCTGCACGACGTGGCCGAAAACGCAAGCCGCGCAACGTCGCGGCTGGAGTCGCTCGCGCTGACCGGCGGCGCAGCCGGCACCGCGCAGCGGGCGATGAAGGGCGACTTCCAGAATGCGTACCAGTATTCGGCAAACAATAGCTACGCCCCCGCGGACGCGCTCCGCCGCGACGGCGCGGCATCCAGCGGCTTCGGCCGCGTCGCCGCAAAGGCCGCAAGGCCGGCGGATGCCCGTAATGGTGGCTTTGGCGGCCGCGGCGGCGGCTTTGCTGGTGGTCCGATAGCCACCCCCGCGCTCTCGGCCCCGGCCGCCGCGGCGGCCGACGCGTCCGGAGAATTGTCCTACGGCAAGGACGTAGAAAAAGAAGCCGAGCTGGCACAGACCAGTGTTCGCAACATCGGCAACCGCACCTTCTACTGCCGCCAGAACCAGTGGATCGACTCCCAGTTGACCGCCGCGCAGCAGCAGAACGCCCGCCGCGTCAAGCAGTTCAGCCGCGAGTACTTTGATCTGGCAAACCGCTACGGCCGTACGATGTCGCAGTACCTGGCGATGGACGAACCGGTGATGCTCAATTGCGACGGACAGGCGTATCTGATCGAGCCGTAAGCTCGCTGTAACTACGGCCGCTGGACAAGAAGGACCCTTACCATGCGGTCTGGCTCGCTCGCGGCGAACAAAAACTCGAAACGGCGGAACAGTCAGGTGACGTATAACATCAACAATGGGCGTCCCCTTGCTGTCGGCATCGCTGGCCAAATGACGGTCAATTGCATCGGCCGCGCTCGTGACTGCTCTCCGATCCGCGGCTTTGATCCATAAGATAGCCAACTCGTCGAGCGCCTTTTGATGCCAAACGACCGTGAACCTCGTCATCCTGTCCCAGCGAGTCTAGATGCTCGATCACCTGTCGGGTACTAAACCACGGCCCTTCCGAGTCGAGCCGCCGTTTTGCTTCTGCCGACCCGGCGGCACTCGGCGGTCGGGAAAAGTACCCCGGCAATTCTCCGCGAAGATTGCAGACTTCCACTGCCCCAGCAGCCTTCTGCATGACCTCCGCCTGGTCATCGTTCAAAATGATTTGCGTCATGTCATTCTCCCGGTAAACTGTATCACTCCATTCTACTCAATCCTGTACGGCACAAATATCTTTGATGAGGCAACGATGCCAATGTTTTTTGGCTCTCGTGACGGACTCAAGCCGAGTCACGATTTTACTGAGGAAGAAGCAAAGCGACTCGTCGACGGCGATCCGGCCGAGCAAATTGGCGAGCCAACCGAGTATCTTGACGAGGTGCTGCGCACAGTCGATAATCTGCTCTTGGACGAGAGCGATGGCCTAAAGTTGCCCATGATCTTTCAGTGGGACTTTGAGACAACCGGCCATCTCTGGAGGTATGACTTGCGAACGCGCGCCTAACGGTTGTGCTACAAGAGACCAAATCGCCGCGTTCATTCCCGCGGCGAAGAACAAAAGCAAATTCGGCATCGGAATCAGGCCGATGTGGTGGAACATGCCGTTGACCATGTAGGCCGAGAGCACCGCGAGAAAGAACAGACCTTGCTGTCGCGCCCAGAGCGGCGCGCTCTCGGCGCGCAGAGTTGCCAGGCATCGAAAGTCCACGCGACGAGCAGGGCGAGGAACAGTCCCAAACCGACAAGTCCGGTCTCTGTGGCAATGCCGAAGAGCAGGTTGTGCGCGGTATAGTTCCGTGTCTTCTCCAGCACGAACTCCGTCGAGCGGTCGGCCAGATAGTTCTTATGCTCCGGAATGTACTGGTTGAATCCGCAGCCGAAAACCGGCCGATCTAAGATCATCAGCCACGCGACCTCGGCCATCGCCGGCCGCAGCGTCACTGAGTCGGCCGTTTCCCGCGCGGTCAGGTTCTTGTCTCGCTTGAAAGCCACGAGCTCGTCCCAATTCGTCGCTGAGAGAAGCCCTGCCAGCAGGACCGCCGCGCCGATCACGGGGGCTCGCCGCGCGGCAGGCAAGTTCGCGGCCGCAATCACCGCCAGCCCCAGCCCGCCGCCCATCCAGACGCTGCGGGTCATCGTGCTGTAGAACGACAAGGCGAAGACGGCCGCGGCCAGCAAGACGCCGCAACGCCCCAACCGTCCCGCGCGCGGCCAGATCAATAGCGCCGCACTGAAGCAGGCCGCCAGTTGGATTCCCGTGACGATCGGGTGCAAGAGCGGCCCGCGTCCGCGGCCGACGAATTCGGCCGTCTTGTCGGTCATCGAAGTCACGATGTAGCGGGGATAGAGCAGCCAGTAGGCCTCGAAACGCTCGGCGATCACCATCGCGGCCAGGTAGAGGCCGAAGATCGTAAAGCAGGCCAGTACGAGCACGTTTTGCCGGCGGTCGAACCGCGAGCTTCGCACCGCCCAATAAAGCCCCAGGGGCATGACGTACCACAGCACGAGGTTCACCAGCGGCGTAAATCCCGTGCCGTGGGGATCGGTCAAAAGCGTCCGCACGGTGAGGTAGCCGATCAGAGCCAAAGCGAGCTTGTCGGCGGCGCGGAGCGGTTTCGTCATGCTCCAGCCGCGTTGCCGCCAGACGAGGGTCAGGAGCATGACGATGGCCCAGAAAACGCGGTCGATGGTCAGCGTCACCAGGCCCGTATTGAAGTTGAAAAAGTCATAGCCGAAGCAGGTGGCCACTGCCAGAAAGAGCAAGCAGCCCGCCAGCGGCCCGCCGCGGACCAGCAGCACCGCGGTCCAGACCAGCAGGCAGGCGACGGCGATGGCAGCGAGGGGTTCCATTGTGGGGTGCGGAGGAATTGAAAACGAAAAATGCAAATTGTTGATTTGAGAACTGAAATCTGAAATCCGAGATCAGATGCTTCGAAATCTGCGATTGAGTCCCTTCGGAAAACCATACCTTACAACGCCGATATCCGCGTTGCCTTTGGCGCGTTGCGCGTTGCCGAATCGCAACGCGAAAGCCGGGCCGAAGCCGACAGAAACCGCCGTTTCCCGTCCGCTCGCGCCGGTTGTGCCGTGGATTCGGCCCCCAAAACTGCACGAATCGCACATCGGCGCACCGCTTGCTGTAACCACTTTGCCGCCCGAAACGACATACGATCGACCCGGAAATCGCACCATGATCTTGATGAACACCCTGCCCGTCCGTGCTTCAATGGTCGCGCGGAATCTGAATCTCGGTCTACCGCTGGTTGTTCCGGCCGGCAATCCTGCGGCCACCTATCACCTGGTGAAACGGACAATGGACATTGCCGGCGCGGCAGTGCTGATTGTGGCCCTCTCGCCCGTGCTGCTGACGGTATTCGTCGTTCTGACTTTCGCCACGCGGGGCAAGCCGCTGTTCTGGCAGCGCCGCGCGGGTCACCTTGGCCGGCCCTTCTGGATGGCCAAGTTCCGCACCATGCGGCTGAACGCGGACCAGGTCAAGCACACCGTCGCCAACGAGAGCAGCGGGCCGGTCTTCAAGAACCGCAACGATCCGCGGATCACGCGCTTCGGCCGCTTTCTGCGGAAAACGAGCCTCGACGAGACGCCGCAGTTGTTTCACGTCCTGTTGGGACAGATGTCGCTGGTTGGCCCGCGACCGCTGGACGTTCGCGAGGTTGCTCGCTTCGAGCCGTGGCAGCTTCGTCGGCTGGCGGTCAAGCCGGGCCTGACGTGCCTTTGGCAGGTTAGCGGACGAAGCGACATCGGCTTCGAGGAGTGGTCGCGGATGGACCTCTGGTACGTGCGGAACCAGAGCCTCAAGACCGACCTGGAGCTTCTGGTGCGGACGCCGATGAAAGTGCTGGGGTGCAAGGGAGCATATTGAGAAAGTAGCAGGCACGCTCCGCGTGCCGTCCGCTTGATGTGCAGGGAGTTCCGAACACTGTCTGAGCTGCCGCGGCAAGGCGAACGGCACGCGGAGCGTGCCTACTACTTTGCTTTTTGCCTCAGCCGCACGAACTGCGGCCCCGTCGTGGCGGACAATTCCAGCGGCACGATCCAGGCGGCGTTGCCGATCCTGCAAATGCCCGCGGCGCCCTCGCGGCAGTAGTAATAGTCCACGGCGACCCGGAGAGTTTCCCGCCCGGCTGCGGTCTTGACCGGGAGCACGATGTCGAACTCCGACGCAGGTTTCTCTATCCGCACCGTCTTGCCGAGACTTTCGCCGGCCACAGGACCATTTCGCGGGCCGGCCGCATCGACCGTATACTCCAGCGGCGCCAACGGGTTCATCTCATAACCGGCCGGCAATTCGAGTTGGACGCGCAACCGCACTTGTTCATGCTCCACGCGGACGGTTGCGGGCAGGAGCTTTTCGCCAGTCAACGGGCGTTTTGTCTGCGCGGCCGGCGATTCGGGCGGCTTGAGGCCGGCAATGGTCAATGTGGCCGCCTGGCCGGTCGCAAGATCGATCGTGCGGATCAGGTGATTATTCGTATCGGCAACGTAAAGCTCGCCGCCCGCGGCGGTCAGGCCTCCGGGCTCGAACAACGCCGGCGCGGCCAGCGTGCTAACGCCTCCGTTTGCCGGATCGACGACGCGAATCTTGCTGTTGTACGTGTCGGCCACGTAAAGCTTGCCGCCATAAAAGGCCAAACCCAGCGGATGCTGGAACCGAGCCGTTCCCGCTGGACCGTCCACGTCGCCGAATGTAAACAACCGGGCGGTCGGCAGGTTGGCCGTGCCCACCACCGTGCGAACTGGGCGGCGCGCCTTCAGCGGCACGGCGCGGATCGAGCTGCCTTCGCTATCGGCCACGTAGAGCCACGTGCCGTCGCTTGCGAGGCCGCTCGGCTGGGCAAAGGAAGCCGACTCCGGATCAGCGGAACTCGCGGGCAAGAGCGGTCCGTCCACGATGTCCTCGGCGCCGTTGCCGGCGTAGGGGCCGATCGAAGTGCCGTCGAGCCTCATCTTCCAGATCTGGTGGCTGCCGGCCATGGCGATGCACAGGTCGTCGCCATAAACCAGAACGTCCCACGGGCTGCTCAAGGCCGTGCGCCGCGGGAGGCTGTGACGGGCGACGACATTGCCCCGCATTTGGCGTCCCGTGCCCGCTACCGTGGTCACCTTTTTTTCCGTCAGATCGATGCGGCGTACCTCGTGGTTCTCCGTGTCGGCGACGTAGAGATTATTGCCGTGCAAGGCCATGCCTTGCGGCTGATTGAATTCGGCCGAGGCGAAGTCTCCGTCCTTCTGCCCGGCGGCGCCGCTGCCGACCACTTCCAGCAGCGTGCCATCCAGCCGCGCGATGACGATGCGGTTGTGATTGCTGTCGGCGATATAGAGCCGGCCGCCCGGCTCGTCAGCCACGATTTTGCCGGGAAAGCGCAAGGGAGTAGCTGCGGACTGGACGTTGCCTTTGGATGGCGCCAGATCGAATCGCAATGGCGTTTCATCCAGCAGATTCCGCTGGCGATAGTAGGGCAGCGCCGCGCGAATTACCTTGTCAATCTGCTCGAACGTCACTTCGCCGTTGGTCGCGGCCACCATATTGCCTTGCGGATCGATGAGCACCAGCGACGGCCAGCAATTCACGCCGAAGGCGTCCCAAAGTTCGTGCCGGGCGTCGTTGACCACGGGGTGCGCGATCTTGTAGCGCCGGACGGCGGCGAGGATGTTCGGCGTCTGTTGCTCCGTGGAGAACTTGGCCGAATGGACGCCGATGACGACCAGGTTTTTCGGCCATGCCTGTTCAAGCTTGTGCAACTCCGGCAGGATGTGCATGCAGTTGATGCAGCAGTAAGTCCAAAAATCAAGGAGCACGAATTTGCCGCGCAAGTCGCGCAGCGCCAGCGGGCCGGCCGTATTGACCCACGTGAGGTTTTGCGGAAACTCCGGCGGCTTTTGCCGTTTGGAAAACGGAAAGTCACCTTCGCCCGCCGGCAACGGCGCCGCAATCGTAAGGATGGATAGCAACAACGTTCCCGCAAGCAGTTTCGTGCGCCGCTGTGGCATGGCGGTCTCCCGTGAGGCGGTCCGATGGATCGTGCACCATCAATCATAAGGAAGCGAACCGTATCGGGCAAGCGATCGGTGCGTGCCACCCGGTTCAGGGCGTGCCACCTACCTCGATCTGGGCCGTCTGCCGCGCACCCGTTGCCACGTCGCGGGCGATCAGTGTCCACTTGCCAACTGGATCGTTCAAGGCCGAATACAAGCGGGCCGCAGGCGCTGCCGCCAGCAGTCTCGACGACCCACCGATGCTCCGGTATATCGCGGCCGTCGGGACTGCGAAGCTGCAAGACAATTACGTGTCGCACGAATGGACCGCTTCCGGCAACGACGGTGGCCTTAACGCCGATCGGCCGTGCCCTCGAAAAAGAAACCTGCGCCTTGGCTTTTTTATCAGTAGTTGCCAACAAGGTCGCGGTGTCCATGAATAACGGGGTCAAGGCCGTCACGCACCCGGTCTCGATTCCTGATAACGGTCGCTCGTCGGCATCGTGGGAGCGAAAACGCGATGGATCAACGGCACGTCGATCCAGCACAGCAGGGCCAAGGCCACGGCACATAGGACCACCGACAACATAAGCAACGGCTCGCGGTGCAGTTTTTCCGCGCCTGCGCCGCGCTGTGCGGCTTCAGGCCAAGGCGCAGATACATCGACATGACGACGGCACCAGCGGATAGGCAAGTATCAATTCAAGTCGATATCGCACGGTAAATGCGCCGAAAAAAAGCATCGCGGACGATCCGTAGAAAACGATCGAGACCATCAGCCCGTCGGGCGTGTAGTAGGCGAACGAGCGGCGGTACGCCGCGGCCTGCTCGGCCGAGGCGAAGTCTTTGAGTTCGGCATAGTGCTTGATCGCCATGAAATAGCAGCCCACCATCCAATAACTCAAAAGCATGCCGCGGACGGGACCACGGACGCCCCCACGATGTACCATCCAGACAATAGACGTAAAGGATTGTTTACAGACTCCGACAGAACGTCCAAAAAAGGCTTGTCCTTGGTCCGCACCGGCGGAATGTTATAGACGCACCCCATGCACCAGAGGGCGAAGACCGCCAACGCAAACGGCCAGGAGACGGCCAGTCCGGCGGCGAATCCAAGCAGCATCAGCACGATCCACTGCAAATAAGCCAGCGGGACGTTCACGGCGCCGCTGAGCACCGGCCGAAAACGCTTCGACGGATGAAACCGGTCGAAGGGCGCGTCGAGAATCTCGTTCCGGGTATAGTTGCTGGACGCGATGAGACATACGGAGCACATCCCAAGAATGAAGGAGATCGTCAAATCGGCAAGGTTCCACGGCTCGCATGCCATCGCCACCAGCACGCCCGGAAGAACAAAGACATTTTTGACCCAGTGATCGAGTGTCCGCGCATCTGGAAATCGCGGAGAGACGGAACGACTTGGCGGACGCGGCAGGTCAGGCGATGTCAAGCCGCTCTTCCGAAGCCTCTTCCACCGGTTCGATAGCCACGATGATCTCCTTGCGAGCTACAATGACGGTTTCGACGGCTCTCGCGGATGCCGCCGAAGAATCACGAATTCCCCCACGGCCGCCTGGAGGCCAAAGGGAAGCCGGCTGTTGCGCACCCAATCTCCCTCGCTCGCGGGGACAACGATATAATCGGGGCTGCGCCCTATTTCCTTTTCCGCGAGCAGGCGGAGCACCGCGTCCGCGTTGCGCCGCATCCATGCACGGCCTAGACGGTCCAGCGTGTTCCAGCGTTGGTGGCAAAGCACGTGATGCTCGTACGACATGATGTTGCTATACACCATCGGCGCAATGTTGGCGCGGCCGGAACGGGTACGCAGGAACCCGTTGGCCACAAGGTCGTTAGGGCCGGCCTCTAAGTCGGGAGGTACGTCGCGGTAATCCTCGCGGCTGCACCCGTCACGCATCCAGCTCATTGACAGCACGACGGCATCGCCGGGTGTGTTCTCGTGCAGATATTCCGCCACTCCGGTCCAAGACGCAGTTCGGTTCTCCCCCAGGACCCCGTTGGCGGCAAGAGCCCGCAGCGAATCTCGATTGCAGTAATAGCTGTATGCCGTCATGCCAAGCACGAAGATCGTCAACGTCGGAAGCAAGATGAATTCGACAGGATGCTGGTGCCGGCTACGCCTGCGCAGACCAGATCCGGGAGCTGCCGCGTTCGCCGCTTGCACATGATTCCTGCGCCGAAACGCGACCCAAGCCGCCGAGCAGACAATCAACGAGACCGACAGCGCCGCTGCGGATTTCAGTCGCACCGGCGGCGCCAGCATCAAGATGAAAATCGAAAGGACAGTGCATGGCACGCCGATTTTCGACTGCGAATTGAGGATCCAGGTGGCCAATGCGGCGTAGGCGACCAATTGGGGAAGCCAAGAGCCACGGTTCGGCGAGAAGGGGACGATCTGCGCACCTGCAGGAACCTCGGGGCCCACGTCAGATAGACTCCCGAGGCCAGCCATACAATGATCGAAACCAGCATCAGCTTTCGCACCGTCGCCGTAATATCTCGATCCGCCAGCCGCGCAGAGCGACAACAGCATCACGGCAACGAATTGAAGGACTCCCGCCCAATCCGCTCTGCTGTGGAGCAAGAAGGGATTAGCCTCGCTTCCTTCCCTGGCCGTCAACAAGTCCCAGAGGGACGCGGCCGTAGGGTCCGAGCGAAGCAAGAAACGACTGCCCAACAGGATTGCCGGCGGCGCAAGGAGGAGCACTGCAAACACGCACCGACGGATCGCTGGACGACTGCGGAAGGCCACGGTACGGCAACAGAGCAGACTCGGCATAGATGCATTCTTGACGGACACCTCGTACAAAAGGACGCCCGTCAGGACGGTGCGCCACTGCCGGTTGCGGCAGATTGCAAAATAGAACATCCAGATTGCGAGGGGCCGTGAAAAAGCCGTCGGATTGAACTCCCACGGATTGATCACGTGGGCCAGGTTATTGATGAACGAATGCGGACTTGCCAACAGCACGAGGCGGCAATGAGCCTTTGGCCGCGGCCCTCGAGGCCGAAGGTTGCGAGGATGCGATCAAAGCCGGCCAGCGAGGCTGCCGCGAGCAGGCAATTGACGAACATGAGGAAGCGGTCGTCGAGCCAAGGTCGTCCCACCACCGGTACGATCGCCTTGTAGAGCAGGCTGACCATGACCGGCCGATTTGGCGCCATGAATTCGTCGTTTTGAAACGAACCATTCTCGATCTTATTGGATGGCACAACCGGAATAACAAGGATGGGCCTCCAAACCTGTAAAACAGGTCGTCCCGACACTTATCGCCAGCAAGACGACCGCGAGCGAGTAGATCGCTCTTCCCTTCGCAATTGCTGTAATTTGGGAACTAGAACTCGTTGCCACCGTTTGGCCCTCTCGGGGAAGTCATCGAGCGCATATGCCACGGCCCCCTATTATCCGGCTTGGTCTCCATATCCCGTATTATAGTTCCCGGGTTGTGCCAATGCGACGCGCCGTGCAATTCTATGGATACTTATTTCACCGACCCGTGCAACGGGATGTCAACAAACTGCGCCACGAGGGAAAAGCGCGAGGGCGGTGCAGTAAGCCACGCGCCGGCCAGCAAGCAGGCTCTAAAAGCTAACGGCGAGATCACTGCGATGCTGCTTGTATCTCGATCGCCGCCGTTTGCCGCACTCCCGTCGCCACGTCGCGGGCAATCAACGTCCACTTCCCCGCCGGATCGTTCAAGGCCAGGTATAAACGGTCCGCCGCGGCGCCGCTGCCGGTCTCGACGACCCAGCGGTGCTCGGGCAGATCCCGTCCATCGGGACGCCGAAGTTGAAAGACCACCACATGCCGGACGAACGGGCCGTGGCTGGCAACCACTCTTGCCTTCACATTGATGGGCCGGCCTAACACGGCGCGGGCGGCGCGGACAGGTCAAGCCGCTCCACCCGGTAGGGCAATAGCGCAAAGATGCTGCCCGTTGCCTCGCGGAGCTCCACATCGTGCGCGGGCCACTCGCGACCCGCAAGCGGGCGCCCCGTGGGCCCGTTCCCCAGGTACTTGCCTGTGCGACATTCGTACAGATGCCCCGCGGTCGGAATCGTCAAGCGGGCCTTGAGCGTACGGCCGTACGTTCCCTTGTTAGGAACGCACGCCACATAGCGGGCCTGCCCGTCAACGTAGTCCATCGCCGTCATCGCGAGATCGAAATCCTCTGCCGCGATCGTCGCAGAGACGGAAATCGGAGTTAAGACCGGCCTGCTCGGCGAGAAACACGCGAAGCTTTCCGGAAGCACGCATAGCTTCATCGGGCGAAGTGGGTTCGGGCGTGCCCTGGTAGAAGTAGCCGCGTGTCTTTACGTAGCTCAGAACCAAGGTCGTGGTAGAGGATAAACTTGCCCTTGCCGATTTGGCGAGCAACCGCTCCTGGCATCGGCAGGCAATCGTGCAGCGGCCCGGCGGCGCGGCGGTGACAGTGCTCGTCGTAAAGGCCCGGTTCGCTGTCGGCAATTACGCTCCGCCGCCTTCGAGATAGCGGCGAATGGACTGCCGCCTCCGCATCGCTTAACGCCAGCGCTCCCCAGAGAAACAAATAGGGCGTCGTCCGCGGACCAAGCTCACTGCGGGCCACTTGCTCGTAGGACACCATATGCGCGCCGATCCGCAGATCGGCCAGCACGGCGGAAATGGACGCCAACAACGCGTTCTGCTCCCCAGAGGCATTGTAGTAGACATCGTCCTTCATCGCCGCGATACGTGCCCGATAGCAGGCGGGCGAGTAAAAAATGGCCGCTTTGGCGTCGTTGCGGCGGGCGTCCAGGACCACCGCCCGAAGCCGGCGCGGACTTGTGCCAGTTCATGGACGTAGGCCAGCAATCCGCGGTTGGACGATAGTCGGGGAAGAAGACGTTCGAGATAGCGTCCGCCATATACCGGCGTGCCGCTGCACTGGGCGAATACGTCCTGCCAGAGGCGAAGTCGGCAGCCGTCGGGATCGTCGTCGGCATCGCCAAGGTGCGACCAGTTCATCATCGCGCGGCCCGACGGAGCGAACGAGCGGTAGAATTCGTCGTGTACCCCGTGGTAGAGGCAGACGGAGCGGAAGTCGTGCGCCAGCTGCCACCAGTCGAATCCATTTACGCCGTTGCTGTCGCGAGTGCCGCTGGGGCCCATCCGCGCCTCGGGAATGGCCGTCCGCACACGCTCGTCAAGCGAGGCATAAAATCGATGCGCGGCCTGCTCGGAAGCGGCCTGCCAATCGGCCCAAGGAGCAGCCGAGCGATCGCCCTGCGTAACGAAGCGGAATCTCGAGGGACTGTCGTCGATTTCGCTCAAGTCCCTGAAGTTAGTGCCCCAGGAAGCGTTGAGGGCCTTGCCATGTCTTTATAGGTTTCCCGCAAGTAGCGGCGAAAGAAGTCCACGTCCGCCGGCTTGGGCGGCGAAGCGAAGCCGACATTGTCCAGCTCATCGTGCAGATATGCAGCCGACGATGGTCCACGGGGCCGCCGTCGACAGGGAGGAACTCACGTAGCTCGCCCCCCTTTCCAGGGAGCGGGGATCGCATAATCATAGCCCTCGGCCATTGCGCTCTGGGCAGGTCGAGCCACGGCAACGGCCGCAAACCGAGCTCCGGCCGCGGAGGGCCGACCACCATGTCCGCCCCTAGCACGCCCCACCCGTAGTCGAAATCGTCGTAAGCTCCGACGTGAAAATCGACCGGCGGCATCAACTGCTCGGTGCTCAGCCAGGTGGATCTCCGCGCCTGGACGAAATCGTCCGCCACTACTTCGACCTGAAGCCTGCACAGCGCAATGCTCCGCGTGGGCCAGGTCCAGGACCAGGTCGCGACCGAGTTTCACCTTGGGCGATCGCCAACGGCGACGTTCGAGCTGCGTATAACACCCGGCCCCGCGGATCGTCCAGTTGCGCCACGAGCCGGGCATGTGGCAGCGGATGATAGCTGTTGGTGACCGAACACGCAACGCGAAGCGGCTGGTTGGGCACGAAAGCGCGATGCGCCCGCATCGAGCCTGACGATTTCCACCGGCGACGTGACCTCGAACGGGACAAGCGACCATCCAGCTAACCTTTCTCTGCGCGTCGAGCATCTGCGCCAGCAGCATGTATTCTCCGGGCGGAAGAGGCCGCATTGCGCAGCGGACCGTGCCGGGCCCGGCGGCATCCGCCGCCGCCTCCGTCTGGGCCACGAGCGTGCGGGGTTGCGAAACGCCGTAGCCTTCCATGAGAGTGCTGTAGGCGACCGGCGCGTCGGCGAAAACGCTTAGCCGGGCAATCGCGCCGCGGCCGTAGACGTCGGCTCGCCCAGGGCATTCCGGCAACTGGCTGCGGCGGCCGCGGGCTGGCCCGGACATTAGCGGGCGTTTTGCCGATCGAGCGGTAGATGGCTAGCAGCATGTCGCCGTAAGCGGCCTCGATGCCGTAGACGCCGCGCTGCCAGAGCGGGTGCTGGTCCACGTTCATCGCGGTAATCACGCGGCCGTGTCCTGCGGGGTACCCGCTTGCGGGTCGCAGCTTCTCAGACGCGGAGATCAGTTCCTGAATCTTGGGCGTTGGCACCGCGCCGGGATGGTCGCGGACGCGGATCGGGCCCAGCAGAACGACGCAGCCCATGCCGTGGGCAACACAATCGAGGATGGCCGCTCGGTCCTGCCGGTTGAGAAGCTCCAGCGTTCCCTGTTCGATGACCAGCACTTGCGGACGCTTGTCGGGCGGCAGCTTGGGGTCGCTTCCGAGCCTTGCGCGAAACACCTCGACGCATTTCTCGTGCAGCATTCGCACGTTCGCCGAATCGACGCTCGAGGCGTTAAGCACGACGCTGTCCAGCGTCAGGCTGCCCCGTTGGGCCAGCTCGCAGCCGACGCGCGCGTTATTGGAGAATCCGGCCCAAAGCACCCGCGGGGTGGCGCCCGCGTAGGGCCGTGCTAATTCAATGTGCGGCGTCACGACATCCATGCGGCTGCGATAATCCAGCGGCACGACCTGGTAGGGAACCTGCGGCTCGCGCGTATAAAGCTCGGTCGGGTCGATCCAATCCGGACGGAAGGCCGTAGGCTCGTCCCCTTCTTCGACCTTCAAGTCGTCGAACCATACCGTGCCCGCCATGCCGTCGGGCGGAGCTTGGACGTGGCAGCGAAACTGGTGGTAATTGGCGTCCTTCGGGAACTTGTACCGGCACGAGACGAAGACCCAGCCGTTGTTCTTTGCCGGATCGGTATTGCCTGTCAATCCCGTCGTTTCTGCGCGATCGGGGTGAGATTCGCAGAGGTAGGCCGTCGGGCCGCTCTTGCCTTTGGGAACTCCCGCAATTTTGACCCAGCCGGAATATGTGTAGACTTGTCCCGCCTTGAGCACGGCGGGAATCCCCTGGTAGATATAAAGGATCGTGCCCAGGCGCGGATCAACCTCGCGATGGTATTCCATGCAAATCGAGCGTTTGCCCGAATGGGAGACCGTGTCGTCGATCTTGATGTCCCCGTTAGGGCACGGCACGAGCTCCCAGTATTTCGACCCCGCTTCAAAGCCGGGGTTGGGCAGATAGTTCTCCCGGGATTGGCCGCGAGCCTGCGCCGCGACTTGCGCTAGTAGAAAGTAAAAAAAGATAAAAACGCGCTGCACGAATAAAGTCCCAACGACGAAAACAAAGCCCAATACAATCTCCATTGTACTGCGCTGTGCCACAGCGGCGTTGGAAGGATCTACTTCGTCGGGCCGTGCGGCGGCGCCGGCTGGGGCATCATCGGCGCAGTTGGGCCAGGGCCTTCAGCGAGTCGGCGAGCGAGTCCGGCGTCGGCAATTCGACGGTAAGTTGTGGTCCTTCGGCCTTGATTTCCAGGCCCGCAAAGACTTGGTCACCCAGTTTTGAGAGCGAGGGCATCATTGTCAGCACCATTCCCAGCGGAGGGGCTGGTGCTCCCGGCTGAGGTGGCTTCTTGGCCGCCTCGAATTGCTGCTTGGCTCCCTCGACCTGGCCCTTGGCGAGTGCTGTCAGCATTGCGGCCGTTTCCGGCTTGCCACTGACCAACTCGCCGTGGAGAAGCGACTTGCCGCTGAAATTCAATCGCAAGGAGAGCGACTTGATGTCCTTGGCCGTGCCCGCCATTCCTGGCATCGGCAACGCGGCGAGCAACTCATCTTGCGACTTGCCCATCGACTTGGTCAGCCCGGCCCACATCGGTTCGGCGCAGAACTCGATGAGGATGTCGTGTTTCAGGCTCGCGCGCTGCAATTGTTTGACCAACGGGCGCTCGCCCTCGTTCGCCCCCAGCATTTTTACCACCGCGCTTTCCATTCCCAGGATCAGTGTGTGGCCGTCGGCGGCCGACGCCGCCATGTCGGTGTCGCTCGGCTTTACCTTGAACTTCGCGTATTTCGCGCCGTTGGCCTTCGCCGGCTGCTGATCGGTGGTGATGGCCGCTAGAATGCCCGGGCCGTCGATATCGCTGCTGAACTGGACAATCACTCCCCAGCCGGGCTGGTTCTTCACCATCGCGGAATCCGCAAGGACAACGATACGCCGGACCTTCTTGCCTTCCAGCAGCTTTTGAAGCTTTTCCACGTCCATGCCCGTGGGAAGGTTCGGTTGCGACTTGAGCATGGCGATGGCCGCCGACGCGTCGCCGCCTGCCGCTTGGCTGGGCACAACCGACTTGAGCGCCTCGGCCAGCGTAGATTTTGCGATCTGCTCCGGATGAATCACCACCGCGGCACAGAAGTCCGGCGAAATGTACTGCCGCAAGTCGGCGGCAGGTGCCGCGTTGAAACTGCCCAAAATCATTCCGGCCACGGCGGCCGTCGCTAGGTGTACTTGCCACAATCGATGCACTTTCATGTTGGATCCTGTTATTTCGAAGACAGTGGTTGCGGGAGGGTGATTGACAGAATTCGCACCGGTATATTCGTGCCGGTCGGCATAGAATTGGTTCCCTACCAGTTTCATTCCATGAGGCCACGAAAGCTATACCCACAACTGGGGGTTATCACCACCTCACTTCGCCTGCCCGACCTTGATCAGCACAACGCCGTGCGGCGGAACGCTCGCCTCGAAGCCCTCGGCGTGCCCGCCCAGGTCTTTGTGAAGCCAGAGGTCTCGAACCGCCTGAACACCTTCTCGCTTCAAGTCGGACCAGCGGACTTTCACGTCGGTTGTCTGGCGGCTGCGATTGAACAGCCCCACGGCCATCGTGCCGTCATACAGCGGCCGTGCCCAAACTTCGGTCTGGCCGTTTTGCACGACGCGCCCCGCCGGCTTGCCCAGCGGGTCCTGGTTGATGTCCAACACTTCGTCATTGGTAAGCACCGCGAGCGTGAAAGGATCCATGCTCGACATGTCGCAGCCGATCAATAGCGGCGAGCTGAGCAGGCACCATAGCGAGATGTGCGTGAGCTGCTCGTTCGGCGTCAGGTGCGTGGGGTGCAGCGACGGCCCCCAGCCAACCTTGCCCACCACGAGCATATCCGGATCGTTCCAGCGGCCGGGCCCGGCGAATTTCTCGTGACCGTTCTGCTTGAAGCCGATCCCCGACATGCTCGCCCAACTGTCGCGGATATCGCCCGTGGTTCGCCAGCAATTTCCGCCGACTTCGGCACCCCAGGTCCAGACGTCGCCCATGCCGTATTGGCAGAGGCTGTACACGATGTCCCGGCCGCATTCGTCCAGTCCGTTGCGCATCACTTGATACGGCTTCATCAACTCGGCCCGGTTCGGTTTCGGCGCGATCCGGCCGTAGGAACACCAGTCATACTTGAGATAGTCGACGCCCCAGCGGGCGTAGCTGCGGGCGTCCTGGGCCTCGTGTTTGTAGCTTGCCTCGTAGCCGGCGCAGGTCTTCGGACCAGGCGAGGAATAGATTCCCAGCTTCAGTCCCTTGCTGTGGACGTAGTCGGCCAAAGCCCTCATGTCGGGGAACTTCCGGTTCGATTCGATGTTGCCCGCTTTGTCGCGACCGCCTTCCCAGCAGTCGTCGATGTTGACGTACAGGAAGCCGTGGGCCGCCAGGCCGCTTTTGGCCATCGAATCGGCCGCGGCGCGGACCTTAGCATCGCTCACCGCGTTCGCCCAGCAGTTCCAAGAGTTCCAGCCCATCGGCGGTGTGAGGGACAGCTTGTGCTGGCCGCCCACGATCGTCAGCTCGCGTGTGGCCGTGCCACGGGCGTTGGAGACTTCGATTTCGACGACCGACCTGATATCCGGGCGGTCCTCTTGCTTTTCCCCAACTCCTTCCACGAGCAGCGACCCGCTGATGATGCCGGTGTCATTGTCAAGTGTAAGGCCCCCGGGCAGGTTCTTTGCGGAAAAGTGGAGCGGCTTCTCTCCGGTTGCGGGAATGAGGAATATAAACGGGTGGCCGGGCGTCGTGCCGACGATCCTAGGACCGTGAATGGCGGGCAGCGGCGATTCCCGCCGGATGATCGGCGGAGGGGCCGCGGCGATTTCCGCGAGGGAGGTGGTCTGCGGCTTCGCGTCGGCGCCGGGAACGAGGACGATCACGGCGCCGGCCCAGTCGGCGTGATCGAATTCGATGCCGTCGTCGGCGTCGCCGACCTTGAGCGTCATCTGCTTGGCGCTGTGGAGGCCGGCCTCGATGCGCTTGGGGGCGTCGCCGCCGGCCATGCGCCCGCTATCGGCCGCCTTCTTGCCGTCAACCCAGACTTCAAACGTCACGGAGCCTCTTTTTTCCGTTTCGTCGTCGACGCCCACGAAGGATACGAACTGTTCCGCCGCGCCCTTGAGCTCGATCCGCATTTCGCTCGTTGCATGGGTGCCGACGCCGTGGCGGAAGACCTTGCCGTCGATCGTCAGCGGATGCCTCTTTTCCACGGACTTTCCCTTGCGGGGCTGGCCCCATTCCTGTTCGATGTAGGACAGGTCGAGGCTATCCAACCAAATTGTGCCCGGCGGGGCCTTCGACGCGGCCAGCGCGGCCTGACCGAGCTCCGCTGCGCGCGCCGGCGGATGAAAAAAGGCGGACAGCGCGATGGCGGCAACTAGCCAGAATGCGTGTCTAGCGGACATGGCTAACTCCTAGCAGAACGGTACGGTCAGCCGGCACGGGATGGCCGGAATGGGGACATTATAACACGTGAAATCAAGCCGCGGGAATTGCGCATGGGGCTTTTCGCGCGGACGGACTGCGACTAAAATCACCTCCTGCAACCTGCCAGTATTAGACCCGCTGACGAAGCGAACGGGACGGGGTTAGTCGCTTGGCCTACCGAATCGAGTATTCACCCGATACCGAGGCGCATCTGCGTGCGCTTACCGCCCGCCAGCGGTCAGTTGTCTTCGACGCCGTGGATGTGCAATTGTCCCATGAACCGACCGTCGAAACACGCAATCGAAAGCCGATGCGGCCCAATCCGCTGGCAACGTGGGAACTCCGTGCCGAAGAACTCCGCATCTACTATAATACCGAAGAGGAACCGCAACAACTGGTTACGATATTGGCCGTTGGCGTCAAAGTTCGCGATCGAGTTTTGATTGGCGGCGAAGAGGTCGAATTATGAAGGTCATCGAAAAGACGGACGCGACGCGTCCCCTGGCCGAGTATGCGGACGAAATTGCAGCGGGTCCGCTAGTGTTGACAAGCCAAGGCGATCCGGTGGCAGTGTTAGTGTCAATTGAAAATGCCGATTTGGAAACGGTTTCCCTAAGTACAAATCGGAAGTTCCTCGGCCTAATTGAACGCTCCGAGAAGCGCGCCCGCACCGAAGGCGGAATCTCAGCCGAAGAAATGCGACGGCGATTTCAATGAGTTAACCCGCGCCTTTTTTAGGTTAATGATCGCGGCTCACTCGTCGCCAAACCTCTTCGCCGCCTCAAAATCCGCTCTGGCTCTTGACTCTTCGCCTTTCCACTTGTATGCCTCGCCGCGGGTGCGATACGCGAGGCCGTATTTGGGACTAAGGCGGATGGCCTTCGTGCAATCGTCAATTGCCTTGTCGTAATCGTCAACCCAATAGTAGACTATCCCGCGGCCACAAAAGAAGCCGGCGTTTTTCGGGGCCAGCCTTATGGCTTGAGTATAGTCGGCGAGAGCTTTGTCAAAATCGTGCTTGAATGCGTGCGACTCGGCTCTGCCGGCATAAGCGTAGGCATATTTCGGATCGAGTCGAATGGCTTCCGTAAAGTCGGCGATTGCTTTGTCATACTGGCCCATTTCGTAATAGTGTCCGGCGCGAATGAATCGCAAATAGGACGAGTTAGGCCGGAGACGTATCGCTTCGCTATAGTCGCCAATAGCCTTTTCGCGTTCGCCCATCTCCCAGTAAAACTCGCCGCGGTACAAATACGGACCATGCCAGGTTGGATCCAAACGCATCGCCTGGGCGTAATCGGCCAGCGCGCTGTCGACCTCTTTCCTTTGTTCATATGCGACACCGCGACCACAATACGCCTTGGCTGACTTTGGGTTAAGGCGAATGACATCGGTGAAATCGGTAATCGCCCGTGTGTGTTCGCCCTGGCCATTATATTCGTAGCCTCGATAAAGGTATGCGTCGGCGAATTTCGGATCGAGCCGAATGGCGCTGCTGAAGGCGGTAATCGCGGCTGCATCCTTACGGCCCGCCTTCGATTCGGCGAGGCCCTTCTCGAACAACGCCTTGGCACTATTGCTCTCAGCGTTCGACTGCCGCGCTGGGTCTTTCAAGTCGATTGCATCCGGCTTCTGGGCGGTAGCGTTAGACAGCCCCAACCCGATCAGGCAGACGGCAAATGTAGCAATTTGTGAAAACTGGCGCGGGCTCAAGTTTGGACCTCTGCTTGAAAAACGGCGGGTGCCCAATGATCCCTCCCAAGGCAGCATCATTTTACCCTCGTCTCCCACCGAGTTAAACGGATTTCACTCCTTCTTGGAGCGGGACTGCAAAAGTGCTATGATGGTGGTGTGCTAGGTTTCGTGCAGTCCCGTAATCCTTCATCAAAAGTAGTGTATGGCGAATAAAGAGGAAGCTATCGAGGTCGAGGGGGTCGTCACCGAGGCCCTGGCCAACACGCGGTTCCGCGTGCAACTGGACAGCGGCCATAAGGTCATCGCCCACGTCGCCGGCCGAATGCGGAAGAACTTCATCCGCATCGTGCCCGGCGACAAGGTGCGAGTCGAGCTATCTCCCTACGATCTTACCAAGGGCCGGATCACGTTCCGCGAGCGATAAGTTCTTTGCCGGCAAGAGTTTGCGGCGGTTCTGGGCAGGTCCTTTCTGCCGGAATGGACTCTTGCGGCCGGATGTTTTGACCGCATTGGTCCGTCTTGTAGGTCCTTTCTGCCGGAATGGACTCTTGCGGCGGCATTGCGGAAGCCCCAGTTGCCCTCGAGTTGCGACCGGAGTAGTCCATCTCGGCAAGAAGGACCTGCCAAACCGCTCTAGGGCCGTTTCGCGTCCTTTCGCTACAATCCGGGCGAGGAGAAAAGGACCGTCATGCCCGCCACCGCCGCGCTTCTTTTGTTGGCCACTCTGCCGATCGCCCAATCGCCCAGTTCGGCCGTGCGTCCCGCCGTGCCGCCACAGCGTGAAGTCGGACCGCGACTCGCAAGCCGCGCACTCGTTTCGAGCGATCCTGCTGCGCCGGTGGCGCCATGCCCCGACGCCTGTCTGCACGACGTCTCGTTTGTCGATCCCCGGCACGGTTGGGCGGTCGGCGATCGCGGTACGATCCTGTACACGGCCGACGGCGGCCTGCACTGGTCGGCGCAGGCGTCCGGCGTGAATTGTACCTTGCGATCGGTCTGCTTCATCGACGCCCGTATCGGCTGGGCGGCCGGCGGCATGGTCTGGCCCTTTCTGCACGACACGTCGGGCGTGGTCCTTGCCACGCGCGACGGCGGCCTGACGTGGCAACGCGAGCCGGTGCTGCTGCCATCGCTTAACAAAATCCGCTTCGTTTCCGACCGCCAAGGCTGGGCGATCGGCTGCTCGTCGGCCATGTACCCTTGCGGCGTCTTCGTCACGCGCGACGGCGGACGCAGTTGGCAACCGCCGGGCGCCGGCGGCGCGTCCGGCGGCGCTATCGGCCTGACGACCGGCGATCTCTACGACGGCCGCAACGCGATCCTTGGCGGACCGCTCGGCCGATTGGCTACGATCAGTGCGGGCGATTTGGGAACGAAAACCCGCTCCAGCACGGTTCTACAAGAAATCCATGCGATGCAAACCGTTCCGCCGAGCTATGGTTGGCTCGCCGGCGACGGCGGCTTGATCGCCTTGACCGGCGACCGCGGAGATTCATGGCGTCCGCCGCTGCGCAACCCGCCTCCATGCGCC
Source organism: uncultured Planctomycetia bacterium (assembly GCA_963780045.1). Taxonomy (GTDB): domain Bacteria; phylum Planctomycetota; class Planctomycetia; order Pirellulales; family Thermoguttaceae; genus JANXQG01. The sequence continues at coordinate 4,232,828 of CAVZZZ010000001.1, read as the reverse complement.
GCGATCTTCGACTTTACGGCGCTGGCGGTCCGCGGCGGAAGATGCTGGATCGCCGGATCGCCCGGCACCTGCGTCTTCAGCACTTCCGACGCCGGCCGGACGTGGAACACCGCGCCAACGGGCGTCGCCGTGCCTCTGCAGGCGATAGCCTTCGCGGACGACGACCACGGCTGGGCGGTCGGCCAGCTCGGCACGATCCTCGCCACCAGCGACGGCGGCCGGACCTGGCAGCTACAACGCGCCGCCGGTGACGCGCCCGCACGCGGGTCCACGGCGCTGATGGCCGTGGCGGGCAGAGCGGACGACCTGCCGCTGGAATTGATCGCAGGAACTTGCAAAGACCAAGGCTATGTCGGCGTCGCCGAGGTCATCGGACGCGAAGACATGGGCGTCCACCGAACGATCAACGCGCCCGCGGCCGATCGGCTGCGCCAGGCCGCGCTGGATGTCGGTGCATGTGAGGGCGAAATCGCCTGGGGCTTTCCCGTCCGGCCCGCCGAATTGCAACTCACGTCGCAAGCCGTGCTGGACGAGTGGAACCGCTACCTCGGCGGCCGTGCGGCGGACGCTCTCGTCGCGCACCTTGTGCGGCGGATTCGCACATGGCGGCCCGCCGTGCTTCTTGTCTCGGCGAGCCACGATGGCGACGGCTTGGCCGACGTCGTTCGGCAGTCGGTCGCGTCCGCCGTCAAGCTCGCAGGTGATCCCAGCTATCTGGCCGCCCAGTTCCAAGCCGCCGGCTGCGGACCTTGGAACGTGCAGCGCGTCTATTTCGTGTCGGAAGCGAAAGGCGAAGGAACAATGACCCTCGCCGCCGATGATTGGTCGCCGCGACTCAATCAAAGCTGGACCGATGCCGCGCTTCCCGCGCGGGCGTTGCTAAACAGTGAAATGCGGCCCGGCCCGCCTGTCCTTAGCGTGCAACTCTTAAACGGCGCTGGAGTTCCGGCTTTAGCCGGCGCCGGCTTGGGTCCTGACTGCGTGGCCTCAAGCCTCACCCCTCAAGCGTCAAACCTGGCACAGCGCCGGCAAATCGAAACCGCCTTCCAGCGTCTGGACCAAGACCCGCAAGCAGTCATCGCCCGGCTGGCCAAGGGCGACGAGCTTCCGCAAGGCATCGACGCCGCGGAAGCCGCCGTGCTCATCTTTCGCATAGGCGACCGCTTGTACACTGCTGGCCGCTGGGACCTGGCCGACAAAGTGTTTGAGTTGCTCGTGCAGCGCTACCCGGATAGCCCGCTAGCCCGCTATGCCATCGTTTGGCGGCTGCAATACCAGGTATCCGGCACGCTCCGCGCGCCGGTGGAAGGCCGTACGCGGAGCGCGCCCGATGCACCGCCGTTTGCTCGGCAAATCGAGATGGCCCAACCCGACCTGTTCGCCTCGCCGGCGATTCGGTATCCGCTGGCGTCGGCTTGCCGGCGGCAGGAGCAGGACGCGCAGGCGGAGCGGCTCTACGTCCTGGACCGCCGCGGCGTGGATCGCGATGCCTGGTGGAATTGTGCGCGCGGCGAGCGTTGGCTCTCCGACCGCAAGGGTCCGCCGCCGCGGCCAATGATCTCCTGCGTGGCCGTCTCACAACGCCCGCATCTGGACGGCCGTCTGGACGAGCCGCTATGGAAGACGTGCTCGGCCGTCACGCTAACGAGTCCATCCGGTGACGACCGCGCCTGGCCGGCCAAAGTTCTCATGGCCCACGACGACAAGTTCCTCTATATGGCCATAGATTGCCGGCAGGCCTCCGGCGCCCATTACGAAAGCGCGTCGGGGCCGCGGCCGCGCGATCCGGACCTTTCGCGGCACGACCGCGTGGACATCTATCTGGACGTGGATCGCACCTACGCCAGTTATTATCACTTGACAATCGATCATCGCGGCTGGGCGGCCGACGCCTGTTGCGGCGACCGAAGTTGGAACCCCAAGTGGTTCATCGCCGTCGCAAGCGCGGACGGCTCATGGACCGCCGAGGCGGCAATTCCCTTGGCCGAGCTTGGCGCCGCGACCGTTCCCGGCAAGACCGTATGGGCCCTCGGCCTGCAGAGGACCGTGCCCGGCGTCGGCTTTCAATCCTGGACCACGCCCGCGGCACCGGACGTCGTGCCGGAGGGATTTGGGTGGATGGAGTTCGAGTAATTGGCTGCGCCCCATTGCCGAAGTCGTCGGATCCGTGCTAAAATGGTGTAAGGAAATGAGGGGACGAATATGACGGTAACTATCCTGCCTGTTCCAACAGATGAAGGAAAGAATTCCTTTCATGCGGTATCTGGCGGCAAATCGTCCCTTGGCAGGACGCCAGGAGAGGCGCTGGATGCCATCTCCGCGCAGTTGTCCGACAAAGACGACGGCACGTTGGTCGTGGTGCATAGTTTTAGTCCCGATCGTTATTTCAACACCTCGCAACAGCGCCGGTTGACAGAATTGGTTGAACGGTGGTCCCTCGCGGCGCAGCAGGGCAAAGGACTGCCGGACTCCGAGCAGGCCGAGTTGGAGGCGTTGATCGAAACGGAAGTGCGTGCCGCCGGACAGCGTGCCGCCGCTGTTGCCGACGAGTTGGGTCGATGAACCCGCACTATGCCGAAGTCGCGCAGCGCGCAGGCCACCGCTGCGAGTATTGCCACGCGCCCGAGGTGATTTTCAATTTCCCCTTCGAGGTCGAACACATCGTCCCGCGCGCCGCGGGCGGCCGCGAGACGCAGGGGGAATTGGCTTTGGCGTGTCGCTCGTGCAACGTCCATAAAGCGGCGCGGACCGCGGTGACCGACTCGCTGACCCGTACGATTATCCGCCTGTTCAATCCTCGCACTGACCAATGGACCGAACATTTCCGGGCCGATGCCGGCAGGGGGAAATATTCGCTCTGACGGCTATCGGCAAGGTCACCCTCCAACTACTCAAAATGAATGAGGATGCGCAAAAAACTGCACGGCGGCAATGGGCACGGCTTGGGCTCTTTTCGTGATATCCGCCCGTTAGTCGTTTCCAGTAGGCCGTAGCTGCGCTGCGAAAGTGCCCGGCGAGACCGTATGGGCCATCGGCCTTCAGCGGACCGTGCCCGGCGTCGGCTTTCAATCCTGGACCACACCCGCCGCACCGGACGTCGTACCGGAGGGGTTCGGGTGGATGGAATTCGAATAGGCGGTAATGGCCCAAGCTGTTTAATTCTGAAACGCTCATGTATTGAAACGCTACAGTTCCGTTTTCGGCGTGGGAGCGGGCCGCCGAGCGCTCAAGGCGGTAACTTCCTAAATGGCAAAGACTTACGGAACGCGATTTGGATTGTCGTAATTCCGGCACAGTGATTGCTTTTCGCGATGCATCTGATCCACACGTACGATCGTACTCAAGCACAGCAGGAAGGTCGGCGCATCATGCGTGGTTTGGTCGCGCGGTTCGGCTTTTTGGCCCTAGCTTTTGCCGCATTCTCTCCGGGCTCGGCAACCGCCGCAGCCTACTACTGGACGCTGCCGGCGGGGCAGGCCGGGGACTGGTCGGCTGCTTCGAACTGGGGCGGGCTTGTGCCAACCAGTATGGACATCGCCTATATAGCCAACGGCGGTACCGCAAACATCACCATGCCCAGCGAAACATGCGGGACTCTTTCACTGGGCGGCACGGCGGGAAGTGGGACCTTGCTGATGTCCGCCGGCAGTCTCTACGCCTTCAACCAGTACGTCGGCGACACGGGGACGGGCACGTTCTTGCAGTCGGGCGGTACGAATTCGCTTGGATATTCCGTCTTTGCTAGCCTGTATCTCGGCAACAACGCTGGCAGCACCGGAAGCTACAATCTCAGCGGCGGCTCGCTGTTCGCGCCCTACGAGTACGTCGGCAACTCCGGTACGGGCAGCTTCATGCAGTCGGGCGGTACGAACCACTCCGCGCTCTATTTGGGAAACAACGCTGGCAGCACCGGCAGCTACAATCTCAGCAGCGGTTCGCTGTTCGCGCCCTTCCAGTACGTCGGATACAGCGGGTCAGGCAGCTTCACCCAATCCGGCGGAACGAATTCGCCGTCGGGCAATCCTAGCAACTCTCAAACTGGGTTATATCTCGGGTACAACCCAGGAAGCAGCGGCAGTTACAACCTGAGCGGCGGATGGCTGTACGACGGAGTATACATCGGCTATAGCGGCTCGGCCAGTTTCACGCAATCGGGCGGAACGAATTCCAGCGGCCTGATTCTCGGCAACAACGCCGGCGGCAGCGGCAGTTACATCCTTACTGGCGGTCTGCTCAACTCGTATTTGCAGATCGGCTTCAACGGCGCGGGCAACTTCACGCAGTCAGGCGGAACGGCTTCGGCGGGCGTCCTCTATCTGGGTTATATCGGCGACGGCAGTGGCAGCTACAACTTCAGCAGCGGTTCGTTGTCCGCAGGTGAGTATGTAGGATATGGCGGCACGGGAACCTTCACGCAGTCGGGCGGCACCAATTCGGCGTCCTTGTGGCTTGGCTACAAAGCCGGCAGCAGCGGCAGCTACAACCTCAGCGGCGGTTCGCTCTACGCGGCGGGCATGGAGTACTTCGGGTACTCAGGCACGGGCAGCTTCACGCAATCGGGCGGCACCGCGACTTTCGTTCCGTACGGGGGTAATGGCGGCTTCAATCTTGGATACCTTGCAGGCAGCAGCGGCAGCTACAACCTCAGCGGCGGTTCGCTATACACGATCTACCTGAATGTCGGAGAAAGCGGCACGGGCAGCTTCACGCAATCCGGAGGTACGAATTCGGTGTTTGCGCTTGAACTTGCCTACAACGTCGGCAGTATCGGCAGTTATACCCTCAGTGGCGGTTCACTGTACACAAGCAACCTGGTTGTCGGCTACGGCGGCATGGGCATCTTCACGCAGTCCGGCGGCACAAACTCGGTGGCAGGCGGTTTTTTTCAAATTGCCGCGGCCAACAGCAGCGGCAGCTACAATTTCAGCGGCGGTTTGCTGCGCGTGCCGACAACCGAGTACGTCGGCTATAACGGACCCGGAAGCTTCACGCAGTCGGGCGGCACGAATTCGGCACAGTCTGTCGTCGTTGGCTACGGCTCCAACGGCAGCAGCTACAATCTCAGCGGCGGTTTGCTTTCGGCAGGGGGTGAGTCCATCGGACATGTCGGCACTGGAAGCTTCTTTGCGCAATCCGGCGGTACGAACTCGGTGTCCGGTGTTCTGCTTGGCCAGAACGACGGCAGCACCGGAAGCTACAACCTCAGCGGCGGTTCGCTCTACGCGGAGGATGAATACCTCGGTTATCCCGGTAGCGGCAACTTCACCCAGTCAGGCGGCACGAACTCCGTCTCAAACTCGCTTTATCTCGGTTACAGTTCCACCGGCAGCGGTACCTACAACCTCAGTGGCAGCAGCCAACTGTTTGCGACGAACGAATATGTCGCTGCCGTCGCAGGCGCGACAGGACTTTTCGCCCAGAGCGGGGGCGTGAATACCACCGCCATTTTGTCGATCGGAAGCGGCGCGAGGTACCTCCTAAGCGGCGGCAGCCTTGGGGTTAGCGGCGGGTTTTCTATCGCCGGCACGCTGGATGGAGGAAACGGCGCGGCCGCGATCAGCATTGCCGGCTCCACAATCGAGAACTGGTCTCAGGCAACGATCGTCAACGTCGGATCGACGTCGCTTTCCATCGGCCCTGACTCGCTATTGATCGTCCCGCCCGGCATGAATCCAGCCTGCGCTTTTCGGCAGCTACAGCGATGCGGGCATGATACACACCGCGGGAACAGTGCTTAGCGTTTCCGCCGGTCAGACTATCGTCGGCACGGGAACGATCGCCGATCCGGTCATATGCCAGGGAACGATTACGGCTGCGGGCGGACCGATTTATCTTTCCGACGGACTGAACGTATCGAGGACGGGCGCGGTCAATCTGGGCGCCAGCAGTGGAACACTTGTTACGCAAGACAATTTTTCCGGGATTGCGAGTGGTTCCCTCGTCACGGCGTATCATTACGTCGGCTACAGCGGCACAGGCAGCTTCACGCTGTCCGGCGGTACGAGTTCCGTCACGAACTCCCTCTATCTCGGCTACAATTCTGGCAGCGGCGGGGGCTACGCACAGTCTGGCGGCGTGAATCTCGTTTCGAGCGCCGTCTACCTCGGCTATAATTCTGGCAGCAGCGGAAGTTACAACCTCACCGGCGGCTCGCTGGCCGCGCCATACCAGTACGTCGGCTATGGCGGCAGCGGCGGCTTCACGCAGTCCGGCGGAACGAATTCGCCCGGCTATACCGCCCTGTATCTCGGCTACAGCTCCGGCGGCAGCGGCAGCTACAACCTCAGCGGATCGGGCGTCCTTTTCGCGGACGACCAGTACGTGGGCTACCGCGGCGCGGGCAGCTTCACCCAGTCCGGCGGGACGAATTCGACATCGGGCTATGATCTCCCCACTACACTGTATCTCGGCTACTACTCAAGCGGCAGCGGCGCCTACAACCTCAGCGGCGGTTCGCTGTTCGGATGGTACGAGTATGCCGGCTTCAGCGGAACAGGCAGCCTTACGCAGTCCGGCGGCACGAACACGGTGGCTGGCGGCTACCTTTACCTCGGCTACTACTCCGGCAGCAGCGGCAGCTACAGCCTTCGCGGCAACGGTCGCTTGAATGCGGCGGGCGAATTCGTGGGCTACGCGGGGGGCACAAACGCCCTGTTCCAGCAAAGCGGGGGCATCAATAGCACGGCGTTTTTGTCGGTCGGCAGTGGCGCCAGGTATCTGCTCACCGGCGGCACGCTGGCGGTGACTAACGGGTTAGCCGGAACGCTCGACGGGGGCAAAAGTCCCGCCACGATCATTGTTGCCGGCCCCGCAATCGTGGACTTCTCGCAGGGAACGATTTTGAATACGGCATCGACATCGCTTTCCATCGGGCCGAATTCGCTGTTAATCATCCCGCCCGGTATGAATCCGGCCGCGCTATTTGGCAGCTACAGCAACGCGGGCATTATCCACACGACGGGAACGGTACTGAGCATATCCGCCGGGCAATCTTTCGGCGGGACAGGAACGATCGCCGATCCCGTCAACTGCCAGGGTGCAATCACGGCTATCGGCGGGCCGATTTGCCTTTCCGGCGGACTGAACGTATCGGGGGCCGGCGCGGTCAATCTCGGCGCCAGCGGTGGGACATTGGTCGCGCAGGGGAGCTTTTCCGGCATCTCCAGCGGTTCGCTCGTCACCGCGTATCAGTACGTCGGCTACGGCGGCACGGGCAGTTTCACGCAGTCGGGCGGTACGAATTCGTTCGTTGTTCCCTTTAGTTCCGGCGAGTTCTACAATCCCGGCAGCCCCAGCGGCCTCTTCCTCGGCTACAATCCTGGCAGTAGCGGCAATTACTACCTGAGCGGCGGTTCGCTGTACGCGCCGAGCCAGTACATCGGCTACCAGGGCGCGGGCAACTTCTCGCAGTCCGGCGGAACCAATTCCGTGGGTAGCTTGAATATCGGCAGCAGTGGCAGCTATAATTTTAGCGGCGGAGCGCTGTATGCGTCGTATATGGACATCCGAGGCGCGGGCAACTTCTCGCAGTCCGGCGGCACAAATTCATCGGGCTCCATTTCCCTTAGCGGCAATTGTAATCTCAGTGGTGGATCGCTCGGCTCGTCGATCGAATATGTCGGCTATAGCGGCACGGGCAACTTTACGCAGTCCGGCGGTACGAATTCAGTGGCTGACGGCTATCTTTACGTTGGCTACAACGTCGGCGGAAGTGGCAGTTACATCCTTAGCGGCAGCGGCCAATTGAATGCGGCGGCCGAATACGTCGGCTACGCGGGCGGCACGAACTCCCTGTTCCAGCAAAGCGGCGGCATCAATACCACGGCGTACGTGTCGATCGGCAGCGGCAGTAAGTATCTCCTCAGCGGCGGAACTCTGTTGGCAAGCAACGGATTCGCAAGCGCCGGCACTCTGAACGGTGGAAACGGTCCCGGCACAATAACCATCGCCGGCCCCGCAATCGTCGATCTGTCTCAAGGGATGATCGTCAACACGGCATCGACATCGCTATCGATCGGCCCCGACTCGCTGCTGATCATTCCGCCCGGTATGAATCCGGCCGCGATCTTCAGCAGCTACAGCAATGCCGGCATGGTTCATACGGCGGGAACGGTGCTGAGCGTTTCCGCTGCGCAAGGCTTCGGCGGCACGGGAACGATTAAAGATCCGGTCAACTGCCAGGGAACGATCACGGCTGTGGGCGGCCAGATCTACTTCCGTGGCGGGCTGTACATAGCGGGGACCGGCGCGGTCAATCTTGGCGCCAGCAGCGGGTCCTTGGCCACGAATGACAGCTACTCCGGCATGGACGGCGGCTCCCTCGTCCTGGCAAATTACTACATCGGCTACAGCAGCACGGGCAACTTCACGCAGTCGGGCGGTACGAATTCTGTCTCAAACGCGCTTTATCTCGGCTACAATTCCGGCAGCGGCAGCTACAATCTCAGCGGATCTGGGCTGCTCTCGGCAAATACCCAGTACGTCGGTTTCAACGGGGCAGGCAGCTTCACGCAGACCGGCGGCGCGAATTCGGTTGGCTCCCTCTATCTCGGCTACGTCTCCGGACACAGTGGCAGCTACAATCTCGGCGGTAGCGGCCAATTGTCCTCGATAAGCGAATACATCGGCTACTCGACCGGCGCGACAGCCCTATTCCAACAAGGCGGCGGTATCAATAACACCGGGTTCCTCTCGATCGGCAACGGAGGCACATATATTCTCACTGGCGGCACCCTGGCGCCGAGCAACGGGTTCGTCAACGGCGGCACGTTGAACGGCGGCGACAGTCCCGCCACGATCAGCATCGCCGGTCCCGCAATTGTCGATCTGTCGATGGGAACGATCTTGAATGCCGCATCGACATCGCTTGCGATCGGCGCGGACTCGCTGCTGATCATCCCGCCCGGCATGAATCCGGCCGCGATCTTCGGCAGCTACAGCAGTGCCGGCATGGTCCACACGGCGGGAACAGTGCTCACCGTTCAATCCGGTCAAGGCTTTGGCGGCACGGGAACGATCGCCGATCCGGTGAACTGCCAGGGAACGATCACCGCCGTCGGTGGCCCGATCAACTTCACTGGCGAGCTGAATATATCGGGGACGGGAGCGGTCAATCTCGGCGCAAGCAGTGGAACGTTGGCCACGCAAGACAGTTTTTCTGGGATCGCCGGCGGTTCGCTCGTCACGGCATATCAAGTCGTTGGCCTGAGCGGCACCGGCAGCTTTACGCAGTCCGGCGGATTGAATTCCGTTTCGAACACCCTCCGTCTTGGTTACAATTCCGGCAGCAGTGGCAGCTACACGCAGTCGGGCGGAACGAATTTCGTGGGCTCCATTTATCTCGGCGGCAATCCCAGCGGCAGCGGCAACTACTACAACCTCAGCGGCTCCGCATTTCTCTCCGCAAATACAGAGTACGTCGGCTACCTGGCCGCGGGAACCTTCACGCAGTTCGGTGGAACGAATTTCGTTTCGACGTCCCTAAACCTCGGCTACACCGACTACCCAGGCTGCTACGGTGCCTACAACCTTAACGGCGGAATTCTGGCCCTCGCGGGTTCGGGGCTGACCGCCGGCGGCGGAACTGCCTCCTTTTATTTCAACGGCGGAACGCTTCAAGCCGGAAGCTCGTGGTCAACAACGGTCCCCATTACGTTGCCAACTAGCGGCAGCATCGGCACGTTCGACACAAACGGCTACACTCTCGCACTTGACGGTGCGCTGACCGGAGCGGGCGGGTTGTTGAAGATCGGCGCGGGCGAGCTCGTCCTTTCGGGCACGAATTCCTATACCGGCGGAACAATGGTCTACGCTGGCGAATTGATCGTCAAGGACAGCGAGGCCCTTGCCAGCGGTTCGAACCTGTTTGTCGGCAATGCATTCAGAATCCCAGTCATCGTGTCCGCGGACGCGCCGCTGAGCACTTCGTCGCCGTCGCCCGTCCCGGAACCGGGCACGATGGCCCTCATTGCGGCCGGTGTCCTTGCGATGGCCGGCCGACGCGCCCGGCGGAGAGTGCGCGAAGTCTGGGCGAATGCCGGCTGAAGCCGGGACTACGAGCGCCGATCTACAAGGTTCGAATGCCACCGGCTTGCCCGGTGGTGCCTCACGCTCGAAGCTACACCGGCGACTCACCGCAAATCATCTTCTTTGCAATCTCCGGCGGCGGCTCCGCCGCCGCCGGAGATCGGGCAAGTTGAAGGGAAGGGCTGCTGTTTGTAGCCGCGAACGTAACTATCCGCCGGGCAAGCCGGCGGCATTGCGCGGCGAAGTATTGTCCGCGGACCGGTTATTACCGCTTCATGCCGCCACTTGGCGGCGCAATTCACAAGTCGTGTGCTGGCAAGGACTTGCGCTATTTGTCGCATGACCCCGCCGAGCGAGTAACGCAAAGAATTGCGAACAAATGTCAAACGGCGCAAGTCATTCCGGGGCAAGGACTTGCGCTCGCGGCCGTACGGCATCTCCTGCAAGTAGTTGACAACAGGTGTAAACAGTGTATAATGGCGGGAAAATGCCGGAGGGGGAAGTGGCAAGTCGGGAGTGCTGGAGGATGAGCGATGAGAGGTCCGAATTAAGGACAGAAATATGGCTGACAGAAAAATGAGCGGCGGTACAAGGAGAGCAGCGCCGGCATTGCCCTATCCGCGAACATCGGCGCCATCCGCGGTCGATGTTTTGTTCGGAGCACTGGTGCGGAAACGATTCCGAGGACGATTCCTGGAGCCGTCCTGGATCGGTCCTGGGTCGAGTTTACTTCGTCCTGGGGCCGTCCTGGATGGCGTCTGGACCCGTACTGGTTCCAAAAAGGGCCGAAAACAGGCCGATTTTCCGGTAATTGAAGAGCGAAGAAAAAAATCGGCCGGCGAACCCCAAGATATGCACCAACCTCCCAGCTTTCCAAATATGCAAGTGGCAGGGATCGAGGAACCGAAAATGGGGGAAAAGAAGATCGACCAAAGACGACGTCAGTTGGCCAATAAACGAATTCTTCGTATAAAATAGACAAACCGTTGCCCCACTGCCGCGAGGTCTTTGTGGTCTGCCAATCCGGAAATTGCCCTAGCCGCCGACTCGCCGAGAAGTTCGCCCTGTTGCTGATCGGGCTGGCGATCGTCCATACCTGGTTCGTCGAGGGTTTTCCCGTTTTGTGCCAGGTCGACGGCGGATCAATGGCGCTTACGCTTTTGGGCCGGCACGTCGATTTGACCTGCCCGGAATGCGGTTTCGCGTTCCCATGCGATGCGGGCAGTCCGCGGGAGGCTCGCCGCGAGAACGACGAGGCGACGGTGATTTGTCCTAGCTGCGCCGCGCGGTTCGAGCCGGCGCAGCCGGGAATCGCGCTGTCGGGCGATCGCGTGCTGATCGACCGTTCGGCGTTTCAGCTTCGCCGGCCGCGGCGATGGGAGGTCGTGGCCTTCGCGCGGCCGGACGAAGGGCCGGAGCTGACGGTCAAACGCGTCGTGGGATTGCCGGGCGAGAAGGTCCAACTCGCCGGCGGCCGGGTTTATATCGACAACGAACTGCTGCGGCGGGACTTGCGGCAACAGCGGGCGATGCGCGTGCTGGTACACGACGACGCCTTCAGCGGCCCGGCGCCACGGTGGCGTCCGCAGGATTACGGCAGCAACTGGACGCGGCACGACGGACGGGTCGTTCACACGGAAAGCCCCAACGACGAGATCGGCTGGCTGGCGTACAACCACGAGGATGCGGCCGAGAAGGGGACATCTCTGATTCGCCGGAACGGCCCGGAGGGTACTGCGCACGAATCAGAAATGTCCCCTTCCTCGCCCGTCAGCGATTACGGCTACTACAATCGCGGCCGGATGCAGTCGCGGAACGAGTCCGTCCACCGCACGCCCGACGTGGCGATGTCGTTTCGATTGCAGGACGTTCACGGCCGCGGCGTGATCTGGCTGCAAGCGAGCGACGGCCGCGACGAATTCATGGTCGAGATCGAGCCGGCGGAAAAGACGTTTACGGTGCGGAAGAACCGCGGCAAGCAGCCGTTGGGAGCCGGCGAGCTGCCCGGCCCTTTGCGCGGCGAGACTATTGACGTCTCGCTGATCGATCGGCAATTTCTGTTTGCGGTCGGTTCCAAGACATTGTTCACAGCGACCAACGACAGTGGAACTATCGACTCTGCGGGCGATCCGCCGCTCACAGCGCAGCCGTTGGCGATCGGCGTGCAGGGTCTCGGCGTGGCGGTCGACCGCCTGCGGGTCTACCGCGCCATATACTATGGCGGGCCGCCGGGCAGCGGACGAGAACCGGGACCAATCTACACCGTGGGCCCGGACGAATACTTTGTCTTGGGAGACAACAACCCCATATCCGAAGACAGCCGGACGTGGGCTCAGAACTCGAGGGGCCAGAATTCGAGCCAAGACCCGATGGTGAGCCATAAGTTCTTGGCGGGCAAGCCTTTTATAGTGATTTATCCGGCCCGCGGGTTTTCTTTGGCAGGGCGGCAATTCCAGGTTCCCGATTTGATGAAGATACGGTATATTCGGTGAGTATGACCAAGCGCAAAACAACTGAATTGAAGAAACGCCGCGGCGGCCGCGGCGACGTGAAGGCGTCCGAGGCCGGCGGCCGCGCGGAAGCCGGTCTGCTTTCGTCGCCGGCAACGCGCGAGACGATCGAGTCCGTGATCATCGCCTTCGTGCTGGCGTTTCTCTTCCGCACGTTTCAGGCCGAGGCCTTCGTCATTCCCACCGGCTCGATGGCGCCGACGCTAATGGGCAAGCACAAGGACGTCGACTGCCCGATGTGCCATTACCGCTACCAGACGAACGCCAGCGACCAGAACGACAAGCCGGTGCCGGTTTCCAGCACAACTTGCCCGATGTGCCATTTCCAGGCGAACGTGGCGCCCAACAATCCGCAGGGACAAGACTATCCATCCTTTGACGGCGACCGCATCCTCGTGGCCAAATTCCCTTATGAGTTCGAGGACCCCAAGCGCTGGGACGTGGTCGTCTTCAAGTATCCGGGCAACGCGACGGTGAACTATATCAAGCGGCTGGTCGGCCTGCCCGGCGAAACGATTCGCATTCGCGACGGCGATCTGTGGATCCACAAAAGCAATATGCCGCCCGACCGGTTCGAAATCGCCCGCAAGCCGCCGAACAAGATTCTCGCCATGCTGCAGCCGGTGTACGACAACGACTTGTCGCAGACGATTGTGGGCGACTTGCACTGGCCGGCCCGATGGACGGCGGATAACGGCGAAAAGGACGCGAAGTGGTCCGAAGGCAAGGACCTGACGAGCTTCGAGTCGCCGTCGGGCACGGCCGAGTCGTGGATACGCTACCAGAACCGCGTGCCGACTCCGCAAACGTGGAGAGACGTGGCGGATGCATCAGGCCCGAGCAGTTTTGGCCTGGACGAAATGACCCGCGAGCAGTGGCTGCAAAAGCTGCACGACCATCCGCCATCCGACGAGAGCGTGAAGCCGCAGTTGATTTCCGATTTCGCGGCTTACAATACTTCGCTTCCCAGCCCGAACGGCATGCATTGGGTCGGAGACCTGGCCGTGCAGTTTGACTTGGAATCGCGGTCCTCCAGCGGCACGGTCGCCGCGGAGATGGTCAAGGGAGGCCGGCATTTCCAGTGCCGCTTTGACTTGGGCGCCGGCACGTGCGAAATGACGATAAGCGGCGCCGAACCGGCGGCCGGGCAGTTTCATCCGACTGCATCCACGCCGGTCAAGGGCATGGGGCATCATCGCGTGATGTTTTCCAATGTCGACGATCAGTTGCGGCTTTGGGTGGACGGCTCACTCGTCAAATTCGGCAGCGACCAGGGCACGGAGAACGACACGGCCACCGAGTTCGATTCGACTGAATTGCGCGATCACGTTCCCCAAGAAGCCGACTTGACGCCGGTCTCCATCGGCGCGAAGTCGGCGGCGGTTGGAGTAAGTCACATCAAGATCTTTCGCGACGTTTACTACATCGCCGTTTTCAGGAAGGAGCCGGATAAACCTGGCGAGAGACAGTCACCGCTTACTGATTTCACGGACGTCGAGCGAGGCTTGCGCGCCCCGCCGGACCTGTCGAATCCCGCCGAGTGGGATCGCTTCAGTCACGGGCCAAACGGAAACATGAAGTCGGTGGACATCCCGCTCGCGCCGCCAAACCGCGACAAACCGGAGAAAGACCAGTTTTTCGTGATGGGCGACAACAGTCCGCAAAGCCAGGACGGGCGGCTTTGGTGTACCGATCCCAACTGGCGCGGCAGCAGCGACCGGGAGTGGTGGGTCGATCGCGAGCTGTTCATCGGCAAGGCCCTGTTCATCTACTGGCCGCACGGCTGGCCCGTGCGGATTGGGAAGGTCCCGCTGGTGCCGTTCATCAATCCCATACCCAATTTCGGCCGGATGCGTTTGGTGCGATAAGGAGAGCGTTCAGTTTTCAGTGTTCAGTGTTCAGGCTGAAAACTGAAAACCGAACACTGAAACATGCTTGAAGTCCAAGGACTGGTGAAGTATTACGGCACGCGGTGCGTCGTCAACGGCGTCGATTTCCGCGTCGACCAGGGCGAGATCGTCGGCCTGCTGGGGCCGAACGGCGCCGGCAAGACGACCAGCTTCCGCATGACCTGCGGCATGATCGAGCCCAACGCCGGCCGCGTGATCCTCAACGACGTGGATATCACCCGCTGGCCCATGTATCGCCGCGCCCGCGAGGGCGGCATGGGCTACCTCGCCCAGGAGTCGAGCGTGTTCCGCAAGCTCACCGTCGAGAAGAACCTGCTGGGCGTGATGGAGCTGTTGGGCATGGACCGCAGGACCCGCCAGGCCCGCTGCGACGAGTTGCTGGAACAGTTCGACATCAAGCGACTGCGGAAGTCGGTCGCCCTCTCGCTCTCCGGCGGCGAGCGGCGGCGGCTGGAAATCGCCCGCGCGCTGGTCTCCAACCCCAAGATCATCCTGCTGGACGAGCCATTTACGGGCATCGACCCCGTGACGATCGCGAGTATCCAGAAGATCATTCAAGGCCTGAAGATGGCCGGCATTGCGGTGCTGATTACGGACCACCAGGTCCGCGAGACGATGCAAATCACGGATCGCGTTTACGTGATACGATCCGGCGAGGTGCTGAAGCACGGCCGCCCCGACGAAGTGCTCAACGACCCCGAAGCACGCGAGTACTACTTCGGCGAGAATATGGACCTCGGTCATCGCCCCCCGCCGGTACGGCATCCGGGCCAGCCGCGGCGGGTAGAGCGGCCGCGGGAAGAGGGCGACGAAGCGGCATAGAAGGCGCTGGGGTTCTAACCGATTCCTAACCAATCCGGCCGGTTGACGCCCGCCGGGCGCGTCTTTACCATGTAAGGCGCATTGTATCAAAAGATCCACGTTCGACGCACAACTGACGCACAACCTCCGAGAAACACATGGTGCTGTGGGGTGAGCCAGTCACGATTGCGGCGGGCGCGTTCTCGCTCTTCGCGCTGGGCTTGACGCTGGGCTTCGAATTCGTCAACGGCTTCCACGACACGGCCAACGCCGTCGCGACCGTCATTTACACGAACACCCTTAAGCCGGCCCATGCCGTGACCTGGTCGGGCTGCTGGAACCTGTTGGGCGCGCTCTGGTCGTCCGGAGCGGTGGCCTACAGCATAGTTGCCTTGCTGCCGCTGGATCTCGTGCTGCACTCCGATACGGCGGCCGGATACTCGATGATTTTTGCCATGCTCGTCTCGGCCATCATTTGGAACGTCGGCACATGGTATCTCGGCCTGCCCGCCTCAAGCTCGCACACGCTGATCGGCGCCATCATCGGCGTGGGAGTGGGCCATGCGATGGCTTCGGGCTGCGGCTTGGCCTCCGGCGTCAATTGGTGCAGGCGCAGGAAGTCGGCGCCGCACTGCTGCTTTCGCCGCTGATCGGCTTTTTCGGAGCCGCCGGTTTGTTGATCGCATTGAAGCTCGTCGTCCGCCGCAAAGACCTCTACGAAGCGCCGGACGACGCCGCGCCTCCGCCGCTGTGGATTCGCGGCGTGCTGATGATCACCTGTACGCTGGTGAGCCTCTTTCACGGCATGAACGACGGGCAAAAGGGCATGGGACTGATGATGCTGATCCTCGTCGGGCTGGCGCCGGAGCGTTCGCGTTGAACGTCTCCCACGATGCCGCCCGGCTCAAGGCCGCCGCAGCCGAGGTCCGCAAATTGTCGGACGAGATCATCGCGCCGATGGCCAAGCGCGCCAATATCGACAACGACCGGGCCCTGGCCGAGTTGACGAGATTTGACGAGCAGGGCGGGACGCCGACGAAGCAGACGTACGCCGCGCTGGCCGCGACGGGCGAGCACATCGCCGCGCGGATCGAGTCGCTGAAAGGCCTCGAATCGCTCGACCGCCGCGAGCGGATCGGTCTGCGGACGGATATCTATCTCGTCGCCGAATGCGTCGGTAAGCTCGTCAAAGGCAAATGCTTCAAGAATCCTGCGACAGCAAAGCAAGCGCAAGACACAGTCGACGACTTGAACGCGATCGTCAAGTACATTCCGGCCTGGGTCAAGGTGGCCGTCGCGCTCGCGCTCGGCTTGGGCACGATGATCGGCTGGAAGCGGATTGTCGTTACGGTCGGCGAAAGGATCGGCAAGTCGCACCTGACCTACGCTCAAGGCGCGTCGGCGGAATTGATGGCAGCGTCAACCATTGGCCTGGCGAATTACATGGGGCTGCCGGTGAGCACGACGCACGTGCTTTCTTCGGGCGTTGCCGGCACGATGGCGGCCAACCGCTCGGGCCTGCAGACGAAGACGCTCATCGGCATCCTTGTGGCCTGGCTGCTGACTTTGCCCGTATGCATTTTCCTTGGCGCCTCGCTGTTTGCGACGGCGCTTTACTTTACACTGCATGTTTTAGGTGTAAAGTAGAAACTAAAAGCCGACAAAACGAGAGGACTCGCCTCATGGACATCCAACGCGGCGGCTCGCAGCCATCAAGCACAGGACCGGCCGAATGGTTCACGGGCACGGTGCGGATCGATCCGCTCTTCCAGCCCAGCGCCCCGTCGCGAGTCTTCGGCGCCAGTGTTACCTTCGAACCGGTGCTCGCACCGCATGGCATTCCCATCCGCTGGGCCAAGTCCTGATCGTTACCGCCGGCTGCGGCCGCGCGCAACGCTGGGGCGGCCCGGTCGAGGAAATCCGGCCCGGCGACGTGGTGCGGATTCTCCCTGGTGAAAAGCACTGGCACGGCGCTGCGCCAACGACGGCGGTCACCCACATTGCCGTCCAGGAAGAACTCGAATGCAAGATCGTCGACTGGATGGAGATGGTGACCGATGAGCAATACCACGGCTAAGCCTGGGCGGAAAAAGCAGCCGCTTGCAGGGGGCATCTTGCCCTTGGAGACAGTCCGCTTATAGTAGGATAGGTCGACGACTGCCGCTGCCGGCTCATTTCCCTTGCTAGACGGAGATTTTCTATGAAGCGTTACGCCTTGTTTCTCGCTATGTTGCTGCCTGCCGCAATCGCCCTCGCCGCGTCCCCCGAGCCTTTCGATTGGCCGCAATGGCAAGGTCCGGACAGGACCGCCATCTCCAAGGAAACCGGCCTGCTCAAGGAGTGGCCAAATGGCGGTCCGCCGCTGGCCTGGAAGACCAAGGGGCTTGGCGCCGGCTACAGCGAGCCGTCGATCGCCGCCGGACGGATTTTCGGCACTAGCTACCGCGACGAAGACGAGGTCGTTTGGGCGCTGTCGGAAAAGGACGGGAAGAAGCTGTGGACGACGCCCATTGCGCCGACCTTCGCTCAGGGACCGCCGCAGGGAAACGAGGGGCCTGCCTGCACGCCGACAGTAGACGGCGACCGGCTTTACGTCGTGAGCATGGGCGGTGACGTGGCTTGTCTGCAAGCCGCGGACGGCAAGATCGTTTGGCGGCGCAGCATGACGAAGGATTTCGGTGGTCACCCGCCCACGTGGAGCTACCGCGAATCGCCGTTGGTGGATGGCGAAAAAGTAATCTGCACGCCCGGCGGCGCTGACGCAATGCTCGTCGCGCTGGACAAGATGACCGGCAAAACGATCTGGAAGAGCAAGGTGCCCGGCGGCGCCAGCAGCGGCAGCGCGGGGGACCAAGGCCGAGCGCAGAGTAGCGGTCGCTCCGGCAGCCGCAGCGGTTCTGGCAGCCGCGGCAGTTCCGGAAATCGCGGACGCGGAATGGGCGGTGGCGGCGGTGGAGCAGCCTATTCTTCCGCCATCGCCGTCGACTTCGAGGGGCAGCGCGAGTACGTCCAGTTCACCGCCAGAGGAGTCGTCGGCGTCGCGGCGGCCGACGGCAAGTTCCTCTGGCGCTATGACCGGCCCGCCAACCGCATGGCCATCAACTGCTCAACGCCGATCTATTACGACGGCCAGGTATTTGCCGCTTCGGCCTATGATACGGGTGGCGGACTGGTAAAGCTAAGCAAGGATGACAGCGGAGGCATCAAAGCCGAAGAAGTCTATTTCACCAAAAACATGCAAAACCATCATGGCGGCATGATCCTGCTGGACGGCTACCTGTATGGCGCCAACGGCGGCAATCCGGGCGGGAATCTCGTCTGTATGGACTTCAAGACCGGAGAGATCGTCTGGAGAGAGGGCGACAACCCAAAGGCCGGGGTGCCCAAAGGATCGGTGGCCTTTGCGGACGGCCGCATCTACTATCGCACCGAGGACAAGGGAACCATGATCCTGATCGAGCCGAGCCCAAAGGAATACATCGAGCGCGGCCGCTTCGAGCAGCCCAATCGCACTCACGCCAAGGCCTGGACGCACCCGGTCATCGCCAACGGCAAGTTGTACGTCCGCGATCAGGACGTGCTGTTGTGCTACGACGTCAAGGCGAAGTGAGATAGGCCGCGATGCTCCGCGGGCGGAACGCTCACTGCCCGGAATATGCGGCCAGTGCGACATCCAGGGCCTCTGGGGCAACGGTCGGGGGCCGTCTTGAGCGGCGGAAGCCGGCGCGGACGGAGAGAAGTCGAGCCAGATCGCATCCGCGGCAAGATGCGGCGCGGCGGATGAGGCAGCGCCCGACGGCGGCGCGTGCCCTCGGCCGGCCACGGCTGCGTAAGCGGCCGTTGTCGTTGTCGAAGAGTCGCCAGCGGCAGTGACAGCGCCGAACAATCCCACGTTCGCGCCCACGGCGAGGTTCAAACCGTTGGATAACGAGTTGGGGCTGGAGACGACGAGCGTGCCCGAGCCGACCGTCAGCGTCTGGTTGCCGCTGAGATCGAGAACTGTCATCGAATATGAAGGGAAGGAGTAGCTGAAATCGGCGCCGCTTAGGCTCAACATCGCGCTGGAGTCGCTCAGCGAGGCCGACCCGTTGCTGCTGAGGCTTTGCGCGGTGTCTTGGGCCTTGCCGTACTGCCATACTTGCGCAACGCCGCTCGGCTGAAAGCCGGTCAAGTCGAACTGGCTGGTAATGGCCGCCGCCGGATTGGTGTTGAGCACCAGCAGATCGAGGTCGCCGTCGGACTCGCGGACGGCATACACGTCGAGATCGCCGTAGTTGCTGGCCGCCGAAACGACCTGTCCGCCGGCAACGATGATCTTGGAGGCAAGCTGCAAGGCAAAATAACTGGGGTAGGCGACGTAGGTGCTGGAGGCCGGAGGGTCGTTTTCCCCATAGGGGCCGAGAACTCCGTAGTCGCCTACTGTGCGCCAGCCGTAGAGCAGATTGCTGTCGTTGTTGGTCGAGTCCCCACCGTTGCGAAGGTCCCAGATGGAGGCGGCGGTGTAGCCGCTGTCCAGCAAGCTGCCCAGCGAATTGGCGACGAACAGCCCGTTGACGAGGCTGGTCGATTGCTTGCCTGGATCAGAATACACGGAATTGAACTCGGTGGCCATCAGCGCGACCGACGATGCCTGGCTGCCGAGCGTTTGCTGCAGCATCGATTCGTAGAGCCCGTAGCGCGTTGACCAGTCCAAATTGCTGCCGGCGTCTGCGACGGTGTCATTCAGCAGAAAGGAATCGCTTTCCGCGTCAGGCGCCTGCATGTAGCTGTGATCGGAGATGAAGCTCGGCACAAACCCGTTTGCCTTTCCGATGGCAAGCACGTTCTCGGTCCAGTCGTTGTCGCTGTACCCCGTGGGATCGCCGCTATCGATGCCGATCGAGATGGCCGGCAGGCCGGCGTTGGCGAGGATAGTGGCAGCCGGCGCAGCGAATTGCTGCGCGAAGGCGACATACGTGGCCGGATCATGCTGCGCCCGGTGCTTACGCCACCGGGAGCGTTGGTGCCGTGATGATCGATTTCCCAACTGCCGTATTCCTCGTTGCCGACCTCCCAATATTTGATCGATGAAAAGGGCGCCGAATGGTCGATGCGGAGGAAATTCAAGCCGTCGTTTTTGGCCAAAGGCGAGGCGGCCCGCAGCGACGCCCAGTAGCCGGCCGTGCCCCAATTGACGGTCTGCCACTGGCCCGTGCTGTCGTTCCACTCCAGGCCGTCGCCGATCACCGTCGTGTCGCTGGGGCTGCCCAGCAGGTAGGCCAATTCCGCGGCCGCTTCCTGCGGGCTGCCGGAGCCGTAGTCCAACGTGACCAGTCCAGTACCGCCGAACGCCGCGATGAACTGGGCGAACTGCGGAATCGCGATCGCCGCGGAGTCGCCGGAGGTGTCCTGCACATTGAAATGGAAATCGTCGGAAGACGAGCCGCCGGGAAAACGATAGAGATTCATTCCCGCGGCAGTGACCATCTGCCGCGTCTGGGCGGTCACGGCCGCCTGGTCCCACCAGTCCACGTTGATCCCCAGCAAACTGGCGGAGACGGAACGCAAGACCGAGCCGGCGTTAACCGTCGTGGTTGTTGCGGCGGACGGCGCGGCGCTCAACGACACGTTGGTGAAACTCGCGGCGGCGGCGAGCTGGTAGCCCGCGCCGCTGGGAAGCGTGTATGCGGCAAACCCGCCGCTTTCGCTCGCGTAGCTAATCGGTGTGAACGAGTCCGTCGTGGAGGGCGCGTAACCATAGACCAGATCGGTCTTAAGCGTGCCTGCCAAGGACGCGGCGCCGGTAATGGTCAGCGAGCCGTAAATTCCGGTGGACGGCGCACCGCCCAGTTGCGCGTCGAGCGTGCCGGTCGATCCTTGCGTGAAACTGCCGCTTACTGTGATATGGTTCATCGGGCCGATCGTGATCGAACCGTTGTTGACGAGGCTGCCCACGGTCAAGCTGGACGAACCTCCTGTCGCGGCCGGGCCGAACTGCACGGCGTCGAAATAAACCGTGCCGCCGTAGGTGCTGCTGGTCGCCCAAGTGGAGAGTTGCACACCCACCTTGACGGCGTTGCTGGGCGCGATGACGGTCGTGAAGTAGTGGTTCCAGCCCTGGTTGCCCACGCTGCCGGCCAGCGGTCCGCCGCTTGCGCTGGAGCTGGTCAGAACCTCGATCTGGTTTGGCGCCGTGTACCCGCTAATCTGGTTGCCGCTGGAATCGTAGAACAGGACCTGTAGTTGGCCGTTCAGGCTGCCGGTCAGCGGGTTGCCGGCCGGCGTCATGGCGTAGACCGAAGCCGTATAGGAGTCGCCCGGCGTAACGATGAACGACTGCCCGATGCCCGAGTTGTTGCCGCTGAGGACCAACGACTGCGAACCGCTGTAAGCGTATTGCGTACTGACGTAGGCCGAGCCCCAATATCCCCAGGTTGCCGCAGGCGTCGAGCCATTCTTGGCTGCGGGCGACTCGAAGCCGGCGTTAGCCGTGATCCAGTTCGACGTGGGATTGGTAGGGTTGCCGCTGCCGGGCATCGAAAGGGCCGCGTTGCTACCGAGAGTCAGGCTCGCCGCGGCATCGGCCTCGCCCGGCTCGACGGTGATCGTGGCCGCCGCGGACGGGCTGATGGTCGCGGCCACCGAGCTGGTAGGAACGCCATTGCTCCAGTTGGCCGCCTGGCTCCAAAGGCCGCTGCCACCAATCCACAAGGTGGACGTAAGCATGTCGCGCCGTTCAAGGCGCTCAAATCTAGGACTGCGCCACATTTTTCAGATTGTCTTCGCAGAATCGCCGCCGGATCGCGGAGGCTTTATGCCTTCCGCAGCCGCGGCGTTTCCGCTTCTTCAGACCGGAAAAAGATGAGCCCGGTCTCGGTGCTCTGCCCTAGACTCCGACATTATACCCGATCGCCGCCGCCTGAGGCAAGAAAAACGTGCACCGGCCCACCCTCCTTGCGGCGCTCATTCAATTGTGGCAGGCCGAACCCGCTTAAGCTCGCTTGTCCCGCTGCACGGACGCCTCATAATGTACCAGCAGCTCCGCCGTTGCTCGCTCAACCGTAAACGCTGCCTCCACGCGCGCACGCGCGTTTGCGCCCAACCGCAGCCGCCGCTGAGGGTCGGAAAGCAGTTCACTGATTGCTTGGGACATCGCTTGTGGATTATTGGGCGGGACGATGGACGCCGCGTCGCAGTCCGGTGGAAATATCTCTCGCGTACCGCCTACATCCGTTGCAACGATCGCCCGGCCTGCGGCAGCCGCCTCCAAAAGCACGCGGCCCAGCGGTTCCTGCCGGGCCGGATGGACCAGCAGCGCGAGTTCCGGCAAGATCCGCGCGACGTCGTCCCGCGGGCCGAGCAGGAACAGCTTGCCGGCGAAAGGGCCGTTGGCCAAGTAGCGAAACTGGTTTTCAAAATCCGCCGACTCGGGCTTTGCCGAAAACCGCTCGCCCACGATCAGCCATGCGATTGGCGTTTCCTGATGCAAGAGACGCAGGACCAAGGGTATCATGTCAAGTCCCTTGCGCAGTGATATTTGCCCGATGGTCCCAAGAAGCACGCATTCGCGCGCGAGTCCAAGCTCGTCGTGCAAATAGCCCGTGAGCGGTGCCGGGCTAAACTGCACGGTATCGACACCGTTGTAAAGCACGCTGAGCTTGTCCCCGTCCACGCTTTGGGCGACGTGGTAGCTACGCGTCGCCTCGGAAACGGCCAACAATCGCGTGTTGCGGTTCAGATCGGCACCGTACTGCTGGCCCAGCGTGATGATGTCGCGGATGTGGGAAATGCAGGGCAGGCCGAGCTCAGCGGCCACTGGCCCCGCCAGGCGGCCCATCGAGAGGCTGTTGGCGTGGAGCAGGCCTGGGCGGAGTTCCTGCAGGATCTCCGCCAGCCGGCGACGACGGTCCCCAAGACTTAGCTGTCTCCCGTCTGGATCGCTCGGCTCAAAGGGAACGATCTCAACATCGCGAGCACGCAGTACCTCGGCCAGCAGTCCCGAGGATGGAGCTGCAACGCGGACGTCATAGCCGGCGCGCACTATTCCCGGCAGAGTCGCCAGCATCGACCGCTCGCCGCCGTTAAGCGTGCCGTACTCGCAAAGGATTAGCAGACGGCGTTTACAGCAGTCCATACTCCACGAGCGTCTTCCGCAGCTTCTCCATCTCGGCAGCGGAAAGCCGGGTGAGCGGCATGCGGAGGTCGCCGGTGTCCTGGCCGAGCATCTCCATCGCGGCCTTGATGGGGATCGGATTGGTCGAAAGGCCCAGCATGTCGCGGCACAAGGGGAAGAGCTTGAAGTGCAGGCACCGCGCCTCGGCCAGGTTGCCGCCGTCGAACGCCCGCAGCATGGCGATTACGTCTCTGGGCACGATGTTGCCGACGACCGAGACGACGCCGCGTCCGCCCAGCGACATCAACGGCAGCGTCAGGCTGTCGTCGCCGCTGAGCAGCGTGAGATCGCTCTTGGCGATGATCTGCGAGACGGCGTCCATCGAGCCGCTGGCTTCTTTGACCATCGTGATGTTGGGCACCTCGGCCATGCGGACGATCGTGTCGGGCTCGATATTCTTGCCCGTGCGCCCGGGGATGTTGTAGACGCAGATCGGGATATCGACCGCCTCGGCCAAGGTCTTGAAATGCAGAAAGAAACCCTCCTGCGTGGGCTTGTTGTAATACGGCGCGACGACCAGCGCGGCGTCGGCCCCGCGCTTGGCTGCCCAGCGAGTGAGCCGCAGGGCCTCCTCGGTGCTGTTCGAGCCGGTGCCCGCCATGACCTTGACGCGTCCCGCCGCGGCCTCAACCATGGCCGCGATGACCCGCTCGTGCTCCGGGTGCGAAAGTGTCGGGCATTCGCCGGTTGTCCCCGCCGGGCAAACACACGTCGTGCCCGCGGCGATCTGGAACTCGACGTTCCGCTGCAGGGCCTGAATATCGACTTGGCCGTCGCGGAACGGCGTAATCATGGCCACGGTCAGGCCGGCAAAGTCTTCACTCCGAGTGGGCATGAGCTACTTCTCCGTTGGACGACCAATCGGCAAGAAACCGCCGTCCTTGCGAGCAGGCAAATCAGGGACGGGAATCACTGTTCGGCCGGACATCGCCGACATCTTTTCGTGCTCGCGGACTTTCTCCATCAACTTGCGATGATCGCCACCACATTCTTCCAGCATTCTGGCACGAATAGCGTGGATTTCCGCGACGACCGGGTCTTCGAATAGTGGTTTAGTCATGTTCGAACAACTCCTCCGGGTGACGATGCGTGACTGCCAAGCTACTTACGATCACTTTTCGATTTCTGAACGGATCGAACCATCTTATCCGCCGCCGAATCATACCGTTCGCGTTCCCGTGCGTTAGCAGGACAGATCGTGAAGTTGATTAACACCAAGTGGTCTTCATCCAACCCGACCAGTGCCCACTTTACATACGTATCGCGATTGACCTTCTTGCTAGCGATCGCCGAATGGGTGCATGCCGTCACTCGCGTTGTGGTTTCTTTATCCGCGTGGCGCCAAGCCAACGCATCATCGGTCAATTTCTGACTGTTGAGGTTTTGCAAGAATGAGTCCGCGAATGCCGCGAAACTTTTTTCCTTCCGCATCGGGATGAGTTGTATGTAGGCCAGGAAAGGTGTCTCGTTCGTTCGCATGTCGTATAAGCCAAGGTCCAAGACGGATTCCGGATGGTCTGTAGAATAAAAGTGCATATCCATCGGGTGGTTCAACACGGCGAGTCCACCCAGTGCCTGCATTGATTGCGGCCAGAAATCCAAATGCTCTGAAGGCGCGACCAGTTTCATCCATTTCCATCCCTTGCAAATCTCTTCAATCTGCCGATGACATTGATGCTCCGCCGTCACGCCCCCAAGTACCATGTAAACGTAACCGTTGTGGAAAGCAACAATACCCTCAACGGGCTTCAATGTCGGAGTGTCGTTTGCTGCTACCACGCGAAAAGCCGGCTCGCCATCGAGCGTGAGCTTTTCGCGGGACACTGTGCCGCCCCAATCCGACGCGAGCCCACTCGCCGTAGCCTCCGCGGTCGCGGCCGTTGGTCGCCCCGCCTCGATCTTGATAGCGCCTGTGTGCGCGCCGGCGTAGAGTCGGCGCTCATCCAGGAAACCAACCCCTTGCCCCGGTCGACTACATTGCGCTGCCAACCTGCAGGAGCGGTCAGTCGCAAGCCGCGCGTGGGAAACTCCAATGTCTCCCCCGACCCGTCGGTCAGGTGGCTGGTCTGGTGCCCAACCCCGGCGTCGCTTTCCGGCGAACTTGTTCCGGCCGGACGACTACTGGAGGGCGTGTCGCCGTTATTGGTTCGCGAGCAGGCCGAGAAAGCGAGCAGCACGCATATTAGAGCAATTCGCTTCATTGTTCATGCACCAGTTTTTTCATCTCCCGCACCGCCTGCTCGAATCCGACCATCAACGCCCGCGCGACGATGCTATGGCCGATGTTCAACTCGTGCATGTCTTCGATCGCGGCGATGGGCCGCACGTTGTGATACGTAATGCCGTGGCCGGCGTGCAGGGCCATGCCGGTCTCGCGGATGAACTTTCCGGCCTGGCGGAGATTCACCAGTTCAACCTCTTGCTCGGCGCCGCGACGTGCCAGGGCGTATTGGCCGGTGTGCAATTCTACCGCGTCGGACCCCAGTGCGGCGGCCACTTCGAGCTGCCGCGGATCGGGATCGAGAAACAGGCTCACGGAAATGCCGGCATCGGCAAGCTGCCGGGCGACGTCGGCCACTTTTTCCCGCTGCCCGGCGATATCGAGGCCGCCTTCGGTCGTGACTTCTTCTCGGCGTTCGGGCACGAGCGTGACCTGATCGGGCTTGACCTCGCAGGCGATCTTCAAGCACGCCGGGATCGCAGGCCATTTCCAGATTGAGCTTGACCGTGACGGTCTGCCGCAGGATGCGCAGGTCGCGCTCCTGGATGTGGCGGCGGTCTTCGCGGAGGTGGAGCGTGATGCAGTCCGCGCCGCCCAGTTCGGCCAGCGCCGCTGCCCAGACGGGGTCTGGCTCGAAGGTCCGCCGCGCCTGGCGGACGGTGGCTATGTGGTCAATATTGACGCCGAGTTCGGGCATTACGGAATAAACTCCGCATCCGCCGGAATCGCCTCCAAAAACCGCGCCAGCAAATCGGCGGCGTGATCAATGTCTTCCAGCGAAATCATTTCCACTGGGCTGTGCATGTAACGATTCGGGATGCTCACGAGTGCGGCGGCAACGCCCGCGCGATTGATCTGGATGGCGTTGGCGTCGGTGGGCGTCGCGCGGCCGCTGCGCACAAGTTGATACGGTATCTCGTTGGCATGCGCGGCATCCAAAAGCCGCTGGACAACCTTATGGTTCATGTTCGGCCCGCGGTAGACGACCGGACCCAGGCCGAGGCGGACGTCGCCTTCTTCCTTCTTTTCGATCGTGGGGCAGTCGGTTGCGTGCGTGACGTCGACGGCGATGCCGACGTGCGGATCGACGCTGAAGGAGCTGGTCTGCGCCCCGCGGAGCCCCACTTCCTCCTGCACGGTCGAGACGGCGTAAGCGGCCACCTTCAGTTTGCCGCGGTCGGCCCGACGGAGCCCCTCCATAACAACCCACAGTCCGGTCTTGTCGTCCATGGCCGCCGAGACGGCCCGCCCGTTGAGCAACTCCTGATATCGCAATTCCAACGTGATGGCGTCGCCCACACGGACCGCCTGCTGCGCGTCGTCCTTGTTCTTCGCGCCGATATCGAGCCAAAGGTCCTTGATCTTCGGCACCTGCTTCCGTTCCTCCTCGTTGAGCAGGTGGATCGGCTTGCGGGCGATGACTCCGGGCACGGGCCCGCTCATTCCCCAAACCGTCAGTCGCTGCCCGATGAGCACCTGCGGGTCCCAGCCGCCGATCGTGGAAACGTGGATGAAGCCGTCATCGTCGATGTACTGCACGATCAGGCCGATCTGATCGGCGTGTCCGGCAAACATCACCCGCAACGTCGCACCGGGATTCCGCATGGCGATCACGTTTCCATGCACGTCGGTCCGCATTTCGTCGGCAAACGAGGCAGCATAGTCGCGGACGATCTCCTGGACCGGAGTCTCAAAGCCCGAAGGACTAGGCGTGGCAAGAATGTGTTTGAGGAAATCGAGTGCTTTCGGTTCAATGCTCATGAAGTGGAATCCGGGCGAAATTCGAATCTAAGGAAACAGCGCGCACCAAGCTTTGTCGGCGCAAGCGGTCTAGTATGCGGTTTTCCGGTGAATCCCGCAACTACCCCCAACGACTAAACTCCCCATCGGGAGCTTGCCGCGTCTTGACGTACTGCCGCCGCAGCCGTTAATATGCCCGCTATGACAAGATCGACGGCAAAAGTAGCGATTATCGGGCTTGGCACGATCGGCACGGGCGTGGCCAGGTTGCTCTTGGAACAGCCGGAACGGATAGCGCCAGGCGAGCCGGAAGGTCGAGCTCGCGCGGATCGTTGTAGCAAACAAGTCGCGCCCGCGAACGATCTCGCTGCCGCCGGGGCTGCTGACGACGGATCTTGCCTCGGTCTTGAACGATCCTGAAATTGAAGCTGTCGTACAAGTCGTCGGCGGACTGGAGCCAGACCGCACCAACATGCTCAAGTTGATGCAAAGCGGCAAGGACATCATCACCGCCAACAAGGCGGTGCTGGCCGAGCACGGTCCGGAACTGTTCGATTTCGCCCGGAAGATGGGCCGCACGATCTCGTTCGAAGCGGCCGTCGGCGGCGGCATTCCCGTTATCGCGGCCATCAACCAGTCGCTAGTGGCCAACCAGATCGAATCGATCCACGGAATCCTTAACGGCACGAGCAATTTCATCCTCACGAAGATGGCGGACTCCGGCGCGACCTACGCCGACGCACTGGCCGAGGCCCAGCGGCAGGGCTTCGCGGAGGCCGACCCCGCGATGGACGTCAATGGCAGCGACGCCGCGCAGAAGCTGGCGATCCTCGCCCACGTGGCGTTCGGTGCCAGGGTAGATTGGAAGACCATCCCGCGGATCGGCATCGACACGGTCGATGTCGCCGACATGCGTTACGCCCGCGAGTTGGGCTATAACATCAAGCTGCTGGCCGTGGCGGAGTTGGTGCCGGAGGGCCTGGAATTGCACGTCTCGCCCACGCTCGTGCGGCAGCGTTCGACGCTGGCCCAGGTGGACGGCGCGTTCAATGCCATAAGGATCGTGGGCGACGCCGTGGGCCGGGTCCTTCTGCATGGGCTTGGGGCTGGCCAAATGCCCACCGCATCAGCTTGCATCGCCGACTTGATCGACACGCTCTTGGGCCGCGCCGCAATCACCTTCCGCGCGCTGAACCTCTGGTCCGACGATCGCGAGCCGCCGGTCAAAGTCCGCAATCCGGCGAGCGTCTCCGGACGGTTCTACGTCCGCTTCAACGTCGAGGATCGTCCCGGCGTCATGGCCGACATCGCCGGAGTCCTCGGCCGGCACAAGATTTCCATCGCCTCCGTGATTCAGCATGAATCGGCAGAAGAGGCGGGCGGTTTCGTGCCGTTGGTGTTCATGACACACTCCACCAAGGAGGGCGCGATCTGCGATGCCCTGCGCAATTACGGGACTGGCCGCGGTCGGGCCGGGGAGTGTGAGATTGCGGGTGCGAGAGTAATGAAATACGCCATCATTATTCCCGACGGTTGTGCCGACGAGCCGCAGGCATCGCTGGGCGGCAAGACGCCCCTGGAAGCTGCCAGGCTGCCCGCGATGGACGCCGTGGTCAAGGCCGGGCTGATCGCCCGCGGCAACCACACGCCGGCGTCTCTGCCGGCCGGTTCCGATACGGCCAACCTGAGCCTGTTGGGATACGATCCGCTGCGTTACTACACGGGCCGCGCGCCGCTGGAAGCCGCGGCCCAGGGTATCGAGCTGGCGCCGGGCGATTGGGCCGTGCGCTGCAACCTGGTCACCATTGAAGACCAGACCATGCGCGATTTCACCGCCGGGCACGTTTTCACCGAGGACGCGACCGCTTTGCTGGCCGCGCTGCAAGAGAAGGTCGGCAGCCCGACTTTGCGGTTCCTGCCGGGAGTAAGCTATCGCAATCTGCTCATCGTCCACGGGGCCTCATTCACTACAGACACGCGGACACTGCCGCCGCACGACTTTACCGACCAGAGCATTGCCGACGCCTTTCCGCGCGGACCGGGCAGCAGCCTGTTGGCCGATCTAATGACCGCCAGCGAGGAGGTATTCGCCGAGCACGCCGTCAACCACGCGCGTTGAAAGGCCGGCAAGCCGCCGGTCACCAACGTCTGGCTCTGGGGCCAAGGCAGCGCGCCGCGGCTGGATCCTTTCGAGAAACTCTATCGCGTCCGGGGAGCGATGATCACGGCGGTCGATCTCTTGCGCGGCTTGGCGCGGTTGATCGGCTGGCGGCGGATCGACGTGCCGGGCGCGACCGGCTATCTCGATACCGATTACGCGGCGAAGGGCCGCTACGCCGCCGAGGCGCTGAAGACCCACGACTTGGTATGCGTCCACGTTGAGGCCACGGACGAGGCCTCGCACGAGGGCCGCGCCGACGCCAAGATCGGGGCCCTGGAGCAAATCGACCGCAACATCGTTGCGCCGCTGTTTGCCGCTTTGCAAAGCTATCCGCAATGGCGGATTATGGTTTCGCCCGACCACCCCACACCGCTGCGGACGAAGACACACAGCCACGGCGACGTGCCGATCGCGATGGCCGGCAGCGGCATCGAGCCGGACGGGTTTTCGAGCTACGACGATCGGACGGCGGCGCGGTCAAAGTTGCACTTTCCGGAGGGATGGAAGGTCATGGGCTATTTCATTGGTGCTGCCGAGCGCAAACCCTCGGAGCGCCGCTAAGGCGGAAACGGCCGGACACTTGGGCAGGTAGCTCTTGGCGGACGGCTTTCTTCCCGCGGATTGAACGCCTGGCCGAGCGTGCCGTTTTCGGTCGTGATTGTCATGCCGGTGGTCACATGGTGGCGGGCGAACCAGCCGTCGCTGGTTTCCAGCACATACTCGATGTTGGGCTCGGCCGAGAGGACGGGGTTGGTGTCGTTGGCCACGAAATGATGAATCTCGGCGATGACGCCGCGGGGCGTAATGTAGGCGGCGGAGATGGATTCCGGGCAATTCTTCATCCAGAAACTCGTCCGAGTCGGCGTGTGCAGATCGAAGATCATGGCGTCGGAGTCCTGAATGTTGGTGCGAAACATCATCCCGGTTTTTTCCTCCATAGGGGTGACGGCCATCTCGGCATCCAAAGTTTCGTGCCCGACATAAAGTTTCAAGGTGGGCAGCTTGCGCTGCGCCTTGTTCGGTACGGGCAGACCGTCGCGATCGAGCGGCGCCGACTCGAACACGGTCGGTTTGCTGCAACCGGCCAGAGCCACCGCCGCGACGCACAGAAACAGGAGAGTGATCGGTTTCACGGGTAAAGCACGCAATCAAACCGGGGAAACTTCAATGACTGGTAAGGAATCTTCAATCCCTTTGAATTCACTAGGCCGGAATTATCTCGCGGCGGATTTGCCGGAGGCGGACGCGGGGCTACGTTGAATCTTCGCTCGCTTTCGCCAGACGTCGAGTTCCTGATACATCTGGTTCGCGGCGAAGGTTTTCGCCTCTTCCTTGACTACCGACAGTATGTCTTCGTCCGTCAGTTTCTTGCGCATCACGATGCAGCAGCCCCAGTCGGTCTTGATCACCGGGCTAAACTTGCCGGGCTCCAGCTTGCGCAAGACCCTCCGCACATCCGGGTTCAAGAAGTCTATGCGGGTGCATTCCAGCGAGCCGCCCTTGGGGTCCGACATTCCATCCTTGGACATGTCCTTGGCCACCGTCTCGAAGGAATCGCCCTTCTTGAGCCGCACCAAGGCGTCGTTGGCGAATTTCTGTTTCCTGGCCTGGACCGTCTCGTCGTCGCCGGCGTAAACTCCATCGCGCGTGTAATCGAAGGCGATTGTGTACGCCATCATGTGACTCGTCTCAATTTCCGCCCTACGCTTTTTCACCGATTCCGCCACGGCTTGCGGCGAGTTCTGCTCCTTCTCCAGCCGCTCCGCATAAGAGTTCAGCCCGCTGTCGCAGTTGATCCGGCGGCGCAACTCCTGCGGGCTGAAGGCGTTGACCTGCATGAATTGCTCGACGCTCGTGAACCCGCCGCCACAACAGGGGCACCCGGGCGTCTTGACCATTATCTCGAAGTCTGCGGTCGCTTTCTCGAATTCCTCGTCGGAGAGCGTAACCTTGCGGTCCTTGAGGAATTGCAACTCGACGGCTTCCTCGATAAGGCGTTCGAGCTTGGTTTCTTTCAGGCTATCCAATTGCGCTTGGAAGGCGTCATCGGGCAAGGAAGCCATCAGTTCCGATTCGAGAATCGGCTCGCCGTTGACCGTGGCGACGACCTTGTCCGCCGCGGCGGCTTCCGTCGCCCGCTTGGAACCGAGTGGTGGCGCGGCATGTCCGACAACCTTGGGCGCCGCGGCGGGTTCCGTCGCCGCTTTGGAACTCGGCTGTTCCTTCTGCGACGGGAGATGGGACAAATCCGACGATTTCGGGGCTGCTCGATTGTCAACAGGCGGCAACGCCTCAGCGAGTTTGACTTGTTGTTGGGGGTTTCCCGTGGATGGTTGGTTACCGAGCGGACGGCTAGATTCGGAACTAGCTGGCGGCACGGTCTGTCCGGCCGGGCGCCAGATCAGGAAGCCCGTCAGCACAATGAGACCGAATGCAATCAAGGTTGAGACTTTCATTTGCTTCATATGATTTACTCCTGTTTTTTCGCAAGCCACGAATGCCACGTTGGTTTCTATTCTATATTCCCGCCGGTCCTAGGGACACGACGCTTCCGGCTACCTCGCCCCGCGCCTGGATGACATTCACTTGACGCATCCTGATATTGGCGAGGTTTTCGATCCCCTAGGATTCGCTGGGCAGGAATTACTTCGCGCCGGATTTGCCGGAGGCGGACGCCCGGGCGTACGCGGCGCTATACTGAATCTTCGCCCGCTTTCGCCAGGCGCCGAGTTCCCGATTCATCTGGTCCACGGCGGAGGTTTTCGCCTGTTCCTTCGCGATCGACAGGATGTCTTCATCCGTCAGCTTCTTCCGCTTCACGATGCAGCAGCCCCAGCCGGGCTTGATCACCGGGCTGAACTTGCCGGGATCCAGCGTCTCCAAGACCGTCTGCAATTCCGGGGCCAAGATGTCCGCGCGAATGCAATCCAGCGAGGCGCCCTTGGGGTCGGAAAGTCCATTCTTGGACAGGTCCTTGGCCACCTCCTCAAAGGAATCGCCCTTCTTGAGCCGCGCCAAGGCGTCATTGGCGATTTTCTCTTTCTTGGCCTTGACGGTCTTTTCATCGCCGAAGTACGCGGGATCGCTAGCGTATACGAACAAGATCCTGTATGCCATCATGCGATTCTTCTCAATTTCCGCTCGATGCTTCTTGATGGTTTCGGCCAGGGCTTGCGGTGTGGTCTGCTCCTTCTCCAGCCGCGCCGTATAGAGCCTCAGCCCGCTGTCGCAGGTGATCCGCCGGCGCAACTCCGGCGGGCTGAAGTAGTTGACGCGCATGTATTGCCCGACGCTCCTGAATCCGCCTCCGCAGCAGGGGCACCCGGGCGTTTTGATCATCGTCTCGAAGTCCGCGGCCGCTCTCTCGACTTCCTCGTCGGAGAGCGTAGCCTTGCGGTCGTTGAGAAATTGCCGCTGGACAACTTCCTCGACGAGGCGTTCGAGCTTGGATTCTTTCAGGTCATCCAATTGCACCTGGAAGGCGTCATCGGGCAAGCCAGCCATTAAATCCGATTCGAAGATCGGCTCGCCGTTGACCGTGGCGACGACCTTGCCCGCCGCGGCCGGTGCCGTCGCCGGTTTGGAACAGGATGGCGGCGCGGGCTGTCCGGCCAACTTGCCCGCAGCGGCGGGTTCCGTCGACTTTGCTCGATTGCCAACAAGGGACAACGCCTCACTGAATGAGCGCTGTTCCTGGGAGTTTCCCGGGGATGCTGCGAGACAGAATGGGCAGCTACATTCGGAACTGGATCGCGGCACGGTCTGTCCGGCCGGGCGCCAGATCAGGAAGCCCGTCAGAACGATGAGACCGAACGCAATCAGGGTCGTGACTTTCATTTGTTTCACTCCGGTCTTTTGGCAAGCAACGAATGCCAGGATCGCTTCTATTCTCCCGCCCGTCCTTGGGACACGAGGCTTCCCGCTGCCTCGACCCCCTTCTGGATGACGTTCACTTGCCGCCTCCTGATGTTGGCCGGGTTTTCTTGCTAAACAGCCCTTCCAAAAACAATCCTCCGCAGAGGAACACCGCCACACATTCATAGGGCAGCGGCAGCAGCGGTCTGGCATCGATCAGATAGTCCTGATCGGACGCTGGTGCGATCGCCAGTACGGCATCTGCCAGGCTGACGATCCCGTTCTTTTTCTGCTCGGCCGGGTCTCTTGTAACGTGAACCGTGCCCTTGAACACGGCCTCCTGCCACCAGACGGGAGGCACGTCACTCGCGTTTGTGGGAGTAACAAGCGCCGCGTTATACAAGCCCGGACGCGTGCCCTTGGCCTTGCCGTCCCAGGCATACTTGCCGATAACGATTTTTGGCGGCGCGTTCTTGATTCTTCCGACGATGAATCCGCTGACGACCATCCGCTTGCCGTCCAGGTCGGCAGCCAATTTCGCTGTCGCCGCGGATTGGTCGGCGGCGGCCTTCACGGCCTCCAGCGGGGCAAGGTCGAGAATGGGCAAGTTGTTCTGGCGGGCGAACTCCCCGGCGTTGGCCGGCTGATCGTTGGGCACGGCGGGGCGGATCGACTCGCCTTCCATCCGATAGATGTACCCGTCGTCGGGCCTGGGATCGATGACGAATTTCCCCTCCACCACCACTGGCGCGAGCCGCTCGAATTTTGCCGGCGCCTGCATTTCCACAAAAACGTACTGGTTGTACTGGGGGCGCGGACCGTAGCAGCACGTCTGCGTGGTCCGCAGCAGGCAGAAGACCTTGAGATTCGCGGCCTCCTGAAGCGGGTACATGAATCCGGTGATTTTGACCTTCTTGCCGTCGGCCTCCCTGACGCTCTGTGGACAGACACCGGGGTTGCTCTTGCTGAATGCCCACGATTCCAGCGTGTCGAAGTAAAGGCATCCGCTGCGGTGGGTTTGCTCGTCAATCTGGATCGAACCGTGGCCCGCCGCGCTATTGACAGCCTGCACCACGGGAATGTCCCGTTCCTGGGCCTGTCGCCGAATCCGCTCGGCGCGGAGGTAGTACTCCAAGTGATTGGCGGCGACAATCGCCGCCACCACCACGGCAATGACAATTCGCCATTTCCATTTCATTGGACGGATTCTCCAGTTTGCACTGCCCGCGCGAACGGTCAGTCTGGGTCATAGCCTTCGGGATACTCGATTTTGATCGGCCGCTCCTTGCCTGTGTGGTTGACCTTGCCGGTGGCCGTGAATTTCTTGACGCCAGCGAGCCAGTCGGCCTTGCCCTCGAAATAGGAGCAGTCGCCGACCTTCTCCTCGGCAAGTCCGTTGGGCTTGGGATCGAGCGTCAGGGTCCTTTTCTGGCCGCCGGCGGACGTGACGGCCAGGACAATCTGCTTGTCGCTCACGCGGACGGCCTTGTCCGTTTGGTTTTCCCCGCCGACAAACCACACCTTCATCACGTCGCCGTCGAGCTTGACCTCGGCGTGTCCGACCGCGCAGGTTTCAATGGCGTTGAGGCACCCGCCGTGATGCGCCTCATGCTTGGCCTCGGCGCCTTTGTCCGCGGGCTTGTCTACACGCTGGGTTGTCGCGTCCTGCTTGCAGCCGGGCATGAAGGACACAGCGACGGCGCCAACGAAAAACGCGACGGTCGCGATTGTCAAGCCAGTACCTTTCTTGTTCATTGTGGTTTTCGTTGTAAAGTCATCGCCGGTCTCCTACGACACCGGCCTGAGGTTTTTGAGAACCCCTATTCGATATGCCTGCACGGCGGGGAAAAGCCCCGCCAGGATTCCGACGACCAGTAGGGCCGGCAGCAGCGCCGCGTCCGCCAGCGAAACGTGCTGCCATGAGAATAACAGGCCCGTCTCGGCCTTGATGTACCGGCTGCCGAGCCAGACGATCCCGTGCCCTATCACCAGGCCCAGCAAACCGCCGAGTAGCGAAATGACCAGGGATTCGCAAAGCACCAGCCCGAAAACGGTTTGCTTCGTGGCCCCGATGGACCGCAGCAGGGCGATGTCCCGCCTGCGCTCGCGCAAAGCCGACACCAGCGCCACCAGCAGGCACATCGTGCCCAGCACCGTCACTAAAACCGCAATGGCCAGGAACGCCCCATCCACCCAGCCGATGATCTCGAACAGCTTGGGCAGCACCTCGTCGGGCACGACGAGCTGGGCCTCGATGGACTGGTTGATGTTGTATTTCAAATCCTGGATGCCCGGATGAAGCGCGTTGCCGCGGATTCGCTTGATCTTCAGGAAGGCGCCGCTGATCTCGCGGTACTGCTCGTCAACGGCCATGCGCGCGGTCGAGCCGGCGTGGCCATCGAGCGTGTAGAAGGTCGTCAGCGGGATATAGATCGCCCGGTCGTGCGGCGTGCCCGTTGGCGCCATGATGCCCACGAACTGGATGTTGTTCTTGTGGACCGGGCCGGCCGACACGCCACAGACCGGATTGAAGGTCTGGCCGAGCTTGATGCCCAACTCCTTTGCGACGGCCCACCCCGCGACGGCCTCGTTGCCCGCGTCAAATGGCCGTCCCTGCCCGTCGTCTTCGGTGCGGAAGGAAAACTTCTTGCCCGGCTGTCCGGGCTCGCCGGGCAGGTATTCGAAGTCGGTCAGGAACCGCCGGTCGATGGCGTCGACGCGGAAGCCCGCGTACGAATGGCCGGTGCAGAAGGGAATGCCCTCTTGGACAATCGGATTGGCCAGCACCTTCTGGTAGTAGGTCCATTTGATCTTTCCGGGCATCTCGTCCATGTGATACAGGCCGTTGAGCACGACCGTCAGAGGCGAGCCCTTGGGGCCAAGAATGGCATCGACCCCCACGTTCACCTGCGTGAGATTTTCATGCGCCTGCTCCCGCAGGGAGATGACGGCGATCAGCAGCGAGACGCCCAGGGCGATGTTCACCACCGCAAAGCCCGTCGAAAGGCTGTGCTGGCGAAGGCTTTTTAGTACGATCCGCCAGAGTTTCATGCGGCGCCTCGGTTAATGAATACGATCCGCCAGAGTTTCATGCGGCGCCTCCGACGGACGGCACCGTGGAAAATGCTTGATTGAGTTCCATGTACGCCACGCTGAAATCGAAGGCGCCCACCACGCCCGGATCGTGGCTGACTACGACCAGCGAGCAGCCGTGCTCGCGGCACGCTTCTCCGAGCAACTTCACGACCTCGAAGGCGTGAAACGGGTCCAGCGAGCCAGTGGGCTCGTCGGCCAGAATCAGTTCCGGCTTGCCCGCAAGGGCCCGCGCGATGGCCACGCGCTGCCGCTCGCCGATGGACATCTCGGAGGGCCGATGCTTGTCGCGGTGCGAAAGCCCGACCCTGGTCAGCAAATCTTGAGCGTGATGCCGATCGGGCTTTTGACGCGAAAACGTCATTCCCAGCAACACGTTTTCCACGGCGGTATAGCCCTGGAGCAGATTGAAGTCCTGGAAGATATAGCCGATGTGCCTGGCCCGGAAATGATCCCGGTCAGACTCGCTCAGTTGCCCCAAATCCTGCCCGCAGACGTTGACTTTGCCGCTCTTGGGCGCTAGAAGGCCGGCAAGGACGTGCAGAAGGGTACTCTTGCCGCAGCCGGAGGGACCAAAAATGGCCACCTGAGCACCCGTATCCACGGACCATGTGGGAATGTCGACGGCGGTAAACTGCGAATTCCCCACGTCGTACTCAACGACCAGATCTTTCACTTCAATGATCACGGGTAAGCCAATACTTCTCATTTGCGCGAATCGAGTAATACCGAACTACCGCGCAGCCAAAAACCAAACGTTTGAAGCCGAAGAAAGGAATAAGACGCTGATCTCAGACAACGTCGGGCGGCGCGCGGCTGTGCCAAGAGATTTGGGCTGGCGCGACGCATTGAGGCGGCGCGGCGAGCACCACGCCGCCAACCGGCGCTAACGATTTCACTTCCTCCGCTAGAAAAGTGGGTAGCGTTTTTTGGCCCAAGAACTTGCAAACGGCGCACTTTGAACCGTCCGGTGCGGATGGCCGGGGCGCTGGCTGCGGCGAAGGAGAAGCGGGATGCTCCGCGGACTCGGTATGTCGATGCTCGTCCTGGAGGCAACTACGATCATCGCAGTGGTCGCTATGGTTGTGCAACAACCCCGACGCGCTTGCCGCGAAGCCGTAACAGACGGCCACAACGACCGATATCGCACGGTTACGCAGGTCAACGCGGCGCTTGCTTCGCGAGAATACCATTTTGTGTACTATACACGAAACGGCGGCAGGAGGCAACGCATTTTTTAGCGGCTTTCCTTCTCTTTGGCGTCCATGGCACCGATCGCCGCCAGCAGCCCCGCGGCCAGCAGATAGCCGCCGGCCCAGTGATAGGGCGATTGGCAAACGAGGTCCGGTGATTGGGGCATCTGGGCCACGACATCCCACGGCCAGGCAATCGCCTCGGGCGACAAGGGCGAATGAATGACGCCAACCAGGCTGCACGCCGCCGCGACGACCAGGAACAACGCGGCGCGGTACATGTGCCGGTCAAGAATTGCCGACAAGCACGACGCCCAAAGCAGGCTCGTCACGATGAAGCCGTGCGCCAGGCATCGCAAGGCGAGCATCTTATCCGCCATATAGGAAACGGGTTCGCGGCCCGGTCCCAACGCCATTTCCATGGGAATCGTCGCCATGTACGCCAGCGCGGGGAGGATCGCCAGGGCGACGGCCGCGTAATGCCGGGTGGGAGTGGCGCGGAATGACTGCGCGCCGATTTCTAGCCCAACGAATACCAAAATCGGAAAGCACGCCGCTTGGGGAATCCAGACGAACAGTTGCGAAATCCAGCCGAGCGCCGGCCAAGCCGATGAAAATTGCCGTCGCTAGCGTGTAGGCCGCCCGTCCGCCCATCGTCTTGTAGGCTGGCTGGCCGATGTAGGGTGTCGTTTGGATGACGCCGCCGGCCAAGCCAGCGAGGATCGAGGCAATGCCCTCGGTCCAGAGGATGCTGCGGGTGTCGAACTCGTCGCCCGCCGCCGCCGCGCTTTCCGTGCAGTCGATGCCGCCGACAATCGTCGCCAAGGCAAACGGCAGCATGACCGGCAAGAGCGTCGCTACGTGCTTGAAGACCTCTTTCCACCATTGCCAATTTTGCGCAAAGTCGGGCAGGAACTCCGGCAGCCCGCGAATGGCGGTCTGCGCAGGAGGGGGCGGCGGGACCAAGGTAACATGCACCGCCGGGCCGAGCACTACCAGCGACCAGTACAGCACCGCGCCCAGGCCGACGGCCGCCAGCGCGCCCGGCACTCTGCCGGGCAGCGGATGGTGGGCTACGAGCGTAACGAGAATGAAGACCAACGTCACCATGCCCACCAGCGGCAGCGAGGCAATATTCTGCCACAGCGGCACCAACGCGATCAGCGCCAAGGCGATGCCGGCGAGCGAGCCGAGCAGCCCCGCGCGGGGCACCCATTTGCGCACGGCCGAGCCAAGAGGCGCGACGATCGACTTTGCCACGCCAATGACGGCCAGGAGCACCGCGCCGACGTGCCACGCGAAGAACATCGCTTGGCGGTGGTCGTAATGCAGTTGGTCCATGCCGAACCGCAGCGCCGGCACGAGCACCAGTGCGCCCACGGCGAAGGTGCTTGGCGTATCCAAGCCCAGAGGCATGGCCGTGACATCCGGGCGGCCGGTGCGCCGCGCCAAGCGGAAGGCCAGCCAGGTATAAACTAGATCGCCGATGACAACGCCCAGCGCAGTGCCAGGGATCATCTGCCGGAAGACGAAATCGCGGGAGAAGAGGTTCGTCACCGAACTGTCGGCAGACGTAATGAGCACGAGCAGGACGCTTATCACCGCCACGTTGTCCAGCATCAGCCCGAAGAAGGCGTTGATGTCGCCGCGCGCGGCCCAGGAGTAGCGGAAGGTCGTGGAAGTGCTGTCTGAGGACGATTGCATTATCGAGTTCGACTAGCTACGGTAGGATGGACTTACGAGTCCGTTCGAATTGAAACGACGGACTCGTCGGTCCATCCTACAAGATCACTCAACTCTTTGCTACGCGGAAATCACTCTCAGCCGCACATAGTCCGGCAACGTGCCGACCAACGGCTTCAGGTAGGCGATGCACTCCGGCGTGACAAAATTGTTCTTGGCGTCGATGTAGGCCTCGGGCATCGGCTTTGCCCCCAGTGCCACTTGCGCCAACGGCGCCGTGCCGAGCGACCAACGGTAGGGATTGCTAGACTCGCGGACGATGCTCACCATCACGCCCGACGTGCCAGCAGCGGCCAACTCGACGGCGCGGCGGCCGCAGGCGATGGCTTCCTCGGCGTCGCCGGGCGCTGCGCGGTCGACGGCGCACATTTGCAGCGACTCGCAGACCTGGAACTCGCCCCGCCAGCCGAAAGTGCCGCTGATCATGCGGTGCAGAGTCATGGCGGCGCTGGCGCCGCCCATCGCGCCGAACTCGACGTTGGCGAACTTGTCGCTGGTCCGCGAGGCGCTGATCGGCGTGCCGTCGGCATGGCAGACGCCTTCGCCGCAGACGACCGAACACCAGCCGAAGCGGTCGTAGCAGCGCTTAACGTCGGTGAGGAAGCGATCCGTGTCGAAGGGACGCTCCGGCAGCAGGATGATGTGCGGCGCGTCGTCCTCCGCCGTCCTGGCCAGCGCCGCGGCGGCGGGCAGCCAGCCCGCCGAGCGGCCCACAGTTTGGAAGACCACGAACTGGTCGACGAGCTTCATGTCGCGAGCCAACATGCCGGCCTGCTTGACGGAAAGAGCCACGTAGCGGGCGGCGCTGCCGAAGCCGGGCGTGTGGTCGGTCCCGCAGAGGTCGTTATCGACGGTCTTGGGCACCCCGACGCCGACCAGATCGTAGCCTTGTTGGCGGCAGTAGGCCTCGACGCGATGGATCGTGTCCATCGTATCGTTGCCGCCGATCAGGAAGAAATAACGGATGTCAAAACGCCGCAATACCTCGAGGATTTTGGGAAAGTCCGTGTCCTTGAGTTTATGGCGGCAACTGCCAAGAGCGGAGCTGGGCGTTGCCGGCAGGGCAGCGATCGTGCCCGGGTCCTCCGCGCCTAACTCAATGACCTCGCCGCGCATGAAGCCTTCGATGCCGTAGCGCATGCCAAGCGTGCGGCGGATCGCGGCGGCGCGCGGGCGGCCTCGATGATCCCCGCGAGGCTGGCGTTGATCACGCTCGTTGGACCGCCGCTTTGGCCGATAATGGCGTTTCCTTGCAACATGATGCGTCTCCGTAGGGTGGGCCTGCGCTCGCTGCGCGAGCTGGTCCCACCCTACGCTAAACTTCCTGCCCAAACAATGAGATTCCTGAAGAACTGCCCGTACCAGTTTCCGAATTCGATCATGCCGCCGGCCACCTCCTGGACAATTCGGTGGTTGCCCCAATCGACGAGACCGCCGACCCAATGCGGTGCGACGTCCGTGGCCAGTGCGGCTGCCCGTCCCGCCCCGTGCTTGCCGACCACCAGCAGCGGCACGCTGCCAGTCGAAGTGAACTGGTAAGTGTCCCCGCCGCGAACAACGGAGAACGAGGGCACGGCGGCTTCTTTTCCAGCGAGCTTGAAGCTTTTGGCCGGCGCATGGTGGAGGACCGAGAATCGCACGGCGGCCAGCAAGGCCTGGGCATGCGGCTTTGGCGTCAGCAGGTTGTAGCCGCCAATCGTCGGCGGCTCGTCCCACGGCAGGCCGGCCAGGATTTCGTGGTCCATTGCTTTCTCTATGAGGCACGGCTGCGCGCAGTTGCGCCGGTCGTCGCACGACTGCATCGTCACCGGCAGCACCTCAGCCAGCGGTGAGCGGTGGTATTCGCCGGCTCGTCCGTAGAAACTCTGCCAACCGCCGAACATCACCAGGCCGGCCCCTTGCTCCACCCGCGCGGCCACGTGCCGCATCGCCGCCTCGCCGAATCGCGCGGCAGAATAATCG
Organism: uncultured Planctomycetia bacterium; assembly: GCA_963780045.1. Classification (GTDB taxonomy): domain Bacteria; phylum Planctomycetota; class Planctomycetia; order Pirellulales; family Thermoguttaceae; genus JANXQG01. The sequence continues at coordinate 4,191,461 of CAVZZZ010000001.1, read as the reverse complement.
CTAACTACGTAGACCGCGTACGGCCTGGATGCAAAATCCGCCTCTGGCGGCTCCGTGGTGGGCACGTGGTCGAACGGCATTCCGTAATGCAGCAGCACGGCCGCCAAGTAAGCCGCCGCGCCTTGCATGTTGTCGTCGCCGAGATAACAAATCTTGCCGGGCATCAGCAGGACCTCGCGAAAAGCTCATCATATTGTTTCGGCGAATAGAAGCGGAAGTTCAACTCGCGGATGTACTCCACCGGCCCGGTGGCTCGCTGGATGTCCACCAGCGTGCCGATCTGCTCTTGGCTGCCGTAGGCCATGATGGCGCGGATCTTCGTCTCCAACATTTGCGCGGGAGTTTCAATGCGGATTTGCGGCGGCTCGGGGAAGTCACAGTAGATGGCCATTTCGTAAACCCGCGGCACCTCGGCAATCGGGGTTCCAAGCTCCGGCCAGATGCGTCCTTGGGCGTGAAAGAGGCTGATCAAAAGCTGTTCGTGGACGATGCGGTGATCGGGATGAATGTCCGCGCTCGTGGGCAGGAAGACGCGCGAGGGCCGCACTTGCCGCAAGAGCCGCGCGAAGGCCATTTGCAGGCCCAGTTTCACCTCGGCATGGCCTGACTCGCTGTTGCGAACGAAGGAGCCGCACCAGGCGGTCAATTGGCCGTCGGGATACCCGAGAAAGTAAAGCCGCTCCGCCGGCAGTCCGAGAACAGCGAACGACGCCTTGGCTTCTTCGCGGCGGATTGCCACAATCGAGTCTCGCTGTTCGATGCGGCAATAGCCCACGCGGCCGTCGGTGACGACCGCCGCGTGGACCTGGGCGCCTTCGGCGATCCCGGCCTGAAAGACCAGGCCGCCGCCGATGACAACGTCGTCGTCGTGCGGCGAGACAAAGAGCCATGTCTCCGCCGCGCCGCGCCAATCATCCAGCAACTCGGCAATCGAGGTCGTGGTCAGCAATCCACCGCAAGCACCCGCTTGCGGGTTGCGGCGGGCGTACCGGATTGTGTCTTGCAGTGCTATCCGCCCATGAACTCATTGCCGATCTTGCGGGCCCGCTCCGCCTTGTCGAGGTTGATGCCGAGGCCGACGCCGACGTGTACGAGGATATTCCATCCGGCCAAAAGCTGCAAGATGCCCCAGTAACATCCGGTGCGGGGAATGACAATCGTCGGCACGATCGTCTGCTGCGCGGCGACGGCGATCACCGTCAGGCCCACGCCATCGACGAGCGTCGTCTTGAACTTTTCGATCTCTTCGGGAAACGGGTCGAAAACGATAACAACGTCGTCGCGCGTCATTACCTCCTCGATGCCGTGTACCGCATAAGTGCCTTCGAGATAGTCGCTCTTCTTGTGCGTGATCTCGTTGGTCTTCAGGGTAATCTCTTCGGCCACGCCGTTGTTCCGCCCGGCAAAGTAGACCGTTGGCGCCTTAGCGATCCTCTGGATGAGCGCTGCATCGATCTCCAATTCCAGGACTTCGCGGGCCTTCGCGGCCGCTTCCTGTTGCTCGGCAGCTTCGGCTGCCGGCGACCTGTCGGCGGCGATGAGCGAGCGGTAGAAGAGGGCCTGCTCGACGACGCTCTTGGTGGCCGCTACGGCCTCCTCTTTGCCGCAACGGAGGGTATAGCAGCGGTCAGACGCCGTTTCCAGCGTGCATGGGCTATTGGCCGAAAGCCCGAACCGCTCGCGGTGGCCCTGCCGGCCGAGCTGCGTGAACAAGGAAATCAGCTCCTTGGTCTTGCCGCTGTTGCTGGCGCCGAAGACCACGAATTTGGAGAGGTCGTACTCGTGGGCCTGCCGTGCGCCCTCGGTGGCAACGGCCAGCGGCAGACCCCGGCGCAGCACCTCGCCAATCAGGCTCTTCGCGGGAAAAATGCGGCTGGAACCCTCGCCCGTAAGGAGCAGCCGTCCGGTCTGGCGAATTGCCGCGGCCGCGTCTCGCGATGCCGTGAAATCGAAGTTCTCGATGATGCCCGGCGTCTGAAGCATCTCGTGGACCAGGGCAAACTTGTTGTATTTGGGATCGTGAAGGTTCATGGTCTAACCAATGCTTTCCACCAGTTCGTTCATCTTGTCTTCTTGCTGCTCGATCGATTCCACCAGCTTGAACTGCGTGCGGCAGCGATCGAGGTTGTGTCCTTCGCGATGCACCTTGAAATAAACGTCGCCGGCCAGGTAATCTGCCAGGAAACGGATGCCGATCTCGAAGGTGATCAGTTTCCCCGCGAAGGCCAGGTTTTCCTTCTCCGCGCGGTTGAGCATCTCACCCGCCGAGGCGAGATACCCGCGGACCAGCGCCTCGAACATCGGAAATTGCATGCAGGTCTTCGACAGGTCCGGCTCGTCTTCCTTGGCAGGGCTGGTCGTGGTGCGGACCATGTCGCCGAAGTCGTACAGGGCGAGGCCGGGCATCACCGTGTCCAGGTCGATCACGCATATTCCTTCCTGCGTCGCGCAGTCCAGCATGACGTTGTTCAGTTTCGTGTCGTTGTGCGTGGTCCGTTCCGGCAGCGCCCCTTGACTTTGCAGCTCCGTCAGCCGCCCGACGATCGGTCTGTGGCGGAGGGCGAAATCGATCTCTGCTCCAGCCGCCTTGGCGCGGTTCGCTGCGTCGCCGCCTATCGCCTGCTCCAGCGCTGCGAAGCGCTTGGGCGTGTTGTGGAAATCGGGGATTGTGTCGTGCAGCCGCGGGGCGGGCAAGTCGGCCAGCAGGCATTGGAAACGGCCGAACGCCTTCGCGGCCTCGTAGGCTTGTTTCGTCGATTCGACCGTGTCGTAGGTGCGGGCGTCCTCGATAAAGACGTAAGTCCGCCAATAATCGCCTTGCCGGTCGATGTGGAACGCGCGGCCATCCAACGCGGGCACGAGCGTCAGCGTCCGCCGCGAGACGTCAAACTGCCCCGCAAGCTTTGCCCGCAGGTGCCCTGTAACGCGCTCGATATTCTCCATCAGGGCCGCGGGGTTTTTGAATATGTTCTGGTTGACCCGCTGGTGGATATAGCGGATCGGGCGGCCTCCCTGATCGTACGTAGCCGCATAGGTATCGTTGATGTGCCCCGTGCCGTAAGGCTCCGCCGAGCGAAAGTCGGCGGGAATCTGGAAGTGCTTGGCGACGGCTTCGATATCGTGACGAGGATGCATGGTCTACAGGTCCACCTTTACCCCCGCCAGACGCGCCGTCACCGGGCCGATGTCGTCGCGGCTGGATAGGTCCAGCACCGCCGCGCGGCACGAGACGATGCGGAACTGTTCGCCCAGGCGGTCGCGGGCATATTGCACGGCATCGGTAATCTCAAGCTCGCCACGCGGCGAAGGCCGGATCGCGCGGCAGGCCTCAAAAATCGCCGGGCTGAAGCGCCAACAGTTCATGCTCACGCTCAAAGGCCGCGGCAGCCGGGCCAACGTCGCATCATCGGGCTTTTCGATGATGCGCTTTAACCGCGTCGTGCCGTCGGGCCGCCGCTCGCCCTCGACCACCGCGAACTTGGCAATCCGCGCGGCCGGTATGTTGCTCTGGGAGACGAGTGTCTCCTGATCGAAAACTGCCACGGCCGGGCCGCCGGCGTCGCGCAGACCGCAAAACGCCTCCAGCGGGTAGTAGTTGTCCGAATTGATCATCACGAAGGGCCGCCGCCCGACGACCGCTTCCGCCGCCGCCACCGCATCGGCCGTGCCCAGCGGCTTTTCCTGGACGGCGAACTCTATGGCCAACTGCCGCGGGCGGAGGTCGGCGTAGGTACTGCCTGATTTGGCCATGCTCCGGACCGACGACCAGACACGCGCGGCTGATGCCCGCTTCCACGGCCACGGCGAGAACGTAGTCCAAAAAAGGCCGGCCCATCGCGGGGATCATGGCCTTCACGCCGCTATCGGCCGCCGCCGCCAGCGCCGGATCGAGCGCAACGCCCGGATCGGACTTCTTCATCCGCGTGCCGAGTCCCCGCGCGAGAACAACTACTTGGTCCATTATCACTTCTTGATCAGGTCCTTCACAGTCATGCCCGAAGGAATCATCGGCAGCACGTGCTCGTAGTAGGGCACCTGCACGTCCAAGAGATACGGACCCGGCGAGTCGATCATCTCCACGAGCGCATCGCGGAGTTCGGCCTTCTCGGCAACGTGCCGCGCGCCCCATTGGAAACCCTTGGCGATCGCCACGAAATCGGGATAACGCTCCACGGGCGTAATGCCGTCGCCCATGCCCAGCGCCTCCGGATGGTCGATCGGCCCCAGGTACGTGTGGGCGCGGTTGGAGTCGTGGAAGCGGTCCTCCCACTGCACTACCATGCCCAGGTGCATGTTGTTCAACAAGAGCACCTTCACCGGCAGCTTCTCGGTGTAACAAGTGGCCATCTCCTGAATGTTCATCAGCAGGCTTCCGTCGCCGTCCACGTCCACGACCAGCGCGTCCGGATTGGCCGCCTTCGCGCCCATCGCGGCGGGCAGGCCGAAACCCATCGTGCCCAGCCCAAGGCTGGAAAGCCAGCGTCGCGGGCGGCGGAAGTGGTAATACTGTGCCGCCCACATCTGGTGCTGCCCCACGCCGGTTGCCACGATCGTGTCGCGGTCCTTGGTCAGTTGCCAAAGCAGGTCCAAAGCGTGCTGCGGCAGGATGCCCTCGAAGTTGCGGTCGTAGTCCAGCGGGTCTTCACGCTTCCAGGTCTCGATCTTGCGGTGCCACTCGCTCAAGTCCGCGGGCGGCTTGACGATCTTGTTCAGCTCGGCAAGGGCGTATTTCACATCGCTGCAAATAGGCAGGTGCGCTTTCTTGATCTTGTTGATCTCCGACGGATCGACGTCGATATGCACGATCGTTGCGCGGGTAGCGAACTCCGAGACCTTGCCCGTCACGCGGTCGTCAAACCGCACGCCAAGGGCCAAGAGCAGGTCGCTGTTGTCCGTCGCATAGTTGGCGTAGACCGTGCCGTGCATGCCAAGGAAGCTGAGCGATAGCGGATCATCGCCGGGGAAAATACCCAGGCCCATCGCGGTGGTTGTCACCGGAATTCCGGTCTTGCGGGCCAGCGCCGTCAACTCGGCGCTGGCGCCGGAGGCCACGACTCCGCCGCCGGCGTAAATCACCGGCCGCTTGGCACGGTGGATCAGCGCGGCCAGTTCGGCGATCTGCCCCGGACTGGCGCGGAATTCGTTAAGGCGATAGCCCGGCAGGCTCATCGGCGCATTGTAGTCGGGCACGGTCTTGGCTACCTGTACGTTCTTGGGCAGGTCGACGAGCACGGGACCAGGCCGTCCGGTAGTGGCAATGTAGAACGCCTCGCGCATCACACGGGCGACATCGTTGACGTTCGTTACCAGGTAATGGTGTTTGGTGATGCCGCGGCAGACTTCGACGATCGGCGTTTCCTGGAAGGCGTCGGTGCCGATCACGGGTGTGCCGACCTGCCCGGTGATGGCCAACAAGGGGATGCTGTCCAACTTGGCGTCGGCTATGGCGGTGACGAGGTTGGTAGCGCCGGGTCCGCTAGTGGCGACGCAGACGCCGACCTTGCCGGTGCTCCGCGCATAGCCCTGCGCGGCGAAGCCGCCGCCCTGCTCGTGGCGTGGGAGGATGACGCGGAGCCGGTCACGGAAACGGGTGAAGGCCTGGTGCAGCGGGATGCTGGCCCCGCCGGGATAGGCGAAGAGCGTATCGACGCCATGATTCACCAGCGACTGAACGACGATATCGGCCCCGGAGGTGGGCGAAGGGGCATCGGCGGCCGGCCGGCTTGGCGCGGTCGCGATGTGTGGATTGCTGGCGAGGATCGTGGTCATTTTGTTTGGCCCGTTCGGGGGTAGAAACCTTTTTTGTCGTAAAATGCGACAAACACTCTAGTATATGTCTGCCGCCGCGGTGCCTCAAGTGCGCTGCGGCGGCTGGCCGCCGGGGCCTTGTCTCTCCGAGAGAGACCCAGGGCGAGGGCAAGGTTCGGGCCGGAGGTGGCCTGCGCCGGCCGCGTTGGCGGTTTTCTCCAAATTCTTGCTGTGGAGTGGCATCGAGAGGTGCCAGCAAATCGGCGCATCCCCTCCGCACGAGGGGTTGAAGAGGGACGTTTGGCGGCGGGGCGGTCGATTCCCAGCCCCTACTCCCTGACCGAAAAAGAAACAAATGGCAAGCACTCCGCCGCACTTTCGCGGGGTACTGGACAGCGATTTACCGCGAGTTGCGATTCAGTGCCTTAAAGGGTCTTGTCTCGCTCGTGGTCAACAACAATCCCCTCCTATCGTCTACGGCCGCAAGCGAAGAGCCTTTGTCATTGCAATGTAATCGAGGTTGATGCCGCGAGGTGATATGATTTGGGATATGGAAACGATCATTCGGGACATTAAGACTATCGAATCGGACGAGCGCCGAGTTTATGAATCGGTGCTTGGGCACGCGTTTAAGTAGAACCAGCGCGTCGTTATCCGCGTGATTGAAGCCGAGGGAGCCGGCGATAACGCAAGTCGCCGGGCGGCGCCGGGCCGAGCGGCGGAGATTGCGCGGCGTGGGCGCGAGGCTGTGGAGCCGCAAGGCATTACCGCCGAGCAGGCTGACGCGGCAATCGACGAAGCGCTGCGGGAAACCCGCCGCTCATCGCATTAATGCGCGCCGTTCCGGACACCAATATCTTGGCGCGTGCGACCGGCTTTTGCTTATGACCTACATCATGGTCGACATCGAAGCGGACGGCCCGATACCGGGCGATTACTCGATGGTTTGCTTCGGCGCGATCGTCGTCGAGCCGGCGCTGGAGCGGTCGTTCTACGGCAAGCTGCGGCCGATTTCCGACAAGTGGATTCCGGAGGCGCTTGCGGTCAGCGGGTTCATCCGCGAGGAGACGCTGGGCTTCGAAGACCCGGCGGCCGTCATGCGGCAGTTTGGCGATTGGGTCCGGGAGGTCAGCCGCGGGCAGCCGATTTTTGTCTCCGACAACAACGGCTTCGACTGGCAGTTCGTCAACTGGTACTTCCACCACTTCCTGGGTGCGAACCCCTTCGGCTACAGTTCGACGAACCTCGGCTCGCTCTACAAGGGCCTGGTCAAGGACATGCGGCGGAACTTCAAGCACCTGCGAAAGACGCGGCACACGCACAACCCCGTGGACGACTCCCGCGGCAACGCCGAGGCGCTGCTGGAAATCAAAGAAAAGTTCGGGTTGAAGATCGAGTGGAAATGAAGGCGGCGGGAAAATAGGGAACGCTCATAGTTAACGACTAACGTCCCACATTTGAAAAACAGGTCGCGAGCCTGTATTGCACTGAAAGATATTAACCTATTCTACCCAATGTCCCATTACTGTTTTCTCCCGCGCATATACGGCCGCCGAATCCTTGACACGGGGGAATCCCCTGATAGAATGGGGTAGTAGTTTCGAGTTGATTACATCATTGCGTTCGGTCTGGGGTATTTTCTGGCGGATGTTTGTGGCCTGCCAGACTCCTCTGGGTACATGACAGAATTCCTTGCGGCGGGGATACGATGTTGAATAGAGCAAAAATGCGTTCGGTTATGGCGCCAGCAGGTTGCAAATGCGCATTTACGTTAGCGTCGGCGCTTGGGGCATTTTGTCTTTTCTCTGTGTCGGGGAACGCGGGGACAATCACCACTAACCCGAACGCCCTATTTAGCGGGAATGTCTCCTTCTCACTGCACGACTATGAGAACCTCTATGACTCCAACGGCTCGCTCTTGGTGAGCAGTGGAACTCCGTCGCGGCTCGCCCAGCCGGGCGACACCGTCCAAGGAGTCTTTGTGATTACGACCCTCGCGAATTCGAATACCGCCGGATCGGGCTACAATCCGGACGCGGGAGGCGTCGAATTGACGGGCGTCTTCGACGAGTATGTTCAAAGTTTCGTGGCAACCGGCGGATCGAACGGATCAGGCTTGGCAAACGGATATTTCGTTCTTGTTCCGGACACGTTAGCCAACAACCCGAACGCGGGCATTCAAGGCGCCAAAGCAGTGTCGGGCACCGCCTTCCAATCGGCTTACGGAAGCGGAGCAATGATTGCGACCTACTCCAATAGCAACGATGCAATGCCCGTTGGCACCCTGGGCAACGGCTTGAAGAGTTCTCCGTTCAATACCATCGGGGGCGCCTGGAGTTTGGCGACAACCGGCAATCTTTTCATGTCCTACGGACAGAATGGCAGTTGGGGCACGACTTACTATTGGGCCGCGAACCAAACAGGGGTGGGCTCTGCAAGCTTTTCCGCATCGCTGGGAATTATCGACAACATGTCAACTATTCCGAACGGCGACTTTGGGAGCGTTGTTCAGCCCCAGCCGCAAACTGCGCCGGCAAGCTTGGGACAAATACCCGACGCTTTCGGCCTCGGCGGGAACACCTATATCGTTTCCGACTTCTCGTCGGGCGCGGGCTTCAATCTTCCCAATACCGCATTCAGTATTTACAGTACCGATCCGGGTGGATTAAACGTGGTTCCCGAGCCGTCAAGTGCAGCGCTGTTAGGTACGTTGCTGGGCGTCGTTGCCTTGCTTTGCGGACGCCGACGCAAATGCAGTCCTCGGTAGTGTACTCCTAGCGCCTTCGCTTCTTCCCGCGAGCCTGGCCAACGTTGCTAGAAGCCGCCAAAACCGCTTGTCGAGGGACCATCGCTATCTCTTCTTTGTGTAACGGGCCGGCGTCGATTCCGTCCGAGGCACGCCGACGTTGGATAATTGCGGCCGCCACAATCCAGGCCAGCCATAGCAAGACCGCGGCGGACGACGCCACGCTTCCCCAGAAGAGCGTTGCCGGTTCGTAACGGAATTGCAGATCCTGCCGGCCCGCGGGGACCACTACGCCGCGCACGGCGTGATTCGTTCGCAGGATCGGGACTTGCTTTCCGCCGAGATACGCTTGCCATCCTGGGTCCCAGCGATCGGACAGCACAATCAGCCCCGCCGTTTTCATCTCCGCGGCGATAGTGACGCGCTGCGGCGTGTCTTCGGTGATCGAAGCCGAGCCGCCGCATTCCCCGGGCAAATCCAATGGTTGCTCCATCAAGGCCGTCGCACGCGGATCGAAATCGTCGGCCGAAAGCCGCCGCATCCGCTCCTTCGCATCCGCGATCGTCTCGACGCGCCGCGGAACAAACGCCCGCGGCAGCGCGGCGGGGTTCTCCCAAATGATGTAGTCGCCGCCCTGGAGCAGCGGGCGGAAACCCGGCTTTGCCATTCCTCGGGCGACGACATAACGGACGTTCAACATGCTCAGTATCGGCGGCAGCGTCAGCCCTGCCGGACTCAGCAATCCCTTGGGGCTCATCCACTCGGTTGCGGCGTAAGTTACCACGATCGACTTGGGATCGGCAACCGGCTTCAATAGCTCCACCCACCACGCCGGGTCGACGCCGTCGTAACCGCGGACGTCGCACAGTCCGTGGGTAGAGGCCAGATTGGCCGGGAAACAATTCAGGCCGATGACGCGGCCCGGCTCGGCTGCCGCCAACTGCTCCAGCACGGGCACGCGAGGATAATAGAGGGCCGGATCGTCTTGCGCGGCCCGCCCGTAGCCGAACCAGAGCAGGTCTCCGACGAGCACCATGCCAATCAACGGGAACCCCCATCGAGGCACGGCCGGCCGAAACCAGAGCCACAACCAGGCGGCAACACCCAGGGCGGCCAGCACCGACGAACCGACGTAGGTCCGCCGGTAAGTATCTTGCACCGCGAACACGCCGGCCATGTCAGATATGCCGCCGATCGGCTTGCCGCGCTGCACCGAGTGGACGAGTTCGGTGGTGATGCGTTCGGGAAGAACCGCCGTGCGGTAGAGGCACCAGGCCAACAATAGCGAGACAATCGCCATTGGCAACAAGAACCACTGCCGACGTACCAGGCGTGCCTCCCAAAGCGTGTTCAGCCCGATCGCCGCAAGCATTAGTACGGCGAAACTTGTCACAAAGACGAAGCGATTGTGGGACAAGAAGTTCAGCCCCGGCAGCCGCATGATCTGGACGGCGATCGGCACGTTGAGCGCCCAACTCAAACCGGCGAAACCCAGCACCAGGGCCAGCACGCAAGCCGCGCGATGCCTTCGGCAGGCGAAGGCCAGCGGTGCGAGGACCAGCGTGGCCAAGAAGCCCGCATAGGCGCCGGCCGAGCTTTCCTGGATGCAGCCGTTCACAATGCGGAGGCTCTTTTGGCCGGACCAGCCGTACATGTCCGGCAGGACGACTTGCGGCAGTTCCTGCGCGCCCGCCGGCGGACGCTCCTCAAATCCTTGGCCGCGGGCCATCGAGCGCGAGCCGCATTGCATGTACTCGGCCAACGGCAAGAGCATCCACGCGGATGTGAGGATTCCGATGGTCCACGCCGCAGCGGACCCGCCCGCCGCGTATTGCAGACGCCACGTGCCGCGGCGCTTTTCACGGCGTTGGGCGACAACGAGTTGCACCAGGCGTCCGGCGGCGTAAATGCCGGAGGCCAGCAGCACCTGCCCGCCAACGTCAGGCGCGCCGCTGAGCAAGACGATTGCGCTCAACAAAGCGAGCATCGGCCCGCCCCAGCCGGACGGCCGCCGCACCACCGCCTCCACCGCCGCCAGCATCCAAGGCAGCCAGCACATTACCGTCGGCAGCCAGAAGCCCTGCCAGAAGACGTACGCCCCGGTCAACGGGTAGCACCACGCGGCGATGGCCGCCGGCCAGTAGCCGACCTGCAGCACGCGGCGAAAGAACAAGTATGCTCCGCCCGCGGCAACCAGTGCGACGAGCACCTGGACCCACGCCAGCACGACCGGCGACGTTATGAAATAGGCCAAGAGCCAGGGAGGTGAAAGGTTCCAGCGAAAACAGGGGACTCCGCCCAGCTCGTAGGGTGACCACCAAGGAAGCCGTCCGGCGCGAAGCTCCGAGATCGCGAATTGGCGGATCGGCTCGTAATAGACGATGAGGTCCGTCCGCGCCGGGTCGTTGATTACTATATTTGGCGTCTCGGACGATCCTGGCATATAGATGTGCGGACCTCTTAGCACGTCCAGCGGAAGAAGGACTCGCGCGCCGATCAGCGACGGGCCGAAGAGAACGGCTTGTCCGGCGAAGACTCCCAGCGCCAAGACCAGCAATCGAATCGCCGCCGACCCGCTGCGCGGGTGCCCCGCGCCGCCCCTGGCCTCGGGTTGCCAGAAGCGGGCAGGCGCAACGGTCGGAGGATCGTGAGTTTGCCCGGTCATGATGCGTGGACCTCGTTTACGATGGAACAAACCCTTTCCACGTCGCCGATTGACATCTCCGGATAGAAGGGGAGGGATAGGACTCTATTGGCTGCCTCCTCCGTAACGGGCAACGATGCCCCTTCGTAGCCCAGAAAGCGGTAGGCGGCCATGCGATGGACTGGCAGGGCGTAGTGGATGCCGTATCCGATGCCGGCGGCGTTCAGTCGCGCGATAACGGAGGCGCGGCGCGGTGTCCGAATCACAAACAAGTGATGGCTGTTGCGAACCCCGATTGTATCGGCCGGCAAAGCGACTGCCGCGGAGAGACGGTCGCGGTAGACCGCCGCCAGTTTCCACCGCCGGCAAAGATCGTGGGGCAACCACCGCAGTTTGATCTGCAGCACGGCCGCCTGTATTTCGTCCAGCCGGCTGTTGACGCCCTCGCAGTCGCATTCTTGCCGATCGCCATAGCCGTAGTTGCCGATGCGGCGGACGGCGTCTGCCAGGCCCGCATCGGCGGCAACGCACATTCCACCATCGCCATACGCCCCCAAGTTCTTCGTCGGGTAGAAGGAGAAGCAACCCACGTCGCCCCACGTGCCGACGGCGCGGCCGTCCAGGAGCGTGCCGCATGCTCGCGCAGTCCTCAATGACGCAAAGGCCATGCTGCCGGGCCAACGGCACGATTGCGCGCATGTCGGCGGCATTGCCGAAAAGGTGTACCGGCAGTATGGCCTTCGTTTTTTCCGTAATCCGCCGGGCGGCATCGTCCGGGTCCATAAGGAGGGTCTGCGGATCGATGTCGCAGAAGACGGGCGTCGCTCCCGTCATGCGGATTGCGCTCACCGTGGCGACCGCCGTATTGGCGACCGTGACGATTTCGTCGCCGGGGCCGACGCCCAGGGCTCGCATCGCGATTGCCAAGGCATCGGTCCCGTTGCCGACGCCGATCGCATGCCCCTGAAGTCCAAGGTAGCGGCACATGCTCTCCTCGAATGCCTTCACGCGGGGACCGAGAATTAGGTGACCGGACTGCAAGACCTGGTCGATGGCGGCGAGGATTTCGAGTCTGGCTTTCGCATACTGCGGGCGATAGTCGAATCTCGGCAGATGCTCTGAGGTGGCAGGCATAGGCGCTCTCGAATGTGCTCCTCACAGGTACTCGTCACGGCGATTGCGGAAGAACTCGACGGTCCGCCGCAGTCCTTCTTCCAGTCCGGTCTTCGGCTCCCACCCCGTGGCTTCGCGAAAAGCGGAAAAATCGCCGTAATAGTCGCCAATGTCGATGATCTGTTGGCCATCGGGAAAGGGCGCACAGCGAACGGCGAAGTCGCAGTGCCGCCGCAGGATTTCCGCGAATTCAATCAGCGAATGCGGCCGGGCCGCGCCCAGATTGAAGACCTTGCCGAAGCATAGCGGGCGGCTTGCCGCCAACAGCAGTGCTTCGACCACGTCATCGACGTAAGCGAAGTCGCGCCTCTGGCGGCCGCCGGCATATAGATAAATGGTCTCTCCCCGCAGCGCGTGCCGCAGGAATACGGCGGCCACGCCGTGCCGGTCGTCGTTGATTCGCTGCCGCGGGCCGTAGGTGTTCGTCAAGCGCAGGATGGTCGAGCGAATGCCGTAGGCGCCATCGTATAAAAGATGATAGTACTCCGCCGCCAGCTTGTGGATGCCGTTGATGTCGATGGGAACGGCCGGATGATCCTCCTTCACCGGCAAGCATTGCGGTTGCCCGTAGACTTGCCGCGTCGACGTATAAACCAGCTTTGCATCGGGCGCGCGGCGACGGCACGACTCGACAAGATTGATCGTCGCCACGCAGTTGCAAGCCAGATCGAGATGTGGTTTGCGCATGCTGTCGGCATGGGAAACGTGGCCGGCCAGGTTGAAGATGATCTCCTTGCCTTCAACGGCGGCGTCCACCGTCTTGGCATCGCGCATGTCGCACGATTCGACCGTTACATCGTCGCGCACTTCGACGATGTTGTGCGGATTGCCCCCGCCCTGGGGAATCAAGGAGTCCAGCAACGTTACGCGGGCGCCAAGGCCCACGAGCCGGATGGCCAGGTTGCTGCCGAGGAAACCGAGACCGCCTGTGACCAGCACGCGCCGGCCGCGGTAGCAACTGTGGAGCGAGGCGTCTGGCTCGGCCACGGTGCGAGCCGCCGGGTCACGGCTTTCTCGCGACTGCATATACAGAACTCCCCCACGGAAATCTCATACCGCGGCACGATGAGCGCGTTCTCCGCGTGGAGAACGGTAAACAGCGCAGGATCGATCCATCTCGGCGTCAGCTTGAGGTCCGAACGGCGTGCCGGGGCACCCTCTGGGTCCCGCGCCGGCAACAGTATCGAAGGAAGCCGCGCGAGAACGATCGCGGGCAGCAAGGAGAAAACGCGATAGCTGACGACTTCGATCGCCAGTCCAAGCCCCCGCAGAAGCCGCCGCACTTGGTCCACCGTGACCCGTTCGCGAGTACACGTGGAGACGTCGTGGCGGCTGCGAAGCCAGGCAAATGCGGGCAAGTTCAGAATCATCGTGCCGCCGGGCCGCATGTGCGCAACCAGCCGCGACAGCCCCGCGCCGGAATCGTCAATGCCGGCGATCGACACCACGTCGCAGCTTAAAACGAGGTCGAGGTCTTCAATGTGGATTTGCGGATCGCGGATGTCGCTTAAGTACACGTCCGCGCCCGGGACCTTGGCGCGGGAGCGGCTTACGGCCAACGGCGAGAGGTCGAAGCCGCCCGCATATGCGGGATTCAACAACTGCTTCAAGAACTTGAGGTTCTCTCCGGTTCCGCAGCCGGCGTCCAGGATTCTGGCCGCCGCGGGGATTCGTGCATAGGACGAGCGCAGCGACTGCCCGATCGCGTCGCGGAGGCCGCGATACCACCAATGATCGACTTCGACGGAGGCCATCAAATCGATTTCCGCCGGACTCATCGCTCGATTCCCCCAATTGCCTAGTAGACCGGCCAAGAAGCCGTCTGCTCGGCGAGGATTTGGGTATCGCAGACCTTGGCGTCGAACGCGTTGCCTCGCAGGACGTAGCGCACGACATACTGCGGCGTGCCGTTCTGACTAAGATAAATGCGGCCCAAATACTCGCCTAACGCGGCGAACATCAGGATTTGACCGGCGGCAAACAGGCAGACGGGCGCCAGCAGAAAGGGAAATGAGATTCCCGACGGCGGATCGAGCCAAGCTCGGCCGACGACCAGCGCCAGCGCGATCATGCCCAACACCGAAATCGCTCCACCCACGGCTAGCGCGGCCCGGAGCGGCGCCATCGAATAGCCCAAGAGCATGTTCAGCCACAGACCTACAAGTTTTCGGAAAGTATAGCCGGAACGACCGGCCCGGCGCAAGATGTTCCACGGGAATCTCGCCGATGTTTTGCGTGACGCGAAAGATCATGCCATCGAGATAGGGGAACTTGCCGTCGTACTTGGCGACCTCGTCGACGACCATGCGATTCATGACCTTGAAACTGGAAAGATGAATGCCCCGCGGCTTGTCCAGCGCCAAGCCCGCCGCGCAATCGTTGAACCAACTGCCCAAGCGGCGCAGCGGGGAGTGCTTGCGGTACTGGTAACGCCCGTAAACAACATCCTGCCGCTGATCAATAGCGTGTTCCAGCATTCGCCTGGCCTCGGAGGTAGGGTTTTGGCCGTCGTCGTCCAGCACGGCCGCGTAGCGACCTTGTGCGTGGCGCAACCCTGCCAGCACGGCGGTGTGCTCGCCGTAATTCCGCGCCAAATGCACGTAACGGACGGAATCGGGGTACTTTTCCACCAGCAGCCGGCAGGCCCCTTCGGAAAAATCGGTCGATCCGTCGTTCACCAAGACAATCTCAAAGTCAGTGCCCTCGAAATCGGCGTGGGCCTGATCGACGAGCCAGCCGATCGTCGCACCTGCATTGAAAACCGGTATGACAAGCGAGACCTCCGGCGGAATTTTTTCTATTGCGGAAGAACCCAGAGCGAGCGAGCCACGCATGATGACTCTCCTTGCGTGATTATTTGACCCACCTATAAGTATAAAAGACGTTCACTACTAAGCTTAAAGTTTAACCCATTTCGACAGGTATGTCAATGATTTGGTAATTGACTACCAGAGTTTTTTATAACCGTCTCAAGTGCCACCTTGGAGGTATTGACGCGATGGCGCTAAGGAGGGCTATTTCCGCAGTCTTGCGAGCGCTATACTGCCGTCATGCGCAACTCTGTCGATATCGCGTTCGATTGCCTGCCGCTGCGGTCGGTGCCAAGGTTGGACTCGCCATTGGACGAGGCGGATTCCGAGGAAGGTGAATTCGCCCGGCGAGTCCGCGACGCGGTCGCCCGGCACGGTCAGTTCAACACTTACTATCTCTGCAACGCCCAGTGCGTCTTCCATTTGACCAACGACGAGAAGATCGGCATGGTCGGTTTCCGCTTTGAAGGCACCGTATTGACCGACCCCGCTGATCTCAAAACGCTCGGCTGCGATCTGCAGGTCGAGCTCAATGGCGAAGTCTGCGACTGGCTGACGGCGACGGCGGTCGATTGGCTGAAGGACAGCGTGACCCATGCCGTCCGTGTGGAGTTCGACCGCTATATCCAGGCCGGCGACTTGCAGCGGACGATCCAGCGGATGGAAAAGATTCGCGCGGAAAGCGATTCTCATGGGGGATTTTTGGGGGCAGGGCTATGAGCAGGGAGCCGACCCACTCCGCGGGTGCCCCGGCACGGAGCACGGAGCACGGACTATGAATGCTCCCCGCTCGCCGTTCCCTGCTCCCTGCCCTCTCGCCGGTCGTCTCGTCCTTGTCACTCGACCCGGGGAGCAGGCGCGCGAGTTGCGCGAGCGGCTAATGGCGCTCGGCGCGGAAGGTACTCGAGCAGCCCGGCATTGTCGTTTCCGATCCGCCGGATTGGGCGCCGGTCGACGCGGCGCTGGATCGCATCGAGGAGTTTGACTGGATCGTCTTCAGCAGCAGCAACGGCGTGAAGTATCTTTTGGACCGGCATTTGGGCCGTGGGGGACGGATTCAACAGCTTGGCGGCATCGGACTGGCCGCGATCGGGCCGGGCACAGCCGGCGAATTGGAGCGCTATGGCCTGAAAGCCGATGTCGTGCCGAGGGAGTATCGTGCCGAGGCGCTGGCCGAGGCGCTTGCGCCGCACGCGCCCGGCAAACGGTTCCTGTTGGCTCGCGCCAGCCGCGGGCGCGACGTGCTGCCGGAACAGTTGCGCGCTGCGGGCGGAATCGTCGAACAAGCGGTGGTCTATATGAGCGCGGACGTCCAGACCGCCGATCCTTCGATTGTCGCAGCCTTGGCGGCCGGGCGGATCGACTGGACCACGGTAACCAGTTCCAGTATCGCACGGGCGGTCGTGGGGCTTTTTGGCGAGCAGTTGCGCCGCACGCGATTGGCGAGCATCAGTCCTGTAACGTCGCAGACCCTGCGCGAATTGGGCCATCCGCCGGCGGTCGAAGCGCGCGAGTATACGATGGCGGGGCTGGTGGAGGCAATTATGGAATGGTGTAAATCCGAATTCCCAAGCACGAAATACGAAACAAGTCCCAAATCGGAATAAGAAATGATCCAAACCATTTGATTCATTCCATATTGGTTTTTCTTATTTGTTTCGAATTTCGGATTTCGGATTTACTCCTGGCATCGCTGCATATACTCAATGCTCTCCCGTGCCAGTCTTTCCACGCCCGGCGCGTAGTCGAAAACTTCCACTGATACCCAGCCGCCGTAGCCGACTTCATCCAGCGTCCGCAGAATCGGCACGAAGTCGAGCTCGCCGAAGCCCGGCCCCTGACGATTCGGATCGTTAGCGTGAAAGTGGACCATCCACGGATGGTATTGACGGACGAGATTGATGATCGGCGCGGATTCGGTTGCCATCGCCTTGCAATCCAAGTGCAGGCGGACCTGCGGCGAGCCGATCCGCTGGATCAGTTCCATCGCCTCGCCTGCCGTCGTGAGAAAGTTCGTCTCTTGCGGACCCAAGGGTTCAACCGCCAAAACGATGCCACGGGCTTCCAATTCGGGCACGACTGCCGTGAGAACGTCGACGGCGAATGCAATGCCATCCGCGTTCGTCATTCCGTCAGCCAGATTCCGCTGCTGAGGCGAGCCAAGCACCATCACCCGCCCGCCGAGGTCGCCGCACAGCCAGGCGAGTTCGATGAGGTAATCCGCCGTCCGTTGCCGCATGGCCCGGTCGACGCTGGTTAGATGAAAACCGTCCGTTTTGGCCAGCAGCCAGTGCAGGCCGACAACCTCTAGCCCGGCCGCGCGGACAAGCCGGCAAATCGCCTCCCGCTGCCTGGGCGCGACATCGCCGGTGCGCGTGGCAAGTGTGAAAGGCGCGAATTCCAGTCCCGTATAGCCGCATTGGGCCGCAAAGTCACATGCCCGCTCCAGCGGCCAGTCCTGGAAGGTCTCGTTGCATATCGCAAACTTCATGGCGATTTTCCCTAATCGCGTTGTCCCCTAGAAAGTGTCATGCTGCGCAGGCGATCCTTGAAAACCAGCGGCGGGCATGTTACTCTATGCCCTCCTAGTTTATACTAGGTAAATTGCGGCCCGGCAACCCCCGCCGGGGCACGTATTCCCGCCAACATCTATCCCACCTCGGAGTCCGACCATGTCCAGTCGTCGTCAATTCCTGTTATCAACCGCCGCCGCCGGATTAGGCTATTGGGCGGCCGGCGGAGTGCAAGCGAAGCCGACACGTTCCGCAAACGAACGCATTGCCTTCGCCTGCATTGGCTTGGGTGGCAAGGGCCGCAGCGATTCGGACGATGCCGGCCGCGCCGGCGACATGGTAGCCATCTGCGACGTCGACGACAATACACTGAACTCCACCTCCAGCAACCGTTTCCCCAAGGCCAAGAAGTTCAACGACTTCCGCAAGATGCTGGATGAGATGGAAAAGAGCATCGATGCGGTAACGGTGAGCATACCTGACCACGCCCATGCCCTGGCCGCCGCAATGGCCCTGAAAATGAAGAAGCATTGCTTCACGCAGAAGCCGCTGACGCACTCCATCCACGAGGCCCGCGTGCTGGCAGAATTGGCGAAGGAGGCCGGCGTGGCCACGGAGATGGGCAACCAGGGCACTGCCAACAATGGTCTTCGCAAAGCGGCCGCATTGGTGAAGGCCAGCGCGCTGGGCGACGTCAAAGAGGCCCACGTCTGGACCAATCGTCCGATCTGGCCGCAGGGCGAGAACCGCCCCAAGTCCGTCGCGCCGCCGCGCAATTTGCACTGGGACCTGTGGCTGGCCGGCGCCGGTTAGGCCCTACGGCGACAACGTGTACCACACGTTCAAATGGCGCGGCTGGTGGGATTTCGGTTGCGGTGCGCTGGGCGACATGGCATGCCACACCTTCAACATGCCTTTTGCGGCGCTCGATCTCCGCGATCCGGTTTCCGTGCAGGCGGAGACGTCAGGCCACAACGGCGACTGCTACCCGAAGTGGTCGGTCATCTCCTTTGATTTCCCCGGCAATGATAAGCGCGGCCCGGTCAAGGCCTTTTGGTATGACGGCGGCAAGCTCCCGCCAACAGAATTGTTCAACGGCAACAGCGACATTGACCAGTCGGGTGCGCTGCTGGTGGGCACGAAAGACTCGCTCTACGCTCCGGGCGACTACGCCGATCGCTTCCATTTGCTCAGCAAAGCGAAACCGCCCGAAGTCGAATTCGTCCGCTCTCCGGGCCACTTCGCCGAATGGGTCCGCGCCATTAAGGGCGGGCGCCGGCCATGTCCAATTTCACCGACTACGCCGGCCCGCTCACCGAAACGATCTTGTTAGGCAACCTGGCGGTTTGGGCCGCGGCAACGGGCAAGGGCGAGAAGTTGGAGTGGGACCCCAAGGCGCTTACGGTCAAAAACCAATCCGGGCTGGAGACTATCATCCAGCCCGTTTATCGTCCGGGGTACTCGCTGTAAGCATAGCCCGGCAACCAGGATCCCGGATTCGCCGAGAGGGTAGTGGCGCAATGCCGGGGACACGGCGAAGAGATTAGCGGCGCCCACCTTGAGTGGGGGTTGGCGCGGGCTTGGCCGGCGACTGGATCATTTCCCCCGAGCGAAAACCGCCAACGTCCACTTGGCCGGTGTTCTTGTAGTAAGTGATCTTTTGCGCCTTGAACGGCTGTGCTTCGACCCCTTCTCCTTCCTGCTTGTCGAGCTCGGCGGGGCTCCGCCCGTCGCCCTCGAAAATCAACTGGTCCTTGGCCTGCGAATAGCTCAATCGGGCACAGCGCGCGACGAAATTCGTCCCTTCGGCAATGACGTTGTCCCGCGCTTGAAACTCCGCGTTCGCCCCGCCGCCACCGCCGCTGACCGGGCTCATGTCGTCGACCTCAAGGCTCTCGCTGTCCAGCACGATGGCGTCCTTGCCCAAGTGTTTTGGATCGGGGTCTTCCAGCGTCGTCGTCCAGGACTGGGCTGGAGCGTGGGCCGCGTGGACGTTGCCGAAAAAGGTCATCTCCTTGCGGTTCTTGTTGCCGATGATCGACTTGTAGAACTTCAGGTCCAGGCAGGAAATCTGATTGGGGTCGTCCGGCGGCTGTGCGGGAGCAAATGCGGCGGGACGCGCCGCCACCTGACCGTTGCCCGGCCCCGCTCCGGCGAGCGGTCCGCCCTGCATATCGAAAGCCTGGTTGCTCCCGCGGCGGACGCTGATCACCCGGCCCGGCCCGTTGGCATGGAAGTCGCCGGTGATATTGTTCATGTCGAGGTCCTTGAGCCAGATGCGGTCGAAGCCGGTCTGCTGCCCTTTGTTGAAGCTCTGGCTGACGATGTACACGCCCTCGCCGCAGATGATCTTTTCCACGAGGGCCGGTTCTTGCAGGGCCGGTCCTTGCGGGCGGGGAGCGGAGAAGCTGATCGGATGCTGCAGGTGGACGTCCAGCCAGCTTGTTTCCATAACCTGCGTGTCACTGCGGACCTTCACCCCGCGATCGAAATGGGCCTTGCGGCCGTCAAAGGTCATGCCTTTTTCCCAATTGATATGGAGCGTGCCGGGCCGGCTCAGCGGGCGGTTTTCCAGGTCGCGGTCTAAGAACTTCTCCATTTCTCCCGGACAGTCCATCGTGAGCAGGTTTGCGCCGCGATCGATGGCGATGCTCGGCCCGGTAAGGCTCATGCCGCGGCCTTCCATGTGGGCGGGCTTGCCCTGCACGTTCACTTTGGCCTGCGGCGAGTTGGCGTCGGTGGCGTGCAGCCAGTCGCCGGTGACCAACAGCGGCAAGTCGTTGACCTGCGCGGTCTGCGTCTCGACGACGCGGACGCCGTCGGTTACGGTGGCCTCGGTCAATTCGCCTTGCTGTTTTTCATGCAGGACAACGCGGGCCTGCACCAGGCGCCCGCTGATTTCCAAGTGCGAATGTCGTTCGCCCGGCGAGGCCGGACCTTGCGCGGCCAATAGGGGATTGGGGATTGGAGATTGGGAAGCGGAGCTATTCCCTAATCCCGACTCCCGAATCCCTTCCGCATGTGCCCCATTGATCGCATTGACGGGCGCGGCACCCGGGGCACCCGCGCGAAGCGAAGCGTCCAGCGAAGGGGCCGGCGCGGTCGTGAACAGGACTTCGAGACGATCCGCTTTTTTTATGGAGAACTGGGTGGAATCGCCGGTGACTTCGCCTATCGCCACCAAGCCATCGGGTTGGAAAGTGCTCGTTGGACGTTTTGCGGGCGCGGCAGCTTTGGATGGAACTTCATGCAGCCACAAGTGGATCTGCCGGGCATCCAACTGTCCCATCGCCTGAGACCTCAGCCCGGCGTCGCCGCTGAGCGAAATGACTTGATACTTGTTTTGTGGACGGACTTCGAGCTTCGTCTGCCAGCGGGCCTCAAGCAGCTGCCCCGGACGATCCGCCATTTCACCGCGGAGCCAGCCCGGCCCTCGGGCGAGCAATTGAAACATGTTCGGATGTTCCTGCGGGCCGGGTATGCAGCGGACGCTGGGAGCATGGATTTCGCCGCGATCCGTCCGCACCAAGACCTCTTTACCATCCTCCAAATAGATCTGCCGATCGGCCAGGTTGTAATGCAGCACCGCGGCGAATGTCTCGAGGTGGTCCGCTGGCGCGGTCATCACGACGGGCGAGCCTTGGGCCTCGATCCGCGCGGGCTGCAGGTCGAAGCCCGGAGCGCTCGATTTGTGCTTGCCGCCATCCGCGGCGTGCGGCGGGCGCGTGAAGAAGACGGAGAGCACATCGCACGTCATGCGATCCCTCGCTCCCTCGGACCGCTCCCGCAATACCACGACCTGGTCGCGAAACGTGGCCACCTGATCGACTAGATTGAAGCGGAATGGGCCGAGACAGGTGATCTCGGTGGGACCGGAAGGCTGAGCGGAGAGGGGCGAGGGGGGAGGGGAGATCCCGATTCTCCCTTCTCCCCTCTCCTTTCTCACTTCGCCGCGCTCCCTGGTCCCTGCTCCTTCATCCGCGCTCATCTCCAGGTGCATTCGGTCGAGGTGTTCCACCTGAAGTTGTTCGATGCCGCCCACGTCGGGCCCTTCCTGATTGGCCGGTCGCAGACCAAGGCGCTTCAGAAGCTTGATCTCCAATTGCCGTCCCCGGCCCCAACTGGGGCCGTAGGAGAAATCGACCTGGTTGGGAGTCGTGATCCGCTGCTCTGTGAGCGCGACGTCGTGCGTTCTGGCGAAAAGGTCGTCCTGATGGTCGGGCCGCTTGCCGCGGCTGCGTATCGTCACCTCTCCGCGAAGCTGACCTTCGATCAGCCGTCCCAGGCCGCCGCCACGCTTCAGGTCCAAGGGGCGGTCGAAACGCAAGTTCGCGCCGGCCGGAACTTCCATCACCATCGCATGGCGCAACGAATCGGGCGCGGTTTCATCGGGTACGAAAACGATCGTCAGCGGATTGAGCTCGAGCCAGTTGTCAGGCTTCGTCGTGTAAGCCTTCCAAATCAGGTAGACGCGGTCGTTGCTGGTTATTGTTTTGGCGTCGTGAAGTTCCCAGGCGTCCGGCTTGAAGAGCACCGAGAAGTCCAATGGAGGTATCGGCTTGGGACCTGTCTTGCCGCCGCCGCTGCCGCCAGCCTTCCCGGCGATCTTGATTTGCGTTTCGATCAGCGGCACTGCCAACAGCGCGTAAGCCGAATAGGCCACCAGCACGATGGCGAAGCTGGCGCCGATTTGGATCGTCCGCGACGTCACCTTTGGATGATCACCACCGATCCGACCGAGAGAATGCCATAGACGTCGTCCATGTCTTGTTCGCTCATCCAGATCGTGCCGGGCTTTTTGGCCTCGGCGCTGCGGGGCTCGACCGACGCCTCGATGCCGAATTTCGTCGAATTGTTGCCCAGCTCGATCCATTCCGGCTTGGCCGGACTGCCATTGGCCGACGTTTGGCTCTTGGCCCGCACGGTATACAGCCCTTTTATGTGCTGCAGGTCACTGCTCAGCGCCACGGGAAAGCGGCCCGCGTAGCGGCCGTCAAGCATTATTTTCATCTCCGAGCGCTCGGTGCTGACGTGGGCGCTGAACGGCCCGGTTAGCACCTTCAACTCCTTGCCTGGCCGCAGGTTCTGCGGGTCGATGCCGTTGATCCGCGTCAGCAGCAGCGCCGGCACCTTGAAGTGATCCGCGATCGAGTCGAGAGTGTCGCCCGGCTGCACGCCGTAGGCCCGCTCCAACAAGTGCTCACGGGAGTAAATCACTTTGGCCGCCATGCCGTCGAGGATTTCGGTAAGTTCGCGTTCCAGCTTTTCCGGTACGTCCGGGTTGTCCTGAAGCGGGCTAAGCAGCAGCAAGGCCTCGGCATACTTGTGCTCGTTGACCTTTAGGTTAACTTGTTGAAGTATCGTCTGGATGCTTGCCGGCTGTGTGTGCTCCTCAGGTGGCGGCGGCGGAAGGCTGACGCGGGTTGCCGCCGGCGGCATGGGGGACGTCGGCGATTCTCGATTCGCGAGGTTGTCCGCCATTGGATTCGTAACTCCCGGCGGATAATTGCGATCGCGGCCCGTATTCGGCTGCGGTGATTCGGCCGGCGGCGGCATGTCAGGCGGCATGGAAGGCACGCTGACCTGAGTGCTGGCCAGTCCATCCTTAGACGGCGGCGATGGCAGACCGCCTGCGCGATCATGGGTGTCGTTCGATTTTTGCTGGAATGGGGGCGCTTCATGCCGCTCGGACGGCCACGGCGAGGCTCCCGCGGAGCCGGTCGGCGGCGAATTGGCTAGCGATGGGTTATTGGCGGAGGGACTTTCGCTGCCGGCCGCCCCAGGAAGCGGCGGGACTTCCAACGTAGGCGCCTTAACGTTGGAATCCAAGCCCGCCGGCAGCGGCTGTTCCGGCTGGCGGCTCAACGAAAAGTAGACTCCGCATAAAACGGCAAACAACAGCCCGAAAAACAGGATGTTCTTAAGCGCGTTCATGACCGTCCTCCTTGACGAATCATGTTCAAAGGTCGAAAAGCCGGTTGGCCGGCGCCGGGCGACTTCCCGTCGCGCGGAGTGGCGCAATAAATCGCATTGCCGGCATTTGCGGCGGCATCATACGGGGAACGACTTTTCGATGCTACGTCAATTTGGGGATTTTTCGCATGGCGCCAGTCAAAGGCGGAACCACCGCGCGGTCATGCGAGGACCAACAGCCGGAGGTTTCTGCGAGAGGTAATCGAGAAGAGAAAAGTGCTCTACGAAGCGCGAAACCGCAAAGCGGGTCCGCAAGGCCGAACAAGATGGCGAGTGTCGCGGCAAGCTTAATCTGCCACCGACAGCGTGAGACGTGCTCCCGTGAACTCAAAGGTTACAGTCGAGCTGTCGTCAGCCCAACTGAGTAAACCTTCCAGACGCCAGTTGACCAGATTGTTCCTCGGCATGGTAATCTCGATGTGTTGTAGTCGCGTTCCTGCGCGGTCTTCAATTACGAAGTCGTAACGGCTTCTTGATCCATCTGAAATACGCGGTGCAAACGTACTCGTTGCCCGCGCAACGAAACGGCCGTCCGGGGAACCAACTTGTCGTCCATCACAGATTGGGCGGAATTCGACCCGCAGCGTGCAAAGCACGCCGACACCGAGTGGTGCTGCAGCGGCCGGACGCGAAGCAAGTATCGGCGCATTCATGGCAGTTTACCTCTCATCGTCGCACCGCATCCCAGAGAAGCCTCACCACAACCACGTAGGCGTTCTCCCATTCCGAGCCGGTACGGAAAAACTGGACCGGTGCGCCGAGCGCGCCAACGAACGGCCGCAGTGTCCAAGCCATCTGGATGCCGACGAAAACGTACAAGCCAAGCCACGTCCAGAGCATCCGCCGGTGAAGTGGATGACGCGAGATTAACGGCCGGTAATAGCCGCGGAGCAGATGCTGCCCGGCAAAGCTTGCCAAGGCGAAAACAAGGCCGTTGAAGCGCACTGCCGCGTTGTAATCGGCGAAAGAGGCGTACCAAAGGAGCGTCATCGGCGCAGGAAGCCAGCACGATGGCCAGTCCCGCTTGCGCCGCGGCCAGCGCGCAGCGCCTCGCGAAAGTCGCGGCGGAGGCCCAAGAGCGTGTTGAGCACAAAAAAAAACGGCAGGCAGATGGCGAACGTGGCCAAGAGCAGCAGCGGGGCCTTTGCCGCCGAGTAGAGCAACTGTAAGGCACGATCGCCGCCCAACCCGCCGTAGCTGCCCATCGCGGCGCCGTAGGTGCAGCCGAAGACCAGGATGCATGCGGCCAGCGCCCGCGTGCGGCCCGGCGCGGACGTTTGCGTCGTCCACGGCCGCCGCCGCAGCAGGTCGTCGATGAGCGTCAGGTTTCGTCGTAATGAGGTTGTCACGAGAGCACAACGTTGGCCGGAACACGCTTGCGCGGTTTCGGCAGAATCTCAAGAGCTGAGTTGTCGAAGAAGTGCGGGGAGAGCAGCCGCACCGAGGATACCGCCCCACAGTATCGAATGAAACAACACTTGCTCATTCGGGGGTTGGGTTGCCAGGCTCACCACTGCACAGATAAGAAAGCCGGCGAAACTGCCAGCGAAGAAGCCCAAAACACCCACGATGATGTAATGATACGCATTGAGACCCGGTTTAGAGTCGTTTTCCATGATTTACTTTGCTCCAAAATGTCAGCTTGTTCCTGCCTACATGTCCCCCACTAAAACAGTTGCTGCACCGTCCGCCAAACGCCCTCGAAGAAATTCGACGAGCGCGGCGCGAACCAGACGAACGGTTCGCCGGGAGTGCCGAAATACGGGCGCAGGACCCACGCCATCTGCGCGCCGACGATGCTGAAGATCAGGGTCCAGCACCAAAAAACCTTCTTCACGTGCCGGCCCAGCACGTGGCCCTCCAGCGCGTCCAAGGCCGAAGGCTCGTGCTCCGGCTGATGGAGCGGCGCGGCGCGGCCGGCACTGCCGGTCCGAAGATCGGGTCGCCCGGTGCGGCCACGGGAACCGCTTCTTCCGGCGGCGCCGTCGTATGCACCGGAGAGGGCAACAAGGGCCGAATCGCCGACAGTCGGTGGAGCGTTTGCAAAAGAAACTTCATTCCCAGCACCCCCGAAATCGCGAATACCAAGACGTTCAAAAGGGCCATGAAGGGGCCGTTGGCGGTGCTAAAGGAGAAAAAGGCCACGATCGGCCCCGCGGAAGAAAGCACGGCCAGGTTCACACCCAGCGCCGCGATGAGAAGCTGCAGCAGGGCCGGCAAGCGCAGCCGCGAACCAACCAGGGCATTCACCACATAGAGCGAGGGAAACGTGACGCAGAGCGTGAGGAAAAACAGCGCCGGGATCTTCAGCGTGCAGGACAGCCAGCGAAGGGCGGAAGGGTCTTGCTCGCGGCAGCCGGGGAACATGCCCATGCAAAAACCGTAAAGCATTGCCAAGAGCACGATCAGCAGCGACATGCCGCCGATCGGAATGCGGATCGACTGCCGCTCCAGGGCTTGCGGGCGCGTCGCCTCGCCGCGCAAGACGCGATCCAGCGCTCCAAACCAGTCCGCGGTCTTTTGCAGCCCGGCGGCGGCAACAGAAGAAACCCGCGGCGGCAAACCGGGACCGCCCGGAAAGTCCGGAGATAAAGTGCTTTGTGACATAAAGTAATACTCCAAAAAAAGAGTGAAGATGAAATCGAATACGAAATACCCGGTACTTCTGCATCAGTGTTAGCCGCCAAGCGGCCCGAAATCGGTGTCCACCGTTAGTTGTTGCCGCAGCGTCATGAATCCTTCCCGTTGTCGCGCCAAAATCGACGATTTGCTGGAGGGTTTCCAGGTATCGCGCGAACGCCTTGCGGCCCTTGGTCGTCAGCCGCATGGCCGTGTGCGGGCGGCGCCCGTGGAACGATTTCGCCACCACGAGATAGCCTGCCTCCTCCAGCGTGCGCGCGTGAACGCTGAGGTTCCCGTCGGTCAAGTCGAGCATCTCCTTGAGCTGGTTGAAGCTCAATTCCGACGCCACGGCCAGCGCGGAGACGATCGAAAGCCGTGCCCGCTCGTGGATCACGGCATTGATGTCGCCGGGTTTGATCGGATCGCTCATGAGGCCGGGAACTGACGTTGTTTGTTGATGACATACAAGCCGAAAAGGATGTGCAGCAGTCCGAAGGAAAGCGCAGCGGTGATTACGCCGTATTCGGGAAACCAGAGCAAAGACGCGATGCCGGCGGCGAGAAACACCAGGCCGAGCACGCGCGGCGGCCGGACCGAAAACAGTCCGGCCGTGTAGACGCCCGTGCCGTAGAGCATCATCCATACGGGGGCAATGTAGCGAATGCCTTCGTGGTTGGAGGCGCCGGCAACTACGAGGAACTGGTAGCTCAGCACGGCGGCGACGACGACGCAGGGAGTGAGCGCGAAGGTGGCAACCTGCGCGGGCCGCGCGTTCAGCGCAATCCGCCGCCGCCGGGCCATATTGACGGTAAGGCGCGCGTTTACCGCCACGGCCGTCACCGCAATAGCCACCCACATCGCGCACAGCGCTACGCGCAGCCGGGGCGAGATCTCCGTGATCTGGCTGAAATCGGCCGAGTGTCAGCGCCACGCGCTCGCGCCGCACCCAAGAAGGACCAGCACACCACCCACGATGGCCGCCGTGCCAGGAAGGAGCGTATAGAGGGTGGCCGTCTCCATAATGCGTTGGATTTCCCGCATTCGGGCTTTTGCTTCATCGAAATCCATTGGACAGCTCCGCTTGAGATCTGGCTTTGTATCACAAAGTAGTTTAGGCGGCGAAATCAACGGTGTCAAGGCGATTCGTTGCGCGAATTCGCACACCAAGCGAGCGGACTCGCGCGCCAAACTCTAGTGGATTGGCACTTTTCGGTCGCCGGCGAAGCATGACGACAACAATACGTGGATTGGTATCAGTTTTGCGAACTCAGCAAACCACGCATCAGGCGAATACATTTTTCGTTCGAACGATCTCATGTAACGTGTTCGTCCGGCGAGACTTGGTTCACCGATGCGGCAACCGCGGCTTGGAGGACAAATATGAGAAGGCAAACTGGGTCAATCGCGCATCGCATGGTTTTCACAGTAGCGGTGGTGTTGTCGATAGTGCTTCCGGTTTTTGCCGGCGCCGCGCGGGCGGCGGAGGCCGAGCACCACGGCGGCGAGGCGAACCTCGTCCTGCCGCCGCTGGACGACACTTCCTTGGCCAGCTTCGGCGGCCTGTCGGGACACACTCTGCTCTTGGGCGGCCTGGTCATCAGCGCCCTGGGGCTGGCGTTCGGGCTGGTCATGTTCGCCCACATGCGCCAGCGGCCCGTCCACCGGGCGATGCGGGAAATCTCCGAACTGATCTACGAGACCTGTAAGACGTATCTCATCACCCAGGGCAAGTTCCTCGCCATCCTGTGGGTCCTGATCGGCATCATTATCGTCGCCTACTTCGGCTTCATCGCGAAACCGGTCATGGAGCCTTACAAAGTTGGAATCATCCTTGCCTTCAGCGTGTTGGGCATCGCCGGATCGTACGGCGTTGCCTGGTTCGGCATCCGCATGAACACCTACGCCAACTCGCGGACCGCGTTCGCCTCGCTCGCCGGCAAGGGCTGGCCCTGCTACGCCATCCCGCTGCAGGCCGGCCTCTCCATCGGCATGGCGCTGATCTCCGTCGAACTTTTCATGATGCTTTGCATTTTGCTCTTCGTGCCGGGCAAGCTGGCCGGAGCATGTTTCATCGGTTTTGCCATCGGCGAATCGCTCGGCGCGTCGGCCCTCCGCATCGCCGGCGGCATCTTCACCAAGATCGCTGATATCGGCAGCGACCTCATGAAGATCGTCTTCAAGATCAAGGAAGACGACGCCCGCAATCCGGGCGTCATCGCCGACTGCACGGGCGACAACGCGGGCGACTCAGTCGGCCCCACGGCCGACGGTTTTGAGACCTACGGCGTGACCGGCGTGGCCCTGATCGTGTTTATCCTTCTGGCGGTAAAAGAGCCAGCGGTGCAGGTGCAATTGCTCGTCTGGATTTTCGCCATGCGCGTGATGATGATCGTTACTTCGGCGGCCAGCTATTTCGTCAACGAGCTGATCATGAAGGCCAAGTACGGCAACGCGGCGAAGTTCAACTTCGAGCACCCGCTCACTTCGCTCGTCTGGATCACTTCGTTCGTCTCGATCGCCGTTACGTTCCTCGTCAGTTGGCTGCTGATCCCCAACCTCGGCGGCGACGACAGCTTGTGGTGGAAGCTCAGCATCATCATCACCTGCGGCACGTTGGCCGGCGCGATCATCCCGGAAGTGGTGAAGGTCTTCACGTCGGTCCATTCCCGCCACGTCCGCGAGATCGTCAACTCGTCGCGCGAAGGGGGCGCGTCGCTGAACATCCTCTCCGGCCTTACCGCCGGCAATTTCAGCGCCTACTGGCTGGGGCTGACGATCGTGGCCCTGATGGCGATCGCCTACGGAGTCAGCATCGGTGTTCCGGGCACAATCATGCTTGCGCCGGCTGTCTTCGCCTTCGGCTTGGTGGCCTTCGGCTTCCTTGGCATGGGCCCGGTGACGATCGCCGTGGACTCCTACGGCCCTGTGACCGACAACGCGCAGTCGATCTACGAGCTTTCCACGATTGAGACGCTGCCCGGCGTGTCGGCGGAAATCCAGCGGGATTTCGGTTTCACGCCCAACTTCGCC
The DNA here is from genome assembly GCA_963780045.1 of uncultured Planctomycetia bacterium. GTDB lineage: Bacteria > Planctomycetota > Planctomycetia > Pirellulales > Thermoguttaceae > JANXQG01. Next base: position 4,162,202 of record CAVZZZ010000001.1, on the reverse strand, counting down.
CTCTCCAAGGAGCTGCTGGAGGAGAACGACGGCGCGGGCAACACCTTCAAGGCGACGGCCAAGCCGGTGTTGATCGGCACGGCGGTCGTCGGGGCGACGACGATGATTTTCTCGATTATTGTCTCGCTCACCAGCGGCCTGACGGAGCACATGACGAGCCTCTCGCTGATGTACCCGCCGTTTTTGCTCGGGTTGGTCTCGGGCGGGGCAATCATCTACTGGTTTAGCGGCGCCTCGACGCAGGCCGTGGTGGCCGGGGCCTACGCGGCAGTCGAGTTCATCAAGGCCAACATCAAGCTCGGCACGACCGAAAAAGCCTCGATCACCGACAGCAAGCGGGTGGTGGAAATCTGCACGCTCTATGCGCAAAAGGGCATGTGGAACATTTTCCTCGCGGTGTTCTTCGTGACCCTGTCCTTCGCCTGCGTCGAGCCCTTCTTCTTCGTCGGCTACCTGATCTCGATCGCCCTGTTCGGCCTTTACCAGGCGATCTTCATGGCAAACGCCGGGGCGCCTGGGACAACGCCAAAAAGGTCGTCGAGACCGAGCTGCACGCCAAAGGGACAGACCTGCACGACGCCACCGTCGTCGGCGACACGGTGGGCGATCCGTTCAAGGACACCAGCTCCGTGGCCATGAATCCGATCATCAAGTTCACCACGCTCTTCGGCCTGCTCGCCGTCGAAATGGCGGTCGGTCTGGTCAACGACGGCCAAGCCGCGCTGGCGCACGGCCTGGCCGTGGCGTTCTTCCTGCTCTCGGTCATTTTCGTCTACCGTTCGTTCTACAGCATGAGGATCCGCGTGCAGGACACCGCGACGATCGTTCGCCCTGAGCCGCAATCGGCGTCCATTGTCCTAGAGCCGAGACAGCCGAGTCGAGCGATGCATTCAAAAGTGATTCCCTGACATAAGGAGTATTTACCATGTTTTGTTACCAGTGCGAACAAACCACGAAAGGCACAGGATGTCATCGGATCGGCGCCTGCGGCAAGGAGCCCCAGACCGCGGCCTTGCAGGACTTGCTGGTACATGCGACCAAGGGTCTTTCGATGTACGCCCATCGCGCGGCCAAGCTAGGCTTCCGCGACGCCGGGATCGACCGCACGATGCTCGAAGGTCTTTTCGCCACAGTGACTAATGTCGATTTCGATCCGGCCCGCATCGTCGAGCATTTGCACCAAGCCGCGACGGCTCGCAACAAGGCACGCGGCCTCTATAAAGCCGCGTGTGCCAAGGCCGGACAGGCGCCCGAAAGGCTCGGCGGCCCTGCAGCCTGGCAACCGGCCGCCGATCTGGTCGGGCTCATCCGCCAGGGGGAAGAGGTCGGCGTGCCCAAATCCCAGTCCGTTCTCGGTCCCGACATTGCTGGATTGCTGGAACTCACGCTCTACGGTCTCAAAGGCGCGGCAGCCTATGCTGACCACGCCTTGCAACTCGGTTATGAAGATGCGCAGATTTATGCCGCATTTCACGAGGCACTCGATTTCCTTGCCAGCCAGCCGACCAACGTCAACGCCAACCTTGGCTGGGTTTTGAAGACGGGCGAGTTGAACCTCAAGGTCATGGAAATGCTCGACAGGGCCAATACCGAAACCTACGGCCATCCCGAGCCGACGGAGGTCAACGTGCGGCCGATGAAGGGCAAGGCGATACTCGTCTCCGGCCACGATCTGAAGGACCTCGAAGAGCTGCTCAAACAGACCGAGGGCAAGGGCGTCAACGTCTACACCCACGGCGAGATGCTCCCCTGCCTTGCCTATCCGGGGCTGAAGAAGTACAAACACCTCGTGGGCAACTATGGCGGCGCGTGGCAGAACCAGATGGCCGAGTTCGATGCCTTCCCCGGCGCGATCCTCATGACGACCAATTGCATCCAAAAGCCGCGGGCCAGCTACGGGGACCGCATCTTCACCTGCGGGCTCGTCGCCTGGCCTGGCGTGCGGCACATCGGCGACCGCGATTTCCGCCCGGTCATCGAAGCCGCCCTGTCCTCGGGCGGCTTCAAGGAAGACGCCCCGAAGAAGACGATCACCATCGGCTTCGCGCGGAACGCGGTGCTGAGCGTGGCCGACAAGATAATCGACGCGGTAAAGCAGGGCAAGATTCGCCGCTTCTTCCTTGTCGGCGGCTGCGACGGCGCGAAGAGCGGCCGCGACTACTTCACCGAGCTGACGGAGAAACTGCCGGACGATTGCGTGATCCTAACGCTCGCCTGCGGCAAGTACCGCTTCAACAAACACGATTTTGGCGACATCGACGGCATCCCCCGGCTGTTGGACATTGGTCAGTGCAACGACGCCTATTCGGCAATCCAAATAGCCAGCGCGCTGGCCGGTGCATTCAACTGCGGCGTGAACGATCTGCCGCTGTCGTTCGTGCTTAGCTGGTACGAGCAGAAGGCCGTGGCGGTCTTGCTTTCGCTGTTGCACCTTGGCATCATGAACATACGCCTTGGTCCGAGCCTGCCGGCGTTTATCACGCCATCGGTGCTGGACGTGCTGGTGGAGAGGTTCAACATCCGGCCGATCACCACGGCGGAACAGGATATTCAAGCGATCCTGGGAGCGGCAGTTTGATCGGGGAGAATTGACATGTGCCTTGGCATTCCCGGAAAAGTCGTGCAAAAGTACGAAGAGCACGACATGCAGATGGGCAAGGTCGATTTTGGCGGCGTATCGAAGCGCGTCTGCCTGGACCACGTGCCCGACGTCCGCGTGGGCGATTACGTGATCGTACACGCCGGCTTCGCGCTCTCGGGGATCGACGAGAACGAGGCAAGGCAGGTGTTCAAGTTTCTGGACAAGATGAACGAGTTGAACGATCTCAAGCTGGCAGAGCCGTATGAAGTACCTGGATGAGTATCGAGATCCGCTGGGTGCGACGATGGTCTCAACTGAAGGGGCCGGCGCCTCCTATTACAACTACGGCCGCTACCGCGACGCGGCCGGGAGAGAATACGAACGTGGAGTTAATACGGATGTCGCGAACGCCTCAACCTGAGACGGTTGATTTCAGCCAGTGGAATTGCCCATTGCCGCTGTCCGATTACGAGCAAGTGCTCTTGGGACACGGCAGCGGCGGAACGCTCTCGGCCAATTTAATCCAGCGAGTTATCCGGCCGGGCCTCGGTTTCGATGCCCAAACCGCCTTGGAGGACCAGGCAACCGTGCGGCTGCCTGACCCGGCGGGTAACGGCTGCACGACACCGCGAGTCGCGTTCACGACCGATTCCTTCGTCGTGCGACCGCTCTTCTTTCCCGGTGGGGACATCGGCAAGCTGGCCGTGCATGGCACCGTCAACGATCTGGCGGTCGGCGGCGCGACGCCGCTTTTCCTTTCGGCGGCGTTCATCCTCGAGGAAGGCCTGCCGATGGACGATTTGCGGCGGGTCGTCGACTCGATGCGCGCGGCGTGCTCCGAAGCCGGCGTAACGATCGTTACCGGCGACACGAAAGTAGTCGATCGCGGCAAGGGCGACCAGATCTTCATCGCCACCAGCGGCATCGGCGTCGTCTCCGAACACATTTGCCTCAGCGTGCGAAATGCCCGGCCGGGCAACCGCGTGCTGGTCTCCGGCACGGTCGGCGACCACGGCATTGCGATTCTTTCTGTACGGGAGGGCATCGACTTCGAGACCGTGCTTCAAAGCGACACGGCGCCGCTGAACGGATTGACGCGCGTGATGCTTGAGGCGTGCCCAGAAATCCGCTGGATGCGCGACCCGACCCGCGGCGGCGTCTCCAGCGCGCTGAACGAGCTGGCCGATGGATGTCGCGTTGGCGTCAAGCTCGAAGAGAACCTGATCCCGGTTCGCCCGGAAGTGCAGGCGGCGTGCGCCATGCTCGGGCTCGATCCGCTTTATGTGGCCAACGAAGGAAAGCTCCTTGCGGTCGTTCCGCCACAGCACGCCGGGCGGCTGTTGGAAGCGATGCGCGGCCATCCTTACGGCCGCGAAGCTGCCATCATTGGAACGATTGTTGCAGAACATGCGGGTATGGTCGTTATGCGGTCGGCGATCGGCGGTGACCGCGTGGTTACAATGCTCGCCGGAGAGCAACTGCCGCGAATTTGTTGAAGTCCCAATGCACGAGTTGTCCATCGCCGAAGCTTTAATTGAACAAGTTCACGCCGAACTCCAGCGGAACGGAAAGTGTGGTCCGGTCAAACAGTTGGAACTGGTGGTCGGCCGGCTGTCGGGCGTGCATTGCGAGGCTTTGCGGTTCGCGATTGAACTGCTCGCGCCCGGCACGGCCCTCGCCGGGGCTGCGCTGTCGATCCGCCAACCACCGGCCGTATCGCATTGCCGTCATTGCGGGGCCGAAACCGAGATCGAGGACATGGTCAGCGGCTGCCCCCGTTGCCACAGCCCCCAGATCGTGATCGAGCAGGGACGCGAACTGATGTTGGAAAGCATTGAAATCGAAGACTGATGACCAGAGGAGCAGAATTGAAGATCATTGCCGCCAAAAGCCTTCTGAAAGCCAACGATCAACTTGCGGCGGAGAATCGCCGGCGGTTCGACGCCGCCGGAGTTTTCTGCGTCAACGTGGTGGGCTCGCCCGGTTGCGGCAAAACCACGCTGCTGGAGGCCCTCTTCGAGCACTTCCGCGGCAGCTTGCGACCGGCGGTCATCGAGGGCGACATTGCCGGTTCTATCGACGCCGAAAGGTTCGATGCGCTCGGCATTCCCGCCGTGCAAATCAACACGGAGGGCGCCTGCCACCTCGACGCAAACATGACTGCCTCCGCGGTTGCGCAGCTCGACCTGACCGCCGTCGATCTCCTGTTTGTGGAAAACGTAGGAAACCTGGTCTGCACCGCCGGCTTCGACCTCGGCGAGCACCTGCGGATCGTCGTGCTGGGCACAACCGAGGGCGACGACAAGGCGATCAAGTATCCCGCCATCTTTCAAGGCTCGGACGTCCTGGTGATCAGCAAGACGGACATACTGCCTTATACGAACTTTTGCGTCCAACGGATCACGGCCGACATGAAGCGGCTGGCGCCGGAGGCCTCGGCTTTTGAGGTCGCTGCGCTCAAGCGGCAGGGTACGAGGGACGTAGCCGATTGGATCGCTCGGCTGCGAGCTGCGAGCTAAGCGGCCCGCGTCGTATTTCAAGCGTCAACAGGTCGATAGACGAGAACTGGCGTGACGGTGCCGCGGATGACCTTGTCGGCCACGCTTCCCAAAAGCAAGCGTTTGAACCCGCCGCGGCCGTGCGTGGCGATGGCGATCAGATGGAAGCCATTGGCGTAACGGAGCAGGGCCGCCGACGCATCGCACTCGACCACTTGAGTGTTGACGCACAGCGACTCGTCGCGAAGGCGCGTTGCTACGCGGTCCAGATAGCTAACGGCCTCGGCTCGCCGCTCCTCTCTCCAGCCCTTTTCCGCTGCGGTCACGTTGGCAACCAACTTTCGCTCCGCTTGGCCCACGTCGCCGGGATCGGGATAGTGATAGCGGAGGAAGTCCGGTTCAACCGCGCGAAGCAGCGTATAATTGGCACCGACGGCGACTTCCTCAGCGCGACGGCCGGTCCCAGCACTCGCTCGGCCAACTTCGATCCGTCCAGCGGAATCAAGATACGCTGCAGGTCTGGCGTGACCTGCCGATCCTCCGACCGATTGCGGCTGCGTAACAAAAGTATCGGGATCGACGATTGTCGCATGAGCGAATCGGCCGTGCTTCCTAGCCAGAAACGGCTCATTGCACCGCGCCCGTGGGTCGTCATGACAATCAGATCGGCGGCGACAGCCCGCGCCCGTCCCAGTATGCCGTCGACGACCGCGCCTTCCATTAGAGTGGATGTCACGGAGACCGGCGAACACCTTCGCAACGGAGGTCCACAAGCATTGAAAGGGACTTTCGACAAACCATTGCCGGACAGGGGATCGGCACAACACCAAGACGGAGCTATGTGCTCGTACTTGGCGTTGTTTTCAGATTTGGCTGGCCCAATGCCGGCCCAGGAAGAAACCCGCACATTCGGTTAAATAGTCGAGCGACTAAATCGCCGCGGCCAAAAAGTCGTGCCATTTCGCACACTGAGTGTGCGATATGGCACGCGTGTGCCCCGAAAAACTCCGGTGTTAGGTGACATGGGCGCCTTCCGGTGGACAGCAGCCACATCCTCGCGGATCTCACAGTCGATGCGCGGCCCGGAAGCAGTCGATCATAGTGCTGGTCGATCGACACCACGCGAATAATGCGCTACGATTCGTTGTCGTCAGCGTGCGGGTATTGGGGCGTGTCATAGGGGTGCCGCGGATTGGAGGCGAACTTTTTGAGCATTGTGGACCTTCCGTGGAATCTCCTGGCGGAAGATCGAGATCACACGGGGGCCTTCGATCCCCAATTTCACACGGCCAGAACGGACCTCAAGAACCGTCACCTCGATATTGCCCGCGATACATATAGACTCACCTCGCTTGCGATTCAAGACCAGCATGTCAAACTCCTTTATGACAAACGGTTACGATGCAAAAAATGAGTTCTCAGCTCGCACGCCGTTACTCACGTCATTTCCGGGGGCACTGCTCCGTACTTCGGCGGCGGTGAACTTAGCCGGCTGTGGGGAGCAAAGCTTGTGCCGGCCACCGCGGGGCGAGGCGAATGTCTTGGGAATCAATTTTGCCGATGAGAAAGTTGTTCCCAGTTATCTTTCCTTGATATACAATGGGCAAACGTGGTACTTGCAAATTCGCCAGAAAAACCTGGCGCGTCTTCTTGAAGTGTGATGATGCGGGACGGAAGCTGCATGGCCGATAGCTGCGATAGTGGTGGTGCCCACGTGCGACGTAAAGAGGGGGCGAGCGAGGCACGGTTTGGAGCGATCTTAGAAGCCGCCCTGGACGGGATCATTAGCATCGATGCCCGTGGCCTCATTCAAACGGTCAATGTCGCCGCGGAACGGTTGTTCGGCTACCGCGCCTCTGAATTGCTCGGACAAAATGTCAAGTTGCTCATGCCGGCGCCCTATCGCGATGAACACGATGGCTACCTGGCCCATTACATTGCGACGGGCGAGAAGAAGATTATCGGCATCGGTCGCGAGGTAGTCGGCGCCCGAAAAGATGGCACGACGTTCCCAATGGACCTTTCGGTGGCGGAAGCCTGGGTAGGGTCTGAGCGGATATTCGTGGGCGTAATCCGAGATGTCACGGAGAGGAAGCGGGCGGAGCGTGAAATTCATGCGAGTAAGGCGGAGTTGGAAAGTGCGGTAGCGGAGCTACAGGCCAAATCCGATGAAGTTCGTGCAGCCACCCAACAGCTCTGGCAGGCCGCCAAGTTGGCCAGCGTCGGCGAGCTCGCCGCAAGTATTGCCCACGAGTTGAATAACCCGCTTGGGACGGTAAGTTTGCGCATCGAGTCAATCTTGCGCCGTACCGATTCCGACGATCCGCGCCGCAAAGGACTGGAGATCATCGAGCAAGAGATCATCCGAATGGGCGATCTCGTATCTAATCTGCTTCAGTTCTCCCGCCGGGGCAAGGATCAGGTATCGACACTCGATGTCCGGCAGGAACTGGACAAGGCCATCGAGCTCGTTCAGCATCACTTGCGAAACCGGCAGATCAACGTCGTGAAGGAACTTTCCGAGGACACCCCCGCCATATTCGCCGACCGCCAGAAGCTCCGCCAAGTGTTCTTGAACCTTCTGAGCAATGCGAGCGACGCGATGTTGGAGGGCGGCACGTTGACGTTGCGTTCCGCCCCGACCGTCTCCCCCGAGAAGAGAGCTGCCGTTTCGATCGAAATCTGCGACACCGGCGGCGGCATCCCGGAAGCCTATCTCGATAAAGTCATGGAGCCGTTTTTTACCACCAAGGAAGAGGGAAAGGGGACCGGGCTGGGGCTCGCAATTTGCCGACGCATCGTCTCCGAACATCGCGGCACAATGCAAATTCGGAGTCAAGTCGGCAAGGGAACTGACGTGCGAATCGTCTGGCCTGTTCAATACAATACTAGCGCGGATCCGGTGCAGGCTCCCTTGGGATCACGGTAAGCCGCGGAAAGTCGGGACGATGGCAGAATCACAAAAAGGCAAATTGCTTATCGCCGATGACGAGGCGGAGTTGAAGAACGCTTTGTGCGAGACGCTCGCCGACGAGGGATATGTCACGGTCGGGGCCGCCACGGGGGCCGAGGCGATGCAAGCGCTAAACGGCTCCGACTTCGATGTCCTCCTCAGCGATTTGATGATGCCCGGCATGGACGGCATTCAGTTGCTTCGCGAGGCCCTGGCGATCGACGCGAGCCTGGTTGGCATCATCATGACCGGCCAAGGAACGATCGCGACCGCGGTTGAGGCTATGAAGATCGGTGCGTTCGATTACGTTCTCAAGCCGTTTAACCTGCAAACGATGCTGCCGATCCTCGACCGCGCCATGGACGTTCGCCGATTGCGATTGGAAAACCGCCAGTTGCGGCGATACGTCGAACGCCTCACGTTCGAATCACCGCGCTATGAGATGATCGGCTCCGGACCGGCGATGCGGAAAGTCTTCCAGATGGTGGAAAAGGTCGCGCCCACCGACGCTACCGTCTTGGTTCGCGGAAAGAGCGGCACAGGAAAGGAGCTGGTGGCGCGGGCCCTGCATTGCAACAGCCGGCGGCGCGAGCGGATGATGGTTACGATCAACTGCGCGACCCTGCAAGAGACATTGTTGGAAAGCGAACTCTTCGGGCACGAGAAAGGTTCCTTCACCGGCGCAGCAGACAAAGCAAGGCCTCATCGAGGTTGCGGAAGGCGGCACGCTCTTCATCGACGAGGTCGCCGAAATGAGCCACTCGCTTCAGGCAAAGCTGCTGCGCGTGCTGGAGGACGGCCATTACCGGCGCGTGGGCGGCACGCACGACTTCCACGCCGACGTGCGCGTCATCGCGGCAACGAACAAGCCTTTGGAGGAAGAGCAGCGGGCCGGCCGCTTTCGCGAGGACCTTTTCTACCGGCTCAACGTAATCACGATTGAGCTGCCAACTTTACAGGACCGTCGAGAGGATATTCCGGCATTGGTAGACCACATTCTTACGAATCGGAAGGTCGGCCCTACTAAGTGCAAGATCGAGTCCGAGGCGATGGCGGCCTTGGTCGCCTACAATTGGCCGGGGAACGTGCGGGAACTGGCGAACGTGCTGGAGCGCGGGCAAATCCTCGCGGCGGACAATCTCATCACCTTTTACGACCTCCCGGACAACATTCACACGGCCTCGGTTCCGCCCGAATTGCTTTCCAGCGATCCGCTCAATCTTCGCGGCCTGGAATATCGGGCACTTCTGGCCGCGCTGGAGAAGACCGGCGGCAACAAGGCTCGTGCCGCCAGGGCTCTCGGAATTGACCGCCGTTCCCTTTACCGACTGATGGAGAAATATCAGGTCGACTCCGGTGGCGCCAAGAGCGAAGAAGTTACAGACGACGCGCCGGCGTCGTAAAGCGATTGTCGACTGGATCGCATCATCAATGGGCAGGACTTGCGGGTTGGATGAGTGCCGCGACATCGCGACGCAAGGATTCCGGGGATTCCTCGTCGAGTAGGAGGCTGATCTCGTTCAGTTCCTCGGTTAGGTGCCGGATAATGTCGTCCAGGCTCACCAAGCCCGCCAGCTTGCCATCGTCGCCGACGACGGGCAAGCGACGGCATTTTCTGCCGCGCATTACGCGTAAGGCTGCCTCGATCGGCATCTGCGCATTCGATCACGCAGGGAGTTTCCGTCATGACTTCGCGAACCTTGGTTTGCCAAAGATCTCGGGCGCGTGCCACCACCCGAATTGCCAGGTCGCGGTCGGTGACAAGTCCGATCGGCCTTTGCAGCTCGCCGATAACGACGAGAGTTCCAACCTTGCGCGAATGCATTCGCTGGGCAGCCGCGATGACAGTCTCCTCGGCGTGTGCAACATCTGCGTCGCGCACAGGAATCCGTTGGACACACATGTCAACACCTCCTGGGGTTCGTGGTTCTCGTATTTGCTTTCGAGCGAATTACTTCCTCGCGATCTCATCCGGAAAACGGGATCTCAGGCTTCTGCAATCAAATGCGCTGTAGGTTGCAAGCGGCGTGCCGCCTTTGCAACGATCGTGTGTCGCCGACTCCGAGGCCAGCACGGCGTGCTTTTGTAAACTGCGCACACACATCGGGTGGGGAGAATGATCGACAGGCTATGTCAAATCCGCTCATGGAGTGTGCGGATTCGCACAACACTCACGGCCCACCGAGAATGCTTCAAAACAAGGCGATAAGGTCCTCGCGCCGCATGCGGTTGCGGCCGACTCGAACGATCGATGTTCGTTTCTCGTTGATTCCGATCGCGAATCAGCAACTATTGCAACGGCGCAAAAGTTGCGTGGGGGTTGCTTCAGTCGGTTGTTTCGCCGAATCGAAACCCAGCGATGATTGAACGAATCAGGCGGGAGAGACTTCCCTATTCGCTCGGCGCCTTCGATTTTGTGACGGCGACCGCACCCGAAGATATCACGTACGGCTTGGCACTAAGCGGCGAGCCCTGGGAGGACATCGAAGCTTGCTCGCAGAGTTAAGGAGACAAACGATGATGCCAGACTCCCGACTTCAAGAGGAAGTATCCCAGCAGTTGAAATCGACTTCACTCGCTAGTGCAAGCGAGGTTAAAGTGACCGTAATTGACGGCGTTGTATGGCTTTCGGGCAGCGTTGCGTCGTACGCTGACAAATGTTCGGCAACCCGAGGCAGCGAGGCGCGCGCCGAGCGTTCGGGTGGTCGTCGACGAAATCGAGGTACGAAGGGCCGTAAGCGGTCAGCAGCGGGATAAGGGGATTGCCAAAGCCATTGCATGTTTGTTCACGACACTCCCAGGCCTTCCTGCGACCGTGCAAGCGACGATCGAGAACGGCCATGTAACGCTGACCGGCCAGGTAAAGTGGGAGTACCAGAAGGGCGTAGCCGCCGGGGCTATTGGATGCTTGGCAAATGTAGCGTCCGTGGAGAACAAAGTTAATGCGGTGTGACGCGCTCGACCAGAGTCGCAGGTGCTCAATCAGACTGGAGAGAGTCCCATGGACGATTGGAAGATGTTTTGCGAGTTGTCGATCGTAGTTATGGCCGTGATGCTAGTCGTTTCGTTCACAGTTGGCGCGGCTTCATGCAACCGCTCCGAACAAAAGGACCACGAAATCTCGCCGCAAGCTGCAGCACATCAAAGCCTTCCGGCGGCGCAGCGCGAAAGGGATGGGAAGTGCGTGAAATGAGTAATCACGAGCCTGTAACCGCATATATTCTGAACCAAGTGCCGCATGGCCGTGCCGCCGGAATACGAGAAGGAGGCATCTAATGTTTCGTTCTATTCTTGTGCCGCTGGACGGCTCACAGTTTGCGGAGGCGGCACTGCCAATTGCCGAGTCGATAGCCCGTCGCACCGGGGCGACCCTAGACATAGTCCGGTCACACGAGCCTTTCGAGCCTGACCGCCCGGCCGATTGCTGGACGCCGCACTACGACCCGCGCGAAGAGGCGGCGCATCAAGCCCTGGAGCAAGCGTACTTGGATACGACTGTGCATACACTGCGGGAGAAGTCGACAATTTGTGTTAAATCCGCGCTCGTCGAAGGTGCGGTTGTTAGCGGCCTACTGAAGCGCGCCAGGGCTGTTGATGCCGATCTGATCGTGATGGCAACGCACGGCCGCGGTCCAGTGGGCCGGTTCTTGCTCGGCAGCGTCGCCGATCAATTGTTGCGCCACGCCGCAATACCGGTCTTGCTTTTGCGCTGCGGCGACGATTCGCAGGCGTGTGCCGCTCCCGAATTCGACCACATCCTCATTCCTTTGGACGGGTCCAGGTTGGCGGAGCGCGTGTTGGCGCCGGCCATTCGGATTGGGCGTCTTACGAACGCGCGATACACGCTAGTTCGCGTCGTGAAACACGGCTTTCATCCGTTTGGCGCTACCGGCGCGAGCGATGGAAACCTGATTCGACACGACGAAAGCGAGCGGCGGATACTCGATGCCGCTCGTTATCTCGAAAGGATCGCGGTGCGCTTGCGATTGGAGTCGCCGCGAGTAGAAAAGGTCGTGCTCGAAGGCGAAGCCGCCGACGCAATTCTGCATGAAGCTGCTGCGCGAAACGTCGATTTGATTGCCATTGCCACGCACGGCCGCGGCGGCTTGAAACGACTGCTTCTAGGCAGCGTCGCCGACAAGGTCATTCGAAGCACATCGACGCCGGTGCTTGCCTACCGGCCAGTAAGCATTTGAAGAAACACCAAACTGGAGGGAAAGCGATGGCTACGCGCGCACTGCTAATATTTCGCTGGTCGGCCAGGATTACGGGCCTGTTGCTTGTGTGCATGGTTGTGATATTCGCTATCGGCGAAGGCCTGCCAAAGCTGTTTCCGCAGCCGCCGAGCGTGGTGACGGAGTTCATTGCCATGTTTCTCATGCTCGTCGGCTTTCTGGCAGGATGGCGATGGGAAGTGGCAGGCGGTTTTTTGGCGATTAGCGGATTTGCCATCTTTTCCGTGACTGAAATGATTGCCAGCGGTAAGCCGCCGCACGGCGCCCTGCTTCTTTTTGTTGTTCCAGGTGTGCTATACTTGGCCACTTATATCGCCGCAAAGCTATGTTACTTCGCACCAAATCCGCGATAGCCCGTAACCTGGGAAACGCCACGGTCTACATTATCCGCGTAATTTGCGCTGTAAGATCGAAACGAATTGGATAGAAGAAATGGTGGGGATGGCGCTTTTCTGGATCTCTTGCCAATTCGCTGTGCGAATCGGCACATGAACCGCGCGGATCTGACACAGCCGACCCGGCGTTCTCCAACGTAGTTCCTTCACGATTGCATTCCGTTGGGCCTTTCCGGGAGTACCGTGATCGACAATACGCCTTCGCTTTGAGTGCGGCACACCGTTTGCTTTGATGTCGAACAAAGGTCTTAGGGTAGTCCTATCAGGCCTGTTGACGAAGCCGACGACTGAGCAAATAACGGGCGTCGCAACTTTCATCGGCAAGAACGCCGATGGAGAGGAATCGCGTGCCTTGCCCCGTCGGCGCTTGCGTCGAAAGTATTGGAGGTCTTGTCATGGCTGCGGAAGTGAAATCAGAGTTGTGCGAAGGGTGCGGTTCATGTGTCGAAACGTGTCCGAGCAACGCAATCGAGTTGCGCGACGGCAAGGCAGTCGTCGATCCGGAGATCTGCGCCGATTGCGGCGCGTGTGTCGATGCCTGTCCGACGCAAGGCATCGAAATGAAATAGGCATCATGGCCGCAATTCCGATACCCGCCGCGCCGCAACCGGCTCACGATCTTCTGCCCGCCCGGCGGCAGCCGTTGGATGTTTTCTTTTCGCCGCGCAGCGTGGCGGTGATTGGCGCCACGGAGAACCCCGGCAGCGTCGGCCGCACCGTTCTGTGGAACCTTTTGACCAATCAGTTTGGCGGGACCATCTATCCGGTCAACCCGCATCGACCAAACGTGCTTGGAATCAGGGCCTATGCGAAGATAGCTGCCGTCCCCGAGACCGTGGAACTGGCCGTCATCGTCACTCCCGCCGCGACTGTGCCGGACCTGATCGCCGAATGCGCGGAGGCGGGCGTCCAAGGAGCAATCGTTATTTCCGCCGGCTTCAAGGAGATTGGCGCGGACGGCGCGGAACTCGAAGGGCGAATCTTACAGAGCGCAAGCGCGGCCGGATGCGGATTATCGGGCCGAATTGCCTGGGCGCCATGAGCCCCTTTTCAGGATTGAATGCGACGTTCGCTCAAAAGATGGCGCTGCCCGGAAACGTCGGCTTTTTGAGCCAGAGCGGGGCCTTGATGACCGCCATCCTGGACTGGAGCCTGGAGGCGCGAGTGGGCTTCAGCGCGTTTATCTCGCTGGGCTCGATGCTCGACGTCAGTTGGGGCGACCTGATCGACTACCTTGGCGACGACCCGCGGACCGAGAGCATCGTTATTTACATGGAATCGATTGGCAACGCGCGATCGTTCCTGTCGGCGGCGCGCGAGGTCGCCCTGCGGAAGCCGATCATCGTGATCAAGGCCGGCCGGACTGAGGCCGCCGCCAAGGCCGCCGCCTCGCACACCGGATCGCTCACAGGCAGCGATGAAGTGCTGGATGCCGCATTCCGCCGTTCGGGCGTGCTGCGCGTCGATTCCATCGCCGACGTTTTTTCGATGGCAGACGTACTGGCGAAACAGCCCCGGCCGCACGGGCCGCGGCTGACGGTCGTGACCAACGCCGGAGGGCCAGGCGTCCTGGCGACCGATGCCCTGGTCGCCGAGGGCGGCGTTCTCGCGCCAATACCCGCCAGTTCGATGGCCGTCTTCAATGCGGTCCTCCCGCCGCAGTGGAGCCACAACAATCCGGTCGACGTGCTGGGCGACGCCCCGCCGGAACGCTACGCCCAGGCGCTGCAAGCGGCGGCCGCCAACCCGGACAGCGATGGAACGCTCGTGATTCTGACCCCGCAGTCGATGACCGATCCGACCCGCACCGCCGAGCTGCTCAAGCAACACGCCCACACGCCCGGAAAGCCGCTCTTGGCCAGTTGGATGGGCGGCCCCGGCGTCGCCGCGGGCGTGGCGATCCTCAACGCGGCGGGAATTCCCACGTTCCCCTATCCGGACATGGCGGCCCGCGCGTTCAGTTGCATGTGGCGGTACAGCTACAACATCGCCGGAATATACGAGACGCCGACGACCCGCCACACGGGCTCCTCGGTCGCGGATGGCGACGTGGGAATGACCGAGCGCGCAGCGGCGGAACGAATTGTGTCGGACGCGCGCGATAGCGGCCGGACCCTGCTTACCGAATTCGAATCGAAGCGCGTTTTGGAATGTTACGGCATCCCCACCGTCCCAACGCGAATAGCCGCCAGCGCGGAGGAGGCCGTGCGGCACGCCGACGAGATCGGTTATCCGGCGGTACTCAAGCTCCATTCCGAGACGATAACCCACAAGACCGACGTGGGAGGCGTGCGGCTTGACCTGCGGGACGCCGCCGCAGTCCGCGAAGCCTTCCGCGCCATCCGCGGATCCGTCGCCTCCAAGGCCGGCAAGGAGCATTTCGGCGGCGTCACCGTCCAACCAATGGTCCGCCTCGATGGTTACGAGTTGATTCTGGGCAGCAGCATCGATCCGCAGTTCGGTCCCGTTTTGTTGTTCGGCGCGGGGGGGCAACTCGTCGAAGTCTGGAAGGACAGAGCGCTGGCGCTGCCGCTGCTGAACTCCACCCTCGCCCGGCGGATGATGGAGCAGACCCATATTTACAAGGCCCTGCAAGGCGTGCGCGGCCGCCGGCCGGTTCCGCTGGACGAGTTGGAACAATTGCTGGTCCGCTTCAGCACGCTTGTGGTGGAACAGCGCTGGATTCGCGAGATCGACATCAACCCCTTGATCGCCTCGCCGGACAAGCTCTTGGCGCTTGATGCAAGGGTCGTCCTCCATGGCCGGGACGTGGACGTGCGCGACTTGCCGCAACCGGCGATCCGGCCTTACCCGTCGAAGTACGCCATGCCGTGGGAACTTAATGACGGCACGAAAGTCGCCGTTCGTCCTATTCGGCCGGAGGACGAGCCGCTCGTCAAGCAGTTTCACGCGACGCTTTCCGAACAAAGCGTTTACATGCGCTACCACAATCTGATGAAGCTCAGTTCGCGTGTGGAGCACGCGCGGCTCGCCCGCATCTGCTACAACGACTACGATCGGGAAATCGCGTTGGTCGTCGAACTCGGCCCGTCTCCCGCGAGCGATCGCAAGATTATCGCGATCGGCCGGCTTGTGCGCCTGCACGGCGGGGCAACCGCTGAACTCGCCGTTTTGGTAAGCGATCAATACCAGTGTCAGGGGCTTGGGTCGGAGCTCGTCCGGCGGTTGCTGGCGATTGCCCGCGAGGAGGGTCTTTGCGAGGTCAAGGCGACGATGCTTGTCACGAATACGGCCATGCGGCATGTATTCCAGCGGCTGGGCTTCCACATCGAGCAGTCACACGACGGCGCCACCGTGGCCCGGATCGGCGTGAGTCCTGAGGCTACAGGCTTGAGCACTCAGTACCGGGTCCTCGGTACTCAGAACCCAAGCCTCAAGCCCAAAACGCTTCCATGAAAACGAACCAAGTGACTCTCGACGGAAACGAGGCCGTAGCGAGCGTGGCCTACCGCGCGTCGGAGGTCATCGCGATTTACCCCATCACGCCTTCTTCGCCGATGGCGGAATGGGCCGGACAATGGTCCGCGGAAGCGGTTCCGAATGCCTGGGATAGCGTGCCAACCGTAGTGGAAATGCAAAGCGAAGGGGGCGCGGCAGGCGCGGTACATGGCGCGTTGCAGGCGGGCGCGCTAACGACGACTTTCACGTCCTCGCAGGGCCTGCTGCTGATGATCCCCAACATGTACAAGATCGCCGGTGAGCTGACAGCGGCCGTGATTCACGTCGCGGCACGCTCCCTGGCGACGCAGGCCCTTTCCATTTTCTGCGACCATAGCGACGTGATGTCGACCCGCGCCACGGGGTTCGCCATGCTGGCTTCCAATTCGGTCCAGGAAGCGATGGATTGTGCCCTTATCGCGCATGCCGCGACGCTCGAGGCCCGCGTGCCGTTCCTTCACTTTTTCGATGGCTTCCGCACTTCGCACGAAGTGATGAAAGTCGCGCCGCTGGGAGTCGACGAAATCCGGGCGATGATCGGCCCGGAGGGGATCGCCGCGCACCGCGGCCGCGGCTTGACTCCCGATCGCCCCGTCCTCCGCGGAGCAACTCAGAATCCCGACGTCTATTTTCAGGCCCGCGAGTCAGTGAACCCTTATTATTTGGCCTGCCCCGAGATCGTGCAGAACGCCATGGACCGTTTCGCCCGGCTGACTGGGCGCTCGTACCATTTGTTCGACTACGTCGGCGCCAAAGACGCCGAGCGGGTTGTAATTCTCATGGGTTCCGGTTGCGGCGCCGCCGAGGAAGCCGTTGAGGCGCTGGTAGCTCGCGGCGAGAAAGTGGGTCTGCTGAAGTGCCACCTCTATCGGCCTTTCGCGGTCGAGCAGTTCCTTGCAGCCCTGCCTTCCACGGTTCGCACGATTGGGGTCCTGGACCGCACCAAGGAGCCGGGGGCCATCGGCGAGCCTCTGTATCTGGACGTGGTGGCGGCGATTCAGGAAGGGACCGCTGCCGACCCGCTGCGCGGGTGCCCCGCCGCGAAATTCGACGTGCCGCCGCGCGTCGTCGGCGGACGGTACGGGTTGTCGTCGAAGGAATTCACGCCTGCCATGGTGAAAAGCGTTTTCGACGAGCTGTCCAAGGACCGGCCGCGCAACCATTTTACCCTGGGCATCGTCGACGACGTGACGCATACCAGCCTGGACTACGATCCGGAGTTCATCACCGAGGACCCGGCCGCAATCAGGGCGGTCTTTTACGGCCTCGGTTCCGACGGCACCGTGGGGGCGAACAAGAATTCGATAAAGATCATCGGCGACGAAACCGAGCACCACGCACAGGGCTTTTTCGTCTATGACTCGAAGAAATCCGGCTCGATGACTACGTCCCATTTGCGCTTCGGGCCGCGGCCGATCCGCTCCACCTATCTGATCTTGCGGGCGAACTTCGTGGCTTGCCATCAGTTCGGATTGCTGGAACGCTTCGATGTTTTGGCCGCAGCGGAGCCGGGTGCGACGTTCCTCCTGAACAGCCCCTATCTGGCTGCCGAGGTGTGGGATCAGTTGCCGCAGGCCGTCCAGGCGCAAATCATCGAGCGGAAACTTAAGTTCTTCGTCATCGATGGATACAAGATCGCCCGTGAAGCAGGCGTCGGCGACCGCATCAATACGATCATGCAGACGTGCTTTTTCGCGATCAGCGGAGTGTTGCCGCGGGATCGGGCAATCGAGGCCATCAAGCGGTCAATCGCCAAGACCTACGGCAAACGGGGAGATGCCGTCGTGCAAAGAAACTGCGCCGCCGTCGACGCGGCGGTCGGGCGATTGGAGCAGGTCCGCGTGCCGGACCGCGTCACCAGCGACCGGCGCTATTACTTGCCGGCTGCCGAAGACCGCCGGGAATTCGTGCGGAAGTTCACGGCGAAGATTATAGCCGGCCACGGCGATCTGCTGCCGGTGAGTGCCATGCCGGCCGATGGCACCTATCCCACCGGCACGGCGCGGTGCGAGAAGCGCAACATTTCGTCCGAGATTCCCGTGTGGGACAGCAACATCTGCATCCAGTGCGGCAAATGCGTCATGGTCTGCCCGCACGCGGTCATTCGCGGCAAAATCTATGAGCCGGCGCTGGCTGCCGCCGTACCGCCGACGTTTAAGTCGGTCGCCGCGAAGTGGCGCAATCTTCCGGGCAAGAACTTCACGCTCCAGGTCGCGCCGGAGGACTGCACCGGCTGCGGGCTGTGCGTCGAGGTCTGTCCCGTCAAGAACAAGTCGGAGACCCGCTTGAAGGCGATCAACATGATGCCGCAGCCGCCGATTCGCGACGCGGAGCGCGCCAACTGGGAGTTCTTTCTCGGCTTGCCGGAACCCGACCGCCAGGCATTGAATCCAACCGCGGTTAAGGACGTGCAGCTTTTGACGCCGCTCTTCGAGTTTTCGGGCGCGTGCGGTGGCTGCGGCGAGACGCCCTACTTGAAACTGTTGAGCCAGCTTTTCGGCAACCGCGCGGTAATCGCCAACGCCACCGGCTGCTCTTCGATCTACGGCGGCAACCTGCCGACGACGCCCTGGACGGTCAATAGCGAAGGGCGCGGCCCCTCCTGGTCCAATTCGCTGTTTGAGGACAACGCGGAGTTCGGGCTGGGCATTCGCCTCGGCATCGACATGCAGAGCGAACATGCGCGGCGCCTGCTCGCCGGGCTCGCCGGCTTCGTCGGCGACGATTTGGTCCGGGCGGTCCTCGATGCCGACCAATCGAGCGAGGAAGGCATTCGCGAGCAGCGACAACGCGTCAAACTGCTGAAGGACGGCCTCGGTGTCATCGACTCCGACTGTGCAAGGGAGCTCCTCGCACTGGCCGATAACCTGGTGAAGAAAAGCGTGTGGATCGTCGGCGGCGACGGTTGGGCCTACGACATCGGCTTCGGCGGATTGGACCACGTCTTCGCGTCCGGCCACGACGTCAATATCCTGGTTTTGGACACCGAGGTCTACTCAAACACGGGCGGGCAGATGTCCAAAGCGACGCCGCGCGGGGCGGTGGCCAAGTTCGCCGCCGAAGGCAAGCAGCGACCCAAGAAAGACCTGGCCATGATTGCCATGAGCTACCTGGGGGTCTATGTCGCGCGCGTGGCAATCGGTGCAAACGACGCGCAAACGGTACGCGCCTTTCGCGAAGCGGAGGCCTATCCCGGCCCTTCGCTGATTATCGCCTATAGCCATTGCATCGCGCACGGCTACGACTTGGTTCACGGCCTCTCGCAGCAGAAGGCGGCCGTGCAATCGGGCTATTGGCCGCTTTTCCGCTACGATCCCGGCGCGGCGGCCAACGGCGAGAACCCGATGAAGCTCGATTCGGCCGCGCCTTCCATTCCGCTGAAGAACTATGTATACAATGAGGGCCGCTACACAATGCTCGTGCAATCCAAGCCCGATGCCGCTGCCCGGCTTCTCGCTTTGGCGGAAGACGACGTGGCCCGCCGCTGGCAACTTTACCAGAGCATGGCTGCCGCCGACCCGCTGCGCGGGTGCCCCGGCAACGGGGCCGAGAAAGGAGACACGAAATGATCGACCTTTCCACAACCTATCTCGGTCTGGAGTTGAAAAACCCCCTGGTAGCGTCGTCGTCGCCCTTGGCGTACAACGTGACGAAAATCCGCGAGTTTGAGGACTGTGGCGCGGCGGCCGTCGTTTTGCCGTCTCTTTTTGAGGAACAGATCGAGATCGAAGGCGTCTACCTTTCGCGCAACCTCAACCGCGGCGCGGAGAGTTACCCGGAGGCGCTCAGTTACTTTCCCGATCTCGATGATTACAACATCAGCGCGGACCGCTACTTGTCGCTCATCCGCCGGGCCAAAGACGCCGTCGATATTCCCATCATCGGCAGCCTCAACGGCAACTCCGACGGCGGATGGGTGCGGTTCGCTAAGGAAATCGAGCGGGGCGGCGCCGACGCATTGGAGTTGAATATCTATTACCTGCCCACTTCTCCCGGCATGTCGGGCGCGGACATTGAGGAGATGTATTGCCGATTGTTGCGGTCTGTGGCGCAATGCGTTGAAATCCCAATTGCCGTGAAGCTCAGCCCCTATTTCAGCTCCATGTCCAACATAGCGCAAAAACTGGTCGACTGCGGCGCGGACGCCCTGGTGCTCTTCAATCGCTTCTATCAGCCGGAATTCGACCTTGAGCGGCTCGAAGTGACTCCCAGCCTGACGCTGAGCACTTCACAGGAGTTGAATCTGCGGTTGAACTGGGTGGCCGTCTTGCACGGCCAGGTCAAGGTCGATCTCGCCGTGACCGGCGGCGTTCACACGGCGATCGACGCGCTCAAGTCGATGATGGCGGGAGCCCGCGTCGCCATGATGACGTCGGCCGTGCTGCTGCACGGTGCGAGGCACTTCAGTCGCGTCCGCGAGGAAATCGTCCGTTGGATGGAGGACCACGAGTACGCTTCCATCCGCCAAATGCAAGGCAGCATGTGCCGCCTCGCGACCGCCAACCCCGAGGCCTTCGAGAGGGCGAATTACATCAAGGTATTAAGCTCTTACCCGGTCAAATATGAATAGCCCGGTGTCAATTCTGGATCGCACGACGTCGGCGCCGTCGCCGCCCGCCAAGGACGAAGCGCCGTCTCCATCGACCCGCTGCGCGGGTGCCCCGCATCCGAGCGGCGACAAGCGATTCAAGCTTTTGGACGCCACGATCAAACGCCTGCAATACCAGCAGGAAGCGCTGATCGAGGTCTTGCACGCCGCGCAGAACCTGTTTGGCTACCTTGAAGACGACTTGCTGCTCTATGTCGCCGCGGCGCTTAAGCTTCCGCCAAGCCGTGTCTACGGCGTGGCGACGTTCTATCACTTCTTCGCCTTGAAACCGCAAGGAGCACACACCTGCGTGGTTTGCACGGGCACTGCCTGCTATGTCAAGGGTGCGAGCGACTTGTTGGCGGCCATCGAGGCGGCGGGCAAAATCCGCGCGGGCGAGACGACGCCCGATGGCCAAATGTCTCTGCTCACCGCCCGCTGCATAGGCGCTTGCGGCATCGCGCCTGCCGTCGTCTATGACGGCGCAATTACGGGGAAACAGAGCGTGGAAGCGGCGTTGAAGCAGTTGAAAGGATGGCTGCATGGACCTCGGTGATCTGCAAGAAATCGTGCGATCTGAAAAGGCCGCCCGGAAGGAAACGCGGATACGCTGCTGCATGGCGGCGGGTTGCATGTCGGCGAATTCCGCCGGCGTGAAGAAGGGGCTCGAAGAAGCCGTGAAAAACGCCGGCCTCAGCGAGCGCGTCGAAGTCTGCGGCGTGGGCTGCATGAGGCTTTGCAGCCAAGGGCCGCTGGTCCAGGTCGATCCGGAAGGCCCGCTCTACCAAAAGGTGGCTCCCGACGAAGCGGCCGGCATCGTCTCCGAAATCCAGGGCGGCAAGAGCAGCGTCAAGAGAGGCAGCGTCAACGAGCCTTTCTTCCGCCGGCAGACGTCGGTCGTCCTGGAAAATGCCGGCCGCATCGATCCAGACCGCATTGAATCGTATATTGCCGCCGATGGATACCTGGCCCTCTATCACGCCTTGCGGGACGCTGCTCCCATGCAAGTGATCGACACGATCACGCGCAGCGGTCTCCGCGGGCGCGGCGGTGCGGGCTATCCCACCGGCCTGAAGTGGAGCACGGTCGCCAAGTCGCCAGGCGACCGCCGCTTCGTCGTTTGCAACGCCGACGAAGGCGATCCCGGCGCGTTCATGAACCGCAGTGAACTGGAAAGCGATCCGCACCGCATCCTCGAAGGAATGGCCATCGCCGGATACGCGGTCGGCGCTTCCCAGGGTTATATCTATGTTCGCGGCGAGTATCCGCACGCTATCAGCCGGCTGCAAAACGCCATACGTCAAGCAAACCGCTTGGGATTGCTCGGCAGCCGCATATTCGACTCGCCATTCGACTTCCGCATCGATCTGCGCATTGGAGCGGGGGCTTTTGTTTGCGGCGAGGAGACGGCGCTAATGGCCTCCATCGAAGGCAAGCGCGGACTGCCGCATCCGCGACCTCCCTATCCGGCGCAAAAAGGCCTCTGGGGTAATCCCACACTGATCAACAACGTCGAAACTTTCGCGAACATCTCGCCGATAATCCGCCGCGGCCCCGACTGGTTCGCAAGCATCGGCACCGAAAAGAGCAAAGGTACGAAAGTCTTTTCGCTGACGGGCAAGGTCCGCAACACGGGCCTCGTCGAGGTGCCGATGGGCACCACCTTGCGCGAAATCGTGGAGGTAATCGGCGGCGGGCCTTCCGACAATCAGCCCATCAAGGCCGTGCAGACCGGCGGGCCGTCGGGCGGTTGCATTCCCGAGCCGCTCTTCGACACGCCCGTCGATTACGAGTCGCTCGCACAACTCGGATCGATCATGGGTTCCGGCGGCATGATCGTCATGGACCGAGCGAACAACATGGTGGACGTGGCCCGCTTTTACATGGAGTTCTGCCGCGACGAATCGTGCGGCAAGTGCGTGCCCTGCCGTGCGGGCACGGTGCAAATGCACGGCCTGCTGACTAAAATCATCGAGCACCGCGCGGACGCGGCCGACCTGCGGCGGCTAGAGTCGCTTTGCGACGTGGTGCGAAACACGAGCCTTTGCGGCCTGGGCCAGACGGCGCCGAATCCGGTCCTCAGCACGCTGCGGTTCTTCCGCCACGAGTATGAAGAAAGAATTAAGGAGTTAGGAGTCAGGAGTTAGAAGCTCCTGAATTCCCAAATTCTAACTCCTGGCTCCTAACTCCGAAATCCTATGCCGGTTAAGACATTGACGATCGACGGACAGCAAGCCAGCGCCTTGGGCGACGACACGATCCTCGCCGCGGCGCGGTCGATAGGCATCCAAATTCCGACTCTTTGTTATCTCGACAGTCTCAGCGCGCACGGCGGCTGCCGCATTTGCCTGGTGGAAGTCGCGGGTGTGGCGCGGCCTCAGGCAGCTTGCGTGACAACCGTATATGAAGGTATGCAGGTTACCACCGACTCGCCGCGGCTCCGCGAATATCGCCGCACGATCGTCGAGCTGCTCTTTGCCGAAGGCAACCACGTCTGCTCGGTGTGCGTGGCCAACGGCAATTGCGAACTGCAAGCCTTGGCCGCGCACGTCGGCATGGACCACAACGAAATGGATTGCCAGTACCCGTCGCGGACGATCGACATCACGCACGAGCGATTCGGGCTGGACCATAACCGCTGCATCCTATGCACGCGCTGCATCCGCGCCTGCGACCAGTTGGAAGGCGCCCACACGCTCGACATGGCCGGCCGCGGCGGCGGTTCCAAAGTGATCACGGACCTGAACCAGCCGTGGGGAAACTCGGCGACTTGCACGTCGTGCGGAAAGTGTTTCATGGCCTGCCCCACGGGAGCCATTTTCCGCCAGGGCTCTACCGTCGCCGAAATGGAGCGCGACCGCTCGAAGCTCGAATTCCTCGTTCATGCGCGAAAGGACCGGCAATGGATCGTCTGAAACTAGCCACGGTTTGGCTTGGCGGCTGTTCGGGCTGCCATATGTCGTTCTTGGACCTGGACGAATGGCTAATCGACCTCGCCGCGGCAGCCGACATCGTTTTTACTCCATTGGCCGACTTCAAAAAGTTTCCCGAAGGCGTCGACGCGGTGCTCGTCGAAGGGGCCGTCGCCAACGAGGACAACCTGGAGTTTATTCGCAAGGTGCGGCAGCGAAGCCGGTTCCTGATCGCATTCGGCGACTGTGCCGTAACGGGCAACGTGACGGCGCTGCGCAACTTGGCGGGACCGCCCGAAAACGTCTTGCGACGGAGCTATCTGGAGCTTGCCGACGTCGATGCCGCCCTGCCGGACGAGCCGGGAGTTGTGCCGGCGCTTCTTGACCGAGTTCGTCCCGTTCATGAAGTCGTGCCGGTCGATTTTTATTTGCCGGGCTGTCCGCCGCCGGCTCGGCGGATTCGCACGGTGCTGGAAAGCCTGCTGAAGGGTGAAACGCCGCAACTTTCCGGCAGCGATATCCGGTTCGGTTGAGGCGGCAAACGGAAAGGTATAATGACGAAACGCATTCTCATCGACCCCGTGAGCCGCATTGAAGGCCATGCGAAGATTTCCATCTTTCTCGACGACGCCGGTGCGGTTGAGGACGCCCAGTTCCACGTGGTCGAGTTCCGCGGCTTCGAGCGTTTTTGCGTAGGCAGGCCGTTGTGGGAAATGGCCGGAATCACCGCGCGGATTTGCGGCATTTGCCCCGTGAGCCACTTGATCGCGTCGGCCAAGGCTGGCGACAAAATCCTGGCCGTGGAGGTCCCTCCCGGCGGCGCCGAACTGCGGCGCTTGATGAACCTCGCTCAGATCATCCAGTCGCATGCCTTGAGTTTCTTCCACTTAAGCGCGCCGGACCTGTTGCTGGGCATGGAAAGCGACCCCGCCAAGCGCAACGTTTTCGGACTAATCGCGGCCGAACCGGAGTTGGCCCGCGGGGGAATCCGCTTGCGGAAGTTCGGTCAGGAGATCATCGCCGCGCTGGGAGGCCAGAAGATCCACCCGGCCTGGTCCGTGCCCGGCGGCGTGCGCGCACCGCTGTCCGAGGAAGACCGCGACGCCATTCGCGGCGCCTTGCCCGAAGCGGCAGCCACCGTCCGCGCTGCGCTTGAGCGGTTCAAGCGACTACTCGACGATTTCAACGATGAAGTCAGAACCTTCGGCAACTTTCCCACGCTTCATCTAGGGCTGGTTGCGGCGGACGGCAATTGGGAGCATTACGATGGCCATCTGCGCTTTGTGGATGCAAGCGGTGCGATCGTCGCCGATGGACTGGACGGCTCGAATTACCGATCGTTCCTCGGCGAAGCGCTGCAGAGGTCGTCGTTCTTGAAATCGCCTTACTACCGGCCGCTGGGCTATCCGCGAGGCATCTACCGCGTCGGCCCGTTGGCCCGCTTGAATGTGTGCGAGCGGATGAACGTGCCCTTGGCCGACGTGGAGCTTGCCGAGTATCGGCAGCGCGGCGGGCGGACCGTGAACGCGTCGTTCTATTATCACTACGCCCGGCTCGTTGAAATACTGGCCGCCATCGAGAAAATCGAGCAAATGCTGGACGACCCGGATTTAAGGTCCGGCCATTTGCGGGCCGAAGCTGGCGTAAACTCGCTCGAAGGCGTCGGTGTGAGCGAAGCGCCGCGGGGCACGCTCTTCCACCACTATCAAGTCGATCCGGACGGCCTGATCCAGAAGGTGAACTTGATTATTGCCACCGGACAAAACAATCTTGCCATGAACCGGGCCGTGGCGCAGATTGCGCGGCATTACGTGCGCGGAAGCGATATTGCGGAAGGGACGCTCAACCGCATCGAAGCCGGCATCCGCGCGTTTGATCCTTGCTTGAGCTGCTCGACGCACGCCGTCGGCACGATGCCGCTGTGTGTGCAGGTCGTGGGCCCGGACAAGTCCGTCCTCAAGGAAGTCTGGCGGGATTGAATCGTGGATGACGAAATCGACGGCGACGCGGTCCTGATTATCGGATACGGCAACACGCTTCGCGGCGACGACGGCGTCGGCCGGCGAGTTGCCGAGGAACTAGCCCGGCGGAAGCTGCCGCGCGTCCGCACGCGTTCCGTCCATCAGTTGACGCCCGAATTGGCCGAGGATTTGGCCGCGTGCAGCGCTGTCATCTTCATTGATGCCTGCATCGGCCGCTCCGGCGATACCGTCTCCTTGCGTCCGATCGCTGCTGAAGGCCGACTTGCCGCGATCGATCATGTAATGCGACCAGAGGAAGTGCTGGCTTGTGCCCACGCCATATACGGATCGAGTCCAAAGGCGTGGTGTCTCACGGTTCCGGGCGAAGATTTCGCTTTCGGCGAGTCGCTATCCTCCGCCGTTCGATCCGCATGGGCCGCTGCCGTCGATCTGATCGAGCGGCATGTCTGCAAGTGGGGCGCCTGAGGGTAAGCCGTGTCCTACGCAGTTGTCGCGCGCAGGCGAGATTGGTCGGATCAAGTTTAAGGCCAGCTTAACGGCTTACCCGACCAAGAGTTGCAAGAAGCGATCAGGCGAGCGTAAAAAAAAGCCCCCGGAAAGCCCGTGTCCCAGGGGGGCGAAGGACACTGACTCTTCCGGGAGCGATTGGACGCCTTGTGCCTCGGTTGCCGCACCGCTGCGAAGGCAGCAGCCAGCGGCAAAGCTTTTCATGTCCGAAGCGACCCGCCCGCTTCCATGCGGACGGGAACTCGCTCCGTGGTCCGCAGGAATACCGTCGTCGCGGTCTTCCCCGATGCGGACCCACCCACGTGGATCGATAGCCCGTTGATGCACGCTTCGCGCTCATCAATCCGCATCCGTGCGGCCGCGAGTGCGATTAGGTGACGGGGAGAATAGGTCTTTTCCGAATTCGGGTCAAGACCGATTTTGAGATTCGTTCCCCGTGAATCAAGAGTGCTAGCTGCCCGGCGGCACGACGAGCGCCGGATTGGAGGGACCGCTTGCCAGCAGCTTCAGTTGGACGGGACCGCTTTTCTCGGCGATGGCAGAGCGAAATTCGCGGGGAGTGCGCACCTGCCGGCCGTCAACCTGGCATATGAACATTCCGCGCTTCAGACCGGACGCGGCGGCGGGCGAATTCGCCTCTACGTCGCAGACGACTACAGCGTCCGCGGCCGACGGTGCGCTGAGCCGCAGCGGCTGGTCGGCTTCAAGGTATGCCGAAGCATAGTCGACGCGCATTCCGCGCCAGGCCTGCGGGCGGACTGTCACGATCTTTCGTCCGCGCACGGGATACTTGCCGGGCACGATGTCGATCGTTTGCCGCGCGCCGCCGCGAAGCACCTCCAGCCGCGCGACCGCCTCGACCGGCAGGCGGCCGACCGTCAGAACGAACTCGTCTGAACCGTGTATGGTCCTGCCGTTGACCGAAGTGATGTTGTCGTCTTCGCGAAGCCCCGCACGTGCCGCGGGAAAGGACGCGTAGAGGCGTCGTGCGCGGACGCCGCGCACGCCGGCGATGGTCTCCTCCGGCGTCAAATCGACCGGTTCGACGCCAAGCAGCGCGTATTCCACCTCACGGCCCTGTTTCAGCGCGTCCAGCACGCGGCGAAACATGTCATCCACCGGTATCGCGTAACCAGCCGGCGATTCGTAGCCCGCCATCGCCGCGGTGGATATGCAAAGCCCCACCATTTCGCCCTTGAGATTCAGCAGCGGGCCTCCGCTGGCGCCTAGGTGCAGCCGGGCGTCGGTCTGAATCAGACCGCCGAATCGCTGCAGCAACGGCTCGCTCTCCAATTCCGCCTCGCCCGGTTGCCCGACGGCAGGTTCGGCAGGACCCTTGCGGCCGAGGTTGGAGACAATGCCCCAGCCGGCGCTGGCCTGGCCGTCGCGGGCGATAGCATAAGGGTTGCCCAGGGTAACGATGATCTGCCCCTTGCGGAGCGGACCGGCATCGCCCATGCGGATTGGCGCGAAATTGGCAGAAGCGGCCTCGGCGCCGTCGATCGCGAGCACGGCCATGTCGCTCCGCGGATCGGCGGCCTTGATCGACGCCTTATAGACGCGCCGCTGGGCGGTCGTAACGTAGTAACTGTCGTTCTCGTCGCCCAGCACGCGCGCGGCGGTGAGGATGAGCCCGCTGCGATCCACCACTACGCCGGCGCCGTACTCGTTGGGAACGAAGCGCGAGTCTGTAGGCGCGATCTCATTGCCAAACGGCTCCGGCTGGAACTCCTTGCGGACCGAGTCGCCCGGTTGCTCTTTGCGGACGCGGGCAATGGCCACGACCGATTTTTCGGCGCCGGCGATGGTCTTTACGAGGGAGCTCTGCAAAGCCGCGGCGGCTTCCAGGCCGGAGGGTTCCTGAGCCGGCAAGCACTCACACGCCAGCGAGAACACCGCAGCGAGCAGTAAACAAAGATGTGTTTGACGCATAATCGGAATCGCCTCAACCAAGAATCGGCGAAAACTGCCTGCCGCGAGTTACTCCATTATATACCTCATGGATCGGAAGTTTGTTATCTCAGATTTCAAATCTCAAATCCGCGCCGTTGGATTCGAGGATTCCGAGCATCCGTCATTCCTCCGGCGGCGTCTCCTCCTCCGGGTCTGATTCTTGCGGCTCCTTGAGGGCCGGAGCGTGCTTGCCGGTCCTGGCCGCATGGCTGGCGAAGACCTTTTCCCGCAACTCGGCGACAAGTTCGGGATGCTCCTTGAGATAGTCCCGCGTCTTCTCGCGGCCCTGACCGAGCTGCATCTCGCCGTAGCGGAACCACGTGCCCGTGCGGGTGACCAGCTTGGCCTCGGCAGCCATGTCCAGCACGTCGCCTTCGTAACTGATGCCGTCGGCGGCCATCATGTCGAACTCGGCGGTGCGGAAGGGGGGCGCGACCTTGTTCTTGACGACCTTCACGCGGACCCGTTGGCCGACAACTTCTTCGCCTTCCTTGATCTGCCCGATGCGGCGGACGTCCAACCGGCAGGAGCTGTAGAACTTGAGCGCGCGGCCGCCCGGCGTCGTCTCGGGCGAGCCGAACATCACGCCAATCTTCTCGCGAATCTGGTTGATGAAAACCACCGCCGTCTTGGCTTTGGCAATGACGCCCGTGAGCTTGCGCATCGACTGGCTCATCAGCCTGGCCTGCAGGCCGACGAACGAATCGCCGATCTCGCCTTCCAACTCCTTCTTGGGCACCAATGCGGCCACCGAGTCGATGACAATAATGTCGACGGCATTGGATTTGATGAGCATTTCGGCAATGTGCATCGCTTCCTCGCCGCTGCTGGGCTGGCTGACCAGCAGCGTTTCCAGCTCGACGCCCACTTTTTTGGCCCAGCCCGGGTCGAGCGCGTGCTCGGCGTCGATAAACGCGGCTATTCCCCCCTTGCGCTGGGCCTGGGCGACGACGTGCAAGGCGAGCGTTGTCTTGCCGCTGGATTCGGGGCCGAAGATTTCCACAATGCGGCCGTGCGGAATGCCCTGGCCGCCCAAGGCAAGATCCAGCGAGAGGCTGCCGGTGGGAATGCCGGTGATTTGGCACACGTGATCGGCGCCCAGCGCCATGATCGCCCCTTCGCCGAATTGCTTCTCGATTTGGGCGACGGTGGTCTTCAAGGCCGGATGGGACGCCAGCATCGTTTCAACATCCGTGCGGCCGTTTCCCGCTTCGGCTGCGCGGCCGCCTTTGGCGGGCGCGGTTTTCTTTGCCATGTGACTTCTCGCTTTCGGTTGCAAGGCGGCTATCATGAAACAAGTCTCCTATTGTAGGGAATGTCGGTTGCTTTATGCAGTAGTATACATAAGTATATATCGGCAGTCAAGCCAAGAGGAATGAAAGTGCGCCGGAAATGCGTCGCGAAGAACAGACCTCGAAGATTCACCCCAAACACCCCAGTTTGAAGCTGGGCCGGCTACTCCAGGCCAGAACGGGAAGCTCGCGACGCCCTAAATTCCGCCGTCGGCCGGCTCGCTGCGCGGACTAAAGGGCAGCCACGGCACCCCACTGCAAGAAAAAAACAAAGGCGGAAGGGGACCGCCACGGCCCGCGCCTTCCGCCTCTCGTCTCCGAGGTCGGCACGAAGCGACGAGGTGGGGGGCAAGAGTTGCTCCGGCCCACATCGGAGGTGGTTACTTGTCGATTAAACCCTGTTTGCCCGCCAAAGTTCCGCGAAAAATGGACAGCGAAAAACCCGTATCTACTGCCAGTATCGCCCTGGATACTGCGCGGGCTGCGCTGGCGGCGGGTTCGGGCCCGGCGAGTAGAAACCGTTCGCGGCGGGCGCGACTGGGCCGTAGTTGTTCGGGACCACCGCCTGTTGCATCGCCGCGGGCGTCGGCAAAGCGCTGCCCGGCGAAGCTCCCGCCGGCAACGTCGCTGCCGTCATCGGGCCTGCCTTTGGCGCCGCGGATCGATTCCCAAAAAACGTCGCCAGCGGGCCCCCGCCGGAATTCTTCGCCAACCCGCTTGGCGTGTGCCCAGTGAAGACCGAAGCGTTGCTCAGCCGGTCTTTCACGGTCTCGCCCAAAGTCTGCGCGACTTGCTGGCCCTGGCCGGCGTAAATCTGTTGCACCACGGCCGGATCCCTGAGCACGAAATAGGTGAGTACGATCAGTTTGCCGTAGCATGTGGCATTCGCCCACCAGTTTTCGCCGGCGAACTTCATTGCCGTGCCGAAAGATTTTTTGATTCGCGGCCGGCCGTCCCATTCGACGCTGTAGATTTCATCCAACAACAGATGAATAAAGAAGCCGAGACAGACCGCCGAGACCATGAAAATCCGCACGAACATCGTCTCGCCGTAGAACAAAAGATAGGTCAACTCGCCGAATATGGCCATCGACGGGAAGCTGTGGAACATGCCGCGATGGACGGTGTAATGCCGCAAGAAATGGGCCAGGCCGAAGCGGATGCCAACGTAGATGATCGCGCCGACCAGGATCAGGCATTCCTGATTGAGATTGTACGCAAGCAGCCGCGTGATGAGCATCGTCGGCACGACCGAGGCCAGAAACGTTGTGATCTCGCGCAGGGGGATGCCGGGACCGCTATCGATGTCCGGCAGAATGCCGCCGATCGCGCACAACCCGCCCCCGACCGCGCTGGTAGTAAGCGGCACACCATAGCGGATGTACGCCACCGTGCCGCCGACAATGCCCGCGACGGTGCTGCATTTGATATGCGTGGGGAACATTGCCATCGGTAGGGTCTCCGGGTCGTTTGACGGCTTCGCGTAGCGACAATCTCGCGCTTCATGCACCCTACGATATTGCCCATTTTTCTCCAATATCGTTTTGCCGCGACATCAATGCCGCCGTTTTCTCCTGACACCGCATTTCCCCTGTCTTGCCCGAATTCATACTCTGGCCTTAACTCGGCGGCCCGATTTGGTAAACTTTATGGGGAGGATCCAAGATCAGTCACCATTTCATATTCCGACGTGTCTTGAACTGAAACGCTTTGTCGGTACAGGCGACCGTTTGATTCACTTCCAATCGCAAACAATAAAAACACTCGATGCGAATAAACCCCGGCCCGGAACGTGCCAAACGGCTTGCCGAAGAGCCGGTGTCTCAACTCCTGATCCGCCTCTCGCTACCGGCCATGGTCGGCATGATGGTGCAAAGCGCCTATTTCTTCATCGACCGGGCGTTTGTGGGCAAGGCGATGGATGTCGACGCGGGGGCCGGCATCATGATCGCCTTTCCCTACATGATTGCGCTGCAGGCGGCTTCCATGTTGATTGGCTTGGGAGCGGCGGCCCTCGTTTCCATCAAGCTGGGCGAAAAGAAGAACGACGAGGCCGAGTTGATATTGGGCAACGCGACGTCCATGCTCTTCATCGCATCGGCGGTGCTTACGGTGATCGGCTTCCTGGCATTGCCCTACGTGCTGCAACTTCTGAACGTGCCGGACGCGGTTCGCGAGTACGCGCGGCAGTATTTGGAAATCATCATCTTCGCCACGGGCTTTCAATTGGTCGGCTACGGGCTCAATTCGGTCATTCGCTCCGAAGGCAATACCCGCACCGCGATGTGGACGCTGCTGATCGGCGTCTTCCTCAACTTTATCCTGGCATATGCGTTTCTTTTCAAATTCCATTGGGGCATGAGGGGCGCGGCGTGGGCCACCGCCATTTCACAAGGCGTTTCCGCCGCCTGGGTGCTGGCGTATTTCCTTCGAGGCAGGAGCATCTTGCGTTTTCACACGCGGCTCTTGCGGCTGCACGGCGCGACCTGCGGACGAATCCTGCTCTTTGGCTTGCCGATGTTTGTGATGATGCTCTTTGCGTCGCTGATGTTGAGTGTCCTGGAATTCCAGGCCAACCGGTACGGCCATCAGTTGCCGATGCCAAACGGCGGCGCGATCGCACTGGCCGTATGGGCGCGATTTTCTCCCTGTTGCAGTTGGCTAATAATCCGGTTTACGGAGTCAACCAGGGTACACAGCCGATCGTCGGATTCAACTACGGCGCGAAGCGCTTCGACCGCGTGAAGAAGGCGCTGCTGACCGGAATCCTGTTCGCGTCATCGCTGACGATCGCGGGATTCCTCGCGGCGATGGTCGCTCCGAAGGCGATTATGAGCTTGTTTTTCAACGCGGACAAACTACCCCCGGAGGAAATGCAGCAGCTCTTGGACATGGGCGCCCATGCCATGCGGATCTGTTTTTTGATGTCGCCGCTGGTCGGGTTTCAATCGGTGAGCGCGAGCTATTTCCAGGTCGTTGGCAAATCGCGGGAAGCCACGTTTCTGATGCTCTCGCGTCAGGTCTTGCTTCTCATTCCGATGGTTTTGATCCTGCCGCGGTTCTTTGGCCTTGACGGCGTCTGGATGGCGTTGCCGGTTTCCGACTTCTTCTCCTCGTTAATTACCGGCGTTTGCTTGTTCTTCGAGCTGCGGCACTTGGACGACCGGCACCAGCAGACGACCGCCGCGGCGGAAGAGAGCCAATTCGCGGCCACGCAAGCGGCCACGGAATCCCAGAGTGTCGGCGAGCCGTGCGGGTGACTTCATCACGGGCTGCGCATCATTTCGTAAGCAAATATCCCCGCGGCCACGCCCAGATTGAGCTTAGGACTTCATCAGATCTCGTTCAGATCTCTCGTCCTACCTTGCCGATGTTCCTCTAGCGCTTCTTCCGCCGTCTTGTCCAAAGCTTCGGTCGATCGCGCAAATGATTCTTCCCACTTCCGATCCGACTCCATTTGCTCCAGAAGGATCGACGCCAAGGCGTCTTGCTCCTGATCGGGCAACCTTATGGCTTTCTGAATTGCTTCTTCACGCAACGATGTCATATCGACCTCCGAAAAAGGTATTGTTCCCCTTTTGCCAGTACGCGATACCTGCAATTATACTTTTCAGCGCGAAGCTGGTAAACGGCATCTCGGAAATCCGTCATTGCTTACTCCTCCCCGCCAATCCCCAGCTCATCCAGCTTCTTCCGCAACGTCGTGCGATGCAGGCCCAAGCGGCGCGAGGCGGAGAGGCATTGCCCTCCGGAATGCTTCATGGCCGTATCAAGAAGCGGCGGTTCGACCATGCGGAGGAAACGCTCGTAAAGGTCCTGCACCTCCGGCGTCCCATGCAATTGCGCTTCCGTCCATGAGCGAATGAGAATGGCCAGCGCCTCCTCGTCGCTGCCGCGGCCCGCAAACAACGTGCCCAGTCCGGCGGGCAAGAGTGGCGGCGGCAGGTGCTCTGGCGCGATGATGCCGCCGCGGGCGAGGATCAAGGCATGTTCGATGGCGTTGCGCAGCTCGCGGACGTTGCCGAACCACTCCCGCCGCCGCAGCTCGGCCATCGCTTCGGGCGAGACGCTCGGCCGGGGTGCCCTCTGGGCCCCGCCGTTTCTTCCCGCCAGCAGATCTAAAAAGTGCTCGACCAGCGGCGCAGTGTCCTCGCGGCGCTCGCGCAGCGGCGGCATCTCGATCTCAAAGGTGATCAAGCGAAAATAAAGGTCGTGGCGGAACGTGCCCTCGGCCACTTTCTCCTGGAGGTTCTGGTGCGTGGCCGAAATCAGGCGGAAGTCGCCGCGGACGGCTGTTTCGCCGCCCACGGGCACGATCTCGCCGAACTCCAGCACGCGGAGCAGCTTGACTTGCAAGGCAATCGGAATGTCGGCTACCTCGTCCAAAAAAATCGTGCCGCCGCCGGCTTGCTCCAAGAGGCCCTTCCGCGGCTGCTCCGCCCCGGTAAATGCCCCGCGGACGTGGCCGAAGAGTTCGCTTTCGGCCAGCGTCGGGCTGAGCGAAGCCATGTTCACCGCCACGAAGGCGCGCGCCGCGCGGCGGCTGTAGCGATGGATCGCGCGGGCGGCCAGCTCCTTGCCCGTGCCGCTCTCGCCGCGGACGTGGACGCAGGCGTCTGACGGCGCGACCAGCGCGATCCGCTTGAAAACCTCTTGCATTGCCGGGCTGCCGCCGACGATCTCGCCTTCCTCCCTCTCCCTTTGGGAGAGGGACAGAGGGCGAGGGTGAGCGCGATTGCTTGCCGGCTCGGCGGGGCGCGCGCCGTGCCGCAGCGCGCTTTCGATGACCCGCTGAGCCACGGCCAGATCGAACGGCTTGGTGAGGTAATCAAAGGCCCCATTGCGGACGGCGGCCACGGCCGTGGAGAGTTCGCCATAGGCGGTCATAATCACGATCGGCGCGCCCGGCGCTGCCTTTTGCACGCGCGGCATCGCAGCCAGCCCATCCATGCCCGGCAGGCGGACATCGAGCATGACCATGTCCGGCCGGTCCTTGCCGGCCGCGGCTAGACCCAGTTCTGCGGAGACGGCCGTCGTCGCCCGATGGCCCAACTCTGCGGCCAATTGGGACAGTCCCCAACAGATGCTCTGTTCGTCGTCGATGATCAGCAGGTGGGACATAAGGGCAGCTTGGCACCAAGTTTCGGGGCACAATTCCAGTGTAGTCGGATTGGCGGCCGAATTGAAATGGGGGCGGCCGGCGAGGAATCTGGGATTTGAAATCTGAGATTTGAGATTTGAAATCGGTTATACTGGCCGATTGCTAATGCCCTGTCGGAGCGGTACTATGATAGAGGCTTGATGGCGGCTCCCGCAATTCGTCGATCGTGAGCCGGCTGGAGGTTTAAGCAATGCGTGGACTTCTTCTTGCTTCGTTAGCCCTGGCCCTTCTTTTGCCCCGCATTGCCGCCGCCGACGAACAGGCAGACGCACGGGCAATTCTCGAAAAGGCCATCAGGGCGATGGGTGACGAGAGGGTGCTTGCGAAGATCAAGACATTGCACTACAAGGTAGATAGTAGGTTCTACAGTCACGGTCAGGCCATTCCCCTTCGTCTCGAAGTATTCCTAGAGGGCCACGACAAGGAGCGCTCAATTATTAGCGACGACAAGGGTGATTTTGTCAACGTGGTAAATGGCAATGACGGATGGATCAAACACCACGACGGAGTAACTACCACCATGACCGAAGCGCAAGTGGCGTCAAGCCGACAGATGATATATGTCGATTGGGTTCGTTGGCTTGTTCTGTGTAGGAAACCCGACTATCGGTTATCGCCTCTCGACGAGATTAAAGTTGAGGGTCGCAATGTGGTCGGTCTTCTGGTTCGGAGCGAGAAACACGATGCCGTCAAGCTCTACTTCGACAAGGAAAAATACTTGCTGTCGAAATGCGAATTGCGATACATGGACGTCGAGTCGGGCAGGGAATCGCACTCCGAAACGGTCTACTCCGATTATAGATCGGTTCGCGGAGTCAAATGTCCGTTTAAGACAGAGTCCTTCCGAAACGACGAGAAGAAAGTGGAAAGTGTTTGCCAGTTAATAGAATTTTCCGAAAAGCCCTTCGACGACAAGCTTTTCGCAAAACCTTAATCAATAACCAATTCTTGATAACGGAGTCTCGCCGTGAACACCAACCTCTCCCGCCGCACTTTTCTGAAAGACACTGCGTTACTCGCCGGCGCGGCCGCCGCCATGCGGTCGCTGGATGCCGCGGCCGCCACGACGACAAAGCCGTGGTCCATGCCCACGATCCACCTGGGCAACGTCGAGGTCTCGCGGCTGATCTTGGGCAGCAACCCGTTTTTCGGCTGTGCCCACCGCGAGGGCGACCTCGGCCGGCAAATGGAAGAGTACTATACCGACGAGCGAATCCTCGGCGTGCTCGATCAAGCGGCCTCGCTGGGCATTACCGCGGTGGCCGCGCCGCCGTCGCGTCGCTGGCTCGATGTCTACGGCAAATACATCCGCAGCGGCGGCAAGCTCACTTGGATCGCCCAGCCGCACGGCTCTGCCAAGGGCATGAAGAAGGAAATCGCGACGTGTGCCAAGGGCGGCGCGAAGGCCTGCTTCATCCAGGGCCATCGCGTCGAGGAGCAGTTCGACCAAAAGGCTTTCGACGTCGTCCGCGGCTGGGTCGCCCACGCCAAGAGTCTCGGCATGGCCGCGGGGATGGCTTCGCACCGCCCCGAGACGCACTTGATTGCGGAGAAGCTCGGCTTCCCCACCGACTTTTACTTCCAGTGCTTCTTCCGCGTCGATCAGCACCCGGAGAACTACTCCCTGGATTGCCGCGAGAAGGCCGTGGCCACGATCCGGGCGATTACGAACAAGCCCGTCGTGGCGTACAAAATCTTGGGCGCGGCCCGGCTGGAACCGCAGGAGGCCTTCGCCTATGCCTTCAAGAACATCGCCGCCAAGGACGGCGCGTGCGTCGGCATCTACAACAAGGACAAGCCCGCCATGTTGGCCGAGGACGTGGGGTTGATGCGCCACGAAACCGGAACCTGAGCCATGCCGGACCTCATTCGCATCGCTCTTGTAGGCTGCGGCAACCGCGGCAGCGGGGCTTGCCGCGACGCGCTCAGCGCGAAAGTGCCCGACAACGAGACTGTAAAGCTCGTCGCGATGGGCGACCTCTTCGCCAACCGGCTGGAAACGAGCCTCAAGAATCTCTCCAAGTACGACGACCTCCGCCCGCGGATCGACGTGCCGCAGCAGCGCTGCTTCGTCGGCTTCGACGCTTACCAGAAGGTGCTCGAAGCCGGCGTCGATCTGGTCCTGTTTGCCACGCCGCCACACTTCCGCGCGATGCACTTCGCGGCGGCCGTCGCGGCGGGCAAGCACGTCTTCCTGGAGAAGCCTTTGTGCGTCGATGCGCCCGGCTATCGACAGGTGTTGGCGGCCAGCGACGCGGCCAAGTCCCGGCGGCTCTCGGTGGGCGTCGGCCTGCAGCGCCGCCATCAGCCGCTCTATCTGGAAAAAATCAAGCAAATCCGCGACGGCGCGGTCGGCCAGGTCCGCCTCATCCGCACCTATTTCAACGTGGACGGCAGCCGCGCAGCCGTCCTGCGCACCCCGCGGATGAGCGAGATGGAATACCAAATCCGCTCCTGGAACCTCTTCTGCTGGCTGTCCGGCGACCATATCGTCGAACAGGCCGGCCACAGCATCGACGTGGCCAATTGGATCATGGACGCGCACCCGATCCGCGCCAACGGCATGGGCATGAGGCAGATTCGCGTAGGGCCGGGCACCGGCGATATCTTCGACTGCCACGCCGTCGAGTACGAATATGCCGACGGCACGCGATTCTATTGCCAGGCGCGGCAGCAGCCCGGCACGTGGAGCCACGTCTCCGAGAACGTCACCGGCGCCAAGGGCCAGACGACGCTGGGCACCGGGCCGTGGGGCGCAGGCGACGCCACTCCGCGAACGCTCCGCCATCCGCAAGCGGGTAACCGGACGGCCCCGAAGAACCCCGATGGGCTCGCGAATCCCTATCAACTGGAGCACGACGCATTGATGGCCAGCATCCTGGCGCCGGCCCTTATCTGTGCGAAGGCCACTATGGCGCGACCAGCGGCATGACCGCAGTAATGGGCCGCATGGCGACCTATTCCGGCAAGGAGGTCACCTGGGAAGATGCGACCGCCTCCACGTTGCGGCTCGCTCCCTCCCGCTACGCCTTCGACGCCGATCCGCCGTCTCGGCCGGATGCCGATGGCAATTATCCAATCGCGGCGCCCGGTGTGACGCGGGCATGGTAGGCTCCACGACCGCCTCTTCGGACGGATTTTGCCAACCGCCGCCGCAAGACGCGGTTTAACAGCCCGATCGCGCAGACGCCGCCGAGCAGAGCGATCGTCCCTGGCTCAGGTACTGCTGCTCCGGAGGAGCTTGGCGACGCCGGGATGACTGTTCCATCCGGCGATGAAAGGAAGATCCCGACATCGGCGCCTACGTACAAATTAGTCCCGTCCTCGATCGTGCTCGGCGACATCACCTGCAGCGTGCCGCTGAGGACTTCCGTACCGCCAGTATACGTGTTCGAGCCGCTCAGGACCGCCGTGCCGTTTCCCTCCTTGGTGAGCAGGCCCTGGCCGCCGATCGCGGAGCTGATCGTGCCGGTCTGGCCGGCATCGATCCAGAGGTCGTGCGTGCCGGTGGCGGCCATCGTCAGCGCGGGGATGGAAACCGTCAGTCCGGTCGTGCCGGCCGACCCATTGTAATTGGCGAGCGTGCCATTGTTCCAGTTGAAAGTCCGCGCACCGCTGCTGGAGCCGGACTGTATCAAGGATGCCGAAAGCGTGCCGCTATTGAGGTTGAACGTGGCGCTTGCGCTGTTCGTTCCGTGCTTGTCGGCGAGCGTTAAACTCTGCGATCGCACCAAGCCGCCGTTCAATCCGAAGCTGCCGGAAACGGTAGCGCCTCCGCCCGTTCCCGAAGTCGACGCGAGAATAATCGCCTGGGCATCGAGAGTGCCGCCGCCCATGTTGAAGACGCCGGTGACGGGCGTGCTGTTTTTTCCGCTGTCCTGGGCCACGGTCAGCGTGCTGAGCATGGCGTCCAAGGTGCTGCCGCCGGCGACGTTGGCCGTCAAATCGACGATACCGGTCGTGCCTTGCTCCCCGCTGGCGTTGGTCGCCACGGTGACAGCCGCGCGCGACGAGCCGCCGGACGTGCCGCGGATGCGCAGCGTGGGGTCCGTCAGCGGCTGAAAGTCCATTGTGGCGGACGTCTTGACGCCGCCGATCAGGATCGTGCTGGCGTCGATGGTGTTGGCCTGGCCCAATTGGACGATACCCGTGTTGACGATATTGGAGTTGGCAAGGAACGGGGCGACGCCGAAGCTGGCCGCGGTAATCGTGCTGGTTTGTGCCAGGCTGAGGACCGCGGCCGCGCCGGTGGCGACGCCGTCGGCCCCGCCGCCTGCGCTGAAGCTGCCGCTGGAATTGTTGTAAACGAACGTCGCCAAACGGCTCATGTCGACCGTCAGCGAAGCGGCGTTGCCCGTCGGTACGGCGGCGAAGTTGGCCGGCGCGCCGATCGAGAGCGTGCCGCCGCCGGCGATCGCGGCCGTCGCGGCGCCGGATGGCGAAAAGCTCGCGGCGGCGATCGTCTGGTTGTTTCCGCCCAGGTTGAATGTTGCCGCGGCCGCCGTGTTGCTGAAGGCCAGCGTCGTGCCGCCAGAAAGCGGGCTTCCCGCTGCCAGCGCAAGCGTGCCGCCGCCGATCGTCGTCGAACCGGTGTAGGCATTCGACCCGGCCAACGTCAAAACGCCGGAACCGATCTTGGTCAGGGCCAGGATGCCGCCCGCGCCGGTATTGTTCTGAAGGACGCCGGCAAAAGTGCTGCTGGCGTTGTTGCCGCCCACCGAGAGCGTGCTGGTGCCGGAGAGGTTGTTGACGACAAGGTTGTTCGCCGACGCAACGGGCTGTGAGAGGCCATTGATCGCCGCGGAAACACCATTGAGGTCCAACACGGCGGCGTTCGCGGCGTTGTCGAAAAGGACGAAGCCGGCGCCCGCGCCGCTGGGCACTGCGCCGGCGGCCGCAATCCTCAGCGTGCCCTGGTCAATCGTCGTATTTCCCGAATAGTCGTTCGTGTTGGCCAGCACCATCGTCCCTCCGCCTTGCACCGTCAGCCCGGTCGGTCCCGTGATCTTGCCGGTGCCGGAAAACGTGTAGTTGCCGGACACGACGACTGAGCCGGGCTGGACCGCCGCATTGATGGCTACGGTGCCCGAACGCGAGTTGGTAAAGTTGACGTAATCGCCGGCGTAGAAGCGGTCGGACTGGGAAGTACCTGTATTGAACCAATTCGTAGTGCCGCCGGAGTTGTCCCAGGAGGCCGCGCTTGCGCCAGCCCAATTCAAGTTGGCCGGGCCGCCGACGATATCCAGGTCCACGGCGCCAGCCTGGCTGGTGTCGAAGTGGTACGATTGCCGGCCGCTGAGCACGCCCGGATCGGCCAACGTCAGCGAACTGGACGCCGCGGCGCCGAGTGCATTGCCGCCATAGGTGAAAAGGCTATACGTGCCGCTGACGAGCGACGTTCCGCTGATCAGGTTGACGTACACGGACGTGGTTCCCCCCAGCGTGAGATTGCCGCCGACGGCCACCAGGTCATTCGCGCCGTTGCCGGCGGTGGTGGTCGTGCTGGAAAGATCGAAGTAGGCGGTGCCGCCACCGCCCAACGCCATGTTGGGCACGTTCAACGTGCCCACATTGCCCGTCGTGACGTTGATGCCCGGCGCCAGATGGCGCCCGAGCCAAGCGTCACGGTTCCCGTGCCGGCGATCGTGCCCGCGCCGGCCAGTGTCGCGCCGCCGGCGACCGTGAGTCCGTTGCGAGCGGTCAGCGTCGCCCCGCTGGCAACCGTGAACGTATTGCTGCCGACGGTAACAAGGCCGCCGACGGTGCCCGAACCGTTCCAATTGCCGCCGGTGGAAGTTAGCGTGCCGGCAATCGTGCCGCCGGAAAGGTTGATCGCGCCGTTGCCGGAAAGCAGCGTGTTTCCAGCGACGAGACCGGAGCCCGCCAGCGTGCCCGCGTTGATGGCAGCGCTGCCGGCCACGGCCAGCGCGCCGTTGACCGCCAGCGTGCCGCCGCCGCTGACAAGTAGATTCCCCAAGGAGCTGCTCGCCGTAAGCGACGTATAGCCCGTTCCGGTGTCCGCGAGGCTGAGGACCGAATTCAGACCGGTAAGCGAGTTGTTGAAGGTCCAGTTTCCCGATCCGCCCAGGACGAGCGTTTGGTTCGCGGCGCTTGCGCTTTGAAAGCGGACGTCCGAATTGATCATCGCGGCGCTTGCGGAATTGTTGGTCCAAAGGTGCGCGGCAGAACTGCTGCCCAGCGAGAGCGTGAATTGGGTCCCGCCGCCGTTGCCGAGCGTCAAGGCGCCGGCGCCGGCCGCAAGGTTGATGCCGTCGAAGCACAAGGCGCTGCTGGTGGTCGAGTAAATCGTCAACGAGCCGGTTTGACCGCCGATGAGATTCAGCCCAACGCCCACGTCGCCGGCGCTGCCGGCCATGCCGCCCGTGTAGGTGAGCGTAAGATTCCCGCTTTGCGTTCCGTTGAACTGCGCGACGCCGCCATTGGTTGCGGGCAGGCCGCCCGTCCAGTTGGTGGCCGCGTCGAAGACGGCGCCCGGGCCGGTCCAAATGTTGGGAATGGTCTCGACGAAACCAACCATCGACGTATTAAAGCTGGTGTAGGTCGTATAGCTCCCCTGCATCCAGACGAGGGCCTCTTTGCCGCCGCCCGACACGACCTCCGGGCGGATGTTGTCCGACAACGTATCGGTAAGCTGAGTCCAACTCCACGTACTTCCGCCGTTGTTCGTCGTCCCTTCCAGAATTTGGTAATGCTGGTTGCCGTCGGGTCCCAATAGCGCGGCGCCGGTGGCCGGGCTCACGTCCGCCGAGACGTAAATCGTGTTGGGGTTCGTCGGATCGACCGCCATCAATCCGGCGTACTGGTTCTGGCCGTTGTAGAGGGGATAGCCCGCGTAGCCCACGCGGGAAACCTGCCACGAATTGCCGACGAGATGCGCGTAGTAATATTCCAAGTCGTTGCCGTAAGCGCCGGTGAGATTATCGACGACGACAAAACCCAGGTACGGCTTGCCGCTGGAATCCAGATGCATCGAAGTGGCCCAGCCGACGTACTTTCCGGTCAGATTGACGCCGTTGTAAACGGCATTGGCCTCAACGATCGGCGTGAAATCGGTAGGCAGGTAGCTCAGGCCTGTGCCGCTGACGATGTCGCCCTGGTTGCCGCCGGCGGGCGGGTTGCTGCCGCCGGTCGGGGCCGTGCCCGTGCTGAGGCCGCCCAGGCTTCCGCCCGTCGAAGTATAAACGGTGCCCGCGCCGCTGCTGTTGAATTGCACGTATCCGGCATAGAGGCTGTTAAGGTAGTTCTGCGGGCTGTCGTTGGTCGTGGCGAACCAGACGGTGTTCGTGCCGTTGGAGGCGTACTTCACGTACGGCCGGCCATTGCCGCCCGTCAAGGGGCCGTTGTTCGGGTTCTGCCAATACATCCAGTGCCCGCCGTAGGCGAAGTTGATGTTGCTGACCGTGTTGTCCGTGTTGTTGATATTGCTGAACACCGAGTAATTCGGATCGAAGCCGATGGCCCGCGAGAAGTTGACCACCTCGTTCGGCGTGCTCAGGTAAAACGGGTTGCTGTACGAGTTGCCGTTGCCGTCGCTGACGGTATTGACGACGCCCGTCTGCTCCGCGGACCAGCTCGTTGTCTCGCCGGGCGACGTGCTCACGCGCCATTGAAGGTTGTTGTTCGTGCCGTGCGTTGCATAGACCACCATGATGCGTCCGTCCGGCAGCACGGTGAAGGCGGGGCAGGCATGGTCGTCCTG
The DNA here is from genome assembly GCA_963780045.1 of uncultured Planctomycetia bacterium. Lineage (GTDB taxonomy): Bacteria > Planctomycetota > Planctomycetia > Pirellulales > Thermoguttaceae > JANXQG01. The sequence continues at coordinate 4,119,966 of CAVZZZ010000001.1, read as the reverse complement.
GTTGAATGCGGAGTGGAGCAGCGTCTCCGTGGAAGTTTGCGTCTGGAAATTGTAGGACGTAACGTCGGCGTCGCCGCCGGTCGATCCGCTGCCCGTGAAGCCCGCGATCGAGCCGAAGATCAATTGACCGTTGTCGATAATCGCGCGTGGGTCCTGAAACCAGCACCATCCGCCGTTGTTGTTGAACGTAATTGGCGTACCGCTGAATTGCGCCCGCGCCCTGCCGTCGAGAACAGCGAGCGCAAGGCACACGGCGGCAATCGCCGAGCGCAACAGCAAACGTAGTTGGATGCTCGTCATTTGCCTTCCCCTTTAACGCCCCCAGGCACCGAATTGCCACCAGCGTTCCAGTATACCGATCGGGCGGTAACGTAGACAAGCCAATACTGCACCCGAACGCGGCCTTACTCCGCCACGTGGGCCACGTTGCGCGAGACCGTCGCCGGGACGGGCCGCTGCATAATGAGGCTGAAAAAGTCACGGTACAGCGAGGCGAGGCGGTCGGGATGCAAGGCATGGGCACGCTCGTGGGCCGCAAGGCTGCACCGCTCATCATAGGCTGCGTCGTCCCAAAGGCTCCCGTCGTAAACCCGGAACCCTTGCATTGCACGGAACCAATGCCCGGCAGGAGAGGGAAGCTATGCCTCAATCTCCACCCACTGACCGGACTTTGCGCTTTGAAGCACCGCGTCGCATACCCGCTGCGTCGCCAGGGCGGTCCGCATGGTCGGCTCGAATTTCGGCCCGCCTTCCAGGCTTGACAGAAAGTCGGCGAACGTGTTCGTAAACGTGTGCTCGTAGCCGATCGTGCAGCCGGGCACCCACCAGTTCTTCATGTAAGGATGCTCGAAGTTCGTGACGTTGATCTCCTGCCAGCCGGTAAGATGGTCCTCGATCTTTTTTCCGGTGGCAGGGTCGGCGTAGCGGAAGAATTGCAAGAGGTGCGGGTCTTCGAGGTTGAAGAACGCGGAGCCGTTTTCGCCGTTGAGTTCCAGTGTGTTGTAGTTCTTGCGTCCGCGGGCGTAGCGCGTGCTCTCGAAGGTGCCCAGCGAGCCGTTGGCGAAGCGGGCCAAAAACATGCAGGCGTCGTCGATCGTGACCGGCTCCACGCGTCCGCTCTCGGCGTGTTTCCGTTCTTTGACGAACGTTTCCGTGCATGCCACGACGCTGCGGATCGGGCCGTTGAGCCATTGGGCCGTGTCGATGGAATGGGCTAAGAGGTCGCCGGTCACGCCGGAGCCGGCCACGCGTGCGTCCAGCCGCCAGAGGGCACGGCCGCCCTGGGGCACGTCGGGCGAGATCGTGTAGTCCTGGTTGTAGGTCGCGCGGTAATGGTACGGCCGGCCGATGCGGCCCTCGTCGATAAGTTGCCGGACCAGCGCGATGGCCGGCACGCGGCGATAGTTGAAGGCCACCGCGTTTGCCACGCCGGCCTTCTCCACGGCCGCGACCATCTCCTCGCCCTCGCGAACGTTCATGGCTAGCGGCTTCTCGCAGAAGATCACCTTGCCGGCTGCGACCGCGGCGAGCACGACTTCTTTGTGCAGGTGGTTGGGGAAGCAGATGTCGACCAGGTCAACATCGTCGCGCGCGACCGCTTTCTTCCAATCGCTCTCGGCCGCTTCGTAACCCCAGGTCTTGGCGAATTCCTTTGTTTTGTCGCCTGAGCCTTCGCGGCCGCAGCACACCTTGAGGACCGGTTGATGATGACGCTTAAAGAAGTGCCCGACTTGGAGCCAGGCGTTGGAGTGTGCGCGGCCCATGAAGCCGGTGCCGAACACGGCAATGCGGAGGGGAGTTGGCATGAAAACAGTTCCTCGAGCAGAAATGTTCAATGTGCAAGGTTCAATGTTTATATGGTCATTCCTGCCATCCGTGCATATCCCGCACTTCAACCATCGCCTTCAAAATGCTCACCCACGTTTCGCGTTTCATCATCACGTCGTTGGGAAACATGCAGCCGTCCCAGCAGATGTGGCGGATGCGCTTCGTCAGTTCGCCGTTTTCGTCGCGGAGCCAGTAGCCGGCGCGGCGGGGGATGTCGAGCTTGCCTTGCGGATCGTCGGGTAGGCAGTGGCGGCCGGTCTTGTCGTGCGTGCCGCTGCCGTGGACCGTGCCGTTGTTCTGGGCGACGTGGAAGTCGATCGTCCAGGGCCGCAGCGCGGCAGTCAGCTCGCAATAGGCGGCCTCGAACTTGTCTTCGTTGCCTTTGTCCCGGGGCCGCCAGTTGAAGTCCGCCGGCAGGATCGCGTCCTCGGGCGCGTTGTAGCCCAGCAGGTAGAGCAGCGTGTGGGCCATGTCGGCCTCGAAGCCCAAAGTTTGCGCACGATCGACCATTTCCAGCAGTTGCAGCATCCGCTTCCAACTATGCATCCCGCCCCAGCAGATTTCGCCCTCGCCCGCCAACCGCTCGCCGTGGTCCTCGGCGATCTTGCACGCCTCGCGGAAGGTCTCGGCGATGCGCCGCTGGTTGCCCATCGGGTCTTCGTACCATGCCTCCACGGGCGAGGCCGAATCAATCCGCACGACGCCGTTGGGCCGGATGCCGGCCGTCCGCAATCGCTCGGCGATGCGGCAGCCCTTGCGGACCTGCGTGAGGAACTTCGCGCGGTCGTCGGGCGTGCCCATCGCCGGACCGCCGCCCGTCGGTCCCCACACCGGCGCGACGACGGTGCCGATCTGAAGCTTCCGCGCGCGGGCCTTGTCGGCCAAGCGGCGGATGTCGTCGTCGTTGGAATCGATGTCGATGTGCGGCGCGTACAGGAACAGATCGAAGCCGTCGAAGCGAAGCCCCTCGAATTCGGCGTCGGCCGTCAGGTCCAACATCGTGTCCAGGTCGATCGGCGGCTCGGCCCCCGGCCCTTTGCCGACCACGCCCGGCCAGGCGGCGTTGTGGAGTTTGGGGAAGTTGTTGGGGTGTTCGTAAGACATCTGCAGCTACTCTCCCGCAATCCGCAGCGCTTCAGCTTTGAGCGCTGCGTCAAGATAAAAGTGGTTTGCTTCCAGGTTCTCGATCAACGGCCGGACCGCCGCAATTACTCCCGTCTGCTTCGCCCTGAGAAGGCATCCGATCGTCCCGATAAGTTGCATGTTGAACGCTCTTGCCACGGCTCGCGATTGCCGGTCATCAAGGATTATTCGGGCGCTTCGCTCGGCTGCTAAAGCGATTGCCTCAGCTTCACCGACGTCCAACGTAAGGCGTAGCGAGTTGACCAACGGCGCGTTTGCCGGCCGCTCGACCGTTAGCCAGCCACGCGCAATTCCGATCTCACGGTCAACCGCGGGCGGAATCAAGATCGGCTCGAACAAGTCCGGCAGAATATCGAGACTATCAATCTGCTCAAGCGCAATCAAACACGCGCTGTCCGCCACGACGGGCTCTTTCACGAGCTGAGCTCCTCCGCGAGGTCTTCCGAATCGTAGTTGAAAACGGGGACCTTATGCTGGCCCAGCACGTCCATGAACGATCGCTTGGAGAAGCCGGCAAGCCGCGCAGCTTGACCAAGCGACACCCTTCCGGCCTCAAATAGCTTTAGGGCAAACAAAACCTTTGCCTCGTCTTCCGAGACAGTTATGGGCAGTTCGAGGTGGATCGTGTGCATGACCTACGTCTCGGGTTATCTCTCTTACGTGCTTCGGGTACCGTCATATGCTACTGCACTCTATTTTACATGCTCGCCGATGTTCGGCATATTGCTGTGAACGTCTGGCCCGAAGTACCGCAAGCCCACCAGCAACTCACGGCCGCTGTTCTCAATCTCGACGCCCCGCAAGGCCGCTTCGTGCGTGATGAACACTTCGTCCAGCGGCTCCTCGCCGAAATGGATCATTACGGGCGTTTGCAGCGGCAAGCGGCCGATCCGCCCGCTGCCTTGCACGGTGATCCAACCGCTGGCCCCCGGATCGCTGAGCATGCACTTCGCCCCTGGCTCGACGGTCAGCTCCTTAGCGGAAAACCTTTGCTGGCCATCGAAGAGGCCGTAGTCGATCCAGCGATCCGTGTAGCCCGGCCCGGAGCGCCCCTTATCGACGATCGGCTCGACGTAACAGTGCTGCTTGAAGCAGGGATCGACGTTCCGCTCCCAGTCAAGCTGTTCGATGAGGAAATCCAGATCGCGGTGCTTGTCTCGTGGCACATCCTTGACCAAAAGCGCCCACGGCACCTCGCGACCCTCGACGAGCGACTGGTACATGCCGAAGACGTCGGAGCCCCACTGCGGCTCGTAGGTACACATCGAGCCGGGAGCGTGCAGCACGCCCGCCGGCACCATCCAGCCGGTGCCCGGCCGGAGCTTCGCCGCCTTGGAATAGTAGAGGATGCCGTTGTCGCCCTTGTCCCAATTCTCCAGGCAGCGGCGGATGTCGTCCTTGGTCGTGCCCGGCTCCAGGCCGAAGAACGTGTAGTCGAAATGGTTCTCCGCGGCGTTCAACTGCGGCGGGAAGTAGTAGCTTTCGGGCTTGCCCTGCTGCCCGGTGAGGGCGGCGTGGGCGTCGCTCTGGTGCATGTGCAGCGGGATGGGGCCCATGTTGTCGAAGAATTTTGAGTAGACCGGCCAGCGTTTGTACTTATCGAAGATCGGCTTGCCAATGAGCCGCCCGCCCGCCTCGGCCACGGCGTCTTTGAGGAGGAATCTTTCGTTCTCGAAGACGCAATAACTTAAACCTTCGTCGGCGGCGCGGTTGTCGTTGGCCGCCTCGGTGGTGCTCGCGAACCACCGCTCGTCGATGCCGCCGCGATGCGTGCCAAGGGCGTACCAGTCGGTCGGGGCCAGTTTGATCCGCTTGCCTGGATGGAGGAAGCTTCGCGGCACCCAAGTCGGCGTCAGCCGCAGCAGTCCCTCGCCCGCGTCCAATGCCCGATTCAAAACCGCCCCGATATTGTCCTTTTTCACGATGGGAGAAGCGCACATGATCGCGAAGATACTTAAGAGGATGGAAACGAAAACCAGGTGAGCAGAGGCGATTGTAGCATTAGGTGCAAGACGCTCATAGTACCGTCTTTAGCCGGAATTCGACGCCAGGCGTCGACGCGCACGGCGGCCGCAGTGGCGCGCTGTGAAGTGGCGGCGGAAGAAAAGCGGCCGGAAAGTGAAGATTACAAATCGCCGCCTGCAAATCTGGCAGCTTGACCGGTCAGTGGTTTGTCACTTAGAATCGGCCGATGCTCGACCGCACTTTTGTAGTCTTATACTCGATAGGCCGATTAAAACTGCGATGAAACGGGACACAACATTCTGGGTTATGGTGGTGATCTTTGTGCTTGTCGGCGCTTGCCTTAGGCTGAGCGATTGGAAGTTCACGGCCGGCAACACGTTTGCTCACCCTCGGTTCCAAGACGAGGTACTCGCGCGTCAAACCGAGGTGCCCGAGATTGTCAGAAAGTTCGCCGGTTACAAATCAGAACAGAAAACCGAATTCTTGGAGTTACGCGTCGGGCAATACGTCAACTCCTCCACAGGGGCGGTATATGCTCTAGCGTTTGTCGCCTTTGTCATATTAGCGACCCGACAGCACCGGTTGGCACAGCGGCTGGAGAGAATAGAAACGGAACTCGCGTCGACCTAACGCGCTTCCGCCGCACTCACGGGACTGCCGCTAGTGCCGCCGGCGCGCGCGGGCGCTTTGGCCCAGCGCGAAGGCCGTTTCCCCCCCCGCACCTGTTGTTTCCCGCCGCTCGCCCATCGTTTGCCGGTGCGAAACCGGCTTGCAATTATCACTTTGCTCATAGTATCATACGGCGATGAACGTAGAATTGTTTGGGGCAAATCTTTTGGACAATCGTGGACAATGACCTTTGAGCGAATCACTTCCGATCCGGCCCAAATGAATGGTCAGGCGTGTATCCGAGGCATGCGGCTTACGGTGAGGCGCGTTTTGGAGGCGCTGGCGATGTATCCCGATCGCCAGCAGATCCACGCCGAGTATCCCGAACTCGAAGACGAGGACATCCGGCAGGCGATTGAGTATGCGGCGGCAAATCTCGACGACAAAACCCTCGAATTGCGGCCGGTGTCATGAGGCTGCTTCTGGACCAGGGATTGCCCCGCTCCACCGTGCGACATTTGGCCACTGCGGGCATTGAGGCCGAGCACGTTGGGGACTTGGGCATGGCAAGCGCCTCCGACGCGCAGATTCTCGAAAAGGCGCTTGAGCGTGGCGCGGTTGTGGCGACGTTGGATGCGGATTTTCACGCCCTGCTGGCAGCGTCGCACGCCGGCGCGCCGTCAGTCGTGCGTATTCGGATCGAAGGCTTAAAGGGCGAACAAATGGCCGCTTTACTTTCGCAGGTCTTGATGGCGGCAAAGGCCGAATTGGAGGCCGGCGCTGCCGTTTCGGTCACTGCGCGACGCATCCGCATCCGGCTGCTGCCAATCCGTTAGTGACGGAGCTTTTGCGTTCGACAAAGTGAACCTGCGAGGCAGGATAGAGCTTGGGAGAAGCGACATGAGCGAGTTTTTCATTACCAAGGACACTCCGGCAAACGACGCCGTATTGAATGCGATCGCGCACATTCCTACGGAGTTTTTGTCCAAGCTGGCGGATCCCGAGTTCTTTCGCAAACTTCAGGACAAGGATTTCATGCAAATCGGCACGTTCTTGGCGCGGAAATCGTACGAGGAGGGCGGCTGTCCGATCGGCGGGGTGATTATCGACCACGATCGCCAAATCATCGGCAAAGGCCATAATACGCTTGGCCAGGAAAACGACTCCACCACGCACGGGGAAACCATGGCGCTGCGGGACGCCGGAAGAGTCGCCAAGCTGCGAGGCGAGGGGCCGGTCGATTTCCGCAAGACGACCATGTTTACCACGCTCACGCCGTGCGAGGTCTGTTGGCGCAGATCAAGCATCGCTGCAATTTCGAGAAAGTGGTGATCGGCGACGTGACGAACGCCCCTTCCACCGAACCGATCTTGCGCCGGCGAAAACGGCATTGCCAGCGTCGTTATCCTGGAAGACCCGAAAGCGGTCGCCCTGTACAAGGAATACGCGGAAAAAAGACCCGACTTGAACCTGATCGACTGGCGCGGCCACAAGGAACTCGATCGTGCCATAAAGGCGGGAGAAGTGCCGGCGGAGTTCGCGCCAAAGTCTCCGCGCGGGCGTTTCGCCTAGATTTCGACCGAAAAATGGGGGACAGAAACATGGGTGGGAATGCCACAGTCGACTGTTCGCTTTGCAATTTCTCCGCCGGCCCGAGTATTGTCTTTCTTCATTTTTCTGTCCCTTGTTTTTCTGTCGAATCTCTGTAATGCCCTACGGCACCGGCCGTCCCTGCGCGGCTTCCCACAAGGCGTACCAGTCTTCGCGTTGAAGCACAATCTCGGCGGCGGCGGCCGAGGCGTGGATGCGCTCGATGCGATTGGTGCCGATGATCGGCAAGGGCCGGGCGGGATGGGTCATGATCCAGGCATAGGCCAATTGCTCGACGCCGACGAAGCCGTACTTTCCGCCCATGCGGCGGGCCGCCTCGGCGATCCGCTGCGCCGCCTCGTTGGCCGGATCGAACAGCCGCCCGCCGGCCAAAGGGCTCCAGGCCATTGGCACGATGCCCGCCTTCTCGCACTGGGCGAGCGTGCCGTCGTAGATCGGGTCCATGTGCAAGAGATGGAATTCCAATTGGTTCGTCGCCAGCGGCTGCTCCATGCAGGCGCTCAACAGATCGAACTGCGCGGCCGTGTAGTTCGATACGCCCGCGGCGCGAATCTTGCCGTCGCGGAGCAAGGCGTTCAGCCCGGCCGCCGTGTCATCGGCTCGCGTGAGCCAGTCGGGCCGATGCACGAGAAACAGGTCCGCGCGGTCGGTGCCCAGCAGGCGCAGCGATTTCTCCAGGCTCTTAACGAGCCGCTCGCCGGTGGCGTCGTAGTACGCCGAGCGGCGGTCGGGATGGCGCTTGCATGGCACGTAGATTCCCGCTTTGGTGACGATCTCCAACTTGTCGCGCAAGCCCGGCGAGAGGGCCAGTGCCGCTCCGAGCGCTTCCTCGGCCTCGTAAATGCCATAGATTTCCGCCGTGTCGATGGTGGTGATGCCGAGTTCCAGGCAAGCTTGCAGGCGGCCGTTGATCTCCTGCGGCGTCGGCTGGCCCTTGAGCATCCGCCAGGTCCCGTAAACCAAGCGAGAGAATTCCGGTCCATCCGCGGTGATTGGCACGCGCGACATCATCATAGGCTTGAGGTTTGAGTCATGAGGCTCGAGTAAGATCGGCCAGTATAGCACGAACGTTTGCCGGGCAATACGTGTCTGGAAAGTAGCAGGCACGCTCCGCGTGCCGTCCGCTTAGGTGAAAAGTTTGTCTCGGATCGTATGACGGAACGCTGATTGAGCGGACGGCACGGGGAGCGTGCCTGCTACCTTGCCGAATCCTCCCCGGCATGATAGATTCAAAGAACGAGTTTGCGCGGGCGTGGCGAAACTGGCAGACGCGTCAGACTTAGGATCTGATTCCGCAAGGAGTGGAGGTTCGAGTCCTCTCGCCCGCATTGGATGCCAATCGCCGTCGGCTACCTCCTTGGCACGGTTTTTGTCACGATTGCGATGGACTCGCGGAGTGTGGTGATCCGACTTTGCCGGTTATAGCGGTCGTCCAGATGGTGCAATTGAAACTAACATTACCTTCGGTAAGACACGAATAAACAGACTCCAGGGACAGGTGTGCTCGGGGCATTGCTGTGCCGACGCCCAGACGCGGATTCTGTTCAGTCTTTTATGGGGGTTTGTGTGCTTTCAAGAAGGATGATTGTAGTTTGCGCGGCCATTTTATTGGCGGCGGTTTCCACGGCCCTGGCGGACGAGACTGCGGCGCCGCCACCGACTAGCCCCAGTAATGCTGCGGCAACAAGCGTTGCAGGACAGCCATCCGAGCCGAGTGCAGGCGACATCCGCGGCGCGTCGGGCAATGAAACGCCGGGCAATTACGCGGGCTTCAATGGCGTGGCATCGTGCGACACCTGTCCGGGCTTTGTCGGCGGCATCGAAGCGGCCATTCTAAGGCCGCGGCCGGGCATGTCGGTGTCGGATCTGGCCATTCTGGGAGTGAACGCCGTGCCGTATCACGAAAACGAGTACGAAGTCACTCCGCGTATCTGGCTGGGTTACGTGAGCGAGTCCGGTCTGGGCGCGCGAATCCGCTATTGGACCTTCGACGAGGGTCTTGCGCAGGACGCGGGCACTTTCACAGGCGGCGGCGAGACTTTCATCGGCTGCGGAATGTTGCGTGCCAACACGATCGACCTCGAGACGACCCAGGAGATCCAGTGGGGCCGTTGGGGGATGAACGTCGGCGGCGGCCTGCGGTACGGCAGCATCGTGCAGGAACTTTCGACCCAGGTCATTTATCCACCGGCGCCTGAGAATGAAACATTGAATCAGACGGGCAGTTTCTTCGGCATCGGCCCCACGCTGTTCGCCGAATTCCACCGGCCGATCGGCGATTCCGGTCTGGGCCTAGTCGCCAACCTCCGCGGCGCGCTTCTTTTTGGCCAGGAGACCAATGCCTTAACAATCACCAACAATCTTGTCGTTCCACCGTCAACTACGCCCTACCTTGCGAAACAAGATCAGGCCGTGGGCGTCGCGGAGATTCAAATGGGATTGGAATGGTCGCGGTCTTTGTCCCAGGGGAGACGCGTCTTTGCCCAGGCGCTTTGGGAAGGCCAAATCTGGGACGGTATGCAGAACAGCGCGTACTACTACGGTTCCGGCCAGACGAATTTGGGCCTGGACGGCTTTTCGTTTAATATCGGATTCACGCGGTAGCCGACCACCGGCGATTATCCTCGGGCTACGCGATGCGCGAACCCGCGCCGAAGGCGGCGCGGGTATTGTCGCATAATGAACCGTCCGCGCGGTATAATGGCGAGGATGCATGTCAAGAGACGAAAAGAGCGCTCAGACAAAGCCGAAGCGGCCGGCGTGCATGCGACGGCGTACCCGCGAAGCGAGACGCCGCCCGGCGGAGAACTCTCAAGGCAGCGGGCCTTGGCGCCCGATCCGGCGGCGCCTATTCCGGCGATCTTCGTTCGCTCGCCGACGTGGCATCCCTTCCTCTACCGCAAGCGGATCGAGCGCGTCGAAAAGGCGCGGCCGGGCGATCTCGCGGCCGTCTATGGTCCGGACGAACGCGTGCTTGGCTATGCGCTCTACAACCCAAGAAGCGAGATCGCCGCACGTATGGTCTTCTATGGAGAGGATCTGCCCGATGATGCCGCGTGGCAGAAGAAGCTCGATGACGCGGTAGACCTTCGTCACGGCCTGCTGCGCCTGCAAGACGTGACGAACGCTTATCGCGTCGTCTACGCCGAGGCCGACGGCTTGCCGGGTCTGATGGTGGACCGTCTGAGCGACGTACTTTCGGCCGAGGCATATACCTTGGGAATGTACCAGCGGGCAGAGGCCATCCTTGCGCGGCTTACGTCCGCACTGGGCACGCAGCACACGGTCGTCCGGCCCAGCCCGCAGTTCCTCAGTCAGGAGGGATACGAGCCGCCGGGCTTCGCATCCCCGGAGCTGCCGGCGGAAGTGACGGTCCACGAGTACGGCACGCGATTCCGCGTGCGCTTCGCCGCCGGTCATAAGACTGGCTTCTTTTGCGACCAGCGCGAGAATCGCCGGCGGTTGGCCGACTTCTGTGAAGGCCGCACGGTTCTAGACCTCTGCTGTTATACTGGCGGGTTCGCCGTGCAGGCCAAGTGTCTCGGCAAGGCGGCTGACGTTACGGGCGTCGATCTCGACGAAGAGCCGCTGAAGCTCGCCCGTGAAAACGCCAACTTGAACCAGGCCCGCATTCGCTTCGTGCAGGACGACGCCTTCGCCTACATGCGCGAGATGCTGCGGCTGAGTCGCGCCTACGACGTCGTCGTGCTCGATCCGCCCAAACTGATTCGCTCGCGGGCCGAACTTGAAGAAGGAACGCGAAAGCACTTCGACCTGAACCGCCTGGCGATGCGACTGGTTCGGCCGGGCGGACTGATGCTGAGCTGCTGCTGTTCGGGACTGTTGAAAGAGCCGGACTTCGTGCAGCTTCTGCGGCAGTCGGCCTATCAGGCGGGCGAGCTGATTTCGGCGGCGACCGAGGACGCGTCGGAGAAGCACGCCGCGCGGCCGATGCAGATTCTCGCCCGCACTGGGGCCGCGGCCGACCATCCGATTGCCGCGGCAGTGCCGGAAACAGAGTATCTGAAGGCGGTGTGGATGCGCTTGGGATAACCTCCTGCCCTGCTGCATTGTCTCGCGGTCTTCGCTAGAATAACCTCCCGGCAGCGGCTAAAAAAACATGTTGCCCGGGGGCTTGAGGTTTTCATGAACGACCAAATCCAAACGAATCAGCACCCAATCGAGGAGGCGTTGAAGAAAAGCGAGGAGCGGTTTCACGCCTTCATGAACAACAGCCCCGCCGTGGCCTGGATGAAAGACGAAGCGGGGCGGTATGTGTACATTAGCGCTGCATTTGAGAAACGACTTGGGCTGCGGCTGCAGGACGTCCGTGGAAGAACGGATCTCGAACTTTGGCCGCAAGAGTCGGCAGATCAGTTCCGGAGGAGTGACGAAGCCGTCCTGACGAGCAATAAAGTCATCCAGATAATGGAGGAGATGCTTGAACCCGACGGCAGCCGGCGCTACTGGTGCAGTTTCAAGTTCCCGTTTTGGGACGCCGGCGGCGTGCGATATGTCGGCGGGGTCGCCATGGAAATCACCGAGCAGAGGAAAGCCGAGGAGGAGCTCCGCAGGGCCCACGACGAGCTTGAGCAGCGCGTGGAGGAGCGCACCGCGGAGCTGCTCAAAAACGTCGCGGAACGGGAGTTGGCGCAAGAGGCGGTCTCGAAGCAGCACCGCGCTCTCAAGCACTTGCTGCAATCGACCGATCACGAGCGGCAGACCATCGCTTACGAGATCCACGACGGCCTCGCGCAGCACCTGGCCGCGGCAATCATGCAGTTCGAGGTTTTCGAGCATCGCCGCGGGCAGGACTCCGACTCGGCGGCAGAGGCATACGACGTGGGCATAACCATGTTGCGTCACGCCCATTTCGAAGCCCGGCGTCTGATCGCCGGTGTGCGACCTCCGGTTCTCGATGAATCCGGCGTGGTGGAAGCCATCTCTCACCTCGTCCACGAGCACGGCCGCAAGGACCAACCGCACGTCCGTTTCCGCAGCAAGGTTTCCTTCCATCGGCTCGTTCCCCCGCTGGAGAACGCCATCTACCGGATTTGCCAGGAGGCGATCGCAAATGCCTGTCAGCACAGCCAGAGCAAGAAAGTGCGGGTGAGCCTCGTGCAAGCGAACGATCGAATTCGCATCGTGGTCAGGGACTGGGGCCGGGGATTCGATCCAAAAGCCGCGCCGAAGAAGCGCTATGGGCTGGAAGGCATCCGACAGAGAGCGAAACTGCTGGGCGGCTGTTGCAGCATTCGCAAGCGCGTGCGGCAAGGGCACACTGATACTCGTTGAATTGCCGCTTGTGGAAAGAGAAGACGAATGACTCCCAAGAAAGACCAGCCTGTGGTACGAAGGGGTCTGTTGCTGACCTCGAACTTGTTGTTCTCCTCAATGGTCACGAGCACCGCCGCGGCCGTCGGTCACGAGGTGGCCGTCGCCGGCAGCCTCGACGAGGCAGTCGCCATGTGCCGCGATCGGCCGACGGCCTACATTCTTTGCGACCTCGGCATGGCGGAAATCGATATCGCGGCGGCAGTGACTCGACTTCGCGACGCGGCCGGAGACGTGCCCGCGATCGCCTACGGATCGCACGTTGACAAGGTTCGTTTGGACGAAGCCCGTGCCGCCGGCTGCGACGAAGTCATGCCAAGGAGCAAGTTCAGCGCCGAGCTGCCGCAACTGCTTCGCCGCTACTTCTGTGCCCATTCTTGACCCCACTTCGCGATCCGGCGATGATAGCAGGAACTCAAGTTGCATCAATGCAACTGGGGAATATCATCTTTGAGGATTCGCGCACGGCCGTTCTGATCCAGAACAAGAACGAGGTCATGCGAATCGACTTCCGCTACCGCGTGCGGCTCGTGCGGCTGTTGGACGCGTTCTTTGAGCGTGGAAACGGTGAAGATCGTCGGTGGACTGCCGGAGGCTTTTGCATAGCTGTGCAATCGTCGCTAGAGCATTACTAAGGCGGAGTTTCTTGGCCGCGCGTCATTTTCTTGTCCGTCCGCGGCGGCGCAGGCGGAAACTCCCAAACCCTTTGCCAGCTTGGAGTTGCGCTATTTGCCGCATAGCCAACGCGCACGAGGCATCCACAAGAACGCGGACAAATGTCAAGCAGCGTAAAGCGTTGCGGCGCAAGGACTTGCGGCGACGGGCGACCGACATCTTAAGATAACAGTTGACAAGACATGTAAACAGTGTATAATGGCGGGAAACCACAGGGAAACGCCCTCACCCCCGCCCCTCTCCCGGCGGGAGAGGGGAGACTGTTTTGCCTTGCCCCCGCTCACTGCCCTCTAACCCCAAAGAAAGGTCCCTTTTCATGAATGCCTCCGCGACATGCACCGCGCCCGAATCCGCCCCCGCGCCGATCCGCGCGAGATTCTCGTCGATCCGCCTGCAACCGCACCGTCGCCCCAGACCGAGCGAAAGCGCGACCCCCGCGAGGTGCTCAACGAGCTGCGGCAGAAAATGCTCTGCGCGCTGCTGATGCAGGGCTTCAGCCGCCGCACGGCGGCCCGGCACGTCGGCGTCAGCCATACGAGCATCGCCCGTGCCGCGGCTCGCGACCCGCGTTTCGCCCGGGAACTGTCGAACGCCGAAAGCGTGGCCGACTTGTCGATCCTGAAAACGGTCCGCGACGCCGGCCGGCAGGAGAAGTATTGGCGGGCCGCCGCCTGGCTTTTGGAACGCCGCCTGCCCGACGAATTCGGCCACCGCACGCCGCACAGTTTCAGCGGCGACCAGGTGATGCGTCTGCTTGCTGATGTCTTTTCCTACGCCCTGCCGGCGCTGAAAGATGACCAGAAAGACCAATTCATGCGCTCCTTCAACGGCACGCTGCGGGAAGTCGAGGCGGCGGTCCAACACGCCGACCGCTGGCGCAACATGGCCGCGGACGACAGCGACGCGGACGACAGCGTAGCAGACAATGGGGGCGCCGCGGACGTAGCCCCATTTCGCTCGCCTTACGAGCATCCCGGCTGGTGCGAGCCGGCCACGGCAGGCCATGCGGGCATTGCCACCCGCGACGTCGCGGCCAACGATAACGCGCGAAATGGCCGTGCCTTTCCGGCTGAAGACGGTACTACGAGCGCGTGGAAGGACGAGCCGTCCAAGGCCAATGCTGTGAGCGCGGTGGCCGACGTGTGCCAATCTTGCCAAGAGGGGGGTGCGCCGCCGGTCAATCGCATTCGCCGCAAGTTGATGTCTGCCAATGGTTTAGCTACGCCGTCGCGATCCGTTCCAAAGCGCAGAAAACCGCGGGGCGGCACGGATAAGGGAGAGAGACTGGCACACGCAGACAACGGCACCAGCCATTGAGAGCAAACGTGCGAAGTCCACGTTAAGGTTTGCGAGCCTTATCGTCGATGGAGAGTACGGGATATTGGCGGGCGGCAAACCGGACCACCCGCAGCGGTAGTTCTATTCGCGCCGAGGATATCGAGTTTGACGACCGGACTTTCCACCACACTCGACCTCCTCGCACGCACCGAAAATGAAGCAGCGGTGCAAGTGCTCATCTCCGCGTTGGATTGCCGCGACCAGGCGGTGCAGGAAGGCGCTGGTCGCTTTGCTCAAACGGCGGACGCCCGCCGGAGGACGAGAAATCCTCGACCGCATGACGGGGATAAGACCGGAGTGGAAAACGATCATCCGGCAGCACCGCTCGCGGATGACTGGCGCGCTCCGCGACGCGATCTTGGGCGACGACCCGGAGCTTTGCGAAAAAGGCTGCCGCGCGGCCGTAATCTTCCGCGACTACGACCTGGTGGCCACGTTGCTGACCGCCATGGAAGCAAAAGGCGAGGAGCTGACCCGCTCTCTGCTCCCGCAAACGGTGCTTGAGCTGGTGCAGACGCTCTGCGAGGAATTGGCCGGCGTGCGCGATGCCAGCGACCGGCGCGACCCGCAAATGATCCGCCGTTACGTACTGGGCATCCTGGAGTCGTCGGTCCACCGTTTCGGACATCACAAGCGCCGCGAGGTGATCGAGGCCTTCCTGCTGCTGGTCGATCGCGACAATGCGGCCCTGCGGCAGGTGCTGCAGCATCCCAACCACGCCGCCTACCTGCCGCTGATCGATTGCCTGGCGACGAGCCCGCAGCGGGGCGTGCTGCGGCTGCTCTTGAGCTTCCTGGAAGATTCGCATGCCCCGGCAATTGTTTTCAGCGTGCTGGCAGGGAGAAGCGACTCGCGCTTCGTGCATTACCTGATGCGCAAGATCGGCCGCGAGCCAAGCGCCGCCATGACGCCGAACCTGAAGCGCGTCACGGCCATCCCTTGGCTGGCCGACTGCCGCCGAATCATCGACCAGTTGGACGACGCCGGGCAGCACTCGGCCGTGCGCTTTGTGATTTCCTCGGGCATTCCGCGGCAACAGGCGATGACCGTGGTGGAAACCGTCCTCTTGCACGGCAAGCCGGGCGGGCGCCGCGAGGCCGCCCGCGCGCTGGGCGAGTTCCCAGGCAGCGACGCCAACGCGCTGGCCATGCAGGCCCTGGCCGACCCCGATCCGCAAGTGCAAGCGAACATCATTCCGCAGCTTCGCGGGCGGGGGATACCGAGCGTGCTGCCCAGCCTGCTGGAACTGGTCGAAAGCCCTTACGCGGTGGTCCGCAAGGCCGCACGGGAGAGTCTCTCCGAATTCAGTTTCAAGCGCTTTGTAGCCGCCTTCGACATGCTGGACGAGGACGTCCGCCGCAACACCGGACGGCTAGTCAAAAAGATCGATCCGCAGAGCGTGGCCTTGCTGCACGAAGAGCTGAGATCGCCCATCCGCACGCGGCGGCTTCGCGGCCTGTCGATCGCGCGCGCGATCGATTGCGTCCAGAGCGTGGAAGGCGCAATCGTCGAAATGCTCTCCGACGAAGACCACCTGGTGAGAATGGAGGCCGCTTCCGCGCTCGGCGAGGCGGTCACGCCGGCCGGCGTGGCGGCCTTGCAGCAGGCCTTGGCCGACAGCAGCGAAGTCGTGCGGGAGGCGGCTCAGCGGAGCCTTGCGGAGATGCTGCGGAACCGGCCGGCGGGCGCGCAACAAGAAAAGCGAAAAGTGAGCAGCGGAGAAGGCGAGAAGGGGATAAAGGGAGACGGGGAGAAAGGGAACGCGGGAGAGACGCCGTCGCAGTCTTCCTTTCTCCCCGTCTCCCTTTCTCCCTTTCTCCTGATTGCCCAGCAAAACCGGAACGATAGCCTGAGCGAGTCGTTCCGCGCGCACGCGGGCGTGGGCCGCGACGACGTTCTGCTTGGACTGCTAATAGTCGCGGCGCTGGTAGCGGGCCTGTGGGCCATTTCGCGTTTGCTGGGGCTGCGCCGCCGGCGTCGCGGCTATCGCAATCCGCGGCAGCTCTTCGCGGAACTGTGCAAGGCCCATCAACTGAACTGGTCCGATCGATCGCTGTTGGGTCGGATGGCTCGGCATCACAGACTCACCGATCCAGCCCGGTTGTTTCTGGAAACCCAATACTGGGACGAGCAATCGCTGGGACCGGCGTTCGCGTTGGAATTCGTCCGCCTGCGGACGTTGCGGAAGCAGGTTTTCGAGGGGGCTGTCGGGGCAACGGCGAAGGGACCTGGATCGCCGCTTCCCAACCGATCCGCCGCGCCGCTCCTATCACGCGGCACTACTCCTTCCTCTTCTCTCGTGGCGGAAAGGGAGAAGGGAGAAGGGAGAGACGCCGGGGCATCGCCGTTGTCGCCCGGCGCGCCGGTCCCAGCACTAGACTTGCCGCCGTGGATGGAAGCACCGAGCGGGGAGGGTTAGCGCTTGGGTGGCACGCTCTGAGCTTCAAGCAAAGGGCGTGCAATCTCGCCGGTCGCCACGCCCTTCGCTTGAAGCTCAGGACGTGCCACCCCGACAGATTCCGTCAATTCTGGCTCAGTACACTAGCACTTGGGCGCCAGACCTCGGGACCCGGGGTTTGTGGCGAAGTCCAATTCGTTACTTCCCACCGAATACGTCGTCGGCGGCCTTGGAGTCCGCGGGGGCCTTCGCCTTGGGGGCTGCTTTTGGCGCCGCCGTCGGCCGCTCGGCATCGCCCGATGACGAGGCGCCCACGCCGAAGTTCTCGACGGAACTGCTCTTTTGATAGTTCACTTGCTGTTTGAATTCGGAAAGAGTCCACTCGTGAAGTTTGTTTTTCGCGGCGTCGCTTTCAATTACGGTGTTGTTTTGCTTCATCTCGGGCGTTCCCTTGTCGGGCAAATCGCCCTTGATGATGTACTGCGTGGTAAGCGGGATGATTTTACCTTGCATATGTCCTTGCTCGTCGAGCCAGCAATCGACTACTCCGCCGTAGATCTTTACCAGCCCGATGGCCGTATTGACCTGATTGTGGCCGTCGCCGTCGAGGTTCATGATGCCGCACAAGGCGAAGTGCCTCTGTTGTCCCGGCGCCCAGAAGGCTGTGAATATCTTGTCGCCGGCGGTGATCGGATCGCCGAACTTGTCGTCCACGATGCGGCATTCGGCATGGTTATCGTAGATCTGCGTGACTTCGACCGTGCCTTTTTCCACCGCCTTGGCCGAGCTGTTGGATTCAGCGGCGTAGACGGTAAAGCGGATGCCCCGCGGCAAGGAATCGGCTCGGCCTTTGTCGATCCAAACAGTCTTTGTATTCAGGCTGACCTGGGTGATTTTGCCAGACGGAGGGTCAATAATCTGTGCGTCGTGCTTGCGGAGCGCGTCGGCCGCTTTCTCGAGCTCTTGCTCCTTTTCCCGCAAAAGTTTCTCCCTTGCCGTAGCAGTGCTTTCCGCATTAAGGGCTCTGACGCTCAGGGCCTTCCCGCTAGCCGCGACTTGCGCAACAGTATTGGCCTGATTCCGAACCATCGCCTGTATCTGCGCCTGATTGTTAGCTACCGCTTGTTGGTAGTGTATTTTCTCGGCCTGAAAACCTTGGTCAATCGCGGCGACTGCCGCGTCCTTGGCCGCCTCTCGGCTTTTGAACTTCGCCTCCAGATCGGCCACCTGGGCCTTGACGCTCTTGAGCTGGGTCGTGCGGTCGTCGACGGTCGCAAACAGCCGTTCGACCATGGGGTCGTAGCCCGTGCGCGCCGACCGGTTTGTCCGCAGCCTTTGTCGCGTCGCCGGTTGCCGCGGTTGCCACGCCGAAAGCCTGCTGGCGGTCCTCGACCTTTTTCTCGATTTGATCGATGTCCAGGTCGGCAAGGCCAATGGCCTTTCTCGCCCTGTCGAACTTCTCCTCGGCCGTTTGCGCCTTCTTATTGGCCTCCGTCTCGCGACTGGCGGCGGCGGTAGCCTTGCCGAGGTTTTCGAAGGCTTGCTTGTTGAAGAGATATGTAGTCACTCCCAACACGACGTTGAGCATGACGGAAATGATCAAGGCGATTTGCAGACCTTGGGTTGCACGGGCCATGGACTTGTCCTCCTGTGTTCCTGAGAAGTCGACAATTCCATTCTAATCCCCCCGGAAAAACGAGTCAACGAAAAGAACTCGGCCTTGTCTTTCCGAAGTATCCCTCGACCGCATTGGCGAAACCTGTTAAAATGCGGCGAGATTACCGCCGACCGCCCCCCGGTGGTAGTGTCTGGACGGACGAATACGGAGCAAACATGATTTCGGAAACGCGGCGGGTAGCAATAACGGGCATTGGCCTGATCTGCCCCTTGGGAAGCACCAAAGAGGCCCTGTGGGACGCCCTGTCGCAAGGCCGCAGCGCGGTTGCGCCCTTGTCTGCCGCCGAAGCCGAAGCGCTCCGCGTCCGCGTCGCGGCCGAAGCCAAGCAGTTCACCGCGGACGCCGACGATTTCGGCCCCTTGGAGAAGGAGCAAAAGAAGCAGATTCGCAAGGCCTTGCGAGTCATGTGCCGCGAATGCCAAATGGGCGTGGCGGTCGCCCAATTGGCCCTCACCGATGCCGGATTCACTCAAGGCAAGATCGACCCCGAGCGGACGGGCGTGAGCTACGGCACCGATTACATGCTCAGCCTGCCCGACGAATTCAACGAGGGTGTCCGCACGTGCGTCAACGGCGACGGGCGGTTCGACTTTCGCCGTTGGGGAGCGGAAGGGCTGCCAAAGATGTCGCCGCTATGGCTGTTGAAGTACTTGCCCAACATGCCGGCCAGCCACGTTGCAATCTTCAACGACCTGCGCGGGCCGAGCAATTCGCTCACGCTCCGCGAGGCGGGATCGAACCTGGCCGTCGGCGAGGCGTTCCATATCATTCGCCGCGGCCATGCCGACGCGATGGTCTGCGGAGCAACCGGCACCCGCTTGCACACCATGAAACTGATGCACACCGTGACGCAAGAAGAGGTCGCCGCCGGCAATGGAGAACCCGCCAAGGTCAGCCGGCCTTTCGACAAAGAGCGAAGCGGCATGGTACTGGGCGAAGGCGCCGCGGCGATTGTCATTGAGGACCTCGATCGCGCGATCGCCCGCGGCGCTACGATTTACGGCGAGATCGCGGCCGCCTCCTCGCGGGCGGCGGCGGCGGAGCGCAACGGATCGAAGTTCGTTCCTAGGAGGAAGGAATCCTTGGCCAACGTGATGCGGGCCTTGCTGCAGGAATCGGGCTGCCGCCCGGACGAGATCGACCACCTCCACGCCCACGGACTGAGCACACGGAGCTGCGATGTGGAAGAGGCGCAGGCGATCGTCGAGGCGTTCGGCCGGCGAGCCGCGGCGCTGCCGGTGGTGGCGGCTAAGAGCTATTTCGGCAATCTGGGCGCGGGCAGCGGCATGGTTGAACTGATCGCCAGTCTCTTGGCGATGCGCGCGGGCACGCTCTTTCCCACGCTTAACTACGAAACCCCCGATGCGGACTGCCCGATCTGTGTCGTCCGCGACCGCCAAACGCCTGCGGGCAAGCGGTTCATCAACGTCAACATCACGCCGCAAGGCCAAGCCAGCGGGCTGATGGTGCAACAAGTGACGTGAGTCCGACTACCGTGCCAGGACGTCGTCCTCCTGCTGGCAACCGCAGCAATCGGCCCAATCCAGGCCGGTTTCACGACGCACGCGATGATCGAAATCGCCCAGAAGTCCGCCGATTACGTCCCACGTGGTATGGCGACGGATCTCGATATCGCCTTGCCGGTTGACGCGAATCATGCTTTCATCGGTGACGCCCATGTCGCCTAGTTCAATCGCCTGCAATTCGTCTTCGCTTACGATTTGCTTCAGTATCTTGCCCGACATTTCAATAAATTGCATGGCACTTCCTTCCAGCCTTCTCGTTCGCCTACATATTAACGGATGGCAAGCTTCCCGTCAAACACCGCGCAGAAGGGGGATCCGCTCGACAAAGCGCACCCCTGATGCAATGTAGCGCGATACGGTAATCAAGGCACGTGACTACCACCCGCGAAGGCGACACCTACGCGGCTTTGCGGACAGCAGGGATCGTGGACGGCGGACGACCGCGGCGGGTCAACCCGGGCGCCGCGAGGCCGTATTCCTGCATTCGCCGGCGAAGCTGATGCCGGTCAATATCGAGCAACCTGGCGGCGGCAGTCTGGTTGTGGCGAGTAAATTCCAATGTACGCACGATGTGATCGCGCTCGACCTCGGCCGCAGTCAGCCAACGGCCATCGGCGGCCGAATGTCCTTTCGCCATGCTCGCTACGGCCGTCTCGAACCCGATCGTGGCAACCTCATCGTCCGCTCCTTCCTCACGGCAGAGCCGTTCGTCGTGACAGGGGCCTACGTCGCGAGATGGCGTGGAAGACGGAAGGACGCGCTCGTCGATCACTTCGCCAGGGCTGAATAGCACGGCGCGTTCGATGGCGTTTTCCAACTCGCGGATATTGCCCGGCCAATCGTAGGACCGCAGTTTTTGCCGCGCCGCTTCCGTAAGCTGTTTCAATGGCATGCCATTATCGGCTGCCAGGCGACGGAGGACGTGCTCGGCCACCAAGACAACGTCGTCGCCGCGATCGCGCAAGGGCAGGGTCTCGATGGAAACTACGTTCAGGCGGAGGAACAGGTCCTCGCGGAAACGGCCGGCCGCTACCTCGCCTTGCAGGTCGCGATTCGATGCCGCGATTACACGGACATCGACCGCTTCGCCATCGTGGCTCCCGACGGGAATGATGACTCGTTCTTGCAGGACGCGAAGCAGCTTCGCCTGAAGCTCCAGATCGAGCTCGCCGATCTCGTCCAGGAAAATCGTGCCGCCATCGGCCGCGCGGAAGCAGCCCACCGCGCTATCGCTGGCCTCTGTGAACGAGCCCTTAAGATGCCCGAACATGTGGCTGGCAAACAGCGGCCCGCCAACCGACGCGCAATCGACGAGGACGAACCGCCGTGCGGCGCGGGGGCCAAGGTGGTGGATCGTACGAGCGATCAGTTCTTTCCCCGTGCCGCTGGGACCTGTAATGAGCACGCTCGACGAGTAGGCGGCCACCGCCTGGGTGACGGATCGAAGTTGCTCAATCCATTCGGAGCGGCCCACGAGGGGCTCAATGATTGAATCAAGACCAGGGGACGGAATTGGGATCGCCGGCTCGCTCATGTTACCCTCCCTCACACTACATGCCACAATTCCTCATTTTGAGGTTTTGTGTAGAAAAGTCAAGCAATTTGAGCGCAAAAACGCATTTTTCCAGCAATTATCCCGTTTTGGTGTGTTGAAATCGCACAATTTCGTCCTCGTGGAGCGATCCACCGTCGTTAAACGAAGCATGTTGCTTGCCTCGCCCGCTTTTCCTACAATGGGCGACATGGCCCGATTAAAAAGAATCGCCGTCCTCGGATCGACGGGAAGCATCGGGCAAAACGCCTTGGAGGTTATAACCAATTCGCGGGGAGAGCTTGCTGCGTACGCGCTCTCGGCCCACAACAATCTCGCGTTACTTGTCCAGCAGGCGGCGTTGCATCGGCCACGCTGGATTATCGCCACGGACCCCGAAAAGGCCGGCAAGATCAATAGGGCGGACTTACCTTGTGGCGTAGAATTGTTGGTTGGCGGCGATGGAATCAGCCGTGCGGTCAGCGATGCCGAGACCGACATGGTGCTTTCGGCAATCGTGGGAAGTGCTGGGCTGCACGGTACTTGGGCCGCGCTGGAGGCCGGCAAGCCCGTGGCATTGGCCAACAAGGAAAGCCTCGTCGTTGCCGGTCCGCTGGTTATGCGACTTGCCAATGAGCGTAAAGTCTCCGTGCTGCCGGTCGATAGCGAGCACAGTGCGATTTTCCAGGCAATGCAGTCCGGGCGGCGCGAGGAAGTAGCGCGGATTGTCCTTACGGCCAGCGGCGGACCGTTTCGCACTCGTACCGTCGATGAGTTGGCGCAGGTTACAGTTGCCGAAGCGTTGGCCCACCCCACCTGGGACATGGGGCCGAAGATCACCATCGATTCGGCCACGCTGATGAACAAAGCCCTGGAAATCATCGAGGCCCGTTGGCTTTTCGATTTGCAGGGCGAGCAGATCGGCGTAATGATCCACCCTCAGTCGATCGTCCATTCGATGGTAGAATTTGTGGATGGCTCTGTGCTGGCCCAGTTGAGCCCGCCAGATATGAAG
The DNA here is from genome assembly GCA_963780045.1 of uncultured Planctomycetia bacterium. Taxonomy (GTDB): domain Bacteria; phylum Planctomycetota; class Planctomycetia; order Pirellulales; family Thermoguttaceae; genus JANXQG01. The sequence goes on along the minus strand of CAVZZZ010000001.1, from coordinate 4,097,316 downwards.
CTGCCGATCCAATACGCCTTAACCTGGCCGGCGCGGCGGCCGGGTGTGGCGGCGCGGACTCGATTGGCGGCAGGCGATGCAACTGGAATTCCAGCCGCCGGATTTCCAGCGCTTCGCAGCTTTGGCCCTTGGCCTGGAAGTCGCCCGAACCGGCGGCACGTCAGGCGCGGTGCTCAATGGCGCCAACGAGGCGGCCGTGGCGGCATTTGTCGATGGCCGCCTCGGCTTCCACCAGATTATTCCCGCTTGCCGCGACGTTTTACAAAATCATAACTACGATCCTAGCCCCTCGCTGGCCGACGTATTGGCCGCCGACCGCTGGGCTCGCAAGGAGATTCTGCATTGGATTGGTGCTTGATTGCGTCCGTTTGGACAGACCCGCTGAACTGGCTCGCCGGCGTCGAGGTCGCGATAGGAGTCGGCCTGATCATTTTCGTCCACGAGCTGGGTCACTTTCTCGTGGCCAAGGCGTGCGGCGTCCGCTGCGACAAATTCATGATCGGCTTCGACATCGGCGGCATCCGACTACTGAGCATCCGCCGCGGCGAAACGCTCTACGGCATCGGCATTCTGCCGTTGGGCGGCTACGTCAAGATGCTGGGCCAGGAAGACAACCCGGCGGAGCTTCGCCGCGAAATGGAACGTGCCCGGCAGGAGGCGGCGGAAGGCAAGCCGGCGGAAGCAAATCCGACGCTGCCCCGGAACTTGCGGCCGCTGGCGCCGAGAGCAGCCCAGAGTCCCTCGAGGCGCGGCTTTACAATCCTCGAAGTTATCTGGCGAAGAGCGTCCCACAGCGGATGGCGATCATCTCGGCGGGCGTGATCATGAACCTGATCTTTGCGTTCATTTTCGCCGTCATTGCTTTTCGCATCGGCGTCACCGAGATGCCCAGCATTGTCGGCAGCGTGGTGTCCGGCGGCGGCGCATGGCAAGGCGGCCTCCGCGCGGACGACGCGATCGTTGCGGTCGCCGGCCGAAGGATTCATTCCTACCAGCAGATCATGCAAGAGGTGATCAACAGCGACGTCGGCCGGGATCTGTCTCTTCGGGTGAGGAGACAGGGCGTAAAAGAACCGATCGAACTCGTCGTTCGACCGCAGAAGCTCGGCGGGAAGCCGACCATCGGCGTTGGCCCCGACTTCGACACGCAAATCAGCAAGGAAAAGACGCGCCGATTTTCGTGCCGGGGTCGGCGGCCGAAGAAGCCGCTCCCCAGTTCCAACACGGCGACCGCATCGTCGAAATTGCCGGCCGGCCAGTCGTAACCTACGGAGAGCTTCGCGATCTGCTTGCGGCGCACGCTCATGAGCCGTTGGTGGTGACCGTCGTGCGTTCGAAAGGCGACGCGAAGGAGGACAAGACGGCCGATGGCGAAAAAGTGAAGGTCCAAGTGCCGACTCGCCCAATGCGGCAGTTCGGGATGGCGATGACGATGGGCCCGATTGCCGCCATCGAGGTCGATTCACCGGCGGCCAAGGCTGGCGTCCGTTTAGGTGACGTACTGAAAACGGTCGACGGCAAACCGGTTGTGGATCTCGATCCCATGAAGCTGCCGGCACAGTTTCACATGCTGGCAGGCGCCGAGATCGTACTGGGACTTCTGCGCGAGGGAAAGCCGCTGGAGTTGAAAATCAAGCTTTCGCCCGCGCGGAACAGCCAGCCCGATCTGCCAGACAGCGCCGTCGCGCTGAACGAACTCGGCGCGGCCTATTACGTCCTCAATACGGTCGCGGCCGTGGAGCCGAACGGCCCGGCCACAAAGGCCGGCATTAAACCGGGCGACCGGCTGCTGAGCGCCAGGTTCGTTCCGCCCTCGGCAGACGAAATCGAGACGCTGCGAAAGAAGTACGGCGACAACGGGGTGCTCGTGGAAAGCGAGACGCTTCCTTTCAGCGACGACGAGCGAAATTGGCCGTTCTTCCTCCTGCAACTGCAAGCATGCGCGCCTGGCACGACGGTGGAGTTCACCTGGCAGCGCGATCAGCAGGAATTGACCGGAAATGCATCCCCCGTGGCGGCCCGCGACTGGTTCGACCCCGATCGCGGCTGGCTGCTGGAGCCGAAAACAATGCTTGTGCAGGCGCAAGATTTCGGCGAGGCGGCGCGGATGGGCGGCCAGAATACCCTCGATTCAGCACTCGCCGTTTATCGCCTTTTGAAGGGCCTTGGCACGAACCGCGTCTCGGCACGAATGATTTCCGGGCCGATCGGAATCGCAAAGGCGGCCTTTGCGGTCGCCCGCAGCGGGCTCGGCGATTTCTTGCTCTTGCTCACCTTCATCAGCGCCAACCTGGCCGTGATCAACTTCCTGCCGATCCCTGTGTTGGACGGAGGACACATGGTCTTGTTAGCCTACGAGGGCATTCGCGGCAAGCCGGCCGACGAGCGCGTGCAGGAAGTGTTGACCTGGATTGGGCTGCTCCTGCTCTTGACACTGATGATCTGGGCCTTCGGCCTGGACTTAGGGTTCTTCTCCCGGCCAGGAGCGCACTGAGACCTCGCCTACTTTCGCACCAGCCCCGGATACACGTCCAAGTCCAGCTCCTCGAACAGCCCGGACTTGTAGCGCTCGATCGCGATCGCTCCCATGACGGCGTTATCAGTGCAAAGGCGCAAGGGCGCGATGTGAAGCGTTATGCCTTGGTTGCGAGCTTCTTCCTCCACCCGCGCGGAAGCGGGCGTTGGCGGCCACGCCGCCGCCCACGCAGAGCGTGTGCAGCCCCGTGCCCCGCAAGGCGGCAAACGACTTGTCCAGCAAGACATCGACCACCGCTTCCTGGAAACTGGCGGCCAGGTCGGCAACCTGCCGCGGTTCGAGGAGCGGAAACGGGGACATCTCCGATTTGTGCGAAGCACCCTCCGGGCCGTTCCGGCAAATCGGAGATGTCCCCGTTTCCGACGGCCGGCCGGGACCGGCAACGCGGTAGCGCACGGCGGTTTTCAGCCCGCTGAAGCTGAAGTCCAAACGGTCGTCAGCGCCGAGAAACGATCGCGGCAACTGGTAGGCCCGAGGATTGCCGCTTTCGGCCGCCTTCTGGATTGAAGGGCCGCCGGGATAGGTCAAGCCGAGCATGGCGGCGACCTTGTCGAAGGCCTCACCCGCGGCGTCGTCGATCGTTGAACCCAAGAGCGTGAAATCCAGCGGGCCTTGGCAGCGATACAGGCTCGTGTGACCGCCGCTGATGATCAGCCCGACGCAGGGGAAGACGTCGTGCGTGCCGGCGGCGATGCGGCAAGCGTAGATATGGGCCTGCAGGTGGTTCACGGCCAAGAGCGGCTTGCCCAGCGCGACGCAGAGGGCCTTGGCCGCGGTCAAACCTACCAGCAGCGAGCCGGCGAGCCCCGGCGTGTTGGCCACTGCCACGGCGTCGATGTCGCCAAGCGAGAGGTTCGCCCGCTTGAGTGTCTCGTCGATAACCGGCAAGATGCGCTCGAAGTGCGCCCGCGACGCAATTTCCGGCACGACGCCGCCGAACCGCCGATGGAGCGCGTCCTGCGAGGCGACGACCGAGGACTTTACTTCCAGCGCGTCGGTGACGATGGCCGCCGCCGTTTCGTCGCAGGTCGTTTCGATGGCGAGCAGGTGCATGGAGTTTTCTGTATTCAGTGTTCAGGTTTCAGTTGCTGAACACTGAAAACTGAATACTGAAAACTACTTCTTCGCCGCTTTGTCCCGCAGATACTTCATCGCCATTTCCAACTGCCTGTCGACGAACCGTTTTCGGGACGTTGTGGAACTCGTGCCGGGCTCGGCGGCGCCGTCGCGGCGGGCCAACGGCTCGCCTTTCATTACCGCCGCCGACTTGTCGTCGACGTGCGCGGCAATGATGTCCCGCTGGCGGCGGTCGGTCGCCAGTTCCCGCGTCTCGCGGTCGTTCAGTGCCAATTCATATCCCAAGTCGGGCATCACGCCCCATTCGTCCTTGTCCTTGGCATCGGGAAAACGGTGGATGTTCTTGCCGCTGGGCCGGCGATAGGCGGCCGTGGTCAGCTTCAACGCGCTGCGGCCGTGCTCCAGCTCGATGATGTTTTGCACGCTGCCTTTGCCCCAGGTCCGCTCACCCATAATCAGCGCCCGCTGATGGTCCTGGAGACAGGCGGAGACGATCTCGCTGGCGCTGGCGCTGTAACGATTGACCAGGATTACCATAGGAAAACCCACAAAGGTGTCGCTGCCGTCGGCGTCCCAAAAACGCTCCGGCGAGCTGCGGCCCTTGGTGCTCACGATGCGTCCCTTGGAGACATACAGCTTGCTCACCTCGATCGCCGAGCGAAGCAGCCCGCCCGGATTGAACCGCAAGTCTAACACCAAGCCGCGGAGCTTGCGCTTCTTCAGTTCTTCCATCGCCGCGCGGAGCTCCTTGGCCGTGTCGAGGCTGAAGGCGGAAACGCGGACATAGCCGATGGCGTTGGTCGCGTCGTACATGAAGTCCCAGTGATCGTCCTTCTTGCGGCGGTCGCCCAGCACGGTCTCAACGCGGACGCGCTCCCGCACGAGTTCGTGTTTTTCCCGCCTCGACTGACCGGCATGAACGATCGTAATCGTCACCTTGCTCCCGTCGGGTCCCTTCATCAAGCGGATGGCGTCTTCCGTCAGCAGGCCGTCGGTGCTGTGACCTTCGATTTCGACGATGCGGTCGCCCGCCTGAATGCCGGCGCGGTAGGCGGGTGTGCCGTAGATCGGGCTGAGCACCGTGAGGTCGCCGTCGTCCGTCGAGACCTGCACTCCAATGCCGGCGAATTCGCTATCGACCGAAGTGCGGAATTGAGCCAACTCCTCCGGGCCGATATACGCCGAATAAGGGTCGAGCCTGGTCATCATGCCGCGAATGGCGGCCTCGATCAATTCCCGCCGGTCGACCTCCTTGACGTAGTTGCGATCGATCTGGTCCAGCGTATCGGCCAGCAACTCGAACAGTTCGTAATTGTCGTCGGCGCGGGGCTGCCTTTTGGTCTTTCGGATCCTCGCGGCGTACTGCTTTCTCCTGCCCGGCCGATTCAGGCTTGCCCACCGCTCCGGCGGAAGGCGGCCCCACCATCCAAGCGCAAAGTGCAAGGGCCAACAAGAAAGACGGCTTGTACGGCTTCATATACAGTCCGGATTGGAAAGGGCTCAGTGGTCTTGCTAGCGCGGAACGTAAAACGAATGTTTGGCAACGCTTGGCTTCGGCTCAAGCCGCAGAGCCATCGTGCTTTCTGTACTATAGCGACAGACTCGCTTCTTGGACAAGCTCTTATTGGGGTTTTTTGCGCGAGTGCAAACGATGCCCAGCGCCCCGTGCTCTTGTCCGGATATTCCGGCCGTGCCGACTGCGCCGGTTCAAACCAGGATGCGATTTGTTCTCGCTACGCAAGAGGGGTGGGCGGAAAACGCGGAATTAGCCGCTTTCGCCGCACGATCCTCGCAAGGCGGGTTTTCGGCTTCGCAGGAACGTTCGCTTTCCTGCGCACGCGGAGGTTCGGACGTGCCGTCCGCAACGGTTATTCAGCCAGTTTTTTGCCGCGGTTTTTTGACGCGCACCGTTTCATGTCCTATACTCCAGTTGTAGCGCTGCTGCTCGCGCCTGCGCCGCCGCGAAATACGATTGGACCGACCGATCCAACATCGCCTTGCCCGCGGACCAGGGCAAAAGGGCGTTTCCCCACCGACACGGACGACACCATGCGACGAACGCCCTTTGCGGCAGTCCTTCTTTGGCTGGCGACATTCGCGGTCTATACCGCGGCTGCGGCCGCCCAGCAGACTCCCCCCTCTTCGCTCGTATTCTCGCAATCCTCGGTCGAAATCGACGGCTGCCTGCAACGCGGGCAAGAGCTTGAGGGCCAGCACCGCTGGGGCGAGGCCGTGGCCCACTACGAGCAGGGGCTGCGGCAGCATCCTGACGTCGGCTCCTTGGAGAAGCGCTTTGAGGTCGCACGGCTGCATTATGACCTGGGCCGCCGTTATGCCGACCGCAGCTTCTCCGAGCGGATCTCGCGATTGCCGGTTGAGAAGACCCTTCAGCTCTACGAGCAGGTGCTGCTGAAGGTCCAGACGCACTACGTCGAGCAGCCCGCTTGGAAGGAGCTGGTCGCCCGCGGCACGTTGGATCTGCAGACCGCTTTGGCTGAACCGGTTTTCCTTGAGCGAAACCTTCCCAGCGGGAACAAGGCCGCCGTCGAGGCCTTCGACCTAGAGTTGTCGCAAACGCTCTCCCAGCGGAGCGTCGCGGGTCGCGACGACGCCCGCGATTGCGCCGTCGTCGCCGCCAATCTGGCGCAGCAGCGACTGGGCCTTTCGCAGACCGTCGTGATCCTGGAATACCTGTGCGGCGCGACGAATTCGCTCGATCCCTATTCGACTTTCCTCACGCCCGATCAACTCAGCGAAGTCTATTCGCAGATTGACGGCAGCTTCGTCGGGCTGGGTGTGGAACTGAAGGCCCAAGGAGGCGAACTGGTGGTCGTGCGCGTCATCAGCGGCAGCCCCGCGGAGCAGTCGGGCGTTAGAGCGGGCGACCGCATCCGTGGTGTGGATGGCCGGCTGACCCGCAACTATACCACCGACCAGGCCGCCAACTTGCTGCAAGGCCCCGCCGGGAGCGTCTGCACGCTGGTTTTGGCCGCGCCGCACGAAGCCGAGCGTCAGGTCGCCGTTCGCCGTCAGCGAGTCGAAGTACCCAGCGTCGACCAGGTCCAGATGAAAGATGCGGAGTACGGCGTTGGCTATTTGCGGCTGACCTGCTTCCAGAAATCGACCCGCCGCGACCTGGAGGCCGCCCTCTGGCGTCTGCACGGCGAGGGCATGAGGAGCCTGATCATCGACCTCCGCGGCAATCCGGGCGGGCTGCTGATTTCGTCGGTCGAGGTGGCCGATTTGTTCCTGCCCGAAGGCGTGATCGTCAGCACCCACGGCCGCATCGCCCAGGAAGACAACACCTACACGGCCCACGAGCAAGAGAAATGGCGCGTGCCGCTGACGCTGATGATCGACCGGGAAAGCGCCAGGCGCCGCGGAAATCTTTTCCGGCGCGATCCGCGACCACCAGCGCGGTACAGTCGTCGGCGAGCGGAGTTTTGGCAAGGGTTCCGTGCAGGGCATATTCCAGCTTGAAGGGACCGACGCGGGCCTGCGGCTGACGACGGCCAAATTCTACTCTCCCACCGGCAAGCCTTACAGCCGCGTCGGCGTCGAGCCGGACGTAGTCGTCCGCCAAACCGCACGGCCGGTCAACGGCGCCTTGGCGGTCAAGGAAGATGCGATGTTGGCGACGGCGCTGCAGATCGCGCAAAAGGCGGCACTTCCGAAGTAGACGGGACCGCGGCAGACTTCGGTGCGGCGAGCAGAGCGCGGCGAACAGCTTCGTCATTCTCCGGCGCACGACTGGACACCGGCGCTGCGGTTCCCTATCATCAAGGTAGTCGCCTTCCGGTCCTTTCTTTGTCTGGAAACGTATGTTTCGCTCGATCCGTTTGTTTCAAGTGCGGCCCCGAGTCCCGCGCCTGCTCGCCGCCTTCATGGCGTTCGCGTTTTTCTTGCCGTGCCTCCGCGCGCTTGCCACAGGCGGCCCGGAGAACGTGCTGTTGGTGATCAACGCCCGCAGCCCCGAATCGCTCTGCATCGCCAACCACTACGCGGCCTTGCGGCACATTCCGCCCGGCAACTTGCTCTTCCTTGATTGGGATCCAAAGCAGGAAGGCCCGCCCGGAATAACGGACGTCAACTCGTTCCGCGAAAAAATCCTCTTTCCGGTGGTCCGCGAGGCGCGGCGGCCATTGCGCAGCCGAGAGATCGACTACGTAATCTATTCCAGCGGTTTTCCGTGGGGTATTCACATCGGCGACGACGTATCGAAGTTCAACGAGTATCAAAAGGCGCTGGAGGCCAAATCCAGTGGGAAGGACCAGGGCGCCAAAGCGGACGCCATGCCGTCATCCTGGCCCAAGACGATGCTGCCGATCGGGTCACTCAACGGCCTGACGTTCCTTTACGAGCCGGTGCTCAGTCCACCGCCGCAAAACAAAGTTCTCTACGTCCAACCATACAGCAATCGCTACGCCCGCACCGCGCGCCGCAGCAGAAGAACGAGCCGACGCTGAGCTTTTCCGCCTGGACGTCCTACGGCCCGCACGGCGAGGCGCTTCCAGCCGGCGGACGGCAGTATCTGCTTTCGATGGTGTTGGGCGTAATCGGCGGACGCGGCAATACGCTTGAAGAAGTACTCGCCTGCCTGCGGCGCAGCGCCGCGGCCGACGGCACGCATCCCAAGGGGACCATTTACTTTTTGCAAAACTCCGACATTCGCTCCAAGGTGCGGCAACAGTGGTTCCCCGAGACGGTGGAGAAATTGAAGTCGCTGGGCGTCGCCGCCCAGATCGACGAGGGCACCTTGCCGCAAGGAAAGAGCGACGTACAGGGGCTGATGACGGGCGTCAAGAACTTCGACTGGAAGTCCGCGAACAGCACGATCCTGCCGGGCGCCATCTGCGAGCATTTCACCAGCTCCGGCGGCAACCTGCGCATCAACGGCGATCCGCAGACGCCGCTTTCGGAATGGATCCGCAACGGCGCCGCGGCTTCCAGCGGCAGCGTCACCGAGCCTTACGCCATCTGGCAAAAGTTTCCACTGCCCATGATGCAGGTCCACTACGCCCGCGGCTGCACGGCGGCCGAATCGTTCTACCAGTCGGTCCTCTGTCCTTATCAACTCTTGATCGTGGGCGACCCGCTCTGCCGCCCGTGGGCGAACGTGCCGGAAATCACGGTCGATGGCCTGCCGTCGGGCGGCCCCGTACACGGCCAAATGGTCCTCACTCCCAAGGCAAGCTTCACCGGCGGAGTCCAAGCCGAGCACTTCGAGTTGATTCTGGACGGATACCGGGTCCTGGACTGCGCGCCCGGCGGAAAGCTGTCCGTGGATACCGCGGAGATGGCCGACGGCGCGCACGAAATGCGCATCGTCGCCGCCTCCAAGGGCCCGCTGGTATCGCGGGGCGAAAAGATCATCGACTTCAGCACTTCAAACCGCGGCCGTAAGATCGAAGTAACGTGCGAGCCGGCCGGCAAAGTCTCGGTCGCGAAATCGCTGGTGATCACGGTCAAGTCGCCGGGATCGGCCATGATCGAAGTCATTCACGGCACGCGGCTGCTGGGCAAAATCAACGGCGAGGTAGGCCAGGTCGAAGTGCCCGCCGCCCGGCTCGGCTGTGGTCCAGTGCGGATTCAAGCGATTGGGCTGGGCGGCGAAGGTCCCAAGTCGTCCGTCTTGGCGCAGCCGCTGGATATCGAAGTCGTCGAGTAGATCGCGATGCACGAGCACTACATGCGCTTGGCTTTGGAAGAGGCTCAGCAGGCGTTTTCCGAAGACGAGGCGCCGATCGGCGCCATCATTGTCTATCAGGACCGCGTAATTGCCTCCGCCCACAACCAGCGCGAGCAGCTCAACGATCCCACGGCCCATGCCGAGATGATCGCCATCACGCAGGCGGCCGAGGCGATGCGCTGCTGGCGGCTGGAGGGCTGCTCGATTTACGTTACGCTGGAGCCTTGCCCGATGTGCGCCGGTGCGATCGTGCAAGCGCGGATTCCTACCGTGGTCTACGGCGCCGCCGATCCCAAGGCGGGAGCGGTGCGGACGCTCTACAGCCTCCTGGACGATCCTCGTTTGAACCATCGCTGCCAGATCGTGCCCGGCGTGCTGGGCGACGCCTGCGGCCGCATCCTCACGCAGTTCTTCCAGCAACAGCGGCGGCTGGGGAAGAAATGAATTACGCAACCGTCCGGCCTCCGTCCACCGGCAGGCAGACGCCGGTCACGTAGTCGTTTTCGATGAGAAACACTGCCGCGTCGGCCACGTTCTGCGGCGAGCCGGGCCGCTTCAAGAGCGTGCCGGCCACCGCGCCGGCGACCGCCGGCTGCGCGGCATTTTCGGGCAGCATCACCGGGCCGGGCAGGATGCAGTTCACGCGGACGCGCGGATTCCGCGCGGCAAGCTCGACCGCCAACATGCGGGTCATCGTCGGCAGCGCGCCTTTGCTGAGGTAATAGGCTGCGTAGTCGACAGCAGGCCGCCGGCAAGACCAGTCGCCGATGGTAACGATCGCGCCGCCTTCGGGCTGCGCGGCCATGATCCGCCCGGCCTGCTGGCAACAGAGGAACGTGCCCAGCGCGTTAATGTCAAACTGGCGGCGGATGTCGGCTGCCGTGGTCTGGTCCAAGGGCCGCGGCTCCCACACCGCGGCCGCGGTGACCAAGGCGTCCAACCGGCCAAAACGTTCCATCAATTGCTGAAAAAGCCGGTCACCGGCGCTCTCATCGGCCACGTCCGCCGAATAGACCGCTACATCGGCTCCCGCCGCCCGCAGTTCCGCGTCCGTTTGTTCCGCTGCGGCGGCGGAAGTATGATAATGAAGCGCGATTGCGTAGCCGCGGGCGGCCAACGCACGGGCGACCGCGTTGCCCACCCGCTGCTTGCCGGCGCCTGTCACCAGAGCCACTTTATGCTGCTTCAAGCTGCTTCAGCTCCTCAAAATACTCCGCCAGGGCTTCCTTCCAGTCGGGCATTGGCGGGCCGCCCAGGCGATGGTAGGCTGTTGTATCGAGAACGCTGTAGGCCGGTCGCGGCGCGGGAGCGGCGAATTCGGCCGTGGTGATCGGCTCGACCGGCACGTCCAGCCCGGCCAACCGCACAATCTCCCGCGCAAATCCGCACCACGTCGTTTCGCCGCGGTTGGTTACGTTGTAAATGCCCCAGGGCGCCGGGCCCTCACCCCCTGCCCCTCTCCCGGAAGGCGAGGGGAGATGAGCGCCAAGAAGGAAAACAATAGCTCTGGCGACATGCGGCACAAAGCTCGGCGTACACCACTGGTCGTCCACCACGCGGAGCATCGGCTTCGTCCGCGCAAGCCGCAGCATCGTCTTGACGAAGTTATTCGCCGCAAGATGCGACGGCCGGGCGTAAAGGCCGCAGGTCCGCACGATGAGATGCTTTTTCCAGCAGGCCGCCGCACGTTCGCCCTCATACTTGGTGATCGCATAAATGCCCTTGGGCGCCGGCGGATCGTCTTCGCGCCACGGCCGGCCATGCCCGGCATTGCCGGCGAAGAGATAGTCCGTGCCGATCTGCACCAAAGGAATGTCCAACTCGCGGCAGCCCATCGCCAGCGTCTCGACCGCGGTCGCGTTCACCGCGCGGCAGCGGTCAATGTCGGTTTCCGCCTGATCGACGGCCGTATAGGCCGCACAGTGGATCACCGCTTGCGTTGCGAGGCGGCGTACTTCCTTCAACACGGCCGCGCGGTCGGTGAGGTCGAGCGTAGCAATGTCCACGCCGGCCGCATCGCTTCCCAAAATGCGGCAAAGCTCCGCGCCTAATTGTCCGGCCGAGCCGGTTACCAGTATGCTCATAGCTGGCCAGTCACTGTTCCACCGACACGGGGTCGGCGGGGTTGTGGAGGTTGACAGTCTCCTCAGTTATCAAGTCAAATATACGCTTTTGTTTGCTGGATGCGCGAGGGAGCTAACATGAACGTCATGGTTGCCGGTGGGGCGGGCTATATCGGCTCGCACGCCGTCAAAATGCTGATCGAGGCCGGGCATCGCGTGGTGGCGGTCGACAACCTCTATCGCGGACACCGCCAGGCGGTCCATCCCCAGGCGGCCTTCCACCAGGCCGATATCGCCGACGTGTTCGAAATGGCCGCTTTGCTCGTCCGCTACGAGGTCGAGTGCGTGATGCACTTTTCCGCCCTGACCTACGTGGGCGAGTCAGTGACCGAACCGCTTTCCTACTACGATAATAACACGGCCGGCACGATCGGCCTACTGAAGGCGATGGATTCCGAGGGCGTTCGGCGGCTGGTCTTCAGCTCCACCTGCGCCACGTACGGAGAGCCGGAAGGCGTGCCGATCGTGGAAACCATGCGGCAATCGCCCATCAGTCCCTACGGCTGGTCGAAATGGTGCGTGGAGCGGATCTTGCGCGACTATGCGGCTTCCAAGCCCGATTTTGCCTTTGTCGCCCCGCGCTATTTCAACGTGGCCGGCGCGGCAAGCGACGGCAGCCTGGGCGAGGACCACCGTCCGGAAACACACCTGATTCCGGTCATTTTGCAGACCCTCCTGGGCCAGCGCGAGAAGGTGGTCGTCTTCGGCACCGACTATCCGACGCCCGACGGCACGTGCATCCGCGATTACATCCACGTCGAAGACCTTTGCGAGGCCCACATCGTGGCGATGAACGCCTTGCGGCCGGGCGACGCGCGGTTTTACAACCTGGGCATCGGCCGCGGCTATTCGGTGCGGGAGGTGATCGAGTCGGTCGAGCGCGTTACCGGCGGAAAAGTGCCCGTCCAATATGGCCCGCGCCGCCCCGGCGACCCGGCCGCTTTATATGCCAATGCCCAAAAGATTCGCGACGAGCTGGGTTGGCAGGCTTGCCACACCCAGATCGACGATATCGTGGCCACGGCGTGGAACTGGTTCAAAGAGCATCCGCAGGGATACGGGGAATAACGACCGCTAAAAGTACTCTTGTGCCTCGCATAGAAATCTCACAAAGCGCACCTTGCGAGACCGAATTCACAAGTCGCGGCGGCATATAGAGTTACGGCGGCTTTCCCGCCTTTGCGGCGATCCAGCCCTACAAATCCGCTAACTTAGCCCCTTGACATATTCCGATATAGGAATATAATAGCCTTCGTTATGCCTCGCTCCCCGACCACCGCCGACGCCTTCAACGCAATCGCCGAGCCGCGACGGCGGGAAATCTTGGGGGCGCTGGCGACGAGCGGAGGCGAGCAGGACGTCTCTTGGCTGGTCGGCAAACTCGGCTGGCCCCAGCCCCAGGTCTCCAAGCACCTCGGCGTGCTTCGCAAAGTTGGGCTGGTCGACGTCGTGCGGAAAGGCAAGCGCCGCATGTACAGCCTCAATGGCCAGGAACTCCGGCCCGTCTACGACTGGGTCAAGGAGTACGAGCGCTTTTGGGAGCATCAGCTCCAGCGCATCAAGGACCGCGCGGAACGTATGGAGCGCGAGTCAAAACGCAAGCAACCACCACCTCCAAGATAGAAAGAGTAAATCCCATGTCCATTGCCGACATCGAGATCGAAACCATCCAAACGCTCGAAATCCGCAAGGAGGTCTTAATCGCCGCGCCGCCAGAGATCTCGTTCGAGGCCGTGCTCGAGGAGCTCGGTCCCGGCAGCGTCATGCCCGACGGAAAACCTTTTCCCATGAAGATCGAGCCGTGGCCGGGCGGCCGCTGGTTCCGCGACCTGGGCGAGACCGGCGGGCACAAGTACGGCCATCTTTGGGGCCACGTGCAAGTCATCAAGGCGCCCACGCTGTTGGAACTTGTCGGGCCGATGATGATGTCCTACGCGGCCGTCAACCACGTGCAATACCGCCTGAAGGCCGAGGGCGACGGCACGCGGCTTTCATTCGCGCACTGCGCGCTGGGGCCCATTCCGCAGGAACACCGCGACGGCTTTCCCAAAGGCTGGGGAAACGCCATGAGCCGCATCAAGGAAGTCGCCGAGCGGAAGGCCAGGGGAGGATGAGGGATTAGGGATAGTCGTTCAAACAACATCAACAACCCATTCGAAAGGAGCAAAACTATGACAGCCACGATCACACTCGCCGCCAATAGGACGGACACTCCCCACCGTGCCGTCTCGCGCGAAGAATGGCTTAAGGAGCGCATGGCGCTTTTGGCCGAAGAGAAGGAGCTTACTCGCCGCCGCGACGCGCTGGCGGGCAAGGTTCGCGACCTTCCGTGGGTGAAAGTGGAGAAGACGTATGCCTTCGACGCGCCGAACGGCAAGAGATCGCTCGGCGACCTGTTCGGCGACAAGAGCCAGCTCGTCGTCTATCACTTCATGTTCGACCCAACGTGGTCGCAGGGCTGCAAGTCGTGCTCATTCATTGCCGACCACTACAATCCGCTGGTCATCCACCTCGCCCATCGCGATATCTCGCTGGTCACGATCTCCAAGGCGCCGATCGAGAGGATCGAACAGTTTCGCAAGCGCATGGGCTGGACCTTTTCCTGGGTTTCCGCCGCGAATACCGATTTCGGCCGCGACTATGGTGTCTCGTTCACGGACGAGGAATTTGCGCAGGGCAATGTCGTCTACAACTTCACGGGCAAGCCTTACCCTGTCCGTGAGCTGCCCGGCCTTTCGGTTTTTGTAAAGGATGCCGGCGGCGACATCTACCATTCCTACTCGACTTTCGCGCGGGGCCTGGAGAACTTCCTCACCGCGTACAACTTTATCGACGTCACGCCCAAGGGCCGGGACGAGGCTGACGTCGGCGGCATGGGCTGGGTCCGGCACCACGACCGCTACGGCGAGGCCCACTTCGTCGATCCCTGGAAGGAAAAGCCCGGCATCACGGCGCCGCCGACTGCGTAAAGCACGGCGCGCCGAGCCGGGAGTGGGAAGTGGCAAGTGTTAAGTGACATGTGGGGAACAAAACAGACCGCGAATAGGGTAAATGTCATGCAGTGCTGCTGTACTAATCGCAAGACCGGCGCGTCGGTCGTTTCAAGATCATCCAATGCGAAAACCAGACGGTGGGTCCGACGCGCCGGCGCGGTTGTCCAATGGGCGATTCCCGTCACGACGCTCGCGCTCGTCCCCAAGTGCCCGATGTGCGTCGCCGCTTATGTCCTTCTTTTCACCGGCATCGGCCTGTCCCTCACTCTGGCTGCTGCCACGCGATGGGTAATTATCACGCTTAGCCTTGCCGGCCTTGTTTACCTGCTGCTCCGCGCCACACGACGAGTGTTCGCGAGAATCACGTAAAATGGGAAGTCAGGCCGCCAATGATCCCTTCTAAATCAGTAGTCGCACCTTGCTGCCTTCCAAGTCGTCGCTCCGCAGCTTTTTCCGAAACTTGACCGAGGTTGTTTCCGTTATTAGGATTGAATTCCAGCCCCGCGATATGAGTTGGAGATAACGTGGTTGTCACAAAGCAAGCGGAAGATCAACAGCCCAACTCGACAGCGGAGCGGCACTACCTCCGCGATGTCGGCGACATTCCGAGACTGCTGGTCGGCTGGGTCATTGTAGTCCTGGCGTTGGTGTTTTGCCTGCCCGCCGTCGTTATACCTGTCGTGATCTTGCATCGCGGTTTGCACGGTGACTGGAAAGATGCCGGTTTCGCAGCGCTTTTCGCGCTCGTCTGCGGGCTAGTTTTCGCTGCACCATTGTTTTGGCTTGCACGTAGGCTGCTGCGCCGGAGTTGCCCAACGAACGGTACAATGATAATGCCACTGTGGATTTTTCAGGCGTTTGGCGTTGTCTTAATCGGGTATGCGTGTTTGTCCGCGTACCAGTTTCTTTTCCGGCCCAAGCTGAACATCGCGGTTCCGTTCAGATGGGCGTCAATCGGGGACGCATTCGTGATCGGAACAGTCTTCCTCCTTGTGCCGCGGTGGGTAAAACGACGAGCAAGGCCGCCTCTCGACGCGGACGCGGACGTCTTTGACTATTGTCGGATGTGTGGTCGACCAATTTCGTCGATGGGAACGTCTGTCACGTCAGCCATCTGCCGTGATTGTCAAAAGGCATCCAATTCGAGCGATGAGGCCGGGGTCGCATGTGAGGCGTGAGGCGGCTCAAGCACCAGACGGCGGCCACCTGAACCCTCTCTCGGAGGTAGAGGGGACCGCTACGGCAGCAAGTGAAGAACCTTTTGGCTTCAAACATCGTACACCGTATTTGTCCCAATATCTCGTCAACGCGAGCCGGTTCGCCCG
Source organism: uncultured Planctomycetia bacterium (assembly GCA_963780045.1). Taxonomy (GTDB): domain Bacteria; phylum Planctomycetota; class Planctomycetia; order Pirellulales; family Thermoguttaceae; genus JANXQG01. The sequence goes on along the minus strand of CAVZZZ010000001.1, from coordinate 4,081,573 downwards.
TCGTCTTGCGAGTCGCCCGCAAGCCGCGTATAGTAAAGGTTTAGGCACTCCTTTTCTGTAGAGTAGAGGCATGCAATCGGAAGTAGTCATTGAAACCCGGAGTCTCTCCAAGGTTTATCGAGACTTTTGGGGGCGGCAAAAGGTCCGCGCCCTGAAGGCCCTGGACCTGGAGGTCCGCCGCGGTGAGGTGTTCGGACTGCTAGGCCCCAACGGTTCCGGAAAGACCACAACCGTCAAGCTCCTGCTGGGCCTGCTCTACCCCACCAGTGGACAGGCCCTTGTGCTTGGACAGGACGCCACTGAGGTCGCCAAAAACGAGCGGATCGGATACCTGCCCGAAGAGTCGTATCTCTACCGCTTCCTCAATGCCGAGGAAACGCTGGACTTTTACGGTCGGCTGTTCAATATCCCGCGTGCCAAGCGGCGGCAAAAGGCGGCCGACCTGATCGAGATGGTCGGCCTCACCAAGGCCCGCCGCCGGCAACTGCGGGAGTATTCCAAGGGCATGACCCGGCTGATCGGGCTTGCCCAGGCACTGATCAATGACCCGGAAATCCTCTTCTTGGACGAGCCGACCAGCGGCCTCGATCCGATTCACTCGCACGAGATGAAGATCCTTATCCGCGACCTGCAATCGCAGGGCAAGACGATCCTCATGTGCAGCCACCTTCTGGCCGACGTGCAGGACGTTTGTGACCGCATCGCCATATTGCACCAGGGCGAGTTGAAGGAGTTGGGCCGAGTGGAGAACCTGCTGAAGGTCCGCGACGTGACCGAAATCCGCACGTCCAGCCTCGGCCCGGAGGCGCAAGAGGAAATCCGGCAGGTCGTCGCCCGGCACCAGGGGATCGTCCACAGCATCGACAATCCCACGACTACGTTGGAAGAACTGTTCGTCAAGGTGATCCAGGAGAGCGAGGCGCATCCCGGCCGACGCGCACGCGAAGATGGGAACGGACACGCGTAGCGATGGTAATTGAAAACCTCCAGATAACGCCGCTCACCGAATGGCTGCTGGGCTCTGGCTGGCAGAATGGCTGGCTCTGGCAATGGTGGGGCGTCGCCGTATTGGTGGCGATCGTGGCGGGCGGCCTCGCCGCCGTGGTTTTCGCCTTCCGCCGAGGAACCGGGCAGTTCAGTCAGGAACTTTCTTTTGGCACCGGGGCCGTGTTCGGCGGGCTGACGCTGCTGGTCCTGGCGATGGCCGTGATGTGGTCCACGCCGCGGACGCGCGGCATGTTGAACGAATACGTCGGCAAGCCGGTGTTCGACCAGCTTGCTCCCATGCTTGGCAAAGAATCCACCGCAGAGTCGCCGCCGGCCAAAGATCCCGCGCAGGCAAAGGACGAAGGCCAGCCGCAAGGTCGGGACTGGTCCAGCGGCGCGCTTTACGTGTGGCTGGCGGTGACGACGGGACTGCTGGGCTTGGTCTACTTTGTTTCCTGGCTGATTTCCGTATTGATCGCCGGGCCGGTGCGCGGCACCGAGCAATGCGGCCGCGCCGTGCTGGAAATAGTCGGCGACATCGCTCGCATTTCGCCCCGCCGTGTCTTCGCCATGGCGTACCTAGCCTGGCGCGAGTCGATTCGCCGCCGCGTAGTCGCCGTGTTTGCGGTGTTCGTGGTCGTCATCCTGGTCGCCGCCCTGTTCATGAAGAAGGACAGTGCGCACCCGAGCCAGCTTTACATCAACGTAGTGCTGAGTTTCACCGTCGGCCTGACGATGCTCTTCGCGCTGGTGCTCAGCTCGCTGAGCCTGCCCAACGACATTCGCGAACGAACGCTGCAAACCGTGGTGACCAAGCCCGTGCGCAAGCTGGAGATCGTGCTCGGGCGCGTGCTGGGGTTTACGGCCGTCGGCACGGTGCTGCTGGTCGCCATCGGCCTGCTCAGCTACCTCTTCACGGTCCGCGGCGTGCGGCATACGCATGTGGTGACCGCCGGGGATCTCCATAAGGAAGTCCTGCCCGGCAACCGCGGCTACGTGCTCAGCGGCTTTACAAGCGAGGAACATGGGCACCGCCATCGCGTGACGGTTACCTACAACGAAAAGGGCGAGCGGACTGGATGGACCGTCGAACCGAAGCAGGACCACACGCACGAGTTGGCATTTCAGGAGAAGGGCGACGGCACGACGGTTTACAAGCTTGGCCCGCCCGAGGGCCAGTTCCAGGCCCGCGTGCCGATCTACGGCAAGCTCAGCTTCCTGGACAGGACGGGCGCCCCTGCCGAAAAGGGAATTAACACCGGCGACGAATGGACCTACCGCAGTTTCATCGCGGGCCGGACCGGCGCAATGGCCATCTGGACGTTCTCGAACCTCACTAAGGAGATGTTCCCCGAAGACGGATTCCCGCAGGGCATTCCTGTTGAAATGACGATCGAGGTCTTCCGCACGAGCAAGGGAAACATGGAAAAGGGCGTCGCCGGCACCATTTACCTGGAAAATCCCAAGACGAAGAAGCGCGTGCTGCTGGAGAACTTCAATGCCGAGAAATTCGCCACCGACGTTCACATGCTGCCGCTGCATTTCTCTCGGCCGGGCAGCGACGGCCGCATCGAGAAATACGACCTTTTCAACGACCTGGTGAGCGAAGACGGCCAGTTGTCGGTCATGATCCAGTGCCTGGAGTACGGCCAGAACTTCGGGATGGCGCAGCCCGATCTTTATATCCGCGCAGCCGACGGCAGCTTCGAAATGAATTTCGTCAAGGCCTATATCGGCATCTGGCTGCAGATGGTGCTGGTGCTGAGCCTGGGCGTTTTCTTCAGCACGTTCGTTAGCGGCACGGTAGCGATGTTGGCCACGGCCGCCATGGTGCTCATGGGTGTGTTCATCGGCAATGCCCTCGACGTGGCCAGCGGCAAAATGATCGGCGGCGGGCCGCTGGAATCAATGGAGCGGGTCATGACGCAGGACAACATGATCTCGCAATTGCCGCCGGGCTTCAAGACCAGCGCGATCAAAGCGGGGGACCAGGCGATCGCGGTAGGGATGCGCTATCTCTGTGCCGTCTTTCCTCAGTTCAGCGAGTCGTCGTTCGGCAATCACCTGGCCTTCGGATTCGATATCGGGCACAACCTGATGGCCCGCTGCCTGCTGCGCGAGCTGGCCTATGTCCTGCCCGTCATCCTCTTAGGATACGTGTTTTTGAGACTGCGGGAGTTGGCCCAATGAGTTCCGATCATAGCGTAATGTCGAGTCCTAGCACCGGCGACGGTCCCACCGCACGGCAGCGATCCGCTCGCCGCAAGGCAATCTACCTGGTCGTCATCATCCTCCTGGTTGTCGTGCTCTTTTCACTGGGCTACCCCGCGACGGGAGACACGCCGGAAAAGAAAGGACGCGCCGGCGGCTGGTTGGCGCAATATCGCGACAAGCACGGCCTGAGCCTGACCGAGCTGGGCGAGGTCGATCCGACGAGCGAGACGGTCCGGATGGGCACGCTGGGCATGCGCGGCGTCGGCAGTTGCCTGCTTTGGTATGCCGCCAACGAGGCGCAAAAGAAGAAGGACTGGACTACCCTCCGCGCCACGTTGGACCAGATCGCCAAGCTACAGCCCCATTCCATTGAGGTCTGGCGCTATCAGGCGTGGAACCTTTCCTACAACGTCTCCGTGGCCTTCGACGATTATCACGACAAGTTCTACTGGGTCATCCAGGGGTTGAACTTCATGCTCGACGGCATCCGGCTGAACGACCGCGTGCCGCGGCTCTATTGGGACATGGGCTGGTTCATCTCCAACAAGATCGGCCGCGCCGACGAGGCAAAGTACCTACCGCCGCCTCTTCGCCGGCAAGAAGGATGTCTCGGAATCGGACGCCGACTTCCGCCACCAGGCCGTCGAGGACGACGCCGGCCGTAACTTCGCCCGGATTTCGTCAAGGACTTCTACGATCGCTATGTGCCGCCCACCGGCTTCCCTCGCGACAAGTGTGGTGACGTGCCCGACAACTGGCACGTCGGCAAGGCCTGGTTTATGGCCGCGGAGAGCAAGATCGATCCGCCTCGCTATCCGGTCAAGGGCATGGCCGACGTGATCTTTTATTCCGACGCTCCCACCTGCCAGTTCTACTATGCGGACAATCTCGAGAAGGACGGCTACTTCGACCAGAAGGCCGTGCGGGCATGGCAGCAGGCCACGAAAGAATGGGACGAGTTCGCCGATCGCTGGATCGACACCTCCTGGGAAGAAAACGGCCGGCCAATCCAGGTCCGGCTCAACGACGAGGAAAAACTTCTGGCAAAGGCCGCTCGGGACGCCGCCGAATTGGACAAGCTGGCGCCCGGCGAGCGGGATAAGCTGAAAAAGGAGAAATACGGGAGCCTCACGCCCGAACAGCGCGAGGCATGGGATGCGAAAAAGCGCACGCCCGCGCAGGAGAAGCTCGTCGCGGAGATTGGCGACCGGCTGGACGTGAAGGACGACGAGGTCGCGCACCGCGCCGCCCCGGCCAACGCCAAGAAGGCAAAGGGCCTGGCCGACGCGATCGAGAAGACGCGGACCTTGGCCACCTACACCAACCGCGAGCGGCAGAAGGTGAACTTTGTCTTCTGGCGGACCCGCGCCGCCGCCGAGCAGAGCGACGATTGCATCGCAGCCCGCCGGGCCGTCAATGACGGCGACGAGGCCTTCGCCAAGGGCGATCAGATCCGCGCCGTGCCCTACTACGAGCAAGGCATGAAGCTCTGGCGGAAGGTGCTTGACCGCTATCCTTTGCTGGTTGACGACCCCAGCCTCGGCGGCGATCTTTTGGACGTGGTCCACCGCTACCAGAAGTGCCTCGACCAGGACGACCGCGATCTGCCCAAGCCCTTCATCCTGCAAGACGTTGTGAAGAGCCACGAGCGCGGCGGATGAGGGGGTAATCGCAATCCCAATAGGCAAATCCTAAATCCGAAACAAATCCCAAGCAGGAAGGCTCCAAACGACTTTCATTCATTCCGAATTGCGATTTTTGATTTGTTTCGGATTTCGACATTCTTATTTCGGATTTCCCCGTATGCCTCTCCGCAACATCCGCTGGCTGCTCGCGATAACTGTTTTGTCCGTGCTGTGCTACGTTAGTGCGCCGCGAACCCGCTACAGTCGCGCTGGCCGACAATTTCGATAGCATCGCACGGCAATACTATCGCCCGCTGAGTGAGACCGTCCTCTTCGAGGACGCGATGAACGGCATGATGTCCGAGAAGCTGCTGGACAAGAACTCCCGCTACATCCCGGCCGACGACAAGCCGGAATTCGATAACGACCTCAATCAGGAATTCGTCGGCATCGGCATCCGTGAGACCGTCGATCCCCAAACGAAGCAGCTTATCGTGCTCAGCCCGCTACCCGACGGCCCGGCCGTGGCCGCGGGTGTCCGCGCGGGCGACCGCATCCTAAGGATCGACGGCCAAAGCACGCAAGGCATGTCGCTTGAAAATGCTTCTACGCGGATCAAGGGGCCGGCGGGCAGCCCCGTGAAGATTAGCCTCCAACATCCCGGCGCCGCGCAGTCAGTCGAGTTAACGATCGTCCGCCGAGTGGTCCACGAGGACACCATCGAAGGCGCATCGCGCGGGCCGGACGGCCGTTGGGATTTCCTTCTGAGAGGCCCGCGTGACTCCGGTTCTCCCCCCATCGGCTACATCCGGCTCAAAAGCTTCGTCGAGGCCGACGGCGGCGCAAAGAGCACGGCCGGCGACTTCCGCACGGCGCTGGAACAGGTCCGTCGGGAAAACGCTCGCGGACTGGTGCTGGACTTGCGCGACAATCGCGGCGGCTCGCTTAAGGCTGCCGTCGATGTCTGCGATCTGCTCGTGGCAAAGGGGCAGATAGTCACTATGCGCGGCCGCGGCGGGCAGGTCCTCCGCGCCTATCGCGCGTCGGGCAAGGCGCCATTCGCCGAGATTCCTATCGCCGTGCTCGTCAACGGACTAAGCGCCAGCGCCAGCGAGATCGTCGCCGCCTGCCTGCAGGACAACGGCCGTGCGATCGTCGTCGGCCGGAGGAGCTACGGCAAGGGCACGGTGCAGGAAGTCTATGAGCTCGGCCCCGCGCTACGGCGCGATGAAGCTCACCGTCGCCACCTACTGGCGTCCCAGCGGGCGGGACATCAACCGTCCCGCGGACGACGGCAAGGACGTTCCCTGGGGCGTGAGTCCCGACGAAGGCTACGAAGTGCCTGTTGCCGACGACGAGCGCCGAAAGCTCATCACCTTCCAGGGCGACCGCGAGCTGGCCGCGGTGACCGGCGCCAAGCCGCCCGCCGAAGTGCGCGACCGCGTGCTGCAAAAGGCGCTGGAGTGTATTGAGGCGCAGTCGCGATAGCAAGCCGGCTCGACGTAGCGTACCGCCGGACTATAATGAGAATGAGACTTTGAACGCAGGGCGAAAATACCCATGACTCAACTTGTCGTCAGCGAAGAGCAGGCGGAACTGATCTCCAAGGCCAGCGGACGTGTTGAGGTGCGCGACGGCAAAGGTAGGATTCTGGGCTTTCTCTCTCGTCCCGTCCAAGAGGAATCCTCGGACGAAATCGATGAAATCAAACGCCGAGCACGCACGCCGGGCCACATTCACTCAACCGACGATGTTCTAAGCCATCTGCACTCTTTGGAGGCGAAATGAATCGCTTCACAGCGGGATGGCGCGACGAGGCGCTGCAGGAACTTGCGGGAATCTGGTTTGAAAGTCCCGAGCGAAGCGCCGTTACGGCGGCAACGCGAGAAGTGGACGTGGAGTTGTCTGAAGAGCCGTTCGACAAGGGTTGGGAGATCTCTGAGGGCTTGTTCCGACTTGATCTCTTGCCGCTCTCCGTATACTTTGTCGTTCATCAGGACGACTGTAGCGTTGAGATTGTCAAAGTCCGCGGCGCGAGGTAGTGGCCGTACAGCCGACGCGTCACAAAAATGCAAGCACCGTCCGCAGGAATTCGTCCGGCGCGTCGGTGTGGACCCAGTGGCCCGCCGAGGCTATGGTCCGAATCTCCGCCGCGGGAAACTGGCGGCGGATCGCGGGCTCGTCGGCTGGCTGAACGTAATTGGACAGGCCGCCGCGAATAAAGAGCGTCGGCCCGGCGAAGGTCCTTCCTTCCCTCACGCCTCGGCAAAGGTTTTCATAATTGGCCGCCAAACCTGGGAGGTTCATCCGCCAGAAGAACTTTCCGCCGGCGTCGCGGGCGACATTTTTCAGCAGGAACCGCCGCAGGGCGAGCGACGGCAGATCCGCGGCGAGCGCGTCCTCGATTAGCTGGCGCGAGGTGAACTCGCCCAGGTTCAGCGCGCGAGCGCGCGGAAAATATCATCGTGCGAGCCGGGATTGGCGCGAGGGGCGATGTCCACCACAACGAGCTTGTGTACCAGTTGGGAAAAATCAAACGCGAACTGCATCGCCGTCTTGCCGCCCATCGAGTGGCCGACGAGGTAGGCGCGCTCCAAGCCGGCCGTGGCGAAGAGCTCATTCACGTCGGCGGCCATGAGCGGGTAGTCCATCTCCGCACAATGCGGCGACTGGCCGTGGTTCCGCGAGTCCGGCATGAAGACGCGAAACCTCTCTGCCAGCCTCGGCGCGACGCCGGACCAGTTGTCGCCCGCGCCGAATAGCCCGTGCAGCAGAACAAGCGGTTCGCCCCGGCCGATTTGTTTGCAGTGAAGCTGCATGAGATCCGGCTAGCCGAGCCGCTTGAAATCAATAAAGCCGTTCTCCACGTCGGTGCGCAGCAGCTCCACCTGAAGCCTGCGGCCGACGCGGACGCCCTGCGCGCCTTGGACGAGCTTGCCTTCCACCGGCGGATTGAAGACCCGCACCCACGTGCCCTTGTCCGCCGCGCCGGTGACGATGGCGTCGAAACGCTGGCCGACATGCGATTGCAAGAGCAGCGCGGCGGCGGACTTGGCCACTTGCCGTTCGACCTTCTTCGCCGCATCTTCTTGCTCCGTGCAGTGCTGGGCAAGCTTGGTCAGCTCGTCACTGCCGTAAGGCGCGGAGCGGCCCGCCAAGGCTGCCTTGAGCAGCCGCTGCGTGATCACGTCGGGATAGCGCCGATTGGGGGCCGTAGAATGAGAATATTGTTCCACGGCCAGCGCAAAGTGCCCCAGCGATGCGGGATCTCCCGGCAACTCGGCCACGTACTCGCCGGGACCCAAGAGCTTGATCACCGACAGCGAAAGATCAGGAAAGCCGACGGGATCGGCTTGCTTCTGTTTGGCGAGGAACTCGCTCAGCGCACGGGCGTCCGGCGCGGTGGGCAGCGCCGTGCCGTGCCGCCGGGCGATTTCCGCGATCCCGTCCCAATGCTTGGGCGTGCGGACCACGCGGCGAAGAGAGGGGAACTTCTTCGCTTCCAGGAAGCGGGCCGTCACGCCGTTGGCGGCGACCATGAAGTCCTCGATGAGTTGCGTCGCCCTGTCGGGCTTTTCAAGCTCCAGCGAGCTGACCGCGTCGCCCTCAAACTCCGCACGGGCCTGATGGGTGTCGAACGTCAGCGCGCCATGCTGTTGCCGGAGGTTCTTCAGGGCCTGCGCGGCCCGATCTTGCAGGCGCAGGTTTTCATCCAGTCCCTTCACGGCGGCCAAGGCCGCGGCGCCGGCCCGCCTTCCAGCCAAGCGGCGACGCCGTGATAGGCGAGCTTGGCCTGGTTCCGCACCCACGCCCGATAGATCGAAGACTCCGAAACCGTCCCGTCCTTGACGACGGCCATCTCCACCACGATCGCTGGCCTATCGACGCCTTGGCCCAGCGACGTGATGTCCGTCGAGAGCCGCTCCGGGAGCATGGGGAAGATTTTGGCGGGTGTATAGACCGACGTCGTGTTGCGCCGGGCGTGTTCCTCAACTGCGGACAGACGCCCAAGCACCGAATCAACGTCGGCGATGGCCACCAGCACCTTGATCTTGTCGCCCGGCAGGGCTTCGGCTACTGAAAGCTGGTCCAGGTCGCAGGAATCGTCGTTGTCGATCGAGCACCAGAGCAGCCGGCGGAGGTCGCGTGCGCCATTGCCGCTGAAGGCCGGACCACTCGCGCCAGCAGCCTCGGAGATCGCCGCTGGCGTGAAATCGGCCAGCAGGCCGCGGTCGGTCATGGCTTTGGCGGCAAGCCGTTGCAAGAGTGCGCGATTGGATTGGGATGGATCGGTGTGGTTCATGGCGTTCTCTGTTCCTCTAAGACAGCCCTCACCAGCAGCGGCCACGCGATGGTGGCGTCGCAATGCACTTCAGCGTATTGGCCGCCTTCCTCGCGGCTAAGGAACTTGCCCCAGGAAACACCCTCGGTGTAGGTGCAGCCGCTCAGCCCACCCCAGTGGACCGGCTCAGGACAAATCCGCACGCCGTAGCGGAAGCGCGGCACGGGCAGTTCACTGCCCAGCCGCATGTTGATGATGTCGTGGAACGGCCCAACCTGCTGGGCCCAGTTCCGCGGCACGCCGCCGCCGATGGTGAAAATGCCCAGCCGCTTGGCGCGATGGATTCGCTGCGCGTATTCGTAGAGATCGAGGAACGGATTGTACGGCGGCACGCTGGTGCAAAGCTCGTCGAGAGTCTGCTTCTCGAGGCCCTGCTTCTCGCCGGCCGAGGTACCTTCTTCGCCAGGAAGTGCGTGGCAACGTCCAGCCCCAGCTCGGAATCGGTGAAGGCGGGCACGAAGACCGGCACCTCCTTGCGATAGGCCGTGCCGAGGATGCTCGGCATTTGCCCTTGCTCGAAAAGCTTCCGCCCGATCTCGCGATTCAGTTGCCAGGAGCACGTCGGCCGCGACCAGTCGATTTCATCGAGCACCTGACTGACGACCTGCTGAGCGTGCCAGAGGTTGGATTCCATTTCCAGCGTGTCGTAGACGCGGTTGTAGCCCCAATCGAAGAGTTGCTTGTCGGAGATTTTGGGATCGTGCTTGTAATGAACGCAGCCGATCGCCTCGGAGAGGCCGTGGGCCATGATCGCGCCGGTGGAGATGATGATCTGTACCAGCCCGGCGTCGATCATCTGACAAACGATCAGCCCCATCTTGGCGATGCTCATGGCGCCGGAGATGGTCAGCACGCGGGTACAATCGGGATCGTCGGCCATCGCGCGGAGGACGTGGAACGCCTCGCCCAGCTCGCGGCCGGCGAAGGCCGTCTTGGCCATACGCCGCAGCAGGTCGGCGAAGCCTTGCGTCTGCTGCAAATCGAGCGATTCCAGGGGTTCCAGGCCATCGTCGCGGCCGTCGTGCAAAACGCGAGACATGATGCTCCATCGTGGGAAGGACGGGATGTTGCTCCATTTCAGGTAGTTGGCGGAGCGTTGTCAAGATGCCGTAGCTGCTCCCGCATTCGGCGGCGCCGTCGGCCACCAGAGGTTTCCAAAGGGATCGGCAATGCCGCCGCTGCGGCCATATTCCTGGTCCGACAACGGCATAACGGAAGTCGCGCCTTCCACAAGGGCCTTGTTACAGGTCCGGTCCGCGTCCTCCACGTAGACGAACAGCGCTGCCGTGCGGGGTTGAAACTGATCGGTGGCGTCGGCGAACATGATGACGCTTTCGCCGATCTTGATCTCAGCGTGCTTGATGAGTTTTTCATCGCGCATGATTCTCAGCTTTTCCTCCGCGCCGAAGACCTTCTTCGTGAAGTCGATGAACTTCGCTGCGTCGCTGACGATGAGATACGGCATCACCTGCTGATAACCTGCGGGTATGTTCATGGAGATCTGTCGGGAAACGAGTGGAACAATGGTTGAAAGAGGTACGGTGCTCCGCGCATTTTACCCGACCATTGGCAAGAGAACCACACTTGACAGGTCGCCAATCGGCGGGGAAAATCGTGGCTTCCGTTTTTTCGCCTGAAACGATTGATGATCAAGCTCCGCGGAAAAGTCCTGTTCCTCGGCTTCGGCGCGGTCGCCCGTTGCACGCTGCCGATCCTGCTGAAGACCGTCCAGGTCTCGCCGCGGCACGTGACGATCCTCGACTTCGAGGAATTGGGTGAAATTGTTCGGCCCTGGGCGGAGCAGGGGGTCCACTTCAAGCGCGAACGAGTTACTCGCGACAATCTGGGGGCGATACTCAGCCGCTACCTCGCGCCAGGCGACCTGCTCGTCGACCTGGCCTGGAACATCGATTGCTGCGAGCTCTTGCAGTGGTGCCACGACCACGGCGTGCTGTACATCAATACGTCGGTCGAAGTCTGGGACCCCTACGAAGGGCTCGAATGGAAGCGTCCCACGGAGCGGACGCTGTACTTCCGCCACATGAACATCCGCCATCTCAAGGCCGAGTGGCACGATCCCGGCCCGACGGCAGTGCTGGAACACGGGGCCAACCCTGGCTTGATTTCGCACTGGATGAAGCGCGGCATGCTGGATATTTCCGCCGCTTTGTTGGCCGACCGCAAGCTCAAACCGGCCGACGTCGAGGAAGTGAAGCACCTGGCCGACGCACGCTCGTTCAACCGCCTGGCCCAAAAACTGGGCGTGAAAGTGATCCATTGCAGCGAGCGGGACACGCAGATCGCCAGCCGGCCGAAGGAACTGGACGAGTTCGTCAATACTTGGAGCATCGAGGGCTTCCACGAGGAAGGGACGACTACGGCGGAGATGGGCTGGGGCACGCACGAGAAATACCTGCCGCCGCAGGCTTGCCAGCACGATACCGGGCCGAAGCACCAGATTTGCCTTGCCCAGATGGGCATCAATACCTGGGTCCGCTCCTGGGTGCCGTACTACTCCGTTCACGCGATGGTCGTCCGGCACGGCGAGGCGTTCACCATGACGGACTACCTCACGGTCTGGGAGGACGGCACGGCGGTTTATCGCCCGACCGTGCATTACGCCTATTGTCCATGCGACGCGGCCATCGCTTCGCTGCACGAATTCCGCGGCGGTAATTACCGCTTGCAGCCCAAGCTGCGCATCATGACCGACGAAATCGTCACCGGCTCCGATATCCTTGGCGCGCTAATCATGGGCCACGCTTATAATTCCTGGTGGACGGGCAGCATTCTCTCCATTGAGGAGTCGCGAGAATTGGTCCCCAATCAAAACGCCACGACGATGCAGGTTGCTTGTTCGGTGGTCGCCGCGGTATGTTGGATGATTGAAAACCCCTGCCGCGGAGTCTGCACCCCCGAGGACCTGCCCCACGAATATATTCTGGACCGAGCGTCGCCCTACCTGGGCCAGAACGTTTCGATCCGTTCCGACTGGACGCCGCTGAAAGACGCGACCGATTTCTTCGGACTCGGACCGCGCCGCGTTCGGACGCCGCGTGACCCCTGGCAATTCAAGAATTTCTTGTTATAACGCCTCGGCTTGAATGCAGGCGACGGCTAAATGCGGTAAACTCACCTGGCAGCACTGAAAGTTATTTGCTTCGAACGGAGTAAGATAGATACATGGTTGATCGGGCCTCGTTGCAGGATCTCGCCAAGGAGCACGGAACGCCGTTGTTCGTCGTCGATCACGACGTGCTGCGGCAAAACTACGCGCGGTTCAAGAAATGCCTTCCCCGCGTGCAGGCCTATTACGCGGTGAAGGCGAACTCCGACCCGGCGATCGTCAAGACGCTCTACGAGGCGGGCTGCAGCTTCGACGTCGCCTCCATGTCGGAATTCAACATCGTTTACGAGTATATCTGGGCGATGCCGGACAAGGAGCGGCAAGATTACATCTGGGACAAGATCATCTACGCCAACCCGATCAAAGACCAGGAGACGCTGCATGAATTGGACAAGTATAAGCCGCTGGTGACCTTCGACAACATCGACGAAATCCACAAGGTCCGCCGCCACGCCCCGAACGCCGGGCTGGTACTGCGCATCAAGGTGCCCAACACGGGGGCAATGGTCGAGTTGTCGTCCAAGTTCGGGGCCAACCCGGGCGAGGCGGTTGATCTGATCATCGAGGCCCACGAGGCGGGGCTGGTTGTCGAGGGCCTGAGCTTCCACGTCGGCAGCCAGACGACGAATTTCGACAACTACGTGCAGGCGCTGTCGATCTCCTCGGAGATATTCCACGAAGCGCGGCTGCGGGGCTTCGAGAAGCTCAACTTGCTGGACATCGGCGGCGGCTTCCCGGCCCCTTACGACGAGAACGTGCGGCCCTTCGAGGACCTCGCCCGGACGCTCACCTGCGAGATCGACCGCCTTTTTCCCAAGGAGATTGAAATTCTGGCCGAGCCGGGCCGATTCCTGGTGGCCACGGCGGGGACCGCGGTCATGAAGATTATCGGCCGCGCCCTGCGCGACGGCAAGCGCTGCTATTACGTCGACGACGGCGTCTACCACACGTTTTCAGGGATTATCTTCGACCATTGCCGCTACCCGATCCGCTCGTTCAAGAACGGGCCGAAGCAGATCTGCGCCGTGTTCGGCCCGACCTGCGACGCCCTGGACACGATTTCGCTGGCCGAAGAGCTTCCCGAACTGGACATCGGGGACTTATTATTCAGTGAGAACATCGGCGCCTACAGCGCGGCGTCGTCCACCTGGTTCAACGGGTTCCCGCCGGCCAAGATCCTGCACATGAATCAGTAACAATTGAACCGGACGGATCGCGGCCGTGCGTCGCGGTGGATATAGAAAGCTGAAAAATGAGAATTGCAAAACGTAAATTGGGGAGTTTGCACATGCCGAGGAAACCGCGTCCGTTCAATATGCAATTCTCATTTTGCAGTTTTCAATTTACAATTCCGTCTGCGTTCCGTCCGCCAAGGTAGTAAAATGCTCCGCATCCCTTCCACGATCCCCCAGGAGTCTCCCCGCGTGATCGAACCGCTTGTACCGAAAGAGTGCTTTTTCACCCAGGGCGTGGGCAAGCACCGCAACCAGTTGCAGAGCTTCGAGTTGGCCCTGCGCGACGCGGGCATCGAGATGTGCAACCTCGTTCGCGTCTCCAGCATCTTTCCGCCGCAGTGCAAGCTGATCTCCAAGAACGCCGGCCTGAAAAAGCTCCAGCCGGGTCAAGTGACGTACGTCGTACTCGCCGAGGAGGCGACCAACGAGCCCTCGCGACTGGTCGGGGCCTCGATCGGCCTTGCCCTGCCAGCCGCCGGGCACCAGTACGGGTACATCAGCGAGCACCACGGCTACGGAATGACCGAGCAGCGGATGCGGGACTTCGTCGAGGACATGGCTGCCACGATGTTGGCCACGACGCTAGGCATCGAGTTCGATCCGGAAACCGCTTACGACCAGCGAAAAGAGATTTACCATATGTCGGGCAAGATCATTAAAACCCGCGCCGCCGCGCAGACGGCCGAGGGCGACAAATTGGGCCTCTGGACGACCGTCATCGCGGCGGCCGTGTTTTTGTTTCGCGAAGGGGAGTAAGGAATGAGGGATTAGAGATGAGGGATGTGAGACGAGAGCCAAAAGGGCATTATCGTTCATCCCTTATCCCTCATCTTTCATCCATTTCGTGGCCCCCTCTTAGGCTGCATTGTCCGTGATGCACCGACGTGCAATGATTGAGTTAGAAGGCCCGTGTGTCAGAGGTGGTTCAATGCCGGCGCATCCGTGCCGGCATGGACCGTAGCACCAACCGCTGACATTTGCGGGCCTTCGCTATTCTCGTAGTCCACGGCGACGACGCACCTGCCGTCTGCGGCAAAGTATCGAAATCGTCCCTGCCGCGGCTAGTGTCACTAGCGCCGGTGGCTCCGGGACAGGCATTGTCGTTTCACGAGCATCGTCCGCGGAATAACCGTTGTCGATAATCGGTGCATAGAAAGCGCCCGTGCCGCCGACGATTAAACTTGTGCCGCTGAAAATCCCGCTGGGCGACGTCACGATCAGTTCGCCCGCTTCGACAATCGTAGCGCCGGTATAAGCGTCCGTCCCGCTTAAGGTCAAAGTGCCGCCGCCGGCCAGCGTCAACGACCTGTTCCCGCCGGCCTGGCCGAGCGACGTGCTGATAGTGAGCGCGCTGCCGGCGGTCTCGGTGACGGCCAAGTTGTTGTCCAACAGCAGCGGCACGGCGATGACTTGGTTGCCGCCGGCAACTCCCAGGGGAAAACTCGCTCCGCTGCCGGCGAGCGTCAGCGTGCTTGTGGTGTCGGTGGCGGAGCGCGAGAGCACATAGCGGCCGCCGCCCGTGGTGCTGAAGGAGAGGCCGCCGATCGTGTAACTCCCGCCGAGCGTGATGGTCGCTGTATTGCTGCCGATGATGCTGCCGAAGCTGGCGATGTCTTGCGGGTTGCCGCCCGGCGCGCGGCTTCCATTCCAACTGCCGCTGCTGCTCCAGTTCCCCCCGGTCGATGAATTCCAGGCGAGCGTCGCCGGCGGCGGCAGAACTTCCTCATCGATCGGATCCTCAGTGGTAACTTCAAACGGAATGTTCGAAGAACTGTTGCTCAAAGAGTTTCCCTGCATCGCGGTGGTGTTTTGAATCGAAGCCAACGCCTGCTCTACGGCTTGCGGCCCAAAACCGGCCGGTGGCTGTTGGGTCAAATTGCTTGCAAACAAGGAACTGGAAATCCCGGTGTTGTTTGTCAGCAGTTGCAGCGACCCGGCGAAACTCGACGTGCCCGGGTTCTGCGATCCGACGGCGGCCCAATAATAGTTGGCGCCCCAACCCGTCCCCGACGAGCCGGAAGAGCTTCCAAACACCTGCCAGACCGTGGAGTTCGAGGTTGCCGTCGCCATCGCCCCGGCGAAGGTCGCGCTTGCGGCATTAAACTGGTTGGCAGGCCCCTGGTAGATCGCAAACATCGCCCCGCTGGCGAGACTGTTTCTGGTCGCGAATGCCGGGTCCGGCACGATCGTGAAGGCCGCGTTGCCGCTCCCGATAGCCGTCGTGCTCCGCACGAGCAGCGAAAAGATGCCGCTGAGCTGGAAGTTGCCCGGAGCAAGCAGATTGGTGCTAAGGGGCGTCTCGCTCACGGTGAGATTGAACATTCCCTGGATCGTGTCGCCCGGCTGGATTGTGCCTGTAACCAGGCTGCCGTTGGAATCAAAAACTGATTCATACGCCGAGTCCCTAAACGTCGTTAGCGTCCCCGCCGGTTGGAAAATACCGGAGGCGGGCAGGTTGACAATCGTGATAGCGCCGGCACGGTCCATGCACGCGGCCTGCGCGATCGCGATCGCTACCAGTCCCGTCCACTTGGAAATCCGCAAGTTGTTTAATTTCATTAGCCCCCCTGCAAGATCTACAGATGCTCGCCCGTCGGAAAGGTTAGTCGTCAGGCCAACGGTACCTTGCGAACGCAAGCCATTGGCGTGAGTAGGAATCCGACGATTGTTAGTCTATTCGGAAGGACGGAAATTGCAACCCTCGGCACCAAGAAACCGTCTTTCAGGCACTCCCGCGGGTGTGCTATAATCTTGTCGCAAGTCGCCTAACACAAATTCAGCGGTAAACCGCACCAATGGCCAATCGGGATAACCATTACGAAGCAGCCTTCGAAGAGTACCTTCGCGGTCGCGGGGTGCCTTACGTAGCCGTGGACGAGGCGAAGCGGAGCGTGCTCTCCGACGGCGGCTCGATCAAGAGCCTCGACTTCATCGTCTCCACGCCGCGGCAGGTCACGTGGCTCGTCGACGTCAAGGGCCGGAAGTTCCCCAGCGGCGACATCCAGAAGCAGTATTGGAAGAACTGGTCGACGCGAGACGACCTCGTGAGCCTCGCCCAATGGGAGCGGCTCTTCGGCGGCGGATTCACTGGGCTGTTCGTCTTCGCCTACAACATCCTTGGCGACCGCGCCCCGTTGGCCTGTGAGCAGCTCTTCACGTTCCGTGAGCGGCTCTACGGTTTCGTGGCCGTGCGGCTGATGGACTATGCCGGCCACGCCCGGCCGATCTCGCCCAAGTGGGACACGCTGGCCATGCCGGCCGCGGCGTTCCGCCGCCACGCCCGGCCGCTGGACGAGCTGCTAGGGCTGGCTGAAAAGCAAACGGCAACAATAACTTAGCCACGGATGAAACACGGATGCAACACGGAGGTAGAAAATGAACCGATTTCCGCGGGCGCTGTTGGCGCTAATTCCACTCCTGGCCCTTGCGGGCTGCGACGTCAAGCTTGGCCCGATGCCGCCGGTCGAGGCTTATTTCTCGCCCCACGGCGGCTGCACGGAGGCGGTCGTCCGCGAGCTCGACGCGGCCAAACAGACGATCTTCGTGCAGGCCTACAGCTTTACGTCCAAGCCGATTGCCGCGGCCCTGGACCGCGCCGAGGCCCGCGGCGTCGTGGTCCACATCATCCTGGACAAGAGCAATCTCAAGGAAACCACCTACGCCGATGCCGAAGTGGCCCGTCACGGCATTTCGCTCCTGGTTGACGCCAAGCATTCCATCGCGCACAACAAGGTCATGATCATCGACCGTCAGGTGCTGATCACTGGCTCGTTCAACTTCACGATGCAGGCCGAAAACTCCAATGCGGAGAACCTGCTGGTGATCCACGACGGCGCCCTGGCCGAGCGTTACCTGGCCAACTGGCACGACCACGAGGCCCACAGCGAGCCGTACACGGGCCGCGGGGAGGTGGCCGAGCGGCCGGCGGAGAAGCATCGCACGCGGGCGAGATAGGAACATGGACTTCCTCTCCTCCGACCCTGTCCTCTGGTTCGTCGCCCTCTGGTTTCTCATCCTGGGAGGAGCGGTCGGTAGTTTTCTCAATGTGGTCGTCTACCGCCTCCCGGCTGGACTGAGCATCTTCTGGCCTCCGTCGCATTGTCCGCACTGCAAGCATCCCGTCCGTGGCTACGACAACGTGCCCGTACTGGGCTGGCTCTGGCTGCGGGGGCAGTGCCGCGATTGCGGGCAGCCGATCTCCGCCCGCTATCCGCTGGTCGAGGCGCTCATGGCCTGTATGGCCCTGCTGCTGGCGGACGTTGAAATCCTTCAGCAGGGGCATAACCTGCCGCTCCGCGCGCTCTTGGAAACCCGTCAGGCGGCCGAGTACCTGGAAGTCCAGGCAGTGTCGATATGCCTGTTGCATTTTGGGCTTCTTTCAACACTGGCGGCATCCGGGCTGATGGCGCTTAATGGGCGGCGCGCGCCGTGGCGGCTGTTTGCGCCGATGATGGCCGCCGGCTGCATTGCGCCGATCATCTGGCCTTGGCTGCACCCGCAACCCAGCGCGCGGGTATTGCCGACTCACCCTGGTCGGGCTTGATCGACGGTCTGGTTGGCTTGGGCGCTGGCTATTGCCTGGGCCGTGCCGCGCGGCGGTTGGGCCGCCGCTTCGCCGGCGTGCTGCGGCCCAGTTACGAAGTGTGGGGCGAAGCCATGCTGATTGGCGTCGTGCTCGGCTGGCGTGCGGTTGTCCTGCTGGTCTTGAGCGCCATGACGCTCGAAGAGCTTACGCGGTTGGCGGCGCTGCGCTGGCGTCGCCTCTCGCGCGTCACCGCCGCCGTGTGGCTGCTGCCGCTGACGCTCTTATGGATTCTCAACTGGGCCGCGATTGCCGCCGCGCTGCCGGCCCGATAGGACCGCCAGATTCTTCCTGAACCACTCCCTCAGCGGCCCGAACGTCTTCTCCTGCGCGGCGCGCTGCGAGGCGCTGAGCCACTTGGAGCGATACGTGTCATACAGCACCAGCTTGGCGAAGAGGTCGGCCGACGCCTCGTGCGGATGATAGATGTTCGTCGACGGCCCGAAGAAATCGCGATAAGCCCGCACGCTCAACAGCTCCGAATACTTGGGCCGGCCGTCGGGCGATTGCTCCACGCGAAAACCGTCGTCGTCGGGAACGACCTGGAAGGCGAGCATCTTGAAATCGCTTTGCATCCGCTTCGGTCCGGGACCGTCGCTCAAGGAGCACAACGGCCAGATGTAGTGCGTCTGGCTGTCGCGGCGCACGAGAAAGACCCACGGGCAATCGACGGCGTCGGGATTGAGCAGTTGGTGCTCGACGATCCAGGGGCAGGACATAATCGACTTGGCGCGGATGAAGCCCCACTGCCCGACGTAGAGCGAATTGAACAGATCGGAGTTCGCCCGCTGGAAGACATGCATCTGCTCATGCAGCAGAAGCTCCATGCTGTTCAGCGGCCGGCCACGCGCCGCGCGGGCCTGAGCGACCGCCCAGCGACAGACGTCCGCGGACAGAACGATGTACTTGCCGCGGGTGTACGGAAAGCCGCCGCCGATGTGGCTGCCGAGCTTGAGAAAGTTCCAGGGCAGTTCCGCATAGCGGGGATAGTCGCGGAAAACGGCCCGATCGACGTCGGTTGCCGCTGCACGGAGAGCATCCTGCTCATCGGGCACAAATTGTTCGACCGCCGCCTGAAAGCGACGGCGGCATTCGGCCCGCTGTTCGGCCAGTGTATTTCCTTCCAGCGGCCGACCGGTCTCTGCCTCCATTTCCATCGGCTGCAAATGGTCGAAGAAGGCCGAGTCATCGGCGACCGCCGCGCGGCCCGCGGCGAGGTCGGCGAACGAGACGACCGGCGCGGCGCGGAGCACGAAACCCGCGCAGGAGAACAGAACGAGGAAAAGCCAAGAGTGCATACGCAAGCGCATCACCGCTTCTCCACGCTCTTCAATCGCCGTTGGGCTGCGGCGTAGACGTCGTCGCCTGCGGCGGGCGGTGTCAAGGGCGCCTTGCGGTAAAGTCCGGCGGCCACGTCATTGAGGCCGTATTGTTCGGCGATGCGGCCCAAGACGTACCAGTCGCCGTCGTCCAACCGGGCATTTCGCAACTGTGCGGCGCGGCGGAGATTCTCCAGGGCGTCGGGCGTCTTGCCGAGTTCCGCGTAAACGGCCGCCAACGACCGCAAATGCATGGCGTCATCCGGCTTGGCCTGCCGGGCCGCCAGCGCGGCGTCCAACGTCTGCTGCGTCACATTGCCGGCGACCACCGCCGCCCAGGCGGGGTCGCTTTGCGCCGCGGTCGTCGCGGCAGGGGGCACAATGCGGGCCTGGCCGTTTTCCATCGCAACCTGCCACACGGAATCATTCAGCTTCTCGCCACTTACCCGCACGCGCCAGCCCGATTTCTCGTCGCCTTCGAGCTTGAGATCCGCCTGCATCACGCCGTCCGCGATTCGCAGCGGCGGAATCGGCTCTTCGCGGGCGGCGTCCAGCACGGGAGAGATGGCGCGGAAGAGGGCCTCGGCGCCGCGGCCACGGCCGTGGGAACGGCCCCGGCGGTCAGCAGCGCGGGAATCTTCTCCGCCTCCTTGCCGCCGCACAACCCGGCTTTGAACAACTGTTGCACCACTCGCCGCGGCGCTTCGCCGGCCAAGTCTGCGTCAGTATCCGCGCGGCGGAGTTGCGCCACGGCCTTGGCCTTGTCGCGAAGCTGACGGCGGTGGTCGGAACCCTTGGCGGCCGCTTCATAAAGCACAGCCGCGGGCGCGTAGAGCCGGGCGCGTTGCAGGAATTCGGCGGCGTCTTCCAGAATCTCCCGGCGACCCTCGCCGGCGGGCGCAAGAGCCGACGCCAGGCGATCGGCCTCGGCGACGCCGTGTATCGGCTGTTCGCCTTGCTGCGGCCCGGCGGCGACCGCGGCTACTAGAAACGCTCGCCAAGCCGCCGACTTCCCGGCGCGGCCGGCAAGCTTTTCCAGCTCGGCGAAACGCTCGCGATAGAGCAAGTCGGTGGCTAGGTTGATTTCTAGCGCGTCCAGGCGGTTTCGAAAACCGAGCTGCCGCTGGGCCTTTCGGTACTCGTCGATCGCGTCGTCCATCCGCGTGCCTGGGGCGTAACGCAGGCCGTCTTCATCGTGCTCCAAGAGAATCGCCCAGTCCATCCGCGTGGCGACGTCGGAGGGGTCCAACTCCAGCGCCTTCTGGTAGGCGGCCGCCGCGCCGGCCCAATCCATGCCCGGACGGAATTGCGTGCCCAGCAGGTCGTAAGTCAGCGCGCGGGCCAAGTTGGCGAAAGCGGCCGCGGAACGCGGATCGAGCTCCGTCGCCCTGCGGGCCTCCGCACGCGCGGCCTCGCCCAGCCCGGCCTTTGACAGCAAGCGGGAATACCGAGCGTGCTGGTCGGCGCGGTCATTGTGCCGGGCGATTTCCCCGCGCGCTCGTGCCAGCGCATCCGCCACGCGGCCCGCCGCCATCTCGGCCGCCGCCGGGTTCTGCAGCTCGATCTTCACCTCCCACGGCGTATTCTCGTCCTTCGCCAGCCCCTCGATCGCCTGACGGAATTTGTCGACCTGTTCCGCGCGAAAGCGGCCCGGGACCGGTATCGAGCGTGAACGTGGCCACGATCATGTCATCGCCCGACATCGCAAAACTCTGGCCGATCGTCGCCGGCCCGTACGTTTCCACCGACGAATCGGGCAGGGCCTTGACGTTGTACCCGGCGGGCAGCGTGATGAGATACTTCAACTGCCGCCGGTGCGGCTCGGGCAAAAGCAGCGGACCCTTGCGCTCGTCCAAGGGCGAGGCGGTCGTCCGCTCGCCGTCCGCGTCGTCGTCCTCGGTGACGATGCCACGGAGCAGTTCGGGCAGACGCTGGAAGAGCGCATCGGGCTGGATCGTGATTGTGGCCGCGGCCTCGTCGAACTGACCGATCCGCGCATCGCCCACTTCAGCGGTGGCGTGAAACGGCTTCGTCAAGTCCAGCGGCGGGCTGTATTCCAGCCGCGGCGACGTGCGGGAGTGGAACTGCTCCTTGAAATAGTCCTTCCACTTCTTCCGCAGGGCCTTGATGCCGAGGCTGGCGTAGTCTTCGCGGGCGTCGTCCGCGCAGGAGCCGCTGAAGGAGACCGCGAGGCGGACGCGCCCCTTGCCGTTATCGGTTGGGAACAGTTCTATGACCTGCTCGCTGGCGTTGTCCTTGTAGTCCATCGTCGCCGTACGAACCAGCCACTGCGTACCGTGGCCGGCCAAAAGCGCCCAGCGGTTCTGGTCTGTAAGCGGCAGCCAGCCCGCCGGGGCGCACTGCGCGGAGGGGTCGATCCACATGGCATCTACGTCAGGCTTTCCAGTCTGACCGGGCGTGGCGGGGACTGTCCCAGTTTTGGTATCGGCAAGAACGGGACTGTCCCCTTTCCCGCTCGCACCTCCCGGCACATAGACAATCGCGTGATCGAAGTCGCCCAGCCCGGGCAAGTTCGGCGCAATGTCGTCGTAGCGTCCGGTGCGGAGCAGCGCCACTTGGGCCGGGATGCCCGCCACGCGGAGCATGGCCACAAGCAGCGTTGCCTGGTCCTTGCAGTCGCCATAGCGCCGTTGCAGCGTCTCCCGTGACGACCGCGGCACGATCGCCGCCTTGCCGAATTCCACGCCCGTATAGCGGATCTGGCTCCGCAGCGCGGCCAGCAAATGCTCGATGATCTTCCGCCGGTCGGTTTCTTTGCCGATCGCTTTCTCCGCGATCGGACGGACGGAATCGAGGTCCATGTGCGAGTCGACCAGATCGGCATAGACGGCGGCCACGTCGGCCCACGACTTGCCCGTCGAAAACACGACCTGCGGCGTCTTCATCTCCTCGGCCGGCAGATAGGGTTCGGGCGACGGCGTGGCAGGCAGCGGCCCCAGGTCGAAGACCAACGACTGGCGGCCGTCGGCCTCGCTTCGGACCGCCTTGGCGTCGCTGCCGTCCACTTCATATTTCAAGGGCAGCGCGACGGGCGCGTTGATCGCCAGCCGCAGCTTGCGGACCGGATACTGCTGCGTCAGCAGGAAGCGCTCCACAATGCCGTGCTCGAAGAGCGAGCGGACCTCGCGGGTTTCGATTTCCTCCTCAACCACCGCGCCCACGACGATTGCCGGCAGCGGCGCACGGAGCAGCTTGTCGTCGCTGTACAAGTTGGGCACGTCCTGCTCCTGCGGTGCCTCGCCGATGCTCTCCTGATCCAAGGCGTGGGCCTGGCCGTCGGGAGTGATCACGCGGACGCGGAATACCGGCTTCTCTTCGCACCAGGGGGACCAATCGGCCTCGGTGGTGGACCAGTCGTCGACGCCTTTCTCGGTGAGGTAGCGGTAGACGCGCCGGGCGATGCGATGCTCGCGGCCCTCGGCGTCGAGGTGATAAACGTGCTCCTCGAAGAGCATTTCGATATCGCCGTCCTTGGGCGCTCCCTGTGCGGCCGCCGCTTTGAGGATCGCATCCGGGCTGGCGGTCAGCGCCGGCAAGTTCCACGGTGCTTCCACCGCCGCGCGTGCCGCCAACGGCGCGAGCAAAGCGGTGAAGAGGACGCAGGCGCCGGCGGAGCGCGGGAAAACATGGTTTTGAATCATGCGTGAATTCTCCACTGGCAAGAAAAAACTCGGCCCGTTCCGACGCGGGGTGCATGCTAGCACGCCCCGCGAGCCGCGCATAAGCTATTGTAGCCCGTAGCGGCGGGCCGAGGCAATTGCAACAAATCTCAATGCTTCAGCGTGGCCAGCAGCGAAAACATCAGCGGCGAGTGGCGACGAACATGAAACGGCGCGAGCGCTTCATCGGCCGGTTTGGCCCCCTGGTTTATGTTTTGCGGCCGCTGGTCGGTTGACTCGGCTGCTTTACTAGCCGCTTGGGGAAGAGCTGTCCGGCTGCACCTCGGCAGTCCGCTTACGTCGCCGATGGAAGCAGAACTCACAGGCGCACCTAACCATGACGAGGGCTGCAACGAAAACCAGGCCGTCCAAAAAAAGGATGAAGTACACTTCGCCCTCACTCGTATGGAAACGCATTCCGTGAACGAGACTGAGCATGAACGGCGCAAGCGGCCAACCGCGAGAGAACATGCTCTGGGCAACGGGGTCAAGCCATTCAACAGGTGGTGCGCCGCCATCATCTCTCCACATACTTGGCGTCCGCAGATTTGCCCACAAGAGCAGACTCGTAACGAGCGTGAGCATGATCGCCGTGACCGGATGCACGCGACGCGGATATTCCATGATGCCGACGGCTACGACAACGCCCACCAGGATCACGATCGCGTCGACATAGCCCAGTGTCCGTCCCAGTGAGAAAAAGCAGGCGGCGCCGCAGGTAAGCCCAAAGAGGCCCCGCAGGCTATATTGGAAGGGGCGGCGAGGCGGCGCGGTTGTTGATAGTTGTTCGGGCATGGTCATAATACTGTATGCTCTCCGACCTGTTGGCGTATCGGGGCTCTCCTCGTACGTCAGCCCCCTGCCGCGGCCCACTCGCGCGACTGCCGATTCTGGATCTTGTATAGCTGCCGGTAAAGGCCGTCGGCGGCCAGCAATTCCTCGTGCGTTCCGCGCTGTACGATGCGGCCCTGGTCCATCACGAGGATCAAATCCGCGCGGCGCACCGTCGATAGCCGATGCGCGATCATGAAGCTCGTGCGGCCGACCATCAGGCGGTCCAAGGCGTCCAGAATCACCGCTTCCGTCTTTGAGTCGATCGACGAAGTCGGCTCGTCGAGGATCAGAATCGGCGCGTCCTTCAGGAAGGCACGGGCGACGCAAATCCGCTGCCGCTCGCCGCCCGAAAGCTGCGCCCTGCGCTCGCCCAGCTCGGTGCGATACTGCTCCGGCAGCCGCATGATGAAGTCGTGCGCATTGGCGGCGCGGGCGGCGTCCATGACCTCGTCGTCCGTGGCCTCCAGCCGCCCGTAGCGGATGTTGTCCATGATCGAGCCGGAAAACAAAAGCGGCTCCTGCAATACCAGGCTGAGCTGGCTGCGGAGCGAATTGAGGCCCAACTCGCGAATGTCGACGCCGTCCAGCAAAATGCGGCCTTGTTGGGCGTCGTAGAACCGCGGCATCAGGCTGATGAGCGTCGTCTTGCCAGCGCCGGTGGGCCCGACGACGGCGACCGTCCTGCCCGGCTCGATCTCGAAGGAGATGTCGCGAAGCGTGTCGCTGCGCCCGGCGTAGGCGAAGTCGATCCCCTGGAAGGCGACTTGCCCGACGGTGCGCTGGATGTATTTGGGATGTGCCGGCTCGCGGACTTCGGGCACGGAATCCAGCACGTCGAAGGCCATTTTCAAGCTGACAAAATTGTCCTGCAACGATCCCAGTGCGTAGCTTATTTGCTCCAGCGGCTGGTAGACCTTGGCGAGATAGATGATCACCACGGCCAACTTGCCGGGCGTCAAGCGGCCTTCCAAAACGAGATAGCCGCCGTAAGCCCAAACGGCCGCGGTGCCGACTGCCGTACTCATGTTGACCACCAGGGAAAAGAGCGTCTGCCGGACGGTGATGCCGACGCGGGCATCGACCGCCTTCGCCGCCTGCTTGCGGAAGCGCTGGTGTTCGTACGGCTCGCGGCCGAAGGCGACGATCACGCGGAGCATGGAAATCGCCTCGTGAATGATCGAGAGAGACTCGCCCTCGAGCATTTTCGTTTGCACCAGGCGGTCCTGAATGCGGGTGATATAGTAGCGGACCGAATAGGCGAGGAAAGGGAGCACGCAGGTAGCCAGAAGGGCCAAGCCCCAGTCCATGCGAAAGACGATCCAGAACATTCCGGCCAGCGTCAGCCCGCTGAAGACCAGCGCCGGTGCGCTCATCACCGTGCTGGCGGCCGACTCGCCCTGCGAATTTATGACATAGATCAGCATCCCCGAGCGGCGGCGGTCGTGAAAGGCCAGCGAGAGCCGCTGGGCGTGCTGGAACAAGTCGGCGCGAAAGTCGAGGCTCATCTCCTGCTCCAACCGCGTGCCGACGTAATTGCTTGCCACATTGAGCAGATTGTGCGCAAGCGCGATGGCAAGCTCCGCGCCGACAACCGCGAAGAGCAACGGGTAGCGGCTCCTCTGCGGATCGAAAAACGGCGTCAACCACTGCGGCAAGGCAACATTGCCGAAGACACTGTCCAGCATGATCGCCCAGGGCCACGGCCCGGCAAGCTCCAGAGCAGACCCGACAACCGCCAGCACCGCCGCGATCGCCGCGAGGCGCCAGTACGGCCGGAGATAGTGCAGGAGTCGGCGGAGGTAAATCACGGAGACTTCGAATTACTGGATTTCGACATCTGCTTCTGTACAAAACGAAGAGTAAGGACGGAGCGGTCGGCTTCCCGTCGCACGTCTTCGCTGGGGTCGTTTAGGGCGGCGGCCTGCAAATCGCTCAGGCGGCGCAGCCCGGCGAGTTTCATCGTCCCTAGGGCATGAGCGGCGCCCGCTCGGACGGTGGCGTCGCGGTCGTGTAGTCTTTCGATCAGTTTGGGCACGGCCACTTCCGCTGCCGCGCCACCCTTCGCGAGCCCTTCCGTCGCCTTCCAACGGACGTCGGGATCCTTGTCGTCCAAGGCGGATATCAAAAGCTCGATGGCGGCTTTGTCCTTTACGGGCAACCCGGAGATTGCCTTGACCGCCTCGTATTGATCATCCTTGTCCGTGCTCTGCATTGTTTGGGACAGCTCGGCGGTCGTGGGCCGCGGCTCGGCATCGTCGGTCTTGTGATGACGGCAGCCGGCGATAGCCAGTGCCGCAAGCAGCAAGGGCCACTGTGCGAATAAGAGCGTGCGCATTGAAGCACGACTCGCAAGCAAGATTCCAAGCAGCGATCTACGGCAAGCCAGTGCGCCGCTCCGATCTGTCGAATTCTGAGACATTCGAGTTTCCCCTGCCTTCGAGGGCATAGTTCACTATAAACCATCGGCTTTCCGCTAGCGAGTGGCTATCGCACTAACCGGTCCGTATGGCACATCGCTTTCGCTAGCCATCGGCAACGGCAGCCACGTCTGAAAATGAAATGAGGCGAATCCCCAACTGCCGGACAGCAATCGCTACTTCGGGGTCGCAGAGCGTCTGGACTTCCACCCGCCGCTCGCGGCAGTACATTGTCGGCAGCGCGTTGTCCAGGCCCGGGTGGCAACTCAGTTCGGTAGTGCCCGACGGCAGTTCGTCTAGCAGACGGATCAGCCCGGCGCGGCTGATGCCTTCGGGCCACGGTTCGCCGTGGGCGGCCTGGCCGTAGAAACCGCCGCAGTAGCGGAGGGGGCACCCGCTTGCGGGTCGCGAGAACTCACGAAGCGGCACAGCGAGCTCCGCGGCAAGTTCCAGCGCCGCGGAGAGCACCGGCTCGCCGCGATGGACGTGCTGGTGGGAATCGAGGTGCGTCGGATCGCGGCCGGTCAGCTCGCGGAATATCTGCAACTGCCGCCGCAGTTCGGCAGCTACCGCGGCCACATCGTTTAGCGGCACGACCGAATAAACCGCTTGCCAGTCGCCGCCCGTGCATCGCCATTCGCCCAGATCAAGGTGCAGGCCCAAAGAAAACTCGGCGTGTGTTGACGCGTAATTCGCCGCTTCGGTCGACGCCGACCCCCGCACCATGAGGCTGGCACTGGTGACAATGCCCATCTCGTGCGCAGCGGTGATGCCGGCATTGACGCCGGAACTGAGGCCGAAATCGTCGGCGTTGACGATAAGCCACCGCACCAGGACTTTGGAGTGCGACATCTTGCCGTCGCTTTCTGTAACGGAGCCCTCGCTGGAGACGACATCACTCTTCTTGTGGCAAGCCATTATGAAAAAGCGGTGGCAAGCCCCCGCACTCCAAAGTGCTCACGACTCGGCTCCCGACTGCGCTGGAGCGTGGCTTCCCATCGTCGCCACGGCGTGCCCATTCCGCTCCGCAAATTCTTCCGCCGCCGCCGCACGCGCCGCCTTTGCTGCGGGCGCCGGCAATCCTATTTCCTTGCCGGTTCCGGCAACCTCCGGCTTGTCCTGCCGCTCCGGCCCCAGGCGGACCAGCCCCATATCGCGGGCGATGTCGTCTACGACTTCAATGATTTTGGCGTGCAATTCCGCGCCGCGATACCAGGCCCAGCCAAGCAGCAGCGTAATGCACACGCTCCACGCCAAGGCCACTGCGGGACTGACCACCGCGGCCAGCGAGACCAGCGCGGCGCCCAAAACAAGCGAAATCTTTGTGAGCGTGCTGGTGTGAAGCACGCTGCGAACGCGAAGCACTCGCTTCCCGCTGCCGTGCTCCTCCTGCACTGTGTCCAGTGATACGCAAGTCCAGACATCGCGAAAGACCTGCAGGTCGCTCTCCGACCAGCCGGTGTCGATCGTCTTGCCACAGCGATGGGCGTTCAGATAGGCGATAAGCCCTTGGACGAGCTCCGTGCGCTCGGGCCGCCCCGATCCCCAGTATGCGCTGGTACACGTCCGCTGCCACGATCGAGCGGTCGCGCGCGGCGGCGCAGCGCGGGCGCCGTGGGCGTTTGGAAGGCGAAGTAGCGGGTGCGGTAGCGGGCCGCCCCGCGAACCAGCGGCTGCGCGTAACATAATGCGGCTACCAGCAGCCGCGAACCGTGGCCTTCGTGGCAGGCGGGCAATTTGGCCTGCATGGCCTGCATGGCGGCAACGATCAGCGAGGCGGCGATCATGCCGCCCGCCAAAACCGCCATCGGCCACCAGAAAACGCCCAACGGCAGCCAAATCGCGCCTAAAAGCAGCAGCACGATGACGGCGAAGTGCCATTCCAGCGTGCTTGGGGCCATCGCCCAATGGGACGGACCGGGCTGGTAGATGCACTGGAACGGGCCGGTTCCGAAGGTGCCGCGGTAGATGATGGCGTGATCGAGGACCAGGCCTTGCAGCGACGCGCCGTACAACATGCCGTTCCACTTGCCTTGGCCGCGGAAGTTGAAGCGGTCGGGGTGCTTGAAGCGGAGCAGCGCCTCGGCGTCGCCGTAGCCCGCCTGCTGCCGCAGGTAGGCGCGGGGCGTCTGGCGGCGGTGGTGCCACACCATGGCCGCCGGCGCGAACGAAATCCAGTAACCGGCTGCTTGCAGACGCCAACAGATATCGACATCGTCGCCCGCCGCGCAAATTGCGGATCGAAGCCGTTGATCGCCAATAGGGCCGCGCGGCGGAAGGCCATGTTGCAGCCCGGTATGTGCTCGGCCACCTGGTCGCTCTCCAGAACGTGCATCGGCTGCCCCGGCGCGGCGGCCACGCAGGCGGCCACGCGGCCGGAACGCCCGCTTGCCGGCCGCGGCGCCAGGTTTGGCCCGCCCACCGCCGCCGCGTCGCAGCGGCCGAACTGTGCCGCCAGGTGCGTCAGCCAATTGGGATGCGCCATGCAATCGGAATCGGTGTAGGCCACGATCTCGCCGGTGGCGGCCTGCAAGGCGACGTTCCGCGCCGCGGCCAGACCGCGGTTCTCCTGGTGGATGGCGTGGACTTGCGGAAACCGCGCCGCGATCAGCCGCGTGTCGTCGGTCGAGCCGTCGTCGACCAGAATCACTTCGTAATCGGGATAATCCAACAATATCAGCGATTCCAGGCACCGCTGCAACGTCTGCCCGCCGTTGTACGAGCAAACCGCGACGGAAATCCGCGGACGCCTGGGCAACAGATCCAAATGCCCAGCGGCAAAGGCCCCCGCCAGCGCCTGACAGGAATCTTTGGGCGTGCGGTCGGCGCGAGTCACGCCGAAGGCCCAATCGGCGATTCCCTGTCCGCCCGTGAACCACTCGTCGGTCCAGGTGAAGACGAACGAGCCAGACAGCCCGGCTGCCATTGCCTCGCGGACATGCCCGGCCAGGAACTCCGCCTGTGCAGTCTCGCCGTGGCGGAGAGTGTCCATGCCGAGCTCACCCAGCACCAGCGGCTTGTCGCCGACCAGGTTCATCAGCCGCAGCAAGTAGCGGCGAAAGGTTTCCAAATCGTGCAAATAGACGTTGAACGTCGCGAAATCGAGGAACGACAGATCGAGATATTCCGTGGGCGGGTAATTGCCATAAGTTATCAGCCGGCCGGGGTCGGCCTGCCGGGCGGCGTCGGCCAATTCCCGCAGGAACTGTTCGATCCGCCGCGCTCCGTGCCAGCGAACCACGTCCGGCGGGATTTCGTTGCCGATGCTGTAAGCCAGCACCGCGGGCGAACGGCGGCATTCCCGCGCTGCGGCCGAGACCGCCTCGCGGGCCTCGCGGCAGGCGCGGGCACTTTGCAGGAAACAAAGGTGCTTCGACCAAGGAATGTCGATTAGCACGCCTAGGTCGCTTTGCTCTTCGAGGAGCGCAAGAAACATCGGCGGCGGACTGTGATAAACTGCGCACGGCGTTGACGCCGATGGCCTTCATCTGCTCAAGGTCGGCGGCGACGGTCTCCCACTCGGGATACGGATGCCCCTCGATGTTGGCGGCAAACGGCCCGTATGTCAGGCCGCGGAGATGCACCGTCTGGCCGCCGCACGACAGGAACCGGCCGTCCACGGCAAGAGGAGCCGCGGCCAGCACGCGGCCGGGTTGTGTCGCGGTTCGATGGCTGTCGAGTTCGAGCTGCATCTGAAGGATCGAAATCTAAGGAAACTGGCCGACCAGCGCCAGGCCGTCGCTGCGATTGCCCAGGCTGGCCCAAACCATCCTGTCAATCGAATAAGTAACCACGTGGACGGAACCGTCACAATAAACGCACTGGAAAAGCTGCGGGTGCGAGGAGCCGAACAGCCCGTTTCCCGTCGCGTCTTCCTCGGTCGTGTCGGGCTGCGGCGTGCGATCGTCGTCGTCCAGCGGGATAACGCCGGTATAGCCGATGGTATCTTCGTCCCAGCCGGCCGTGTAACCTTCGTTGTCGTCATTCTGCGGCGTGCCCAACTCGGCGACATTGAGCCGCTTCTCGCCAACCAGCAGGGTATGCGCCAAGCCGTCGGTAATCTCGGCAGGCCGCGTTGAATGGCCCTGTTGGACGGCCCCGGTGTCGTCCAAGTTGCTGGCTTGATAGTCGCACAGGGCGTGGGTCAGCGTCAGGCCGCCCAGGTATTCGGGGTCGCTGTAGGTGACGGTCATCGGCGGGCGGCGCGTGGGGCAAAAGAAAACCGGCTGCGGCGTCGCGACGGCCTGAATGGTTTTTTGCGTGTCGTCGGTCAGACCGCGGCCCTCCCACACCGCAGTCGCTTCGAGATAAGGCAAGATCTGGAACGCCCAGCTCCCTTGCTGGGCGTCACAAACCGCCGGTCCACTGCCGACGTAGTTGGGCGGCGTAAAGTAGATGTATCCTCCGCTGGGCAGGACCTCGTGCGTGGAGATGTGCGAACTGACGGCGAGACCGATCTGGTGAAGGTTGTTGGCGCAGGTTGCGCGGCGGCTGGATTCGCGGGTGGATTGCACGACAGGCAACAGCAAGGCGATTAGAATACCAAGAATGGCCACCACAACGAGGAGTTCGACGAGCGTAAATCCGCGGCGTGGCCCAAGCGAGATTAATGGCCCGACCATCCGGTTACTCGCTGACGCGCGCAGGCCAAGCTCATCGACGGAGGGTTGCCGCCGAACTTGACAGCCCGGCGGGTGGCGTAGCCACATTGGAACGCCGCACATCGTGGGCGCAGTGCGAGAGCGACAAACACAACTCATTCGCGCCCCTGGCCTTGCCCCGGCGGCCTGTCGCCGACGGCGCCCGAAAAGGCCGTGGACTCTATTCATGACCGTAGAGACCCCTTAACCTTGCCTTAAGGGTTATAGTAACGCCTTTCGATCTACCGTCAAGGACTTTGAAACGGTTTCCCTGGGAAAACGGCATCGGGGGGGTAAGTGGCTGAACGCCCAAGGACAGCATCGTCGTTCAGTTGAAGTGCCTTTGCAAGCTTAAGTCCCAGCGGCGAACCGCTTACGCTAGATTAGTGTCCACGAACCTGTTACCCAGATCCACTAGGCCCATTTCACGAACCTGCCAATGTCCCAACCCCAGAGTCATTCGTTCCGCAAGCTGCTGTCGGGATTTGTGATCGCCGCGGGCACGCAAGTCGTTTTGAAAGTAGCCAAGAGGCTGCCCGCGGGCGACCGCTTCAAACCGGCGGGCAGCGTCGGCGTGGTCTTGCAAAGCCCGCCGAATAATCGCGAGCCGTACCTTGTGCATTTCACGGACGGCGAAACGGTTGCCGCGCATTTTCACGAGCTTGCGCTGAGACGCCGAGAAGTGGAGGACGCGTTGGGCGAAATCGCCGACGATATGGGGCCCTGGATAATCTATCGCTGTCAAGTCGGCTCCAAGGCCTTCGGCTTAGCGAACGACGAGTCCGATGATGACCTGCGGGGCATCTA
Organism: uncultured Planctomycetia bacterium; assembly: GCA_963780045.1. Taxonomy (GTDB): domain Bacteria; phylum Planctomycetota; class Planctomycetia; order Pirellulales; family Thermoguttaceae; genus JANXQG01. The sequence goes on along the minus strand of CAVZZZ010000001.1, from coordinate 4,049,764 downwards.
TCTGCCGCCGGCAAGACTGCATTGGTCATTGAGGCGATTGCCAGAACAGCTGGAGTTTGCCGACGAGTCGCGGGACGAAGTCTATTGGGAGCTGGAAAAGTTCCTGCGGCTAGCGCTGAAGGCGAATCCGAACGTGTTGGAGACGCTCTGGACGCAGCGCGTTCTCACGGCAAGCGAGACGGCCGACGAGCTGCGCGATGCGCCCAGCGTTTCTCTCGAAACACGTTTACAAGACCTATTCCGGCTACGTCCTCAGCCAGTTTCGCCGTATGGCAAACGCGGAGATGTCAGCACGCACGTATAAGCCGAAGCACGCCATGCATCTCATCCGCCTGCTCTATTCCGGAATCACCGCGTTGGAAACCGGCGAAATCCGCATCGACGTGGGCGAGCACCGCGAAGAGTTGCTGCACATCCGCGGCGGTGCGCTGCCATTCGAGGAGGTTAAGCAACGGGCGTTGAAACTCGACGAGCAGTTCCAACAGGCGTTCGCGCGGACCCGCCTGCCGGAGCAGCCGGACTACACGGCCGTCGATGCCTTACTGGTCCGCGCGCGAAGGAGGATGGTTGATGCTTGACGTGGACTTGAATGCAATGCGGCAATTGGTGGAATCGCTGGACTATCGACCGTTATTCGTCACGGTCAGCGGCGCGCATCTTTACGGCTTTCCGTCGGCCGATAGCGATGTCGATCTGCGAGGCTGCCATCTCTTGCCGCTTGCCGATATTGTCGGGCTAATGAATCCGCCGCTCACGCGCGAACAAAAGACGGTGGTCGACGGCACCGAGGTCGAACTGGTCAGCCACGAAGCAGTCAAGTACTTTCAACTACTCTTGCGAAACAATGGATACATTCTTGAACAGGTTTTCTCGTCGATCGTGGTGCAAGGACAGGAGTTCCTCGACGAACTGCGCACCCTTGCACGAGGCTGCATTACGCGAAACCACTATTTCCATTACCGAGGCTTCATCGCCACGCAGCGGAAGCTGATCGCCAAAGAAGAGCCTAAGCGGGCGAAGCCGATGCTTTACGCCTACCGCGTGCTGATGACAGGCATTCACCTTCTGCGAACTGGCGAAGTGGAGGCGAATCTGCAAAAGCTGAATGCGCGCCTTCATTATGACTTCCTCGACGAGTTGATCGCGCGAAAGGTCCAAGGCGAGAATATCTCCGTCGGCAGCATCGACTGGCCATTCCACGAGGCGCGGCTTAACGAATTGGAGACCGAGCTGGAAAAAGCGTTTCAGGAGTCGACGCTGCCCGAAGATCGGGACCGGCGACCGATCCATGATCTGCTAGTAAGGTTGCGGCTTGAATCGGTGATCAGCCGCCGATGACAGAGATATGCTTGACAGACAAATGGATGTTGGTGGAGGTACCGCAAAATGGAATACTTCGATCTTCAGTTAAACGGCTGTTACGGCGTCGATTTCAACGGTGATGATCTGAGTGCCGACCAATTGCACGTTGCGTGCGAACGGCTCAAGGCCGATGCCGTTGCGGGCATTCTGGCCACGATTATTACCAATAACGTTGAACTGATGTCCGCGCGGCTGACTCGGCTGGCGCGATTGCGGGAAAATGATTCGCTTGCAAAGCAGATCATTTGGGGCATCCATGTTGAAGGCCCGTTCATCAACCCGGCGCAGGGCTACGTCGGCGCGCATCCGCCGCAACATGTGCGGGCCGCTGATCTCGACGCGATGAAATGGCTGTTGGACGCGGCACAAGGGCTCGTGCGGCTGGTCACGCTGGCGCCGGAGTGCGACGCCGGCATGAACGTCACACGCTTCCTCGCGGGCGGTGGAGTTCTGGTTTCGGCCGGCCATTGCGACCCAAGCCTAGGCCAACTCCGCGCCGCGCTCGATGCGGGCCTTTCCCTCTTTACCCACCTTGGCAACGGCTGCCCCGCGTTGCTGCCGAGGCACGACAATGTGATCCAGCGGGTCTTGAGTCTAGCCGATCGAATGACGATCTGCTTCATTGCCGACGGCGTCCATGTGCCCTATTCGGTCTTGGGCAATTATCTGCGGATTACCGGCTTTGAGCGAACGATATTTGTAACCGACGGCATCTCTGCGGCCGGACTCGGTCCGGGCCGCTATCCGCTAGGCGGCCAGTGGGTGGAGGTTGATGCGGATGGGGCCACGTGGTCCGCCGACCGCTCGCACTTGGCCGGCTCGGCGATTACAATGCCGGTAATGGCCAAAAGAGCACAAACCGCCTTGCGGCTTACGAGCGACGAAATAAAACGGTTGGTAAGCGATAATCCGCGGCTACTTTTTCAGTAGCGACGCAGCATCGTGATCGAGATAAATCGTCGCGGCCGGATGCCGCTGCAAGATCGAAGCGGGCACAGCCGGCGTCACCTCGCCTTCGACCGCCTGCTGCACGGCGCGGGCCTTGCGGAGATCGGGCACGCTGCAAATGATCCGCGCCGCGCGCATGATCTGGCGGATCGACATCGAAATCGCCTGCCTCGGCACGTCGTCAAGCGTGGGAAACCAGCCCTCTCCCAACTGCTGCCGGCGGCATGCCTCGTCCAAGTCAAGCACGAGGTACGGCTGCTCCGTTTCAAAATCGGCGGGCGGATCGTTAAACGCCAAATGGCCGTTCTCGCCGATGCCGCACAGCATCACATCGATCGGGCTCTTCGCGATGGCCGCGCCAAGCGGGCGCATTCGTACTGTGGAACGGACGCCTCGCCGTTGATGTAGTGCATCGCGGCAAGCGGAGTCGGCAGGCACTCGACGAAGCGCTGGCGAAGATAGCCGCGGAAAGACGCGGGATGCGACATGGGCAAGCCGAGATACTCGTCGAGATGAAACGCAGTCACACGACTCCAGTCGATCCCATCGACGGCCGTTAAACTGGCAAGGACCTCGAATTGCGAAGTGCCCGTGGCCAAAACGATGTTCGCCCTGCCGCGCGATTGAATCGCGTCGTGAATCGCCCGAGCCGCCGCGGCCGCTGCGCAGCGTCCCATTTCCTCATTGGTTTTGTGAAACGAAAGTTGCATTGGTTCTCCTAATCCAAGGGTTCCATCCACCAACCGTCCACCACGGCCAGCCAATTGCCGGGGCCGCGTTGGATTGCGTCGATATGGTGCATCCCGCCGGCGTTCCAGCCGCTTCCGCTCGGACCCAACTGCGGCGGACCCGGCAGAGGCTGTTCCTCGTACTCCGTTCTTGTCAGGCGCACGATTTCCACTGCGCGGACGTCGGCGCCGTATTGCTCGGAACAGTTTTGCGCGAAGCGGATGATTCTATCGGACAATAGCAGCACCCGCCCGGCGGGCCGCGAAATTGTCGCGTCTCCTCGTACCACGGGACTGCACGGATGTTCCTGCCAGGGCCCGTGCAAGCGGTCGGCAAAAAACAGCCGCAGGGTGTCATCGGTATGCTCGCCCGTTTCCGTCAACATCCACCATGTATCTGCGTGGAAGAAAATCGACGAATCGACATAGTAACCGCCCGAGAGCAGCGTGGCAACATGCTCCCATTCGTAAGGAAACTGCCGCGCGCGGTAAAGGCGCACCGAGTTGTCCTGAAAACTCTCCGGCACCATGAAGATGTCCCCGTCCGCGGCGAAGACGCAAGGATACGACAGGTGAAACTCCTCGGCCAACACGATCTGTTTGTAGCGCCAGTGTAGGCCGTCGTCGCTAGTCGCCATTCCGATCTCGCCTTTGTTGGCCTTCCAGTTCATTACTTCGAAGAACATGTGGAAGCGGCCATCCCGACGCAGCCAAAAGGGATCGGCGACTAGCGACGCGGCCACGTCGGTCACGCTCTCCGAGTTCAGTACCGGTTGCGCGACCGCAGCCGGCGCGAGCTCAAGCGGCGACGGTCCTTGATAAACGCCGATCGACCACTCCGCTTCTCTCGGCGGTCCCGCGATATAAACGCGATGCCGCTGCGGGTCCTGCGGATCGCGGTCAACGATCAATCGGGCAAGCTCCAATTCGTCCATCTCGGCCTGGAGAACGGCCCGTTCCGCATCCGAAAGTCCCGCCGACGAAACGCTGCCCAGCAATCGGTACGCGCCAAAATCGTCCCACGAGAGCCAGTCGGGCACGGCGTACGGCGCCAATTGAATCGCCCGGCGCCATAACTCGTGCAATTCGCGGGGCCGCTCGGGGATCTGGAAGAATCGGCCGGTCTTCACGATTGCGACCTCCGCGATTGGTAGGGCGGCTCCCAGTCAGTCTGCTCCTTCGCGGCGTCGTCCAGCCCGCGGCCGATGGCGATCGCTTTATCGTACGCGGCGACGACCCGTTGGATGTATTTGTCCATCGCAAAGTAATCGCGGACACGGCGCAAACCGGCCTCGCTCACGCGCTGTCGCAGGTCGGCGTCGCACAACATGCGGTCGATCGCCGCGGCGACGGCCCGCACGTCGTTGGGTGGAACGAGCAGCCCGGTGTGGCCGTCGGTTACGATTTCCGCCCCGCCGCCGGAGTTGCTGGCAATCACCGGACAGCCGCAGGCCATCGCCTCGATGTAGACCTGCCCGAAGCTCTCGTACTCCGCCGGCAGGCAGAAGACGTGTGCGCGGCGATAAAAGTCGGGCAGTTTTTCTAGCGGGACAAAGCCGTGGAACTCGACATTTCCTTCGCCACCGCAAGCGCGACACATCGACTCGACCATGCCCACCACTTCCCGCCCGGCGCCAAGCAATTGCAGACAGATGTCGGGGTATTTCCCCCGTAACGAAAGGACTGCTTCGGCCAGCACGTGCGTGCCCTTGTTTTCCACAATCTGGCCGACGAAGAGCACCGTGGGGCGATTGTTGCAAAGCACTCCGGGCTGCGGAAAAAACACGTCCGTATCGACCCCACAGTGGACCACTTCCACGGCGGCGGGCGAGATGCCGTAATATCGCCCGGCCAGGTCCGCCACGCTCCGACTACAAGCAATCACCACATCGGCGTTCTTCAAGGAAAACTCTTCCACGAACATGCCGTACTGCTGCAACCGGCTCTCTTGCTCGGGCCAGCGAAAGATTTCGCGGAACATCGCCAGCGGGCCGTGCAATTGCACGACGACCGGCGCCGAATTCCAAAGCGTGCGGTCCAACTGGTAGGCGAATCCTTCGCCTCCGTATTCGGGAAAATCCAGCACGTCGAACTTGTGCTGCTCGGCCAACTTGTACAGCGTCGCCAGCACATGCCACGCGTAGCCGAACATGTAGAGCGGCTTGCCGAAGATGGGAAAGTCGAAGCCGGGCGGCTGCATGCGATGCACCGTTACGCCATCGACCATTCCCGACCGCAGTCCCGGCTCCTCGTTCGCCGCGCGGGAAAGCACGTGGACCTCGTGGCCGAGCTTCGTCATACCGCGTGCCTTGACCCAAGTCTGCGTGCCCACACCGCCCCAGGCAGTCTCCGGCGGATACTCTTGCGATACCAGGCAGATTTTCATGGACGGCGTCAGTGTTCGGTGTTCAGTTCTCAGCCCCTTGCTGAACACTGAAAACTGAACACTGAAAACTACCCAATGGCGACGCGCATTGCAATTCCCCCGGCAACGGCTAGGCTATAATCATGCTGCAACTTGAAGTCATCCGCGCGCTCCCACAATGGCAGTCGCTATCCCAGGAGTGGAACGACCTGCTGGCGCGGAGCGTGGTCCGCGTGCCATTCTTGCGGCACGAGTTCCTTACGGCTTGGTGGTCGCATTTGGGCGGGTGCGACGAGTGGCCGCATGGAGAGCTGCACGTGGTCACGGCGCGCGACAATGGCCGGCTGGTGGCGGCAGCGCCGCTGTTTGCCAGCGTCGACCGCGAGCACGAGCCGGTCCTCGCGCTGATCGGCAGCGATGCCATGGCCGACTACCTCGACGTGCTGAGCGAGCCAGAATACGTCGCGCCGTTCGTCGATGCACTACTGGATCACCTGACGTCGGCCGCCGCGCCGCCTTGGCGATCGATCGACCTGTTCAATCTCCGCGACGATTCGCCCACTCGGATCGAATTCTGGCGCGCCGCGGCCGCGCGCGGGCTGACGGCCCAACAAACGGTCGTGGGAATATGCCGCGCGGCGCCACTAGAACGGGACTGGGATAGCTACATTTCGCGCCGTGTGGCCAAGAAGCACCGCCACGAAATCCGCCGCAAGATGCGCCGCGCGGAAGAGTTGTCGGACATCCGCTGGTACTTCGTGGAGGGGCTCGACGCGATTCCGGCGGCCACGGACGATTTGCTGGCATTGATGGAGCAAAATCCGGAGAAGCGCGAACAGCTTACACCCTCGGTTCGCGCCCAGTGGCACGATATTCTTCTGGCGGCGCAGCGCGGCGGGTGGCTGCGGCTGGCTTTTTTGGAGATCGGCGGCATCAAGGCGGCCGGGTGCGCGGCGTTCGACTTCGACGGCCGCATCCTGGTCTACAACATGGGGCTGGACGACCGCTTTCGCAGTTTCTCGCCGGGCACGGCGCTATTGACTTACGTCTTTCAATGGGCGATTTCCGCCGGGCGGATCGAAGGCGACTTCCTCCGCGGCGAGCACGACTTCAAGGCCCGTCTTGGCGCGCAGCGGCGCAAGGTCTACGCCCTGCGGCTGTTTCGCGCGGCGGCCGGCGCGACATCTGAAGAACGGCCGCTGGGCGAGACGATGGACAATGCGGTGCTCGCCGCCGGACTGGGCGCGGCGGAAATCGTACAGCGCGGCGAGCTGCCCGCAATGAGCAGCGAAAACTGCGAGATCGTCACCTGCCGGATGAGCGACGGCCAGATCAAGCGGCTTTTCTGCAAGTTCGGGCCGCTGGCCGGGCCACCGAGACCGACACACAGCTTCGGGCTGGGCTATGAAGCCAGCGTCTACGACGAGATGCTCGCCGCGTGGACGGAAAACGTGCCGCCTTTGCACGGGTTCTTCCTCGATGAGGGCGCCGCGACGGTCGTCTTGGCACTGGACTATCTCGAAGGCGGCACGCCGCTGCACCAAGTATGGCAGCCGCGGGACGATCTCGGCGCCGCCGCGCGCTGGATCGCCCGCTTTCACCACTGGGGGCAGACCGTCACCGTGCCGCCGTTCTTGCGCCGCTACGATACCGACTTCTTTTGCACCTGGCTCCGCAGGGCGGCCGATTTCACACGCCCGCTCCATCCGCGCTATCCGTGGTTGACCGCGCTCTGCGAGCGCGGCACGCGCCGCCTGCCGGCCATCTTGACGCCTGCAACGATCATCCACGGCGAGTACCAAGCAAACAATATTCTCGTCTATCAAACGCGGACGATGCCGACCGATTGGGAGTCCGCCGCGTTGGCCGCCGGCGAGATTGACCTTGCCAGCCTCACTTGGGGCTGGGAGGACGACATCGCTTTGCATTGCGAGCAACAGTATTGTCTCGCGCGATGGCCAGACGGCGACCCGAACGACTTTGCCTTGCGGCTGGCGGCCGCGCGGGTTTTCCTGCACCTTCGCTGGCTGGGCGACTACGAACCGGGCGAGGACCCGGAGGTGGCAGTCCCCGCCTTGGACGAGTTGGCGCCGCTAGCGGAGAGGTTATTGAAGTTGGACTGCTAGTCCCGCCGGCCCCTGCTTGGCCAATGAGACCTTTTCATAGAAGGCGTAACCTTGTTCCTCGAAGAGCAGCCGTGCGGCCTGCGGTCGGGCGAGCAAGGCGCGTACCTCGGCAGCGGCGTTGTCGACTCGCAGGAGAACGTAACGCACGTCCTCGCGATCGAAAGATTGCCGAAAGAGCGGCAGATTGTGCGCGGCGCAGGCAATGCCTCGCGGCCCCAAGTCCGGCAGCCAGCGGAAGGCAAGATAATCGGTCGCGATCCGCGCGGCATCGGGATGAGTCGCGGCATACGCATAAAGCCGCTCGTTCAAGCTTGTATGGCCAACACGACGCTGTTGCCGCTGCTGCAGGGCTAGCAGTGCGTCGTCCCGGATGCAAGTAGCGACGGATACTAATACAAGGCCCGCGAACAATGCGGCGTGTCCGAGGCGTATCGGGTTGCTTCGGAGTGTTGTCAAAGGGCCGCGGCGACGGTTAGATGGACTCACGAGCCCTTCCCGGTCGTAGGATGGATCCCCGAGTCCGTCCTCAAGTAAAGGTCGCACCCGGATGTCCATCCTGCGTCGGGGAATTCGTTGCTCCGTCCAGCAGACGATCCGCAACAGCCCGTTGCCGGCGGCCATGCCTACCAATGGCACGAGCATCGCCAGATTGCGAAGATCGTAGGAAAAAGCGGCGGCCCAAAGCAAGCCAAGCGGAAGAACGAAGAGGCCCAAGAGCCAGCGCGAGCGGCGGTCGCCCAGCGACGCGGCCACGGCCGCCAGCAGCATCGCTCCGCCGGGCAGCGTCGTGGCGTCGACCATGTCCGCTCCCGCGTGGGCCAGCCGTTGCGGCAGGCTCCGCCCCTGGTGACAGTCCAGCACCAGTTGCGCCGTGTTGTTGACATCGCCGCCCGCTTGGATTTCGACGAATTTGATGAAGTACCAGGGAACGACCAGTAGTGTGATGGCGAGGCACGGTCGCCAAAGGGTTCGGCCAAGCGCGGAGCCCGTGCCCGCCGAACCAAACCCAGGCCGTCACGGGGTACACGACAGCCACGTAAAGCCCCAATTGCTTGGTCAGCGCGGCGCCGGCAGCGAGCAGACCGCCGACGAGCAGCCACTTCGATCGTTGTCGGGCATCCGCCGCCCGGGCCGCCAGCAAGAGCGCATAAAGCGGCATCCAGGCAAAGAAGGCCAGCGGCACGTCGGCGTAGCCGCTGCTCAACATGCGATAGCGCAACAGCGCAACGAAGAGCCAATAAGTGACGACAACGCCGGGAACGAGGCCGCTTGATCGCCGCGCGGCGTCCAGCATCGCCAGTAGGAGCATTAGGCAAAAGAGGAACTGCATGGCCTTGGCGAAAATCCAGACCTGGTTTGTCTGCATGAAAACATAGCTGAGCGAGATGTTCGCCGGCAATAGTTGCGGATAGTAGCTCGTCGATTGCGGCAGCTCGTTGGCGGCCCACTGGACCGCCCAGCGGTTCCAGGAGACAACTGCGTCCCATTGCTGGAAGATCTGCCCAGTCTCGACAATTCCGGCCAGAGCAAAGCCGGCGATCACCAGCACCGCCGCGGCAATCATCGCGCGACGCAGCAAGGGCGACTGAATGGGTGAGGCACAATCAAGATCAAGGAAAAACGCCAGCGCACGGCGCCGCACGTCCGCTACCGCGTCGCCCAGCGGCACGGCCAATCGCCGGTAGTCCAGCCGCAACCAAAGCGCGATCTCCACGGCAAGGATAGCGTACATTACCCTCGGCCGATACTGCCCGCAAACGACTAATCCGGCCACGAGCAGGTAGTTGACCAATAGGCTGAGGGCGAATGATAGAACTACGGAAGCGAGAATCCCGCAGCCGATTCGCAGACCGCGCAGCAGCAAATGGCCCGGTAAAAAGGCGGTCTGGACCAGCCCCAACAGTCCCAACAGCGCGAGATTGATGAGTGGCATGACGAAGTGTTGCCTTTCGTTGGCGCAAAAGTGGCGCTTTTTTGCGCAACGAAAGGCGACATTCAAGCCCTCGCGCTTACCGCGGCATCGGCACGTTGTAGGCTGTGGGCACGGCCGGCTGCCGCGGTTGCTCGCTCTTGCCGGGGGAATGGCTCAACTCAGGCTCGAGAAAATTGTCAACCGTCGTTCGCTGCTGCAAATTCTCGTAGTATTTGGCCATCTCCAGCCGCTGCTTTTTCTCGCGGATGTCGTCTTCGATAGTCTTGCGCTCGCTGGCCAGTTCGGCGGGCACCGGCGTCGTGAAACCTTCGCAAAAGAGGATGATGAAGTTGTCGCCGACGCCGACAATGCCGGAAAGTTCGCCCGGTTTCAGGCCGAACGCCTCTTTTTCCAAGTCCGGCTGGCCGCCGTACTGGCGGATGGGCGGCACGAGGCCCTCATTGGCGCGGCTGCTACGCTCAATCGAATACTTGGAGGCCAGCTCGCCGAAGTATTCCGCCGTGAGTTTCTTTTCCTTTTGGGCGGCAGCAGCGGCCTCCCACACTTGCTGCGCGCGGCGAAAGTTGTTCAGCACGATCGCCCGGCAGCGGGCGCGAGGGCCGTAATTCGCGATGAATCCCTTTTGGATGTCATCCTCGGTGACGACGATCTTGCCGCCCGCGAGCTTCCGCAGGGCCAGTTGCGGCCAGATGACGTCCCGCCGATACATTTCCACCGACAGGCCCTGCTTGTCCGTCACCAGCTTCATCCAGCCCTTTACATCGGGCGAGCCGTCGGGCAAAGGCCGCGTGAAGAGCGAGGCCAAGCGTACGACCTCCGCGTCGATTTCCTTCTCGGAAACTTCGACGCGGTTCTGCTTGCAGTCCAGTTCCAGCATCCGCCGGCCGATCAAACCTTGCAGCACGTCGCTTCCGTGCCGGACGAGGCATTCGTCGTCCAATCGTCGCAGATAGATCGGCTCGCCGTTGACCAAAGCGACGACCTCCCGGCCTACTTGCTGCTGCAAGTGGGGATCGTTGTAGACATTCTGCACCCGCGCCCGGCGTTGCATCTCCTTGAAGATGTCGCCGGCCGCGGTGTGCAGCTTCTGATCACGAATGATGCGGTTCAGGCGATCGGCAACCTGCTCCAGCTTGATGTCGCGGGCGGCAATCAGGCCCTCGCGCAGCAGTACGACGAACTGGCCCTGGCTGCGGATCACGCCCGAGACTTGCCCGTTTTCCAGGGCGAAAGCGGCTTGCTCGATCTCCGGGCAGGAGCTGTGCTTGCGGATGGGCTGGATCATGCCCTTCACGCTCGCACTGGGCGCATCGACCGAATACTCCTTGGCAAGATTGCCGAAGTCGGCCGGTTTGGCCGCGGCAAGGGCTTGCACCTGGCGTGCCCGCGACTCGTCGGTGCAGACGATAATGCGGGCCTTGACCGCGGCGCCGTATTCCGCCTCGAAGGCGTCGGTCAGTTCCTTCTGCGTCGGCTGGACCCTCTCGCCCGCCAGCTTTCGCAGGGCCAGGCTGGGCCAAATGATGTCGTTTGCATACTGGTCCGGCTTGATGCCGCGCTCCTGCTGCATCATTTTCAGCCATTGATCGACGGAAAGATTGAAACTGCGGGCCATTTGCTCGATTTCCAGGTCGATCTCGCGGCGAGTGACCGTGATTCCCAGCCGGCGACACTCTGCCAGGATCAGGTACTTGTTGACCATCGCCTCCAGCACGTCTTTGCCGTACTGGGCTCGGCAGTCGGCGGCCAGTTCATCGCGGCCAATCGGCTGGCCGTTGATGGCCGCCACAATGTCGGGGATCGGCTGGCTGCCGTTGTGGGTTGCGGTGTTGTTGGCCGGGCGAGAAGCCAACGGCCGCAGAGGAGCATTGGCGTCGGCCGCCGTCGGCGGAACTTCCGCAGCGACCTCGGCCTTGGCCGTCGACAGACCCCAGAAATAGCGTGCCGTGCCGCAGACCGACAGCACGACAACGCCGGCCAACACGACCCCCAGCCGGCCCTTCCATGAACGCGGCACGACGAACCCGTTGCGAACTCCATCGCCAGACATTGCGGTTCCTCCTTAAACCAGCAAAACCACATGCGGCCAGGGCGCAATCCATGCGGCTCCCCGGCTTGCTCGCGGGAGTATAGTAAAAACTGCCGCCACCGGGCAATAGCGGTTTTTACACCCCTTGCACTTCGGCGACTAACTTTCTAAGGCTTGCTAGCGGTTGTCCAAAAGCGGATAATTGGATCGGCAAGCTCGAGAAGGAGTAGCTCGCGTGTTCCAGGCCGCTTTTGTCTGTATATTCATTAGCCAGGTCCCGCCGCCGCCAAGGCCCCTGACTGAAGAGCAACTGCGTTCCCACGATTCGCAGCCGCGCGTCGAACAACCACCGCAGGCGCCCCGCGCCGAAGAGCAACCAGGATAGCACGCTCGTCCTCCAGCCGCCGCCCGCCACCGATCCCAAGGCGCAGCGAGAATGGCTTACGACGCGGCTAATCGCGGACTTGGCGGTGCAGGGCAAGCTCGACGATCAGAAGCTTCGCGACATCCAGCGCATGCTCGCCGGCGTGAGCGAGAATCAGGTCGCCGCACTGGTCGACTTTTATCAGGCACAGGAATTGGCGAGGGCGAAAGACAATCTCCGCCGCTTGCAGGCCTACCGGGACGCGTTAAAGCGGGAAGTCGATTGGAGAATAGCTATAAGCCGGCAGGACCAGGCGATGGCCGCTGTCAGGCCGGCCATTGGGACCCAGTATCTGCAATCGCCACCGTCCGTCTTCTATCCGGCCCCGCCGGCAGTATACGCGATGCCGTACTACATTCAGCCGGGCGCGGCGTATCCTGCGTACGGTTACGTGCCATACGGGCGCTATCACCGCCGGTATTGGTGATACTTGCCGGAGAGAGTTATGGACACCCATACGGCACATTTGATCCTCTACTGGGTCACCGCGGTCGCCTTTCTGGTCTGGATTGCCGGATTGCAGTTCCTTCTGGCGGCAGCCAGGGAACCGGCCCGCGAGCTGCGCACCGATGAACACCTCGATGTTGGATCGTTGAACGCTCCGCGCCAGGATCGCAGCCTTCCTATCCAGGGAACGGCCGATGTCGATGGCGAGCCAGAGGTTCTGGCCGCGCGCGCTGTGTCAATTCTGGCGAAAGGAAGCGTCGCACAGATCGGGCCGGTGCCGCATCGTCGATCGGACGGTGGATTCGATCATTTTCGACGGCGATGGCGCCAGCAGCGGGCTGGGTCGAATCATTCGGCAAGGAGCGATCCACTTCGCGCGGCTGGACCGCGATAAAACGCGAGTCGACTTCGCCTTGGACGTGCCGCGCGGCAAAGAGCTGCTGTTGGGCGGAGCGATCTTTCAGATGCTCGGATTGGCGGCGATCGCCGCCGGCTTTTGGTTGCTACGCACGTACGTCGCCGATGCCCCTAACCCCGGTGTCCGCGCCAGACGGTGCAGATGATTCAGGTCTGCCACTTGCTATGGCCTCCCTTCTTGTTCGCCGCCTTGTACCGCAAACGCCTCGCGTCCTTGCGGGGCGCGATGGAGACGTTCATTCGCAATCTCCCCTTCTGCGAACCATGACGGTGGCCATGCGGAACCTGGACGAACTGTTCACGGCCCTCGCACGGAGCGAATTCCGCCGTCGCTTTCGGCTCGGACCAAAAGAATCCGCCTACCTCAACGAGAAGACGCTTGGCGTTGTTCTGGAGCATGGCCGGCAATTTGTCGCCCAGCGGCTAGCCGCTGCCCAACCTAAGAACGACGGCCGGCAGACACCGATGCGAGGGCATCCGATCTTTGTCGCCCAGCATGCCACGGCCACATGCTGCCGCGGCTGCCTGGCCAAATGGCACCGTATTCCGCAAAACCGACCGCTGACGCAGGAAGAAATCGACTATATTATTACGGTGCTTGCCCGCTGGATTGCGAATTCGGCCGTTAGTTCCCTTTCACCGCAAAGCGAGGATGCAGATGAAACTTGAAATTCGCAATCCGCGATCCGGCGGATACAATAACTGCAATCATTGGGGAAAGGTGGCTTTATGAACCAAACCATTACCCTGCTCGTCAACGGCGCGGCCAAGACCGCGACCATCGACCACCAGCGGCTCCTGCTGGACGTGCTCCGCGAAGAATTCCATCTGACCGGCACCAAGTACGGTTGCGGCGAGGGACATTGCGGCGCCTGCACCGTGCTTGTGCAAGGAAAAAACATTCGCTCCTGCCAGGAGAAAGCTGTCGATTACGACAAAAAGGCGATCACCACCATCGAAGGACTGGCCCGGGGCGACGTATTGCACCCCGTCCAGGAGGTGTTTATCGCCGAGCGGGCGATGCAGTGCGGCTATTGCGTGCCGGGCATGGTCCTCACGACCGTCGCGCTTTTGAAGAAGTATCCCAAGCCGACGCAACAGCAGATCAACAGCTTCATGAACGGCAACCTCTGCCGCTGCAACAACTACGTCAACATCCTGCGGGCGATTCATCGCGCCGCCGGCGCTGGAGTTCCGCCTTCAGGCGGCAGCTAAGGGAAGAGGTCGGGACTCCGACAAGGGAAATGCCGGCTAATGCCGGGACCCCAACTTACGAGGCAAATCATGACGGTTGAACTTCTGACCGACCATCGAATCGATCCGCAAATCTACGAGCCGGACGAGGGATGTGACCTCGCGGCCGGCCTCTCGCGCCGCGACTTCGTACAGGTGTTAGGAGCAGGGCTGCTGATCACTGTGACGGGCGAGATGGCGCTGCGCAGCGCCGCGGCGGCGGACGGGGTGGGCGCGGCGGCGGAGGATTCCTCGGACACGGGCCGGCCAACATCGCCGCCCGGCTGCACATCGACCGCGACGGGACGATCACCGTGCTTACGAGCAAGGTCGAGGTAGGCCAAGGCTCGCGGGCCGAAATCACTCAGGCAGCGGCAGAGGAACTGCGATTGGACCCGGTGCGGGTCCGGCTGATCATGGCCGATACGGGCCAGGTGCCTGACGACGGCATGACCGCCGGCAGCGGCAGCACGCCGCGAACGATCCCCTCGGTCCGCAACGGCGCGGCCGCCGCGCGCGAGCTGTTGGTCGGTTTGGCCGCCGAGGCGCTGGAAGACGGACCGCGCCATGCTTAAGGTCAAGGATGGTGCTATCGTTGACGAAGTGAGCAACCGCAAGATCACTTACGGCGAGCTTGCCGCGGCCGACGACTTCGCGAAAATGCTGGTCAAGCCGATCTCAGGCAACGTGTCCGTTACCCGGGTGGCGGAATGGAAGGTGTTGGGCACTTCGGTCCTGCGGCCCAACTGCCGCGACATCGTCACCGGCGGCCACCATTATCCATCAGACATCATTCGGCCGGGGATGTTGCACGGCAAGATTCTCCGGCCGCCATCGTTCGGCGCGGCATTGGAATCGATCGAGCTTGAACCGGCACGCGCGATGCCGGGCGTGGCAGTGATGCGCGAAGATTCGCTCGTCGGCTGCGCCGCCCCCAACAGCCTTGCCGCCCAGCGCGCGGTCGATGCGATTGCCGCAAGCGCCAAGTGGCGGACCAAGCAGCAAGTCTCCAGCAAAGACCTGTTCACGCATCTTCGCAACACGGCGCAGGGATCGCTCGCCGCGGCACTGACAGCCGATCTGGCGAAGGCTAAAACGGTCCTGCACGAAACCTATCATGTCGCCTACATCCAGCACGCCCCGATGGAGCCGCGCGGCCGTGGCCGAGTGGAATGGCGACAAGCTCACGGTGTGGACCGGCACCCAGAATCCCTTTGGCGTCCGCGTCGAGTTGGCCAATGCGCTGCACGTGCCAATCGAAAACGTGCGCGTGATCGTACCTGACACCGGCGGCGGGTTCGGCGGAAAACACAGCGGCGAGGCGGCTATCGAAGCGGCCCGTTTGGCCCGCGCCGCCGGCAAGCCGGTTTCCTTGCAATGGTCGCGGGAAGAGGAGTTCACTTGGGCCTATTTCCGCCCGGCGTCGGTCATTGAAGTTCGCGCCGGTCTCGATGCCGCCGGCTCTCTCGTCGCGTGGGATTTCATCAACGTCAATGCGGGCCCTTCGGGAGTCGAATCGCCCTACAGTATTCCCAGTAACCGTTCGCGTTCGGTCCGCGCCGATGCCCCGCTAAAGCAAGGCTCCTACCGCGCCTTGGCCGCCACGGCGAACCATTTCGCCCGAGAGTCGTTTATGGACGAGCTTGCCCATTCCGCCAGCGCGGACCCGCTGGCGTTTCGCCTGAAGCACCTGAAGAACGAACGCTTGCGGGTCGTGCTGGAGAAGGCGGCCAAAGAATTCGGCTGGGCGAATGGACGCGGGGAAACTGCCGCGAATACGGGCGTTGGGCTTTCGTGCGGAACGGAGAAAGGCTCTTACGTCGGCACGTGCGCCGAAGTGGCAGTTGATCGCGATACGGGCGCGATCGAAGTTCGCCGCGTGTGCCAGGCCTTCGATTGCGGCGCCGTCGTGAATCCAGGCAATCTCGTCGCCCAGAACCAGGGCGCCATTGTTATGGGACTTGGCGGCGCGCTCATGGAGGAGGTCCGTTTTCACAATGGGGCGGTAACGAACCCGCATTTCGCCAGCTATCCCGTGCCGCGATTCAAGGACGTACCGCTGATCGACATCCATTTGGTGAACCGGCCGGATCTGCCGTCGGCCGGCGCAGGCGAGACGCCGATTGTGGGCATTGCTCCCGCCGTGGCCAACGCCGTATTCCACGCGACGGGCGTTCGCGTCCGCGCGATGCCGTTGGCGCGACAGGCATTGAAGAAGGCGTAGGCGTTGCGTTTACTTGCGCTTTGCGCTTCTTTTTCCAGGACCCCTTTCGTCCACTTGGAACTCTTTCATCCAAAAGCGTACTTCTTCCTCCAAGAGCGGCCCGGCTGGGCGTTCCGGCGGATCGGGATTTTGCTGCCGGGTCTGCCGCGCGCGGAGGACTTCGGCATACCATATGTCGCTATCGACGGCCCTGGCGCGGCGCCGCTTGGCCGCGCGCTGGATGCGATGATCGCTGGAGACGACCGTCAAGCGGCGCGGCGCCTGTCCGCTCGGATCATCTCCTCGATGAGCGTATCGGCGTCTTCTTCGCGGGCGGCGAAGCGGACCAGCAGCCCCTTGTGCCGCATTTCCCGCGGAACGCCCCACGGCGGATCGTGCGCGTCAAAGACGACGGTGGTCCGAGGCACGTCGTCCGGTTCGAGCGACTCTGCCAGGAAATTCAACAGCGCCAGCCGCGCCTTTTCCAGACTGGCCTTCCCTCGCGCCGGCACGGGCACGTCGGCAACGTTCAGCAGGTTGTAGCCGTCGATGAGGATGGGCATTGGTTTCGTTACACTTGTGGCAAGATGCCGTTATGGCGGGCCGTAACAACGCTTGCCCGAAGGGGCGGGAGGCTTCGTGGCCGCACCTGTTGTTTGCCGGGGCCGCGCGGGACTGCCGGTCTTCACGGCAGAGTGTTTGACCGCCTTGCCGGGTCGTTTCTGCTGCCGCGCGGCGAGGTAATTGGGGTTCTTCGTTTGCCCGGTGAGCTCGTAAAGGAAGCGGCTAGGAATGGTCGGCCGCGGCTTGCCCCATTTCAGCCGGCTCAAGGCGAGCGTCAAAGTCAGCCGCCGCTGGGCGCGGGTGACGCCCACGTAGCACAAGCGCCGTTCTTCGTCGATCGCGGCGGCGTCCGCCGCCACGCTCCGCGCGTGCGGGAGCGTGCCTTCCTCCATGCCGACCATGTAGACTTCGCGGAACTCCAGCCCCTTGGCCGCGTGCAGCGTCATCAGCACTACGGCGTTGCGGTCCAGCTTCGCTTCCTTGTCGCGGTCCTGGTCGCTTGTCGTCAGGGCAATGTCCTGCAGGAAGCCGGAGATCGTTGGCTGTTTGGCGCGCTTCGCGTAGTCGCCTAGCGCATTGACGACTTGCTCCACGGCCGCCCAGCGGGACTCCTGTTCGGCGCCGTCCTGATAGAGACGGGCGATCTCCCGCTTGTAGTCGATCTCGTGGACAAGATCGCGGAAGACCTCCACCAGCGGGTCCTGTTCCGCGCGGCGGCGATAGCGCTCGATCATCGCGCGGAACCGGCCAACCGCGTCCAGGTGTGACACGCCCAGCACGTCCCACAGCGGCCGGCCCTCGGCCGTGGCCCGCTCCAACAGGCCCTTGACTGCTGCCTGGCCGATGCCGCGGGGCGGATTGTTGATGACCCTCAACAAGGAGACTTCGTCGCCAGAATTGGCCAGCGTCTTCAAGTAGGCCAGCAGGTCGCGGACCTCTTTGCGGTCGTAGAACGACATCCCACCTACCAGCACGTACGGCAGCTTTGCCCGACGAAGCTCCATCTCGAAGGCCCGCGGCTGCTCGTTCGTGCGGCAGAGGATGGCGAAACTGCTGTAGCTCAACTTGTGCTCGGCGACACGGGCGGCTATCTCCTTTATCACCGTGCGGGCCTCGAGCGCCTCGTCCTCAAGTTGCAAGATGCGCGGCGGCTCGCCGTCCACTGCCGCCTGCAGCACCTTGGCGTGTCGCCGGCGATTGAAGCCGATAAGCTGGTTCGCCCAGCCGATGATCTGCCGCGTCGAGCGGTAGTTGTCTTCCAGGCGGACGATCTTGGCGTCCGGCCAGTCGCGGGTGAAGTTGAGGATGTGGGCGATCTCCGCGCCCCGCCAGCCGTAGATCGACTGGTCGTCGTCGCCCACCACGCAAAGGTTGCGGTGCCCGGCCGCCAGCGACTTGACGATGCGGTACTGGCTGCCGTTGGTGTCCTGGTATTCGTCAACCAGCAGGTGATCGAAGCGGCCGGCCTCGGCGGCGCGGGTTTTCGGAAAGCGCTCGAAGAGTTCTTCGGTCAGCAAGAGCAGGTCATCGAAATCGACGCATCCGGCCGCCTTCAGCGCGGCCTGATAGCGGCGATAGGCCGACGCCGCCAAGTGCTCCTTGTCGGTCTGGGCCACGGCGACCGCGCCTTCGGGCCGAATGGAGTTGTTCTTCCAGCGGCCGATCACGTAGAGCAGATCGCCCGGCCGCAGCAGGCCATCTGCGACCTTGATTTCGCGGAGCACGTTGCGGGCAATGCTCTCCTGGTCGCCGCGGTCGCAGATACCGTATCCGGCCGGATAGCCAAGCTGCGTGATGTTTCGCCGCAGAATCCGCACGCAGAGCGAATGGAAGGTGGAGATTTCCGGCTGTTTGAGAAGTTTCTTGGGGACTGTCCCGATTTTTGCCGCGTAACTCGCGTCTCCTCTCGTTGATCGTGAGCCCGCAAAAACGGGACTGTCCCCTTTACCGCTCAGCAGTTGTCGTGTGCGATCGAGCATTTCATCGGCCGCCTTGTTGGTAAAAGTGACGGCCAGGATGCGATCCGGCGGAGTGCGATGCCGGATAAGCTCGGCGATGCGGCAGGTGACCACGCGTGTCTTGCCCGTTCCTGCTCCGGCAAGCACCAGCAGCGGCCCCGAAAGCGTTCTTACGGCATCGAGCTGCGGCGGATTGAGACCGGTGGGATGACGTGCCGCGAGCTGTGGCGGGTTGAAGCTCATGGGATGGATGTTAAGGGACAGGCCGAATTGACGCAAGACGGTCCCGCTTGACGCTCGCAAGCTGGTGGTTCTATACTAAAGGTTTGCGCAGTTTGACCTTATTGGATACGAGTGAAAGACAATGAAGAGCGAACGCCGGCACGAACTCCAACATAACGACCTGGCCGAGTGGTTCATCGCGACGTACGACCGCGTGATGCCCTACCGCGCCGCGATCATTGGCGTGACGCTGCTGGTGATTGTCATCGCAGTCGCGTGGACGATTTGGCGCGGCCGTTCGGAAGCGACGGCGGGCGAGGCATGGAACACCGTCGGCTCGCCTCTCATGCAGTTGGACGGGAGTCGACTGGAAAGGGCGGCGACCGAGTACAAGGGAAGCGCGGCGGGGGACTGGGCGCAGGTTCTCTTCGCCGACACGAACTTGCTCTACGCGGAAAACCAAATCCTGGAACACAAAGACGCCGCCAACCAGCTCCTCGCCACGGCTATGGACCGCTATGACAAGAGCCTGCAATCGTTCCCTAATCCCATGGCCCGCGAGCGGGCGATGTTTGCCCAAGCCAGAATTCTTGAGACCGTTGGCAAGGTTCCTGAGGCAAAGGCCGCTTACGAGAATTTGAACAAGGAGTTTCCCAAAGGAGCGTACAAGGCAATTGCCGATTCGCGGTTGGATGAGCTATCTCGCCCCGAAACCGACGAGTTTTACAAGGCGTTGGCCCAGTACAACCCCAAACCCAACGCCAACAAGGAAAAGAAGGGAGAAAAGAAGGAGGGGGCCGGGCCGCGCAGCAAGCTTCAGAACATGACATTGCCTGAGAATCCCGAAGAGCCCGCCGCGCCTGGGCCGTCGCCCAAGGGCCCCGCCACCAGCTCCGGCACGGCGGCAGGTCCTGCAAAGACCACGTCAGCGCCCGTTGCGCCGATAGTTCCTCCGACGACCGAATCGCCAAGGCCGAACGCCGCGAAGCCGCTTTCCACGGCAGCGCCGGCGGCGTCGAGTTCCGCCCCCGCGAAGAAGTGACCAACGTACCTCGCTATCCGACGCTGTCCGATGAGCCGGTCGAGTTTGTTGTCACTGAGAGCGAGGCCGGGCAGCGGTTGGACGCCCTGTTGACAGTCCACTTCCACAACTACAGCCGCGGCCACCTGCGTCGTGTGATCTCCGCCGGCGGAGTGAAGGTAGACGACACCGGCGGCAAGCCGGCCTATCGCGTCCGCGCCGGGCAAAAGGTGCAAGTCATCCTTCCGGAAATTCCCCGGCAGTCGCCCCGGCCCGAAGCGATCCCGCTTGACATCCTTTTCGAGGACGAGGACCTCGTCGTCGTCAACAAGCCGCCCGGCATGGTCGTGCATCCGGCGCGGGGGCACTGGTCGGGCACCCTGGTCAGTGCGTTGCAGTACCACTTCGGCCCAAGCCTGAGCGGCAGCGGCGGCCCGCAGCGGCCGGGTATCGTGCATCGCCTGGACCGCGACACCAGCGGCGCGATTCTCGTCGCGCGGCACGATCAGGCCCATCACCAGTTGGCCACCCAGTTCCAGTCGCGCTCGATCGAGAAAGAATACTTCGCGCTCGTCGCGGGCACGCCGGACATGGATAGCGACGTCATCAACCGCTCGATTGCCGTGCATCCCGTGCATCGCGAGAAGATGACCGCGGTTCGCGACGCGGACTCCGGTCGCACCGCGCAGACCTTCTATCGCGTGCTGGAGCGTTTCCGCGGCTTTGCGGCCATTCAGGCGATGCCCAAGACGGGCCGCACGCACCAAATCCGTGTGCATCTGGCGCACGTCGGCCTGCCGGTGCTCTGCGATCGGGCCTACGGGCACCGCGCCGAACTGACCCGCGGCGAGCTCAACGGCGACTCGTCCGATGCGACCGTGTTCATCCGCCGCCAGGCTTTGCACGCCCACCGTCTGCGGTTCCGGCACCCGCGGAGCGGCGAGCGCATGGAGATCGAGGCGCCATTGCCGGGGGATATTGGGGCGGCGCTGGAAGCGCTCAGGACGTTTCGTTGAATCACCACGTTACTGACATTCCGATTCAGCGCGGCGGCGAACCTCCAACAACCCAACGGCCGCCGATAACGCCTCGATCAGAACGGCCGCTGAGTTCGATAATTGCGCGCCAACATCCGCGACGGAGTTCGCGGGTCCCTTAATTGCCAGGTACTCGATATTCCGCTCGCCTCCAAAGGCGTTGCAAAGAAAATAGAATTGACCCGTCTCCATGTCAATCAACCCCGCGCGGTGCGCGTGCTTGGAGTAGGACTCCATCGCACGACGCATAATGTCGGGATAGGCCGGCCCCTGGTCGCGGCTGGCAAATCCGTAGTAAAAGTCGGTTGAGATGATCGCTTCCGCCGGGAGGTTGACAAGGGCCTGGAAGCCGGGAAAGTCGGGACGCAACGGTTGCTCAATCCGAGCCTCGTCCAGGGCCGTGCCCGCGAGATACGCCTCGGTTATCACGCATGCGTGCCCAAGCTTTTCGGGCCTTCCCAGAGCGCCAGCGGTGCCGACCAGGACGATTCGACGAACGAGATTGCTCTGCAAAAGTTCCCACAGAAGCGGTTCGAGCGTGCCGGTGCCAATGCCTCCCCATACAAGCGAGAACGAGCTTAGCCGCAGACAACCGAAACCGCGATACCTGTGCGGCACATCGTTGCCGATGCCGCAGGTGCGGCGGACGCAATCAAGAAGTTCCTCCGGGTCTTCGCCGCAGCAAAGGATTATATCGCTGGCGATCAGGCTGGAATCAATAGCCGTGTTTGGCCCGATTATCGACATGATTTACCTCTATCGCTACCTACCTGAACAGATTGCCGTAGCGGAGCGGCTCGCCGCGCTCCCAAGGGCGATAGTCCTTCGCGAATTCGATCCGCTCGGCAAGGCTCGGATGGCTCGCGCGGAAGAGCGTATAGAGCGGCCCCGGACGCGGATTGCTCAGGTTCTCCCGTTGCAGGCTGACGAAAGCCGTTGCCGCCGCATGGTTGTCGTGCGTCAGCTCAAGGGCAAAACGGTCGGCTTCGTGCTCGATGTGGCGGCTGAAGGCCAGCCCGAACGGCATCATAAACAGGGCGATCGCGTGCAAGAGCAAGAGCAACAACGGGAACGAGGCAACGTGGGAAAGCTGGGTGAAGCCGAAGCGGCCGGAAAAGCGCCGCAACAGCGCATTGGCAATGTGGTGTATCAGGAACAGCGCGATGAGCACGCCGCCGAAGCCGGCCAGCAGTCCTTGCACGACGTGGTTGAGTACGTAATGGCCCATTTCGTGCGCCATGACCACACGGACCTGGCGCGCGTCGAGCTTTTGCAGAAGCGTGTCCCAGAGCACGATCCGTTTGCTGCCGGCAAAACCGGTGACGTAAGCGTTCACGGCCTTCGTGTCCGCGCTCATACTAACCTCATACACGCGTCCGCCCTCGATGCCGGCCCGCGCTGCGAGCTCGAGGATTTCCGCCTCCAGCTTCTTGTCCTTCATTGGGCCAAAGTCGTTGTAAAGCGGGGCTATCCAGATCGGCTCGACGAACATCACCAAGAACATCACCGGCAGGGCGGCTAACGCCGCAAAGAGCCACCACCATCGCGGACTGACGCGCAATAGGAAATAAATGAACCAAACCACCAGTAATCCCGCGACCAGCAGCACGCCGAGGTCCACCAGCGATTCGTGTCCCCATCGGGCGAAGGTCTGGTTCGACAGGCCGTAGTCGTGCTGCCGCACAAAGCCGGCGAAATACGCCAACGGGAAGCGCACGGCATAGTTCAACAGCCCGTAGAGAATGAAGTAGACGCCCACGACGAAAAACCATCGACGACCAATCCGCAGGGCCAAGTTTCGGAGCGAACTCGATAGGCCGCTGAAGAGTACCGCGGCCGGTATCGCCAAGGCGAGCACCTGCGATGCGATCCACAAGAGGTTGCCGCTGCGGTAATAGTCCATCGCCTTGGCTGAAGGCTCCGGCACCGCAACCGGGGCAGAGGCCGCCGGCGGGCTTTCCGAGGGGGAAGTGGCAACCGCCGCAGCGAGGAAGGTTGAGAGGAGGACGGGAATCATAAGAAACGTACGATAACACGCAGGCAGTAGGAATGACAGTAACGTTGCCGACATGGATATGGTCTTACCGCCAATTCCGCGAAGAAGCCATATTTCTGTCAATCATTTTTCTGTCATTATAGTGGCCGCGAATTGTTAGTTGATCGCAAGTCAGCTAGAATCGGCGCGTATTTGGCTGAATCTCGTACTCGCTCTCGGAGCCTTTCATAATGCGGAATCAGATCTTTCGGAAACTGGCTGTCTTGCCCGTGATTGCGTTGAGTGCTTCTCTTGCAATTCCGATACGCGCCGCGGAAATAACCATGTCGAGCCTGCTGGACGACATGACGAACCTGACGAAGATGGCCGAGTTTCCCGATCCTCCTTACGTCACCAAGCAGTTCTCCTCGTACGACCGTGCCTCGACGACGCCGGCCGATCCGAAGACATGGTTCGCCAACAACGATTGCGGCAATTACCTGCGAGTCGAGGACCGCGCGGGCCGCAAGGAATATGTCATGGCCGACATGAAAGGCCCCGGCGCGATCGTCCGCATCTGGTCGCCCAATCCGGGCGGCACGATGCGAATCTATCTCGACGGCAACGAAAAGCCGGCGATCGAGTATCCATTGGCCGATCTGCTGGGCGGCAAGCATTCGCTGCTGCCGCCGCCGATCGCCGTCGAATTGAGCCGTGGCTGGAACCTCTACTTTCCGATTCCCTACGCGAAGAGCTGTAAAGTAACCTGCGACAAGGGTGGGCAGTATTACCATGTTGGTTATCGGACGTATCCGGTTGGGACGAACGTCGAGACGTTTACGATGGAGCAACTTGAGGCCGCGCGGGAGAGGGTGCGACAACTCGCGATGGCATTGGTACCGGCGAAAACCGCCGCACCAGCGAACGACTTCGCCAAGATCATCCGCGCCGGAAGCACGAAGGTGGTTTTCCAAGATCGCGGCACCGGCGCTCTCACTCAAGTACGATTGGACTCTTGTGCGTCGAAGGATCAGGTTGATGCGGCGCTGCGCAATATGGTCATTCAGATTGAGTTTGATGGGCACCAGACTGTCGAGTCTCCGCTTGGCGATTTCTTTGGCTCGGGGCCAGGCTTGAATGAGTTTCGTACCTTGCCGTTGCACGTTTACCGTGATGGTTCTATGCTGTCCAATTGGGTTATGCCGTATCGGGAAACGGTCAAGATCAGTCTCGTGAATCATGGTCCGTCGGACTTTTCAGCCGGGTTCGAAGTGGACCGCAGGACTTGGAAATGGACCGACCGCTCCATGTACTTCCACGCCCGTTGGAAGATCGAGCATGATGTCCCAACGCGCCCGATGCAGGACTGGAACTATCTCACGGCCAAGGGTAAGGGTGTCTTTGCCGGCGTTGCTTTCTCGATCGACAACCCCGTAAAGGAGTGGTGGGGCGAGGGCGACGAGAAGATTTATGTAGACGGCGAGACTTTTCCTAGCCACTTCGGCACCGGCACGGAAGACTACTACGGCTACGGCTGGGGCTGGCCGAAAACCTTCACGCACGCCTACCACAGCCAGTCCCGCTGCGACGGGCCGGGCAACTACGGCCGCACGAGCGTCAACCGCTTCGCCATCCTCGACCGCATCCCCTTCACCAAAAACTTCAAGTTCGACATGGAGCTTTGGCACTGGAAGGACTGCAAGGTGAACATGGCGGTGACGGCCTACTACTACGCTCTGCCCGGCGCGGAGGACAACTTCCCGCCGATCAAGCCGGAGCAGCTCGTGCTGCGGCCGATGCCCAAATACGAACCGTTCCACGCGGCCGGCGCGATCGAGGGCGAGTCGATGCGGATCGTAAAATCGACCGGCATGCCCGGTCCGCAAGATTGGGACGACGACAGCGCGGGAAAGCACCTTTGGTGGCGCGGCGGCCAGAAGCCGGGCGACGAGCTTGTGCTGGAATTCAACGTGCCGCAGGCGGGCAAGTACCGTATCGTCGGCCGCTTCTTGAAGGCCGTCGACTACGGCATCATCCAACTTGCCGTTAACGGCCGCCAGGCGGGCGGGCCGATCGATTTCTTCCACAACGGCGTCATTCATACCAAAGACATGCCTTTGGGCGAGTTCGAGCTTCACAAGGGCCCGAACCGGCTCTCCGCCACAGTCGTCGGCGCAAATCCCAAGGCGGTGAAACAGTACATGTTCGGGCTGGATTACATCCTGCTCAAGCCGGCGAAGTAAGGGACAATCTTGCCAGAACCGTAGGGTGGGACAACCGAGCGTCAAGCGAGCGCAGGCCCACCAACACCCGGTGAAAGTCGTCAATGGTGGGCCAGCGCTCGCAGGACTCCTTTGTCCCACCCTACGGCTCACCCGGCGTGCCACTTGCCTTTCGGTTTTGACGTCGGATAATGGGTTATAGTGATGAGCAGCACGTCCATATCCCTGCCGAGCCTCCAGCAGCCGACGCCGACGCCGAATCCACCGACGCAGGTAACCCTTTTGACGGCCTGGGAAGAGGTGCGCGAGCGGTGTCGTGCCGGGGCGCTGAATCACTATGCGACCGCCGTGGGCCGGACGGTCGAGGAGTTTTTCGCCCGGCTTGGGCGCGGCCGCGGCATAGACCTGCGCATTTCCGTGGCGCTTTTGCCGGAGGGACGATGCCTCGTGCATGTCGAGTCCCGTCCGGCGCTCGTCGAACGTGAAATGGCGGATGAGTTGCGTCGGCAAATCGAAGCGCTGGATCGTCCGCCCGTGCGCGGCCCGGTCGCGTTTTTGCTGCATTCGCTGATCTGGGGCGGCTCGGACAATCTGTTGGATTCGTTCCGGCAGCGCTATGCGCCTCGGTTCTGCACGGAGTACCCCGCCGATTTCGCCGCGGCCGAAGCCGCCTATGCCGCCGCACAGCCGCGGAAGGGTTTTTGGCACCGACTTAAGGACGCACTGAACAGGAAGGCGCTCGCACTCTATCGCGCGTTCGTTCCCGCGCCGCCGCCCGTGCGGAAAGCGACCGATGCCATCCCGCCCGAGGAGCGTACGCTGGAGAAGCTGACGCAGAAGATAAAAGGCGCGCCCGACAGGGCGCCGCCCTATTTCTGGCGGGCGGTGCTGCAACAGCAGCGGCAGCAGTTCGAGGCGGCCGCCGCCGATTACACGGAGTATCTCACGCGGGCGCCGCAAGAGACAGCCGCCTACGTGCAGCGGGGCTTTTGCCGCCATGCCAGCGGCAGCCGCGAGCTGGCCCTGGCCGACTACAACGAGGCCCTCCGCCGCGACGCCCGCAACGCGCCCGCCCTGATGCACCGGGCCATGCTCTTCGCCGAGCTGGACGCTTTCGCGCGCGATCGAGGACGCCTCGGCCGCCATTGCCATTCAGCCCGAAGAGCCGGACGGACATCTGCTCCGCGGCAAGATGCGTGCCTCGCAGGGCGATCTGGACGGCGGACTGGCCGACCTCGACCGGGCGGTGCAGTTGGATCCGCATCACGCCGAGTCGCGATACTATCGCGCGCTGGTCCGTCGCGATCCTCGCCGGCAGTCGGGCCCGACGCCCGACGAGAGCCGTGCGGCGATTGCCGATCTCAACGCGGCAATACTCATTTTTCCGGCGCACGCGATGTCGCTGGCCTATCGCGCCGAAATGCACACGCGGTTGAACGATTTCGACGCGGCCATCGCCGACAGCACGGAGGCCATCCGCTTGGACCCCAAGTGCTCGCTGGCATTTTGCCTCCGCGGGCACGCGCACGTCCGTCGCGGCGACCGCCGGCAAGCGATTGACGACTGTTCCGAGGCGATCCGGCTGGGGCTGGACGGTTGGCTCGTGCTGCTCAGCCGCGCCGACGCGCATTTCGGCGAAAACGAGTTGGAAGACGCCTTGGCCGATTGTCACCGCGCGCTGGAACTGTCGCCCGAACATGCCGGCGGGCTGGTGCTGCGTGCCCGCGTGCAGTTGCAGATGGGCATGTTGGACGCGGCCCAGGAGGACGTCGATGCGGCGATTCGCCTTTCGCCCGATTGGAACGTCCCCTTCGGCGTCCGCGGCAATCTGAGCGCTCTGCGCGGCAAGCACGACGCGGCGCTTGAGGATTTCACCGAAGCGATCCGGCTGGACCCGAACGACGCCGCGGCGCATTACCATCGCGGGCTGGCGCACGCCAACCGCCAGGAGTTCGCCGAGGCCGTCGAGGATTTTGACGCCGCGCAGCGGCTGGGCTTCCGGGAGCCGGTGCTCTACTTCATGCGCGCCGCCGCGCGGGTCCGGCTTTTCCAGCCCGAGCAGGCGCGGGAGGACCTCGACGAGGCGATCCGCCGCGATCCCAACTGCGCCCCCGCCTATTTCTCGCGGGCGAACTTGCTTGCCGCGGAAGGCCAGCACGACGCCGCGCTGAACGATTTCAACGAGGTGATCCGCCTTTGCCCCGACCTGCCGGCCGCCTATACGGGCCGCGGCAGCCTTTGGATTCACAAGGGCGAGGAGGAGAAGGCCGAGGAGGACTTCCGCGAGGCCGTGCAGTTGGACCCCGGCAGCGCCGAGGGCTACACGCTGCAGCGGCTGCTGGTCGAGGCAGGGTTTCACTACAAGCGCGAGGACTACTTGCAGTCGATCGCCCGCGCCGGCGAGGCGATCGACCTTGAGCCGGACTGCACGCCCGCCTACGAGCTTCGCGCGGCCGCCCACTGGTGCATGGAACGGCTTGTTGAGGCGGTGGACGACTACAACAAGGTGCTGGAGCTGGACGACGATTTGCTCACCGCCCTCTCCGGCCGCGGGCAGGTCTATGCCGAGATGGGCGAGTTCGAGCAAGCCCTGGAAGACCTGAACCGCGCAGTAGATCTGTGTTCGCAAGGCGGGCCGCCGCACGTGATGGCGCTGACGCTGGACGGCCGCGCGCTGGCCAATGCCGGCCTCGGCCGCCACGACGAGGCGGACGAGGATTTCGAGGCCTCCATCCGCCTCTGTGAGGACAACGGCTGGGTCCACTACTATCGCGGCCTCGTGCATCACCAGCGCGGCGACGCCTCGGCAGCCGCCGACTGCTTCAGCCGGGCGTTGGAGTGTTCGCAGCATTCGCTCCCTCCGCGCAAGCGCGAGCGCGCCCGCGGCTACTTGCGGCGGCAGGAGGAAAAGGCGGCCGGGAAAGATGCACGTCATGAGGCTTGAGGCTTGAGTCCTGGGGTTTGAGTGCTGCATGTTCTTCTACATTCAGCCTCCTGGCTCCTGACTTCCAGCCGCTGGTGCATATCGCCGGCTTGGGGCGGAGGTCTTTTGTTCGTTTGTCGACCATCGCGTATTTGGCCTGTTGTTGCGGATTGTCGTGGGTACAGCCCGGTAATCGGGCATGGGAGGCTTTATTGATGTTTGGTAGTGGGAAGGTGCGTTACGCGGACGCTCTTTTCGTGGCGCGAATGTCCTTAAATAACTGTCTGGTAACGATGTGTAAACCGTTCCCGAAAAGTCCGCTTCACGCACCCTACAACTTTATGCTCTCGGATGCGCCCACGGCCGGCGGTATTCGCGGCTCAGCAGCCGGTTGGCCTCGTCGTCGTCGATGACCAGGCTAGTTTTCGCGTCCCACGCGAGCGTGCGGCCGAGTTTCATGGAGATGTTGCCGAGGATGCAACTGGCGGTGGAGATGTGGCCCTCCTCGATGTCGGAGACCGGGCGGCCGCGGGTGGCGGTGCAGTCCAGCAGGTTTTGCATGTGGCGGCGGATGGCCGAAGAGACGTGCCGCTCCAGGCGCGGCTCGGTGCGGTCCTCGGGATACTTTTCGTACTCGTAGAGGGCGTCGCCATGCATAGCCTGACCGCCGCCCTGGGGAGTGAAGTCGTAGCTGAACACGCTGGACTTGAGCGTTCCCTTGTCGCCGTAAAAGGTCGCGCCCCACGAATACTTTGGATCGGGCGCATCGCCCCAGGAGCGATGCTGCCAGACGACCTGCAGGTCGCCGTAATCGAAGGCGATGGTCTGCGTGTCGGACGTGTTGGCCTTGCTCCGTTTGTCGACCAGGATGCCGCCGGAGGAGGAAATCCGCTTCGGCCAGCCAAGGTCCAGCATCCAGCGTGACATGTCGAACATGTGGACGCACATGTCGCCCACGATGCCGTTGCCATATTCCATGAACGCCCGCCAAGGCATCGCGCAGTACGGCCGCATCGGCGCCGGACCGGTCCACATTTCGTAGTCCAAGTAGCTTGGCGGAGCCGTGTCGGGCGGTTTGCGGCCGTCGCGCATGTGGTAATAGCAGTAGATTTCCACCAGCCCGACCTTGCCGAGCTTGCCCTCGCGGACGACCTTGTCGCGGGCGTCGACCAAATGTGGCGTGCTGCGGCGCTGCAAGCCGACCTGCACGACGCGGCCGAGCCGGCGAGCCGTGTTGAGAATGGCCTGGCCCTCGACCACGTCGACGGTGATCGGCTTTTGCAGATAGAGATCGGCCCCCGCCTCCATCGAGGCGATCGCCGTCAGGGCGTGCCAATGGTCGGGCGTGCCGATGAGCACCAGATCAAGGTCCTTCTCGGCGAGCATCTTGCGATAGTCGCCGTAGGTCCGCGGACGCTTGTGCGAAGGCTGCCTGGCGGCGATGATTCCGGCCGCCTCGTCGAGGTTCCGCTGGTTGACGTCGCACAATGAAACGACCTCGACGGGCGCGACCTGGATGAGACGTATCAGGTCGATTTTGCCGTACCAGCCCGTGCCGATGAGGCCGACGCGCTTGGGCTTGGCCTCGGCAAAGGCCGCGGCGTGGCGGAGCGGAGCAGCGGCGAGGGCGAGACCGGCGGCTGAGGTGGTGAGGAATCTGCGGCGGTCCATGTTGGCTCTCCGTGTAAGAGTACCAGGCACGCTCCGCGTGCCGTCCGCTGCTGTCGGGGGGACAAGGCCGCAGGCTCTGTGCGACTAAGTAATAAGCTGTTGCTGAAACCCGGAGGTTTAGGCGGACGGCACGCGGAGCGTGCCTGCCACCTTAGTGCGGCATCCTCGTTGGATCGATTACTTCGTGGCCGTTGCGCGTGGACATCCAAACGTGAGTGGTAGGGTCGATGCCCCAGCCGACAAGCTGCACGTTGCCGCCGACGAAGGCCGCGTTCCAACCGGCTGGATGGGAGCTGCCGAATCCCGGGTAACTCTTGAACGCACCGCCGCTGGGCGGCTGCGGCGGATTGTTGCTCGCGATTCGGTCCATTGCCGGCACCAGGGGCACCGCGGGTGACGATGTCCAAGTAGTCGATGGAGTCACGTTCTGACAGTTCGTGCAGGACCAGCGGACCAGACTCACGTCGTCGCCCGACATCGCGTTGTAGAGGTTGCCCGGATCGTTGCCCATGATGTAGTTTTCCGGCGCCATGTACTTCTCACCGAGCAGATAAGTGGTATCCTTGTTGTCCGGAATGTCGGCCAACGTGATTTGGCTGTGGACGGCGACGATGCCATTGAAGTTCGTGAGGTCGGGCCATGTGTAACCAGTAGTGTTCGTGCCGGAAGGTCCGGGGCCAGAGGCAATCCCGGCCGAGTCGTTAGCAACGAAGTACGAACCGCCATTGGCGGCGTAGTCGGTGCGGCCGCCGGTTGAAACGCCGCTGATCGCGTTTGGGTATTGCGGCAGGTTGTTAAGGGGGTAGGCCTTCGCGGCTCGTCGTGTTGGACAATAGAGGGCTCCCAGGGTCGTGGACACAACCTTGGCAGCGGCCGTGCCGGAGCCGGTGGCGAGATCGTGCAACGGCACGTTGTCCATGTAAGGCAGGATCTGATAAATCCATCCGCCAGGCTGGTTCTGACCGTAGCCTAAAGTAGCCACGCCCATCCAGGAACTGCCCCAGCCCCCGCTGGGGAAGAAACCGAGCTTGGTCTCGTGAGCACGGCTGGCGAGGCTAAGCTGTTTCAGATTGTTCTTGCAGGTTGTCAACCGTCCTTGCTCGCGGGCGGAGTTGACCGCGGGGAGGAGCAAGGCCACCAAGATGCCAATGATCGCAATTACGACCAGGAGTTCGACCAGCGTGAATCCGCGGCGATTCATTTCACCACCTCGTAGGTTGTTCAAAGGCTTGGACCTTGCCCCGCATCTAATGCCATGCTACTGCATTTCGGCTGCAACAGCAAGCAGCGGAGCGAGAAAAGCAGCAAATCCCAAATACGAAACCCGAAACAAATCAGAAACCGGAAAGAACCAATGCTCCAAAGGGAAGATGCAAGCGTTTCCTTGTTTGCGGTTTAATGCTTCGGACTTGTTTCGGATTTCGTGCTTCTGTTTTGGAGTTTTGACCTTCTCCGCTCAATGTCCATCAAGCGCTTCTCGCCGCTCTGCGCGACTCCATCTCGTCAATGTAGCGCCGCAGCCGCTCCAACTCGTCCTTGACGTGCCGCAATTCCAACTGGACCTCGACGTGCTGGAGGAAATCGAGCTTGTTGATGGGCTTGCTGAGAAAGCCATTGCAGCCGGCCGCCACTGCCCGCTCGATGTCGCCTGCTTCGCCCAGCGCTGTGACCATCAGGATCACGATGTGTTTCGTCGATTCGTCGGTTTTGAGCATGCGGCAAACGTCGAATCCGCTGAGCTTAGGCATCATGATATCCAGCAGGATCATGTCGGGCTTGAATTGGGCCACTTTTTCCAGCGTCTCGTGGCCGTCCGCGGCCGTGGCGATCTCGCAATCGACTTCGGTCAGGTAGGCTTCCAGCAGCTCGACGTTCGGCTGGTTGTCGTCGGCAATAAGGATTTTGCTTGCGGGCATGATTAGTCCCTATCCGCCGGCACGGAAAACTGCATGCACAACTCGCGGACGTTTCCGCGAACACGGTCCAGCACGGCTGGCTGGTCGTGGCCGCGGAGGGCTTCCAGAATCCAAGTGCCGATGGATCGCATCTCGCCGCAGCCCAGGCCGCGGCTGGTTATGGCCGGCGTGCCGATGCGAATGCCGGAGGGGTCCATCGGTTTCCGCTGGTCGAAGGGAATCATGTTCTTGTTGACGGTAATGCCGCTATGGTCCAGGGCCTTTTCCGCTTGCCCGCCGGAGAGGCCCAGCGGGGTCACGTCGGCCAGCATGAGGTGGTTGTCCGTGCCGCCGCTGACCAGTCGCACGCCGCCGGCGGTGAGCACTTCCGCCAGCGTCTTGGCGTTCTCGACCACCTGGCGGATATAGGTCTTGTAGGCCGGGGAAAGGGCTTCGCCAAAGCAGACAGCCTTGCCCGCGATGACGTGCATCAGTGGTCCGCCCTGAATGCCGGGAAAGACCGAGCGATCGATGTCCTTCGCGTATTCCTCCTTGCAAAGAACCATGCCGCCGCGCGGGCCGCGAAGCGTCTTGTGCGTAGTGGTGGTCACGAAATCGGACACCGGCACGGGGTCGTGGTGCAGGCCCGTCGCCACCAGCCCGGCATAATGGGCCATATCGACCATCAGCTTCGCGCCGACGCCGCGGGCGATCTCGGCGAACTTGTCGTGAGGGATTTCGCGGGGATAGGCGCTGGCCCCGGCGACAATCAGCTTCGGCTTGTGCTCCTTGGCCAAGGCGGCAAGCTGGTCCAAATCAATGCGATGCGTATCAGGCCTCACGCCGTAGCTGACAAAATGGTAGAGCCTGCCCGAAATGTTCAGCTTCATGCCGTGGGTAAGGTGGCCGCCGTGGGCCAAATCCAGTCCGAGCACCACGTCGCCCGGATTGAGCATGGCAAAGTAGACTGCCGTATTCGCCTGCGCCCCCGAATGCGGCTGCACGTTGGCGTGCGCGGCGCCAAAGAGCTTTTTGGCGCGATTACGGGCCAGGTCTTCGGCGACATCGACGAACTCGCAGCCGCCGTAATAGCGTTTGCCGGGGTAGCCTTCGGCGTATTTATTGGTGAGCACGCTGCCCATGCACGCCATGACGGCGGGGCTGGTGTAGTTTTCACTGGCGATCATTTCCAGGCCGTCGCGTTGGCGCTCAATTTCGCCGGCGATGGCTGCCCAGACTTCCGGGTCGTGCTTTTCAATCGAGTTCATGGGGTTTTTTCCGAAAAACAAATTCGATAGATTCCTTATTGTCGGTTGCGGGGCGGGATTCGTCAATTGGCATGGCCGCCGACTATAAACAACCCATTTGGAAATATCCTTACAACCGGCGTTCTCACCACTTCTCGCCGCGATTATTTCGTAATCAGGCCGCCGCGCCGCCGGCTTGTCCTAAGCTATCCTTTGACAGCCAATAGACCATCACCAGACCACGCAAGCCTTACGGCAAGGAAAGTCGCGCGACATGCCCTCACCTCGTATGCCCCTGCGGCCCAGCGGCGAAAGCAAAGAATCGACGCTGGAAGAACTCAAACAGCGGATCCACGGCAAACTCGTCGACAAGCTCGACCTGACCAAGGTGGGCGAGCTGGAGGGAGAAATCCTCCGCCGCGAAATCCGCCTGGTCGTCGAGCACCTCTGCGACAGCGAAGACACGCTGCTGAACCGCGCTGAACGCGATCAGTTGGTCAGCGAAGTGCTCGACGAGACCTTCGGCCTTGGTCCATTGGAGCTGCTGCTGAAAGACAGCACGATCAGCGACATCATGATCAACGGCCCGAAGAACATCTACTGCGAGCGCCGCGGCAAGATGGAAAAGACAAGCGTCGTCTTCCGCGACAACGACCACCTGATGCAGATCATCGACCGCATCATTTCCAAGGTCGGCCGCCGCGTGGACGAGACCTGCCCAATGGTCGACGCCCGCATGATGGACGGCTCGCGTTTCAACGCCATTATTCCGCCCTTGGCGCTGGACGGAGCCTGCGTTTCCATCCGCCGCTTCGGGTCCAACCCGCTGAAGCTGGAAGACCTTTTGAATTACAAGGCCTTCACGCCGGAGATGGTGATGCTCCTGGAAGGCGCCATCAAGTCCCGTTTGAATATCATCATTTCCGGCGGCACCGGCTCCGGCAAGACGACGCTGCTGAACACGCTTTCCAGCTTCATTGCCAACAGCGACCGTGTGGTGACCATCGAGGACGCGGCCGAATTGCAGCTCCAGCAGGACCACGTCGTGCGGCTTGAGACACGCCCGCCGAATATCGAGGGCAAGGGCCAGATCACGGCCACCGACCTGGTGAAGAACGCCTTGCGTATGCGGCCGGAGCGGATCATTATCGGCGAGTGCCGCGGCGGTGAGACGCTGGACATGCTGCAGGCCATGAACACGGGCCACGAAGGCTCGATGACCACGATCCACGCCAACACGCCCCGTGACGCCCTCGCCCGCTTGGAGACGATGATCCTGATGTCGGGCTTCGATCTGCCTTTGAAGGCGATGCGGACGCAGGTGGCCAGCGCCGTGAACCTGATCGTGCAGTCCTCGCGCTTGCAGGGCGGGCCGCGCAAAATCACCTACATCACCGAAATCTGCGGCATGGAGCAGGAAACGATCGTCATGCAGGACATTTACCGCTACGTGCAGGACGGCATCGACGAGATGGGCCGGGCCTACGGCCGCTTCGTTTCCACCGGCGTGCGGCCGAAGTTCATGCACCGCCTGGAGTCGGCCGGCGTCCGCCTGCCCTCCAGCGCCTTCCGCGAACGCGTCATGCTGGAGGATTAACCCATGAGTCCCTTGCTGATCGGCATCCTGATTTTCGTCGGCATAGCCACGCTCGTGGGAGGAGTGGCCCTGCTTTTCATGGCGCCGCCCGCCACGCGCCTGGAGGACCGGCTCGACGTGCTGACCGGCACCGGCGCCGCCGCGGCGCCAAAGACAGCCTGCTGAAAGACAACAGCGTGCTTGCCCGTCCGCTGGACGACGCGCCCACCATGCTCGCGCAGTGGTTCGCCCGCTTCGGCAACTTTGATTTGATTTTTGAGCAGGCCGATACGTCGCTGACGATCAGCAAGCTGGCGGTCTTTTCCGCCGTGCTTGCCGTGGGCGGCGCGGCCGTGACGATCGCCATGAAGGCCCCCGCGGCGATGGTCCCCGTAGGCGCGATCGTCGCCGGGTCGCTGCCGATACTCTGGATTTGGTGGCGACGCAAACGGCGGTTGAACCTGTTCAACAACCAGTTGCCGGATTCCCTGGAGATGATGGCGCGAGCGCTCCGCGCAGGGCAGAGCCTGGCCTTCGGCTTCAATGCCGTAGCCACCGAGATGCCCGCGCCCATCGGCAAGGAGTTCGGCCGCGTATTCGACGAGCAGAACTTGGGCGTGGCGCTGGACGACAGCCTGCGGGCGATGTGCGAGCGGGTGCCGAACCTCGACTTGCGGTTCTTCGTCACGGCCGTCATCCTGCAGCGTCAGACCGGCGGCGACCTCTCGGAAATCCTCGACAAGATCGGCAGCCTGATCCGCTCCCGCTTCCGCATCTTGGGCCAGGTGAAAGCGCTGACGGGCGAAGGCCGGCTGTCGGGCATCGTGCTCATGGCGCTGCCGCTCGTGCTGTTCGTGATTGTTTACAACCTGAATCCCGCCTATGTCACTCAGCTCTTCACCGACCCGGCCGGCAAGAAGATGCTGGCCGTGGCGATATTCATGCAAATCCTCGGCGCTATCGTGATCAAGAAGATCGTGGAGATTAAGGTATAAGCCCCCATGTTTGCCGACGCCACCCAACCGCTGTTCACCGTAAGCCAGTTCGTGCCCTTGGCGATCTTCGGCGCTTTTGCCGCCGGGGCCTGGGTGCTGCTGGAATTCATGGCTAAGAGCAAGCCGCGGGCGCTGGAGCGGCTGGAAGAGATCGAGAATCCGCAGAAACGACGCGCCGCCCAGGCCGAGGCGGTCCTCAAGAAGGCCGACGGCTTCTCCGCCGTGCTGCGGAAGACCTCGGAGTTGACCAAGTCGTTCGCGCCCAAGAGCGAGGCCGACGCCAACAAGCTCAAGAACACGTTGGCCAGCGCCGGCTTCCGCATGGACGGCCTGGTGCCGGTCTTTTACGGCCTGAAGTTCGCCATGCTTATGTTGGGCTTCTTCTGCGGCGGCGGCACCGTGCTGTGGGTCAAGGGATTCAATCAGAACACGTTCATCTGGGCGGCGGCCATAACCGCGCTCTGCTTCTGGCTCCCCGATATCGTGCTGGGCTACCTGGCTCGCAAGCGGCAGCAGGCGGTTTTCCTCGCTTTGCCGGACGTGCTGGACATGATGGTCGTGTGCGTGGAGGCCGGACTGGGTTTGGACCAGGCGATGCGCAAGGTGAGCGAGGAGATGAAAAGCGCCTATCCCGTGCTCGCCTCCGAGTTTAACCTGACGAATTTCCATTTGCAAATGGGCAAAAGCCGCGGCGACGCGCTGCACGATCTGGGCGTTCGCACCGGAGTGGCCGACCTCCGCTCGCTGGCTGCCGTGCTGATCCAGGCCGACCGCTTCGGCTCCAGCATCGCGCAGGCCTTGCGCGTGCAGAGCGAATCGATGCGCACGCGCCGCCAGCAGATGGCCGAGGAAAAGGCCGCCAAGACGGCCGTCAAGCTCCTCTTCCCGCTGGTCGTGTTCATCTTCCCCGGCATCTTCGTCGTGCTCGTCGGCCCCGCCGCCATCACGATGGTGCGCCAGATGTTCCCGAAGATGCACTAAGCTGTCGGTCGAGGCGCGGCGCAAGCGATGGATCCATCGTTTGCGATTGCGGGCCGCCTGTCGGCATGGGCTCGTTCGGTGTATAATGCCTGCATGAGTAACGAGCCTTCGAGTCTACGCGATTGGACGCCGGAGCAGATCGCACTGGGCCGCCGCTGGGTGCAGGCATGGCGCGAAGCCTCGGAGGTCATGGAGCGGCTGCGGCGGGAAGAACTCCGCAATCTGGACGCGCAACGGGCGATCGCGCTGCTTTGCGGCGATGCCGACTACCACTCTGAGCCGCGGGCGCCGAAACCCACGTCTGGTCTAATCGAACAGCGACGCTTATTCAAGAAAGCAGCCGGCCGTGAATGAGGTTATTCGTGCCGCGGCGGATCTACAGGATTTTTGCGAATCGCAACAGCGGCAGTTCTGTTTTCTCGTTTTCACCAAAAGCATTTCTACGCACGTGTTCCGCGGAGGACCTCGTCATGCTAAAGTCTTTTGCAGGCCGGGCCAAGGACTGGATGGATATTGAAGGAGTCATTGTCCGTCAAGCCGGCAAGATTGATTGGGATTACGTTTTCGGGCAATTGAAACCATTGGCGGACCTTAAAGAAACGCCGGAGCTTCTCGATGAATTGCAGCGGCGGCGCCAGAAACGTGAGCAATGAGGTGTATATCATTGCCGCGAAAAATTCGCATCGGAGGTATGCGAAAAAGACATTGGACTAAATTTCTTGTCCGTTCGGCGTCGGTCGGCAAGGAGTCCGTGAACGCTAATGATCTCCCTGCACTCCAAGGTAGGGTATTCGTTGACATCCTGCCGTAGCTCATTTAAACTAACAGAGTTGTCATTGGTCTATTGCCTATTTTTTCGTCAATCGAGGCCCGATTTGTCGCAGAAGGTTTGGGGCGGGGTTTTTTCCGAGGGCACCGATCGCCGCGTCGAGCAGTTCACCGAAAGCGTGAGCTTCGACCGCCGCTTGTTTGCGCACGATATTGTCGGATCGATCGCCCACACCCAAATGCTTGCCAAGGTCGGCTTGCTAACCGCTGACGAATCTTGTCAAATTGAACAGACCTTGGGCGAGATACGCAAAGAAATCGAGCAGGATCGCTTTCCGTTCTGTACGGAACTGGAAGATATCCATATGCACATTGAGAAGGCCCTTACGGACCGTCTGGGAGATGTGGGCCGCAAGCTCCACACGGCCCGCAGCCGCAATGACCAGGTTTCCACCGATTTGCGACTTTGGTCGCGCGAGGCGATTGACATAATTCGCGCGCGGCTGCGTGACGTGCAAAGGGCCTTGGTCGCACGGTGCGATCGCGATGCCGGCGTGATCTTGCCTGGCTACACACATGTGCAGCGTGCCCAGCCGGTGCTTGCCGCGCACTACTGGCTGGCGTATTGCGAAAAGTTCGAGCGCGATCGGCAGCGGTTGGCCGATTGCCGCCGGCGGGCCAACTGCCTGACGCTCGGCGCGGCCGCGCTGGCGGGCACGAGCTTGCCGATTGATCGCGCGGACGTCGCCCGGCGGCTGGGCTTCGAGGAAGTGGCCGCAAACAGCATCGACGCCTCCAGCGACCGCGACTTCGTGCTGGAATTCGTCTTTTGCCTGGCGATGATCGCCGAGCACCTCAGCACCTGGGCGGAGGAATGGATCCTATGGTCGACGGTCGAGTTCAACTTCCTCAAGTTGCCGCAGGCGTTTTGCACGGGATCATCGATTATGCCGCAGAAGGTCAATCCGGACGTGCTGGAATTGATTCGCGGCAAGACGGCCCGCGTGGTTGGCGCCTTGCAGACGCTGTTGGTTTTGGTCAAGGGCCTGCCGCTGGCCTACAATCGCGATTTGCAGGAGGACAAGCCGCCGCTGTTCGATGCCTTCGACACCGTCCGCGCGTCGTTGGAGTTGGCCGCGCCGCTGATGGCGCGCGCGGAGTTGAATCGTCCGGCAATCGCGGCGCGGCTGGATCGCGGGCATTTGGACGCCACGACCTTCATGGAATACCTGATTCGCCGCGGCGTGCCGCAGAGGACTGCGCATCACCTTGCCGGCGAACTCGTCCGCAAGGCAATGGACCGCGATGTGCGCCTCAGCGACCTGTCGCTGGAAGAGTTTCGCGCCGCGCTGCCGGAGCTTGACGAGTCGGTGTATGAAGTGCTTGGGGTGGAACATGCCGTGGCCGCCATGCAGAGTTACGGCTCGACCGGTCCCGAACAGGTTAAGAAACAAGTTGAGATTTGGAAGAAGAGAATGGAGGAGTAGTTTTCAGTTTTCAGTGTTCAGTTTTCAGGTACCTGAACACTGAACACTGAAAACTGAAAACTATGAGAATCCCACGCCCCCTATCGCTTGGCGCGGCCGCCACGCTTCTGGCAGGGATTTGCCTTTGCTGGAATGCCGCCGCGCGCGGCCAGGATCAAGCGCCGGCAAAGGCAAAACCCAAGCCGGCCGCGAAGGCAGCGAAGGCGCCAGCCAATGATAGCGCTGCTACACGCCCTTCGCTTGATGCTCAGCGGCGTGCCACTCCGGTAGACCTTGCGCCGCCGGAAGACCCCGTCGTCGCGGCTTTGC
This sequence comes from uncultured Planctomycetia bacterium, assembly GCA_963780045.1. Lineage (GTDB taxonomy): Bacteria > Planctomycetota > Planctomycetia > Pirellulales > Thermoguttaceae > JANXQG01. Next base: position 4,010,698 of record CAVZZZ010000001.1, on the reverse strand, counting down.
TGTCGTCGAACCCGGCCACGCCGTCGGAGGTTTTTCATACGGCGCAGATGCTCCTGGAGGCAAGCAGGCCCGAGCTGGCCAAGCAGTACTCTGCATAAACTGCTGGACGCCCGGCTGGACGACGGCCAGTGGTCGGCGCTGGTCGACGAGTATCATTCGGCGGCTATCACGGAGCTTGCTGGGCGCACCGAATTGCGTCCGGAGAATGAGCAAGTCGTGCAAGCCGCGTTGGGTGCGATGGACCGTCGCCTCCGCGATCCGGCCCGTTTGGCCGCGGAAATCGGTCAATTGCAAGATCCATCGCCGGCGGTCTGCGCCACGGCATTGGACAAGCTGCGGCAGGCGCACGGCGCGGCCATCAATGCGCTGATCGCCGTCTTGGCCGAACCGCTGCGAGCGGGCGAGCACCCCGCCGCCCGCCATGCGCTTGCCGCCATGCGGGGCGATGCGATTGATCCGCTGGCAGACATCATTGAACGCGCCGACACTGAACTTACGGTCGAGGCGATCCGAGCGCTCGCCGAGATGCGCGCCTCGCAGGCGACCGTTTATCTCTATGCGCCCGCGCTGGCCGAGGAGAGCGACGTGCAGGTCCGCGCGGCCGCTCGTGCCGCGATCCGCCAATTTCAAGGCGCCTTGCCCACAGCGGCCCAAGCCGCGCAACAACTGTATGAACTGGCGAGGAGCTATCTGGCCGGCAAGCAGGCGTTCCGCACGGACCTGCATGGCCGAGTCACGCTTTGGACCTGGGACGCAGCGGCCAAGCAGTGCGTCGAGCGTAGCTGCCCGATCGACGAGGCCGCGCGGGCTTTCGCAGCGCGACTTGCACGCGCGGCGCGGACGCTTGAGCCGGAGAACCGCGCGGCACAAACGCTCGCTATCGCGGCCGAATTGGAGCAATTGGTCTACGATTGCGGGCTGGACACGGGACTGGACTTCAACGATTCTGCGGTGAAGCGGCTGGCCTCGACCGACCCGTCCACGATGCAAGCCGTGCTGGCGTTCTGTTTGAGCGAGCACCACGCGGCCGTGCGCGGGCGGCGGCCGAGATCCTCGGCCGCTCCGCGAAGACGGAACAAGTATTGCAAGGCGGCGCGGGACTTTTTCCGCTGGTCCGCGCCGTTCGCAGTCCGGACGCGCGGCTTCGCATGGCGGCGTCGGAGGCAATCGTCAGCCTGCGCCCGACGACGCCATTCCCCGGTTCGAGCTTCGTGATGGAGGCGCTGGCGTTTCAGGCCGCGTCATCGGGCGGCCGCCGCGCGGTGGTAGTCAGCCCCAACAGCCGCACCCTGGAGGAATGGATCGGCGTCTTGAAGCTCCGCAACATCGAATCCGACGGAGCGACAAGCGGCGCGGAGGCTGTGCGGATGGCTTGGCGCTGCCCTGATTGCGAGCTGATGGTGATCGACATGGCCACGCAGAGTCCGCCGGCGGAAGAAATCATGCAGCAACTGCACAAGGACTATCGCACCGCCGGATTGCGGATCGCACTGGTCGCCCAATCGGGCTTTCTCGCGCGTGCCGAGCGGATTGCCCAAACCGATTCATTGGCGCTGGCCTTCTCACGGCCGATCGACGCCGCCTCGGCGCGATGGCAACTCGCTCAAATCAATGCCTTGACCCCGCGCGAATTCGTCGGTTTTGTCGAGCGGCAGGAGCTGGCGGTCAGGGCGTTGGACTGTCTGGCCAAACTGAGCCAAACCGCGCCCGCGGTTTTCGAGGTCCGAAACGCGGAGAATGCTGTTTTGGCGGGGCTGCTCGTGCCGCGGTTGAGCGGACACGCGATCATCGTGCTCGCCGGGATTGGGACGCGGACGAGCCAGCAGGCGCTGGTTGATGTCGCCAGCCGGGGCGCCGATCCGATGCCGCTCCGCACGTCGGCCGCCGTGGCGTTCAATCTCAACGTACAGCAGTTCGGGTTGCTGTTGAGCCAGGATTCAATCCGGCAGCAATATCGCCGCTATCTGCAAAGCGGCTCGCAAGACCCGGCCGCCCGGCAACTGCTGTCCGGCCTTTTGAAGACGATCGAGTCGCGGGCGACGCCCTCGGCATTGGAAGCTGCTCGCAAACAGAGCCTGCTGCAAAAACCCGCAGCCCCGGCCCGGCAAGGAAAGAACTGAAAACGAAGGGATGAGCCGTCTGTCTTCCATCTCGCACGCCGAAAACGGCCCGCCGATCCCCAACCTCATCGGCTCCGGGCCGGCCATGCAGCATTGCTACCGGCTGGTGCGGCAGGTTGCCCAATCGAATGCCTCGGTGCTTTTGCTGGGCGAGACGGGCACCGGCAAGGAGCTGATCGCCAAGGCCACCCACCGCCTCAGCCCGCGCGGCAGCGGGCCTTTCATCCGCGTGAACTGCGGCGCGCTGCACGAGAACCTGCTGGAAAGCGAGCTCTTCGGCCACGTCCGCGGGGCTTTTACCGGCGCCGTCGATAACCGCACCGGGCGCTTCGAGGCCGCCCACACCGGCACCGTCTTCCTTGACGAGATCAACTCCACAACGCCCAAGCTGCAGGTCAAGCTGCTCCGCGTTTTGCAGGAGCACGAGTTCGAGCGCGTCGGCGACACGCAGACGATCCGCGTCGATACGCGAGTCATCGCCGCCAGCAATCGCGACCTGCTGGAAGAGGTCGATGCCGGCCATTTCCGCGAGGACCTTTACTACCGCCTCAACGTGGTGACAATCTACCTCCCGCCGCTTCGCGAGCGCCGCGAGGACATTCCGCTTCTGGTCGGGCATTTCCTGCGCATCTACAACGAGCAGAACCTCCGCCACGTTCCGCACGTCGAGCCGAAGGCGATGGAAATGCTCTGCGGCTACGAATGGCCCGGCAACGTCCGCGAGCTGCAAAACTACGTCGAGCGGGCCGTGGTCTTGCGCCGGGCGACGAGCTGACGTGCGACCTGCTGCCCGAAGCCGTCTTGGGCCAAAAGCCGCGGCGGATCGGCCGTGCGCGGCCCGCAAACCTCGATGCCTTGGTGGCGGAGTTGGTCGAGCAGGGCATCTCCGCAGCCGGTCCCCAGGCCGACAACCTCTCGGTTTCGATTGTCAACCGCGTCGAGAAGGAGCTCATCCTCCACGTCCTCGCTGATTGCGACAACGTGCAGACCAAGGCCGCCGACCGGCTCGGCATCAACCGCAACACGCTGCGGAAGAAGCTGGAGGAGTATGGGCTGGAGCGCGCATGATCACGTCCACGGATTCACCCAATCGCCCCAGCAATCCAAATAGTGCTTGTACGCCGCGCTCTCTGGCGCCTTCTGTTCCAGCCAGGTCTTCACCTCGCCCACGATCGCCTGCTCGGCCTCGATCGTCAACTGCCCGATCAAGACCCGCGTCCGCAGGAAAACGAAATACGTGTCCAGCACGTCGCAGCGGCAGTAGTCGTTGATCTCGGCCAGGCGGCCGGCGTCGTAGAGGTCCTGCACCATGTGGCCCTGCACGTCCATCTTGCCGGGCTTGCCGATCAAGTTGGCCGCCAGATTCAGGCCGCCGTTGAAGCGCGTGCTGCCGAAATTGGTCAACAGCTCGCAGAGGTCGATATGGGCCGAAGTGTTGTAGCGGTTCCGCGATTGGTCGGATGGCTTCGGCGTCGCTTGGAACCAGCCGGGCAGCGTCAAGCCGTAACGAAACGCCGCCAACTCCAAGAGCGGCAGGTCGAAGCCTCGCCCGTTGAAGCTCACCAACGTCGGCCGCTGGTATCGTTCCCAGCCCCGCCAAAAGTTCTCCGTGATGACGTGCGGGCGGAATTGCGGCTCGTCCAGCACGACAACGTCCGCCAAGCGAAAGTCGGCCCCCACTTTGCCCACCGCGACCGAAATGGGAACCTGAAACGTGTAGGGGATGAAGTCGCTTTCGAACTTCTGCATCAGCTCGTCCCGATAGCGGCGGACCGCGTCAGCCGGCGCGAGCGACTGGCCCGGATAGCGAAGCTTGGACACCAGCGGGGCGTCGGCCACGCTTTCAATGTCAAAAACCAGGTAGCGGACAGAGGACATGGGGCAGGGAGCGAGGGCTTTGAGCAGGGAGCAATAAGTTTACAGCACGGAGCAGCCATTGTAACCGGGCATCTGACAGCGGTACTAGCCCACTAGCAGGGGCGAGTTTATGATAATGGTGCCTGTCCGCCGCCGTTCTGACTTCCGATCTCTGGACATTCTGACTTCTCACTTACCACTCCCCACTCCTCCCCCATGAATTCCCGCCGCCTCTTGCAGCGCTTCTGCGCTACGTGAAGATCGACACTACCGCGCGTACTGACACCAAGAGCTATCCCAGCTCGCCCGGCCAGATCAGGCTGGGAAAGCTTTTGGTCCGCGAGCTGAAGGCGATGGGCATTGAAAACGCCCAACAGGATGAGTTCGGCATTGTCATGGCCACCGTGCCGGGCACGGCAACTAATGCGGCGCCGACCATCGCCTTCTGCTCGCACTTTGACACTTCGCCCGAAACGACCGGGCGAGGAGTGAGGCCGCAAGTCATCCGCAAGTATCGCGGCGGAGACATCACGTTGCTCAATAACGCGCAGGTCATTCTCGTCAGCGAGAACCCGGAGCTTCAGCAGGCCGTCGGGCAGACGCTGATTACGACCGACGGCACGACGCTGCTGGGCGCCGACGACAAGGCGGGCCTGGCGATCATCATGGAGGCCGCCCAGTGGATGCTGGAGCACCCTGAAATCGTTCGCGGACCGGTCCGTCTCTGCTTCACCTGCGACGAGGAAATCGGCCGCGGCGTGGACCATATCGACATCGGCCGGATTGGCGCGGTGGTTTGCTATACGGTCGACGGCCACGGCTGCGACGAAATCGACGTGGAAACCTTTTCCGCCGAGGCCGTGGAAGTGACCATCCGCGGCGTGAACATCCATCCTTCCATCGCTAAAGGACGCATGACCAACGCCGTCCGCGCGGCGGCCGATTTTCTCGGCCGGCTGCCGCGCGACGAACTGGCCCCGGAAGCGACCGAAGGCCGCGAGGGATTCATCCATCCGTTGGAAATCGCGGGCGGCGTCGGCGAGGTGAAGATTCGCATGTTGCTCCGCGACTTTGATACCGCCCAGCTCGCCAGCCACGCCAAAGTGCTCCGCTGCGCGGCGGAAGCGACCCAGAAGTGTTTTCCCAATTCGCACATCGACATCGACATCAAGCGGAGCTACCTGAACATGGCCGAGGGCCTGAAGCGTGAGCCGCGGGCGGTCGATTACGCCGAAAAAGCCCTCGCCCGGCTCGGCCGCACCGCCCGGCAAACGATCGTCCGCGGCGGCACCGACGGCTCCCGGTTGACCGAGCTTGGCCTGCCGAGCCCGAACCTCTCCAGCGGCGCCCATTCGATTCACTCCCCCAAGGAATGGGCCTCGTTGGACGAGATGATGCTCTCCGTGCAGTGGGTGATCGCGATCGCCGAAACCTGGGCGGCGGAATCTGTGCGGTAGCGCGCCTCTTATTGCACCGCCTTCGCATTTTCGCGAGTGGTGCAGCTTGTTGACTGTTGATGTAAGTCGTTGATACATAATGGCTTAGGTACGGCGTTTTTTGCTCCTGCACCAACCTCCGGTAGAGGGGGTGGTGCAATAAGGGCCGTCGGGCGCTCTGGAGTGCGGGGGGCTTGCCCCCGCTTTCACCATCGGACCTGTGAAGGGTAAAGCCATCGACGACAGGGCGCTGTTGTGAAAAGCGACGGCAAGCCTTCGCACGCCAAAGCCGCCGAGCCTGGTGCGGATCGCGGTGATTTCCCGTTCGGTGTTTTTCGTCGTGCATCAAACATCGAACACTCCCGTGTTTTTGGCGGTTTTCTCGCTTCAGGAGCCGTTCAGGAAGCATTCAGGACGGCTTCAGGACGGGGCAAACTCGATCCAGGATGGACCGGGGATGGCTTCAGGAATTCCCGGCTTGGGTGGTTTATGCACCAGTGGAAGGCACGGAGCAGGGAGCAGGGAGTACGGAGCGGGGAGTTAGCCCGAAGCGCAAGCGAGAGGAACTTGAAGCCCGACGCGCCAGCGAGGCGGAAAGAAAATCTCGACCGCGGATTTCGAAGATGTCCGCGGATACCGCGCTATTGGCCCACGCTCGCGCCGGCGCCGCCATTGCTTGACCTCCCTTGCCATTCATTTTTATGTCCCTAATCTTTCTGTCGCAAGCCTTGCATTCCATCCGTCGTCCCCCGCTCCCTGGGAGAGGGCGGGGTGAGGGTGCATCGTCGTATCTTTACTGGTATTATCATCAATTAACACATGCCTCTATATATACTACGCTCCTCGCGCTATGCGAAAAGACAAGGATTCTTTAAGCAAAGGGTGCGACAACCGCTCTAAACCTATATGGCGCTTCACCTTAAAAGTATTTTCCCCATCTTTTGCGCATAGGCCAAAAACTCGATCTTCTTGACATCGTGCCTCTGCTGCGCGCGCTCGTAATACGGGCTTTAGCCGGAATCCGAGGCGCACAGTCGCTGATCCTGGAGCCGGGAAACCCGCTTGCGTGTCTCAATGGAGTGTCCAGGAGGACCCTCGCCGTTGGCCTTGGGTTAAATGGGCCCGTCAGTATGGTCCGCCTCAGACTACGGCACCCTGGCCAATGGCCCGCTTGCCGCTCGCGACGGGTTGCCTGCCGGCCTTGCCGCCAAGCATTTGGAATGCACGATCGCGCATCCTCGGCCAAGCATGGAGATGCAAATCAGAAAAAGCAGAAAACTGGCAAGCGGTTTCATTGCGTCTGCAATTCGCCCCGCCCGGCCCTCTGTGCCTAATGGCACGAGATTAAGGCGCAAGGTGTTATTGCGTAATGACTTCGGCCCACAAATGCCCCTGGCTTGCCCAGGGGAAACTTACGTTCGTTGCTACTGTAGCGGGGCCCTCTACTCCATCCTCCCACATTTCCCGGCGGCGGCGGAGCCGCCGCCGGGAAATGTGGGAGGGAGGCAATATGGGCATCGTATGTAGCTCCGAACAGGAAACTCCCCCGGGCAAGCCGGGGGCATCTTTGCTACTTCGGTCACTTATACAAGTTGGGCCGTCCAAACGATTTGCGTCTTAATCTCGCACCATTAGGCACAGCGCGGCGGAGAGGAGCGCGCCGGGCGCGCGGTCGTGTAGTTGGCAAACGTTCCTTCCGCCGACACAGGGCCGGGCGGAGCGGCAGCCGCCTTGCGCGCCGGCGCCGCCACCAGCACAAGCCGCCAACCGCTGCGCCAAGCAATGCTTCAGCGTCCGGCTCGGGCACGGGCGAAGCCGCCGCGGCGGGGATTAGCGGCGCAAGGATGGGAAGAGCGAGGCATTGCCGACGATCAAGCTCGACCCGTCGGGCAGCGCCTCGCTGTTGGTCACGATCAGCGTGCCGGCCTCGACGAACGTGCCGCCGGTATAGTTGTTCGAAGCGCTCAAGATCAATGTTCCGTTGCTGGCGCTCAGGGTCAGCGACAAATAGTTGCCATTATCCGTGATGTTGCTGGCGGTGCCGAAGCTGAGCGTCCAGGGCGTCGAGCTTGTCGACGTGACAACGAGATTGGAGGCCAAAACTATGGGCGCGTTGATGTTGTGGGTGCCGTCCGTCACCAGAATCTCCGCAGGGGCGTTGTAATTGAGGTTGCTGAACGTAGATGAGTTGCTGCCCGTCCCGGTCACGGTGTAGCCTCCGCCCGTGCTGCCGGAGCCCAGCCCTAGCGTCCCGATCATTTGGGGCGCGTTGAGGGTAACCGGAATCGCAGGTACTTGTTGGCGCGTTGAGGATGGCCACCGCGCTATCTGCATTGGGCACGCCGCCCGTCCAATTGGCCGAATTGCTCCAGTTTCCGCTCGCAGCGGCCATCAAGACGCAGGGAGTGGTCGTTTCGGTCAGCGTCGCCGACACAGTGCCACTTGACGAGAAGCTGGCCTGAAACAGGAAACTCGGAAGCGGTATTCCTTGCCCCGATGAGCCGAGTCCATTGAACTCGACGCCATCAACGCCTGCCGGGGCGTTCGCGGCAACACCGGGCTGGGTCAACTGATACGCAGACCAGACGCCGCTCTGGCGATACCGAAAATCGTAGTTGGCAACGCCGCCGATAAGCGGGAATGTAACCGACGCGAAATTTGGGGAACCAGGATTCTCGACAAACGTGAAATCTGTGCCACTGGCTGGATCCATCCCTAGTGCGACGCCAGCGCCGACTGCGAAAGAAAACTTGTAGACGCCAAGTCCAATCTCTGATCCGACGAGCAAGTTCTCAAGCATCGGAGCAATATCGACCTCTCCCTGCGCGGCGCTGCGCCGGCGATGGCAGATTGTTAAGGTTGCTATAGTTGGATTGGATAACCGGTATCATGTTCTTAATCACGTGGGCGTTGAACATGCCTAAAAAATCGAGCGGGCCGGTGGGACCGCCATTGCTGCCAACGGACGGGTACGGTAGCGTTGTTGTGGTTCCAATTGGCACGCCAATGAGCGAGACCTGATCGCCGTACAAGCGATAATTGGCCTGTATTTGGTCCGGGACCGCAGCGCCCCAGGTGCCCGCTTGCAGCGGATTTCCCAAGGGCGAACTGCTTAGGCTGGCATATAACTGCTGCTGCGCCGGGGGCATTGAAAGCATAAGTGTCCAGCCCCGATGCTTCGCCCAGCAATTGCGCAATCCCGCCGCCAAGGGAATGTCCTGTCAAAGTGATAGAGTCGTTTGGATTACTCCGTTCGACAGTCTTTAGAAAGTTTGCCGCGTCCGTAACCTCGTTGACTAGAAGCGGAGTTGGCACCGAACCTCCGAACGACACGTCGGCAGCTAGGTTCTTCAGCAGCGTGACGGGGTTGCTGGTGTCGGTTCCTCGAAATGCCACGACAATCTGGTTTCCGTCAACGTACCCTCGGGCCAGAAAGCCGTTGCTTACGTCGAGACTCTGCAGGCCGCGAAACGTGTATCCGCCAAAGCCCTTAGGCACGTCGTTGTACGCGTCCGCACTTAGAGAGGCGAGCATAAGCAGCGGTTGATAGACAAGCGTTGCCCCGCTGCCGCTATAGTTAATAGTGAACTGGCCGGCGGACGTCCCGCCGCTCGGCATTGCTTGGATGACCCGGGGGCCCCAACGGCTCGAACCGTTATTGAACGTACCTGTCAGCGAAGCCGCGGAGAGGATGGGGAACGGGTTGCCGCTGGTTGGCATAACGCCGTTGCCGAGATTGACACTCAGGCTCCCGGCCACGCTCGCCGCGCCTTGCACCGCGAGCGAATCGAAATTGCCGGACACGGGTGCGCCGTTGATCCGCATGTTCAGTGTCCCGGACGCGGTCTGCGAAAAGCTCCCAGCAATGCTAAGCGATCCGGCGGTTGGAGACCGGGAGCCGAGAACCCCGGAGTTATTGAGGTAGCCGACGATTACGGAAGGGCCTTCCCATCCCAGAGTACCGCCGCTGGCAACAATTACCGCGGACGAGCCCGACAAGGCGGCTGAATTGCTGAGTTGCAGGATTCCGGCATTGACCGCGGTGGTGCCCGTGTACCAGTTGGCCCCAGTGAGCGTCACCATTCCTCGCCATTCTTAGTCAGGCCGCAGGTCCCCCCAATCGTCCCGCCGCCGATGGTGTAATCGACGCCGCCGTTGGCCGCGCCCGTGTTGTTGAAAGTGACCGAGGCCGGGCTGACCGAGCCAGAGATGGTGATGCTTGTGTTGGAAACATCGCTATTGGTTAGAGTATTCTGGTCGTTGAACGCGACCGAGCTGCTGTCGGAGTAGGTGGTTGGGGACCTGCCGGCGGGATTCGCCCAATTCACGGTTGACGCATCCCAACTGCCATTTGTGAAACCCGTCCAAGTGAGAGGCAGTGCCAGCGCAAAAACAGTGCCGTCGCCAGATGCGCCGCCGGCCGCCGTCACGCCGAAAAGCGTGCCGCCGCTGAGAACCAGACCACTTGGAGGATTCGCGCCGTTACTGCCGTTAAATGAAGCTAGCACGGTGGGGCTGCCGCCCCCCACCGGAATGCTAAAGACTGTGCCATCGTTAGACACACCACCGGTAGAGGTCGTTCCATAGAACGTGCTGCCGCTGAGCACTAACCCACCGTTGATGCCGCTAACTGAGGCTAGCACGGTGGGGCTGCCGCCCCCCACAGGAATGCTAAAGACTTCGCCGCCGGTCGTTCCATATAAGGTGCTGCCGCTGAGCACTAAACCGCCGATAGGAACCGCGCCGTTGCTGCCGCTAAACGAGGCCAGCATCGTAGGGTCCCCGCCGCCCGCAGGAACGCTGAAAACCGTGCCCAAGCCAGGATTTCCTTGAAACCAATATCCGTCAATATATTGGCTTGGGATCCAAAATGGACCGCCTTCTTGGGACACCCCATATAGCACGCCACCGCTCAGCGTCAAACCGTCCGTGGGAAAGGAGCCGTTGCTACCGTTAAATGAGGCTAGCACGGTGGGGTTGCCGCCGCTCACGGGTACGCTGAAAACCGAGTTTGCGGCCTCTCCATATAGCATGCTGCCGCTCAAGGTCAAGCCGCCCGCGGGATAGGCGACGTAGCCATTGCTGCCGTTGAATGTGGCCAGCACCGTAGGGCTTCCGCCGCCAACAGGAAGGCTGAAAACAGTGCCCGCCCCAGACGAACCGCCGTATTCGGTTGTTCCGAAAAGCATGCCGCCGCCCAGCGTCAACCCGCTAAGGGGGTAGACCCCGTAGGTGTTGCTGAATGAGGCTACAACCGAGGCGGCTCCCCGCCCCCCACGGCAACGCTGAAAACCGCGCCATCCCCAGACGGACCGCCCTGCCGGGTCACTCCAAATAGCATGCTGCCGCTCAGCGTCAAGCCGCTCGAAGGACTGTTGCCGTTGCTGCCGTTAAATGAGGCCAGCGTGGTAAGTGTCTGCGCGTCAGCATGACTCGTAATCAAGCACACAACAATCAAGCCGCCGCCGATTCGCCAAAAGCCGCCGTCAAGGCAGCGGCGGCAAATCGGTGCAACGACTTACCGAGACAGTATCAATTCTGATCATTTGAATCGCCTTTCTACTTTTCTTGTTTTTCTCGGATCCCGAATTAGAGTTGTTTACGCGCGTTCCCGGCATAAGCCGGGGGGCGCAAACCGAGCGCCCGGCAGATGCCTGGAGCGTTGGAACTACATCGGCGGCACATAGCTGGCGATGCCGAAGAGGCCGTTGATTTGCCCCACGGCAAGGATGTCGCCGTCGGAGGCGATGGCCAGCGCTTGCAAGCCCGTGCCCGCAAACGGGTACTGCGACGCGACGCCCCCGCTGCCAAAGTTCGGATCGAGGTTGCCGCTGGGCGTGAAGGCCAGCAACGACCCGTCGCCGGCAATGATGTCGCCGTCCGGCGCCAGAACCATAGACCAGGGAGCGCCCGCGGTAAAATACGTCCAGCCACTCGTGCCGAACGTGGTGTCCAAGGCGCCGGGCGTTACGCCGTCCGGCGTGCCGTCAGGCCGGATGCCAGTGTCGAAGCGCGAAATGAAGGCGTTCGGCGTCGCGGACCCGCCCACAACGAGCATGACGCTGTTATTGATCGTTTCAAGAGTCAAGGCGCTTACAACGTTCCCTGTGCTGTTCGGGGGTAAAGTCGTAAGGATGCCGCCGCTTCCGAATGTCGGGTCCAGTGTGCCGTTTTTCGTATAGCGGACCAGCGCGATTTCGTTGGTGTTCACGCCGTTGACCGACACGACAACACGTCCACCCACGACAATCTTATCGTCGGGTTGAACGACGGTTGGCAAGTCTTGTTTGGTCGGAGGAAGCAGGGGCGAGAGCGGCACGATGCCCTTGTCGCTGGCAGGGCCAAACGTCGTGTCCAGAGTGCCGTTTTGGTTGATGCGGAGCAATTCGCCGTACTGGTTGCCGGCTATGAAGGAGTTGTGACCCGTCGCGACGACAACCTGGCCGTTAGATTGGAGCACTGCGTTGGCCGTCCCGCCCCAGGCAGGGACCGCTATCAGGGCCTCGCCCGTTCCGCCGCCGAAGCTCGTGTCCAGCGACCCGTCCATGTTGAGCCGTTCCTGGGCCACATAGAATTCGAGAGCACCCTTCGACGTTGAGTTTTGCACGTAACCGGTCACAAGGATTTTGCTGACCCCGTTGACGGACTCCACCAGGACCGAGGTTGCCCACGAGCCGTTGCCCTCATAAGGGTGTTTGGAATTGATCGGAAAGAAGGTGGTCTCGACGACTCCGCCGCTGCCGAAAGCGGTATCGGGGGTGCCGTTGGTGTTGTATCGTGCGACGACGAATGAAGCGTCGAGCACGTCGCCGGGGTTGGAGGTAAGCGTATAGGCCTGGTTGCCTGCCGCGATGATTTTTCCATCGCCCTCGACGGCCACGGCGGTCGCCGTTGGACCTGAATCCCAACTGTTGCCATTGACGATTTCGACCTTATTGGATCCCAACTGGCTATAGGGGATGGGAAACGCGGTCGTTGCATAGCCGCTGCCGTTGGTCGGCGCGCCGGGGCCGAATGCCGAATCGAGCGAACCGGGCGAGGCGGACATCAGGGTCCGGCTCTCCAGCGTTTCCACCGCCAGTCGGCGCGTCCGCGACGGCTTGCCGCGGAGGCCGGGGGAACGACTGTGTGTGCGACGGGCACGGGTTGTCGGACGGTTGCCAAGCCAGGAAAAGAGTTTCATTGGACTGCTGCCTTTTGTCTTAGTGGTTTGCGATTCGGTAAAGGTGTTTTCGCGCCGGGCGGACGAACGGATTGCCTGGCGGATGGCTGGGTCGATGCACAGGGTGCTCGCACCGGCCGCGTTCGTCTCGCGCTTCGGGGTCGGCGGCAAGGTCGGGCGTGACACGCCGCAATCACCGCTGATAAGCAATGCGACGGACCAATGCAAAAACCCTCACTCCATTTCGCGATTCTATGAAAAGCGCAGCCGGATCATTCCAGGACAACGTGGAAGCCGCGATCGTCGCGACGGGCAGAGTGTGGGGGGCAAAGGGCGGCGAGCCGAGCGATGGCGACTCGAAGCCGAGTTCCACGGTCTGCCGCGAACCCGGCAAGTCGTTACTCGCCGTGGACATGCGCTGTCACGACGGGCTTGCCAGGCGGCCTTTCAGACTTTGGCGGGGCCGGCTTTTTCTTGAATTGCCGGACCCTTCGCCGCTTCGGTAACCACAGGCTCATCTTTATCGGGCACGAAGACCTCGATGTCCTTGAAGAATGCATGACCACCGCCGAATGCGGGCGAGCCAAACTTTATGCGGTTCTCAACAAGCCCCCACCGCGGCTCGCCGTAGAATTCAAAAACAAATCTTCGGCCCGTCGCCGCGAACCCGATAGACTCGAAACCATCAGTCGGCATCCGAGAGCCACGAATATCGGGAGTATTTGTCTTCACTATTCGCCCCTTCGTTCGCACATGCACGGACGATCCGACCCAGCCGTTAGCAAGATAATACGCGGTATACCACCCGTCCTCTCCGACCCGTGTCCTCAGGGTCGCGGTGCCCGATTCAAACTTGACTCTTGCCCGGATACCTTGCACGCTGCTTTTGAACGACTGAAGAACCACGAACCTACCATTGACCTCCACAACTCCGCCGTGAAAGGTGACGCCGTCGTTTGCGGGTTTATCGTTCCATTTAAGCAACCTGCAGTTCGTCAACTCCTTTTCGGACCTGATGCCGGCACCCAGCGGCCGGGAACGTCCTTGAAGAAGTCTTTTAGCGCTGGACCGTCCACCGGCTGCTTGCCAAGCTCGGCTGTTTTCGTTCTATCCTTGTCTCCAACGGGAACAATCGACAGGCTCCCGTCCTTGCCAATCGTCACGCTGCTCGGCTCGGAGGTCTCGACCGTCGCTTCGCGGCCGGCTTTGTTGCGCCAGCGGACGACAAGCGTGGCCGCCAAAATCAAGCCGGCCGTCGCCGCACCGCCGACGAGGAAAACGGCAACCGTGGAAACAATCTTGCGGTGGCGGCGGACCCATTTGCCCAGCCGGTAACGAGTGCTGGGCGGCGCCGCGGTCACCGGCTCGCCAGCCAGGTACCGCTGGACATCTGCGGCAAGATCGCTGGCCGTGTCATACCGCCGCGAGCGGTCCTTCTCCAGGGCCTTCATCACGATCCAATCCAGGTCCCGCCGCAATTGGCTGCCCAGGCGGATCGGATCGGTCTTGCGCTGCGAAAAGACCTCCGTATCCTCGGCCTTCAGCGTGCTGACCCGCGTGCTCGGCGGCGGCGGTTCGTCTTCGCGGATCATGCGACGGACCTCGTCAAAGGCCGCCTTCTTGACCTCTTCCAGATCGAACGGCGTGCTGCCCGTCAGAAGCTCGTAGAGCATCACGCCCAGCGAATAGATGTCGCTGCGGGTGTCGATGTCCAGATCGCTCATCTCGGCCTGCTCCGGGCTCATGTAGAGCGGCGTGCCGATCATCTGGCCGTAGCGCGGTGAACAACGTCCTTTCCGTAAGCGGCGCTCCGTGGAGCGCCTTGGCGATGCCGAAGTCAATGACCTTGGGAACGGGCGTGCCGTCGCGGTGCGTGACCATCACGTTGGAAGGCTTGATGTCGCGGTGGATGATCCCCTTTTGATGGGCGTGGTGGATGGTCTGGCAGACCTGGACGAACAATTCCAGCCGCTCCTGGATCGTCAGCTCGTTCTTGTCGCAGTATTCCGTCAGCGCGATGCCGCGGACCAGTTCCATGACAAAGAAGGGCCGGCCCGACTCGGTCTCGCCCGCGTCGAACACCTTGGCAATGTTGGGGTGGTCCATCATGGCCAGGGCTTGCCGCTCGGCCTCGAAGCGGGCGATCACCTCGCGGGTGTCCATGCCAGGCTTGATGATTTTTAGCGCCACCTTGCGGCGGACGGGCTCGCGCTGCTCGGCCATGTAGACCACGCCCATGCCGCCTTCGGCAATTTCCTCGAGGAGCTTGTAGCGGCCGATCGTATCGCCCGTCCGTTCCGCGGCCGGATGGGCAAGGGTTGCGTCGATCTCCAGGGCGGGCGATTCGAGGAAGCTGCCGGCCTTGGCGTGGGCGGCGAGCATCCGCTCTACCTGCTGGCGAAGGTCGCGATTGCCGGCACACGCCTCGTCCAGGTAGGCAGCGCGCTCCGTCGGCGTGCCCTTTTCCAGGGCGGCGAAGAAAATCTCTTCCAGAGACGAAGACGCGGTCATTTGTCGCTCCGGCAGCGTGAAACGGGCCGTTGGAGTTCCGGCTTTAGCCGGTAATGCCCCCTAAAGGCGGAACTCCAACGCTTCAACATACAATGCGACGAACGTGCTCAAAAACCCTCACGCCGGCGCTGCGTTTTTCGCGGCGGCCCTGGGCGGGTCGGGCGGGTCGCGGAGTTCGGCGAACAGCCACGCTTTCGCGAATGTCCAGTAGCGTTCTGCGGTAGCCAGGGAAACGCCCAAGGCCGTGGCCGCTTCGGGCATGGTCATCCCGGTGAAATAGCGTAATTTAACCAGCTCGGCTTTTACGGGGTCGATCGCGGCCAGCTTTGTGAGTGCTTCATCCAAGGCGAGAACATCGCTCCGCGGCGCGTTGCTCATAGCACATTCGGGGTCGAGATCGATGCGTTTGAGCGCCCCGCCATGCTTCAGACGCTGCTTGCGGCGGGCCTGCTCGACCAGGATACGCCGCATCGCCTCGGCCGCGGCGGCAAAGAAATGCCCCCGGCCGTTCCACTGCTGTGCCGCTTTCACGTCCACCAGCCGGAGGTACGCCTCGTGGACCAATGCCGTGGCCTGGATCGTCTGGCCGGGCCTTTCGCGTGCCATTTTATCCACCGCCAGCCGGCGAAGCTCGTCATAGACCAGCGGCAAGAGTTGCTCGGCCGCCTGGGGATTCTGTCCGATCGCAGAGAGAATCTGGGTAACTTCGTGCATTGGGCAAATGACACAGTGTAGAAAATGATGCCATTATTGTAACCCACCCTGTGGAAAATGCCACTTCGAGGCAACGGACCGCGGTTTCAAGATGCCGCAATATTAAATCAACTTCGCTTGCCCATTTAACCGATTTATACCGTAAAAGTCACCTTAGCATTCCCAAAGCTGTGCAACGGCTCTCGATTTTAGTGCCCCTCATGGGCGATCTGCCGCGGTTCGAAGATACGCTCGTTTCGGTGTTGGAAAATCGGCCCGAACGGAGCGAGATCATTGTCGTCACCAGCGGGCCGTACGACGACCCTTACAATCTGGGCACCGAAGTGGTGTTTGTCGAAGCGCCGGCGGAGGCGAGCCTATTGGAGTGTCTTGCCGCCGGGTTGGCTGCGAGCCACGCGGCGGTGGTACATGTGCTTGCCGCGGGAGTCGAGGCGACTCCGGGTTGGGCGGAGCCGGCCCTGGCGCGCTTCGATGACCCAGAGGTGGCCGCGGTAGCGCCCTTGGTGGTCGATCGCAACCGCCCTCAGCGGGTTCTTTCGGCCGGCTTGCGATACACGACCGGGGGCGCGGTGCGACGTATCGACGCGGGCCGCTTGGTAAACCATATCGCCGCCGGTGATGGCCTGCTCTGCGGGCCGGAAGTGTTGTCGGCTTTCTACCGGCGGGAAGCATTGACAACGATCGCGTCGCTGCCGAACCACACTTGTCCGCAGGCCGTGGCGATCGAACTGGCCCTGGCCTTGCGGCGAAACGGATACCGCTGCGTCCAGGAGCCGCAATGCCTGACCACGGCCGCAAGGCAACTCTATGACGATCGCGGCGGCTGCGCACGGGTGTTGCCAAAGAACGGCTCTTTCGCCGCCGGCCTTCCGCATCGGACGAAAATCGCTCTTGGCTCGCGCATTACGCGCTGTGGAGCCGCGAAGGGATTCAAATTCCGCTGCGGCCGTGGCTGCTGGGCCGCTTGGCCGGCCGCGTTTGGGCGGCGCTGGGATTTGGAGCGGTACATGAGGTCGCTATCGGATCGCGGGCGAAGTCGCGGCTGCCCGGCACGTCGGCCGCTCAGCCGCGGTTTGTCTCGCCCGATTCGCGCAGCGTAGGACCTGTCAAACCGGCGCACCCTGACGTTCCTGCAAAGCCGCAGTCATTTCTTCCAGATGATTTTGCAGTGACTCGATCAAGCCGCCCGTCTCCGCCATTCGCCCTTGCTGCGCGAGTTGTTCGAGTTGGCCCGCCTGCTGAAAAACCGCCGCGTGGTTGAAGTAGCCGATCGACGCCTTGAGGGTATGGGCAGCGCGGCGGAGCGCGGCGGCGTTGTCCTCGGAGAATGCCCATTGGATCGCAGCCATCAATCTGGGGAATTCCTCCAAGGCCGCGTCGATCATTGACTGCAACGAGTCGCGATTGCCCTGCACCGAGAGCAGCGCCGCCGGCCAGTCGATGATCGTATCGCTTGGCACTTCTGCCGGCGCTGTTTCGTGCGGAACATTGTTGCAGGCGAGATCTTCGGTCGCATCCGCGCAGCGGGCCTCAATGACGTCGAAAAGCTGCTCCGCGCGGATCGGCTTGGAAACGTAATCGTCCATGCCGGCTTGCAGGCAAAGCTCGCGGTCGCCCTTCAAGGCATGGGCGGTCATGGCGATGATCGGCACATGCCCTCCGTGCAGGCGCTCGCGTCCGCGGATCGCGGCCGTCGCCTCCAGGCCGTCCATTTCCGGCATCTGCACGTCCATCAGCAAGAGGTCGAATCCGTCTTGCGCCGTCGCGGCCACTGCTTCCCGGCCGTTGTTGGCGATCGTCACCTCGTGCCCGTGCGCGGTCAGCAAGGCCACCGCCAGTTTCTGGTTGACCAGGCTGTCTTCCGCCAACAAGATGCGCAAGGGGCGGAGCGTCCGCCGGCGCCCGTCATGCGCCGCGGCCGCGGCGGATTCCGGCTCGCAGATTTTCAGGGCCAGGGCGAGCGCGTCGAAGAGGTCCGATTGCTTGACCGGCTTCACCAGATAGGCGGCGATTCCCAGGGCGTCGCAACGGGCCACGTCCTCCGTCTGATCGCCGGAGGTCAACATCATGATCACAGTGCTATTAAGGTTCGCGTCGCGGCGCAGCTCCTCGGCAAGGTCGAAACCGCTAAGCTGGGGCATGTGGGCATCCGTGACCACGAGTTGAAACGGCTGGCCGCGGTCGCGAGCTTCGCGCAAGGCGGCGATCGCCTCGCGGGCGCCGGCCACGCTCGCGGGCTCCATCGCCCAGCTTCGCAAGATTTCATTGAGGATCTCGCGATTGGTGGCGTTATCGTCCACCACCAGCGCCCTCATGCCGTGGATGGCGGCCAGCCGCTCCGGGCGCTTGGGCGGCGGCGCTTCCGCGGCCTGCTCAAGTTTGGCGGTGAAATGGAACGTGCTGCCGCGGCCCGGCTGGCTGTCAACCCAGATGCGGCCGTGCATCAAATCGACCAGCCGCGACGCGATCGCCAGGCCCAGCCCGGAGCCGCCGAAGCGCCGCGTCATCGTCGAGTCGGCCTGCTCGAAGATATCGAAGATGGAGCGTTGTTTTTCTTGCGGAATACCGATCCCCGTATCGCTTACGGCAACGTGCAGGACGACCTTGCCGTTTTTCGCGGCTTCGCGCGACACGTCGAGAACGACCTCGCCCTTCTGCGTGAACTTGATGGCGTTGCCGACCAGGTTGACGACGATCTGCCGCAAGCGGTCGGCGTCGCCGCGGAGGAGGATGGGAACGTCGGGCCGAATGCGGCAGGCCAGCTCCAGTCCCTTGCCTTCGGCGCGGATGGCCAGGGAGCGCATCGTGTCGCCGAGGCTTTCGTCCAGGTTGAAGTCGATATCACTCAGGGCCAGTTTGCCGGCCTCGATCTTGGACAAGTCGAGGATGTCGTTAATCAGCCGCAGCAACGCCTGTCCTGATTCGGCCACGACGCGCAAGTAAATCGCGCTGCCGCGGGGAAAGCTGGCCCTCCAGTACAAGCTCCGTCATGCCAATGATGGCGTTCATGGGCGTGCGGATCTCGTGGCTCATGTTCGCCAGAAAGGCGCTCTTGGTGCGGCTTGCCGCCTCCGCCGCCTCCTTGGCCTGGGACAACTGGTAGTTCGTCCGATGCAGTTGCGCGGTCCGTTCCCGGACGCGGGCCTCCATCTCGTCGCGGGCGTTGCGAAGATACTCTTCGGCTTGCTTGCGCTCGGTAATGTCCTGGACGAGGACCAGGATGCAGTCCAGCGAGCCGTCGTCCTTTTTCATGCGCTGAGCGGAGATGTTTGCATGCAGCAATTTGCCGCCTTTGCAAATCAACCGCAAGTCCATGACGAAACCCTTGACAATCCCTTGCAGCAGATTTTGGAAATGGTTTCGTTCGTCTTCCACATCCTCCGCGTGGATCAAATCGGTCCAGGTCCGCCGGAGCAACTCGTCGTCGGTGTAGCCCAATAAGCGGCAGAGCCGCTGGTTGACCTCGATCCAATCGCAGCTTTCGGTAAGCATCGCCATGCCGACCAGAACCTGCTCAAAATAGCCGCGGAACCGCTGCTCACTTTCCAAAAGATAGTTCTCCGCCTTGGCGCGCTCGGCGATCTCAACGGCCAGGGAGCGATTGGCGTCGGCCAACTCGGCATTGGCCATTTCCGCCCGGCGGCGGCTCCGCTGCAAGGCGTGAGTCAGGCCGATGACGGCGAGGCTCAGAAGGCAGTAAAGTACCATCCCGATGCGACGGTCGAGGTCGCCGATCGTGAAAGTACCGCGAGGTTGAATAAAGAAGTAGCTCCCCAACAGCTCGCCGCCTACCAGCGCCAACAGGCCAGGTCCCCATCCGCCGTACCACGTGGCAACAAGGACCACCGCGTAGTAAAAGGTCAATGGGGCAACGTCCCCAAGCACCGGATCCATGGCTTTGCGCACGACCGTCACCAGCGCGAGCAGCAAAACCGTCAGACCATACGCGACCCAGGGACGGCCTGGCCAGCCCTTTCGCACCAATGCGGAATTCTCAATGATGTTCATGCTAATAGGGCCGCATCTTTCGCTATCCCTTGCCATGCCGCAACCGTCACTAAAAAATTCTAAGCAGTCGCCAGGGGAGAAACCAAGTGATAAAAAAACTGTCAAATAAGGAAATCCCTGACGTGGCCGAGTTTATCGCCGGACGAATAAGATTCCCTGATGAAACCGCAACTTTATTTTCCGCAGGGCGCGATTCGGCAGGCGGACGGCTCATTGCTATGGCGAGTTTGGGCGCCGCGATGCGACCGCATGGACCTTGTGTTCTACGAAGCGGGCGAGCGATGTGTGCTGGCTATGGGGCCGGAAAAAAACGGCTGCTTCGTATACCGCGAGGGGGATATGCGAGACGGCCTGCGATACGCTTACGTGCCGCCCGACGGGCAGGAATTGCCGGACCCTGCCTCGCGCTGGCAACCGGAAGGTGTCCACAAGCCTTCGGCTGTCTATTCGGCGGACCGTTTTTCCTGGACCGACGCGGCGTGGCAGGGCGTTCCGCGAGAAGACTTGGTGATTTACGAGTTGCACGTGGGCACGTTTACACCAGCGGGCACGCTGGCGGCAATCATTCCGCGCCTCGCATCGCTGCGGGAGTTGGGCGTTACGGCCCTTGAGATCATGCCCGTGGCCCAATTTCCCGGCACGCGCGATTGGGGCTACGACGGCGTCTATCCTTATGCGGTGCAGGAGTCCTACGGCGGCCCGCGCGGACTACAGGAACTGATTGACGCGGCCCATCGGGAAAAACTGGCGGTAATCCTCGATGTCGTCTACAACCATCTCGGTCCGGAGGGCAACTACTTGGCGCAGTTTGGGCCGTATTTCACCGACCGCTATCACACTCCCTGGGGTGAGGCGATCAATTTCGACGGTCCCCAGAGCGACGCTGTCCGGCAGTTCTTTCTGGACAACGCCCGTATGTGGATTCGAGACTTTCACGCCGACGGCCTGAGGTTGGACGCTGTACAGACGATCTACGACTTCTCGCCGCGGCACATCCTGGCCGACATCGAGACGGCCGTTCACGAAGAGGGAGCGAGGCGAAACGTCACGGTGCATGTTATCGCTGAGACCGACCAGAATGACGTCCGATTGCTGCAGCCGCAAGACCGCGGCGGCTATGGCCTGGACGCCGTTTGGTCCGACGATTTTCATCATGCGGTCCACTCGTTGTTGACCGGCGAGCGGCAGAGCTACTACATGGATTTCGGCTCGCTGCAGGACGTAGTCAAGTCTTTCAACGAGGGCTTCGTCCGCAGCGGCGGCTATAGCCGCTTTCATCGCCGCCGGGACGGCACGCCAGCCGGCGACATCAATCGCACGCGCTTCGTCGCGTGCATGCAGAACCACGACCAGGTGGGCAACCGCCCCTTCGGCGATCGGTTGAGCGCACTCGTGCCGCCGGCTGCACAGCGGCTGGCCTGCGGGCTTCTCTTGATTTCGCCTTTCACGCCTCTGATTTTCATGGGCGAGGAGTATGGAGAGACGCGGTTATTTCCCTTCTTTTGTTCGTTCGGCGATCCTGAATTGGCGGACGCCGTTCGCCGCGGGCGGCAGCGGGAGTTCGCGGAAATGAGGAATGCCGCAGGGAGCGCCCTCGGCGACGTTGCAGCCGGCGGAACGCCGCGGAGGGCGCTCCCCAAAGTTCCCGATCCGCTCGCGGAATCGACTTTTCAAAGCGCGAAACTTTGTTGGAGGTGGCCGGAAGGTTCCTCGCTCGCCGGAATGCGGCGGCTGTATGCCGCGCTTATGGCCGCTCGGCGGCAGTGGCCGGCACTCCGCGATCGCGGCCAAACCTCGGCCCGGCGCGTGATCCTAGGACGGACCTTCGAGTCTGTCACTGCCATAGAGACGGACCCGGAGGTCCATCCTGCGGAACTGCTGGTCGTCCAGCGCGGCGGCGACAACGGAATCCTGGCGGTTGCCAATTGTGGAGACCAGTCATGTTCCGCCTCAGGCATCGATCTTGACGGCCGCGTCTTGCTCTTGAGCACCGAGTCCGCGCAGTTCGGCGGGTCTCGACGCGAGGGCGACTCGCTCGCTTTGCTTCTGCCGTATGAAATGCACGTGCTTGGCCCGTCGGCCGCGTCAGGCGCCGCAATTCGGGCATAAACGGACCTGATTGCCGATGGCGCCACAGCATGGGTACAATGGTCCCGTGGCCGCGAATAAATCGCGGTTTCTGCCACTCAACAAGCCCGCATGAGAACCCCGGCCAGGAGGACCTGATGAGCCGAGCATTCGTGATAGCAACGTTGATTGTCGCCGCCCTAGCATCGCGTGCGCAGTCGGCGGACGACGAACTCCTCTACGGCTTCACGCCCGCTACATCCAAGACGCAGCGCGAATGGGAAAAGAGATTCCGCGCCATTCCGAGCCCGCGGATCATGCGGGAAACCATGCAACGGCTCAGCGCCCGCCCGCACCATGTCGGCTCGCCCTATGACAAGGACAATGCGGAGTGGATTCTTGCACGCTTCAAGTCGTGGGGGCTCGAAGCGCAAGTCGAACAATATGACGTGCTGTTCCCAACGCCGAAAACGCGCGTTGTCGAACTCGTCGAGCCGATCCACTACGTCGCCAAGCTTCAGGAGCCGGCGGTCGCAAGCGATCCGACTTCGGACCAGCAGTCCGAGCAACTTCCAACATACAACGCGTATTCAATTGATGGAGGACGTCACCGCGCCGCTTGTCTATGTGAACTTTGGCCTCCCCAAAGACTACGAAACGCTCGACCGACTCGGCGTCTCGGTTAAGGGGGCGGTCGTCATCGCCCGCTACGGAAAGTCATGGCGGGGAATCAAACCGAAAGTTGCCGCGGAGCATGGTGCGGTTGGATGCATCATCTATTCCGACCCTCACGAGGACGGCTATTTCTACGAAGACGTCTTCCCGAAGGGTCCCATGCGAAACGAGAGCGGCGTTCAGCGCGGCAGCGTCGCCGACATGCCGCTCTATCCCGGCAACCCGCTAACGCCCGGCGTCGCCGCCAAGGGCGACGTGAAGCGCCTTTCCGTGAAGGATGCACCGACGATCACCAAGATTCCCGTCCTTCCCGTTTCGTACGGCGACGCCAAGCCTCTGCTGTCCGAGCTGAAAGGCCGTGTCGCCCCCGAGGAATTCCGCGGCGGCTTGCCGATCACTTACCACGTCGGCCCTGGGCCCGCGAAGGTCCACCTCAAGGTCGAATCGAATTGGGACATCAAGACGATCCGCGACATCATAGCCAGGATTCCGGCGCACAGCGCCGGACCAGTGGATCATTCGCGGCAACCACCACGACGCCTGGGTCAACGGCGCCGAGGACCCCATCTCCGGCCAGGTTGCTCTTCTTGAAGAAGCCCGTTCGCTCTCCGAGCTTCTCAAGCAGGGATGGAAGCCGCAACGCACGATCATCTTTTGCGCTTGGGACGGCGAAGAGCCGGGGCTGCTCGGGTCGACGGAATGGTGCGAAGACCACGCCGAGGAGCT
Organism: uncultured Planctomycetia bacterium; assembly: GCA_963780045.1. Taxonomy (GTDB): domain Bacteria; phylum Planctomycetota; class Planctomycetia; order Pirellulales; family Thermoguttaceae; genus JANXQG01. The sequence goes on along the minus strand of CAVZZZ010000001.1, from coordinate 3,987,422 downwards.
GGCTGCCCACGCCGCCTTGTACGTTAATTCCGACGGCAACGGCCGAGGCTTTCTCGATGTTGAGGGAAGTCATTCCCTAGAGAAACTCATGAACGACGTGGCTCATGACATCGTCGATCCCGAGAAAAACATCCCGCTCGACGACCGCCTGCGAGCCAAGCTTCTTACCTCGGACAGTGCCGATGTCATTAAAGATGTCCGCGCACGAGCGGGCCTCCGCATTGGCGCGCTCGGCTCGGGTAGCGATTACACCGCATTTATCGACCACCTCGGGGTTGCGTCGCTCAATATCGGATTCAAAGACGAGGACCGAGGCGGCGTCTACCACTCCGTGTACGACGACTTTTACTGGTACACCCACTTTTCGGACACTGACTTCGTCTACGGCCGGGCGCTGGCGCAGACGGCCGGAACGACGCTGATGCGCTTTGCCGATGCCGATGTATTGCCCTACGACTTTGCCGACTTCGCCGACACAATGCATCGCTACGTTTTCGACGTAAAAAAACTGCTGTCTGAAAAGCAGGAGGAAATCCGCGATCGAAACGACGCGATCGATCGGCATCTTTACGATGCCGCCAGCGACCCGCGGCGCCCGCTGCGGCGCCTCCCAAACAAGTCGTGCCTCCATTCCTCAATTTTGCCCCTCTGGACAACGCACTTGCCGCGGTCGACAAGAGCGCGAAACGGTACTCCAAGGCAATCAAGTCATTCGCCAGGAATTACGACGGTGCAAATCCCAGGAATCTGGCGGCTCTGAATGCATGTCTCATCCAGACTGAACGCAGTCTCACCAGTTCCGAAGGCCTTCCCCGCCGGCCGTGGTTCAAACACTTGATTTATGCACCTGGATTTTACACTGGCTACCGGGCCAAGACGCTTCCGGGCATACGCGAGGGAATCGAGGAGGGGCGCTATGAAGAAGCCGAACGGGAAATCAGCAGGGCAGCAAAGGCCCTAAACGATTATGCGGCTAGTGTGGACCAGGCCGCCCGCGGGTTGGAGATGGAATAGCGCCGCGAGACGGTTAGCCCTCGCACGAGCCGCTCCGCAGCTTCGCGCTTTTCAAGACCTTTTTTGCCAGGGAATCGCAGGACCGCCAAGGCTAATGTGAAGGCACGCATGGTTGTGAAGTTCCGGACACGCACGGCAACCGTCGTTTGCGGCCTTCTGCTGCTGGCGGTGGTCGCTGTTTATGCCCAGACGATCCGGCACGAGTTCATCAATTTGGACGACGGCGAATACGTCTACGCGAACCCGCACGTCTTGGGAGGGCCCAGCCTGTCAGGGATTTGCTGGGCGTTCAGCAGCCGCGACGTCTCTTCGCAATGGCAGCCGGTCACGCTGCTCTCGCTCATGGTTGATGCGCGACTCGTCGCGCTGATGGGCGAACCGACGGACCTTGCCATCCTGGCGGCGGAAATGCACGCGGTCAACGTTGCCCTGCATGCCGCCAATACCCTGCTAGTGTTCCTGTTGCTGCGGGCGATCGCTGCCGGCGCGTGCGGCTCACGGAATTCACCTGCGACCGATGTGTCGCCGGGCGCTGGCGGGGGCGAGACTCGGGACACGTTTTGGCGTGTCGCACTGGTAGCGGCGCTTTTTGCGGTACATCCGCTGCACATCGAGTCGGTGGCCTGGATCTCCGAGAGAAAAGACGTGCTCAGCGCGCTGTTTGGTCTGTTGGCGCTGCGGGCCTACGTTTGGTATGTTCGCGGTCCTAGCCTCGTTCGTTACCTGGCCGTGACCGCCGCCTTGGGTTTGGGTTTGTCGTGCAAACCGACCCTGGTGACATGGCCGCTGCTGTTTTTCTTATTGGATTATTGGCCGCTGCGCCGAAGCCGCTTTGCGACGGCCAATCCGCGCGGCAAGGCATGGAGGTCAATCGGCCGGGATCTTCCGGGCAAGTCGGGCGGCTCGTCAGGAGAGGGCAGTTGGGAACATACTAGGCTGCAATCTTTTCGGCATCTGCTGGTGGAAAAGGTCCCCTGGCTGCTGCTGGTTGCCGCGTCAGCCGCCGTCGCATTTCTCGCCCAGCACTCTGGCGGCGCAGTAGTTACTTTGGAAAAACTCCCGATTGCAACTCGGTTCGCGCGCGCGGCGATGGCTTACTTGACCTACCTTGGCAAGACCATCTGGCCGATCGACCTTGCGCCGCAGTACCCCATGGTGCGAAGCGAAACCTGCTGGCTGGCGCTTTGCGCGGCGGCGCTTCTCGCGCTGCTGACGGCCGGGGTCTTATGGGGTGCGCGGCGGGGAAATGTCTGGCCGGCCTTCGGGTGGTTTTGGTATCTGGTCACACTCGTGCCTACCATCGGAATCGTGCAGGTAGGTTCGCAGGTCATGGCCGACAGATTCGTTTACTTGCCGCAGGTTGGGCTATGCATCGCCGCAATCTGGGTCGCCGCGGACTTGGCGGCGATCTGGCGCTGTCGACGCCGGCGCGTGGCCGCGGTTTGCGCGGCGCTTTTGGCAGTTTGTGCGATTTCTGCCTGGCGACAGACCGCGAACTGGACGAACAGCGTGACGCTTTGGACCCGCGCAGTGTCCTGCACTACGCACAACGGGATCGCGCACTACTTGCTCGGCACGGCTCTGAGAGATCGCGGCAACATCCTCGATGCGACATACCACTTTCGCAAAGCGGTGGAAGTCAATCCCGATTACGTGATCCACAAAGATTTGGGCGCCGCCTTGGCCGTTTCACAGCAGGAAACCGAGGCCATCGCACAATTCCGCGCGGCACTGAAGATCAAGCCCGACGACGCCAAGGCCCTTAACAACCTAGGCGCCGCTTTGACCGCCGCGGGGCGGGAATCCGAGGCCATCGAACAGTTTCGCGCGGCACTTAGAATCAAGCCCGACTTCGACGAGGCTAGCAGGAACTTGGGCATGGTCCTGTTCCACTCCGGCCGCTGCGCAGAGGCGGTGCCGCGTTTGCAGGCGGCTTCGGTCGCGGCGCCGCGCGACCTGCAGGTGAGGCGGTTGCTGGCCTATGCCTGTCTGGCCGCCAAGAGGACGCGGGAGGCGATGGCCGAATTCCGCGAAATCGTGCGGCAGGATCCCGACAACCAGGATGCGCTGAATGGCGCGGCGTGGATCGAGGCGACTTCGTCCGACGCAAAGCTGCGAAACGGCGTCGAGGCCGTGGCGTTGGCTGAAAGGGCCGCGACGGTCCACAGGCCTCCGCGGCCCGACGTTCTCGATACGTTGGCCGCCGCCTACGCCGAGGCGGGCCGGTTCAAGGAGGCTGTGGAAACGGCGCGGAAGGCAAAACAAGCGGCCAAAGAAGCAGGGGACGAGGCGCTCGGCGAAAGTATCGACGCGCGCATCAAATCCTATGCGGCCAGCAAACCATATCGCGAAGCCATGTGAGCGACTTCTACGGCCCTTGGGCTGGAGCGACTTGCGCGCCGATCGCGAATGCGTCGCGGGGATGCGTCGTGTCGTTGGGCCGGATGTAGTACAGGCGCAGCGAACCCGTGCCGGGCTGCACGGCCTGATAGACGAACGTGTACGTGCCCGGCACGACCGAGCCGGAGGGCGCGGCCGCGGGGGGCGAATACTGCGGAGCGACGGTCAGCCGGAGCGCCTGCGTGTTCGACCTGCCGGCCTGCCACTCGTATCCGCTGGCCGGATTGCCGGGCAGGCGAACGACAAGCACGTTGCCCACGCGCAGCCGCGCGAGTTGGCCGCTGTGCGAACGGTTGATTTCCAGCGTTTGCACCTTGCCCGCCGGCAGCGCCGCATCAGCCGGCGCAGGCGGCCGCGAGACTGGCCGGCAGCGCCAATTGCCGGCCCCTGTGCTGGTTCTGCGGCGCGGGTACCGGCATGAAGCCGTGCAGCCCCCAGGCGCGTTTTTCGTCGCCAACCCAGTACATCGGTCCCCAAGGCGTCATGTAGTAGTCGTTGATATTGCCGCGCGGAAGCATTTGACCGGCGTAGGCGAGCCGGCCCCAGCGGCCTTCGCTGCGCGTGCCCGGACCGTTAATATGCAGTTGAAAACGCCAATTGCCGGCCGTATAACTGCCTGCGCGGGCCGGATCGATCGGCTTGAGTCGCAGTTGCGCGGGAGGCGGTGGTGCAGTGCTGTCCGGGCCGGCGGAGTGCGGGGCACCCACGGAGTAGGTCGGCAGCGGGTCGGCTGGCCGATCGGTGCCGGCGGCGGGCGGCGACACGTTAGGCGCAGCCTGAGCGTTGGTCCAAAGCGGCGCGGTGCTTCCATTGCTCGGCGGACCTGCTTCAGTGCCGCCCGGCGCGGCCGGCGCCGGCCGTTCGCGCCGCTGGTCAGCATCGCCTCCGGCCGCAAGCGGGTATCCGGCCGGGTCGGGCAATGGCGCGGCCGGCACCGCCTCGTCCTCTTTGGCAAGCTTTGCGAGGCAATGCTCGCACTGATGGCGCTTGGTGCTGCACTTGGGGCAAAGCTTAAGCGCGCCGCTGGAAGTCGGCGAGCCACACTCGATGCACCGGCCCTCCGACTCCGTGAACATCATGTCGCGGCACTTGCCGCAAAGCGCGGCCCGCGCGGTCGGGACATGACCGGCAAAAACGGTTGCATGGATAACCGCGGCGACCAGAAGGAATATGCGTTTCGATTTCATTTCAAGCGTCCTTGCTTGAGCGGGCGGCATGGACCCGCAAGCGGGTGCCCCAGCGTGCCCGCTACTTTATCCCACACACTTCGCGACCACGATCGTTACATCGTCTTGTATCGGCTGGCTTTGGCAAAACTCGTCCAGTGCGGCGCAGAGCGCGGCGATGATTTCCACGGCGGGGCAATTGCAGCGCTCGCGAACGATATTCAGCGCACGGTCCATGCCGAAGCGCTCTCGGTCGACGGACTCGGCTTCAATCAAGCCGTCGGTCAGCAGCAGCAGCACGTCGCCGCTTCGCAGGCGGATGGGCGGAAGCGTCGGCACTTGCGTGGCGGCATCCACGCCCAGCGGCATGCTCGTGCTGTCCAGCAGCGTCACGCTACGGTCGGAATGCAGCAGATAGCTCCGCTGGCCGGCGCTGCCGTAGACAACTTCGCACTGCGCCGGATCGATCCGGGCCAAGGCCAGCGTCACAAAATGGAAATCGTGCGTGTCCTCGGAAAGGGTCCGGTTGGCGCGGGTGAGGATCTCGCCCACGTCGCTCAGGCCGTAGACGAGCGTCCGCAGGCAGGCCCGCGTTTCGGACATCAGCAGGGCCGGCCCCATGCCGTGGCTGCTGACGTCGCCCACGACGACGCCGAGGCAATCTCCCAACATGGGAATGTAGTCAAAATAGTCGCCGGCCGTGGCCTTGGCCGGCCACGCGGCGCCGGCGATGTCGAAGCCGGGGCAATGCGGCGCCGCGGCCGGAAAGAGCCGCTGCTGGATTTCCCTGGCGGCGCGGAACTCTTCGGAGGCGTCGCGCAGGGCCGCCTCGGCTTTGTGCCGCCGCGTCCGCTCGATGGCATAGCGGATCGAGCGAACCAGCAGGTTATCGTCCACCTGGCCCTTGACGAGGTAGTCCTGCGCGCCCGCCTGCACTGCCCGCACGGCGACCGACTCGTCGTTGTAGCCCGAAAGCACCACAATCGGCACGCCCCCCGCGCGGGCATGCATGGTGAAGAAGCTTTCCAGCCCTTGGCTGTCGGGCAAGGAGAGGTCCAAGAGGATGATGTCGTACGGGGCCTCGGCAACACGCTCCAATCCAGCGGAGAGCAACTCGACATGTGTCAGCTTGAACGGCCCGTCCCAGCGGTCGCTCAGCAAGTTGCGCATGACCCATACGTCGTCCGGGTCGTCCTCGACCAGCAGGATCTGGATGTTCTGTCGGTCGGCGGCGGAGCGGCTGGGGGTCATGGGCTCATCCTACTCGACAACAGGTAATTCGGCCAGTTCAAACCAGTATTTGCAAATTGTGGCCAAGAGATCGACCAAGCCGCGGAACGTGGCTGGCTTCGTAATATACGAATTGACGCCCATGCGATAGCAAAAACTGATGTCGTCGCGGGCGGTCGAGGTCGTCAGCACCACGATCGGTATGCTCCGCAGCCGCTGGTCGGCCTTCAGCTCGGTGAGGGCTTCGCGGCCGTCCTTGCGGGGCATTTTCAGGTCCAGCAGGATCAGGTCAGGCAGCGGCGACATGCTTGCCTTCCTGGTACTCGCCCGCATGGCGCAGGCAGTCCAACAACTGCTGGCCATCGCGGACGATGCGCAGCGCGTGCGGCTGGCCCGACTCGCGGAGAGCGTCCTGCACGAGCAGGCAGTCGTCGGCATCGTCGTCCGCCATCAGGATGGTGAAGGTCGCGCGCTGCTTCTCCATCATTCGGCCTCGCTGCGCTTCTTCTTCGCTTGAGCCGCCGGCAGCAAGACCTCGAACGTCGATCCCTTGCCCGGCGCACCGTGGACCGTGATTTGCCCGCCGTGGTACTCGACGATCCTGCGGCATATCGCCAGGCCGATGCCCGTTCCCTCGTAGACGTCGCGAGAATGCAGCCGCTGGAAGATGCCGAAGATCCGCTCGGAGTATTGCGGGTCGATGCCGATGCCGTTGTCCTCGACGGTAATGCGGCACCTTTCCTCGGTCAGCGATTTGCGTGCCTGCCGCTGCTCGCGGGGCGTGACGTAACGGGCTTCGACCTTGACGACCGGCGGTTCGTCCGGACGGCGGAACTTCAGCGCGTTGGCGATCAGGTTTTGCAGCAATTGACGGATTTGCAACGGCTCGGCCTGGATTGTGGGCAGCTTGCCGACTTCCACGCGGCCCTGTACGCGCTCGATCTGCGCCTCCAGGTCGCCGAGCACTTGCTGCACAATCTCGCCCAGATCGACCTGCTCGAAGTCGCTTGCGCGGGTGGTCACGCGGGAAAGCGTGAGCAGGCCCTCGATCAGCTCCTGCATCCGTGCGGCGGCGCTTTGCATGCGGCTGACGCATTCCTGCGCGGTCTCGTCCAGCAGGTCCTTGCACTTCAGTTCCAGCCGGTCGCCGAAGGCGCGGATCTTGCGCAGCGGCTCTTGCAGATCGTGCGAGGCCACGTAGGCGAACTGTTCCAGGTCGCGGTTGGAGCGCTCCAGCTCGGCGGCGTAGCGGGCCTGCTCGTCTTCGGCCTTCTTCCGCGCCTGATGTCGCGAACGAAGAAGGTGATCGCCGGCGCACCGTTGATCTGGCCAATGGTCATGGCCAACTCGGCGTAAAACTCGTCGCCGTTGGCCCGCGAAGCGGTGACCTCCACGCGCTTGCCGAGCATCGAGCCCTCGCCCGCCTCCAGGTACCGCTCGATGCGGCTTGCGTGTCCGGCGCTGAGCGAAGGGGGAAAGAGCACGTCGGCAGGCCGCGTCCCCAGCACCTTGTCGCGCGGGTAGCCGAAGGTTTGCTCGGCGGCGCGATTGAACTCGATGATCAGTCCTTCGTGGTTGATGGTAATAATTGGATCGAGGCACGATTCGAGGATCGAGGTCTTGCGGGCCTGCGCTTCGGTCAGGCTTTCCCTCAGGCGGTTTATCGACTCGCCCTCCCGATGGACGATCGCCAGGCAGCTCCCTCGCTCTCCCATCTTCAAGCGGTACATGAAGGTCAAAACGCTGGACTGCTGGTGGGTCTTGACGTTTTGCAGCCGACTGCGGCCTTCCCAACTGCCGGTTTTGTTCACGGCCGGCACGGCGACGTCGCGGAGCTCGCGCCACGAGTCGTCGTTGTAGAATTGATGCAGCGAAACGGGCGCAAGCGGCGCGTCGCTTTCCAATCCGAGCCAGCGCCGCGCGGTCGCGTTGAGATGGAACAACTCGCCGTGCGCGGTTGCCAGGCAAACGAAGTCGGGGCTGCACTCCATCAAGCCCAGAAAGACGGCCTCGGTGTTTTCGCCCAGGACTTCGCCGATATCGCTCATTGCCCCTGCTCCCAATGCCACCACTCTTACGGAGATTACCTCCGCAGGCGGGGATGTGTCAAGGGGAATGGCAATCAGGGGACGCGCTCTGAGCTTCAAGCGAAGGGCGAGTTTGACGAACTTCCACGCCCTCAGCGACCTGCGTGCGGGTCCCCTGGCTCAGGACGTGCCATGCGAAAGCTGAAGTCACGTCGAAAAGACGCTTCACGGCGAGTTCTTCGCCACGGCGGACGTGCGGCCGTTGATCGAATCGAGCCGGGCCTCGATCTGCCGCTTGAAATCGCCCGTAGCGCGGCGCGAGGCCATCTGATAATAGATCTTGGCCACGTTCGGCTTGCCGTCGGCCTCGGCTTTCTGTCCGCGAGCGTAGTAGCTCTCGGCTTCGGTGGACCGCGTTGCGCGTTGCGCATCGCGATCCTTCTCTTCAGCGGCCACTTTGCCGCCGGCTGGCGCGGCGCTTGCCTCGGTGCGCCAATTGCCGGCCAGGCTGACGCCGTTCGGCGATAGGCTTGGAATTGCCCGCGGCGCAACAGGAAAACTGGCCATGTTGTTCCAGCCGCGCGAACTCACGCTGGAAAAGTCGTTGGGTGACGGCGAATTGAGAATCGCCTGGTCCATAGCGTCGAGGTCGTGGATCGTCACCTTCGCCCAAACGTTGGATGCGCCCATGTCCTGCCCGATCGAGCGGCTTTGAAATCCCGGAAATGGCAAGCCGGGAACGCCGAACTCGTTGCGCCCGGTCGCCGCCCGATCGATGCCGCCCAAGAACGCGCCGCCGCCGTCGGGCACGGACACGGTCGTGCTGACGCTGAAGAAAGTGAAAGTCGGCAACTGCAAGGTTTGCGCCAACGACCACTGGCCAACGAGCGAAATCATCGCTACAAAAGCAATCGTAGGAAATCGCATGACATCATCTCCGTATCGTCGCGTTTCACACAAATTCTGTGAACGCGACCACTGGCCGCGCCGCGCAGCCAGTGGTCGGTGATCGATTCACACTTGTGTCCGCACGTCCTAGAACGTGCTCTTGTACTCCCTGGGCGAGTTCCGCTCCCAAATCATCCGTGTGCCGCAGGCGAAGTCCTGAATCTCCTCGTGCGTCCACTTGAACGAGCCGGTCACTTTTCCCTTGTCGACGTGGTAGGCAAGAATCCAGACGTCGCCGCTGGGATTGTCTTCGTCCTGCACGGCCACGCAGAGCGAACCGTCGGGAGCGAACGACATCAGGCCGCTCTTGTAAAACCTCTTGTTCGGCGGCAGGGGGAGCGACTTGATGTACTGCGGGCCTTCGTAGACCTTGATGGAATTCGTTCCCTGGGCGGCGGCCCAGCGCAGCGAACTGTGGTCCGCGGCGACGCCGCCGCTGACGGGCAGGATCGGCTTGTCGCCCTTGGCCGACTGGTCGCCCATGAACTTGTGAACGCCCGGTTCGGCCGGCGTGCTGAAGACGACGCCCTTGTCGTTGGTCACCGCGACCGACATCGGCTGCGAATTGCACGCATCGCCGAGCTTTTGATAAACCTTTGTCTTCGTGCCGGCGATCGTGGACATCACCAGTTGGTCGGCAAGGTCGTCGGCCACCACCATCGTGTCCGAATTGCCCGGCATCGAAATCTTCACCGGATGAGGCAGTTGACGGTCTTTCTCGATGATCGTCGAAAGTTTGCCCGTATCGTCGATCTCCATGATCTTGCCGCCCGCGCGAGGGCTGGCCAGCACGACGCCGTGATCGCGATACATGTCGATGCCCGTGGCCGTTTCGGGCAACTTGACCTTGCCCATTACGTCGCCATCGGTGCTCTTGACCTGATAAACTATACCCGGCCCGGCGAGATCGCCCGCGGTGACGTAGAGCACCAACTCCGGAACCTTGTCCGTCTTAAGCGACCCGGGCTGTAGATTGGCCATCTCCTTCGGCGTGTACTTGTAAGGTTTCGGCTGCTCGTAGTTGGGCACGTACGGATTGTAGTAGTACGGTGCATAGTAAGCGTACGGATTGTAGTAGTACGGGTAGGCATAGCGATAAGGGTTGTACGCGTACGGGCCGTAGACGCCGGGACCGTAGGCGCCGGGACCGCCGGGACCTCCAGGTCCGCCCGGACCACCGGGCCCACCAGGGCCTGGGCCAGGACCGGGACCGCTTCCGGGGCCTGGGCCGGGACCAGGACCCGTGCCAGGACCTGGACCAGGACCGGGGCCAGGGCCAGGACCAGTGCCGGGACCCGAGCCGGGTCCGTCGCCAGGGCCAGAACCGGGACCGTCACCGCTGCCCGAACCAGGACCGGTGCCGGGTCCCGAACCGGAATCAGGACTCGTGCCGGCGCCGGAACCGGAGCCCGGTCCATCGCCAGAACCCTGACCTTGTCCGTCGCCCGAACCTTGGCCAGCTCCCGGCCCTTGTCCGTCGCCGGAACCTTGGCCCTGACCATCGCCCTTACTACCTTTCCCGCTGTCGCCTTTCCCGCTGCCGCTGCCCGTGCCGTCGCCGGAACCGCTGCCCGATCCACTACCGCCGGACTTGTCTGGATTGACGCCCATCGTGCTGGCGATCGCGTTGCCGGCGGTCGGATCGTCGATGGTCACATCGTCACTGTTGGCATCGTTACTGTTGGCATCGTCGGCCGAGCCACTGCCGCCGCCCTTGCCGCCCTTGTGATGTCCATACCCGCCTCCGCCAGAGCCGCCGCCCCCGCCGGAACCGCCGCCGTATCCGCCACCGCCACCGCCGCCGGAATGGTGCCCGTGATGGTGAACCACAACGCGGTCGTCATCGTCGTAAATATCGACGCGATGATCGCCAACGTAATGCGTCCCCTCGTCGATCACCGTGTCGTGTCCGCGAACGATCACGTCGCGATCGTAAACCGTGTCGCGGTCGTCAATAATAACGTCGTCATGCACCACGTCCGGGCCGACGTAAATGTGCTCATCGCGCGGGGCGACCACTACGTCGGTCTGCGGCACAACCACCTCGTGGTCCGGCACAACGGCGTAGCGATCAACAACGTCATCCGACGGGCGGACTACTGTCGGCGGGACCGCCACAATGGCTGGCGTCGAGGGTGGGGTCGTAAAGACTTGTTGGAACAGCGGCTCGCGATGATCGAAGCCGTCGAGGTAAAGACCGTTCAGCGTGTCCCAGCGAGATTTCGATTCGAAGATCAGGCCCTTCTTGGGATCGCTGCCCCAGTACTCGCCGACTTCTTTGCCGGCCGCGTCAACGATGCGGAACTTGTCCAGGTTCCGCAGCACGGTCGGGTCGTCGTACTGCATGTCGATCTGTAGATACTTTTGCGGGCCGGCCTCCGCCGCCGCTTCAGCGCCGGGCCGCGCTTGATCGTGACGCGCGACACCCGTGTGATGCCACGCCGGATCGGCCGCTTGCGCGATCGACAGACCGCAAAGCACCGCCACCGCAGAAAAAGCCCCAGAGATCGCCACTGAGAACGCCGCTGACAAACGACCGGTTTTCATCCGAATGTCTCCTCGATGGGTTTGCCCACTGTCGCGCTTGGTAGTTTACCAAAATCTGGGCTATTATGCAACCGTCCTAATGGGTTAATCGTTAACCGTAGATCGACTTCCCGCTCACCGCAAACCTTCCACCAGCCCGAATCATGTTCGCGACTGGGCTGGCCAATTATTCCCTGGCGGCTAGGTATGATCGAAGCCCGACGCGCAATCGAGTGGAAAAAGACCCACTTGCTTGCGCGTCGGGCTTCGATGCCCGTTGCCAAATCGGCTCATATCAGGCCCTACAGTTCCAAATCTAATCGTTCTCTGTGCCGCCCCGCGGTTTTCCGGCTCTTGGCACGGACCTCGCCGATGCCGCTAAACCATTGGCAGCCAACAACTTGCGGCGAATGAGATTGACCGGCGGCAGACCCCCCTCTTGGGAAGATTGGCACACATCGGCCGCCGCGCTGGCGGCCGGCGCATCATTGCACGCGCTCGTAGTGCCGGCCTCAGCCTGATCCTGCCGCCCGGCGTCGCGGACCGTATTCAGGACCGAATAGTCGGCCACGCTTTCGGCGTCCGACAATTCCTTGGCGAAACGGGGATCGCGGGCGGCGGCGCGGGCGATGCTCGTGTAGCTCGCGCCGACGTGCGGCGGCTAAAGCCCAGCGACAACAGCGCGGCGACCACTTTTTGCCGCAGCTCGTTGAGCACTTCGCGGGGCTCCGGTTTGCGGTCGGGTTTGCGCTCGGTTGGGTTCTTGTCGGTTGGCGGCGGGTTTTCTTTTTCATTTTCTTCGATCACGTTTTCCTCGCGTTTTCGGGGTGAAAAAAGGGTTTACTACAAGGCAGGGTCAAGGCAGGATGACGGCAGGATGAAGACAGGACGGGGACAGGATGAAGACAGGACGAAGGCAGGAATACGTCTTGCGGGTGGCTTGTCGACAAAAACATGGGGGAAGAACGATGGGAAAGGAATATGGACGGACGGAAGATGAAGGACTAACGGGTCTGCCGATCTGAAATCTCATATCTGCAATTCCGGGTTTGAAATCCCGGCCCCCCATTTTCCTTTCGCCCATCTTCCTTTCTCAGTTGATATTTCCCAACCGTCGTCCGTTTTCATATTCCCGCCGGTCATTTTTCTGTCGCGATCTCTCATGTTTCACCTTGCCACTTCCCACTCTTCGCTTGCCACCATACCGTTCCCGCGCATTATAACATAGTTATAAACGTCTGTCAACAGTTCTTGATACGTCTTGTTTGGCCGTCGCCGCAAGTCCTTGACGCGTAAGGGTTTAGGTGGCTTGACATTTGTTTACGCTTTGCGCGGCCGCTCTTGCCCTTGGGTGGCAGGCAGCCGCCGTAAACCCTTGCGCTGCAAGAGTTTGGGAATCTCCTTCCGCAGCCGCGCCGCGGAGCAAGAAACCCGGCGGCAGAAATTCTTTTGCCGATTTTTCGCCGCAGGCAGTGGGCGGCGAGCAGCAGTGTTCGCGGAGGACGGGCATTTATGCCCGTTTCCGGCGCAGCCGGTGATAGGCCCGTTGCTTTAGCACGGGACGCAGGGAGGTTTCATTGGGCCGCCGCAATCGACCCGTGCTAAAGCAACGGGCCTAATACCGCTAGCGCGGAAATGGCCGTGAACGGCCATCGACCAATCGTGGTGCATGCGGTCGCGATTTTGCCGCCGCTTCGACGTTCGCGGTGCGCGAGCACGAGAGCAGGGAGTACGCAGTACACAGTTCAAAGTACGCAGCATTCAGTCCCGACTGCGCCGTAGCACGCTACCGGGCACTGCGTACTGAGTGCTGCGTACTTTCCACTCGCCGCATCCCTTGCCCTCTGGGAGCGGGTTAGGGGGATGGTGCGGGAGGATTGGCACGAACCGGCGGCGAGAATGCATGGCCAGCATTGGGCTATAGGTACTTCCAGTCGGGCCTGATTTCGAGGATCGCGCCCTTTACTGCGTTGCTAACCTCGTTCGACACATTAGTCGAGCCCTCTTCGCAGCCTTCGTACGCGTATCGCATCAACTCAAAACAATTGCCGCAGCTCGCAAGCTTGCCACGCAAACTGAGTTGAGCAGCAACTACGGAAAATGGGGGAGACGCGGGCAAGCTGTTGAAATCGATCCTTACCATCTCGTTATAGAGCTTTTCGACTCGTTGTTGCGTCTTCGCGCCCAGCTTGTTGAATAAGTCGAGCAGGTAATGCCCGGTTGCTAGCTGTCCGGTATCGAGAAGAATAAGACACTTCAGGAATAGCTCGACGCTAAATGCCCTATTTACAGAGAGCGGGAGCCATCCGTCAACTCGTACCGTCTTGTCAAGAACCAAAGCTTGTAGGCGCCGGCTTGTGTCGGTCGAAAGCATGTCCGCAGCGCACTCAAAACGCCTCGCCAATACAAAAATGTGTTCTGGAGCAACGCTGGCGCCGCCCCCGCCGCCGGCGAGGCCGCCGAAGTAGTAGTTGTTGCCGCCTGCGCCCCCACCAGCAATGGCGTCCTCAGCCCCGAGAGATAGTTCCAAATCGTGTCCCCGCCGCCGCCGCCATTTTGGTTGTTGCCGCCTGGAGCGACATAGCTGCCGCCACTGCCGCCGGAGGCGACATAATAGGAAAATGTTCCGGCGAGAAGCGGGGTTGCATAGGTCTTGAAGGAGTAAGCGCCGCCGTCGCCACCGCCGCCGCTGTAATAAACGTAACCTTGGCCTAGGTTGCCTTGGTAGCTGGCCCCGCCGCCCCCTCCGCCGCCCCAGCATTGGACGGCCACGTTAGTCCACTCGTAGCCTGAGGGAATTGTCACGCTGCCCGCTCCAGTAGTGGTGAACGACAATGTGTCTCCGCGCGGTTGTCGACACTGCCAAAGCCGCAGACAGAGCGATCAGGAATGCCGCCGCCACGAAACCCCGAACTATCGCGTTATTGAACATGATCTAGCTCCCGAACGAGATGAATCTGCAATAGATGCCGCGCAGAACCGTCGCTTCTCCAAGCGAGAATCCGCCCAGTCCGAAACGAAAGCCGGGAGGGATCGCCGCCTGCAAGAGCCAAGGCGTGACTGGCTGAGAAGACCAAGCTGTCGGAGCACCCAAGAAGCAACCAGAGAGCGCCCGCAAGGCGACGGTCGCCATTGGTTGATGCCGGTTGCTAGGGAGTGCAACCAGAAGGACAAGCGTCCTCACGTGCGGGACTTTTATCGCCTCGCTGCGGTGCGCTGCCTCATGGTCGGGGCGTGCCGATAGTTAACTCCCCTATTTCAGCCAGGAGCGCAGCGGTTGCAAGCGATTTAGGCCCAAATCCAGGGCAACTGCATAGTCGAATTCCGCTCGCACAAGCCGTTGATGCGCAAGCGAAGGAATTGGCGGAATTCTCCTTCGCTTGCGCGTCAGGCTTGCGTGGAAAAAAGCGCTTCGCCGCGAGTTTGCCGTCCTCCTGGGCCCAAATCCCGATGTTACCGCGGCGATCGCTGCCCGACGTCCCAGAAGCGGGTGGATTTCGAGACTATGTCCATGTGATCGTCGCGCAGCCGCCCAAAAAGAGCGATTGACGTCTGGTATAACCCGGGTTATACTTCGGTCATGAAGACAGCCATTTCCATTCCTGATTCGGTGTTCGCGGCGGCCGAAACCGTGGCCGCGAACCTTTCCATCTTGCGCAGCCAGCTTTATACGCGAGCGATCCAGGAATTCCTGGATTCGCACAACTCCCAGAACCTGACCGAGCGGCTCGACCGGGTTTATGCCGAGAATGACTCCGCGCTCGATCCGGTTCTGGCTGAAATGCAGCGCAAATCGCTCAGAGGCCGTTCATGGTGATCCAGCGCGGAGAAGTCTGGTGGGCCGACTGGGCCGAGCCGCGCGGGTCGGAGCCCGGCTTTGCGCGGCCGGTGGTAGTAGTCCAATCGGACGACTTCAACCGCAGCCGCATCAACACGGTAGTTGCCGTCGTCGTCACGTCGAACCTTCGGCTGGCGGATGCGCCCGGCAACGTGCTCCTGCCGCGAAAAAGTTCGGGATTGCCCAAAGATTCGGTTGCCAACGTTTCACAATTGATCACTTTGGACAGGAGCTTTCTCAAGCGGCGGGTGGGAAGGCTTGCGTCGCGCGAGCTTGCGGCTGTGGAATCGGGACTGAGATTGGTCCTTTCACTGCCGTAGACAAACACGCCTTTCAAGGTGGATCACGGATACAGCAAATACTTTCCCCGCTGCTGGGCGAACTTTTCCGTGTCCGGCCGATATATGGCCTCGATCTCATCGACCGTCTTGCCGGCGCGAACGGCCTCCAACACCTTTCGATTGCCCAGCAGGCCAATGTAATTGTCGGCCGCCCATTGGTCCGCCTGCAGCAGAGCAAGCTGCCGCGCGATCTCAAGCCCGGTGCGGAGCGGCCGAAATGTGGCCCGGTCAGTTATTGCAATGCGAATGCCATGACATTCCTTTCCAGCAAACTTGCTCGTTTCCGGCGTGAAGTCCACCGCTTGAAACGCCACGCCGGGCAGCTTCGCGGCGGTGAGCGCCTTTTGCAGCCCGGCGGCGTCCAACCATCGGGCGCCGAAGACTTCAAAGGGAGTCGCCGTGCCGCGGCCGACTGAAAGGTTCGTCGTCTCCAAAAGCCCAATGCCCGGATAGAGCAGCTCTTCGGTCACGCTGCGAATGTTGGGCGACGGGTTGACCCACTTTAGGCCGATGGCTTCCAGCAGGTCGTCCCGCCGCCAGCCTTCGCAGCGTATCACGGCCAGGTCGAGCGGCATCTTGCGTTCGTCGCGATAGAGCATCGCCAATTCGCCGACGGTCATGCCGTGGCGGATGGGACGGCGGTCGTAGGCGACAAACGATTCCCGTCCGGCGTCCAGCATTGGCCCTTCCACGGCTAGGCCGCCGATCGGGTTGGGCCGGTCGAGCACGACAAAGCGGATCCCGCGTTTCGCGGCCTCCTCCATCGCGTAGCCGAGCGTCGTCGTGTAGGTGTAGAACCGCACGCCGACGTCCTGGATGTCGTACACCAACGTGTCGATGCCGCCGAGCATCGCGTCGGTCGGCCGCAGCGTCTTGCCGTAGAGACTGTAGATCGGAAGCCCTGTCGGGCCGTCGCGCCCGTCGGTGATGCCCGGCCGGTCCAGTTCGCCCCGCGGGCCGTGCTCCGGGCTGAAGATCGCCACCAATTTGACGCCCTCGGCCCTATGCAGCAGATTGATCGTCCGCTCGCCGCGGCGGTCCAAGCCTGATTGATTCGTGATCAGTCCAACATTTCGGCCGCGGAGCGAAGCAAAGTTTTCTCGCTCAAGCACGTCGATGCCCGTAGCAACTTCGCGCGGCTTCTCGTCCGTTATCGCGTCGCCGGCGATGGTGCCAACGCGGCCGATGAAACTGTTGACGTTCCCCTTACCGTTGGGATGGACGCGATTACTGAGGAAGATAACGAACAGATCGAGCTCCGGATCGATCCACAGCCCGGTGCCGGTGAAGCCGCCGTGCCCGAAGGCCCGCGCGGACATGCTCCGCCCGCGATTGCCGGAATAGCTGCTGTGGACGTCCCAGCCTAGGCTCCGCCAGCCGTGGCTGCCCGGCCAGGGCTCGGTCATCGCGCGGACCGACGACGGCGCGAGCACGCGGACGCCCGCGTATTCTCCGCGGCCCAGCAGCATTTGCGCGAAGACGGCCAAATCGGCCGCCGTGGAGAAAAGCCCCGCGTGGCCGGCTACGCCGCCGAGCGCGAAGGCCCGCGGGTCGTGGACTTCGCCTTGCATCCAATGGTCGCCGCGGCGCTCCGTCGGCGCGGCGCGGCGGCGGAGGTCCTCGCGCGGCAGATAGCCCGACTCGGTCATTCCCAGCGGCGCGTAAATGTTCTCCCGCACGAAGCGATCAAGGCTCTGTCCGCTGGCCGCCTCGACCACCTTGCCCAGCACGATGTAACCCACGTCGCTATAGGCGAAATCCTCGCCCGGCGCGTATTGCAGCGGCTGGGCGAAGATGCGCTTCCACGCCCGTGCCGGGCCATCGTCGTAGTCGCTGATCGCGTTGTCCGGAATCAGTCCTGCTTGGTGGAGAAGGAGATGCCGGATCAAGACCTTCTCCTTCCCCTTCGCGGCGAAGTCGGGCAGGTACTTTGCCACGGGGTCGTCGTAACTGAGCTTCCCGCGCTCGACCAGCAGGGCGATGCTCGTCGCCGTGGCCACGGGCTTGGTGACCCAGGCCATGTCGAATACGGTGTCGGTAGTCGTGTCCTTCGTCGAAGGTTCCAGTTGCCGCTTGCCATAGGCCCTCAAGAACGCGATTTTGCCGTGTCGCCCGATGGCTATGACGCAGCCGGGCGCCCGTCCGGCCTTGAGAACCTGCGCGACTTGGTCGTCGATTGTGGACAGCTTCGCGGCGTCCATGCCGACGTCGGCCGGTTGAGCCAGCGGCAAGTGGGGCGGGGTCGCAAAGGCGCGGCTGGGTTCGGCATTTGCCGCGAAGATCAATAGGATCGATAGTGCAATAAATGGAACGGCGCGGAAGAAATTCATTATTCGGTGCAATTCTCTTGGGTAAGTACTTCGGGCGGCCAGTCGTAATCTCGACTTCCCGGCCGAATTTAGTATAATAAGGTGTAGGAACAGAAACAGGCCCGGAGCAGAACCATCATGGCTAGTGGCGCCCTTTCCACTCGTCCGCAGGAGGAGAGCGTCCCCGCCCAGGGGCGATTTGACGATTTCATCGAAAAACGCCTGCTGCAGACCCGCCGGCAGGTCCGGCTAGTGGATGTCGGTTCGGGCATGATCGTGCTGACGGCCGCCTCGCTTTTGTTCTTCCTTGCCGTGGCGGTGGCCGACCACTGGATTTTTCCGCACGGCTTGGGCTTTGCGGTGCGGTTCCTCCTTTGGGCCGGCTGGGTCGGCGTGGCGGGCTGGTTCGCCTGGCGATGGGTCGCGCCGTCGATCGTGCATCGCATCAATCCGGTCTTTGCCGCGCAGGCCATCGAGCATGGCCGCCCCGCGCTGAAGAACAGCCTTATCAATTTCCTGCTGCTTCGCTCGCACCCGGACGAGGTTGCCCCGGTCGTCTACCGGGCGATGGAACATCGCGCGGCGAGCGATCTTTCCCGCGTGCCGGTCGAACACGCCGTCGATCACCACCGCCTGATTCATCTTTGCTATGTGCTTGCCGGCGCGGTGGCGCTATTCGCCTTGTATCTGGCCTTCTCGCCGAAGAACCCGCTGACATCGGCGGCCCGCGTGCTCTGGCCGTGGTCATCGCTGCCCGCGCCGACGCGGGTGCATATCGAAGACGTGCAGCCGGGTAACGCCGTGGTCTTCCAGGGCAATCGACAGCCGATCACCGCCCATGTTTCGGGACTCCGCAATGGCGAAGAGGTGTCGCTGCTGTTGACCACAGCCGACGAGCAGCTAGTCGACGACCGCATCCCGATGACACGCACGGGCGAGGACGACCTTTATTCCTGCGAACTTCCGCCCGGGACGCGCGGCGACGGAAGCAGCGGCGGGATGCAGCAAGACACGCTTTATCGCATCACCGCGGGCGACGCTACCACGCCGCAATACAAGCTGGAAGTGCAGATCGCACCCACGATTATCGTCGATCAGGTCGATTACGACTATCCGCCTTATACCGGATTGCCGCACCGCACGGTCAAGGGCCAGGGCGACATCAAGGCGCTGGAGGGAACGAAGGTCACGATTCACAGCACCGCGAACCTGCCGATCAAGGACGCCAACATCGACCTTGGATGCACGGGATTGCAACCGCTGACGATGAAACACAGCGGCAAGCACGCGAGCGGCGATTTCACTCTCGCATTGAGTCCCACGCAGGATTCCACGCAGAGTTGGCGGCCCCTCTACGACCGCTATCAGCTTTTTTTCACCGACAGCGCCTTCAACGGCGATGACCGAAAGATACAGCAGCACCCGATCCAGTATCGCATCGACGTCGATCGCGACTACCCGCCGGAGATCAGGATCGACGAACCCAGGGACGAGACGGCTGCCGTACCGGAGAACGGGCAAGTGCGGATTCAGGTCCATGCTTCGGACGATTTCGGCCTGCGGAAGGTTGCGATCCACGCGGAACGCAACGGACAGCCGTTGAATCTGCCGGTGCTGTTGGACCGCTTGCGCCTGAGCCGGCATTTACGAAACCGTACGACGACCACTACGACTTCCGCCCAACGGATCTGGGACTACACAAAGGCGACGAAATCAAGTATTGGGCCGAAGCGGAGGACAACAAGGAGCCGAAGCCGAACCACGGCGAAACCGCGCAGCGGACGATCCGCATCGTGGATGATCAGGAGGGCCGCCAAGCTCAACAAAACAAAGAGCAGCAAAGCGGCGGCGACCAGGGACAGCCCGACGAGAAGCAGCAGCAGGGCCAAAACGGCAAAGGTAAGGCCAAACCCGGTGAGAAAGGCCAGGACGAGGGATCGGATAACAGCTCATCTAGCGACCAGGCGTCTCCCGACGGCAAAGGCGGCAAGCAGGGAAGGTCGCAAAAAGCGCCGCAGAACGGCAAGGGCGATCAGAACAGGTCTGACAAGGCGAACGGCAAAGACGGATCATCATCCGATTCCAACAGCGGTGATAAAGCCGACCCGAACTCCTCCGAGGGCGGCGGGCAGGACAAACATCTCGATCAAGGGACGCAGGCTGCCGACGCCATTAAAAAGTCGCTGAAGGATATGGAGGAGCAACATCAGAAGGATCCGCAACAAAATCAGCCATCGGGCGACAAAGCCAAGCCGGAACAACAGCAGGAGAGTCAAGGAACGCAGAACGGCAGCCCTCAGGGTGGCCAGCCGCAGGACAACAGCCGGCAAAACGCTCAGCCGCAAAATGGCGGTTCCCCGAATAGCAGCTCTCAGAGCGGGCAATCGCAAGGCAGCAGCCCGCAAGACACGCAGCGGCCGAACGGCGGCAACCAGACTAATCCGCAGCCGGGGAGCAATAGCAACAGCGGCCGCAATGAGGGCGCCAAGGACACGCCAAACTCCCAAGGCGGCGCGGATGGCAAGAATAAGCCGGGCACTAACTCCGGCAGTTCGCGATCGGAAGACAAGCCGGGCAACTCGGGCTCCAACAACGCTCCGCGTCCCCAGCCAAACTCCAACGGCAGCGACGCGGCGCCAACGGCAACGAGAACACGTCAACGAAGCCGCTCAGCGATTCGCAAAAGCCCGATGGCAACTCGCAGTCGAAAGCCGGCCAGAAACCCCAGGACAAGGCAAACGGGAGCCAATCTTCGCCGCAGAATGCCGCCAATCAAGAGAAGAATCAGTCGAACACCGGTTCCGGTTCAGAACAGAATGGCGCGAACTCCGGCGCGGCAAAAAAGCCGGACCAACAAGCTGGAACCAAGCAAGACCAGCAGAATCAAGGCTCCGGCAGCACGCAGTCTCCCAAAGAAAAAGCGGCCGGCGGTGACAACGGTGGAAACCAGTCGGGCGGCACGCCGAAGAGCGCCGAGAAGCAACCTTCTGGGAGTGGAGGCGAAAGCAACAACAGCCAACAAGGCGGCGACAAGGCAAAGCCAGAGCACAAGGACGGTTCATCCGGCGGAAGTTCCGAAAACCTGCCAATGCCCTCGAGCCCGAAGCCGGGCAGTCAGCCCAAGCCAGGAAACAACAATTCGTCGGGCGGCGGCGAAAGTTCGCGCACAAGCCAGAGAACAAGGAACAAAGCGGCGGCGGCGGTTCGAGCGGCAAAGAGCAATCCAAGCCGGACCAGGGCGGCCAGGAAGGCGCCGGCGGCGAAAAGCAGTCAGGTCGCGGAAACAAGGGCGGCGACAAAGGCGACATGGCCCACGGCGAGCAGCGGCAAATGGATCAGGCAAAGACCGGCGATCCGTCGGGACGCGATAGCAGCGGCTTGCCCGACTCCCAGGTCGATCCACAGCGCGCGGGCAACAAACCCGGCAACGCCCAACAAGGTTTGAACCAATCGGACAAGCCGCAATCGCCTGGCAACAGCCCGCACGATTCGGATTCCAAGGGCCAGTCCGACGGCGACAAACGAGGCGGCGGCGGCGCTGGCGGCGGTCAGCATGACAATAAGGCCGGCACCGGCGCAGCCGGCACGACGTCGAATTCCGAACACGGCGGCTCGGTCTCAAAAGAAAAAGGCTCCGACGCGACCGGCAGCAAAGCCGGCGAGGCGCTTCGCCGCAACTGACAAGACCGGATCGCCGCGCAAGGAAACCGACAGCGGCAACGGCGAGAAGCCGCAATCGTCCGATAAACCCGATTCCCAGAAACCCAATTCGGAGAATTCGCCAAGCTCCCAAAACAACTCCAAGCCCAACAGCGCCGCCAGCCAATCAAACAACGGCGGCAACCAGTCGGGCAAGCAATCGTCGCAGCCGGGCGCCAGCCAGCAAGGTTCCGGCATGCCTTCCGGCGGCAGTCAGGCGGGATCGCAGCCTCCGCCTCCGTCGGCCGAGAAAGAAGCGCAAGCCAAGCCCGACGAGGTCGATCCCGAAGCAGCCAATAAGCAAGTGGACCTTGCGCTGCGGCACTTGAAGGACGAAATGGCCAAGCCGAAGTCGGACCTGATGAACCGTCTCGGCTGGACGCCTGATGAAGCAAAGAAGTTCGTGGACAACATCCAGAAGCTCCGCGACAGCGCCCGGCAGCCGGGCAGCAGCGACGCCGACAAGAAGGCCTACAACGAGTTCCTCAAGGACCTGGGCCTTCGCCCGCACGGCACGCGGATCGAAAGCGGCGGCGCCGGCCGCGACGACCTCCGCCACGTCCGCGACGCCGTCCAGTTGCAGCCGCCGGCCGAGTACGACCAGCTTTCGCGGGAGTACTCCCGCGCCACGGCGGCGGGACAGAAGTAAGATGTTCACTCCCCGCTACCTCGTCCCCTTCCATCCCAAGCGGGTCCCCCACTACTTCACCGACGTGCTGATCGTCGGCGGCGGGCTGGCCGGGGCGCGCGGCGCTGGGCACCGATCCGGCCCTTTCGGTCTTGATCGTCACCAAGGACGCCCTGCAAATCTCCAACAGCTTCTGGGCGCAAGGCGGCATCGCGGGGGTCGTCGATCCGGAGGACCGCTTCGAGGACCACGTGGCCGACACGCTCGCGGCCGGCGGTTCGTTATGCGACCGCGCCGTGGCCCAGCGCGTCATTTCCGAGGCCCCGCGGCGGATCGAGGAATTAATCGGCTGGGGCACCCGCTTCGACACCTCCGGCGGCCGGCTCGCCCTGGGCCGCGAGGGCGGCCACCGCCACCACCGCATCGTCCACGCGCTGGGCGACGCCACGGGCAAGGAGGTCATGCGTGCGGTGACCCAGCGCCTCGCCCGGCTGGAGCATGTCGAAGTTTGGGAACAGACGTTTACGATTGACTTGCTGACGCTGGACGGCGCCTGCCGCGGGGCGATCGTCTGGAACCGCGAGCACGGCAAGACGCTCGTCTGGGCCAAGCAGACCATCCTGGCCACCGGCGGCGCGGGCCAGCTCTACCGCGAAACCACCAATCCGCCCGTCGCCACCGGCGACGGCCTGGCGTTGGCCTATCGCGCGGGGGCCGAGCTCCGCGACGTGGAGTTCGTGCAGTTCCATCCCACGGTGCTCTACATCGCGGGCGCCAGCCGCAGCCTGATCAGCGAGGCCACCCGCGGCGAAGGGGCGCACCTGGTCGATCGCCACGGACACCGCTTCATGTCCGATTACGACCCGCGCGCGAGCTTGCGCCCCGCGACGTAGTGAGCCTTGCAATCGTCAGCCAGATGGAAAAGACCCGCCACCCGAACGTATTCTTGGACATGACGCACCTCGATCGGGCGCGGGTGATGTCGCGTTTTCCCGGCATCGCCGCGATATGCGCCGAGTTCCAACTGGACATTGCCCGCGACCGCATCCCCGTCCGGCCCGGCGCGCACTACATGATGGGCGGCGCGACCGTGGACCTTGAAGGCCGCACGACGCTGCCGGGCCTGTGGGCGGCGGGCGAGGTCAGCTCGACCGGCCTCCATGGCGCCAACCGCCTGGCCTCCAACAGCCTTCTGGAGGCGCTGGTCTACGGCGCCCATGCCGCCGAAGGCGCGTTGCAGGCGGCGCGCGACGTGAAAGACGATTTCTTCGCCCTGCCGATCGGCAATCCCCGCGTCGATTCGCCGGGCGAGCCGCCGCACCTTGAGGACATTCGCAACGCCTTGAAGAGCCTGATGTGGCGGAACGTCGGCGTTCGCCGCGACGGCGACGGACTTTGCGAGGCGCGCGAGAACGTTGCCCACTGGTGCCGCTATGCGTTGGGCCGGCAGTTCGCCGATCCCGGCGGCTGGGAATTGCAGAACATGCTCTGCGTCGCCCGCTTGATGATCGACGCCGCGCTCGCCCGACAAGAGAGCCGCGGGACGCACGTGCGGACCGATTTCCCCGCCATGGACGAGGAGCATTGGAACCGGCATAGTTGTTTTCGGCAAGAAAAGTAGCAGGCACGCTCCGCGTGCCGTCCGCCAGACGCCATTTCTTGGGACAGGATAGGATTTACTCGTGGGAGCAACGTGCGACGCGGTGCCAAGCGGACGGCACGCGGAGCGTGCCTGCTACCTTCTTGGCTCACCGACACCGCAAATGCCCCAATCGCGGCAACGAACACGCGCTCCTCAACCAACTACGGCAGTTCCCATGCGCGCGCCGTCGCGCGGGAATCGCGTCAATCGAACCGCACGCGCGACGCGGCCATCGTTGCGGGGCTTCTTTTGCTGATCGCGGTGGCCTATTGGGCCGTCGCCGGCAACGGGTTCATCAGCTACGACGACGGCGATTACGTGGTGGAAAACGAGTACGTCAACAGCGGCCTCACGCTGCACGGCATCTATACGGCGTTTATCGAACCGCGCGTGGCCAATTGGCATCCGCTTACCTGGATCTCGCACATGGTCGATTGCCAGTTGTTCGGCCTGCAGCCGGCCGGCCACCATCTGGTGAGTCTCGCCATCCACGCGGCCAACGGCATCTTGCTCTATTGCGTGTTGGCGCGGATGACCGCTGCCGCCTGGCCCAGCGCGGCGGTCGCGGCCCTCTTCGCCGTCCACCCGCTGCACGTCGAATCGGTGGCTTGGGTTGCGGAGCGCAAGGACGTGCTCAGCACGCTTTTCGGGCTGATCGCGCTGCGGGCATGGCTCGCATACGTCGTCCGGCCGGGGATTGTCCGCTATTTGGCGGTCGCGGTTTTCTACGCCGTGAGTTTGATGTCCAAGGCGATGCTGGTGACGCTGCCCTGCCTGCTTTTGCTGCTGGACTGGTGGCCGTTGCGGCGAGTCTCCAGAGAAGGGGAGAAGGGGAGAAAGGGAGAGAGGGAGAAAGGGAGAAACGGAGAAGAGGAGAATGACGACGCGCGTAATGTAACGCTCTCCCTTTTTCCCGTTCTCCCTTTCTCCCCTTCGCGCATCCCGCTCACGACTCTCATGCTGGAAAAACTCCCGCTTGCGCTGCTGGCCGCGGTCAGTTGCTGGCGGACGGTGACGGCGCAGTCGGGCGGACACGCCATTGTGCCGGTGGGGAACCTTTCCATTCCCGCGCGGCTTGCAACGGCCGCGCTGGCCTATTGCGGCTACCTGCAAAAACTGGTCTTTCCGGCATCCTTGGCGCCGATCTATCCACTTCCCAATCCGCCCAATTACACGGCCGCGGGCTACTGTGCGGCCTTCCTGGCGGCAGCAACGCTCCTGCTGCTCTTGTGCTCGCGGCGGCGGCCGTATCTCGCGGTTGGCTTGTTCTGGTACTTGGGGATGCTCGTGCCCGTCATCGGCCTGGTTCAAGTTGGGCAGGCGGCGATGGCCGACCGTTACACTTATCTGCCGTTGGTGGGCATTTTCATTCTTCTGGTCTGGTCGGCGGCCGAAGCGATTGCGCAGTGGCCGCGGGCGCGGCTGCCGGCGGCTGTCCTTGCTTCGCTCGTGCTAGCCGCGTGCTGCGTGTTGACGAGCGCCCAGGTGCGGCAATGGTTCTCGACCAAGACTCTGTTCACGCACACCGTGGCCGTGACGCGCGACAACCCGGTCGCCCTGACGAATCTCGGACTAGCGGCGATCAACGAGGACCGTTACGCGGACGCCGAGCGGATACTAGGCCGCGCACTGGCCTTGGACCCCACGGAAATCGACGCCTGGGGCAATCTTGCCAACCTGTGTCGCAGGCAGAAGAAGTACGACGAGGCGCTGCGGGCCTACGCGAAGATCGATTATTTGTGCCCAAACAATGCCAAGTGCTATTATCAAATCGCCGAGACGTTTGAAGAGCGCGGCCACCACGAGCATGCGGCCGACTACTTGCGGAAGGCGATCGCAGCGGACCCGCAAAGCGTTCTCTATCATCACCGGCTGGCAACGGTCTTGCAGTCAGGCGGTAAACTCGAAGATTCGCTTGCCGAATACGACTTTGTGCTCCGCAGCCGGCCGACGATGATCGAAGTCCGCAACAACATCGCCTGGATCTGCGCGACGGGCCGTGACGCGGCCGTACGCAACGGCGCCAGGGCCATCGCGTTGCTCGAGTCCGAGGCAGCGAAAGCGGACTGCGAATCGAATCTTCTCGACACGCTGGCCGCCGCTTATGCGGAGGCCGGGCAATTCGACCGCGCCGTCCAAACGGCCGAAAAGGCAATCGCCAGGGCGCGGGCGGAATCGCTTCCCGCCGGCCCGATCGCCGACATGCAAAAGCGGCTGGAGCTTTACAGGAAGCGGCAACCGTATCGCGAGTAGGTCGGTTCCGCCGGATCGGACTAATGCGTTCGACGAACGGAAGAGGTCAAAGTTTTATGTGCCGCAGGAGCAGCAATTGTCTATCTCGGCAGGACGGACCTACACTTTTCGCCAAACTTTTTCTTGCCCCGCTTGTTTGTCATAAAAACTCAACAGTTCTTTCCGGTGTGTAGGAGGCATTGGCCGCCGAAAAAGAGCGCGTTATACTGTGGTAACTATACATTTAGGACAAGTACTCGCCGATGAACCAAACATCAACATCCGCCATGATCGAGGCCAAGGCGCTTTTGAAGTACTACGGCGGCTTTGCGGCCATTCAAGACATCAGTTTCAGCGTAAGCCAGGGCGAGGTCGTCGCCTTCCTTGGCCCCAACGGCGCCGGCAAGAGCACGACCATGAAGCTCCTGACGGGCTACTTGGCGCCCTCGTCGGGACTGGCCTACATCGCCGGCCATAACATGACCACCGACCGGCTGGCCGGCTCCGCCCGGCTGGGTTATCTGCCGGAAAACGGCCCGCTCTATCCCGATATGTCCCCGCGGGCGCTTTTGGACTTTTTTGCCGACGCCCGCGGGCTGAGCGGCGGCAGGAAGCGCCAACGGATCGAGGCGGTCATCGAACTGTGCGACTTAAGCGCCGTTGTCGGCAAGCCGATCGGCAAGCTCTCCCGCGGCTATCGCCAGCGCGTCGGCATGGCCCACGTGCTGCTTCACGAGCCGGATGTGCTGATCATGGACGAGCCGACGGCCGGGCTGGACCCCAATCAAATCCACGAGGTGCGGGAGACGATCCGCAAGCTCGGCAAGAACAAAACGATCTTGCTCTCCACGCACATTTTGCAGGAGGTCCAGGCCATGGCGAGCCGCGTGCTCTTTATCGACGAAGGCCGCCTGGTCTTCGACGGCACGGTGGCCGAGCTGACCAAAGATGGCAAATCGCTGGATGACCAGTTTCGGACGCTTACGAGCGAGCTGTGACACTCTGAATTCAAACCTTTCCCTTACTCCCCATGAACTACAACGTCTTGTCGGCGGTTTTTAAACGGAACCTCGTCAGCTATTTCTCCAACCCGACGGGCTACGTTTTCATCTGCCTGTTCGTGTTCCTCAGCGCGGTTGCCGCTTTTTTCCCGGACGAATTCTTCAATGCCAACCTGGCGAACCTCGACCAGCTCAACAAGTGGTTCCCCTTCATCATGCTCTTCTTCGTGCCCGCGATCACGATGAGCATCTGGGCCGATGAAGTGCGGCAGGGGACCGACGAGCTGCTGCTGACCATGCCGGCGACCGATTTCGACATCGTGCTGGGCAAGTACCTGGCCGCGGTCACGATCTACACGGTTTCGCTGCTGATATCGGGAGTCAGCAACGGCATCGTGCTCAGCTTCCTCGGCAAGCCCGACCTCGGCCTTTACGTCTGCACCCATATTGGCTACTGGCTGCTGGGCCTGGCGATGCTGGCCGTGGGCATGGTAGCCTCGTTTCTCACGCGGAACCTCACGGTGGCCTACGTCCTGGGGGCTGTGTTCAACGCGCCGCTGGCGTTCATGTCGCTGTTCGACGTCATACCGGGCGTGAGCCGCGAGGCAGCCGGCGCCGTGCGCACCTGGAGCTTCGGCGGACAATGCGGCGTTTTCGGCCACGGCATCCTCAGCCTTTCGGCTTGCGTCTATTTTCTGGCCGTGGCCGCGATCATGCTTTATCTGTGCATGATTCTGTTGGGCCGGCGGCACTGGGCGCGGGGCGAGGATGTGCCGGTGCAATCGACACACTACTGCGCTCCGCTGCATTTCGCTGGCCGTAATGGCTGGGGCGCTGGTTTTCATCCTGCAAAACTACGACCTGCAGCGGGACGGCACCAGCGAGCAGCTCACGGCCCTCTCGCCGCAAACGGTCAGCCTCATCGGCGAGTTGAAGGAAGACTACCAGAACGCCGAAACTCTGGAGAAAGAAATCGCCCCGCTTGAGGAAGCCAAGAGCAAAGCGCTTGCCGCGGAAAAGGCGGCTGAAAAGAAGGCGGCCGAAACGAAAGCCGTCAACGAGAAGCAATCCAAGGAGAAAAGCGGTGGCAAATCAAGCGGCGCATCGGCCGGCCTGGGATCGGCGGCGACGACTGCGGGGGTGCCCAAGGCCGGCGAAGCGAAGACCACGGGAGAATCCAAACCCGCGCAAGAAACGAAGTCCAAAGATGAAAAGAAGCCCGCGCCGGCCTTTGCCGACGAAGCCAAACTCGACAAGCTCAAGGCCCAATTCGACAAGCTCAAGATCCAAGGCCCCGTGCTGATCGACGCCTACGTCAGCCCCGAAGTACCGGACTCGTATATCCAGGCGCGGATCAACCTCCTCAACGTGCTGGAAAAGCTCAAGCGGCTCGGCCAGGAGGGTGGGATGATGGTAGTGAACATCCACCAGATTGATCGCTTCGACAAGCAGGCCGAAGTCGCCAAGGCCCGCTACGGCATCGTGCCCAAAGACGTTTACGACACCCGTAACGGCGCCTGGCGGCACGACAAGATCTTCCTCGGCGTGGCC
Source organism: uncultured Planctomycetia bacterium (assembly GCA_963780045.1). Taxonomy (GTDB): domain Bacteria; phylum Planctomycetota; class Planctomycetia; order Pirellulales; family Thermoguttaceae; genus JANXQG01. Next base: position 3,958,870 of record CAVZZZ010000001.1, on the reverse strand, counting down.
TTCACTTGCGGATTGGAGAAAGTCGTTGTTCCCTTCATTGACCGGGGCCTTACCCCCGAATACGAACTGGTCCGTTCGCTCTGCACGGTGACCAAGCAAAAGCGCAAGCGGATCGGCGTGCTGGAGACCGATGCCCACGTGATGGGCGGCTTCATGTCCGGCGGCTCGCCGGAATGGCTGCTCGTGCAGGAGTTGAAAAAGCAGTACGAAGTCGTTTCCGTCAACCCGGCCGAGCTCATGGTGCCGGCCAAGCCGGGCGAACCCGAAAAGCGCGTACGACGTCCTGCTGGCCGTCCAGCCCTCGGCCATGGGGACGCGGGAAATGGAGAGCTTTATCGCCGCCATCCGCGCCGGCCAGCCGACGGTCATCTTCGAGGACCCCTTCGTGTTCACGATGGGCGGCCTGCCCGGCACCTACCAGCCCCGCCGCCAGCAACAGAACCCAATGATGGGCTTCAGCCAGCCGGAGCCGCAGGAAAAGGGCGACATCCGCAAGCTCTGGCAGTTGCTGGGAATCGACTTCAGCGACGGCGGCGACAGCGACGAGTTCAATCCCATGATGGGCGGGCGCTCCCCCGAAGGCGGCGCGGCAAAGATCGTCTGGCAACGATACAATCCGTATCCCAAGTACGGCAACACGATCTTCCCGGAGGACATCTTTATCGACGATGCGTGCGGCGCGAAGCCGCCCTTCGACGAGAGCGACCCAATCAGCTCCAAGCTCCAGCACTTGCTGATGTACGGGCCCGGCTTCATCGAAGACACGCCCGAGGCGGTCAAGCGGCTGATCGCCAAATGGCACAACAAGCAGTATGCCCGACAGCTTAGCAAGGAAGTCAACGACCTTGCCGACACTCTGAAAAAGGACGAGAACGAGTCCGACGAAGAGAAACTCAACGAGCACGTGGAAAAGTGGTCGACTTTGAGCGAGGAGTACGAGCAAGTGACTGCCGGCGGCAGCGGCAAGAAGACGATCCAGCCGGCCCAGTTGCACGATGACACGGACCTCGAGCAGTTGATCACCCATCTGCTGGGCAAGGGCCACAGCCGCGCCGTCGCGGACCTGGTGGCCGATCTGAAAAACCGTTACGCCCTGCCCGCCGGCGACGACGAGAGCGATGAGAGCCGCACCGTACTTTTGACCAAGGACGCGGCCGACAAGCTGGCCGCCGAAGCCGCGCAGCTTGCGCAAGACGCCAAGGCGCTGCGCGAGAGGGCGGCGGGCGAAGTGCGCCTGCGCGATCCGTTGGACCGTGCCGCCAAGCTCAAGGACGAAGCCGCCAAGCTCAAAGAGGCCGCCGCCCGCATGACCACGGAAGGCCTGCTGCTGGCGGAAAGCGGAACCGGCGACGACGCCTTGTTGAAGCTTCGCATCGCCTGGACCGACTCAGCCGCCGGATTGAAGGACCAGGCCGCCAAGCTTCTGTCGAAGACCCAGCAGCGGCCCGACGTCGCCTTTCTCGACAAGGCCGATGCCGATCGCAAGGCGCAGCTCGCGGGTTTCAAGGAACAATTGGCGAAAATGAAGACCGTCGGCGACGTTATCAAGTATGCCGAGGACGCCGTCGCCATGCAGTTGCCCAACCGCACGTTTACGCCGCTGGTCCAGACCGGACCCGACGGCGGCACGGTGCCGGTCAGCCAGATGATTTCGCCGCCGGACATTTTCGACCCCCGACCGCACCTCAACGAGGAGCGTTCGCTCGAATACCAACCGAGCCTAGGGCAACCCTACGTCCTGGCGGCGCACATCACCAACAAGCCCGGCGATACGCTGGCCAGCGCCCCGATCAACGTCGTGCTGGTGGCGGACGTCGATGCGGTAAACGACAAGCTGTTCGAGATGCGCCAGGAGGGAAAGTTCCCCGGGCAGGATATTGTCTACGATTTTGACAATGTGACCTTTGTGCTCAACGCGCTGGATTCGCTTGCGGGCGACACCCGCTTCCTGGAGATCCGCAAACGTCGTCCGGAACACCGTACTCTGGCCCGTTTCGAGGAGCACGCCCGCGAGGCCCGCAAGGAAAACATCGCCGCCACCGAGGCGCAGCGGGAGGAGCACGACAAAGTAATTCGCGACGCGGAGAGTCAACTCAAAGCCCGCGAAAAGTGGGTTGCGCAAACGGCAATCAAGAAAAAGCTCGGCCCAACGGAGGTCAGCCAGCTCATGCAGACGGAGCTTGAGAAGGTCCGTCGCGAAGTGAAGGAAAAAAGGGCCGAAAGCGACCTGAAATACGACCGCAAGCTCGAACAGGTCAACAACGATTTGGACGCCAAGATTAACACCCTGCGAGGCGAGTACAAGTTTTGGGCAGTGGTCGTGCCGCCGATTCCGCTGCTGCTTATCGCGGGCTTGGTCTTTGTCCATCGCCGCTCCAAGGAGCGCGAAGGCGTGTCCGCCCGGCGGCTGAGATAGCAGCGGCTGGCGCGCACTGAAAACTGAACCCTGAAAACTGAGCACTCTCCATGAACGAAAACTCGAAAACGATCAGTTTGATCCTTGTCGCCGCGGCGCTCTCCGTTGGGGCATGGTTTTCCATTCCCGCCAGGCCGCGTGAAAGCGAAAAGCAGCTCGCCGGCAGCGATCTCTTTCCCAACTTCAAGGACCCGCTGTCGGTCGCCAGTCTCAGAATCGCGCAATTCGACCAAAAGGGCAACAGGCCGATCGACTTCGAGGTGGCCAAGATCGACAACTTGTGGGTCATTCCCACGCACGGCAAGTATCCGGCCGACGCCAAGGACCACCTCGGCGCGGCCGCCGATTCGCTCATCGGTCTGAAGGTCCTCGGCCTGCGCCGGGTTTCGACCCCAGTTCGCCGCCGCTGAGCGAAGAGGCGAAGCGCGCGAAGTACAACCAGTACGGCGTTGTCGATCCCGATCCCAAAACGGTCAAGTCGGCCGACACGGGCGTAGGCACCCGCATCACCATGAAGGACGCCGCCGGAACCGAGCTGGCCTCCGCCATCATCGGCAAGGCCGTTGCCGATCAGACCGACCAGTGCTACGTCCGCGAGGTCGGCAAGGAGCCGGTCTATATCGTGCAGCTCGATCCGAGCAAGCTTTCGGTCAAGTTCGCCGACTGGATCGAGCCGAACCTTTTGAACATCAACACGATGGATCTCAAGCAGGTGCATATCAACGACTACAGCATCGAGCGGGTGGTCGATCCGGATACGCACCAAATCTTCAAGGCGCCGGTTCCGCACGGCGAATACCGGCTCGACGTCTCGTCCGGCGACCAGCCTTGGAAGCTGGTAGAGGATTTGGAAGCCGACATAAAGGCCGGCAAGATGGTGGAAAAAAAGCTCGCCGCCGACGAGGAGATCAATACCCAGTCGCTGGATAACATGAAGTACGCCCTGGACGACCTCAAGATCGTCGACGTGGAGCGCAAGCCGGCCCAGGTGCCCGCCGACCTTCGCCTCCGCAACATGGACGAGGCGACCGCGGTGACCTTGAGCCAGCGCGGCTTCGAGCTCGCCGCCGTCGATCAGAAAAAGCCCGACGCGCTGGAAATCGTCTCGAAGTTCGGCGAGATCAATCTGCAAATGAGCGACGGCGCACGCTACATCCTCCGTTTCGGCAACACGACCGGCGCTTCGTCGGCTGGCGACAAGGACAAGAAGGCGGGGACCGCAGACGCCACCGCGCCGGGCATGGACCGCTACTTGTTCGTGATGGCCGACTTCAACCAGAACGCCATCCCCAAGCCCGCGCTGGAGCAGCTTCCGCCAGAAGACAAAACAGCGCCGAAGGGAACGGAAAAGAGCGCCGGAGAAGAAGGCGGGCGCCTCGGCGCCCAAGCCGGACGCGAAGAAAGACGCGACCAAAAAGGACGACGCCAAGAAGTCCGACGCTGCCGCCGACGCCGACAGGGCCAAGCTGCGAAAGGCCGAAGAGGAACGCATCGAGAAGGAGAACAAGCGCCGGCAGGAGGAATACACAGACAAGGTCGCCGCCGGCAAGAAGCACGTCGGCGAGCTCAACAAGCGCTTCGCGCAGTGGTACTACGTCATTTCCGACGACGTCTACCAGAAGATCCACCTGGACCGCAAGGCGATCGTCAAGAAGAAGGAGCCGCCCAAGGACGAGCACGATCACGACCACGCGCACGAAAATCAGCCTGCCGCCGAGTTGCCCGCCGGTCCCGCGGGGACGCTGAAAAAAGCGTCGGACCTGGAGCAGAAGTGAGGCATTTGTCATTTCGGATTTGTGTTGAGCCACTTTGCAATCCCGCGCGGCACACTTCGCGGCGCGAACCGGCCGCCGATGGCCGCTAGCCAGTTCAACCAGCCGGGCACGACCAGGAGTTTCCCGCGGCGGAACCCGCGGTAGCCGATTTCGGCCACCCGCGCGGCCGTCATCGTCCGCAAATTGAACAAGCGGCTGCGCTCGATCCGGGCAGTGGCGGCGAATTCAGTCTCGGTTGGACCGGGGCAGAGGCAGCTTACCGTGACGCCGCGGCCGGCCAGCTCGTCATGCAGGGCCTCGGTGAGCGAAATCACGTAGGCCTTGGTCGCGTAGTAGACGGCCATGTACGGTCCCGGCTGGAATCCGGCGGTCGAGGCGACGTTGAAAATTCCTCCTTGGCCGCGCTCGATCATTCCGGGGAGCAAGAGGCGCGTCAGATGAGTGAGCGCCGCCACGTTCACCTGAACCATTTCCATCAGCCGCGCAGTGTCCGACTCCGCAAACGGCCCCAGCGCCCCAAACCCCGCGTTGTTCACCAGCACGTCCACGCGCGTGCCGCCGTGCGCCAGTTCGTCGGCTAGCGCCGGTGGCGCTTCGGCGTGGCTCAGATCGGCGGCCAGCGCGCGGACCTCAACTCCAGACTGTGCGCGCAACTCCGCCGCAAGCTCCTCCAGCCGGTCGCGGCGGCGCGCGACCAGGACGAGATTGCTCTTGTCGGCCGCGAACCGCCGCGCCAGTTCGCGGCCGATCCCCGCGGAAGCCCCGGTAATGAGTGCGGTTTCAGCGGGCATAAGCGGCCTTCCTGCGTTGAATCGCTGCGTCCAGGTTGCCCAAGCGGCACGGACTTATCATAATCATATTGGATGAAGCATAACGCGCGGAGCGTATTACCATGTTGCCACTGATCGCCCTGGAATGGGATTCGCGGGAAATCCGCCTAATGGCCGCCTCGGGCCGCGGCCGGCAGGTGGTGATCGAGCAGGCGTTTGCCGTGCCCTGCGAGGCCGAGGCGGCGGCCGACGACGCTCCCGCGCAACTCGGCCGGCGTATCGCGGCGGAGATGCGTGCCCGCGGACTGGCTTCCTCCGAGGCCCTTGTGGCGCTGAGGCGAAACAACATCGAGCTGCGGCAAATGCAGGTGCCGCCCGCCGCTGACGAAGACCTGCCCGATCTTGTTCGCTTCCAGGCCATGCGCGAGTTCAACGAGTTGGACGACGCCTGGCGGCTGGACTACGTGCCGATCGAAGGGACTGGTGACGCACCGCAATCTGTGCTGGCCACCGCCGTCGCGCCGGGCGTGCTGGCGCAGTTCGAGGCGGTCTGCCAGCACGCCGGGCTGAAAATGCGTCGGCTGCTGCTGCGCCCCTGCGAATCCGTGCTGCTGCTGCGTGGCGACGAGTCGATCCGCCGTGGGCACGCCGCGCTTTTGGTCGATGTGTTGGGCAGCGAGGCCGAGCTGACGGCTGCGGTGGACGGCAGACCGGTCTTCCTTCACACTGCGCGGATCAGCGGCGACCAGCCGCCGCTGCAGGCGCTGCTGGCCGCGATCCGCCTCACCATGGCCGCCGCCTTCAACCAGTTGGGCGGACGGCGGATCGAATCGATCGCGCTTTGCGGCCTGCCGCAGGCAGACCTCCAACTGGCCCGCGCCATCGAAGACGACCTCGGGCTTCCGGTCAAAGTGATCGATCCATTCAAAAGCGTGAAGCTCGGCGGCGCGCTGCTCCGCCAGCCGCCGGAGGACGCCGGCCGCTTCGCGCCGCTGGTGGCCATGTTGCTGGCCGAGTTGCGCCCGGCCAGCCATGCAGTCGATTTCCTCCATCCCCGCCGCCGCGCGGCAGCCGCCGATCCGCGAAAAAAATGGGCGGTGGCAGGCGCGGCTGCCGCGGCGATATTGCTGGGATGGCTGCTTTACGCCCGCATCGATCAATTCGTGCTGGCCGGCCGCGTCGACAAATTGCAGCAGCAATCGCGGGACTTGGACCGGCAGTTGGAACAAACCAAGCGGGCCCATGCCGCCGCGGCCGAGGTCTTCCGTTGGTCCGACGAAGAGGTGAACTGGCTGGATCGCATTTACGCCCTGAACCAGTGCTTCCCGCCGGCGAAGGACGCGGTGCTGGACGAATTGGCCGTCGCCGCGGGCGTGAAGGGCGGAGAGATCGACCTCAAGGGATGGGCGCAAGCCCGGAGGAAATCGCCCGGCTGGCGGAAAGCGTTCGCGCGCACGGATACACGCTCCGGCAGGACAAGACTGGAGACAGCACCGCCGTGCAGCCTTACAAGTGCTCTTTCGAGGCGGCTGTCCTGCCGGAAAGGAGCCCGGAACCATGAGTTTTCAGCGTCGGGAAAGAATCCTGGCCGGCGCCGCGGCGGGGCTTGCGGGCCTCGCGACCGTGTGGTTTTTGTTCCTCAGCGGCGACGGCAGAAGTTACCAGGACTTGGCCGCCGAATCCGACAAGGTTTCAGGCGAGATCGAAAGCAAGCAACACGCGCTTCAGGCCGCCGACCGCGAACGTGGGCGCCTGGCGGAGTTGCGAAAGCGGGCCCTGCCGGCCGATGCCGTGCTGGCCCGCACGCTCTACCAGAACTGGCTGCGGCGGCTGGCCGGGCAGGCTGATTTCCACGACATCAAGCTCTCGGCCTACCACGGCGGAGTTCGCCGCGACCAATGCACGCGGATCGCCGTCACGCTGAGTTGCCGTGCGACGCTCGCCGGCCTGGTGCGGTTCCTCTACGACTTTTATTCGGCCGGCTACCTGCAGCAGATTCGGCGGATGGACGTCAAGTTCGTAGTCAACTCCAGCGAGCTGGAGGTGGACTTTTCCATCGAGGCCCTCTCGTTGGCCGCGGCGGAGGCGAAGGATCAGTTGCCCAAAGAGTCCGCGCCGGCGCCGCAGACGACGCTTGCCAATTACCGCGATGCGATCGTCAAGCGGAACCTGTTCGGGGCGTTCGTGCCGACCGAGTCGCGTCCGCAAGCCAAAACCGCCGCGGCCAGCGCCGCCGCCGTTACCGGGTTCACGGAGGTCGACGGCGCTTGGCAGATGTGGGTCGAGGACCGCGACAGCGGCAAGCGGTGCAAGTACGCGGTCGGCGCGACGATCGAAGCCGGCGGCGGGAAAGCCGTCGTGAAATCCATTAGCGCGGAGGAAGCAGTCGTCGAGATTGGTGGCCACCGGCGTCCGCTTCGCCTGGGCGACAAGCTGCCCTCCGGCGGCGGCGATAAATAACCGCCGCTGCGCCCGCCGCCAGCAACGCCAAAGTCGAAGGTTCGGGCACGACGGCAAAACTGCCGCTGCCGCTGTCGACGATCGCCCATGCCTCGTTGTTTGCCGGATCGACGCCCCAACTCCCCACCAACTCGCTAAGCGTATATCCTTGTGCGTACTCCATGTTCAGGAACCCCTCGGTTACGAGGTTGCCGTGGGAGTCGTAGACGTCTTGCAGCGGCATATCGATGGCTGTTTGCGCGAAGCTGCCGGTGGTAGTATTGTCCAAAATGGCATTCTCCCATTTCAAGTTTCCATTGGCATCCGCGACCTGCTTGACGAGATAGGTGGCGGCTGAACCGCTCGAACCGTTCAAAAAGTCGTTGATGCGATCGTCGTAGGAAATTTCCATCGCAAAGGGCACTCCGCTGGTCAGGCCGCCGATCTGGACTACGTCGCTGGTCAAAGCCGGCACCCCGGCGGGCAGCACGCTGGACCAATTGCTCGCCGTGTTGCCGTTGACGAAGGCGGAGCCGTTTTCGTCCTCGTTACGGGCACGCCACGACATGGTCACGTTGTAGCTTCCGCTCATCGCGGGATCGGCGATGATGTCGCACTGGCTGCCGACGGTGCCCGTCGCATTCGATGCGCTGACTGAGGACTGCTGCGAAAGCGTTGTGCCGTCGTAGCCGGTGGTCGTCGAGGCCTGGCCCTGACTCCCCGTGGCCGCGACCCGCGAGCTCAGATGCGACCCGCCCGCGAAAGTGCCGGACAACGGCGCGCCGAAAAGCTGATTGTTGGCATTGCCGGGATCGGCGCCGCCCACCGCCGCGAAGCCGACATTCGAGATCGTATAGTACAACGGCAGCGTGGCGTAGGCCGTGTTGTCGTGAACCGAGGCCGCCTCGGCCGTCGCCACGCTCAGGCTTGTCGAGCCGCTGGTCGGCCCGTAACTGTTTACTTGGATCGAGATGTTTACTGCCTGAGTCCCGCCACTGTTGAATAGCGTCTGGCCGGCCGCCACCGTTCCGATTTGCGTAACTCCGTCAGCCGTTGAGACCGCGCTGGCGGTTTGGCCCGTTACGTTCACCATGGTGGCGTGGTCCGAATCGGGGTTGGCGTTGGCGCTGGTGACGAGGTAGGCGTCAGGCAGTGAGACTACGGTACCGCTAAGAAGTCCGCCGCCGGTCGTGGGAACGGTGACGGCGTTCGCCGCTGATCCTCCCGCGACCACTTGCAGCGACCGCGGCTGAAGCACGGTCGCCGTGTAGGGAATAATCAAAGACGGCAAAGTCGGCGTACCGGCGGCCAACGTCTCACCGGCGAACAATCCGCTGTTGCCGGGCAGGACGACGTTGTCCGTCACGGGTCCGGCCGAATTGGAAAACGTGGCGCTAAGGGCTACCGCGGGGCTTGTCGTGGTCGCGCCGTTGAAGAGCACCGAAGCGGTGTTCGCGACGGCGAAGCTGCCCGCGGACGCGGTGCCGCCGAGGGTCTGCGGGTTCATCGTCAAATTGCTGTATTGCTGGTACGCGCCGGTCGATGAAACCGTGAACGACGAAGCAGCGATGCTCCCTTGCATGACGCGGCCGAAGCTGACCGGGGAGACCAGGTCGATGCCGCGGCTGTACACCGGATTGATGACCACGGAAGCAGTGCTGCCCGTCACGGCCGCGCCAGACGCCGCCCCCTGTCCGGAAACGGAAAGGACGGCCATTTGGGTGCCGGCGGTCAGGTTCGCACCGTCGATGGCGCCAGTGAACGAGGTCGAACTCTGTGGGCCAAGCCCAACGCCGGACGTGGAGGATACGCTGAGCCCGGTTGAAAGCGAGGCAACCTGCCAGTTCACCGCGCTGTATCCGGCGGCAGACGGGTTCGCCACCGTCGCGGTCAAGCCGAGAACACCAGCCCCGGGCCCCGCAAGGAAGCGGTTGTTCCCCCCGACAAGCGACAGAGCGGCAAAGAGCGTGCCGTCAGGTTGCGCGGCGGCCGAACTGGCGGGCACGCCGGGAGAGACCGGCATTCTGCCGCCGCCAATGGGAGTAAGCGGCAACTCGCCGAAGTTGAAGTTCACGCCGGAATAGACGCCCGTACCGATGGGGGCGAAGGATCCGGTCGCCGTTGGCAGCAGAACCGACAAAGCATTGGCATTGATGTCGTTTGCGGCCGGCCCCAAGTTCGCGCCGCTCGCGCTGAGGAAACTGCCCACCGTGGCCATGGTAAGGCGATAATTGCTCGGCTGCGTCTCCGTGATCGTGCAGGTGTCGCCGGGTTGCAGGCCGGTGAAATCGAATTGGCCGATTGCGTTGGTTGTTGTGGTAGCCGTCAGCGCCAGAGCGCCGCCGGATGAATTCTCGGTCAAAGTCAAAGTGACGTTTTGCAATCCCCACTCGCCTGGCAACTTGACGCCATCCTCTGCCGAATCGACATACACGAAGCCGGACAAGGAGTAGGCGCCGGGCGCCTGATAGGGCGGAGAACCCGCCGACGTGAGCGTGACCGAAACCATGCCGGACCCGTTAATGATTGGGTTGCCGCTCGCGGCGGCGCACAGCAGAGGAACGAGAAGCAGTGCAGCGCACGGCAATCGCCGTGGCCAGTCGGAACGATGGCGCAACATAGCCGGTTTCCCTTGGGTGCTTCCGAAATGACAAACGCTGCCTCAATGAGCGATTGTTCAGCTTGGCAGCGTGCGCACCTCAGATCCCGTAAGCACTCCGGGAATGATTGCGACTTATGCTCTGCGGTTGGAATAGAAGCTATTCGCCGCCCCAAAGGGCGTCAGATTCACATCCAACCGCAAGCAATATAAAAACGCTGTCTGGCGAAGGTAAAACCACGATCAAGCGCAGACTTTGCCGGATAGCAAAACTGCACAGCCCTTATCATACACAAAACCACCATAATTGCAAGAGTTTTGCGCGAAGAGTTAGCGATTTTTCCCAACGCGCGTGCCGACCCTCACAAAAGCGGGTGAAATGTGCGGCACTAGAAGGCTCGTGGCCGGTGGGGTCCCCGTCCAAAAGCGCGGTGTGATGCATGAAGACCCACCCAGATTGGCGGGATTTCGCGGTTCTCGACGCCTCCCGACGCGCGGCTAACCGATCGGCTCTAAATCGGTTTGCCGTTTGACCTTACGCCGCGTTCAAAAGTCGTACTCCAGCGAGAACTTCACGCCGTCGTAAAACTCCGATCCCTTGGCGGTAATCAAAGGCGTAATGATCGTCCCGAGCTGTAATTGCTCGCCAGCGCGGGCGATGTCGCCGACCCAAAGCATGTCGTACGACGCGTGGCCGACCAGATTTGGATAGAACTTGTAGCTCCCGCCAACGCCAAAACCGCCAGCGAACGCCGCTTGCGTGGTGCCAGCGTTGTAAGCAGTGCTCAAGTTGCCGAGTGTGCCCGGAAGCCCTGGCGTCAGGTAGTCCGGCTGCGGGCCAGAGAGCGACGTCTGGACGAGGCTGTCCTGGTTGGCGAAATTGACGAACATGCCTACCTTGCTGTGCGCCTCGATCTCCCAGCGGCAGAAGCGGTACTCCAACGATCCGCCGGTTTGCAGTCCCAACATGGCGTTTTCCGTACGCGCGACGTAACGGCCGTGGGTCAGCAAGGCCAACGTGTTGTTCAGCGCGGGGTTGGCGGTAACCAACGGATTGCCCGATCCGTAGAAAGTCGCCCCGCTGCTGGCGAAGTCGTACATTTCATCGATGACCATCGCCCGAAGTCCAAACAGATACGTGAAGAAGTATCCGGTCTTGCACTGTCGATACCAGCGGCCATTGGGATTCAACACCATCTGGTCCTGCGTGTTGTTGCCCGCGACAACCAGATTCACCTCGAAACTGTTGAACGTCGACCAGGTGTTCGCCGACATGTAGGTGGCGCCGCCGAATGCGTAGGCATTCGTGGGGTTGAAGGTCTGCGAGGTCGCGGGATTGAATGTCGAGGTCGCTATGTTGGGCAAGGGGAACGGGAATAGGCTCTGCAGGCTGCCCGTGTTGTAGAGGACCGTGCCTGGCACCGTCTGGGCGATGTTGGTCACCGTCGTGGAATAGATCGGCACCACGGTCCCGTTGACCTGGCTATAGCCGGAAAACCGCTCCAGGCCCGTGTACTCGAACTGCATCAAGTAGTCGCGCTTTTCGCCGTCGCGGCCCAGGTAGCGGCTTACGGTGAGGTCCAATCCGGCGCTGTCCGACATCTGCGGCGTATGTGTCTCCAGGACGGGCGAAACTATAACGTTGTTAAGAAATCCGTACTGCAGCGGCTGGCCCGCGATTGTGCCGGACGTGAGTTGGAACGGGCCGAACGGGAGAGAGCTCGTCCCCAGGATCTTGTTGGCCGGCCGGCTGTTGGCGATCAATGCAGCTCCCGCCTCGATCGACCAGGGCGATGGCGCGCAATTCCCCCCGCCGCAAAACTCGCATACCGGCGGTATGCTGTCGCCAAACATGCTGTCGGCAGGCTCGCTTTGCCCGACGACTCCATCGCTTTCGTCACTCGACCGGTAGTCCGGCGCCGCTGCCGGGCCGGCTGGTTGTGCGGGACCGGCGGCGATCGTTTCCGGGGCGGCAGTCTGGGCGTCCGGCGCCGCGTAATTAGCGGCCACGGCACTGCCGCCAAGAATTCCGGCGCAAACACAGGCCATCAGTATGTGTCGCATGGCGATTCTCACAAGACCGTCCTCCAAGAGCCTCAGCGGGCGGGTCGTGCCGGTTTAACATAAATAATCGTTAAACTCGTCCCGGAAGCCACGGCTTACGTTATCGGCAAAATCAACGCGACAATAAAACTTTTTGCAGATTATCTAGTCTTACACCACGTGGATTTGCTGGACGGGTCGGCAAAGTGGCCGAGCGGCTGCGGATTGGCGCTGCGCGGGCCGGCATTGCGCAAAGCCGAACAGTTCTCCGCGCGATTTGCGTCGCTCCCCCGAACTTGGTATAATCGTAATGGGTGTTGGATCCGACAAAATGGGCAGGGTGGGTAATGAAGCGCGCCGACAGTCTCTTTCTCTCGCTGGCTGCCGCGTTCGTGGTCCTGTCTGCCCTATCGGCGTCGCCGCTACGCGCCGCGGTCTTCACATGGAACCCGGCTGCAGCCACGTCAGCCTGGGACGCGGCATCGAACTGGGGAAACGTCTCAGTGCCGGGAAGCGACGACGTGGCCCAATTCGCCGCCGCCTCCTATGCTACGGCGTCCGCGGCGCCTGACCTCACAAGCCCCGTCTGTCTTGGCGGGATTTGGAACACGGGCGCGGGCAGCATTACCATCTGCGGCAGCACGCTGACGCTCTACAGCTCGACGATCAACGGCAACATCGGCACGGGCATAGAGACGGACGCCGGCGCCGGCTCGCTCACGATCGACGCGCCGATGACGCTAGCGAATAGCCAGCAGTGGCTCCTTAACTCGGCCGAACCAATGACGGTCATCGCGCCCGTTACGAGCAGCTACAACTTGACCCAAAGCGGGGCCGGCACCCTTACCTTGGCGGCAAACCTCAATATTGGCGGCACGCTTGCCGTTGGCGGCAAGCTTATCCAGACTGGAGGTACGAACAGCGTCGGGAGCTTGGCGCTTTGTGGTTCTGGACAACCCTTCGTCGCGGGTTATAGCCTGTTTGGAGGGCTATTGAGTGTCGGGCAGATAAGCGGCTCCGGGTGTTGGGAATTCGATATCGGCGGTGGCACGCTTGCCGCCTCCGGGCCGGCGTCGTGGCCTGGATTCTACCTGTCCGGCGGCGCCGCCACGATCAATAACGGCGGCTTTGCGGTGACGCTAGCCAGCCCACTCCCGCTTTCCGGACCGGGTACCCTCGTCGTGAACGGCTCCGGCACGCTGACTTTGAACGGCTCGAGTTCGATTGGCGGCGATATCGTCGTCGACGGCGGGACGGTTGCCGTGCCCGGTGGCTCGCTGTTGACCAGTGGCAACATTTTGGCAGGCAATGCGGCGGGCGGCGCACTCGTGCAAACTGGCGGGACGGTCGGGTTCGCAAACAGCTTAATCATCGCAAACAACCCTGGCTCGACGGGAAGCTATAAACTGAGCGGTAACGGGCTGCTGACCGCCTCCTCGAGCGCGCAAGGAAACATGTACGTCGGTTACTCCGGCACGGGCTGTTTCTCACAGACGGGGGGAACGGTCAATCTTCCCTCAATCAGCGCATTCGTCGGCGGCAAAGCGAGCGGATCCTACAGCCTCAGCGGGAACGGTGTGCTGAATCTCGGATCTTTGTCGTTGGCCGGAGCCAATTCCCCAGGCTCCGTTTCGCTTAGCCAAAGCGGACAGATCAATTCGTCCTACTTGTCAGTCGGCGGGTACGGCGAGGCCGGGGAATTCGCGCAGTCGGGCGGCACAAACTTGGTTGCCGCGTTTGTCAACATCGGTGGGAGTCCTTCCGCAAGCGGGACGTACTCTCTCACTAACGGGCTGCTGAGCACGGCTCCCAGCGGCCACGAGTTCCTGGGGTCGTCATCGCTCACCAGCTACTATCTCGGCTTCGGGACCGCCGCCGGCGTTTTTCAGCAAACAGGCGGAACCAACGCCACGGGCCTGATCTGGATCGGCGCCGGGTCGGTTTACCAGTTCGGCGGGGGCTCGCTGCAACTTGGCTCGCCCGGCGGCATGCAGGTAATGAGCGGGGGAACATTAAGCGGCGGCTCGGCGGTCACGAACCTGAACGTGCCGAGCAACTCGATCCTCGATCTCTCGGGAAGCCTCGTTAATACGGGCAACATGAACGTCTCGGTCGCCGCCAACTCGCTGGTGATCGTGCCCTCGCTCGCCACGACCGCGGCCTTCAATTCTTTCTCCAATGCCGGGCTGACGCACGTACTGGGCACAACGCTGACGGTCGCGGCAGGCCAGTCGTTAAGCTTCCCGGGCATCGTTGTCGATCCGGTCGCCGTTTGCGGCACACTCTCCGATCCTGCTGGCGACGCCAATGGCCTCGTCCTTGCGGGCGGATTGACGATTTCCGGCAGCGGCGCCGTGAACGTCGGGTCCAATGGGGCCGTCATCACGTCGGACTCGGCCTCGGCAATGACCGGCGGTTTGCTTTCGGGCGCGCAGCAGAACGTCGGCATTTCGGGCTCCGCGACGTTTACGCAATCGGGCGGAACAAACGCCTGTAGTAGCATCTCTCTTGGCTATTATGGCACTGGAAATGGAACATATCGTCTCAACGGGGGACTTGTAAGCAGCGGCGCCGAGTTCGTCTGCGCCGCTTTCGGAAGCGGCGCCTTCATTCAGTCGGGCGGCACGAATTCGGTTTACTACCTTTCCATTGGGCAATTCAACTCGGCCAATTACACTCTCAATGGCGGATCGCTGGCTGTCGCTTTTTTTTCCGCGGGTTCAACGACGTCCGCATTCGATTTCGGCGGAGGGACCCTGGGGGCGACGTTACCCTGGTCGTCCGCGATCGGCATGAACTTGACCGGCAGCGGCGGAAATGCCACGATCGACACGACCGGCGGCTGGATTGGACTGTCGGGCAATCTGAGCGGGTCCGGTGGACTGACCAAAGTCGGACCGGGGTTGCTTACGCTCGGCGGCGTGAACACTTACGGCGGCGGGACAACCGTTGCCGGCGGAACGCTGGCCGTCAATGGCTCACTCGCGTCCGCGGTGACGGTGGCCGGCGGCTGCGTGCTGAGCGGCACGGGGAGCGTCAATAACCTCGTCCACGTGCAGAACAATGGCGGGCTGACCCTTGGCTACGGCGGGTTGCCCGCCACGCTTAGCGCCGGAAGCCTCGCGCTGGACACCGGCGCGGTGCTCAACTACCTCTTCGCCTCGACCGCCAGCGGCGGCAGCGGCAGCTACGTCAATTGCAGCGGCGCCGTAAGCCTCGGCAGCGGCGCAACGGTCAATTTGGCAGCGGCCAGCGGCACGCTGGGCGCGGGGACGTATCCGCTCATTGGCTACGGCACGCTTACCGGTTCGCCCAGCGCGGACTTGATCATCGGGAGCGTGCCCGCCTCGCTGGCTGGCGACAGCTTCGTTTTCTCAGCATCAGCCGGCACGCTCGACCTGACCGTTTCCGCGAGCGCGATCAACGGGCAATGGAACGTCGATGGCGGCGGAACATGGAGCACGCCGGCCAACTGGAGCGGCGGAAACGTGCCCGGCGGAAACGCCAACGATACGGCGACCTTCGGCCCAGTGCTCACCGCCGGTACGGCGAACGTCGTGCTGGACAGCCCTCGCAGCCTGGGTGCGCTGGGCTTCAGCACTACCGGCGGCGCCAGCTACGTGATCGCGGGAAGCAACACGCTGACGCTGCTGGCAGCGGCCGGCATCGCCACGATCAGCACCAGCACCGGCGACCACACGATCGCCGCGCCGCTTGTGCTGGCGAGCAACCTGGCAGTCAGTGCAAGCACCGGCAGCACGCTTTCGATCTGCGGCGCGATCGGTGAGACCGTCGGCGGCACGTCGCTCAGTCTGAGCGGCGGAGGCACGTTGGTCCTCAGCGGCACGAACACCTACAGCGGAGGCACTATGGTCCAGGGCGGGACGTTGATCGCGACCAACAGCGAAGCCTTGCTCGACGGGTCGGACCTGTTCGTCGGCAGCGCAGCGGAGTTCGGGGCCGTTGCACAGTCATCCGGACAAAACACCGTTGCCGGGTTAAGCGACGCGGTCTCCGTGCCGGAGCCTGGCACACTTGCGCTTTTGTCCGCGGCGCTAGGCGGCGCGCTGCTCTATTGCCGCCGGAAACCGGAAGTCCGGTCTCCACCTCGCTCCCGATAAGTTGGCTTCCTTATCGAGCAACGCTGCGCGTCGGTGCCCGGCGCGGGGATGAAGCGCCGCAGCTTCCCACTTGCCAATTTCTTCTTCCCGCTCGCCACTTAGTCCCGTTTCCTTGGCTCGACATGAATGACAACCCTTCCGACATTGGGTACGCGGGCGCGGATGTGCGATTCGAGGTCCACGGTCAGGTCGTGCGCCGTGCCGATCGACATTTGCGGGTCGAGCCGGCAGTGGAACGAGACCTGCATTTCGCCGGACGCCCGCTGGACCTTGACGTTGTGAAGTTGCGCCGCTCCCGCGTCGCCGTGGAAGAAGTCGTCCACCGCGGCCACGACCGCGGAAGCGTCGGCCGGCTCGGCGGGCACGATCGCCGTCGCGTCGCCTACCGGCTCCAAATGGGAAACGATCCGTATCGCGCCGGGCACGGCCGCCCGCACGTCGTTCTCAAAGGCCGTCGCCTGGGCGTGAGCATCTTCCAGCGTCAGCGCTTCGGGCACTTCCAGGTGCAGTTCCAGCCACCGCTCGATATCCTCGTCATAGAGACGGATCGCGTGCGCCCCCAGGCCGCGGCGGGCGGCGAGGATGCGGACCTGCGTCGTAATGTCGTGGTGGCTCAAGGCGAGCGGCTCGGCATGGACGACAACGTCCGCGTCGGGCAAAACGCGTCGGACGGCCGCCTCCGCCTCGTCGGCGATCTCGTGCGCCCGCTCGAAGCTGATTGCCTCGCCCACGGAGATCGTCACGTCAGCGAATACCTGCGGCCCGCTCCGCCTCATGCGGACCTTGCTGGCGGCCTCCACGCCTTCCACGCTCAAGGCGGCCTCAGCAACTTTGTCGTGGAGATCATCGGGAATTCGATCCACGAGGACGTCCAGCGATTTTTTGCCCAGCCGCAAGCCGACCAGGACGATGATGCCGGCCACGATCAATGCGGCCACGGCGTCCGCCGAGGCAAGCCATGCAAGTTCGTATCTTCGCGCCGCGACCACGCCCGCCAAACCCAGTAGCACGACGCCCGACGACCAGAAGTCGGTGGAAAAGTGCAGGGCGTCGGCCTCCAGGGCGCTGCTTTGATACTTGTGTGCGGTCCGCAGCAGCGCCCGCGAGCGGGAATAGTCGACGATCATCGACAGTATCACGACGAGAAACGCCCATATGTTGGGAGTCACCTCGACGGCCTTGCCGAAAAACAGTCGCCCCGATGCTTCGTAGACGATCCACGAGCACGTCAGCAAAAGCAGGATTGTCTCGACCAGGGCGGAAAGGTTCTCGAACTTGCCGTAGCCGTAGGTCTGCTGCCGGTCGGCGGGCCGCGCGGACATTTGCACGGCCCAAAGCGTCACGCCCGCCGCTAGCAAGTCAAGTCCCGAGTGGGCGGCCTCGGCAAGCACGCCCAGACTATTCGTCCACAGACCGATCGCCAGCTTCAACAGAGCCAGCACCGTGGCCGCGCCGAGCGAAGAGACGGCCACGCGGAACTTCTCTTTGGAAGCGACATCGGACATCCGGCTATTTTAGCCGAACGAGGCCGCGGCCGGAACATCAAAGAGGCAGACGCAGGCCGGAACAAGCGCGGCGCGGTTCCGGCAACTGCGAGCATTGCTTCTCGTACCGTCGGAACCGCGCTGCGCTTGTTCCGACCTACGCTACTGCCGCGTTCCCATTTCATAGAACAACCGGTCCAGCGCGGCCGCGCTCGGTTGCTGCGGCCCGTCGAAAGCAGTGCCCGCCGCTGCGGCGGAGGCATTGGCGGACGAGAAGACCGCGGCCGCGGACAGCGTCGCCGAGGGGAACGCGACGCTGCCCGCGGCGCCCGCGGAGCGGGTCGACTGCCGGTCGATCGATTGTGCGCTAGAAAGCTGGCTCGCCGCAAGTGAATACGTGCCTACTGGTGTGCCCGGATAGTTGCTCACGACAAGGTAATAGGTCCCGCTCGTGGCCGCCGACCAGGTAATCTGCCCTGCGCGCCCGTTGCTGCTCAGGCCGACGTTTTGGGCCAGCAGTGTCTGGCCGTTGCCGGCCAGCAGCGTGAGCACGGAGTCGTAGAGCGAGCCGAGCGTGGTTTGGAACGTGTATTGTTGTCCGGCCGCAAGCTGCACCTTGAAGTAGTTACCCACCCAGTTGCCGGGGATGTTCCCCTGGGCCGTCGAGCCGATCGCCAGAGGCTGGGCCGTCGCGGCGCTATAGGCTTGAATTTGAGGCGCGGGCGAGGGGCTGGGAGACGGCTGCGGCGCAGGGCTGGGCGTGGGGGTGGGTGTCGGCTGTGGGGTCGGCGCGGGACTCGGAGACGGCGCGGGCGTGGCCAGCAGCTTGAGCGTATTGTAGGCGTCCAATCGGCCGCCGCTGGACACCTTTCCGGACAGTGCAGAGGTTTTATCGACCCCTTGCAACAAGGCGTTGCGAACTTGGGCCACGGTCGCGTTGGGATCGGCGGCCCAGGCGAGTGCCGCGACGCCGGCGACTTCGGGGGCGGCCATGCTCGTGCCGGAAAGGTAACCGTACTTGCCGCTCGGCAGCGTGCTATAGATACTGACGCCCGGCGCGGCGATGTTGACCGTATTGGCCCCGTAGTCGCTGAACGAGGCAAGCTGGTTGTTGGAACCGATGGCGGCCACGGAGATGACGTTCGGCAGTCCGGCGTTGGCAGGATATTGCGGAGATACATCGTTGTTCGTGCCGGAGTTCCCCGCGGCGGCGACGACGAGGATGCCCGCGTTTCCCGCCGCCTGAATCGCCGCGGTCAGTCCGGGATCGTTGACGCCGCTCGCCCAGCTTGCATTGATGACGCGCACGTTGACGCCGTACTCGGTCCGTTCCATGATCGCATAGTTGATCGCGCTGATGGCATCGGACGTGTAGCCGTCGCCGTTGGCATCGAGGAACTTCAGCGGCATGATGGTGACTTTCCAGTTCACCCCGGCCACGCCGACGCCGTTGTTGCCCGCGGCGCCGATGATCCCGGCCACGAAGGTGCCGTGGCCGTTGTCGTCCATCACATTGCCGGTATCGCTGACGAAGTTGTAGCCGTGCACGTCGCCCGTAAAGCCGTCGGCGCCGGCGTTGGGGTTGTTCCAGATGTTCGCGGCCAGGTCGGGATCGGTGTAATCGACGCCGGAATCAATGACCGCCACGACGACATTGCGGCTGCCCGTGGTGGTGGTCCAGGCCGCCGGGAGGTTGATGTCCGCGGGCGCCCATTGCTGGGCGTATTGCGGATCATCAGGAACGGATTCTATTTGCCGCAGCGAATCGAGCTCGGACCATTGGACCTGGCCGTCGGCCTGCAGCGCCGCGCCGGCCTGCGTGGCCGATTCGCCGTAGGAGCGGACGAGCACCTCGCCCACCGCGCCGAGGCCTTCAATGACCTGGAACTGCCCGCTTTGCGGCAGCAGGCGGGCGATTGCCGTCGGACTGACGGCACTGCCGAGGTCCGCCGGATTGAGTTGCACAATCCAGTCCCAGGTCGTGCTGTTGGAACTGGCGGCGGCGGCGCTTGGCGTGCTGGACGTGCTGCTGGCGGTGATTGCCGGTGCGCCGGCATGGGCGGGCTGGCCGGCGGCGTAGTCGCCGAACCAGCCCGCCGAGACGATGCTCGCCGCCACGTTGGCCGCAAGCATGTGCCGCGGTTCCAGTTGTTCCAGTCGAAGTGACCTGCGCCCGGCGACCCGGACCCTACGCTTCGCGTGGGTGCCTCGGTCGCGCGGGCCGGGCACCCGCTTGCGGGTGGCGGAAGAGCTGCCTCGATTTCGCATGGTGTGCCGTTACGCTTGACGAGGTCGGAACTGAAACTAGCTCTTGCCGGGGCACCCACGGAGTGGGTCGACAAGCGTTTGTTTCGCTCCAAAAACGCAAGCAAAAAGTTCGGTTGCCAAGCCGTCCCAACCGGGAGCTAACCGGGAGGGGTCGAGACCCTCGGCTCTGCCGCAATTCCCGGTGGATCCGGATCGCGGCGGATCAAAACTGAGTAGACAAACTGACGAGATTCGTAAACGACGGACCAGACAAGGGAGCGGCCGCGTCGCTATTTGAACTCTGTGTCAGTTTCGCCCCGGAGTCAACCGATAGGCCGAAGGATTCTCTCGGATTGGCGAAGCGAAAGTGCCGTCAATTCCAGCTTCCTTTATGCCACTTGTTTCCTTTTCGCCACGCGGCGCGTGGCTACGAGTGACGTCAAGTTGCCCGCTCAACGTCCTCTACGCCCGAAAGTGAACATAAGTTCATGCAATTCCGGACGAGACAGGCATAAGCGTAGCGGAAGGCCGAGAAGTGGTCAAGAGCGGCAAAGCGCGTATAATGCACTGCGTCCGGGAGCATGAAGGAAATGCCCATCGTTACCCTCGCGCTATATCGCCGACCGGGTTACACGCGACAAGTGCTTGAGGCGTTGGCAGGCTGTCATGAAATCGGCCGCCATGCGGTGCTCGCGAGCGCGGACTTTTTTAACGCGGACGTATCGCGTACGCTGGCGAAAATGACGAGAGAGGTCCTTGGCTCCGTTTGCGAAGTCCAATGCATCAAGCAGCCGCGCCGCCTCGGATGCACGGGCAATACCATTTATTGCCTCGACTGGGGGTTCTCCCGTGAAGACTACGTCGTCCACTGCGAAGATGACATTGTTTTCAGCAAGGACGCCCTGCACTACTTCAACTGGGGAAGGCAATTCCAGGGCGACCAGATTTGCTTTTCGATTTCCGCGTACAATAAAGACGACGCGTGGCCGGTGCGGAGGGACGAGGCATCGAACGTGTACCCTTCCTTCCATTTCACGCCTTGGGGCTGGGCAACATGGAAAGATCGCTGGGCGGCGTTGCGGCGAAAGATTCTCGAGGTGCAGGGGCTGACCTGGGGCCGGAGGCTAAGCTGGGGCCCGATTACCAATCGCTACGGGCGCGCAGATCGCTGCGAACTCCGTCCGCGCGTCGCGCGAAGCCGGAACATCGGCGCGTTGCAGGGAACCTACTGCCCCGGGGCGGAATTCCACCGCTTGCGCCAGGACAACGTGAGGTTTTTCGCCGACGCGCTTGGCGTCGATTGCCAACGCTTTGAAGTGGAGTCCGAGTCCGTCCCGTGCCTCACGCCCCGCCGTCCCTTCGCTCGTACCCAAAGCGGTCCATCAGTTCCCAGTCGAGCTGCGCATTGACGTCCTGTAGCAACTCGGCGTCGAACTTTTCAAGGTAGCAGCCCTTGCCGTAGTAGTCAAAATCCATCGGCGCGCGCGTGACGCGGCTGCCGGGCTCGACGCGCCGGTCAATAGCGGCGAACGCGCGGTCAAGGCCGCTTTGCCGCTCGATCTTTCTGGCCAGACCCAGTGCCGTTTCCAGCCGCGCCCATTGGCGGGCCTGCTTGTCCAGACCCATAGAGGTCCTCGGCACGGACGACCGCCGCCCGCAACGGGTGCGCTGCAACGAACGACTCCCAATGCCGATTCAACTCGTTCCAGCGCGCGATCGGCGACGGCCAAACGTAGTGCTCGCCGCGGATGAACTCGCCAAAGGAAGCGTCCGCGGCGAAGCGCCGGCAGATGCCCGGGTCGGCGCAGCGCAGCGCTTGAAATAGCCGTAGCACGAGGCGAGCCATGCGTAAGGGTTTCGCACGCAGACCACGATCCGCGGCAACTGGCCATTCCATTCTTTCCAGCCCGTTCGGCCGATGGGGCCGTGTTTCCAATCCGCTCCGTCCGTAAGAGGATGGACTTCGAAGTTCTCCATCAGCCCGCGGCGCACGAGATTCGTGCAGGTCCGCTGCAAGCCGAAAACCCTCAAGGGCGCCGGAGAAGGAGCGCTCCTTTGGATGCGGGCCGATCTCGGCCGCGCGGTCCCGACGCCGCTTGCCGCCGCTTTGCCGCACCGCTCGCGAAGCGCCTTGAGGAATTCCAGGCACAGCCCTTCGTGCAGGAACCCGCCCACGCGGCGGTTCCTGCCGTCCAGCCGCCACTTGTCGTAGTGCCGGTGTTGAAGAATCCGCTTGCCCTCAAAGTCGTGCTGGCAGAGCGTTCCGTCCAGCCAAAAAACCCCGGTTGCGGGCATGGTGTAGGACTTGCCGGTGCGATGAAATGCCAGGTGAAACGTGTCCTTGTCGCCGTAGATGTGCGCGTAGTAGAAGTCGCTGTGCTCGTTGTAGTGCATGGCAAGATTGAGCGCTTCCCAGCAGCGGCGCTTGTCGACGACGATCTGGCCGCTTTCGAACTCCGGCTCGTCGCGGTACGGGACCTCGCAAATCGACCATATCAAGTTGTCCGGCTTCAGGTTGCGGCGGTCGGGCCAGAAGATCGCTCCGTGTTGCCGATACTCCGGCGCGTCGAGGAGCGTGGCGGGGTCGATAAGCGGCACGTTGTCCGCATCCAGGAGGATGACTTCGCGGAAGCGGCTGTGAAGGATCGCGTAGGCCTTGAGTTCCCACCCGCCCAGCCGCCGCGCCGGCCGCGTGAGCCGCAATTCCTCGGCGTCGACGCACGTCACGTCCAGATCGGCGGTCGCTTCCCGCATCCGCTGGTCCAGCTCGCGCTCGCCCAGATGCCAGAATTGGATGGGCAATCGGCAACCGAGGTGGCGGAGCATCGAGGCGCAGACCCAGGCCGCGGGGAAATACTTCGCGCCGCCCGTACAGATTACGATCCCCCGGCCCCAAACGGCGTCAGGGCAAGGCGGAATGGAGGCGATCGCCTCGCGGGCCAGAAGGCGGTGCGCGGCGATGATGACTTCGTTGTGTTGCCAGCGCGGTCCCCACGCGGCGGGCGCGGGGCCGGCGCGAAGGCGTCGGCAGGCGTCCTCGGGGGTGAGCAGAGGCGGGGAAGAAACGGACGTACCCATGACTCGCGTTGGGAGTTTGGCTTGGCTTTATGCCGCGCATCAGCCGTGTCGAATACGATTGGCGACTGGCCGGTGGCATATAGTATTGTCGGTAGCCGAGCAGCGAAGTCGGTACGACCAGATTCACGGGGAAAGCTCCAGTGACCCCTTTCCGGGCTCAATTCAGACCGTACGAAGTATAAATTAAACGGATTTGTTCGCGAAGCGCTTCGTCACGCTGGGTAGCAATCGCAAGGCCAAAGCAAAGCTGCGCCCACAGTTGGTAGTCGGCGCAGCGATCCGGTCGGAATACTCGACTTTGCGTGTGATTCCTGCTAAGTGGAGTGCGCCTCCGTTGCACATCTGCGCACGTCCCAAATAGCATTATTGCCGCGGAGGCCGCAGCCAGTTTCTTGGTGCCATCATCCACGACTCCCCTGTCAGGTAGAGCCAATGTATCGAATACGTCGAGCATGGCAATACGAACGTCGCCGCGCTGGGATCCGTCGATGGCCACCCTCGCCGCGAAATCGACGACACGCGCCCTCTCGCTAGTTATGCCGGCGAGCCGCCTGCTAAAGGCGGAAAGCTGGCCGAGAGTCTCAAATCTCGATGCCTGAATCTTGTGTTCGAGCCAATCCGCCTCCGCGGATGCGGACCGGTCAAGTGCCCCAGTGGCGCGCAGCAGTTGGTCCGCAAGAAGTCGGCACTCGGTGCGCAACATCAAATCGTCAACGCGATGCCACGGGGTAGTAGGATTGAGAAGTTCTTTCCGCTCGGCCTCGGAGGCCGCGGATTCGCGGAGACGGTTGAGCCGCCGCTGGTCATCCGCCGTGAGGCCAGGCGGCCGCTTTACCAGGCGGCGCAGGCAGTACGCGGAAACGACAGCGTCGTCGTCCAGCGCACCATCGACTATATCGCGAACGGCGTTTGCACGGGCGCATAGCGCACTGATCCGCGCCAACCGCTTACACAATGCCGACTCGCCGCGCCGGTCCCGTAGCACCTCCGCGTCGATCCATTCCACCTTCTTGTCCCTGAGGAAGGAAATGAGCAACCGATCTCCGATCTCGACAGAGCGGGGAGTGTCATCCCCCGGAAGGCAGAACCCGGAGCCACGCGCGACGATGCGCGAGGGCGCGCCGTCTGTAAAGCGACGCTCTGTCTCAAGGTCAACGTTTATGTCTTCCGGATCACGACAAAGGCTCGCAATGCGCGCGATACAGACGTGGTGGGTTGCCCAATACGCCTCGTCGCTAAGCTTGGCCGTGGACACAAGTCTAATTCGTGCCTCCAAGCCATAGCCGAGCGTCGCGGAGTGCGCGGAGCGACCTGCAGGCCGCGCTTGCTGACCGGCGCATAGGAGGCACAGGCTAAGAAGGAATACCTTTTGAAGGTAACGCATGAATACTCCTCATTTAAGTGTGCGACGGACTCAATACTGGAGGGACCTAAGGCGACAAATAAGCGTCCCCTCGGCGATTCGCCGACGTTGGATCTACTGCGGAACCCATCGGCGGTACGGCGCGGCAATGTAGTTCGCCGCGGGCACGATGTTTACTTCAATCTGTGATGCTTTCGCCGGAGTACCCCATAGGGGTGGCGGCGGCGTTACAATGCTGAATCTCGGGTCAACCGGAAACGCGAAATTCGTGGTCCAGCGCAGCTCCCTGCATCCAGTATCTGTTAAAGTCCTCGGAAAGCATGTGCGAATCCGTGGAGCACGCGCTAACGCGCAAAAGAAATTCATCGAGAGCGGTCGCTGACAAAATTGCGTCGTTTTTCCCGTGGTTGGGATCTAGCTGCGCCGGGATAGTTATCTGGGGCGAGTCGATCATGCTAAGGTCTACATGCGGGTCTACGTCGTCGCCCTCGCCACTAGCATGAGTTTTCGTCGTCGGGCCCCCGGGGAAGTACGGAAATTCGATGCCCGCGTCGCTGGAATGACAAGGAGTAATGAGCCAGTCGAGCGTCTTTTTGGCGTCCTCGACGGGAACTTTAATCGTTCGCTTTCCGCCGGGCGGCGTCGTGCTGTACGTGGCACTCCCGCTGATCTTCAACCCTTGAACAAAACCAACCTCGATCAAATTGTGCGCATCCTTGCGCTTTTCGGGCGAGGTGAGCGTCACTCTCACGTTTACCGTAAATGCGTAATCGGTTGGATTTCCTGAACCCATCGACGACACTGCCTTGCGGTGCTCCGGCGCTTGTTCTGTACCGTTGTAGCCAGGGATATAATCGTTACAAACCCGGCCGCTAGCATTCGTAAGCTTCCATTTTGCGGCCGCGCCACCCGCAGGCGGATTCACAAGGAAAACCGAAGTGCCGCTGTCCGAAGTGTCCTTGGGCCTGCCCGGTGTTCCGAAGCGTGGAGTACTAAGCACTACCTTCACCAGCGCGATCTCGACAGTCGCGGTGCATTTTTGCTCGCCCTCCGTGTATTTCGCCTTCAGCGTTATAATCTCCGCGGCCCGGTGAGAATTCGAGCTCAACGGTTTCGCCATTAGCGCCGCCAACTACCTTCGCCGCATCGCTGTCGACCAACCAAGAGATTTTTTTTGGCGATGTTGCGCCCTGAGTTCATACCTATAGCGCCACAAGCTCGGGACGGCTAGCGCCCCCTTGATCGAACCCGTGCATGGACCCGGACTCGGGGTTGCGCTTGGCTGCGCGGGCTGATCGGCCCCCAGCCGCACGACAGCCGGCGAAAGCTGCGAGGACCGGATTTTCGGCCACGCCAACCCAAAGCGCTCGGCATAGGTGAATTCGTCGCCGACGCGGCGGCCTTGGATTTGGGCGCGCTCCTCGTCGGCGCTCGCGGACTGCTCATGGAAAAGGTGCCAGGCGCGGGCCCAAAGCCCTTCCGGCTGCTCGTTCCTCCGCGTGCCGTGCCGCCGCTGGCAGCGCTCTACCCACTCCGACCAGACGCTGTTGGTGAAGCATTTCCGCGCCATCCGCAACTGGTTCACCAGCAGCCGCTCGTAAGGCACCTCGTAGGTGTCGAAGGCCGCGCGGAAGCGGTGCCCCACGACCGCCTCCGGGTCGTGCAAGATGGAATGGCCCATCATCCAGCAGCGCAAGCCGAAGTCGAGGTCTTCCACGCCCCACACGAGCATGTCGGCGTCGAAGCCCCGCATCTTGTTGTAAAGCTCGCGGCTCATCGCCACCGCGCAGCCGTTCAGCGCGGGCGACTCGTAGAACTTCCGCCGCCCCAAGACGGGCCTCAGCTCGTCCAGCGGCAGCCAGCCGCAATCCAGCGTTTCCAGAGTGAGACGGTAGCCGTGGCCGATCTGCCACTCGGAGCTTTCCCAGCGCCCGGCGTCCAGCGAGGGCACGGCAGGAGTGACGACGGCATCGCCCTCCAACATCTCGACGTCTTCGACCAGCCGCAGCAGCGCCCCCTCCTTTGGCTGGCAATGACCGTCCAGGAAGACGAGAACGTTGCCCTGGGCGTGTTGCGCCCGAGGTGCTTTGTGGGCGACGTGCCGCGGCGCTTGGGGTGGCTGACGATGCGGATCTTCGGAAACCGGGCCGCCATCTCCTCCACCGAGTCGTCCCAAGAGGCATCGTCGGCCACGATCACCTCGAAATCCTTTTCGGCGTAACCGACCGATTTCAGGCTCGACTCGACCGTGCGGGCGAGCGACCCGCCCTCGTTAAAAGCCGCGATGATGACGCTGAAACGCATGAAGAGCCCCGTTTCCGAATCGTGACTCGTTACATCATACTCGAACCGGTATATCGCGAGGGCAAATCCGTGTCAAGCATAGCAGTGCGTTTCATGCTGCTACCCCAATCTCAGTTTACGGTGATACCTTCTCGAACTAACGCCACAATAGGGGTCCCACAGCGAGCCAAAATCAATGAGGAACGCCTTGTTCCCTATTTTTTGGTATAGGTTATGCACGATCAGGTTTGCCGGCATCCCGGCGCTTATTGAAACTACAGCCGGCTTGCGGACTCTGGAAACCGCGAGCGCTATGCGGGTCTGTATTTCGTCCAAGGCGAGGAAACAATCCTTCCTCGGCGCCTCGATGAATCCTCGATACTCCACGTATCGACTTAGCTGTCGGAGGTGAGGCGGGCCGACGACGATAAGATCGCCCGCGTTGCGAAGTGCTTCGAGAACATCGCCAATCTCGCCTCGTTCGCTCTTGTTGTGAAATACGTCCGCTTCGTGCCACGCGAGATTGACGGACTTTTGCGATAACCATCGCTCGATGCGGCCGCCCCTCAGCCGCATCGCCAGCGGCTGCATCGCGACGAAGTACATTGGATGGTCCATGAGCGCCCGCGCAAGCTGATCTCCCATCCTGCGGAAATAATGGTGGCCGTCGCAATTCGCCTCGGATTCGCGACGCAGTCCAAGCACTGAGTTCCATTCGCCGTCGCCCCATCGCGAGAAGGAAAACGCCTCGCCCCGTCGAAGCTTGTCAAGGTAGAACTCGCAGTCAGTCTCTCGCCGAATCATTTTCTGCTCAATTTGACGCGACCACGCTCGTCGGCCGTCGCGAACTGACCACGGTCAGCGGAGTTCTTCCCGCCGGCGAAGCCTCGGCGACGCGCAAATTGCACCTCAATGCTTACCGTAAGTGGCTTGTGTCACCTGTTCCTCCTCGATACCAATGGTAAAGGTAAACACCCATCATTTGATAGATCGGTACGCCGCGTTTTTTCACGTCGGAAAAGAACGCGCGGTCCACGCCAAGCATTCCCGGTCCGCGGAACCCTCCTACTGCTCGCCAAAGGTCCTTGCGAACTAGGATCAAGAAGCCGCTTGCGGCATTCATCCCGTGAACTTCTCGTACTTGGTACCCATGCCTATCGAGAAGCGCTTTCCCGAATTTCCGATGGAGTGCGACGTCATTTCCGGCAGGAGCGCCAACAGCTCGTTGCCAGCTACAGCCAATTCGATTAGTGGTCGCGTAGAACAACCGTCCCCGCGGATGCGCCGCCACGATCGCCTCTAACGGATGCCCGAACGTCGATGTCGTGAAACATGCGTCGCCGTCAAGAAAACAGGCAAAATCGCTCTCTTTCGGCAAAAGTTTCACGAAGCTATTGTAAGCTCTCGCAATACTTTTGCCGGTGTCGTACGGGATACTGTAAAAGATCATCTCTTCTTGCGTGCAAAACATTGGGCATACTACGGCTTCGCCCGGCTTCTGTCAACTCAGCGGACAACTGGCGACTGGAACACGAAGGCTGCTGGAACGGGGTAATGCTGCGAGTGTCACCGTTCCCCGGATGCACAAGACCGAAGATTCATGCTGTGAGCGTCGTTAGAGCCGATCTACGGCCGCGGCTCGCCCAAGCAAGAACAGACGGTGTTCAACATGGCGAGCGTCACGATAACGCTGCGTTCGATATTTGCCAACCTGCCGCGATCATCGCACTGGCCTTCCAGCTTTGGCAGCTCGCCGAGGATAGCGACGAGCCCTTCGCGGTAGGCCTTGCGCCCTTTGGCATCAAGGCACGGTTCCTGCAGGTAGGTCGCCGGGCCCGGTGACGTGCCAAAGAGACCTTGATCGAGCTTGAACTCGCCGGGTTTGGGTACGCCCCAGAGCTTGCGGAATCGCTCCTCGGCCCATTGGCTGAAATAAGATTCCTCCGCCAGCTCGACGATACGGGCAAGTCGTCGCGCGGCTGCGGCGTTCCGCGGCCGGTAGAGCTTTTCCAGAACCTCATCCAGTACGTCCGCCGGCTTGCGCCGCGTGTCGGAAAGGATGCGGCCGCCTAGCGCGATCATCAGT
Source organism: uncultured Planctomycetia bacterium (assembly GCA_963780045.1). Classification (GTDB taxonomy): domain Bacteria; phylum Planctomycetota; class Planctomycetia; order Pirellulales; family Thermoguttaceae; genus JANXQG01. The sequence continues at coordinate 3,930,166 of CAVZZZ010000001.1, read as the reverse complement.
TCCTGCCCGGCGTTGGTTACGGGCCCCTGGTAGTAAAGGCAACCGCGCACGCCGTCGGCAAATTGCTTGACGAGGGCTTCGCCGGCCCGCTTCGGATAAGGCAGGAAGTACGACGCCCGATCCCAGCGAGTATCGGGATAGAGCCAGAGCTTTCCCGACGTGCCGTAGGCGCAGTGCAGCCGGCTGATGAACTCGCGGCGCTTGTCTTCAGGGACCTGGTATCCCGTATGTCCCTGGTCGAAAATGCAATCGACGTGCCGGCTTAGCTGGACGACCTTGTCTTCCTCGGCGGCAGTGAACGTCTTGCCGGCCCCGGTCCAGCTAATCGTGATCACGTAGACGAGCTTGTCCGGCCATTTCTGCTTGATGTAATCGGCCGTCTTGGAATTGATGTGCGCGTTGTAGCCGACCACTCCATCCTTGCCGGCACAGTGCTGACAGAAGCAGCAGCCGAGGTCGCACGATTCCAAGTGGACGGCGCCGAACTCGCACTGGCCGAGGGCGAAGTCGATGATCCGCTTGACGTACTCGAACGATTTCGGATTGTGGTCGCACATCGCATGGGCGTGCGGCGAGCCGTCGGCATTCTTTCCGCGCACGGCCGAGTCCGCGGCAATGATCTTGTCGTAGCCCCAACTGTAAACGCCCAGTCCGAGCGAGAGGCGGATGTTCCGCTGCCGCGCGGCGTCCTTCAGCCGGCGCAAACGGCGGCGGCGGGGTTCGTCCACGGCGCTGGCAATATCCACGGGCCAGCCGTAGGTGGCGAACAGGCCCCAAGCGTCGAGGTAGTTGAAGCCGGCCGCCGACTGGACGTCCATCGCTTGGATCGCGCTTTCGATCGTCTCGTCGTCGAACTGCGGCGCGGGCCAGTTCCCCAGAGGAAGCGGCCGGCGGCGCATATCATTAATCCAGGCCCCAAAAGCGATTCGATAGGGATACGCGAACTGGCCGGCATCGGCTGGTTGCGGTCCAGCGTCCGCTTTTGTCGCAAGCCGCGCCGCCACCAGCGCGGCAGCGCCCGAACCGGCCGCCGCCAACATGCCGCGCCGAGTTATGTCCATTTTATTTCCCCACGAAGTCCGCGTCTTTACCTATTCTGTGCTAATCCGCTATACTCCGGCGCGGTGGTCCCCGACTGCATTAATTCCTGGGGTCCGTATTCGGCGGCCGTTGTAGAAACCCTCGCATCCCGCTATACTTGCATCGTTTATAACCTGAGCGGGCCGATTTTAATGCGTTTTTTGCTGATCGACCGAATTATTGACTTCCGGCCCGGTGTGAGTATAACTGCCGTCAAGTCACTGTCGATGGCTGAAGAGTACTTGGGGGACCATTTTCCCAACTTCCCCGTTATGCCGGGGGTGTTGATGCTGGAGGCCATGACGCAGGCTGCGGCCTGGCTCATTCGCCTGACCGAGGATTTCGCCCATTCCGTGATCTTATTGAAACAGGCAAACAACGTAAAATACGGGCAGTTCGTCGAGCCGGGGCAGCTTCTTACCGTGACCGCCGAGATCATTTCTCAAAGCGAATCAGAAACGAAAGTGAAGGCGCACGGAACCGTGGAGGGCCGCACGACGGTCAGCGCTCGGCTGTTGCTGGAACGGTACAACCTGGCCGAGCGAAATCCGGCGGACGCGGGCCTGGACGACATGATCCTGGAGGAAATGCGGAGCCTTTTGAGCGTGTTGTACCAACCGGGCGCGCCGGTTGTCCCCGCCACGGTTTAGCCCTTTGCACAAGACCCATGCGACTTCAAGGCAGGACAGCGATTGTGACGGGCGGCAGCCGCGGCATCGGCCGGGCGTGCGTGATGCAATTGGCCGCCGAGGGCGCCAACGTGGCATTTGTTTACCATGCGAACCAGGCGGCGGCCGACAATCTGGCCGCCGAGCTTTCCGCCCAGGGCCGGCAGGTCCGCGCGGTGCAGGCCGATGTTCGCGACGCCGGGCGGGCGCAAGAAATTGTCGACGACGTAGCCAAACAGTGGCAGCGGATCGACATCCTGGTAAACTCGGCGGGAATCGTCAAGGACGGGCTGACCGGCGCGATGACCGACCAGCAGTGGCGCGACGTGCTGGACACGAACCTCTGCGGCACGTTCAACTACTGCCGCGCCGTGAGTCAGCCGATGATGATGCAACGCAGCGGCAGCATCGTGAACCTTTCCAGCACCGCGGCCGAGTTCGCCTCGCGGGGACAAGTGAATTATGCGGCCAGCAAGGGGGGCATCAACGGCCTCACCCGCGCGCTGGCCAAGGAGCTCGCGGCGCGGAAGGTCCGCGTTAATGCCGTTGCGCCGGGCATGATTGAAACCGACATGAGCCAGGTCGTTCGCGGCATCGCCGGCGACCAGATCAAAAGCGTTATTCCCATGAAGCGGATCGGCAAACCCGAGGAAATCGCGACCGTGGTTGCTTTCCTCGCCAGCGACGAGGCGTCCTACCTTACTGGGCAGGTGCTGCGAGTCGATGGCGGCCTGAGCTTGGGAGGATATTGATGTAGTTTTCAGTTTTCAGTTTTCAATTCGCGACTTCTAACTGAAAACTGAAAACTGAAAACTGAACACTGACCAGGAGTCAATTTGAAATGCCGACAAAGGAAGAAGTGTACGAGAAGATCAAGGTCGCCCTGACCGAGGCGTTGGGAGTGGACGAGGAGGACATCACGCCCGAGGCGACGCTGGTGGGCGATTTGGGGGCCGAGTCGATCGACTTCCTGGACATCGTCTTCCGCCTGGAGAAGTCCTTCGACATCAAGATCCCGCGCAACGAGCTCTTCCCGGAAGACGTGCTCACCGATTCGAAGTACGTGCAGGACGGCAAAGTTACCGAGTTGGGCCTCTCCGAGCTCCGCCAGCGGATGCCTTTCGCCAATCTCGACGAGTTTGCCAAGAATCCGGTAGTGCAGGACTTCGCCAACGTGCTCACCGTGGCCGACATGTGCCGTTTTGTGGAAAGCAAAGTGCAACTCACGGGCTGAATCCATGCGCTGGTTCTGGATCGACAGATTTCTGGAGTTCGAAAGCGGTTGCCGGGCCAAGGCGATCAAGTGTGTTTCCCTGGCCGAGGACTACCTCCACGATCACTTTCCGGAATACCCCCTCTTTCCCAACTCCTTGGTGATCGAGGGCATGGCGCAAACGGGCGGCCTTTTGGTGTGCGAGCACAGCCAGTTCACGGAAAAAGTGATTTTGGTAAAGATCAACCGGGCGCAATTCCACTGTCACGCGCGGCCCGGCGACACGCTCACGTACGCGGCGATGATCGAGCGCAAAAGCGCCGAAGGCGCACGGTCCGCGCAACCAGCCACATTGGCGAGCGACTGCAAGCGGAGGCGGAAATCCTCTTTACTCACCTTAACGCCCCTTGGTTGGGAACGTTTTTTTCGCCCGAAGTGTTCCTTTCCATGATGCGCGTATTCGGCGCTTACCGCGTAGGTCGCGCAGCGGACGGCAGTCCGCTGCGTCCGCCGGCAAGGCTGTGCCGAATCGACGAAGCATCTTGCAATCATCAGCCTGCGGCCGCTGGCAGCAACGGTTTTGGCAGAACGGCGATCGACATCCCCGAACGCCAACCCGCGCGCCGCGCCCGTGGTCAGCAGTGGAGTAGTGCAGTCATGACGCGGCGCGTTGTCATCACGGGCATGGGACTGGTCACGCCGTTGGGCGCGGACGTCGAGGCGGTCTGGAAGCGGTTGCTGGCCGGAGAGTCGGGCGTCGACTATACGACGCTCTTCGACGCCTCCAACTTTCCCACGAAGATTTCCGCCGAAGTCAAGAATTGGGACATTTCCGAAGTGGGCGAGAAGCCCGACGACTGGAAACTCCAAGGCCGGCATACGCGCTTCGCCATCGGCGCCGCCAAGAAAGCAATGTGCGATTCCGGAATCCTTGAGTCGCACCGCGATCCTGCGCGCTTCGGCGTCTACACGGGCAGCGGCGAGGGCCAGCAGGATTTCGAGCGCTTCACGGAAATGATACTCGCGGGCCTCAACGGCGGTGCAACGTTTGATGTCGCCCGGTTTTGCCGGAAAGGGCTGGAACTGCTCAATCCGATCGCCGAGTTGGAGCAGGAGCCGAACATGCCGGCGGGCCACCTGGCGGCAATGTTCAACGCGCAAGGACCGAATCTGAACTGCCTCACCGCGTGCGCGGCCAGCAGCCAGGCTGTGGGCGAGGCGGTGGAGATCATCCGCCGCGGCGAGGCTGACGCGATGCTCGCCGGCGGCACCCACACCATGATCCATCCTTTTGGCGTGACCGGCTTCAACCTGCTTACCGCGCTTTCCACCCGCAATGACGAGCCCGCGCGGGCCTCGCGTCCTTTCGACCGCGAGCGGGATGGTTTTGTGCTCGGCGAGGGCGCCGGTATGGTGGTGCTTGAAGAGCTTGAGATGGCCAAGGCCCGCGGGCGCGGATTTACGGGGAAATCGTTGGCTACGGCTCGACGGCAGACGCCTATCGCATCACCGACACGCACCCCGAAGGCCGCGGCGCGATCAGTTGCATGAAAATGGCGCTAGCCGATGCCCGCATGGGGCCGGAGGACATCCACTACATCAACGCCCACGGCACGAGCACCAAGGTCAACGACAGCGTCGAGTCGTTGGCGATCAAGGCCGTATTCGGGCCGCATGCCGCCAAGGTTCCGGTCTCCAGCACGAAGAGCATGATGGGCCATCTCATTGCCGCGGCTGGCGCCACGGAATTGATCTTCTGCCTGTTGGCGATCCGCGACAATGCCCTGCCGCCGACGATCAACTACGAGAACCCCGATCCCGATTGCGACCTGGATTACATCCCCAATGTCGCGCGAGAAACTGCGCTGCAACGTGGCTCTAAGCAACAGTTTCGGCTTCGGCGGCCAGAACATCGCGCTGATCTGCAAGCGGGTTTGATTTTGCAGCGCGGCGCGGGCGCCACACTTGCATGGCAGTGGCCGCTCTCCGTTGCCGAGCGCGCGGCGGGGTATACGGGAGGGCCATATTGCGTCCGTCGGCGCGATGATCGATGACTTGGAATCGGAAGCCGGCTTCTTTGTCTCCACGTCAATCGAGGCAGCCGTCATCAAGGAAGCTGGTGAATGATGGGAAAGCTCACGGACCTCCGTTGGTTTTAGCGGAAAACCGACTGAAACACTAAACGTCACGCGACGCATCAATGAACGAAGCCGCACGCACGATCCTCGCAGGCGCTATGGTTGCCGAAATCGTCCCGCGAGGAGATTATCGACGCGCTGCAAGGTAGTCTTGGCTTAGGTGACATTCAACTTTCAGATGCCGATCTCGACGCCTTCCGTGAGATCGTCGACAAAGAAATAGAAGAGGCGGATCGGGTGGGCCGTGCGCGGAGGCGCAGCGACCGCGACGTTCCCGAGAACTGGCGGTCTCGCTACTACTTACGCCAAGGTTACCACTTGGCCGCAGCGCCGGAAATCGCGCGAGCCATTGGCAAGGAGGGGCGTCGCCGCATCGGGCTGCCGTGTGTCCGCATTGCGAGAAGCCGCTTCACCTTCTTTGGGATATCGACTGCAGCGATCCCCGTTTCCGGGAAGAATCGAGGGACGTTTTCGGTAAGCTCAAACGGCTTCCGCTCTATTTCTGTCTCCACTGCGCGCACCAAGCCGCTTATCGACGTGCCGGAAATCGACTTTCGATCTTCAAAGTTGCTTCCGCCGAAGACGCTAGTCCGTTTAGTGAGTTCCCCGCGGTTTTCCCACGCCGCCGCCTCTACTTTCGAAGAATTCCTACCGAGGCCGAAAAGCTGATCCAGAGTTGCGATCACTTGGGGACGCCGTGGCTTCGGCCAGCCGATAGAACACTGCTCGCCGACCACTTTGCTGCCGATGCCCCGGAACGATGGAATGGCGTCGCCCGTAGCAGCCAATTCGGCGGGCTTCCGGTATTGCAGCAGGGCGACCGCGATATCGTCTGTCCGAATGCGAATTGTCCGACGCATACCTGGGGACACCCGCTTATGAGAAACAAGCGTTATTACACGATGAGACTTCTCGCGGTCATTGATCTCGACGCAGAGTTCCCGATGCGGACTGAATTCGCACAGATCATCTTTCACCCATGCTGGGCATGTCAGACAGTGCATTCCGAGTACCAGATTGACTAAATGACCGCAAAGCCACAGACCAGCCGCTATTCGGTCCTGGTCAGACGCGCTCAACTGCGCTTTCCAGCGCCTCCGCCACCGTCCGCAGCGCCTTGATCCGCGCGTAGTATTTGCAGTTGGCTTCGAGGATCGTCCACCGCGCGTGCGGCGTGCTGGTTCGCCAGAGCATCTCGTTTACCGCAGGCTCATAGAGCGGGGCTTCTCGCGATTGCGCCAGTCCTCCTCGGTGATTTTCCATTGCTTGTGGGGCGTTTCCTGCCGCTCTTTGAAGCGGCGGAGTTGTTCGTCGGCGTCGATTTGCAGCCAGAACTTGACGATTGCCGTGCCGAAATCGGCCAACTGCCGTTCGAAGTTGTTGATTTCATCGTAGGCCCGCTTCCACTCGGCCGGCGTGCAAAACCCTTCCACGCGCTCGACGAGCACGCGGCCGTACCAGGTGCGGTCGAAGATCGTGATGTGGCCCGCCTTGGGAACGTGCCGCCAGAAGCGCCAGAGATAATGATGGGCCTTTTCCTCGGCGGAAGGCGCGGCAATCGGCACGACCTCAAAGCCGCGCGGGTCGAAGCTCTGCGTGAGGCGGCGGATATTGCCGCCCTTGCCAGCGGCGTCCCAGCCTTCGTAGCAGATCACCGCCGGGATTCGCTTGAGGTAGAGTTCGTTTTCGGCCGTCAACAGCCGCGTCGCGAGCTTTTTGCGCTCCTCCTCGTACGCTTCGCGGTTCAGCGAGAGCGTGAGATCGACGCGGTGGAGAATCGTGGCGGCGGAAGTGTCGGGGAGTCCGTCCGCCTTTGACTCTTGAGCGCTGTGGGCATTGGGAGGGAAGAGGAGGAAAGGGGGAGGTGCGTCCAAGGATGAAGCCGAATTGTCAGCGCCCGCCGCTACCATCTCCCCTCTCCCTTCCCCTTTCTCCCCTCCCCCTTCTTCCTTCCTTTCGCCCAGCGCTTCCTTGACCGCGTTGATGAGCGTGCGGAACACGCTCAGCCTTGCGAAGCGACGCTGCGTTGCCGCGATGATTGTCCAGCGAGCGTCCGGAGCGTCGGTCTGCGCGATCATTTCTTCAACGAGCGTCGTCAACTCTTCGTAGTGCCGCTGTTGGCGGCGTTCCTCGCGGCCCACCCGCCAAGCCGTCGCGGGATTGGCGGTAAGCGTCTTGAACCGCTTCTCTTGCTCGCGCTTGCCGATCTGCAGCCAGAACTTGACGATCAGCGCGCCGCTTAAAGCGAGTTCGCGCTCGAACTGCCGGGCGTCGACAAGCGTTCGCATGGCCGCCGCCTCATCGATCTCGCCGCCGATCCGCTCCTCCAGAGCGCGGCGATACCAGGAACGGTCGAAGATCGCCCATAGGCCGGCGGCGGGCAAGGCGCTCCAGAAACGCCACATCCAAGGGTGGTAGCGCTCGTTCTTGTCCGGACGCACGATGGAATGCACCTTGAATCCGCGGGGGTCCAGCGCCTGGCAGACGCGGTTGATGGTGGTCCCTTTGCCCGACGCGGCCCAGCCGGAAAAAACGACTGTCACGGGCAACCCGGCGTCACGGGCGCGGCGCTGCAGTTCGCCGAGTTCCAATTCCAGAGGACGAAATTGTTGTTCGTAGTCTTGCTTGGAGATCGATTGGTCGAGGTCGATGAGTTCCAGCATGGATTGGCTCGTGGAAATTGTCATTAAGAAACTTGAAGGACAAAGCCCGGAGGGCAGGCGGCGCATCGCCATATGATAGTTCGTCTTGGCAAGTGATTCAATTTGCCGGGCCATGGCCTGCGACACCGCGCAAAGCGCGACGGATTCCTCTGGCATCGCCCGGATTGTGAACGTATAATCACAATAGGAGGTGATCATGGCCGATGCCAAGCTGCAAACCCGTATTCGCCGAGAACAGATCGCCGACGCGGCATTGAAAATAATCGCCAACGAAGGCGTGAAGCGGCTCTCCATTGCCGCCGTCGCCCGCAGAGTGGGATTGGTGCCCTCTGGCATCTATCGCCACTTCAAGAGCAAGGACGCGATGATCGAGGCCGTGCTGGATCTCTTGGAGTCGCGGCTGCAGGGCAATGTCGTGGCTGCACGGGGAGAGAGCGACGATGCCGTGCGCCGCCTGCACGGCCTTTTTACGCGGCATATCCGCATCATTCGCGAGGGCGGCCAGGCGTTTCCGCGAATCATTTTTTCCGATGAGGCGGGCGTCGACGATCCGCGGCGGAAGGCCCGCGTCCGGCAGATCATGGCCGGCTACCTGGGCGAAATCGAACGCATGGTCCGCGAGGGCCAGCAGCAGGGCCGCATCGACCGGGCACTCCTGCCGCGAACCGCTGCCATGCTCTTTCTGGGCATGATCGTGCCGGCGGGAATCCTTTGGCACATTACCGATGCCGGATTCAATCTGACGCAGCACGCCGGCAGGGCATGGAAGCTGTACGAGCAGGCACTGGGCGCTCGCAGTGCGGCATTGAGGCGGAAGGATGCCGGTAATTCGCCTGACGGCCGTACTCCGAGCGGCAACGGCAGGAAGTGAGTCGGCATTCACAAGGAGATGACAACCATGACCTTTAGCCCATCGAAGAAACTGGTTTTTCCTGCGGCAGCCCTCTTGGTGGCCGCCGGCGCCGGCGGCTGGTACGCGCTGCAATTCGGCTACTCCGGCGACGCGCCGATCCGCGTGTCGGGAAACATTGAGGCGATTGAGGTGCCCATCAGTTTCAAGGTGCCGGGGCACGTGGCGAAGCGGTTCCTGGACGAAGGCCAGTCGGTGAAGGCCGGCGAACCGATCGCAGAGCTGGAGGCGGCCGACCTTCGGGCCGACGTAGCGGCGCGGGAGGGCGATTTGCACGCGGCGCAGGCCGTCTTGGCCGCGTTGGAGCACGGCTCGCGTCCCGACGAGATCCGCGCAGCCGAGGCGACTATGCACAAGGCCGAAGCGAATTACGAGGAACTGAAAAACGGCAGCCGGCCTCAGGAGATCGCCGCCAGCGAGTCGATCTACAAGGCGACCGAGGCCGACCTCGTGCGGCTCAAGGCCGACTTGTCCCGCATCGAAAAACTCTGGAATTCTCACTCTGGCGCCGTCAGCGCGGAACAATACGATCAGGCCGTCGCCGCCTATCGCATGGGCAGCGAGCGTTACGCCGAGGCGCTGAAACGCTATCAGCTCGTCAAAGAAGGCCCGCGGAAGGAAGATATTGCCCAAGGCAAGGCCGCCATGGAACAGGCCGAAGCCCAGTGGCGGCTCGTCAGGGACGGCCCGCGAAAGGAGGACATCGACCAGGCCCGCGCCAAGGTCCAACAGGCCGAAGCCGCCTTGCAGGCCGCCAAAGTCAAGCTGAGTTACGCCGTCGTGATGTCGCCGCTGACCGGCGTCGTGCTCTCCAAGAACGTCGAGCCGGGCGAATACGTGGCCGCAGGCACGCCGGTAGTCACCGTGGCGGACATCAAGAACGTCTGGCTGCGGGCCTACATCGACGAGCGCGACATCGGCAAGCGGACGATCGCGCTGGACAGCCCGGCGGAGATCACTACGGACGCCTATCCCGGCAAGGTTTACAAGGGGCGGGTAGGCTTCATCGCGTCCGAACAGGAGTTCACGCCAAAGACGGTGCAGACGGAGCGCGAGCGGGTGAAGTTCGTCTATCGAGTGAAGATCTACGTTGACAATCCCGACAAGGAACTGAAACCGGGAATGCCGGCGGACGCTGTATTGAAATCCCTAAGTGAAATCCGAAACAAACGGGACATATGATCGTCGCCCGCGGCTTATCGAAGAAGTTTGATGGCGTTGTCGCTCTCGACGGGCTTTCGCTGGAAGTCGAAGAGGGTGAAATCTTTGGTCTGGTCGGTCCTGATGGCGCGGGCAAAACGACGACGATGCGCCTGCTGACTTCGATCATGGACGCCGACGCGGGCGAGGCCTGGGTCGCCGGGCACAACATCGCGAGCGAGGCCGAAGCGGTGAAGCAGGAAATCGGCTACATGAGCCAGCGTTTCGGACTCTACGCCGATCTGACGGTGATGGAAAACCTCGACTTCTACGCCGACATTTACAACGTGCCCCGCAAGGTTCGCGGCGAGCGCGTGCAAAGGCTGCTGGCATTCAGCAACCTGACGCCCTTCAAGCGCCGCCTGGCGGGCAACCTTTCCGGCGGAATGAAGCAGAAACTGGGGCTTGCCTGTACGCTGGTCCATACGCCCCGCGTGCTGTTCTTGGACGAGCCGACCAACGGCGTCGATCCCGTCTCGCGACGCGACTTCTGGCGGATCTTGTATCAACTGCTCCGCGAGCGGGTGACGATCTTCGTTTCCACGGCCTATCTGGATGAGGCCGAGCGCTGCAACCGCCTGGCACTGATCCATCAGGGCAAGATGCTTGCCTGCGGCACGCCGGATGACGTGAAGCGCCTGATGCGGGGGACAATCCTGGAAATCCGCACCGCCCAGCCCAGACCAGCGGCCGCCGCGCTGCGAGCAGCGTTTCCCTCGGCGTCGGTGGGGTCGTTCGGCGATCGCCTGCACTTCGTCGGCCGCGACGGAGTGGAAGAAAGCCGCCAAGTTGCCGCTGCGCTGGAGTCGGCCGGACTGCCGCCGCCTGCGATACGGTCCATCCCGCCGACGCTGGAGGACGTGTTCGTGTCGGCGATCGGGGATGAGGAAAGAAAGGGAGAAGCGGAGAAAGGGAGAAAGGGAGAGGAGGACTTGCCAGTCTCCCCTTCTCCCCTTCTTCCCTTCTCCCTTTCCCCCGTTGTTTCCCCCCAAGCTCCCGCGGTCACAGTCACCCACCTCGAGCGCCGCTTCGGCAGCTTCATGGCCGTCAACCGCGTTAGCTTTGAGGTCCGGCGAGGGGAAATCTTCGGCTTCCTGGGACCGAACGGCGCGGGCAAGTCAACCACCATTCGCATGCTCTGCGGCATCCTCTCGCCCAGCGGCGGGAGCGGTACGGTCGCAGGGTTGGATATCCGCACGCAGGCCGAGCAGATCAAAACCCGCGTCGGCTACATGAGCCAAAAGTTTTCACTCTATCAGGACCTCACGGTCGAGGAAAACATCGACTTCTACGCCGGCATCTACCGCATCGGGGCCAAAGAGAAGGCCCAACGGAAGCAGTGGGTAATCGAGATGTCCGGTCTGCAGTCGCATCGTCATCGTCTGACCGGGGTCCTTTCCGGCGGATGGAAGCAGCGGCTTGCGCTGGGCTTGCGCGATTCTCCACCGCCCGCCGATCCTTTTTCTCGATGAGCCGACTTCCGGCGTCGATCCCATCAGCCGCCGCCAGTTCTGGGACCTGATCTACGAGCTGTCCGACGAGGGCGTAACCGTATTCGTCACGACGCACTACATGGACGAGGCCGAATATTGCGATCGTCTGGCGTTGATCTACCGCGGCGAGCTGATCGCCCAGGGCCCGCCGGAGCAGCTCAAGCATGAGGCAATGAGCGAGGACGTGCTGGAAATACAGTGCGAGCGGCCAGAAGCCGCGATGGAGGCTTTATCCGATTTGGCCGGAGTAAAAGAGGTGGCTCTTTTCGGCAGCAGTCTGCACCTGGTGGCCGAGGATGGCCAGCGCGTCACCGCCGACGCGCGGGCGCGGCTGGCCGAGCGCGGTCTCCAAGTCCGGCAGATCGAACGAATCACGCCCACGCTGGAGGACGTCTTCGTTTCGCTCATCGAGGCCCGCGACCGCGCTGAGCAGCCGCAAGAGGAGGTGCGCCGATGAATGTGCGACGAGTCTCCGCCGTTGCCCGTAAGGAGTTCCTGCACGTGCTCCGCGACCCGCGCAGCCTGGGAATGGCGTTGGCCATTCCGGTCCTCTTGCTGTTGCTTTTCGGCTACGCCCTGACGTTGGACGTGGACCACGTGCCGCTGATCGTGTGGGACCAGAGCGGCACGCCCGAAAGCCGCGAGCTGGTCGCCCGCTTCGCCGGTTCGCCCTATTTCTCCTTGGTTGGCGGGGTCAACAACGAGCGCGAGATGAACGAAGCCCTCGATTCCGGCAAGGCCCTGATGGCGCTGGTCATCCCCTACGATTTCGCCCGCCGGATCGCCGCGCGGACCGAATCGCCGCTCCAGGCGGTCGTTTCCGGAGTCGACTCCAACACGGCCGCGATAGCGCTGGGCTATGCGGACGCCATCGCCGAGATTTACCAGCAAGAGTGGTCGCTGGACCGCATGAAAAGCGTGGGCGCGACCGACTTCCGCCCGCCGCTGGACGTGCGGCAGCGGGTGTGGTTCAATCCCGAGCTGGAATCGCGGAACTACATCGTGCCGGGACTGATCGCGGTGATCATGATGGTCATTGCCGCCATGCTCACTTCGCTGACCTTCGCCCGCGAGTGGGAGCGGGGCACGATGGAACAGCTCATTTCCACGCCCGTGCAGCGCGAGGAGCTGGTGCTGGGCAAGCTCATCCCCTACTTCGCCATTGGCATGTTCGACATGGTGCTGGCGGTCGTGTTGGGACAGTTCCTGTTCCACGTTCCCTTGCGCGGAAACGTCGCCTTGCTGTTCGGCTTGGCCTCGATCTTCCTGGTCGGCGTGCTGACGATGGGCATGCTGTTGAGCATCGTGACGAAGAGCCAGCTCATGTCGAGCCAGTTGGCGATGATGACCACGTTCCTGCCGTCGTTCTTGCTTTCCGATTTCATTTTCGCGATTGTCAACATGCCGCGCCCGATCCAATGGCTTACCTATCTGGTGCCGGCGCGGTATTTCATCGCGGTGTTGAAAGGGATTTACCTCAAAGGCGTCGGCCTGGAGATCCTCGCGGCGGACGCGCTGCTGCTTGTGGCTTTCGCCGCACTGATGGTTGTTTTGGCCCGATGGAGGTTTGTTAAGAAACTGACGTAACATGTTCGACCGCCTCCGCGAAATGCTGATCAAGGAGTTTATCCAGGTCTTTCGGGACCCGCGGATGCGCGGCGTCATATTGATTCTGCCTTGCATCGAGGTCATCGTGATCGGTTACGCGGTGAACATGGACATCCGCCACATCCGCGCCGGAATCTACGATCTGGACAACACGCCCGCCAGCCGCGATCTGCTTTCCCGCTTCTCCGCCAACGGCTATTTCGACGTGGTAACGCATATCACCAGGGACCGCCAGATGGACGAAGTCGTGAACCGCAGCGAAGTGCAGATTGTGTTCCGGGTCAACAAAGGATTTCAAGAAGACCTTCAGAGCGGCCGCACGGCGGAATTCCAAGTCATTTGCGATGGCACCGATTCCAACACGGCAGGCATCGCGCTGAGCTACGTCAACCGCATCACCGCCGACTTCAGCCGCGCGGAGCTGCAGCGCCGCCTCGATCGCAGCCAGAGCGTCGCTCAACTGCCGGTGCGGTTGGATTTCCGTACACGGGCGTGGTTCAACGAGAACCTCGACAGCCGCAATTATTTCGTGCCCGGCGTCATCGTGATCGTCGTCAGTCTGGTGAGTCTTTTGTTGACCAGCATGGCCGTGGTTCGTGAAAAGGAGTTGGGCACGATCGAGCAGATAATTGTAACGCCTATCACGCCCGCCGAATTCATTTTGGGCAAGACTTTGCCGTTCGTGCTCATTTCTTTCGTCGACGTGACGCTGATCCTGCTGATCGGCACCCTCTGGTTCCAAGTGCCGATGCGCGGCAGCCTCGCGCTGCTCTACTTTTCAACGGGGGTTTATCTCATGACCATGCTCGGCGCCGGCCTCCTTATCTCAACCATCAGCCAGACGCAGCAGCAGGCGCTGATGAGCACGTTCCTGTTCTTCTTTCCGGCGATGCTGCTTTCGGGGTTTTCTTTTCCGATCGCGAACATGCCGGTGGTCATCCAATGGCTGACGTATCTAAATCCCGTGGCCTATTTTCTGGTCGTGGTACGGACTATTTTCCTCAAGGGAGTCGGGCTGGAATTCCTTTGGCCGCAGCTCTTGGCCCTGGCCGCGATCGGCGCGGCGACGTTTTTCCTTGCCGTTCGCAGGTTCCACAAGACGTTGTGACCGGAGGAATGCTTGTAATCCGCATTCCAGGCGGCTCCATTGCAACCCGAAGCGCCAGCGAGGAAGGACCCCACACTTGCTCGCCTACGCTTCGGGTTTCGATGTCGTCTTGTCCGGCGCTGGTGGTAGTTGCCGTTTCGGTGTATAATCAACGCAGCTTTATCGCCATGCAATAACCGGGGCAGCCTCTACCGGTTCGTTCGAGCCTGCCGCTGAATTCGTCGGAGGTGCATGATGAATCGCATCGTTGGCAGCTTTCTCGTCCTGTCGGCCATTGCCGAAGCGGCCATTGTTTGCGCAAGTATCGCCCGCGCCGACGAGCCGCCTACCCGCTCCGCAGGTGGCCCGACGCTGGTCAATCCCCAATGGCAGCCGCAAACAGACTCGCAGGGCGTCGCCTGGATGATCAATCCGCAGTCGATGTTGACGATCAACGGCGGACAATCGATGATCATGCAAATGGGGATCTTGACCGTCAACGGCGCTCAGTTCATGCCGCAGCGGACGCAAATGACGCCGGACGGTTCTGAGTACGTTTTCGAAACTTTCAACGCCGCCGCCGCGATGGCCGCGCCGGCGTATAGCCCCTACGCACCGCCAATGGCGGCGCCGTTCGGCGCAGCGCCCGCAATCGGGCCGGCGGGCGCGCCTTTGCTGACTACGCGGCGCATCAAGCTCGATCTGGCCCCGTTTCCAGGGGGGCAGGGCACGGTGCGGTTCGTGGAGTCCTTCCAGAACACCTCGGCGACGGCGATCCAGGCGAACATCTCGACAAGCAGCGCGATGCGGACCATGATCCGCTCGGCGCTCAGCGGTCCCAGCGGCGCAAATCTGGACACGGCTACTGGCCAGGCCGGTGCAGCCGCGGCGGCTCCTGTGGTCGGCTTCAACGGCCGGATTCGGCGGCCGATGAATATGGGAATTGTCCGGCTGGCGGTTCCGGAGCGCGACAGCCTCGTCGCGCTTTCTGAAGGCAACGGCAACTTTCCCGACGCCTTGTTCTACTTGCCCGGCTCCGGAAAGGTCAAGCCGGAGATTGAAATCCAAGCGATGCGTTCCGTTCGCGTTTCGTACAACGTCAGCGTGCCGGCGCATTCAACCGTTTCCGTAGTCTGGGGGTTTTCGCAGCATAACCGCGGCGGCGCGTTTACCGCCCAGGAATTAAAGGACCGGGCCAAGGCTTTCGACGACCGCAAATGGCTGGCGGGGCTGCCCGAAAGCGTCGTCAAGTCGATCGTCAATTTGCGCCGCGACGAGCCTGCCGGCTCGACGGCCGCGCTGCTCATGCAGCCCGTGCTGCGCCTGGCCTGGCAGAACCACGTCGAACGCGGCAAATCCGACGTCCTCGTGCAGGACGTGCAATCGCGAATGCAAGGCGTCGTCAGCGGCGGTAATCTCGGAAGTATTTCCGTTCTGACATCGTGGGGCAAGACCGCGCTGGCTTTGGCCGACGTCGCGTTGATCTGCGGCGGCGAGGCGAGCGAGCAGTCGATGCGGGTCTTTCTCCGTAATGGCGAGGTGCTTTTCGGCCGCGTCGAGTGCAAGGACCTCGCCCTGAAGGCGGAGGACGGAGTCGAGGTCAAACTGCCGCCGGAGAAAATCAACATGCTGTTCCTCCACGCCTCCGCCGGTGACGGCAAAGCGCCGGCCGACGCGGTCGCGCTCTTGCAGGTTCACGACGGGCAGCGGCTCCTGGTCGGCGGCGAGGCGCGGCTGCACGCCATCTCGCCCTGGGGCGGCTTGGACGTCGGCCTGGGCGAAATCGCAAGTCTCGGCAGCCGCCGCGAGCCGCAACCTCTCTATCGCCTTGCGCTGCGCGACGGGAGCAACCTCTCGGTGCTGTTGCAGGACGAGCCGATCGAACTGAATTCGCTCCGCTTTGGGCCGCTGAAGTTTCCGGCGATGGAGGTGCGGCAGCTTTCGTCGCTGAAGGCGCCGCCGCGACAGCCAGGCGCCGGTCCTGCGACGGGCGCTTCCGGACCGCTCTGCCAACTGATCGGCGACAACGTGTTGGCGGCCACGATCGACGCGCCGCAATTGAAACTGGCGACGCCGGGCGGCACGATCGGCGTGCCGGTGAAGGAGATTCATACGGCCGAACGTTCGGGCGATCCGAAGTCGGGCGGTCCGTTCGACATCGAGCTTGCCAATGGCCGCAAGGTGACGGGAACTCTGGCGGATCGCACAGTTTCTATCCGCTTCAGGGGCAAGGTTTGGGAAGTGCCGGGCGCCTACTTGATCGGCATTACCGGCCCGCGGAAGGCAGCGCCGGCCGCGGACGCTGCGGCGCGGCATCCCACCGGCCAGAAACGAACGACCGGCGCTAAACCGACGGCCAAGTCGCGCCCAATGCCTGGCAAGCCGGCGCCGCCGGCCGCGGGCGGTCCCGATCCAATTGGCGACGACCCGGTTATGGGGCCGGACGCGCCGCCCACAACCGCGCCGCCGCCCACATCCGGCGATGACCCGTTCGCCCCATAAAGGGATCGTTAGGAGTTGGACCAATGCGTCAGTACATGAATTCATACAGTCTCCGGCGCCTTTTGCGTGAAGGCTCGAGTAGAGCGAAGCTGATCTCGCTCTTCTTGTGCATTTTGGGCGTCGCGCCGTCGCTTGCTCGCGCAGCCAGGGTTTATGCCGGCGCAGTTCATGCCCTTCCATACGCTGACCGACAGCCAAGGCTTCCAGTGGGACTTCGACCAGTGGGGGCGCATGATGAACGGCACCGACTCCTGTTTCAGCCAGTCCTTTTGGCTCACTGTCAACAACCAGATGTGGCGGCCGACCCGGCAAGCAATGACGGCCTCTGACGGCAACGAGCTGGTCCTGCAGGGCAACTCGATGCAGCCTGGGCTGGAAGTCACGCGCCGCATGCATGTCAATCCCAAGTCGCCCGGCGCACGCTTTGCCGACGTCTTTACCAATACTACCGGCGCTCCAATAAACGTGCAGATGCGGGTCGTGCTCAACTCGGGCAGCGGCGGCTGGCCCGCCATGGTGAGCGATTCGGGCCAGGTGAATTCGGGCGCGCTGGGCAAGCAAGATACGGGCGTCGTGCTTTACGGCCCTGCGCAAAACGGAACGGTCTCGGTGGCGCTCTACCTGGCGGGACCGCGCTCCGCCTTGCGGCCGACGCTTCAGCCGCCGATGACCGGCCAGCCGGGTTTCGCCTATTCCTTCACGGTGCCGGCGCGGAAGTCGGCGGCGATCATCTACGGCGCCGCGCAGTGCCGCGTCGACAATCAGCCCGACGCGAAGACCGTGGCCGGCCTCTTGAAGCCGTTTTCCGGCAGCTCTTGGGTGCAGGACCTGCCCGACGAGGTTCGCCGCGCGGCGCTCAACATCGGCGGCTTCGGCGACGCCCATTGGGACGAAATCGGCATCGGCAGAATACTTGCCGCGCTGGAGCCGAACTCCAGCTCGCACGACATTCTCGCCTTCGGCGCCGGGACGCGGCTGAAGGGCACGGCGTCGTGCGCGGCCGTTTCGCTGCAGACCCGTTTCGGCACACTCAAGACTTCGCTGGACAAGATTGTCGCCGTGGCCGGCAACCGCGCCCATAACGGCAACGCGATTGTTCTCTTCCGCGACGGCCAGGCGCTGACCGGGAAACTGAAAATGGACAACTTCGTTTTCACCCTCAACACGGGGCTGCAAATCGACGCTCCGAGCGAACGCCTCGACCGGCTCTACATGCGGGCCTCCGAAGCGTACTCGTCTCGCTCCGCCGAGACGCCTGCGGCCGCCGCTCCCAAGCCGGTGTTGCTGCAAACCAGCGAGGGCGAGCGGCTGGCGCTGGCGCCCGCTGGCACCGAGAGCATGACCTTCGTCTCGCCTTGGGGGCGCTTGCAATTCCCGCTGGAAGATTTGGTGCGCGTCGCCAGCGTGGCCGAGCCGCCCGGCCACCGCGTGGTGCTCCGCGACGGCACTCGGCTGTTCGGCTATCTCGACGCCGCGTCGCTTCGGTTGGCAACGCGGAGCTTCGGCCCACTTGCGCTCGCGCCGCTGGAAATGCACGAGCTTCGCGGTCCGCACGAGGCGGATGCCGAAGACACCTCGCGGTCGGGCAACGGCGCCGCCGCTTCTCCTACGATGGAGCTGCTTGGCGAGAACTTTCTCATTGGCGGCGTCGATCTTCCGGCGCTGCACATCGTCACCGCCGGCCAGACGATCGCGGTGCCGCCCGGCCAGATTCGCAGGCTGAAAGCCGGCGAGCCGGACGAGCACACCGAAGAAGTCTCCTTCGAGGCCGAATTGTGGGACGGCGGCAAGCTCGTAGGCAAACTGGCCGAAAGTGTGCTGCCCATCCGCTGCACCAGCGGGCCCAAGGCCGTGCCCGCGCACGACGTGGTCGAAATCAACGTTCCGTCGCCGGTCCTCTCGGACGCGATGCGCAAGAAGATCGCCGGGTTGGTCCGCGATCTCGGCGCGGGCGATTACGCCAATCGCAAGGCGGCCTACGAGGCGCTTGTGGAACTTGGCCCACTGGCCCGCGTGCAGTTGAGCGAGGTCGTGCAGCACACCTCTGATGCCGAAGTCCGCCGCGCGGGGCGGCAGATTCTGGAGAAGATCGGCAAGTGAGGTAGCAGGCACGCTCCGCGTGCCGTCCGCCTTATGCAAGCGGCCGAGATCTTCGCCAAAGTCTCTCATATTCCTGTCAGTTCCTCCGCATCTCGTCACCGCGACATCGCTTCCGTCCATGTTGCGCTCCGGGCTTCGGACGCACCGCCCGCGAGATTCGCGGCCGGTGGCGCATGGCTGGGCGTTGGCCGTAATCCTTGTGCCGGTAATAGGTTAACGGGCGCGATGCCGAACTGCTGCGCCAACCACTGCTGATATGCCTGGTGCTCCGCGGCGGTGGGCGGCGCGGTCCGCGGCCCGCCAATGAGGACTGGCGCACGCTTGTCCGGCGCGGCCGTGTCGGGGGAGGTTGCGAGCAATGGACCACCGGTGTAGTGCGTCGGAACTGGTGGGATTTGTCGAGGTGGCACGTCCTGAGCTTCCAGCGAAGGGCGTGGCGACCGGCGAGCACTCACGCCCTTCGCCTGAAGCTCAGAGCGTGCCACCCATAAAGCCCCGTCTGCTTGAGTCACCACACCAAAGCCACTTGTTTCCTCTTGCTCCGACTCTTCAACCGCGGCCGGCGAATCGGCGGTCACGGCCGTTTCGGCAACGTGCGCTAGAGGGGATTCGTCCGCCGCGGGAAGGCCGCCGGGCAACAGTTGCCGCTCGGCGTGCGCGGCCAGAAGGGGCGGCTCGCCGGCTTGCCTTTGCGGCGCGGCGGCCGATTGCAGACCGTCCGCCGGCGGCGCGGCCTCACCGCCGACCGGTTCAGAATCTTCGCTCGGGTCGGGCAGCGCCGGTTCGCTGGCCGGGGCGGCGTTGTCTGCCGCGGGACTGTCGGTAGGCCCGTAACCGCGGTCTCCCGCTTTTTCTCTACGGAAGGCTTCAACCTCGGCATGAAACCGGTCGACTTCCGCTCGGAACCGGTCGACGGCGAGTCGAACTCTTTGCAATTGTTCATGGGTCAAGCGGTCCACTTGTTCCGGGGTCAACGTTTGCAGGATTGCCAGATACATGGGGTCGCCTGCGTCGTGATCCTTTTCGGAGGCAGAACCCGCCTGCGCTTGCGCAAACTGGCGGAGGGTTTTCAGCGCGCCGACGGCGGCCAGGAGAAAGGTCTTGTCGCCCGGCCCCTCTTGGCGGCGGACGATGGTTTTGACAACCTTGCCGTCGTCGTCGCGGTGCTCGGTGGTGGTGAGCCTGGGCTGTTGCGAGCAGCGCCAACCGCTCACAGCCTCGCGGTAGACCGCGGCGCACTGCGTTTGGGCGAGGGCGGCGCGTTGCCGCCCCGCGGCGCGGGCCCAGCGGCGCTTGATCTCGCGGAGGTTGCGGCCCACCTTGTTGCCGTCCTCGTGGAGCAACTGGGCGATTTGGCGGGTGGGGTAGCCTTCGACGTAGAGCCGCTCGATCTCGGCCAGGAACGTGCTCCTGTCGAGGCAGGGCCGGTTTTCTTTTTGGATTTCATCGCTCATGACATTTCCTCGCGTTTTCTCGGGGGATTCAAGGGGTTTTCAGCCGCACAACCGTGCCAGGACCGACCCAGGAAGCACCCAGGACGCCGCCCAGAACAGACCCAGCGTGCAGCCGGGAATACGGACAAATCGATCGAGCTTCCGGCCGCCTCGTGCCGAAGCACAGGCCTACCGCCGCAACCCGCAAACGAGTACCCGGCGCCAAGAGCCATGAACGGCTCGTTGTTCTACACAAGTCAGATGCCGACCCCATCCACCTTGCGCGGATGGTGAAGGAGGTTGAACAGCTAGCACCGACGGATACGAAAACCAGACCCCATCCAGCTTGTCTGGATGGTGAATCAGGTTGCCTGGCTGCCGCGGTCTCGCTCGCTGGCTGTACAACCTCCTTCACCCACGGGACAAGCCCGCGGGGGTCGTTCTTCTCTTTGTTATCTGTTCTAGCCATTCAACCGTGTTCACCATCCGGGCAAGCCGGATGGGGTCCGAGATGCGCAGGACAACAAGCCATGAACGGCGCTCCTGCTTTGGCGGTTTACGGTGTGCGCTGGTTGCCGGGGGTTCGATCTGTTTCCTCGGCGCAACCGTCGCGCCACGGCAACAGCAGTCATTATACACTAATGCCGCCATCTGTCAAGATATGTTAACATCGGAAACGCGCAATGAGCGCAAGTCCTTGCCGGCAAAGGAGTTGCGGCGAGGCATTTTCTTCGGCGATTCGCCCCGTCCGCGCGGCCCGGCGTTCCGGACGCCGCTCTAAGTCCTTGCGCCGCAAGGGTTTGGGGATTTCCGCGCGGAAGCGGCCGTTTTGACGTTTTTCGAGTGGCCGGGAAAAATATTTGGAAGGTGTTTCCCTTTACTGCCCGGTCCGGCAGAGAACCGCCTGATGCAAACCGCCGCAGTGGTCCCCGTCGTGCCTCATGAACGTCCCGGCCCGACCCTGCGTCGGTCGAGCGGTGTTTGGCCGCTGCAACCGGCTCAATCGCCTCCCTTTTTTGGCGACTCTACCTAACGCCAGCGGGTTGCCCGCTGGATATTTATTTTGGTGGCTACAAATCGGCGGTCCCTTCCCGCACATTCCTCCCACGCTCCAGCGACGGCGGAGCCGTCGCCGGAGAATGGGAGGAATGGAGCATTGTTGGGAGGCGTGTAAGTAGCCGCGAGCGTGAATCACCGCCGGGCAAGCCGGCGGCATCCTGACAAGTATCGTGAGGTCCGCCGAGATGCAAATGCCCGAATCGATTCCTTGGCCGCCTGGCGGGTTTTTCAGATAGCGATCTCCAGGCCGCGGTTGTCAAAGCAAACGCCGCGCTAAGCCGGCTGCAGCGCATTGATCGTATTGATATGCATCAGGGCAATGAACTTAATGCGGTCGGCAGCCGGATCGGCCAGGGCCAGGTGAGTGCGGGCCAAGGCGACGAGTTCGGGATGCCGCACCTCGTAACGCTCGCCGTTGGAGAGCCCCATGACAAAAGGTTCGAAGGGTTGCCGGTGCAGCCATTCGCGGACCGCGTCTGCGTTCATTGTCTGCGCCTTTCAGGGGTCTTGCTTGTCCGTTCTCTCTGCATTCTATCACGCGGCACGGCCAGCCGACAACGCGTCATCATAAAACGAGCGCCGCACGAGCGCCGCACGGCGCACGGGTCCATTCCGGCAGAAAGGATCTACTGTACTCTTCACGCTCCGTCGTGAGGACCGGCATCACGGCGGAGCGTGATGAGTACGCTGATTATGACACCCTTTCCGCATTCCCGCGTCCTGCTCTCGTTCCGCCCCGAAAAATCCGCAAGGCCAAAGAGTCGATGTTAATTCCGCCCGCGAGCCGGCGATCGGCGCCAGTCGTCGCCTCGGCAAAATCGTTGCGACCGGAACATCGCGGCCCCGATGCTGGACGGAGCTGCATGGCCGCCGTTCATCCGCCGTCGCAAAACTGACCTACGATTCCAATGACCCCATACCAGGGGTAAGCCGCGCCGCGCACCGTCAACATCCGGCCGCCGCGCGCGGCTATGACATTCGGGAAAGTCCAGGCAGGATCGCGATCGAGATGGCGAGCGTTGCGGATATCGAAATCGACGAAGGCAGGTTGATGCCCATCGGCGTGGAGACGCTCCGCGCAACGGGCGTGCTGCCGTTCGACCTCTATCTGCACGGCGAAGGGCCTGCCCGTCCGAAACTCTATCGGGAAAAGACGCTTCCGGTAGGCGACGAGGACCTGAAAAAGCTGCTGCAGCGGGGAGTGCGCACGCTCTACATCCCGCAAACGGAATCGTCCGCCTACCGCGAGTACCTGCGCACGACCCTTTTGACGAACGCGGACATACCGCCCGTGGAGCGCTACCAGGTCCTCCGCGAGGCGACGCGCTCGGTGCTCACCGATGCACTGGCCAAGAGCGACCACGATACGGCCGTCAAGGCGACGAGCGAGCTGAGCGCGGGCCTCGTGCAGACGGTTTGCGACTCCCAGCTCGTGCTCAACGACCTGCTGCGGGTGATGTCGCACGACTACAGCATTTTCACGCATGCGGTCAACGTGGCGACGCACTGCCTCCTGCTGGCCCGCTGGTACGGCATCAACGCGCGGGAGGAGCTGCTGCAGATCGGCCAGGGCGCGCTTCTGCACGACATCGGCTTGAAGGGCGTTCCGCGGCACGTCATCGACAAGCCCGACAAGCTCAGCGAGCGGGAGCGGCGGATCGTGCAGCAGCATCCGGCGCTGGGCTTTCGCGAGCTGTGCCACCGGCCGGAGTTGAGCTGGTCGCAGTTGATGATCGTTTACAGCCACCACGAGCGGTGCGACGGCCGGGGGTATCCGATGGGCCTGGTGCGGACGGAAATCCACGAGTACGCCCGAATCTGCGCCATTGCGGACGTTTACGAGGCGCTGTGCCGCGACCGGCCTTATCGGAAGGCCTCGCGGCGCGGCGATGTTCTGGAGTATCTCGACCGCCAGGCGGGTCGGGCTTTTGACGAGGAGATGACGCGATGCTGGATAACGGCGATCGGCAAGGGGAAATAGCGCGGTGGATCTTTTCGCTGCCGTGCCACGTGCAGTTTCCGCCCAAGCTCCGCGAGGAGCTGGAGCGGACCGGGGCGGTGCCGGTGCCCGGCGACGACGTGCGGCGGCACCGCCGCATCTTTTGCCGCGGCGAGAAACACCGCGCCGCCTTGGAACTGCGGCAGACGCTGCCTGCGCTCCCCCGCCAGACCGCCTGGCAAAGCGTGTACACCAGCGACTTTTCCAAGAGCGGCTGCGGATTCATCCATAGCACCGTCCTCTATCCGGGCGAGAGGCTGCGGATGGTGCTGCTCACGGGCGCACAGCGCCGCGTCGAGGTTGCCTGGTGCCGGCGCCTGGACAAGAACTGCTACGCTGCCGGCGGGGAGTTCGTCGCCGAGCCGTCCGACCAAAGCGAGGAGGGCTGATCGCATGTCCGGCGCTGCGGGCGGTCCCGCGACTACTATCGAAGAGCTGCTGCAGGGGCTGGCTGCGCTGGCGGAAGACGCGCCGGCGGAATCCGCGAGCCGCCGACAGGCCGCCGGCGACGACGCGCCGCGCTGGCGCCGGGACGCGAAGGCGAGTTGACCTCGGGGCACGCGTTCGGCGGGCCGGCGGCCATCGGCACTTCGCCCGCCATTGCGGAAACGTTCGCTCCCAGTGCCCCGCGAACTCTGGAAGACACGCGCGTCGGCGAAGCCGAGATCGCCAGCATTGTTCTTCGCCTGATGCGGCACCGCGGCACGGCCAGCGGCGTGGAGATCGCGCAGCACATCGGCCTGCCCTTCCCGGTCACCGAGAAGGTCCTGAATAACCTGCGGCACGAGCGGCTGCTGGCGGTGCGGAACGCGGCCACGCTCAGTGATTACCTCTACGAAATCACCGACCTGGGGCTGGACCGCGCCGGACAGTTGTCGGTGCAATGCGGTTATTGCGGCACGGTGCCGGTTTCGCTGGAAGATTACGCGGCCAGCGTCGCGGCGCAGTCGCTCCATCACAGCCGGCCCCGCTCCGACAGTTTCCGCCGCGCCCTGGCCGACCTCACCGTCGGTGAAGAAATGATCGCCCGGCTCGGCAGGGCGATCGCGTCCGGTTGGGGGCTCTTCCTGCACGGCACGCCGGGCAACGGCAAGACGAGCATCGCCGAGCGGATTACCGCCGCCTACGGCACGAGCATTTGGGTCCCCCGCGCAATCAGCGTCTGGGGCGAGATCATCCGCGTCTTCGATCCAAGCTGCCACGAAGAGCTGCCCTTGGCCGCGGGCGAGAGGATCATCGACGACGACCGCTTGGACCATCGCTGGGTCCGCATCCGCCGGCCGACGATCGTCGTGGGCGGCGAGCTGACGATGGAGAGCCTGGAAATCACCTTCCACGAGGACACGGGCGTGGCCGAGGCGCCGCTGCAAATGAAGAGCAACTGCGGCACGCTGGTGATCGACGACTTCGGCCGCCAGCGCATATCTCCCTCCCGATTGCTGAACCGCTGGATCGTGCCGTTGGAGGAAAGGTGCGATTACCTCGGCCTGCCGAGCGGGAGGAAGATTCGCGTGCCCTTCGAGCAGTTCATTGTCTTCTCCACGAATCTGGAGCCGCGGGACCTGGTGGACGAGGCGTTCCTGCGGCGCATCCCTTACAAGATCGAACTTCAGGACCCGACGTTGGAGCAATACCGCGGCATGTTCGAACAGCTCTGCCGGGAGCAGGGCATCGCCTTCGACGCGGCCGCGCTGGACTATCTGGTCGCACAGCATTACCGCGCGGCGGGCCGACCCATGCGCTTCTGTCATCCGCGCGATCTGGTTCATCAAATCAGCATTTTCTGCAGCTTCCGCGGGTTGCCGCCCGCGGCTACCCAGTCCGCGATCGACGCGGCCGCCTTGGACTACTTTTCCGTGATGGGAGCGTAGTTCACTGCGGCTCAAGGGCCTCCACGAACACCTGGTTGCCGCTGACGCGAACAACGCGAATGGGCGTGCCGCGGTCGAAGAAATCGCCGGTGGCCAAGACGTCGATCGTGCGCTCGCCGAAGCGCCCTTTTCCGC
Organism: uncultured Planctomycetia bacterium; assembly: GCA_963780045.1. Lineage (GTDB taxonomy): Bacteria > Planctomycetota > Planctomycetia > Pirellulales > Thermoguttaceae > JANXQG01. The sequence goes on along the minus strand of CAVZZZ010000001.1, from coordinate 3,905,007 downwards.
CGGGCCGCAGCGGCGTGTGGGCAAAGCCCTGGTTGCCGACCGCGGGGTACCCGCGCAGCAGGGTCCGGCCTTCTTGCGCGGCAGTGCCCGCCGTTTCCATCGGCTCGGCGTCGGGCGGAGCCAGCGTTAGCCGGCTGAACAGCGGCAAGGTGTCCATTCTCCGCGTGATGAACACCGCCGCGGCGACAAAAACTCCGCCTGACACGACGATCATCGCCATCGTCCCGGCGAGCGTGTGCAGTTCGTTCTGGGTCTGCGGAATGAGAAAACCCTGGCAGACCATTACAATGCTCACCAACACGAGCGCGGAGCCGATCAGCCCCGGCACGATCGTACCGGGCAGAAGAAGCAATTCCACCGCGATGCATGCCACCCCGAGCAGGAACAACAGCGCGCTCAGCCAGCCCGCCGTGCCGCCGAGGAAATGGCTCCAAAACAGCAGCAGGAAACATGCCCCGCCGATCAAGCCGCCGACGCCATGGCCGGGCGACATGCACTCGACGTAAAGCCCCGTCAGCCCGACAATGATCAACAGCGCGGTCATCGGCCACCAAGTGAGCCAATCAACGGCCTGGTCGATCAAAGTGGCGCGAGGACTTGGAACTGTGGTACTCCGTAGTGCCTGGCCAACTCCTCGCGGTTATTTATCAGGGCGACGGCCAGCCCGTACTGAAATGCCTCCTGACCGGTGAGGGCCATGAACCGCCCGTTGCCGGACGCTGCCACGGCGTCCAGCTTCTTCCACTCTCCGGCGTTGGCGCCAAACTCGCGATCGGAAATGTACGTTTCCTGGCCGGTCTTGAGGTTCCGCACGTGATAAACCGTTAGATCCTTGTCGACAATAGCTTCGGCCAGCGCTGGCGGCCTTCCCTTCGCCTGGGCCAGGGCCGGAGTTCGCCAGTCGCATAGCTTACAATCTTTGCCGGAGCCAGGCGAAACAACGATTCCTCGCCCAGCACGATCACGCCGGCATCGCCCCAGCGGGCATGCGGCCCCATGACGATCTCATCGCAGCCCAACGAGGCGATCGCGGCGCCGCTGATGGCGCTGTCGGGAATGTAAGCCACCGTGTGCGCCCAATCAATCTTCTGCAGGCGCCAAGCGATCTCGAGGCTCTCCATCAGTCCGCCGCCGGGACTATTGATTTCCAGGACGATCAGGTCTGCGCCATCCTCCTTGGCGGCGTCGAGCTTGCGGAAGACGAATTGTACAAGGCCGGGTCCGATTTCACCGTCGAAGGGGACAATCACGCCATGTTTGTAGGCCCTGCTTTCGACCGCGAAGCATGTCGCGCACAGCATGACCGCAAAAATGCTCAGGGCGGAAAGCGACGCCCGTTTCGCCAGGGAAATGGATTGGAATGCTCTGCGCATGCGATTTCTTTTCGCTCCTACGTAACAATCATATCCGCAGATCGTCCTATTGTAGTGATGCGCAGCCGTCCGGAGCCCCGGAGTTGGCCGAAACTTCACCGGCTTTCTCCGGGCCCGATGACGGCGTTCCTGCCGCCGGCGTAACTGTGGATTTCCACGTCGCTATCATTGCTAGCACCACAATATATTGTGGCTTAAATCATACGAAGCCGCAAGATGCGGTAAATCATTGCCGTAGCAATGCGCATTCGGTAAACTCCCAAAACTTGCAGTCCTTACCGCAGGAGGCGCGCATAACTCCAGGAGGAGTTACATGGTTTGCAAACCGCTCATCGGCATCAACGCGGATTTCCGCTCGGCCAAAAAGGACACTCCCGCCTTTTCGGTCATCGGCGCGGGCTATTACGATTCGTTGACCAAGGCAGGGGCCGTGCCCGTGATTATCCCGCCGCTAACCGACGAAGACGACTTGGCCCGCGTGCTGGACGTTCTGGACGGCGTCGTGCTTGTCGGCGGCGCGGACCTTGACCCGCGCTTTGAGGGGTTCATGGTGCATCCTTCGATCCGTCTTCTGGACCGCCGACGCGAGGAATTCGACCGTTTGATGATGCGGATGATCGCCGAACGCCGCACACCGGTCTTCGGCATCGGCTGCGGCATGCAACTGTTGAATATCTCCCAAGGCGGAAACCTTTTCCTGCACATTCCCGAAGACATGCCCAGGGCGCTGCCGCACCTGGACGCCACCGACCCCCAGCACCGTCATGCCCTGGTCGTGGAACTGGGCTCGATCATGGATCGCGTGTATGGCGAGGGTGAAATCCGCGTCAACAGCCTCCATCACATGGCGATCGACGACGTCGCCCCCGGTTTTACCGTCACGGCCCGCTGCCCGGACGGCGTGATCGAGGCCATCGAAAGCAACATGGACGACTGGTTTGCCATCGGCACCCAATTCCATCCTGAAAGCGATTCCGCATCCGCGCTGGATTTGCGGATCTTTGAGGAATTCGTCTCCGGTGTGTCCGCGCACAGCAAGTCGATGGCGCCGGTCGCCTGAGCCTTTCGCTCCCTAGGAGAGGGCCGAGAACACGGTGCGGGCACCCGGCCCTGGCATGAAGAATGAATGCCGGGTGCCGGGTCGCGGGCACGGACGCCCGCGGCACAAGTTCACTTCGGGCCAAAGTAACGAGAACGGATGCTCGTTACGCCGAGCATCGGCTCGGCCCTCTCACTTTTTTGCCATCCAACGCCGGGTCAGGGACTGCTGGAGCGCGTCCTAGTCGTCCAATCCCTTTCCGTCGAGGATTTGCCGCATGCATTTTGCCACCCTCGCGGCTTTAGTCTTGGATTGTTTTGCCGAGGAAAAATAAAAAAGGTACGCTCGCTGCCGTCCCGGCGTCAGAGCGTTGAAGGCCATCCTCAAGGCTGGGTGTTCATCCATTTTGCTTTGGAATTCATCGGCAATGGCGTAATCCGAAGTCTTCTTGAGCTTCACTTTCAAGCCGGCCTTCTCCACTTCGACGGCTTCATGGATATAGGCCTTCAAGGCAGTCTTCAGCTTTACGATATCTCGGACCTTGGTGAATCGAATCTGGCGAGCGGATTGCACGTTCTCGGTTTGCTGGATCAGAATCCCGCGAGGATCCTTCAACAAGGCGCCCTTGAAAAACAATAGCGCGCAGTATTCCTTGAATGCGTGGATTAGAACGACATTCTTGCTCTGATACGTATAACACGGTTGACCCCATTTCAACTCCTCGGTCAGCCCGCAGTCAAGAAGGATGCTTCTCAATGCCTCAAGTTCTTCCCGCCACGTTTTTGCTTTCCGCAAGAAAGCGTCAACCTTGGGATTCATTTGCTTCATTTGTCGATGCCTCTGAATTTGCACCGCGCCGCATCGCTGCCGGCGCCCCATCTCAAGTTGAGCGATCCTTGTGGCTCGTCCCTGAGCCGGGGCACCGGCCCGCAGGTCGAAGGGCGTGTTAGTACGTCAAACACGCCCTTCGCTCGAAGCTCAGGGCGTGTCACCCTGCCCAAGTTGGCCTGTTAAACGGGCTAATTGCTCGCTTCGCGAACGCTGATCGGCGGCATCACCAGCATGAGGCGTTCTTGCCGCAGCAAGTCGAGTTGCTGCATGGCCGCTTTCACCGTGGCGAGCCGCTGGCCATCGAGGCCCTTCAGATGGGGCAATGCGATGTCTAGGAGCGACGATGCCTTCGGCATGACCCCGGACGCGGAAACATTCAGGTGGTTGGCGTCGCGGTCGCCGTCGGACAACTGCTCGAGCAGGACCTCCATGAAGTTCTTCGGTTCCGGGTAAACGCGGACCTCATACTCCTTGGTCTTGGCCCTTTGGGCGACATTGCTGATGGCGTCCTGGAGCGTCCCGATCTTGTCGACCAGCCCCAGCACCAGGGCTTGCCGGCCGGTGTACACCCGCCCGCCGGCGATGTCGTCGATCGGCTTTTTCAACTTGCCGCCGCGCGCCTCGACGACGTGGCCTTTGAAGACGCCGTAGATGTCGTTCATCCAGCCCTGCATCTTCTGCCGTTCCGCGGCGCTGAAGGTCGTGTCGGAGCTGAGCAGGCCGGCGTTGGCGCCGCGGCGGCTGCTGTCCCAGGCGATGCCGATCTTGCTCCACATTCCGGTTGTGGCAAGCTTGCCGCCGACCACGCCGATCGAGGCGGTAATGGTCGTCGAATCGGCGTAGATCGCGTCGCCGCCCATCGAGACATAGTAGCCGCCGCTGCCGGCGACGTCGCCCATCGATACCACCAGCGGCTTCTTGGCGTGAACCCGCTTGGCGGCGTTCAGAATGATTTCGCTGGCCACCGCCGAACCGCCCGGCGAGTTGACCCGCAGCACGACGCCCTTGACGTGCTCGTCTGCGGCGATCTTGTCCAACGCCTTGCGGATGGGCGTGCTGTAGGCCTCCGTCTCCTGGCGGAAGGGGCTTTCCTCGGGCTTGCCGGGCACGATGGCGCCGTCAACGTAAACGATGCCGATAATGTCCTTGCCCGTCGCCTTTTTCCTTCCGCCTTCCAGGAGCGTTGTCCAGACCTGGAAGAGGCCCATGGGCGATGAGAGATCGATGTTCTCCGTTCGGCCCTTCCTGGCGTACTTGGCGTCGAGCTTCACGTCCTCGCCGAACTTTTTGCGGAGCTCGGCCTCGAAGCCCTGCCGATGCTGCACGCGGTCTATGATCCCCAGTTCAACGGCCTGTTCCGGCGTGTAAATGGCGCCATCGATCCATTGGCGGACCGTTGCCGGCTTCACGCCGCGTCCTTTCGCGATCAGCTTCTGATAGCTGTCGTAGAGGCTGTCCAGAAGCCAGTTGCGCATCTCGGCGGCTTCGGGGCTGGGGCCCTTCCGCATGAATATCTCGGCGGCGCTCTTGTACCGGCCGCAGGTGAGGAAATCGGGTGTCACGCCGATCGCGTCCAACAAGCCGCGCACGTAAAGCGCGTCGGCATTGAAGCCGGAGACCATGATGATCGCCGTGGGCGTCGCGCTGATCCGCGAGGCGCAGGCCGCCAGCGCCAGCGAATGCGTCGTCAACAGAGAGTCGACGTGGGCGTATACCTCCTTGCCCGCCGACTTGATACCCGCCAACGCCTGGCCGAGCTCCTCGCACTGCGCCAGCGTGACGTCGGCTTCGTCCAACAAGAGCACGACGGCCTTGACGTTTTTGTCGTCCTTGGCCTTGTTCAAGCGCTCCACAAGGTCCTTGAGCGAAGACGGTTCGGCCGCCGCGAAAAGGGGAAACTGCTCGCCGGCGGGCTTCTCCGCGATCGGCTTGTCGAACGTGAAGACGGCGACGACCGGTTTGGCTTCGTCTTTCTTCTTTTCTTCCTTCTTGTCCGCAGCACGCCCTGGAAGGGCGATTGAGCACGCCAGCAAACAAAGCGACAGATACTTCAACACTCGCAACATGGTCGAACCTCCTTAGTTATGGCCGCTAATACGGCCGCCGCCGGCCCCCGCGGGGCCTACGGGCGGAATGCCGTATCAGCAATTCGCTGTACGATCGTAAAAATTGGTTTTCTCGCATCGGTGATTGTATGCTTGTACTAAGACAATAATACAAAATGTCCGCTGGGGCGTCAAGGGGAGAAACAAAAAACTGTGAAAACTGGTTTCCTCGCGCCCGGATGGAGTGAATGCGAGCGGAGGCGGTAAAGTCAGTTGTCGTCGGGAACAAATCCGCAGGACTTCCTCGAAAACTTTTCGCCCGGAACTGTCTACATGTCAGGACGCCATCGCAGCGGGAAAAGTTCAACGCGGTGCCGGAAATCGGCGACTCTTCGCTGCGCTTGACACCACCCCATGATCGGTTTCGGGACTGTTCACTTAGCTAAAACCGCTAAGACGACCGCCGCCAGTCCCTACGCGGGGACCTCGGGCGCGAAGTTATTATAGCTATTCGCGGCGAACGGGCGAAAATTGGATTCCGTTTAATGCTTCGCCAAAAAGCGAGGCGCTGGCGAGAAATCAAGCTCGAATTGCCGGCAAGCGCCTCGCGCGATTGTTTCCATGCCGCGTGCGAATCGGTCGGATCCGCCGGCGGCGCAATACGGCGATGCCGGCGCCCGCGGCGCCGACGGCAAGCAAGGCCAGTGTGCCCGGCTCCGGCACGGAGGCGAGCCCGCCGCCGCCGGCGGACGACCCGCTGCGCGGGTGCCCCGCCGCCGGCTGAACCGTTCCAAAGACCGTTATGTCGCTTCCGACCTCCAAAGTGGTGGTTCCCAGGCCCAATGCGTCGATCGCTTGCGGCGAGGTTATGATCAATGTCGCGTCGCCCGCGACGGTTGTGCCGCCGCTGTACGTATTTGTGCCCGTGAGATAGAGCGTGCCGGTTCCAGTCACTGCCAAAGCGACCGTCCCGCCGCTCGTTCCATCCGCGATCGTGCCGTTATAGGTGCTCGTCGCGCCGGCCGCCGGGCTGACCGTCAGGGTGCCGCCGCTGCCGGCGCTATTGGTGATTAAGGCGAAGGCATTGCCGGAGAGCGCCACCACCGTGGGGTTGTTGCCGTCCAGGTCGAGCATGGAGCTGTTGACGGTCAACGGGCCAGTCGGGGCGCCCAGGGCGCCGCTGTCGTTCAATTGCAGCGTGCCGGCGGAAACAATCGTGCCGCCGCTATACGTGTTGGGGCCGGCGAGAATCAGCATGCCGGTCCCGGTCTGCGCCAGCTTGCCGCTGCCCGTAATGGCGCCGCTGGTGAAATCGGTGCCTTGCGTGGGGGTATCGCCGCGGTTGAAGGCCAGGGTGGCGTTATCCGTGATTGCGCTGCCGGTTGCCAGCGAGCCGGTGTCGCCGCCGTTGCCCAATTGCAGCGTGCCCTGGCTGATGGTCGTCGCGCCGGTGTAGGTATTGGGCCCGGTGAGAATCTCCGTGCCGGGTCCGTTGATCGTCACGGTTATATTGACGTTGCCGCCCGCCTTGGTCAATATGGTCTGGGGGCCGATCACGCCGGCGAAAGTGTAACTTTGGCCCGCCGCGGGATCGATGAACAAGGTGCTGATGTTGGCGACGTTGGCGTTGGTGGTCGACACCCGGCCGGTCGCATCGCCGTTAAGCCCAGCGACCTGTTGGGTCTCGAAGGTGTTGTCGAAATTATACCAGCCGTTGTTGATAAGATTCAAAACGGTGGTAACGGGCAGGATGTTGCTGGGACCGGTGCCGCCCGTGTTTCCGACGGCCACGATCGCGTTGCTCACGGTGGTAGTGCCAGTGTAAGAGTTGGTTGAGCCGAGCTCCAAGAGATAGGGGCTGGCGCCCGAATTCGTGCCTGCCCCGCCCGTGACGACCAGGTTTCCCGGTCCGCTAACCAGGCCTCGGTACTGCACGGCGACTTCGTTGGTGCCAAACGTGCCGGTGCTTGGGTTTGACACATTGACGGTTCCCCCCGCACCGCCCAGGGTGATGCCGCGACTGCTGTTGATCGTCACGGTATTGTAAGCGGTACTCGAGGTGAATTGGAGCACGCCGCCGTTGAGGGTAACGTTTGCGGGCTGGACCGCCGCGGGGACGGCGCCCAGGTTGCGATCGACGTCGATGCTAAGCGTGCCGCCGCCGTTGACCGTCGTGCCGCCCGTATACGTATTACTGCTGCCGGCCAGCGTCAGGACACCGCTGCCCGTCACCACCAGCCCGCCCGTGGCGGCCGAATTGGCGACGCTCAGGTCGCCGATCACTCCACTGAAGGTGGTGCTGGAGCCATTGTTGCCCAGCACGGTCAAGGTGCTGGGCGAGCCGGCAGTGGCATTGCCCAGGACAATAACCGAAGCGCCGGCGCCGCTGCTGGACAGGGGACCGATGACGGGCGCGGAGCCGGGGAAGAGCAGCACGGCGGCGCCCGAGGAGGGATTCATGGTCACCGGGCCAGTGCCCAAAGCGCTGTTGCCGGCGGCCGTCAAGGTCCCTGCGCTGATCGTCGTGCCGCCGGTATAGGTGTTGGTGGCTGTCAACGTCAGGGCGCTGTTACCCGTCAACGCCAGCCCCCCGGTGGCGGACGCATTAACGAGGCCCAGGTCGCTGATCACCCCGCTGAAAGTCGTGGAAGCATTGTTCCCGGCGAGGGTCAAGGTGGTGGCGGAGGGGGCCGTGGCGTTGCCCAGGATGACGCTGGACGTCCCGGCCCCATTGTTGGCCAGGGAGCCGATAAAGGGCGCTGCGCCGGTGAAGGCCAGCACGGCGGTGCCCGACGAGGGATTCATCGTCACGGAGCCGGTCCCCAGGGGACTGTTACTTGAGGCCGTCACGGTTCCGGCGCTTAGCGTGGTGCCGCCAGAGTAAGTGTTGCTGCCGGCAAGTGCCGCGACGGCGTTAGGAGTATTGACGACCAGTGCCAGGTTTCCACCGCCGATGCCGTCGGCGATCGCGCCGGAAATCATGTTCCCGCCGCTCCCTGTGCCGGCCAGGGTCAGGAGCGTGGTGTTGCCCGGCGCAGCGGCGCCGGTGACGTTGCTGGAGACGGTCAGCAGGCTGGCGGAGTTGTTGGTCCAGCTTTGGCTCGCGGCCGGGATTACCGTGCTGGCGCTAATGGTCAGGGGACCGGCGCCGGGCTGGATCACGATTCCGTTGCCGGCAACGTAGCCGATGCCGCCGCTGATGCTGGCCAAGGCGTTGATGGTCAGGTTCTGGTTGCCGCTTACGACCGTGGCCGCCGTGGTGGTCACGGTCAAACTGTTGATGGTGTAGTTGGTGTCGAGGAGCGAATTGACAGGTCCTTGGGCCGAGGTGGCGGCAAAGACGATGTCCGAGACCGCCCCCACGATCTGGCCGGCATCTACCGTGCCCGGGGCGTTCAACGACCAGTTGGTCACCGGACCGGTGAGGTTGTATCCGCCCCAATTGGCGTTGCCGCCGCCCGAGGCGGCATAATTCCCGGACCAATAGGCCAGCGGCGGGATGCGATTGCCGGTAACGCTCAACTCCAAGGCGCTGGGCGTGCTCACCAGCGCAAGCTCCGAGAGACCGATCTGCGCGTCGGCCGGATTGAGCGTGATGGAACCGGCCCCGGACCGCGAACCGTAGGTGATCAAGGGATACGTGCCGGTCACAAGCGCCACGGGGTTGACATTGATTGTCGCGCCGCTGGCGTTCACCGTCAGCGGGCCGCTGCCCAGATTAATCAAGTCGGCGGCCTGGGCGTTGTTCGTATTCATGTTGAAGGTGAGGCTTGCCGGGTTCGCCGAGTTGTCGCCTAGCGTCAGCCCTCCGAAGACGAGCGTCGTGGTCGCGCCCGGGGCGAGCCCGTTCCTGGTGAAGTCGATCGCGCCGCCGCCGTTGACCGCTACGGTCCCGCCGATCAGGCCCGTCGTGCTGCCGTTGCCGACGCCGGTCAATGCGGCGGACCCAGAGGGTGCCCCGGCCACCGTGACGGCCGGACTGGCGGCCGAACCGAGGGTGCCGCCGTTGAGGAAGAACGTTCCTGCCTGGACGCTTACGCCCTGGGCCACCGTGCCCGCGCCGTACCAAGTGCTGTTGCCGGTCACGGCCAGGCTGCCGGCAAGGGTCGGCGTGCCGGCGATTGCACCGCCGGACATAGCGACATTGTTGCCGATCGTGCCGCTGACCAGGAGCGTGCCCGACTGGATTGAGACGGGGCTGTTGCTCAAAATACCGCTGACGGTCAGGGCGACATGATTGCCGATGAGACCGTTGTTGACGGTCGTGGGCCCGCTGTAGCCGTTGACGCCGGCGAGCACGAGGTCGCCGGGGCCAGTCACCGTCAGGGCGACCTGTGCGGCCCCGTCGTTGATCGCGCCGCTGAAGCTGGTCGTGACGGGCTGGTTCACGGTCAAAGTCGAAAGGCCTTGGCCGCTGGCATTGCTATTGGTGATCGTGCCCGCCGCGCCGCTGAAGCTGGGGACGGTGATGCTGTAGCCGGCCAGGTCGAGCACGCCGCCGTTGGCGGCCAGGGTGCCGGTGCCCAGGGCCCCGGCGTTGCCCACTTGCAGCGAGCCGCCCGTGATATTGGTTCCGCCCGAGTAGCCGTTTGCGGCGTTGAGGACCAACATGCCGGGCCCGGTCTGCAGCAGGTTGCCGCTGCCGGTAATCGCGGCGCTGGTGAAATCGACACCTTGCACCGCCGTGTTGCCACGGTTGAAGGCCAGGGTGGCGTTGTCGGTGATCGAACTTGTCGCCGCGGCGGCGAGGGAGCCGGTATTGCCGCCGTTGCCTAGTTGCAGCGTGCCCTGGCTGATGGTCGTGCCGCCGCCGTAGGTGTTTGAACCGCTGAGAACCTGAGTGCCGGGCCCATTGATCACCAGCGACAGAGGGTTGTTGCTGCCCTGCTTGCCCAAGATGTCCTGGGCGCCAATCACGCCGGGGAAGTTACAGCTTTGGCCCGCGGCGGGGTCGATGTTGACGATGCTCTTGCTGCTGCCGTTGGTGGTCGATACGATGCCGGTCGTATCGCCGGTGAGCCCCGCCCATGTTTCACTCGCGGTGCCGTTGCTCAGGTTGAACCAGCCGTTGTTGACAAGGTTCAGAACGGTCGTCGTGGGCAGGATGTTGTTGGGACCGGTGCCGCCGTTATTAGCACTTTCCGGCAAGACGATCGCATTGCTCACGGTGGTCGTGCCGATGTACGAGTTCGCCGAGCCGCCAAGCTCCAGGAGATAGGGGTTGTTTCCCGAATTCAGGCCCGCGCCGCCCGTGATGAGCAGGTTTCCGGCGCCGCCGATGACGCCCCGGTACTGCACGGCGACCTCGTTGGTGCCAAAGGTTCCGGTGGAAGCGTTCGGCACGTTAATCGTTCCGCCGGAGGCGCCCAGGGTGATGCCGCGACTGGCGCTGATGGTCGGGATGCCGTAGGCGGAAGGCGCCGTGAATTGGAGCATGCCGCCGTTGAGAGTGATGTTGTTCGAAGTGGCCAAGGCGGGAACGGCGCCCAGGTTGGCGTCCACGGCAACGCTAAGCGTGCCGCCGGACCCCGAGGGCGCCCGACGGTCGTGCCGCCGGTGAAGGAGTTGGTGGAATTCAGCGTCAGCAAGCCCGGCCCCACGACGAGGCTGCCCGAGCCGGCAATCGCACCGGCGGTCTGCGTGCCGCTGGAGACGTTCAAGACGTCGCTGTTGCCAAGGTTAACGATCGCGTTGCCCAGGCTGGCGATCGAGGCCGTCGGGCCGTTGAGGTTGATGGTGCCGCTATTGGCCGCGGGGAACGAGGCCCCCGCGGCGAAGGTGGTCGTGCCCGTGCCGCTAAGGCCCGCCAGCGTGATCGTGCCGCCGGCGGCCGTGAACGAGGCGTTGCCCGCGTTGCTCAGGGCGGCAAGATTCTGGTTGGCGCCGACGACCGTCAACGATCCGCCGGCGGCGACGCTGATGCCGCTGGTGTAGGGCAGCATGTTGACCAGGAGGCCGCCGCCGTTGACGGTGGTGGCCCCGTAATACGTCGTGTTGCCGGAACTGACATCCAGCGTGCCGGCGCTAACCGTTAAATTGAGCGTCCCCGTTGGGACGCCATTGGGATTGTCCTGGATCGTGCCGGGGAAGACGGAAGGGGTCGCGCCGCCGCTGAAGGTGAGAACCGCGTTGCCAAGACTCGAGGTGACGACCTGGCTGCTGGGCGTCGCGCCGCCGGCGACGGCCAGGCCGGCGACCGTCTGGTTGAATGCGGTCAGGTCGAGCGTGCCGCTGGTGGAGTTCGACCCGAAAGTGACCGCGCCGGCCGCGGGCAGCGCGTTGTTGTTGCTCAGAACGATTGTCCCCCCCTGGATAAAAGTGCCTCCGGTGTAACGGTTTCCGCCAGAGGTGTTGCCGAGCGACAACGTGCCCGGGCCGACCAACGTCAGTGACGTCGGGCCTTGAATGTAACCTGACCCGTGAAATGTGTAATTGTTAGTGCCAGTGACGGTCACGGAACTCGGAGAAAGCGCGCCGGAGAGGGTGACGCTCAGGTTTCCCGCGCCGGCGCTGCCGCTGAAGGTCACGATGTCGCCGCTGGCGAAGAAGTTGTTCGCCGAGTAGCTGCCGGTGCCGTCCCACCAGACCTGGTTGCCGGTGACGTTCTGGCTCCAGACGTTGCCTGAGCCGCCGGCCCAGGCGAGATTGAACGGGTTGCCGCTGATGTCCAGCGAGACGATCCCCGGGGTCGTGCTGCCGTAATCAAAAACGTACGTTTGACGGGGGCTTACGACGGTGCCGGGCGACGCCAGGACGAGCGACGTGGCGCTGGAAGAGTAGGTCAGCGCGCCGTTGTATGCGAAGAGCGGGTAGTCGCCCGTGACCAGCGCCCCTGAGACGTCGTTGACGGCCACCGTCGTGGTGCCATTGAGCGTCAGCGGCCCGTTGACCTGAACGGTGGTGTTGCCGCTGAGGGGGCTGATGGAGAGGACGTAGTTGGCAGTCGCGCCGCCACTCGTCGTGAGGCCGCCCAGGGAGAGGGTGCCCGCGGTTGTGGAGCCTATGGCGTTGCCGGCCACGAGGGAGGCGCCGGCATTGAGGGTCACGGGCGCGGAGATGGTCCCCGCTCCGCCCAGGGTCCCGCCGGAGAACACAGTATATGCGCCGCCGCCCGTGTGCGTGCCGTTGACGAACAGCCCTCCGGCATTGACGCTCGTGGTTCCCGAATAGGTGTTGGCGCCCAAGAGGGTCAAAACGCCGGCGCCGTTCATGGAAAGGTTGAGGCTTCCCCCGGTGTTCTGGATCGTGCCCGCGAACGTGCTCGTTCCATTGCCGTTGCCGAGGTTCAAGGAACCGTTGCCCAGAAGGTTGTCGATGGTTCCCCCGCCGCTGAGCGCGCCGGCGTTGACGTTGAATCCGTGGACGTCGAGCGTGCCCGTATTACTGACGGTCAGCGGTCCGGAACTGGCGCCAGCGCGGCGGCATTGCCCAGTTGCACTGTGCCGCCGCTGATGGTGGTCCCGCCGCCGTAGCCGTTGGAGCCGCTGAGCGTAAGCAGGCCGGGTCCGGTCATGGTCATCGCCGCGGAGGCGCCGCCCAGACCGGCGCTGATCGTACCGGATTGCACGCTGTAGGACGTGCCGGTCAGAGTCGCTGCGCCGGCGCTGGAGACGATGCTGCCGCCGGCGAGGCTGACCGCGCCGCTGGACTGCGCGTTGCCGTTCAGATCGAGCGTGCTGCCGTTGCCGCTGATGTTCACACTCCCCGTGCCCACGGCGTTGGAATGACCCAGTTGCAGCGTGCCGCCAGTGATCGACGTGCCGCCCCCGTAGGTGCTCGCCGCGCCGCCGAGGTTCACCAGGCCGGGGCCCGTCTTGGCCAAGGCCGCGGCGCCGCCGAGCAAACTGACGCTTATCGAGCCCGACTGCACGCTGTACGAAGTGCCGGTCAGCGTCGGCGCGCCGGCGCTGGAGAGGATATTGCCGGCGGCGAGGTTGACCGCGCCCAGCGATTGCGCATTGCCATCCAAATCGAGCGTGCCGCCGTTGACGTTAAGATTCCCGCTCCCCAGGGCGTTGGCCACCTGCAGTTGCAGCGAGCCGGCGCTGAGCGTTGTCCCGCCGGTGTAGGTGTTCGCGTGGCCCAAAAACTTCGTGCCGGTTCCGCTGAAGTTCAGGGCCCCGGCGCCGAGTATCAATCCTGAGTAGCTCGAGGTTGCGCCTCCGTCTATGGTCAGGGTATTGGCGCCCAAGTTGACCGTGCCGGCGCCGCTGGACAACGAGTTCAGCGCAGCGATCGCCTGGCTGTTGTTCGAGTTCGGTGTAAGGTTGTTAGCGCCCGTCCCGCTCATGCAAAAAGTGGCAGTGCTCCCCAAGTTTACGGTAGAGACGCCCACGGCCCCCGACATCCCCAGGACGTTTAACCCGTTCGTGTCCAGCCCATATTGGTTAATGCTCCAGGTGCCGGAAAACGTGCTCGAGGCGGTCCCGCCGCTGTTTCCGACTTCCAAATAATGCGCCATTGCTCCCCGAATAGGTGTTCGTGCTGGCGCCGGCGTTAACCAGAGTGATCATGTTACTGCCGGAAATCGACATCTCCAAGTCAATGACCCGCCCGGTGGTGTTTGCGCCATTCCCACAATCAACGAACGAGTTGGACGCAACATTGAGCAGCCCTGTGAGGGTATACATGGATCCGGAGGCCACCGGAGTAGCGGGGCCGTTATCGCCCGGGTCGAGCGTGCCGCCGTTCAAGATGAGACCAGTCCCCGCGGCGGTGCCGCTGGGGCTCGCGTTGAAGTAGACGCTCGCGGTCTGATACGTGGGGCTAGCCGCACCATAGCCGCCCGACGCCGTAGTGCCTTTGAACCGGATCTGTGCTCCGGCGTCGAGGATAAGGGCGTAGCCCGTAAAGCTGCTCATACTAGTAGAGCGCACGAGAGCGCCGCTGACAGCTACCCAATCCGCGGAGTTGTTGGCTGTAAAGGTCTCCGAGGTGCCGCCAGCGCCCGTAGGGCTCGTGTTCCAGATCGTTCCAGCGGCTCCGCCGGATGCAGTAGCCCAGTTGCCTGCGCTCTGGGACGTGTTCGTGTAATATGTGGCCGTCTGCGCCATCACGGGTGCGGTCAGGGCGAAGAATCCCGTGACTGTTGCTGCAAGGACCGCGACCAAAAAGCGCATGAAAGAATGAACGCAAGAAGACATGAACACACCCTCCCGCCGATAAAGCGAATTCGACTCCCAGGAACCCCATCATCGATGAAACCACGATGAGGGTAGCCCTTAACTGTTGCAAGGGTTATTTTAACCCGAAAATGGTTCCAGACGCAAGCGATTTGCGACTTTCTTCGGCCGAAGATTGAAGCGTTCAAATCCGAACGGGACGGTGGTAGTTCACCGTCCTGGTCGATATCGCCGATTCCGCCGCGCGGGCCCCCGGTAAGGCGCAAGCCTCGCGCGACGATCTTCGCTTCAGATTAACCGCTGGCCGGCAACGGCGGACCAGTGCGGGACTTGCCGGCAATCAAGCTCGAATTGCCGGCAAGCGCCGTGCGCGATTGTTTCCATTTCGCGCGGAGAGGTCGAATCCGACGACGGCGGAATACGGCGATGCCGGCCCCTGCGGCGCCGGCAGCAAGCAAAGCCAGCGTGCCCGGTTCCGGCACAGGGACGGACCCACCGCCGCCGGCGGATTGACCCGCCGGCTGGACCGTCCCAAAGATCGCCAATTCGGACCCAACCGCTAGGTTGGTCCCGAGTCCCAAGGCATTGATCGCTAGTGGAGAAGTAACGATCAGCGTCGCGTCGCCGGCAACGGTCGTGCCGCCGCTATACCCGCCTGTGCCGGCGAGATAGAGGGTCCCTGTCCCCGTCAACTGCAAGCCGACCGTACCGCCCGTCGTTCCGTCCGCGATCGTGCCGTTGTAGGTGCTCGTCGCGCCGGCCACGGGGCTGACCGTCAAGGTGCCGCCGGTGCTGTTGGCACTGTTGGCGATCAAGGCGAAGGCGTTGCCGGACAACGCGCCGACCGTGGGGTTGTTGCCGTCGAGGTCGAGCACGGAGCTGTTGACGGTCAACGGGCCGGTCGGGGCGCCCAGGGCGCTGCTGTTGTTCAATTGCAGCGTGCCGGCCGAAACGGTCGTGCCGCCGGCATAGGTGTTTGCGCCGCCCAGGGCGAGCTCGCCGGCGCCCAGCTTGGTCAACGCGCCGTTGCCGGCATCAAGCAGGTTCTGGCTGATCGAGATAGAGTAGCCGTTGGTGTTGATGAATGCCCCGCCGCCTTCGACGTAGGCGTCGGTGACCGCCAAGTAGTTGTTCGTGCTGCTGGCGCCGGCAACGAGCGTGCCGCCGTTGAAGTAGAAGAAGCCCGTGCCGCCGTTCGTCGTGACGGACTGGACGTTGGAACCGACCACGACCACGCCGCCATTGAGGTTGAAAGTGCCGACGGGCGTGGTGGCGCCGAACTTGTTGCCGAGTACAAAACTGCTGTTTACCGTAAGCGTGCCGCCGTTGATGGTGAATATGCCCCGCGGCTGGCCGCTGTTGGTGGTGTTGTCGGCGTTCGTCTGGCCGATGTCCAGGTTGTTCACATTGACCGAGCCGGCGCCGAAGATGAACGTGCCGGTCGGGGTCTGGTTGTCGATGTTTACCACGTCTCCCAGACCCAGGGTCAACGTGTCGATGTTCGCGTTGGCGGTCCCGCCGGTCAGGTCGATCGTGCCCGTGGGCGTGTTGCCCGTGTCGTTGACGTTGTACCAGCCGAGCGTGACCTCCGCGACGCTGCCAGGACCAGTAGCGCCGTAGAGATTGAACGTGCCGTGTTGCCCGTTGAAGGTAATGACGGACGGGGTGCCGGAGGCGCCGCCTTGCTTGCCGGTGCCGACGCCGAAATTGGCGACGTTGAACGTGTTGGACTGGCCGAGATACACGTCCGTGTACGTAGCGCCGATGACGAACGGCCCCTTTCCGACGTAGAAGTTCTGCGCTGTGATCGTGTTGCTTTGCGCGAGGGCCACCAGGCCGTATCCGCCGGTGCCGCCATTGGGAGAATTGACGCCGAAGTCGAGTTCGTTGACGTTGGCAGTGAACGTGCCGAGTCCGGACATGCTCAACGTGGTGACGGCCGACGCCACGGCGCCAATGCTCATCACGAAGGATGCGTTGGTGGCAGTGACGGCAAACGTTCCCGGCCCCGATACGCCAAGGCTCACGCTGGAGCTGCCGGTAACGCTGTTCAAGCTCACGAGGGTACCGGCCGAGTTGTTGAAGATGCTGAACGTCTGGCCGGCGCCGATGTTCTGGATGACCGACGTGCCGGCGGACGTGGCCGTCAGCGCGCTGATCGTCTGGCTGGTCGTGCTTGCCAGGTCCACGACGTTGCTGCCCGTGAGAACCAGCGTAGTTGTCGCGGGCAATGCGCCCGTGACCAACGTCTGCAGCGTGCCGCCAGAAAGGTTCGTCGTGCCGGCATAAGCGTTCGTGCCGGCCATCTGCAGCAGGCCGGCGCTGACCGCGGTATTGCCGGTATAAAGATTGTTTGCGCCCAGCAGCACCGAGCCGGTTGTGGTCTTGTTCAGGCCGACGCTGCCCGCCAGGACGTCGTTGACCGTCCCGTTCTGCGCGGCAAAAGCGTCGGCGGTATTGGTTTCCGTTATCGTGCCGCTCTGGGCCAGGCCGCCTTGGAAGGTAACCACGCCGGACGTGCTCAGCGTGCCGATCTGAACGATGCCGCCCTGGATCGTGAACGCGCCTGTCGTGCTCAACGTGCCGTTCTGCAGCACACCGCCCTGCACCGTGACCGCGGCCGACGTGCTCTGCGACTGCGTGCCGAGGTCCAACGTGCCGCCGGTTAGGGTGATCGGGCTGGTCAGCGCGTAAGCTGCCGTTGGGGGCGGACAATTGCAGCACGCCGGCGCTTACCGACGTGATGCCGGTATAGGCATTGGCGTTGCCAAGGACCACCGTGCCGGTGCTCGTCTTGTTCAAGCCGACATTACCCGCAAGGACAGCGTTGACGGTCCCGCTTTGGGCGTCGAAGGCCGTTGTTCCGGTTTCCGTGAGCGTGCCGATTTGCGCGCCGCCGCCCTGGAAGGAGATCAGGCCCGAAGTATTCTGGCCCTGGCCGCCAAGGTCAAGTGTGCCGCCGCTGGTGGTGATTGCGCCGGCGGTGTTGAGGCTGTTGCTGCCGCCGGTGATTTGCAACAGGCCGCCGGCGACGAACGTGCCGCTGTTGTACGTGTTCGCGCCGATGAGCGTGAGCGTGCCTGAGCCAGCCTTCGTAAGGCTGAAGCCGGCGCCGCTGATGCCGCCCACACTGAGGTTGCCGCCCAGCACGGTCACGACCCGGCTGGCGCCCAGAGCGACGGTCCCGGACCCCATGTTCAAGCTGCTGCTGCCGTTGAACACGATGTCGGCGTTCCACACCTGGTTATTGTTGGTCGAGAGGGTGATCGGTGCGCCGCTGGTATTGTCCAGCGTGCCGCCGTTGATCGTCAGCAGGCCAGTGCCGATGGCCGAGGCGTTGTTGATGTTCAACAGTCCCGCATTGAGCGTGGTGCCGCCGCTGTAGGTGTTGGAAGTGGCGATCGTCAGTGCGCCGGTGCCGCTCTTAACCACAAACGTGAGTGTGCTGCCGTCGATAATCCCGTAGGCGCCGCTGAGGCTGTAGGAGGCCGCACTGTTGTTGAACGTGACGCTGATCGGGGCGACGTTGCCCTGGTTGATCGCTACCGACAAAGTGCCGCTGCCGGCCGAGTCGTCGAAGACGTCGTTGTCGCCGGTGATAAATGTCGTCTGCAACCCGGAGGGCTGGAGCGTCCAGGCATTCGTGGCCAGCCAATCGGCCTGCGTGCCGTTCCAAAAGGGCGTTTGGCCGGTGACTTGATAGTCGATTTCGCCGGAGTTGTTCATTAAGGCGGTAGTCTGCCGGGCGCCGAGGGCTCCCGATTGGGCCACCGCGAAGGCCGAGAACCCGGCGCCGCCGATCGCGCCGCTGTAGCCGATCAGGCGATAGGTGCCGTTCGCCAGGGGCGCATTGGGGAAGTCGATTTGTATCGAGCCGGCCGCGCCGCCGGCCGTAAGGTTGCCTGCCTGAAGGGTCAGGTTGGAAGTGCCGGTGAACGCCGGCATGTAGACCGTGCCGTTGCCGCTGAAACTCAGGGAGTTCAACGTCAGCGTAGCTGCCGCGTTGCCGATGACGTCGATCCCTCCGCCAGCCGAGACGATTGCATTTCCCGCGCTGCCGGTGCCGCCCAGCACCGCGCCGCCGGCGACATTGACCGTGCCGCTTGAGGGCAGCGAGCCGTTGACGTACAGTCCGCCCGCGTTGATATTGACCGGTCCGCTCAAGGTGTTGGCGGCGTTAAGGTTCCAACTGCCGGCGCCGATCTTGACGAGATTGGTGGCGAAATTCCCCGGATTGCTGTCGCCGACGACGGCCGAAAGCGTGCCCGCGGCGGCGCCTGCGCCGCTGCCGGTCAAGGTCAGTGTGGCCGGCGCGGAAGTGTTGGCAAAGGCAATCGCCCCGCCGCCGCCGCCGATGGTCGCCGAGCCGTTGGCGTTGCCCGATGCGTCCAGTGTGGCCGCGCCGCTGGGACCGACGGTAAACAGGCGGTTCGTGCTCGTTGGCACGCTGCCCGTATATTGCAGCGTGCCGCCGTCAATAACCAGATCGGCGGGCGATCCGGCCGCCGATCCCTGGCCAATGGGGCTGGGCGTGTTGACATTCGACAGGAAGCCGACATTGACCACGCCGTTGCTGATCGTCGTCGGAGTCACGTACGTGCTGCTGCCCGTGAGGGTCAAGACGCCGGCTCCCGACTCGGTAAGGCCGCCGATGCTGCCGCCGCTGGACTGCAACGATTGGGCGATCGTGATATTGTTGCCGTTGGGGACGATGAAGGCCCCGCCATTGGCGATGTTCGCGCCGGTCAGTCCCTGCATGAAGGTCGGGCTGCTCGTGCCGGCCATGAGCGTGCCGCCGTTGAAGTTGAAGGTGCTCGTTCCGCCGCCGCCCTGGATCGGGCAGCCGATCAGGGCCACGCCGCCGTTGAGGTTGAACGTGCCCGTGGGCGCAACCCCGCCCTGGCTGCTGGCCAGCGTGAAAGCGCTGTTCACCTGCAGCGTGCCGCCGCCGATGGTGACGGTTCCGATCGCCGCGGCGGTGGAAGTGGTCGTGTTGGTGATGGCGCTATAGCCGGCGATCAACGTGTTCACATTGACCGAGCCGGCAGTGAAGATGAACGTCCCGTTGGCCTGCGTTCCCGCGTTGAGCGCGTTCGCGGTCACCGTGCCCAGGGTCAGGACGTCAATGGCGGCATTCACGGTGCCGCCGGTCAGGTCGATGGTGCCGATGGCGCTGCTGCCCGTTCCTCCAGGAAAATTGGATTGGCCGATAGTCACTTCCGCGCGGCTGCCGGGACCGGTAGACCCGGCAAGGGTCAGCAATCCCGGCGTTACGCCGGTCCACGAAATCTCACTGGTAGCTCCAACCGTGCTGCCTTTGTCGTAGGCCACGGTGAGATTGCCCACGTTGAGGGTGTTGGAAGCGCCCAGGATCATAAACGCGATCATGCTGCCGGCGTTGCCGTTGCCGTAGGCGACGTAGAGCGTGGGTGTTGTGATCGTGTTTGACGGCGAGAGCGCAAGCAAGGCAACTCCCGCGGGGCTGGTGACAGTGTCGTTGCCCACGATAAACTGGCCGACGCTGGCGGAAAAAGCGCCAACTTGGGTCAGGTTCAACGCCGAACTGGAGGATGTGTTGACATTCATCACGAACGAGCCGGCGGTGTTCGAGAGGGTCAAAGTTCCGGCGCCAATCATGCTGTCAACGGCGGTGCTACCCGATGCCACGGTGGTGGACAGCCCGCCGAAGGTCGGACTGAAAGCGCCCATGTTCAACACGGCGCTTCCGGCGAAGCCGATTGCGCTCTGCACGGGCACGGCGTTGGCGGCGCCCAGGTTCAAAGTGCCGCTGCCGATCGTCGTTGAGCCGATGTAGCTGCTGGACGGGCTGGTGAGCGTCCACGAGCCGCCGGTGAAAGCGATGCTCAAGGCGTTTACGCCGTTGTCGGTAACTTGGCTGGAAAACGTTGAGGACGCCGTCGGAGATTGCCAAAGCGACAAACTCGCGGCGTTGGAATACGTATTGGTGATCGACCCCAGGCTGACCACGTTTGACGGCAATGCGGTGAAATTGACAATCGCCGCCGGCCCAGTGACCGAAGTCGTACCGGCCACCGAGAAACCGTATCCGCTGGTCGTGGTCAGCTTCAATGCGGAGGTGGTGCCGGCGCTTCCGCCGATGCTCAGGTTGCCGAATTGGAAGACGTTGCCCGTATTGACGCCGCTGAAGTTGTTGAGGTTGACCGTCGCGCTGTTGCTGACATTGAGATTGTTCAGTCGCGTTTGCACCACTGCCTACAAGGATGGTCTGGCCGCCGCTGGCGGCGCCGTCGGACAACAGCGACAAGGTGGTAATGCCGGTATAGCCGTTGGTGGCGCCGGATGCGGAGTTTACTGCGCTGTACAAGTTGATCTGGCCCGTGCCGAAGGCCTCCAGCATGTTCTGGTTGTATCCGCCGCTGTTCGATCCTTGCAGGTTGGCGGTGGCCGAGCCGAAGGGAGTTGCGCCGGTGCCGACCAGGCTGCCGACCGAAATAACGCCGGAATAGTTCACGTTAGTGCTGGTGAGGATTACGGTGCCCTGGCTTTGGCCGACATTGACGGTGCCACCGCTAACGGTGCCGCCGCCGATTTGCAGCGCCCCGGTGCCGCTGATGGAGGAATTGACTTGCAAGAATTCGGCGGAGTCGGCCCCCAATGCCGAGACCATCGGACCGGCAACGCTCAACGTACCGGCCAGTACCGCCCAATCGGTCGTGCCGTTGGAGGTGCCCATATTGACAAAACCGCCGTTGAGGACCACATTCGCCGTATCAACGCCAACGCCGCCCGGCCCCGTAGTGGCCGTGGTCTTCATGATCATCTCCGGGCTGAAAATCGCCCCGCTCGTGACGGCGCCGTTGGCGAGCGTCACGGCACTTGGGGAGAGCACCAAGGCTGCCCCGGCAAACGTTTGCGACGTGTTGTTACCCGGTGTGCGGAGATTGAAGCCCGTATCGATGTAGACATTCCCGGCCGTCGCGGCGGCGCTTCCGGGTGTGGTGAGCAAGGCCCATCCCGGCGCAGGCGCCGGTCAAGGGACTCGTGAAGCTCGAATCGCTGCCGGGGTCCGACCCGTTTTGGTAAAAAGTTGATACCTTTGCGGCTGCGAACCGAGAGGAAAACGTTAAGGGAATCGCCACAAGGGCGACGACCAACATTCGCATGGAACCCCGAAGACACAACGACATGCCAACACCCTCCCGCCGATAAGGCGAATTCCGACTCCCCAAAACCCCCATCATCGTTAAACCACGATGAGGGTAGCCCTTTGTCATTACACGAGTAATTCTAACCAGATGGCGCTTCTTTACGCAAGCAATTTGCCAGTGGTGTCGTTTGTTTTGCGTTTAACGCCCACTAAGCGCTGGCTGTCAAACCGTTTTCACATTTCCCCGCCGAGGGAGTGGTTTGCTCCCGGTTCCCGCGCTATTTCGCTGCTTCCGGCAGCGGCAGCAGTTGGGGCACGCGGTCTTTATAGGCAGGCAGCGACGGAGCGTCGCCCTCGCTGCTGTCAAGATAGTAATAGGCCACGCTGGCGTAGTGGTTCCGCAACGGCTTTCGATCGTCGTCGAAGCCGGCGCGGCCATGCTCGATCGTCATTCGAAGCGATTTGACGAAGGGAACCGGGTCGAGAATATGCCAGCGATAGCAGGTATTTAGAATTCCCCGCTTCTCCCCGCCCATCTCCTTGTTCGTATACAGCAAGACGCCGTTGTAGGGGTTGGCGAAGGCATGCTGGAAGTCCCACGCGCCGCAGAAGTAGTCCTCGCTGCCGGTACCCTCAATGGTCGGCTTTTCGGCGCCGTCGACATAGAACTTGTCGTTGCCCTCTCCCCACCAGTGGTCGCTGTTGGCTATCACGCTCAAGAACGTGCCGACAAACTGTCCGCTGCCGGTGGTTTCCAGAATCGTGTAGTCTTTTGCTTTGGGGGTCGGAAAGGCTTGCCGGTACTGGGTGTGGAAATAGCGAACGTTGGGGTCCGCTTCGTCGTCCAGGCGATAGTCGATGTTGAAGTAGCAGGCATGTATCGGCTCGCTGCCTTCATTGGTCATGGTCAGCCGCGCGCCCTTGGCAAAGGGCATCGGCCAGTAGCAATTCAGCGCCTTCACACCGCCGATGGCCACCGGCGCACTGCGGAACTCCGCGTAGCGGCCGAACCCCTGGGCGAAAAAATCGCCCAAAGGGCATTCCACCGCTGGCTTCTCCGCGCCGTCCCAGTAGATGCGAAAGACCAACTCGCGAAGATGGTCCGGCGACTTGCCCGCGATCGTGAACCAGATATGCGTGATCCGCCCGTGCCCCTCGATTTGCCCCAGATTGAGCGTCGCGCCGGGTGCGATCGGGCGGCTGTCGCCGTTATGGTGCTTAGGATCGGTGCTGGCGAGCCGGTAGGCGCGGAATTTCTTTGGCGCAGCCAGGTCTTCGGGCACTTGGGCGCGAAGCGGCGCCGCCGCCAGCAGAAAAAAGGTTGTAGTGCTTAACAATAAGGCAATGGGGCGCATGGTGGTTCCTTGGTGTGTCTATGATTGCGAGTGTGGTTTTGCCGTGCCGCCCAGCGGCTTGACGCGGATATTGCGATACCAGACGGGCGAGTTGTGGTCTTGCAGTCCGATGTGCCCTTTGCGGGGCAGATCTTTGATCGGCCAGTCGAACTTGTTCTGCGTGCCGTCGGGATTCTGGCCCAGGTCTTTCCAGCGGTCAAGGTCGGCGCTGACGACTTGCTTGTCGTTGAGCACAACCTTGAGAGCGTTGCCGACGAAGGTGATCGTCAGATGGTTCCATTGCCCGATGGGCTTGTCAGCCGACGCGCTCGGCTCCTGGCAGTCGTAGATCGCGCCCATGTCGTGCTTGCCGGGCTTTTTCTTGCCGTAGGAGTGAAAAACCTGGATTTCCAGGCCGTGCCAAGATTCGACCGGACCGCGGAGATAGACGCCGCTATTGGTGTTCTTCGCGCACTTCACTTCCAGATCGACGGTGAAATCGTTGAAAACCCGCTTCGTCCAGAGGCTGCCGCAGCCCTTCTGCCAGGAGAGCACGCCATCGGCGAGCTGCCACTTTGCCGCGCCCGGCTTCTGCCAGAGATCGAGCTTGTCGCCCGCCAGTAGATCGATCCAGCCGTCCTTAACGGCCGTGGCCTCGGCCCCGCTCGCGGCAGGCGCCGCGTGGACAAAGTCGGCATTAGTCGCCGCGACGAAGACGATTACCGCGGCAGCGGAGATGCGGCGCGGGTATTGAACTCGCCTCATAAGAGATCCTTTCGCAGTCAAAACGGACGGCTGTTTGCCTCTGACGCACGTCTATCCGGCGGACCGGCGTTGCAGGCCATTTAGTTTGATAGCCGCATGCGGCGTTGTCAACCGGTCAAGAGTTTGGCCGATGCTTATCCCTCTTCCCAGACTTCGCCGATCGGGCCAAGCGCTTCGGCAAAACTCAGGTCCGGCGGCTCCCACGGCGGGAGTGCTGCCACGGAAACTGGTTCCGGCTCGATGGGCAACGGATCAAGAGCTTCCGATGGCCCTTCGATCTCCGGCAGCCGCGACTTGCCCGCCTTGCGAGGCGCAGGGGCCGCGCGGCCGGGCTTCTTGGGCTTCTCCCGCGGCCCTTCGTCAAATACCAGCGGCGGCGGATTGTGCTCGGCGTTGCTGGGCAGCTCGCAGACCGGCGCCTTCAAACCGCGGAACAGCCCGGCGATGTGGTCGTGGCAGGTGAAGACTAGCATCTGATGACCCGGGTACCCGCCTGCGGGTGCGGCGAAGTCGCGGAGCACCTCGGCGGCCGCACGCGCGCGGTCCGTGTCGAAGTTCACCAGCACGTCGTCCAATATCAGCGGCAGCAGCGCGCCGCGGCGGGCGAAATGCGCGGCCAGCGCCAACCGCAAGCTGAGGAACAACTGTTCCCGCGCGCCGCGGCTGAGCAGCTCGACCGGCAGGCCCTCGCCTTCTGAATCCTCCACCCGCAGCACGCGCTCTCCGACAGGCGTCCAGACGCGGCGGTACTTGCCCTGCGTCATCTGCCGGAAGTAGCCCGACGCCTCCCGCAGGGTCTCCGGCTGGCGGTCGCTTTCGTAGGACGCGCGGATCGTTTCCAGCACCTTCCCGGTAACGGCCAGAACCTGCCAGCGGCCGACGGCCTCGTCAATCCGCTGTTGGACCGTCGCCAGTTCAAGCTGCCGCCCGGCCAATTGGCGATCATCCGCCAGGGCCTTCAACTGGGCGGCAATGCGGCCCCGCGCCTCAACGCGCTGGTGGATATCCTTTTCAATCGCCGCGAAACGGGCGCGGAGGTCGTCGCGGGTGGAGTTCAAGCTTGCGGCAGCGGGGCCTTCGAGGTGCTCCTTAATGACGGCATGGGGCGCGCGATCGCCAATTGCCGCCGCCACGTCATGCTCAAGCTGCTCGTGCTCCCGCCGCAGATTCTCCACGCGGACCGTTTCGCCGACGAGTTGTTGCAGATGTTCCTCGCTCTTGGCCGAATGTTGCCGCAGCAGTTGCCGCCGGCGCTGCGCGATCTTGGCCGCCGCGTTTTCCCGCTTGCTCCGCAACTGGCGCAATTTCTTCAATCGGCGGCGAATCCGCGCGCGCCGGGCAACGAGGACCTCCTGCCGAGTCAGCATCTCGGAAAGCTCGCGGACCTTCTCCAGCGGATGCGCGGCTTTCACGTCGACACCGCAATCGGCCACGAGCTGCGCGACGCGGCCCAGCAGCATTTCTCGCTCGCGGCGGCGCTGCGTCAGCTCGTCGTCC
Organism: uncultured Planctomycetia bacterium; assembly: GCA_963780045.1. Lineage (GTDB taxonomy): Bacteria > Planctomycetota > Planctomycetia > Pirellulales > Thermoguttaceae > JANXQG01. The sequence continues at coordinate 3,879,872 of CAVZZZ010000001.1, read as the reverse complement.
AGCAGGGCCGCGCGGGCCTGCATGTCTTGAATCCGCACCGCCAGCCGCGCCGCCTGGCGTACCTGCCGCGGCTTGAACTTCAGCGGCAAGCCGGCCTTTTCCAGCCCCTCGCGCCATGCCCGCCGCGCGGTGCGAAGCTCTTCGTCGGCCGCGTCAGCTCGTCGGGCCGCCTCGTCGGCATCTTGTCGCGCTGCCGTGTGCCGCGAATCCAAGGGGGCAAGGTTTTCCAACTCCGCCAGCTCCCGTTCGGCCGCCGCCAATCGCGCCACCATCGGCCCGCCGCCGCGCGGAAGCTGGTCGTCCAGCACCGCCCGTTCGTCCTGGCACTGCTTGATCTGCGTTTCCAAGAGCCGCAATTGGTTCTGCGCCTGTTCGAGTTGCTGGTCGTTGGACCGAAGCGAGGCATAGCGGGCAAGCACGGCCCCAGCGGCAATTACCAGACCGATCGCGGAAAGAATCCAAAACGTGGGCGTGTTCCACCCTGGTATGAAGATTCCGAGTGCCACGAGCAATACACCCCCGACGAAAATCAATGCCAGCATGATCGCCGTGCTGCCCGTCGGCACCTGTTGCTGCAAGAGCCCATGCGACTGCTCGCGTAGCTCCTGCTGGTTGCGAACGAGCTGTTCGAGCCGTTCGTCCAACTGGATGCGGCGGCGAAGCTGGTTGACGAGATTGCCTGCTCGCTGGGTGGCGGTGCCCAGATCGGGGGCGTCGCGATCGGCGAGCGCTTCGGCCACCTGCTTGTGTACTCCGGCGGCCGCATGATGGGCGTCTTCCGCGTCGCGGCGGTGGGCGCTGAAGTCCCGCATCGCCTGCGCGAGCCGCTTTCCCGGCTGCCGCAGCCGCGTGAGCGCCGGGGGCGAGAGTGTGGGCAGGCGGTCGTTTCGCTGGGGCTTGCCAAGGCCCATCTTCTCGTATTCGGCGAACATCGTCGCATTCAGGTCGTTGTGGTGCTTTTCCATTTCCGCGATCTGCCCTTCCAGCGAGTGGAACCACGGGTCCTGCTCCAACGTCGCGGCGATCCGCGGGCCGCAGCGCGCGAGTGCTTCGTTGACTTCCAAATCGGCGGCCTCGCGGCGGAGCTTCTGCCGATGACGGCGCATGCCGCTCCACGGCCGCCTCGTGCTTGGCGGCCCGCTCGCGGAGAGCACCGAGCCGCTGCATTGCATCGGCCGGAACGCCGTTGCCCGGCCCAATGCCCGCCAGTTCCTCCGCCAGCGCGCGGCGCCGATGCCAGCGATCGCGGACCGAAAGCGCCAACTCGTGCAAGTCGAGCTTCTGCTGCAACTCCTGTTTCCCTTTGTCCAGTTGCGCCAGCTCGCGTTGGATCACGTCTCGGTTGCCCAAGAGCCGCGCGTAAACGTGCATCTGCGATTGCAACTCATCGATCTGCCGGACGATCTGGTCGCGCTGACTGGTAAGCTGCGCCACCTGGCACGCGCCGCCATGCGGATCGATGATGCGGGCCCGCGAGGCGTCCAGTTCGCGCATGACTTCGATCAATGAAACGCGGTCCAAACCGGCCGTGATGCTGTAGAGCACCTCGGCCGCCTGCGTGTCGCTGAGCGTGGCCAACTCCTGCATCTCGCTCAGGCTGACGGCGAAGATGTGGTTGAACGTCGGCTCATCGACGTTTGCCAGCAGCGACTTGATCGCGTGTTCGCTCTGGGGAATCGAAAACGGGGACATCTCTGATTCGCCGATACGGCCCGAAGGGTGCTCCGCACGAATCAGAGATGTCCCCGTTGTCGATACGTGGAGCTCGTCCAATCGCGGATTGCCGTCGGTGGCGGCATAGCGGGCGATCTGGTGATGCCCATCCATGCCGGCAACTTCGATCCATCCGCCCGGCCTGCCGCCGTGTTTGGGAGGCAAGTAGCGGCGGCGTTCCGGCGAAAAGCCGTATAGCGCCGAGCGAATGAAGTGCAGCACCGTCGATTTGCCCGCCTCGTTCGGGCCATAGACGACATTCAGCCCCTCGCTCAACCGCTGGAGCTTCAGCCCGTTCCACACGCCGTAGCCTTCGATTTCCAGTGCCAGCAGTTTCATCTTTGGAGTGCGGCGATTTATCACCGCTTTCCTTTTGGCCGCACGAATTGCGTTACATCAGGCCGTTAAACTTGCGTGCATTTTACCCAACCTGCCGGATTTCCAAAAGGGGATTTTTCGGAGAAACAACAATTAGCAGTCGCCGCGTCGATGCGAGATTCATGGCGTGTTCTCGTCGAGCTCTAAGCGGAGGTAGTCGTACAGGACGCCGTCGGTCCAGGTGCGAACATGCTTGGTCAGTTCGATGGTATTCGAAGCCGCCCTGAGCAACGAAGCATCGAATTTCAGGTTCCGTACCGTCAGGGCGTCGCTACGGATCCCATCGCGGTGCATGACACCCGACTCAGGCAATCCGCCGGTGCTGCCGATAGACTGCCCGTTGACTGCGACATCGACCGGACCGCCGCGGGCGCCGCAAATCGCCAGCCGCAACGTCGCTGTGCCCCGTGGCACGCGGTCCAAGTCAAAGCGGATTCGCCAGGTTGTGCTCTTCCAACCGCCCTTGCCATCGGGCCGCGGCGGCTGGGCGAAATTCCAATCGCGCCGCCAGTCACTCTTGCCGATGACGAAGTCAACGTCGTTGGGGAACTCTTGGGGATAGAGGTTGTAGAGCCCCCACTGCCAGTAATGGTCGCCGTGGCGGAATTCCTCGGCGCTGCGATTGGGGATGCCGATCTCCCAGAGCTGCCGGCCGTAGCGCACCGGCGTCCATGTCAATTCGCCAAGATCAACCGTCTTGCCTGCGTCCACGCGAACCCGGGCATGGCTGAAATCGCCGAGAACACCGTCGGTAAACGCATAGAGCGTGTAGTCGCCGGGCCGCGCGTTGCGGATTGTGAATCGTCCGTCCGCGTCAGCGCGAGACCAGTACTGGTAGTGTTTGCCGTCAGTCTGCCAGTCGATGGTGATCGCCCCGCGATTTGCAAAAACGGCCTCATAGGGCGCCTGCGCAAACCGACCCATGCGCGCGCCGCGCTGGCGCTCGATGCTTGCGGATCGTGAATCACCAGGCTGCCCGTCACGCTTCCTCGCTGTGCGAAATGCTCGTAGCCACGCGCGTCGGCCCATGCATAGGGCCAATCGTTCTTCTCTTGTTTCGGCGCGGACCAGCGCGTCTTGCCACATGGCCTGCGGACTTTCACCCGCGTTGCAATAAAAGAGAAAGGGACCAATGATTTTTTGCCATCGTTCATTGGCCTTGATCTGGATCGGTCGTCCGCCGTAGTGCGGGCTGTGCCAGATGAAGAGCAGAGCGGGATCGGCCGGCAACGCGGGTTTCCCGTCGATATGGCCGCCGTAATCGACCATGACCGGCGAGCCATTGATATACTCGATGCTCGGATTGACGATGAACAGGCCGACGTTGCTCTTCGTGCTGCTCCAGCCCCAGGCAGGCGTCTGCGAGTACAGCGCGTTGTAGTCGTATTTGTGTTCGACCTGACCCTTGCGAATGCCCGTATTGAGGCGGCGAGCTTCCAAAAGATTGAGTTGCGTACCATTGACCCAGTCCTCGGCACTGGCCATGTGCCTTTGCCGCCTGCTATCCACCGATAGGAAGTCGAAGACATTGGGGTTCAACTTCAGGCAGACAGTGCTGGCTTCGATGTCGAAGGCCGGGTAGTGCGGGTCGTGGTTGGCGATGGTCCATCCATAGAGTCCCGAGTCGCCGCGGCGCAGCGTGTAGCGGATCTCGATGTCCAACGGCACCGCTTTGGACTGGCCACGGTACGGAAATCCCAGCACGATCTCGCCCAGGGCGCCGCCATTTGTTTTCGGATCTTGGCTGATGCGGAAGGTGGCGGGGGCCGGCTTGAGTTCCGTATTCTCTGCCTCGCCAGGAATTCTGCCGTAGATGTTCCAGTAGCCGCCGCCGCGACTCAGCATTTCCATGCCGCGATAGCGCAACGAGAGGAGGTTGCCGTTGGCCTTCTTGACCGTGGCCCAGACGATTCCGTTCCCCAGTGTGGCCGTTTCGGCATCCTCGCTCAGGACAACCGGCTGCCCATTGGCCGCCAGAGGAATAACCGGTCGTGCAGGCTCCGCCGCACGGAGATCCATGACCGAACACGAGAGGAAAAGTATCCCCGCAATTACAACGTGCTCCAAATCACCGGTCGCCATGGGATTATTTTAGCAAAGAGAATCGACGCCTGCGCAACGCCACGCCCGAACAACTGGCCAACATCGAAATCATCTGCAACGTCACGGGTCTGCATTGGCCGGACCTCGATGAAGACCTATCCGTGCTAGGCATTTTTGAAGGATGGTTGGGCGCGGAGTGATCGTGTCGTGCATCCTGCCGAAGTGCTCTTGTCTCATTCATGTTCCAGGCAAAGCACGGCGGCGATCGGGTCCGGCGACTGCGGCGGCAATTGGACCGTTGTGCGTTCGCCCTCCTGGCTGATGGCCAACGATTTGTCGCGGTCAGCCAGCAGGTACGCCTTGGTCACCTTCGGCTTCACCCCTTTAAGCTCCAACTTGCCTTCCGGCCACTCGAAAACATGAATGTACATCTTGCCGGGCTTCGTCGTGCAGCGCCAATCGAGCGCCTTCGCTCTTGCGGCGGCCGCGGCTGTCGGGCTTGCCGGGCTTGCCAAGCTCGTAGCCCAGCACAGTCGGAGCCGCGCCGTAAATCGCCTCGCCATTGGCCTTCAACCACTCGCCGACACCTTGCAGCGACTCGACGCTCGGCGGGGGCAGCAGTCCTTCGGAGGTCGGGCCGACGTTCAAGAGATAGTTTCCGCCCTTGGAGACGATATTGATCAGGTTGCGGACGACGATTGTCGGCGATTTCCAGTTGTCATCGGCCTTGTTGTAGCCCCAGTGCTTGTTGATCGTCATGCACACCTCGAACGGCTCCTTGCGCCGCCGGGAGGAATGTATTGTTCCGGCGTGCCGTAATCGCTGCCCGATCCGAGGCGGTTGTTGATGAGGCAATCGGGCTGCGTCTGGTGGATCATTTTCACCATCTCGTCGGCTTTGAGCAGCTTGGTGCGGTCGGGCGTGCGGAACGAGCCGCCGCCGTCGAACCAAAGGATGCCGATCGGTCCGTAGCCGGTGAGCAGTTCGTGGACCTGGTTGCGCATGTAATCGGCATATTTCGACACGTCGGCATCGGCCTTGGGATTGCCGTGGAAGCCCCGTTGCGAATACTCGGCCGGAGAATCGGGATTGTGCCAGTCGGCGATCGAGTAATAGAAACAGAACCTGATGCCCGCCGCCCGGCATGCCTCGGCAAGCTCTTTCATCGGATCGTGGTGGTAAGGCGTGGAGCGGACGATGTTGAAGTCAGAGTATTTCGAGTCGAACATGCTAAATCCGTCGTGGTGCTTCGACGTGATGACCAGGTACTTCATCCCCGCGTCCTTGGCGGTTTGGACCCATTGCCGCGCATTGAACTTGACTGGATTGAACTCCGCTGCGAACTTGTCGTATTCCGCGCAGGGCATTTTGGTCTCAAGCTGGAACCACTCGGCGTAGCTCTTCTTGCCCTTCCACTCGCCCGCCGGCACCGAGTAGATGCCCCAATGAATGAACATGCCGAACTTGGCGTCGCGGAACCATTTCATCCGCTGATCCGAATTTGTACTCATCTCGCTCCGCGAGATGTTGGCTGCGGATTTCGAGTCTTGGGCAGAGCAAACGGCCGCGGCCAGGACGGCCGCGGCGAACACGGTTACGAGCAGCGTTTTCACGGAGTTTCCCCTGTTTGTGGTACTTAGCGGTCCCTTTTTTAGAGTGGCCGGACAAAATGATCGCTGGAGTCCCGGCTTCAGCCGGTTTTTGTGCGATCATTGCCGCCTAAAGGATAATAGTCGAGCAACCCAGTTTTTCCCGCGCGGGCGATAGCAGAAGTGATAAACAGCCGCTTACCTGCCGGTCCTGCCCTTGGTATTCTTGGCCTGGGGCAACTGACTGTGCGCTTGCTCGATGGTCGCCTTTTGTTCGTCAGTAAGTCCCGGCAGCTTGGCGGCTTGCGCCAGGGTGGCCCGCGCCTTGGCGAACGACCCGGCCTGCGCCTGCGTGCGTACGTCCTTCATCTTGAGTTGGAACGTGTACTTCGTCTTCAGGCCGGCCTTGTTGTCCTTGTCGAGCTTGATGATCTCCTTCGCGGCCTTTTCAACTCCCTTCGCGGTGTCCTGTACGGCCTTAGGGCTCGGGGCGAGCATGACGAGCTTGATATGGGCCTCAACCAGTTTGTCCAAGATTTCGGCGCGGCCTGCGCCTTCGGCGCCTGGCAGCTCTTGCACCAACTTGTCGATTTCCGCCTGGGCGTCGATCAGCGGCTTCAAGTGATCCAGCCGCGATTGGGCCATCGTTTTCACCGCAGCATTGACGCCCTTGATCGCCAGGGCTTTGTCGAGCACAGCCTTCGCTTCGGCAAGCTTGTGCTCCGCCATCAGTTGGTCGCACTCGGCCATGTAGACGCGAAACTGGTGCTTGCCCAGCACGCCGGTCTTGTTATCGGGGTCGAGCTTGACGATCTCCCTGCTCCAGTCGTTGAGTTCGTCGGGCTCGTTGCCGAGTCTGCGGTAACCGTCGACGAGTTTGTCCAGCAGCCTGGCGCGGTCAAGCCCCTCGGACTTGTCCAGCTCTTGCTTCATTTTCACGATGCTGGCGTAAGCTTCGACGAAACCGACAAGCTGCTTGACGTACTTGTCGGGCCCGCCCGGCATATAGCCGGTATGGGCGACAACCTGCCCTTCGGCGTCAATCAACAGGACGGTGGGATAGCCGTGTATCTTGTATTGCGCGGCGAGCTTGTCGTTCTGGGCCTTGAGCTGGCCCGGGAGCTTCTTCTGACGGGGAAAGTCGAGTTCGACCAGGACGAAACGCTTGGGCGCCTCGTCCTTGAAGGCGTCCTTTTCGAACACCTCTTCGTGCAGCTTCTTGCACCACGGGCACCAGTCCGAACCGGTGAAATCGACCAGCAGGAGCTTGTTGTCGGCCTTGGCCTTGTCCTTGGCGGCGTGAAAGTCGGTCTGCCAAAGCTCATCGCCGCGGACAGCGGGGACCAAGGCATACAGGCACCACAGGACGCAGGCGGCCACGAAGCAACGCTTTGCGTTTGACATAACTACTCTCCAATCATGCAGGTGAGTGGGAAGGGCAAAATGCGGACGAGACGGTACTTAACTATTTTGCCAGTAAGCCCTACGATGCGAAAGGGGTCAGGCGGGCCTTATAACGACGAATCGACGGCTTTTTCTCAAACTGGTTCGTAGGCAATATCCCGTGCAAGCTGCTGCAACTGCCAAAAGAAGCCTCTTACGGGCTTGACAGCACAATCTCCGCATGGAAAGTTGAATCGCATGGTGAGTAATTCGCCAAGAGTCATTCTCCACTGTGTGTTGCTGTCGGCCGCGGTGCGGGTCGTTGCCGCGGACGGGCCGGCGGTTCCGGCACCGCCCCGCATCCATGTCGACATCGCCCGACACGGTTTTGCCGACCCGGCGGCCGGGCGATTCGTGCCGTGCGGCGTCACCTACTATCGGCCGGGCACAGGCTGGGCGCCTCAGGTCTGGAAGCAGTTCGACGCGGATGCCACGCGGCGGGATTTTCAGCGAATGAAGCGGATGGGGCTTAACGTAGCTCGGGTATTCGTAAGTTTCGGTTCCTTCTACACGCAAAAAGGCCGGCTTGATGCCAAGGGGCTGGCGAAATTCGATCGGATGCTCGATCTGGCTGATGAGACGGGCCTGTACCTGCATCCCACCGGTCCCGACGCCTGGGAAGGCATTCCTGCCTGGGCGGCATCGCTGGGCGATGTCACTGCGGACTTCGGCAATGAAGAATGTCTCGGGGCCTTGGAAGATTTCTGGCGGATGTTTGCGGGCCGCTATCGCGGCCGCACTACGATCTGGGCCTACGATCTCCGCAACGAGCCGGCCGTAGCATGGGATACCGCCCGATCGCGGGTGAAGTGGGCCGCCTGGCGTACCGCGCACGGCCGGCCAGTGGTCCCGCCGCCGGCCAGCACCTCGGGGCCGTCACCGCTTCTCGCCGACTACCAGCGATTTCGCGAAAGCCTGGCGGAGGCTTGGGTCGCGCGGCAGGCCAAGGCGATTCACGCCGCCGATACAAAGGCCCTTGTCACGGTTGGGCTTGTGCAGTGGTCCGTGCCCGCGCAGCGGATGGCGGCCGGGCAATACGCCGCCTTTCGGCCCGACTTGATTGCCAGGCATCTCGATTTCATGGAGCTGCACTACTATCCGTTGGCCCGCGGAGTTTATCAGTACGAGAACCACGCCGCCGAAGAGGCCAACCTCGCGGTCTTGGAATGCATGGCGCGCGAGTGTGCGAAGCCGGGGTTGCCGCTGGTCATCGGCGAATTCGGCTGGTCCGGCGGCGGGCCGCTGGAAAAGGGCGGCCGGCCGGCGGGAGAAGAGCAGCAGGCCCGCTGGTGCCGGCGGCTGATCGAAGTTACTTCCCCCATGGCCTGCGGCTGGCTCAACTGGGGCCTGCACGACCACCCCGGCGCCGGTGATGTGAGCCGCCTGACCGGGCTACTCACGGTTGATGACCGCGAGAAGTTGTGGGGCAAGGAGTTTTCAAGCACGGTTCGCGGCCTACGCCCCGCGTACGCCTTGCCGCCACGGCCCGATTTGCCCTGGGATTCATGCACGGCGGACGGCGCGGCCATGGACCGTTTTCAGGCCGAGTACCTTGCTGCGTTCAGGGCCGCCGAGGCGAAGAAGGAAACCTCGCGAGATCGATCGCGGTGATACGGCGACAGCGCAACGCGTCGGGGGGCCAACCGGGACTCCGCGACCGGATTCAATGCATGGTTGGCGATTAACTGTCATAATGTCACAATAAAGATGATTGAGGCCCTAGACTTTCGCCGACTCGGAGCCGATAATGAGAGTAGAAATTGCTCCCCGCAGGACCAGCCGAAAGGCCTCTTGCGGGGTTATTTCTTTCTTGCCCATCTTCTAGCCGCCAAAGGAATGGCATATGCCGGCTGAACCACCTGTCAAGCGGACCATCGCTTTCTTCGATGGCCAGAACCTCTTCCACGCGGCGAAAGAAGCCTTCGGGTATACTTGGCCGAATTACGACCCGTTGAAACTGGCAACGGGCGATTTGCCATTCCAAAGGGTGGACCCTCGGACAGACGCGGTTCTATACGGGCCTGCCGAGCACAAAGGACGATCCCTTCTGGAACCACTTCTGGACCGCGAAGTTGGCGGTTCTCGGGACACGGCGCGTTCACACGTTTTCGCGGCACCTGAAGTATCGGAACCAGACTGTGCAACTTCCGCGCGGCGGTACGACGACGGTGCTGGTCGGCCAAGAGAAGGGAATCGACATCCGCATCGCCTTGGACGTGGTCCGCATGGCCCGTGAAAATCAATTTGACGTGGCGCTGATCTTCAGTCAGGACCAGGACCTTTCCGAAGTGGCCGACGAGGTCCGCAGCATCTCGGCGGCGCAGAATCGCTGGATCAAGCTGGCCTGCGCGTTTCCGGCAAGCCCGACGTACGATAACACACGGGGCATCAACAAAACCGACTGGGTCGAGATTGACCGCGCCTTGTACGACGCTTGCCTCGATCCGAACGATTACCGCGCGAAGCCATGAAGCCAGCAAAAGACACGATTCTTGCAGCGATCGGAGATTGCTGGCTGGAAGGCTCGCGGTAATCAGTCCAAGAAGCGCACAATACGGACTTCGCCATCGAACTCGATTAACCTCAGCTCGTCCAAGATGTATGCAAGCACACGGTTGGGGCTCCCACCTCCACTCCCTGCACCGATCAAGGGGAACGCAATCGAGCGGTAGCCACGCGCGGAGGCAAGGCTCATGGCGTTGCGAACCGAACGCCGAATGGACTGTTCCGAGCAGCGCCAGACCATGTTAATACCTGCGACGTGAATGATCGCCCTGAACGGCAGCCTGCCGGCGCTGGTCTCGACGGCGCCGCCTAATGGAATCGGGCCTTTCCTGCCAAGCTCTCGAAACGGGCTGCGTCCCGCGCCTCTTGATCCCTCCGGAGACCCCGCGCGGCAGCAGGAGCCACCAAGGAATTATGTTCCGGTTCCACGCGTTGACGATCACCTCGACGTCCTGGTCGAGCAGATCGCCGTCAATCACCGCCACGTGCGCCACGCGCTGCCTCCCGCCCCTATTAAGGAAGCTACTTCCTTGGTTTCCAATGGCGACGCACCCATTCGATGTAAAGCATAGTGGCAGCACCGCACAAGGGCACGCACGAAAGGATCGTGCCAATCATAGCCAGGACAAGGCCGACGTTGAAGAGCACGGCGTGTCCCGTCGTGGCGCCTGCCACGAAGGTGATTCCGCCTGCCACCACCGTCACATCGCAGAATCGGAAGAACCATATCTCCGGCCTCGGGTGACCGGGCTTGCACCGTTTTTCCGGCTTCGCGGGCGTAGTTTTCATGCGCAAGTTTACGGCCCTCTACAGCGGTGGCGACGTCCGCTGCGCGCGGCCAACCTGGGACTGCTTGAAAAGAGCAAAGAAGGCCTGCGGTCCCACGACCTCAAAGTCGATATCCGCGTGTTCGCGCCGCAGAGCGGCCACCGCGCGGGCGATCGTCGCGGGCCCCACCCAGACGGTGCGGAAGAAGTAGAACCCGGGAAGCTTGTTGCCGCGGCCTTTGACGGCATTGGCAATGATCGCGGCGAGTTGGTGCGGGTCCTTGCAATTGCATGCATCGTTGAGCAGCTCGATAACCGGCATTCCCTTCCAAATTTGTCGATCGGGGAGTCTTCCACCGCCGCCATGCTCGTCCTGCACGATGGTCGCAAAGCCGTCGGGGGCGAATTGCCGGAAGGCGTCCTTGACCTCCGGCGAGGGCTGGTCCTGATCCAACACCATCGGGGCGATGGTCATGTCGGCCTCGCGAAAGAACTGCCGGTTGTGCCGCACGAACAGCGGCAAGTACTCTTTGCCAACCCGGTTGGGGTTCATATAGCCCGCGGCACTGGCGTCGGCGGTAAAAGTGTCGTCCGGCGTGGCGGTCTCGTAGAAGTAGGCGATGAGGTCGGGAAAGGTTTCCAGCAAATCGGGATCAATGCCCCAGGCGAGCGGAATCTGCCCGCGACCCGGATCCCGCCAATGCGTCGGCAGGAAATCATAGAGCGGCGTGGCCGAATCGTAATCCGCCATCAAGAAGCAAAGGTAGGCCTTGTTCCGCAGCGCCGGCGCCTGCCGGACACTCCGCTGCTTGAGCGCCCGGCGGGGCGCCTGGCTGTGAAGCGACTGGTTGAAGCAGTCGCTGGAAATGGTGTTCTGGTAACAGTTGTAAGGAGACATCAGCCAGACCGATTGCCACTCGGTCGGCACCTCCCGGTGGATGCTCCGGCGCGCGGGCTGGTCGGAGTACTTGGACATGACGGAGAAACCCGTCAGTTCGGTCATGTGCTTTCCCGCGGACTGGCGGAGGGTCTCGGCCAGGACCAGCTTGTAAGTCTCCAAGTCCAGACCGACGCGCTGGGCAGGATCATCGGCCGGCGGCTCGTCGCCCCACGGCGAGAGGTCCAGCACAAAGGCGCGGTTGCGGACCGCCCAGTCGCGCGTCACGACATAGCCGACGTCCCCTCGCGCGGGTGGCGAAGGCGTCTTCGAACAGGCACAACCGGTGCGACGAACACCGGCCTTGCGCCAGGCATTCCCGCACGGCCCAGCGATAGGCGTCGTTCTTCTTGCTGCCGGTCTGGGCGCCGGTGAATTTTCCGCGCAAGTCGTAGAGGACCCGCAGCCGCCACTTGTCCAGAAATCGCCGGGCGTACTCCGGGCTGAGCACGACGGCGTCGCACACGCCCGCGAGCGTGGTGGCCACATTGACGCTGGCGGGGACGGCAGGGTCCCAGATAATCGCCCCCTTCAGCCCGTCGCCGGCAAGCTTGACGAGCGCTGTCAGGTCAGGCAGGGGAACGATCTGCCGGCCGGCAAGCCAGCGGCCGTCGTTGCGAAGCACGTCGAGCCAGAATTGCGGGCGGGCGTTCGTGCATGACAAGACGTAGAGTTGGGGCGACTTTCTGTTGATGTTCCCTTGCAGTGTGGCGGCCGCCAGCAGCTTCATCGTAGCACTTCGGCGTGCGGCCCTGCGTCAGCGTATACGTGTAAAGGGGTAGCCTCCTTTCCTCCCCCTGCGAGGTCGCTGGCGACGGCGGCGCATGACCGGGTCGATTCGCTTGACGTTCGGCTCTTTCCTGCGCGAAAACGGGCGACTGGAAGCACGCCGCGAAAAACAGGCACAGGGTCGTACTAAGCCGCACTTGATAGTCCGCCAGTGGAAAGTTACTTATTGTACCGCCCTGCCGTTCTCAGTTTGAGGAAGTACGTATTCGACATCAAGTCGCCCAGGGGTGTTGATATTCCGCGCGGTATTGCCGGCGGAGCAGCCGAGTCGCTTCGGCATCGCCGGCAACTTGCTTCGTCGCCGGATCGTAAGCGAGCGGGCGGCCCAACTGCATCGAGACGTTCGCGAGGATGCAGGAGGCGGTTGAGATGTGCCCTTCCTCGATATCGGCCACGGGCCTGCCGCGGGATTCGATGGCGGCGAGAAAATCCTTCAAGTGGCCGCGCGTGGCGGGCGCGGCGTGCAGCTCGATGTCCTTCTCGGTCACGTCCTCGGGGAATTGCTCGCGCTCGTAGACGCAGTCGCGATGGATCGCCTTGCCTTTTCCCTGCGGGATGAAGTCGTAGCTCATCACGCTCGCCTTGAGCATCCCTTTGTCGCCGAAAAGCGTCATCGCCCAGGGATACTGCGGGTCGGGCGGCGGGCCCCAACTGCGATGCTGCCACGTGACGGTGAGGCCGTCATAATCAAACTCGGCCGTTTGCGTGTCGCTAATGTTCGACTTGCCTCCTTTGTCGACGAAAATGCCGCCCGTGGACCAGACGCGCTTCGGCCAGCCGAGGCCGAGCATCCAGCGCGTCGTGTCCAACATGTGGACGCACATGTCGCCGACGATGCCGTTGCCGTATTCCATGAACGTCCGCCACCAGCGCACGTGCGGAAGGCCGTCGTAGGGCCGCAGCGGGGCGGGGCCGGTCCACGTTTCGTAGTCGAAAAAGTCGGGCACGGCGGTGACGGGCGGGTTGCCGTTGGCTCGCATGTGATAGTAGCAGCAAATCTCCACATGCCCGACCTTGCCCAACATGCCGGGGGCGACGATGTTCTTCTTAGCCTCGATCAGGTGCGGCGTGCTCTTGCGCTGCGTGCCGACCTGCACGACGCGGCCGTGCTTGCGGGCGGCGGCGACCATCGCCTCGCCCTCGAGAACGTCGCGGCTGATCGGCTTCTGGCAATAGACGTCGACGCCCGACTCGACCGCCGCGATCATCTGCAGGGCGTGCCAGTGGTCGGGCGTGCCGATGAGGACGATATCGAGGTCCTTCTCCTTGAGCATTTTCTTGAAGTCGGCATACTTCCGCGGCGTTTTGTGCGATTTCTGCCGCACCGCCGCCATTTCCGCCGCGCCCGCAAGTTGCCGCTGATCGACGTCGCACAGCGACACGACCTCGACCGGCGCCACCTGGATCAGCCGCCAGAGGTCGCTCTTGCCGTACCAGCCGGTCCCGATGAGCCCGACGCGATAGCTCTTCCGCTCATCGGCACCGGCGACGTGTACTCCCAAGGCCGAAACGGCCAGCCCAGCAGCCGTGGTTCTAAGAAACTGACGACGTTGCATGACGATTCTCCTCCCGACGCCTAGTATGGCCTAGGTCAGGAGGGCGGTCAATGCTTTAGAGCACGGGTTTGCAGACCGCATCTCGCGAGGTAGAATTGAGCTATGAGCACGCAAACTGAAGAACTTATCCGCATTTGCGAATCATTGCCCGAGGCCAAACGTACCGAGGTCGCCGATTTTGCGCGGTTCCTTCTCGCTCGCCAGGGCGACGAGCAGTGGGAACAGTTGATCGCATCCCCGGAGCGGCGTCCCAAGCTCGACGCGTTTTTGCGTGAATCCGCCGCCGAACCGTCGACGCCGTCGGACCATCGCCGCCTGTGATCTCCGCTTTACGGTTCCAGCAGCCGTTTCATTGCTTCAGCGAAAAGCTCGTATACCAACTCGCAGCGCTCCGCGAAGACGCAGCGCCCAACCCTCTTGCCCTCTACGATTTCATAACGAAAGATGACACGCTAGCTCTTCACACGCAAACGGCACCAGCCCGCCAACTCCCCTTCAAGCTGCTTGATGTCACCGCGGTCGTCCTCCAGTCCCCGTAGGCCAGAGCGAAGCGACCGGCGCGGCACGGGCGCGAGCGACCGCACGAATTCCAAGACCTGGTCGGAGATCTCAACTTTCGTCTTCATCCAGCGCGCTCAGTGGATGAAAGGAGAGTTTTCCGGCCTGGTGCTGCCGGATTGCTTTCATAGCGGCCGCATTGCTTAGGATCTCCATCGTCTCGGCCAGCGTTTCCAACCGTGCGCGCGGAACGAGGAATGCCAGGGTCTCGTCGCGCTTGGAGATCGCGATCGTCTCGCCCGCCTCAACATCCCGCAGCAGACGCGAGAAATGGGTCTTGGCTTCAGCGGCTGTGACAACGGTCTTCATTTTAGGTCGATGCCTTTCACTATTTTCCTGCTGGTGCTGCAATTCTACCTGAAAAGAACCGTGAATTCCAGCATTCCGTCTCCGAACCGAGCGCGATTTCCAGGTTATTACGGTCTTTTCGCTGGCCCCACGCCTTTCTTGATCGTCCGCGTGACGCGCTCGAAGACCGGTTCCTCGGCGTCGTGAATATAAAAATCTTTCTCGGCCGACAGCGTAATGTCCCGCAGCGTGACGCCGGTGATGCGGCTGTCGGGCAGGCCGACGATGACGCCGGCATTCCGCGCGCCTTCGATGGTGAGGTGATCGAGAAGGATGTCGCGCACCGCGGGCACCAGCCGCTGGTCGCCCCTGAAGTTGGGCCGGTTGGCGTCGGTGTAGTTGAGCTGGATGACGATCGCATTGCCGACGTTTTTCATCGCAATACGTGTGTAGCGGACGTTTTCGACCAGTCCGCCCGCGCCGCGCATCGACTTGATGCGAACGCCGTTGTCCGTGCCGGTCATCGTGCAGTCGCGGACGAGCATGTTGCGGACGCCGCTTGCGGTTTCGGAACCGATGGAGATGCCGTGGCCGTGCTTGATCGTGTTGTTTTCGATGAGGATGTTCGTGCCGCCGTTCTTGATTACAATGTCGTCGTCGCCCGTGTCGAGATCGCAGTCGTGAATCCAGAAATTGGTGCCCGGTCCGGGGTCGATGGCGTCGGTGTTCGGCGCGTCGTGCGGTGTGTGGACTTTGACGCGTTCGATCGTCAGGTCGTGTATCCGCCGCGGCACGAGGTGGAACATCGGCGAGTTGGTGAGCGTGACGTCGGCCACCAGCAGGCGGTCGCAGCCGTCGATGACAACCATGTGCGGGCGGCGGTAGCTCACGCGGCCAGGCTCCTTCTTGGCCAGATGGCGCGCGGCCGCCTCGGACCACTCCCACCAATGCCGCCCGCTGCCGTCGATCGTGCCTGGTCCGGTGATCGCCACGTCGTGAAGCGAGCGTCCGCTGATCAGGGGCTTGGGGACGCGATACTCGGCGTCGACTTCGGCCTGGGTCTTGAACTTGGACGGATGCGCCAGGCCGAGTTCCTCGAAGGTCTCGGGCGCCTTGATGACCGCGCCCGCGTCGAGATGCAGGTCGAGCTTGGAGCAAAGCGCAAAAGGCGCCGTGCGATAGACACCTTTCGGCACAACGAGTCTTCCGCCGCCCGCGTCCTCAACGGCAGCGATGGCCTTCGTGAATGCCGCCGTATTCAGCGTCTTCCCGTCGCCGACGGCGCCGAAATCGGCGAGATTGAACACGCGGTCCGGGATTTGCGGCCGGGCGGGCCTGAGGTTCTCAATGGTGGAGACTGTCGACCGCGCCGGGCGGCTCTTCCGCCGCGAAAACGTTCGACAGGGGAAAAAGGCTGGTGGCGATGACGGAGAACAAGACTAATCGCATGCTGGTACTCGTTCAGGTTAAGGCGTTGGTTGGAAGATCTGCTGGGCCCCGCGGGAGTCCTTCATGGTCTAGAGGCAAACTCGAATGGATTGACCATGTTAACGCCAATTCCACGCAAGTCGTTCACGTTCCGCGTCGCCAAGACCAAGTCGTGTACCTTGGCCGTCGCCGCGAGCAAGGAGTCAACGGCGGGTAGCGGACGATGCGCGTTCAAACGGCCCCATTCCTCGGCGACTTCTCTTGAAACGGGCAGGATACGGTTCGCGAAATCCCGGCGCAGGCGTGTCAACCACGATTCCAGCCGCGCAGCTTGCTGCGGGTCGCGATTCGTGATCAAGTCAATACCCTTGCGGACTTCGCCAATTGTGAGCACCGAAATAGCGCCGCCGTGCGGAATCAGTTCGGCCTTTTCCCAAGTAGCTACCGCCGTATGGCAGCGCGCTCCTTTGCGCAGCTCAGAGACGATATTCGTATCGAGCAGATACCGCATCACTCGGCAAGGTTAACGTCGCGGATGGAACCTTCAATCCGGGAAAAGTCCGCGTCCGTCCCAACGTCGGGCATTTGCCTCAAGTAGGCTTCAAACGTCATGTCGGGCACTTCGTCCTCGACTTCCAGCGTCACACGAACCTGTTGGCCTTCCGCTAAAGGAGGAATGTTCGCCCCCACGGGACGAAAGGCGCCATGTTCGTAAATCGCGTCAAAGGCCTGTGTCATCTTGATTCGCTTCTCCAACTTTGGGTCTAGCTCAACTCGTCTTCGCGGATTTGGTCTAGTGAGACCGGCTCAAGCGGCACATGTCGGCCTCGTCTTCCGCGATCCATGCGCACATCTGTTCGCCGGTGAACTTGCGAGGCTTGGGAGGCGCCGCGCCATGCGCTCCAAGCCGAGCGGCAAGAACGAAGGGTCGTTCCTGCTTCTGTTTCGCCGGCAGCGCGTCCGCGGCTTCTTCGATTTCGGAAAGTGTGCTCATTCCATCATTATACTGCGGGATCGACCCAACGTGCCGTCCGTGCGATAAGTTCCATTACCGGGATACTCATTTCGCGGCAAACGGCCTCGAACAGCTTGATGCCATCGACTTCCATAAGACACTGTCTTCGACATTCTTTCGCAGGCGTGAACGGCGATAATCGTTCAGAGGAAGCACGGGACTTGCGTACTTCCACGATGCCAAGGTATCATTTGGAAAGAGGGCAAACAAGCCTAGAACCAATCCGAACATCCCGATTGTTGCCGATCGCTCCGTGGAAGTAACGCCGCTTTCGCGCCAGTGTAAGGTGACAGGCCGACCTACAAGTCAAGAGCCTTGCCATGCCACGCACCACCCGCCGCCGTTTTCTTTCCAGCACTGCCGCCGCCGCGGCCTTCGCCGCGCCGGCGCTTCGACTGGGTCGCGACGCTACCTGCCGCGCGGCCGGACCGAACGACGAAATCCGCTTGGGCGTAATCGGACTGGGCGGCATCAATATTGCCGGCAGCGTGGGCGGGCGGGGCAGGCAGCTCATCAGAAACTTCCGCGAGGTGCCGGGCGTGCGGATCGCGGCGCTTTGCGATTGCGACCGCGGGGTGCTTCAGGACAGCATCGAGACGTTTGCAAAGCGCGGCGAGAAGCCGGCCGCTTACCACGATCCCCGCCAGGTCTTCGACGACCGCTCGATCGACGCGGTGGTCATCGCGCTTCCCAACTTCTGGCACGCGCTGGCGACGATCTGGGCCTGCCAGGCGGGCAAGGATGTGTACGTCGAAAAGCCGTTCGCGTACAACATCTGGGAGGGCCGGCAGGCGGTGGCCGCCGCGCAGAATTACGGCCGCATCGTGCAAACGGGCTGCCAAGGCCGCTCAAGCGAGGCCCACCGGCAGGCGCTGGAGTTCATCCGCCGCGGCGAGCTGGGGCCGCTCCGCTACGTCCACGCGATCGTCTACCGCGACCGCGGGCCGATGCAGAAGATAAGCGGCGCAACGCCGCCGCCCGCCACATTGGATTACGACCTCTGGTGCGGGCCTTCACCCAAGGGCGAAATCCACCGCAAGCAACTGCATTACGACTGGCACTGGTTCTGGGAGACGGGCAACGGCGAGATCGGCAACAACGGCGCGCACATGGTCGACGTCGGCCGCTGGTTCCTCGGCCAGGACGACTTGCCGCCGCGCTCAATAAGCGTCGGCGGGCGGTTCGCCTTCGACGACGGCGGCGAGACACCCAACACGCAGGTTGCCCTTTGGGACTACCGGCCCGCACCGATGCTCTGCGAGGTCCGCAACTTGAAGACGCCCAAGGCGCCGGCGAGGCTGGCCAAGTATCGCGGCATCAATCGCGGCGTCGTCGTCGCCTGCGAAGGCGGCTACTACGCCGGCGACACGCCCGCCGGCACGGCGTTCGACGCGAAGGGCCGCAAGATCAAGGACTTCAATGTAGGACAAACCCCGCAAGAGATCGAGACGGCCCACGCCGCCAACTTCATCGCCGCCGTGCGGAGCCGCAAGTCCGCCGACCTCCATGCCGACGCGCACGTCGGACACGTCTCGGCCTCGTGCCTGCATCTGGCAAACGTTTCCTGCCGGTTGGGCAAGCAAGCGTCTTCGGAAGCGATTGCCGACTCCATCCGTAGCGATGCCGAGGCGCTGGACGCCCTCATGCGGTACGGCGAGCACCTGCGCCTTGCGGGCATCGACCTGGCGAAGTCGCCCAGCACGTTGGGGCCGTGGGTCGATTACAACGTCCGGCAGGACGATTTCCTTGGCACATCGGCGACCGCAGCCGCGGCACTTTCACGGCGGAAGTGCCGCGCGCCGTATATCGTGCCGGAGATTGCGTAGGGCACAAGTCTGCATTGCCACCCGACGATCTCGCGAAAAAGAACGAGACGCTGCCGGCGGCCAAGCTCGAACCGCCGACAAGCGCCTCGCGCGAATCGCTAAAACTTGCTCCTGCGGAGCCAGCGCGTACGCTTGTCTAGCCGACGCACCCAAGCAGCGGCCGCAACGCTCGCCGCCAGCAGCGCCAGCGTGCCCGGCTCGGGCACCGCGGAAACTCCGCCGGACGATGCCGCCGCCGTCTGGACCGTCCCGAACGGGTTGCCGCCGCCCGTGAATGCGGAACCGACGAAGAGATTGGCATTCCCAGTATCCGTTGGGTCGATCCAGTTGGGCGAGGTCGCGATCAACTCCGCATCGCCGGAAACAGTCGTGCCGCCGGTATAGGTGTTTGTGCCCGTGAGCGTCAACGTGCCGCCACCGAGATTGAGGGCAAGCTGGCCTTGCCCGTCGGCGATTGTGCCGCCGAAGGTGGTGGCGATCGACTGGTTCACGCCAAGCGTGGCCAGCCCCGGCACGTTAGTCGTAACGGTGCCGGAGGCGCCGCTGAAGCTGGGCAGGGTGACGCTGAAGCTGTTGAGATCCAGCGTGCCGCCGTTGGCGGCCAGGCCGCCCGAGCCGAGTGCGGAGGCGTTGCCGAGCTGTAGCGTGCCGCTATTGACAATCGTGCCGCCGGAGTAGCTGTTGCCGCCGTTGGCAAGCTCCACGAAACCGCTGCCGCTCTTGGTTACCGTGCCGCTGCCGCTGATGGCATAGCTCGCCGTCTGGCTGGCGGCGATATTGTAGACGAAGGACGCGTTGTCGGTCACTGAAGTTGCGGTGCCCAGCGATCCGTCCAGGCCGGCGATGCCGGTGCCCAGTTGCAGCACGCCGCCGCTGATGGTTGTGGTGCCGGTGTAGGTTTCGGAACTCGTGATAGTCAAGGTCCCCGGCCCTGCGGCGGTGACCGACACTGGCCCGCTGATGACTCCGCTGAGCGTGCTGGGTCCGGTGGGGTTAAACGTTATGGGAAGCGCGGTATGGCAGCCAAAGTTGCTTGAGAAGTTGATGGCGCCCGTCAAACTGATCGGCGTCGTCTGATTGTCGGCAGGGGCCGCGTAAGCGCCCGTCCAGTTGATCGCTCCGGTTCCCGCGTTGGCTGTGAAAGAGTTGAGGGAAAACCAGTTGTCGTCGTTGCCGACGGAGATGTTGAGATTGATCGTTCCGTTGACGGCACTGGTGGAAAGAACGAGGTTCGTCGGGTTATTGGCGTGGTTTTGCCCAACATTGCCCGTCAGCGTAATCGAGGAGCCGGCGGCGGTGGTGGTGAGCGTAACCGTCGTGGCCGCATCATTGTTCACGTCCCCGATCATAATGCCGTTAGACCTGGTTGCCGGAGCGGTTTCAGAGGCGATGTAGCTCTGACTGCCGCCCGTCGTGACGTTGCCCAAGAGTATGATGCCGTCTGGAGTACCCGCGCCGCCCGCGTTGGTCGCGGCTGTGGTTATCGCGATGGACCCCGTGCCGGTGACTCCCGCCGCGGGCACAGTTACCGCATAGGCCGGAGTCGTGACCGCACCGATGTTGACAATAAAGACGCCGTTTACAACGATGGGGACATTCGCGATCGAGGCGTTCAGGCCGCCGGTGCCGACCAGCAGCGTGCCGGCGCTGAGGAAGTTGGCGCCGGCGTTGTCCGTCCCGGTGAGCAGCAACGTGCCTGCGCCGGTCTTGTTCAGTGTCAGGCCGGCGCCTTGGAACGTGCCGGCAAAGGTGGTCGTGGCGTTGTTGTTGCCGGCGGTCAGCGTCCCCCCGGCGACGGAAGATGTGACTATCCCGGTTCCGGTAATCCCCGCAACGCCGGCGGCGTTGCCGTTGACGTCCAGGGTGCCGTTTACGATCGCGTTGCCTACGCTTGCGCCGGCGTAGAGCGCGGTGGAACTGCCCAGTTGCAGGGTGCCGCTGCTGATCGTCGTGCTGCCCGTGTAGGTATTCGAGCCGGAAAGCGTCAGCATGCCGGGACCGTTGAGGACGAGGCTGCCGACGGCCGCGGCATTCGTCTGGCTCAGGTCTGAGATGTTGCCTCCGAACATCGTGGGTGTATTCTCGTTGATGGCCAAGGTCGTGGCGGATGGATTTGCCGTGTTGCCCAGGACGACCACGGACTTGCCCGCGCCGCTGCTGCTAAGGCTGTTGATGGTCGGCGCGGTCCCTGTGAGAGTGAGCGTGGCTGTGCCGGCCGACGGGGCCATCGCTACCGGCCCGCTGCCCAGTGGGGAATTGTTGTCCGAGGCGATCACGTTGCCGCCCAGGATGAACGTGCCGCTGTTGTAGGTGTTCGCGCCGCCGAGGACCAGTCCGCCGGTCCCGGTCACGGTGAGCGAGGCCCCGCTGCCGCCGATCGGGCCGCCGACGGTCAGGTTGTTGGAGGCTAAGTTCACGGTGCGGCTGCCGCTGAGCGTCACGGCGCCTGTGCCCAGGTTCAAGTCGTACGGGCCGTTGAAGGTGAAATCGGCGATCCAGGCCTGGGCATTATTCGTGGAGAGCGTAAGGGTGCGCTGCTGGTGTTGCCCAAGGTGCCGCCGGTAGTCCCGCCACCGGAGCCGGCAATCGTCAGGAGTCCGCTTCCGATCGCCGAGGGATTGTTGATGTTCAGCGTGCCGGCGTTGAATTGCGTGCCGCCGGTATAGCCGTTGGAATTAGCGATCGTCACGGTGCCCGCGCCGTTGAGCTGCAGGAACGTCGCGCCGCTAGGGCTGTTGATAATGCCGTTGGAGCCGCTGATGGTGTAATTCGAAGTCGCGTTGTTGAAGGTGACGCTGATCGGGTTGACATTGCCCATGTTGATACTCACGTTCGGGCCGACCGTGCCGGTCTTCCCGGAATCGTCGAACACGTCGTTGTCGCCGGCCTCGAATGAAGTCAGCCCTCCGCCAGGGTTGAGGGTCCACGCATTCGTCGATAGCCAATCCGCCTGTTGGCCGTTCCAATAGGGCGTCGCGCCCTGAACGAGGTAATCGATTTCGTTGGGGTTGTTCTCCAAGCCGCCGACTTGGCGGGAGCCGAGCACCGGAGGATTGGATACGGTAAACGCGCCGAAACCGGCGCCGCCGATCGTGCCGGTATAGCCCAGCAGCCGATACGTGCCGGCGGCGAGCGGCGTTTGCGGGAAACTGAATTGCACCGAGTTTGCCGCTCCGTTGGCAGTCAAGCTGCCGGTTTGCAGGGCCAGGTTGGCGGTGCTGGAGAAGACGGGCAAATTGATGGTTGCCTGGCCTGGGATAGCTAAGCTGGCGGTAGTGAGCGTGCCGCCGGCGTTTGGGGCGAGATCGAGGGTGCCCGCAAGGTTTAATGATCCGGTCCCGAGGGCACTACTGTTGCCAACGTGGACGACCAGTCCGGCCGTGACCGTTGTGCCGCCGTTGTAGTTGCTGGAGGCGCCCAGCGCCAAACTGCCCGGTCCGACCAGGGCCACGCTGCCGTTTCCGGAGATCGCGCCGTTAAGCCCGACCGTGTTGCCGCTGACGGCGAAAGTGGCCGGGCCGGTCAAGGTCATCGGAAGGTTGGTCGACCAGCTTCCATTGGCCGCCAGAGTTCCACCGCCAAGGGTTGCGGCCGAAACACCGTTATTGACAATCCCGCTGCCGCCGATGGAGAGCAAGCCGCTGCCGGATAGGCTCAGCGAACTGGGCCCGGCGCCGCCAAAGTTTATTCCCGCAAGCGTAGCGCTCCCCCCGGAGATATTGAGATTGCCGATGCCAGCGCCGAGATACCCCAGGTAGGTCCAACCGTTGGGTACCGACAGCGACCCGGCCGAAAGGTTGTAGACGCTCGTTTCGGCGTCGTTCTCGCCGATCACCAGCGAGCGATTCCCGTTTGCCGTATCAACGCCGGTAACGGCAAGGACGCCGCCGGTCTGATTCGCAGTGCCGGACGATCCCGAGGCGTAGGCGCCTAGTTTCAAGTCGCCCTGCACGGTGGCGTTGGCGCTGTTGGTAATCAAGAGCGTGGATCCGTAGCCGACCGCGAACTTGCCGTCGATGACGTTATTCGGCGCCAAATTGACGGGGAAAGTGAGGCTCCCGGCGAGTTCCAGATTGCCCGCTATGCTGTTAAAGCCATCCTGGATCGTGACGGCGGAGGCGGCTGTGCCACCGGTGCCGTAATAGTTGGTTCCGGCGAGAATCATCGTCCCCGGCCCCGTGATGTTGCAGTCCGGCGAGCTGCCTGCATTTGAGTTTTGCATTATCGGCACGCTTATCGTCAGCGTGCTGTTGGCGCCGACGTTGAAGTAGGCGGTGCCGGTGCGAACGCTAAAGATGTCCGCGGTGCCCGCGCCGGCAATGAAGTTCGAAGTCCCGCTGGCGGTGGAAATGACGGCACCCGTGCCGAAGAAGTCCCATGAGCCGCTCGGGGCGGCCGCCGCCGCGCGGCCATACATCGTTCCGCCGGACAATGTGATTGGCCGGAAAAGCGTTTCGGACTCCGCGAAAGTCTTGATCATCGTGCCGTAGACCGTGATCGGGGCGTTGGCATTGTTGTATCCCAAGGCATCTCCCGTCGCGGAGAGGTTCAGCGTGGCGCTCGCACCGACGACGATGGGAGAGTTGAGTATCGTGCCGTTGGCGCCGCTCACGTTCAGCGCGAGGGTGCCGGCGTTGACCGTCGTGTTCCCGGTGAGACTGGCGCTTGACACGCTGAGCGTCAATGTGCCGGTACCGAGTTTGCTGAGCGATCCGCCGCCCGTGAAAGGGTAACCGGCGGTCTGACTGCCGGCGAGATCGTAAACCAAGGCAGCGCCCGTGTTAATGTTCACGCCGTTGGTGGCTAGCGAGCCATCAAGGCCGGCCTGGCCCGTGCCGAGCTGCATCGTGCCGCTGCCGATCGTAGTGGCCCCCGTATAACTGTTGGCGGCCGTGGACACGAGCAATCCCGTGCCGCTGATCGTCAGGTCGCTGGCGCCGGACATGGCGCCGCCGACGGTCAGCGTCCCCGCGTTCACAGTTACGGTCGGGCTGTTGACAAGCGTCACGGAGCCGGTGCCCGTGTTTAGCGGGTAGCTGCCCACATACGTGAAACTGCCGTTCCAGTTGTGTGAGTTTCCGGCCAGGGTGATCGGGCCGCCGCTGGTGTTGTCGATCGACCCGCCGCTGATTGTCAGTGGGCCGGTGCCCAGGGCGTTGGGATTGTTGACGGCCAGTAGACCGCCAAGGAGGCTTGTGCCGCCGGAATAGGTGTTGCTGTTGGCGATTGTCAGGCGCCTGGACCGTTGATCACCAGCGAAGTGGGGCCGCCGATGGAGCCGTTGCCGCTGAACGTGTACGCGATGTTCATATTGTTCATGGTCACGCTGCCCGGCAATACGGCGCCGCTGATGTTGACGGTCGTGGCGGTGCCCGGCGTATCGGTGAACGTCACGGCGTCAACGGTGTAGAAGACGTCCGCCGACCCCGACGTCGTGTTGAACCAGCTCTGCGAACTGCCCGCGTCCCAGGTGCCATTCGTTCCGCCATTCCACTGCAAGTTGCCCACCGTACCGGACACTACGAGGTTCACGGCAGTGCCACTGGAGGCATCGAAGGTGAACGACTGCCGCTGGCTGCTGGCGAAGAAGCCGCCCGCGGCCAAATTGGCCGAGCCGCCGCTGATGCTTGTGAAGTTGCTGAAGAGCGGATAGGTGCCGGCCGCCAGCACAGCGTTGGGAACGACGTAACTGACACCGCCGAGCGACAAGCCGCCGGCTACCGTAATCTGGTTGTTGGCCGGACTGCAGGCCAGCGTGCCGCTGTTAAGGCCCAGACTGCCGCCGATGCTCAACGTGCCGACGTAGGCCGAGGCGTCCAAGGTGCTGCCCGGCTGGACGGTGACGTTGCCGCTGCCCAGACTGCCGGCCGCGCCGAGGGAGACGGTGCCGCCGGTGATCGTCGTGCCGCCGCCGTAGTTGTTATTGCCGGTGAGGAACAGTTGGCTCAACCCGGCCGTTGTGAGGGCGGAATTTCCAGAGATGCCCCCGGAGATTGTAGTCGGCACATTGGCCGTCACCGTCGTGTTGCCGACAAGTGTGACATTGCCGCTGAAGGTCAACGCGCCGGTGCCGACGCCGGATGGTTGGCCGAACGTAACGGCCGCCGTATTACCGGAGATTCCCAGGTTGAAGTTGGGGACCATCGTGCTTCCAGCGGGGCTGTTCGAGGCGATGGTGCCTCCCTGGAAATTGATGTTTTGCGTGCCTGGTTCCGCCGGAAACGTCCCAAAGCGGAAGGTCCCGCCCTGGATGGTCAATGTGCCGGTAGCCTGCGCGCCGCCGCCGGAGGCCGCTTCTCCGACTTCAACTGTGTTCACGTCCACCAAGCTGTTGGGATTCGTGCCGACTATGAATGTGCCCGTGCCCTTGCCCCCGCTGCCAGTGTTGTCGCAACCGCCGTCGATCAACGTGCTGATCCAAGCGTTGACCTGGCCCAGGGAAAAATCGACAATGCCCGTCGAACCGGTGCCCGTGCTCGCGTTGTGATCGCCGATGGTCAAGGGCACGCGACTGGTGGAACTGGCCGTCCCGCTGATGTTCACCGCCGGCGCGGGATTTGCGGCCGCCTGGAATAGCATTTGACCGCTCGCCTTCGACACGGCGATATTGATCGCGTTGGCGGCGATGGTGTTCGTACCCGTACTCAAATAGAGATAGCTGGTCGGTCCCCCGTTCGCACCGTTGGTATAGCCAACGTAAACAATATTCGCTGTGATGGAGCTGGTTGGGGCCAGAGTGAGCGTGCCGCCGTTGTCGCGAAACTCGCTTGGATTGCTTCCGTAGCCGCCGACCTGGAAATTACTGCCGCTGAAGGTAAAAGTGCTCAGGCCGCTCATGTTCAGGTTGCACCCTTCGCTGCTGCTGGCGGAGCTGCTGAACTGGCCGACCTGGAAGTTGGCTGAGGAATAACTAACGGTGAAATTCCCGCCGCCATTCATGATCGTCGTGTAATTGCTGGTGCCGGTGTCGGTGTACGCGAAACCGCCGGATCCGACGGTTAACGTCGTGCCGGGTAGGTTTATCGTTTGTTGGGCAGAATTAGCCAACGTCAACGAACTGATCGCGAAGTTCTGATCGACGGTGCTCGTGCCGCCGGTTGCAAAACTGCCGACGCTGGCCAAAGTAATCGCGTTGCCGCCAGGTAAGCCGTTTGCGTTCCAATTAAGGCTGTTGGACCAGTTGGTATTCACACCGGCAGGATTCCACGTCAAAGCGGCCGCGTCGGCTCGCTCCGCCCTCCAGAATCCGGCGAGTGCAACCGCGGCGGCCAGAAGAACCGCACCCGCGCCGCCCGAAAACTTGCCTTTAGACATTGGAATCATCCCAGTCATGAAAACACCTTTTGTCAATCAGTTCTTTGCGAGGGCCAGGGGCCTCGCCTGGTCGTGCAAAATCGCACGGTGAAAAGATCAGTTAATCTGTCAACGCGCATTGACAGACCCCCAGTAAAGTAAATAATCCCGATACGCTGTGTACGCTCACGGTTTGATCACTTGTTGCACGGCAATAGCTTGGTCAGTTGTTTTTCGGCTCGCTTTCGCATTCGCCGGGCAATCGCCATCGCGGGCCGGCGCGGCATCAGACTTGGCCGCGGTTACGACTGCCGGCGGCGCTGGCGAGGCCGCGGGGGCAAAGAGGAACTCGCCCGGCGGCAGCGCCACGTCGCAAATCCGCACTTCGTCGATCCAACCCTGGAACCATTCGCAAGTGAGGCGGTTGAGGCGGCCTCGCCCGACGGACCATTCCGCATTCGGGTTGGAGGGGCCCAGGACCGTCGATCCGCGTTCGGGCTGCAAATTGCTGCTAGAGCACAATTGGTAGCCGCGGCCGTCGTGCGCGTCGACGTACAGCCGCAACGTTTTCCCGTCGCTGACGGCGGCGAGGTGGTACCACTGGTTTCGCCGCACGCGCCACTTGGTGACCGCTTTGTGCGAATGATACTTCACATCGCTGAAATAAATCTCGAAATGATCTTGCGGGTTGATCTTAAAGGCCATCACGGCGTTTTTCCCCCCGTCGCGGCCGACGAACGTCTGTGAGCCGACATTGAGCACCTTTGCCTTGACCGAGGCCTCGACAGTCCATTGCTGCAGCTTCACCTTTTGGATGTCGATCGGCGCCGCGTGGCTGATGAGAGAGCGCGTATAGAGATCGCGGGTCGGCGCGTCTTCAACGGGCGGCACCGTATTGTCCAGGCAGCCGCGATTGGCGGCCCCGCTTTGCAGCACCGCGCCCGGCGGAACGTCGCCGGAAAACCTGGGCCGCGACGCGGCGGAGTACGTGAACAAGTCGTTGCCGTTAAATGACGAATCAACCGTGCCGCGGACCCGCTTCTTGTTGCTGGAGGTGTCGGGAACCACGTCGCCCACCGGGTGGTCCTCAAAGCGCCAGTAGGCGACGACGTGCCGGTCGCGATCGGCATCGTCGATGGTGCGGATGAACGTTTCACCCGACTCCTCGACCAGCAGCGGCAGCGCCGTGCCGCTTTCCATGCGCAGACCCTGATCGCGGAGCAAATGCCGGCCGTCGGCGCCGGAATCCTGCTGGACCACCACCTCGCCCTTGAAAACGTGGACCTTCACGTCATCAACCGGTGTGACCTCGACGCCGAACTCGGTTCCCAGGTCCACCACCTTTCCCTTGGGCGTTTGCACCTGAAAACCGCGGGCCTCCGGGCGAAGTATCTCGGCGGTAATCTTGCCGGATTTCAACCGCATGGCAATCGCCGACGTCACTTGGATGCAGGCCGGACCCTGCAGCACGACCTTCACCCCGCGGTCGAAGCGGATTTCCGCGACACCCCCGGCAAGGTCCAACTCTCGCCCGGCGGCGAATCGGTTGCCGGCCTCCGGGGAGTGCAATGAACCGGTCCAGCGGCAATGCACAAGGCGCGTCAACTCGGCGACGAAGCCGTCAGGCGGGCGGACCGTCGCTCGGACCAAAGGCGATGCCGCGGTACCCGCCGCGGGACGCGACCGGGCAAAGCGGCCGCCGCCGCGGTCCATGAAAAGGCCGATTGCCGCAATACCGCCGACAACCACTCCCGAGCAAAGCAGTATGAAAAGCCAGGCTAGGGCCGAGGAGAGCGGCGACCGGCCAGCCGTCTGAAACACGCGTGTGAAAAAACCCAAATTTGGAGTTGACGGCCGCTGGGCGGCGGCCGATGCGGGAATCCCGGCCATACCAGAGGGAATTCGCGATGCGGCCGGGGCTAGCTCGTCCGCACCCGGCAAGAGTGACCAGAGTGATTTCTCCACCGCGGCGTGAATCTGCGTACAAAGTACATAGCGCTGCAGCAGCTCCGGATTGCCGAGCAGCAACGCCTGCAAGCCGGCCGCTTGATCGGGCATAATCCGGCCGTCGCAGTAGCGCCGACCAGTTCGTAGAATTGGCGCAGCTCGGCTTGCGTGATCATGCCCTTTCCTCCGCCACTCCCCGCTCAGCGGTCAGGCGGCGTCGCATGCATTCCGTCAAGTAACGCCGGATGCGGTCCAGCGAACTGTAAATCGTCTTCAACGGTTGCCCCAGCTTGGCTGCCAGCGTCTTGGGCGCAAGTTCCTGCCAGTAGCGTGCCGCCAGCAATTGCCGGTCTCGATCGCTCAGCTTGGCCAGGCACTTGGACAACATTTCTTCCAGTCCGCCAAGCCGCACCGACTCGGCCACCGTATCGGCCGAGACGGCGTCGATGAATTCCTCGCTGAAACGCAGCACATCGCGCTTCGACTTCTGGTAAAAGTAGAGCACCTGATAGCGGGCGACGCTCAACGCCCATGCCAGAAAATTCGAGTCCGGATCGAATTCCTCGAACTTCCGCCAGAGCACCGATGCGGTCTCTTGCAGTAGGTCCTCCGCGTCGGCCCGGTTGGGCACCAACGAGCGAATAAACCCGTAGATTCGCGGTTGATACTGAATCAACAGCTTCCCGAAGTCGTGGCTTTCCGACGTTTGTGGCATAACGCCACCCCCATGAGAAGAGAAATCCACATCCCAGCGTCGGTCTGGTTCGACAAGCCGCCCAGGCCCCAGGGCCGAACCACACCGCGCGCCCGCCATCGTATTCCCGCGGGCTAAAAGGAGTATAGTCAAACCTGCGCCGGATTCCCAACAAATCCGGGATTTTGGCCGTTTGCTGTATTTATACTGTACTCGGCTAAATTCGATCGAAGTCGGAAGCCCAAGTGGGTGGGGTCGAGCTTCAAGGTACAAGGCTCAGTGTTTGGCCTCACGCCTATTAACCGTTATCACGATGCACTTGGACGTGGGCGTGTTGCTCATCTTGGCCACGCTTTCAATCGGCACGAGCACGTTCGCCTCCGGGAAGTAACTGGCCGCGCAGCCGCGGGGAATATCATAAGGCACAACCCGGAACTGACGGGCGGTGCGCGTGCTGCCGTTGAAGTGACTGGTGAGGTCGACGGCGTCGCCGGAGGAAAGTCCGCGCTCGCGCATGTCGTCGGCGTTAAGGAACACAACCCGCCGCTCGTTATGCACGCCGCGATAGCGATCGTTCAGGCCGTAAACGGTGGTGTTGAACTGGTCGTGGGTGCGGATCGTGGTCATGAACAACTGGCCCGGCTCAAGCCGCAGCTCCGGCAAGGAGTTGACCGAAAACTCGGCCTTGCCGGACTTGGTCGGAAAGCGACCTTCGCGCGGCGCGTTGGGAAGATAGAAGCCGGCCGGCTGCCGCACCCGGCGGTTGTAGTCCTCGCAACCGGGAATGACCTGCGCGATCAAGTCGCGGATGCGGTCGTAATCGTCTGCCAGCGACTCCCACAGAAAAGGGGTCAGAACTGATTTCCCGGAACGGCCCGGAGGGTGCTTCGCAGAAATCAGTTCTGACCCCTTTTCTAGCGACCCCTTTTCTAGCACGGCCCGCGCCAAGCGAGTAACGATCGCCGGCTCGCTGAGCAAGTGCTGCGAGGGCGGCTGCAAGTTGCCTCGAGACGATTCCACAACGCCCATCGAGTTCTCGCACGAAACGAATTGCGGCCCGCCGGCTTGCAAGTCAATGTCGCTGCGTCCCAGGCAGGGCAAGATGAGCGCTTGCCGTCCGGTGACGAGATGCCCGCGATTGAGCTTCGTGGAGACCTGCACCGTCAGCGCAGCAGCGCCGCAAGGCGTCGGCAGTATACTCGGTGTCCGGCGTGGCGGAGAGGAAATTGCCTCCCAGGGCAAAAAAGACCTTGGCGCGGCCGTCGTGCATGGCATGGATCGCCTCCACGGTGTCGAAGCCGAAGTGCCGCGGCGGCTCGAAGGCGAACACCTCGCGGAGCTTGTCCAAGAGCGCCGCGGGCGGGCGTTCCCAGATTCCCATTGTGCGGTCGCCCTGCACGTTGCTGTGTCCGCGGACGGGGCAAACGCCCGCGCCGGGCTTGCCGATGCTGCCGCGGAGCAGCAGAAGGTTCACGACCTGCCGGATCGTGCCGACGGCCTCGGTATGCTGCGTCAGCCCCATCGCCCAGCAGGCGATGATCCGCGGCGTGCCGCGGAGCATCTCGGCCGCCTGCTCCATTTGCTCCCGCGATATGCCGGACTGGGCGATGAGCTGGTCCCAGTCGGCGGCGCGGATGTCGGCGGCCAAGGCGTCAAAGCCCGTGGTGTTTTCGGCGATGAATTGCCGATCCAATGCCGATGAAAACGGGGACATCTCTGATTCGTGCGAAGCACCCTCCGGGCCTTTCCGGCGAATCAGAGATGTCCCCGTTGTCGAGTCGGCCTCCAAAAGCAGTTTCATCAGGCCCTTCAGCAGCGCCATGTCGCCGCCGATGCGGACCTGCAAGTAGAGATCGGCCAGCGGTGTAGAGAAGCCCAGCAGCCCGGAAGCCTCTTGCGGGTTTTTGAAGGCGATCAGGCCGGCTTCCTTGAGCGGGTTGACGGCGATGATCTTGCAGCCGTTGCGTTTCGCCCGTTGCAAGGCGAGCAACATGCGGGGATGGTTTGTGCCGGGGTTTTGGCCCATCAAGAGCAGGACTCCGGCCTGGTCGAAATCGCTCAGCTTAACGGTCCCCTTGCCGATGCCGATCACCGGATTAAGCGCCGCGCCGCTCGACTCGTGGCACATGTTCGAGCAGTCGGGCAGGTTATTGGTGCCGAACTGGCGGACAAAAAGCTGGTAGAGAAAGGCCGCCTCGTTGCTCGTGCGGCCCGAGGTATAGAAGATCGCTTCGTCCGGCGAGGCCAGCGCGTGCAACTCGCGTGCAATAAGGTCGAAGGCCGCGTCCCAGGAGATCGGCTCGTAATGTGTAGCCGGGGCCCGCGCAGCGGGTCGGCGGGAGCCACATTGGTTCGGTCAGCCGCCCTTGCTGGCCGAGCCAATAGTCGGACTGCTGGGAAAGCTCGACGACGCTGTGCTTGCGGAAAAATTCCGCGGTGACGCGGTCGGTATCGGCCTCCCAGGCAAGGGCCTTGGCGCCGTTTTCGCAAAAATCAAAAGTGCTGCGGTGCTCGTCAGGATCGGCCCAGGCGCAGCTCATGCAATCGATCCCGCCCGGCTGGTTGAGCCGCAGCAACGCGCGAATGCCGCGGGACAAACCCATTTCCCGCCAGACGCGGAACATGGAATCGGCGACCGCCTTGATGCCCGCGGCCGACTTGGCCGGAGGCGAAATGGAAAGGCCGGTCAACTCGTCCGGCGGCTGGGCGCGAACTTGGCGGCGTTCGGTGTCAAGGGAGTTGTCTTGCATGGTTTAGTTGGTGGGCCTGCGCTCGCGAACCGCAAGTGTGTGCCCCGGCGAGCTTGTCCCACCCTACGTTACTCGCCAGCGGCCGCTGTAAACATTGAATCGGCCGTCGCGGAGGAAGCCGATCAAGGTCATGTTGAATTGTACGGCCAATTGGACCGCCAGGCTGGAGGGCGCACCGACGGCGGCCAGCATCGGAATGCCGGCCATGAGGGCCTTTTGCATCAGTTCAAAGCTCGCCCGGCCGCTCACCAAGAGGCCGCGCTCGCCCAGCGGCAGGTGCCCGGCGAGGAACTCGGCCCCGATCAGCTTGTCGACCGCATTGTGGCGACCCACGTCCTCGCGGAGGGCGAGGACGTTGCCGCCCCCGTCGAAAAGTCCCGCCGCGTGCAGGCCGCCCGTGCGGTCGAACACGGTCTGCGATTGGCGCAAGTGCTCAGGCAGCGTCCTGATCGCGTCGGCCGGCACGAGCGGACCGTCCGCGGGCAGCGGCGGCGGCTCTCCTAGCGCCAGGGCTTCCAACGACGTCTTGCCGCAGACGCCGCAACTGGACGTCGTATAGAAGTGCCGCTGGAGCCGCGCGAGGTCAACTTCAACACCCGCGGTCAGTTCCACGCGAACCGTGTTGCGGCGTGACAACGGGGACATCTCTGATTCGCCGGAACGGCCCGGAGGGTGCTTCGCACGAATCAGAGATGTCCCCGTTGTCACGCCCGGTCCGCATGCTCGCACGCTTTCGACATCCGATCGCTGGCGGACAATTCCCTCGGAGACGAGGAACCCCGCCGCCAGCTCCTCGTCGTTGCCGGGCGTTCGCATCGTGAGCGAGATGCTCCGAGTGGTTCGTGCATCCACCGCGCCGAAACCCAAGCGGATTTCCAACGGTTCTTCGACCGCCACGCAATCGCGGTCCGCTTGCCACGATTGCCCGTGGCTTTTGTCGACGGGAACCTGCAAAAACCCTTCGTCCATCAAGCTTTGACCATGTGGTGCGGGTCGAAGACGAACTTCTTCGCCGCGCCTTTGTCGAAATCGCGATAGCCCTTCACGGCCTCGTCCAGCGAGATGAGCGTCACGTTGCACGCCTTGGCGATTTGCACCTTGTCGTGCATGATGGCCATCATGAGCTGGCGGTTGTACTTCATCACCGGGCATTGGCCCGTGCAGAAGGTGTGGCTCTTGGCCCAGCCCAAGCCGATGCGGATGCCCAACATGCCGATCTTGGCGTTTTCGTCCACCGCGCCCGGATCGCCCGTAACGTATAAGCCAGGAATCCCCAGGCCGCCGCCGGCGCGGGTAATCTCCATGATGGAATTGAGCACCGTAGCCGGGCGTTCCGTCTTGGCGTCGTGGCCGTGGCCGCGGGCCTCGAAGCCGACGCAATCGACCGCGCAATCGACTTCCGGCACGCCGACGATCTGCTCGATCTGCTCGGCCAGGTTGCCGTGCTTGGCGACGTCGATCGTTTCGCAGCCGAAGCTCTTGGCCTGTGCCAGCCGCTCCGGGATCATGTCGCCCACGATCACCACGGCCGCGCCCAGCAACTGGCACGCGGCGGCGCAGGCCAGCCCGACCGGCCCGCCGCCGGCCACGTAGACTACCGCGCCGGGCCCGACGCCCGCAGTGACCGCGCCATGGTAGCCGGTGGGGAAAATGTCGGAGAGCAGCGTGAGATCGCGAATCTTGGCCATCGCCTTGTCGCGATTGGGGAATTTGAGCAAGTTGAAATCGGCGTAGGGCACCATGACGTATTCGGCCTGGCCGCCGACCCAGCCGCCCATATCGACGTAGCCATAGGCCGCGCCGGGCCGCGACTTGTTCACGTTCAGGCAGATGCCCGTCTTGCCCTCCTTGCAATTGCGGCAGCGTCCGCAGGCGATGTTGAACGGCACGGAGACGATGTCGCCTTTGTTGATGAACAGCACGTCGCGCCCCGCCTCGATCACTTCGCCGGTGATTTCGTGGCCCAGCACCAGCCCGGCCGGGGCGGTGGTGCGTCCGCGGACCATGTGCTGGTCGGAGCCGCAGATGTTCGTCGTGACGATTTTCAGAATGACGCCGTGCTCGATCTTCTTGCCGGTGCCCGGATCTTCCAGCTTGGGGAAATCGATCGATTGGACTTGCACTTCGCCCGGTTTGATATACGCGACGCCGCGATTGGTTGCCATAGTATTGCCTCGCAGGAAATGAGGAGTGGTAAGATTGTGCCCAGTGACTACGCCTAAGTGTAGCGGCGATCGGCCGGGGCGTCGAGTACCCGGCCTGCCGTCGGGGGCAAGGGGAGAAGGGGAGAAGGGGAGAAGGGGAGAAGGGGAGAAAGGGAGCGGGTTTTCAGTGTTCAGTTTTCAGTGTTCAGTGCTGAACACTGAACACTGAACACTGAAAACGAACTCACGCCACGACCAGCCCGGCCGCGTTCGTAAAGCCCGTAGCCGGCGGCGCGGGCGTGATGACCGCCAGCGGCGGGACCATCGCCCACGGGTCGTCGACCGCCGGCGGGCCGCCGGTCCAACTGCCCACCGGCACGCTCGCCGACGGTCCGCCGCCGGCGGCGAAGACGGGCGCGGAATCGGTGATAACGTCGGCGATGCTGTCCTCTGTGCCGGACGCCCAAAACACCGGGGGCTGAAGACAAGCAAGCTCGGCGACAGCGACAGCAGCGTGACCAGGCCGACCTCAAAAGGTGCCGCCCGCTGGGGCGTTTCCTCCTCCTTGGAAGGTGGCGATCTGCGGCACGCCGCCGGCGATGCTCCAGGTGGCCGTGGCCTGCGAGGCGCTCCACACCTGCTGCACCTCGGTGGGCGAGACGACCGTCTGCGAGACGAACGCGCCGACACTGCTCACCAGCGGGATGTTGCCGCTGACGATCACCGGCACGGAGAACGTCAGCGTGATCGTCGTCGTGCTGGCGGTGGCGGTGATGGTAACGGGGGCTATCACGACGTGCTGCCCCTTGCTGAGGCGGTTGCGCGAGACGCGATGGACTTTGGCTCCGGGATAACTGGCCATGATGGAAGGTTCCTTTCAAATTGAGTATGGTTAATGGATAGTGTTCAGTTTTCAGTTTTCAGTGTTCAGTTTTCAGTTCCGGCACTGAACACTGAAAACTGAAAACTTCAAACTGTGCCCGCCTTACGACCCTTGCGGCACGGTGCAGCTCACGATCGAGCCCCAATCGCCGCGCTGGCCGTTCCTGAGCAGCCAGTAGGCGGCCAGGTAGCATTGGCTGCCGCCGGCCGTATTGGGGAACGTGATTTTGGTGGGCGACTTCGTGGCCACGACCGGCTGCGTGAGCAGGCTCACGCTGGTGATCGGCGTGTCGGAGACCTGGTAGTAGATCTGGCAGGAGCCGACGCCGTAGGGTTTTGCCTTCACGCTGACGCTCACGCTGTCGCGATAGCGGACGTAAAGCTGCAGGTTCGCGCCGGCCTGGACGGTGAGCACCGGCACCGAATCGGGCGGCGTGATGGGCGAGGGCGTGCTGGTCTTGGGATTGAGCCCCAGCGCCAGCTTGTTGCCGGCCGTGACGCCGGGGTTATTCGCTATGGCTTGCGCGTAGGTACGGACTTGGGCGGTGACGCCGACCTTGGCGATGTTCTTGTCCTGCACGGCCTGCGGGGTCTTGGTGGCGTTGGAGGTGAGGGGGCCGTAGGCGGCGGCCCAGATGGCGTTCTGCGCGGCGATGGTGGCGGCGTCGCTGGTCAAAAGCCCGTACATGGACGGACTAGCCGAAATCAACGAACTGAAGTTGGCCAGCCAACTGGTGAAATCGCCTTCGCGGGTCGGCATATAAGGGGCTAAGCTGGGCATGTCTTTCCTTTCGAGTGGAGGGTGGTTGGTGAGGACAGAGGTCGGAGGTCGGCGGTCAGCGGTCGGAAGTCTGATCTCTGACCTCTGACTTCTGATTCCTCTGGCCAAAAAAACGCTAGGTCGGGAACGCGGCGTTGTCAAATCGCGGCGGGGAAAAAAGCGATTGCAAATTGAAAAATGCAAAATGAAAATTGCGGGGCTTGACAGGTCAGAGTTCAGCACGCTAGCATCGGGGGCTGTTCGTCCCCATTTCTGAGGCTTAACTCAACCGTCAAGGGAGGACCTGCCGTGGAGAATGACTCTATGGCCGGCTTGATAGCGACGTTCCGGCAGACTTACGATGCTGCCGCGAAGGACGACGTTTGGCGGCGGCACAGTGTTGCGTTCCGGCGGTTTTGGTGCGAGAAAGTGCTGTCGCACGATCCGGGGCCAATCTCGAATGATGAGTGCGACGCGGTTATCCGGATTCTCGACGTGAACGGCAAGGGTAACACCGAGGGCAGCGAAGCGGTTGCACGGGTCTTGACGCCGCAGAACGTTTGGCGGACGCTGTTCAACGCCTTTCACACAAATCGGGAACTGGCGACACTGGTCAACTCCGTTTTTGAGAAAAACGAGCTGCACGAGAGGGCTGCCTTCATCGACCACCTGCACGCGTACAACAAAGACAATAAAAACCGGCTCACAGGAGAAAACGCCACCGTCCTCAACGTGTTGCTGGCGGCTTACGATCCCGTCGAGAATCTCTCGGTCGTCTCGCTGAATGACCGAAAGAGCCAGATCGATTTTCTGAAACTGCAACTGCCGTTCGATTGGAGGAACGCGAGCTTTGGGCAGCGCGTGGCCCAAAGCAACGCGCTTATCCGTAAGGCGACGCATGACCTCGGCCTGGAGGGGACCGCACGAACGCTCTCCTGCTTCTGGTACTCTGAGCCGGTAAAGAAACTCTGGAAGCCGCATGAGACAGTGTCGGGTTCGACAACTGTGAGCGTCACTGTCCCGGAAG
This sequence comes from uncultured Planctomycetia bacterium, assembly GCA_963780045.1. Classification (GTDB taxonomy): domain Bacteria; phylum Planctomycetota; class Planctomycetia; order Pirellulales; family Thermoguttaceae; genus JANXQG01. Next base: position 3,843,540 of record CAVZZZ010000001.1, on the reverse strand, counting down.
AGATCAAGTCCGAGAGCGATGGAACCGCGGATGAGAGTGACCTCAGCGAGTCATTTAAGGTGCAAGCCACTTTAGCTGAAATCGGCACCGAGATGGGGTTCAAGATCTGGCTCCCGGACGCGACCGCACAAGGGTCCTCTCCAAGTGGAAACCGCGAGAAAACAACCTCCTGGACGACCTGCCCGTAGGGTTTAACGCGAACACAATGAAGACCATCGAGCAAATCGACGTTCTCTGGATCAAGAGGAGGGAAATCATGCCGCGCGTTTGAGGTCGAACACACGACCTCTATATACTCGGGCCTGCTTCGAATGGCGGACTTGTGCGCATGCAGCCGAACTTGAGAATCAGGCTCCACGTTGTGGCCCCTTCGGCTAGACGAAACAAGGTCTTGAGCGAGATGCGACGCCCGGTTTTTGCGTTTCTTGAAGGGGGACCGCTGTCCGACACCTGCACGTACCTTTCGTACGATGACGTGGCGGAAATCCGAGGCGCCGGAGTACCTCAGCCACCTGTCTGACGAAGTCCTTGTGGACTTCGAGGAGCGAGCAGACGCGGCTGAGTGAACCAACGGGAGAGCCAGGGGGACATCCCTGATTTTACGACTCTAATGCTCCGCCCGCCCGGCACTCTTGCCGCTCTCCCTCTAGCCCCCTTGGATTGAGCGATGAGGCGTGTGGCGTCGCCCGTTTTCCGCTGGCATTTTGCCGCTTCCCGGCCCCGTTCCGCCGAATCCGGCCCCGGAATGCCGCTGCGCAACAGCCTAATGCACGGCCCATTTCCACGAATGCACGGTGGATTACCCCGAATGCACGCTCTATTCCCCGTTTTGCGCCTTCCATTCGCGGGAATCCGCCGTGCATTCGCGCGAATGAACGATGCGTTAGCGGGAATGCGCCGTGCATTAGGCCGTTTGGGCCGTTCATTAGTCGCGTTGCGCAGGCCGGAACGGTGCGCGTCTAAGGAATTAACCGCGGATGACACGGATGGGCGCGGATGGAAATCCAAAATCCGCGCCCATCCGTGCTATCCGCGGTCAAAACTCCCACCGTCTTCTTTTCGTGTCGGCTGTTTGGGCCGTTCATTCGCGCGTTGCGCAGGCCTGTACGGTGCGCGTCTAAGGAATTAACCGCGGATGACACGGATGGGCGCGGATGGAAACCCAAAAATCCGCGCCCATCCGTGCTATCCGCGGTCAAAACTCCCGCCGTCTTCTTTTCGTGTCGGCCGTTTGGGCCGTTCATTCGCGCTTGCGCAGGCCTGTACGGTGCGAGTCTAAGGAATTAACCGCGGATGACACGGATGGCGCGGATGGAAACCCAAAAATCCGCGCCCATCCGTGCTATCCGCGGTCAAAACTCCCGCCGTCTTCTTTTCGTGTCGGCTGTTTGGGCCGTTCATTCGCGCGTTGCGCAGGCCGGAACGGCGCGAGTCTAAGGAATTAACCGCGGATGACACGGATGGGCGCGGATGGAAACCCAAAAATCCTGCGCCCATCCGTGCTATCCGCGGTCAAAACTCCCGCCGTCTTCTTTTCGTGTCGGCCGTTTGGGCCGTTCATTCGCGCGTTGCGCAGGCCGGAACGGTGCGCGTCCCTATATTAAAGGTCTCACGCAAAGCCGCAAAGCCGCAAAGAAATAACCTTTGCCTCGCCTTAGACTTTCGCGCGCTTGGCGTGAGACTTTGCGCTATTTCCGTCATTCTCCTCCCATCTTCCTTTCCGCCATCTTCCTTTCTCCCTCTTTCCTTGGCGGTCGCGTCTCGGCCCCGCCGATGTTCAGGGATGCCGCGCGGGCAACGCTTGCGGCCCCTCCCCCCCCCAAGAAAAGGCAGGAGATTTTTTGCGATGAACGATTTTGGCGACCGCTTGCACGAAAACCTGGCCCAAAAAGAGGCGGCAGTCCGCCACGCGGCCCAGGCGGCAGAGCAAGCGCAGCAGGCGGCAAGAAAACAGTTCGCGGAGGCGGACCTGCAGACCGCGGCGCTCGTCGCCGACGTGCTGCGGCCGCTCCTCGCCGAGTTTCAACGGGTTATGGAAGCCGACGGCCTCTTTTGCCGCGGGCGCGGGGCGATCAAGCACGTGCATCCGGCCGCGGCCCGCCCCGATTTTGGCCGCCAGCGGCTGATCTACACGGCCCGCGGCACCGCCGCCGGCCGCCCGCTCTACGAAATCCGCCTCACCGCCGACCTCGGCCGCAGCGACCTCGGCCGCAGCGAACTCGGTGGCACGGGCCTCGGACAAACCAGCGCGGGCGGAATGGCGATCGAACTCCCCCTTGAATTGACCGCCGAGTGCCTCCACGGTGCGCCGCCCAGCTACCTCCGCCAGTCGCCGCCGCAGCCGTTGGTCGAGCTGCCCCGCCAAAGCCTGCTCGCCACGGCAATCGACGCCGAGGCCGCGCGGCAGTGGTGCGAGGAGATCTTGAAGCAGTGCGCCGCGGCGATCACGCAGGCGGTGTTCGGGCAAGGAGCACCGAGCCGGGAGCAAGGAGTAACGACAGGCTCCAAGCTCCAAGCTCCAAGCTCACCGCTCTGCGCGCCCGTCACGGCGTTTCCGCTGGACGCCATGCCCGTAACGATGTGAGTTTTCAGTTTTCAGTGTTCAGTGTTCAGCAGCGAACTGAACACTGAAAACTGAAAACTGAACACTCCTCCCCGCTTCCCCACCTACCGCACGATGCAGCGGAAGCGGAAGACGCCGCCCTTGCCGATCGCCAAGGGATCGTCCAGCACGCACCGCACAATCAGCGAGTCGCCTTCGTTGGGCTGCGTGCTGAAGCGGGCCTTCAGGCTGCACTGGGCGCTGCCGGGCACGTATTCCAGACGCGTCGTCAGGCTGTCGATGATCTGCACGCTGCCGATGGGCTGATTGCCCACGTTGTCGAAGCGGATCGTGAACGAGACCTCGTCGCCCGGCTCGGCGACGGGCGTGGAAGCGATCTTGACGATCCGCAGTTGCGGGCAAGGCGAGCTGCCGAAAGTGATCGTCTCTTGCGGCTTCTGGTCGGCGATGGCCGCCGCGGCGGCGTGTTCGTCGAGAATGACCTTCACGCCTTCGTTTTTCGTCCAGGCGATCGCCGCCTGCGCGCCGCGGGCCAAAATCGGCTGGTCGCTGCCCTGGTAAATGCCCGAGCGGACGATGGAAATGTTCTCGAACGCGCGGAAGCCGCAGTCGAACGCCAGCGGCTGCAGTTCGGTCTGGTGCGTGGCGTAAGTCAGGCGGGCACGAAGCTGTCCCGCCGGATTCGTGCCGATGCCGCGGATCGGCTGCTGATCCTTCGTGGCCAACGCGGCCGGCTCGCTGGTCCGCGGCACGATGGCTTTCACCGGCTCGGCAATGCCGGTCGCCCGCCGCCGCTGCTGATCGACTTCCACGTCCACCACCTGCCGCACGGCGGCGAATCGCGGGCTGTAGATATCGACCTTGTTGCTAGGCTCGATATGCGTTTGACCGTCCAGACTGGTGAACCTGGCGACGGTATCTTCCATCTGCAGGCCGATCACCGCGCCGTTTTTGCCGACGGCCACTCCCGGCGGATTGGCGCCGCCGTCGCGGAGGTACTCGTCGGCCGGCCAAGGCGGGACGATGCCCGGCGGAATCCAGGAGCCGTCGGCCGTATAGGGCAGAGGCATGGCGCCCATGCCCGGCAGTCCCATGATGCACGGCGCGTCGATCGGTTCGGCGGCATTGGCAAGCGCCGGCGGCTGTGTCATGGCTGGCTGGGCCGGCGGGGGCAGCGGCTCAGTGTAGGCGGTGGGAACGACGCCCGCGGCGGGAGGCGGTGCGGCTTGCTGGCTGGACCCAGGCTGCGAGCCGGCCGGCACAACGGCTGGCCTCGGCGCGGAGACGAGCGAGTTCTGCGAGCCATTGCCGCGGCAGGAGCAGAGGACCAGCACGCCCAGCAGGATAAATGCTATCCGCCAGGCCTGGGCCGGTCGAGTGTTTTGGTCCGCACTGTTCATTGCTGCCAGTTGCTTGCTGTGGGTGGCACGTCCCTGAGCTTCCAGCGAAGGGCGTGATAAACGACTCGGTACACGCCCTTCGCGACCCGCAAGCGGGTGCCCCGGCTCAGAGCGCGCCACCCGACAATTGCTTCTTTTCATCGGGAGCCGCCGCGGCGCGCTTCGGCGGCGGTGATTCCCGCACAGGTTTTGACTGCAAGGCCGTCCGCGGCGGGTATTTCACCCATGCGGGCGAGCCGAAGAAGTAATTCGGGTCAGGACCGGCATCCGGCACTCTGCCGCCGATGCGGAGTATCGCCACCGGCCGGCCGAGGATGTCCGCCGCGGCCAGCGGATCGCGGCCCGGCGCAACTTCGAACCACGGTTGCTCGCTGCGGCGAAGTCCGCCGGGCGCTCCCGCCTGATCGCCGGCCGTGTCAGGTTGGAGAACCTGACCTACCGGCGAGGCGCAGTGCGGATCTTCCACGTAAATCACGCGCGTGACGAACTTCCCTTCGATAGCTAGCTGCAGGTCTTGCTGTGCGAGCTCCACGGGGATCGCGAAACGCGCTTCCTGGCTGACCGGCGCGAAGGTCCGGTCGATGACCTCAATGGTCGGATAGACTTCGATCCCTTCGGCCCGCGGAATATCGGTTACGCGAAGCCGATAGACGCCGCCGATCAGCAGGCCGACCCGCCGCGGCGCCGGCTCGCCCGGCAGGAATTGATTTGCCACAGCCAGCGAGACCGAGACCCCCGTGGGGGCCTTGATCTCGACTGGCTGGAAGTAACCCGCCAATGGTCCGCCCCGCTGGAGCTGCCGGCTTCCAATCGCTCCCGGAGGCATGACGCCCGCGTGCCAGTAGTGGACGGCCGGTTCCTGAGCCAGGCCGACGGGCACCGCGTAGCGGTCGGCGGCCAGACTCAGGAGTACGATCGTTGCCACTGCCGTCGCGCCGGCAACTCGCTTTCGCGGATGTTGCGTGCGAGTTGTTGCGCGGAGCTTGTGGACCATTGTGGCGGGTTCTCTTAAGGGTTGTTGGTCGGGCGGGAAAGCCCGACGTACAACGGTTGGTTAGTTGACCGTTGCCGCGCCGATCGCGGCCGTGGCGGGCACGCCGCCGGGCGCGGCGCGCCGCTCGGAGCGGTGCCCGGCGGGCAAGGCGCCGCGGCGCCGTCGGTCGGGCAGGGTGTCGGGCACGCACCGGCGTGGTTGGATTCGTTGGCACGCTCCACGATGCGGACGTGATTGACAGGCACGGGATAGTGGATGCCCGGCTCCTGCTTCACGTCGATGCGCTCCTTGGTCACAGGCTGCGGCAAGACTACGTGCGTGTGGTTGACCATGACGTGCTGCTGCAAGCCGGCGGGCACTCCCAAGGGAACGTGCGGCGGGCCGGCCAGGCCGATCGGCGTACCGGTAATCGGCATTCCGTACTGCGGCGCGGTCACTCCGGCAACATAGCCCGGCGGGCACATCCCAGGTCCCATGCCGGGTACCATACCCGGCACCATGCCCGGCACCATGCCCGGCATCATCTCGGGGCTGGCCGAGGCAATGCCCAGGTCCTTGTTGCCGAGGCGGACGATGGCCATGATCGCGCCCTTGCGATCGGCCTCGACGATCGGGTCTTGGCCCGGTTCAAGCTGCGTGCTGACCAGCGTGCCGACGCCGGCCAAGGCAGGTTCCTGGAACTCCGGATCGGGCAGGTAGATAACTTTGGTCACAAAGTTGCCGGTCATGACCTGATCGAAATCCTGATCGGTGAATTCCACTGGGATGGCATTGTGCGCCAGGAAGGCTTCGGTCCGCGGCAAAGTGGCCGCGACCTCGATTGAGGGGAAGAGCTCAACGCCCGGCCGGCCGGGAACGTTCGTCAGCTTAAGACGGTACAAGGCCCCTTGCGGGAAGTTGTAACGTGCAGGGGCGATCAGTTGCTCCGAATCAAACCGGCCCGGCGCAGTCACGTCCCACTGAACGGTCAGCCCTTCCGGACCGACAAAATAAATCTGCGATGACGCGGCTACCACCGGCATGGCCGGCTGGTAGGCGAGCACACCGGGTCCTGGGCCATCCATGCCCGGCCCAGGATGGGCCAGCATTTGGCTCGGTGGCAAATTATTGTGGACTGGCGCATGGCAGCCGGCGGCCGCCAACGTCACAACGAGCAGAAACACTCCCGAAAACCTCATGACATCCCCCCCTCAATTGACATGGACCCTGTTGCCAGGTCGCTTTATATTGCTGACGGCTGGAAGCGATCCGACTTGCGCTGGCAAGGATTCGTTCCGATTCAAGCCGCGTCGAGCATACGAAGCGTCAGCCGAAGCTCCCGCCTGACGTGTAAGGTCGTCTTGTTACAACACGAATCTTTGGCAAATCCGGCATATCCTGCAAATTAGCGCCATGCGGAACAAGCTTCCCATCTTGCTTGCCCTGATCTTGACGGGCATCGCAGCAATGCCGTGGCTGCGGTCGCTGGAATTGCAGCAATGGAGCGCGCCTAACCGGGCCGACAACAGTGCCGCCCCCTGTTCCAGTGAATGTACCGGGTGGCGTACACGATCCCTCTCTCCCTCCGGTAGAGGGGCCGGGGGCGAGGTCGATCAGCGGAGATTCTCTCTCCTCTGCTTCGCCGGCGATCTCGCCGACTACGAAAACCACTGTGCGCGGCAGCCGCACAACAGACTCTCGCCCCCAATCTCCCCAGCCTGCACAGCTTAAACCGCAACTCCTTGCCGACTACGGCATCATGTCCGTGGAGAATCAGGAGTTCATTACCGCCAGGATCACCGAGGAGGGCGAGCTGTTCCAACATCCTTTGTTGGGCGTGGGAAGATATTTCGAGCGGCGCGAAGGGCCAATTCCCTCGATTCGTCTTGAACTGACCGTGCAAATCGATAATGTCTCCACCAGCCTCGTGCAGGTCTGCAACAAGAACACAAACACGATCTGGACCTATCGCAAATTGCCCAATGGGGAAACGTTGTCCAAGCTCGACGCGGTTCGGGCGATAACCGCCCTGGACCAGGCCGCTGGCCGCGCACCGTCCGCTAATGCATTGGTTTCACCGGGTCTGGGCGGCCTGGGCCGATTGATGCGCGGCATCAACGCCAACTTCCGTTTCACGTCAGCCGAGGCGGACGAGCTCGACGGCACGCCGGTCTGGAAACTCGCTGGCGCGTGGAGAGCGAAAGTGCTGTGGCGCTTGCTGCCCGATCAGAACGCCGCGGCGGCCAAGGGGCGTCCCTACGATCTAGCGCGCCTGCCCGCGCGCCTGCCGGACGGCATAGCGCTCTGCCTTCGCCAAGGCGACTACTTTCCGCTCCGCATCGAATACTTTCGCGCCGCACCCAAGGGCACTCCGCGATGCATGCTCAGTCTGAGGTTCACCGACGTGAGTTTCCGCGGGCCGATCGATGCCAGCGAGTTTCTCTTCACACCGGGCAGTCTTGAATACACCGACCGCACCGACGACTTTGTGCGGACGTTGGGGCTGTAGCACCATGCAAGCCTACTTCGGCACATACGTTTCTACATTCAGCCCGCCCTCATCGATCCGCGCCGTCACCGCGCCCGTGTCGGCGGTGTGCAGCACGCGGCCGCGACGGGCGTATATCGCCTCGACGCTGCCGGTGTCGTAACGGTGATCGGCACTGAGCACGGCATAGGCAGGCGTACTCCAGGCGGCAAGCTCCGCGGGCTTGCTTGACTTGCTGCCGTGGTGCGGCACCAAGAGCACGTCGCAGTGCAGCGGCTGCTCGGAAAGCACGTCGTCCAAGCCGGGCGACTGAATATCGGCGGGCAATAGAATCCTCCGCCCGGCATATTCAATCGACAAGACGACGCTGTTGGCATTGGAAGTAGACGGCAATCCGCGAGGCGGCGGATGCACAACGTCCAGATGACAGCCCGGTCCTCCCGATAGCCGGTCGCCCGAAGCGATCACGCGGACGGGCACCCCGGCCCGATCGATGCTCTCTCTAAGATAACGAATAGCCGCATTTTTCTGGTCGAACATCACCGGGGAGACGTAAACCGTTCCCACCGAGAACCGCTCCAGCAGCTCCGGCACGGCATTGTAGTGGTCCGTATCGGCGTGCGAGAGCACCACGGCGTCGATGTGCGTCAGCCCGCGCGACCAGAGATATCCGGATACGCTGCGGCAGCAGGCCGTCGGCGCGGCCATGCGGCCGGCATCGTAGAGCACGGTGCGTCCGCCGGGCAGTTCCAGCACGATCGCCTCGCCGTGGCCCACGCTAAGAAACGTGCAGCGCAGCGAGCGATGGTCCGCAGTCCACCAAGGGACAATGAAGCCGATTGCCGTCCACGCGCCCAATATCGCCCAGCGCCAACGAAGCGGCGGCGCGGCACGCGGGAACGCCGCCAAAAGGCCCAGTGCCAGGTAAAAGCCGATCAGCCACCATTCCGCCGGGCCTGGGACCCAGGAATGTCCGCAGGGCACTCGCGCGCCGAATCGCACCAGCCACTCGACGGCGCCCAGGCATCCGTTGCAAACGGCGGCAATTCCCGTCGCGCACAACGACGCCAGCGGCCCCGGCGCCATGCCGAACAACAGCACTCCCAGCCCGCTCACCAGCGACAAGGCCATCGGCAGCCATACGACCGTGTTCAGGATGATGGCGACGGGGTTGAAAATGTGGAATCGCGCCATCACGAGTGGCATCGTCAGAAGCCAAATCGCGCCGCTGACCAGCGTCAGACGCCGTACAAAACGGGCGGCGATCCAGAGCATACGGCCGGTCCAATGACGCTCCTTGTCCAAGAGCTTCTGAATCGCCGGTGGCTGCGGCTGTGGCAACAATGAAAGCGGAAACCATCGCCGGAGCCACTTTCGCCAAGTCCGGACGGTCGCCTCGGTTTCATCCGACGACGGCGTCTGGTTGGGCGACGTGCCGAGCCACATCGGTCCCATGACCATCAGCCCGGCAACGCACAGAAACGAAAGCTGCGGGCCGACGTTGAAGAGGTCGGTCGGATTGAAGGCCAGGACGATCAGGCCGGCCAAGGCCAGCACATTGAAGCTGATGCGCTGCCGGCCGAGAAGCGCCGCCGCGCAGGCCGCAACGATCAGGATAGTCGCCCGTACGATCGGCGGTTGGGCATCCACCAGGAACATGTAGCCGATCACGAACGCGGCCGTTGCGACGGAGGCGAAGCGCCGCGGCAGCAGGCGGCGGAAAAAGAAGCCGGCGAAACAGGCAATGATTCCTAGGTGAAGGCCGGCGATTACCAACAGATGGACCGTGCCGGTCAATTGAAAGGCCTCGCTCTCATCCGCATCGATCTGTTCGCGCAGTCCCAGCAATACGGCCGCCGCCAAGTTGGCTTGCCGCGGCTGGAGATAGCGCTGCAGAACCTGCCGGCCACGTAATCGCAGCGACTCAAGCCATGTTCCGAAGCCGAACGACCGGCCGCCGCTCAAAACGGTTATCGCCTCGGGATACGCCACGCGCAGGTGGGCCGTGACGCGATGGCCGCGGTCTTGCAAGGCCCGATCGGTTTCGCCCGGATTCAGTGCATGGTCCGGCGGGATAAGATGCGCGAATGCGCGAAAGCTGTCGCCCGCGAAAACGTCCGGCGACGAGCCTTCCACGACGACAACCGCGTTTCCGGAGGCCGTGCGCCACTGGTCACCGTCGCGAATCGCCCGCAGCTCGACCGTAAAATGGAACTCGTCGTCGAGCTGCGACAGGCGCAAGGGATTGTTGCTGGGCAGGCTTGCCCGCGGAGTTTGTACGGCCACAGCCTCGACGCAGACCGGCTCTTGCCGCGGACTGGCAAACAGGCCGATGTCGTCCGCGCCGAAGAGGTTCCAGCAATAGTGATGCCATGCGGCGGCCAGGCAGGCGACGGCGAGCGTCAGCGCCAGTCCGGCGGCCGGAACCTTCCGCTTCTTTTGCAAAAAGAACCAGGAGAAAAGAGCGGCCGCGGCAACGCCGCACCACGCCGGCAGGGGCATCGGGCGGTAGCGATCCACGACCATCCCGCCGGCCGCCGCCGTCAGAACGATCACCAGCGGATGATAGCGGACTGCCGCGGTGCGACTCGGCTCCGCCTTGGCAGAATTCCCCGTGGCGGGACTTTTGATCGCCGATCGCGGCAGTTGCAGCGCGGTTGCCATGCGGGCATGATAACCGACTGCCCTGCAATTTACGATCCGGGGCGCTTTCTCTTCGCTGCCCCATTTCCGCTCTTAGGTTTCGGCGGCATCTTGTCGAGCGAGACAATCAGCAGTGGTTCAATGATCGACCAAGAATCGTCTTCGGCGCCCACAATAACCCGCCGCGGCGTCAGGGCGACAAAATCCGGATGAGGGACCGATAGCGATCGCCCGTCCGCCAAACGAATGACGAAAGGCTCAAAGGGCTGCCGGTGGAGCAGTTCTCGAACACCGTTGATATCCATTACGGATCACCCTCCCTTTCCTGCGGGGGGTGCTGCACGCCCTCCCGCGCCGCTCCTGGCCGGCGGTCCTTTTGGCTCGACAAAATGATGGAACATGAACTGCCCCGGTCCCGTATAAACGACGTACTCGGCATGGTTGAAGACCGCGATGTGCCAGTGCTCTGGCTTATGCACCTCTTCGTCGGAAATCGCGGCCCCGCCCCCGCGACCCGATTTCTCGCGGTCGTCGGCAACGGCCTTGGCGATTTTATCGGCGAGATATTTGTCCAACTGGCTTTGCGTAATGGTAAACGTTTTCTCTTTAGGCGCGTCGGCCGCCTGGGCGAAAACGAAATGGGCCATCCAGCCGCTGCCGGCCAATACGATGCACGAAATAAGGCACAAAGTCAGTCGCTTCATGGTAAAAAACTCCTCTGGCGTGGGAAATGGGCGCCGCGGCCGGCGGCCGCCCGATACCACTATGATGCTCCGAAAGATGCGAGAAGGCAAGCAAGCGGCTGGTCGTAGGGTGCGCGGAGCACGGAACCCCGTTGATGGTGCGTTACGCGAAGCCGTCTAATGATCGGGCGACGGTGGACGGCAGTTCGACGTTCCGTGCGCAACGCACCGTTTTCCAACGGCTTCGCTTCACGCACCCTACAGTCCGTTGCGCGTGCGGTTGTAGCCGCGGCCCATTGTTTGGAAGCTGCGGATCGTCGAGCTGCCCAGCGAGGCGATGCCCGCTATGCGCTCGATCGGCGCCGTCACCTTGGACACCACGTTGGTGAACGTCAACAGTTCGTCTTCGGCGATGTACAGCCGGTCGCCCGGCAGGAGCTGGTAGTTCGTCGAGGTCTGCGCCTTGGGCGATGGCGTCCCATTCGATGGGCAGGATCTGCTGGCAGCCGAACTGGTGCGGCGCCGGCCGGGCAATCCACATCTTCTTGCTGGAAAGCTGCGACAGGCCGCCGATCTGCCCGATGGCGTCCAGCACCGTTTCGCTGCCGGTCACCGGCAGGCGGCGAACGCTGTCGCCCAGCCCGGCGCCTTGCGTGATCACGTAATACACCTTGCTGTTGTAGGCTATCACTTCCACGGCCACCTGCGGCTGGTCCAGGAACTGGGCCAGGTGCTTCTCGACGGCGATGCGGGCCTCGGTCACCGTCTTGCCGGCAACGGGCACGACGCCGTACTGCCGCAGGTTGATCGTGCCGTCGGCGCCGACCAGGTATTGCGCCGACGGATTGGGCAGCCCGGAAATGCGGCCCACGCTGACGCTGGGATTGGGGTCGTTGAGGTAATTCCGCAGCCACTTGTCCAACTCGCTGCGGATTTCTTCGAGGGTCATGCCGGCCACGCGGACCTGGCCGTACTGCGGCCCCAGGTTGACCGTGCCTTCGGCCTCGATCAGGTAGAAATTGTCGATCGGCTGGTCAGCCGGGGCGTTGGCGCGGATTTGCAGCACGTCGAAGACCTCCGCCCGATAGGGCGGCAGGGGGACCACCTTGAGCATTTCCAACGCGATCACGTCCGGCGGTTCGATGCGGTAGGCGGGCAGGGCGACCTTGCTCAATTCGCGGCCCGGCGCGATGCTCTCCGGCACCGGGGGCTCCAGCCTGGGATCGTAGGGATTGATGACCGACTGGCAGCCGGCAAAGCCCAGCAGGGCGAGGCCGAACATACAAGCCCGAAGCGCAAGCGAGCGGGAGCCGTAGGGTGCGTGCAGCACGGAACCGGCGGGCTGCCGGTGCGTTGCGCGAAGCTGTCGACGCGCGTAGCAACGCCGCAAGGCAGGTTCACGCTCCGTGCGGAACGCACCATCGACCCGCGGCTTCGCTTCACGCACCCTACGCGCTTGCGGTCCTTGCTCGCGCTTCAGGTTACTGCCATTCTGGGCCATGAGGTACGAGCCTGTAGGGCGGACGAGTGGTGACTTCCGGCAAGCCTGGCAAGACAACAAGTTTGGGGATATCCTTGTGCCGCGCAGTCTGCCGTTAAAGTCTTCCTAAACAGTGCAGTCGGAATAATCGGCAAAGTTGAGGCCGATCTTTGGACTGTTTGCGGCGATTCGGTCAAGAAAAGCCAAAACCCCTCGGCGAAGGCTGCGCCAAGGGGTTCTTTTGCTAATCGCGTCAATTAGATCTCTGCACCCGCTTTAACGCGGATACTGGCTTTCGTCCGTCGGCGGCTCGAGCCCAAATTTGCTGCCGTCGGGCGTCACCATGATTTGGTAAACAGATATCATAGGCGAATATGTCGCCGGGTTGGGGAAGGTTGTCGAGCCCGTGGCGCTTGTCGTTCCCAAGTCATCGCGGGCGAAAACGACGTGCCCGTCGCAAAACGCCACAACCGCGCCGCCGCCATGCGCCGAATTGATGTTGGCAATCATGGGGTTTGTGTTGCTGTATTTGCTCGTGGACACCGCATAGGCGTGAGAAAACTGGATCATTGCCGCGCTATAAGGGTTTGTGGTACTGCCGGACACGTCCTTAAGCGGAAACCCAAACGTCTGGTTGACCTGGGTGTAGAGACCCGGCGCGGTGTTCGTGAAGGTCGCGCCCGATGGCGGGATCCCTATCGGCGGGTAGCAGTCGAACCAATTGTGCGCCATCTTGTTGACTGTTCCGCTCGGCGCATTGGTTGGCGGATTCTGTGCGTTCTCGCTCAATAACAGAGTATAGGAGGTGCCGTCCGCGCCGCTGACATACTCCATTGACTGTGGCGGCAGCACGGGATTCGAGTTGGAAAGAATCAGCGGATCGCAAAGCAACAGCCCGTTGGCGGTATAGGAACTCTGGGCCGATCCACTGCTCGATTGCGTTGCAGGGTCGCTTGGACAGGCAAAGACGCGAAGCAACGGGGCGTTCAACGTGACGGAATACGTGCCCGATTTGATCAGTGTCCAGAGGTCGTTGCGTTCCACGCCGGGTAAAATCAATGCCGTCCAGGGCACGGCGAGAGTACCTCCAGAAGTTGTTGTAAGGACGGCGTTCCGCCAGCCAGGCAACGCCCCATTCTTGTTTGAATAATTGATCAGGGCCAGTGCAATATTGTGCTGGTTGCTCATGCACTGGGTCTGGCGGCCGCGTTCCCTGGCCGCGTTGACCGCGGGCAGCAGCAAGGCGATCAACATGCCGATGATGGTAATGACCACCAACAGCTCCACGAGGGTGAAGGCCGCCCGGCCGTGCTCCCTCCGCGCTAGTCTCTTCTGCCGTTCCATTTTCAGGCTCCTTTGGTGCTGTCCCGCAACCGGATGGGCCGCTAGGTTCCGTGGCCGCCCGAGTTCCGGCGGGACCGGGTGTGGATCTGACCCTTGCCCTACGCTATTCTCTCAGATTCGGACGCAAGAATCCAGGGTTTTGCAAAAAAAACTCCGCCCGCTGGATTTTATCTCTATTTTCCGCGACAATACATGCTAGAGGCAAGGGCTCGGGCGGACGTTTTGCAAAGGAGCAGTCGCTATGCGTCACGGGAAATCGGGATTTACGCTCATCGAACTTCTGGTGGTGATCACGATTATTGGAATCTTGCTTGGACTGTTGATTCCCGCGGTCAACATGGCCCGCGAACGTGCCCGGCAGACCCAGTGCCAAAACAACGAGAAGCAACTCGGTCTGGCTATTTTGGCCTACGAAACGGCCCAGCGGCAACTGCCGGGCGTGCTGAACACTACCGGTAACTCAGGTCCCGACCCTACCGGAGTTCCGTATACCTGGGTTGAAGCTATCACTCCCAATCTTGAGCGCGCGGATATTTGGACCCTGATTCGCACTGCTACCAGTTCAACTACGCTGAATACCTCCATTGGCGCGCTTCAATTGCAAGCTGCGATCTGCCCGGACGATCCCATCATGGTCGATCCTACGTCGGGAAGCGCCCAGGCACTTTTGAGCTATGGCGTCAACGACCAGTTCTTCGTGGACAACACCAACGTCATTTATACTAATGCCACCACGTACACGCCGCCGCTGGACCGCAACGGCAAATCGGTCGCGCCGGCGGTAGTATCCGATCTCAAGACGCGGGGTGGGACCGCGTCTAATTCCGCTAGTCTCGACACGGTAAATTTTCCGCACGGGCAAACCATGACGACGAGGGACGTCGTGATGCTGGGCGAGCGGACCTGGATCGATCCAAACAACACGTATGTCCGCGCAGGAAAGTGGACTTGCACTCCTCCTGTCTCGACTACCGTAAACTGGTCCTACTGGGCGTTTCCCTGGCCGAGCGTGACTCCGATAACCGCGGGAGCACAAAGGCCGGTTGCCGTGCCGATCTCTGCGCCAATGGTTTCGCCGATCATTCAAGCACCGCAGTCGGTTATGTGCTCGACCCACGCCGCCGCAGGAAAAGGCTACGGGACCGTGGTGGTGGTCTTCTATTTCGACGGACACGGCGCGATCATTCCCAGCGATTCGCTGTTTCCGTACGCAGGGTATCAGCAGTAGCGAACAGCGAAGAGATCGGCTATGCCGCGCGCTCGCTAAAGCAGTCTATTTCCAGGCGCACGAGCTCCGCCATCAATTCAGCCGGCGATTGCGGCCGGCGCAGCGGATCCTTGGCCAACATGCGGCGAACGAGATCGGCCGGCGCGGCAGGACGTGCGGCGCCGCACGCCGCAGATGCAGCGGCGCGGTACACTTCTGCGCGGTGACGAGCGATTCCAGGGTTTCGCCTTCCAGCGGCAATCGCCCGGAAAGCAACCGGTAAAGGACGGCGCCCAGGCTGTAGATGTCGCTGCGGATGTCCGCGCGAGCGCCGGAAACGGCGTGTTCCGGGGCCAGGTAATGTCCGCTGCCGGCCAGCGCAACGTTGCCTTCTGCCTTTTCGCCGCGGCGCTGCGCAAAGCCCAGGTCCAATAGCGTCACGTGCCCTTGCGATGAAACGTGGATGTTCGACGGCTTGATATCTCCATGGCGCCAGCCCGCCCGATCGAGGGCCTCCAGCGCCTCGGCCGTCTGCCGCGCGATCCACAGCGCGGCGGGCGGATCGAACAGCCGTCGCGTTTTGAAAAAGGCTTCCAGCGACGCGCCTTCCAGCCAGGGCATCACCAGGAATTGCGGATCGCGCAGAGTTGCGATTCGAGGACCGCGATCAGGTGCTTGTGCTGCACGTCGGCCGCGACGCGGGCCTCGCGGAAGAGCATTTCTTTGGCCAAGGGATCGTCGTTCAACTCGTGGCGAAGCATCTTTACGGCATACGAGCCTGTGTGGCCGTCGTGTGCTCCCGCTGGTTTGGCGCGGAAAACCTGCGTCCAGGCGCCCTCCACGGCGCTGCCCAAGAGCTGCCAGGCGCCGACGCGCTGCTGCGGCACAGGCAAGCGCGTGCAGGCGGGGTCCGTAAGAGGAGCAACTGCGGCGGGAGCAAAGGGAATCATGCTTCGGTCACGCTTGTGCCGGGTGGCACGTTCCTGAGCTTCCAGCGAAGGGCGTGGTGGTTGGCGAGTAGACGCCCTTCGCTGGAAGCTCAGGGCGTGCCACCGACAAGTTCCCGTATACGCTTTCCATCGGGTTTTCCGACAATGTAGATTAGCCCCCCTTGAAACCGGATTCCCGGCCGCACATAATGGAGCCCATCGACGTTGCGGCACGGGAACTGGGTAATTCAAGTTTTCTGGGCCAGCGTGACGATCTTTGCAATTCTTCGTAAAGCGGTTGTGAATTCCGGAGATTTTTTCCTCCGGGCCTATTGACGCCCTTTTGCGATTTGCTAGAATGACAAATCTCGCCTGAAACGAAACGTTTTGGACGGGAAGTCGGTTTGCTCTTTGACAATTCGGTAGTGATAACCTCAATTCTGATTTTCAGCCAGTTTTGAACTGGATTGAAGTCGGTATTGGCAAGCGACTTAGGTCGGTTGCCGGTGCCGCAATAGGTTTGATAGCCAATCAGGCTTTTCAGTTTCGCTAATAAACCGTCCGGAGCGATCCGGTCGGATGCAAAAACTTAATTGAAGGGTTTGATCCTGGCTCAGAATGAACGTTGGCGGCGTGGATTAGGCATGCAAGTCGAGCGAGAATTCCCCGCAAGGGGAAGGACAGCGGCGAAAGGGAGAGGAACACGTAGTTACCTACCCTCAGGACTGGGATAGCTCCGGGAAACCGGAGGTAATACCAGATGACATCGAGAGATCAAAGGTGTGATTCCGCCTGAGGAGGGGACTGCGTCCTATTAGCTAGTTGGCGAGGTAACGGCTCACCAAGGCAATGATGGGTACGGGGTGTGAGAGCATGCCCCCGCTCACTGGGACTGAGACACTGCCCAGACACCTACGGGTGGCTGCAGTCGAGGATCTTCGGCAATGGGCGCAAGCCTGACCGAGCGACGCCGCGTGCGGGATGAAGGCCTTCGGGTTGTAAACCGCCGTCGGGATGGAGGAAATTCCATAGGGTACTCTCTATGGATTGACCTATATTCAGAGGAAGGACGGGCTAAGTTCGTGCCAGCAGCCGCGGTAAGACGAACCGTCCAAACGTTATTCGGATTCACTGGGCTTAAAGGGTGCGTAGGCGGCTCAGAAAGTAGGGTGTGAAAGCCCTCGGCTCAACCGAGGAATTGCGCCCTAAACTACTGGGCTTGAGGAACGCAGAGGTAAGCGGAACTTAGGGTGGAGCGGTGAAATGCGTTGATATCCTAAGGAACACCAGGAGCGAAAGCGGCTTACTGGGCGTTTTCTGACGCTGATGCACGAAAGCTAGGGGAGCGAACGGGATTAGATACCCCGGTAGTCCTAGCCGTAAACGATGAGCACTGGATTGGAGGCCCCCCCATAGGCTTCTAGTCGTAGCGAAAGTGTTAAGTGCTCCGCCTGGGGAGTATGGTCGCAAGGCTGAAACTCAAAGGAATTGACGGGGGCTCACACAAGCGGTGGATGATGTGGCTTAATTCGAGGCTACGCGAAGAACCTTATCCTAGTCTTGACATGCTTGGATTAACCCTGTGAAAGCAGGGCCACGCCCGCAAGGGTGGAACAAGCACAGGTGCTGCATGGCTGTCGTCAGCTCGTGTCGTGAGATGTCGGGTTAAGTCCCTTAACGAGCGAAACCCTTGTCGCTAGTTGCCAGCGAGTAAAGTCGGGGACTCTAGCGAGACCGCCGGCGTTAAGCCGGAGGAAGGTGGGGATGACGTCAAGTCCTCATGGCCTTTATGACTAGGGCTGCACACGTCATACAATGGCGCGCACAAAGGGAAGCGAACTCGCGAGAGCAAGCAAATCCCAAAAAACGCGCCTCAGTTCGGATTGCAGGCTGCAACTCGCCTGCATGAAGCTGGAATCGCTAGTAATCGCGGGTCAGCATACCGCGGTGAATGTGTTCCTGAGCCTTGTACACACCGCCCGTCAAGCCACGAAAGTGGGGGGCATCCGACAACGCTGTAGTAACCCGCAAGGGAGCAAAGCGTCTAAGATGAACTCCGCGATTGGGACTAAGTCGTAACAAGGTAGCCGTAGGGGAACCTGCGGCTGGATCACCTCCTTTCTAAAGGATATTTTCGTCCGTCGCTCTCACGCGCGACACCTAAAGGACGAACATTATTGGGGCCGGTTCTGCTGGCGCCTTGCGCGAAAGCGTAAGGCAAGGTCAGGTTTGAGGCTCACTACCACGTCAAAAAGCAAATCAAGGCCCGGCCGGGAGAAATCCCGGCCGGGTCGCTTTCTTGACCCTTGATTCCGCTTGGCTCATCGGCGCGGTAGAATTTAATCAGAAGCTGTATGGGAGATTCACAGATGACCGCAAACCAGGTACGCGAGGCATTGCACGCACAGCCGTTCCAACCTTTTCGGATTCACATGTCCGATGGCTCCACGTACGAAATTTGGCATCGCGATTTCGCCTTGGTGACGCGGCGCGTGGTCACAATTGGCATTCCGGTTGCCGGCGACGACATGCCCGATCGCGCCGTCTGGTGTGATCCACTGCATATCACGCGAATCGAACTGCTTCCGGAAGGCAAGCCGCGTCAACGCCGCAATGGCCGATGAGGCGCTTTGTTTACCTCGATCCTCTGCACGTCGTTCGCATCGAATTGATTGAGGAGGAAAAGTCGAAGCCGCGAAAAAACGGACGTCGCCGTTCCGAATGAGTAAGACCGCGACAAGCGAGAGAGAAACTTCCCGTCACGGCGTTGCCGTTGTCGGATAGGCGGACGCGAAACTTGGGCGAGCGGAATCCGTGTCGGATGCGGCCATTCCGCTAATCTCCACCGGCGGGAGGCGGCTTACCGCGCCAACGGTCATCGCCGATCCGCCGTTGTTTGCCGTCAAGTCGGCCACCGGCACCATCGGCCGCACGTCCACAATCGGCACCGTGACATTTGCGGGCGGCGGCGCACGCTCTGCCGGGGCCGCCGCAAAGACAGGCGATTGTTGAAATTCCGGCGCAGTCGGCGGGAGTTGCTCGGCGTCCATCCGAATGGTCTGTGGCGTCGGCGCTGGAGTACCGGCTTCTGAGGTGTCAACGGGAGGATTCTGGCTTGCCAACTGCCCGCTTGCCGCCGGCGGCGAGTTTGCCGATTCGGCCGCGGTCGCGGTGTGGGGCTCGATCGCGCGTCCGACTTGCGGATATCGGACGGCGTTCACGCCGATCGAGCTGGCAATTAGCAAGAGCGAAGCCAAAGTCGAGGCAAGTTTTGGCATGTTCGTCGCCTCCGTAGGCTGAAGCGGGAATCATCACAAGCGTCGCGTGGAAAACATACACCGCCGCGCGCACCGGGCAAGCGAAGCCGGGCTTGCAAAAAGGGGTATTGAAGGGATTCCCGCGCGACAAGCACGGTTGGGCAAACCCTGCGCGGCGTAGCGCCTTTGCAGCGTACTGGTCTCGTTCGCGCGACGAATCACTTCGTCGCCTTTTGGGGGTCGTTCTTCCAGCGGTATTTGTGCGCGAACTCCGCCGGCGTCAACGTCTCCTGCCGGCCGTCGAGGGTCTGGACGACGTAGACGAACTCCTTCTCCAGTTCCGGCTTGCCGCGCCAAAAGCCGTCGGGACTGAGGAAGGCGCAAGTCTGCGGATCGTCGCCCAAAAGGAGGATCGAATAGAGGAGCCGGCCGTCGTTGAGATCGTGCAGGCGCACTTGCGCGGCGCCGGCGAAGACGACCTTTCGCCCGGCGGGCGCAATCGAGCATGTTTCACCAAGCCCCGTGCCCGGAACAACGCGCACGACCTTGCGCGAAGGCATGTCCCAAACTACCGCCGCGCGGTTGTTGCCCAGAACGAGGGTCTTGTCGTCCATCCAAGCCACGGCATTGAGACTTACGTCGCCCAAGTCGGCGACGGCGGCCAAGGCATCGTAATTGGAAAGGTGCCGGCCGCTGGCGACGTCCCACAGCTCGATGCCGGTCGCGCCGCGAACGCCGGCCAGGAGCTTGCCGCTGGGCGACCAGGCCAGCGCGGCCGGCGCGCCTTGGCGCCTGTCAGCGAAGATTTATCCTCGCCCGTCTTGGGGTCATAGAGCCTTATTCCGGCGCGGTTGGCGATCGCCAGCAGCGTCCCCCGCGGGTTGAAGGCATGTGTGCGGCCGTCGCTGGTGATGGTGATATGACATAACTCCTTTTGCGCCGCGACGTCCCAAACGCGGGTCAGCCTTTCAACGCACCAGACGGCGAGCGAACCGTCCGGCGACAAGGCCAATTGGTGCCGCTGATCCCAATTGCGGGCCTCGTCGATGGAAATCTCATGGATCTTACTGCGCGTCTTTGCGTCGAAGACTTCAAACCCGTTGTCCCCCTGCACTGCAAGCGATTCACCGTTGTCCGACCACGCCGCATCGTGTGTCTCGCCGGGGTTTTTGCTGACGCAAAACAGCGGGCCGGGCTTGGCGCCGGCGAGATCGAAGACACCACACGCCTCAGAATCGGCTGGCCGAATCGCGAGTTCCGACCCATTGCTTTTGATCGCGCAAACCCCGACGTGGCCCGCGGATTTGCGGCTCCACTCGTACACAGTCGCTCCGTCCGCCGATCTCGTCATTTGGAAGCCGAAGGGCCCGCCCGACGAGGCGACGAGGCGACCGTCCGGCGAGAACGCGGTTTGGCCTCCAGCCAAAACATGATCGCGCCAAATGATGGAATTCGTGGCCGCGCTTCTCAACTCGAGCCACCATTTATCGGAGCCGAAGGCGATCCTCGCACCGTCAGGGGGGAAAGCGACAGAATCCGCATCGTGCGGCGTCTCCATGAACGGTTGCCCAGTTTCGACGTTCAACAGGCTAGTCCCCACGGCAAGTGTTGAGCCGTCAGGCGACCACTGAAGCGGATGGTAAACGCGGTTGCGTCTTATGCCCATCCGCCGTATGGGCGCGAGACGGTCAATCTGCCAAAAGGCCACGTCGTGATCGGCTGGATGTTGTGCCTCGCAACGGAAGTAGGCCAGCGTCTTCCCGTCGGGGCCCCAAGCGATTCGGCCGAAGGCACGAGTGTCCGGGGAGAGGTCCTGGCAGGGAATGGCCTTTTTTGAGCCGTCGGCGAAGTCGATAATCAGCACGTCTTGGCCAAAAGCGCACAGTCCGGCGATGCGATGACCGTCCGGCGACCACTCGGCCCAGTCGACGCCGCAATTGAAAACGTCGTGCCGCAAAACCTGCCCGGTGCGCACGTCCCACAGTATTGCGGGCCGGTCATCGCCGCCGGCAACGATCGTCCGATCGTCCGGCGACCACGAGAGGAAGCCGACGGAGCGGAAGTGTCCAACCAGCGCGCGAACGAGATTGCCGTTGTTCGAGTCAACGAGACGGATTGTACCGTCCTCTCCCGCGCACGCCAGCGTGCGGCCGGTCGAATTAAAGGCCATGGCCATGACCGCGCCGCGGTTTTGAACGGTTTCCAACGTCCACGACGCGGCGCCTTCGACCGCGGGCGGCGCCGCGACCAGGGCAAGCGCGCTCATGGGCTGCCCGGGCTTGAACGCGGGAGGCGGCTCCGGCTTGATCTCGACATGCACCGCTGCTGGCCGCTTCATCGGCAGCTCGATGCGGTTTCGGAACGGCGCCTGGTCAACGCCCGGCTTCTCGGGGATGTGGCCATCGCCGTCGGTAGCGGCCGTGCCGCCGGAATCGCTTGCCGCGCCAGCCGTGTCATCGGCACGCGGCTTCTCCGCGCTTTCGCCCTCGGCTCGCGCGGAAGGCGCGATTTCGAGGACCACGCGGAATCCCTGTTTGGGATTGAAATCACTTCCCGCGAAGACATGCGCACGTGTGCCGGAGCGACAAATGCCGGCGGGAGATTCGTATCCCCCGCCACGCAGAACGACCTCATCGCCGGGACCCAGGCACAACGGGTCGTCCTTCGGTGAAAGGCCGTAGTACCTTGGGTGGAACCGGTCCTCGCATATCTGCCAGACATTGCCGTAGATATCGTACAGGCCCCAAGGATTCGGTCGGAGCTTGCCGACCTCATGCGTCTTTCCGCCGGCGTTGTCTTTGAACCAACCGTACTCCTTCAACTGCCCAGGATCATTGCCGCGGCACCAGACCGTTGCGCTTCCGGCCCGGCAGGCATATTCCCACTCGGCCTCCGTCGGCAAGCGGTAAGTCCGATTCTCGCCCCGCTCCTCGGCCATGCCGCTCAACTTGCGGCAGAACTCGTGGGCATCGTCCCAGGAAACGCTTTCCACCGGCCGGGGCCCGCAGTCCTGCCCGGCAACGAGGTCCTTGCCTTCGCCACCTGGCGAAAAATGGCTCGGGTTCTTGCTCATCACCGCCTGGTACTGCCGCTGCGTCACCGGACAGGCGCCCAGGTAAAACGGTCGCGTAATGCGCACGTTGTGGTTGACTTCGAAGTCAGGCTGGTCTACATACCACCCGCCCTTCGGTTCCTCCGCGACCTCGCCAGAGCCCATCGTGAACTCGCCCGAGGGAATGAGCGCAAACTTCATGCCGATGGAGTTTGGAAGCTCGGCGGGTCGATCGGGATCGCGGACCCAGCGGCGCCGAAGTCGCTTGGCGTCCTCGGCGTTGAACGGGAACTCGATCGGCCGGAACGATACGGGGACGATAACTCTGCCGCCGCGCTTGACCACGATGTCCGTCGTTCCCTTCTTGTTGTCGAACTGGAGCTGATCGTCGCCGCCGCGGAGGGCAAGGTCGTAACCGCCCTCGGCCAGCGCGATCTTCCAGCCCGACTTGGCGTCGATCACCTTGATCTCTTTGTCGTGCTGCGAGACGACGATTTGGACATTGGGGGCCGCTTCGTCGTTGATTTTGATCTCGACGGCGCCGCCGCGGGAGTTCATCCAATAGATCGCCGCCGCCGGGCCGAGGGCGACTAGCGGCGCCAGGCCAACCAGCAGCGCGGGGCCAAGGAGGCTGCGTTTTTTCTTCGCTTTCCGCCGTCCGCGGCCGATTTGCGAACCGGAAAGGGGAGGCAGCGGGGATGCTTTGACGCGCGCGGGCGTCACGGAAAGCGGAGGCGGAGGCAGCACGGCAGCGGGCAGCAAGTCACCCGCTGACGGGTAGCCGGCGCCGCTACCTTGGTCACCGTGCTGCCGGTGTCTTCTTCCGGCAGGTAGCTGACCGTCTACGACAGCCCAGCGACTTCTTCCACGGCCGCGATCCCTCGTTGCTCGGCCGAGGCAGCGTCCGGCGGCTTTGTGAGGAAGGAAAGATTGCCTTTGAGCATCTGGGTGTTTGTCGAATCTTCCTCGTCCGCACGATCGCCGACGGTGCGCACTGCGCAAAAAGGCTTCCAGGTCGCTTATCACGTCGGCCATCGTCGCGTAGCGGTCGTCCGGCTGCTTGGCGACCATCCTCTGATACACCACCTCAAGCTCTTCGGGGGCGTCGGGCCGCGCGTCGCGGAGCCGCGGAATGGGCGACTGGCTGTGCGCGATCAGGACTTGCATGAGCGACCCGCCGCTATAGGGCCGGTGGCCGGTCACGAGCCGGTAAAGCGTGCAGCCGAGGGAATAGATGTCCGCCCGCGCATCGACATTGTGGCTGTCGAACGCTTGCTCGGGGGCCATGTAATCGTAGGTGCCCATCACCTGTCCGCTGCTCGTGAGTTTGTCGCCGCCATCGTCGTTTAAGGAGGCAGTCCCTTCGTCGACGATCCGCGCCAACCCCATATCGAGCACTTTCACGGTGCCTTCCTTGTCCAAGAGGAGGTTGCCCGGCTTGATGTCGCGATGAATGATCCGGCGTTTGTGGGCGTATAGCAAGCCGCGCGCGGCCTGGAGGCAATATTCGACGCCCGTGTCGATCGGCAGCGGCCCGAGTTCTTTGAGCGTCAAGGCCAGGTCCTTGCCGTCAACGTACTCCATGATCAGATAATGCTCGCCGTCCTGCTCGCGGGCGTCGTAGGCGGTAACGATGTTGGGATGCGAGAGTTTGGCGGCCGTTTCCACTTCGCGAAGAAAGCGGTGCAAGGCTTCGGAAGATTTCAGGCGATGTGCATTCAGGGCCTTGATCGCCACGTAGCGTTTCATCTTGCGGTGCTGGGCCTTCAGGACCATGCCCATGCCCCCCTCGCCGATTGTGTCCAGTACCACGTACTGATCGATCACCAGCCCGGCTATCGCGCCTGCATAGACTCTTTGTGCCTGGTACTTGGTGAGCTTTCCACCGTGAACGAGTTGGCGGGCGAGTTCCACGGCGTCAGCGGACTGCTTTTCGGGCGGCAGGCCATGTTGGAAGGCGCGGACCTCCTCGGCGGTCATCAGTCCGCTGCGAACAAGATTGCTGCGGAGGACGTCGCTGGTGATGCTCACGGTCCACCTCGGCTGAAAAGTTTGGCGGATCTCGCTGGGATACCGATTCTACGGCGGTGGGGTGTTTCGCACAAGTAGTCCACCAAGGGGGTAGACGCGGATAATTCCGCGAATTCCGCGCGAACCTTTTGCGAACTGCCGACGTCTATAGGTTGTCCCGCGCTTGACTTTGTCCGGCGTTGGCACGAGAATTGGTAGTTTCCGCACAGTTTGGATAGAGTAGCCCACAACGGTTCCTTGGCAGGACGGTTGCGGGTGCTATCCCCCTAAACGAGCGGATTTTTGAGTGTATCGTAGCTTTCTTCCTCTCAACTAGCACCACCGTGCAACGAAAGGTATTTGCCATGGGTGCCACGAATAAGTCCATTACCGGCCTGTTTGCAAAGCTTTGCGGTCGCAATACGTGCGTTCGCTTCGTGCGCAAGCAGATTGTTGCCGGTCAAGGGACCCGTTCGGCGGCCGCCCAAGGCGATCCATCCCCGGTCCATGCTCTACTGCGCCACTATTCAAGTTGGCAGGAGCAGGCGGGCGGGCTCGTACGGTGGCTTCTGAAATGGCTGGGTGTACAGCCCATGCCGGCGTTCTCGGCAATGCCGATCGTGGCAATGCTGGGAAGCTTGCGGCCGGCGTATTGTCCAGCCCGGCATAGGCAAGCCTCCGAGCGCCTAACGATCAGCGCGCGGAGATTTGAAGGCTGATCGACAGCCGCAAATCAAGCTTGCTTTCCCGTTAGGCCTGGGCTTGCCCTTCGCGTCGCCGTATGAGGATTGCTTTCTTGCATTCCTCGGCCCGACGCGAAAATCCGGCGAAGTGCCACACGCCCAGGCGCTTTCAACATGCGAGAGGAACGAACATGAAGACCTGTGAAATCGAAAACGAGGAAATCCGGACTGACCAGACGCAGTTGGTGCGCGCTGCGCAGCAAGGCGACCGCGACGCCTTCGGCCGGCTGTTCGAGCAATTCCACGGAGTGGTATGCGCGATCGCCTTCCGCCGGCTGGGCAACCACGCCGAGGCGCAGGAAGTCTGCCAGGAGGTCTTCATCCAGGCCATGCGGAAGATCGGCCAGCTCCGCGATCCGCGCTGCTTCGCCGGCTGGCTGCGCTCGATGGCTAACCGCATGTCGTTGAACCGGGCCGTCCGCGGCCAACGGATGCAGTCCGTGCCGGAGTCGTTTGAAGTCGCCTCCACGGCGCAGCAAACCCCGTTGGGGAACATGCTCCACGAAGAGAGCCGTGCCCAGGTCCACTCGGGCTTGGACCGGTTGTCGACGTTGGACCGTGCGACGCTGGTGGCCTTTTACTTCGACGGCCGCTCGTTGAACGAAATGAGCGACGACTTCCGCACTCCGGTCGGAACGATCAAGCGGCGTCTGCACGTCGCCCGCAAGCGACTGGCCCGCGCGCTGTCGGCGGCGATGGTGTGAGGAGGCAGCGAGCAAGAGGCAGGGAGCGGGGAGTATGGAATTCCCCGCTCCCGCTTTTGTTTCTTGGCCTCCCCGCTCCTCGCTCCCTGCTCTCTGTCAAGAAATGGTCATCGCCGGCCAGGGGGGAGGGCCGGCGATGACTTCCGGAGGAGAAACCAAACCGGAGAGCTTCGTTATGGCGGGGAGCAGGGAGCGGGGAGTATGCAGTTACTCCCAGCTCCCTGCCCCCAGCTCCCTGCTTTATGGCCCGGTGCCCAGGCCCAGCTTGTCTTCTTCCTCTTCCTGAATGATGATTCGCGGCGTTACCATCATCATCAGGCTCGAGGTTTCGCGGCCGATGCCGACGTTCTTGAACAAGCGGTTGAGATACGGAATCTCGTCCAGGATCGGCACGCCGAACTCGTTGCGGCCTTCGCTCAACCGCTTGATGCCGCCCAAGAGCACCGTGCCGCCGTCGGGCACGCTGACAGTCGTGGTCACCGTGACGAAGGAGAACGTCGGCAATTGCACCGTTACGCCGGAGTTTGTCGTCGTCGACTGGTCGTTATTGTTGTTGAACAGGCCGGTGGTCTGGTTGACGATGCCGTTGCGGGTCGTGTTCGTGGTGGTCGTCGAGGAGCCGGAGAAAGTGAACGTCTGCACGTTGCCGATCTTGCTGAAGAAGGGCACGATCGTCAGCCGCACGAAGCGGCGGTCGTTGGAGACCACGGCCTGGACCGTCATGAACGTGCCTTCGGAAAGCACGACGATCACCGGCTGCTGGGCGGCGGCGAAGTCGCCCACCACGGGAATGACGCTGATGACAAACGGCGTCTGCGACGTGTCGGAGACGAACGCCTGCTGGCCGTTGAAGAGCGTCACCTTGGGCGCCTGAAGGACGTTGGTCCGCACGTCGCCGGCCGCGGCATTGATGAAGAAAAAGGCCTCGATATCGCTGAGGATGGCAAAGCCCACGCTGGCGCCGGCTGCGGCGTCGAAGCCGCCGAACTGCGGCACGGCCAGGCCGTAGGTGCCCTGCGTGAACTGGATGCTGTTGTCCTGGGTGAAGAGACCGGCCTGAGCCGGGTTCTCGCTTCCACCACCCTGGATGCCCGAGACGGCCGTGCCGTTTGTGTTTCCGGTGAACAACGGAGAGAGGGTGCCGATGCCGTTCGTTTGCGGGGTCGTAAAGCCGGCGTTGGTAGGGTTGGCGATGTTCTTGGCGATGGTGAAGTCGAAGTCGACGCCGATCCGCTCGAAGAAGTTGTCGTCCAACGTGATAAAGCGGACTTCGATCGTGACCTGCAGGTCCTGCATCCGCCGCAATTGCTCCAGCAAGTCGACGATTTCCTCG
Source organism: uncultured Planctomycetia bacterium (assembly GCA_963780045.1). Taxonomy (GTDB): domain Bacteria; phylum Planctomycetota; class Planctomycetia; order Pirellulales; family Thermoguttaceae; genus JANXQG01. Next base: position 3,816,731 of record CAVZZZ010000001.1, on the reverse strand, counting down.
TGGACTTCCTGGGTCTGGCTGATGACGAGGCTGAGGTTGGTAGGCGAAGGCGCGACGGTGCCCTTGCCGCCGTTATGGTCCCACGTCTGCGGGGACACCGTCTGCGTGATCAGGTCGATGAGCGTGTCGAAATCGGGGTTGGTGCCGCCGCCCGCGCCGCCCGGTCCGGCGCTGGCCTGGGAGCGGCCGGGCAACACGTTCGCGTTGGCCATGACGGCCGGGTTGATCAAGCCGTTTGGCCGCGCGTCGTGGTTGGAGACGACGGCCAGCGGCGTGGTCATGGTGCCGAAGCCGCCGCTCGTGCCCACCGCATTGCTCATGGCGTCGTGCAGCGCGCCGTTGAGGCCCATCCGCGGGCTGGCGACGAAGTTCGGGATCGGCATCACCAGGTCGCCAACCTGGTAGACCTGCTGGTAGATCTGGCTCGCTTCGGACTTCTTCGACTCGCTGGTGATGTTCAGCACCTCGTGCTTGACGATGTAGCAGAGGTGGTTTTTTTCCAGAATCAAGTTGAGGTAGCTCTTGAGCATGATGTCGCTGTTGAGCTCCAGCGTGACGGGCAAGTCGGGAGTAAGCCCTTCCTCCTTGAGGCCCTGCTCGTCGATGTGGATATTGACGTTGACCAGCTTGGCCAACTGGCCGAGCACCTCGTTGAGCGGACGATTATGGCAACTGTAGTTGACCGGCGTTTGCAACTTCTTCTCGATCTCGATTTCCTGCTGGCTGCGGCGATGCCGCGCCTGCGCCGCCGCTTCCTTGGCCTTGCGGTTGGTGATTTCTTTCCAGTGCTTGGCGTCGGGGAACGAGTAAGGGTCGCCGCCGTAGGGAACAGCAGAGTCGTCCACATCGGCAAGCGCGTCAAAGACGCCCTGCTCCTTGCGTGCCTTGGTATCCATCGCGCGATTGTAGTTTGCGCGGAGGTTGCCTTCCTCGACCATGACTTTGACGACGAGCTCGTCCGGGGCCAGTTCGCGGGCTTTTTCCGCGACCTTCCGCGCCTCTTCGAAACGCTGTTCGTGGCTCAGGCGGTTGAACTCGTCCACCAGCTTTGCCAGCTCCTGCTGCGTCTGCTCCTTAGTCAGGGCCGCGCGCTGAAGCTGGGACTTGATGTTGTTGTTCTTCTCGTCCAATTCGATGTGCGCGCGGTTCTGCGCGATGTACTGCTGCGTGTCGTCGATGGCCCGATCCATTTGCCGCAGCCAGCGATCGCGCATGGCCGGCTCGACGCCCGACGTCTCGACTTTTTTCCGCGTCTCCTGCAAGATGGCGAGGGCGCCCTTGGGGTCTTTCTCGCGCATCGCCTTGGCCTCGGCCTCGCGATGGGTCATGTCGTTGAAGACCTGGGTAGCCAACGATTTCTGCGCGGCGTCGGCCTCGTCCAGCGGGCCGGCCGCCTGGCCCGGTGCGCCGTTGCGCAGTCCCAGGTTCCGCGGCGCGGAAAGCAACGAGATGTGGTCTTGCAGCCGCTCGGCCGTCACTTGGTCAAGCTGGCTGGAATAGGCGGCGGCCTGGCGGAACAGCGCAAGCGCCCGGTCGCGGTCGCGGGCCTTGAGGGCGGCCTCTCCCTGCTGAAAGAGACTGTAGCCGGGCGATTGGCCGTTGGCGTCGGGCGTCAACGAAGGACCGCCCGGCTGGCTCGGCGGGGCGGGGATCGGTTCGCTTGCCAGATCGACGACCGGCACGTTGCGCGTATTGTCGTGCGCAGGATCGTAGACGGCCGAATTGACTCCGCCGGACATATCGACCGTGCCGCCGGCCTGCCTTACGCCGTTGGACGCGAAGCGGCGCTCCGCTTGGTGAACGGCCTCATAAACCTGGCCCGGTGAGTCCTCGCCGGGTGCGAACGCCCGTTCCGGAATCCGCATGGCGTCCAACTGCCGGCAGAGGAGTTCTGCCTGGGCAAGCTGCCCGGCGGCCAGCGCAGTGCGGATGTTTCGCATGATGCTGATCGCCTGCTGTCGTGCGGCCTGTGACGGGCCGACGCCGCCGGGACCGTTGTTGGCGTCAACGGACAATGGTGCAACCGGGCGATTCATTTCCCGCATGGCGGCAATTCGCCGCAGAAGTTCTTCCGGTTTGGCATCGAAGGGGCCGAACGTCACGCGCTGCTCGGCCGCCAGCGACACCAGTTTCTCCGCCTGGTCGAACTCGCCCCATTGCATCAGGTCCTGCGCCTGTTCCATCCACATGCGGGCGTAAGTCCGGCGGTTCTCTTCGGTGCCGCGGTCAAGTTTGCGGATTTCGATGAACTTGGCGATCGCCGCGTCCACGCGATCCGGGCTGTCTTCATTGGGCGCGTAGCGAATCTGGTCCAATCGGGCTTGGGCCACAAGCTTGCGAGCGCGATCGACGTCGGTCACGGCCAGCGCCAAGCGGGCCTGCCGCAACATGGCGTCGCTGTGGGCGCGAGGGCCGGGCTGGGGAGCGCGATTTTGCGCAAATCTCCCATCCTGAGGCATTGAAGACGGGTCACCACCGCGCTGAGCCGGCTGGATAAGGAGAGCCTCTTGGGGCGGATTGTCGGCTGCCGAGCCAGCGGGCGGGGAGTTCCCGTTGACGGGCGGCAGTCGAGTGACGCCGTTCGTGCCGGGCGCTGGCGCCTGTGCAGCCATAGAGACGCCGCGGGCGGCGAAAGGATCGTTGGGCGCGGGTTGGCTATTGCTGAAGCCCGAGAAGATTGATCCCGAGTTTCCTTGCTGTCCTACCATGGCGCTTGCCACGAGCGCCGCGACATGGTCCGGCATGCCGGCACGTGCGAAAGCCGCGGAAAAAACCAACGCCGCGGCTGCCGAGCCGGCAAGCAATCGTCGAGTCGCCTTCAAGGTGATTCTCCTTCTATAAATCAATTCCGTGCGGGGCGCTGCCGCGGCGCAGGTCGTGAACATTCGCAAAGCGCGTTTCACGATCGCAGCCGGGGTGCCAGCGCGACGAATGTCAGTTTCTCTGCGTCGAGAAAGTCGATGTAAACGAGCGTTTTAGGGAAAAGCTTCTGCAAACAAAAACGATGAGAAGGGCTAAATACCTTCCGCAGTTCGGCCGGTCAAGGGCAATTCGAGGCAATTCAATAAAAATTTCGGGGTTTTTGCTCTGTCAATGACATTGCGCTGTCCCACCTTCGTAGGAAATTAGGCGCTGTGCGTGCAAAGCCCGCTGACGCCGGCAGTGCAGGTAGTAGACTGCTAGCGATCCTAATACTACAATGACAGTGAGCAATCGCCCCGCGGTGTTGGGCGGGATGTCGTCGCGTCACCGCACCCCCTTTTTGCTAGGATCATGCCGGCCGGCCCCGCTATTCTTGTCGCCGCCACGATCGTTCAACTTGCCGCAGCGGCGGTGGCCCTTTGGCTCATTCACGTCACCGGAAGGAAATGGGCTTGGGCGCTGATAGCCATCGGACTGGTGGTGATTGTGGCCCGCCGTACTCTACGCGTTTACTTGGAATTGGGCGGTTCGCCGATCCCGTTTCTGATAACTCCGTCGAATCAGTCTCCTACCACCACCACGGAGGCGATCCTTACGCTTTGCTCGTCGGCTCTAATTCTCGCTGGATTGCTGGGCATCGCGCCGCTGTTTCGAGCAACGGCCCGACTGGCGGAAGATCTTCGCAAGGCGCAAGGCGAACTGGAGCAACGCGTCCATGACCGCACCGCCGAACTGGCGGCGGCCAACGAAGGCTTGCAGAAGGAACGCTACTTGCTTGGCACCCTGATGGATTATCTGCCGCATAATATCTACTTTAAGGACGCTCGAAGCCGTTTCCTTCGCGTCAATCAGGCGATGGCCAGGTACGTCGGACTGGGCGACCCCAAGGAAGCGATTGGCAAGTCGGACCTCGACTTCTTCACCGACGAGCACTGCGCTGCAGGCATTGCACGACGAGTTGGAAATCCTTCGCACCGGGCAAGGGATCGTGACCAAGGTGGAAAAAGAAACCTGGCCGGACGGCCGCACGACCTGGGCCTCGTCCACCAAGCTGCCGCTGCTGGACGACCAAGGGCACATCGTAGGCACGTTCGGCATTTCCCAGGACATCACCGTGCAGATGCTTGACGCCGAGGCGCTGCGGGCGGCGAAAGAAACGGCCGAGGCGGCCAGCCGCGCCAAGAGCACCTTCCTGGCGAACATGAGCCACGAAATCCGCACGCCGCTAAATGCCGTGATCGGCATGACCGAGTTGGTGCTCAAGAGCCAGCTAACCCAGCAACAGCGCGAATACCTGTCGACCGTCCGCGATTCGGGCCAGGCCTTGCTTACGGTGATCAACGACATCCTCGATTTTTCCAAGATCGAGGCCGAAAAACTGGTGCTGGCACAGGAACGATTCCACATTCGCGAGAGCCTGGGCGATACGATGAAATCGTTTGCCCTCCTGCGGCACCAGCAGGGACTGGAGTTGGCATGCCACATTCATCCCGACGTGCCCTGCTGGTTGGTGGGCGACTACCATCGGCTGCGGCAGGTCGTGGTAAACCTGGTGAACAACGCAATCAAGTTCACCGAGCGCGGCGAAGTGGTCGTCGAGGCGGCCTGCGAGTCGTCCGACGCCGACGGCGTCACGCTGCACTTCACGGTGAGCGACACCGGGATCGGCATTCCGCTGGAAAAACACGAACTGGTCTTCGGCATGTTCGAGCAGGCCGACAGCTCAACGACCCGCCGCCACGGCGGAACGGGCCTGGGGTTGGCAATTGCCACGCGGCTGGTCGGCCTGATGGGCGGCAAAATCTGGCTGGAAAGCGAGACGGGCGCGGCAGCCGATTCCACTTCACTATCCGCATGGTGCGCGCCGAGGTGGAATCCGCCGCCGATGGCGAAATGGACGGCGAGCCGCCTTGCCTGCACGGCATGCGCGTGCTTGTGGTCGACGACAACGCCACGAACCGGCGAATTCTCAACGACGTGCTCGCCAGTTGGCGGATGCTGCCGACAACCGTCGCCACGGCTGACGACGCGCTTCAGTCGATGCGGCAGGCCGACGGCGACGGGCAACCCTACCCGCTGGTAATCACGGACGCGCACATGCCGGAAGTGGACGGTTTCACGCTCGCCGGCGAAATTCGCCGGAAGCACGACGCGGACGAGCCGGTCATTATGATGCTGACGTCCGGCGACCGGCCTAGCGACGTGGCGGACTGCAAGCGCTTGGGAATCTCGGCTTATCTGCTCAAGCCGATCAAGCAATCGGAATTGCTGGAGGCGATCGAGCTGGCTCTCGGCCTGCTGGGGCAGCGAAAGCCGCAGCCGGGGGTTGTCGATCGGCGGCTAACCGGCCAGTGCGCCGGACGTCCGGAAGCGGATACCCCTCGAAGCCTGCGAATTCTTTTGGCCGAGGACAGTCTCGTGAACCAGCAACTGGCCGTTGCCCTGCTTACGGGGGAGGGCCACGAAGTGGTTGTCGTGAACAACGGTCGCGAGGCAGTGGCCGCGGTAGAGCAGGACCGTTTCGACGTAGTGCTGATGGATGTGCAAATGCCCGACATGGACGGACTGGAGGCCACGGCAATCATCCGCCGCAACGAGAGCGCCGCCGGGGGGCGACATCTGCCGATCATTGCCATGACCGCGCATGCGCTTGCCGGGGATTGCCAGCGCTGCCTCGACGCCGGGATGGACGGGTATACCGCCAAGCCGATCGATGCCGACGAGTTGTTCGCCGCCATCGCGGAATTGACGCCGGCCGCGTCCGAGGCGGCAGATAGCGCAATCCCGTCCGACGCCGACCCAGTCGACTGGTCCGCCGCCCTGCAAAGCTTCCGCGGCGACCGCCGCCTGCTGGATACGATCGTCGAAGCCGCGACGCGGGAAATCCCCGAATTGCTCGCCTCCATCCGCGCATCGGTCACCGAAGGCGATCCGCAGGCGCTGCGCCTGGCCGCGCACACGCTCAAGGGATCGGTTCGCTACTTCGGCGCCGTGCGCGTAAGCGATTTGGCCGCTCGGCTGGAAAGCACGGGGCAAGCCGAAAACCTGCACTCGGCCCGCGAGGTTCTCCCCGCAATCAGCGACGCTTGCGATCAACTGCTGGCCAGTTTGACCCGGCACGCTGCACGGTCGGAATTGCAGAAGCCGCCTGTTGCTCCGGAGCCGGTCGCATGACGCGCGTGCTCGTTGTGGACGATAGCGCCGTCGACCTGCGCTGGCCGGCGAGATTCTCAGGCGCGACGCGGGTTTCGCCGTCGAGTACGCCCACGACGGCGAAGAAGCGCTGGAAAAGATCGGCCGCTCTCCGCCGCAACTGGTTTTGACCGACCTGCAGATGCCCGGCGTCGACGGCTTGCACCTGGTCTCCGCGATCCGCCAGCGGCATCCGCGCGTGCCGGTGATCTTGATGACGTCGCAGGGGAGCGAGGAGATCGCTTTTCGCGCGTTGCAGGCGGGCGCGGCGAGTTACGTGCCCAAGTCGCTGCTGCCTGACAACCTCCGCGACACGGTGCACAAGGTGCTGCAGGCCGCGATCGAGGAGTCGCACTACTTTACGACGATGGGCTGCCTCGCGCGGAGCGACAGGATATTTACTCTCGTCAACGACAGCTCTCTTTTTACGCCGCTGGTGGTGCAGTGCCAGCAGGATTGCATGGCCTTGGGAATATGCGACGAGTCGGACCGGATCCGGCTCGGCGTGGGGCTGGGAGAGGCCCTGGCGAACGCCATGTTTCACGGCAACCTGGAGCTGAGATCTGCGTTGCGCGAGACCGACGCGGACGCGTTCCACGCCCTGGCCGAATCGCGGCGCCGCGAGTCGCCCTACTGCGACCGCCGCATCGAGGTGCAGGTCCGCCTGGCCCGCGACAAGGCGGTGTTTGTCGTCCGCGACGAGGGACTGGGATTTGACCCGCAGACGCTGCCCGACCCCACCGATCCCGCCAATCTGGACAAGACCACCGGCCGCGGAATCCTGCTGATGCGGGCCTTCATGGACCAGGTGGAATTCAATGCGCGGGGCAACGAAGTCACGATGGTCAAGCGGCCGTGCGCAAAGGGCAAGTGCGGAAACTAGCGTGTGGTCGAGCTCGATCTATGCAGTTGCGACGAAACTCGAAGTCCTTGATGCCGCGCCGCGGCTCGCTTGCGGTTTCGCCCGAGCGCATCGTAGCTGATTTTAGCGACAAGGCTGAAGCTACTCGCAGCGGCGTCCGCGAGATGGCTGCTGCTGTCACTAGCGGGAGGGCCGAGGAACCGCTATGTGTGTGGCGAATCTTTTTCCGCAAGACGTGCGGGCAAGATTGGCCGTGCGCGAAGGCGCGGTTGGACCGGCTGGCTCAACGATATGGCATTGATCGAGATGCGTCGCGGCCTGAGGTCGTGCTGTTCGCGGTTCAATCGTGGTACGTGTTGTTGCTGAAGCTGTTGGCCGGCCACGTCCTTGCAGCGGTCCGCGGAGGCAGGTCTCCCGCCGCGGATATGGCCGACGATGCGGGCGCGGCCATCGGTCCGCTGATGCATGGCGGCGCTTTCGCAGCGCTGGCCGCCACCGACCCGTGGCCGGGCGGACCGTTTGATTGGTTCGCACAGTCCTGGTCGTCCGAATTGGAGGAGGCCGCGCGCGAGGCGGCAGCGCTCGTCGCGGGCTACGATCCAGCGGAGATCGCCGCCTATGCAGCCGGCGGCGGCGATCTGCTCAAGCCGCTCTACGAATCGCTTTTTCCCCGCACCGTCCGTCATGGCTTGGGCGAATACTATACGCCCCGTTGGCTGGCCGAGCACGTTCTCGACCAGGTCGGCTACAGCGGTCATGGCGATGCCCGCGTGTTGGATCCCACCTGCGGTTCGGGTACGTTTCTGCTGGCCGCCCTGCGCCGCTGGCGGCAGGCGCGAGAAAGGGAGAAGGGGAGAAGGGGAGAAAGGGAGAAAGACAGACTGTCGCCCCTTCCCCCTTTCTCCCTTTCTCCTTTTCTTCCGGTCACCGGGTTCGACCTCCATCCCCTGGCCGTCGCCTCGGCGCGGGCGAACTGCCTTTTGGCAATCGCCGATCTGATCGCGGGTGACGGCTTCATTGAAGTGCCCATCCACGCCCGCGATGCCGTCCTCGATCCTTGGCCCGAACCGCCAGGGTTTGACTTCGTTGTGGGCAATCCTCCCTGGATCGCTTGGGACAACCTGCCGGCCGAATACCGCGAGGCGACGAAGCCTCATTGGCAGCGATACGGGCTGTTTTCCCTATCAGGCAATGCGGCCCGGCATGGCGGCGGCAAGAAGGACCTTTCCATGCTCGTGCTCTATTCCGCTGCCGATCACTATCTCCGCGACGGCGGCCGACTGGGCATGGTTATCACGCAGACCCTTTTTCAAACCAAGGGCGCGGGCGACGGCTTCCGCCGCTTCCAGCTAGGCGAAGGCGCGCCGCTTCGTGTGCTGCGAGTGGACGACATGACCGGCGTCCAGCCATTCGACGCGGCAAACTGGACCAGCGTCGTCGCCCTGCAAAAAGGCCGGCCGACGGCTTACCCCGTTCCGTACGTGAAATGGAAAAAGGATGCCGCGGGGCAGCCACTTCCCGCCGCGATGAAGGTCAACATGCTTGCGCGTCCCGTCGATCCCCAACGGCCCACGTCGCCTTGGATTGTCGGCCCAGTGAGCGGGGAGCAGGGAGCAGGGAGCGGGGAGCAAGGCGTTCATACTCCGTGCTCCCTGCTCCCCGCTCCCAGCTCGTGCGCCCGCTCCGACTACACCGCCCACCTTGGCGCCAACAGCGGCGGTGCGAACGCGGTTTATTGGCTGGACGTGCAAGGCAGCGACGACGACGGAATCCGCGTTTGCAATCGGCCCGGCAAGGCCAAGCGGGCGGTCGCGTCCGTCGAAGCCGTTATCGAGCCGGATCTGGTTTTTCCGCTGGTCCGCTGGGCAGACGTCGCCCGCTGGTCCGCGCGGCCGTCCGGCTACCTGCTCATGCCGCAGGACCCGGCGACGAGAGCTGGCATCGAAGAGCGCCGTATGCGCCGCGACTATCCACTGACGCTTGCCTACTTGCAGGGGTTCGAACCGCTGCTGCGGGAACGGGCCGCCTATCGCCGGTATCAGAATCGGCAGCCGTTCTATTCCATGTACAACGTCGGTCCCTACACGCTAGCGGCGGCGAAGGTAGTCTGGCGGCGGATGGACCGCACGATTCGCGCCGCGGTGGTCGAGACGATCGACGACCCGCACTTGGGGCTACGACCCGTGGTTCCGCAGGAAACATGCGTGCTCATTGCCTGCGACAACGGCGACGAGGCCCATTATCTGTGCGCTCTTTTGAACAGCTCTCTCGTGCATGATCTGGTCGCCGCCCACAGCGTGCCGGGAGGAAAGGGATTTGGAACGCCGAGCATTCTGGACTATCTGCCCTTGAGGAAGTTCGACCCGCGCGACGCCCGGCACGCGGAACTGGCAACGCGCAGCCGTTGGCTGCACGCCGCGGCCGCGACTACCTCGTCGCCACCGACCGACCCGGTGGACATTGATCGGCTTGCAGAAAACTTGTTGGCGGATTGATTGATGCGAGGCGCCGAGCGCGGTTACAATTGAGATTGAATGTGTATTTCAGGTGTTTCCCATGCGGAGATTATCCAATGCCGTCGCCGTTTCCGGGAATGGACCCATTCGTGGAGCTTCAGGAGTGGGACGATTTCCATGCCAAGTTCAATTCAGCTATTAGCGACGCCTTGCAACCACAAGTTGCACCGCGCTACATTGTTCGTGCCGAACGGCGCGTGTACGTGGAATCGCCCGGCGAGATGGACCCGTTGTTTCGTCGCCCGGACGTGAGCGTGCTGTGGGTCGGCGATAGAGGCGGCGGTATCGCAGTGGCGGCCGACGCATCAACCTCCGCCGACCCGTTCGAATGTGAATTGCCAATGCCGGAAGTACGCCGCGAGACTTATCTCGTGATTCGCTTACTGGAAAGTATGGAGGTCGTCACAGTTTTGGAGACGCTCTCGCCGGCCAACAAGCGGCCGGGAGGCGACGGGCGCCGCGAGTATTTGGAAAAGCGCCAAGAAGTGCTGGACAGTCCATCGCATCTTGTCGAGTTGGATCTGCTTCGCGGTGGAGTGCGCTTGCCCATGGTGACTTCACTGCCGGCAGGCGACTACTACGCGATTGTAAGCCGTCGGTACCGCCGTCCCCAAGCCGATGTGTACGCATGGTCGCTTCGCGACCGCTTACGGACGATTCCCATTCCGCTCAAGAAGGGCGACCGCGAGGCGTCGCTTGACCTGCAATCGGTCTTCACGTCGGTATACGATCATGCCCGATACGATCTTTCGCTGAATTACGCTGCCCAACTTCAGCCGCCGCTGCCCGCGGAGGATGCCGAGTGGATGAGAGGGCTGCTGTCGTCGCGGAAACACCAAGGTGAGTGTTAACAAACGTTTACTATGAAGATAACGGCAAGCGGGGGTACCGACGGCGCGAATAAAGTCCTTTTCTGGCCGGAGAACTTGCCAGAAGGCGCGGATGAGGTTCTTCGCAACGATCCGGTCGGGCTTATCGAGAGGTTGCGCGACGAGGGCAAGCTAATATGGTTTCTCTGTGATGGCGATGGCGGCTATTCGGTTGCCGTTTTTGTAGGCAGCCCGGCCCCTGACAGATTATTGTCGCTTTGCAAGGATGAAGAAAACTCTCCAAGGTTGGTTGTTTGCGGTGATGGCTATTTTGGCGGAATGGAGTACATGTTCAAGAACGAGGGAAGCCTGCTAAACTGGACGGTAGGAATGATCGAGAAGATGCAGATTCCCGAAGGCACCTACTCCGCGCGTCCACCGAGTTGCACACACCGATCAATTGTATGATTCGTGGCTCCTAGACCATGTCGGCGTGAGTGCAAAGCGGCTGCCAGAACTCCAGAAGATACTTTCCGTTTGCGCGGTGATCGGGATTCTTGCATTGATGGTTTCCTTTTTCTTTATAGCAAGGACGGGCTGGCTTTTCGTTGTGGGCGCCTCGCTCGTTTGCGCGGCCGTTGCAGTCGGATTGTGTTTTACCAAGGGGTGGAGAGCAGTAGCCGGTGCGTGGAAGGAAGTCAACATGGAATGCCCGTCCTATGTTGTGGTGCTCGAATAAATTGCAACAGCATCTCAACCTTCGCACCCCCTTGAGGATGCCGTCTCCGGCGTGCTAGAATGGGTGGATTTTACACCGAACCCGTTCCGCCATTACGCGAAAGCCGGGATCGCACCGCGCCTTGCCAAGGAAGCTTCTGTGCCCCGACGTACCGACATCAAAAAAATCCTTCTCATCGGCTCCGGCCCGATCATCATCGGGCAGGCGTGCGAGTTCGACTATTCGGGCACGCAGGCGTGCAAGGCCCTGCGGGAAGAGGGTTACGAGGTCGTGCTGGTCAACTCCAATCCGGCCACGATCATGACCGATCCGGAAATGGCCGACCGCACCTACATCGAGCCGCTCACCTGGGAAGTCGTCTCCAAGGTGATCGAGGCCGAGCGGCCCGACGCCCTGCTGCCGACCCTCGGCGGCCAAACCGGGTTGAACCTGGCGATGGACCTCGCGCGGCACGGCGTGCTGGAAAAGTTCGGCGTGGAAATGATCGGAGCCAACGCGGCGGTCATCGCCAAGGCCGAGGAGCGCGATCAGTTCAAGGCGGCCATGGAACGGATCGGCCTGCAATGCTGCCGCGGCATCACCGTCACAACGCTCGAAGAAGGCCGCAAGCTGCTTCCGCAGATCGGCCTGCCGTGCGTGCTGCGGCCGAGCTTCACTCTCGGCGGCACCGGATCGAGCATCGCCTACAATCGCGAGGAATTCGACCGCCTGCTGGCCAACGGCCTGGAGGCATCGCCCGTCAGCCAGGTGCTCGTCGAGGAATCGGTCATCGGCTGGAAGGAATACGAGATGGAGGTGATGCGCGACAAGGACGACAACGTCGTCATCATCTGCTCGATCGAGAACTTTGACCCGATGGGGGTCCACACGGGCGATTCGATCACCGTCGCCCCGGCGCAGACGCTCACCGACAAAGAATACCAGCGGATGCGCGACGCCTCGATTGCCGTCATGCGAGAGATCGGCGTCGAGACGGGCGGATCCAACATTCAGTTCGCCATACATCCCCGCGACGGACGAATGGTCGTCATCGAGATGAATCCCCGCGTCAGCCGCTCCAGCGCGTTGGCTTCCAAGGCCACCGGGTTCCCGATCGCCAAGATCGCCGCCAAGCTGGCCGTCGGCTACCGGCTGCACGAGCTGCCCAACGACATCACGCGGGAGACTAAGGCTTGCTTCGAGCCGACAATCGACTACGTGGTGACGAAAATCCCGCGATTCGCTTTCGAGAAGTTCCCCGAGGCGGATAGTGTGCTCACGACGCAGATGAAGAGCGTCGGCGAGACGATGGCCATCGGCCGCACCTTCAAGGAATCTTTCCAAAAGGCCCTCCGCGGGTTGGAAGTCGGCAGCTTCGGCTTCGGCTGCGACGGCAAGGACCTTTGGGGCACCGATGACCAACCTTCGCTGGAAGAGGTTAAGGCCAAGCTGACGCAGCCCAATGATCAGCGCGTCTGGTACCTCCGCTATGCGATCAAGTACGGAGTTTCCATCGAAGAAATCTACGAGCTGACGGGCATCGACCCTTGGTTCCTGCAAAACCTGGTCGAAATCGTCGAAATGGAGGACAAGCTTCGTGGTCTCGGCACGTTGGCCGCGGTCGACGACGCCACGCTGCGGAAGGCCAAGCAGTTCGGCTTTTCCGACCGGCAAATCGGCACGATCCTGCACATGACCGAAATGGACGTCCGCGCGGACCGCAAGCAGCGGGGCATCGTCGCCACGTTCAAGTCAGTCGATACGTGCGCCGCCGAGTTCGAGGCCTACACGCCTTACTACTATTCCACCTACGAAGACGAGGATGAGACGCCGGCCAAACAGCCGGGGCAGCGGCGGGTGATGATCCTGGGCGGCGGCCCGAACCGCATCGGCCAGGGCATCGAGTTCGACTACTGTTGTTGCCATGCCAGCTTCGCCCTGCGGGAGTTGGGCATCCAGTCGATCATGGTCAACTCGAATCCGGAGACGGTTTCCACCGACTACGACACGAGCGACCTGCTCTTCTTCGAGCCGCTGACCACCGAGGACGTGCTCAATATCTGCGACCGCGTTCAGCCCGACGGCGTGATCGTGCAATTCGGCGGACAGACGCCGCTGAACTTGGCCCGGCGCTGGCCAATGCGGGCGTGCCGATCGTGGGCACGAGCGTCGATACGATCGAAGATGCCGAAGACCGCGAGAAGTTCGCCAAAGTGCTCCAACGGCTCGACCTGAAGCAGCCCGCCAACGGCATCGCGAAACATGGCCCAGGCCCGCATCGAGGCGGCCAAAATCGGATACCCGGTGCTCGTGCGGCCGAGCTTTGTGCTGGGCGGCCGGGCGATGGAATTGTGCTACGACGCCAGCCAGTTCGAGCCGCTTCGTCGCCGCGGCCTTTGTCGTTGCGCAGGGCCAGCCCGTGCTCATCGACCGCTTCCTGGAGGATGCCACGGAAGTTGACGTGGATGCGATCGCCGACGGGCGGGACGTGATCGTCGCCGGCGTGATGGAGCACATCGAGGAGGCGGGCGTTCACAGCGGCGACTCCGCCTGCGCCATTCCACCCTACAGTCTGCCCGGCCCGGTCATTCAGGAAATCCGCCAGGCCACTTGCCACCTGGCGCGGCAGATGGGCGTTCGCGGCCTGATGAACATCCAGTTCGCCGTGAAAAGGGAAGAGGGCCGCCCGACGGTCTACGTCCTGGAGGTCAACCCGCGCGGAGCCGCACGGTGCCCTTCGTGTCGAAGGCGACCGGCATCCCCTGGGCGAAGGCGGCGGCCAAAGTCATGGTGGGCGTTTCGCTGGCAGAGCAAGGTCTGTCGCGCGACCCGATTCCGTCGTGCGTCTCAGTGAAAGAAGCCGTTTTTCCCTTCGTGAAGTTCAAGGGGGTCGATATCGTGCTGGGGCCGGAGATGAAGTCGACCGGCGAGGTGATGGGCGTGAGCGACCGCTTTTCGATCGCCTTTGCCAAGAGCCAACTCGCGGCGGGCACATTCCTGCCGAAGAGCGGGAACGTCTTCATCAGTGTCGCCGAGCGCCAGAAAGACCATTCGGTGGAGCTTGCGCGGCGGCTGGAGAAGCTGGGATTCACGCTCTTCGCCACGCGAGGCACGGCGGAGCGGATCGAGGCGGCGGGCATTCGCGTGCAGCGGCTGATGAAGCTCTCGCAGGGGCATCCCAACGTGCTGGACTACATGCTCAACGGCGAGTTGTGCCTGATCGTGAACACCCCCAGCGGCAAGGGCGCGCGGACCGACGAAGGCCGCATCCGCGCCGCAGCCGTTTCGCACGGCATCCCCTGCATCACGACCCTCCAGGCCGCCGATGCAGCGGTGCTGGCCATGGAAGCCCTGCGGCACGAGGAAATTACGGTGCAAGCGGTGCAGGACAGGTTCAAGTAGGCTCCGACTGCGGTTTCGCTAATTGCCGGAACGTCCGCCACGACCAGCGGTCCTCCAGCAGCCTGAAGCCGGCCCGCCAGTGCCAAAGCGCGCTGCCTTCGTTGCCCAGCACGAACGTGCTCCGCAGTTCGCGGCAGCCTTGCTGCAAGAACACCCGCACGGCGGCGCTAAGCAAGGCCGTGGCAATGCCGTGGCGTCCAAGCACGGCGCGACGAAAATCCAGGTCAGGTGCGGCCGGGATGGTTCGTCATCCACGTGCTCATCGTCCGGCCGCGTGATCAACGCAGCGCCCGCCAGGCGGCCGTCGGGAGCGGCGGCAACGAAACAGGCCGGCTCGACGACCGGCCCGTCGCCCGAGTTGCGCGTGTGGAGAAGGCAATCCTCGGCTGCCCGGCGCCGGTCCTTGTCGGTCAAGCTGGCAAACGGCTGTACCAGATGAAACGCCGCCGCGAACAGCGGCGGCAGCTTATCCCAGTCGGCGTCTTCCAGCGGACGGACCGTCAGGTTCTCGTGCCCGGCAATTTCGGCGATCGGTGGCGAGAATGCAGCCAAGTCGAGGACCGCCCGGCCGCTCTTGGGCCGCGGCGTAAGCCACGCCTTGCCGTCGATGTATTCGTACTTGTAAGCCGAATTGCGCGGCAGTTTGCGGAACTGCTGGACGTTCAGCGGTAGTTTGATCAGTGAGAACCAGTCGTCGATCATGGCATTGCACGCGGACACTGGATGCGCCTACATCGTCAACGCGCCTGCGATCCCCGCCGCGATTGCCGCGCCTACGAGAGGGCCGATGACGGGCACCCAGGCGTATTCCCAGTCGGCCCCGCCCTTGCCGGGAATCGGCAGCACAAAATGCGCGATGCGCGGGCCGAGATCGCGGGCCGGATTGATCGCGTAGCCGGTAGGACCGCCCAGCGAGAGACCTATGCCCCAGACCAGCGCCCGACCAGGTAAGGCGCAAGATGCGGAGGAATGGGAACGTCGCCGACAGCTTTGCTGAAGATCGCATAGGCGCCAAACACCAGGGCGAACGTGCCGATAAGCTCCGTGATCAGGTTCCAAGGCAGCGAGCGGATCGCCGGCGCCGTGCAGAAGACGGCCAGTTTCGCCCCTTGATCCTCGGTGCCC
Source organism: uncultured Planctomycetia bacterium (assembly GCA_963780045.1). Classification (GTDB taxonomy): domain Bacteria; phylum Planctomycetota; class Planctomycetia; order Pirellulales; family Thermoguttaceae; genus JANXQG01. Next base: position 3,801,185 of record CAVZZZ010000001.1, on the reverse strand, counting down.
TCCCAGTGCAAATAATATGCTAAAAAGACAAGCACTCCGCCCAGGAACGCGCCGAGGAATTGGCCGGCGATGTATCGCAAGCCCGTGTCGGCGACGACGCTGCCGCGAAGCATTTGGGCAACCGTCACGGCCGGATTGAGATGTCCCGGCCCGCCCAAGGCGACCGAGGTAAAGACGCCGATCATAACGGCGAAACCCCAACCCGTGGCAATGACGATCCAGCCCGCGTTTTGGGCCTTCGACTTGTGCAGCAAGACGGCCGCCACGACGCCGTCGCCGAAGAGAACCAACATCATCGTGCCGAGAGTTTCCGCGAGCATGTTCATGCATCCTTAATGATGAAGCAGCCATTTTAGCCGCGATCACCTGCAAATGGAATACTGCATGCGTTGAGCCGGAGGAAACGAACGCTTTGAGAAAACCCGAATACTGGCCTGGATTGGCCCGTCTGCGTTAACCCGCGAACGGCTTACGCAGCGCGCGAAATATTCCCGAAACTCGATGCGCTGCCAGTCGTTCATTGCCAGCAATTCCACGGTCGCGCAACCGGCGGCCGTAAGTCCGAAAATCGCCGTTCCATGCCGGCTAAGATGATCTGACCACTGATCGCGCCGCGGGTTGAACAACTGCGTCGGTCGTCCGGTCTTCGAATCGAGTCCCGCGGTATTTGGACCTTTGTGGAGATTGCAGAAGCTGTATGCGACGGCGAGGTTCTCGGCTTCTATCGCGCCACCATGCTGTCGTGCGATGATGTGTTCGACATGGAAAGGGGCCAACGACGAGGCGGCTCGCGGCAATCGGCAATACTCGCATACGTTGCCCGCCCGATGCCGTACAAACGACCGAAGCGCGGAATCCATTATGGCTTCTTTTCAAGCAATGCGGGCTTTGGCCTGCAGGACCACTCGTACGTCAGGTAGCGAACCCATGCCTTGAGGAACCGTAGGGTCTCGTGCGTCCGCGTACGGATCTGTGGGAGCCCTGGGCGGGCAACCGCCCAGGGCCACCCGGCGTGCCTTCGGGGTTGCTCCTCGGTCGGAAAACTGCCGAAAACACCCGAGTTTTTCGATGTTTGAAGACCGAAGAAAATACTTGAGACCGATATGCAGAGATAGGCACCTCCACGCAGGGTGTCAGAAGCCAGAAGTCGTGCCTTTACTCCAGCCCTCTCCAGGAGGGAGAGAGGGACTGGATTGCTCCCTGCTCCGTGCTCTCCGCTGTGCTAAACTGTCTTATCGGTGGAATTGCGCGCCGGCCGGGGAATGAAGTCAGGCATCTCGGCGGAGCGAGATGAGTACAGCGAGAATCGAAAACCCATGTGCGGAATTGTCGGATACGTCGGATCGAACGAGGCCATCGACTACCTGGTCACGGGCCTGCGCCGCCTGGAATACCGCGGTTACGACAGCGCGGGCGTTGCGCTTTTGACTTCCGAGCGCCACTTGACCGTTTGCAAGTCGGCGGGGCGGATCGATCGCCTGGAAAGCAGGCTCCGCGGCGTGCCGACGATCGGACGCACCGGCATCGGCCATACCCGCTGGGCCACGCACGGCGCGCCGAGCGACGCCAACGCCCACCCGCACCTGGGCGGCGACGGCGAAGTGGCCGTCGTCCACAACGGCGTCATCGAGAACTTCCGCTCGCTCAAGCGGCGGCTGATCGAAGAGGGGTTTTCCTTTCATTCGGGCACCGACACCGAGGTGATCGCGCATCTCATTGCGAGTTGCGTGAGGAATGCCCTAACCCCCGGCCTCTCTCCCGAAGGTAGGGGAGAGATCATCGAGGACATGGCCGAGGTCGAGTACCGGCCGCTGGTGGACGCCGTCCGCGAGGCGCTCGGTCAGCTTCAGGGAACCTACGGGCTAGCGGTGCTCTTCCGCGATTGGCCGGGCGTGCTGATCGTCGCCCGGCTGGGCAGCCCGCTCGTGCTGGGCGTCGGCGATGGCGAGCATTTCGTCGCCAGCGACGCCTCGCCCTTGGCAGGCTACACCGACAAGATCGTCTATCTGGCCGACCACGAGCTGGCCGTGCTCACCGCCGAGAAGATGCGGATTTACCACCGCGATTCGGGCCACGTCGATCCGCGCATCGAGACCTTGGAGCTGGAGGCGGGCGAGATCGACACCGGCGGCTACGAGCACTACATGCTCAAGGAAATCTTCGAGCAACCGGAGTCGATCGAAAACGCCTTGCGCGGGCGGCTGGATTTTGACGCTGCGACCGCCAAGTTCGGCGGACTGAACCTCTCGCCGCAACAGCTCCGCTCGATGCGGCGCTTCGTGATGACCGCCTGCGGCACGAGCTGGCACGCGGCGCTGGTGGGCGAGTACCAGATCGAAACCCTCGCCCGGCTGCCGGTGGAAGTTGAATACGCCAGCGAGCTCCGCTACAAGAACCCTCCGCTGGACGACCACACGCTGGTCTTCGCCATCACGCAAAGCGGCGAGACCGCCGACACGCTGGCCGCGCTGCGGGAAATGCAGCGGAAGGGATATCCCGTGCTGGGCCTCTGCAACGTGGTGGGCAGCACGATCGCGCAGGAGTCCGACGGCGGCGTCTATCTCCGCGCGGGACCGGAGATCGGCGTCGCCTCGACCAAGGCCTTTACTTCCCAGTGTACGGTTTTGGCCATGTTGGCGCTTTACTTCGGCCGCTTGCGGCATTTGAGTTTTTCGGCCGGCGCGGATTATCGAGGAGCTGCAGGCCCTGCCCGACAAGGTCCGCAAGGCGCTGGCGTGCCACGACAAAGTGCGCGAAGTCGCCGAGAGGTACGCGGAATGCAGCAATTTCCTTTACCTGGGGCGGCAGTTCAACTTTCCCACGGCGCTGGAGGGGCGCTGAAGCTCAAGGAGATCAGCTACATCCACGCCGAGGGCTATCCGGCGGCGGAGATGAAGCACGGGCCGATCGCGCTGGTGGACCACAACACGCCAAGCGTTTTCCTCATGCCGCACGGCCAGACCTACGACAAGGTGATGTCGAACGTTGAGGAGATCAAGGCCCGCGGCGGCCCGGTAATCGCCGTGGTCTGCGAGGGCGACCGCGAGGTCGATCGCCTGGCGGACGAAGTGATCGAGGTGCCGGCGGTGGAGGAGTTCCTGCAGCCGATCGTCACGGTGATCCCGCTGCAGCTTTTGGCCTATTACATTGCGACGGCGCGCGGCTGCGACGTCGACAAGCCGAGGAATCTGGCGAAGAGCGTGACGGTGGAGTGACCTCACCGACGAACGACGCCGCAGTTGTCGATTGCGGCGGACAAAGATATAATGCCCGCTGTTCGCACTTTTTCAATTTCGACAAATCGAGGTCTTGCCATGCGCATTGCCATTGCCGCCGATCACGCCGGACTCCCCCTGAAGCAGCCCTTGGCCGAGGCCCTGGCAAGGCAGGGCACGAAGTCGTCGATTTCGGCGCCGCCGATTACCATGCCGGCGACGACTACCCCGACTATGTCCTGCCGTTGGCCGGGGCTGTGGCGGACGGAACCGTTGAGCGGGGGATTGCCGTTTGCGGCAGTGGTGTGGGCGCCAACGTCGCGGCCAATAAAGTCCGCGGAGTACGGGCGGCGCTGATCATGGACCCATTCTCCGCCCGGCAAGGCGTGGAGGACGACGACATGAACGTCCTTTGCCTGGGTGCCCGGATCATCGGCTTCGCGCTGGCATGGGAATTGGTGCAGATTTTTTTAGCGGCCCGATTCAGCGGCGCCGAGCGTCATGCGAGGCGGCTGGGCAAGGTGCTGGCGGCGGAAAGCGCTCATTAGAATCCGCAGCAAGCGGCGGGCGAAACGTCCCGTGGGAGGCGGTTCACTTCGCGCGCAGAAGAAGCACGGGAACGCGGAGGCGATGCTGCACGTCGGTGGCGGTCGTGCCTAGCAGTAGATCGCCGAGCCAGCGGTGGCCGTGAGTGCTCATGGCTACCAGGTCGCAGCCGTTGGCCTCCACCCAGTTGACGATTTGCGAGGCAGGATCGCCGTAAGCAAGCTCGGCTTTGGCGTGTACGCCGGCGGCCTCGAACTCGGCCTTGACGCCATCCAGATAGGCGCTGCCCTTTTCCACTTCCTCGCCGCCCGCCTCGGCGCCGTGCCACTTGGCCGCCGCGCCGGCGGCAACGTGCAACAGCACGACGCTGCTGCCGAGGCACTTGGCCAGTCTCTTGACGTGCTCGATGATCGCGCGGTCGGTAGAAGTTGTGTCCAACGTGACGAGAATGGTCTGGTACATAATGTTGCATCAATGCGCAAGATGGACTTCGGAGTCTGCCGACGCGCCCGGCGGCGGACCCGGAATTCCGTCTTGCCCACTATCCTCCGGCGATCACCGCCCAAGCCTGTCTCAACGAATCGGGCAGGCCGTAAATGTCCAACGCAGTAATCAAAATCGCGCTCGTCCAACCGGCGGCCAGCAAGAACCAGCCCAGTTTCCATCGCCCCATTCTCTTCCGCGAAGACGCAAAAAGCAAGAGGGGAAACATGGCGAAGGGGAGTTGCAAGGCGAGGACCGCCTGGCTCAAGTTGATCAACGAGGTCACGCTGCTGTTGCCGCGCAGGCCGATGATCAGGACCGCAGGCAGGATGGCCAGCATCCGCGTGATGACCCGGCGGACCCAAGGCGCCATCCGCCACCGCAAAAAGCCCTCCATGACGACCTGGCCCGCCAGCGTGCCGGTGATTGTGCTGCTTTGCCCGCTGGCGAACAGGCCGACGACGAACAGCACGCTCGCCGCCGCGGTGCCCAATAGCGGCGCCAGCGTCAAATAGGCGACGCGAATCCAGTCGCTATCGGGCGTGATCTTGGTCCCGGCCACAATGGCGTACTTGTCGGCGATGGCCTGCGGCGTATGCAGCGGCTCGAAAAAGACCATCGCGGCCAGCACCATAATTGCAGCGTTCACGAAGAACGCCACGGTCAAAGCCACGGTCGAATCGATCGTGTTGAACTTGATGGCGCGGCGGACCGATGCCTCGTCCTTGGCGAGCTCGCGGGTCTGCACCAAGGCCGAGTGCAGGTACAAGTTGTGCGGCATAACCGTCGCGCCGATGATGGCAATGGCCAGCACGATCGCATCACGATTGCGAAACGTCGGCAGCGGCGAGACCAATGCCGAGCCGATTTCGGCAAAGTTAGGACGGACCTGCGGCAAGACGAAGATTTCTATGACGTAGCAGAACGCGATCGTAAGCACTAGCAGCAGCACTATGGCCTCTATCGTCCTCATCCCGAAGCGCTGCAAGCCCAAGAGCAGCAGCACGTCGAAGCCGGTGATGAGCACCGCCCACAAGAGCGGAATGCGGAACGCCAGATTCAGCGCCACCGCGCTGCCCAGCACTTCGGCCAGGTCGCAGGCGCCGATGGCCAGTTCGCAGAAAAGCCAGTTGGGCCAGCGAGTCCAGCGGGGGGCCCAGTCGCGGCAGCATTGGGCAAGGTCTTTTCCTGTCACAACCCCTAGTCGCGCGGCGATGACCTGCATGAAGATCGCCATCAGGCTCGCCATGCCAACGACCCAAAGGAGGCCGTATTTGAACTGCGCCCCGCCTTGCAGGTCCGTGCCCCAATTCCCTGGGTCCATGTAGCCCACGCTGACCAGGATGGCCGGGCCGGAAAAGGCCCGCCATTGCCGCCAGAAGCCGGCCCCGTGTTCGGGCACGCGAATGGAGCTATGAACGTTTTCCAACGAGCGGGGTACGGGCAGCTCCGGCCTCTCTAGGGCCGCCGGGGGCGGCTCCGTGCGCATGCGATGTTCGGCTGCCGCGATCGGATTGATGCATGTTATTTTCCCCGTGCCGCGACGGGGACTGATTTTGTACTACAAAATATCCATATTTGGGCGGAAAAGCAAGGGGAATGAATGCGCTTTCAATCGCATCAGTCGGTCAGTTCGAACGGCGGCAAGTTGGTGGCCTTGGGCTCCGCCGTGGCGTGCAAGAGGGGGCGTTTTGGGTCGTTGTAGCGGCCTTTCAGGATGTCGGGTCCGCGCTGCGGACGCCCCCTGCTCTGGCCGGCGGTGCGCCTCCATTCGATCATCACATCGTACTCGCCGGGCGGAATGCCTTTGCCCGGCGCACCGGAAACGAGGTCATAGGCGCCGTCTTCCTGCACGATGCCCATGATCATGTGGTCGCTCATGCCGTCGCCGCCGTGCCGGTGGAAGAAGACGGTGGCGCCCACCGCCGGAGCGCCTTTGTATGTCACCTTGCCCGACACGGGATAACGATTATTGTTTCTGCACGAGGCACAGGCCAGCGCCAGCACCGCCATTTGGCACAGGACGAGCTTCTTCATCCCCGCGTAAGTCATTGGTAAGTGAAGTTGATGATTTCGCCTCCGGCACGGCTGAGCAGCGCCTGGACCTGATTCATCGTCAGTTGGTTCATGACGAACTGCACGGACCCGTCTCCGAAGGCCACGTTGCTCCCTCCGGGATGGAAGGCGAAGATTTCGCTGTCGTTGGTGCAACCGTTTGCGCAGGTCCACGGCGCTGCGGGGATGCCCATGAAACCGCCCCCCGCAGCGATGCCGGACCCGCTCGGATCACCGCCGTTGGTGGCAATGTAGTTGAGCGGGTCGGCCCATGCTCCACCGCCTTGCGGGGCCGTTCCGGACTTACCCGTATAGCTGGGCACAGCCGCCGGGCCTTGGCTTCCGTACCAACCGGGTTGCCCTGCATCTTCCTCGACCATGAACGTATGGGACGTGCCGTCGGTGATTTGGGCGATGCGCACCGGACCGTCCGGGGGTTCGGCAATGATCGACGCGCCGGCGTTGATGCTGATGCCCGGCAGGTCCGCTTGCATCCCGGCGTCCGGGGCGAAGTCGCTGCGCCCGAAGATCAGCCCCGGCGCGACGCTGACGCTGACCCCGAAGTTGTTGAAGCTGTTCGACAATTCGGCCGAGTAGTCGACCGTGGGTTTGCCCGGAGCGGAAGGGCAAAGGAACGTGGTGATGGCGGTCGAATAGGCCGGGTTGCCGGGCAGCATGTTCACGGGATTGAGGGCCGCTTTGCCGATGTCGATCTGCCGGAACACGCCATTGTATTCCATATAGGGCAGGATCAGGACGAAGGCCGACGCGCCGTAAGTGCCCGTCCCGCTCGGCGCTGCCGTATCGGCATGGGGCAGCAGCCTGAAGGCGGACGGAAAGGCGCCGTTGACGCCCTCGTAGTTGATCAAGGCCAAGCCGATCTGCTTGAGGTTGTTGGTGCATTGCGCGCGGCGGCCCGCCTCGCGCGCGGCGTTGATCGCCGGCAAGAGCAGGCCGATCAAAATGCCGATGATCGCGATGACCACCAGAAGCTCGACTAGTGTAAAGCCGCAGGCGGCGCAGCTTGCCTTCGCCACTTGGCTTCGCCTGCGGAACGGCATGTTTTGGCTTGCCATATTTTGTCTTGTAAATATACTTTATTTGTCTTGCCAAAAAATGAGTTTAGGCAATAATAGACGCGGATTCAAGTTGCGTCAAGGGGTCCGGAGTGCGGATCGCCGCGAAGATTGAGCCGGCTAATGCATGTCGCGTGCTAATGGCCGGACGAGAATTCGGGCGGCCATTTCCCGGCTCAAGCTGATCGAACGCTCCCCCATCCGGACGGTGACAATCCCCGCCGAAGGCTGGTTCTCCGTCAATTGCCCCGCCGCGCCTACGATCAATCCACCCTCGCGAAGATAACGGAGGAATTCGGGCGAGCGGTCGGGCACGCGCAGCAGCTCGAAGCGGGTATTCACTGGACAGTCGGCAAGCGGGGCCCCTTCGCGGGTCCGCATCTTGCCGTCGGCGTCGGGTATCGGGTCGCCGTGCGGGTCGCGGTCGGGGTGGCCCAGATACTCGTCGATGCGGGCCGCCAAGCGGTCGGATACGGCGTGTTCCAGCGCCTCCGCCTCGGCATGGACTTCGTCCCAGGGCATCCCCAGCGTGCTGACAAGAAACGACTCCAGGAGGCGGTGATTGCGGACAACGCGGATGGCCGCTGACTGTCCTTTCTTAGTCAGCCGAACACCTTGATGCGCAGCGTACTTCACCAAGCCGGATTCGGCCAGCCGCTGAAGCATCAGCGTCACGCTGCCCGGCGTAAGCGCCAAGCGACGGGCCAACTCGCCCGTCGCCACCGTGCCACCCGGCGCGTCGGACAGGTGATAGATGGCCTTGAGGTAGTTTTCGACTGTGACGCTTTCCAATGCACACATACTTCGCGAATCTCGCGGGGGGGTGCGGAACCATGCTGCTCTTGCCGTCCCGTTATTGTAGCATCTCCCCTTTCCTTTGCCTCGTCTTCCGAGCAAGCGATTTATTAGCGGAAAAGTCTGCGCAACTAGCCTAGTTCTTGCCCTCCAATACACCCGGAACGCCCGGCATACTTGGAATCAACTGTACAAGTCGAACCGTCCGAATTACTCTCTTGGAGCCGGTGCGGGGGACTTCGTATGCGGATTCTCTGTCCATTGACGCGCATTCTGCGGCCCGGCGCGTGCTTGGCGTTTTTATTGGCCGCCGGTCTGCATGCCGGGCGGCCCGCGGACGCCGACGGCCCTCCGCCGACGGGGTTCGCTTACGGTCCCCCGCAGCAGCCGGCAATTTCTCCCCAGGCCATCGATCCGCAGTACGGCCCGCCGTCGCCCCCGCCGGGCAACGACGTGGTCCCGCAAGCGCCCGTTGGCGCGACGCAGACGCAAAACGCGCTGCAGCCAAAGCTCGAACAAGATAAAGACAGACAGGGCGAGAAGTCCCCTGAAGCAGAGAAAAAAGACGAGGCGGAAAAAAAGGAGGACGAGAAGAAAGAGGAGGAAACGCCCAAGGACTTCACCGTCCACGCCCAAACGACCGTCGTCGCACAGGGCGATCCTGCCTTTGCCGCCAGGTACTCAGGACCGAATAGCCTGAACATGGCTGGGGAGCGCCAGGAGACGCTCAACGCGGACCTCTTCGTCGGCATGAGGTTGTGGCAAGGCGCGGAACTGCACGCCGACGCCTTGATGTGGGAAGGTTTCGGCCTGAGCCAGACCTTCGGCATTGAGGATTTTCCCAGCGCCGACGCTTACAAAGCGGGGACTTCGATCCCCGACTTCATGTTGGCCCGCCTGTTGGTGCGGCAGACGTTTGGCTTCGGCGGGGAACAAGAGGACGTGCCCGACGGACAGCTCGCACTTGCAGGAAAGCAGGACGTCTCGCGGCTGACGCTCACGGTGGGCCGGTTTGGCGCCACCGACATATTCGACAATAACGCCTACGCCAAGGACGCGCACGTGCAATTCCTGAATTGGGCGGTGCGCTACGAACATCACGTGGGACTACCCGGCGGACCAAGTCGGCTTCACGACCGGCATCGCCGCCGAATGGAACGAAAAGGACTGGACCTTGCGGTACGGGATCTTCCAGATGCCCGGCGAGGAGAACGGCTTCACCGCCGACGACCGCATTTTTTGCTGGCCGAGCGATGGCACCGGTGGCGAGTTCTGGCGGACCTGGGGCATGGCGCTGGAATGGGAGCGGCGCTACAAGATCGACGAGCATCCCGGCGCGATTCGCCCCATGGTGTGGCTCAACTCAGCCGACATGGCAAGCTTTTCAGTGGCCACCGCTCTGTTGCGCGAATCCTCCCGATTTGAGCGTTCCCGCCGGCGCGTCAATCACCGTGCCGGCCGCCGCCTTCGCGTACCGCTACAAGTACGGCTTCGGCATAAGTTGGGACCAGGAGATCATGAAAGACGTGGGCGTCTTCTCCCGCATCGGCTGGAACGACGGTCAGGAAGTGGCGTGGACCTACACAGACGTCAACTGGTCCGCGTCACTAGGCACGAGCATCAAGGGCGCGAAATGGAACAGGCCCGACGACGTTTTTGGTTTCATGGGCGTCTTAAGCGGCGCCTCGGCCCAGCAAATAGAGTTTCTCAAAGTTGGCGGAACCGGCATCCTCAATGGCGACGGCAACTTGACCTACGGTTCCGAAAAGGTCATCGAGAGCTACTACGACTTTCCCATCGGCAAAGGATGCCGCTTCGCCTTTGACTACCAGTTTGTCTACGATCCCGCCTTCAACGCCGACCGCGGGCCGGTGAACATTTTCGCAATCAGGCTGCACTGGGAGCAGTAGTGCTGCACCATATCTTGGTCGGCCGCGTTATGGCGACGGCGGCGGGATTGGTACTTTTTGGTGCGCCCGATATGCCTGGATGCGCTGCTGAAGGACGGCGGCGTTCCCCGCAAGCTGCCCCTGCGGCGTTTGCAATGCCTTGCCCAGCGCCTCGTCGGCCTGGGCGAAGTCGCCCGTCGCAGCATAAGCCCCGGCGAGCGCCTCCAAGGCAAAGATGTTTTTGAACTGCGTCGCCTCGCACAGATATTGGGCGAGCTGAAGCGCACTGGTGTTTTGGGCCGAATCAGCGTGGGGGTCGTTGACGATTTGACGCACGACGTTTACAGACGCCGAGACGTTCAGCGGATCGTTCGGAGCGAACGTCAGCGCCGTGCGAAATTCCGCCGCCGCGGCGGCAAGGTCGCCCTTAGCCAGCATGATGTTGCCCAGTGTGCGATGGGCCGGGGACGACTCCGGCTTCAGTTCCAATGCGGCGAGGCATTCCTTGCGTGCTTCATCCAATTGGTTTGGGCGCGTGCGAAGGACCTCGGCCAGGTCGCTGTGCATGTCGGCCAGGTCGGCGCGCGTGTTCTCCGTGTTTGGGTTGTTCGCGATCGCGATGCGGAACTCGCGGATCGACTCGTCGGCTCGACCCGTGCCGTAAAGGGCGACCGCGCGGAGAAAATGCACCTTGGAATCGTCCGGACCGAAATGCAGCGCTTCGTCGCAGACCGCGAGGGCCTCCGCCGCTTTGCCGTGCTTGTAGAGATTTCCGGCAAGGTTGCACCAGGGCGTCAAGTATTTCGGGTTCTTCTCTAGCGACAGCCGGTAATACTTGTTGGCTTCATCCGTGTTTCCGGCGGCGTTCAAGGAATCGGCAAAGGAATTCAGCGCAAAATCGTTGTCGGGCTGACAGTCCACACTGTGCTCCCACAAGGTGACGCTGTTCCGCCAGTGCGATGTTTGCAGCCAGGCGGCGGCGGACAAGGCCGCGAGGATCGCGGCCCCGATCCCGGCATAAAGTGCCGGCCGCCAGCGCCATGCCCGCGCCAGATCGTTCATCGTCCACGCAATCATGATGTAAAGGCCGATCTCGGTGATATAGGTGTAACGGTCCGCACGGGCCTGCGCGCGACTTGCACCAGACCGATGACCGGCACCAACATGCCGACGTACCAGAGCCAGCCGACAAGCAAATATCGCCGGCGCAGCCCAAACCAGAATGCGGCCAACGTAATCGGCGCGAGGATAGCCAGCGGCAATAGCGTGTCTTCCACGCGCAGGCTCGGACCTTTGTGGACGTACTGCACGACCATTCCCGCCGGCCAGAGCAATTGGCCGATAAAAGCCGCGTAGGAAATCACGGCGTTCGCGACCCGGTAAGGAAAATCCAACGGCTTGAACGCCCCTACGCTGGCCTGTGCCCAGGTGGTCAGGAAGCATGAGCCTATCGACAGAGCGAACAAGGGAAGCTTTTCCATTATCACCCGCGTCGGCACATGTACGTTCAAGGCCGCGCTTCGGCCGTCCAAAAGTTCAATCCGCCGCAAGGGCCAGTTGTCAAGAAGCAGCAATACAAACGGCACGCTCACCAGCATCGGCTTCGCCGCCAGCCCCAGCGCGAAAGCGACGACCACCAGGGCATAGCGCCACCAGGAAAACTCGCGCGTCGCGTAGACATAATAAGCAGCCAACGTCAAGAGAAACAACAGGGCACTGAGTGTGTCTTTGCGGCCCGTCGCCCAGGCGACCGATTCGACATGCAGCGGATGCACGGCGAACACCGCTGCCACCGCCGCGCTAGGCCACGTCGCGCCGGTCATGGCCTGCAAGACCAGAAACAGCAGGACGGCACAAGCCGCATGGATGCCCAAGTTGACCAGATGGTGCCCACCGGGCCAACTGTCCACGTAGCGATTGAGTTCCGGGTTCCATTTGCCAAAGAGCCGCCAGTCCAGGGCGTGCGAGAGCCATGTAAGCGGATGCCAGTTGGCGGAATGAGGGTTCGTTGTCGCCCACCATGCGCACTGCCAAGTCGGCCCCTGCTGAATGGCCGTGTTCTCGTAGATATACTCGTGGTCGTCGCAGTTGACGAATTCGTGCCGCGCGGTTTGCACGAAAATGAGCACCGTGGCAAGCACGAGCAGACAGCAAATCATTACGACGACGCCGCGGCCCGCGCGTCGGCCTGCCGGAGCCGGTTCGACCTCCGCTTTACCGCCCGTCTCCCGCGCCGGCCGCTTCCCGCCGCGAGGATTCCTCTCTGCGGCAAGCGAATCCCGTCGATCGCGCCGGCGGAGTTCGTACTTCTTCGGCATGAATCGGCCTTGTTGCGTTAACTCCGGCAATGCGAGTTCGCAAGCGTTTCGACTGAATTCAGGACAGTATTAGGCGTCCACCCGTCAACCACCCATCCCTTAAGCAGCAAGAACGTGTTGTTGACATCGTCGTGGCGCGGCACGAGAGGTGCGCGGAAGGCGACGACGAGCTCGGGCTCATCGTCTTTTTCGAGCCAAAGCGCCCATTCGACACCATCGACCTCAGCCTGCGCGGCGGAAACTAGCCGACGCTTGAATGTCGCAAAACGTCCGTTCGAAAGACGCGCGGTGCGGGCGGTTCCCATAGCGTGCGCGGTGAAAGGCGGAAAGGATACGTCCTGCGCTTCGCCGCCTCTTCAATTTGCGCAACCATGAGTTCGGCGCGGCAGCATTATTCGTGTTATTCATCATCAGCACCCTCCGCGAATTCTACGTTTTCGACCGTGCCTTGAATCAGGTATTCATCCTCGTCCATGCGTCCCTCAAAAACTCGGTTTGAATCGAGCGAGTCGACTCGAACCCGAAGCATCCTGACTCGGCCGCTCAATCCTTCGTAGTCGCAACATGCACTTGCCGCGGCTTCTGCGATCGAGCGATCGCTTGACCAACTCGTGTAGCCCGTATCCGTCATGCCGATTGAATGTCGGCGCCGCCACTCCACTCCGATTCGGCCAGGTCGCAGCGGGCGAACCTCCGCATTGTTTTCGACGTCAGCTATCTCGGACGATTCGATTGGCACTCCACGATAAAGCCAAGTGTGCTCGTCCAGCAGGTCAAACAAGCTTGGCTCCTTGCTTGAATCGCCCGCTCACCATAGTAATAATATACGTGAAACTGGTAGTTGATCCTATCAAAATCCATGAGCGAAATCAATCCATTCGATCCGGGCTACGAGATTTCTTCCGGCAGAAGGGACCTGCGGTATCTCGCCAGTTCATCCGCCTGCCGCGCGGCGTTCCAGCCGTGAGCGGCGGCCATCCAGGCGGCAACTCGCGTGGCGATTTGCGTGGCATCGGCATCACGGTGATAGTAGTGCCAATTCGTGCGGCGGACCATTACGTCGTCCACGTGTATGGCCCATTCGTTACGGCAATAATGCGCGACCAACTCTGCACTAGGAGGCGGCGGGACGACGCTGCTCGACGCCGGATCAGGACTAAGCGGAAGCAAAGGCTCAGTGGCGGTGCGGCAGGGGGCCGCGCTTCGACCCTGGTGTGCGACGATCCGATCGACCACCTGCTGCGCGATTAGGCGATACGTTGTGAGCTTGCCGCCGGCCACGTCGAACCAGCCCGGCTCCGGCATGAGGATTTGGTGGGCGCGGGAAATGTCCGAAGGACCGCCATGTCCGGAGGAGATCAGCGGACGCACACCGGCCCAGGTGCGAATCACGTCGGCGGTGGTCGACGCGGCGTCCGGAAAATGCCGGTTGACGATTTCCAAGATGTACGCGACATCGCTGGCGTCCGCCGCCACGTCCTCGAGCGGGCCGGAATAGTCCGTGTCGGTCGTGCCCAGGATGACCCGCTCGCCCCAGGGAATGGCAAAGAGAATCCGATCGCTGGCGGTCATCACGACTGCATTGCGCGCGAAACGTCGACTTCACCCCCAGACGCACCGCACAGCCGCCTCAAGGCGGGACTGCGAGCGCTGTCAATCACCAGGTGAACGCCTTTCGTTAGGCGAAGTTGCAGTCGGCTGTGTGGAATCTTCGCGGCCCAAGGCCCCGCCGCATTGACCACGCAACGAGCCTTCACTTCAACTTCGGTGTCTTCAAGCGAATCGTGAACGCCGCACCGCCAGGCCGGTCCGTCCGGCGCGGCATCGTGAAGCTCAGTGTAGTTCAGCACCATCGCCCCATGCCGCGCGGCCGAGCGAAGCGTGTCCAACACCAGCCGGGCGTCGCTGGTGAAGCCGTCGTAATATCGGACCGCGCCGGTCAGGCTTTCGTCGCGAATGCCCGGCAGCATTTTGCGGATTGCCGCCGGACCAAGCGTTTCCGACCGTCCCAGGTTATGCCGCCCACACAGCAGATCGTAGAGCTTAACGCCGATGGAGAGTTTCCAGCGCGGCCAGGACGTTCCACGGAACGTGGGAAAGAGGAATGCAAGCGGACACGCCAGGTGCGGCGCGATGCAGCGGAGAATCATCTTCTCGTGGCTCGCCTCGTAGACCAGCCCCAGGCGGCCTTGCGCCAGGTAGCGCAGGCCGCCGTGCAGCAGGCGGCTGGAGCGGCCGCTGGTGCCGGAGGCAACGTCGTGCTTCTCCACCAGCCCGGTCCGCAATCCGCGCATGGCCGCATCGCGCAACGCCCGCGCCAACAATCCCGCCACCGATGACTAGCACGTCCAGAGGCTCGGCAGTAAGTTCGGCGAACCGTTGCGCGCGAGAAACGTTGAGACCGGAGTTTGACATTATTCGGCCCAGCCGAGCGAGCGTTCAACTGCCTTCCGCCAGCGGGCGTACCTGGCGTCGCGCTCATCCAGCAGCATCTGCGGCCGGTACTCGCACTGCACGGCCCAGTTCTGCTTCAATTCTTCCAAGTCTTCCCAATAACCCACTGCCAGGCCGGCCAGATATGCCGCGCCAGCGCGGTCGTCTCGGCCACGACGGGTCGGCGGACGGGCACGCCCAGAACGTCAGCCTGGAACTGCATGAGGAGATGGTTAACCGACGCGCCGCCGTCGACCTTCAACTCGGCCAAGGCGATACCGGCATCCTTTTGCATCGCTTCCAGAACGTCGCGGGTCTGGAAGGCCATCGAATTCCAGCGCCGCGCGGGCGATATGGGCGGCGCTCGTCCCCCGCGTCAGCCCCGTGATCGTGCCGCGGGCGAAAGGGTCCCAATAGGCGCGCGCCCATGCCGACAAACGCCGGCACGAAGTAAACGCCGTCGCTGTCGCTTGCCTGCGCCGCCAGCCTCTCGACGTCGGACGACGAGCCAATCAGCCCCAGCCCGTCACGGAGCCATTGCACGACCGCCCCGCCAATGAATACCGAGCCTTCCAAACAATAGGTGATCTCGCCGCCGATGCCCCAGCCGATCGTGGTCAACATGCGGTGCCGCGATTCGATCGGCGCACCGCCCGTGTTCATCAGCAAAAAGCAGCCGGTGCCATAGGTATTCTTGGCCATGCCGGGCGAGAAGCAGGCCTGGCCGAAGGTGGCCGCCTGCTGGTCGCCGGCGATCGCTGTTATCGGCACTCGGCCGCCGAGCCATTCTTCCGCCGTTTCGCCGTAGATTCCGCTTGTGGACCGCACTTCGGGCAGCATCGCCCGTGGAACACTGACAATCCGCAGCAGTTCGTCGTCCCAGTCGAGCGTATGGATATTGTAGAGCAGGGTGCGGCTGGCGTTGCTGTAGTCGGTCGCGTGCAAGCGTCCGCCCGTCAGCCGCCAGAGGAGCCATGAATCGACCGTGCCGAAGAGCACTTCGCCTCGTTCCGCGCGGCCGCGAAGACCGTCGATCGTATTCAACAAGTGCGCGATCTTCGTCCCGGAGAAATAAGCGTCAATGACCAGCCCGGTCTTCGCCCGAAACGTTTCTTCAAGCCCTTCAGCCTTGAGGCGTTCGCAGATTGGCGCGCTAACGCGGCTTTGCCAGACGATCGCCGGAGCGACGGCGCGGCCGGTCTGGCGATCCCAGAGGATGGTCGTTTCCCGCTGGTTCGTCACGCCGATGGCCGCCACGTCGGCCGCGGTTATCGCCGCGTGGCCCAGCGCCGCGCGGGCCGTTTCCAGTTGCGACGCCCAAATTGCCTCCGGATCGTGCTCTATAATTCCCGGCAACGGCAGGATCTGCGGAAACTCCTGCTGGGCGGAGGCGACGATGCGGCCATCGTGATCGAAGACGATCGCCCGGCTGGAGGTGGTGCCTTGGTCGAGAGCGAGAATGTAGCGAGGCATGGCGTCGGAGATTGTGGATTATCGCCTGGGAGGCGCGTGCTGTATAGCCCGGCTTTTGCGCCTTTTGGAGGGGCGTTTATGATTCTCCGCGAGTCAGCTAGCGGAAGAGATTTTCCGGCAGATGGCCTTGGCCATTTCGCGCGTGCCGACCGCGGTGGGATCGTGGCGATCGGGCTTCATGTCGTAAGTCACGTCTCGGCCCTCGGCAATCACCGCCGCCACGGCACTTTCCAGCCGTTCGGCGGCGACAACCTCTTTGAGGTGCCGCAGCATCATCGCGGCGGAGAGAATCAATGCCGTGGGGTTGACCTTATTGAGCCCCTTGTACTTCGGCGCGCTGCCGTGCGTTGCCTCGAAGATCGCCCCGTTGACGCCGATATTCGCGCCGGGGGCCACGCCGAGGCCACCCACCAGGCCCGCAGCCACGTCGCTAACGATGTCGCCGTAGAGGTTCGGCAGCACGAGCACGTCGTAAAGCTCCGGTTTTTGCACCAACTGCATGCACATGTTGTCGACGATCCGGTCCTCGAATTCGATGTCGATGAACTCCTCGGCCACCTTGCGGGCAGTGGCCAAAAACAGGCCGTCGGTGTGCTTCATGATGTTCGCCTTGTGGACCGCGGTGACCTTCTTCCGCCGGTTCGCGCGGGCGTACTCGAAGGCGTAGCGGACGATCCGCTCCGTGCCCGGTACGCTGATGGGCTTGATCGAGATGCCCGTAGCGCTTATCGGCGACTTGATCTTCTTGTCCGAGACGCGGTTGATGTACTCGATCAGCTCGGCGGTCGAGTCCTCGCCGGCCTCGAACTCGATGCCCGCGTAGAGGTCTTCCGTGTTCTCGCGAACGAGGACCAGGTCGATCGGCACGTTGCAAAAGAAGGTGCGGACGCCCGGATAGGTCTTGCAAGGGCGGACGCAGGCGAACAACTCGAACTCCTGCCGCAACTGCACGTTGACGCTGCGGAAGCCCTTGCCGACCGGCGTGGTGATGGGCGCCTTCAGGGCGCAGTGCGTGCGGTGGATGCTTTCCAGCAGCGCTTCGGGCAATGGCGAGCCGGTGCGTTCCATCACCTCGATCCCCGCCTCTTGCGGGTCCCAATCGATCTTCACGCCCGTCGCGTCAACGCACATCCGCGCCGCCTCTGCCAACTCCGGACCCGTGCCGTCGCCCAAAATCAAAGTCACGTCGTGCGCCATTGCCTGCGTTTTCCAGCGTTTTTTAATGAAGTGAAGACAACAGATTACCAACAACGGGGCTATGCGTCAATTAGAGCGGGGGCGCCTTCTTTCGCCACGTGGCGGGCGGGTGGCGTTGTTGGCGATCTGCACGCTGCCGCTGGAGTTGTTGGCGATCATCGCCGACCCGGCGAAGAGGTTATCGGTGATGACGGCGCGATCGACCGCCGCGCCCAGTTGCACCTGGGGCCGGTCGGCGCGGAATTCGCATCCCCGCACCAGCACTGTTCCGCTTTCCACCTGCAGGGCGTGGCGGCCCTCGCCCTTGGAGTCCCATTGCACAAAGGTGCAATCGCTGAAACCGACCGTCCCGCGTCCGGCGATCTTGGCGATCTGACGGCACGGTCCCCAGAACGCGCAGTTCACGAACCGCACCGTGCCAGAATGCCCCTTGTCGACCTCCACCATCGTCGGGTCCGGCCCGTGGAAGGAGACGAACTCGCCGTTGGTGATCAGCAGTCCGAACGGCGCGCTTTGCTCGACGACGACCGCCCGTTGGCAGTCGTCCGCGCCCAGTCCCGTAAAGTTGCCGTTGCAGACTCCGGCTGGGCTGCTGATGAAATTGTAGCCGACGTGGTAGCCGAAGCAGAACGTGTTGAGCATATACTGCCAGTCGCTGCGAGCGAGGATGAAGGCCTCGCCGTTGGCCATCTGCCAGGCCACGAGCTTCGGCCGGTTGCTCCACCAGGGGTTGAAATGGACGTTCTCGATGCGGCCAATGTCGTAGATCGCGTCGACGAACACGCCGCGGCGGAGCGGCTGCCCCTGCACGTTGCGGATCAAGTGCCGCTCGTTGCGCGAGGCGTCGATGCCCGAATACGGATTCAAAAGCTCCACGTCCAACACCGCCGGGTTTTTGCCGCGCATGGCGACGGCGTAAGGATAGGGGTCCGGCACGTCGTCGGCTTTCTGCTTGGGGTAGTAAATCACGACGCCCTTGAGCGTGCTGTTGGTGTGGAGGGTGATGAAGGCGGGGCCGGTCTCGTGCCCAGCGCCCTCTGTGACCAGGAAGGTCGTGCCGTCGTCGGTCGGCTTGGGCAATCCCCGGTTGCGCAGGCCGTTGTGCGCGGGGACCGATTCCCAAATGCCGGCGAGAGCAACGGCGTCAGGCACGCTTAAACGTCCGGCGAAGAAATAGGCTCCGTGGGGAGCGAGAACCTTGCCGCCGCCCGCCTTGGCGGCGGCGTCCAATGCCTGTTGGAAGGCGGCCGTGTCGTCGGTTATTCCATCGCCTTTGGCGCCAAAGTCGCGGACGTTCAGTTGGCCGGGCGCGTTTTCGCCCCATGCGGCAGCGCCGCAGAGCAACAATATCGAAAAAAGCACGGCGGTGGCAAATGTTCGCATTATCGGACTATGGTTTGAGGCTCAATCCCAGCAAAGGCAAACGATCCGCTGGCATTGATGAAAGTCGCAGTACCTCGGAGACGGCGCGGGCGGCGGAAGCAGGGGAGCAGGGGGGAAGGGGAGAAGGGGAGACTTCGCCGCTCTCCCTTTCTCCGTTTCTCCCTTTCTCCCTTTCCTTCCCTTTGCCCTCGTCCTGCTCGCTGCCGTTGGACGACGGAGCCTCCTCCTGCCAGGAATGGCTCAGGGCGGCGCTGCTGAAGTTCAAGCCCAGCGACTCCAGCAGCGGCGGAAGGAAGAAGGCGTCCAACTGCGGCACGTTGCGCTGGTGGGCCGCGGCGTAGAATTCGCGTCCCTCGGTCAATGCGGCGCGGCGGGCGGCGTCGGTCCACGGGCCGTCACCCTTTGCCAACGCGATGAGGCCTAGCGCCAGATAATGAAAGCCGTGGATGCGATGGGCCGCGAGGAGTTTCTCCAGAACATCCGGCTGCGCCGCGCGGCCTTGCTGCCACGATTGGTATGCGCCATGCACCGCGGCCGGCGGCAACACGTAGATCGCCGGCCCGCGCTGAGAGAAGGCGGCGTGGCGGATGGCCGCCACCGCCGCTTCGTGCGATTCATGAAAACTGTCCACGACCAGCGTCACGCGATGCACGCCCAGTTCATCCAATCGCTCCCACCGCCGCGGATCGATCTCCACCGGGCTGCTGCCCACGGCGCCGACCGCGCTCCAGCCTGTGGCCTGCAACAACAGCGCGTCCCAAAGGTCTTCAACGACCAGCAAATCGCGCGATCCGCCCGCCACGGCCGGCAGAGCCACATCCAGGCCGAACAGCCCGGTGCGCTCCTTCCACTGGGTGCTAAGATACAGGCAGCGATCAAGACGGTCGGGCTGTCTTGCCCAAAAGCTTTCAATCCGTCGATCGGCGTTGCGGATCGGCCCCACGAGACGGCCCGGCAAACGCGAGTCGGCCAGGAGGTTCGAGGCACGGATCTCGTCCGCGGAAAAGCCGTCGTGGAGCAGGCGCTGCCAGATCGGTTCGGCTGCGGGAAAATAGCCAATGGGCAAGCGTTCGATCTTTCGCAGGTCGAACCCCCATTGGTGAATACATGCCCGCGCCGTCCGCCATGCATCGTCGCGGTCGTCCGCCGCGGCCAGGAGGCAGTGCGCGTGGCGAAAAAAAGCCTCCCGCAGGCTATCGGCGGCTGGATCGCAATGGGGAGTCGGGGGAGGCATCGTAAGGGAGTGGTGGACGAGTAGGATGAACCTCCGAGTCCGTCTTGCAGGAAGGCCGACGGACTCGGAGGTCCATCCTACACAAGCGGCCCGATTGACGGCGCAATTCGGGCAATTGAGGATGATTTTAACGAATCAACCGAGGATGTCAAATGTCGTCCCCAGGGCTATGGCGAGCTTCCGCGGCGATGCGCTATAATGAACGATAACGCTTTGAAAATGCCGCGCTCTAAAGGTACAGGCCGCCGGCATTCCGGGCGACCGCCTTTTTGTGCAGGGTTGACGTGGGAAGCGGCGTCCGCTCGTCGCGAGGGCTTGTTTTTGATCGAACCGCTTTAGGGACTCCGCCATGCCGATTCCAATGCAGTTGGCCCGGATCATCATCAATGAAGTGAATGACCAGCAGGTCATTTACCTCAAGGAGATCGAGGGCGAACGGACCTTCCCGATCCTGATCGGCATTTTCGAGGCCATCAGCATCAACCGCCGTGTAAAGGGCGAAGAGTATCCGCGCCCCCTGACGCACGATCTGGTGGTGGCCGTGGCCGAAAACATGGGCGGCGAGTTTCAAGACGTGATCATCAGCGAATTAAAGGAACATACCTATTATGCCCGGCTGCGGATACGATACGAAGGCGAGCTGATCGAGATCGACGCCCGGCCGTCGGACGCGATCGCGGTGGCCGTGACGTGCAGCCCGCCGCTGCCGATTTACGTGAATGAAGACGTGCTCAACGACGTGCTGGGAGAGTGAGCGGGGATGAGGGATAAGGGATTAGGGATGAGCGATAAGAGATGAGGAAGGATGGCGGCTTGTCTGCTGATCCCTCATCTTTCATCCCTCATCTTTCATCCTTCATGCTCGCCGTTTGATCTCCAATAGCACGCTTTCCGACTCCGTGCCGGGCAGCGGGTAAGAATGCAGCTTTCGCAACGTCAATCCGCCGAGCAAGCCGAAGTGCCGCGCCTCGCCCCGCTCATCCAGCCAACTGGGACCCTTGAGCACCAACATGCGGTCGAAAGCTAGCCAATGGGGCTTAAACCACTCCAATAGTTTTTTCAGCCGTGCGACAGCGCGAATCACGAGCGTTTGATAGCGATGATCGGTCAACAGGTCTTCGGCCCGGCCGTGGATGACTGGCGCGGGAAGGCCGAGCTTCTCGACGATATCGCCGACCGCGCGGGCCTTTTTGGCGATCGATTCGCAGAGCGTGATCTTCAGGTCGTCGCGAACGATCGCCAGCACGACGCCCGGCACGCCTCCGCCCGTGCCCACGTCCAGCAATGACTCGCCACGATCCAAGAATCGGCCAAAGGAAAGACTGTCGACAAGATCGCGGGCGACGAATTTTTCGAAATCGGTGTGCCGCGTCAGATTGAGCTTGTCGTTCCAGTCCCAAAGCAGCCGGCAGTAGGCCTCCAGCCGCGCCGTCTGTTCGGGCGGGATCTCGATGCCGTGCCGTTGCAGCGCGGCGGTCAGATTGTCGTCGGGGGGAATCACGTTGCAAGCTCGGTGGAAGTAGAATGGAAGCCATCAGCATACCGCAACCGCTACCGTTATACGATGCCTCTGCCTCGCGAAGAATACATTGAGCAGGCCTACTTCTTCCGTACGCTCCGCGAGCGGATGCAGCAGAACATGTCCACGCAGGAGTTGCTCGTGGCGGTCAAGCAGGAGATCCTATCGACCACGCAACTGCCGATGGCGTTGGACTTCATGGCCAGCGAATTGCGGTTCACCGGCGGAATTTCTTCGGCGATGGCCAAGCTCGCGCACTATTTCACGCCTTTTCAGACCTTTGTAGTCGCCGAGGCGGAAAGGGCGGAAGGCAAGTTCGATTTTCGTATCGGTCTGGAAGTCCTCCAGCGCGAGGCCGAGTATCGCGCCGGGTTACCTGCGCAGCAGGCCGCCGCATCGCCGCAGGGACTTTTCCTTTACCAGTTCGAGACCCTCTGCCGCAACCGGCTGGGCTATGACCGCGGTCTGGAAGCGATCGCGGGCGACGAAATCTACAACGCCGACTGGCGGGAATGGATACTCACCGTCCGCCGCCAGGTGGGGCTGATCGACCTGGGCGACATGCTCTACGTCCGCAGCGAGCACTATCGCAAAACGCGCGGTGAGGCGGAAAAGCCCGTCCTCTTCGGCGAAAAGGAGGGCCGCATCGCGCTGGCCAATCGCCGCAAGGACCCGCTCTTTCTCTTCGCCGCCCTTTCCCGTCATCTTGGTTACCCCACTGTGCCGCGGCCTATGCCGGAGGACACCAACCGCATGTTGATTCCCACAATGCAGAGAAAAATCGAGCGTCTGGAGCAGCGCATGAAGCTACTTGAAGAGGAGCTTCGCGGAGGCATTAACTTGGCGAAGTTCTACGCCCGAGACAGAGACAAGGATAAGCAGTAGCCTGCCCGTGGTGAGGAGTCGTACGGAGAACCGCCGATCCGCAAAATCCTTGACTTTTTTCACGCAGTTTCGCTATAATCAAGGCGGTATTGGTGCTGGGTAACCTGGGTGCGGCCTCTCTTCGGCGCTTGTTTTCAAATTCGTTTGTTTTCAAAATCGTTTTTGGAAGGATACATGCATTTATGCGCCTCGCATTTGCATATCGTCTGGTTGCGTTATCTGCCTTCGCCTTGGGGCTTGGAATCTGTTGGTTGCCTGTGGAACCTGGTCGCGCCGCGACGCTTACGTGGTCGGGAGCCGGGGGCGCCACGTGGGACACCACGTCGAACAATTGGAATGGTGCGACCGTGGGAACGCCTTGGGACTCGACAAACGGTCCGGGCGACCAAGCCAACTTCTATGCGGCGGGATCGTCGGCCAACCTGACCGGCAACAACGTTTACGTCTTTGCCATCTCGTTTGGGACTGCGGCCGGTGGCCTTTCCGCCACCGGCTGCTCCATCACCGGCGGAACGATCAACACAACTTCAAGTTCGTTCAGCGGTAATAGTCCAGGCGTGATCAGCATGATCCCGACATCGGGCACCGACACGATTTCGTCGGCGATCGTGTTCGGAAATACCACCAAGACGGAAAACATAACGACTGTTGCAGGCAGCGCCGCGGAGCTAAATCTAACCGGGCCGATCACCAGCAATGGAACGGTAGCGCTGAACGCCGGGGGCACCAGCACTAACGCTTCTCCCAATGGCTCGACTATCGCCCTGGGCGGCACCGATTCGTTCAATATCCTTCAGGAAACCAACGGCAACCACGGCACGATCCTTGTTGGTGGAAGCGTCTCGGCCAATTTCTTGTTCGTCGGCAATTACTGCGCCCAGATCGTCAATGGC
This sequence comes from uncultured Planctomycetia bacterium, assembly GCA_963780045.1. Classification (GTDB taxonomy): domain Bacteria; phylum Planctomycetota; class Planctomycetia; order Pirellulales; family Thermoguttaceae; genus JANXQG01. Next base: position 3,777,791 of record CAVZZZ010000001.1, on the reverse strand, counting down.
AGTCTCACCTGCCAAAACCTCTATTGCAACACCAGCAATGCCGGGCAGCAAATCTTCGGCGGCAGCGGCTCCGTATCAGCGATCAACTCCGTTATGAACCACTCCGGAACGGTGAATTTCGGCACTGCAACCTTTCCATACACGGGGTCGTTCACCGTTTCGGGATCATTCAATGTGGGTTTCGGCAGCAATCCGTTTCCGCCGCTTGGAGCCGGCATTGGCACCCAAGGCGCCGGCGATACGGTGCTCCAAACTAGCGGCTCCGTCCTGTTGACCGGCACGGGCGACCTGGTCACGATGGGCTTCGGCGGCACGAACCTCTACAAGCTGCAAGGAGGCTTTCTGAGTATTCCCAACACGAGCTTTGAGCTGGGGGTTGGAAACGCCAACACCTTCACGTCGACATACAACCAGACGGGCGGCCTGGCCAATATCTATGGGCTTTCGATGGGAACGACACAGAACTTCGGCGCCCAGCCCGGCAATTGCACGATCACCGTCACTGGCGGCACGCTGAACTTGGGCGCCGGCGGCATCGTTTCCGGCGGCGTCGCGACCTATTCCACCTCGTTCGGCAATGCGACGATCGGCGCAACCGCGCCGTGGACGACTTCGGTGCCGGTAAAACTCAACAATAGCACGACCGCCACTTTCAACACCGGCGGCGGCAATATCTCGCTGACCGGCGTTCTCAGCGGCGGCGGCGGGCTGACGGCCGCCGGCGGCGGCACGCTCTTGCTGGATGCCGCAAACACTTACACCGGCGGAACGAACGTCGCCAGCGGCACCTTGCAGCTTGGCGACGGGACAGCGAACGTCGGCTCGCTGACGAGCAACGTCAACGCGTCCAGCGGCGCCGTCGTGCTCTACGCCGTTCCCGGCTCCAACACGGCAACTTACAGCAACGCCATGAGCGGGTCCGGCAGCTTGGTCGTCGCCGGCCCCGGCACACTCGTCGTCAACGGCACGAACAACAGCTTTACCGGCGGAACGACGATCTCCGGCGGCACGCTCCAGTTGGGCGACGGTGGAAGCAATAATGGCTCGCTTTCAAGCCCCGTCACAAACAACTCCGGAATGGTCTTTAACAATCCGCAGCCGCAGACGTTCGCCGCGGCTGTCAGCGGCAGTGGACCCGTGTACGTCAACGGTCCCGCCGCGCTCGCCCTAACCGGCAACAACAACACGTTCTCCGGAGGAGTCACGCTTGCGTCCAACGCAACGCTCTACGTCAACAGCAACACGGCCCTCGGAAGCGGCACTCTGACGATCAACGGCGGCGTCGTCGACAGTACCACCGCCGGCGTCGCGCTGGGCAACGTGCCGCAGGCGTGGAACAGCGACTTCGCCTTCGGCGGCACGAACAACCTGAACCTCGGCACCGGTCCCGTGTTGCTCGGCAGTAGCCGCACGGTCACATTGAATGGCGGCGTCCTGACTGTCAACGGCCCAATCTCCGACGGCGGCGCGGGCTACTCGCTCTCGGTTACGAGCCCATCAGGCACCGGAACACTCGTGCTGGGCGGCACCAGCAACTATTCCGGCGGCACCAACGTCAATTCCGGCGCGTAGTGGTCAACGGCGCGCTGACGGGGAGCGGCGGCGTGATGGTCCAATCGGGCGGCACGCTGGCCGGCACGGGCAGCGCCTTGGGCGGCGGAGCAATCCTTAACGGAGGCGCGATCCTTTCTCCCGGACCCAGCCCGTTGCCCGGCTCGATCGGGACTTTCACCGCCTCGTCGCTTTCCATCGGCAGCGGCGCCGCGATCAACTTCGACTTGGCAGGCACGACGGGCGGCACGGGCAACGACGTGGTCGCCGTGACCGGCAACCTGTTGCTGCCAGCCGGCAATGCCGCAATTGATGTCAACGCCACGGGCGGAACTCTGTCCCAGGCGGGGTCCTACACGCTCTTTACTTACGGTTCGCTTACCAATACGACTTCCTCGCTGGTCTACTCCGGGCCACTGGGCGCTCGCCAGACGGCAACCATCAATTACGGCAGCGGGTCGAACAGCTCGATCACCCTTACGATATCCGGCTTTTTCGCCAATCTTGTATGGACCGGGACCGGCGCCAACACGGACACCTGGGACCAGAACGACACGACGAATTTGAATTGGACCAGTACGCAGCATCCCAACGGCGACTATTTTGCCGCGCTGGACAACGTCCAATTCGACGCTACTTCCTCGCCCGGCAACCAGACGGTAAACCTCTCCGGCAATCTGACGCCCTCGTCCGTGATCGTGACGGGCACGAAGAGTTATGTATTCACGGGCGGAGGGCAAATCGGCGGCCCCACCGCGCTGACGCTCGTCGGACCGGGCTCGCTCACCATCCAGAATGGCGGCAACAGTTACACTGGGGGAACCAACATCCAAGGCGGCTCGATCATCCTCGGCGCAAATAACGGTCTGTCGACTTCCGGCACGGTGACGTTCGGCGAAGCCGCGACCAACGGCACTCTCGACCTGGCCGGCAACAGTCAGACGGTGGGCGGCCTGGCAGTTGCGCCGGGGGCGGCAGCGAGCCACCAGATCATCACCGACAGCACCGGCCCGGCGATGCTGACCTACGCCGGCAGCGGATCGTCGACGTTCGGCGGCACAATCCGGGACATGGCCCCGACGGGCGTTCTTGGTTTGAACGTCGCCAGCGGGCAGCTCGTCCTCAGCGGGAACAACACGTTCGCCGGCGGCACGACCATCAGCGGCGGAACATTGCAGACGGCGGTCTCCAATGCCCTTCCCACTAACGGCGGCATCACCACCTTCGCGGGCGGCACGCTGGACCTGGGCGGCAACGCGCAAACCACCTCGGGCACGATCAGTTTTCAAGGCGGCACCGTGCAGAACGGCACGCTCACCAGCGCCACGGCGGCCTTCGACGCTCAAAGCGGTACGGTCTCCACAATCCTTGCCGGCCCGGTCGCGCTGAATAAGTCCAACGGCGGAACACTGCTTCTCAGCAGCCCCAGCAGCAGCTACGCGGGCGGGACCAACATCCTTTCCGGCGTGCTGCAGCTTGGCAGCGCGAACGCCTTGCCGACGGGCGGCAACATCACCGTCTACTCAGGGGGCACTTTCGATCTCGGCGGAGTCAGTCAATCGACTTCGGGCGCCGTCAGCATCCAAGGCGGTGTGATCCAAGACGGCACTCTCAACGTCACGTCAGGGACGATCGACGGCGAAAGCGGCAGCATCACCGCCAATTTGAGCGGCGGCGCCGGACTGCACATGTCGACTTCCGCGGGCATGTTGATCCTGGGCGGCACGAACACGTATGCGGGCAATACGATCATCAACGGAGGCGTGCTGCAATTGGGCAGTGCGGCCGGTATTCCCGGCGGTCCAGCGGCCGGAACGGTCGTTCTCAACGGCGGCGCCGCGTCGGCGGGCACGATCGACCTGAATGGCTTCTCAGGCGATATCGGCGGCCTTACCGGAACCGCCGGCGCCGTTCTCGGCACGATCACCAATAATGGCGGCAGCAGCGGCACGCTCACCGTCGGCGACAACAATTCCAGCAGCACGTTCAGCGGCACGCTCGCCGACGGCAACAACAAGTTGGGCCTCACCAAGGCGGGCTCCGGCACGTTCACACTTGCCGGGAGCAACGCCTACAGCGGCAACACGACGGTCGCACAGGGGATTCTCGTGGCGACGAACACCGCGTCGCTGGGCAACCCGACTTCCACGACTATCCTGACCGTCGACGCGGGCGGCGAGCTGCAACTCCCCGCGGGCGTCGCCATGAATGCGGGCAATGTCTCTGTCGGCGGCATCGGAGTCACCGGCTCCGGTGCCATCAACGGCGGCACGCTTAATGTACTGGGCAACAGCGTGACCATGAACGCCTCCAGCGGCACGGCCGTGATCAGCTCGCCCGTGGTGCTGGACGCCGCCGCCGCGACAACGCTCCATTGCGCGAACGGCAATCAGGCGTTGTTGTTCAGCGGCCCGCTCACCGCTGGCGGAAGTGTTATCACGTCGGGTTCGGGCAATTTTGCGTTCGGCGGAGGCGCAATGAGCATCACCGGCACGCTTCAGCAAGGTAACAGCGGCCCGTCGCAGACGGCTGTGATTTCCGTCCTGCCCGGCACGACCCTGAACGTCGGCACGTACTTCGCCAACTTCTTCAGCACGCTCACGGTCAACGGGTCGATGAACGCCGGCGTGGTCTACACCGATAACAGCACGTCAGGCCACCAGTTTCTCAATGGCAGCGGCACGCTTACCACTGGAAACTTCATCGGCTCCGGGGGCGGCACAGTCGAGTTCAGCAATGGCGTATTGAACGTCGCCAGTTCGGCCAGCATCGGCCCCTTCGGCCTGCCGGGAACTACACAGAGACTCGGCTGTACGTTCCAGCAGGATTCCGGCGAGGTAAATATCGCTGGAACGGGCGACGGCTTCACCATCGGCACCAGCAATACCGGCGGGGTCGCCGCGTACACGCAGCTTGGCGGCGTGCTGAACGTCCCCAACGAGTATGTCGAGCTATGCTATGCGACTGGCACGGCCGCAACTAGTTCCTTCCAAGTTCTCGGCTCGTCAGGCAGCCCGGCAGCGGCTAACGTTTACGGAATCTCGCTAGGTCAGACGGTGAACAACGGGGTGCAGAACGGCAATGGCACCGTGAAGCTCGGCGATGCCGGCTCGCTGATGGTGATCGGGTCCGGCGGCATTGTCGCCGCCAGCTCAGGCAGCCTGCAGGTCCTGCTCGGTTCGGGAACGCTCGCTTCGTCCGCTCCCTGGTCGACGACCGTGCCGTTGACGCTCAACGCCGGAGCGCAGACCAACATCAACGCTACGAGCGGGACGATCTCCTTAGATGGCCCTGTCGGCGGCAGCGGCGGACTGCAAGAGATTGGCACGGGCGTGCTTGTGTTAGGCGGAACCAATACGTACACCGGCGGCACGACCGTTGCCGGCGGCGAAATGGTTGTCACCAACAACGAAGGGATCGCGGACGCGACCAACCTCTATGTCGGCGGGGAGCTGGCGCTGTTTGGCAGTGCGGTTCAGGCACAAGACGCTGGCGCGGCCGCAGGGCAGTCGGCCGCGGCGGTCCCCGAACCATGCACGGCCGCGCTACTGGCGATTGGTGCTGCCATTCTCTTGCTGTTCCGTCGTCGCGGTCGGCATTGATTGTCGAAACCATCGAGGCGCTCCGGCGGCGCGAGCGTGTCGATCGGAGACGCCACGGTAGGCGGCCGTTAAGAGAGCCACGGGGCGAGGAGTTATGCGGAAAACCAAGCCGCCGGGCCGCAATCCCCGCAAAATTCTTGACTTCTCTCCTGCCATTTCGCTATAATCAGGGCTGTTTTGGTGTTGGGTCACCTGGGTGCGATCTCTCTTTACAGTTTGCCTTCGCACTCGTTCTTGAAAGGGAAGTGCAGTTATGGGCCTCGCATACGCATATCGCAGGTTCGCCGCATCCGTGGTGATTATCGGATGGGGCATTTGTTCGCTTGGCGTGCAGCGCACAACGGCTGCGAACGCGAGCTGGACCGCCGGCGCCCTCGCGGGGACGTGGGACGTTACGTCGAACAACTGGAGCACTACCTACGGCGGCTCACTGCATAGCGCATCGGACGCGAATTATTGGGACTCAACCAACGGCCCCACCCTGCAAGCCAACTTCATTACCCCTGGAGCGTCGGTCAACGCGACGGGCAACAACCTTTACATGTTTATTCTCGACCTTCAGGGCAATTCGACGGGGGACACGATCACCGGCGGAACGCTGAATGTGAGCCAGACTGCCTTTGGCATCTATAACCAAGCGAGCTCGGGCACCAACACGATTACCTCGGCGATCGTGCTGGCCGGCACCAACAACATTCAAAACACTCAAAACAGTGGAGCGAGCACCGGCACCGTGTTCCTGAATTTGACCGGTGTGATTTCCAACAGCAGCACGACGATCGTCAACGCGGGCGGCAACACTTCCGGCGGCACCGGCACGACCATTGCCCTCGCCGGCACGAATGATTCGTTCAATATCTTTCAGGAAAGCGGCAATCACGGCACGATTCTCATTCCGTCCGGAGGGAGCCTCTCCGCCACTATGTTCGACGTCATCAACTACGGCGTCGACGTGGTCAACGGCAATCTCACCAGCCAAAACTGGTATGGCAACTACACCTCGACCTCGCCACCCCACATCATTGCCGGCAGCGGCACGATAACCTTGGGCAACTTCCTTGCAAACCACGGCGGCCTTACGACGGTCGGCAGTGCGAACGGCAACTACCCTTTCACGGGATCGCTAACCGTGTCCGGATCGTTCGCGGTGGGCCTGAACGCTTTCCCCGGGTATTCCTTGGGCAGTAATGGTTACGGCGGAACGGTCAACCAAACCGGCGGCACCGTCCAGCTCAACGGCAGCGGCGATTCGATCTTCGTGGGGTTCAACGGCACTAGCGCTTACAATCTCCAAGGGGGCGTCTTGAACATTCCCAACGGGCCGCTGGAACTGGGCTTCGGGGCCAGCGGTTTCTCGTCCACTTACAGCCAGACCGGCGGCTCGGCCAGCATGTATGGACTCTGGATGGGCGCCTCGCAGAGCCTCGGTTCCTTCTCCGGCAATTGCTACCTCGGCCTGACCGGCGGCACGCTGAACCTCGGCGCAGGAGGAATCAATGTCAGCGGCCTCGGAAGCTATGGGGCCACGTTCGGCAATGCCACCCTCGTTGGCGCGACGCCCTTGTTGCTGCCAAACTCTGTGCCGGTAACGCTCGTCAACGGCGGCAACACCATCTTCAACACGTCCGGCGGCAGCATTATGCTCGCCGGCACCATCAGCGGCAGCGGAGGGCTGACTGCCACCGGAGGCGGCACGCTCCTGCTGGGCGCTAACAACAGTTACACCGGCACAACCCATGTTTCCAGCGGCACGCTGCAAATGGGTTCGGGCGCCGGCTCGGCGCTAGGCGCCGGCGCGGTCTCGGTCAACGGCGGCGTGTTGGACATCAACGGCAACGGCGCCACGACCGGCGCAGTTACGCTGGCCTCCGGCAGCATCATCGACAGCATCGGCACCGGCTCAATCAACGCCACCGGCTACACGCTGCAAAGCGGGACCGCAGGCGCGGTGCTCGGCGGCGCCGGCGGATTGAACATGAACGGACCGGGACGCGCACTGCTCACCGCGGCGAACAACTACGGCGGCCCCACGACGATCACTGCCGGCACACTGGCGCTGGGCCCCTCGGGCGCTATCGGCGGCGGCGGCCTTACCATCAACCCCGGCGGCGTCTGGGACGTCTCCGCCTACGGTCCGGCCGGCTACAACTTCAACGGCGGCGTGCTCACTGCCGGCCGCACAGCCGCGCAAGGCATCGACGTCAACGGCAGCCTGAATGTAAGCAGCGCCAGCCTCGCGCTGGCCGCGCCCAACAGCACCATGACCATTGGCGGCAACCTTTCGCTGACTTCCGCCACGATCAACTACTATCCGGGCAGCATCATCGCGCTGGCCGGCGGCGGCTCTTTGAGCCAGGGCGGCGGCGATTATGTCAATCTGCTGACACCGCTGAACATCGGTACGTACACGATCGTCACAGGCGGCAGCGTGCCCGCCAACCCGGCAAGCTATCTGACCGTCACCGGCGACAGCAGCGGCCGGCAAAGCTACGCCTTCAACGTCACGGCGGGGACGGCCGTGACGCTTACCGTTAGCGGAACGGCGGGCAACCTGCGCTGGTTCGGCGGCTCCAACGGCACCTGGGACAACGCCGCGTCGCAAAACTGGTACAACCTTTCCACCAGCGCCGCCGATTATTTCTTCACTGGCGACAACGTCACCTTCAACGACACGCCCGGCACCGCCACCAGCGTCAACATCGGCGCTACGGTCCAGCCGGGCAGCGTCACGGTCAGCAACACCAACGCCAACTACACCTTCGGCGGCGGCGGCTCCATCACCGGCTTCGGCGCGCTGGTCAAGAATGGCCCCGGCTCGCTGACGATCGACACGGCCAACAGCTACACGGGAGGCACCTCGCTGAACAACGGGCTTTTGAATCTGGGCAACCAAAACGCGTTGGGCACGGGACCGCTGACGATCTCCGGCGGCTCGATCGACAACACCAGCGGCTCGCTCATTACCTTGAGCGGCGGCGCAGTGAACGTCAACGGCGGCTTCACGTTCGTCGGCAGCAATCCGCTCAATACGGGGACGGGCGCGGTGACGCTCGGCGCCGCGCCCGCGGTAAATGTGAGCAGCGGGACGCTGACCGTGGGCGGGAGCATCTCCGGACCCTACGGCCTGACGATGACCGGAACGGGCATGATGGTCCTCGGCGCGTCGAACAATTACACGGGCAGTACCGTCGTCAACGGCGGCGTCCTGCAGTTGGGCAGTTCGGCCGGAATCCCCGACGGCGCGACCGTCATGCTCAACGGCGGCGCCGCGTCGGCGGGCACCATCGACGTCAACGGCTTCTCGGTCAACTTCGGCGGCATATCCGGAACGGCCGGGTCCGTGCCCGGCATGATTACCAACGGGGCCTTTGGCTCTGGTGGCACGCTCACCGTCGGCGACAACAACGCCAGCACCACCTTCAGCGGCGTGGTTGCGGACGGCAATAGCGCGCTGGGGCTGACAAAGACCGGTTCCGGCACGCTTACGCTGGCCGGCTCCAACGCGTACAGCGGCGACACGACCGTCGCGCAGGGCATTCTCGTCCTGACGAACACGGCGGCAATCGGCAACACCAGCGCCGGCACGAACAACCTCTTCGTCAACGCCGGCGGAGAGCTGCAGCTTCCCGTGGGCGCCGCGACGAGCGTGGGCAACGTCTATGTAGCCGGCAGCGGCGTCAGCGTGCTCGGTGCAGCCATCAACGGCGGCACGCTCAACGTGACGGGCGGCAGCGTGACCATGAACGGCTCCAGCGGCACTGCCATCATCGGCTCGCCGACGGTACTCAGTGCCGGCGCTACGATACTCGCTTCCGCCAACGCCAATCAGACGTTGTTGTTCGGCAGCGCCCTGTCCACCACCGGCGGCGTCACTACTTCTGGTTCGGGTAATTTCGTTTTCGGCGGGGGTACGTCGAGCGTCGCCGGGACGTTCCAAGAGGGCAACAGCAACCTCTCGCGGACGGCGGTCGTTTCCGTCCTGCCCGGATCCACCCTGAATGTCGGCACGTACTACGTGCCCTACTTTTCGAACCTCACGGTCGGGGGAACGATGAACGCCGGCGCGTTCTACACGGCCAACGGCACCGCCGGCCAAACATTCATCAACGGCAGCGGCGTAATCAACGCCGCGACGTGGGTCACCTCCGGCGGCGGAACGGCCAGGTTCAGCAACGGCGTGCTGAACGTCAGCGGCTCGTTTGCCGTCGCCCCCGCCGTCCCCGCCATCGGCGCGACCCTCGCCGGCACCTTCGAGCAGGACTCGGGAACGGTGAACGTGACCGGCACGGGGGATGGTTTCGCCGTGGGCTTTAGCGATGCTAGTCATGGCAACGGCGCCTACACGCAGTTCGGCGGCGTGCTGAACGTCCCCAACGAGTACGTCGAGTTGTGCTACGAGGATGCCACCGGCGGGAACAGCTACTTCCAAGTGCTGGGAACCGCGACGACGGCAAACGTCTACGGCATATCGTTCGGCCAGACGGTCAATAACGGCGAACAGGACGGCAATGGCACCGTAAAGTTGGGAAACGCCGGCACATTGCTGGTGATCGGCGCGGGCGGCATCGTCTCGGCCACGGCGGGCAGCGCGCAGATCTTCCTCGGTATCAGCAACACCGGCGGGGGAACGCTCGCTTCGTCGGCCCCGTGGTCTACCTCGTTGTCGATGACCGTCACCGGCTCGGTGCCGACCAATATCGACGCCAGCGGCGGGACGATCACTTTGGACGGAACGCTCGGCAGCACGGGCGGAATAGAGGAAATCGGCGGCGGCGTCCTGGTGTTGGGCGGCACGAACACCTATACCGGTGGAACGACCGTTGCCAGCGGCGAGCTGATTGTCACCGACAACGAGGGGATTGCGGACGGGACCAACGTCTGCGTCGGCAGAGAGCTCTCGCTGTTCGGCAATGCGGTTGCGGCGACCAATGCCGGCGCGGCCTCCGCGCCCTCGGCCACGGCGGTTCCCGAGCCGGGCACAGTCGCACTGCTGGCAGCCGGACTCGGCGCGCTGTGGCTGCTGCGCCGCCGCGGCCGGCGTTGATCGTTTAAGTGAGCGACGCGCATATGAAGCCAGCCGTTTTGCTACCAGGGCAATTCCATCAGCCGCGCGAGTTCACTGGCCGCTTCGCGGCGCGTTATGGGGCTCGCAAGGTCCGCCTTCGCCGCGCCCTCTTTTGTCAGCGCGTTGCCGGCGCTCCGATGATAGCCCGTAAGATTTTCCGCGAACTTCACGGCGCGGCCCATCGCAAGAGTCGCCTCCTGCCGCGTGACCGGCGCATCGGGCCGAAAGCGGCCCTTCGCGTCCAATTCCATGATTTTCGCGGTGACTACTTCGCCCACTTCGTCGCTGAAGGCCGCCGTATCGGGCACGTCGGCCGGACGTACGTCCAGATCGGGCGCGTCCAGATTCACCGACTGGGCGATCGCGGTTGCCAGATCGGCGCGGGTCAGCGGCGCATCCGGCCGCAAATGCCGCGCGTCGTCGGCCAGCAGAACGCCCCGAAACCAGGCCGCCTCGCACGGCGCGGCGGTGCAATGGGCACCCAGGGCACCCACGCGCGGCGAAATGTCCGGGTCGGCCGGCAGGTCGACCGGCAGCGCGCTCTGGGGCGGCGCAACGTGCCCAGGATCGGCTCGATGTCCAGGGCAACGTCCTGCACCGTAATGCCCGCACCGTTATCCACGCGTCCGGTCCAAAACCGCGTCGTCTTCAACTTCGCAAACGTGAAGCGGTAGCCGTGGGCGAAGGAGTGGCTGTACCGCAGCGCGACGCCGACCTGCTTGGCGCGGATGTTGTTGCAAAGGCCGGAAAAAATCGCGTAGGGAACGGCGCCAACGGCGTTGATGTCCGTTATCAGGTGATTGTTGGAATTCCATTCGCTGTCGGAGGCCGACGGCTTTTTGGCCGGATTGACCGCCAGCGCGGCGGTCTTGGGATCGAAACGGTCCCCGATCCCCATGAAAGAAAGCCGCAGGCCGCCGATGCGGCACCCTAGCGGTCCGTCGCTGCACGCCGCGGCGGCCGCATCGACGATCGTCACGCAGCCCGTGCCGACGACGTCGAACGTGCCGTCGGGTGCAACGATCATGGCCGTGTTTTCGTCAATGCCGAACCCGAATCGCACCCTCCTCTCCGCCGCCGCGCGGGCGAGCCGCCCCAACCGGCCGCGGGTTTGACTGAAATGTTGATCGACGATCCCGCCGCGGAAGAAGCCCAGTCCCGACGTGACAAAAAGGCCGCGGCGCGACGGGTCTGAGGTGAGGCCGAAATCCAGCGCGTCCATGCCTTCGTCCAGCCCCCGCTCGCCGAGCCCGGCAACGGCGATCATCGTCTTGCTCTGCACCGCCGCGCCCGCGCTGCTGCCGGCGATCGCGCCGCCCCGTGCGAACATGTCATTGATCGCGGCCAAAGCGGGAGTATCGCTGCCGTCCGCCTTCCGCAACGCCGCCAAAATCCGATCCTGGTCGCCGCCCACGAAATACACTTCCGTGGCGCCGCGCAGCTCCGCGACGTTTTTCGGATCGAACGCGGCCACCGCGGCGTTTTCCGGACGTATGTCCAACACGGCGATCCGGTCCGCCGCCACGCCGTATCCCTCCAAGGCCGCGCCAAATCGCCGCGCGCCGCGGACGTTCCTGGAAGCGGACGAGAGCACCGCAAAGCGGCACCGTTTTGTCCCGCCGGCCGCCTCGATCAAACGCTGGAAAATCGCGGCGTTGTCCCGCTTCAAGCCGCCGCCAATGATGACGCACGTGCCGCCCGGACGACTCTCCGGCACCTTCGCCGCCGCGCCGACGGGCAATGACACGGGGTGCTGGGCCTGCGCGCCGCTGCAGCAAAGGGAGGTGAATAAACAGGCGATGACGAGGGATAGCCGCGCAGCGGGTCGGCGGAAAACAGCTCTCTTCACGAATCGGTCTCCTTGGGTTTCGGAACGTGCAAGCGGCGGCGCCGCCTCCTTCGCATCCTCGAAGGTGTTAGGGCCAACGAATTATATCAAGGAGAATTCAAAAGAAAGAGGTCCGAATATGACGCTTCTGGCAATAATGCAATCCTGTCGGGCCGGAAACGGACGAAACGGGCGGCCTGAAAAACCTCGGGCCAACTTCGGGGTTTGATTGGTCATGAATGCGTCCGTTGCGGCATGGCTGCCGCTTGAAATGTCGCCGCGTTCATGGGAAAATGGGGGAATTAGCTCGACTATTACCTTCCAATTGAGAAACGGGCCAGAATAGCCCAAGAAAAACCCCCTACTTGGAGTCGCACGATGAGACTGGCCGACGCCGGAAAACTGCTGCTGAGCACACTGTTGTTGATCTCGATTGCCGCCGGGGAGGCCGCGGCGCAGACCAAGCCGGCGAAGAAGCGGAAGACCGATAAGAAATCCGCCGGCGCGGCCAAAGAACCCGACAAGTCCAGCGAAGACGCGAACTCATCTTCCCAAGACAAGAAAACCAACACCGACGAGAAAGCCAACACCGACAAGAAGGGCGATACTGACAAGAAGGCCAATGCCGAAAAGAAGCCCGACGCGAAGTCGAAGAACACGAAGGACAAGGCCGCGGCGGAGAAGAAAGCTGAGCCGGCCAAGCCCGCAACGTGCAAAGTGAAAAAGGGACCGTTCCACGTCGAAGTTTCGCTCGACGGCGTGTTTGAGGCCCAAAATCAGGCCGAGCTTGTCGTCCGCCCGCAGGAATGGCCGCAACTGCAGGTGCTCAAGGCCGTCGAGCACGGCACGCCCGTCAAGCAGGGCGATCTCGTGCTCGCGCTGGAAACCGACAAGATCGATCGCGCGATCGCCGAACTGCGAAGCGAAATGCAGCTCAACGAGCTGGGCGTCAAGCAGTCCGAGGCCCAGTTGGCGGCCTTGGAGAAGATCAATCCCTTGGACGCTGACGCCAACCAGCGGGCCGAGCGGATGACTAAGGAGGATTGGAAGCAATTCCAGCAGGTGGAAAAGCCGCTGTCGGTAAAAGAGAACGAGTTCCGCCTCAAAATGTACCAGGAGTTTCTGGAATATGCCGAAGAGGAATACCGGCAGCTTGAAAAAATGTACAAGGCCGACGACCTCAAGGAGGAAACCGAAAAGATCGTGCTCCGCCGCGCGAAGAACGGCGTCGATCGGGCAAAGCTCCAGATGGAATTCGCGCGCGCCGCATACGAGGAAAACAAAAAGCTCGGCCTGCCGCGCATGGAAGAAAGGGCAAAGGAGCTAACCGACCGTGCGCTTATTGACGTGGAGCTCACCAAGGCCAGCTTGCCGCTGCTGATGAGCAAGCACCGCCTGGAGCTTGAAAAGCTCAAGGTCGCGCGGACCCAAGGCGAGGACCGGTTGAGCAAGCTCATCTCCGACCGCGAGGCGATGACTGTCAAGGCGCCGATCGACGGCATTCTCTATTACGGCCGCAACGTGCGCGGCAAGTGGTCGGGCATGGGCAGCGATACGCTCCGCCGCGGAATGCCCGTTGCGCCCAACGAAGCCGTTATGACCGTGGTCCAGACTCGGCCGCTGATCATTCGCACGACCGTGCCCGAATCGCAGGCCCAGCGGATCCGCGCCGGACAGACCGTGTATGTCGACCCGGTGGGCTTCGTCGATCCGAAGATCACGGCCATCGTGCAGCGCGTGGGAACGGTCCCTCTGGGCAGCAGCGGATTCGACTGCCAAATGACCGTCGCCAGCGATGCCGTGAACTCGGCCATCATGCCCGGCATGAACTGCGAGTTGAAGGTCGTTCCTTACAAGAAGACCGACGCCTTGACCGTGCCGGCCAAGTCCGTATTCACGGAGGATTTCGATCCGTCGAAGGACTACGTTTACCTCGTCGGCAAAGACGGCAAGTCAAAGAAGCGCTCCGTCCGCCTGGGCGAGCGGAACGACAAACAAGTCGAAGTGCTCGAAGGTCTTGCCGCGGGCGACGAGATTCTGCAGGACAAACCCAAGGACGATTGACGCTTTGGCGCGCGAAAGCTCGCTTTCGCTTTTCAACAGGCCGCAAGTTATTTTGAGCCTTACATTACCGGAAACGACCGCCGTATGGAGAGTCTTTTGAAAAGCGACGGAGACCAACGCTGCGCGTCGGTGCCCTCTTCGCACTCCAAATTGATTGCACTTTCGCTGGCTGCGGTACTTTCCGCCTCCTCAACTACGGGCCTCGCAGACGATGCAGCCGCGACCCCCCGCGACGCGAAAGACGCGCCGCCCGCGCTTGCGCTCATCGGCCCCAAGCCCAAGCCGGTGCCGCGTCCCGATCCCAAGCAGATCGACGCAGCCATCCACCGCGGCTTGGACTTTCTGCTAAAAACGCAAAACGCCAATGGCTCTTGGGGTTCCGAGCGGAGCTCGCGGCCGGAGGAAATCTACGCGCCCGTTCCCGGCGCGCACGAGTCGTTCCGGGCCGCGGTGACTTCGCTGTGCATTTCGGCGCTGTGCGAAGTAGGCCGCGGCGCGAAGGTTGACCGCGCAAGGTCGATCGCGCGATCAACCGCGCCGAAACCTTCCTCATGGAGAACCTGCCCAAGGTCCGCCGCAATTCGGAAGACGCGCTTTACAACAACTGGACGCACGCCTATTCCATCGACGCGATGGTCCACCTCCTGCACCGCCATGCCAAGGACCAAGAGCGCTGCAAGCGGCTCCGCGCCTTGATCCGGCAGCAGATCGACATGCTGCGGCGCTACGAGTGCCTGGCGGGCGGCTGGGCCTATTACGACGATTTCGATTTCCAGACGCAGCGGCCCAACGGTTCCACCATCAGCTTCGTCACCGCGACGGTGCTGATCGTTTTCGACGAAGCCCGCAAGGAAGGCATCGCCATCCCGCAAAAGCTGGTCGATCGCGGCTTCGCCTCGATCCTGCGGCAGCGAAAGCCCGACTTCAGCTACGATTACGGCGAGTACCTGAAATACGTGCCCATGCTGCCGATCAACCGCCCCGGCGGCAGCCTGGGCCGCTCGCAGGCCTGTAATCTGGCCATGCGGCTCTGGGGAGACAAGAAGGTCACCGACGAAGTGATGGAGACCTGGCTGGACCGCCTCTTCGCCCGCGAGATGTGGCTGGACCTTGGTCGCAAGCGGCCGATCCCGCACGAGTCGTGGTTCCAAGTCGCCGCCTACTTTTTCTATTACGGCCATTACTACGCCGCCCGTTGCATCGAGATCTTGCCGCCCTCCGAGCGTCCCCAGCGGCAGGACCATCTTGCCCAAATCATCCTGCACCTGCAGCAGCCGGACGGAACATGGTGGGATTTTCCCTTCTACAATTATCATCAGGCGTACGGGACGGCATTTGCCCTGATGACGTTGGAGAGGTGCAAGCGGAAGTGAAACCGACTCGTCTTGTTCCAATCTCCCGTGGCGATTAGAATTGGTTGTCGGCTGGTCTGCCTCGGAACCGGCTGCTTCCAAGGCCAGAAGTTGTTTAAGGACCAATTCAATGTCGCTGACAATAACCGTCTCCGACCCGCTTGCCGGACGGCTGAAGACGCGCACGAAACTGAGAACATTCCCGTCGATCAACTCGCATCGCGGCTGCTGGAACGTAGCATGAAGCCTCCGCTGCAGCCAGAGTTGTGGGACGTTTTCAACAAACGTCGCGTCGCGTTGATCGATAAGGAATTCGACAGCGGTTTGACGAACGAAGAGCAAATCGAGCTCCAACAATTACAGGTGCTTGCCGATCGACAGGCAGAGGAATTTGACCGGGCGAGGCTCGATCACGTAGCGCGGATGGAAGCCGCCGCGCGCAGCATTCTCGGCAGTGCGGAATGATCGGCGAGCGCAGCGTTCGAATATCGCAACAATCGCCGTGAGCGGTTGCACGGCCCAGTGGGCTACGTCGATTACAAGTCATTCAAGCCGTGGCTGCGCGACGACTTCCAATTCTGCTGCGTTTATTGCCTCTGGCGAGAGACGTGGTGCCCGGATGGCGACGCTTGGTTTGGCATCGATCACGATTTCTCGCGGGCATCTCGCCCGGAGCAAAGAGGCGAATATGACAATCTCGTCTATTCGTGCAACGGATGTAATTCGGTAAAACGAGACAAATCGCTGCCGCTTGACCCATGCGAGGACCGGTGGGGTAATCATCTGCGCAACATCCCCGACGGGACCGTTGAAGCAATCACTGAGACTGGACAGCGATGCAAAAGCGTCTGCGGGATTAACCGCCCGCTGCTCGTGGAAGCTCGACGGCGGATGCGCCAGTTGTTGCGGGAACTGAGCGAAATGCGAACTCGGGCGGCCAACTCGCTGCTTCGCGATCTCCTGTCCTATCCGCGCGAGTTGCCGGTATTGTCCCGGCTCCATCCGCCGGGAGGCAACTCTCGGCCGGAAGGAATCGCCGCGAGCCATTACGAACGGCGAAAACGCGGCGAATTACCAGAAACCTACTGACCCAAGCGATAAATGGTGGGTCGTCATTGCGCTCGACGCCACCCTACGCTCGGTTTTCGGAAACGCTCTGAGCGACGAGCCGGCCCAAGCCGGACGCGTTCGCGGCAGCAGCCCCTACCGTGCCGCGAACGCAACTGCATCCGTCCCCGCCCGGCCCCGTGCCGGGGGAACGCATGTTTGGCCCCAACAGCGCCGCCAGCGCAACTGCCTCCGTCCGCGCCTGGCCCTGCGCCGGGGAACGCACGTTTGGCCCCTACCGTGCCGAGAAGATCGAAACGCCGATGCCCGGATGTCGCCTCATTCCCAATGAAGCGGCCACACTATTCCGACTGAAGACTTCTGATAACTAAAGCCACCATCATACGCACCCGTGAATCAGAGATGTCCCCTTTCTCCGCCCCGAAACACCTGTGCCCGGTTTTCCGTAGTGCGCGAGACTTGCAGCTTCAAATGCCCCTGGCTTGCCCAGGGGTACTTACGCTTGTCGCTGCAGCAACGCGACTCGCTACTCCTTTCTCCCCCGTTTTCCGGCGGCTCCGCCGCCTGGAAACGGGGAACAGGGAGGCAATATGGACGTCCTGTGTAGCTCCGAACGTGAAACTCCCCCGGGCAAGCCGGAGGCATCTTGGAGGCCATTCATTCATGCCGTTTTGGCAGGCCGTGCGTGCAGCCGAGGCAGGAGCCTGCCAAAACGCGCGGCATGGGAGCCTCCGCTTCCCCAGTAATCCCGCAGTGTCCCGCGCAAATGCGCAATTGGCATGCAAGTTGCTGTCCACTATATACACTTGTAAACACACAGTAACTAGGAGAAACACCGTGTCCACCGATTCCGTTCGGACCAATGCCAACTCCGCTGCCGTCCCCGCCGGCGATGCGGCGGAGATGCCGGCCGTCCAACTTGCCGCACTGGAGGCCCTTTTGTCGGGCAAGACCGCCCGCGACGCGGCGACCGCCGCCGGCATTAGCCGGAGCACGCTCTACAACTGGCTGGGCAAGGACTTTCGCTTCCAGGCCGCCTTGAACCGCGGCCGGCGCGAAATGCGGCAGGCCGTCGCCTGCCGCGCCGACCAGCTTGCCTCCGAAGCCGCCGAATGCGTCGCCCGCGCCGTCCGAGAAGGCGACGTGAAAGCCGCCCTGGAGATCCTCAAGCGCGTGAACGTCTTCGCGGCCTCCAAGATCGGCAGCGACGACGAGACCGTATTGCGGTACGAAGACGAAAAACGCCGCGTGGACCGCGACACGGAACTCGCCTTCGCCCGCCGCTGCCGAAAGGCGCAAGTGTCGCAAGACCAATAACCCGTTTTGCCGTGGTCAATACACGCATTAGCGGGGTGTGACGCCGAAAAAGTGTCCAGTTGTGTCCAGTTCTGTCCAGTTTAGCGCCGGATGCAGGGGCTGGTTACGTTTTGGAGCCGGCCATCCCAACCCTCGGACACGTCGCACACGGAGGACCCAGTGGACGCATTTCATTTCGATGTTCATCAAGTTAAAATCGGAACTGTCCCGTCAATCATATCAATGGTCGTTCGAGCCAAGGTCTTTTTCATGAATCGGCGTATTCGCCTTCTGTGGTTGGGTGTTCTTTTGTCGCTGGCCGTCCGCGCAGGCGCAGGATCGTTGGAGCGAATCGCGGGCGAACCAGTGGTACGCCCAGCAGCCTTGGCTGGTGGGGAGCAACTACCTTCCTTCCAGCGCCGTCAACGAGCTGGAAATGTGGCAGGCGGAAAGCTTCGACCCGCGGCAAATCGACAAGGAATTCGGCTGGGCCGAAAGCCTGGGCATGAATACCATGCGGGTTTTCCTGCACGATTTGCTCTGGCAGGATGCCGCCGGCTTTCGGAAGCGGTTGGATACATTCTTGGGCATTGCCTCGCGGCATCACATCCGTCCGATCCTCGTGCTTTTCGATTCTTGCTGGGACCCGAACCCGAAGTTGGGACCGCAGCGTCCTGCTGTGCCCGGCGTACACAACTCGCGGTGGGTGCAGAGCCCCGGGGCGAAGGCCCTCACGGACTCGGCGCAGGAGCCGAGGCTGCGGGCTTATGTGGTAGGCGTGGTCGGCGCTGGCCCGCGATCGCCGCGTACTCGCCTGGGACGTTTGGAACGAGCCGTCGAACACCAACGGCAGCTCGTACGGCAAACAGGAGCCCGGCGACAAACAGGACCGCGTGCTCGAATTGCTGCCCAAGGTGTTCGCATGGGCGCGGTCGGCGCATCCGTCGCAGCCGCTCACCAGCGGAGTCTGGGAGGGAGACTGGTCGTCGGCGCTGTTCCACCAGCGGGGCGGGACCAAGGCCGACGCCATCGCGCGCGTGCAGCTTTTGCAGTCGGACGTAATCTCGTTCCACAACTACAGTTGGCCGGAGGACTTCCAGCGGCGCGTGGAGATGCTCCAGAAGTACCGCCGGCCGGTCCTTTGCACCGAGTACATGGCGCGCGGAGTTGGCAGCACGTTCGACACGATTCTGCCGATCGCCAAGAAACTCCGCGTGGCGGCGATTAATTGGGGATTCGTCGCCGGCAAGTCGCAGACGAATCTTCCTTGGGATTCCTGGGAGAAGCCCTACGTGCGACAACCGCCCCCGGTCTGGTTTCACGACATCTTTTATCCGGACGGACGGGCCTATCGCCCGCGCGAAGTCGATCTCATTCGCGAGCTGACCGGCGCCAAGCAGATTCAGACTTCCAAATAGTATCGCATTGTTTTTCGACCGCAAGCCCCCGATGGCCCCGGCGGTTAAACTTTCATCGCAGGCCGAGGAATCCTGCCGAGCTACGGCGGTCACTTCGCCCCTTCGTCCACTCCGTGCCGGCGAAGCAGTTCGCGTACGGCATCGGACCCTCCGGGGCGTGGCGGCAGGCGCGCCCCAGCGGCAATAAGCGATTCAACGGTTCCGACGTAGTCGCCGGTTTGACAATACCAGCCCGCCTTGGAGCCGTGAATCGCCCAGCCTAACGGCGTGCCATTGAAATCGGCGTCGGTTGCTTCCAGCGGCGGCCCATATGAAAGGATGACTTTGACCATCTCCGTGTTGCCATGAAAGGCCGCCCAATGCAATGGCGTGGCGTCATGCTGGCCACGGGCATCGACCGGCAGGCCCGCCTTCAACATGGCGCGCACCACGCGGGTCTCGTTGTTGCGCAGCGACGCGCCACCTCGCGCTGGTCGCCCGCCAGCAGCTTGCGGGCCAGGTCCGAATGGTCTCGTCCGAGAGCTTGCAGTGCGGCCTCATCGTCAAGCCAGAACGCCTCAATCAGCTTCACCTCCGGCGGACTTTGGTCCATCAGTAACCTGTACACGTCCTCATGGCCGAACTTCAGCGCAACGCGGTGCGGGGAGAGATACCAGCCGAGCTTCCATTGATAGATCGTGCCGCCCGCTTTCGGATCGATCATGGGAAAGAACTCCTCGGTGATCCGCATGCGGACGCAGTCGGGGTCTGCGTCAAGATGGCGGCGGGCCAGTTCGATGTCACCCAGGGCGGCGGTCATGAGAATGTCCGTGCGGCAGCCGCGCTGAACGAGGTAACGCGCGATTTCCTGGCGGTCGTCGATCATGTACTGCGCGGGCGTCGATTCATGGTCCACGTCGCGGGCGTCGATCTCGGCGCCGTGATCGAGCAAGAACGCGGCGATCTCAAGCGTGCCGGCAAAGTGCAAGGGCGTCTGGCCGTCGCCGCCACGGGCGTAAACCAGCGCGGCATCCGAGCCAATCAACTCGTTTACCCGGTCCAGCATTCCGAGGCGCACCGCCGCGTGAATGTCCACGATGGCGCCGCGACGGATGGCGTAGGCGGCCATTTCGGGACTGGCTATGTGCAACAGCCCAAAGCCGCCCGCCCACCAGCTACTCTTTGCGTTCAGGTCCGCCCCCGCGGCGAGCAGAACGTCAAGCATCTCGGGACTTCTCGCCGTGACAATCGCGGGAGAGTCGAACGGACCGATAGGGTCATTTATCGCCGCCTTCAGCTCGGGATGACGTTGCAGAATCTCTTGGACGCCGGCGGCATTACCGCCGCCGAGCGCCTTTTTCAATTCATCGAGCGGATCGCTCGATTGAGATGGGGACATTTCGACAAACTCCTTTGACCTGAATTCAGTCCGGCGGAGCTTTATCGTGGACGATTGCAGGGCACAATGCAAGGATCATTGTGAATTGGTCGGCCTTGGCTTCGCGTCGGTGTCCAGCCCGCTGCCGCGCCGTATGGCCGCAGTCCCAAACCGCGCCTTGATCTGGTCGGCCGCGGCGTCCACTTGGCTTTGCCGCGCGCGCTGGTCGCCGTCGAAAAGTATCCCTTGGACCTGCCCGGTGTCGTCCAAGCCGCTGACGCCGACACCCAAGAGCCGCACGGGCAGATGGCCGGCCGGCAACCGCTGGCAAAGAAGTTCGTCGGCCGCTTGCCATAGCTCGTGCGTGATGTCGGTCGGTTCCGGCAGGGTGATGGAGCGGGTGATTGTGGAAAAGTCGGCGAAACGGACTTTGATCTGCACTGTGCGGCCCCGCAGCTCGTGCCGCCGCAGCCGCCAGCCGACTTGCTCGGCGAGGTCCACCAGCCACGCCCGCAGTACTTCCATGTCGGCGATGTCGCGCTCGAACGTCGTCTCGTTGGAGATCGACTTCGCTTCGCGTTCCGGCACGACGGGCCGGTCGTCGCGGCCGTGCGCAAGGTTCCAGAGGTGTTCGCCGCTCGTGCCGAAGCGGCCTTGCAGCGCATCGGGCGGCCATTGGCGCAGTTGGCCGATCGTGCGGATGCCCAGCCGCTGGAAGACTTTGCTGCTCTGCTTGCCGACGCCCCACAGCCGCTCCACAGGCAGCGGATCGAGGAACGCCTGCACCTTGTCCGGCTCGACGACGACCAGGGCGTCCGGCTTTCTAAGGTCGCTGGCGATCTTGGCGAGGAACTTGTTGGGGGCTACGCCCACCGAAACGATCAGCCGCACCTCGCGGCGGACTGTCTCCTTGATCTGCCTAGCGATCTCGACCGCCGAACCGAAGAGGTGCTCGCTGCCGGTCACGTCCAAAAAGGCTTCGTCGAGCGAAAGCGGCTCGACCAGCGGCGTAAAGCGATCGAAAATGCCGCGAATCTCCCGGGAGACCTCGGCGTAGTAGCCGATCCGCGGCGGCAGGTAGACACCGTGCGGGCAAAGCCGATGGGCAGTAGCCGACGGCATCGCGCTATGGACGCCGAACTTGCGGGCGGCGTAATTGGCCGCCGCCACCACGCCGCGCCTTTCCGGCGAACCGCCCACCATGACCGGCTTGCCGACGAGTTCCGGCCGGTCGCGCTCTTCGACCGAGGCGTAGAACGCATCCATGTCGCAGTGGAGAATCATGGGCGAGGCAATTCCTTTGTTTCGCGGTCGGCTGCATTGGATTATACTTGGGGCGAACACCTATACCAATTGGCGGATAGGCTGCAACAAACAATGCGAATCATCACAGACCTCGTTCGCGCGGCCCTGAGCTTGGCGATCTTGCTTGCTGTCGTGCCGGCCGTAGAGGCTCGCCCGCCGCTGCTGTCTTTTCGCGATGGCCACGGCGGGCAGCAACCTGTGAAGACGCCCGCCGATTGGGCCATCCGGCGGCGGCAAATCCTGCAAGGGATGGAGGCGGCGATGGGGCCGCTGCCTGACCGCGCGAAGCTGCCGCCGTTGGACGTACAAATCGGCAACCGGTATGAGGGCGACGGCTTCACGCGGTTCAAGCTTTCGTACGCCTCCGACGAAGGCGACCGCGTGCCGGCTTATCTCTTTCTTCCGCAGGGCCGTCCGGGGCGTCGCCCAGCGGTCCTCGCCCTGCACCAGACGACGCCGCTGGGCAAGGACGAGCCGGCCGGACTCGGCGGCGCGGCGAATCTCCATTACGGCCTCGAGCTTGCCCGCCGTGGATACGTGGTCCTCGTGCCCGATTATCCCTCACTCGGCGAATATGCTTTCGATTTCGGCAAGAGCAAGTATGCCTCGGGAAGCATGAAGGGAATCGTCAATCACATCCGCGGCGTGGATCTGCTCTGCGGGCGAAAGGAGGTCGATCCTCAGCGGATCGGCGTCATCGGCCACTCGCTGGGCGGCCACAACGCCATGTTCCTGGCGGCCTTTGACACGCGGATCAAGGCCGCTGTCGCAAGCTGCGGATGGACGATGCTGGCCGATTACCACGGCGGCAAGCTCGACGGCTGGGCCGGTGAGCGCTACATGCCGCGGCTGCAGACGGTCTACGGTCTCGACCCGGCGCGAGCGCCCTTCGATTTCGACGAGGTCGTGGCGGCGATCGCTCCGCGAGCGCTGTTTTCAAATTCGCCGCTGCGGGACGACAATTTCGCGGTGGCGGGCGTTCGCAAGGCAGAGCCCAAGGCCCGCGAGGTCTTTGACTTGCTGGGCGCCGCCGACCGGCTTGTGTTCCGCTATCCGGACGCGGCCCACGACTTCCCGGCGGAGGTGCGGCAAGAAGCCTATGCGTTTCTCGACCACGCTCTTGGCATGACTGAACCAGAGAATTCCGTCGGGCGCGCTCGAGTTGCAGTTCGGCACCGCCTTCCCTGCATTCGACCACCTAGGGGACATCGGCAATCAAGCCAAGGCCGCGGCAGCTTGCGGAGCGACGATTCTTTTCGCTTCCGGCCTTGGCGGCGAAGGTTACAGCGGGCTGCCGGACGCGGCGACCTGGGCCGGACGGTGTCGAGCAGACGCCGCTTACGTCAAGGAGGCCAAGTCGCGCGGCATCCGCCTCGTGCTTGGCTATCTGTGCGCGACTTCCATCGTCGACCTGCCGCATTTCGACGCCCATTGGGAGCCGTCGCTGCGTGCGCGTTTTCATTCCACGCCTTCGGCCTGGCGCCAGCAGGACCGCAACGGCAAACCGCTGCCCTCTTGGTACGGCGGCGCGTACCAGGCGGCGTGCATGAACATCCCCGATTGGCGGACCTACGAGCGATACATGATCCGGCAGCAGTTGGACTCCGGGCACGACGGCGTTTTCTTCGACAATCCCGTCGTGCATCGCCAGGGATGTTACTGTCCGTACTGCATGGAGCGGTTTGCGCGGTTCTTGCGGGAGCGGAAGATCGCTGTCCCGGACACATCATTGGCGGGGCTGCGGAAAACGGCCGACGTGCGGCCGAAGGTATTCCGGCAGTTTCGGGCGACAATTGCCGCCGACTTCTTCGCCGACATGCGGGCCTATGCGAAATCGGTCCGCCCCGGCGCCCTGCTCACGGCCAACAACAGCCTCAACTCGCCCGATGTGCTTTACAAGCAAACTCGCGACTCGGGCATGGACATCCACGCCATGAGCGCGAACGAGGATTTTGTAACGATCGAGGACATGGTGAGCCAGCCACGAAGCTTGCCCGACGGACGCGCGATCGAATACGGCCCGACCTACGAACAGCTCCGCGCGATCATTCACGGCAAGCCGCTGGTCGTTTGCACGATTGCTGAAGCCGACTACCACACGCCGCCGCATCTGACGCGATTGGCAATAGCCGAGTCGGCGGCCCACGGGGCGAGCTATCTGCTGTGGCCAACTTGGCCGGAGGCGGTTCGCGGAAAGATGATCGACGCCGTGCGGCCGGAAGTCGACCTGCTCGGCCAGCACCGCCAATGGCTCGCCAATACGCAGCCGCGGCGCGACGTGCTCCTGTTCCTCCCGGCGCACGGCTGGATTGATAGCGACGTTTGCCGGGCGTCGGCGCTGGCGGCGGAACTGACGCGGGCGAACTTGCAATATGAAGTCGTATGCGAAGACGATTTCGGCCTGCCGCGGCTGAAAGCGGCAAAGGCACTGCTCGTGGAAAGCATGTCGGTGTTGGACTCTGAGGAGAAAGCGACGGTCGAAGAGTTCCACCGCGCCGGTGGCGCGGTCATCGCAGCCGATGGGGGTGACTGGATGACGCAGGTTCGCGCGAAGATCGGCGTTCCGGCGGTAACGGTCCGCGGGCCGGCCTCGGTACGGGCTGTTGTCCGTGACCAGTTCGGACGGACGCTCGTTCATCTGCTGAACCTGAATGTCGTCCGCCGCGCGTCCTTCGAGGACGAAGTCCATCCGGCCGCGAACGTGCGATTGACTGTGTGCGTTCCGTTCCAATCAGGCTGCTCCGTCCGGGCGATCACTGCGGACCCCGCGGGCACGTCCGGCAATCTGCCGGCCGACTTTCACCGGGATTCGCAGGGCGGTACAGTAGAGTTCATCGTGCCCCGCTTGGACGTGGCCGCGATTGTGGCGATCGAGCCCAGCGCCCAGACGTTACCTTCCGAGCTCGAGTGACTGTTCACGTTATACATCGTTTCGAATTCCTCATTGGCGTCTCAGCCGCGCAGCGGCAAATGGGGTAACGGAC
This sequence comes from uncultured Planctomycetia bacterium, assembly GCA_963780045.1. Taxonomy (GTDB): domain Bacteria; phylum Planctomycetota; class Planctomycetia; order Pirellulales; family Thermoguttaceae; genus JANXQG01. The sequence goes on along the minus strand of CAVZZZ010000001.1, from coordinate 3,752,901 downwards.
TATCGCACTCCATAAAGCCATAATCAACAGTATGAGCGTGCCCGGTTCGGGCGCCGATGCAACCTTGGCAAGCGCGGCCGAATCGGCGGGCCCGGCAACGGGGGCGAAAAACGAGGTGGCGTGCAGACCGACGGCCAAGCTCGAACCATCGGCCAGGGCGCCGGCGTCATCCAATGTCAGCTCGCCGCGCGTTACCGTCGTGCCGCCCGTGAAGGAGTCGCTGCCGGAGAGAATGAGGTTGCCGCCGCTGACGGTCAAGCTGCCCGTGCCGCCGCTGTTCTGCAACGAGCCCGCGAAGGTCCCCCCGTTGGCCACCGTCAGCGCGGTTCCGTTGAGAGCCACGATGCCGCCGCTCAGGCCGTTCAGGCTACTGATGGTTTGCGCGGCCAGGTTGAAATCGACCGTTCCGCTAGCGTTCATTGCCGGGCTGCCGCTCAGCGCCGCGCCGCCGGGGACGGTGAAGACGCTGCCGGCGGAGACGTTCACCGCCGATGTCGCCAGCACGGCGGACGGGCCAAGGGCCAGAGTGCCCGTTGAAACGGTCGTCGTCCCCGTATACGTGTTGGCCCCGGCAAGGTACAGCTCACCGGAACCGGTCTTTGTCGGGCCGCCCGCGCTTGTGATCGCCGAGCCGATCGTGCCGCCGCTGGCGTTTACGGTGACCGTGGGCGTCGCCCCGATCAGGTTGAGCGTGCTGCCGGTGAGCGTGTAGGCCTGATTCTGAAAGATCAATCCGCCCAACGAGGTCGACGCGCTCAACGACACCGTGTATGCGATTGAACTGCCGCTGCCGGCGCCGAATTGGGCCGTGTCGCCAGCGGCGTTCGGCCAGGCCACGTCGTTTGGCCCGGCGCCGTACCACTTTGCCGAGGTGTTCCACGTGCCGCTTCCATCAGTCGCGCCGTTGCTGTAGACGCCGTCGGAATCCCAACTCAGGCTAAAGGTGGTCGCCGTCCCGGAACTGGCCGGGATGGCGCCGGTCTTGAAGAGGTCAGACAAATCATTGACCGAAGCCACCCTGTTGTAGCCGCCGCCGACGGCGGTTTCCGACGAGGGAATTGAGTTGTTCAGATACGGTCCGAGCTGAAAGTTCTCCTCCATCGTCTTGAGATCGGACGAGTGGCTCATGGGAACGCTGCTTGCGTAAGCATTACCCTTGGCAAGCGGAGAAATTACAATTTCCGTCATGGCACAGGAAGATGTATCGCCGCCTTCGGTTTCGTCGTTCCATATTATTATCGCGCCGTTGTTTTGGTAGGCCTGCGAAGCCATGATCTCCGGCACGATGATCGAGAGGAAGTTATCGCCGACGGCCACCGCTTCCTGGTCGGTGCCCGCCGTGTAGGTCGTACCGTGATAAGTGAAGCTCGTGCTCAGCGCCGTGTGCATGTCGTTGTAGAGGTCGGGAGTGATCCAGTTGTACTTGCCGACCGTATTGTTGTTAAGATCGGTCTGCAACTGCGAAAGCGCGTAAACGTTTTCGGTAGCGGTGTCGCTGAAAAACGCCATAGGGTTGTGCTTGACGGCATAACCATACTGCTTCGTGCCGTTGTAGGGGTTGGTCGTGACGGTGACGCCGCTGGGAGCCGTGCCGCCATTGCCGCTGACGCTGACAAGGGGAGACGTCGAATACTGCACATCCTCCTGGTAGTTCTTCCACGAAACGCCGGCCGCGTTCATTAGCCCAGTCAAATGCGGCACGTTCGTGAAGATATTGCCTGCGGGAGCGCTCGGGTCGTTGTCGGCAAGAACGGTGGTGGACGTGCCGGGGTTGTAATTCGTGCCGGCTTCCGACCAGATGTAGTTTGGCTCCGAAGGATGCACGCCCGTTCCCGAATTGTAGTATTCTGTGGCGTACGAGACCTGCGCCGCGTTCGTATTCCCCGAAGTGATCAGACTATTGATATAGGGTGCCGCGGAATTCCCGGAAATCTGCTGGGGAGAAGTGTCGGAACTCGGCTGGGTGAAATTGTGGTTCTCCAGCGCGATGACAAACACGTCGCCGACGCTTGCCGCGGCGCACGCCTGGCCGGCGGCAATTGACGCCATCGCGGCGGAAATGCAGGCGATGAACTGCCTGGCATGCGAGGAGAAAGTACTACCCGGGGACTCCAAAATAGGCTCCTGATGGTAGAGTTGGGTTCCTGTCATCGCGGCGATTCTACCCCAAGTACAGTGGTAAATCAACTCGATAGCCGCGCATGATGGTGCCTAGAGAAGTGGACGAGATGAGACCTTCGGCGCAGGTTGTACCGAAAAAGGCTGGTAGCCGCGCCACGAGCAAGTTGGTGCATTCACGAGTTATAATGGCCATAATGGGTCTCGATCGGAAAATCGGAAACGGTCGCGACAAGGATAACTTTAGGAAAGTAGGAACTCCGATGATCCGCTGCGGTCTTTTCGCCATCGCCCTGCTAGTTCCACTGGCTCAACTCGTTGCGTCCGAACCTTCGGTCAAACTGGCCATATTCGACGTCGACGCCACGCCGCTGGTGGGCTCGGCCATGGCCTACGATCCGGTCAAGCGTTTGGACGAGATGACCCTTCGCTGCCGCGGCATCGCGCTTTTCGGTCCGCAAATGAAGCCGATCGTGCTTTGCGCCGTAGACTGGCTCGGCATCGCCAATGAAGCTCACGATGCCTTCCGCGATGCCTTGGCCGAGGCTGCGGGAACGACGCGCGACCGCGTGGCCGTGCATACGCTTCACCAGCACGATGCTCCCGAATGCGACTTCACCGCCGAGCGGATCGTCCGCGGAATGAACCTTGCGAACTACGGCCGCTATGAGGGCACGTTTCAACGTCAGGTAATCCGCCGCGCGGCCGACGCCCTCCGCGCGGCGCTGCCCGCGGCCCAGCCGGTAACGCACTACGGCTGGGGCGCTGCCGACGTGAAGCAAGTCGCTTCCAACCGCCGCATCTTGGGATCCGACGGCCACGTTCGAGCGGAACGCTATACGGCCACAAAAGACCCCGCGCTGCGAGCCGAGCCGGAAGGTGTCATTGACCCAGAGGTATCAATGCTTTCCTTCTGGAACCGCCAGAAGCCGCTGGCCGTGCTCAGCTACTACGCCTGCCATCCGCAGAGCTACTATCGCACAGGCGTGCCCAGCCCGGATTTTCCCGGCATCGCCCGGTTCATTCGCGGCCAAGCCGTGCCGGAGGCGCTGCACGTCCATTTCGACGGCGCGGGCGGCAACATCGGCGCCGGCAAATACAACGACGGCGCGAAGGAGAACCGCATGGCGCTCGCTTTGCGGCTGGCGGATGGAATGAAGCGGGCCTGGGACGCGACCGAACGCCATCCGCTGGCAGGGAACGAGATCGGTTGGCGAACCGTGCCCGTGCGCCTGCCCGTCGCGGCGCACGTGCAAGAGGCGAAACTTGTCGCCGCGATTCATGCGCAGCCCGACCACGGCCCTATCGCCGCGACCGACCAGCTTGCCTGGTTGAAGCGCGCCGAGTCGGGACGAGCGATCGACGTAGCCTGCCTGCGGGTCGACACGGTGCGGGTGCTCTTCATGCCGGGAGAGCTGTTTGTCGAATACCAGCTTGCGGCCAAGGCCATGCGCCGCGATTTGCACGTGGCGATGACCGCATACGGCGACTACGGTCCCGGCTACATCGGCACGGCCGCCGCCTATCGCGAAGGCGGATATGAAACCAGCCCCCGATCCAGCGGCGTGGACGAGCGGGCGGAGCCGATTCTTATGGCAGCGATCAAGACGCTTTTGGAACCATGAATACAAGAAAAAAACGCCAGAAGGGGAGAAAGGGAGAAAGGGAGGGCAGATGGGCTCCTCTTCGCTCTTTCCCCCTGTCTCCCCCTCTCCCCCTCCCGCTTTCTCCTTTTCTCCTCGCCTTGGCGGCCTTTGGCGCGTCCTCGGTCGCCGGCGTGGACCCAATAGCAAGCGCTATGGAACTTCGCGTCGGTGTCGGCCGCGCCGACATCACGCCCAGCGGGCCAATCTGGCTCTCCGGCTACGCCGCGCGGAAGCATCCTTCAGACGGCGTTATCCAAAAGCTCTGGGCAAAGGCGATTGTGATCGAAGACGACTCAGGCGGGCGCGTCGTGCTGGTCACGACCGATTTGGTCGGCCTGCCGCGCGAGCTTTCCGAGGACATCGCACGGCGGCTGAAGGCGAAGCATGGACTGCAGCGCTCGCAAATCGTGCTGAACGCCTCGCACACTCACTCCGGCCCGGTAGTCTGGCCGAACTTGAGCGCGATGTTCTTCTTTTCGCCCCCTGAAAAGGAACGCGTGCTGCAATACGCTAAGCGGCTTGCCGACGACATCGTCCGGGCCGTTGACGCGGCGATGGCCGATCGCGCGGCTGGCGCGTGTATCGGCAGGGCACGGCAGCGTCGGATTCGCCATCAATCGCCGTCAGCCGGCCGACGGTGGTACGCGGCTCGGCGTCAACCCCGCCGGGCCGGTCGATCACGACGTTCCGGTGCTTAAGATCGTATCGCCCGAAGGCAAACTGCGCGGTGCTCTTCGCCTACGCTTGCCACAACACAACGCTTGGCGCCGACAATTATCGGATCAGCGGCGACTACGCCGGTTTCGCTGCGGAGGAGCTGGAAAAACAACTTCCGGGCACAACGGCCATGTTTGCCATGCTCTGTGGCGGAGACCAGAACCCGCAGCCGCGGGGCACGATCGAGCTGACCCGGCAGCACGGCAAGGCGCTGGCCGACGAGGTCCGCCGCGTGTTGGGCGACGAGCTTCGCCCCGTCCGCGGTCCCATCCGCACGGCTTACACGGTGAAGGAGCTGAAGTTCGCGCCGCACGACCGCGACAACTTCGTCAAGGAGGCGGCCGGCACTGACAAGTTCAAACGGCGCCGAGCGCGGCTCATGCTGGCCGCCTATGACGCCGGCCGCCCGATTCGCTCGCTGGCCTACCCCGTGCAAGCGGTGCGTTTTGGCGACGACCTGACGCTTCTCGCTCTGGCGGACGAAGTCACCGTGGAGTACGGCCTGCGATTGAAGCGCGAGTTTCCCAAGGAGAACCTGATTGTGATGGGCTACTCCAATGAGGTCTGTTGTTACATCCCGTCGCTTGCCGTGCTGCGCGGCGGCGGCTACGAACCGCGTGAAAGCATGATCTACTACGGCCTGCCCGGCCCGTTTGCAGAGGACGTGGAAGAGACGGTGATTGGAGCGTGCCGGAAAGTGATCGTAGACGCAATCAAGCCTGATCGGCCTTGACGGGCCTACCACGGCACGAACACCATCGCGGCGATGGCGACGACGATCACGGAAACGACCGTCCACCGCCGCCACCCGGCAAGTCGCGTCGCTTCATGGCGGCCATCCGCGCTTGACCGAACGACCCAATGGACGCCGACGCCGATCACCACCGAGGCCGCCAGGAACATTCCGGCGGAGGCCTGATACCAGCCCACGAGCGTAGGCTGCCCCCATGCCGCGCAGAGACCAGGGCCGCGGTGATCCAGGTCGTCGCGCCGTACGTGTTGGCAGTAACCGACGCGATGGCAACCACCACGGCAAGGACTTCCGGAACTATCACCAGCAGGATGGCGACAAGGCCGATGGCGAGGAGTTGCCCTCCGACTCCGGCCGAGGGGTGCGTGGAATACAACCGGCGAAAGAACGGGCCACCCTCGGTCGTGCGGGTGTAGTCGCCGGCCCAGTACTCCGCCGGCTGCCCGTGAAGCGTAAGACTGACGTCCAGCATCCAGCACAGGAGGCACGGCAAACCCAGCCCAATCAATCGCCGTTGCCACGCCGCCATCTTTTGCGTCCTCCTTTCACGACACATAATGCCTGGCGACCTTCTCGATCGCCGCGGCCACGCTGAGGACGTACTCTTCAGTCATGTTCTCGTTGAGCATCACGCGAATACCCGTGGCCAGGATGTCCTCGGCCTCGGGACACTTGTGCCGGGTAAAGTCCATGTTCGTCAGCCCCATTTCCCTCACAGGCCACCGCCCGGCGAAGAATCCGTGTTGCTGGAAGACCGGCTCGCGGTAAAGCGGGACTTTTATATAGCCGCCGATCGCCGGCGCACCTTCGGCCACAAGCGCCCGTACGAATTCCGCCCGGCCGCAGCGGAACTTGTGGTGCTCGATGCGGAACATGTAGAACCAGTAGACCGCGCGGTCCTCGGCATGTACTTGGTGCGGGATGATGCCGGGCAGCTTGCCGATCCTCTCAGTGAGCAGGTTGCCCAGCAGGGCGCGGCGCGAGGCGATTGACTCCAGCCGCGGCAATTGTGCGGCGGCGACGGCGGCTTGCGGCTCGCTCATGCGGTAGTTCGTGGCGAAGACCGGCACGCCGCCCCAATTGTGCCGGTCGCCCCCCTTGTCGCCGAAACGCTGCAACAGCCGGCCGAAGCGCTCGTCGCTGCTGGCCACCACGCCGCCGTCGCCGCAGGTGATGTGTTTTGAGTCTTGCAGCGAGAAGCAGGCGATGTGCCCCACGCTGCCTATCGGCCGGCCGCGATACCGCGCGCCCATGCCTGGGCGCAGTCCTCGATCAGGACCAGTTTGTGCTCATCGGCCAGTTCCTTCAGGGCGTAAAGGTCGCAGGGATTGCCCGTCAAGTGGACGGCGATTATCGCCTTGGTCCGCGGCGTGATACGGCGTTTTACGTCTTCCACGGCGAGGTTGTAGGTGCCGCGACCGAGGTCGGCGAAGACGGGTACGCCCTGCTGGTAGAGCACACCGATCACGCTGCCAATATCGGTGACGGGCGATGTGATAACCTCGTCGCCAAGACCAATGCCGGCAGCTCCTACCGCGATGTGCAGCGCCGCTGTGCCCGACGAGCAGGTCTGCACGTATTTCAAGGGGCAGATGGTCTGAAAGCGCTCGGTCAAAAGGCGCGTCTGCGGCCCTTGCCAGTAGAAGAGCGAGTTCTGCCGCAGCATCGCATCGAGTTGGCGGCGCTCCGGCTCGCCCCACCGCGGTGCGTGGGCCGGCGGCGTCTTCACGGCCTTCTCGCCGCCGTCGATGGCGAGTTTGGTGGCCGACTCAGCCGCTTCGAGCTTTTCTTGAGCGGCATCGGCGGCATCCGCCAGCACTAAGCCGGCCGACGCCGCGGCGACGAACTGGCGGCGGGAAAGGGGATTTGAATCAGTCATGGTTTAAACTTTCGCCAGCGCCCGGGCATGCGCCTGCACCTTACGGATCGCTTCGATAATGTGGTCCATCGCGCGGCGCTCGGCCAGAAGCACGGTCTGCGGCAGGGCGATCGCTGTAGTGCAAACCTTGTGGTTGCCGTTCAGCTCATGCAAGCTCTCGCGGTATGCCTTGAGCCGTTCGGGCGGCCACAAGCGCCGGAAGCCGCGCGAGGCGATCGCTTCGTCCAAGAGGCCGTCGAAATACTGCTCCATGTAAACGCCGTGCGCCGGAATTCCCTCGGCGTTCAGCGCGGCGATGAACTTGTGCCGCGGCAGGCCGTGGAAATGGTGCGCGTCGCAGCGAAGCGGAAACAAATGCCATACGGCGCGGCCGCCTTCGGGCAGTCGCGCGGGGGCGATGCCGGGAATCTCCTTCAATTGCTCGATCAGGTAATCGGCATTCGCGCGGCGAACGGCTGTTTCCTGGACCAGCTTGTCGATCTGCTGCACGAGCATGGCTGCCTGGAAATGCTGCATGCGGTAGTTGACGCCTGGTGTGAAGCAGCCTTTGCCGCGGAAGCTGCCGGCGGGCTTGCCGCAGTCATGGTAGGCATAGCAGCGGTCCAAGAGCTCGTCGCTGTTGCCAGTCACGGCGCCTCCTTCGCCCGCGGGAAGGTGCTTGGAGTTCTGGAAACTGAAGCAGCCCAGGTCGCCCAGCGTCCCGCACTTTTGGCCGCGGTACTCGGCCAGCCACGCCTGGCAGGCGTCCTCGACCACAGCCAACCCGCGCCGCTTGGCGATGGCATTGATCGCGTCCATCTCGCACGGCATGCCGTAGATGTGGACTGGCACGATCGCCCGCGTGCGGTCGGTGATGCGGCTTTCGATCGTGGCCGGATCGATGGTCAGCGTGGCCGGATCGGTGTCGGCAAACACCGGCAAGGCCTTGTGCGCCAGGATCGCGTTGTACGTGGCGACGAACGTAAAGGGCGAGCAGATGACCTCGTCGCCTGCATCGACGCCCACGACGTGCAACGCGGTGATCAGCGAGGTCGTGCCGCTGGCCGTGGCCAGGCAGCGCTTCGCGCCAGCAGCTTAGCGTAGGCCGCCTCGAATTCAGGCACCTTTCCGCCGCCGTCGCCGCGATACCACCGTCCGCTCCGCAGCACCTCCAGGATTTGCGGCTCCCAAGCCTTGCGCCATTCCGGCCAGCCGGGCCAGCCGCCCGTATGGACCGGCGTGCCTCCTAGTAAGGCGGGCTTGTCCGCCGCCGAACTCGTGCCCGTCATAGCCAGCCCGACTCCAGCCGCAGCGGTTGCGGCCACGAATGTGCGTCGGTTGATCGTTTGAGTCATTTTGATGTCCTCCTAATGTTTACTTACCAGCCGGCACAGCAATCATATCCACCGTCATCGTGCGCTGGGGCATCCCCACACCGTGGACCATGATCTTCGACGCTGCCGGCGGACGCAGCGGGTCGTAAACGCGCGGACGCAGGCGGTCGATCCAACGGGCGGCGTCGTCGTCGCTGACGTAGTAGGTGGCCTTGACCAGGTGCCGCATGTCGCTGCCGGACTTCTTTAAAACCTCCTGCAATTGATCGAAAAGATAAACCGCCTGGGGCTCGCCGCGGCTGGGCACGCGGGCGTAGAGTCCGGAGATAAAAATCTGCCGGTCGCCGCGGAGCAGGGCCGCCTTGCTGAACGTATTCGACGGCCGCACTTCCGGCGGTGTGTAATAGCTCAACTCCTCCTCCATCTTGCCCGTACTACTAGGATTCTCGTTGTACGGAAGCTGGGCGATCATCTCGATCTCGACCGGCACGGCGGCCAGCCATTCCACGAAGACGACCGGCGGCAGCGGTTGGCCAGGGAAGAACTTTCGCAATTCGCTAAGGACTTCCTCGGCGGACGTCATCGGCCGCAAAAAGACCTTCATATGCACGACGTCCTTCGGTGACATTCTCAGGTGTTCCATTGTCCTCATTAGCCCGGACATCGACCGCGAAACGGCCGAGGCATCCAACCCGCCTTCGTCAGGCTGGCCGGAGAGATAGGCGGTGCCCCAGTGCTGCAGGACGGCTGCGTCGGCGCAACCCTCATGTCCAGCCACCGCCGGGCAACGAATAAGCGGGGAGCGGCTAAGTTGGACCGTCTTGCGAGCCGCGGCCGCGGCAACCACATCGACGGCCACCAGCGCCTTCCGATCAGCAAGCGGCGTCAGCACCGAGGTGATCGCCGGACCGACTGATGGGCCGAGCATTTTGCTCAAGTGCTCGCGGAAACTGTCGACGACCGCAGTGGACAAGGCATAGACGTTGACCCGGACCAGCTTGTCCATGCCCGACCCGGAGGCTTTCAGCGCGAGACTTAGATTGAATAGGACCCGCTCAATCTGCCGGTCGGCCGAACCTTCGCCGTCGATTTTGCCCTCGGCGTCCAGCGGAAGAAACTGCCGCGTATACACCAATGGTAGCCCCTCGACGATCACGGCTTGCGACATGCCCGGCGGCGCGTCCAGGGGAAGGTAGCGGATCGACGGCGCGGTGGCTTCCTGCGCGGCCAGTTGGCCGCTCAGCGCCGCGAAGTAGCAGGCTAGGGCGGCCGTTGCGAGTAGTCGCCATTTCATTAGTGTAAATCCTTCAAGCGTGCGGTAGTAACAGTGCAATCGATGGACCTTGTTCCTTCAATATACAGTCCGGCAAAGCGGGTTGAAAGGGCGCCGAGTGCGGAGTAGAATGGAGATGAATTCTCAAGGACCGAACCTCATGTCCATCGCAACTCCGCCGGCGGAAACACGGGTGCTCTTGTCGAACGTCTCCTGGTCCACCTTTATGGACCTGGTCAGCTCCGGCCGTCCCGGCGCGCGGTTCGCCTACGATCGCGGAGACCTGGAAATCATGACTGTGTCCTGGCGACACGAACGGATCAAAAAACGAATGGCGAGGATGATTGAGGCGGCGGCGGTGAGAATGGATGCTACGCTTGTCGCCTCAGGCTCGACCACGTTGAAAATCGAGATGAAGAAGCGCGGCCTCGAGCCCGACGAATCTTATTATATTGCCCATGCCGCCGCCGTGCGCGACGTGGAAGAGATGGATTTGAGCGTTGTTCCGCCGCCCGACCTGGCCGTCGAGATCGACATCACCAGCAGTTCGCTCGACCAGTTGGCGATCTATGCGGACATGGGCGTGCCGGAGGTGTGGATCTACGACGACGAGACGATCCACGTTTGGCTTCTTCAAGCCGACGGCCATTACCGAGAGCAATCGCGGAGCGTTTCGTTCGCGTTTTTGCCGATGGACAAGTTCCTCGAATTCCTCCGGCAGCAGCCCGGCATCGAGGAGCCCGAAGGATGGCGCGCCTACGAGGAGTGGCTGCGGGGGCTGAAGATGTAGCGGGCCGGAGGGGTGATTGTGTCTCAGGACCCGACTGCCTTTATCTGAACTCACGATCCTTGGCCCACTTCCAGTAGACGATTGGCAGGTCAAGAATGCACGGCGAGACTTGCTGTGCTTCAATCGCCTGGTGTTGTGCGTCGCGAAATTGGACGCTTAAGTCCAATGAAATCGTGTGGTTCGGCCCCGCCGGTAGAATCCAAAAACCTTCTAGCATGTCGCAAACATTGTGGAGCGCGACGTCCACAGCCCGCTCGACCGCGGCTTTCAACTCCGACGGCATGCCTTCTTGCAAAGTGGCCATTGCCTCGTCCCGGCAATGCATAATAAGGTAGTACCCGAAGAGGTCCGCTGCATCCTCTTGGCGGTCGCACTGTTGCTCGCTCCATTCCGGATAATGGCGTGGTGGTCTTGTCGTATTCATGCCGGCCTAGCAGACTTCCATCATTGGCCGCGTTCGCGGAGCGGGCAGTTCGCGACCGGTCCGTCGAAAGTCGTCGATGACTTCTTGAACGATCTCGCCAAGTTCCTGATATACCTTTACCGGGTCATCGCCGTGAATCCCAGTGATCAGGTCAGGGCATTTGCCGATGTAGACCTGATCCTCGTCGCTCCACTCTACCCATCGATGATATTCGTCGATTGGCCTCATTTCTCGATCTCCTCAACAGCCCGTTTCACCTGTTTCTCTTGATACCTCTTTGCATCATCGCCGTCCGAACCGCTGACGGTCACAGCGCCCGAATACTTGGCGTGCGTGAACTTGCGGTGCGAGCCTTTTCCTCCGCCGGGAACAAGCTCGAAACCAGCGTCCAGCAAATCTCGAACTAACTCGCGGATTTTCCGTGGCATTACGTCCACCCAATTATAGCGAGGATGCCGACAGTCTACACTCGTTCCGGCAATTCATACCCCTTCCGCTTCGGGCAATCGGTTAGCCGGTTCGCCTCGTCGTCGCCTGGAAAGGTTTCTTTTTCGGCGTCCCATTGCAGCCGCCGCCCGAGCCGCCGGGCGATGTTGCCCAGGTGACATAATGTGGCCACGCTGTGCCCGGCCTCGACGCACATGATCGGGTCCTTGCCGAGACGACGCAGTTGTAAAAGTTCTCCATGTGGTTGTCGCTATGGTAGACGCGAACGGCGTCGGGCGGAAGCGGGTCCTGGTCCAGCCCCACCGGATCGCACTCGTAGCCTTCGCGGAAAATCGTGATCCGGCCCCGCTCGCCGATGAACGTCGCGCCGCTGCCGATCTTGGGGTCGATCGAGCTTAATTCAAGCTCCACGCCGTTGGCGTATTTGTAGTGAATGATCGTTCGCGAGCAGGCGGCGTCGCCGCGGTCGCGCTTTTCCGGCAAGTGGTAGACGACCTCTTCCATCTTCTGGGGCGGATCGACCCAAATCTCCGTCGGGCCGCGACCCGCCGAGCCGGGCGCGCCGTCCATATTGAGCGCCCAATGGACCATGCTGAGACCGTGGCAACCCCAGTTCGGCAGCTCGCCGCCCGAATAGGCACGGACCGACATCCACCCCGGGCCGACGGCGTACTTCTCGACGGGGTAAGTGTAGCAGGCCGGCTCGCGCTCGTAGGGAATGCGGGAGAGGTAGATGTCGGTGTGAAAGGGCACGACCTCGTTCTGCCCGCACCAGCGGTTCCAGTCGAGCCACTCGGGAATCGGCTGTGGGGGAAAGTCACAATCCCACGCGCTGGGATAGTTGTAGCCGATGATCTTTTGCAGCTTGCCGATCCGCCCGTTGCGGATCAGCTCGACCGCCTTGCGCGTGGCTGCATTCGAGCGCTGCATTTCGCCGACCTGGAAGACGCGGCCGTACTTGCGGACGGCCTCGACCATCCGCCGCCCTTCGCGGATCGTGTGGCTCAGGGGCTGCTCGCCGTAGATGTCCTTGCCGGCCTGGCAGGCGTGGATGCAGGGCAGGTAGTGCCAGTGCTCCGGTGTGGCATAGACGACGACCTCGACATCCTTGCGGTCCAAGACCGACCGGTAGTCCTGGTAGGACTGGCACTTGTAGTTCTTCGCCCAGCCTTCCGCCCGCTTGAGATTGAGATCGGCCACGGCGATGATCCGCGCAGGGGCGGGCGGCGCGCCTTGTCCCCCTTTGCCAATGGCCAATTGGCCGTTCCGCCGACCGCAACCGATGATTCCCACGCCGATCTGCGAATTGGGCGACGGCGAGAGGGCTTTCACGAACTGCGGCAGCGCGAAGCCGGCCGCGGCGGCGCCGATGACGCGCGTTAAGGCTTGGCGGCGGGAGATTTTTTTGGCGATGGACATGGCAGCGTTCTCCGGTGAGTGTTTAGTCAGTCTAAAGCAGGCACATTCGCCGTGCAAGTGCTGCAACGCGGCGGATGACGGGAGGCAGAGAATAACCCGCAGCTTGCCGATGTCAAGCAATTGGACGACGCGGGCAAACTCGACGCGGCCCCGAAGGCGCGCGCGGCGGCGAAGCTGCTGGCCTAGAAAGCTTGCTGCTTTCAAAAGCGCGCCTACCTCGCCGCGGCCTCGGCCTTCTCCAAAGCGCTTTGAACCGACGCCGGCCGGCCGCCCTGGCGCTTGCTCTCGTCGGCGGCTTCCATGAAGGCGTAAAGCTCCAGCGTTTCCTCGGCAGATACCGGCGACTTGCCGGTCTTGAAGAACTTGACGATCTCGGCGACCAGCGGCTCGTGGCCGTTGTACTTTCCGCCGCAGACGTTGGCCTTGCTGCCGTAGACCGTCGCGCCGTAGTCTGGCTTGCCGGCGCGCAGGCCGCGAAAACTACCTACCCGGCCCTCCTTCCATACGCCCACGGCGACGTCCGTGCCGGGCGTGTGTACGCGGCTGACCGACTGGCAGCCGGTGCCCATCATCGTGTAGAGAATCTCGACGCCGTGAATGCCGTACCAGAAAAGATCGGGATGGTGCTCCTCCAGCGTACAAGGGCTGTGGGCCTCGCAGCCCAAGACCTTGCCGACTTTGGCCGGATCGGCCAGGGCAATCATATCCGGGCTGAACCGCAAGGAGGAGCTGGAGAAGCAGGGGACGCGGTGCTTCTCGGCCAGGCGGAAGATGGTCACGGCGTCGGCGAGTGTGCCGGCCAGCGGTTTGTCGATGAAGACGGGCTTTCCGGCCGCAATAACAGGCCGCGCCTGCTCAAGGTGCGCGCGGCCATCGACGCTGGTCAGGATCACCGCATCGACCATCTTCAGCAACGTGTCGATCGAGTCGACGATTTCCACGCCCGCCTTGCGGGTCGATTCAGTGAATTTGCGGAGGCGGCTCCAACTGTGCTGGTTGTCGCGCGTTCCGCCGGGATAGCCCGCGACGATCTTCACGCCATCCAAGGGGCCGCCTGGCTTCGCGCGGGCGAGCGACTCGAGAATGTCGGGCACGTGCGAGGTGTCCAGGCCGATCAAGCCGACCTTGATGGGTATCCCCGGTGCGTGGGCCGAGGCCGGTTGGGCGAACGCCAGGCCGCCGAACGTCACGGCAGCAGCGGCGCCCGCTTCCGCGAACGCGCGACGAGTGAACTTCTTGGTCATCGAATCCTCCGACAGCAGCAAAAGGCTTGCTCAATGTACTTCGCATCAAGCACAATATGCAAGATACTCGGCCCGGCCGCGCGTCGCAAGCGGCTGGAACAAGGTCCGCCCGTCAATATCGCGCGAGATCCGGACCAGCCCCTGACCCTTTCGAGCAAACAGCGCCGATCACTTCCTGCGCCGCGGCGGTCAACATGCGCAAGTCGCTTCCGATGCCGATGAACTGCATGCCTTGCTCGGCCCTGCGAAGCGCGTCGCCGGGCGTGAATACGTGCATCCCGGTAGGTGTTCCCTCCTCCCGGCCGATTTGGATGACGCGCTGAATCATCGCTTCATGTTCGGCGTCGGTTGGGAAGGCGCCGTCGGGCGTACGCATGTTGAACCGCAGATCGGCCGGGCCGACGAACACGGCATCGCAACCCGGCAGCCGGTAGATTTCTTCGGCATTCGCCACGCCCAGCGGGCTCTCTGTCTGTAGAACAACGAGAAGTTCGTCGTTGGCACGCTCGTAATACTCGCCCACGCTCCCGCCGAAATTGAGCGAGTGCATTCCTCCGCCCACGCTCCGGTTGCCCAGCGGCGGATACTTGGCCGCTGCGATGGCAGTAACCGCTTGCTGGGCCGTGTTGACCATCGGCACGACGATCCCCCATGCCCCTGCGTCCAACGCCCGCTTGATGCAGTAATGGTCCCCTTCCGGGACGCGGATCAACGGCACGCAGCCAGCGTCGGCGACGGCGGCGCAGATCGTCGCCGCGTGCGACCAGTCAATGGCCGAGTGCTCCAGGTCGAGCGTCAGCCAGTCGAAGCCCATCCGGGCCAGAACCCGCGTGGAATGCAGATTGCCCAGCGTAAGCCACGTGCCGAACGTGGCTTCGCCCGCCTTTAACTTTTGTTTGACCGTGTTCGTTTTCATTCATGTCAATATGAAGGTTTATGTCATTTCAGGCAAGCGGGCAGGAACTATGCCGACCAAACGTGCCTCCCGACGGCACGAGGCCGGCGGAGCGGCGTCCCCGCCCGGCCCTGTGCCGGGGTAAGGCATGTCTGGATAGCGGCATAGTTTTTACGCGCAGGCCGTTTTCTTGGACGTCGGCCTTCCGCATTACCGGAAATCCCCAACTCCTTTGCCATCCTGGACTTGCGCTATTTTCACATGGCGTCCGCCAACGGGAGTGGGCACGAAACGCGAACAAATGTCAAGCGTCGTAAAGCGTTGCCCGGCAAGGAGTTGTGGCGACTGGAAAACGAGATGTACCAATACCTGTTGACAATAGTTAAGACGTGTGGTATAATGCGTGAAAAGTGGGGATTGGAAAGTGATTGGTGGGACGATTAAGGCTGGGAATGAGAGACAAACGATTTGAGATGAAGGGCGACAAACTGCGTCATATCGCGACAACGCGGCGGCAGACACGACCAATCGCAGCCCAATCCGCGACCGGCACGCGCCAAAACGCCCCATTTGCCAGGGAGGAAACCAGTGCAAAAACGAAAACCGTGCCAAAGTGTGCCAAATCGTGCCACTCATGTAGTTTCGCCGCGGAAATACGGCGGTCCGGCAGGGCGCGTTGAAGTGCCAAACGACGCCAAAACCGTGCAAAAGCATGCCAATCGAGTGCCAAAAGTGCCACATTTGGCACTCTCGGGAAGAACCCGGAGGTCTTAAGCGCCGTTGCCGAAGCTCTGGTTTTCGCCGGGCGGACGAGTTGATTGCCTATTTCGATGGTGCTTCTCCGTCCCGAATTACGCTTGATATATTGAGACTCGATCAAAGCTCGGGAAAAACCGTCATGAACGAAGAAACCCTCTTTCACCTGGCCCGCGAAAAACCCCCGGCGGAACGTGCCGCCTTCCTCGACGCGGCCTGCCAAGGCGACGCCGCGCTGCGGCAACGAGTGGATGTGCTGCTGCAGGCCGATGACGCCGCGGGCGATTTTCTCCGACAGAATGCTCCCGCTCCCGAGGCGACCGCGGCCTACGAGCCGATTACCGAGCGCCCCGGCACGATGGTCGGCCCGTACAAGCTGATGGAACAGATCGGCGAGGGCGGCTTCGGGCTGGTCTTCGTGGCCGAGCAGCAGCAGCCCGTGCGGCGCAAGGTGGCGCTGAAGATCATCAAGGCGGGAATGGATACTCGCGATGTGATCGCCCGTTTCGAGGCCGAGCGGCAGGCCCTGGCCCTAATGGACCACCCCAACATCGCCCGCGTGCTGGATGCCGGCTCGACCGCCAATGGCCGCCCGTACTTCGTGATGGAGCTGGTCAAGGGCATTCCGATCAATGAGTACCGCGACCAACAGCGGTTGACCGCTCGCGAGCGGCTGGAGCTGTTCGTCTCCGTCTGCCAGGCCGTGCAGCACGCCCACGCCAAGGGCATCATCCACCGCGATCTAAAGCCTTCAAACATTCTCGTGGCCCCGCACGACGGCGTGCCCGTGGTCAAGGTCATCGACTTCGGCATCGCCAAGGCGATCGGGCAGCAGTTGACGGAAAAAACGATCTACACGCGCTTCACGCAGATGATCGGCACGCCGCTCTATATGAGCCCCGAGCAGGCGGAGATCAACGCCCTGGACATTGACATCCGCAGCGACGTCTACAGCCTGGGCGTCGTGCTTTACGAGCTGCTGACCGGCACGACGCCGTTCGACCGCGAGCGCTTCGCCAAGGCGGCCTACGACGAAATCCGCCGCATCATTAAGGAAGAGGAGCCGCCCAAGCCGAGCCGGCGGCTGAGCACGCTAGGCGAGACCTTGGCCAGAATCTCTTCGCAGCGCAAAACGGAGCCGGCAAAACTCTCGGGGCTGGTGAAAGGCGACCTCGACTGGATCGTGATGAAAGCCCTGGAGAAGGACCGCTCGCGGCGCTACGAGACGGCCAGCAGCCTGGCCCGCGACGTGCAGCGGTACTTGCACGACGAGCCTGTGGAGGCATGTCCGCCCTCGCTGCGCTATCGGCTGGGCAAGCTCTTGCGGCGCCGCCGCGGGCCGGTGCTGGCCGCGGCGGTGGTCCTGCTGGCCGTGCTCGGCGGCATTGTCGGCACGTCGTGGGGATTGTTCCGAGCGGAGCGGGCACTGCAAACGGCGGAAGATGCCCGAAAAGCGGCGGAACAGGCCCAGCAAACGGCCGAGCAGGCTCGCACCGCGGCGGAAAGTGAGAAGGACCAGAAGGAGCGGGAGCGATCGCGGGCCCACGACGAACGCCGGTGCGCCGACGCGAAGGCGGCCGAGGCCGTCGCCGAAAAAAAGCGGGCGGACGCCAACGCCAAAGGGTGGGAAACGGCGGCGAAGAAGGAGGCCGGCGAAAGGTTCCGCGCCGAGCTTGAAAAGGGGCAGAAGGACGTCGAGCGCCGGCGGGCCGAAGGCGAGCGCGACGCCAAGGACAAGGCGCTCGTTCGGGCCGAGGGCTTGCGGCTGACGGCGCAGTCATCCGTCGAGATGCGTACCGATCCTGGTCTGGGGTTGCTGCTGGCCATCGAGGCGGCCCGGACCGCTCCCAGCAAGGAGGCCAAAGAAGCCTTGTACGCCGCCCTGGAGACGTGCCGCGAGCAACGGACGCTGCTGGGCCACACGGGCTCGGTCCTCTCCGCGCGCTTCACGCCCGACGGCAAGCGGATCATGAGCTGCGGCAGCGACGGGACGATCCGCTTCTGGGACGCCAAAAACGGCAAGCAACGCTTGGTTGCGACGCCCGGCTTGCCAGGAAACAGCGGGTTCATGGCCGACGCCGTGCTCAGCCCGGACGGCAAGTACTTCGTCACGCTCTATTGCGGCACTGCGGAATATGGTCGACTTGACGGCACGTGGGTCGCATATACGGATCGCGCTGCCCGGCTTTGGGACGCGGCCGCGGGCAAACAATTGGCCGTCTTGCGAGGGCATCAAGGACGGGTCAGGACCGCCGAGTTTAGTGCCGACAGTACGCGCCTTGTCACCGGCTCCGATGACTCTACCGTACGGGTTTGGGCAATTCCAGGAGGCAAGCAGTTGGCCGTCCTCGCCGGACATGCGTGTCGTCCGTACTCGGCCCGTTTCAGCCGCGACGGCCGCCAAATCTTAACGATCTCGTCCGGCTATCAGTCGTCGACATCGTCCAACGTCAACTCTCCGGCGCCCGCGGAATGGGATCCCGAAGATATCCTAGGGCCAGCGCTCACAATGGGCTCTCGCTTTTCTACTTACGGCTACTCGTTCTCGATGTTCAACGAGCGGGAGAAATCGCTGGCCCGGGTCTGGCAGGTCGAGACCGGCAAGCAGGTGGCCATGGTCCTTAAGCCGACGGGATTCTTTGGGCAGCAATCAGAAGTTCCCTGGTTTGGCCGTTTCAGCCCCGACGGCAAGCGAGTTGCGCTTGGGTTCGCGGCCGGCATTCAAATTTGGGACGTCGCGGCGAGCAAGCTGCTGTTCACGGTCAAACACGGCGGCGTGAGCAGTGAGGAGCATGTAGACCATGCCGCCTGGAGCCCCGATGGGATGCGGCTCGCTACCACCCGTGGAAACTATGTCTCGATTTGCGATACCGCGGACGGCAAGGAATTGACGACCTTGCGTGGCCACGAGGGGCTTGTTCGGACCCTCTCGTTCAGTTTCGACGGCAGGCTAGTATTGACAACGTCCGTGGACCGCACGGCGCGGGTTTGGAACGCCGAAACCGGCGAAGAGGTCGCCGAATTGCGCGGCCATCGGGGTGCGGTCAATACGGCCAACTTCAGCCCGGACAGCCGCCGCGTGGTCACCGCTGGGGAGGATGGGACCGTCCGCTTGTGGTGGCTTGATCCGCCCAAAGACCAGGCGCGGCCGTTGGCCGAACCCATTGTCAATTTCAAGGTGATGGCAGTCAGTCGCGACGGGAAGTACCTCGCCACTGCAGAGGGTTTCCCGGTCCTCGGGCTGAAAATCTGGGACACGGCCAGCGGCAAGTTGCTGCACAAACTCCCGGCCCCGCGGGTAGCAATCTCGCCACGCATCTCGGTTGGCAATGTCGCTGAGGTCTCGGGAGTGGTCTTCAGCCCCGACAGCCGGCGACTGCTGAGCATCGCCGATGAGGAGCGAATCACGATCAGCAAGAGCGCATCCGAGCCGATGTGGGGGTTTCCCTTCCTATCGAAACCGAAACCGCCTGCGATCGGACCCGATGCCCCCGCGCAAGCGGAAGAGGCGCTGCCGTTCACGCCGGCGCGTATCTGGGACGTCCAGACAGGCAAACAGTTGGCCGCGCTGCAGGCAGGCGAGTTCAGCCCGTCGTGCGCCTGCTTCAGCCCTGACGGCCGCAAAGCACTCGCCGCCGACAGTACGAACAAGCGTTACGCGGTTTACTCCGACAGCGGCAGCGGCCCGATGAGCAGCGGGATGTCCTCCGGCGGCGGGAACAAGCCGCAGACGTTCGTCCGAGTTTACGACGCCGCCACGGGCAAGGAGTTGCTCAAGCTGCCGCACGAGGGAGAAGTCGTTCATGTCGAGTTCAGCGCCGACGGACGGAAAATTCTGACGTCATACAATCCGAACCATGCGCCGAGCAAAAGTATCAAGGTATGGGACGCCGAAAACGGCAGACTGCTGTTTGACATTGAAAGCAACAACTCGCCTTGCATGGCCTACTTCACTCCCGACGGGAAGAGGATCGTGGCCTTCAACGTCTATCCCGGCATTGGCATTTATGACGCCGCGACCGGCAAACAGCTCGCCCGCGCCGACGGCTCCGACGTCTGGAGCCATAACTGGCCACGTCGGAGTCTCGCAAGCCCGTTCAGTCCCGACGGCAAGACGTTTTTGGCATACGGCAACGACGGGCTTGGCCTGCTAGACGCGCGGACCGGCAAGCAGCATGTGACGTTTGGAAGCCAATTAGGGGTGAAGTCCGCCCTATTCAGCCCGGACGGCCGCTTTGTCGTCACGGCCTCCGACGATCAGACGGCGCGAATCTGGGACGCCGCGACAGGCAAGGAAGTGCTTCTTCTCCGTCACAAGGCCCCGGTGCAATTTGCGCCTCATGACCCCCGACGGCCGCCGGTTGGCGACCGCTTCGGACACGGTCCGTATTTGGGACCTCGACCCGCTGCCCATTGCCATCCAGCGCAAGCCCCGCGAGTTGTCTTCCTACGAAAAAGAGAGGTTTGGGATAAAATAGGCAACCAATATGAGTTCCAATCCTCCCAGCCCAAGCAGTAATGACCGTTCACCGCAGATCGGCCAAACCTTTCTCTATTTTGTGCGCTGACGTTTTTCGTCTATCTTGCCTTGCCAAATTATTATCTCTTGGACTTCCAAACTTCGTACATGTTGAAGAACCAACTGGGGGCAAGCGCGGAGCAGACTGCCGCGTTTCGGCTTATTACGGCCATTCCCATGTACCTTGCGTTTGCCTTCGGGCTGGTGCGCGATGCTTGGAACCCCTTAGGATTGCGGGACCGCGGCTACTTTTTGATCTTTGGCGCGGCGACCACCGTCATCTTTATAGGAATGGCGTCTTCGCCGGTGTCCTATCGCACGCTTTACGTGGGGATGTTTCTGGCGATGCTAGGTTTCCGATTCGTGGCGGCGGCGTATCAGGGGCTGATGGCCCTGGTCGGCCAGGAGAAACTGATGTCAGGACGCCTGGCTGTTTTGTGGCAAGTCGTCAACACGGTCCCGCTCGTTGCCGGCGGATTGGCTTCAGGGTACATCTCCGACCATCTCAGTCCCAATTCCACTTTCTGGCTGGCGGCGGCATTCGCCGGCTGTATCGTCGTAATGGGATTCTGGAAGCCGCGTGCCGTATTCAACCATGCCTACGACCAGCCGCAGGCCAGGGGCACGAATCTGCTTGGGGATGTCAAGCGGCTGGTGAAACATCGGGCGATCTATCCGGCGATTCTCATCATGTTCTTGTGGAGTTTCGCGCCTGGGGCCAACACGCCACTGCAATACTATCTGACCGATCAGCTCCACTTGTCCGACGCCGTCTACTCGTACTACAACACGATCTTTGCCGCGGCGTTCGTGCCGACTTTCCTGCTCTACGGGTTCCTTTGCAAGAGAGTAGCGCTCAAGTGGCTGCTCTGGTGGGGAACGATCGTCGCGGTGCCGCAGATGATTCCGCTGGCGTTCATTCACTCGGCCAATCTCGCCCTTTGGTTGGCCGTGCCGATCGGCTTGCTGGGCGGCGTCGCGACTGCTGCCTATTATGACCTGGCCATGCGGTCGTGTCCGCCGGGCCTGCACGGTACCTTGATGATGGCCGTCGACGGCGTCTATGTGCTGGCTGCCCGCGGGGGCGACCTGTGGGGCACAAAGATTTACGACAGCAGCCCAGAGCATGGGTTCCTCTATTGCGTCATCGCCACGACGGCCGTCTATGTGTTGATCCTGCCCTTAATCCTTTTGGTGCCGAGAGAATTGATCGCAACCGCCGACGGCGAGCGGAATCCGATGATTGAAGCCGAAATATTGAAAGAGATTGAGGAGACATCCTGACAAAACGGGTGCTGCACCATAAGCTTAGCAATTCCGCCCGTCCCTGAGGTAAACCCGCCATGCAAGCAGAACCAAATCTCATCCGCTGCCCAGCGTGTGGGCAAATGAATCGCCTCGACCAGCAGAAGGTCGCGAGCGGGCTAGCGCCGGTCTGCGGGAAATGCCGCGCCCGACTGCCGGTACCGGCGCGGCCCGTGGACGTGTCGGATGCAACATTCGCCGCCGAGGTGGAACGCTCCGAACTTCCGGTGCTGGTCGATATGTGGGCGGCGTGGTGCGGACCTTGCCGAACGCTCGCGCCGATCATTGATGAACTCGCGATGCAGTTTTCCAGACGAGTGCGGTTCGCGAAGTTGAATGTCGATGAGAATCCGGCCACGGCCTCGCGCTTCGGCGTAACAGGCATTCCGACTCTCCTGATAATACAGCGAGGCCGCGAAGTTGACCGGCTCGTCGGAGTACACCCAAAGCACGAAATCGCCCGGCGATTGGAACGCGTCGCCAGTTGAGGGAGCACCGCTCTCAGGTGTTCGACGCCTCTTCGCGATAGTCGACCAAACGTCCCTGTCCGTTGCCCGTCAGATAGATTAGAATCAACGGTTTTAGAAACAAAGTGCCCGCGCGAGTAATTCTTGCCCTTTCATGCAACATATCCGCAACTTCTGCATCATCGCTCATATCGACCACGGGAAATCGACCCTCGCCGATCGTTTGATTCAGGCCTGCGGCGGCGTGTCCGACCGCGAGTTTCGCAATCAGCTCTTGGACTCGATGGACATCGAGCGCGAGCGTGGCATCACGATCAAGAGCAACACGATCGCGCTGAACTACCGCGCAGCGGACGGCCAGGAGTATCTATTCAACTTGATTGATACCCCCGGGCACGTCGATTTTTCTCACGAGGTCCGGCGCTCGCTGCTGGCGTGCGATGGAGCGCTCATCGTCGTCGATGCCTCGCAGGGCGTCGAGGCGCAGACGGTGGCCAACCTCTATCTGGCGCTGGACCACAACCTGGAACTGCTGCCGGTAATCAACAAGATCGACCTGCCCGCCGCCAGCGTCGATCGCGCGCGAGGAGATCGAAAAGGATTTAGGTCTCGATCCATTCGCGGCCATTCCCGTCTCCGCGAAATTGGGCACCGGCATCCCGGAACTGTTGGAAGCCATCGTCAAGCACTTGCCCGGCCCCAAGGGCGACGCAGCAGCGCCGCTGAAGGCACTCGTCTTCGATGGACAGTTCGACCGCTATCGCGGCGTGATCCTTCAATGCCGGATCATGGACGGCACGGCGAAGCCGGGCGACCAGATCCACTTCATGCACTCCGGCTGGGACTACATGATTGAAGAAGTGGGCATCAACAAGCTGAAGTTCCTTCCCAAGGAGCAGCTCAGCGCCGGCGAGGTGGGCTATATCATCGCCGGAATCAAGAGCGTGCGGGAGATCGAGGTGGGCGACACGATCACGCACCTCGACCGCCCCGCTGCCGAGCCGGTGCCCGGCTACCAGAAGGCGAAGCAGGTCGTCTTTTCCTCGCTCTACCCGATCGACGCCGACGAGTACCGCGAGCTGCAAAAGGCGATGGACAAGCTGGCGATCAACGACGCCTCTCTGACCTTCGAGAAAACCAGTTCCGCGGCCCTGGGCTTCGGCTTCCGCTGCGGCTTTCTCGGCCTCTTGCACCTGGACGTGGTGCAAGAGCGCTTGCAGCGGGAGTTTGACATCGGTTTGGTTGTCTCCGCTCCGACGGTAAAGTACAACGTGACCTTGAAGGACGGCGATACGGTGGAGATCGACAATCCCGGCAGTTGGCCCGATCCGTTTAACATCGCCAGCGTCACGGAGCCGTACATCCGGGCCACGATCCTTACGCCCGAAGAATACGTCGGCCCGATCATGGAGCTGTGCCGCGAATACCGGTCAACGAGCCAGAAGCTGCAATACCTCTCGGTGGGCCGAGTCGAGGTGATCAGCGAGATGCCGCTGGGCGAGGTGCTTTTTGACTTCTACGGAAAACTCAAGACGGTGACGCGGGGCTACGGGTCGTTCGACTACGTCACGATCGACTATCGCGAGACCGACGTGGTGAAAGTCGAAATCCTGGTCAACGGCGAGCCGGTCGACGCGCTGGCTTACCTCGTTCATCGCGAGAAGGCGCGTGCCCGCGCGCTGCACTATTGCGAGCAGTTGGCCGAAGCGATTCCGCGGCACCAGTTCAAAATACCGATCCAGGGCTGCATCGGCGGCAAGATCATCGCCCGTTCGACGATCGCGGCCTACCGAAAGGACGTGACCGCCAAGTGCTACGGCGGCGACGTGACGCGGAAGAAGAAGCTCCTGGAAAAGCAGAAGAAGGGCAAGGCCAAGATGAAGCAGGTCGGGCAGGTTCAGATACCACAGAAGGCGTTTATCAGCGTGCTGGCGGCGGACAGGAAGCAATAAGACGGGCCACACAAAGCCAGTTGGCGAAGGCGTTTCCGAGTTGCGAATTGATTATGGCCCGGGATACCGCGTATATTTCCTTCGCCGCGGATCGGAATTAGTTATTCTCCTGGCTGGAGGCGACAAGCGGACCCAATCCCAGAAGATCGAGAAGGCAATTGAACTCGCGAAGAAGGTTTAGGTGACCACGATGCCGAAAACAAAAACTCGACCCTATGGCGTCGTCGAGTATTTACAGACGGACGACGATCTTACCGCGTATTTAGAAGCTGCTCTTGAAGATGGCGATCCAGAAGTGATTATTCATGCCTTGCGAAATATCGCGCGCGCTCGGGGCATCGCACGCATTGCCCGCGAGGCCGGAAGGAAACGCGACGTTCTCGCCAAGGAACTTTCGACCAAAGGAAGACCGGAATTCACGACCGTCCTCAAGTTCGTCCGCGCGCTCGGACTTCGACTTAACGTTGAGCCAGTAAGCGGTGGCTGATTCACGTACCGCGCAGGCTCGCGGAGTTCGACTTCGCGTCGCATTGCCGCGTCGGCCCGTCGCTGTTTTCCCACGCGGCCACCCAATCGGCCCAGGGCACGACTGCCGAACCAACTTCCGCCAAGTCCGACGCTGCCACCCCGGCGGTCTTCAAGAGATTGGTGAATGCCAGCAGATAGATTCTGTGCGCCGGCGGCGGGCAATACTCAAGGAAGTCGCCGCCGGCGAGCACGAACCGAAGCTCGCTGTCCGCCAGTTGGAACACCATTATGCGCGAGCCTTCAGGCGGCGAGTGTGTTTCGATTTCAATTGCGGCTTGGTTCGTGGCCAATTGGACGTCGCCGACTTGCGGCAGCGGCTCGATCCAAGCAGGACAGACGGCGAACCAAGCGACGAACTCGCGCTCCATGTAACGGTGCAGCTCGACTTCGATGTGGTGTAGGGCCTCACGGTGCTTGCGCCGCCCCGAGATCACCGCCGCAAAGCGCCTTCCGCTCGGCACGGCGGAGCTTGGCGAACCGCTTGGGAATTGTGCCCGAATGAATGCCCGGCCGCAGCAGTCGCAGCATCGTCTCGCCATGCGCGCCAATGACCGCCGGCTGAAGGTTTTTCGGACGGTTGGCCGCGAACAGCCGCCAGTTTTCCTTGAACTCCCAGATGAGAAAGCCGACGATGCCGGGCGCCGCCGTCCCAATAACGAAGAATAACGCGCCGCCAACGGCTTCGCCCAAGCGCGATGCGAGGAATTCGTTAAGTCCACTTGATAAGAACAGCGGCCACATCATTTTGTGAGCCGCAGTGACCCAGGGGAAGTGCTTCAACGGATTCACTTGAGGCTCGATGAGCAGCGTGACGACAAAGCGGACGAAGTATGCCACGAAGAACCATGCAACGCCCATAACGGCCTTGGCAATTAGCATCGCCCGGCCCTGGCCGCTACGGAATCGAAGCCATTCGTCGACCATATAAAGCACGCTTTCAATCCCTTGCAGGAGGCGGCGAAAAAGATCGACGGTGAACCAGAACAGCCCTAGGAGGGGCCGAACGCCAAAGCGCTGCCATCCTTCGGAAATGCCGTCCAGCGCCATCTCCTCAACCGTCCTGCCCACGCGCGAGTTGAGCACGATGAGCAGTCCCGCGTAAATCACGGCCAGACTGGCGAGCCTTCGCCACGCGGCTGTATAAGCGGGAATAAAACGAGCGATGACAAGTGTTGGGACGATCGGTTTTACGACGAGGTTCACGATCAGCCGTGTCGCCTGGCTGTGAAGAAGGATATCCATCCAACGCAGCGCGATAAACCATCGCAGGGCGTCGACAAGCAGAAACCTGACCGCGCGGCCTAGCAGGTTCAAAGTTTGCCATATCGCACGGCGCAGCCAGGGAACGTAGATCAACAATTGCAGGGAAATCCCCGACGCGACCAAAGGCACGAAATTGGCAATCCTCCCATGGACGGAAACCAGGTGTGGATGCACGCCAACGAGCCCCATCAAATGGTCCACCGTCATAAACACTGCGAACGGGTGCCGTAAGGAATGACCAAGAATAGCGTCAGAAACCGCCCCACCGACGTGCCGAACATCAGGTGGCTGAAACGTAGAATCCAGCGGAGGTAAAAATCGGCCGGCTCGTACACGCCGTCCAGGGCATCGGTCAGGCGGCGGTTCGCGCGCAAGGCCGCTTCGCCTTGGAGGAAACTCCGCGGGCCGGAACAGTCCGGCTCCTTGAGGTTGTTCCGCGAGATAGCGTCGCGGACCTCGCCCAGCGTGAGAAACCCGCGTTCGACAATGCGGTCCAGGAGTTCTTCGACGATTTTCCTCCGCGAGACCTCTTCGGGAATGTTCTGCGGTCGCAGATCGATGGCATCGAGCGTGGCGGCGATCTTCGGACGCAAGTCCTCCCGCAGGCGGATTTCCGCCTCCGCGCATGCCGTGCCAAGCACCTCGGCAAGCTGCCGCCGTTGCCGGTCGGAAATCCGTACGTGCGCCAGACGCCGTTTTGCGCTTTGCAGGTGGCGGGACATGGCCACACGGCGCTGGTCGGGCAAATCGCGGCGGATCGCCCGGCGGCCGAAAGACAACACCCAGTGCATCACGTCCACCGTGGACGTCGGCCGCTCGTGGTCGATGCAGACCTTTTGCAGGTCGTAGAGCAAGCGAGCTTCCACGGTCCACAAGGCCCGCGGCGTTTGATGGGCCAACGCCAACAGCGACTCGCGCCAGGGACGGGGATCTTCCCCCTCCGCGCTCAGTGCCGCTTGCAGGCGCTGGACGAGACGCTCGACTTCATCGCGAAGGCTCGTGGCAGCCCCGGCGGCCCTTTCCCGCGGCGCCCAACCTTCCGCGCGGGCACGGCGAATGGCCGCCCCGGCATAATTGCCGTGCGCGGCCTGGCGGTCGCTCGTCGCGACCAGGTCGCATACTTTTGCTCCGACCGCTTTGAAGTGGAGAGACGCGGACAGGCCGAATAGGGATCGGCATCCATCGTCTCGGCAGCCCGGCGGGCCGCGTCGCATAGCTCGTCCGGTTCGGGCGTGCCGGACAGCCGCGTCGCCGCAAGCAGCGCGGCCGCGTCAACATCCTTGGCGATCAGCCGATCGACTTCATCCAACGACTTCAGGCCCGGAAAGAAGCCGGCCATGAGAAAGGGCTTGAAATAGCGGATGCCGAGGTAGACGGCGGCAAACTCAATGTAGACAGCGGAGTTATCGCACGCCAACAGCAGGAACCGCTCTTGCTGCAGGACGTTGCGGATTTCGTCGAACTCGCGCTCGCCAAGCTCGTCAATGCGCTGGGCGATTATGGCGGCGACGCTCGTAGTACCGGCTCGTTGCGCGTCTTTTCCGGCTGAAGCCGGTACTACGAGGCGCGATCAAACTCGTAATGGACGCGGGCATGGAACAGCAGTTCCCAGTACCACAACAGGATTTCTTCTCGCGGCCGCTCTTCCAGGTCCTCCGGCTCAGGCCGCTCCAGCAGGATGACTGGTTTCTGGGAGAACGTCGGAAGATTGCTGACCGAGCTCGCCGCGATCGGCGATTTCCAGCAGCGCGGGAGGGGATAACGAACGTCTTGCTGTGCGGCACGCGAAAGCCGAACCCGCCCAGCGACATGTGCGTCCGCACCACCCGCCGCAACAGCCGCGGCGGGACCAGCAAGGCCGCCGGCTCGACGGCCCGCACGGCCGCCTCCAATTCCGGCAGGCTCAGCGGAGCATCGCGCGAACCCGCCGCGGCGCGGTCCTTTGCCCGGCGGGGCAAGCGGGCGGCGCGCTCGCACGTCCCCGCTTGCCGAGATTTCCAACGCATCTTCAAGGGAATTTGTACTGGCGGTTGTGCGGATCGAAGTCGGCGTCAGTATAGCCATTGTTGAGCTTCAAGTCGAGATAAGTATACTCTTCCAATAGACGTGGAATATGCTTACTGTCGCGCGGCAATTCATAGACCTCCACGCGGATGGGAAAGCGCCACTGGTTATCGACGAAGATTCGGGCCAGGTAGCCCCAGTTGTTCTGCTCGTCGGCCGGGAGCATCACTTCCAGCAGCGTGCAAGGACGGTCGTTGATCCTGCGCGTGGGGAAACCGCTTTACCTGGACTTTGGCCGGATCTCCCGCCGCCTCGCCCCGCGCGATCAACTGCCGGCAAAGATTGGCCAGGCCGATCTCGGTGATCGGGTAGTGTTCGCCTTTCGTGGCGGGCCACTTGTCGGGCGTCAGACGCATGGTCGGCAACATGCCGGACAAGACGCCGGGCGTGTGGGCGAGCAGCTTGCCGTCGTTGTGGCCTTCGACGTAAATCACCTCGCGGCCCTTGATGTCCTCGTCGCTGCGGTCGAGAGAATAGAGATAGACGCTGAACGGCTTCTCACGGATTTTGGCGAACATGGCCGTCTTGACCAGCGCGCTGCCGATCCGCTCTTCTTTGATAATCACGGCCGAGTAGTCGCGGACGTTCCTCTGGATGCTGTCCAGGGCCTCGCGCGTGCTGGCGAGGACCTCCGGCAGCGTCGCCGGTTCGTAGTCCGCGTCGTAGCTCGCGCCAGCTTCGACCACGTTCGAATGCGAAGGGCGCCACCAGCCCAACAGGAAATGGCCTGCCACGGCCAGCAAGACGACCGCGAGAAGAAGCAGAGGGATTATTATTCGCCATCGCATAAGGCACCGGATCTTTTGTATGCGGGAATTATCACGTCTCTTGGACTACAAAACAAGGCGGCATTGTGCTAGTATTAAGTAAAGGTTCGGCTTTTAATATGAAACAAGGTCTGGCTCGGCAGCGCTATGAAAACAGCACGATTACCGCAAACAACGCTTGACTGGTGTAGTCTATCGACGGCGGCCGAAGTCGAGCCTTACAAGGACCATCTAGATCGAGACAAGGATTGGGCAATGGACGAAGGAGACAGGTTCTTTCAAGGTACGAGCGAAGCACACCGAACACTGAAGAGGATCGCGAAAAAACTCGGTGAACTCGGCATCGACTACGTCGTTGTCGGCGGCATGGCGATGTTTCAGCACGGATATCGCCGCTTCACCGAGGACGTCGATCTGCTGGTGACGCGGGAAGGCCTCAAAGAAGTTCACCGCAAGTTGGATGGCGTGGGCTACGTTCCTCCATTCCAGCGAAGCAAAAACTTGCGAGACACGGAATCCGGCGTCAAGATCGAATTCCTAGTCACTGGAGAGTACCCAGGCGACGGAAAACCGAAACCGGTTTCGTTTCCGACTCCCGCAGAGGTTGCGGAGGAAATCAACGGAATTCGCTGCATCAATCTAGCGGCGCTCGTCGAGTTGAAGCTGGCCTCAGGGATGACGAGCACGGAACGGGCCAAAGACCTTTTGGACGTGATCGAGATGATCAAAGTACTGGGCCTTTCTCCCGACTTCGCCGAACGACTAAAGCCATTCGTGCGAGAGGAGTATTCGCAGCTCTGGCACGACGCTAACCCGCCGACGAAGCGCTACGTTGCGCTATGGCCGATCAAGGGAATTGCACCAAGTGCGAAATCGCCGCAAGAAATCGTGGCAAAGTTGCAATCGGACAACGCTTTCCGCGCGATGATTGCCGACGGCGCGGCACCCGATTTGGCTAAGAGCAAGCTGGATCAGTACCTCTATATGACAGCGAGCGATCCGGCCGTCGCCAGGAAATACAACATGCATGATGAATCGGAGTTGCTCCTCGATGAAGCATAGCGGCGCGATCTGCCGTCACTCCCCACCCACATGCTCGCCCTTCTCCGCGACCGAGCGCCGCATGAAAAAGACGACCGCAATCAGCACAATCGGCACGATGGCGCAGACCCAAAAAACGTCAAAGTAGGCCAGCGACTGGGCCTGCTGGTCGAGGCTATTCGCGATCAATTGCATCGTCATCTGGTGCGAGGCCGCCGGATCGCCGGTGCGCTGCAAGAAGAACTGCTGCCCCCGCTGCTGCGCGGCCTGCAGCAGGGGATTAAGCGGGCTGAGGTGCTCGTCCAGCCGCAGCGTGTGCAATTGCAGGCGGCGCTCCTGGATGGTTTGCGCCATCGAAGTGCCGACGCTGCCCCCCTCATTGCGGAGCAGAGCCAAAATGCCGACCGCCGCGCCGCGAAGCTGCGGGGAAACATACTTGAAAGCGGCCATGTTCAGCGGCGCGAAAATGAAAGCCAACCCGCCGGACAGCACGACCCGCGGCCAAACCGCCTGCCAAGGACTGATATCGAGGTTCATAAGCGACATCCAATAATTGCCGGCGGCGACGATAATCAGCCCGATGGGAATTAGCCAACGGGCATCGGCGCCCTTGCCCAGCAGAACGCCGACCACCAGCATCCCTCCGATCGTGGACGCGCCGAGGGGGACATCACCAGTCCCGAAGCCAGGGCGTCGTAACCGAACAAGGTCTGCAACAACTGAGGCAGTGAAAAGGTGGCGGCGTAAAGCACGGCAAAGGTGAAGAAAATGATGATGCCGCAACTGGCCAGGTTCCGGTCGCGGAGGACGCGGAAATTGACGATCGGGTTCTTGGCGCGCAGCTCGCGAAACAACAGCAGGCCGAAGCCCACTACGATAATCGTCACCAGTATCTGGATTCGGTTGAATTGGTCGCCCAGCCAGTCCCACTCCTGTCCCTTGCTGAGCGTGATCTCCCATGAGGCCATGACCATCGCCAGCAGTCCCAGGCCGATGAAATCGAAGTTCAGGGGCTGGCGGCGCAACTGGGCGACTTCCTTCTTGAGATACGCTGGATCATGCACCACGAGCCAGTTGATCGCCAGGGCGAGCAGCCCCACCGGCACGTTGACGTAGAAGATCCAGCGCCAGTCGTAGTTGACGACCAGCCAGCCGCCCAGGGTCGGGCCGACGATCGGCCCCAACAGGGCCGCGACGCCGAACAGGGTCTGCGCCGTCCCCTGCTTTTCCGGCGGGAAGCTGTCCAGGAGCACGGCTTGGCTGCTCGGCTGCAGGCCGCCGCCGGCCAGCCCTTGCAGCACGCGGAACATGATAATCTGCACCAGGCTCGTGGCCATCCCGCACAACGCCGAGGCAAACGTGAAGACCGCGATCGACATGAGAAAGTAGTTTCGCCGGCCGAGATGCGCCGACAGCCACCCGCTGATCGGCAGGATGATGGCGTTGGCAGCCAGGTAACTGGTGATGACCCACTCGGCATCGATCTCCGCCGCCGAAAGTCCGCCGGCGATATAGCGCAGGGCCACGTTGGCGATCGTCGTGTCCAATACCTCCATGAACGTAGGGATCACGACCGCCACCGCCACCAGCCACGGATTGATGGCCGGTCGCGCAGCGGCGGCCGGGACGACGATGCTCGTTGCCGAAGCGCTCATAGCTTCTTCCCCGACGTGACCGGCGTGCCGCTGTCGCGGCTTGGAGCTTGATTCGGAACGTCGCCGCGCTCCGTCTGCAAGGCGCCGCCCGCGCCACTGCCGCTGGATGGAGACATCTTCTGCGGACCCAAGGGGTGTCCCCCGCGGTCCCGAGCGCGCCGGCCGGCAGAAGCGTCCTTTGTTTCGCAGTGTCCAGGAAGACTTGCTGCAGGTATTCGCCGGCGTTCGGTCCGGTCGGTTTTTTCTTGTAGTAGACGTAGGGCGTTACCGAAAGGCCGTAGAACAGCGGGTCCTTGATCGCGTCATAATTATCCAGCTCGACCCGCACGGGCAAACGCTGCACGATCTTCACGAAATTGCCCGTGGCGTTTTCCGGCGGCAAGAGCGCCAGCGTGGAGCCGGTGCCCATCTCGAAGCCCGTGATGTGGCCCTTGAACTGCTTGTGACTGCCGTACATATCGACGTCCAAGTCGACGGGCTGGCCGATCCGGAGGGGGGCCAGTTGCGTCTCTTTGAAGTTGGCGTCGATCCAGATTTCCGTCAACGAGCGCACGGCCATCAGGCTTTGCCCGGCGGTGACGTTGTCGCCGGGATTGACGTTGCGGCCCGAGACCGCGCCGTCGATCTCCGCGTAGACGGTGCAGTAGCTGAGGTTCAATTCGGCCTGGTCCAAATCGGCGCGGGCCTGGTGCAATTGCGCCTCCGCATATTCTATCTGCGGCGCGTCTTTGGCCACCTGCGTCAGGATGGTGTCGATGTCACCCTTGGGATGGCGCTTGTAGAAATCGGCCAGCAGCGACTTCGGCGTGAGGTTGAACGACGAGGAGACAATCCCCAGCGGGGCCGCGGCCTGCTGCAAGGCGGCCACTGCCTCGCGCACCGTGGAAAAATTCTGGTCCAGCTCGGGCGGCACCTCGGTCAAGTCGCCCTTCTTGGGCTGGGCCTCCAATCCCAGACTGACGCGAACCTGGTAAACTTGCTGCAATGCCAGTTCGACCTGCGCCTCGGCCACGAAGTAGGCCGATTTGTACGTGTCGATGTCCTGCTGGCTGATCACGCCCGGTTGCTTCTGCAGCTCGATCGCCCGTTTGTAGTTCGCATCGGCGAGCGTGAGCTTGGCCTTGGCCGTTTGCCACGCGGCGACGTTGGCCTTCAACAGCGCAATCTGGTTGTCCACGTCTTCAACCGCGTGATCCATCTTGAAGCGGGCCGCCCGCGTTGTCGCGATCATCGCGCGAACGTTGTCCTGGGTGACCGTCAAGTTCGATTGGGCCAGGTCGTAGGCCGCGCGCTTGGCATCGACAATAACCTGGTACGGCTGCGGATCCAACCGCACCAGCACATCCCCCTTGCGGACCCGGTAGTTGTCGTCCACCAGCACTTCCAAAACGTAGCCCGGCACACGCGCGGCGACCAAAGTAAAGTGGCCGTTGACGTAGGCGTCGTCGGTGGAGACGGTGTTCAAGGCGCGATCCACAATCGGGACGCCAAAGTATGCGGCCAGGGCGAGCACCACGATGACGACGGCGATGACGACGATGCGGCGCCGGCTGATTCGCTCATGCGAGACGGCAGATTGCGGCGCCGCGGGGCCGGGCGGACTTGCGGCGTTCGTCGTCGCCGCGCCGTCGGGCGATGACGTTGCTGACGGCGGCCGTTCTGGGCCGGCGTTGGTTGCTGGTGCTGCCTTTGGTTCGAGCCGTTCCCCCGTCTTGCTTGGACCATGCGCCATTTTTGTTCCATCCGCTTCCTGCCTGTCTTTCAATTACCTTCACAAAATAGATACCCGGCAGGCCGCATTTGGTCAATGGGCTAAACTTTGTGTTTCATTTTGCCGATTCCGGTATTGCCATGCCTTGTGGTTTGAGGTATAAAGCCGCGATGAAGAGCAAACGAACCAACCCGGATTTTCTTAACGGCGTTCCCGAGCTGCTGATTCTGAGCCTGCTCGCACGACGGCCGATGTACGGCTACGAGCTTGTGCAGGCCATTCGGCGTTCGACGGACGGGCAATTGGAGTTTGGCGAAGGATGCGTTTACCCCATACTCCACCGCTTGGAGGCCAACGGCTTGTTGGCCGCCAAACGGGAAACCGTTGCCGGCCGCAGCCGAGTCGTCTATCGCGCGACGGCCAAAGGCGCGCGGCGGCTCGCTGGCACGGTGGCGACTTGGAAGCAAGTTGTCCAGGCAATCGACTGCGCGTTGCAAGGAGGCGAAAATGTGCAGCAACCAGCCCTGGCTTGACGACTTGCGCAGGCAGCTCGTTCGCCGCAACCTGCCCGGCAAGTACGTGCAACGGTTTATCGAAGAAGCAGCGGACCATCTTGAAGATCTCACGGAGGAGACTATGGAAGAAGCGGACTTTGACCTGAACACGGTAATGGGCGAAACCCGGCATGTGGCGGAAGCGGCAGTCGCGACTTATCGGCAACGCAGCTTCCTCGGCCGACATCCGGCGGCGGCCCTTTTACCTTTGCCGTCTCGCCGTTGGTTGCGTTTCTCGTTATGAATTTCGCCGTGCTTGCCGGCTTTCTTGAATTGTGCTACTGGTCCGGATTGATGGATAGCGACGGCTTGCACCTGGGCGCTGTGCGCGGTGTTGTCAACCATCTTCTTCCCGTGGCGCATATCACGCTCCCATCGATGCTCCTGAGCTTTTTTTATTGCCGTCTTGCCCGAAGGACTGTCGTCGGCAAGAAGTGGATGCTGATGGCATGTTGCGTGGTGGTCGTCGTTTCTTCCGGTACCTATTGCGAACTGAAATTTCGTGAAGCTTCGGACCACGGTTTTCTCGCCTTCGAATTTGGCGTACGTAGTGCGATGCAGATCGCGCAATTCCTGATTGCCGCGGCGTTCACTTGGTGGCTGATCTGGCGTTCCGACCGGCGGCAACCGCAGTTGGCGGCGTGATTTATCTTGTCCCCCTCTCCCTCCGGGAGAGAATCGGGGTGAGGACCACCTCCTTTCAGTACGTGCGCAACGGTCGGCCAAAACGCCGACGGCCCGCGCAAACCCGCCAAGCCCAGGGCGTCGAAGCCCGCGGCGTCCCGTTCCTTGCCCGCAAAGAAGCGCCGCCGGCGGAAGTAGCGGCGGTCGAACGGCGTCCGGGAACCGGGTTTATAAGATGATAACGCGGCAGGATGGGAGAGCGATCACGGCCAGACGTTAATTGGGCGGCACCGCGCCGCCGGTTTGGCTGGCGCCGCGGATGCGGGCGAGCGTCTTCTCGTACAGTTCCACGTACTTCTTCGCGCTGCGGCTCCACGACCAGTCTTGCTGCATCCCGGTCTCAACCAGCTTCTTCCACTCCTCCGGACGCAGGCGGAAGAGGTCGCACGCGCGGCGGAGCGTTTCGCTCAAGGCCAGCGGACTGTATTCCTGGAAGCTGAAACCATTGGCCGGACACGATTCCCCGTGCGGGCCGCCGTAGCCGACGATCGTATCGGCCAAGCCGCCCGTCTCGCGGACAATCGGCACGGCGCCGTACTTGAGGCTGTACATTTGGTTCAGTCCGCACGGTTCGTAGCGGCTGGGCATGAGGAACATGTCGGCGCCGGCCTCGATGCGGTGGGCCAGCGGGTTGGAGAACTCCACCCGCACGGCGATGCGATCCGGAAAACGCGCGGCGAGCGTCTCGAACTGCTTCTGGTACTTCGGCTGCCCGGTGCCGAGCACCACCCATTGCACGTCGCTGGTCTGCACCCAGCGTTGCACGACCTCGGCGATGAGATCGATCCCCTTCTGCTCGTCGAAGCGGCCGATGGAGGCGACCAGCGGCGCGCTTGCCAGTACAGGCAGATTAAGCTCCCGTTGCAGCCCCGCCTTGCACGCCGCTTTGCCGCGGACGTACGTCGAGACGTTGTATCGCTCAGCCAGGTGCCGGTCGGTAGCGGGGTTCCACTCGCTCTCGTCGATGCCGTTGAGGATGCCCGCGAGCGCCCTGCGCCGGTATTGCAGCACACCTTCCAGGCCGCTGCCCAGCGGGGCCGATTGAATCTCTTGTGCGTAGCGCGGGCTGACGGTGGCCAGTGCGTCCGCAAAGACCATGCCCGTCTTCAGCAGGTTCAGCTTGCCGTGGAACTCCATCTGGTGCCAGTTGAAGTACTTCCAATCCAACCCCGTCAGGAGCATGTCCCAATGCCAGAACTGGCCTTGATAGGCCATGTTGTGGATAGCGAACAGCGAGGCGATCTTCTGGTAACGCGGATCGCCGGCGTAAAGCACTTTAAGGTAGGCAGGCACGAGGCCCGTCTGCCAGTCGTTGGCGTGGACCACGTCGACCGGCAGGTCCAACAGGCGAATGCTTTCCAGCACCGCCCGCGAGAAGAACACGAACCGTTCGCAGTTATCGATATAATCCTTGCCGTCGGCCGTGTAGAGCTGGTCGCGGTCGAAATACTGGTCCTGCTGCACGAGATAGACGGGCACTTTGCCGCCGGCCATGGTGCTGCGGGCGAGCCGGCCGCTGACCATCTTGCTTCCGACGGGCACGATGAAATCGCAGTTCAGCCGTTCGATCGGCTGGCCACAGTATTGCGTCTGGCGGTAGCCGGGCAAGATCACCGCCACTTGGTGGCCGAGTTTGGCCAGTTCGCACGGCAGCGCGCCGCTGACATCGGCCAAACCGCCGGTCTTGGCGAAAGGAACCGCTTCGCTGGTGGCCAAAAGGATGTTCATGGCAAAACTCCGCACCCAACCCGCCATTATTCATCTGAATTCTAGCATCGAGTTTTGCACACCGAAGAATGCTCGCCGAATGGACGTTTTTTCCAGCGCGGCACGCTGGAGTCCCGGCATTAGCCGGAATTGCCGCAGTAGGGTGGGACAAGCTCGCCGGGGTATCCGCTTGCTGGTCGCGAGCGCCGGCCCACCGTGAAGGATTTGTTTAGCCGAGCATGGTGGGCCTGCGTTCGCTACGCGATCTTGTCCCACCCTACACATCTTCTGGCATCCCTTTACATTCCAAAATCGATGTTGTAGTCCAACGTCGCCGCGGAGGGCACGAAACGCTTCTCCATCGGCAGGCCCGCGGCCCGCCATACCTTGTCCATCGCCTCGCCCGTCTGCTTGACGATCAGGTCGCGGCGTCGGCTGGTGAAAATGCCCCGCGAAGGCCGCGGCGTGACGGGGCCGTCGTAGCCCGCCGACTTGAGATAGACCAGGAACGTGGGAATGTCGATCCGTCCTCCTTCCGTGCCTGGCAGCAGCCGTGATTTTTCGTCTATGTCGCCGTTGGGGGCGGCGGCGATCAGGTCGGCTACCTGCACGGCCACGATCTGATCCCGGGGCAGCTTGCTGATCGCGTCCATTGACCCGCCCGACACGATAATGTCCCATATATCCAGCAGCAGGCCGATGCTCGGCGAGGCGACCATGTTCACCAGCAGCGTCAAGGCGTCCAATTCGTGAACGAACTGAAAGGCCCGGTTCTTGCGAAGGTATTCGGCCGCCTGGAAACCCAGCCCTAAGCGAATGCCCGTCGGCTCGAAGACGCGGCAAATCTCCTGGAACCGCCGCTTATGGAACTCGAAGTTTTCATGGTAGGGTCGAGCGTCGCTCGCCGGCGAAAGCGTGGCTACACAGCGCAGGCAGCTCGCGTCGGCCGCCGCCTGGGCGTATTCGGGCAGTTTCTTCATGTCCTTGGCGAACTGCTCGTCATCGCTTTCCCAATCGAAGGGAAAGGGGAACGTGCCCAGCTTCAGTCCCATCTTCAAGGCCGCGCTATCGAACAACCGTCGGGCGTAGGGCACGCCCTTGAGGCGAGAAAGCGTGGCGAACTCGGTGACGTTCAGATCAATACTCAAAAAGCCGAAGGAGAGGGCCAACTCGATGATTTCGCTTTGGTGTCCCGTGACGCCCAGCGCGCCCGGGTTGAGGTTTTTGAACATGAAAAATGACTCCGCGAGGCTCGTTTTTTCCTTACAGGTGTGGTGCCGGCGCGTGTGAGCCGCCGTGTGGCAAACAGGAACCCTGTATTATGCCGACACGAACAATCTTTTCCAAGGGGAGCTTGGGCGATAACCTTTTGGCTTGCTACTGGGCGAAATTCGCGCGGCGCACCACGGGTGGATAGGGCACGTCGCGGCCCTTCGCTACCGCCCAGAGGATGCGATTGAGCTGGTCCTCGTCGGCGCGGTCCACCTCGTCGAAATCCATCTTTGCCGATAGCTTCGCGCCGAACGCCTGAAGAGTGTTGACCGCGTTCAGATCGACCTTCGGCTGGCGCGGATGGTAGACGATCAGTTCCGGATTCTTGCGAAAGCAGCCGAACATCGGCGTCGCCGCGGCGTCATACTGCGTCAACGCCGGCAGGCCCAGGATCAGCTCGATGGTCCGCACCATGCCCGCCTGCGTGTAGTGCGTGCTGTCGATCGCGCCCCGCGTCGCCCAGGGGCTGGCCACCAAAGCGACGGTGCGGTGGCAATCGACGTGGTCCGGGCCGTTTTGCGAGTCATCCTCGACGATGAAAATTGCCATCTCCTTCCAGAAGCGGCTGCGGCTGGCCGCCTCGACGATCCGGCCCAGCGCCACGTCATTGCTGCCAACCGCGGCGTCGGGCGTCGGCCTGCCGGGCGTCGTGCCGGCGGTGTGGTCCTCGCCCAGCGACATGATGGAGAGCTGCGGCAGCACGCCCTCCTTTTCAGCGGCGTGAAGATCGTCGATCCAGCCTTGTACACGGTTCATGTCGCGGCCGGGCTTCCAGGTGCCGCGGTTCTCTTTGGGCACACGCGAGGCGCCTTCGCCGTAGCATTTGAACGTCGCCCCGTTGCGGCGGCAGAGGTCCCAGAGAAAGCCGGCTGCCGGCGTCGCCATTTCGTCGTTGCCCGGAAGCGTGCCGTGGTTTGAGTAATGCATGATCCACGACCGCTCCTTGAAATCGGTGGCAATCGCGCCGTCGCACCAGTCATGGCCGTCGACGCTCACCTCGCCGTTGCAATAGAAATTGTCCAAAAGCACGTAGTCGCGTGCCAACTGGTGATGGTTGGGAGTGACGTTCTCACCGTACATGACGATGCTCGGATCGCCGTTGCCCGCCGGCCGGCCTTCGGCGTCCTTGAAGTCGCCGAGCACCTGATCGTAGGTGCGGTTCTCCTTGATGATGTAGAGCACGTACTTGATCGGGCACTCGCCGCCTGTCTTGTCGGGGATGCAGCAATCGCTGGCTACTGAAGCGCGGCGGATGAGCTGCGGGGCGTATGGCGAGTTCTGCCTGACCTGTTGCGTGTACCGGGTCAGCGTCGCCGAGTCCGGCCGGGCGATTACTTCGATCGAGCCTTGTAGTGTCTTGCCCGGATGATCGAACGTCACGCCGAATGCCGCCTTTCGCGTCGCCAGCGGCGGGTAGCTGGGCCGCGAGCCGACGCCCTTGCCGTTGGCCGCCAGCAGCGTGCGGCTATCGGGCGAGACGGCCAGCGCGGTCGGAAACCAGCCGACTGGAATGAATCCGGCGATCACCGACTCGCCCGGCTCGCTGATGTTGACCGCCATCACGTCGTTGTTGTCGGCGTTCGCGACGTAGAGTGTCTTGCCGTCCGGGGAAATGGCCACGGCATCGGGCGTGCTGCCCTCGGGCGACGAAGGGAAAAGCGACGTGGCCAGGATTTCGCGGGCCGCTTCCGACGGCCGCCGCCGCGGATTGGGATCCAGCGTTGGCTCCTCCACGGTTTGGGTCGGAATAACGTGAACCGTATTGTCGCCAGAGCAGGCAACGAACAGCCGGCCGTCGCGCGCGAGGGCCATGTCGTTGGGCCGCACACCGACGGCGATATCGCGGATTTTGCGGCCGGATCGCGTGTCGATGATGGTCACGCTGCGGCTGCCCCAATTGGATACGTAAAGATGTTCGCCATCTCCGCCGAAGACGCAACTGTGCGGATGCAGACCCGTGGGAATCGCGCTTTGTTTTGCGAGCGTTCCGGGATCGAGGACCCACACCTCGTTATCGGCTTCGTTGGCCACGTAGAGGGCGCCGGTCGACGGGTGTACCGCAATGCCCGCCAGAAAGACGCCGGGTTGCACGTCAGGCTTTCTGACCTGACGTCGCTTCGGCTTAGCCGGCGCCGATGGCGCGGCGCTGTTGCTTGCCGAGGCGGCGGCCGGCTTGGTTACCGGCGCAATGGGCGTGCCGAGCGACAGCTTGCCGGCGTTGTACCCGAACACGTAAATCTTGCCCGAATCGCCGCCGGAAAGGTAGACCTTCTTGCCATCGCGGCTGAAAGCCAGGCCGTTGAAGACTTCCGGCTCAGGCAAAAACTGAATGAGTTTACTCGACGCCAGGTCGAACACGGCCAGACCGGTTGCGTTGTAGCCCGCGCATGCGGCCAGCAGCAGCTTGCCGTCCGGCGAGACGATCATCTTCAAGGGCAAGTCAGCGGTCATGTTCACCGACCCCGTTGGAGCAGGAAGCGGGGCAATCGCTTCAAGATGCTCAAGCGGAGCGACCTTTCCGGCGGGCGAGATGCTCCAGCCGTTGAATAGCTTGGTGACAGGTTGGGCCGGTGTAGGCTGCGCGGAGGCAGTCGCCGCGATGAACATCAACAAAGTTGTAACAACGGCGAAACTGATAACAGTATTGTGTCGCATTGGTCTCGTCCCTTGCTTGAGCGCGTCATGTATCGTACCATAGGCGTGCGCACGATGCGAGCGGCGCTAAATTGTTAAACGAGGTGGCAACTTGACAGGCAAACTGACAAGCGCGTCTCCAACCGCCTCCTCCGGCCGAATCGGCGGTGTCGATTACGGGACCGTTAGGATCGGGTTAGCGATCAGCGATCCCGAGCGGAAAATCGCCAGCCCGCTGGAGATTTACACGCGCCGCAATCCGACCCTGGACGCGGAGTACTTCCAACGTCTAGCGCGAGAGGAACGCATCGCGCTTTGGGTTGTCGGTCTTCCCATTCATCTGGACGGACGCGAGAGTCCCAAGTCCCAGGAAGCGCGGGGCTTTGGCAAGTGGCTGGCGGAAGTTACCGCGCTGCCGGTGGAATTCTTCGACGAACGCTTCACCAGCCGGAATGCCGAAGAGGTTTTGCAGGAAGCCGGGCTGACCCGCGCACGTCGCAAAAAGCGCCTCGACATGCTGGCGGCGCAAATCATGCTCACCGCCTACTTGGAGTCAACTCGATGAAGCTCATCGTCGGCTGCGGTTATCTCGGACATCGCGTGGCGAAGCGCTGGCTGGCGGCGGGACACGAGGTCGCGGGCGTCGTGCATCGTGAGGCGAGCGCGGCGGCGCTGGCCGCGGCGGCGATCCTCCCGGTCGTGGCGGACGTCACGCGGCCGGAGACGCTGCGCGGTCTGCCCGCGGCCGAGACTCTGCTGTACTGCGTCGGTTATCGCGAAGGCGCCGGGCCGTCGCGCTGGACAGTCTACGTGGACGGGCTGCAAGCGGTTTTGGACGCCGCCGGGCCGGACGTTCGCCGCGTCGTCCTGATCAGCTCAACGGGCGTTTATGCCGAACACGAAGGTGGTTGGGTCGATGAGAATTCGCCCTGCGGGCCGGTGAGCGAATCGGGCCGCGCACTGCTGGCGGCGGAACAGGTGTTGGCGGCGCATCGGCTGGGCGATCGCGGTATCGTCCTGCGGTTGGCGGGGATCTACGGTCCCCGACGCC
Source organism: uncultured Planctomycetia bacterium (assembly GCA_963780045.1). Taxonomy (GTDB): domain Bacteria; phylum Planctomycetota; class Planctomycetia; order Pirellulales; family Thermoguttaceae; genus JANXQG01. The sequence continues at coordinate 3,712,055 of CAVZZZ010000001.1, read as the reverse complement.
TGCCGGGGACTGTCCCGATTTTCGCCGCTCAATCAACTCAGCCACCAGACAACGGTCGATCGGCGAAAATGGGACTGTCCCCTTCAGCGGTTCGCGATCCGCTGGCGGTTCCCGCCGGACATTGCATCAACTTGATTCACGTGGACGACGCTGCCGCCGCGGTGCTGGCTGCGGAAGCACGCGCCATTCCGCCGCGGACGTACAACATCGCGGACGGCCACCCGGCAGACCGTCGCGAATTCCTAGCTGAGACGGCACTTCAACTTGGTATGCCGTCGCCGGCGTTCCACGATGCGCTGCCCGGCAAAGCGGCTAGCCGTCGCGGCGGCAACAAGCGCGTGAGCAATCGCCGGATGCTTGAGGAATTGCGAGTAACGCTGGTGTATCCGACGTTCTTGGACGGTCTCAAACAACTGCACGCCACTGAGCGAACACTACCCAGTACATAGTACCTGAGTACTTGGCATCTCACTTCGCCGGCAACGGGGCATCGGTAATCCGCCAGAGGTCCCTGCCGCCTTGCTCCTGCCGGACGACGACTTCCCCTTTGCTTGATTCGGCGCTATTCCAGGAGGCCTTGACGTTCTTGAGCTTTTTCATCGACCATGTCACTTCGCCCGCAGGCTTGCCCGTCTTTGCGTCCTTGACCATCACGACCACTGTTGCAATATCGCCGTTGAACACCGCCGGCTTTCCTTCATAGCGATAATCGGAATAGCGCGGCAAGTCCTTCGCGGACGGTTCGCTGCCGGCAGCAAACAATCGGGGGACGAGCTTGACCTCGTCCGGCTCGCTGGCAAAGTCATCCACCATGTCGACCAGCCGGGTCACTTTGAGACTCTCGGGAATGTCCGGATCGGAAACCGCGGCGTCCTTGCAACCGAGTGCGGTCCCCAAATAAAGGGCGATCGGAAGAAGGAGCAACCGCGCATTGAAGCGCGTTGCAAGTACCTTCGGGGCCTTTGCGGTCGGCAACCATTGCAAGCCACATTTGTTTTCGTTTGAGATTCGACGATGTTTTACGATGGTTCGAACCGTTTCGAGCAACGCAGGCGGAGCCTGCTAGAACGGACGGGTTATCGGTTCGTTTCCGGCTATAGTAGCAATTGATTGCCAAGTATCGATGCTCACCGAATTGGAGACGAAACCCACCGCACCGTCGGCCATAAGTACGTTCACACCGCCGGGATGCTGGCTGCGCACCGCGGCCCAAATGTTTGCGTCACCCTGGTCCTGATTGCAGTACATGGGGTTGCTCGGTGGAAAAGCGGACTGATCGCAAAACAGCAACGTGTCGCGTGCCTCGTCCGAGTTGTTTCCGCCGCCGGCGTTGGGGCGCGTTTTGGCCATGAACAATCCGCCGCCCGGCGAATTAATCGACCACGATCCGCGAATGTCAATTTGGCTGTTCACAACACGTACTTCGCTGACGGCCATGGTGTTGGAAAGACCACTCTTCACTGCGGCGGGCGGCGTACCGCAATTAGGGCAGACCTTCCAGGTTCCCTGATAGGGCGACGGATATGCAGCCCAACCCGGGATGTAGGTTACGCCGAACAGGCCGTCCAAGGGCGACGGGGCGCGCGTCCCGTCGATGAGACTAATCGAAGTGTTAAGGTAGACGCCTGCGCCCCAGCAGGCGGCGTAATTGCCGCGCGAATTCCTGGAGGGGCCTTCGAGATCCCACGCCCCGGGCGGATCCCATAAGTCCAACGTGGGATCGCGGCGGTCGGAACTCGGACAGATATACACCGCTATGTTTTTCGTGCCGGGACCGTTTGCGTCGAGATTGTAACCCAATTTGTTGTCGTCGACCGCATTTTTATATAGGCCGGATGCGTTGACGGCGAAGTACACCATTTCGTCGTAAAGCCTTCCCAGGTCCAATTGGTCGAAGATGAAGTGGTTCCAGTTCAGACCCTGGCAATGAATGCACTGACCCGCGTCCGTGCCCGCGGAACACCACGAGTTGGCTGGGTCCGAGCAAAGCGTCGCCCCTGGCGGATAGGTTCCGTAGGTTTCCGCGTGCGTGTTCAACGCCACGCCAATCTGCCTGAGATTATTCTGGCATTGGGTCCTGCGGGCCGCCTCACGCCCCATTTGCACGGCCGGCAAGATCAAGCTCATCAAAGTGCCAATAATGGCGATCACCACCAGCAGTTCAACGAGTGTAAAGCCCGATGACCGGCGAATTAGTGACAGATTTCGACAAGACCGTTTCAGATGAGCGAAACGTGCGACCATAGCATGCCCTCCACGACTGCTGGCGCCACGAACCCAATTGTTACGCGAAACAGCACGATTTGTCCAGCCCCTCGCAGGTGGTTTGTACGATGTGCGTTTTCGCTTTGTGCCTGCCGTAACGATTCTGCCTTGTATTCCTTCAATGTCGGTGGTAGCGATTGCCGATGCTCAAATTGAGCAGCCTTCCATGCTCGTGTAAAAAGGGGGATTTCATGATTCGCCGCGTAATTCTCGCACTGGCGTGCGCCGCCGCTTTAGGGGCGGTCTGCGGAACGTCGAAAGCCATGGCCCAACAACAGGCGTTTGGCCAGCAATGGAACCAGACGTACAGCACCCAGGACTGGCAACGCCTCTACCACTACCCGTATGTCTACTATCCCCAGAACTTCTGGGGACCGGACTACTACCGCAGTTCGGGCAACATGTATTACCGCTACCCGCCCGAAATGCAGATTCCCGTCTACAACCGCACGTGGCACAGCGAGTATCCGCAGGACCGGCGGTTCTACGGCGGCCACCATTTCAACCTGGACGTGTTCTAGGATTCGTCTTGCCGCGCCGCCCGGAGATTTCTCGCGGGCGGCGCCGTTTCTTGGCTGCTGATGCAAGCCGTCGGCTGACAAGTCTTCAAGCTGCTCAAAGAGCGATACAATGGACGCGGCGTTACGTTCGCGCATACGGCGCGGCGGACGCATTCACGCTTTGGCGATTGTCAGAAATCGGCCCTGCCTGCGTATATGTCAGTAGAAGGGTCCGCTAATGATGTGTTTGGCCCCGGAAACACGGCCTAGCTTGCTCGTCCGCGTCCGCGATCCGGCGGATCGGGCGGCTTGGGAGGAGTTCGTCGAAATCTACCGGCCCGTCATCCTGCGGCTCGCTCGGCAAAAGGACATGCAGGCGGCCGACGCGGAAGACGTGGCCCAGGAGGTTCTGACATCCGTGGCCAAGGCGATCGAACGGCGGGAACACGACCCGAAACGCGCCAAGTTCCGCACCTGGCTCCATCGCGTGGCAGCGAACGCCATCCTCGACGCCGTCACGCGGCGGAAGCCCGACCGCGCGTCGGGCGACTCGGCGATCCAGGCGGTGCTCGACCAGCGCGAGTCGCCCGGCGGGCCCGATTCGGACCTGCTGCGGCTGGAATACCGCCGCGAAGTGTTCCGCTGGGCCGCCCATCGAATCCGCAAGGAGTTCCGCGCGGACACTTGGAGTGCCTTTTGGCTCACGGCGATCGACGGCCGCTCCATCGCGGACGCGGCGAAGGAGTTGGCAAAAGACACCGGCGCGATATACGCCGCACGCAGCCGCATCATTCGGAGGATACAGGAAAAGGTCGCGGAGTATGAGGAGGAAACGTGATTGAGGTTGCGGAGAACAAGATGCCCCTGGCTTGCCCAGGGAGAGTCTCACGTTCGCAGCTACATCCGATCACCTTTGTGTCTTTTACTCCCGTGTTCCGCGGCGGCGAAGCCGCCGCCGCGGAACACGGGAGAAGGGGTATTGGTGCGGCGCGGCTGTAGCGATGAACGTAAACACCCTCGGGCAAGCCGAGGGCATTGGTATATCGAAACCTTTTGGTAACTTCTAAATGACCATCCGCCAATCTACTTGCCATCCCGACCGCATCGAGCTGTTCCTGCAACAGCAGCTTGGCGCGGACGAGCAGGGCGCGTTCGAGTCTCACCTGAGCGAATGCGGCGATTGTTGCCGGAAGCTCGAATCGGCCGCCGCCAGCGGCGATGTATGGCGCGAAGTGCAGGATTCCTTGCGTGACGACCAACCGCAACCCTTCGCCCTGTCGCTTGCGACGGGTTCGGAGCAGGGGATGAAGGATGTGGAGGCAGACTCCGATTCGTCCGCCGCCGAAGAAGCCTTCTCTAGCCAAGCCACGATTCTAAAACTCTTGGCGCCGACCGACGACGACCGCTCGCTCGGACGCTGGGGGACTTACGAAGTCGTAGGCGTCGTCGGCAGTGGCGGGATGGGCGTGGTGCTCAAAGCGCTCGACGCCGCCTTGAACCGTTATGTGGCGATAAAAATCCTCGCCCCGCACTTGGGCAGCAGCGGGGCGGCAAGAAAGCGCTTCTCCCGCGAGGGCCGGGCATCCGCCGCCGTGGTCCACGACAACGTAATGGAAATCTACCATGTGGCGGAAGCTGCCGGGCTGCCCTATCTGGTCATGCCCTACGTCCGCGGGCCATCGTTGCAGCGGCGGCTGGACGACGAAGGGCCGCTGGCGGTCGTAGAAATCCTGCGAGTGGGAATGCAAGCCGCCGCCGGGTTAGCCGCCGCTCATGCCCAGGGGTTGGTCCATCGCGACGTGAAGCCGGCTAACATCATGCTGGCCGACGGCATCGAGCGGGTGAAGCTCACCGATTTCGGCTTGGCGCGCGCAGCCGACGACGCCAGCCTGACGAAGACCGGCATCATCGCCGGCACGCCGCAATACATGTCGCCCGAACAGGCCCGCGGCGAGCCGGTGGACCAGCGGAGCGACCTGTTCAGTCTTGGCAGCGTGCTCTATGCCATGTGTACCGGCCGGCCTCCCTTCCGCGCCGAGACGAGTTATGGCGTTTTGCGGCGGATTACTGACGACGAGCCGCGTCCGATCCGCGAGATCAATCCGGACATTCCCGACTGGCTCTGCGGCATCGTCGGCAAGCTCATGGCCAAGCGGCCGGAAGACCGTTTCCAATCAGCCGGCGAAGTGGCCAAGTTGCTGGAAGAGTGCCTGGCCCACGTCCAGCAGCCCACCGTCGTGCCGCTACCGACGGGAGTTGCTGAATTATGTGGGCCGGAACAAGCGCAGCGCAGTTCCGGCAACGGTTCGGCACCACTTCCCCCTGCCGGAACCGCGCTGCGCTTGTTCCGGCCTACGGGCTGGTCAGGCAGAAAACGAATCGTGTCTACCGCTGTCGCGCTGCTCTTCTTCGGCGGACTCGGACTGGCATTGGGCATACTCATCCACCTGAAGAAGGACGGCACGACCACAACCGTTGAAGTGCCCGACGGGAGCACGGCGCACGTCGATCCGCAGGGAGCCGTCACGCTTGAGTTGGCGCCATCGCCCGGCCCGGCCGCGAAAACACCGAAGGAACCGGCCAAGACCGCGCAGGCTCGAAGTACCATCGAGCCGCTCGATGTCTTGCAGATCCGCGCCAATGTCCCGCCCGACGTGCCGATCGACGGCTACTATTGCGTGGAACCGGATGGAAACCTGGCGCTGGGACCGGAATATGGGCGAGTCCAACTCCGCGGCCTGACGGTCGAAGCAGCGGAGAAGGTGATTGAAACGAAGCTGCGCGATTTTTGGCAAGAACCCAAGGTCCAAGTGACTTTGGCTCGTTTGAACCCGCCCTGGCACGAGGCCGCTGTTCCCCGACTGCCATTCACCATCGCTCCCTTCGACGTGCTTCAGATTCGTGTTCCCGATGCGCCTCAAGACCAACCGATCGACAACTACTTTCTTGTCGAAGCCGAGGGGACCGTTGCGCTGGGGCCGGAATATGGGCGGGTCCAACTCAAGGGCTTGACGCTGGAGGAAGCGCAGAGGGCGATTGACAGGAAGCTGCAAGCTGTTTTGAAAGATCCCAAGGCCTGGGTGACGCTGGCGTGCCGCGTGCGTCCCGCTCCCGCTCCGCGAGCGCCCTACACGATTAAGCCCGACGACCTGCTCTATATCACGGCGGCCGGAGTGCCGCCGGACTGGCCCATCGACGGAATGTGTGCCGTGGAACCGAGGGGAACCATCGCTCTCGGGCCTCAGTACGGGCGGTTCAATGTTCAAGGGCTGTCGCTCGAAGCCGCAGAAAAGGCTATCGAGAAGAAACTGCGAGAATTCCTTAAGGATCCCGCCGTTTCCGTAACCGTGGCCGGCTGGGCGGACCCTACCGGGGCGTTCCGTCCGGGTCCTAGCGCGGCAAATACGCCGTCGAACCTTTACGAAGTTAAAAAGCCGTCAGGAACCGTTCCCAAATCAACGATTCGCGGATATGAGGTCCCGCAAGGCCAGTGGAACGACGGCTGGAGCATGCGCCTCCGGCCCGACAAGACGGTTTGGACATCCAACGAGTCGCCGGAGTTCACGCTTGATCTCCGCCGCCGTGAAGCTGCCGGGAAGGACAAAGAACAAAAGGACCTGCTGCTGAACCTCGGGTTCATGCTCGGCAACGGCGGCGCGATCTTCCCCGATGCCGTTCACCTGGTCCTGACGGACTCGGCGGGCAAGGCGAGGAAATTGGAACTCATGGGCCCGCCCGGAGTCGCCGGCCGGGTCGATGCTTTCGTGGTGCCGGTTGCCCCCGGATCAACCTACAGCCTTCGCCTGCGGTTGGCCGACTTCTGGTGCCCGGATACAAAGGAGTTCCGCATCGCGCTAGGGCCGGGCGAATATCGCCTCCATGCCGTGTTGGAGAGCAAGCCGCCGCAGCACAACAATTTGGGCATGCGCATGGACGTTATGAGGATTTGGAAGGGAACGCTGGAGTCCGCGCCCGTCGCGATCTCGGTTGTGCGGGCCGAGACGTCGCAAAACGGAGCAGAAACGACATCAGGAACCGTTTCGCAACCTGTTCGTGGTTCGTCCTCGGCCGTGTTGAAAGACGGAAGTTACACTCCCAGCGCTTTACTTCTCGTGCCGCGTCAAGGATTCGATTTGACTTATCTTAAGAGTTATAAACTTACGCAGCGGGAGCTTCTCCTGAGCCGCTTAGTGCTCCACACCGCTCTGCAAGACCAAGAGTTGGCCAAGCTTGCCTCCGTTCAGCAGGCGATTGCCGCGGGCGATGCCGAGAATTGGCTGAGGCACCAACTGCGAGTCAGCTTTCCCGAAAAGACCGACTTAATTGAAGTGAGTTGCGGCCGTGCCGATCCAAAGGAAGCGGTTGCCTTGGTAAATGTCGTCGTCAATACCTACCTCAAGCAAGTAGAACGGATCAAAAGGGAGGCCCGCCTGAAGGCGTTGGACCAGGAAAGAGAAAAGCTCAACGCGGATCTCCGCAAAACCCCGCCTGTCACGCTGATGCGGGCAGCGGAAACCCGCATACAACCGAGAACGAACGCAGAGGTTCCGGGAGCGGAAAGGTCGTCAGGAACCGTTCGACCACCGGACGTGACCACTCCGGGCGGTTCTGCGGTCTCGCAGGAGCCCAACCCGGCGGACTCGTTTCAAGCCTGCTGGGAGGCCTTGAGACACGTGGCCCCGCCTGCAAATCGCGGCCGGCCGATGATGTCGCCTGAGGACATTGCGCGCTTTGCACGGCTGCCAGAGGAGAAGCAGAAGGAGGCGATGATCGAAGGAATCAAAAAAATCCAGCGGGCGTGCGGCAACGTGTCGCTCAGCACGACCACTTGCATCTCGAAAGTGGGCGATCCCGGAAAGAACTATGTCGACGGGCCGATTACTTTGCTTTCGTGCGGCGAGTTTGGTACGCACGTATACGATTTGCGGCGAATCGCAGGCTCCTACCGGGTCGAGGCGACTAACTGGTCCCTCTCGCGCCAGCATCGCAAGCCGCGCGTGGAAATCAGAAATCATGACGCCGAGTCGGGCGTCAACCGGTATCTTTTTGGGGAGAAACTCGCCAATGGGAGCCAACAGGATCACGCCCGCATTGACAAGTATCCTGCTGCTAATATCCTCGCGGAGTGCAGCTACGCTTCGTACCTAGGCGGCTTCGAGCATCTGTTTGACGATTACTACAAAGTCCTGACCGATCACGCGAGCGCCCTTCGCGTCCGAGGCGTCGACCGGCAGAGCAGGCTCGTCGAAGTGGGCTTTGCCTACAAAGACCAGCGCAGGAAGGAAACTGTCTCCGGCACGGCGTGGCTCGACCTTGGCAAGGACTGGATGCTGCGGAAAATGAGGCTGCAGAGGAAAGACGCCGTGCGCGCTAGGGAGGGCTATGTACTCATTGAAGTGAGCGCGTCGGAATTGTTTGACGGCGCGTGGATGCCCACGATGTTTGAAGAGATCGTCTGGGACTCCGAAAACAATAGCGGCAAGGCGGACGACCCGTTCTCCTCCACGGACGACGTTTCGCGTGAAAAAAACTTCGGCAATCTCCGCGAAACCGTGGCGGCGAACATCAAGCTTGGAAGCGTGAAGAGGAAAGACCTCGAGGTCGTATTCCCCGCGGGTACGGTGGTCGATGACCTGATCACAGGCGACCGATGGACGGTCGGCAAGGAAACGACGTCGGGGCCGCGCGGAACGGCGGCGATAAGTCGTGCGCAGTCCAAAGACAAGAGCCTTCGATAAATCACCGCGGTCCAAAGAGCTAAAGCGGCATTGCTTTCTCTCGCGGCAAGCCGTGCAGGGGTGCGGACAAGATTAATTCGCGATTCGCGCGAAAAGGAATATTCAGTTGAAACGGACCGTGAAATCGTGTAAGATTGTTTGAAAGGAAGATTAATCGCCATGACTAGAATCGTCGTCGATGCGAGTGTCCTCGTCGGATAGCACAACATGTCATTCACGTCAAATCCCAGGGTTCGCAAATGGACGCCGACGCCGGAACAGGCCGAGTTCTTGCGGGCTACCGATTCTACTAGCCGCTTCTTGAACAACCTGCCTGCCGAAATCTTGAAAAAGTACGCCGGGCAGTGGGTTGCGGCCAGGGATTGCAAAGTCGTCGCCGCCGCGCCGACACTCGTAGAGCTGGACGAGGCGCTTGGCGATCTCGATGATTCATACACTTTGAAGCTAAAGCTGGAACGCGGGATCAATATCCGATGGCGACGTCCTTCCTAAGTCCCTGGACTAGCCTCGAAAATCCCGACGAGGTCGACACGCCGCTGGTTCCAACGCTTGAGGCCATCCTCGTGAGTCGCGGCGGTCGATTTCTGCGAAGAAGATTTTCTTGTTGATTCGGGCGCCGACATCAGCATGGCGCCGCGGAGATTGTGCGATTCGCTGGGTCTGGATTGGCTCGCCGGCCAGCCGGTCACTCTGAATGGAATCTCCCCCAAGCCCGAATGCGCCGTGCCGGCCCGCGTCTTTGAAGTCGAAATGCTCGTGCCGGAAATCGGCGTGGCGGTAGCCGTTCCCATCTGTTTCGCTGACGCCGACGCCTCGCAGCTACTGGGGCGAAGGGGGTTCTTTGAGTGCTTTCGCATTAATTTCGATATGAAGCGGCTGGCTACCCGGTTCGAGTTGATCGAAGATTGACCGGCGTCGCGCTTCGATCGATTTTTGCTTTCTGCCGAGCCAATCGGCGCCGCATTCGACCGACGTCAAGGAATCTCCGGAGAGCGCTCTTCCCTTGCCGGCACTAAGGCGGGCCGCTCACCCTTGACCGCCCGCGTCCGCGTCGCCCAGCGACTCTTGCAGCTTCTTGATCGCACGCATCCAGAGCATCTGCACGGCCGGGCGGCTGCGCTCCATGCGCTCGGCCACCTCGTTGAACGGCAACCGCTGCAGGTTCCGCAGCACGATCACTTCCTGGTAGTCGGGCGGCAGCTCGGCCAGCGCGGCGGTGACGCGCAGCTCGTCGTCGATCCGCAGGAATTCCTGACTCGGCGTAAGGCAGGGGGCCGCCGGCTCCGGCGCGCCGTGCATGGCGGTGGAATCGCGCGGCGCGCGGATCGGCACCTCGCGGCGGGCCTGCCGCTTGGCCGTGACCCGGTAGCGGCGGATGAAGTCAGCCGCGTTGTGCGCCAGAATCCGCTTCAGCCAGGCCAGCCACTCCTGCTCCGAATTGCCGCCGAATCGCTGGAAATCGCGAAACGCCTCCAAGAGCGTCTCCTGTACGAGGTCGGAGGCGTCGACCTTTGCCCGCAGCGATGATTCCACCTTCGCCCGTGCGACGATCTGCAGATAGCTGCGGCAGAGCGCGAAGAGCTGGTCGCGACAGTTCGCGTCGCCCTGCCGCGCCTGCTGGATCAGCGTCGAGACGTTGGGGATGTCGGAGGGCATGAGCGGGATGAAATCCCAAATACCAAACTCGAAATACGAAACAAATCCGAATGCCGAATGACGGAAATCAGGAAAACGCGTTTGACGATTCCTATTTCGTTATTCCAATTTGGAGTTTATGCTTCCACCACTTCAAACCCCATTTCCTCGATCATCCGATAGTCCTCCGTCGGCGGCTGGCCCTTGGTCGTGAGGTAGTCGCCGACGAACATCGAATTGGCCGCGTAGAGGGCCAGCGGCTGCATCCAGCCGAGGTGGATCTCGCGGCCCGCCGCCGCACGCAGGTCGCAGCGCGGGTTCGCCAGCCGAAACAACGCCAAGGCCTTGAGGCAATACCGCGGCGTGACCGGCTTTGGCCGCGCGGCGGTGAGGGGCGTGCCTTCGATCGGCGTGAAGAAGTTGACCGGCAGGGCCTCGACGCCAAGCCGGCCAAGCTCAAGGGCCAGCTCGACCACGTCGGCGTCGTCCTCACCCATGCCGACGATGCCGCCGGAGCAGATTTCCATTCCGGCGTTTCGTGCGGCCCAAAGCGTGTCGAGCCGGTCCTGGAAGGTGTGCGTGGTGCAGATTCGCGGATAGAAGCGGCGGCTGGTATTAAGATTGTGATTCACGCGATCGACGCCCGACTCCTTCAGCCGCCGGGCTTGCTCCTGGTCCAAAAGGCCCGAGGAGACGCAGATTTCCATGTTGTACTGCCGCTTGATCTTTGGCACGACATCCGCCACAAGGTCTAGCTCCCGCCGGCCGGGTCCGCGGCCGGAGGTGACGATGCAGTAGGTCTTGGCCTTGCGCTCGAACGCGGCGCGTGCGCCGTCGAGGATTTGCTCCGGCGGCAGCAGGGCGTAGCGGGCGATATCGGCCGTCTTGGAGACGTGGGACTGGGAACAGTAGCCGCAGTCCTCGCCGCACGAGCCGCTTTTGGCGTTGATGAGAAAATTGAGACGGACCTGATTGGCCCACCATCGCCGGCGGACGCGATAAGCGGCCGAGAGGAGGTCCAAAAGTTCGTCGTCCGGACTGCGAAGGATGGCGAGTCCATCATCGGGCGAGAGCAGCCGGCCCTCCAGAGCGCGGTCGGCCAGTTCGTGCCATCGGCCCGATGCGGGCGCCGGCGCATCATCCGGTGGAGCGACGTGCGGTGTTGTTGCGAGTGCTTCCATAGATTACTGGACGTGGTGCTGGATGCCCATCGTGTCGTCAATTTGCCGCACGGTGGCGAATGCGTCGCGGTAATTGATCGGCACGAATTGCGTCGCGTCGCCTTCGCCGAGTCGTCCAGCCAGTTCGTCCTTTTTCCAATCGCAAGCCAACAGCGCGGATTTGATTTTGGCGACAAGCTCGGGCCGGAGGTTGTAGAGGCAGCCGATTGCCGCCGGCGGAAACCTGGACGACTTGTAGATGACGCGCACGTCCGCCTCCTTGACATTTCCTTTCTTAATTTCAGATGCCAGGATGCTGCCGGCAACGGCGGCGGCCTCGCATTCACCCTTCGCCGCCAGACCGATCGATTTTTCGTGATTGTAGGTGAAGTACCAGTCGTAGTCCCGCGAGGGCCGAAGGCCGAATTCGTTAAGCAAGGTCACAATCGGCGCTTTGAAACCGGAGTTGGAATGAACGTCCGTCAGCGCGAGCTTGCACCCTCGAAGATCGGCCGGCGACTTGATCGGGCTTTTTGCGGGCACGATCAGCAGCATCGAATACCCGAAGCCGTCGGCCCGTCCGAGCGTACACAGAGGCACGAAACCGCACTGGTCGACGGCCGTCGGGACTGCGCCGGTATTGAGTCCCGCGACGTGCAGGCGGCCATCCTTGAGGGCCTTTAGTTCTTCTTCGGTTTTCGCAAAGGGCAAATACTTGACTTGCTTTCCGGTCGCCTTCGCCAACTCGTCGCACCATTTTGTCCACACCTTGGCTTCGTCCTTGGGATGGCCGCCGGCGATGTACGAGAACGTGATAACGCCGGGGTCCAAGAGGTCCTTGGGGTTCTTGGGCGCGTCGGCCACGAGGTCCCCGTTGGCGTCGTCGAAGCGATCGGCGAGGCGGTTCTGGATCGGATTGGCGATGCCGATCTTGCGCTCCAGGCCCTCGAGGCTTATTCGCCGCTCCACCGCCGCTTCCGCCCAATACTTGCCGAGTAGCAACCCCGCGACCAGGATCGCCAGCGGTGTCACGAGCGTAAGGACGCGTTTGACGGAAAACATGTTCCCGGCACTACGGGGAGCAGGCGGAGCGCCCGCCGTGGTTTCGCCTTGCGACGGAGTCGGCTTGTCGGAACCTGTCGAATCAGCGTTCATTGGCGAGGTCTCGATGGTTCGGGTCGTCGGAGGATGGAAGAGACAAGGGCCAATCTTGTCAAGTGGACAGGGCCGGGATTGAACCGGCGACACCAGGATTTTCAGTCCTGTGCTCTACCAACTGAGCTACCTGTCCGCAAGCACGGCAATCGCCGGGCTGGAATACCATCTTAGCGGGCATTTGTTGCCTTTGTCAATTGCCCGAAATATAGTAGAATAGGAGGATAAGCTACAATGTCGCAAGCGGCTTGCGCACCGGGTGGCGGCGTCGATGCGCGACTGCCGCGCGAATGGCGAAAGCCCTCGTTTTTCGCTCGGACCGAGCACGGAAGTCGAACTACTCATGGCCTCTGCCGAACTGTACCTGCAACTCCTCGAGGAAAAGGACCTCGTTACCGCGCAGGTCCTTCAGGCGGCGCGGCGGGAAGTCCAACGCACCTCGCCCCCGCCGGACGCAGTTGGCATTTCGCTTTGGCTGGTCCAAGGCCAGCACATTACCGCTTCGCAGGCCGAGCGGCTGCTGGCGGTCGTAATGGGACGAGCGTTTGTTGGCCGCTGGCAGAAAGGCGAGCCGAAACCGACCGAGGCACTGCCGACCGCGATCCCAGCGCCGCCCCTGCCGCCGAAGTCGGTCCCGCAGGCTTCGGGATCTGGCGTTTCAAACAAAGCCGGCGGGTCGGCGCCGGCATCGCAAAAGGCCCCTTCCTCCGGTTCGCCTTCTAGTTCGCCGTCAAGCTCGATGGACGATTTGGAGTTGGCGCCCGAGCCAGGCGCGCTATCCAGCAGGCCCGCCCAGCCGATCGCTGCCGCCGGCAAATCGGCGGCCGCGACAGTCGCGAGGGACGGGGTGCCCGCGCAGCGGGCTCGCAACGGGTCGGCGGCGGCGGAGAATGCGCCGAAGGCTTCCTCTTCTGCCAAAGGCGCTGCGGCGGGGCACCTGCGCAGCGGGTCGGCTACCCTGAAGCCGTTGGACGAGACAACGAAGGGATCGTTGGATTCCTTGATTAAAAGCGAGGCGGTCGAACCGAGCCGCTTCGAGACGGAACTAGAGGGCCCGTCTCTGAATCCGACAATGCCGAACAGTTTTCGGCTCCGCGGCGCCGTTAGGAGGCTTTTCCGCCGCAACAGGTCGAAGACGGTCAGAGTCAAGGCAGCCGATCCCGGCCAGGTGAAGTTGGTGGTCTACGGTTGGGGTATCGCTGTGCTTTTGATCGTCGCCGCGTTGGCCCTGGTTTGGTGCTTCTCTCCGCCTGACTCCGTTGACGTCCTACGCAAGGCGGACGCGGCGAGCGAGCGGGGCGATTACAACGAGGCCATCCAGCAATACGATGTCTTTCTGAAGTACTATTCCAAGTCGCCGGATGCCGACCAGGTCCGCGCGTTGCGGGTTCTGGCCGCGCTTCGGGGCGCTGCCCAGCAGGCGGGCACGTCAGGCGATTGGACTAAGGAATTTGACGTCGCCCAGACGCAGATGCAAGCCCTTCCCAAGTTCGAGAACACCGATTTGCTGCAAAAAGTTGGCGTCGCCTTGGCCCAAATCGGCGACGGCATGGCCAAGCAGACGCAAGCCAAGCCCGACGCAGCCTCCGTCAACCGCGTGCTGGCGATCAGGAACATGATCGGCAGTTATATTCCGAAAAATGCCCAACCCAGGGAGTTGGTCGAGGAAATCGACCGCATCTTCAGGCAGTCGCGGTTGAAGGTGGAAGGGCGGAAAGGCATCGACCAAGCAGTCGCCGACATCGGTAGTGCGGTGGCTGTAGGCGAGCTTCCGAAGGCGTATGCGACCTATCGAACCTTGGTCCAGTCGTATCCCGATCTGGCCGACAGTCCCGACCTTGTGGCGGAGATGAAGCAGGTCTCTGCCGCTCAACTCAAGGCCGTGACGTCGAGGGACGAATCGCTCACCCTCTCGCGCGAGGAGCGGCCTTCGGAACTGCTGGCGGCGATGCCGCTGGCAGTACAGCCCGCGCAGGGCGAAATCGCTTCGGCGAAGGGCAAGTTGCGCTTTGTCGTCGATCGAGGAACGGTGTTTGGCCTGAGCGCGGCGACGGGCAAGGTTCTCTGGCGGCGGTTCGTGGCCCTTGAGCCGGCTGTGGCCGGCGGTCATGCAGGCGCGGCAGAACCGCCGACCGTCTCGGTACTGCCGCTGGGCCATATCCTGGTGGCTCCGCCTGGCATGTCATCTGGATTTAGTAGCTCTCTCCGTGATGTAAGTAATCGCGACGTTGTGGTCTGTGATCCGGTTCATCAGGAACTATTGCTGCTGAATAGACTCACTGGCAACTTGGTCTGGCGGGTCGCGGTGGCGCGGCCGATCGCGGCAGCGCCGGTACAAGCCGGCGGGCTCCTCTATCTGTTGACGCAAGACCAACGGTTGCTGCTTATCGACGCCTTGACCGGCAAATTGCGGCAGTCGCTGGTTTTGCCGCAGGCTGTGCGGCTGCCGCCAGTCGTTGATGCAAGGCGTGGGCTAGTTTACCTGGTTGCAGACCAGTCGAACATCTACGTGATTGGTGACGACGGGCAATTAAACGCCGCCTGCCGGCAGGTGCTGCACGTGGGCCACGAAGCCGGCACGATTGCCGCGCCGCCGGCCGTTATTGGCGACTATCTGTTTGTGCCCGTCAACGACAATCCGGACGAGGCCACGGTTCACGTGATGTCGATTGCGGTGGCCCGCAAGGATGATTCGCTGGAACCAGTGCAGGCGATCAAGGTCAAGGGATACATTGACGCCGCGCCGGTCGCTGCCGGAAACGGCGCGGCCATTGTCACGGCCCAAGGCGGCATGGTTGCGCTAGAGCGAAATCCGGGCGGTGACAAGCCTTTCCGCGTGGCCTCCCGGATCGAGCCGGCCCTGGATGAACGCGCAACGCGCTTCGCGCTTTCGGAAGGCCAGATGTTTTGGGTCACCGGGCCGCAGTTGACGCGCTATGTCGAGCATATTTCGGACGGCCAAATCGTGCCGCAAATGAACATCGACGTCGGCGCCGAAATCGTTGAGCCGCCGGTCATCGAAGAAAGAATGATATTCTGCGTTGCGCGGCGGTCAGGAATGCCCGGCACGATCGTTTCGGCCGTTGATCCGGCAAGAGCCGAAGTTGTCTGGCAGACGTGGCTGGCCGCGCCGCTGGCGGCCGAACCGACGGTAGGCACGCTTACCGGCAAGCTCACCGCCGTGACGGCCAGCGGCGGCATGTTTCGATTTCCTCCGACCGAGTTGCGGGCCGGCGCCAAGCCCGCCGATCCGGCGATTTGCGTGGACTATGCGCGGCTGACGAAGCCTCTTTGTTCGCTCTTGCCGCTAGCGGAGGAGCGCTACGCCATCAGCAGCGGCGCCGAGACGGCGTCGATCGCCATTTACGACCCGCAGGAGCGGGACCGGCATTTCCGTTGGCTGGTCACTCCGCACAACTTGGCGGCGGCGCCGGCGTCGTTTGCCGGCGGAGTGCTCGCGCCGTGCGTCAACGGCCAGGTCTTCCTCTTGGACCCGTCGGCCCGCCAAGACATGATGGCAAAGCCATACGCAGTTTCCCATCCCGGCGCGACCGCCTGGAACTGGCGAAGTCCCCAGCCAGTGCCGAACGAGATCGAGGGAGGCAAGCTCGCCGTGCTTTGCGATGGCGACCGTCGCGTGATCGCGATTCGACTTGGAGGAACTTCAAGCCCCGAGCTGGCGGAGGCGAACGCCGCGCCCTTGTCGAAGGCGGTGCTCGTTTCGCCGATTGCCGTTTTGGGCCAATCGGTCTACGTGGCGGATGCCGACAACAATTTGCTGGGCTTCGCGCTGCCGGAGCTTTCGCCCGGCAAGACGCTCGCCCTGGGCGGGCGCTGCGCTTGGGGCCCGTATTCGGTCGGCAAGGTCGTGTTGGCGGCAACGGACAAGGGCCGGCTGCTCGCGGTCGACGCGCGACAACAGGTCGTGTGGCAAACCGGCTTGAAATATGGCCCACCCATTGGCACGCCGGTCAGTTCCGGCGGCGATATCTATCTGTCGTCGCAAAGCGGCGTCGTCTGGCGAGTCGCCGCGGCCGACGGAAAGGAGTTGGGCAGGGTCAATGCCGGCTGTCCGCTGGGGACCGGCCCGCTGCTTCTCGGTTCGCGGCTCATCGTCGGCGGACACGATGGGAGCTTGTTGGAAGTGAAGAAGCCTTGACTATTCCAGGTCCTCTGGCGCTTCCTCGCGCCACTTGCCGGCTCTACCTTGGCCTCGGCCGCGCGATTGCGGTGGACCGTCAAGCGAAGCATGTGATAGACCAGCAGTAGTCCAATCGCTCCGCCGCTGGCGGCAAGAAAGCCGATCGGGCTGATTGGATTCGAAGGACCGCCGTTTTGCAGCCAGGAGAGCGCGCCAAGTCCCACGGCGCTGCCGGTGATGCCCAGAGTCAACGGCGCGAGCGGATTGGACGGCTCGCGAAACGGCAGCAGCACCCGCGCCAGCAATCCCGCCAGACTGCCGAATCCGATCCAGACCAGTACGACCTGTATCCAGGCCTGTGTAACGGGCGAAAGCTCTGGCATGAATACAAAAACAGCCCGCGCTGCTGACGTCCCTATCGAACGGCCAACAAGGGCCCTTCAATCGCGGACGCCAGCCGCGCGAGCTCGCCGTCCCCCCGCCGCGACAGGGTCGCCGCACTACAATGGACCATCCCCAAAGCCCAGTTGCGTTACGACAGTTCCGCGCGGCGTCCGGCGGTAAAATGTATTGTTTTTCTGCATCTCGGCGGAGCGAGATGAGTACGTTATTTTTTGCGCATCTCACCGGAGCGAGATGACTACGTTATCGCTGCTGCGCCTGTTCCAGGGAAATCGCCTTTTGCGCGGCGGCTTCTTGGGACAGCGGGAATTGCTGGCCCGGCGGGAAGTACTGCACGTCGTCTTGCAAGTACCAGGGGCTCGGCAAGGTCTGGCCGCCGACGTCGATCTGGCAGCCGGTCAGCCCGAGAATGCCAAGCAGTCCCAGGGCGAGCAGCCCGCTGCGCCAGCCGCGGCCAGTGTTGGAGGCCGTCATGGGCCACCTCCGTGGGTTATCTGAGTCGCGTAGTTTGTCCAAATACCGATTTCCCATCGCGCCCCGCAAGCGGTATGCTCGATAGAATCGGCACTAAGGTTATCGTCGCGCTAAGCCGTAAACTTTAACGGCCACGCGATAGTCGGATGGGTCTCCGAGGCCGTTTACTGTAACACGACGGGCGCGGAGGCCCATCACAACATGGTCTGCTGGTTAAAAATTCACACACTTGGCGTCGCCCGGCACGAGGCAATTCGCTGGAAAACCACCGGCACGAGGAGTATCATCAATGCATGGAAGACGCATTCGTGCGCGCCAGCGGGCGGGGCGACAAACAAGAGCAGAGAATTCCATGACTTCGCGCATCTCTTGCAGCATCCTTCTTCTGGCGGCAGCGCTGGCCGGCGAGCCGCTTGCCTGCCATCCGGCGGCGGGGCAGCCCTTCCGCGGGCCAATGGGCGGCGGAATGGGCGGCAGCCGTACCATGCCCACGCCCTCCTACCATGCCGCCTTCGCCGATTTCTACGATGGCGACTACCGCACGGCGCTGGAACGCTTTCGCAACGAGGCCGTTGGGGCCAGAAAGGTGGGCACGACGCGGTGGATCGACTCGATCTGCTACGAGACGATGATCGGCGAATGCTACTACCAGATGGGCGCCAACGCCGACGCCTTAGATCACTACACGGCCGCGCTGAACCTCTTTCTCGCCAATTCGACCTGGTTCTCCAGCGTCGTTCCCGACCAGATCCGCGCCGAAAACAACCCGCGGCCGCGCCCGCCCTGGCAGGTCCGCAACCTCCTGGCGCCGCTGGGGCACTTGAACACGTCAATGATGATCCAAATCGGGAATATGCAGCTTGCCGCGGGAAGCCAGAACATCCAAAGCGGCGTTGTGCAGCCGCCGCAGTTGCTTTTGATTGAGCCGTACGAGATCATCCGCTGCACCTGCCTTTCTTTGCGCCGCCGCGCCGAGCTGCTGGGGCCGCTCTCCGCGCACGACCAGATTTTCGACAACGTCATCGCCGACCTGCAGCGCCCCGCCGGGCATCCCAACCACTGGTCGGAGGCCTGGATCAACGTGGAACTGGGCGCGGCCCTGGCCGCCGGCGGACGCAACGCCGCCGCCGTGCCCACTCTGCAAAAGGCCGCGCTCGCGTCGGGCGAGTTCGAACACCAGTTGACGGGCATTGCGCAACTGGAGCTGGGCCGGTTGGCGATGGCCGCCGGCGACTACGCCTCCGCCGCACAACACTTAGAAGAAGCCTCCTACGACGCCTACTACTACGGCGACTATCTCCGCGTGCCCGATGGCGGCCTGCTGGAAGAGGCCCTTCGCTACGGCGCTCTGAACCACATCCTGGCCAACGGCAAGGGCGTCTTTCCACCTTTGACCCCGGCCGCGGCCTGGGCCAAAATGAACCGCAATCGGCAACTGTACGTCTCGGCGCTCACGCTCGCCGCCGAGGACAACATCATCATGGGACAGACGCAGCGGGCGGCCGCGCTGCTGGACGAGGCCCGCGGCGGCATGGCCGCCCGCGCGATTGCGCTGAGCCGCGTGGCCGCCCGCAGGGCCTTCCTGCAAGCGACCGCGTTCTACCAGGAGCACCAGGAGCGCAAAACGCAGGACGGCGACAATATGCTGTCCAAGCTCATGCCTTTTTTGCGGAACAGCTCGATCCGCCTCTTCCAGATTCAAAGGGTCGACGACTACTATCTTAGCGGCGGCAAGGGCGGCCTCGCCGCGGCCCGCGAGGCCGTCGATCTCTACAAGGACGTGCTGCGCGACCCGCAGCCGATCGACTGGATGACCGACCCAATGGAATCGCTGACCGTGCTCAGCGTGCGGCACGAGTTGTCGTTCGAGCACTGGTTCACCGCGGCGGCCTCCCGCAAGGACCACGAGCTGGCGATGGAAGTTGCCGACCGCGCCCGGCGGCACCGCTTCTTCTCCACGCTTCCCTTGGGCGGCCGGCTGGAGTCGCTCCGCTGGGTTTTGGAAGCGCCCAAGGAGCTATTGCCGCAGCAGGCCATGCTCCAGCGGCAGGACCTGTTGGTCCGCTATCCGGGTTACAAGGACTTGCACGACCAGGCCGAGGCCCTGCGGCGGGAATTGGCCTCGCTGCCGTTGACGCCGGCCGACGCCGAGACCACCAAGAAGCAGAAGGACCTCATGCAGAAGTTGTCGGAAGTCGGCCGCAAGCAGGAGCTCGTGCTCCGCGAAATTGCACTCCGCCGAGAGCCGGCCCTGCTCGCCTTTCCGCCGCTGCGGACTACCGCCGACATCCAGAAATCGCTTCCGCGCGGGCACGCCTTGCTCGTCTTCTTCACCACCAACGACAATGTCCATGCCTTCCTGCTCAATCGCGACAAATACGCCGATTGGCAATTGGGCTTCACGCCGCAGGCCATCACCAAGAAGACGGCCGGCCTGCTCCGCAAACTGGGCAATCCCGCAGCAAACTACGAGCTAACTCCCACTGATCTTGCCGACGGCCATTGGCAAAAGGACGGGGCCGACCTGCTGGACGCGCTGCTCAAAGGCACTCGAGAAGTCGATCTCGGCACGAAGTTCGACGAACTGGTCATTGTACCTGACGGCCCCCTGTGGTACGTGCCCTTCGAGGCCCTGCCGGTGAAAGTAAACGGCCAGCTTCATCCGCTCATCTCGCGCGTCCGCGTCCGCTACGCTCCCACGGCAGGGCTAGCCACCGCCTACCAGGATATCGGGCACCGCCGCGGCAACACGGCCATTGTTGCGGGCAAGTTCAGCCCCAAGCTGGATGAGAGCGTTGTCGACGAGGCTGTGAAGGGCCTTGCCCGGTCGTTGCCGGACTGCGTGACGGTGAAACTGCCGCTGCCTGCGCCGGCCCCGGTTTATGCCAGCTCGATCGACCGGCTAGTCGTGCTGGACGACTTGGGATCGGCGGCCGAGGCGGAGCCTTACGGCTGGCCGCCCTTGCCGGCGCAAGCGTCGCGATCCGCAAGCGGTGGCCCCGGCAGTCCGCTAAGCGACTGGTTCCCGCTGCCCTGCCGCGGACCCTCCGAAATGGTCTTGCCCGGTTTCCATACAGCGGACGAGTCCTCGCTGAGGCGCGTCGATATGTCGCGGCGCACAGGCCGTCCGTCAAGAACGGATGCGTTGGCGAGGGATCCCTTGAAGCCGGAAGTACATGCCAATCCCGGCGACGAAATCTTCTTCAGCCTCTGCGGACTGATGGCCACTGGGACGCGGACGGTGCTTTTGAGCCGCTGGCGGAGCGGCGGGCAGTCGAGCCTGGACCTGGTGAAGGAGTTTACGCAGGAGCTTCCGCACACCACGCCCGCCGACGCCTGGCAGCGGGCGGTGCAAGTAGTGAGCAATTCGCCGTTGGCCTTGGACGCCGAGCCGCGGGTGAAGAAACTGACCGACGCCTCCGCCAGCGACGGCCCCGCCCCGCGCGCCGCGCATCCCTTCTTCTGGTCCGGCTACATGCTCGTCGACGGCGGCAGCCCGACGGAGAAAGAGAAAAAGTAGGCAGACGAGCACGTGCCCGCCTGACTCTTGCACCGAGTCTTGTTATACCGTTACTTAGTTGTAACCCGGATGTACTTTACTCGCCGCGCCTTGCGTGCGCCATGCGCCCAAGGGCGGCCTCAGCGCCGCGCTGTCAAACCGTCTCCGGCAGCATATACGGCTTGCGGCGTTCGCGGTCCAAAAACGCGCAGGCCGCCTCGTCGCCGACAAACGTCTCCTTTTCCGGGTCCCAGCGGAGCTTGCGGCCGGACCAGCGGGCGATGTTGCCGAGGTGGCAGACCGTGGCCGAGCGGTGGCCGATCTCGACGTCGGCCGCGGGGCGTTCGCCGGATTGGATGCAATCCAACCAATTCTTCATGTGATCGTGGTTGCGGCCGGCGTGCTTGGTGATTTCCTGCGCCATCTCCGGCGGATTGGACTTCACGCGGGCTCGGGCCAGGTCGATCTTGCCGTGCTCGCCGATGAAGATGCCGCCGCCTTCGTTGCCCTTGTCGAGCTTGACCGTTACGCCGTTGGCATAGCGGAAATAGACCATCGGCGATTTGCAGATCTTCTCGCCGCGCTCACGGGATTCGGGCTGGGTGTAGGTCGGCGGATCGAACTTCTCGCCTTCGGTCCAGATTTCCTCCGGCCCGGTGTCGTCCATGCCCAACGCCCACTGGATCTGGTCTAGCCCGTGGGCGCCCCAGCCAGTCATCTCGCCACCGGAATGCGGGCGGAAGGAAATCCAGCCGGGGTTGGAGCGCGGCGTGTAGAGCTCGATGTGATAGGGAACCAGCGGCGCCGGGCCGCACCACATATCCCAATCGAGACCCTCGGGGACCGTCTGGGCCGGAAACTTGTACTCCCAAGGGCTGGGATAGTTCGCGCCGATCACCTCCTTGATTTTGCCGAGTTTGCCTGTGCGGATGTATTCGCATGTCGCGCGGTTGATGGCCATCGACCGCTGCTGGCTGCCGGTCTGAAAAACACGCTTGTACTTGCGGGCGGCCTCGACCATCAGCCGCCCTTCGCGAATGGTGAGCGTGAGCGGCTTCTCGGCGTAGACGTGTTTGCCGGCCTGACAGCAGTGGATGGAGACGATTGCCCGCCAGTGATCGACCGTGGCCGTGATGATCGCATCGACGTCCTTGCGTTCCAGGAGCTTGCGGTAGTCCTGGTACGGCGTGCCGTCGTACTTCTTGGCAAGTTGTTTGGCGCGGGGCAGATTCAGGTCGGCGATGGCGATGAAGCGGCTGCGGGTATCCTTCATGCAAGAGGCCAAATCGCCCGACCCTTGCCGGCCGATGCCGATGCCGGCGATGCCGATGCGGTCGTTGGCGCCGGGCCTGCCTGGGGCCGCAAGGACGCCCGTGGGAACGAACAGCGGCACGGCCGCGGCGGCGCCGAAGTGGAGGAATTTACGGCGGGAAAGGTTTTTGGTGGGCATGGCAGTGGTCCGTGGGGAGGATTTTTGCAGTACAGGTACTCAGCACACAGTAGGCGGTCCATAGTACGCAGTATACCGCGTTCAGTAACGCAGTATACCGAGCCGAGATGGCTTTACACAATGCTCGGTAGACTAAACGTGGTTTAGTGTGTACTCGGTACTGCGCACTTGTAACGAATCGTTCAACTTGTCTTGGTGGTTTTCGTCGTGGCGGCCTTTGACGGCTTCTACTTGTTCAATTTTGAGCGAATCTTGTAGTTTCCCGCCGGCAAGTTTATTCCCGCGCGACCGTCCTCAAACAACAGGAGCCTGGCCGGCGCGGGGACCGTAACGGCCTCGCGCGAGCTTGCAGGAATACTCACCGACGCGGTCGTGCCGACGGGGATCGTGACGTCCAAACGGTATTCGTCTCCGGCCTCGGCGTGGACGGTAATAGGGCCGTGCGGCGTCGGAATGCGGCCCTCGGCCCATTTCAGTTTACCAAGCCGCGGCTTAATCCCAAAGTGGGTCCAGCCCGGCATGATCGGCACAACACCCATCAGCCTGCGCGGAAGAATGTTGGCTGGCGCCGCGCCCCAGGCGTGGTTCCAGTCCTGGTTCGGCTTGTATTTTTGGTCCCATGCCTCCAGGGTAATCGTCGTGCCGACGTCCTCGACCATGTGCCGCCAGCTTCGGTCACCCGGCGCCGTCATCAGGGCGATCGCGTGATCTTCGGCGCCGGCGTCGAAGAGGGCATCCATGAGGAACTGCGCTCCGTAGACGCTGCACGCCATGCCGCGGCTGCGGACGAGCGCTATCACGCGCTTGCGGCGGGCGGGCGGGACAAGTCCGAACGCCAAGGGAAACATGTTTGCGTGCAACGAACTATGCTTGCTGCCTTCGCCATCGACGTATAGGCCGGTTGCCGGATCGACGAGTTTCTCATTGATCGCCTTCTCTGCCTTCAGCGCGGCGGCGCTAAAATGCGCTGCATCTTCCTTCTTGCCGAGCGCAGTGGCGATGCGCGCCATCCGATAAAGCGCATCTGCGTGAAAGGCGTTAACCACCGTATTCACCGGCCGCATGTCGTAACCGTCGCGCTCGCCGGCGGGCCAATCGACGACGTCGCTGATTTTCTTGATGTGAATCGTCCGCGCAATCTTGTCGGGCAAGTTCCCCTTCGGAACGACAATCAATCCGTCCTCTCGCTCCAGGGCAATCAGCGTCTTGGCCTCCAGATCGGTGTAGAACTTCCGCAGGCTCGACGCGTCGCCGCTATAGAGGTAATCGTTCCAGGCGATGAGAACCGAGAACATGATCCACTCCGTGGGCCACGTCGGATGTTCGATGAGATACTGATGGGTATGACGCGGCAGGGCATATTCGCCCGCCGTGTAGTACCAGCCAAGCTGGTTGATGTAGGCATCGGCCTCGTACGGCTTGCGCTCGCGGTCGCCGTCGACAAAGACTCCGCCGAAGCTCGTGGCTTTCATCGAGTATTTGCAGAGGTCCCAGATCGCGTTGAGCTGCTCGTCCGAGCAGCGGAAGTCGGCCACTCGATCGTCAAACGGATAATGCGCGGCCAGTTGGCGGACGTCGTTCTTGCCAAGCGAGTCGGGTGCATTTTCTATTTCCACGTAACGGAAGGGCAATACCGGCCCGATCGACGAGGACATGAGCCGGCCATCCTTTGGCCCCAGGGGAACGACGTACGTTTTTTGTCCGGCTTTCAGCGCCAGTTCGGCGACATGGTAGCGGATCGAGCCGGGCGGTTTGCGGTCGATACTGTGCGGCGTGGAGAGTTTTTCCCCCAGCCGGACGGTCAGCTTGCGGCCATCGTCGGGATGCTCAAAGCGAAACTCCAAGCCGGCAAATGCCGCCCGCCCGAAGTCGATGAAAACGTGGCTCGGCTCGACGACGGTAAATTCCACCGGGCGAACCGGCGTCTGTTGAACGGGCAAGAGGCGGGGAGCGAGGAGCAGGGAGCGGGGAGCCAGGGGCTTGCTCCCCGCTCCCTGCTCCCTGCCCCCTGCTCCGTACGCCGGCAGCATGAGCGCTGCCGCGGCGACAACGGCAAGCAGGAGTCGCTTTTGCAAATTGGACAACATGGTTGTCGTTAGCATACCATCTGAACGATCGGCCGTGAATTCCGCTGGGGGAGCTATGGAATCCGCCGTTTGGCGCGGTAGGCCCCAGGGGGCTGATCAAAGCGCTGCCGGAACAGCCGGTGCATCGTTTCCGTAAACTCGAAGCCGGCCAGCCGGGCAATCTCGTCCGCGGGCAGCCGGGTCGTAGTCAGTAAATCCTTGACGCGATCAAGTTTCACGCGAGTAATCTCCTCTTTGGGAGAGTGCCCAAGGTGCCGGTCGAACATGCGGTAGAGTGTGCGGCGGGAGACGGCCAGTTTGGCGGCCAGTTCGTCGCTTCTGAGGCCCTCGCAAGCGTGCTCGCGGATGTATTCCATCGCGATCGCCACGTCCGCGTTAGCCAGGGCCAGTGCGGCCGTCGATTCGCGCGCGACAACCGACGCGGCTTCAATGCGCACGACCGCGTTGGTCGGGCGTCCGCCGGCAATCATTCGCGCGACCAGCGCGGCCGCCTCGTAGCCGACGCGATGGGCGTTGGGATCGACACTCGACAGCGGCGGATCGGACAACTTGCAGATCACCGGATCGTCGTTTACGCCGACAACGGCAATTTCGCCCGGCACGTCGATGCCGCACTCGCCGCAGACGCTCAGCACCTGGTAGGCGCGGGTGTCGTTGCAGGCCATCATGCCGGCGGGCTTGGGCAGTGCCCGCAGCCAGGCGGCAAGGCGCTGGTCGTGGCGAAAGGTCTCTTCTTCCACCCGTGCCAATCCGATGGCGTGGCGCAGTCCGCGGCCGACCCGCTGCGCGGGTGCCCCGAAGACCTCGCAGCGGCAACCGGCCTGGGCGGCGTACTTGACGAACCAATCGCGGCGTTCGTTGGAGAACCACACGCCTTCAAACCCCGCGTAGGCCAGTTGCCGATACCCGCGCTGAAGAAGATGGTCCAGCGCCGTGCGCACAACGGTGTGCTGGTCGGGCAGAACGCGAGGAATGCCCTTGTGCGCCTTTTCGCCCAGCACGTCCACGATCGGCACGCCCAAGCGGCGAATCTGCGCGACTTGCCTGGCGTCAAGAAGCCGGGCGATCACCCCGTCCGGCTTCCACTGGCTGAGCCGAGGCGGTATGTCGTCGTCCAGCGACCGCTCGCCCTGGTAAAACGTCCACGGGCCGTAGGCCCGCGCGTAGTCGGCCACGCCGTCCAACATCATGCGGCCGTAGCCGCGCGAGGTCTCAATCAACAACACGATGCGAAGCCGCTTGCGCACGCTCAAAGCTCTCGAGGGCCGTGGCACGAAATGACTACCATGTTTACATAGTATGCCATGCACCTATAGTATATTGCCATCTTTTTCCTCCTGGCACGTTTTGTTCGGGAGTTTGGCACGGGATGTCATTGACGATTTTGCGCTATTCGATAATACTGAACAGCGAGTACTTTGAATGGGGTACGAGTTCGCGAAAGACTATTCCAGGGGAGGTTTGTGATGCTGGGGGGTATTCTAGTTGCTTTGCCGCGCGCGGCGGTTGCCGTGCTCAAGACAGTAGGCCGAGTAGGTCCCAAGCTGCGCAGCGCCGGCCGCTTCCTGGCGTTTACTCTGGCCGTTGGCCTCTTGGGGCAATCAGCCCTGGCGGCGACGTATACCTGGAACGGCGGCGCCAGCGGCGTGTGGGCACGTCTCCACGAACTGGAACCCGGCGGGCGTGACATGGACCGAAACCTTGACCGGAACGGGCAATACGGCACTGTTCAATACGGCAGGCGCGTCGGTCACGGTTAATTCGAGTTCAAGCACTGCCGGCGGCCTCACGTTCCTCCAGAATACCACGCTCTCGGGCGGCACGATCAATCTTATCGCCGGCACCAACGATCTGGTGAACAGTGCGACGGGCGCGACAACGCTTGGCACGGCGCTGAATTTCGTGGGCCCTGCCAACTCGATCCTTTGGGGCGGCGGAAGCGGTACGCTCAACATCAACGCCCCGATCACGAATAGCGTCAGTAATTTCTTTCTCTACGACGGCAACTATACGCTCAATAGTCCGGGCTCGATCAACATCAACGGCTTCGCTTTGGTAATGAACGATTCAGCCAGCACGACGTCGAACGTAGTGCAAACCGGCGGCCTGATTTCGATAAATCGCCCCAACACGGTGGGGTTGTATCTAACGCAAGCCGGCACGACAAGTTATACACTTACTGGCGGGACCATGATGCTTTCCGGCATCGGCTGCGACCTGGCAATCGCGGATTCACCCGGTCGACCGGCAACGATGACGATCAACGGCGCAAACGCCCTGGTGAGCGCCCCGGTATTGAACCTGAATATAGGCGGCACCGGCAGCTTGACGAGCGGCGGGGTCAACTTGCAAAACGGAGTGTTACAAACCGACAATCTGGTGCAAAGTTATTCGGGCAACCTTGCATTTAATTTCAGCGGAGGCACGATGCAGCCCATCGATGGCGGCTACCTGAACGGCGGCGCCGTTAATTTTGGAAATCCAGCCGCCGTGAATAACGTGGCGATTACGGTTTCCGGGAACGGGGCCACGATGAGCAGCAACGACGCGGCCGGCGTCGGCCGGATTGTCAACGTCTATTCCAATCTGGCCGGCAACGGTACGTTGAACACCGTCGGCGCGGCGCATTTCTGCTTTCCGGGTCCGTGCAGTGCAACATTGCCAACAGCGGAAATCTTGTCTTCAATAATGCCGCCGCACAAGTTTACGGAGGGGTCATCAGCGGCAGCGGCAACGTGATCATGGCCAGCGCGGGCGGCCTGACGTTGACCTCTTCCAACACGTACACCGGCGCAACGACCATCGCCTCCGGCAGCGTGATTCTGGGTCAGACCGGGACCCTCGGCAGCGGAAACATCACCGTCAGTCCGGGCGCTTTGCTCGACGTCTCGGCTTACAGCGGCGGCTACAATCTCAACAGCGGCGTGCTCACCGTCGGCCGCACGTCCAGCCTGGGCACGGACATCAACGGCAGCGTGAACGTGCAAAACGCCGCGCTCAGCCTTGCCGGTACGGCGACTTTCAGTGGCGGCTTGGCGCTGAACGGCGGCACGCTAAACTATGGCGCGAGCAGCATGGCCCAATTGGGCAGCGCCTTTACGCTCAGCGGCTCGAACGAAGTTGCACTCACTACAGCGCTCCCCGCCGGCACCTACACGATCATTTCCGGCGGCAGCGTTCCCTCGCTCGGAACCGTTCAATCCGATATGTATCTCGGCGGGTTGGCGAGCGCGAGGCAAAGCTACGCCTGGGGGACACCCGGCGGAAACTCCGTAACCCTTACCGTCTCGGGATCGGCTGGAAATCTCCTTTGGAACTCCGCCAATAGCACGTGGGACACCAACAATACGCCAAGCTGGTACAATACCGCCACGCTCGCCGCGGACAAGTTCCAGACCGGCGACTTCGTGACGTTCAACGACATGCCCGGCGGCAGCGCCGCGACCATCAACATCAGCGGCACGGTCACTCCCGCGTCCATCACCGTCAGCAACACCAACGTGGCCTACACCGTGAACGGCCCCGGCTCGATCGGCGGCCCCGGTTCGTTGGCGATGAACGGGCCAGGCGCGCTGACTATCAATAGCAGCAACTCCTTCAACGGCGGCACCGTACTCTACGGCGGACTGCTTAACTTGGGCAATTCCGCAGCCCTGGGCAGCGGCGCGTTGACGATCGCGGGCGGCACGCTCGACAATACCAGCGGCGCCGCCATGACACTCGGCGGCAGCCTCGCCCAGAACTGGAACGGCAATTTCACTTTCGCCGGCAGCAAGCCGCTGAACCTCGGCGCCGGGCCGGTGACGCTCGGCGCCACTCCGACGATTACCGTAAACTCCAGCTCGTTGACCGTCGGCGGAAACATCTCCGGCAGCAACGGCCTGACCCTGACCGGCACGGGCACTCTTGTTCTCGCAGGCCCGAATACGTATACGGGCAATACGACGATCAATCAAGGCGTGCTACAGGTCGGTTCGGTCGGCGCAATACCCACGGGCACTTCCGTTGGCAGCGTGGTCTTCAGCAATGGCGCCAATTCGGCGGCGCTGGACCTCAATGGAAACAACGCGGTTATCAACGGCCTGTCGCAGCCAACGGCATCGACTACAAACCTCGTGGTAAACAATCTTCCTGGAAGCACCGCCACGCTGACGGTGGGCAATGGCGGCGTGACCAGCACGTATGGCGGCGTGCTGGCCAACAACACGGGCACCGGCGGCGTTCTCGCCCTGGCCAAAGGCGGCGCCGGAATGTTGACTCTGATAAACAACAACACCTATACCGGCCCAACCACTCTCAGCAGCGGAACGCTGCAATTGGGGACCGGCGTTGCCGGGCAGGACGGTTCGATCGGCGCTTCCTCCGCCATTCTCGCGAGCAATGCCGCCGCCAGCCTGGTCATCAACAACGTAGGACCGACGACACTGCCGGTTATTAACGGTCCGGTCGGCTCGGGTGTCAGCCTCGTGCTCAATGGCGCGAACACCGTGACGCTGAACGGCATGAACTCGATCAACAGCCTGGTGCTGAACAATAACGCCACGCTCACCGGCGGCACAATCTCGCTCACGGAGAGCACGACGGACATGAATTTCAGCGGAACGGGTACGATGACCCTCGCTTCGCCGATAGTTCTGAGCAATCCGGCTGCCTCCACCGAATGGTTCAGCAACTCCACGGGCACGCTTGCGATTAACGCGCCCGTCACGATCAACAGCACGGTCAACACCAACTTTTACTTTTGGACCGGTAATTTCAGCATGAACGCGGGGGGTGCGCTCGTGTTCGCGAACACTACCGCCGCCGGCGGCGCCTTCGTCATGAACGATCTTGCCAGCACCACCACCAACTTCCTGCAATCGGGTGGTCTCATTTCGGTCAATCGACCCACCAGCACCAGTACGTTCTTCCTCACGCAAGCAGGAACGACCAATTACCTGATGACGGGCGGATCGCTGCTCATTAACACTCCAATCTCGTTTTTCGGCGACGATGCCGCTAATCGGAATGGAACTCTGACCGTCAACGGTGCAGGCGCACTGGCGAGCATGGCGCAAATCAGCTTCGACGGCGTCCCCACCGGCGTCGGCACGCTCAACCTCCAAAACGGTCTGTTCCGGGCCGATACGATCAGCACGACAGTCAATAGTGCCGCCGATTTGGCCGATTGCATATTCAACTTCAGCGGCGGCACGCTGCAACCGGTTGACGGCGGCACGTTGGCGCCGCTCGCCTGGGGAAGCGCTACCGCGACCGAAAACACGGCCATCACGCTATCCGGCAGTGAAACGATGAGCAGCAGCGACGCCACCGGCGTGGGGCGGACGGTCCACGTCTATTCGCCGCTGGGCGGCAACGGCGTGCTGACGATTGCCGGCAATGGCACGCTGATCTTTTCGGGCACCAACAGTTCCAACTACAACGGCGAATTCCTCATCAACGGCGGAACGGCGCAGCTCGGCAGCGCCACAGGCCTTCCCAGCGCCAGCAGCGGCACCGTGCAGGTCAGCGGCGGGAAACTCGACTTGAACGGCTTCAACGCCGCGACAGGGGCGGTGAATCTGGCTTCCGGCAGCATCGTCAACACCGGGGCCGCGGCCACGTTGACCGCCACAAGCTTCACGCTGGAAGGCGGCACGGCGAGCGCCGCGCTGGGCGGCGCGGGCACATCGTTGACTATGGCGGGGCCGGGAGTGGCCGTCCTGGCCGGCGCCAATACTTACAACAGCGGAACAAACATCACCGGCGGAACGCTGCAGTTGAATTCCTCCAACTCCATGATCGCCGCCAACGGCCTGCTCACGATCAGCGGCGGCGCTCTTGACCTCCACGGCAACAGCGGCACTGCGGCCGGATTGACCGGAGCCGGCGGTTCCGTCACGGCATCGTTGCCCGGCACGCTCACGCTCACCCCGACGGCCACGACAGTCTATTCTGGCAATATCACGGGCGCGGCGGGCATCACGCTCAACGCGCCGCACCAAGTTCAAACGCTTACCGGCGGCCTCACCTATACTGGCGCCACGACGGTCACAGCCGGCACGCTGTCAGTGACCGGAGGCAACTCCCTCTCGACGAGTCCCGTGATTGCCGTTTCTCCCGGCGGCGTGCTGGACGTCTCGCAGCTCCCGGGCGGTCTTGCGCTGACCGGCGGAACGCTTTCCGGCGGGCGTCCGTCCTCGCCCGGCGTGGACGTCAACGGCAAAGTGACCGTGAACAACAGCCTTGTGGTTGTCGCGGGCGGCTCCGCCGGAACGCTTACCGTCGGCGGCCCGCTGTCGTTGACCGGCGGCACGGAATCGTTCTTCCCGGGCGATCTGATCACCACTACCGGCGCACTGACGCTCGGCGGCACCGACTACGTCATGCCTTCCGTGCCGCTGTCGGCTGGCGTTTATACGCTCTTGGTGGAAAGCGGCGGACTGACGGGCGGCCCGCATAACATGGCCATGGCCGGCCTGTTCGGCAGCAGCCCCCGGCAGACCTACGTCTTCGGCCAGTCAGGGCCCGCCATAACACTTACCGTATCCGGCACGGCTGCCAATCTCGTCTGGACTGGCGCCGTCAACAACTCCTGGGACAACGGCATTACCTCCAACTGGCACAACACGGCGCTCAACTCGTCCGACAAGTTCTTTCCGGCCGACAACGTCGTTTTCAACGACTCCGCGGGCACCGCCGGGAACGTTGCGATCAACGGGGGCGCTGGGATCGGTCCAGCCCGGCAGCATCCTCGTGAGCAACACCGCCGTGAACTACACGTTCAGCGGCACGGGTTCGATCGGCGGCACGACCTCCCTGGTGAAGAACGGCCCCGGCGGACTTACGATCAATACCAGCAATACGTACGGCGGCGGCACGTTTCTGAACGGCGGATTGGTGACCGCGGGCAGCAGCGGTGCGCTTGGGAGCGGGCCGTTGACGATAAGCGGCGGCACGCTGAACAGCAATGCCTCCGAGACATACACGGGCGGCACGTCGCTCGGCGCCGCGCTCTTGAACCTGGGCAATTCCGCGGCGCTAGGCGGCGGCGCGCTGACGATCTCCGGCGGATCGCTGGACAACACCAGCGGCGCCGCCATGACGCTGGCCGCCAATCCCGCGCAGAACTGGAACGCGAGTTTCACGTTCGTCGGCAGCAATCCGCTGAACCTCGGCACGGGCGCGGTGACGCTCGGCGTTACTCCCACGGCCACGGTAAGCGGCAGCACGCTTACGGTCGGCGGGAATATTTCGGGCAATTTCGGCCTCTCGCTAAAAGGCGCTGGGATGCTCAATCTTGGCGGCTCGAACAGCTACACCGGCGCCACGACCATTAACAGCGGTGTGCTGCAGCTCGGGGCGGCGTCGGCGATACCCACGGGCGCAGCGCGGGAAACCTCGTGTTTACAAACGGCACGGCCTCGGCCGCGTTGGACCTCAATGGCAACAACGCCACCGTCAACGGCCTCTCGCAGCCCACTCCGTCCACGTCGAACGTGGTCCTGAACAGCCTTTCGGGCGGCACGGTCACGCTCACGGTCGGGAACAACAATGCCACAAGCACATTCGGCGGCGTATTGGCCAACGGTTCAGGGGGCAATGGAGTGCTGGCACTTACGAAGATCGGCGCGGGCACGTTCACGCTGGCGGGTAACAACAGCTACACGGGCGCGACGACAATCGGCGGCGGCGGACTTCAATTGGGGACCGGCGTCGCCGGACAGGACGGCTCGATAGCCGCTTCCACGGGGCTCGCCAACAGCGGGACTCTCACCGTCAGCAACGTCGGCCCCACGACGCTTTCCGCGCCGATTATCGGCACGGGGAACCTGGTCATGAATAGTTCCAACACGCTGACGCTGACCGGCTCGAACACGATCGCCGCGCTAACGCTAACCAATAGCGGGACGATCACCGGCGGGTCGATCGGCTTGACGGCCGGTACCACGCTGGCGAACAACGCCGCGGGCCTGGCCACCTTGGCATCGCCGCTCACCTCGCTGGGCCCGAACGGAGCGAACTTTTGGACCGGCAACACCGGCGGCACGCTCAATATCGCCGCTCCGATCAGCGTCAGCAACAATCACCTCTATCTGTACAACGGTAATTACACGATGGGCAGCCCCGGCTCGATCACCGTATCGGGATTCGCGCTCGTCATGGGGGGCAGCAACGAGACCGGCAGCCACACCTCCAATTTCCTCCAGACCGGCGGCGTCATTTCCGTCAGCCGCCCCGGAACTCCGGCCAGCACATTCTTCGTCTCCCAAGGCGGCACGACCAACTACACCATGACCGGCGGATCGCTCCTGGTCATCGGAGGGACCGGCTCCGTCGCTTATAACGGGTCAGGCAAGAACGGAAATATGACCATTAACGGGAGCAGCGCCGTGGCGAGTCTCACCGGCCTGGACCTTTTCGGCGTCAGCGGCGGCACGGCCGCGGTCAATCTCCTGAACGGCGCACTCCAAGTCGATAACCTCTTCACGACCGCCTCGGTGTACTCCACGGCCTACGACAATTTCAATTTCAGCGGCGGAACGCTGCAGCCGCTGGACGCCAGCGTATCCAACAACGGCTTCGGCAGCGCGACGGCCGCGGATAATATAGCTATCGCCATTTCCGGGTCCGGCGCCACGATGAGCAGCAGCGATGCGGGCGGCGTCGCGCGAACGGTTCCGGTCTATGCGAATCTCTCCGGAAGCGGCGCCTGGACGGCAATCGGCGCGGGCACCCTGGTCCTGCAAGGCTCCAACGCTTCGTTCACCGGTCAGACTGCCGTTAGCGGCGGGACGGTCCAAATCGGCGCCTCCAGCATCGGCGCGCTGGGCAACGCGGGCGGCTCCGTGCTGGTCAACGGCGGCCTGCTTGACGTCAATGGCAATTCGTCCACGAACACCGGCCCCGTCACGCTGGCTTCAGGAAGCATTGTGGATAGCGCGGGCGGCGGCGTTTTGAATGCCGCAAGTTACACGATGCAAAGCGGCACGGCCAGCGCGGTCCTCGGCGGCGCAACTCGCCGCTGAACAAGACGACCTCCGGCCTCGTCCTGCTCACGGCCGCGAATACCTACGGCGGTGGAACCATCGTCGGCGCCGGCACGCTGGCACTCGGCGCCACCGGCACGCTCGGCAACGGCAGCGGGAATGTCACGGTCAGCCCGGGCGCCGTGCTGGACGTTTCGGCCTGGACGCCCGCGGGCGGCTATTCCTTTAGCAACATCGCCCTGACGGCTGGTCGGCCGGGCCCGGCAGCCACCGACATCAACGGCATCATCAACCTGAGCAACGGCACGCTCGCCGTGATCAGTCCCACGGCCAGCGGCTCCTTGACCATTTCCGGCAATCTGAATATGAACGGAAACGACCTTTATTCGTATGTTCCAGGCAACTTGATCACTGTGCAGGGGGCTTTGGCCTTCAATGGCCCCACATTCCTTGTGCCGAGCACGTCGCTTGCCCAGGGCGTCTACACGCTGATGACTTATGCCGCCGGATCGCCCGACGCGGTCGATAACATGCAGATGGGCGGGAGCTACCAAACGGGCACTCGGCAGTCGTTCACCTTCGGCACGTCCGGTGGATCGGCCGTTACGCTCTCGGTCACAGGCACTGCCGGCAATCTCTTGTGGAACACGACCAGCGGCACGTGGGACCTGCAAACGACTCACAGTTGGTTCAATACCAACACTTCCTCGTCGGACGTCTTCTACCAGGCGGACAACGTGACCTTCAACGACCGGCCCGGCGGCAACTCGGCGACGGTCAACATCAATGCCGCCGTGGAGCCGGCGTCGATGACCGTCAGCAACACCGCCGTAAACTACACCATGAACGGTTCGGGGTCGATCAACGGCAGCACGTCGCTAGTGAAGAACGGGCCCGGCTCGCTGACGATCAACACCAACAACAACTATACGGGTGGCACGTTCCTGAACAGCGGCCTGTTGAACCTCGGCACGAACGGGGCGCTCGGCAACGGCGCGTTGATGATCAGCGGCGGGTCGTTGGACAATACCAGCGGCAACGGCATGTCGATCAGCAACTCGCAGAACTGGAACGGCAGCTTCAAATTCGTCGGCAGCTACCCGCTGACCCTTAGCGCTCCGGTGACGCTTGGCGCGACACCAACGGTCTCCCTTGCGCCGGCGCGTTGCTGACTGCCCAGGGCGGCATTTCCGGCGCCTACGGCCTGACTGTGGCAGCCGGCGGCGGCACGCTCAATCTTGCGGCGCCAGCAACTACACGGGCGACACAACGATCTCAACCGGCGTGCTGCAGATGGGGGCGCAGAACGCGCTTCCCAACGGCGCTAACGCCGGCAACGTCGCCTTCGGCAGCATCGCGAATTCCGCCGTATTGGATCTCAACGGCAACGACACGACGGTTAACGGCCTGTCGCAGCCCGGCGTTTCGGCGGCAAACAAGGTCGTCGACGACGCCGGCTCGAACACGCTTACCGTCGGAAACAACAACGCTTCAAGCACGTTCGGCGGCGTACTGGCCGACAACAACAACGGCTCCGGCGGCCAGCTCAACTTGCACAAGATCGGCGCCGGCGTACTCGTGCTCATCAACAGCAACACCTTTACCGGCGCCACGACGATCAACAGCGGCAACTTGCAAATTGGCGACGGCACGCCCGGACACGACGGCTCAATCAACCAGACCAACGGCGTCGCCAACAACGGCACACTGGCCTTCGACTACTTTGCACCGCAGACGATTGTGCCGGCGATCAGCGGTTCGGGCACGATAGCGCAGCTGAGCGCGGCGCCTTGAATTTCACCGGCGGCGCCGCGGCGAACTTGTTGGCGATCTCCGGCACCGGCTCGATCAACGGCGCCATCAACCTGAATTCGCCCAATGGCGTGGCCAATGTCAACACCCCTTGGGTCTCGCTCGCCAACACGGCCACCGGCACGGTGACCCTCAACTCGACGATTACCTTGACGAACGGCAAGCAGGACTGGACGGGCAACAGCGCCGGCACGCTCAATATTGCGGGTGCAATAATCCAAAACAGCGGCCACTTCTTCCTGGACGACGGGAATTACACCATGAGCGGCTCGGCGTCGATCAATCTTCCTACCGGCGGTTATGCCATTGGTCCTCAACGCTGTCGCCGGCACCACGACCAATTTCCTCCAAACGGGCGGCTCGATTGCGATTAATCGCAACGGCGGCAACGCGATGTATCTTACCCAAGCGGGCTCTACGAATTACACCATGACCGGCGGCACGATATCCCTCAGCGGCGCAGTCAATGGAGCCGGGGGAGACATCGTACTCGGCGACGGCGCAAACACCGGCGGCTCGCTCACGATCAATGGCCCCACCGCGCTGTTGTTTACCCCCAACATTTCCCTCAATGGGTCCGTCGGCGGGCCGGGCTCGGTCTACTTGGCCAACGGCACGGTGCAGACTGACTCGATTTTCGGAACCGGACCCTTCTCGAATTTCTATTTCAGCGGCGGCACGCTCCAACCGCAAGACGGCTCCGTCTACTCCGTCCCCGGCAATGGCTGGGGCGAACCGGGAGACAACTTCACCATGACCCTGTCGGGCACCAGCGCCGTGATGGACAGCACCGACGCCACCGGCAACGGTCAAATCGTAAACGTCTATGCGGGTCTCGCGGGCACCGGCGGCGTGCATCTCACCGGCTCCGGCACATTGATTCTCGGCGCGGGCAACCTGGCCAACAATACCTATTCCGGCGGATCGTTTATCGACAGCGGCACCGTGCAGTTGGGCAGCACCGCCGCTCTGGGCGTGGGAATTGTTGCGGTCAATGGCGGCACGCTCGACTTGACCGGCATCAGTCCCACGATCGGCAGCCTTTCGGGCTCGGCGGCCGGCCTGATCGCCAACATTTCCGGCGCTACCAATTCGATGTTGACCGTAAACGAGTCGGGCACGTCCACCTACGCGGGCACCATCGCCAACGGCCCCACCAATACGACCGGCCTGACGCTTACGGGAAGCGGCACGCTCTACCTCACCGGCACGAATACGTACACCGGCGGCACAATCGTCACCGGTGACGCCCAGTTGATTGTGACCAACAGCCAGGCGCTTGCCGACAATTCGAGCTTGATTGTCGGCAACGCCTCGGCTTTTGGCGGTGTTACGGCCGCCGGGGCCGCCAGCGCGGCCAACGCTTCGTCCTCGCCGTCGCCCGTGCCCGAGCCGGGAACGGCGGCGCTGCTGTGCTCGGCGGCAGCGGCAATTTTGGCTCTCGCTCGCGGGCGGCGGCGATCCATTCGCCGGCGGCGATTGCCGCTGGACGAGCCGCACAAAGCGTGAAGGACTCCCCAGCCGCGCCGCCAGGGCCTGGATAACGACTTTATACCCCGTTGCGGCTCGCGCGGAAGTGAACTAGTATGAAACGTGATCCTCTCGTCCACAGCCCATTTCAGGGAGGGAATTCCATGCGTCGAACTCGTTCATCCGCGTTTACGCTCGTTGAGTTGTTGGTGGTCATCGCGATCATCGGCATCCTCATTGCCCTGCTTCTGCCGGCCATCAATGCGGCTCGCGAGGCCGGCCGCCGCACGTCGTGCGTGAACAAGTTGAAGCAGTGCAGCCTGGCGCTCTTGGCGTACGAGGCGGCCTACGGCAAGTTGCCCGCGTGCAGCTCCAAGAACGCGCTTGACTTCGGCAAGGGCGGCATTCCATTCAACCAGTGGGTGGCCGTGTTTCCCTTCATGGAATACGACTATCTTTACAAACAGTTCAATTTCCAAGTCTCGGCGGATCAGGTGCCCAACACGAACGTTGCCACTACCGTCGTGCAGCAGTTCCTCTGCCCGTCGTGGACCGGCGCCTCCGATCCAGCACAATCGTTGCCAAACGGTTGCCGAGCCGGAGTACTGCATGGTCACCTGCTACGAGGGCTGTTGGGGACCTAGCCCGATCGACGGGTGCTCTCCCTTCTGCACGTGTACGATGACGCAGAATAACCCGGTTTGCTTCTGCTGCCAGACGAACGATCACGAGGCCGTAACGGGCCCTAGCTCATCGAACCCGAATACTCCCAGCAATCGTTTCGTGGGCGTTTTCGATGTCGAAGCGCCCTACGGCTGCAAGCTGATCCAGGTGACCGACGGGACGTCCCACACGATCATGGCGGGCGAGCAATTGCCCGATCGCACGCCGCATTCGCTGCTGTTCTACACCAACGGCTCGTTTGCCATCACCAGCGCGCCGCTGAACATCGACCTCTCGCTTTGCCCGCTCAACGGAACACCGGGCGTGGACATACACTCGACGAATCCCTCGGACACCTGCGACGGTTTCAAGAGTGCTCATCCGGGCGTATGCAATTTCTCGATGGTGGACGCCAGCGTGCATGGCTTCGCCCTGACGATCGACTACGAACTCTACAACGTCCTTGCGACGAAGGCGGGCGGCGAGACTTTCACTACCACGAGCCATATACCGGTGACCGTGCCGGAATGATTCGGCGCGGGCAGGGATTCGAATGCAAGGCCCTCGGGAAGGCTTGCTCGGGCTTGGCCGCAACGGCTGCAAAAATCCCGGCGGCCAACCCGCCGGCAGCCACCGCCGGACCTCGCCATACCGACGACTCGCCCGGCGAGGTCGGATATTTTGTATCTGACCGCTCGATTTTGTGACGGGAGCGGCAATTCTGCGAAGCTCTTGAACTCGGTCTATTGCTTAGCGAACTGGGAAGTGATAATATAAAGGTCGTTCTCATCGTGTACATTGCGCTCCTGGGAGGCAGAGCCATGCGACGCGCTCATCATTCCGCGTTCACGTTAGTCGAACTTCTGGTGGTCATCGCGATCATCGGCATCCTCATCGCCTTGTTGCTGCCGGCCATCAACGCCGCTCGCGAGGCTGGCCGCCGCACTTCGTGCGTAAACAAGCTGAAGCAGTTGGGCTTAGCCACGCTGGCCTTCGAGTCGGCCTACGGCCATTTGCCCATCTCCAGCGCCAAGGGTCCGTTGGTGGACGACGGCACCAAGAGCGGCATCCCTTTTAACATGTTGATCGCGGTTTTTCCGTTCATGGAGTTTAACGACGTCTACAAGGAGCTCGATTTCACGAAGCAGACGAATATTGCGCCGAATCAACAGATCGCGACTACGCACGTCGTTGCGCAGTTTCTCTGCCCGTCGTGGACCAAGAACCCGATTGAGCCGAATCGCTGCACCGATTACAACGATCCGACCACCGCGGTGGTCACCTGCTATGTCGGCGATTGGGGACCGACTACATCGCACGACGCCGTTGTCTGTTCCACCTTCTGCCCCTGCGCGATCACGGACACGAATCCGGTTTGCTATTGCTGTCAGACCACCGACCATCAGGACGGAAGAGCCTACTCCAAAACTCCACCCAGCAGCAATCGCTACGTAGCAGTTTTCGATCCGGAAACGCCCGTCGGCTGCAAGTTGAGCCAGGTCACCGACGGCACCGCCCATACCATCATGTTCGGCGAGCAGTTGCCCGATCAAACGCCCCATTCGATTCTGTTCGGTGTTAACGGCGCGGTGGCCATCAATGGCATACCGCTGACGGTGGACACTTCTTCTCTGTCCGTCCGGCGGGATCAACGGAGAAGATCCACACACGTCAAACCCTCCGGATGAGTGCGACGGTTTCAAGAGCCCTCATCCTGGGGTGTGCCCTTTTGCGATGGTCGACGCGACCGTGCATTGCTTTCCGCTGACGATTGATTACGAAGTGTACTGTGATCTTGGCACGAAGGCCGGCGGGGAAACTACTACCAGGACCACGCACGTGGCCGTGATGCCGCCCGATTGACGCTAGCCGCTTAAGGAACAAGCTGTGAACTATCCTCCGCATAATCCACGTGGCGCAAAATATCCAATGTCGAATGTCGAATGCCGAATGAAAGCCAATGCACGAAAACCCAAATTCGGTCATTTAGTTCTTGTCCTTCCTTCGACATTTGGATTTCGGCATTTGCGGACTTCAGTTGCGTTCTGGGCGATTCTGCCGCTGCTCGCAGCCGCTGGGCTGGGTGGCTGCAATCGCGGTCCCGCGGGCCTGGTTCCGGTGAGTGGAAAGCTCACGCTCGACGGCGGCCCGTGGCCCAAACAAGGCGTAATCAGCTTCGCTCCCCTCAATCCGGCGCCGGGGCATCCCGTCTTGCCGGGCGTCGCGAAAATCGAGCCGGACGGATCGTTCGCCATCAAGACCGAGGTCGCGCCAGGTCTGGTTCCCGGCGAATACCTTGTCGCCGTCCAATGTTGGCTGGATGCGCCCGACGAAAAGCGCGAGGGCAAGAGCGCCATTGCGGAACGCTACCGGAATCCGCAAACCAGCGAGTTGAAAGTGTCGGTCCCGGAGGGTTCCGGGCCGATCAAATTGAGCTGGGACATCAAGTCGAAGTGAGTCGGGCGAGTTACGACCGGTTCCCATTTGTCGCCGTGCCCGGCGGCGGAAATTGCTGCGTTCAAGGCTGGGAAGAGATCGCCGAGCATCTGCGCCGTGCCGCGGCCGAAGGGAAGCGCCACAAGACCGTGCTGGCGGTCGAATGTTACACGGGCGTCGATGAGCCGCAAATAATCGCCGAGCTTCAGGCCAGGCTCGGACCCGCTTTAACCGTCCGCGCGGCCGTGGCGATGTTGCCGGCTGCCGAGATCGACCGGCTCGTCGAGCCTTATCTGGGCGGCGACGATCCGGTTTTCGGCCGAATGAGCGGCCTTACGCTGCCGCAATTCTTTGATCCGGCGGCCGTCGCCGCGCTGCGGCAGCGCGTGCGCGATCGTCGCCGCTGGACTGGTGCTGGTCGTCGGCTGCGGCGCGACGCTCGTGTGCGATGCGGACGTGCTGGTATACGCCGATCTGGCGCTGGGAGGCGCAAAACCGCTTCCGCCGCAACGAATCGAGCAATCTGGGCGTCGCGAACGCCGCGCTTTCCGCCGCCTTGCAATACAAGCGGGCGTACTTCGTCGATTGGCGAGTATGCGACCGCTGGAAACGGCCGCTGATCAACAAGTGGGACTTCGTGTTGGATACAAACGACCCAGGGAAGCCGAAACTGGCCGAAGGCGAGGCGGTGCGGAGCGGGTTGCGGCACGCCGTAACGCGGCCTTTTCGCGTCGTGCCGTTTTTCGACCCGGCCCCCTGGGGCGGCCAATGGATGAAGGAAGTCTGCGGGCTGGAAACGGGGACATCACTGATTCGTGAGCAGCACCCTTCGGGCTGTCCCGGCGAATCAGTGACGTCCCCGTTTCCAGCCAACTACGGTTGGTGCTTCGATTGCGTGCCGGAGGAAAACAGCCTGCTGCTCACGTTTGGCGGCCTGCGGCTGGAGATTCCCGCACTGGACCTGGTTTTCGACCAGCCGAGCGCCCTTCTGGGCGAGAAGGTGCAGGCCCGCTTCGGCGACGAGTTCCCCATCCGCTTCGACCTCTTGGACACGATTGGAGGCGGCAACTTGTCGTTTCAGGTGCATCCGCGGGAGGACTACATCCGGCAGCACTTCGGCATGAGTTACACCCAGGACGAAAGCTACTACTTGCTGGACGCCGCGGCGACGGCATGCGTATACCTCGGCTTGCGGGAGGGGATCGACCCGGATCGAATGGTCCGCGAACTAAAGGCTGCCGAGAACGGTGGACCGCCCTTTGAGGCCGACGCCTACGTCAACCGCTGGCCGGCCAAGCGGCACGACCACTTCTTGATTCCCGCCGGAACAGTGCATTGCTCAGGCCGCAACTCGATGGTGCTGGAAATCAGCGCCACGCCGTACATTTTCACGTTCAAGATGTGGGACTGGGGACGGCCAGGGCTGGACGGCAAGCCCCGTCCCGTCCACCTCCGGCACGGCGCGGCGAACATCCAGTGGGAGCGCACGACGGCGTGGGTCCGCAAGCAATTGATCAATCGCATTGAACCCGTGGGTTGCGGAGACGGCTGGCGGGAAGAGCGCACGGGCCTGCACGAGAGCGAATTCATTGAGACCCGCCGGCACTGGTTCACAAAGCCCGTGCCGCACGA
Source organism: uncultured Planctomycetia bacterium (assembly GCA_963780045.1). GTDB lineage: Bacteria > Planctomycetota > Planctomycetia > Pirellulales > Thermoguttaceae > JANXQG01. The sequence continues at coordinate 3,670,567 of CAVZZZ010000001.1, read as the reverse complement.
TACCGGCGGCGGCGTCAATGTGCTGAATTTGGTGGCCGGCGAGGAAGCGATCGTCGAAAGTCGCCGCGGGGCGTTCGAGCCGTTCACCGTGCATTATGCGGAGACCTTTATCGTTCCGGCGGCGGTGGGCGCGTATACAGTTCGGCCGGGCGATGCCGATAACGAGTGCGCGACGATCAAGGCTTACGTGCGGACGTGAGATGCGAACCACGGGTGGCACGCTCTGAGCTTCAAGCGAAGGGCGTGTTTGCCGAACTCCCACGCCCTTCGCTTGAAGCTCAGGACGTGCCACCCGCCCACTCAACTTATTTCGTTAGCACGCCTTAACATCGGCGACCACGGGCGAACCTACGGGTACGCTACCTCGCCGGAATGGATGTCCAACGACCAAGGCCGCGGCTTCGGCAAGTGAAGTTTACCGCCGCCGATTTCCAGCGGCATCCAGAGGTAGCGGCTGTCGGCCTGGTTGGCGGGCCGCCACTGATCGCCCATGAAGAGCACGGTCGTTTTCTTGGTGCCGACAATCTTGAGCATCATGGTGGACTGCGTTCCATAGGTATTCGTTTCCGGCGGCGCAATGTCCTTGAATCCCGACCACGGTCCGGCGAGTGACTTCGCGGTGGCGTATTGGTTCGGGTTCGGCTTCCAGCCGGTGAGGTACGAGCCGACCATGTAGTAGCGGCCGTCGTAATGCGCCAGTGCGCCTCCCTCCAGCGGCTCGCGAATAAAGGCGACCTCCTTGGCCGCATCGAGATAGTCGTCCGAAAGCCGCGCGATGTAAAACCCCTTGCTCGGCCGCGACTCGAAAATCAAATAGGCCGCGCCGTCGTCGTCGACGAACTGGCCGATGTCGCGGCTTTCCTTGCCCAGCGGGCGGAAGCCGCGGACAAAGCGGTATTCGCCGTCCACGGTGTCGCAAACGTATACGCCGACTCGCGCATACGTATACGCCCGTTGTCGAGATGCGCGTACATGACGTACTTGCCCGTTTTGGCGTTGTGGAACACTTTGGGCCGTTCGAGGATGAAATTGCCCGACGGGAAGGATTCGGGCGGCTTGCCGTCAACGACCTGGCGGCGGAAGGTCCAATTCATCAGGTCCTTGGACGAATAACAAGCGACGGGATGCAATCGCGGAAACCGCCGCCGGTTTTCGCCGCCGCGGTCCTCGCCGAACCAGTAGTACGTGTCGCCGTCGTGCAGAATTCCGCCGCCATGGGCTTGGATGTGCCGCCCGCGGTTGTCGGGCCAGGTCTCGTCCGGTTCGATCGATGTGCGAGGCGCGTCGGCTGCGTGCGCGGAAGCGAGCAAGCCGAAGACGACTGTAAGAACGGCTGTGGCTCGCAGGATCATAATAGATTGGCCTCTACGGCTGCTGCTCTATTCTATTTGCCGGCCGTTGCCCCCGCAATCTCACCAGCAGCCGTGCCATGTCCGCCGGCATGGGCGCGGTAAAGGAAAGCTCCTGGCCCGTGATCGGATGCCGGAAGGCGAGCGTTGCGGCGTGCAGCGCTTGGCGCTGGGCGCCGCTGTGGTCTGCCCGCGGCTTCTGGAAAAGCGGCTTGTTATAAACCTTCTCGCCGCACAAGGGATGCCCGGCCTCGGCCAAATGGATGCGAATCTGGTGCGTGCGGCCCGTTTCCAGCCTGCACTCCACGAGCGTGTAGCCGGCGAGATATTCCAGCGGGCGGACGTGAGTTATCGCCCGTTTGCCGGCGCCGGGCAGCGTCGTGCTGCCGCGGCGGCGGTCACCGCGGTCGCGGGCGAGGTCCGATTGGATCGTGTCTTCCTCGACACGGCCCAGCGCGATGGCCTGGTACACGCGGTGGATGTCGTGGCGGCGGAACATCTGCACCAGCAGCCGCTCGGCCTCCGCGCTTAAGGCCAGCACCATGACGCCGCTGGTGTCGCGGTCGAGGCGGTGGACGAGCCGCACACGCGGCGCGCGCCCGCCGCTGGCTCCGGCGGGCGATTGCTTCTTGCTCTTTTGCCGCTGCAAAATCCTCGCCGCAATCTCATCAATTGTCGGCTGCCGCTGCTTGCGGCGGGCGGGCCAGTGCCGCTCTTCGGCGTGGCGCTCGGTCGTAATGCCGGCCGGCTTGTCGACGACGATCAGGTGGACGTCCTGGAAGAGGATTCTGACCGCGTCTTCGCTCGGCGGGGAGTCGCGCGGCTCGTCCCAGACCTTGATCACGTCGCCTTCGGAGAGCTTTCGCCCCTCGTCGACGCACAAGTTGCCGTTGATCTGCACATGGCGATTCTCCACGAGCCGCCGCACGGCCGACCACGGCCTTCCCGGCAGAAACTGCCGCAACGCGGCCACCAGCGCAACTCCGGACAGCTCAGCAGCGATGTGGTAGTTTTTGAAGGCGGCGGGCATGGAAGAATGGAAGAATTGTAACTTGTTGACGGCCGGCTTGCTAGGGAATGCCCTTTCCACTAGAATCCCATTATGACCATCGAACAAATCCGTAGACTGCACGCTGCGCGGCCGTTCCAGCCGTTTGAGATCCATTTGGCCGACGGCCGGAGTCTGACGGTGGCGCATCCCGAGAATCTTGCTCAGTCCCCAACTGGGCGGACGATCGGGGTTGCTCACCCCGACGACAGCATAGAAACGGTCGACCTCTTGTTGGTGACGAGCATCAATCCGCTTGCGGCTGGTTCCACGGGTCGCGGCCGTCGCCGATCGTAATCTCAATCATATAGGACGCCGCCATGAAGATGATCGTACGGACTATCTCTCTGCCCCTTCGCCATCTGTTCCGCACGTCGCACGGCGCGGCAACGGTGGAAGAAAATGTGCTCGTGGAGCTTCGCGACGGTGATTTCACCGGTTATGGCGAGGGTTCGACGACGACCTACTACGGCGTGACCGCCGAGGACATGGTGGCCGACCTGGAGGCGGCCCGCGGCGAAATCGAACGTTGGCCGGCCGCCGATCCGGCCGAGCTCTGGCAGCGCGCGCTGCCGCTTCTGCGCCACGACCGCTTCGCGCTGGCCGCGCTGGACGCCGCGGCGCACGACCTCCACGGCAAGCGGCTGGGCAAGCCAAACTACCGGCTCTGGGGACTCGACCTGGCGAAGATTCCGTGCAGCGATTACACCCTCGGCATCGACGAGATGCAAAACACGCTGGCGATCCTCAAGGAATTCGAGGGCTGGCCGATCTACAAAATCAAGCTCGGCACGCCGAGCGACCTGAACGTCATTCGCGAGCTGCGGCGGCACACGTCGGCCGTCTTCCGCGTCGACGCCAATTGCGCCTGGACCGCCGAGCAAACGATCGCCAACTCGCACGAGCTCAAGGCGCTGGGGGTGGAGTTCATCGAACAGCCGCTGCCGGCCGGAGATTGGGCAGGGATGACGCGCGTCTTCGCCGAGTCGGCCCTCCCCGTATTGGCGGACGAAAGCTGCCTTGTGGAAGAAGACGTTCCGCTCTGCCAAGGCTTCTTCCACGGCATCAACATCAAGCTGGTCAAATGCGGCGGCATGACCCCCGCGCGGCGGATGATCGAAGCCGCCCGGCAGATGGGCATGAAGGTGATGATGGGCTGCATGACGGAATCGACCGTTGGCATCTCGGCCATCGCGCAATTCTTGCCGCTGTTGGACTACGTTGACATGGACGGCGCGGTGCTGATCGCCAAGGACGTCGCCACCGGCGTCCGCCTAGACCGCGGCCGCGCCGTCTTCCCGGAGGAGAACGGCAACGGCGTGCGGTTGCTTTAGCGGCGCGAGCTAGACTAGCCCGCCTTGGCGACGGGTGGCTGGTTCAGCAGGTTCATGTAGTCCGATGTGATGCTGAGCACTTCGTCGAGATAGTAGTCGCGCTTGATGTCGGACGAGTCCTGCAGATTCTCGATCGCCTTTTCCTCTTCCTTGTCGGTGTCTAAGTCAGAGCGCTCTTTAAGGAACTTCGCCTCGTTGAGCGTGACGCTCTTCTTGGCCTTCTGCTGCTGGTAGTGGGCAATCTTCCGCAGTTCCTTCTGGAACTTGGGCGACGCCGCGCAGCGGGCGGCCGAGAGGCGCTTGAGCTGGTTGACCACCGCCGGGTTCGCCAAATCGAATTTGACGAACGGCTGCGCTTCCACCTGATCGAACGGAAGCGGGTAGTCGAGATCGGCCTCGCCCACGTCCAAATGCGTGCTCAGCGCGGGCAGCTCGATGTCTGCGAGCACGCCGCGAAGCTGGGTGCTGTCGCCGCCGGGCCGGTAGAACTGCTGGATGGTGATCTTCAATTCGCCCATCTCGGGCGCGTTGGGAACGCGAAAGAGCTGCTCGCCCAGGTTCAGCAGGCTCTGCACGGTTCCTTTGCCGTGGGTCGATTTGTCGCCCACGATCAGGCCGCGGTTATAGTCCTGGATGGCGCCGGCGAAGATTTCGCTGGCGCTTGCGCTGAACTTGCTGATCATCACGACCAGGGGGCCGCTCCACTCGATTCCTTGGTGATGGTCGTCGTAGGCCTGCACGCGGCCGTCGGCGTCCTTGACTTGCACCACGGGGCCTTCCTTGAGGAACAGCCCCGTGAGTGTAATGGCTTCGGAAAGCGATCCGCCGCCGTTGGTCCGCAGGTCCATTACCACGGCGTCCACGCCCTGGTTCTTAAACTCGTCGAGGATGCGGCGGACGTCGCGGGTGGTGCTCTTGTAATTCGGGTTGCCGTGCCGTGCCGCTTCCATGTCCATGTAGAAGCTCGGCAGATTGATCACGCCGACGCGGTAGGGCTTGCCGCTGCCGCCGCGGCCGGCATCGAAGATTTTGCCCCGCGCTTCGCTGTCTTTGAGCTGGATTTCCTCGCGGGTGATTTTGACGATATGCGGCTTGGGGTCCTTGAGTGAAACCACTTGCAGGCGGACGATCGTGCCGCGCTTGCCGCGGATCATTTTCACCACGTCATTGAGCTTCATGTCGACGACGTCGACCAACTCGCTCGAAGCGCCCTGGCCTACGCCGATGATCTTGTCCTCCAACTTGAGGTGGTTTTCCTTCTCGGCGGCGCCGCCGGGAATGATCTTCTTGACGACGGTGTAGCCGTCGACTCCTTGCAGCGAGGCGCCGATGCCTTCGAGCTTCAACTGCATCATGATCTCGAAATTCTTCACGGACTCCGGCGACATGTAGGTCGTGTGCGGATCGAGGGACGTAGTCAGGCTGCTGAGGTACATTTCCAGCAATTCCTGGTCGTCCGTCTGGGCCATGCGCTTGGCAAAGCTGTGGTAGCGTTTCGAGAGCCGCTGTTCCGGAGTCTTGCCCTCGCCCGTGTCCGCTTTGTCGCCCTTGTCCTCGGCTTTGTCTGCCTTCAAAAGGAGGAGGTCATATTTGATCCGCTTCCGCCAGCGGTCGTAGGCCTCGTCGGGCGTCTTGGGATAATGCACCAGGTCCTTGTCGACGACCATCTCTTCGTCCTTCGTGAAGTCGTGCTTCGCGGCCAGAATCTGGTCAATCGCCTTGACCCGCTCGTCGACGCGGTCGAGGAACCGGTTGTAGACCGTGTAGGCAAAGGTGATGTCGCCGCCCTCGATCATCTCCGCCAGTTTGTCTTTGCTCTGAGCGAATTCGTCGTAGTCGCTCTGGTAGAAGTACATCTTCATCGGGTCAAGTTCCTTGAGGAACGACTTGAAGCAACGCTCGGAAATCTCCGCATCCAACGGGTGTCGGCGAAGATGGTGGATCTTTAATAGCGAAGTGACGGTGGTCGCCACGTGGCGATCATTCGGGCCTGGCGCGGTCAAAAGCCGCCCCGCTTGCAGAGAGAGGCAAGCCGAGGAAAAGACGCAAAAAGCCAAGACGCCCGCCACACGGCGGCGGACAAGCGGGGACGAATATGCCATTCTGGAAACCTCGAGGTTGGGATTAGAAAGGTAGTCTATTCATATTATCGGGCCTGGAACGATTAAACAAGATTAAACACAGTGCGCCCGACGGCCGCTAGTCCACGTCTATACCTCTCATTCCACCCATTTTCACGCTTCTGCAACGAAAATCCTTTAATTTGAGTAGAATTTTGCGAGTTTGCCGGTTGTGTAGACGATAACCTTTGCAACGAGTTTTCCTATTGGAGAACAAAGTGCGACGTTACGTTGCTTGTGGACGGACGTGAAGCAAACGTCTAGGGGAGGCAGCGACTTGTTTCAGTTCCAACCAATTCAGCGCTCGTACATCCCCCATATCCCCATTTTAAGCAAGGGAAATAACTGTGAACCGGCAACAGTTTGCTCTCGTCGTAACTCTTGGATTAGTTGGTTTCTTGCCTTGGGCCGCCAACAGCGCGGCACATGCCAGCGATTGGAAGACAGTCGCCGATGACAGCGGCGGCGCCACGCTGGACGGGAAGCTTTATCGCAACTCGGCAGACCAGAATGGCACATCGCCCTACGCCCTGGTAGACAAGTGGGGCGTGACTCGCGGCTATGTGGCCGCCGCAGCGGGAGTTGACCTGGAATCAAGTGTGGGCCAGCAAGTGACGTTGCAAGGTACCGTCCGCACCCTTCCGGGCGGTGACATGCCCTGTATGACCTGCACGAAGGTCATGGGCGGCAACGGCGGCCAGGCTGCGGCCGGGGAATCGGCCCCAATCGCCGCTCTTCCTTCCGCCAATGCGACGGCAGTCTCCGAGGCCGCGCCCCGCGGCCAGGCCGTGCCGATGAAGGAAGTTGTGCTGGAGCCCCAGCCGGCTGCAATCGGGGACGATCAATACCAAGCCCCTCCCGCGCCGGCGCGGCGCCCCGCTCCGTGTCGTCCGCGTTACACGGGCGGAACGGCGGCGGCCTACCAAGAGTCCATCCCGGCGCCTCCGTCTGGTTCGGCGCGCATGATGCATCGCGCGCCGGAGCCGGCCGCCGATCCTGCGATGGAAGGCGTTCCCGCTATTTCGCAGGGCCGTGTGGTCGACGAAGGGCCGATGATGGAAGGCTCGATGCCCGGACACGTAAACGGTGACTGCGGCGGCGGCTGTGCCACGTGCGATGGCGCTCCTTGCGGCAATGGCGGTCCGTGCGGTGCTTGCTGCGACGATTTCGACGCCGCCTGGGCGCCGCATCTTCCGCTGTTCGTCATTGGCCCAACGGGCGGGTGGGTGAAGGCGGACTACCTCTTGTGGACGGAAAGCGGCATGAAGATCCCGGCGTTGGTGACCACGGGATCGACGGCCGACGCGAATCCGGGCGCCCTGGGTGAGCCGGGCACACAAACCCTCTACGGCCCCGGCACGATCCTCGACGAAGCCCGCAGCGGTTTCCGCTTAACGGCCGGCGTGTGGATGAATCGCTGCTGCACGATCGGTTTCGAGGGTGAATACCTCACGTTACAAGACGAGGTTAGCAATTTTTATATGTGGTCCAACGGCAATCCGATCCTCGCGCGGCCGTTTTACGATGCTTCCGTCTCGCCTTCGCAATCTGCCGCGGAGCTGGTGGCCTTTCCGCGTCCCAGTCCCCAGGGCCTTGACGGCTCGATCGCGGTGAATGGCAGCACGCGCTTTAACGGCGCCGGCGCCAGGTTGCTCTTCGTTCTTTGCCGCCAGGACGGCTGCTGGACGGACGATTGCTCCTGCTTGACCTACCACGACCGTTACCGCGCGATCTTGACGTTAGGCTATCGGTATCTCAATCTCGACGACCAGTTGGGTATCAGCGAGCGGCTGACTTCATCGTCGGGCGTCGTCACGCAAATCGATCCGAATACAGGCCAGCCGGTGCAGATCACACCGGCGACGAACGCCTTCGCGATCGACGACGACTTCACCACGCACAACTGGTTCAACGGCGGCGAAGTGGGAATGAAATTCGAATTGCAGCGAAATCGCTGGGGACTTGACATCTTTCCGAGGATCGGCATCGGGGAGACCCACTCCACGGTGAACATCTACGGGCAGACAATTATCACGGACAACACCGGTGCTGAGACTTTATACCCCGGCGGCCTGCTGGCTCGGCCGACGAACATGGCCGGCTCGCCCTATGCGAAAAACATGTTCTCCGTCGTGCCTGAACTTGACCTGAACCTGAGCTACCAGCTCACTCCGCACGCGAAATTCGTCGTCGGCTACAGCTTCCTCTATTGGACCAACGTCGCCCGCGCCGGGGAGCAAATTAATACCACCGTGAACAAGTCAACGTTGCCCAACGCGCCCGCGGGCACGATGCCGACGGGAGACCTGACGCAGCCGACTTTCACGTTCAACGAGACGGGTTTTTGGGCACAGGGCCTCAATGTAGGCATAGATTGCCGGTGGTAATGAATTTACCGGGGCGGTTCTGCCGATGGATAACCAGAGGGACAGAAGAAGGAGCATCCGCATGTCATCACACTCACGGAAGTCGGTCTCATGGCTCTCGCGTTTAAGGGGATCCTACTCGCCGCAGCGCCGCGGCACGGGGCACCCACGAAGTCGGTCGGTCGCCAAAAAGCGGCGGTTGCGGTTTGAATCGTTGGAAACGCGGTCGATGCTTTCGGCCACCGTGCTGCCGACCATCAGCGGCGTCGTCTACCAGGACACGGGCGCTGGCGTGCTGACCGCGAGCGATCCTCGCGTAGCCAGCGTGACGGTCAACCTTTTCCGCGACGGCGGCGACGGCGTCTTCGAAGGCATGGCGCCCGGAAGCGATGACACGCTGGTCGCCACGACGACAACCAATGCCAACGGCCAATACAGCTTCGCCAACGTTTCGTCCGGCACGTACTGGGTCCAGGAAGTCGGTGTGCCGGGCTTGATCGTATCCGAAGGCACCGGCGTGCAGGAGATGGTCGTCAGCAGCGCCGATTTGCAAGGCGCCCCGGAAATGCCGATCGACACCTTCGCCTCAACGATGCAATACGTCAGCGGATCGCTGCACGGCGGCAGGACCGGCAGTTCGTCGATGTCCACTTCCGACTCCATCGGCGGGCACCGCAATCTCTACGTGCAACTCACCACCACGGGTGGCGCGGTGGACTTGGGGGCCGACGCCGACTGGCCCGGCACGCTGGACTTCGGCGCCGACGCCGCATCCAACGGCGTCTTCTGGGTGAACTGGGACGGAAACAACAGCAACCCCGCGGTCCTGAATCCGACCGGGCTCGGCCAGATCGATCTCACATCGCAGGGTGCAGCCACCGGCATTACGCTCGCGGCCGGCGTGGATCACGACAACAGTCAACTGACGCTCAAGGTCTACAGCGACGCCGGCGACTGGTCGTGGGCTACCGTGACGGTTCCGAACACGGCCGACGGATCGCTGGGCGCCAGCACGTTCGTGCCGTTTTCGAGCTTCAACGTCGGTGGCGGCTCGGGCGCTAATTTCACCAGAGTCGGAGCGATCCAGTTGTCCGTTAGCGGCGTCAACGCCGCGGACGGCGAAGTGGGGCCGATCACTACGACCGGCCCGATGGTGCTGACCGCAAACCTTGCCAATACTCCGCAGGCCGACCTTAGCGTGATCAAGACCGCCCAGCCCAGCCCGGGCACGGCAGGCGGCCAAATCACGTACACGTTTACGACAACCGACAACGGCCCGGCGAATGCCACGGGCGTGATGCTCAGCGACGTGCTCCCCGCGGGAGAGACTTACGTCTCGTCCACCAGCAGCCAGGGCATGGTCGTCAACAACAACGGCTCACTCACCGTCCAGCTCGGCAACCTGGCCGACGGCGCGACGGCGACGACGACCGTCGTCGTGGCTATCAGCGGCAGCGCTGCCAGCAGCCTTACCAATTCGGTGACCGTCACCGGCAATCAGCCCGATCCCAATCCGAGCAACAACACGTCCACGGTGACGACGCCGATCGTCGCCTCCGCGGACCTCTCGCTGGTGAAGTCCGCATCGGCCTCCGAGGTCAAGCCGGGCGGCGCGCTCACGTACACGCTCACCGTCAGCGACCTCGGGCCATCCAATGCCACGGGCGTGACGATCGCCGATACGCTGCCGGCCGGATTCCAGTATAGTTCGGCCAGCGGCGACACTTCGGCTACTCTCTCCGGCAACACGTTGACGCTAGTCGTTGGCAACCTGACCGCCGGTGCGACGACCGTCGTCACGGTTAACGGGACAGTCGCCTCATCCGCCAGCGGCTCGATTACCAACACAGCCACGGTGAGCGGCGCCCAGACCGATCCGAACCTTGCCAACAACACGTCCAGTGTGACGACGCAAATTGCCAAGCAGGTTGTTCAGCAGTCGACCAACGACCTGGTGATCGTCAAGACGGCCAACCCCAGCCCGGTGACAACGGGCGGCCTGCTGGTCTACACGCTCACGGTCACCAACGACTCGCTGGCCGCGGCCACAAACGTCAAGGTCAACGACGTGATGCCCGCCGGCACGAGCTACTACTCGACAGTCGGACCAGGCACTGTCTCTTATGTTGGCGGCACGCTCATGGTATCGCTGGGCACTTTGGCGCCCAATGCCGTGGACACCATTTGGGTCGACGTCCACGTGACCGCTCCGGCCGGCAGCACGATCACCAACACGGCAACCGTCACCGCCGATCAGCCCGAATCGAATCCGGCTGACGGCATTTCGACAGTCCAGACGCCCGTCGTTGGGCCGAGCCTGCCGTCGAAGTACTGGTACATCGTGTAGGCGCGGGCGGCTGGACTTGCGGATGTCTCCGTGCTAAGATATCGTGTCCTCGGTGATCGCCCATCAAGGGCATCTCCTCGAGCGGAGCGAACGCCATGTCCGTGGTAGCGCAGGTACCGGGGCAGGAATTGCGATCCTCCGTGGAAATCCAGTCGCTAACGGTCGCTGTCAACGATGTTCTACTAATCGGCGACTGACGCTGATTTTCTTGGAACCGCCGCAGGCCGGGGCGACGGACAACTTCCCGCGTCGTAACGTGGTAAAAGTTGCCGCAAGTAGAGCGTGCGGCATACAATAGTTTACCTTTACGACCGCCATGCCGTCCCGATTTAGCCGAGAGCGCTTTCGCCAGTACCACCGCGACGTCCGCCGGCGGAAGGTCGATCCGTCCGATAACGGTTCGCCGCACTCCGCACCTCGGCATCCGCGCGATGACCGCACGAAACAGCTCCGCTCGCGAAGCTTCTTCCAACTGCTCAAGGAGTTTTGGGGGCTTATCCGCCCGCATCGGGCGACGCTTTACGTCGCCCTGGCCGCGCTCAGTGTTTCGACGCTCCTGGGGCTGGTGCCGCTCTATGGCACGAAGATCGTCTTCGACAACGTATTGGGCGACCACCCGCTGCCCCCACGGCTGACGCGCATTGTCGCGCTGCCGGCCGACCGCGGCCAACTGCTGGGCACCGTGGCCGTGGTGATGGTTCTGCTGGCGGTGGCGAGTGAATTGGTCAGCCTCTGGTCGAGGTGGAACCTGACGCGGGCGACGCAGCTCGTGCGGGTGTCGGTCCGCAAGCAGGTCTTCGACCATGCCGTGCGGCTGCCACTGCACCGCGTGTACGACCTGAAGTCGGGCGGTGTGGCCTCGATCCTTCGCGAAGACGCCGGGGCCGTCGCCGATCTGATTTTTTCGATGCTTTACAACCCGTGGCGGGCGATCATTCAACTGCTAGGCAGTCTGGCCGTGCTGGCGCTCGTCAATTGGCGGCTGTTGTTGGGCTCGCTGGTGCTTCTGCCGATCGTCTGGATGACGCACCGCACGTGGATCGCCCGCATCCGCCCACTGATGCGCGACATCCGCAGCACGCGGCAGAACATCGACGCCCATACCACCGAGGCCTTCGGCGGGATGCGGGTCGTACGCAGCTTCGCGCGGCAGCAGCACGAGTCAGGCACGTTCACGCGCGGCGGCAATTTCATGAGCCGCCAGGAAGTCTTGACTTGGTGGTGGATGCGGGGGATCGACGTGTCGTGGTCGGTCCTAATACCGGTCGCCACCGCCACGCTGCTTTATTTCGGCGGCCGGCAGGTGCTTGCCGATAGCGTCCGGCTGAAAGCCCACATGATTTCGCCGGAGCAGGCGCTCACCGTGGGAGATCTGGTGATGTTTCTCTCCTATCTCGTCGCGCTGTTGGGGCCGATCGCCTCGCTGGCTGCCAGCGCGACTGGATTGCAGACAAGCCTGGCAGCGCTTGACCGCGTACTCGATTTGCTGAAAGAACCGCGGGAGATGCCGTCGACAAGCGCCGCCGTCGCGGTGACGAAGCCGCACGTAGAAGGGCGGATCGACTTCCGGGATGTGAACTTCGCTTATCCATCGACAACGACGCAAAACGGCAAGGCGACGGGGGAAGCGGCGGAAGCGGTCGCCGGAACCGCAGCGCCCGTCTTGCACGACATTAACCTCGACGTGGCGGCAGGGCAGGTCATAGCGCTGGTGGGACCCTCGGGCGCCGGCAAGACGACGCTGTGCAACCTCGTCGCGCGGTTTTTCGATCCCAGCAGCGGCTCGATCGCGCTGGACGGACGCGACATCCGCGACATCACAATCGAATCCTATCGCCGTTTGTTCGGCATCGTCGAGCAGGACACGTTCCTATTCGACGGCACGATCGCCGAAAACATTGCCTACGGCCGGCGAAACGCCGCGCACTCGGAGATCGAGCAGGCCGCGCGGTCAGCCAACGCGGACGAATTCATAACGAACCTCGCCGCCGGCTACCAGACATTGATCGGCGAGCGGGGCGTGAAGCTCTCCGCCGGGCAACGGCAGCGGATTACCATCGCCCGCGCGCTGCTGGCCGATCCACGCATCCTGATCCTCGACGAGGCGACGAGCAACCTCGATACCGAATCGGAACGCCTCATCCAGGCCAGCTTGCACACGTTGATGCAGGGCCGGACGAGTTTCGTCATTGCCCATCGCCTGAGCACAATCGCCCATGCCGACCGCATCATCGTCTTGGAGAAGGGTCGGATCGTGGAGCAGGGTCGTCACGAGGAGTTGATGCAAGCGAACTCGCGGTATCGCGAGATGGTGCTCCTGCAAACCAGTCCGCCCGCGCCTCCGAAGCGAGCGGCACCGGTGGGTCCGTGATTTTCTTGGAATCGGCCCCTTGACAGCTTACCGCGCTTCGGTACAATGCCGATGTTTGAATTGGGCGTTGGTGGTCGGCCGCTCCTGTGGGAGGGCCGACGTACAGGGAACCCGGTGTAAATCCGGGACGGCCCCGCCGCTGTAACCAGGCCATGCCGACAAAAACGGCATGAAAGGTCCGCCAATCTAACGAGCCATTGTCGCACGCATTTCGCTCGCTTGCGGGTGAAGTAACGACGAGAAGGCCGCTGCGGATCGAAGTTTGGAAGTCAGAAGACCTACCAGCGCAGTACATGCCGCACCCCGCGAGGGCGGGAGACGGTGCCCTGATCGTTTGGCTTGGCGCCGGCGATCAAAACCAAGCGCAACGTCGGACTTTCTCGGTCTTTCCACGGGTGGTGCATCGCATTGCCATGCGATGACGCGCCCGCGCTATGCCGCGTCGCCGTTGCCGGATCTCGTTACCGGTCGATGTCGCCCGAGATTGCAGTTTTCCCGCGCCGGGGTTTCACCCTTATCGAATTGCTGGTCGTGATCGCGATCATTGGGTCGTTGATCGCGCTATTGCTGCCGGCGGTACACGCTTCGCGCGAGGCGGGACGTCGGGCGGCTTGCGGGAATAATCTGCGGCAGATCGGCCTGGCGCTGCACGCATTCCACGAGGCCAACGGACATTTCCCCGTTGGCACGGCCTTGCAGGGCTACCCGGACGGCACGCAGCCCAGCGACATTCCAGTCACGGCGCTCAATTACGGTCCCTACCGTCCGGGGGCGTTCGCGATGATCTTGCCGTACCTCGATCAAGATCCGCTTTACCGGCAACTGCAAATGGACCAGGCGATCGACTCGGACCCGAACGCCGCGGCGGGGCAGACCCTGGTCCCCGCGTACCTTTGTCCCTCGGCAAACCACGTCTATGGACTGGAAAAGGCCCCGCACTCGGTGCCGCTGGCGGCCGATCCTACGACGCAATTCGCGGTGATCGACTACAACGGCATGAACGGGACCGAGCAACTCTTTGCCGGCGGCGCGGCGATGGTTGATCACGGCAGCTTTGCCGAGCGCGAGCAATTGCAGTTGGCAAGTTTCACCGACGGGACCGCGCAGACGATCGACGTCGTGGAAACGTTCAAGTTTGGCCGCGGGCTGTGGATTCACGGTCGGCCGCACTACAACCAGTTTGCCTGCGCGATCAATTCGATGGATTGCTACGACGCCCCGAACTCGCTCGCTCCCGACGGGACCAATCCGCTTGTCACCGACCGCGGGCCGGGCAAAGGATTGGGAGGCACTTGGGGCATTTCCAGCGGCCACCCCGGCGGAGCGAACACGCTGTTCGTCGACGGCGCGGTCCACTTCCTTGCTAATTCCATTTCGGCCGAGACGCTCGCCGCGCTGCTAACCCGCGACGGCGGCGAGCCAATCGACGCGTCATCGTATTGACGGGCGCACCCACCGGGCCGGTGGCCCACAACTTCAAGCTTGGAGGACTTCCAATAATGACAAAACAAACTCTCGCGATGCTGCTCTTCAACGTCATGGCGACCATCGGCATTGGCCGCGCTCAGCCGCCGGTTGGTACGGTCAGTATCCCTGTCCCCGACAATTCCGCGAGTGCGTTCCAGACTGCGCTGCGCTACGACCTTGGCGGCGATCTTTACGCATGGGACGGTCTGACGGTCTGGGAGCAAACGGGCGGCAGCGGCAGCTTCCAGAGCATTGGATCGGTGGCGGCCGGGAACCAAGCCGATGCCGGACCGATCAGCTTTTCCCAAGATGGACATACGCTGTTGCTGAGCGACGGCGCCGGCGGCTTTCCGCCCGGCGCGTATAACGGCGTCTTTTGGACGATGCCGGTGTCGGGCGGCACGGCCGTGCAAGTCTCCGGAAGTGTGCCGTACGCCTACGACGCCTTGGCGTTGCCCGCCGCATCGACCATACCCGCATCGAGCACGAAGTACGTCGTCTACCAAGGCAACGGAAGTTACAGCGGCGGCTCGGTTTCCATCTTAGACTCTGCGTCCGGCGCCAACCAGCCGGTCATCAACAACGGCCCCGGCGCGACGACGTCAATCGCCATCAATCCGACAAACGGCAACGTATACCTGGGCGTCTTCTCGCTCGCAACATATTCCGTCAACATCTACAGTTTCACGCTTGGGCAGATCGATAACGCCTATAGGACGCAATCGCCGCTGGACTTTCTCAGCGCGGGCACACTTTTCAACCCGGGAGGGACGGGCAGCCAGAGCGGCGGCGGCATGTTCTTCGACAACAACGGTTATCTGTTTTCCGGCGGCGACGGAATCACGGTCTTCAACTCCAGCGGAGCGGTCGTCTACGACCAGCCGGCCGGCTCGGCGGACGGTTATTATGATAGCTTGGTCTTCGATCCGCTCACCAACGGAGTGCTCAAGGTTCCCTCGAGCTCGTCTACCGCCGTCTTGTACAATGCCGGCGACTTCGAGCCGGCCATCTGGACGAACGGCCAAGGCGGCTCTTGGTCTTCGGCCGTGAACTGGTCGGGCCGCCCGAATACTACGGTTGCCGCCCTGGTTTTCGCCGGAAGCACCAGCGGCACGGCGGTTGTAACTTTGGATGGAAACCAGTCGGCAGTCGCAGTGCAGTTTGGCGACGCCACTGCCGCCAGCAATTATTCGATTACCGCCGGAACCGGCGGCGTGCTATCGCTGGGCACCACCGCGAACGGGGCCTCGATCTCGGTGGTCAGCGGCACACATTCAATTTCGGCGTCGATCGTGCTCGAGGGAAACCTAACGGTGAACGCCGCAGCCCAGACGCGACTGGAAATCTCCGGCGACGTCGGGCAAGACACCGGCGTGTCGGCGGCCCTCACCCTTAGCGGCGGCGGCGACCTCTTGCTCTCCGGCACGAACAGCTTTACGAGCGGCGTAACGATACTCGGCGGTACGCTGCAAATGCTCAATCTCGACGCTTTGCCTGATGGATCGAGTTTGACTATCGGCGACCCAACCGCATTTTCGGGCGCTTTGGTGAGCGCGGCGGTTTCGCCGCGGGAAACCGCCGCGGTTCCTGAACCAGGCAGCTTGGCTCTGATAATTCTGGGCACTATCGGCATCCCGGCAATTCGTCTTGTCCGGCGGCGCCGCTTTGCCTAAATTGGCGGGCGTGAACAACGAACCTCCTCCTACCGAATACCGCTGCTTAGGCGAAGATTACGCGATTTCCCGCGCGGTACACTTGGCGCGGCTGAGCGGCTATTACGCGGCTTGCAGCGTTTGTCCGCACCGCGGCGACACCGCGGGACTTTCGGCTCGGCAAGTCCGCCGGCTGGCGGAGATCAACGGGCTTGCCAAAGAGCGGCCGCTCTTTTCCATCGAGGGAATTCGCCAGATTGACATCAATGACCTCAGCCCGCAATTGGCGCGGACGATCGCCGCCGAATTCGCGCGGCGATTGCAAGGTAGCAGGCACGCTCCGCGTGCCGTCCGCCAAAACGGCGTAAGAGCCTCAAATACGATAGCTTTCGCCAGCGACGGGCGGCTGAGCACCGCGAAAATCGTCGCCGCGATCGCTGAGGGAATTCGTTGGACCGCTTGCGAGGCAGTCGATCTTGGCCCCGTCAGCGTTCCCTGCATGTCCTTGACGCTCGAGCACATGGACATCGCAGGCGGGGTCTATGTCGGTAACCCGTGCGGCGCGGCCCATTCCGTGGGAATGAAGTTCTGGGCGGGGGATGAGCCGACTTCTCACGGCGAATTGCGGAACGAACTGAGCACGGCCGTCCGCCAGCCCATTATCGACCGCCCCGCGCAGCTTCGGGCCGCTTCGCCGGATCGACGCAGCGGAGGGATACTTGAACGAGTTGCGACCTGCGTATCACGCCTTGCGCCCGCTGCGGTTTGTGCTTGCGTGCATTTGCGAGCCCGTCGTATCCTATTTGGACGATCTGCTGAAAAACGTCGCCTGCCGCATCATCCCCGCCGAACCGGGCAGCGATTTTGGCGGACAAGTCGTGGCGGCCAAGGCCCATTTCGGATTGATAATCAGCAATGACGGCGAGGACGGCAGCGTCTATGACGAACAAGGCCGGGCCGTATCGGAGCAGGAGCTTTGCGCCTGCTCGCGGGAGCGGCCGGCGAATCGGGCCGCATTTGGCGCGCCGCCAGCCATGCTCCCGTTGCCGACGCCCTGAGGACCTTAACCACCTTGCTCGTATTGCTCAGCCGTGACGACTCGCCACTTTCGACGCTGCTCGACAGAATCGACTTCTGACTGTAGAATTTTCGTGAAAGAACGTCAAGGAACGCACGGCAGATCCGAAATAACTAAGGAGCAAATGGCATGATTGGCGGAACCGACGTTGTGTTTCCGGCGGTAGGCAACGCCGCCACAATGGAAGCCTGTGCGCGCATCGTGGCGCGGCATTGGCCCCGCGTCCGCTTCGAGGATGCGGAGACCGGCAATAAATTCGCGCGGCTTCGCGACATTCCCTTCGGCAGTGTGAAGGAACTGCTTGCGTACCCCGATGCCGCAGCCGAAGCCGCTTGGGACGCCGATAGCCCGCAACCTGCCGAAAACTCGATGCTCTGCCTCATCGCCCGTCGGGAAGATATCACTGTTGTGGTTGACAATCCGGCGGCCAATGAGATGCGGTCGATACTCGGCGCGATCCAATGCTTGTTGCTGTCGTGCGCGGAAACTGGTTTAGCGGATTCTTCGTGGACGGGGCATCCCTGTGGCCAAGATGAAGTACCGCGATCTTGACAAAGCGCATCTCCCCATGTCTTCCCACTGGCTCGCCGACCGCACCCGCCTGTACGATGCCTCCGGCATCCGCAAGGTCTTCGACCTGGGCGCGAAGCTGCCCGATCCGATCAATCTTTCCATCGGCCAGCCCGACTTCGAGACGCCCGAACCGGTCCGCTGCGCGGCGATAGAGGCCATCGAGAACCGCAAGAACGGCTACGCCCTCTCGCAAGGCATTCCCGCGCTGCGCGATAAGTTGCAGGCCGAAGTAACGGCAGAATTCGGTCATGACGACCGCGAAGTTTTCGTCAGCAGCGGGACCAGCGGCGGCATCATGCTGGCGATGCTCGTGCTCTTGAATCCCGGCGAAGAAGTGATCGTCTTCGATCCTTATTTCGTGATGTACGACGCGCTGGCCGCGGTAGCCGGGGCGAAAGTCGTCTACGTCGATACGTATCCCAATTTCCGGATCGACGTGGATCGCGTGGCGGCAGCGATCACCCCACGGACGAAGATGATCATCTTCAACAGCCCCGCGAATCCGACCGGCGTTGTGGCTTCGGAGGCCGAAGTCCGCGGCATCGCCGAGCTGGCCGCCCGGCGGAACGTCGTTTTGCTGAGCGACGAAATCTATCGCCATTTCTGCTACGACGCGCCGTTCGTCTCGCCCGCCAAGTACAATCCGCAGACGCTCGTCGTGGACGGCTTCAGCAAGACCTACGCGGTCCCCGGCTGGCGGTTGGGCTACTGCGCACGGGCCGCGGGTCATCATCCAGGAAATGATCAAGCTGCAGCAGTACAGTTTCGTCTGTGCCCCGCAGCCCGCGCAATGGGCGGGCGTCGCCGCGCTGGACGTGGACGTAAAGCCTTATATCGACTCATATCGCTGCAAGCGAGACATGCTTGTTGCCGGTTTGCGCGATCTTTACGACCTGACGACGCCCGGCGGGGCTTTTTACCTCTTCCCGCGCTTGCCCTGGGGCAGCGGCATCGAGTTTGTGACCCGCGGCGTCGAGAAGCACCAACTGCTGGTCATCCCCGGAAACGTCTTCAGCCGCCGCGACACGCATTTTCGCATCTCCTACGCGGCCTCCGACGCGATGCTCGCCCGCGGCATCGAGGCTTTGCGTAAGCTGGCGAAGGACGGGCCATGAAAGCCGTTATTGCCGGCCAAATCATCGAGCTTCACCAGGGCGACATCACGCTGCAAGAGGTCGATGCCATCGTCAACGCCGCCAACAACCGCTTGGCGGGCGGAGGGGGCGTCGATGCGGCCATTCACCGCCGCGGCGGCCCGGCGATCATGGCCGAGACCAACGCCCGTTATCCCGACGGCTGCCCCACCGGCTCAGCGGTGATTTCCACCGCCGGAAAGCTCACGGCACGCTACGTAATCCACGCTGTCGGGCCGGTGTGGGGCGGCGGAAAACGGGGCGAGGCGGAATTGTTGGCCGGCGCCTATCGGCGCTCGCTCGAATTGGCCATTGAGAACGAGTGCCGCGCGATCGCCTTGCCCGCACTGAGCACCGGGGCCTATCGATATCCGATGGACCTGGCGACCCGAGTGGCCCTGCGGACGGCAATCGAGTTTCTCAAAGAGCACGGCCGCCCGGAGCTCGTGCGGTTCGTGCTCTTCGACGCCGGGGCCTACGGCGCCTTCGCCGCGGCGCTGGATGAGCTTGCCGGCGGCATCTGAACACATGGTATCGCCGCTGGCGCTGAAGCGGACCTCGTAGAACCGCCGCGTCCTCGGTATCGGGAAACTAAGAACCAAGGTCTAAGGACTAAGGTCTCCGGTAGGCGTTTCGACAGAGAAATGGGGGAAGCAAAATGGGAGGAAAGGAATATGCGGGAAAGGATAACAATCTCGCGCAAAGCCGCGAAGGCGCAAAGAAATGGAACTTTGCGTCTTTGCGGCTTTGCGCGAGACATGCTTTCCCCGATACCGGGCGACGAAGGAGCCTAGGAACTCGGCTTGTCCGTACTTTGCCACCCGTGCCGCTGACGGCTATAGTGAACGACTGAATTTCACGACGCAAACCCGATTCACATTCACGACGGTCGCAGCGATGAGCAGCTACGTTAGACTTGGAGCTGGATTTCGCGTCAGCAAGACGGCCTATTTAGGAAGGATCATTGCGTCGCAAGACGCTTTTTTGCTTGTGGCCAATATGCGTAGGAAGGCCATGCTCTTTGCCCAATTCGGTCTTCTCGGCGGCCTCGCCGCCGCCGGCACGGGCAATTTGGGGAACCCTGACGACGCCATCCCCGCCGAAGGAAAGAGCTATTCGCATTCGGAACTGTCGATGCTGGAGCGGCCAATCAAGGTCCGATTGAAGCAGCTACCAACGGACGTGTACAAGTTGACCGACTGGGACTTCCGCAGAAGGAATCCATTGGTAGTCGTGGTCCCCAAGAAATCGGTTGTGAAGGTACAGTACTCCTTCTGGACCACCTGTGACTTGTACACCCAGGACGAAGTCTACAAGCTCGATCTGTCCGTTTTGCGGCGCGGACGCGCTACGCTACGAGGCATATCAGGGCGATGGATTTTGAGTTCTAACACAGTCAGTGCCATATGCCTCAACGACCCAGGCGTGACGATCCTTCACAATAAGGACGAAGTTGAAAAGAGCGGTTCCGCCGTGTACTATAGGGGTCGGTGAATCTCGCCGAGAGAGTTGACTGCTATCCCCCGTTTTTTTAGCGCGACGTCATGCCACCCTCATCGCCAGTCCCCGCCTCTGGCCGCCGCCGGCAATGTCGATTTATTTCTGGAGCGGTTTCCCTGATTGCACTGGCGGCGGCAGTCGGGTCGACAACGGCGCGCGCACAGGATGTTTATGTCACCACGAGTGCCGGGAACGGCACGGTTGGGGAGTATACCACGTCGGGAGGCACGCTGAACGCCTCATTGATATCGGGGTTACACTACCCGGGTGGAATCGACGTGTCGGGATCAAATGTTTTTGTCGCGAATAATCAGAGCGGGACGATCGGCGAGTACACGACATCGGGGGGAACCGTGAACGCCGCGCTGGTTTCGGGGCTGAGCGAACCGCTCAGCCTTGTCCTGTCGGGCTCGGACCTGTTTGTCACGAGTCCGGACCAGACGATTGGCGAGTACACGACATCGGGCGGCACCGTGAACGCCGCGCTGGTTCCGGGGCTGAGCGACCCGTTCGGACTTGCCGTGTCGGGCTCGGACCTGTTTGTCTCGAATGTCGGCAACGGTACGATTGGCGAGTACACGACCTCGGGCGGCACCGTGAACGCGGCGCTGGTTTCGGGGCTGAACCGCCCGTTCGGAATTGCCGTGTCGGGCTCGGACCTGTTTGTCGCGAATTACGGGGGCGGGACGATTGGCGAGTACACGACCTCAGGCGGGACCGTGAACGCCGCGCTGGTTTCGGGGCTGAACAGCCCGTACGGCCTTGCCGTGTCGAGCTCGGACCTATTTGTGACGAATTACGAGAACGGGACGATCGGCGAATACACGACGTCGGGCGGGACCGTGAACGCCGCGCTGGTTTCGGGGCTGTCCAATCCGCAACTCCTAGCTATAACCAGCCCGGTGCCGGAACCCGGCACGATCGCCCTGTTTGCTTCGGCGCTGTTGGGGCCGGGGCTAGTCTGCCTCCGCCGCCGCAGAACAAGGCGTTGAGCCCGCCGCGCGCGGAACTGGGTCGCAAATTGCGACCGCATCGAAGGGGCATTTCCAGGAAGTTCGCACCGCAACGACCACCAAGAGGCCCGGCAATTTCACGCCCCCGGCGCACTTCATCCCGTCGGAGCGGAAGATTGACGGCTAAATCGCGGTCCCCAATGAACTTCTTTTCCGTGTGCGCCGCCGCCCCGCCCGGCCCTGTGCCGGGGGAACGCATGTTTGGCCACTACGGCGCGCCCCGTCACACCTCCTCCGTCCCCGCGCGGCCCTGTGCCGGGGGAACGCATGTTTGGCCACTACGGCGCGCCCCGCCACACCTCCTCCGTCCCCGCCCGGCCCTGTGCCGGGGGAACGCATGTTTGGGTACCGCGGCAAAGATTTTTCCGTGCGGGCCATTTTCTTGGCCGCCGGCTCCCGATTCGCCCGGAAATCTCCAACCCCTTTGCCAGCTTGGACTTGCGCTATTGTCGCATGGCCTCACCAAGGGGAGGCAGGCACGAAAACGCGAACAAATGTCAAGCGTCGTAAAGCGTTGCGGCGCAAGGACTTGCGGCGGCGGCAAAACGACAAGTATCAATATCTGTTGACACTAGTTCCTACCTGTGGTATGATGGTCCGAGAAGTGGCAAGTGGGAAGTCGTTTACAGAAAGATCGACGACAGATTGTGCCAAGAAAGCTTGGAAATAGGAGGATAACACGCATGGCGCGAATTTGAAACCTATTACTGGAACCACTTCCCACCTGCCACTCCCCACTACCGCATGCCTGCCCACTGGTGCGGAAAGCACCCGGAAGCGGGGGTCCTGCCTCCATCCTGTCCTCGTTCTGCCTTCATCCTGCCTTCATGCTGGCTTCATCCTGGCTTCATCCTGGCTTCGCGCTGCGTGTGAAAACCCCGGAAAAGAGGCCAAGAGTCGGACGTTCAACAAGCGAAGAAAATACTTGGCCGGAAGCGCCACGATATGCACCAGAGGTCAGAAGTCAGGAGGACAGAGCGGGGAGCGATGAAGGATGAGGGATAACAGATTAGAGATTGCGCGGCAATCAATGTCGTCTCCCCTCTCCCTTTCCCCCCCTTCTCTCTTCCTCCCATACCAACCTCTCACTTGCCACTCACCACTTCCCACATCCAACTCCATGCTCCATGCTCCCGGCTCCGTGCTCGCTGCTTTACCCCATCGCATCGGCGAACTCGCGGAGCAGGGCGGCGCGGGCTCGCTCGCCGTGGGCGCCGTCCACGATTACGTTCACCCGCACTTCCGTAGTGCTGATCAAGTCGACATTGATCCGCTCGGCGGCCAACGCGGCAAACAGCCGGCTGGCGACGCTCGTATGGCTCTTCATGCCCACGCCAAAGACCGAGAGCTTGGCCACGCGCGGGCAGCCTTCCGGCGGCGGGCAGCCCAAAAGCTCGGCCTGCTCGCGGAGCACGCGGATCGAAGTCGGCAGGTCGGCCTGCGGCATTGTGAAGGAAATGTTCGTGCGGCCTTCGCGGCCGACGTTCTGCACGATCATGTCCACTACCACCCCGGCTTGGGCCACTTCGTCAAAGACCTGCGCCGCCAGACCGGGGACGTCGGGTACGGCATGCATCGTGAGGCGGGCCTGGGATTGGTCCAGGCTGATGTCCTCGATAATCAACTGCTCCATTTTCTCCATGCGAGCGACGACGTCGTTGCCGCGGGCGGAAGGCTGGGCGACATGCGAACCGCCCTCACCCTCTGTCCCTCTCCCGGAGGGAGAGGGGAGATTGGCTTGCGGCTCGTTGCCCAACTCGAACTCGCCGTGGACCGTCCGCAAGGCCTCCAGGGCGTATTCGCGGGAGACGAGCACCGAGATCTTGATCTCGCTGGTGGTGATCATCTCGATGTTGATGCCTTTTTCGGCCAAGGAGCGGAACATCCGCTCGGCCACGCCGGGCTGCGTGGCCATGCCCAGGCCGACGATGGAAACCTTGGCTACTTGGTCGTCGCAATCGTGCCCTTCGGCGCCCAGCTCCCGCACGGCTTCCTCGATGGCACGGACAGTGTGCGGCAAGTCGTCGCGGGGAACGGAAAACGAAATGTCCGTCCGCCCGTCCGCCGCCACGTTCTGCGCGATCATGTCCATCGGCACGCTCTTGGCCGTCACCTTGGCGAAGATCGTGATCGCCGCGCCGGGGCGGTCGGGCACGCCCAGCACGGTGACGCGGGCCTCGTTTTTGATCAACGCCGCGCCGCAGACGGGCAGCCCGGCAACTTCCGGCTCGCCGACGATCATCGTGCCGGCGATGTCGCTGAAGCTGCTGCGGACGTGGACGGGCACGCCGAACTTTTTGGCGAACTCGATCGAGCGGTTGTGCATCACGCCCGCGCCGGCGGTGGCCAGTTCCAGCATTTCGTCGTAGCTGATCTGGCGGAGCTGGCGGGCCTCCGGCACGATGCGGGGATCGGTCGTGTAGACGCCGTCAACGTCGGTGTAAATCTCGCAAGCGCCGGCATGCAGCACGGCGGCCAGTGCGACCGCGGTGGTGTCGCTGCCGCCGCGGCCGAGCGTAGTGATATTGTCTTGCTCGTCGATCCCCTGGAAACCGGCGGCGATGACGATGTTGCCCTCGTCCAGGGCCTGGCGGATGCGGTCGGTGGAGATCGACTGGATGCGGGCCTTGGTATGGGTGCTGTCGGTGACGATGCCGATCTGCGCCGGTGAGGCTCAGCGCCTTGTGGCCCAGCGAGTGGATCGCCATCGCCATCAAAGCGACGCTCACCTGCTCGCCGGTGGAAAGCAGCATGTCCATTTCGCGGGCCGGCGGCTGGTCCGTGATTTGCCCGGCCAGGTCGATGAGCAGGTCCGTGTTGTCGCCCATCGCGCTGACGACGACCACAACCTGATTGCCCTGCTGTTGGGCGCGAATGGCCTTGCGGGCGGCAGCCAGGATTTTTTGGCTGTCGGCCACGCTGGAGCCGCCGAATTTCTGCACGATGATCGACATGGAAAAAGCAAGGGAGCGGATTGCGGCGCTGGAGTTCCGGCTTTAACCGGCCTATCGGAAAAACGCCGGCTAAAGCCGGAACTCCAGCGCCCAGATGAAACCGCGAATTATGGCTCCAAAGAACGGCTCGGTCAAGCCGGGGAGCAAAGAAGGACAGCAAAGACAGCAACGACATCAATGATTCGTGCTTTGATGTCCTTGTTGTCCTTGCTGTCCTTTTATGGCAAGCATCCTACATCTATGATTTCACCCGAAGCCCTACATCCGCTCGACAGCCATAGCCACCGCCTCACCGCCGCCGATGCAGAGCGAAGCCAGCCCGCGGCGGGCCTGCCGCTTCTCCATCGCGTTCAAAAGGGTAACGAGGACCCGCGTGCCGCTGGCGCCGATGGGGTGCCCGATGGCCACCGCGCCGCCGTTGACGTTCATCTTCTCGTGCGGAATCTTCAATTGCTTCATCGCCGCCAGCGTCACCACGGAAAACGCCTCGTTGACCTCGAACAGATCGACGTCGGACACGCTCAGTTTCAGGTTCTGCATCAGCTTCTCGATCGCGCAGACCGGCGCCAGGGTGAACCATTCCGGCTCGCGGGCGTAGCTCGAATAGCCGAGGATGCGGGCCTGCGGCTTCACGCCCAACTCTTGCGCGCGCTGTGGCGAAAGGACCACGATCGCCGCCGCGCCGTCGTTGATGCTCGAGGCGTTGCCGGCCGTGATGGTGCCGGAGGGGTCGAAGGCCGGGCGGAGCGACCGCAGCTTCGCCTCGTCAAAGCGTGCCGGCGACTCGTCTTCCTTGACGAAGGTCGAACCCTTGCGGCCCTTGATTTCCACGTCGACGATTTCCGCCGCGAAGGTGTTGTCCTTCTGCGCGGCGATTGCCCGCTTGAAGCTGGCGACGGCGAAATCGTCCTGCTCCTGACGGGAGATGTTTTCCTTGGCCGCGCAGCGGTCGCCGAAAGTGCCCATATGCAAGCCGTTGTACACGTCCCACAGCCCGTCGCGAATAACCGCGTCGATCAGCTCGCCGTTGCCCATGCGGTATCCGCCGCGGGCCTTGGCCAAAAGATAAGGCGCGCCGGACATGCTCTCCGTGCCGCCGGCGACGACCGCGCGGGCGTCGCCGCACTGGATTGCCTGGGCCGCCAGCATCACGGCCTTCATGCCCGACCCGCAGACTTTGTTCACCGTCGTTGCGCCGATCGAGGAGGGCAGCCCGGCGCCGATGGCAACTTGCCGGGCGACGTTTTGCCCCAGCCCCGCGCCGACGACGTTGCCCATGATCACTTCATCCACCTGGTCCGGGGGCAAGCCCGCGCGGTGGACGGCTTCTTTGACGACGACGCTACCGAGGGCGGGCGCCGGAACCTCGGCCAGCGAGCCCAAGAAACCGCCGATGGGCGTGCGGGCCGCGCCCGCGAGCCAGATTTCACTTTTCATGATCGCGTACCTCCGTATTGTTTACATGTACATGCCGCCGTTGACTGGAATTACCTGTCCGGTAACATAGCTGGCCTGCGGCGACGCCAGGAAGAGCACCGCGGCGGCCACTTCCTCCGGCTTGCCCAGGCGGCCCAGCGGCGTCATCGAGGTGACCACGGCCAGCGCCGCCTCGCTGAGGTCCTTCGTCATGTCGGTCTCGATGAAGCCCGGCGCAACGGCGTTGACGGTGACGCCCTTGCGGGCGACTTCGCGGGCCAGCGTCATGGTCAGCGCGATCAGGCCGCCCTTGGTGACGGCATAGTTGGCCTGGCCGAAGTTGCCGGTCTGGCCGACGATCGAGGCCATGTTGATTACGCGGCCCCAACCCGCCTCGACCATTCCCGGCAGCGCCGCCCGCGTGACGTTGAAAACGCCGTTGAGGTTCACGCCCAGCACGTCGTCCCACATGTCGCGGGTCATTTTCAAAAACGACTTGTCGCGGGTGATGCCGGCGTTGTTGACCAGGATGTCGATAGCGCCGAAGTCCCCGGCGACGGCCTCCATCATGGCCGCCGCTTCCTCTTCACAGGAGACGTCCGCCTGGTAGCCGCGGGCATCCGCACCCAAAGCGCGGGCATCGCGGCAGACTTCCTCCGCGCACTCAGCCGAGCGCTGGAAGTTGACGGCAACCGCGGCGCCGGCTTCGGCCAGCGCCAGGCGCAACGGCCTTGCCGATCCCGCGCGAACCGCCCGTGACCAGCGCTCGCTTGCCCGCCAGCAGCTTGCCAGCCGCCGGGCGGCGCGGTTCGCGCTGGGTTATGACTACTTCTTCTTCCTCGAACGCCGCGGTTGACATTTTTGTCTCTCCTTAGTTAAAGTGCGATCTAAGAGATCGAGTTTCGCGATTGTGCGGCGAATTGCAATTTCGCCGCGCTGCCATTCGCGTGCAACGGTTTCCGCTACGCGCGAAACCGTCTGGCCGCCTTGGGCGGCACGCGAGGGGCGTGCCTCCTTTCAACGGCTGTTAGCATTGAGTTACAATTCAGCGAGCTTCAAAGGCGCTTACCGTGGCGCTGGCCGTGCGGCAGAGATTATTCAGGATGTCGCTCGTCAGATGCAAATTCCGTTTCGGCCGCTCAATCATCGTCGTACGCGGCAAAATGCACCCGCCGCGCTATTGACGTTACGCAAGTATTGTAAGGGCGCCGATGCCGCAATTGTCAAGGGGCGACGCCCAAATATCGCGAAGAACGCGCTTTCCTATTTTGACATAACAGTGCGCGACAAATCCGTTGAACTATTGTGCAATCGCATAGCGTGCGCTTGAGTTCCGCGATGCCCCGGCAGAAACGCCTTGCTGCTTTGGCGGGAAAGCTCGCGGCAAGTCCGTTGTGGCTTTGTGCAAGTGCGCAGAGCGGGATCGAGAGACGCGCCGGTTGACGGGCGCCGTAACGCAAGAGACAATGTTGTCATAGCACCTGCCCGTGGCAACTTTCTTCCGTCCCCGCCAAACTTCGAGGTCGTTTCATGCTCAAGCGATTTTCAGGCTATTCTGCTTCCATCCTGCTAATGCTGGCCTCTTTCGCACTGTCACCAGCCAGGGCCGACGTTACGCTGCCCAAGGTGATCGCCAGCCACATGGTTCTGCAGCGAGACCGCCCGCTGCCGATCTGGGGATGGGCAGATCCTGACGAAAAGATCGAAGTAAAGCTCGACGAGGCCGCGGCCGCCACCAAGGCCGACGAAAAAGGCAACTGGCAAGTCGTTCTGCCCGCCGTCAAGGCCGACGGCAAGCCGCATGGCATGACGATCAACGGCAAAAACAAAATCGAACTCGATGACATTCTAATCGGCGAG
Source organism: uncultured Planctomycetia bacterium (assembly GCA_963780045.1). Classification (GTDB taxonomy): domain Bacteria; phylum Planctomycetota; class Planctomycetia; order Pirellulales; family Thermoguttaceae; genus JANXQG01. The sequence goes on along the minus strand of CAVZZZ010000001.1, from coordinate 3,642,986 downwards.
GTCTGGCTCGGCTCCGGGCAGTCGAACATGGAGATGGGCATTTCCGCGACCGCCGGGGCCAAAGAAGAAATCGCGGCGGCAAACTACCCGCAAATCCGCCTGTTGCTCGTGCCCAAAGCGGCAGGCCGCGAGCCGGCACGAGACGTCAAGGCGCATTGGTTACGCTGCTCTCCCAAGACGGTCGCCGCGGGCGGCTGGGGCGGTTTTTCCGCCGCCCTGTACTTCTTCGGCCTCAAGCTGCACAAGGAACTGGACGTGCCGGTGGGCCTGATTGAAAGCGCCTGGGGAGGACAGCCGATCGAGCGCTTTATCGCGGACGGCAAGAAACAAGGCGACATCTACAACGGCATGATCGCCCCGATCGAGCCGTTTGCCATTCGCGGCGCAATCTGGTATCAAGGCGAGGCCAACGTGGGCAACGGCATGGCCTACGCGGACAAAATGAAGGACCTCATCGGCGGCTGGCGAAAAGTCTGGGGATACGAATTCCCTTTCTACTTTGTCCAGCTCGCGCCTTGGTCCGGATACGGCAAGGGCATGCTGCCGCCGCTTTGGGAAGCCCAAGTCGCCAGCTTGAAGATACCCGGCACCGGGATGGCGGTGACGACTGACCTGGTTGGCAATCTCAAGGACATCCACCCAAAAGATAAGATCGATGTCGGGAACCGCCTGGCCCTGTGGGCCCTGGCGAAGACATACGGCAAGGATGTTGTCTACTCCGGGCCGCTGTATAAATCAATGAAGGTCGAGGGGAACAAGGTGCGGCTCTCCTTCGCCCACGTGGACGGCGGACTGAAATCGCGCGACGGCAAGCCGCTGAGCGAGTTCGAGATCGCCGGCGCGGATGGAGACTTCGTGCCCGCCGAGGCGACGATTGAAGGCAACACGGTCGTTGTCTCGTCGGACAAGGTCGTCTCGCCCAACGAAGTCCGTTTCGGCTGGCAGAAGGTGGCAAATCCGAACCTCGAAAACAAGGCGGGACTGCCCGCCTCGCCGTTCCAGACGAAAGACTGGCACGGCGGCACGGGAGAATAAGGATCAAGCTATCGCATGAGTTCCGGCGCAACACCAAAAACAAATTTACCCGCCCGCCTCCTTTCGCTCGACGCCCTGCGCGGCTTCGATATGTTTTGGATCGTCGGCGCCGACGGACTGGTCAATGCAGTGGCCAGGCTTCGCAACAGCGGGCAGACCGCGCTCGACAAAGGCAGCGAGTCCAACAAAAGCGTCGTTGGCATCTTCCACCGGCAACTTGAACACGTTTCTTGGCAGGGTTTCCACTTCGAGGACCTGATCTTCCCCATGTTCGTGTTCATCGTGGGGGTTTCGCTCGTCTTCTCGCTGCAGCGGATCATCGACGAGAAGGGACGCGCCGCCGCCGTAGTTCGTATCGTGCGGCGCACCGCGCTGCTGTTCGCTTTGGGAATCTTTTACTACGGCGGCTTTTCCAAGCAGTTCGAGGACATCCGGCTCCTGGGCGTCCTGCAGCGCATTGCCCTGGCGTATCTCTTCGCCGGGCTGATTTTTGTCTTTTTCGGTCTCCGCGGCCGGCTCGCTTGTTGTCTAGCCCTGCTCATCGGTTACTGGGCCTTAATGGCCTTCGTGCCGGTGCCGGGCGGTGACGCCGGCGTCTATGACGAGGGCAAGAATCTGTGCAATTGGATCGACGCGCATTATTTGCCGCTTCGCAAGTATCCTGCCGGCAGCGACCACGATCCCGAAGGCTTGCTGAGCACACTGCCGGCAATCGCCAACTGCCTCTTGGGCGTTTTCGCGGGCATGTTGCTCCGCAGCGGCAAGCAACTGCCCTGGCAAAAGGCGCTCCTTCTGGCGGTCGCTGGCGTACTCCTCGTGCATGCCGGATGGCTTTGGGCCGGATGGTTTTGGACCTATCAGGTCCACGTGCCTCAATGGCTCTTGTTCCCGGTCATCAAGAAGATCTGGACGTCGTCGTTTGTCCTCGTGACCTGCGGCTACAGCAGCCTTTTGCTCGCCTCCTTCTACCTGGTCATCAATGTCGCGGGCTGGAGGCGCTGGGCCGCGCCCTTCGTCTGGATCGGCGTGAACCCGATCACGATCTACGTGGTGAGCGGTTTGGGCATCTTCAACGACATCGCCCGGCGGATCGCCGGCGGCGATCTGAACAAGCTATTCGGCGCTTGCGGCCCGCTGGTATTGGCCCTTGTCAGCCTGTTCCTCGTATTCGCCTTCGCCCATTTCCTCTACAAGCGAAGGGTGTTTATTCGTTTGTGAAGTTACCGACACATCCGTGCCCCTTGCAATCGACCACCCGCCGAAGTAGAATGGGTACTCGTTCAGGGGTCGGGGGCCGTAGCCGCCGCTGGGGCGGAACCCCAGTCCTCTTTCGCCCGATCATCCGTCCCGCTGGAGTATGATTCGATGCGACGCCTAAGTTCGACGGCTGTCACGGTTGTATTGCTTACATGCCTGCCGATCACCGCACAGTCTCAGCAGGCCCTTTCACCTCAACTGGTGGCGGACATAAAAGCGGCCACGGTTTTCGTGAAGATCAAGGCAGGAGACATGGAGGGCAGCGGCTCAGGGTTCGTCGTCCACGTCGATGGCGATACGGCCTATATCGTCACCAACCGTCACGTCGTCGAACCGAAGGTTGCCGAGATCGTCGTCACACGTGAACCGCGCTCCGGGCTGCGCGGCGGGGGTAGGCATGGGCGGGGAATGCCCGGCTTCGGTCCACGATTCGCGCCGCCTCTGCCGGTCATGCCGGGCTTCCCGCAGCAGCAGGAGGAGGAGCAGCCCCGCTATTCAGCGCACGTCGTCGTCCACGAATACAAGGACACCCAAGTGACGGCGGTCTTTCAAAGTGGAATGAAGGACGAGGAGTCGGCGACCGGCAATCTGGTGGCCGTCGACCCGGACGCGGATTTGGCTGTCATCACGGCTAAGGGTGTCAAACGGTCGCTCAAGCCGATCAAGTACATCAACTCCCCGCAGCCCATCGAGACGATGCCGATTCATACCTTCGGCTTCCCCTTGGGCGACTACCTTGCCACCGGCAAGCGCAGTCCGGCAATCACTGTTGGAAAAGGATCGGTTTCCAGCCTCCGCAACGACGACGACGGCAATCTTTCAAAGGTTCAGCTCGATGCGGCGCTGAACCACGGCAACAGCGGCGGTCCCGTGGTCGATGACGAAGGCCGGCTGATGGGCGTGGCGGTGTCGCGCGTCGAGGGCGAAGACAGCCAGAATATCAGCTTCGCCGTCCCCACGCAGGCCGTCGTCCGGTTGATGCAAGGGCGGCTTGGCAAGCCCGAATTGACCGCCACGAAGAACGGCGACGACGGCATGACGATCCACGTTACTGCTCCGCTTGTCGATCCGTTGCAGAAAATCAAGTCGGTCGAGTTCCGCTACGTCGGCGCAAGCGTGGCTTCCACCAAGCCCAAGCCATCGGATTCGCTCGCCGCCATGCACGGCTGCCACACGCTTAAACTGAAGATTGAAAACGGCGTGGCCAGCGGTGAAATCGCTCTAAGGAAAGGAATAACCACGGTCTCGCTGCTGCACCAGACTGTTTCCACCAGTAAAGACGGCAAACGGGCGACTTCGGACAACTGGCAAGACAGTGTTGCGCTTGCGACCCCGCACATGCCGGCGCACGCGCCGAATACGTCGAGCGTAGTCGGCGGCGGCGAATCGCGTCCCGCTCCCGCGGCCGGCAGCATTGGCATCCATTTCAACGGCAATGCTGGACCGGTTTTCGGCCAGGCAGGAGTGGCGCCTATGAGCAATTGGAATAACGTGTCGGGATTCGACTTTAGCGCAACACCGCTGGTCGACAACTCCGGCGCCAGAAGCACCGCCACGTTTACGGTCAAGGGCGCTATCAATACCTGGAGCACGGGCAGCGCCAACCGGTTGCTCAATGGCTACGTAACCGCCCACGATTTCAAGCCCATCACCATGACCGTCAGCCGCGTTCCTTACTCGCGGTACACGATGTACATCTACGTCGGCGATCAAATGCCGGGATACAACTGCAAAGTGACCGTCAACAAAAAGACGTATTACTATGCTTCGGAAGGCAGCGCGCCGACCGGCTACACGTCGATCACCAGCACGAACTCCGCATCGCATCAATCCGGCAACTTCATCGAAGTCACAGGGCTGACCGGCTCGACCCAAACGATCACCGTCGCGGGCACCACGCAGCAGGTACCTGCGGCCTTTGCGGCGTGGAAATCGTGAATATGGGGTCCCCAATCCACAACGCCGGCGCGCGTTCGGCGGCCCCGGCGGTCACTCCCTTCCCGCGGCAACTACACGGACGGTCTGCACTGCGCGGCAACTCGGCCGTGCAACGGGCGGGCGGTTCGGAACGGATCTTCGGCGGCGCCGGACCGCAGTTTCGCGATACGGCCCCGGACAAGGGCATGCTCGTCGGCTTCGAGGTCGGGCTGGGCAAGTGGGCCGCGAACGACATCGTTTCCGCGGTCCGCCCCGTCTTTGTGGATGAGCACGGCAAGGAAGTGCTGGGCGACCAGCACGGCAAAGTCAATGGCCGCAAGATTCGCGTCAAGGCGAGGCACGGCTATGCCGTCGGCGCGATCACCGCAAAGTCGGTGGCGGCCCTGGACGGCTTCTCCGTGACCTTCATGAAGATCAAGGACGGCCGTCTCGATCCGGACGACAAGTACGAATCGCCGTGGGTCGGCGGCGGCGGCGACCTCCCGCCAGTGACCGTCGGCGGAGACGGTTCGCCCGCCATCGGCATCGCCGGCCGCGGCGACGACAACAATTGTTCGGGCATGGGGCTGATCTTCGCGCAGTAGGCCAACGCGGGCGGGTGAGGAAGAGGCCGCGCGCGAGGCCCTCGGCAAACGGTTTGCCCCTTCCCCAAAACCGGGGTGGCACGCTCTGAGCTTCAGGCGAAGGGCGTGTGAACTCGACAAACACGCCCTTCGCTTGAAGCTCAGGACGTGCCACCCGTGATCGCTCAACTTATTGCGATACTACGCCTAAGACGAACCATGCACATTCCCGCAAACATCGCAACCGTCGCTGCCGCCATCGTTTTGTCCCTTGCCCTGGGCGAAACCTCGCGTGGCCAGCCACACAACCACCCGAACATCCTCTACATCATGGCGGACGACCATGCGGCCCACGCGATCAGCGCCTACGGCAGCCGCATCAACAAGACGCCGAACCTCGATCGCATCGCCCGCGAAGGCCTTCGGCTGGAAAACTGCTTTTGCGTCAATTCGATCTGCACGCCCAGCCGCGCATGCATCCTGACGGGCAAGTACAGCCACAAAAACGGCGTGCCGGTCTTTAATTGCATCGACCCGGAGGCCCCCAACGTGGCCAAGGACCTGCAGGCCGCCGGTTATTATACGGCCATGCTCGGCAAGTGGCACCTAGGTACCGTGCCCACCGGCTTCGACCGCTGGCTCGTCCTGCCGGGCCAGGGCGATTACATGAACCCGGTCATGTGGGACGCCAACGGCCGACACAAGTATCAGGGCTACATCACCGACATCATCACCGACGAGGCGATCGACATTATCAAGAATCGGCCGACGGACAAACCGTTCTTCCTCATGTGCCACCATAAGGCCCCGCACCGCAACTGGATTCCCGACGACAAGCACGCCGAAATGTACGACGGCGAGGACATTCCCGAACCATCCACGCTCCGCGACGACTACTCCACCCGCACCGACGCCGCCCGTGAAGCGACGATGCGCGTCGGCCGCGACCTCACCCACAGCGACCTCAAGGCCGATCCGCCGCCGGGCCTGAGCGAGGACGACCTGCTGAAATGGAAGTACGAGCGGTTCATCAAGGACTATCTCCGCTGCGTCGCCTCCATCGACGACAACGTCGGCCGGCTCTTGAAGTTCCTGGACGACAGCGGCCTTGCCAAGAATACGGTGGTCATCTACACCAGCGACCAGGGCTTTTTCCTGGGCGACCACGGCTGGTTCGACAAGCGGTTCTTCTACGAGGAGTCGATCCGCATGCCGTTTCTCATCCGCTGGCCCGGCGTGATCAAGCCGGGCGGCGCGGGCGACCAGAATGGCGCGGTCAGGGAGATGGTGCTGAACGTCGATTTCGCGCCCACGTTTTTACAGATCGCCGGCGCGGCGGTGCCCAAGGACATGCAAGGCCGCAGCGTCCTGCCGCTGTTGCGCGGCGAGCATCCGGCCGACTGGCGGAAGAGCTGGTACTACCGCTACTACCACGATCCGGGCGACCACAACACGCGGGCGCACTACGGCGTGCGGACCGAGACGCACAAGCTGATCTACTTCTGGAAGAAGGACCAGTGGGAATGCTACGACCTCATCCACGACCCGCACGAGCTGCACAACATCTATAGCGATGCGGCGTCTGCGGCGCTTGTGGCCGGGTTAAAAAAGGAGCTGTACCGGCTCAAGAAGGAAGTGCAGGACAACGACGAATTCGCCGCCAGCCAGCCCAACAGCGATGTCGGCGGCCCGCCGAAGACCGCCGCGTGGTACAGGGCGCATTACGGGCCGAAGGAGAAATAGTCATGCGCAGGCGCAGAAGGGTCTGGGTGCGTCAATGCCACCGGCTTGCCCGGCGGATGTTTACGTTTGTTGCTACAAAATGGCGGCTCCTTCCCGCAAACGTTTCCCAATCTCCGGTGACGGCTCCGCCGTCGCCGGAGATTGGGAAAAGAGGGATTGCGGGAGGCGGCGATGTAGTTCGAAACGTGAAATACCACCGGGCAAGCCGGAGGCATCCGAATGCCGTAAACGGGTGAACGCGGGCGCATTCGGTTTAGTTACCTTCGTGTGCTACTCACTTGCACTTCTTACGCGCGCCTTCGCTGTGAACTTCAACGCCTCCGCCGAAGACCTGAAGCTCTGGTACGACAAACCGGCGGCGAATTGGGAGCGGGCAGCGCTGCCGATCGGCAATGGCCGGCTGGCTGCGATGATCTACGGTACCGTGCCCGAAGAGCACATCCAGTTCAACGAAGAGAGCTTTTGGATCGGCGACGAAAAGGATACGGGGGCGTATCAGAACGCCGGTGATATATACGTCGATATTGACCACGGGCCGGTAACGAACTACCGCAGATATCTCGACGTGGGAGCCGCCTTCCATAAGGTCGAATTCCAAAGCGGAGGTGTCGAGTACCATCGTACCGCCTTTGTATGCCGTTCTGCCGACGTGTTGTGTTTTGAATTCTTCGCAAACAAAGTGAACTCGCGCGACGATTGCCCTCTCTCAGGAATTACTTCGTTTGCCGACGCTCACGATGGTAAAGTCACGGTGGACCACGATCGGATTTCGGCAGCGGGAACATTTTCCGGGTTCAAGTACGAAGGAACGAGACAATACAACGTTGCGCTGCATTACGGGTCGCAGGTGCGAATTGTAAATGTGGGTGGGCAACTACTGCGAGAAAAGGATAGAAACAGGATCTGGTTTAGGAATGTGCGGAGCTTGAAGTTGTTTGTTGATGCCGGTACGGACTTCGTGCGCGACCGCGGCAGGAACTGGCGAGGCGGAGATCCACACCGTGCGATTACTGAGCGCTTAGACAAGGCGGCCAAAATGGAACCTCGCGATATCGTTCTCGACCTGCTTGGCGGTGATCATGGGCTCTTCGACCGCGTCTCCCTCAATCTCGGTTCCGACCCCGCCAAGGAAAAACTCCCGACAGACCAACGCCTCGCCAACCTCAAAACCCAAGGTCCCGATCACGGCCTCGAGGCGCTGCTCTTCCAATACGGCCGCTATTTGATGATTTCCTCCTCGCGGCCGGGCGGGCTGCCGGCGAATCTGCAAGGCAAGTGGAACAACAGCAACCATCCGCCGTGGCGGAGCGACTGCCATACCGACGTCAATGTGCAGATGAACTACTGGCCGGCCGACGAGGCGAACCTCGGCGAGTGTTTCCAGCCCTATGCCGATTGGCTCTGGTCGATCCGCGGCGTCCGCGCGGAGGAGACCAAGGCCATTTTCCACACGCGGGGCTGGACGATGCACGCCGAAAACGGCATTTTCGGCGGCTCGACCTGGGAGTGGATTCCCTCCAGCAGCGCCTGGTGCGCGCAGAACCTTTGGGACCACTATGCTTTCACGTTGGACAAGGACTATCTCCGCAATCGGGCCTACCCGATGATGAAGGAAATCTGCGAGTTCTGGCTCGATCGGCTCAAGGCGCTGCCCGACGGCACGCTCGTCTGCCCGAAGGGCTACTCGCCCGAACATGGGCCGGTGGAGGACGGCGTTTCCTTCGATCAAGAGCTTGTCTGGGACCTGTTCACGAACACGATCGAAGCGGCCGATGCGTTGGGTGTTGACAAAGAGTTCCGCGATCTGCTGGCCGCCAAGTGGGCGAAGCTGCTGGTGCCGAAGATCGGCCGCTGGGGCCAGTTGCAGGAATGGATGGTCGATCGCGACGATCCGCACGACACGCACCGCCATCTTTCGCACTTGGTGGCCGTATATCCGGGCAGGCAGATCACGCTCCGCGGCACGCCGGAGCTGGCGAAAGCCGCGCGGGTCTCGCTGGATGCCCGCGGCGACGTAAGCACCGGTTGGAGCACCGCCTGGAAGATCAACCTCTGGGCACGCCTGCACGACGGCGACCGGGCGTACAAGCTGATCGGCAACCTCATGCGCCTCGTCGGCGATTCGCGCGTGAACATGGAAAACGGCGGCGGGCTGTATGCCAATCTCTTCGACGCGCATCCGCCCTTTCAGATCGACGGCAATTTCGGCTACACCGCCGGCGTCTGCGAGATGCTCTTGCAGTCGCACACCGGCGAGATCGAGCTGTTGCCCGCGCTGCCCAAGGCGTGGCCCACGGGCAGCGTGAAAGGCCTCCGCGCCCGCGGCGGGTTCGAGGTCGATATCGCCTGGAAGGACGGCAAGCTGGCCTCGGCCGAAATCCGCTCCGTCGGCGGCACGCACGGCGTGGTGCGGTATGGCGAAAAGACGGTCGCGATCGACTTGAAGCGCGGGGAGGCGGTGCGGTTGGGGGGCGATTTGGAAAACGTCAAATGATCTCGCGCAAAGGCGCGTAAGGCGCAAAGGAATCAAGTTACACTTTGCGCCTTCGCGCCTTTGCGTGAGGCATTCTTCGATGGCACAACTACATGCCGATGACTCCGGAAATGTCGTATCTCAAATCCCAGATTTCAAATCTCAAATCCGAGATTTCCGAAACGTCACTCCCGCTTCCCTCCCACCAGCGCCTCCTTCAACGGCCCAATCCACGTGTCGCTCTTGGGATCGTAGGCCCCGAAGCCGGAGCAGAATTCCCAATAGGCGAAACCCATCTTACGCTGCAGCGAAGAGTCCGCGACGAAACGCGTCCAGCGGGCGCGCGAGTCCATGTCGGCCCGGCTGAAGGCGCCGAACTCGCCGAGGTAGATCGGCCGGTGGTGCTTGACCGCCCAGCCGACGGCCTTGTCGAAGTCGCCGGTCACGGCCTTCCGCTCGGCGGGCGAGCCGGTCCAGCGCGTGCCGATCCAAGTTTGCGCCTCCGGACCCGCCCAGGTCGCGCCCTGGTGCGTGAAATGAAACGGCAGGTAATAGTGGACCGTGACGATCAGGTGCCGGTCGCCCTCGGGCAGTTCCAACCGTTCAAGATCGTTGATGGCGTTCCAGTGGGTGGGGCCGACGACGACCTCGCGCGTGGGATTGCTCTGCCGAATCGTGCCGAGCGTCTCGGCCACTAGGGGGTTCCAATGGGCCGCGTCGAGCTTACCGTTTGGCTCGTTCAAGAGCTCGAAGACCAGTTGCGGCGAAAACTCGCGATAGTGCTCCGCGATCTGCCGCCAAAGCGCGACGAAGCGGGCCGCGTGGCCGTCGGGGTCCTTGAAGATTTCGTCGTAGTAGTGCATGTTGAGCACGGGCACGAGCCGGTTTTTCAGGGCCCCGTTGACCGCCCAATCGACACGGGCGAAGAACGCCGGCTCGATGGTAAAAGGCGCCTCGGCCGCGGCGTAGGCCGACCAGCGGACGGGAATCCGCACGTTGTGGAAGCCGGCCGCCTTGATCTTGGCAAGGTACTCCGCCTTGAGCGTCACGCCCCAACTGACGCCGCGCGGCGCTTCCAAGGCATTGCCCAGGTTGATGCCGCGGCCCAATGTGTCCTTCATCTGCTTGAAATAAGGATCGTTGCGATAGGCTGCGGCCGGTTTGTCGGCAGCCGCGCAGTGGACCGCGGAGATTGCGGTGAAAAGCGCCGAGGCAAAGAGGGTGACGACGAACGGGCGAAAGACAGGCGGATAGAGGCGGGATGATGTCATGGCAAGCTCCTTGCAGGCGGCGACGATAGCTCGCCTCATTGTTCCGGCCATGCGGCCCTGCGTCAAGGGCTGGAAGCAATACACAGGCGGCCACGCGCAAGTACGCAGTACACAGTTCTCAGTACAAGAGCTGCTGACGCAAGTCGCTTATAGATCGGCGCATGGTCTACCGAGAGCCTCGTACCATGCACCGAGCACTATGTACTGGGCACTGCGTACTGTGTACTTCCGCGCTCTGGCATCCCACGCCTTTCTCGATTACACTACATCCATGAAGCCCGACGCCCTCAAACTGCTCGTCGCCGCGGGCAATCCGATCATTTCCATCGCCACGCCGGACGAAACCCGCGCGGTCCGCTTTGTCCGCGAGACGGCCCAGCAGATGGGGCTGCCCGTCGCGGAATGGTCGCTCACCGACGGCCTGGTGGGTCCAACGGGCGGGCAGGTTTTGGCCGATCCGGGCAGGGCGGCGGCCGCTCTGAAATACGTCAAGGATTCGGACAATCCGATGGTCTTTCTCTTCAAGGACCTCGGCCAGCATGCCAAGGAGCCGCAGATTCTCCGCTATCTCCGCGATCTCTATTTCTCGCCGCCCTCGCGGACCTGGACGATCGTGCTCGTGGACGGCACCGCGCCGCCCATCGAGATGCGCCGCCTCAGCCTGCCGGTGGACATCGGCTGGCCGGACGAAGAGGAGATTCTCGCGCTGGTGAAAAAGACCTACCAGGACGCGCAGCAAAGGAGCCTGCAAAAGGTCGAATCAAAGCTCAGCAAGAGCGACCTCGATCTTGTCGTGCAGACGTTGCGCGGGCTGACCACCGAGGAAATCATCCGCGCGGTCTCGGAAGTGCTCTACGAAGACTTCGTGCTGGACCGCAGCCACCTGCCGCAACTGGTCGAAGCCAAACGGACGCGTCTGGCGGCTACCGGCTGCCTGGAGTCGATCGTGGTCGACGTTTCGCCCGATGAAATCGGCGGCCTGCACAGTCTGAAGCGCTGGCTTAACCTGCGGCACGGCGGCTTTTCCGGCAAGGGGCAGGATTTTGGCCTGGAGCCGCCGCGGGGCATTTTGCTCTTGGGCGTGCAGGGCTGTGGCAAGAGCCTCTGCGCCAAGGTAGTCGCTTCGGCGTGGCGGATGCCGCTGGTGCGGATGGACCCCGGCGCACTCTATCAGAGATTTGTCGGCGAGACCGAAGCCCGCCTCCGCGAGGCGCTGGCGCAGGCGGAGGCGATGTCGCCGGTCGTCTTCTGGATCGACGAAATCGAAAAGGCCTTCGCCTCGGCCAGCGCCGATTCGGCCGATGGCGGCCTTTCGCAGCGGATCTTCGGCACCATGCTCACTTGGATGCAGGACCACCGCCGCCCGATCTTCATCATCGCCACGGCCAACGACATCGAGCAGTTGCCGCCGGAGCTGATGCGCAAGGGCCGCTTCGACGAAATCTTCTTTGTCGATCTGCCCGCCGCGCAACAGCGGGAGGCGATACTTTCCATCCATCTCCGCAAACACGGCCGCGACAAAGCTGCGTTCGACATTCCGCGGTTGGTGACGGCGACGGAAAACTTAACTGGCGCGGAAATCGAGCAGGCCGTCGTCTCGGCCCTCTTCACCGCCTACTCCGAGAAGGCCGAGATGGCCACGGAGCACATGCTCTGCGCGATCCAGGCCACGCGTCCGCTGGCCGTCGTGATGCGCGAGCGGGTCGAGGCACTGCGGGAGTGGGCCAAGGGGCGATGCGTGATGGCGGACTAGAACGGCGCTGGAGTTCCTGCTTTAGCCGGCATGCCCGCTAATTGCCGGCTAAAGCCGGAACTCCAACGGGTAGCTCCACCGCCACGCACAAGGAATTGTCGTCAAGTAGGCTGGCCGCGGCGGTCCCGGCCAATACCTCGGCATAGGCCCGCACCAGCGTAAGGCCCAGGCCGCAGTGCGAGCCGTCCGTGCGCACGGCGTCCTTGCGCAGAACGGCTCGAAAAAGTGGCCGACATCGGCTTCGTCAAGATCGGTAATTGCGTTCAAAATGCGGATCGTTAGCTTTTCGCCCTCCACGTCAACGTGGCCAACGACCTTGCTTCCGGCCTTTCCGTGCGCCGCCGAGTTTCCAAGGAGATTGCTGAGGATCGAGTGCAGCATCGTGCGATCGGTGAAGGCGGTTGCTTGCGGCGGCATTTCAAAGCGGGCGGTCACGCCTCGTGCCTCTGCCGCCGGTCGATGCAAGGTCCACGCATCCATAAGCGCGGCAGAAACGTCGACCGGCTCACAGACGAGTTTTGTGGTTCCCGCATGGCAGCGGGCCAAAGCCAGGAGAGTGGCCACGATCCGTTCCATCTGCACGGCGATGTCGCGGGCGTCTTCGAAGTATACCGCCGAGGCGCCGGAATCACCGCCGCGAAGAGCGACGTCGGCCAACGCCCGCAACTCAGCAATGGGAGTCCGCAGCTCGTGGGCCACGTCCGCCGTGAAGCGCCGTTCCCGTTGGAAAGCCTGCTGGAGCCGTTGCAACGACTCGTTCAGCCGAAGGCAGATCGGCCGCAGCTCCGCCGGCAGACCGTCGACCGGAAAGCGGACGTGCAATGATTGCTCGTTAATTCCTGCCGCACGGGCGGCGGCGTCTTGCAGCGGCCGCAGTCCCCGGCGCACGGCGATTTGCACGATGATCACCGTTCCCGCAATGGCGGCCGCGGTCGTCAAGACGGCCGCCCACAGCAAAATCGACAGGAAATGGTCAAGCTCGCGCGTGTCCTCCGCAACCGCAACCACCACGGTCTTGGCAAGCGATGACTGTTTTTTCCCGGCCTCCGCATCGGTGTCGTGCTCGTCTTCATCTTCCGGGGGCGGCGACATCCGAAACGAAACGACCCGCCCGGAGACTCCGCCCGGCAGCAAGGCATCGGCAATGCTCAAAGTTTCGGCAAGCGGCGATTGCGGAAGATCTTTTCGGCCGAGTGCCGGCGCGCGCAGGCCGGACCGAGCCGTCTTCGCCCCAGACTTCGTAAAGCTCGGCTCTGCCCGTAGTCCCGTTCCCTGCCGGCGTGTTTTCCAGGTGTTCCAAAGTCACGCGGCCGTCGGGCATCATTCGGAGCATGCTCGCGAAGCTCTGTGCCCTGGCGGCGAGACTCGCGTCAAACTGCCGTTGCAAAAACGCGCGGGCGGAAAAGAACATCGTCGCGCCGGCTGCTACATACAGGCCAATCAGGCCCAACAGCAAACTGGCCAGTAATCTGCCGCGGATCGACATCACGCTTCGCCCGTTTCCAGAATGTATCCCAGCCCCCGGCGCGTCTGGATTAGCGAGGGGGCGTCGGCCCGGTCGATCTTGCGGCGGAGGGCACAAACGGCCGAATCGACGGCGTTGCTGAAGACGCCGGCGTCATCTGCATAAATATGACGCTCGATGTCCGCGCGGGAGACGACCGTGCCCCGCCGGAAAACAAGGTATTCCAGCAGCGCATATTCGCGCAGGCGTGAGGCTGACCGCATCGCCGGCGATGGCAACCGTCCTGGCCGCCGTGTCGATCGCAAGATCGCCAAGGCGAACGCATGGGTTTTTCATCCCGTGGCGGCGGCGGACCAGGGCCTGCACGCGGGCCAGCAGCTCGTCAAAGGCAAACGGCTTGACAAGGTAGTCGTCCGCCCCGGCCCGCAGCCCGCGCACGCGGTCGTCCACCGTGTCTTTCGCCGTGAGGATTAAGACATGCGTGGTTTTGCCCGTGTCGCGCAGTTCGTTAAGAACGGACAGGCCGTCCTGTCCCGGCAACATCAGGTCCAGCACGATGACGTCGTACTCGGTGCAGAGCGCCCAGCGCAGCCCTTCGCGGCCGTCGCCGACGACATCCAAGGCGAACCCGGCACTGCGCAGGCCGTCGCCCAGCGATCGTTGCAGGCGCGGCGAGTCTTCAATCAGCAGGATTCGCACGGCGGACGGTTCGGTGTCGCTGGCTCGCCCCCGCTGGGCTTGCCCCAGCGGAGCGCGGGATTGAGCACTACCGCCCGCTTCCCGCGCTCTTGCCGCGTTTTCCGCTGCCGCCGCCCGGCCCGGCCGGGCCGGGCGGCGGCAGCGGAAAACGCGGCACGGCTTACAATTGGCGACGCGATGTAGTGGCCAATTCATCGCTCCGCTGGGGCAAGCCCGGCGGGAGCGTCCACATCTTGAGATTCTACCTTCTGGCAAATAGCGACGCCACTTGCGCTCGTCGCAATGCTCTCACTTGAACACGTCTTCCAGATCGTCGACCGCGTCCAGGATGGGACCGGCGGCGGCCAGGCATTCATCGGACGACTTTGCCGCCTTGAGCTTCGCCACCAGCCCGTCGACTTTCTTCGCCTCGGTCTTTCCCTTCTCGCCTTTTGCGACGACGGCGGGACGGACCTTCTTCCACGTCTTTTGCAGAGCGGTGGAGGAGGACTTGAGCTTGGCGTCATCTTTGGCCAGCGACCAGATTTCCACCTCGCGGCCCAAGAAGTCGATCTTGGCAACTTCGGACGGCACCTTGTGCGGATACGCCTCGCCGAGCTTGGAGGTCAGCAGCGTGATCTGGTTGGACGCGATCATTCCGGCAACCTGGTCCTTTTCGGCCACGGCCTTCTCCAGCGCGGCGACGTGCTTGGCAAGCGTATCTTTGTCGTCGTCCTTCAACTCCGCCTCCAGCGCTTCCGCCTCTTTCTTCAGCGCGGCCAGCTTGCCCGCCGCCTTTTCCCACTTTTGGGCCTTGGCATAGTCGTAGAAGTTTTCACCATACTCGTCGACCTCGCCCAGCGATTTCGGAGGTTCGGCAGTCTCGGCCGCATAAGCCACCGAGACCGCGCCCGCCAGCGCCACGCAAAAACAAGCTGCCGCAATTCGCAACCATACTTTCATCACAACGTACTCCTTGAAACGGGTTGATCTTCGCCGTCGCAGGCCTTGCTTCAACGCCTGAAGCGGCCCGACGTCACGTCTTCATCGTAGCGGATGATCATTACGGAATGATGACGAATGCCTCTCAACTAACCATAGATTTATCAACTCCCCACCGCGAACAGGGGGCTAGCTGGCCCGGAAAGCAAATCTCGACAATATGTGAAATGCTACAACGAATGTACATTCAATATGCGCCACGGAGCAATTGCGTCAAAAGACGCAGTCGCGGAGCTTTGCATGGCGAATAGCGGTTGTAGCAGGGGTGAATACTCACACCGCTTGCCGCGACGTACACTAAAGGAAGCGCCGCTATGTGTTTTTCGGCACTGCGCATTTTGAATAGGAGGTTACCTCATGGAAACCTTGATCACGATCTTTGTCACCTGCGGCCTTATCATCGCCGCGGTGTTGATCTTCGCTTGGCTCACCTGCCGCTTTATTCCCACGGACCGCGTCGGCATCGTACAAAAGCTCTGGTCGGGTGCCGGGGGGCTGAAGGAAGGCGCGATCATTGCGCTGAAGGGCGAGGCGGGCTACCAGGCCGACATCCTTCGCGGCGGCATCCATTTTGGGTTGTGGCGATGGCAATACGCGATCCACAAAATCCCTCTCATCACCGTCAAGCAAAGCAAAATCGGCTACGTCTTCGCGCTGGGCGGCGAGCAACTGGAGCCCTCCCAGACGTTGGGCGAAATCGTCGATTGCAACAACTTCCAGGACGCCCGCAAGTTCCTCGCCCACGGCGGACAGAAGGGCCGGCAGCGGGCTATCCTCCGCGAGGGCGTCTACGCGATCAACATTGCCCTGTTCAACGTGATCACCGAAGACCGCGCCTTCACGCTGGAATGCACCAACGCCAAGAGCCTGGAGGAATGGCAACAGCAGTTGCAGCTCGGTCAACGGCTTCAGCCCGGTGGTCATCTCCGGCAAGTCGGACTCGATCGGCATCGTCACCGTCCACGAAGGCCCCACGCTGCCGCCGGGCGAGTTGATCGCGCCGGCCGTGGGCACCGACAAGGACCAGCCCAACTTCCACAACAACTACCAGGACATTGAGGCCTTCCTCCGCGCGGGCGGGCGCCGCGGCGTGCAGTACACGCCGCTGATCGACGGCACCTACTTCATCAACCGCTGGTTCGCCACCATCGAGATGATCCCCAAGAGCGTGGTGCCGATCGGCTACGTGGGCGTGGTCGTCAGCTTCTACGGCAAGAAGGGGGCCGACACCTCCGGCAACGGAGTTCCGCCACGGCGAGCGCGTCCGCGAGGGCGAAAAGGGCGTCTGGGAAACCGCGTTGGGGCCCGGAAAATACGCCTTCAACACCTCCGCCGGCGTGATCGTCGAGGTGCCCACCACGAACTTCGTGCTGCACTGGATCACCGGCCGCTCGGAGAGCCATCATTTCGACGATTCGCTGAAGTCGATCGAACTGATAACCGCCGACGCCTACGAACCGATGTTGCCACTCTCGCTGGTGGTGCATATCGACTACGAGAAGGCGCCTTCGGTCATCCAGCGCTTCGGCGACGTGAAGCAGCTCATCACGCAGACGCTCGACCCGATGCTGAGCGCCTACTTCCGCGACGTGGCCCATAAGAAGAGCATGTTGCAGTTGATCCACGAGCGCGACGTGATTCAGAAGCAAGCGCGGGACGAGTTGCGGACGAGGTTTGCGGCCTTCGACATCCAGTGCGTCGACGTGCTCATCGGCCGCCCGGAGAGCAAGCAGGGCGACACGAAGATCGAGACCCTGCTGGAGCAGTTGCGGCTGCGGCAGTTCGCCATCGAGCAGGTCGAAACGTTCCAGAAGCAGCAGGAATCGGCCGTGCGGCAGAAGTCGCTCAACGAGGCCCAGGCGCAGGCCCAACTGCAGGCCGAGCTGACCAAATCGCAGGTGCAAATCCGCATTTCCGAGAACACGGGCGACGCCGAGTTGGCCAGGGCCAGAAAAGTGGCCGAAACGACCGTCGTCCAGGCCGAGGCGGCGGCCAAGCAGGCTCGCTTGCAGGGCGAAGGCGAGGCCGGCCGGCTGCTGGTGGTGGCCGAGGCCCAGGCCAAGCAGGCCGCGCTGGTCGGCGAGGGCGAAGGCAAGAAGGCCGGCGCTCATCGGCGAGGGCGAGGGCAAGCGGATCGCCGCCATCGGTCAGTCCGAGGCCCAGGTGCTGCAACTGAAGATCGACTCCTACCGCGACCCGCGGCTTGTATGCCGTTTCCATCGTGGCCGATCAACTGCGGCAGAGCAAGCAGCCGCTGGTGCCGTCGCAGCTTATCAACTTCGGCAGCAACGGCGAGAACGGCCACACGAGCATGTTGGGCGCGCTGTTGAGCCTGTTGACGATGGAGAAATTCGGCGTGGATGTACAGCCGAAGACGGCCGCGGCGGCGGCACCGGCCGTGCCCGCGCCCGCCGAACCGGCCCTGCCCGCGCCGAGCGTGACCGCAACCGTTCTGCCGACGCCGGTGGCGACGGCGGTGAAGGGAAAGGCGGGAGCATAGGGAGGTAACGAGTGCGGCGAGTGCTCAGTACTCAGTACAAAGTAGCCGGTATTCAGTACATACACGGCGCTGCGCAGGAGTTGTCGCGAACCGACCACTTTGTACTGTGTACTTTGTACTGAGTACCTCGTATCCCGCCCGTTCATCCCCACTTCCTCTTGATAAACCCCACCGCCTCCTGCAAATCCATTTCCCGCGTGCCCGAACCCGTGCGGATATAGAACTTCGACTGCTTGTCCTCCTTCGCGTACACCGGAACTGGCGACGGCGTGACGATGATGCGGCAAACCTCTTTACCGTCTTGCCGGTGAAAGAGAATCCGCAGCAAACGGCAAGCCGGCGTGCCGAGCCGTTCCGCCACCGTTGACATCAGGGCCTGCGTATAGCCATCGCTGTCTTTGCGTTGCAAGGTCTGAAAATCGCTTACCAGTCCGATGATGCTGCCGTCGTCGGCGACGCCGATCAGCAAGCTCCCTCCCTCGGTGTTCATGAAGCCTGCTAGCGTCTTCACGATTACCGCCTCCAATGCCTTGTTGACCTTTTGCAGGCGATAGTCGTAGCGAAAAGAAGACTTGAATTCCAAGCTGTCGTCCTCGCCGCGACGGATCAGGGCACCGAGGTCCTTGCTCAGTTCGTCTTCCAATTGAGCGATCAGGGCGTCTCGACGGTGGAGCAGCGATAGGATAACGTAAAACGCCAGTCCCATGAGGCCGCCGAACACGAGATAGACAAAGAATTTCGCCGGCGACCGAAGCAAGAGAAATTGGGCCATCTGCTGAGTGACGAACTTCCAGGCGGTATAATCTGCCTGGAAGTGGTACTCGTAGTAGGACGTGAGCTCGTCGACCGGCAAGAACACGAACACGCCGAACAGACAACCCGCGATGATGATAACCAGGAGTTTTGTCGGTTCTTTCATTGTCGACGTTCCTCGGTAGTGGCCGCGCCGCACTGCGCCGCTGCCTCTCGATTATCCAATCGGTTCGCCGCTGGGACAATCGTACGGCCATTTAATCTGGCCAGTGGCGCGAGCACCGATTGCCGGATGCCGCACGAACCGGTAAGATTTCAGTTTACCGCGACGCCAAGACAACCGCATGACTCTTGAAAGCGATACGGCAGTTCTGACGCCCTCACGTGGGGCCGCCTCCTGGCAGGACGAGGCCCGGCGGGTCGCGCGGGGCATCCGTCGTCGCGTATTGGAGCACGTCATCCGCAACCGCGGCGGATACCTGAGCCAGGCTTGCTCGGCCGCCGAGATCTTGGCCACGCTGTACGTCAAAGTGCTTAGGCTCGGTCCGACGGAACCGCTGCTGCCGGGACCGTTCCCCGGCGTGCCGGGCAAAACCGTCCGCGGGCCCTCGCCCGGCACGGCCTTCCACGGTCCCCGCGCGCCGCACTTGGATCGCTTCATTCTCGCGCCTTCGCAGTACGCACTGATTCTCTATGCGGCACTGGTGGAAGCCGGGCGCATGGCGCCGGAAGGCTTGCTGGATTTCAACCGCGACGGCGGCACGGTGGAGATGATCGGGGCCGAACACTCGCCCGGCCATGAATTGATGTCTGGCTCGCTGGGCCAAGGACTGAGCCAGGCCTCCGGCATCGCCTTCGCCCGCAAGCGCAAGGGCGAGACCGGCCGGGTCTGGGTGCTGATGTCCGACGGCGAGTTCCAGTCGGGCCAGACGTGGGAATGTTTGCAGGCGATGTCGTTCCACAAGATCGATAACCTCGGCATTTACGTCGACGTGAACGGCCACCAGTGCGACGGCCGCATGGACCAGACGATGAACGTCCAACCGCTTCACGAGCGCGTCGCCTCCTTCGGCTGCCGGGCGTTTTGCGTCGACGGCCACGACATGGACGCCCTGGCCGCCCCGGCGGACCTAGCGCCCGACGGCCGGCCGATCGTCGTACTGGCAAAGACCGATACCTGCCGCGAGATGGAAATCTTGCGGGCCAACGCCCCGAAGTTCCACTACTTTCGTTTCAAGAATGAGGCGGAGTACGAGCGGTATCAGGACCTGTTGGCAACTTGGGAGTAATCATCGGTAGGCCGGAACAAGCTTGCGCAGTTCCGGCAAAACTTGGGTTATCGTACCGCTGCCGGAACTGCGCAAGCTTGTTCCGGCCTACGCCCTGTGCCAACTGCCGGATCGATCATGGAACTCCTCTCGCGCGTACACGCCAAAAACCTCGTCCGCTGGGCCAAGGACCGGCCGAAGGTGCTTGTGCTCTCGGCCGATCTCACCGCCTCGACGGAGATCGACCTGTTCAAAGAGACCTACCCGGACCGCTTCATTTCCCTGGGCGTGGCCGAGCAGAACATGCTGAGCTTCGCCGGCGGATTGGCACGCGAGGGGTTTGTGCCGTTCATCCATACTTTCGCCGTTTTTATCTACCGCCGCGCTTACGACCAACTGGCCATGTCGGTCGCCTATCCGAACCTGCCCGTGCGGATGTTCGGCTTCCTGCCGGGCATAACCAGCCCCGGCGGGGCGAGCCACCAGGCGATCGAGGACGTAGCCATGATGCGGAGCCTGCCGAACATGACCGTCGTGGAAGTGGCCGACGCCACAGAGATCGAAACGGTGCTAGACGCCATCGAAGACGTGCCGGGCCCGGTCTACGTCCGCATGTTGCGCGGCGAAGTGCCGCGGCTGTTCGATGCGAGCGAGCCGCTGCAATTGGGCAAGCTCCGCACGGTGGCTGACGACAATCCCGGCGGCGAGGTTGACCTGACGATCTTCTCCAGCGGCATTTGCACGGAAGAGGCGATGCGAGCGACGCAAGCGCTTCGCCCGCGGCGTCGCCATCCGCCACGAGCACGTCGCCACGCACAAGCCGTTTGACGCCGAGGCGGCGCTGGAAGCCGCGGCCGCATCGCGCAGCGGCGTGATTACGATGGAGAACCATGTCATCACCGGCGGGCTGGGCAGCGCGGTGGCCGAAGTCATCGCGGAGTCCGGCATCGGCAAGCGGCTGGCGCGCATCGGCCTTCGCGACACGTTCGTCCACGGCGCGAGCCGGCCCTACTTGATGAAGGAATACGGCCTGGACGCCGCGGCGCTAGTCGGCGAAGCCGAAAAACTTTTAGACGCCGATTTCGGCATTACTGAGTCCGACCTCGCCGAGGTCCGCATCGAGGCT
Source organism: uncultured Planctomycetia bacterium (assembly GCA_963780045.1). GTDB lineage: Bacteria > Planctomycetota > Planctomycetia > Pirellulales > Thermoguttaceae > JANXQG01. The sequence continues at coordinate 3,622,161 of CAVZZZ010000001.1, read as the reverse complement.
GTTCACAGTGAGGCCAAAGCGGAGGCGTTATAAGTCGTATGTCCGCACTCATTCCCCAAACCGTTCCGCTCTCGCTGTCCGGCGAGCGATTCACAGTCATCTACCGTCTTGGCGGCACGGAGGACGAAGCGCGTGCCCGCGCCCGAGACATTTGCCTGGAGCAGACAGTCGAATTCCCGGAAGACCTGGTTCCAGCAGGACCGATTCGAGATCAGGTGGTCGGGCAGGTTGAGGCTTTTGTCTGCTACGACGAACGGGTGTTCAAAGCCTGCATCAGTTTCCCGGTGGAAGCCGCCGGCGATGACCTAAGCCAACTGCTGAACGTCGTACTGGGAAATATCAGCCTCAAGCCGCTGATCCGCGCGGAGTCGCTCGGTTTGCCGCCAAGCCTGCTCGCGCGGTTCCGCGGCCCGCGCTTCGGCCGGAAGGGGCTCCGCGAGCTGACGGGCGTGACGGAGCGTCCTCTCTTGTCCACGGCGCTGAAGCCGATGGGACTGGCTGCCGTCGATCTGGCTGAACTGGCCTATCGCTTCGCCTTGGGCGGCATTGACTTGATCAAGGACGATCACGGGTTGACGAACCAGACGTTTTGCCCGTTCGAGGAGCGGCTCGCGCGATGCACGGAAGCGGTCGCCAAAGCCAATCGGCAGACCGGTGGGCGATCGCTCTACCTGCCCAACGTCACCGCATCGCCCGAAGAGATGCTCCGCCGCGCGCGGGCGGCGCGGCAGGCCGGGGCCGGGGGACTTTTGATCTGCCCCGGCATCTGCGGCCTGGACGCGATGCGGGCCGTTGCCGACGACGAGCAATCCGAGCTGCCGATCATGGCCCATCCGGCCTTTCAAGGTGGCTTCGTCGTGCGGCCGGAAGAAGGCTTCGCACACGGGTTGATCTTCGGCACGATCGCGCGGCTGGCCGGGGCCGACGCCACGATCTTCCCCAACTTCGGCGGGCGGTTCTCCTTTTCCCGCGAGGAATGCCAGGAAATCGCCGCCGCCGCTGCGGCGCCGCTCGGTGCGCTGCGGCCGATCTTTCCCGCGCCGGCCGGCGGCCTGACGCTCGCCCGTGTTGGCGAAGTGCAGCAAGTCTACGGCCGCGCGCTGGTGATCCTGGTCGGCGGTGGACTGTTCACGCACGGTCCCGATTTGGTGGAGAACTGCCGCAAGTTCAGAGAGTTGGTCGAGCAGTTTTCGACGTTCGCTCCGCGTTGACCAGCCGCCGGCTGACAAGTAGAATGGGGTGTTGTGCAACCCGACTATTTCGCTAAAGGGACAAGAAATGACCACCTTCTCCGAGATCGTTGACGCCGCCGACCACCTGTCGGTGGACGAGCAAGCAGAGCTTATGGAAATCCTTCGGCGGCGAATTGCCATTCGAAATCGGGAATCGCTGGCCCGCGATGTCGCCGAGGCGCGTGCCGAATTCCAGAGCGGCCGGCTCCGCGCTGCATCGGCCAGCGAGATCATCGCCGAGGTGCGCGGTGCGTCGTAAATTGCTTCGCAGCACGGCATTTCTTCGCAGATCGCGCCGTCTTGAAAAGAAGCACCCGGACGCGATCGCAGACGTTGAGGCGGCCATCGCCCTGCTTGAAGCGGACGCCTTCGATCCGCGATTGAAGACTCACAAACTCACGGGCAATCTGGATGGCGTCTGGGCGTGCAGCGCCGACTATGACCTGCGGCTGCTCTTCGACTTCGTCCAGCAAGATGGTGCGGAATCGATCCTCTTGTTGTCGATCGGTACGCACAACGAGGTCTATTAGGGCGAAACGAATGGTGGGCCTGCCGCTTGCTGCGCGAGCTTGTCACCCTACTGCTTTTGTGCGGCCGGCACGTCGGTCCTTTGCGGCTCGACGGTCATGCCGGGCTGTAATTGCTTCGGGTCAGAGGTGACTATCCACTCGTCGGCCGTAATCCCCTTGGTGACGACCCGAAGGCCGACGTCCTGCAACGGCCCGGTCTCGACGCCGTGCCGCTCGATGATATTGCTATCGGTCACGACGAAGAGAAACTTCCGCTGCCCAGTCTCTCCATACCTAAGCAGAAGGCTATCGGGCACCAGCAGTGCCTTGTGCGGGGCGCTGGTGGCAAGCCGCACGCTCACCTGCATGCCGGGCAGCAGGCTGCCGTCTTGGTTTGGCAACAGGGCGCGACATTGGATTTGGCGTCCGCCATGGACGACGCTTTCCACCGAATCGAGCCTGCCTTCGTGGACAAATCCTTTGCCGTCGTGCAGATCGCAAAACACCGGCAAGAAGGTTGCTTCGCCGTGCTCCTTGGCGGCGTTGCGGCGGATGGCCGACAAGGACTCCTGGTTGACAAAGAAACTTACGCAGATCGGGTCGGTCGACATGAGGGTGGCCAAGGCGGTCTGCTCGGCCGTCACGAGGTTGCCCGCGTCGGCCATCGTGCGGCCGATCCGTCCGTCGAAAGGGGCGGTGATCCGCGTAAACCCGAGGCGGACCTTGGCGACATTCACGGCGGCTTCGGCGGTGTGTACGGCCGCTTGGGACTCGGCGACTTGATTCTTTGCCTTGTCGTAATCCTCCTGGCTGACGGCAGCGGTCTTGAACACCTTCTGCACGAGTTTGTAACTCGTGACCCGCGCATCGAGACGGACTTGGGCCTCCTTTACCGCTCCTATCGCCTGGTCCAGCTCCGCCTGATACAAGCGGGGGTCGATCTCGAAGAGCAAGTCGCCCTTTTTGACCATCGCTCCCGGCTTGAAGCAGACCTTGTCCAGGTTTCCGGTGACGCGGGCGCGGATTTCCGCCGTTTGCGCCGCTACGAGGTTCCCCGCGAAGTTTACGTAATCGGTCACTTCGCGGGCGATCGGGTGCGCCACGGAGACGGTCGGTGGCACCGAGATCGCCGTCCAGGGCGGGGCAGGGGTCGTTGTCTTCTGCAGCTTGACGGTGGTTCCAGGCGGATATGTCCGACGATCCGTGCTAAGAACCACCCAATCGTTCGCACTGAGACCTTCGGGCACGGAAATAAACCCGTCGTATCGTTGCCGCGCAAACTTCACGGTGCGAAGTTCTATGACATCTCGGTCGCCTACAACACGAACCACAGGTTGGCTTCCGTCATGCGACGGGTAGTCAAAAACGCAGTCGGACGGAAGCAGAGTCACTTTATGCGGCTCGCTGGTAATCACGCGCACGCGGACGGACATGCCGGGCATCAAGATGCCGTCCTTGTTGGGAAGAATGGCCTGCCAGCGCTGCGTGCGGGTGTTGGGATCGATGTCGTTGGCGACGAAGACGACCTTGCCGCGATAAGGAAAGCCCTTGTCGTCGGCCAGCGCGCAGACGACCCGCAAGGACAGTTCCCAGCCCGGTTTGCGATTGGGAAGCCGTCGATGCGCAAGACAGCGCTCTCGGGGATGTCGAACGCGACGAGCATCGCATCCTGCGGGGTAATCGAACCGACAAGGGGATGTTCGCCTCCGCCTCCTCCGTGGTCGAGGCCGAGCTTGCCGGAGAAAGGCGCCACGATCTTTATGTGCGGCGCGGCGCGTATTGCGCGCTCCAACTCGTCCTTCGCGGCCTTCTCCTGCGCATTAGCCGCATCATATTTGGCGCGGTCGTTCGAACTCGCTGTCTCGTTTTCCGCGTGAATTGCCGCCCTTACCGCCTCCTCCGCTTGCTGGATCTTCGGATCACTGAAAGGAACGAACTCGCCGAGCACGTCGCCCTCGCGGACCGTCGCCCCTGATCCGAAATACGTTTTCTCAAATCTGCCGCGAGGCAACGGAATCCTCACGGAAGCGTAACCATCCTCGATCTTGCCCGTGTACTCCTCGTAGTCGCACACGTTGCAATCGACCGGCTGGGTGGCGCGAACCGTCGGCAGCGGCGCGGCGAAACCCGCCTTGCCACCATCTTGGGGTGATGCCGTGCCCTGCGAAGTCCCTTCGACTTTCGCCTTGGCAGCATTCGCACCGGGTTCTTTCCCCGGCACAGTGATCAGGATGTATTCGTCCTCAACGACGCAGGTCAGTCCGACGTGGCGAAGCATCAGCCGCAGGGCCGAGGCAAACGAAATGCCGCGGATGTTGCTAGTGGTGATTTCGACATCCGGCTTGATTCCAGCGGCGGCCAGGCCCCGCTCGTCGATATGGATCTCAATATGGGCGGCATCCTTGAGGTACTCCACGACATCCTTGAACGGAGTTTCGACGAACTCGATGGGCGGTGTCGGCAAGAGAAGGATGCCGGCGAGAAAATCGGGCTTGACGGACATTCCCGGTTCCACCGCGGAAGGGTCGGCAACCACGATTTCGTTGCGCTTGACGCCCGTCAAGGCGTTGAGCAGGTCTCCTTGCCCTTGGCCGACTTCCACGGCCCGCCGTTGGACGACGTTTTGTTCGTTTACAACGTAAATGCACGATTGGGCCTGCTCTTTGAAGATCGCCTGCCGCAAGACGGCAAAGGTATCGTGCGTCGTGCCCGTTTTCAGCCGAACGCGCACGGACATGCCCGGCTCCGCGAGGACGTCGGTCTTGTCTAATATTGCGTCGCAGGGGACCGACGGGACGTTCGAGTCGAAATGGTCCGTCAAGGAACTGACCCTGCCGCTATGCGGATAGTCCGTTTCGTCCGCCACATCGTAGCCGTAGTTAATCTGCAAGATGGACGACCAGTCGATTCCAGCAAGCTTATTGGCCGGAGGGACGGGCGCGCTTGGGCGGCAGGGCGCGGGGGACTGCTGCCGCCAACAGCAAACGGGTCATCGGCAGCTCCGAGCCGGTTCGGGGCAGCGGCGCGAGCGGGATTTCGCTTTTTGGCCGCCTGAAACATCCGTGCAAACGTCTTTCGATCGATATGAAATTGCAAGTACTTCGCCGGGCGAGCCGCTGGAGTCCCGGGCTCAGCCGTCCCCGCGATGATCTTGCCCGTCGTTTCCAGATAATCGGGCGTGGACTGGACAGAAGGCCGGATAACGGCGACTTTCGGCGGCGCGGCGGCGGGCAGTTGGACGTTGACTGCGCCATTCGCGCTGACGACGGTAGAGATCCCTTCAGGCACTTCGACTTTTGCCGGAGAAGTCTTGGAAGTATGCGGAATGCCCTCGTTGGCGCCGACAAGCTCCCCAGTGACCACTTCCGTTCCCTCCTTGACGTCCGTGCCGCTGACCGCCGTCAGCTCCCCGTCGGTAGCTCCGCACTGGACCTCGATCGGCCGCAGAAGCTTTCCGTCTTCGGCGACCACCCACAAGGTGCCTGTGCCATTGGGGCCAGTTCTCTGGTTTTCGCCCGGCGACTGAATCGCCCCGCTGAATTCCGGGACTGCCTGCTCGGGACGCGGGCTATAGCGCAGCGCGACGCTGGGCACGCGGAGCACGTTCCGGGCTTCGAGCAGGAAGGAGACGTGGACTCTCATGTCGGGCGTGAGCCTGCGGTCCGGCTTGTCGATGGCGACGACAACGGTGTAGTTACCGGCGCCGAGGGACTCGCCGCCCCGGCGGATACGGGACACTTTCCCGCCAAACACCTCGCCCGGAAACGCATCGACCGTAATGCGCGCGTCCATTCCCGCCGCAATGCAGCCAACGTCCCCCGCATAGACGTCGGCCAAAACCTGCAGCTTGTCGATGTCCTTGGCGATCACGAACAGGCTGCCGGAGGCGGGCGACACGTTCTGGCCGAGATTCACGCGGCGGTCGATGATCGTTCCCTTCACGGGCGAGCGGATGATGGTGCGGTCGAGATTCGTCTTGGCAAGGTCCAGTCCGGCTTGCCTTCTGACAACGGCTGCTTGCGCCGCGGCCAACGACGCTTCGGCAAGCTGAAGCGTCGCTTCGGCAGGCGGAAGCGTCCCCGGGGACGCTGCGTTCACTTTTTCGCCCGCTTTGGCCTGCCCGACTTTGACTTCGGCGCCCTTCAAGTCGGCTTTGGCATTTTCGAGCTCGGCCGTGGCTTGGACGCAGCGGGGCTTGTAGACCGTCAAATCGATTTCGGCCAGGACGGTGCCGACGTCCACCGGAGTGTTGAAGTCGACCGACTTGCCCTTGAAGTTCGGGTCGGTCTTGCCGCGAGGATCGTCGCCGAGCTTCACGACGGGGCCCTCCACCTGCGCGGACACGTTGACGACTTCCTCCGGTTGGATGGTTCCCTCTGCGCGGATCGCCATCGTAAGATCGCCGCGGGTGACGGCGGCCGTGCGGAAGCGAGTTGGCGTTGCTTCTGGACGAGCAGCCGATCCGTCAGGCGGCGCGGCGGCGCCGGGTTGTCCCGGCAAGGTCACGTCAACATGACCGTCGTTGCCGACGGCGGCAGCGCTGCCTGGCGGGAATGTGACTGTGGTTTCCTTGCCGTCCTTGTGAATACGAAGAATGATGGCCGCGGCGTATCCGAGTCCGCCCACGAGTGCGAGCAAGAAGAGTTGCGCGGCGAAGCGTTTCCAGCGAAAACGCAAACCACCCTCACCCCCTGCCCCTCTCCCGGAGGGAGAGGGAAGATTGTTGCCCTCGCTCTGGCCTGTTCCGCCCTCACCCCCTGCCCCTCCCCCGGCGGGGGAGGGGAGAATGGTCTCCGCGCGCTTCAGCAGCGAGGGTAGGTCGGCGCCAGTGCAATAGGGCGCGAGGGCCTTGGCGACTTCCGCCGGCGTGGCAAAGCGGTCGGACGGCTTCTTGGCCAACATACGGTCAACGATCGCGGCAAGGCCCTCCGGCACGGCAGGCGCGATGTGGCCGACGGGCGGCGGCGGGGCGTGGACGTGGGCGTTGAGCTTGTCCAGCGACGTGCGATAGTCCGGGCCGCTGAACGGCGCGCGGCCGGTGAGGAGCTTGTAGAGCGTGCAGCCGAGACTATAGATGTCGGCACGGATATCGACCGCCCGGCTGTCCGAAGCCTGCTCCGGGGCCATGTAGTCTGCCGTGCCCATCCCTTGGCCGGTAGCCGTCATTTCTTCAATCTCGCCGCCATTTTTGCTGATACAAAAATCGGGACAGTCCCCGCGCAATCGCGCCAGGCCGAGATCGAGAATCTTGACCTCGCCTTCGGCAGTCAACATCAGGTTCGATGGCTTGATGTCGCGATGCACGAGTCCGTGTTCGTGGATGGTTTGCAGCCCGATGGCCGCCTGCCGGGCAAGCTCGCAGGCATCGGGGACGGGAATGCCGTAGAGCAGATTTCCAATCTGCTTGGCAGATTGGAAATCTGCCCCACATCGGCGGACGATTTCGCCGAGGTCCAGCCCAGCAAGATACTCCATGACGAGGATCGGCGTGCCGTCGATCTCCCGCGCGTCGTGGGCACGGACGATGTGGCGATGGTCCAAGCAGCCGACGGCCTGCATTTCGTGCTCGAAGCGCGCCACCGCCGCGCGGTCGTGGGCGCGGCCGCGGGTCAACACCTTGACCGCCACCACGCGCCCGAGCTTCGTGTGCCGTGCTTTATAGACCGTGCCCATCCCGCCACTGCCTAACCGCTCAAGCAACTGATACTCGCCCAACAGCCGCGGGTATTCGGAAGCCGACAAGGGGACAGTCCCATTTTTGCTGATACAAAAATCGGGACAGTCCCCCACCGCCTTAGCCTGGGCCACGGCCAAGGCGCAAGCCCGATTCGTCCAAGAACGGATCGGACGAGGAGGGTTCGCGGAGCCGGCCAATCAACGAATCGTCCGCTTCGGGCAGCGCGGCCAATTCGGCCTGGCAGCTTGGGCAACCGTCAAGGTGGGCGGCCAAGGCGTCGGCGTCCTCGTCCGAGAGCTTTCCGACGGCATAATCGACGAGTTCTTCACGGGAGGGGCAGGTGGCGACGAGCATGATTGGGGTCCTTTGGCGGGTCTATTGGCCGTAGGGTGGGTGAAGCACGGAAGTCCGCGCGTCATGGTGCGTTGCGCGAATCGCCCGAAATCACGGTGCGGCGTCTCGGCGCGGTTAACTCCGTGCGAAACCCACCGCACTCCACGGCGATTCGCTCCACGCACCCTACAAGAACTAGCGGGACCGCCTGACACGACTTTTATTCTAGCCGTTTTCCAGGCCGCCCAGCTCGCGGCGCAAGCGGCGCAGGACGCGGGATTTGGCCTGATAGACGGCCGGAAGGCTCATGCCGAGCGCGGCGGCGACCTCGGCGGGCGATTGGCCGTCGACGACGATCCGCCAGAAGGCGTCCCAGGTCCGCGGCTCGAATTCCGTCCTGATCAATTCCAGCACGCGGCGGGAAAAACGCGGGTCCTGTTCCACCGGCCGGGCCGTCGAGGGTTCGTCGTCCGTTTCCGCCAGGTTTTGCAGGCGCTCGTAGGCACTCGTGCCGCCGTCGGCGCCGGGCTGGCCCTGCCGGCGGCGGAAATGGTCATAGACGCGATGCCGCGTGATCGTCCGCAGCCAGCCGCCAAAACTATCGCCAGGCCGGTCGCGGCGGAAGCGTGCAACGTCGGCGGCGACGGCGGCGAAGACGTCTTGCACAACGTCCGCCGCGTCGCTCTGCGACACACCAAGCTGCCGGCACCAGCGATAGACGACGGGGCCATAGAGATCGACCAGCCGCTGCCAGGCCTCCGGCTGGCGGGCGCGGAGCCGCTCCAAAAGTGTGGAGGAGATGGAGCTTGGTTCGAGAAGTCCGAGGTTGCTGCTGGTGGTCATCTTGCGGTCCTCGCCGAGCCATTATACAATACGCCGATGCTGTACAAAGGCGCATTGCATCTGCACGATCTGGTGTGGTTGATCGTTCTCGTCAGCGGCCTGTGGGCCGTCTTCCGCGCGTGGCGGGGCAAGCTGGCCAGCGCCGCCTGGACGAAAGCCGATCGGATTGCGGGCCTGGTGTTCTCCACTGCTCTGTCGACGCAGTTCCTGATCGGCTTGGTGCTCTATTCGCAGAGTCCTTTTGTGCGTCCGCTTTTTGCCGGCGGCGCCGCAGGCGGCAAGCGATTGGAAGCTGTGTTCTTCGGCGCGATCCATCCGGCGTTGATGATTACCGCCGTTCTCCTGGCGCAGCTCGGCTACTCGGTTTCCAAGCGGATGCAGAACGACGCCGGCAAGTTCCGCATGGCGGCGTTCTGTTACACGGCCGCGCTGGCGATCGTGCTGCTGTCGATTCCGTGGCCGTTTCTGCCCTATGGCAAGGGACGAAGTCTCTTGCCGTAGCGGTTCTGCCGGGCGATCCGGGCCGTAGCGCGGCAAAACGCGACTTTTCGCCGCGATTTCCTGGATTTTTTCGCCGCCTTCGCCCGCGGCAACCTATGTTTTCATTGCGGAGGCGTATATCTCGTCGCAGCCTCGACAGCGCACCGTGGACCGGCGGCCGCAATGTGAGTCGTAACTTGTCGCAGAACCTTTTCCATTGCAATTGATCGGCGCTTGCCGCTCGTCAGCCCATTTCAAAGGAGAATAGCATGAAGAATTTTTGCTCATTGGTTTTGACCTTCGGTTTCGTCGCTGGTTCCACGCTTGCCGCACTGGCCGGCGATCAGAACCAGCATCCAGTCCGGCACGACGTCCATCGCGTCAATCACGACCGCAAGGACGTCCACCAGGACCGCCAGAACCTGCACAACGCCGCAAAAAACGTCGGCAAGGACCGGCAAAACATCCACAGCGAATGGAACAAGCTCAAGGGCAACCTGGCCTCCGGCAACACGGCCGCCGCCAAGCAGGACCTGAGCCAGTTGCACCAGGACCAGCAGCAGTATCAGGCGGACCGCGGCCAGGAGCGCAGCGATGAACGCCAGTTGAGCGAAGCCAAGCAGGACCTGCACCATGCCGAGAACAAGCTCGACCGCGATCTTTCCAACCGCTTCGGCGACGGCAACTCCAACCATTCCTCCACCAGCAAGTCCGGCACCGGCAGCTCAACCGCTGGCAACCGTGGTCCGAATAGCGGCTCGTCGAAGGGCAATAACGGTCAATCCTCCGGCAGCCAGGGAACCACGGTAGCGCAGGACCCGTCCTCCGGCGGTTCGTCCGGCGATAGCCAAGGCTCCACTGGCGGCAGCCAGACGCCTTCCGCCCAGCAGGACGCGCAGGACATCCAGCAGGACTTCGGCAACATCGCCCACGACCGTCAGAACCTGCGAAGCGACGACCAGCAGCTCCACACCGACCGGAAGGAGTTGCGGGCCGACTGGAGCCGCATCCGCCAAGACGTGGCTTCGGGCAATTCCGCCCAGCTCCAGCAGGACGTGCAACAGCTCAAGCAGGACCGGCAGGCATTCTCCCAGGTCCTTGGCGAGAAGGAGTCTGCCGAGCAGCAACTCGGCAGCGCGCGCCACGAACTTCGGCACGACGAGCGCGACCTTGGCCAGGCGTTGAACAGCCAGTCATCGGGCGGCGCGGGACAGTAATCGCGCCCCGCCACAAGCGGAACTTCCCGGAAGGGAGAAGGGCGAGGGGAGAAGGGAGAGGCGCGATCCTCATCCTTCTCCCCTCTGTCTCTTTTCAATACTCGCGCGACGTAACAATGCCTGGCTTCGGCACGGGATATCGTCCGTTCTTGTCCGCCGTCAGCGGCGCGGGTCCGTCCATGGCGAGCTTGTCAACGCCCGGCGCGTATTCGTGATCGTCGTTGAGCATCTCGTCAAAGGTGACGGCGACACCGGTGTGCGCGGCGCGGCGGCCCATCGAAGTCGTGAGGCTCGCCTCGACGCCCCGCTTCACCTCGTTGTACGGTTTGTTGTGCAGAATGGCATCGACCAGGTCGTTCCATTCGTTGCGATAGGGATTCTCTTCGCCGCGCGGGAGGCGCGATTCCCAGATGCGGTCCTTGCTTGACGAGCCGAGTCCGCTGAATGTCGCCGACGGGCCGCCGCAGTCGCCGCTCTTCGAGAGGACGGCCGTGCCCTTGGTGCCGTGGGCAAAGCTGTGGTATAGCTCCTCGCAGCCGTCCATGCAGCGGCCGTCCATGATGAATTTGGTGCCGTCGTCAAAGCTGTATTCCACGGCGTAGGAGTCGAAGTTCTGGTCGACGTAATCGCCGCGATAATGCCGCCCGCCAAGGCCCTCAGCCTTTACCGGCCAAGCGTTCTTCATCCAGCAGCAATGGTCGATGATGTGGATGTTGAAGTCGCTGTAGCAGCCGCCGCTGGCCCAGAGGAAGCTGTGGAACCGCTGGATCTGATAAGCCACTTCCGAAATATTGTCGGGTCGCCGCGGTGAGCGGAACGACGCCACGGGGCCATCCATTCGATAGCCGCGAAGCAGTACCAGATCGCCGATTTCGCCACCGTGGATCCGCTCGGCAAGCTGCTGCAGGCCGCGCTGGTGCCGCGACATCAGACCCACGCCCACCTTGAGGTTCTTGTTGTCGGCTTGCTCGGCCAAGGCGAGCATCCTGCGCGAAGTGGGGCCGTCGGCCGTCAGCGGCTTCTCCATGAAAACGTGCAGGCCCTTCTCGATGGCATAGGTGAAATGGACCCAGCGGAAGGCCAGCGGCGTGGCGAAGATGGCGATGTCACCCGGCTTCAGGCAGTCCAGCGCATGGCGGTAGGCGTCGAAGCCGAGGAATTGGCGGTCCCGCGGCGGAACGGCTTCGCTTCCGTATTCCCGGCGAAGCTCCCGCACGCTTGCGGCAAGCTTGTGCTGGAAGGCGTCGGCCATGGCGGCCAGCTTCACGGGGCAGTGCTTGACGGCCAAAGCATCGGCCGCCGCCCCGCTGCCGCGGCCGCCGCAGCCGACGAGCGCCACCTGGATCGTGCTGCTTCCGGCGGCATGGACCGGCTTGGCCATCGAGGCGGCAAGCGTGGTTGCCGCAACAGCGCGCCCTGTATTTTTGAGAAAATCGCGGCGGGAAACGTTTGACTTGGGAGGGGTGAGCATGAAAATACTCCAGGAGGTGGGAGGGGTGGATCGGCGGCAAACCTCGATTATAACATCATTGGAGCCATGCTTTGCAAAGCAGGGATGATTCCAAACGCCCAGGTACGGCTGTAGAATGTATGTCGTAAACCGCGAATCGAATTCCAGACTTTTCAGGAGCTTCCATGAAACGCTTAGCGATCTTCACGATACTGTTCGTTGGGCCGGTCTTGGCGCTGGGGCAACAAAACGCCACCGCGCCGCTACAGCCGAACAACGCCCCTATCGTTCCGCCGCCGGTCACGCAGGTCTACAACGGCGGCTACGGCGGCTGGGGCGGCGGCCAGACGCCCGAAGGCGCCGCCTTGCAGGGCTTATCGCAAGTCATTAGCGCCGCGGGCCAGGCGCATTTGGCCAATTCCGCCGCCGCGATCAACTATACCCAGGCGGAGAGCAACCAATTGCGCAACAACGTGCAGGGTGTGCAGACGTTTTGGGCGATGCGCGACATTGGCCGCGCCGAGCGCGAGAAAGAGCGCGGCCCGCGTCCGACGCCCGAAGATCTTGCCCGCTTTGCCCGCCAAGGCGCGCCGCGGCAGTTGAACACCAACCAGATCGATCCGGTCACCGGCCAGTTGCACTGGCCCAGTGCCTTGCAGCTAGACATGTTCAACGAGCAGCGGGCGCCGGTTGACGAGTTGGCGGCAAAATGGGTCAAGTACGGCACGTTGCCCTTCACGGACCAGACCACCATGCGGCAGAACATCGACACCATGTTCGACGCCCTGAGAGGCAAGATCAGCGAGATCCCGCCGCAAGATTACGTGCAATGCCGGGGCTTCCTGCAGAGCCTGCTCTACGCAACAACTCAAACCTCCTTTTAGACGAAATCCAAAATGAAGACACGAGCGACAATTGTTCTTATGGCAGCGGCCTGCTGGCTAGCCGGTCGTGGCCAATATACCTATGGGGACGACACGAAGAGCACTGCCGTCAAACCGGTTGCAATCGCGCCGCCTGCAAACGCCGCCGATGCCGAAAAAGTGAAAACCCTGAAAGAGATGGCCGCGCTTGGCTCCAAGGCGGCAGACAAGATCAACCTCATCGAAGGCGGGCTGAAAGATCCGTCGCCCGCCGTGCGCACCCATGCCGCCTTGGCTTTGCGCGATCGGCCCGGCCGCCAAGGACTCCGTCTCCGCGCTGGCTGAGTTGCTCAAGGACTCGGATCCGGGGGTCCGCCGCTGCGCACTGCGCCTCTGCAGTCGATTCATCCCGGCCCGAAGGTGATGGTCCCGCTGTGCGAAAAGCTTTTGGAGGACTCCGACCCGATGATTCGGGCGCGGATTCTTAATTCCATTGCTGACGCCGGCAAGGAGGCCGTGCCGGGATTGATCGAGGCGCTGAAGAACGAAAAAGCTCGCTTCTGGGCGCTGGTCGTTCTCCAGGACATTGGTCCCGCCGCCAGCGAAGCCGTGCCCGCGGTCGTGAACGTCCTGAAGACGGACAAGCGGCCGGAGGTCCGCCTCCATGCCGTGCTCGCGCTCGGCGCAATGGGCAAGGCTGCCGATTCCGCGTTGCCCGAACTTACCACGCTGCTGAAGGACGAACACTGCGCCGTCGCGGCGACCTTTGCGATGGGCGAGTTGGGGCAAATCCCGAACGACGCCGAGGCGACGGTCCGCGCCAACGCCAAAAGCGACGATGGCCTGCTCAGCTCCACGAGCCTGTGGGCATTGTGCCGCGTCCATCCGGATGACAAGGAGCTGCGCGTTGAAACCACGGAGAAGTTGATCGCGCGGTTGAAAGACAAGGACCCCTTCATTCGCGCGGCCGCCGCACGGGCCTTGGCCGAGTTGCCGCCCGCGCCCGAGATAACCGGGCCGATTTGGGAAAAGTCGATGAAGGACGCCGACGAAATGACCATGCACAACGCGCAAGAGGCCATTATAGGCTTGGGCGCCAAGGCAGTCCCGATGCTGACCAAAGGCTTGAAGCGGCACGGCAAGTACAGCGCGGAGATCGCCTATGTGTTGGGGCACATCGGCCCGGCAGCCGCGCCGGCTACCGGTGAATTGGCCAAGCTGATTGACGACAAGGAATCCCGCGTTGCTCACGAGGCAATCATCGCGTTGGGCGACATCGGCCCGGACGCCAAAGACGCGGTCCCGGAATTGGTCAAGGCCCTTAGCCAGCCCGTGGACAAGGACATGAACTTCACCGCCATCGCCTACGCGCTGGGCAAAATCGGCCCGGCCGCCACTGCGGGCGAAGCGACGCTGGAAGAAAAGCTGGCGAGCAAGAACGTCAACGTGCAGGTAATGAGCGGCTGGGCACTTGCACATATCGCGGGATCCGATGCGGCCGTCGCGGCGAAAGCCGTGCCCGTGCTCGTCGCCGGCCTCTCCGCGCCCGACGAGGTCGACCGGATGTTCGCGGCCGAAGCGCTCGGCGGCTTCGGTCCTTTGGCCAAGGACGCCGAAGATCCGCTGAAGAAGGCCGCCACGGACCCGGACAAGAAACGTCAGTGAAGCGGCCGCGACGGCGCTGAAAGCCCTCGGGCAGGCCGCGGCGCCGAAGGCGAGCGAAGGCACGGTTGCCGCGCCTGCTGCCGCTCCGGCCTCGCCTGCCGCCGTAGTTTACAAGCCCGGCGACCCGGCGGTGACGGTCGAAGACAACCTCGAGATCGGCGTCGCGGGCAAGCCGGGTCAAAACGTGCCCAAGGGAACACAGGTCAAAGTCCTGGAAATCCGCGGGTCGTGGATCGGCGTGCGCGTGGAAAAAGACGGCAAGACCTATAACGGTTGGGTGCTGGGAGAGCAACTCGCAAAGCCGTGAGCCGACTGGCGGGTAAAGCGGTGCGCGTAATTGATGATCGTCGGCGTACGATTTGATTGGAGGTCTCAAATCCGAGATTTCCGATGCGCCGCGCGCAAGGTTGGTGGTTACGCCAGGCGGCAAAATGGTATTCACCTCCGAGCACAGCCTGGCCAAGGACTATACTGGCGACAGCGGAAAGGCACTGAGCCTTTCCACGAATTGGCAGCCGATGATCCAAGTGTCCGGGGAATCTTCCGTCGGTTCGGAATGCAGGATTTGGGCCCTTACGTAGATCAGCACCGGGGGCCGCCCTAGCACCAAAGTGCAGTGTTCTGTTTTGGGAGGGCCGGCGAGAAAAAAGGAGATTCCGCCTAGCGATATGTCGTGGCAGCGAACCGGCTGGAACATCTCTTTGGTGGCCTTTTGCGATGCCTCGTGAAAGGCCGCCAGTTGCGTCACGCGATACGGGTACCGCGGCTCGCGCCGCCGCTCGCTCTGCCGCGGCAGCAACGGTCCTTGTTCGTAGGGCCGGATGATCAATGAGATTTCGGTGCTGTTGCGCATAGCGATGGCCTGCGAGTGACCGAATGGGCCTATGCAAGTATAGCCCGCAATCGACCCGGAAAACAACGTGAAAATGCTTGGGGGAGATATCAATAATCTTGTGCCCGCCAGGCTTTCTCGCCGCCGGCGCTTGCTCAACGCTTGTGCCCGCCGGAGTGGCCCGCGTGGCCCGCATGTGTGGCGCGGCTCGCGTGCGACGATCCGTGCGAGCGAGTTGTGATCTTCGCGCTATGCACGGCCGGCTTCGGCGAATGAGGATGCGGCGCGGCCACGTGTCGCGCTTGAAACTTGGGCTTCGCCTCATGGACAACCGGCTTGCGGACGTCCGTGTGGATCGGCGTCGTCACACGCGGTTTGACAGCCTGTCCGTGGACCGCCGGCGTATGGATGTCCGTGTGGACCGGCGTGTGTACGACGCTCTCCGCATGGTGGACCAGGCGATCGTGGGCCAGCGCGCCGTGCCAGTCGCCTTTTCGCAACAGGGCGACGTGGAGCTTGGCCAGGCTCGTGCTGTGGCTGATGTGCGCGGCCGCGGCAAACTTGTGGTAGGCGGCATAAAAATGGCTGCCGTGGTCGAAATAGACCTTGCAGACCGGCACCGCCCACGGGCCCGACCACGCTGCTTTGAGGCAGGGCCCGACGTAGCGGCCGCCCGTGAAGTACCACGGGGGCACGAAGCAGCCGACGTGGCAGCACCAGCCGGGCACGCTGGCGTAGCAGACCTGGGCGCAGTAAACCACCGGCTGCGGCAGGACGGCAAGCTGCGCGTAGCAGGCCGCGATCTCGGCGTTCATCGTTGCCAGCAGGTCGGCGATCTCGGCATTTGCAGCGGCCAGTTGCGCCGCCGTGGCGCCTTGCTGCTGCAAAGCATAAAGATAGGCGTCCTGCCCGGCCTTGCCGCGGGTGAGAAAGTAATACTGGGAAAGCAGCGCGACCTGACCGTCGCTCAAGGCGTTGATCGTGGCCGGCAGCTTGGCCAGCGCGGCTGCGTCGAACGTGCCGAGCGCCTGCATGTCGGCCGTGAGCTGCCCGGCGAGCCACGCGCGCTCTTGGCCGGGGTCTTGCGGCGGCTGGTCCATCGCCGAAACGGTATTTGCGCCGGCCAGCGCCAAGGCGACGGCGGATGCGGCGAGGGTCTTCATCAGGTTGCTGGCTAGGCGGTTCATGGTTCTGCTCCCTATTGAATTGTGATTGTTATCTTCCTGCGGTTGGGCAGCAGTGGATGCGAACGGGATGCCGGATTGCCAAATGATGAATCGCCTGGCATCGGCCGGCACGATGTAACCTTTTGCCGTCTCACGAGTTACGACGCCGCAGCGGCGGCATCCGGCAGCAGCAGCCGGCGCAGAGCCTTCCTCAGCGCACCGTCGTTTTGATTCGGTGAAGTGGAATTGACTGCAAATGCCGCAAACGCCGCTGGGGTCGCCGGCGGTGAAAGTCGTATTCGTCCGGGCCCTTATTGCACCGCCTTCGCGTTCTCATTGTGGTGCAGTTGGTTGACAGTTGATCTAGTGCGTTGACGTATAACGCTTTAGCGATGACGGCTGACAGCACATTCCAATCCCCCTGGTGGAGTGGTTGGTGCAAAAAGGCGGAAGTACGCCTTGCCTGCCTTCAATGGACCAGCAACCGCAGCGCCATGCACGAGCCGTGGGCCCCGGCAAATATCGCGCTGCCGCAACGGATGAATCACGCATGGAACACCGATGATCCGGGCTCATCTGCCGTCGATCAAAGGTGCGTGCGGAAGTGGTTCCAGGGAAACAGGCGGTTCCACTTTCGAGCACTCTTTTCGCGAAACGCACCGGGGAAAAGGTAGCGACGCTTGCGCGGTCTGACGCGAGGGGCTGACGCGATTATCGGATCGGCTTGACGGGTGTCCTCGGGCTTGAGGCTTGAGGCCGGGCACCGCTCGGAACGAGTGGCCGGCTTGAGATGCGGACTCAGGACGCGGGACTCTGAGCTCAAGTCTTGTTCCCGCGGTTTGACGCCGGTCTCGATCGGACACTTGGACCTTATCCGATCGATCCATGCCGAAAGGGGTTGCGAGAGTCGCCTAATTCTGTTCGCCATTGAGAACCTACTTTCCGTTTCGAAGTTCACATTTCAAACAAAAACCTACGAACCGTATTCCGCGAAAAGCGCGTCCAGGGCTTGAGTCCGAACGTTCTTCGTGCCGTCGTCAGCGGAGAAACTCTGACTGCCGACAAAACTGGCGAGGATCGCCGCATCGGCCACGTACCGCCGCGGAGAGACCGCTTGCTGGATTGCCGCGCGGGCCGCATGGGACGCCGCCGAATCGCCGCCGATCGATCCCGACGGTACGCCCTGCTGCGGCGGCGGGGCGGCGGAGCCGACCGTGCCGGAGCTCGGGGCGGCAGATGCCGCCGCGCCGGCAACGACGATGCCCGGACAGAATTCCGCCAACTCGGACCAGGTCAATGGCTGCGGCTCGTAAGTGCCCCACGGGTTGGCGAGTTGGAATGTGCCGTAGTTCGCGCTTTGGGGATTGTTGTTGTAGCTCGCGACCTGATAGGCGTGGCCGGAGACTAGATTCAGGTTGGTGAACTGGGAGCTGCCGTTGGTGAAAATACCCGCCGTAACCGCCGCGCCGCCCTCAAGCGCGGCGATGACCGCTTGCGCGGCGCCCGTGGCCGAGGGCGAATAGTCGGCCGCGGCGGCGCCGAGGACCGCCTCGTCCACCGCGTCCATCCAGCCGCCCGTCAGGCTCGCGTAGGAGTTCTGCCCGTTGCGCCCTTCGTTTCCCGTCTGGTTCCACTGGGCGTAGGCCTTCTCCAGCAGCGGAATCCACCAACCGCCGTCCGCGCCCGGCTGCGCGTACTCCGGCGCCGTCGCGGCATAGCCTGGCAGCAGGGCGTTTACGGTCACGTAGTCCGCCGTATAGCCCTGCGGCGTGTCGTAGTAGAAGCGGACCGTCCAAGATTGAACGCCGTTTTGCACGCCGTTATTGATGAACATGTTTTCGATTGAGCTCGGGTCGCTATCGGCCAGCGTCCCCAAGGCCGCGATGAAGTAGCAATCGCCCAGCGCGCCCTGCCGCATGTCGGCGGAACTCGGCACGTCGAGCGCCGCGTTGGAATTATTGCCGAAGAGCGAGCCGGCGGACACGATGTAGGTCGCGCCGTTGGCGGCGGCGGGCAGGTCCGTCCCGTAGAACCACTTGCCGATCAAGTCCTCAAGCGCGGCGCCGGTTGCCTGGACCGTAGGCTGATTGGCGAGGTTGCCCAGCGGCTGGCCTTGGTAGAACGCGTTGGCCGGATTGCCGTCGACCACGTCGCTTGCGAGCACGGCCACATAATTGGGCACGTTCAGGCTGGCCTCGTTCTGCGGCTCCGTCAGCGTTTGAAGGACCTGCAGCGCGGCCGGCGCGACCGCGCCATTGACGACGGCGCTCTGCAGGATCTGAATCATGTCGTCGCGATTGATGGCGCCATCAGCGAAGAGGCCTTGAACCAGACTGAACATCGCCGGATCGAGCGAGTAAAGCGATTCGCCGCCGTTGGTGAAGACCGCGCCGGGACCGATGGCCTGGCCTTCAACCACCATCGGAGACGCCGATAGCGGCGACATGAGGTCGAGAACGCCCGCAACCACGACGGTAGTCCCGGTGTAGCCCAAGGCGCCGCCGAGCACGAGCTCGCCGGAACCGGCCTTGTCCAGCCCGCCGGGCCTAGAGGGCACCCTAGGGCCGAGTTAATTGTCGCCGAGCCGCTGAGGACGGTGATCGTGCTGCCCCAGGAAGGAAATGCGAGCGTGCCGCCCGCGACGGTGACGCCGCCGGACGCCGTGATCGCGCCGACGCTGACAGTTCCGGAGACCGTGAGGTTCGAGCCCGCGGCCAGAACGACGTTGCTGCCGCTGATCCAAGGCGTCGGCGCGCCGTTGGCGAGATGCCAGATGCCGCTGGCCCAATTGCCGCTGCCGGACCAATAGAGGGTCGGCCGCACGAATACGGTCCCCGCTCCGGATGCCGTGCCGCCCGGCAAGGCGCTCGCGCTCGTCGCCACGAGAACACCTGAAGCAGCATTAGTGCCGCCTTGGTAGTTGTCTTGTCCGGCAAGCACCACCGTGGCCGTCCCAAGCTTCACCAATGCGGCGGTCCCGCTCAAATTGGCGAGTATCGTGCCGCTGTATAGTTGGAACAAGTTTGCGCATTGCAGGGTGCCGTCGACAATGCTCCCGGACCCGCCACCGGGCGTTCCGAGTATCACCGTTTTCAATGCCGCCGTGTCGCCGCCGAGGTCGACGAGACCTCCGGTCACCAGGAGCGAGCTTCCGGTAGGCAATCCCGTTCCGCATTGGATTTGCAGCAGCCCGGCGGCGACAATTGTGGAGGAAAACGCATTCGCGGCATCTAGCGCGAGCGTCCCGCCGCCCGCCTTCGTCATCACGCCGCCGAACAGTTGGCTGTCGATCGTGGCGGAGCCGTTGGCGACGGCAATAACCGAGCCTGCCCCCGTCTGTGATGGGGAATGCACGAGGGTAATCGTGTTGCCTTGAAGCACATAACCGCCCGTCATGAAAGTCATGGCAGCCACGAATACGGGACTCGTAATACTGACGGTCTCCGCTGCGCCGCGAAGAACGCGTCGCTGCCGTTGACCCAGGTTTGCAGCGGGCCACTAGGGCTGCCGACGTGCCAATTCGCAATGCCGGGACCCCATGTGCCCGTGCCGGCGCCGCCCGCGGTGTCCAAGTAGAGCTGCCGGCAGATCGTGTACTGCTGGTCGAGTCCTATCGCCGCTTCTGCGAGGGAATTGCCGTACCAATCCGTGATCGTGTCGGCGTTAATCAGGTTCAATCCTTCCTGGCCGCTGTTAGCGGGCGATATTCCACTGACGACGACCGTATACTGGTGCCGGAGCCGCTGACCGAGGAAACGGACCCAGCGAGACCGCTGGCGGCGAAGTTGCTTGCGGAGACGCCGGTGACCGGCTCGCTGAACGTGACCTTGAACGCGACAGAATTGGCGTCCACGAGCGTTTGCCCTGCGCACTGGATCGCTGTTACCTCCGGGGGCGAATCGGCCGCGGGCGGAGAAGTCGCGCCCTGTGACGCGGAAGTAGCGCCTAACGAAGTCGATAGGTCGACCGAGCCGCTTACCGAAGGCGATTGGCCGCCATAATCCGGCGAGGCCACGGCGGGGGGACCGAAAACCGCCAGGGCGTCGGCGCCCACCGTCAGCGACGTGCCGTCGGGCACGGCGGCGGCATCGGGAAGCATGAGCACGCCGGCCGTGACGGCGACGCCGCCCGAAAACGCGTTGCTGCCGGGAAGCACCAGCGCGCCGGGCCCTGCCATGACGACGCAGACGATTCCGTTGCCGTCCTCTATTTCGCCGGAAAACGCCGAGTTGATGTTTTGCGTGACGGTCAGAGTGCTCGTCGTGCCAGAATCGTTGTTGGTAATCACGCCGCCGGACCCAGAGGGTGCCCCGGCGAGCGCGGCGACGGTGATGTTGTTGCCGCCGGCGTCCAATTCGCCGCCGTTGACGATCAGGCTGCCGGCGCCCAATGTTGTTCCTAGGGCCAGTTGCACTGTGCCGCTTTCCAAATCCGTGCCCCAACTGCCGGAGTTGGCTCCGCCCAGCAGCAGCACGCCGGCGCCGTTGACCAGCAGCGTGCTCGCGCCAGTGATCGGTGCGTCGATTGCTGCTTGGTCGGCCGTCACGTTTACACAAGTGCCTCCTGCAGGCAGGGCCAAGCCGTCGCCCGGCGCGGCGGCGACGATGACATAGTTGTCGCTGGAAACGACTACCATGCTAGGGCTGACTGCGCCGTATAAAGTGACGGTGCCCCCAGTGCCGGCGAAGATTGCCGTGTAAACGTCGCTTGATGCCACGTCCATGCCGAGGTACGGATCAAACCAGGACCTGGCGCCGGCTGTCCATGCGCCGGACCCGCCGGCGTTCTCGGTCTCGGTTTGGTAAGGGTCCCAGTACAAGGGCGGAGTGACCCGGCGAATGACGTCGTTTGCACTGTCGGCGATGAAAAGATTGCCCGCGTTATCTACGGCGATGCCCGTCGGGTCGTAGAGTTGTGCGGCCGTTGCTGGCCCGCTGTCCCCGCTATACCCGGGACCGAGACTGTGGCTCCCGACGAAAGTGGAAATCGTCCCCAAGGGATTGACCATGCGGATGACGTTGTTGCCCGCATCGGAAATGAAGATATTGCCCGCGGCGTCTACCGCGACTGAGGCGGGGGCGTACAACTGGGCCGCCGTGGCGTTGCGGCCGTCGCCACTATCGCCGGAGCCCAGAGTAAAGTTTCCTGCAATCGTGGTGATCGTGCCCGACGGATCGACCTCGCGGACGATGTTGTTGCCGGTGTCGGCAATGAAGAGGTCTCCTTCGGCATCCACCGCGACGCCATTGGGACTATTCAGTTGGGCGGCGGTCGCCGCGTGCCCATCGCCACTATAGCCCGAGCCCAGCAAATAGTTCCCCGCGACGGTCGTGATTACTCCCGTCGAAAGATCGACCCTGCGGATGACGTTGTTACCGGTGTCGGCAATGAAAAGATAGTGTCCCTCGATTGCCAGCCCTGTAGGGTCGTCGAGTTGGGCGCTGGTGGCAGTGAGGCCGTCGCCGCTGTAGCCGGGACCCAGGTTGAAATTTCCCGCGATGGTCGTGATCGTGCCCGATGGATTTACTTCCCGGACGACGTTGTTGCCGCTGTCGGCGATGAAGATATCTCCTGCGGCGTCCACGGCAATGCCCATCGGATCGTCCAACTCCGCGGTCGTCGCCGCGTAGCCGTCGCCGCTGTAGCCCCAAGTCCCGTTCCCGGCCACGGTAGTGATCAGGCCCGTGGAGAGATTTACCTGGCGGACGACGTTGTTGGCGCTGTCGGCGACGTAGATATCGCCCGCCGAGCCCGTTCCTTGCTGCTCCGCCACGGCAACGGCGGTCGGATCATAGAGATCGGCCGCGGTAGCCGCTCCGCCGTCGCCGCTATAGTTGCCAAGGCCGATGCCCGCAACTGTCGTAATCTGATTAGCGGCAACGTTGACCTCGCGGATGGCGTTGTCGATGCCGTCGGCGATGAAAATGCTGCCCGCCGACCCGGTTTCCGAGTTCCCCGCCACGGCGACCGACGTGGGATAGCACAGCTCCGCACTGGCAGGCGGACCGCCATTGCCGCTGTAGCCGCTGATTCCACTCCCCGCGACCGTGGAGATGTCCTGCGACGAAGCGTCGACCTCGCGGATCAGGTTGTTGCCGCTGTCGGCGATGAACAGGTCGCCGTTGCCGTCAACGGCGACGCCCATCGGAGCATCGAGTTGGGCGCTGGTTGCCGCCTGGCCGTCGCCGCTGTATCCGCCGCCAAGCGCGTAGTTCCCTGCTGCCGAGGAAATGATTGGCGTAGAAAGGTTCAGATTCACGGCGCGGACAACATTGTTGCCGGTGTCGGCGATGTAAAGGAAGTTGTTGCCGGCCAGGGCAACGCCCATCGGGTAGCTAAGCTGTGCGTTTACGGCGGCCTGCCCGTCGCCACTGTAGCCGTCGCCCAGGGCGTAGTTGCCCGCGACCGTGGAGATTACGGGCGTGGAAAGGTTCAGCAGCACCTCGCGAACGATGTTGTTGCCGCTGTCGGCGACGAAAAGCTCGGTGCCCGTGCTGTTCACCGCGACGGAGGTGGGACAGTTCAGCTCGGCGGCTGTGGCGGCCGCACCGTCGCCGCTGTAACCGCGGGTGCCGTCACCCGCCACCGTAATGATGGCGCCGGTCGATTGGACCACCTCGCGGACGACGTTGTTGCCGCTCTCCGCGATGAAGACGTCTCCTGCGGCGTCCACCGCGATGCCCGTGGGTGCGTTCAGCTCGGCGGATGTGGCCGGCCCGCCATTGCCCGCGTAGCCGGATACTCCGTTGCCCGCAATCGTCGTGATGTTGCCGGTAAACGAATTGACCTCGCGGACGACGTTGTTGTTGGTGTCCGCGATATAGAGGTTTCCCGAGCCGTCGACCGCGACGCCTGTCGGGGAATTCAAAGCGGCATCGACTGCATCGTTGCCGTCGCCCAGGTATCTGGACGTTCCGGCGATTGTGGCAATAGCGGCCGCGGTCGGGTTCGAATTCGCGCCGATGCCTGAGGCTTTAGTGAGCTTGGCGGCGGTCTCGCCGCCTTGAACCGCGACGTTTTGGACGTCGATCAAGTCCATCGCGACGTTCGACTTGTGGCCCGCGGAGTCTTGCGTCTGCGCGGTTGCCGTGCCCGATTGCACGTTGGCAAGCTGCTCCGTGACGGAATAGCTTCCATCCGCCTCCACGATTGCCGTAAAACCGTACTTTGCCAGCACGCCGCCGAATTGAACCGTCAGGCCGGCCACGGGCAGGGCGCCGTCCGTGACCATCCCCTCGAGGTCCCAAACATTGGAAATGGTATTGGCTGCGGAGAGGGTGATGTGGAGCGGGTCCCCGCCGCCGGTAACGGCGCTGAGCAGGGCGCGCCGCTCCAACGGCTCGATGCGCAGCGCGCGGTAACGCTGAAATCGTTGGCGGGAGGCTCGTTTGGCGCGCAGCATGATACAATCCACTCTAATTGGCGGGCAGCAAAAACCGGCGGGACGAATCACGCCCCGTATAAGTAGTTGAGATTTGCGCAGAAATGGGCGCAGGGCAGAAGAATTTCGCCAAAGCGAAAAAAAGCCCGCAAAAGCCCTACTCTATCTAGGGGGCCTTTTCGAGACTAGCTAGTTAACGGGTGAATGTACGCTGACCGAGCGTGGTGAGGCCAAACCGATTTACTTCTTCTTGTTCACTTCCCTGGCGGTGCCGGCGGGAACCAACGTGTCCGTACAGCGTGAACACGGCCAGCGCGTCGGGCAGTACAAGCAAGGGCAGACCGGGAAGTTGGACTTCACCTTGGACCGGTATCGCGCTATGCAGCGGGCCGCGATCGAGAACGACGACGACCACCTAGCCCAAATTGCATCCCGGTCGAGTGCTTGCGAGACGGAATCAGGCGCTTCGGCACGAGCAATGCAGTGCCAAAAAGGCCAAACCTGCATAAAGCTGCGACAAATCGCCGCCAAGAGGGTCAGTATTGGCACTCGGCTTGCCCTAAAAGTGAGTCGCACTGAAGGTTTCCCGTTACAATTCCATTATGATCGAGCTGTCCGCTTGGGTGCGACAAGTCGTGGATGTCTTGCGGCGCGAACTCGCCGAGCGAGTCGCACGACCAGTCTCTACCTATCGCCTGCAACTGGATCGCGAGGCGATGAACTACGCCCGCGCCGCGGAAATCGTCCCCTACCTTCATGCGCTTGGCGTCGGCCACCTCTACACTTCGCCGGACCGCAAGGCCCGCACCGGCAGCCCGCACGGGTACGCGATCGTCGATTATGACTCGCTGAACCCGGAGCTGGGTAGCGCCGACGACCACCAGGCCCTGATGGAGGCCCTGCGGACCTGCGGCATGGGCCGTATCCCGGACATCGTGCCCAATCACATGAGCGCGAGCCCCGGTGAAAACGCCTGGTGGACCGATGTCCTGGAGAACGGGCCGGGCTCGCCTTACGCCTGCTATTTCGACATCGACTGGGACCCGGTAAAGGAAGAGCTGCACAACCGCCTGCTGCTGCCGATACTGGGCCAGCAATACGGTGAAGCCCTCGAGTCCGGGCAACTGCGCGTGGAATACCGCGATGGGGCGTTCGGCGCTGCGCGTTTACAAAAGCCTGCTGCCGTTGGACCCCAAGACCTACCCGCAAGTCCTCGGCCGGAACATCGATCGGCTCAAACTGGCGCTGGTGGACGGCACGTCACCCGCAAGCGGGTACCCGGGGCCTGCTACTTTGGCGGATTCGCCCGACCTGTCGGAACTGGAAAGCATCCTCACAGCCCTGGAGCACCTGCCCGATCGAAACGAGCAAGCCGCCGAAGCCGTGCGGGAGCGGCAGAGGGAAAAAGAAGTAATCAAGAAGCGGCTGGGCCAGCTTACGGCGCAATGTCCGGCCGTAGCCGAGTTTGTCGCCGCGAACCTCGCCGAGCTCAACGGCGCCGCCGGTAATCCGCAGAGCTTTGACGAACTCGATCGCCTCTTGGACGCCCAGGTTTACCGCCTGGCCTATTGGAAGGTCGCCGGCGATGAGAATCAACTATCGCCGCTTCTTCGACATCAACGACCTGGCGGCGGTCTGCATGGAAGACCCCGGCGTCTTCGAGAAGAGTCATCATCTGGTCTTTGAGATGCTGCTGCGGCGAGAGGTTTCGGGGCTGCGGATCGACCACATCGACGGCCTGTTCGATCCGACCGATTACCTTTGGCGGCTACAGCATGGTTGGGTGCGAACGTTGGGACAAAAGGTGTTGGCCGACTTGGCGGAGGCAAGCAGGGTGGGACAAGACCGGGTGGCGAGCGCACGGCCGTCACTTGCAATCGCGGCAAGTACAGTCGAACAACAAAGTAGGGTGGCACAAGCGAGCCCCGCGAGCGCAGGCCCACCGTTTGCCAGCTCAGGCGCCTCGGCAATTAGCGCCATCGCTCCGGTTGGCTCCAACGGCGGGCCTGCGCATGCCGGCCCGCCGGTGCCTCCCAACGGTGGCATCCCCGCCTGGTCGGACCTCGAGCCGGCCGTCTTCCAAGCGATCTTCAGCGGCAAAGAAAACAAGGACTTGCCGTTGTACGTCGTGGTCGAAAAAATCCTTGGGCCGGAGGAGCCGCTTCCCGCGCAGTGGCCGGCGGCCGGCTCGACCGGCTACGACTTTCTGCGCACGGTCAACGGCCTGTTCGTCGATTGGAAGGGGCTGCACGATTTGAAGCGAGTATTCGACCGTTTCGTCGGTCGGCCGGCCGATTTCCGCGAGGTCGTCCACGACTCGAAGCTTACGATCCTTCGCGGCGCGATGTCCAGCGAACTGCAGCTTTTGGCCCGGCGGCTGAATCGCCTGTCCGAGCGGCACCGCCGCTTCCGCGATTACACGCTGAACATGCTCCGCCACGCGCTGCGGGAGATCATAGCCTGCTTCGCCGTCTATCGGACCTACCTTCGCCCGCAAGAGATTTCGGAGCGCGACCGCCGCTTTGTCTTCCGCGCCGTGGCTCAGGCCAAGCGTCGCACGCCGGAATTGGGCGGACCGGCGTTCGACTTCGTCCGCGACGTGCTCTTGTTCGAGCAGCCGGCTCCGCTGGACGCCGCCGGCAGCCGCGAGCGCGAATTGTTCGTCGGCCGCTTCCAGCAGGTCACCAGCCCCGTGACGGCGAAGGGCGTCGAAGACACCGCCTTCTACCGGTATTTCCCCTTGAGCTCGCTCAACGAGGTGGGCGACGATCCCTCCGGACGGCCCGTGAGCGTCGACGATTTCCATCGCGAAAATGCGGGCCGGCTGCGGGACTGGCCCGGCTCGCTGCTGGCCACAATGACGCACGACACCAAGCGGAGCGAGGACGCGCGGGCGCGGATCGACGTGCTCTCCGAGATTCCTCACGAATGGGCACGGAAGGTGAACCTCTGGTCGCGGATCAATCGCCGCCACCGCCGCGAAGTGGATGGCGCCGACGCCCCCAGTCGCGGCGACGAATACTTGTTCTACCAGTCGCTGCTGGCCATCTGGCCGTTGGCGCCGCCCGACGACGCCGGCATCCGCGAACTGACCGCGCGGATGCAAGCCTACATGGAGAAGGCCGCTCATGAGGCCAAGCTGCATACAAGTTGGCTGAACCCCAACACCGCCTACGAAGCCGCGCTGCGGGAGTTCGTCGCCGCGGCGATGGAGCCTTCGCCAAAAAATCGCTTCCTTGCACAACTTGTCGAGTTCCATGCCGTTGTCGCCCGTTTCGGCCTCTTCAACTCCTTGTCCCAACTGCTGCTGAAACTGACCGCGCCGGGCGTGCCTGATACCTACCAAGGACAGGAACTATGGGACTTCAGCCTCGTCGATCCGGACAATCGACGGCCGGTCGATTTCGCCCTTCGATGGCGACTGTTGGACGGACTGCAGAAGGCGACGGCGCGCGGCGGCGCAGCCCAATGGGCGCTCGCCCGGCGCTTGGCCAGGCGTCTGTCCGATCCGCGAATGAAGCTCTTCGTCACTTGGAAGACACTCGAGTTTCGCCGCGCTCATGCGGAGCTTTTCCGCAAGGGGTGCTACGTGCCGCTGTCGGCCTCCGGCGCGCAAGCGGAGCACTTGTGCGCCTTTGCCTGGCGTGCGGAGAGCCCTCCCGATTGTCGTCCGATGTCCGAGGTAATCCCGCTTGCGTCGCACGCCGCCGGAAATGGCGCCGCGCACCCGCCGGGTACGCAACTCGCCGGCAATCAATTTGTGATGGTAGTCGTTCCACGCATGCTGGCGCGGATGGCCCATGCCCGACACCGCCGCGGGGTCGGCAACTTCATGCCCCTCGGTCCTGCCATTTGGCAAGACACGCGGATCGGGCTGCCGGACCCCTTCGCTGGGCGCGAGTACCCCGCCCCGCATTCGCTTGTCAACCTGTTCACTGGACAATCCTGTCGCGCGGATGCGGCCACAATCGCTGCGGCTGACATTTTCACAGAGTTTCCCGTTGCGCTTTTGATATCCGGGCATTAACGTGCCGTAGCGGAATCCGTCATTCTGGCATTTCACCGACCGTGTTGGCGAAAAAAAGAGCTTATAGGCTTTCCCGCCCACAGGACCTACCTATACTTGAGTAAGGGGCCGTTGGACGGGCTTTCCGATGGTCGCATTGTTTTCCGTCGTCTTGAAGGTCAAACGCCGGCGGGAGCGGAATGAATCGAGGAATTCTGCGGCAACGGATTTGCGAAAAGAAGAAAGCGCACCTATGCCTTCGCTGTTGATCGTAGATGACGATCGGAGCGTGATTGACGTTTTCGAACGCTGCTTTGAAAACACGGGCGTCACCATTCATACGACCGCCTTGCGGGGCGAAGCCGCGCAGGGCGCGGCCGCCATACAAGCCGACGTGGTCGTGTTGGATGCTCAAGGCGCCGACAGCCATAGCCTTTCCGCCTTGGAGCAAATCCGGCAGTCCAACCCGGCAGTCCCCGTCATTCTGATCACCGCCGCCGGCGCCAGCGAAGTGGCGATCGAGTCGACGCGGCTGGGCGCAATGGATTTTCTGACCGTGCCGCTGGACGCAACCAAAGTCCGCGACGTGATCGGCCGCGCTATCCGCATCAGCACGCGCATCCGCCTCAACGGCAACGGCCATGCCCGCCCGGAAGACAATCGCAATTCTGAGGCCGCCGTCCCGGCGCCGGCCCACGGCCAACCCGCTACGCAGGTGCCCCGCGCCTCGAGCCACGCCGGCATCGCCTCGCCCACGTTGCTGGGTGTAAGTGCCGCCATGCAAGAGGTGTACAAGGCCATTGGCCGCGTGGCGGGGCAAAACATTAACGTCCTCATCAGCGGCGAAAGTGGCACGGGAAAAGAACTCGTCGCCCGCGCCATTCACCAGCACAGCAACCGCGCGGGCAACAAGTTCCTCGCCGTGAACTGCGCGGCGATCCCCGAGTCAATCCTGGAGAGCGAGCTTTTCGGACACGAGAAAGGCGCCTTTACCGGCGCCGTCGGCCAGCGAATCGGCAAATTCGAGGAGTGCGACGGCGGCACGCTATTCTTGGACGAGATCGGCGACATGCCGCTGCTCATGCAAAGCAAGGTCCTCCGCGCCATTCAAGAAAAGGAGTTTCAGCGCGTCGGCGGCAACCAGACGATCAGCACCGACGTGCGCATCGTCGCCGCCACGAACCGCGATCTGGAGGCAATGGTGCTCGGCGAGGAGTTCCGCTCCGACTTGTCCTTCCGCATCAACGGCTACCATATCGCGCTGCCGGGATTGCGCGACCGCCGCGAGGACATTGCCCTGCTGGTCGAACATTATCTGCGGCTGTTCAACGACGAGCTGGGCACTTCCATTACGGACGTCGCCGCGGAAGCGATGGAGCTTCTGCTGCGGTACGACTGGCCGGGAAACGTCCGCGAGCTGCAAACCGTG
Source organism: uncultured Planctomycetia bacterium (assembly GCA_963780045.1). Classification (GTDB taxonomy): domain Bacteria; phylum Planctomycetota; class Planctomycetia; order Pirellulales; family Thermoguttaceae; genus JANXQG01. Next base: position 3,593,078 of record CAVZZZ010000001.1, on the reverse strand, counting down.
CTCAAGCACGCCATGTTGCACGCTATCGGGCCGGCGTTGCTGCCGGAATTCCTGCCCGCGGAAGTCCTTATGGCCGACAGCGAGCAGCGAGCCGAAAGCACGGAGCAGGGAGCACGGAGCAAAGAGCACAAAGCCGGCAGCACGGTGTACGAAGCGGCTCCACGCTCTCAGGACGATGACTTTCACCAATACGTGGCGGAACAGCTGCATGGCGGCATGGGTTCGCTCTATGCCGACAGTGTCTGGCACATGGAGTCGATGCTGCTGACCGACGTGCTTCGGCACACCAACGGCAATCAATCGCGGGCGGCGGCCATCCTCGGCATTACCCGCGGCTGCCTGCGAAGCAAGCTGCGGCTGCACGGAATCATGATCAGTTCGTCCGTTGCCATCCGCGAAGCGCCCGACGGCGGCCGCAAGCCTTTGGCTTTGACGAGCGCGGCGGCTGGACCCCGCCCGGCCTAGCGCCGAGCGTGGCGTGGGTGACAAAGAATTTGAGCCATGAATCTTTTGCAATTCATCGTCTTGCTGGTCATCGCCGCGCTATGCGGCGGCTTGGCCCAGGCAATCGTGGGCTACTCGCACGGCGGTTGCCTGGTCTCCGCCGCGCTGGGGCTGATCGGGGCCTTGCTGGGCACGTGGCTCGCCCGCGCGTTGAACTTGCCGGAAATCCTGGCGATCAAGATCGGCGACCAGACGTTTCCGATCGTATGGTCGGTTTTTGGGGCCGCGTCTTCGTGGCAATTCTCGGCATGTTCTCCCGCCGCCGCGGCGGACCGCCCAGCGAATTCTGATTTCTGTCAACGCATTGTGGTTGCCTCGCGAACTGCGGGCTATAATGATCGCGGTGGCACGCGTCCTGCCGTGGGGAATATTGATTATGCTCTTCCGCTTCGCTCCAGCGTGGTTATGCCTGCTCCTTCCCGCCTTGGCCCTGCACGGCGAAGAACCGAAATTCAATCGTGCGGGGGCGGCAAAGTATCTCGACGGCCGCACCGAGACCTGGTTTGCGTACTCGACCGCGTATCGCGGCCAGGGCGCCACGCGCACGTCTTGCGTCTGTTGTCACACCGTCGTGCCGTATGCCATGGCGCGGCCGCTGCTGCGGGAAAACACCTACGCCATGGTCCCTTCGCGATGGGAGCGGAAGCTCATTGATCAGACCGTGCTGCGGGTTGAAAACTGGGACAAGCTCGACACTAGCGAATTCCAACTCCTTTACGACTTCAACGAGACGAAGAAAAAGGAGTCGCGGGGAACGGAGGCCGTCGTGAACTGCCTCATCCTCGCCTCCGCCGGGCGTCATCGCTGGAACTCCTCGAGGGAGCGAGATGCAGCCCTTTTCATGCCGGTCCCCCGCGCGATCTTGAATAACGCCCTGGCGATCATGTGGCGGGAGCAAGAGCCTTCCGGCAGCGAGAAGGGATCGTGGGATTGGATCGACTTCGGCAACGAACCGTGGGAGTCGAAGTCGTCGCGCTTCTACGGCGCCTGCCTCGCCGCCGTAGCGTCTGGCATGGCCGCGCGCGATTCGAAATCCATTGAACCGCCAGGCGCCGCGTTACTGTGCGCCTATTTGCGGCGCAATCTCCCTCGCCAGTCGAGGCACAACAAGGTTTGGGCCTTGGCCGCGTCCGCCAGGCTGGACAACTTGCTGACGCCCGGCCAACGGAAGGACCTGATCGAACAGGTGCTCTCCGCGCACGAGAAGGACGGAGGGTGGAGTCTTGCCGGGCTGGAAATCGATCGCCGCGGCAGGCCCGCGCAGTCCAGTTCATCCGACGCCTACGCCACGGCCGTTGTGCTCGCCGCGATACAATCGTGCGGGCCGTCGGACGATCCGCGGCTCGCAAGAGGTCTCGCCTGGCTCCGCGACCGCCAGCGGCCCGGCGGCGAATGGAGGGCAGACTCGCCGAACAAACAGCGCGATCCGGAAACGAATGTCGGCAAATTCATGTCCGACGCGGCCACGGCCTACGCCGTGCTGGCGTTATTGCGGTAGCGATCGCCAGATCTTCCGTCAGCTTGCCCAAGACGACTTCGGAATCAAAATGCGTTTCGGCCAGCCTTCGCGCCGCGGCGCAATGGCGCTCGTAATCGCGGCGGATCTCGCGGACGGCGGTCACGGCCTCATCGAGCGTGGAAAAGACAAGCAGCCCCTCGCCGACCGGCAGATTGTCGCCGGCGCCGTATCCTGCACCAGGGCCGGTTTGCCCGCGGCCAGATAGCGGATTGTGCGGTCGCTGATCCAGCCGCTGCGAGTATCGACATAAACGCCCTGCGCGACAGAGAACTCGGCCGCCGACCGCATGACGTAATCACGGAATTCCGCGGGCGAGCCCGCGACCGCCGCAGGGTCCGCAAGTCGCCAGCCGTTTTCGACAAGCAGTGCGCGGTCCCTAAAGTCGCCGGGGTCGATGGCCAAGGCGATCTCGAAATCGTCGCCGGTGAGAGCGGGCAGTGTAACGAATTTGCGAAATTCGTGGACCTTCAGTCCCAACGTTTGTCCGCCGAAATTGATCGGGCCAAACGGCCCCCGCCAGGTTGCGACAGTAGTGAAGGGCTGCCGGGTAAGAAGAAGGGGAGAAGGGGAAAAAGGGAGAAAAGGAGAGGAGCGGCTTCTCCCCTTCTCCCCTTCTCCTTTTCTCCCCCTCTCGTTCTCTTGCTCCCGCCAGTGTTCCAGCACCACCGGCTGCCGCACGATCCGCCAGGGAATGCCGCTTGTCGGAATCGGGCACTCAGGCCGACCAATGTTCTCGCCGATCGTGAAGTAATCGGTGTGGCCGGCCAACCGCGCGCCGGGGTTCCCTTGCGCGTGCCAGAACTGCGTGAAGCCGGGGTCGATGTCGATGTAGACCTTGCGCACAAAGGCGTCCATGAGCGGCAGGAACGAAAGGTGGCCGCTGATATTAATTAGGGCTGCGGCCGAGCGGCAGACGGCCAAGAGATCAGGAAACGTCCCACCGTCGATTTCCTGGCAATTTCCATAGATCAAGGCGGCGCGCTCCGCCAGTCCGAACGACGCGACGACTTGCCGGAAGTATTCTCGATTGACGCACTCGTGGAAGCCGGCCGCCGCGCCGCGGGCATCGACGCACGTCTGCGGGGAAATCTGCTCGATGAAAAAGACCTCGAAGCCCAGCTTCTTCAGGCCTAGCAGCCAGCTCATGCGGACCCACGCCCCGCCGGCGTTATATGGCCGGTTGGCAAGCGCGGCGGCGACAACGAGCGTTTTCATGGTGATGCGATCCCCAGCTTGGCGAGGAGCCGCGTTAGCACACGATCGGAATCGAAATGCTCCTCGGCAATCGATCGCGCCGCGCGGGCGTGCCGCGGGTAATCGGACTCGATCTCGTCGACCGCGGCCGCCGCCTCTTCGAGCGTGGAAAAGAGCAGCAGCCCGCATCCGCCAGGATAACGATGTTTCAACCCGGTATCCTGCGCGGTCACCGGCTTGCCGCTGGCCAGATAACAGATGCTGCGGTCGCTGAACCAGCCGCCGCGGGTTTGGACGTAGAGGTTCTTGGCCACCATGAATTCCGCCCGCGAGTTCTGGATGTAGCGGCGATAGACGGCGGCATCGCCGGCAGCCTGACGGGGATCGTCCAGTTGCCAGCCGTTTTCGGCCAACAGCGCCAGATCGGCGGTTTCCGTCGGGTCGATGTCCAGCGCAACGTGAAACGGCAAACCCGTCCGTCGCGGCAGGGCGACGAACTTGCGGAACTCGTGGACCCGCAGGCCGTAGCGCTTGCCCTGGTAGTCGATCGGGCCGAATGCGCCGCGCCAACTTGCAACGCTGGTGTAGTTCCCGGTGCGGTCCGGTGCAGTGGGCCACTGTTCCAACACGACGGGCTGCGGCGTCGTGATCCACTCAATGCCGCATGTCGGCACTTCACAGCCGGGCGAGCCGATGTTCTCGCCGATGGTGACGAAATCGTCATGTCCCACGAAGATGTCGGCCAGGCCGAGCGCACGCCACATTTGTCCGAAGCCGGGGTCGATGTCCAAAAAGACGCGGCGCGGCGCGGCGGCAAGCAGTCCGGCATCCGAGAGGTAGCCCATGACGTTGATCAGCAGGGTCGAGCGGCGCAGGCGGTCGAGCACGTCGCGCCGCGGCAGGCCGGCAACCTCCGCGCGATGGTCATAGCTCAGCGAGTAGCACCCTTCCAGGCCGAAATTGCTCATCAGCGCCGTGAACGCGCGGACTTTGACGGACTTCTGAAAACCGCACGGCCGGCCCGACTCATCGCGGCACATATCGGGCTGAATCTCGTCGAGAAATAGCACGTCCCAACCGAGGCGGCGAAAGCCAAGCAGGTATTGCAGAAAAACCCAGGCGTGCCCGCCCCTGCCCGGCCGCCGGGCTAGCGAGCCGGCGAGAACAATCTGCGGTCTGGCGGAAGTGGCCATCGAATATTTCAGCGCCCGGTGGTCCGGCAGCGCGCCACCGAACTGGGGCTACATACTCAGTCCTAAAGCGGTCGGCATCCTTCGATTCGCAGCACCCAGAGATCCTGGTGGTCCCACCAAAAGCCATCGCGATAGCACGCGAGCGACGCGCCGGGAACATCGAGCACCTGCTTCAACACATAATCAGGCCGGGTGAGAGTCGATCCGTAATCCTGGCCATCGATGTCTCTTTGCTCGCTTTGCGATTGGAACCAGAAGCCTTCTTCGTCCAGGGAACAATTCCCCATATACTTCCGGCTTAAAAGACCGTGGGTCGTGAAGATCAGCCAGCCGGGCACGGATCTGGTCGCGTTCAGAAGCCTGGCCAGTCGATTGAGCCATCTGCCGAATGATTGCTTCGGCATGTGCGAGAAAAAGGAGAGGGCAAACACCACGTCGTAGTCGGGGGCGAGGTCGCACGATTCGGGCAGTCGGTTGGACAAGATCGCCTCAGTATTCAGGTTCTGCTGGATGAACCGCACCGCTTCGGGATGAATATCGCATGCGGTCACGGTGTGGCACGGCGCCAGGCTCCGTGCGTGCCGGGTAACGCAACCGTATCCCGATGCGAACTCCAGGAGCCTAATTGGCCGGTCGCGCGGCAGATGGCAGACATCCGTCAGGATGTCCAACAGCTTGCGGTACGATCTCGCGCCGTCATCAAAGTAATAATTCACGGCGTCTCCCTGCGAGTTGAAGACGGGGTTCTCCACCAGGAACCGGAACATGTGATCGGCGGGATGAACGTCGGGCGTAACGCCGTGACGCTTGGCTGCCGTCTGACACAATTGGCTGAAGTCCATGCGAACATTTTTGGCAAGAACTGCGGCATCTAGCCGGCCGCCTACGTGAGCAATTTGCGACTGATCAGCACCTCAATATACTCGGCGCGAATCCCTTTCGACAAGTCGTCGACATGTACAATAGTTGTAAAAAGGCCGCTATGTTTGAAAATGTTGTCGGCGATGTCGTAGCCCCAATCCGTCGTGACCAGGGAGCCCAATTCATCGACGGGATTGCCATGATACTGGGCCAGTGCGAGATGGACCAAGGCCCCGGCTTCGTCGCGCCGCGCGGACCCGAGAGAGGTTGCCTTTGTTCACCAAGGGCACGGTGAAAACGTGCGCTCCGCCCGATCGCAAGGTACGCGCGATCTCGGCGAACACGCGGCCGGGGTCGAGGACGTGCTCCATCACGTCCTGGGTCACCACCAAATCAAAAGCAGCGTCGGGGAACGTCTGCCGCTGAAGGTCCTCGCAGCGGAACCCCGAAGGATGAACTTGTCCAGCAGGAAAACCTGGGTAATACTGCGTCGGCAGGTAGTGTTTTGCTTGCCGTTGGAGTTTGGCACTGGCTCCTCGCGCGACGGGCGATGACTCGTGGATTGCGAGTTCCCGCCAGTTCGGAAAGAACTGCTCCAGGCACCACATGAGCGCACGCTCGCGGGGTATTGAGCCGCAGGCGGGACAATGATAATGGTCCCTAAGCCAAGCGTGTTCAGAGGAAAACGTCACCTCCGTGTCGCAGGTCAGACAAAAACCGCGGTTTTCAAGAAACGCCATTCGCTCACCTAAGCGAGGCCTGCCGCCGCATTGTTCGCGCTACTTGCCCGCCGACCCGCTGCCCAAACTCTCGGCTGTCACGCTTCTTGGACTGCCGACCAGGTCCGTGTTCGTGCCTTTCAACCGAGCATGGAGCTGATGCGCTTTGCCGTCGCGAAGTTCCTTGGGAATCGTCAGCGCAAAGCCGTACTTGCCGGTGCCGATGCGACTGTCGGCCAGGTCCTTGCGGGCGGTTTCCGCCTTCACCGTGCCCAGCAGAGAGTCGCCGTCGTAGAGTGCGACCATCACCGCGTCGTTGGGGTGGTCGGGGTCCCACGCCCAGCCTATGATGTAGTCGCCGCTGATTCCGTCCAACGAGCCGCGATAAGCGGCCGGCGCGTTGGGCGAGGGCTGCGTGGACGTCGGCGGCTTTTCCGGACTTTGGCTGCATCCGGCAAGCGGCAACGCCAGCACCGCGCCAATCACAAATCGAATGAGGGACGTGCCAACGGCTGTCATGCTCGCTTTTGTTTCGCGTAGAGCCTCCATACCAACTTCTCCTTTTAGGACTTTGCGGCGCCGGTCGACACCGCGAACCAGTCAATGCACCGGCCGGCGAAGGTCAGCAGCATTTGAGTCGTCTCATTATCGCCGCAGCCGAGGGATTCGGCAAGATACCTGACGATGCGCTGCCCCTCGCGCCACTCCAAAAGCCCTGGCGACAAGGGACGGGAATTGGAAGTTTCCAGCCGCCAGTAATTCAACATTTCCGGAACGTAGGCCACGTCGGAACGCAACAGCACCTTGCACCAGTGCAGCCAGTCGCCACAGAGCCTGAACGAGTCGTCGATCGGCAGCGTCCGAAGTAGTATCGACCGCCGCACGAGCACGGCGCTGGCGTTGGGAATGGTATTTTTATGGACCAGGTAGCGGCGAATCTCGTCGACTCCGTTGTTGGTATACGCCGCGGTCCAGCGCGTCGGGTCGAGGTCGTAAGTATGCGCCAAGCTGTCGCCAACGTGGCTGCCCTCGCCGTCGATCAGCTTCGATGCGCAGTACGCAAGGCCGACAGCCGGGTTCTCGTCCAAGAGCGGAACCAAAGTTTCCAGAAAACGCGGATCGGCAGCGTCGTCGGACTCGGCGATCCAGACATATTCTCCCCTGGCAAGCGAAATGCCTCGGTTCCATTGCGGAAACGCTGAGCCGCCGTTGACCGCATTGACAACCACTCGGCCACGCAGCCAGCCGTAATACTTGAGCAGTCGCCATTGGCTGTCGTCAGTCGAGGCGTCGTCCAGAACGATCGTTTCCAGGTCACGGTACGTCTGCGCGAAGATCGAGTCCATGCGCTGCGCCAAATAGCGACCGTGGTTGTACGACGGAACGATGACCGATACCTTGGGAAGTTCCATAATCGGCCTCAGTCGCTTTGGCTATTGCTGCAAATCGCCCGCAGCGCATCGTAAATCGCCCGGCCCTTCACGGAAACGTCGAACGACTGGCGGACTCGTTGCCGGCCGCGCTCGCCGCAGGCCCGCGCACGGGCTTCGTCCGCGAGAAAGGAGCGGAGCTGGTTGGCCATCTCGTCCACGTCGAGATAGGGCACCACTGCGCCGGCGTCTTCCTGCACGAAGAGCGGCATGCCTCCGGCGTCGGCAAAGCAGAGCACCGGCAGCCCGCAATCCGCCGCTTCCAGGCAAACCAAGGGGAACGGGTCCTCGCGCGAGGAGAGCAGAAACACGTCGGCAGCCAGCATGTACGGAAGCGGCGTCGGCGCGGTGCCGACGAATCTAACCTGGTGCGCCAGCCCCTTCGATCGCGCGAGTCGCTTCAGTTGCTCGATTTCGCCGCGGCTCGTTTCGCCGCCGACCCATACGAACACCGCCGGCTGAGCATAATTCCGCAGCGTCCGCTCGGCAATTTCGACGAACAGGTCGGGACCCTTGCGCCAATCGGTGGTGCCGCAGCCGAGCACGACCTTGCCTTGCGACGAAAGCTTCAGCGCCGCTTTGCAACGCCGCTTTTGTTCGGGCGAGACATCCGACAAGCCGGTGCATTTGATGTATTCTTCGATCACCCGGATTCGTTCCCGTGGAATCGAGTGGTTGACGTGCAGGTTTTCTGCCACCGGGCCGGAAGCGGCGATGAAGTTCGGCACGTGCTTGAAGAGCAGTCCCATCGCTTCTGCGCCCGCCAGGCGGCGAATGCTCTCTTCCAACTCGTGGATATGCGCCACTTGTGGCACGCCGAGGCAGCTCGTCAAACCTGCCGTGCGGCCGGCCACGGCGGTATTGAGATAGACGGCCGACACACCTGGATCGCAAAACGACCGCAGAATTCTGGCCGCACGCGCAGACTCGTCCGCCGCGCCGTCCTTGTATCCGTCCATGCGAAGCACCGGCCCGACCGCCGCAAACTCCTCGACGAGCCCGCCAGGTCCGCCCAGAATGAACCGCGGTTCGACCAAATTGCTTTCCTTGAGCCACGTTGCCAGGGTCAAGAGGGCGTGCTGCGCGCCGCCGGCGTAAGCGTCGTGCGAGACGAAGAGGACGGGGAGCGCGGAGCGAGGAGCGGGGAGCGGGGAGCAGGGAGTCAGCGGCGGCATGCTCTCTGCTCCCTGGTCCCTGCACCCTGCTCACTAGCGCCATTCTCGTCGCGTTAAACCAGGCGTGGCCGAACTTCTCGTCCGGCTCCAAGTGGCACCCTTCGGCCCATTCGTTCCAGGCGTTGATGAACACGAGCCGTTGCGAAGCGGGCCGTTTCTTGGCGAAATCGACCGCCAGGCAAAGCCAGTCGTAATACGACTGGGGAGTTGCATTCAGCCAAACGTGCGCTTTAGCCAACCGCCGTGCCGTGTTGTCCCACGACGGCATGACGCAGGGAAAGAGGGTGCGTGAATTGCCCGCGCGCGCGAGTCCATTGACGAAGCTTTGCCTGGTGTCCACGTAGTCGTAAACAGTCCCTTCAAAAGTATTGCTGTCCGCCAACGTTCCTGATTCCAACGGCTTGGCTCTAGCGTGCGGCGGAAACTGAATGGCCGCGTCAAATCCATATTCTTCGGGCGGCGCCGGATCGTGGTGCGATTGCACTGCCGCCAGGAATAGCCGGCCGTGTCCGCCGATGCGAAAGAACTCGCGCCAGCGGTCCGCGGTTGCCTTCGCATCCGGAAAGAGCGACGGCCGGTAGACCGCCAGCAGCGGCTTGTCATCGACGCGGATATAGTTCCGGTGCAGCAAGATCGGCGCCACCCGGCGGATGAAGGCCAAGTCGTCGTCGGGCGAATGGCTCTGGGCAATCAGGACTTCCTTGTCTTGCCCGTCCCATCGGCGGGTCCAGTTCTCGTTGGCCCAACAGATGCAAAACGGAAAGTCGGGCTTGCCCGTTTCGACGATGCGGCGCACCGGCATGTCCAACAACACTTTGCCCCCAAACCAGTAGTAATAGAAACAGAAGCCGTGCAGACCCGCGCGCGCGCCAAGTCGGCTTGCCGCTCCATAACGCAAGGGTCGCGCAGATCATAGTAGCCGAGATCGGCCGGCAGATGCGGCTGGTAGTGCCCCTCAAATTGCGGGACGCCGCGGCGTACATTGGTCCATTCCGTGAAACCGGCGCCCCACCATGCGTCGTTCTCCGGAATCGGGTGGAATTGCGGCAGATAGAAGGCGATGGCCTTCACGGTGGATTCCGGTAAAGCACATGGAACGGCCTCGCGCGGGATGAGCGTTTCCTTCACTTGCTCTGCGATTGCCACGTCATCCGCGCATCCGGCCCGGCCCTCTTTAAAGCCGATGCCGGCGAAGTGCGAAAGCGGCTCGATGCCCTCTGCGGCAACGTCCGCATACGTGGCAAGATAGAATTGCGGATCGAACCGCGGGTTGGGCTTGTAACCGAGTTTCCATCCCACGCTAACGTAGTGCTGTAGAGGGTTCAAGCAAGTCAAAATCGACTCCGGATAAGTCCGCCAATAGTATTTTGCGTCGAACAGCGGATGCGGATTGCGGCCTTCCCTCGCGCCGCAGGTGAGGTAGTGCTCCCACGGTTCGACGCCCGCCGCGCGAACGTCTGGATTCTGCGCGAGATACCACTTGGCATCGAACAGTTCCCGTGCGGCGGCTAGTCGTGCGTCAGACTGACCGGGGAGCGGCGGAGGATGAAGTGACGACAGAAAGGGAGAAGGGGAGAAAGGGAGAGGGGGAGCCGGCTGATCTCCCTTTCTCCCTTTCTCCCCTTCTCCTTTTCTTTTCTTCGCCAGCCGGAAGATGATGCAGCGCTCATCATCCCAGGCTTTCTGAAAGTGAGTCGCAATGTATTGGGCGAACTCTCGGTAGTGGTCCAGCCACCAGCCGGCAGTCGAGGGAAACAAAAGGGTATCGCCGCCCTTGCCCAGCAGGTCTTCAAGCCGCGCGATGGCCTCCGCGCTGTCGGCCGGATAGTAGCCGGCATATTCGCCCGTCTCGGTTTGCGGAAAATGGAGTGCCCGGCGTCCGCCCAACTTCAACAGTTCCTCGTCCCCCTTGCTAACGACAATCACGCTGGAAGTGCGGGGCACGACGTCCTCAACGATTTCGCGGATTTCCTGAACGAGCGCGCGATAGCGGGCCTTGGTGACTACGGCAGGGACCGAGGAGCGGGAAGCAGGGAGTAGCTCCCTGCCCCCCGCCCCCTGCTCCGTGCTCGTCGAAAGTGGATCGGTCATCGTGCGAATGTTCCGCAACTGCTGCGTGAGCGTGGTCGCCCGCGCGGCAGTCTGCTGGCGTTCCTCCTCGGCTAGCTGCCGGCCGTTTTCGACGGCTTCCAGGCGAAGGATCAAATCGCGAATGCGATCGTCGCGCAAGGCGATTTCCGCCCGCTCCTTTTGCAGCCGCTCTTCGCGATCGGAAAGCGCGGCTTGCAACTGGGCAAGGAAGTGCTTGTAGCCGTCCGCGAGCGAGCTGATCTTTTCCAACGCCGCCGAAAGGTCCCGATTCGCGTTCTCGGTCACTTCACGGAACGCCCTGTGCTCGGCCATCTCCTGCCGGAGGCGTGCCGCCTCCTCGCTCGCTCCGGCAAGAGCGCGCTTCAGTTCGTCGATCGTGCCGGCAAGATTCAGCCTCTGGTTCTCCTTGCGAAACGCCCTGTGCTCGGCCAACTCCGCATTAAGGCCAGCGAGCGCTTGTTCCTTCGCGTCAAGTTCGCGCTGCAATTCTTGCCGAGACTGCTCGTTCTCGGCGGCGCGGGTTTCAAGCTGGCGGCGCGCCTCGTCAAGAGCTTCGCGCTCGACCTGCGCCGCCACGGCGCTGGCTGCGAAGACATCCAGTTCCCGCTCGGACTCGATATCGGGCGCCTCGTGCGTCATCTCGCCGGCGCTCCGCAGGCGCCGGTATAGATCGACGGCAAAGTAGAGGGCCTTCGCCGGAATTTCCAGATCCGGTTCGTCCAGCGCGTCCATGCGCGTGCTGCGGTGGTGCCGCAATTGGGCGTCGACGAACTCTTGAACCGTACGGCGGATGTCCGGATCGTCGGCGGCTTCGGGCTTCTCAAGGAAGCCTGCCAACCGCGGCAGTTCCCTGGCGGCGTCTCGAACAACGTCCTCGTAGGAAACGAAAAGACGGGGCTGGCCCGTAGTGTGGTGCAGGGCGGCCGTGAGGTGGTCGAACCACAGTCCGATCGACTTTCCCGCGGAAAAACGATCGCGCTCTTGCAGCGACCGCGCCACGTCCAAAGGGTTCCGCAGGCAAATGACGTAACGCATCGGCGGCAGGAGCCGCCGCCAGAACGGCAACGTGACGCAAGTCCGCGGATCCTTCCAGCCCCAGAGGTCGCGTCCCCCGAAATCGGCGGCAATCAAGTTGCGGCTCGGCGCCGCAGCGCGGCAAGCTCCGGCGACGCCTCCCAGCCCGCCGCGAGCCGCGGTAGCTCGTGCCAATTGCCGGCCAGCGTAGCCAAGATATCGTCGTTGATGGCCATCAACAAGGAGTTTTCCCAGAACCCTGCGGGATTGTTGTCGGCGATCGGCGGCATGAGATGGTCTTCGGGACCGAGCCACAAGCCCAACAGATTGAGTGTCCGTGCGATAAGCGAAGTGCCGCTGCGGTGCATGCCGAGGATGCAGACGATCTTCGCGTCAAGGCACGGGGCACCCGGGCGCCCACGCGCAGCGTGGGGTCCAGCGAAGGGTCCGAGTCGGCGGCATCCGTCTCGTCCGAGGGCAGACTGATCGACTTGCTGCTGGCCATAAGTTCGTGCTATTGCAATGCGGGCTGGCGCGGGCCAAGATCGAATATTGCGCACGTCTCTGCGCGAGTGACGCGCAAGCTACAGTGGTTTTCCAGGTGCTCGCGCAACTCTTTATAATAATCCAACCACCAGAAACTGGTGCGGGGAAGAATGAGGAATTCCGCGCCGCAGGCCTGCTCCTGCCGCAGTTGGCGGACCGCGACTTCTCCGCCAGAGGGGTTGTACCCGGCGTAGCCGCCGTCTTCACCTTGCGGAAAATGCCGCGCTTCGCGGGCGCCAAGCTCTAACAGGACGTTGTCGCCTTTGCTGACGACCAGCACCTTGGCGTCAAGCGGCAAGTGCTCCTCGACTACTTGCCTGATGCCCTCGACCAATTGCTCGTAACTGGGCGACGGCCGTCGCTGGTAGGGCTGCCAGGCAACCTTCCATTTTTCCTCCCACCGCCGTCGGTTGGCGTGGAACAATCCGCCATAACGCCCTTCGGCCGCGAGCTTGCCGATTGAAGCCTGGCCGAAATGGTGGACGAAAACATCCTCCGCGCATACCACCCGGTAGCCGGCAGCGCAGGCACGCATGGAATAGTCATCATCCTCGAACAGCCCGACCTCAAAGCGCTCGTCCAACGGGCCAAGCTCCTTGAAGACGGCGCGGCGCATGGCGGCGCAGAACATCGTGGCCACGCGGAGCTCGCTCTGTTGGCCGCGGCAGCGCGCGGAGCGGTCGGCCGCAAAGGCGAGGAACTCTCCGTAAGAGCGGTAGGAGGTTTCGATCTGTGCCTCGTTGCCGCAACGGTTCGTGACCGGTCCTACCAAGCCCACGCCCCGATCGCTTAAATGCGCAAGCATGCCGTCGAGCCAACCGGGCGGCACAATCGTGTCGTTATTCAAGAGCACGACGAACTCGCCGCGGGCGGACGCCAGCGCCAGGTTGTTGCCCGCCGCAAAGCCCATGTTGCTGTCGTTGAACATCACGTGGATTTGAGCATTTAGATCGGCTAGTTGCCGCAGGTATTCCGCCGTTCCGTCGGTCGAGCAATTGTCTACAACGACGATCTCGCAAGTCGTCCGGCATGTCGTAGACAGCAGGCTTTCCAAGCACATTCGGTTGAAGACGAGATTGTCGTACGTCACGACGACAATCGAACATCGCGGGCACGAAGATCCGGCGGGCACGGCATCCGCATCGCAAACGCGCGGCAGCGGCGCCGCGGCGACCGCTGCCACCGTGGCTGCACTCAGACGCGTGGGCCACCGGGCAATCGGCTTCAGATCGAGTTCCGCCGGCAATGGCAGCCGGTCTATCCCGATTTGCTGTTCGGAAATCGTCGTACCGCTCCTCTTTTGGGCCTTTTTCCCTTCCTCTTCGTCACCGCGCATATTAATCGGCCTCAATGCCCATGTCAAACATGAGCTGGCCGAGCACTTGGTCGTAGTTGAAATACTCGCGGCGATTTCGGCAGCGGCGCGGCAGTGCGTCGGATAGTCGGAGTTCACGGCATCCACGGCCGCCAGGATGTCATCCATGGTGGAAAACGCGAACAGCCCTCGGCCGGTCGGCAGGGCGTTGCTAAAACCCGTCTCCTGGGTAATCACCGGACGTCCCGCGGCCAGGTATTGTGCGCTCTGCTCGCTGAACCAGCCGCTCCGCAAGCGGATGTTCTGGTCCTTCGCCACGGTGAACTCGCCGCGCGACTGCTGCACGTAAGCGCGGTAGGCATCCAGGTCCGTGGAGATATCCATTGCGTGTTTCACCCGCCAGCCGCGCTCTTGAAGCATTTTCTTGTCGTCCTCGCTATAGCTGCTCAAGGCCAGCTCAAAGGCCTGCTGCGGCCGGCGGCAGGGCAGATCGAGGAACTTGAGGTACTCAAAGTGCTTGCTCCAGTGGTAGGTTTCACCCCGGAACATCACGTCATGGTACGGCTGGTTCCAGTTGCCGACGGTTGTGAATGCTGTACCGCCCGGTGCGCCGTTGTCCCAAAAATCGCAGAGCACCGGCGGCCGCGTGTGGCGGAAGGGAAACTCGGCCGGCAGCGGCACGCGGCAGTCGGGATTGTTGTAGTTAAGGCCCCAGGTGAAAAACTGCGCGATGCGGACGGCAGAATTCAAGTGTATTGGCGTCGCCGTTGAACAGCTCGATCTCCAACTCCACCGGATCGGTCTCCAGGTAGATCAGCCGCCCAGTGGCGTAGTGTTCCGGCAGAGCGACCGTGCCGCCGTGCAGGTTGATGATCAGCTCGGCCGAAGCGTAGAGCCCCTTCAGCGCCGCTTCGCTCAGGCCGTAGCAGCGGCCGTCGTCGTGCAGTGCATGAAAGGCCCAGCGGTCGCCGAAGTCAAACCGCCGCAGGAAGCCGTCGATAAATCCAGCCGCCAACGCCGAGCTGTCGTCCCTGTCGCTGGTCATGAGCATCGACGGCGTCCGGGCGTGGGCCTCCACATAATACGGATCGAAACCCAGCCGCCGCAGGCCCACCATGTAATGCGCGATCAGCCAGACGTGCCCGGCAACGGGGATTTTGGTCATCATCCCCAGGATGACGATTTGTTTCGGCTTGCGGATGTGCATGGGCAGCAGCTTCGCTCAGCGCAAGGCGAATTCGATCCGTTTGCCCAGCAGCGTCGCCACTTTTGCCATCGTATTGAGCGTAATCGACGTATTCTCGGGGTCGAGTAGGCGGTCCACGCCTGTGCGGCTCGTCCTCAACTGCTTGGCGATCTTGGCCTTGCTTAGTTTGCCCGCGGTCATCGCTTTCTCAAGTTCACGGGCAATCTTGAATTTGATGGCCGCGGCGCGGCATTCTTCAAGGATGCCGTCTTGGGCCAGAAAACCCTCGAATTTCGAACCGAAATGTTTTCGCTTCATACGTATTCACCTCAGTTGACTCATGCGTGCGATTGCCAAAGCGAGATCCTGCTTGGGAGTCCTCCTTGTCTTTCTTGACGAAGCCGTGCAGCAGAACCATCGTTTGTCCTTCCACGCAAAAAATGACCCTGGCGATTCGATTCTGCAGGCGCGACCTGACTTCCCATAGACCCTCGCTCAAGTTCGCAACCAAAGGCTTGCCAATTGGCCAGCAGTATTGCACCTTAAGTACATCGCCGCCAATGATTTTTCGATCGGCTCTCGGCAGCGTCAATAGCCACTCCCGAACTGGCTCGTTGCCCTGATCGGTCTTGAAGAACACGACTTCGAACTTTCGTTCAGCCTCACTCATAGTGTACCAAAAGTTGTGCGGTAAGTCAACCTGTCACGCGGCCATTCTAACCGCCTTGCTCTCGTCGCTTGAGAACACGGCGACAGCCAAGACGACCCCTAATTCGCATGTTCCTGCTTCCGAATCCCCGGACCATACATCCGCTCCAGCGCCTCGGCGACATAGTCGGCGAGAATCTGATTTCCGCGATCGTTGGGATGGATGCCCGTCTCGTCGGTCAGATACGGCTCGCCCAGCCAAGTGCCCGGCGGAAACACGCGGCTGCGCAAGAAAACTCGCCGCATCGCTGTGTCGGGCACGAGCTCCCACATCTTCCTGCCGGGTGATCTCGCGCTCGATGCCCCAGTAGGGATCGCTGATGAACGCCCGCGGCATTTCAATCATCACAACCTCGGCGCCGATCTGCCGCACCGTTTCGATGATCCGTTTCAGTTGCGCCTTGGTTGCCGACCGGCTGAAACCGCGCAAGAAATCGTGCCCCCCAAGCTCGATCACGACAACTTGCGGGTTTAGTCGAGTAAGCTCCGGCAGGTAGTTTTCCACGGTCTGTTTGGCCGAGATCCCGCCGATACCCAGATTGGCGACCGGCAGCGATATCAGTCCTTGCAGGTTGCGGGGATAGCCGCCGAACACTCCCAGCGAGGTCATGCTGTCGCCGAAGCAGACAACTGGCCGATTCGGCTTGAGCACGACCATATGGCGGCAATGGGCCGAGCGGTCCCAGTCGTAGGCCATGCCGCCCCACGCGATCCACAACACGAGCACACTGACCCAGGCAAAACGTCGTGACGCGGTCGGCCCTTGGTGGCGAGCGCGCCAAATGTCAATGAGAACGACGGCAAACATTACCGCCAAAAATGCGAGAAGGCCCGGCAACGGGGCAACCCGTTTGCCGACGAGAATGGCCACGCAGGCGACGAGGCACAGCCAACCTTGCCGCCGGAGAACCACGAGCAGCGTGTAGCCGGCCAACCATGCGGCTGCCAGCCAAGGGACCGCGCTGGGAAAGACCAACAGCGATGCCGCGACGGCTAGACCGTAACAGATTGCTCGGCCCACTCGTCCGACTGCGGCAATGAACCCACAGGACTTCTCGATGGCTGCCGGAGGCGATTGATCGTTGTCGAGGGTCATCATCTCCCGTCAGCATATCGTATCGAGGCAGGGATTCCAAATGCGGCGGCCGGTTGGCTGTCTTCTCCACCTTGATTTGGTCGTTTACCAAGACTACAATCGCAAGTGCGAGGCTTGGATCGGGTCTTTCCGTGATTCGCTAGTTGGTCAGAGGAACTCTTTGATGTGGGACGAGCACAAACGGCATCGCTTCGCGGAACAACAGCGGGACGAGGATGCGGGCACGCTTTCGGAAGCTGAACGCCAGGAACTAGCCGGACTAACCGGCGAGCTTCTCGACTTTGAATCGGCCTACCTTGGCCCGGCCACGAAGGGACTGCGGGAGCAGCGCGAGAACGTCGAGGCACAAAACCGCCGACTCGACGTTTTGGCGACACGCAAGGCGGCGGTCCTCGAAAGGTTGCAAAGTTTCCTCAGCGAGGCGGAGGCCGAGCGCCACTCCATTGAAGGGGAAGTTGAGGCCGTCTTGGCTGGCGGCCAGAATTCTCGGACAGACAGGTAGCGCGATGCGGGCAGACGAGCGCGAGTCTCTTCGCCGGCGCTTCGATTATTGTTTCACTTCGGCCGGCAATACGACAGCGCCAAGAGCGCGTAGGCCGTCACCAGGTTCGGATCACCCTCCATCCAGCGGCTCTTGGGGTTGGTCCAGGAGCCGTTGGGCAGTTGCCGCGCGGCCAGGGCGTCAACCAAATCCTTGCGCCACTCGTGCTTCACGCCCTTGGAGTCGGTGAGCGCGTCCGCACCCATTGCGTCCAGGGCCTTTGCGAACACGTGATAATAGTAGTAGAGTCCGTCCTCGCCGAGGCCGGGATTGGTGGAGAGGTCGTAATTCTCTTTGATCCACCTGGTTGCCGCCTTGACGCGCGGATCGTCGGCCTTCAGACCGCAGTAGATCATGCTCTTCAGGCCGGAGTAGGTCATCGAGGCGTAGCTCCGCAAGCCGCCGTTGGGCAGCGTTCCGGCAGAGCTTTGGCCACCGTCGGCGGGCGTGTAGTAGAAGCCCCCGTCGGGGTTCTTGGCCGCGGCGGGTGTGCTGTTGTACTCGCTCTCCAGGTTCTGGCAGCGGGAGACGAAGACCAGGGCCTTCTTCATCGCCTCGTCATCCGGTCCGTTGCCCGCGTCCTTCAAGGCGTCGATCATGAACGCCGTGTTCGACAAGTCGGGCCGCTTGCTCTTGCCGTAGCCCGCGCCGCCGTAGAACGGATCGGACTTGTCGATCTTCCGCGTGGGGTCGCTTTCGTTTTCCGCCTCGGTCCACTGGGTGGCCTTGATGTATTTTTCCGCGTTCTTGATGATCTTGTCGTAGCGGTGATCGGCGCTGGCGGCGACGAAGCACATCAGGGCGATGCACGTCTCGTAGTTGCGGAAGCCGAGCTTGGGCGTGTAGATGCCGCCGTCCTTCTGCACTCCGTCGTTTTCGAGATACTTGAGGCTGCGGGCGACAAGCGGATCGTCCGGCGAGCGGCCGTTCCGCAGCAGTCCGGCGGTCACGATGGCCGTGATGCCGACGCCCGCGCGGGGCGAGAATGTCGCCGTTGGCGGCCTGCTGCCCGGCCAGGTATTCGGCCGCCTTGGAGACCATCGCATCAATTTTGGGATCGGCGACGACTGCCGCACGGAGGCTACCCAGCGGGACAAGTCCGGTCGCGGAAAAAGTTGTAGCAGCGGCGGTAGCGGCCAGGAAGCCGCGTCGGGAAAGTGGGGAGTGGCTAACGGCGGGCATGTTCGCTAATTCCTGAAAATGGTGATAGGGAGGGTGCAGTTGGTCTACCAGCATTCTATATGCCGGAGGGAAGCGAGGGCAGGAGGATTGCGTTTTATACGTACTTGAAGCTTCCTTGCGTCGAGGCTTCGCCGGCCCGCGGCATGGCCCTGTGGCGAGATTCCCGCCAGGCGTGTCGCAAACAACGACACCTAGTTCCACTGAATTCCGCGTCGGGAGAAATGCGGATGAATGACAATGGCACAGAGCCTCGCCAACCGTTGTGCACTCTTCTTTCGTTCTTTCGGCCTGGCGGTTGTGTCGCAATATAGATGGGCGTGTGCCGGATTGTCTCGCGCGGGCTCGTGCCGGGCGTCGAATCCCAGTCGTCTTGCATGACCGCAATTGAAAGACAACATTCCTCCCTTCGGGCTTGCAAGTTCGTTTGACAATTGGGCACGGCACTTCTCGACGGTCGTCAAGGAGGCCACATTCACAGAGACGCGCGGCGGATCGTCAAAACAATGACGAGGAAGGACGGTTTTCCGCCGCAACCCAAAAGCTGCCGACAGTCACGAACCGTTACAAGAGTTCCGCCGTCGCAACTTCCGGCCTCTTCTCCGCTGCGTCGTCCACTTCTCACCCTTTGGCAAACCACTCGATCAGTCGAGCCACTGCATTGATATCGGACAGCCCGCAGACGTCTTCTTGCTCGACGCCGGCTTCGGGGTGCCACTTTAGGTAATGAATCGTCCGCGGATCCTCGATCTCCAGTTCCAGGGTCTTCGAACCGTTGTGCCACTCGAATTGAAGATTACCCTTTCGCATCGGCACAACGTCCGGCGGTGCAACGAGGGATTTCAGGCGGTCCGACAGCATCGAGATGAAATCCTCGGCCGCATGAATGATGTTCGGCTCAATGCACCTCGCGCCCTCGGAGTCCCAATTGTCCCGAAGCATAGCAACGCGGCATAGTTCGTTTCTGACCGCCAGCTCGAAGTCTGTCAGTTCGACGTGCATACGAAATAGTCCCACAGGATTGACTATACTTTGTATTCTACCACAAAGAAAGGCTGGGCGTAAAACCCGAATGGACACCTGGGACGTGATCGTGATCGGCGCAGTGCGGCCGGATTGATGGCCGCCAGCCGCGCGGCGCAGTGCGGACGCCGCACACTGCTGCTGGAAAAGAAACAGCGGCCGGGGGCCAAAATCCTCATGTCGGGCGGCTCCCGCTGCAACCTCACGCACGCCACGGACGCGCGCGGCATCGTCGCGGCGTTCGCCGAACAAGGCCCGTTCCTTCACTCCGCACTGGCCGCGCTTGCCCCGCAGCAGTTGGTCGATCTGATTGAAGCCGAAGGCGTGAAAACCAAAGTAGAGTCGACGGGCAAGATTTTCCCCGTCAGCGATCGGGCCGCCGACGTGCTGGCCGCGTTGCTGGCGATCGTCCGCCGCAGCGGCTGCACATTGGCCTGCGACGAGCAGGTGCGATTGATCGCGCCGCACGCCGGCGGCCTCCGCGTTGTCACTTCCAAGCAGTCGCTTATGGCCGAAAGCGTCGTCGTTACAACCGGCGGGAAGTCGTATCCCAGCAGCGGCTCGACGGGCGACGGCTACGCTTGGGCGACTGAGTTGGGCCACACGGTCGTTCCACCACGACCGGCCCTCGTGCCGATCGCGTCGCCCGCGCCGTGGCTGCATGAGTTGCAGGGGATTACGCTGGCGGATGTGGGCGTGACGATCGTGGAGGCGGATGTTGCATGCCTTGCCCAGCGGCGCGGATCGCTTCTGTTTACCCATTTCGGTGTTTCCGGCCCCGCCGCATTGGACGTGAGCCGAGCGGTCAGTAGGCACGCTCAGCCGCAGTGGCTGCGCTTGCGGTGCGACC
The DNA here is from genome assembly GCA_963780045.1 of uncultured Planctomycetia bacterium. Lineage (GTDB taxonomy): Bacteria > Planctomycetota > Planctomycetia > Pirellulales > Thermoguttaceae > JANXQG01. Next base: position 3,572,934 of record CAVZZZ010000001.1, on the reverse strand, counting down.
TACTGCTCGAATTCACGGCCGATGTGCTTGAATACGAAATCCAGCAACATTGCCAGCAAGCAGGTGGGCGATTGGCGGCAAGCGTGATCGCCCGATACGTGCCGCAACGCCTGGCGGAAACAGTCGCCGTGCTGTCCGGCATTGCTCGCGACGGCCGCGCAGCCGAGGTATCGCGACCAGCGCGACAGCGGCTGGTCAAAGCGCGTAAAGCGGTTCGAGATTCCCCTCAGCGGCACGCTGGGTTTCAACAAGGCGGAAGTCACCGCCGGGGGAGTAGGGTTGGACGAGGTCGATTCCAGCACGATGGAAAGCCGGCTCGCGCCGGGGCTCTTCTTCGCGGGTGAAATCCTCGATCTGGACGGGCCGATCGGCGGTTACAATTTCCAGGCCTCCTTCAGCACGGGCTGGCTGGCAGGGGAGAATGCGTGAGATGGACGTCCTCTACGAAGACAATCACCTGCTCGTGCTGAACAAGCCCGCCGGGCTGCCGACAATGGGCACGCCGGGTGATCGGGCGACGCTGCTCACTCTCGCCAAAGACTACATCAAGCAAAAGTACCAGAAGCCCGGCAACGTCTACCTGGGTGTGGTGAGCCGTTTGGACGCCCCGGTAACCGGCGTCGTACCTTTCGGGCGGACTTCCAAGGCGGCCGCGCGGCTGACTGAGCAGTTCCGCACACACGCCGTGCAGAAGACGTACTGGGCACTTGTCGAAAGTGGCCCGCTTCCGGCCAGCGGAAGTTGCACCGACTGGCTGGCGCACGACGACCGGCATCGTCGCGTGCATGTTGTCGCCAGCGGAACTCCGGGCAGCAAGGAAGCGAGGCTCGCCTGGCGGCAGATCGGCAATGACGGACGCTTGGCGCTATTGGAAATCGCCTTGGAAAGCGGCCGCAAGCACCAGATTCGCGTGCAATTGGCTCACCACGGGCAAGCGGTTGTCGGCGACCGCAAGTATGGCAGCCCGCTTAAGTTCCCCGCGGGGATTGCCCTGCACGCACGGCGGTTGATCGTCGCGCATCCCGTTCGCAGCGAGATCGTGGAATTCGTGGCCCCGCTGCCGAAGTATTGGCCGCGAGCGTTCCATGACCACGCGTAGGCCGGAACAAGCGCAGCGCAGTTCCGGCGCCGGAACTGCGCAAGCTTGTTCCGGCCTACTGCTTGCCAGTTCCGCCTAATCGCGGTAACGTAAGATTGATAAACGGACTATACTTCAAACGATCGTGAACGATACCCGCAAATTGAGCTTCGAGAAATGCGCCTTGACCAGCGGGCTGCTCAGTGCGCAGCAACTGGACGAGGCCCGCGCGGCGCTACGCGGCGGCCGAGGGGCGCCGAACCCTACCGTAGCGGCGCCCCCGGAGCTTTCAGACGAGGACCTGGCGGCGAAGATCGTCGCCCTGGGACTGCTGAATCCCTGGCAGGCCAAACAATTGCTGGACGGCAAGACCAAGTTCACGCTCGGCCAGTATCGCATCGTCGATTCGCTCGGCCAGGGCGGCATGGGGCACGTCTTCAAGGCCGAGGACCCGATCCTCAAGCGGATGGTGGCCATCAAAGTCCTGCCCCGCGATCGCACGACTCCGGAGGCAATCGCCAACTTCACGCGGGAAATCACGGCGCTGAGCAGCCTCAGCCATCCCAAGCTGGTCCGCGCGGTGGATGCCGGTAGCGACGGCAACGTCAACTACCTGGTCACGGAATACGTACCGGGCGCCGACCTGCGGAAGCTGGTCCGCCGCAACGGCCCCTTGAACATGGAGGCGGCGGCGAACATCATCTCCCAGGTTGCCGAGGGGCTGCAACACGCCCATCAGCAGGGCATCGTCCATCGCGACATTAAGCCCGGCAACGTGCTCGTCACGCCGGAAGGCGACGCCAAGCTCTCCGATCTGGGCCTCGCCGGGCCAATGACCAATCCCGCGGAGGACGACCCGCGGCACGGCAAGATCGTCGGCACGGCCGATTATCTCTCGCCGGATCACATTCAGTCGCCCTGGGACCCCAAGCCGGCCTGGGACATTTACTCGCTAGGCTGCACGCTTTACTATGCCACGACCGGCAAGGTGCCGTTCCCCGGCGGCACGACCGCGGACAAGGCCCGCGCGCACTGCACGATGAAGCCGTTGGATCCGCGGCGGCTGAACCACCAATTGACCGATCCCTTCGTCGACCTGATTGCCGACATGATGGCCAAGGATCCGGCGCAGCGGATTTCCACGGCCGCGGAAGTCGTGGAGCGGCTGGCGCCCTGGTCGCGCGAATTCCAGAACCAGCGGACCAGCGGTGTGCTTGGAATGCCGGGCACGATCGCTCTTTCGCTCCCCGCGCTGCCGCCTCGCGCAAGCCCACCGGGCGGATACGCTTTGACCGCGCCGCCGCTTTCGGCAACACCCTTAGCGCCGCTGGGCGAGATGCCGCCCGCGCCGGTGCCGCCTTTTCTGCCGCCGGCGCCGCCCGCGGAGCAGCAATTCGCAAGCGTCTTCGGCGAACCGGCCATCGTGCCGCCGCCCGTGATTTTGCAGCCGACCGGCGGCTGGGATTGGGACGGCTCTTCCGGCGATTCGCCCTCGGTCATCGGCGAAGGGCAACTTCGCGACACGCTGCCCGACTTGCCCACCGGACCGGAAGCGCCGTCGGACAGCGAAGCGAGCATCAGCCTCATCGTGGAGCCGCCGCGGCGCATGCCGCTGTGGCTCTTGATGTCGCTGGTGCTCGTGCCCGTCGTGCTTGCCGCGGTCGTGCTGCTGGTCCTTTGGTTTCGCGACACGACGATAAGTGGCACGTCCTGATCGCTCCGCGGCGCAAAGCTGGTCGCTCAGTCATTTTGAAGAATGATCGTCCGCGCCGGGCGGAAGCCGGCTCGGAGTTCATGGACATTGGGGGGCAGGCGGAAGCGAAATGCCGCGCGAACGTGGTCGGGCGCGGCGTTGTAGTCGCCGCCGCGCAACGTGCTCGGCCGGTCGTTCCTGACCATATCGCCCTCTCGCACATCGTTCTGGACGTCGCCCGATACCGGGTAGTCGATCGAAGGCCACTGCGTCCACTGCCAGACATTGCCGTGCATGTCGAACAGCCCCAAGTCATTGGGCATCCGGCCCGCTACCGGCCAGGCGTGGCGATCGCTGTTGGCGCGGTACCGGGCGTAGTCGGGCAACAGCTCTTCGTCGCCTCCGAAATAATACCGTGTTGCGGTTCCCGCCCGGCAAGCGAATTCCCATTCGGCCTCGGTGGGAAGCCGGTAGCCGGTGAGCAGCAGAAAGTTCTTTTTTACGTACATTCCTTCGGCAAAGTTACCGTTCTCGTTACGCTCATAGCACCATTGGTCCTTGGGGATTCCATCCGCCGCACTTAGCCAGTTGCAGTATTCGGCCGCTTCATACCACGTCACGTTGGTTTGCGGCGCATCGGCGCTTCCCAGCAAATCCTTCAACCTGTTCGCCATCGAGTCGTGATTGCTTGCGATAAAGCGCCGGAATTGTCGGACGACGACGGGGCTGGCGGCGATGGCGAAGTGCCGGCTGACGGTACGCAGGTGCTGCGTTTCGATGGTCACGTCCGGCCCGTGCTCGCTTGCGGGAGAACCCATCCGAAACGGCTCTTGCGCATCGACGACCCCGTAGGTCTGGGCCTCGCGGTTGACGTACCAGAGCCGTTTCTCGTATTCTCCGGCGGCGCCGCCGCGGCTCGTCCTTCTTCAAGCGCGCGATAGCCGCGTTGACGGTTTCGCCGCACTTCCATTGCAGCAGAAGCCACTGCGCGGCAGCATGCAAGCCCGCGTCCGGCTCGTTCTCGAAGACCGAGGCGGCTTGCCCGACAAGCTGTTGGTGTTCGTCGTCCGGCAGGGCGGCCGAGGGGAATTGCCCCAAAAGCAGCAGCAGTGCGGCACGCGCACCGACATCCTTCTCGACACGCCACTGGCGATAGATCGTTCGGCAATCGACGCCAAATTGCGGACACCAATGGATCATGCAACTGCGAACGGTCTCGTCGCTGGACCGTTTCAGCAGCGGCCATGCGCTGTCATATTGCCCCAGCCGCATCAGCGCAATTGCCGCATTGGTCTTGCGTGCCGCGATTGCCTTCTTTTTGGCGTCGCTCGAATCCTCGGTAATGGGGGCTTTGATTTCAGCTTCGAGTTCGCTCGTTGGCTGCCTTTGCTCGCGCTTGAGCAATTCGCCGCGGATCGTGTCCGCTTCCTGCCGTGCAGCAGCGACAAGGCGGGAGTAAAGGAAGTCGCGTTGATCTGCGTCGTCGCGGACCAGTGCCAGGCTCGCGCGCAAACCTCTGGTTTCGTCTCCGCTTTTCTGGGCGTCCTCCAAGTCCTGTTTGAACCGCGGCGCCAGCCTCGACAAATAACCCGACTTGTCGATTTCATCGATGGCGGCCGGGACCTCGTCTGCCCGCACTCGATAGACCATATTATACAATTGGTTCGGCCGGTCGAAATAGTTTGCGACGGGTCTGATCGACACGAATGCAATTAAGGTGCCGGCAGCCAGCGCTACCGCGGTGCGCACGCTGTGGTATTGCGCGGCGCTTCGCATCATCTTGCGCTCGGCGTCGCGCCACGACCGCGGCGACGTATGGAAGCGGATCTGGAGGTATTCCAGCAGCGCCGGCAGCCGGCGGTTTTCGGGCTTGGACTTCCAGAGCGCGGTGAAATCGGCCAGCCGCCTCTCGGCCCGGCCACGGCGAGTCGCCCTCTGCTTGCGCGTCAGCCACTCCCGCAGCGAGTGTACGAGATAGTCGTGCGTCAACTGGTAAAACTTAAAGCTTCGAGCGGGGAGTTGGGAGTTGGGCGCAGCCGCTTCCTCAGAGCCGGGGCACTCGCGCAGCAGCTCGGCTCCCTGCTCCCCGCTTGCGTCCGCGGGCGTCACCAACCGCAACTCGTGATCCAACAGCGCCATGAGTTCGTCGAACTGGCCCGGCGACGTCCTGCAACCCGACGCCTCGACAGCTTCAAGCAACTCGTCGCGGCTGCGCATGTGGCCGCGGATGTCGCTGCCGGCCTCCGGCAGCAACGCCGCGAGGACTGCCTGGGCGGCTTTCTGGTGCAACCTGTGGTGCAGCGGCGCGGAGGACGAGGAGAACGTTTCCTCCAAGAACGCCACGCCAACCCCCTCCGCCCCGCCGATATCCCGCAGCGCGGAGGGCGTCCAAGGCTTGCCCTTGACCATCTCCGCGAACAGCGCCAGCCGCACGGGCACGACCTTGCCGTCGTGGCTCAAGCCTTCCACCGCCTGGCTGAGAAAGAGGTCCCGCTCTTTGGTCCGCGTCGTCTCCGACAGCGCGCCGAAGGCGACCCCCAAAGCGGCGAGGACCTTGCGGGCGTGACGCTTGTCGAAGAGATCGGCCAGTCGCGAATTCTCCCCCTCGACCACGCGGACCTCCAGGGCTTGCATGAAGCGGCTCATGGCCAGCCAGAAATCGTCGCGGACCAAGAGCAGGCACTGGACCCGCGCTCCGTCGCATTGCCGCAGGGCGAGCACTAGCTCCGCCGCCGGGTTGCCACCACGGAGATGCAGCCATTGTTCGAACTGATTGATCACCAGCAGCAGCTTCTCGCCCGGCGCGAGGCCGCCCCGGTCCGGACCCGGCCCGGCCTCGCAGCGGCGGATGGCGGCCAGAAGCTTGACCAGGCCACTGGACCCGGCCTCCGTGGCGGAGCCGCCTTCCGTCGCCCTGCCTCCCCACGTCCAGACCGGGCAATTGGCGGCGAATGGCCCTCACCAGCCTTTCCTCGGTTCCGTCGGCCGTCGCCTCGATGTAGATCTTGACGATCGAGCGTTCCAAACAGGGCAGCAGGCCGGCCTTGACCAGCGAGGACTTCCCACAGCCCGACGGCCCGTAGATGATCCCCGCCCGAAATCCGGTCTCTGGATCCGCCTCCTCGATGCGGGTCTTCCAAAAACGGATGCTTTCAGGAAGGCCGTTGCGGTCGTGAGGGCCGGGAAGCAGATTCAAAAAGAACTCGGCGTCGCTCTGGTCGAACGACCGCAGCCCCTTGGGCACGATCTTGACGATGCCCACGCTTTCGGCGACACGGCTTCCCTGCCAGGTGCCCACGGCGGAAACGGAAAGGGCGTCGGCGGATTGAGCGGGACGAGCATCGAGCCCCATGCGCGACAAGACGCCCCTCGGCCTCGTTGCCCCGCTGAAATCGGCCAACAATGCCCGCAGGTCGTCGGCCATGTCGTGCGCCGTGCTGTAGCGGTCGGTGGCCCGCTTCGCCAGAGCCTTAAGGCATATCCGCTCCAGTTCTTTGGGGATGGTGTCGTTGATCTGCCGCGGCGGCCGAGGTTCATGCGATCTTATCCGTTCCAGGACTTCGTCAATGGTGCCGCGAAACGGGCGCTTTGCCGTCAACAGTTCATAGAGCACCACACCCAGGCTGAAAACATCGGAGCGGCCATCGACGAGGTGCCCCTCGCCGCGGGCCTGTTCCGGGCTCATGTAGGCGGGCGTGCCGGCCCCATGTCCGTGTTTGCCGAACTCTTCGTCTTTCAAGGCCAGGCCGAAATCGGCGACGTAAGGTCGAAGCTGCGAATCGATGAGGATATTGGCCGGTTTGATGTCGCGATGCACAACGCCGTGGATGTGCGCGTAGTGCAAGGCTTCGGCGACGGCCGCCACGACTTCCGCAGCCTCGCGGTGCATGAGCGGGGCGGCCTTGACCCTCTTGCTCAGGTCGCTTCCTTCGATAAACATGGAGACGACGTAGCACAACCCGTCAGCCGTCTGGCCGTATTCGTAGACGCGAACGATGGCAGGGTGCTCCAGCCCAGCCAGGACTTGCGCTTCGGTAAGATAGAGAGCCGGATTGTTCAGCAGCTCGCGATGGGGAACTTTGAGGGCGACCGTTCGCTTGAGCACATCGTCGCGACAGCGGTAAACTCTGCCAAAAGCCCCTTCGCCCAGGCAGGCTTCGACGCAATAGCGGCCGCCAATGCGGTCGGGGCACCCGCGCAGCGGGTCGTGAGCGTTGGGAGCGACCTTGACATTTGCTTTCGCCTGACCCGCAAGCGCGGGCCCCGGCCCTGGCCAGCCCTCGGTGGGAAAGCTGTCGGCCGAGCGGGAACTCGCTTCATCCGCAGCGTCGAGCGCCGCGAAGCCGGTCCGACACCTGGTCAATGCGGGCGGGGCGCCCGCCCAGCGGGTCGTCGGAGTTGTCCATAAATCCACTACAGTAGGGTGGCGTCGAGCGTGGCGAAGTCCCGCCACATCGGGCGGATCATTGATGGCTCTCGTGGAACTCAACCGCACCCTACAGGTCTTTGGAAGGTTGAAATTTCCATTGGCGACTATTATACCCTGCCGCCGGGCATACTTCGCAAGCGAACCGCCACCGCCGCGGCAAACAGCAATCCGGCTGCAAGGAGTGCCAGCGCCGAGGGTTCGGGCACGGGTGTGGAGGCGAGCGCGCCGGACGCCGGCAAGATGGGCGAAAAGTCTGTGTCGAACTCGGCCAACAGCGAAATGGAACCGACCGCCAGATCGGTTCCGACGTTAGTTGCGTCGATAGCGTCCGGTGAAGAGATGATCAGCGTCGAGTTTGCCAACACGTCCGTGCCGCCGGTATAGGTGTTGATGCCGGTAAGCGTCAGGGTGCCGCTGCCCAGTGTGGCCAAGCCAAGAGGGCCGTTGCTGGTGTTGGTAATGTTCCCGTTGTACGTCGCCGCGCCGCCAGGCGCGTTTGTCGAGTCGATGCCAAGGATGGCGCCCGACTGCCAAACGACCGGCGCGCCCTGACCGCCGACCCCGGCCAGCAGTCCGCTGATCGTTCCCCGCGTGCCGCTCGCGGCATCGTAAGTAAATTCGCCGCTGCCACCCGCGTTGACCGCCACGATGGCGCCTTTGGCGACCGTCACCGTGCCGATTGGGGGCATCGAGCAGGTTTCGGCGAATTGGACAACGCCCGGATCGTCTACCAGCCCGCCCGTCCAAGTATTGGTCCCGTCGAGATCCAGCGAGCCGGTGCCGGCCTTGGTCAGCGTGCCTGGGCCGCCGATCGAGCCGCTGCAGGTCGTGTTTTGGTTGTTGCCGCCGACCACGAGGTTCACGGGGGTGCCGTTGGTGTCGGCCAGCGTCTCGGCATTTCCGCCCGACAGCCCGCCGATGTTGAACGTGCCGATGAACGGGCTGAATTGGAGGCCGTAGTCCGTGTTGATGCCGACCGTGCTGCTAGCGGCGGCATTGAAGTTGCCGAGTGCCAGCGTGCCCTGGGAGATCGTCATGCCGCCCGAAATGCTATTGCCGGGATTCACCAGCACGAGCGTCCCCGCATCGACCTTGTTCAACGTGCCGCCACCGCTGACCACGCCGGTCAAAATGACAGTGTAGCCGAGTTGCGTGTCGATAGCCCCTGTAAAACCGGTATTGATGGCGATCGAGTTGGTGGCCGTCATGCTGGGAGACAGGAAGAGCGTATTGTTGCCCGTGAACGTGATCGGCCCCGTGCCGAGGTTCACCGGAGAAGAGACGGAGATACCGCCGCCAGTCGCGTCCTCGGCCAGGACCAGCCCACCCGAGAAGGTGTTGTTGCCGGAGAGCACCATGACGCCGGAACCGCCGTGGACCAGCGTGCCCGCCCCGCTGATGTTGCCGCTGTAGGTGGTATCGGCGTTGTTGCGGCCGGTGACCAGGGTGATCGCGCCGCTCCCCGTGTCCGTCAGCGGAAGCGCGCCTGCGCCGCTCAGCGAGCCGACGTTGAACGTGCCGATGAACGGGCTGAATTGCAGGCCGTTGTCGACGTTCACGCTGACCGTCGAGTTCTGCACGGCGTTCGAATTGGCCAGCACGATCACGCCCTGCGTAATGCTCGTGGTGCCGGAATAGGTGTTGTTGCCGGCCAAGACCAGCGTTCCGGCGCCGGTTTTCGTCAAGCCCGCAGTGCCGGTGAGCTGGGCGGAAACCGTCAGCAGCCCCGCGTTGGAAAACGTGATGTTGGCCCCGCTGCTTGTGAGCGAACCGCCCGTGATATTCAACTGCGCGGAAGTTGTGCTCTGGACCAACTGTTGCGCGTCCAGCAGTCCGCCCAAGAGATTGTAAGCGCCGAACGTACCGTTGATCCCCAAGTACACCGCGCCGCTGACGGTGTTCGTCCCGGCGCTTTGTGAAAACGTGCCGTCGCCGGAATAGCCGATGTATTCGTTCGACGCGGAAAGGACCCCGCCGCTAAGATAATACGTCCCGCTGCCGCTGCCGCTGTAGCCAAGATAGAGGGCGTTGTTGATCTTGTTCGTCCCGCCCGATAGCGTGAACGTGCCGACGCCTGTGTTGCCGACTATTTCGGCCCCAATGCCCGACGTCAGGGAGAGCGTCCCGGCTGTGAGTTGTGCCGCGGCGCCGCCGTCCACGGTCAAGCTGCCGCCTAGCGAGTTCGCCCCCAGCAGCGTAAGTGCGCCGGAACCGGAACCGAGGAGGGTAAGGCTGCTGGTGCCGCCGCTGATGCCGCCGGCGACGGAAAACGTGTTCGCCGAATTGTTGATCCACTGCTGGCTGTTCTGCAACTTCAACGGCGCGTTGATTGTGAGCGGCCCCGCGCCGGGGTCGACTTCGATGCCCGTGCCGGGGTTGCCGTTGATCGTCGTGCCGAAGAGCGTCAGGGCGCTGCTGCCGCCGATGGTCAGCGAACTGCCGCCCGTGTCCCAGATTCCGCCGATTGAAGCCGTGGCGGTCAGCGAGGGCTGGGTATTGTACGCGCCGGCGGAGAAAAGGCCGACGTCCCCGCTGCCGGGCACCGTGCCGCTCCAGTTGGACGCCGAATTCCAGTTCGCGCTCGTCGCCGCGGCGTTCCAGGTATAGATTGCGGCCAGCGCCTGCGGTCCGCACGACGCCAACGCCAGCGCAAACGCGGCGGCCGCAAGCGGCCGGCGGCGGTAAAGGAAGATTGCCATCGAAGAGTCACGTGGTCCGCGCTGCGAGTTCATGGAAAACGTCTGCCCCATCCCCGTCCGACAAGCCTACGCGAATTGCGGCCCCATCGCCGCGTTTCCACTTCCGAGGATTGTAATTGGCGCGAAAGCCCTTGGCAAGCATTTTGGCCGCGTTTTTCGAAAAAAACGGCTAGAGGCCATCGAAACCCCCAGAAGCAGCAGCGCGCCGCTTCGACTTTTGCCCCAGGATGCCAAATCTATGGAGCGGCGAGTTCAGTTCTTCGCCGGTTGCGGGGCGATGCGGCGGAACAAGTCGTGCAGAGCGGGGCGAGGCGGTCGGGATGGCAGCCTTGGGCGCGCTGGCGGGCGACAAGGCTGAATTGGTCGTAATAGGCCGCGTCGTCCCATAGGCGGATGATCGTCTCGACTAGCGCGGCCACCACATCCACGAAACGGTGCGGCTCGGCGCGCGAGTGCGCCGGCCATACGGTGATATTGCAGTCGGGCAAGGCGTCCTCTAAGGAGTCAACGCCGCTCTTGGTGACGTTGTCGCTGGTAATCTCGAGGTGGTCCAGGTTTACCAACGTACGAAGTTGAGCAAGTCCGGAGTCGCTTACCTTCGGACAACCCAAGGTCAAACGTCGTAGCCGAGTTAGACCCTTAAGACTCTTAAGCCCGGCATCGGTGAGGTTTGGACAGCGAAGGGTTAACTCGTCGAGCTGGGTCATCGCTTCGAGATTCCGCAGGCCGGCATCGGTGATCGCTTGCGAGCCGAGAGCCAAATACTCAAGATTGGCGAACGACTTCAACGTGGCCAACCCCGCGTCCGTGATCTTGCCGTCGCCAAGGTCCAGTCGCCGAAGCTCGGTCATTCGCGTCAGGCAGCGCAGTCCGGCGTCGGTCACGCCGTTCGGCCCGGAGATATCCAACCACTCTAAGTTCTTGAGCCCCTGAAGTTGCTCCAGGCCCGCGTCCGTCACGCCGTCATAACCGATCCACAGTAGTTCCAGTTGCGCCATTGCCCTCAGGCTTTTTAGCCCGCGGTCCGTGGCCTTTGTCTTCGTGAGGTCCAGCGATCTCAGCTTGGAGAGGCCGCCAACTCTTTCCAGGACGGCGTCGGTAATCGGTGTGTTCGCTAGACACAGGTCGTCGAGATTGGGGAGCGATTTGACCAGGTCCGCGATGGCCGTCTCGGAAATGTTGTGCGTGTCGGCAAGCGACAGCCGCCGCAACCGGGGCATGTGCTTTACGCGGTCGAGGATCGAATCCGTTATCCACATCTTTCTCAGGTCGAGCGCCGGATAGGAATCGGCGTTTGGCATGCGTCCCATCTCGTTGAGACGTTGCTCAAGGTCGGGCCCGGTGATTTCAATTTCCACTGTGTTGGAGACGGCTTCCACTGGCGACTCCACCGGCGGGTCGGAAAGCCGGCCGCCAGGCTTAACGATTCTTCTTCTCGCCGTGACAAAATAAGTGCCGGGGCCAAGGTCGTAAAGCGCGGTCAATTCGCGTCCCACATCGGTCATCTCTCCGTGACGCAGTATCGTTCCCGACGGAGGTCGGCTCTCGACATCCAAATCAGGGGGAACTTTAGGTCCCAGATTGCTATTGAGGGTTTCCCTGCCTTTGGCAGTTATTGGGATAGCGGTGCCGTCGGGCAGTTCTACGCGCAACGAATAGCCAAGTAGTCCAGGCTCGCCGCCGTGCGCGAAGTACGGTCGATATACGCTCGAGGCGCCAAAGTTCTTGAGCCAAAAAGCGAGACCGATTCGTTCGCCGACGGCGAAAACCGCCTTCCTTGTCTTATTGTAGCTCCCGCGTTCAACTGCGATTGAAATCGCCTGCCCCTCCACGCGTTTTCCCCAGGGCCAGTCGCGACCGCGCGGATCGTCGTCGTCATGCCCGGCCTCGCCGCTTGAAGACTCCTCCGGCGCCTGCTGTCGCGCGACGCGAATCGTGGGCCTGAGTGTCTCATTTGTCCGGCCATTGCCGGTGCGCTCAGTCTTCCATTGGGATACGCTATTCGCGTCTCGCCGCGGGACGCCGATCGTGCCGGGTGCGCTCGGAGTCGCCTTTATCGACTCCGCGGCGCTGGCTTTGCTCGACGCGCAAGGCTGGTTCGCCCGCGACGCGGTATCACGCGTACCCGAAACGTCGGCCCGCGAGCAGGATTGGCTAAGAAGAGATGCCCCGATCGCTGTTGCCATCAGGCAAGAAGCAAGACCCGAGTTCGGCACCCGTTTTTCAGGCGGCACACTGCCGTATTCCCAGCTCCGTATGCCGCATAGCAACTGCCCGATCCTCTATGGTCAATGTACATCCCATTGTGACGTAAATTGTGGCGTGTAGTAACCGGTCCAGGTTGGCAGCGACGACGACGGCGCGCTTTCTCGCGGGTTGCGCGAGACGTATCGCCTACCCAGACCGAAGTCGGCGGTATACCTTGCGGACCAATTCCAGTTCAACGTGCGAAGTGTCACCCAGATGCTGTGCGCCCTGCAGGTTGGAACATAACATAGTCGACGAAGGAATCGTATACTGAGCCATAGTGGTCGTTATTCTTAAAGACGACGTATGGCCAATCAACACTCGAAATGCTTACGGTTCCGTTCGCGGCAACGGTGCGCACGTCAGGTGGATCAGGCGACCCTAACACATCAACAAGATTCATCGGAACACCCGTAGGCACTTGCTGCCCCGCAGCACGATCAGCAGCACGATCAGGGCCAGACCTTAAATTACAAGTATGACCTGCTGCGGTCGTCGTGGCACTATTCGCGGGTCGTACTCGTCTGTTTATCACGTCAGTTGCATGTGCCGGCCGACTACGCATTTCAACTCTTCTACACATCCAACGGTTCCACTGCCAAGCAAACGCCACACTCGCCTTTTTATATCACTTCGGAGCGGCAAGTCAAAGTCTCGACCGCGGACGAGGCAAAGGCTCGTGCGGATTACCTCCAATCGGGACGCGAAACCCCTCATTTCCGGCCGCGCGGCCGCGATGCGGCGGCGCAGAATAGTCTTCGGTTGGCCGCGAAAACAGCCCCCAAAGCAGCCGCTCGGCGGGCAATCTCCAAGTCGTCGCCGCATAAGGGCTTACGTCATGCGAAAAACGCCGGACCATGAAAACGGCCGTTCGTTTCACAAACAAATGTCAAGCGACCTAAACCCTTGCCAGGCAAGGAGTTGCGGCGACGCGCAAACGACAACTGACGATATATGTTGACAATAGTTAAGATATGTGGTATGATGCGTGCAAGGTGGGCGGTGGCAAGTGGGAAGTGGGGAGATGAGCGATGAAAGATCAGAGGTCGGAGTGCGGAACACGTTCTCTCCCCACCCCTCTCCCGGCGGGCGAGGACGGCGAACCACTTGACACTATGCACTTGCCACTCCCCACTATCAACTTCCCACTCCTGCCGTAAGATGCGCAACACCCACAACTTTCGAGGGATCTCGTAAGATGTCCGAGACTGCTGGACGTAACTCTTGTGATAACAATGGTTTACAGCGATCGAAACGATGCGCAACACGGGCCGGTTTAGCGTCGAGGCGTCGCGCGCTTGCGCATCTTTTTGCCGCCCGCGCCACGACTTGCCTTGCCACTTCCCACTTGCCACATCCCGCCCCATGCTCCACGCTCCACACTCCGAGCCAATTCACGACGCTGCGCTTGCGGGTCCATTCCGGCAGCAAGGACCTACTGGTGCGGAATCCACCCGAAGGCGGGATTCCAGGGTCCACCCTGGGTTCATTCAAGGTGCCTTCAAAGTTCCTTCAAGGTTCGCGCAAGGTTCGTTTAAGGTTCGCTTAATGAACCCCGCAAAACAGGCCAAATACTCGATGTTCAAAATGCGAAGAATATTTCCACCGCAACAGCCGCCGATATGCACCAGCCGCGTAAATTTGGAAACCGGCTCCGCGCGGGCGGCAGCGGGTCAGTCGCCCTTGCGGACCAGCACGCGCTCCAGCCGGCGACCGTCCATGGCGGCGACCTCCAACGTCAGGCCGGCCCAGGCGACGCGGTCGCCCGGCGCGGGGATGCGGCCCAAGAGAGAAAGCACCAGCCCGGCCACCGTGCTCACGTCCGCCGGCAGCGACGCGCGGCGTTCGCCCAGTTCCAGCCGCTCCAAGAGCTCGTGCAACGGCATGCCGCCGTCGACGTACCAGCTCGAATCGTCGCGGGCGATGATCGCGTGCTGCCGCTGGTCGCGGTGCTCGTCGTGGATCTCGCCTACCAGCTCCTCCAGCACGTCTTCCATCGTCACCAGGCCCTCGGTGCCGCCGAACTCGTCCAGCACGATCGCCATTTGCGTCCGCTTCACGCGGAACCGCTCCAGGAGCTTGCCGATGGAGAGCGACTCCGGAACTAGAAGCGCAGGGCGGACGAGCTTCCGCAGCTCGATCGGCCAGCCCATGTGCTGCCGCAGCAAGAGGTCCTTCGTGTACACAAAGCCGATGATGTTGTCCAGGTCGCCCTCGTGGACCGGCACGCGCGAGAAGCCGGCCATGGCCACCGCGCCGATGACTTCGTCCGGCGGGGTGTCGACGTCGAGGGCGTCGATTTCGATCCGCGGGCGCATGATGTCGCGGACGGTGCGGTCGCCCAGCCGCAGTGCCCGGCGTGCCAACATCTGTTCCGCCGGGTCGAGCACGCCGTCGCGTCCGCAGGCGCGGATCAAGTGCTCCACGTCTTCCACGCTCAGCCGCCTTTCCGCCGCGGCACGGAAGCCAACGCAGCGGAGAAGCACGTTCGCCGTCGCTTCCAGAAACCAAACCACCGGCCGAAGGACCGCCTGCACGGCGGCCAGCGGCGGCGCGAGCCATCGCGCAACCGCTTCGCCCTCGTGCCGTGCGATCCGCTCCGGCACGAACAGCCCAAAGAGAAGGTTCGCCAATGCAAGGCCGAGAATAACCGCCGTCAATGCAATCGCCGCATGGTTGGCCGCAAGTGGGCCGATCGAAGACGCTGCAAGATGGTCGCCCAACGGCTTAACCAGCAGCGCCCCACCGAAGGACGAGGCGACCGTCGCCAGGGATATTGCAGCCAACCGCGCAGTGAGCACGCGCCGCGCCGAGCGGAATTCGTCTTCCGGATGGTCGCGGCGGGCAATGAGCAAGGCTGCCGCGGCAGATGCGAACACTCCGCCCAGCAAAACCAGTACGGCAATGATTAGTAACTCAAGAGTGATCGGCATAAATCGGTGCCGCAGTGCTTTCCAATCGCAGTGGTTATTCTATTCCAATTCTGTACTTGTCCCACACGATATGCCGAAGGAAACATGCATGGCGTTCAATTCCTCCCCACTGGGCCGCGGCGGACGGCGCGACGACCGCCGCCGGCGGTTGCTGGCGGAGGACCGCGGCGCAAATCTCGACTCGCCCGGCGAAAGCACGTCGGGCGGCAGTCGGCCCGTCGCGCACAAGTCGGAAAACTACGGCGATGCCGCGTTCTTGCAGACGCAACTACGGCTTTCTGACCTCGTTCCGCGAGGGATCGTCTTATTGGTCCTGATGCCTTTGGTCGGCGCCGCTTTAATTGCCGGACTGACCACGCTTTACGTGGTAGCGCCTGGGCTTTTTCACACACCAGACCACCAGCCGGCAATGACTGTTCTAGGCGGTCCGGGCAGCCTGGGTAATTGGCTTTCGTCGCTTTTGCTTCTCTTGGCGACATTTTACGCGGTGCTCAACTACACGATCCGCCGCCACAAAACGGATGACTACCACGGGCGGTATCGCGCGTGGCTGTGGGCCGCTGCTTGCTGGTTCCTGATGGCCACAGACACGGCCGCCAGCCTGCATCAGGGAGTCCGCGACGTGCTTATCGCAATGACGGGCGCTCGAATTACCGGCGATGGCTCGATCTGGTGGCTTTGCCCGGCGGCGGTTTTGCTGGGATTGGTGAGCTCGCGGCTGTTGATCGACATGCGGCCGTGCAAAACAGCGAGCGCGGCATTTTTCTTTGCGCAGCTTGCCTACATCGCGGCATTCGCGTTATTCTTCCGCGTAATTCGCATGGATACTGATTCGACGGAAACGGTCGTCTTTGGCGATCTGCTGCTCGCCGGGCACGTGCTCTTGGCATGGTCAATGGTCCTCCACGCCCGGTATGTCCTGCTGGATGCCGAGGGCCGGCTGCGGCGAGCGGGGACCAAGCGGCAAACAAAGGAGAAGGCCGCGGCAAAGTCCAAGATCAAGGCGGACCAAGCAAAGGACGGTTCGACTGACGCCGAAGCCGATGTTGACCGCTCGGACGATCGCTGGATTGCCGTTGATCCGCGATCCGCAAACCGACCCTCGACACCCGCAAGCGGGTACCCGGACGACGCCCGACCCGGCGCTGCGCCTGCTATGCCGGTGCTCAAGCGCGTCGATCCGCCTGCCGGCGCGAGCCAGCCGATGGGGCAGAAGAACGCGTCGATGTCGCCGGGAAGTCCCGCTTCGACATCCAACCAAGAAAGCAGCCAATTGAGTAAGGCCGATCGCAAGGCGCTAAAAAAGAAACTGATGGAGCAGCGGCTCAAAGCGGAGCAGCGCAAGGCCGCGAACTGGTGAGAACATAGCGTACTCATCTCGGTCCGTCGAGACGCATGTACGCAAACTCAAGGACCGAACGGATCGTCGCCGGCCGGCTTTTTGGCATCGGGATTCTGTGCAGGCGCCGCCTTGGCAGGCGCTGCCGGCGTGGGCTCGGGAGAGAAAGGATCGTTACCATCTGCGGCCGCAGGTTTCTTCGCCGGAGCCGCTTGACCAGCGGGAGCGGGCGAAGCAGCCGGCGCCGCAGACGCGGGCTTTGCCGAATCGGCACCAGCGCCAAACGGATCGTCGATGTCCGTGCCAGATTTCTTGGCGCCGCCGGCAGGTGGAACAGCCGGGGCGGCCGGCTTGGCCGCGTCGGGTGCAGGGCCGAACGGGTCTGGCGCAGCGGCCTTCTTCGCGTCAACAGCAGGAGCGGCCGGCTTGGCCGGCTCGGCGCCAAACGGATCGGGACTGGCGTCGGCCTTGGCGGCCGGCTTCTCGGCCGGCATCTCTTGAGCGGGCGGCGTCGTGGCCGGCTCCAGTTTTGGCTCCGCCGCTTTGCCAGGCGCGCCGACATCAAATGGATTGTCCGGAACTGGTGGACCAGCCGCCTTGGAAGGCGGAATGACATCCGGCGAATTCGGCCCGGCGGCAGAAACGTCGGACTGCTTTTGCAGGAAGTCTCGCTGGTCCTTCATGGTCTGCTGGTAGCGTTGGGCGTTCTCTTTTTGGGCCTTTTCAAGCACGGTCATCCGCGCTTCAAGGCGGAACGATTCCAGCTTGGCTCGATCGCTGCCCTGGATGCGCTCCAAGGCCCGTGCGACGTTGTAGACGCGGGTGGGATCGATCGCGCTTTCGAGCTTGGCGCCCGCCTTGAAGTCATTATCCGCTTCTTGCGGGCGGCCCAATTTCAGCATGGTCAGGCCGCGGAAGTAATAAGCGCGGGGGTCTTGCGTATGGCCGTCAATGGCCTGCGTGAAAAGCTCGTGCGCCCTGATGTAGTCCTGGCCGAAATAGGCGTGTACTCCGTTGCCGTACAACTGGCCGAGAACCGCGTCCTGGGCCGCCAAGGGCATCGTGCAAAAGAGAACCAAACCGGCGGCTGCGAAAAAGATATTCCGAGACATAGTGCTCCCACTCCTGCTGAATAGATCAAGCTATAAGCGATGGTAATTGTTGCAGGCCAAAATAGCAAGTGCCTGCCCCGCCTCGCCCGCTGATTTTCACTGACGACGCTACCCCTATTGGTGGGTTGCCGTGGCCATGCGGTCACACGCCCCGCAGACCGCCGACACGTCAATGGCTTCCATGTAAATCGGCGGAGCGTGCCGCCGCTGGTGCGTGGTGCCGTCCATGCACATCTTTTGCACGTTGATGTGTTGCGGGCCGTAAGGACCGTGCTCGTTGGCGGGCCACGGACCGTATAGCCCGATGCAGGGCGCGCCGGCGGCCGCCGCCAGGTGCAGCGGTCCGGTATCCGAACCGATTACGAACCGGGCGCGGCGGGCCAGCGCGGCAAGCTCCAGCAGCTTAACCCGCGGGGCCAATATGGCGTGTCCGCCGGAGGCCGCGGCGATTTGCTCCGCTCTGACCCGCTCGGCATCGCTGCCCCAGATCAAGAGACTGGCAAGGTTCCAGCGCTGGCCCAAATAGCCGGCAACCGCCGCGTAGCGACCGACGGGCCAGAGCTTCGACGGCCAGCCCGCGCCGGAGATGATGAGGACAAAGGGGACTGTCCCAGTTTTTGTACCAACAAACACGGGACTGTCCCCTTCCTGCCCCACAAGTTGTCGCACGACCTCCTCGGCCGCGCGGCGGTGCTCTTCCGTCTGGGGCACCTCGAATTCGACGGCCGGCGCGGCGATGTCCAGCGGTGCCAGCAGCTTCAACCCGCGCTCAATCGCGTGCAGGCCGTACGTGCCTACGAGCGTCGTGTTGAGCCAGCGGCTCAGCTCGCGGCCCCAGCGTCCGTCCATACCGATCCGCCGCCGCGCGCCGCAGAGCCAGGCGACCGCGGCCGACTTGGTCAGCCCTTGCGCGTCGATCGCCGTATCGAAATGGCGCGACCTGAGTTCCTTTCGCAATCGCCAAACCGCGGCTGGCGAGCGGAGCCACCCTCGCGGCAGTACGATCCGCGACCCCCAAGCAGGTGCCCCGATCGCCGGATGCCCTTCCAGCAATTCGGCCGCCCGTTCCTCGACCGCCCAGGCGAGAAAAGCGCGCGGGAAACGCTTTCGCAATGCCACCGCGATCGGCATGGCGTGAACAACGTCGCCAATAGCGCCGAGGCGCACCAAGAGAATTCGCGGATGTTTGCCTTCCGTGGACATCGGGTTGATTATACCCGTCCGCCGCGGCAGGGCGAAAGTCCGAGTGGGCGCGTCCCGGCGTTAGCCGGCCGAGCCACCCCTCATCAACCGCGCTCAGCCCTGCCCCGCCTCACTTGGAGGTGTGCGCCAAATCCTTGGGCCGCAGCGGTTTGTACTCCCGCACGGCAGCTTCGCCACGGACTTGCGTCGGCGACTCCATGCCCCACCGCGCCATAAGCGCAAGAAGGCGGGAACGAGGATCGTGCGGATGATGAACGTGTCCAAAAGCACGCCCAGCGACATGGCGAAGCCCAATTCGATCATGCTCCGCAGCGTGCCAGTGGCCATCGAGCCGAACGTGCCGGCCATGATCACGCCGCAGCTCGTGATGATGCCGCCGGTGCGGGCGACCGCCTCGCGCAGGCCGTCCAGCGGTCCCCGCTTGCGCTGCTCCTCGAAGACCCGCGTCACCAGGTAGATGTTGTAGTCCTCGCCCACCGCCACGAGGATCACGAAGAGAAAGATTTGCAGTTTCCAATCCAGCCCCTGATAGCTGGCGCCGTAGAGCCAGGAGAAGAAGAGATTGGTCAGCCCAAGGGTCACGAGGTAGCCGAAGACGACCGTGAAAATCAGATAGAGCGAGACCACCGGCCGGCGGATGAGGAACAGCAACACGACCAGCACCGCCAGGGCCACGTATCGCGCGACCCACTTCGTGTCGCTGCGGTTCACCGCGTCGAGGTCGCGGATCCCCGCGGTGATGCCCACAAAGTCGAACTCCACGTTGTGCCACGCGGAGCCGGCGGGGTCCTGCTTCTGCTTGAGCCAATCGTCGATTGCGCCGAGCAGGCGCATGCTTTCCTGCGAGAAAGGATCGTAGTTGGTGACGAGCTCGAAGCGCGTGACCTCGCCCTGGTGCTCGCCGCTGGAAAGGAACAGCCGCTTGCTTTCGGGATTGTCGACGATGGCGTCGCGCTCGGCCAACTGCGACATGGAGAGCCTCGCGCCGAGCTTGTCGCCCAGCGGATTCGTGAGGCAGCGGACGTGGTCGATGGGGTGCGTCTTCTCGCCTTGGCTGTCGACGTACTCGAAGTTCTGAAGCTGCCGGGCGAGAAGCTTGATCTGGGTCCGCTCGGCTTTCGCGTCGAAGTTGCCTCCGGGATAATGGGCGAGGACGACCGTCGGTCCGGTCTCACCAATGAGAAAGTGTTTTTCCAGCAGCTTCATGCCTTGCACGCTTTCGCGCTTGGCGTTCAACTCGGCGAGCATGTCGTAGGTGACGGGAACGCCGATGCCGTGCCAGGCGGGAACGGCCATGACGAGAAAGCTGACCGTCAAGATCAAGCCCGGATGGGCGACGATTTTTCGCGCGACGCCGGCCCAGAAGCGGCCCATGAAGGTTGGCGGCGGGACGCCGCAATCGGCGTCGGACGGCTGCGGCGAATCGCCCGATCGATGGGCGGCTTGCAGGCGAGTGGAATCGCCGTTTTCGCTTACGGCGCGAGCGGTTTGTCCATTCCTCTCGCTTGCGCCGGGGGCGTGCTTGCCGTTAGCTTCGCTTGCGCTTCGGGTTTCAGCGCCGCTAACCTGGCTTGCGCTTCGGACCTTTATGCCGCGGCCGACACCGAACGGCCAAAAGACATGGCAGCCCATCGCCCGCAAGAGCGCCGGAGCGACCGTCATGCAGGCGGCCAAGGCAACGACCAGCGAGAGCGCAATCGTTGGGCCGCCGGCGCGGTACTTGCCGAAGTCGGCGAAAATCATCGCTCCCAGGCCGAGGATCGTCGTCATGGCGCTGGCGGTCAGGGCGTGGCCGGTTTGCCCCAATGCCTCCTCCAGCGCGGCGCGGGCATCCAAGCCGCGATCCAACTCCTCGCGGTAGCGGGCTATGAGAAAGAGGCAATAGTCGGTCGCCGCGCCGAAGAGGATCACAATAATGAAGATTTGCGACGTCTTGAACACTTGGAAGTCGAACTGTGGGCGGCCCAGCCAGCGGCCGATCGTGCCCAGAAAATCGGGATGACGCTCCGCCCACTGAGCCACCAAGGCGATGAAATTCAACGATACGAAGTACGACACGGCGATCGACGCCAGCGGCACCAGCACCAGGCCCGGCGCGCGATAGACGATCAACAAGATGGCGATCACCAGCGCGACTGTCGCCAGCTCCGTGTTGTCGATGCTTTCTTTCATCGACGCGAGCATGTCGGCGCCGACGGGAGCGGAGCCGGTGACTCCAAGCTGCAGGCCCACGGGAAAGCCCGGTTCCTTCTGAATCTCCGCCACCTTGTTGTAAACCTGCCGGATGAACGGCATGTTGTCGACCGCCATGAACTCTTCGCGGAGTTCCAGGATCGTAAGAATGGCCTGCCCTTTGTGCGGATCATAGCGGCTGACCAACTTCCGTCCGACATAATCGCGCTCATCGTTCTTGTGAAAACTGATCACGGAGAGGACGGGCGACTTTTCGCCTTTTTTTGGCGTAAACGCCTCGGCCAGTTTCGCCGCGATGTCGATATCGGCTTCGGTAAGCCGGCCGTCGGGTCTCGCGACGACAAGCACGACGCTGCTCTTGGCCGTCAGATCGGGGAAAGCCCGCTCCATGAGTCGCTCCCCGCGGACGCTGGTCAACTCCTTCTCCACGACCTTTCCGTCGCGCACGACTTTCATCGCGGACGGCAGATAGGCAAAGTCGCCATCGTGGGTGATGTCGTCCCAACGAGGCGCGGCTAGCCTGAACGCGATCGCCAGCACGACCCAAGCGATCAAGACTGAAACCCAATGCCGCGAAATGAAGCGTGCAAATCTAGCAAACATGCGATACGATGGTCCTTCACCTGAATTCTAATAGTCCTAGCAGAAAACCGCCCGTTATGCAATGCTGCTCCGTCAATTGGCCTGCGCATCCTTCCCAACCGCGCTAGCTTAACAGCTTGGGACTGGTCGAGAGGTATCGCGCGAGCGGGTCGGTCAAAACCCGTACCAGGGAAAACGGGACCACGTCTGCTGATGTTCGGCGCCTTCCACATTGCCATCCCAGTTTTGTTCCACACGTTCGACTTGATCTTCCTCGCAAAGCCATTTCCAAGCCGCCCCGGATTGGGACCTGTCAAAGTACTTTACTTTTGCCCGGGTGAACGGTTTACAGACCGCAGCCATCCACATTTCCCACGAGCGATCGCCCACCAAGGCAATCCGCTCGAAATCGGAGTAATGGCGGATGCCGAATTTGAAATCGTCCCACGCCGCGTGAAGGTCCCAACCGTGAAAATCCTCGAACAACACGAACAGCCGTACTTGCCCCTGCGCGGTAAGGATTTGCTCAACCTGCGGAATGCACTGTCGATAGTCCTCGTCGTGCAGCGTGCCCCGAAGCTTCAGACCTACGATTCGCGCCGATCCTGTCTCAATGGTCTCCATCATGATCCTGCCTCCTTAGAGAAAGTGAAACCCTCCACAAAAATCCTAGGCAGGCGAAAACCTTTGGCGAATAACCCAAACGGTGCATTGGCAACATAGAAGGCAGGGGAATGGGCTCAAAGCCCGCTGCCGGGTCGCCCTGGGCGGTTGCCCGCCCAGGGCTCCCACAGATCCGGACGTGCCCGCATTAGAGCATCCGGTTCCTCAAGTAACCCCTTCGCTTCGCCACGACATAGCTACCGCCGTGACAAACCCGTACTGCACTATCCGTCGGCCTTGCGGTGACACCGCGTGGAGGCTCAATGTCCTCCGGGTGTTGCCTGCCGATGGGCGAGTTACTCGATGCCTCGCTTCCCATCCCCCGGGTCCTCGCGGGTCGAGTTCCCCGGCTTCCTCGGTACTATCAAGGCACTGCGACTTCCTGCCGCCCCTCCCGCCGCACTTCGTTTCCTTCGCTTGGCGGTACCACGGGATCACGCACATTTCGCTCCCGCCGCCGCTGCGTGCCGCAGCAGCGGGCCTGGGGTTGTTCACCCGGTATCCCCGTCCGGGGAATCTTCCGTGGAGACGACAGGATCTCCCAAGTTCCTGGGGAACCCCAATTCCCGTTCGCACATGTTCTCAGACCCCGGCCGGCCGATACGTCCCAGACCGCTTTCGAGACGCTCGCACGGCCCCCGTTCTCAGGACGACGAAGGCGCCAGCGAGAAGAACCCTTTCGAGGCTCAATAGCATGGCTTTCGGGCTCGCTGTCTACGCTTCGCGATGTCAGTTGCCCTTCACCGCGCAAGACTCGCTTCCAGGTGCTGGTCAGGCTCTCCTGGGCGGGCTTTTACCCGCAAGGTCCCATTACAAGGTTTCAAATCATGTCATGCGATTCTCCTCCTTGTCCAGGCTTCTTGGCGCAACCTGAGCCGATTTTGGACTTGGGCGAATTGGCGCGAGGTGATAAACTGCGAACCATAAACGACAGTTTCACCGCGATCCAATAGGAGGTTGGACCCATGAGGACGGATCCTCGCGCCGCGGAAGTTCGATCGATTGTCAAAGAGGCGTTCGCCTGCTTTTTGAAGGAAAACTGCGCAAGCGGGCTGGCACGCAGCAAGCGCACTGCGGAACCGGCCGCTCGGCGGACTGCGTTTCCGCGGATTTACGATCCCACCGGCGACTACGATGCCGCAGTCGCTGAGTCTCCGGTCGCGCCGCGCGATCCGGACATCAATGAAACGATACTCATCGATGGGGGCCGATACGTTGCCCGAAGCTATCGTGCGGCGGGCTATCTGGCGATGTGGCTCGTGGCCGTCGGGATCGTTCAATTCTACGACAGCAGCGGACGGATGCTGGGGACGATCAATCTGTTCGAGTTACTCGGTCCAAAGCGCGTGGCGGCTTGAGCCGCTTAGTTCTGCAGATCCTTCTCGAGCTTGTCGAAGACGGCGGCGCTCCGGCGGGTCGATCTGCGCGCGCTTGAGATCGTACTTAGTCTTGGCAACGTGCAAGACGTCGCGGGCTTGGTCCACTTCCTTAGCCGCATATAACGCCCGCGCCTTATGAAAGAGCCAAATCGGATAGTCCGGGTTGAGCTTTTCAGCCGGGTCATTCAAGATTCCTTCCAGAAGTTCCAGGGCCTGCTGCGGCTCGCCACGGGCGACGCGAACCACCGCCAGCGAGTCCAACAGGCCCGGCTGGGAACCGGCCAGCTCGATGGCCCGCTTGATCAGGTCCAGGGCCTCGTTAAGGTTTTCCTGCTTCTCGGAAAGGACCAGCAACAACGCCAGGTTGTTGTAGGCGCGGAAATCGCCTGCATCGCGGGCGAGCACTTGCCGGTAGAAGTCCTCGGCCTTGTCGTACTGGTTCTGGGCGATCTTCAACACCCCCAACGTGCTTAGCAGGATCGTCGGTTTCTCGGCTGCCGTCGCGGAGGCGAGGACTGCTTCCAATTCTTTCAATTGATTCGGAGTCACTTTCTCGGCGTTGACGACCGACAGGGCGGCGACGGCCAGTTCACGCGGATCGGCTTTTGCCGCGGACTGGCGCAACCGCTTCAGGGCCTCGTCCAACTGGCCGCGGCGGGCATAAAACGCCGCCAATTTCATCTCGCTCGACGGACCCGACTTGGCGTTTTCTTCCCATAGCGCGGCGGCGTGCTCGAAAAAAGCTTGGGCGGTCGCGCGTTCCGTCGGTTTGGTGAGGCGATTGCCAAAACCCTCGAAGAGCCGCGCAACTAGCACGGCGCGGTCGGCGCGTTTTTCAGGGACTACGCCCGGCTTGTCGAGGTAATCCGTGAGGTCCTTGATAACAGCATGCCAATTCCCCTGGCGGAACATGAGTTCTGCGCGAAGGTCGACGGCGGTTCCAGGCTTGCTGGCGGCTTCGAGGTTCTCCAGTCGACTCGCCGCGTCGCGGGTTTCGCCTTGATCGAGCAGCATCTTGACGTAGGGGGCCAGAAACTGCGTCTCGCTGCGCTTGGCGTTGACGAGGGCTTCCATTTGATCCCGGCAGCGGTCCCACTGGTCGAGGTGGAGGTAGAGCAGAGCCAAGTCGTAGCGGTCGCGCGGTTCGGGCGTGGCCCCCGGCCCCTTGACTAGACTTTCCATCAGTACGAGCGTTTCGCGTGCGCGGGCGGTGGCCGGATCGGCCATGAGGATGCGGACCTTCACGCGCCGGTCCTCCGCGGCGCCGGGCGGCGGAACGAGGTTTTGCTCGATCATCGCCAGCGCTTGTTTGCGTTCGCCCCGCGCCAGTAGTAGTTCGGCTTTCATGCGGCGAGCGCTTCTCCGGTCGGTCTCATTGATGGTCAATTGGCCGCCCAGGAGCTTATCGACCAGTGGAGCGGCACGTTGCGAATCGCGATTACGGATGTAGTACTCGGCGATTGTCCTTAGGACCCGAGGGTTTTCCGGCTGGAGTTGGAGGGCTTTTTCATAGCTTGCGGCGGCTTGCTCCTTGTCACCGGTTGCTTCGTGGACGTAGGCCATCGCCAGCGGAGCGACGTCGCTGGGGATCATGAATTCGGCTTCGGCCGCGGCCTTGCGGGCCTTCGCCATCTCGTCGGCGGAGACCAACAGCAGCACCAGCTCGACGCGGCATTCGGCGGCCGTGGGAGCGATCTCGATCGCCTTCCGAAACGACTGTTCGGCGGCCGCGACGATTTCCGGAAGCTCCTTGAGATGGTTTTCCAAGCGGGCCCGGCGGGCAAGAATCATCAGGATTTGACCGTGCCATAGATGTTCGCCGTAGTCGTCCGATCCTGGGTCGTAATTCTTTTTGGCATTCTTAAGGGCGATATCGAAGTCCGCAGAGTGGACATCGATGCTAGTGACGCTCCGCTTGACGTCCGGCGACATCGCGGCCTGACTCTTTTCCAGGCGATAGACGACATCCTCGGCCTCTTGATTCCTTTGCCGCTGAAAGAGCATTTGCAGCAGAAGGCGATTGAAGTCGGGATTAGTATCGCCATTGACGGACGCCCGAAGGTAATGATCCAAAGCCTCCTCGTCGTTGCCTCGGGCGCGGCAGATTTCGCCCATCAGCACGTCGGGCCGCGACCAGTTGAGCCGCTTCCTTTGCGCTTCGCGGGCGTACTTCATGGCTTCGTCGTAGAGTTCGGGCTTGCCTTGTGCGGCTTCCAGGCGCAGCGCACGGCCTTGCCGTAGTTCCATATCGGCCCCTGTCCGGCGGCGGTTTCGATCTCCCGCAGCAGGCGGTCGATATCGGCCAAAGTAGCGTCCGGGTCGTTGTAGTTGTGCGAGGCCATGTCCAGCTCAAGCAGGCTGAAACGAATCAGCGCGTCGTGCGGCTGCAAGTCGGCGAGCTGCCGGCCGACCGACTTGGCGCGGTCGTAGTCCTTGATCGCCTTCAGGTTGGCGAACAGGGCGCCGAGCAGATGGATCTTGTCCTGGGTCGAGAAACGATCGAGGTTTGCGGCGAGTTTCGCGAGTTCCGCTCCGGCTTCATTGCCCAGGTCGCGCAGCGCCAGCGAGGCGCGAGCGATGCGGAGTTCACAATCGTCGCCCAACTTGGCTTGAGCGTCGTCGAGTATTTTTCGGGCTTTGTCGAACTCGCCGTGGCGGGCTTTCAAGTCCGCCTGCAATGCGTAAACGGCTGCGGTTTTCGACCGTTTTTTATCGAGGTCGGCGACTAGCTTGTCGGCCATGTCGAAGCGGCGCTGTGCAAGTTCCGCGTCCATTCTGATTCCTTCCAATCGCGCATCGTCGGGCTGGTAGTACTCGGCGCGATCCAGCTCATTAAGGAGCATTGACCAGTCGCGCTCCTCTTCTTTCAGGCTTAAGGTCCAAACCAGCAAGGTGCGCGCGTACGCCACCTGCGCGTCGACGTTGGCCCGATCGGCGTAAGCCGCCACCCGATACTCATCGGCCGCGTCTTTATACTGACCTTTTGCAAGATAGATTTGCGCGATGCCGTCGTGGGCCTTGAAGTCGGATGAGTCGTAGTTCAAGGCGGAATGGTAGGCGTAATCGGCCTGGTCCGGATCGCCTTCCTCACGATAGCAGTGGCCGAGGCAGTCGTAGAGGACTTTCATCTCTCGCGGGGATTTGGGCAAGCTCGATCTTGGGTTCGACTTTACCGCCCTAAACGCATCTTGGGCCGACTTCCAATCCTCCTCGGCATAGAGTATGCGGGCCTTGAGGAAGTCGAGTTGACTTTGGTCGAACCGGTACTCGCCCAGTTGCTTGAAACATTCTTTCGCCTCCGCCACGGTGGCGGCGTTGGCCGTGCCGCCCGGACCCTCGAGAAGAAGGTTGGCGAGTTGCCAGAGAAGCTGCGCCTTGGCCCCGGTCGATTGCACGGTCGACACGCCTTGCTTCAAGACTTCGATCGCTTTGTCGCGATGGTCCTGCGCGTTGTACACCTCGGCCATGAGGATGTACATTTCAGCGTCTTGAGGTACCGAGGCAAGGCCGCGACGAGCGTGTTGTTCGGCGTCGACTAGCTGCCGCATTTTCAATTCGCAAGTGCCCGCGTGAAAGAGCGCACGGGGAAGTCCTCTTTGAGCTTGAGCACGATCTTGTTCTGCTCGAGGGCGGCGGGAATGTCGCCCAATTCCTCCAGCCAGAGGGCATAGATCGAGTGCGCGTGCGGCGACTGGGCGTTAGGCTTCGCGGCGATCATATCGGCCATGCATTTCCGCGCGGCGTCCACGTTCCCCTGAAGGTATAGCAGCGTGCAGGCCATGTGATAGTAGTATTCGACGTGGCCCTTATTCGCGTCGTTGGCCAATGCCCTCTTGTAGCAATCAATCGCATCTTTGTCTTTGGCCTGCTTGCTGTAGCAATAGCCGAGGCGCCAAACCAACTCGGCGCCCTCGCTGTCGAGCTGCTCCGGATGATTGACCGGATAATTCTGGAGGAGGACTTTCAGATGGGCCTGGGCGGCTCGCCAGTTTTGCAACTTGTCCATCCAAATTGCCGCCAGTCGGCGGCGGACCTCGCTGAGCAGCTTCGCGTCCGGAGGCTCTTCTTTTTCCAGATTGCGCACGAGCTCCTCCAGCGTCATGGCGGCGGGTCCGCACCGGTTTACCTCCACCAGCCAATCTGCGTATCGCTGGACTGCCTCAAAATCCTTCGGCTGGAAACCCAGGTAGTCCTTCATGTACCGCAGAGCGTCCTCGTCGCGGCGCGGCTTCTCGTTCCAGGCGGCCACAGCCCTGTCTTTCAGCGTGGAAGAATGCCGAAATACCTGAAAGCTATGGAGCAAGTGGGTACTGCCGGCCACGATGATCACGACAATCACCAGAATGACCGCTGCCTTGACATTCAGTGTCCGCATGAAAAGACCTTTGGCGTCCCAGGGGGCTTTCAAAAGTCCATTATAGCACGGCTACTGTTTTATGCGATCTTGCGGTGATCGACCGCGGCGCGAAGTTGCTCCAGGATTGCGTCCGATGATTCGCCAAGTTCGCCCCGGAGAACGCCTAGTACGGTTTCCAATTGTTCGCTGGGCGTCGTGGCCAAATTGATAAAGAGGTATTTCCGCCCCCGCAACTCACAACCCCCACCGGTGTCACAGTCGATCCACTCCTGACGAACGGTATATCCTAATTGCCCAGCGAGTTTGATCGCCTGGGCTAGAAGTCCCACTGTGTGCATCCCAGCTACTCCAGTCTACCGGCTTCCCTGTCGGCGCAGCGATTGTAACTGCTTCTTGTGCAGTTGACCAGTCGAGTTGACGATAGGAAACCGTGAGCTAACTCGTTGTCAAATCGGAAGTTAAGACGGACGGCTTCGGCAAGGCAGCTAGAAAAATGGCGCGGCAGCCAGCTACGTAGTCTCGGCAGCATGCACCGGGTGGCTAACCGTCCCACAGCGTTTGAAAAAGGCACGGCGAATCAATAATGGAAACTACTGACTCCGCAGAACTTAAGCGGCAAATCGAAGTCCTGAAAGAGCAGTTGAGTCACGCTCAGAAACTGACCGCATTGGGCGAACTCGCAAGCACGACGACCCATGAGTTTAATAATGTCCTGACCACGATTATCAACTACGCAAAATTGGGACTGCGGCATAAAGACAATCAGACTCGCGAAAAAGCCTTTGACAAGATCCTCTTGGCCAGTAACCGTGCGGCGAAGATCACTTCAACCGTGCTGGGCCTCGCCCGCAACCGCAAGGCCGGACAGGAGCCAACCAACCTCACCGAGCTAGTCGAGAATTCGCTGCTTCTATTGGAACGGGAGATGAACAAGTATCGCATCTCCGTGGACAAGAGCCTGCGGCCGGTCCCTGATGCCTACGTCAACGGCAATCAGATCCAGCAAGTGCTCTTGAATTTGTTGATAAACGCCAGGCAGTCGATGCCCGGTGGAGGGCGGGTCACGATCCGCTTGGCCTACGACGCCCAAAGCGAGATGATTGATCTCGTCGTCCGCGACAACGGCAGCGGCATTGCGGCCGACAAACTGCCGCGGATCTTCGAGCCTTTTTATACTACCAAGAGCGGTCCCGATTCCAGCGGCAAGGGCGGTACTGGTTTGGGGCTTTCTCTTTGCCGCGAAATCATCGAGGCTCATAACGGGCGCATTCGCGTCGAGAGCACGGTCGGCAAGGGAACGTCATTTACGCTGAAGCTGCCAACGGTCGCCAAGGCCCAAGCGGAACGGCCGGTCGTGGCCCCGCCCATTTTTCCAATTGCCGCGCCGCGATCAAGTGTTTCCGCGCCGCTGGTTTCCAAAGACTGATGAAGCGGCTTGGTCAGTTCACCGGCACCGGCGTTCCTTGCGGCGTAAAGCGGTCGAGGATCTGTCCGATCATTCGTTGCTCGGCAGCCGTGTCGCGGCCCTGGGGAATCCAGTTCTGGTTGAGCGAAGCGGGCGGATTGGACTTCAGGCGGGAGTCCAACGAGGCGTCGGTGCGGAAAGTGGCCTCGCCCGCGTTCGAAAACTCCGGCTGCTTCACGTTTTCCAGCTCCTTGTAAACCGCCACGTCGATCCAAAAGCCGCCGTTCTGGGCCGGTATCACCTTCACCACGGCGTATCGCCGGATCAATTGCAATGTGCTTTCCAGCCGCTCGTACTCGTTGGCCGAGTCGTGGTACCACGGCTCCAGCAACGTGGCGCCGGGCATGGGAAAAGTGTCGATTCGCCCGTTCAAGATGCCGTTGCCGATCGGCCTGAGCGGGTCCTCGTGCTCGATGCGGAAGTTCTGCGCGACGATGTCCCGCACGCCGTCCCAAACCAGGTCGGGGTTGGCAATCGGAATCGACACGGGGTTTTCGTACGCGACCGGCACCGGTTGATAGGGCGGGCGAGGTTCGCTCAGGCAACCGCAAAGCACGATTACGATTAGCAAAACGACGGCGGCGAGCCTGTGCATGGTCCGTTTTGCCAGGAAGAGACGAAATTGGAAACGATAGTGCGGAGCCACGCCTTTTATTGGCGCAGTTTGACGGCGAATTGTCGCAGGAAACGGCCGGCGGAGCAAGGGCAATCCGGCCGGTAGTGCACATCGCTGCGTTCTTCCCTCCTTCGACCCCCGCCAGTAGAGCCGGCGCGGGTGTTGTGTTCGGCGTCAATCACTTGTCCGCTTGGCCAGATGGCGACCCTTAAGACCGTGTTCGGCCCGGATTCGCGGTAAATCCGCGCGAGTTTTTGCTTCATCCGCGATCAAGCCTTTGACTTGCCACTCTGAGGTATTGTAAAAGGGGAGGTATGGCGTTTGCTTGACCTCGGAAGCGTTGAATGCGGAGAGGAAGTGCGGAGAGGAGTTGATGAGTGTAGTTGCCGTATTCTTCCTGGGGTGTGTTTCACCAGCCTATTTATCATCCGACGACTAAATTCGTAGATCAAGGAGCACCGAATGCAAATACTCCGATGCGACGAGTCCTATTCTGGCCAGATTCTGGCGATTTTCAATGACGCGATCTTGAACTCTACGGCACTATACGACTACGAGCCTCGTCCATTGGAGTTCATGCAGGAGTGGTTCGCAGCCAAGCGGAAGGGCAACTATCCTGTAATCGGGGCCGTATCGGAGAATGGAGATCTGTTGGGCTTCGCCAGCTATGGCGTGTTTCGAGCGTGGCCGGCCTACAAGTATTCGGTCGAGCATTCCGTCTATATTGGGGCGCCGCACCGAGGCAAGGGAATCGGCAAACGTCTTCTTCGACGGATCATCGAAGTCGCCAAAGCCGTAAGCGTCCGGCGGAATGCGTGTTGGCGCTGATGGTATCCTGAGGGCGTGTGAGATTCAAGGCCCCAGGAGAAGTACCATGAAGCGCAAAGGTCCGCGGCGGAGTTCGGAAAAGCAGCGGTTTTGGCGACGCGCCGTGGCCCAGTGGCGGCGAAGCGGCCAGTCCGTCCGCGATTACTGTCGTACCAACGCCCTCAGCGAGCCCTCGTTCTACGCCTGGCGACGGGAACTGACACAGCGCCGCCGATCATCGCCAGGCGCCGGCTTGCGGGTGGCGGGCGGCGGGACGGTTTCGTTCCTGCCCGTGCGGGTGGTTGCGGCGGCGAACCGCTTGCCCGCCGCCGCGGATGCCGGCGGCGTGGAGATCGTGTTGGATCGACAGCGCACGGTGCGTGTGCGCGCGGGATTCGACCGGCAGACGCTGGCCGACGTGCTGGCCGTTCTGGAGGCCCGGCCATGCTGAACCTCTCGGAACTGGTGCGGATCTACGTCTGCCTGACGCCCACGGACATGCGGAAGAGTTTCGATTCCTTGGCCGCGGTGGTGCGGGAAGGGTTGGGATACGATCCGCTTTCGGGCCATCTGTTCTTGTTCCGCAGCCGCCGCGGCGATCGGATCAAACTGTTGTGGTGGGACCGCGACGGGCTGACGCTCTATTACCGGCGGCTGGAGAAGGGGACCTTCCGCTTCCCCGCGACCGACGATCCGCAAGCGCGGAGCATCGAGGTCTCGTCCCAGGAGTTGTCGCTGTTGCTGTGGGGCATCGACCCGGCCAGCGTGAAGCGGCAGCCGCGTTATCAACGCGCGGCGTGAGCCGCCGGAAAAATTCTTCGCAATCGCGCGAACCAAACGCGCGTCTGGCGCGTAGCATTGGGCATGAGCATGGACGCCTTGCCTCTTCCCGATCCCGCTTCGCTGCCCGACGAGGTTGCCGTGCTGAAGGCGCTCGTCGTACAGTTGTTGGCAGAACTGCGCATCCGCGATGAGCGTCTGGCCCGGCAAGAGCATCACATGCACCTCTTGCTGAAACGCATCTACGGCAGCACGAGCGAGAAGCTCGATCCGCGGCAAGGCGCGTTGTTCGAGGTGCAAGCGGGTGCGGAGGCAACTGCGGCGGAGACGCCGCCGCCCGCGGCCGATGCTTCGCCCGCGGCATCGGCGGCCGGCAAGAACCGCCACCAGCACGGTCGCGGGCGGATTCCCGACTCCATCGAGCGGCAGGAAGAGATTCACGACTTGGCCGACGCCGAGAAGGCGGCCTTGGGCGGCGTGGAGAACCTGGTCGAGCTGCCGCCGGAGACCAGCGAGCAGTTGGACTGGCGGCCTTCGACCTTGTTCGTCACGGTGCATGTCCGCAAGAAATACGCCCGCAAGGAACAACTGCCCGAAAGCGGCCTGACGCCGGCGGAGCAGAACGTGGTGCTGGCCGCCAAGCCGCCCGAAGCGGTCCCGGCGCGTTGGCCGGAGCGGGCCTGATGGCCCAGGTGATCGTCAGCAAGGGGGCCGACCATCTGCCGCTGCACCGCCTGGAAGGCATCTTCCAGCGGCAGGGCATGCGCATCTCCCGGCAGACGATGGACGGCTGGTGGCTGCAAACGGCGGAGTTTCTCCAGCCCTTGTACGCCCTCGCCATCCGCGTGGTGCTGGCCTCGGGCGTGATTCACACGGACGACACCTCGGTGCGGGTCCGCGACGCCCATCAGAAGCGGAAGTACACGGGCCGCTTCTGGCCCTACGTGGGCAACCCGCTGCACGCCTTGACGGTGTTCGACTACACCACGAACCACAGCCGCGACGGGCCGGCCAAGTTTCTTGCCAACTATGGCGGATACTTGCAAGCCGATGCCTTCAACGGTTACGACGGGATTTACCTGGAATCTCAAGGCCGGATCGTCGAGGTCGCCTGCTGGGCATGCGCGGAGGAAGTTCCACGAGTGCCGGCGGCTGGACTCCGCGCGGATGGAGACGGCCTTGGCCTTCATCGGCAAGCTCTACGCGGTGGAGAAGGACCTCCGCGAGCGCGGCCGGGAAGAATGGCAGCCGCTGACGCTGGCGGAGCGCGCCGCGCGGATCGCGGCCGAGCGTCAAGAGCGCTCGCGGCCGCTGCTGAACGACTTCCACGCCTGGCTGGAAGGCCAAGCGGCGAAGGTCTTGCCCAAGAGTCCGGTCCACGGCGCGATGGACTACACGCTGGGCAATTGGGCGGCCCTCTGCGTCTACACCGCCGAGGGCTGGCTGGACATCGACAACAACGAGGGCGAGAACGCCATCCGCGGCCTCTGTCTGGGCCGCAAGAACTGGCTCTTCCTGGGCAGCGACCGCGGCGGCCGCGCGGCGGCGGTGCATTTCAGTCTCTTGGCCTCCTGCAAACGTCACGGCCACGATCCGTGGGTCTACTACCGCGACGTCCTCACCCGGCTGCCCGCCATGCTCCCCGCAGCCAACGATGAGGACCTTCTTGCCCTGCTGCCCCACCGCTGGCGTGCGGCCTGATCTCTCCGCCGCCGCCCTTCTGCCCCGTCGGCCGTGTCCGGCTATACGGCTATACTACGTGTTCCGCCGGACGCTTACCCAAAGCCGAGGGCTACCACGCGCTAATTGGATGCATTGACTCCCAAAATACGGTAAGCATCGCCATGCACCGGACGATTGGATTCGAGTACGTGGGGACGATTCGCCAAGTCGGTTTCAAGTTCGGCAGATGGCTAGACCTAGACTTGTACCAGTTGATCTTGAAGACTCCGATCAATCCGGTCGATGGATGATCTAGCGTCGCTCATCGTCCCGATGATGTTCACGGCTTTATCTTTGCTGAGCGAGGACCTGGCAAACGACGACCGCAGGACGCAGAGCGCCAAGTCCAAGTTCACTTCCGGAACATTACCCATATAGCAACGCATGTACCAGTGTGATTACATATGTCAACATAGGACTACAATATCCTGTCGCGCTGCGAGACGGTAGGGAGGGCTCGCTCGCCGCAAGCGCCGGTCCGGAGCGGACGCGGGAACATCGGCCGGCGAATTGCCCTTGCCATGCCTGTCAGTGCGAAACTAGCACGCCGTTCCACTGCCGTTGAGATTCACGCGAAGGGCGGGTTTTGCCGAGTTCCCTGGTCCTTCGCTTGTGACAGGATTGACAGTACCATGCCTGACCGCGAGAATATCGAAATGCACGGCCCCTTTTTGCGATCCGGCACCCGTTGCGCCACAGGACCGGCGATGGTCGGCAAGCTCAGGAAGAGACAAAACTCGGAAGGTTTTCGGCCATGGCGATTATGCGCAGGAGCATGAACCGATTCATCCCGTCGTGGGTGATGAATCGGATGCGGGTCGCAAGGGGCGCCGAAAGGATGGAGCCCATACGGCCGTGGTTTTCAGTTCGGGGCGGTGACATGCCAGATCAACCGAAGACCAACGGGCAATTGGCTGCAGAGAACGATGAGTTGCGGCGGCGCGTGGCGGCGCTGGAATCCGCCGACCGCGAGCGGGCGAAGGCCGAAGAAGACCTGCGAGAGAGCGAGCGACGCTACCGCGCTGGCGGAATCGACCAAAGACTTCATCTACATCCTGGACCGCGAAGGAAAGCTGCTCTATGCCAATCGCGCCGCGTCGCAACGCATCGGCATCAGCAGCAGCGACCTTGTCGGCAAGCGGCAGAGCGATCTTTTTCCTCCCGACGCCGCGCGCACACACGTCGCCAGGATCGGGCACGTCTTCGCCACTGGCGAGGCCCTGGAAGCGGACGAGCCGTTCCGTTTCGGACCCGAAGAGGCATGGCTTCGCGTGCATCTCATTCCGCTCCGCAACGAATTCGGGGAAATCACCGCGGTGATGGGTGTAAGCCACGACATTACTTCTCGCAAAAGAATGGAAGCTGAACTCCAGAAGGCCCACGGTGAACTGGAGCGGCGGGTTGAAGAGCGGACGGCGGAGCTGACGGCGGCCAATCGGCAGCTCTCGCTGGAAGTTGCCGAGCGCAACCGCGCCGAGGAGGCGTTGCGAAAAAGCGAATTCCGCTTTCGCAATTATTTCGAGCACGGACTGATCGGAATGGCCGTCATTTCCATGGATATGCGCTGGCTGGAGGTCAACGACAGGCTCTGCGAGATGCTCGGTTATTCCCGCGAGGAGCTCTTGCGGATGACTTGGACCGCAATCACGCATCCCGACGACCTCGGAGGAAACGTTCCGATGTTTCGGTCCTTGCTGGCGGGCGAAGTCGACCGTCTCAGCTTCGACAAGCACTACATCAAAAAGGACGGGAGAATCGTCCATACAACCATCCACACCCGCGCGTTTCGCAAGCCCGATGGGACGGTCGACCACATCATCACCTTGATCGAGGACGTCGCCGCGAGAAGGAGGCACAGGCGGCGCTGGAGAGCGAGCGCCGCACGCTGAAAGCGCATGCTCCAGGCCAGCGACCACGAACGCCGGCTGATCGCCTACGACATCCACGACGGCCTGGCCCAGGAATTGACCGGCGCGATCATGCATTTCCAAGTCTACGCTCACGCCCGCGAAGCCAGGCCAGACTTTGCAGCCCAATCGTTCGACCTGGCATTGTCGATGCTCCAAGGCAGCCAATTCGAGGCGCGGCGGCTTATCAGCGGTGTCCGGCCGCCGATCCTGGACGAATCGGGCGTCTTGTCGGCGATCGCCCACTTGGCCTACGACACGGCGGCCAGCGACGGCCCGAAGATTGAATTGCGAAACCGGGTCAACTTCAAGCGGCTTGCTCCCATCCTGGAAAACGTCATCTACCGCATCGTTCAGGAAGGCCTTGCCAACGCCCGCAACCACAGCCGAAGCGAGCGAATTCGCATCAGCCTCACGCAGCGCCGCGACCGCCTGCGGATCGCGATCCGCGATTGGGGCGTCGGCTTCAACCCCAAGGCCGTTGCAGAACACCGCTTTGGCATCGAGGGCATCCGCGCGCGGGCCTGCTTGCTGGGCGGCGAATGCCGGATCAAGAGCGTACACGGCAAGGGTACGACAATCGTCGTCGAGCTGCCGGCGCTCGAACCGGAGCTGGAGCGATCGCTGGATTGACGGCGGCGGTTGCCAACGCCGCACTCTTCGCCCGGCGGCGAGGAGCTTTACTCCAGGCGACGTTTCTTCCGGCCGATTTCCGACGTTTCGGCTCGGCCTAGATCAAGTTGATCGCGACGTCGATGTTGCCGCGCAGTGGCCTTGGAGTACGGGCAGGTGTCTTGGTGCGCCGCGTCTACTAGCGATTGGGCAACGTCGCGCGGCACGCCCGGCAGGTGGACGTTGAGCCGGGCGCCGATGAGGTAGCCGTCCTCGTTCGTGCCCAGGTCCACCTCGGCGTCGACGTAGCGGTCGGCCGGGAGGGCGAGTTTCCGCTGTGCGGCCACGTGCGCAATGGCGCTCATGAAGCAGGCCGACCAGCCGGCGGCGAAAAGTTGCTCCGGGTTCGTGCCAGGCCGGCCGGTGCCCGGCGTCGCAAGCTTGACGTCGAGATTGCCGTCGGAACTGCGGGCTGCTCCGTCGCGGCCTCCGGTCGTATGGACCTTTGCCGTGTACTTCAGCTTTTCTATCGTGGTCGTGGTAGTGGTCATGATTGTGCTCCTTGTGAGAAAGTGCCGGTTCAGGGCAACGCGCCCCGAATCGTGAGGTTTAAGGCGCGTAGCCGGTGAAGACAAGGTCGCTATCTTTGGCCTTCTGATGGCACGGATAGCATGATTGCATAAGGGCCGCTGCCGCGGGCTTGTCGTCGCGCCCATTGAAATGGCCGAACCCCCAGCCGCCGGTAGCCGCGTATTTCTTTGAGTCCTTGACCATGAACTGAACGTTCGTAGCACTGCCTGCTACGAAGGACTGAGAACGGCCAAAAATCTTGTTGTTTTCCTCCGAAGGGGTGTGGCGCCAGTGCAAGGCGGCGATGATGGTGCCGTCCGGGTACGGGAGTTTCTTTTCACGGAAGGCCTTGATGGCGACGTCGTTACCCAGGATTGCGCCCAAGCTCTTCAAGGAGCCTTCTTCATGGGCGACGGAAATCAACTTCCAGTCGCGGTACCCGGCGGGGGTTGTGTCAACGAAGACCGCATCGGCCTCGCCACCGGCCTCTCCAGATGCAGGGGCCACGTAATAGACTGCGGCGACCGCCGCCGCGATTGCAATCAACGGGACAGCCGTTCGAATGATGAGTCGTCCGCGCGAATGACCGACGTCGCCCGGCACATACTGAGTTCTTTCTTGTTGGGACATGACGTGCTCCTTGATATTCCCCTTAGCCGAGGTTTCGTTCCTGCTGGGCCGGAGATTCTATGCGGCAGGCGACATAAGGAATAGCCTCCAATCGGGTGGTCGATCACGATTGAGAGGTTTTCTCAATAATACCCCTGATTGTCGCGGACCACGCTTACTTTTCCCGCGTAGCGGCGAGAGATGAAGACAAAGCAGATCGCGGCAAGGACAAAGCCGATCGGCCACCATACGAGCACTGCCCGCAGAGAACTGGCGACTCGCCGCCGCCGTGTACGCCGTAATGGAATCGTCCTGGTTCAGGGTCGAATGGAGCATCACAGGGAAAATGGCGGCGGCCCAGGCGCCCAGCAGGCCGGCAATCAAGAAGGTCGATCCGAGAAACGCCCGAAGCTCGCGGCGGTTTCTCAGTCCGCCCGTCAGCGCAACGGCGGAGACGACGACAACCGCCAAACCGGCCCAAGCGAAAGGCGAACTTGCCGCGCGGCCAAGGATATCGGGCCGGACGTACCAGGTTTCCAGCGAAACGATCGCACCCAACGGGCAGACCGCCAGCCAGAGCAATATTGCGAACCGCGCGCTGCGGTCGTGGACGGGCCCTTCCGTCTTAAGCGTCAAGTAGGTTGCCCCGTGGGCCGCCAGCATGACCACGGCGACGAGCGCGACCGAAAGCGTGTACCAGTCCAATAGTCCCACGTCCCCCCGGACGCCGAAATGCGTGAAGAAGGCCATGCTGAATTCGCCCCGGTCGTTCAGCGGAACGCCGCGGACGATATTGCCGCCAGCCGCGCCGAATACGACGGCCAGGAGAAAACTCGAAACGACGAAAACAAAATCCCAAAAGCCCTGCCAAAGGCGGTCGTTGATATGGCCGCCGAACTCGATCGACGTTCCGCGCAGGATAAAGCACCAGAGAATCAAGAACAGCGCCAGGTAGTAGCCCGAAAACGACGCGGCCAGCAGACGTGGAAAGACGGCGAACATGACGCCCCCAAAGGCGACGAGCCAGACCTCGTGCCAGGACCAGAGCGGCCCCATCGCAGCGATGACTTGCCGGCGCTCCGCCGGCGTTTTGGCGACGAAACCATGCAGCATCCCGGCGCCGAAGTTCCGGCCGTCCAGCACTACGTAGACGATAAGCATGAAGCTCAGGACAACGTAAAATGTCTCGATCATACGGCCGGTTCCTCCCCCAGCCCGTGCGAAGTCCCGCCATCGGGTCCGCGGACGATCTCGCGGCCGACGAGGCAGAGAAAGAGCAGTCCCAGCACGAAGTAAAGCCCCGTAAAGCCAATCAGCGTGAAGATGGCGTCGCCGTTGCTCACCAGCTTGCTGTAGCCGTCTTTGGTGCGAAAGAGGCCGTACACGAGCCACGGCTGGCGTCCCAATTCGGCGGTCATCCAGCCCAGCGTGTTGGCGATGTATGGGAAAGGAAAGGCCAGCATCAGCACCCACAAGAGCCAGCGGCTAGTCTCAAGCCTGCCGCGTAACCGCTGGAAATTCGCGTAGGCCATGAGCACGATGAAGATCGTGCCCAGCGTGATCATGAGATGAAAGGCGTAGTAGAGCAGCTCGATGTTGTCGGGCCAGTCGGACTGGGGGAACTCATCCAGGCCGCGGACGTAGCTCGCCAACGTCCCGTAGGCGAGGAAGCTCAGCGCCCGGGGATCTCGATCGGATTGTCCAGCCGCCGCAACTTGACGTTCGGCTGGCCGATCACGGCGACTCCGGCAAGTTTCCCGCCGATGAATTTCCCTTCCATTGCCGCGAGCGTGACGGGCTGATGCCTGCCGACCATTTTGGCCTGCTGGTCGCCCGTGGGAAAAGCCACAAGCACCGACGAGACCAAACCGGCGAGCGTCCCGGACTTGAGCCAAAGCCGCGCTTGGGCGGCGTGGATGCCGCGCAGAGCGTAAAAAGCGCCTACGGCCGCAATCACGAACGACCCGGTGACGACCGCCGCGAGTTGGTTATGGCAGAACTGGACGATGGCCCAAGGATTGAGCAAAAAGTGGGTGAAATTGGCGACGCCCAGCGAGCCGTCCGGCCCGGTCGTGTAGCCGATCGGAAGTTGCATGAAGGCGTTCGTCACGAGGATGAAGAAGCCTGAAATCCAGCTTCCCAAGGCGACCGCGACTGCGGCCAGGAAGTGATACTTGGGCCCGAGCCGCTTTTCGCCCCAAATCAACGCGCCGACGAACGCGCTTTCCAGGAAAAAGGCAAACATTCCCTCCATAGCGAGCGTCTGGCCGATAACGCCGCCCGCATACCTGGAAAAACTGGCCCAGTTCGTGCCGAACTGGAATTCCATAGGGATCCCCGTGACGACTCCCACGCCGAAATTGAGGCCGAAGATCTTCGCCCAGAACCGTGCGGCGGCGCTGTACTTCTCATCGCCCGTCCGCAGCGCCCGCCACTTCCAATAGACGATGAACCACGCCAGCCCCATGGTGAGCTGCGGAAACAGGTAGTGAAAAGTCAGCGTGAAGGCGAACTGCAGCCTATGCCAAAACGCAGGGTCGCTCATGGTTCAATCTCAGCGCAAATTGTACACGGTAGACAGCACCAGGAACAGCCTCCGACCGGGTGGCCGGTGCTCACTGGGAACCAGACCGCGTTCTTGTTCTGGTATGGACCGCGGATGGCCGGCACGTGGCCTGATGTGAATAATTACGGGCGAGTATTCAAACCAAGTTCAAGATCGAAATGGAGTGCAAGTAGCGATGAGTTGCAAGGCATGGGTAGCGAAGGCGGCGAAACAGCCGATGTCTCTGGAAACCGTTGATCTGGGGCCGCTGGGCGGCGAGGACGTGGAAGTCGCGGTGGATTACTGCGGCTTGTGCCACTCGGATATATCGGTCTACAACAACGACTGGGGCATTTCGCAATTCCCCGCGATTCTCGGCCACGAGGTCGTCGGCCGGATCACGGCCGTCGGTCCCAACGCCAAGGGACTCCAGGCGGGACAGCGCGTCGGCGTCGGCTGGTTCTCGTCCAGTTGCATGCACTGCCGCCAGTGCATGTCAGGCAGCCACCACCTTTGTCCACAGGCCGGAATTACCATCATCGGCCATCGCGGCGGCTTCGCCAGCCGCATCCGCGCCCACTGGGCGTGGGTCATCCCCTTGCCGGAGAAAATCAATTTCCCCGAAGCCGGGCCGCTGCTTTGCGGGGGCACGACCGTCTTTTCGCCGTTGGCCATGTACGCCCAGCCGACGGACCGGGTAGGCATCATCGGCATCGGCGGGCTAGGGCACATGGCGGTCAAGTTCGCCGCCGCCTACGGCTGCCACGTGACCGCCTTTACGTCCAGCGAGCGCAAGTTCGACGAGGCTAGGAAGTTTGGTGCGCACCACGTCCTCACGAGCGGAGATTCGGCGGGCATCCATACGCTCGCCGGCAGCTTCGATCTGTTGATCAGCACGGTCAACGTGAAGCTCGATTGGGACGCGCTCATCAACACGTTGGCGCCGAATGGCCGGCTGCACGTCGTCGGCGCGGTGCTGGAGCCGATTCCCGTAGCCGCGTTCTCGCTCATCATTGGGCAGCGCAGCGTATCGGGCTCTCCGAGCGGTTCGCCGGTGACGATCAACGCGATGCTCGATTTCGCCGCGCGGCACAACATCGCGCCGCAGACTGAGCACTTTCCCATGAGCAAGATCAACGAGGCCTTTGCGCGGCTGGAGTCGGGCAAGGCCAATTACCGCATCGTTTTGGACGCGGATTTCTGATGCGTCGGGTGAGTTTATGAAAGAGGAGGTTGAGCCGAATGGCTTGGCCCACCCTATACGACAGGCGCGCCCGTCCGCTTTTTGCTGATTGAACACCCTGCCCCCACGTGGCAGGATGCAGGCGAGGAGAATTCGGGCGGCTTGCCGCGGAACATCGGGCAGTGCGGCGGTTTGTAAGCTAGATAATCTTGCGGCGCAACCACTTATAGCAAAGAAGCCCTCGCCCGGCCCAGTTTTGCCGGCTTAGGGGGCTTTCCAAGCATGTCCACGCCACTTGGCCGGATGCCATAATCATTAGAACCTGAAGAACCAACATGCTGGTCATTGTCGGCCTAATCGTCGTCGTCGGATCCGTGCTCGCTGGATTTGTCATGTCCGGCGGGTCGATCGGGGCCCTTATCCACCCTGCCGAAATCCTGGTCATCGGCGGCGCAGCCCTGGGGGCGCTGATGGTCATGTCGCCCAAGAAGGTGCTCATCGACCTGCTCAAGGGCGTGATGCAGTGCTTTAAGGGCACTCCGTACAACCGCGGCGCTTACGACGAGCTGTTCAAGCTGCTATACGACCTCTTCCGACTCGCCCGGCGCGAGGGTCTGATCGCCCTGGAGCAGCACGTTTCCAACAGCAAGGAGAGCGACATTTTCAAGAAGTATCCCCGCGTCGGCGGCAACCATCACGTAGTGGACTTCATTTGCGGCGCCCTTTCGCCGATCATTGAAGGCACCGTCAAGCCCGAACAACTGCCGCTGCTGCTGAACACGGAACTGAAGGTCATCGAAGAGGAACATCATGCCAGTGTCGTCGCGCTGACGAAGTCGGCCGACGCGCTGCCCGGCTTCGGCATCGTCGCGGCTGTGCTGGGAATCGTGATTACGATGGGCTCGATCGCCGGGCCGGTGGAAGAAATCGGCGAAAAGGTGGGGGCGGCGTTGGTGGGGACGTTCTTGGGAATCTTGCTCTCCTACGGTTTCATGAACCCGCTGGCCGGGAGGATGGAATCGCTGGGCCACGCCGAGATGAACTTTTTCCGCACGATCAGCACGGTCATGCAGGGCTTCGTCAACGACCTGCCGCCGAAAGTGGCCCTGGACCACGCGCGCCGCGGCGTGGCCACGGAGTTTCGCATGCATCGCGAGGAGATGGACAAGCTGTTTGCGGAAGTGGAGGCGTCGTAACGATCATGGCGGCTGGCGGCGGTGGAGCTTGGAAAGTTGCCTACGCGGATTTTGTTACCGCGATGATGGCCTTTTTCATGGTGATGTGGATCACCGGGCAGAGCAAGCAAATGAAGCAGGCCGTTGCCCACTACTTCAACGACCCTTTCAACTCGCTTTCCAAGACCAAGGGTCCGGAGGCGGCCGGTTCGACGACGACCGGCCCGTTGGCGCCCGGCTCGAAGCAGATCATGCCGTCGGTAAAGCCAGGCGACCCGCCTGGCATCAAGCGTCCCAAGGACGCGCCGCCGCGGATCGGCCGCAAGATCGATGAACAAGGCACGAAGAAATGGGCCGGCGAGGGAAACAAATCGGCCGGCGTGGGCAAGCCGACGCTCCTGGTCATCAACAACGGCAGGGATCCGGCCACCGGCATTGCACTGCTGTTCGCCGGGCAGTCCGCCGATTTGGACGAAAAGGCCCAGGACCAGCTCAGACGGCTGGTCCCGCTCGTACAAGGCAAGCGGCAGAAGATCGAACTCCGCGGGCACGCACGGCAACTTTCTTCCGCCGACGGGGATGTCGCGGCGTGGAACCTCTCCTACCAGCGCTGCATGGCAACGATGAAGTATCTCGTGCAGGCCGGCATCGAAGCAGACCGCTTCCGCCTCAGCCAGGCCGGGCCAAACGAGCCGCAAACGATCTCGCAAGGCGCCGGGCGGCAGACGCAGAATTCATGCGTCGAGGTGATCGTGTTATCGGAGCTTGCCGACGATTTTTTCGGC
Source organism: uncultured Planctomycetia bacterium (assembly GCA_963780045.1). Taxonomy (GTDB): domain Bacteria; phylum Planctomycetota; class Planctomycetia; order Pirellulales; family Thermoguttaceae; genus JANXQG01. Next base: position 3,530,251 of record CAVZZZ010000001.1, on the reverse strand, counting down.
TCGCGCGAAGAACGCTCCGATCTCGGCCGCAGTCCCTGACGTGGGCAAAGAACGAGCAGCAGCAAGCGCTTCCCGGCTCCGCACCCCCGCTCTTGCCCATTTTGACAGGGCTTGTCACCATTCGGCAATGTGATAAACTGTAGAGGACTTTGGGTGCTGCGGGCAAATGCGCCAAGCAGCCCACCGGCCCAGGCTCCCGTAGCTCAATTGGATAGAGCGTCGGTCTACGGAACCGAAGGTTACAAGTTCAAGTCTTGTCGGGAGTATTTGCTCTAAGTTTTGCCGAGTCCTTGACTTAGGATATCTGCCGGCGGTCGGCAGTGCGGCTCGCAAACCCGTTGAAAAGTGGTAACGCTACCACTTTTCCGGGCTAGTGGAGTTGCACATGGTACGTCGGCGATCTTCTGCTCCGTCCTATCGGCTGAACGGCTGCTAGTCGAGCGGCTGGGAACGCCTAGGACGGTGCGCCTACTTTAAGAGACGAACCGGGCTATTGCAATCGGATCGCGCTTTTCATCGGCGTCCGGACGTATGGCCCCGAAAAGACCAACGCCTCGGACTGCGAGGTGCGGAAGACGCTCACCGTGCCGCTGCATTACACTGGTTTGACCACGGAGGCGGCGGTTCGATAGCAGGACGGCGAGGCGAAATCGCACACGCTTGATCGCGATTACAGAATTGTCCTGCCCGCCGCCGAGCCCACACGCAGGGTTGCCTGACTTGTGATCGAGCGTTGACATCCGGCTCGGTTTTTCACGCGGCAAACGCTCGGATTCGTGACATCGAGGAGCGTCGTCACGAGGGGACAAGAGAAATCTTCCCATTTCTCGGCTCAACTATTCTTACCGTCGCGCAATACTAATACTGGGGGCGAAATGCAGCCAGCTTTTCGTCTTGAGGGGGTGTTTGACTAATGCAACACGACGGTGGCAGGTCGATGACGGATCCCCACGAAGAATTCTTGGGGTATTATTCGCAGTATCAGCGCCAAATCCACGCGCTGATTGCCTCGCTGATTCCCAATCCGTCCGACGTGCAGGACGTGCTCCACGAAACGACGTTGCTGCTGTGGCGAGATTTCTCTAAGTTCGATCCGCAGCGGAGCTTTTTGAAATGGGCGTGCGGCGTCGCTTTCAACGTAGTACGGAGTTACCGGCGCAGGCGGCGAGACCTAGTCCTTCCCTTGGACGACGATTTGATGGCCCTGCTCATCAAAGAACGGCAGAGCTTTTCCGATACGCTGGAAGACCGGCGAACAGCGCTATCGGATTGTCTTAAGAAGCTCCGCACGGCCGACCGCCAGCTTGTCGTGAGCTGCTATGCCGGCGACGACACTATCCGCACCGTGGCCGAGCGGTTGGGACGGCCCGTGGGCGCCGTCTACCAGTCGTTGGGCCGCATTCGGCGGACATTGACGGACTGCATCCAGCGGAATCTTAAGCGCCAGGAGGGCCATCCATGAAACACAACTATGAACGAGAGCAATTGTTCGGGCTCCTGGATGCGTTCTGCCACGGCACGTTGAGCGCGGAACAGTCGCAGAATCTGGCGACCATCCTCCGCGAAAGCCCGCACGCGCGGCGCGACTATCTGGAATACATGGACCTTCATGCCGCGTTGCAATGGGATGTCGCCGGCCGGGCGAAGATCGCCGAAATCGGGCCGCAATTCTGCGAGGAGCTGGAGTCCATGCCGTCGCCGCGCTCGCGGTCGGCCATGCTCAGCTTCCTGAACTCGTTCGGCAAGTTCGCGGCGATCGCCTTTTTAAGCCATGCAGCTCGTCGCATAAAGCGCCGCTCCCGCGATTTGCGCGTCAAGATGGCGCTGGCACTTGCCGGCAGTTTGCTCTTAGCCGGCGCTGTGGCGGGCACCGGCGCGATCCTTTCGGCTGTCTTCATGCGGCCACGGTCGGCGGCAGAGCAGTTCGAAGCGGCACACGTGCCCGAGCCCGCTCTCGCTGCCCCGTCCGCTATACGGTCCCCAGCGCCGTCATCGTCCCCGTCTGCGGCACCGGTTGCCGCACCTATCGCGCGACTTGCCCGCTGCGTAGATTGCGTGTGGTCCGACAAACTCGGCGCGCCGCATCCTGGCCAAGACCTTTTTGCCGGCCGGAAACTCGTATTGAAATCGGGGCTGGCGGAAATTGTCTTTGCCAACGGCGCTGACACGATCCTGGAAGGTCCGGCCGCGCTCGAACTCCAGTCAAGCTCATCCGCCGTATTGCATCGGGGCAAATTCTCGGTGACGGCGGAAACGCCCTCAGCCCGCGGTTTTGAGGTCGGCGCGCCTGGCATGAAGTATTCTGACCTGGGCACCGAATTCGGCCTCTTGGTCTCGGCGACCGGTCAACAAGAAGTTCACGTTTTCCGCGGCCGCGTACGGGCCGAGCAAGGGGCCGAGAGCAAAGAGCCGCAACCCGAAAGTCGGCCCTCGCCGTCTGCGAAAGGGGCAGCGGGTGAGCGCAGTTCCGGTACCCCGCTCCCTACGCCGCGCAGCAGGCCGATGGTCCTCGCGGCCCTTGAAGGACTTCGCGTCGCGGCGCCAAACGCCGCGGGCGAACCTGCGCGGCCGACAGAGCGGATCGCGGCTGACGAAAAGCTGTTCGTCCTCACCGAACAAATTGCGGAGATTGCCGCGCAATCGCCCGAATTCCGCCGCTGGAAGAAGTTCAGCGGCAACCTCTGCAAGCGCGCCGACCTCGTGGCCTACTACGACTTCCAGGCCGACGAGAGCGACCCCGCCGTTCTTCGCAACCGCGCCGCTTCGGGCAGCAAACTCGATGGCCGCATCGAGGGAGCGAAGTGGGCCGAAGGCCCCTTCCGTGGCAAACACGCCTTGGCGTTCTACGACGGCGGCGATCGCGTGCGAGTGGACATACCGGGCAGTTTCGAGGGGTGTACGATGGCCGCCTGGATCAACGTTACCGACCTGAAGCGAAACCTGAACGCGATCGCCATGTCGGACGGCGTCCGCGATGGCTTCCTTCAGGGCAACTGGCAGCTCTGGCCCAACGGCAGCGCGACGTTTGGTCCCTGTTGGGAGACGCAGTCGGGCCGTTTCCCGCCGGGCTACAAGCCGGGGACCAGCGACGTCGTAATCGGGCACGACGATATGGGCACATGGTGTCATTTGACCGCGGTTTATGACCTGCGCTCCGGCACCGTGGTCCATTACAAGAATGGCCGGGAAAGCGGGAGCGTGAGGATTGGGAGCGGGACTCCCCTTGTATTCGGCCCAAGTCAGATCGCCAATTGTCGGTTTCCGGCGAGAAACCTTCGGGCGATGATCGGCGAACTTTGCTTTTTCTCGCGGGCCCTGCCGGCGGAAGAAATCAAGCGTCTCTGCGAGCAGACGGTCGCGGAACCGGACGAACCGAAAACGGGACCATGAGGATTGGGGTAATTTGTTTTTTGCTGCTGCCTCCACCCGCCTGCCCAAAGACACGCGCGGGTGGCGGACAGGCCTGTGAACGCTTTTATTAAAAGGGGATGAATATGCATCGCATGGTATCCGCGCGCGCAGTGCGCTGGCGGCTTTTGGGGTTGTGCTCGCGTTGGCGGTTTCGCCCGTCGCAGCGCAGAACTCGTATTACTGGAACGCCAGCTCCGGCACGAATTCGTGGAGCAGCGCAGCCAACTGGTGGACGACATCGGGCGGTTCCACCAACGGCGGCCCGCCGGGCAGCGCCGATACGGCCGTGTTCAACGCTGGCGCCGTCAACGGCAATGTAACCGCCCTGCTAAGCGGCGGCGGGACGGTCGGGGCGATTACTTTCAGCAACACCGGCACGACTTCGCTGGCCAGCAGCGGCGGCTCGCAGACCCTGTACGTCGAGGCAAACTCTAACCAAATCACGGTCAACCCCGGCGCGGCGCAGTGAGCATCGGCGACAGCAGCGGAGCCAATCCGCTGACGCTAGAGTTCGACTCGGCTAAGCAGACTTTTGCCAACAACGGAACCGTGACGACGATCTGGAACGGAATCAACGATGAAGGCGGTGTGAAGTTCACCGGAGCGGGCACCACGTATTTGTACGGCAATTCGTCGATTAGCGGCGTATTTACCCAAGGGTTGCTGATAAACATTCCGGGCGGCACGATGTACATCAACGGCAATGTCAACGTAGGCTACAGGTGTGTCGTTCAGGGCGGCACGGTGGTCTATCAGGGAGGTACGAGCAACTGGGACAACAGTTCAGACCTCGACGGTGTCAACGGGGGCACTTTGAACGTCACAGGAGGGAGCCTAACGATGAGTCCTACCCCGGGCGAGTACTTCCGGGTGAGCTCGGGGAACTCCGCAATGACCGTCTCCGGCGGCACTTTCGTGCTGGGCGCACCATATTTCGGTGTTACGGTCTATATCGGCGGCGCCGCGGGAACCGCCGGACAAAACATCTTCACGGTCTCCGGCAGCGGCGTCGCCGACTTGTCCCAGGCTTCGGCGATTGATTTGGGCAACACGTCGGCATCGTCGGGCACGATCAATCTTCTCAGCGGCGGGCTGCTCAAATTGGGCGCCGCCCCGATCGCACTTGGCGTCGCCTTCGCATCCGGCTCGCTGAACCTCAACGGCGGCACACTACAGGCAACTAGCGACAACAGCAGCCTCTTCACGTTCAGCTCATTCGGCAGCGTCGCAGCATTTGTCGGCCCGGCCGGCGCGTTGATCGATACGCAAAGCAATAGCGTTACCTTCAACCAAGGGCTGCAAAGCGGCGCCGTCAACGACGGCGGACTTACCAAGTACGGGCCCGGCATATTGACGCTCACGGGCAGCAACACCTATGTGGGCGCCACGACCATCAGCGCGGGCACGCTGCAGATCGGCACCGGCGGCCAGTTGAACACCGCCGGCCTGATTACCGTTAATTCCAACGCAACGCTCGCATTCAGTGGCAGCGACACGCCCACGCAAGGAACCAATTTTAGTTCCAGCAGCATCACCGGCGCGGGAGGCCTATCCATGGTCGGCACGGGAGGCCTATTGACCCTCACCGCCACGAACACCTACAACGGTCCCACGACCGTCACCGCCGGCACGCTGGCCGTCAACGGCGCGCTGACGCAAACCAGCACGATTTCCGTGGGCACAACGGGGACTCTCGCCGGATCGGGATTGATCGGCGGAACCACGACGCCCACGACGCTCACCGGCAACGCCGCGATTAACCTCTCCGGCGGCACGATCGGCGGCCCGTTGAATGTGACGGGCGGCAACTGGACCGGCTTTGGAACTGTCAGCGGGTTGGTCACCTCCAGCAGCAACGTTTTTGCCGTCGCCAGCGGCGGCTCGTTGAATGCCGCCGGCAACATGCTCGTCAACAGCGGCGGACTCCTCACCGTCGCTGGCAGCGGCTCGCTTAACGTCGCGGGCAATATGCTCGTCGCCGGCGGCGGCACCTTGACTGGTCTCGGCGCGATTTCCGGCGGGACTGTGACGCTGGGCAGCGGCGCAGTAATAGCTCCCGGCGCCACGCCGGCCGCCGGCAACGTCGGCACGCTGGCGCTGCCGAGCTTCTTGAGCAGCGGCGGCGGCATGCTCGGCTTCGACCTGTCCAACAGCGGGACTGTAGGAGGCGGCGTCAACGACTTGCTCCAGGTTGCCGGCAACCTCTCGCTGGGCGGCACCACCACGCTGGCGATTTATCCGACCGCCGGCAGCCTTGCCACGGGCACCCCCTACACGCTTTTCACCTACGGCGGCAACCTGAGCCATAGTGGAACAATCTCTTTGGCGCCGGGGTCCATCGGAGGGCGCGAAACCGCCGCCTTCAACTATGGCACGGGAAGCAACAGCGCCGTGACGATGACGCTTTCCGGCTACAACGCCAACTTGACCTGGATCGGCACTAGTTCCACGACGTGGGTCAATAATGCGAGCATCAAGCCCTGGACCAGCCCCACCAGCCCCGCCGGCGATTTCTTCACCACGAACGACTACGTCACGTTTGACAACAACGCACTGGCGACGAGCGTATCGCTTTCCGGCACGCTCCTTCCCGCTTCACTTACGGTGACGGGCACCAACAACTTCACGTTTTCCGGGGGCGGCGCAATTGGCGGCTTGACCGGTCTGACCGTCATCGGTCCCGGCTCGCTGACGATTTCCAACACCGGCAATTACTACGGCGGTCCCACGCTGATCCAAGGGGGCACGCTGGCGCTGGGCGCAAACAACGCCCTGCCGGCGTCCACTTCGCTGGTGCTCGGCAGCGCCGCCGCGGACGGCACATTCGATTTGGCCGGTTTCAGCCAGACGCTCGCCTCGCTAGGCACGGACCCTTCCGCGACGACCGCGAACCAGACGATCGGCAACAGCGCCGCCGCCACCACCGCGACATTGACCATCAGTAGTTCTTCTACGAACGGTGGAATGACGATTTACGGTTCATCAACGTACGGTGGCTCGATCCAGGACGGTTTCAATGGCGCCGGAGGGCGGACGGCCCTGACCGTCGGCGCCGGCCTGCTGAACCTCAGCGGCAGCAACACCTACACCGGCCCAACGACAATCGCCACCGCCGGCACATTGCAGCTTGGCGGCAACTCGGCCTTGGGCGGGGGAGCCAACGCCGGTAATCTGGTGGCCAACGGACTGTTGGATCTCGCGGGCTATCACGCCGTGGTCAGCTCGCTCAGCGGCAGCGGAACGGTGGGCGACTCGGGCGGCGCGGGATCGCTAACGTTCGGCAACAATACTTCAAGTACGTTCTCCGGCCTGCTCACTGGCGGTTATAACACGAGCCTGACGAAGAACGGCACGGGAACCTTCGTGCTTACCGGCACGAACGTTGTCGCTAACACTGTGATCAACCAGGGCACGTACCAAATCGGCAACGGCGTCCTCAACGGCTCGGCCGGCTCCGCGACACAGTATAACATCGCGCCGGGTGCGCGACTCTATTTCAACCAAGGCGCCAGCCCCAACCCCAACATTCCCTGGAGCGGCGTCAGCGGCGGCGGGACGCTCGAGCTGGGCAACGCGGTGCCGACGTCGGCGGGGTACTTTGGTTACAGCGAGATGACCCTGCCGCCTGGCTTCACCGGCACCTTGCAATTGGACAGCAATGGATCCTTCGGTTCCGGTCCCACCGGACTCGGCCAGGCGGCCACTGTAATCCTCAACAATGGCACCGCTTTGAGTTTCGACGACGGCACAAACAACCCGGCGACTCTTCCGCAGAACTTCACCATATCCTCCTCCGGCGGCATCACTTCGAATATGATACAAGCCGATTTCACCGGCCACCTCACGTTAACCGCCGACTCCCGATTGGAGGCCGCCGGCGATTTTCAAGACGACCCGGCGATCACCGTGAGCGGAGTTATCTCAGGCAACCACGGACTATTCATTGGAATCGATATACAAAACATACTGATTCCGACCCCGCTGGTCATCTTTGCCGGGGCCAACACCTACAGCGGCACAACAGAGGTTGTCCTGCAGCAGAACGGCTTAGGCCACCTGCAGCTTTCCAACAGCGCCGCGCTGCAAAACAGCACGCTGACCACCGGCGGCATCCTCTTCGATCCCGACGGCGCCGGCACGCAGTCCTTCGTCTTCGGCGGGCTGAGCGGCACCGGCGCGATTGCCCTCAGCGACTCTACCACCACCGTCCCCATTGCCCTGAGCATCGGCAACAACAACAGCTCGACAACGTTCAGCGGCCGCCTCAGCGGAATAGGATCGTTGGCCAAGATCGGCACGGGATCGCTGACCCTGAGCGGCACCAATACCTATACGGGTGGTACGACAGTCGCCGGCGGCGAATTGATTTTGACTAACAAGTATTCGGTAGAGGACGGCAGCAATCTCTTCGTCGGCACTGACCTGTTGGCGTTCGGCACGGCGGTTCCGGCGGAGGCCGCAGCCGGCCAGGCGGTGGCGACGGTCCCGGAGCCCGGCACGTTCGCGCAGGCTGCCGCCGCGATCGGCGGCCTGCTGCTTTATCGGCGAAAGAGGCGTAATGCACTTCTCACGCTTCGTCGTAAGCGCGGGCATCACGAGGGAGCGTGATGAATACGCATCAGTGGGGCGATCGTCGGCGGCAGGAGCTTGGCCGCCGGCGCCGCCTCGCCTATAAAAAAGGTAAGAACGATGGTTAGACGCGCTTTTACCCTCGTAGAGCTTCTGGTGGTGATCGCCATCATCGGCATCCTTATCGCCTTGCTTCTGCCGGCGATCAACGCGGCGCGTGAATCGGGACGGAGATCCAGTTGCCAGAACAACATGAAGCAGCTCGGCTTGGGCCTCTTGACCTACGCCAATTCGCGAAACGACGTGTTGCCGCCCGACGGCGCTTCAACTTCACCGTCGACGTCGTGGAGCGCGTACATCTTGGCCGAGATCGAGTATTCGGCCCTGAGCAAGCAATATAACTTCCTGGTGGATTGGAGCGATCCGCGAAACCTTCCCGTCGTCCAGACCATTCTGCCGGTCTTTATTTGTCCTTCGGCGCCGCCGGCGGCAAATCGTTTCCAATCCCAGTCGGACGGAGGAACGACAAACGCCGCTCCCACGGACTACGGCGACACAACCGGCGTGAATACCTGGTGGTATACGCTTTCCGGTAACAATCCGCCCGCCAGCCATTCCGGCGCGATGGACCCCCAACTCTTTACGCCCCTGTCGAAGATCACTGACGGCTTGTCGCACACCATTTTGCTGGGCGAGGATGCCGGCATGCCGCAGTGGTGGACGAAGGCCGGCCTGCAAGCCGGCGACGACACGCCGAGCCAATCCACCAACCAAGCCGTCACTGCCGGGGTGGTGCCCAACTCGGCGTGGGCCGATCCGAAGTCGCGCTGCCCCGTCGACGGCTTTACCGCCGACGGCATGAACGGCGGCACGATCGTGATGAACGTCACGAACAGTCACGAGCTCTGGTCGTTTCACTCGGGCGGCATCAATACCGTGTTCTGTGACGGCAGCGTGCATTTCATTGCGGAAACGACCGACGCTTTGATCGTCGTGGCCCTGGTGACGAAGGCCGGCAACGAACAGATTACCCTCAACTATTGAGCCGCGGCCGACAGGCCCCTCCGCCGACGCTGCAATCATGTCCAAGCGAGCCTTTACCCTCGTCGAACTGTTGGTCGTCATTGCCATCATCGGCATCCTCATCGCCCTGCTTCTCCCCGCGATCAATGCGGCGCGGGAATCGGGACGGAGATCGAGTTGCCAGAACAACATGAAGCAGCTCGGCCTGGGCCTTTTGACCTACGCCAATTCGCGCAATGATGTGTTGCCGCCCGACGGCGCTTCAACTTCACCGTCGACGTCGTGGAGCGCGTACATCTTGGCCGAGATCGAGTATTCGGCCCTGAGCAAGCAATATAATTTCATGGTTGATTGGAGCGATCCGCGGAACTTGGCAGTCGTCCAGACAATTCTGCCCGTCTTTATTTGTCCCTCGGCGCCGCCGGCGGCCAGTCGCTTCCAAACCCAATCGAACGGAGGAACGACGAACGCCGCTCCCACCGACTATGGCGACACGTCCGGCGTAAAAACCTGGTGGTATACGCTTTCCGGCAATCCGCAGCCCGCCAACCTTTCCGGCGCAATGGACAACCAGCTCTTCACGCCGTTGGCGAAAATCACGGACGGCACGGCGCACACGATTTTGCTGGCCGAGGACGCGGGCATGCCGCAGTGGTGGACGAAGGCCGGCCTGCAATCCGGCGACGACACGCCGAGTCAGTCCTCCAATCAGGCCGTCACCGCCGGCGTGGTGCCGAACTCGGCCTGGGCCGATCCGTCGTCTCACTGCCCTGTCGACGGCTTCACGGCCGACGGCATGAACGGCGGTACGATCGTAATGAACGTCACGAACAACCACGAGCTTTGGTCGTTTCACCCCGCCGGCGACAACACCGTTTTCTGCGATGGCAGCGTCCATTACATCGCCGAAGTCACTGACGCCTCGATCATCGTGGCCCTAGTGACGCGCGCCGGCAACGAGCAGATCAGTTACAGCTTCTGACATTCCTCTCCTTCCGCGACTATTGGTAACTACACCTGTTCAACGGTCAAGGACTTCCGCGTACCAAACCATGAAACGGAAACACGCACCGCCGGACAAGGATGCATGGGAGACGAGCGTTGCACGATTTCGCGACGATCTCAAGGCCATGCAGGACATGGTCGCGGAGAGTTTCGCCAAACCCTCTAGCTTGCCAAGACCCGGCCCCGGTGAATCTCAAACCCCCGCTTTGGCCTAGTAATCTCCAGGGTTCGGCCGCACCGGTGACGGGAAATCGAACGTCCTATCAGAAAAGATGCGGATTGAGGGAAGTAAAGCGCCGATGGCGATTAACGGAAAAACGTGAAGGCGCGATTTGTCCTGCCGCTGCCGCCAGCGCGCAGCGAATGAATTCCCTGTGAGCGAATTTCCCCCGCCAATCGGGCCTTAACAGGATCGGGAAATCCCAGCGATTCATACGGAGGAGTTTTACATGAAGGTAACCATTTCTGCTTTGCGAACCGCCGCCGCCGCCGGCCTCGTGCTGGTCGGCTATACGGCGATGGGCGATACAACCGAGAATGCGCCGGCGCCTCCGGCGCCAAGCCGCGCGTCGGACAGCGTGCTGCCGCAAACGGCCAAGTCGAAGACGCCGGCCAAAGCCGCCGAGGGCATCCTCGACATTGGCAAGCTCGAGACCGCAACCGAGCTCTATCCCAACGGCAAGGTGAAGATCGAGCGCGAGGTCGGCCAGGACTCGGCCGGCAATTACTTCAACCAGGGCTCGTACAAGGAGTACGCCATCACCGGCGAGATCGTCCGCCAGGGCGAGTTCCTCAACGGCAAACTGTCCGGAACCTGGACCCAGAAGCTGCTCAAGGACGAAGGTCACCTCTTCTCGGCCGGGCAGGACAGCGAAATCCTTGCCCCATTCACCTCGGAAGCGACCTTCCAGGACGGCAAATTGCACGGCGTCTGGACGATCAAGGACTTCCGCGGCCAAAACCTGATCCAGTGGAGCTTCGACAACGGCACCCGCGCCGGCACTTGGACCTGGTGGTATGCCAACGGCCAGAAGCGCCTCGAATCGACCTACATCAACGGCGCGCTGAATGGCGACGTCACCGAATGGGACCGGGAAGGCAAGGTCACGAGCCAGAACACCTACATTGACGGCAAGTGCGTCGTCAAGGCGGTGAAGTGGTACACGCTGGGCCAGAAGCACTTCGAGGGCAGCTACCTGCACGCCACCGGCATGCCGGAAGCCACCTACGACTGGTGGAACAGCACGATCGTTACCTCCAACGCGCCGGCGGACGTGGCCGACCAGCAGCACGGCACCTGGACCGAGTGGTATCCCAGCGGCAGCAAGAAGACCGAAGGCCAGTATGACCGCGGCGCCGCCACGGGCCGGTTCACCTGGTGGTACGAGAACGGCCAGAAGCAGGCCGAAGGCGAATTCGAGAACGGCCTGAAGAACGGCGTCTGGCTCACCTGGCATGCCAACGGCCTCAAGGAGTCGATGAGCGAGTACCAGGCTGACAAGGTCGTCGGCAAGCCCATGACCTGGTCGGCCGAAGGCAAGCTGGTAGAGGCCCGCGACCAGAACCAGCAGCAACAACAGCAATCCCAGCCGAACACCACACAGACGATGACGCGGGGACGTTACAGCCGGTAACGCGATTGACGACACCAGGACGAACTGATTGAATCGGGGCCGGACCAGCGAGGTCCGGCCCCGATTTGTTTCTTGACGTGCGCGACGGACGACTGCGCCATTGCCGCACTTGTCTGGTCTATGCTAAAATGGTGTCGTGAAGTGAGAGGAAGAATATGACGGTAACCATTGGAGTAGATTTCGATGTCGAGCTTTGATTCAGTCTTAGACGAGGCGCGGCAACTTTCCCACGAGGAGCGGTTGCGGTTGATCGACGCCCTATGGGAAACGGTTCCGGACGACGCGGAACTGCCGCTCCACGAGGATTGGGCAGCGGAACTTGATCGTCGGGCGGCGGCAATTCGTGCCGGGACAACTACGACCATCCCCTGGGAGGCGATACGCAGCGAGGCTTTGGCCCGGATCGGTCATGGCCCAAGCAGTTGAATTCGACGCCGGTTCCCGGCAAGATTTTGACGACTCGTTCGATGGGTATGCGCAACGGAGTCCGGGTGTTGCATTGGGCTTCGCATCCGAGGTCGATGCGGCGATTGAGATTATCGTCGCCGATCCGGAACGGTTCTCGAAGACGTATGCCGGCTGCCGGTACGTTCGATTAAAGCGATAACCGTTTACTATATCATGAACGGGGAGACTCCGGGCGAGCACAGGGTGTACGTTGTCGCGATTCCGCATCACAAGCGGCGTCCCGGCTATTGGCGCTACCGATTGGCCAAATGAAAGTCTAAGCAGACACTCTGCGCGCGAGCGCGCGCTACCAGTCGCTTTGAGGCCGGCTGGTGATGTACCGGCCCGTGCGACGATTCCGCGCAACGCTGCACGGCGCACAGCCAAAGGAGGGGTTCGCTGCCGAAACTGTGCGCCATTTTGTGCAATTGCAACCCCGGATCGGACTCGGCGGCGCCCTGGCGATGGCAATCGTATAATTGCGGTCGCTCGTGTCGAGCGCAGCCTGCATCGAAACGAGCAAGGCGACTGATGTCTTGCCGGCACCGCCACCCTGACCTCACAATTCATGCCCGACGCCGAACTTTCCAGCCCGGAATTAAAACGCCTCGCCGAAGACGCCGCGCGAAAGGCTAACTGGAAGCGCTGGGGACCGTACCTGGCCGAGCGGCAGTGGTCGACCGTCCGTGAGGATTACTCAGCCAACGGCGATTCTTGGAACTACTTTCCCCACGACCAGGCCCGCAGCCGCGCCTACCGCTGGGGCGAGGACGGATTGTTGGGCATCACCGACCGCGAGTGCCGACTCTGCTTCGCCCTGGGGCTGTGGAACGGGCGCGATCCGTTTCTCAAGGAACGGCTGTTCGGCTTGACCAATCCGCAGGGCAACCATGGCGAGGATGTCAAGGAGTGTTATTACTACATCGACTCCACGCCGACGCACTCCTGGATGGAGGCGATGTACCGCTACCCGCAGGCCCGCTTTCCTTACGAACAACTGGTGGCGGAAAACGCCCGCCGCGGACGGCAGCAGCCGGAATTCGAGTTGGCCGATACGGGCGTGCTGGCCGATGGCCGTTATTTCGACGTCCGCATTCAGTATGCCAAGGCCGCGCCCGACGACATCCTCATAGCCATAACGGCCTTCAATCGCGGATCGGCGGCCGCCCCGCTGCACGTGTTGCCGACGCTCTGGTTCCGCAATACCTGGAGCTGGGGCTGCCACCACGAGGGCTGCTGGATCAAGCCACGGATCGCGTTGGACAACGATGGCCGGCTTACCGCCGACCACGCGACGCTGGAGCGATTTCGTTTCGCCGCCGATGCCGCTTCCGACGGCACGGCTTATCAATGGCTCTTCACCGACAACGTAACGGACAACCGCCGCCTGTACAATGTCGAGAACCTCGAACCCTTCACCAAGGACGCTTTCCACCGCCTGGTTGTCGAGGGCGAGGCGGCGGCGGTCAATCCCCGCAACATCGGCACCAAGGTGGCGCCCTGGTATTCGCTCAACATCCCGCCGGGCGGACAGGTCACCGTACGGCTGCGGCTGTATGCGGCGAGCGAAGCGACGCAAGGGCCGGTCTTTGGCTCAGCATTCTCGGACATTCTCTCGGCGCAAGGCCGAGGCCGACCAGTTCTACGCGGCGCTGCTGCCCAACGCGAAAGGCGACGATTACCAGATCGCCCGATCCGCATACTCCGGCCTGTTGTGGAGCAAACAGTTTTACGGCTACGTAGTCGAGGATTGGCTGGAAGGCGATCCGGAAACGTTGCCGCCGCCCGAACAGCGCAAGTCGGGCCGCAACGCCGACTGGCCGCACTTGTTCTGCCGCGACGTGCTCTCCATGCCGGACAAATGGGAGTATCCCTGGTTTGCGGCCTGGGATCTGGCGTTTCACACGGTTGCCTTGTCACGCTTGGACCCGGACTTCGCCCGCGACCAGTTGGGACTGATGCTCCGCGAATGGTACATGCATCCCAACGGGGAGCTTCCCGCCTACGAGTGGGACTTTGGGGACGTCAATCCGCCGGTCCATGCCTGGGCCTGCTGGGAGGTTTACAAGGCCACGAGCACGTCGGAGACGCGGCAGTCGGCGTTTCTTTCCTCCGCGTTCCAAAAGCTGCTGATGAATTTCACCTGGTGGGTGAACCGCAAGGACTTGCACGGCAACCACCTTTTCTCCGGCGGGTTTTTGGGGCTGGACAATATCGGCGTGTTCGACCGCTCGCGGCCGCTGCCAGGCGGCGCACAACTGGAGCAGGCCGACGGCACGGCATGGATGGCCTTCTACTGCGGAACGATGCTGGCGATGGCCCTGGAGCTGGCGTCGTTCGATCCGGGCATGGAAGACATGGCCTCCAAGTTCTTCGAACACTTCGTCCACATTGCCGACGCGATCAACAGTCTGGGCGGCACGGGCCTGTGGAACGAGGAGGACGGCTTCTACTACGACCAGATGCAGGTCGACGGACAGAACGTGCCGCTGCGATTGCGGTCGATGGTGGGGCTGGTCCCGCTTTTGGCAGTAAGCCTGTTGCCGGAGTCCACGATCAACAGCTTGCCCGGCTTTCATAAGCGGCTCGTGTGGTTTCTCCGCTACCGGCAGGACCTGGCGCGGCAGATAAGCTACATGGCCGCCAGCGGACAGGAACACAACGGGTATCACCTGCTGGCGATCCCGTCGCAAGAACGGCTCGTGCGGCGTGCTGCGGTACATGCTCGACGAGAAGGAGTTTCTCTCGCCCTACGGTGTCCGCTCGCTCTCCAAGCGTTACGCCGAGGAGCCTTTCGTCTTCCGCTGCGCCGGCCAGGAATACAGCGTGCGGTACTTGCCGGGCGAGTCGGACTCGGCGATGTTCGGCGGCAATTCGAACTGGCGCGGCCCGATCTGGTTTCCTTTGAACTATCTGCTGATCGAGGCCTTGGGCCGTTACCATCAGTTCTACGGCAACCAATTGAAGGTCGAATGTCCCACCGGTTCCGGACGCATGATGCCTTTGGACGCGGTTGCGCGGGAACTGGCAGGCCGGTTAATGAAGCTGTTTCGCAAGGATGCCACCGGGCGGCGGCCCTATCAGGGCGGCGCGACGGGGACGGGCGGACCCTCGGATGAGCCGCTTTTGTATTACGAGTATTTCGATGCCGAGACGGGCCGCGGGCTCGGGGCCAGCCACCAGACTGGTTGGACCGCGCTGGTGGCCAAGTGCTTGGAGAAGTTGGCTGACCGCTAAACTCGCTGCTTATTCCCCACTTTTACGCTTCCATCTGTTCTTCCAGGCGGCTAGGTGCGAAAATGCCGAGTATAGGGGATAGAGACAACACAGCGGGTTAGGAGGGATTTCGCTCCCTTCCGCGCCTCTTATGAGTTACCTTTGATTAAACATGAGCAGCTACTCCCAAAGCCTCAGCGAGAATGAAATCGAAGACGCGCGGCGGCAAATCAGTTCTCTGATCGCCGAAATCGCCGATTTGTCGCGAAAAAACCTCGCGCCGGGCCAGTTTTACGAGCAGTTCCTCAGCCGGCTGGTCAGCGCCCTGGCCGCCATCGGCGGTGTCGTGTGGACGGCGAGCGACAACAACCAGTTGTCGCTCCAGTATCAGATGAACCTTCAGCACACCGGCCTGCTGGAGAGCGAGAGCAAACAGCAACAGCACAGCCGCTTGCTTTACAAGGTGCTGAGCAACCCGGACGTCGTCGCCGGCAACGGCCTGCTGGTGCCGCCCCACTCAGGTTCCGGCGAGGACGACGCGGCAAATGCCACGAATTGCCTGCTGGTCTTCGGGCCGCTGCGGACCGATCTGGAAATGGTCGGCCTGGTGGAAATCTTCCAACGGCCTGATGTCGCGGTCGAGGTGCAACACGGCTATCTCCGCTTCCTGCTACAGATGTGCGAGCTGGCGACGGACTTCCTCAAGAGCCACCAATTGCGGCACTTCTCCGACCGCCAGGTGCTTTGGGCCCGGCTTGAGGACTTCACTCGCGGCGTCCACGCCTCGCTTGATCCGCGGGAGAGCGCCTACACGATCGCCAACGAGGCGCGGCGGCTGATCGAGTGCGACCGCGTGAGCGTGGCGATCCGCAAGGGCAATCGCTGCACCATCGAGGCCGTCAGCGGGCAGGATGTGTTCGACAAGCGCTCAAACACCGTGCGTTTGCTCGGCCGGCTGGCTTCGGCCGTCGTCGCCACGGGCGAGCCGGTCTGGTATGCCGGCGACACCCGCGACCTGGCCCCGCAGGTGGAAGACGCCGTGCAGGAATACGTTGACGACGCGCACTCGAAGATGATCGCCGTTCTTCCGCTGGGCCGCGCCAAGCCCGATCACGAGGCCGACGAGGACGAGAAGGAAAACATCGAAGAGCCGGTGGGCGCGCTGATCGTCGAGCAGATCGAGGACAACCGCGTGGCGCCGGCCATGGCTCAGCGGATCGACGTCGTTTGCAAACACAGTTCCATCGCGCTGGCCAACGCGATGGAGCACCAGAACTTGTTTCTCATGCCGCTTTGGCGCGCGATCGGCAAGAGCCGGTTTCTCGTGCAGGCCCGCACGCTGCCCAAGACCGTGCTCGTCGTGATCGCGCTGCTGGCAGTGCTGCTCTGCTTGTTCTTGGTTCCTTGGGACTTCGACATGTACGCCAAAGGCACGCTGGAGCCAGTCGATCGAAGAGACGTTTATACGGACGTGGACGGCAAGGTCGCCGAGTTTGGCCTGGGCACCGACGGCAAGCCGATCGATCATCGCTCGTGGGTCAAGAAAGGCCAATTGCTGGTTCGACTCAGCAATCCCAAGCTAGAACTGGAGAAGGCCAAGAACGACGGCGACATCGCGTACGAGCGACAGCACCGCGACGAGCTCTCTTACGAACTTGAACACAACGGATCGTCGCTTTCACCGATGGAGCGCGCCAAGCTGGAAGGCGAACTGAACTCATCGAACCAGAAACTTGAGAGCTTGCAAGACCAGGCCAAGACCTTCCAAGCCCAAATCGACGCCCTCGATATACATAGTCCGATCGACGGGCAGGTGGTGACCTTCGAGCTCAAGGAACACCTCGAAGAGCGGCCCGTGCAGCGCGGCAACGCGCTGCTCCGCGTGGCCGACACTAACGGCGATTGGGAACTCGACTTGCACATGCCCGACGATCGCATGGGATACATCGCCCGGCAGCTTAACCAGTTCCGCGAAACGAAGGACCCGGACCTGCTCGTCACGTACCAGGTCGAACCTGCGCCGCAAGTCACGAAGCTGAAGGGGACGGTCAAACGGATCGCGCTGGAAGCCAATCCCGAAAAGGACGAGGGGAACATGGTCCTGATCACCGTGAAGATCAACAAGGACGACATCGATCCGGCCGATCTTGTGGCGGGTGCCGGGGCGTCGGGCAAGGTCCACTGCGGTCGACGCTCGGTGGGCTACGTCCTGTTCCACGATTTGTGGGCCTTCATCCAGACCCGCGTTTTCTTCCGTTATTTATAAAGGAGAAGTCGATGCGTTGCCTGCAACATAAGAGGCGATCGAAGACGGCCGTCATTCCACGCTTGCGCCTCGGGTTTTCATTGCTGGCGGCCGCGTCGAGCATTGTCACGTGCGCCGCGGCAGCGGATTATTCGGCGCCGCCCGGCTCGGTCCGGCTGCACGCGCTAGTGGTCCCCGCCGAACATGCTGACTTGTCATTCCAGGAGGCCGGCATTCTCAAGGAGGTTGTCGGCGCGGATGGCAAGAACATTCGCGTTGACCAGGGTCAGATCGTCATGCGACTGGACGACACCAAGGCCCAGGCGGAGTTGCTGGTTGCGCAGGCCAAGCTCGTTGCCGCGCAGACCAAGGCCGATGACGACATCAATATCAGGTACGCCAAGAGTGCGACCGACGTGGCCAAGAATGATCTGCAATACAATCGTGACGCCAATGACCCGCTTCGCGGCGGCGTGCCTGGCTCGGTTCCCAAGGCCACGATTGCGGACAAGGAATTGAAGTACTTGGAAACGAAACTGTCGATTGAAAAAGCGGATCTCGACTTCCGCGTCGCACAAGCGGAAGCCAAGGTTGCCGCCGCCGAAGTGCAGGCGGCGCAAACGGTGGTCGACCTCATGAAGGTCAAGGCGCCCTTCGACGGCGAAGTGGACGTCGTGCGGAAGCACGTGGGCGAGGCCGTGCAGCCGAACGAGCCGGGCGTAGTCCACATTGTCAATCGCAACAAGCTTCGGGTGCAAGCCGAAGTTTCAGACCGCGAGTATGCCCGCGAGCAAATGGACAACCAGCCCGTCACTGTGCAGGTGCATCTCGCCGGCGGCAAGACGTTCTCAGTGCAGGGACGGGTGATATATACTAGTCCGCAAACTACTGTCGGCGGAAACGGGGGAATGTACCAGGTCCGGGCTGAAGTGCTACGCCCGAGCCGCGACGCCCCTTGGCCCGTTTATCCCGGTATGCAGGCCGACATGTTCATTTCACCAAAGCCGGCCGAGGCCACTCGATAGGAAAGGCTTCCGAGGCGGATTCGCTGTCAATGCATAGTACTCGGTACTCAGTACTCGGAAGTCACAAGCCCGAAGGGTCACTTCCGAGCACTGAGTACCTGCGTACTGAGTACCGTGTGCTAGCCCTCCGATGGTCACCCTCAACGACAGCCTGCTATCCAGTTCTGCCCGGCCGTTGGCGATCCGGCGCCGGCCCGACCTGATTGCGCGGCGGCAGCATTATCTGGGCCGCAGCTATTGGATCGTGAAGGACCCCGTCGGCCTGACCTACACGCGCTTTCAGGACGAGGAATACGCCCTCTTGAACTGGCTGGACGGCCGCATCAGTCTGGACGAACTTAAAGACCGCTTCGAAGATGAGTTTCCGCCGCAGAAGGTGACTCTGGACGAGTTGCAGCAATTCCTCGGCATGTTGCACCGCAGCGGGCTTGTGATCGCCTCCGTGGGCGGCCAGGGGAAGCAATTGTTCAAGCGCCGCAGCGAGCGCCGCCGCAAAGAGTTCCTTGCAGCGCTGTCGAACGTGCTCTGCATCCGCTTCAAGGGATTCGATCCCGAACGCTTTTTGAACTGGCTTTATCCCTGGGTCGCCTGGTACTACACCCGCGCGGCGGTGACGGCGTGCGTCCTCTTTGGAATCTCCGCGCTGCTGCTGGTGCTGGTTCATTTTCAGACGTTTTACAACCGTCTGCCCGATTTTCACTCGTTCTTCAGCTTGCATAACGCGTTGCTGCTGTCGGTGACGCTGGGCGTCACCAAAGTCCTGCACGAATTCGGCCACGGCATGACGTGCAAGCATTTCGGCGGCGAGTGCCACGAGATGGGCGTAATGGTTCTCGTGCTCACGCCCTGCCTCTATTGCAACGTCTCGGACTCCTGGTTGCTGCCCAACAAGTGGCAACGCGCGGCAATCGGCGCGGGCGGCATGTACGTGGAGCTCGTGCTGGCCTCGGCGGCTACATGGTTTTGGTGGTACACGTCGCCCGGATTGTTCAACAACCTCTGCCTCAACGTAATGTTCGTCTGCTCGGTGAGCACGCTGGTTTTCAACGCCAACCCCCTGCTGCGATACGACGGCTATTACATTCTGTCCGATATCACCGAAATTCCCAACCTGCGACAGAAGGCGACCACCGTTCTCAGCCGCAAGCTGGGCGAGTGGTTGCTGGGCCTGGAACAACCCGACGACCCGTTCCTGCCCGAACGGAACCAGGTCTTTTTCGCGCTCTACGCGGTGGCATCGTCGATTTACCAGTGGGTGGTGGTCTACTCGATCTTGTTTTTCTTGTATCACGTCTTCAAGCCCTACCACGCGGAGCGAATCGGCCAGTTGATCGCGATGGCGTCGCTGTGGGGCCTGATCGTAATGCCGCTCTACCAGTTGGGCAAGTTTTTCTATGTGCCCGGGAGGCTCGAAAAAGTGAAAAAAACCCGCATGTTCATCAGTTTCGCCGCGATCATCGGCGTGCTGGCGGTCGTGTTGCTCGTGCCGCTGCCGTACTGGGTGATGGCGAACGTGGAGTTGCAGCCGCATGGCGCCGTCCCGATCTACGTCGACGTGCCCGAGGGCGGTTCGCTCGTTCACTGCGACGTCCGCGCCGGCGATGCGGTCGTCAACGGCCAGCCGTTGGCCGTGCTGGAAAACAGGGATCTGCAATATGAGATATCCAAGCTCGAAGGCGAAGAGAAGGAGGCGCAGGCCAAGCTGGACGCGCAAGCGTCGCTCATGGCTCTCGACGGCAATGCGGCCAACAGCATCCCTGCGCTGAAGGCAGCGCTCAAATCGGTCCAAGAGCAGCTTGCCAAGCAGCGCGAACTGTATGCCCGCCTGACACTCAAGTCGCAGCGCGACGGCGTTGTGCTGCCTCCGCCGCCCACGCCCGAGCAACACCACGAGGACGCGGAGGGCCGTCCCTTGCCGAACTGGTCGGGAACGCCGTTGGAAGACAAGCACTATCGCCCCTATTTGCGCGAGGGTACGCTCTTCTGCCAAGTCGGCGATCCGCGGAACCTGGAGGCAGTACCTGGTGATCGATCAAGGCGACGTCGACTTTGTCAAGGAAGGACAAGCCGTCGATTTGAAGTTCGACGCCCTGCCCGGCGATACGTTCAAGGGCGAGATCCAGCGCCTGTCAAACTCCAACTTGAGAGTGACGCCGCAGCGGTTGTCGACGTCGGTCCCCGGCGGAGACCTGCCTAGCCACCGCGATCCTGAGACCGGCGAGGAAAAGCCGCAGAGCGCTTCGTACCAGGCGCTGGTGCCGATCGAAGACCGCGAAGGCGTGCTGCGGCTCGGCCTGCGGGGCGAAGCCAAAATCCACACCGCGCCATTATCATTGGGAGCGCGACTCTGGCGGCTGATCATGCACACCTTCAATTTCAAGATGTAGCCGCTGCACGGTTGCCTGTCCTTGGGCGTTGTTCTGCCGCATTGAAGCCCGACGCGCAAGCGAGCGGTCGGCTAGTCCCGGCTGCTTGTTGTCCCCGGCGGCAATCGCAATCGCTTCGGCGAACAGTTTCCACCACTTTCTTAGTACACTCCACTTGCGTGGCCTGACTTAATTGCGCATAATGGCACGAACGGCGGCGCTTAGTCAGCCTTTTCCCTGCCGCGGAGGTTCCTATCCGATGACGGAAGCCAGAATCCGCCTGCTCATTGCCGATGACCAGGAGCTGATTCGCGCGGGGATTAAGTCACTGCTTCGCCGGCACCGAAATCGACGTCGTTGCTTACGAGACTGTCAAGGAGCACGTGCAACAATTGTTGCGGAAGCTCGCTCTTGCCCATCGCACGCAGGCGGTAATGTGGGCAATGCGGAATGAGCTCGTCTAGCCGCCGAGTTTGGATTATTGGCTCCCGTGCCGCAGACGTTCGTTTGGCGCGTAGGGAAGGATGTTCGGATCTTCATCCAGCGCGACGATCGCCAGTCCCTTTCGGTCCGCTAACTCGATTAACTCGCCGCCGTCGAGCAAGATCGTGCGGCCGGCTTCAACGGCCAGAACGCGGCCGCCGGACGCTGCAAGGTTCTCGATCGTCCGCGTGCCGATGGTGGGAACGTCGTAACGCATGTCTTGCTGCGGCTTGGCCACCTTGACCACCGTGAAATCTCCAGCACGGCAGAGCGCGCCGGCGCGGCGGATGCACTCGTCGGTGCCTTCGACGGCTTCGACCGCCAAGACGGCCCGGTCCTTCACCGCTACGCTCTGCCCCACGTCCAGCCGGCCCATCTCCTTGGCCAGTTTCCAGCCGAAGCGGATGTCGTTCCATTGCCGGCCTGTCGGCTCGCGGCGGGTCAGTGGGCCTTTGCCGACCAGAAGTTCCCGCGCGTAGTCGGTCGCGCGGCCGAAGCGGATGCCCTCGCGCGCGAACTCCGCGACGACTGACCCCAGGAGCGTATCGTCCTTGTTGTCCTTGCGGCCGGTGACGAAGTGCGGCAGGAACATGCGGATGGTCCGCAGATCGGGCATGTTCCGCACGATCATCCAGGGCTGGAAGAGGACCGTTTTGTGGATTTTGCCGGCCATGACTACGTCGGTCACTCCGTGCCGCTTGAAATAGCGGATCGCCGCGCCGAAACGGCCCAGGCCGCTCCACTGGAAGTTCGCGGCGATTTCAGCCAACTTGGGATCGGCATGACCGACGACTCCCAAGCAGTAGACTTCCGATTCTTGCCGCCGCAATGCGTCGGCCACCAACAGCGGATAGCGTCCCCAGCCGGCAATGAGGCCGATGCGAGTCGGCGCGGGGGACCGCAATTCGGGCTGACTCACAATGGAAGCCGATTGCTGCATACGGGAGTTCCCAGGACTTGGAACTTAGTGCTTAGACTGAACGCGCCAAATATAAGTTCAAAGATCGAAGTACTAAGTTCTATGTCTTTCACGCCGCCGGTCTTCTTGCAGTCTCCCGCGATTCCATGTCCGCGATACGGGCAGCGAGCTTGTCCACGGTCTGCTGAAGGGCCTTGACTTGGTGCCGCATTTCCGGCAGTTTGGCGACGGCGGCCAGACGCAGTTTTTGCTCGCGCTCGGGCGTGGCGGGGACGCCGAGATAGCGGCTGTTTTCCGGTACGTCGTTGACGACGCCGCCCTTAGCGCCGACGACCGTGCCCGTGCCGATATGCACGTGGTCGCGGACGCCGACCTGGCCGGCGAGCACAACGTAATCGCCGGTGGTGGAGCTGCCGGCGACGCCAACCTGCGAGCAGACAATATTGTGACGTCCGAGGCGGCAGTTGTGGGCAATCATCACCTGGTCGTCGATCTTCGTGCCGGCGCCGATGACCGTGGGCCCGTACGTGCCGCGGTCGATCGTCGTACCGGCGCCGATTTCCGCGTCCGCGCCGACGACCACATTGCCCAATTGCGGCGTGAGGCGGTGGGCGCCGTCGACCAGCTCGTAGCCGAATCCATAGGCCCCCAGCACGGCCGCCGCGTGGATAATTGTCCGTTCGCCGACGACCGTGTTTTCGTAGAGCACTGCGCCGGGAAAGATCGTCACGTTTTCGCCGATGCGGCAGCCGGCCATGATGTGGGCGCCCGCGTGGATTGTGGAGCCGTCACCGATCGTCACCTCTTCGCCAATCGTCGCGAAAGGATGGATGTCGACGTTCGCCCCGAGCACGGCGGAAATGCTGATTGCCGCGTGTCGGCTGATGCCGATTCGCCTTGCGGCCCGCGGCGGACGGAAGTGCAGCACGATTTTGGTGAAAGCCGCGCGGGCATCATCGACTAGGATCGCCGACGCCCCGTCGGGGTCAAACGAGCGCGGGCAGACGACGGCCGCGGCCTGGCTGCCAGCAAGAGCGCGTCCGCGATTGACGCCGTCGGCCAGCGTGATTTCGCCCGGCAAGGCGTCGCCCAGCGGCGCCGCGCCGCGGATCATCAGATCGGCCGGTCCAACTGCCTGACCGCCTACTAAAAGGGCCAATTCGCCAAGCGTTGAGGGCATGATAGATTCCTTTCCGTATGCGGGTTCATCGAGCGGAAAACCCGCAATGTGGGACCCCGCGGCGAGCAAGCGGCAGTTTAGCGAAACGGCAGGGGTTCGGACAAGAGCAATCATTTTTCGGCGCCAGAGCGTGACTTTCTATTGCAAAAATCCCCCTTTATAATAGTCGGTTGATGGTCATGCCCGAACACGCTAGGGGCGGCGGCATGGCCAGTCCGAGGAGACACCTGATGTTTTTTGGCAAACGCACCCAATCGACAAAAAAAACACGTAGAAACCGCTGTTTGGAAATTGAACGTCTGGAAAACCGGACGTTGCTGAGCGCCAGTTCAGGGCTTTCAGCATTTTTCGCACCATACGGCCCGAGCGAATATTATTCATCGTTGGCCCACCATTCTGGCAGTGGCACCTCCAATGTCGGAAACCCGGCGCCCGCGATTACCGCTGTCGATTACAGCCTGGGACTGCCGGCGAAGGTGCAAAGCGGCACGATCGTTGCCGTTACCGTGACCGCACTGGGATCCAACGGCCGGGTGGCTACCGGCTACACCGGCACGGGGACCAGCGGCGCAGGTGTGGCGAATTTGACAAGCTCCGACGGGGCATTGTTCTATGCGACGGCCACGTCGACCAGCGCCATGACGACTCCCACCGTCGATTTCACAAACGGTGTCGCAACCGTCTATGTGAAGTTCGTCAACGCCGGCTCGCAAACGATCACCGCCGCCGACAGCTCGACCAGTTCCATCACTGGCTCGGCGGGCACGTTCGTGGAGGCGTCTGATCCGGTCGCCTTGTACGGCGCAAACTGGCGCCGTCGGTATACGCAGGCGAGAAGATTACCGTTCAAGCAGTGGCCTATGACGCCAACGGTTTCGTCGATCGCCAATACAGCGGAACGGCCGATCTGACGACGACGGCGTCAGGCGTCACGTTCTCGGCCAGCACCGTGCAGTTCCACGACGGCTACGCGACGTTCCAGGTCACGTTCGGCACGGCCGGGACTCCCGAAGCGATCACGTTGACCGACAGTTCGATCTCGACCGCGACCGACAACTTCTCGACGAACGTGATTGCCGACGCTGCCACGGGATACGCGATTAGCCTGCCGTACACGGTCCTTGCTGGGCAAGCGGTAAGCGTGAAAGTCAGCGCGGTGGATGCCAACGGGAATACCGTGAAGAGCTACAGCGGCTCGGCAACGGTGACGATCGCCGGCTCCAGCACCACCAGCGAGAACATCACGTTCACTAACGGCACGGCGTCGTTCCCGGTGACGTTCTCGTCGTCCTCAACCGGCATGCAGGGGACGGTTACGGTGAAAGACCAGGCCACGACGAGTCCTCTGCCAACGGCCGAAGCGTTCACTTCCATCATACCGCAAGGCCGCGGCGGCGGCGGCTGGGGTTTCGGAGGTGGCTGGGGATTTAGCGGCTGGGGATCTGGAGGAGGAGGCTCGGGCAGCGGCGGATCTGGAGGAAGCGGCGGTTCGGGCGGCTCCGGTGGTAGCGGCGGCTCTGGAGGCTCGACAGGCTCGGGCGGATCTACCGGCACAGCGGCGCCCAACGCTAGTACGAGCACTAATTGGTCCGGATACGCCGTGCAGACTGCCAACGGAGCCGTAACGGCCGTTTCCGGGACTTGGACCGTCCCCTCAGTTACGGGTAACGGCGGTTATTCGGCCATCTGGGTCGGCATCGACGGCTACAATTCGTCCACCGTCGAGCAGCTCGGCACCGAACAGGATACCTCCGGTGACGGCGACTACGCCTGGTACGAGATGTACCCCGGCGCGTCGCAGACGATCACTAGCCTGGCCATTGCCCCAGGCAACAGCATCTCGGCCTCGGTGGTCTACAGCGGTGGGATGTTCACCTTGACGTTGACCGACAACACCACCGGCAAGTCGTTCAGCACGCAGCAGAGCGGGTCCGGCTTGCAACGGTCTTCGGCCGAGTGGATCGTCGAGGCCCCATATTCCGGCGGCGTGCTTCCGCTGGCCGACTTCAGCACGGTGACGTTCGCCAGCGCCTCGGCCACGATTAACGGCACGACCGGCCCGATCAACGACACCGCGTGGAAGCCGATCGCCATCAACATGACCAGCAACTTCGGCGCGGCGGAAGCTACGACGTCCGTTTTGACCTCGGCGGGCAACGGCTTCACGGTGGCCTACGACTCGTCCGGCACGTCCGTCGGCGGAGGTGGATTTGGAGGCGGAGGCGGATTTGGCTTTGGGGGCGGCTTCAGCGTCGTGTCGCTGGCGCAATACGGCCTCGGCAATAGCGGCGCCGGCCAGAGCCTGACGGCCAGCCAGCTAGCCGCACTGGAATACTTGTACGGTTCGGGATTGGATTTGCTGCAGATTTGAATTACTGAACGAAAAACGCCGCGATTCGAAGGCGGAGCATGCGTTGTGCTCCGCCGATTGCCCTAGAAGCGCGGTATCCACGACTCGCCGCAAGGCGAGTCGTGGTTTTTTCTTGGCGGCACACAGTCGGTTCTTACTTGCTTCGTTCGCCTGCCGTTAGCGAATCAGCGCCGACCTAATTCTCAACTTTTTTCCGCAAAAGGACGATCTTAACGATTGGAGAAGCTGGTTTGTTTTCGCGCGATGGGATGCGCGCGGACGGGCCGCCACCGGCACGAGGCCGAAACATGTCCGCAATCTCGACAATTACAAGTCCCGCCGCGAACTTGGCGCAACTGCTCTCGCAGACCGAGAGCGGCCTGACCGGCGGCACAGCGGACGTGACTTCGTTGATGGCCAGCGGCTTGCAAAACATCGCGCAAGGCGAGCAGCAGAACACCACGTCCTCCGATTCGGCTTCCGCGGACTCGACCGGAACGAGCCCGTCGTCCGACTTGCAGAACCAGGTCCAGTCGGCGATCACCGCCGCCATCCAGTCGGCCGAGGAGTCCGGCGGCAGCGACCTCAAAGGGGCTGTCTACAACGCGCTGGTGCAGGTCCTCACCAGCAATGGCATCGATCCCACGACATTCCAGCCGAGCGCCGCGGGCGGCTCCGGCAGTTCGCCGACTGTCGACTCGACGACAAGCAGCGTCCTCTCCCAGGTGCTTGCGGCGGTGAGCGGCGCAAGCGCCGCCACTGACCCGGCGGCGCAGCTCGATTCGTCGACAGGCGGCAGCACGTCGTCCTCCGGTCCGCTTTCGCTGTTAAGCGATTCATCGAGCGGCACGAGCGGCGACCTGGCACAGTTCCTCGGCGCGGCCAACAATACTCAGTCCTCCGACGACTTGTCCTCGCTGTTGGACGGCCCGCAAGGCGCCTCTTCGGCGAATTCGCTTGCCTCCTACCTCGGCTCACAAAACAACAATCAAGACCTGCTGGGATTCCTTTACGATTCAGGGCAATAAACAGTCCGTTTGCGGAGAATACAAGGAACACTTTCCATGTCCGGTATCAATAGCATCAACAATCAAAACTATAACGCGATCTTGCTGTTCGCCCAGGTGACGCCGCAAACCGGCAGCACACCTGCGGCCGGCGGCAGCGCGAGCACGACGGCCTCCACCGCCGATTCCACCTCCACCGCTTCATCGGCGGCTTCCAGCGTGCTGGGCAACAGCTTCCAGGACCAGCTCATTTCGGCGATCGAGACGGCCGTCTCCAGCGCCGAGCAGTCGGGCGGCACGAGCAATGTGAACACCGCGATCCAATCGGCCGTGGACCAGGTCTTCCAGGCCAACGGCCTGACACCGCCCAACGGTTCCAGCCAGACGGCCAACGGAAGCCAAACGGCGGCCGGGGGCCAAACCCAAACTGCCGACGCCTCGCAACAAGCCCAACAAACCCAGCAGACCCAACCGACCGGGCACCATCACCATCATCACCACCACGCGGGCGGCGCGAGCGCAACGAGCTCGACCGATTCCACCGATACGACCAACTCGACCGACCCAACCGATACGTCTGCCGCGACCAGTGCCACAGGTTCACAAACCGCCGGCGCCGCCAGTTCCACGGCATCGGTCGGCGGCGCAACCCCTGCCGTGGGTGCGCAGGCGTCATCGGTCGCCCTGCAGCTTCAAAATCTGCTCTCGCAGTTCACGGGCAATTCCGACTATAATTCATCAGTCAGCGGAATTCTGTTCAACATACAGGCATAGCGAGGAAAGTCCCCATGTTCAGGAAGAAACTGATCGTCGGCCTGGTTGCCGCGGCGGCGGGCCTTTCACTCTCCGCTTCCACGGCGAGTGCGGGCGGCGTGCGGATCGGCATCGGAATCGGCCTGCCGCTTTACGCCCCGGCTCCGGCGCCGGCCTATTACTACGGCTACCCGTACGGCTATCCGTACTACGGCAATCCGTACTACTACTATCCTCGCCCGGTCTACGTAGCGCCTGCGCCGGTGTATGCTCCGGCCGCGCCTGGCTATGCCGCACCCGCGCCCGGTTACGCCCCGGCCGCGCCCGGTTACGCGGCGCCGCAGGCCACTTACGCTCCGGCCGCGCCGCAAGCGACCTATGCCCCAGCGGCGCCGCAACAGTCGTCATACGGGCCGTCTTCTTCGATCGACGTGCCGCCGCCGAACCCCGCGCCATCACTGCCCGCGCCGCTGCCGCCGCCCCCGGCCCCCGCGCCGTCGCTCCCCGTGGCGCCAAGCCAGCCGGGCGGAACGGGCTTGTAATTCGTGCGAAACCTTTGCGCGTGGTGCAACGCAAGTGCGCATTGAATCCGAACTCAAGCTCGACTTTGACGACGTGCTCATCCGGCCCAAGCGGTCGGTCGCGCCAAGCCGGGCGAGCGTCGATTTGAAGCGGGATTTTCTCTTCCGCGCCGCCCAGCCACCGGGGACCTGGAGCGGCACCCCGGTCATTGCGGCCAATCTCGACACGACGGGCACGATGCGCATGGCAGCCGCCCTGCACGAGCTGAACATGCTCACCTGCCTGCACAAGGTACTATGCCCTGGAAGAGTTGATCGAGTTCTTTGCGAGGCATCCTGCCCGCCATTCGACGTTCTATACGCTCGGCATCCGCGACGACGATTTCGAGAAGCTCCGCGCCTTTGTCGCGGGACGCGGTGCCGCGCAACTGATCTGCATCGACGCCGCCAACGGCTACACGAAGTTCTTCGTCGACCGCGTGAAGCACGTCCGCGACTTGTGTCCCACGGCGACGATCATGGCCGGCAACGTGGCCACGCCGGAGATGGTGCAGGAACTGCTGATCGAGGGCCGCGCGGACATCGTCAAGGTCGGCATCGGGCCGGGCAGCGTTTGCACCACGCGGCGGATGACCGGCGTCGGCTATCCGCAGCTTTCGGCGATCGTCGAATGCGCCGATGCGGCCCACGGCAACAAGGGACACATTTGCGCCGACGGCGGCTGCCGCACGCCCGGCGACGTGGTCAAGGCGCTGGCGCGGGGGCCGATTTCGTGATGCTTGGCGGCATGTTGGCCGGCACCGACGAATGCGATGGCCAATGGACCGATTCGGGCGGCACGAAAGTCTTGCGGTTCTACGGCATGTCCAGCCGCGAGGCCCAGGAGGCCCACGGCGAACGGATGAAGGACTACATCGCGCCCGAAGGCAAGTGCGTGGAAGTAGCCCACAAGGGTCCGGCTCGCGACGTGCTGCGCGACGTGACCGGCGGGCTGAGGTCGGCTTGCGCCTACGTGGGCGCGGAGCGGGTGAAGGACCTTTCCAAGTGCTGCACGTTCGTGCGTTGCACGCGGACCCACGTCACGCCGTTCGAGTAGCGATAAGCCGGTTCCCGGCATCAGCCGCTGCCTTTCGTTTCTAGGGGTCCCATAGGGATTCGACAGAATTCCACACAATTCGACACTTTCACGAGTTTACACATAGTCGCCGAGGCCGCAGTTTTTTTCTTCGCGCTTTGAATTGCGGGAAATCGGCCTGTTTTGGGGGGTTTTCTCGTCCAGGTTGGCTCCAGAGGCATCCAGGAAGGCTCCAGGACGGGGCAATCTCGATCCAGGACCTAGCCAGAACCGATTCAGGATGGCTCCAGGAATCCCGCTTCCGGGTGGCCTCTGCATCAGTAGGTCCTTTCTGCCTTCAATGGAAGTGTACTCATCACGCTCCGCCGTGATGCACTCCCTCACGACGGAGCGTGAGGAGTACGGTTGTCCGATCTCCTTCGGCGGACTAGTGCGGCGAACACGGCCACAATCGACCGCGGATCGCGCGAATGAACGCGGATCGTGCAGCACCGACCCACGCCAGTGACCGTCCCGACTTTGTTGATCGGTATCAAAGTTCATTTTTCTGTCCCCGATTTGTCTTTAGCCGATTTTTCTGTAAAGGAGTCTGGCCTCTCATCCCCTCGCCCTCTGGGAAGGGAAAGGGCGAGGGCATTCCACCATCATATCACATATCTTATCACATGTCAACATACCTAGATAGATGTTGCTATGAACGCCGCGCAACTCCTTGGCCCGCAAGGGTTTGGGTGTCTTGACATTTGTTTGCGCAACTCGCGGCCGTTTTCGCCGTGCGGCGTTTGTCGCATGACGTAAACCCTTATGCGGTAACGACTTGGAGATGTTCCGCCGCACGGAGGCCTCGGCGGCTGTTTTCGCAGCCGAGGGACGAAATAGTTTGCTCGCGGCGTCGTGGCCGTGCGGCTGGAAAAGGGCGGTTTTCGCGTTCCGCATCGCTTGACACGCTGCTCGGGCCGAAGGCCCCGACGTTAATCAAGCGAAGGGCGCAGCCCTGGGTAAACCGAACCGCCACAATGGTTCACCGTGCGGCCCAACGGGCCAACCGTTTCCGTGCCGCGCAAGACGAACAGTTAGGCCGTTGGCCCGGCAAACCGAACGGCGACCGAACCGTTTACCAGGGCTTCACCCGTAGCTGCGCGAACGGATGGGCCTTCGGCCCGCCGCCCCCACGCGGGCTTGTACCTAATGGTGCGAGATTAAGACGTGAACCGTTTGAACGGCTAAACTTGTGTTAGAGGCAGAAGGAGTGAAGATGCCCCCGGCTTGCCCGGGGGAGTTTCACGCTTAGAACTACATACCAAGCCCATACTGTCTCTTTCCCCCGTCTCCTGGCGGCGGCGGAGCCGCCGCCAGGAGACGGGGGAGATTGGGGTAGGGACCCGCGCTGCTGTAGCGATAAGCGTAAACTTCCCCTGGGCAAGCCAGGGGCATTTGAAGCCCGAAGTCATGGCGCAACAACACGCTACGCCTTAATCTCGCGCCACGCGGGCTTGTCCCGTTGGAGCGATGATTGACAAGCTTGCACGCGGCCGATAAGCTCCGTACTCCCCTCCGTCTGCCGCTCGGCCCGGCCTCGCCGGGCCGGGCGGCGGACGATCAGGCAGTGAATTAGGGGGGCGGTGCTCGCAATAGCCGTTCAGTCAATCATTCCGCCGACACGGGGTCGGCGGTGACGGGTACAGAGAGTTCGCCCGATCCCCGCAGGTTCTTGCCGCCGGGCGCATACTAGTTTATGTTGGGCAGTACCAGGACGAGGAACGGTGATAGTATTGTTTGTCGCGAGTAATAATCTAGCCGCGTCCCCGTTTCGACCCCTCTTCAGATGCTTGCCGAGCAGGCCTTTTCGAGCGGCGGTGGTCGCGTTGGCCCGCCCGTCGGAGAAGGTGAGACTTCGGCACTCTATTTTGAGGACGGACCCGTAACATGGGTCTTTAGGCCGAACGGGACATTCTGGTCGATGAGAACCAACGGTGGCTGGACGCAATGAGCTTGATACCAACTGATCCTTCAACGTGGCTTGATTTGGCGGAGCATCCGTTCTTTAGGTCGAAGAGATTCGATCCGACGTGGTACGACGGTGACCTGCACGCCGACCTCGAGTTGTTGCGCGCGACCACCGAGATCCTTGCTGGCGGAGAGGAGGGGGCTGAGGCCGAGCTAGTGGTACTAGATGACTGCACATTTTTCTGTAGGCTTGGCCACGGCGCGAATACGCTCTGCGAGGTTTTTCCTTCCAGGACCGTGAATAACGAACGCTGCGTGTTTATCTCCTTCCCTTTACGACCGAGGTTGGAAATCCGCGCAGCGACGCCACTGGAAGCAAAAAGTATACTTGCAGCGTACCGCGCCGGCGAGGATATGACGAAGTTCGATTCGTTCGAGTAGTGATGCGGACTAGTGTTGGGGTCAGAAAAGGGGACAGGCAAGAGTGACAAAGGGGTCAGAGAAAGCGCCGGTCAAAACCGGCATGGGGGAGAAAAGGGGGAGAAAAGGGGGAGAAAAGGGGGAGAAAAGGGGGGAGAACTATTTACGGCTGAAAACAGTGTCGCGGTAGGGACGCCGGTTGCCCGGCGCCCCCCGCACAGATCCGTACGTGAAGGACTACCTCATACGGCTCTTACCTTGGGTGCTTCACGGCAAAGCGCGCGGCGGGATAGGGATGGAGGATTTGGGCTTTGGGCATCCATCGCCGCGCCAAACGCTGAAACCGCGACCAGGACCAGGAACGTCCTTTCTGGCTGCGTCTTCGAAGTACACGCAGCCATAGACGTTCGACCTGGGTGCAGAATTCGTCGAGGCAGTTGATGTTGCCCGGCACCGCGTGGTAGTTGAGCCACCCACGAACGACCGATCGTAACCAACTGCCCACCTCGCTCACCTTGCTGTGCATGCGGAACCTCAACTGCTGTTTGATTTCCAGCAGTTTGGCCCGCAGCCGCTTGGCAATCGTTTTGCGTTTGACCGTGAAGGTCCCCTTCCTCGTTTTCCCGCAGCAATGCGTGAATCCCAGGAAGTTGAACGACTGCGGCTTCCCGTCGCCCCGCTTCTCACGGCGTTCGGCCGCGTAGCGTCCGAACTCGATGAGCCGGGTTTTCTCCGGGTGTAGCTGTAGCCCGAACTTTTCCATGCGAGCTTGCAACTCGCGTAGAAATCGTTCGGCATCCACTTGCGATTGGAATCCCATGACGAAATCGTCGGCATAGCGGACGATAATCACCGATCCGCGTGCATGACGTTCTCGCCATTGGTTCGCCCACAGGTCCAAGACGTAATGCAGGAATACGTTCGCCAGGAGCGGTGAAATCACCGAACCCTGCGGCGTGCCTACCGTCGTCCGCGACCATTGGCCGTCTTCGGAGACTCCCGCCCTCAGCCACTTGCGGATCAGGCGTAGTATCCGTCGATCGGCAATCCGGTGCTCAAGAAACCTCAGCATCCATTCGTGGTCGATGTTGTCAAAGAACCCGCGAATGTCCGCGTCCAGCACCCAGTTTACCTTGTGGTGTTCGATGCCCACGTGCAATGCGTCCAACGCATCGTGACAGCCTCGCCTCGGCCGCAAGCCGTAGCTAAAGCCCAGGAAGTCCTCCTCGTAGATTTGTTCGAGCACGGTCTTCACCGCCTGTTGGACAATCTTGTCTTCCAGCGCGGCGATGCCCAAGGGACGTTGGCGTCCATCGGCTTTGGGTATCCATGCTCGCTTCGAGGGTTTCGCCCGGTAGGCACCGCGATGTACCCGACTGTGGAGGTCGTCGATACGCTCCTCCAGGTCGTGCCCGTAAGCGTGCCACGTCATTCCGTCCACGCCGGGGGCAGCCATTCGTTTAAGCTCGAAGTAGCTGTCCTGTAGCATGTCTGGCGTGAGGTGGTGCAGCAGGGCGGTAAACCGCATCTTCTTGTCCCGCTTTGCAGCTTCTCGTACGCCTCGCAATCCGATGCCTCGCTTTCCCGGCCCTGTGTCCGGCACGAGTAAGGTTCGCTCGGCGTTTCCCTTGGTCGATCCCCTTCCCTCCACGGACTCCGCCGCCGCCGTCGGGCCGGCATTGTTCGCCCGCTTCTGTGGTACTATGGGACCGTCCGACTCCCTGGAAACGTGCATGTCCGAGGTACGGCATAACGCCTTTTCAGACCGTCCCACGCCTTGCGGCGTGGGAGCTTCCAGGGTCTCCCGGTTCCCGTGCATAGAGTTTCCACGCATGCTCAGGGTCTCAGACTCCGCGGCGTCCATGAACGGCTTGCGATGGGCGTCGCTCATGGTGTTGCCTTCCCACTGTCAGAACAGGGTCGGCACGCCGAAGAAATGATTTCGGAGCTCAATGGCTGGCCTGCGTGTGCCCTTGTCAACGCTTCACCCGCCGTGTTGCCACGACCGGCGCATGACTCAGGGTTGGAACGGTTCGCTATTCCTTTTCCATGCGGCTCTTTCATCCGCTACTCCATGCCGGTTTTGACCGGCGCTTTCTCTGACCCCTTTTCTCCCTCTTTCGTTTGTGCGTCCGCAAGGACGGCGTACGCGGTCCTACAGGCCGTAGCGCATCCAAGTCGTTCATCCTACTATGCGAGCTACGCTGCGCGCGCCGCACATTTTGCTGCCAATTCATCGAGCGTCTTTTCTCAGTCTAGGGCGGACGCTGCGGCGGCGGCGACGATGGCCGACTACAATGCCCTCGCTGCGTCGTTCGGGGAAGTGGAAACCGGCACGCTGGGTTTGCCAATCAGCGTGGACGAAAACGGCATCCTGGGTCCACTGATGCGCACCGTCTAAGGACGTCGAAAGACGTCGAGGTCACGCCGGAGAGGTCAAGTTTCGAGCTTCATGGATCGCGAGTTAAACACCGTAAACGTCCTTCCGGCGCGAACGTCGCGACAGTCGGACCGGTGCAATTGTGTCATCCTCGTCCCCTTCTCCACGCACATCGTGCCCGGTTGCGAGCGGGGGCTGATCGAGCTGCAGCGACGCGGCTACGAGGTCTGGCGCGTGGGCGGATACTCGGCCATCGACATCGGCCGCAGCGAAATGGCCACGAAGGCGCTGGCCCTCACCCCTTCCCCTCTCCCGGAGGGAGAGGGGTTTCAAGAGACGTTCTGGATCGATTCGGATATCGAGTTCGAGCCCGACGCCGTCGACCGCCTCCGCTCCCACGGCCTGCCGATCACGGCCGGCATCTACGCCCGCATGGGCTCGCGGGCGATCGCCGCGCATACCCTACCGGGCACGACGCAGCTTGGCATGGGCCGGGGCAGCGGGCTGGTCGATCTGCTCTACGCCGGCACCGGCTTCCTGCACGTCCGCCGCGAGGTCTACGAGACCATCCGGCAAAAGCTCTCCCTGCCGCTGTGCAACGCCCAGTTCGGCCGCCCGCTGGTGCCATTTTTTCAGCCGATGATCGTGGACGGTAGGTCCGTCTTGCCGAGAGGGACAATTGCGGCCGCCGCGCTGGGAAGCGTCACGCAGCAAGGCGCGGATTCGTCCGTTCCGGCGGGCGCTTCGGGAATCAACGCGAGTGCGGCGTTCGCTCCGGCAACGGGAGGGCAGCCGCCTAAGTCCATTCCGGCAGAACGGACCTACTGGTATCTTAGCGAGGACTACTCCTTTTGCGAGCGCGCGCGGCAGTGCGGGTACAAGATTATGGAGGACACGTCGATCCGCCTCTGGCACATCGGCCACTACGCCTACGGCTGGGAAGACGCCGGCCAAGACCGCCCGCGCCACGATTCGTTCCTCTTCCTCTTCGGCGACGGAGAGAAGGAAGGAGTTAGGAGTTAGAAGTTAGTAGAGAGCGCCCTCACCCCCTGCCCCTCTCCCAAAGGGCGAGGGTACGAAGAGGGACCTCTGGTGCGGAGCGAAAGGAGCACGGTCCCTTTCCTCTTCGGCGACGGGGAGAAGAAGTAAGCCCGGGCGAGTTGCAATCGACTTCGCCAAGCTCCGCCTCAGTCGCGCGTCTCCTTCGCCAGCTTGACGACATTCTCCACTGTGAACCCGAAATGCTTCAGGAGCACGCCCACCGGCGCGGAAGCGCCGTAAGACTTCATGCCCAAAAACCGCCCGGCGGGGCCAAGATACTTGCACCAGCCCTGCTCAACGCCCAACTCGACTGCCACGCGGCGGGTAACATTCGGCGGCAATACCGCGTCGCGATAGGCTTGCGGCTGGGCATCGAAGATTTCCCAGCTAGGCAGGCTGACGACGCGCGTCTTGACGCCCTCGGCGGTAAGCTTCTCGTAGGCAGCCGCGCAGAGTGACAGCTCGGTGCCCGTGCCGATAAGAATCACGTCGGGCCGGCCGCTGGGGGCGTCGGCCAGCACGTAGCCGCCCTGGCTCGCGCCGGCAGCCGGGGCGTACTTCGTCCGGTCGAGCGTGGGCACGCCCTGCCGCGAGAGCACCAGCGCCGTCGGACCGTGCTTGTTCAATATCGCCGAGCGGTAGGCCTCGGTCACTTCGTTGGCATCGCCGGGGCGGATGACCGTGAGATTGGGGATCGCCCGCAGGGCCGCAAGATGCTCGATCGGTTCATGCGTCGGCCCGTCCTCGCCCACGCCGATCGAGTCGTGCGTGAAGACCCAGAAGGCCGGCAGGCCCATGATGGCGGCCAGGCGCATCGAAGGCCGCATGTAGTCGGTAAAGACGAAGAACGTTGAGCCGAAGGCCCGCAGCCCGGTGAGGCACATGCCGTTGACGCACGCGCCCATGCCGTGCTCGCGGATGCCGAAGTGCATATTGCGGGCATTATAGCTGCCGGCCTCGAAGTCGCCGCCGCCGTCCATGAGCGTCAAGGTCGAGGGGGCCAAGTCAGCCGATCCGCCGATGAGCCACGGCAGCCGTTTGGCGATCTGGTTCAGCACTTTCCCGGATGAGGCCCGCGTCGCCATGCCCTTGGCATCGGCCGGGAAAGGCTTCAATTCCGCGTCCCAGTCCTGGGGCAATCCGCCGCGCTGGATAAGATCGAGTTCCTTCGACTCGTTGGGGAACTTCTTCGCGTACTCGCCGCGAAGCGCTTCCCATTGCTCGCGGCAATGCCGCCCGCGGGCGCTATGTTTCGCGGTAGTTGGCCACGACTTCGTCGGGCACGAGAAACTTCGCGTCCGGCGGCCAACCGTAGACTTCCTTCGTCAGGCGGACTTCTTCCTCGCCCAGCGGGGCGCCGTGGGCGCCGTGCGTGTTGTGCTTGTGCGGCGAGCCGTAGGCGATCACGCTCTTAACGATGATCAGCGTCGGCCGGCCCTCACCCCCTGCCCTTCTCCCGGAGGGAGAGGGGGGCTTTTGGAAGGATTGCAGTGCCGCGCGGAGGGCGGCCAGGTCGTTGACGTCGTCGACTTTCACGACGTGCCAGCCATAGCCCTTGAATCGCTCGCCGACGTTTTCGTCAAAAGCCAACTGCGTGTGGCCTTCAATGGTGATCGTGTTGTCGTCGTAGATCCAGCAGAGATTGGATAGCTTCAGGTGCCCGGCAATCGAAGCCGCCTCGGACCCGACGCCTTCCATCATGTCGCCGTCGCTGCACAGAGCGTAGATGTTGTAGTCGAACAAATCGAAGCCGGGCCGGTTGTACCGCGCGGCCAGCCAGCGCTGGGCGACGGCCATGCCGACGCTGTTGCCGATGCCCTGGCCCAAAGGCCCGGTTGTCGTTTCCACGCCGGAGGTGAGTCCGTGCTCCGGGTGCCCCGGGCAGCGGCTATCCAACTGGCGGAAGCGGCGGATGTCTTCCAGCGGCACGGCGAGTTGATCGGTCACTCTTCCGGCGGCGTCGACTTGCTTCACTCCGCTCAGATACAGCGTCGCGTAGAGCAGCATTGAGGCATGGCCGCAGGAGAGCACAAAGCGATCGCGATCGGGCCACAGCGGCTGGTCCGGATCGTAGCGCATCGTCTCGTTGAAGATCACGTAGGCCGCCGGCGCCAGGGCCATCGGCGTGCCCGGATGACCGCTATTGGCCGCCTGCACCGCGTCCATGGCAAGCGTGCGGATGGTATTGATCGAGAGCGTTTCGATGGGTGTGGCCGTGTAAGACATGACGTTCTTATCCCGGTTCCAACGGATTGCCTGGAAATACTACGAAAGGTAGAAGTCTACGGAAGCCTCGTAGGTTCGTCAATATGCCGCGGTTTGACATTTCCGCCGCATTCTTGGTACTGTGAAAAGAAAGAAAGCCCTCATGCGCCGGCCGATTCAAATCCAGTTGCTGGTTCCCATGCTGTCCGTGGTTGTGTTGGCCATCGTGCTGGCCAGCGGGGCGGGCGGCTATTACGGCGCGATGCGGCAGCGGCAGTCGCAGGAAGACAGCCTCCGGCGCGTCGTGGCAACGCTTGCAGAGCCTAACTTCCCGCTCACCGAGGCGGTGTTGCAACAGATGAGCGGGCTGTCGGGGGCCGAGTTTGTTTTTCTCGACGCCAAGCGGAAGGTGCTCGCAGGGACCCTCGCACTGACGGCCGCCGACGAAGAGCGCTTGCGGAACATAACGCCGCAGCCGAGCGTGGAACTGGGCGGCCGCGTTTATCTGTGCAAGCAAACGCCAGTCATCGGCCGCGGGCCCGGCAGAGTCTCCGGTTCATTGGTGGTGCTTTATTCGCAAGAGCGCTGGTCGGCCGCGACCTGGCAAGCGGCCTATCCCGCACTGGCAGCCGGCGCAATAGCCGTGGCCGCGGTGATCGCGGTCACCACGCTGCTTGCGCGGCGCTTCGTGCGGCCAATCCATCGTCTCAGCGACCAGACCGCCCACATCGCGGAAGGCGATTTCACGCCGGTCGCTTTGGGGAACGTGGACGACGAGCTTCGAGACCTGGCCGTATCGATCAATCGCATGACAGAACGGCTCGGCCAGTACGAGCGCGAAGTTCGCCGCAGCGAACAGCTCCGCACGCTCGGACAGCTCGGCGCCGGCATGGCCCATCAACTTCGCAACGCGGCCACCGGTTCCCGAATGGCAATCGAGCTGCACCATCGGCAATGCCCCGCGGCCGCCAACGAGTCGCTCAACGTGGCACTGCGGCAGCTTCGGTTGATGGAGTCGTACTTGCAGCGGTTCCTCACGCTTGGCCGTCCGAAGCGGGCAGCCCGTGAGCCGCAGGCGGTCGCGCCGGTGGCGCTAGCAGCCTTGGTTGACGACGTGTTCACGCTCGTTCGCCCAGCCTGCTTGCACGGGGGAATCGATCTTGCGGTCGTCAATCCGGATTCGCCGCTTTGCGTTTTGGGCGATGCCGACGAGCTTCGCCAGATGTTATTGAACCTTGCACTGAACGCGGTCGATGCGGTCAGCGGTCAAGAGTCGACGGCCAAGCGGATCGTGCTGGCGATCGAACCGCTTGGGCCGCCTCCGAGTGCCCGTTGTGTACTTTGCGTGCGCGACAGCGGTCCCGGACCGTCGCCGGAAGTGTCCGCGCGGCTTTTCGAGCCTTTCGTGACCGGCAAGCCCGAAGGCACGGGGCTCGGCCTTTTCGTCGCGCGGCAGATCGCCGAGGACCACGGCGGCACGATTCGTTGGCAGCGATGCGAAGGGATGACGGAGTTTCGCGCGGAGTTGCCCCTGGCGAGATGAGACTGCCCCTACCTCTACTTCACGCGCGGTTCATCGTCGACGCGTTTGACAGCGTAATCGGGCGGCTGGCGGTCGGGTTCAGTGCGCTGCCGCCGCATTCGGTCCGCGATCACCGCCAAAGCGGCCCCGAGAAGCATCGGGACGCCGTCCGCCGACATGGCAGCCCGATGACGCGTATCGATGCGGGGGCACCGCTCGGCACGAGTGGTCGCAGTCTCGTGCGCGGAACGTTCGGCGGTCGGTGCGCCTTGGCTGATGGCACCGGCAGCGGTCTTCGGGCGTGCGGTCGGGACTGCAGCGGACGCGGAGCTGTCGGCCGCGGTTCCACCGACTGCCATTTCCATATCGCAGGAAAGCGCCACCCCGCTTTCCGGCCGCGCGTCCCGCATGTCCTGCTCTATGGGCCGGTCGCCCGCGTCGTTCGAGACGGGGAGCGCCGCGCGACTCGCGTCGGCAATATCGATAATCCCGCCTTCCGCCTCGTCAGCCTCAATCGGCGATCCCGCATCGGAGCGTGTCTCGGACGATCGGCTCGCGGCAATCGAGCTGCCGGAACGGGCTGAATCGAAACTATCGGATGTCGCGGGCGGCTTATGCGCCCCCGGCGCAACGTCGCTGGCCAGCACGCCGGAGCCCAGCCTTTCCGGCCCGCCGTCGGACGACGACAGCGCACTGAGATCGGTCATCGATTGCTGCGCCGTCGAGGAGCCGCGGTCGATAACGGCGAAGCCGTCGTCGATGTAACTGACAAACGCAGTCTCCGCGGCGTTGCCTGGCGTGGTCGAATCAACGGGCGAAGGAAACGACGCAAGAAGAGCATTATTCCCGTCGGTGGCAAGGCCATTGGCGGCGCTGCCGTCGTCGCGAGAGACCGTGCCCGCCCTATTATGGGCGGCGGCGCTAGCGTCCGGTCCGCCCGCTGTTGGACTTGAGTACGGAATTGAGGAATACGAAATGTTATTGGGGACCGAACCTGAATTCTGACCAAGGAGAGAACCCTCGGAATAGTCCCCGGTGCCGTCAGGCAACTCCCCGAAAGCCAACGAGTTGCCGTCGAGACCCGCGTTCATGATGAGCCAGTGGTAGTAGGCTGCCTCCTCGGCCGCGAGAGCTGCCGCCGCGGCGCTCGCGAATGCCTCGTCGGGGCTCAACCTGTACAAAAACGCAACCCCGGTACTGTCGACCGATACGGCCGTGCCCGTTGGCAAATCGGAGACCGCGACCGACACGCTCTGTCCGGAAAAGTCGGCGAACATAATGGGCGAACCCGCCGGACTCTCGAAAACGGCCTGCGAGTACGTGAAATGGCCGCGCGTCGCGACAAAGTTCGCGCCCGAATCGGCAAGCACAGCCAGCGACTGTAGATTAAGCGCGCTCTCCAACTCCGCAGAGGCGGCGTCGTGCTCGTGGCCGGCCGGCATGTTGACTTGACCCTGCAACGGCGAGAACGTGTCCGGTGCTTCCGGCGATTTCAATCCCGCGAGGAGGTTATCCGCAGGGTAAATTCCCCCCGGCTGCGCGCTGCCGATTAGCGCCGGCGGCGCCGGGATATTCGGCACACCCAATATCGGCAGGCCGGCCGCCGACAACAGGTTGCGCCGCTCAAGACATTCCAAGCCAAATCGTTTAGTTCGTTTGCTGCCCATGCTTGCTTGTCCTTTGGATCTTTGTCGTCCGTGTGGTTGCCACGTCAAGTTTCGTTTTGGCCGGTCAAAAGGTAAGGGCGGGGAAATCGGGGCGGTTCCTGATTGCGGCGAAGGATTTTGTCCAGTCGCTGTCCGCTTTCGGTTTCCAACCGGCCGCGACCGCCTGCTTAAGGCTCTCCAAAGCGCGGTCGGCATAGTCGGCCGCGGTCGCGCCGGTATTGCTCTTCACCGCGCGTTCGCTCGCCGCCAAGGCCAGTTCGCTAGCCACCGAAAACAACTCGTCCGGGTTGTCGGGCCAAAGATCTCGCCGTTGGAGGGTAACTTGCAATGCTTCATCCACGCGGCCGCTCGCACGCAACGCGCGAGCATAACCATAATAGTGCTTGTTCAGGAAAAGTCGATACTGCAAAATATCCGGCGCTTGCGCCACCGCCTGGCGCTGGCCGTCGATTGCCCGCTCGAAGGCCGCCACCGCCTCGGGATAGCGTTTCAAACCGACCATGTGATTCCCCAGATTGTGGTACATCGCTCCCAAGGCACTCTTCACGGCGATATCGCTTGGGCTTTGTTTTAGCAGCCCCTCCTGGAGTTCCAGCGCGACGCAACGAGCTTTCGGCTTTGGCGGCGTCGCCGTGCCGCTCATACAGCGAAGCCAAGTTATTCATCGTCGCCGCCAGGTTTCGCAGTCGATCGCGGTTTTCAGGAGCCGGCGCGAGCAACTGCTCCTGCATCGTTCGGGCCTGGCCGAGCAAAGAAGCGGCTTGGTCGAAGTCGCCCGTATCGCCATCGCCGCACAGCTTACCGAGATTGTTTCGTGCCAGCGCCAAGTCCGTCAAGCATTGGTCCTTGTCTTGAAGCTTGTCGAGAACTTGCTCATGGCCCCGTATCGAGCCTTCAAATGCCTGCCGCGCGTCCAACGGCCTGTTGGCATCTGCCAACGCCAGCCCCAAGTTGTTTTCACAGACGGCTGCGCCCTCGGTATAGTCGCTATTGGCGGGGATCGCGGCGGCTAAGGCCTTGTAAATGCGGATGGCCTCTCGGTCCGCGTCGATGGCGTCGTCCGTCGAGCCGATTTCCGCGGAGAGTTTGCCGATCTTGCTGTAGATGAGCGCGAGTTCGGCTTGCGAAGCCGGATTGTCATCTTGATCGAGGAATTTGCGATAATAGCCGAGCGTCGTGCGCAGCACGTCGCGGCGAATTTCTTCAGCGCCGGGCACGTGCTTGAGGCGGTCGGCGATCTCCTGGC
This sequence comes from uncultured Planctomycetia bacterium, assembly GCA_963780045.1. Classification (GTDB taxonomy): domain Bacteria; phylum Planctomycetota; class Planctomycetia; order Pirellulales; family Thermoguttaceae; genus JANXQG01. The sequence goes on along the minus strand of CAVZZZ010000001.1, from coordinate 3,488,594 downwards.
CGAGCTTGTCCGCCTCCTCATGCGAGTCCTGCAAGCGATTCTCGGCAAAATGGAGGTTTCGCGCCGTTTTGTGCTCTTCGTTCACGATAAGCAAAGTGCTAACGGCCAATCCCACCAGCGCCAGCAGGCAGACCGCGGCCGCCGACGCTGCCATCTCCCGGTGACGCTGTGCCCAGCGCGCGCGCGATCCAGCAGCGTGGGCGGGCGGGCGACGATCGGCTTGCCCTCTAACACGCGCTGCAGGTCGTCGGCGAAATCGTTGGCTGTGGCGTATTCGATCATCGCGCCGCTTCGCCATGCCTTTCATCACGACCGTTTGCAGGTCCAGCGGGATCTTCGGCTGCAAGTGCCGCGGCGGACGCGGATCATGGCGCTCGATCTGACGCAGCAGGGCTTGCCCCTCGTGGCCGGTAATCGCCGGTTGCAGCGTCAAGAGTTCGTAGAGCGTCGCCCCGAGCGAATAGATGTCCGTGCGGTGATCGACCAGCGCGTATCTGACCGGCGGCCTGTTCGGGGCTCATGTAGCGCATCGTGCCCACCAGGTTGCCCGTGCGGGTGAGCGTCGCGTCCGTGGAACGGCGGGCGAGACCGAAGTCGGTGACCCAAATCTTGCCGTTGCCGTCCAGCAGCAGGTTCGAAGGCTTGATGTCGCGATGCACGATGCCGCTTTCGTGCGCCGCGTGCAGGGCGCGGGCGGCGTCAATGCCGATGCCAACTACGCCGCGAATGTACTCGCTGCTGTTCGCCGGCCGGGAAGTCAACAGCGACCGCCCAGTGGAACTAAACGTCAAGGCACTCCGGGCGCCAGCTTGCGGCTCACGGGTCGGCGGAGGATAGAGTTGGGTGCGGTCGGCGCTTTCCGGCATGTGCCGCTCGCGCATTTCCTCGACGACGCGGTCCAACGGCTGCCCGTCGATGAACTGCATCGCGTAGTAGTGGACGCCGCGCTCCACGCCGACGGCAAATACCGAGACGATGTTCGGATGGTTCAACTGTCCCGCCGCCTGGGCCTCGTGCTTGAAGCGGGCGATCTGGCGGCTGTCCAGCACGGCTGCAAACGGCAGCACCTTCAAGGCGACGCGGCGGCCCAAGGAGATCTGCTCGGCCTCGTAGACCACGCCCATCCCGCCGCGGCCGACTTCTCGCAGAAGGCGGAAGTCGCCCAGCCGCTTTGCGTCCGGCAGCGCAAGGGCTTCGGACGGCGGGTCCGCTTCCGGCCGCTGAAAGCCGGCGGCCATATCGTGCAATTCGTCCAGGCTCTGGAAATAGGCCCGCAACGGCCGCGCGAGGTCGGGATTGGCGTCAATCAGGTCCTCGCGCGGCGGAGGCAGGCCTCGCTCCAACTGCGTAAGGTAACCGTCCAATAAGTCGGTCAGACGGTCCCGTTCCTGCGGCGACAGGTGCCAGTCGGCGGCAGGCTCGATGCTGAAATCCAGCGATTCGTTCACCATTTACGGCCTCATCGTTGCCTTCCGCTGCGTTCGCGCCAAGAAAAGCCCCTCTCAATCGGTCGGCTCATAGACCTGCTTGAACTTTTCGATCGCCCGCAGCCACAACATGCGTACGGCGCCCGGCTTGCGATCCATGCGGTCGGCCACTTCCTCGAACGACAGCCCTTGCAAGTTGCGGAGCACGATCACGTCGCGATACTGCGGCGGCAGCCGGGCGAGCTGGTCGGCCAGGGCAACCGCCCGCTCGCGCTGGTGGATCGGCTCGCTGGGCGAAGGACCGCGATCGGCTAGCATCTGCGTGAAATCGTACGCCGAACGGTCCAGCAAAGCGCCCATCTGCGCACCGATTTGGTCAGCGACGACCTCGCGGCGCATGTCGCGCATTTTGCGCGAAGGTGCGTCTCGACGACGTGGTGCAAGCAATTGATGAGGATTTGCCGCAGCCATGCGAGCAACTCGCGTTCGCTATGGCCGAGGAACTTGCCGAAGTCGCAATGGGCGGCAAGCATGGCGTCCTGGACCAGGTCCGAAGGGCTCACTCGCCGCCGCAACCGTCGGTCCAACTGTGTCGTGGCCAGAACGGTGAGATAGTTGCGGTAGATCTGCAGGAGTTGACCCAGCGCCTCGGCATCGCCGTTTCGGGCAAGCTCCATCAATCCCGTAACGGGCGTTTCTCGCGCGTCCCCGTCGATTACGTTATTGCCGGTCATACTGGGCTTTCGCCTTCAGGGGCTTGGACTAGAGTCCCTCCGTCGATGATACCGTCTTTACCCCAATTCTACGAGGGAAGTCCGCGAGTCGTTCCCCCATTTTGTGGAATATGATTGCTAGAAGAGGGCATCCCCTGTCATTATAGGACGATTTGCGTGTAAAGATGTCACGGTTATGCGATAAATCCGGTTAAGGATTCAGAACGAAAGCGTTTCGCCTTGGCGAAAACCGTGGCCTAAACGTCTTGATGGAACTGACATTAGGGCAGCAATCGAAGCGGCGCTGGCAGGCAACCGGCATTCAGGGCCTCGGCGATTTCAGAAGCCTGCTCCTTCGTGAATTTGCCGTCGATCGTGCCCTTGTTCGAGATCACCGAAGCGATCCGCGGCGCGTTGACAAGCTCGCCGTCCAGAATGATTCCGAGCCGATACTTGAAGTGTTCCGACAGGTCCGGCAGGTGCTCGCCGGTCAACTTGGCCATCAGCTTCCCGCCCGCGTCGTTAAGCCTGAAGTTGACGCACGGTCCGTCGTTGTCCGTGCCAACCTCGGCCTTCGTGATGTATTCGTCGGTGACGTTATACGAATCGGCGAGGACGAGGACCTCGAGGGACTCACCTGGCGCCCACGGCGATTCCTTGCGCAAAACGATGTCCTTGAAGTCGAACGCTTCAATCTGCTTTTGTTGAATGGGCACCCACGAAGCGAGTTTGTTGAATTTTCTGTGGGGTGTGTCGTACACGTCGATTGTCACCGCGTCCTTTCGGGCCAGCTCGATGATAGAACCGTCTTTGTGAGGATTGGCCATGATGCGAAATTCGACCATGCCGGGCCGCGACAGCAACCGCTCAACCCGCTGGCGGTTAGCGTCGCTGGTCCGCAGCACGTCAACATCGAGAATAGTAGGGCCGTGGCCAAGCACCCGAACTCGCGCAAGCTTCTCGGCGCCCAAGTTGAGTTTCCGATCGATCGCGGCCAGCAGCTTGTCCGTCGTCGTGCCCTTTGGAATCGGCGTGGAACTGCCGAAGGTGGTGTAGAGCAAGGTAGCGCCGAGCGGCTTGTCGGGCTCACCGCGATTCGGCGAAACGTCCGGTTCCGGGGCGGCTTCTTCCTTGGCCAGGCGGCGCTCGGCTGCCGCGCGATCTGTTATGGCCCGCAGGCGGTCGGCTTCGGAGGCGGTTCCGTTTTTTAATTGCTCCCCCCTGTACTTCTCGACGTCCAGCCGATTCTCCAGGAGTTTGCGGAGGATGGCTATTCGCGCGGCCTTTGTCTCGGCCATGTCAAGTTGGGCCTCAAGAAGCGCATCCGAGGCTGCAACACGTTGGCCGTAATCTACGATGCCGCGACCGACACGGTATTGTGCATCCAGTATCACTAACGTTTTCGCCAGCGATAGGAGCCGCTCTTGTTGCAACTTCCGAATACTCTGCTCGGCGTCCTGATCCGTGGGCCGCGAAACTCTCTCCGCGGCCGCGGCGGATTTCTCCCTTGCCAGGCGGATCTCGGCCCCCAACGTCTCGGCCCTAGCCTTGTCAGCTTCGGCTTCCGAACACATTCCGTTCTGGAATCGGGCCATTGTGATCTTTTCCAAGTTTTGTTGGTTGTCCAGCACTTTTTGCAGAATGGCAACGCGCTCGGCCTTGGTCTTGGCGGCGTCAAGCTGTGCGTCCAAAAGCGCGCCCAGGGCTGCCAGACATTCCTCCGGCGCCGCGGTACCGCTGTGGTACTGCGCTTCAACAATCTTAAGTGCCCTCTGCATCGCCTGGATTTTCTCGTTCTGGGCCTTTTGCGTATTCGGGCTCTTCGTCGCGCTCGCGTCCGCCGCTGACGTTTCCGGCATGGTTCCGGTAATTGGCGCGGCGGCGGTCGGCGCAGCCGTTTGACCGCTCGCTCGCGGCGTTTCCGTCGCGCGACCGGCGGTCTTGCCCGGCTCCGCCGGCGGCGCTGATGCCCGCCAATAGACGCAAATCACCTTGCCGATTACGGCTTCGCGGGCAACCTTCGCATCCGGCTCGCCGTTGCGGTTGACGATCAGGTCTGAGCCGTCATTTCGCACAACGCGGCCGAGATTCGTCTGGCCGTCGAAGCGGTAGACGACGAGGTCACGCGGCACATAGGTGCTCGTGAGCTTCCAGGCAAGAACCCGGCTGCCGCGGGGCACTTCGGGCCCGGCGCAATCGCCCGGCACGATGTAGGCTTCGCAAAGGAATGCGCGGACAACTACCGCGAGCACAATCGCGAGTACAACAAGAATGCCCAGCTTGCGCAACCACGGCCTCGATTCTCTCGGAGAATCGAGTGTCAGCAGTTGACTTGGAGATTTTTGTAAATCGACGATAATGCGAAGCGCGATCGCGATCGTAACAACAAGTCCAGGAAGGAGCGCGAAGGCGGACAGATTTCGGCCAGCGATCACTCCGGCAACGAGGATTGCTGCGACACAGGCGCCCGATACTGCGCCGAGGCATAACCAGACCTCGCGCCAGTTGACCACCGCGCGACCGCCGGACAGAACAACCCACCGTGGCCGACGCATCAAGAGCGAAAAGAACGCACCGTGCCGCGCTCTCTTTGCGTTTCAACACCATCCGAATGCAGCCAGCAAGAACGACAGTTGATAGCAAGGCGGCTGCGACGATTCCTTCGGCCATCGAAATACCGTGAAAGGTCATTCCGACGAGGATGGCTACTAGGCCACAGATGAGAAACGCTACGAACGCTTTTCCCAGTCCGGGCCATGAGACGATTTGCGGAATGTCGTCTGGTCGTTCCGTAAGCGGAATCCCAAGAAATGTCCGCCATTCTTCGTACCGATTTGCTCCATTCCGTCTTGCACCAGGACCGCTTGGTGGCGTAGTGGCAATGGTCTCGACATGTGTTTTGATCTCGCTCGCTTGCTGATACCGCCGCTCCGGCTCCTTTTCCAGCGCCCGCAGCACTACATCGTCCAGCCGTACGTCAACCTGCACCCTTGTCGAGGGCGGCGCAAAACGGCCCAAGGGCAGTTCGCCCGTTAGCATCTGGTAGAAGACCACGCCGAGCGAATAGATGTCGGCGCGATGGTCCACTTCCTGCGGATGCTCGATCTGCTCCGGGGCCATGTAGTTGGGCGTGCCCATCACCTGGCCGGCGCCGGTGAGCGTGAAGTCCTTCGCTTCACGGCCCATGAGTTTGGCTAGGCCGAAGTCGGCAATCTTGACTTGGCCGTTTTTGTCCAAAAGCACGTTCTCCGGCTTGATGTCGCGATGTACGACGCCTTTGTCGTGGGCATACTGCAGGGCCTCGCAGATTTGCGGCACGATGGCCAAGGCTTCTTTAGCCGCGAGCTTGCCGCTGTCCAGCACTTGCCGCAGGTTCAGGCCGTCCACGAATTCCATGAGAAAGTAGTAGAGGCTGGCCGGGCTTCCCTCTCCCGCCGAGAAGGCAGAGGAGGTTTGCCCGAAATCGTATACGGCAACAATGTGCGGATGGCCGAGCATAGCCATGGCGCGGGCTTCGCGGGCGAAGCGGTCGGCGAAGGCTGGATCTTTGCCGACCGAGGGCGAGAGGATTTTCAGCGCCACGAGGCGGTCGAGCCGCTTTTGGCGCGCCTTGTAGACGACGCCCATCCCGCCGCGGCCGACCAGCGCCAGGATTTCCAGGTCCGGAAAAAGCGGGGCCAACTCCTCCGGCGTCGGCGGCGGGCAAGCGGGCGAGCCGGGCAAGCTATTTTTGCCGCCCGCTGTCTGTGTTTCCAGCCCTCGCTTCAACAGGCAAGCCGGACAAAGTCCTTGCGGAGCGTCGGTCGCCAACTCCGCGCCGCACTGCGGACATCGATTCACTTGGGTCATGGGTGTGCTGTCTCGCTTTCGCTGCGTTAGGTCCCTATCTACTACAGAACGAAACGGGGAGAAAGGTTACAAGCACGACAAGAGATAGCGGATCTCGTCGACAATTTCTTCGGGACTCGCCACGGTTTGGGCGATCTCCTCTCGCAGCAGCTCCCGGTATCGCCGCCGCAGGCGATGCACGGCCGTTTTGACCGCCCCTTCGGTCATGCCCAGCTCCGCTGCGACCTCGGCATAGCCGGCCGAATGTTGCCCGGCGGCCAGGAATTGCTTAAGCGCATCGAAGAACGATTGTTTACCTTGGGCTGCCATTTCCGCCTGCAAAGCGGCCAGCACGCGGTCCAACACGGTTAACGCCCACTGCCGCTCGAACAACCGTTCGGGCGTCATATTGTGGGACGGCTCCAACTGGTAACGGTTTTCGGCGGTTGCCGTGTCCAGGGAGAGGACAACCTCTCCTCCACCGTGTTTCCGCGCCGCGAACGTCGCCACTGGTTGGCAAGAAAATGCTTCAGCGCGGCCAGCAAGAAGGCGCGAAACTTGCCTTTCCGCCGGTCCACGTCGCGCAAGTAATTCTTCTCCATCAGCCGGGCGAAAAACTCTTGGGTAAGGTCCTCGGCCTCATGCACATCGCAGTCGCGGCGACGAACGTAGGCATAGAGCGGATACCAGTAGATGCGGCACAACTCGGCCAGGGCCGCCGCGGCGCCTGGCGTCTCGTCTCGCCCCGCTGCCGAAAGTACAAGCGTCCACCGCGTCGCGGCGAAACCGCTCGAGGGGACTTTCTGGCCGGCTTGCGGCGTGGAGGACATGCGATCCGGTCCTTTCCGCTAATACCTGCAAACGGCCAAGGAATTCGAGAGGAAATCGGTCGACTGTTTATAACTTAACCTAATCCAAATGCACGTGGTATGGCCGAGGATGCAGGCAATTCTCGGCCGCCGAATGCTATACCCCACGAGCGGCATTTGACAAGGCTTTCTTGTTTGATTACATTTAATGCGGTCAGTCACAAAGGGCGAGCTTGAACTTTCCACGCGGCAATCACCGGCCCCGCCCGGTCAGGACAGGGGCTGTTGGGGGACGCGCGTTCAATTCCGGCGAGGGTAGCCTTCCATGCGTAGTTTAATGCGAACCCTGATCGTGCTTTTCGTATCGGTCCTCATCGCCGGACGATTTGCCGCGGCGCAACAACAGTCCAACAACAACAAAAACAAAAAGAAACAGCAGTCGAGTTCCGCACTCGCTGACGCACAAAAGGCAACGTCGGACGCGCGGAAAAACCTGGACGAGGCCAAGAAGAATGTGGCTACTGCCAATGAGGCGGTCCGGGCGGCGCAAAAGGAAATTGACGAAGCAAACAAAGCTCTCAGGAAGATCGAGGACGAAACGATCGACGGCCAGACCGCGGACTCCGATTTCGGCAAGACCCGCGATGCCTTCCGCGCAGCGCAAAAGAAATATCAAGACGCCCGAAACTCCGTCCTCAACGACGAAACCTTCAAGACCCGCCTGGCCGAAGCCAAAGAGTCCGAGGACAGGGGGACAGCGCTCTTGGCCCTCAAGAAAGAGTTCGACGAGATGCCCGTCATTGCCGATTCGCGCGCGGCGATGCAGTCCGCCAAGGACGTCTACGAACCAATGAAGGCCAAGCTTCTGGAGGGCACGTCGGACTGGACCAAAGCGAACGATGACCTGAAGGCCAAGAGGAAGGTGCTGGACGAAGCGAACCATAAATTCAGCGAAGCCACGGCTGCCGCGAAGCGAGCCAAGGAAGCTCTCGCCAAGGCCGAAGCGGCTGAAAGGGCAGCGCAGGTGGCCGCGTCGCAGCAACAGCAGCCGACGAAGCGCGGTCGCCGTAACTACAACAACGGTTATTAGCCCCGCCGCCGCCGGCAGCGTCCCTTGAGCCGACGGGAAGAAATTGGCGAGGACCCTCGTGGCCTAGATCGTCAATTTGGCCAGTTCCGGGCAGTCGCCCGTCTCCAGGCGTTCGGTCAGACGCAGGCCGAGTTGAAAGAAGCCGCCGCCCAGGGGATTCAAGTGACGGGCCTTCGCGCGCACCCAGGTTGTCGTGCCCCGGCGGCGAAAGCCCAGGATGGCCTCTTCTATGCCGTAGGGCTGATCGACCACCAGCGCCACGCCAGTCGTGGAGAATTCCTTGGTTGTCGCACAGAAGGCCCTCCGCGTAGCGGGCTTGCCGTGCTCGATGGGCACGACCATCAGCACCAAGGTGAGATTGACGCGTCCTTCCAGCCGCGGGCCGTCTAAACGCTCTCGCAGTGCGGAACAGTTCTCGTTCAACAGTGAGACGAGAAAGGCCTGGACTGCCGATTCCTTTTTGCGTGCAAACAGGGGCATGGATGGCTCGCAGTAGTCAGTTTAACGAAATCGCTGTAGACTATTTCCGTCGACAAACTATAAAAGTATAGGTCATAGAATCGATACCTTTCACCGATGCAGCGTTTTTTGCGGAATTTGCATCGGCCCGCACGCCGAGCCAGGTTGCCTGCAAAAGGAAGATGATTTCCCGCGACCGTGTTATTCGCGCCTTGAACCATCAGCCGATCGACCGCGCGCCGCGGGACCTTTGGCTGTCGACAGGCATTGAAGCTGCCCGCCGTGACGACGTGGCCGAGATCAATATGCGCTTCCCCAGCGACTTCGTAAACGTCGAAATCACGACAGAATCGCCGCCCTTGAAAAGACACAAGGAACCTACCCTTAAGGAGGGTAAATATACCGACCTTTGGGGGTGCGTTTGGAAGCAGGGCCACGTCGACTCTTCGGCCGTCCTAGCGAGTTCGCCGTTGACTGGTGCGTTGTCGGTGGCGGACTTTCGTCCGCCCACAGAGTTGCTGGACGCGGCCCGATTCGCCAAGATCAACGCGGCATGTGCGAACACCGGGCTCTTCGCATTGGGCCATTCCCAGTTGCGGCCTCTTGAGCGGCTGTGCCAATTGCGCGGCCCGGAAACGGCCCTCCGCGAACTGGCGGAAGGCAATGTCGAGCTGCGCGACCTGCTCGGCCGACTCCGCGATTTCTTTTGCCTGGAAGCCGAGCGCTGGGCAAAGACGGAAGTCGATGCCGTAGTCCTGGAAGACGACCTCGCCTGGCCGGCCCGATCCGCCACTAGCCTGCGCCTCTGGCGGGCGCTTATTCGGCCGTTTTTTCGCGATTTTTGCGAGGTTTTGCATGACCGCGACAAGTTTGCTTTTTTTCGTTTCCACGGACCGTTGCACGATTTGTTGGGCGACATGATCGAGATCGGGATCGACGCGGTCCACGCCCAATGGCCGCTGGAAGAGTTTCTCAAGGTGACGATCGGCGCGACGGGGACGCATCGTCTTCTGGGGTGGTTTGGAAAACCAGCGGATTGAATCGCCCGTCCAACCCGGCGATATTCGCGATGCTGTCATGCGCATCCGCAAGGCGGCCGATTTCGGGGCGGGCGGAATCATCAGCCAAATCTCCTGGACTGGCAATGTTCCCTTGAGGAACGTGGTTAGCTACTTCGAACAATGGCTGGTGCCGATGCCTGTAGCGGTGTAAAATGCAGGACATGTCTGTTTTCGTTGGACCATGAGGAGTCTTTCGTGCCGCCAAGCAACCAATCCGCGGTGAACGAATCGCCGATCGAGCTAAGAGATCCGTTTGTCGCCGGGGTCCTTGCCTGGTTGATACCCGGCCTGGGCCATTTCTATCAAGGCCGGACGGCCAAAGGCGCCCTATTCGCCATTTGCATCCTCGGAACGTTTGTTTACGGTCTGTACCTGGGCGGAAGCAATCAACCGTTTATGGGCGCCGACACCAAAATCGGCTGGGGCCGGGCGGTCTACTTCTCCTTCGACGAGAAGGAGTGGCGGCTTCCGTGGTTGTGCCAGATCGGAATCGGCCTGCCGACGCTGCCGATGACCCTGCTGCAATACAGCCTGCAAAAACCCGTGTTGCAAGGGTTTATGGCCCCGCCCGCGCCCGATAAAGACACTCCGGACAATCCCAGCTTGGCGACAATCCAGCGGCGGCTGCCGCGCTATTTCGAGCTGGGCACGGTCTACACCATGATCGCCGGCCTGCTGAATATCCTCGCGATCTACGATGCAAGCTGCGGGCCCGTGGCCCCTGCCCGCAAGGACGAAAAAACGGACGATACCCAGCCGGACGCGGAGGAGGAAAAAGCATGACGCTCAGTTTTTGGTACGCCTTGCCGCTGGTCGCCTCGGTCAGTCTCGTTTACGCCGCCACCCGGCACGAGGACGTTAGCGACATCTTGCAGCACGCCTTGCGCGTGGCGTTCTGGATTATAGGGTTCATGATCCTGGCTTTTGGGATTCTCTTCGCGATATCGAAGTGGGTTTCGTGAGCTCGACCGCGTCCGGCTCGCCCGCGGGTGAAGGAGGTCGTGCCGCTACGTTACGTGGTGAACCGGCAATAACTGGACAATGTCGCCTGGGACCGGGCCATCGGATTCAATATCGACCATGATGTAGGTCACAGGCAAGGAGTCCTACGGTTACGGTACCTAGCGTCGAGAATACTCCACGCGAAAGCGGCGTACAGGCGGCTTCTCGTTGTCCACGTAATCTTCAAATTGAGTCTCTGTCAAGCCGCAATCTGCAAAAGCCTGCACTTCCTCCTTCGTCAAAGGCCAGGGCATGTTTCCTTCATCATCGCCATCGTCTCGCCCGCGACAGATGACCAGCAAGCGGCCGTGCGGGGCTACAAAGGACGCGATCTTTCTGCGAGCCTCGGCACGAACTGACGGCGGCAGGACTTGAAGTGTGTAGGATTCCAATACGAAATCAAATCCTTCCTGCCAATCGGATGGTGGACAGAGGATGTCTTCGACGCAGTATCGAACTTCCGAGGCAGGGAATCTTTGTTGACACCACGCGATTGCCGTGGGGGAGATGTCGAAGGCGACGACCTCGGAGCATACGCGGCTGAGGACCTCGGCGTCATCACCCAATCCGCAGCCAATAACCAGCACCCGATCTGCCTGAAAGTGAGAGCGCTGGAGCCAAAAAGTAAGGTTGGGATTCGCTCGCATGTCGGCCCACGGAACGACACTGACCTCCTTGTCGGCCTCGGCGTAGAGTCTCTCGAACCACCCTGTCGGATCGCCTGATTCGAGAGACTCGGCAGCAAGTTGGCGCGCTCTCGTCCTGTCAGCCATCGTTATCATCTGGCCTTCCCGGTCCACTCCACGGCGTTGCAAAGGATCTTGCGCATCGTGGGGTCGAAGAAAAAGGGATAGGTTTCGTGGCCCGGCTGGAAGTAGAAGACGCGGCCCTTGCCGACCGTCCAGACGAGCCCCTGCCGCGAATTCTCCGTGCTGCCGTCGGGACGGATGTACTCGCCGTCGAAAACCACGGCTTCGGGCTCGGGGCACTCAAAAGGCTCAGTGTAGCGCTCGGTGTGCGGTTGGGAAAAGTCGCTGATGCCGTGGGCGATGGGATGTTTCTTGTCGCTGACGATCATGTTCAGCTTGCTGCCGTCGTCAACGTAGCCGCCCTTCCAACCGCAGTTGGTGCCCAGCAGGGCCTTCAGCGGCTTGGAAAAATGCGCGGAGTGCAAGGCGATGAATCCCATTCCGCCGTCCTTGACGCGTTCGACAATGCGGCGGACGTTTTCGTTGGTGACCTTGGGATGCAGTTTGTGTCCCCACCACATGAGCACGTCGGTCTTGTCGAGACGCTCGGCGGGAATGCCCTGATCGGGATCGGTGATCGTGGCGGTAACGATCTCCCAGCCCTTGGCCTTGAGCGGTTCGAGTCCCTCGGCCACCGCGCCGCGGATGTCGTGCGGGTAGACCTTTTTGGGCGCGGTGCCTTCGGACCAGACGACGACGCGGTGCTTCGGCTCCGGTTTCGGTTCGTCGGCGCGCCCGGAAGGGCCAATAAGGAGTTCAGCGGCGGCAACGGCGCCGGCGGCGAGAACGCCGCGGCGGGAAATGAGGGGATTCATGGCAGACTCCACGGGGGATTTGAGGGGAAGTTATGCACCCCGTAAGTCTAGCAGGGCGGCCAGAGCGCCGCGAGTGCCACCATGACAAGTTATAGTGGGACTCTTATTCGCCCAGCTTGGCAAGCGTCCGCTGAAGAATCTGTTCGGGCGTGCCGTGGGCATCAACCTCGATCAGCAGCCGCAGCTTGCGGTAGTAATCGGTCAAGGGCGCGGTGCTTTGCTTGTAAGCGGCCATCCGCACGCGGACCGATTCCGGACGGTCGTCGTCCCGCTGAACGAGCCGGCTGCCGCAATTGTCGCAAATGCCCTCGACTTTCGGCGGACGGCTGGTCACGTGGAATACGGCACGACAATTCGGGCAGGTCCGCCGCCCGGCAAGCCGCGTCACGATTTCCTCCAGCGGCATCACGTAATCGACTACCGCGTCGAGCTTCATGCCCAGTTCCGCAAGCAGGCCGCCGAGCGCTTCCGCCTGGGCGACGGTGCGGGGAAAGCCGTCCAAGAGGACACCGCCCGGACAGCGCAGGCAATCGGTTCGTTCGCGAACGACGTCGACCACGATATCGTCGGGCACCAACTCGCCGCCCCGCATGCGTTCCAGCGCGGCACTGATGGCGGGACTTAGCTCTGCTTCAGGCTGCGACTGCGCCGCGCGTAGGATATCGCCCGTCGAAAGCTGGCAGGCGCCGAACCGTTCGTGGAGCAACTCGGCCTGCGTACCTTTGCCGACGCCCGGCGCGCCCAGCAGCACGAGCCGCCAGGCCCGCGCGGTCTTCGCCAAAGGCGGATTGCAACGGGAAGCCGGCCCCTTGAGCCAAGTGTCGCGATTGGGTTTGGGGGCGGCAGTTTGGCTGCTCATTGGCAGAACTCCTCGTACAATCACACCAGCGGTGACCGGTCGTATTGGCCCGCGCGAGGGACCGATTTGCGGACCTGGCGTTCCCAGGCGCGGCCCAGGTTCAACAACTGATGGCCACGTTGAATAGTATAGCCTACGTTGCCGCGATGAAAACAGCGCCGGTTCAGTTTGCGCCGAATTATCGCTCTTTTCTTGCGATTATTCTCGGCGCAGTGACTGAATGAGCGGTTCCGCGACGGGTTCCCAGCTTGCAACTGCCGGAGCGGGCTGAACTCGGTGCGGCACTACCAAGGCCGGCTGGCCGGACGGAGGCGGTTGGAACATTTTTGGCGGCGGCACATTCTGTTGCACGGGTTCGTCCAGGTAATGCAGCGGCACCGCGTTCATTTCCACTCCCGCAAAATCCGGATGCTTGCGCCGCGGCACGCGCGGCAGCAGTTGGGCAATGCCGTTGAGGTAACCGGCCATGTGGTGATCCTCCAGCCAGTCGAATTCGGTCAGCTTCAGCGGCGGGTCGCTATCGAAGCGATGCGCCACCTGCACGGTCTTGGCTTGTTTGACGAGTTCCCGGCGCTTTTGCTTCCAATCGCTTTCTTCCTCAAGCAGTTGGCCGTCGGCCGTGAGCAGCTTCAGCTCGCCGACGTGTTGGTAGCACCAGCGGAGCGGCAGGTGGGGCACGAGGTCGTTGTCGTTGACGAAGCGGAAGTTCGGCAGTTGATAGGCTTCGCAGAACTTGCGGTCGCCGGCCCGCGGCGAACCGTAGGTATAGACGGCGCGGACCGGATAACCGTCGGCCGAAAGCCGATGGGAGACCAACGACGCCATCGCGCCGCCGAGGCTGTGGCCCGTGACCCAAATCCGCCAATCGCGCGGGAAGCTGCTCAACAGCGATCGCACGGCCGGATAGACCGCATCGACCGCGCGGACAAATCCGTAGTGGACAAGTCCGGGAAAGAGGCCGTGGCGCACCAGCGCCGCCTCGGCATCGGTGAGAAAATTCCCGACCGACACCGTACCGCGAAAAGCGACGATTGCCATGCCCGGCTGGGCGGCGACAAAACCGCGAAAATTCTCGCACTCGAAGGGCCGCAGCGAATCGCCCAGCCCCAGCATGGCGGCCGAATCGCCCGGCGCGCCGTAGGCGGCCAAACTGCACTGGCAAAGGTAATAGCTGGTCCGCAGGCTGAATCCGATCGCCCGCGAGTCGCTGTCGATGATTTCCACGGCGATAAGCTCCGGGAACGTAGCAGGCACGCTCCGCGTGCCGTTGCTGGGTGACGGCACACGAAGTGTGCCTAATACATTAACGCTTTTGGAACGGCGGAAAGTACCAAAGTCGAACGGGCGATCCAAGATCAATTGCCCTTGTTTTGCCGGACGCTTGGCGGTATTTTCCGGCGGGTTCCCCGTCAGGTTCGCCAAGCGCCAAGCAATGTCCGCCGTATCCCGCGAAGAGACAGTATTCGTTCGGCGGGTGAAGGCGCGCTTTGTGGCCTTGCCTGCGGCCGGTCGCGAACATTCCGCTTGGCACGCCCGCTGGATCGCGGTCTTCATTGCCGCCGGCATCGCGCTGCGGCTGGTGCGCTATCTGCTGCGGTTCCCGCTCTGGGCCGACGAGTCGTTCATGGCCGTCAATCTTCTCCATCGCGGCTATGCCGAACTCATGCAGCCGCTTGATTGCCATCAAGTTGCGCCGCTGCTCTTTCTCTGGTCGGAACTAACGGTCGTCAAGCTGCTGGGCTTCAATGAGTGGTCGCTGCGGCTGCTGCCTATGCTCAGCGGCCTGATCAGCGTCTTTTTGTTCCATCGTCTCGCCCGGCAACTTGTCAGCGGCACGGCCTTGGTGATGGCCGTGGGAATCTTCGCCGTCAACTATTCGGGCATCCGCTACGCCTGCGAGGCCAAGCCTTATGGCGTCGATCTCATGGTTTCCACGCTGATCTTGCTGCTGACGGTGCGATGGTGGAAGCAGCCGAACGATTGTCGCCGGCTTTGGATACTGACTGCCGTCCTGCCGTTGGCGCTCGGCCTATCGTTTCCGGCGATCTTTGTGGCCGTTGGCGCAAGCGTCGCCATCGCTACGGTACTCGTCGGCTCGCGCTCAGGGCGCGGCTGGGCGGGGGACTGTCCCAATTTTTGCCGGGGATTCGGGGCGCCCACTCTTGCAATGCGCCCGGCAAAAATGGGACTGTCCCCTTGAAGGCTTGGGCGGCCTGGGCGACTTACAACGCCGTCTTATGCACGAGCTTCACGGGCTGGTATTGGCTTGGAATTCGAGGCCAAGCGAGCGCAGAGATGGCGGTGATGACTGCGGGTTGGAGCGACGCCTTTCCGCCGCGAGATTCGCTACTGAAGCTGGCCACATGGCTGGTGCGCGTCCATGCCGGTTCGCTGCTGGCCGTGCCGATAGGCGGCGAGAATTGGGGCAGCGCGGGCACGCTGCTATTGTGCGTCGTGGGCGCGATAATGCTCGCGCGGCAGTCTCGCTATCGCATCCTGCTCTTGCTCGCCGCGCCGTTCGCCTTGAACTTGCTTGCCGCCGCGCTGCGGCTCTATCCTTACGGCGGCCATATGCGGCTGGCGATGCACCTTGTGCCGATCGTGTCCCTCCTCGCCGGCGTCGGCGCCGCGGTGGCGCTTCCGTTCCCTCTCCCGGAGGGAGAGGGCGGGCACCGACGCGGAGCGGTGGTCGATGAGGGCGGGCGACGTTGCTTGTTCGGACGGAATGCGGCACGTACCAATGATCCACCCTACCGCTGTTGTCCTTGCCCTGCTGTTGACGCTCGCCGCCGCCATCCTCGCGCGCGATTTCCACCAGCCGAGAAAGGAGCAGTCGGACATCCGCAAGCGGGACTTTGCCGTTTGGTTCTTCAGCGGCCTTCAGCGCGGGCACGAGGTTGTCTCCCTCGCCGACGATCTGCCGCCGGCCTTTCCGCCGCTGAGCAGGTCCGCCCGGGGCCGCGCCGCGCCGCAGTTTCTTTGCAACCAACAGATCTATTCGCCGCAAGCCGCTCGAGGCGAGCGTTGCGACTTGGCCCAAGTATCGCGCCAACGGCCGTTAGCCTGCGTGCATTACTGGTCGCATTTAGCGCCCTACGATCCGGCCGAATTCGCCCGTTGGCTCGCCGCGATGCAGCAGCGTTACGAGTTGATCGCCACCGCGAAGTATCCGCTCCTTCAGGACAACGACAACGACCGCCAGCCCGAACTGGCCGATCGAGTGGAAGTCTACGAGTTTGTGCCGGAGCTTTAGCCCGGATTATTCACGAGCGGTAGGGTGCGGGGAGCGACTCGCCGGGAAAGAATGGTGGGTTTCGCACGGAGTCAACCGCGCCGAAACGCCCCGCCGTGGTGTTGGGCGATTCGCAAAACGCACCTTCGAGCAAGGACTTCCGTGCTTCACCCACCCTACGATTTGGTTCCGGCCTTCTTCAATCCGCGGCAACTTTCCGGCAAAACGCTTGACGCCTGTGTTCTAATTCTGTAGAATACAAGCACGCGGTTGCAAAGGAGGCGCGTACCGATGGCCCGACCACCCAGCACCCACCCCACAGACGGGGAGTTGGAAATCCTGCAAGTCCTCTGGCAAAACGGCCCATGCGGCCTGGGACAGGTCTGTAAGGAGCTCCGGCGGCGGCGGCCGATCGCCACGACCACTGTGGCCACGAACCTTGGGGTAATGCTGGAAAAGCGGCTGGTCCGCCGCCGGCAAACGCCGCAAGGCTATCTCTGGTCGGCTAAAACGACCCGGCAAAGAGCTGCCGGCGGCATGGTCCGCAAACTGGTTGACCTGGTCTTCGATGGCTCGGCCCAGCGGCTGGTTGCCCACCTCCTCGAATCGGGCCAGTTCAGCGACCGCGAGCGCGAGGAAATTAAGCGAATGCTGAGGGAATGAGAAGGCCATGGAACGTGAGAGTTTTTCAGAGCGAACGCCACCGCTGGGCTTGCCCCAGTGGAGCGATGATTGGCCAGCTAAAACACGGCTCCGCCCCGCCTTCGTTCGCGATTTGCGTCGGCCGCCGCCCGGCTCAGCCGGGCGGCGGCCGACGCAAATTGCGAAAGTTGTTGCGGTTGGCTGTTTATAGCTCACCAGTCACTCTTCCACCGACGCGGGGTCGGTGGGGAATTCGTAGATCAAGTTTCAAGGGGACCCGACCATGATCGGCTATCGAATCTGGCAGATTGCGGGCTGGACGATGTTGCATTACCTGTGGGTCGGCGCCGCGCTGGGAGCGGCGGCGATTGTCCTGCGGTTTGCGTTGCGGCGGGCGGCGGCCAACGTCCGCTATGTCGCCGCATTGTGCGGCCTGCTGATGATGGCGGCCGCGCCGGCGGTCATTGCGGCGGTTGTCGCGCATCGCTTGGGGCCGCCGCCGAGCGACATTGCGCCGGCGGGCATGGAACAAGTACACGGAGAGATGTTTCACGCAATCCCGCGGGAGATGCCCGCGTCCCGCATCGGGCCGGTGGAACCGCTTCCGCCGCTGCCGGACGATGACAAAGTAGCAGGCACACTCCGAGTGCCGTCCGCCACCCAGCGGATTGCCGAGGTTATCGACGCTGGCGTTCAGTACCTTCCCTGGCTGTGGTTGCTCGGCTCGCCGATAGCTCTGCTTTTGACGACCGTCGGCATGGCGGGCGCGGAGCGGCTGCGGCGGCAGAGCCGGCCGGTGGAAGACGCGGCGATCGCCGAGTTGTGCCGGCGGCTGGCTACCGCGCTTGGAATCTCGCGTCGCGTGGGCGTCGCCGTCTGCGACCGCATCGCCGGCCCGGTCCTGGTGGGCATTGTGCGTCCGGTGATTCTGCTGCCGGCCGTCGCGCTTGCCGGTTGGGACCCGCAGCAACTGGAAATGGTCCTGCTGCACGAGCTGTTGCACGTCCGCCGCTGGGACAATCTCGTAAACCTCTTGCAGCGGATCGTCGAGTCACTGCTCTTCTTTCATCCCATGATCTGGATCGTCTCCGCCTGGATCCGCCGCGAGCGCGAGCACTGCTGCGACGCCGTGGTCATCGCCCACACCCGCCAGCCCCAGGCCTACGCCCGGCTGTTGGTCGCGCTGGCGGAGCAGGTCTCTCGCAATCCATTGACGAACGCGCGGCCGGCATATCCGCAAGTTGTCTCGTCGATGGCGCAGCCGTCGCTTGTCGCCCGCATCCGCCGCATTTTGAAGAAGGAGGAACAGTCGATGCAGGTCTCACGCAAAACGCTTGTGCTTATGTTGGCCACTTTCACTGCCGCTGCGCTACTGATCGGCGGTTATTGCTCATCCCCAAAGATATTTGGCCGGGAAAACCCGGCGGATTCGGCAGAGCCAAACGCTGGCCCGGCACCGGCGACGACAGGCGGCCCGCCCGCCAAGCCCTCCGCCACCGAGCACATCGCCCGCGCCAGGGCCGCGCTTCGCAAATGCATGGACGATAACGCCACGGGCGATCAACGGCAATTCACCGTTGACAGCGACCAAGCCCTTGCCGAGTGCAACAAGGCGCTTCAAATCGATCCGAAGTCCACGGAAGCCTACAGCGTTCGCGGCCACTCGTGGGCATTCAAGTACGAATACAGAAAGGCGATCGCCGACTTGGACAAGGCGCTGGCGATCAATCCGAAGCTGGCCGAGGCATACAGTTACCGGGGCGACGCGTGGCGGGGATTGGACGACTTCGACAAAGCCCTCGCTGACTGCGACAAAGCCCTGGTGCTAGATCCAAAACTTGCCGAGGCATACTTCACGCGAGGCATGGTCTTTACACTAAAACACGATCACGACAAGGCCATCACCGAATTCCGGCGCGTGTTGGCGATTGCGCCGAGAGGCCCTACACCCTCAACAACCTCGGCGTTACCTGCTGGAAATTGGCGCAGAAGCAGGACTTCAAGGCTGCGGAGGCGGAAGCGGCGGGCGACATGGAGACCGCGAAGGCATGCCGGAAGAAATCCACCGCTCTGAAAGACGAAGCC
The DNA here is from genome assembly GCA_963780045.1 of uncultured Planctomycetia bacterium. GTDB lineage: Bacteria > Planctomycetota > Planctomycetia > Pirellulales > Thermoguttaceae > JANXQG01. Next base: position 3,469,823 of record CAVZZZ010000001.1, on the reverse strand, counting down.
ATGGCCTATTGGCAACGCGGCGTAGCTTCCAATCCAAAATACGTCGATATCCACAGCAACCTGGGATACTTTTATTCGGAACGCAACGACCTGGAGAAAGCCGAGTTCCACCTCCGGAAGGCCGTCGAGATAAAAGGCGTTTCTCCCCGACCGCACAACAATCTCGGGCGGGTCTTGCTCCGAGAAAGCCAGGTCAACGAAGCGGCGGCCCGCGAGGCGGAGGGCAAGGGCAAGACCGATCCAGCCGATGCGGCCAAAGCGAAGCAGCTCGGCGCCCAGGCAAAAGCGAAGCTCGATGAGGCGATCGCGCAATTCGAGAGGGCCGTCGAACTCGACCCTGCTCTGGTGGAGGCCCGGCTCAATTTGGGCGAAGTCTATACGCAATTGCGCAGATTCGACGACGCCGCGACGCAATACCGCAAAATTCTCGATCTCGACAAGCCCAGTGTCGTCAATCGAGGCGATCTGGCGAATTTCAGTCAGGCCTATTTCGGCTTGGCGCGGATCGCGCTTGCCACGGACAAGCCCGACGAGGCTTTGGCGTACCTGAAGCGAAGCACCGTCAGGAATCCGAACAACCTGGTTGCCGGGCAATTCCTGGCGAAGCTGCATTACGGGCGCGGCGAGTACGCCGAAGGCGAAAAATGCCTGCAATCGTACCTCGCCAAGCTTCCGCCGGCGGTGCGGCAAAGGTGGGCGGCGCAGCTTATCGAGGAATTGGACGACGCGGGCCACCACGAAGCCGCCGCGAAGGCCCGCGCGGCGGCCAAGTTGCCGGAAGCGAACACGCGCGAGCCAGCCGCGCCGAAGGCGAGCGATACGTCTGCAAAGACTTCCGCCGCCAAGCCCGCGATTGCCTCGACGGACTTCGTTATCTTTGACGAGCCGCCTGTCGACAAGACCACCGCGGCCGCGCCCGCGACAAATCAGAAACTACCCGCGGCCCTGACCTATTCAGGAAAGGTTGTCGATGCGGACACGGGCAAGCCCATCGAGGGCGCGACGGTCGCCATTATGCGGTCGATCTTCTCCATGAGCGATGTACGGCCTCGCGTCCTGCAAACAACGAAGCATCGCACCGCCGCCGACGGGACTTACACGTTCACGATTCCGCCGGAACAGCTTGCTCAGCCGGGACTCTATCTTTCCGTGCCGGAGATTTCCCATCCGCGGTACGCTACGTCGTGGGCGGGCGGTTACGGGTTGAGCTTGATTCGCGAAGATGAAAAACGCGGCCAACGCCCCTTCTTCACGAGACTGACTCTGGCGCCGGGCGAGGAAATCTCCGGCACGGTGCTCACGCCGGAAGGAAAACCGGCGGCGGGAATCGCGGTGATCGCAAATTCCCAGGGCGCAAATGGGCAATTCGGCTGGCTGCCGTCCGTCGCGAAGACGGTCACCGACGAGCACGGCGTATTTCGAGTCAACGTCATGAAGGGGGGCAGCGGATACGTCACCATCCTGCCAAAGCAATACGCGCCTTCCGGACATCTGCTCAAAGGGCCAGGCGACCAGGGTCGGTTCGTCCTTCAAAAAGGCACGGTTCTCCAAGGACGTGTGCTGGACGCCGCCGGCAATCCGCTGAAGGGCGTGTGGATCAATGCCGCGATGATCAAAAGCGCATTCGTGCCGGACAAGGGCCTGCCGGCACAGGCCAACTGCACATGGTTCAAGAGGTAGGCGGCGATGTCCGCCGCGCAGGCGCTCAGTGACGAGAAAGGGGAATTCAAACTGTCGCCGCTGCCGCCGGGCCAATATCGGGTCGTGCCCTGGGAACGAAGCGAAGACCCCTTGAAAAAGAGCTACGACAAGCGTCCGCTGCCGGCCGTTTTTGTCGGTCAGGACGTGGCACTGCGCGAAGGCGAACCCATGCACGAAGTCGAAATCCGTGCAGTGCCGCAAGTCAGCATTGAACTCCAGTGGCTGGACAGCACGGGCAAGCCGTGCAAAGGATACGAGATTCGCTGCACGGGGAAGCTCCCGGCGTCGTCGGAGCCTTATTTCACCAGCGGCCCGACGGACGCCAGCGGCAAGACGATCGCGCTGGCCCCGAAAGGACTTCGCGACGCGACTTTGGACCTTGGCGCAAGCGCGGTCGACGTATTGCGCTGGCGGAAAGCAGGGCGCGCACCCCTTTCGGCCGAAAGAAGGGTTGTGCTTGGGACGTTGAACGCCGACGTTCGCGGGATCACCGTCATTCGATATCGCGCGCCGTCCTCCTGATTAAGGCCGTCGCCACCGACGGGAAGCCAATCAAGAACTTCAAGCCCAAAGCGGTTTATCCCGATGGCGTTATCGTGCGAGACCCGCGCTCACGGTGGGTCACGGGCGTTGAAGGCGACGTTTTCTTTGTGCCGCTGCCCGACGGCCGTTGGCATTCGGAACAGCTTCTGCCCGGCCAGGAATTTACGCTTACGCTGGAAGCGCCGGGTTATCAATCGAATTCGCAGCAGCTCAAGCTCCCCGAAGGCGCCGAGAAGGACCTGACCGTGTCGCTCAAACCAGTGGCGGCGAAGACGAGCGACTCAACCGGCAATTCTTCGCCCGCCGCGAAATCGACGGAACGAGCACCGAGCGCCGACGAAAAGCCCGCCCGCACCTTTTCCTTGTTTGGAGCATCCTCGGATTCTCCGGAGCGTGGGCCGGGCGCGCGAAGGGAAGCCTGTCCCGGCCGCCGGAAAGCTCGACTCCGCGCACCGCATCGACGGCGAGTCGATTGCCGTCGCCAACTCCGCCGCCAAGCCCGCAGAGACAACGTCCGACGACAAAGCGAAACCGAGCAAGGTGTGGACTGCGGCGGAGAAATCGCTAAGGGATGGCGTGGGAAAACCGCCGGTGGGTCCGGCCGCCCACGTGCCCGCCGATTTACTTGCGCTGCCGGGGTATGGCAGGCTGGGGAGGCCCGATACTCGCAGGCACTACGGCATTGATGCCGCACAAGAGAAGAAGCTGCGGGAAATATCCGCCGCCTACCTGGCGGAGCAAGGCAAGTTCACCAAGGTAATCAAGGAATCGGAAATACTCCCGCCCCAACGGCGCAAGGCGAAGCTGGAAGAATTGAACGGAGAACGCAAGGCGGTCCGCAAGAAGATCGACGACGTGCTTACGGCCGCGCAAAAGGCCGCCTACAAACATGACCTCCGTTGCGACCTGGTGTTAGGGCTCGTCGACGATCCGACGCACCGTGTAGGCGGCAGACTCGCGATCGAATTGGGCCAAGAGCAAAAGCAGCAGATGGAGCGGCTGCTGGAGGAATTCATCGAGAACAGCGGGAAGCGAATCCAAAGCAGGAAGGAGCGGTTGCTCGCCGTTCTCACTCCGCAGCAGCGAGAGCAGCTTGCGGCTCGATTCACCGATGCCGACGTTGCAGCGCCTTCCGTCTACGTTCCGCCGGATGTAGGCGGCCTAACGAACGGCGTCTTTACAGTTGCATCGCAGCCGCTGCGGCCCTTCGACTTTGTTTTTGCGTCCAAGGGCGGGGCATCGGTCGTCGTTTATTCACAACTGGTAATTCCGGCCGTCCGCAAGGAGCTTGCTTTGACCGCCGATCAGGAGGCGAAATTCCGCGCGATCCAGACAAAGTCCCAGGCCGCGGCATTAGGGCTTTTCGACCGTTACGAACCGAAGGCTGCGGCGACCAAGCCTTCGCCCGACAAGCAGAAGTCGCAGCAGGCCGAGTACCAGCGGGCATTGGAAAAGTTGGGAAAAGAAGTCGTCGGCCAAATCGAGGCCGTGCTTCAGCCGCGGCAGATAGCGGCGCTAACGGCGATTGTCCGGAAAGACAAGGAGACCGACAAGCTATTGCGGCAGGACCGTGCGGTTCTCGACGATCTTCACGCCACCGCCCGGCAGCGAGCGAAGCTACAGCAAATCTTCACGGAGTTCACGGCGCCGGACTATTCATTGCAAAGAGCGCGAGGCGCGAAGGTCCTGCCTATCCTTACATCCGACCAGCGTAAGAAGCTGGATGAGGCGGTCGAGCAGTATGGATTGTGATGAGCCCCTTACTTCTCCGCAAGCGCTTTCTTCAGCGCGGCTTCTGCGGGCTCATAGCCGGCGGAGAACTCGCCTACTACTCGCCCATGCCGGTCGATAAGCACGCCTGTCGGGTAGCCGTCAACGCCGTAGTCCGCCGCGAGTTGCGAACGCGCCGTCTGTTTCATCTCGGGCCTGTACGGGACCTTATGGCCTTGAAGCAAGGCCACAGGAAATGGAAGATCGCGGCCCTTCCACAGCTTCGTCTTGATGGACACCAGTTTCGCGTCGAGCTTCGCTACCGAGTCGATGCGATCGCCTGCATCGTCGTGGCATCCAATGACGACCAGTCCTTGATCGTGGTACTTGTCGTAGACGGAGAACAGGCCCGGCATCCTTCCCACGCAGGGGTTGCACCAGTATCCCCAAAACTCCAAGATCACGACCTTGCCACGCAAGTCGGCGAGTTTGATCGGCCCGCTGTTCTTCCAAGCCGTGACCTCGCGGAATTCGGGCGCTGGCTGGCCTTCAAGCAGCACGAGTCGTTTCGGCGGCAAATCAATTGGTTCGACTTCCAACTCCCGCTGTCTGGAACGCACGGTCACCGTCTTGAAAAGCCCGTGCGTTTCAGTGGCATACGCGTCGAGCTTGTAGGCCCCTGGCGGCAAGTAGAACTGAAATTCGCCCTTCTCGGATATGCAGCTCATCGGCCGAGCGGAGTCGTCGCCCAAGTAAAGATAAACATTGCTCCAGGTGATCTTGCGGCCGTGCGATTGAAGCTCCTGCGACGTTAGCCGGCCGGAAATCCGGCACTGCGGGTGCAGCGTAACGGTGACCGCTTCCTTCGATCGTCCTCGCGCGATGGCTTGAACGGCGACGAGTTCCCTGCCAAAGTGACGCGCAACAACAGCGCGAATTCCGTATTCGTCGGTAAGACGCGCTTTGCCGTCGCGATCCGATCGGGTATCCGGAGAGTAGCACCAGCCGGATTCGTCGGGCAGGGATATCTTATCTTTGACTGGCCCCCGCCACCTGTAGGCAAAGGTGCTCACGTGCGCCCCGGCGACCGGCTTGCCGTCCTCATCCACAAGCCGGACATCGACGGCAGTGGGCGGTTCGGAAGCGCCAGGTGAGGCTTTTTCCTCGGCAATGGCCCCAGCACACCGGGCGATGCAAAAAGATATCGAGATAGCCGGCAGCAGGACTCTGTTCATAGCGACGCTCCACAAAGCCGGGTTGAACTGGCGAATCGGTATAAGGTCGATTGTAACGGATCGGTTCTTGCTATAATAGCGTTGACAGCCTTGCCGACGATAAGAAGTGCGCCATGCCAATTCACGATTGGACCCAAGTTTCCTTCGGGACTTTTCACAACTTTCACCAACGATGGATGGTCGCCCTCTGCGATGCCTTGAACGCCGGGCGTTTGCCGGAAAGCTGTTTCGCCATGGTCGAACTGGTCGTTGGCCGGCCCGAGGCGGACGTTGTCGCCTTGGACATCGAGTCCGGCAACGAACAGCACGGACAGTACGCTGACGGTGGTGGCACGGCTACGGCGGTTCGGCCACAGACAACTTATGTGCTCCCGGCCGAGGAAGAGCGATATGCACAAATGGCCGACAGGATTGCGATCCACCACGGCTTAGGCGAGGTGGTGGCGATCATCGAAATCGTCTCGCCCGGCAACAAGAGCAGCCGACATGGCTTGCGGGCGTTTGTCGACCAGGGCGTAGATTTGATCCGGCAAGACGTCAACTTGCTGGTGGTCGACTTGTTCCCGCCCGGCCCGCGCGATCCGAGGGGCATCCATCCGTTGATTTGGGACGAAATCACCGATATGCCCTTTGAATTGCCGCCGGGTAAACCACTGACTCTCGCCGCGTACCAATGCGCGCCGACGAAGACGGCCTACGTCGAGCCTGCCGCAGTCGGCGAACCGCTCTCCGCCATGCCGCTGTTTCTCCGCGACGAGTGGCACGTCGCCACACCTTTAGAAGAATCGTATCAAACCGCCTGGAGCGTCATGCCGCCGCCGATTAAGAAGCTGTTCCAATAGGAGGTTGCTCAAATAGGACCAATGCGAACCAAAGTGAACATCGGTGAGTTCATGAAACCACTCTCCTCCGGTCCGAAACTCACGCTTCCCTCCCGCCGACAGTTCCTCGCCACGGCCGCCGTTGGGCTCGCCGCTTGGCCCGTAGCGGGACAAGCCCTTGCCCAGCCGACAGGTCCGGCCGTGCCGAAGCTGGCCGCATATGACGAGTTGATGGAGAACTTCATGCGGCAGCACAAGCCGCCCGGTGCGGCGCTGGCGGTGGCGTATCATGGGCGGCTGGTCTACGCCCGCGGATTTGGACTAGCCGACGTGGAGAAGAAAGAGCCGGTCCGCCCCGCGTCGCTGTTCCGCATCGCCAGCCTCAGCAAGCCGTTCACCGCGGCGGCTGTCATGCATCTCATCCAGCAGGGCCGTTTGAAGTTCGAGGACCGCGTGCTGCCGTTTTTGAAGCTTCAGCCGCACCTGGAACCCGGCGCACACATGGACCCCCGCTGGCACGAGATCACCGTGCGGCAATGCCTGCAGCACACGGGCGGCTGGGACCGCGACAAGTCGTTCGACCCGATGGACGCCGACACGGCCGAGGCGGTCGCCAAGGCGCTGAAGGTCCCTTTGCCGATCACGCCGCGGCAAATCATCCGCTACACGATGGGCAAGCCGCTGGATTTTCCGCCCGGCACGGCCTACGCCTATTCCAACTTTGGCTACTGCGTGCTGGGCCGCGTGATCGAAAACATTACTCACAAGGCCTATCACGAGTTCGTGGCTGAGACGATTTTCAAGCCGACCGGCATCCGCCACATGCGGCTTGCCAAGAACCTCTTGAAGGACCGTGCGCCGGACGAGGTGCGATACTACGACTCGAAGCATCGAACGGGCTCGGCCGTCTCCGGGCCGGAGATCGGCAAGCAGGTTCCCCTGCCCTACGGCGTCGAGGGCCTGGAGACGATGGACGCCAACGGCGGCTGGATCGCCTCGGCCGTCGATCTGCTCCGCTTCGCCACCGCACTGGACGACCCCAAGCACAGCCGCATTCTCAAAGAAGAAAACGTGCTCGCGCAACTCGCCCCGCCGCCGGGCCCCGTAGGCCACGGAGCGAAGGGCAAGCCCAAGGAAGTCTATTATGCCTGCGGTTGGGACGTGCGGCCGACGCCGGGTCAGCCGGAAAAATTCACCAAGTGGCATACCGGCTTGCTGGGAGGCACTTCCACGCTCTTGGTCTGCCGCAACGACGGCATTGACTGGGCCGTCCTTTTCAATTGCGACGCCGACAAGCAGGACAAGCAGTTCTCCAGCCTCATCGACCCGCTACTGCACAAGCCGGCGGACGAGATCAAGGACTGGCCGGAGCACGATTTGTTCGCGCGGTTTTGACGGTTGTCTCCCCTCGCCCTTTGGGAGCGAGGCAGGGGCGGAGGGTGCTGGGTGCATCGACCTGACTGCACAGCGGGTTGCCGCTGCGCGGAGAGCGGCAAGGGTGAACGCGTATCGGGACCATCGAGGGGTGCATCGAGCGAATCGCCGCGGAATTCGTCGGGATCGCTTCTTCCGACCTCTAACTCCCGGCTCCGAATTCCTAGCTTTTCTGCTCGCTGGTGCATATCGCCGCGCTTTGGGCCCAAATATTTTCTTCGCGCTTCAAACAGCGAAAAAGCCCCGTGTTTTTGATGGTTTTCGAACGTAGGAGCAGCCCAGGGCGGACCTAGAATGAACCCAGGCCGAACCCAGGATGAACCCAGACGGCACCCAGGACCGACCGAGGAAACCCCGCTTCCGCGTGGTTTATGCAGCAGTAGGTCCTTTCTGCCGGAATGGAAAAAGTAGCCGCAACATCGTGAATGGGCACAAAGCAGGGACCGGGGAGCGGGAGGGAATGAACAATGAACAATGTTCCATGAACAACGAGTAACGAGCGCTGAACATTGAACCTTGGACATTGAGCATTGAGCCTCCAGCCTCCTAGCTTCTGACTTCTAACTCCTGTCTTCTCAATCCTCTTATGTTTACCGTTCTTATCATCTATTAACAAAGTCCTCTATCTATACTACGTTTCTCGCGCTATGCGAGAAGACGAGAATTCTCCCCGGCGGCGCGGAAAACCGTGCGTAAGTCCTTGCGCCGTAAGGGCTGCAAAAAAGTTTGTGGTCCCGTTTTCGCGCGCTCGATTTGTCCCTGTTTTTAATAGTGGCTTCCAGCGGCGCGGGCTGCGCAATTCCGCTTGCCCGCGCTGGAGTTCCGGCTTCAGCCGGCTTGTGGTCTTTGAAGTGCAGCCGCCGGGCTGGACGCCGCTGGCGAGGCAGTGGCGAACCGAGCAACGATTGATCCTGGCGGCAGGTCGCGAGAGTGCTGAGATAATCAGCAAACCGCGACACCGGCAAAATGCTTGACTTCCGCCGCGTTCCTCGGTTATACTACGCACAATCCTTGTTCGCGCGGCTGGTCTTGAGTTCTCGTTCGCGTTATACGCAAAACCCTTTCCTCGAAAGGTCAACGGCATGGGCCTGTTGTCGGCAATCCAACACGCCGCAAAGCAATTGCGCTCGGGCCGCAAAGATGACGTTGCCCAAAAGCCGGCAACCGTTCACTCGCAGTCGGCGGCCGAACGCGCGCGGCAGCAAGAACAAGCGAAAGCGCGGTTCTGCCAGGGCGCGATGCGAGAAGCGGCAAACATGGCCAAGCCGGTTCGCTCGTTGGTGCGGCCTCCGTGCTGCCGCGGCCAGTTGCGCGTCGATTACGGGGCAACTTCCACGGCGACGGCGATCCCGCCGCCCGTCAGTGCCCCCCCCCCGCCTATGCGACTCTCTAGCTGGGCAACGAGCCGTGCCGTGGCGGGCGTTCCGCCTCAATCGCCTGCTCGCTACAGCCATAAGCTTGCGGACTGTCTGGAAGCGGTGAATGGCGTTGCCGCGGCGCCGCCGCTTGTGCCAAAGCGAGTTGACGAGCAGAAGTTCGTCCGGGCGCTGGACGAAGCGATTACGACCCGCGCCGTCGAGAACGGCGGCGCGGCCGTTGCCCAGCCGCGGAGTGTGCCAAGCGGCAGCGAACCAGCAACAACGGTAGGGCGGATTTGCAATCCGCCGAATCAACTGGCAGACTGGAACTCCGCCCTACGGCCTGATCCGAATGCGTACTCCTCTCGCTCCGCCGAGAGGCCGTCCGTGCCCGAACCCCGCGTGGACGCCTCAGCGGTCGCCGCGAACAGCGCATGTGAAAGCGAGCCGCTTGCGCGTAGAAGCGGCGTCCCGCCGCTTAAGAAATGCGGCGGGACGCCGCATCTACGGCACGGTACTCCAGCGCGTCGGTGCCGGAGGCGAGCGGTTCGCCGCGAAGCAAGACTGCGGAAATTCAATTTCCGCAGCCGCTTTGGCGGCTGTTGGCTGACGTCGCCGGGCGCATCGGGGGTGCCCGATTTGGCAAGCGCGGCGAACGGCCGTGCGCCGCCCGGCGTGGGCCTGTTTTCAGCGGCTGTGCAACAGGCCGTAGGGTGCGTGGAGCACGGGGTTTCGCAGGCGATGGTGCGTTCCGCGAAGCCGCCTACCGGCTGGGTTACGGTGAACGGCAGTTTGACGCCCCGTGCGCAACGCACCATCCACCAACGGCTTCGCTTCACGCACCCTACGCGCGGCGTGTTTCGGTCGGCCCGCGCCCGGTTCGCACTTGGAAGGGTATTTGCCGCATACGCCCGCGCGGCGGTGGTAGCACTTGCGCTGCTGCTGACCGGCAGAGCGTTTGCGGGGACGGTGAACATCGCGCTCGTCCCGGTGGGCGACGCCGGCAACGTGGCCGATCCGGCGACAAACTATGGGGCCGTGGCCTACCCGTACAGCATGGGAGAGTACGACGTCACAATGGGACAGTACACGGCGTTCTTGAATGCCGTGGCCACGAGCGGCGACCCCTATGGGCTATGGACGGTAAGCATGTCCAGCGCGACGCCGACCTACGGAATCACGCGGGCGACCACCAGCGGCAGCTTCAGCTATTCGCTCGTCGGCAACAGTGCCAACGTGCCCGTGACGTACGTCTCATGGGGGGATGCCGCGAGGTTCGTTAATTGGATTCAAAACGGGGAACCGAACGCGCCCGAAGGTCCCGGCACGACCGAGACTGGCACTTACGCGCTCAACGGCAGCACGGGCAGCGCGAATTGATGGCCGTGACACGAAGCTCGACGGCAACCTGGGTCATTCCGACGATTAGTGAGTGGTATAAAGCTGGATGGTACGTTAGCGGGGGAACGAACGCGGGATACTGGCTCTATCCGACGCAGAACAACAACACGCCGAGCTACGTGCTTTCGGCGACGGGCACGAACAACGCAAACTTTACCACCTCGATCAGCACGCCGCCCTTTACCACGTCGAGCGATCCGACCGATTGGCTTACTCCTGTAGGGGCTTTTGCGGACTCACCTAGCGCCTACGGCACTTACGATGAGGGTGGCGACGTGGAACAGTGGAACGAGGCCGTCGATCCAGGGATCGGCCGCGGGGGCGGCGGCGGGTCGTGGGCGGGCGATTACGTGACGCTTGTTTCCGGCGGCGTCGGGTATGGTCCGCCATCCGGAGGTGGCCCAACAACGGGTTTTCGCGTAGCGCTGGTCCCCGAGCCAAATTCGCTCTTGCTGCTCGCTCCGTTCGCCGCAAGCCTTCTGATTTTTGGCACAATTCGTTGGATCCCACGATCCGGAAAAAAGGCGCGTGCTCGCCAAATGCGGGGATCCAGACAACGGATCGGCTGTCGCTGGTTGAGGCTTGAGCGCTTGGAAGAGAAGCGGCTCCTCACCGGTTTATTATACTTCGACTCGGCCGCGGGAAGTTCGTGGAACGGAGATTTCTGGTATCAGAATCAATCGTTCACGGGATCCGCCCAATATTGGGCCGATGGCAGTGGCGCGGTTTTTCCGTCTGGAAGCGGCACGATCAGTATCGCCAGCGGCACTCACGTATCGCCGACCTCGATCACCTTTTTTGCCGGCACGGACTTTACGATAAGCGGCGGTGAAATAGAGCTTGCCGCGAACATTACCGTCGACGTAGAGAAATTAGGGAGCACAACGACACAAGCGGAGATCGACTCGCCGATTAGCGGCAACAATTACCAACTCGGGGGGAGATCAGGGTCAGACCTTAAATTATAACTATCGCCTGCCGGGACCGTCGTCTGGTAGAATACCTTAGAGACAAGACGCCGCATCCAAGGCGAGCCATTACTGAGCACTTCTCCACGCGCCAATCGACGTGCCATGCCCCGCCCGCCACGCATCGACTTTCCGGACGCCCTCTATCACGTCACCAGCCGCGGCAACGGCCGGGCAACGATTTTCCACAGCGACGCCGACCGCGAGCGGTTCCTGGCACAACTGGCGGACAGCCTGCACACCGCCGCGGTGGTCCTCCACGCGTACGTCTTGATGGACAACCACTTCCACCTGCTGGTCCACACGCCCCGCGGCAACCTCTCCCGCTTCATGCAGCGGCTTTGCACGGCCTATGCCATGTACGCCCGCTACAAGCACCGCCGGCCGGGACACCAGTTCCAGGGGCGATTCAAGGCCAAGCTCGTCGAGGACGACGTTTACCTCCGGGTGCTAAGCCGCTATATGCACTTGAACCCCGTGAAGACGGCGGCGGCACGACCACTTGACCGCCGTGCCCGCCTCCGGCTGCTGAACGGCTACCGCTGGAGCAGCTACTCTGGCTACGTCGATCGCAAACACGTCGAGGAATTCGTGGCCTACGACGTGCTCAACGAGTTCTCCGCCGATGCAGCGGCGGCGCGGCGGCAATACCGGGCCTTCGTGGAACAATGCCTGCTGGCCGACGATGATGCCGCGCTGCGGCTGATGACCGCCAGCCGCTACGCCATCGGCGGCGATCGCTTTGTGGAGCGGACGGAGGCCGAGATCGAGCGTCGGCGCACCGGCGGCGATGCTGACCGCGACCTCGACTTGCCGCGGAGCGTTTTGCCGATCGCCGCAATCGACAAGGCCGTGGCCGCATACTTCGGTATCGAGCCAGAGGACTTGGCGCGGCATGGGCGAAGCGTGGGCACCGCGAAGATTGCGGCCGTGGAACTGGCCTGCCGGCTGACGGGCCTGTCTCAGCGATCGATCGGGCTGCACTACGGCGGCATCGGCTCGGCCGCCGTCAGCACGATCCACCGCAAGGTCCGCGAAGGACGCTACGATGTGGCATCGCCGCTGAACGCCATTCTGCGAAAGTTGAAAATTAAGGTCTGACCCTGATTTCTCACTAGCGCCGCGTCCGCAACCAAACCGAACGCCTTTTTGCTACGGGAGGGCAAATATGTTCAAACTGCGATGGATGATTGTTTCCGCCATGGATTGGGTAATCGCCGGGATGCTTCGCGGCAAGAAGAAGGGCCGCTTCCTGCGGCGCGTCGAAAAGAAGTTCCGCCGCGAGGCGGGAAACTTCCGTCAGCTTCGCTTTGAGGTGGTGGAACAGCGACGATTGCTGACGACCGTGCTCACCTGGAGTCCGCCCCCAAGCGATCACAGTCCGGTTTGGACAAGCTCGACGCTGCAGACGCAGCCCCAAGACTGGACTAACCAAACGACCGGCCAGGCGAGCTACTGGACCAACGGCGACATCGCGCGATTCCCGGTGAATTCGCAGACCAACTCACCCTTCTCAGCCTTGAATCTCCAGACGATTGCAATTTCCAGCACGGCGGCCGACCTGGTCTTCGCGCAAGGGATCGAGTTCGACGCCGGCAGCTTCTACAACTTCACGACCACGGGACTCGGCACACCGGACCAACTGACGCTTGACCCCACCGGCGGAACGGACATCGTGGCGGACCAGAATACTCGCGCTGCCGATCCCGCTGCCGACCATCGTCACCTTCTCGACGCAAATCGTAAACTATGGCACGCAAAACAGCCCGCTCACCATCTCCGCGGGGGCGGACGGCAGCGGCAGGGTCGCGCTGGCGGCGGCCAACACCTACACGGGCGAGACCACCGTCGAGGCCGGGGCGGAATTGGACATCGGCGGCGGGGCCAGCGGCGGCAGCATCCAGTCGGAGAACATCGACAACGAGGGACTCCTGCGTTTCTGGTCCAACAGCTTCGTCAGCTTCGCCGGCCAGATCAGCGGCACGGGCACGGTCTCCCAGTACCCCGGAACGGCCACGCTCACCGGCAAGGCTTCAATATTCGTGCTGGCTGCTTGACACATTGTGAGGGGTCATGCTATTATGCCGGCCGGCGCGAAGAAAATGGCTCAGGCGCAGAAAAATGGTCATTCGGGGTCTTGAAATCTTAGCCGCCGTTTTGCTGTTCGTCGCGGGCGCCTTGCGCCCGCCGCGGGCGCGGTCGAGTACACGATTACCGACCTTGGCGTCTTAAGCGGCGCGCCGAGCAACGGCGCCAGCCACCCGACGGCGATGAACGACCTGGGCCAGGTCTGCGGCTACGGGGACACGACGGTGGCCACGTCCAGCGGCTTGGCGCTGGCCGACCACGCCTGGCTCTACACGGGCAGCGGGGCTTTAGTCGATCTCGGCGCGTTCGGAACGCCAGCAGACAGCTTTAGCATCGCGACAGCGGTCAACAACAGTGGCATGGTCTGCGGATACTCCGACTCCTCCGATCCAGCAAGATCGACACGGGCGTTTGTCTACACGCAGAGCGGCGGAATGCAGAACCTGCCGATTTTTCCCGGCGGCGACACGTACGCGAGAGATATCAACAACCTGGGTCAGATCGTCGGATATGCAACGGCCGCCGACGGCACAAACCATAGCTTCCTTTATTCGCAAGGCGGGCCGCTGGTCGAGCTTGATCCGTCGCACCCGGCATTGCTTATCAACGACGCCGGAGAAGTGGCCGCTATCGCTGGGTCGGGGACGACTTTCGGCACGTATATCTCCAACGGCGGGACCGGCGCCTGGATAAACATTGGCTCCCTAGGCGGCACGCAAACATATCCGGAAGCGATCAACAGCCGCGGCGATATTGTCGGATACGCTTTGGACGCCAGCGGGACAATCCAGAAGGCGTTCCTTTACACGAACGGCACGATGGTCGATTTAGGCTCGTTCGGGGGCACGACAAGCGAGGCGGCCGGGATCAACGACTTCGGCATTGTCGTGGGCGGCTCCGAGTTGCCCGGCAATTCAGCCGACGCCGCATTCGTCTATTACGGCAGCGGCCAAATCGAGAACCTGAACAACTTGGTAGACCCGTCGCTCGGCTGGTACCTGGCCGGTGCCGATTCTGTTAACAACAGTAGTCAGATCGTTGTGGAGGGCTATCAGGCGGGAAAGCCCGATCATGCACTTCTGTTGACACCTCTTCCGGAACCGTCGTCGCTCTTGCTTCTTTGCTCCGCAGCGCTTGGCATCATTCTCCTTGTGACTTTCGCGAAGGCTTACCGTTCGCTCCGGCCGCGTATTTAATGCCGGGTCCGCAACAAATCCAATATCTTTTTGCTAGTGGAGGGCAGTTATGTTCAAGCTCCGATGGATGACTGTTTCCGCGATCGACTGGGCCATCGCCGGGATGCTTCGAGGCAAGAAGAAGGGCCACTTCCTGCGGCGCGTCGAAAAGAAATTCCGCCGCGAGGCGCAAGAATTCCGTTCGCTTCGCTTTGAGGTGGTGGAACAGCGACGATTGCTGACGACCGTGCTCACTTGGAGCCCGCCCCCAAGCGATCTAAATCCGGAATGGACATCAGCGGCACCACCTGGCTCGCCGATGGATTGGTCGCAGGATATTGGCGGAATATCGACTCCAGTCTATTGGAATAACGGCGACATCGCCAAATTCCCGGTGAATTCGCAGACCAACTCACCCTTCTCAGCCTTGAACCTCCAGACGATTCCAATTTCCAGCACGGTGAACGATCTCGTCTTCGCGCAAGGGATCGAGTTCGACGCCGGCAGCTTCTACAACTTCACGACCACGGGACTCGGCACACCGGACCAACTGACGCTTGACCCCACCGGCGGAACGGACATCGTGGCGGACCAAGTAATCCGTCGTCAGCCTGCCGATCCCGTTGCCTACTATCGTCACCTTCTCGACGCAAATCGTAAACTATGGCACGCAAAACAGCCCGCTCACCATCTCCGCGGGGGCGGACGGCAGCGGCAGGGTCGCGCTGGCGGCGGCCAACACCTACACGGGCGAGACCACCGTCGAGGCCGGGGCGGAATTGGACATCGGCGGCGGGGCCAGCGGCGGCAGCATCCAGTCGGAGAACATCGACAACGAGGGACTCCTGCGTTTTTGGTCCAACAGCTTCGTCAGCTTCGCCGGCCAGATCAGCGGCACGGGCACGGTCTCCCAGTATCCGGGAACGGCCACGCTCTACGGAAACAACACCTACACCGGCCCCACCACCATCGAGCCGGTCGAGATGAACACCGTCAATTACGAGCAGTTCCTGTTCGAGAACTTTAACACGGCGCCCGGAGAATTGATCCTCGCGCCGGGCAGTTCGCTGGGCAATACGGCGATTACCGTGGAGCAAGGCACGACCTTCGCGCCTCAGCTTGGCGCTCGGGTCGCACAAAACCGCGGCCGAGGCATGGCTTTATGCGTGTAGGCCGGGATTTTTCGATGAACCGTTTTGGGGGTACTTGACACGCAGGATCGGGTATGAGACAATCGCAGAGGTTGGGATCGGAGGCTGTAGGCTCGGGGAGAAGAACTGTGCTTCGAGTTGGCCGACCTGTCGCTTTCATCGTCTTGTCATGCGCCCTCGCTCGGCGCGCGTCCGCCTACGGTATTGAGTACACGATTACCGACTTGGGCGTGCTGAGCGGTGCGCCGAGCAACGGTGGCGTCGCGCCGCTTGCCATGAACTCGGTTGGCCAAGCCGTCGGCCATGCCACGACAACCGTATCGACCTCGAACGGCACCGCGCTGGCGGAACATGGCTTCTTCTATTCGGGCAGCGGGCCACTGGTTGATCTCGGCAGTCTCGCAGGCCCCCTGGGCCAAAGCGTCGCGACGGGAATCGACAGCGGCGGAACGGTCTGTGGCTATTCTGACTCGTCCGGGCCGGGAAACCCGACCGTGGCCTTCGTCTGGACGCAGGGCACCGGCATACAGCAGTTGGCGGCGCTCGGCGGTTCGCAGAGCCAAGCGTTCGGAATCAACAGCCAAGGGGACATTATCGGACTCTTTGCCGGTACGAGCGGAACCGCCCACGGCTTCTTGTATTCGCCCGGCAGCGCGCTGCTCGATCTTGGGGGCTACACGCCCTGGGCGATCAACGACGCCGGCGAAATCGCCGCAGCAAACACGTACGCCAGCAACGGAATCGTGAGTACGTACATTTCCAGCGGCGGAACGAGCGCGTGGGTGAACATCGGCACGTTGGGCGGGCCGCAGACGCAGCCGACTGCTATCAACAACCGTGGACAAATAGTAGGGTTCTCGGACAACGCGGCGGACACGGTCAGCGAGCCATTTTTCTACAGCGGGGGGACCATGACGGCGATACCCCTCGGCCCGTTCGTCGGCGGGGGCAACGCCTTCGGCCTCAACGACGAGGGCGTCGTGGTGGGCTCGGCCGCCTTTGCGGGCGACATCGTTTCGCACGCCTACGTCTGGTACGGCAGCGGATCGATGGAGGACCTGAACGGCCTGATCGATCCGAGTCTGGACTGGACCCTCGATTCGGCGAACGCCGTGAATGACTTGGGAGTGATCCTGGCCTCAGGCTACCAGCCCGGCGGACCCGATCATGCGCTCCTGTTGACGCCTGTTCCAGAACCGTTCTCTCTTTCAATCATTTGTGTCGGCGCGGCGATTGCCCTCTTGGCATCGACACGGCGGCTGCGGACGCGCCAGCGATAAGTCCCAAACATTTTCAACATACAAGGAGGGTCAGGCCATGTTCCGACTTCGATGGATGCGCGATGTTCCGGCGCATATTTGGGTGATCGCGCAGATGCTGCGCGGGAAGAAGAGAAGCCAATTCATAAGCCGCTATGTCAAGCGGTGGCGCCGCGAAGCCCGGAGTTGCCGCGCTGCGACGACCAACTTCCGGCCGCTTCGTATTGAGACGGTTGAGTTACGGCGGATGTTGACGACAGTGATGTGGAGCCCGCCCGCGAACGATCCGAGCCCCGTTTGGGTATACGCGACGAGCGGTCCCCATGACGACTGGGTTATCGTGTTCAACGGACAGCCGACAAATCAACAGGTCTACTGGACGAACGGCGACATCGCGCGATTCCCGGTGAATTCGCAGACCAACTCACCCTTCTCAGCCTTGAACCTCCAGACGATTCCAATTTCCAGCACGGTGAACGATCTCGTCTTCGCGCAGGAGATCGAGTTCGACGCCGGCAGCTTCTACAACTTCACGACCACGGGACTCGGCACACCGGACCAACTGACGCTTGACCCCACCGGCGGAACGGACATCGTGGCGGACCAAGTCAACCCGTCGTCGAGCCCGCCGTCGAACGGGCTGCCTACTATCGTCACCTTCTCGACGCAAATCGTAAACTATGGCACGCAAAACAGCCCGCTCACCATCTCCGCGGGGGCGGACGGCAGCGGCAGGGTCGGGCTGGCGGCGGCCAACGCCTACACGGGCGAGACCACCGTCGAGGCCGGGGCGGAATTGGACATCGGCGGCGGGGCCAGCGGCGGCAGCATCCAGTCGGAGAACATCGACAACGAGGGACTCCTGCGTTTTTGGTCCAACAGCTTCGTCAGCTTCGCCGGCCAGATCAGCGGCAGCGGAACGGTCTCCCAGTATCCGGGAACGGCCACGCTCACCGGCAAGGCTTCAATATTCGTGCTGGCTGCTTGACACATTGTGAGGGGTCATGCTATTATGCCGGCCGGCGCGAAGAAAATGGCTCAGGCGCAGAAAAATGGTTATTCGGGTCTCTGAAATCTTAGCCGCCGTTTTGCTGTTCGTCGCGGGCGCCTTGCGCCCCGCCGCGGGCGCGGTCGAGTACACGATTACCGACCTTGGCGTCTTAAGCGGCGCGCCGAGCAACGGCGCAAGCCACCCGACGGCGATGAACGACCTGGGCCAGGTGTGCGGCTACGGGGACACGACGGTGGCCACGTCCAGCGGCTTGGCGCTGGCCGACCACGCCTGGCTCTACACGGGCAGCGGGGCTTTGGTCGATCTCGGCACGCTCGGCCCCGCCACCGGCGTGAGCATCGCGACCGCCATCAACGATACCGGGCACGGTCGGTGGATACGCGGATTCGTCGAGCACATTGACGCTCGCGTTTCGTCTACACGCAAAGCGGCGGCATGCAGCACTCTGCCGATCTATCCGGCGGTTCGATCAGCCGTACGCGATGAGCGTTAACAACCTGGGGCAAATCGCCGGAGTCAGGCTGGCCGCCGACGGCACAACCCACGGTTTCCTCTTATTCGTCAACACGGGACACTGGTCGAGCTTGACCCGTCGTATAAGGCGATCCTTGTCAACGACTCAAACCTGGTCGTCGCTATCGACTGGGCTCGGACCCGAACCAGGAACGTTTGATGCGAACCGGCGGGACGAGCGGCTGGGTCAACATTGGCTCGCTCGGCGGTTCGAGATATTTCCGGACGCGATCAACAGCCGCGGCGATATTGTCGGATACCTCTGACCCAGTTAACAATCTACGAACATGCGTTCCTGTATAGCGGCGGCAGCATGATCTTTCCTCGGGACTCGTTCGGTGGTGACGTCAAGCGAGGCTTACGGCATCAACGATTTTGGGACAGTCGTCGGCGGCTCCGACCTACCCCGGGAATTCAACCGGCGGCGGGTTCGTCTATTACGGCAGCGGCGCACTCGAGGACTTGAACAATCTGGTCGATCCTTCGCTCGGCTGGGCGATCGGAACCGCATTTTCTGTCAATGATCAGCGGCCAAATCGCCGCAGTAGGGCTACCCAGCCAGGAACGCCCGAGCATGCACTTCTGTTGACACCTCTTCCTGAACCGTCGTCACTCTTGCTTCTTTGCTCCGCAGCGCTTGGCATCGTTTTCTTCAGGGCTTTTCCGAAGGTTTACCGTTCGCGCCGCTGTTGAATATAGCGCCGGGTCCGCAACCAAACCGAACGCCTTTTTGCTACGGGAGGGCAATTATGTTCAAACTGCGATGGATGATTGTTTCCGCGATGGATTGGGTAATCGCCGGGATGCTTCGCGGCAAGAAGAGGGCCGCTTCCTGCGGCGCGTCGAAAAGAAATTCCGCCGCGAGGCGCAAGAATTCCGTTCGCTTCGCTTTGAGGTGGTGGAACAGCGACGATTGCTGACGACCGTGCTCACTTGGAGCCCGCCCCCAAGCGATCTAAATCCGGAATGGACATCAGCGGCACCACCCGGCTCGCCCCAAGACTGGGTTATTTATAACCTTGATGGAACGACTACTCGGAGCTACTGGACCAACGGCGACATCGCCAAATTCCCGGTGAATTCGCAGACCAACTCACCCTTCTCAGCCTTGAACCTCCAGACGATTCCAATTTCCAGCACGGTGAACGATCTCGTCTTCGCGCAGGAGATCGAGTTCGACGCCGGCAGCTTCTACAACTTCACGACCACGGGACTCGGCACACCGGACCAACTGACGCTTGACCCCACCGGCGGAACGGACATCGTGGCGGACCAAGTCAACCCGTCGTCGAGCCCGCCGTCGAACGGGCTGCCGACCATCGTCACCTTCTCGACGCAAATCGTAAACTATGGCACGCAAAACAGCCCGCTCACCATCTCCGCGGGGGCGGACGGCAGCGGCAGGGTCGCGCTGGCGGCGGCCAACACCTACACGGGCGAGACCACCGTCGAGGCCGGGGCGGAATTGGACATCGGCGGCGGGGCCAGCGGCGGCAGCATCCAGTCGGAGAACATCGACAACGAGGGACTCCTGCGTTTCTGGTCCAACAGCTTCGTCAGCTTCGCCGGCCAGATCAGCGGCAGCGGAACGGTCTCCCAGTATCCGGGAACGGCCACGCTCACCGGCAAGGCTTCAATATTCGTGCTGGCTGCTTGACACATTGTGAGGGGTCATGCTATAATGCCGGCCGGCGCGAAGAAAATGGCTCAGGCGCAGAAAAATGGTCATTCGGGTTTCTGAAATCTTAGCCGCCGTTTTGCTGTTCGTCGCGGGCGCCTTGCGCCCCGCCGCGGGCGCGGTCGAGTACACGATTACCGACCTTGGCGTCTTAAGCGGCGCGCCGAGCAACGGCGCCAGCCACCCGACGGCGATGAACGACCTGGGCCAGGTCTGCGGCTACGGGGACACGACGGTGGCCACGTCCAGCGGCTTGGCGCTGGCCGACCACGCCTGGCTCTACGCGGGCAGCGGGGCTTTAGTCGATCTCGGCACGCTCGGCCCCGCCACCGGCGTGAGCATCGCGACCGCCATCAACGATACCGGGACGGTGGTAGGATACGCGGATTCGTCGGGCACATTGACGCGGGCCTTCGTCTACACGCAGGCAGGCGGGATGCAGGACCTGGGGATCTATCCGGGCGGGCAATCCCGTGCGATGGACGTCAATAACCTCGGACAAATCCTGGGTCAGGCCAAAGCGGCCGACGGCACGATACACAACTTCATCTACTCGGCGAGCGCTCCGCTACGCGAACTAGACCTAGGGTACACGCCGCAACTTATCAACGATTCAGACTTGGTGGTTGCCGTGACCGGGCTCATATCCCAACCAGCGAACGTTCGTTTCAAGCGGGGGAACCGGGAGCTGGTTGAACATCGGCTCTCTCGGCGGCGAGGTGTTTCCGGACGCGATCAACAGCCGCGGCGATATTGTCGGATACTCCTACAGTTAACAATTACGAACATGCGTTCCTGTATAGCGGCGGCAGCATGACTTTCCTCGGGACTTTGGTGGTGACGTCAACGTGAGGCTTACGGACATCAACGATTTTGGGACAGTCGTCGGCGGCGCCACCTACCCCGGGAATTCAACCGGCGGCGGGTTCGTATGGTATGGGAGCGGCGCACTCGAGGACTTGAACAATCTGGTCGATCCCTCGCTCGGCTGGGCGATCGAAAACGCATTTTCCGTCAATGATCAGCGGCCAAATCGCCGCAGTAGGCACCCAGCCAGGCGCGCCGAGCATGCACTTCTGTTGACACCTCTTCCTGAACCGCGTTCACTCTTGCTTCTTTGCTCCGCAGCGCTTGGCATCGTTTTCTTCAGGGCTTTTCCGAAGGTTTACCGTTCGCGTCGCTGTTGAATATAGCGCCGGGTCCGCAACCAAACCGAACGCCTTTTTGCTACGGGAGGGCAATTATGTTCAAACTGCGATGGATGATTGTTTCCGCCATGGATTGGGTACTCGCCGGGATGCTTCGCGGCAAGAAGAAGGGCCGCTTCCTGCATCGCGTCGAAAAGAAGTTCCGCCGCGCAGGCGAGAAACTTCCGTCGCTTCGCTTTGAGGTGGTGGAACAGCGGCGATTGCTGACGACCGTGCTCACCTGGAGCCCGCCCCCAACCGATCACAGTCCGGTTTGGACAAGCTCGCACGCTGCAGACGCAGCCCCAAGACTGGGTTGTTATAATCTCGGAAATCGACTCTCGAGCTACTGGACCAACGGCGACATCGCCAAATTCCCGGTGAATTCGCAGACCAACTCACCCTTCTCAGCCTTGAACCTCCAGACGATTCCAATTTCCAGCACGGTGAACGATCTCGTCTTCGCGCAGGAGATCGAGTTCGACGCCGGCAGCTTCTACAACTTCACGACCACGGGACTCGGCACACCGGACCAACTGACGCTTGACCCCACCGGCGGAACGGACATCGTGGCGGACCAGTCAACCCTCGTCGGCCCGCCGATCGCCGCTGCCGACTATCGTCACCTTCTCGACGCAAATCGTAAACTATGGCACGCAAAACAGCCCGCTCACCGTCTCCGCGGGGGCGGACGGCAGCGGCAGGGTCGGGCTGGCGGCGGCCAACACCTACACGGGCGAGACCACCGTCGAGGCCGGGGCGGAATTGGACATCGGCGGCGGGGCCAGCGGCGGCAGCATCCAGTCGGAGAACATCGACAACGAGGGACTCCTGCGTTTCTGGTCCAACAGCTTCGTCAGCTTCGCCGGCCAGATCAGCGGCACGGGCACGGTGTCCCAGTATCCCGGAACGGCCACGCTCTACGGAAACAACACCTACACCGGCCCCACCACCATCGAGCCGGTCGAGATGAACACCGTCAATTACGAGCAGTTCCTGTTCGAGAACTTTAACACGGCGCCCGGAGAGATGATCCTCGCGCCCGGCAGTTCGCTGGGCAATACGGCGATTACCGTGAAGCAAGGCACGACCTTCGCGCCTCAGCCCGGCGACGGCGTAATCACGGCCGGAGGTTTGCAACCCCTCAGCCCCCCCGACCCCTCCGCCCCCGGCGCGACGCTCGACCTGCAGCCGGGTTCAACTTTCGACATGACCGACGGGCAGACGGGCACGTTTCAGCTTAACGAGACGGGCGACGGCGTTCAATTGCAGATTCAGGGCGGCGTAAACCTCGACTTCGATCTGAAGAATGACGCAGGCGTCCAAAGCACGGATTGCCTCGCGGCCGGCGGCCTCGCCAGCGTGTCCGGCGCCAATATCGTGAACATCGCCACGGCGGGCGGCAGCCTCAGCGCCGGCACGTACAACCTGATCACCGCATCCGGCGGTCTGGACGGCGGAAGCTTTGTGTTCGGTGACGGATCAACCTCGACAACCGTGATCGTGGGGACCAATTCTTACGTGTTGACCTTGGGGCAATCCAACACGGCTTTGACCTTGACGGTTCCCGCCGAGTTCTTTCCCGAAATCCGCCTGCCCCACGCGCTGATCCAAACGGCCGAAGTTGACTACGTCGACGGGGCCGTGGCGAGCTCCGTCCTGCAGCTCCGCTGGTCCACGTACGCGAACGCGCCGGCCGTCTATACCTCCACGCCGTCGTCGAGCTACTACGCGACCCCGGCGTCGACGACCTACGGCCAGGTAATCCTTTTCGGAGCGACGGTCACCGGGACCGGCCAGACGCCGACCGGCTGGGTCAATTTTTACGACGACGCGGGCGGCGTCGAGACGAAACTCGGCAGCGAGCTCTTCAACAGCGGCGACAGCTTCGCCGTCTTTCGGACGGGGGCGCTGGGCGTCGGGACGCACACCATCACCGCCTCCTACGACGGCGACGCCAACTACGCCCCCAGCACGTCGAGCGTGACGTTGATCGTCAATCCAGCGGTGAAGACGGTTTATGTCTCGACGACCGGCGATGACGACCCGGCGACGAACCCGGAACCTGGCGCCTTCGACCATCCCGTGGCGACGCTCGACGCGGCGTACCGACTCTTGCTAAACCCCGACGACGGCAGTTGCAGCGGGACCATATACGTGCGCGGCGGCACGTACGACTGGGCCGGCACAGGCAACTATTTCGGCAATAGCGCCGATCCGGTCACCATCGCCGCCTACGACGGCGAGACCGTGATCGTTGACGACTCGCAGCAGGGCCTCACGTGGACCCCCAGTACGCGATTCCCCGGGGCATGGCAGGCGAATTTGACGCGCACATTTGTGGCCGAAGCCCCCGATCCGGAAGTGATTGGGCCCGGCGGCGACGTAGCCATACCGGTGCTCGCGCGGAATGCGACGATTTCCAGCGGCGGCGCTGGATACAGCATGAACGATGTTCTCGAAGTCAACAACGGCGGGTCGCCCGGAGGCGCCTACGTGACGGTAACCAGCGTGGACGGCAGCGGGGCCGTTACAGGGATTGAGATCAAACAGAACGACGCGGCCTGGGAGCTCTATGTCGCCGGGCTGGCGACCACAACGCCCTACTCGGGTTCAGGTTCCGGATCCGGCTGTACCCTAAACCTCGTCTCGGCGTTCGCCAACCCCTCGGCGGCGCTCGGCCTCACCGACGCGAGCGGACACCTGCTGCGCGACATCTCCTGGTACGATCCCACACCCACGTGCCAAATAATCTACTTCAAGCCGATGTACGGTGAAGTGCTGAGTGTGGACGGCGGCGGCGATCTTGTCGACGGCCAGTTGCACGCCATCAGCGACGCGACGCAGAACTGGTTCACGCAAGTCAATATCTTCGGCATCACGTTCGTCAACTCGTCGCATGCCATCCACATGGGGGACGCCGACGATATCGCGATCGAGGGGAATAGCATCATCAGTTGCGACCAGGGGGTCGAAATAAGCGGGTTCAACTCGGTGATTCAGGACAACTACGCCGACATGTGCCTGGCGGACTCCGGATGGAGCGACAGTTTGGGTCAATACGTCGTCATCGGCTACGGCCACAGCTACTACATCGCGGGTGGAAACTTGACCTTGAACGACAACTTCGCCGGACGCGCCGGGGGGATTGGATTCAAAGTCAGCGCCGACAATTGGGCCCCGGAAAGCTGTCTCATCTCCAACAACGTCGTTTCCGATCAGACGGCATTCATGACCGGAGACCACTTCCGCATTACCGGGCTGATCGCGGTCGCCAATCAAACCGTTTGGGGAGGGCTCGATCTGTTCAATTCCTACGGCGGAGGCGATGAGATCGACAACAACTACTTGGAGGCGTGGACCGGGCTGAATGCCGGGGTCACAGATGCCAGCCTGCCGGGGCTCACCATAGAGTCCAACACCTTCAACGTCTTCGGTGATGACAATAACGACGACAAGTATTTCATGGTCGCTGCCGAGGCTACAGAAAACTGGACCGTCGATTACAACACCTACCTCGGTACTGGTGGTTGGTATGTGAGCCTGGGGGAATTGGACACGCTGACCAGAAACGACGGCTTCAGGTACTATCAATGTCATACAGGTTGGGACACGGACTCTCCTGCTCCTCAACCCTCTCCGGGCGAATTCGACATGCAGGGGCTGTACGGGGTGATGGACGACGACCCCGACTGGCTCGGCGCCAAGGACGTCCTCCGCAGCTACGCCGCCAGCGTCGTCAGTGCCGCGGGGCGGCTCCGGTAACCGAAGGGACTTTGACGCTGCCGGACGCCGCCGAGGGGGTCGCTTTCCAACAGACGATATTCCATTTCTGTGACGCCAACAGCAACGTCCCCATCACCAACTATGAGGCCGTCGTGACCTTGGGCAATGGCGGCGATCCCGTCACGATAACGAGCACGCCCGGACCCTACGGCCAGATCGTGCTGCACAACACCTCCGCCGGCGCCAGCGACGGTTACGACGTGGTCCTGAACTATACGTACACGAGCGCCACTCCGGCCGCCGGAGCGACGTTCGGCGTGGTCGTCACCGACACGGTGAATCTCGACTCGACGAGCGCAAGCGTCAACGACTTTATGGTTCACCCGGGCCCGACACTGACATGGGAGGGAGGGACTTCCGGCAGTTGGACCGGCGCCAATTGGGGCGACAACGGCGAGAATGGTCTCGCCTGGATTCCCGGCAGCTTCGCGATCTTTCCAGCGACAAGCACTCCCGCCGCGATTTCACTTGGCGGCGTGGTTTCGCTGGCCGGAATGCAGTTCCAAGGCGGCAACTACACGCTTAGTGGCGGCAGCCTGTCTTTCGTCTCGCCGCAGTCGGAAGTCGACGTCAACTCGGGAGCGGTTACGATTAACTCTACATTCACCCAGGCGGGCTTGTCCTTCGTCGGCGGCAGCGCCGGCGCCAGCGTGGAGATTACCAGCAGCCTAAACATCATTGCCTTGAGCTTGACGGACATCCAGCTCCAGCTTGCCGCACCAACGGCGACATCCAGCGTGCTTGCCGGTCTGAACGTCGGTTCCGATGCTACCTTCGAAATCGAGGACGATCTAACGGCAGGATCGCTGGAAAATGACGGGGCAATTACGGCCGACAGCGATGCGGTATTCGGTTTCGCGAGTGACGGCGGTTCAAGCGGTAGCATTGAGGTGCAGGGCGGCGGTAAGCTGGTTATGGGATCGAATTACGGCGGCCCCGTTGTTGTTGACGACGGGGCGACAGTGGCCTTCAATTGCAGCGCTACCATAAGCACAACCTTCACGCTCCCAGGCGCTGGTACGGCCACATTCGAACTCGCTGGAAACGCCGTTACAATCACTTCACTTCAAAGCGACCTTGGCGGCGGTAGTTACGACTCGAACAACATTGACGGCACCGTGACGTTTACCGACAGCGTGGGCGGTGGAATCTTCTACCTGGCCTGCGGCGGCAACGCGGTCAACGGGACGATAAACATCCATGGCGTAACGCTGGACACGACCGATTCGATGACGCTCAACGGGACGGGCGTGGTCAATATTGGCTCCGGCGCAACTTTTGAGGTTGATGGCAGCATGTCCGTCGAGGGCGGCACAGTCAACAACAATGGCGTTTTCAACCTTACAGGTTTTATGGAGATTGACAGCGGCCTGCTGAACAACACTACCACCAGCCAGACTAACATTTTTGGGACGCTAACTGAGATATATGCCGGGTCTGGCGGTTCATATGCCGCTGGCACAACCACCGTTGAGCCTGGCGGCGAGTTGTACGTCTACGAGAGCGTCTGGACGTTGGACCTGTCCGGTGATTCGGGGACGCTGACTGTCTTGAGCGGCGGCGTCGTCTATGATGTCGGTGCGATGTGGACCGACGTCGTTAACGATGGTTATTTCAACATCATCGATGGCGATCTTCAAGTGAACGATTCCTTCTATAACCTTGCCGCGGCTATGTTAACCATCAACGGCGGGTCGTTGGAGAATTATGGCACGTTCTACAACTATGGCTCGGTCAATGCCATCAACGGGAATTTCAACAATTACGGCACCGTGTACAACTACGCAGGGTATGGCGCGTTTTACGCCTCGTCCGCGAATTTTAACTATAACGAGTTCGGGACGTACATCGGCACGGCGATTGATTGGTACTAATGACCGCCGAGCAATTGTTGGCGGCTTGCGCTGACGCTCGTCCCGACATTCTTGACGCGGTAAAGAAACGTCTGCATCACAGAGATGAATGATGCCGTAGCCAGGCGCTACGTCGTCGCACACGGGGACTTGACGCGCGCGACGATCGCCGCCGTCAACTCGGCCGTGCCCAGCCTTCCACCCAAATCTCGCGTCAGGCAGCCGTCGGCGAAGGTCTGTTCGACCGCGCGGCGGATCGCGGCGGCGGCCGGCGCCTCGCCGAGCCACTGGAGCATCATGGCGGCGCTGAGGACCGCGCCGGCCGGGTTGGCGATGCCTTGCCCGGCAATGTCCGGCGCGGAACCGTGGACCGGCTCGAAGAGCGAAGGAAAGCGGCGCTGGGGATCGAGATTGGCCGAGGGGTTCAGGCCCAGGCTGCCGGTGATTCCGCCGGTCAGGTCGCTGAGGATGTCGCCAAAGAGGTTCGAGCCGACGACGACGTCGAAGGTGTGCGGGCGTCGCACGAGGTGCAGTGTCGCGGCGTCGATGTGCAGCCGCTCGACGGACACCTCGGCGAACTCCGGAGACAGCTCCGCAAGCACGCGGTCCCAGAGGCCGTAGGCGTGCCGCTGCGCGTTGGACTTGGTGATCATGGCCACGCGCCGCCGCCGCGTCGTCGCCAGTTGGAAGGCGAAGCGCATGATCCGCTCGATGCCGCGGCGGGTGTGGACGGCCGTTTGCACGGCCAGCTCGCCGGGCGTGCCGGCGGCCAACGTCCCGCCGTCGTCGACGTATTCGCCCTCGGAGTTCTCCCGCACCACGACCAGATCGATCGGCTGCTCGTCACGCAAGGGGCCGCGGACGCCACGGAAGGTTTGGGCCGGGCGGACGTTGGCATAAAGGTCGAACGCCTGCCGCAACTGGATCAGCGGGGCCAGGGCAACGCTGTCCGGCAGCCGCGCGGGCCAGCCGAGCGCGCCGAAGAAGATCGCGTCGAAGCCGCGCAGCGTGGACAGGAAATCGTCGGGCACGACTCGCGCGTGGCGGTCATAATACGTCATGCCCCAGTCAAAGCGCTGGCAGTCGAGATGGAAGCCGCCCACCGCGCGCTGCGCGGCCTCGACCACTTCCATCGCGGCGTCAACGACTTCCGGTCCGATGCCGTCACCGGGATACAGGGCGATGCGATAGGTCTTAATGGCAATGTTTCCTATTGCTCTGACGTTAGGCAAACACTAGAATCCGCAAGCTCCGTCGGGGGGAGGGCCGAATCCGACTGCCCCCGCGATATAATATCAGACGCGGGATTCGCGCATAAGGTCTTGCCGGAAAACAACTTATGTCCGCGGAAGGGAAGCCGCAGATAGGGCACGGGGCACCCGCGCAGCAGGGTCCGGTAGGAGAGGTCGCCTCGCCGTTGGGACAGCCGCTGAAGCTCCTGACGCTGCTAGTGGCTCGCTTCCCCGTTTCCGTCATAACGATCTCCGGAGTGCTTGTTGCGCTGTCGCTCACGGGCGCACAGCTTAGTCTTGGCTTCCGCACCAGCCGCGCTGATCTGCTTAACCCTAAAAGCGAGTACAACCGCCGCTGGAGCGAGTTCGCCAAGGAGTTCGGCGAGCAGGACGACGTGACGGTCGTAGTGCATAGCGAAAAGCCGCAGGCCGTACCGCCGATCCTCGAAGAACTGGCCGCCGAGCTCAATCACCAGCCGCGCTACTTCAAGTCGGTGCAGTACAAGGTCGATATCGCCAAGCTCAAGTCCAAGGGACTATACAACGAGCAGGTGAGCCTGCGAACGCTTGAGGAGATCGACAGTTTTCTGGGCCAGTCGCAACGCTTGCTCCAGGGCGATCTGAATTCCCTCAATATCGGCGGCCAGATCGCATGGCTCGCCGCGCAGCTTGACCGCGAGGGCGTCAAAGGCGGCAGTCCCATTTTCGCTGACAGCAAAAACGCGGCCGCCGACCCGCAAGCAGGTGCCCCGGCACTCCAGACCCAGTCGCTGAAGATATTGGCGGCGGCGCTCGGCCGGCCGGGGCACACCGCGCAGCGAGGGGCGGCGTACGAGTCGCCGCTGCCGGCGATGTCGGCCCTGTTGTCCTCGCACGACGATCGGTTGGACTCGGAGTACAAGTTGTGCAAGCAGGGGCGCGTCGGACTGCTGGCGCTGTACCTGGTCAAGAACGAAAAATCGAGCAGCTTCACGGAATACTCCGATGGGCTCACCGCGCTGCGGCAGGTCGTTAACGACGCCAAGCGCCGCCATCCTGATGCTTGGATCGGGCTGACCGGCATCCCCGTCATGGAAAACGATGAGATGGAGTCGAGCCAGACGGCGATGGCCCAGGCCGGCTTCTTCTCGTTCGCCGGCGTGGCGCTGCTGTACGTCGCCGGATTCGGCTGCGTCCGGCATCCCGCCATGGCGCTGGCGGCGCTGCTGGTACCAATGGGCTGGGCGTTCGGCTATATCCTGCTCACCGTCGGGCACCTGAACATTCTCAGCAGCGCGTTCGCCACGATCGTCATCGGCCTGGGCAGCGACTACGGCGTCTATTACATCGCCCAATACTTGCGGCTTCGGGCGACGAACATGTCGACCTTCGAGGCCCTGCTGGAAACGGCCCGAACCGTCGGGCCGGGCCTGACGACCAGCGCCGTGGCCACGGCGCTGGCTTTTTACACGATCGGCCTGAGCGATTTTCCGGGCATCGCGGAACTGGGGATCATCGCCGGCGGGGGCATCCTCCTTTGCTGGCTGGCCGCTTTGACCACGCTTCCGGCCTTGATCCAATGGTCCGACGCCCAGCGCGGACGGTGGCCGGTGCCGGCGCCGCTGGACGTATACGCCTGGTTCCGTCCGCTGGCCAACCGGCCGCGGTTGGTGGTTGCCCTGTACGTTGTCTTTACGGGGTTTGTCTGCACCGGATTGAAAGACCTTTGGTACGATCACAACCTGCTCAATCTTCAAGCCAAAGGGCTGGAGAGCGTCGAGCTGGAAAAGACGCTGCTGCAAAGCGATTGTGGCGCCTCGTTCGCCACGGTGATGGCCAAAAGCCGTGAAGAGGTTGTGGCACGCAAGGCGATGTACGCCGACCACAATCTCTGCCCGATGGTTGATTCGGTCGATGAAATCGCCACCTACCTGCCTGCCGATATCACGCAAAAGAAACCGCTGATCCAGCGGATCCACGACCGCCTGGCGGCCGCCCAATGGCCCAAGTTACAGTGGCCGAAGACAACGCGGATTGATGTCATCCCGCCCGATCAGCTCGCCCGCGCGACCGGGAAGCTGGAAGCCGTCATGCTGGCGATGCAGAGGACGCAAGAAGCCGCGCTGCTGAGGGATATTCGCGAACTTGTGGCCAGGCTGCCGGCGCGAGAATACTACACTCGGCTGTCGGCCTTCCAGAACCGCCTGGCGGCCGACACGCTGCAATGTCTTCACGCCTTGCAAAGCGTCTCGAATCCCGAACCGCCCGCGCTGAGCGATTTTCCCGAAGGCGTCGTGGCCCGGCTCGTCGGCAAAAGCGGTTACTATTGCATGGAGATTCATACCAAGGCCGACATCTGGAACATGGGCGAGATGGAGCAGTTCGTCGGCCAGTTGCGCGGTGGACGAACGGCTGCACGCGGTGAACCCGGCCATTGATACGGGCGTGACGGGCAATCCGGTGCAAGTCTACGAATCGTCGCGGGAAATGCAGTGGGGCTACGAGAAGGGCGCGATCTACGGCGTGATCATTGTCGTCGCCGTGGTCTTCTTGGACTTCCGCAGCATCCGCATGACGCTGCTTGCCCTGCTGCCGCTGGTCACCTCCAAGCTGCAGCTCTTCGGCCTGATGGGACTCTTGGGAATTCCGCTCAATCCGGCGAACATGATCGTGCTGCCGCTGATCTTGGGCATCGGTGTCGATACGGGCGTGCAGATCGTTCACGACTACCTGCGCGAACCGCGGCCCTACCGCATGCCGGCTTCGACATCGGCAGCGCTGGTAATCAACACGCTCATGAACATCGTCGGTTTCGGCGCGCTGATGATCGCCGCGCATCGCGGACTGCACAGCCTGGGCCGAGTGCTCACGCTGGGCATGGCCTGTTGCCTCTTGAGCTGCCTGGTCATGCCGAGCCTCTTGCAGATTCTGCCCGACATCCGCGTCAAGCGCCGTACTAACGAGCAGCCGCGGCTGAAAGTAATGGACAGCGGCATCGAGTTGTCCGGCAGCAGCGACGAAGCGCCGGTGATCCGGCGAAAGGCGGCGTAGGCGCCGTCCCCCGCCGAGAGTAGGGCGATTCGGTCCTCCGGCCCCGCCTTCGCTAATTAAACCGACGACCGTTGAATGCATACTCTGCAACGGTGTTGTCGGGCTCAAATGCGGAAGTTGGACCAGCCTTGTCCAGGCGAACGGGCGGCCATGACGTCCGGCCGGGCTGAACAACTTGCCCCGCATGGCCCCGGCAAGAATTCTATTGGGGACCTTGCGCCTTGCGCGGCGAGACGATTCTCGGCGGCGACGGTCCCGGCCGCAGCCTGCGTGTCTCCCGTCGCAGGCGGCGGCGTGGGGACCGTCACTAACCCCCAACCCCAAAATCGTCGGCAATAAACTTGTATCCGATTTGATTCCATTCTGGCCCTCAATCTGATTGATCTGGCAGGTAAGGCAACAGTGGTCTGGCGTAACCGCCCGAACTGGTCAAATCTGTGGATCAAACCGCCAGTTCCAAAACCAGAACCAGTAATCCTCAATGAGTTGAGTGTTGGGATGCTCCTGCGGCACTTCCAATTCGATGAGCGGCACGTCGATGGCCGCGCCCTCGTGCAGCGCCTTGCACAACAGGCCGTCGTCCGCGACCGCCAGCGGGCCCGGCGGCGCTACTTCCAGCACCGAAACGACGGCCGTCCAAACCCGCAGTCGGCCGGTTTGCTCCGGGCAGCGGGCCTCGAAAGGAAAAACGAGGTTTTCAGACAAATAGTCGTAATACCGAGCAAGCCATTCTGTGGACACGTGCGGCAATGCGCCGCGATGCTTTTTCAAAGCCGCGAGGATGCGGCCCTCCTGGTTCATGGGGACCGGCGGCGACTCCTGCTCGGCCGATAAGGAAAAAGGCGGGACGTTTGCGTCGAAGGTTTGCAAGTCAAGCATTGCTGAACTCCGTTTCGAATGAACGGCGGGATGGCGCCACCGCGGAGAGAAAGCAAATCGCGGACCGCAGGGCTACAGCACGCATCGGCGATAATTGCGAGCACTGAAGCTGGTTAGCCAGCTTCTATGCTGGCCGCGCCGCTTCGCTTCACGGGACGCCTGCCGGCAAGGTTTGCCCGCGCGGAACAGGTTGTCGTCATCGTCGTGCGAATAAAATGCGGCACGACCGTTGCTATCCGATCTTCACCGCCGCGAGCCTTTTCGCGGCCGCCAAGGGAAGGGATTCCGGTTGTTCCGGATGTAACGTCCCGGCGAAACAGAAACCGTGGTTTCAGCCCGCCGATTGTGCCAATAAATCTGCGTTTGCGTTGTGTGCCGGTTCGATCAATGCGAAGGATACGAACGATCGTACCGAAAGTGACGCCAGACGGCCTGCAACGGGCCATCGCCCTAGCCAATTCCGGTTGGACGGGAGATTGCGGAGCAAGGATCGCAAGGTTTTCTCAAGGAGGGGAGATTTCATGTCAGGCGCACATTCGACCGTCGTCGCTTTTTGTTACTCATGGCATTGATCGTCGGGCCGCTGGCCGTTGCAGGATCCGCGCGGGGCGATGACCCGCGAGACGCGCAAATCGCCGACTTGCAGCGCCGTCTTGACGAGCTGAGCGCTACCGTCCGGCAGATGCAGGACACGGCGCCGTCGCCCGCAAGCTTGGCTGCGCCGCCAGCGGGATGGACATCGCAGTCCGTCCAGCCGGGCGACAACGCCCAATCCCCGCCGCAAGGCGAGACGTTCACGTCTCTTCAACCAAGTGGAACGTCCGCTCAACAAAACGGGACTGATCCGCCGAGCTATCCCACGTCCATCGG
This sequence comes from uncultured Planctomycetia bacterium, assembly GCA_963780045.1. Lineage (GTDB taxonomy): Bacteria > Planctomycetota > Planctomycetia > Pirellulales > Thermoguttaceae > JANXQG01. Next base: position 3,436,939 of record CAVZZZ010000001.1, on the reverse strand, counting down.
GTTGCCGACCGGCGTGACCTCCTCCGTGCCGCCGCGGCCGACCGAGCGGCAAAACATTCACACCGGCGGCTTTCCGCTGGCCGGATGGAACGACGGCTTTTATCTTCGCTCCGACGACGGTTCGTACGAATTGCATATCACCGGGCAGCTCCAGGTCGACTACCGCGAGTATCCGGAGGACATCGATACCGGCACGAGCCCGGACACGATCCTCATTCGCAAGGCCCGCTTGGGAATTGAGGCCACGGTTCTGCAATACTACGAAGTCCGCTTGTTGCCCGACTTTGCTCAAAGTTCGATATCGAAGTCGATCACCGATGCCTATTTGAACTTTCATTATTGGGACGCCTTCCAGATGGAGGCGGGCAAATTCAAGCAGCCCTTTAGCTACGAACAATTGATCCAGGATCGTTACACGCCGCTGATGGAGCGGTCGCTGATCGACCAGGAGACGCCGCAGCGCGACGAGGGCCTGATGATCCACGGCCGCAAATTGTTCGGCGACCGCTTCGACTATGCGTTCGCCATTTCCAACGGTGACCAGAACGACACCGGCGTGGACAGCAACAACGCCAAGGACTTCAACACGCGGATGGTCGTGCGGCCTTTCGACAAGGACGACGAATGGCTGCACGGCGTGCAGTTTGGCTGCTCCTACGGCGTCGGCATCGAAGGCGCGCCCTACGGCACGAACAACGTCGCGCCCAACCCAAGCACGCTCGTAACGCCCGCGCAATTCGAATGGTTCGCCTTCAGCACTACCACCGGCAGCGCGGCGCTGCAGGCGGGCGAGCGGACGCGCGTCAGTCCCGAACTGGAGTACTTCCACGGCCCGCTGGGCTTCGCCACGCAGTATTTCGAGATGAACCAGCAGTTCCAACTCTCCACGGCACACTCGCACGCGGTGACCGTGCCGTTCAACGGCTTTTACATCATGGGCAGCTATCTATTGACGGGCGAGACGCGGTACGATTACACGGAGCAGATCGACCCGATCAATCCCTTCCTGCCGTACGCGCCCGTCGCCTCGCCCGGCGCGTGGGAGCTCCTCTTCCGGGTCTCGCGGCTGGACCTCGGTCCACAGGTCTTTACCGACCATCTCGTATCGCCGACGGGGGAGTACAGTCGCGAGGCGACGGAAACCACGCTTGGCGCGAACTGGTATCTGAACAAGTGGGTCCGCACGCAGTTCAACTGGGAACATGCCTGGTTTGCCGAGCCGGTGGAAGTCGGCAACGAGCCTCACCCGCTGCACCACGAGGACTGCTTGTACTGCCGCTTCCAGATTATCTTCTAATTTCGCGGATCGGTGGCGCGGATGATCTCGTTGATGCCGGTCTGGTTGAAGCCTTTGTAGCCGTCGTCGCGCTGAAGGATTTCCAGGTGCGAGCCCAGCGCGCCGGCGGTGCGAAATTGTTCGGCCTGGGCAGGCGTAATGGCGCCTGCCGCGACCGCTCGTGCCGCGCGGCCGTCGTCAACCTTCCACGGCTCCGCCGCGGTGAACGCTTGGCGGAGATACGAGAGGTCCGTGAAGGGACGCATCACGCCGATCCCTGCCGCTTCAAGTTGCCTGCGAGCAGCGTCGAAATCGAAACGGCATTCGAGATGATGCATGCCCGCTTCAAGAAAGGCCTCGCCGTGCAGTAGGCACCAAAGGCCGACTGTGCCGAAATTCGGCCGCGGCGCAAGTCGGCGCGTGAGCAAAGTCTTCCGTCACTTCGTCCGGCGAAAGGTCGACGTCGGCGAAGATTACGACCTGACTTTCCGGCTGTTCCAGGACCTGCGCCCCCCAGCCCGCTTCGCGGCCGGCGTAGAAGCGTTCGCGGCATTGGAAGCCGAGGTCTTCTAGGATGGCAATCAAGCGGGGAAATTGCTCGCGGCTGCTGCGGTAGGTGTGATGATCGTGGTTCGCCCAGCCGAGACCGAGCGCGTCCTGGCGGGCCTTTTGGAAGCGGGCCGCGCGGTTGCGGGCGGTCCAATAATCTCGCTCGGCGGCGAAGAACACGTCCGACGCGCGGCCCGTGCCGAGATCGGCAACGGCGGCAGAAACCCCTTTGCGGGTTTGGGCAAAGCCTTGCGCATCGTCCTCGAATTTTCGCTGCCGGCGGGAAAAAACAACGGCGTGGCGTCGCACCAGGTCGATTTGCGAAGCCGCTTCTTCGCGGACGTCCCAGCCGCGATAACCGTGCCGCTCGACTGCCCAGAATTCGTCGCCGTTCTCTGCAACGATACGGGCCTTGCGGAGCGGCTGAAGCGGCCCGCCGTCGATGGTCGCGGCGTTTTCAAGTTTTTGCGCGGCGAGAAAGTCGGCCACCGATTCTACGCGGATCGCAAGCCGGTTGACCAGCCACTTGTGCGTTATGATCTGTGGAAACAGCCCGCTGGGGTGGTCCCAGACCGGGCAGGCATCGGCGCCCTGACATGTAAAGCCGGCGCGCTCTAGGCGCTGCTGCAGGCCATCGCTGGCGGGCAGCGCAATATGGTCGGTCCAGTCGAGGAGCCTTGTTCCCGTCTCAGTTTGCAATCGTTCGGCAAAACGCGCAATGCAGGGGCTATCGGCGATAAACGAGCCCATTGCCTCCGCAATCAGCGCCGCGGCATCGGGCTGCGGTTTCCACTGGAAGGCTTGAAGAGACTGATCGGTTGGGACGGGCTTTTCTAATGTAGTTGACATGGCAATCTCGTTGCGATCACTCGACGTTTTCCGCCGGGCGGATTATAATAGCGATACAATATAGCAGATTTCGCTGTTAGAATTATAGGCCGAAGTGAGTTTACTGTGCATAAAGTTCTTTTGTTAGGCGCCGGCAAGATTGGCGAGATGATCGCCACGCTCCTGTCTGGCTGTGGCGATTACGACCTCTTGGCGGGCGACGTCGATCCGTTGGCCTTGAGCCGGCTGCGGAAGGAGGTGGACGTCCGCACAGCGCTCGTGGACGCCGATGATACGTCCTCCCTCGATCATGCCGTCCGCGGCTGCCAGAGCGTGATCTCGGCGCTCAGCTTCCGTTCCAACCCGGCCGTCGCCCAAGCCGCACTGCGGGCAGGGGCAAGCTACTTCGACCTGACCGAAGACATTGAAACGGCGGCGGCGATTCGCGAATTGGCGCCGCAGGCCCGGCCAGGGCAAGTATTCATGCCCCAATGCGGGCTCGCCCCTGGCTTCATTTCGATCCTCGCCCGCGACGTGGCAAGAAAGTTTGACGCACTGGACACCGTCCACATGCGCGTCGGCGCGCTGCCGGAATTCCCCACCAACGCCCTGCATTACAACCTCACCTGGTCCACCGACGGGCTGATCAACGAGTATTGCAACCCCTGCCAGGCGATCCACGACGGCCGCCTGATCGAGGCCCTGCCGCTGGATGGGTTGGAATCTTTTTCGCTGGATGGCGTACACTACGAAGCGTTCAACACTTCCGGCGGCCTGGGCACGCTTTGCGAAACGCTGCTGGGCCAGGCGCGGGAGCTGAACTACCGCACGATCCGCTACCGCGGGCACCGCGAGCTGATGGCCTTCCTCCTGCAAGACCTGCGGCTCTCCGAGCGCCGCGAGATGCTCAAGGACATCCTCGAACGCGCCGTGCCAATGACGCTGCAGGACGTGGTCGTCATCTTTTGCAACGTCACCGGCTGGCAAGAGGGCCGCTTCACCAAATGGAGCGACGCGCGGAAGCTCTACAGCCAATTGATCGCGGGGCGGACGTGGAGCGCGATCCAAGTGACTACCGCGGCGGGACTCTGCGCCGTGTTGGACATGCACTTTGCCGGCAAGCTGCCGGCGAGCGGCTTCGTCAAGCAGGAGGAAGTCGACTTGCAGCTATTCCTCGCCAACCGTTTCGGCCGCTACTACGACGGCCGCACAATGACCCGCTACAGCCACGGCATTCGCGAGGTTTTGCAAAATGGCGATGTAGATACGCCCGGAGAACATGGAGACGACGCCCTTGTCCAGTCCGATACAGTCCAACCCGAAACAGTCCAGCCCGATACGCTCAGTTCTCGATCGGCTTGAAGTTCCGCCGGCGCCCTCGGCCGTGGCAATAGGCGGCCGATGGCAACGCGGCGGCGGCGCCGAGATTGAAGTCCATTCTCCGATCGACGGCTCGCCGCTGGCGACGTTTACAGCCGCATCGCTGGGCGATCTTGGGGATGCGGTGCGCGCGGCCCGCGAGGCGTTTGCTTGCTGGCGTATGGTGCCCGGTCCTCGGCGCGGAGAGCTCGTCCGACTTATGGGCGAAGCGTTCCGTCGTCACAAGTCTGACCTGGCCGCGCTGGTAAGCTGGGAAGTCGGCAAGATCACGCAGGAGGCGTTGGGCGAGGTCCAGGAAGTGATCGATATGTGCGACTTTGCCGTCGGGCTAAGCCGGCAGCTCTACGGGCTTTCCATCGCCAGCGAGCGCCCGCGGCACCGCTTGGCGGAGCAGTGGCACCCGTTGGGGCCGGTGGGCGTGATCACGGCGTTCAATTTTCCCGTCGCGGTTTGGGCCTGGAACGCGATGCTGGCCCTCGTCTGCGGCGACACGGTCATCTGGAAGCCGTCGGAAAAAGCGCCGCTGTGCGCGATGGCCTGCCAGGCGATTGCGGCGCGGGTCATGGCGCAGATGCCCGATGCGCCGCCGGGGCTGCTGAGCATGATCGTTGGCCGCGGCGATATAGGCCAGGCGCTTGCCGCCAACGAGGCGCTGCCGTTGATTTCGGCGACTGGCTCCGTGCGGATGGGCCGCGCAGTCGCCCAAACGGTCGCCGCGCGGCTGGGACGGACGCTCTTGGAGCTGGGCGGAAACAACGGCATGATCGTCGCGCCCTCGGCAAACCTAGAAATGGCCCTGCGGTCGATCGTTTTCGCCGCGGTCGGCACTGCCGGACAGCGCTGCACGACCCTCCGCCGCCTGATCGTGCACGAGAGCCTTGCCGGAGAGTTACTCCGCCGGCTCTTAGAAATCTATCCGCGGCTTCGCGTCGGCAATCCGTTAGACGATGGCGTGCTGATCGGGCCGTTGATCGATCGCGCCGCCGCCGATGCGATGGACGCGGCACTGCGGCAAGCCGCGCAGCAAGGGGGAACCGTGCATGGCGGCGGACGAGTGACCGAAGGCGTACCGGGCGGTGGAGTCTACGTGAGGCCCGCGATCGCGGAGATATCCGCTTCGGCCCCAATTGTGCAAGAAGAGACGTTTGCCCCGATCTTGTACTTCATGACGTACCGCGAGCTGGTCGAAGCGATCGCCATGCACAACGGCGTCTCCCAGGGCCTTGCATCGGCGATTTTCACGCAGGACGTGGGCGAGGCGGAGCTTTTCTGCTCCCCGGCCGGTTCGGATTGCGGGATCGCCAACGTCAACATCGGCACCAGCGGCGCCGAGATCGGCGGCGCCTTCGGCGGCGAGAAATCGACCGGCGGCGGACGCGAATCCGGCTCCGATGCCTGGAAAGCCTACATGCGCCGCGCGACGAATACTGTTAATTATTCAAAGGAGTTGCCGCTGGCACAGGGAATTCGGTTTGAGTGGTGAGCTGCAATTCGATTCACGACGGCCATAGCCGTAGCGGGGAAAGTAAGTTAAAGTTGGTCTTGAGGAGATCACTCGTATGTCCACAAATCTCGAAGCAATCGCCATTGAACTGCTTGGCCTGCCGGCAGCATCGCGCGCCAAACTTGCAGAACAACTGATCGCGAGTCTCGATGAGGAGGAGCCGCCCGAACTGGATGAGGCCGCAGTTGCCACGGCCGTTCGGCGAGCAAATCAGTTGGCGGATGGAACTGTCGAGGGTATTCCGGCGGAGGAAGTCTTTCGTCAGTTGGAAGACGAGTTGGGATGAAGCGGGTTATCTTCCACCCCGAAGCGCGAGACGAACTTAGCCGCGCAGCACGCTGGTACAATGCCGCGCGGCGCGGACTTGGGAAGGAGTTTCGTCGAGAATGCCGCGCAACGATTAACCGAATTGCTCGCTCGCCAGAGGCGTTCGGCCTGCTGCAAGGGGATCTTCGATGTCATCTCGTGGAGCGGTTCCCATACGGAGTTCTCTACAGGATAGAGCCGAAGGCTGTTTTCGTCGTTGCGGTGATGCATCTCCATCGCGAGCCAGATTATTGGCGAGGACGTTAAATCGGAATGTCAAATCAAGGTGAACGAGCACGAGGGGACGTGAGACGCGCATTTCATTCCAAGTCAGCGTGCGACCTCAACGCGACGCGCTTGCGTATTCGCGCCTCGCCCCGAATGATTTCCACCGTGGATTCGTCGCCAACTTTTCCCGCGCGGACGAGCCGGATCAGTTGCCCACCATCGGTCACGCCGTACCTGTTGTAGCGGATGATCACGTCGCCGGGCCGGATATCGGACTTTTCCGCGGGACTGCCGGGGATTACCTTATCTACGACCGCGCGATCGTTCACGTTCGGGGAACATGCGACGCCAAGCATCGGCGCCTTTGCGTTCGCGATAACCGCGGTGGCGATGGCAAGTATGGCAATCGAGTTGTACATGCCGTGAACGAGCACGGTTGCAAGCAGCGTCTTGCGCCATTCGTAAACTGCGGCAAGCAGAAGGCCGATTACAAAGGACACGAAGACACCGAGTGGCTCGTAAACGTGGCCAACGCCGAATAGCGCGGCTTGTGCGAAAGCAGCGATCCAACCCGGGCAAACCCTGCGCAAGGAGTTGTAGAGGAAACCGCGAAAAAACACCTCCTCGGTGACGGGTGCAATCAAAACGGCCAAAAACGCAACCAATATCACGCCGAGTTCCGCTAGGCGCCCCCAGAACTCTGGAGCCGATTCAGTCGGATGACCAAGTTTTGTCAGCACATATTGTGCGCTGTAGCCGGCGATCGCCGTGCAAATCATGACCCCAATGGTCAATGGAATTGCGATAAGAAACTCCTTAGCCAGCGCACCGACGGACCACAATTTGGGGTTAGGCGGCCCGCTTCGTTTCCGAAGCAAGTATAGCGGCAGAGCGAGAAAAACAATGAGCTCAATGACGCTGTTCAATACGGCCAGAATCACGAACGGAATCTGCTGGAACGGCCCGGGGTCGATGAGATAAAGGACGGCTAGCGCCGCAGCCAACAGCGTAATCCCAACACCAACCGCCGCATCGCGCGGTCGCCAATGCGCACGCCGGAAGCGGGAGCCTTGGGGAACCTCCGGCAACAAGATCGGCTCGGCTTCGGCGGGATTCGCGGTCACAAAATAAACTTGCTCAAATCCTCGTCCTTGGTAATCTCCTCCAGCCGCTTTGTGACATACGCCGCGTCAATCTCGACGCGGGACTTGCCCATCTCCGGGGCGTCGAAGCTCAACTCCTCCAGGAGCCGCTCCATGATCGTGTTCAGCCGCCGGGCGCCGATGTTCTGCGTCCGCTGATTTACTTGGAAAGCATACTCGGCCAAGGCGTGAACAGCCTCTTCGTTGAAGACCAACGTGCAGCCTTCGGTCTCCAAGAGGGCCTGGTACTGCTTGGTCAGCGCGCCCTTCGGCTCGGTCAGAATGCGGATGAAATCGTCCCGCGTGAGGTCGCCCAGCTCGACGCGGATGGGGAACCGCCCTTGCAGTTCCGGCATCAAGTCGCTCGGCTTGGCACGGTGGAAGGCCCCGGCGGCGATGAACAGAACGTGGTCCGACTTCACGTAACCGTAACGCGTCTGCACCGTCGTGCCCTCGACGATCGGCAGCAGGTCGCGTTGCACGCCCTGCCGCGAGACGTCGGCCCCGTGCGCCGAGTCGCTGGCCACGATCTTGTCCATCTCGTCGACGAAAATGATGCCCAGGTTCTCGGCCAGGTCGATCGCCGCGGCGTTGACCTTTTCGGTGTTGATCAGGGCGTCGGACTCCTGATCGAAGATCACGCGGCGGGCCTCCTTGACCGTTAGCTCGCGCCGCGAGCTGCTCCGCGGCAGGATCTTCTCGAACATTCCTTGCAGGTCGACGTCCATCTGCTCCATACCCATGCCGGTGAACATCATCGGCACGGCCTTTTGCTCGACAGTCATCTCGACGCGGCGGTCGTCCATTTCGCCGGCGGCCAGCTTCGCCCGCATCTTCTCCCGCGTCCGCTGGTAGCGCTCGGCCGATTCGGGGCCGTCCGAGGTCGTGTCGAAGGCCGGCGGGGCCGGAGCGAGCATCTCAACGAGCCGCTCCTCGGCGCGCCGCTGGGCCTCCTCGCGGACGTTCTCCTTCTCTCTCTGCCGCACCAGCCCGATGGCGTTTTCCACCAGCTCGCGGACCATGCTCTCCACGTCGCGGCCGTAGTAGCCGACCTCGGTGTAGCGCGTCGCCTCGACCTTGATGAACGGCGCCCCAGTGAGCTTGGCCAGTCGCCGGGCGATCTCCGTCTTGCCGACGCCGGTGGGCCCGATCATCATGATGTTTTTGGGCGCGACCTCCTGCCGCATCTCGGCCGGCAACTGCTGCCGCCGCCAGCGATTGCGAATGGCCACGGCCACGGCCCGCTTGGCCGCGTCCTGCCCGACAATGTGGCGGTCAAGCTCTTTGACGATTTCCTTGGGGGTCAACTCTCGCAATTCAATTCCTCCACCACGATATTTGTATTCGTAAAAACGTCGATGCCCGCGGCGATCGTCAGGCCCTCGCGGACGATGTCGGCGGCCGAAAGCGAGCTGTGCTTCAGCAACGCCCGCGCCGCCGCTACGGCATAACTCCCGCCGGAGCCGATGCCCAGCACGCCGTCGGTCGGCTGGACGACGTCGCCGTTGCCGGTCAAGAGCAGCGTATGCTTGGCATCGACGACCGCCATCATAGCCTCCAGGCGGCGGAGCACGCGGTTCCGTCCGCCATTCCTTGGCCAACTCGGTCGCCGCGCGGGGCATATTGGCCGGATAGTCCTTGAGCTTGGCCTCGAACCGCTCCAGCAGGGCGAAGGCGTCGGCCGTCGCGCCGGCGATGCCGGTGATGACTTTCTGGTCGTTGAGGCGGCGGATTTTCACCGCGTCGGCCTTCATAATCGTATTCGCCACGGTCACTTGGCCGTCGCCCCCAATGGCAACCACCCCGCGGTGCCGGACCGTGAGAATCGTAGTGCTGTGCGATTCTGGCATGTTTTTATTGCTTGCGGTTGATGTGAGACAGACTTCCCGCTGTGGCGACAATTGATTCCGGTTCACGGCGCGTCGAGCATGTCTCCGCACTTAATATGGCGGAAATCGGTCCGATCCGCCAGGGTCCGGCCTTTCGCGACGACCCGACCACCCATTCGTGTAGTCTGTTTCGCCGGCGTTAGCGTCACGGCCGGCGATTTTCGCGAATTTATTGCAGCGTTGCGAGGCGGGGATTATCCTTGGAGTATTATTTCCCAGAACACCTTGCAACAGGAGGACATCCATGAACTCGCGTCGTTTGGGACTGATTCTGGCGGCCACGGCAACGGCGCTGTTGGCCGACAATGAGGGCGCTTTCGCATGCCGCTGCATGAATCGCCTGATGTGCGGCCGCGGCTGCTGCAATGCATACTGCGACACATCCTGCGGCGGGTGCTACGAGGCGACGTGTTCGTCAAGCTGCCAGCCGGAGGGAGGCTGCAACTCGTGCGGTCAGGCCGCGCCGGCCGCGACGAGCACAGCGCCCCCTCCGCCCGCCAGCAGCCCTTCGCCGGCGGTCGCGCCCGTGCAACCGCAAGCCAAGCCAGACGCGCCGCCCGCGCCCACGCCGCCGCCGGCTGTCGAACCAAAGTCCGAGCCGAAGCCGGTAGCCAACCCGCCTGAGTTGAAGCCGCCCGTGCTGGCGGCGCCGAAAGATATCGAGACGCCGGCCGAGCCGCGCGCGGCGGCGAAACCGGCTGAACCTGCGGTCCCCGAGAAACCGGCGCTTGCTTCTCCCAAGGCGGCCGAGCCGTTGCCCTTGGCGCCCACGCTCACTCCCCCGGCAAAGGTCGACGAGCCGAAGCCCACACCTCCCAAGAAGCCGCAGGACGATCCCTTCGGCGCCAACGGCGCTAGCAAATCGTTGCGGCTATGGACCGATGCCAGCGGCAAGTATCGGCTGGAGGCCCGGTTCGTCAGTTGCGCCGACAGCACAGTGCGCTTGCAGAAAGCCGACGGCCGTTACTGTCGCATCAAGTTCGATCGGCTCAGCGCGGCCGACCGGGACTTTGTGCTCCGTCAGGGCGGATCCCTGATTGCGGCAAAATAGCCGCATTTTTGCCTCTTGCGGGAATAAAGCGGCCGCTTCCGGCGTCTTGTATATAGGACGGCCGGGCGAAAAAGATTTTTCGTGAACCATTTCAGAACCGGCAGCGTCTAAACGATAGATACAAGACAAGGCGGCTCGCGAGCGAAGTGAATGCGGCGAGCTGAGTTTTGCGAGAAAGAACCATGACTTCCATACGGCTAAGTTGCGAACAACGAGGATCGAAAGGGACGATCGCCGCGGGCACCGACGCGCAGCATTGGTCGCCGGCGAATATACTCCCGTTCTATCCCTTGCGCACGTGACACTTGGCCGAACCTATTCCGCAAGAATACCAAAGCCCGGTGTCACAACGACGCCGGGCTTTTTTGTTGGACTGGTAGCTGAGACGGTTTAGCGGCGGCCTGAAAAGCCGTAGACGCGGATTCGAGCACCGCCCAGTCCGCTGCGTAAATTCCGCCGCGCAAAGTCCCCGATTTTTCTGCGTGGAAAGTGCGCACTTACAGATGGCTCGTTCGTCTATCGGTTTGAGGATAGAGCCCTTTCAAGGCGCAGAGGCGGGTTCGACTCCCGCACGAGCTACTGAGGAAGCTTGAGACCTGAGACTTGAGGCTTGAGGTCGTAGCACTGCACCTCAAGCCACAGGCCTCAAGCCTAACACGGTAGTCGAGGGCCGGTTTGCCCAGACACGGCTGATAACCGCGTAGTGCTGAGTTCGACTCTCAGGGCTACCACTGGACACGGAATGACGAATGACGTTTGACATTCGACACTTGATTTTCGGCATTCAAGGAGAACGCAACGATGAAGCCAGCCCGGTTGAAACGCATACGCCCGACTCAGCTCTCGGGGTCGTGGTGTAACGGCAGCACACCGGACTTTTAATCCGGCGCGTATGGGTTCAAGTCCCTTCGGCCCCACTGGCAAGAAAACTAGCAGGCGCGTAGCTCAGTGGTGAGAGCAGGTCTCTTATAAGGACCCGGTCGAAGGTTCGATTCCTTCCGCGCCTACTGCACGGGATTGTGGCAGACGAGGTAATGCACCGGTCTCTTAAACCGGACGATGTGGGTTCGATCCCCACCGGTCCCACTTGGACAGAATGCCGAATGTCAAATGACGAAAGAAGGACGAAGACCAAATGTCGAAATGCGCGAATTGTGCTCCCGGCATTCGCCCTTCCTTCGACATGTGATTTTCGACATTCGACATTGCCGCACGCACTGGTCGTCCAGCGGCGAGGACACCGCGCCCGTAACGCGGCGACGTGGGTTCGAGTCCCACCCGGTGCTTTTACTGGCTTGCGCCGAAATGCGAGTCACACGTCCCCCGTGGTGACGGTTTCTCGATGTTCCGGCCGCAGCGAGTATTGTTCATTGACAATTCGGCACGCCACAACGCGCCCATGATGTAGCGGCAGCCTGTCGCCTTGCCATGGCGAAAGTGCGGGTTCAACTCCCGCTGGGCGCTTATGTTGAACAGGATGTAGGAAAGCCTGGTATTCCGCGTGTTTCGGGAGCACGAGATCGCCGGTTCGAATCCGGCCATCCTGACTTTGTGATCCGGTGTAGCCAAGTGGTAAGGCGTCTCCCTGTTAAGGAGAAGATCGGAGGTTCGACCCCTCCTGCCGGAGCTGAACTTGCATTCGGAAGGTCAAGCCAACTGGCGATGGCAACCGCCTCGAAAGCGGTCGAGCGAAAGCCTTGGGGGTTCAACTCCCTCACCTTCCGCCTTCGCAAAATGACGAATGCCGAAAGAAATCGAAAGCACGAATGTCACAATGGCCATCGTGAGCTTCGGCACTGGACATTTGAGTTTCGTTATTTTGATTTTGTGCGCCTTTGGCCGAGCGGCAAAGGCTCCAGCCTTCCAAGCTGGCGAGGTGGGTTCGACTCCCACCGGCGCCTTATTGCCATTTGATGACATTCGGTGACTGCCAACGCCTAAACCCTTACGACGGCAAGGGTTAAGGCGGTTCTCGTCGGCTTGGCCATTGTCATTCGCTGCCAACCGATGACCCTCAACGACGCCGGGAGTGCAGCGCATTTGCAGCGCCGCTGTGCTGCGGTCGGCAGGGTTGGCCAACGGCATCGGCAGATTGCCCACCGCGCGGGCCTGGTCTCCCATGCCGATGTGCGTGTACCGCATGGTCATCTTAATGTCGGAGTGACGCGCCAGTTCCTTGACCTCCGGCAGCGAGGCCCCGCTACGAACCAGTTCCGTGATATGCGTATGCCGGCCGGCCGCGTGGAAATCCGCTACGCCGGCATCGTTCCGGTACGGAATGCCGATTCGCTCCAGATCGCGCTTGACCATGACCGCCGTGTTCTTGCCCGCAAGGTCTGGGAACAGCTTGTCGCTGGGAGCGAGATCCGCAAACCACACCCGCAACTCAGCGACCAGTTCAGGATGGAGCGGCAGGACATCCTTCCTCCGATGCTTGGAATGCCTTGCCTCCACCGTGACCGTGGGCGGGTTACCTTCAAGATTAAAACTCTTCGGCGACAGACTGGCCAATTCGTTCTTCCGCAAGCCGGTCATATAGGCCAGGAAGTAGATTCTCGCCCGCTGCTCGCCATCGACGCGGTTGATCTTCTTTTTGCTGCTTTGGGCCGAGACGATCAATTGCCCGACTTCGGCCGCTGTCAGAGCACGCCGTGCCCTGCGGATATCGACTTCCGTGTTGAGCCGCTCCATCCCAAGCAAGGGGTTGGCCAGGACCCGCTTCGTCATCACGCACCAGTTGCAGAACGAATCCATCGCCTGGATATAGTGATTGTAAGTCCGCGGTGAAATGTCCTCGGTCTTCCGCAACGACCGCAAGTATGCCTGGACTGGCTCGGACCGGATGTCGGCCAGCGACGTGAAGCCGCATCCCTCGACGATGCGATTGACGCGCGACATCGTCACCGTGCAATGTTTCGGCGAGTTGTCGGCGAGGCTTTCCTCAAAGGCCGTCAGGTGGACTTTGATTGCCGCCTGCTTCACCTCGGCGTAGCGCTCCTGTTCAGGATCAATCAAGCCGGTCTTGCGAAGCCTGGCCTCCGATTCGAGCTTGCCGGCAAGCTGCTCGGTCAGCCCCTTGTCGGTGAAGCCTTTGGCCGTCTTCCGCTTGCCGAGGTGGTCCTTGTATTGAATCCAGTACGGTTCATTCTTCCGCTTGCTGCGTTTGAAAATCGACGCCATGATTTGTTGAATCCGCCTTGGCACGGCGGCTACGAGAATTTGGGAGACACAGGTTAATGGGAAGATGTCGCAGAGCCCGCGGAAATCGGTTTTCTCCACGGCTCGCAAGCATTGTACTCAGCTAGTGGACATGTGACAACCATCGGCAATCCATTTTTTGATCTTGTCAAGTCGCCAGCGGACGGCGCCACCGAGACGCACCGCTTCTGGCAATTCGCGGGCGGACCGAAGCCGCCATAGCGTCCGTTTGGACACTTGCAAGAGCTTTGCTAATTCGGCCGCTGTGATTAAAAGCGGTTGAACTAGCTCGTCGCGACGTTCCTCGCCGACGTTCATAATGTTCTCCTTGACGCACTGTCCAAAATGAAAAAAGGGAGCACGCGCTCCCCTTTGCAAAACTCAGGAGTTTGCTGTCACGGATAGAACGCGCTCATGAGTTTCACGAAAATCTCGGCCGCCTTGGGGTGCTTAGCGAGAAGCCGCGGCAACCGGCGTAGGGCAAGCCATGCCGCCGCGCCGATCAACAGCGTCGCGACGGCAACGGAACCGTACCAATAGTTCAACATGTTTCACCTGTTGGGTTGGGGTTTGCTGTCCAGTGACGCGGCCCGGCCGACAAGGGCCGGGGCCACTCACCGGCTGCCTAGGCGCTTTGGCCATCGTTATCGCCACCAAAAATGATGGAAAGGATCACGAGGATCACACGAACGATCAACATGGGATAACTCCTTGAAAAAAGGGGGACTTGAAATCGCGGTCGTGGTTCGCACGACCTTCGGTGATGACGCTCATCACTTGCTACAGGTATATTGGGCGCTCACTCGAAGACCTTTCATCCAATCTGCGGGTTCAATTCGGCGCTGGATTAGGGAAAACGGGGCGGGGCCGGATGCGTCACGTTCGCGTGACAGATGCCATCACCCATCCCCACCCCTTGTAACTGGTCCATTGCGGCCGACCAGCGATCTTCGCTCACCTGAACAGGCTGCGCAGGAAGCCGGCTGCCTTGTGAGCGGCGATTTCCTTCGCCGCGGAGGCCACCGGCCCCTTGCTCGCTGCCGCCTTCTTGGCGAAGTGGATCAGGCACGCCGAGACCACGATCAACCAGAAAATGCTCTGCTCGAAGAATGTCATTGCCAATAGCATTGGAAAACCTCCATAAGGGGAAATGGGAAACTAAACACACGTCACATCGAGCGTCCTTCGTGTTCACGCTCGATGTCGGGGGATTCGTTGCCGTGATAGCCTTCCATGCTATGCACCGCGCCTTCCCGGTTCTGGCCTTGGCCATAGGGAACATAGGCGCTCCCGTTAAACAGCGCGGAGCCTAGCTCCGCCGAACCTTGGACGCCAAGACGGCCGAGTTCCTGGGCAATTTCGCTGACGCCCCTGGAAACCATTTGCTCTAGTTTTTCAACAAAACGCATCGTTCGCCTCCTTCATTCAGTCCGCTGGATTACAATCGCTACGGGCAGCGGCGAACGACGTAATCGTTTCTCGCGGTTTTTTGCGAGGCTCGCCGCTCCGTGCCTCGCGCTCTACCAGATAATTGCCCTGCGGCCGGAAAACCTTTCATCGCTTGCTAAAGAATCACGATCCATCTACCGCATCCGCCGCTTGGGCAACACAATGGGCGCCGGCGGATGAGCAAATCGGCGCTCGCGGCTTTCTTTGAGGTTTGTCGCCAGAAACAACATGGTCGCAAGCAGCATGGCCGCGACCATCGTCATACGCAGGCTTTGCAGCACTCGACGCAGCGCCGACGCGGGCCGGGCTTCGTAGTAACGAAGCAGTTGCGTCGCGATCGGACGCATTCCCGGCGTGAACGTAATCGCCGCGCGCTGGGACATCGCCATAATCTCGTCCGCCTTGGCCAGCTTTCGGCCCACTTGTTGCCAACTGTCGGTCGTGTTCCACGAGGTGCTGTAGCTACCCTCATCACGGTAGCTGTGCTGCCGTGTTGTTCCGCGACTGACGCTGCCGCTGTTGACGACGATCGTTTCATCGCCAAGGCGATTGGAGACGTACTCGGCGGTCTCCAAATCGTTAACTCCGAAGAACACCTGGCTGACATTGGATAGCAGGGTTTGTTCCTGTCCCTCCGGGAAACACTTCTTTAACTGGCCGAGGCTCTGGTAGATAAAAATCAAGCGGACGCCGTAGCCGCGGTATTTGTCCACGGCGTCGTCCAGGCAATCGAGATGGCCCAGTGCCGCAGCCTCGTCCAGGAGAAAATGCACCCGCCTCTGATGATGAAGCCCGCCACGAAGCACAGCCCGCAAAAGTGAGCTGATCCAAGTCCGCAACAGCGGCGATTGCGTCCGGGCATGTTCAGGCGGCAGAATGAGGTACACGGTCATCTTGCCTGTCAGCAAGTCGGACGGATTGAACGTGCTCGTTCTCGTGCTGGCCGCGACAGCGAGAGTATCCAAATGCCTGAGAAAGCGGTTTGTCGTCGTGAGCGTTGATGCCAACTCCTTGTCCTTGAATTGCGTAAGTTGATAGCCGAAGCGGGAGAGCATCCCGTCGCAGGCTTGCGACTCACAGAGCAGTTTTGCCATGATGTCGAGCTTGCCGGGCCCGGCGGAAAGCAAGTCCCTAACCGTCTGCAAAGAGCGGTCGTCCGAGTCGCCATATTCCACGACCGCGGCGGTCGCAGCGGCGATCCAGGTTTCGGCGCTATCGTTCCAGTGCGGCTCGCGCTCCTGGCCGGTGCGAATCACCAGCGATTCCGCGAGGTCACGAATCTCGTCGATGACGTCGGGCGAGTCCTTGCGAATGAAATCGATGGGATTGAGGCAGTCGGGATTGCGCGTGACCATTCCGTAAGGATCGAGCAGGACGACGCGGTGGCCCATGCGGCGCCGGCATTCCGCCGTAATCAGCGCGTTTTCGCCCTTGAAGTCCACGACCACGCACGAGTCGGGGCATTCCAAAAGAAACGGGATGACGCAGGAGACGCCTTTGCCGACGCCCGTGGGTGCGAAAATACCGGTGTGAACCGCCTGTGATAGCCGCACGCGCGGCGGAGTCTTCTCGATCTTGGGAAAGATCGATCGCAGGAAGCGTTTGCAGGCAACCTCCGAAGCCAACCGCGAGTTGAAGAGCGCGAGCGCGGCCGTCTTGAACGACGGACGCTCCAAATCAAACAAGGTGCCGATGAGAAGCCCCCGTCCGCCGAGCATCCCTGCCTGTTCCAATTCTTCTTCCTGTGCCCACCTTGCCGTTCCATAGGCGGAGAGTTTGGTCTTCTTTAGCCTTCGTGCGATCGCCAGACAGGCGAGCACAACCACGAACAACACGCCGCCTCCAAAGACCGCAACCGACAGGCAAAGGCAGTAGCCGCACAGGATGACGAACGTGATCAGGAGCATTCGGCACAGTGGATACATGATGTCCTCGATGGATAACGTTGGTGAATGCGGGCAATTACTCCGCTGCACCGTGCTCAATGATGGCGTTCCCCAATGTCGGCGGTGCCGGCATCCACACGAGAAGCCGCCGGTAGTGCGGCGGCAGCGCGGCCAGAATCAACGGCGTTACCTGCCGCAGAAAACGCTCCAGCCAGGCGCTCAAATAAAGCAGCAGAAGCGCCACCGCCGCCAGCACAAACAGGCAGCAACGGAAAAGGACCACGAGGACGGTCTGCATACGCGAGTAAAAGGTTTCCATGATTGGTCTGCAGTATTGGTTAGGGGATTTGTTTGTGTGGTGACTTTCGTTAGCTGTGATTCAAGGCTTGGCTTCGTCCTTGAGCAATCGGACGAAGGTGCCCAGGGCCAGCCCTTTGGGACGCAGCTTGCGGGCCTTGCCCAGCAGTTCCTCAAGCCATTGGACCAAGGTGTCCAGGTCGTCGAGACCGGTTCCCGCGAAGGTAACGCTGCGGCCGGCGCTCAATTCGATGCGTACCCGTGCCGGACGCTCCGGCTTGTCGCGATGTTCCCGCGAGCGGCTGCGCTTGACGATTCCGCTCAAACCGTCACGGGTCAGCCCCTCGGCGATTTGTGTGGCAAGCCGTAGAGCAGCGACAGGCTCTTGGGCGCATTGAACGTGAAATCGTAGCCGATTCGCCGGTGTTCCTTCTGCCGTAGCGTCAGCGTGTCGCCCGTCGCCGGATGGAGGTTTTGGCAGAGCGCGTTCCATGCATCCTGCGCTATTTCGCCCGACAGGCCGAGCTTCCCGGCGCCTTCGCCTCGCCAGATGCCGACCAGTTCGCTCTTGTCGGTGTAGTAATTCTCCGAGGTGTAGTAGCTCATAGCTCCGGCAGCTGACATATTCTGGACGATTCTCAGCATGGCCCGTTCTCACGGCTTTCACGGTTGCTGATTGCTCAGCGATTCTGACTCCTTCATCTAATTGGCTCCCGCCGCAGAAACCTTTCATGCCCGCCGCGGTTTATCCGAAGTCTTGCGGGCAAGTACTGCAAAGCGGCGATATCTCTCCGGCAACGTGCGGGCCAAACTGCCCGCCGCCGAAGCGGCCGAACCGGAATATGTCCGCAATGCCGAGGCGCTTCGCGCCGTGCAGCCCGAGGACGTGCTGCCGGGCGACATCGACGCCGGCCTGGGCGCGCCGTGGATACCGGAGACTGACATCCAGGCGTTCGCGGCCGAGCTGTTCAAGGTCGCGCTGGCTTCGGTCCCCATCGCCCACCTCGCGAAGGACGCGGTATGGAGCCTGGTGCCCGACTACGCCGCCGAAAAGTCCGTCGGCGCCACCAGCGAATACGGCACGGCACGGGCCAACGGCACCTGGCTCTTGGAACTGGCCCTCAACATGAAAGCCCCGGTCATTTACGACACGATCATGAACGGCGACCGCGAGGAACGGGTGGTCAACCAGGAAGCGACGATGGCCGCCAAGGAGAAGCAGCGGCTTATCAAGGAGCGCTTCCGCGCCTGGGTCTTCACCGAGCCGCAGCGTACCGAGCGACTGGTAAGGCTCTATAACGACATCTACAACAACCTGCGGCCGCGATTGTTCGACGGCTCGCACCTCGATTTCCCCGGCATGAACCCGAATATCGAGCTGCGTCCGCACCAGGACGACGCCGTGTGGCGGGGCATGAGTTCGGGAAATACCTTGCTGGCCCACGTCGTCGGCGCCGGCAAGACGTTTACGATGGCCGCCACCGGCATGAAGATGAAGCAGGCCGGCCTCATCAAGAAACCGATGTACGTCGTGCCCAACCACCTGCTGGAGCAATTCTCCCGCGAGTTCATGCAGCTCTATCCCAACGCGCGGCTGCTGGTCGCCGCCAAGGAAGACCTGACCCGCGAGCGGCGGAAGTTCTTGACCGCCAAGATCGCCAGCGGCGACTGGGACGGCATCATCGTCACCCACAGCAGTTTCGAGCGGATCGGCATGTCGCGGGACTACCAGGAAAAGTTCCTGGTCGAGCAGATCGCGGAGTACGAACAGTTGGCCTGCGACCACGCCGCCGCCAAGGGGAACAACCGCAACATCATCAAGGCCATCGAAAAGCAGAAGTCGGCCCGCGAGGAGCGGCTCAAGAATCTGCTGGCGGAGAAGAAGAAGGACGACGGGCTGGTCTTCGACGAGCTGGGCGTCGATCACATCTTCATCGACGAGGCGCATTACTTTAAGAATTTGGAGACGCCGACCAAGATGGACCGCGTCGCCGGCATCCAGAGTGGCGGTTCCGAGCGGGCGTTCGACGTCTATATGAAGGCGCGCTATCTGGGCCAGCTTCATCCGGGCCACGGCGTGACGTTCGCCACCGGCACGCCGATCTCCAACACTATGATGGAGATGTACACCATGCAACGCTTCCTCGATCCGGAGGGACTCAGCAGCCGGGGCATCGAGCATTTCGACGCCTGGGCGGCGACCTTCGGCGAGGTCATCGACACGATGGAGATTTCGCCGGACGGCGCGGGGCTTCGCCCGCGCAGCCGCTTCGCAAAGTTCAACAACCTGCCCGAGCTACAGCAGATGTTCCGCGCCTTCGCGGACGTGCAGACGGCCGAGATGCTTAACCTGCCGCGCCCAAGCCTTGCAGGCGGCAAGGCGGTTGTCGTCGCCTGCCCGATGTCACCGGAGCAAAGTTCGTTGCAGCAAGGGCTGGTCGAGCGCTATGAAGAACTGCGGTCGAAGAAGATCGACCCGCGCATCGACAACGCACTCAATATCACGACTGACGGCCGCAAGCTGGCGATTGATGCCAGGATGCTCAATGGCAACGCATCGGATTTTCCCGAATCCAAGATCAACCGGTTGGTCGAGAGCGTCGCCGCCATCTGGGAGCGGACGAAGGAGCAACGCAGCACGCAGTTGATCTTTGCCGACATGGGCGTCCATCCGACAAAATGGGGCTATTCGCCCTACAACGACATCGTGAAGAAACTGACAGCGCACGGCATCGCGGCCGAGCAGATTGCTACTATCGGCGAGGCCGAGTCCGACGCCAAGAAACAGGCGCTGTTCGAGAAGGTCCGGCAAGGTTCGGTGCGGGTGCTGATCGGCAGCACGCAGAAGATGGGCACCGGCACCAATGTGCAAAAGCGACTGGTCGCCCTGCATCATTTAGACGCCCCGTGGAAGCCAGCCGAGATCGAGCAGCGCGAAGGACGCATCCTGCGGCAGGGCAACGAGAACCAGGAAGTGGCCATTTATCGTTATGTTACCGAGGGTTCGTTTGACGCCTACATGTGGCAAGCATTGGAAACCAAGGCCCGCTTTATCGCCCAGGTCATCACCGGCAACAACGCCCTGCGCCGCGCTGAGGACATCGGCGGGCAGGAGCTTTCCTATGCCGAGGTCAAGGCGATTGCCTCCGGCAATCCGGCCGTGCTGACTTTGGCCGAAGCCGACGCCGAGTTGCAGCGGCTTGCGTTGCTTAAGAAAAACCATTTGGATGAACAATATGTCGCCCGCCGCAGCGTGCAGGACTTGCCGCAAACGATTTCCGGGCTTTCTGCGCGGGTGTCCAATCTCACGGCCGACCAGGCAACCGCCGCCGAGCACGCCGATGATGCGGTGGTGATTGGCGGGAGGAAGTGTTTGCGCGACGACGTGCTTCCCGTGCTAGAGGGCCAACTCGATGCCTTGCCGCTGCTGGTCACGAAGCCGACCCGGGTGGAACTTGGCACGTACAAGGGATTGAAGTTCGGCGTGGTGCTGCATTCGCAGGTGCCGCCGGATGTTTTTGTCCAAGGGGCGGCGGAGAGGGCAACCACTTTGTCGAAGGAACATCATGGCGCGCGAGCGGTGCTCAACGCCGTGGAACGGCTAATCGGCGGCTACGGACCGGAAGCCCAGCGGATTGGAGAGGACCTTGCCATTGCCCAGTCGCAGTTACGCGATTACCAGGAACGACTCGGGGCTGCCGTTCGCCCATGAAAAATACCAAGTGGAACTGACCGAGTTGCGCGACGAGTTAAAGCTCATTTTGTCGGGCCGGAAGTCCGAAGCGAGATTGACCACCGGTGAGCTTTCCACACAGATCAAGGCCCTCAAAGCCTCGCAAACCATCGAAGCCGCGCCGCAGCGAACTGGCCAACGGTCGATTACCGCCGCGGAACCCGTGACTACCCGAATCCGAAAACGGGCAGAGGCCGCAGGCGTTCCCGAGGCGGCGATGCTGCCCGGTCCAGGCGAGCCGGAGGCAGAAACTTCCGAGTCTGCCAAAGCCACGTGGCTATCCTTTGCCAAAAAGCTCGCATCACTTGGGGTCGAGTCCGCCTACACCACAAGAATCCGAGCGGAAGCTTCCAAGCACGAACTGACGCACCAGCAACGCCTCGCCAGCGAGCGACGACGTGAAGACCCGGAGCAAACGCGGTCGTAACGGTACGGCAAAGTTGCCGCGTGTTACAGTGAAGCCGCGCCTGTGAGGGGTCGTCCTGTCTAAAACCAGCCCACACTGAAAGCTCCTTTCGGCGTGCCGGCAAGCGTAAGACTGCGTCAGAACCAGGGTTACGGCAAGGTTGCACGGAGGCCGGCCGGGATTCCTGAAAAAAACTTCGTTTTACGCGCCCATTTTGGAGGGTGAAAAGCAACTAATAAGCCAGAGGGATGAAGTTCTCGCTATTCACCGCCGTCCCGCCGACCGGGTACGGAATCGTTACTTCGTCAAAACTCCGCGATGGAGAATGCCGTGATTGCTCCGCAAGCCATATCCACGCCGTCCCGCGCCTTGTCGCTGTTGGACACCGTCCAGCAGGCCCTGGCGAATTGCGATGACCTCACCGAAGTCCGGGAACTCCGCGATCAGGCCGCGGCGGTGCGACACTATCTCAAGGCCGCGGCAATGGACCTGGAAGTGCTCAACCGGGCGGCCATAGTAAAGCTCCTCTGCGAGCGCCGCGCCGGGGCAATTTTAAGCACACTCGTAAAGCGCGGCGGCGACCGCCGGGCCAATGTGCGGCTGCCGAATTTGCGGCTTGGGGAACTCGGCATCAAGAACAAGATGCAGTCGTCGCGGCTCCAAATGGTCGCGTCGGTGCCCGAGGAGGAATTCTGGCAGTACGTGAACCAACTCCTCCGCGAAGAGAAGGAAGTCACCACCCAGGGCTTGCTGCGCTTCGCCCAGGAGCGGTGCTGCAAACCCCAGCCCGGCGACAAGGGTGCGGACGACCTGTCTTTGGTGGCCGAGGGTTTGATGAACGTCGCCAGACAACGGAAACAATTCGGCTGCGTTTATGCCAGTCCGGTCTGGGGCGGATACCGCAAGGTCAAGGCAACCGAACTGGCGAAACGCTTGTCCGAGCTGCCAGTGAAGGCGGTCGTAGCCCACGATGCCCACGCCCATCTGGCCGTGCCGCCCGAACTCATCAAAGATGGCATCGCCATCCTTGAGAAATGGGGATTCCGCTTCCGGGGAGAATTGGTCCGCCAAACCCCGGCTTCCGGGTTCGGAGACCACTGGCAACAGGCTCACGTTTCGCTACTGCTTGGCGTGCGGGGCCGGTTACCGTTCCGCGACACGAGCTTGTCGAGTTGGATCAATGATCACGTTTTCTTCGGCAATTGCACGGAGATTCACACACTGATTGCCCGCGTCAGCCCGCCACCTTATCTCGATGTCCTTGCCGAGACGACCGTTGGGGACTGGATTTCGCCGCGTTCGCCCGGATAGCCGACATGGACCTGTCCTTGAACAACTGTGCGCCTCGAAAATGGAAATCGCCGACGTGGCATCGAGTTCGGCCGATGACGGAGAATCTGCCGATTTCGAGTTCTGGCCACAGGCGAGCCGAGCAAGGCAACATGATGTTGCCTTGCTTTCCTAAACGGGCGTCGAATTTCTTTTTGGGTTTGGGACCCACGCCACGGAGATCATCCGCCGACTGACGGTGCGGAAACGTCGGGCAACGCCAAGTCGCGACTACCAGGGCCACGCATTTGCAGCCAATACGCAGCGCGCACGGGCTCGACGGAATCCGTAACCTCAATCGCAGTCAGGAATTACGTGAAAAGGCGACGCGGGTTTGGATCCCGCGGACTGTCCGACTCGAAATCCCGCTCGGACGGCCGGCGGTTACAGCGCGTCCGAGGTTGTCGGCCCTGGCCAACTGTCGGAAACACCGCGTAACTCCCGCCAGTCAGTACCGGCGGATATACGTTGTTGGGTGCGACTGAGCTTTATTCACGCGCTCGCCCGCCGCATCGCCCGCGGCGCTGCCCGTTTCTGCACGTTGGTTTCCAGGGCACCGAACGTCGATTCATGGCGCTGAATGGTTACCCCTAGGGTCTGCCAGAGCCGCTTGGCCGTGTAGAAGTTCACGACGATCCGTTGCGAGATCGGCAATGGCGCGGCCGGCGTGGCGCCTCCGTTGGCATTGAGTCCGAAGTCGACAATCACCTCCTCCGGTGTCCCGGTGACGCGGCAAAAATTGGCGTAGAGCGGCATGGCCTTGCTGTCGTCAAACGGAAGCGGCTGAGGCTGTTGGGCGGGTTGAGGGTCGGATTGATGGTCTTGGCCGGGCATTGCATCGGACATTTTCTGGCTCCTTGATGAGAATATGTGCCGGAGTTCTCGCCGCCTACGAAATCAGCGAGGTTTAGACGAATGCTATCCAGTTTGCCACAACTCGCCTAGGAAGACAAGCGAGTGTCGGACGTGGAAGCAGATATCCGCTGGCAGCAGTTGCGGTCTAAGCTGCTGTATCCCGTCGCACACTTGATATGGTAACAGCACGTTACCATGTGACGGCCAAATCTTCTCGAAAACGTTCTTGCGCCCTTATCTACAGGTTGTCGCAGTTCGGAAGCAGCAGGGGCCGAAGCACTGGCGGTTAATATTTAACCGAACGCTTGACAGATCTCTTTTCACTCGTAGACTGAACGAACTCCTGGGTTCGGCAACCATTGAAGGCGGCATTCGCCGAGATGAACTCGCACGTAAGCCAAGAGAATCTGACGCAGTGCTAAGCAATCTCTATTCAGCACCTGGTTTCGCACAACTCTTCGGCGATCCGTCCGTGTCGAGCAATCTGTCACATGTGACAGATTGCTGATTTGTTGAAGTCAATCTGGTTATAGCAACGTGAACATGGCAGGCGGGACCGTCGTTTGGCGGTCGGCGCGTAGTTTTGTTCTGGCTAGTATCATGTGACACTTGGTTTTCAAAAGGCACTCCGATGGTGGCGGGATGGAAGAGCGACGACGATCGGGCCAAGGGCAGACTCAAGTCCGAAATCCGGACTCTGGTCAGTGAACTTGAGCACGCCGATTCGGCAAAGATTCGGCAACTCTGGCGACTGGGTTGCAAACTCTCCCAGATCGAGGCGGCGCTGGACGAAAAAACCGCGCTGGCCGGCGGGAGCAACTACTACTACCGCTCCTTGAGGATCTTCAAGCACTTCCGCACGCTGGCGCTTGCCAAGGCGTACCGGGGAAGCCTGCGACAAGCCCTGAAGGAAGCGCAAGAAGGCATCCAGGGCCGAGGCGCCGTTGCGATACGTTATCCGCAAGCGGCCAAACAGCTTCGCCGTCTCGCCGAAGACCTTTGGCGGCGCACGCCGTTCTGTGACCGCGAACGCCTGCTGGACTCGATGGAGCGTCTGGCAGGCGAATTCCGCCGACGCCTCGGTTGCCGCCGCGAACCAAACCGGAAGCGTGCGTTGCAGCCCACGGCAATCGAACCCGACTTCGCCGCCGCGCAAGGAAGCTAACGAACATCCCCAACCTGCAATCCGACAAGACATCCGCTTACACGAGAATGGAAAGGCATTGGTCACGATCATGATCAAAGTCCCACGATTCCGCGACTTCTTTTTCTATTCCGCCTGGTCCGCTCGCTCGCGTCGGAATGCCCGCCGCAACCGCCGGGTGCTTAGGTTTGAGACCCTGGAGGTGCGGCAGATGCTGAGCGTGACTCCCGGCGCAATCATCACGACGATTGCCGGGAATTACGGATTGGGCGGGAGCTACAGCGGCAACGGCGCGCTCGCGGCCAATGCGGGATTGAGCAATCCTTCGGACGTGGCCGTGAACGCCGTCGGCGATGTTTTCATTGCCGACACCTACAACAATGTCATCCGTGAGGTCAATCATGCCAACGGCGTCATCACCACAGTCGCGGGCAACGGGAATTCGGGGTACAGCGGCAACGGCGGGCCGGCTACCAGCGCCGAATTGAACGACCCGACTGGCGTGGCCGTGGATTCGGCAGGCGACCTCTTCATCGCCGACAGCGGCAACAACGTTATTCGGGAAGTCAATCACGTCACCGGCGTCATTACCACGGTGGCGGGCAACGGGAGCTCGGGGTACAGCGGCAACGGCGAAGCGGCAACCGGCGCCGAGTTGAATGACCCGGTAGGCGTAGCCGTAGACGCGGCCGGCAACATCTTCATTGCCGACAGCGGCAACAACGTGATTCGCGAGGTCAATGCCTCCACGGGGATTATCTCCGCGATCGCCGGCAACCACACGACGGGCTACTCCGGCGACGGCGGCGCCGCAACCAGCGCGAAATTGGACGACCCGACGGCTGTCGCTGTCGATGCGATCAGCGAGGTATTCATCGCCGACCAAGGCAACGACGTCATCCGCAAGGTCGATACATCGGGACACATCAGCACGGTGGCTGGAGACGGGGTCGCGGGCTACAGCGGCGACGGCTACGCGGCGACTGGCGCGAAACTGCATTCTCCGGCAGACGTGGCGGTAGACGCGGCCGGCGACATTTTTATCGCGGACACGGGCAACCAGGTCATTCGCGAGGTCGATCATGTTACGCAAAACATCACGACCATCGCCGGGGATTACGGCGCCGGGTCCGGCTACAGTGGCGACGGCGGCCTGGCAACCAGCGCCAAGTTATACAACCCCGCCGGCCTCGCCGTCAATTCCGCCGGCGATCCGTTTATTGCGGACGCAAGCAATAACGTCGTTCGCGAAGTCACCGGCCTGATCACGACAGTCGCGGGCAGCGGGAGCGACAGCTACGGCGGGGACAGCGGACCTGCCGTCGCTGCGCAGTTAAATAACCCCAACGGGGTCGCGGTAGATGCGGCGGGCGACATCTTCATCGCGGATTCCGGAAACAACCGCGTCCGCGAAATCAATGCCGCTACGGGAGTAATTACCACCGTCGCCGGAGACGGGACCTCGGGCTCCGGCGGCGACGGCGGCGCGGCCGTCGACGCCGGGTTGAACGATCCCCAAGGGGTGTTTGTCAGCGGCAATACGCTCTACATTGCCGACACCGACAACAACCGCGTTCAGGAGGTTGACCTTACGACGGACATCATCACCACGCTGGTCGGCACCGGGAGTGCAGGTTACGTCAACGGCGCGTTGGGCAGCGCCGAGCTGAATGGCCCGAACGACTTGGCGATGGACTCAGCCGGCAACCTGTTTATCTCCGACACCGGCAACAACGTCATTCGCGAGATCGCGGCCGGCAGCGGCGATATCACCACGGTCGCCGGAGACCACACCGCCGGATCCGACGGCGACGACGGCCCGGCGACGAGCGCAACTGGATTCGCCGGTTGGCGTGGTGGTCAACAGTGCGGGAACAGCCTTGTACATCGCCGACGAGGACAACGACGCCGTGCGGGAGGTCGACCTCACCTCCGGCACGATCAGCACCGTAGCCAGCGGCCTGTTTTATGACACCGGCGTGGCCCTGGACGCCGTGGGCAATCTATTCATCGCCGACAGCGACGACACGTGCATCTGGGAGTTGGACAGCGGAACGGACTCGATGACGTTGATCGCCGGAGGGATAAGCGACTATGGCTACGATGGCGACGGTGGCCCAGCCGTAAACGCCTTGTTCAATTGGCCCGCGGGGATCGCCATCGACTCTTCCGGCGACATCATCGTTGCCGACGCTACCAACAACGTCGTCCGCGAAATCGGCAGCGTCGCAGCGGTCAATACGACGGTCTACCTCACGGCCTCGGCAAGCTCCACTGTCTATGACGATGAAGACGGCGTGACGTTTACCGCCACGGTTAGCCCGCCTTATCTCGGCGGCAACCTGCTTTCCCTTGGTGACGATACCGTCGAATTCCGTGACGGAGAGACCTCTCTCGGATCGGAGACTATCGACTCCACCGGCCATGCCACGTTGGCCACGTCGGACCTCTCTCTTGGCCCACACACGATCACGGCCGAGTTCACCGGCGACAGCTATCACGCACCGTCGTCCAGCGGCTCCGTAACCGAGACCATCGTTCATGATTCAAGTACCTCGCTTTCATTGTCGACATCCTCGGCGGCTGAGGGGAGCCCGGTGACCCTGACGGCCACTGTAGACGGCGAAGGGGAAGGTACGCCTACAGGCGTCGTTGCGTTTCTCGACGGTACGACTGTATTGGGATATAGTCCGCTCCGCGAAGTAGGCGATAGCATCATCGCCGCGTTTACGACCGCCTACCTGGCCGCCGGAGACCATACGGACATCACCGCCGTCTACCAAGGCGACTCGAACTTCATCAGCAGCACGTCCAGTGCGGTCAGCTACGACGCGCTGCCGATCGTCACGCCCACGCTTACCTCCTCCACCAGCGAGATCGTTTCGGGAACAAGCCAGACCGTCACGCTGACTGCCTCGGTTCCGAGTACCGCCTCGGGAACCGTGACCTTCATGGACGGAGGCACGTCGCTCGGCAGCCCGCAAACACTGAACAACACGGCTACCGAGACCGATGCGTTGCTGTTGGACAGCGCTGACGGGGGAATAAACACCGATCTGACCGCTTCGTATCCTGAGATGACGATTCGCGCCTGGGTCCGGATCGACGGGTGGACCGACAACGGCGAGATCGTCGACTGTTTCGATGGAAGCGGCGGCGGGTTCTGGCCGGGTGTCGGATACAGTCCCGGCGGCGACTGGTACGTGCAGACAGGCGACGGCAGCTGGGACACCGGCATCCCCGCCCAACTTGCCAATCCTGCCCTCGGCAACGGCGGCTGGAACCATATCAGCGTGGTCTTTACGTCGAGCAACATCTTCTTCTACTACAACGACATGCCCGCCGTATCGCTCGGTTCCGCCGGGGACTGGGGCGCTTTTGGTGGAAGCAGCTCAGGCCTCACTATCGGCTACGATGGCACCGATGGGTATCCTCTAAACGTCGATGCAGCAATCCAGGAAGTCGACGTGTGGAGCACGGACTTGACGCCGACCGAGGAAAGCCAACTCTACAACAATGGAGTCGTGCTGACCAGCGGCTATCCCGAATCGGGCTCTTTAGAGGGCGTCTACCACCTCAATGACAGCCCGGACGGCAGTTACGGCGCCCCGGATGGCACGTTGTTCGGTACGTACTCGTGGACTACCGCCACTCCCGATCTGTCGGTGGCCACGTTGACGGTCAATACCGATGACACTTCGCCATACCTTAGCGCAGGCAGCAACTCGGTCACGGCGGCATACAAC
This sequence comes from uncultured Planctomycetia bacterium, assembly GCA_963780045.1. Classification (GTDB taxonomy): domain Bacteria; phylum Planctomycetota; class Planctomycetia; order Pirellulales; family Thermoguttaceae; genus JANXQG01. Next base: position 3,408,743 of record CAVZZZ010000001.1, on the reverse strand, counting down.
GGCGAAAGCGATGTCTTTGGCAGCGGGACGTCGGCCGTGTTGCCGATTACGGTAGTCAGTACCACGCTTCCGAGTTCTTCCCCGGATGAGACAACGGCCGTCGACGACGTGCCCAGCCAAGCGACGCCCTCGCCGTTGACCGACGGAAGCATGGTCCTGTCGCTGGACGACGCCGGGCTGACCTACGTGAGCGGGTCCAACGGACAGCCGATCGTGAGTATCGACAGCACCATTCCCAGCGGCGGCAGCGGAACGCTTGAGGGCGTGACCGCCACGCTCTACATGGGTGACACCGATACGGGCACCCCCGTCGGCGAAAGCTACTACACGGCGACCGACCTGACCGGCGACGACGGTACAACCGACGCCACGTATCGCTTTGCCGTCAAGTACACCGGCACGCCTCTGGACACCGGACACTACGAGTTCACGGTAGCCATCGCGCCAAGCTACTCTGGTAGCTCGCCGTCTCCGTCCACTACCACGGTGCCGCAGAACGTCCTCAACTGGAATTCCAGCCCCTTTGGCGCCGGCTGGATGCTCGACGGGCTGGATCAGCTTGTAACCAGCGACAGCGGAGCCCTTCTCGTGCAGAGCGACGGGACGATGGCCTACTTCTCGGGCGATTCGTATACCAGCCCGGCGGGACCTTTCGCGTTTTCGTCGCTCACTTACTCTGACAGCTACTATCAACTCGTCGGCACCGACGGAACGAAGGAGACATTCAACTCCAGTGGACAACTGGTCTCGGTCACCGATAATGACGGCAACATTACGAGCTACACCTATTCAAGCGATCGGTTGTACCAAATCACCAATCCGTCGCACCAGACGACGACGTTCAGCTATAATGACTCTGATTTGGTCGCTACGATTGAAGACTTCGTCGAGCGCGACACTACGCTGACCTACAATGGGTATGGCCAACTGATCCAGGTCACCGACCCCAACCCGGAAGAAGGCGAAACACAGCCAGTATCCGAATTCACCTACGAGTCGGACACAGCGCCGCTCGTCTCCTACACTGACGCCAACGGCAATGCGACGCTTTACGCCTATCGGCCGGACGGCACGCTCCAGACGGTCACCAGTGCCGACGGATCGACGGTCACTTACCAGGCCGCGCAGGCGCTTCTCTTCGGCAGCGGTGACACGCCGGGGAGCAGCGACAACCCTGCCTACCTCGTTCCTTCGACCACGGTCCGCGCGGTCGCGACCGACGAATCGGAGGCTCCCACGCTCTACACCTTCGACACGTTCGGCGACCCGACGTCGGTCGAGGACGCGCTTGGGAACACCACGATCTATGTGTATGACGACAACGGCCTGGCGACAGAAATGATCCAGCCCGCCGTGGTTAACGGGACCGAGTCGCAGAATCCGGTGACCGAATACACTTACTACTCCGACACCAACGAGATGGACACAGAGCAGGTGCCGGACGGTTCAACGCAAACGTGGACCTATGCGACGTACACGACCGCCGGCGGCCCCGACGACGTGGTAACCTCGTATCAAAAAGTCGTGAGTGACACCGGCAGCGGCGACTATACCGCCTACACCTACTACACGAGCACGGGAGACCTCGTCGAGACGGAAGAATACGCCAACGGCGAGACCGATTACGGCGAGTCCGCGACCGCGGACTACGAGGGCCAGAATACGGTCGCCGACGGCGCTGACCCGATTACGACCTACGTCTATACGCAGTATTCCGACAGCGACTCGGCGCCGCCCGCTGGGCTGGTTCTAAGCACTACCAATCCTGACGGCGACGTGACGGCCTATGCCTACAATGCGGCGGGAGACGAGACGGCGAGCTACCAGGGCCAGACGATCAGCAACGAATACGATGATCCGTCGTATTCCTCGTACGACGAATTCTCAACATGGACGTTCAGCAACCTTGCCTTGAACGCCAGCGGGACGTTTGAGATCTACGCTTCCTCCTCGATCGGATCAAATTACAAATCGGCCTATCAAACCGTTGGCAGCGGGTCGCCCGGCAGCGTGTCGATCGTCGGCACGGGCGGCGGCGCGCCGGCTTCGACGCTTGGTTCCGGCTGGGTCGACTTGGGCCAGGTGACTTTGAGCGCCGGCGCCACAACCCTGGCAGTAAAACTGACCGGCATCGACACGATGCCTTCCCAGATCTGCATCATGGAGCAGACGTCCGGCACGGTCTACAACAGCGCCGACGATCCGGTCTCGCAGACGGACGCTATGAACAACGTCACAACGACGACGTACGACGACCTCGATCGCCCGGTTGCCTCGTCGCACGGACAAACGCTTATCGCCTCGTCCAACGAGGCCACATTCGAGAACTTGCCGCAATCACCCGGCCAGTCGCGAACCTACGTGCTCTATGGCTACGTCAGTTCTGGAATGCTCGAGGACGATTTCTCGTTTGCCGATACCGAGAATGAGAGTTTCTCGACCAGTCCGTTTGCGTACGCCGGATCCGACTCGACGCCGCTGGGCAGTGGCTGGTACGACCTGGGCACGGTAACCCTGACGCCGCTTATCTCCGCGAGGGCGACGAATTGTTGTCGCGCGACGGGCGGATTCTGCCTATCGAGGTAATCGAGCGGCGGCAATTCTCCGGCAAGGTCTATAACATCAGCGTTGCTGACCTTGAATGCTACGCCGTGGGGCGGAACAGCGTTCTCGTTCACAACAAGGCGGCGGGGGTCATTCCCGGTTGGGGTTGCGACTGCTGCGAGGGCGCGGGGCTCGACGATCCATCGGTTGCCGCAAGTCTCGATCCCCCGGGCGCGTTCGGCCCGTTGGGTCCGGGATATCCTAGCGGGTACGGGGAAGGCGGGTTCGGCGCCGGCGGCGAGTTCTTCGGCGGAGACGGTCGCCGTCCCTCGCGGGAGTGCCGGCGCCGTCGCCAAAATTTATACCCCCAACAAATCCACCGCAGCCACCACCGACAAATTATCCGCCTGGGTGGCGGGTCAGGGTGATGCCACCGACGCAACAATATCCAGACGGTTACTGGAGACTTGAAAGTCCTCCGGCAAACCCGGGCGACGGTTGGCAGGGAATCGACCCTAGGACGATGAAGCCTGGGCCGCACCCCGACACGCATGTTCCGCTGCCGCCGGAGACGCCCCCATGTCAACCGCCAGCCTCGCCACCTATCGTACCACCGGCCGGTCAGCCACCGCCGTCCTTTTTCTTCATCTTTCCCGGTGACATAAGGTGGTTCTTCCCCATCCCGCGGAGGACGGTCCAACCACTTGGACCCGGAGATTTCGCTTGAGAACCGACGGCCGTCAGCGGACATTCCAATGCGCACGTCGCGGAGACCACCGCTGTTGCGAGCAATTCGCGAGACGCCTATTTGCGTAACCCGCGCGGCTGTTGGCCCGCCATCAAGGGTGAATTCGCGAAGCCTTTTGCCGGCCTCAACGAGGCAATACGCCTCGAACCGGCTCACGCTGAGGCGATTCAAATCCACTGATCACATGTTTTGTAGGCAATACGGTTGACGTTGCAATCCTCCGATGATTAAAAGGGGGGAGGCGCATATAATAGTAAGGTCGTTAAGAAATGCCGAGCGCCTGACCCTAGATTGCCCAATATATGCCCTTTCCTCCTTATCACGCCGAGAGACAATCAACAATGTACGGTTTGCCAAAGGACTTTAATGCAAGTTTCTTCGTTGGGAGAACGCTTGAGCATGTTACATTCCGCCAGTATGCCGTCGATCTTGGATTCGACGAACATGTTAGCATAACCGTTGAATCCTCGTTACAGCATCAACTTTCACTGGACGACGTCGAGTCAGAGGTGCAAAGCATACCTTTGTCCCACTCGCGACTGATGCAGTTGGCCGGCCGGGGCGTGACTGACGTGAAGGGAGAAGTGGATGGCACATTGCTTCTAGTTTTCGATAATCGGCATGTTCTTAGAATCTTCGATGACCGGCCTAACTATGAGTCGTACTCCATAAGGAACGGTGAGCAGGAGATAATAGTTTAGGAAGCCGAGTCACGAAAGGGGTCAGAACGATTTGTTCTCGTTGGGGGTCGAAACAGGGACGGATCTAGTTTTTGAACATGAGCCTTATAAGCAGCACGAATAACGCCGCTCAGGTGCCCTCATCGCGGAGTCTCGTCGGCGCAGCCGGGGCGTTCGCCGCCTCGATGGCCAAGTTCGCCGCCACCGGCTTCAAAACGGTGGACGCTGGCTTGCACGAACTCCGCGTGGGCCAGTGCCGAACATGCGAACACCACCGCGATTCCCAATGCTCGCTCTGCCGCTGTTTCATCGACAAGAAGGCATGGATGCCGCACGAGGATTGCCCGATTGGACTGTGGCCGGGATAGGGTCTGCCGGATCAACCTGCCGCGGCTGTCACCCCGGCCCACTCGCGGATGGAGAGGAAACATTGGACGCCATGCCCAGTTCGGTTCGCACGGCGGTTCCGATCTGCACGGCAAGCCCGACGAGGCGGTCGGCGAAGAGGTCGGTCAGGTACGCGGCCCGTGGATTGGGCTGCTGCGAGAGATAATCTTCCATCGATTTGACCATCGGGCGCAACGGCTCCGCCACGCGCAGCGACTCGGCAAGGCCCAGGTCTTGCAACTGCACCAGCAGCGACTTCGTTGCGGTCACCACCTCGACAACCGAATACCGCCGCGGCGGCAAGTTGTGCAGCAGGTTCGGAAACGCGGCGAGGCTTTTCGTTTGCATGATGGAGGAAGTCGATATGCCCCGAAGGAACTCCAGGTGCGAGCCCAGCTTGACGTACTGATAGGCGGTCGATTGCGACACGATAACCTCTCCCAGCGCGGTGATTATGCACGATTTGATTCGACCATTATAACGCCCTCGAACGTTTTCCACGCACCAGACAAGCCCCAATCTCGCCTTCGTCTCGCCGCACTGCCTGGTCGATTTCGGGATCGGCGCGGCGACTACAACGCGCGAAGGGATGAAGCTGCTGTCCGCACAGATCTTTCATTGGGCGCTGTCAAATCTCAAATGCAACATGAAGGCGTGATCGGAGGACCTCGCAAGGCGTCTTGTAGCCAAGCCGTTTTCTTGGGCGGTTGTTCAGCAGCCGTTGAACTTTTGTAAGGGCCGCCGGCTTGACGCCCGCCAGGTTGCTCCCCTTAGGGAAGAACTGACGGAACAGGCCATTGGTGTTTTCATTCGTGCCCCGCTGCCACGCACAGTAGGGCTTCGCAAAGTAGATGTCAAGGTGCGTCTCTTCGGCTAACTGTTCGTGTTCGGCAAACTCCTTTCCATTGTCCAAGGTCAGCGTTTTGCATAGCACGTCTGGCAGGCCTGCGTACAGTTCGCTGGCGGCCAGACGAACTGTGGGCGCCTTCAAATTCTCAATGCCCGCGAGCATCACGTAGCCCGACTTGCGTTCGACAAAAGTGACTACGCCGCCTTGTCGACCCGCTCCGACGACGGTGTCGCCTTCCCAGTCGCCAAAACGGTCACGGCGATCGACAATCGGAGGGCGGCCCTCGATGCCCGCGCCGGCGGGGATTTTCCCGCAGTTTTCCGGCTTCAGCCGCTTTTTGCCGCCACGCCGCAGAAAGCGCCGCCAACGCTCACCGACCTTTCCCTGGGCCTTGATCCAGTCATAGATGCTCTGGTGAGAAATCTGCCTCTGCCACTCATCGGGAAACTCCATTTTCGATCGTGCCGCAATCTCGTCCAGTGACCAGTATTGCCGCAGCCGGTCGCAGACATATTTTCGCAACTCCCGTCGCTTTAGCTTCGCCGTCCAGGGACGATTGCTGCGGCGGGCCGCGGCCTTCTCTTGGCCTTTCGCAGCCCAATAGCCGTTTCGACAGCGGTTTCGTTTCACCTCCCGTGAAACTGTGCTCTTGCTGCGGCCTAGCCGCCGCGCGATCTCGCTCAGCGGTTTCTTCTCGCGCTTCATGTGGACTATGATCTCACGCTCCATCAAGGTAAGATGGCATGCCATCGCAGGGACTCCATTCAATTCGGGCTTTCCTAAACAACAAACCCAATTGAACGTCCCTGCGATGTTTTCTCCTATACCATTCGTTGCATTTCACTTTTGACAGCGCCTTGTATGGCATTCTACCGAACGGCTGGATAAAGCCAATGAAGAATTGATCCAGGACCAGCTATTTCTGCGGAAGGTCTAGTACGTGGTAAGGCAGACGAGGATTCCCGTACGCAGGGAACATGAAACAGGTAGCCCGATGGAACAGGCGTGCTGGCAGTCATTTACCTCTTTTCGAGAGGATTGATAGTGATGCCGCGTCCGATTACTACTCGGAGCAAGCTTGGGCTCTCGGTCGCGCGGCTACTTGCCAACCATAGAAATCATCAAGATAATCAATGCAAAGAATCCCAACGGCATGAGCTCGCCCTTCAGTAGCGTGAACCAGGTTTATCGCCTAGAGATCGATCCTCCCTGACCGATGTTCGGTGAGAAGCCACGCTGCGGCCGTTGATTGCCGGACGATCCAGAGTGCCAAGCTGCGTCACGTCGTGACAACCGAAGACACGGTTTTGAAGCACATCAGCAGACGGCATAACAGGCGACATTCAAAAGTCTTTAGCCTGTTGGCCTTTGCGCTAGAAGCGGTCGTGGGGCGCGTGCCCGCGCCGGAATCCGGCACGCTCGCGCTAATTGCAACTGCCGCCGTGGCGCTGTTGTCTTATCGCTGGAGGAAACTTGGGCCGCGCCGGAGCAGTCTGCGACCGGCCAGCAGAGCCCTTCGCTAGCCCCCCTTGATCGAGTCATGGGGCTCCGCGGAGCGCCGTGCGTGTAACCCGCGGCGGTGTTCCCACGCGTTCGCGACTCTTGCAGACAAGTTGCGCTTCTCTGATAAAATCCCAGTGGCCACGATCGTGAGAAAACAACTTCGATATCGGCAACTGGATAAATCATGGCACATCCGGACGCTGCCCGCCAAGCCCTTCGACAAATAATCGACGAATTTAAAGCGTTTTGCGCCCATTTTGGCACGGCAAGCGAAGCCGACACCCGCGGAAGGTGATTACGCGCGTTCTTACCGAGGTTTGTCAATGGCCGGAGAACGAAATCGACAGGGAAGGAGTAATCGACGTCGGAAGAATGGATTACCGCCTCAAGGTTCTGACAAAGCCGCACGTTGTCGTCGAGGCAAAGAAGGAGGGTATTGCGTTTACGCTGCCTGTTGATGGCACTCGGAAGACCTACACGTTGGACGGCACGCTTGTTAGCGACAAGGAAACAAAAGATGCCATTTATCAAGTCCGCGAGTATTGCGACGACCAGGGCATTCGCTTCGCAATTGCGACAAACGGCGATGCTTGGATCGTTTTTCGTGCTGTACGTGACGACAACATTGGCTGGAAGAAGGGCCATGCCAGAGTCTTTCGCAGTCTCGAAGCGATCTACGAGAATTTCACCGATTTCTGGAATCTGCTGTCGTACGAGGCAATTTGCGGAGGGTCGTTGAACGAGGAGTTTTCCGCGTCTCTGCGAGCATCTAGGCAACTTCATCGAGTAATCGCGAACCTATTTAACGCCGATCTCCCATTGCACCGAAATTACCTTGACAACGACCTACAGCCTCTCATCAAGCTAGTGTTCGAGGACATTGCCGATCAGGAGGAGCTTGACGTCCTCCAGGCGTGTTACATCCACACGGGCACGCTTCGTATCGTTGCAAACGACCTGAATACAGTGCTGACGGAGGCGATTCCGAAGTTTTTGCAGCACGAAGGAGCGCGTCCAGTTGGCAGGGACTACGAGCCCCGTGGGATTATGCACCGAATTAAAGAGGCAGTCAGCATAACAACGGGCTCGCTTTTCCTCTTGTTGGGAGGAATTGGAGCAGGCAAGTCAACTTTTCTTAAACGATATCAAAAGATCATTGGCCGCGACCTGCTCCAGACGCGGACGATGTGGTTCTTAGTCGACTTTATTCGACCGCCGCTGAATCCGGCTGACATTGAGCCATTCGTCTGAGCGGCGAACTCGGCGGGGGTCTGGTATCTCCAATGCTTTGAAGTGCGCGGCGACGCTGCTCATGGACCACGGTTTTGATGGTGTGGCCAATGCCATGCAGATCCTTATGAACGAAGCGATGAAGCTGGAACGCGAAGCGGCGTTGGGAGCCCAACGCTATACGAGGCGGCATTGTTCACGCGCGTGTCGGCACTTTGCAATCAGTTCCGGCGAATGTGAACACCCGAACGCGCCTCATATAGTAACGCGAGCTGAGGCTCGTGCGACGAATTAGTGGCTGTATGCTGTGCGAGCTTCGAGACCCCGCGGGGGCGACACAGGCCGATTGCACGCCATGACAAACAACTTGACAACTGACGACATCCATATGACAAACGACACTGGAACTGTTTCTGGCTGATGCAGGCTCCACCGAAATCCGGTTCTTTCTCGGCCCCAACTGTGTCGAGTCCCGACATTTCGTAAATACTTGTAGCAGCCATAACTTGTTCTAGGAAACCGAATGACAGATGAATCAAAAGACTCACAACAGCAAGGACAATTCGACGCCATAGAACCAGATTTTCGTCGGCTAGAGTTTCCAAGCGACGCATTATCAATGAAGCGGATGCGCTCACTTTTTCCAGAGGAGTACGAACCTGATAATACCGACTACGGTGCGGCTAAGAATGAGGACTTCATGATCATGCGCAACTTCAAGAGCCAATTCCATCTACACCAATTAGAGGACATGGTCTACAATGAACGGCTTATTGCGGCAGCGGCGTACCGTCTTAATCAATATCCACAATCGCTCAATGATAAGGAGCGAGAGTTCGTAGCTGACACACGGGAGATGCTTGAAGAATTCTATTTGCACTTCAAGCTTGCCGATAGCCCGGAAGCCGCACGCTTCTTGATTCGACAAATTGAGGAAGATGCTTGTAGCCAAGGTCGTAATGCCAGCCAATTGCGTCGTTAATCGGAACCGGGCACACACTGATCTACCCACAGCGTTCGACAAAGCGTTGATACTCCATCATGTAGCTTCCGATCCGACTGCTACATGCTGACTCACTCAACTTAGCATACCGAGAATCATCGCTTTGTCAATAACCTAGAAGTCATGTGTGAAGTCCACTGTGCGTGCTGCTGTGCTACGATCCACGAGACACCGACAATTAGAGAAAGGCGTCTAACGTCGCTGTCACGGTAACGTCGCGTTACTGTGACGGGTCCCGTCACGGCTTGAACGCCGCGGTTTGTGGATCAAGTGGCACTTGCATATAAACATTGCAGAGATCGGCCATTATGCGACAACCGGCGTGCTGGCTATCCAGCACATTTGCAGCGCATTAGGGGGATAATTGCCGTAACCGCAATCCGCATCAGCATTTACGGTCAGGCACTTTGTGGGTTCGATTCCCACGACCTGATTCCCGAATTGGAAAGAGCGTGAAATCGCGAAAAACCGTGCGCCAGTCGATATGACCGGGGCAGCAAACATATACTAAACCTGAGCGTCGCTCGCTCTAGTATTGACAGCTATTTTTTGGGACCGCCAGTCGGCGGCGGAATATGGCCATCTGGATGCAGATACTTGCTATATGACTCAGGTGCCACCAAGCCATCTGAGCTGTTGATGATCTTGAACTGACCGTTCTTCTTGATTTCACCGATGAACACTGGCTTCCAGGTGTGCTGGTTCTTGGGGTCCATCTTCTTCTTGCCGCCGGGGGCGTCGAATTCGAGTCCGTAAACTGCCTCACGGACCTTGTCGACGTCGAAGCTTTGGGCCTTCTCCACGGCTGCTTTCCAGACATAAACTCCGAAATACGCCGCCTCGATCGGATCGTCAGTCACGCGGTCCTCTCCGCCCGGCAGATTTTGGCTCGTGCAGTAGGCCTTGAAGTTCTTCACGAATTTCTTATTTTCCGGCGTGTCGATCGACTGGAAATAGTTCCAACAAGCCAGGTGGCCGACCAAGGGCGGCACGTCCATCGCCCGCAATTCGTCTTCCGCAACTGAGAAGGCCATGATCGGGCAGTCGTCCGCCCGCAAGCCCTGGTTGGCGAACTCCTTATAGAACGGCACGTTGCTGTCGCCGTTGATGGTCGACATGACGCACGCCTTGACCCCCGTGGAAAAGGCCTTGATCTTGCCCACGATCGTTTGATAGTCCTGGTGGTGGAACGGCGTGTACTCTTCGGCGATGTCCGACTCCGGCACGCCCTTGGCAAGCAGGTACGTCTTCAGCACTTTGTTGGCGGTCGCGGGAAGACGTAGTCGGTTCCCAGCAGGTAGAACTTCTTGAAGCCCTGCTTCATCATGTATTCCGCCGCCGGAATCAACTGCTGGTTCGGCCGCGCCCGTGTAGAAGACGTTCAGCGACTGCTCCTCACCCTCGTATTGCACGGGATAGAAGAGGAGTTGGTCGAACTCCTCGAAGACCGGAAGCACCGACTTTCGGCTGACAGAGGTCCAGCAGCCGAACGTGACTGCTACTTTTGCAGAGTTAATTAGATACCTTGCTTTCTCCGCAAATTTCGGCCAGTCGCTTGCCGGATCGACGATTACTGGGTCGATTTTCTTTCCCAGCACTCCACCGGCTGCGTTGATTTCTTCAACCGCCATCAAGACGGCATCCTTCATCGAAATCTCAGAAACGGCCATCGTGCCGGTGAGCGAGTGCAAGACCCCAATCTTCACGGTCTCCGACCGGCTGATAGCGCCAATGGCCGAAGCGATTTCCTTCACGTGACTCAGTTTCGCGGGTGTGTCCGCAAGCAATTCTGCCGACTTGATGGCCGCTAGCGCTCGCTTGGCGTCTTCGAGGTTGCGCCTAGTGATATCGCCGCCGGGGTTTCGCTCCAGGTACGCCGAGGCCGCCGCGAGGTAAGCTTCACGGGCGTCGTCCTTCTTGCCAACGTTTTCAAGAGCCAGAGCCAAATGTTCGTAAACACCTGGCGCCGGCTCCGGACGCGGGCCAGGTCCCTTTCGCAGCATAGCATTGATGTCTCGGGCGTGCTCCCACTGAAACTCGGCGCTGCGAGCCTGATACTCCTCCCTGGACCACTGACCATTTGATTCGAAGACGGTGCCGAGGAGAACGTGCATATGAAAGATGTTCTGCCAATCTTCTCGTCGCTTGTTCGGATTCCGGTAGGCACTTAACTTGCCCTTGAAAATGGCGTCGACAAAACTCTTGGCGATAGTGGGATCGATGTCATTGTGATGAGTCGCCATTACCCACGCTGCGTCTTGGCCGGCTTCCCAATTCGTTGGATCGATAAGCCAGGCGACGATGTAATGATTCAGCGCTTGCTCGTAGCTGATGGTTTTGCCCGAGTAGGCGCCGGTGCCGGCGTAGCGGTCTCCCACCGATCGCAGAAGCGCCGAAAAGGCGGGCGGCAGCGGTGTCTTTCGTTGCGCGGAGGACCACCATGGAAACAGCGTTCCGTCGTGGATAGGCGGCTCGTGAATCTGCTCGGCGTTCAAAGCCAACGGTCTGTAAGCCATTCGAATCTCGTCGACGGCGCTGCGCATTTCGAGTTGGACGAAGAGCCGTTCATCCTCGTTCACGCCTGTCGGACACTCGGGCGATTTGTTGCCAGACATCGCCGTCTGCGCGTAGGCTCGCACTAGGATCGCAACTAGCGGTTCGGCTGGTCGCTGGCCTTTTTCCAACAGATCTTTTGCCAATGAACGGGCGTCGGCCGCCCGCCGCTCGCTGAGCAGCAAAGTGCCCAACTCGTTCGCCTGAAAAACTACGTCGGCACCGCCATTCTTCAAAAGCACGTCTTTGGCCTTTTTGCCGGCACGGGCAAACTGCGGATTGGCGCGTAGCGCTTGCAAGTACTGCCCGAACGCGCTTTTCAGGTCCCCCTTCTGCTCAAATGCAGCGCCGAGATTGTAGGCTAGAATAAATTGGTGGGCCTCATCGACATGGTTGTGGCCACTCGCCTTGAAGGCGCCGATCGCTTTGTCGGGATCGTTGAGCGAAAGATAGACTGTCCCGAGATTGTTCCATGCCGTCGCCTTTTGGTCCGGAGTGCCATCCTTGGTGGCCTGAAGGTAGTTTTGCGTTGCTTCTGTAAGAATCTTAGCAGTTTCTGAGCTGGGTAGACTGTGGCGCTGGGCTGCCGTTCGCCGGTCATCGGCCTGTTGAGACATTTGAACACGAACATCGCCAGCCTTGAGGGCGATTGCGGCGCGGCGTTGTCCGGCTGAGCTCGCTTCGAGCGCCGCGTCAAAGTGCTTCTTCGCGGCGACGAAGTCACCCGCCTGCTGCGACGCGATGCCCTGCTGCCAATTCGAGTCGATCCGCGCACTGTCGGTCTCCGGCTCTTCTCCCCCCGCCCGTGCTCCGATCAGCAAAGCCATCGCAGCCGCGATCTTCCCGCAAGTTGTCAGCATTATGGTGTCCTTTCATGGATTGGCCAACAGCAATCCAGTCAATTCAACTATGTTTGGTTCAAGTTCTTTGATGTACACAAGGCACGGTCCGTACCCAGACCCGGCAAGGTCGGGTAAGTCGGCGACGACGATCAAATCGACGTTGTTCGCGCCGATCTTCGAGCTCGCTTTTCTCCCACTGCCTTTACAAACCACATCGCGCACCGGCAAGTTGCTGCCGCCGCACTTGAGAATAAAGCTCGACGTGCTCAACCCATAGGGGTCGTACGGAAGGTAGATCAAGCCTTCGTGCGGGTGAAGCGTCGACACGTTTGCCGGACTGACATGTCCGACGGCGATCGGCAGATACTTCTCCATGAACTTGATAAGCGGTTCGCCGGTGTATTGATTGACAATGTGCTCGCCGACAGTGAAGTTAGTTGCGAACCAGTCGACGATCTTGTCGGGCAACTTCTTGCTGGAGGGCTTGCTGCCGGCGTTGAGCTCGCCTTGCGGCAGGACGTCGTAGGGACCAAAGGGAATCTCGCCGTTGCCGAACATCCCTTGCGGCACCTGCATCTTGACGATAACGGTCATCGTCCAATTGTCCAGCGTGTCTTTCGGGTCCAAGCGAATCAACAACTCGGGACGATGCGTATCCGTCTTTGACACGCCCGCCAATCTCCAGACATGGAAGTGCGAGAAGAGTGGATCGCCGATCTTCGTAGCAATTTTTTTGGCGATGTCCAGCTCGACGCCGTCGGGATTTAAGTAGAATTGGCGGAACTGATCGGCCAAATGCACCTTCACGTAAACCGGATTGCGGTCTTGTCCCAAGGCGAGTTTCCCGAAGCCGCCAAGCATCGCGGCAATCGCCAGCGCGAACAGAGTCGGTTTCATCGATGTCATCCTCCAAACTTCTTGCCGAATCATGTAGTGCTGCGCTTGAGCGATGGTTATAGGACAAGCGCGTGTACTGCGTCGCTCTTTTTCGTCGGCTGAGGCACCTTCCAAGAAGCGGTCGCCTTAATTATCGGTTTCGGCAAACTTGCTTCCAACAATAACGCAACGTCAACGGTCATATCTGGCCGCAACGATAGCGGCGGATCGCGTGTGTCAGGATTGGAACTATGCAGCCGGGACAAGGACTCTTTGGCGCAGTGTTGTTTCAAGTCATCGGTCCATTCCTTGTCGGGTTGGAGCAAGTGCAAATCATCGACGCTACCACCCACGAAAACGGGACTGCCGAGGTAACCTGGAATCGCCCAATGGTCGACCTCGTCTCCTTGCGGATCTTTGACGGTGATCTGTAGTCTCCAGTCATCCGGTGTGACTTGGCTAAGTATCGCGTCCGAAAGCGCGACGACAATGCACGGTTTTGGCCGAAAGTCTTTGGCCCTTAGCCGCTTAAGCAACCATGGACGATACCCGGCCAGTAAATCCTGATACCCGGCGGCATGAAAGACCGCACGTGCCGAGGGCCACGGTGTTGACCATATGAAGCGACACTCTCCCGCGTCCATCGGGTCGCCCGGGATATCCTTGACATTCCTCGATATTTGCACCTTGAAACTATCGCTTTCCGGCGGCGCCACAACCCGGCCCACGACAAGGCTGACGCCAAAAAACGCTGCGACTAGAATTGCCAGCACGCTTGTAGTAGCGACGCTGTCGGCCAAACCCTTGGCTGCCTCACAGAGCCAATCAATAAACGTCGCAAGCGTCGGCTGCTTAAGCCGCAACCGATTCAACGCCTTTTTGGCCTTTTTTGAGACAAGCCAGGTTATAGCTCCCATTACCGGCCCGCTCACCAGCGTGGCAACCATCGTCCAGACGGTGCCCCAGCCAAAAATGCCTCCTGACCATAACAGAACCAAAACAAGCAGCATCGAGAGCAACCCGACGTTCAGCCAGCGTCTGCGTATAGCCACGATTTTGCCTAAGTGAAACGAGATCCCAAAACACCGCAAAGTCACTGCGAGCGAGAAAGACGAGCACATTATACGATTCCGACCTCCAGCGTGCAACCGCCCGCTCGCCAATTGGCCGGATGCGAACAATAATCAGCCCAGCCTCAAATGAGGGCGGCCCGGCAGATCGACGCTTCTCGGGCTTATGGGCCATTTCGATCCAGGATATACATCGCTTAAGAGCGTGTCAGTACCCGAAACCCTGAGCTTCTCCTAGGCTTGCGCCGAACAGAATCGATGAAAGCAACATCACGTTACTTTGATCGCCGTTTCCCAGAATTGTCCACAGACTTCCGCCGCACCAGGCTTTATCCGCGCGGCTGGTAGCTACATAAGCCGCAATACTGGCGCGTCTGCATCTACCGACCCCACTCTGGTATTAATCTGTTTGCGTATACTCCCGAAAAGCCAGGGCAGTTATCCGAATTATTAATTCTTCCATGCCAGAATTAGAATAGCGACCCAAGCCGGGGAATATACTCGGAATCCGGAAATGAAGCCGCTTTTTTATGCAGATGGCGCGAGATCGAGAATGAATGCCGTGGCTGTGTGCGATGTCAAGGGGTTGACGTATTCGGCGAATTCAAGCCTCCTTTATGCAGCGCTTATGCAGCGCACCGGCCCGTGCAAGCGTTTGATGCGCAATTAGAGTCAATCGTCGTACCAGAGCTGGCGACAGGTTCGATTCCCGCAAATTCTTGGGCCAAGGGGTGGCGACGAGGGAAAACAACGGCCGGATAGCAAGGTAACGCGATGTTGCCTTGGGTCGGAACCTTCAAACTGCCGGTAGATTCGATTCCCGCAACTCCTTTGAACAACAGGCCGGCAACCGCAAAAACGATGCCAGGATAGCAAGGTAACTCGATATTGCCTTGCTTTGAGAGCACCCAACTGCCTGAAGGTTCGATTCCCGTAACTTTGTGAGTCAACAGGTTGGCAACCGCGAGTCCGTAGCCTGATTCGCTCTGTGCTCCCTGCTCCAGGCTCCGTGCTGTTCCAACGCTACGTCGCGGTACGCGCTATCGAATTGCGGAGCGGAAAAACAAAATGCTAACCGAAAAGCAACAACCTGGGCCGCTTGACGCCACAGTTGCGGTACAACTATGCTTTACGTCTGAAGTATGTCACAAGGGAGAAATACATGAGAGTACGCAGAGACGTTTACCAACTGCCAGCCGGCGACAAATCGCTCTATTGGTACGCCAAAGCGGTCGCGCGAATGAAAGCCCTTCCGGTAGCGAATCCGCTTAGTTGGGAATACCAAGCCAATGTGCATGGGGTTGATCCGCTTCCAGCGATGATGGCGGCATTTTGGGCACAGTGCCAGCACCAAACGTCGTTCTTTCTTCCCTGGCACAGGATGTACGTTTTGCGTTTTGAGCGAATCGTCGCCAAGCACATAATCGAACTGGAAGGGCCAGCCAATTGGGCATTGCCGTATTGGAACTATACGTCCGACCCAACGACCCTGGAACTGCCACCGGAGTTCCGGGTCCCAACGCTACCGGACGGGTCTCCGAACCCGCTTTTGGAACCGCTTCGAAGCCCGATTGCAAACTCAGGTGGCCAAGTCCTGAGCAGCCGCGATATCGATCTTAGCTGCCTCACCAAGGGCGGTACCACAAACCCGGGCGATTTCTTTGGTGCTCCCGCAGCCGCTCATTTTGGGGCGTATAACGGGGCGCTGGAATTGACTCCGCATAATGCAATCCATAATGCGGTGGGTAATACACCAGGAGGCTTGATGGCCAACGTCGACCTCGCAGCCCGCGACCCAATTTTCTGGCTGCACCACTCGAACATTGATCGACTATGGGAGGTATGGAAGGATTGTGACCCAGCACACCAAGACCTGACGACGCCTTACTGGCGGACTGGAGTGCCATTCCAGTTGCACGACGAAAACGGGACGTTGATCACTATGCGAGCGGCAGACGTTCTTGACATCAGCGTCCCGCCGCTAGAATATATGTATCAGGACGCGACTTGTCCGACACAATTCAAAGTCACGGCTCAGCCGGCACGCGAAACGCCCCCGACCGGCCCAGCGCCTGCGGCACCGAAACTTGGAATTGCCATGAGTGCATTGGAACGCGACCTCGTTGGCGCGACCGAATTGGCCGTCCACCTGGGCGGCGAAAAAACCGAGGTCCGGCTGCCGACTCCGGTCACGCCACGCGCGTTTCGGGAGGCGAAGGCCGGAACAGCCCCGCCCGCTGGCGCACGGCGGAGCAGTTGGTCCACCACGTCAGCCTGCACCTGGAGCAAGTGACTTCCAGCGACGCTGCGCCCACGTATGACGTATTTCTGAATGTTCCGCAGGGGGAGGATCCAGATAAACACGAGGACCGGTTTGTTGCTCGGGTCGCAATGTTTGGCATCAAGCAGGCCAGCGACCCGCAGGGGCGGCACGGCGGGGGAGGCCAGAACTTCGCCTTCGATATCACCCAGCTTTATCATCGCCTTGCCGGAAAGCGCCAGCTCGACCCGAGCAACTTGCGATTGACTTTCGTGCCGGTTTCGCCCATTGGAACGCCACACGTGACGGTTGGAAGGATCAGCCTTTACTTCGAATGACGAGCGTATTGAGAGCGCATCCTGAGCGAATCATTTTGGCAATCGCGGGGGTCTCCTGGTTCTGGATGATCGGGGAGGCTGCGGCCGCGCGGTGCCTTTCCTGCTGCGGGCCGCATCCGACAACCACGACTGACTTTGCGTCGTGGACGGTCATGGTGGGCGCGATGATGCTGCCAGCGACCGTTGGGGGCGTGCGGGACGTCGCCACGCGCTCCTATCGCCGCAGACGGCTGGCGCAGTTGTCGGGTATGTGCTTGGCTTTGCGGGCTGCTGGCTCTTGGTCGGCGGCGTGTTCTCTGTCCTTCGGAGAATGCCGCTAGCCCATGATCTTCGAGCGGCGGCCGTCATGTTTCTGATGTCCGGAGCAATAACTCTCCTGCCAGTCCGGTCCCTCTGGTTCGCGAAATGCCACAGGCAAATCCCCTTGTGCCCATCCGGCCTGCGCGGACGTGGATACTACTCGGCAAGGAATTGTTCACGGCATCCCTTGCATCAAGACGTGCTGGTTGCCGATGTTTGCCTGCGCAATCACCGGACACGACTTGGTGGTAATGGCCGGAGGAACAATCCTTGCACTTGCCGAGAAGCGAATGTTTCGCCTGAATCGCAAACCCCTTGTAGTTGGCTCGCTCGCTCTTGCCTCTTGGATAATTGTTAAATCCGCCATTGTTTGACAGTGGCGTTAAGTCACTACGCGACTGACCGCAACGGCGAGCGATGCGCGCGATTCTCAGCGACCGAACGCCGCCATTACCGCTGAGGATCGACCTCCGGCCTCTTCGGCCTCCTCGCGCACGAGCAACTTGCCATCAGCTTGGCTTTGATAGTCTTCGGCCTTAAAGCCGCCAGCCGATGCCTGCCAGTCCCGGAAGTTTTTGAGCGACATTGCCATCTCTAGGCTAAATCCTCGACGAGCATGCGATGAAACTGGCTTAGCTCCACGGCAGCGGCGACGCACCGGACAATCACGCCCTGATTGTCCGCGTCAGCCCGCTGCCTTATCTCGACCATTTGGCCGATAAGACATCTGGAGGGTGGATTTCGCCGCGTTCGCAGGGCCGGAGCCAGCAATGAACTTTGATTCGGATTTTGATCGCATGAAACAAAGTAACATGCCGTGACATTGATTAGTCCAATCGAGCTTCAAAGTTGTTTTTCGTTCGGGAACCCGCACGCGGGGACCACCGCCAATATCGGTGGCAGACGATGCCAGGGCGGGACAACCGGGGCCTCCAATTCGCAGCGAAATACGCAGCACACCCCACTCGGCGCAAGTTGTAACTCCAATCGGTATCAGAGTTTACGTGGAGGTGCGATGCGGGTTTGGATCCCGCGGCCGCTCCGAAGTGCGGGCGGCGACGAACCCGCACGCTTTCGTCGCACCGGCAAGCGACGAAACACATCAAACGACGCTTAGCGTGGTAATCTGGGTAAACCATCTCGCTAGGCCGGGGGTGTGTCTAATCACGGGCTAACTTTCGAGTTTGCGTAGCCATCAGTTGAAGCTGTCAAAGCTTCCTACGACCTTTGGTCTGTCGCTTGACAAGATTTTTTCGCGCGGTACAAAAGGTGACGAAAAATCGAATGCGACGATTCGTTCGGTCGCTGGGTCACAGATGGGTAGGCTACCCTGTCAACGTCTTGCACGACTCCCGGCCTCGTAAGTCGCGTGACGTTATGTAAGGAGTTGAGAATCCTGGCGGCTATTCGCCACGCGCGACCGCACACACCACAGCAAGCTCGTATCCAGCAACAGGAGAATGGTTAGTATTTGAACTGAAGTTTGTCGAAAGTAATCCTCCCTTAGAATCGCATCTACGTTCTTTCCCGTGTTACCGAATCGCCAGCGGCCACGCTTTTCCGGCGCACCGTCCGCTGCAAAGGGATTTGAGCCATGAGTTTCTGGTCTTATTTTCTGGTGTTCGCCAAGCGGCAGCCCAAAGCACTCCGCAGTCAGATCGTCCGCTGGGTAAAGAAGCGCAGACGCGCCGAAAAGAAGCGATCGCCCAATCGCCGGGCAGCCCGTGCCGCTGCAATCGACGATCTCAGTGCCCTTGTGTGGCGCGGCCTTATCGGCCTGTTCGATAAGAGCTACTTCACGCTCCACTCGTTGGCCGAAGCAGCCAAGGGCATCTGCTCGAAGATCGCAAGTGCGATCTCCTCCGCCGTCGCGACCTTTGACTTCTCGCGTGACATGAAGCCGCAGAACCGCGTCTCGCGCAACCGTAGGCTGATCTTCGACACCCTTGAGGAGAGGCGGCTGCTTTCCGGTGGCGGACTCACGGTGCAGCAGCCGTCGCCGGTAGTCATCCCGCAGGGCACTCCGGCACAAGTTGTATCGCTGATGAGCGTCTTCGAGGAGTCTGACGGTTCCCAAGGCGAGCTTCGTTACACTGTTGTTGCTGACACGAACTCGTCGCTATTCGCCACCGCACCGCAAGCCGTCGAGCCGGGGTTTTTGCTGGTGAGGCCGGCAGCCGGCGCAGCAGGAACGGCCGACGTGACTGTTCAGGCAACCGATGTCAGCGGCCAAACAGCGGAGTGTACGCTATCTATTAGCATCGGGGCGACAAGCGGTGGCTCTACGTCCATGTCGTCGGGCACCTCCGGTCGAGACACATCTGGTAGCAGCGTGTTCGGTAGCGGTTCTGGTTCGACCGAAGACGAAAGCCAGCCTCCCACGGTCAGCATCAACCCGGGAACCCAGCAGGTGGTCCCTTTGGCCGCCAGCCCTTCAACGGGAGACCACTATGCGGTTGTTGGCGACTCTTCGTCGGGCATATTCGCGTCGCCGCCGATGCTCGTCGGTCCAGACCAGTTGCTGCTGCGGGCCGCCAGCGACGCTTCGGGCAGTGCAGAATTGACTGTCCGCCGCACCGACCCAAGCGGCCAATCGACCGACTCCACGCTCGTCGTGCAAGTCTCCACGTCGGCATCATCAATAGGTTTCGGGTCGTTTGGCGCAGGCGCAGGTGCTGCAGACGATTTTTCAGCGGACGATTCGATGGACGGCGACTCGGCTTCCGGGTCGGGATTCATCACCACGGTCGCCGGAGAAAGTGGGTACTCGGGCGACGGCGGCCAGGCAACGAGTGCGAGTTTGAATAATCCCAATGGTGTGGCTCTAGACGCGGCAGGCGATATCTTCATCGCTGACACTTACAACAACGTCGTGCGTGAGATCGACGCCGCGACAGGGATCATCACTACTGTAGCCGGAAACGGAGGCGCGGGCTACAGCGGTGACGGTGGTCCGGCCAACCAGGCTGAATTGACCGATCCTATGAATGTCCTTGTCGACGGCAACAATCTTCTGATCGCCGACTCAGGCAACTGCGTCGTCCGCGAAGTCGACCTCACCACGGGGATTATTACCACACTCGTTGGCAATGGAACCGCCGGCTATCAGGACGGCGCACTGAGCAGTGCCGAGTTGAATTGGCCAATCGGTCTTGCGACGGACGCCGCGGGTAACCTGTTCATCGGCGACAGCACCAATAACGTCGTCCGCGAGATTCCGGCGGGAAGCGGCGAAATCACTACCGTCGCCGGGAATGGGACCGCCGGCTACAGCGGCGACAACGGACCAGCGACCGAAGCGGAATTAAACTCCCCGGTGGGCGTGGCGGTGAACAGCGAAGGGACGGTCTTGTACATCGGTGACGAATGGAATGGCGCCGTGCGGAAGGTCGATCTTACCAGTGGCACGATCACCACGGTCGCAAGCGGTATGTGGGGCACAACCGACGTAGCACTGGACGCCGCCGGGGACGTTTACGTCGCCGACAGCGGCGATGACTTCATTCAGGTCATCAATCATTCCACCGGCACCATGAGCGTGTTTGCCGGCAACGGCGGCTGGGGCGATGGCGGTGACAGTGGACCGGCTACCGACGCGCAGTTCGAGTGGCCAACGGGCCTGACAGTGGACGCGGCGGGCAACGTCTTTGTGACCAACAATTGGGCGAACTCCGTCCGCAAGATTAATAGCTCCGCGCACGACATCTCTACCGTCGCGGGGAACGCCTCGCCCTCCTCGTACAGTGGCGACGGCCAACTGGCAGCCGGCGCAAGTTTGAACAACCCCAACGGCGTGGCCCTGGACGCCGCAGGCGATGTTTTCATCGCCGACTCCTTCAACAACGTCGTGCGCGAAGTCAACGCCGCCACTGGCGTGATTAGTACCGTAGCCGGAAACGGATACTCCGGTTACAGCGGCGACGGCGGGGGCGACGGCTCGGCCCTGACTGCCGAACTCAATGACCCACAGGGTGTGCTTGTCAGCAATGGCAATCTCTATATCGCCGACACCGGTAATAATGTCGTCCGTGAGGTCGATCTCTCTACGGAGTCAATCACTACGCTAGTCGGCAACGGGACGGCGGGCTATCACGACGATGTGCTGGACAGCACCAGTTGAATCAGCCGATCGGCTTGACGATGGATGCTGCCGGCAACCTGTTTATTGCCGACAGCGGCAACAGCGTCATTCGGGAAATTGCGGCCGGCAGCGACGAAACCACCACTTTCGCGGGCGATTACGCCCTTGGTCCAGGCTACAGCGGCGACAGCGGTCCGGCAACCTCAGCACAATTAGATTCTCCAGTCGGAATTGCGATCGACAGCGCACTGGGTATCCTCATCATCGGCGACGAGGGCAACGGCACCGTCCGCGAGGTCGATATCTCCTCGGGCACAATCACGACAGTCGAAAGCGGGCTGGATTCCCCTACGGGTGTTGCAGTTGACGTTGCGGGCGACATCTTCATCGCCGAGAGCGGCAATATTGATGTCCAGGTTGTCGATCACGTGACCGGAGTAATGAGTGATGTCGCTGGAAGCGGTGCCTGGGGATTTGGCGGTGACGACGGGCCGGCCATTGACGCTCAAATGGAGTGGCCTACCGGACTGGCGGTAAACTCCGCGGGCAACCTCTTCGTGGCTGACGCCAGCGTTAACTCGGTCCGCGAGGTGACCGGTTTGATCTCGACGGTAGTTGGGGACGGCAACGACGGCTGGGCCGGAAACGGCGGCTACAGCGGCGACAACGGCTCCGCCGTCAACGCCCAGTTGTGGAACCCAAACGGCGTCGCCCTTGACGCTGCGGGCGATATCTTTATCGCGGACACCTTCAACAACGTCGTCCGCGAGGTCAACGCGACCACTGGTGTAATCACAACCGTTGCCGGAGATGGCAGCCTGGGATACAGCGGCGACAACGGGCCGGCGATCGACGCAGAGCTGAACGACCCCCAGGCCCTGCTTGTACGCAATGGCTACCTGTTCATCGCCGACAGTTGCAACAACGTCGTCCGCGAGGTCAATCTGTCGACGGGAATCATCACTACGCTCGTGGGAAACGGAACCGCGGGGTACGAGGTTGGCCCGCTGAGCAGTACAGAGTTGAATCAGCCGATCGGGTTGGCAATGGACGCTGCCGGCAACCTGTTCATCGCCGACGATAGCAACAACGTCGTTGAGGAAGTGACCGGTCTTGGCGGCAGCGACCCGCAGATGAGTACAATCGCCGGCAACTACGCCCTCGGTTCGGGCTATAGCGGCGACAACGAGCCGGCCACCAGCGCAATTGAATTCCCCGGTAGGCGTGGCCGTGAACAGCGCCGGAACCGTCTTGTACATCGGCGACGAGGGCAACGGCGCTATTCGCGAGGTCGATCTCACCACAGGTACGATCATCACGCTGGAAAGCGGCATGTGGGCTCCCACCGGCCTAGCCCTCGATGCCGCGGGCAATCTGTTCATCGCTGACAGCGGCGACGGCTACATCCAGGAGGTCTATCAGTCCACCGGACAGATGAGCGTAGTCGCCGGAAACGGCAGTTGGGGCTACTCCGGCGACGGCAACGCCGCCCAGAACGCGGAGTTCTTTTGGCCCACCAGCATCGCCATCGACTCGGCCGGCAATCTCTACATGACCGACAACTGGAACGATGTCATCCGTGAGATCGGCGGCGTCGCGGCGGACATTCCTACCGTTTCCATCTCGTCCTCGAACGATAGCTCGGTCTACGGTCAAAACGTGATGTTCACCGCCATCGTCAACCCGCCCTACCTCAGCGGCAATCGGGTCAGCGGCACGGTGGACTTCTACGACGGAACGACTTATTTGGGTTCCAGTGCGGTCTTTTCCGACCAGGCGACGTTTTCCACGTCGTCTCTTGGGGCCGGCATGCACGAGATCTCGGCTCGGTACGATGGCGATGACTACCACGCGGCCAGCACCTCGGCGCCGCTTGATCCGGCAGTTTCTCCGACCACCCTGTATTGGGATCCGAATGAAACCAGGTCCGAGAACTACGGCGGTTCAGGAATTTGGAGTACGAACACCGGCAGCAGATACTGGTACGATTCCGCGACCGGCACAGACGTATCCTGGAGCGACGGCTGCACCGCCGTCCTTTCCGGGACTGCGGGCACTGTAACCATTTCCGGCACCGTCAACCCAACCGCGATCACGCTTTGCAGCGACTACACCATCGCTCATGATTCGACGAGCGGCGGACTTTCCCTCTCGGCAAACGGCACTCCGGTCGCTGTTGAGCCGGAGGTCGAGGCGACCGTCAGCGCACCGCTTAGCGGCGGCCTGATCCTGTCCGGTGGCGGCGCACTGACCGTTTCCGGCGCGGACCAACTCAGCGGAATCAGCGCAATTACCTTCACCAGTACGCTGAACGTTGCCAACAGCATGACGATTGCCACGGGCGCGACGCTGACCAACTATGGCTTGCTAAACATTGAGTCCAGTACGCTGACCAACTCCGGATACCTGGAAAACGATGGGACGTTGACCGGCGACAGCACCAGCGTGATCACTAATGACGGGACGCTCGTTAACGATTCCATGCTTACAAGCCATTGGGAACTTTACAGCCCCGGCAAGCTCGTCAACGACGGCGAATTAACCGCTACCGGTCAGGAAATGTCCGTCGCCGGCACGTTTGACAATAACGGCGAGGTGATCGTGTCAACCTACTTCGTTTTGTGCGGGGATGGAACGCTGAACAACACGGCAACACTCACTTTCCAATCCGACGTGACCCTAAACAATGAAGCCGCCCTGAACAACGAGGCCGGCGGAGAAATGACTATCGGTGGCGGACAAACGACCGTCGAATCTGGCGCACTGACGGACGATGGCACATTGACGAACGACGGAATCCTGGACATCGAGGCCGCGGACGGCCTGGTCGACTCCGGCGCGCTTGTAGGTAGCGTGCTCGACAACGCCAGTATCGTCTTCAACGTGTCGAGCAGCCAGACGATCACGGGAGTGATCAGTGGCAGCGGCAACGTGCAAGTATCGGGCACCGGTACGGTGATTCTCGCGGGAAGCAACACCTACCGCGGCACGACGACAATTACCGCCGGACTGCTGGGATTTGTATACGGCGCCTTGCCGGACGGCGTTGGAAACGTCATTATTGCCAGCGGCGGCAGTTTGGAGGCTAGCGGCGCATACTCGACCGCTTACGACTGGCTGCAAAGCAACCAGATTAATACAGATTCCAGCGGCGCGCTCGCCCTGACTGCCAGCGATGACAACGAATCGGACGATTCGATCGATCTAAGCGATTACGGCTCCCTGAGCCTCGGTGCTTTGGGCAACATTCAGTACACTGGCAGCATTACGCCGGGCGGCGGCGCCTATCGGCTCGGGGGCTGGACGGGACGTTGACCGTCACCTCGGCTCTCGACAACCAGGGCGGCTCGACGAACCTGGTGACCAGCGGCAATGTCGTGCTGGCGAACGACGACAACCAGTACTCTGGCACGACGAACGTGAGCTCGGGAATGCTCGAAGTCCCGGCGCCCGATTCGTTGCCGGGGTACAACACTACGAACTCTATCTCCGTGGCTTCGGGAGCGACGCTGGCGGTGGTGGCCACCACCAGCGGGGCAAGCGACATCGGTCCGGTGGAGCAACGATAATGTCAACGAGCTAATAGACGACAATGCGTTCCCTGTCGGGTCTTCGCTTGGCATCTACGTCAATGACCTCGACACGTTTTACTACGAATTCAGCACGACGACGTTTAGCGGCGGCTTAGTCAAGCTTGGCGGCGGCAACCTCGTGTTGTACCCTGGTGCCGGCTATTTGGGCGGGACCGACGTCGAGGACGGCACGCTGTCCGTCGGCGGGGACTCGGCCGTGGGGCCCGGCAGTCTCACAGTGAACGGCGGCAAAGTAAACCTGAACGCCTTTAACATTGAGGTCAGTTCGCTCAGCGGCACTGGCGGAATAATTACCGGCGACGGCGGCTCTACGCTGACCGTCGACGGGGCGACGAGCACGACTTACGCTGGTGACATTGAGGGCGGTCTGGCCTTGAGCGCAACCGGCGGCGGCACGTTGACCTTACAAGGCAACAACACGTTCTCCGGCGGGGTCGACGCTTCCGGCGCCACCGTGGACAGTACGGGAAATCTCGGCGGCGATGTGAATGCAAGCGATGGTGGCCACGTTTATCAGCCGCCGGCGGACAACGAGCTGTCATTCTCAAGTTTTTACTCGTCGAGCTCCTATCCCAACCCTACGGGCTCGGGAGACCCCGTAAATGGGTACGAAGGCGGCTTGGCGGCCGATGGTACGCGCGACGGAACTGGCAACTTCTCGGTCGTTGTAACGGGAACAATCGCCGGTGCCCCCACGGGCTCCATTGTTCAATTGGACGTGAACTGGGGAGATGGCGACGACGACAATTGCTCCGTCGTCGCCGGCAGCCCATTCACGATGTCACACGTTTATGATCAGCTCGATCCGGACCAGGAACAGCAGACGTTCGACGTCGATTGCACCGCGACCGCCAGCGATGGTCGAACCGCATCATCCACCACGCAAGTCAGGGTTGAGGCTCCGGGGCTGACGCTCAACGTAGGGAACGACGGCGGTGATACTATCCGAAACGCCCGCCGAAGCCGGAACTGTGACGTACCAGTACAACGCGGACAACCAGCTAGTTTCCGCGACTACCCTAGTCGGCGGCAGCGCTTCACAGGTGGCAACTTATACGTACAGTACCGCCGGCCAACTGAACGGCATATCGGTCAACGAGAATTCGTCTGGCGGCGCGCTGATCAACGGCGCAATACACGTATTACGGAGGAACGGTTTTCTACGATCCCAGCGGCAGTCCCGGCGAATTGCAGATGATGACGACGTACGACAGTGCCGGCGTCGAGGATGCGACCTACTACCGCTATTACACTGACAGCAACTACGACACCTATGACTCGCCGAGCGGCTTTGCAGACTCGTCCGCCGAAATTGGCCGTCTGAAGTTCGTTTTCAATACGGCCTCGCTGCAGCGCATGACGGCCGCGGGAATCGACTACCTCACCGCACCGGATATGATTACACCGGGCAGTTGGTGAGCGCTTCGGGGTCGTCATCGAACGCTTCCAACACGCTGACCAACGCCTACGACGCCAACGGAAACGCGACAAGCCTCAACGGGAAAGCCACGACAATCGGTTTGGGCAATACGCTGCTGAACGACGGTACCTGGACGTATACGTACGATGCCGACGGTAACGTGGTCAGCCAAGTTGGCGATGCTGGCGGCAGTAAAGCCGGCTGGGAATACGATTTTACCTACGACAACCGCAACCGGTTGATGACGGTGACGGAAAAGTACGAAGGGCAGACGAGCCAAGTCATTGCCTACACCTACGACGTGTTCAACAATCTGATCGGCCGGACGGACACGACCTACTCCGACGGCACTCCGACCGGCAGTACGACGCAACGCTATGTGTACGACGGCGCCAACGTCGTGCTCGCCTTCGATGGCAACGGCAATCTCACTGACCGCTATCTCTGGGGACCGGGCGTGAACCAATTGCTGGCGGACGAGCATTTCAGCCTCAGCGGCAGCAATCAGCTTCCCAGCGCGGCCGGCACGACCCTCTGGGCGCTCGGCGACAACCAGAACACGGTGCGGGACTTGGTGGCGGACAACGGCACGCTGGGGGCGCACATCGCCTATAGCCCGTTCGGGCAGCAGGTGCAGGTTTCAACGTCCTACGTCAATTCAACGTACAGCACGGTTGTGGCGGGGTTTGCCTTCGGCTACGACGGCGAGTATACTGACAATGTGACGGGCGACCAGCTCCACGGCGTGCGCTGGTACGATCCGTCGAGCCAGCGGTGGTTGACTCCAGACCCGGCGGCGGCGGACGAGAACCTCTACAGGTACTGTGGGAACGCGCCGACGGATGGGACCGATCCGAGTGGTTTCGACGACTGGGGGACGGTCGCGTCGCCACCCTTTGCTGTAAAGGGCATCCCGCCACTCGGCGATTCAATACAACCGACGCCACAGACGCCTCAATTGACTCCGCCGACGCCGACGCCGACGCCGCCGTCGTACGGCGATGCCACTATTTCCAACGACAGCGCAATGGGAGGTGGTTCGGAAAGCACTGATAGATATGGAACGGCCCTGAATAGTGGACACGGGTTTGGTACTTACGAGGTCACTTCAGCCAATTCCGGATCGACAACCCCTCAAGTCCTGAAAGCGGTTCGCTACATTAGCGGAGAGCTCTATTCCGATCTGGATAAGACTGCTGAGGGGGAACCCTACACCAAGCTGGCCAAACTGGACTGGTTTCCTCGAATAGACCGCACGGGTTATCATTTCTCCCAAGTGCTGCGCGGGAATCAAGCGTCGGCAGAAGCAACCTTTTTTATCGTATTTGAGGTTGCCGGTGATGCGGACGATTATAAGCTTTTCCTTGATGAAACTGGCTCCTCCTACACGTACCGCACCTCTACAGGTGCCACCAGAAGCGTACTATCCGGGGCTGGTGAGAAAGAGATTACAAAAGCGTACGACACCATCAATTCGAAATACAGCGTGTCTGCCAATACTCAAGGACACGTGCCGTGGCACAACTGTCTGTGCAATAGTTTGATGATATACTTCGACAAACCGGATGTTTTCAAATTCGTTAGCCGTTACGACCCTGGGGCACAGGAAGGCGACATTGGTGTTTCTCACACCATTAACCAGGTGTTTACGGTAAAATACAAGGATGGAAAAACCGTTGGTACGTACAAGAACTCGGTGACTATCGATCTTAACGGGAACTTACGCACGTCAAACTTCCCGTGATTTCGCGTAGATGATTACTATCGAGTGCGACGAAGGTTGGGTATTGATGGCGATATCACCTGGCTGGCATCGACCGCAGTGGAGCCTTCGCACGTTGCTTCTGATCACGCTGGCGGTCGCTGTCGTTTGCTCCATCCTGAAGACCTATTCTTGGTACGTACATGCCCAGTCGTCAGCGGGAATTGAGTGGGTGCCGTATAGTGTAAATACGATCGCTCGCTCTCAAAAGGCCGGCATTCCTGTTGTCGTCGTTTATCGGGCCAGTCATTCGCTGTCACAACAAATCTGGGACCTAGGGCCGTTCGATGACCCTGGGATCGTGAGAATGTTGAAGGAACTGAAGGCAGTTGCGATGGATCCTTGGCCGGATATTCTGAATGACAATCTATCAGACAGGGATGCCCAAACAGTGCAACAAGCTGTTCGCGTCTCTAGGTGGCAATCTGCCGATTTTTGTGATATACGATTCTCAACGCGGCGACATAGTTATTCGTCCAGAGAAGGAAACCGACCTCGAACGATCGAACCGAATTCGCAGACTACTCCAAGAGCATGCGGCCCGCATAAGCCATGAGCCGAATCACTGATCAGTACACTCAGAACGGCCATGTGAACGGTAATCCCTCAAGCGAGCCGCATTTCCCAAGGTTTCGTCGATACAGGCGTGTCTTTTGCCGCCTCGATGGCGAAGTTCGCTGTCTCCGGTTTCAAAACCGTCGACGAACCGCTGCACCAACTCCGCATGGGCCGTTGCGAGCCGTGCGACTACCGCAAGGATACACATTGCTCATTATGCCACTGCTTTATCGCCAGGAAAGCGTGGCTGCCACATGAGGACTGCCCCATCGGCCGCTGGCCTGCGTAGCGTCGCGACAACACCGCGGACCTTTTTCAATCGTAAATGAAACATGCCAAACAATCAATCGTGGCCTTCATTGGCTGAACTTTTCGGCTCGTCGCCGGAGAAGTTGGACAGAATTGACCTCTTGGCAATGAACCTTATCGTTGCAAAGGGCATCGCTTCTCTCGCCAATCTGGACATCGGTAAGTACGTGGCTCAGGCGGACCAATGGGCCGCCGACATTCGCGAGCGTCTGCCGCGGATGGAGGCCCATTTCGTAAGCGTCCCGCGGAATGCGTGTTGGCGCTGATGGTATCCTGAGGGCGTGTGAGATTCAAGGCCCCAGGAGCAGTACCATGAAACGCAAAGGTCCGCGGCGGAGTTCGGAAAAGCAGCGCTTTTGGCAACGCGCGGTCGCCCAGTGGCGGCGAAGCGGCCAGTCGGCCGCGATTACTGTCGCGGCAACCGCCTCAGCGAGCCCTCGTTCTACGCCTGGCGACGGGAGCTGACGCGACGCCGTCAATCGTCGCGGGCATTTCGGAGCGCGCCCCACGCCCCGGCTTCGTTCCTGCCCGTGCGGGTGATTGAGGCGGCGAAGCCGTTGCCCGCCGCGGCGGATGCCGCGCTCCCGCTGGCCGGCGGCGTGGAGATCGTGCTCCAGCGGCACGGAGCACCCGCTTGCGGGTCGCGGGTCGCGGTGCGGGTAGGGGCGGGCTTCGACCGGCGGACGCTGGCCGACGTGTTGGCCGTCTTGGAGGCGCGATCATGCTGAACCTTTCGGAACTGGTGCGGATCTACGTCTGCCTGACGCCCACGGACATGCGGAAGAGTTTTGATTCCCTGGCCGCGGCGGTGCGGGAAGGGTTGGGTTACGATCCGCTGTCGGGGCATCTGTTCGTGTTTCGCAGCCGCCGCGGCGATCGGGTCAAACTGTTGTGGTGGGACCGCGACGGGCTGACGCTCTATTACCGGCGGCTGGCCGAAACCTGGCCAACCGAGTTGCCGCTCGTGGTGGGAAGACCGAACGCGTCGATGTTGTAGCTGACGTTCTTCGTCAACTGCGTCGGCGGATTGTTGAGCGCGAAATCGAGAATCGTAATCGTCAGTTTCGTCAGTTGGTCTCGGCCTTCGGGACCGACCCACACATAAACTCCGCAGTATTCGCCGACCAAACAGCATGGCGAAGGCTTCGGTGCGCACTTCTTGCAGGCTACGTGGAACCAGCAACAGTCCGACTTCAAGCACTCCGAGGTTGTTGCGCCTTGGGCATTCGCCCGGATGTCACCATTGGGATCCCCCGTGTAGAACACCTTGAACCGCGTTTGACAGTCGGGACATGTGGTCGACACCGAGTCTCGTCCGCAACACTTGACGGCCAACTGATACGCGCATCCTCAACGCGATTCTCAAACAAGTCGAGCCCTGGAGGACCGCTTGACCGGTCGCAGCATAAACAAGCGTGAGCACCACGATGTATTCTCCGAGCTATTGCGGCCAGTCATTAGGGAAAAGGAACCAGAGGCCCCAGTTTCCTTCTCCCCAAACCCCTCATCCTCCTTCCCTCTTCCCTGCATGTTCCGCGTAAGATATTAGGGAACGATGGCAGCGCATCGCATTGCTCTGGCGGGAAAGACCTGGCTGCTGCGTACCGCAGCAATTCCATGACCCCAATTGTTTTCAGCCACCTAACGCCACCGTACAAAGCACGGGTTGCGTAAAGAAGCACGAGCAGACTTTGCGGCCTGACCCACCACTCAGCGTGTCAGCGCGGTGTTCGCACGTCGCCGCAGAAGCAATTTCCAGCCGGTCATCGCCTTTGTGCCGAACAGGTCGAGTCGGGGTCCGGGGCTCACGCGCTCAATCAGGCGCCGCAACGCAGTAGGTGTGATTGCACGGTCGGCAATCGTGCTTGGTATGCGTTTGTTGCGAAAGCCCAAGTTGCCGCGCACGCCCAAGAGCAAGTTCCGATGCGATCTCCGCCAGTAGTCGCCACCCTCGCCTGGCGCCGCGGCGCACGCCAATGCGGACGCATAACGAAAGCCCCAGGCTTCGAGGAGACGCAGGCCATCCGCTAGGGCTTCCGGGACGATCCAGAGGTGCAGATGGGCTTTGGCCGCGGCGATTGAGGCCATAGGTAGTTTTGTCAAGTCACGGAGTTGGAGAGAGG
The DNA here is from genome assembly GCA_963780045.1 of uncultured Planctomycetia bacterium. Taxonomy (GTDB): domain Bacteria; phylum Planctomycetota; class Planctomycetia; order Pirellulales; family Thermoguttaceae; genus JANXQG01. Next base: position 3,377,713 of record CAVZZZ010000001.1, on the reverse strand, counting down.
ATAACGCCTCGTCACGAGGTGCGGCAAGGATGCACGCGAAGCTCTTGCCGCGCTTGGCTAATGATCGCAATGCCGGGATCAGTTGAGCGTAAGGTCCAGTTATGCGATCCGTTTTACCTCTCGTTGCGAGGTGCAACAGCCCAACTGCGGTCGGCTCGATTCCCTTCCGCGCCGCCGCCCGCAGAAATTGGCGGAAGCGGCGCTCAGAAACCGATGCTTCACGCTGCCAACGCGAGGACTCCATGCGGGAGACGCCCATGCTATCCAGCCCCGGCTGATCCGTTTCCGACCTGCGATCTCCACCCTGCTGCACGACCGTACTGAGAAATTCACCCAGCTTCCGTTCAGCACAAAGCTTTAGCTCGGCGGCCAGCCGCATGAGCTTTAGGTCCCCCTCGGACTTCGCTTCCAGCCGAAGCACACCGGCCTTCGCTCGAATCTGTCTTATCTCGGCAAACCGTGTGGACTTTGCCAAACGCCGTCGTGCTGCCTGGATCGCAGTGAGTTTCTTCTGTCGGGTTGCCATTCATACTCAAAAGCGGGGAAATCAAGGCGATCAATTGATATTATTTTGGTCAAGCGGAACGGAGTTCACAACCCTTCATTGAGGGAGTATGCAGCGTGTCGGAACGCTTTATCCAAATTCTGTGATTGACCTGTCAATACGGCGCTCCGCTCCACGCTGGCACCGCCGATCTTGATCAAGGTCCATTGGGAGACTTATTCGGTCAATCCTCAAACGAAAGCCCTCCGCGGCAAGCGACCGCGATGAATTCTTTCGTTGGCTAGCGGATAAAACCCTTAGAGCCATACTTATTGGCACCCCTCTTGCGACATCCGTTCCACCGTGTCATAATGTGTTTTGGCGACTCCCTTGGGGTTTCACATGTCAGCCCATCGCGAAATACGCCTACTTGTAGCCGACGATCATTACGCCATTCGACAGGGCTTGAAGGGACTCCTTGCCGATTCGCGGATTGAGATCATTGCCAGAACCGTCGCCGAAGATTGCGCTGTCCGGTTTGCCCTTGAAAATGAAATCCACATCGTGCTGCTGGATGTTCGTATGCCCGACGGTGGCTTGAACGAGCTAAGGCGCATCAAGCTCGCGAAACCCAACCTTCCCGTTCTTATGTTCGCAGTGGTTGACACCCCCAACACCATCGCCAAGGCAATTGCCTTCGGGGCGAGCGGATACCTTTTGAAGGGCTGTAATCGGGAGGAACTCCTCACCGCGATTCGGACAGTATCCGCCGGCGGAAACCTGTGGACGGATGCGCGGCTGAAGCGCGAGCTCGATGCGTCGCGCGGTGAGATGGCGATGCAACTATCCCGGGGCCTTTAACATCCTGCTTGTCAGCCGTTCTCCAGCGTGTCAACGAACCCGACTAACGCCAAGATTGTCTTCCTGATATGTGTCGGCCGGCGCCCCAAGCCGTGAGAATGTGCTGCAAATCAGCGTCAGCGGACGCCAGCAAGGGGTTATCAGCGCGCGGCTTTGCACCATATTTGCAGCGCCGCCGCAAGAGCAATGGCCGACAGGGGTTGCTGGGCGGCCGTCTGTGGATTCGATCTCCACACGGCGATTTCCTGTTACTTTGACAGTGCCGAACTGCCAATCGGGCACAAGCTGGGCACTGGCCCCGGGGCGAACACCAGCAACCGCTCGCTCGACCTTGTCACCCCAATCTCGGAACCCCCCATTGCTTCCCGCCTCCCGACCCCCACTCCGTTCAGTCTACCCAATCAAAATGATCCTTGACATATTGATGAGCTTTCTCGGCACCCACATACGACCCGAGAAACATCCCTGCCACAACCCATATGGGGGCACCAGGGCCAAATACTAATCGGGCTCCAAACGCTCCCGCACCTCCGCCTGCAAACGCACCACACAACATGCCGATTTCATCTAGCAGCGTTTGCCTCTTATGCTTTGATTCTGCTACATTCTTAATCGAAAACACTAACGACAGCGCCAAAACGCCACGGCCCAACCATGCCAGTCTCGCAATCCTGGTGTTCATATGACATGGTTATCCCCTTTACTCCACCGCCCCCAACATCTAGTATTCGGGCATGGAGGACTATCCGCGGACAGTCTTGGAAATGGAGGAGCGATTCAATACGGAAGAGGCCTGTCGAGCGTATTTGCAGCAGCTTCGGTGGCCGGAGGGATTTCTTTGTCCACGTTGCCAGAATTGCGGCGGTTGGCCTGCGACGCGAGGCCGGATCGTCTGCGGCCGTTGTCGTTACCAAGCGTCGGCCACTGCGGGAACAATCTTTCAGGACACGCATAAGCCCTTGCGCATGTGGTTTCGGGCCATTTGGCACGTGACCAGCCAAAAGAACGGTGCCAGCGCCGTCAGCCTGCAACAAGTTCTGGGGCTGGGCAGCTACGAGACGGCCTGGGTCTGGATGCATAAGCTGCGGCGGGCCATGGTCCGTCCTGGCCGAGACCGGCTTCACGGTCGTGTGGAGGTGGACGAAACTTTCGTCGGCGGCGAGGAAACGGGCACAGCACAACGCGGACGAGGCGCAGTTAGCAAAGCGTTGGTGGCGATCGCGGCCGAGGAGAATGGGCGGGGCATCGGGAGGGTGCGGATGGCACGCATTCCCAACGCGACGCGGCGGTCCCTGCATGACTTCCTGCCACAGGCCGTGGAGCCAGGGAGCGTAGTGCATACCGACGGCTTGCCAGCCTATGCAGGCATGGAGGCCCTCGGATACGCTCACGAACCTACCGTCTTGCTGGGAAAAGACAAGGATGCGGCGACTCAGCTCCTGCCACGGGTGCATCGCGTGGCCTCTCTCCTGAAGCGATGGCTGCTGGGAACGCACCAAGGGGCGGTGAGCCCAGAGCACCTGGACTACTACCTCGACGAATTCACGTTTCGTTTCAACCGGCGGACTTCCGCATCGCGTGGCAAATTGTTCTACCGGCTCATCCAGCAAGCTGTGCAAATCGACCCGGCCCCCTACAAAACCATCGTCGGTGGCAAGACTAACCACAACTGGTAGCGGTCGGTGGAGTAAAGGGGATAACCATGTCATATGAACATGTGTTCGACCGGAACTGCGAATTACTTCGAAATAAACTTCGTCGCGCTGGCGTTTGGTGAGCCGATCAAATCTCTGTTGGTACTTTCTCTGCGAATAATGGTCCAGCAATTCCTCGACTGTTTTACCATGTTCCTTGTAGAACTCCGCAACACTCCTTCCCAACTCACTAGTCTGTCCTCGCGCCGCGTCCATTATTCGATTTCGAATGGAAGACGCATATCGTGCTCCCTCACGAGCACTCATCTGACCTTCCCTCACGACGTTATAGGTTTCTTCGGCAAGTTCATGTATGCGCCGTTTATACGCGGCCCTCACCGTGCCATCTTGATGAAACGTCAACGCGAAGTCGTCAGCGGACGATTCCAGATCGTCCAAGCTTTGACCAAGTTCATCCATCTCTCTTTGGGTGCTCATAATTCGTAGTTTCTCGTGATAGTCAAATCAACCTGGGCTCGTGCTAAACGAGCAGCACAAGGGGAACTTACGTCAGGCCGATCGTGGACGGGCTGATGTTCCAGGATTTGAGCGATGATCGTCAGATTTCTGCTTGGAATAGAATACGGCTGTTCGAATTCGCTTTTTCTTTTGGCGCGTCAACTCAATGTTTCCGACTAAACGGATAGGCTGTCCGATGACCGTTGTCGGATTCTATGGTTTACGGTTGACTGCTTGCTTTCGCATTCTCGCTCGACAGTCCGACTGTGCTCTAGTCTTGATTCGGCGGACGGCACCTGCTTAGCCTGACATTGGCTAAGAAGTTGGGTTCTATCCGAATGAAGGCGATGCTCAATGAAATCATCCAGGAGAATGCCTCCCGCGCCGCCAGCGAGTCCCCCCAACGCAATTCCGACGTAGACTCCAAACCAGTCACCAGTAATAGCGTGCCCGGTTTTTAGCCCCAACCAACCTCCAAGCAGCGCGCCACCAACACCCAAAGCAAGCTTCATCAAACTCATGTTCTCGTGCATGTTACCACCCAGGATTCATTATAGGCGTAGTCTACACGATTAAGCGTGGATTGGCAAGTGGTCTTCGTGGCAAATCATGCCCATGCAACGATTTCAATTAGCTGAACGCGGGCAAGTTACAATCCAGTTGGGCGACCTGGAACACTCATCTACATCGTTTGGAAAACTGTTGGACATAGGGAACACAGTAACATCATGTTTCTTTGTTTCTGTATGACCCGTTTGTCGCTACGCTCCCCTCGCACTCCAATCGCACAGAAAGACCCACATACCTTTCTTCCGGTCAATATCGGCGTCAAATGAGGTGCCGCGCAACATCGAGCCAGATTGACGCACCGCTTTCTGGATTCTTGCTGGCTCCACGATAACTCGCACCGAAAGCGTCGCAAGCGATTGGTCAAATCGCCGCTTGGTTCGATTCCCACAACGTCGTTGGGCCAACCGCCAGTTATTTGCATCCTTGGCCGCCGGCATAAGAGCGCGAGAGCCTACTTACTTGCCAGACGAATTTCGGAGGCTGTTTTCCGTTTCACGAGGAGCAAACAAACGATGCGGAGTTTGCTCTGAGAATCGAAGCCTGAACATTGTGGACCGCTCTGGCCGAATGTAGACCCACGGATCGCCAAGTTCGTCGTCCGAAAAATCCACCGGGATGCGCGAGGGTCGCAGGCTATGATCGAGGACGAAATCATTCCTTGAGATCTCCATCAGCTTGTATTGGTTGGCGTACACGTGAATACGGCTTACCTTGTCCGCCAGTCCACGATTTAGGCGCGTTAGAAATGAGCATTGGTCGAAATCGCGAAGTATGGGCACGGCCTCAAAGCGGATTATGGAATCCTTGCTGTACTCGATGCTAATGAACTTCACCTCAATCATCCCAATTGACGAAAACGAACTAATCGCTCGATATTCTGGCATTAGCTCCCCCCGGTCATCGTCCTGATCACTTCCGTCGTCCTCGGTTTCCGATTCAGCGGTAAGCTCCAGTCTGCATTCCCATTGACCGCCGCCAATCCCGGCGCCGATCCCTGCACGGCTCCCCTGAGTGTGCATCGCAGCAACGTCGGTCTTCGTGCGATCAAAGCGATTATACTTGTCTGATGAGCCGAACAATATCGAGACGATACCGTGCTTTGGTTCCTTGAGGTACAATTCACAAAATGCCCGGAAGTGGCCGATCTCTGCTGCGGAATATACTCGATCTAGTTCGAACGTGACAGTAAACGCCGAAAGCGAGTCGGTCGATTCTTGCAGGAATAACAGGCGATTTAGAAGGCGTTGCAGGTCTTGGAAGCCCGTCGATATTACCGATTGAATGTCATCACCCCAACGTGCAAAAAAAGCCGCCTGCTCAGCCTCGGATAGCGGCATGTTTAGGTACTGGTAGCGGATTGCGAAGCCGTCTGTGCTGTCCAAGGCGATACGAAGTCGTTCACGGTCGAAAACCTCGCAGTAACTAGCACCGGCCGCCCGCGCTTCGGCAACGAGTTCCTCCTTTTCGCCTACGGTGAAATTGACGTTGGTCAAAAACACGAAGACCTCCGGTTTTGGCGTGGCCTCCAGCCCAGCCGCAAGGTCAGCTCGGAATTTGTCCCTTGCCCGCTTCTTCTTCTCGGTGGAGTCGTCGGCTTGATTGACAAAGCCGACCGCACCAAATGCGGGTTGCGTCCCCTGAAATATCGCGTCGAGATCGCGGCCCCCATCTGGGCCTCCGCGAGGATGACGAGGTCGTACACCCGAGAACCGCTTGTCCGAACTCAGGACCGCTAGGCAGATCTGTTCTCGGCCCAATTGGTTCGTATCGAGAAAGCTCTTGAGTCTCTCGTCCGTTTCATACGGCATTTTTACATCGTCTCCCTAATCGCCGCGCGCTGGGACATCGCCATAATCTCGTCCGCCTTGGCCAGCTTTCGGCCCACTTGTTGCCAACTGTCGGTCGTGTTCCACGAGGTGCTGTAGCTACCCTCATCACGGTAGCTGTGCTGCCGTGTTGTTCCGCGACTGACGCTGCCGCTGTTGACGACGATCGTTTCATCGCCAAGGCGATTGGAGACGTACTCGGCGGTCTCCAAATCGTTAACTCCGAAGAACACCTGGCTGACATTGGATAGCAGGGTTTGTTCCTGTCCCTCCGGGAAACACTTCTTTAACTGGCCGAGGCTCTGGTAGATAAAAATCAAGCGGACGCCGTAGCCGCGGTATTTGTCCACGGCGTCGTCCAGGCAATCGAGATGGCCCAGTGCCGCAGCCTCGTCCAGGAGAAAATGCACCCGCCTCTGATGATGAAGCCCGCCACGAAGCACAGCCCGCAAAAGTGAGCTGATCCAAGTCCGCAACAGCGGCGATTGCCGTGTCGCTTTAACGTTACCGTTTCGTACTCAAGCACCAACATCGTGTTTTCATGTAACGGTGACCAGGCGTCGTTCGGCTCGCCCGGTACGTTCGGACCTGCCAGCGCGGACATGACGGTAGGCTTCGACGAGGTCGATGGCGGCCCGCAATATCTCACCGGCTACCTTAACGAGGTGGATGTTTGGAAGACGGCATTGACCGCAACGGATGAATCGCAGTTATGGAATAATGGCGTCGGCATCACGAGCAATTACCCCGCCGCGCCAGAGATGATTGCTGGATACCACTTCAATGGGGACACGTCTGATTTCACCGGTAATGGCTATTTGGGCTCGCTGTTCGGCGACGCGTCGATAGTGCCCAACGCGGGCTTCCAACAGGTCGCAACGTACCAGACCACGTTTTCTTCGCCCGGCACCCAGCAGATTACTGCCACGTACACTACTGCGGGCGGTGACGACAGCTACGCCACGGCGACGTCTTATTTCGACGAAACGGTGCTAAACGATTCTACGACCACATTCGTCGACACGTCGTCGAGTGGAACGCAGGGCCAACCGATCGCGTTGACAGTCAACGTGACTGGAAGCGGGAGCACGCGCCGGCCGGAGTCGTCAATTTCTACGCCGGGACGATCACCGGTCTTTACCTGGGCAGCGCTCCGATAACGGTCAGCGGCGGCACGGCAACGGCTACGCTCGACACGAGCCAAATCCCCGCCGGCACGGACGAAACCATCACCGCCGTCTACCAGGGCGACAACGACCCCAACATGCCCGACTCTTCCACGGCCGCCGACTTCTACGCCGGCAGCAACGATACGACGAGCATTGACGTCTCGCCTTTCGCGGTCCCCACCATCACCTCCTCGCAAAGCGCCGTCCCCGCCGGTCAGACAGTGGACCTTACCGCGACGATGCCCCCGGCGGCCGCCCCGGGCAACATACAGTTTGAGGTCAACGGCAGCAATGTCGGCGACCCCGTCGACTTGACTGCGCCCGTCGACACCGAGTCCTTGTCGCTGGACGGCACGTACGGGCTGAACACGGAAGTGTCCATGCCGGAAAGCGGGGACCTGACGATCGACACCTGGATCAAGGTCACCGGTTGGAACGACGGCGGATTCAATATCGTGGCCAGTCTCGATGGTACGGGCGGAGGATATTGCCCGGCCGTGGGCTACTTCAGCAACGGCGATTGGATGGTCCAGGTGGGCACCGAGTGCTGGGACACCGGAATCGCGGTGGCGCTAGGCCAGTGGGAGAATATCGCGGTCACTTTTGGCAGCGCGGGTATCATGTTTTATTGCAATGGCCAGTCGAGGTCGTTCGGCTCGGCCGGCTCATTCGGGTCCACGCCCGGCGACATGACCATCGGCTACGACGCCGTCACTGGCGGCCCGCAATACATGACGGGCGAACTGAGCGAGTTGGATGTTTGGCAAGCGGCGCTGACTTCGACGCAAATCGCGGCCATGAACAACGGCGGCAACGGCTTCTGCGCAAGCAGCACTTCGGACTACACCGATTCCTCGCAGTTGGTACACGGCTTCCACCTCACCGGGGACACATCGGATTTTGCGGATACAACCACCACGGATACCGTCACGTCAACGAGCGACAGCGAGACATGGACGCCCGACGTGCCCTTCAAGTCCGTGGCCACGTACAGCGGCGCGGAGCTTTCCAGCGGAATGAACCAAGTGACGGCCGTCTACTCGCCCGACGGGTCCGGCTACGCAGACAGCACGTCGGCAACGCTGCCGCTGATCGGCGTAGCCACCGCGCTGGCCGGCACGGTCACCAACGCCGCGCCGATGCAATCAACCCCCTCGCCTTTGACGGACGGTTCGCTCGTGCAGAGCGTGTCCTACACGACCGGCTCGTTGAACTACGTGAGCAACTCGGTGGGCACGGCCACGGTTTCGGTCGATGCCGCGCTCGGCACCACGGAGGAGGAAGGAGACCCGTTGACCGCGGTCGGCGTCCAGGTCAAGTTGAACGGCGATTCGAGCTGGGAAAACACCGTTTACTACGCCGTGCCCAGCGGCTTCGACGGCTCCAGCACCGACTACCGTTTCACGGTTCCTGTGGGGGTAGACGGCGGTCTGCCCACCGGCACCTACAGCTATTCGATGAAGTTCATCGGATATTCGTCGGACGACAGCGGCGGAACGCAGCTCACCACGGTCACGTCGCCAGACGCCACCATCGCTTCGGACGACGCGACGGGCAACGTCAATGTGCTGAACCGCAACGAAAGTGATCTCGGCCAAGGGTGGAACCTCGATGGCTTGGATGCCCTGGCCCTGTCCACTAGTGGCGGCCCGGCGGGCGTGACGTTCGTGCAAAGCGACGGCACGATGGGGTTTTTCAAGTATTACGAGGACTCGTATATCGCTCCCGCCGGCCCCTTCGCCTTCATGGCGCTAAGCGAAAGCGACGGCAACTACTTCCTCAACGATCCCTCCACCGGGACGACCGAGGAGTTCAATTCCGCGGGGACCTTGGTCTCGATAACCGACCACGACGGCAACGTCACGACCGTTGGCGCGATTCCAGACGACGTAGCGGGGTTTGAGATCGACCGACCCCGCCGGGCGAACCACGAAATACGTGGAAAGCGGCAGCCAGGTGGTCGAGATCGTCGATTTCGCGGGGCGCGAGACGGACCTCAGCTACGATACCAGCGGCGCCTATCCGCAACTGACGACCGTCACGCTGCCGGACCCGAACAACGATTACGTCTCCGGCGAGACGCGGCCGGTATTCTCGTTCGGCTACGACCCGGACACGGCGTTGATGACCTCATATACCGACGCCGACGGCAACCAGACGTTGTACGCCTACCGCGGCGACGGCACGTTACAGACGGAAATCTTCGCCGACGGCTCGACCGCCGGCTACCAGTCCGCGCTCAATCCGCCTCTTCTTGCCGGAGGCGACGGGGGAGACGGCGCACCTGGAAGCGACACGAATCCGGCGGCGCTAGTCCTAACCGCTCAGGCGGTCGGCGTCCAGACGGACCAGTTGGGCAATCCCACAGTGTATACGTTCGATCAATTCGGCGATCCGACCTCCGTGGAAAACGCCCTGGGCAACACGACGGTCTACGATCGCAACGATGACGGCCAGGTCACGGAAATGATCCAGCCCAGCGTGGCGAACGGCGGTTCCAGCGTCAACCCCACGACCTATTACACGTACGACTCCACGACGGGCATGGAGACGGGCCAGGACAATCCCGACGGCGCAAAGTATTTCTGGACCTACCAGACCGACACCTTGACGATCGACAGTCAGTCGGTCGATTACGTTGTGCCGACCAAAACCGGCCAGGGGATCGATTCCCTGCCGTCCGGCGCACTGCTGCCGATCAACATGGTCGTAGCGTTCACTTTTGGCGAGGGAAGCCCCACCTACACCTATGCGCCAAGCTTGTCGGCAAGCTTCGGCAGCGTTGCCGCCTATTCGGCCGACGGCGATTCGACCGACAGCGACGACTACTATACCGCGAGCGTCTCCGGCAGCACGACGACTTGGACCTATTACTCGTCCGGGATTGCGACGTCCGCTGGAACCGGCGACCTTCCCACGTTCGATGACACGGGCGCCGGCATTCTGCAGAGCATGTCGGACGTCTATTCCTTCGGCTACTATTCCACCGACGGCACGGACGGCAACAAGGGCGATCTGCAGACGGTGACGCACGTGGGCGACGCCGGCACGGGCAGCCCGGAAACGCAGTACACGTACACCACGTCCAGCGAGAATCCCAACGACTCGCCGCTGGGGCTGATGGTCACGACAACCGATCCGTTGGGCAACGTCACGACGTACACCTACAACAGCGAAGGGCTGCTGACGGAAGCCGACTTGCCCTCCGATACGTCGGTGTCGGAGAGTTCGCCGCTCTACGTGCCCGCCGCCTCGATCTATTATTCCTACGATTCGGCCGACGACTTGACGAGCGTCAGCAATACCGTTTTGACGGCGGCCACGCTTTCGTCCGCGAACACGACCTACAACACGTTCGACAATCTCGGCCGCATGGTCAACGAGACCGCCCCGGAGAATGCGCAGGGCAATTCGCCGCAGACGAACTGGACGTACGATGCGATGGGCAACGTGACCCAGGAGCAAGTGCTGCAAACGGTCTCTTCCTACTACGAGCAAATCTGGGAGACGACCACCTACGCTTACAACAGCGTGGGAGAGCTTACGACGGTCGATGCCCCCGGCGCGGACAACTCCGCCGCGGCGGCCGTGACGACGTATGCCTATACGCCCACCGGCAACCTCTATCAGATAACAGATGCTGACGGTGGGGTCACGACCTACGGCTATGACGCGATCGGGGAGAATACGAGCGTGAGCCTGCCCGACCCGGCCACCGGTTACGCAGGCGGTCCGACGACCTACACTACGTATGATGCCCTCGGACGCGTGATGACCGTCACTTCGCCGCCCGTGGGAACGACCGGCTACACGAGCACCACGAGCTACAGCTACCAGTTCGGGCAGTATCCCGGCGGCGCCTCCAACGGACTGCCCGGCATGACGGTCACGACGACGCGGCCGGACCCGGCCAACGGCGAGGACGACGGCGACAGCCCGGTAACCGCGGACGTTTACGATCAGGACGGCAATCTCGTGAGCGAGACCGTCCCCTCGGCCGCCGCCACTTCGTCCACGGATACGAGCACAACGGCCGCCACGTTTTCCTACGATGTCCTCGGCCACCCGGTGCGGCAGGTCGACCCCGAGAACAGCAGCATCCTGCTCGGCGCGACTTACGATGCCGACGGCAATGTGACGAGCGACACGGATTTGCAGAACGGCGACGTGACGGACTACGTTTACAACGCGCGAACGAACTGGTCGAGACCGAGCAGCCCGACGCCACGCAGGGCGACACGAATTACGGAAAGACGATCGTCGCCGATTCGCCGGTCGGCCCGGTCACGGCCTACGGCTATAATGCGGCGGGCGAAATGACGAGCGAGACCTCGCCCATGAACGAGACCACGTCCTTCGGTTTTGACGCCGACGGCAACGAAACGAGCGTGACGCTGCCGGCGCCCTCCACGGATGCGACGGCGCCGGAGACCACTTACACCTACGACCTGGCCGGAAACCCGCTTACGACAACCTCGCCCGCCCCGCAAGACGCGGCCGGCGGCACGGATACGGTAACGACTGTCGATACCTACGATCAACAGAATAATCTGCTCACCTCCGAAGACGCGGACGGCAATGTCACCAGCTATACGCACCACCAGTTGGACGAGACGACTTCGCTGAGCGACACGGACGGCAACAGCACTCTCTGGACATTCGACCACGACGGCAACCAGACTTCGCAAAGCTCTGTAGTCGCCCTGGGCTACTTCCCCGACGGCACAATAAACACCCAGACTGCCACCAATTACGACTTCTACGACCCCGCCGGAAACCTGACCACGACCATCGATTCCGATTACCGCTCGATCGCCGCGGCCTTCGACAACCTCGACCGCCAGACGAGCCAGGTCTGGGCGGACCAGTCCGGCAATACCGTCGGCGGCGTCACGTACTCGTTTAACAACGCTGGGGAAACGCTCACCGCCGACTCTAACGCGGCCGACGACAGCACGATCGCCGGATACGGCTTCAATTACGACAAAGCGGGCAACGTGACCGGCGTGAGCGTGACGCTGGCGGGCCTTGAAAGCGGCGGCACGCCCGTCAACCTCGCCTCGACATACGATTTCGACAACGACCGTACGAGCCTGGCCGTAAACATCGGTGGTTTCGCACGCTTTTACGGCAACGGCGATTTCATCGGCTTTACCTACGGTGCGAACGATTTCATCAACAACTATTCCTACGACCCGCTGGGCGAGACGATCGGCATTACGCAACAATCGCAGTCGGGAAGCGAAAGCAACATTGACGGAAGCGACAACGATGTGGCGTCCAAAGGCATTGCGCTGAGCTACAACGCGGACGGCAACGTATCGGGCGAGAAGCTCTACGCCAGCACGGACATCGCCAGCACGGACACGGCGAACCTCGTCGCCACCGTGAGCGATTCCTACGACCACGACCAGAACCTGACCGGGCTGACTTACGTCGCGCAGGCAAGCGGCGCGACGCTGGCGAGCTACGCCTATGTCTACAATACGGCCGGCTACCAGACGAGCATGACCTACTCGTCCGATACCATCGCCTGGAACGAAAACGACGCCTACGGCTACGATCCCGACGGGCAGCTTACGGGCGCGACCTACAGCGTCGGCCAGACCAGCGGCGAGGTGGGCACCTCGACTTACGAAAGCACGTCGAGCGACGCGCCGGCCTACGATCCCAACGGCAACCGCACGAGCACGACCGACGTCAGCACGGGCGACGACACGACCGAGACGAACGATGCCAGCGCGTCGGACCGCCTGCTCTTCGACGGCGCCTACTACTACACGTTCGACGCCGCGGGAAACCGCACGGCGAAATTCTCAAGCAGCAGCGGTGCGCTGGACTCGTCGGCCACGGACATCACGATCTACACTTGGGACAACCGCAACGAGTTGACCTCCGCCACGCACTACGCGGACTGGACGGCCTACCATTCCACCCATTCGCCCGACTGGCAGATCGAATACGGCAACGACGCCTTCGGCCGCATGGTCACGTGGACGCAGACCATCACCGGCGGCGAGAGTACGTCGACCACGGAAAACTTTATCTACGACGGCGGCAACGTGGCGCTGATCCTGGACGGCGACGGCAACGTCATCCAACGGGAACTGGACGGTCCGGCGACCGACCAGGCGTTTGCGGCGGAAAGCGGCGCGACGGGCGTCATCAATTGGGACCTGAACGACGCGCAGGGGACCGTCCGCGACGTAGCGCAGTTCAACGGCACTTCCACGTCCGCTGTCGATCACGTTTTCTACACCGACTTCGGCCAGGCGACGCAGACGGCAACCGACTCGGCCGACCAGACGGCGTTCACCTACAACGGCACCTGGCTCGACCCGGCGACGAAGATGAACGACATGGGGGCGCGGTGGTACGACGCGGCGAACGCGGTCTTTGCCAGCCAGGACCCGCTTGGATTTGGCGGCGGGCAGACCAACACCAGCGAGTTCGTCGGCAACAGCCCGACGAATTTCATTGACCCCAGCGGGATGGACTACGGCAATCCGGCAATTTATTCTTCGCAGTATTTGCAGTCAATTCAGGCAGAGTACGGGATGCCCTTGGGGCCCAACCATCCCTATCCGACCCAGGATCCTGACTACGTCCCGCCGGTTGGCGAGTTGATTGTGGGCTTTTACAGCGCAACCGGCGAGGACGGCGAGTACTGGATTCCGGTGGTGGTGCATCTCCCAGCCAAGCCGTACTCGCCACCGCAGGTGCCGCAATTGTCATCGCAGCAGGCTGGCTATTCCTACTATTTGACGAACCCATCGCAGATGGACACGGATTGCAAGTATGGGTTTTATGGTGCGCTGGGGGTTTCCGCAGTTTGCCTTGCGGCCGCCGGCGGCCTTGCGCTCGCTGGCGCAGCCACGGAAACCGCCGTAGCGACCGGCGAGACGGTCGAAACGGTCGCAGCGACGGCCGAGGAGGCTGAGACGGTCGCAACCGGCACCGAAACGGCCACGGAGACGGCGGAAGGGGCTGGATCTGCCGGCAATTGCTTTCCAGCGGGCACGCCAGTCGCGACCCCCCGCGGGCTGTTCCCCATTGAAACGATCAAGGCAGGCGACAACGTTTGGGCATACGATCTCGCCAACGACCGTTGGTGCCCCGCGCGGGTTCTGGAAACCTATGTCAACCATCACGATGGCGAGTCGGTTTTGATCGCGGTCGCGGACGAAGCAATCGAAGTCACGCCATTGCACCCCTTCTGGGTGGTTTGCGGTGACAACCTTGCTGATCGTCCCGTCCGGATGCACCTACCTAAGCCCCCCGTAGCCACCGTGCTGTCAGGCCGCTGGGTCGATGCCAACGACGTCTCCGTCGGTGACGAACTGCTGCTCCGCGACGGACGAGTCCTGCCGGTCCAAACGGTCAAGCGCCGCCGCTTCCACGAGGAGGTGTATAATTTCCACGTGGATTACTTCGAGTGCTACGCGGTCGGGGCTACAAGTGTCCTCGTTCACAACAATAGTGGCCTGGAAGGCGCCGGCAGCGATGGCACAGCGCTCGGTCCAACCTATCCCAGGACTCTATTCCTCATTTAGCTCTCAGGCGGGTGGAGCTGCTGCCGCTGAGCTTCAAGCGCAGGCGAGAGCACTCGAAGCCTTACTACAGCCATTTGCAGCTAGCCCCCAGCGCAAGAGACTTACGCCAAAATGCTCGTTAGCATTCTTGCGCAGCTGGCGAAATTATGCAACTGAAGTCGATGAAGAAATATAATGAGGCCCACGTTCGTTCCTACTAAGTCGGCGGAAGACTTGACGCGGCAGGCAAGCCTTGATGTCCGGTCCTGGTTGGATTTCTACTCCGGTTATGGGAATTCCAATCAGAGCCTCTTGGACAGACTTGCCGGGGCCAGTGTTTCGCGGATGAAGCTCAATCAGGAAGAAACGATCCAGCGGCTTCGTGGCGGCGACCGATCGCTTCGAATTTCTGCCCTCTTGCTAGTCTATGATTACTGGGTTAGCGACGCAGTCTTTGCACCGCACTGCCTCTCTATCGCGTTTGACGACTCCGATGACGTTCTCCGAGGACTTGCGATGCTATGCGTCGGAAGATTGCGGTCCTGCATCCATGACCCCTCAGGTGAGCTGGAATACATCTTACGACGCGTGATTCCGGCCCCGGCTGAAAGAACTAGCGCTATTGTTGCGAGTACTACAGAGTTGTGCAACTCTCTACTGGCGGGTATCGAACGAAATCGCCACGAATGGTGGCAAGCCGAAGCAGGCGACAACCTTTCGATGCTGCTCCGGGAACGCGGGCGCGCTGAGGCGCTCGTTTGGCACGCGGACCCTCAATTGCGCCGGGTCGCACTATCGGTGCTGGCGCACCATTGGAAAGACAGGTCGGCGGCACTTGCCGCATCGGAGTCCATCGCGGGCGACAAGTCGGCACCGCGGAGTTACGAGTTGAGGCGGTTCACGTGATAGGGTGGTTTCACCTGTCGAGCAATGATGCGCGAATGGGTGCGTACCTTGCAAGACTCGTTGCCGATTCCGGAGATGACTCCGAGGTTCGACTCTTTGCCTATCTTGCGCTTTTCGAGCTCCGCGGCATCCCAGCAATATCGCGCCCGATCTCACCTTTTCCGCGCATCCCGGACGATATCAATTGGGAATTCGTGTCAAGTTTTCATCAGCCGAATGGAAACCAATGAGCTCCCAAATCGACAACGACGACGAACCGTGTGGACAGCGGACAATTACCGACGGAAAATCAGCGGTGTGGCGAATGCGGTCTTCGCCAGCCAGGATCCGGCCGGCTTGCTGGCTGGTACGAACACCGAGGGGTTCGTCGGCAACAGCCCGACGAATTTCACGGACCCCAGCGGGATGGACTACGGCAATCCGGCAATTTATTCTTCGCAGTATTTGCAGTCAATTCAGGCAGAGTACGGGATGTGTCGCGGGTTCCCAAGTTGGCCAAAACCTCCGGCCGCTGGGTTGACGCGGGCGATGTCCGCGTCGGAGACCAATTGCTGCTTCGCGACGGCCGGATTCTGCCGGTCGAGGCGATTCAGCATCGGAGCTTCCGCGACAAGGTGTATAATTTCCATGTCGCTGACCTGCAGTGTTACGCCGTCGGGCTGAGCGGCGTCCTCGTGCATAACACGAACGGCAAAGCGCAATTAATAAAGCAGCTTACGAGGCTTAGCAACACGTGGAAGAGTCTTATGGTACGCATCGCGAATGTGGACCCTGCCGATACGGCGGCGGTGAGAGAGCTTAATGAGGAGAAGGCAGGACTCGAAGCCTTAATTGATACTCTTTTGCAGCAACTCTCTAGCGGTTCGTGATTTAAAATACGATGACATTAACTCCCAGTGATCGTGAGGGCCTGGACGAACAGTTCCGGCGCACGGTAGCGGAACTCAAACTTGAGTCGGACCTGCGCCGGGAAGGTACTTCATGAAAAGCTGATCATTGGTTGGACGAAAAAAATCGGGAACGCTCGGATGCAAAGATTACTTGCTAGCCGCGCAAATGCGGAAGAGGCTGTTATCGAGGCGGATGCTGCATTGCGCGGCGTTGCTATTTGCGTTCTTACGCATTGCTGGGAACACGACGGCCGGCTGATAAGCACATGTGAACGTCTGGCCTTAACGGACTCGGATGAAACCGTTCGTGATAATTCTGCATATTGTTTGGGCGTTATAGTTCGAACTTCGCCCGATATGCGAATCGCGCATACTTGCAACTATCGTGCGTGATGAGCTGCAACCCATAAAGGTCCGCGAAACTGCTTACGAAGCTATATTCTGGCTTCATTTTAAGATGAATGCGAATCGGTCGCTCGATGGCATTGACCGATCACTCGATGAAATGGAACGTCACTCCAAGGAGCGAGAACGTGGACTCTTCGATAGACTTGACTGGCGTCTCGTCGATTATTTCATTCAAGAAGCAAAAGACGATAAGTCCAATTAGCATGGGCACGGAGGCGCGACGCTGGCGAACTACGCCTATGTATTCAATACGGCCGGCTACGAAACGAGCATGACCTACTCGTCCAACACCATCGCCTGGAACGAAAACGACGCCTACGGCTACGATCCCGACGGGCAGCTTACGGGCACGACCTACAGCGTCGGCCAGACCAGCGGTGAGGTGGGCACCTCGACTTACGAAAGCACGTCGAGCGACGCGCCGGCCTACGATCCCAACGGCAATCGCACGAGCACCACGGACGTCAGCACGAGCGACGAAACGACCGAGACGGACGAAGCCAGCGCGGCGGACCGCCTGCTCTTCGACGGCGCCTACTACTACACCTTCGACGCCGCGGGAAACCGCACGGCGAAGTTCTCAAGCAGCAGCGGCGCGCTGGACTCGTCGGCCACGGACATCACGATCTACACGTGGGACAACCGCAACGAGTTGACCTCCGCCACGCACTACGCGGACTGGACGGCCTATCATTCCACCCATTCGCCCGACTGGCAGATCGAATACGGCAACGACGCCTTCGGCCGCATGGTCACGTGGACGCAGACCATCGCCGGCGGCGAATCTACCTCGACCACGGAAAACCTCATCTACGACGGCGGCAACGTGGCGCTGATCCTGGACGGCGACGGCAACGTCATCCAGCGGGAACTGGACGGCGCGGCGACCGACCAGGCGTTTGCGGCGGAAAGCGGCGCGACGGGCGTCATCAATTGGGACCTGAACGACGCGCAGGGGACCGTCCGCGACGTAGCGCAGTTCGATTCCGGCACGGACACGACTTCGGCGGTCGATCACGTCTTCTACACCGACTTCGGCCAGGCGACGCAAACGGCAACCGACTCGGCCGACCAGACGGCGTTCACCTACAACGGCACGTGGCTCGACCCGGCGACGAAGATGAACGACATGGGGGCGCGGTGGTACGACGCGGTGAATGCCGTCTTCGCCAGCCAGGACCCGGCGGGCTTGCCGGCCGGCACAAACACCGAGCGCTTCGTCGGCAACAGCCCGACGAACTTTGCGGATCCCAGCGGGATGGACACCCAGGCCGACAATCAAGCTTTGCAGAACTACCAAGCGGGCTTCAACGCGGCCGACGGAGATTACAAGCAGCA
Source organism: uncultured Planctomycetia bacterium (assembly GCA_963780045.1). Classification (GTDB taxonomy): domain Bacteria; phylum Planctomycetota; class Planctomycetia; order Pirellulales; family Thermoguttaceae; genus JANXQG01. The sequence continues at coordinate 3,359,576 of CAVZZZ010000001.1, read as the reverse complement.
ATGGCACGCCTACACGCTATATCTACAGCAATTGCAGCGGAACTACGGGGCGCCGGTGGGACCAAATCATCCCTACCCGCCGTTCGATCCGCAGTTCAATCCTCCGCAGGGAGTCGGCCAGTTGTCTATCGCGTGGTACAGCGCGCTGGGCGAGGATGGTCTATACTGGGTTCCCCGGCTCATGTTCACGCCTGCCCCTCCTCGTGGGCCGGCCAGAACCGGACCAACCGTTATACCCAGTGCGTGGGACGGCGGCTGGATAGTGCTGAACGACTTTTCATTCCACCTATCCCCCCTCAACAACTACGTGAACCAGATAAACACGATTGAGCAGGGGAACAGCTGGTATTTTTGGTCTAATTGGTTTTCTCATGTCGGGGTCGCGGCTGCTTACGCTTCCTTTATACTTGGAGTATCGGGCGCAGAGTTCGCCAACACTATGCCGCTCAACGACATTATCGACCTTGGTGACTGGGGTGCCAGTAGTGAGGCTGGCGGCACTGAGTTCCAAGGGCCGTTTGACGTCCCGGACTCTCCAGCCGTGCCTCCGGGTTTCGAGCCCCCGGCGATCGACGGGCCAGTTTCCCCTTTATTCCCCGGTCCCTTCCCTGACTGAGCGTGCGAATAATACTAAATGTCGTGGATGAGAAACTCAAGGGCTAAATCGTAGACGGGCTTGTTGTTGACGATTGTTTGCCCGCGCACATCGAGTCAGCGCTGGAAGGCATGAAGGTATGACGCTCCGCAACGAGTCCCACAGTGTGTGGAGTTTGGCGGAATCCTGCGCACTACATCTGGTTTGTGGCCGGAATAGGCTACGCTACGGCGCATTTGCTGCTCCTACGCAACGGAGACGTTCGTGTGACATTATTGTTCTTGATTCCGCCGGCGCTGGCTCTACTGGTTGCCTCGACGAAAAGCCAATCGACTAACCGACGGTTTGCCGCGCGTATCTTCCTCCTCCTTGTCGGGGGAGCGCTCATCGTAGGAGGGAACCCGAGGCTGCTTCCGAACTTATCGCTGGATTTTCCCGGCGTGCCCTTGCTGCCGAACCGAATTCTCACATTGTATGTAGCTGTGTACCTATGCTTTATTACGTTGTTTCTTCCACCATTTGTGTTCGTCACTAGCCTTCAAGACATTCGTGCCGATCACCGGACTTCCCTCTCGCGCCCAACTTGTTATTTCGGGCTCGTGTCTTGGGCTCTCGTCGTCGCGTTTGGCCTGGCTGCGCTTCTAATGAGGTGACCGCGCGTTGCGCAATTATGAGGGACTCCTGACGCGCGGGATTCCTCAAGGTTTTTCATTCCTAGTTCAGCCGCAACAGGCCGCAGAGTCAAGCCTTAATTACTAAGTTTTGTTGAGAACCGCAATGCCGCAAGCCACACGAAATATCGCCGTCTTCTCGCGTTCCTGCCTCGTCGATTCCGGCAACGGCGCGGCGACCGCCGCTCGAGACGGGCGGCGAATCGGTTCGAATTCATGGCGTTCTGCGACACGCGGCTGGATGCAGCGCGCGCGGGACTCATCTACGAACAGCTCGTTCGGCGTCGCGTCGAATGCCACGTCCGCAATGGGAAGATCGTCCCATGCGGTGCGAATGATTTTCCTAGTAAAGCGGAACGTTCCTGTCACCTTGGCCGGAAGAAGTTTGCATCTGATTGTCAATGAGAGGGGAGTCCCGATTCCAGATTCGGTGCAAAAAGTTCGGCACATGGTGGGTGTCGGGGTCGCGCCTTAGGAGTTAGATTTCACGGTTATATGGAAAGCAATAGAATAATAGCTGGCGCCCACGAAGCGCGGGTCGCGTCCCGTCTTGACGCGCGCGATTGCGTAATCCTTGTTCCCTTCGCCAACTACATCGCGCCGCAGTGCGAACGGGCGCTGGACGAACTGGAGCGCCGCGGCTATCCGGTCAATCGCGTCCGCGGATACGCGAACATCGACCTGGCCCGCAACCAGATCGCCACCGACGTGCTGGCCGCCGGCTTCCAGGAAACCTTTTGGATCGACGCCGACATGGAGTTTCATCCCGACGCCATCGACCAGCTCCGGGCGCACAATCTGCCCATCTCCTGCGGCATCTACGCGCGGCGGAACGCGCAGGCCCTGGCCGTCAAGCCGCTGCCGGAGGCGGCCAGTCTGAACGTCGGCAAAGGGGCCGGCCTGATTGAGATTATGTACGCCGCTACGGGCTTTTTGCACGTCCGCCGCGAGGTCTACGAGACGATCCAGCGGCAACTGGCCTTGCCGGTCTGCAACACGGCCTTCGCGCGGCCGCTGGTCCCCTATTTCCAGGCGATGACCCGTGAATACGAGGGCGGGCATTGGTACCTGGCGGGCGACTTCGCCTTTTGCGAGCGTGCCCGGCGGTGCGGCTACAAGATCATGGCCGACGCTTCCATCCGCCTCTGGCACCTCGGCGAGCACGCCTATGGCTGGGAAGACGCCGGCTTGCAATGGCCGCGCTACGAATCGTTCAAATTCGAATCGCCCGGCATGGCAAAGAAACCGTGAAGAGTTTCCTTCCACAATGTGGGATGACCGCGCAAATGCGATCCGCCGCACACAAGCCTGAAGCGCAAGCGAAGAGATCTCACGCTACTTCCTTCGCTTGCGCTTCAGGCTTGTATCCCGTCGTCAAGGCACGGAATAACACAGGCTACGGAGGCCGAGACCCGGCGCAACGGGGACTCCCATGAATGTCTTGATGGGAAATGACGAGATCGCGATGATCAGGAGCTACCTCCGCCCCTCGGACATCATGCTGGAATGGGGCGCGGGAGGGAGCACGCTTTTCTATTCCGAGTTCGTCAAAGCGTACTACAGCGTCGAGCACGAGCTTGTCTGGTTCCGGCAGGTGGCTGCGGAAATGCAAAAACGCACCGTGGCGGGCGTGAAGCTGTACCATGTTCCGGTCAGGCAAGCGGAGCCGCCCGGACCGGCGCGGTACCGCGATTACATCAGCTTTCCGCGGACGCTGGGCCTGAGGTTCGACCGTATTCTTATCGACGGACGTGAGCGCGTTGCATTCGCCCAGGTTGCATACGACCTGATCGCCGACGGAGGCGTGCTGTTCATTCACGACTACTTTGCGCGGCCGCACTGATGCGCCCGTCGAAGGCGATTGGCAGATGATTAATTCCGTTGCGCACGGGCAAACCCTCGCGGTATTTCAAAAGAAGGCCCGCCGAGCGCAGCTCGCCACGAGTCCTGCCGAACGACATTCAGGCAATGCTAGCGCCGCACTTCCCAATCCGGCACTTGCCGGCAGCGCTAGTCAGCATACGCATGTTTGTTATGCCTGCCCAACCGATCCGGGCCGCAACACGACTGCATGCACATTGGACAGCGACCAGCAGCAAGCGTTCCAAAGCTCCATAATGGTCGTCGGCGAATATCCCGGCGGCAAGGCCGATACGCAGATCGCGAAGAACAAGGTTAGTACCGTCCCGCCGGAAACGTGACGACCATGGTAGATTCCGATTACCGCTCCATCCAGTACACGTCCGACCAACTCGATGAGCAGACGGGCGAAACCCGGTCCGATCAGTCTGGCGACGGCGCCGGCAGCGTGGACTTTAGTTACAACAGCGCCGGCTACATGACGAACGCCACCAACTCGGCGGCGACGTACACGTACAATTATGACATTGTTGGCGATGTCGCCGGTGCGTCGGTTGCCTTGCCCGGCGCGGACGGCACGACGGTCAACCTGGGGGCGACTTACGACTATAATGGGGACATGACGAGCCTCGCGGCCAATATCGGCGGTGCGCCAACGTTCGATGATCCTTCCAGCGGCGGCACGGGCGAGCTTACCGGCTTCTCCGGCGGCACGAACGACTTTGTCAACAATTATGCCTACAACGTCCTGGGCGAGCTATCGAGCATTGCGCAGACCTCGCAAGCAGCCCCCGAAGGCGACGGCGGGACCTCCAGCGACGTCACGGCGAAGGCGGTCACGTTCGCCTACGACGCCGACGGCCGAAACACGAGCCAGGGATTCTACAACAGCACCAGCGAGCTTAGTTCCACCACGCTCGTCGCCGCCGCCTCGTTGTCCTTTGACCACGATTCCGACCTCACGGACCTGACGTACACCGACGGCGCGGGAAACCTGGTTGCCGGCTATCATTACGACTACAACAATGCCGGGCTGGTGACGACCGCCTATTCTTACGCCGACACGTGGAACACCGGCGATCGAACGTCCACTTATTCCACTTGGGCCACCGCGCAGTACAAGTACGATCCGGACGGCCAACTTGCCAACACTGTGAGCGGCGGGACGACCACAGCCTACGCGGTCAGCTACAGCAACTTCGCCGACGCGCCGGAGGTGGGCAGCGTTGCGGACAAAGAAAGCTATGCCGACGATCCCAACGGCAACCGCACTTCCGAATCGACCGCCAGCGCGACCAATCGAGTTCTCTTTGACGGCACGTACTACTACCAATACGACGCCGCCGGAAACAGGACCGCGCGGTATGTGAACGGGATCGTCGTCGATGGTGTAGTCGATCAGGGCCTGGATTCCAACGCTGCGGACATCACCATCTACACATACAACAACGACGACGAGATGACCGGGGTGTACGAATTCAGCACGTATTCCGAATATCACGCGGCCGTCCGCGCTGGCAATCTGAACAACGGCACGAGCCTTGTGGCCACGATGGCCGACGACGCCTCCGGACGGATGGTTGAGCAAACAACCTACACAACCGTTGGCGAATCCCAGACTAGCAGCACGGAGTACTACGTTTATGACAGCGAGAACCTGGTGCTGGTGCTGAATTCGGATGGCAAGGTGACGGAGAGGGAGTTGACCGGCTTGGCGGCGGACCAGGTGTTCGCGAGCGAGTTCCCCACGCTTTCCGGCGGAACGGGAGGCGCGGCAGGGCGCGGGATCGGTGGACTGGTACTTGACCGACGGACAGGGCAGCGTGCGCGACGTGGTGCAGGGCGAAGTCAGCGGCGGCACGATGACGGCCGCGGCGGTCGACCACGTCATCTACACGGCCTACGGCGCGCCGACCGTCGCGGAAGGAACGATGCCGCGGTTCGGCTTCGATGGGTTGCGTTACGACGCGGCAACGGGCTTCTATTTCACCGCCACGCGGCCCTACGACCCGCAAACGGGGACGTGGATACAGCCCGACCCGATCGGATTCTTGGGCGGGCAGGACAATTTGAGCGAGTTTGTGCGCAATGATCCGACGAACTTCGTCGATCCGAGCGGGCTTGGGCCGATTTCGCCTTGGGGCGACCGCGCTTCAGGGGACCTCCCCCCGGTGCTCAATGGTGGGCGAACGGCCCCAATGACATACCGATTGGAATGGTGTGGGTGTATCCGGGATTCGGGCTGTATTCGAGCGGCGGCGCCTATGTGCCGTATTATGGCTGCGACTGCTGCGAGGGAGGGGGACTCGACGATCCTTCGGTTGCGGCAAGTCTCGATCCCCCGAGCGCGTTCGGCCCGTTGGGTCCGGGATATCCCAGCGGGTACGATTTCGGTGGCGGCGGACTTGGCGGCGGCGACAGTGGGACCGGCGCTTCGGTTTCACCGATCGAGATGGTCGACGCGAGCCACGGGAATCGATCCTTTACCGATGCGGCGTGGAGCTTTTCGCAGGCTTCGCCTCAACCGGCGCCAGCCCCGCCCCCTGCGCCGCCCCCGAACCCCGGAAGGACGCCGGACCCGAGCAAGTCCAATTTCACGTGGGCCTATCTGAGCACTGCGCATGTCACGGGTCTAGTGCCGCTCCCAGGCTACCATGTGACAATTGTTGTTCAAAGAACAGACGGAAGCTACAGGACGTATGATGGCGGCGGTTCCACGACCCCGCCCGGCATTAAAGATTGGTCCTACGAGCCCCCGGGTAATAAGTTTGCGATCGAAAGCCCTTGTTCGACGCCCGATGAGGCCATCGACGCGCTCAACCAGAATTTCAAAAAGCTGACCCAGGTACCGTACTGGCCGACGGGTCCGAACTCGAATACCTACGCTCATCAGTTGCTAACCCTTTCCAACTTCACGGTTCCTGAGTATCTTGTTTATCCATCTATCACCCCGGACGGCGACCCTCCGGATGTATTCACGCCGTTGGACGTGGGGCCTCGAAGCACGTTTGGCTGGAACAACAATGCATACGGAGGCCGAAACTACGACAGCTACGGCCAGCCTAGAAACTGAAGCACTGCCGGCAATTCAAGAGACCAGTTCGAGGAATGAATTCTATGACGAAAGCTCGCTTGTGGTGGGTTTGCGGCTCTGTTACGCTCGCACTGTTCGTGACGGCGATTTGCATGTTCGTCTACTTGAACGAGGCGCCGCGCTTTTACTTGGGCTACCTTCGGATTAGGGTTGGAATGACGCTATCGGACGTCGAATTGCTTCTTGGATGCGGATCCGAGATACCTCAACGGTTCGTTCGCGTTGAAAAACCAAGAGGAATGCCTGCGGCGCCTGTTGTGCATGGGGATAGGTTCTTCGAGTGGCGGCGCGGCAGCCTGGAGATCGTTGTCGGCTTTAGGGACGGTAGAGTAATCGAGAAGTCGTACTGGTGCCGGAACTTTAGCCGAGCCAGGAGCGAGTTGGCGTAGTGCAACCGAGCATTTGGCACGCCGTTGCAAAAGCTGTTCAGTGGATTCACCGGTTGAGGGCATGAGAAGCTTGCAACGGGCAACTCCGGCGAAGGGCGAATAATGCACAATGCGAAGGGATTAACGCCAACCGACAACGCCGCCAGCCGCGCCGCATGCGCCGTGCAGCCGAGCCGGCGCGTTGTCGTCTTTCGCCGCCTCAATAGCCAAGTTCGCCGCATCAGGTTTCAAAATAGTGGACGCAGCGTCGCACGGGATTCGCGTCGGCCAATGCCGAACCTGCGAACACCGCCGTGATTCGCGGTGCGCGCTCTGCCGGTGCTTCATCGACAAGAAGGCTTGGCTGCCGCACGAGGACTGCCCGATAGGACGTTGGCCGGGGTAAAGGCTCGGGTCGCGCATTAGATCCAATGGTTGGGAACTCGGTAGATGGCTGACATGCAAACTGTGTCGCTGACTTCGCGCAGGTCACGAGAACGGAGTGCGCGCCGGCGGCCGTGCTTGTCGAAGCTGCGTTATCGCGCGTCCGGCAACCAGACCGGCGAGGTCGATTACACGTACCAATTTGGCGATCTCGGCGCCTCCACGCTGGTCGCCGCCGCGGCCTACACCTACGACCACGATTCGGAACTCACCGACATTCGGTACACGGACGGCGCGGGCAACACGGTCGCCGGCTATCACTACGTCTACAACGCGCCGGGCATCGTCGGCGACGAATACTCCCGCAGCGACACTTCCGGCACGATTGGATCAAGCGACACCAGTTGGGCCGAGACGAGCAACAGTTACGATGCCGACGGACAGTTGACGGCCGCCGCCTACTCGACCAACTTCGCCAGCGCGCACCGCCGACTTCAGCGCGGCTTACGACCCGAACGGCAACCGCACGAGCACGGGAAGCACCAGCGAGAGCAGTTCGACCGACCGCCTGTTGTTCGACGGCACGTACTACTATCAGTACGATGCCGCCGGAAATCGCACGGCGCGGTACGAGAACTCGGTTGACCAAGGCTTGACTGCCACGCCAGCTGACATCACGATCTACTCGTACAACAACGACAACGAGATGACGGGCGTGTACCACTTCGCCGCGTACAGCGATTATCACTCCGCGGTCTGCGCGGGCAATCTCGACAACGGCACGAGCGTCGTGGCGACGATGTCTTACGACGCCTTCGGGCAGATGGTGCAGGAGACGACGTACATCGTATCGGGCGACAGCGAGACAGGGGTTGCCGAGAACTACGTTTACGACGGCGGGAATCTTGTGCTGGTGCTGAATTCCGACGGTCTCGTGACGGAGCGTGAATTGACCGGCCTGGCGGTGGACCAGGTGTTTGCCAGCGAATTCCCCACGCTTTCCGGCGGCGCGGGCGGCGCGCAGGGCGCGGGAACGGCAGTTGACTGGTATTTGACGGACCTGCAGGGTAGCGTGCGGGACGTGGTGACGGGCGAGGTCAGCGGCGGCGCGATGACGGCCGCGGCGGTCGATCACGTCATCTACACGGCCTACGGCGCGCCGACCGTCGACGAAGGAACGATGCCGCGGTTCGGCTTCGATGGGCTGCGTTACGACGCGGCCACCGGGTATTATTTCACCGCCACGCGTCCCTACGATCCGAAAACGGGGACGTGGATTCAGCCCGACCCGATCGGATTCTTGGGCGGGCAGGACAACCTGAGCGAGTTCGTGGGCAACGATCCGACGAACTTCGTCGATCCGAGCGGGCTTGGGCCGATTTCGCCGACCTTTAACGATCCGACGGCGGACTATCCTCCCGGAAACGTCTCGGGCGTCGGCATGTCCTTTCCTATCGCTGGCACCCCCGGTAGCGGCGACTCGGCCGGACCATGGTGGCTGAACGGTCCCAGTGCCATTCCGGCCGGAATGACGTATGTGTATCCGACTGAGCCGCCGTATGGAAGCGGCGGCGCCTGGGTGCCGTATTATGGGTGCGACTGCTGCGAGGGAGGGGGACTCGACGATCCGAATGTAGAAGACAGCCTAGTGGTTTGTCCAATTTGACTTTACTAATTCACTACATCCTGATATTTTGCCGAACTGTTGGACCGTTGGTTCTCTCGGCAATACAAGGATGTAGCCATGAAAAAGGTGTTCGTTGTTCGTTTGATGGATAGGGAGCGGTTGGAACTTGACGGTTTGGTGCGCAGGGGAAAAGCATCGGCGCTGACCCTTGCACGCGCTCGGATTCTGCTCAAGGCGGACCAGGGCAAAGATGGCGCTGCGCAGACCGATGCCCAGATCGCGGAAGCCCTGAGCGTCACCCCCAAGACAGTTTTCAATGTTCGCCGACGATGGGTGGAGGATGGACTGGAGGCCGCGCTCCGCCGCAAGAAACAGGCATGCCCGTCTCGTTCACGCAAGCTCGATGGCGCGGCCGAGGCGAAACTGGTGGCCGCTTGTTGCGGTCCTGCTCCGAAAGGAAGGGCGCGCTGGACATTGCGAATGCTGGCCAGCAAGCTGGTCGAGTTAGAAATCGTGCCTTCCATCAGCCCGGAAACGGTGCGTGGCACGCTTAAAAAAACGCGGTTAAGCCTTGGCTGAAACAGCAATGGTGTCTTCCGAAGAAGCATGACGGAGAATTCGTCTGGCGGACGGAAGATGTCCTCGAAGTCTACCACCGCCCGTACAGCCCTCAATTTCCCGTGATCTGCATGGATGAAGCCAGTAAACAACTCGTGGGTGAAGTTCGCCAGCCGCTGCCGATGCGCCCCGGTCAACCGTTGCGATACGACTCGGAATACGAACGCCTGGGCACGTGCAACATCTTCATGTTTGTCGAACCACTTCGTGGCCACCGGCACGTCCGCGTCACAGCGAGACGAACTCGGGTGGACTGGGCCTACGCCCTGCGCGACCTCTTGGACGAGAAATATCCGACCGCGGAGCGGGTCATCCTCGTCATGGACAACTTGAACACCCATTCGCCGGCGTCGTTCTACGAAGCCTTTGCGCCGAGCGAAGCGCGGCGATTGACGGAACGCCTGGACATTCATAACACACCCAAACACGGAAGCTGGCTGAATATCGCCGAGTGTGAATTGAGCGTGCTCGGACGGCAATGCTTGGCACGCCGAATCGACGACGCCCAACGCTTGGCCCATGAGGTTGCCGCTTGGGAAACCGACCGAAACCTTCGTGCCACACGGGTCAACTGGCAATTCACAACGGACGACGCCCGCGTTAACCTGCGAAGTCTGTATCCCGAGTTCGTTCGCCAAGATGAACACGACGATCCCTGCGTTCCGTCAAAGGTCTATAACTAGTAAACTCGATTTGGACAAACCACTAGACCCCTTCGGCGGCGAGGGTCCGGCGGCCAATCCGGGCGCCTCGCAGACTTGGACTTCCCAACAATTGCTGGACAGTCTTTTCCAGTGGAGTGGTGGCCGTAACCTGTACAATGAGGCAACGCAAGCGAATGGGGGAAATAATCCCACGATCACGCTAGACCCGAATGTACCGAGTGGAAGGACTGATCCTAACAACGGAACGATTCAGATAAACCCAGGCAAGACTCTGAGCCAAGCTACGCAAACCCTTATTCAGGAGTTGTCAAACCTTGCACACAAGGCCGACGTTGTTAAAGTGTCTAAAGAGGCTTTTGCGGGCAATGTCAGTCGTCAGGAATACATTCGAAGGCTTGAAGAAATTGAATACCAGGGTGTAAAGACCGTAATCAGCGCGTACGATGCCACCAAAGACAAATGGAATGGCCCTTGTGCGAAAGAATGGGCACGCAACGCAAAGAATTTTGATGACTATTTCGATAATTATTTCCTCAACGATTCCCATAAGGGAAACAATGGGAACTGGTGGGATAGTCACTATAAGACGGCATACGACTCTAAACACGCTCCTCCGTCGTGGTGGGAAAAGCAGATGAATTCGAGTATGTGGCGTTTCACGATTTACTTCGGTCAGTAGAGCATAAGAAGTGCATAGGCTAAAGGAACAATTCGTCATCCTGGGAGCGAGCGCATTATGCGTCGTGGCCCTCAACTGCGCAACGAAAAACCCGGAAAGGGACTACAGTATGCCGGCAACCATTTTGGATAACAGCGCTCAGAAGGCGGTGCAAAAGGGCCTATCGTCGCATTCGAATGAGATTAAGTTCCGGTTAGGTGACGCGGATTTCGTCCTTGTAAGAATACACCCAGGGGAATTCGATCTAGGTTCACCGGTTACCGACAAAGAGGCCAGACGTGACGAGCTACCGGTACGACGTGTTCACATCACCGAACCATTTTGCATCGGGAAGTTTAAGGTGTCGCAGCTTCAGTACAAGGAAGTCTGCGGAAAGAATCCGAGCAAGTTTCGAGGTGATGAATTGCCAGTTGAAAACATTAAGTACACCGAAGCCCTCGAATTCTGTTCGGCACTCTCGAAACGCATCGGGATGCCGGTGACCCTACCGACCGAGGCACAATGGGAATATGCGTGCCGGGCCGGAACGAATACGGTTTATTATTCCGGCGACCGCGAAGCGGATCTCGCTAAAGTAGCATGGTACGAGGGAAACTCAAACCGCCGGACGCATAAACTTGGAGAGAAACTGCCGAATGCATGCGGCCTGTATGATATGCTTGGCGACGTATGGGAGCCGTGCCTCGATGCGCTACCTGAATACAAGGTTATTAACGCGACAAACCCTCGGGGCGAAGTCCGCAGGTTCGGCGGAATGATGCGCGGGGGTGGCTGGCAATACGGAGCTGCGAACTGCCGTGCGGCGACACGGTTGCTTACTGACGATATGTTCGGTGGAATGGGGATTCGGATTGTTGTTCCTGTTCCTAATTCGTCCCGAAAGCCATGAGAGTTTCTTGTGTGAAAAGATACTATATGAGAGCCGAGGTCTTCAAGTGATCGGAAATAACGGACGATTGTTAGGAGCTACACACTACTGTTAGGAGCTTCACGCTGCACTCGTCGGCGCAGTTGGATCAGGGGTTCACGCCTGCAAAATCTGTGGCACGCCATATGCCTCGCTCAACCAGCCCTATATATACGGAAGCCGTCGTTGACGCCGATTTTGCGCCGCATAGCCCTACCCATGCCGCGGCGGCATTCGCCGCCTCGATGGCCAAGTTCGTTGCGTCCGGCTTCAAAACGGTGGACCCCGCGCTGCACACAATCCGAATCCGCCATTGCCGAGCGTGCGAACATCGGCGCGATTCGCGCTGCACGCTCTGCCGCTGCTTCATCGACAAGAAGGCTTGGCTGCCGCACGAGGACTGCCCGATTGGAAGGTGGCCGGGGTAATGCTTGGATCGCGCGTTAGGTTCAATGGTTCGGAATTCGCCAGATGACTGAATTGCAAACTGTGTCGCTGACTTCGCGCAGGCCACGGGAACGGAGTGCGCGCTGCCGGTCTCGCCGGTCGAAGCTGCGTTATCGAGCGTTCCGCAACCAGACTGGCGAGGTCGATTACACGTACCAATTTGGCGATCTCGGCTCCTCCACGCTCGTCGCCGCCGCGGCCTACACCTACGACCACGATTCCGAACTCACGGACATTCGGTACACCGACGGCGCGGGCAACACGGTCGCCGGCTATCACTACGTCTACAACGCGCCGGGCATCGTCGGCGACGAATACTCCCGCAGCGACACTTCCGGCACGATTGGATCAAGCGACACCAGTTGGGCCGAGACGAGCAACACTTACGATGCCGACGGGCAGTTGACCGCCGCCGCCTACTCGTCGAACTTCGCCAGCGCCCCGCCGACTTCAGCGCGGCTTACGACCCGAACGGCAACCGCACGAGCACGGGAAGCACCAGCGAGACCAGTTCGACCGACCGCCTGTTGTTCGACGGCACGTACTACTACCAGTATGATGCCGCCGGAAATCGCACCGCGCGGTACGAGAACAGCTACACCTTCGAGGACGGCGCGAAGGACACGGCGCTTGATTGCCACGCAACCGACATCACCATCTACACGTACAACAACGCCAACGAGATGACGGGCGTGTACCACTTCGCCGCATACAGCGATTATCACTCGGCGGTCTGCGCGGGCAATCTGAATAACGGCACGAGCGTCGTGGCGACGATGTCTTACGACGCCTTCGCGCAGATGGTGCAGGAGACGACGTACACCGTATCGGGCGACAGCGAGACAGGGGTTGCCGAGAACTACGTTTACGACGGCGGGAACCTTGTGCTCGTGCTCAATTCCGACGGTCTCGTGACGGAGCGTGAATTGACCGGCCTGGCGGTGGACCAGGTGTTCGCCAGCGAGTTCCCCACGCTTTCCGGCGGCGCGGGCGGTGCCCAGGGCGCGGGAACGGCAGTTGACTGGTACTTGACGGACCTGCAAGGGAGCGTGCGGGACGTTGTCACGGGCGAGGTGAGCGGCGGAACAATGACGGCCGCGGCGGTCGATCACGTCATCTACACGGCCTACGGCGCGCCGACCGTCGCGGAAGGAACGATGCCGCGGTTCGGCTTCGACGGGCTGCGTTACGACGCGGCCACCGGCTATTATTTCACCGCCACGCGTCCCTACGATCCGCGAACGGGCACGTGGATTCAGCCCGACCCGATCGGATTCTTGGGCGGACAGGACAACCTGAGCGAGTTCGTGGGCAATGACCCGACGAACTTCATTGACCCAAGTGGGCTTGGGCCCCTCCCGCCGGCGCTTAACAATGGGATGGCGAACTATCCTATAGGAAACTCATCGGGTACCGGCATGTCCTTCCCTACCGGTGGCACCTCCGCTGGTGGCGACTCGGCAGGACAATGGTGGCTGAACGGTCCCAGTGACATTCCGGTTGGAATGGTATGGGTGTTTCCGGGGTATGGGCCGTATGCAAGCGGCGGCGCCTATGTGCCAGTTTATGGTTGCCCATGCTGCGAGGGCGGGGGACTCGACGATCCGTCGGTTCAAAAAAGCCTTGACCCGGCGCCGCTGCCCGACGATTACTACAGTAAGGGCGGGAGCGGTTCACACCCCGCTCCGCCGACGGCCGCGACGCCGGCGTGGGCCTTCACTAACTACAAGGCGTTGGGGGCGACTACCGGTGCGAGCGCCTTCAGGCACTACTCGCCATCGCTAGCCAGCAACAATCCGGTACCTCCGCCTATCCCCAGCGCCGGACCAGTCGCCGGGGCCGGGCTGGAAATGGGAACCACGTGGGGAACTACCTGGAGGACCGAAAGGTGCCTGGGTAGGCCCGGAGGGCGATTCCTTGAAACCACACCTCGACCACCCTCCGCCGAAAGCGCCACACTGGGACTGGGTTGACAAATGGAAAAACCATTGGGAGTACGATCCCTGTACGAATGAGTGGAGGCCGAGCGGCAGTCACAAGAACAATCCAAACAAGCCACAGCCACTGTTTCCGCCGGGAACGCTGAAGACCTTGGCTGTTGTCGGTGGCACCGTCGGTGCCGGATATCTCATTTACCGTGGCGTACGAATTCTCCCGTCGCTTTTCCCGCCACTGTGGTGGACGATACCCGAGAATTTGGCATTCCCTTAGTCGCGATTGAGTCGCGTTAACTTCATTCGCCGGCGCGTTGTGCACAGCGTGTGCGGCCACGAGCGCGTTGGCCTTGGAGAGGTTCCGGAAGACTTACCCGCAAGGGGTCGCATTCAATGAGGTGGAAGTATTTTCAACTTGGGGAGAACAATCTGAAGGCCAAGGAGCAAATCTTCGAAAACTTGTCAGTCGGCGCAGTCGAGCACACACTGACGAAGAAACTCCTGGATCGGTTTTCCCATGCTCTCGGGCCCGTCGTCCTCATAGCCAACGAGTTGTGGGACCTGGACCTCCAAGATTTTAGATCTGGCGGGCGGTATCGAGGCATCGGCATCGGAGAAAGCAACGAAGCCGACGCGTCAACAGGCGAGGGATACCCGTTTTCTGGATTGGAGCGACTTATTCGCGGTTGGCTACTTAGCTCGCCAATTGCCGTCATCCTGTGCGAAAACGCGTTTAACATGCGGGATGCGCTTCCAAGAATGCCGCCGCAAGATTCCCGGCTCGTTTTCTATAATAACGAAATGTACCACGTTTTGCTTGCTACAGACAGCGGCGGCGAAGCCATCGACTCTGCTGTCCGCGAATCCTCTCATCATTGGGCAACGGCCGTCTGCTCGCTTTGCGCCGCGGTTCCAGAATGTGAAGTCACCTCAGACTCCTTCTTCGACGAAATCGTGGCGAACACCGCGCACGTTTTTACGCCGGCAATTGACGGAGAGGGCTACCTTTTCTGGTCTCCAAGAATGCCAGCAAATCCAAATCCCACTTCCTAGCGCTTCGGAGCGGAAAACGGAGCGGAAAAGGGGAGGGCGGGAAATGGAACATCAATAATTACTGTTAAGAGCTATAGGCTGCACTTGCGGGCACCGTTCAATAAGGAGTTCGCGCCTGCAAGGTGTGGCGGCACGCGATATGCATCATTCAATTAGCCTAACGAAGCCAGAAAACGTCGTTGACGCCGATCTCGCGCCGCGTAGCGCGGCCGGGGCCGCGGCGGCTTTCGCCGCTTCAATGGCCAGGTTTGCCGTTTCCGGCTTCAAAACGGTGGATGCTACGTTGCACGACGTCCGGATGGCGCAATGCCGTACGTGCGAACACCGCCGCGATTCGCAGTGCGGGCTCTGCCGCTGCTTCATCGACAAGAAGGCGTGGCTGCCGCACGAAGATTGCCCGATTGGCCGCTGGCCGGGGTGAGGGGAGGTGAAATCTCAGATTTGAAATCTAATGCAAAGAACCGCCCTCACCCCCTGCCCCTCTCCCAAAGGGAGAGGGGAGCCAGTTGCGATCATCCAGGCCCACTTCCCGAGGGAGCAGGGAGAGAGGATGCCGTGCCGAGTTCGCTCCGTACAGTCATACCTATTTGCACCGCAAGCGCGACGATGCGGTTGGCGAAGGCATCGGTCAGGTAGGCGGCGCGTGGATTGGGCTGTCGCGAGAGGTAATCCTCCATCGACTTGAGCATCGGACGGAAAGGTTCCGCCACGCGGAGCGAGCTGGCAAGGCCCAGGTCTTGCAGTTGGACTAGTATGGACCTCACCGCCTTGACGACCTCGACAACCGCATAACGCCGCGGCGAAAAGTTGTTCATCAAGTTCGGAAACTCAGCGAGACTTTTCGTTTGCATGATCGAGGCTGTCGATACGCCCCGAAGGAACTCAAGGTTCGAGCCGAGCTTGACATACTGATAGGCGGTCGGTTGAGACACGATAACCTCCAAGCGCGATGAGAATGCACGATACGGTTCGCCCATTATAACGCCCTCGGACTTTTCCATGCACCATAGAAGACCGAAGATCGCCTTCGTCTCGCCGCACTGTCTTGTCGATTTCACCAACGGCGCGGCGACCGCCACCCGCGACGGGCTGAAATTGCTGGCCGCGCAGGGCTTTGAGTGCCTGGCGTTCTGCGGCACACGGTTGGACGAGGCGCGCGAAGGACTGATCCAAGAACAATTCTTCCGGCGAGGGGTCAAGTATCAGGTCCGTAACTCACAGATCGGACAGTATCGCGGCCGATTGATTTTCCTGGTCGAGGATAACGTGCCTATCACGCTCTTCGAGAACGGCTCGACGCGCGGCGCGTGGCTTAGCGCAGAGGAAGCCAAGGCGTTTCTTACCGCATGCGACATCTTCTTGCGCAAGAACCGCCCGAATCTTGTGATCACCTACGGCGGCGACCCGGTTTCCATCGCCGTGCAGCATTTGGCCAAACGGCACGGCGCGAAGGTCGTCTTCTGGCTGCACAACTTCGCCTACCCTGGCCGCGAGCCGTTCGCCGCGGCCGACCGCGTCATCGTGGGCAGCGAGTTCTCAAAACGCTACTATTGCGAGAAGCTCGGACTCGACTGCCACGTACTGCCGTACATCGTGCATTGGAAGGAAGCAAACGTAGTGGGGAGTGGGAAGTGGCAAGTGGGGAGCGGACGGAACGAGGGAAAGGGAGAGCAGCGGTACGTCACGTTCATCAATCCTGAACAGAACAAGGGAGTGTACGTCTTCGCGCGAATCGCCAGCGAGTTGGCAAGGCGGCGGCCGGACATTCCGCTGTTGGTCACGCAAGGACGCAGCCGCGCGGATGCGCTGCACGACCCGACGCTGGGACTTGGGCCGCACCTAGCTGCAGAACTGGATCTGACTAGCACAGAAGGGGACAGTCCCATTTTTGCTGACACAAAAATCGGGACAGTCCCCGACGGCCGGAATATGACCACAATGCCCTTTACGCCCGATCCGCAAGCGTTTTATCCGGCGGTTTTCTCCAGAACCAAGCTGCTCTTGATGCCGTCGTTATGGCTGGAGTCGTTTGGGCTTGGTAGCGGCCGAAGCGATGCTCAACGACATTCCCGGTCCTGGCCAGCAACCGCGGCGCGCTGCCGGATACGGTTGGAGGCGGCGGCTTCTTGTTCGACATTCCGGCGCGATACACGCCGCAAACGCGCGAGGTGCCGACGGCGGAGGAAGTGGCGCCGTGGGTCGAGACGATCATCCGCCTATGGGACGACGCGGCCTATTACGAGCAATGCAGCCTTGCCGCCCGGCAGCGCGCCCAAGCCTGGCATCCCGACCGCCTCGCCCCGCTCTACCGCGACTTCTTCCGCCGGATCGCGCGGTCACTGCCCGCGGCGCACGGGCCCGTCCAAACGGCCGACAAAGATGCCATGCTGACAACGGCGTCGATTGTGGCAGGGACATGCGAGCAGATCCGAACGAACATCAACCTTATCGCTCCGATCAATTGTGTGCGTCCTGTGAACACCATCTTCAATCTTCGCCGGTAATTTGTCAAGATTCGTCTGTCACAAGTACAGGAGACAGGCGATGGCAAACACACAGCGGGATTCGGCGCGGGAACGGTCTTGGCGGGCAGCGGTGGCCAGACAGGCAAAAAGCGGCCTGACGGTGCGGGCGTTCTGCCGGCGGGAGAAGCTTCGAGAAACGGCCTTCTACTTCTGGCGGCGGACGATCGAGGAGTGTGATGCAATGCGGTGCGTCACGGCAGCACCGGCCTTCGTGCCAGTCGTTTTGTCCGACCGCGGCATGGCAAGCTCGACTGAGATTGCCATCGAACTTCGCGGCGGGCGGACATTACGCTTGAGCGATTCGATTTCGCCAGACCGCTTGGCCGCGATTGTTTTGGCCTTGGAAGCAACGGAGGCCCAAGCATGATCGGCCCCCGACATGACGGACACGGCGTGCAGGTCTGGATCGCCACCACGCCGGTCAATATGCGGAAGAGTTTCGACGGGCTGGCCGAGGCCGTGCGGAAGTTCCTGGGAGACGATCCCTTGAGCGGCAGCATGTTTGTCTTTCGCAATCGCTCCAGCGAACGCGTGAAGATCATCTGGTGGGATCGCGATGGGCTGGTCATCTACTACAAGCGGCTGGAACGCGGAACCTTTCGCTTCCCCAAGGCGAACGAACCGGCCGTTGCCATCGACAGCAGCCAACTCTTGCGGCTGCTGAGCGGCCTGGAAGTTGTCGCGCGTCGAACCGCATAACGACGCCGTGTAAACGCCGGTTGGAATTCCGAGATTTTTCCGCCCGGCGCTATGGCGCGATTGAATGCGATGTGGTATACCATCCCACATGCTCGAAGTCGATCAACTTCCCGACGATCCGGCAGTGCTGAAACGAGTGCTCATCGAGCAAGTCGCCGAGTATGATGCGCAACTAGTCGAGCGTGATGCGCAACTTGCCGAACGCGATGCCCGTATCGAGCGCATCCGCCAGGAAGCGGCCGGACAGATGGAAGCGCTGCGGCAGCGGATGGAAGCCGAGAAGAAGGCCGAGATTGAGGCCGCGGTCAAGGCGATCCTGAAGCGTTACTATGGTCCGCGGAGCGAGCGCTTTGATCCAACGCAGTTGCTCTTGTTCGGCCTTAAGGTCGAAGAGACGCCGATCGACGAGCAGGCGGTCGCCGAAGAGGCGGGCGAAGAGTTGGTCACGCGGCGCGTCGCCAAGCGGCACAAGCATGGCCGCCGACCGCTGCCGGACCACCTGCCGCGGATCGAGATTCTGCATGACCTCAAAGACGACGAGAAGCCATGTCCTTGTTGCGGCGAACTGCGGCATCGCATCGGCGAGGAAGTCAGCGAGCAGCTCGAATACATGCCGGCCTCGTTCAAAGTATTGAAGCACGTTCGCGTCAAGTACGCCTGCGGGCGGTGCGAGCACGACGGCTACAATCCACAGATCGTGGCAGCGGCCAAGCCGCCGCAGCCGATCGAAAAGGGCCTGCCGGGACCGGGCCTCTTGGCTTACGTGGCAGTGAGCAAGCTGGGCGACCATCTGCCGCTTTATCGCCTGTCCGATGCCGTGACTTGCCGCTTCGGCAACAAGCTCTTGGACAAGATCAAGGTGCTGTTTCGCCTTTGGCATCGGCGGAAAACCAGCCCGCAGGAGCGTTGGCGGCGGCACGTGCTGTGTGTCCAGCAGGAGATTCTCCAGACCGTACGACGGGCGCCATTGCGGATCGAAGCGCAAAACCTCGCCCAACGTTTCCGGGACCACGGCCCGTACTACTTCACCTTCTTGGAGCGGTCGGGCGTGGAACCGACCAACAAGGACGTGTGCGTGGCCGACGTGAAGATGGAAGACGTAGCCACGCTAATGGGCCGAGTCAAGCAGCAGGTCGATTCATCGCCCGAAAAGGAGGCGTTCGTCTTCATTCACGGCTTCAACGTCACGTTCGACGATGCGGCCATGCGGACTGCACAGATCGCATATGACCTCGATTTTCATGGAGCGCCCATCTTTTATAGTTGGCCGTCGCAGGGAACCGTCCTCTACTCTTGGGATTCCGACGCCTGGCCGACGGCGATTCCGCACTTCAAGGAGTTCCTGAAATCGGTCGCCAAGAACACAGGGGCCAAACATATCCACCTGATCGCGCACAGCATGGGGAACCGCCTGTTAACGAGCGTACTCACGGACCTGCCGAAGGACATCGGCGCCGACGTCGCCCGCAATCTATTCCACGAAATTGTCTTGGCGGCTCCCGACATCAACGAGGACGTTTTTGAGTCGCAGATTGCGCCGGCCTTAGTGACCCAGTACGCCCGTGTAACCCTGTACGCCAGCTCGAACGACGAGGCGCTCCGGCTGTCGCATTCCTTCAATCACTCGCTCCGCGCCGGGGATTGCGAGGGGGGCCAGATTTGCGTCTTCAAAGGGATGGACTCGATCGACGTATCTGCCTTGGACACCGCTATGGACGGCCACAGCTATGTTGCGAGCAACAGCGTCGTGCTTTGCGACCTGTATTATCTCTTGAAGGAGGGTAAGCCGGCAGCAGAACGGTTCCGCCTTCGACCGCATCTCTACAATGGTTTGCCGTACTACGCTTTCACACCCTGACATCCACAGGAACCTGCATTCCCGTCGATGTTTCACGGTGAGTTGTTGGCCAGGCAAGATCGCCTGGCCGCTCTGGCGATGGGCATGGGTAGATTCGCGTCAGTGGCGAATTGGCGCACGCGACGGCAACTCGCGTTCGGACCCGCGTTCCTCTTGCTGTTCCGGTCGAGGATTTCACGGTGAAATCGCCTCGATCAATTGGGGCCATCCAGTTCCAAATGCGGCTTGTCCGTCAATCACTGAACCCAATCAGGGCCAAGATTGTCTTCATGATATGCATCGGCAGGCTGTCCCATGCCGCGAGAACCCGCTGCAAATCAGCGTCAAGGGATGCCAATTCGGGACAATCGGCGCCACGGCCTTGCAGCACATTTGCAGCGCCACATCGGGTGCAATCGCCGTAACTGCAATCACCGTCAGGAGTTACGGCGGTGCCAGTCGTGGGTTCGACTCCCACCGGCGCCTCTGACCGGCCAGGTGCAGGTTTGGACTTCTCTTGAAAAACGCGGATTTTTGGCCGAGGTTGAGGCGGTCAATCTGTAACCAAGTTGCCCCCGGTTCAGCCACCTGAACCGGTAGCCTCAATGCGCCGGCAGAGGATAGCCGCGAAAGGGGACGGCAGCGTTTACGTTTTGGCAGCTTTTCCGGTTGCCGGATGCCGTTACTGGGCAGAATTGCAGGTAAAGACACGTTGAAACCCCACGGATATTGCAATCGCCGCGATAGTTCGGCCCCTTGCTGGCGAGGATCGATTTGGCATCTAGATTGCAGAAAGATGGAGCGGACAGATGAGATTTGCCGATTAGTTAGACGGTGCCGATTAAATGACGCTTTCCCGTCGGTAGAGAAGAGGTGGGTCATGGTTGCCCGGAATCATAATTCTTGTATACCGCAAGGGCGGATCGCGGGAACGCCTGTCGCGCCGGCGCAGAACGTTGACATGCTGGGCCGCCGCATCGATCGCTACTTTTACGGCCACCCGGAGGTCGATCGGGCGAGATTCCTCCTGGAGGCGTTGCGGCGCGAGCTCGTCCTTCGCGAGCGAGCCGACCGGAAGGCGCAGCGGGAGAGGGACGAGCGTCGAGACTTGTCGGGAGCGGCAGAAAAAAACATCGACACCAGCATGTCCGTTGCGCGGCGGCTGGCGGAGATAAATTACGAAAAGTACGGCTTCTTGCCGCGTTTGCGTCGATTCTTTATGCGGGGCCCGGGACCCGAGTAACGGACGATCCGGGCGACGGCAATTGCTATGCCCCGCGCTAAATCCACGATCCTGTTCAGCGGAATGATCGCGGCCGATGCCGGTCATGGCGGCGCGACGTGGGCCGTTTTGCAATACGTGCTGGGCCTGCTGGAGCTGGGCTGCGATGTTTATTTCGTCGAACCGGTCCTTGCAAGCGCGCTCCACCCGGCCGGCGCGACCTTGAACAAGTCGGCAAACGCGCGATACTTCAACGCAGTTGTGGAACAGTTCCGCTTGCAGGGCCGCGGCGCGCTGCTGCTAGCCGGTGAGCCGGAAACCTGCGGCATGGATTACGCGGAGCTTCGCTCGATCGCCGCTCGCGCCGACGTGCTGATCAATGTCTCCGGCATGTTGACGGACGATGCCCTGATCGGCGCGATTCCGGTCCGCGCGTACCTCGACCTCGACCCGGCGTTCATCCAGTGGTGGCACAGCCAAGGGATCGACATGCACTTCGCCGCGCATACGCACTTCATCACCATCGGCCAGGCCCTCGGCGGGCCGGACTGCCCTGTGCCGACGTGCGGTCTTCCGTGGATTCACACCTTCCAGCCGGTCGTGCTGGCGCACTGGCCGATGGCCGAGAACATTGTGTACGACGCGTTCACGACCGTCGGCAATTGGCGAAGTTACGGCTCGGTCGAGGCGAACGGCGTTTTCTACGGGCAAAAGGCCCACAGCCTGCGGCGGTTCATCCAGTTGCCGCTCAAATCGAGCGCGCAGTTTCTGCTGGCCATGACGATAGATCCGGAGGAAGTCAACGACCTGCGGGCGCTGGGCGAGAATGGATGGCAGTTGCTCGATCCCGCCCAGGCAAGCGCGACGCCCGCGATCTACGGTGATTTCGTCCGCGGCTCGTTCGCCGAGCTGGGCGTGGCCAAGAGCGGTTACGTGCTTTCGCGCTGCGGATGGTTCAGCGACCGCAGCGCGTGCTACTTGGCCTCAGGCCGGCCCGTTCTGGCGCAAGATACGGGCTTCAGCCGATACTTGCCCACGGGCCTGGGCTTGCTGGCATTCAACAACGTCGAGGACGCCGTGCCGGCCGTGGAAGAGATTCGCGGCAACTACGCCCGGCATCGTCGCGCGGCACGGGAGCTGGCGGACGAGTTCTTCGATTCGCGCAAGGTTCTGACTAGAATGTTGGAACATTTGGGCGTTGGTCTGTGAAGGCGCGAGGAAGAGGGAACCGAGGGCCTTCGCTCGCCGATCCGCCGCGCATGCGCCCCGAATCATGTCTCCTGCAGGAAAGACGAAGCCATGCCTTACGAACGCGTCAAAGATTATCTCCAAGAGCAGCTTTCCCAGATCCGCGCCGCCGGGCTGTACAATGGCGAGCGGGTGCTCACGTCGCCGCAGCGCGCCCACGTGGGCGTCGCCGGCCGGGAAGACCTGTTGAACATGTGCGCCAACAACTATCTCGGCCTGGCCGATCATCCGGAGGTCCGCGATGCTGCCCGGCAGGCGGTCGATCGCTGGGGCTACGGCATGGCCAGCGTTCGCTTCATCTGCGGGACGCAGCAGCTTCACAAGGATTTGGAACATTCCGTGGCCGGCTTTCTCGGCTGCGAGGACACAATCCTCTATTCGTCTTGCTGGGACGCCAACGGCGGGCTCTTCGAGACGATCCTTGCCGCCGAAGACGCGGTGATCTCCGACGAGTTGAACCACGCCTCGATCATCGACGGCGTGCGGCTCTGCAAGGCACAGCGCCACCGCTACCGCAACAACGACATGGCCGACCTGGAAGCGAAGCTGCAGGAGGCCCGCGGGCGCGTTTCCGGCTCATCGCCACCGACGGCGTTTTTTCCATGGACGGCACCATCGCCAATCTGCCGGCGATCTGCGAATTGGCCGACCGCTACGACGCGCTCGTGATGGTCGACGACTCGCACGCCACGGGCTTTCTCGGCCCGGCCGGACGCGGCACTCCCGACTTTCATGGCTTGACCGGCCGGATCGACATTCTCACGGGCACGCTCGGCAAGGCGCTGGGCGGCGGCAGCGGCGGCTACACCTGCGCGCGGCGGGAGATCGTGGAGATTCTGCGGCAACGCTCGCGGCCTTATCTGTTTTCCAACTCACTGCCACCTCCGATCGTCGCCGCGTCGCTGAAGGCGCTTGAGGTGCTCACGCGCTCGACGGAGCTTCGCGACAAGCTGGAGGGAAACACGGCATGGTTCCGCGAGGCGATGACGGGTGCCGGTTTCCAGATAGTGCCCGGCGTGCATCCGATCGTCCCGATCATGCTGGGCGATGCGGTCTTGGCCGCGCGGATGGCGGAGCTGCTTCTGGCTGAGGGCGTTTACGTGATCGGCTTTTTCTATCCGGTCGTGCCGCACGGCAAGGCTCGCATCCGCACGCAGGTCTCCGCCGTCCACAGCCGCGAGGACCTTGAGTTCGCCGTCGATGCGTTCAAGAGAGTAAAGGCGAAGGTCGCGTGAAGTAATCGCGACGAAATATCCACGAGTTCGGTGTCCGGGCGGCGTTCGCAGGTTACATTCGTCGCTTGGTAAACCGACTCCAGCTCTGGGGCGCACACGGAATTCTTCGTGTTCTACATTTCCTCCGGAATTACACCCCTCGCTGTAGGGATGGCGACACCGCCTCCGGCGATACACACGTCTTATGACGAGCCAGATCCACTTGCAGTGCCGAATAGAGTCTGGCAACCGTAGTTGGACCCGCGAAAAACTCGCGAAATCGTTGACGGGCGTGCAGTTAGGAGTATAATGGGGAGCGTTGTCCGCTTGCTCAAGCGGTCCTGGGAGTGGCTTATTTTACTGGGAGAACTCCGATGCTTGCGGAGAGATTTGATCGGTCGCGCGGTGTTGCCGCGCGAGGGTTCGGTTTCATGTCGGCTCTTATTGGGGGCAAGGTCTTTGGGCGAAAGAATGCCCGGTTCGCGGTTCTTCAATTGGTGCTCGGTTTGATCGCGGCCCTTTCGGTCCAGGCCGCCTTTGCCCAAACCGTATACCAGTGGACCGGCGGTTTCGACGGGGTGACTTGGGAAACGGCAGGCAACTGGAATCCGAGCGGCCCGACGTGGAGTTCGTCGAGTGCCAACGCCGCCTTGTTCAATACGGCGGCCGCGACACCCACGATTACCATGGCGGACAGCGCTGCGGGGATCACCTTCGGGGCCAGCGCCGCGGACACCACGATTGCGGCGAACACCGGCGGGTCGCTCGCTCTGGGCACCGGCGGCATCAATGCCAGCGCCCTCACTTCCGGCACCGTGGCCATCACGGCGCCGTTGATTGTTCCGGCGAATACCACTTCGCACTGGACCGGCGCGACGTCCGGCGGCACGTTGGTCCTCAACGGTCCGGTTGGGATCAACGGCGGGAGCGGCGACGGATTGTACTTCAACAGCGGCAATTTCCAGGTCGCAGCCGGGGCCGTCCTGTCGAACTCCCTCGACTTCTTCATCTTCAATGACACTTCGACCGCTACTAATTTCACTCAGACGGGCGGCTCCATCTATTGCGGGCGCACGACTGAAAGTACCAATTCCGACATTTATCTCAGCCAAAGCTCCGGCGGGTGCAATTACACCATATCGGGCGGGACCCTGGCCACTAAATCCGGCGGCTCTTACATTATTACTGTCTCGTACCAGAACGTGTCCGGTCCGTCGACCCTTAATATCACCGGCAACGGTGTGGTAATGACGCCTTATCTTGCCCTTAATTGCAGCACCATTGCCAATGTGGCAAGCGCAAGGGTCAATATGCAAGGCGGCTCCCTGCTGGCCGACCAGATTTACACTAATATTCAGGGCAGCGCCGACCAGTTTTTCAACTTCAGCGGCGGGACGATCCAACCGCAGGATTCCGGCTCGGCCGTCAGCAGCCAGGGCGGCACGGGCGACTACATTGGACGTCCTAACTCCACTCGTAACATCACCGTCTCGATCACCGGAAACGGCGCGACGTACGACACGACGGACATGAGCGGCAACCCACAGAATACGAACATTTATGCCATCCTTACCGGAAGCGGCAGCCTCAACGTGATCGGCGGCGGAACGCTCATTTTTGCCTCGTCTCAGTCAGGCTACAACTACAGCGGACAGGTCAACATCAACAGCGGCACCGTGCGCCTCAACAACACCCTCGGCTCCAGCAACACGCCCCTTTTCACTAGTGGCAACGCGAATGTCAACGGCGGCACGTTGGACGTCTTTGGCAGCCCCGCAACTGCCGGAACGGCCACGCTCACGTCAGGGCTCATTACCGACAGCCAGGGCAACGGCAGCCTCACCGCGGCGAACTTCGCGCTGCAAAGCGGCACCGTGTCAACGGTCCTCGCCGGCGCCAGCGCCACGCTCCACAAGACGACCGCGGGCGTGGTTTACCTGACCAATGGCAACAACACCTATGGCGGCGCCACCACGATCAACGGCGGCACGTTGGCCCTCGCAAACGGCAGCGGCAATCTGGGAACGGGCAACGTCACGATCACTCCCGGCGCCGTGTTGGACACGTCGTCATACGGCAGCCAAGGCCCGACGTTGTTTACCACCGCCGGGATTCTCTCCGCCGGCCGGATCAGTTCCCCCGCCGCCGACATCAACGGCAGCGTGACGTTGCAGAATGCCACGATCAGCCTTCCCTCGGCCGGCACGTTGACCGTCGCCGGCAATCTGACGTTTGGCAATGGAAGCAATGGAAGCGACACTTATCTCTATGCCCCGGGCGACCTCATCAACCTGACGGCCGGCGGCGCAGTCGCGTTCAGCACCACAACGTCGATTTTGCCCACGGGCCCGTTGTCCTCGGGCACCTACGCGCTTTTCACCTATGGCAGCGGCTTGGACCCGAACAATATTAACGACCTGCAGATGGCCAGCAGTTTCCAGTCCGGGACGCGCCAGACCTACGCCTTCAGCGCAACCAACGGGGCGGTAACGCTCACAGTTTCCGGCGCTGGCGCCGCCAATCTCCAATGGAACACCGCCGGCAGTGGCAATTGGGACGTGGATACGAGCAAGAGCTGGTACAACCTCGCCACCAGCGCCTCGGACTTCTTCTTTAACGCCGACAGCGTGACCTTCAACGACCGCCCCGGCGGCAGCAGCGTGACTGTGGTTGTGGCCTCCGGCGGGGTTTCGCCCGGCTCGATCACCGTCAGTAACACGAATGTGGCCTACACGTTCTCCGGCAGCGGCGCCATCAATGGCAGCGCCTCGTTCCTTAAGAGCGGGCCGGGGATCCTGACAATCGGCACTTCGAACGCTTACACGGGAGGTACGACGCTTAGCGCCGGCCTGCTGAATCTGGGCAACGCCTCCGCGCTGGGCACGGGCGCTTTGAATATCAACGGCGGCGCATTGGACAACACCAGCGGCGGCCCGTTGACGCTGGCGAATGGCATCCTGCAGAACTGGAACGCCAATTTTACTTTCGTAGGCACCGGCCCCTTGAACACGGGCACCGGCGCCGTGACGCTCGGCACTGCGGCGACGGTCAACGTCAGCGGCAGCACGCTGACCGTCGGCGGCCAGATTTCCGGCCCCTATGGATTGGCCCTGAGCGGTTCGGGCTGGTTGAATCTCAGCAGCACCAACGCCTACACGGGCGACACAACGATTTCCTCGGGCGTGCTGCAGGCCGGCACGATGAATCCGCTGCCTTATGGCGCCGGAACCGGAAACCTCGTGTTCAGCGGCAGCGCCCAGCCGGCCGTGCTGGACCTCAACGGCAACAACGTGGCAGTCAACGGCCTGTCGCAGCCGAGCGTCACTTCCCAGTCCACGATCGTGAACAATTCCCCGTCCAGCCAGGCCGTTCTCACTGTCGGCAACAACAGCAACGTGACCACGTTCGGCGGCGTCCTCGCCGACAACAGCAACGGCCTGGGCGGCACCCTCGCACTGAGCGTGTCTGGCGGGGCCTTGACGCTCACGAACACGAACACCTATTCGGGAACCACGACCATCGGCCCCGGCGTCTCGTTGGCGCTGGGCACCGGCGGCGCCGGCCAGGACGGCCAGTTGACACACACCAGCGATATCGTCAACAACGGCACGCTGATTGTCAACAACGCCGGTCCGACCACGCTGGGCCCGATCAACATTTCGACGAGCCTCAGGGGCGTCCTGGTGCAAAACAGCGCCAGTACGTTGACGCTCACCGGTCAGAACTACCTCTCCTCGCTGTTGGTCAACACCACGGGCATCAGCGGCGGCACGATCAACCTCGCCGGCGGCAATGCAATCACCAACGCTTCGCCCAGCGAGTGGACCCTCTCGTCGCCGGTGAATTTCGCCGGCAACAGCGCGATCACTTGGAACGGCAGCACTGGTACGACGGACATCGAAGGGCCCGTTACCGACAACACCGGCAGCCTTACTTTCATCAGCACTTCGTTCGGCACTGCCACAATCGTGGTGGGCAACTCGGGTTCGATTTCCATCAACAACAACGCCCTGGTGCTCGACAATTTCGCTGCCGGCAACACACACACGTCTCTCCTGCAGACCGGCGGCCTGGTCTCGCTGAACCGGCCGTTTACTTACGGAATGTATTTTGCCCAGTCCAACGGCGTGGCGTATTACACGATGACCGGTGGAACTGTTAGCGCCTCGCCGTTTACCCTGGTCACGCTTGCCAACGGCGTGAGCACTCAGGGTTACTTCACCATCAATGGCCCCACGGCATTGGCGAGCCTTCCGTCATTGAGCCTCGACACGGGCGCCTCCGGCATCGGGTTTGTGACTTTGGAAAACGGCACGCTGGCCGCCGATACCATTTCGACTATGACCTCGTTGGGAGGCAATCCCGCCGGCTTTTCCGGCTTCAACTTCAGCGGCGGCTTGCTGCAGCCGCTGGACAACAGCGCGCAGTGGGGGACGAGTGCCGAAGCCTTCGACTTCTACCTTTCGGGGACGGGCGCCACGATCAGCAGCATCGACCTCAGCGGCAACGCGCAAACCGTAACGGTCTATGCGAACCTCAGCGGCACAGGCGCCATCACGTTTGCCGGTTCGGGAACCACCATTCTGTACGGCGGCAACAGCGTGGAGGGCGCGTATGCCCCTCACACAGGGCCAACGTTCGTCACCGGCGGCGGGACGCTGCAATTGAGCGATCCCGATCCCAGCCAGCCGGGCGGACTGGGCAGCGGGCTTTTGACGATCACGGGCGCCACGGTCGATCTTTTCGGCGCCAACTCGACGGTCGGCGCTCGCCGGCAATTCCTCCGCCTTGATCACCAACAGCGGCTTCAGCGGCGGAACGTTGACCGTCAACCCGTCCTCTGGCGGGTCCACCACCTACGCCGGCACGATCGCCGACGGCAACAACACGACCGGGCTGACGTTGACGGGAAGCGGCACGCTCTATCTCACCGGCACGAACACCTACAGCGGCGGCACGACGGTTTCGGGCAACTCCGAGTTGATCGTGACCAACGCCGAGGGGCTTTTTGACGGATCGAACATCTCGGTGGGGACCGGTTTGGCGGCCTTCGGCACCGTCGTTTCCGCATCGGCCGGCCAAGCCGCCCCGGCGACCGCCGCGGCGCCAGTCCCGGAACCCTGTACGCTCGTGCTGCTGGCCGGCGCCGGCGCACTGTTGATGCTCCGTCGCAGGCGGTGGTGAACTGTCGCGGCAGGGCTTTTTGAGCTTGGACTAGCGACGTCCGTATCAGGCGCTACTCGCTTGCAACGGCCTTCGCGGGACCGCCGAGCCAAGCCTTCAGCGTATCAATCCTGCCCCAAGGAATAACGGGTGTCATGCCACTCAATCAGGAGAACAATCCCTCGTTGGCTTCCGTCACCTTCGGATTTGTCGGCTATCATGACAAGGGAATTCAGAACGGCATACATGTTTGGCACACCCCTGCCGGCGATGGCGTGGGGCTTTTCTTCTTTTCAATTCCGCCCGATCTTCCAAAAGCACATTCTTGCGAGGAGTTGCGTCAATTCTATTCAGCGAAGTTGGCGGCGGGCGGTAGGTTGGTAGAACTGCGCCTCGTCAGTGTTGACGGCCAACCTTCGATTGCGACGATCATCAAGGTTCCACAGAAGCCAACGGGCATGACATATGTTGGTTCAATTACGATCCCATTCAGGGATTTCAGCTTCGTGTTTAAGGGGCAATGTCAAGAATACAGTCCTACCGGAATTCGAGAGAGCACCCTCCTCGATAAACTGTTGAAGGCGGAAAAAGTGACAGTGAAGGCAGGGGCGATCGTTGGCCAATTTGAACCTGATGGCGCTACATTCGACGCGGAATTCCCAAAACACCCCGTAAGCCGAGCTAGGCGAATCCTACAAGATGGTGCGCACGGAATACGCTTGCACCCGTCCATAAAGTCTCTCCCGTCGTTTGTCTTGCCATCGCCCCAGTGGGACGCGATACGCCGTTCACTCCGGCCGGGAAATACTGAGCTACTTCATCTTCCAGTGCAACGTAGAGCGCTTTATGCCCAATCGAGCGGTGGCGCCGTTGGGACCGCCGAGCACCCAGACGCTGTCACGGAGCACGGCCAGGATGTGCTCGCGCTCGGCATCCGCGAGCGTGACCGACGAGGAGGAAGGATTAGAGATGAGGGATGAGGGATGAAAGTGAGCAATGAAGCATGCGCAGTTCTTCGATGCCTCAAGAACAAGTGCCTTATTCCTATCTTGTTTCATCTGACTCATACGCTCCTTTCATGCGGTCACGCGTTCGTTCCGCCATCCACGGTCAGATTTGCGCCGGTGATGTACGACGACTCCGGACCGGCGACAAAAGCGACCAGCGCGGCGACTTCATCCACGCTCCCGTAGCGGCCGAGCGCGGTGACTGCCTTCTGCGGTGCCGCCCAGTCGCTTGAGGCGGGATTCAGGTCCGTGTCGATCGGGCCGGGCTGCACGTTGTTGACCGTGATTCCTCGGCTTCCCACCTCCCTGGACAGCCCCTGCGTGAACATTTTCACCGCCCCCTTCGTGGCCGAGTAGGACACGAGACCGGGCGTCAGGATGCGCTCGCCCACGCACGAGCCGATCATGATGATCCGGCCGCCGCTCTTCATGTGCTTGAGCGCGGCCTGCGTCGCCACGAACACGCCGCGGACGTTGATGTCGATCACACGGTCCAATTCTTCCTGAGTCGCTTCCTCGAACGGTTTCGGGAAGCCCGTGCCGGCGTTGTTCACTAAAACGTCGAGCCGGCCAAGCGTCCCCACTGTCCTATCGACGGCGCTGCGGACCGCCGCAGCGTCGGCGGCGTCCGCCTGGATCGCGAGCGCCTTTCCGCCGCCGCGCTCGATCTCTTTGACGACTGAGGCCGCGGCGTCCGCGCCTTTGGCGTAGGTGACGGCGACGCTCGCGCCGTCGGCGGCCAATCTTTTTGCGATCGCGGCGCCGATGCCGCGCGAACCGCCGGTGACCAGAGCGACCTTGCCGGCCAGTGGTTTTTCCTCTGTGCTACGTGCCATGCTGATGCTCTCCCTTGGGTTTATCTAAACCGTTCAATAACAACGGAATAGTATCGGGCCGGCTAGCAGCGGTCCAGTTCGGTACGTGGCCGCCGGGCTCTTACCGAGCGCGGCGGAGCGCGCTGACTCATCCAGGCATACATTTGCTTGACCGCCCGGTTTGTGGCACAATGATTTCTGTCGCCATGACCGAACGCGAGCTCTTCATCGCCGCCGTGCAGCTCGATCCCGACGACCGGTCAGCACTGCTCGACCGGGAATGCGGGGACGACATCGTCTTGCGGCAACGCGTCCAGGGAATGCTGGCGGCCCACACCGCTACGGGTACCCCAACGGGTTCCGAGGACCAAACCGCGGAATTCATCGCCGTCAAGCCGAAAGACGCGGAAGCCGGCAAGCTGATCGCCGGCCGTTACAGAATCGTGCAGCAGATTGGCGAAGGAGGCATGGGCAGCGTATTCATGGCCCAGCAGACGGCG
Organism: uncultured Planctomycetia bacterium; assembly: GCA_963780045.1. GTDB lineage: Bacteria > Planctomycetota > Planctomycetia > Pirellulales > Thermoguttaceae > JANXQG01. Next base: position 3,328,444 of record CAVZZZ010000001.1, on the reverse strand, counting down.
CCGGTAAAGCGGGCGGTCGCCATCAAGGTCATCAAGGCCGGCATGGACTCCAAGGCGGTCCTCGCCCGCTTCGAAGCCGAGCGGCAGGCACTGGCCATGATGGACCACCCCAATATCGCCCGCGTGCTGGACGCGGGCAGCACGGCCACGGGGCGTCCGTTTTTCGTGATGGAGCTGGTCCGGGGGACGCCGATCACCAAATATTGCGACCAGCAGCGGCTCACGCTCCGCGAGCGTTTGCAGCTCTTCGTGCCGGTTTGCCAGGCGATCCAGCACGCTCATCAAAAAGGCGTCATCCACCGCGACATCAAGCCATCGAACGTATTAGTTGCCCCCTACGACGACCGCCCCGTGCCCAAGGTCATCGACTTCGGCCTGGCGAAGGCCGCAGGGCAGTCCTTGACCGAAGAAACGATGCTCACCCGGTTCGGGACGATCGTGGGCACGCTGGAATACATGTCGCCCGAACAGGCCAGTTTGAACAATCTCGACATCGACACCCGCAGCGACGTTTATTCGCTGGGCGTTGTGCTCTACGAGCTGCTGACGGGCAGCACGCCGGTCGATCCAAAGTCGCTGGGTCGGGCGGCATTCGACGAGGCGTTGCGCATGGTGCGCGAGCAGGACGCTCCGCGGCCAAGCTCGAAACTGGGCAGCTCGGCGACCTTGACAAGCGTCGCGGCCAACCGCAACACCGAGCCTGCCAAGCTCGCCCGGCTGATGCGCGACGAGCTTGACTGGGTGCTGCTGAAGGCGCTGGAAAAGGACCGCTCTCGGCGCTGACGCGACGGCGAACGCGCTGGGCCGCGACATCGAGCGGTATCTTGCCGACGAAGCGGTCGAGGCCCGGCCGCCGTCGACGCGATATCGTTTGCAAAAGTTTGTCCGCCGGCACAAGGCGCGGGTGATCGCCGCCTGTTTACTCCTGTTGGCCTTGGTGGGAGGCATCGCCGGCACGGGCTGGGGAATGTGGACTGCGCGCGGGCGCTCGGTGTCGCGCAGTCGGCGCGCAATGCCGAGTCCAAAGCGCGAAGCGAGGCGGAAAACAATCTGCAACGGGCAACCGCGGCACAGAAAATCGCGGAAGAAGAGCGCCGCGCCGCCGATGCCGCCAAGCGGCAGGTGCAGCGCCAGTTGGCCTTGTCGTACATCGATCAGGGCACGAACGAATTGGAACATGGCGATCCTTGGCTGGGCTACGCGATGCTCGGCCAGGCTTATCGAGCGGCAGCGGACACGCCAGAGCTTCGCACCGTCGTTCGTGCTCTGCTGGGGGCCTGGGACGCCGTCGCGCCGAGGGCGCTGCGGCACAACGTCTTGATCAACGCTATGGCTTTCAGCCCGGACGGGACGAAGATCGTCACGGCCGGCAATGACCGGATGGCCCGGCTGTGGGACGCGGCGACGGGCAGGCCGCTCGTGCCGCCGATGAGGCATTACGGACCGGTCGTGTTCGTCGCCTTCAGCCCGGACGGGAAAAACATCGTCACGGGCAGCCAGGCAATGGCTCGGCTCTGGGACGCGGCGACGGGCCAGCCGCTGGGCGCGCCGATGAAACACAGCGGCGCGGTCAACGCGGTCGCGTTCAGCCCCGACGGAAAGAAGATCGCCACCGCCAGCCAGGACGCGACAGCGCGGTTGTGGGACGCTTCAACGGGCGAACCCCTGGGCGCGGCAATGAAGCACGACGGCGCAGTCTTTGCCGTGGCGTTCAGTCCCGACGGAACGAAGATTGCCACCGCCGGCCAGGACGCGACGGCGCGGCTGTGGGACGCGGAGACCGACAAGCCGCTGAGCGCGCCGATCAAGCACAATGGCGAGGTTGACATTGTCGCGTTCAGCCCGGACGGTGCGAAACTCGCCACCGCCAGCGGAAGAATTGCGCGGCTGTGGGACGCGACGACCGGCAAACCCGCCGGCCCGCCGATGAAGCACGAAGCGCCTCTTCGTGCCGTGACGTTCAGCCCAGATGGGACGGCGCTCGCCACCGCCAGCGGCCGAATGGGGCGGCTGTGGGACGCGGCGACGTGCAAATCGCTGGGCACGCCCCTGGAGCACAGTCAGGCGGTCATGGACGTAGCATTCAGCCCGGACGGGGCGACGATCGCCACCGCCAGCTACGACGCAACGGCGCGGCTGTGGGACGCGGCAACCGGAAAACCGCTCGGCACGCCCATGAAGCACGACATGCTGGTCAATGGCGTGGCGTTCAGCGCCGACGGTACGAAAATCGCCGTCAAAGGCCAGGACAAATCGGTGTGGCTGTGGAACGTGGTAACGGGCAGGCCCGTGGGCCCGGCGATGACGCACTACCAGGCCTTGGTTTCTGCCGTGGCGTTCAGCCCGGACGGTACGAAAATCGCCACCGCCAGCCAGGACAAGACGGTGCGGCTGTGGGACGCCGCGACGTGCAAACCGCTGGGCACGATGATCGAGCACGGCGACGGGGTCTTGGCCGTGGCATTCAGCCCGGACGGTACGAAAATCGCCACGGCAAGCCAGGACATGACGGCGCGGCTGTGGGAGGCAGCGACGGGCAAGCCGCTTGGCGCACCCATGAAACACAGCGCGGCGGTTACCGCGGTCGCGTTCAGCCCGGACGGGAAAACTATCGCCACCGCCAGCCACGACAAGACCGCGCGGCTGTGGGACGCGGCAACGTGCAAACCGCTGGGTGCGGCGATGAGGCATGACCTGGGGGTCAATGCCGTGGCCTTCAGCCCCGACGGGAAAAAGGTCGCCACCGCAAGCCAAGATAAGATGGTGCAGCAGTGGGACGAAGTGACGGGCGAACGGCGCGGCCCGCCAATGGAGCACGACGCCGCGGTCCTCGCGGTGGCGTTCAGCCCGGACGGGACGAAGATCGCCGCCGCCAACCGCGACAAGACAGCGCGACTGTGGGATGCGGCGACGGGCAAACCTTGGGCGCGCCAATGAAACACGACGGCTGGGTCCGCGGCGTCGCGTTCAGCCTGGACGGAACGAAGATCGCCACCGCCAGCATCGACGGCACGGCGCGGCTGTGGGACGCGGCGACGGGCAAACCATTGGGGCCGCCGATGGAGCACGGCGGGAGGGTCACCGCGGTGGCGTTCAGTCCGGACGGGTCGAGGATCGCCACAGCTACGGTTGGCGCGGCCCGGCTGTGGCAAGTGCCGCGATCGCTGCCCGATGATCCGGCGTGGATCGGCGCTTACGTCGGGGCCGCTTCGGCGTACAAAGAGGACGCCGATGGCACGCTCCATCCGATTACCGCGGAGGCGGTCGCGGCCAATTGGACGGAAGTCATGAAGTCGCCGGCATGGCTCCAGTACCGCAAGGCAGAACTGGAAAAGGGCCAGCGGTCCTGGCACGAAGAGGAGGCCGCGCGTTGGCAGGCCGCGGAAGACTCATTCGCCGCCTCGTTCCATCTCAAGTGGCTTCTCGACCGGAATCCCCAGGACAGCGAGCTTCGCCGCCGCCTTACAGCCCTGACCAGGACACTGAGCTTGCGCCTGCCCGGCGCCCGGAAGCTCATTGCCGCCGATGACAAGTGGAGCTTTTCGCCCAGCGGCAAGGAGATCGCATGCGCTTGTCCCGCCGAATCGGTGCGCGGGCGCTGGGACCTGCGGGTCGTCGAAGTATCGACCGGCGAGGCTAAGCTGCTCGTTCAATTCGGCCACAACCCGGCGTGGCAGCCGGCTGACGGGCGCTGGATCGCGTTCGAGCGCCGCGGAGCTTTGCGCGACGTGCCGGAGGTCTGGCTTGTGCCTTCCGGCGGCGGGGCCGCCAAGAAGCTCTGCGACGGCCAGTACCCCGCGTGGTCCGCCGACGGCAAGATGCTCTATTGCTTTTCGCAAGCAAGCGGTGGGATTGTGTCCGTCAATCTTGCCACGTCGCGGCAGACGCGCGTTTTCGCCACGAGCGACCCGTTTGCCGCCATCTCGCCCGATGCAAAACGCGTCGCGCACCTGAAGGGGCAGCGGCTTGTGATCGACGATATTGCCACCGGAAGGACGCTGCGGGCCTGCCCGCTCCCCGGCTGGGACGGGCTCATCGCGAACTGGTCGCCCGACGGCAAGCAGGTCGCGTTCGGCAGATCCGACGACTCCAACCGTGTCGGACTATGGCTCTTGGACGCCCAGTCGGGCGGCAGGACATTGATCGCCGCCGGCCCCTGGACGATGCCCATCTGGTCGCCCGACGGCAGCAAGTTCACATTCCAGGATCGCAGGCCGGGCCAGAAAGCGATTTGGATCGTCGAAGCCAAGGATCTTGCCAAGCTGAAGCCGTGGGCGGAGGAATCACCGGCGCGATTTCAAGAAAAGGAACCACCGTGAGCGAATACCAGTTCATCCATTTCCTGGCCATCGACCGGCCTCTTAACGCGGAGCAGCTTCGGTACATGCAGCGACAGTCGACGTGCGCGGAGATTACGCCGCGAGAATTCACGAACGAGTACCACTTCGGCGATTTTCGCGGCAATGCCGTGGAAATGCTGAGACGTGGATACGACGTTCACCTGCATTATGCCAACTTTGGCATCCGCAAGCTGATGTTCCGCCTGCCCACCGGCCTGCCATGCGAGCGCAAGATGTTCGCGGCGTTCTGCCCGGAGGACGGTCTGACGTGGCGCGCCGACAAACGCAGCCCCGGAGGGATTTTGGAAATCGATCCCCAAGGCGACGCTGATTCGTTTGACGAACTTTTTGAAGTTGATTCGCTGCTCCACGACCTCGCTCCGCTCCGCGGCATGTTGATCGACGGCGACTTGCGGCCGCTGTACGTCGCGTGGCTGGCTTGCCGCGACGACGACGAGGCGATGGAGCCGCCCGTGCCGGCCGGCTTGGGAAAGCTAACGCCGCCATTGAAGGCACTTGCCGAGTTTTACGAGATAAGCGAGGACTTGATCGGGGCGGCAGCAAAACGGTCGCCGCCATTGCCGGAAACTCGGGATTTCAGCGTAGCGGTGGCTAGTTGGATCGCCAAGCAGCCGGAAAAGTCCGTGCGGGAGCTGGCCGAGCAATTGTTGTCCAGCGCTGGCGACGAAGCTCGGGCCGAGACATTGGCCCAAATTCGCAATCAGACGCCGACGGCCGCCTGGGCAACCGCCGAACCGACGCGGACGTATGTCCAACTGGCCGAATTGTCTGAAGAGGTGCGGAAGGTCCGCGAACAAAAGCAGAAACGTCGTGCCGACGCGGCGCACAGCAAGCGGTTGAAAGCAATCGCGGCCGACCCAAGCGCCGTCGAACGCCGAGTTGAAGACCTAGTGAAGATGCGCTCAACCTATTGCTACCGCCAGGCCGCTGAGGAGCTAGCACACTTGCGAGAAGCGTTGGGGCCGGAGGACGGTCCAGGCAATGCGAATCGGGTCGCGGAGCGGCTCCGCCGCTCCAATCCGACGTTGCGGCTGCTGGTTTCGGAATTGCGGAAGAAGGGGTTGCTGGATTGACCACAACCCCTGGCCAGCGTTTTGCTTTTTGCTAGAATCCATCTTTTCCCAGCCGAAACTCGCCGCCACCCCCGTATGGACATAAATCTGCTGCGAACTCCCCTTTTTGACTGGCACGTTGCCCATGGCGCGCGGATGGTTGATTTCGCGGGTTGGGCGATGCCGGTGCAGTATACGTCGATCATCGAGGAGCACAGCGCCACGCGAAACGCCGTGGCGATCACCGATATTTCGCACATGGGCCGGCTGCGGTTTGAAGGTCTCGGCGCGGGGGTCTTCCTGGCTGAGCTTGTCACCCGCCGCGTGGCCGATATGGAATTGGGCCAAATCCGCTATTCGCTGGTGACGAACGATCGGGGCGGTGTGCTTGACGATGTGCTGGTGGGCTACTACCACGATCCCTACGGGCAGCCGCTTTACGTCGTCGTGGTCAACGCCAGCAACCGGCAAAAGATCGTCGATTGGGTCCGTGCCCATCTGCCGCCGGAGCGTGCCCAAAAGCCGGGGCACGAGGTGATTTTCACCGACGTCAGCGCGGTGTGGGCGATGTTCGCCATCCAGGGTCCCAAGAGCCTCCAAGTGCTGCAGCGGCTGGTGGACGTCGATCTCCGCTCGATGGCGCTATTACCGAGGAGCCCGCGCGCAACTGCTGCACCCCGCCGCCAAGCGACAGGGTGCCATCGTTAGCCGCACGGGTTACACGGGCGAGGACGGCTTCGAGCTGAGCGTCGGCGCGGAAATCGCCCCCGCGATCTGGGAGGCGATCGTCGATCTCGGCAAGCCGCTGGGGATTGTGCCCTGCGGACTGGGAGCGCGGGACACGCTGCGGCTGGAGGCAGGCATGCCGCTGTACGGCCACGAGCTGGGCGAGGCGATCAATCCATTCGAGGCCGGGCTGGGCTTTTCCTGCCACCTCTCGGGCTACGATTTCCCCGGACGCGATTCTTTGCTGAAAATCCAGAAGCGCCACCCTGCCGGGTCCGCGTCGGCCTGGAGCTCGGCGGGCAGCGAGTGCCGCGACAAGGCTATTCGATCCATGCCGACGGCCACCAGGTCGGCGAGGTCACGAGCGGAACCTTTTCGCCGACGCTCAAGCGGCCAATCGCGATGGGCTTCGTAACGCCCGCAGCGGCGGTGCCGGGGACGCAACTACAAATCGACATTCGCGGCCGCGCCGAGCCGGCGACAGTAGTAGAACTTCCCTTCTACGAACGCCCGCACCCCAAAACGTGAGTGTCCTGGCAACTGAACACTGAACACTGAACACCGAACACTAGATAGGAGCCACCCATGCCGCTCGATCCAAAAATGCTACAATACGCCGGTACCCACGAGTGGGTCCATATTGACGACGCAACGGGCGGAGGCAAGCTGGCGACAGTCGGGATTTCGGCCTTCGCTCTTGAGGCCCTGACCGACCTGGTCCACATCGAGCTTCCCGAGACTGGCCGCACGGTCAAGGCCGGCCAGCCTTTCGGCGAGGTGGAATCGGTCAAGGCCGTCAGCGATATTTACAGCCCCGTTGACGGCGAGGTCGCGCAGGTCAATACCGCGCTGACCACGCCCGACCCCAAGACCGGCATCGTAAATCTCGACGTCTTGTCGCACGACCCCTACGGCGGCGGATGGCTGGTGAAGATTCGGGTCACCGGCGCGGGGAAGTCGGACCTGATGGATTACGATACGTACAAGAAGCAATGCGAGGAATCGGCGGGATAACCGAGTGTTCAGTTTTCAGGACTGAAACTGAAAACTGAACACTGAACACTGAAAACTGAAAACTGAAAACTGAAAACTGATTTCATGCCCTACCTGCTGAATAACGCCGCCGACCGCGCCACGATGCTCAAGACCATCGGCGCGGCGTCGATCGAAGAACTGTTCTCGATGGTGCCGCCTGAGCTGCGGTTGGGCCGTGCGCTCGACCTTCCGCCGGCGCTCGGCGAGTTGGAATTGACGCCGCACCTGGGCGCACTGGCAACCAAGAACGTTCCTGCCGGCGCGGACGGCAACGTCTGTTTCTTGGGTGGCGGCAGTTACGACCATTTCATTCCCGCGGTTGTTGATTTTATCGCTTTGCGCAGCGAGTTCGTCACGTCCTACACGCCCTACCAGCCGGAAGTCAGCCAGGGCAATCTTCAGGCCCTATTCGAATATCAGACGCTAATCACGCAGTTGACCGGCATGGACTATTCCAATTCCAGCCTTTACGACGGCGGCAGCGCGGTGGCGGAAGCGGTGCTGATGGCGATGAGCGTCAGCCGCCGGCCGGGCCGGGTGCTGGTTGCCCGCAGCGTACACCCGGATTTTCGCCAAATCCTTGCGACCTATTTGGCCAATTTGGATGTCGAGCTGGTCACGTTGGACACGCCCGGCGGGACGCTCGATACGGAAACCGTTCGTGCCGCGGTGAACGACAAGACGGCCTGCCTGCTCATGCAGCAGCCCAACTTTTTTGGCTGCGTGGAGAAGATGCAGACGCTCGCCGACATCGTTCACGACGCGGGCGCTTTGCTGGTGGCCAGCGTCGATCCGATCAGCCTCGGCGTGCTCAAGCGGCCGGGCGACGCCGGGGCCGATATCGTTGTGGCCGAAGGACAATCGTTGGGCACGCCGATGCAATTCGGCGGGCCGTATCTGGGCATCCTCGCCTGCGGAGAGAAGTTTGTCGCCGCATGCCGGGCAGGCTCGTGGGGCAGACGATTGACCGCCGCGGACGCCGCTGCTGGGTGTTGACGTTGCAGACCCGCGAGCAGCACATCCGCCGCGACAAGGCCACCAGCAACATCTGCACGAACCAGGCCCTGCTGGCGGTGCGGGCGGCAATCTACCTGGCCACGATGGGGCCAAACGGGTTGGCAGACGTTGCCAATCTTTGTTTGCAAAAGGCCCATTACGCGGCGCGGCGACTGACGGAAAAGGGGCGGATGAAACTGGCTTTCGATCGACCGTTTTTCAAGGAGTTTCTCGTCCGCACGGGCGGTGCGAAGGTTGACAGCTTGTTGTCCAAAACTCAAGCCGCAGGCATTTTTGCCGGGATGCCGCTGGGCCGATGGTATCCTGAGCTCGAAGATTGCTTGCTCGTGGCAGTTACCGAGAAGCGCACCAAGAACGAGATTGATAAACTGGCAGAACAATTATAACTCCGGCCTACGACCTACATCGCGATGCGTAACACGTATTCCACCAAACTCCTTTTCGAACTCTCCAAGCCCGGTTGCGGCGGGGCTGTGCTGCCGAAGTGCGACGTGCCGGAAGTGCCGGTCGCGGAATTGCTGCCGGCCGAAGCCGTGGCCAACCGTCCGCTGCCGCTGCCGGAACTGCCGGAGCCGGACATCGTCCGTCATTTCGTCAACCTGTCGACGCTCAACATGTCCGTCGATACGCACTTCTATCCGCTGGGGTCCTGCACGATGAAGTACAACCCCAAGCGGAACGAGCGGATCGCCGCCATGCCCGGCTTCGCCCATACTCATCCCTACCAAAGCGACGACACAATCCAAGGCATGTTGGAGCTGCTCTATGTGTCGCAGCAAATCCTGGCGGAAATCGCGGGGCTGCCGGCCGTTTCATTGCAGCCGGCCGCCGGCGCCCAGGGCGAGTTGACCGCCCTGCTGGTCGCCGCAGCTTATTTCCGCGACAAGAATATAACGAAATCGGTGGTCCTCATCCCCGACGGCGCGCACGGCACCAACCCCGCCAGCGCAGTCATGGCCGGCTTCGATACGGTGCCTGTCAAGAGTACCGACGGCGGCCTGATCAACCTGGACGATCTCCGCGTCCGCTTGGACAAGCGCGTGGCCGTGCTCATGATCACCAACCCCAACACGTTGGGCATCTTCGAGACCCATATTGCGCAAATCGCCGAAATGGTCCACGCCGTCGGCGGCCTGATTTATCTCGACGGCGCGAACATGAACGCCATCCTGGGCGTCACGCGGCCGGGCGATTTCGGCGCGGACCTGATGCACTTCAATCCGCACAAGACTTTCAGCGGCCCTCACGGCGGCGGTGGCCCCGGCGCAGGCCCCATCGCGGTGGCCGAAAAGCTGGCGCCCTACTTGCCTTCGCCTCTTGTCGTCCGCGATGGCCAGACGTATCGGCTCGATTACGACCGGCCCAAGTCGATCGGCCGCGTACGGAGTTTCTTCGGCAACACGGGCGTGTTGGTGCGAATGTACAGCTACATTCGCACGCACGGTCCCGAAGGGCTCAAGAGGATCTCGGAAAACGCCGTGCTCAACGCCAACTATCTGCTTAGCCGCGTGAAGGATATCCTTCCCGTCCCGCAGGGCGACCGCTGCATGCACGAATTCGTCGCCTCGGCGGCGCGGTTCAAGTCAGAGCGGGACGCCTGCGCGATGGACATCGCCAAGAGGCTGCTGGACTACGGATTCCACGCGCCGACTGTCTACTTCCCCTTGATCGTCAAGGAGGCGATCATGGTCGAGCCGACGGAAACCGAGAGCAAGGCCACGCTGGACGCCTTCGCGGACACGTTGCGGTGCATTGTTCGCGAGACGCACGAGCAGTTGCACGATGCGCCCTCGACGACGCCCATCGCCCGGCCCGACGAGGTCCGCGCCGCGCGGCAGCCGGTGCTTACGTGGAAACCCCAGGCATGACCGAGTCTTTTCCATGCCGCTTGCTCCAACACGGTCCGGCGGCGGGCGCCTGGAATATGGCCGTGGATGAGATGCTCCTGGAGCGGGCACAAGCACTGTTTGTCGCCTGTTTGCGTTTCTACCGTTGGAGCGAACCGACGCTCTCGCTGGGCTATTTTCAAACCTGCGCCGACCGCCAACGACACGTCGCCAGCCGGAACTGCCCTGCCGTGCGGCGGCTCACGGGCGGCGGCGCTATCCTGCACGATGACGAAGTCACGTATAGCATTGTGCTGCCCGTTGGCCACCCTCTAGCGGGACACCGCGATAGGCTTTACGGGGCGGTGCATTGCTGCTTGGTCGACGCGCTGGCAAGCTTCGGATTGTCCGCACGGGTGTGCGAATTCAGCCGCGCGGATTCGGCGGCCCCCGCAGCCTTTCTTTGCTTCCGGCGCCGTTCGCCCGGCGATGTGCTTCTGGGCGAGCACAAGATCTGCGGCAGCGCCCAAAGGCGGCAAAATGGGGCCGTGCTGCAACATGGAAGCCTGCTCTTGCGGGCGTCCGCCGCCGCCCCGGAGCTGCCCGGACTGGCCGACTTGGCCCCCCGGCCGATTTCGCATGAAATCCTGCTGGAATCGTGGCTTGACCGCCTCGCCGGAGGGCTCGGGCTTGACTGCCGCCGCGACGAGCTGGACGAATCCGAAGTCGGCCAAGCCCAAACCCTTGCGGAATCTCGTTATTGTCGCGATAATTGGACGATATATAAAGGGCGGCGAAGGGACATGGCCTTTGAAGCGGGCGAAGTGGCCTAGACCGGGCTTGAAGCGGCGAGGCCACAATCGTTCGGCAATGGGCGAAAAGTCCTTTGACGCCGCCACCGGAGTTGGTTAAACTAGAGCGTAGGGAAGTGGGCTAGCTCTTCCCGACTTTTCTGTGGAGCCTGTCATGGACGCGAAGTTGGTAGTTCTCGGCGGGAAGCGCCCGGGCCAGGAGATTGCCGTCTCGGGACCGGAGTTCCTTGTTGGCCGCGCGCCGGAGTGCAAGTTGCGGCCCAATAGCGACATGGTCAGCCGCCGCCATTGCGTGATCAAACTGGGCGATGGCGAGGCCACGATCCGCGATCTCGGCAGCCGCAACGGCACAATGGTCAACGGCGAGAGAATCACCGGCGAGCGCGAGCTCCGCACCGGAGACAAAGTGCGGGTCGGTCCTCTGGAGTTCGAGGTGCAGCTCAGCACCAGCATCGGCGGCAAGAAGAAGCCCAAGGTGCGCAGCGTGAAGGAGGCGGCCGCCAGGACCGTGGAGGCGGCAAGGCCCAAAGACAACGAGCCGGACCTGAGCGATTGGCTGGCCGAGGAAGACGACGGCGACACGAAGGCCAACAAGCAGACCGAAACCTACGTGCCGTCCTCGACTCCCAAGCCGGCCCAGAAAGTGCCCGAGCCCACCGCCAAACAGAACCGCATCGATCCTTTGGCTGGCCCGTCCGAGCAGAAGAAGCCGCCGGCCGAGAGCAGCCGCGCCGCCGCCGCCGACATGCTCAAGCAGTTCTTTAAGCCGCGCCGCTAGACGCGAATCTTTGCGCAACCCGCAATATCCGTAAAAACCGATCATATTACGACAACCGCACCTTTTTCCCAGGTCGTAATTTTTGCGCAGACGCTTTTCCGATGCTATTTTTCAACGAGGGCGGTGCATCGGCCGGCCTCGCACGTGAAACTTAGCTCGAAGGAGTGCTCCGCCCGTGTCCGCCAAGAAGTCTTCCGCGCGTATCAAAGCCAAGCCGTCGCACGCGACTGACGACGCCCCCGCCAAGCGCAAGTCGCCCGTCCGCTCGGCGCAGCCGGCGAGCAAGGAAGCCGTCAAGGAAACCACTCAGGTCATGGACGCCCGCTCCAACAAGGACCGCCGCCAGGTCGAACGCCGCGAGGCCAGCGCGCCGGTGGAAGTCGAACGCCGCGCGGGCCAGCGCCGAGCGAAAGTCAGCCGCCGCCGCCAAATCGATCCCACGACCTGCGAACGCGACTACTCGGTCGAAGAGGTCGAATTCATGAGCGCGCTGGACGACTACAAGCGCCGCAGCGGGCGGATGTTCCCCACCTGCAGCGAAATCCTGGAAGTAATCCGGGAGCTGGGCTACGAAAAGCGGGCGGACGTGACCACCGCGGCGCTTCCTGCTGAGCCGCTTACCGTTAATGTGACGGCGACCGAACAGGCTGTCTAAAATCGAAAATCAACCTTGCGTGCCTCGCCGAAAATCGCTATCTTCCGCACGAATTGTAGCGATCGGCCCCTAGAGGCACGTGAGACTTGGCGAATAGAACTCTACACTGCCTAGCGTTGACGCTCCTCGGCCTCGGCTTGCCGTTGGCCTGCGGCTGCACCAACTTCGTCGCCAACCGCAGCAATGCCGACGGCGTGACGCTCTTCCAGCGAGGCCAATACCAAGAGGCCCTCGTCCAGTTCCAGGCCGCCACCTACTCCGATCCGGGCAACGCGGACGGCTACTACAATCTCGGCGCCACCTACCATCGTCTTGGCCGCCTTCAGAATCAGACCGACTACCTCGCCCGCGCAGAGACCTGCTACCGCCAGTGCCTGGAGCGGAACGCCAACCACCGCGATTGCCACCGCGGGCTGGCCGTGCTCTTGATCGAAGAAAGCCGTCCGAAGGACGCCTTTGCCCTGGTGCAGAACTGGGCCGCGCAGGCGCCGACGCTGGCCGAACCGCGCGTGGAGTTGGCCAGGCTCTACGAAGAATTCGGCAACAAGGAGGCCGCGGCGAATAATCTGGCCGAGGCCGTGCGGCTGAACCCCCGCGACGCCCGGCATTGGGCCGCGATGGGCAAGGTCCGCGAGGAAATGGGCGACAACGCCCAGGCCCTCACCGACTATCAGCAGTCGTTGGCCATCAATGCCAACCAGCCCGACGTCTCCTGCGCGGGCGAACGCCTTGCAGACTGCGTTGGCCCACCAGCCGCTGGTTTTGCCTGCACCGCCAGGCACCGCGCCGCCGACTGGCGCGCTGCCGGGCGGCTCGCAGTCAATCGTCGCCGGGCAGCCGCCCGCGACGAATTCGATAACGTATCGCGCGATGCGCTCTTTTGCGTTGCTCCCTTGGCGGACGGCTTTTTGCCGTGTACGATCGCGTCAAAGACCAGGATTGCGGCCACGCTGACCATCGGCAGCAGGCCCAGCAGCACGAACAACAGGCCGTAGCTGTGCGTGCGGTCGTGGTGGGCGCCGATCGCCGGATTGGCCACGGCGGAGACGATGTTGGCGCTCGTTCCCACCACGCCCGACATCAGCCCCACGCGCTTGAACGAAAGGTCCTGCTGGCAGGCGGTGAAGACGGCGATGATCGATGTCAAGCCGAACCCGGCCAGGCCAAGAACGGTTGTGGCCAGGACAAGGTTGTCGATGTAGCTCACGATGCTCGCCGGCGCGATGAAGCAGGCGGCGGCGATCATCGTCGCGGCCCGCGCGGCACGGAGCGTCCAGCCGCGGCCGACGAGCAGTTTGATTGCCCCGCCGGTGACGAAATTGCCCAAGTCGGCAATCAGCAGCACGATCGTCAGCACGACGAGCGCGGTCTCCATGCCGCCGATCCGCGTTTGGCCCAGCCCGCGGTCCTCGCGGAGCGATTTGACGAGCCACTCATTGATGAAGTACCAACAGGGGTTGACCGTAATGGCGACGAGCAGGAGCATCCAGAACGCCACCGCGCGGGACCGCCAGCGGAGCAGCGAGCCGACTAACGCGGCGGCTGCGACCGCCAGCAGCCCGCCGATGAATGTTCCCCGCGATACAGGCAGCGCGGCGGAGGCGGCCGCCAGCGATGCACTCAGCGGCGCGATCAGCCGCGGACCAAGCAGAATGACCGCGGCCGGCAGGCCGGCGCCGACGATCAAAAACGCGGCGGCGAAGCACCATTTGCCGCGCACGCCGAAATTGACGCCGGTCCGGACGGCCGAATGGCCCGGCTTGTCGCGAGCGGTCGTAGCGAGCCAGAGGACAAGCCAGGCGCCGCCGGCCGCTCCCAAAGCGGCGAACGCTATACGCCATCCAAAAACCGCGGCCAGCCCGCCGATCACCGCGGGCGCAACCAGCGACCCGATCGCGGCGCCGCTGTTGAAGATGCCGCTAGCCAGGCTGCGGTCGGCGGGTGGAAACGTATTGGCCACGATCCGGGATGCGCACGGCCAATTGAACGTCTCGCCCATGCCCAGCACCGCGCGCGTGACCATGAGCACGGGCAGGCGAAAAGCGGCTGCGGCAGCCGCGCCGGCCAGCGACCAAAGGCCCACCGCCAGGCCGAAAGTCGTCCTTAGCGGCAGACGATCGGCCATCAGCCCGGCGGGGATTTGCATCAATCCGTATGCCCAGCGAAAGGCGGCCAGCAGTTGTCCGTATTGTTCGCCGTTGAGGTGAAACTCGCTGCTGATTTTGTCTTCGCAGATCGCCACCGTCTGGCGATCAAGGTACGTGAGCAGCGTGGCGAGAAAGAGCACGCCGGTGAGCCACCACTTCCATGCGTTGCCGCGGCGCGACTCAACAGCCATGCGATTTCACTTCCCGAACATCTGCGTTAGAATCCGTAGTGATGCGACGCGTCACCGAAAAACACACGCGCAGTATAGTCAACTTGCCACCCGCACACAATCGCGCCATGCCGGACCCCGTTTTGCACATCGTGCTCTACCAGCCCGAGATTCCCTTCAATGCGGGCAATGTCGGCCGCACGTGCGTGGCGATCGGGGCAAAGCTTTGGATGGTGCGTCCGCTGGGGTTTCTCGTGGACCACAAACATGTCCGCCGCGCCGGGCTGGACTATTGGGAGCATCTCGACTGGGAGGTTGTGGACGGCTGGCCGGAACTGCTCGCACGGCTGACTGGGCGCAGGTTGTGGCTCCTCACTAAGACCGCTCGCCGACACTATACGGATATCAGTTATCAACCGGGCGAAGTGCTCGTATTCGGCAGCGAATCAAAGGGCCTGCCGGAGGCGATGCGGCGAGAGCAGCCGGAACAATGCTTAAGGATTCCCATGCGCGACAAGGTCCGCAGCCTGAATTTGTCGGTGGCCGCGGCACTGGTGGCTTACGAGGCGGTGCGGCAATGGCGGGCCAGCGGAGAGATACCGCCGGGCCTGGAAGGGGTTTATTAGGTAGGGCAACGTACTCATCACGCTCCGCCGTGATGTTCGAGTCCGCGTTGGAGCGTGATGAGCACGGTAATTGCCACTTGCCCGACGCGACTTGCGGTCATAGACTACCTCGGGCGACGGAGCATTTCTTCTGCGAAAGGACGGGACCATGCGCAGCGTCTTGTGTGCAGGCGGTGTTGCGGCTTCGATTTTGTTTGCGCTCGGCTCGGCTCGGCAGGCCGGCGCAGGAAGAGGTCTATCATCCGGGCGAGACCTACGATTCGCTCCAAGCCGGACGCGACTCCTATTTCGATGCCGAGGCCGAACGCCGGGCGAAAATCGGCCGCCAGCTCATGTTGGAAGAGCAAATTCAGGCCTTGAACACATGGTCCGACCCGCAGGACAAGTACAGGCCGGTACGGCCCGAATCTTACGGTCCCATTCGGCCGAAGGTTTACCTCGGTCCCACCTTGGCCGACGTTTACGCTTATCCGCAGTCGGCCATCGTCTATTACAACGCTCCGGCGTCGGCGCCGTCAGGCGCCGTGCCGCGAGGGCAAACTCCCTTCGCGGCGCCTGTGCCGGTCTTCCAGGCTTGGCCGCGGGTGCCAGGCGATATTTGGGGAACTCCCTATTATGGCTATGTACGGCAGCCGATTGGTCACGTCAAGATTTGGACGGGCCGGGCGAGCTACATTTACAAGCCGGTTTACGCGTCTCCTGCAATGGAATCTGCCGGCGCGAATCCGCCGTCGCCGGTCTCGCGACGCGTGGCCCCAGCGGACAGGCCAAGGTTAACTGATTCTCCGGCATCGCCCGGTGCTCCGCCGCCCCCGCCGAAACCGTTGAACCCCGGCCTCGGTGCGGTAAATGAGCAGCCAGATGCCGCTGGCGGGGTCGCTCCCAAGCCAAATTCTGCCGCTCAAGGCCAAGAGATCTAGCTTCCCGCGCGGCCACGGTCGAAAATCGTGGACCAAAGGGCCCATGTTGCAAGTCGCAAGGTCTTGCGAATAATGTCGACGTGCGCTAAGATTAGGGATGAGGCAAGGGCGGTAATCGGTAAAACTTATCGTCCCACCAGGAGCGGGCATCGGCCGGCGATCGCTTGGGCCGTCCACTCCTGAGGGGGGCCAAATGGCACATCAGGATTCGGTAGAAGGGTTTCTCGATACGCTGCGCCAGCGGTTTGGTGACCGAGGAGCAATTGCTCGCGGCGCTGGCCGAAGTGCGCGCGTCCGGTCCGGAGCCGACCGATGCGGCCTCCATGGCCGAGGCCTTGGTCCGCAAGGAGGTCATCACTGCCTGGCAATCGGAAATGCTGCTCAAGGGCAAGCGCAAGGGGTTTCACCTGGGGCCGTACGTGCTGCTGCGGCCATTGGGCCAAGGGGCGATGGGCCAGGTGTTTCTCGCCAAGCACGTGATGATGCATCGCCGCTCCGCCATCAAGATCCTGGCGAAAAAGTATCGCGAAGACGCCGATCTCCTCGCGCTTCCAGGTGGAGGCACGCGCGATTGCCGCCCTGGATCATCCGCACATCGTCCGGGCCTACGACTTCGATCGCGATACGATTGCCGGCAGCGACGTCTATTACCTCGTCATGGAATACGTCGAGGGAGAGGACTTGCAGCGCATCGTCGATAAGAACGGGCCGCTTCCTTACCAGACGGCGGCCGACTTCATTCGCCAGGCGGCCGTGGGGTTGGCCCACGCCCACGAAGCGGGCCTCATCCATCGCGACGTGAAGCCGGGCAACTTGTTGGTTGACAACAAAGGCGTGGTGAAGATTCTCGACCTTGGCCTGGCCCGGCTGGCCCACGGCGGGGCCGAGTCGCCACAAGCCGGTACGTGGGTCAGCGGCACGCCCGACTACATCGCCCCCGAGCAAATCCTCAACCGTCCCGACTTGGACGGCCGGGCGGACATCTACAGCCTCGGCCTGACGTTTTATTCCCTGCTCGTCGGCCGCCGGCCGTACATCAAGAAGACCATGCCGGAGATCCTTGCGGCGCATTGCAAGGAACCCCTGGATCCCATCGACAACTCCCGGCCCGATATTCCCTACGACCTCACGGCCATCATCGAGCAGATGACGGCCAAGTCGCCCGAGCGCCGCTACCGCACGGCCAACGACGTTGCCGCGGCGCTGCAAGCCTGGCTGGAAAACGAGGCGGCGGGGCAGTCGTCGCGGCTCTCGGCGATCAAGTCGGCGGCGCTGCGATCGCGGCAGCGAGGGACGGGCGACGCGCCCGAGACCCAGTCGCAATCGTCGGCGAACCTCGACCTGGAGCTGGCGCCCGTGGAGGAACCATCGCCCGCGCCAGCCACCGTTGCCATGAAGATGCCCAGCGCCGGCACGCATCGCTCGAATTCCGGTGAAAAAACCGCTGAAAAGACAACGCAAGACGCGCCACCCGCCGCATCCGGCGGGCACGGGCTGCGCAAGACGTCCTCGTCCGGCGCGATGAAGGCGCTGCCTCCGTCCGGCAGCGCTCCCGCCGCTTCGCAGGAGACAAGCTTGTTGTCAACCCTCCCGCCCATGTCGGCCGGGGCTGACGTCTTGCCCGGACTCAAGCCGGTGCCCGCGCGGAAAAAACAACGCACCTGGCAGCAGCGGCTGAGCGACTGCGCAGAAATCGCCCTTGTTTTGGGTTGAAATGATCTTTTTTGCGATATTGGCAATTCTCAGCGTGGCGGCAATCATACTTGGCCTCACCGCGCCGCACGAAGGCATAGAGCAATCGGACCAGCCGCCGGCCGTATCGTGGCATGCGCTGCCCGCGTTTTCCGATGCGGACGGCGCGGAAGTCTAGGCGTCGTAAAGAGCGCCTTGACGCAATTGTTCATCAATCTTCGGCGGTTCTTCGAAAGCTAGTTGGACGTATCCCTGCTATGCGGTTCAGTTTGACAAGTAATCAATAGAACCATTCCAACTTTTCATGACTCTCGCACGGCATCAACTGCTCAAGGCTACATCCCACGACGACCGCGCCGGGCCAAAGTTATAATTTAAGGTGTGACCCTGCTGCCCCCCAAGACTCGCTGGAAAGCCTCGTAGTCGCCGCCCTTGTGAAAAATGCGCATCCGCCCATTCCCGCGATTAAGAACGTGGTACACCATCCCAGCCTCGGTCGATCGAGCAGTTCGCGGCATCTCGGCAGGGTATCACGTCACTCCCGCCTCGTCAATATCAGTGATGTCCCCTTTTCATACTCGACGCCATTTCGACGCCCCCGTTTCGAGACAGCTACCATACCAGTGAGCCCGTGCCGAGAAGGGCAAACTCCCGCGGATCGCTCCAACGGTTCGTTGTCACGGAAAACACGAGAAACGAGCTCTGGTCTTTGGCTTCGATAATGTGAATGCTCTCGACCGAAAACCGATCCTCAAGGTTCACCGCGATTTGGTCGGCTGCATCGAATCCTCTTTTTTTCCCCCAGTTATCGATTAGTTGCTTTGATAAATCATCCGCAAAAGTAACATTCACCGATCCCATTTCAGCCCCCTCCCTTTCCGAAATCACGGAATGTTGGGTGCCCCGACAGGTTACCGCCGCCCGCATTGAAGACGTCGTGGACGTTCAACGTTTCACCCGTCTCCGTGTTTTGATAAACACTCTCAATACTCACACCGCCCTTCGCGGGAAATGAAAAGGGGGAAATGAAAAGGGGACATCACTGGAAATGAAAAGGGGACATCACTGATTTTCGGCCTTGCGGGGCCGCCCGGCGCTGTGCAAAGTGAATTCCAGCCGCAAACGCGCCACCGTCCGCTCGACCCATTGCCGCGGCCCCAACGGACGCCCGCGCTGGACACAGGTGCGAATTCCGTCCAATTGTTCCTCCTTCAACGCGCGGTTGACCCGTGCCAACCAATCCCGCGGCCGCTCCACAGGCCAGGCGGAAAGAGGCACGTCCGCGGCCTCCTCCGCACGTTGCCAAAGCCCGCTCCACCGCCATTGCTCGGCGCGCTCCGCGAGGCCCGCTCGCAAGGCATTGGCCTCGACGTAGCGACACAGGGTCAGGAAGTAGTCGTCCTCAGCCACGGGAAAGCTCTTGAACCGCCCTTGGTACAAGTGGCCGCCGCCCCGGCTGTGATAATGTTCATGATAGCGGCGGACATGCGTCACGCCCACCCAGCCCAGCCAGCGCCCTAAGGCGTCGTCCGCACCCGGCCGGACGACCAAGTGCCAGTGATTGGGCATCAGGCAATAGGTGAAGACCTCCACAGGGTACCGTTCCAAGCCTTCGGCCAAGACTCGCTGGAAAGCCTCGTAGTCGCCGCCCTTGTGAAAAATGCGCATCCGCCCATTCCCGCGATTAAGAACGTGGTACACCATCCCAGCCTCGGTCGATCGAGCAGTTCGCGGCATCTCGGCAGGGTATCACGTCACCCCCGCCTCCTCAATATCAGTGATGTCCCCTTTTCATACTCGATTAAGAACGTGGTACACCATCCCAGCCCCGGTCGATCGAGCAGTTCGCGGCATCTCGGCAGGGTATCACGTCACCCCCGCCTCGTCAATATCAGTGATGTCCCCTTTTCATACTCGTCGTGCTACTCATCGGCCACCTCCTGCTTGTCGGAAGGAGTCAGCCGTTGAGCGAGAAGACGCGTCAGGGTTTCGAGCAGTTCTTGCCGCCTGGCCGCCGGCAGGCGCGTCCACAACTGCTCCAGAGGCACAATCGTCGCGAGTTCCGGCGGAGCGATTGTTGGGGGCGGGGGGGGACGATGGACGCCATATTGAGCCTCCTTGCTCGTAGTCGCTGGTAGAAGTACCGCCGTTTGCCTGTTGCTGGCACCAGCATGCTACCCGCAGCAGGACCGTGGCCGATATCTTAACCTCAAGCCGCGAGTTGATACAAGCGTGAGCTTGATGCGCATTCCGGCTGGTAGACTTCGGCCTGCCAGCGACGGCGGTACAACGCGGCGATCTCGGCGGCCGGATACTGCTGCGTGTCCAAGAGGGTCGTCACCAACAGCAACGACTTGGTGCGCATACCGGGCTGCGCTACGCGGACACGGACCTCTCGCAACGTCAACTCTGCCGGCAGCGTGGCGTACTGCTCGGCCGACATCCAGGGCGGCCGTTGCGGCCAGGACCAAGTCACGAGATGATCTTCTTTGCCCAACCGCCGACCGGTGCGAAAATCCGTGGCCCGAAGCTGGTGTTTGCGAACGAGGACATCGACGCCGCGTTGCCGCAGCAGCGCAATGTCGAACCAACCGCTGAAATAGCGGTCCGCCAGCAGCACCTCGCCCTCGGCCAGCGTGGAATGGAGATCGCGCAACAAGCTGTTTTCGCCCGTCAGCTTCCCCTTGTACTTGCTGATCGCCGCCTCCAAGACGGTGCCCACCGAGAGCGAGAAGATCACCACGATTCGGGCAATGGGAAAGCCGCAGCCGGGCTTCTGCGATTTCTGCTGCGGATAGGCCGCTTGGTTGGCCGGCGTGTCGGGCATGGTGAACGTCGAACCGTCGGCCACGCGCACCTTGCGTCCGCACCAAAGCCAAATCTCGGGCGCTTCGTCCTCGATCTGGCGCCCCGTATCGCGCACCACGTGAAGCGCGTCTTCGGGCAGGTCGTTGGCGCAGTGCAATAGGCGCCGGTCTCGGCCGAGCAAGGCTTCTGACCTCTTGCCACGCGCCAAGCAATCAACCGCGCCACCGCGTCGCGGCAGGAATGGTCGGGGCTGAGACACTGCGAGAGAAAGAGCCAGACGGTCACGGCGGGCGTGTAAATCCAACCTTGCCAAAGCCATCTTGCCTTGCCGAAGGCTTTTTGGATACGATCTTGCGAGAGCAACGCGGCGAAGTACAAATCGCCGTGACGACGAGCGTCGGCCACCGCGGCGCGGAACGAGTGAACCATTCTTGGCCTCCTTGCCATTGGGGATTTGCTGTATCACAACCCCCTTATGACAAGCGAGGCCTTTTGCGTCCATATCACCTCGCCGCATAACGACATAACGAAAGTTCAAGTGCCATTCAGTGATGTCCCCTTTTCCGTTCCCTGCAATGTCACGGCAAAGGACACCGGGCTGCCTGCTGGAACGGGTGTATTCAAGGTCTGCAACCAAGAGTGCCGCACAGCCCGCCACAAGAGAACCTGCGAAGTTGCAGGAGGGTTTCAACGAGATAGCAAGAGTGTAACTCCCGTGACGCTTATGGAAAGGGGCGGAGGTGGAAGATTCCGCCTGCAACCCACTTGCCTTCTCTGATACTTACCGTACAATGCTGACACTGGTGGAGCGGTCGCGGACTCAGACGCGGCTCCGTCAACAATTGATTTCCAGTCGTCGGACGACTAAGTGAAGAGCAGCTCGGCCTTGCCGGGCGGCTAGTTGGTGAGTAAGCCGACGTGGCGGAATACCTGCGGGTGTTCCGCCACGTCGGCTTTTTTTGCGCCATTTGTACAACGCCCGTGCCGTCAATATGGAGCGGATGAAGCGCCGTGGGAAACGTCAATTCCCGGCGCGGAAGCTTGCTCAAGCGGAAATCGCCCTGCCGGCGAGCCGCAGTCCCAAAGCATTGACGGCCTCCGTCGCCAAGAGAACGAGAAAGAGTGAACAATGAGATTTTTTTCACGTTTCGTAGCCGTACTTTTTCCAGCATCCGCAGCGATTTTTATTGCCGCCAATATCGCGGCTGCGGATGAGGGTTGGCTGCCCACTTCGGAGCCTCCTTATTGGCTTTGGTCTACGCCGGCAAATTGGAGCGGCGGCGCGGTGCCCACGGTGCTCGAGGGGGCTTTTGTCAACAACGGCGGGACCGCCAACGTCTACAGCAACGCATTTTGCGGCTATCTGTCGTTGGGGGCCGGCGGCGGCACTGCCGGCAGCGGCAGCATCTATTTGAGCGGCAACCTGTCGACGTACGCCAACGCCAGCGGCAACGAATTCGTGGGCGACTCGGGCATCGGTTACATCGAGCAATGGAGCGGGACAAACAACGCCGTAACCGCGATGTATATCGGCAACTCGACCAACGCCACGGGCTCTTATAGCCTCAACGGCGGAGTCGTCGCCACTCCCTACTTGTATATGGGGTACAACGGCCATGCAAGCTTTGTTCAAAACGCGGGCGTGGTCACGGTGGCCAACGAGATGGACATGTTCAGCAACAATTACAACGTCTCCTACAATCTCAGCGGGGGGTCGCTGGCCGTTCCCGTGGAACACATCGGCGATCGTTGGACCGCCAGTTTCACGCAAAGCGGCGGGACCCACAGCGTTTCAAACTACATCTACTTGGGCGGCCCCACGAACGGGACCGGAATCTACAATCTCAGCGGCAACGGGCTGTTCACGACGCCCACGCTGGTCGTGGGCAATAACCCTGGCGGCACGGGCATTTTCACGCAAAACGGCGGCACTGCGTCCGTAACGAGCACCTTGTATCTCGGCTACCTCAGTACTGCCAGCGGGTCCTGCAATCTCAGCGGTGGGGCGCTCGCCGCGCCCGCCGAGTTCGTAGGGTATTACGGCAACGGCAGTTTCACGCAAAGCGGCGGCGTCAACTCCGCGCCAAGCTATATGTATGTCGCCTACCTCGCATCGTCCGCCGGCAGCTATAGTATGAGCGGTGGCTCGGTCGCCACGCCGTATCAGTACATAGGGGCTTACGGCAACGGGACTTTCACGCAGAACGGAGGCACCAACTCGGTAAGCCAGGAACTGGATCTCGGTGCCGGCACGGGCAGCCACGGCTCATACAGCCTCAGCGGCAGCGGCCTGCTCAATGTTTATGCCTTGACCGTCGGCGGCCTAGCCACCGGGACTTTCATGCAAAGCGGCGGCACGGCCAAGAGTTCGTACCAATTGACCCTCGGCGCGTATGGCGCCAGTGCGAGCGGCTCGTACAATCTAAACGGCGGTCTGCTGAGCATCGCTGGACTCGCGCAGGGACCCGGAGCCGCGGCGTTCTACTTCAGCGGCGGCACGCTCCAGGCCGGCGCCGGCTTTTCCACCAGCCTGCCAATCCAACTCACCGGCGGCGGCACCTTCGACACCAACGGCTTTGCGATGACGCTCAACGGCGCCCTTTCCGGCCCCGGAGGTTTTCAAGAGGTCGGCGGCGGCACGTTGACCGTGACAGCCGCTAACACTTTTCAAGGCTCGGTCGCCGTGAACAGCGGCATCCTCCAATTGCCGTCGGGCCTATTGCCGGCCTATCAAGAATTTGTCGGCCTTACCGGCGGCACCGCGTCGGTAGTGCAGACCGGCGGAACAAACGCGGTCTCCTTGGGGCTATCCCTCGGCTACAACGGCAACGTACTTTTCACGCCCGGCGGGGCCGGTTTTTACACTCTCAAGAACGGCCTGCTTAGCACGGGCGACGAGTACATCGGCTCCTCCGGAACGGGCAGCTTTGTCCAGTCCGGCGGCACGAATACGACGAACTATCTCGAACTCGTGGGGTACTACGGCACGAACCCGACGGGGACGTACAACCTGAACGGCGGTTTGCTCCGCGTCTACAGTAGTCTCGATGTTTCGCCAGGCTCGGCCGACGCGTTTGTGTTCAGCGGCGGCACGTTTCAGGCCGGAACCAGTTTCACCACGAGCGCGGCGATGCAGCTTAACGGTGCGAGTACGTTCGACACCAGCGGCAACAGTTTGACGCTCGCCGGCGTCCTCTCCGGCAGCGGCGGCCTGACCAAGATCGGCGCGGGGACGCTCGTGCTAAGCGGCACCGATACCTACGCCGGCGGCACGATTGTCAAGGCCGGAACCCTGAGGATCGTCAGCCGCTATGCGCTGCTCGATGGGTCGGCCCTCGGCGTCGGCAACGATCTTTCCGCCTTCGGCGCGATTGACGCCGCGAACATTGCCACGCCGGCTACCCCCGTGCCGGAGCCGGGAACCCTGACGCTTTTTGCCGCCGCGGCCGGTATCACATTGTTTGCCGGCTATCGCTGGCGAGGATGAAAACTAAGCATGAACATTTACACGCGGGTCGTAGCAAGAGTTTTTCTGGCAACTGCCGCCATGCTGGCCGCTGCCAACGCCGAGGCCGCAGACGTATTCTGGCAGCCTACTTCGTCCATCGGCGATTGGTCGACTGCCACGTACTGGAGCGGTAATCTCCTGCCGACAGCCACCGACGCGGCCTACATCGTCGATGGCGGCACGGCCACGATCACTCAGTTTGGCGAAATCTGCGGCACCCTTTCGCTTGGCGGCGACCAACCCGCCGGCGGCGGAACAGTCCAGATGACCGCCGGCGGCCTTACGGCATCCGCCGACGAATACATCGCCATCAACGCCAACAGCAGCTTCACACAGTCGGGCGGAAACAACACGGTCTCCGCCAATCTATACCTCGGCGATGGCTACTATCTATATAGTGGATTCACCGGATCGTATAGCTTGAGCGGCCCCGGCCGGCTTTCCGCGCCTAATGAATACGTCGGCTGGGGAGAGTTCGATGGCGGCAACTTCACGCAGTCGGGCGGAACCAATTCCGTGTCGTCCCATCTGGTCCTCGCCAACGACTACCTCAGCGCCGGAACGTACAGCCTCGGCGCCGGCCTTCTTTCCGCGCCCGGCGTGGACATTGGATACGCCAATGTTGGTTTTGGCACATTCACGCAGACGGGAGGAACCAGTACGGTCAATTCGACGTTGACGATCGGAACGAGCGGCAACGGTACGTACAACCAGAGCGGCGGCTTGCTTTCCGCGGGCACCGAATTCCTCGGCTATTCCGGAACCGGCAGCTTCACGCAGTCCGGCGGAACCAATTCGGCCGGCAACCTCTTGCTTGGCTACCAATACTACGGCGTGGGGACCTACAATCTCAACGGCGGTTTGCTGAGCCTTGGCGGTTTGGGGAATTTCTTAGGCATCGCTACGTTCAACTTCAGCGGTGGAACCTTCCAGGCCGCCACTGCCTTTGAGACCAGCCTGCCGATTACCCTGGCCACTAGCGGAAATAACGGCACTTTCGACACCAACGGCTACGTGTTGACCGTCGACGGCCCTCTATCCGGCCCCGGAGGTCTGACCAAGATCGGGGCCGGAACGCTAGTCATCACCGCCAGCAACACCTACGGCGGCGATACCACGGTCAGCGCGGGTACGCTTCAATTGTCTTCGGGCCGGCTGCCCGCGAACAATGAATACGTCGGCGGCGGCGGCACGGCAAGCCTCGTGCAGTCGGGCGGCGCGAATGTGGTTTCCTCGCTCTTGTCGATCGGTCACAACGCGGGCGACTTCGGCGTCTTCAACCTGACAGGCGGGTCGCTCGCCGCGCCCGCCGAGTTCGTGGGGTATTCCGGCCGCGGCGCTTTAACGCAAAGCAACGGCATAAACTCCGTCGCAAGCTATATGTATGTCGCCTACCTCGGTACATCGGCCGGAACCTACAGCCTAAACAGTGGATCGGTCACCGCGCCGTATGAATATATAGGGGCCTACGGCAACGGGAGTTTCATGCAGAGCGGAGGCACAAACTCCGTGAGTCAGGAATTGGACCTGGGCTCCGGCACGGGCAGCATCGGGTCGTACAACCTCAGCGGCAGCGGCCTGCTCAATGTCAATGCCTTGACCGTCGGCGGCTTGGCCCGCGGCACATTTACCCAGAGCGGCGGCACGGTTGCCGGATCGCTTCAATTGGCTCTCGGCAATTACAGCAGCAGCGCCAGTGGCTCGTATCTCATCTATGCGGGATCGCTCGTCATGCCCAACGAGTTCGTGGGGGTGGATGGCGCCGGGAATATTTCGCAATTCGGCGGCGTCAACAAGGTGACAAACGGTCTGTACGTGAACTACAACAACGGTTCCGTCGGCACCTATAATCTCACCAGCGGGTCGCTCGCCGCGCCCTACGAGTACATCGGTTACTCCGGCAGCGGCAGCTTTACGCAAACCGGCGGCACGCACGCCGCGGCAAACTTGTTTATCGCCTTCAACGGCAGCGGCTCGTACATACTTAGCGGCACGGGCCTGCTTACGGACCTCTATCTTTACGTTGGTTCAAACGGCAGCGGCAACTTCTCACAAAACGGCGGCACTGCTTCGACAAGCAATTTCTATGTGGGTTGCGGCGGCGCCCCCGGGTCGTACAGCCTCAGCGGCAGCGGGCTGCTCGTCACGACGAACGAATCCGTCGGTTACACCGCCTACGGAAGCGTTATCCAAACCGGCGGCATGAATTCCGCGACAACTGAGCTTGACCTCGGCAGATACTTCAACGCCAACGGTTCCTACAGTCTCAGCGGCGGGACGCTCGCCGCGCCCAGCGAGTACGTGGGAGAATACGGCAGCGGGACCGTTTCGCAAACCGGCGGGGTGAACTTGAGCTCCGGCAGCCTCGTCCTCGGTCAAAACATTGGCGCCGACGGCGTCTACAACCTCAGCGGCAGCGGCCAGCTCTCCGCGTTTACCGAGTACCTTGGCTACTCCGGCAGCGGCAGCTTCATGCAGTCGGGCGGAACCAATTCGCTGTCTGGGAGCTTGTACCTTGCATATAACGGCGGCAGTGGCGGGTCGTATGCTTTGAGTGGCGGCAGCGTGAGCGCCGCCTTCACCGAATACATCGGCCTCGCCGGCAGCGGCAGCTTCACGCAGTCGGGCGGAACCAATTCGACCAGAGACATGTACCTCGGATTGCAGCCCGGTGGCAGCGGATCCTACAATCTCAATGGCGGCCTGTTAGTCTTATCCAGTTTGAGCGAGGGCTCCGGCAGTGCCGCATTTAGCTTCAGCAGCGGGACCCTTCGGGCGGGCAGCAGTTTCTCAAGCAGCCTGCCGTTGCTGCTTTCCGGGTCGAGCACCTTCGATACCAGCGGCAACACAATGACCCTTACGGGAAACCTCTCCGGCAACGGCGGGTTGAAAAAGGTCGGCGCGGGAACGCTGATTCTCAGTGGTACCAATACTTACGCCGGCGGCACGACCGACGCGGCAGGAGTCCTGCAGATTACCGGCAAATACGCGCTTCTCGACGGGTCAAACCTCGGCGTCGGCAGCGGGCTTGGCGCATTCGGCGCAATCGACCCCGCAAACGTTGCTACGCCGGCTACCCTCGTACCGGAGCCAGGCACGCTGGCGCTGCTGACAGTCGGAGCGGGACTGCTGGCGATGCATCGCAGGCGCCGCTGCCGCCGGCGACCAGGCCGGCAACCAGGGCCAGACCTTAAATTACAAGTATGACCTGCTGCGGTCGTCATGACACAATTCATTGGTCGTACTCGTCGGTTTATCACGACAGGGGCACGAGCGGGCCGACTACAGGTATCGACTCCTCTCCACAATCAACGGTTCCGCCGCCAAGCAAATGTCACACTCCCCTTTTTACACCACTTCGGAGCGGCAGGTCAAAGCTCGATCGCGGACGAAGCGAAGGCTCGCGCGGATTTACCGCGAATTAGGACGGGGAAGCCGGGTCTTTCCACGCGCGGGGTCACAATGCGGCGACGAGAAGGTTTTTTCGGTTGGCTACAAAAACAGCCCCCTAAGCCGTCTGCGCCGAGAAATCTCCAAGTCGTGGCCGCACAAGGGTTTACGTCATGCGACAAATGCCGGACGAAAAACCGGCCGTTCGTTTCGCAAACAAATGTCAAGCGCTCTAAACCCTTGCCGCGCAAGGACTTGCGTGCGGCGCAAAAAACATCTATCGAGATATGTTGACAAGAGTTACGATATGTGGCATGATGGCGTGAAAAGTGGGGAGTGGCAAGGGAGAAGTGGGAAGTTGAGGGATGAAGGATGAGAGGCCAGATTCCTTTACAGAAAAATAGGCGACAGAAACATGAGCGGCAGAGACGGGAACACCCTCTCCCCAGCCCTCTTCCGGCGGGCGAGGGAAACAACGCGAAGCGGCGCTGCCACCACGCTCCGCGCGGATATGTCCATTCCGTCGGCAAGGACCTACTGGTGCGGAAACCACCCGGAAGCGGGATTCCTGGGTCCACCCTGGGTTCCTTCAAGGTGCCTTCAAAGTTCCTTCAAGGTTCGCGCAAGGTTCGTTTAAGGTTCGCTTAATGTCGGAAAACCCCGCAAAACAGGCCAAATACTCGATGTTCACATTCCGAAAGAAGATTTCGACCGCGACAGCCGCCGGGATGCACCACCGGCAGTCATCGACTTGCGGGAGCGCACAGGGCGGCCGCTGCCGACCGTTGCAGGCATGCCGCCCGACCAGTCCGCGGACGGTTCAGCCCGCACAAGATTGCCGGCCGCATTTAGCCGATTCCGGCTGTAAGGGCCTACAGCCGGGCTGGGAAAGAGCTTCGGTTATCGGGATTCCATTGATGCGGCGATCAAGCGCGCGGCCGTTTGCGGCCCCTGCACCGGACCGCGGCGGACGAGCGCTTCCCGGAATTTCCGGTCCTTCTGAAGGAACGCGAAGACCGGGTCAGAATCGAACGTCTTTGGATCGATGCCGTGATCGACCGCCTTGCCGACGCAGGCAATCGCCGCTTCCGCGAGAGCGGCGTCCTGCTTCGCGGCCAGAGCATAGAAGTGCGCCAGGTCGCGGCACAGCTCGCCCGACTCGGGACCCGTCTGAAGGGCACGACGGGCGTGGGCCAGCGCTTCGGGCGGTATTGCTTGACCCGCAAGGGCGCGTTGCTCGTATACGAGCACCAAGTTGTGGTGCGCCGGCTGCAGGCTGTCGTCGGCTTGGATCGCCTTGCGAAAGCAGGCTTCGGCCTCGTCCAACCGGCTCCGGCCGAGCCGAAGCCAACAGTAACCAAGGTTGTTTTGCACTGCCGGCGAATCGTACCCGCCATCCAAGGCCCGGCGGTAGAACACGGCTGCCTGCTGGGCTTGGCCAAGCTGGCTCAAGCAATATCCCTTGCACGCGGCGATTTCCGGACTGGGAGCCAGTTGGTCGGCGGCGTCGTAATCGGCAAATGCCAGTTGGAAGTCTCCGCGGCGCTCCTGGGCACGGGCACGGGCGACGAGCGCGTCCCGCCGGTGCGGAGCGGCAGCGAGCGAGGCATTAAAACACTGCACCGCCAGCTCGTCCTGGCCTGCCCGATAATAAGCAAGCCCCTGCTGGTACTGGCGGGCCGAGTACGGCGGGCGGAGCGCAAGATAAGCGGCCACGGCGAAGGCCGCAAGCAGCGAGGCCGCGAGGACCGACATCGCCAATCCGCGGTGCGCTGCCGTCCAGCGGCGGGCGCGCCGCGGCAGCGCCAGTTCCTTGCGAAGAGCGGAAGCCAGGGCCTCGGCGTTTGCGGGACGACGCTCCCGGTCAAACGCCAGGCAACTCTCGATCAGTCCGGCAAGCCTCCGATCGACCAGCCGGTTTCCCTTCCGCGGCGGACGAGGCCCTTTCGCTTGCCGTTTAAGCAGCCTTTGGGCGATCCTTTCCGGTCCGCAGTCATACTTGATCTTCCCGAAGGGCAACTCGCCCGTGAGCAGTTCGTAAAGTATCACGCCCAGCGAGAACAAATCGCTGCGGGCGTCGAAACACTTCTCACAGGCGCGTCCTTCGCGAAGCGACGCCAATTCCTCGGGCGCCATGTACGGCAGCGTCCCGCCGATCCTCCAGATCGGGCTGCGACGATCCACCGAGAGGTTAAAATCCAGCAGCAACGGCCGCCCTTCAGGCGCAAGAGAATGTTCGACGGTTTCAGGTCGCGATGGAAGATGTTGTGGGCGTGAGCGTGGGCAAGCGCCTCGGCGAGCTGCACGCCCAGGTGAATCACGCCGTCGACATAGCAGGCAGTCTGCATGAGCGAATGCGGCGGGGGCGAATCGTGCATTTCCGCGCCCTCGTTGACGGCGCCGATGGCGGCAAGGATTGCCGAGGCCCGGCGGGGCGGGGCGGGTCGGGCAGGCGCCGGCACGGTCGGCGTGCATTGCCGGCTTGCACGGCCGGTCGCGGTGCGTACAGAGAATCGAGCACGGCCGCCAGCGTGGCTTGCCCGCAATAGGGCATCCAGAACGCCGTCAATTCGCCGGCATCGCCCTCCTCCCGGAACGAGTGGATTGGGACGATATTGGAATGCTGCAACCGGCCCAGCATCTTCGCTTCGTGACAGCCTTCCACGGTCACCTTGAGCGCTACCAGCCGCTCGCTCAGTGCCAGTTCCGAGGCCAGAAAGACCCGCCCTGCCGCTCCTCGACCCAACTCGCGAATCAGGTGGAAACCCAAAAACTGGCAACCTGCTTCCGGCCACGCCACCTTCTGCTTCAGGGCGGCGAGCTCAGGGTCGTTGTCCACGAAACTATGGAACGCGAGGTAGCAGTCGATCGACCTCTCGAACGAGCGGAAACGGCCCGAGAACTCGACTGGGTCCAAAGCTTCGCCCGCGTTTCGCCGCAAGCAGAACTCTTCGTAAGCCAGCTCGACAACGACCGTGCGATGCCTCTTCAGCCCAGGATGCGTATCCAGAATCTGCGCCAAGTCCGGCGCGGCGCCGCCTTGCCATCGGTCCCTGACCAGCGCCGCCGTGCGGCGAGCCCACGGCAGGCTTCCAGCGTCGTCAAACTCATGGGTAACGGCGGCTCGCTGCATACGCGCGCTCCTTGGTCACACGCGGATCCCCTTGACCATCCTTTTCAGAAAACGGCGGGCAGTCTGAGGATCAATTTCGAGTTTCTTCCCAATCTCTACGAATGTATCGCCCGCCAATCTCAACTTGATGATCTCGCGATAACGCTCCGGCTGGTCTTGCAGCAGGTTTTCCCACCGCTCGCGGGCGATAGCCATGTCCGTCGGCGATGGCTCGCGTCCGACCGCTTGCTCGCAATCCGAGTTTAGCGGGATTTCGCGGCGAATGTTGTGCTTCTGCGTCCGCAGCCGGCGATGGTTCTCGGTTAGTACCTTGTTGCAGGCTATGCCCATCAAGTATTTGACGAAATGTCGAGGCTCGTCGAACTGACCGATTCGGCCGGGAACACGAAACAGCGACTTCCACGCCATCTGTACGAAATCGGTGGAGTCGTACCTGGGACGCAGCTCGGGCGCAACACGCGCCGCACGGCACGGAGTACGAAACCTTCGTAGCGGTTGAAAAGCTTCCAAGCGGCTTCCTCAGAGCCAGCGCGGACGCAACTCACCAGGTTGCGAAAACTATCAGCGTCGTCCATCGATCGCATGTGGGTTTAGCCGCACATCGAGGAGTAGTCGGGTTTTTCGCCCACCGGACTTTGTTCCGCATGCGGGCGACAAGGACAGATTCTAAGCGGATAAGCGATTCTATTCTAGCCAATCCACTCGACCTACGGCCATAAGATTCCTTTGGTACCCACTATAGAGAGGGGCTGATATACTCAACTTCTGGGGAGAAATTGGAACTCTGATGGGGGGTCCCGATAGCGCCAAATCGAGAAATGTCGCTTGGCGCTAACGCGCGTAAGACCACACCCGGGGTTTTTTGAGCAAGAAGCGTTTCTTTTCTAAATGGCGCGCCCATTTTCGATTGCGAATCGCAAATAAGTAAGAAGGTGGATGGTAAATGTATTCGGGTTCCAGGAGGGTTGTATGAGAGCATTTGTAGCATTTAGCGAGTCAAAGAGCGCGACTAATACCCGCATCGACCCTGCCCAGAAGTGTAATGTACCGCCGCCAGCGGGTCCTGACGTCGTCGCACGCCATCCGTTTCTACCCGGCGTGGACTTGGAAGACCTCGAACCCGCAATGCGCCGGCAACGGATCAAGCCGCTCGGTCAAGTTCGCACCTACGGGATCCTTGTCGGAAAAATACAGGACGGACAAATGGATCCCGCCGTGAATTCGCCGCACTACGAGATTCTAGTGAAAGCCGACGGCGACTATCGTATTGCCATCAACGTCTGCGCTACGCGGCCTCAACCGCATCCAATCGCTGTCACGGGTGGGACGATTGCGTCACTTCCGCCCGCAAGAGATAAAGAGCCCCATCCTCCCGGCGAGGTGATGGCCTTCGTCGATCCTGAGTTTGCGAGCCCAACAAAGCTCAATTTGCCGTTGAGAGCGGTCGGACCGAGGATATTCACGCCGCTGACGACAGGTCCCGGCGGTCAGGGTTTGGACTACCTTCGGGACCGCCTATTCCCCATTGTGAGCATGACACCCATACCCGATCAAGGGGCAGGCAAATCGCTCCTCAGCTTGCTTCAAGCGCAGGTCGAACGAGCCGCGGCGGATGACGATGCGGTGCTGTTGGCCTGCGGCGAATTGTTTCAAAACGACCGCTCCGGTCCAACCTTCGGAATCTCGCTCGAGCGGGGCCTCCACGACATCCACATGATGCAGGGCAACAGCGGAACTTATGCCGATGACAACCGTGTAAATGGTGACGGTGCGTTGTTTGTCCGCTATGGCTGCGGTCAGACATTTGCACTTTTCTTGCGGTTCTCGGCGCAGGGCATTCAAACCGATCCTCGAACAGGTGCGCCGCAGTAGGACCATGAATGATTGACCTGACTTGGAACTCCTCCTGAATAAGCACTTACGAAAGCGGAGGGCATGAGATTCGAACTCACAACCCCTTGCGGGGCACCACATTTCCAGTCTTTAAGGTACATGCGTAAGCAATGCGAACCAACTGCGAACATCCGTCAATTGTCGGGAAAGCAAGGCCGCGAACCGGCAACGCACCCGATGCGAAGCGACCGCGAAGCGACGGCCATACAACATGCCGTACAACATGCCCGCAAGCCCTGCCCGGCGACATTGACCGGACAGGGCTTGCCCATTTCGATCAACGGTCAACAGTCATGGGCAGCGACGACCGGAGGCAGGGCCGACGCCCTGGACGCCCGTAGGACGCCACGGGAGGCCCGCAGCGGGCTTGTAGCGCGACGGCATGGCTTCCGAGTCGTCCGCACGGCTGGACGCGATAGACGCGAAGCCAGAGGCGACGGCAGAGGCAACCGGCAGGACGGCCAGCAGCAGCGCGACGACCGCGGCGGAAAACGAACCGCTTGCCCCTGGCTTCGCGGCGGATACGGGCGGCGAATATTCCCCTCAAACTCCGCAGTGGAAACGATGTTAAGATACGCAGTCTAGGGCGATTTGCATTGTTCCCGCGTGCTTCCCGCCTGCTTCCCGCATCTATGCACATACAAGGGCGAGTTGGGGGGCGTTGACCTGTCGTTCGGCCCTTGTTTTCGCCCCCCGGCGACGTTGACGACGTGGTTGCGTCCATCGTGCGAATCGCGCCGAATACTGGCGGCGGCCGGGTGCAAGTTAGTCTGCCGGACGGCGCTTTTTGAGGTAGAATGGCTTTTTCGCGGAGAGGGCAACAGTATATTCGCCGCGCCGCGCGGACGGAGCAAATCAATGTACTGGTTCAACACTCAGAGGGACGAGCACGGCAACATCCGAGTCGTGGTCCCGCAAGGCAGGCAGGCGGACGTAGCCGAATACCTGCGAAAAAGTGAGTATCAGGGCGTGCCGGAGCACGTGGCAATCACGCTGCTTCAAGATCAGTTGGCGCGACTACAAGCGTTGCTCGCGCCGCTGGCCCCGCTGCCGCCCGAAGCCGGCCGGCAACGCCCACCATCCCGCGGCGGTCGCGGCACGTTCCCTATGGCTGGCGGCTCTGCGCCGGCGACAATCGGAAGCTGGTGCCCGATCGCGCCGAGGTGGAAACGATAGCCGTTATCCGAGTCCTGGCCAGCAAGGGATTGAGCCAGAGAGAGGTTTGCCGACGCTTGGACCAACAGGGCCGCACGCGCCGCGGCAAGCAGTGGGGCGACGGCGGCGGGCATGGGCTGGTCCGCTCGATCCTGAAACGGGCCGGCACAGACGCCCCTGTTGCCTCAACAGCCGCAATCGAAGGGGGCGGGCGGTAAGGCGGCGAGGGGTGCCGAGTACACCCCATCTCCGGCTATCGGGGCTGATTTGTTTTTCGGCACAGGCGCACGCGAAGGCGGCTTGCAACGCCTCACCCCCCGAATTGGGCGAACCGGCCATGCGAACGTCAGGCGAATTATTTGCAAGTCTAGCGTGGCGTCGTTATGATAGTCGGTGCTGGGTGTCCGCCGGGGTAGCTCCCTGACGGGCCGATGCCGGCCGTGGGCGCGTCGCGTTTTCCTATTCCTTCGCGTCCGCCCGCGGTTGGGCCTGGCGAGAAAGGAATAGTTCTATGAACGCGCAGCGTTCTTGCGGGTGTCGTTGCGGTTGTAGGGGCAAGCATTTTCACGTCACTCTCACAAGCCACCGGACAGACAAACTATGTTGCCGTTGTGCTTCAACGCGATAGTTCGTTGTCGGGCGTGGGTGGCGGCCAGCAGGTTGCTTCCAACGGGTCTCTGTTTACAGGAACGTCGGGGTCCGTCGTGCCGTTGACGCCCGCCGGCTATTATTCCGCTGATTTACGGGGCACGGCAAACGGTCTACAGGTGGGCAGTGTTCAACTTTCATCGACGACAGGTAGTAATACCGAGCAAGCCTGCGCTTTGGCAGGGAACGGCCGCGAGCTTCGTCGATTTGCAGCCGACATGGGCGAGTTACTCACAGGCCTCCGCAACAGACGGGGTGCAAGAGGTTGGATCGGCGGCTCCGACAAGCGGCCTACAGGCTGGAGTAGTATATGCGATGCTTTGGAACGGCTCGGCGGCCAGCGTCGTGAATCTCAATCCGGCTGGGTTCACCTCGTCGCAGGCAAACGCGGTCCTCAACGGTGTACAAGGGGGCTTTGGCGTTAACTCATCCACGGGATCCCAAGCTGCGATGATTTGGACCGGCACGGCAAGCAGCGCGGTCGATCTCAACCCGGCCGGCTATTACGATACTCAGGTTCTCAGCCTCGGCAATGGTTTTCAAGTAGGGACTGGGTTTCGCACAGGCAACCCCACTACGCATCTTCTACTTTGGCACGGCACGGCCGCCAGCACAACTGACATAACACCTGGCGGACTGACGAATGACCTTCTAAGCTTTGCAAGCGGGACCGGGCCATACATTGTCGGCTCGGCGGGGCCGAGCTCGAACGCGAACCCACACGCCTATCTATGGTCGATATACGGCCAATCTACCGACCTCCAAGCGACGCTTCCCACTTTCTACACCACAAGCGCCTGGTATTCGGGAGCAAACGGGGTGGATTCTCTCGGAAACGTCGTTGGGTATGTACAGCAAGCTGGCGTGGCGACTTACGGGCTACTCTGGTGGTCGGCCGGCCCGATCAGCGGGCCGACGTTCACACTTGGCGTGGATACCCTTTCCCAATCCATTACCATCGACGCGGCCAAGTCCATGAACATCTCGTCTGTGTTGACGATCCCCCAAGGGTGCTCGCTGGTAATGAACGGCGGCGCCGTCACGGCGGGAACGACCAAGATCAATTTCGGCGGCACGTTGTCCGGCCAAGGCACGATTCAAGGCGCGATTATCGGTGACGCTGGTTCTTACATAACTGCGACCGGCAATTTGTCGTTGGGCAACACGGGCGCGTTCAACAGCTTCAATACATCGGGCGAACTCGACGTTGGGGCCGCGGCGGTGACGATCAACAGCGAAGGCTTTGCGACCCTCGGCGGCCTGACGACGGTGAGCGGCGGCACGCTCATTGCCCCCAACGGCATTTCCATAGGAGTTGGGTGCAACCTTTCGGGTTCCGGCACGGTTCAAGGCAAGGTTGCTGCTGGGTACGGTTCGACTATTCAGGCCACGGGCAACCTGACTCTCGGCGATTCGACTTCCCCGGTTGGCTTTGTCAGCGATGGAGAGCTTTACACCGGCAGCAACACCGTGACCCTGAATTCCAGAAACGCGGCCAACAACAAGAATGCCGTGGTGCTTGGTTCTCTGACGCAAATTGACGGCGGCGGTCTCGTCGCACAGAATGGAATCTTGTTGAGCAGCGGGTTTAACCTCGTTACCACAGACAACGGAGGGACCGTCAGCGGCGGCAGCAATTCCCGGTTCCTGAACCTTGGGAACGTGCAAGGGCCGTCCCCAGCATCGAACAACTGGCTGACGTTCAACATGCTGTTCAAGGGCGGCACGGGCCAGACATCGGGCCGGATCGACTTTGCTGGCGGATTTGCCACCGGAGACAGCCCCGGCGTCAACGCGCAAATACGGCACCGCCGAGCTCGGCGGCACGGGCACGGAGTTTGATATTGGCGGGACAAGTCCGGGCAGCAATAGCAACAACTACGGACAGTTGAACATCGTGGCGAACCTGACCGATCCCGGCAATTTGATCCTTTCGCCGGGAACGGGCTTCGATATTGTGGATTGGAACGACTTTGTGCCCGTGCCTGGCGACAGCTTCACGGTGCTTACTTGGTCGGGAGCGCTTTCCGGTAGTGCCTCCTTGAATGTCGATCCAGCGTTTGCGGCCGAAGGTATTCAGATCGTGCCGGAGTGGAATTCCAACAGCCTTGTACTTGTGGCCGTCCCTGAACCTTCCACGCTTACGCTTTTCGGCGTTTGGGCGCTGGCGCTTTTTGGTTGCACTTTTCGGCGGCGGCGAACTGCGAACGCATAGGCCCGCGTTCGATTGCCGGCTATAATTCCGGCATCGGGACGATCAAAGCGACTTGCAAGCGCGATGATCTTCAATGCAGGCCGGGCAGGGGTTGCCTTCCCCTGTCTTTCGGCAATTCCTGCGCGGTCTGGCCCGGTGGAAAGACAGGTGTTCTATGGACCCGGTATCGCGCGTCCGAATTAACAGAGTGCTCGAAATCGCACGCACGCTGAGAGGGGCGGCGGAATCGGAGACCACCCCGGAGTCTGCGCAGCGCTATCTGGCTGCGCAGCAGGCACTTGGTGCCGAGGATACGACGTTGGACCTCCTTGTGGTCGAGCTAAAGGACAACAACTATCCCGAAGCGGAGGCGGTCAATCCGAACCTAGAATCATTGCTCCCCGTGAAACCTGCCGGCGATCGCGCAAAGTTGTTGGCGCAAGAGCTTGCGGATTGGGAAAAGGCGCTGCTGAAGGCGCACGAGTGGCCGAAGAAGCGCGGCGTGAAACCGAGCGCGGTTCCCGCCTTCAATCGGGCTGCGGGCACGTTGACGCTGACGACCGGGCGAGTTGTCACCCTGGAACACGGGGAAAGGTACGTTGTGCCGCGGTTGGTCGAATTGGGAACGGCAACCGGTTCCGAGTTGAAAACAGCGCACGACAGGCCGGACAGGATTTTGAAAGCACTCGTCAAGAAGTACCCGTCCCTGAAAAAGCATATCACGTTCCCTGGCGGCCCTGGCAAGGGCGGTTACTCGACGACCATCGTTGACGAAAGCCCGTGACATATCTAAGCCATATCTTGCCGTAGTTTTTTCTTTGCGGTTTGCCATGATGGTTACATGGCGACTGCAAACGAGATTCTTGAAGCCCTCGACGCGGCGGAAATCCGCCAACGTCTTGAGGCCCTCGACAAAGAACGGCAAGCGCTGCTGATTCTCCATCGGGCTGCCATTCGTCTTGAACGGCAGGACAAGGCCACGGAAGAAAAGCCTGCGGCCGTGGCGACGGAGGCGGCCCGATGAAGACACGTCCCGACACCACCGTCCGCCCCGGCTGTGGGTCCGTCCGCAGCGATGAGGTCTTGACCCTCCGCGAATTCGGGCGGCGGCTGAACCTGGCGGAGCGGGCGCTGGCCAACGCGCAGCGGCACGGGCTGCGGTCGATCATGTTCGGGCGGGTCAAGTTTGTCTTGGGCAGCGATGCCTTGGACTGGTTCCGTAGTCTGGCCGACCAGCAAGCCAGTGGCAACGGCAACAACGGGCAGGGAGGGCCGACGCCATGACGACCAGAGCCTACAGGAAGGGCCGTACCGACGCGGACGATCTAAAGCGACGCGCCGCGGGAAACTGGCGGCAAATCCTGTCGGCCGTTACCGATGTTCCCGCCGACGTGCTCAACAGCGCGCACCACCCTTGCCCGAAGTGTGGCGGGACCGACCGATTCCGCGCACTCGACGACTTTGCGGAGACAGGTGGCACCATCTGTAATCAATGCTTTACGGAGAACAACGGCGACGGACTGGCCGCCGTCATGCACTTCGGGGGCGTCAATTTCGTTACCGCGCATCCGCAAGGTGGCTGGTTTTCTCGGCATCGAGCAAGCCAACGGCGACGGCCGCGCCACAACCAACGGCAAGAAGGCCGCCGACCTGGGCACGCTGACAAAGAACATCAAGCCGATTCCCAGCAACGAACAGATCGAGGAAACGCTGTACGGCATGTATGGCAAGGCCAAACCGCCTATCACGGCCGCGGGTATCCGGCAATGCGGCGGAACGCCGGTCGTATGGAACGGCTACCGATGCGTCCGGCTCGACGGCCGCGCGCGGATCGACGCGCGCGAGCCTACCGCGATCGTGCTTTGCCGGGTCGAAGGCGAGCCGTTTCCCGCCGTGGGCAAGGTGGGCGAGCGCAAGACGCATACAACCAAGGGGTCCGTCAACTCGTGGCTCGTTTCCGGCGACGTGACGACCGCAACCACGATCCTCGACGTGGAGGGCGTCACCGACCTGTTGGCGGTTGCGGACAAGATGCCGGCCGGATGGGTTGCCGTGACCAACACGGCCGGCGCAAAGGCCCGCGGCAAGCTCGCGCACCCGTGGGCCGCCGGCAAGAAGATCCTCGTCGCGCGACGATGCCGACGCGCCCGGAATCGACGGCCAACATCGAGCAGCGGCGGCATACCACAAGGCCGGCGCAGACGCGCGTTGTCGCGGAGTTGCCCTATCCGGCCGAAAAGGCCCACGGCAAAGACTTGAGCGACTACCTTTGCGACGGCCACAAGATTAGCGACCTGCCTACAGCGGCCGTGACCGCAGAGGACGCCGCGGCATGGTCCAAGGCGAAACGGCCAGAGGGGAACGGCCCGGAAATCGAAATCGGCCCCGACGAATCCCGCGTTGTTGACGAAGCTATCGCCGCACTCGCACCGCTCGAAAACATCTATCAGCGCGGCGGCAATCTGGTCCAAGTCGTCGAAGGGGCCGACGCGCCGCGGGGGATTGCGCGCCGAAAGACGCGCCGCGGATTGCGTTGCTACGCCATGCCCGCCTGCGAGAGCTATTGGCCGACGCCGCAAGCTGGCAAGAGCAGCAGCTTAATGGCGGGCGGGCACAGGTCCATCCGCCGAAATGGGCCGTCGAAGCCGTTGACGCCCGTGGACAATGGCGGAGTATCCGCCAACTTGTGGCCGTGGTTGAATCGCCGGTACTACGCGCCGACGGCACGGTCTTGCAAACGCGCGGCTATGACGAATCGACGGGGCTTTTCTTTCGGCCAGAGACGGAGTTTCCGCCCGCCAAGGAGAAGCCGACGCGAGCCGACGCCGTGGCCGCGGTCAAGATGCTGTTGGAGGTGGTGGAAGATTTCCCGTTTGCAACGGAAGCCCACCGCGCGGCATGGCTTGCCGGCACGTTGACGCCCGTTGCCCGATATGCTTTCCACGGTTGCGCCCGCTGAACCTGTTTGACGCCAATGTCCGCGGCTGCGGGAAGAGCCTGTTGACCGACGCCACTTCGCAGATTGTGGCCGGCCGTGAAATGGCGAGAATGAGCCTGCCGCGGGACGACGAAGAATTTCGCAAGCGAATCACCGCGCTGGCCGTGGCAGGCGAGCCGCTCATCCTCATTGACAACATCGCCGGCACGCTGGGCAGCGCGAGCCTTGACGCGGCATTGACGGCAACGAGCTGGTCCGACCGGATTCTTGGACTGACCGCTATGGCGTCCAACGTGCCCTTGTTCGCCACTTGGTACGCGACGGGGAACAACGTCGTTCTGGCCGCCGACACCGCTCGCCGCGCTGCATATCCGCTTGGAATCGCCGGAGGAAAGCCCGGAAGAACGATCAGGCTTTCAGCATCCCGATTTGCTCAAGTGGGTCCGCGCCGAGCGTCCGCGGTTGGCGACGGCCGCCGTCACGATTCTGGCCGCCTATTGCGCCGCTGGCCGGCCGAGCATGAAGCTAAAGCCGTGGGGATCGTTTGAAGCGTGGTCCGCGTTGGTCCGCGAGGCCGTCGTATGGGCCGGACTGCCCGACCCGGCGGCAACCCGCACGGAGTTGACCAGTCAGGCCGACCGGGAGGCCGTGGCGCTGCGCCAACTCATTGCCGGGTGGGAGGAAATCGACCCCACCGGCAACGGCTTGACCGTGGCCGAGGTGGTTTCCACTCTGGCCGATCATCTGAACGACTACGGCACGGTTCGCGCCGCGTTGTGGGAGCTATGCCCGCCGAGGGAGGGCAAGAACCTAAACCCCCGCAGTATCGGCATGAAGCTGCATCATCTGCGCCGGCGCGTGGTAGACGGCAAATTCCTTGATCGGCGGGACGATCGCGCCAGCGAAATTTGGCGGGTTGCACAACCAGAGACTTGCGGGACTAACGGGACTAGCGGGACTAAACCTAACCCCCCCGCACGTGCGCACGCACGCCCGTACGCGCACGCAGGCGAAGCGGCTGGAAGTAGTCCCGCTAGTGGCGCTAGTCCCACAGACTGTCCCCACCTCGACATTGAGGAAACCCAGACGTTCGACGGGTATATCAACCGGCGCTGCCGGTCTTGTGGTCAGGACTTTCCGTGCCGCAAGGCAGAGAAGGGCGCGGCGAAATGAAATGCCCGATTCCTTCCGAGTTGAAGCCTGAGCAAGTGGTTGCAATCGTTGACACGCGCGAGCAACGGCCGTTGGACCTAGCACCCCTTGGCGTAGAAGCCGGTTCGCTCGTCACCGGCGACTACTCTGTCAAAGGGCTGGTCGATGTCGTATCCATCGAACGCAAGAGCCTTGCGGACCTTCTCGGTTGCATCGGTTCCGACCGGGAGCGCTTCGACCGTGAAGTCTTGCGGCTGTTGGCGTACCCTTGCCGTGCAATCGTGATTGAGGCGACGTGGGGCGAATTGGAAGCCGGAGGTTGGAGAAGTCACGTCACGCCAGCGGCGGCCGTTGGGAGCGTGTTAGGGTGGATTGCGGCCGGCGTGCCGGTCATCATGGCCGGCGACCATGCCCGCGCTGGTCGTTACGTGTCTCGCCTGCTCTTCACCGTGGCCCGGCGGCGATGGAGGGAAGCGCAGGCGCTTGTCTTGCCGATCGTCGAACAGGAGACACCGAAAGTGGCGGAAGCGGCGGTTGCGTCCGCCTAAAAAATCCGATTGCCTCGTTGACTTTCCAAGTGGACACGCCGATAATTGCCTTTGTGCGGTTGATTCATCATCGACCGGCAAGGGCTTTGCAACCCTTTATGAGATTCTAAGATGTTTTCCGACAAACAGGCCGTGGGCCGTGGCACTTGTCGCATTCCCAAGCGACGATCCGCATAGGCGGGGAGCAAGGTTTGCGCGGCAGTCTCATAACTGCTGCAAAACGAGCGTCACGGCCCGCCGTCTTTTCTAAAGGAATGACCATATGAACGACACAATTAAAGTATCTGTCAACAGCTACGGCGCTGGAAGGGCGCTATCGCTCTATTGGCGCGACCCAGTGACCGGCAAGCGCAAGGTCGTATCGGCCAAGACGACCGACCCCAAGGCGGCGGAACGCGCGGCGGCAGTCCTGCAAGCCGAGTTGAACACTGGCCGCTATTCCGCCCCGTCCCGCATGACGTGGGCAGAGTTTCGGCAGCGGTACGAAGCTGAGAAGCTGACAACGCTTGCCCCCAAGACGCAAGTAACGGCCCGGTCGTCACTGAACCATATCGAACGGGTCTTGAATCCCGACCGGCTCGTCAAGCTGACGACCACGAATCTAAGCCGGTTTGTTGCCGACTTGCGGAAAAAGGGAATGACCGACGTTACCCTGACTTCCGTCTTGCGGCACTTGCGGCCGGCGCTCACTTGGGCCGTTTCAATGGGGCTGTTGCGCAACGTGCCCGACATGCACCCGCCCCGCAAGGCCAAGGGGCAAACCCTGATGCGCGGTCGTCCGATCACCGCCGAGGAATTCGACCGGATGCTTGCAGTTGCCCCCAAGGTCCGCCCCGACGATTTCCCCGCGTGGATTCACTACCTCACCGGGCTATGGCTGTCGGGCTTGAGGCTTGAGGAATCGCTTGCCCTATCGTGGGACCAGGACGAGCCTTTCATGGTGGACCTGACCGGGCGGCGGCCGGCGTTCCGCATTTACGCTGAAGCGCAAAAGGCCCGGCGGGATGAAATCTTGCCCCTCACCCCGGACTTTGCGCAGTGGCTTTTGCAGACCCCGGACGCGGAGCCGGTGGGCGGGTGTTCCGGCTGGACGGCTTGCAGACCGGCAAGCCGATAAGTCCCAAGCGGATATGCCGTATCGTGTCCAAGATCGGCAAGGCGGCGGGCGTGGTCGTCAACAAGGCGGCGGGGAAGTTTGCCACCGCCCATGACCTGCGGCGGGCTTACGGC
This sequence comes from uncultured Planctomycetia bacterium, assembly GCA_963780045.1. GTDB lineage: Bacteria > Planctomycetota > Planctomycetia > Pirellulales > Thermoguttaceae > JANXQG01. Next base: position 3,286,030 of record CAVZZZ010000001.1, on the reverse strand, counting down.
ACCCGTTGGGCGTCGAGGGTCAAGCCGGCGGTCCTACAACGGCTGATGCGTCACGCCAACATTGCAACCACGATGGGCTACTACGTGGCCCTGGACGCGGGCGACGTGGCCGACGATCTTTGGGCCAATTTCGGGGCAACTTACAACAACCCGTACAACAAACGGCCCGGAGCGGCCCCCGAAGCAGAAGCGGCCCCCGCCGAATCATCAATGGAAGCCGTTACCAGCAAACAAGTTACGTGAGCGGAGGGCACGAGATTCGAACTCGCAACCCCTTGCGGGGCACCACATTTCCAGTGTGGCCGCTAGCCATTCGCTTACCCTCCATAAGCTACCTCTAAGCATACTTCATCTGCCAATCCGAGCAAGCCCAGGCATGATTTCCCGCTTTTTCCACATAGCACTGAAAGCTGGGCGAAGAAGATAAAAGGCAAGTTGCATTGCTTGGGCCGCCGGCGACGAGGACACGGCCAAGTCCAACGGGAGCTGCTTGAGGCGTTGGTTCCTGCGAGGCTAGAGTTTTTCCAGCCCCTCGACGATCCGCTGGACGTCGAAAACGCAGCCGCCCCAGGGGCCGCCGCCAAGCCGCTGGAGCGCCGCCCAGAGACGCGTATCGGCCGGCAAGAGCGGATCGGGCGACAACTGCGGATGAGGCGGCCGCTCGATCAGAATCCGGCCTCCATCATCCGGTCCGAACTCGCACTCCTTGTCTCCCACCAGGTCTACGCTTCCTTCCAGCTTGAGACGGTCGACGACGATGCGGATGCGGTCGCCATCGCGCACTTTTCCCAGCGGACCGCCCGCCAGCGCCTCGGGAGAAACCATTCCCACGCAAGCGCCCGTGCTCACGCCTGAAAACCGGGCATCGGTCACCAGCGCCACCTCGCGCCCCCACGAGAGGTACCGCAAGGCCGCGGTAAGCTGGAAAACCTCTTCCATGCCGGATCCCGTCGGCCCGCGACCCATGAGCACAATCACGTCGCCAGGCCGAATGGGGCGATCGCCTCGGCCTTTGATCGCCGCCATGGCGTCGGCTTCTCGTACGAAGACCCGTGCGGGACCTGTCATGCGGAACACTCCGTCGGCGCCGACGGACCGCGGGTCGATCGCCGTGCTCTTGATTACGGAGCCCTCTGGGGCGAGGTTGCCGCGGGGAAAACACATCGTGCTGGTCACGCCCAATTCGGCGGCGTGCCTGGGCGACATGATGACGTCGTCCGGATCGACGCCGATGCTCTCGCGCAGCCAACGGCGCACGGTCTGCCGCCGCGGCGACGTTTCCCACCAATCCAACACCTCGCCCAGCGACTGGCCGGTGATTGTCGCGGCGTCGAGATCGAGCAAATTCAACTCGCGGAGATGCAGCATGACTTCGGGCACGCCGCCGGCCATGTAGACGCGGATGGTCGGATGGTTGACCGGCCCGTTGGGCAACACCGACACCAATCGCGGTGTGCGGCGGTTCACGTCGGTCCACTCGTCGATGGTCGGCCGCTCCAATCCGGCCGAATAGGCAATGGCCGGCAAGTGAATGAGCAGATTCGTTGAGCCGCCGAAGGCCGCGAACACGACCATCGCGTTTCGGACCGAGGACTGGGAGAGCAGGTCGCCCAAGGCGACGCCGCGGTCGTCCAGCGCCATCAGCGTGCGTGCGCTGCGGCGGGCCATGTCGAGCCAGATCGGTTGGCCGGACGGGGCCAGGGCCGAATGAGGCAAGGCCATTCCAAGGGCCTCGCCGACGACCTGCGACGTGGCGGCGGTGCCGAGGAAATGGCAGCCTCCGCCGCCGGAAGCGCAGACGTGGCAGCCGACCTCGGCCGCCTCTTCCATTGTGATTTCGTGATGCACGTACCGCGCACCGATCGACTGGATACTTCCTGTGTCTTCGCCAGGGGCACCCCCGCGCAGCGGAGGGTCGGGCGGCAGCATGACGCCGCCGGGCACGAGCACGCACGGCAGCCGCCGCAGGCCGGCGAGAGCCATCATCATCGCCGGCAGGCCCTTGTCGCACGTGGCCACGCCGAGCACGCCGCGGGCGTTGGGGATTGAGCGCGCCAAGCGGCGGAAGATCGACGCCGCGTCGTTGCGATAGGCGAGGCTGTCGTACATGCCGGGCGTACCCTGGGTGCGGCCGTCGCAGGGATCGCTGCAGTGCCCCGCATAGGGCACGCGTCCGCTGCGGCGGATTTCCTCCGCCGCGGCCTTCACGGCCAAACCGACTTCCCAGTGACCGGTGTGGTATCCGAGGGCAATGGGCGTGCCATCGTCGGCGCGAATGCCGCCCAGCGTGCTGAGCAGCACGTACTGCCGTCCGCCAACCCGCTCCGGGTCCCAGCCCATACCGGCATCCTGCGACATGCCGAAGGCGTCGCCGCTGGGCTGCTCGCGGAGGATCGCATCGCTCAACGGCAGTTTGCCGGCCGGGCCCGGGCCGTGCATGGCCACTTCGTAGAGTTTGGAATCGCCGGAATCGAGCAACTCGGCGGCGTCGGGCAGTGGTCGTCCGGTCGTCATTCTGTTTTCAGTTTCAAGACCGTGATCGAGTACGGCGGAAACTCGCGCGTGAAATCGACCCCCAAGTTGAGTGCCGTTTCCTTGCGCGGAACGATTCTCTGAGGTTGTTCGAGGGAATTCGTGTCGCTTGGGCTGTTGGCTGCCAAAGAGACCAATTCGCCTTCGGGCGCAACCTTCGCAACGCCGTGGATTTGGACCTGGATTTTCTGCGCAGACCCAGCGGCGTTCACGACCTTCAGATAAATGCTTCCGCTCTTGCTGTCTCGCGCGGCATTGAAGAAGACCTCCCGGATTTGTTGCGGCTGGGGAGTACGGCCGCGAGACGGCCGGGGCTGCCACGGGCGCGTCGGAATGTCCTGCGAGTCGGTCGCCAGGATTTCATCTCCATGCATCGTGCTGAACATCTGCTGGGCATAATACGCGGGCGAGCCGTAACTCGTCAGCGCGTCGTAACCGATCAAATCCGTGCTCCACTGCATGGAACGATTCTGTCCGTTGGGCCGGCTGACGTTGACGAAAAGCGGAGCATAGCAGGACATCACGACGATGTCCGAGTTGCGTTCCATGCCGGCCATCCAAGCGGCGTCGCCGAGCGCCCCGGCCATGTTGGGAGTGGGCGATCCGACGCGAGTGGCCCATTCGCCCACGAAAATCTTCGTCTTGCTCGCGCGAGGATACCGGTCGTAGTCCAGCGCGTGGGCCTGCATGTCCTCTTGCGAACGGTAGTAGTGTTCGTCGACCAGATCAGGCACGCGGCTGTGGACGCGCTGCGACGCGGGGTGCTCGTAACCGACTGTGGAAATGACTTGCAGGTGCGGGTACTTGGCTTTGATGGCGTCGAAAAACTGCGCAAAGCGCCCGTCGTAACTGCCGCTGCGGTCGAACCAATCCTCGTTTCCTATTTCCACGCAGGTCAGCTTGAACGGTTGGGCGTGTCCGTCCTTGGCACGCTGCGCGCCCACTTCGTATTTGCATCGCCGGTGACATATTCGATCTCGTCCAGAGCGTCCTGCACGAAAGGCGCGAGATTGGGGCCCGGATCGACGTGCTGCCCGCGCAGAGAATAACCGGCGTAGACCGCGAGCACCGGTTCCATCTTTAAATCCTCGCACCACTGCAAGAACTCCAGCAGTCCGAAACCGTCGGTGGACCAGTAGCCCCAGGGGCTGCGGTGCCCGGGACGCTCGGCAACGTCGCCGACGGTATCCTTCCAGTTGAATCGCTCGGCGATGGTATTCCCTTCGAGATAGTTTCCGCCGGGAAATCGCAGAAACTGGGGCCGCATGTCCGCGAGCACCTTCATGATGTCCCGGCGCGTGCCGTTGGCGCGATTGTTGAACGTCGGCGGAAAGAGCGACACGTTCTGGAACCAGACTCCGCCATGCTCTCCCGGCCGTTTCGTGGAAATCACGAAGCGGTTGTCCTTGCACGTCTCCACGTTCGCGGTGGTCAGCGCGACGTCATATTTCTCCCATTTGGAGGAAATAATGGAAACCTTGGCGCTGGCGAAAACCTTTTGGCCTTTGGCGCTTTGCAGAGAAACGGTCATCGGGCCGGAGATTCCTTCCTCGCGAGCGTAAAAGGAGGCGCGATACGTCGTCTTCGGCCAGACGGGAATCCCCCAATAGCCGCCGTTGGCGATCCCGTAATGTGAGGATTGCGACCCGTTGCCGGCCGTATCCATTTTCAAACTCACGTTCAACGCGGCGTTAAGAGGCTTAGTCTTGTCCAGCGAGATCGTCGCATCGCCGACGGCCGTCCAGAACATCGCTTCCCGCGGGCTGGCCTTGAACGTGCGATTGCGAATCAGTTCGCCGTAGAGTCCGCCCTCGTAGGAAAAGTTGATTTCTTCGGTCATCAGCCCGTACAGCTTGGGACTGACGCGGCCGGTGACCTTGCCCGCGTCGATTCGCAACAGCGGTGTCGTGCGCGGATGGCCAACGGGCCCCTCGCCGGCGGGCACCGCTCGGTACGAGTGGTCGGCTTGCGGAATGACCTCGATCGCGTTGATCTGCGGGTTCTCGATCTTGCTAGTGAAGGTGATCTTGAACTTGCCGTCGGTGACCTCCACCGGCACCGTCATCACATAGGCGCGGTTGGCCCCGCCGGCCTTCTTCCAGACGTCAAAGTCCTTGAACTCGCGGCCGTGGACGCTGAAGGAGAATACCCGCTGGCCCTCACCCGTGATTCCTTCGAAGGTCTCGGCGAAGTGGAGATTGGCGATGTATTTGCCGTTGGGCACGTCACAGGAGAAGGAATCCATCGAGTAATGCTCCGAGCGGTAGAGCCCGGGCTCTTTGGTGTTGGCAATGGCGATGTCCGGACGCTCGATCGTCTCACCGCCCTCAAACCCTCGTTCGGCCTCCCAAACATTTCCTTGCGAATCCTTGAACGGGGTGGATTGTCCGGCCTTGATGCGAATGATCTTCGCGGCGGGGGCGGGCTTGGCCGGCGAGGGCGTCGCGGCGATGGTCCCGGCCGCTTTCGACGTGGCCGCAACCGGAACGAGTTGGTCCTGGAACAGCAGCGGCGCGAATTCATGCAAGCTTCGTCGCCACGTCTGCCACTCGTGGGCCGTAAGAGGAGAGACGTAGAAGCGGCAGTTTGCGCCCGCTGCCTTGAGCGCATCGGCGTTGGCCTTGGGATTGCCGCCGAACGGTCCGCGGCCGCCTCTGCGGTTGCCGGATTCAAGCTCGCGGCCGCCGTAGCCGACAAAGACGAGCTTGACCTTTTCCTTGAAGGCCGCCATATCGGAGATTTCGGATGGCGCAATGCTGCCGCCGCTGAAGATTCCGACGTGGGAAAACGTGTCAAGGTGGGCCAGCGTTATCGATCGCGTTTGCATGCCACCCATGGAAAGACCGGCCATCGCGCGATGCGGCTGATCGGCAAGGGTGCGATAGTTGGCGTCGATATAGGGAATGAGCTCGTCGATAAGAATCCGCTCGAAGCGGCTGAATTTGAAGAATTCACGTCCGCCGACGCGCGCCCCGCCACTGCGGGCAGGCGGACCACCCTCGAAGCCGCCGCCGTTGTCCATTACGATGATAAACGGCCGCGCCTTGCCGGCGGCGATCAGGTTGTCCATGATCAGGTTCGCGCGGCCTTGATTGCCCCAGCCGGTTTCATCTTCGCCCATTCCGTGCTGCAGGTACAGCACAGGGTAGCGTCTGGCCGGGTCCTTCTCATAATCGGGCGGCGTGTAAACGAAACAGCGGCGAGTGGTGTTCGTGCTCTTGGAGAAGTAAAGCTCCTGCCGCATCTGGCCGTGCGGCACGTCTTTGAGTGCGTAAAAGTCCTGGTCCTTGGCGGGGACTTCAATGCCGCTGCCCCAGCGACCGGCGCCGTAGAAAAACATGCTGCCGGGATCTGGAAATTCGGCGCCATTGATATTGACGCTGTAGTAATGGAAGCCCTCGTCCAGCGGCCGAGTTGTGCCGACCCACGCGCCGTCGCTCCCCTTGGTCAGCGGGGTCCCGCCACTCAGGTTGACGCGCACGCCTTGGGCATTGGGTGCCGCAATGCGGAATCGCGCGCGGCCTTCGGAATCGACTTGGGGATACTGTTTGCCGGGCTGGTTTGAGGACGCAGGCTTGAAATCCTCGCTCAGAGTCGCACCCGCCGGTGGCGCATTCTGAGCGAAGGCGAGCTGGCCTGCCAGCACGGGGAGCCATGCGAGACGGACTAAAGTGGCTTTCATAACGAAACTCCCAGGTGGTGGAACAAATACAAGGCAAAGTTGTTGTCGGAAAACGGATGTTTCACTTGGCTGCGGCGTGGTCCGGCTTGGCGGATTGCAGTGCCTTGATCACCGCGCCGAACGCCGGCTTCGGACGCAATTGGCGATCGAACAAGAGGGGATAATTCGTGCGTCCCCAGACGGGAAAATTGTTGAGCCATGACTCGCCGTCGCCGACGCCCCAAAAAGTCACGCGCGTGACTTGTGGACAGCGCATGAACAATTCGAAGAGCGCGCCGTAGCGGTTCGCAAGCTTCTGCTGCACCGCATCCGGAAGACCGGCTCGATAGGGGTTGCTGCCTTGCCTTTCCGTGGCGGCGATGTCCGCCCCGAAGGGGCGGCTGCGGGGCAGCACGTCGATGTCGATCTCCGTAATCATCACCTTCAGGCCCTCATTGGCGAAGGCCTGAATGCCCCGCTCAATCTCTGCTACGCCGGGCGATTCCAGCGACCAGTGACCCTGAATGCCCACGGCGTCGATCCGCAGGCCCGCCGCCTTGATTTGGCGAATGAGGCGCAGCGCCCGTTCGCGTTTGGGGGCGAGTTCGATGCCGTAGTCGTTGTAATACAACTCCGCGTCCGGATCGGCCTTGTGGGCGAACTCGAACGCCTTGAGCACGTAGTCGTCCCCAATCGCTCGGCGCGCCGGCGTGTTCCGCAGGTACGGATCGGCAGCGTCGTTGACTGCTTCGTTCACCACGTCCCACCCTTTTACCTTGCCCTTGAAATGCTTGACTACGGTCTCGATATGCGTTTTCAGGTTGGCTAGCGCCGCTGCCCGCGAGAGCGGCCGCCAATCGTCGTCCTGAAACATCCAGCGGGGAGTCTGGTTGTGCCAGCAGAGCGTGTGCCCGATGACCAGCATGTTGTGGTCCTTGGCGAAGGCGACGATGCGGTCCGCCCGCTCGAAGGAGAAGGACCCTTGTACCCGCTGCAAGGAGGAGGACTTCATCTCGTTTTCCGCCGTCACGCACGCGAACTGCTGGGCGATTAAGGATGCAACCACGGGTCTGGCCAAACCGCGCGAACTGATGGCGGCGCCAATCAGCATTTTTTCGCCCGCCGCCTGCCGCAGCGTGACGTCCGCCGCTTGGGACCGAGGAGCCGTCCGCGCCGGCTGTCCCAAAACCAACAACACCGGCGCCAAAGAGATAATGGAGGCTCGCGCCCTCGCATTCTGAAGAAGCATGCATGCACTCATCGCTCGTAGTCGGAGAAGATCGCGTCGCGGACGCTATTGTACCTGTCCCAATCCACCCCGTCCAACCCGAGGCCCACAGCGCTACTGCCGCTAGCGCGCAGCAACCATTCGGCCGCCGATCCGCGAGCCGCGGCAAACGATTTGCCAAAAACCTGGGCCGCGGCGGCCGGCGACGGTGCGGAGTTCGCCAAAGGCACTCCAGTAGCCTTCGGCGATACGTTCCCTGCCGTCGTTGGGGCGGAAGCGGCGCTTGCGGGCGAAGCAGCCGAAAGGCTAGTCGCGGCGGCTTCCGCCGGACCGTTAAAGTAGCTCGCGTCGCCGACGGTCAAGTTGCTGCCATCGCGAAGCGCATCCGCGGCAGCTACGTTCACCGTGCCCGACTGGACGATCAATCCACCGGTGAAGGAATTCACTGCATTGAGAACCAACGTGCCGCCGCCGGTCGTCGTCAGACTGGCGCTGCCGTCCATTGCGCCAGTCACTGTTAGGGTGCTGTTCGGCGCCGCATAAATAGTAGTATTGCCGGCAAAGTGAACCGGCGCGCTGATGAAGTGGCTGCCCGCCAAGACGGAAATCGCGGCGACGCTGGCGCCTTGCAGCGTGAGGCTGCCGCCCGATCCCTGGGACACCGTGTAGCTGGTCTCTGCATTGTCGAACGTGATGCCGGCGAGCGTCGGGTTCGCTCCGTCGAGCGTAACTGTCTGCCCGCCAGCCGATGCGAACAAAACGGTATCGCCTGTAAGCCCGCGGATGCCCGGTGCGGTGAGCGCGGCGCCGGTGAAGGCGTCTGTCCAGTTGCCGCTTGCGGCCCACGAACTATTCGCTCCGGCACTCCATTGGGCCTCGGCCGCGAACGTGACGTTTGCCGTGGCGCTAAGGCCGCCGCTGGCGGCGCGTACGGCGGCCGAGCCGCTGGCGTAAGGCGGAGTGTAAAGGCCGCCGCTTGTCAGCAGGCCCGGACCGGAGGCGAGCGTCCAAGCGATTGCCGGCTGAGACGCCAGCGGTTGATTGAACTGGTCCAGCGTAACGGCAGTGAATTGCTGCGAGCCGCCTAAAGCAATAGTGGCCGATGTGGGCGTGATCGAGAAGCTTGTCGGCGTCTGGCCGACCGTCACGGTGACGCTGCTGGTGGCCGTAAGCCCGTTGGAGTCGGTAATCGTCACTTGGAGCTGGTAGCTGCCGGCCTGGCCGAAGGTGGCGACGGTATTCTTGGCGCCGTTCGTGCCGTTGGGGGTGAATGCGACCGCGGCCGGCGGCGTGCCGGTTGTCGCCCAGGTGTAGGTGAGGGTCGACTCGCCGTCGATATCGGCGCCAAGGACGCCAAGGCTCGTCGTGGTTCCGGAAACCATAGCGGGGTTTGCGAAGGCCGACGTTGCCACGCTCGGCCCGTTCGTCAGCGCCACATTGCCGAACGTGCCGGTTCCAAGCGCGGCCGTATTGTGATCGCAGGTCACCATGCCGATTTCAACGGTGGCGCCCATCGCGATTGTTGCGCTTCCGACTTGCGTCCACGTCGTGCCGTTGGTCCCGTAGTAGGCTGTGAAGACATTGCCGCGGCGTGAGAGTTTAAGCCAAATCGGAAGCGAGGTATACGTCCGATAGCCGCCCGTGCTGCTGGGCGTGGCGGCGTACGTCGAGCGATACTCGAAAGCAGCCCACAACTGCGGCGCCGGGTTGACAAAGAGGTCGGCGTACATGGAGCTTGGATCGAGCGTATTGCGGAACATGATGCCGACTTTGCCGTATTCCGGAACGTTCGACATCGAATCGACCTCGGCTACGTAATCGGCGTCGCCCGTAGCAGTGGTGTAGGCGTAGTGGAAGCCGTCGGCCGAGTTCCAGATGTCGACGCCGGCGCCGCTGATCGCGTACGTTCCGGTGGAGGAGTTGTAACTGGCCGTGCCTGCCGTGCCCACCGTGCCTGCGTCGCCGATGTCGCCTTGGTAATAGGGGGCCGGCAGAGCGGCGGCCGTCTCCGAAAGCGTCGTCGCGGAAGTCGAGGCCAAAGTGTTCAGCAAGGCTGTCACGCGGTACTCGTACACCTGGCCGCCGGCGACGGTCGTGTCGGTGTAACTCGTGCTGTTCGCCGGGAGGGTTTTCGTCAAGGTGGTCCACGTGCCGCCTCCGTTCGTGCTCCGGTCCACCTCGTAGGCTGTGTCGTGGGTCGAGTTGTTGTCCCAAAGCACGGTTGCCTGCAGCGTCGGCAGAGGTGAAAACACCACTTCCGCGTGCGTGGGCGCGGCCGGCGGCAGCGTGACTGCCGCGGCAGTGTCGTAGGCGGAGTACGTCGGGACCGCGCTGTCATAGTTGCGGATGCGGTAGTAGTACGTCCCGCCTTCCGTGACCGTCGAGTCGGTATAGGTCTGCACGCCGTGGTTCACCGAAGCGAGGACCGTCCAGCTACTGCCGTTGGTCGAGCGCTCGATCGACACCGTCGAATTGGTGGTCGTAGCGTCGGTCCAGGTGAGGACCAGCGAGGCGCCGCTCTGGGCAACCGCCAGGCCCGTTGGCGCCTTCAATACGGTCGTCGTCACGGTCGCCGTGTTCGACGGGGCCGAAGAATTCGCGCCGTAGATGGCTCGGACGCGATATTCGGCCGTAGCCAGGTCCGGGGCGTTGGTGTCCGTGAAGCTCGTCGTTGTCGGAGAAAGTCCGGCAGTCTGGGTGGTCCAGGTGCTGCCGCCGTTGGTGCTAACGTCGATCGCGTAGTCCGACACCGATGAACCGTTGCTCGTCCAGTTCAATGCCACGTTCTGGGTCGACGCATTGTAGCTTGCTGTCAGATTCGATGGCGCGGGCGGCTGCGTCATCACCGCGACGGCGTTCGACGTGGCGCCGTTGCTGGCCAGGACTTGATAGTAGTACTGCATGTTCGCCGTCAGGCCCGTGTCGGTATATGCGTACGTGCTCGACGAGAGACCGCTGGCGATCGTAGTCCAACTGGCGCCGTTGACGGATCGCTGCACCGTGTACGTGTCCGATGTGCCAAGGTTGTTCGTCCAGGAGAGCGCGATCGTGCTGGTCGTCTCGGCCGTGGCCAGCAGCCCGACCGGCGACTGAGTCACGGCCGTCGTTGCCGCGGTTCCGGTGAGCGTCACGATGCTGTCGGCAGGGACCGCGTACACGTAGCTGCCGCCGTTTCCGGTCGCGGGAATGGACTGTTGCTGCGCCACGCTGAGCGTGGCGGACGTCACCCAGGGAGTAATCACGGGCGAGTAGGCCCCATTGAGATCGACCGTTTCCGTGATGGCCGATGAGGTCTCGTTGATCAGCACCGCGGCGAAGTTGCCTGTCGACGGATTTTTGAAAGCGCAGATCTGCAGGCCGTCGTTGTCGTCGCTCTCGCCGATCTGCACCCAGCCGGGACGGATGAACCTGGAGAAGTTCTCCATCGCCGCGAAGTTGTACGTCGATTGCCAGTTCCCGCCCAGCAGGCCGCCGCCGCCCGCGTCGTTGATCCACCAATAATTGTAGGCGCTGGCCTGGTTCTGGCCGACGACGTGGTAGATGTCTTCCGCCAGATCCAGCGCCGCTTGAACGCCGATATCGGGGTTGTCGCCGGTGTGCTCGGTCTCCCAGATCGGGTCCCCGTCCAATCCGGTAATCGGGCTGTTCGTGCTGTCGTCGCCGTAGGTGTGATCGGCGAAGATGATGTTCGAGTAGCTCGACAACCGCGAGTCGCTCAATACGGTGCTGACGAGGTTCAAGGAGTCCCAGTGGGTCTCTTCGGGCAGGATGATCTTCGTCGATGAGAGGCCATCGGCGGTGAACGTCGGCTCCAAGTAGCTGAAGAGCATGGTGTCGAACTCGGACGCGGTCCAGACGCACGAGTCATAGCTGGCGGTCCAGTCGGGCTCGTTCTGCATCGAGACCCCGTAGACCGTGATCCCGTCCGCCTTCATGTTCTTCACGTAGTTGGCCAGCCAGGTGGCGTAGTTCTGGTAGTCGGCCGACAGCAGCGTGCCGCCGTAGTCGACGCTGCCGTTGCTCTTCCACGCCGCCGGCGGGCTCCAAGGCGTGCTGAAGATCGTCACGCCCATCGCCTGCGCCTCCTGCATGATGCTGACCTCATTGCTGTCACCGGTCGTGTCGCCGTCGTTGATCTGGCTGCGGAGGATCGACAGCCCCGCTCCGTTGGTCGCCGACCACAGCAACTGCTGCTGAGAGCTGGTAAACTGCCCGGACATCCAGGCGCTGGACGCACCGAAACCAGCGATCGACTGCTCCTGGGTGCCCCAGTTAAGCGAGGCCGTGGAAAGCACCAGCCGCGGTTCGAGCCGCTCGAAAGCCAGCTTTGTGCATTGATGCGGATGAAGCTTCCTCGCCATCCAAGACATGCCGTTCCCTTTCGCGGTTTGTGCTATCGTGGCACGGAGATCTGCCAACTGACCGGCAGGCAGCGGCGGAGACATGCCCGACGGCCTTCGCGGCAAGGTCATTTCGCTTGCCCATTATACGGCAGATGTACTTCACGGGCCACCGATATGCGAATCGCCGCCGGCGCCGGCTGCCGCGGCAGGACCAAGCTCGGGAAAGCCCGCCGCGGCAGCCGGTCGTCGTTTGCGTTCAGCGTTCGGGCGGTTGCATGGCAGGCGATGCCGCACAGCCGCGTCTGGCCTCCGCGTTTCGCCGCTTGCTTCCTTTCCGCCGAACCGCAGCGCCGGCCAGCGCCGCTGCCGCCAGCACCAGGGCCAGCGTGCCCGGTTCGGGCACGGGGGCCGGCGAGCCGGACGAGGCCTCCTGCGCCTCGCCGGCGGAGACCGGAAGACCAAAGACGCCGCCCGCGGTGACAGTCAAGTTCGATCCGTCCGCCAAGGAATAGTTGTTTGCGATAATGAGGGTGCCGGCATCGACGAATACTCCACCGTCAAAGGTGTTGGAGCCGGTAAGCGTGAGCGTGCCGGCGCCGATCTTGGTCAGGCCGCCATCGGCGAGCGAGCCGTTGCTGCTAAGAAGGTTGTTGTTGATCGTGACGGCGTTGCCTTGGGTGTCGATGATCGCGCCGCCGGCTTCGACGTTCGTCGCGAGCTCTAGCCCGTTGGTGCCGGTAATGCCCAGGAGGTAGTCGCCGCTGGCTTCGGACGTTTGCAGCACGCCGCCGTTGAAATTGAACACTCCGCTGCCGCCGCCATAGGCGCCGGCCTGGTTTGGCGTATAAGTCATCGGAGGCATGTTGAGCGTGCCGCCGTTGAGATTGTACACCATGTTTCCGGCGCCGTTGCCGTTGATGAGGATTCCGCCGGTCCCGCCCGGCGTGGAGCCGGCGTCGCTGTAGAAGACGACCTTGCCGCCCGACTGATTGATTGTCGAGGGCCGACCGTAATACTGGCTCATCGTCACGAGGCTGTTGTTGACGAAATTCACTTCGGCGCTGCCGCTCACGTTCAACGAGGAACTGGACCCGATGTTCCACGACATCAGCAGTCCCTCCGCATTCCAAGTGCCGCCGGAGATGTAGTAATTGCCGAAGCACGGCGCCGCCGGCCGCGGCCAGCAGGGATTGGGCTCCAACGGTATTGACGACGCCGCCCGTCTGATACACGGTGCCGTTGCCTCCGTTAAGGCCCTGGGGGTAAGATCCTCCGATAGCGATCGCGTTGGCATTGATGGTCACGCCGGGACCGATAGTCAAGGAACCGGTTTGGCCGGTGTCGGCAGCCACGTCCAAGGTTGTCGTCATGTTGATGCTTGCCGCGGACGACGGGGCTAGCGTCAGGTTGCCCGTACGCACCGTGACGGCGCCGGTAAGCGCGGTCGATCCGGTGAGGGTCACGCTAGCCCCGCCATCCACGATGAAGGTGTTCCCGCCATCGAACAAGCCGCCGAAATTGCTGACGGTCCCCGGCCCGCTGATCGTAAAAGTCTGACCGCCCGAGCCAAGGTTGAACTCGCCGCCGGCCGCGCCGCCGCCGAGCAACTGCCCGATTGTCACATTGTGGCCATTCATGTTGAAAGTGGCCCCCGGGGCGTTGTTGACGATAAGGGTGGTCGTCGTGGGAAGCGTGTTGAAGCCGTTTGGCTCCAACGTGCCGGAGCTTACGATGGTGCTGCCGGTGTAAGTCAGCGCGCCGCCGACGGTTGTCATTCCGGAGCCGGTCTGCAAAAGGTTGCCCGACCCGCTGATGTTCGAGGAGAAGAAATAGGAATCGGGGCGATTCAGTTGCAGGATGCCGTTGTTGACGACGGGGGCGGCGAGGTCTCCGGCGCCGGCGGTGATGTTATCGCCTAGCTCGAGCGTGCCGCCGCTGTTGACGGTCACCGTGGCGCCGTTGGCGGCGTCGAAATCGGTATTCGTCAGCCAAAGCAGTCCGCCGCCGTTGACGGTGGGGCCGGCCGAGGAAAACGTCTGGCCGGCGGCCAGGTTCAAGACGGCGTTGCTGACCGTTGTGGTGGAGTTGAACGTGTTATTCCCTTGCAAGACCATCGATCCGCCGCTGACGGACACCGGGCCATTCATGAAGTTGCCGCCGCCCTGCACATTCATTAACCCGCCTGTGACGTTGATCGGGCCGTTAAAGTTGTTGTTTGAGTTGCCGACGAGGAACTGTCCATTGCTGACGCTCGTGGTGCCGCTGATCGTGTTGGCGCCGTTAAGCGAAAGCGTGCCGCCGAAGAGGTTCATGTTCCCCGTCAGCGAGTTGTTCCCATTCATCGCCAGCGACCCGGCGTAAACGCTCGTCGCGCCTGAATAGTTGTTGTTGGTGTTCACGGTCAACGTGCTGTTGCCGCTGAGAGTCAAGCCCGTGTTGCCGCTGATCTGGCCGGTCCCCGTGGACGACGAGATCGTATAATTCGTGGTGTTGGCCGTCACCAGGATCGATGACGGCAGGACCAGGGTGTTGAGCTGGATGTTCGACTGCACGCCGGGCGTGTCGGCAAACGTGACGTTGTCGCCCTGGAAAAAAACGTCGTTCGCGCCATTGCCGGCATTGTTGGGGTTGTGCCAGTTCGACGTCGTTCTGACGTCCCAATTCTGGTTGCTCGTCGAGGCCCAGGTGAGGTTGCCGAAAGAGCCGGGAGTGTAGGTAATCTTGATCAATCCCGGCGTGGAGAAAACAACGGAAATGCCGCGGCCGCCGTTGGTGGCGAGATTGATGTTGCCGGTCCCGCCGCCGAGTGCGCCCGCGTACGAGGCGACCGTGTAGGTGGTTGTCGTCAGCGGGAACGAAGAGAATTCCACGTCAAACAGCGACGGCGCGTCGAAGCTCAGCCCGCCGTTGGCCACAATCTCGGAGCTTTGCGTGCCGCCCGTCACGTTGAAGCGGACGGTCCCGCCGTCGATGCTCAAGTCGCCGCCCTGAAACGACAACTTGCCGGCGACGATGCCGTTGGTGCCGCTGGTGCCGAAGCCGCCGCAAATGATGCCTGCCGTATCGGTGACTGCCCCGTTGACCGTGCCTGTCCCGGTCAAGGTTTGCGCCGTGCCGATGCTCAAAGGCGACGGCAAGGCGCTGACGTCCAGCAAGCTATTGACCTTGTAGCCCGAGGTGTTGGGCAGAGAGGACCCGTTAGCCATGACGAGCGTGCCGGCCAGAACATTGGTCGGGCCGTTGTAGTTGCTCATGTTGTTCAAAGTGAGCGTGCCGGCGCTTGCGGCGGAGTCGTTCAGCGTCAGGCCGCCGTCGGAGCCGCCGAGCCCCGGATAGTGGTTCAAGGAACTGTTGATGGTGACGATGTTGCCGAAGGTGTCAATGACGGCGCCGCCCGCCTGAATGTTCGTTCCGATGGCCGAAGCGTTCAAAAGGAAGTCGCTGCTGGACGCCGTGGTCTGCAACGTCCCGCCGTTGAAGTTCACGGTTCCCGCTCCGCCGGTGTAGATGAACTGCGGCGTGGAGAACGTGCCGCCGCCGAGATTGATAATCGAGGTTCCGGCGTTGAAGTTCCAGCCGCCAGTCCCGCCGAGCGTGGTCCCGCCGGCGTCGCTGTAGAAACCCAGCAGGCCGCCGGTCATGTTGACTGTCGTGGTGCGTTGGTAGTACTGGCCGGCCTGCCAGGTCGCACCGTTGAGAATGTTGACTCGGCCGCCGTTGATATTCACAGTTGCCGAGGAGTTATTGTTGATCGCGGACAAGACGCCGCCGGCGATGCTCAAGGTTCCGTTGGAGATGTTTGCCCCGGCGTTGCCTTGGCCGCCGAGATAGAGGGTGCCCGACACATTGACTCGGCCGCCGGTCAGCGCTAGCGTGCCGGATCCCAGGCCGCTTTGCGAGAGGTCCCGGTAGGCGACCCAGACGTTTTTGGCGTTGAGCGTCGCGCTGGGACCGATTGCCAGCGTGCCGATGTCACCTTGGTTGGGAGCGATCTGCACGTCAGTGGCGCTGGAGCCGACGACCGACAGGCCGCCCGCCGGGGCGATGCTCAGCGTTCCACCGTCGACGGTGATCGGGCCGTTGAAGCTGTCGGCGCCGGTGAGATTGACGGCGCCGGTGCCGCCCGCCCCCTTCTGGACGATCCCGATGGGCTTGGTGAGGTTCGTAGCGTAGTTGAAGACGCCGCCCGTGCTCGCCGAGGAATCGAAGCCCAGCTTGGCCCCCGCCGGAATCACGTTGTTGTAGAGGTAATCCACGTTGGCGGAAGTAAAACTGTTGGAGCCGCCCACGCCCAGCGCGAGCGTGGCGCCGCCGGCGACGGAAATCTTCGTCGAGTCGCTGTAGCCCGGCAGCGAATAGGTATAAAGCGCGTCCAACAGGCCGCCGTTGACCTGAGTGTATGCCGTGCCGGACGCGATCCCGCTATACGTGTTGCTGCCGGACAGCTCCTGCAGGCCGCTGTTCACCACCAGCGCAATGGAGCCGGTCGAGCCGTTGCTGATGTTGCCCGTGAAGTTGTAAATCTGCGACGTCGCGGAGGGCGCGGCGCCGTTGACGGTGATAATGGAGTTTGCCGTGCCTCCGTTCGTGACCGCTTGCGTGCCGGTTGGTCCTGTCGCCTGGAACGTCAGCGTGCCGCCGGTAGGCCCCGGATTGGTGATGACCAGGTTGTTTATCGAGTCGATTCCAATGACGGTTGCCGCGGCGCCGCCGCTGCCGATTACCCTCTGTCCCATTTGGATTCCCGCCGGAAGCGTGGAGAAAGCGTAGACGCTCACGGCGGCGTGCCCGATGGTACTTGACAGGACAGGAGCCGAGACCGCGGCATAGGAGACAGTCCCAAGGCCGGCGACGGTCGGACTGTTGCCGTTGACGTCCAACGTGGCTGCCTGCACGCCCGCGTTGCCGCTGGCGTTCGTGGCGGAGCCGAAGATCAGCGGCGTTCCCGTGGGAAGCGCGGCGGAATTGGCAAGCTGCACCGGCCCGCCAAGGAGCCTCGTGGCCCCGGCGTAGCTGTTTGATCCGGACAAGACATAGCTCTCCGTATTATCGGCCGTCAAGAAGTTGCCGCCGATGCTGAGGTTGCCGGCGGACCCCGAAGTGACGTTCGCGGCGATCGTAGTTGTGAATCCACCGGGCTCGTTGGCCTGAATGATGCCGCCGTTGGGAGTCAGATAGACTTGGCCCGCCAGGATCCAACCGCTGTTCGTGTTGCCGGAAGCATTGCCGGTGTCGACAATCCCCGCATCCAACGTAAAGCCATTTCCACCGTTGCCGTTCTGATTGGCGGCGACCGTAATCGTGCTTAAGGCGCCGGGGTTTCCGCCGCTCTTTTCGAACAGCTCGCCGCCGTCGCTGCACGTCAGAGAATCGCCCTGGAATGTGTAGCTCTGGTTCGAGGCCGTGCCGGAAAGTGCCGGCGTTCGCAGCCGCCAGCCGGTATCGATAAAGGTGGAGCCGGCCGTAGGCGTCACTGCTGGACTCCAAGCCGTGCTGGTAGTAAAGCTCGTTGCGCCGAATCCGTTGTCCGCGGTCTGTACAACCTGCGCCTGCAAATGTGCGAGGGAAGCGAACAGCAGCACCGAAAGGAGGCCGAAAACAAACGATGGACGCGTCAACATGGACAATACTCCCAGGAAAGTGTTTTGCTAGGGAAATGAAAGCTCAATGCGAACTGCCGGCAAAGCAGGGCATGGATCTCGATCAGGTCGAAGTAAGCGTCCATGGCCGTCGGCTCGTCACACAATAATCTCTGTATCTCGGCGAGTTCCTCTTCGCCAACTTCACATTCGATAAGGCGATTCAGCAGCAAGTTCAACTCGCCGTTGGGGTGGGTTTGCTGGCAGTACGTCATCATGGCGGTGAACTATTTTCACGGCGTAGGGGCGCCGCCGCTGCGGGTCGGACGGAAAAGAAACTCCCAGGCACACCCAGCCCCGCACACGAATGCTTCGCATTATACTATAGCCGAAGGAGCCAAAACCTTAACTCCCTTCGTGGAATTATTTCCAGCAAACTCCGCCGCGATCGATCAACTATTGCTTGAACGCCTCCAAATCGACCGCGTCCGCCATGCGTTTGAATCCGTCATCGTTGGGGTGCAGATGGTCGCCGCAGTCGGACGCTTTGAGCAACCTCGTCGGGTCTTGCGGATCGCGCGTGGCTGCGTCGAAATCGATCACGCCATCAAAGGCGCCGCTGGACCTTATCCACTCATTGATCTTCTGCCGCGCTTCTTCCAGCGCCGGCTTGAAGTAAAACGATCCGCGGCAGGGCAGGATAGTCGCTCCGTAGACTACCAGTCCGCGATCGTGCGCGCGGAAGATGATCTGCTCGTAGGCGGCAATCAGCTCTTCGGCTGATGTCTTCCCTCCTCCCAGGTCGTTGATGCCTTCAAGCACGATCAGCCACCGGGCGCCGGGCTGCGCAAGCACGTCGCGTTCCAGCCGCACGATCGCCGTTTGCCCGATGCCGCCGCGCCACAAGCCGTTGCCGCCGATGCCTTCGTTGAGCACGCCCACCGCCTCGGTGGCTTGGTTTGCCTGCAGCCGGCGGGCCAGGAAATCGGGCCAGCGGCGATTGGCGTCGTCGGTGGCGCCGTGGCCGTCGGTAATCGAGTCGCCCAAACAAACGACCGCCGCGGCCGACTTTGGCGCAAGCACGTCAACTCCGCTGAAGTAATACCAGACCTTGGCCGTTCTCGCCGCGGAAAGCTTCGCCGCCGAAACGAATTCGCCCGCTTGCAAATAGGAAGTACACCTGGCGCCGCGATGGCCGGTTATTTCCCTCACGGCGCCGCGTACATGCGCCGTCACCGCAAGGTCCGATCCGGGGACCAGATCGAAGTCAACAGGATCGGAAACCATCAGCGCACCATGCGGAATGGTCACGGAAGGCCGTCGATGAAAGGTCACAGCGCGGTCCGTTTCCGGCTTGATGGCGCTGCCGCCCGCCGAAACAGCGACGTGGGCAGAGTCGATCGTCAGATCGTTTCCGTAGGCGGCGAACGCGTTGGAGAAACGAATTCGCAACTGCTTTCCGCCGATCGAAACGCGCACGATCTGGCGCAGCGTGGTGTCTGCCAGCCCCGGCGGCGCCGGAGGCATGGTGGGCTTGTCAATTGCCTGCGCGGACGTTGCCCATGTTCCCACCCAGTGACTTCCGCTGACGCCGCCAATCGCAGTCGGCTGTGCCGTGACGGGGACGGCCATGAGAGCGACCAGGACGGAAGGCCAAATGACTAATGACGAATGACGAAAGAATGATGAAAACTCGAATGACGAATGACGACGTTCGGCATTCGACATTCGGAGTTCCTTCGATATTCGGCATTCGACATTCGACATTTTCGTCTTCATGGCAGGCTCTTTAGTTGAAGGTCAGTTGCCGCAAGCCCCTCGGCTTCGGCGTGAACGGTAATTGCTCCGGGCTTGCCTCGTTGGCTGCGGACGATCGCCAGGGCAAGGCCGTTGAACGCCTTCCGATTGGGCGACTGGAAGGGCTCCAAGCTGGTCGGGTCGCCGTTATCCGTGGCCGCGATTTCGCCTGGCCCGTCAATGGTGAACCTGATGCGGCTATTCGCGCGGGGTGCGGTAACCCCGTACTTGTCGGCCACGCGCACGGTGACGAAGGCCAAGTCAAGACCGTCGGCCCGGATCTCACTGCGGTCGGCCGAAGCTTGCAGCCTGGCCGGAGTGGCGGCGGTTTTCACCACATCCGTGCCCCACTTTTTCCCATTTTTGTACGCGACGGCCTTCAGCTCGCCCGGCTCGTAAACCACGTCGTCCCAGCGCAGGCGGTATTCATACGGCGCCTTTTTCTTCCGTCCAAGTGAACGGCCGTTGAGGAAAAGCTCGGCTTCGTTGCCGGACGTGAAAACATGCACCGGCGTGACCTGCCCCGCGCCGGGGCCACGTCCAATGCGGCAGGATGTGTGCCATGGGAAAGTCCGGACGCCACGTCGCCTGATAAATGTAGAACCGGTCTTTCTTGAAGCCCGCCAGGTCAATGATGCCGAAATACGAGCTGCGGGACGAGTAATAAGGAGTAGGTTCGCCCAGGTAGTCCCACCCGCTCCACACGAATTCGCCGGCCGCGTAGGGAGTTTGGTCCTGGGACGCGAATACGCGGTCGGCGGACGAGCCGAAATCGGCCGCATACAGTTCGTACGCGCTCACGGCGCGTACCTCCGAATCGCCGCCCGAGCCGTCCCGCACCGGCGCGCTGGCTTTTTCCGAAACGGGGAACAAGTATTCCCCGCGCGTGCTGAGCGCGGCGGCAGTTTCGCTGCTCAGAATGGTCCGCGTCGGATACTTTGCGCGAAACGCCGCATACTGGGGAGGACGATTGCGGACACCGTTCCCTTGGTAATTCAGACTGATGACATCCACGGCATCCGCAAACGCCGAGCCGGGACTGGCATAGTTCATGGAAGCCGTTGCCGGGCGAGTCGAGTCCTCCTGGTGAACGATGTCGCAAAGTCGCCTTGCCACGGCCGCGCCTTCTTGCTTCGTACCTTGCTCGCCGACCTCGTTGCCAACGCTCCAAAGAATGACCGACGGGCAATTGCGGTCGCGCCGGATGAAGGCCCGCAAGTCCTGCTCGTGCCAGTCAGCGAAAATCAAATGGAAATCGTAGGGGCGCTTCTGCCGATACCAGCAATCGAAGATCTCGTCCATGACGAGAAAGCCCATGCGGTCCGTCAGCTCCAGCAGTTCGGGCGCGGGTGGATTATGGCACGTGCGGATTGCGTTGCACCCCATTTCTCGAAGCAGTTCAAGCTGCGCGCAGCGGCGCGAAAGTTCCACGCCGCCCCCAGCGCCCAAGGTCGTGATGGTTGTTGACCCCCTTAAGATAGATTCGCTCGCCGTTTACATAAACCCCGTCGGATTTCAATACCAGAGAGCGGATGCCGAAGCGCGTTTTATAGCGATCGATCGGGCTGCCTTGCTGCGAAAGCGTAGTGACAGCGACATAGCGGTTGGGTTTCTGCTGAGACGGAGGTCCCCACAGCCGCGGGTTGGCGATGACAGCCGAGCCCTTAACCGCGACGCTTCCGCGCACCGCGATGGAGACATTCTCGAGCGCGATTTCACCGACCGGCGGGCCGACGCTTCGGCCTACGGCGTCCAACTCGAAAATCTGCGTCGAGACGCTGACCGCCGCGCTTGTATTGGAATCGTTGTCGATTGCGACCTGCAGATTGATCGTGGCGGAAGACTTGAAAACTCGCGGCGTCGTAAGAAAGGTCCCCCACTGGCCCACGTGAACGGCGTTTGTCTTTGTCAGCCACACGTTGCGATAGATCCCGGCGCCGGGATACCAGCGGGAAGAGTCGGGCGGATTGTCCAAGCGAATCGCAAGTTGGTTTTTGCCGCCCGGCACGGCATAGGGCGTGAGATCGACGCGCCACGAAGCGTAGCCATAAGGCCAGCCGCCGACGAACTTGCCGTTGAGCCACACGGCGGCGTAGGACATCGCGCCGTCCACGTCCAAGAAGATGGATTTGCCCGCGTCGGCCGCGGGGATGTCCAGGTTCTTGCGGTACCAGCCGACGCCCGGGCTTGGCAGTCGTCCCATGCCTCCGCTCACGGCACCGGCGCCAAATGGTCCTTCGATCGCCCAGTCGTGCGGAAGGTCGATGAGGCGCCAGCCGCGATCGTCAAACTCGCGCTGGGCGAATGGAACGTCGGCGGCGGGATTGCGCCCGGCCTGACGGAGCGCCGCGAGGGATCTTGAATGAAGCGGTTTGACGTGGGAAGGATCCACGGTTTAAGCGTGGGACGGGTCGCGGCCGCCGGTATTTGCGCTGCCGCGGTGAAGTCCGCCGGCCGTTCGCCGCGGCCGTCACGCCTTGGTTCCGGACGCAGGTCGTAGAGCAGTCGTTCCGCATCAGCAGCCGCGAAATCGCCTCTTTGGAATCGCCAGCCGTCGTTGATCGAAATGCGCTGGCGCGGCGGACCAGACGCCTGCGCGTCGGCGGCGCGTGCCGACAAAAGCGGAACAAGCGTGACGAAAGTCAACAACGCCAGCGCGGTGGAAGGAATGCTCGATCCGTAGTCGCGCCTGCCAGTCATCGCCGGTATTTCGTCAAGGAGTTGCCAGCAGTGTCCGCATTTGCCGTAGCAGCGTCGAGCGGGCGCGGCAGAGCATAACCACGACGGTGTCTGGCGTGGTTGACAGGCGATCGGCGATCTGGGCGATGGTAAGGCCCTGACGATAGCGAAGCTCCAGGTATTCGCGCTGGCGAGCGGGCAGTTTCGCCAGGCCGTGGCCGAGCACTTCCATCAGGTCCTCGCGGCCGGCCCCGCGCTGTTCCGCGCGGGCGGCAATTTGCTCGAGCACGTCATCGTGGAAGACGAGGCGGTCGCGGGCCCGCTTCTTCAGGTGGGCCATGACCTGGAAGTGCGCAATGCGGTACGCCCAGGCGAGAAAACTGCCCGCGTGGTACTGCGGCATTTTTCGCCAGAGGACGAGATTGACCTCCTGCAGTACGTCGTCGGCCTCGGTGGCGCCGCCCAGCAAGGAGCAAATATAGACGTGGAGCGGATGCTGGGCGTCCGTCATGGCGGCGGCAAAGCCCTCTTGAGCCGCGGGAAGAGTGGCCGAATTCATGTGATTAGTTGCTATCATAGTCCGGCTCCACTTTCATTGTTGATCAGGCAGTCAGCGGGCCAGCGACTCTAGCGCAGTCCGGAAGGCGGGTTTGGGATCGAGGGTCCGGGTCCACAACAAGGGGTGATCGTTTTGGCCCAGGCTGGGCCATTCGTTCAACCAAGACGTTCCGTCGTGCGTTCCCCACAACGTAATGCGTGTCACGGCGTCGCGGCGTTTCACGGCGACCGCAAAGACGCGGCGGTAGAATTCCGCCTGGGCGTTGGCGACGTCCGACGGCAGACCGCCGCGATACGGGTCCGGCCCGCCTTGCTCGCGCGCGCCCAGATCCGCACCGGGAGTGGACCGCGGCAAGACATCGACATCGAGCTCCGTGATTGCTACTTTTATATTGGCGGCGGCGTATACGGTAATCGCGTCGTCCAGACGCTTTGGCGCGCCGGAGTCGCCCAGAGCAAAGTGCCCCTGAATGCCGATGCCGTCGATCCGAACGCCCTTGCCACGCAGGTCGCGGACCAGGCGGATCGTCTTGTCGCGCTTGGGCGGGTTCTCGTTGCCGTAGTCGTTGTAATACAGCTCGGCGCTCGGGTCCGCGGCATGGGCAAACTCGAATGCCTTGGCAATGTAATCGTCGCCGATCGCGCGGCGGGCGGGTGTATCGCGCAGGTAGTCGCCGGGGTTGTCGGCTAGGGCCTCGTTGACCACGTCCCAGCCAAGCACCTTGCCCTTGAAGTGCCCCACGACCGCTGTGATGTGCGCCCGGAGATTTTCTAGCGCCTCCGCGCGCGGCAACGGCCCGTCTTGCCGGTCCCGGTACAGCCACGCCGGCGTTTGGCTGTGCCAGCAGAGCGTGTGCCCGACGACCTTCATCCCGTGTGACTGTGCGAACGCCACGATCCGGTCGGCGGGCGCGAACTCGAATTCCCGCGGGGCCGGCTGAATGAACTCCGGTTTCATTTCGTTCTCCGGCGTCACGCAATTGAACTGTCGTGCGACCAGAGCGGCCAGCTTGGAATCTTCCAATTGCCCGGACATGACGGCTGTCCCGATCAGCAGCCGCCCTTCGGCCGCCTGGCGAAGCGTTGCCGGGCCGGGCACCGCTCGGTACGAGTGGTCGTCCTGCGCCGCGGTTTCTGTCGGCAGCCTGTCGCTGTGGAAGCTCTCGGGCGGTCCAAAATAACTTGGCTTGGCTCCGCCGAGATTGACGATGAGCTTTTCGAGCACGATGCCCGGGTCAACCATGCGGATTTGCAGCGTGTGGTAACCCGGTTTTTCGATCGTGTGGCTGGAACGGCTTCGCCGCGCGTTGTCCTTCACTGCCGTTTCCCAGTCGCGCAGCGAGTTGTGTCCCAGCACGTCGATGATTTGGGCCGGTTGGTCGTCGAACGACACGTCATACCGCAGGCCTCGGCCGGGCACAAAATTGAGGGTCGGCGCAACGATCACGTCCAGGTCCACTTTCCCGGCGTCGAACAAGTACATCCGGTAGTCGAGGCACGGGGTGTTTTGCGGCGGTTCGATACTCACAGCCGTCACGGGGAAGATGCTCATCGCGGCGTGCGTTCGCCCATAGTCGTCGATTTTCTCCCACCGCGCGTCGGACGTATCGTGTTTCGCCGTGAAATGTTCCGCCTCGATCGAAACGCATCCATCGGACTCGACGAAGCCGCGAAGGGATTGTCGCGTCGGCTCGCGGGGATTGAACTCGCGGATTTTGACTGCGACCGGATCTGTGCCCGCGCCGGCAATTCGCCCTCCTCCTGGAAGGATTCCTTTTAGAAAAACGACCGCTTCGGCCTCGCCCTGCGGAGCCTTGGACCAGTCCACGCTCACCCAGAGTCGCCGCTCCTTCTCCACGTTGCCGGCGGCGTCGCTGAGCACAACCCACGGCGCATCGCAGGTCGCCGTGAAGTCAAACGGCGCGCGTCCGCGATTGAACACATCGATGCGCCGCCGCTGTCGGTTGAACGCATCGAAAAGCGGCAGGGCCGCTTGCCGCTCCGGGCCCGGCCACGCTGACGACGACCCCTCCACGGCCACGCCCATCGAGGCCGTCGCGGGCACTTCGATCTCCTCGACTTCGGGCATTGCGTTCTTTTGCGGGTCGCGCCAGCCCGTGTAGCCGATATGGGTCTGGTCCATCATGTGCAACCACTTGCCGCCGGCGAGTTTGTGGTTGTAATCGTCAGAAAGCTGCGCATCGAGCTTGAAAAGCGTTCGTGCCTGATCTGCCAGCTCGTTGGCGACGGCGCGTCGCTGAGCTGCATACAGCCGGTTCTTCGCCGCTGCGACGTACAATTCCGTCACAATCGCCGATGCCTTCGTGGGGTAGAGTACGAGCTGATAGAACGCGTCTCTGGCATCGCCGGGAAGGGTCCGGTAAATCTCTTCGGCCGTTGACGAAATCGCCTTCCACTCGTCCACCACGCGGTCCGCCTCCTCGTAGTTCACAAGGCTGAACGTCGCCGGATCGACCAGTTCAGGCTTCCGGCGGCCGTTGTACTTCGTGTATTTGGACACGATGTCGGCGATTTCATCGGCGTGCGCTTTGCCGAACTCCCGCGCCGCCCACCGCCGATCGAACTCCTCGATCCGCTCCTTGGGCAGCCGGCTGGGGTCCCACGCCATCGTCAGGAAGAACTCGACGGGAAACTCCATCGGCTTGAGGTTGCCGACGTTGACGATCCACACGCGGTTGGCGTCGTAGTGGTACGCGAGATTCATTTGCTCCCAGACCTTGGCGACGGGGTTGGTGTTGAGCCACTTGTAGCTGCGCGGGCCGCCGACGTAGTCGAAATGGTAGTAGATTCCGGCGCCGCCGCGGCGATGGCGTTCCGCGGAAGTCGGCAGGCGGCGCAGGTTGCCCCAGTTGTCGTCGCTCCACAGCAGCGTTACGTCGTCCGGAACGCGCAGCCCGCGCTCATAGTACTCCTGGACCTCCTTGTACAGACACCACAACTGCGGGGCGGAAAACGGGGACATCTCTGAATTGTGCAAAGCACCCTCCGGGCCGTTCCGGCAATTCAGAGATGTCCCCATTTTCCCCTTCATCTCCTCGGCCAGGATTTGTCGCTGCTGGGCGACGATCTTCTCCAGCAGCGCCATGCTTTGTTCAGCGGTGGCGCCCTCAATCATGGGCGTATCGTCGCGCCCTGACATGCCGATGGTAATGATGCTCTCGAAGTCCTTGTTGCGGCGGATTCCCTCGCGCCAGAATTGCTGCGACAGCGCCGGATGCGTGGCATAGTTCCACTCCGCCGGCGGATGGCGGTGGTCGAACTCGGCCTGTGCTCGGAGCATCGGCTCCTGGTGGCTCGTGCCCATCACAATGCCATAGTCGTTCGCCAGCTTTGGATTCCGCGGGTCATCTTCGTTGAAGGCGTTGCCCCACATGGCCGGCCAGAGGTAGTTCGCCTTAAGCCGCAGCAACAGCTCGAAGACATGTTCGTAGAACCGATGGTTGAAGCCGCCGAACCTAGCCCTCGCCCAGCCGCTCAGACACGGAGCCTCGTCGTTGAGGAATATGCCCCGATACCGGACAACCGGGCCGTCCTTGATCAGGCCCGGCAGAACGAAGAGCGAACTCCTTTTGGCAACCGGCACGTCCGCCCACCAGTACCAAGGGGAGACGCCGATCGCCTCGGAAAGTGTGAGCACGCCATATGCCGTGCCGCGGCGGTCGCTGCCGACAATCACCAGCGCTCGCCGGACGCCCGGCAGAGGTTGCTCGATCACTTGAAGCAAGTAGTGCTCCCAACGGCCGCGAATCTTGTCGACGTCGCCGATCGTGCCGTCGGCAATAAGACGGTCGATCAAGGCGCTGTGGCCGATCGTGCCGACGAGAATTACGTCGCCGGAAAGCCGCCTCCGATTGGTCGACGATGCGCGGTGCTCGTCCCGTAACCTTGCGCACGTCGTCGGCCAGCAACCCGACGGCGATAGCAGCGGGTTGCACGTCGCGCGGATCGCAGTAGATGGTTGCCGCGGCCTTGTCGGAGACGATGGCGACCGCCCCGGCGGCATATTGCGACGACACCTTAAGCTCATTCTTGCCGGCCGTGCGGGTCATCGTCATCCCGTGCAAGGGACGTACGCCAAGACCGCACAACAGAAGCGGCAAGCAGACGAGACATGAGCGATTCACGGTAGTGTCCTCGTAATCCTTCCCTACTATGACGGTTGGGCCGATTTGGGTCGCGGCACATTGGCCGCCGTCGCTGCCCGTGCGCGAAAATGCGGCCGCTTTTGCACCCGCGCCGGCGGCATCCACAACGCGGTCGTGATGACTCGGGGGTAGTAGCGGCTGCCCTGGGCCTTTCCGTTAACCAACTGGTCGCAGCACGCCCAGTAGCCGCTGCCGTCCGTCTGCCACTTGACGTGCGCTGCGTCGGCGCGGGCCATCAGTTCGGCCAGCAGCGGATCTTCTTCCACGCGGAACAACTCGCGGGCAATGTGCTGGAACAGGGCGATCTTGCTCATCCACGAATTGGCGGACGTAGACGAAAGCTTTATGCCCCCGTCGGGGAACAGATTCCGACGCTGCGGGTCGCGGAGGAGTTCCAAGGTGTGGCGCTTGAGCGCGGCGAACAGCTCGGGGGTTTCAGCGGCAACATCCACGCCCCAGGCCAGTGGGTAGACCAGCCCTTCGCAAGCCGGCAAGATCCGCGAACGGTAGCCGGCATTGTCCGGCTCGAATACGGCGGGAACCGCGCCGTCCGCGCCGACGTGGGAAAGCACCGTATGTTCCGCTCGGCCGGACATCGCCCGCGCTTCCGCCGCGCGGTTGCACCACGCTTCTCCGAGCCGTTCGAAGACCGCCGCCAGCCCGCGCGCCGTCGCCCAGAACTTCACGGCCATATACAGGTTGTTGCGCGTCTGGGCAAGCGAGTGGTCCAACGAGTCGTAGGTCGTAATCTCGGCGCCGTTTCTGCCACAACGCGTGCTGTCATACTCTGGGACGCCGGCTTCGGGTCCGCGATTCCGCAGACTTTGATGGCAGGCGAGCAGGATGTGGCCGTTCTGCCGCGCCCAGTCCACGTCGCCGGTTTTGATCACGTAAGTCGCGGCCACCAGTATCCAGTTGCACAACTGTTCGGCGGTCATGTAGCTAAAGCACTTGGCGTCCAGTTCGGGCAGCTCGTAGCTGCTGTGGCCGGGCGGGCTGAAATTGTTGTGAGCGCCCATATCGTGGGCGAAACTGAGCCCGCCGGGCAGGGTTTCGGCGCCGCGCCTGTCCGCTTTGAGCCCGTCGACGTAGCTGTAGCGCTGGACGAAGTTGTCCAAGAGGTTGCGGACGACCCACGGGTTGTTTGCGAGTTCCCAGAAGACGTGGTCCACGCTCAAGTCGAGCGTGTTCATCATGCAGGTACTCACCCTCGCTGACGACCCAGAACGGCCGGCCGGCGACATCCAACAGTTGCGTGTTGCCGTAGTAGCTGCGCACGGCGTGGGCGATCAAGAACTGCTGATTGTCGCTCAGGCCGGACTCCAGCAGACGGCGGTCGAGGGCGTCGCACGCCGGCTGCGGGTTGCCTCGGTCCAGCGCGGCGGACAGGACATCGTCCAGGCTGCTGAAATAGCGGGTATAGAGGTAGCGCCCTTCCAGCCCTCTGGTGACAACGCCGCCCAGGTAACATCCGATGGCCAGCCGCAAGACGCACCGCCGGCCGGCCGGCACCTCGACGGCCAACCCCGGGCACGTCCCCAGCAAGTGCGGCGTCGGTTCCGCCAAGCCTTCGTGCGGCGACCAGCGGCAGAACAAGGCGGGGGCATCGTGTTGCGCGGCGTCGCGATCCGCGATCTCGACCAATTGGCCCAGCACGCCGTACTCGCCGCGCATGGAGAACCCTCGCCGTGCGGGACCGCCCGATTCGACCGGCAGCCAGCCAGGCTCGTTGAAGCTGATTGCAAAGACGGCGGTTTTCGTCGTCGTGCCGAGCGTGTTGTCGATTTCCAATTCGGCGACGACCGCCGGCAGCAGCGCGTTGCGCAACTGCGCGGGCGTTGCGCTCGCCGGGTCGGGAATCCCGGCAAACGGCGTGTAGACAGTAAAGGTGAAGTCGTCGGTTACCCAGCGGTCGGTTGCCCAGCCGTAATGGCGGCGAATCTCGCGCCGGTCATAGGGCACAACCTTTGCTGCGGCGCCTTGATCGGGCGGCCGCGACTCCTCGGCGAGGAAGTCGGCCGCTCCAGCGCCGCCGCTGGCGGTGCTCTGGAAGAAGGGCAGGCACCGCAGCGGCGCATCGTCGAATCGGTTTCCTTGCTTGACGCCGATGAAAAGGTCCTGGTTCGCCGGCTTGCCTATCTGTGCGGCCACACCGCCGCGCGTGCCGAAATGGCCGCAGGAAAAGCTCATGAACGCGCCCATCGGCGAATGCTGCGCGTTGAAGCTGATGTTGCCGGGGAAAGGCTTGAGTGACATGGTGTTATTCTTGATAATGCGTGCGTCGCTCGGCCAGCTCGCCGGCCATCCGCAGCGTTACACCCTTGTTGAGCTTGTAGAAAACCAGCAGCAGTGTGCAGACGGCAAACAAGCCGCCAACGACAAGGCCGCTGCACACGCGGAAGCCATGAACCGTCTCGGGCAGCTCCGGATGGTCCTTGTTATAGGCGAACATCCCGGCCATGATCCACAGGAAAGACGCCGAGCCTAGCGCCAAGCCGGCCTTCAATGCGAACATGATCGTGGCAAAGACGAGCCCCGTGATGCGGCGGCCTGTCTTCCATTCGGAGTAGTCCGCGACGTCCGCAAAGATCGCCCAGGCCAACGGGATCGTCGGCGCAGTGAGCATGCCGAGATCACGACCTGCATCACGATCATTCCAGTGGCGCTGGTCGGCTCCAACAGATAGAACGCCGAGGACGCGAACGTCGTAAGTGCGAACCCGGCGACCGCGACTGTCTTCTTTCCAAAGTGCTGGGCCAAGCCCGCGGAGATCACAATGAAGAAGATGGTTGAGCCGGTGCCCACCATGTTGAAGATGCTGTTGAACACGTCGGCTACGTTGGAACCCGCGAGGTTGGCGCGGTCGGCATGCACGATGTAGCCGAGCGTCTCCAGTAAACCGCCAGAGGCGTTTGTTCCCTGCGCCAGGCGCTGGGCCGGTCAAATGCAGCGATTGCAGCCAGTCGTACATCGCCACCTTGTCGGCATAGTAATGAAAGTAGTTGTACCACGCGGTTCCCCGGAAAGGGAGGATGAAAAAATGGACCACAGTCCAGGCAAACATGACGATCCAGGGGCCATTTGCAAGCAAAGCAGAAACATCCTCTCCGATGTCCGATCTCTGCTGTGGCGGAGGCTGGATCCGCTCGCGGGTCGTGAAAAAGGTGACGAGGAACAGTACCAGACAGACGCCGGCCCAAATGGTCATGGTCATCTGCCAGCCGTATTGCCGGTCGTGCCCGATCGCGAACTTGGCGACAAGCGGCAAGGTGAAGCCGCCCACGATGAACTGTGCGGCATTGACGGCCACGAAGCGGTACGAATTGAGCTTGGCGCGCTCGTTGACGTCGCCCGTCATCACGCCGCCCAGCGCCGCGTACGGCATGTTGTTCATGGAATAGATCGACATCAGCAAGATGTTCGTGATCGCCGCATACGCCACCATCGCCGTCGTGCTCCAGCCCTTGGGGGTCGTGTAGGCGAGCACCATCGCGACGCACCAGGGTGCCGCGGTGAACAAGATCCAGGGGCGGAATTTGCCCCAGCGGCTCTGGGTACGGTCCGCCAACACGCCAACGATTGGGTCGACAACGGCGTCCCACAACCGCGCCAAAAGGAAAACGGCAGCCGCCGTACCCGCCGCCAAGCCGAACACATCGGTGTAGAAGTTGGTCTGGAAGAGAATCATCGTCATGAAGACGAAGTTCGCCGCGGAGTCGCCTAGGCTGTAGCCGACCTTCTCAACAATCGAAAGCTTATTCGAGGCGCCGGTCATCGGTGGTCCAGGTATAGAGTTGGCGCGAATGCGTCAGGTAACCGATTACCTAGCCATTTTAGTCTTGACTGTTGGGGTTGTCAATGACATAATCTAGATGGTTTGCATTTTTTACAGGTGGTAATCGATTGCTTTGCCCGACAACGGGGGAGTAACCCCCTCGCCGGGAGCAACAAGATGCTTAGTCGCCCTACGCTCGCCGATGTTGCCAAATTGTGCGCCGTTACGCCAGCCACGGTCAGCCGGGTCCTTAACAAGAAAAAGGCATTTTCCACTAGCCCGGCGGTACGCCAGAAAATCTTCGACACGGCCCAGGAGCTAGGCTATGTGCCGGACTTGGCGGCACGGAACCTGAATCAGCAAACCACGCGAATCATCGGCATGTTCGCCTCGCCGGCAACGCACGTCGCCGAAGGCATCTACGAGCAGTTGATCGAGGGAATCCTGGAAGTGTTGCACGCCAGCAACTATGACGTCTTCTTCGATCTAAGCGCCAACCGGAAGCACGCGGTCCCGTTCTGGCGATTCGACGGGGCGCTGCTGTTGCAAAGTCCGCGACCGGAAATCGTCGAGGAGTTGAACCGCCGCCGGGTGCCCTATGTTTGCGCGAACGAGACGACCGGCGCACGGTCGCGCAGGTCTTGGCGGACGATAAGATGGGCGCCCGCCGCGCCGTCGAGCACCTCGCCCAGCTTGGCCACCGCCGCATCGCGTACGCTAACGCGCGGACAACGTATCTGGCACACTATTCGGTTGCCGAGCGCCACAAGACGCTGGTGTGCGCTGCGCAGGAACTCGGCATCGAGCTGGTCCGCGGGCACGAAATGCCGTTTGTTGCGGCAACCGAGTTTTTGCAGGATGAGGTGCTTGAACAGAAGGCCACCGCCATCGTCACGTACGACCACCAGATCGCCGTAACGCTTATGGGCGCGGCCAACGCGCTAGGCATGCACGTTCCGCGTGATTTCAGCCTGATCTGTTTTAACGACGTGTTTCCCGTCTCCGTGCTGCCGACGCCGCTGACTGCCGTGAGCGTACCAGGCCGAGAGATGGGAAGAATCAGTGCCTCCCAATTGCTCAACAATCTGGCGGCGGCTGAGACTTCGCACGCTGCGAAGGTCATTCGTGTGCCCGAGGACCTCATCGTTCGACGGTCAACCGGCGCGCCGCGGGTTGGTGCATGAACCCCTGCGTCGTAATACCGTCTAATACGACGCAATGCGCATGACAGAGGTATCGACGACGGGATCGGAAAGAACGGCGAGGGATTGCCGGCGATCAAGCTCGAACGCGCCGGCAATCTCCTCGCCTTTGTTTGGCGTCAATGTATGCGTCGTTTCTTCCGCCGAACTCCCAGTGCGGCGAGCGCCGCCGCGGCGGTCGCGATTGCCAGCGTGCCCGGCTCGGGAACGGCTGCCGCGCCTGTTGCGTTGCCGGCCGGCACGATCGTGGAAAACAGCCCAAGTTCCTGCGGATTGCCGACGCTCACGTTTGACCCGTCAAGCAGGGACGAGGGACTTTCGACGATGGCGATCCCGCCGTAGACGGTAAAGCCGCCGCCGAAGTTGTTGGAGCCGCCGAGCACGAGCACTCCCGTGTTGTCGCCGCTGGAAAAGGTCAACAACGCGTTGCTGCCGCCCGTACCGTCGAGGATGCCGCCGCCAATCGCCAGAGTGCTCGATCCGGTGGCATAGACGTCGGTCTGGTTGCTTGTGAGCGTAATGGGCGCCAGCAGCGTTTGCGATCCGCCGGTGGCGGAGATTACTCCGTCGGTGCCGGCTGCGGAGTTGTACGTCAATGTCAGACTTCCCGATGCGCCCGCGGCCAGCGTATAAGCGCCGGTCGCGGACATGGTGAGCGAGCTGAGCGTGACGGCCGAATTGAGATCGACCGACCCGCCGTTGATGGTCAGCGCGGCGATAGTCTGCGGTCCGGCGGACGGTTCGAGCAGGCCGTTGTTCAAAATGATCGCCGAGTTCGGCGACAACGTGTTGGCGCCGCCGGCCACGAGGCTGCCGGCGTTGATCACGGTGTTGCCGGAATAGCCGTTGCTGTTGTTGGTGAGGACCAGGCCTCCGGTGCCGGTGATCGTCATTCCGCCCGACCCCGATATTTGGCCATTAAAGGTGATCGTGTTGCCGTTGCCGAACTGGTCGGCTGTTTGCACGATGACGCCCACGGCGGCGGTTCCACCGCTGCCGGGTCCGCCGCCTGCCGAGGAGCCGCCGGTGAGTGTGATCGGCACGGAGGGGGCAGAAGACCAGGGCGCGGTCGCTGCCAGCGTCCCGCCGGCCAGATAAACCTGCGCCGCTACGCCGCCGGTGCCGTATACCATGCCTCCCGAGCCGACGTACAACTGCCCGCCAGTGAGGTTCAAAACGGCCTCGCCGCCCCCGTTGAACTGGCCGAATGTCACCAACTGCACGTTCGTCACGCCCGCGCGGACGAGGAACTCCGCGTTGCCGCTGGAGATGCCGCCGATTGTAATCCCGCTGGTCGTGTCAGAATCGACGAGGCTGCCGCCGTTAACGTCGAAGACTGACCAGCGGCCGGTGTTGTTCAGGCCGATGGAGATGGGGCCGCTGACATCGACCTGGCCGCCGTCCATGCGGAAGCTGGCGGTGGAATTCGTCGAGGGATTGGAGGATCCGACATTGATGCTTCCGCTCACCGCCAGTAGGCCTCCCGTGATGTAAACGCCGGCATTCGTCAAACCGACGAACGTCGGCGGCGACGAGGTCGGATAGGTCGCCGTCGTATAGGTGGTCGTGCCGTTCCGCCCGATGGTTATCGTGCTGGAGTTCACCGTGCCGCCCGTGATGAGCGCGAGTACGTTCACATCTTGATTGTCAGTCCCGATATTAAGTCCGCCGGTGAGGTTGGCGAGGCCGCTGGAAATGACCATGCCGCCATTGCCGCCGGCAAAGCCGTTGGAGGCGCCGTTGAAGGTCGAAGCTCCACTGACGTTGAGCGTGGCGCCGCTGATGTTGAGTTGGTTGTTCCCTCCCGTGCCATAGCTGATGATGGAGGAAACGGCGAGCGACGAGCCGGCCGGCAGGATCAGACTGCCCCCGCCCCCCACGCCGTTGGCGTTGCTCATTTGCAGCGCCCCGGCGATGTTGCTGCTACCGGTCAAGGTCCACGAACTGGGGCCGTTCCACTCCAGGCTGCCCGACCCGCTGAAACCGCCCGAGTACGTGGTAGGCAGATTGTTCCCGCCGACGGTCAAGGCAACCGCCGCGCTACTTGGGTTTTGCAGCGACATGGAGAGCGAGCCGGAAAGGCCGCCCAGCGAGGCCGCGGTGAGCGTCCCGAAGCTGAGCGTGCCGTTGGGGTTATTGAAGATCAGCGTGCTGTCCTGCAGGGCAAGCGAGTTGGCCAGTTGCAGCGTACCGGCGCTGATCGTCGTGTTGCCGCTGTAGGTGTTCGCGCCGTTCAGCGTGCTCATGCCCGCACCGATCTGCGCAAGGCTGCCCGTCCCGCTGATGACGCTAGATAGGACCAGGCCCGTGTCGCCGCGATCCAGGATCAGCGTTCCGTTATTGACGATCGGTCCGCCGACGTAGCCGTTGGAGCCGCCGTTGTCCAGTTGCAGCGTGGCGCCGTTAATTGTGGTTGTGCCAGTGTAGGTATTGGAATTAGTAACGATCAGCGTACCCGTTCCGATCACGGTCAGCGACCCGCCACCGCTGGGCGGCGATTCGCTGAGAAGCCCAGCCAAGGTAAGCGTTTGGCCCTGGGTGTCCAACGTGACCGTGGTGCCGCCGGCGATGATGAAGTTGTTGGCCAGGGTCAATTCCGGCGCGCCGGCCTGAATCGTGCCGTTGCCGGCCACGCTCACGTCGCCCGTGGAAAGCGCGCTATTGTTGCCGATCTGCACGGTGCCGGCGATGATCGTCGTCCCCACGCTTCCGGCCGCTGGGCCGAAGCCATTGCTGGCGGAAAGGACGAGCGTGCCGTTGCCGTTCTTCGTCAAGGCCCCGGCGCCGCTGACGGGACCGGAAAGGGTAAGCGAGGCGGCGTTGGAGATCGAGGCGCCGGTGTTCGTCGCGAGAGCAAGCGGTGTGGCGATAGTGTGGCTGCCCAACGTATCCGTTATCGTCGATCCGGCGGTGCTGCTGAGCGTCAGCGTGTTCGTGCCGGAAATCGTGTAACTGGCCGTGTTCGTGAATGTGACCGAGCTGACCGTTTCGGGCTGGTCGAGCGTGACGATGGCGGGAGCGGTGATAGCGCTGGAGAAGGTGGCCGTGTCGCCCGCTTGGTGCGGAACGCCGCCGGTCCAGTTGACTGGATTCGACCAGTTGCCCGCGCCGTTGGTGGCCCAGACCCCGGCCACTGCAAGTTGGTTGATCGTCAGATCGATGTAATTTTGGCCGCTGACGGCTATCGTCCCAAAGCTGTAGGAAAAAGCCGCGTTGGCATTGGAGACGCTCAGTTCCGACAGCGAGCCGACGAGCGAACTGTTCGAGAAAAGCGGGCCGTACTCGATAAGATCGTAGGTCGATGTGCCGCCCGGAGGCGTAAACGGCACAGCGCTGTTCGGCACGTAAAGCGCGACGTTGACGGGCGTGCCGGCGGCCGGCAGCGACAGCGTGCCGCCGACGCTGATCACGTTGGCGACCAGGTTGGAGCTGTTCAGTCCGAACGTCATGCCGGAATTGTTCAACAGTGACAGGTTGCCGGAGATGTTGCTCGCGCCGGTGCCCGCCAAACCGGACGTGGCCGTGCCGGGCTGGATGTTTGACAGCGCCCCTGCCGTGACCGAGCCGCTGACGACCCCGGCGCCGGTCAGCGTCTGACCGCCGGTCAAAGCGAGCGTAGAGCTGTTCAGTCCGCTGAGGTTCAGGGTGCCGTTAAATCCGACATTGATGACCGTTGAAGAGGCGATATTGTTGTTGCTGTTGGCGCTGAGAGTAAGCGTGCCGTTGTTAACGGTCGTGGCGCCGCTATAGGTGTTGTTGTTGGTTAGCACCCATTGGCCGCCGCCGGTCTTGAAGAGGCCGGTAGCGCCTCCCGTGCCGTCGACGATCTGCCCCGCGAAAACGTTTTGGCCGGTGTTCGTGCCCGTAAGCGTAAGCACGCGCGGGCCGCTGCCCGCCAAAAGGCCCGTCGTCACGATGGGCGGCGGAACGAGCATCACGTTGGAGGTGGTGGAGAAGATGAGCGGGCCGCTGCCGGAGGCGTCGATGCCGCCACCGTTGGGCGTGAGGACGAAAGAGCGGTCGGTGCTCGTGGCCGTGCCCGTGTACTGCAGGATGCCGCCGTTGAGCACCAGCGCCGGCGCGGCGCTGGGCGACTGGCCGATGCCGCTTGCGCTGTTGCCGTTGGTCAGCAAGCTTACGCTGAGCACGCCGCCGTCGATAATCGTCGCGCCGTAGTAGGTGTTCCCCATGCTGGAGAGAACGAGCGTGCCCGCGTCGGTCTTGATTAGCGGGCCATAATAGCTGGCCGTAACGCCGTTGGGAGCGTTCTGGGCAAGATTCGAGACCACACCCGAAACCGTGAGCGTATTGCCCGAAGTGACGTCAAAGGTCCCGCCGCCGCCGGCGATCACGATGTTCCGATCGTTCGTTCCGGCGCCGCCATTATTGAGTCCGAAACTCGCGGTCGCCTGGAGTGTGCCGCCGTAGAGGTTGACCGCCGCACCCGTGGCTTCCGTACCGAGGTTGGCGTTGGAACTGACGGAGAGCGTTCCGCCGGTGACGTAAGTTACCCCGTTGTACGTATTGCTGTTGGTGAGAGCAGTCACGCCCTTTCCGGCGATAGTGAGCGTGGAATTGCCGAGGCTGTTGACGATGGCAGCGTCAACAGTCAGAGGGGCGCTGCCGTAATTCTGTACGATCAGATCGGAGTTCGTCGCCGTATTGCTCTGCAAGGTGCCATTGGAAATGGAATAGGCGTTCGCACTCGTGAACAGCAGGCCGCCCGCCATAACGGTTAACGAATTTGAATTCAAGTTCAGCGACTGCCCGGCCAGGTTCGTGGAAATCTTCAGGAGGTTCACCGATTCCGACAAGGCTAAGTTGCCGTTGTTCACGAGAGCGTAGTCCGTCGTGCCGGAATCGGTCGTTCCCGTGAAGGCGCTATAGCCCGTGTAGCGGCCGAGCGTGGAGGTGGAACCAAGCGACGTTACCGCGGTAGCGAAGTCGGTATTCCCCGAGGCGTCCGTATAGGTGACGCGCCCGCCGTAGGTGCCGTCAGCGGCGGTGCCGCTAGTCGTGGTGATGGCCGCCGAGCCTGGCATGACGGCAAAGTTGAGGCTGCCGCCGGCTGCCGGGGCGGTGAGCGAATTCAGGTTGAGCGTGGTGCCCGCGCCGCCGTTGGGATTGACGACGATAAAACCGCCGCCCGCGGTCGCGGTTGCGGCAGCCACGGTCTGCGAGCTGCTCGTGGCTGCGCCGGTGTTGCCTTGCAGGTAAAGCGTTCCTCCCTGGCCGACGCCAATAGTGCCGGATGTGGCCAGCAGATTCGTCTTATTCGTGGCGAAATTCAGACCAAGCGTGCCGCCGTCGGCCCCGTAAGTAAAGGTCGTCCAGTAGTTGTCGCTGGCGGTGCAAGTTCCCGTCAACGTCATTGAGCCGATGCCGACCTTGGAGAACGCGGTGGGGTTCGCGCCGTTGTTGATCACGCCGTTGAAGGTGGTATTCTCGTTCGCGCTGCCCACGACGTAATAGACGTCGTGGCCGCCGGAATTGGTGTCCCCCGGGAGGCTCGACGTGACGCTTCCGTTGGCCACGGCGCCCAAGATCAAGCATGTCGTGCCGTTGCGGCAATTGATTGCCGCGTTGCCGGTCCCGAAATTGAATGTCGCAAAGGGATCGACCGAGTTCACATTGCCCGTGTTGGATTCGATGCGGAGATTGTTGTTACTCACGCCCCAATAGATCGTGCCGCCGAAGTTTCCGAAAATGCATAACGATGGAGTCGCGCCAAACGACACGTTGTTGATGCCAGGTTCCGCCCAATTGATTGTGCCGTTGCCGGAAAAAAGCTGGCCCATCGCGAGGGTCCCGCCATTGTAACCATCGTTCGCGACCGTCGCCGTGCCCGAGAGGATTTGCACATAATTCGTGCTGACGAGCGACTGGCTCTGGCTTCCTGCCATCGCAGCTCCGCTGTACAGAACGAACCCGGCCGTGCTCGCTTGCGCGTTGGTCATTGTCAGCGTGCCTTGCGTGAGCAGCGCGGCGCCCGTCCACGTGTCGGCGTTCGTCGCCAGGGTCAGATTCCCGCCGCCCGTCAGGACAAACCCTTGCGTGCCGGACAGTGCCGTGCTGATCGTGCTTGTGCTGCCGGGCACGGTGATCGTCGGCGTGGTGTTGGGCAGGGTCGTTTGCAAGGTGAGCGTGTTTCCGGCCGACGCGATCGAGCCGGCGCCGGCGCCGAAAACCAGGTAGCCGACCGTGTTCGAGGGCACGTCGTCGGTGACTGCGTTGGTGTTGCCGCTGAGCACAGTGAAGTTCGCCGTCTGGTCGGCCCCGGACGCATACGCGGAGCTGCCCGACCAATTGGTCAAGACGCTCCAATTCCCGGGGGCGTTTACCGCCCAGGTGCCGCTTTGAGCCCATAGTGGCGACACCGCAAGACCCGCGGCGATCACGATCGCCGACATGCAAAGTGTGAAACGCTTCATGACGATTACCCCCCTACATGAACAAGGGTTTGTCAAGGATCAGTTGTCGGCACTACCGTCGCCTTGCGCGGCGCGCCGTTTCAAGAACCGGCGGCAAGCTGCCGCACTGCAAAGGGCCGCCAGCAGCAGTGCCAGCGCTTGCGGTTCCGGCACGGCAGCCGCGCCTCCGGGCGAGGCCGCCAGCGACGCGCCCTCAACCGAGCCGAAAATCGACGACGCTGCCTGACCGACAAGCAAGTTTGCGCCTGTCGGTAAAGAGTCGGGTGACTCCGCAATCAACGTGCCGGAGGCGACAATCGTGTCGCCGGTGTAGGTGTTGCTGCCGCTTAAGATCAACTGGCCGGTGCCGCCGCCCAGCGTCAGCGCACCGTTTCCGGAAAGGTTGCCGCTGAGCGTGATGTTTTGCGGGTTGCCGAAGGGATCGCCCGCCTGGACCGTGATACCGGTCGTGGCGTTGCCCGTAATCGACATGGGCAGCGAGCTGGACCAGGCGCGAGGGCGCCGAGCGTGCCGCCGCCGAGGAGTATTGACGATCCGAAAGAGCCGCCGCCGGACTGGACAATGCCGCCGGCGCCCACGTAGAGCGCACAGCCGTAAGGGAAACCACGCCGCTGCCGGAAGTCGCTCCCTGTCCCAGCGTGATGGCCCCGACCAGCGCGGTTGCCGCCGAGCCGTCGACCACCAGCGACGAGTCCGCGCTAGTTTGCGTCCCGAGCACGACTCCGCTAGCCGTGTCGCCGACGGAAAGCGTTCCGCCGTTGACGTCCAGCACCGACCAGCGGCCCAGCGTGATGTCAGAAACCTGCACGGCCCCGCCGACGCTCAAGAGCCCGCTGTCAATACGAATGGAAACGCTGGAATTGTAAGAGCTGGAGAGGCCTTGGAAGATCGTGCCGGCCACGCTCACCGAGCCGCCGTTGACGTAAAGTCCATAGACGGGCGTAGCCTGGACCAGCGGGCCGTTCACCTGGGTTGTAATAGCGCCCCGGCCCAGCGTCATCGAATTGGCGGACAGACTGCCGCCCGTCGCTGAAATCAGCCAGAAGTTATCGCCGTTTTGATTTGCGTTCAAGGCCCCGCTGAAGGTTGCAATGCCGGAGGTTATGGAAAACTCGCCCGGATTCGTGCTGATGCTGCCGCTGGGAGCCGCGAGCGAGCCGCCTGCCACGGAAAGGATTCCATTCCCGCTGATCGCCACCGCGTCTCCGCCGTTGATCGAGCCGCCGGGCGGCAAAGTCAGAATGCCCCCAGTCACGCTTGTCGTGCCGGTGTAGCTGTTGCTGCCCGTCAACGTCATCGTGCCGCTGCCTGCTTTGGTCAGCGACCCGCCCGCGCCCCCGTCCGACAATTGTCCGGAGTAGGTTGTGGACTGGTTGTTGCCGCCCACCGTCAAGGCGACGCCCCCGCCGAAAGGACTCTGCAGGGGCAGGCTCTGGCTGCCGGAGAGGCCGCCGAGCGTGGCCGAACCGAGCCCCCCGAAACTGAGAACGCCTCCCTGGTTGTTGTAGTTCAGCGTGCTGTTTTGCAGGCCCAGCGAATTGTTCAATTGCAACGTGCCCGCGCTGATCGTGGTATTGCCGCCGAACGTGTTCGCGGCGTTCAACGTGCTCATTCCCGAGCCGATCTGCGCGAGACTGCCGCTGCCGCTGATGACGCTGGAAAGCGTAAGATTGGTGTCGCCGCGGTCCAGCACCAGCGCGCCGTTGTTGACAATCGGGCCGCCCACGTAGCCGTTGGATCCGCCGTTGTCCAGTTGCAGCATGGCCGAGGTAATGGTCGTTGTGCCGGAGTAGGTGTTGTTATTGGTCAAAATCAGTGTTCCGGTCCCGATCACCGCCAGCGACCCCGGCGCCGGCGATTCGCTGATCTGCCCGGGCAGTGTGAGCGTGTTGCCTTGCGTGTCGAACGTGACCGTCGCGCCCGACGCGATAATGAAGTTGTTGGCCAGGACCAGGCCGTTGGCCCCTGCCTGAACGGTTGCGTTGCCGGCCACGCTCACGTCGCCGGTGGAGAGGGACGCGCTATTGCCAACCTGTACCGTGCCGGTGTTGAGCGTCGTGCCGACCGAGCCGGCGGCCGGGCCATAGCTGTTGCTGTTGGACAGAACAAGTGTGCCGTTGCCGTTGCTGGTGGTCAACGTCCCCGGACCGCTGACTTGGCCGGAAAGGGTCAGCACGCTGCCGTTGGCCACGGACGCCGCGGTATTCACCGCCAGGTTCAGCGGCACGGCGATCGTGTGGCTGCCCAGCCCGACGCTGAGAAAGGCCCCGCCCGACGTGCTGCTGAGGGTCAGCGTGTTCGTGCCGGAGATTGTGTAGCTGTTGGTGTTGCTGAAGGCCACCGAGCCCACCGATTCCGGCTGGTCGAGAGTGATCGTGGCGGACGAGGTGATGGCGCTGGAGAAGATGGCTGTGTCGCCCGGATTTTGCGGCACGGCGGCGGACCAGTTGCCCGGACTCGACCAGTTGCCCGACCCATTCCTGGTCCAAATGCTGCCTTGCGTGATGGACAGTTGGACGTAGTCCGCCGAGCCGATCGCCACGGTGCCGAAGGAGTAGGTGAACAAGCCGCTCTCGTTGGCCACGCTCAACTCCGACAACGAGCCATTGAGCGAGCCGTACTGGAAGAGATCGTAGACCGCGCCGTTGGCCGGCACGAAGGGCGTCGACGTGTTCGGCACGTAGAGATTGACATTGACGGCCGGGGCCGAAACGGGCAGCGTCAGCGTCCCTCCGACGTTGACGATGTTGGCCATGCTGTTGGAGCTGTTGAGCCCGAGATTCACCGTGGAACCGCCTAATAGCGAGAGGCCGCCCGCGACGCTGAGCGTGCCGCTGCCGGCCAGGCCCGCGGCAACCGTGCCGGGGTTGATGGCGGATTGGGCCGCAGCGGTCAGCGAGCCGTTGACAACGCCCGGGCCGGTGAGCGTTTGCGAGGTCCCCAGGGTCAGCGTGGCGCTGTTGAGATTACTGGCGTCAAGCACGGCCCCGGCGGCGACAGTGATGAGCGGGGACGATGGGATGTTGTTATTGCTGAAGGCGCCGAGCGCGAGCGTGCCTGCGGAGACGGTCGTGTTGCCCGTGTAAACGTTGTTGTTGGAAAGCGTCAGCAGGCCGCCGCCCGTCTTGGTCAGCGCCGGTCCCGGAAAGGACGCCATTGAGGGCGATGCCCTGCGGATTGCCGAAGGAATCCGCGGCCTGGACCGTCGTGCCCGTCGTGGCATTGCCGACCAACGATACGTTCATCGCGGTGGACCAGCTCGAGGTAGCGCCCAAAAGTCCGTTGCCGAGGAAGATGTTGCTGATCAGTCCGGCCATGTTTGGCTGCGCAAGTCCGCCGCTGCCCACGTAAAGGGTCGCGCTACGGAGCGCCAGATTCGCCGTCCCACCGGCCGAGTCGGACGCGGTGCCGAAGTTGATGATCTGGGCGCTCGTGGTGCCGCCGCTCAAGTAAAGCTCCGAGTCGATGGCAATACCGGAGTTCACTTGCCCAATCACTATGCCATTGGCTGAGTCCGTGGAAGTAAACGATCCGCCATTCACCTGCAGATAGCTCCAGCGGCCGCCGGTGGTCAGGTTGCCGATCAGGACCTCGCCGGTGGCAGTCACGGTCCCCCCGTCGATTCGGGCGGTGGCGGAAGAGTTGCCGTTCGCGATCGTCAGCGTGCCGATCGTCGCGCTGCCGCCGGAAATGTAGAGGCCTGTGTTTGTTGGAATCGTGGGCGGAATTCCCACGGCGCGTGGAAGCGCCCGGCTGGGACGTGCGGGGCAGGGTAATCGAGAGTGCGGAAAGGCTTCCGCCGGTAATGCTGATCAGCCCGCCGTCGGCGTTTTGAAGTGCAACTCCTCCATTGAAATTGGCCGCGCCGGCAGACATCGAAAAAACGCCGCCGCCCACATTGCGCGTGCCAATCGCGGAGGCGGCGCTGGAGTTGAAAGTTCCGCCCGCTACGCTGAGAGTTGCAACATTGGCGACGTTTGCCGCGGATGTACTGAGCACGCCGCCGGAGGCGACGACGAGCGCACCGGCGTTGACGTTTGTCGCGCCGCTAAGGCTGCTCGATCCCGTCAGGGTGAACGTGGCGGGCCCAGCGGCAGTCAACGAGGCGCCGGCGCCCGCGTCCGATAGCCCGCCGGAGTAGGTCGTGGAGAGGCCGTTGTTGCCGACGGTCAAGGCGACGGCCGCGCCGGAGGTATTCAATAGGGAAAGGGCCTGACTGCCGCTGAGGGCCCCCAGCGTGGCCGCCGTGAGAGTGCCGAAGCTCAGCGTGCCGTTGGGATTGTTGAGGACGAGGGTGCTGTTTTGCAAGCCCAGCGAATTGGCCAGTTGCAACGTGCCGGCGCTGATCGTCGTATTGCCGTTGAAGGTATTCGCGGCATTCAGTGTGCTCACACCCGCGCCGATCTGCGAAAGGCTGCCGGTGCCGCTGATGACGCTGGAAAGCAGAAGCCCCGCATCGCCGCGGTCCAGCGCCAGCGTGCCGTTATCGACAATCGGCCCGCCCACGTACCCGGTCGATCCGCCGTTGTCCAACTGCAGCGTGGCCGAGGTAATGGTCGTTGTGCCGGTGTAGGTGTTGGAGTTGGTCAAAACCAGCGTTCCCCCTCCGATCGCCGCGAGCGACCCCGACGGCGCCGATTCGCTGACGAGGCCGGCAAGAGTAAGCGTATTGCCTTGGGTATCGATGGTGGCCGTATTGCCTGCCCCGATGACAAGGTTATTGTTCAAGACCAGTCCGTTGGCGCCGGCCTGGATGGTGCTGTTGCCCGCAACGCTCACGTCGCCGGTGGAGAGGGCTGCGTTGTTGCCAACCTGCAGGATGCCGGCGTTGAGCGTGGTGCCGACCGATCCGGCCGCCGGGCCATAGCCGTTGCTGTTGGCGAGCACGAGCGTGCCGTTGCCGTTCTTGGTCAATGCCCCGCCGCCGCTGACCCGCCCTGAAATCGTCAGCACGCCGCCGTTGGCCACGGACGCCCCGGTATTCGTCGCCAGATTCAGCGGCACGGCGATCGTATGGTTGCCGAGGTTATTGCTGAGCGAAGCCCCAGATGGGCTGCTGAGAGTCAGCGTGTTCGTGCCGGAGATCGTGTAGCTGTTCGTGTTGCTGAACGTTACCGAGCCTACGGACTCCGGCTGGTCGAGAGTGACCGTTGCGGACGAGGTAATGGCGCTGGCAAAGATGGCCGAGTCGCCCGGGACTTGGGGAACGCCGCCGGACCAGTTGCTTGGGTTGGACCAGGTGCCCGCACCGTGTTGCTCCACGTGGCGACAACGTTGACTAGCGTGGCGGATAGCTGAACGTAGTCCGCGCCGCCGATCGCTACCGTCCCAAACGAGTAGGAATAGGCCCCGACCCCATT
The DNA here is from genome assembly GCA_963780045.1 of uncultured Planctomycetia bacterium. Classification (GTDB taxonomy): domain Bacteria; phylum Planctomycetota; class Planctomycetia; order Pirellulales; family Thermoguttaceae; genus JANXQG01. Next base: position 3,242,719 of record CAVZZZ010000001.1, on the reverse strand, counting down.
GGCCACGCTCAATTCCGACAAAGAGCCGGTGAGCGACCCGTACTCGAAAAGGTCGTAGGTCGTCGTGCCGCTGGCCGGCAAAAACTGCGACGAGGTGTTGGGTATGTACAAATTGACATTCACGGGCGCGCCGGACGCCGGCAGGGCCAGCACCCCGCTCACGCTGACGACGTTGGCCGTGCCAATGGAGCCATCGAGCCCGAAATTCACGCTGGAATTGCCCAAAAGCGAGAGTCCGCCGGAGATTGGGAGCGTACCGATGCCGGCATTGCCCGACGTGACGGCGCCGGGATTGATCGTCGAGAGCGCCCCGGCGGCAAGCGAACCCGTGACCGTGCCGGCCCCGGTAAGGGTTTGATTGGCCGTCAAGGCCAGTGTGGAGTTGGCGAGCCCGCCGACGTTAAGCACGCCGCCCGCGGTGACGTTGATAGGCGACGACGACGCGATGTTGTTTGTGCTGAAGGGGCTGGCGAGCGATAGCGTGCCGGCCGTGACCGTGGTGCTGCCCGAGTACGTATTGATGTTGGACAGCACCCATTGTCCCAGGCCCGACTTGTTCAGGCTCGTATTCCCGCCGGTCCCGTCAACAATCTGCCCGGCAAAGTTGTTGAGACCGCTGTTCGTGCCCGTAAGCGTAAAAAGGCGCGGCCCGCTGCCCGCCAGGGGGCCGTTGGTGACGATGGGGGCCGGAACGAGCATCACGTTGGAAGTCGTGGAGACGACCAACGGGCCGCTGCCTGAGGCGTCGATGCCGCCGCCGTTGTTCGTGAGCACGAAGGAGCGGTCGGTGCTCGCCCCGGTGCCGGTGTACTGCAAGACGCCGCCATTAAGGACCAGGGCCGGCGCCGCGGCGGAAGACGTACCAACGCTGCTGAGGGCGAGGCCGTTGGCCAGCACGCTTACGCTGAGCACGCCGCCATCGATGATGGTTGCGCCGCTGTAGGGGTTGGCGCCGTTGGCGAGGACCAGCGTGCCCGAATCGACCTTCACAAGCGGGCCCACGTTGCTGAGATTGACATTGCCAACGCTCCCGCTGATCGTGAGCGTGTTGCCGGGAGTGACGTCGAAGGTCCCGCCGCCTCCGCCGATGACGACGTTGTGGTTGGCCGTGCCATTATTGAGACTGAACGACTGTGTGGCCTGGAACGTGCCGCCGAACAGGTCAAGCGCTGAAGTATTGCCCGTGCCGCCCAAGACTAAAGCGGAGCTTGTTGAGAGAGTCGCCCCGTTGACGTAGGTAGTGCCGTTGTAGGAGTTGCCGGTGTTCGTCAAGATGGTGGTGCCGGGGCCGTCCAGGGTAAGCGTCGCACCGCCGTTATTGTTGTTCATTTTCGCAGCAATCGTCAAGCTTCCCGTGCCGTAATTATGGATTAGAATGTCGGCGTTCGCGCTCCCGCCGGACGTAAAAAACATGCTGTTTAGCCCGGTGGTGTTGATGGAATAGTTGTTTGAGCCGGTAAACAGCAGGGCGCCGGAAAGCGTCAGGGTGAAGTTGCCGCTGAGCGACTGTCCGGGTCCGGTGGTGGAGATCTTCAGTAGGTTCACCGTATCCGACAAGCCAAGGGCGCCGTTGCCCACGAGAGCGTAGTCCGTCGATAACGAGTCGCCCGATCCCGTGAAGGCGCTATAGCCCGTGTAGCGCCCGAGTGTAGACGTTGAACCGACGGACGTGACCGCGGTGACAAAGTCGGTGTTGCCGGTGGAGTCGGTATAAGTAAGGCGGGCGCCGTACGTGCCGTCGGCCAAGGTGCCGCTGGTGGTGGTGATGGCGGCCGAGCCGGGCAGGGCGTTGAAGTTCAAGCCGCCGCCGACCGCGGTGTCGGTGATCGTGCCCAAGTTCAATGTCGTGCCGCTGCCGCCGTTGGCGTTGACCACGATGCTTCCGTCGCCCGAGGCTACGGTGATTGTGCGCAGCGATTGCGTGGTGGCGCTAGCGGCGTTCCCCAAGAGATAAAGCGACCCGCCCGTGAAAGTCGCGGTAGTCGTCGACGTCAGAATGCCGGTGGGCGAGTTCGCGTAATTGAGTTGCAGGGTCCCGCCGTTCACGGCGACGGTTGCGGAGCCACTAGTCTGGGTCCACGCCGTTGTCGGCGCGACTGTTAACGTGCCGAGACCGATTTTCGTGAAGGGGCCGCCCGCGACCCCCGACCAGGACGTCGACAAATTGGCCATGCCTTCAATCGTAGTCACGGTTGCTGCCAGGGAAGTCCCCGGTCCGCCCGCAAGGGCGCCGATAAACGAAGTGGCTACGCTTTTATCGCTCAGGGTGGCGGTTGCGGTCCCCAAATTGATTTCGGCGAATTGGGCGTTCACCGTGATCGCGCCCGAATTTGCGCGGAAGCCGTTGACATTGCTGCCCCAGTTCACAATGCCGCCGTAGCTCTGCCACAGGTTGCCGTTGATTATGTTGAGGTTGCCAAGGCCCCAGTCGATGTTTCCGTTTCCGGTCAGCGTGCATTGCATCTGGTTCGCGGTGCTGCCGTTGTTGAATCCTGTGCCGCCGAGTGTTGTGGTGGGGTTTCCGGCGCTGCTTACATAAATGACACTGCTGGGCACGACGGAGCCGACGTTGGCGTTTGTGCCCAGGTTGAGCGTGGCCCCGTTGTTCACCACAAAGTTAGTGGCTGTTGACAGCGAGCCGCTGAATTGAAGGATGCCGGCATTGACGACCACGTTGCCGGTCGGAAGCAGCGTGGCTGCCGATGTGAAATTCAGCTCTCCCCCGCCGTTCAGAACGAAACCTTGCGAGCCGGCGAGGGCCACGGTCATCGTCGTCGTGTTGCCGCCCACCGTAATCGTTGGCGTGGTATTGGGAACGGTCGTTTGCAGCGTGAGCGTATTGCCAGCCGTGGCGGGACTGAGCGTCGCGGCCCCCGTGCCAAAGACCATGTAGCCGATTGTATTTGTGGCCAGGTCGTCGGTGACGGTGGTGTTTCCGCTGAGCAGGCTGAAGTTCGCGATCTGGTCGGCTGCGCTGGGATACGACGCGCTGCCGGACCAATTGTCCACGTTGCTCCAATTTCCGGCAACGTTGTACGCCCAGGTGTTGCTTTGAGCCCACAGCGGGGACGCCGCAAGCACCAAGGCGATCGCGATTGCCAAAAACGACACGTGGAAACGCTTCATGTTGATTTCTCCCCAGTTGTACTGCCCGAACGGGCCTATTCGATCTCGCAAAAACACTACTCTTCCTGAATCATTCGCGCGGCATGCTCCATATGCCGCCTACCCAAGTTATTCGCTAGTTCGCTTCGCGAACAAAAACTCTTCCGGCTTCCGCGCGATGTCGCTGATGCGCACTTCGTCGATCCAGCCTTGGAAAACCTCGGACACGTGATTCTTGGATTTCCCCCGGCCGACGCTCCACTCGGCCGAGTCGCCGCCCTTGCTCAAGGCCGTGCCGCCGTCCTCCGGCAACGGCGTTTTCGCGCGAAGCTGATAGCCGCGGCCATCGAGGGCGTCGACATAGAGCCGAAGCACCCGGCCGTCGCTCGTCGCCGCCACGTGGTACCAGGCGCCGTGCGCAGTTCGAGTTTCGTGGCGGCAGCCTCGTGTCTGCGCTGCCGAACATCGACGTACCAGATCGCGAACCGGTTTTGATTGTTGATGTGGAATGCCAGGCGGGTGGAAACGGCGACGGGCGCGTGGGGCTCGTTGCCGTCGCGGCCCAGGAAGGTCTGCGCCTTGCTGTCCACGACAGCCGGCTTGACCGAGGCCTCGATAGTCCATTTCAACGGCTCGATCGACTGCAGGTCCAGCGGCGCGGCGTGGCTGAAGGCCGAGTGCGTGTACAAATCGCGCGATCCGCCGGGATGATACGGCTCCGAATTGTCCAGGCAAGCAAGGTTTGGCTCGCCAGTGCCGTGAACCATCGCCGCCGGCACATCGCCCGAGAAGCTCGGGTGCGAGACGTCGGAAAACGCGAACAGGTCGTTGCCGTTGAAGGACGAATCGAGGGTCGCCCGCACCGACCGCTTGTTATGCATGGTGTCGGGCACGACGGTCCCCAGCGGCCGGTCCTCGAAACGCCAATAGGCCACCACGTGCCGGTCGCGATCCGCCTGTTGGACGTCGCGAATAAAAGAGCTGCCGGGGTCCTCCCGCAGCTGGATCGTTTGCGAGTCCTTTTCCAGCCAAGCCTCAGTGCCCATATTACTGCCGCGGGCCATCAAGCGCTGCGGCGCCGAGGACCCGGCGGAAAAGCCCTGCTTGACGTCGACCTCGCCCTGAAAAACGTGGACGCGGCTGTTGCCGTCGGGCGAGACCTCGACGCCGAATTCGGTGCCTTGATCGACGAATTCGCCGTCGGGCGTACTGATCCGGAAGCCCCGCGCGGCCCGCGCGGTGATTTCCGCGCTGAGCTTGCCGCGCTCCAAGCGGGCCGATTTCGGCGCTTGCAGGACCAGCACCGCGGGGGCCTGCACGACGACCCGCGCGCCGCAACCGCCGGGGAAACTGTCGAATCGGATTTCCGCGACGCCGGCCGCCAAGCGAACGACCTGGCCGGCACGAAGCGGTTGTCCGGACAACAAGGCGGCGCGAGAATCGCTCCAGCGGCAATCGACCAGCTTGCCGACGTGTGCCACGACGGCGGGAGCCGACGGGGCCGGCGCAACCGCCGCGGACGCGCCGGATGCATGAGAGACCGTCTCTGCGGAGCCAGATGAGGAGATGGGAGCCGAAGCCTGCTGCGACCGGATAATTGCCGGGTCGCTTCCACTCCCGCCTTTGCCGCCGCAAAGCGCAATCCATGCTGTCGAAACTGCCGCGAGCGACAATGCGCCCGCCACGAGATAGCGGGCGAGGTGCCAGCGTGGGCCTATTCCGGTGCCCCAGTGTGGGCCTATTCTGGGCGAACCGAGCGCCGTGCGCACGAATGCCCAGCCCGGCCGCGTTGCGCTTCTTGCTTTCGGGACGGCAGCGACGAAGAACGCATAGGCGCAAGCGAACCGCCAGCGTCTTGAAAAAACTCGGGGCGAAAATCGCGTGCCCCCAACCCTGACTCGCACGGTCTGCGCGGCGGTCCCAACGCAGCCGCGCGTGCATGTCGAGGTATTCGATATACAGCCGCCGCGCAACCTCCGAACCGCCAAGATACTCCTCCAGGCGACGGCATCCTGGGGCGTCAAGCGCGTCGTCGCACCAGGCGGCCAGGAGCACGTACAGTTCGCCCTTCAACGCGTTGTCATTTTGACGGCCGCCGTCGCTCATGAGGCTTCTCCCCCCATGCTACGGTCCAAGGGTGTGCAGCCGTGGCCCGCCTCAACACGGCGATCAATGCAGCGATGCAGCGCGCGACGAATTCGGACCAGGGCCTTGAGAACCGTGTTTGCCGGCCGGCCGAGCTCCGCGGCAACCTCGGCGGCCGTCTTCTTCGTGCAGCCATAGTACGAGTCAATGATTCGCCGATCCGACTCCGGCAGTTTCTCCAGACAAACATGCAGCGCCTGCCGACGTTCTTCCATTAGCCCGGAGTTTACTGACGACTCAGGGCAATCCAACCGCTGCTCCGCGATCCGCTCGAGGACTTCAACGCTCAGCGTCACGTGGCTCCGCTTGCGTTCGCGAAAGTAGGCCAACGTCTGGCGATACGCGATGCCGCACGCCCAGCGCACGAAGTCTTTGCTCGCGTCAAACTGGTCCGCCTTCTTCCAGAGAACGACGGTCGTTCGCGCGAGCACTTCCTCGGCCTCGGTCCAATCGGGCAGCAAGGTCGCGATGAAAGAGAAGACACGGCCCTGGTTCAATCCGAGCAATCGGATGAACTCCTCTTCTTTTACGCGAACACCGCCGGCGGCGGGGGGGAATGTCCCGGCCGGCGCTTCGGTAGTTTTTTGTCGGCCGGGAGTTTCCCCCCGCCGCGCGGTGGGACCGACATGGTTTCAGTATGCTTTACCCAGGAGGAAGAGACTACGCCTCGCCGAATTGTATTGCGCGGCGGGAGCGAACTTATGTATCGAAAACCGAGGATTTTCCCCCAATTTGGTGGTCGCGGAAATAAATAACGATAGCGGCCTAGCGCCGTGGTGGTGCTGCCGTCAGGACCTGTGGACCCGTCCGCCAGGCCGGCGGCACTGGCCTTGACTACAATGGTCCCGGAATCGGCCGTCGAGCGAACCCAGACGCAACATTGGCCCGCCGCGGCGTGGATCTGGCGACCTCGAAAGCCGTCGTGGTTGTCCGCGGCGGCGTTGTCAATGGCCGCGATCGTGGCGGGGCCTGATATCGTGAAAGAAACTAGCGGATTGGCGGCTACTGTCGCGTCCGCCAAAGCACAAACACGGCCGTCCTTGTCTGCAATGACAACACGGACCGCTGCCACGTCGTCGTAATCGTGCGGAATCGTCGTCGTTTCAGCCGAAAGCGATAACTTCGCCGCTTGGCTAGCTGTCCGCAATTCGTGCTCGGCGACTGCTTTGCCGTCGTTGCTGCCAATTGCCTTAAGAGTCCCTGCGTCGAGAACAGTCCAGGCTCGCGGAAAGTCGTCGGCCGGCTTCGCTTTCGAGCCGAGCGATCGGCCGTCGAGAAAGAGTTCCACGACCTGGCAGTTGCTGTAGACCTCGACGGCCCCGTTTTCGCGGCGCGGCCCTCCGGCGCGGAACCGCCGGCCGCTTTCGATCCCTCCGCGGGCGATGTAAACGACGGGCTTTGGCGACCACCAACTCGCCCGTTGGTAGCCCAGCGGCTTGATCGTTCCCGTGCGGTCCAGGAGCCCGAAATCAGCCGCGATGTGCGGCCAGGCGCCGGCCTCGCCGAGGTAGTCGATCCCAGTCCAAAGAAACTGGCCGGAGTAAGCCGGGTTGTCGCGCAGCGCAAGCCAGACTGGACGGCCGTGCTGGTTTTCCGTGCCAAGAATCCTGTAGCTCGGGTGCTCGCGGTGGGCCGCCAAGAGTTCCGGCTCGCGGTAGTTGACACCCACGACGTCCATCAGCCCGGCAAACCCGCTGCCGAAAATATTGTGTTCCGTCGGACGCAGAATGGCCATCGTGACGGGTCGCGTGGAATCGAGCTTGTGAAACAGGTCGCGCATGGCCGTGAATTGCCCCTGGCCCTTGGCACTGGCAAGATTGTCGTGGATTTCATTGCCGGCACTGTAGACGACAATGCTCGGATGGTTGCGGTCTCGCAGGACCGTATCCGTCACGTCTTGCCGCCACCAGTCGCGGAAGTAGAGGTGATAATCCTGGTCGTTATATTTGCCGATCGTCCACACGTCGAACATCTCGTCCATGACCAGCAGTCCCATGCGGTCGCAGATGTCCAGAAAATCGGACGACGGCGGATTGTGGGCGGTGCGGACGGCATGGACGCCCAACGACTTGAGCGTGGCGAGGCGGTGCTCCCAAACGCTGTCGGGCACGGCGGTCCCGAACGCTCCCGCCTCGCTGTGAAGACAGACGCCCAGGAGCTTGATATTGCGGCCATTGAGCCAAAAGCCGCTCTCCGCCCGGAATTCTGCCTGGCGGATGCCGAAAGAGACGGTCTGCGAATCGACCACGTGACCGTCGGCGACGACTTCCACCTCGGCGCAGTAAAGCCGGGGGTTGTCGAGGTCCCAAAGTTCCGGATTGCTAATCGTGCAAGTACTGCTGATCTCCACGGTTTTTCCGGCCCCGACGGTTGCTGTCGAGGGTGGCACGCTCTGAGCTTCAAGCGAAGGGCGTGTTTTTCGACCATTCACGCCCTTCGCTTGAGGCTCAGGGACGTGCCATCCAACCTCAGCGCGAGTGATGTTCGCACGAACCGTCACCGCTCGGTCAGCCGACGACCGGTTCTCGACGCTCGTGGCAATCTTCACCGTGTCCCGCTCGCCGGAAACAGCCGGCGTGGTCACATAAACGCCCCCCGGCGCGAAGTGCACCGGATCGACGACGCTTATCCGCACATGACGATAGATGCCCGCGCCCTCGTAAAATCGCGACGCGGGCTGGCGGCTGTTGTCAACACGAACGGCAATGACGTTTGGCTGCTCGGCGCCGAACGTGACATGGCCGGTAAGTTCGTACTGAAACGGGACCCAACCGTAAGGACGATGGCCGAGACGGAAACCGTTAATGTAGACGTCGCTGTTGGCCATCACGCCGTCGAACTCGATGAAAACGCACTTGCCGGCGTCGGCGGCGTCCATCGCAAAATGCTTTCGATACCAGCCAATGCCGGCCGGCAGGAACCCGCCGCGCGGTCCAGTGGCGTTGTTGCGGTCGATAGGTCCTTCGATGCTCCAGTCGTGCGGCAGATCGAGCTTTTGCCACGCGGAATCGTTGAAGGCCGGCTTTTCCGCCGCAGAAGGATCGCCGCGGGTGAACAGCCAGTCCGCATCGAAACTCCCGCCGCGACCTGCCGGGACTTGCCCGGCCGAGATCGGCCCGGCGGCGATGAATCCTGCGGCAAAGAGGGCAACAGCGACGAAGAACCTGCTCAGGCAAGGCATGAAGCGGATCCAGGTATGAGACAAGCGGACACGAAGGTCCGCCAATTGTATTGCGCCTTCGAGGCGGGCTAGGGTATTGGAATTCGGCGATTTTTTGTTTGCGACCCGGAACGCTCGACGTTGATCTGGGGTTGATTTATTGTGTTATCTGTGCGCCGGGCTTTCCAGCCAGACATAATGGTAGTCAGGCTTGAAAACGTGATGTACTCTTTTGACCCCGGAATCGCTCATGAAACCGCCCAATCGCCAAACTGTCGGAATAACTATGCGAGTTGCATCCATCCTGACCTGGGCGGCCGTTACGGCGGCGGCCTCAACTCTCCGCGCCAGCGAACCGGCAGTCGCTAAACCGAAAACCAATGGTCCAGTAACCGTGGCCGACAACGGCCGCGCGTGGACGTTGGATAACGGCATCGTCAAAGCAACGGTCAGCAAGCGAAGCGGCAACCTGCTGTCGCTCGTGTATCGCGGCGTGAATGCGATGGGCGCGGGCGGATATTGGGAGCAGACCCCGCAAGACGCCCCGCGGCTGACCCAGACCATCACCATCGACCCGGCAAAAAACGGTGGCCAGCGGGCCGAAGTGGCCGTTAAGGGCGTCACCGGAGGCACGGTGACGCTCACGCCCGACGCGCCTGGCGGCGGCACGCGCTGCGACATTGAGGTCCGCTACGCCCTGGGCCGCGGCGTGAGCGGCATCTATGTCTACGCGATTTTTTGCCACCCGCCCGAATACGGCGCGATGGGCGTCGGCGAAAGCCGCTTCATCACCAAGCTCAGCAAGATCTTCGACTGGATTTCCGTCGATGCCGACCGCAATATGCTGGAATGCTCGCCGCGGGACTGGGGCGCGGGCACCGTCATCCACGCCAAGGAGCAGCGCGTCCTGCGAACGGGCGTCTACAGGAATTCTGTCGAGCACAAATACAGCTACAACGCCGTGCAATACAAGGTCCCCGCATTTGGCTGGTCCAGCACCAAGGAGCACATCGGCATCTGGTTCATCAACCCTTCGATCGAATACCTTTGCGGCGGCGCAACCAAGCAGGAACTGGTCTGCCACTTCGACGCCAACAATTATCCCGATCCGATCATCCTCGACTACTGGCGCGGCACGCACTACGGCGGCGGCGCAAGCTGTGCTATCGCCGCCGGCGAGAAGTGGAACAAGGTCATCGGCCCGATCTTCGTCTATTGCAACGCGCTGCAGAGTCCCCGCGCCGCCTCCAAGGCCGAACTCGACCGATTTGCAACCACCGCCGGCGATCCGTTCGTTCCGCCGGCGTGGAAGGAGAACGCGATGGCCCTATGGCACGACGCGCTTGCGCAAGTGCGCGAGAGAAGGCCCGCTGGCCGTACGACTGGGTCGATGGCGTGGACTACCCGCACAAGGCCCAACGCGGCGCGGTCACAGGTCAGATCATGTTGGACGATCCGCAGGCCGCCACGAGCCGCTTACCGAATCTTACCGTCGGTCTGGCCCATGCTGACTACTCTGCAATGTGGCGCGGCCGGCGAGGCTTCGGCGGTGGAGCAAGAACCGTCGATTGGGCGCACGACGCGAAGTTCTACCAATTCTGGGCTGATGGCCGCGAGGACGGCCAATTCACGATCGCCAACGTTCGTCCCGGCCAGTACACGTTGCACGCCTTCGCCGACGGGGTGCTGGGAGAATTCGCCCAGACGAACATCACCGTCGCCGCCGGCACGACACTTGATCTTGGCAAATTGCCGTGGAAGCCCGTGCGCTACGGCAGGCAGATTTGGGAGATCGGCTATCCCGACCGCACGGGCGACAAGTTCTATAAAGGCGACGGCGCGAACTACTGGCTCTGGGGCTGGTGCGTCCGCTACGGCGGCCTTTTCCCGCACGACATCACCTACACGATCGGCAAGAGCGACTACCGCAAGGACTGGTTTTTCGAGCAGGTGCCGCACGAGCTTTCCGACGCCTGGAAGAACCCCGCCGCCAAAGACCCACTGCACCAGCGCTTCGGCTGGGTGAGCACCGCCGTGCCCGGCGACGAGTTGTGGCGAAGCATCGGCCGCGGCCGGGCGACCACCTGGACCATCAAGTTCAACATGGACCATGCCCCGCGCGGTCGGGCGACACTCCGCGTCGCCTTGGCTGGCGCCGACGGCGGCGGCGGACTCGCCGTGGTCGTTAACGGCCACGACGCCGGCACGCTCTACCCTATGCGCACCAGTGCCATCCAGTACAACACGAACAAAAGCGTCTGGCAAGAACTCAAGCTGCCCTTCGACGCAAAGCTGCTGAAGTCCGGCGAGAACGAAATGCGGCTCACCGTCCCTGCTGGCGAAGTCACCACCGGCGTCGTCTACGACTATTTGCGGTTAGAGCTTGATGAAAACGGGAGATGAGAAGAAGACGGCAAAAGCCAACTCAACAATCATATCATCGTCCGGATCGTAATGAAATGGCCGCCAATGGAAGTACACGTCTTGTAAGAGTGCTTCGCTGGCTAGGAATCGAAGGAAACCATGCACATCGTCGGCGGTTAGCCCGTCCGGTATGTTCTCCAGCCGCGTGAGCACCTCCCTCCATTCGGCATAGAGCGCGGTCGACAAGCAGATTTGGAAATCCGGCGATGGTATGGCGCTGACCAGCGCGAAGCTTGCTCCTCGGCGCGACCGTGCCGCAGCCACTAGCACGGACGTATCCAACACTACTCGCATGGCGGAAATCGTACCACCGTCCGGGCCGGTCTAAAACTGCTCTGTGCGCATATGGTTGGAAGCAAGGTTCGTCGCCGCGTTGGTTTGCAGCCGCAAAACGCCGGACTCCATCTTGCGTATTCCCGTTATGAGACAAATGATATACTTCAAACATGAAAGCCGCGAAAATCATCAATCGAGGCCGAGGACCCGAAATCGAGGGCACGCGAATCACGGTCTACGACATCTGGGATTACACCCTGGAGAACTGGCACCGTGACGCGATCGCCCTGCGGCTGCGATTGTCGTCGGCGCAGGTGGCCGCCGCGCTGGAATACATTGACCAGCACAAGCAAGAAGTCCTGGCGGGCTACGAGCGGATTCTGGACCGCGAGCGCCGAGGGAACCCGCCAGAAGTGCAGGCCAAACTGGATGCGATTCACGAGGAGTTTCAAAGCCTTGTAGCGCAGCGGCGAGCGAAGGAAGGCGCCCCCCGGCATGATCAGGCTAATGGCCGACTGCTTTGAGTATCTGGCGCGTCTCGATGGAATTCGCGGCACGGGCAGGCTCTTCCTTCCGTGATGAAATCCTGAACTGAATGGGCATAGCCGGCGCGACGGGCGGGTTAACGAGTCGCAAAAAGCGACATCACGATCGCTCCCGCCTCTCGCCGCGCCCTAAGCTGCCTTTTCCGCATCGCGAGTAGGGCGGATTTTTTGGTCGCCGCGCTTTTTTCTTGTCGGGCCGCGGCGGCGCAGGCGGAAACTCCCAAACCCTTTGCCAGCTTGGACTTGCGCTATTTGCCGCATAGCCAACGCGCACGAGGCATCCACAAGAACGCGGACAAATGTCAAGCAGCGTAAAGCGTTGCGGCGCAAGGACTTGCGGCGACGGGCGACCGACATCTTAAGATAACAGTTGACAAGACATGTAAACAGTGTATAATGGCGGGAAACCACAGGGAAACGCCCTCACCCCCGCCCCTCTCCCGGCGGGAGAGGGGAGACTGTTTTGCCTTGCCCCCGCTCACTGCCCTCTAACCCCAAAGAAAGGTCCCTTTTCATGAATGCCTCCGCGACATGCACCGCGCCCGAATCCGCCCCCGCGCCCGATCCGCGCGAGATTCTCGTCGATCCGCCTGCAACCGCACCGTCGCCCCAGACCGAGCGAAAGCGCGACCCCCGCGAGGTGCTCAACGAGCTGCGGCAGAAAATGCTCTGCGCGCTGCTGATGCAGGGCTTCAGCCGCCGCACGGCGGCCCGGCACGTCGGCGTCAGCCATACGAGCATCGCCCGTGCCGCGGCTCGCGACCCGCGTTTCGCCCGGGAACTGTCGAACGCCGAAAGCGTGGCCGACTTGTCGATCCTGAAAACGGTCCGCGACGCCGGCCGGCAGGAGAAGTATTGGCGGGCCGCCGCCTGGCTTTTGGAACGCCGCCTGCCCGACGAATTCGGCCACCGCACGCCGCACAGTTTCAGCGGCGACCAGGTGATGCGTCTGCTTGCTGATGTCTTTTCCTACGCCCTGCCGGCGCTGAAAGATGACCAGAAAGACCAATTCATGCGCTCCTTCAACGGCACGCTGCGGGAAGTCGAGGCGGCGGTCCAACACGCCGACCGCTGGCGCAACATGGCCGCGGACGACAGCGACGCGGACGACAGCGTAGCAGACAATGGGGGCGCGCGGACGTCGCCGGGGACGTAGCTCCATTTCGCTCGCCTTACGAGCATCCCGGCTGGTGCGAGCCGGCCACGGCAGGCCATGCGGGCATTGCCACCCGCACTGCGCGGCCAACGATAACGCGCGAAATGGCCGTGCCTTTCCGGCTGAAGACGGTACTACGAGCGCGTGGAAGGACGAGCCGTCCAAGGCCAATGCTGTGAGCGCGGTGGCCGATGTGTGCCAATCTTGCCAAGAGGGGGGTGCGCCGCCGGTCAATCGCATTCGCCGCAAGTTGATGTCTGCCAATGGTTTAGCTACGCCGTCGCGATCCGTTCCAAAGCGCAGAAAACCGCGGGGCGGCACGGATAACGGCGAAAAGTTGCCGCACGCGGGCAATGGCGCCAGACATTACCAGGCTATCGGGCGAAAGGCCGTAGGCGTTGCCGCCAGCGAAGTATCCCCACCGCCGCCACCGCAATAACCAGCCCCGCGGTCGATGGCTCGGGCACGATGTTTTCCGTCGGCACCAAGCTGGCCGCATCGTTGGGGAACTGATCGTTGTTGTCGTTCGGCCCGGTAACCCAGGTGTAGTCGGTCCAGCCAGTAACGGCGGGGTTCGCCGAGGTGTTGGTGATTTCCAGCGCAAAGCATCATACATAACGCCGTCAGCCTGGTTGCACCCGAAGGTGAGCACGTCGTCGCCGCCGGCCGCCAACAGATCGCTCGTCGGCCACTGGAAAGCAGCCCACTGGTAAAACCCGGCGTCGCCGCTGCGGACCATCGGATCGGAGTACGTCGAGCTTGGGGCATGCCAGGCTTCCTCATGCCCATTGAGGTCAATGACCAAACTGGATTCCATGGCCGCCAGCCCCACCGAAAGCACGACGTATTGTCCTTGGTTGAGCTGCGCTTGGGTCGTCGTGAAACGGACCTGCCAGGCACTGCCCGAGTAAGTTGCCGGGCCGCCGGCGGCCGTCACATAGGCCGGAGCGACGTTGGCGTAGTTGTCGGCACTGCCGTTGCTGGCGTCGTATTCGCCCGGGTTAAAAACAGTCCACTCGTTGGCGATCCAGGCCTTGGTGTTATTGGTGGCGGCCGTTCCACCGACCGCGGTGGCGTAGTAGACGACCGTGCCGGGGTTGCCCAGCGTAGCTTCCTCGGCCCAGTAATTGTACGAACCCTGATATTGCCGCTGGTCGGGACCGGAGGTAGTGCCCGCCGTGCCGTTGAGGAATTCGTTCGCGGAGCGATTGGGCGTGCCGATCGTCCAGATCGGCGGCGCGGCGCCGAAGTTTTCCGGCGTGAAGGTTGCGTTGGTGGGAATGGTGATTTTATTGCCGACCACCTGCACGCCGTCGTAGCGAGTTTCGCCCCACTGTCCATATTGGTAAATCGACATGCGATAAGTGCCCGGCACAATGCCCGTGATCGTAGTCGAGCCGCCGGGCGACAATTGGCCCCAATACTGATTGCCCTGCGTCGATTCCTGAAAGTTGACGCCTGGTTGGGAGAGCACGATAGTGTTGTTTGAGGTGGTCGAGCTCCAGCCGACCGAACTGGAAACGCTCACCTGGAGCGTGCCGCGGGACGTGGTGGGCACGTATCCGCTGGCCACCAGTTGCGCGTCGGTGTCGAATTCCTTTTGGTCGTTCGGAATGGCGTTGATCGCGTTTTGGTTGATCGTGGCCGCGGTGGCCGCGGTGGCTGACGAGACGGTGAAGCCGAAAGGCCCGAAGAGCCGGGTCGTATTCACGCCTTGCGTCGGGTAGTAAGCATAGCCGGGGTAAGCACCGCTGCCGGAGCCGTCGATGCCGTAATGGTCGGAGAGGAATTCCATGTTCAGGATCGCCGGATCGGTCCAGGCCAGCTCCTGCTTCGTCGGCCCGCCGGACAGCGTGTCGATGGAGGGATCGACCTCCGTTACCGCGTATTGACTGCCGTACATTGTTTCCGCCTGGTAGAACTGCGTGTAGACGGAGTAGTCGTACTTGGTGAAGTAGTTCGTGCCGTTGTCGCCGGCGATGCTGCTGCCGGTCAAGTCATAGGTGACATTCTGCACCGTGCGGCCTGATTGGGCGGTGACGGTGGCAAAGTTTGGATTGGTGCTTGGCACGCCGACGGTCGTCACGGCGTTTGCCGTGCCGAGTTGGTTCGGTCCGGTGTTGATCTGGTAGAGATTGGTGAACAGGCTGGGATTGGAGCGAAAAAGGAATTGGCCTTGTCCCACGCTTGTGACCGGATCGCTGGCGGCATGGCTGAGCCACTCGTAGCAGTAGATCGTCGGATCGTTGGCGAACATGACGTAGTGGAACGAGTACGTGATGGGATTGGCCGTGCCCGAGGAGGCCGTGGTAGTCCAAACATCCTCGTACGAACTGGTGGCGTTGGTCATCGAGCCGAACGTCTGCGAGCCCGAGCCAAAAGGAGTGCCGGCGAATTCTTCGTCCAACTCCGGCGTGCTGGGATTAAGCAGATTGGGACTTGCGCCTGATCCGGAGCCGAGTTTGACCGAGGTTACGTCGTCTGAACTCGGGTCGAAGACCATCGTGATCAGCCCGTTGCTGATCGTCCAATTGGTGTTGCTATTCATGGTGATGGCTACCGGTGCGGCCAACGCGCCCGCGGCCAGCATCGACGCCGCCGCGGTCAGAAAAATGCCCGCGCTCCATCGGCCGCAAGGGACTACCCTTGATTTCATTTTCGCACCATGCCCAGTAGTAAAGAGAACGCGACTTCCAAACGTATTGCGCCGCCAGAGGGGGGTTATGTATCGGAAAATGCAGATCGGCGCTTTTTTAGCCGCGATTCCTCTATCCCTCCCGTTGATTCAATTCGCCAATACCTCTATAATGCTTAATTCTCGATGGCCCGTCTTTAGTTCCCGGTTTGCTAGGGAACCGGGCGAACGAGTTTGTCCCCATTATGTAGTGCGCCGTTTCATTACGGAAGCGAATTCATGGTTAATCGTAACCTCATCCGAACCCTAGACCCGACCGAGGAGGAATGGCAGCAAGAACTTAACGAAGCTATGGAAGCGGCCCCGACCGAAGACGTGGACATGTGGGGCACACAGGAGATCAGCGTCAACGATGTCGTCGAAGGCCGCGTTCTGCGAGCCGAAAGCGACGTGATTCTCGTCGACGTCGGCTACAAGAGCGAAGGCATCGTCTTCCGCAATGAATGGGAAGAGGGCGAAGAGCTTCCCAAGCCGGGCGACATCATCAAGGTCCTCATCGAGGACGTCGAAGACATCCACGGCCTGGTCGACGATTCCCGCGGGATGATCACGCTCAGCAAGCGGAAGGCGGAAAAGCTCCAGGCCTGGAAGGGGGTCATGGATTCGGTCCACGAGGGCGACGTGGTCACGGGCGTCGCCACGCGGAAAATCAAGGGCGGACTTTTGGTCGATATCGGCGTGCCCGTCTTCTTGCCGGCCAGCCAGGTCGATATCCGCCGCCCGGCCGACATTGGCGACTACATCAACCGCACCGTGCAATCGCTGGTGCTGAAGATCGACGAGACGCGGCGGAACATCGTCGTCAGCCGCCGCGCGCTGATCGAAGAAGAGCGCGCGGTGAAGAAGGCCCAACTCCTGGCCGAGCTGGAAGAAGGCCAGCGCCGCAAGGGCGTCGTGAAGAACATCGCCGACTTCGGCGCGTTTGTCGATCTGGGCGGCATCGACGGTCTGCTGCACATCACCGACATGAGCTGGGGCCGCATCACACACCCGTCCGAGATGGTATCCATCGACCAGGAAATCGAGGTCCAGATCCTTCACATCGATTACGAGAAGGAGAAGATCGCGCTGGGGCTGAAGCAGAAGATGCCCAGCCCGTGGGAGTTGGTGCCCAGCAAGTTCCCCGTCGGCACGCAGACCAAGGGGACGGTGGTCAATGTGATGAGCTACGGCGCGTTCGTCAAGCTAGACGAGGGAATTGAAGGACTGGTGCATATCAGCGAGATGTCATGGACGCGGCGGATCACCCATCCCAATGAATTGGTCCATGTCGACGACGAGATCGAAGTCGTCGTGCTGAAGATCGACAAAGAGAAGCAGGAAATCTCGCTGGGTATGAAGCAGACCCAGGAGAACCCTTGGGACCGCGTGGCAGACCGCTACCCCATCGGGGCCATCGTCAAAGGGACTGTCCGCAATCTCACCAATTACGGTGCGTTCATCGAGATCGAGGAGGGAATTGACGGCCTGCTGCACGTCAGCGACATGTCGTGGACCCGCAAGATCAGCCACCCCAACGAGATGGTTGAAAAAGGCCAGGTGGTGGAATGCCGCGTGCTCAGCGTAGACCAGGAGCGCCGACGTATTGCCCTGGGAATGAAGCAGCTCAATGACGATCCTTGGGCCACCGATATTCCCGGCAAGTATCAGCCGGGACAGGTCGTGAAGGGTCCGGTCACCAAGATCACGAATTTTGGCGTCTTCGTCGGCCTGGAGGACGGCCTGGAAGGCTTATTGCACATTTCGGAGCTGGCGGATCACAAGGTCGAGAACCCCGAGGACGTGGTGAAAGTTGGCCAGGAGATCGAGGTCAAGGTGCTCCGCGTCGACGCCGACGAGCGGAAGATCGGCCTTTCGCGGAAGCGAGTCGATTGGGCTGGCGGGGAGGAAGACGGCGGCGGCGGCGCGGCCCCCTCCAAGCCGCAGCCCTCGGTTCCGCCCGCGGAGCTCAAGGGCGGCGTCGGCGGCGGCAGCGGCCCATTGATTGCCCCACGAACGGCAAAACAGGAGGAAGGGGAGTAAAGACTTCCGGTAATTCCGCCTTTGACGCGGCCACTTCTTGCAAAACCGGCGCGGCCGTTTCCTTCGTTACAGTTGTAAGGACATGCCCTTCCGGTCAAGTCCGCAAACTTTCCGCTGGCGTACAGAACCCGCCGCGGCGGAGTCGATGATTGTGCTGGTCCCAGTACGGCGTGGAGAACGGGCACGGTGCAGACTATCCCGCCGAAGCACCTGCGAAGAAACACCGCCCCATGCCGAAGACACGCCGTCGCCAACTCGCTTCCGTGCAGTCTCCCCTGGAGACTTATCTGCGGGAAATCAACGAGACTTCGCTGCTCTCCGCCGCCGACGAACACGAGCTGGCCGTGGCTATCGGCGACGGCGACGTGCAGGCCCGCGACCGCATGGTCCGCGCCAACTTGCGGCTGGTCGTTAACATCGCCCGCGGCTATACCGGCAAGGGCCTCGGCCTGCAGGACCTCATCGAGGAGGGCAATCTGGGCCTACTCCGAGCGGTCGAAGGTTTCGATCCGGGGGTGGGCACGCGCTTCTCCACGTACGCCAGCTACTGGATCAAGCAGTCGATCAAGCGGGCGCTGATCAACACGGCCAAGACGATCCGCATCCCCGCCTATATGGTCGAGTTGCTCTCGAAGTGGCGGCGCGCGACCAATCGCCTCACCGAGGAATTGGGACGCACGCCCACCCCGGAGGAAATCGCACGCGTGCTGGGGTTGCCCCGCAAAAAGCTGCCGATCATCAAGAAGGCCATCCGCATCTACAATCTCACGCCGCAGACCGATCAGGCCGAGGCCGGCTGGTCGCTGGGCGAGATGGTGCCGGACGAGCGGATGCGGACGCCCGAGACCGAGATGGTCGAGAACGACAATCTCGTCCACGTCATGCAGCAGCTCAAAACGATGGACACCCGCGAGGCGACCGTGCTGAAAATGCGATTCGGGCTGGAAGGGCACGAGCCGAAGACCTTGAAGGAAATCGGCGAGAGCCTCGGCCTGACGCGGGAGCGCGTGCGACAGATTGAAACCGAAGCGCTCGGTCGCCTGGCCGAAAGTCTCGAAGGTCCGCGGACGTAAAGGTGGCCTGTTGTGTGGGCAAGCCTGGCGACATATAATGCCTGGCGGTTAGCTCTATGACCCGACCCAACGTATTGATTCTCCGCGCCCCAGGCACGAATTGTGATGGGGAAACCGCCTTCGCCTTCCAGACGGCCGGGGCCTCGACGGAAACGCTCCACGTCAACCGCGTACTGGAATCGCCTGCGGTGCTGGACCGCATTCAGATACTTTGCATTCCGGGCGGCTTCTGTTACGGCGACGATGTGGCCGCCGGTCAAATTCTCGCCGTGCAGATGCGGAGGCATCTGGCCGGCCGCCTTGCCGATTTCAAGGCGGCGGGCAAGCTCGTGCTGGGGATTTGCAACGGATTTCAGGTGATCATCAAGTCGGGAATCCTTTTGGACGACGAGCCTTCGTCCGCCAGCGGGCATCGTGGACCGCCTGCCACGCTGGCGAACAACGATTCGGGAAAGTACGAGGATCGTTGGGTCCGCCTCGGCGTCGTCAACGACAAGTGCGTATTCCTTCGCGGGATCGAACAAATGTACTTGCCGGTGGCACACGGAGAAGGAAAGTTTATCGCCCGCGACGCGGCGGCCCTCGATCGGCTGGAGGCGGCAGGGCAGTTGCCGTTGCGGTACTTGCCATTGGCGGAAAATGGACGCAGGCGCCGTGACAGTCAGCACTCAGTAGTTAGAACCCAGTGCTCGGCGGCCGCTGCAAACGAGTGCTTGGCCGCGGCCGAACACCTGCCATTCCCCGACAACCCCAACGGCTCCATCGCCGACGTAGCGGGCGTATGCGACGCGACAGGCCGTGTGCTGGGCCTAATGCCGCATCCCGAGCGGCACCTGGATCCGACGCATCATCCCCGCTGGACTCGCGGCGAGGCGAGGCCAGTGGGTGACGGGCTCCAGGTATTCGTTAACGCGGTCGAGTATTTCGCCTGAGCGATTATCGACGGGGAAATGCGGGTTTGAGACGCGAGAAGCCATTCCCCGTTGCGGGCTGCGGCGGGAATGCGTAAAATACGCCTTGATTTCCCCGGTGGCCAAGGGCGGGGCACCCGCGCAGCGGGTCGGCGCTCGGCCGCAGCCTGCCGGCAACGCCTCGGAGAGCGCACGGCCCATGCAGAAATTCGCCCGGATAGGCCCCATCGCCTTCCACCTCCCCGAAACCGTGGAGGACAACGACCTGCTCCAGTCGCTCTTTCCCAAGTGGGACATGGAGTTGATCTATCGGAAGACGGGCATTTGGAAGCGGCACATCGCCGCGCCCGGCGAGACTGCCGCCGATCTGGCCGTCATTGCCGCCGAAAGGCTTTTCCGGGAACACGACATCGACCGCGACTCGATCGATTTCGTCCTGCTCTGCACGCAATCGCCGGACTATCTCTTGCCCACTACCGCTTGTCTCTTGCAAGACCGCCTTAAGCTGCCCACGTCGGCCGGCGCTGGATTTCAATCTGGGCTGCTCGGGCTACGTCTACGGGCTTTCGCTGGCCGACGGCCTGGTCCGCAGCGGGGCCGCGCGGCGGATTATGTTGGTCACCGCGGAGACCTACTCGAAATACATTCATCCCACCGACCGCTCGCTGCGGACGATTTTCGGCGATGGGGCGGCCGCCACGCTCATCGAGGCGGCCGACGAGCCGTCGCTCGGCGGGTTCGTCTTCGGCACCGACGGCCGCGGGGCCGACACGCTGATGGTAGCCGAGGGTGGCGCTCGCCCGGCAACCGACGCCCTCAAACCGCGGAAGCGCAAGCGCTGGCCCAGCGCGCTGACAATGGACGGTCCCGAAATCGCCAAGTTCGCGCTGGAGATCTTGCCGCCGATGATCGATCGCGTGCTGGAATCCGCCCAGTGGACGCGCGACAACGTAGAGCTCTATCTCATGCACCAGGCGACCTTCTTCCTGCTAGACCAGCTCCGCGGGCGGCTCGGCCTAAGCGCGGCCGAAATGCCCTTGGCGTTGAACGATTATGGAAACACGGTCTCAAGCACATTGCCGCTGCTGATGCACGACCTGCGCCGCAGCGGAGCGCTTCGGCCCGGCAAGCGGACGTTGATGGTCGGCTTCGGCGTTGGCCTTTCTTGGGCTGGCTGCACCTGGACGGAAACCTGGAAGCCGATCCGATCGGACGACGGCCGCATCAGGCGATCGCGAGAGCTTGCTCGACATGCATCCCGACGGAAACGGCGACGGCACCGCGCACGGGGTCTTTCAGGGCAAGCACGTCAGGGAAGCAACAACGGCCGGGGAAGGAACGTGAAGCGAAGTCCACCAAAGGCAACTTCCGCTAATCGAACAAGTGCGACAGTTTCCATCGGCGTGACTCGTCAATAAAAAACCCCGCGACAAAAGCCGCGGGGGTTTTTCCTTCCCAAGCTCGGGAAAGCCATGCTTTCAGGTCGAAACGCAAAGCACCTTGCTTGACCTCATACTACCCTATTCTACCCTTTGCGCCGCCGTCGCAGAGTTCGCCAGCCGACAACCAAGCCACCGGCGCCAACCAAGACCAACGTGCAAGGTTCCGGTACAGCCGTCGCGCCGCCGGAAGCAATCTCACCGCCACCGGCCGATGCCAAAGCGCCGAACTTGCTCAACTCACCGGCGCTGTCAACGTAGATATTGCTGCCGTTCATCAGTCCGTAGGGATTCTGGACGATCAGCGTGCTATCGCCTTCGACGTACGTGCCGCCGGTGTACAGGCCCGATTTGCTAAGTATTAACTCGCCGCTGCCCAATAGGGTAAGCGACAATCCGGCCGAATCTTCGTGAATGTCGTCCGTGAACTGCAATGTTGTTCCATTCGACATGGCTACTGTCAGATCGCCTTCTAAATGCGTTGAGGAGTTGATGACAACGTCACCGCTAGTGACAGTTATCGAGGGCGACATGCTCGTGTTGCCCACGTACAGATTGTGCGCCGAGCCGTTGCCAACGACAATCTCACCGTTAGACGCGTCGATGATGAGCGACCCAACCATCCGATCTTGATTCAACTCCAGCGTGCTGGTAGTGCTTGGAGTCAGGTTGTATAGCGTCACCGCGGTGGAAGGCGTAGTCGTCAGCACCGCGCCCCAGCTCACCGTGCCTCCGGAGAGGGAGACGGAAGCCGTGCTCGTGGGGGTGATCGTCAAGTCGATCGCAACGCCGCTGGGGTCGCCAGTCAAAGCATAGATAGCGCCGCTAGGCGCAGCTGCCGATAGTCAGCGAGCCGGTGTTCCCGGCCGCAATACTGCCGAAGCTGATCAGCGGGAAGGTGCCGGTCGGGCCGTTGACATTTGTGAGATTGACCGTGACCGTGCCCGCGCTGGGCAGAGCCAAACCGCTGAAATCGCTCACTTGGCTGGCGCTGCCCGATCCGAAATCGAAGTCCATTACTGCGCCGGCGGCGACGTTCAGGCTTCCAGTGATATAGAGGGCGCCAGCCGAATTCGAAGTCGCGCCGACCGTAGGCATACCGGTGTATAGCGCGGCGCCGGAGGAAATGTTGACCGCTCCGGCGATGGAGCCAACCCCGCCGAACGTGCCGCCGCTGACATTGACGGAACCATTGCCTGTCGAAGTGAACATAGCAGCCGGATCGTAAATGAACAACTTGCCGCCGGCCACGGTCGTCCCGCCCGAGTAAAAGTTCCCTCCGGTGCCGGCCAGAACCAGCGTGTTTGCGCCTGACTTCACGAGGGCCACAAGGCCGCTAGCAAAGTCGAAGATGCTGCCTGCAAACGGCTCGTAGGGGGTCGTCGTGCCGCTAACCGTGAACGTTGCCGTTGTATTCTGCGCCGTATTACTAATCTCGTACAACTGAGATTTTCCGCCGCCGGTCGCCGTACACAGCGAGCCGACCTGCTGGTTATTGCTGTTCAGGTCGAGTTGGGTTCCCAGGGAGTCGGCGGAGCCGTCCGGCGTACCGAAAAACAAGTCGGTCTGGATTGGGAGTGCATTGGGGACGCCCAATTGAACGATGCCGCCGTGGAAGCCCATGAACGTCGTGCCGGTATAGGTGTTTGAAGCGCCGAGGAGGAGATTGGCGTTATTGGGACCGCCGCTGCCGCCCCCGCCGCCGCCGTTTGCATTGGCGGCGAAGCACACGTCCGCGCTGCCCGATATCACGCCGTTGATCGTGATTTGGCCTCTCTGTTGGTTCGACGTGTCAATATCGCCGCCCATGCTCACGATGAAACTGTTGGCGCCAATCCCGTTGATCGGCTTCGAGACGTCGATCTTGGTGTAAGGCGCATTATTGGCGTTAAGGACGATATTGGTTGCGATCGTACCGCCGAGGGAATTGCTGTGGTTGGCGATGATGACGCCCGATGGCGCGGTAACTTCTATTGATCCTGAACCGCTGATGACTCCATTGTTAACATAGAGTTCCGTGGGCTGGTCAATCACGAACCTCCCATTGACCACGCTGCCGTTGAACAACTCGGTTTCAGCGGCGGTGCTGGAGAATTGGAGCGTTGCGCTGGCGCCGACATTCATGCTGCCATAGAGGCCTAAGGTCAGTGGCCCGCTCACCTGAAGGGTGCCGCCTTGCACGCTAAGCACCGCACCCGTTGAATTGGCGGCATCGGTCAGCGCGGTGATGCCAGCAAGGTTCAGCGTGCCGGGGCCGGTCTTCGTAAAGGTCCCCGATACGGCTGGGTTGCCCACGATCACGTTGCCGTTGAGCGTGCTGTTCAGCCCATTGGTGTTGAACATTGCGCCGGTGTCTGCGCTTCCGCCGGTTGTGGCGATCGACACGGCCCGGCTTGAGATGATGCCCGCGCCCGATGTGCTGAACGTGGCCCCGTTGTCCAAAAAGAGTCCGCCTGTCGTCCTGCCGAGGCTGAGGTCGCCGGCCGCGGCCACCAGCGTGCCGCTGGTGACGTAGGTTCCGCCGGTATAGGAGTTGGTGTTGGCCAAGGTCGTCATCCCGGTCCCCGTGATGAGGCTCGTGTAGCCCGTGATCGGCCCGCCAGTGAAGGTGTAGGACGTGTTGCTGTTGGAGACGGTGACGGAGCCGGGCTGAACGCCCGATGCGGCGATGGTCACTATGCCGGAGGTTTGGCCGGCGATATCCGAGAACGTGGTCAAGAAGTTGCTTGTGAAAGAGACACTGCTGCCGCCGGACGTTTTCCAGACGGTATTCGCCGGATTCGTGTCCCACGTGCCGCTCGCGGCGGCAGCGTTCCAGGTGAGCGGCATTGGGTTGACGACGTTCGGATTATAGAGGTCGATCTGGTCCGGATTTCCGCTGCCCAACGTGCCGAGCGACGAATCGACGACAAAAGTGTACCCCGCCGGCAAGCTGGCGCTATTGCCCAGGTCAAGCGAGGTGATCGAGCCGGTTAGGCCGCTGTAGCTGAACAACGGTATCACTGAGTGCAGCCCTGACTGCGGGACGACGTCCACCGTGACGGTGTTGGCGTTCGTCGGCAGCGACAGCGCTCCGGCCGCCTGCACCTGCGATGTACCGGTGGAAGTGTTACTACCGAAGACGAATGAGAGGAGGCTGCCCGCTTGCATCGTCAACGAATTGGCGGTGTTGCTAAGGCTAAGCGGGGCGCCCGAGGCGTTGACTCCGCCGGGCATGATCTCGCCGCCGCTTTGCACCGTGACGGGACCGGCAACAGTGCCGCCGACAAGCGAACCTGCCAACGCGCCGCCGGACACGGTGACCGAGCCTACACCCGTGGCCGAGCCAGACCCGTTACTTACCTGGAGATAACCGCCGCTGATGGTGGTTCCCCCGCTGTAGGTGTTTGCGCCGGAGAGATTGAGCGTGTTCGGGCCGCTCTTGACGAGGGCAAGAATTCCGCTCGCCGTGGTCGACGGGTTGAAGACGGCAAGGGGGCAGTCGACCAAGCGTCCGCCGAAGCCGTAATAAGGCGTCTGCGATATCGCGCCGCTGACCGTCAACGTTGCGGCGCCGCTATTGCTGCCAATCAAAATCGCGGTGGACTGATTGGTCACATAGGAAGGCACCGTGAGCGATCCAATCTGCGTATTGTTGCCGTTCAAATCGAGCACGGGGTATTGGGTTGGATTCCCGGTCAGCGCGTCGAACTCGACGTTGGTTGCGACCGGCAAGGCATTGTTGACACCCAAAATCAACGAGCCGGTTCCTGGCGGATTGGATGCCAATCCGCCGTGAGACGAGTCGAGGACCCCGTTGCCTTCGAGCATCGTCGTGCCCGTATAGCTGCACGTCGAGGAGAGGTAAGTGGTTGCCGAGCCTCCCCAGCCACTGGCATAGGTGTTGCAAGTAAGCACCGCGTCCGCATTTCCGGAAATCCCTGCGTTGATGTGCATCGTGCTCCACTTGGTGGCGCCGATAGCAGTCCCAAAAAGAGGGAAGCTGGCGAAGGTTGCATGTGTGACGTCGAACCCCGGATAAGTGTTCGAGCTGTTCAGATAGAGGTTCGAGCTGTTCAGGACGATAGGCACGTTGATGTTCGCAACCCACCCTAAGCCGCTGGTTTGGTTCTTGTGAGTAGCCAGGCTAGTCCCAGGGGCTGCGACATAGATTGCTCCGCTGCCGCTGAAAGTGTAGGAAGTTCCGGGGGCCGGCTGGTTGGCGGTACCGGCATACGGCATGAATTCGATCTCCTGGAACGGCTGGCTGATCACGAGATTTCCGTTGATCGTGCCGCCGGCGCCAAGTGCCACCTGGGCAAGACTGCCGGTAAAACTGCCCGTGCTATTGGCGAGAACAAGGGTCGTCCCGGCATCAATGTTCATCGTGGTTGAGTTGACCGCTGAGAAGGTGCTCGTCCCCGATCCGGGAGCCCCGGGTTGCCCGTTCAACGCCAGCGTGCCGCCACCCTGCGCACTATAATTGTTTGGGAAGTTCAGAAGGGTGGCGGTCGTTGCAACGGCGCCTGGCGCCACAGTCATCGTCCCGCCGTTAAGTGTGAGCGCACTGCCCCCAAGCGTATAACCGCTGACGTTGAAGTAGAGGTTGTTAGCCGTCTGCACGCCTGAGATCGAGACGCTACCGCCGGTGCCGTCAAAATAGGCGTCGTCAGAACCACCGCCAAAGGTTGTGTCTGACTCCCCATTCCACCAATTGGCGCCGCTTCCCGACCAAGTGCCCGTGCCGCCGCCCGCGCTGCCGCTGCTTAAGGTCGGGTCCCAATAATAAGGGGATTGCGCCGATGACGTACCGCCAAATGCGAGAAGCAAGCCAGAGAATACTGTCGCGAACAGAATGGTTCGCGCTGCGTTCTTAAGAAACATGGTTGTCATTGAAATCTTCCCTTGAAAATGCACCTTGGAAAACCTGATTCCGACCACGCCAATGAAAGCGGAAAAACGTTCTTATGGCATCGCCGAACCGGGCGAACCCTGAGAATAAGATAATGTGGTTATGGAAGAATTAGACGACTATTAGAATTCGGTTAGATGCCGGTTATTTCGACGTGAGATCGAGGTCGAACTTGTTCGCGCCGCGGGCCACTTCCTTTTCCAAATTCGTTGTGGCGCTGTGGAGGTATTGGGGCGGAACCTTCTCCACCTGGAATCTCGCTTCGGGGCCCTCCCCGGTAGCTGTGGTGAGCGTCACCTTGTGTTTACAAACCGCCGCGCCCATTTCCTTTGCGCTATAGCGCAATTCGTAGTGCCCATTGGCGTCGGTGCGGCCATAGGACTGCTTGCCTCCATTGACAGGACGGAAACTGACCACAGCGCCGGGAAGCGGATTTCCGTCGAGTGTTACCACTCCTTCGACGGCGCCCAGATTCGATCCGTGCCCGCAACCTGCCAACAGGAGGAAACTGGTTGCCAGAAATAGCGCGGGACGGGCAATCCCGGTACTCCATCGCGATGAGAATGTCGTGTTCGGCGCCATGTCTCACTGCGGCATCTGGACCGCTTGGCCTGTGTCGCTGGTCGTTAGACCATCGTCCATGCTGCCCAGCAACGGAAACACGGCGTAGTTGTCGCCCGAATCAATGACTTGGTTGACGAAATGAACCGATCCGTCCGCCATGCCGAAGTTTGCTCCGCCGGTGTGGTCGCTGCCGGGCGATTCAAAGAAGGTGTTGTTGATGCCTCCTGGATTGCTGTGACCGGGATCGGTGGAGCAGGTGAACAACGTCGCGGGGCCGGCCAGCGCCCAGCCGTCGTAGGTCATGGCGCAACCGGGATCCCCACCCTGGGCAGTGTAGATGGCAACCTCTTCCGGCGTAGCAAGCAAACGTTGCAACTCGCCAATCATGATTGTGTGGGCTGTTCCGTCCGCGATCTCCTGGGGCTTGGTGAGGATATTGCAACGGGAGAAAATGCCAGTAAGGGTCTGCACAGCCGGCGAAGGCAGCACAGTAGTTGCCGGCTGGTGCCCGACGTCGTATGGGTACATGAGCGTCTCGAATCCATGGTGGTCTGGAGTGATCTCGTTTTTCCAGCCGTTCATGCGGCCGACGCAACCCCCGTAATCGGTGCCGCCGCCCGTCATTTCCGGCATGAGCATCCCCGCCGAGTCGCCAGGGCGAAGACCGGTGCGGCGCGAAGGACAATAAAACTGCTTAATGTTCGTCATCGCAATCGTCGCATTGCCCAGCACGCTACGTGAATAATTCCACTGGTCGTGAAGTTTGCCGTACTCCATGAACGGCAGGATCTCTAACATCCAGCTTTGACCGTGGGTATTGCCCGAAGGACTGCTCGCTTCGGCATACCAGTCATAGGTGCCCGGATCGTCGACGACCTTTTGCACCACGGCCGGCGTGGGAAAAACCTCTCTGGCGTTGACGTAGTTGAGAATCGCCAAGCCGATTTGATGGAGATTGTTCTGGCACTGCGCCCGGCGGCCCGCCTCCCGGGCGGCATTGATCGCCGGCAACAGCAAGCCGATCAAGATGCCGATGATCGCGATGACCACCAGAAGCTCCACTAGCGTAAAACCACGTCGTCGAAGCATTTAAAGCATCCTTGTAACGGGGAAGTCGCGGAGAATGGCACCACTTTGCCCCTGAGTTTTTAGCGTTTTTATTTGCACTCGAGGCCTTGGCAGGTCCGCGCTCGCAATGAATTTGGGCCACTCGTGCCCCGCAGAAGCGATACATTATCCGAGGCGCTTATTAGGAAATCATTAGGGATTTGTTTTGTTAATGTCAAAAATAGGTTTGCACGACATTTTTCGGCGGTTGTTCGCCCTTGCAATGGGGGGCACGCGAAATGACCGCTTATGCCTTGAGGCTGCAATCAGAAGCCACCGCTCGCGCAAATCGGCACACTATAATCGCAGAAGCACACCCCCCAGGAGCCCGTTTCCGGTCGAGCCCATGCCAATCCTCCGCACGCGCAACGCACCCATCGCGACGAACCTGCTCATTTGCGTCATCCTGGCATTGGCGGTGGCAACCGTTTTTGCCCAGACGGCGCGATTCGAATTCGTGAACTACGATGACATACCGTACATCCTCGCGAACCGCGAGGTACGCTCCGGCTTGACCCTCCATGGCGCAAATGGGCCTTCACTCAATTCTATTCGGCCATTCGGTCTCGCCGTCGCGTCATGCGTCGTGACCGTGATTGCTCAGGCCAAGGCGATCAAGCCGCTCGCACATTTGCCGGTGTCGTTCCGCATTGCCGAATCCTGCGCCGCCACGGTCTCGTACCTGATTCAATTCTTCGTTCCCGCAAATCTGGCCGCTTTTTGTCCAGAGCCGGTGATTGGCGAGTCGGCGGCGATCGCAACCGGCTGCGCTACCGCGCTGGCGTTGTTGACTGCCGCGGCAATTCTAATGCGGCGGCGCCACCCCTGGTTGCTCGTGGGCTGGCTTTGGTATTTGGTAATGCTGGTGCCGGTTATCGGTCTAGTGCATGTCGGCGAGCAAGCCCAGGCCGATCGCTATACCTACTTGCCGATGATTGGGCCGACCGTGGCCATCGCTTATTCTGCCGCGGCATGGACCGGCCGCGCGGCACGGCCTTGGGCGGCGGGGGCCGCCGCAATTCTTTTGGCCGCGCTGGCGGCGCTCGGATGGCAACAGGCCGGCATCTGGCGCAACAGCGCGACGCTGTGGGAAGCAACATTAACGAGAACGGACAACAACGCGCTGGCCTGCTGCAATCTGGGAGAAGCCCGAAAGGAACAAGGCCGCGCGGACGAGGCACTCGCTTTGTATCGCAAGGCCCTTGCGTTCGATCCCGACTGCTTTATGGCGAGGGCGAATCTGGGCGGCGAGCTGGTGGATCGGCACCAGTGTGCCGATGCAGCCCGTCAGCTTCGGCAAGCGCTAGATAGGGACCCGGACTACGTCGCCGCCCACTTCGACCTTGGCCGGGCGATGGTCGAATTGGGCGACAAGCAACGAGCGGTGGAGGAGTTTCGCCAAGCGGCGACCCTTGCCCCAGACTACGAGGCCGCGCAACAAAACCTCGAACTGGCATTGATCGCCAGCGGCTCGCTGGACGAAGGTTTGACGAGGCTTGAACTGGCCGTGAAGCTCAAGCCGGGCGATGCAGGTAGTCATGCCAACTTGGGCACGGCGCTCGCGTCGCGCGGCGATTTCTCGCGAGCGGCTGCGGAATACGGCAAGGCTTGCGAACTAACGCCGAATAACGCCTTTGATCAACAGCGTCTCGCCGAGTTGGAGGAGATTTTGGGCCACTTTGGCTCGGCGATCTCCCATTACCGCGCGGTCCTGGCACTGTCGCCCAACCACATCGCCGCACGGAACAATCTGGCCTGGATATTGGCGACGTGCCGGCAAGAATGGCTGCGGGACGGCTCGGAGGCCGTGCGGCTGGCCGAGCAGGCGTTGAGCGGAGGTCCAGCGGACGATCCCGCGCTGCTGGACACGCTGGCGGCCGCCTACGCCCGCGCCGGACGATTCCCGGACGCCGAACGCACAGCGACCAAAGCGATTGAACGAGCCAAGTCCGAGGGGAAGGCTCCGTTGGTTAATGGCATAGGCGAACGATTGGCCCTTTACAAGCAAGGCAAACCTTATACGAACATGCCTCAAGAATAAAGAAAGCCGCTCGTTTGTCGAGCGGCTCATTTCATTTTGCCAGTGCGCTTTTATATCGCTGGCTAAGTCTTCAATCGGAGAAATCTATACCGGCGGCGGCGTGACCAGCGCAGCAGGCCAACGCCGGTCGCACCAGTCAACAACGCAATTGTCGACGGCTCCGGAACAGCGGTTCCGGAGATCGAAATGTTGTTGAACCCCCAATTGCCGGAGCTGTTGTTCAACGGAGATCCGGTCGTGTCCGCGTAGGCCGTGAATCCGTTTGAAGCATCGTATGCTGAAACAAGGCGTACCCCGAAATTCGGGTCGTTATTGGCGCTGGCGGGAAAGCTGAAATTGCTGCCGAAGGTCCAATCCCCGCCCGACGTGCCGCACAGCACGAATGCTCCCGGCAAAGGAGTCCAACCGGCTGAATTGCTGATGTTAAGGTTATACATCACCTGGAGGTCCCTGCATCCCTTATTGGTAGGCTCCCAGTCGAACGTCACCGAGATGTTCTGATAGCCAGCCGTGGATGAGTCGAACTCCGCCCCCTGGGAATACTCTGGAGCGGCCGAGTTCCAGCCATTGGCAACGCCCGAGCCCGAGTTGGCGGAGTTACCATTGCCCCGAATTCGCCATCCGACCTGCGTGGCATTATTCGGCGGTGCGGGAATGTTGATATCGCAGGAGGCTAACGACCCAGGCCCCTCGCCGGCTGCGTAAGCATAATTGTTGGTCATGCCCAACTGCTCGGCAGAAGCGGAAGCCATCAGCACGCCGCCCGTCGGCGGCAACGTGTTGACTGGCGGCGACTGTGTAGATGAATACTGCCAAGCTGCCAACGTGTCGGCCGAGACTTGATCGACCATCGTCAGCAATGCGGCAGCCACCGCCGCCGCTGCAAGCGATGAATACTTCATTGTGCAAGCCCTTTCTAAAAGCTAACCATGTTGAATAAACCAAGTAACTACCGACGTGTCCTGAGCCGTTGCCAACAAAACTAAGACAACATCCTCCACTGCCAGACCAACGAGTGCGGAAGTGCCAACGCGCAACAGGCGACACCCGTTGTCGGTATCGGGACATTCAGCGCGGAAAACGCCGCCGAACGCAAGACCAGAAGTTGGAGGACTCAAGCACCCGTGCCGCTCGCACTATTGCAAAGCGACGCGCTTCATTCGCTTATTCGGGTACTATCGCTGCCTCATGATTGGGTTTTAGACGGACAAACTGCCGACCAGCCCATCCAGTCTCCTGAACGGGCCAGACTGCTGCTCTTCAAAATCCCTTCCTGACATTTCGAAGCACAGGAAACGTCTCTTGCAATCCGCTTTTTTCAGATTGCATTCCCCCAAGTTACCGCAGATGCGTTCGATGAATGTGAAATGCCTGTTAGGATTCTGCAAAAAAGTGAAAACCTTCTAGCTCGGTCGGGCGGCAACGAATCCGTTCATTCCGACCGCAGCATCGTCTTGACTTTGAGCCGGTAATCTTTGAAGATTGACTACCAAAAATACGTTATTGCCAGGGAAGGTCCGATAAGCCAGGTGACCCATTTGGACACGCTTCCGGTACTCGCTGCGGAAATCTCCTGCCCGCCGCCGGCAACCACGTGCAAGCCAACAATTAGGCTGGCGACGATCTCCGGATTCCTCTTTGTGGCAGTCTGTTTAACCTACTTACAATCCCTCCATTACCCGTTCATTAACTTCGATGATCCCTATTACGTAACTGCGAACGAGCACGTGTTGAGGGGGCTTAATCTCGATGCGGTCCAATGGGCGTTTACCCATCGCCACTCTAATAACTGGCACCCGCTGACCTCGATGTCTCATATGCTCGACTGCCAGTTCTTCGGCATCTGCGCCGGAGGACACCATGCGGTCAATCTCTTTTTGCATTTGGCGACGACTATCGGACTGTTTTTGGTTCTCTGCAAGTCCACGGGCAACTTCTGGCCGTCCGCTGCGGTCGCGGCGTTCTTCGCGGTACATCCATTGCACGTCGAGTCCGTGGCCTGGGTGTCCGAACGAAAGGACGTCTTAAGCGGTTTGTGCTTTGTCCTTGCACTCTGGGCGTATCTCTCCTACGCGCAGCGGCCGTTTTCTCTCGGAAGATATCTTTTGGTCACGCTTATCTTCGGGCTGGGCTTGCTGGCGAAATCGATGCTCGTGACATTGCCCGTGGTGCTCTTGCTATTGGACTACTGGCCGCTGCGTCGCGTATTGATAGAAAGGGAGAAGGGAAGAAACGGAGCAAGCGGGATCGCTCCGTCCGCCACTCTCCGCCTAGCCGCTTACCCGGTGCGTCTCTCTCTCAGAGTGCTCCTGCTGGAGAAACTCCCTTGGCTAGCAATGTCGGCTGCTTTCGGGCTGGTGACGATCCGCATGCAGGCAGAGTTCGCGCTGCCCTTGTCGGTCATTCCCTTGCGTTACCGCATCGCGCACGCGGCCGTCTCTTACGTTACTTATTTGAGGCAGACGATTTGGTCCTTTGGCCTGGCGCTTTTCTACCCCTATCCCGAAAATGGTGATAGCTTGACGGACGGGTCCATTCTTGCCTGTCTGCTGGCGGCGATCACGCTCTTTGCGTTTAACCGCAGGCAGAAGCGGCCTTACTTGCTCGTCGGATGGCTTTGGTATCTCGTGACCTTGCTGCCGACCGTCGGCCTCGTGCAGGTCGGTCTGCAGGCCCACGCCGATCAATACATGTATCTTCCCAGCATTGGATTATTTGTGGCTGTTGCTTGGGAAACGGCAGCCCTGATCGCGGCGTGCCGCAAGTGGCGGCGGGTAGCGGCAATGGTCGCGGCGGCGACACTTGCCGCTCTTACGATCGCGGCCAATAAGCAGGCCGCTTACTGGCAAAGCAGCGAAAGCTTGTGGCGTCATGCAATCCAGTGCACGCGCGAAACGACTGTGCCTACGGCAATCTCGCCGACGTGCTGCGCGAGGAAGGCAACTTCACTGAGGCCGCCAAAATGTATGAGAAAGGCATGGGAATCAACCCAAAGTTTCCCGAAGGATACGACAGCCTGGCTTCGTGCTGGTTGCGGTCCGGCATAGTCGATCTATCTGTGGCGAGGTACCGCGATGTCCTCAAGGCCAATATCGCTGGCGCACTGTTTTGCCGGAACATCGGCCGTTCGCTGGTGCGGTTGGGCCAGGTCGAGCCGGCGATCACCCTCTGGCAAGCCGAGGTCGACCGCAACGTTGACGACTGGCTGGTGATTCTGAACGATATCGCCTGGCTTCGCGCTACACACCCGGACAAGGCGATTCGCAACGGGCCGGAAGCCGAGAGACTCGCCCGGCAGGCCGTCGAGTCGACCGGCGGGCGCGTTCCGGAAGCGCTCGACACGCTGGCTGCCGCCTGCGCGGAAGAGGGGCACTTCGGCGAGGCGCAGGAACACTGCGTACGAGCGATCGAGTTGGCACAGGCCCAGCGCCGCAGCGGGCTTGCGGCCGCAATCCAGAAGAGACTGGACGGCTATCGCCAGAATCGGCCCTATCGCGAATCCCCGCAAGACTTTTCCCAGCGCTGGGCGGTCCAAATCCCTTCCGCACGCGACTCGGCGGCGAATCGTCCGTAAGGCTATTACTTTTTGGCGACGGCCAGAAAGGCTGGCCACAGCTCATTGCGGACGCAGACCCGCACAAGGGACTCCGGCCGCAAAGACGCAAATGTTTGCACGTAATAGCTGGCGGAAGGTCCTGGCGTGTCGATGTCCGCGGAGATTATCAGCACATCCGGCACATGAGAATGCACCAAGTCTTTCTCCCATTGCCGTGAATCAAGCCAGTAGCCCACGTTTTCGGGCTTGAACTTGCGAAAGTACCACGGCAACGGCCAGTAGTTTTCTTTCACCACGACGTGTACGGTCAACTCGCGACCAGGCGGCATTCGCCGGCAGAGTCGATCGAGCTGTTGTGCCAATCGCGGCAGGCCCGGCGGAGTGTGTGCGTAAACGTAAGGATTCCGAGGATCGCAGACAAGCCGCGGGTCAAAGTTCAGTCGATATGACTGCCAGGCAAGATGGAGCGCTCCAGCCGCGAGAATCCCGACGCCCAGCGCAACCACCAGGGCGCAAAAGGGCCACAAGGCGGTCGCCGCTCTGAAACCGCGAAGTGCCACGCGAAACGATTCGAATAACGCCTCGACTCCAACCCCCGCCAAGAGAATCATGCCCAACAAAAAGCTCAGAGCGCACCAGGGAGTCTTGTAGCTTATCGCGCTGTAAAGGACCGTCAGCAGCAAGGTATAAAACGTTAGAAAGACGCACGGCGCCGCACTGCCCTCTTGCGGTTTCGCGGATGGAATCAGCGAGTATGCGCCGCCCACCAGCGCCAATGCAGCGACTAACCCCTCGCTCCAAAAGAATCCTCTCTGCGGCCGACAGGAAAAGAGGATCTGCAAGTAGTAATACCAGGGCTCGGAATGCTCGCCATGTTCGCTGCCGCGGCGGAGGTAATTCCCGTACGCCGTGATCGAAGCCCACGGGGCATGCCAGTCCTTGCCGAACTGGGAGTACAGGGCGATCGCCACAAGACAGGCCGCGAGGACGCCCGCCGCGACGTGAAAGTAGCAGGCACGCTCCGCGTGCCGTCCGCCTAAATTCTTCGGTTCCTCTCGACTCGCAAAACCGTGGGCAGTTTGTGCCAGTAAGCGGACGGCACGCGGAGCGTGCCTGCTACTAATCCGCAACCAAGCCCACGTCAGCCCCGCCGCAACCGCCGCGGAGACACCCGAGAGAATCCAGGTCTCCTTCGTGGCGTACATCATCCCCACGGCGGCGCCGGCCAGCAGCATCCATGCCAGACGGCGCGTGCGGACGTACCGCCAGCCGCAGCCCAGCGCCGCCAGCGTGAAAAACAGCAGCAGCGTCTCCTGGATGTAATAGCGGCTGTAAGAGACCATTGCGGGCGAGACGGCCGTCAAGAGCGCGGCCGCCAGAACCGCGATCCGTCCCAAACCGTCGGTAAGCAAAAGCAACAATCCGACCAGCCCGATGCCGAATATCGCCGTTACGACGCGATAATCGGCTTCCCGGCTGCCGGCCAGGTCCTTTACCCCGTGTAAGGCAAGCGAAGGGAGCGTCAGCCAATAGAGGCTCGGGCCGTGGTGGTCTGTGGCGTCATACTCGTACTTGCCGGTTTCGTAAAGTTGCGCCGTCTTGACCGCCTGGTTAGCCTCGTCGGCGTGCATCGGCCGCAGTTCCAATCGAGGAAGCCGCAGTGCCGCCGCGACGGCCACGATAACCAGCATTGCAATCGCGAATGTTATGGAGGCGCGGCTCATGGCACGTAGAGTGGGACAAGACGGCGCAGCCGGCGCGGGCCCACCATCGACCTGGCTTACTTCGCCGTCTTGCCGTAGACCTCGACTTCGATGTAGTGGTTCTGGTCGTTGGACGTGTTGCCGTTGGAATGCAGCCGCACGTAGCGACCGCGCACCGGGCTGTCCTTGGCGTCCTTCACCGCGATGGCCTTGCCGCGATAGTCATCAATGTACTCCAGATTCTTGCCTGCGCCAAAGCCCAGCGCGTTGGCGAAATCGTTGTTGAAGACGGTCTTCACGTCCTTCTTGAACTCCGGATCGTCGGAGATTTGCACGACGACGCTATGATAGACGCGGCCCTCGGCGTGATAGTGCCAGACGACGACGGCAGAGATGTCGGCCGGGTGCTCCAGGTCGATCTGCACCCACTGCTTGTCAGGCGCAAGCTCGACGAAGCTGCCGTCGGAGCCGTCCTTGTCGCCGTCGGTGACGAGCGTCAAGTCACCAATGATCGGATTGGGGTCGCTGGAGGTAACTTTCTTCTTCGCCGCCAGATTGGTACAGCCCGGCGGGACCATCAGCGGCTCGCGTGGTTTGTCCGAGTAAGGCTCCAGCGTGGCGCTGGCCTTGATGTTCTTGGGCGTGCCGAGGAACATCGCCTTGGGAGTCTCGTATTTCAGCGGCACCTTGCCGCCTTGCACCTTGGCATCGTCGGCCGCACGGGCCGGACCATGAACAATCGCGAGCAATATGACGATAATGAACGTTAGAACTGTGAAGGCGATGTTGCGCATTGGATTCTCGCGAATTTAAGTTGAAACACATTTGCCGCCCTGTGGCAGTTTATTTACTATAAGGGCGTAAGAACCGTGTTGCAAGCCATCCGCCCGCCCACGCCCGCCGTCGCCCTGTCCGTGATCCTGCCCGCGCTTGACGAGGCCCGGCGGCTGCCGCCTTATTTACAAACCGTGCGCGCTTACTTCGACGCGACCGAGCGGCCCTACGAGGTAATCGTCGTGGACGACGGCAGCCGCGACGCTACTGCCGAGACGGCCGCAAGCATCGCGCGGCAGTGGCCGCAACTGCGGCTGCTGCGGCACGCGACGAACGAAGGCAAGGGCGCCGCGGTGCGGACGGGCGTACACGCGGCCGCCGGCGAGCTGCTTTTGTTCGCCGATGCCGACGGCGCGGCGCCGATCGATCAGGCCGCGCGCCTGATGGCCGCGATCGCGGCCGGCGCGGATGTGGCGGTCGGTTCACGGCTTCGGTCCGATGCCAACGTGCGGCGAACGCGAACCTGGTTTCGCGGGCTGACCGGACGGCTCTTCGCGGCCTCAGCGCGGCTGCTGCTGGGCATCGCGGTTCAGGACGCGCAATGCGGATTCAAAATGTTTCGCGCGGAGGCCGCGCGGAAGTTGTTCTCCGTCCTACGGGAGCAGCGGTATCTCTTCGATCTGGAGCTCTTGCTGCTGCGCGCGAGTTCAACATGAAGGTCGTCGAAGTGCCCATCGACTGGCACGAGGTCCGCGGCGGCCAAATGCGGCCCTTCCGCGAACTGCCGCGGATTCTCGCCGGGCTGTGGAGATTGTGGCGCAGGCGGTGAAACCTCAATGAGTTGAGCGATGTCGTGCGTAGCCCCCTTGTTGATGCCAAACAGGATGAGGCCGACCAAACTCTCCGCATTGTCAAGGCCACAGGAAAGCCGCGCCGTGTTCCCTCTTCTTTGCCGCCCTTCTCACGCTTCCAACGGCCGCCGATCCTGCTACAATTCTAAACGTACATCAGACTTTCCAGTCCGACATGACGTCAGTCAGGCGGGAAAGCCTGCCGTAGATCACCGTAGCATCCCAAGACTTGCCGCAATGTTGACCGTTCTCGACCCGTCGCAGCCACAGCACGACTTGCGGCCTTATAAAGAGCTGACCAATGACGTTCTCACCGAGCGCATCCAGGCGGTCCGCGCGGCGATGGGCAAGCGGCTGCTGATTCTGGGCCATCACTACCAGCAGGACGAGGTTATCGCCCTGGCGGACTTGCGCGGCGACAGCTACCAGCTTCAGCGCGATGGCCGCGGCCGAGGAGGAGTGCAGGGCGATCACTTTCTGCGGCGTTCACTTCATGGCGGAGACGGCCGACGTTCTGGCCAACCGCCCCGAGCAGGTCGCTCGGCGCGGCGGCGACCGGGTGACGGTTGTGCTGCCGGATATGAAGGCGGGCTGCTCGATGGCGGACATGGCCGATATCGAACAGGTCGAGGACTGCTGGGAACAACTTGCCGAAGTGATCGACGTGCATGACGTGATGCCGGTCACTTATGTCAACTCGGCCGCTAGCCTGAAGGCCTTTTGCGGCCGGCACGGGGGTATCGTCTGCACGTCGTCCAACGCGCGGGCGGTGCTGGAATGGTCGTTCCAGCGGCGGCGGCGGGTGCTTTTCTTTCCCGACCAGCACCTGGGCCGCAATACGGCCTTGAAGATGGATATTCCGCTGGGAGAGATGCCCGTCTGGGACCCGCGCAAGCGCGAATTGGGCGGCAACAGCGGGGAGGCGATTGCTAACAGCCGCGTGCTCTTGTGGAAGGGCCATTGCAGCGTGCATCAGATGTTCCAGCCGCAGCACGTCGCCCAGTTCCGCGAGAAGTTCCCCGGCATCAAAATCCTGGTCCATCCGGAGTGCATGATGGAAGTCGTGCAGCAGGCGGACGTCATCGGCTCGACCAACCGCATTATCCAGGCGGTGCAAAAGGCCCCGCCCGGCAGCAGGTGGGCGATCGGCACGGAACTGCACCTGGTGCAGCGGCTGAAGCATGAGCATCCGGAGCAGGAGATCCACTTCCTCTCGCCGCTAGTCTGCATGTGCGCGACGATGTATCGCATCGACTTGCCCCACCTCTGCTGGTCGTTGGAGAACCTGGCGGCAGCGCGGCCGGTGAACGTCGTGCGGGTAGACGACGAAACAGCCCGGTACGCCCTGGCGGCTTTGCAAAGGATGCTGGAGGTGAAATAATAAGATGTTTTCAAGTCACGCCGCAACTTGCGTTCTTTCTTGGGGTTAGTTAAATAGCTGTCTTTCCTGAAAACCGGCCACCACGAAGGTGGCGACACCCAAGCCTTCACAACTCGTGCCGGGCTATTACGACTTTGTAGGCAGGCATTTCATGGCCAGCTATGTACGCTGCGACCCAAATGCCGGAACCGCTTCGAGGTCGCCGGTGTGAGATGCTTCGTATCCGGGCAGATCGCCGATCGCGGTTCGATATTCGGCAGATCGCACCGTGCCGATGAGCGACTGAACGCGAGGTTCGCCCTCCAGTTCGGCCGGTATGCACAAATCGTACTCCTCCTGGCGCACGGCCAGGAAACCGAGTCCTAATTCTTCGCCCACCAGGCGCAAGCAGACGCCGACGTCGGCCAATCCGCTGCGCACGGCCTCGGCAACGCCCCGATGGCTATACGCCAAATGCCGCGGCTGGCGGCGGCCCGCGAGCAGCTCGTCCAACAGCTCGCGCGCGGCCGAGCCGGCGTCGCGGCCGATCCAGCGGCAGCGCAATTGGACGGCCACACCCACGTTGCGGATCCGAAGCCGCGGTGCCGCGACAAGGCCCTCCTGCCAGCGCGCCACGCGGAGCAGCCGGAAACCGCCGGGCAGGAGCCGGCGGCTTTCTTCCGCGTTGCGATTGGCGTGACCGGCCGGGGCGAGGTGAACTCCCGCCGCGTGGACCAATCCGCTGCCTGCCAGGGCGAGGGCCTCGCGGCTGGAACGCCCAAAAGCGATCATGCGAAAACCGCTGCGGCGGGTGTAATGGCTTGCCAGGAGCGCGATCGCCGGGTCGCACGACGCGACGACGAGCGTGTCCGAGGGCTGCGATTGCGTCGTTTCCTTGAGCTTTCCCTGGTTGCACACGCCGTCGTGCCCGATGACGCCCAGATTGGTCGCCTCGACGGGATAGAGAAGCTCGCGCCCGGCCACGCTGGCGCGCCAGTAGCGGCAAGGCTCCGCCTTGGGCTGCCACGCCCAGACTGGCCCGCGGTCCGGCGCGGATGCAAGTTGAAAGAGGTCTTCGACGCCACAGTCTAGCGCCGCGGCCAACGCGAGCGCGGCGGCGGTCGAGGGTACGAGCCGCTGCGTCTCGATGGCGCTGACGCCCG
Organism: uncultured Planctomycetia bacterium; assembly: GCA_963780045.1. GTDB lineage: Bacteria > Planctomycetota > Planctomycetia > Pirellulales > Thermoguttaceae > JANXQG01. Next base: position 3,203,758 of record CAVZZZ010000001.1, on the reverse strand, counting down.
CGCGCGAGATTCCCGCCTTGGCGGCCAGATCGTCCTGGGACCATCCCTTGGCGATCCGGCAAGCCTTAACGCGATTGATGAGTGACCTGTCCGCTGACATGTTAAACCTTGCTAATTCTGCGATAACCGAACATGAATCCCAGCGCCGCACCGCCGGAAAGAAGAGCAAGCGATCTTGGTTCGGGCACGGAAACGGCCGATGGAGTCGGGCTAGGGTCGAAGAGATACGTTCCCGCGCCGACGGTCAGGTTCGTGCCGTCGGCAATTGCGTCAGGCGCGGCGGCGACCAGCGTGCCTTCGTTGACTGTTGTGCCGCCCGAGTAACGGTTGCTGCCGGAGAGGACCAGCGTTCCGGCGCCATCTTTCAGCAAAGCGTGCGCGGCGTCTCCGTCGTCGATGTTGGCGGCGATGGTGAGCGAATCGCCGCTGCCGCTCGTCGTGATCCAGACGTCGCTGTTGAGGTTGACGGTGACGCCGGCGGCGATCGCGTCGCCGCTGCTCGAAACGACCACGGCGATCGTGCTGCTGCCGTTGTCGAGCGTCAACTGGCCGCCGCCCGGCGCCGTGCTCGTTAGCGTGACCGGCTGGGCTGAGGCGAACGTCAATTGACTGACGCTGGCCGACGTGGAAAGCAAGTTGACTATGCCGCCCGTTTCCGTGGAGCTTCCCAGCACGACGGCAATGTTGCCGTTCAACGAACCCGATCCGGCCGACCAGTTGCCCGGCGAGGACCACGCCGCGTTGCCGGCGCCGCCGGTCCAGGTCCAGGGCACACTGTTGTATTGGATGGTCAGTTGCGGCGGGCTTTCGGGCGAAGTGGCGTTTTCGCCGCCGAACCGCTTGGCGGTCTGGCCGGCGCTTTCGTTGCCGAAGATGATCCAGCCGAAATTCCCCGCAGGGGTGTCGAGCCACTGCTGCACGTCCGAAATCAAAAGCGGATTGGCCGTGCTCGTGAAGGCAAGCAATTGATTCGTCGTGCCCGTGGCCATGTCGAAGGCCGTCGCGCTGGTGCCGGTGCTGAAGTCGACTCCGGCCAGGCCGCCCGGCGCCGACCACGCGGGGCTCGCGGCGGGATTGGCGGCGTTGTAGAAGGTGTAGTACCAGGTAGCGTCGTTATTCGTTGCCGGTGCGCCGATTCCTCCGTCGAAGAAGGAAGTGCCCTGTCCCCAGGCCCGCAACATGCGGCTGAGGCTGATCGTCTGGTTGCCGTTCATTCCCTTGGCGTCGTCCAGTGTGAGCGTGACGCCGGTGATCGTCGCCCCCGCGGGAACGTTGTCCGCCACGTCGAACGCGACCAGCCCGCGGCGGATGCTGATCGTGGCCGGCTCCTGTCCGTCCTGGTTCGTGCGGCCGACAAAGATGTCTCCCTGGCCGTTGCTCAGTTGCTGGGCGTCGGAACCTGAGACCTGGATCAAGGTGTTCGATGCGCCGGGCGAGATCACAATGCTCTGCGCGGCCGCCCAGGTTGCCCAGGCGAGTACAGCCATCGGCAGTAAGCGTAATGACTTCGACATTATTGTGTAATCGGAAAAAACAGCGGCTGGTCGTCAAGCTTCCCGGCTCCGTATCCGGCGATCCATGCTTGCGTTTCCGGCTTGCGGAGGAACTCGGCCAACTCCTTGGCGCCGGCGACATTCGCCCCTTCGACGCGGTTGGGGTTGGCCACGGCAACCAGGTACGGCCGGCGCAATTGCGGATCGCCGCGGACCATCAGCTCCAGGCCCTCGTTGGGCAGTTTATGGTTGAGGAAGGGAATCCGGCCGACGAGAGTGTAGGCATGCTTTTGGGCCGCGATCTTCAGCACGTCGCGGGCGCGGTCGGTGAAGAGGAGCGTAAGCTGTTCGGCAGGCAGGTTGATTTCGGCCGCCTCGAGGATGTCGCGCATTACCTCTTGCGCCGAGGCTTGAATGGACGACGAACGGCGACTTGGTCTTCGCGATTTTGGCAAAGGCCTCGGACGCCGATTTCAGGTTGCAAATGCCCGCCGGATCGCCGTGCGGCCCTACGATCACCATGTCGTTTTTCAGCCACGGCTGCGGATCGAGGGCGTAGCCGTCGGCCGCCAGGTTGATGATCGTGTCGCTGGCATGCATCGTGATCAGGTCGGCCTGGCCGCGGCGAAAGGCAGCGGCGATCACGTTCTTGGGCCCGGTGGCAACGACCTCGATCTTGTAGCGCCCGCCGTCGGCCTTCGCGAACCGTTCCACCAAGTCCGGCCAGAAGCCCGTTTCCATCATTCCGCCGATGACGGCCACGCGGATTTTGTGCGGCGACGGGCTGCCGCGCGGGACGCGGTCGTTGCAGCCGGCGGTCAAGAGCGCCGCAACGATCGCGGCCGACACAACCGCCAAGTGGGAAGTGGCAAGTGGCAAGTGGCAAGTGGGAAGTGGCAGGCGCACCTCGCTTGCCACTTCCCACTCCCCACTTGCCACTAGCCGTTTCGTCATGGCGTAGCCTCTCCTCCCGCTCGCGTGCAGAGCGCGCGAAGCGTAATCAAGTCGGTCTCCGTGACTAGGAAGCTGCCGCTGCCGTCGGCAAAACAGAAATTCGCGCCGCCCGGATGACAACTGCCGAACGCGCAAATCCGCGGATCGTTCCAGTTGGCCGCAAAGGCGGCGTAGCTGTCGGCGGCGGGCGTTTGGCCCGCGCGGTTTGCATATGAAAAGGGCATCTGGAAATTGATCGGCACAAGGGCGCTCATGGTGACGTGGCCGACCATCCTGCGGTCGGCCGAGGCCCCCCACCAGCCCCACTGGTCCAACAAGTCACCCCAGCCCTGGTCGTTGAACGATTCGTAGTTGGGATCGTAGTGCGAGCGTTCGCCGAACAGCAGTGTGTGGCTCAGGCCGTCGGTTATGCTCTCCGGCCGCACGGCGCCTGGCCAGTCGTCGGCTCGGAGGCCGGGCCGGTCGTAAAAAAGACGCCGTCCGCCGTGGACGACGGCGGGAAGTACGACCGGGTGCCGCCGTTGCCGCCATAGCTCGTCAGGGCGTAGACCCAGCCGTGGGTCGTGTCTGTGATCGGATTGATCAGGATCGTGTCGGAGGGACAAACGAGCGTGGGAATGACGGGGGCGGTGTTTGACTGCGGCCCCCCAGAGCAGTTCAACAGAGGGTTGTCGTAATGCCAATTGATCAACAGACTTTTGTACTCCATGTTCGGCAGCAGTTCGACAAAGACGGGAATCCCGCGGTAGGTGACCGAGGCGTTGACGTTCCACTGCTGTATGCCGCCGGGGAATGTTTTCATGTCCGCCGCGTAGGAGTTCGCGGCGACGCCCAGTTGTCGCAACTGGTTGAGGCATTGCGTCCGGCGACCCGATTCCCGCGCCGCCTGGATGGCCGGCAATAACAAGCCGGCGATCGCTCCGATAATCGCCACCACGACGAGCAGTTCCACCAGCGTGAACGCCTTGCGTGAGACCGGTCGCGTAGCGCTTGCAAAGGCATTCATCGGCTTGCCCGGCGCCACCTGCCCAGCGCCGTGATTCCAAGCGCGGTCAGAATGAGCCCCGCTGACCGCGGCTCCGGGACAGCCACAGCGGTCACGACGAGCTGCGCCGGATTGCCCTGCGTGGGAGTGTCGCTGAGATAACCGACCTCGTTATCGGCCGGGGTGCCGATGAACGAAACAAAGTCGCCGCCCTCGATGTCGCTGAGGAGATCGCTGGTGGGGGTGAGGGCATAGCCGGTTAACGAGCCAACTCCATTCGCCGCCCAGTTAAATGTGCCCTCAGCCTCCTCCTTGTTGCTGTTCGCACCGGGCAAATAGTTGGGAAGATTGTTCCAGGTAACGCCGCCGCTTTGACCCACCACCCATCCGTTGTTGCTCAGCCAACTAAGCGTAAAATTGCCCGGCTCGATTTCATTGAAGACGTTGTTGTTCGGATAGACATTTTTCGTCGCGAAGTTCGAGGCCAGGGAAACGCTGACTCCGGTGATCTCCCATCCTCCGACGCCATATGTGCTGTTCAATTGCGAGGCGATCGAGGCGCTGTTGAACTCCATCAGGCCGTATTCAACATTGCCCGAGGTTGCCGTATTCAGCCCATTGGCGGAAAACTCGATCGCCCCCTTTGGATCCCAGACCAGGTTCGGCGAGCCGGATAGGACCATCGCCTCGTCGGTGGCCGAAACCGTGAGTGTCGTTCCTTGGGCGAACGGGACAAAGCCGCATGTGAGCAGCACGGTAACGTAAAGGAACGCAAGGATTTTGTACGGGTTGAGCGTTATCGAATCTGCGAAGGAGAGGGCGTGAAGCGAAACAGGCAAACCAGCCGCGCCACAAAGTGCTTTCCAATTCATGAGATTTCTCGAAAAGTCGGCTGGTCAATTTGGATACTCAAGAGAGGCGTCGAATCCGGGCACGCGAAACACGTTCGGTGGCACCGGCTTGCCCTAGTTCTACGCGCGCTACGATCATGGAGCAAGTGGCTATGATCGTGTCAAAACAAGAATTCTTCACCGAAGCAGTTTGGCAAGCAGTCATCGCTCGCAGCCACACATTTTTTGTTCGCGTGCGAACATTTTCAGTTCCGAAGGGGAATTGACATCCGACTCTTGCCGGCTAATATGAAATGCCCCGCCCCGAATCAGCAGCGGATGATAACCAGGCAAGGACACAAGGGGTGGCAAGAAGTCGCCGCTTCAGCAGCGATTCTGTCTCTAACGATGATTGCTACTTGCTAAGAAGGTTATCCGGCATGTCGACACTGCTATTGCAGAAGCATCCATGCGATGAGAAGGCGTCACCGAATGACTCCGCGCCGGATATCATCTGCAGAATTGCCGAACACGCAGCTTCTACTCCGGACCGGGAAGCGATCGTGCATGGAAGCCACGTTTTGAGCTGGGCGGACCTCGACGCCCGGTCGGACAAGTTCGCTGCTTGCTTGCGGCAGCGAGGCGTCCAATCGGAGTCATGTATTGCCTTGCTGCTGGAGCGATCGCCACGATTCGTGGCGGCCGCGCTCGCCGTGCTGAAAGCTGGCGCCGCCTATTTGCCGTTGGATGTCGGCACACCAGACGAGCGGCTGGACTATATCCTGGCGGATTCTGGAGCACAGCTTCTGCTAACCGAACGGGATTTGGTGCGGCGACCGTCAAACCCGCGCTGCTACTTGCTTGATGTCGCGGACCTGCTTGCCGCACAAGAAAACCCGAGCGCCGCGGCGCCGCCGCGGGAAAGGTCGCCGGACAGTTTGGCGTATGTCATCTATACGTCCGGATCGACGGGTCTTCCCAAGGGCGTCGAGATCACTTGGGGAAACCTGCTGAATCTGATCCAGTGGCACCAACGGGCGTTCGGCGTCACCGCGGCCGATCGCGCCAGCCAGGTCGCGCGGCTGGCCTTTGACGCGGCGGTGTGGGAGATTTGGCCGACGCTGGCGGCGGGCGCCTGTTTGCACATTCTCGACGATCGAACCAGCCGCTCTGCCACCGCGCTGCGAGACCATCTGCTGGCCGATAAGATAACGATCGCCTTTGCTCCCACGCTGCTGGCCGAGCAGTTGCTCCTGATGGATTGGCCGGCCGATACTGCCTTGCGAGTGCTGCTCACCGGCGCGGACACCTTGCACCGCCATCCGCCCGCCGAGTTGCCGTTCACCCTTGTCAACAATTACGGGCCGACAGAATGCACGGTCGTAGCCACTTCCTGTGTCGTTGCCTCAAGCGACGGCGGGCCGCCCTCGATCGGCCGCGCGATCGAAAACGCCGCGGTGGCGATCCTCGATGAGAACCAGCGGCCCGTGCCGCCGGGCGAGCCGGGGGAGTTGTGCCTGGCGGGCACGTTGGTCGGACGCGGCTATCGCAACAATCCTCAGCTTACCGCCGAGCGATTCATCCATTGCCCGTTGACACCGGGAGGCAAGCTCGTGCGTCTTTACCGCACGGGCGACCGCGCGCGTCTCTTGCCCGGCGGGGAAATCGCCTTCCTTGGCCGGCTGGACGAGCAAGTGAAGATTCGCGGCTATCGCGTCGAGCTGCGCGAAATCGTGACTTGGCTCGACCGTTTTCCCGGCATTATGGCAAGCGCAGCGGCCCTGCAAAACACGGCCGATGGGCCGGTACTTGTCGCATACGTTGTTCTCACTGCCGACGCGCGGCAAAATGATCTGGCGGCCAGTGATCTGCGTGCGTTCCTGGCGTCGCGGCTGCCCGATTACATGGTTCCCGCCGCGTTCGTTTCGCTCGCCGCCCTGCCGGTCACGCCCAACGGCAAACTGGACCGCGCGGCCCTGCCGCCGCCGACCAAGGATAACATGCTGCCGGAAGCGACCGCGCCGGCAACGGAGCCGGCGCCGAATCGGGCGGCCGGCATCGAGGCGCAACTTGCCGAAATGGTGGCGTCGCTTGTGGGGCGGCCGGTTTCCCACGAGGAAGATTTTTTCCTCGTCGGCGGCCATTCCATGCTGGGCGTGCAACTGCTCTCGCGCATCAGGGACCAGTTCGGGGTGAAACTGGCCCTTCGCCAATTGTTTTCCACGCCCACCGTCGCCGGACTGAGCGCGGAGATCAGCCGGCAATTGAGCAAACCGCATGAGACCAGAGCTTAGTTCTTAGAAATTAGGTCTTGGGCATCCACGTTTCTGTCCGAGTTCAAAGTACTAAGAGCCAAGCACTAAGACCTTTCGTTATGGAGACCGAAGCCGTCCCATCCGCCGCCAACGATTGCCAAGACGGCGCGCCGTTGAGCCTTTATCTGCTGCTCGATCCCGAAGTGCTAGCCGATCCTTATCCGCTCTATCATCGCCTGCGCAGCCACGATCCGGTCCACTGGGACCCTTATCTCCATGCCTGGGTTGTGACGCGCTATGAAGAGGTGGTCACGGTGTTGACGCGCTTCTCCGCCGCCCGCACGCCGGGACCGGAATACTTCGAGGCCCTGGGCGCGCCTGAAGTGACGCCCGTTGCCCGCGTGATGGTGAAGCAGATGCTGTTCATGGACGCGCCGGCGCATACCCGTCTGCGGAGGCTTGCCTCGCCGGCGTTCAGCCCCGGCGGCGTCCGCGAGCTCCGCGCGCACATCGAGCAGATCGCGACGAAGCTCATTGACGACGTCATCGCCCGCGGGACCGACCGCTTCGACTTGCTGGCCGATTTCGCCGAACCTCTGCCGGCCATCGTGACCGCGGAAATGCTCGGCGTGCCGGTCGAGGACCATGTTCGCCTGAAGGAATGGTCGGTGACGTTCGCCGAGATGCTGGGCAACTTTCAGCATAACCCGGACCGTCTCGGCGGCGTGCTCCGTGCGGTTGAACACTTAACCGCGTACTTCGGCAATGCCATCGCCCAGCAGCGCAAAAACCCGCGGCCGGGACTGGTCCACGCCTTGATGACCGCCGAGATCGACGGCGACCGCCTCAGCGACGACGAGATCGCCGCCAACTGCATCGTGACTCTCGTCGGCGGCCTGGAAACGACGACCAACCTGATCACTAACGGCATGCTCTCGCTGGTCCGCAATCCGGTTCGCATAGCCGAATTGCGCCTCGATCCGACGCTGATGCCGGCCGCCGTCGAGGAATTGCTCCGCTACGAAAGCCCCAGCCAGCACACGGCCCGGCTCGCCCCGGCCGACGTTATGCTGGGCGGCAAGCAGATTCGCAAGCGGCAGCCGGTATATGCCGTCATGGCCGCCGGCAATCGCGACCCCGGCCGCTTCGCCGATCCCGATCGCCTGGACTTTCACCGTACGGAAAACCGCCATTTGGCTTTCGGCGCCGGAGCGCACTTGTGTTTCGGCGCGCCGTTGGCCCGGTTGGAAGGGAACATCGCCTTCCGCGCGCTCTTGGACCGCTTTGCCCGACTGGAACTGACCGGCGAACCGCTTGTGTGGCGGGAGAATCTCGGCCTGCGGGGGTTGAAATCGCTGCCGCTTGATTTCGCTGCGAATGCTTGAAATGAGTGCCGACGCTTCCCTCGACGATTCGCGCGATGCCGGCGCATCCGCCGCGAGTCCGCCGCGATTGCGCGATCCGGCTTGAGGACTGGGAACAAATCCATCGCCTGGAGGCCGCGCACTTTCCGAACCCGCAGGGCTTTGACGACTGGTCCCGGCTTTGGCTGGAAAACCCCTTGTGGCCGCGCCTTGGCGACCGCTGGCCGATGGGCTGGCTCTTGGAAGACGCCGACCGCCGCGTCGTCGGCTCGCTATTGAACATTCCCACGGCATACCACTTCCAAGGCCGCGAGCTGATCAATGCCGTCGGCCGCGGCTGGGCTGTCGATCAGGCTTACCGCGGCTACGCCCTCTGGCTGTTGGACGAGTATTACAACCAGCTCGGCGCCGATCTGTTCGTCAACAACACCATCAATCAAGCGGCCGAAGGCGCGCATTGCGCGTATGCCAATCAAGTTCCGTTGGGCCAATGGGACACGATACCGTTCTGGATCACCGGCTATCGGCTCTTCTCGCGGGAAGTTCTGCACAAGCTGAGCATGCCGCTGCCGGGCATAGCCGCCGTGCCTGCCGCTGCGTGCCTTTGGGTGCGCGACGCCGTCCGCGGCAGCCGCTTGCCCGCGCCGGCTGAAGGAATCTCGATCGAGCAGGTTTCGCAATTCGACACCCGCTTCGATGTGTTCTGGCGCGATCTCATTCGACAGAATCCCGGCGTGCTTTTGGCGGCACGGGACGTGCAAACGCTCACCTGGCATTACGCTGTTCCGCAGCGCCGCGGCCGGCTATGGGTCTACGCGGCAACGCGCAACCATCGAATGCTTGCCTACTGCGTGCTCAAGCGACAGGATGACAACACGGGCATTCCGCGGATGCGGCTAGTCGACTATCAGACCTTGGAGCCGGATGTCGATTTTCTGCCCGGCATCCTGCGGGCCGCGTTGGATCGCTGTGCGGCAGAGAATCTCTGCGCCCTCGACGTGCTCGGCACGGGGTTGCGCAGGCTGGGGACTTTCGATCGCTGCGCCCTTATCGTCACAAGCGCCCACACTGGGCCTTTTGGTATCACGCCGCCGATCCCGCCGTTGCCGCCGCGCTCCGCGGCCCGGAGGCATGGAATCCGTCATCCTATGATGGAGACGCCAGCTTCGATTGACACAATCCTTGGAAAAGGGGTGGCACGTGCTGAGCCGGGGCGCCCGCTTGCGGGTCGCGAAGGTCGAGTTTGCGACACTGCCACGCCCTTCGCCTGAAGCTCAGAGCGTGCCAGCCTCAGCTTCGTCACTTGCTGCCGTGTTCCGGCAAACAACGGTAGACACGGACCTCGTCCAGGCCGATCGTTTCCACAAAATCCGGCGTTCGACCGTCGGCCACAAACGACTTCACAAGCTCCGCTTGCGCCGGGCTTCTTTGCGGACTCCAAGTCCGTGAACCTCACGAGCCGGTAACGTTTGCCTTGTTCCAGGTTTTCCACGATGGCACGCAGCTCGACGTGATTGTCTCCCTTGCGGACGAGCTTGACGTGCGTCGGTCGGGCGTCCGCCGGCGTGGCTATCAGGTCCATGCCTGTCGCCGCGCAGCCGAAGTAGATATTGTGCGGATTGGCGATCGAGAGGCCCTTTTCCTGCGAACACAATTGCGCGTCGCTGCGCGTCTCGCGCCGCATCCAAGTGGTATTAAGAGTCAAAGACTCCGGAGTGCAACCGACCGCCAAGACAAAGTGATCGACGTACCACTCCGGATGTCCTGTGGGATTGACCTTCATGCCGACGACGACCGGATGGCCGGCGGCCAATTCGGCCCGCACCCAGGCAAGATACTCGCGAAGTCCTTTGCCTTGCCACGGCCTGGTTTCCAGGCCGACGTTCGTCATTGCGGCCGGCATTTCGTCTTCGTAGAGATCGGGATGGGCCGGCTTGCCCGCACGATTGATGGCCTTCTGCGAGGCATAGGCGCCGAAGTACGACATGGCCATTTGGATAGAAGCCTCGCCACACCATCCGCTGGGCGGCTGCCTCCGCTCCTCGCCGGTCTCCGGGATATCCAGCAGCACGGTCTTGGCGACGGCCGCCGCTTTGGCTTGCGCAGGCTTGGCGATCGAGGTCGCTCGCTCATCCTTAGCGTCCGCGGACAGTGCTGCCAGCATCCACACGAGCAGGAATCCAACTGTTTCGATCGACGCAAGTCTTGCCATTTCCTTTTCCTTCTGGTCCTCCCGATTATGGTTGCCTCGTTCAATGTGAACATTATACACCGAGAATACGGCTCTTGATTATCCGTTGTCGGCAAGTATACTTCGGATAGTGAAGTACCGTTCAGCGGATCTTTATCTAGCAAGGAAACCCCAGTGGACCGAGATTCCTTTAGCAGCACGATCCGTGCGTTCACGAATCGCGCCCCGTTCCGATCCTTTACCGTGACGACGGTCAACGGCAACCGGTTTGAAGTGGATTATCCGGACGCGCTGGCGATTCGAGACGGTATCGCGCTGTTCGCCGCGCCGGGGAACATACCCATCATCTTCGACAACGAAGGCGTCAGCGAGATTGTGGGCGATCTGTCCGGCCTTGGCGCGGGGGCGTAGGGTTGTCTCATTGTCCGTCCGTTTTCTGGGCGTGTTGCACTTTGGCCGACTCCAGGTCGGTGTCGAGTTTTTTTCTGATCGTCTCGAGCTTGGTCCGCTGTTTGTCGATTTCGTCCAGCCGATTAGCGATTTTGTTTTTGGCGGTCGAGTAGCTTTCCACGAGCTTCGCCGCGTTCTCCAGGCTCTGGTTGCATTCGACGATCGCGCGCTTCAATTCACCGCTGCCTTCGAACTCGTGGTTTCGGACCGCGACCGGCCAATCGTTCTTCGAGTTCGCCTTTTTGTACGCCTCCTTCAGTTCCGCCAAAAGCGACTCATAGTCCGACTTGTTGGTTGACTCCCTCTGATGCTTGTCGGAAAGATCGCGCAATTGCTCGGTCAGCGCGCGCGCGCAGCCTCCAGCCTTGTCTTCGTCGCATGGGTCTGTTCGACGGCCCAAGCAAAATAGCCGACCGGATTATTCTTGATATTCTCGGCGGTCCACCTGGTTTCCTGCTTCTGCCCAGGTTGCGGCTTGCCGGCCTCCGGCGCCGCTTGCTCATTCGCGCGCCACGCACCGAGATCCCAGTGAGCGATCTCCTTCATCTGCGCCGCAGTGCCAAAGTAAATTGTGTCGATGCAAGTGCCGCTTTGGCGATCGTAGAGGCCCAGGTGGAGATGGCCTTCGCAATCAATGGGCCGTTTCAACTCAAACGAAGCCGTTCCGGCCGTGATCTCTTTCGAGACGGGCGTTCCCGGCTGCGGGCCAAGCGCTGCGTCGGTGGTGATGTAAAACCAGAGCTTGGCGGCGGCTTGGCTGTGCAGGGTACAGGTCCCTTTGACGGTAACGGTGTCGCCCTTGGCCAGCGTGCCAAGCTCGGAGCAGACTTCCTGGATCGCGATTTCGTCGCCCTTGGCAAACGCCTTGGGCCCGATGGCGAACCTGACTTTCTTGGCGGCGGACGCATTTTCTTTCGACGGTGCGCCACCGCTCGCCTTCTCTCTTGCCAGGCCGGCCTCGGCCTTTTGGCGGGCCGCTCGCGCCGCAGGAAGTTGGCCTTCGAGCCTGCTTCGTTCCCGACCTTGAAATTCGCTTCGGCCTTCTCTTCCATTTCTCGCCGCTCGCCCATTAATCTCTCCCAAACCGCGATCCGTTCCGCCTTTGTTCTTGCGGCCTCGAGCTGCGCGTCCAACAGTTTGTCCCGGGCGTCGTATACCTCACTCAAGTTGCCGAAGCCAAGCTCGTTATCCGTCTCGACCGCCCGGAGCAATTCCTCAAGCGTTGCTATCCGCTGAGATGCCCTTGCTTTTTCTGCCGAGGACTCGGTGCCGTTGGGAGTGTCTTCTTTTCCGCCTGCCTCGGAAAGCGGAATGACGGCATCGCGGAGCCATTTCACGCCGCCGTGCAGCGTGCCGTTCCGGCCGTGGTCGGAGAAATCGTTGACTGTGGTCCCGTGGCCTTCGTCGAAATGGTAACCCGCGATCAAACCGTCTATCATGGCGCCGTGCGGCGAGCGGCCGCGATGATAGAGGCTGGCGATCTCGTCCGAATCCAACGCCCGGTTAAGGATTAGGGTTTCCGCAAGGCAGCCGCGAAGGCCATCGTGGGGAGTCGTGTCGCCTGGGGTCACGCCGCCCAGCCAGTAGTCGCCGCCTTGGCCAGCGAGCTCGTTCGGCATCGTGGCCTTGCCCGCCGGCTTGCCGTCGACGTAGAAGTGCAACAGGCGGTCTTCCAGCGTGACGGCGACGAAGTGCCATTGCGTGTCGGCGACGGCTTCGTCCGAAGACCCGCAGTTGTGCCCGCGGTCTGTGAACCACAACAGGTCGTTATGGGGATCGCGATTGTCGGAGTGAGGCATTCTCTGGCTGAAATAGACTCCCCAACCCCCGCTGCGGGAAGACATGATCACGTACTGCTGCTGCTGCGTCGCGTCCCGCTTGACCCAGGTGGCGAAGGTCAGCCGGGTCATGTCCATGTTGGGGACCGAGACATAGGAGCCGGGCCGGCCATCGAAACAGAGGGCGGGCAAGCTGCGCTCGGAGGACTGCGCCGCCAAGGTTGGCGAAGAGGGCAACTCAACCGTCACAGCTCCGTCGGCGCCGACGTGCGCCGTGCTCCCCTCGGGCACTTCAACGGTCGTCGTCTTGTTGTCCTTCTTCAGGTGGATGAGTATGCCGAGTGACAGGCCGAGGCCTCCGAAGAAGAGCAGCGCTATGAGGGCAGTAAGGATTCGTTTTCTGCCTGACCAGCCAGTAGGCCGGAACAAGCGCAGCGCAGTTCCGGCAAGGACTGATCTCACAGAATAGTTGCCGGAACTGCGCTGCGCTTGTTCCGGCCTACACAATTCAGCAACTCCCTTCGGCAGCGGCACGGTGGTCGGCTGCTGGACGTGGGCGAGACATTGTTCCAAGAGGGCGGCGACTTCACTCGCCGATTGGAAACGTTCGTCAGGCCGCTTGGCCATGAGCTTGGCCCCGATTCCGCAGAGCCAATCGGGAATGTCCGGATTGATCTCGCGGATCGGACGCGGCTCGTCGTCGGTGATCCGCCGCAAAACACCGTAGCTCGTCTCGGCGCGGAAGGGCGGCCGCCCGGTACACATGGCATAGAGCACGCTGCCGAGGCTGAAGAGGTCGCTCCGCTGATCGACCGGCTCGCCACGGGCCTGTTCAGGCGACATGTACTGCGGCGTGCCGGCGATGATGCCCGTCTTGGTCAGGCTGGCGTCGTCGGCAGCGCGGGCTAGGCCGAAATCGGTGAGCTTTACCCGCTCGATGCCGCCGGCCAGGAGGATGTTGGCCGGCTTCACGTCGCGATGTACCAGCCCCTGGGCGTGGGCGGCCGCCATCCCGGCGGCGGCCTGCATCCCGACGCGGAGGATTTCCACCGCCGCCAGCGATCCCTCGTCGTCCAGCCGCCGCTGCAAGGAAGGGCCGCGGACATAGGGCATGACGAGATACGGGAGCCCGGCCGCTTCCGACACATGGTAGATTTCGATCACGTTGTCGTGGACCACGGCGGCGGAAGCCCGGCCCTCGCGGGAGAAGCGTTTTCTTGCCGCCCCGCTGCTGCCCAAATGCGGAGCCAGGATTTTGATCGCCACGTAGCGGTTCAAGGCGGCGTCAAGCGCTTTGAGCACCACACCCATCCCGCCGCTGCCAACGATGCCCACGACTTCGTAGGTTCCCCAGCGGCCGAGCGAGCGGTCGTCGTCCGTGGGAGCCAAGAGTTTTAGTATTGTCGTTTGGCTGGAGAAAGTTTCTTCGGCGGCGGAATCGAGCGCGGAGTCCGCTTCCCTGGCCGCCTGTTCCGAACCCGTCGCAAGCGACGGGGCGAATCGTGGCAGATGCTCGTCGCGGAGTGATTCTCGCATTTCGGACCAAAGCTCTTCGCTGGCGACGCTCGTTTCCAATCGCCTTCGGCAATCGTCACACTCGCTGAGGTGCGCTTCGAACACTGTGAGATCGGCATCGCCAAGCCTGTGATCGAGAAAGAGTCGGATGCGGTAGGAATCACACACTTGTTGTTCGCTGAACATCTTTTCGTCTCCTGACTTTTAACCGCGAAGCGGCGCCACAAAGTTGTAGCACGGCTTCGCGGTGCGGACGCGGAATATCGTTTCTTAACCCAGGGTGCGCTGCGCGACCCGTGGGCTTTGTGGTTGCACGCCATCGGCGTGGATGCTGCGTTCACGCCTCCTCCTCATAATCGCTCACTTTCTCCCGGATGCGCTGCATTACGCGGCTGCGGGCGGTGTAAACCGCGCCTGCGTCCTTGGCAAGCTCTTTTGCCACCGCCTCGGCCGGCCGTCCTTCAACAGCGGTCAGCCAGAAGGCGTTCCAAGTATCCGGGCGGAACTCCTTTCGGACCTGCCGCGCGGCCCAGCGAAATACTTCGCGGCGATACTCCAGCCGCAAAAGGTCCGAGTCGGGCCCTTCTCGCGACTGCTTCTGAACGATCGCCGCCTGCGGCGCGGGACCGCCCGCCGCGCGATCGGGACGGCCGCGGGAAAGGCCATTCAATATGGCGTTGTTGGCCACGCGATGGAGCCACGTGCGGAATTTTGCCCGCTTCGGGTCATAGACCCATTGCTCGACCGCCTTCGCCAGCACCGTCAAGACCTCTTGGGCGATGTCCTCGGCGTCCGCCGCTTGCATTCCCTTGCGCAGGGCGAGCCGCAGGATAACCGGCCGGTAGATTTCGACGAAATCCTCCCACGCCGCCTGATCCGCCGGATTGCGGACGCGAATGAGCAAGCTAGGGCGAGTTTCCGGGGCCGAACTCATCACGGGGGCGCCTTCCCTAACTACTTACACACACGGCTGGCCGAAATCTTACAAGAAATCCCACGAGGCCGCGCACACGCCTGCTGCCGGAGGCCGAAGAATGTCCTCGCGGGCTTGCGAGCGCTATCGCACCCGCCATTCTACCGCGCTTGGTGGCCCAAATGGCCGATTGAAGATGCCGTCGCGCGGGACTCAGACGCCGACGGTCGAAAAGTAGTTTCGCGCCGCGGTGTCCAGCGCGGTTGTGCTCGCGGCCTGCGGCAAGCTCATAAACCGGCAATACGTCACGACCTGATGCAGCAAATCGCGCGGATGACAGAAAGCGCATCTCCCGCTTGGCCTGCCGATAGTGCGCCTCCAGAAGGTAGTCCAGCGCATCGGCGTGGAATTCGACTCCCAGCTTCGCGCACGTGCCCTGGAACAAGCCGCGGAACTGGTCTTCGCTGGGGTTTTCGATTTCGATCTTGTAGGGAATCCGGCGGAGAAACGCCTCGTCCACCAAGTCCTTCGGCTCCAGGTTCGTGGAGAAAACGACGAACTGGTCGAAGGGCACGCGGATTTTTCGCCCGCTCGCCAAGTGCAAGAGGTCGTATCGCTTCTCCAGCGGCACGATCCAGCGGTTGAGCAACTCGGCGGGCGCGATCTGCTGGCGGCCGAAGTCGTCGATCACCAGCGTCCCGCAGTTGCTCTTCAACTGCACGGGTCCTTCGGCAACGCCCGAATCTCCTTCGGTGGTGATTTCCAGGCTCGCCATCGTCAGTTCGCCGCCGACGACGATGGTGGGACGGCGGATGCGGACCCAGCGGCCGTCGATCCTCTCGTCGCTGATGATCTGATCGCCTTCCCGCAAAGGGAGCTCCTCGTGGCAGCCGGGGTCGAAGAGGCGGATGATCTCGCCGCCAACGGAAATCGCCCTGGGAATCCAGATGCTCGTGCCGTACACGGCGGTGATCCTCTCGGCGATGCACGTCTTGCCGTTGCCCGGCCGCCCGTAGAGAAACAACCCCTTGCCCGACGCGATGGCCAGTCCGAGGCGCTTGGACATTTCGTCGCTCAGCGTCATTTGGCCGAACGCGCGCTTGAGGTCTTCCGGCCGCACTTCGAGCCGGGTAAGCGATTGGGCCGCCACGCTGGCCTCGTAGTCGGCCAACGAAACGGGCGCCGCGCCGCAGTACTTGCAAGGCGACGGGTCCTGGCGGACTTTCACTGCGCCGGCTTCCGTCAGCTCGTAGATGTAGTCCGCCAGCCCGCCCCCGCTCTTATGCATCAGCAAGCGCCTGGTCTTCAGCCCTTGAAGCAGCTTCTCGATAATGGCGAAAGGCAGGCCGATCCGCTGCGAGATTTCGACGCCTCGCATGGAGCCCTCATGCGCCAGACTGCGGAGAACGATGCCCTCGACCACCATTTCGCTGACTTGAGCCTGGGCCAGCGAGCGAGGCGCGACGGGAAAGAAGCCTTCGGCGGCCGCCTGCTCGCTTTCCGGGCCGCGCGATGCCGATTCCGCCGGAAGTTCAAGCTCTTCGCTCCGCTGAGGCAGGCGGACGCCGCCAAGGTCGGCGACCGGGCCCTCGTCCGGCCCTTCGCGCCGGATCGGGTCTTCGGCCAAGGCCACCAGGCGGTCCAAGAGGCCGTCCAGTTCTTCGTCGACTTTTTCTTCCGCTGGTACCATGTTGCCGTCGCGAGTCCAGAGTCCTGAGGACCGAAGCCTCAAGCCTTTTGTTAATCGGCCGTTTCTACAGTTGATAACCAGCAGCGGGTGATTTCTTCGTCGAAGGCCCGGCCGGCCTGCCGGTCGAGGTAGGAGATGACGTTGCTCTTTGCGCCGCCCGGCGGTGCGCGCGGTTGCCGAGCATCGCCGCGTAGACGTCGGCGACGGCGCAGATCCGCGCGTACTCGTGGATCTCCGCCCGCATCAGCCCGCAGGGATAACCGCCGCCGTCGCAGCGCTCGTGGTGCGAATAGACCATCATCAACTGGCCGGCCGTCAGGTCGTCGCGATGGCACAATTCCAGGAACCCTTGGGTCGCATGGTGCTGCACGGTGCGACGTTCGGCGGCGGCGAGCTTCGCGGGCTTGTCGAGAATCTGCCGCGGCACGTGGCGCATGCCGATGTCGTGCAGCAGGGCGCCCTGTCCGATGCGCAGCAGTTCCAGCTCGTCGGAGATCCCCCATTTCTGCGCCAGCAGCAGGCAATAGGTGGCGACGTTCATGGCGCTGGTGAAGCGGCTGTAATCGTGCGACATCGCCTGGAGAAGCTCATTGAGAATGAGTTTCGAATCGCAGACCGTCTGCACGATCTGCTTGCTGAGATCGAGGGTGACTTCGACCGCCGCGTCAGGAGGACCTTTGCTAAGCGCTTCGGAAAGCACCGCGCGGGTGGCCTCGCGGAGCGCCTGGTAACGCTGCACGGGCGGCAGGCTGTCGTTCTTGAGGATGTTCTCGCAGAGGTGGTCGCGATAATGGGCCGCGTCGCCCGAGGCGATATAAAGCGTCCGTACGCCGCGCTCGACGAGCATTTCCAGATCGCACTGCGTAAACGGGTAGCTTCGCTGGCGATAGAGCACCAACTGACGCGCCTGCCCGCCGAGCAGGTACAGGTCAAAATCCAGCATCTCCGACTGCGCACAGCGTGCTCAAGGCGATAGGCATCATTAAGCCCGACTGCGGATCGAGCGTCGCTACGCTACTCATGGACTTGCTCAGGAACGGGCTGTGCAGCCGAACTTCGCCGCACTACCCCAAAAGGGGTGGCGGCAGGTTAGGGGACTAATCGCCAACAAAGCTTAGCTTGCACCAGCAATCAGTCAATTTTCGCCGCGCAGGAGAGATGCCTTCCGGCACAAGAGATCCGATTTTGTTGGCGTGCCGAAAAGAATGCCCCCCGCTCCGCTGGCTTTTTCGGCCTCAATCGGGGGAGCCTCGTCCTACTCTGGCACCACCGCGACAAGTTCGCGGCAAACGGCCTCAAAGTGGGCCGCGGATAGGGTAGATTGCTCTTCGGCATAGCCGACCAGCAGCGCCAGATCGCCCAGCCGATTGATCTGCCGTGGAACTCCGCGGGTCAACTCATAGAGCGTTGGCACAGCCTCGTCTTCCACGATGGGCCGCGACGCGCCGGCCAACTGCAGACGGTGGGACACGTACTGTCCAGTCTCGCCGGCGGTGAAAGGCCGAAGCAGGCACTTCACGCCCAGCCGCTCTTCGAGTTGCGGCGTGCGGTCCAGCAAGGGCAGGATGCCTGGTTGCCCGACCAACAAAAGCGTCATGCCCGACGGCCCGTTGGGACCGAAGTTCAAGAGCATCCGCAGCGTTTCCAGCATGGGGCTGCTTTCCAGCAAATGGGCCTCGTCAATCACGACGACGGCGTGCCGGCCTTGCGCCGCGTTTCGCGCAAGCGCGGCCTGGATGCGGCGTATGCTTTCCGGCACGGTCTGGCCCTCGTTCGTGCCGCCGTCCAATTCGTCGGCCAGGTAGGCCATCAGTTCCGCGGGCGTCATCTGCGGATAGACCAGATGAACAAACGGTGAATACTTCTCTCCCAAAGACTCGCGAAGCATGGAGACGAGGTAGGTCTTGCCGGTGCCCGCGGCCCCGGAAAGCAGCGCCCCGCCGCGGCGGTTTTCCACAGCGTAGCGGAGTTTCAGCAGGGCCGACTGGTGCGATTCGCCAGGGAAAAAGAACCGCGAGTCGGCCGCGTTCTCGAATGGCTTCTGGTCAAGCTGCCAATAGGATTCGTACATGTTTTACTATCCAACGTTCGGGTTTCGCCGGAAATCCTGAAAAGCTCCTGCGCCAGGTCTGGCTGGCAGTCGAAAACGAAATTATCCGGCGACAAAGTTTTGGATCGTCCCCGCATAGGGCAAGTTTCCTGCCGTCAGTCGTTTGCGGACGTCGGCCAGGCGGTGCGGCGGCGTCACGCGGACGTTTTGCACCAACAGCACCGCTTCCATCCGCGCCATCACGTCCCGGCCTTCGTCGGCGATATTTTCGAACGCACCGAGATCGACGAGCACCAGGTCGTATTTCCGGGCCAGGGTTGCCAGTCCGGCGGCAATGGCCATATTGGGAATTCCGCCCGCCGGCGGCTCGCGGACCGGCAAGACCGCGAGTCCGTCGGCGAGCGATTCGATCACGATTTCTTCCAGAGGAAGGCCGCCCGAAAGCGACTCTTCCCAGCCGACTTGCGGCAAGAGTCCCAGGCATCGAGCAAGCTGCGGATTGCCCCAATGGCCGTCCACCAGCGCAACTTTCCGACCGCGCTCCAGCAGGTTTCGCGCAGCCGCGGAAAGCAAGGTCGTGACGCCTTCACCGCGTCCGCAGCTCGCCAGGCCGATGATTTTGCGGTTGGACTCGCCGATTGACTGAAGGGCATCGGCCAACTGCGCGATGGCGGTCCCTGCCGGACCTTGAAAACGGTTGTGGATAGCCGGCCAGACCACGCGGTCCACCTGCAAAAGCGGCGACCACTCGTTTGCGGCCGCCGCCGACCCAGTCGTGACGTTCTGGGCCAACGGGGTACCTGCGAAGCGGTTCGCTGGAAGTTGTACGGGAGCGGCGATCGCAACCGTCCGAGCAACCGCCGCAGGCGGATCGAAGCGGCGGACCACTGACTGCTGCGGCGGCGGGTGCGCTTTGTTCTCGTCGCGCGGCATCACAGCGCGCGCCGGGTCCGGCTGCATCGCTTCGTCCAATAGGACGCCGATCGATGCCGATACCGGTTCCGCCGACACGGCCAGATCGGACAACGCGCGAGAGAGCGGCACGGTAGCACTCGCGGCTATCGTTTCCGTGGCGGAGGAAAGCGGCACTGTCCCCGTTTGTGCTATGTAGTTATCACTACGTTCTGGCGACTGGGAAAGGTCCCCAATTCCCCGTTCCGTCCGCAACGTCGGGCGATGATAGGCCCTGATAAAAGCTCGGTCAAGCGCGCTCATGGATTCGTCCTCGCGGGTGGTGCGGTGATGGTTCCGTCGAATCGGGCGACGCCCGGATCATTGTTTTGTTGGTAACGGTAATCGGGGCCGGCGCCGTATCCGTTGGGCGGGATCGGCTGACCATATTGCATGCCGTACTGCTGGCCATTCTGTGGGCTATTCTGCGGGGCGGGACCGGGATCGGCAGGATTGCGGTAACGGTCGTCGGGCGGCGGCGCATAGCCGGACGCGGAACCGACTGCCGGTGTGTCTGCCGGGTTGCCGCGAGAGCCGTAGCCGGGCGGATTGCCATAGGGCGTCGCCACGTCGTTGCGGCGGTCGGCCTGCCATTCCCGGCGGTTCGGGATCGGGCCGTATGTCCCGACGACGCCGCGCGGCGCATTCCCGGCGGCATAGTCTGGACCGAGGTTGCTTGTCGGACGCGGCGTCGCAGGCGGTACGGCCAGGGACCCACTTGCGGGCGGCTGCGGACGCGACCAAGCTGGCGCACCCATCGCCGCGGGACGATAGCCGTCCGCGGGCGGCAGCGGCGGAGCGATTCCCACAGTTGCGGCCTGCGCCGCAACGGGCGGCCCGGGCTGCCACTTCGGAGCCAGCGTCTGCTCCGTGCCCGACGCCAGGTCGGCCGTACGCGCGTTCCAAGTGGGGAGTTCCTTGACCGGCTTCGATGAGCTTCCCTTACCGAACACAAACGGCAAGAGCGCGCCAATCACCAAACCGATTCCCAGGCCGAACACCATTTTCATAGAAAGCGCTTGGCCGATGATCCGGCCGTCCAACGGAAATGCGATAGTTGCCCGCGGTGTCTTGGCGTCGACATCCGGCACCTGTGCGATAATCTGACCGATATCGTCCGGGATGCCGGCGTTTCGCGACAGCGGAACCTTCGGCGCGGCATCGCCGGCAGGCGGTTTATTGCCCGCAGGCTCCGCAGTGTTGGCGGTAAACATCCGGGCTACTTTGGCGACCATAAGCGCGAGTCCTCCATGGGCGGCTGGCACTCGACCAACCGGCTTACCCTGAGTATCGGTTCCGCCTGCACAAATCTTGAGGATTAACGGAAGTTTGCCGGCCTTGCAGCTTGGGAAAGCTGAGAAGGATTCAGCGAGCCCACTGTTTGACCGAAGAAATGGAGATCGCCCGTCTCAAGGCGCACGGGCCCGACACGTGTAAATCGCAGCGCCACGCACTGGCCTGACAGGACAATTTCGGTATATAATGAAAGCCAAGGATCCGCCGGGGCTGCCGCCGCCGGGACTTGGCAAATCGGTTTGGCATGACCACTTGCGGACGCGGTGGTAACACTAAAGGGTTGGCGATAAAACTTCCAATTCCACGCGCTTTCTGGCGGCCGTCGCGCTGGTCTGGGCAATGGGCAATCTGTCCAGGCCAGCCGCGGCCAAGGATAGAATTGTTAATCCTCTGGTGGCGGAAAGCGATAATACGCAGTGAGCAATCAAACCGCGTCCACCATCCAATCTCCGCCCGAAGTCCAACGGGAGGAAAAGTGCGAGCCGGCTTCTTCAAGGCCGAAGCGGCAGCCGCCATATGGCGTCGTGTTGTTCAATGACGACGAGCACTCATTTGAATTCGTCGTCGAGACGCTCATAAAGGTGTTTGGCTACCCGCACGAGAAAAGCTACCAACTCACGTTGCAGGTCCACGAGCAGGGCCGCGGGATCGTCTGGTCGGGCACCCGCGAGTTAGCCGAATTGAAGCGCGACCAGATTCGCGGGGCAGGCCCCTGTTTCTATGCCGGGAGAAAGATTGACTACCCGCTAGGCGTCACAATCGAGCCGCTGCCCTCGTGAATTGCCGAGCCACTTTTGTCCAAATATGGTTGCTCGTAACGTAACAGCGTAAAAAATTAGCTGCGAGAATGGAATTCCCCCTGTTGAACCGTTTCATCCCGTGTATAATGTGGGAGGCGGGCGACGGGGGGCAATATCGCCCGCGGCTCATTGCCAAAGCCGATGAGGAACTTGGAATGAAAGTCTGCAGCAGGCGCAGATGCGCCGATTTAACAAACCTGCATTCACTTTGGTCGAACTGCTGGTGGTGATAGCGATCATCGGCATCTTGATCGCGCTTCTGCTGCCGGCGATCAACGCCGCCCGCGAGTCTGGGCGGCGGGCACAGTGCATGAACAACATCAAGCAGGTGGGCTTGGCGGCGATCAACTACCAGGAAAGCTACGGCAGTTTCCCGCCTGGTGTCATGGTTGCGGCCGGTCAGGAACCGTGGCTCACGACCAGTCCAGGGGTGAACTGGGTGGTGAAAATCTTGCCGTTCACGGAGTACAACAGCCTTTACAAGATGGTGAATCTGAATGCGCCGATGTCCGACGCGTCGAACGCTCCCGTCCGGGCGACGATTCTTCCGACGATGCTCTGCCCTAGCGATTCCTTCTACAACTCCAAAGCCTACATGCCGGTCCAGCGGAAAGCCATAGGTGAGAACTGGGCGCGCGGCAATTACGCCGCCAACGGTTCCATCGAGTACCTTTACTATGCGCCGGAAGGAGGCACTGATACTCCTCCGAGCTTCGTGGGCCCGAACTCGCCAGGCTGGGCGACTGCTTGGCTCCGCGGCGCGATGGGAGTCAACGAGGCCAGCGCGATGCGGCAGATCACCGACGGCGCGGCCCAAACCTGCATGTTGGTCGAGGTCCGCGCGGGGGTGGCGCCAGTCGATGCTCGAGGCACCTGGGCACTGGGCGCCGTTGGCTCCAGCATCGTTTTTGGACACGGTTGTTCGGACGATCACGGCCCGAACAATTTATCCCCGACGGCCGACGACCTGGTCGACTGCGCGGAGATCCAGCAGACGATCGACGCCAATACGCTGGCGCAAATGGACATGGGCTGCGACCAGGCCGGCATGAGCATCCAGGCGACATCGCGCAGCACACATCCTGACGGCGTAAACATCTGCATGTGCGATGGCAGCGTCCATTTCATAAGCAATGAAATCAACTGCAGCATCAATTGGCACTTTAATCCATTCAACGTAGAGAACCCGGCCGATTTCGGGGTTTGGGAGTCGCTAATGGCGGCAGGCGACGGTATCACGCCCCCGAGCAACGCCTGGTGAGTCGAAGGTCCGGGAATTCAGGTCGCCTTTGAGGCGAGGGGCAGGCGATCAGGCGATATCTCCCCGCTCTTGCAAGATCAACTGTGTCTTGCGCTCGTGAAGCCCGCTTTCCAGGCCAACGAAGTACTCGTGCGGGTTGGCGAAGCGCTTCACGCCGCCGGGAAAACTTGCCAGTTGCTCCTCGGCCCGATGGCGGATGGACTTCAGATCGAGTGACTCGTATATCTTCCGCCCGCAGCGAAAAACGGGCACCAGCAAGTCCTCTGCCGCCGAACCCTCGGGCACCGTCCGCCGCCGCGTCGCGTCCAACGAATCGACGATGGTAACCGGTTCTTCGCAGGGAAAGGATTCGTCATAAATCGCGTCGGCCCGCGGATGACCGCCGGAATACCAGCGACGGACTTGCAGCACGCCGGGCGTGGAGACCTTTGCCGTCTGCTCCGAAAGCTTCACCTTGTACTGCCACGCTTCACCTGGGCGCCGGATTGCCGAAAGCTTGTAGACTCCGCCCAGCGCGGGGTCGTCGCAGCCGGTGACCAACCGCGTGCCGACACCCCAGACGTTGATCTTGGCCCCCTGCTGCTTGAGCGTCTCCACGATTCGCTCGTCGAGGTCGTTGCTGGCGACGATCGCCGCATGGGGAAAGCCTCCTTCGTCGAGGATCCGCCGGGCCGCGATGCTCAGCGAAGCCAGATCGCCCGAATCCAACCGCACGCCGATCATCTCGTGGCCGTTGCGGCGCAGTTCCTTCCCCACCGTCACGGCATGTCGCACGCCTTGCAGCGTGTCGTAGGTGTCGACCAGAAAAACGCAGTTGTTGGGCATCACGCGGGCGTACTCGCGGAAAGCGGACAACTCGTCGTCATGGCACATGATCCAACTGTGGGCGTGCGTGCCTCCAACAGGAATGCCGAGAAGCTGCCCGGCGAGGACGTTGGACGTCGCCGCGCAGCCGCCGATGTAGGCCGCGCGGCTGGCGGAGACCGCGCCGTCGATGCCTTGCGCCCGCCGCAGGCCGAACTCCAGCACTGGATCTCCACTCGCCGCCTGCACCAGCCGTGCGGCCTTGGTGGCGATGAGCGACTGGAAGTTGACGATGTTCAGCAGGGCCGTTTCTAGCAACTGGGCCTGCAAGAGCGGCCCGCGGACGCGCACCAGCGGCTCTTGCGGAAAGACGACGGTTCCCTCGGGCACGGCGTCGATATCGCACCGAGGCGTCATGTCCCGCAGGAATCGCAGAAAGCCCTCGTCGAACAGCCGGCCGCCGTCGTTGCCCGTCAGCGTGGCGAGGTACGACGTGTCGTCCTCGGTGAAGCGCAATTGTTCAAGATACTCAACAGCCGTTTCCAGTCCGGCGGCAATCGTGTACCCGCCGGCAAACGGGTTGCGGCGGAATGTCAAATGGAAGACGGCCTCGCGGTCGGCGGGGCCTTCCTTCCAGTAGCCGTAGGCCATCGTGAGCTGGTAAAGGTCGGTCAACAGAGCCAAGGACGTACGGTAGAGACGGTTCAGGATGCTCATGCCGCTGCGGATGGGATTGCAAATTGCAAATCTCAAATCTCAAATCTCAGATTTCAGATTCTCAATTCTCATTTTGCAATTCTCGTCCTTCACCTTTCCAGCGCCTGCCGCAGGTTGCCGATGATGTCGCCGGCGTCCTCGATTCCGCACGAAAGCCGGATCATGTTGTCGGGAATTCCCCATTCTGCCCGCTTTTGCGGCGTGTACTCGTAGTAGCTCAAAATCAACGGCTGCTCGACGAGCGATTCCGCGCCGCCGAGGCTTGCGGCGATCTTCGGCAATCGAAGCGCGTTCGACGACTTGCGCCGTTTGCTTCCAATCCGCGCCCTTCACAGTAAAGGTAACGACGCCCGCGCATCCCCGCATCGTCCGCCGCGCGGTTTCGTAGTTCGGATGGCCGGGAAGTCCCGGATAATAGACCCGCTCGATCCGCGGATGGGCCGCGAGGAATTCGGCCACCGCTTGTCCGTTGGCATTGTGCCGCTCCATGCGTAGCTCAAAGGTTTTTAGCCCGCGGAGGAGCAGGTACTCGGCGTGCGGGGAGTTGGTCGCGCCCAAATAGCCGCGGAGCTTCCGCAAGGGATCCAGCTTCGCTTTCGTCCCGGCGACGGAGCCGGCCAGCACGTCGTTGTGCCCGGAAAGATACTTGGTACACGAGTGGAGAACGTAGTCGATGCCAAACTGAAGCGGCCGGACGTTGTACGGCGAAGCCATCGTGGAGTCGACGGCCGTTTCAATGCCGTGCTTCCGTCCCAGGGCGGCGAACCGCGGCAAATCGACGACGCTCAATTGCGGGTTGGTCGGCGACTCGCAAAACAGCAGCCGCGTGGCCGGCGTAATGGCCGCTTCCATGCTTGCGAAATCGCCCGTCGGCACAATGCGGGTGACGATGCCGAAGCGGCTCAGCTCGTCCTCGCAGAGCTCGCGGGTGCGCTGGTATAGCTCGTCGAAGACGATCAATTCGTCACCGCCATTCAGCCGGGCCAGAAATAACCCGGCGGCGGCGGCCATGCCGGTCGAGTAGAGCACGCAATCCTCGGCCCCTTCCAGCGCGGCCAGCTTCCGCTCGACGGTCTTTTCTGTGGGATTGCCGTACCGGGCGTATTCTTCGCGGGGCAGCTTCTTTTCAATGAAGTCGATCAGGGACTGCGTGTCGGCAAAGGCGTAGGTCGAGGAGCAGAAAATCGGTTCCGTCACGGCGCCGCGGGCCTTGGCCGCGCCGTCTTCGCCGCCATGCACGCAGAGGGTCGACCATTGCGGTTGCGTGCTGGTGCTTTGCTTGAATGTCTCGGAGGTCATGATCATCTGGAATATACCAAAGCGAGGCGGCCGCGACAACTCCGCGGCTCGGTCAACCGTTAGCTGTATTGCTGGCCGGTGTACCCGCAGTTTCGGGCAAAAGCGACCGACTGGCAGCGTGCAAAGTGAGATGGATGATCTCCGGCGGGCAGTTCAGTCGTAGCGGGACCTCGCCGGACACGCCGCGGCTCACGCTGAGGATCGTCGGCGGCTCGTAGAAGAGGCCGGAGGCATATTGCACGCCCTTGAGGCTCGGCGAAAGCACCGGGCCGATGAACGGCAGCCGGATCTGGCCGCCGTGGGTGTGCCCGGCCAGCATCAGGTCGGCGTCCGCCCGGCGGCCCCATTGGAGCTGGTCGGGCGAATGGGCCAGAATGACGCGCAATGGGACTTCGCTACGCGGCGGGAAGCTCGCGATGTCGGCGGCCGGCTTGAACCAGGGCAGCTCGTTGCCGGCCAACAACAGCCGTTGACCGCGGATTTCAAGCGTAAGCCAGCGGCCGCCAAGGTACACTAGGCCGCACTCGTCCAGCACGCGCAGCATTCGCCGCCAGTCGACGCGAAGGTCGTGGTTGCCGAAAATGAAGTAGATGCCGTGGCGGGCTCGCAGCCGGCCCAGCGTGTCCGGCAGCCAGTCCATGCAGGAGTCCTTGTCGATCAGGTCGCCCGTTACAGCGACGATGTCGGGATCGAGGTCGTTGCTCATCCGCGCCATTTCCTCGAAGAAGGGCCGGGCGATGTGGCCCGTGTAGTGGAGGTCGGTGAGGTGGACGATGGAAAGCCCGTCCAGCTCCGGCGGCAGGCGCGGCACGTCCAGCCCGCGCTCGGTCAGGTCCAAGGCCAAGGCCTGATTGCCCGGCAAGTGGACCAGGGAATGATGCGGACAGTCGGGCGAGCGCCGCACCTCGCGCGTGCCGAGAGTGCGGCGGCGATCGAAGCGGAGCACGGTGGAAACGTCATAGCGCACGATTCGCACGACATGCGCCGCCACGATAATGGCCGCCACGACCCAACAGACAACCAAGTAAAGCGAGAACGCGAGCATGGCCGGCCAGCCCGATCCTCGCAAGGCCAACACGTGCCACGGCATGAGCGCTTCGGGCGAAATCCAGAGCAGCCACATTGCCACAAGCGGCGGCGGCACAAACAGCAGGAGGAATTCGAGCTTGTCCAGACGCTTCACAAGCGCGTGCGGCCAACCGGAGGCGTGGGTGCGGTTGACTGCGCCTGCCCAGATTGCCGCGTGGCCCGCGGCGGCGACAAGTAGGAGAAATAGTGCGGTCACGTAACCGACTCGGTGCCGACCTGCGACCCGGACCCTTCGCTGCGCACGGGTGCCCCGGGCGCCCCGTCCCCCGACGCCTTGGGCTCTTGGATGTAGTGCTCCACGGCCCCCAGGAGTTGGTCCAGGCGGAAGGGCTTGAAGAGGATCGCCCATGCGGGCAGGCCGGCCTTCCGCGCGTTGACGATCGAGTGCTTCGGGTCATAGCCGAATTCCGTCATCAGCACCAAAGGCAGCGGCTTGACGACTTCCTCCATTTTAACCATCAACTCGTAGCCGTTCATGTCGGGCAGGCGGATGTCGGCAACGATCACGTCGTAAGGCGTCGGTGCGCGGCGCACCATGCAGAGCGCCTCGCCGCCGTCGTGGGCCGTTTCCACTTCGCAGCGGTAGCGGTCCAACAAGGCATGGGCCGCGCCGCGGACGCTGCCGTCGGCGTCGACGAAAAGCACGCGCCGGTCGTGGAGCAACGGCCGGTCATCGACCGGCGCCGCCACGGGATGCGCCTTCGCCGGCGTCATCGTCTGGCCGACCTTTTGGATCACCTGCTTGATGTCGCGGGCGTTGCGTAAAATCCGCTGCAGCCTTTCCACTACTTCCGGCTCATGGCCGATATATCGCTCCATCACGTTGACCGCCTCGTTGAGGATTTCGTCGATCGGCAGGGCGACCGCGCTGTGGATCGCCTCGACGCTCTCGGCGGCCGTGCTGGCCTTTTCCGCGACGAGCAACTCCAGCGTGTTGAGCGCGGCGGCCACGTCGCGGCTGAAGATTTCCAAGAACTGCAGGTCGCTCTCGCTAAAAGCCCGCGGTTCCATGCTTTCGACGTTGAAGGTGCCGATGACCTCGTCGTGCAGCAGCAGCGGCACGGTCAGCGAACTCTTGGCCCCGCGAACACCTTCCAGGAACAGCGGGTCCTCGCTGGTGTCTTCGCACAGATAGCTCTTGCCGGTGGCAGCCACGAAGCCCGTCACGCCGTTGCCTTGCGGCAGCGCGAAGAGGTCGCGCCTAGCTGCGGCCGGATCGAGTCCCTCGGCCAACAGCGGCTCCAGGCGGTTTGTCTTGCGGTCCAGAAGGCGGATTTCGGCCACTTCGAAATGGAGCAGATCTTTAGTAAAGTGGATGATGTTCGATTTGAGCAGCTCGATCCTCTCGCGGATCGGCATTTGAAAGACCTCTTCCGGCGTGAGGTCTGCCAGTTCCATGCCCGCCTGATGGATGGCGGCCAGCTTTTGCTGCTGTTGGACCTCGTGGGTCACGTCGCGCACGGTGATGATCAGGTGCCGAGCTTGGCCTTCCGGTTCCTTGACGGGCGCGGCCTGGACCTGGTAATAGCGGTTCTCGCTGCTGCGGAGCGTGGAACTGGTTCCCTGCCCCGTGGCGAGCGCCGTGTGGAACGGGCAGAAATCGGGACCGAGGATTTCCGGGCTGCCAAGCGCCGCGTAAAAGTTCAGCCCGGCGACTGCGTCGCGGCCGCTCCACTGCTTCATGCGGGCGTTGCCCCAGATGATCGTGTTGTCGCTTTCCAGCAGGGCGACGCCGTCGGGCATGCCTTCGAGAATCTGTTCGTTTTGCAGGAGCTTGCCGAGATCGAAGGCCTCCTGGAAGTATTTGGCGGTGACGAACACGCCGTCGAAGCCGCCGCGGGCGAGCATGGCAAGCGCCCGCATCGGGTTCTGCGCCACGACGATGTCGTGCGAGTCCGACGCGGCCGAGAGCACCTCTTCCGCGCCCTCGCAAGAGTCGCCGACAAGCAGCAGTTTCGGTTTTTCCAATACGGTGTTCATAATCGAGCGTACCGGTCCAAGCCGGCACTTGATTATACGTGAAAATCGCGTGCCAAACAACCGCTTCGGAGACCGCCGCGAGCACAAGATTTGGATCGGTTCGGCCGAACCGACAAATTGACTACCAACCGCGCAATTTGCCCCGTTTTGCAGCGCGGCGGCGGCAAAGTCCCTTGCCGCTGTTACGGACGACAAACGGCGAATTTGGCAATCGACCCGAATTGCCGCGCCAGGCCGAAAATGCCGCGTCCGGTGAGGCATCTTTCCCACAAACCGGCCGAGCGGGGCAATTCTCCACTCCAGCCGCGCTCGCGGCCGACGATGGAATCAGATGCGCTGCCGTCTTTTGTGCGGCGCAAGGCGCTGGAGAAGCAAGCCATGTGGCGGGCATTGTTCTTAGGAATTGGCATTTATATGATGATCGCCGGGGCCCAATGCCTGGCGGTTGACCGAGTGGTATGGCGGGGCGGCGGCGAGCCGGCACAGTCCGCGCTATCCTTCGGCCAATCGGGCGCGAAGCCGAAAGAGGCGGTGCCGGAACCGTGGATCCCCTGGTGCCTGCTTTCCAGCGGTGCAGTGGTCTGTCTCTATTCATTTACGATCCCCAAGCGTATCGGCGGCGGCGGGAAGTAGGGCCCTTTGCGCCAATCGTCCTTATTCTTTGCCTGCTTGCCAATCTGCCTCCCGCAAGTGGTGGCGAGAACTGGCCGCAGTTCCGCGGCCCGACCGGGCTGGGGTACAGCGACGAGAAGGACCTGCCGGTCCGCTGGGGCGGGCCGGCGCGTGAAAATGTCCTGTGGACGAGCCCATTGGTCGGTGCGGGCCACGCCAGCCCGATTGTTTGGGGCGATGCGGTTTTTGTCTGCACGGTGAAATGGCCTGGGAAACCGCCGGGCGGCGGCGCGGCGGATGAAAGCGTGATGCCGGAGCACCACGTCGCCTGCTACCGCGCGGCCGACGGCAAGCTGCTGTGGGACACGCAAGTGCCGCCGGGTCCTTGGCTCCGGGACGACTTTCGCAGCGGCGCCGGCGGCGGCTACGCCGGTCCGACCCCCGTCACCGACGCCAAGCTCGTCTACTGCGTTTTCGGTTCGTCGGTCATCGCGGCCCTCGATTTCCAAGGCAGGATCGCGTGGCGGAAAGAGATCGCGCCGCACACCTTCGACGTCACGGTCGGCAGCAGCCCTGTCCTCTATCGGGACACGGTGCTGCAGTTTTGCGCGATGGCCAAGGCGAGCGATTCCCAGGTGATCGCCTTCGCCAAGGCCGACGGCTCGACTAAATGGCGGCAGAAGCTTGCAGGCATGGAATTCGGCCACAGCACGCCCGTCATCATCGAGGTGGAAGGCCGGCCGCAGATGCTCGTGCTGGCTTCGGGGATGAGTGAAAAAGGCAATGCCTTGCGGAGCCTCGATCCGGCCACCGGCAAGCTGCTGTGGTGGTGCCGGGGCGCCGGCGATGCCGCTTCGCCGGCTTTCGGATCGGGCATCGTTTACTTCGACAGCGGGCGCGGAGGCAAGGGCGTGGCCGTCGAACCGGGCGGCAGCGGCGACATCTCGGCGACACGCGTCCGCTGGACCGGGCCGGTAATACCCGAGGCGATCAGCTCGCCGATCATCGTCGGCGCGCGGGTCTATCGCTTGCACAAGCCGGGCGTCTTGAAATGCTGGGACGCGACCACCGGCAAGCAGGTTTATTCCGAGCGGCTGAACGGGATTTCCTCCACTTGGGCCAGCCCCGTGGCCGACGGCAACGGCCGTCTCTATTTCGCCAGCGCGGGGAAAAGCTACGTTATCCAGTCCGGACCGGAGTTCCACGTCCTGGCCGTCAACGACCTTGGCGACGCCAACCATCCATCGGCGGCCGTTGCCCGCGGGCGGTTGTTTCTGGAGGGCATGAAGAACATTTACTGCATCGGACAACGGCAGTGAGAAGACCACGCGGTCACTTGTTCAACACTTCGTCCAGATTCATCAATTCGTTCGTGAGCATCGTCCAGGCCGCGAGCGTGGCGGGATCGAGCTTTGGATCGACGGGCGCCTGGCCGAATTTCAAGAGTTCCTTGGCGCCTTCGGGATGGGCTTTGTAGTAGGCCAGCAGGCGGTCGAGGCTGGCCAAAAGAACGTCTTCCTCCTGCGGACGCAAGGAACGGTCCAAGAGGCGCTCGGCGGCGAAGTCGAGCCGGCCGGTGCTCCGCGGACCGCCTTCTTTGAGCGCCGTTTCGGCCAGATGCCGCGCGGCCTCGACGAACTGCGGATCGTTGAGCGTCACCAAGGCTTGCAGCGGCGTGTTAGTCCGCTCGCGACGGACGGTACACACTTCCCGCGTGGGCGCGTTGAAGATGTCCATCGAGGCGGGCGGAGCGGCGCGCTTCCAGAACGTGTACATGCTGCGGCGATAGAGCTTCGCGCCGCTGTCCGTCTTGTAGAACCTGGTGTTGCTGTCGGGCATGGCGACCGCTTCCCAAATGCCCTCGGGCTGGTAGGGCCGCACGCTCGGTCCGCCGATCTTGTCGGTGAGCAGCCCGCTGGCGGCCAGGGCGTAATCGCGGACCATTTCGGCGTCCATGCGGAACCGGGGCCCGCGGGAGAGAAGCCGGTCTTGCGGATCGCGCTCGATCTTCTCGGGCGTCGCCGCGGCCGATTGCCGATAGGTGGCGGAGAGGACGATCATGCGGAACATCCGCTTGATGTCCCAGCCCGATTCACGGAAATCGACGGCCAGCCAATCCAAAAGCGCCTGGTTGGCGGGGACCTCGCCGTTGACGCCGAAATCCTCCGAAGTCCTCACAAGTCCTACGCCAAAGACTTCTTGCCAGTAACGGTTCATGGCCACCCGCGGTGAGCGGGTTCTCCGGCCGCAGCAGCCAGCGGGCGAAGCCGAGACGGTTGTGCGGATAGTCGGCCGGCATCGGCGGCAGGAAGGTGGGCGTCGCCGCCGAGACTTCCTCGCGACGCTTGTCGTATTCGCCGCGATAGAGGACGAACGCCTTGGCCGGCCCCGGATTCTCCTGCATGACGTGGGCGATCGTGCCGCGTTCGCGGACCACGGCTTGCTCGCGCTCCACGGCTGCCAATTGCACGGCTAACTCCCGATAGCTCTTGGCTTTGTCGCTTTTTTCGTCGCGGCCGAGCCAGTAGTTGAAAAGGTCGGTGGCTTCCCTCTTGGTCCGCTTGTCGGCCGGCTTGTCCAGGATCGCCGCCAAGCGGGCGGAAGAGCCCAGTTGCTCGATCTCAAGGTCCGACAGCGCGCGGGAGTATATCCGCAGGTCCTGCAAGGCGACGCCGTTGATGCGGCTGGCCTTGTTGCGCTGGGCGATCTTCAGCGGAACGCGGGTCCGCATCGTGTCCTTGAGAGCGTCGGCTTCGACGATCACGGACTGCGGCTTGCCGTCGACGTAGATCTTCGCGCCGGCCGCCCGCCGCGAGCCGTCGTAAGTGACCATCACGTGGTGCCATTTGCCCGGCTGCAGCGAGGCCTTTGAAACAATTTTAATGGCGTTGTCGGGCCAATGGCTAATCAGGTGCGCGCCAGGACGGTCGTTCTGAATCCAGAGGTCCCAGCCGCGGTAGTTGTTGCCGTCGTCCATGCGGGCAACCACGGCGCCGGCGGCCACTTTGCCCGGCAGCTTGACCCATGCGCCGTAGGAAAACGCCTGCTGGCCGTCCACGTCGCCGGCGTCGGCGATTTCCAGAGTCGTCGCGGGCGCGGCAGCGAATGCCTTGTCGGCGATTTCGCCTTTCGTCCACATTGGGTCGGAAGCAAGCGCCAGCGTCCGCGGCTTGGAGTCCACAGTAATCGCCACCTGCCGCCCCTTGCCCTCGCTTAGCCGAGCGAGCAGCCGCAGGCCGTCCGCGGGCGCCTTGGCGGAAAGCGACTGCTTCGCCGGCCCGGCAAGCCATTTCCGGAATTCGGGCCGCGCGGCCAACCTTTGGGCGCTCATTTGCTTTTTGGTCGTCTCGATGCGGGCGTCCAGCGACTGCCAGAGCTTGCGGTCTTCCGGCGTGCCTGGCACGAAAATCACCGGCGGCGTGTCCTTCTTGTTGCCGTCCAGCGCGGGCTGCGGCGTGTTGTTGAAAAACGCCGTCATGGCGTAAAACTCTTTTTGCGGCAGCGGATCGAACTTGTGGTCGTGGCATACCGCGCAGCCGGCCGTCAGGCCCATCCAGACCCGCGCCGTGGTTTCCGTGCGGTCGCGGGCGTAAAGGACGCGATATTCTTCGTCGATCGCGCCGCCCTCGCCGGTGGTGATGTTGCAGCGATTGAAGCCCGTGGCGATCCGCTCTTCGTCAGTCGCCTTCGGCAGCAGGTCGCCCGCCAGTTGCTCCACGGTGAATTGGTCGAAGGGCATGTTGCGGTTGTAGGCCTCGATTACCCAATCGCGAAACGACCACATTTCGCGGTAGGCGTCGATGTGGATGCCGTTCGTGTCGCCGTAGCGCGCGGCATCCAGCCAATAGCGCGCCGATGTTCGCCCCAGTGCGGAGACGCCAACGACTGATCGACCAGCTTCTCATACGCATTCGGCGAACGGTCGTTAACGAACGCCTCGACTGTCTCTGGCGAAGGCGGAAGGCCGGTGAGATCGAGGCTCACGCGACGAGCCAGAGTGCGGCGGTCGGCCTCGGGCGCGGGCTGCAACCCTTGCCGTTCCAGCGCGGCCAGCACGAAGCGGTCGATCGGATTGCGAGCCCAGGCGGCGTTTTTCGAGGTTTTTTCGATTGCGGGCAATGCGGGCCGCACCGGCGCGAGAAACGACCACAGCGGCTCGTAGTCGGCGCCGGCCGCGATCCAAGCCTTGAGCTTTTGCTTTTGTTCCGCGGACAATTCCTTGTGGCCGGAGGCGGGCGGCATGCGGTCGTCCTTGTCGTTGGACGTGACCCGCTGAATCAACTCGCTTTCGTCCGGCTTACCTGGAACGATGACACCCATCTTCACGGCTGCGTCGCGGCGATCCAAGCGCAGGTCAGCCTTTCGGGCGGCGCTATCGGGACCGTGGCAGGCGAAGCAATTCTCCGCCAGGATGGGCCGGATGTCGGCATTGAACGTCGGCTTTGTGACGTCAGCGGCAGGCGCCGTCCGGGCAGACATCCCTGCTAGCACCGCAAAAAGCGAAATCAGCAGAGATGCTTTGAGAAATCCAAGTCTACACAAAACTGATCACCCTTTGGTTACGACAACGAGCTCAATGAGCCAATCGCCGGTTCTTCAGCGGTAGTTACTTTATCGCTTACCAGCCGTTTCGACAGCAGGAACGCTGCCAAGGCTGGAGTCACTTTTCATGCGATCAAACCGATTCAATTGTAACCAGTGGAACCGGCGAAGCAATGCATTTTTGCACTATTTTTTGCAAAAAAGCCGGGTCGCATCCCTTCCGAGTTTCCTGGACCCCGACTATAATCGCTGCGATCACAGTTCGTTGATTTTTGACATAAGGAGCGCTCATGCCCGAATTGACACTTGCCCAGGCTAAGGCAATTACCGACGGGGCCCTGGCAAAGTCCCACGCGCTCGGCGTGAAAATGAACATCGCCGTCGTTGATGCCGGAGCAAACCTGAAAAGCTTTGCTCGCATGGAAGGAGCTTGGCTCGGCTCGATCGACATCTCGATTCGCAAGGCCCGCACCGCCCGTTTTTTTGACATGCCTACGGGCGAGATCGGCAAGCTCTCGCAGCCGGGCGGTTCGCTTTTCGGCATCGAGCATTCTAACGGCGGCCTGATCACGTTTCCGGGCGGCGTGCCGATCGTCAATGTAGTGGGCGAAGTGATCGGCGCAATCGGCGTTTCCGGCAGCACCGTGGAAAACGACCATGCGGTCGCTAGCGCCGGCGCCGCGGCCGTGAAGTAGGTCACTCTTGCCGAGAGGGACTGCGTACTTTTCACGCTCGGTCGTGAAGCTAAGATTACATCACGAAGGAGCGTGATGAGTACCAAGACCTTTCGCGGTCTTGACAACCGCAGCGCGCACCGCAAGAATTCCGACTCTCGCAATTTCGGCACCTAAGGTACACCAATGGCTCTTTCCTACACAATTGTCAGCAACGTATGCGAAGGACTCGGCGACTGCATTGCCGTCTGTCCGGTGGAATGCATCCATTGGGTGGACGGGAAAACAAACGAGAAGGGCACGAAGTTCGTCTATATCGACGCCTCAACCTGCATCGACTGTGGGGCCTGCCTGAGCATCTGCCCGATCGAAGGGGCGATCCTCGACCAGTGGAAGCCTGAGCTGCAAGTTTCCAACGAGATCGAACATTCCTACAGCCAGTTTGAGAAGAAGTGGCGGACCGAGAAGGTCAAGTCCGCGGCTCGGCAGTTATTGGAGGGCGACCCGATCGAAATGCTGCCGAAACTTGCCGATGCTTTGGCGGAGGCGGGCTGCAGCGACAGCAAGCTGCTGGAGTATTGCCGCGAGAAGCCGCAGACGCCCGACGCCGGACGCTGGGTGGCCAGGGTTGTGTTGGGCAGCTAAACCCTTTCCCCATTCCTCTCCGCGCTTGCAAGCTCGTAGCAAGCGCTGGAGAGGGAATAGGGAGGGTGATCCAGTTGATTCAGTCCCACCACCAGCGGCCCTTGGGTAGCTCGATTTTGGCCTTGTCGTGGGCGGAGGCAACTTTGCTCTCCTTGTCGGCCAACAGCTTTTCCGGACGCAAGGCCATCAGCGGATTGATCTCCACGCCGCCATTGGGCATCGCCAGGCTCGCAGGGCCGCGGTGGATGACGTTTACAACGGTCGCCACCTGCTTGGGCGCGTTGTAAACCTCCGTGGCGATCGTGTTTTCGTCGTCCAGCACGTCGGCCTTCCAGTTGGCCTTGCTATAGAAATCATGCTGCTGGATATAGGCGGCCATGACGGCCAGGTCGACCATGTTGCGCAGTTCCGCATAGACCGGCGATACATCGGCCAGCTTGGGATAGACCTTGGTAAAGTCGGCGGCAAATGCGGTGCTGGCCGCGTTGCCGTGCCGCGTCGCGGTCCGCTGGCCGCTTTCGCCGACCAGTTCCTCTTCGCTCACTACCTTGACGCCCGCGCCCTCAAGTTCCATCGCGTCGCCGTCGGACGACGTGCGGACGCACTCGTAGTTCGGCGTGAAGAACCAGCGAGCCAGACCCTGCGTGCCCAGCGCGGCGCCGGCGCGATCGACAAAGCTCTTGAGTTTCACCGGCGGCGGCGTCTTCTCCATGCCGATGCCGATCAGTTTCATGCGGTAGTCGGCCTCGACCATGACCAGGGCGTAGTGCGTTTTGGGCGAGACGCCGTGGACGTGGATCGTCTGCAACCCTTTGGCGTTCCGCATCCCTTCGGCGACCATTTCCACCTTCTGCGTGTCGCGCGGATCGAGGCTCGATCCGATGCTGCGGACGAACTGCTCGTAGGCTTTCAGTCCTTCCTTCGTCGGGTCGATCGAGCAACCGATCAGGCGCGTCACTTTGCCGCCCGGCGGAAAGGCCCGCAGCGCTACGCAAAGATCTTCCAAGCGGATGACGGGCCGTCCGCTGGAAATGCCGATGATCCGCTCGGCCGGGTCGGTGGTCCAGCCTTCCGCGGGGCCGGCGATGACGACGTCGCCGCTATCGGGGTAGAAGAAGACGTAATGGACGCGGAGCAGCCCGGCGAGGTAGCGCATCTCGTCGGTGAGCGCACCGTTGTGCTCGCGGATGGCTTGTTCCAGGCGTTTCAGCGAGATGTAGCGAATCGGGCTCTTCTTCGCCGCCTTGGTATTCAGATCCGCGCGAAGGGCGGCTTGCTGTTGCTTGCTGAGCGCGCCGCTTTCATCGGCCGTCGATTTCAGCCGCACGACACCCGCGGCATCGACGGCCACTCCGCCGAGCTGGGCCATAGCGGTCGTCGGCGCAGGCCAGCGCCGTGGCCACCGCCGAAATCCAGACTACCCTTCGCAACGCAAAGCCACGAGACAACATCGGACCAATCTCCTGAAAAGCCAACTCTCGGTTCTCACCGACCCTTTTTGGGGTCTCCTTCGATCTTAATTGGGCAAACTGGATAAAGCAAGTAAGTGATGCCGGGCCAGCACAACCGGGTTTTTGGGCGACGCGGATCCAACCATTCCGCTCTGTCAGGCAATACTATCGGAGGGAGCTGGGAGCACGGAGCGCAGTGTTCTCCCTCGGCCGCCGAGAAAGGGATGAGGACAAGTTGCTTCCGGAAAATGGCCGTGACGCGGCGCCGCATTGCCACCTGGGTGGACAAAAGCGGACTCAATTGGGCGCTTCGCGCTTTGTACATACCCACAGGGATGGGTTCGCAAACGCTCGTGGTTTATCGAACTAAAAAGAACTAAAAAAACTGAAAAGAACTAAAAAGGGGTCAGAACTATTTTCCAATTGACGCCGGGAGCAGCGACATGTTAGGATACTGCCATGCCAAGACCTTTACGACCCGTCGCCGGCGGCCTGGTGTACCACGTCATCAACCGCGGCAACAACCGGCAGACGGTGTTCGACAGCGAGGGAGACCACCTGGCCTTTCTCAAGGCGATCGCCGATTTGAAGGAGCGAAAACCGTTCGACCTTTACGGCTATTGCCTGATGAGCAACCACATCCACTTGCTGGTTCGCCCGCGGGAAGTGTCGATCAGCCGGATCGTGCAAAGCCTGCTGGTGTCGCACACGCAGCGCTTCCACCTTTTCCACCGCAGCGGCGGCCATGTCTGGCAGGGACGATTCAAGAGTCCGGTGATTCAGGACGACGACCACCTCTTGACCGTGCTGCGGTACATCGAGGCGAACCCGTTGCGTGCGGGGATCGTGGAGCACGCCGGCGAGTACCCCTGGAGCAGCTTTGCCTGTCACGGCCAGGGACGGAAAGACCCGCTTCTGGACACCGTTGCCGGCTATGAGGCGTTGGCTGGCTACGCGGCAGTGCGGCAACGGCGCTGGTCGGCTTACGTCCACGCGGAGCCGGAGGAAGCGGAACTCGTCGCCATCCGCCGCAGCAGCGAAACGGGCTTGCCCTATGGCGCGGCCGGCTGGGTGGACCACCTGGCGCGGAAACTGAAGCTCGATTTGACGATTCGGCCGCGGGGACGGCCGAGAAGGGACAACGACAAGGTCAGAAAACAGTGTCGCGGTAGGGACGCCGGTTGCCCGGCGCCCCCCGCACAGATCCGTACGTGAAGGACTACCTCATACGGCTCTTACCTTGGGTGCTTCACGGCAAAGCGCGCGGCGGGATAGGGATGGAGGATTTGGGCTTTGGGCATCCATCGCCGCGCCAAACGCTGAAACCGCGACCAGGACCAGGAACGTCCTTTCTGGCTGCGTCTTCGAAGTACACGCAGCCATAGACGTTCGACCTGGGTGCAGAATTCGTCGAGGCAGTTGATGTTGCCCGGCACCGCGTGGTAGTTGAGCCACCCACGAACGACCGATCGTAACCAACTGCCCACCTCGCTCACCTTGCTGTGCATGCGGAACCTCAACTGCTGTTTGATTTCCAGCAGTTTGGCCCGCAGCCGCTTGGCAATCGTTTTGCGTTTGACCGTGAAGGTCCCCTTCCTCGTTTTCCCGCAGCAGTGCGTGAACCCCAGGAAGTTGAACGACTGCGGCTTCCCGTCGCCCCGCTTCTCACGGCGTTCGGCCGCGTAGCGTCCGAACTCGATGAGCCGGGTTTTCTCCGGGTGTAGCTGTAGCCCGAACTTTTCCATGCGAGCTTGCAACTCGCGTAGAAATCGTTCGGCATCCACTTGCGATTGGAATCCCATGACGAAATCGTCGGCATAGCGGACGATAATCACCGATCCGCGTGCATGACGTTCTCGCCATTGGTTCGCCCACAGGTCCAAGACGTAATGCAGGAATACGTTCGCCAGGAGCGGTGAAATCACCGAACCCTGCGGCGTGCCTACCGTCGTCCGCGACCATTGGCCGTCTTCGGAGACTCCCGCCCTCAGCCACTTGCGGATCAGGCGTAGTATCCGTCGATCGGCAATCCGGTGCTCAAGAAACCTCAGCATCCATTCGTGGTCGATGTTGTCAAAGAACCCGCGAATGTCCGCGTCCAGCACCCAGTTTACCTTGTGGTGTTCGATGCCCACGTGCAATGCGTCCAACGCATCGTGACAGCCTCGCCTCGGGCCGAAAGCCGTAGCTAAAGCCCAGGAAGTCCTCCTCGTAGATTTGTTCGAGCACGGTCTTCACCGCCTGTTGGACAATCTTGTCTTCCAGCGCGGCGATGCCCAAGGGACGTTGGCGTCCATCGGCTTTGGGTATCCATGCTCGCTTCGAGGGTTTCGCCCGGTAGGCACCGCGATGTACCCGACTGTGGAGGTCGTCGATACGCTCCTCCAGGTCGTGCCCGTAAGCGTGCCACGTCATTCCGTCCACGCCGGGGGCAGCCATTCGTTTAAGCTCGAAGTAGCTGTCCTGTAGCATGTCTGGCGTGAGGTGGTGCAGCAGGGCGGTAAACCGCATCTTCTTGTCCCGCTTTGCAGCTTCTCGTACGCCTCGCAATCCGATGCCTCGCTTTCCCGGTTCTGTGTCCGGCGCGAGTAAGGTTCGCTCGGCGTTTCCCTTGGTCGATCCCCTTCCCTTCACGGACTCCGCCGCCGCCTTTGGGCCGGCTTTGTTCGCCCGCTTCTGTGGTACTATGGGACCGTCCGACTCCCTGGAAACGTGCATGTCCGAGGTACGGCATAACGCCTTTTCAGACCGTCCCACGCCTTGCGGCGTGGGAGCTTCCAGGGTCTCCCGGTTCCCGTGCATAGAGTTTCCACGCATGCTCAGGGTCTCAGACTCCGCGGCGTCCATGAACGGCTTGCGATGGGCGTCGCTCATGGTGTTGCCTTCCCACTGTCAGAACAGGGTCGGCACGCCGAAGAAATGATTTCGGAGCTCAATGGCTGGCCTGCGTGTGCCCTTGTCAACGCTTCACCCGCCGTGTTGCCACGACCGGCGCATGACTCAGGGTTGGAACGGTTCGCTATTCCTTTTCCATGCGGCTCTTTCATCCGCTACTCCATGCCGGTTTTGACCGGCGCTTTCTCTGACCCCTTTTTCTTTCCGTTCGACGGGTAACATAGAAACTTGTCTTCCCTAAGGAGCTTAATGTGAGAACCACGAACCTAGCGTTTGCACTTGCGATCACCGTCATTGCAGCCGACGCATGCACTTGTGAAGAGAAGCGTCCTGCTGAAGCGGTACCAAATCCGCAAGCAAATAAGAAACAGGGGTCGGTTCAATCGCGGGCGGTCACGGAGCAAGAACTCGCAAAGTCAGCAAAGCGGGTCTTCGAGTCTAATGAGGCTAGTTACGCTGCTGGGCTTTCGGGGATTGGAGACCTGCGCAGGTGGTCACTCCGCTGGGCGTACTGGGAATCGCTGGCAAGCTCCGACAACAAGCGGGCGATTCTGCCGTACCAGGAGCATTTGAGGCGCATGGAGCGATTGCAGAAGAAGATTAAGGCGTCAGAGGAGATTGAACCAACTCCGCTATACGAAATCGATTACTACGTTCTTGAAGCAAAGAAACGGGTGGACGACGCAAAGAGAAAGGAAGGGCGTCGAAACGGGGACGCGCCTAGTATTGACAATTCGGGCTTGATTGGAGGGAAGCCGGGATCACCTTAAAACTTAGGTGTTTTGTTGATGGATATCAACAGACTCAAAACGAGTTCGACCACAAGTTCATGGCGGACACTTCGATCCGCCTCCGGCAAATCGGCTTATACGCCTACGGGCGGGAAGAAGCCGGCCTGGACCGCCCGCGCCGCGATTCGTAACTCCTTCCCTGTGGAGACAGGGGAAGGCGGAAATTAGGAGTTAGCGCCCTCACCCCTGCCCCTCTCCCAAAGGGAGAGCGGATGACTGGTGCCTCGCCCGTGCCTCTCTCCCAAAGCGCGAGGGGATGAATGCTTCCTCACTCCTGCCCGTCTCCCGGCGAGAGAGCGGGCCCAACCAAACCTCTCGGCGGAGCGAGAGGAGTACGTTGAGGCGGACAGCATGGCCCGCAAGCCTGGCATCCCGACCGTCTCGCCCCGCTCTACCGCGACTTCTGCCGCCGCATCGCTTCCCAGCCGGCCGCGCCGCGGTTCCGGCCCGAAGTTCCACGGAATGAAGGGCGTCCAATCAACGTAAGCTGTTAATTTATAACG
Organism: uncultured Planctomycetia bacterium; assembly: GCA_963780045.1. Lineage (GTDB taxonomy): Bacteria > Planctomycetota > Planctomycetia > Pirellulales > Thermoguttaceae > JANXQG01. The sequence goes on along the minus strand of CAVZZZ010000001.1, from coordinate 3,162,980 downwards.
GTTTACGGTGACATAGCCCAGTCCGCTATTTATTCCGCCGCCAGTTTAGCTATACTAGAGACATCAAGAGCCTCTGGCAGATCCGGCCGGATCGCACGACGGTATCGGCCTTATATGAATTTGCTAGAAGCTCTGACGTATTTCTAGGGCCGCTGCACCGGAGGTGGTTTCCGGCGCAATTGGAATGAGTGAATCAGACATCTCGGTAGTTAGTTCCAAGGAACTGCTAACGCTCTTTGGCGCCTGCGATCAGCACGTGCGGAGAATCCGCGAGGCGCTTTCCGTTTCCATATCCGCGCGGGACGGGCAGATTCACGTCCAGGGAGACCAGCAGGCCGTGGCCAGCGCCACGCACGTCCTGGAAGAACTTCAGGCCCAGGCCCAACGGGACGGCGACGTGGCCGCCGAAGACGTCAGCCGCGCGCTGGCCGGCGTGCAGCAGGCCGAGCCGGCGCCGAAGCCAAGGCCGTTGACCGTCTTTGCCAGCGGCAGGCAAGTCCGCGCCCGCACGCAGGGACAGGCACGCTACGTCGAAGCGATCGACCAACATGACGTCGTCCTCTGTCACGGGCCGGCGGGGACGGGAAAGACGTATCTGGCCGTCGCGGCGGCGGTCGCCGCGCTCCGCGCGGACAAAATCCGCAAACTCGTGCTCGTGCGGCCGGCCGTTGAGGCGGGCGAAAGCCTCGGCTACCTGCCGGGCGACTTGCAGGCCAAGATCAATCCGTACCTGCGCCTGCTCATGGACGCCTTGCACGAAATGATGGATTACGAACAGATCGTCCGCTACCGCGAGCAGGACCTGATCGAGGTCATCCCGCTGGCTTACATGCGCGGCCGCACGCTCAACGACGCCTTCATCATCCTCGACGAGGCGCAGAACACGACTGTCGCGCAGATGAAGATGTTTCTCACCCGCATGGGCACGGGCTCGCGGATCGTGGCCTCGGGCGACACCACACAGATCGATTTGCCCGACCATACCAAGAGCGGCCTGGTGGACGCCTTGGAGCGCCTGCAGGACATCGAGGGCGTGACCTGCGTGAAGCTGGGCCGCAGCGACATCGTGCGGCATCCGCTGGTGCAGAAGATTGTCAACGCCTATGAACACGGTCCGCCCAAGCGGCATTCGTAACTAACATGTCCAACGGTGGTCCACGAACGAGGTCCGAACGCGTCGCCGCGCTGGAATTGCCACCAGGGCGATGGGAGCGGGCGTGGTTGCGACTGTGTCAGCGCGATATGCTTATGCGGATGGGGCTGGCCTTCATCGCGGCCGTGGCCGTGTGCCTCATCATCCAGGCTTGGGATTCGCCGATGCATTGGCGGATCGGCATGGCGCCCACGCGGTTCATCGTGGCGAGCGTCGATTTCAAGGAGCCACAACCGGAAGAAACCGTGCGGAAGCGGGATTCGGCCCGCAGGGAAACCAAGGCCATTTTCATTCAGGACGTGAAGCCGCTTGAGCAGTTGCGGGCCGATTTGCGGAACACGATTGCCGATCTGACCAACGCGGACAAGCTGAGCGAGAAGACCGCACCGATTTGGAAGGAATTTCAGCCGCCGCTGGAAAACGGCGCAAAACCGCCCACACCCCAGGCGGAGTCGGCCGCCTTCGGGGAATTCCGCAAGGCGCTGGCCGGCAAGGAGAACCTCGATCGCCTCGACCGCGTCGTGGCGGAGGCGTTTGCCCCTTTCGAGCAAAGCGGCTTGCTGGTTGACCTGAAGAAGGTCCTCGAACCGTACAACAAAAAGACGATCGTGGTCCACTCGGCGGAGAACCCCGCGGACGTGCGGGAAGTCGAAGTCCGGTACGTGACACCCGACCCCAAAGCTATTCGACAGACATTGACCGACGGCCTCGGTTCCAAGGCGGTCGCGAACCGAATCTATACATGGCTGGAGCCGCGGCTCCTCCAGGCATCAAAACTGAGCACCTTCACGCTGGACGTCAAGGCAAGCCAGGCAGCACAGGAGGAAAACGCCAATAAAGTCGAACCCGTCGCGATCGACCACGCGGCGAGCACTATTTTGATCAAGCCGCGCGAACCGATCGACAAAGCGAAGCTCGATTTGCTGGAATTGGACCACAAGGAATACTTGGCGAAACGGACGTTCGCCGAACGCGCCAGCAAGTGCATCGCGATCCTTCTGGTAGTCTTCGCCATGTTCACCCTCTGCGGGCTCTACATGCGCTACCGGCAGAGGGGCGCAGGCCGGATTGGACCGCCTCGCAGGCGTGCTGGCTCTCGCCGTGGGCACGGTGTTTCTGGCCCTGTGCGTCTCTGCCGATCCCTATCGGGCCGAGATCGCCGCCGTAATCCTCTTCGGCATGATTGTGGCCATCGCCTATCGCCAGGAGTTGGCCTTGCTGTTTGCGGGCGTGATTTCCTGGATCGTTGTCCTGGCACTGGGCGGAGATTTGCCCAGGTTCCTCATGCTGTTCGGCGCGACGGCCGCCGCCGCGCTGAGCCTGTGGCGGGTTCGCAGCCGCAGCAAACTGGTCTATGTCGGCCTTTTCGCCGGCGGCGTGGCCGCACTGCTGGACCTTGCCATGAAACTGATCGACAACCAGCCGCTGAGACTGATCGACAACCAGTCGCTGAACTGGTCGATTCTCCGCGACGCCGGGCATCAATTCCTCTGGGCGGTCGCGGCAGGGTTCATCATGACCGGCCTGCTGCCCTTCGTGGAGAGGCTTTTCGGCGTGCTCACCGATCTCAGCCTGCTGGAGTTGGGCGACATCACCCACCCGCTGCTGCAGGAACTCGTCCGCCGCGCGCCCTCCACCTACAACCACTCGATCACCGTCGGTTCGATCGCCGAGGCGGCCGCGGAGTCGATCGGCGCCCGCGGCCTGATCTGCCGCGTCGGGGCCTACTTCCACGATATCGGCAAAATGCTCAAGCCCGGCTATTTCGTGGAGAACCAGGGCACGGAGGGCAGCCGCCACGACGGCTTGGTGCCCGCCATGAGCACGCTGGTGATCATCGCCCACATCAAAGACGGCGCGGACCTCGCGCGGCAGCACCACCTGCCGCAGCCGATCATCGACATGATCCAGCAGCACCACGGCACGATGCTCATGGAATACTTCTACGACCGGCGCAGACGCAGCAGGCGGGCGACGCCAACGGCGGCGAGATCGACGAGAACCTTTTTCGCTATCCCGGCCCCAAGCCGCAGACCAAGGAAGCCGCCGTGCTGATGCTGGCCGACGCAGTGGAAAGCGCCAGCCGCACGCTGGTCGACCCCACGCCTGGCCGCATTGAGGGCCTGGTCAGCGACCTTGCCCGGCGGCGGCTGGAGGCTGGCCAGTTCGATGAGAGCGAGTTGACGCTGCGCGAGCTGGGCACGATCGAGCGGAGCCTTGCCATGTCCGTGGCCTCCATCTATCATGGACGGCTGAAATATCCCGAACAGCGCTCCGCATGAAGCAGGCGACACGCCGCGGCACGATTACCGTCCGGATCGCGGATCAACAGCATTGTATCGCATTGGACCAGCGGCTAGTGCGGCGGGCGGTGACGCGCGTGCTCCGCGGCGCGGGCGTACGCAAGGCTCAAATCAGCGTGGCGGTGGTCGACGACGACACGATGGCGCGGCTCAATTGGAAGTATCTCCATCATCGCGGGCCGGCCGACGTGCTAAGCTTCCTTCTGGATGCCGGCGACCCGGACCCACGAGTGGGCGCCCCCGGTGCCCCGCTGGAAGGCGAAGTGATCGTCGGCGCGGAAACGGCGCTCTGCGCGGCGCCGAAATACGGTTGGCCTCCGCACCACGAACTGATGTTGTATGTCATTCACGGCACGTTACACCTGGTTGGATACGACGACCGCACGCCGCGGCAGCGGACGGAAATGCGGGAACGAGAACGAGAGGTCTTGGAGGAAGTAGGAATAGAGCTTAGAACTTAGCCCTTAGAGCTTGGCCGAAGCCATACACTAAGGTCTAAGTTCCAAGCACTAAAACCTGTGTACTGAGTACTGACCGCACCCAATGTCCACTACCGCGCTCCTTTGGCTTTCCGCCGCCGCACTGTGCGTCACTTGCCTGGCGGCGCTGGCGGTCCGCGCGGCGGCTGAGTTCTCTCCGGCCAAACTCGAGGAAATCTGCCGGCGCCGGAAGAAGCCCGAACGCTTAGGCCAGGTGCTGCGGTGGCGCGTGCGGGTGAGTCTGACGATGCAATCGCTGCGGACCATCGCCCTGGCCGCCGCCGTTGCGACCGGTGGGCTGGCCATCTGGCGGCAACCCGATGCGAACGGCTTCTCCGTCGGCGCCGGGGTGCTGGCGGCCCTTGCCATGCTGCTGGCGATGCTGGCCGCAAACGCCTGGTTGCCGTGGAGTATTGCTCGCTTGTGGGCGGACGAGGTGCTCTTTTTTGCCTGGCCCCTGCTTTGGAGTGCGAGTCTTGTCCTGTTGCCCTTCTCGCTCGCGGCGCGGTTTGTGGATGTCGCCTTGCACCGCGTGGCCGGCCGCGACCTGCCCGCTCCCGATGAGGAATCATTCGAGGAGGACATCCGCACGATCGTCACCGAGGGCCATCGCGAGGGCCTGCTGGAAGAAGACGCCCGCGAAATGATCGAAGGCGTGATCGAGCTTAGTGACGTCGACGTCTCGCAGATCATGACGCCGCGGACCGACATGGTCTCCATTCCCGCGTCTTGCTCGTGGGACGAGATGCTCCGGCACGCGATCAACGCGGGCCATACGCGGATTCCCGTTTACGGCCGCAGCCGCGACGACATCCTCGGCATCCTGCACACGAAGGACCTCCTGCCGGAACTGGCCCGCGAGCCGAACAATCGCGTCGAGCCGTGGACGAAGCTCCTGCGTCAGCCGGTCTTCGTGCCCGAAACGAAACCCATCGACGCCCTCTTGCAGGAGTTGCAGCGGGGCCGCAACCACATGGTCGTCGTGCTGGACGAATACGGCGGCGTCTCGGGGCTGGTGACGATCGAAGACGTGCTGGAAGAGATCGTGGGCGAGATCGTCGACGAGTACGACGCGGCCCATGTCGAGGGCTTGCGCGAGCTGGGCCCCGGCGTCTGCGAAGCGCTGGGCCGAGTACACATTGACGAGATTAACGAGCGGTTGGGCCTGGAACTGCCCGAAGACGCCGATTACGACACCATCGGCGGCTTCGTTTTCAACGAACTTGGGCACATTCCCACAGCAGGCGAAGACCTGGTTTGGCGAAACGTCCGCATCACGGTCCTGGACGCCACGCGACGGCGGATCGAGCGCGTGCGGATCGAAGTCCTCAAAACTGCCGGCTTGCCGACGGCGTAAACAGGGGTAACAATATAGGGAACATCAGGCTTTGCAGCCTGACGAAAGCATCAGTCGGGCAGGAAAGCCTGACGTACCGCAAAGGACTTCCGTCATGAAACGCTCCGGTTTGACTCTTGTGGCACTTCTCGCTTGTGGACTCGCAATTTCGCGGCCCGCCGCAGCCGCCACGCCCAAGGTCGATGACCGCGCGGGGTTTTTTTCCAAGGCCGCGATCGATCAGGCGACACGGAAGATGCAGGAGATATATACCCGGTACAAGGTCGACATTGTCATTGAGACATTTCCTTCAATTCCCGACAACATGAAGGGGAAGTACGATCCGACCGATAAGGTCAAATTCTTCGAAGATTGGGCCAAGATTCGCACAGAGGACCTAGGCGTCCAAGGAATCTATATGCTGATCTGCAAGAACCCTGAATACTTTCGCGGCACACTCAATAAAGGGATGGTCCGCAAGAAGATTTTCACCCAAGACAATTTCAATGCCATCGAATCGAGGCTACTCAAGCTGCTCGGCCAAAAACATTACGACCAGGCGTTGACCGAAACCGTCGATCAGATCGAATCGAAGGTGGCGACGAATGAGGCGCGAAACCGCAACGTCGCCGGAGGCGCTGCCGCGCCGCGGCAAGCCAATAACCCGAGCGCGATACCGTGGGGCGTTTCCAGTTGGCTCTGCCTGGCGGTTGTCGCACTGCTGGTGATCTGGATGATCACCGGGCTCATCCGCGCGTTGCGCGGTGCGTCTGGAGGCGGGGGCTATGGCGGCGGCGGACCAGGATACGGGGGAGGACCGGGTTATGGCGGTGGCTATGGACCGGGGTATGGCGGTGGAGGCGGCGGCGGTTTCTTGACCTCCCTTGTGGGCGGCATGTTCGGCGCGGCGGCCGGCAATTGGATGTACGATTCGTTTTTCCGGGGCGGCCAGGGCTCTTCCTGGGGCAGCAGCACTCCTCAGGGCGGATACTCCTCGACGGACCAGTCCTCGACGGACCAGTCCTCTGCGGACGACAGCGGCAGCATTGATGCCGGAGGGGGCTCGTTCGGCGACGATTCCTCAGGCAACGGCGGTGGAGGCGGCGACTACGGCGGTGGCGGCGACTTCGGTGGCGGAGATTTTGGTGGTGGGGGCGGTGACTTCGGCGGTGGCGGAGATTTTGGCGGCGGCGGCGACTTCTAACGTAGGGTGAGACAAGAAAGCCATCGCAGGCCAACGATCTCCCAACCAGACGCCCGCGCGTACATGGTGGGCCAGCGCTCGCTTAGACTCGCTGGTCCCACCCTGCGACTCAGCGAGTTGTCGTTCCTTCTCGAGAACCCGTCGCCGGCGCGTCGGACGGAACAACCACCGATCTGCCGTTGGCGCCTTGCTTCGATAGTGCATCCAGGGCTCGCTCCATCGCGACGATCTCGTCGTGAGAAAGGGTGATGGTATTGACCGGACTGGCCGCCGATTGAGGAATTCCGTTGTATGCGTTGTACGCGCCATTCAGCACCGGCTTGCGGACCTCGTACGTTCCCGATTGTCCGCCCGCCTGCGGTTGCATAACCGTTTCCAAGGCCCTCGCCGTCGCTGGCGACACCCTCACGACGGCGATTTTTTCTCCGGGCCGCAATGCGTTTTTTCCGCTAAAGAGTTCTAGCGCCCTCCTGGCCGTGTCGGTCCGTTGTCCGTCGATGGAGAAGTTTCCTGCGGTGGCGGCCGGTCCAGCGGGAGCGAACGTCTCGTTGGCCGCTTGCTGCTGGGGAACGTCAAGCCGCGCGATCAGGCCGGCAATGCTCGCTTGCACGGCGGGCGGCCCGCCGACGATCACGGAATTGGTCCTCGGATCGCTGGCCACGCGCACATTCTGAGCGGCAAAGACCGTATAGAGCTCCTCGGCCAAAAGGTCGGCCGGGGCGTTGTGCAGCCGATACAACTTTACCTGAGCCGGCGGCAAAGCCGGAAGATTGGCCTGCACGTTCACTTGGGCCGGCGCCGGCAGCGCCGGCGGAGTGACCGGCACGACGTTCTGGGCCAACGCCGTGCTCAGCATCAAACCCGCCGCCAACGTCAAACCTAGGAACGGTCGTATTGCTGCCATAAACCACCTCCCGCGAAGAATCTTGTGAAATCTCGCCCACTGCAATTCTACGGCAGGCGGCCCGCATTGGGAAAGGCCCGTGCGGTGCAAAGGAAACGCCCCTCTGTAGCTGTAGGGTGCGTGGAGCGAGGCCGTGGGAGACAGTCGCCTCCCGCGATAATCGTTAATCGGCCTCGCGCAACGCACTACTTGCATATTTGGGTGCGGCCGGAGCGTTTCGCGGACCAGTCGTGCGTTGCGCAAACGTCTCAAGAATGATCAACATTGTGCGCCGTTTCAGCCTCCTGAACCAAGCTCCGCTCCACGCACCCTACAAGATTCCCGGCAAAAGCGCCTGCCGCGGCGGTCGGGCAAGCTCGTTAAACGCCCGCTGATACTCCTCGCCCAGGTGCATTATCACCTCCATCGCCAGCAGGTCGGCCCGCGTCATGACGTGCCTGCCGCTTCGGGCGCCGAGTCCCTGGATCATTTCCTCAACGACGTTCAGGTGCAGCCGCACAGTTTGCCGCGCGGAGATGCCTGCCGTCACCAGCAGGCGGGCGAGCCGGCGCAGCTCGTCGCTCAGGTTGCCCGATCCCATGATGACGTAGGTCCGCAGCAGCTCGCGATAATGGGCAGTAAGGAGCTCGGAGCTGGGAGCCGGGAGCTGGGAGTATGAAGGCACCGTGCTCCCCGCTCCCCGCTCCCCGCTCCCTGCTTCCGATTCGACCACCGCGCGCTGCTCGGCCAAAAGCCGTCGGGCTTCGTCCTGTTCGCGCAGCAGGCGCGCCTGCTCGGCGCGATGGAAGCGGCGGTTCTCTTGCAGCAGGTGCCGCTTCTGCACTGCCAGGGCGACGACCCAAATCAGGTTCCGCGTGCTGCTGGCTTGCACGCAGACGTAGCCGTCGGCGCCCGCCTCGTAGCAGAGCACGGCCATTTCCGCCTCGCCGGGCGTGCCCAGTACGACGATCGGCTCGTCCGCGCCGCCGGCGCGATAGCCTTCGATGAGGTCCAAGGCGTCCAGGTCGCCCGGCTCGTGGCTAACGAGGATGGCGTCGAAGACTTCGTCGCGGAGCCGTTCCATGCCGGCCGTTTGCCCGGCGGCCTCTTCGAGCACGATCTCCGCCGCGCTATCGGCGGCAAAGGCCTCCGCCAGCCAGGCCCCGGTGCGGCTGGCGGTGGAGATATAGAGCACCTTCAGCCGGCTCGGCATGCCGTGGAACAAGGCATCGCCGCCGGGGATCGCGATTTTCTGCTCGAATACGGCCGTTGACATACGCGGAGCTGCGGCAGGGTATGGAAACGTATCATCGTGGAGAATCGGCGTCAATATGAAGTCTTCCGCCGTCTGGCGATTGGCGATCCAATTCCTCGATCTTGACAGCCACCGTGTATCATTGTACAATTGTCACAAGGAACCGAGCGATGGATATCGTTATCGACACATCGGCATTGTTGGCCGTAATCGTCGCGGAGCCGGAGCGGGACCAAATCATCGCGGCGGCAACGGGGAATGCGCTGATCGGCCCAGGTTCAATTCCTTGGGAGGTTGGCAATGCCTTTTCGGCGATGTTCAAGCAGCGGCGGCTTGAGCTTGCAGAGGCGCAGCGCGGGCTGAGGATCTTTGGCACCATTCCTCTGCGATACGTCGAAGTGGATATGGAAAACGCGCTCGCCCTGGCTGCGCGGCTGAGTATATATGCGTACGACGCCTACTTTCTGGATTGCGCTTCGCGACATGCCGCATCGCTGCTCACTATCGACGGACCGCTGCGCCGCGCGGCAACAACCATTGGCATAAATGTGATTGAGATTTGAAATGGATATATACACGTATTCGGAAGCAAGGCAGAAGCTGGCCAGCGTGCTTGACAAGGCTGAGGCAACGGGCAAAGTCCTCATTCGTCGTCAAGACGGAAGGACGTTCGCACTGACGCCCGAGTCCCCGTTGCAATCTCCGCTCGATGTTCCGTCGATCAAAGCAGACATCTCCGCGGAGGAACTTGTATCGCTACTGAGGAACGAAAGGCGCAGGGCGCGAGGGTTGAAACGGAAGTGAACCGTTACTTCACTCGCTCGAGCTGAATTTCCTTAGTCGCGAACAGCTTTTCACCGTTGTTAGCAACGAGACGGGCGATGTTTTCGCTCGTGTCGGTGAACCGATTCATATCCAGGAGGAAGCCCTCTTTGATTTCGCCATTCACCTTCTTGTCCTCTATCGCTCGCTGTTTCGCGTCGGAATCCATTTTCCACAACACCAAGGTGTCGCCCTCCACCTTGTACCTGAACAGTAAGTACCCGTCGATTGCATTCCATCCTTTCTTCTTCAAAAGGTTGAGTCTTTCATCGTCAACTGGAGTAACGTTCAGATATGTATTCGCGCCGATCCTTGTCGAAAACGCCAGCAGTTCGGAGGGGCGGCGCATCGTCCCGTCCCTGTCATGCGTAACCAATGCAACGCGCATTACCCCACACGGCAAGCCGTCGGCATCCGTCCCGGTATGAACGTAGGTGACCTCTACACCTTTTCGGTATTCCTCCCGCGATCGCCACGTTCCTGTAAGGTCAGAGTTTAGCTTCGCAGTCTGTGGATCAGAGAGGGGATTCTTTGAATCGTCGCAGCCAGCAGCTAGGAGACAAGTACAGAGCGAAACAAGGATGAAAAGTCGTTCGGCCATGTTCCACACTCCACAAGACAATTGCATTGACGTTGCCGTCGATCTTTTCTCACGTCATCCCGCCAATCTCGCCATCGTTTCTACTAGGCCCTTCACGGCGTCGACGCTCTTCTGGAAGGCGGCGCGTTCGCCGGTGGAGAGTGGAATCTCGATGATCCGTTCCACGCCCGCGCTGCCCAGTACGACCGGCACGCCGACGTAATAGCCGCCGACGCCGTACTCCTTGTCGCAATAGGCGGCGCAGGGGATGAGCCGCTTCTTGTCGCGGACGACCGCTTCGACCATCTGCGCTGTGGCGGCGGCCGGGGCGTAGAAGGCGCTGCCGGTCTTCAAGAGCGAAACGATCTCCGCGCCGCCGTCGCGAGTCCGCTGGATGATCTCTTCGAGCCGCTGCTGGCCGATGAGGTTCGTAACGGGAATCCCGCCCACCGAGCAGCAACTGGCCAGCGGGACCATCGTGTCGCCGTGGCCGCCCATGAGCATCGCCGTAACGTCTTCCACGCTGACGTTCAGCTCCATCGCCAGAAACGCGCGGAACCTGGCAGTGTCCAACGCGCCGGCCTGCCCGATGACGCGCTGCGGCGGAAAGCCGGTCACCTGCCAGGCCCGCTGCACCATTGCGTCCAACGGATTGCTGACCACGATGACGACGGCATTGGGGCTGCTTGAGCGGACTTCCTTGGCGACCGAGGCGACGATCTTGGCGTTGGTGGCGAGCAGGTCGTCGCGGCTCATACCCGGCTTGCGGAATGCCCGCGGTGATCACCACGACGTCGCTGCCGGCGGTGTCGGCATAGCTGGTCGTGCCGACGAGCCGGGAGTCGAAATCCATGATCGGCCCGGCTTGGAACAGATCCAGGGCCTTGCCTTTGGGCATGTTTTCGGTCTGGGGGATGTCCAGCAGCACGACGTCGCCCAGTTCGGCAGCCGCGCACCAGTGCGCGGTAGTGGCCCCGACATTGCCCGCCCCGATGATTGTGATTTTTGCTCGCTTCATAGTTGGTTACTTTAGGTAGCGTGAAAACCCCTGGTCCGATTGGCGAATCGACCATAGTAACAGACCGATGCCGGTCATGCCTAGTGCCAGGATGCCGCCGGTCAGCCAATCTGACGAGCTTTTCCGCGATGGCGGCACGTGTTTCCATTCGGGCGGCGGCCCGACAAGCAGCGGCGCGGTCTGCAATGCCTCCGAAGCATCCGGATGCTCGGCCCGCTCGCTGGCGCTCATTCGCGTAGGGTATTGCCATGTCTTGAGGAAGAAGCCGGTTACCTCGACGGGCTGGCTGTACTTAGGCGGGCCGCCAAGGGGCATGTCCGGCGGCAGCCGGAGCGTGCAGAATGACAAGGGATTGTCTTGCAAGGCGTCGGCAGCGAGGTCGATCTCGAAATAATGGTCTGCGCCCAGCCGCGCGGCCGTCACCGGGTCGTCGATCGGCACCTGTACGACGCGGCGGGCAATCGCGGACACGCGCATCAAGCGGCCGCGCCGTGCAGCCGGATCGCCAAACAGGCTTGCCGCGGCGCCGGCATCAAGGTTGCTCGCCTCGCGCCGCAGCCGCGCCGCATCCGCTGTGGCAGTAAGCTCCAATAGGCGATAGAAGGCGCCGCTGTCGGCGGCCGTCATGGGCGACTTGTCGCCGATTCCATCAAACAGAGCGATGTCGAAATTCATCTCTCCCAATGGCCCCGCGGCGGGACGCTGAAACCGCGCGGCGACGAACACGGGCACTGGCACCTCGCGCTCGCCCGGCACGTACTTGAGAAAGACCGAATCGACGGTGACCGAGTCGCCTACCTGAAGCGCTTTGTGAATCTGTGCCAGGTAGACTATCGCGCGATGCGGGCGTTCGTCGCTGGCCAGGATGCAACGCCACAACGGTTCCGTCACGGCATCGGTTTCTCTCACTCGCTCGATGGATTCGATCCGTCCCCGCAGCCGCGCCGGCCGGCCGCGATGTTCCTTCGCGTCCGTCGGCGACGGGACCGCGGGCGGCGGATCGCCGTTGCCGCCGCCAAGTTCCGCGGCGATCCAACGACGCAGCGAATCGGCGGGGCAGTCTCGCAGGCGGACGACGATGCGGCGGACAATTTCCAACTCGTCACCGGCCATTTGGCGGTCATCGGCGAAACGGCCGAAATCCGAGTCGCCGATCGAGCACATTTGCAAGTAATCGCGCACGGTCGGCTCGGCGGCAAGGGCGGGAGTGTTTGTCACCGCGATTCCCATTGCCAGGATCAACCAACATCGCGGATAGACGCCGGTGGCTTTCATCGTTCTTGTGTCGACGTTCGCATCTACCCAGTACTCAGTATTTACTAATTGCTAAAGCGTGCGGCATATTCAAGTACTCGGTATTGTGTACTGCGTACTCAATTCTCGCAACGCCGCGCCAAGCTCGGCAAACTCGAACGAAAAACCCTGCTCCTTCAGCCGCCGCGAAATGCAGCGTTGGCCGGTCAGGGCCAGTTCCGCGTTTATTCCCATGATCCAGCCGGCGACACGAAGCGTCAATGCCGGTGCGGGCGGGCTCCAGGGCCGGTGCAGCGCCGCGCAAGGCGCGCATGAACTCGGCGTTAGTGACCGGCTGCGGCGCGGCGGCCACGTGAACGCCTTGCATGTCGTCGCGATCGATTGCCGCACGATAGAGCCGCACGGCGTCAGCCAGATGCAGCCAGCTAATGAATTGCCGGCCGCTGCCGGCGGCGCCACCGAGGAACCAGCGGGTGAGCTTGGAAAGCATCGGCAATGCGCCGCCGCTGCGCCCAAGACCAGCCCCAGCCGCAGCACAACGCGACGGACGCCGGGCGTGGGACTTTCATCAAATGCCGTCTCCCACGCCTTGCACGTCTCGCCGAGGAAGCCGCCGCCCGGCGGGGTCGACTCGTCGCAAATCAAGTCGCCCGAGTCACCGTAGATGCCAACGGCGGTCGTTTGCACGAAGACGCGCGGCGGCTTTCGGCAGCGGCGAACCGCCTCGCCGACGGCGCAAACCGATGCTACGCGCGAGCGGACGATTTCGCAAAGATTGGCCTGCGTCGGCCGGCAGTTGATGTTCTTGCCGGTAAGATTGATAACGGCCGCGACGTCCTCCAGCGATTCCGCCCACGGACCAACGGTTTCACCGTCCCAGGCAATGACCTTGCCGAGAATGGCTGGCGACTCCCCGCGGGAAAGGACATGGACCTCGCATCCGTCCGCCAAGAGACTCTCAGCGAGCGCCTGACCAACGAAACCGCTGCCACCGGCAAGGACGATGTGCTTGGAAGGCATGGGCTGGATGGGGTTGGATGTTGTACTAATTCAAATCGCTTTGAGCCGCTGCAGGGCCGCGCGGCAAATGATGATTCTTATTCCGCCGCACCCCACCGATGAGAATAGGCGAAAAGCGTAAGCGATCCGACAACCCCCCACGATCGGAGGCCTGCCTATCCCGAACGCTAACCCAACTCCAGCGCCGCCTTCAGGCAGTCGTCAATCTTTTCCATCGTTTCTTGCGAGAGCTTGCCAATGACGCGCGAAATGTCGGACTGACGAATGGTGTAGAGATTCGAGCAATTCACGGCGGAGCCCCTGTGCGGGCCGGAAGGCGCGATGTCCGAATGCTTCCGGTCGATGAGGTACTGCGTGTCCTCGCTTGCGCGGCCGATGTTGGACGTTATCAGGGCGACGATCGTCTTTGCCATTCGCGCATTATCGCGGTCACGGGAGTTGTCGCAAAGCAACGATGAGCTACCGCTTGGAGAACTGCGTTCCCCGGCGGGCGCCGCGGAGACCGTACTTCTTCCGCTCCTTCATGCGGCCGTCGCGCGTCAGCAACGCGCCTTCGCGGAGCTTGTCCAAATCTTCGCCCGACTTCTTCAGCGCGCGGGCGATGCCGAGCTTGCAGGCATCAGCCTGCCCGGTGATGCCGCCGCCGTCGACGCGGATCATAATGTCCACGTGTTCGCGCTTGCCCGTCTGCACCAACGGCGCTAGCACCGCATTCTGATGGGCGATGTTGCGGAAGTAGTTGTCCAGCGAGCGGTCATTGATGAAGATCAGGCCTTTTCCCGGGCGCAGGCGGACGCGGGCACAGGAGGTCTTGCGGCGGCCCGTGCCCAGAATGTCGTCCGATTGGCCTTTGAGGGTTTGTTGCGTTTCTGCCATAGTGAACCTTTACTTCTTTTTGGCGACTTCCAAGGGCTGCGGTTGCTGCGACTGGTGCGGATGCTCGCTGCCGACGTAGATCTTCAGTTTCTTCAGCACCTTGAAGGCGAGCTTGTTCTTGGGCAGCATCCGCCGCACGGCCTCGGAAAGAATCTTGTCTGGCCGACGATTGCGGCGGGCCGCGGCCGTCTCGCGGTGCTGGCCGGGGTAGCCCGTGTACCAACTGTATTCCTTCTCTTCCCACTTGTCGGGATCGGTGAAGATGATCTTCTCGACGTTGGTGACGATGACAAAATCGCCCGTATCGACGTGGGGCGTGTACGTCGCGCGGTGTTTGCCCATGAGGACCATCGCGATGTCGCTGGCCACGCGGCCGACGACTTTATCGGTGGCGTCTACGAGCCACCATTTGGCCTGCAGCTCGCCCGGCTTGGCCATGTAGGTTTTGGCAATCTTCAGCATGATAACGTCCTTACGGAAACCGCATGGTCCCTGATCCAGCCCCTCGCCTCAGAAGAGGTCAAGGGAGCGCAGGAGGCAATCCCATAATGTAGCCGCATTTCCTTCGTGCGACAAGAGTGGCCGCGGCCGAATCCGAAGAAAACTCAGGTAGATCCGGGAAACCACCTTCGGAGGGGTGTCAGACTCGCACTACCGCGAACTTATTTTTCAACGAGCCCTGGGCCTCTGCCTAGGCGACAGCATCGCAGACCCATCCGAGACCATCACAGTTACCGCACCAGTATTTCGCTGCCCCGATGTAGACATGCCCGGTTGCGTCGCAGTTTGGACAATCAACAGCCCTCTCGGGGCGCGACGGGTGTAGAAACCGCAGACGCGGGTACCTCTCACTGGCGCTAAGCAAGGCAATCGTCCGCCATTTTGAATCTGCGACGAGTTCCGACTCTGCGCCCGGCCCCCAAATTTGGTTTGTATGGACGCTGACTATTTGCCCGTCGGGACGAAGCAGCAGCGCCGCGCCTATGTCCGCATAGACTGGTAGCGCTTCGAATTGCCGGGCCAGTACCACAAGATCCGACGTCAAGATGGATCGGCGAGGTATTCTGCGAGTACGGTTCGAATTGCAGCTTCGGGATTGCGCTCGTCACTCATTGGTTCCGCACACTGGCAGCTGACCATCTAACAGGCAGTCGACCGCGAAATCGCTGTCGAATACCCTGATATTCTCTCGCCCGAGCAATGCAGCTTCAATCCTGACATCCTATAGCATGAGGCCGGTACACGAGAGACTGGCATCGAACTTGGCTCCGCTTCCCAAGACCCGGTGCAAAGTTCCGCCATCCGGCAAGCTTAATCCCTCTTTCCCAGCCCCGATACGACGGCGAGATTTGCCACGCGGCACGACCGCGCACTATGCGCGGAAATCGCAAAGTTTTCCTCAAGTTCGCGCGGAGTTTGATTTGACTAGCCCGCGGCGGCGTGTATATGTTTCAGTGGAGGAGCTTTTGCCGCAAGTAATCGCGGAGCGAGATGAAAGTATTGCGTCTCAAATCCCTCGGCAACCGCGCGGCAGCTTGGACGGCCAAGCGCTCTTCCCATGGCAACCTCTTTTCTTTCCACCCTCAACATCAGGAGCGATTACCAAATCTTCGATCCCGAATGTAGCTTGAAAACGGCTGCTCGCCGCCATAAGACATGATGCCACTACATGAGGGCCGGCCGCTCGCACGCTTTTCCCCGCCGACGCTGAAAGTACTACGCAGAGCAACATCGTGAAGTTTTTCCCGATGCAGCGTTGGCGCGGATCACGCCTGTCGCAGCAAAACACCCCGGCCCTGAAAGCGTGACATTCCACGCAGCAAGTCTTCGCGGTGTACGCAGCCGTTTTTCATTGCGCATCGAAGCCCGATGCGCAAGCGAGAAGAAGGTTTTTCCCACTCGCTTGCGCGACGGGCTTTAATCCACTCCTCGCGCCGCGGGCCTTCGGCCGTTATCTCACGGGCCGATGCTCTGAGGATTCGCTTCCAGGAAGTCGCGCGGCCCGCGAAGGGTGTAGTACGGATAGCTTACCCTGGCGCGGCGGCGGCGCCTGCCGGTTGACTTTCCTGGTCTTGGGCGCCACCCAGGTGCCCGCAGCAGCAGCCGGGGCGCAGATGGCAGCCGTTGCAAGGGTCACCGCCGTTGCAAGGTCCGCAGCAATTGCCGGCGCAGCCGGCAAACACAGCCAGCACGGCCGACATGGCCAGGGTTAAGAGTGTTCGTCGCATGTTCGTTGACTCCTTCGACGCTTCAAAAATCGGAACTGGCCCGGTCGTAGAGTCGAGCCCCCCTGGGAAAGACATCGGGCGAGATAACCGCTAGAATCCAGAAAAACGTCAAAACCGCTTCGCGGCGAAAATGCCGCAAAAAAGCTTTGCCGAGCTCAGACACGGGTTTGCGTAAACTGAGCGGAGTTTACCGCGCGGGCCTTGCTGGCCGCCCCGTTCTTTGTGTTAGAATAGCCTGTTTATGGCAACCTCTTCCGAATATACGGAGAACACGATCTCCCTCTTTCAAAAGGCCGCGGCCGCCAACGTGGCCACACGAGGGCGGATCGGCAACGTCATCGAGATCGGTTCCGCAGAAACTTCTTTTCCCGCTACGCGGGCGGGGGCCGACGACGTGATGCTAACCGGCGACTTGCACGGGCACTCCCGGAACCTGCACCACATCTGCCGCATCGCCGCGCTGGACGCGCATCCCCGCCGCCATCTCGTGTTGCAAGAGGTATGCCACGGCGGGCCGACGTATCCGCAGTCCGGCGGATGCATGTCGCACGTCACGCTGGAGGAAATCGCCCGGCTGAAGGCCCAATACCCAGACCGCGTCCATTTCATGCTGGGCAATCACGAACTGGCCGAGTTGACCGACTATCCCATCCAGAAGAACCGCCAGTTGCTGAATCTTTTGTTCCGCCTGGGTCTGGAGCAGATGTACGGCGACGAGAGCGAGCGGGTTCGCGACGCGATGGCGGCGTTTCTTTGGACATCGCCGCTGGCGGCGCGGATCGCCCACGGTGTCTTCGTCTGCCACAGCATTCCCGAGCGGGTGGACTCGCGGCCGTTCGATCGGACGATCTTCGACCGGCCGCTGGACCCGCTGGAGTTCTACGAGCGGCGAGACATTTTTCAGATGGTCTGGGGCCGCGACCACCGTCCGGAAAACGCCCGGGCGTTCGCCGAATTGGTGGAAGCGAACGTCGTAATTAACGGCCACGAGCCGTGCGCCGAGGGCTTTGCGGTCCCGAATCCGCATCAGGTGATTCTCGATTGCTGTGCGGACCGGGCTTGCTACGCCATTCTGCCCGTCGGGCGACGGTGGACCCAGGCCGAGGTGGTGGAAAGAATCCAGCGACTGGAGTAAAGCGGGAGAATCGAACATTGCGTCTGATCATGATGGGCACGGGGCCATTTGCCGTGCCGACGTTTCAACAGTTGTACGATGCCCGGCACGACATGGCGTTGCTGGTCACCAAGCCGCTGCGCAACCATCGCGGCCAGGACGTACCACCGGTCAGCGCGATGCGTGATATCGCCCACGAGCACGGCACGTCGATTTTCGATCCGGAAAGTGTCAACACGCCGGAGTCGCAGAAGCGGTTGCTTGATGAGGCGGCCGATTTGCTCGTGGTCTGCGACTATGGCCAGATTCTCGCCACCCAGACGCTGGCGACGGCGCGGCTTGGAGGTATCAATCTGCACGGCTCGCTGCTGCCCAAATACCGCGGCGCCGCGCCGATCAATTGGGCGTTGTACCACGGCGAGACGGTAACCGGCGTGACTGTGATCCATATGACGCCGAGAGTCGATGCCGGGCCGTGTATCGCTCAAGCCGAGGTCTTGATCGGTCCCGAAGAAACAGCCGTGGAGCTGGAGCCGCGCCTCGCCGAGGCGGGCGCGTGGCTCGTGCGGCGGACGATCGACGCGCTCGTGGAAGGCCGCTTGGAAGCGTTGCCGCAGAATCCGGCGCTGGCTTCGAATGCGCCGCGGTTGAAAAAGACCGATGGAATCATTGATTGGAACCGCCCGGCCATCTGTCTGAAGAATCAGGTCCGCGCACTGGAGCCTTGGCCACGAACGTACACGTTTTGGCATCGCGAGAATGGCGCGAGCTTGCGGATGATCATGGGACTCGTGGACGTGGTTGAGCCGCCGTCATCACAGCCGCCCGGCTCGGTTCTTGAAGCGCGCGGCGACCGCCTCGTGATCGCCTGCGGACAAGGGGCCGTCGCACCGCGCAGCATCCAGCTCGCCGGCAAGCGGCCGATGGGCATTGCGGAGCTTCTGCGCGGGCACACAATCCGGCCGGGCGAGCGGTTCGGGCCGGAGGAATAAACTGCTCTCGCCGGTGCGGGATTCCTGTGTTAAAATGGGTTGTTGCGCCGAACGGGAATCAGGGCGGGAATTGGGGCTTGCACAACATGGATCGTTGGAGCATCGCTTTGTGGATCGGCGCGGGCTACATTGCCGTCGTCGCCTTAGTACGGCTCATGGCCCACAAGCGGCAGCAGGTGATGGCCGAATTTCGCGGCGAGGTGGAACGGGAAAAAAGTCGCCGCAAAGCGGCCGCCGCGAAGCAGGCCCAAGCAAGGCCGCCGCGGAAGGCAGCGTGACGTACTCATCACGCTCCGTCGTGATGGTCAATCGGCGGAGACATTGGACAATTATCGAATCGTCGCCTCGGAGCGTGGTGAATACGAATCAAGGAATCACTGCGGAGCTTGATGAGTACGAATTAGCATGACCAAACGCCTTTACATCGAGACCGTCGGCTGCCAGATGAACGTATTGGACAGCGAACTGATCGTCTCAGGGCTCGTGCAGGCCGGCTACGAACTGGCCGATAGTCCACTCGACGCCGACACAATCCTGTACAACACTTGCAGCGTCCGCCAACACGCAGAGGACAAGATCTACAGCGCGCTGGGCCGCTTGCGTCCCTTGAAGGAACGAAAGCCGGAAACGATCATCGGCGTGCTGGGTTGCATGGCGCAGAAGGACCAGGACCAAATCTTTCGCCGCGCCGCGCACGTCGATCTGGTTGTCGGGCCGGGGCAGTTCAACCGGCTGCCGGAGATTCTCGAAGAAGTCGCGGCGCAGCGCTACCGGCAACCGCGGCTGGAGGTGAGCCTCGATCGCTTGAAAGCCGGACGCGCGCAGGTGGAGGAGAGTTTCGCGCGCTTCGACCCGCCCCGGCCGCCGGAACTGCGGCCGTCGCCCTTTCAGGCGATGGTGCGGATCATGTTCGGCTGCGACAAATTCTGCACCTATTGCATCGTGCCCAAGGTCCGCGGCCCGGAGCAGAGCCGCCCGGCCGCGGAGATCGTGGAAGAGGTCCGCCGCCTGGGCGCCGACGGCTGCCTGGAAGTAACGCTGCTGGGCCAGACGGTCAACAGCTACAAGGACTTTAGCGAGGGCCAGTCGCTGCGGCTCTCGGACCTGCTGGCGCGGTTGAACGAGATCGAAGGTCTGCGGAGAATAAAATTCGTCACGAATTACCCACGGCATATGACGGATGATCTGTTGCAAGCCGTTCGCGACCTGCAAAAAGTCTCGCCCTATTTGCACGTGCCGGTGCAAAGCGGCTCCAACGAGCAGCTCAAGCGGATGAAACGCGGCTACACGGTCGAGTACTACCGCGAGATGATCCAGCGGATACGCGCCATCGTGCCCGATGCTGCCATCACCAGCGACTTCATCGTTGGCTTCTGCGGCGAGACGGAGGACGATTTCCAGCAATCGGTCGAGCTTGTCCGCTGGGCCCGATTCAAGAACAGCTTCATCTTCAAGTACAGCGAGCGGCCCGGCACGAAGGCGGCCGATCTCATGCCCGACGACGTGCCCGACGAGGTCAAGCGGCGGCGGAACAACGAGCTGTTGGCGGTGCAGAACGCGATCAGCCTGGAGTGCAACCAGCCGCTGGCCGGGCAAGTCGTGGAGGTCTTGGTTGAAGGCCCCAGCAAGAGCGCGCAGAAGCGGGCGGCGTCGACGGAAGCCAGCACGGCCGACGAGTTCGTGCAGCTTGTCGGCCGCTCGACGCACGATCACATTGTCGTTTTCGACGGTGCGCGGACGCTCATTGGGCAAATCCTGCCGGCGCGGATTGAGAAGGTCGATGCGTTCACGCTGTATGGGCGGGTCGCTGAGAGCGCTTCGGAAGTCGATTAGAATTGAGACGAAAATGGTAGTTAGCGGCATCATTCACGGCAAGACGATCGAATTACAGGAAGATTTGGGGCTTCCGGACGGCGAAGCGGTCAAGGTCATCGTTCGCCGTTCGCTTCCGCCTGGCGAAGGCATTCGCCGGTCGGCGGGAGCATGGGCGGATGCCGGCAAAGAGCTTGATAGCTGGCTGGAAGGCGTTTACCGCGACCGTGACAACGATCGCCAGGAACCGGAGCCGTGAGCTTTCTTGTCGATACGGACATCTGTTCTGCGCACCTGCGCGAACAACGGGGCATAGCTGGCAAGTTTCAGCAGCACCTTGGATCAATCTATTTGTCGGCGATAACAGTCGGCGAGCTTTTGAGCTGGACATTTCAGCTCGCTACGCCCGCAAAATACCGGATTGCCGCGGAGGAACTCTTGTCTGACGTAACGATTCTGAACGTGGACGACGAAATCGCAAGACGATTCGGAACCATTCGTTCGGCCTTACTTGACCAGTCGAAGCCCGCGCCTCCCGCCGACCTGTTTATCGCGGCCACTGCTCTTGTGCATGGACTCACCCTTGTAACACACAATTTGCGGCACTCTGGGAATGTCCCAGGGCTTCGGCTTGTCGATTGGATTGCACCGTGAAGGAAAAGCCCCAACCGCAGAATCGCATCAACGCTATTCAGAGGTGGGCATCGTTTGGCCACAAAATGTCCGCAAGACAGCAGCACAACGTCGCGATTTGGCATCCTGTTGCGAAACTGATCGATGCCGCGCGCAGAATGCGTAAAGGAGACATCGATCGCTTGGCGGCAGTTCTCAACGAATCTCGAAAGAGATTCGTGCCGTTGGACGATCCCTTCTGCATCGACATGGGCTTGAACCGCTGGCTCAAGGCGGATCGGGAGGAAGCATATTCGGACTGGCTGACGTGGATCATCGGGCTTATTGGGAAAAAGCGTGGACTGTCGCGAGTTCTTCGGCTTTTTGAGCTCGATCGGACCGAAGCAGGCGATGTATCGGACTGCCAGAATTGGACAGTTAAGCGCGAGCTCTGTGTGGATGAAGGACACGTCGGCCATGAAGGGCGGCTTGACATTGTAATTCGGACTGGGAGTGAGTTGCAAGGAAAGATTGTCATCGAAGTAAAGAGAGGTGACGCTGACGACGCGGACACGGAAAAACATGGGGGCTATTTGCGTTCGACTGAGGACGGCAATACCCATGTGGTCCCGGTGCTCTTGGCGACTTCCGGCTCAAAGAGTGAATATGGTGGATTTCGCTTCTGCTCGTGGGCCACCACTTGCATTGAAATGCGGCGTGTAGCAGTCGAGTTTTGCAACAACCCGGAAGAGCCACTTCTTACACACGCGGCAATGGTCATTGCCTTTGTTGCTGCTGTGGAACAGAATCTATTGAGCCTGTCTGTCGACTGCGTCCATGACAAACTCGTCCGAGATTGCAGCTTCGCCAGCTTCGGGGTTGTCGAACACTTAATACGCTTTATGGAAACGGTGGAGCAACAAATGGCATCCTCAGCCAAAACGATGGATGAAAACGATCGGAGGAATCTATTGAAGGTAGGGGCCGACTCTTACCACGATGCGATCTTTGCGCTGAATCGATTTCAGCACGCCGTGCAAGACATCTGTAGGTCTGTAATATACAAGCGACTTGCCGAATACACTGAGGCTCTGGGTATCCGCGACCACCCATTGGACAGGAGCGAGGTAAAGGACCATGTTGACCCCGCGGCTCCCTCGGGGTGGAAAGGGGATTACTGGGGTCTCGGTGTCAAGATTCAACGCAAGGAACCTAAGGGCGGTTGGGAAGTATACTGTTTGTTATCTTGGGAGCCGGAGGGCTTATATGCATGGATTGGCGAGTGGTTCTCGCCAAAGATCGCGTCAAGACTTGCAAAACGTTTGGGCGAAAACGTCGAATTTGAGGATGGCGATTTTGGAATTAGTCGTACGCTAAGAAGTGAGGAGATTGAGAACTTCGAGACTGATCTCGACGGATTTGTGCGCGAGTGGATCGCGATTCGAAAGAAGGTCGGAGGGATCGAAAAGACTTTCGAGGACTAGAAG
Source organism: uncultured Planctomycetia bacterium (assembly GCA_963780045.1). GTDB lineage: Bacteria > Planctomycetota > Planctomycetia > Pirellulales > Thermoguttaceae > JANXQG01. The sequence goes on along the minus strand of CAVZZZ010000001.1, from coordinate 3,140,552 downwards.
AGGGCAGGTCCAAGCTCCAGATTTCAAATCTCAGATTTCGCATCTCAAATCGCCGATGCCCGTATCGTCTATCCCAACACGCCTCGAAATTCCTACCATCCGCCACTGGCTGGACGACGCTGATGCCGCGCAGAATTCCTCAAATCGCTGGGCGTAACCGACCTGCGCCACGGGCACGCGGCGCTGGTGAATATGGCGGCGGCGGGCGTAACGCTGGATTTGATGGCGTTGATCTGCGAGCAACTTGCCCAGACGTTACCACGCTGCGCCGATCCGGACATGGCACTGAACAACCTGGACCGTTTCGTGGCCCAGGCCCGCAGCCCGCTGGGCATGGGCACGCTCTTCGAGCGCGATCCGTCGGCGCTGCCCTCGCTGGTGCAAATCTTCTCGACCAGCCAGCATTTTTCCGACCTCCTGATCGCCGACCCGGAAGGTTTCGACCTGCTGCGATTGACGGAAGGCTCGCCGGTGGCTCGGCAAATGCTTGTTGAAGACCTCGTCGCGGAAATCTCCGCGCTGGAGCACGATCAAGCCGTGGTCCGCTCGCTGCGGCGGTTCAAGCGCCGCGAAACGCTGCGGATCGCGTATGGCGACATTATTCGCGAGCAGAGCCTGCTAACCGTTACGGCCCAGATTTCCTACCTGGCCGACGCCATCCTCGAGGGCGCCCTCCGCTCTGCCGGACGAAAGCTTGCGCCCGAGCGCGGAACCCCAATCGGACCCGACGGTCGCGCGGTGCGCTTCGTCGTCCTCGGCATGGGCAAGCTGGGCGGCTGCGAGTTGAATTACTCAAGCGATATCGACCTGATCTTTCTCTACGATGGCGAGGGAAAGACCGACGGCGCGCGGCCCGTGAGCAACCACGAGTTTTTCGACCATCTGGCCCGCGAAATCGTGCGGCTGCTGACGGAGAATACGGGGTTGGGCATCGCCTACCGCGTCGATCTGCGGCTGCGGCCCGACGGCCAGCGCGGCCCCATGGTCATGCCGCTCGCCGCGATGCTCAGTTACTACGACGTTCGCGGCCGAACCTGGGAGCGGCAGGCCTATATCAAGGCCCGCCCGGTGGCGGGCAATCTGGAGTTGGGCAACCAATTTCTGGCCCAGCTTTCGCCGTGGATCTACCGCCGCTACCTGAGCCGGGCGGACATCGGCGGCATCAAGGCGCTGAAGCGGCGGATCGAGCAGACCGTCCACGGAGAAGACAAAGTCCGCGACGTGAAGATCGGCCACGGCGGCATCCGCGACATCGAGTTCGTGATTCAATTCCTGCAGTTGCTCAACGGCGGCGACTTGCCGGAGCTTCGCACTGCCAACACCCTGGACGCAATGACGCGGCTGGAGCAATGCGGCTGCCTGACGAACCAGGAGCGGGTCTTGCTGGAGGAAAACTACAACTTCCTTCGCAAGATCGAGCATCGACTGCAAATCTTCTTCGACTTGCAGACGCACACGATGCCTGCCGAAGCTGCCGAGCTGCGAAAGTTGGCGCTTCGGATGGGCTATCAGAACGTGCCCGAACGGCCGGCCTTGGAAGCGTTTCTTTCGGATTATCGCGAAAAGACCTCCTTCAACCGCAAGATTCTCGACCATTTGCTGCACGATGCCTTTGGCGACGATCACGCGGCCGACGCCGAGGCCGACCTCGTGCTCGATCCCGACCCACAGACCGAGCTGACCGAAACGGTGCTCGGCAAGTATCGCTTCCGCGACGTAAAACAGGCCTACCGGAACCTGATGGCGTTGTCGGAAGAGAAGATCCGCTTCCTTTCCACCCGCCGCTGCCGGCACTTCCTTGCAGGAATCGCGTCTTCGCTGCTGAAGGAAGTCGGCGCCACGGCCGATCCTGACGCGGCCCTGGTGAACCTCGATCGTGTCAGCGAGTCGCTGGGCGGCAAGGGCGTGCTTTGGGAACTGTTCAGCTTTAATCCGCCCAGCCTGCGGCTTTACGTCGAGCTTTGCGCCTACAGCCCGCACCTCTCGAATATCCTTATCAGCAATCCGGGCATGATCGACGGGCTGATGGACAGTCTCGTGCTGGACCGACTGCCGACGCGCGATGGCCTGCGGGAGACGCTCAAGGAGCTCTGCTGGGCGGCGGAGGACATCGAACCGATCCTGCACAGCTTCAAGAACGACCAGCAACTCCGCGTCGGAGTCCGCGATCTGCTCGGCAAGGAGGACGTTCAGGCTACGACCGGAGTGCTCTCGGATATTGCCGAAGCGTGCCTCGCCCAGATCGCCGCCACGGAGTATCAGAAGCTCGTCGCCAAGTTCGGCCGGCCGCAAATCGGCGAGGGCCCGCGCGTCGGCGAGCCGTGCGACATGGCCATTCTGGCGATGGGCAAGTTCGGCGGGCGCGAAATGAGCTACCACAGCGACCTGGACATCATTTTCCTTTACGAGGCCGACGGCCAGACGGCCCCCGATTTCGGCCAGTGGTCGGGGCACCCGCTTGCGGGTCGCAGCACCTCAAACCAGCATTTCTTTGGCGAACTTGGCCAGCGGATCATCAAGACGGCCAGCCGCCTCAGCGCGTTGGGCAGGCTTTACGAGGTGGATGCCCGGCTGCGGCCGACCGGCAAGAGCGGCTCGCTTGCGATTACGATGGGCGAGTTCAATCACTACCACGCGGAAGGTTCCGGGCAACTGTGGGAGCGACAGGCGCTGTGCAAGGCACGGCCTGTCTACGGCTCGCCGCGAACGATGCGGGCCGCGACTGCTGCCGTTCAGCGCGCCGCTTTCGACCGCCGCTGGCGCCGCCACGACGCCGCCGAAATCCGGCAAATGCGGCAGCGGCTGGAGAATACCGTTGGCGCCGGCGACCTGAAGCGCGGGCCCGGCGGCATCGTGGATATCGAGTTTCTCGTGCAGATGCAGCAACTTCGGCATGCCCGCAAGATTCCCGCCATCCGCGCCGCCAACACGCTGGCCGCGCTCGCGGCGCTACACACTGCCGGGATACTGGCCGACGAAGAGCATCACTTCTTCGAATCGAGCTATCGGTTTCTGCGGATGATCGAAGGCCGGTTGCAGCTTATGAATTCCACCGCCCGCGACCAATTGCCGCACGATCCGACGGAACTGAACAAGCTGGCCCATTTGCTCCGCTATGCCAGCAGTGAAGCGCTGCTTTGCGACTACGAGAAAACGACCGCCGAAATCCGCCAGCGATTCGACGTGGCTTTCGACGCGGCGGATAAGGGCTGAGAGATGAGGGATGAGGGATGAAGGATGAAGGCAGTACAACCCGGCAATCGCGAGTGTTTCCAAACACTCATCCCTCCCCCCTCATCTCTCATCCTTCATCCCTCATCCTCGCCAGCGGTTCGCCACGGCGGCGGGAATTGTTGGCGGAGGCCGGCTACGAATTCGAAGTCGTGGTTCCCAGCGATACTGCCGAGTGCGGAGTTTGCAGCCGAGAATCACCCGATGAGCTCGTTGCGCGACTGGCACGGCAAAAGGCGGCAAACGTCGCCGCGAGAATCGACCGTGGACTGGTGCTCGCGTGCGATACCGTGGCCGACTGCGACGGCCAAATCCTCGGTAAACCGGCCAACGAGGACCATGCCCGGCGGATGCTGCAACTGCTCGGCGGACGCGAGCATCGGGTGCTTTCGGGGCTATGCCTATGGTCGGTGCCGGGCGGCGCCGCGCGGTCCCGCGTGGCGGTAACCTGGCTGCGGATGGACGAGCTGACGCCGGCACAGATCGACGAGTATATCGCCAGCGGCCTATGGGAGGGCAAGGCCGGCGCCTTTGGGTATCAGGACCGGCTCGGCTGGCTCCGAATTATCGCCGGTAGCGAATCGAACGTGGTCGGTCTTCCGCTGGAGTTGCTGGCGGAGATGCTGGGAGGGATGAAGGATGAGGGATGAGGGATGAAGGATTAACGATTCCACATTCCGCATCTCTCACCCGGCTACTCACTTCGGCGACACCATTTCTTTGAGAAGCTTCAAAGCGCGAACTTTGACTTTTACGGAGGCCGGTTTGGCCGAATAATCACGAAGCTGGCCTTTGTTGAACGGGTCGGGCACGCCAATTCGAGCGGCCTTTGCGGGAACGTCTTTCCGCTCGATCTTTACTAGTCCCGGGATGGCGAAGACGCCGGGGCCCGACGCGGCAAGATTCTTTTGGATTTCCTCTGCCAGGGCGTCAATGACCTTCCCGACGTCCTTCTTGTTAATGCCGGTGGACTCGGCGATGCTGTTCAAGACTTCGGTCTTACTGGGGGCCTTCGGGGCAGATTTTGCCATGGGATTACCCTTCCTAAGTTGGGGAAAGATTCGATTCTGGCGTAGGTTTTACGTATCTTCGCGGGAAATTGCAACCCGTGCGGGGCGAATTTTCTCGATGTTTTGCCATTGTCCCGAGGCGATTTTGCCTATCTTCACATTTTCGGCTGATGCTGCATATATGTTGGGCCGCTCGTGACAACCATTGACAACTTGTGCTGTCGGAAACGCGAGACGACACTCCCTAAGCGGGTGGGAATAACTTGTATTATCGCGAGATTTCATCTACCATAGGAGTGGCAGCATCGCGCTTCGCAGGAACTTCGCGCGGCTGGCGACTGTCTATACTCGGAAGCATTGCCACCGGGCCGTTTCGAGCGCAAGTACAGTGGACCCTCACAAGGAAGTGAAGGTGACGCAGCAGATGGAATAACCGGGAGAGAGAAGATGCAAGTAGCCGTCGACCCACTACGTGGGTGGCCCGCGTGCCACGGGCGTTACCTCCGTTGGATATTGGTTTCTCTAATTATCCTTGGCTTGGGGACGCCGGTCGCAGAGGCGCAACGCCGCCGGCTGGGGGCTTGGGGAGTAGAAGGTGCGGAGACTGCCGACAACGACGATACAAGCACTAGCAATTTCGCGCCGCCGAATCGCAACTTGCTCCAAGTGCTCGCCCGCGCGAAGAAGGCAATGGCCGACCATCGCTACGGCGAAGCACTCGAGGGCCTGGCGGAAATCCTCCGCGGCAACGAAGATTTCTTCTATCAACCCGACCGCAAAGTCTCGATATATCGCAGCCTGAAGACGGAGGCCCAGCAGCTTTTGGGGCAATTGCCGCGCGAGGGACGCGAGCTTTACGAAGCTCGCTCCGGCGCCGAGGCCAACGAGCGGCTGCAAAAGGCGATCGCTTCGGGCGGCGAACAAGGATTGTCGGAGGTCTCGGGACGATACTTCCACACTCGGGCGGGCTACGAAGCCACTTATCTTCTCGCCTTGTATCAGATGGACCACCGCTTGCCGCTCGCCGGCGCTTTGACGCTCAAGCGCCTTCGCGAGGCGGGACCGGCGGCCGACGCATTCGAACCCGGCCTGTCGCTCACCGAGGCGGCCTGTTACTACCAAGCCGGGATGACTCAACCTTGTCAGCAAGTCCTTGTCGATCTGAAGCGTCGCATGAACAAGCCTTCATTGCCGATTGGCGGCCGCGAAATCGCCTGGTTCGAGCAGGCTGGCGAGGCCGCCGATTGGCTCGCCAAGCTGGCCAAGCTGCGGCGCACGACCGCCGCGGTCGAGGCGGATCAATGGACCATGTTTCGCGGCGATCCTTCCCGCAGCGCCGCCACGGCCGGCAGCACACCGCTTTTGAACGTCCGCTGGCGCGCCGAAGTGGCCGACGAGTTGTTGGAAAAAGGTTTGCGGCAGCAAGAGGCCGAGTATCGCCAGCATGGATTCAATGTCCTTTCCGGACTGCATCCCTTGGCCGTCGGCGATCACGTACTCATGCGCACGGCAACGCAACTGCTATGCTTCAACTTCAACACGGGAAAACACGAATGGGAGCCGCTCCACAAGGACGAAGATGACGCCGAAACGCCCGCGCCCAACAACCCGTTCGGCATGAACCCCTACAACATGCGCAATATGGGCCAGCCGGCACTCTATGGCATTCGCATCTGGGACGACGCGACCTACGGAACGATGAGCAGTGACGGAAACCTGGTTTTTGCCATCGAACAATTGAGTTTGGGGCTGACGACGCAGTATAACATGATGATGCTCGGCGGCGTTCAGAACGGCCGCGGGGGCCGTGGCGCGACCAATGTCCTGGCAGCTTATCAGGTCTCTACCGGCAAGCTGCAATGGGAGCGCGGCGGGCAAGACGATGTGTGGCCGACCGACGGCCTGCAAGACGCCTTTTTCCTCGGTCCGCCGCTGCCCTTGCGGACGGAGTTGTTCGCCATCGCCGAGATCAAGGATGAGATCCGCCTGCTGACCTTGGAGGCCGCGACGGGCAAGTTGCTCTGGTCGCAGCAATTGGCGATGGTTGAGCAAGGCATTGCGCAGGACCCGGTTCGCCGCCTGGCCGGCGTCTCGCCTTCTTACGCCGACGGCATCTTGATCTGTCCGACCGGTTCCGGTTGCGTCGTCGCCGTGGATTTGGCAACGCGGTCGCTGCTGTGGGGTTATGTTTATCCCCACCCGGACCAGCAAAACTATCGCCACTGGCGGGGAGCGGTCCCGCAGGTCGTCATGGCCTTTGCCAATTACCAAGGGCCTCCGCCGCGCTGGCTGGACGGAACGGCAATGATCGTCAATGGACATGTGCTGGTCACGCCCGCCGAGGCCGAAATGCTTTACTGCCTGAACCTGGCCGACGGCAAGCCCGTGTGGAAAGAACAGCCGCGCACAACTCCGGAGCACCACGAAGAACATTATTACATTGCCTGCGTGCATCAGGGAAAAATAGTGCTCGTCGGCCGCAATGGTATGGACGCCATCAATTTCGATGACGGCAAGCCGGCGTGGCAGGGCCAAACCGTTGCTTTCCCGGGCGGGGCGACAGTTACCGGCCACGGCTTCTACGCCGGCAACCGCTACTTTGTGCCGCTGAGCAGCGGCGAGGTCGTTGCGGTCGATCTCGACGCGGGCAAAATCGTGGCCATTGCAAAAAGCCGCAAGGGCACCGTGCCGGGCAATCTCGTTTGCTATCGCGGAAGGATTATTTCTCAGGGTCTGGACGGCCTGGAAGTTTATTATCAGACGGACGCCGCGCGCGACGAGAGCAAGCGGCTGCTGGAAAAGGACCCAAACGATGTGGAGGGGCTGACGCTGCACGGCGAGATCGCCCTGGACGACGGCCGCTCGACGGACGCCGTAGCCGATTTCCGCCGCGCGTACGCCGCGGTCGACCCCAACTCCGACAAGCGGTTGCGCACGCGAGAATTGCTCCGCGACGCGCTGTTGAGCGGGCTCCGCGACAACTTCGCGGCTCACCGCGCACTCGCCCCCGAGTTGGAGAAGCTGCTGGACGAGCCGTCGCAAACCGCGACTTACTATCGCTACATGGCGATGGGCCTGCAACGGGCCGGGCAGTGGCAGCCGGCGATTGATTTTTGTCTGAAGCTGGTCGATATGGACGACCACAAGCCGGCGCTTGAGCATGTGGACCGGGGCTACCTTGCCCGCCGCGACCGCTGGGTGCAAGCGCGCTCGCGCTGATTCGTGGCGAAGGCGGCGCCGCGGCCGCCGTGGAGATCGACAAGGCCCTCAAGCCGCGCCTGGAAGAATGCAAAATGGACGCCGGCGTCGAGGGCCTGGAGCGGTTCATCGGTTACTTCGACGGCCAGCCGGCGGCGGCCGCCGCGCGAGCGGAACTGCTGGAGCGGCGACATCCAGGCTGAGAACGTTTTGGCGGCCGAGTTGCTGCTGGCTTCCGTGACCGACCCGTCCGACCGCAAGGCCCAGGCCGGACTGCTGGCCGACATGGCGGCACTTAATGTCCGCGCAAATCGCACGTCCGACGCCGCTGCCTGTTACCGCGAGCTTCTACGGCTGTCGGGCGACGTTCCTTTCCGCGGTGGAGTTGCTCCGGCGGCGTGGCTGGCCGCGCTGCCTGGCGGCGATGCCTTGCGGAAGGAAATCCATCGCCCCTTGGACGATTGGCCCAAGGGCGCCGTCGAGACCAGCGGCGGCGGCCCGACGGGAGGACCATATTACTACGGCAATCGCGGGCTCCACAACGACATGGTCTTCGGCGGCCCGGCCGAACCCTACTTCACTGAACACACCGTCACTTTCATCAATAACCAGGAAATCGGCTTTCGCGACGGTTGCGGCCGCACTTCGCAGCCGCGGCCGATTCGACTTGCCGAAAACAATCGCGGCCAGGCATTCGGGTTTTTCAACTCCGGTGGGGCCGTCGCGCGGAGCGTCGGACATCTGCTGTTTGTGTACGTCGGCACGAAGATTTACGCCCTCGATCCGTGGCATGCGTCCGGTAACTCCAATCCGGTCCTTTGGACTCAGGACATGACCGATGCCGCCAGCGACAACGGCCAGGCCGGTCAAGTGTTTATGGGTGGAGTGGTGGCGGTAAACGGGATGTTGATCAACGGATCCAACGGCCAGCGGGTGAATCCCTTCGGTCCGGTCAACGCCCGCATGGTTTGCTTCCAGCGGATGCGGAACCTGGTGGCAGTTGATCCGCTCAGCGGCGAGCAACTGTGGGTGCGGCAAGACGTCCCGCAAAACAGCGACGTTTTCGGCGACGACGAATATGTGTTTGTCGTCTCGCCAGGCAAGGAGGAGACGGCCGTTTATCGAGCCGCCGACGGCGAGTTTCTGGGCGAGCGGAGGCTGCCCCACGGCGAACCGGTGGAAAACATCAACGTCTATTACAACGGGTACGACAGCTACGACCGCACCAGCACCTTGGCGGCGTCCGGTTCGATGTTTATCGGCCGAAACGTGCTCACCTGGCGGCGCGGCCCCGACGGAAAGCGCGTCTTGGCCTTTTTCGACCCCTGGCGGCAGCGGACGCTATGGCCCGAGCGGACCTTCGCCGGCGCATCGCGCGTCGACGTGGTCCAGCAGAACGCGGTGGGCGTCCTGGAGCCGAGCGGACATTTCCTGCTTCTCGACCTGGCCGACGGCCGCGCTATAGCCGACGTGCAGTTGAAAGTCCGCTCCGCAATGACGGTGACGGACCTTGCCGTGCTGCGAATGGGCGACCAGTTCATCGTTCTCGCCCAGGACCGCGCGGCGGCCAACAATAACAATAATAACAACGAGATCGTGCGGACACCCCAGGGGATGCTCGGCTGCAGCGCACGGCGCGCGCGAGTGTACGCGCTGGACCTTCAGGGCAAGCTCGCCTGGCCCGAACCGGTCGATGTCGATCACGCGACGTTCCTTTTGAGCCAGCCGGCGCGGCTTCCGGTGCTCGTATTTTGCAGCTTTGTTAGCGATCGCTTCAATAACGGCAACCGCGTACGGACCGCGCTTGTAGCCGTCGATCGCCGCGACGGCCGCATTGTCTACGAAAAGAACGACGCCGGGCCGGCAAGCCCCATGGGATGGATGACGCTGGACATCGAGGGCGATCCGCAAGACAGCACGGTACGAATTCGATCCAGCACGGAGAACATCGTGCTGAAGTTTACCGACAAGCCCGTCGGTAAACCCGTGCGCCGCGCTTCGGGGGCCAAGAAGGGAGATAACAGTCTTGGCGGTGCGCTTTTGGACGCCGCCAAGCGGGCCGCCGGTTTGCCGGAATAGTGTGAGCCTCGTAACAAAAATGACTCGGCCGGTTCCACAGGCGCCGCCTTGAACCGCATTAGTAGTTGCAAAACGTGCAATCCAGACGCCCGTAAGTTATAATCGAGGAAGAGATTATGGACACAAGGCTTATTCCTTTGCGAGCGTCGATTCTTGCCTTGCTGGTCTGCGCCGGCTTCGTCGCAGCGGCGGGGAACTCGCGCAGTGCGGCGGCCGCGGAACGCTTGGACCAGAAGAGACTTGACGACACCGTCGATCGCGGCCTCAAATGGCTCGCTTCGCGGCAATCGGATCGCGACGGCCATTGGATCGCGCCGAACGGAATGTATCCCACCGCCATCACGGCCCTGGCTGCCACGGCCCTGCTCTGCGAGGGCTCCACGACCACGCAAGGCAAGTACGCCCCCAATATTCGCCGCGCCGTGGACTATCTCGTGGAACGCGCCAAAAAGAACAAAAGCGGCCTCATCGGCGCCCGCGACGACGACCGCTACACGTACGGCCACGGGTTTTCCATGCTCTTTCTCTCCCAAGTGCTCGGCGAAGAAGAAGACGCCGATCGCCGCAAGGACATCATCGAAGTTCTGACCAACGCCGTTAAATTCACTGGGCAGGCGCAGACCTCGGCCGGTGGCTGGGGCTACGTCAGCGCCAAGGACGGCGGCGACTTCGACGAAGGTTCGACCACCATCACCCAGGTCCAGGGCCTGCGCGGCTGCCGCAATGCGGGCATCCCCGTGCCCAAGGAAATCATCGATAAGGCTGTGAATTACATCCGCAAGTGTACGGGACCGGACGGCGGCGTGATCTACAGCCTGCACATGGGCGGCGGGGGCGGCGGCGGCCGTCCTCCGATTACGGCCGCTGCAATCGCTTGCCTCTTCAACGCCGGCGACTACGACGACAAATACGTGCCGAAGCTGTTGAAATACTGCGAGCTGAACCTCGGAACGCACAGCAATCCGAATTTGAACTTCGGCCACTGGCACTATGCTCACTACTATTATTCCCAGGTCCTTTATCGCGAGGGCGGCGAGAAGTGGAAGGCCTACCGCAACGAAATCTACACCAAGCTGATCAACGACGCCAACGAAAACCCCGACGGCTATTGGGACGACCACTTCATGGGAGCGGCCTACACCACGGCCATGAACCTTACGATCCTGCAATTGGACCGCGGCGTATTGCCGCTTTATCAACGCTAGTTTTCAGTGTTCAGTGTTCAGTTTTCAGTGCTGAACAATGAGAACTGAAAACCGAACACTGAAAACTGAACACAGTATGCTTACCGAAATTACTCCGCCGGACACCTCGGCCATCGAGAAGCTCGATGCCGCCCGCCGCAAGATCATGGACCAGTTGAGCCAGGTCATCGTCGGCCAGACTGCGGTCGTCGAAGAACTGCTCATCTGCCTCTTCAGCCGCGGCCATTGCCTGCTGGAGGGCGTGCCGGGACTGGCCAAGACCTTGATGATCAGCACGCTCAGCCGCACGCTGAACCTGAGCTTCAGCCGCATCCAGTTCACGCCCGACCTGACTCCCGCCGACATAACGGGCACGGACGTGATCGTGGAGAACCGCAGCACGGGCGCGCGCGAGTTCCGCTTCCTGGAAGGCCCGCTGTTCGCCAACGTGGTGCTGGCCGACGAGGTCAACCGCACTCCGCCGAAGACTCAGGCCGCGCTTTTGGAGGCCATGCAGGAGCGGCAGGTGACGGTGGGCCGCGTGCGGCATGCGCTGGCCGACCCGTTCTTCATCCTGGCCACACAGAACCCCATCGAGCAGGAAGGCACCTACCCGCTGCCGGAGGCACAGCAGGACCGCTTCATGTTCAAGGTCTTCGTCCGCTATCCGAATTTCCAGGAGGAGTTCGAGGTCGCCCGGCGGACGACGACGACCCTGAGCGACTGCATCGAGCCGGTGCTCACCGCCCGTGAAATCCTCGATCTGCAGCGCATGGTCCGCGAGGTGCCCGCTTCCGACCACGTGATCCGCTACGCCTTGGCGCTGGTCCGCCAGACCCGCGTCCGCGAGTCCGGCGTGCCCGACTTTGTAGCCGACCAGGTCACCTGGGGGGCGGGGCCGCGCGCCGTGCAATACCTGATCCTGGGCGCGAAGGCCCGTGCGCTTCTGCAAGGACGCACGCACGTGACCTGCGAAGACATCGAGACTCTGGCCAAGCCCGTGCTGCGGCACCGCATGGTCCTTAGCTTTACCGCCGAGAGCGAAGGCGTGACCACGGACCAGGTCATCGACCGCATCGTTTCCGTTACACCCAAGCGAGAAGACGAGCTTACCCGCGATGCGCGATTCCAGAAGATTTTTGCGTCCTAAGGCGGCCGGGCGCGACGGGAAAACACTGGCATTCTGAGGAGACAATGCGCGGGACAGTAAGGTTTTTGCATCCTGAGGCGATCAAGCGAATCGCGCGGCTGGAGCTGCGGGCAAGCCATATCGTCGAGGGCTTCCTCAACGGAATGCACCGCAGTCCCTATTTCGGCCAGTCCATCGAGTTCCGCCAGCACCGCGAATACACCGTCGGCGACGATCCCCGCCACATCGACTGGAAGGTCTGGGCAAAGCAGGACCGCTACTTCATCAAGCAATTCGAGGAAGACACCAATCTCCGCTGCACGCTGCTGGTCGACGTCTCCGGCAGCATGCGCTACGGCCGCGGGGCCATGAACAAGTTCGACTACGGCGCCACAATCGCCGCCTGCCTGGCCTATCTGCTCTTGCGGCAGCAGGATTCCGTGGGCTGCCTCTCCTTCGACGAAAAGGTGCGGATGGCTGTGCCGCTGCGGTCGCGGCGAAACCATTTGGAGTCCGTGCTGCAGGCACTGGACGTCAGTGTGCCGCGCGACAAGACCGATCTCTATCCCATCCTCCGCGAAGTGACCGAAACCTATCCGCGCCGCGGCATGATGGTCCTGATTTCCGATCTCTTGACCGAACGCCAGGGGCTTTTCCGCGGCCTGCGGCTGCTGCGCAGCCGCGGGCACGACGTGATGATGTTCCACGTCCTGGACGACGACGAGTTGGATTTTCCCTTCACCGGCCCGACGCGCTTCGAGGGCCTGGAAATGCCGGACGTGGTGCGCTGCAATCCGCGGGCGCTGCGCGAAGGCTACTTGCAGGCGGTGGAAGGCTTCCTGGACGAAGTCCGCCGCGGCTGCACGCGGAACAACGTCGATTACACGCTCCTGCGGACCAGTCAGCCGCTGGACGCCGCGCTGGCGGCGTTCCTAAGTTACAGGTTGGGGATGCAACATCGAAACAAATGAGTTTTCAGTTTTCAGTGTTCAGTTTTCAGTAATCGCCTGAGGACTGAACCGTTGAAAACTGAAAACTGAAAACTGAAAACTTCATGCCTCCCGCCGTCTATCCGTTGTTTTATTGGGGATTGCTCGCTGTGTCGGTCCCCGTGTTGATCCACTTGATCAACATGTTCCGGCACCAGCCCGTGCATTGGGCGGCGATGGAGTTCCTGCTGGCCAGCCAGAAGAAATACCGCACCTGGATCATACTCAAACAATTGCTGCTGTTGCTGTTGCGGATGGCGGCGATCGCGCTGGTCGTGCTGGCGCTTGCGCAGCCGCTGCTGCCGGAGCGCTTCGGCGGTTTCCTGGGCGGCCGGCCTACGCACCACGTCGTGCTGCTGGACGACAGTTATTCCATGTCCGACCGCCGCGGCGAGACCTCGGCCTTAGACCAGGCCAAGGACGCAATCTTGCGCCTGGGCGATTCGCTGCTTAAGCCCCGCGAGCCGCAATCGTTCACCCTGCTGCGGCTCTCGCGCTGCGGGCTGTACGGCGGCGGACTTCGGCCGGATTTCCATAAGGAGCGGGTCGATTCCGGTTTTCCCGAACGGCTCCGTGACTTGCTCAAGCCGGCCGATGCTTCCCGCAAGGCGATTGAGCCTTCGCTGACCGCCGCCGAGCCGCTTCCCGCGCTGCAGCCCGAAGTCTTGCAGCAGTTGTTGGGTCCCGACGAGGGCGAGCGGCGCGTGATTTATCTCGTCTCCGATTTCCGCGCCCGGCAATGGGACAAGCCCGAAGACCTGAAAAAACGCCTCGTCGAGCTTGATCTGCCGAACACCGAAATCCGGCTCGTCGATTGCGTCGAGGACGCGGGCCATCCCAATCTGGCGATCACAGCCCTGGAGCCCGAAGAGGGCATCCGGGCCGTCGGCGTGCGGTGGCGAATGAAGGTCACCGTCCAAAACTACGGACCGGCCACGGCTCGCAAGGTGCCTTTCAATTGGGCCGTCGGCGACCCGCGCGGGTGCCCGGCCGGCGGTGCGGGATTTCATCGAGGAGATTCCGCCGGGCGGGGCCGCTTCCAAGTTCTTCGAGGTCAACTCCAAGACGGCCGGGCCGCAACAAATTGCCGTGCATCTGGATCCCGACGCCGTGGCCGCCGACAATCACCGTTTCGCCATCGTCGACTTGCCCGTCGAGGTGCCCGTGCTGCTGATCGACGGCTCCACGAAGTTCCTCAACTCGCACAAACTCCAGGACGCGATGGCGGCGCCGGGTCCGGTGGCATTGGGCATCGATGCGCGGCGGATCGAGCCGCCGAAGTATCTTTCACTGCCCTCCCGTCCGCTGGACGAGTTTGCGGTAATTGCGGTATCCGGCGTGGAGCGAGTTGACCAGGCGGGCGTCGAGGCGCTGGAGAAGTATGTCAGGGAGGGCGGCGGCGCGTTCTTCGTCGCCAGCGCGACGACCGCTCCGGACTTCGTGAACCGCGCGCTCTATCGCGACGGCAAAGGCCTCTTTCCCGTGCCCCTGGCCGGTCCCGCGGAGTTGAACGTCGATCCCTTGGACAACACGCCCGACGTGCAATCGGAAGACCATCCGGTCTTCGGCAACATCGGCAACCGCGCCGGCTATATCTCCAAGATCTACGTCAAGCAATACTTCGGGATCGCCAAAGACTGGGACGCCAAAAAGAATCTCGGCGTGCGCGTTATCATGCGGCTCCGAAACGGCGCGCCGCTGCTGGTGGAGAAGAGCTTCGGACGCGGGCGGGTCATGGTGCTGCTCACTTCGCTGTCGGAGAAATGGAGCAACTGGGTCAAGGCGGAAGAGCAAGGATCGGCCTTTCTCGCATTCATTCAGAACATGGTCGCGTACTTGTCTCGCCGTCGCCCGCCGACAGTGAGCTGCGGGTGGGCGACCCAAAAGCAATTCTCATATCTTCGACGGCATACAAGCCCGCCATCCGCTTCGAGGGCCCAGGCGGCAATGCTACGGCCGCCACGATTGAGGCCGGGCCGCCCACTGGGTCCGAAGGCGGCGACAAAATGAAGGCCGCGTTCGGCAAGACGTCGATGGCCGGCTTTTATACGGCCAAGCTGACGACGCGGACCAACAAGACGGAAAACCGGGTCTTCGCCGTCAATGTCGATCCGGCCGAAGGCGACTTGAAGGCATTGAGCGGCGCGGACCTCAACGCCCGGCTCGCGCCCGAATTGAAGTACAAGTTCGACTACGCCTCCAGTTTCGAGACCAGGCCCGACGAGGCCCAAGGCCGCAACTTGGGCGATTTTCTCCTGTATGTTCTGTTGGCGGTTCTGTTCGTGGAGCAATTGCTTGCCTGGTCTTGCGGGTATCACGTTTCGGCCTCTACCAACGCGGGCGCTCGTAGTACCGGCTTTAGCCGGAATCGGCGCGAATCGCCGCCTGCGGGGCGCGCCGCATTCGTGATGCCGCCTGAGGGTGGTACTACGAGCGTCGCGAAAGGAGGCCCTGCATGAACACGCTGTTTCTCCTCGCTGACGCCGCCGTGACAAACAAATTCGAGCTCAGTCGCATCCAGAACGACTACGATTGGTGGATTTATGGCGGCGTGCTTTTGTTGATCCTCGCTCCGCTATTGTGGATTTACCGCCGCGATGCGATTGAACTGCCGTGGATCCTGCGCTTCGGGCTGCCGCTACAGCGGACGGCGGTGCTAGTTGGACTGCTGTTCGTTTGGTTGCAGCCGCACTGGCGAAGCGAGCGGGAAGAGCACGTTGACAGCCGCGCGCTGCTGTTGGTCGATACGAGCTTGAGCATGGGCAAGACCGATCCGGATACGCCGGGCGGCCGTACGGGCAAGTCGCGGTTGCAGCAGGTGGCCGCCGCGCTGGACGATACCGACTTCGTCGCCCGGCTGCGGAAAAAGCACCAAGTTTCCGTAATCCCCTTCAACAGCGTCGTTGAGCAGCAACAGCGGGTCACGCTGCCGAAGGAGGGAAGCGAGAAAGGGAGAGAGGGAGAAGGGGAGAAAGGGAGCACGAGAGAGTTTTCAAAGCCGCCTCTCCCCCTTTCCCCGTCGGCGCCCTCGTGGCGCAAACATCTCGCGCTGGGCGGCAACGATACGCGGCTTGGAGACGCCCTGGCGCAGATTGTCGCCGAGGGACGCAACACGCCGGTATCCGGCGTCGTGGTCATCAGCGACGGCGGCCAGAACGCCGGCGCAACACCCGAAGCGGCCGAGGAACTGGCTCGCGAATCGCACATCCCAATCTACACCATCGGCGTCGGCTCCGAGAAGAAGCCCACCAGCGTCCGCGTCGTCGAGTTCAACGTGCCGCCGCGGGTCTTTCCCGGCGAGCGCTTCAGCGTGGAGGGCTCGGTGGAAGGCCAGGGCATGCGCGGCGGCCGAGTTACCGTCGAACTGCTCAGCCGCGAAGGCACGGCCGCGGACGATCCGCTGCGTCGCGGGCAGGGCAACAAGATCGACTCCTGCGAAGTGACCCTGGCCGGCGACGGCGAGGTCGTGCCCGTTAAATTCGATCTGCCGCCGCTGGAGCTCGGCGCGCACGTGCTCTGCATGAGGATCAAATCCGGTTCCGCCGCCGGCGGGGCGCCCTCTGGGTCGCCGCTCTTTGCCGAGGACAAGGTCGTCGTCGATGCCCATAAGATGCGCGTCCTCCTGGTGGCCGGCGGCCCGATGCGCGACTACCAGTTCCTGCGCACGATGCTCTTCCGCGACAAGTCGATCGATGTCGACGTGCTGCTGCAATCGGGCCAGCCGGGCATTTCCCAGGAGGCCACCAACCTCCTTACCGAATTCCCTACCTCGAAGCCGCAAATGGCGGAGTACGACTGCGTCGTCGCCTTCGACCCCGATTGGCAGCTCCTCTCGGCCGATCAGGTCGATCTGCTGTACGATTGGGTCGATCAGGACCACGGCGGGCTGATCGTTGTCGCCGGCCCGGTGAACGCCGGCCGTCCCGACGGCTGGGTGCAGAATGCGGAGCTGGCCAAGATCCGCAAGCTCTACCCCGTCGAGTTCAGCACCGGACTTTCCTCCAAGAATAACGTCATGTACGGCTCCGACGAGCCCGCGCGGCTGGAATTCACCCGCGAGGGCCAGCAAGCCCCCTATCTCTGGCTGGGCGATTCGGCCGTGGCGTCGCAAGTCACCTGGTCGCAGTTTGGCGGCGTTTTCGGCTTCTGTCCGGTCCGCGACAAGAAGGCGGGGGCGACCGTGCTGGCCCGATTCGGCGATTCCCGCACTGCCGTCGACGGCGCGCTGCCGGTTTACATGGCCGTCCATCGCTTCAGTGCTTCGCCCGTGGTTTATCTTGGCAGCGCCGAAACGTGGCGGCTGCGGCGGCTCAATCCGTCATGGTTCGAGATGCTCTGGACCAAGCTTATCCGCTATGCGGCGCAGGAACACCTCCGCCGGCAATCGGCACGCGGTTCGCTCGTCGTCGACAACAGTCGCTACGTGGTCGGCAGCACGGTCGAAGTGCGTGCCGAATTGAAGAATTCCGAGCTCCGCGCACTGGTTGTCCCCGGCGTGGCACTGGTCGTCACCCGCGACGGCAAAGACCAGCAGACAATGACCATGCCGGCCGACCCTTCGAAGCCCGGTCGGTTCCTTTTGGACTTGCCCGTGCTGCAACAGGGTGACTACACCTTGAGGATCGACGTGCCGCAAAGCAAGGAATCACTCACCCGCACATTCCACGGCGTGGTGCCGAAGTTGGAGGACGAAAACCCGCAGCGGAACGCGGCCCTGCTGCAGGAGATCGCCAAGAAGACCGACGGCGCGTACTATCCGGACGTCGCCGTCGCTTTCAGCGATACGGCCACCGCGTCGCTTGTGGACCTGCTGAAGGACGTGAGCCATACCGACAAAATCCCGCTGGCGCCGAAGCCGGAAGACGACGAGGCGGTGTTAAAATGGATGTTGATCGCCTTGTGCAGTGTGCTGTGCCTGGAATGGCTGGTGCGGCACTTGGCGAAATTGGCGTAAAAGAAAGTGCTCAGTGTTCAGTTTTCAGTGTTCAGGTACTGAAAACTGAACACTGAACACTGAAAACTAATCATGGCAACCCTGGAACACGAACCGCCGAAACCGCTGCCCCCGGCCGTCCGCGGCCGGATCGACGCCCTTCGCGCCGGCATTCGCCGCTACGTCTGGCTGGACGGCTTGGCGGCGGCGGCCGTTTGGCTGGGCCTTTGGTTCTGGGCGAGCTTGGGCATTGATTGGACGTTCGAGCCGCCGTTGTTAGTCCGTCAAATCATCCTCGCGGCAGGCGTGGCGGGCCTGGCCGCGGCGCTGTTCATCTACATTCTTCGCCGGGCCTTTGTCCGCCTCAGCGACAGCAATATGGCCACGGTGCTCGAACGCCGCTTCCCGGAGTTCAACGACAGCCTGCTGACGACCGTCGTGCTGAGCAGGCGCTCGGCGGAAGAGGCCGGTTTCAATCCGTCGATGCTGGCCGGCACCGGCCGCCGCGCCGAAGCCAAGATGGCCGCCGCGCGCGTGGCCGAAGTTTTCGATCCCATGCCGTGGGTGCGGAAGCTGATCGTCACCTTGGGACTGGCCGCCGCCATCGGGCTGCTTGCCTGGCGCGCGCCGGACGTGCTTGGGCTGTGGACGCAGCGGAACCTGATGCTGACCGACAAGCTTTGGCCCCGCAGGATCCGCCTGGAGGTAGTCGGCTTCAAGGACGGAACGGCCAAGGTGGCAGCCGGGGCGAATTTCGATCTCCGCGTCCGCGCCTTCCGCGGCGACACGGAAATACCCGTGCTGCCCGATCGCGTCGAGATCCGCTACCGCGACGAAACCGGCGCCTCCTATCGCAAGACAATGAAGACGATCGGCGCCGCGGCAAGCCTGCCCGCGCCCGGGGACCGTGTGCTGCAGGAATACGGTTACCAGTTTGCCGGACTGCTTTCGACGGTTCATTTCGACCTAATCGGCGGCGACGCCCGAGTTTGGAACTGCGTGATCAAGGTCGTTCCGAATCCGTCGCTGAAGCTTTCGCTGGTTTGCAAGTATCCCGACTACATCGAGCGCAATTCGTCAACGATCGAAGTCGGCACCGACGCGGTTGCCGTCCCGGTCGGCTCGCGGCTCACGGTCAGCGGCACCGCAAGCAAGCCGCTGGAGACGTTGAACATCGACTTTCCGACGAGCGAGAATCGCGCGAGTCTCCATACGGAGCTTTCCGGCGACCAGCTCGGCGGAGACCGCAACACCTTCTCCTATACGTTCGATCCGTTCCCGAACCCGCCCGAGGCGAAGGGTGCAGTCGCGAAGAACGCAGAGGCATCGCCGACCCGATCGGTTTCCGCCGGGCAACCGTCCCGCGAATACTCGCTGCAATTCACGCTCCGCGACTCCGACGGCATTAAGGGCCGCGATCCAATTTCGCTCAACCTCGTGGCTGTCCCGGACGAGCCGCCGGACGTCAAAGTACGGCTGGTCGGCACCCGCGAGCCCGTCGTGACAACCAAGGGCCGCCTGCCCGCTACCGGCACGATCGCGGACGACCACGGCCTAGGCCGCGCGTGGTGGGACTACGCCGTCCAACAGCCGACGCCGCCCGTCTTGCCCACCGCCGCCGGCGAAAAGCCGGCCGAAGCGGCGACGAAGTCCGTGCCGCCACGAACAGGCGCCGTGGAGTTTGGCGATCTCGGCCGCCATCCCGCCGAGCTTGTCGTCAACGATCAAGAAACGGCGCTGGAAGCGTCGGAACTGAAGCTGGCCGAAGGGCAGCGTCTGACGCTCACAATTCGCGCAGCGGACCTCTGCAATTTAGGCACCGGCCCGAACGTTGGCAGCGGGGAGACATGGCAACTTGAGGTCGTCACCGAGGCCCAGTTGCTCACTCGCCTAGAGGCCCGCGAGCTCCTGCTTCGCCAGCGTTTCGAAGAGATCGTGCAGGAGATGACCGAGACGCGGAACCTGCTTTTGAAGATGGATTTCTCACGGCCTGGAAAGACAAGTTCGGCCCCGAAGCCAAAAGAAGCGGGCGCCGAGCCGGGAGAGGCGGCCCCCCCTCCACAGAGTTTGTCGGAAGCCGATTTGACCGCCCGGCGGCTGGAAAGGACGCTCCAAGCATTACAGAATTGTCACAAAAACACACTGGAAACGGCGGAAGTAGCTGCCGGAGTGGACGAAATACGTTTACAATTGACTAATAATCGTGTTGATTCAGAGGAGAGAAAGACGCGTCTGGACGCCAACGTCTCCCGCCCGTTGCATAATATCGTGGAGGAGATGTTTCCGGTCCTGGACAAGCGATTGGAAACGTTGAAGTCGGCCGTGGGCGACTTGGCTGGCGGCCCGGCCTTACGGGACCAGGCCCGCCAGCAGGCCGATGCGATCCTCGCGCAAATGGAGGAAGTGCTCAGGCACATGATGGTCATGGAGGATTTCAATGTGGCCGTGGTACAGCGGTTGCAGCGACTCATCCAGCGACACAAAGAGGTTACCGAGGTTACAAAGAAGAAAGACCAGGAAAACTTGGAGAAGTAGTCATGGCAAGGCGAAACGGCTTGTTGTTGACAATTGCGTGGCTCGTTACGGCCCTAGTGGCGGGGTGCCCTTTAAGCGGGTCGGCGGCCGGAAAAGCGGAGCCCGCGGCGGCGCGTCCGGCAGTCAAGCCCTCGGCCGCCGCGTCGGGCGCGGTGTCGCCGGATAACCTCACAACCTCCGAGCAGAACCTGGCCGGAGAATTCAAGGACCTCGAGGGTGTCCTGATGCGGATGCGGGACCTCATTCGTCCCAGCGATCCCAACCGCGCCGCGCTGATTGAAAAGGCGCTTAAGGAAAGCGGCGATCGCCGCGTCGAAGCCGATTTCCAGGAGATCGTCGACCTGCTCCGCCAGGAGCAGCTCGGCAACGCCGCCCGCAAGCAGGGCAAGGTCAACGACGATCTCGAGGCCATCCTGCAATTGCTTCTCAGCGAAGACTCGGCCAAACGGCTCAAGGAACGGCAGGCAGAATACCGCAAGTTCCTCCAGCAGCTTAATATCATTATCCGCGACCAAAGCGACGTCCGCGGCCGGACCCTTTCCGGCGACGATCCCAAGCAGCTTTCCCACGAACAAAACGCCCTCGCCGATCGCACGGGCGGCTTGTCCCGCGGCATCCAGCAAATGCAGCAGAAGGACCGCGGCAACGCCCAAGACGATGACAAGGGCGATAACAACAACGGCAAAGGCGACGGCAAGTCGCAGCGGGGTGATAGCAAGTCGCAGCAGAGTGACGGCAAGTCGCAATCGAGTGACGGCGAGAATTCCGAGAAGTCGTCCAATAAGCAGCCGGGTAAGGACGGTAAGGACGGCAAGGACTCAAAGGACGGCAAGGACGCCAAAAACTCGAAGGACGCCAAGAACTCGAAGGACTCCAAGGACGGCAAGGATTCCAAGCAAGGCAAGGATGGCCCGAAGTCCGGCGCCAAAGGCGATAAGAGCAAGCCTGGCGACAACACAAAGTCCCAAAGTTCCCAGTCGTCGCAAAGCAAAGGCCAACAGAGCCGGGGCCAGGGCAGCCAAAGCCAAGGTCAACAAAGCAAGAGCCAAAGCCAGAGCGAGGGCAGTCAAAGCCAGGGTCAACAGAGCAAGAGCCAAAGCCAAGGCCAGGGGCAGGGACAGAGCGAGGAACAGGATTCGGACCAATCGCAGCAGCAGTCGCAGGACCAGAATTCCCAGCGGCAGAACCAGGATCCAGTGCGCCAGCGTCTGCAGCGGGCGCAAGAGCACATGGAAGAGGCCGAGAAGCGGCTGAAGAAGGCGCAAAAAGACGGCGCCGCCGACGATCAGGCCAAGGCCCTGGAAGACCTCCGCGCGGCTAAGGCCGAGCTGGAGGATATCCTCCGCCAGTTGCGCGAAGAGCAGATGAAGCAGCTCCTGGCCAGCCTGATCGCCCGCGTGCAAAAGGTGCTCCTCGTCCAGCGGGATATCCACGCCGGCACGGTGCCGCCTTGAGAAGGTGCCCGTCGCCGAGCGCACGCACGTCCACGAGGTAGAGTCGGGCCGCTTGAGCTCGCGCGAGCGGGGCATCGTGCGCGACGTCGAGGAAGCGCTGCGCTTGCTGCGCGAGGAAGGCAGCGCCATCGCCATGCCCGAGGCCCTTACGCAGGTCCGCGACGACATGGTGCAGATCGAAAACCGGCTCGGCCAGGGCAAGACAGAAGTACTCACGCAGGCCATCGAGACGGACGTGATCAAGGAGTTGGAGGAGATCCTCGACGCCTTCAAGAAGGCCAAGGAGCGCGCGGAGAACCAGAAGAAGCCGCCCAGCCCTTCCAACGGCGAACCGCAAGATCCGCCGCTGATCGAGCGGCTGGCGGAGCTGAGGATGATCCGCGCGTTGCAGTTGCGCGTGAACCGCCGCACAGACCGCTATTCGGCGCTCATCGAGCCGGGCCGCGAGCAGACCACCAAGGAGGATGTGCTGGACGCCCTGCGGCACCTGGCCGACCAGCAGAAGCGGGTCTACGAAATCACTCGGGACCTGGAAATGGGCAGGAACGAGTAGAGGGGAATTGAAAAATGCAAATTGCATTGGAGCCGAATCTGAGATTTGAAATCTGATATCTGCCAATAACAACGCGCTGCCTGCAATGCGAGCTAAACCGCCCGCATCGCCGAACCGACAAAGGAGCCTTCCATGGAAGCCTTGAGGACAATTGCAACCCGCGACCACGCTCGCCGCAATTTGCATTTTTCAAATTGCATTTTTCAATTTGCAATCATGGTTGTTGCCCTCGCGACAGCGTTACGTGCCGTCGCCGCGCCTACACTCCAGCCCTCGGATCCCGTCATCCGCAAGGCCCCCACGTGGCGCCTGCCGCCGGTGGCCGAGGTCAAGGCCCAGGCCGGCGACTGGGTGCGGAAGAATTGCAAGGACCCCGCCGCGCAGGCCAAGTCGCTGGCGATCATTGCCGCCATCGGCGACAAGGCCGACGGAACGGAACTTTTGGACCGCCTGGCCGATGCCTTTGCCGCGGCCGACACGAACGCGGCGCAACTGGTCGATCTCTGCTCGCGTCCGCGGGCCCGCGCGGTCCTTCCCAGCTTTGCCTGGATGACCGACGCCAAGACCGCTCCGATCGTCTCAGCCAACATGCGGCTCTACTTCGGCCGCTGGCTGGCGCAGGGCGATTGGTTCGAGGAGGCGCTGGAGCAGATCGGCAGCCTCAAGCCGGCCGACGTGGTCGCTCCCGCCGAGCTGCTCTTCTACCAGGGCGTCGCCTACCATCGCATGTTGAACAAGGAGCAAGGGCTGAAAACGCTCAACCAGCTTTTGGACGGCGCCGAATTTGCTCCGCGGCGCTATGTGGCTGTGGCCATGCTCATGCAGGCCGATCTCGATAGCCTCGAGGACGGCTCGTTGGACCACATCGCCCGGCAAATGGACGGTAACGGCCGCTGGTTGGACAAGGGCCGCGCCGGCCCCAAAGTCCGCAAGGCCGAAGAACGCATCGTCCAGTCGCTGGACAAAATCATTCAGAAGATGGAGGAGGAGCAGAACAAGGCAAACAATCAAGGCGGCTCCTCGAAGCCCAACCGGCCGGCGCAAAACAGCACGCCCATGCAATTGAAGGCGCCGGGCGAGGTCGACAAGCGCGACCTCGGCCACAAGAGCGGCTGGGGCAACCTTCCGCCCAAGCAGCGCGAAGAAGCCCTGCAGCAGATGGGCAAGGACTTCCCGCCTCACTATCGCGAGGCCATCGAGCAGTACTTCCGCAAACTGGCCGCCGAAGAGAGCAGCGACGAGGACAAGTAGCCGTTTCATGCACGCCATCCTGCAACTGATCCTCATGTCCGCTGTGGGGCACCCGCTTGCGGGTCCGCCGCCGCAGTTCGATGCGCAACTGGTGGACGGCTCGAAGGTCTCCGGCGCCATGGCCGCGTGGAACGACAAGCAATTGGTGCTGGAAACTTCCTCCGGCCGCCGCGAACTTGATTTAGCCAAGTTGGCGTCAGTCGCGGCGCATGCGCCGCAGACAAAACCGGCAAGCAAGCCGTTTGTGTGGGTCGATCTGGGAGACGGTTCCCAGTTGGCTGCTGTCGAGTACACAACGGAGCAGTCCCGCGGCAAGATTGCCCTGGCCTCTGGCGAGACGCTTGAAGTCGCTCCCGCCGAAGTCGATGCCGTGCGTCTGCAACCAGAATCCGAGGCGACGGCCATCCAGTGGTCGCAGTTGCGGGGGAAAAAGCTCCCGGGCGATCTGCTGGTCACCGGCAACCAGTCGGGTATCGACTACCACCAGGGCGCAACCGAGGGCGTTTCCGCCGACAAGGTGCGATTCACGCTTGACGGCAAGACGCTGAACGTCAAGCGGAGCAAGGTCTACGGCCTGATCTACTATCACGCCGGCGGCGCTCCGGCCGCGGATTCGCCGTTTACTATCGTCGACGCGACCGGCTCGCGTTGGACGGCCGCCGCAATCAAGCTCGACGGCGACAAGCTCGCCTTCACTGCCGCGGGCGGCCGATCCATTGTCCGCCCTCTCAACGAGATCGCCGAGATCGATCTTTCCTGCGGCAAAATCGTCTACCTGAGCGACTTGAAGCCCGATGCCGAAACGTTTTCGCCCGATCCGTTGACGCTGCCGGCAAAAGAGCTTTCCAGCCAACTACAGTTCTCCCGCGCCCGCCGCGACCAGAACCTGGAATCGAAGCCTTTGGCGACGCACGGCCAGGAATACCGCAAGGGCATGGCCATGCGCAGCCGCAGCGAGCTGGCTTGGACGCTGCCGGGCAAATTTGCGCGTTTGCAGGCGGTCGCCGGCATTGACGATTGGTTTCGGCCCTTGGGCGACGTCCATTTGCGGATCGCCGGCGACGGCAAGACGCTCTTGGACCGCGAAATCAGCGGCAGCGACAAGGAGGCCATGCCGATCAGCCTGGACATGACGGGCGTTCGGCGGATCGTCCTCATCGTCGAGTCCGAGGGAAACTTGGGCGCGGGCGATCACCTCGTATTGGGCAATTTGAGGCTGATTAAATGAAATCCGAAATCCGAAATCCGAAATCCGAAACAAATCGGAAATTCGAAATCGTAAAGCTTGAAAGATTGAGATTACCTTATTCGAGCTTGTTGCGGATTTCGTGCTTGTTGTTTCTGATTTCGTTTTCGTTCGCGGCGGCCCTACCGGGCCGCGGCCCCGCCGCCGGAAGTGCTCGCGGCAGAATCGCAGCGCGTCGCGTTGATGGCGAAGGTCGCCCCCAGCGTGCTGGCCATCTTCGATCCTTCCGGCCAAGGCGGCGGATCGGGCGCGGTCATCTCCGCGGACGGTTTTGCCGTGACCAACTTCCACGTCGCGCAGCCCTGCGGCAACGCGATGCAGTGCGGCATGTCCGACGGCAAGGTCTACGACGCGGTGATCGTCGGACTCGACCCGACGGGCGACATCGCCCTGATCAAGCTCCTGGGCCGCGACAACTTCCCCCACGCCGAGCTGGGCGACAGCGACAAGCTCCGCGTCGGCGAGTGGGTATTTGCGATGGGCAACCCGTTCCTGTTGGCCACCGATTTCCAGCCCACCGTCACCAGCGGCATCATTTCCGGCACGCACCGCTACCAGTTTCCCGCCGGCACCCTGCTGGAATACGCCGACTGCCTGCAAACCGACGCCTCGATCAACCCGGGCAATTCCGGCGGCCCGCTTTTCGACGGTCAGGGGCGATTGGTGGGCATCAACGGCCGCTGCTCGTTCGACAAGCGCGGCCGCGTGAGCGTCGACGTGGGTTACGCCGTCTCCATCAACCAGATCAAGAACTTCCTGGGCGTGCTCCATAGCGGGCGGATCGTGGATCACGCCACGCTCGGCGCCCGCGTCGCCTCCGACGATGCAGGCCGAGTGATCGTCTCGGACATCTTGGAAAGCTGCGACGCCTATCGCCGCGGCCTGCGGAGCGACGACGAGATCGTCAGCTTCGCCGGCCGCCCGATCTCCACGCCCAACGGCTTCAAGAATGCGTTGGGCATTTATCCGAAAGGCTGGCAGGTGCCGCTGACCTTTCGCCGCGAGAACGAGGCGGTCCAGACCTACGTCCGCCTGGCCGGCGTCCACACCCGCGACGAGCTGATCCAGAAGACGCTCGGCCGCCCCGAGCAGTCTCCGCCCCGGCCCGACGAGAAAGACCCCAAGGGCCCGCCGCGTCCCCGCGGGCCGCGCCGGCCGATGCCGCAGATGGAGGTCCAAAAAGTGCCCATACCGGCCCTCGTGAAGAACGTCTTCGAGGAGAAACGCGGCTACGCGAACTACTACTTCAACCGACGGGAGCAGGACCGCGTGTTGAAGCAGTGGAAATCGCCCGTGACTGCAAAAAACGCCGGAGGTGTGTGGAGTTTCGCGGGCCGGCTCCCCAGCGGCAAGGACGTGGAGTTCCGCCTTTCCGAAAAGGACGCCGCCATGAAGGCCCCCACCGGCGACCAGCAGTGGACCCTCGCTCCCAACAAATTCGCCGAAGCGGTGCGCCAGCAAGGCTCGATCTTGCCTTCGCTGTTTCTCTACCGCCTGCTGGCGGTCGATGGCGCCAAGGGCTTCAACGATATCAGCTATCTGGGCACATTCCCCTTGCCGGGCAGCGACGGCCTGATGGACGTGCTGGCGGCCGAGTATCGCGGCATCGAAGTCTGGTTCTATTTCGATCCCCGCGGCGAGTTGGCCGCGATGGAAGTCTATCTCGAGGAACACGAGGACCCGCTGGAGTTCCATTTCTCGCTCTATCGCCCGGACGGCGGCCGCGATCTGCCGGGAAGGCTGAAGATCGTCTCCGGCGGCAATGTGTTCGAGACGTTCGATCTGGACAAGTTCCGTTTTAGCGAAGCGGGGAAGTGAACCATGAGCGGATCGCGAGGGATGAGATTGATTCGGCGAAGCGTGCTTGACGTTGGGTGGCACGTTCCTGAGCTTCAGGCGAAGGGCGTGTCCTTTCGTCAAACACGCCCTTCGCAAGCTCAGGGACGTGCCACCCGGTTGGTGTTGTGCGGCGTATTCGCGACATTCTTAGCCGTCCATTGCGCCGCCTCCGCGGCCGAATCGGATCGCGGCCGAATCATCGAGCACGCGCAGAGTAAGATCGTGAAGGTCTACGGGGCCGGCGGCTACCGCAGCATGGAGGGCTATCAAAGCGGATTCATCATCTCGCCCGACGGGTACATCCTCACCGCGCTGAGCTACGTCCTGGACACCGACCACGTAACCGTGACCCTCGCCGACGGCCGCAGCTTTGAGGCCCGCATGTTGGGCGGCGATCCGCGGCTGGAGGTCGCGGTGCTGAAGATCGGCGCCACGCAGTTGCCCGCCTTCAATCTCGACAAGGCCGTAGCGCTCGCCGCCGGAACTCGGATCTTTGCCGTGAGCAATCTTTTCAACGTGGCCATGGGAGACGAGCAGGCCAGCGTGCAAAACGGCTCGGTCTCGGTTGTGACCAAGCTGGAAGGCCGCCGCGGCGTCTTCGAGACCCCCTACCACGGTCCCGTTTACGTCTTGGACGTGACCACGAATAACCCCGGCGCCGCGGGCGGGGCCCTGGTCACGCACCGGGGCGAGTTGGCAGGCATCCTCGGCAAGGAGTTGCGGAACTCGCTCAACAACACCTGGCTGAACTACGCCGTGCCCATCGACCAGGTGCGGCAGTCGGTCGAGGACATCAAGGCCGGCAAGTTCATTTCGCTCAAGGAGCTGCCGCCGGAAAAGAAGCCCGCACATCCGATGGACGTCGGCATCCTGGGCATCACGCTCGTGCCCGACGTGCTGGAGCGGACGCCGGCCTACGTCGACCAGGTACGTCCCGGCACCGCCGCGGCGCGGGCCGGCATGCAGCCCGACGACCTGGTCTTGCTGGTGGGCAACCACCTCACGCAGTCGTGCAAGTCGCTGCAGAAAGAACTCGAGATGATCGACCGCGCCGACGCAGTAAAAATCACCATCCTTCGCGGCCAGGACCTGATCGAGCTCACTTTGCAAGCCGGCCCGGATGACAAGTGACGTCTGGCAAGTGAGAAATGGCAAGTGATGGGCGATGAGGGACAAGGGACGAGGCATGACTACTGACAACCGCGTACTGCGTACTGGGCACTGTGTACTGAGTACCTGCGTACTTCCCTCGCGCTGTGCTTGCGCTTTTGCTTCTTCTGCTCCCTGCGTCGCGCGCCGTCGCCGCCGAAGACCTCGACGCTCTGGAGCAAAAGGCCCTGGCAGACGCCGTCGATCGCGTTGCTCCGTCGGTCGTCCGCATCGAGACCGTCGGCGGCCTGGAGCGGGTCGACAAAGTGCTCTTCGGCGCCGGCCCGACGACAGGGCTGGTCGTCGATTCCAGCGGCTACATCCTTTCCAGCGCGTTCAACTTCGTAAACAAACCCGCCTCGATCCTCGTCCGCTTCCCCGACGGCTCGCGCAAGCCGGCCAAGCTCGTCGCCCGCGACCACAACTGCCAGGTCGTGCTTTTGAAGATCGAGCCGGACCGCCCCATGCAGGTGCCGGAAATTGCTCCGCTTGCCGGCATGCGGGTGGGCCAGTGGTGCGTGGCCGTGGGCCGCACGTTCGAGGAGCAGCGGCCCAACATGGCCGTGGGCATCCTGAGCGCCGTCGGCCGCGTCGGCGGCAAGGCCTTGCAGACCGACGCCCCCACCTCGCCGAACAACTACGGCGGCCCTCTGGTCGACGTCCGCGGCCGCGTGATGGGCGTCATCGTGCCGCTTTCGCCGCAAGCGGTCTCGGAGATCGCCGGCATCGAGTGGTACGATTCCGGCATCGGCTTCGCCATCCCGCTGGAATCGCTCAAGGCCGTGCTGCCCCGGCTGAAGAAAGGGCAAGACCTTTACTCCGGCGTCGCCGGCGTCTACATGCAGTCGAAGAACCTGCTCACCGGCGACACGGTCATCGCCTCCGTCCGCCCCAACTCGCCGGCGGCCAAGGCCCGCTTCAAGGGCGGCGACCGCATCGTCGAGATTGGCGGCCACGAAGTCTCCCGCATGGGCGAGGTGAAGCAGGAAATCAGCCGCCATTACGCCGGCGACAGGGTCCACTTCGTCGTCCTCCGTGGTGACAAGCGGATCGAGGCCGACCTAGTGCTGGTCTCCCGGCTGGAGGCCTACCAGCACGGCTTCTTGGGCATTCTTCCCATGCGCGGCGGCGACGAGCCGGGCGCCGTAGTCCGCTACGTCTATCCTGGCAGCCCGGCGGCCGAGGCCAAGATCGTGCCGGGCGATGTCATCGTATCCGCGGCCGGCGAGGAGCTGGAAGACCGCGACGACCTGCACGCCGCAATCTCCGGCTTGGAGCCGGGCATGAGCGTGGAGCTTGGGGTAAGCCACAACAAGGACAAACCGCGCAAACTGACCGTCCGCCTGGTCGAGCTGCCCACCGACCTGCCGCCCGCCGACTTGCCCGTTGCCCGGCCTGGTGCGGAGCAAACGGCGAAGGCGAAAGGCAAGAGTCAGAACATCAAGGCCGGCCGCATCGAGCTTTCCGCGGCGGACTTCAAGAACGCGGCTTGGGCCTACGTGCCGGAGCATTACGATCCGGCCGTGCCGCACGGCGTCGTCATCTGGCTGCACGGCCACGCCATTCCCCAGGAGAAGGCCATCATGGCCCTCTGGAAGCCGCTTTGCGACAAGTACGACCTGCTGCTCGTCGTGCCGCGCGCCGCCGACAACAACTGGCAGGCCGACGAAGCCGGCTTTGTCGAAAAGCTTGTCGGCCAATTGAAGACGGGCTACACGATCGATCCGGCGCGAGTCGCGGTTTTCGGCCGCGACAGCGGCGCCTCGCTCGCCTTGCTTCTGGCCTACCGCAATCGCGACCTCTTCCGCGCCGCGGCCGTGATCGACGCCGGCACGATCCTCCCGCCGCCCGAGATCGATCCCGATCATCGCTTGGCCGTCTACTTAGGTACGGTCAAATCATCGCAGCAAGCGCCGCTCATCAAGGCCACGCTCGCCCGCCTTGCCGCCGCCAAGGTACCGGTCACGCAAAAAGACCTTGGTGACTCCGCTCGCGATCTGACAGCGGCCGAAACGGCCGAGTTGACCCGATGGATCGATATGCTCGACCGGATTTAAGCTCTTCCTTTTCTCCCGGAGGGGCAGGAAGATGAGGGCTTGGCGGACGTGTGGCATACCATGCGTCGGTACGATCGTTCCCCAGCGCAATATGGACCGGGACAAAAACAAAACGCCTTTGCAGCGAGCACGTGCTCTCTGGACACCGGCCGCGCTGGAGTTATCGTCCACGCGATTCAGGGAGCTGTTCGATGATACGTATGGCCGGACGGAAGACCTGGAAACGCGATGGCAACTTGGCGGCGCACTCAATGACTATCTTCGTCGACGCCCTCATACGGTTCCGGTTCCGCTTGATTTGCCGTGGCAGCTTCTTCGATCGCACGACGCCGACGCCCGAATTATTGGCCTGAAACTCCTTAAACATTGTGATGTCTCCGATGTGGCACGCCTTGATGAGCTCGTTCGGGCCATCAAGCGAGACGATAACTACGAGTCGGATGGCGGCTTGTTCGAGCTAGGCCAATACTTGGAGAACTGCCGGGACAATGGACGGCGTATTCCGACGTTGTCGGCAGATCGCCTTCAAGAAGCTCTGAAGAGAGCCCGGGATCGCGATGACGATAATCGCCAGAAATGGGTGGACGCGCTTTCCCATACCTTGAGGACACTCGTCGGATAGAAGCGTGTCAAAATCGTCGAGATCTTTAGTCCGGCGGGGTGTGCCATGCGAGAGTTGGCCAGGCTGCGAAATCGGTAAACCATTTCTACGCCGACGGCAACAGGCCGCCCGGTATGATTGGATTGTAGGTTCCGGTGCCGAATCGGCTCGTTTCGGGCCGCGTGCAGTACAGTTCGAGAGATTTCGTCATAACCAGCCCATATAACCGAGAAAGTTCAAGATCCACGTAGCGGTCCAGGGATTCCACGTCGGATAAGCGCAGGACAAGGCGGACAAAGCCAACAACAGTAGACACACCGCCCGCGACCAGCGGCGGCGAGACAAAAGATCGGCGGCGGGGAGCATCAACACGAGCCACAGTGGGGCTAGCCAGAAGACCCAGCGAAATGCCGAGGCGTTGCCGCCGTAATTGCGATCGACGCCGTCAAACCAGATGTAAAAGCCTAGGCATACCAGGGTGATGAGAAGGCCCGATAGCGCAAGCCAGCGGAGCGGTTGGCCGGCGCTCACTGATTCCGCCCTCACCCCCTGCCTCTCTCCCGGCCGGAGAGCGGAGCCGGTCTTTCCCAGCGCTTGCCCCGCTGAAAGAGGGGAGACATTTGAGCCGCGAACGATCCAAATGCCGGCCCCTAGCAGGAAGAGCAGCCAGATCGGAGTGAGCGAGAAGACGCCGTGATGGCCGACCAAGACATGCAGCGCGTAGACGCCCGCCGATGGCTCGCCAGCGTCGATTCCCTGCTTGGCGAGCCAGTAGGAGCCGGGATAATCGTACCAGTTGTCGCTCCCGCCGCGGTGCATCTGCGCCGGCTTGAGATCATGCACCGCGATCCAGTTCGTGGCAAGAAAAGCGGCCGTCACCAGCAGCGCGGGCGGCAGGTACGCGGTCAGCGTCTTCTTCGGCGCGACGAAGAACACGACCAGGGTTGCCGCGGCGGAGAAGAGGCCGGCCGGAACCTCGTTGGCCGCCAGCATGGCGCTGAAGAAGCCGGCAACGATGAACGTCCATGCGCGGCGGTCGCCGTCCAACCAGATCCGCACCAGCGCGTCCAGCAGCACGGCCGTGCAGGCGGCAGCGGGCAGATGGTTCGTGATCGTCACCGCGAACGTCGTAAGAAACGTGCCGAAAACGCAGCACGCCATGACGAAAACCCGGCCCCAGTCGCTCGTGCCCAGCCGCTCGATCAGCCGGGCGGTGAAGATGAACAGCAGCAACAGGCATGTCGCCGTTGATCGTAACGAGCATGAAGCGGCCGACCTCGTAGGGGTGCGTGCCGAGCGACTTGCCCGTGGCATGGTAGATTGCCCAATACTCGGCCGCCATGAGCGTCGAGAGCAGCGGCTGCTTGCTGGAATAATAATGGTCGTTATGGTAGACCAGGTCGATGGTGTCCCAGCCAGGACGCATCTTCAGCTTGCCGCCAACGAGCTTGGCGTCAATCACTTTGTCGATCGCGTAAGGCGCGCCGGGCACGCGCATGTCCGGTTCCACGAGCGCCCGCACGGTACACCAGCGGCTGCGGTCGTTGGCGCTCTGGAAGGGACGCATCAGTCCACCGCGGACCGCAAGCTCGGTCTTCGCCTGCGCGACGGCATAGTCGAGCCGAATTCCCGAAAGACCTTTCGCCTGAAGCTCGGCGCGCCTGGCCGCAAGTTCGCGGGCGAGCTTCGTGTCGGCCAGCCGGCCCATATCGACCGAATCGACGGCCAGGATGCGGCCGATGGCGGCGCCCATTCCGACGCAAATCAGAATCGCGTATATCGATCGCCGCAGAGCGGCATTGGGCGAGAGAGAATCCACGACGACTCACTTCCTTTCGTCGGTCATTTCCGCAATCGAATACGCCTCCTGGTTCGTTCCCCGATAGGCGACGAACAACTCGGCCAGGAAGCCGATCGACATGAACTGGGCGCCGACGAGCATCAGCGCGATGGCATAAATCGGCGCGATCTTCTCGTGCAAAGCAACCGGTTGGATGCCGATGCCAAGGCGGGAAACGATCCAGTAGACCGCCAGCCACGCTGCCCACAGCGAGCCGAGCGCGAAACATGACAGTCCAACCGTGCCCAGCAAGTGCTGCGGGCGCTGCGAGTAGCCTGTGAGAAACTTCACCGTGAGCAGGTCGAGGAACCCTTTGACGAACCGCGCGAGGCCGTATTTCGACCGGCCGAACTTTCGCGGGCGGTGGTTAATCGTAATTTCGCCGACGCGAAAGCCGCGGGCGGCGGCCAGCACCGGCACGAAGCGGTGCAACTCGCCGTAGAGCCGCACTTCGGCGAGAACTTCGCGGCGGTAGCACTTCATGCCGCAATTGTGGTCGTGCAGCTTCACCCCGGTCAGCCCGCTTACCAGGGCGTTGAACACCCGCGACGGGCCGACTTTGTGCCAAGGGTCGTGGCGAAAGAGCTTCCAACCGCTGACCACGTCGAGATGGTTTTCCATCTCCGCCAGGAAACGAGGAATCTCGCGGGGATCGTCCTGCAAATCGGCGTCCATCGTCATCACCAGCTCGCCGCGGACCTGGGCGAAGCCTGCGCTAAGGGCGGCGGCCTTGCCGAAGTTCCGCCGGAAGCGGATGCCGCGGACGCGGCAGTCTTCACTCGCCAAGCCACGGATCGCGCCCCACGAGCCGTCGGTCGAGCCGTCGTCGACGAATATCAGGTCGATCTCGTAGCCATTGGCGGCTGCCACTTCGCCGATTTCGCGATGAAGCTCGGCGACGCTTTCCGCTTCGTTATATACGGGGACGACAATCGACAACATGGTTTGCATTTCACTACGTTTTTGCGACGCCGCGGCGCAGCCATCCGGCACAATACAGAATAGCCGAAATCAACAGTTCGGCCAACAGCCACGTCAGCCGCAGAGCGACTGCGACCGTCACGGCGCCGTTGGTGCCGATCGAAGGAAGCGGCGCCAGCATGACCGTGAACACCGCCTCGCGGGAGAAAAGGCCTGCCGGAATCAAGGAAGCGAATCCGCCGACGACCGCCATCGCCACGATGGCGGTGTAAAGCTGCCAAAGCCGCGGCCAATCGGCGTCATAATCCAGACCGCGGAGCATCGCCCAAAGGCTGCCGCCCATGGCGATCCAGCCGAGCGCCATGACGAGCCAACCCGATACGAGCGTGCGGTAGTCGAATCCGGCCAGCTTTTCGGCGACGCCCGGCGACGCCCGGCCTACGCCGAGGAGGCGCGCCAACCGCGAAAAGACCGGCGGCAGCGTCGGCAAGCCTGCGGCAACGGCCAAGGCCACGGCCGTGAGGAAAAACGTCCAATGATGCGAGTAGCTGATGGCCAATACGAGCACGGCGATGCAGGCCCCCACGGCCATCATCGTAAGCGTCTCCAGAAAGACGCTGGCCACAACAATGCCCGTATCGACTGAAAACGGGGACATCTCTGATTCGTGCGGAGCACCCTCCGGGCCGTTTCGGTGAATCAGAGATGTCCCCGTTTGCAGCAGGCCGGTGCGGAGCACAATCACCATCGCCTTGCCCGGCACGTATTTCCCAAGGTGCCCGATGTAATAGGCGCGGAGCGTTTCGAACCACGGCGCCTTCTGGCCAAGCGATCGCAACGCCCAATGCCAGAAAAGCCCTTCGGGCAGCAAGGCCAGAATGTAGAGTGCTGCGGAAACCGCGATCCATCCCCCGTTAACCGGGCGTGGGTTTTCGCGGAGATAGCTCCAGGCGCTGGCGATCGTGCCGCGAACGAACCAGACCACGACGACGACGACCAACAGCTTGACTGCCAAGACGAGCCATTTCACGATTTTAGGCAATTGCTTGCGAATAACGTGTCCCCATGCTATGGTTTACGTGACCTGTACCATTTTAACATAGGGGAGCTATCACCATGGCCAAGAAAGCAGCCGTTTCCAAGAAGCCCGAAGGCACCACCAGTTCCGATCACTCCAAGCAGTTGGTCGAGGCGATCGTCACCGTCCGCAGCCTTCAGGATTTCATCAAGGAGCAAAAGGGACTCGAAGCCGCTTTGGGAACAGTAACCCGCGTTGCCGATCTGGTTCACATGACGGGCAGCTTTGGCGACCTCAAGGCGGCCCTGGAGATCGTGGGCCGCGAAGGCGCAGCAACCGCTTAGTGAAGGGGCCGCTACTAGGACGCCAACCGATCGACTGCCTGACGGATCGCGCGGAGGTTTTCAACGGGAGCGGCGCGACCATCGAACGTGCATCCAGGCGCGACGATAATTGGCCGCCCGACGGCTTGCGCGACAGCGTCGATCACCTCATCTTGTATCGCTCCCGGCGTGCCCGATACCAGAGTTCCCAAATTGTCGATGCCGCCGCAGATCGCCGGCCGCAGCCAGGATGCGACCTCGGCGATTCTCGGGCCGCCGATACGATCGGCCCAGTTGACGGCATGCACCGGGTAGCCGCCGAAGCGGGAGAAATCCAACGGCTTCCCGCAAACGTGAAGCATGTTGAAACTTCCTCCCGCTGCGGCCGCGAGTATTTTCAAGTCGCCTTCGCGGACCAGGCGGTCGTAGACGCCGGCGCCGTTCTCAGGCGTATCGACCCAGTCGTCCCGGACGGAAAGATATATCCCGTCGGCGCCCGCGGCCAGGCAATTGCGGGCGAAACTGGCGAGCGACTCGGCAATGGAATTCAGTGCGCGGGCGAGCGAATCGGGGGCTCCTATGAGAAACTTCGTCATCGTGGCGTCGCGCTGGTCGGCGATCCTTTCGCGGCTTGGCGGGCCGTGGATGTCCAAGTCCGGCGCGGTCAATCGCCTTAGAGTGCTCCACGAATTGAAAAGCGTGGTTGTCAACAGCAGCTCGCCTGCAAAGCGCCGCGAGAGGGCGTGCAGGACATCCAGGTGGCGGCCGAAGATGTCCTCGTTGCCGCGGAGCGGAACCAAACCGTCGAGATCGGCGACGTCCTGAATCGCGCCATCCGCGCGATGCCGCAGCGGGTAGCGGCCATCGCACATGATCTTGAGGAAGTCCAGATCGTAGGTCTCGGCATGACGAATATGTGCGTCGACAGCCTTTGGCCCCGAGACCGAGTCGGGACCAAAGTGATACCAGAATGAGTAGGGCATCCGGTCGGGCTGCCTGCCTTGAAGAACGGCGGAAACGCGCTCGATCTTGTTCATCGACCTTTACTTGTCGTCCAACTGCTCTTGCAACTCGTCAACGCGGCGTGAAAGCTCGCCGATCTGCTTTTTCAACTCGGCCTTCTTTTCCGCCGGTGCGTCCTTGAGGGTCTCGTTCCTGCGTAGCGCATCGAGCTGGGCCGCGATGTCCTTGAGTTGCGCAGTTGTCCTGTCGAGCTTCGCGCCACGGTCGGTCGCAGGAACGGCGACCGGTGGGAGCATGGGCCGCCGCGGGACTGCCGGAATTGCCGGAATCACGGGCATCAGGGGTGCACCGCCCTGGAACTGCAACTGGACGGCGCCGCCGTTTCCTTGGTCGCCATATTCCTTGTACAGCTTGTACCCTTCCGGCTGGTTCTTCTTCAAGTCGGTGACGTTCTTGGCGTCGTACTTCTTGGTAACTTCCTTCCCGTTGACCTTGTCCGTGCATTGGATCTTGATGCCGTTGGCCGGGTCGTCCTCGATCTTGATGGTCTTGTCGCCATCGGTAGCCTTAATCTCGCGGATGCCGTTGTTGTTCGACACGCTCAGGGTCTTGACCGCCGCGCCGCCGCCGATTTGCAACATTCCGCCGTTGATAATGATCCGTCCGCCGCCAAAGCCGCCGCCCGGCATCGGCATGCCGAAACCGCCGTTTGGTCCGAAGGGCCTGCCCGTCTCGCTGGCGCCGTTCTTTTTGTCGAGCATCGACTTGGCCTTCCGCGCTGCAGCGGGACTGTCGCCATCCGCCAGGCGCTGCAACGCTTCTTCGGACGCCTTGCTCGTCTTCTCGTCGGACGATTTCAGCAGCTTGCCGAGGACTCCCAGTGCCCGGCTGCAAACTTCCAAATCGCCTTTGGTCGCGGCTTTCTCCAAGGCCGGAATCGCGACTTTGCCTTTGGCAGCCAGTTTGCTGCATGCCTCCTCGCGTTTGTCGAAATCGGCCGAATCCAACTGCTCGACAAGCCGGTCAACGGTCTCCGTCGCCACGTCGGATTTTGCACCGGTTTGGGCCGGCTTGGCGTCGGTAACTTGCTTCGCATCATTGTCGGGGATCGCAGGCGGCGCCGCCGGCTCGGCGCAGACACTCCCGCATGGGATCGCCCCGGCAATCAAATACAGGCCCGCAAGCAGTTTTTGCTTGAACATGATGCCAAGACTCCTGGGAAACGACTTCATTCGACGTAAGGGGGGATTTGGTCGGCGGGCACGCTATTTGGACTCGTTTATGTTACCGCGTAAAGTGGAATCTTGTCTATCCGGCCGATGATTTTTTGGGAATCGGTTATGCTCTGCTCGATTTGCGCCCGGCCGACCGCAGATTTAAGATGATTCGCTTGCGACGGTTGTGTCGCCAGCGCGGGTAGGGCATGTTTTTCGCATGACTTCGGACAGGAATTGTTCTTGAATCGTATCCGGGATCAGGGGAGAATTAAAGCAGGGAGGTTGAAAAGGAGCAATTTATGCATTCCCTCGAAGGCCAGCTTCTGGTGGCGCCACGCCCTTTGGGACGACAAGAAGAGCGCACCGACTCGAGTTTTGCTCATGCCGTGATCCTGGTTGTCCGGCATAACGGGCAGGAGGCTTCGGGAGTCCTTGTGAACCGCCCTGTGGACGAGCGGGTTTTCGTTTTCGGCGGCGACCAGAACAAGCCGCTTTCGATAGCCAATGGCCAGCTTTATATCGGCGGACCAATGATGGGGCCGTTGATGGCCGTCCATACGGACGAATCACTGGCCGAGGCCGAATTGCTTCCCAAGCTTTTCTTTACTGCCAGCGAGCACAACGTCTTCGCCCTGTTGCAACAGTCTGAGCATCGCTATAAGATCTTCGCCGGCCACATGAGTTGGCGACCTGAGGAGCTTGAGCGGGAACTTGAAAAGACGACCTGGCGGACAACGCCTGCCACGCCAGAATACGTATTTTCGCCGAGCGAGGAGCTTTGGGAGGATGTTTCCTGGCACATCCAAGAGTCGATGATGCAGGAGATGTTCCACACGCGTCACGTGCCGAAGGATCCGCTCATTAACTAGAGTGGCGTCTTCCAATCGCGCAAACTCGTTTGGCCGCCGGCGTGAACGCCGAAAAGAGCCCAAGACCGGCGCCGGTTGGCTTCGCGCAAAGTGTTGCTCTCGACCAATGCCGAACTGGTCGCCGCGTTATGCTTCTTGCTGCTTCTTTTGATTGCCCTGGTCTACGCGCAAGCGACCCGCTTTCATTACATCAACTTTGACGATCCAGACTACGTCTCGCAAAACTTCCAGGTACAGAAAGGCTTGACGGCGGAGGGGATTCTCTGGGCATTTCATGCCGACGGTCGCACTGCGAACTGGCATCCGCTGACGTGGCTCTCGCTGATGCTCGACCGCCAGTTCTACGGTACAAACTGGCCCGGCGGTTTCCATCTCACCAACGTGCTGCTGCACGCGGCGAACAGCGTCCTGGTGCTGCTGGTGCTACGGGCAGCAACGGGACGGGTGTGGCCCTGCGCACTCGTGGCCAGCGTGTTCGCCGTGCATCCGCTTCACGTCGAATCCGTAGCGTGGATCACTGAACGCAAGGACGTGCTGAGCGGATTCTTCGGTCTGCTGACGATCTGGGCCTACATCCGTTACGTGCGGAAACCGGGGTTTCTTCGCTATCTGGCCGTTGCCGCCGCACTCGCGCTAGGGCTGATGGCCAAGTCGACCCTGGTGACATGGCCGCTCTTGTTGCTGCTATTGGACTACTGGCCTTTGCGGCGGCCGCCGGGAGCTCAATTGCTCCTGGAAAAACTTCCGCTGCTGCTTCTGAGTGTCGCGGTAGCGGTCGTCGCATATTACGGGCAGCGCGCCGCCGGTTCGCTTGTCTCCACGGAATCGACGTCGGTGTTTCAGAGGATTCTCCGCGCCGGCCCGGCGTATGCATTCTACCTTGGCAAGACCTTCTGGCCGCACAATTTGGCCCTTTATCCGGTTGAAGAAACAACCGGTTTCGGCCCGGCGATCGCCGCTTGGGGATTGCTGCTGTTGATCACCGCCGCGGCGGTTTGGGCGGCTTGGCGCGGCGGCGCGGTGGGTGGCCGTCGGCTGGTTCTGGTTTCTGGGGACGCTCGTGCCGACGATTGGGCTGGTCCAGGTCGGAACCGAAGTATTGGCCGATCGCTTCGTTTACCTGCCGCAAATCGGACTTTGCATCGCGGTCGTTTGGTCTGCCGCGGGGCTTTACCGTCGTGGCCGCGGCGCAATCGGTAGCGTTCGGTTCTCGTTAACGAGCTTGACAGCATCCATCGGAGGCTCGCTGCTCTTGACGAGTCTTGCCGCACTCGCCTGGCAACAGACTTCCTATTGGCGCGACAGCGAGACGCTATGGACGCACGCCTTGAATTGCACGTCGCGGAATTTCATGGCCCACTACAAGCTCGGCAAGGCGCTGGAAAGAGATGGGATGCCAAACAAAGCCATAGAGCACTATCGTGCAGCAGTGGAGATCAAGCCCCGTGACGCTGCCGCTCGAAATGACTTGGCCACGCTGCTGGCCGGTCGCGGCGAAATCGACGCGGCCATCGACCTGCTTCAGCTTGCGTTGAAGTACATGCGGCAACGGATTGAGCTTTATGACGCTCCGGTCCCACTACGTCTCCACTACAATTTGGCTGTGCTTCTACACCGCAAGCAAGAGTTTGATTCCGCCATCGAGCAATACAAGGAGACCCTGGTGATTGAGCCAGATTTCACCGCCGCCAAGACCGGGTTGGCCCGTGCGCAAGCCGGCCTCGCTCCTTGAGGATGACGATTTACACGGCTCATAACGCTGACGTGGCGAAGGCAAGTCTATTGAAATAAGCGTTGCTTATGATAAGATAGACTTATGAACATCGAGACTTTGCGCATCTTTTGTGATGTTGTGCAGCACCAAAGCTTTTCTCGCGGGGCCGGAATCAACGGCGTTAGCCAGTCGGCCGCGACGCAGTCGGTCCAGCGCGTGGAGGAGCACTTTGCCATGCAACTGGTCGATCGCACGAAACGGCCGTTCGTTCTAACTCCCGAAGGCCAGGCATGTTACGAAGGATTTCGTGAAGTACTCGAAGTCTTTGATTCAGTGGAGGCCCGCGTCCGCGCGTTGCGAATGGAGATCAGCGGGCTGGTCCGTGTGGCGGCGATTTACTCGGTCGGGTTGCATGACATGCGGCTCTGCATGCAGGACTTCATGCGACGGTTTCCCAAGGCCAAAGTCAGGCTGGAATATCAGCGCCCAAACAAGGTTCTTGATGCGGTGATCAATGCCGAGGTCGATTTAGGCATTATTTCCTATCCTACGGCCTCGCCCGATATTGACGTGATTCCGCTACGCTGCGAGCGGATGGCGGTGGTCTGCCATCCGGGACACCGCTTGGCCCGGGAAGGGGCGGTAACCGTGGAACAATTGCAGAACGAGGACTTTGTCGCCTTCGACCGCGATTTGACCATTCGCAAGGAAATCGACCGGTATCTGCGGCAGCGATCCGTGGACATCCGCATCGTCATGGAGTTCGACAACATCGAAACGATCAAACAAGCTGTGGAAATCGGCGCCGGAATCAGCATTCTGCCT
Organism: uncultured Planctomycetia bacterium; assembly: GCA_963780045.1. Classification (GTDB taxonomy): domain Bacteria; phylum Planctomycetota; class Planctomycetia; order Pirellulales; family Thermoguttaceae; genus JANXQG01. Next base: position 3,100,424 of record CAVZZZ010000001.1, on the reverse strand, counting down.
GAGCCGCCGGTCTTGGACACTTGCCGCAACGGCACCCTGGCGGCGGTTCGCCTGATCGCTCCCGAGCTGCATCGTCCAATCGGCATTATCTACCGGCAGCGGAAGGTGTTCACTCCCACAACGGCAAAGTTTGTCGAGCTCTTGAAGCAAGATCAGGCGAACGGAGATGGCGCATGATCCGGCATTTGACGTTTATCGCGACATTATAGCCGCGCTATAAGCGGCGGTTGATCCGTCTAAGGTTGCCGTCATACGCTGCTTTTCTATGCGCAACGTTGGCGCTGCGCACAAGTTCAAAAAAAACTTGCGCAGCATAATTGTTCATCTTAGAAGTTTTTAGCGCTCTTTTTATTGCAAATTTAGCAATTCTGCTTATTTACAGCCGCCGCCACCACGCCTATAAATACGTGCCACGTGCTTCGCAGCATTCTGCGCATTTTGTTCATTTTTGCTAGATTGTTTCCATCGGGGGTGGAAAACGAGCAATCACGATGTCGCAATACTGCGGCGGACTGACTCCTCGCTCTCCCGCAAGTCGACGGAACCGAATGCTTCGCTGAGAGGAGGAAGACGATGTGGTTTAGTAAACTGATCAAAAGGCAGGTTACGAGGGCGTTCCGCGACCTCTATCCAGCCGCTCGCTTCCGGGCGGCAATGGACAGGGAACGAGCCTGCGCCGACCGTTGGGGCCTGCCGCTAACACTGCTGACTTTCGGCACGGACAGCGGTGCGCGACGGCGGCAAACCTTGATCCGTGTCGCGCGACGATTGCGGCGGCGGATACGCACCACCGATGAGGCAGGGTGGCTCGACGCGCGGCATATCGGCGTGCTGATGCCCAACACTCCCGCGTGGGGAGCGTGGACCCTGGCCGATGAAATCTGCCGGGCGTTTCCGGCGGGCGTCCCAATCCCGGAATGTCGCGTCTATTGTTATCCCTCGAATTGGTTTGGCAGCGACCGAGGCCCGCTCGACGAAGTTCCAGACGCCTTGCGGGCCGTCCGTTTTGCCCGCGTTGCACAAAACGGACACGCGTCGAATGTCGAATGTCGCATGGCGAATGGCGACTGTCACTGGGCATTCGGCCTTCGAGACTCGTCATTGGCAATGGAGCCTTTCTTCATTCGGCCTTTGCCTTTATGGAAACGGGCGGTCGACATCGTCGGCGCGGTGTTGTTCCTGACAATTCACACGCCGCTGTATTTGACGGTCGCGATACTCATCAGGACGACGCTGCGCGGTCCGGTGTTTTTTCGGCAGACCCGCGTCGGCCTCGGCGGACGCCGTTTCACGATGTACAAGTACCGCACCATGGTGGAAAACGCGGAGAACCTGAAGAATGAACTACAGCCGCGCAACGAGCAGGAAGGCCCGGTCTTCAAAATCCGCAACGATCCGCGCGTTACCGCATTGGGACGGTTCCTGCGTAAGTTCAGTCTGGACGAATTTCCCCAGATGTGGAACGTGCTGATGGGCGACATGTCGCTGGTCGGCTGCGTCCTCCCTTGCCGGAAGAGGTCGTCAATTACGAGATCTGGCAGTTCGGCCGCCTTTACGTAACTCCCGGACTAACGTGTCTTTGGCAGGTGAGCGGGCGGTCGCGGGTGTCTTTCACGCAGTGGATGCGGATGGACCTGCGCTATGTCTCGCGGCGTTCGCCCTGGCTCGATGTCAAGTTGTTGGTGAAAACAGTACCGGCGATTATCGTCGGCCGTGGGGCTTTTTGAGAATTGCAGGCAATGAGTTCAAGTACTGGCGAACCTGTCGTCGTAACCCATGCGTTGCCGGCGCCGTGCGCGATTGAGTTCCCCTGCGCCCGAGTCATCCTCGCGCGCCGCGGCGAAACGCGTCGCCATGCGAACGGCGGGATACGCAGCTGTGGTCTTGAGCAGGCTGTTCGGTTCGCGTGCCCGCGGGTGCGCGGGAATCTTGATGTACCACCGCGTCATGCAGCGCGTGCCGGGACCGGCGCAGCCGCCGGACTGCGTGGCGGTCGATCGATTCCACGACCAACTGGACGGCCTGCTGCTGCGAGGCCACGAAATCCGGCCGCTGCGGGAGCTGCTTGCATCCAGGGCCGAGGGAAAAGCCCTTCCGCCGCGGACGATCGCGGTAACGTTCGACGATGGCTACGAGTGCATCCATCGCCACGCGTGGCCGGTGCTGCGAGAGTTGCGGATTCCAGCGACCGTATTCCTAGCCACAGGCTACCTCGGCTCGTCAACCCCCTTTCCGTTCGATCCCTGGGGCGTGACCAACGCCGCCCGCGTCCCGCCCGCGGCATATCGCCCTATGACGCTTGACCAATGCCGCGAGTTGGCCGCCGGGGGACTGATCGACTTCGGCGCCCACACGCACACGCATCGCGATTTTCGCGGCCGCCCGGCGCTGCTTCGTGAAGATTTGCAGTCGTCCGTCGATGTCCTTCGAGAAGCGTTCGCGGTCCGCGAAGCGATGTTCGCCTTTCCCTACGGCTCGCGCCGCCGCGGCTTTGCCGACGCCGAACTGGCGGCCGCGGCGAAGCAGACGGGCGTGATTTGCGGGTTGACCACGGACTGCGACTTGATCGAAGCCCGGAGCGATCCTTTCCAATGGGGCCGTTTCAACGTCTTTCCGTGGGACACCGACGCTACGTTGGCCGCCAAGCTTGCCGGATGGTATGGTTGGGTTGCTCGCGGCAAGCAAGGAATCGTGCGCCTCACGAATCCCATAACTCGCATAAGTCCCGTAGCTCCCATGAGGCCTATGGAAGCTACGGGACTTATGCGGCAGATGAGTTCTTCTAACCACAGTTCTCCAAGGAGACAACTGTAATGAATACGGAACCCCGCGCAGAATCGGCGATGGCCCTCCTCATGCGGGCATTGCGCCGCCACAGAGGGAAGTCGTTGGCCTTCTTTGTCGCGGTCATCGCCGCGGTCCTTTTATGGAACACATTCGGACCTGCGCAGTATCGGTCCGAAGGCAAGCTGCTCTTGCGGTTGGGCCGCGAGAATTCCGCGCTGGACCCTACTGTGACCCTCGGCCACGAACAGGTGCTTTCCGTACCGCCGTTCCGCGACAACGAGATCAACTCCGTCGTCGAGATACTCAACAGCCGGGCGCTGGCTGAGAAAGTGGTCGATGCCGTCGGGCCTGGCGCAATCCTTAACGAGAATGACGAAAGCCGAATGACGAATGACGAACGCCAGCATTCGACATCTTCGGTGACGGAGGACGAGTCGCGACAGAGGGCCCTTCGTCGGTTCGCGGCAAACCTCGATGCCGTGCCCGTCAGTCGCTCGAACGTAATTCGCGTCGCCTATCAATCGGGATCGCCGGAAGCGTCGCAGGCGGTCTTGGGCAAACTGATGGACATCTTCCTGGCCGAGTACGCTCACCTCGGACGGCCCGCCGACGGCGCCACTTTTCTCCAGAAGCAGGCCGAGCGGATGAAGGCCGAACTGCGGCAGACCGACGATGCGTTACAGCGGATAAAAAGTGAGACGGAAATCCTCTCGCCCGAAGCGCGCGCGCGCGATCCTCGTCAAGCGCGTCGGCAATCTGGAGGACGAAACCCTGCAAACCGCCGAAGACTTGGCGGCGGCAGAAGCGTCCGCTGCGGAGCTCCACGCGAAGTTGGCAGGCATGTCTCCCACGACGGTCGCCGGCGAGATCCAGGGCGTCGGCGACGAAGGCACCAACCGCATGAGGGACCGGTTCTACGGCCTGCAAATCGCCGAGAAGGAGGCCAAGGCCAAGCTCGGCGACGCACATCCGCGAATGAAAGAAATCCTTGCGCAGGAGGCCGCAGCCCAGCAAATCCTCGACCAACAGCAGGCAACGCGGGCGCAGGTCACCCGTGCGCCGGAACTGGGCCTACGAGGACTTGAAGCTGCAGTTGGCGCACCAGGAAGTGTCGCTGCGGTCGATCAAATCGAAAGCGGCGGCGCTGGCCGCGCAGCTCGCCGACGCGCGGCGGGCACTCCGCCGCTTCAGCGAGCAAGAGGTGCAGATTGCGCGTCTTGAGCGGGAACATGACATTCAGGACACCCGTTACCGCAAGTTTGCCCCAGTCGCCGAGGAAGCCCGCCTCGACCAAGAGTTGGAGGCGCGGGGGATGTCGAACATCAGCGTCTTCCAACCGGCAAGCTTCGACCCGACGCTCGTTCAACCTCGGAAGACGCTGAACCTGGCGGCGGGCTTCTTGGTGGGACTGCTGGGCGCAGCGGGCATCGCACTGTTCGCGGAGACGCGCTCGCCCAGACGCATGCCCGGCGGCCCGCCGCGGCGGACGCGCGAACTGTCCGGCGGCGCCGCACGGCCTGTCTCCGCCGATGTTCAACGGATGACCGTGGTCACTTCGCCGTGACATAAACGAACTATATCGTAGCGCCCCGGCTCTTGGTGTGCCTCCCAGCTTGAAACGATGTTCGTAAACCTTGAACAAACAACCGAAAGTGCAGCCGGCGACGGCGACACGGCGATGACCGCGGCAGCTACGGTACGCGCGGAAGGCCGCCGCACGGACCGTCGCGGCGCTATTGCCGCTGCCCGACAGGGGGCCACGGCAGTCGCGGCCCAAGCCGTCTACAGCGGGACGTCGTTTCTTTCCACGGTAATCCTCGCGCGGCTTTGCGACCCCGACGCATTCGGCGTCTATTATCTGGCGTTTACAATAGCGCTGTTTGCGCAAGGCATTCAAGAACGCTTGATCTCGACGCCATACACCATCTATTGCAACCGCGGCGGTCGCGACTCCGCGGCGCGCTATACCGGCAGCGTCTTGTTGCACCAAATCGTTATGTCGCTGCTGTGCTCGGTGGGGATTTTGGCACTTGCCGCGGGAATCTATTTCAGCGGAGCTATGCCCGGGCTGGCACCGGTGATGGTTGCACTCGCCGGCATGTTGCCGTTGCTGATGCTGCGAAGCTTTGTCCGCCAAGCACTGATCGCGCACCTTGACTTGACGGCTGCGATAGTCCTCGATCTTGCGGTTGCCGCCTTGCAGTTGGGCGGGTTGGTGGCCCTGGGAGCGGCGGGACGGCTGACGGCGCCGGTGGCCTACCTCGTCATGGGCACGGCCTGCGGAGTTGCCGTTGTCGCCTGGTTTGCAATCGTGCGGCCAAGTTTGTCGTTCAGTTTTTCCCAGTCCATCGCCGACTGGAGACGCAACTGGGCCTTCGCCAAGTGGGTTGTGGCGAGTAATCTCGCCGGATCAGCCGCCGTGTATGCAGTGCCCTGGATTCTCGGCGCAGTTCACGACACCGCCGCCACGGCACTGCTGGGCGCCTGCTTGAGCCTCGTAGGGCTTGCCAACATGTTCATGGCCGGACTGGATTCCTACTTGACTCCCAAGGCGGCGCGCTCGTTCGCCCAGCGCGGCCTGCCGGGCCTGACGTCCGTCTTGTGGAAAAGCACTGCATTCATCGCGATCCTGTTGAGCGTGATGTGCGTCTTTTTCGCTGTGGCGGGCGAACCGTTGGCCGCAATCATCTACAAGGGAAAGTATGCCGGTGCGGGGCCGATCGTGACTGTACTGGCGGTCGCCGTACTCATCAACAATCTCGGAAACTCAGCCGGCCGCGGCCTGTGGATCCTCGATCGTCCGCGGGAGAACCTGGTGCCCGACGCTGTGCTCTCGGTCGTCACGCTGGCCGTGTTTGTCGTTCTCGTGCAACCGCTAGGCGCGTTCGGCGCGGCGCTGGCGACGTTGGCCGGAAACCTCGTCGGAGCAATAGTCCGCACATGGTCGTTCGCCGAGGCACTGGCCGCGGTCCGCGGTGAAGCACGATTGCAGGAGGCGCCATGACCGGTCAGTTGCCGAACGACGATGGCGGGAAACCGGCCGGCGTGCTGGCTCTGGTGCTTGCGACCGCGGCCGTCGCGACGGCGTTTTTCCTTGTAGAGCACAATCACGCCGTGTCGCTGAACGACTTGCTTGATCCGGACAGCGCCAATATCGAGCTGGCTGCCGCTGAGGGAAGCATCCAACGCCGAATCGGATTCGGATTGCTCTTGGCAACGGGACTGAGCTGTCTTGCTGCCTCGCGCCGGCAGTCATTCCGCGTTCACGGCTTTCTCGGCGGCGCGCTCGTCGCCTATCTCGCGTGGTGCATTGCCAGCACGTCGTGGTCGGCGGATTTCTCGCTGGCGATTCGCCGCGTGAGCGCGTTGATCTGCTTCACCGCCGGCGCGATTGGCGTCGGACGCTGCTTTACGCTTCGGCAGTTGTGCGTCATGGGCGTCTCGGCGGCCGGCATATATTTGCTGATCGGCCTGGGAGACGAGCTCTACCACGGGTTCTTTCAACCCGGCTCGCCCGATTACCGCTTCACCGGACACGTGCATCCGAACCTGCAGGCGTCGTACTGCGCGGCGATTTGCCTGGGCGCGCTGTGTCTGATGGACCGGCCGGGAGCAGCGCGCCTTGCGCTTTCGGCGTGCGCGGCGATTGCCTTCGTTTTTCTCTTGCTCACAAAATCGCGCACCGCGACCCTGGCCTTCCTGGCCGGCTGCGCGGTCGTCGGCGCTTATCGGCTTTCCTCGCGACAACTTCTGGTCCTTGGACTTTCCGCAGCGTGGTTCGTCAGTGCTGCAATCTTGGCCGCGAGCGTATATGGAGTGGACGTTCCTCGCGCCTTGTGGGGAATCGTACTCATCAATCGTACCGATGACGCGATCTCGCTCACTGGCCGCGTTCCCCTGTGGCAGCACCTGCTTGGCTTGATTGACGACCGGATTCTCATCGGCTTTGGCTACGGCAGTTTTTGGACGCCGCAGCACATCCGATCCGCGTCCGCCGTGGTCGGTTCGGGAATCTCGCACGCGCATTGCGGATATCTTGAGATCGTCTTGAACTTGGGACTCGTGGGGCTGGCGATTTACCTGCTGGCATTCGGCTCCGCACTGCGCGGTGCGCTGTTGAGCTGCCGGGCACGCGCCGAGACTGGCGCATTGTTTCTCGCCGCGCTGCTCTGCTTTGCGGTGGTGCATTCGGCGGCCGAGGCGCTTTTCGCGACGGCGTCCTTTTTGCCGTTTATTGTCGCCTGCGGCATGTGGCGAATGGCATTCGGCCGTGTTGACTCTACTGCGCCCGCGGATATACCGGCATCGGCTGAGAAAGGGCCAACGTTTGGCGGCTGGCAGGCCGCCGGGAGCAGCCAGGCATGACGCGCCCCTTTGTAACCGTCGTCGTCTGCACGTACAACCGCGGCGAGTGCTTGAAATCGGCCTTGGCGAGCCTTGCCGCGCAGGATACCGGCGACGCGTCGGACTACGAGGTGCTGGTGGTGAACAATGCATCGACGGATGCCACGGCGGAGATAATCGAAGAAGCGGAACAAGAATTCGGCCCGCGGTTCCGCAGCGTGGTCGAGGCTTTGCCAGGCATCTCGTTCTGTCGCAATCGCGGCGTTGCCGAGGCCCGCGGCGAGTGGATCGCGTTCTTCGACGATGACCAGTTGGCCGATCGGCATTGGCTTGAGGAACTCATGGCGGCGGCGCGGCAAAGCGGCGATCCTTGTGTGGCCGGCGCGCGGGAGCTGGCCTTGCCGGAAGGCACGCGCCGCAACCTGGCGCCCTTCTGCCGCGTTCTGCTGGGCGAAGACAGCGGCGGCGCCGCCGGTCACGATCGCTACGGCAAGAAGCACGCGCCAACCACGGGCAATCTGCTGGTTAAGTGCGCGGTGTTCGGCAAGATTGGCGCGTTCGATACCGCAATGACATCGGGCGAAGACACCGACTTCTACAACCGCATTCGCCGTGCGGACATTCCGGTCTGGTACAACCCGTCCGGCGCGTGCTACATGTCATTCCGCCGCACCGCCTGAAGGATTCGTATTTCCTCTGGGCAAGCTCGCGCAACGGCTGGAACCGCGCACGGCGCGAACGGGACCAGTTTGGCCTGGCGGGGCGCACGGCACGGCTGGCCGGTCGACTTGTCCAGGCGACGGTCGTTTTCATTCCTCGGCTCGCATGGGCCATGCTCCGCGGCGACCGCGAGCGAATGTTGGAGGCGCGCTGCCTGGTAGCCCGCGCGACGGGCTATCTGCGCGGCGCCGCCCACGCAAACTTGCCGCATTGGTTCTCCCAGCCGGCGATGGCGGACATGCTTGACTTCCGCAGCGAACGGCGACAACTCAGCCAGGCGCAAACACCATGAGAATCCTGCTTTGCCACAACTACTATCTCCAGCCGGGCGGCGAGGACCAGGTCTTCGCCGACGAGGGACGGCTCTTGGAATCGCGCGGCCACGAAGTGCTCCGCTACACGGCCGATAACCGAGCCGTCGCATCAATGAGCCGTGTCAAACTCGCCTGGCGGACGATCTGGAACTCGCATTCCTATCGCGAGGTCCGCAAGTTGGTCCGCCAATCGCGGCCGGACGTGATGCACTGCACCAACACCTTTCCGCTGCTTTCCCCGTCCATCTACTACGCGGCGCGCGCGGAAGGCGTGCCCGTCGTGCAATCGCTGCACAATTTTCGCATGGTTTGCGCCAATGGCGTGTTGCGGACGTCCGAGGGCGGCGGCCGGCCGTGTCCCGTCGGCGGGTTCTTCCGTTGCGCGCGGCACGGCTGCTATCGCCACGATTCCCGTGCGACCCTCGTCGTGCTGGTGATGCTGCGATACCACCGCTGGCGCGGGACGTTTACCCGCGCCGTCGACCACTATGTCGCGTTGACCGATTTCTGCCGCTCGATGTTCATTGAGTACGGGTTGCCGCCGAACAAGATCTCGATAAAGCCGAACTTCGTGTGGAACGATCCCGGTCCCGGCCGCGGCGGAGGCGGCTACGCCGTATTCGTTGGGCGCCTGTCTTGGGAGAAGGGTTTGCGCACGCTGCTGGAAGCCTGGCGAAGCGACAGCATTCCGCTGCCGTTGAAGATCATCGGCGACGGCCCACTCCGGCCTGACGTGCAGGAAGCCGCCGCGCACGGCGACGTTCAGTGGTTAGGACATCGGCCGATCGAGGAAGTAATGCGGATTATCGCCGACGCGAGTTGCCTGGTCTTTCCTTCCATCTGGCACGAGACGTTCGGCCGCACGATCATCGAGGCCTTCGCGGTCGGGACGCCCGTAATCGCGTCGCTCATGGGCTCCGCAGCGGAACTGGTAAGCGACGGGCAAACGGGCCTGCATTTTGAGCCGGGCAACGCCGACGACCTGGCTAGGAAGGTGCGGCAGTTTGTGGGCGACCGCGACAAACAAAGCCAGATGCGCCAAGCCGCGCGACGCGAATTCGAAGAACAATACACGCCGGCGGCCAACTACGGGCAGCTCATGGAGATCTACCGTCGCGCCGGGCGCGGACGAGCGATGGCGGCACTGGAATACGCCAGTCCGCTTCGTCCGGGCCCCGCTTCTATTCGCCGCTCCACCCGGCGGCGGATACCGCGGCAGTGCGCTCCGCGTCATTGCAACCAACGCGCAGGAGGTAACCCATGATTCGCCAGTACCGAGTTGATCCGATCGCCTGGCCCGAAAAGCGCGATCTATTCGGACTCGGCATCAGCCTGACGACGTATCGCGGCATTGTGCGTCTTGTGCTGGAAGCCGCACGGCGGCGCGAGCCGGCGGTGGTCTCGTTTCACCCGGTTGACGCCGTGGTAAGAACCAGCGCCACTCCGGAGCTTTTAGAGAAGGTGAATCGCTTCCAAGTCGTCGCGCCGGACGGCCAGCCGGTCCGCTGGGCGATCAACTGGCTGCACGCGGCCGGGCTGCCGGACCGCGTGTGCGGGCCGGATTCGATGTTCGCGCTCTGCCGCCGGGCGGCCAAGACCGGAATTCCCGTCTTCTTTTTCGGCAGCTCTCCTGAAGTACTTGCCGACTTACGGGCGAACATGTCCAGCCGCATTCCGAGTCTGCGGGTTGCCGGCGCGATTTCTCCGCCCTTTCGCCCCTTGACGCCCGCGGAGGACGACGAGATCGTGGCGGAAATCAATGCCAGCGGCGCGGGGATCGTTTTCATCGGTCTCGGCTATCCCAAGCAAGACCTATTCGCCGACGCCCATCGCGATCGTATTCGAGCGGTGCAGGTTTGCGTCGGCGCAGCGTTCGATTTTCATTCCGGACGGACGCCGCGCGCGCCTCGTTGGATGCGCCGCAGCGGCCTGGAATGGTGCCACCGGCTTGTCCTCGAGCCGCGCCGCATGTGGCGGCGCTATTGTGTCAACAACACGATTTTCGTGACGCGGCTCTGCCTGGCGCTGGCGAAAAAAGTGGCAAGTGGCAAGTGGCCAATGTCAAGTGGTGCTCCTCGCTTGCCTCTCCCCACTTGCGACTCGCCGATTCCCACTCCCCACTCTCCTGAAGAATGAATATCGGCACGTTTGTCAAATTCGCGCGGCTCGTGGGACAAGTGAAGAACCCCCTTGCCGTGCTGAGGGACCGGCAGGGGTTTCAGCGGGAGCCCTATACGATCCGATTCTGGAACGGAATGGAAATCGCCATGCGCCCGCGCCGCGGCGACCTGACGGCCTTTCGCGAAACCTGGCTACAGCGCGATTACCTCGGCCCGAAACTTTGCCTTTCCACGGGCGACACCGTCATCGACGCAGGCGCCAATATCGGCTGTTTCAGCCTGTTTGCCGCGAAGCGCGTCGGACCACGGGGCTGCGTGATCTCGTTGGAACCGGACGCCGAAACCTTCGAACGGCTTTGCCACAATCTAAACATCAACGCCGCCGGCAACGTCGTGCCTGTCCGTGCGGCGCTGGCGGCGCAAGCCGGCACCGTGTCGCTGCGCAGTTGCCCGAACTCTCTCTACAGTTCGCTCTACATGCAAGTAGACGGCCGTCGCAACGACGGCGCCGTGCAGGACGTGCCAGCGATGACCATCGACCAGGTCATGGAAACGACGGGAGTTGAGTTCTGCCAGTTCCTCAAAATGGACTGCGAAGGCGCCGAGCATGAGGTGTTCCAAACGATGCCGCCGGCGACTGCCGCGCGGATCGCTCAAATCGGCATGGAGCTGCATTCCGTGGAGGGTATCGATAGCAGTGCGACAGCCCGCCGCTTGCACGACTTCGGCTTTCGCAGCGATCGGCGCGACGCGCTCTATTACTTCTGGCGCGCTGAAACGGATGGATGAAGGATGGGGGAGGAGGGATGAGGGCGGCCACGAATGCCTGGCGTCTCTCATCTCTCATCGTTCAACTGTGATCCCTCATCGTTCGCCCATCTCCGCCACAGTAGCCAATATATCAAGAGCCCGCTGGCCACTCCAAGCATGTTCTGCGCCGAATCGTCCCAGCGCACATGCCGCGTGGGGACGAACGTTTGCAACAACTCGCCCGCGGTACCGTAGGCCACCAGCGCCGCCATGAGCGAGCGCGAGATCGGCCGAGGCCAGAAAGACCCCGCTGCCAGGAACCCCAAGACCGTTAGCGCGATCCAATGGACGCCGAAGCTTCCCCAGGGAAACTCCGGCCGTTTGGTAAGCCCCACCAGCGCGGCCGGATCGGGAGCCAAAAGCAGTGCCGTCAGGAAGCCAAAATAGGCCAGGCACGCCGCCCGGCAGGCGAGTCGCATCGTGTGAATTCTCCGCGGCGCCGGGGGGGTTGAGAAGAAAACCCATTCTCGGCCCCATGTTTTCTTGCCAACCCCCCGCGCGGGGGGACGACATACGCAACCGAATCATCTATTATACGATATGTTCCGCACTCTGGAGCATGTCGTGAACGAGCGAATTCAACTGGTTTATGTATCGGCCGGGTCGAAGGTGGCGCGGACGTTCGACCAGGCACGGGTCCTTGTTGGCCGCAGCATTGTTTGCGATTTGGTGTTCGATTCCCCGTTGCTGTCCCGCAAGCACGCCGAGATCGTCCTGGAGAACGATGGCTGGATCATCCGTGATCTCGGCAGCCTGCACAAGGTTGCCGTGAATGGCGCGATTGTGGCGAACCAGCAGCTTTCGCCCGGCGACCGGATCGCGCTGGCGCCGGAAGCGTCGGACCCGGTCGTGCTGGAGTTTCGCCTCGCGGATTCCGACGATGCGGCGCGCCCGCCTGCGGGTCCGCCGCCGCTCTTCCTTGGCGACGATCCAGCCACCACCAGAATCCTCGCTAGCATCGACCTCCGCGAGCTGGCGAATTCATTGAGCGACTCCGGGCGGCTGAAGCGCTCGATAGGCGAGACCCCCGACCCGCGGAGCGGGTCCGCCGATCGCTCGTCGCACCTGCCGGCGCTCGCGCTGCTGAAGTCGGCGGGCGAAGTCCTCTTGGCCCACGAAAAACTGGACGACATGTTGCAGCCCATGGTGGACCTCATCGGCCAGCACTTGCCGGGCCGCCGCGTGGCGATCTGCCGAAGTGACACCGCGACCGGGGAGCTGGCGCCGCGGTGCTTCAGCCGCGAGCCGCGACCCGCGAGCGAGTGCCCCGACGAGCCGTCGACTCACGGAACGCCCGATTGCGGGTCCGCCGAGCCGCGACCGTTCTCCATCAGCCGCAGCATCCTGCAAGAGGCCGTCCTGCGCCCGCCGCGCGCTACTGGTGGCCAGCGCCGCAGACGATCCTCGTTTTCTAGCCGCCGTCAGCGTACACCAGATCGGCATCCGCTCGGCCATCTGTGTGCCGCTGTATCACGAGGGCCGCGTGGAGGGCGCGGTCTACGTCGATTCGCAGCGGCAGTTCGACCCGCTCACCAGCGAAGAGTTGGAAGTCCTCACCGTCTTTGGGCTGATGCTCGCCGCGGGCATTGCGCAGATGTCGCTCCGCGGCGACGTCGCCCGCGAACGGGCGGTCCGCGGCCGGCTGGCGCGGTACAACTCGCCGCAAGTGGTCGACCAGATCATGCAATCCTCGCCGCGGGCCGACGAGATGCTGGCCGAGGAGTACGACGTGAGCGTGCTGTTTGCCGATCTCGGCGGCTTCACCGCGCTGGCCGAGCGCTCTTCGGCCGCCGACGCCGTGCGCGTGCTGAACCTGGTCTTCGAGCGCTGGACGGCCGACGTCTTCGCCCGCGACGGCACCTTGGACAAGTACATCGGCGACGCGGTAATGGCCGTCTTCGGCGCTCCGCTGCGACAGGACGACCACGCCCGCCGGGCGGTAGCCACGGCGTTGGCCATGCGTCAGTCGTTGGAGGCATTCAACCGCTCCCGCGACCCGCAAGCGGGTCCGTCTGAGCCGCCGCTGACGGTCCGCATCGGCATCAACTCCGGCCGCGTGATTGCCGGCGACATCGGCTCGCCGCGGCACCGCGCGTACACGGTCATCGGCGACGTGGTAAACGTCGCCAGCCGCCTGGAAACGTCGATCGCGCAGCCGGGCGAAATCGTCATCGGGCAGGCCACCTTTCACCAGATCGAAGGGCTCTGCGAGTGTGAATCGCTCGGTCCCGTACAGCTTCGCGGCAAGCGGCAAGTGGTGGAGGCATATCGGGTGTTGGGAAGCGCGGCGTTGGAATGTTGACGGATTGACTCCATGCCGCTGCTCTGTATCGAACCGCTTCCGCGCCGCGCGACAAAGCCGGAGATTCTCGATTTCCTGGACCGCATGGGCGGTCTCGACCGCCGGCGCGTGGGACGGATCGAGCTTCGCGGTAATTCGGCCGTAGTCGAAGTGCCCGACGGCTGGGAAGCGCGCTTGCTCAAGGCGCTGGACGGCCAGATGTTCGGCGACCGCCGAGTCCGAGCACGAATTACGTCGGCCGGTGCAGCGGTCGGGCCGGAAGACCATTTCGGCCGCCTGCTCCGCTTGCTCGATTTGGAAAGCCGCGAAGAGGCCCGCCGCGCCGCTGAGGCCATGCGGAAGCTCTCGCCCGCGGATGCCGAGAAGACCGGCAACAGCCTCATCAATCTTGCCGTCGCCGACGAGAACGCCGGTCTCGGCGGGCGTTACATCGTCCAGCTCGTTCGCCAAGGTAGCAGGCACGTCACGACTGCCGTCCGCCCGGAGCTTCCCTGGACCCGCCTCGATGTCGGCAGCCCGGTGCTCCTCTCGCCGCATATGGATCGAGTCCGACTTTCCTATCGTGGCGTAGTCTGCCAGCGCAGCGAAACGTCGATCTCGGTCGCCTTGGACGGCCTTCCGGACGAACTGGGCGACCACGACGCCTGGCGGCTTGACGCGGCCTTCGATGAAATTGCCACGCAGCGGCAGCGGGCCGCGCTGGAACAGGCCCGTTTGCTCCGCGGCGACCGCAGCGCCGTGCTCCGCGACGTGCTCGTTGCGCGCGGCAGCCGGAATTCGGCCTCGATCCGGCCGTAGGCGTGTTGGACCGCTCGCTCAACGAGTCGCAGATCGAAGCCGTGCAGTTCGCCATGAGCGCCCGCGACGTGGGCCTGATCCACGGTCCGCCCGGCACCGGCAAGACGACCACCGTGGTAGAGGTCATTCGCCAGGCGGTCCGCCGCGGGCGGAAGGTGCTGGCCTGCGCCGAGCAACATGGCCGTTGACAACGTGTTCCAGAAACTGCTGGCTTTCGGCGAACGGGCGGTCCGCCTGGGCCACCCCGCCCGCGTGCTGCCGGAGCTTCGCGAGCACACGCTCGACCTCTTGGTCGAGGAGCACGCCGATGTGAAGCTCGCCCGCAAACTGGTCAAGCAAGCAATGATGCTCTTCCGCGAGGCCGGCAAGCAGCGCCGCACGGCCCCCAAGCCGGGCGAGCGGCGGCAGCTCCGCGACGACGCACGCTCGCTGCTGGCCGACGCGCGGCGGATGGAGCAGCAAGCGGTCGAGAGCATTTTGGGGTCGGCCGCGGTAATCTGCGCCACGACGACCGGCATCGACAGCCAACTTCTCGGCCCGCGGCGGTTCGATCTCGTGGTGATCGACGAAGCCTGCCAGAGCACCGAGCCGGGCTGCTGGATTCCGCTCTTGCGCGGCGACCGCCTGGTGCTTGCCGGCGACCATTGCCAACTGCCGCCGACGGTCGTCAGCCAGGAGGCCGCGGCCGAAGGTTTCGGCACGAGCCTCTTCGAGCGGCTGATCGGCCATTACGGACAGGACATCGCCCGGCGGCTGACGGTGCAATACCGCATGAACCGCGCGATCATGGAGTTCCCTTCGCGGGAGCTTTACGACGGGCAATTGCAGGCCCATGAGTCCGTCCGCGAGCACCGGCTGTGCGATCTGCCGGGCGTGGCGGCATCCCGTTTGACCGAGCGGCCGGTGGAATTCATCGACACCGCCGGGGCCGGCTACGACGAGGAGCTTGAGCCGGACGGCGAAAGCCGCCTCAATCGCCAGGAGGCCGAGCTTGTCGCCGGCAAGGTTCGCGGGCTGCTTGAGGCCGGCGTGGCCGCAGGCGGCATCGCCGTCATCTCGCCCTACGGTGCTCAGGTGCGCTTCTTGCGCGAAATGCTCGATGTGCCGGGCCTGGAAATCGACAGCGTCGACGGCTTTCAAGGCCGCGAGAAAGAAGCCGTGGTGATTTCTCTTGTGCGGAGCAACGACAAAGGCGAGATCGGCTTTTTGGCCGACATCCGCCGCATGAACGTCGCCATGACCCGCGCCCGGCGGAAACTGCTCATCGTCGGCGACAGCGCCACCCTCGGCGGCCATCCGTTCTATTCCCGGCTGCTGGAGTATTGCGACGCGATCAGGGCTTATGGGACGGTATGGGAAATGTGAACTGCGCAAAAGCCTCGGTTGCCAAGGGAGCCGTCGCATAATATACTTGGCATTATGAGCACGGTACAAGAAATCGAGGAAGCGATTCGGCAACTCTCTCCTCCCGATCGAGCCGCACTCTGCGCGACTGGCTGAGGCTGACGCCGAGGAATGGGACCGGCAGTTCGAGGCAGACGTCGCCGCGGGCCGGCTCGACTGGCTGGCCCACGAGGCGCGCCAGGATTTGAAAGCTGGTCGCTGCACCGATCGATGAGGCATCGCGCAACGCCCCGATTTTGGGCTTGTTACCGCGGGCCGTCTGTGGAAATCCAGCAGTTGGCCGACTGCTGCCATCGGTTGCTGCTTCAAGATTCGCGTCATCCATCATTGCATTTCAAGCGGGTCGGTCCGTTCTGGTCTGTTCGCGTGGGCTTGCACTATCGCGCCCTCGCGATCGACGAAGCGGGCGATGTCCTCTGGGTGTGGATTGGTCCCCACGCGGAATACGACACGCTGCTTCGGCGTTGAGCAGTGCCACATTTGGCACCTTTGGCACCGGAATGTCATCACAAGTCAACGTTTTGTCACCGATTGGCACCACGGGTCGGTCTCTCGACCCCGCGATTTCCTCGGCAAAACCGCGTGTGCGGCACGATTTGGCACGGATTGGCACGATTTTCGTTCTTGCTTCTTGCCATCGCTGGCGCGAGTGGCGCGATTTGCGCGCGAGAGCCTCGGTTTTGTGGTGCGCATGACTGAGTTTGTCTTCGCCGCGTCGCCGTTTGACGCATTTTGCCGCGGTTCATCTCTCATCTATTATCCCTTATCGCTCATCCTCCATCCGACCTCGCCTGCTTTTCCCTGTCCCGAGCGTCCCCTCTCGCTCCAAGACATGCCAGGACGAGGACCTTATTCCGCCATTATATCCTATTCTTAACGCTTGTCAACATCGTCAGCGCATTGTGGTTTGGCCCGTGGTTGCAACTCCTTGTCCGGCAAAGACTTATGGGTCTTGACAATTGTTTGCACTATTGCGCGCTGGATTTGGCCCGCGGGCCGCTGGGGACGCCGTAACCCTATATGCGGCAAGGGTTTGTGAGTTCGGCCCCGCGCGGCGCGTCTTGTAGCGACCTTGCGCCAAGCCGAAAAGTATTTGTTTTCGCCGCCGTGGGAAAGCGAGAAAGCAGGACGGACGGAGTTTCAGCCTGCGCGATCGGGACGTCCGTTTCTGGAAAGCAAGAGTCGGCGCAGGAATCTGTAGCGCGGCGGCAAGCGACGTCAAGAGCGTAAACCGTAAGCGTGACCTATTAGCCTCATACGACTACCGAACGGGAGCAGGAAGGATCACCGGTTGAAGGCAGTGCCTTCCGGCGCGCGGCGGGTTCCCGATCAGGGCATCTCGCGGAGTTTGAACGAGACGCTACAGTAGCGCACGTCAACGTTCTGCGTCATTTCCAGCGCATACGAAAGCTTAGGGTCGGGTTCGCGGCAGATAACAAGACCCTTGACCGCTTGCCCGTCTTTGCAGAGATTTCTTTTCAGCCAACCCATGTAACGCAGAATCTGGCCGACCACTTGATCGGAGGTGCGGCCTTTCTTGAGTTCAATCACGACGAACGAATTCGATTCCGGCTCAAATGCAAGAATGTCAATCGGTCCGGCATCCGTCGGGAACTGCTGCGCCTTATTGCCGTCGGCATCCGTATAGATTGTCAGCTTACCCTTGAAAATCGTGTCGAAGTTCCCGACGATGAAATCCTCTAAGTATTTCTGCAGAAGGAACTCATTTTTGTCTTCGAGTGCTTCATTAACTTCCGGCGGAACAATTGGAGTGCCTTGTACAATGCTCCTGTACTGATCCTCAGAAAGGGACTGGACTGTGAACCTCGGGAACACAGTGCGCGGGAATACTTTGTCGCGAGGTTGCTGTTGCCACGAGACTTCCAGAAAACTACAGTGGTGGGAGTTCGGATTCCGCCCAGGGGCATAGAACGCTGGTCGTTCCACCTTGCCGACCGCTGCGAGGATTTTCCGTCCTCGCCGAGCGATAACGAAGTCGCCGGGTACGACCTCGTGGTAGAAGTTCCAGATCATGTTCGTAATAAGGCCCTGCGTTGGCGGCGGTTTTTGGGGGTACGTTCTGGCGACCGCTGCGGAAAGCTGGCTCTTGCCCATTATTGAGACGTCACCCAGCTCGGCCCAGCCGATGGAGATCAGGTTGTTGGCCAAATCGAATTGCCAAACGTCGTCAAATGGTACCGCCGGCTGCAACTTGACCGGGGCGATTACCCAATAGCGTTGCATTGATCATACTCCCAAAAGCGCGTGATATGCCTTTGTTAGCAACCGAACTCGCCTTGATAACAGTCGTCGCATTATCGGCGTGCGATAGGAAGCTGTCAATCCCCAGAAGCTCAGAACGATTCTCGGTTCCTATTCGTTCTTACCGGTTTTTCGCGCGCCTCATCCTGCGCCAACGATATGCGGAATATGCGACGGCGGCGGCGGCGACGAGGGCCAGCGTCCCTGGCTCGGGCGTGGGCGTGGGCAAGGTGAGCGCGAAAACCGTTCCGTCGCCGTTTGCGCCGCCTTGAGAAGTCATCCCAAAAAGCGCGCCGCCACTAAAAGTCAAATCGCCGTACGGGTTACCGCCGTCCGTCCCGCCAGTGAAATCGTAGAGGTCGTCATAGCCTGAGCCGTCAATTCCCACGCTGAAGATGTTGCCGTAACCGTCGGCGCCGCCCTGGTTTGTCATGCCATAAATCGTTGTACCGCTCAGTATCAAGCCGCCTGTCGGAGCCTCGCCGCTTGCCGTGCCGCCGCTGCCGGTAAAGGAAAGAAGGTTCTGGAAGTTCGCGCCGTTGGTGCCGACGCTGAAGATGTTCCCGTCACCGGTGGCGCCACCATTTTGCGTCATGCCATAAATTGTGCCGCCGCTGACCGTCAAGCTGCCATAGGGATACTCGCCGCTTGCCGTGCCGCTGGTGCCGGTGAATTGGACCAGCGTTGTGAAGGTTTGCGAGTCGGCCGTTTTCGCCCAAATGGCAATACAAACCGCAAGCATACATGCAAAGTGTTTCATGTCGCGCCTTTCCGAGCGAGAGATTACCGTGGTTCCACGCACGACCACGCGAGAGAGCAAGATGAAGAGTGGGCAAGCGTCGAGCCACCGGCCGAGAAGACCGCCGGGCAGAGGGGGGAACCGAGATGCCGCCGGCAAGCGACCGAATCCATGGCCGCCTACGGTACGCATCGAGCGGCGAGGTCCTGGCCGCCCAAACGCTGCCTCGTAATTGCGTGATACGCTTACTTCAAAGAATCAACCAGCTTCCGCCATTATGCTTGCTTTTGCGCGGCGGTCAAGCGGGTGCCTGAAAGCGGCGGTAGCCGAGCGCGATCCGCAGGGCGAAGGACGGGCGAGAGACAGAGCGCGCGACGCGCGGAGTTCGGGGATTGGCATATTAGCGTCGCCTTGATTTACCAGTTTCGCCTTGGTAAGATTGACTCCGCTTTTGATGTGCGTAGCTTTCTCGTGGGACAGGCAAACGATGAGCATCCTAACCGATCAGCAGCGAGAGGAATTGCGGTGCCGCGACGGTCTTCCCGCGGCCGTCCTCGACGAGCAGTCGCAAAAAGTCTACTATCTCATTCCCGCGGACGAATTCGAGAAGGTTCGGCCGCTGTTTGTGGAAGAGGTATTTCAACCTCGCGAGTTGTATCCTTTGATCGCGAAAACCGCCGCGGAGGCCGGGTGGGGCGATCCGGCAATGGACGCCTACGACCACTACGATGAGCGACGCAATCAAGGTTAAGCGCGGCGACGTTGTGCAGCAAGTTGAAGTGTGCATCAAATCGGCTCTCCAATTCTCGTAGCGAGTGGCCATGGGGACTTGCTTCGCTCGGCCCACCCTACGTCGAAGCACTGCGACTATGAAACTCGGACTCGGACTCTACCGCCACATGCTCAACGCCGAGCACTTTGCCTTCGCACGGCAGGCCGGCGCGACGCATATCGTTGCCCATCTGGTCGATTACTTCAACATGGGCGCGCATAACCCGCGCGATAACCAGCCAACCGGCGACGCCCTGAGCGGCTGGGGTCGCGCGGGCAACCCGGAGCGGATTTGGACCACGCAGGAGCTTTGCGCCTGCGGCGAGAAATCAACGACGCCGGTTTGGAGCTTGAGGCCATCGAAAACTTTGATCCGGCCCATTGGCACGGCATCCTGCTGGACGGCCCGAAGAAAATGGAGCATCTGGAAAACGTCAAGACAATCATCCGCCGCATGGGTGAGGCGGGCGTCCCGATCTTCGGCTACAACTTCAGCATCGCGGGTGTCTGCGGACGTGTGACCGGGCCGTTCGCCCGCGGCGGGGCGATGGCGGTCGGCATGGACGGCCCGCTGGAAGCGCCGATTCCGCATGGCATGGTCTGGAATATGGTCTACGACGCGGAACGTTTTGCCGCCGCGAAGGGGACAGTCCCATTTTCGCTGGCGAGCGAACTTCAAACGGACGCCGCGGACGCTGGGCGAAGATTGGGACAGTCCCCGGAGGGCACGCTGCCGGCGATCACGCACGACGAACTCTGGCGGCGGCTGGCCGATTTCCTGCATGAGCTTGTGCCCGTGGCGGAGGCGAGCGGCGTCCGTCTGGCGGCCCATCCCGACGACCCACCGCTGCCCACGATGCGCGGCCAGCCGCGGCTTGTCTATCAAGCGGCAATGTATCAGCGGCTGTTGGACATCGCGCCTAGTTCGAGCAATGCCCTCGAATTTTGCGTCGGCACAATTGCCGAAATGAGCGAGGGTGACGTCTACGACGCCGTGGACCGCTACAGCCGGCAGGGGCGGATCGCCTACGTCCACTTGCGCAACGTCCGCGGCAAAGTGCCCGCGTATCGCGAGGCTTTCATCGACGACGGCGACGTTGACATGTTCCGCCTCCTGCGGATCCTCAAGCGGAACGGCTACGAAGGCGTCGTGATCCCCGACCACACGCCGCAGATGACGTGCTCCGCGCCGTGGCACGCCGGAATGGCGACATGCGCTGGGCTTCATGCGGGCAGCGCTGCGGAGCATCGACGAAGAGCAGACGTAAGCGATCATCTCGCGCCCAGTGCGTCACTTCGGCTTCGGCAAGGTCGATGTGCCGCCGGCAACTTGCCCGATCTCCCCCAGTGGAGAGCCGCAGCGAGGGCAATGCGCAAACGCCGTCGAGGCGGTGCGCTGGCATTTTGGGCAAGTCTTGACCTTGCGAAGCGCGGAGGCGGCCAACAAACTGACGGTAGTATCTCTTGAAGTCTCGCTCGGCGGGCTGACGGCCCCTCCGTCCAGCACTGAATCCGATTCGTCCGCCGCCGCCCGCGCCGCCTGCGGAGGCCCTCCAAGCAGACCGAGGATTTCGTCGTCGGTAATCCGCGCGTTGTCGCGAATGTGGACGGGCATGGGCACGAAGACGCGGGCGCGGCAGTGCGGACAAAGCCCCGTCTTGCCGGCGAACTCGTCCTTGACCTTGAGCACGTGACCGTTGGCGCACGTGGCGGTAATTCCCATGACGATCCCCCGTAACACCCGCGGCCACGCTCCAGGAAACGTACGCTTTTGGAGGGTTGCCTAGCTTTATTATAGGGCACGCTTGAAGGGGGCAGCGGCATTTTTCGACGGCATGGCGTCCCATCTAAGTGGCCTCCCGGCACAGCCCGGCAAAGCGCTTTAGCACGCATTGGCTGAACGAATTCATGGCGGGAAAAGCGGTCAGAGCGGCCGAACGAATGGACGCGATGCCCACCTCCCTGGGGTTATCTACGGATTGTTTTGCGCAACTCTGACTAAGCCAGAGTTCCATCAGTTGCGGCACCATTTCGGCGTGGAACTGGACGCCATAAGCCGACTGACCTGCCCGAAAGGCCTGGCAAGCACAGGCCGGGCTGCGGGCCAACTGGACCGCACTGGGGGGCAGGTCGAAGGTGTCGTTGTGCCAATGAAAAACCATCTCCGCGGGTCCCCGGCCGGCGAACAGGCGGTCGTCGGCCGCGGCGGGGAGCAGGTCGACCTGGAACCAGCCGATCTCGCTCTGGGGACTGCGATAGACCACCGCGCCCAGCGCCTTGGCCAAAAGCTGCGCCCCCAGGCAGATGCCGAGCGTGGGCACGTCTCGCCGCACGGCCTCGCGGAGCCAGTGAAGCTCGGCGACGAGAAAGGGATACGTATCGCCGTCGTTAGCGCTCATCGTTCCGCCGAGCGCGATCAAGCCGGAAGATTCCTGCCAAGGCAGGGTATCGGGCACGTGCTCGAATAAGTCGAGCTGCCGCGGCTCTAGCCCGGCTTCGGCCAATATGCCGGCCAGCGAGCCAATCGAGACGTGCGGTTCGTGACGGAGAACGAGAACTGGTTTCATAACAGTCTGTCTAATAGTTAGCCTCGAAACCCCTTCCGCAGAGCCTCATACAGCGGTTGCCTCGTTGACAATCATCCCCGTTCATCGTATCCTCAGCATAGGAACAGCGAGGCGCAAAAAGCCGTTTTCTTTTGGAGCAGGTACCATGAAGAAATTGCGAATCCTCCTGGCCGGCGCATTGCCGGCGCTTTTCTGTCTTGCCTTTTCCTCCCCGGCCGCGCGGGCGAGAGAGACCTGGCCCACCAACTTCGACGACGCTTTGACCAAAGCCAAGACGCAAAAGAAGTTCGTGCTGGCAGCCTTCACCGGCTCCGATTGGTGCCCTTGGTGCAAGAAGCTCAAGGAGGAGGTCTTCGACAAAGCGCCGTTCCCCGCCGCGGTCGCCAAGCGGTTCGTGCTGGTCAATCTCGACTTCCCCCATGACAAGAAGCTGCCCGACGGTCTGAAAAAGCAAAACGAAGCCGTGCAGAAGCGGTACGGCGCGTTCGGTTACCCCACCGTGCTGGTGTTGACCGCCAACGGCGACGTGGTCGCGCGGACCGGATACAGCGAGGGCGGCCCGCAGCCCTACCTCAAGCAGCTTGCCGGCTTCCTCACGACCTGGGAAGCAGTTGTCAGCTTGCGTGAACAACTGCCCGACTCCCAGGGAGTGGAGCGGGCGAAACTCCTCGATCAACTGATCCAGGACTACAACAAGCTCCACAACCAGGTTGGCGAGCTGCCTGGCTGGCGGAAGCAGATCGTCACGCTCGACGCCGACAACGCCGCCGGGCTGAAGCAGAAATATGAATTCCCCGTCCTCTTGGCCGACGCCGAGAACCTTCTGGAGCATGCGCACCGGCCTTTCGTCGCCCAACAAACGGTGGACAAGGCGCTGGCGCTTTCCGGGCTGAAGCCGATCCAGATACAACGGGCGACGGCCTTGAAGTCCAACTGCCTCGCTGCGCAGAAGAAGCTCCAAGAAAGCGTCGATTGCCTGGAAAAGGCGATCGCGGCCGCGCCCAAATCGTCCGACGTCGACAAGCTGAAGAAAACGCTTCAGCAGCGGCAGAAGCAGCTTGAGGCGAAGAAGGACAACAGTGAGGGGAAGGAAGTTACGCAAGACAAATAACTCCTTCCAACGCAGCGTGTTCGCCCGGCCGCGCGGGATCCATCGTCGCCAGGTTGGCGCCGGGCCAGATGCAATCGAACAACGGAATGAGAGAGTCAGGCATGTTGGCCGCGCTGGGGTTTGTAGGGTGCGTAAAGCGGACCGCCACGGCAATGGTGGGTTGCGCACGGAAGTCGAAACTGCGGTAACGTCGCAAGCTTGTTCGGACGGTCCGCGCAACGCACCATCGCGCGGGAAGTTCCTTGCTTCACCCACCCTACGCGTTGAACGCCTTCCGCAGCACCGCCAGACTCCGCGGCACGGCCGTCTTGGCGGCCTCTTTGCCCTCGAACTCCAGCGAAATCCGCCCGCGGTAGTTGTTCTTCTTGAGCATCCGGGCGATGCGGTCGTAGTCCAGGTCGATCTCGTACCAGACACCGCCGCCGTAATAAGTCTTGGCGTGGACGTGCGTGGCCACCGGCGCGATCGCCTCCAGCGACTCGTAAACGTTGTCGCGGAAGTTGCCCATATCAAACGTCACCCCGAACCAGGGCGAGTTGATCGCCTTGTGGATCCGCAGCACGCCTTCGGGCGTGCGGGCGAGGCCCCAGTGGTTCTCCAAACCGAGCACCACGCCGCACTTTTCGGCCGTCGGCAGGCACTTCTGAAAACCGTCGATGACCCAGGGAAAACCGTCTTCGTCCTTGTAGCCCGCCAGCGGCGGCTCGATGCCGCGATGGGCCATCAGGTCGTCGAAATCCTTGCTCGTTCCCCATCGGCCCGTATTGACGCGCATGTGCGGAATGCCGAGCGCATAGGCCAGCTCGATGCTGGCCTTAGTGATTTCGACGTTCTTGCGGCGGATCTCCGCGTCCGGCGAGAGAAACGTCTGGTGCGTGGAGAGGCCGTAGAGGCACAGCCCGGCCGCCATCGCCTGCCGCTTGAGCGACTGCAAATAGGCGTTGTCCTTGCGGTGCATCTGGGCCTCGAGGATTTCCACCCCGTCGAAGCCCATTTCGCCGGCCATCGTGATGCAGTCCTCGATCTTGACGGGGTGCTGCTCGTCGAAGTGCCAAAACGAGTACGTGGAGATGCCGATCGGGTTGCCGGGGCGGGCGCCGGAGGCCGGCGCGGCGGTTGCGGCTTCCGCGGCTACGGCGGAGGCAGACAAGGTGACGGCCGCGGCGGGCAGTGCGGCGGCGGCGGTCGTTTGCAGGAGGAAATCGCGACGGTGCATGGGGCTACTCCCGAGAGAAATACATGGGGGAACAGGATGATTGTAGCGGCAGCCGCCCGTGCGTTCAAGCGGGTGAAGGAGCAGGCCGGCCAGCGCCGTTATTGCACCGCCCCTGGCGTTCTGGCGCTGGTGCAGTCTGTTGACAGATGTTGTAAAGCGTTGCCGCATAAGGAGTTGCAATCGTCTTCCCCCGGCGCCGCGCCGACTCCCTGGTGGAAGGGTTGGTGCAATTGCGCCGGGTCGAAGCGATTGAAAACGGTCCCGCCATCCGTGCGGCGCGGACGCAGGGGAGCTGCCGAGACGGGCCGGTCTCCTTGCCGAGCGCACTCCTCTTGCTCGGCGAGAGGTTCCCGCGACTCAACATGCTCTTGAAGCTTCCCGTTATCGGACGGCGCCTCGACTGTGTAGTGAGTACCGGGCATTTGCCGCGCCTCCGCTCACGTCCGTAGCCGCAAGGTCCGGCCGATGATGGCCGTTGCCGGAATTCGCTCTTTGTGCCGCCGCGTGCCCGTTTCCGCCGGCAAAACCATCTCGCGGAGCGAGACGAGTACGTTGTCCGGCATCATCGGCGGCGTGACCGAAGGGGACAGTCCCATTTTCACGGCGGAGGGGGTTATCTTCGGGTGGCGGGTCTGCCGCGCCGCGAAAATCGGGACAGTCCCCCGCGCGGCCGGACTTGGCCTCGACCTCTTCCAGCGCCTCGTCGAACCGCTCCTGGAACTGCTCGACCTTCTCCGTCGGCAGCAGGGGCAGGGATTCCGAGTAGAGCCGCGCCAAAAGCGACATCACCTGCTCGGCGGTGAAGGAATTGGGGTTGCGGCGGGCGTATTCTTCGGGCGAGCGGCGTTCCAGCATCCAGGCAGCCGCCCGCCAGTATTTGGGGTCCTGCATCGCGCCGCGGACCGCGTTGACCGCCATCACGTTGGACGTGGCCTCAGCCTGGGCGAGCTTGGTTGCAAAGTCGGGATCGCGGGCAGCCGTGCGGCCAATGGTGGTGTGCGAACACTGGACGAATCCGGCCGCCTCGCGGCGGCTCAGCCCGCTGGCGATCAACAGCAGGAGGTTGGCTTTCTTTTCCTCGTTCAGCACACCGCGGCGTGGGGTGGACTGCATGGCGGCGAGGGACGCTCGGACCTTCTTGTATTGGGAATTCTTCATGGTGGGGCCTTTCGTTAAAACGGGGTTTGGGTGGGGCATGGAGCAGGGAGCTTGGAGCAGGGAGTCCGGCATCGACTCTCCGCGCCCCACCCCTTGCTCCATGCTCGCGTCAACGGCCAATATAAGATGTTTACAGTAGTTGTCAACTAATTGGCCGAGATCTCATTCGCGGCCCGCCGCAAGTCCATGCGCCGCAAGGCTTTAGGTGCATTGACCTTTGTTGACAGCGCGCGACGCGGAATTCCGACCCCGCTTCGGTTTGCCGCCGTAAAGCCTTACTGGCAAACGAGTTGGAGAGAACTCGCTCTGCTCCCGGTTCGGACCGGCAAAGACCTGGCGCTTAGATAATCAGCGCCCAGCCAAAATGGGCCTGGCAAGCGCTCGCCCGCACCTGGCAGCAGTCGAGGCGGCACTTAAGGGCCCATCCGAGAATCGCACATAGCGTGATGTCGAGCGCAGCGAAGACTCACCATTCATAGTGGTTCTTGGTGGGTCTTGTAGAACTCGACCACGCCCTACGGGGTTCTCGGAAAGGCTCTAAGCCTCAAAACATAATGCTCGAAGCCGTCGCCCGGAGTTGCGGTCCTGGAATCTTGCTCCTAACATGAAGGCATCGTCAATAGGTCATTGAGAGGCCGGGAGCCTGCGTTACGACGAACACGGTCATTGCAGTCATGCGCGAAAGTTGCTTGTATGCCGAGCGCGATTACGCGATACCTGGACCTGCTGGACGAGCAACGCGAAGCCATCTTCCTCGAGATAGGCGCACTGCCCGATCGCGTGTTGTGGTATCGCCCCGCCCCCAGGGTTTGGTCCATCGGCGAGCATCTCGACCATTCGCGCGTCGTCAATTGCTTCTTGCGCAGGCTCATGATCGTCTATTACCCGCTGGGGTCGATCATCGCGCGGCTCGTTCGCCATCGTCCGTACAAGGCCGACATCGATTACCTCCGCGTCAATCTTCGCAATTACCCGAAAAGCGGCGGCTGGATCTTTCCGCCGAAGCGGACTCCACGCCGGCCTGTGAGCGTCGGATTTCTGCGCGAAGCGCTGCGGGCGGAGCACGCCGCTTATCGGCGCTTTTACAGCACGCACGACGAACAGGTTCTGGGCCACGTCGTGCTCGCCGACCCCCTAATCGGCGCCATCAACTTTGTGCAGTTGCTGCCGATACAGGCGTATCACGACGCCCACCATTACGAAAGGGCGCGTGTTCGGATCAAGGACCCGGCGTATGGCCGCGCGGCCGCGGCGGTTGGGGGCTGAAAGATGAGCACCAAGCTCTGTCACGTCGGGCATGCAGCCATCGTCGATAAGTCATTAAGAGGTCGGGAGCGGGCGCTCTGACGTACACGGCCACTGCCGCAGTGCGCCAAAATCGACATTTTGGGTTTGGCCCTACCGGCCCCCGACTGCCCTTGCCCTGACTACCCAGACGTGCTCTCTGGATGGTGAACATCGTTGAATGGCGAGAAATGCAGCGACTAGACGGTTTGACCAAGTGTGACATATAAGTTACAATTCTGTGGATGTACGAAATCCGCCACTACTTGACTGCGTCCGGCAAGGACCCCTTCGAGGAGTGGTTGGATTCGCTGACGGATGCCAAGGCGGAAGGCCGGATTGTTGCTAGAGTCGCGCGGTTGGCTGTCGGCAACTTCGGTGATTGCAAACCGTTGCGGGCCGGCGTCTGGGAACTGCGAATCGACTTTGGGCCGGGCTACCAAGTTTACTACACGATCAGTGGCCGGACGCAGGTTTTGCTGTTGTGCGGGGGCCACAAGCGCCGGCAATCCGCCGACGTAGAACGTGCCGTCCAGTATTGGAACGATTATCAACGGAGAACTACCAACAAATGAGCGGCAAAGCAAGCATCTCGCACGACGAGGTAATGCGGAAGAGGTTGCGGAAGGACCGCGCCTTCGCCGCGGAATATCTTAAGGCGGCCATTGAGGACACGGAAGAGCCGCGGGTGCTCTTGATCGCGCTGCGGCAGATTGCCGAGGCCCGCGGCGGAATCGCCAAAGTCGCCAAGGCGGCTGGCATGCAGCGGGAAAGTCTCTATCGCGCCCTCTCGCCGCGGGGGAATCCGCGTCTTTCCACGCTCTTCGCGGTGACTAAGGCGATGGGATTGACTCTCACCGTCGAGACCTTGCCAGCCGCCCGACGTTAAGCAACATCTTCCTATGCCCAGCGCACATCACGCCGCCGCCGAGCTTGTCCCGACGGCGCACAGGATTGACCGCTTGCAAAGTTGATGCTTAAGGTGTGGCCCCGATTGCCCTGTGGCCCCGATAGCCCTGCGGAATAAAAATGGTGCGGCCCATGCCGCGTGGCGGCATCACAATCGCCCGATTGGTGCGCGTTGCCCGCAAGCGATGAAGTTCAGGCACGCAAGGGTAGGTGTTTGAATATCGCTGATGCGGCCGCAGTCAGCCCGCCAATCGCCAGCAAGAGCAGGCTCGACGGCTCCGGAACCGAGTTGGCTTACTGGAAAAGCTCGAGCTGGGTCTGGCTGTTCTCGTATTGCGTGCCGTCGCCGAAGTAGACGTTGTTAGGAGCGCCTGGATCGGAAGCCCCAGCGAAGGGCGCAGCCCTGGATAGGACCGTAACCCTGCGCACGATGCAAGTCCCGAAGGGGCGTCCGTTTTTCCGGCCCAACGGTCCAACCGTTCCCGTAAGAGAAACGGCTGGGCCGTTGGCCCGAATGAGGGACACGATAAATCAACAAATGCCAGGTGGGGCCGGCGCTACCAGGGCTTCGCCCTTCGCTGGGGAAACTGACGCCCCTTCGGGGCACGCTGCGGGACTGTAGATCACGGGCGCTGTGCGCTGCGCGAGGCTTACACCGCGTAGCATCCCGGCCCGGCCGCGGCGGCGTCGAAGGTGAATTCGACAACGGCGGTCTCGTCGGTGGAACGCTGGCGGACGTGGACTTCGACGCCGCCTTGCCGCCAATCGGGCGGCGGGCACATGGCAAGGAGGATGAAGTGCGTGCCTGTGGTCTCGATCCACTGGGACTCTCCCAGGCGGCCGGCATGTTCGCGATCGCACGGCGAAGCGCAGTCGGTGGCGTCCAGCAGCGTGGTCCACTGGGCGCCGTCGCCCTCGATCCGCAGGGAATAGGCGTCGGGGCCACTGCCAAGGAGAAAGAAAGCGAGATTGGCCCGGCCGGGGTAGATTCGCAGCGCTCGGGCGCGGTGCCGCTCGACTGGCTTGCCGCCGACGAACACGTTGAGATTTCCGGCCCAGTGCGGGTTGCCCCTGCCCAACAGGTCGAACAAGTCGGCGGGCAAATCGGCGCGCCGCCGGCCGCCGAAGAGCAGCGAGAGAACGCCCGTGGCCGGGCTGGCTGGCCGGTTCGCCGGCTCCTCGTCCGGTGTCAGCAAGGCGGTGAGCAAGCGGCGCGGCGGGAGGTTGGCGAAACTGCCCAGCGGCGCGGGGCGACGGCTGGTGACTTCGGCCGTCACGATGGCGGACGCGCCGGACGCGATCGCCGGCAAGGCAACTTCCGTCAGCGGCTGCCAAGGCAGAAAGGCCCCTAGCGGCGCGGCTTCGACGGCCAGCACATCAGGCCGGGACGCTGCGCGTGCCGCGGTTTCGCACGGTAAGGCGGATCTGAACGACATCCGGCCGGACGTTGCCGAAGGAGACGTCACTGCGTTCCAAGCACAAGTCCACCCCGACCGGCTGATTGCCGCGACTGGTCTGTTCCGTGTCGATCGCCCCAGCGGAACGACAAATCTCGCGCAGCCGCTCTACTTCCAGCACCAATTCATCCGTCTCGCGGTCCAATGTTTGCGTTGCCATTGCTTCTCTCCTGTCAGAGGTTTAGCGCATCGGGCATTGCCCGAACCCATGAGGAATAATATGCATGAACCAGTGCAGTGGTCCAGTGTCGGCATTGCCCAGACACCCGCTCCTCCTTGCATTACCGCGTCGGTGTTCGTAAACTCAGGCTTGCGATTGGTCGATGCAACGGCTCCGCTCTAGCCTGCCGAAAAAACCCTCACCCCCTGCCCCTCTCCCGGTGAGAGAGGGGAGAATTGCCATGAAACTCGCCCTCAAGGAAAACTGCAAATACGCCCTGGTCGTGCCGACGAGCATGGGCGTTCGCATCACGCCGCTGGCCGGACAGCCAGTCCATGTGGGCGGGATGTTTCATATGCAAGCCACCAGCGCGGAGACGAACGTGGCGAGCGTCGCCTCGTATCTCGACCTGCCGGTGAAAGTGCTCACGACGTTCGTCAAGGGAAGTCCGGTCGCGCAGCTTATCAAGGACAATCTCCGCGGCCGCCACATGGAATACGAGGGCGTGGAGGTGCCGCAGGGCGGGCCGTGGGGCTATCGGCACCAGTTCAACATCGCCGATAGCGGCATGGCGATGCGCGGCCCGCGGGTGTGGAACGATCGCGCGGGCGAGGTCGGCCGCACGCTGAACGTGAAAGATTTCGATCTGGAGCGGCTCTTCGGCGCGGAAGGCGTGCAGATCGTCCACCTTTCCGGCCTGATCGGCGCCTTGTCGCCGGAGACGGGCCAGTTCTGCCTGGAGCTGGCCCGCGCGGCCAAGCGGCACGGTACGAAGATATCCTTCGACCTGAACCATCGCGCCACGTTCTGGAAGGGCCGCGAGAAGGAGCTTTCCGCGATCTTCGCCGAGATCGCGCACCTGGCGGACGTGCTGGTGGGCAACGAGGAGGATTTTCAGCTTTGTCTGGGCGTCCACGGACCGGACGCGGGCGGCAAGGACCTGAAGGCCCAGGTCGAGGCCTTCAAGGAAATGATCCACCGCGCGAGGCAGGCGTTCCCCCATGCCTCAACTTACGCCACAACGCTGCGAGAAGTCATCGACGCGAACCATCACCATTGGGGCGCGGTCATGGCGGCCGGCGACGAGTGGTTCGTCGTCGAACCGCGGGACATCACCGTACTGGACCGCATCGGCGGCGGCGACGGCTTTGTGGGCGGATTGCTCTACGCGATCCTCAAAGGCTGGGAACCGCGGAAGTGGATCGAGTTCGGCTGGGCCTGCGGTGCGCTAGCCACGACCCTTTTGACTGACTACGCGCAGCCTGCCGACGAAGAGCAAGTCTGGAGTATTTGGCGCGGCAACGCCCGCGTGCAGCGGTGACGACTATGGCACGAGCACCTGCAAACAAGAAGAAACAGCCCGCCAAGCGCGGCTCGGCCAGCGCGACGTCGGTGGCGGAGATTGATCGCCAGATTGCCGCGCTGGCGCAGCGGCGGGCCGAGTTGGTGAAAGACGCCGGTCCCGGCGAGACGGCGGCCGGTTCCTCAGCCGCCGGATGGGACGAGGCGGCTGTCTCCGCAGTCATCGAACAATCCGGCGGTCCGCTGCCCAAGGCGAGCTTGCAGGCCGTTTTCCGCGAGTTGCTTAGCAGTTGCCGGGCGCTGGTCCGGCCATTGCGCATTGCCTGCCTGGGGCCGATGTACAGCTACAGCCATCTTGCCGCCCTGCACCGCTTCGGGCAGGCGGTGGAGTTCGTGCCCGTTGCGACAATCGCGGCCGTGTTCGAGGAAGTCGATCAGCAGCATGCCGACTTCGGCATCGTGCCGGTGGAGAATTCCACCGACGGCCGCATCGCCGATACGCTGGAAATGTTCACTCGGCTGCCTGTGCGGATTTGCGGGCAGATGGAAATGCGCATCCACCACACGCTCCTGGGCAGATGCTCGCGGGCCGAGGTCCGCGAGGTCTACAGCAAGCCGCAAGCAATCAGCCAATGCCGCAACTGGCTGGCGAAGCACCTCCCGCTGGCCCGCACGATCGAGGTCACCAGCACCGCCACGGCCGCGCAGTTGGCCGGGGAAAAACCGGGAGCGGCTGCCATTGCCAGCCGTCAGGCCGGCGTGGAATACAAGCTCGACACGCTGGCGGAGAAGATCGAGGACAATCCCAACAACTTGACCCGCTTCGTAGTGATCGGCGGGCAGGTGCCCGGTCGAACCGGCGACGACCGCACCGCGGTGCTCTTTCAGATGGAGCACCGCCCCGGCAGCTTGGCCGACGCGCTGAACATCTTCAAGCGCGGCCGGCTGAATCTGACCTGGATCGAGTCGTTTCCGTTGCCGGGCAGCGACCGGGCCTATTTGTTCTTTGTCGAGGTGGCCGCGCACCCCAGCGAGCGGCGGTTGCAGAAGGCGCTTGCGGTGTTGCAGCGGAAGGCCGTGCGGCTGGAGGTGCTGGGGGCGTTCCCCGTCACGGCCCCGGTGGATGCGTGAGATCGAAGGCCGATCACCGACTCGCCCGTAAGGAATCCCGGATCGGGTGGCACGTCCTGAGCTTCAAGCGAAGGGCGTGGCAACGCGGAAAACCGCCCTTCGCGACCCGCAAGCGGGTGCCCCGGCTCAGCGCGTGGCACCCATTCGTCTTGTCTGATCGGCTGCAAATCGGTACGATGCCGCCCTTGATACCGAACTGCGGGAGCATCGACTTTGCAGGGCCTTCTCGAAGACCGCGCCGCCGTCACGCCGATTGCCTCTCCGGCGGCTGCGCCCGTGCCCGCGCCGCGGGTCCGCGCGGCGTCGCTGCGGCGACGGATCCTGTTCCCGCTGCTTGCCTCTTGCATGTCGCTCATCGCCGCTTGCGCGGTTGCCGAAATCACCTTGCGCGTGTGCGGCTACGGCCGGAGTTACACGAATCCGATGGGTTCGTTTTTCGTGCCCGACAACGAACTGGGCTATCACGGCAAGGCAAATTTCACCGGCCGCTTCCGCCGCGCGGATTTCGACGTTATCGTCGAACACGACGAGAACGGCTTTCGCCGCGGGGAGACAGACAACACGAGCGATCCGCGCGTAGTCTACGTACTGGGAGACTCGTTCGTCTGGGGTTACGGCATCGGCCAGCACGACCTGCTTACAAACCAAATGGCTCGGCGGCTGGGCCGACACGTTCACAACTTCGGCCTGATCGGCGCGGGCACGGTGCAGGAGTTTTTGATTTTCCAGAAGCACGTTGCGCCGAGGTTGCGGCCCGGCGACACCGTCGTGCTCGTCTTTTTCGGCAACGATTTTGGCGACAATGTGGGCAAGCATTTGGCGGGCCGCGTCTACGCGACGATAAGTGAGGGGCGAATCCAGCTCGTCCCGCCTCGGCCTGCTACCGCGGCGCAGCAGTGGAAGAACTGGATGAAGGACGCCTGGTGCATTTTCAATCTGGCAAGCTACTGCATTGATGGCATCCAATACTCGCGAAAAAACAAGGACCTGTTCGATTCAGCCGGGCGGCGGACGCTATCGCCAGCGGAGATTGCGGCGGATACCAGCGAGTGCAGCCCTGCGGTGGCCATCACGCGGCACTACCTGGCCGCCCTGCGGGATGTCTGCCGAGCGAAGCAGGCCCGCTTCCTCACAGTGCTCGTGCCGGGCCAGGCTGAGCTGAGCGAGGACGACGTTACCTCCACGAGCGATCTTTGTCTTGCCGAGGAAATCGCCAGCCGCGAAGCGTTTGAGCGTTTGGCCGGCGAGCTGCGGCTGGCAACGGTCGACCTCATGGCGCCAATGCTCTCAGCCAAGCGCAGCGGCCGGTTCGAGCGGCTGACGTTCGTCCACGATTTTCATTGGAACCCGGCCGGGAATACGATTGCGGCGGAGGTCATCGCGGCTGACATTGCGCGACGGGACTCAGATCACGCCTTGGACCCCAGGTAGGGCCGCAGATCCTCGACCAGCTCCGGCTTGTCGAGCTTTTCCTTGCCGAAACCCGGCTCCGCGCCGGCGGCGAGGGCCTGCTGCTGGTAGTCGGTATGGTTGCTCAAGAGCATGACGGGCGTGGCGGCCAGTTCCGGCTCCGACTTCAGGCGGCGGATCACCTCCAGGCCCTGCTGACCGTTGCGGTGCAGAACGCGGTTCACCAATACCAGATCGAAACGCTGCGCGCGGAGTTTTTCCACAGCTTCCTCTTCGTGCCGGGCGTATATCACGTCGGCCTGAAAATGCTCGGTAAGCATGTTGGCCAAGCGGCCGTGGTCGTATCGGCAATTGCCGACAGAGAGGACTTTCTTGGTCGAATTGTCAGTCATTTTCGAGGATTGTAAATTCAAGGAAAAAACGCCGCGGGACATGTTAAGCTTAGCGGCGCTTTAACCGGCGGGCAAGGAGGGGTGACAGTTTGCCGAGGTGGTCTCCCCGGACACCGCATTGCTCGAGGCTGGCGTGCGAACGAGCTATTTACGCACAATGCCGAACTTGCCCGTCAGGAAAAAATTGTTCAGCCCGCTGCCAATGATCGTGTCGTGGCCGCCGGTGTCCTGGAAGGTGAGCAAACTGGACTTCAAGGCAGGGTTCTTTGCGACGCTGGCCAGCGCCCGCCGCATGCTGTAGCCGAACATTACGTCCGGCCCCTGGTTGAGGAGGCTGATGAGGGCCTGGTCATTGGCGTCGAAATTCGTCGTGCCGCCGAAGACCATGTTCGCGTTGCCGTTGACGTTGATCGTACTGTTGCCGCTGCCGGCGATGATCAGGTTCCTGCCGGATCCGCCCGTGATCGTGTCGTTGCCGCTGCCGCCGACAATAATGCTTTCGCCGCTGCCGCCGACGATGCGGGCGTTGCCGTTGCCGGCGTGAATGATAGTCATGGCCGCCGGGCCGGCGGTGATCGAATCGGCGTGGTTGGAGCCGATAACCTCGTTCAGCACGCCGTTGATCGCCAGCGTGGTGCTCCAGCCGGCCATGGTCTGAGCCTGGCCGCGGTCCATGCCGAGATTGACCGCCACGGCCGCGGTGTCGTGGCTGAAGTCCAATGTGCCCTGGTTGCCGTTGTTGACGATGGTTAGCGGCACAGCGCTGGAAGTGAGCACGTAGTCGTTGTTGCTGCTCATTCCCATCAGCGTAAGGCTCTGGACGACCGAATCGAGCACCTCCATGCCGTTGGCCGTGAGCGTGTTTCCAGAGAGCGTGAACGTGTCCGCGGAGGCGTTGCCTTTGACCGTCACCTGGTTGCTCGTCGATTGGGAGGCGCCGCTGACAAAGACCTCATGAGGCATCGTCGCGCCGCTGGCGGGCACGTCGACCACGACCGCGTTCGCCTGTCCGGCCGGCAGGTCGATCTCCACGGTGTCGGTCGACTTGTACGACTGGTTGCTGAGCATCGTCTTGCCGACGTTGTCGTAGACTTCGACGTTGCCGTTGGAGAAAGTCACGGTGACGCTGCCGCCGCTGGTCGAGATCGGCACCTGTGTGGGCGTCAGGCCGGCGACGACGGAGATTGTCAGCGGGCCGATCGTGACCGTCCGCCCCTGGCTGTCGCTGACGGTCGCCTCGAACGTCGGCGAGGTGTTCAACTGGCTGTTGGTGGGCGTCCAGGAGAAAGTAGCCGTGCTGCTGCTGAAAGTCATGCCGGTCGGCAGCGTGACCGGCGTGACCGTGATTTGATCGCCGCTGGGGGCGTTTGTCTGCACGGTGAAGGTATACAAAGCGGCGACGCGGGCCTTGTTCACCGGTTGGGCGAGGACCTCCAGGCCGATGGTAATCACCTCGCCGTTCGACGCACCGCTTTGAACATTGGTGGCATCTTCCGGGAACTGCGTGCCGGGGCCGCCGGACGGCGTCCAGTCGGCGTAGAGCGTCAGGGCCGGAGCGCTCACGCTTTCTTTGACGGTGAAGGTGTGCTGGCCGCCGCTGATCGCGGTGCTTCCGTTCGAGGTCAGCGCGATTGTCGTGCCGGAAGCCGTGCCGGAAACCAGCGGCGTCGTGCTGTTGTCGAGGTACACGCTGACCGTTTGGCCGCTCACCACCCCGCTGATGTTGAACGTAAACGCTTCGGAGGCAGTGCCGTTGTTGTCGAACGTGCTGCCGCTGATCGTCTTGCCGCTGGCGCTGATCGAATTGAGCACCGGCGTGGGCGGGGCCACCAGGACCTGCACGAAGGACCGGTAAATCGGGTTGGCGCTGTAGGAATGAGTGCTCGGATCGTAGCCGTCCCACGAAGTACCGGTGTCGGTGAAGGTAATCGTCTGCGAGGCGGCGGCTGAGGTGGCCGCGTTGGAAAAGCTCAGCGGCAAGGGATCGGTACTGCCAGCAACGTAGGTAAGGTCCTGTTCACTCGTGCCAAAGCTCACGTCGAAGACGAAATCCGGCGCGGTCGTGGCCGTGGCGACCGTCACCGTCGCGCTGCTGAAACCGGCGGCCCGCAAGGCGCTTTGGATATTGGCCGCCGTGGCGGTCAGGTTCTGGCTGTTGAAGCTGATCGCCGCCGTCGTAGTCGATCCCACCTGCAACTGGAACGTGCCGTGGCCGGACGAAACGGGACTACTCGTCGTGACGGGAACGAAGCCCATGACCTCCAGCACCTGGCGGCCGTAGAAGCCGGCGGCGGGCGTCACGGTGTAACTCGAGCCGTTCTGGGTGACGGTAATATCCTGGTTGGGATCCTGCGGCGGGGCCTGTTGCGCCGAACTCGTATCGAGGAACGAGTTGTCGACGTAAGCGCCGCTGACAGAGGGCACACTCAGCATCGTCTGCACGCTCACCTGCACCGGTTCGCCGTCGGCGGACTCGCCCTGCGGCGTGTACGTGGTCGATTTGCCGCCAGCAACCGTAATCGTGTCATTCCCATTGCTCGGCGTTACCCAGGGATTGGGCGGGTCGTCGGCATTGGCGCCGATATTGATCGTGAACGTCTGCGTGTTCGTGCCGTCGGAGACCGTGACGGTGTACGAGCCCGTCGCGGCGGTCGCGGCCTTCAACATAAGCACGCCTTCGCCAGTCGGCTGTTGCACGATGCTCATCGACGTGATCGTCGGCGGAGTCAGCGGCGAGCTGTCTTCGCCGGTGGAAGAGTTGGTCGTCACCGGCGTGCTGGCCATATCCGCGCGGACGTCGTCGCCGGAGACCAGCTTCCCGAAAAGGGTGTAACGGAAATCCAGGAAGCTGTTGCTCATGTCGTCCGGATTGGTGATGAAGAACTCCGAAGTATTTCCGTCTACCCCGTTGTTGGCCATCGCCAGCAGACCGCTGGAGGTGAAGCGCAGGTCCGAGTTCAATTCGACGGGAATCTGCGGCGCGTTGGCCAGACCGCTGACGCCGCCCTGATCCATGAAGGTCTCGATGATGCGGTAGAACTCGGGCGTGGGCGCGTCGAACGTCAACGTCTGCGAAGCGGTTGCCGTGGTCGATGACGCGGCCGAATTGGAGAACGAGACCGGCAGCGGGGAGGAGGACGGCACGTAGGAGGCGGCCGCCACCGCATTGGCAAACGTGACGTTGAACGCGTAGCTCGGTGCCGTCGCGCTGGAATTGACCGTTACCGTAGCGCCGGTGAAGCCCGCCGTCACCAGGGCGTTTTGGATGTTGGTTGCCGTCTGCGAAAGATTCGTGTTCTCGAAGGTAATCGGCGCGGTCGTCACCGAGCCCACCGATAACTCAAACGTGCCAGTGACGTTGGCGTATGTGCTCGCGTTATAGGCCCCGGAGTTCACCAGGTTTTCGATCTGCGCCACCGTGTTGGGATCGTAGTTCTGCAGCAACTGAAAGTCCATAGTGCCCAGGCTGGTCACGATCTGCAGCACGGGATTGGTTGAGGGCATCACCGTGCCCGTCAGATCGGCGCCGGTGGGGTCGCTCGTGCTCGTCGCGGTTACCGTGTAATGAGTCGCCGCGGAGTTCGTGTTGGTGAACCCGACGAGCACCGGCGAACCGGCGGCCACGGTGGAAGGCGGAGTCTCCACGGTGATTCCGCTGGCGGCGGATATGGAGATGTAGACGGGCAGAGCCGAAACCGTGTTGCCCGCCGTATCGGTGGCCGAGAGCGTGATCGACTCCGTCTGGCCTTCGTCCGAGGAAGTGGGCGTCCATGTTACGGAATCGTTCGTCGAATTGAACGTCATTCCCGTGGGAGCCGAACCGGATGGCAACGAATACGTTACGCTGTCGCCCGAAGGGGCGTTGTTTTGCAAGTTGAAGGTGTACGAGTAGGCCGTGCCGACGGTGGCCGTCGTCGCGCGGGACGAACTCAACGTCAAGCTCAGGCCGCTAAACACCTGCAGCGTGTCGCCGGGCGACGCCAGGCTTGCGCTGCCGGTAGTGTCGGTCTGGGTGGCGTTGAACGTGTGCGAGCCGTTGCTCAAATCGCTCGTGCCGCTGGTGGTCAAGGTTACCGTGGTGGCGCTGGCGGTGACCGTGCCCGTGGCAATTGGCGTCGCGCCGCCGTCAGCGAAAACCTTGACGGTGTTCCCGGCAGTGACGCCGGACACTAGGAAAGTCAACTCCGTGGTGGCCGACGAGTCGTTGGCAGAGGTGAGCGCCGTCGTGCCCTGCCCGGTGCCAGGCTGGAACGCGATAGAAGTCGGCGCCGAGACCGTGAGGAGTTGGCGACTCTCGAGGCTCTCGAAGGTTAGCCGCCGATCCGCGACCCGCGAGCGGGCGCCCCGCGCTTGACCGTGGGCCTCTTGTTGCGATTGCTACCGAAGGCGCGGCCGAATATGCCGCTGAGGAAGTGGCTGCTCATGGTGTTCCGGTTGTCAGTGGTGTAGAAAGCCCCGGGGTACGATCGATCGACGAGCGTCCCAGGGTGCATACTGTATGCGGCTTGGACCGAAACAAATCGTTGCTACGGGCCGACGCTTGTTGCACTTCCCAGTCGCAATCAGTAAAAAATACCCCCAGCAGCGGCATTACCCTTAGCCTGACTGCCGGCAACCCCAGCCTCGTTTCGGGCCTTATCACAGGTATACAGCTATGATACTCGATCGGAGTTTCATTTTCCAATAATCGCGGAAATCGCCTCGGTGTTATTCGTTAAGCGCGAGGTTGCGCAAAATTGGTGGACTTTTTCAGTTTTCGCGGATTGAACGCCTATTGGAGTTTGGCAGTGTCGCAACCGCTGGGCAACCCCCTACACGCGAATCCGTAAATCGCTTATCTTTCCGAGGATGACTGATTTTCCGCATGTTGACCGAAGCTCGGAGCTTATGTCCCGCACAGACTCCGGCCTGCTTGTAATTGACGTGCAAGAAAAATTGACACCGGCAATCAGTTCAAGTACGACGGTTGTATGGAATGTGCGGCGACTAATCGAGGGCGCCCGACATTTGAATGTTCCGGTGGCGGCATCGGAGCAATATCCGCAGGGGCTCGGGCCAACGGTGGCGGATTTAGCCGTGCTGCTTCCGGAGCGCCATCCAAAGAGGTGTTTCAGTTGCCGCGAACTGGCGACTGTCTTCGCAACTCTTCGCGACCAGGGGGTTGAAAAACTGCTGTTATGCGGGATTGAGACGCACGTCTGCATTCAACAAACGGCGCTCGATCTCATGGCCGACGGCTGGCGCGTTTACATAGCCGTCGACGCGGTCGGATCGCGAGCGGAAATCGATCACCAAACCGCGTTGCGGCGCATGGAGGCATCCGGCGCGACTCTTACAACGACGGAGTCCGCTCTTTTCGAATGGTGCGAAACGTCGGCGGCGCCGGAGTTCAAGCAGATTAGTCAACTGGTGCGAGAATCGGCGCCCGGCTAACATTTCTGTATTGGTGTGGCTTGACAAGTAGTCCGCCCCGCGCAAATTGCCGAGCGTCACCCCCATCAGTGTGGCTTACAAACATGGACGACGTGCAAGTTAAATTGTCCTAATCTCAGCTTGACTTGCGCGGCCCAAACCACTATCTTGCGGCCCTTCAATATTCAGCCGGACAAGGAGGTCCGGTCCTGCCACGACTACGGAGGGTCTACCGCTTGGAAAACGGTTGCCAGGTGCTAATTGTTAACGCTGCGGAGGAGACCCGCGAGGTATTGCAGACCGCCTTGGAGCATCGCGGACTCAAGACCGCAGCCGCCGTTCATGCCCGTCAGGGCCTGTCCATGGCCAAGGAGCTTCATCCGGACCTCGTGGTGCTGGATTTGGAAACAGGCGAGATAACAGACGACGTTGCCGCCCAATTTGCTCAACAGGCGACTCCCGATCAGACTTCGCTAGTTCTCTTAGGCAGCGTTCGGCGGCGGAACGCACTTCCCGCTGGCGAGTATGTCGCCAAGCCCTATCACTACGCGCCGCTAATCCGTAGAATTGAAGAAATCCTTTCCGCCCGTCGCGGTACTGCAAGCGGCCAGGTCAACATGCTGCGGGCGGGCTAAGCATCGGCGAATCAACAACTTGCGTAGAACGGATTGCCAATCCGTCAGGAATTCGACGGATTGGCAATCCGTCCTACGGCTAAGTTCGACAACAATTGGATCGCCGGCCCTAAGCAGCCCAATCATCGTGCCCTCGCTATTTGTCATTCGCGGAAACGATCAAGGCGCCCGCTTCGAGCTTGACGAGCCGATCGTTCGGTTGGGGCGCGACAAATCGTGTTCGATGCACGTTCACGATACCGAAGTCTCTCGCCAGCACGCCGAGCTCCGCCGCACGCACCGCGACTACACAGTCTCTGACCTGGACAGCTCCAACGGCACCTTCGTCAACGGCGTGCGGGTGCAGCAGCAGACGCTCGTCAGCGGCGACCACGTGCAGGTGGGCGCGACATTGATGCTCTACACCGGGCCGGCGGACGAATCCAACGGCGGCATCGACACCGCCGTGAGCATTGCCGCTGCTGCTTCGACCGACGACGGTTCGCGCATCATCCATTCCATGACGCAGCAGGAAGGCAGCCGCCTCTTCAACGCGCAGGCCGAGCTGCCGCAGAATTCGTGGCTCGCCCGCGCGGAGCAACCTGCAGGTGATGTACCGCACGGCGCTGGCGGTCAGCCACACTCTGGACATCGACCAGTTGCTGGCGAGGATCATGGACCTGATCTTCGAATGGGTGGAGGCCGATCGCGGGTGCATCATGCTTTTCGATGCCGAGTCGCGGCGCTTGGAACCGCGCGTGCGGCGGACGCGCGACGGCGCGCAGCCGGTCCACTCCCCTCGCCCTGCGGGAGAGGGCGGGGCGGGGCACCCTCTGGGTCCGCAGCGGGTCGGAGTGAGGGAGCCCGATGACAAAATCACCATCAGCAAGACGATCCTCGATTTCGTGCTGGAAAAGAACGAGGGGGTTCTTACCAGCGACGCCCGGCAGGACGACCGCTTCAACCCGGCGGCGAGCATCGTGCGGCTGGGCGTCCGGGAGGCGATCTGCGTGCCGATGCAGGGACGCTATCACGTAGTGGGAATCATTTACATCGACACCTCGATCACGCCGCAGCAGGTCCTGGCGCGCGGTCCCGCCGCGCGGCGGTTCACCGAGGACCATCTCAAGCTGATGATCGCCATCGGCCACCAGGCGGCACTGGCCGTCGAGGACACCCGCTACTATTCGGCGATGGTACAGGCCGAGCGGCTGGCGGCCATCGGCCAGACCATTGCCACGCTCTCGCACCACATCAAGAACATCCTGCAGGGCATTCGCGGCGGCAGCTACCTGATTGAAATGGGATTGAAGGAGCACGACGAGTCGATCGTCGGCAAGGGCTGGAACATCGTCGAGAAGAACCAGAACAAGATTTCGGCCTTGGTAATGGACATGCTCACCTTCAGCAAGGAGCGCGAGCCGGACCTGGCGACCGCGAACGTCAACGCGATCGTGAACGACGTAATCGAGCTGATGCAGGGCCGCGCCCAGGAGGAACAGGTGGAATTGTGCTGTCTTCCGGCCGCCGAGATGCCCGACATGGTTTTCGATCCCGAAGGCATCCATCGCGCCGTGTTGAACGTCATTACCAACGCGATTGATGCAGTGGCCGAAAGCGATCCGCCGCGGCGGGTCACGGTCCAGACGCGGCGGATTGCCGACAGCAACCTCGCCGACCGTGACACAGTGCAAATCGAAATTCGCGACACCGGGCCGGGCATCGCCGCCGACCAGATGGACAAGCTCTTCAGTCCCTTCATCTCCTCGAAAAAAAGCCGCGGCACCGGTCTTGGCTTGCCCGTAAGCCAGAAGATCCTCACTGAGCACGGCGGCAAGATCACCATCGAAAGCCCGCCCGGCCAAGGGGCATGTTTCACGCTGGAATTTCCCGCGGTGAGCCCGGGAACGAAGACGCAGGCGGTGAATCAGACGGAAGGGTGAGAGGGCAGCATGGGACGACCGCAGAATCACAATGCGTTGCGATTCTACCTCGCCACTCTCCAACGATTTGAGGGTGCTGAAGTTCTCCTGAATTCCAAACCAAGCCGGACGACCGGTGCGGTATATCTTGCGGGCTACAACGTCGAGTGCACTTGATTCGTCAGATCACGACTGCGCGGATAAACCGCCCCGTGACCGAGTCCGCATTCCCGGCAATCTCCTCCGGCGTGCCCTGGGCGACAACACGCCCGCCTTCGTCCGCCGCGCCGGGACCGAGGTCGATGATGTAGTCGGCCGCGCGCATCATCTGTAGATTGTGCTCCACTACGATCAGCGAATGGCCGACGGCGAGCAGGGCGTCGAAACAGTCCAAGAGCTGCACGACGTCGGAGAAGTGCAGGCCGGTCGTCGGCTCGTCGAGAATGAACAGGAAGCGGCTTCGCTTGGCCTTGGACATGTAGGCGGCGAGCTTCAGCCGCTGGGCTTCGCCGCCGGAGAGCGTGTTGGCCGGCT
Organism: uncultured Planctomycetia bacterium; assembly: GCA_963780045.1. Classification (GTDB taxonomy): domain Bacteria; phylum Planctomycetota; class Planctomycetia; order Pirellulales; family Thermoguttaceae; genus JANXQG01. The sequence continues at coordinate 3,058,474 of CAVZZZ010000001.1, read as the reverse complement.
GGCCCAGGCGGATGTAGTCCAGCCCCACGTCGATCAGCCGCTTCAGCCGCGCTTGCAGCTTGGACTGGCCACGGAAGAAAGTGAACGCTTCGCGGACCGTCATTTCCAGCACCTCGGCGATGTTCCGCCCGCGGTAGGTCACGTCGAGGATCTCATCGCGGTAGCGCGTGCCGTGACACTGGCTGCACTTCATGTAAACGTCCGGCAAAAACTGCATGTCAATGCGGATGCAGCCGTCGCCCTGGCAAGCCGCGCAGCGGCCGGCGTCGAGATTGAAGCTGAAGTGCCCGGCGTCAAGGCCGCGCGTTCTTGCTTCTAGCGTCGCGGCGAAGACGTTGCGGATTTCGTCGAACGCCTTGAGATATGTCACCGGGTTGCTCCGCGGCGAGCGGCCGATGGGGCTCTGGTTGACGAGGACCACGTCGTCGATCTGGCCGTCGCCGAAAACGTCGTCGCAGGCCAACGGCTCGGGCGACTCCTTGTGCATGCGGCGGCACAAGGCGGGATAGAGTGTGTCCTCCACCAGCGTGCTCTTGCCGGCGCCGCTCACACCAGTCACCACGCACAGCAGTCCCAGCGGGAACTCGACGGTGATGTTCTTGAGATTGTTGCCCCGCGCCGGCAAGGCGGATCGAGCCGTGACTCGGCTTCCGGCGCGACTCCTTGACCGCGGCGCCGCGGCGGCCGGCCAGATAGTCGCCCGTCAGGCTTTGCGAACTGCCCTCCATTTCGACCGGCGTGCCCTGGAAGACGATCCGTCCGCCGCGTTCGCCCGCGCCGGGACCGATTTCCACCGCGCAATCGGCCGCGCGGATCATCGCCTCCTCGTGCTCGACGACCACGACCGTATTGCCGCGATCGCGGAGTCTCAAGATCGCCTGCACGAGCCGCGCGACGTCGCCCGGATGCAGCCCGATCGAAGGCTCGTCCAACACGTAGAGCATGTTTACCAAGGCGGAGCCGAGCGCCGAAGTCAAACCAATCCTCCGCGCCTCCCCGCCGCTGAGCGTGCGCGTCACGCGGTCCAGCGTCAGGTAGCCCAGCCCCACCGATTCGAGGAAGGCCAGCCGCAACCGCACCTGCTCCAGCATTGCGCGTCCGACGCGGCGGTCGTAATCCGAAAGCGCGAGCTCGCGAAAGAACTCCGCGGCCTCGCTCACTTGCATCGCGCATATTTCGGCAATATTTCGTCCGCCGATTCGCACGTCCAGCGCATCGGGCGCAGGCGCGTGCCGCCGCAGGCAAGGCAGGGCCGGTAGCTTCGCCAGCGGTTGAGGAAGACGCGGGTGTGCATCTTGTACTTCCGTTTCTGCAGCCAGGCGAAGAATCCGTCTAGCCCGCCGAAGTTCGGCTTGCGCACGCCACGCACGATCAGCTTCCTCTGCGCGGCGGACAGTTGCGAATAGGGCACGTCCACCGGCAGGCCGTAATCGGGCGCCAAAGCCATCAGTTCTTCCAGCTCGTGTGCATAAGCGGGCGTGTTCCACGGCGCAACGGCCCCATCGCGGATCGATTTGCTCTCGTCCGGCACAACGAGCTTCATGTCGACGCCGACGACATTGCCGAATCCGTCGCACTTCGGGCAAGCCCCCAGCGGGCTATTGAAGCTGAACAGCCGCGGCTCGGGCGGAAGATAGTCGATCCCGCAATTGCCGCACGTCAGGCTGCTGCTGAACGCGATCCGTTGCCATCGACGGCCGTCGATGGTGATGTATTTCCCGTCGGCCGATGGCAAGGGCGTTTCGTGATCCGTGTCCGCTTTCTCAACAAACGCAAAACACTTGCCATACCCCTTGGCAAACGCGATTTCCAGCGAATCGCGGACTCGCTGATTGGTCGCGCTGCCGGTGGCCAGCCGATCGACGACGACATAAACAGTTTTGGTGTCGTCCGCCACTGGTTGAGCACTGGAAACCGCGCACTGAGTGCCGGGTACTGCGTACTCCGAACCGACATCGTCCAAACTCACCACCCGCCCGCGGACAATGGCCCGTACAAAACCCTCCGCGCGGAAACTCTCGACTGCCGCCGTTGATAATCCATCGCCGCTCGCGTCCGCCGCGAAAGCCACCAAATACCGCGTGCTGCCGGGCAGTTCCGCCAACACGGCCGCGGCGCTCTCGGGCGTCTCGCGGCGGACCTCCCGCCCGCACTGGCGGCAGAACACGTGGCCAATCTTGGCGAATAGCAGCCGCAAATAATCTACGACTTCGGTGGCGGTGCCTACGGTCGCGCGGCTCGACCGGCTGCCGCCGCCGCTGGTGACGGCGATGGCCGGCGGCAGGCCGTCGATCCGCTCCGCCGCGGGCTTTTCCAGGCGTTCGAGAAACTGCCGAGTATACGCGGAAAAGCTCTCAATGTACCGCCGCTGCCCTTCGGCATAGAGCGTATCGATCGCCAGGCTCGTCTTGCCGCTGCCGCTGAGTCCGCAGAAGACGATGAGCTTGCCGCGGGGAATGTCGAGATCGACCGATTTGAGATTGTGGACTGACACGCCCCGCAGCGAAATCTGGCCCTTGCCGTTCATCGGTATTCCCATCCGGTGAAATCTTGGTAAAACAAACTTGTCATTATAGGCGGCATTGTTCGGGCGATGAAGCAGCAGGAGGCACCTTTGACTTATCGCGGACAGCGCGTCACGGTGATGGGCTTGGGCCAATTCGGCGGCGGCGCGGCGGCGGCGCGGTGGCTCGCCCGGCAAGGTGCGAGGGTCACCGTGACCGATGTGGCTGACGACCGCGCGTTGGCTCCGGCATTGACGAGCCTGGCCGATTCTCCGATTGCCGCGTTCCACTTGGGCGGGCATCGGGACGCAGATTTCCGCAACGCCGGTCTCATCGTGGTGAATCCGGCGGTGCGGCCCGACAATCCGTGGCTAGTCGTCGCGCGGCGAAACGGCGTGCCGCTGTCCACGGAAATCGATCTCTTCCTGAAACACTGCCCCGCGGCCGTGGTTGGCGTCACCGGCTCCAACGGCAAGTCGACGACCGCAGCGATGACCGCGGCCATTCTTCAGGCCGACGGCCGCCGCACGTGGCTCGGCGGGAACATTGGCGGCAGCTTGCTGGATTTGTTGGATGAAGTCAAGCCCGATGACAGTGTCGTGTTGGAGCTGAGCAGCTTCCAGCTTTTTTATCTGCGGCCCGAAACCCGCGTGCCGCACATCGCCGTCATTACCAGCTTCTCGCCCAACCATCTCGACTGGCACACGGACATGGACGAATATGCGGCGGCCAAGCGGGTTCTCTTCCAGCGGCAGCAGCCGGGCGACATGGCGGTGATCAACACGCACGATGCGCGGCTGGCGGCTTGGGAGAAGTGCGTATGCGGGCGGTTGTTGCCGCTAGTGAGCATTGGCGACTTTCCCTGCTTGCCCGTGCCCGGCTGGCACAATCGCATGAACGCAGCGTGCGCGGCCACGGCTGCGTTGGGTGCCGGGTGCAACCGCAGCGCGGTCGAGCGCGGGCTGTTGGGTTTCCGCGGCCTGCCGCAACGGATGGAACGAATCGCCGAAGTCGGCGGTCGCACGTTTTATAACGACTCGACTTCCACCACTCCCGAATCGACGATCGCCGCCCTGGAGTCGTTGGACTGCCCTGTGTTTCTCATTGCGGGCGGGCGCGACAAGGGTTTCGATTTCACCGAGATGATAGAAGCAACAGGCCGGATAGCGGTCGGGGGCGCGTTTTTCGGCGAATCGGGGCCAAAGCTGTGTAACTGGCTCAAGGCATCGCATGTCGAGACCAATGCCGTTGCCGTAGCGACGCTGGACGAAGCGCTGGATTGGTGCTGGCACAATTCGCGGGTCGGCGACGCCATCGTGCTTTCGCCCGGCTGCTCCAGCCACGATCAGTTTCTCAACTTCCGCGAGCGGGGGGAAAGATTCGCGGAATTGATTTACCATCTCGCGACGGCGGAAGGCGCAGCTTTGTGAGGAACCAACTAGTAAGGCGGCAGGCGTCGCAAATCGTGGATTGGGACCGCGCTGGCAGAATCGCTACCGCCGGAACATTCGGTACAAGGTGTACTTCGGCGCTGTTATTTGCACTAGCCAACGCCATTGCGCGAACACGATGTATATATCATCAGAGCCTTAACACTTTCGAGCAATCATTAAGCCTCGCACCGGGGTTCGAGCCATGTTCACCGCAAGGGATTTGATGCACTCGGATATCGTCACTGTCTCGCCCGATACGACGGTTGGCGAAGCGATTGACATCCTGTTGAACTTCGGCGTCAGCGGATTGCCGATCGTCGATCGCGAAAAATGCGTTCTAGGCATCATTACCGAGTACGCGATGCTGGCGATCACCTACGACCCGAAAATCGTGAGCGACCCGGTCAGCCGGCACATGACGAAGGATGTGATCTCCGTGGATGCCGACGACCGTGCGCAGCAAATCGCCGACGTGTTCATACTTCATCGGATTCACCGCGTGCTCGTAAAGAAAGACGGTAAACTCGTGGGCGTGATAAGCCGCCGCGACTTGTTGAAGTCGGCGCGGAAGTTCTGCAAATCGCTGACAAAAGCCCCGGTCGGTTCGGACAGCCTGGACGCGGCCAGTTGCTAAAGCGAGTCGGCTTTTGCGCTCGCGGTTATTCGCAGCGTGATTGCCAACCCCGTCAATCGCGGCGGAATCTTGTATAATTGGGTTTCAGTCGAAACCCGACCTCCCCGAGGCATAGCCAATGAAAGTCGCGCATTACGAAAACATTCCCGACTCCGTAGTTACGATGGAAGGCGCCAGTGGCTGCCGCATGCGCTGCCTGATCGGCCCGGATGACGGCGCGCCAGCTTCACGATGCGGCAGTTCGAGGTGGCCCCCGGCGGCAACACGCCGCGGCATTCGCACGGTTTCGAGCACGAGGTGTTTGTTCTGGAAGGCGAGGGCACCGTGCTGGACAGCCGCGGCGAGCACCAGCTTTATCCCGGAGTGGCGGTCTACGTTGCACCGGACGAAATCCACCAGTTCCGCAACAACGGCAGCCGCCCGCTGAAGTTCCTCTGCCTCATCCCGCACCCGCTGCGCGGCATGAAAGAACCTTGCGCGGCGGCGTGCGGATGCGGGTGACTGCAGGGTGGGACAAGCGCGTCCAGCGAGCGCTGGCCCACCATCGCCAACCTCCCTCAGACGTGGTGGGACAAGCGAGTCCAGCGAGCGCTGGCCCACCCTACAACACCAGCGCTACGCCAGCTTCTCCCCGCGGTAGCTCAGGTCCATTACTTCCATCGGATGCATCACGCGCAGCGGCAGCCGGGCTTGTCGCGCTTCTCTGTCGATCTGCAACAGACAGCCGGCGTTGCCGGTAAGCACGACGTTTGCCCCGGTGCGGACGATGTTTTCCAGCTTGCGGCGGGAAAGGCGGTCGGACATCTCCGGCTCGGTCAGGTTGTACGTGCCGGCCGCGCCGCAGCAGACGCCTGCTTCGGGCAGCTCGCGAAGCTCCAGTCCGGGAATCTTGGCCAACAGCCGCCGCGGCGCGGAAGCCACTCGCTGCGCATGGGCAAGATGGCAAGAATCGTGGTAGGTCGCCACGGCCTCGATGCGGCCGTTGAATGGCACGACGCCGAGGGTGTCGAGAAACTCGTGAACGTCTTTCACCATCCCGGCGAAGCGTGCGCGGTGCGGTTGCAGGCCGTCGCGCCAATGCAGGCCATATTCCTTGAGCATGGCGCCGCAGCCACCGTGATTCACCAGGATCGCGTCGTAGCGGTCTAGCTCGAAGGCCAGCAGGTTGGCATCGGCAAGGCGCCGCGCCGTCGGCGCGTCGCCGCCGTGCAGATGGATCGCTCCGCAACAGCCTTGGCCCGGCGGCACGAACACGTCGCAGCCGTTTTGCTGCAAGACGCGGACGGTCGCCCAATGCACAGGGCGGAACATCACATCGGCCACGCAGCCGACGAAAAACGCCACGCGGGCCCGCTTGCGACCCACCGCTGGCAGGAATTTCGGCAGCCGCGGACCCGGCCGCGCCGGCGGCGGCAGCATCGACGTCAGGCGGCCGATTCTTCCCGGCAGGAGCTTCAGCAGCCCCAATCGCTGGGCCGCCGCCATCAGCCCGAGGCGCTGCATGAGCCGCAGCGGCCGCAGCGCGAAACGCAAGCGGTCGGCGTAAGGAAGCATGCCCAGCATTATCCACCGACGGAAAAGGTCCCAATGTTTCTCGGGCCGCATGTCGTGCTCTTCGATCGCCCGGCGGAACGGCTCGATCAGCCGGCCGTACTGTACGCCGGAAGGACAGGCCGACTCGCACGCCCGACAATCGAGGCAGAGTTCCAGGTGCCGCTCCATGCGGCCGGTCAGTTCGGCCTGCCCGTCCGCGACAAGGCGAATGAGCTGAATGCGTCCGCGGGGTCCGTTGTTCTCGTCGCCCGTCTCCAGGTACGTGGGGCAGGACGACGTACACAGCCCGCAATGGACACAGCGGAGCAATTGGTCGTAGGCGATGCCCGCGGCAAGGTTGCTCGGTTCGGCGTTATCGTCGTGGTTAGGGGTCAAAGGAACCTTCCTGGGTTCAGTATACCTGTGGGATCGAAACGTTGTCGGATCGCCCGCATGAGCGCCGCGCCAGCGCTGGGCGGGCCCCAAATATCGGCCGCGGTCAACGCCGATCCTTCCGGCGCGGCAAGTACCGTCAAATGCCCGCCCGCGGTGGTCGCAAGCGAACGCAGCTTAGTTCGGACCAACTCTGCAAGACTCTCCGAGCACACGTCATCGCCCTCGTCGGGCGAGTAAACGCGGACAACACCGCTGGAGGCGTGAGCTTGCAGCGGATGATCGGGCAGCAGCTTGGCAAGCTGCTCCAAAACGCCCACCAGCCGGCTCGGCAATACGTTGATCTGCAATAACGCGGGGCTTGCACGAGCCAACTCGTTATCGAACCCACGCCGGCGCCTGCGATCGTCGTCACGCCGTCGGCGCCATCGAGCTTCCACTCGTCAGAGAGGGCGGTGAGCATTGCCGGGACCTCGATCGGACTGCCTTCGAAACCGATGACCAGCCGTGCGGCGGCGGTTTGCGGCATGGCCGGCAGCGGACAATCGCGCCGCGCGGGTCCAGTCAAGAGCTCGACGATCACGGGCCTCGCTTGGCTGCGGCCGAGTCCGTCCAACAGGACCTCGACCTGCTGGAAGCTCGGCACGTCGCGAATGAGCATGGCCGAATAACCGGGCAGCGGCCGGACCATGAACGTCGCCTCCACAATTACGCCCAGCGAGCCGAGCGAACCGACCATCAGCCGCGGCAGATTGTAGCCGGCCGCGTTTTTCACGACCTTGCCTCCGCCGCGAAACTCTTCGCCGCGGCCATCGATCGCGCGGAAGCCAATCAGGTAGTCGCCGACGGTGCCGTAGCCGAGCCTTCGCGGTCCGTAGGCGTTCGTGGCGATGACGCCGCCGACCGTGGCCCGATCACGTTCGGGCGGATCAACCGGCAGCCATTGCCGTTTCTCCGCCAGCCGGCGGCCGAGATCCGCAAGCGTAATGCCGGCCTGAACGGTTACGGTGAGGTCGTCCGCGGCATGGTCCAATACCTGGTTCAGGGCGGCCAGCGAGAGCGCAATGCCCGACTTGTTCCGCGGTGGCCCGTACGTCAGGCTTGTCCCGCCGCCCAGCGGATAGACGGCCTGCTTACGCTCGAAGGCCGCGGCAAGGGCAGCGGCGAGGGCGGGCGCGTCCGCCGGAGTGACGGTCTCAATCGTGGGAGCTATGGGAATTATGAGACCGATGGGACTTACGGGGCTACCGATCGGCGCAGCGGACGAGCGCATGCCCTCCGGCAGCGGCGCGCGAAGATCGACGGAGGCGGGGCTGATCATGCCGTGCCTCCTGGCGCAGGCGGCGGCAGCTTCTTGCCGGGATTCATCCTCACCGCCGGATCGAATGCCTGCCGCACGCGGTGCATCGCCCGCAGGTCATTGGCGCTGTAAAGCCGCTCCATCAAGGGGAGCTTCTCTATGCCCACGCCGTGCTCGGCGGTGATGCTGCCACCGCATGCGATGCATTCTTCCAGCACTTCATGACTGGCCTCCTTCACGCGGGCGGAAAGGTCCTTATCGCGGGGATCAAAGAGCAGGATCGGATGCACGTTGCCGTCGCCGGCATGCGCAACGTTGACGATCCGCACCTGGTACTTCGCGGCGATCTCGCCGATGCGCTTGAAGACCCGCGGCAAGAGCGAACGGGGCACGACGCCGTCTTGCAGCACGTAGCTGGGGCTGAGGCGGCCCACCGCGCCGACGGCCATCTTGCGGCACTTCCAAAGCAGCTCCCGCTCGGCCGGCGTGCTGGCTTGCAGGATCTCCGCCGCTTGCCACTGCCGGCAGATGGCGATCACTTGCTCCAAAAGCGGATCGAGCCCTGCTTCGGCGCCGTCCAGCTCGATCACCAGTACGGCAGCCACCTCGCGCGACACACCTAGCGAGAAGGCATCCTCCACCGCGTCGAGGATGCCGCGGTCCATAAGCTCAAGCGAGGCCGGAACGATGCCAGCGGCTATGATCTGGCTTACGACCTGCGAGGCGTCGTCGATCGAACTGAACGCGGCGCGAATTGTTCGGCATGCCAGCGGTATGCGCGACAGCCGGGTCCAAACCTTGGTGACAATCGCCAGCGTCCCTTCGCTGCCGCAAACGACCCGCGCGAGGTCCAAGGCGGCCGGGTCCTCCACCGGGCCGAATTCGACAATCGAGCCGTCGGGCAAGACGATTTCCAGTCCGGCGATGTGGTTTGCCGTGACGCCGCATTTCAGCGTATGCGGCCCGCCGGCGTTTGTGGCAACGTTGCCGCCGATCGTGGACGTGCCTTGGCTGGAGGGATCGGGGGCGTAGTGATAGCCGGTCCCGGCCAAGGCCCGCGTAAGCTGCAGGTTGACCACGCCGGGTTCGACCAGCGCCAGTTCGTCGCGGAGGCGGATTTCCAAAATGCGGTTCATCCGCGCGAGCGACACGACCACGCCGCCGGCCAGCGGACTGCACCCCCCAGCCAGGCCCGTGCCAGCGCCGCGGGCAATGATCGGCGAGCCGAAGCTGTTGCAGACGCGGACGGTTTCCGCTACTTGTTGCGTGCTTCGCGGAAGGACGACCGCGACGGGCGGCCGGCGCTCGACAGTGAAGGCATCGCAATCGTAGACGGCCGTCTCCGACGGCGCGGAAAGCACGTTTTCCCGCCCTACGGCCGCGCGCAAGCGGCGGATCATCTCACTGCTGGACATGCTGCAATTATACTTCACCCAGCCGCGACCGCTACCGGGCAACAAAACATTTGCGCGGGCATTCGATTCTTCGCGAGCTTGCCTTGCGGGCGGTTTCTCTGCTATAAATATCCGACCTAAAACCAGACCAACAAGCCAGACACCTTCACCCTCCTTCGCGCACCGGCGAGAGGGGAACCATTCATGCCCCCACAATTTATCTTCGAGATGCACGGCGTCGGCAAACGCTACGGCGAGCGCGTCGTGCTCAATGACATCAACCTTTCCTTCTTCTACGGCGCCAAGATCGGCATCGTCGGCGAGAACGGCGCGGGCAAATCGACCCTGCTCAAAATCATGGCGGGCATCGACAAGGACATCGAGGGCACGGCCTCGCTGACCCGCAACATGCGCGTCCGCTATGTCGCCCAGGAGCCGCAACTGGAGCTCGACAAAACGGTCCGCGAGAACCTCCGCATCGCCATGAAGCCGATCCAGGAGCTCGTTGACCGCTTCAACGAGATCACCATGCAGATGGCCGATCCCAAGTCGGACGACGACCTTGATAAACTCATGGAGGAGATGGGCCGGCTGCAAGAGAAGATCGACGCCTGCGACGGTTGGGAGCTGGACCGCATGATGGACATTGCCTCCGACGCGTTGGTGCTGCCGCCCGACGATACGCCCGTGCGGCAGCTCTCCGGCGGCGAGCGGCGGCGGGTGGCGCTCTGCATGGCGCTCTTGGAAAAGCCGGATCTGCTGCTCTTGGACGAGCCCACGAACCACCTCGACGCCGAGACCGTGCAGTGGCTCGAACAAACGCTCCGCGAATACCCCGGCACGGTGATCATCGTCACGCACGACCGCTACTTCCTGGACAACATCACCCGCTGGATTCTGGAGTTGGAAAACGGCCGCGGGCTGCCATTCGAGGGCAACTACTCCTCGTGGCTGCAACAGAAGGCCGAACTGCTCCGCGTGACCGAAAAGCGCGAGTCGCAGCGGCAAAGGACCTTGCAGCGGGAGCTGGATTGGATACGCAACTCGCACGAAGGCCGCCGCCAGAAAAACCAGGCCCGCGTCAAGGCTTACGAGCAGCTCGCCGCCGAGCAGCCGGACGACGCCAAGAGCGACGCAATCATCCAGATCGCGCCGGGTCCGCGGCTGGGCGACAAAGTGCTCACCTTCCACGACGTGTGCAAGGCCTATACCGTGGACGGCGAACAGCTCACGCTGCTTGAGGACTGCTCCTTCGACGTGCCCCGCGGAGGCATCGTCGGCGTGATCGGGCCCAACGGCACCGGCAAGACGACGCTCTTCCGCATGGTCATCGGCGAAGAAAAGCCTGACGCGGGCAAGATCGAACTTGGCCCCAGCGTGGAGCTTTCCTACGTCGATCAGCACCGCGACGCCTTGGACGACAAGCGGAGCGTTTTCGAGGAGATCACCGACGGCAAGGACACGATCGAGCTGGGCAACATCAGCATGAACTCCCGCGTCTATCTGGCGCGGTTCAACTTCCGCGGCCCGGCGCAGCAGAAGATGGTCGGCCAATGCTCCGGCGGCGAGCGGAACCGCATCCACCTGGCCAAGATGCTCCGCCGCGGGGGAAACCTGGTCTTGCTCGACGAGCCGACCAACGACCTCGATGTGAACACGATGCGCGTGCTCGAGCAGGCCCTCTTGGATTTTCAAGGCTGCGCGATGGTCATCAGCCACGACCGCTTCTTCCTCGACCGGATTTGCACGCACATCCTCGTTATGGAAGGCAACGGGCAGACGCGCTGGTTCGAGGGCAATTTCACGTCATACGAGAAGGCGATTTTGGCAGAAGACCCGGAACGGTTGGCGCACCGGCGGGGAAAGTACCGGAAGTTGGCGCTGAGGTAACAGGCACGCTCCGCGTGCCGTTCGTCTTTTAGAGTGCGGCGATGTATGGCCACGTTCCTTTTGGCTCGAGTCAGTTAGACTTGCGATATGACCGTTACCGATAAGCCAATGAAATCCGCAACGCCTCCGTGGCAGCAATTCAGCATTCGGTCGCTGCTGCTATTGACTACGTTTGTTGCCGTCCTGTGCTCACTTGCCACTTGCACCGATTGGATCGTGTCGGCTGAATTAGGCACGACCGTACTGATGGCGTGGATAGCGGGCAGAATTGTTGCCAACGCACTCGTTCGTAATACCTTGGTGTGCGTGGTAGCAATAGCGATTAGTTGCGCTCTCGAATACCTTTATCACCGTTGCGACGTGGTAGCTATTGGGCAATACGATGCTTTGTTGTCCTGGCCAATCCTCTACTTCGCGATCGTATGGGTAAATTGGGACATGTTCAGAAAGGATAGGAGTCCCTGGGGCAAATGGCTGGGGTGCATACTCGCGAGCGCGCTCTTCCTGCCGCTCCACGCGTTGGTTATCATCATGGCGACGTTAGGTTTCGACGATGCGGTTGGTATCCGAATCCTCAACTGATAATCAGCGTTTACATGAATTGAAAAAGTACATCTGGCCTAAAGCACTATGAAAAGCGGCGGCAAGCCGCCGCACTCCAAAATGCCCGATCACAGTTGGAAATACCTGTCGAGCCGCGAGATTGCCGATTGCCGCATCTTGCGGATTCGCCAGGACCGCTATTTGTTCCTGCCGACGCAGAAGGAAGCGGACTTCGTCGTCTGCGATTCAACCGATTGGGCGATGGTGATTCCGATCACAAACGACAAGCAGGTCGTGCTCGTGCGGCAGTATCGTCACGGCGTCCGCGAAGTCCTGCTGGAAATCCCGGGCGGACTCTTGGAGCCTGGCGAGTCGGTCGAGCATGGCGCCGTACGTGAACTGCGCGAGGAAACGGGCTACGACTGCCAATCGGTCCGCGTGCTAAGCCGCCTGCTGCCCAATCCTTCTATTAACAACGCAACGCTCTACATCGCCGTGGCGGAAGGCTGCCGGCCGATCGCGCGGCAGGACCTCGATCCGCTTGAGGACATTGAAATCGTCCTGCGTCCGCTGGCAGAAATCCCGGCGATGATCGCCTCCGGCGAGATTTGCCACGCGCAAGTGATCGCGGCGTTTACGCTGGCAGGATATGCATGCGGGTAGTGCGCTCGCACTGATCGCGGAGCGCACGATCCGGCGATAGAATAATTCCCACGAACGACAACCTCTATGTCAAGACCCGAGTTGATAATCGTCGGCGGCGCCAATGGGTCTGGAAAGACAACGCTTGCTTTGGATCTTGCTGCAATACGAGGCTGTCCGTATCTCGGCGCGGATGCCATCGCAGAGGAGATTTCGCCGCGCCATCCGGAATTGGCCGCAATCGCTGCCGGCAAGGAATTTGTGCGGCGCGTCGACCTGGCGGTCCAGGGGGGCGCGACTTTCTTGATTGAATCGACACTCGCAGGACGCAGTTTGCGGCATTTCATTCAGGATGCCCGAATTGCACATTATTCGGTTTCGATAGCTTACTTGTTCCTCGATTCGGCCGATGCGTGCGTGAAACGCGTCTCGGAAAGAGTGCAAAAAGGCGGTCATTCGGTGCCGGAGCAGGATGTTCGTCGCCGATTCCTGCGGAGTTTAGGGAATTTCTGGCAGTTTTACCGCCCCTTGGCGGACAATTGGACATTACTATACAATTCGGGCGAGGAAGTTGTCGATGTCGCATCAGGTTCTCCCGTCGCGGCAATGGTGCGAGAAGACGGCCTGTATTCCTTGTTTCTACGGCTCGTAAACAGTTCTGGCAATGGATGAGTTGATTCGCGAAGTCGAAATGTATCGCAAGGCCGACGAGATCGTCCGCGTTGCTCGGGCAGCCGTAAAAAAGGCGCAGGAGGAAAGCCGGCGGCTGGGCGTGGCCAACGTCTATTTCATCAATGGCCGCACCTACTACGAGTTGCCGGACGGCGAATACACGCTGAAGCCTCCCCCGGCGTATGAAAAGAACGGCGGGTAGTTCGTCCGGCGCCGCATCAGTCCCTCTCGGCAAGCGGGACCTACTCCAACATCCTGTAAAACGCCAGCACGGGCGGCTCGGCGCGGCCGCCGATCTTGGCGTCCAGACCGAGAAAGTGCGGCGTTTGCAGGTGGGCGTCGAAGGCCGCTTGATCAGCCCATTGTTCGTAAAAGATGAAAAGGCCACGCTCGTTTTCCGCTTCGTGCAAGTTGTAGCAGATACAGCCTGGCTCGCTGCGGCTGGGAACGACCATTTCGAGCAAGGCGGCACGGACTGCGTCCTCTTGCCCGCGTAGGGCTTTCAACGTGGCCGTCAGCACGACGGCCTCGGCAGGCAGGCGGGGTTGGGGAACGGCGCTGGGCATGGCGCTCACCTTTTCACGGGGCTGGGGGCGGCGCCGACCTTGGGTGCGGAGGCCGCGGGCGGGGCTTTTTTGAGCGTGGTCTCGGGGATGTCCGGCTGCACGGCGCCGTTGACGCTGCGGTCCTTCGATTGAATCGTGACCGTGTTGTCGTCCACCTTTGTTACAACGTGCGTGGCCGAGACCGCGCCGCCGTCAGCCATAGTGCCCGAATACTTGATCAGCCAGCGACCCTGCTGTGCGGGTGCCCGGCCATCGCGGACCCAGACGTTCTCGCCAAAACCGCCGTCGCTGTCAAAGACCCAAGAGCGAATCGTCTCGGTCCGCGGGTCCCAGCCGACGACTTCGGTGCCGCCGTGCAACAGGGCTTGCTTGCCTTCCACTTTGAACTTGCGAATGAGAAACGCCTGATTTGCCGTCCAATCCCAATTGGACTGCAGCGAAAGGCCGTTGGCCGACGAGGCGCTCCAATCGCCGACGAGCCACTGCAATTCCTTGAGATGGTTGGTCTGTGGCGGCATGCAACAGGTCACTTCGCGAGCGCTTTCGATCAGCCAACGCCCGTCTTGCTTGACGATCACGAAGGAGGCAAGCGGCGTGCCGGGCGTCGGCATCGCGGGCTTGATCTCGGCGACCGCATCGACCAGCGCCAGACTGTCGTTCACTACGCGGAAGCGCTGGATGTGCAGGAGGAGCTTGGCTTGCTTGTGGGCGGCGAATGCCTCCTTGAAGAGCTTTTCGATGCCGTCGCGACCCTCCGCCGAATTGCCGCTGGGGCCCACGAATTCGCCCTTGGGCGTCCAACACGCCGCCAACCCCGCGGCATCGCCGCTGGCAAATGCAGTTTCCACGCGATTCAATAGCGCGACAATCGCTTGCCGCTGCGCTGCGGCGTCCTCGGCATTGACGGCGGCAGCGCCGACGACCGCTAACAGGACGGCTAAGCCTCCGCGTACTGTGCGCAACATGGTTCAACTCCTGGCAGAAGGTTTGTTTCTGGGTTTACAAGCCGCGGTGCGCGAGTGACCGCTCGTAAAGTGTCATTTCATTTGCCGGGCTATTTGGCTGGACATTTTGTCCAGGAAGTCCTTTGCCTGATTGTATTGATTCGTGTCGACTCCCTCGCCCAGGCGCCACTGCAACACGGCCTTCATGTCCTCGACCGCGCTGGCCATTTCCCGGAAATCGGCGACGGTAGGCTCGGAGAACTTGCTGCCGGGCGCGGGCGGTGAACGGCGATAGGGGGCCTCGATCTTCATACGCTCGGAGGCGAAACAAGGTTCTTGAAGCAAGGCAGGCCACTGAATGACGTCCATGGCAGCGGGCGGCGGCCTGTTCCTGGGCGCCATGCCGCTCCACCCGACGACCGGCGCGGACGTCGCATAATCCGCGGAGGGCGGCGGCCGCAGAGCCATCTGCTGCTGTTGCTGCTGGAACCACCAGTCCTTCGTGGCCTGCTGTCGGTCGACGATTGCCTGAGTGCGATTTCCGGCCTGATTGGACAGCGTGTTGCGAATGCCGCTTTGCACGACCATATTCTGGCCGATCGCAGCCTGCTGGTTAGCCTGGCGGGCTTGCGCCTTAAGCTGCATGGCCTGGGCTTGCGCAAGTTGCTGCCTAGCAAAGCGGCGCCGCCGTCGCCAAATCCAAAACCGTCGTATCCCCCAAAAAACTGTGCGGCAGCGGGTCGAGCAATAGCGAATATGCCCGCTAAGAACGGTGTAGCCACCACGATCCAGCGCTTCATATGTCCATCTCCCACGTCCAGCACCAGGGAAGTGTAACACGGCCGAGCATAAAATGCTCCTGGCGCTAGCAGATTATACTATGGGAGGAGTTAGCGGCACAAGGGGCGGCAGGTCGCGCTTACCGAGAGGGACGAAGGTACTCATCACGTTCCGCCGTGATAGCAACCTCGTGGCTGAACGCAAGGGATACTTGCCGGCCTCACGGCGGAGCGTGAGGAGTACAATTTGTCTTTCCGGCAGAAAGGACCTACTAGCTGGCAGGGCCTACTTCTCGTACTTTTCCTGCAAGCCCAGATTGATCTCCAGCACGTTAACCAGCGGCACTCCCGCCAAGCCGCCCAGCGGCGCGAAGCTCTTCTGTTGCAGAAGCTGCCCGATCTCCTTGCGAATCTTTTCCTCGACCTTGGCTTTCTCTTCGTCGCTGGCCTTCTCGCCTGCAACGACCTTCGCCCAGGCGGCGGCGATCGGCTGGTTGGCAAGCTGCCAATTGGCGTTGTCCAACGTGATGTGCGGATCGAGGCCGGAGCCAGAAGTCGTAACAAAGTCGGCGGGCACTTTTTCCAGGTCCGCGTCGGGATTCTCGCTCAGCCAGAGGTCGAAGAAGTTCGATTGGATATCGGTGCCTTCTTTGACCAGCTCGATTACCTTCTTCGTCTTGCCATCGGGCAACTTATGTTCCACTAAGCTAGGAAACTTGCCCGGATGGTCTTTGGAAAAACTCGCGAAGAACGGCGCGACCAGGTCCTCCGGCTTGGGGTCGGGCGTGTTCGGGTTGTCCTTGATCCAGGCGTCTACGTCGGCTTTGTGCGTTTTCTGCCAGTTTTTGACGAACTGGCCGCAGGCCCCGTAGTCGCCGCTGGGGGTCATGTCGCTTTTGACCCAATTCTGCGGCGGGCCGTTGTGCATGTTTGCCCACTGCGCGACGATCCCCGGCTTTCCGCCCAGCATGTCCTTCCGGAACCAGGCCTCGACGTCGGGACCGACGGGCTTGCCTCTCTTGTCCAGCGGGCCGGCATACTTGACGATCGGCCCAAGTTGCTGGGCGACGCGGTCGCGGAGCGCATAGTTGTTCGCGGCCAGATTGCTCGGCCCGGATGCCGTTGCGTTGTAGGCAGGAGAAGTCGGCGATGGACGCGACTTGAAGAACCTGTCATCGTTGAACGGCTGCGCAATAAGGCGCGAGCCAACGACCTTGCCATCGCGCGTCTTCACGAGGCTCCCGTCCGCCTGGTTTGGCAGCGCCTGAGCGAATCCAAGTATTATCGCCGGATAAACGATCGAGCATAGGACCACGGTAAGCCCCAGCAGCCAGAGACAAGCGCGAAGATGACTTAACATGTTCAATAACCTCTTACGCCATGTGCAGCACAAAAAGGACCATATCGATCAGTTTGATGCCGATGAACGGCACGATGACGCCGCCAAGGCCCCAGACCAGCAGGTTGCGGCGCAAGAGCGCGTCGGCCCCGATGGGACGATACTTCACGCCCTTCAGTGCGATGGGAATCAACAGCGGGATGATGATTGCATTGAAAATCACCGCCGAAAGGATTGCCGACGTGGCGGAGTGCAAGTGCATGATGTCCAGCGGCTTCAGCCAGGGCAGCGCCGCGGCGAACATGGCCGGGATGATGGCGAAGTACTTGGCCAGATCGTTAGCGATGGAAAACGTCGTCAGCGAGCCGCGGGTCATGAGCAATTGTTTGCCGATCTCGACGGTCTCGATGAGCTTCGTCGGATCGCTGTCCAAATCGACCATGTTGCCGGCCTCTTTGGCGGCCTGCGTGCCGGAGTTCATGGCCACGCCAACGTCGGCCTGGGCCAGGGCGGGGGCGTCGTTCGTGCCGTCGCCCATCATCGCCACGAGCTTGCCGCCTTGCTGCTCCTTGCGGATGTAAGCCAGCTTGGCCTCGGGCGTCGCCTCGGCGATAAAATCGTCGACGCCGGCCTGTAGGGCGATTGCCTTGGCAGTAAGCGGATTGTCGCCGGTGACCATCACGGTCCGCAGTCCCATGCGGCGGAGCCGCTCGAAGCGTTCGGCAATGCCCGGCTTGAGGATGTCCTCCAGCACGACCAAGCCGGCCAGGCGGCTGCCTTCGCAAACCAAAAGCGGCGTAGCGCCCTTGTCAGCCACGGCGGCCACGCTCGCCTCCGCATTGTCCGGCACGATCCCGTTACGGCCGCAGAGGTAACGCAGGATTGCGTCCGGCGCGCCCTTGCGAATTTCGCGGCCGTCGCGCAGGTCGATGCCGCTCATGCGGGTCTGCGCAGTGAAGGGGATGAACCGTGCGCCGTCGGCCACGGCGTTGCGGACGCCCTGCTTGCCCGCACCCTCCTGCTTGTAATAAAGCTCGACGATGCTCTTGCCTTCGGGCGTTTCGTCTGCCCCCGAAGCTAGAGCGGCAAGCTGGCCGACCTCGGCCGCAGTCATGCCTCCCAAGGGCACGAATTGCGTCGCATGGCGGTTGCCGATGGTGATCGTGCCCGTCTTGTCCAGCAAAAGCGTGTCGACGTCGCCGGCCACTTCCACGGCCTTGCCGCTCTTGGCGATGATATTCGCCCGCAGCGCCCGGTCCATTCCGGCAATGCCGATGGCAGCCAGCAGGGCGCCGATCGTCGTGGGTATCAGGCAGACTAACAGGGCGACGAGCGTCGGCACGTCCGTGCCCAGGCTGTGGATCGGCTTGCTGTCGCCGCTGAAGGGCTGCATGTAGAGCTCGGCGTTGTAGGCAAACGGCCAAAGCGTGGCAGTGACGATCACGAAGATCAGCGTGAACGCCGCCAGCACGATGCACAGCGCGATCTCGTTGGGCGTGCGCTGGCGAATGGCCCCTTCCACCAGGGCGATCATCCGGTCCAGAAACGATTGACCGGCGCTGGCCGTGATTTCCACGACAATGCGATCGGAGAGCACGCGCGTTCCGCCGGTGACGCCGGAGCGATCGCCGCCGGCCTCGCGAATCACGGGGGCCGACTCGCCCGTAATGGCCGATTCGTCGATCGAGGCGACGCCTTCGATGATCTCGCCGTCGTTCGGGATGATTTCACCCGCAACGACCTCGACGACGTCGCCGGCCTTCAGGCTGGTGGAGACGGTCGATTCGTAGGTGCCGTCTGCGCCACGGCGACGGGCCGGGGTTGCGCGGCGCGTCTTCCGCAAAGCGTCGGCCTGGGCCTTGCCGCGTGCCTCGGCGATTGCCGAGGCGAAATTGGCGAACAGCAGCGTGGCCACCAGCCAGAAATCCAGCGCCAGCAGGTAGGGCATCGTGACGGCGGCGGCCATGCCGGACATTCCCGCTGCCTTGGCGACAGTGTAGATAATCGTCAGCAAGGTGCCAACTTCGACCACGAACATCACCGGGTTCTTCCACTGGATGTCGGGGCGGAGCATCACCAGCGATTGCCAGAAGGCCGTTTTCAGCAGTTGCGGATCGAACAGGCCTGCGCGGCGGCTGTGCCGCCGGGCGAGTTTCAAATCTTCCGGGGCGGGTTCAGTCTCAGGTTCAAGGGTGGCAGTTGACATAGGTCAGCCTCCAAACGGCATCGGTGCAAAATGATCGGCGATCGGCCCCAGCGCGGCCACCGGCAGAAACAACAGCGCGCCGACCAGGATGATCGTCCCCAGCAGCACGCAGCCGAAGGTGAACGTATCGGTCCGCATCGTCCCGACCGTGAAAGGCGTCGGTTTCTTCTTCGCCAGGCTCGCGGCCAGCGCAAGGGAGCGATGATGGGCAGGAAGCGGCTGAACATCATCACCAGTCCCGTGGCGATGTCCCATTGGCGGCTAAAAGGCGCGGGGCTCTTGTTGTCATTAAAGCCCCAAGCGGTGTTCGTGCCGCCGAATTCCGAGCCGTTGTTGGCCGAGGCGGAGCTGAACTCGTAGACCATCTCCGAAAGGCCGTGCCGCCGGCATTCGTGCTGCCGGCCTTTACGCCCCAATCCGTTGCGGAAAACAGCCCGGCCGGCATGAGGATCATGATCGGATGCACCAACAAAGCGAGCATCGCCAGCTTCATTTCGCGGGCCTCGACCTTTTTGCCCAAATACTCCGGCGTGCGGCCGACCATCAGTCCGGCGATGAAGACGCCCACGATCAAATACAGCAGCAGGTTGATCATCCCCACACCCTTGCCGCCGAAGATGCAATTGAGCCACATGCCCGTCAAGGGCGACAGGCCGGCCAACGGGTTGAGGCTGTCGTGCGAGCAATTAACCGAGCCGCAGGCGATTGCCGTGGTCGCAGCGGCATAGGTCGGCCCGGCCGAGGTGCCGAAGCGCAGCTCCTTCCCTTCGAGATTGCCCAGCGATTGGTCCACCGGCAAGGCGGGCGTGACGAGCGCTTTCGGCTTGTCTGCACCATTTTTGGCTAGGTCGCGGTCGTAGAAGTCGGCGCCGCTGTGACCGGGGTGAAAAACGACCCATTTGTGCAAGACTTCGCCATTCTTGCCGGAAACGTCCTGGGCGAAGACCTGGTCGGTTTGGGCCGCAAGGCCCGGATTCGGCTGCAGCGTGTCCCAATGGATGGCCCACGCCGTGGACGTTATGAACATTGTTAACATCACGCCAAGAATGACCCATGCGTGCCGCTGCTGGCTCAACATCCGGCCGAACATCAGCACCAGCGCGAACGGGAACAGGCAGTAGTTCATCACAGTGAGAACGTTGCTCCATGCGCTGGGATTCTCAAAGGGGTGCGCAGAATTGGCGCCGAAGAAGCCGCCGCCGTTGGTGCCCAGGTGCTTGATGGGAATGAGCGCCGCGACCGGGCCGCGGGAGATGAATTGCGTCCGCGACTTGCCATCGGGATCGGCCGTCGCAGCGGAGCCGTCGACGATTGTCGCCTCGGCCTTCGGCTCCAAGGTCATGGGCACGCCGTCGGCCAGCAGAAGCGCACCCATTACCAGGCTGTAAGGCAAGAACACGTAAGCGCATGCCCGCCACATGTCCACGTAGAAATTGCCCATGTGCGAGTCGCCGCGCAGCCCGCGGATGATCGCCGTAAGTCCACAGAGTCCGACGCTCGCGGAGACGAACATGTTCCAAATGACAAAGAAGATCTGGCTAAAATACGACAGATTCTGCTCGCCCGCATAATGCTGCAGGTTCGTGTTTGTAAGGAAGGAGCAGACCGTATTGAAGATCGTCGTCGGGGCCAACATGCCCTTGTGCTCAGGGTTCAACCCTATGTCGGTCACGGGCTGCAACGCCAGCAACGTGTATCCAAAGAGAAACATCACCAAGTTGAACAGCAGCAACGCCAGCGCGTAGTGCTTCCAGTCCTGCGGACCGGTGTTCAGCCGGCTTTCGATCCAGCGCAAGGCGCGGCCGCGCGGTACTTGCCGTCCATCAGCCAAGCCAGATAGCGGCTTGAGGGAATGGCCAGGACCGTTGTCAGGGCCAGAATCAATAGCGGCAGTATCCAAACTTGCAATTGCAACATCAGATTAAAACCACTCCGGCGCACCAGCGCCGCAAACAGGTAGACCAAAAGCAGGCCGGTAACGACGGCCGTAAAAAGCGTCAGAATCTCCATGATTTTCCTTCAAACGTTCTCACAGCCCGGCACGAAGGCAAAGATCAAAGCAAAGGCCGCGGCTCCCAAAACGTACATTGCGGGAATCCAAAAAGTGAGGTCCACTGTAACTCCTTCTTTGTCGACGGCGCCTGCTGCGGCAGACGAGCGATTATCGTACTCACGCCATGGCTCACATCGACCGGCGGCGCCGCGCTACGCAACGCAAGCGGATAATAATAGTACGATTGCCGCAACACAATCAACGTGACAGGCAGCGATGGACGGTCAAGCGGCACGGCCGGCAAGCCTCCGCGGGCTCGTCCAACTGCGCTCAGCTCTTTGGCCGCCAAGTACGTTTGCTTGCCTTGCGTCAAGCCGCATCGCCGGTCGAGCTTTTCGCAAGCCCATACGAAACCGGCCATGACTGCCACGATCGCCACGCCCGCAATAAATAGCGCACCGATAAATGCTGCGACCGGTCCGTGCGGGAGAAAGGCATCCAAAAAGGCGACCACGCAACTTAGTATTCCGGCGGCTGCTACGCGCAACGCTCGTCAAGAGCAAGCGGTTTTTGATACTCGCTACCATCGCTGGCCTCCAAGACCAATTCCCAGCTAATGCCTGCCGAGGTGGGCCGCAAGCCGCTAAAAACGACCGCAGGCGGGATATCGCGGCACTAAATCTGCACCAACGGGTAGCACGCAGCGTGCCATGCGCGAGTAAAATCATATAAGCTTCATCGCCATAAGGACTTACGGCGATTGGTACCACATGGCGAGCCGCTCCCGATTCTTGCATAATGCACGACTGGTATTGCAGATTGCACGATATGAACATCCTGGTAATTGACGACGATTCGAGCCTCCGCCGCACGATCCGGACTTCGTTGGAACTGCTCGGACATCACGCGGCCGACGCCCGCGACAGCGAACAGGCCCTGGCGTTGCTCAGCCGCCGCCCTTTCGATGCGGCGCTGTTGGACCTTCGCCTTGGCGAAGAGCTTGGCCTTGAATTGCTGCCGCGGATGCTGCGTTTGGCGCCCGGGCTGCGCGTCGTGGTTGTCACCGCGTTCGCCACGATTGAGACGGCGGTCGAGGCCATGCGCCGAGGGGCCTTCGATTATCTTCCCAAGCCGTTTACGCCCGACCAGCTCCGCCACGTCCTGGACCGCATCCGGCACATCCGGCAACTGCAAACGCACGTCGACGAGCTGGAAGAACAAATCCGCAGCGTCGTGCCCGAGGTTGATTTGCAAACCGAGAACCGCGCCATGCGCGAGGCCCTGGACGTGGCGTTCAAGACGGCCGCCACCGACGCCACGATCCTCATTCGCGGAGAAAGCGGCACCGGCAAAGGCGTGCTCGCCCGCGCGATCCACGCCCGCAGCCAAAGGGCCGGCGCGCCGTTCGTGACGGTGCATTGCCCCAGCCTTTCCGCCGAGCTTTTAGAGAGCGAGTTGTTCGGTCACGTGCAGGGCGCATTTACCGGAGCAGTTCGCGATACGATCGGCAAGGTCGCGGCGTCCGAAGGCGGCGCCTCTTTTTGGACGAGATCGGCGATTTGCCGCTGGCCCTGCAGCCCAAGCTGCTGCGGCTGCTGCAGAGCGCTGCTACGAGCGCGTGGGCGAGACGCAGACCCGCGCCGCCAACGTCCGCGTGCTGGCCGCTACAAACCATGACTTGGAAGCGCGAATCGCGGCTGGGCTTTTCCGCGAGGACCTTTTCTATCGCCTCAATGTGATCGAGGTCACGGTGCCTCCGCTCCGCCATCGACACGCCGATATTCTGCCGCTGGCCGAGCACTTGCTGCGGTTTTTGCGCGGCAAAACGGCAAGCAGATCGCCGGCTTCAGCGACGCGGTGCGAGAGGCCATTTGCAGCTACTCCTGGCCCGGCAATATCCGCGAGCTCCGCAACGCCGTGGAACGCGCGGCAATTCTGGCCAACGAGGAGCACGTCGTGCCCGCCAATTTTCCGGCCCAAGTGGTCCGCGGCGATCGCCCGGCCCCCGTGCCGCTGGAGTCCATGACGCTGGAGCAGCTCGAAACGGAGCACATCCGCCGCGTCCTTGGCAACACCACAACGATCGAGGAGGCAGCCACGACGCTCGGAATCGACGCCAGCACACTATACCGCAAGAGAAAGAGGTATGGTATATAGGAGGACGCGCCCATGACCTTTCGCAGCCGCATCCTCGCCGCAATGGTGCCGTTGTTTCTCCTGCTCATCGTGCTGGGAGCGACGGGGACTTTGCTGATCTATCACCTGGGCCGGCAGGTCGATGACATCCTGCACGACAACTACGACAGCATCGTCTACATGCGCGATCTCAACGAGGCCCTGGAACGCATCGACTCCTCGTTCCAGTTCGCCTTGGCGGGCAAGGAAAAGCAGTCCTTCGATCAGTATCAAAAGAACTGGGCTCTGTATCAAGATAGCGAGGCCCGCGAGAGGGGGAACGTTACCGTGCGCGGCGAACGGGATTTGGTCGTCCGCCTGACCGATCTTTCGCAGCGCTACCGGAAGCTCGGCGAGGCGTTTTTCAAAAGCCCGGCCGGCGACCGCGATGCGCTCTACTTCGGCAAGAACAAGGACCGGGAGGACGGCCTCTATGCCACGTTCCGCCAGATCAAGGTCACCGCGGGCGACATATTGAATCTCAACCAAAAGAACATGTTCGACGTGGACGATGCCACGAAAAAACTCGCGCGGCGATCGCTCGTTTGGTACTCGTGCGGCCTGTTTTGCGGAATCGTGCTGGCTGTTTTTCTGACGGCCAGCACAATCCGCACGATCATGGCGCCGGTTCGCGCCGTGACGGAATCGGCGACGGCCATCGGCGCCGGCAACCTCGATCAGGTCGTGCCGATAACCTCCGACGACGAGCTGGGCCGGCTCGCGACGGCATTCAACGCCATGGCCCGGCAGCTTCGCGACTACCGACAGTCGCACGAGGCGCAGTTGATCCGCGCGCAGCAGACCAGCCAGGCGACGATCGACTCGTTTCCGGAGCCGGTGCTGGTGGTCGATTGGGAGCGCCGCGTGGAGATGGCCAATCCGGCGGCGCGGCGGCTGTTCGGTCTGCCGCGGCGCGAGGAGGGCGGCGCGCAGCCCTCGATATGGGAGCCGCCCGAGGCCCTCCGCGAGCCGCTGTCCGCCGCTTTGCGGGAGCAGCGCGTGTACGTCCCGGAAGGTTTTGACAAGGTGATTGTGCTGCAGCAGGCGGAGCAGCGCCAATCCTACCTGCCCCGCGTGCTGCCCATCCGCGACGGCGCATCGGCAACCATCGGCGCGGCGGTGCTCTTGGAAAACGTCACCCGCTTCCGGCTGCTGGACGAGATCAAGACGAACATGGTGGCCACCGTCAGCCACGAGCTGAAGACGCCGCTGACGAGCATCCGCCTCGTGCTTCATCTTTTGCTGGAGGAGCAGGCCGGGCCGTTGGCGCCCAAGCAACTTGAGTTGCTGATCGACGCTCGCGACAATGCCGAGCGGCTGCTGGCGGTCATCAACAACTTGCTCGACCTGGAACGGCTGGAGCGCGGCGGCAGCCAGCTTCGCCTTGAACCGGCATCGCCGGACGATCTGCTCCGCGCGGCCTTCAACGAGTACCTGCCGCGAGCCCGCGACCGGGGCGTCGAGTTGCTGCTCGAAGAACCGGAGTACATGGAAAAGCTGCCGCTGGACCGGGACCGGATGCATCATGCCTTGGGGAACTTGCTCGACAATGCCCTAGCCCACACGCCGCAAGGCGGCCGGATTACGCTTTCCGCGGAGGCCGCCAGCGACGGCGTCGTGCTCTCGGTGAGCGACACCGGCAGCGGCATTCCGGCCGAATATCTGCCGCGCATTTTCGAGCGCCACTTTCGCGTACCCGGCGACGCCGCGCCCAGCGGCAGCGGCCTGGGGCTGGCCATCGTCCGCGAGATTGTGGCCGCGCACCGCGGCACGGTAGAATGCCGTAGTATTCCTGGAAAACGGACGGTGTTTAGAATGCTGTTGCCGAGTCGCTGAGAAATGCCCATGCCCCCCGGCCAACCCGCGCCCGAACGTTTCCTCGACCTGATCCGCAAGCAGCAGCGGGGCAAGCTGAAGATTTATCTCGGCTTTGCCGCTGGCGTTGGCAAGACCTACGAAATGCTGCAAGAAGGCAATCGTCTGCGAAAGCAGGGCGTGGATGTGGTCATCGGCTACGTCGAGCCTCACGACCGGCCGGAAACCGTTGCGCAAATCGGCGACCTGGAGCGAGTGCCCTGCCGCCGAATAGACTACAACGGCATCACGCTCCTGGAAATGGACGTCAATGCCATTCTCGCCAGGCGGCCAACGATCGCCCTGGTCGACGAGCTCGCCCATACCAACGCGCCGGGCAGCGCGAATCCCAAGCGCTATCTCGACGTCGAAGAGCTGCTTCGCAACGGCATCAGCGTGATCACAACGTTGAACATCCAGCACTTGGAAAGCCTGCACGACATCGTCGAGCAGGCCACGGGCGTGCGGGTCAAGGAGCGGCTGCCCGACTACGTGGTGACAATGGCCGATCAAATCACGAACGTCGATCTTACCGCCGAGGATCTCCGCGAGCGGCTGGAGGCGGGAAAGATCTATCCGCGGGAAAGGATTGCCCCTGCGCTGGAGAACTTCTTTACGCTGGAAAAGCTGACGCAACTCCGCGAGCTGGCGATGGAGGAAATCGCATTCCGCCTGGACCGCGCGCGGCACGAGGCCCAGCCGAGCGGAGAGGAGGCCGTGTCCGGCTCCGAGCGAATCATGGTCTGCCTCAGCTCGCGGAGTCCCCGCGCCGCCGCCATGCTCCGCAAGGCGGCCCGCATCGCCGACCGCATGAACGCACCCTGGTACGCGCTGTACGTCAAGACGCCGCGGGAATCGATGGAAAAGATCGACGCCGCCACTGAACGCGAGCTGGGCAAGAACCTCGACTTGGCCCGCCAACTTGGCGGCACCGTTCTGGAAGGCAAGGGCAAGGACCTTGTGAGCACGATTGTCGTGTTCGCCAAGGAGTACGGCATCACGCACATCATGCTCGGCCGCAGCCGCCAGCCCTGGTATCGCCGCGCCTTGCGGCAGTCGATTATCGACCGCCTTCAGCAATCGGCCGACGGCGTGGACATTACGGTCCTCGGCGGCAAGGAGTCGGACCGGCGATAAGGCGCCGCCTGGACATGCCTCGAATGTGACCCAGATTCCTGCGGCGCCCCATTGACTCTCCCCTTGGGGCAGGCCCGATAATCGAAAATACGCGAGGCAGATCATGTTCACCATCGGCGAATTCTCCAGGATTACCGGGCTGAGCATCAAGGCGCTGCGCCTGTACCACGAGAAGGGCATTATCGAGCCGCACGCCGTCGATGAGCGGACCGGCTACCGCTATTACAACCATCGCGATGCCGAGAAAGCCCGAAGCGTCCGCCTGCTCAAGCGCCTCGAACTCCCGCTGGACGACATCGCTCAGATCGTCAAGCAGTGCCACGAGGATGCCGACGCCGTGGAGATACTGGAGCGTCACAGGGAAGTCCTGGAGGGCCGCAGCAAGGAACTTCAAGAAGCCAAGCGTCTCGTCAATTCCATCATTCACACCGAAAGGGAGGCAATTGCCATGACCAAGGACAAGACAAACGAGATCGTAGAGAAGATCGTTCCCGACATCCGCGTCGCCGGCATCCGCTGGAAGGGCCGCTACAGCGATACCGGCAAGCATCTCGGCGGCCTTTGCCGGCAGATGGGCCGTTACATCGCCGGCAAGCCGCTGAATCTCTACTACGACGAAGGATTCAAGGAAGAAGACGCGGACATCGAATCTTGCGTGCCCGTTCGAGAAGGCAAGGAGATTCCGGCGCACGAGGGCATCTCGCTTCGCGTACTTCCTGGCGGGAAGATCGTATCTTTGGTGCATCAGGGACCGTACGACCAACTCGGCCGTTCCTACGAGAAGGTCTGCGCCTACTTGAAGCGGAAGAATTATTGCGTGGCCGGGCCGCCGCGGGAGGTCTATCTCAAGGGCCCGGGAATGATTTTCAAGGGCGACCCCAAGAAGTACTTGACTGAGATCCAGTTTCCGATCTCAGGATGAATTTGAGGGGTCTTCAACCTCCTGCGGCAACTTCGGCAGCGTGACCACGCACACGGCGCACTGCGCCTGGCGAACGACTGCATCGCAATCCAGCGGCGCTTGTTCGGCCGACGACTCCTGCTTGCCGAGGATGATCAGGTTGCACTTCATGGCGGCGGCTAGCGAGGCGATCTGCGTACACGTGTCCCCCGCGGGCAAATCGCGGACGGCGAGCTCGCGCCGCAACTGCTTGGCGCGGAGCAGGTCCTGCGCGATCCAATCGGTTTCCGCCGCACCCTCGCCGCCGAGAACGTTCTCGTTCGCCACGGGTCGCGGCAGCGGCACAAGCGTCAGTTCGACCTGCGGGTCAAGCATGGTGAGTATATCGGCAAAGAGGTCGCTGCCGGCCGGCGTGCGGTCGTGTACCACCAAGACGCGGCTGATGCCCACGCCCGCCTCGCGGAGCTCCGCCACGGATCGAGCCCGGCGCTCGCCCAACATGGGAATGCGGTTGCCGCCCGCCAGGTCGAAATAGAGGTCGCGGTTGGGACCCAAGATGCGGATCGTCAGCGGCTGCGGGTTGCCCTGGTGCAAATTGATCCAGTAGAACGCGATCTGCTCGATCTGCTCGTCCGCCGAATAGACGTTCGACGCGCCCATGACCAACTCTTGCGCTTGCAAGTCGCGGGAGGCGTTGATCACCGCGAAGAGCGGGTTGTTAGTCCGCACGATCAGCGGCTGCACGTGCTTGCCTGCTTTTTCGGCCCGCTCCACCACCGCCGACATCAGGTTGCGCGCGTAATCGTTCAGCTCCGGACCGCCGATGGCCGTATCGCCCGGCTTGTCGACCTGGCAGGTCATCACGGCCACGTCGGTAGTATCGGGATCGGTCTCCGCAAGAGTTTTTTCCAGCATGACGAGATTGGTCGTCGAACGGATTGCGACCAGCTTGCGGTAGGGCTTGGCGAGTCCCAGCGCGACAGGACTGATTTCGTCCGAGGTCGTCTGGTTGAACTGCTCCACGTGCTTGTGATGCGCCCCTCCGCGGCGGTCTTCGTGATACCGCTCCGAAATCATGAAAATCATCAGGAAAACGGCCGTAAAGATGGAACCGCCGATCGTGGCCACCTCCTTCGTCAAGAGGTTCAAGAGCGCCGTGAAGAGGAGGATCAAAAACAAAACGATCAATCCCAGCGGGATTTCCACGCCGAAGACGTGGAAATTCAGCGGCACCTTGAATCCGCGCGGAGTGCGGTCCGTATACCGAAGCACGATCATCGCCAGGGCCTTGAACACGAAACTCCAGACCACGCCGAAGGCGTAGGCCTCGCCCAGCACGTACATGTCGCCGCGGCTGAGGACGATTGTCAGCAGTTGCAGCGACACGACCAGCGCCAGGATGCGGTACGTCGTGCCGTAGCGCGGGTGCGGTTTGAGGAACCAGTCGGGCATGACGCCGTCCTCCGCGACGCGGTTGAGCACGCCGTTGGAGCCGATGATCGCGGTGTTCACCGCGCCGGCAAGGATCAAAAATCCCACCACGACCACGAATATGTTCAGCACAAGCCGGCTCCACAGCGGACCCACCATGTACATCGCCAGGCCGCCGATGAGATTGTCCTGGTAGAACTTCATGCGGACCTCGTCGGGGATCAACATCACGGCCAGGAACGAAATGCCGCCGGTGAGCAGCAGGCTGTAGAGGAACACGACCAACGCGGCCTTCTTGAAGTTCTTCATCTTCGGCGACTCGACCTCGCGATAGACCTGCGCGAGCGTTTCCTCGCCGCTCATTGCCAGGATCGAGTGCCCGAAAGCAAGCATCACTCCCAGGAGGCCGATTGCGCTCATCCAGCTCCAGTCGCCTCGCAGCTTCTCGGCGAGGCTGGGAAACCACTTGCTGACAAGTCCCAGCGGGTCTTGCTGTTTGTGCGTCGCGTCGTTGATCTTCGGCTTGTCGATGGAATGGCCGTTTTCGTCTTTGATCTCGCGGCCTCGTTCGTCGGCGAGCTTCTGCGTCACCAGCCGGCCGGTGGCCGGGTCTTTGACCCATGTCTTCAAGTCCTTTTGGCCGCTGAGTGGATCGACGCCCCGCTGCTGGACCTCCTGAAAATCCACCTTGGGGCGGAGGTCCGGCTTGACGGGAAGGGCGTTGACCGGCCCGCCGCGGACGAAGAGCGTGACGCCGCACCAGACGAAGATCACGACGGCCATGACCGTCGTCGCATACATGATTTTGAGCGCCTTGTCGCTCGACTCGCGGATGCCGATCAGGTTCTGCCTGAAGAAATAGAGCGTGATGGCGACCGCGATGACTACCGAGCCCCAGTTCGTGAACAGCGCCTGGGCGGTTACCGTGTTGACAAAGTTGGCATCGACCGTGCGGATGAGGCGCACGATGAGGCCCAGGATGTACTGGCCCGACGAGACGGCGCTGATCGGCCCGGTAAGTACATAGTCGAACATCAAGGCCGAGACGGACAGCTTGGCGAGAAAGCCGCCCATCGCCTCCTTGACAACGCGATAGACGCCGCCGCGGACGAAAAGCGAGCAGCTCTCGATGTAGATCAAGCACACGCCGCCGCTGAAAACCATCACCGCCAATATGAACCACGGCGCTGCCGGTCCGATGGCGTCTTCCACAATGCCGCCGATGTAATATGCCGTGCTGGCCAAATCGCAGAGCACGACCGCCGCCGTCCGCCAGAAGGAAATGAAAGTGAACATCACGCTGCTAACCACGATCACCTGGATCGGGCGGACCAGCGAACGGGCGGCGGAAGGCGGCGAGGAGCTTGGAGCAGAACCGGAGTTTGTGCCGGGCATCAGGAGAAGGGTTTTGCGGCGCTAGTGTACGCACGCGGTAGCGTAGTTGTAAAGCGTCGATTATAGCAAGATAAACCGCTTCGACAAGGCTCCGCTCAGTATCGCTGCAAGAGGTCCATCAGTTGGCGATCGAGTTTGTGGCCTTCGAAATCCTCGTAGCGGACGTCGCTGCGATGGCTGTCCAGAACGCCCATCTCGCCGCGGAAGTTCCACATCGCCCAGCCCCAGCCGGCTTGCTTCCAATTGGCGAGGCAATCTTCGGCCCAGCGAAGGACTACGTCATGGGGCGTGTATTTGTAGACGCCCCACTCGCCCACCATCACGCCGCTGCCCCGCTGCTGGGCCTCCTTCCACGGCTCGATGCACTGCTTCCACAGCCAAGCGCGATCTTGGCGCGGCAATCCGAGGATTGGGCCGTCCGCCGCCGCGGGATCGAAGCGAAACGGCAACGGCCGCTTCGCGTATTCCTGCTTCATCCCAACGACAACCTCCCGCTCGGCATCATCGGGCTTGAATGCGATCTGACCGATCTCAAGCCAGTCGCCCGCGGCCACGCGCAGACGCAATTGCTTTGTGCCAGAGGGAATCCGGCAGAGATAATCTCGATCGAAAAGGTTCTGGTAGATTCGCCACTGCGGCTTGTAGACGGCGCGCTTCCATTCGCCCGAGCCGGGACCGGAGCTAAACTGCTTCTCGAAGATCGCCTTGCCGTCGGCTTCGACTACCAGCCGCGCGGCGCCGGAAACCGTGAGCACGTGCAGCCGCAAGGCGGTCGGCTTGGCGAAGGGGCCGTTAACGACCAGTGGATACGAGCCTTCCGGTTTCGCGGGACTTAACAACGTGCCATTGGGCGGCAGCACGCGCGGCCACTGCGGCGGCGGAAAGCTCTCGCCATGCACCCAACTTGCCTTGTAATGACTGATCTCCGCGGGCGTATAGCCCCGCGTCGCCTGCGCGATGTGCATATCGCCCAGCGCCAATACGGGCACATTGCCCCACTGTACGCCGTCGGCGATGATCAGCCGCTGAGGGTCTTGCTTGCGTATGGCCTCGACCAGCTTGCGCACAACCGCTGCATACGCTGCCGGATCGACGTTGCTCGGCTCGTTCACCAGGTTGAAGCTCAGCCGCGTGTTGGGGATGCCGCGATAGCGTCGGGCGAACATCGCCCAGTGCTTGGCGCAGACGCGTTGCGCTTCGGCGTCGGTCCAAAGGCTGGTCCGCTCCGGCGGATTGGCGACGGTGTAGCCCGGCGCGCGGTGGAAATTGATACAGACGTGGATGCCATATTTCCCGCCCCAAGCGACAGCCTGATCGATTTCCGCGAGCGTCGTCTCGTCGAACTTCTCCCAGTCGCGGTCCTTGATCCACTGGCGATAGTCCATCGGCAGCCGCACGAAATTGAAGCCGAGCTTGCAGATCAGGCGAAAGTCCTCCTCGCGAAACGGCTTTCGGCCGCCCTGCAGCAGAAACTTTTCCAGCAGATTGAAGCCCCGCCAGCGCGGCAGCTTTTCTGGGCTGGCGGGAAGCCACTTGGACGACGTTACTGCATCGGCTGCGAACGAATCGACACTCGGCGCGGCGAGGGCGGCGAAAATCAAAACAACGGTGAGGTGTCGCATGTATTTCACAATTATGAAAGGCATGAAGTTTCGACTCCCGGGAACATGAGCCTCACTGGTCTTATCCGACCTGAAAATCAACCGCCGTTTGTGCCGTTCGCTTTTTGTCCGAGCAACTCGCGAAGTCGTGCCGCGTCTTCTTTGCTTAGGGCGGCAGCAAGTTCTTCCGTCGTTAGCCCGCGCACGCGATCCCCCGGCGACAATCCGCGGACGCGCTGCTCTACTGGTGCCCATTCCATGATCTTGGCTAGCAGATCATTTTCTACTTCTTCCAGGTATTGCGAATGTGCGTGTTCCAAGGCAAAGCCCTCCCGTGTACGAAATTGATTGACCTGTTGTACAACGTACTCGATCAAGCGCTCGTCGGCATGGTCCAATCTGTCTATTATACTCTTGCGGTCCTTGAGGAAAACGCGACTTACCAGCGACAGCACTGCTTGTCCGCGCTCCGCCATCACGTCGGTCTCCACCAGCCAAGCGGCGCATGGCAGGCCGGTCACACGGTGAATTCCAGGCTCCTGCGGGCCGGCTGTGAGCCCAACAGCCGCAGTTCATCGCGCAATGCGTTGTTGACCGCCGGCGCGAGGACAATCAGCGAGATTTCCTCATGCGGGATCGGTTCGTCCGCCTGGCTGTGCCACAGGAACGAGCACCCCAGCAACTGTCCGAAATCTCCCCGCTCCAGCGAGTCGGTCGGCCCCTTGAATTCAAGAAGAGTGAATCGGTTGAGCAGCGGCAACAGAGCCGAGATTTCGGCCGCCTGGATTGCCGTAAGCTGTCCTCCTTCACGGCGAATCAGCAAGATGTCCACTCGCGGCGGCATCTTGCCGACGGATACCTCCTCCTGCACCGAGAACGCGGAACCGAGTGTAAAATCCAAGACCCGCACGAGCAGCGGATGCCACATCGTGCGCAACTTGCCCGGCGGCTCGCCACGACCGGTAGCATCGGATCGTTTTTCGTCGGTCATGCGGGGAGTCTAGCAGAGTAAAGGCAGCCCGGCAATGGGGTGGAGGCCGAACCAATAAGTTTGCGACACGCCGACCGATGAGGTATGTTGTTGGGATGTGAGAGTAAGTTTCCGAAGCTACGGGCGCGCGATCATGGTAAAAGCAACCTTGCTCGAGAAGATGCGGACGGAGAGGCACTTGGTTCGGTTCACTCGGCGGTTCGAGCAATTCCGGATTCATGGCTACGTCCTCGACGTTGGCCCAAAGTTCTTCCTATTATCGCTTGTAAACGACCGGATCTGGCTTGATGGGTTTGAGTGCTTTCGCATGAGCGACGTCAGGGATCTAGCAATTGCTCCCCACGCAAGCTTTGTACAGGCCGCGTTGCGAAGGCGCGGCGAGCGTTTGCGCAAGACACCCAGGGTACGCCTCGACAACATCGATACAATCCTGCTGTCCGCCAACCGCGCTTTTCCACTGGTGACGATTCACCGAGAACGAGTCGACCCACACGTTTGCTGGATCGGCCGTGTACTTGGTATTGCAAATGGGCGGGTAAGCATTTTGGAAATCGGCGCAGACGCGAGGTGGGACACGGAACCTAGCGAGTATCGACTCAGCGAGATCACGCGAGTGAACTTCGGTAACGACTACGAAAATGCACTGCATCTGGTGGGCGGCGACCCTCCATGGAACAGCTTGCGCAATTCACAAGCGGTCAATTATCCTTGACCAGCAAGCTATTCGGTGAGATATTTGAAAAAGCGACCCGTCGCACCCAAGGAACCCGACGCCATGAGCACCGCGCATCTCGTCGAACCCCATCTGGTGGGGTTCCAAGAAAGTTTCAATGCCCTGCGGCATGAGTTGGCCAAGGTCGTCGTCGGCCAACGGGAGGCGGTGGAGCAGTTGCTGATTGCCGCGGTTGCCGGCGGACACGTGCTTATCGAAGGCGTGCCGGGGCTTGGCAAGACGCTGCTGGTGCGATCCTTGGCCGAGATTGTGCAGCTCCGCTACAGCCGCATCCAGTTCACGCCCGATCTCACGCCGTCGGACCTGCTGGGGACGTTCGTCGTCATGGAGAACGCCGCCGGCCGCCGCACATTCGAGTTCCAGCAAGGGCCGATTTTCGCCAACCTGGTGCTGGCCGACCAGATCAACCGCGGCCTGCCGAAGACGCAAGCGGCCTTGCTCCAGGCGATGGAGGGCGACCAGATCAGCGTCTCGACCGAGACCTTCCACCTGCCGCAGCCGTTTATGGTCGTCGGCACGCAGAACCCGTCGGAGAGCGAGGGCGCGTTTCCGCTGCCGGAGCCGGAGATCGACCGCTTCTTTTTCAAGATCGCGATGAACGGCCCCAGCGCCGAGGAGATCGACGCGATCCTGGAACGCTCGACGAGCGCCCCGCCGGACGTGCAAGTAGTCATTGAATGTAAACGGCTGTTGGAAATGCGGGAGATTGCCGCGAATGTCGTGCTGCCCGTGCCGGCCCGGCGGTGGATCGCGGCGCTCGTAGCGTTCACGCATCCGCAGTCGCCCAAGGCCGCCGAGGCGGTAAAGAAGTACGTCCGCTACGGGGCCAGTCCGCGGGCCGCGCTGGCGATGGTGACGGCCGCAAAAGTCCGCGCGGCGTCGTGCGGCCGGACCGATCGCCGCCAAGGAAGACCTGGCCGCGGTCATTGGCCCAGTCCTGCGGCACCGCTTGCTGCTGAATTTCGAGGGCCAAGCTGAGAACATCCGACCGGAGAGTTTGATTGAAAGCGTCGTCAAAGGTTTGGGTTAAGATGTAGGGTAGGCCGAGCGCAGCGAGTCCCACCGCAACTTCTATCCTGCGTGGCGGGACTCGCTTCGCTCGGACCACCCTACCAGTTATGTCCCTGTTTTCCCCCGATCACCTGAAGCGGTTTGAACGCCTGTCGCTATACGCCCAGCGCTTCGGCGGCAGCGCGTTGCTTGCGACGGGCAATAAGAGACTGCCGGCCGGCGGGACGGAGGTCACTTGCCATCGCGACTACTCGCCTGGCGACGATTTTCACGCTATCGATTGGACGCTTTGCGCCCGCCGCGACGAATTGTACGTCAAGCTCTTCGAGGGCCAGGCGGATCGCGACGTACATATTATGCTGGATTGTTCCGCAAGCATGGGCCTGGGCCGGCCGGCCAAGTTCCAACTCGCCCGACAGGTGGCCGCGGCGCTTGGCTACGTGAGCTTGTTGCGCCTGGACCGGGTGATTGTTGCGGCCTTTGCGGACGGGCTGGTGGCCGGCTTGCCGCCGCTGCGGCACGAATCGCGGGTGTTGCGGCTGCTGAGGTTCCTGGAAAAGCTCGCGCTGCGCAGCGGCAAGTCGGATCTATTTCGCGCCGCGGAGACCTTTGTCCGCCGTCAGCAGCGGCCGGGTCCCGTGGTCGTTATCAGCGACGTCTATGACGACGGTTTTCGGCGCGGGTTCGATATCTTGCGATTCCACGGTTACGAGCCGCGTTTGGTTCAGATTACCGATCCGGCCGATGCCGACCCCGCGCTGCTGGGCGACGTGGAACTGATCGATGTCGAGTCGCAGACTGGCATCCGCGCCACGATTACCGAGCGGACCGTGCGGCGGTACCGGCAATTGATCGCCGAGTTTCACGACTCGGTTCGCGACTATTGCCGGCGAACTGGCATCGTCCACATTTCGTTGGCGTGCGACACGCCGGAAGATGAGGTTTATCGCCGGGTGTTGGCGCCGGAAGTGCCGCAGTCCCGAACCTGCACGAGGCCGCGTCATGACTTTCACCCATCTCCTGGCGCTGCTGTCGCTGCTCCTGCTGGTTCCAGTCGGACTACTCTATTGGTTGCGGCTGCGGGTGCCACGGGTAGTCGTCGGCACGGGTCTGTTTTGGCAAAAGGCCCTTGCCGAGGAGCCGTTGCGCGCGCGCTGGCAGCGATGGCGGACTCCGATGTCTCTGGTCTTGCACGTGCTGACGGTAATTCTGCTCGCCGTAGCCGCGGCCGGACCTGAGATTCCGCCCCCGCAGCGGATCGTGCTCATCCTGGACAACTCGGCCACGATGCGGGCGACCGACGTGCAGCCGACGCGCTTCGACGCCGCCAAGGAAGCGTCCCGGCGGATGATCGATAGTCTTCGCTGGTGCGACGAGATGGCCGTCGTTACGACAAGCCCGAATCCCGTGGAGGTGCAGCCGATGACTTCGGATAAGTCGTCGCTCAACGCCGCGGTTGAGGCTGCCCAAGCACTGGCGGAGCCGACGGCCATTGAATGGGCAGTGAAAGTCGCCGATGCGATCGAGACGTCAGAAAAAGACCGGCGAAAGCCGGGACTACGATCGCGGCGGGTCGTCCTAATCACCGACGGATGTGCGAAAGAGGCTTCGCGAGAGGCACAGAAGAGTGGAGTCGAGATTCTCCGCATCGGCACGGCCGCCGGCAACCGCGCAATCACTTGCTTCACCGCGCGGCGGAGCAGAATCGACCCGGCGCAGTGCGAAGTGTTTGCCGAAGTGCAGAACCACGGCGATCAGGCGACACAAGGCAGGCTGGAGCTGACGGTTGACGGCAAACCGGGCCAATCGCTCGCGTTTTCGATTGACAAGGACGGCCGCTGGCAGCATTTGTTCGATAAGCTTACGGTACCGGGCGCTGCCCGCCTGATGGCCAGACTCACGCCCGGCGACGCCTATCCTTTTGACGACGTAGCGGAGTTGGAAGTGTCCGCGCCGGTGACGCCGCAATCAACATCGGATTCCGTCGCGCGTCCGGCGATTCCGCAATTCGTTGCGCCGATTGCTCCAGGCGATAGTGAAGGTGGAATAGCAAGACTGTATCGCAGCGTTATGCTCGCGCGGTCGCACCCAAAAGAACCCATGATTCTGTTGCCTCCCTACGCACAGTTTCTCGGTCCGGTTTATGGTGAGCCAAATGGCGTTGATGTTCGCGTGCCGAGCGATGTCGGCAGCGATGCATCGACAGCGCGTTATGCGCCGCCCCGACTGCCAATGTGGATTCCGTTTGCCGCAACCGCGGCCTTGCTCCTGGTTCTGGAATGGTGTTTGTACCTGCGGCGATGGACGAGTTGACATGACACTGCTTTCCTGGCAAATCGAATTCGCCCGGCCGCTATGGTTGGCGACGCTGGCCGCGCTGCCACTGTGGATCGTCCTCTGGCGGCGATCGCTCGTGCGGCTTTCGGTGCGCCGCCGTGTGATCGCAGTTCTTCTGCGAACAGTATTGCTCGCGGTGCTGGCGGCCGGACTTGCCGGGCCAGCCGCAAGCGGACTGACCAATGAGAAGGCCGCCTATGGCCCATTCGCACATCGCGTCGGATACGGGCCGGCGGTGGCCGAGTTGGCCGGTCCCGTCCATGCTCGCGCTGGCGAGCCGTTCGCGTTGGACCTGCTGGTGCGTTCCCGTAGCGCTGGCGCGGTTACCATGCAGTTGCTTCGCGACAATCAATCGTTGCTGAAGGAAAACTTGCAGCTCGCCGCGGGCGAGAATCACAAGATTATTACGGTAACGTCGGGCAAGCCGTCGCGGCCCGTGTATACAGCCAAGATCTCCGGCGACGACGCATATTCCACCCTAGTCGAGGAAGTCGCAACTGCCGTCTGCCCGATCTACGTCGATCCGCCGCCGCTGGTGCTGCTGGTGGAGAGCCAGACGGCGCTAGCCGAGCCGCTCAAGAAAGCCCTGGCCAAGGAGAACGTCGCGCTCGAGGTGCAGCGGGAATTGCCCAGTGCGGAAGCGATCGGCCAATGCGACTTGGTCATCCTTTCCAACCTGCCTGCCGAAGCCATTTCCAAGGCACAGATGGCCGCTTTGCAAAGCTACGTCCGCGCGGGCGGCGGGCTAATCGCCGTCGGCGGAGACCACGCGTTCACCGTCGGCGGGTATCGCCATGCGCCGCTGGACGAAATGCTGCCGGTGATCTCCGAATCACATACAACGAAACCAAAGCCGACGCTGGCGATGGTCCTGGTGCTGGACATCTCCGGCTCGATGAACGATCCGGTTTCCAAGGGCGCGAAGGAGCGGAACATCGACCTGGCGAAAGAGGCCCTCCGCCGCGCGGTCGGCATGTTGGGACCGCGCGACGAGGTGGGCGTGCTGGTCTTCGAGGACGAAAGCCGCTGGATTTGGCCGCTGGGGCCCGTCACCGACAAGGCGAAAATCATCGCCAAGATCGACACCATCCAAGCCGAGGGCGAGACCAACATGTACCCGCCGCTGGAAAAGGCGTACCTGGCCCTCCGCGAATCGTTCGCCGACGTTAAGCACATCATCGTCTCCACCGACGGCATCGGCGGTCCCGGCGATTTCGACAGCTTGGCGCGGAAAATGGCCGCCATGGGCATCACGATGTCGACCGTCGGAGTGGGCAGCGAGCCGGTCCGGCCTTTCATGCAAGAGCTGGCCGACCTGGCCAAGGGCCGGGCCTATTTCTGCGACAACGGCAAGGCGATACCGCAAATCTTCGCCGCCGAGACCGGCGCGGCCGAGAAGATCGGCATCACCGAGGAGCCGTTTTTCCCGCAGGTCGTTCACGGCGGCGAGGTCCTTCGCGGGCTGGACATGGCGAAGGCCCCGACGCTGCTGGGCTACGTGGAGACGATTCCGCGGCCGGGCGCGGATGTCGTATTGGCCGCGAAGAGCGGCGAGCCGGTCCTCGCAATGCGGCATTATGGCCGCGGAACGACGGCTGCCTTCACCTCCGACATTCAGAACCGCTGGGCGGGCCCCTGGCTAACCTGGCCCGGCTTCGGCCGCTTCTGGTCGCAGCTTGTATGGGCAACAGTCCGCCATGCCCCCGCGCAGCTTTCGCGTCTAACCGCCGACGCGGCCGACGGGCGACTGTACGTCACGCTCGATGCGGGGGACGGCGATGGGCGTTTCATTAACGACGCGGACGTGAAAGTGACGGTGGAATCCGGTCCCCCT
Source organism: uncultured Planctomycetia bacterium (assembly GCA_963780045.1). Taxonomy (GTDB): domain Bacteria; phylum Planctomycetota; class Planctomycetia; order Pirellulales; family Thermoguttaceae; genus JANXQG01. The sequence continues at coordinate 3,020,309 of CAVZZZ010000001.1, read as the reverse complement.
CTCCCTCAGGGAGAGGGCAGGGGTGAGGGCAGTGGGCACTCTGATACGCTCCCCATGACCCAAATCGCGCCCGGCCGCTACTCCGCATTCCAATCCGCCGGCACCGGCGTCTACTGGTTCAACGCCGAAATCCGCCGCGGCGGCAAGCTGCTGGAAACGGTCCGCGGCGCGGCGGCCGTGCTTTCCATGCCTGAGACGATCCTCAAGCTCGACGGCAACGTGGAAGCCGCCGAGAAGCCGGGTGTGCGGACGGTCCTTCTTTGGCCATGGTTGTTGGGCACGGCACTGGTCGTGTTCGTGATCGACCTGGCTGTGCGGCGGACGGCACAGACAGTCGCAAGGAAGGTTCTCTCCACGGGCGAATAACGAAAGCACGTTCCAAACCGAATATTGACGCCGAGCGAGACGCGAGCTATCCATCAGCAGGCGCTGGCTCGCTGCGGCCGGGTTTCGCGACGACTTCCAACGCGCTGAGATTCATTTCCACTGGACGTTGAACTGGCTTGGCGGCCCTGCGCTGCGCTATAATGGCGGGCATGGACGAGCCCAAAGAGTTTTTGACGATTGGCCAGATCTGTGGCATGGATAAAGGCGACTCAGCGCACGCCAGGGTATTTCGGGTCTTATTGAAGTTGCTCCGCGTTTGCTCGGGGGATCAATTCCGCAAGTTTGCGGCACCCTGATCAGTATCATTGGCTGATATTCTGGATGATGCAAGAGGTCGAAAACGGCGGCATTGATCAGTTCTTCTGGAATCGAGGAGAGTATGCCGTAGAAACTCTCGACGCATTGAAGGCGATTGGTGCAATGCGGACGCATCGGACGCTTCTGGAGACCTGTTCGTTATTCCCCGACGGCCAGCCCGCGGAGGACGATGAAATGCGCCAAGTGCAACTGCGCCAAATCCACGCCAAGTTCGGTGGGAAAAAGCTGGACGACATCGTTGACTTCCAATGGGACGACAACCTTGAAGAATTGCTATTGAAGTATCGACTTGACCAAGGAATTGAACCGGAGGATACCTGTCCGATCCCGCCCGTCCACTGAATCTCATTTTACTCCGATCGCAGCAATCCGGCACTCGCTAGTTTGCGACGATCGACCGAACGGAAGCGACTGCTGAAAGCCGGCTAGGGCCACGCCCTCATAGCTCGATAAGGACTCGCAGTCGAAATGCAACACCGCCCATCGTCTCCGGCGAAACCCTGCCCAGCCGTCTGCTCAGACGCTCAACGCTGACGGACCGAATGTCCTCGCACTTTATGAAACTCCGTTTGCGCAATCCGCCCTCGGGCGGCGAAACCGGAACATGAGAGCGAATGCCCTTCTCTTGGCTGGTCAAGGGCAGAACAATGACCAAACCAGCGGGGCCGGCATTGAAGGCGTCGGACGAGATAACTAAACCCGGTCGCGTTCCCGCCTGCTCGTGGCCTCTTGTGGGGTCCAAATCCGTCATCCAGATTTCGCCACGGAGCGGTTTTGCCACGGTCAGTCTCCATGCAGATCGTCTGCTAACGTAGCATCCCAAGCACTTCGCTCAGCCAACTCCGCGCTCCACATTTTCGGGTCGGCCCGAAGCGCGGCGAATTCGGCGTTCAGCCCTTCCAAGAACATCCGCCGGGAGTAGGCATCAATCGCCTTCGCCAGGATCTCGGTCATCGGCTTGCCCGCTTCTTCGGCCGTCGACTTGAGTTTTGCATAGCTTTCGGTGTCGATCTTGACGGTCGTGCTAGACATGACTTGGCTCTGCCGTGAGGTGGACTAATTAGTATACCCTGAAGTGCCGTGCGGCGTCAAGGTCTTCCCCAAGCTCCAGGTGCAAAACCCGGACGAACCAGATCCACAACGATCCGATACCTCGCATGCGAGCAGCGCGAAAAGTCACCGAAGACAAACCTCGTTCCGCTAGCAGGAAACTCCGACTGCGCGTTACAATAAAAGTAAAGGATTGCCCGCGAACCCAAGAATTGACGAAACATGCCTTTTCCCGACGAACGCGACCGCAATATTATCCGCCGCGCCGAGCAGGTAGAGAACCTGGCAACCGACCTTTGCGATTGGCTTTCGGAGTTCAATGCGGCCCGGCGGCGGAGCGAGCTGCTGCCGGTCAACGAGAGCGACGAATTCGAGGTCCTGCAGCTCCGCCGCCTGGCGAGCAGCCTGTATACGTCGTCCAAGGTGCCCGTCGCGGCGGCGGCCTATGGGGCCTCGCAGGTGGGCAAGAGCCTTTTCATGGGCCAGGTGCTCCGCCCGCAGAGCGAGAACTACTGCCCCATCGGCGGAGACGAAACGCTCGGCGAGCCGGCCTACTACAAGAATCTCTCTTTCGACAACGACCTCAATCCGCAGTGCGGCTCGCAGGAAGCCACGGCCCTGGTGACCCGCTTCACCACCAAGGACCGCATCGGTGCGGGCGTCTCGCCGCAGTATCCGGTGATGGTCCGCGCGTTGACCCGCGCCGAGTGGCTACGCGTGCTGGCCCGCGGTTTCCATGCCGAGTGCAAAACGCCGGCGACGACCTGGCAGCAGGCCGAGCTGGAAACGCTCTTCGAGGACTTGGCGCAAAGTATCCCGACCAGCAGGTCGATCGCAAGTGGCGGATGGATATTCTGGACGCCTTCTCGTACATGCGTGCCGTCGATCGCCGCGGCTTCCAGGCAACCGAGGCCGTGATCAACGGCCTATTGAGCCGCTACCCGCTCACCGAAGACGGCTACGTGGCCGCCGCGGCCGCATTGTTTTGGGACAGTTGGCCTTCGCTGACCTCGCAATTCAACAAGGTCGCCGCCTTCCTCAAGCGGATCACGCTGGGCAACTACGATCCGGCCATCTTCTGCCACTGGGCCGGCGTCCGCTTCCTGCTGGACAGCCAGCGCTCGAAAGCCTACGAGCGGCCCAATTCCAAGCTATGGAAACACGTTGCCTGGACCGATATTTACCTCACTCCCAAGGACAAGTACTTCGTCCTGGATTACCGCCCGAATACGGGCATGGGTACGGAGGAGTTGGAGACGATCCAGGCGGGCATGTTGGAACTGGTCATGCCCGTTTTGCCGCACCGCCTCAGCGAGGACTGGCGGCGGGTGATCGAGCAGATGGATTTTCTCGACGTGCCCGGCATGAGGGCCGTCCGCACTGGCATTGAGCAGGGCAAACGGACCAGCGCCGACTCGCTGGAAGAGCAGATGGAGATCGTCAAGCGCGGCAAGGTGTCGTACCTTTTCGAGCGCTTCGTCGACGAATTGCAGATCCAGACGCTCTTCCTGCTGCTCCGCGGCGGCAACTTGGAAGTCAAGGCCCAGATGAAGTACCACGTCGAGAAATGGGGCAAGGCCCGCTATGGCGAGAAAGTCTGGCCGCTCCGCGTGCAGGACGACATCCCCGCCTTGTTCATCGGCATGTCCGGGTTGGACGAGGAGTTTCGCAACCGCGAAATTTTCGCCGAGAAAATCCTCTACGACACGCGGCTGAACTCGATCCTCGATACGCTCGGCAACGTGCTAACCGATTTCGGCGGGAAAGGAAAACCGTTCAACAACGTCTATCCGATCCGCTATCCGGGCACCTGGGACACCAACGAGGAGCAGCGCCGGTCGGATAATCCTGAGAAGTGGGTGCGTGCCCGCAAAGCGTTTTTGGAATCGGAGCTGGTCAAGACCTACGTCCGCGACCCGGCGCTGCGATGGGACACGGCGATGAAGGACGGCGACGGCGGGCAGTCGCTCATTTCCGGCGGCATTCGCGCCGTCACCAGCGCCGACGCCAAGCAGGACCAGTTGCTCAAGGAGATCACCGAGGTCCAGAACCGGCTATTGCAGTTGTCGCGGGATTGGGTTGTCGATCCGGACACGAACATCGATCGCGAGCGCCGCGTGCTGGCCGCCAAAAAAGTGATCGACTGGCTGCTGGACGACGAAGAACGGATTTACCATCGCGTCCACGCCCTGGAGGAGTCGCTCTGCATGTCCGAGGGCGAGGAGCTGGCGATCGCCGACTGCGCCGAGAACGCCAGCCGCCGCCACGGCGATCCGCTGCCGCGGGAGCTGAAGAGCTACTTGCACGAATGGGCGACCGTGGCCGTGCCCAAGCGCTGGGAGAGCTTCTGCAACGACCATCGCGACGGCGAGCCGTGGCTCGATCCCAACGACCTGAACATGTTCACCCGCTATCTCCGCGACTATCTCTTGACCGACAAAGTTTTCGGTCAATTGGTCGCGCAGGTGCAGCCGGTGGTCGGGCTGAAAACCCGCGACGAGGCCGCACGGCGGCGCGCGCGTTGGAAGTACGTCCGCATCATTCTCAATGACTACCTGATGAACCCCGGCCCCAGCCGCGCCGCTATCGAAGGCGACGAGGGGGCCACGAAGGGCCAGGGCAACGGCGAAGAGGATTTCAGCCGCTTCGGCCTGATGGCCACGCTCGTGCGGCAATGGGCCACGCGCCTGCCGATGGCCTTGGCCCTCGGCGCCGGCGAGCATATTAAGCTCCCGCCGGGCAACTTGGAGCTGATCAAGATTCTGGAGCCGTTTGAGAGCAAGTAATTTCTATGAGGGGCCAACATGGCAACCGACGCGATTGTGCATGAATCCGTTGCGACATTGGCGGTTCCGCTCCCGCTAGTTGCGCCTTTTCCACCAGATTGGACGCTTGCCGATTTGCAGGAGCATCTTGGCGGAGTCCCCTTGAACCGAATCCGCGCGTGGCCGCCGCCAGGCACTGCGACCAAGGATGACGTGGAAGCGATCCACGCGCATACGAAGCGTACTTGCGAATTGATCGATGGCGTTTTGGTGGAGAAGGCTGTGGGTTTCTACGAATTGATTATCGCGGCGAGGCTTATCGCCCTTATTACGGACTATCTTAAGGAAAACCCGATTGGTGTCATTGCCGGTGAAGCCGGCTTTGTGGAACTACTTCCCACTCAGGTCCGCGCGGCCGACGTGTGCGTGGTCTGCTGGGACCGGCTCCCGCGCGATCTGGTTGCCGAAGCAGTTCCCGCGATCGTGCCCGACTTCGTCATTGAAGTGCTTTCCAAGGGCAATACGCGGGCCGAGATGAGGCGGAAACTGCACGATTACTTCACGGCTGGCGTGCGGCTGGTTTGGTATATCGACCCGCGTCCAAGAACCGCGCGCGCCTACACGGGCGAAGAACAGTTTGTCGATGTGGACGAGCACGGCACGCTTTCCGGCGGAACGGTGCTTCCGGGCTTCGAGGTGCGTTTGGCGGAATTGTTTGCGCCGGTGGAGCGGCCGCAGGATAGCGCCTAATTCTCGATCCGTCTCGAACTATATTCGCCGCGCCGCCATCTCCGTATCCCGCTGTAAATACCGCCCGCCCCATAGCCATAGCAGGCCGCCGAGGACGAGAAACACGGCCACGACTTCGAACCCGGCGTGCTGTCCCCAGCGGCCGGAGATCGCGCCGATGATTGGCGGCGAAATCACGTCGCCCAGGGCGTGGATCACCAGAATGTTCAAGGCGAAGCCGGCGGGCCGCAACACGGGATGAACGACGTTCGCAAGGATCGCGTTCGTCGGGCCGGTGTTGATGAAAATGAAGAAAACGGCGGCGAAGATCATCCACCACGCCCAGGGAAACGGCACAAACAAGAACGCCACGACGCAGACGCCGCTCGCGATCAGTCCCCAGGCAGAGACGTAGAAATAGGAGCCGCTCAGCCGCGGACGCAGCCAGTCGCCCAGCGCACCGCCCAACAAAGTGCCGCCTAAGCCGGCCAGGGCCGTGAAGGCGCCAAAGACCGTCCGCGGCTCGATGCCGAACAACGCGGCTTCGGGCTTGCGCATGAGATACGCGGGCATCCAGAAGGCAAGCGCCCCCATCGAGAAGGCCATTGCCGTCATGCCCAGCGTGTTGAGCACGAACGACGGCGTCGCGGCAAGCAACCGGCAGTCGTGCAAGGTGAGTTTCTTTGCGCCGCGGCGTCGCCGGCGGATTTCGGTGGATCGCGCATCAGCAGAGAGAGGATGGCGAGGATGATGCCTGGCGCGACGACGATATAAAAGGCCCAGCGCCAGCTTTCGTGCGCGGGGTCCCACTTGGCCACCAGGCCGCCTAGCGCGTAACCCAAAGCGCCGCCGACGGGCATGGCGACGTAAAAGAGCGAGAGGATTTTGCCTCGCTTGGAAACAGGGAAGCAGTCCGAAAGAATGGCCGGTGCGAGCGGCCCATACGCGCCTTCGCCGACGCCGACAAAGCAGCGCGAGAGGAGCAAGAGGACGTAGCCGGCGGCCGACCCTGGCGCCAGGCCGCCCGCGCCGGTAGCCAGGCTCCACACGAAGATCCCCACGGCAATCAGCTTCCAGCGCGAATACTTTCGCTCCAGCGCGCTAAACAGCGGCGCCGTCAGCATATAAGAAACGAGGAAGGCCGAGGCCAAGAGGCCGGACTTGAACATGACCGCGGGATCGTTCTCGTCACTGGAGCCGAACATCGCGACGCGAATTTCCGGCTCGACTGCCGCCAGCACCTGGCGATCGATGTAGTTGAAGACGTTCATCGCCAGCAGCAGGCCAAGCGCCAGATGGGCGCCGCTTGCCGGCTGCGATGCCCCGCTCCGATGGGCCGTCGAATCCAATGCAGGGCTTGTCCGATCATCCACGAGCGTTGTCGCCATCTCGGGTCATCCTGATTCGAAAAACCGCGGCCGATTTCACTCCGCGCCCGACCGGCATTGTCTGAAAAACCATCCACCAGAGGAAGGTCAATCGGGGCGAAACCGCGTTTGTCTCAGGAAAAAGGCGTGATGCACCCATGAGTATAACAACGGCGAGCCATTGAATAACGTAGGCCGGAACAAGCGAAGCGCGGTTCCGGCAATGGTTCGCACCTGTGCCATGACTCCGCCGGAACCGCGCTGCGCTCGTTCCGGCCGCTTGTTCCGGCCTAGGTCCTGTGGCTCTTAAATCAAGCCCAACTTGCCGGCCATCTCCACCGCTTCGCGGAGCCAATCTTGGGCATGCGCGGCCGGCGGTGTCCAGTCGGGCGACCAGCCGAGCCACTGAACCGCCAGGTGCAGCCGGGCGAAATCGACCGCCCTATCGAGCGCGGCGACGTCGTGCCGCAAAGGGTGGTCTTCGGACAGACCTTCGCGATAGGCCGCGATCAATGACGCTCTCTCGGCGTCGGTCCATTTGCCGACCACCAGCGCTGCCAGGTCGATCGCGCCGGGACCGATGCCGGCCAACTCCCAATCAACCGCGGAGACCCGCGCGGGCTTTTCTTCCAAATCGACGAGCACATTCGAGGCATAGAATTCGCCATGCACGAAGCTCTTTGGCAAGGCCGCGAGCGACTCGATCACCAGCTCGTAGCGCCGGCCGATTTTCACTAGCGGCGCGGCGTCCTCCGCGCCGCGGCGCTGCGTCGTGAACTCGACCGCGCGGCTGATCCAGTAGCGGAAGAATGCAGCGTCGTAGCATACCAGCCGCGGCGCAACTTCTGGTGCTTCGGCGGAGCGTAGGACGCCGTCGTTGTCATGCATCGCCGCCAGCCAGCGTGCCGCATGGCGCCAAGCATCCAAGTCGCCAAATTGATATAGTTCGGCGCCCGGCGCCTTCTCCATGAAGAGCCAGTAACGCCCGCGCGCGGATCGGCAACCGCGCCGTACGGGCGCGGTGTGCCCAGCAAACCGACCGGCAGCACGCGGCCGTAGACTTCGATTTCGCGGGCCGGATCGTAGAGCAGCGCCGGCTTCGCCTGCTGCCCGGCGGGAGTCAGAGAATGCCAGCCAAGGTCCTTGAACATCACCTGCAGGCTGCGTCCGTCGGCAAGCAAGAACGCGATTTCCTCCAAGGCGAAGCTGGAACGATAGGCCGACGGCTGCCGGCGGATTTCGCGGACCGCGCCGAATTCGCGGTCGGCGGCCAGGAATTGCCGCAAAGCGTCGAGCACATCCGAACCGTAGCCGTCGTCTCGCTCCATTATTCGCCGAGGCTCGACACGCCTACGTTTTAACCTTCCTTCCAGGTGAGCACCACCTTGCCGGAATGCCCGCTTCGCATGGCATCAAAACCCTTTTGGAAGTCAGTATAGTGGAAGCGATGCGTGACGATGGGACTGAGGTTCAGGCCCGACTGCAGCATGACGGTCATTTTGTACCACGTTTCGTACATCTCGCGGCCGTAGATGCCCTTGATGGTGAGCATGTTGAAGATCACCGTGGGCCAGTCGATCGACAGCTCTTTGTTGGGGATGCCGAGCATGGCGATTTTTCCGCCGTGGCACATGTTGTGGAGCATGTCGCAGAAGGCTTGCGGACTGCCCGACATTTCCAGTCCCACGTCGAAACCTTCCTTCATGCCCAACTGTTCCTGTGCCCAGGCGATGCTGTTCTTCGTGACGTCGACGGTGAGCGTGGCGCCCAACCGCTGGGCAAGGGCGAGGCGATACGGATTGACGTCGGTAACGACCACGTAGCGGGCGCCGGCGTGCCGGGCGACGGCAGCCGCCATGATGCCGATCGGGCCGGCCCCGGTGACAAGCACATCCTCGCCCAGTATGGGAAATTGCAGGGCCGTATGCACCGCGTTGCCGAAGGGGTCGAAAATGGCCTGCAGGTCGCGAGGGATCGACGGATCGTGCAGCCAGACGTTGGTCATCGGCAGCACGAGGTAATCGGCAAACGCGCCTGGCCGGTTGACTCCGACGCCTTGCGTATCCTTGCACAGGTGCCGCCGCCCGGCGAGGCAATTGCGGCACCGCCCGCAGACCACGTGCCCCTCGCCGCTGACGATGTCGCCGGCGTGAAAGTCTTTAACGTTGTTGCCGACTTCCACGATGCGGCCGACGAACTCGTGTCCGACGGGCATCGGCACGGGGATCGTTTTCTGCGCCGAAGCGTCCCAATTATAAATATGGACGTCGGTGCCGCAGATGCCGGTGCGGAGCACTTCGATCAGCACGTCGTTGATGCCCGGCTCCGGTACCGGCACGTCCTCAAGCCAAAGTCCCTCTTCGCGTTTGCTTTTGACCAGCGCCTTCATCGTTTTCATGGCACTGATTATAGCGGAGCAGACTGACGCGGTATAGCGGAGCGTCTTACCGTATCGTGCCGCCGTCGGTCCAGTCGAAACGATTCGGAATCGGCCGGCTGGCGAGGGCATGCTCCGGGGCCGGGGCACCCGCGCAGCGGGTCGGCGAGGGAAAATGAAGCAGTCGGCCGTCCGTGCCGCGGCTGGCGACCTGCTCCGACCGCAGCCGCCGGCGGAGGTCTGGATCGAGATAAAAGACTATCGAGCCGATTCGCCCGTCGGTGGCTACGATCCGCGTGGGCAAAACTCCGGCACGATTATAATGCGTCGCCAAGTCGCGCGCGGAAAGCGTTTCGGCCGCCTGCGGCAAGGCCAGCCACAGAAGTATCGCCATCTGTCCACAGACGGCGACGGCCGAGAGGCCCAGCGTAAGCCGCGGCCGGTCGCGCAACCAGGCCCATAACGGCAATAGAGACGTCAACCCGGCAGCGGCGGCCGCGGTCCATGCCGGCATCGAGAAGTGAATTGGCAGGGCCGTCTGCGCGACGGCGAATGCGGCGGGCAAGCCGATGAGCCCAATCAGGCAGGTAGACCAGACGGCGGTGTCCATCCACCGCCGGGCAGCATCGCCCATCAGGCCGTCGATCCTGCGGGCCCACGCAATCGCCGCCAAAATCGCGACGGGAGGAAAGACGGGCCAGATATAGGTCGGCAGCTTGGAATGGGATGCGGTGAGAAAGAGCGTGTCGGCAACGAACCAACAGCCAAGCAGCAACAGCGGGCGGCGGCCGTAGGCGTCGCGGGACGAGAGTTCGAGAGAAGATGAGCGATCGCGTCTCTGCGAGCGGGCAAGCCGGCGTTTCTTTGAGCCCGTTCTGTCCCTTTTCCCGCGACGCCCCTCCAGCACGTCGCGCAGTAAAACCGGCAGAAAAGCGATCCAGGGAAGGCCGCCAACCAAAAGAAACGGGAAGTAGTACCACCAGGGAGCGCTTCCATGCGGCTGCGAGCTCGTGAAAAAGCCGAGCAGATGCCGCTCGAAAAAGTAGTAGCGCAGGAAGCCCGGTTGCACACGTTCCACAACGACGTACCAACTCAAACCAATCGTCATCGCCATGGTCAAAATGACCGCAGCCCGACGGAATTCGACCGCACGCAGGCGTCGCATTGCAGCCAAACATCCGCCGTACGCAATGCCTACGATAGCAATGCCCGCCAGCCCCTTGGTCAGGACCGACAGGCCCAGCGCGATTCCTGCCAATGCGGTCCATAGCCAACGACTGGCAAGCAAGGAGCAGGGAGCAGGGAGCAGGGAGCAGGCGGCGGGGAGCCCGACAGCGGTCCTACTTGCTCGCCGCTCCGTGCTCCGTGCTCCCTGCCCTTCTGCACGATCGGACTCCCAAAGGCATAGCAACGCCAGGTTGACCAACGGCACGAGGGCCACGTCGTGTGTCGGGATTTGCACCAGCGCCAGCGGCAAAACCATTGAGGCGTAGAAGAGCCCGGCGAGCAGGCCCGTGCGGCGGCCCAACATCCGCCAGGCGAGCGCCGTCGTGCTCACCGTTCCCAGGGCGCCGAAAAGCAATCCGGGTAGGCGGACGGCGGCTTCCGAATCGCCAAACAGCGCCAGCGATCCCGCGATCGCCCAAAAGTAAAGAATCGGCTTATCGACGAACGGCTGCTGCAACTGCCGCGGCACGATCCAATCGCCGCTTTCGACCATCTCTTGGGCAATCGAGGCGTGGAGACCTTCGTCGGGATCGACCAAGGGGATGCGCGGCGCCGCCAGCAGTGGCACGAAAAGTCCGAAAGCGATTAACGCGGCCAGCCCCGCCAGTTGGCCGAATTGGAATTGCAACGACACGCTGCGCAGGTGCCGCGAAAATGAAAACTTGAAAGTTTCAATTTTCATTTTCAATTTCCGACTGCCTCAGAATATGCCCGCACGCGAGGAACAAAGCCACCGCGATCCACGTCTTGCAGCCGACTGCCTGCGGCCAGCAGGCGTAGCGGCCCAGGATATCGCGTGCGGCGAGGCTGCCGATAAGGAATACTAGCACGAGCACCGCCGCGACAGATCGGTCGCGGCGGACGTACAGGAAATACGTGGCGCACGCCGCGATCGGCGCAAGCAGCGCGCCGAAGTGCTGCGAGCTGCTTACGGGCGACAACAGCAGCATCGCGCAGATCAGCATTCCCGCCTCCGTCAGCGCCCGAAGGCCCGGCTGAAGCGGCGGAGAGCACGGAGCGGGAAGCACGGAGCCGGACAGCCTTGCTCCCTGCTCCCTGTTTCTGCGCGGCCGTGTACACCAGGCGAGCCAGCCGGCTATGAGCAGCTCCAAGCCGAGCGTCAACCGCTGCCGTGTCGAATCATGCAACGGCAGTAAGCAGACGTTGATCGTTTCGCGACCAGACTCCACGGGCGTCGTCAAGCGATAGACGGTTGCGGAGAGTCCTTGATTGAGCCAGTTCCAACTCGACCATACGCCCGCGGCTTGCGCGGGCGCGTTGGCATGCACCTTGGAGATGAATTTGTCGTACCAGTGGACCGCCCACGGACGCCCGTCGGGGGTCGGAAACAACAGGTCGGCCAGCAGGGTGGCCAAGGCCGTCGTCAGCAACATGGCAGCCGCCGCGCGCGGCCGCTGCTGCCAGCAAAACATCGGCAAGAACAAAAGCGGCGTCGCCTTGCTGGCCGCCGCCAACCCGGCCCACGCTCCCGCCCAAGCGTCGCGCCGGTGCTGCATCGCTTCGGCCGCGAGCATGACCAGCGCGAAGACGATCAAGTCGTGCGATTGGTACTCCAGCGGCGACACCAGGAACCGCCCGGAGAGCGCGGCAATGGCCAGCGGCAGGAGCCAAAGCGGAGGTCGGAGGTCAGAGGTCGGAGATCGGCCCACCTCCGACCTCTGACCTCTGACCTCCGGACTGGCCACGGTCGGCCAGACCATTCTTGCCAGGACCAGTACAATCAGCTCGAAAAGACATAGGTTGACGAACCACCACACGCCCGCACGCGCCATCGGCGCAAGCGGGACCAATGGCACGGCCGGAAGGGCGAAAAAAGGCGGGTATGTGAAGGCCCCGTAGTCATTGGGCCGGTAAATCTCTTCTCCCCTGACGATCCGCTCGGCGGCCGTCATGTAGATCTGGAGCATGCCTGTCTTGCCCCGCAAGGGAAGCACTATCGCCAGCAGCGCAGGAACCAGCAATAATGCGGCAAGTGCGCCTTTTCGCAGGCGAAACGTCGTACCAGCTTCCATCTCTGCGCCCTCAAGTACAGGCGAGCGCAGCGCGGGCGGGCACCCGCGCAGCGCACTCGGCCGTGGGGCGGGAGCTTACCAAAACGGGCGCGTTATTCGCAAGGCCAGTGCCGGCACGAGCGGTCTCCCGTGCGTGGCACCGCCGATTGGTGCGTATTCCCGCCTTTTCGGCCGATTTTTTTTCTTCTCGTTTCCAAAGATGGCGAAAGTCGCCTGTTTTTGACTTTGTTCGGCGCCAGCAAAGGCGCTATGCGTCATTTTCCAAAGGGGCTCGCATTTCCTGACGATTGCCTTCTAAGCGTTGTGGCTTATGTCGGTATTCCGGAAGTGCCTCCAAATGTTGGTCAAGTTGATGCGGTAGCCACCGGCCATGATGCTCGCCGCGTCGCCGGCATTGATGTTGAGTTTTTGCGAGGGAATTCACCGGGCCTCATCCATACCAGGCCCAGCGGTTGCAATCCGCGGCGGTTTTCGCTTCAATAGAAAAAATTATGGGTGTACCAGTCGGTCTTTCGGAGCCTGCCCTCGCGTGACCAGTCCCGCAGTACAACCGATTCTTGCGCTGCTGGCCTCGCCGGTCGGAGGCAATCCGACGCAATACGCGGTCGAAAAGGCCTTCGCGCACATGGGCCTCGACTGGCGATTCTTGAGCTTCGAGGTCGCCCCCGAAGGTCTGGCTGACGCCGTGCGGGGGATGAGAGCGATGGGCTTTCGTGGTGGCACAATCGCCAATCCGCACCGCCGCGCGGTCCTGCCTCTGCTGGATGACGCTACGCACGTTGCTTCCCTGCTGGGCAGCGTGAACTTCGTCCGCGGCGTCGAAAACGGCCTGCTGGGAGACAACACCGAAGGCCGCGGAGCATTGGAGGCCGTCCGCAGCATCGCCGACCCGGCGGGAAAGCGCTGCCTGGTGCTGGGTGCGGGCGATGTCGGCCGGGCAGTGGCCGCGGAGTTGGCCTTGGCCAAGGCGGCTGAAGTACGCATTGCCGACACCTCGGCGGAAAAGGCCGGCACCGCCGCCGAACTGCTGGACAACAAGTGCCAAAGCGCGGTCTCGCCGCTGACGTGGGAAGACGGCTTTCGGGTGTCGCAAGAGATCGAGATCGTCGTGCGGGCGGCGCCCAAGCGGTCAATCATGCCAACCATGCGAATCCGCAACCTTCGTTGGACGCCGCGAGCTTGCGAGCGGAGCTGATCGTCGCCGACCTGGCCGTCAATCCGGCTGACGCCTGGCTGCTGCGCGAGGCGGCCGCGCGGAATTGCCGTACGATCGACGGCCTCACGGCGCTGGTCGAGCAGATCGCCGTCGATTTCAAGCTTTGGACCACGCTCGATCCCGACCGCCAGTTGATGCGCGAGGCCGTAGAAGAGTTTTTGGAGTTATGACAGAGGGTGGCACAACATGAGTAGTAGGCCGGAACAAGCGCAGCGCGGTTCCGGCAATAGTGCTGCCGAAACTTCGCTGCGCTTGTTCCGGCCTACATGATCTCCCTTGCGACATGCCGCATCCTCCCGGCCTCTTCATCACTGGCACCGATACGGGCGTGGGAAAGACCTACGTCGCGTCGCTGATCGCAAGGGCGCTGGCCGCCTCCGGCCGGCGGGTCGGCGTCTACAAACCGGCGGCAAGCGGATGCATACGGGACGCCGGAGGCCAGATCGTATCGGACGACGCCGCCGCGCTTTGGGAAGCCGCCGGCCGGCCGGGCGATTTGGAACACGTCTGTCCCCAGCGATTCCTTGCACCATTGGCCCCGCACTTGGCAGCGCGGGCGGCAGGAAAAGCCGTAGATGCCGCCTTGCTACGCACGGGACTGGACTACTGGAACGAGGGTAGCGACATCGTGCTGGTCGAAGGGGCCGGCGGGCTGCTGTCGCCGATTAGCGACCAGGAGTGCGTAGCCGATTTGGCATGCGATTTCGGCTATCCGCTGGTCGTCGTGTCGCGCAATATTCTCGGAACCATAAACGCCACGCTACTGACGCTGTTTACGGCATCGCACTACCGCGGCGGATTGCCCGTCGCCGGCGTCGTGCTCAATCATCCCGCGCCGCCGGCGGCCGATGACGCGAGCGTATCCACGAACCGCGCCGAACTTGCCGCGCACTGCTCCGCACCGCTGTTGGCCAAGGCCGATTTCGGCATGACTGCGTTTGACTGCGAGGTCGATTGGTTTAGGCTGGCAGGCTTTCCTATTGTCCCACGCCCTGCGTAATCAGCCAGTACCTTGTGAAATGAAAAAACACCGGGGCGGCGAAGCAGAGGGAGTCGATGCGGTCCAAAAGGCCGCCGTGGCCTTCGACGAGCGTGCCGTAGTCGCGGACGCCGCGATCGCGCTTGATGGCGGAAAGCGTGAGGCTGCCGAGAAAGCCCATCAGCGAAATAACCAGCGACATCCCCGCCGCCATCCACCATTGAAACGGCGTCGCCCACCAGAGCACGCCGCCGATCAAGGTCACGCTTGCCGAGCCGCCCAGCAGGCCCTCCCAGGTCTTCGTCGGATGGATCGAGGGCACGATCACGTGGCGGCTGGGAATCTGCGCCGAGGCGTACTGCAAGGCGTCGCTGAACTGCACGACGAGCACGAAGAAGAACAGCAGCCGCGCATTCGCGCCGGGCCGCAGCCCGTCCGGCAGTTTCAAAGTCATCAGGGCGGGGGCGTAGCTCAAGCAATAGACGCAGATCAAAAGACCGGCCTCGATCTTGGCGATCCGCTCGAGAAAGCGCTTGTAGTCACCCTCCAGCGCGATCAGCCCGGGAATAAGGAGGAAAGCATAGACGGGAATCATGATGCTGTAGAGCTCGTAGTTCTTCAGACCTACAAGCACAAACTGCAACGGCGTGATCAGGAAGAAGACGAGGAACAGCGTGCGATGGTCGCTAGGTCGCGTCGGCGTTAACGTGATAAACTCGCGCAAGGCCCAAAAGCCGGCGAAGCCGGCGAGGATGACGGTGGCTGCCGGACCGAGAAAAAAGGTGGCGGCGAGGATCGAGCAGAGTATCCACCAGGCATGGACCCTCATGCGGAACGTTTCAATGATCGCCGTATTCAGGCCGCTGTCGTTGCGGGTGCGAAGCGCGCGGACCAGCACCGTCGCCCCGGCCAACAGGACCAGCACGCTGCCCACAAGTGCCAAAGTCGTCGCTTCAGTCATCGCCTAGCTCTAGAGTTCTTTCAACTTCTGCACCGCGGCGCGGGCACGCTGGAGAAAAAGATTCTTCGGTTCGCCCGACTCCAGCCACATCGGCGGCCCGAAGGTGATGCAGCTCAGCATCGGCACCGGCAGGACCTTGCCGCGCGGCAGAATGCGGTTCATGTTGTCGATGTAAACGGGGATCAGCTCCAAATCGGGCCGCTTCTTGCTGAGGTAGTATAGCCCGCTCTTGAACTCGCCGATTTCCAGCCCCTCGCCGCGTCCGCCTTCGGGGAAGACGATCAGCGAATACTGCTGCCCGATCTCGCGGACCATCACGTCAACCGGACTTTGGTGGACCTTGATTTCCGTGCGGTCGATGAGCATGGCGTTGAAGACTCGCGTGGCCAAATAGTGGCGGATGCGGCCCTTGATCCAATAGTCTTTGGCCGCCACTGGCCGCGTCACGGCGCGGACGTTCTGCGGCAGCGCGGACCAGACGACTATCGCGTCCAGGTGGCTGGTGTGGTTGGCGAAGTAGACGCGCTGGCAGGTGTCCGGCTGCGAATCGATCCATCGCGAGCTGGCGCCGCTGAGGAATTGGGCCGCCAGCGCCAGCACGTTCCGCATCAAGGAAACTTTGTCCATGTTCGAGCGAGCCTGTTCAGAGCAGCGAATCGAGCTCTTCAACCATTTCTCCAAACTGCCTGAGGGCCGCGTCCACCGCGGCGGGCTGTTCCATGTCGACGCCCGCGTCGCGGAGCAGGTCGAGAGGGTCTTTGGAGCAGCCGCCGCCAAGGAAGTTCAAGTAGTCCACCAGTTCCGATTGGCCGCCGGACGTGACCCGCTCGGCGAGGCTGATCGCGGCCGACATGCCCGTGGCGTATTTGTAGACGTAAAACGCCCGGTAGAAGTGCGGGATGCGTAAACACTCCAGGCTCAGTTCGTCGTCGATGGCGAAGTCCGGTCCGAAATAGAGCCGCAAGAGACCGCCATAGATTTCGCGGAATCGCTCCAGCGTGAGCGGCTCGCCTGATTCGGCCGATTGATGGGCCAGCTTCTCGAACTCGGCGAACATCGTTTGGCGGAAGATGGTCGCACGCATCG
Source organism: uncultured Planctomycetia bacterium (assembly GCA_963780045.1). GTDB lineage: Bacteria > Planctomycetota > Planctomycetia > Pirellulales > Thermoguttaceae > JANXQG01. The sequence goes on along the minus strand of CAVZZZ010000001.1, from coordinate 3,003,814 downwards.
CGTCCAACTGGCGGTTGATGAGGAACGCCCGCTCCTTGTCGCCGGCCGCGTTTTTGAGCAAGTATTTGCTTAGAAGCTGTTCGTTGAACGTACTGGCCACTTCCGCCACGAATATAACGTAGTTGTAATAGGCGAACGGCTGACGCCGCGCGGAAAGCAGGCTGTGCATCGAATGGCCCGCCTCGTGCGCCAGCGTGAAGACGTGGTCCAGCACGTCGGCCTGGTAGTTCATCAGAATATACGGATCGCCGTCGAACGTGCCGGAACTGAAGGCCCCGCTCTGCTTGTTGCGGTTTTCGTAGCGGTCGCACCAGCGTCCGCAAAGGCCCTTTTTCAACGCGCCGCAATAGTCTCTGCCCAGCGGCTCAAGCGAACGGAGCACCGTCTCGACCGCCTCGTCCCACGTTTGCCGGCGCTGCAAATCGGCCAGGATCGGCACATAAGTATCGTAGTGGTGAATGTCGTCCAGGCCCATCTTCCGCCGCCGGACGTCGTAGTAGCGGTAGAGCGCCGGCAAGTGCCGATGGACCGATGCGATAAGGTTGTCGTAAACGGCTACGGGCACCTGGTCGGGAAAGAGCGCTGCCTCCAGCGCGCTTTTGAAATTTCTCGCCCGCGCGTAGTAAATGTCGGTCTGCATGGAACCGTTGAGCGAAGCCGCCAGCGTATGATCGTGGTCGGAATACTCACGGTAATACTGGTGAAAGGCTTCCTTGCGAACGTCGCGCCGGGCGAGTGCAGCAAGGCGCTGAACGAAGCGTGGCTCAGCTCGACGACGTGGCCTTCGTGATTTGTTACGTTGCCGAAGCGCAGGTCGGCGTCGTTGAGTTGGCGAAAGATTTGGTTGGCGGCCTGGGCCATTTCCGTCTGCATCGCCAGCAGGTTTTCTTCCTTGTTGCCGAGCGTATGCGGCTTGTAGCGAAGCACTCGCTGCAAAATGAGCTGGAAGGGCGACAGCAACGGCGACGCCAAGAAAGCGTCCATCGTCTTCGCGGGAATGGCCAAGATTTCCGGACGTATGAAGCTGGCGGCTTGCGCCGCGCGGCTCGCGACATTCATAAAGCGGCCCTGCATCCGCTGGTACTTGCTCTCGCCCACATCCTCGGCCATTTTCAAGAAAGCGTAGTTGCTGATCCGTTCCGCAGCGCGATCGAGATCGAGATCAAGCTGCAAACAGCCGGCGAGAGTTTCGGGGCCGTCGCCCAACTTGCCCTGGAAAGCCGCATACTCGCCGATGCGGCCCTCCCAGGCAGTGAAGGCTGCTTCCCAAGCTTCGTCCGTAGGGAAGAGGCTGGAAAGGTCCCATGTGTCGGCGGGGTTGACTGCGCTGCGGGCGGGGAGTTGTTTGATTTCGGGCATGAAGAGATTGTGGCGACTCGCTCGCATATGGTCAAGCACTGGGCAGAGGATGTTATGACTCCTTGCTGCACGGCTTTTTGCGGACTAAAACTGATAACTGAATTGTGGGACCAATACGATGTCGATTGCGACTTTACAGTCCGAAAAACGCGTCCTTTTGTCGGACGTAACTTGGTCGACCTGCGAGGCCCGGGTGACGGACATTGAATTCAGCGGCACAAAACTGACTTACGATCGGGGATACTTGGAAATCGTATCGCCTTCCCACAAGCATGAACTGGTTACGATGCGCTGCACGTCTACCGCCTGCAGGACAACGGTTCCTATCTGTCCAGTTTAGCGCCAGATGCAGCGGCTAGTTGCGTTCTGCGTACAAAGGCGAGACCTCGGATTGCCTGGCAAATTACCAATGACAATAGTAACGGTAAGGCAATCTTGGTCGACTACAGTTTTGCCGCCGCGCCTGCAATGGAGTATCGACCCCGGTTCGCCGAGATTTCCCTCACGCGTCTTGAGAGAAATCTTAGGATCGTCTTGGTGAGCGGCGCGCGGCAAGTGGGTAAGACTACCGTTTTGCGGCGCGCCTAGAATCGAGCCCCCTGTCGCCTGGAGAGGAAAAAGCCTGACCCCGCGCCGGATCAAAGCAATTCCAGGTTTTGCCGTCCCTCGAAGGCGCGTGGCGCGCCGCAATTAGCATCTGACAGAACGAAACGTAGTCCGCCGCGCTTTTAAACCCGGCGGAGGTTACAATTGACCTTCCGCTGGCGTGAGTTACGTAGAGGAATCCATGACCACGGAGCTTGACCTGCGCGAAATCTGAGATTGACGCGTACGGAATGGATTTCGTGCGTGGTGTCCAACGCGATCTGGGGATCGAAACACTATTTTGAGTGAGCGAGATTCGTCTAGGACGGAGTCGGGCCTGTATTGCAAAACACACTGTCAGAAGGGCTAGACCGCTTAGAACCGCGCACATTATCCAATAGAAAGCCGTCGCGACTGGCGGTGGCAGGAAAATGCCGTCCAATATGAGGCCTCGCTTTTCGGTGAATCCCGAGGTTCCGAAAGCGACGGCACCGGTTGCACCTATAATTCCCCAAAAGATATGAATGGCGGGCTCGACCAGGTACGGGAATTCGGAATCCTCGTTTCCAGTCATAACTCGATCCGCCTGCTCACATTCGATAAGATTAACTCGATGGATGTATCGTCCGCATTTTCCCCTTTCGCAGAAAGACATGCAATATCTTTACAAAGTAATTCTTGGCGTCAGCCTTTCCTTCACTAGTGTCACAGTTTCTTGTCGCGGCGCAGGAAAAGCCGCCGGTGCCGAAGTACACCAGCGTCCTGCACCTGCCCGACAATGTCACGCTGGCCAAGCTGGATAACGGCCTGACGGTCATCATTCAGGAGAACCACACGGCGCCGGTGGCCACCGTCCGCTGCTACGTGCAGAATACCGGCGGCGCGTTCGAGGGCCGCTACTTGGGCGCGGGCCTGAGCCACGTCCTGGAACACGTCGTGGCCGGCGGCACCACCACGCATCGCACCGAGAAGGAAATCGAAAAGATCATCGCCTCGTTCGGCGGAGTCACCAATGCTTATACGACGAGCGACCATACGACCTTCTTCATCGACTGCCCGGCGCGAACGCGCCGACCGCCATCGAGCTGGTCGCCGACTCGATGCAGCACATTACCTTCGAGCCGAAGGAGTTCGAGCGGGAACTGAAGGTCGTTCGCCGCGAGCTGGCCGACGACGAAGACGACCGCGGGCACGTCCTCTCCGACCAGCTCGATTTGACGGTTTACAGCGTAAATCCTGTCCGGAATCCGGTGATTGGATACCTGCAAGTGCTCAATCGCACGACGAACCAGACGATTATCGACTTCTACCACGAAAGATACATTCCCAACAACCAGATCTTCGTCGTGGTGGGCGACGTGAAGGCGCAAGACGTTCTAAACCACGTCGCGCGGCAGTGGACCGGCACGCCGCGGGGCCACGAGACGTTCGTCCCGCTGCCCGAAGAGCCCGAGCAGGTTTCGCCACGCGAATCGGTGCGGGAGATGGATGGCACGGTCTACGACATCGCGCTGGCCTGGCCCACTGTTACGCTTTCCAACCGCGACATGTACGCCCTGGACCTGGCGGCCTACATCTTGGGCCAGGGCGAAAGTTCGCGGCTGGCGCGAAAGCTGAAGTACGAAAGCCGCGTGCCCCTGGTGCTGGGCGTGGGCTCGTACAGCAACACGCCGCACTTCGTCCGCGGCTACTTTACCGTCACTGCGACCAGCAATCGCGAGACTTGGCAAGAAGCGGAAAAGAAAATCCTCCGCATGGTAAACCAGCTTCGCGACGAGGAAGTCAGCCCTGCCGAGCTGGCCAAAGCCAAGAAGCAGAAGGCGGCCGAAGTCGTTTTCCAGCACCAGACGGTCCAGCAGCAGGCAGAAAGCCTTGGCGTCAGCTACCTTTCGACGCGCGATCCGCTCTTCGACAGCCACTATGCGGAGCGCATCCAACAGGTCACGGCCGCGGAAATCCGCGAGGCGGCTCGAAGGTATCTCGTGCCCGCTCGGCTCAACCGCGTAGTCATCGCGCCGCCGGGCGGCGCGCAAAAGGGCCCAAGGAGGAGCGAGAGGCTGGATCGGGCAACGTGCATTTCGAGCGATTGCCCAACGGCCTGCGGGTGCTGGTGAAGCGGGTGCCCAACTTGCCGCTGGTGAATATCCAGGCCAACGTGCTGGGCGGCAGCTCGACCGACAGCGAGAAGCTCGCCGGCCGCGCGGCGATGCTGGCCGACCTGTTGGACAAAGGGACGACTCGCGGAGCCACGGCGGCCGAAATCGCCGCCTATTTCGACTCGATCGGCGGCGAGCTGGGCTTCGGCGCGGGCCGCTTCACCTTCAACGGAAGCGCGACTTGCCTCAAGGAGGATTTTCCCAAAGCGGCCAAGCTCTTCGCCGACTCGTTGCTTTACCCGCAACTGCCCGAAGACCAATTCGCGCGGGCGAAATTGACTTTTGTCGCCGGCGTCGAGAACCGCGGCGCCGACGCGGCGGCGGAGGCGGATGAGCTGTTTCTCGACTCGCTGCCCGCCGCATCCCCCTACCACGTCGATCCCAGCGGCAAGGTCGATACCATCAACCGGCTTTCGGTCGCCGAGCTGAAAAAGCTGCACGGCGAATGGTTCCTGCCCGGCAACGTGGTCGTGACTGTTTTTGGCGACATCGAGCCGGACGCCGCGATGGCGATTGTCAAAGAACATTTCGGCGGCCTTCCGCCGGGCGAGCGCAAGCCGATCGACTTTCCCGCCGACAGCAACGCGCTGGCCGAATCGAATACCGTCCACAAGGCCACCGGCAAGGAAACCGCCATGCTCATCCTGGCTTTCGCGTGCGCGGGCATTTACAACGAGCAAGACCACGCGGCGATGACTGTACTGCGGGCGATCCTTAACGGCTACAGCACGCCGGGCGGCTGGCTGCACAACGAGCTTCGCGGCGAAGGGCTGATTTACTACATCTTCACCCACGAAATGACGGGCCCCGTGCCCGGCTACTTTGTCATCACGTCGCAGCCGCGGGCCGACAAACTCGATGAAGTCGTCCAGCACATCCGCCGCGACTTGGAAAAGGCGAAAGAAGGCAAAATCACCGACGACGAGTTCCGCACGGCGATCGAGCAGATCATCGGCCTGCACGCCCAGGAGAACGTGACCATAGCCGAGCAGGCCCGTACCGCGGCGGCGGACGAGCTTCTCGGCCTGGGCTACGACTACGACAAGAGGTTCGATGCCCAAATCCGCGCCGTGACAAAGGCCGATGTGGTCCGTGTCGCGCAGAAGTATCTTACAAAGAGCCTGCTGGTGACGACGGCGCCGAGGAAGTAGCTCGCTTCTTTCAGAACGAACTACCTCCAATCTAATCCTTCTGGCAACTTGTTCAGCGTTTCACAATGGTCGGCATGGATCAGCACGATGTCCTCAACGCGGACGCCGCCAAGGTCGCGGCGGTAGAGGCCCGGCTCGATGGTGACGAGTTCGCCGTCCAACAGCTCCGGGCCTTTGAAGTCCAAGAGCGGCGGCTCGTGGCATTCCAGGCCGATGCCGTGGCCAGTTCCGTGCGTCATCGCACAATAGCTGTCGGGGGCATCGGCCGGCGGCAGGCCGGTTTTGTAGCCGCGGCGCTCGATCTCGGCGATCGTCGCTTTGTGTACCTCCTCGCCCGTCACGCCTCCCCGCGCCGCGGCCATCCCCGCGGCCTTGGCCGAGCACACCGCCGCGTGTATTCGGGCGACCTCGTCGGGCACGTCACCATGCACGACGGTGCGCGTGCAGTCGCCGTAATAGAGCGTCGTCTGATTCCGCGGGAAAATGTCGACGATCACCGGCTCGCCCGTCCGCAGCGGGCCGTGGCCCAGGTCGTGGCAATCGCCGCCAGCCTGCCCGCCGGCGATGATCGACGGCGGATTGACGTAGCCCAGGTCGATGAACCAGTGGTTGACATTCGCCCGCACGCGTTCCGAGGTGAGCGCGGCGCCGTCGTGGTAAAGCACGCCGTCGCGGCCGGCCTCCGCGCGCGCAATCATGCGGCAGGTTCGCTCGATGATCTGCTCGTTGACGGCTTGCGCCTCGCGGACGTGCGCCAGCTCCTCGGCGTCCTTGCGGCGGCGGTCGGCAACGCCGATGCTCGGGTCGCACTCCACGCCGATGTTTGCCTCGCGGACGATTTCAGCGAAGATCAGGGGCAGCGTGCGATCGGCCACAACCCGCTTCACGGCCGCCCGGCGGAGGCACTCCGCGGCGGCCTGGGCGGTGGCCGTCTCGCGGTCGCCGGATAGCCCGCTGGCCGGCGCGTAGTCGAGCGGGCAGGCGACCTCCGTCGCGCGGGCCTGCCGGCGCGCCCGGTCCATTTCGATGTCGCGCAAGATCAGCACCGAGCGCGTGCCGCCGTCCGGCAGCGGCAGTTGCACGTAGGCCGCCGGATCGCCGACCAGGAAGCGGATGCGATGGTAGAGCGCGGAGTTGGTTTGCGGTATGCCCGCCATCAGCAAGGCGCGAGTATCGATGGTAGACATTATTCGTGCAATCCCTGATTTAAGCTTTCTGGTTCAACCGCTCAAGGGCCGCGCGGATCGCGTCCAGCTCGTCCAGGTTCGGCGGCAAAAGCGGCCGGCGCGGCGGACCGGCGTCGCGGCCAGCAATTCCGCAGCCCGCCTTTACGAATTGCGTGAACTTCCCGCTGTGCTCGGCCAACGAAAACAGCGGCAGCAAGCGGTAGAAAGAGTCGCGAGCCGCGGCGTAGTCCTTGCTTTCGAAGAGGCGGTAGAACTCGACGTGCTCCGCCGCGCAGACGTTGGCCACGGCCGCCACCCAGCCGGCCGAGCCGAGCATCAGGGCCTCGAAAGCCACGGTATCGCCGCCGCAGAAGACCTTCATGTGATCGCCGCAACGCATGATGATCTCGCTGATTCGCCAGGTTTCGCCCGTGCTGTCCTTGATGTAGCGGACGTTTTTCAATTTCGCCAGGCGCTCGACAAACTCCGGCCGCAGATCGACGCCTGTGCGGGCGGGGAAATTGTAGAGCATGATTGGAATGCCGACCTTTTGGTCAATCGTGCTGAAGTGCTCGAATAACTCGTCGACGCTCGGCAGCGAGTAATACGGCGGCGCGACCATCACTCCCGCCGCGCCATACTTTTCGGCGGTTTCACAATGGAACACGACCTCTCGCGTCGTGGCGGCGTTGACGCCGGCGATCACCGGCACGCGGCCGGCCGCCGCTTTGATAACGGTCTTGAGCACGTCCAGCCGCTCGGTGTGAATCAAGGCGTAGAACTCGCCCGTGCTGCCCAGCGGGATCAGGCCGTGAACACCCGCGCCGATCAAGTATTCCACAAGTTCCTCGAGCTTGGGCAGATCGACCTCCTCGCGGTCGTTCATCGGCGTAACCATCGCGGGAAAAACTCCGCGGAAGCCGTTCGTCATATTGATCGTCCTTCGTGGTCGTTGTGGTCTTTGTCGTCTTTGCTTTGTGTGCATGCGCCGGTCAAGCTTCCGACGCACGCCGGAAACACCGGCGGACGCGCCGAGTCGTTCGTCCAGCCGAAGAGGAACTCCGCCGCCGCTCCGCAGACGCGGCCCTGGCAGGGGCCCATGCCGCAGCGGGTGTGCAACTTCGCCGTGCGCCAAGAAGTAAAACGCTCCAATCGCCCGTACTTCACGTCTTCGCAACGGCATACGAATGTATCGTCGTCGGGCAGGTCTCGCAACTCGTCGCGGAGGCGGAAGGCGCGCTGAAGGGCCTTGGCGAAGCGGCGGCCGCGGGCCGCGCGGCAAAATGCCGGGCCGCTTCCTCAGTCTTACCGACCGCCGACAGGCCGGCAATGCGGCCTTCGACGATCGCCAGGTCCGCCCCGCCGACGCCGGTGATCTCGCCCGCACAGTAGACGCCGGCCGCCGTACTCTGCTGGTAATCATCGACCGCAACCGCGCCGTCGCGGGTCGCGCAGCCGAGCAAGTCCGGCAGCTCCAGATTGGGCACGAGTCCGAATCCGCAAGCAACGATATCGCACGGTTCGGTCCACGTTCGGCCGCCGCTTTTCAGCGTAACGGCCTCGACCTTAGTGCCGCCATGTGCCGCGGTCGGCCAACTGCCGATCAGATAGCGCGCGTTTCGCAGGCGCCAGCGATAGCCAACGGCTTGCCGGAGCTTATCAGGCGCAAGCCAAAAAAGCTTCAGGCCAAACGCAGCCGCTCGATGCCACGGGGCCTGTTCCGCCACGACCGGGACGACTGCACCGCGCTGCTTCGCATACGCCGCGACCGACAGCAATAACGGCCCGCTGCCGGCAAGGACGATCCGCTTGCCTTCGACTGGCAGCCCGGACTTGAGCAACGCTTGCAATCCGCCGGCGCCAACGACGTTCGGCAACGTCCAGCCGGGAAATGGTAGAAACCGTTCGCGAGCGCCCGTCGCCAAGATCAGCTTGTTGCATGCAATATCAATCGTGCGACCCGCGGATTCAGCCAACAACATGTCGTGCGCTGGCGCGGCGACGATCTGCGTATTGTGCATCCGCTGGATGTTGAGGCCCTGAAATCGGCGCAACTCGGATGCCGCAGCCGTGTCGTCCTCCGCCGGCTTGCCACCGCGCCAGATCTGTCCGCCGGGCGATGGATTGTCGTCAACGACGCAAACCGTGGCGGTTGAACTCGCGGCGCAAGCCGCGGCGATGCCCGCCGGCCCGGCGCCCACGATGACCACTTCGAACCGCTCATGCGTCGCCATTGGTGCGAATCTCCATTCCGGTATGGCAGACGGCCTGGCAAGTCCGCTGGTGCGGCCGGCCGTCAATCACGGCGCAGCATTCGAAGCAGATTCCCATGCCGCACATCGGCCCGCGCGGCGTGCCGCTGACCGATTGCTTGGTGAAGTTCACGCCGGCGATGGCAAGCGCGACGGCCGCGGTGCAGCCGGCTGGCACCGTGACGGCGCGGCCGTTCACGCTGACGTTGAGTGTTTCAGTCACTACAAACCCTTTCCGGCAAATACGGCTCCCGCGCGATCTTCGATTCCCGTCCGGCAATCATATCGGCCAACAGCTCCGCGGTCGCCAGCGCGTTCGTGATGCCCAACCCTTCGTGCCCGGTGGCGAGATACAATCCCGGCGTTGGTGGCCACGGACCGATAAGCGGTAATTTGTCGTCGGTGGCGGCGCGGAACCCGGTCCACGCGCGGATAACGGCAAGACCGGCCAGGCCGGGCAGGTACTCGATCGCGCGGCGCAGCATGCGGCCGAGGATCGCGGTTTCAATATCGCTCGACTCGATATCGTACTGTCTGGATGAGCCGATGAGGATCTGTCCGGTCGGTCGCGGCTGGACATTGAACGCCACGGATTCCTTCGCGCCGCCCGCCGCGGCCTTGATGTACCCCAGTTCCACGAGCTCGCGACGAATGAATCCGCGGTAACGTTCCGTGATGACCAGATGCCCTTTGCGCGGGCGGATCGGCACCCCCGGCGTAAGCCGCGGGGCGTCCGCTCCGGCCGCGTTGACGACGAAGCCAGCCGCCAGCCGCGTGCCGTCGGCCAGGCGAACGTGGTCTCCGCTTATCGCGGCGACCGGCGCGTCGAGTCGGACCTCCGCTCTCTTTGCCTGGGCTTGTTCGACCAGCCAACGAGCGACGGAAGGCGAATAGACGATCGGATCATCAGGCTGCAGCAGTCCCCCGGCCAAACCCGCGCGAAGCTGCGGCTCCGCCTCGGCTACTTGCCGCGCGTCCAGCAATTCGGCGCGAACGCCACAGCCGCGAAGCGTCGCCTGCTTCTGGCGCGCGGCGGCCATTTCGTCTTCGTCGGCCGCCACCCAAAGCGTGCCGCAGCGGTCAAATTCGCAGTCCGCCGGCAAATCGTCCGCCAAATCGAGCCATAACCGCTCCGAATAGGCGGTCAGGGCAAGCTGCGCGGGATTGTCATCCATCACTGCGACGTGGCCCATGCCTGCCGCGGTCGCTCCGCCGCCGATCATCGCCGCATCGACAATCGTCACCCGCAGTCCGTCGCGCGCAATGCGCGAGCGCACGCCGCACCGACGATCCCGGCACCCACGATGATTACGTCGCTGCTCATTCTCGAAGTATCCCGTGCATGAAGGGGTCGCTCGGATCGAGCACCAGCGTCGCCTCGCCGGTAATGTAGGCCGAACCACGGATGCGGGGATGGCAGCGGCCGTCGCGATATTCGACCGTGCCCTCAAAGACGCTGCCAACAATGCTCTCCTGCCGCCAGACTTGACCGGGCAAGAGCTTGCCGTCGGCCGCGAGGCACGCCAGTTTTGCGCTCGTACCGGTGCCGCAGGGCGAGCGATCGTAGGCCCCTCCGGGGCAGAGAACGAAATTCTTGCCGTCGGCATGCGGATGTTGCGCCGGTCCGAAAAGCTCGATATGGTCGATTTCTTCTCCGTTGGCCCCGGTGATGCCGTGCCGCACGAGAGCCTTGCGAATCTTCCAAGACAAGTCGGACAATCGCTCAATATTTGACGGCCGGACGGCCAATCCGTGGTCGTCAACGAGATAGAACCAATTGCCGCCCCAGGCTACGTCGCCGTGGACGCAGACGTGCCCTTCAACCTCGATGGGCACGTCCGCGGCATAGCGGTAGCTGGCCACGTTTTCAAAACTTACTTGGCCGGCGTCGTCCAGCCGGGCGGTGATGACGCCCACGGGCGTTTCGATCTTGTGCTCCCCCGCGACGATCCGGCCCCTCGAGGCCAAGGTCACAATCAGGCCGATCGTTCCGTGCCCGCACATGCCCAGAAATCCGACGTTATTGAAAAAGATGACGCCGGCAGCACAAGTCGGATCGCATGGCGGAACAACTACGCGCGCCGACCAGCACGTCGGAGCCGCGCGGCTCATTGACCACCGCCGCGCGGAACCAATCGAATTGCGTGCGGAAACGCTGGCGCCGCTCGGCGAGAGTTCCCTTTCCGAGGTCGGGGCCGCCGCCAACAACCACCCTCGTCGGTTCGCCGCCGGTATGAGAGTCGACGACGTTTACATAGGTTCTAGGGTCATTGGACATGCTGTTTCCCCGCTGCTCGACCGAGGTCTGTCGGTTGCTCGTTTGTCTCCTGCACCGCGGATGTTTGGCCTGTTCGGCCGGCGCAAGGCCGCGGCAAAGCGGACGGTGCCATTATCGCGGGTAACGTTAAACTAGAAAAGTGCCGCCGGGGTGAACCGCGAGCGCGGCCCCGCCTCTAGGACGGCCGCGCGAGAGGACCTCATTTGCCCGCGGGAATCGCGCTTAGAAGCGTCGCCAACGAGTCTTCGTAGTGCCGCCACCGGGCGACGGAAGTCGGGTAGATCGGCCGCCGAACCTGCACGGCGCTGGCTGTGCTGACCGGCCGCTTGGTGCGATGAAACTCGACGCACGCCGGCTCCCAGTCCAGGCCGCACCAAGCCACGATATTCCGCGCCGTGCCTTCAAGATCGGCCACCGTTTCCTCGTAGTCAACCTCCAGCATTGGAATAGGCAAGACCTTGCGCCAATGCTCCATCAACCGCAGGTAGTCGCGAAAGCGCGAGGCGATGTGCTGCCGGTCGTTGGCCCAGCGGACTTCCTTGAAATGCGTCATCCAACACGATACGGCGACGTCGCGCAGGTCGCGGCGGCAATGGATGATCTTCGCCCGCGGAAAAAGGCACGCCAATAGCGCCAGCAGCGTATAGTTGTCCAGCATCTTGTCGACGATCCGCTGCGCGGCGGGCGCAGGGCGCGGAGCTTCTGAAGGTGCTGCGAAGCCAGCATGGCAACCGTTGGCTGGTCCAAGCGGACCAGGCCGTCAACGGCGTCGGCGGTACCGGTGGCCCGGCTGGCGATAACGTTTGCAGTCTCGACGGCCAAGTGGATCTCGCCGGCGCCGAAGACCTGCGAGTGCCCTCCCAAAATCTGTTCGACGAGCGTCGTGCCCGATCGCGGCAGCCCGACCACGAATACGGGCAACTCGCTGGCCAGGCCGAAGCCGGCCACGCGGCGGAAGAAATCGGGCGTGCAGCAGGAGATGAGGCGGTCAATGAGCAAGGAGTGTTCACGAGCATCGTACGGACGCCCGCCGGCGCGCCAGGCGGCGAGCTGCAGGGCATTGGCGGATTCCAGGTGTTGCGCTGCTTCCGCATACTCGCCACGGTCATCGTACACGTAGGCCAGGCCGAAGTGCAAGTACTTGCGCTGATCGTCCGTCAGATCCCCGCGCTGAAGCGAGCTGCGCAGCGCCGCCAGGTCTTCCTCGGGAAGGTCCTTGCCTAGCAGGGTCGCCAATTTGTAATGAGCGATCGCCATGACGGGGTCGTGCCGCACGGCCGCGCGGTATCCGGCGGCCGCGGCCGACATGTCGCCGATCGTCTCCCAGGCGACGCCTACACTGTAGTGCGCGCCGGCGCATGCGGGTCGGAGTTGGATCGCCCTCTGGTAGCAGGCGATGGCCTCCATCGGCTTTCCCATATCTTTGAATGCGCTGCCGAGATTCACTTGCGCCTCAACGTAGTTGGGTTTGAGCTCCAAGGCCCGGCGGCAGGCAGCGACCGCCTCATCCAACTTGCCCTGGTCGACCAGAGTGGCGCCGAGGTTTCCGTAGACCTCGGCGTAGTTGGGCCGGAAATCCAACGCCCAGCGATAGGAGATGATCGCTTCGTCCAGCCGACCGGCATCCTTCAAGGCGTTTCCCAGGTTGTTGTAGGCTTCGGGAAAGGCGGGCCTGATGGCGAGAGCGCGGCGGAAGCTGGCGATCGCCTCGTCCAGTTTCCGTTGCTCTTTCAGGACGACGCCCAAGTTGCTGTACGCGTCGGCGGAATTCGGATTGAGCTCGATAGCGCGGCGCTGGCAAGCGGCGGCCGCTTCGAGTTTGCACTGTTCGCGGTAGACAAGTCCCAAGTTGCTGTGGAAGTCGGCTTGATCCGGCTTAAGGTCGATTGCCCGGCGGTGGCAAGCGGCCGCCTCTTCCAGCTTGCCCTGCAGCTTGCAGGCGACGCCGAGATTGCCGTGAAACTCGGAGTTGCCGGGCTCCAGGGCAATGGCCCGGCGATGGCTGTCGGCCGCCTCTTCCAGCTTGCCCTGTTCTCTGAGGACGACGCCGAGATTGTTGTGGTAGCCCGCCACGCGGCCGTTCAAGGCGATCGCGCGGCGGATATATTCGACGCCCAGCTCGCGTCTTCCGGTTTGCGAAGCCGCCACGCCGAGCAGATGCATGGCGTCGGCGTTGTTCGCGTCGACCAGAAGAATCCCGCGATAGATCTGCTCGGCCGCCTGCAGTCGGCCAGCCTGATGATGCTTGATAGCGGTTGTTAACTCGTCACGGATAGATGCCATTTGGGAAGGTCGATGCGAAGCCTGTCCGCCGCGGCGCGAGTTGCCCGTGTTCGATCTCGCAGTGCCGAGGCGGCCCGTCTGCCGTCCGCCGGCAATGATGCCGAGAACCGCCTGCCGCCTCTAATCGTAGCTTGCGGAGTGCTTCCGCCAAACATGAATAAATAAGCGCGCCGCGCGGCGAGGCCAAGCCAACCATATAGGATACGTCGGACTTGCTCCAATGCCCATAAAGCGCTTATTGCTTAACTCTGACATAGATTGCCGAAATCACCATACCCGCCGCCTCCGGGCGTTTCCACGACGAGCACGTCGCCAGGCGAGGCCGTGAATTGAGCCAGGCCGGCAAGTGTTTCGACCGCCCCATTGGCTCGAACCAGCACATTGCGTCCCGCCGCTCCCGGCTTCCCGCCGGCCAACCCGAAGGGCGTCCGCGTGCCGCGCCGCTGCGAAAGAACCGAGACCGTCAACGGCCGGAGAAACTCCAGCCGGCGAACTACTCCGTCGCCGCCGCGATGTTGGCCCGCACCCCCCGAACCGCGGCGGATGGAGAACTCCAGCACCCGCACCGGATAGCGCCGCTCGATGACCTCGGGATCGGTGATGCGGGTGTTGGTCATGTGCGTATGGACCGCGTCGGCGCCGTCGGCATCGGCCGTCGCCCCGGCGCCGCCGCAAATAGTTTCGTAATAGCCGAACATCTTATCGCCAAATAGAAGGTTGTTCATCGTGCCCTGGCTGGCGGCGGCTACGCCCAGGGCGCCGAAGAGCACATCCACCACGCGCTGCGAAGTCTCCACGTTGCCGCCAACCACCGCCGCGCACTCCGCCGGCCTTTCGCGCCGCGGCGGATTGAGCATGCACTCAGGCAGCACGATGCGGACCGGAGCGAGGACGCCCTGGTTGAGTGGAATGTCCTCGTCGATCAGGCAGCGCAGGCAGTACATTACGGCTGCCGTAACGATGGCCGGCGTGGCGTTCAGGTTGCCCGGCACCACTGGCCCGGTGCCGCTGAAATCGATCGTCGCCTCGTCGCCCCGGACCGTTACGGCGACGCAAATCGGCGAACCGTCGTCCATCGAGTCGGCAAATGTGTAGCGGCCCGCGCCGAGCCTCCGCAGTGCCTGCCGCATTTTCCGCTCGGCGGCGTTTTGGATGTGGACCATGTAAGCCGCTACGACAGGCCACGAATATCGGGCAACCATCGCCAGCAGGTCACGCGCTCCTTGCCGATTGGCGGCCATTTGCGCGGTCGACGTCGGCCAGGTTGTCGTCCACCGCGCGGCTCGGATAGGGCGGCGCCAGCAGCAATTGCCGCAGCTCATCTAGCCGCGGCCGGCCCTGGTCCATCAGCTTGAAATTGCCGATCAACACGCCTTCCTCGGCAAGGTTCCGCGAAAACGGCGGCATCGAGCCGGGCGCGACGCCGCCGATCTCGGCGTGATGGGCACGGCTGGCGGTAAAGAAGAGCAACTCTCCCTCACGCTCATCATGTACGGGCGTGACGACCGTCACGTCGGGCAGGTGCGCCCCGCCGCGATAGGGATCGTTGGTCACGAAAACGTCGCCGGGCCGGATGGCGGGATTGGCGGCCACGATGCTGCGCACCGTTTCGCCCATCGCGCCAAGATGGACGGGAATGTGCGGAGCGTTGACCACCAGATCGCCGTTGGGCGTAAATATGGCGCAACTGAAGTCCAAGCGTTCCTTGACGTTCACGCTGCTGGCCGTATTGCGGAGCGTGATGCCCATTTGCCGCGCGATGCCCGCAAACTGGTTGTTGAAGACTTCCAACATCACGGGATCGGCCGCCGCGGACTTCAATTGCCGCGCGGCAGATTGCCCAGTCAGCAGCAACTCGCCGCGGCCCAGCACTTCGCCCTGCCAGCCGGGATCGATGACCGTCGTGGAAGTCGGCTCGCAGACAATGGCCGGCCCCTCGATGCGATCGCCGGGATGGAGTTGCCTCCGCAGGAAGACGGCGGTCGGCTGGCCGCGGTTGCCGAACCACGCCTCGACCCAATGGTCCGGCCTCGGCCGCCGCGGCCGACATGGCAATGCGGGTTCTGTTTCGCGTCCGGCGGCGCCGACCACCTCAATCCGCGCGGCGACGATCTCCAGCGTACGGCCGTCATGCACATAGCCGTAGAGTTGCTGGTGCTGCCGCGAGAACTCCGCCGCGTAGGTCCCGTGGGAAGGTTCGGCGATCGTCCGCGCCGCGTCGGTTCCTTGATAACGAATGTCTAACGATCGCCGGATCTCAATATGGTCCCCGGCGATGCCTTCGGAAAGCACTTCCTTCCGCGGGCCGGCGGTCAAGCGCTCGAAAAGCGGCGACAAGTCGGCGACGGCGGCCTCCGAATACAACATGCCGACGCTGGCCACGGCGTGCCGCGTGATGTCAGCGCGGCCGATGCCGCAGGCGCTGAGAACGCCCGCATCGGGATGCAGCAGTACCTGCCGCATGCCCAATTCCGCCGCGACGGCACAGGCATGTTGTCCGGCCGCCGCGCCGAAGGCCACGAGAGCGTAATCCCGCGGGTCGTATCCACGGGCCAGCGAGACCGACCGGATCGCTTGCGCCATGTTTACGTTCACGACGCGCACAAAACCGTCGGCCAGGGCGTGCGGCGTGTAGCGTACCGCCGTGGCGGCGAAGACCTCGTCGGCAAGGGCTGCCAGCCGCTGACGGACGATGTCGCGATCCAGCGGAAATGGAAAATGCTCGGCCAGGATTTTGCCTTGATGCAAGTTCATGTCGGTGATCGCCAGCGGACCGCCGCGGCCGTAGCAAGCCGGGCCGGGTGCGGCGCCCACGCTTTCGGGACCGATAACCAGCTTTATGCCGTCGAAGCGGCAGATCGAGCCGCCGCCGGCGGCAACCGTTTCAATCGCCATCATCGGGGCCACGATTCGCACGCCCGCCTTCTGAGTTTCGTACTCGCGTTCGTAGCGCCCGTCGAAGCGCGCGACGTCCGTGCTCGTTCCGCCCATATCGAAGCCGATGGAGCGCTCGAAGCCCGCGGCCTTGGCGACTTGGGAGAAACCGACGACGCCGCCCGCCGGCCCGGAAAGGAGGCTGTCCTTGCCGGAAAAGCGGTTGGCATCGACGAGTCCACCCGCGGAATCGAGTATTCGCAGCTTGCCGTTTCCCAGACCTTCGCGGAGCCCGGCGACGTAAGTCCGCAGCACGGGGTTCAAATACGCGCTGAGGACCGTCGTATCGCCGCGGGCGACGATCTTGACGAGCGGGGCCACCTGGCTGGAAAGGCTGACTTCCGCAAGGCCGATCTCCGCCGCTATCCGCCCGACAAGCTTCTCGTGGCACGGATTGGCATACGAATTGAGCAAACAGACAGCAAGCGACTCGATGCCTTGCGACTTGACCTCCTGCAAGCACTTGCGGATGGCATCCGCGTCCGGCTCGCGCAGGACTTCGCCGTCGGCTGCGATCCGTTCATTGATTTCGACCACGACAGTACACAAGGGCGACGGTTTGCGAATCGCCAGCTCGAACAGTTTCGGGCGGTCCTGATAGCCGATGCGCAGCACGTCGCCGAAGCCGCGGGTTGTGACCAGGGCCGTCGCCGCGCCGCGGCGGGTGAGCAAGGCGTTGGTTCCCCGCGTGGTACCCAATCGGACGGAAACGGGCGGGAGCGGGGCATCCAGGCCCAAACCGAGCGCATAACGGATGGCCAGTAGCGGTGAATCCTCGCCGCACGAAAGCTCGAAGGCCTGCCCGGCGTGCGGCACGTTTGGCAGCGGCGCCGCAAGCTCCAGGACGCCGGACGCCGCGTCGAATAACGACACTCGCGATTCGGCCGCGACTTGGCCAGTATGGTCCAACAGCCGCAAGCCATACCCGCGCCAGAACCCTGGCGGGTCAATCTGCCGCGTAGGATCGACGATGCGTTGCCGGTTGGATCCCTCCGCGGCTCGGCCCTTCGTCGTGCCGGAACTGAGCACCTTGTGCCGCACGACGCGGCCATCGTCCAGGCAGGCGATGCAATCGGTGAATGTCCCGCCGACATTGATCCAGAATTCCATGTCGTCTCATGCAATTCCTGCCAGCGCCGCTGTGGCCGCGTAGTCGCGGATGCCGGCCGTGGTGCCGAAGGCGGTGATGCAGCACGCCCCCGCCGCTGCGCCGAGTTGCGCGGCGCTGGCGACATCCAACCCGCGCAGCAGCCCAGTTAACAGGCCGGCATAAAAACAGTCGCCGGCGCCGGTCGTATCGACAATCGCGCCGGGAGGCGCGACCGCCGGAACTTCGATCCACTCACCGGGCGACGGACTGAGCAAGGCGCCCTTCGAGCCAAGTTTTATGCCCACCAGCCCCCCCGCGCCGCATTTGCGATAGAGCTGCAGGATCGCTCGCGGCTCGCTCAAACCGGTCTGGTGGCTCGCCTCGTTGAAGCTGGGAACGTAGATGTCAAGGTGCGGCAAGAGGCGGTCCAGCGGCTGCATCGTGCCGCCGCTGCCGGCGCAGTCCAGGGCCGTTTTGCAGCCGGTCTGCCGGATCGCCGAGAGCACCTCCGCCAGGTCGCTCTCAAGGTTCGTCATCAGCGAGTAGTAACCGATGAGCGTCATCCGGCTGCGGGCGAAAAGCCCGATGTGGTCGAGAAACAGCCGGCCATCCATCAGCTTGGGAGCGCCGACGCAATGGCCAAAACTCCGCTCGCCACTCGGATCGATCAGCACGACCGTCGTGCTCGTCGCGGCCGTGGCGTGCTCAAGGAGTGCGCCGCAATCCATGCCCTCGGCCTCGAGGCGCGTGCGTACCAAGCGGCCCCATTCGTCGCGGCCGACGTAGCTGAAGGCGGCGGTCTTCATTCCCAGTCGGGCCATCGCCACGCCCGAGTTGCACACGATGCCGCCGGTGACCACTTGCAGCGGATCGATGGGAACCAGCCGCCCGCCGCCGATGGGCGTTTCCAGTTCCACCGGCCGGCAAAGGATGTCGGCAACGCACGAGCCGCAGAGGATGCAATCGAAGTCCACGGTCTCATCCTCCCAGCGCTCGGCGAAGTTCTTGCAATTCATCCTCGATCCGCTTCACCGCAGCCGTAAGCTCGTTGATCTCCTCCTGCTGACGCCGCACCTGCCCACGAAGTTCATCCACCGTCTGCTTCAACAGGCCGTCGTCGCCATGAGCGGGGATCGCCGCGGCTGCGGAACGAACGGGAGCGGGGAACGAACGAGGAGATGGAGACGAATTCGCCCTGTCTCCCGCTATCCCCTTCTCCCCTTCTCCGCCGCTGCTAGCTTCAGCGTCCCCGAATCCGGCCGCCGTCACGCCCTGTGAATGCCTTGCCCGCTGGTTTTCCAGGTTGCGCTCGGGATACAAAGCGTGCGTGAAGACTTGCCCGCGGCCATCGGGAGTGAGCGGAAAAACTAGTCCCTTGTCCTTCAATGAATTCAACAACTCGCGCAGAGTATTAAGGTCGTCGATAGGGTCCATCCGCGAGGCGCGGCTGCGCAGCTCGCCGATAGTCTGCTCGCCGCGCAACATAAGCTCGATCATCACGGAAAGTTCGACCTTGCCCACACCGAGCCATTCGTAGAGATAGTGCCGGTATTTCTGCACGCGGCCCGATCCCTCGACCAGCGCCACCGCGCCGAACTGCCGCAGACGGTCCAACGATTCTTCCACCTGGTCCGCTTCAAGCTGCAAGACCGGGCGCGGTTGCTCTTTTGGTTGCAGCCGGTGACGATGCCATTGAGCGTCATGGGGTAGGCGTCGGGCGTGGTCTTGGCCTTTTCGCCCAGCACGCCGAGCACGCGGCGATCGATGGAGTTCAACGGCCGCCAGCGCGGCGCGTTCGCGGCGGCGGCAGGAGTGGCGGAGTCGGTCATGACGTGAATGTAACGGCGCGGCCGGAGCGGGTCAAGAGGCAGAGGTCGCGGGCGCCGCTCGCTGCTTCCTTTCCGCCGACCGTTTATACTGTAACGGCATCGTGAGCAGAGCGGTGATCGCCTACCTGCGATGAAACTCGCTATTGCTAGGGTTAGTGATTGCGACTCGCCTGGCTGATGGCGTACTTGAGTGCCTCTCGATCATTCATCAGCAAAATGAAGTCGTTCCACGAGATCTTTTCGCCATTCTTCTTGTCTGTCTTGCCATTGCATCAAACCAGTCCAGTCATTGTGTCAACCCAAGCTGAAGGCGATCGATACGGAGCTCGATGCGCACGAGCGACTTGGTCTCGCAGGCCGCGAATCCACTTGGCAAACTCCTCGGTTTCGCGGATTTCAATCATCCAATTGTAGTCCGCAAGACACCATTCGGAAAACGCGCCCGGTTTACGGAAACCACGTCCTGCTGAGCCCCGACCCCCAAATGTTCGAACGCGCGGGCGGGGAGAGTGCTATAATGGCATTGGCGTTCCAGGCGATTCCTCAAGCCTCTTTCGAGCCGAGCTTGTCATGGACAACCTTCTCAAAGAAATTCGGCGGGTGCAGCGGCGGCTTGCCGTGCAACACTTCTTGAGCGTCCTCGGCTGGTGCTGGTTCGCATCGTTATTGGGGGCGGCCCTTGCGATCGCGGCGGCGCGCGTTTGGCCTGTGCAATCGACAGTGGGAATCCACGACTGGCACTGGCTAGCCGGCTTCCTCGCCGCCGGGCTAGCCGTGGCAGCGGCATGGACCACTATGGCGACCACGCCCGCCATTCGGGCCGCGTTGGAAATCGACCGGCGCTGCGGACTGAAAGAGCGGGTTTCCAGCACGCTGGCCATGAACGCTGCGGACTGCCGGAGTGAAGCAGGTCAGGCCCTGATCGCCGATACCGACGCGCGGCTGCGGCGAACCGCCGTACTGGATCGCTTTCCCGTCCGCGCGCCGCGGCGCCTGCTGCTGCCGCTGGCGCCGGCGGCCGTCGCAATAGCGGCGATGTTTTTCTGGTCACCCGCGGAAAAGGAGGTAGCCGCCACGGAGCGTCAGACCGCGCCGGCGATGGAAGTCAAGACGGCGGCCGAAGACTTGGGGCAGAAGCTTCACGAGCGCCGCAAGAAGGCCGAAAGAGCCGGCCCTAAGCTTAAAGATGCCACCGACCTGCTCAAGAAGTTGGAAGAGGGCGCCAACGAGTTGAAGCAGATGGACAAGGAAAAGGCCCTGGTGAAGCTCAATGACCTCGCCCGGCAATTGGCGGTGCGGAAGAAGCAATTGGGCGGCAACGGCGAGTCGCTCAAGCGGCAGATGGAACAGATCGGAGGGATCGACAAAGGCCCTGCCGAGATGCTGGCCAAGGCGCTGGCCAAGGGAGATTTCCAGAAGGCGGCCAACGAGCTTGAGCAACTCAAGAAGCAACTGGACGACAAGAAGCTTGACCCGGCCAAGAAGGACGAACTTGCCAAGCAGATGGAACAGCTCAAGCAGAAGATCCAACAGATGGCCCAGCAAGCCAAGGACGCGCAGGCCGACTTGCAGAAGCGGGCCGATCAATTGCGGCAACCCGGCGGCGACCCGGCCGCCGCCGAAAAGCTGGAAGAGCAAATTCAGCGACTGCAACAACAGGTTCCGCAAATGGACGCGCTGAACAGCCTTTGCAACAAGCTCGGCCAGTGCGCCAACCAGATGAAGCAGGGCAACGGCGCCCAGGCCTGCCAATTGATGCAGGAAGCCATGCAGCAGTTGCAGCAGATGGCTCAGCAGCAACGCGAGATGAAGACGCTCGACGGCGCCATGCAGATGCTCGACAACGCCCGGCGGCAGATGACGTGCGACAAGTGCGGCGGCAAGGGCTGCAAGGAATGTCAGGGCGAAGCCGAAAGCGAGCTGATGGCGATGAGCGACGACAGCGAGGGCAACAAGGACGGCAAGCCGGGGCCGAATCCGGGCACTAGGCCAGGCGAGGGTTCACGCCCGGAGGCCAAAGCCGACGGCCGCTTCTACGACTCCCGCGTCGCGCAAAAAGTCGGCAAAGGCGCCGGCATGGTCGCCCGGCTGACCGACGGCCCGAACCTCAAGAACCAGGCCGAGGCCGAGATCCAGCAGGCCGCCGCCGCGATCGAGCATGGCAGCACGAATCCCTTGAGCGGCCAGCAGTTGCCGAGGAAGCTGCGCGAGCACGCAGAAGACTATTTCAATAAGTTCCGGGAAGGGAAGTAACCATTCACTCCTTCGGACCCTTCAGCGGCCGGAACTGCAAGGCCGTCTGCTCGGCCAGATGAACCGTGTCCACGGCGTCCTTGTGGAACTTCGCCTGCGCGGACCCGCGGCCCGTCGCGTTCGACGGGCACGTAGGTGCCGTCGCTCAACAGACGCCGGGCCTTCACGTTGTCGGCAAAGTAGGTGTTCAACACGTCGTTCAGCCGTTTTCGGAATCCATCGTTGACAATCGGGAACATGATCTCCAATCGCTTCAAGAGGTTCCGTCGCATCCAATCGGCGCTGGACAGATAAACCTCCTCGTGGCCGCCGTTGCGAAAGTAGAGAACGCGGGAATGTTCCAAGTAGCGATCGACGATCGAGCGGACTTCAATGTTTTCAGAGATGCCCTCCATGCCCGGCCGCAGCACGCAGATGCCGCGAATATTAAGCATGATCTTCACCCCGGCCTGGCTGGCGCGATAGAGCGCCTGGCAAATCTCCGGGTCTTCCAACGAATTCAACTTGGCCATGATCAGGCCCGGGCGGTCGGGCGTGGAAACGCGCACTTCGCGCTCGATCAAATCGATGAGCTTTCGCTGCAGGCCCGTGGGGGCGATTACCAGCTTCGACCAACCGACGGATTCCGAGAGGCCGGTAAGGAGATTGAAGAAGGCCGCCACGTCGTTCACGATGTCGCGGTCGCAGGTCATCAAGCCGAAGTCGCTGTAGAGCCGGGCCGTGCGGTCGTTGTAGTTTCCCGTGGCCAGATGGACGTAGCGCTGGATGCGGCCGGCCTGCCGGCGGACAATCAGAAGGGCCTTGGCGTGCGTCTTGTAGCCGGCGATGCCGTAGATCACGTGAGCGCCGAGGTCCTCCAGGCGGCGTGCCCAGGCGATGTTGCGGGCTTCGTCGAAGCGCGCGCGAAGCTCCACGAGCACGGTCACTTCCTTGCCGTTCTGCGCGGCGCGGCCCAGCGCGCGGACGATCGGCGAGTTGCCGCTGGTGCGGTAGAGTGTCTGCTTTACGGCCAACACGCCCGGGTCGTCCGCCGCTTGCTCGACCAACCGCACCACCGGGTCGAAACTTTCGTAAGGATGAAATAGAAGCACGTCGTGGTCGGTTACGGCGTCGAACAGGTCGTCGGAAGCCAGCAGGTCGCGGGGCGGCAGCGGCTGCCATTGAACGTTTTTCAGCTTCTCGAAGCCGGGCCAGTTCGCCAACTCCATCAAGGGCGCCGCGTCCAGCAGCGGGTCCGTTTCATAGACGTCTTCCGGCGGGAGTCTTCAGCCTGCGCGTCCAGCCACTCGCGAATTCGAGGATCGGCCCCCGGAGTGACCTGCAAGCGAACCGGCGGGCGGCGCTGCCGCGTGAGCACCGCGCGCTCGACCGCCTCGAGCATGTCGTCGGTCTCGTCCCGCTCGACGGAGACGTCCGCGTCGCGGGTGATGCGGAACAGCGCCGCAGCCAAAACCTTCGCGCCGGAAAAATCGCGCCCGCGTTTGCCACCATGACCTCGTCCAGCCGCGCCAGTGCGACTTCGTCGCCGGACAGCCGCACCCAGCGGGAAGTCTGTTGCGGCACCGGCGCGACGGCGATTTTTTCCTCGCCAGCAGCCTTCTTCAGCAGCACGGCCAGATGCCATTGCAGCCCAGCAAGCCGCGGCGGCGGCCGATGGTCTTGTACGGCCAGCGGCGTGAGCACGGGCAAAACTTCCTTGTTGAAGTGGGTCTGCAGGAAATGCCGCTGCGCATCGTCCCATTGGGCCGCGGCGACGATGGCGAGTCCCTCTTTCGCCAATTGCGCCAACGCGGCGGCAACGGCATCGCGCTGGTCACAGACCATGCGATGGACGCGCTGGCTGACGGCCTTCAGTTGCTCCGCGGGCGTCATGCCGGCCGGGTCGCGGCGGCGCACGCCTTCCGCACGCGCACTCATCAGCCCGGCAACGCGGACGAGAAAAAACTCGTCCAGGTTCGAGCTGACGATGGCCAGGAATTTGATGCGCTCCATCAGCGGGACGTCTTCCGCCAAACCCTGGCGAAGCACGCGATCGTTGAACTCCAGCCAGCTCAACTCGCGGTTCAAGTACATTTCGTGTGATCTTAGCGGGTCTTTGCTCACGTAAGCTCCAAACGTATCTTCATCCCGTAAATATCTTCGAACAAGTCGGCTTTCGCGTGGACCGCGCCTGCTCCAAAAGAAAATCGGACATGTTCCCTACGGAGACGATCAGGTCGTCGCCTTGCCGCTCGAAGCGGAGATTGGCGGGCGTATGGACATGGCCGCGCGAGAGGGCGTCGGCCACGCGCAGGATCGCCGCCAGCTTGTTGACCAGCACGCGGCCCTCGCGATCCAGCGCCATGTACTCGGCATGGGAAGGTTTGGGCCCGCTGCGGCGATGGTAGCGAGCGACAAGCGCGGCGACCACGGTCTCCTCCCGGTTCAGTCCGAAGATCTCGGAGTTGGCGATCAAGTAATAACTGTGCTTGTGGTGGCTTCGATTGCTCACGTAGCCGCCAATTTCGTGCAGCAGCGCGGCCACGTGGAGAAGCAGCCGGTGCCGCGGCGACATGCCGTGGTCGGGACGAAGTTCGTCGAACAGCCGCAACGAGACGTCGGCCACGGTCTTCGCATGCTCAAGATCGACATGGTATTTCTCGGCAATTGCCATCGCGGAATGGATGACTCCGGCCACAAGCGTTTTGTCTTCCTTCCCCGTCACGTGGTTGGCCAGCTCCAGCAGCAGGCCGTCGCGCATTGTGGCATGCGAGACGATGATTTGCGGCGCCGTTGTCAGATGAAAGAGGGCCTGATAGACCAAGAGCGCGGGGTTGATCGTCTCGGCCTCGGCGAAGGGAACTCCGAACCGCTTGGCGAGTTCTTCGGCCGTCCAATGTTCGCAGCGGGCGACCAACTGATCGAACTCCGCCGGATCGATGAAGAACAGCTCCGGTGAGTCGGTCGATCGGCCGATCTGCCTGACTGCGAAGCGGGCATCGCCTCCGACGGCCACGAATGAAGTCACGCCTTTCATCGGAATCGAGCTCTGCACGGCGCCCAACATCGTGGAAATCCGGTAGCGCAGCACCTCGGCCGTCTGCTCGGGCGAATCTTCGTCGGCGGCAAGCACCTCGTGCAGGCGGACCGAACCGAGCCGCAGGCTTTGCGAGTTGACGATCTCACCGTCGCGCAGCAGCGTCAGCAGCGTGCTGCCCCCGCCCGCGTCCACAATCAGCGCGTCGCCGCGGTTGACGTTCAGCGCGCCGCCGAGCGCTTGGCGGACCGCGGATACGGTCAAGCGGCTCTCTTCGGGCGTGCCGATGACCTCGACCTTCAATCCGGTGGAAAGATAAACGCGATCCAAAAAGGTGTCGGCGTTGCTGGCCTCGCGAACGGCGCTTGTGGCGACGGCGCGGACCTCCTCGACCTTGTAGAGGTTCAACAGCTCGCGAAAGTCGCGGAGTATCTCCAGCGCGACGCGCATGCTGGCCGCTCCCAGGCGTCCGCGGCGAAAAGCGTCTTGTCCCAGCCGCGCCGCGCGGGCAGCACGTTCGATGACTTCAATGCTGCCGTCCGGCAGCACTTCGGCGATTACTATTCGCAGCGCATTGGCGCCGACGTCGATCGCCGCGACCGTCTTGGCGCCTTGCGATCGCGACACGTCGTTTTTTTCCGCGGCTTCCATACCATTCATGCGCTGCTCGTGACGGCAACGGCCCCGGTGCTGCCGGCAGCAGCGTTGTCTTCGGTGTCCGTTTCAAGCAGTTTTGTCAGTTGCATCCACAACCGCTTTTCGCCAAGCTCCTGCCAGTACGCTGCCAACTCGCCGAACAGTTCAGCACGGCGGCGCTTGCGGTCTTCGCAGAGGCAGTCCAGGCCCGGCCGCAAACGGTCGAACCGCCTTGAGTCGCCAAAAAAGGCAGAAATCTGCGCGGCTTCGGTGCGTGCGAAAGTGGCCAAGGTCTCGACCCACACGTCGCAATCGTGGATTTCGCCCAACAGCGTTTGCACCCGCTTGACGGAGTCGAGAATGCCGTCGATTTCGGAAGGCTGCGGCGGCCGGATGAGCTCCAGCGCGTAGCGCAACCGCTTGGCGGCGATCCGCATGGCATGATGCCGGTCGCGCTGCTCCGCGCTTGCCAGTCCAGCCGCCTCGGCAAGAACTCTCTTCAGCCGCTTTCGAATGTCCTTCGCGGCGCGGCGGCGGGCGACGGCGCTCGGCGCGGTTGACGCATCTTCGACTTCGCCCAGCGTGCGCCGGGCGGCCGACAGCATCTGCTTCACTATGCCGCGATGATCGAATCGCTCGACCGCCTGTAGAACGCGCGGCTGGCACAATTGCCGATGCTGCTCAGCGTGGCTCAACAAGCGCGCGATTCCGGGCACGATCGTGCCATCAGAGACCGCCGCCAGTTTTGCCACCAGGAAGTCGATCTGCACGTCACGGTCGCGGGCTTCTCCCAAATCGCGTGCCAACCGGCAGATCTGCTGCTTCCAGAACTTGATTTGTTTGGGCTTCCAGCAGTCGGCAAACATCGCCAGCACAGCGCGAAGCCGCCGAGAGGCCACTCGAACGCCGTGAATGGACTCGCCGTCATCGCCCGACCGCACGCCTTCCACATGCTTGGCCAGCATTTTTGCCTGTCTGCGCAAATCCGCGCGGCAGGAACGCGATCATCAGTATGCGGGAAGCGGGTCACGGATACAGCCTGCTGGCGATGTACAACTTACCCGTAAAAGGGACTTTATTATACCTCCGTGCAAAATCGGCTTCAATCCGACAAATCTGAACTTCCCGCAGCGTGTGTTTTTGCCTATAATTTGCCGCAACCATCGACCGCACAAGGAGTTACGCTCCCTAGGACCCGCCGTAGCCTGAAGGGAAAGCGAGAAAACGAACTACGGCCTTGCTACGCTTCGAGTTCCGAGCGCCTTGGGCCGCAAGCGAAATAGATTTTGCCAAGTGAACGCAGAAGGAGAAGCGACACGGACGGACTGCGCATTGGTCTAGGACACGACACCCACCGGCTACAGGCCGGCGGACCCCTTCGCCTGGGAGGAACGGAGATCCCCCACGATCGGAGGATGGTTGGCCACAGCGACGCCGACGTGCTGCTTCATGCGGTCACGGATGCGTTGCTGGGCGCGGCGGCGCTGGGCGATATCGGTCAAATGTTTCCCGATACCGATCCGGCCAATCGCGGTCGTAATTCGGCGGAAATGCTGACCGCGGCCCGTGACGCAGTGACCGCCCTTGGCTTCCACGTGATCAACGTCGATTGCGTGGTCTTCGCTCAGCGGCCCAAACTGTTGCCCTTTCGCCAGGCCATTCGCCAACGGATTGCCGAGATTCTCGAAATCGATCCCGAGCGCGTCGGCCTTAAAGGCAAGACGGGCGAGGGTGTTGGTCCGGTCGGCCGAGAAGAAGCGATTTCGGCGGAATGTGTGGCGCTGTTGGGAAAGTAGCTTTCAGTGTCCAGTTTTCAGTGTTCAGCAAGACACGAACGACTGGCGTCTGAAAACTGAACACCGAAAATTGAACACTTCAAAGCCATGATCCACGTCTACAGCACGTTGTCCCGCTCGAAGGAACCGCTGGAAACCGTCCAGCCCGGCAAGGTGGGAATCTACCTCTGCGGTCCCACGGTCTACAAGCCAAGCCACATTGGGCACATGGTCGGCCCGGTGATTTTCGATTCGATCAAGCGTTACCTGACCTATTCGGGCTACGATGTCACGTTCGTGGTGAACATCACCGACGTTGATGACAAGCTGATTAACGAATCCAATGCCCGCGGAATCTCAATGGCCGCGCTGGCGGAGGAAATGACCGCCGACTATATGCTCAATATCGAGGCCCTGGGCATCGACACGATCGACCACTTCCCCAAATGCACGGACAACATCGACGAGATCATCGCCTTCACCAAGACGCTGGTCGAGAAGGGATTCGCTTACGCAAGCGAGGGCGACGTTTATTTTGACGTGACCAAGGACCGCGACTACGGAAAGCTGAGCAACCGCACCACCGAAGAAATGCACGGCGAAGGCGGCTCGACCGCCGAGCGGAAGCGGAACGCGGCCGATTTTGCCCTTTGGAAAACGGCCAAGCCGGGCGAGCCATCTTGGCCAAGCCCGTGGGGCGCGGGGCGTCCCGGCTGGCACATCGAGTGTTCCGCAATGGCCCGCCGGCTGCTGGGCCAGACGTTTGACATCCACGGCGGCGGCTTGGACCTGATCTTCCCGCACCACGAAAACGAGGTCGCACAGAGCGAATGCGCCCACGGCAAGGCTATGGCCAAATACTGGCTGCACAACGGCCTCTTGCAAGCGACCGACGAGGTGGGCAAGGTTGGCGGGCGCGACGCGAGCGGTCGACGTCGAGTCGCAAATCGCCAACAAGATCAGCAAGTCCAAAGGCTCGGCCCCATTCCGCGAGTTGCTCCAGCGATTCTCCGCGGAAACCGTCCGCTTTTTCCTCCTGGCCACCCACTATCGACGGCCGGTCGAGTACAGCGAGGCCCGTCTTCGCG
Source organism: uncultured Planctomycetia bacterium (assembly GCA_963780045.1). Taxonomy (GTDB): domain Bacteria; phylum Planctomycetota; class Planctomycetia; order Pirellulales; family Thermoguttaceae; genus JANXQG01. The sequence continues at coordinate 2,975,963 of CAVZZZ010000001.1, read as the reverse complement.
AGACGGCCGCCGCGCTGGAAAACTTTTACCGCCTTTTCAAGCGTTATGAGCGCGTCACTGGCGAGAGTTTCTACGCGATCGTCCCGCCGCTCCGCCGCCCGCAAGGCGATTTCGATCCCGGCGACGACGCCCTGCTCAAGGACGTCGCCCGGCACCGCGATCAATTCCTGGACGCGATGGACGACGATTTCAATACGGGCGGCGCCTTGGGCGATGTCTTCGAGCTGCTTCGCCGCTTGAACAAGTTCATTGACGACGAAAAGCTTGAAAGGAAGGAATGCCTGACGCCGGCCAGGCTGGCCGCACTGCGCCGCGGCACGACGGCGCTCTGCGAGATGGGCCGCGTGTTGGGCCTCTTTCGCCAGCCGCCTGCCGATAAGCAGCCCGGCGGGGTCAACGAGTTGGTTGGCAAGCTGATGACCCTGCTCATCGACCTGCGGGCCGAATCGCGCAAAAAGAAAGACTTTGCCACCGCCGACACGATCCGCAAGCGCCTCGGCGAGATCGGCGTCGTGTTGGAAGACCGGCCGGGCGGGACGGAGTGGACGGTGGGATGACAATGAGCCGGAAGACAATCCTGTTCGTCGTGACGATTGTAGCCTCCCTTATCGTTTGGCTTCTGTTTGAGTTGATCCGCTTTCCCTACAGACCGCCAGAAGATATGACGACGTTGCTCGGACGAGAGAAATTCGCGGTTATTGCTCTGATGGTTTTGGTGTCGTTTGGCTGGTTGTTCTTCCTCGTGGCCTTTCTTGTGACTTGCCACTTGACACGGGCGGAGTATATCAGTTTTGCCAAACTGTTGGGTATCATCGGCATAATAGCAGGACTGCTGGTTTTTTGTCCTTGTTGGCCAGCTACACCGTTTCACCTGATTTTGAAATGATATGTGCCAGGATGCGATGTACGGCGGGCCGGCAGAACGTGACCTTGCAACATCGTAACCAGGGCTGCGCCCTTCGCTGGGCCAACCGACGCCCCTTCGGGCCACACATCCGTCGTGATCCGCGAACGCAACCATGACAAGCGGCCATGTAGCCGATCCGAACGAACTTGATCCCGCCACCGGTGTGTCGCTCTCGCTGTCGAACTCCAACCGCGAAGCGGTTCAACTCCGAAGCCCAGGGCCGCGCAGCGCGCCCTGGGTTTTGGATCGCCGCGCGCGATCGCGTACCGCGAAGCGGTGCCACAACTTGTGGCACCGCTTCGCGGTGCAATTCAACATTGCGGCTCGTATCCCAAGGTGCGCTGCGCGACCATGGGCTTTGGTGTTATACGCCTTCGGCGTGGAATCCTGCCGCGGAGGTACGCCATGACCCTCCGCATTCTCGGCATCGACCCTGGGCTGAACATCACCGGCTACGGCGTGCTCGAAATTGGCAGCGGCGCGCCAAAATTGTGCGAGGCGGGCTTGGTCCGCGGGAAGTCGCGCGGCTCGTTGGTGGCGCGGCTGCTGGAAATCCACCAGGGCGTGGCCGACGTGATCGCCGCACTACGGCCAAATGTAATGGCCTTGGAGCAACTGTATTCCCACTACCAGCGACCGCGGACCGCAATCCTCATGGGGCACGCTCGTGGCGTGATTTGCCTGGCCGCGGCACAGGCCGGCATCCCAGTCGTCCATTACGCTTCCACGCAGGTCAAACGAATCCTCACCGGCGCCGGCCGGGCGGACAAGTCGCAGGTGCAGAGGGCCATTCAGCGCGAGCTCTGCCTGCCGCAACTGCCCGAACCGCCTGACGTGGCCGATGCCCTGGCGGTGGCGCTTTGTCACTGTTATTTGAAAGACAAACCGAAAAAGAGTGGGAAGTGAGAAGTGGGGAGTGGCGAGTAAACGACCGCCAGTTTCTACCTTCCACTTGTCACTTCCCACTTGCCACTTCGCACTCCCATGATCACCAAGATAACTGGCCGCCTGATTGCCTTGCAGGAAAACACGCTTTCGTTGGGCGTTGACGCAATCGAATACGAAGTCCTCATCCCCGAATTCACGCGGCGGAACTTGCAGCAGCAGATCGGCCAGCAGGTCAGCCTGCAGACGATCGAGTACCTCGAAGGCAACCCTGCTCACGGCCGTATGACGCCGCGGCTGATCGGCTTCATCAGCGAAGTTGAGCGGGAATTCTTCGAGCTTTTCTGCTCGGTGGACGGCGTAGGAGTCCGCAAGGCGCTGCGGGCAATGGTGCGGCCCGTCCGCGAAGTGGCGGCGGCCATTGAAGACCAAGACACCAAGACGCTTTCGGCCCTGCCGGGCATCGGGCCGGCGATGTCCGAGCGGATCATCGCCAAGCTGCGGCGCAAGGTGCCCAAGTTCGCCCTCATGGTCGCGCAGAAGGAGGCCCGCGAAGCCGACGTTGAGTCGGATGTGGTGGCCGAGACCTACGAAGTCCTCCGCAAGCTGGGCCACGCCGAGAGCGACGCCCGGCGACTGCTGGATGCCGCCTTGGCCGCGAAGAAGAAGTATAATGACGTGCAAGATTTGCTCCAGGCGATTTACCAGCAGACGCAGAAGTGAGAAGTCGGTGTTCAGTTTTCAGTGTTCAGTTTTCAGCGAGCGTCCGCTAACTGAACACTGAAAACTGAACACTTCCCCCCATGCCGCGCGAACCGATTCTCCAACCCACCGCCGCCACTGCCGACGAAGACCGCGATCTTCGCCCGCAGCGGCATGCGCGACATGGTCGGGCAGCGCGAGGTTCACGATCGATTGGGAATTGCCGTCGATGCGGCGGCCAAGCGTGGCGAGCCGCTGGGGCATGTCCTGCTGGACGGCCCGCCGGGACTAGGCAAAACGACGTTCGCCACCTGCATCCCGCGGGACATGGGCGTGGCCGTGCAGATCGCCAGCGGCGCAGCCTTGGCCGCGCCGAAAGACCTGCTGCCGTATCTCACCAATGTCCAAGAGCGGTCGGTCCTGTTCATCGACGAGATCCACCGCATGCCCAAGGCGGTCGAGGAGTTCCTTTATCCGGCCATGGAGGATTTTCGCATCGACATCATCCTGGGCGAAGGAGTAAATGCGCGGACGATCAACATGCCGATCAAGCCGTTCACACTGATCGGCGCCACGACGCACAGGGCTGCTCTCCGCCCCCTTGCGCGATCGCTTTCAGATGCGCGAGCACCTCGACTTCTACAGCATCGAGGAACTGGCGGAGATCGTTCGCCGCAATATGCGAAAGCTTCGCGTCGAGGCCGACGACGAGGCGGCCGCGGAGATAGCCCTGCGGAGTCGCGGAACGCCCCGGCTGGCCAATAATCGCCTTCGCTGGGTCCGTGACTACGCGCTGAGCCGCCACGACGGCCGCGTCTCCCTCGCGATCGCCCGAGATGCACTGGAAATGGCCGAGATCGACGGGCTTGGATTGGACAAGCAGGACCGTAAATACTTGGAAACTATTGCCCGCGTATTTGGCGGCGGTCCGGTCGGCGTGGAAGCCGTCGCCCACACAATGAATCTTGCTCCCGACACGCTGGTTGACGAGGTCGAGCCGTTTCTGCTCCGCAGCGAGTTGGTGGTCCGCACGCCGCGCGGCCGCCGGTTGACGCCCACAGCATTCGACCATCTCCGGCTTGCGCCGCCTTGCAAAGACGATACCGGGCAGAAGGAGTTCTTCTGATTCGGTGGACAATAATGATCCTTAGAACAACCCATTCAGGTTATTGTTCTAACGGACAGGGCGACTATAATCGTTTGGGTGGGCACTTTTCTCATGGATCGAGATCCCTTTTCAACTTAAGGAGAGAATCTATGTTGGCCACAGCAGTTGGGTATCAACTTGACGTGGACCGCGGCCCCGATTGGCTTTGGATCAGTGTGCGGCGGGCCCCGTCCGCCGGATCAAAGACATCGTTGGCCGAAGAGATCAAGGAAGTCGTCGAGAAACATTTTATTTACCGTATCGCGTTGGATCTGCAGCGGTTGCCTCGGCTTTCAGGCAATTTCGTGCTTTCCAGCCGATTGATCGGAGAACTGGTTCAACTTAGCCAGTATCTGCATGGGCATGATGGAACGCTGAGGATTTGCGGGCTGTCGTCCGAGAATCGGGCGATGCTGGAAGTTTGCGGGCTGGATGACCTTTGCCTCGCGTACCACACCCGCGAGGAAGCGATTTGCGGCAGTTGCGATCCCAATTTGCCGCGATAAGTACGAATTAGGGTCGTGCGTTCTGGGAGTTCTGGACTGCCGGCCCAAGGGGTTTCGCCGTCCGAATGGTCCTTCCGACGGGTCGGCGAAGTCGCTCTTGGGCCGAAAATGCGGCTGGAATCGTTTCCTTTGCTGCGCGCAAAGTCTTGCCGCATAATAGGTTATGCATTCTGCACAAGGTTTTCCCCGGTTGCGGTAACAATACTAGTGGCCATGAGGCAGTCCCAATCCCGCCCTACGAACGACGCGGCAGGAGGACCAAGGATCGACTGGCCGGTGGTGCTAGCCACGCACGACCGCTGGCTGCGAACCGTGGTCTATGCGCGCGTGGGTGAGCCGCAAGCCGTGGATGAGGTGATGCAGGAGGTCTCGTTGGCCGCCGTGCGCCAACAGGCGCCGATCAGCGACGTGGAGAAGGTAACGCCTTGGCTCTACCGGTTGGCAGTCACGCATTCGCTGCTTTACCGCCGCAAGCAGGGCCGCCGCCGCAAGTTGATCGATAGATACGTGGAGCGGACGCGTCCGACGGAAAGCGACCGTTCGGGCAACCCGCTGGAATGGCTCCTGGCCAAGGAACGCAAAGAGCAGATCCGCAAAGCGATCAAGCAAATGCCGAAGCGCGACGCGGAAATCCTGCTGTTGAAGTATACGGAAGATTGGAGTTACCGCGATTTGGCGAAACACTTGGGCATAACTGAGAGCGCGGTGGAAGCCCGCTTGCACCGTGCGCGCAGCGCTTTCGGGTTGAATTGACAAGTCTGGCGGTAATTGAGGTAGGACAATGAGCGAAATGGAGGAAAACGTGAAGCCGATGGATTCAGAGAGCCCGCTCGATCGGTTGGTTGACGGAGAGCTCAGCGAGAGCGATCGCAGCGAGTTGCTTTTGCAACTCGAACACGAGCCTGAAGGCTGGCGCCGCTGTGCTTTGGCTTTCCTGGAGGCGCAGTGCTGGAAGCAGGAGTTCGGCCTGATGTCCGGCGCGCCGTCGAACAGGGAATCCGCGGTAGTAGCCGCGGCCGTCGAGCCTTCGGTGCTCCCTGGCCGAACGGTGGGGCAGGCACCGTGGCGGCAGCGATTGGCGATGGTCTTGTCGATGGGCGGCGTGCTTCCTGATTGCCTTGGCCTTGGGTACGGGAATTCGCGGCTGGCCCGGTCGCGGCGCCCATGATCCGGCGAGCTCGCAGGTGGTAACGACAGCTCAGACGATATCGCTTGACGCCGCCAAGTCCTCGCTGCAAACCATGGGCAAGAGTGGGGAAGTCGTGACGCTTGCCATTGACTCGCCCGATGGACGCAGCGGGATGGTCAGCATTCCCGCGGTGCGACGGGACGCCATCGACGAGAAATTGCTGGACCAGGTTCCCGATGCCATCCCGCCGGAAGTGCAGCGGGTCTTGGAGCAGGCCGGGCATTGCGTCCAACAGCAGCGGCAGATCGTGCCCGTCCAGATGGATGATGGCCACCGGCTGATGGTTCCGGTCAATAAGGCCGAGATTCACTTCGTTGGCCGCGGCTCGTTGTAGAACAAGAGATGGAAATGGTAAGAGATTGATAGGAAGAGGTTATACGGATCAAATGAAGCATCTCGGCGGAGCGAGATGAATACGTTGGAAACATGAGGCGTTCGGCCCCGGCACTTGTGCCGAGAGGTGTCTTCTTTACCCCCCTTCCCTTCGCACCACCGGCACAAGTGGCGGGGCTGAGCGTCAGAATCTTCCACCAATCGTTACGAAGAGGCAGAGTATGGTTAAGCAAACGGCCTGCGGCGTTGCGGCGGTCTTCGCAGTAACTGTCGCCCTCTCAGCCAATGCACAGGGGCCTGGCGATGGAAGCTTGCCACCTAGGCAACAGAGGCCGCCAACGGTCTCGGAATTAAGCGCTAAGGCGCAACAAGAAGAGATAGAGCCCGCGGAAGGGCGTCCGGCGCAGACGCAAGACCTTTCGCTTTTTGTTGACCCGACATTCGTCCCCGGCCCATACTGGTTGGGGGTCGTGGTTTCCCGTCCCGCGGTGGACGTGGGGGAAAAGCTCAATTTGCCCAAAGATCAAGGCCTGCTGGTCGAGCGTGTGCAGCCGAATAGCCCGGCGGCAAAGGCAGGACTCAAAGAACGCGATGTACTGCTGAAAGCCAACGGCAAGCCGCTAGGCGACATTCGCTATCTGATGAAACTGATCAACGAAGTAAAGGAAGGCAAGTTGACGCTTGATCTACTTCGCAACGGCAAGCATGAAACACTCGCAGCAACGCTCGCCAAGCGACCGCCGGAAATGATGCCTGAGGCGCTCAGTCCGCAGGCCCGCGAGTGGTTTAAGAGATTTGGTGCGGCAGTGAACGATGGTCGTCCGCTGCAGTTTGAGGTTTTCGGACCGGGACAGATCGTGCCGCGAGACGGAACCAATCCGTCAGCACCCGGTGCCGCAACGGCCAAGGTTGAGGTAACAGTGCGGACCAAGGCCGATTTGGCCGACGGCACGCGCGTCGAAATCACGCGTACCGGCGACGGACCTGCCAAGGTGCTCGTGACGCGTGACAAGGACCGTTGGGAATGCACCCCCGACGAACTGGGCAAGCTTCCCGACAAGATTCGGCCGGAGGTCGAGCGATTGCTGCAAACGCCTCTCGACCACCACCTTCGCGTCTTCGCCCAGCCCGGCGGCCTGCCGCAGGGCAACATGATTTACTTCGGCGATGCGCACGGAGCAAATATGGAGAAGCGCATCGCCGAAATGCAGCGGCAGATAGACGACTTGAAACTGCAGGTCAAGGCGCTGCAAGACCGCGCGACGCCGAAGGAGTGATTCTGCATCCAGAAGAGGCGAGAGGCGGCGGGATGATCGAAGTACGCAGAACCGTGACTCCCGCCGCCTCGAACCTTATCTCACGAATCAAATAGCGTAGACCGGAACAAGCGAAGCGCAGTTCCGGCACGCTTTTGAATCTACCAGACGGGACTTCGCAAGCTTGTTCCGGCCTACTTGCTCGCGACGGTGCAGGATTCTATCATTTATCCTTTAATCTCAACCGCCCGCCGCCATGGCCGAAGACATTCGAAACCTCCGCAATATCGGCATCATTGCCCATATCGACGCGGGAAAAACCACCGTTACCGAACGGATGCTGTTTTACAGCGGCGCTACGCACCGGCTGGGCGACGTCGACAAGGGCACAACGGTCACTGACTTTGATCCTGAGGAGCAGCAGCGCGGCATCACCATCTATTCGGCCTGTGTGACCTTCCCCTGGAAGACGTTCACGATCAACTTGATCGATACGCCCGGCCACGTCGATTTCACCGCCGAAGTGGAACGCAGTCTGCGCGTGCTGGACGGCGGAGTAGTCGTCTTCAGCGCCCGTGAAGGCGTCGAGGCCCAGAGCGAAACCGTCTGGCGGCAGGCCGACAAGTACCACGTCCCCCGCATCGCCTTCATTAACAAGATAGACCGCGAAGGGGCCGATTTTTACGGCACGGTCGAGGAAATCCGCAAGCGGCTCAACTGCAAGCCGGTGCCCGTCACGCTGCCGGTCGGCCAAGGGCCCGCCCACGTCCGCGACCCGTTTCGCGGCATCATCGACCTCGTTTCGATGAAGATGCTCTGCTTCGAACCGCCCGAAGGAACGAAAATCATCGGGTGCGAGATTCCGGCCGAAATGCAGGATGACGCCCAGCTTTGGCGCGGCCAGATGCTCGACCAGCTCTCGATGTCCAGCGACGAGCTGATGGAGCTGGCGATGAACGAGCAGCCGATTCCCGAGGAACTGGTCCGAAAGACGCTCCGCGACGCGACACTGCACAACGTGCTCGTGCCGGTGCTATGCGGCTCGGCGCTGAACAAGATGGGCGTGCAGCCGGTGCTGGATGCCGTGGGCGCCTACCTGCCCAGCCCGCTGGATATGCCGCCCGTGGAAGGTATCAATCCCTCAAAGAAGGACAAAGACAAGGGCGCTAAGATTTGTCGCAAGCCGCGGCCCGACGAACCCTTCTGCGGGCTGGTCTTCAAGATCGTGGCCGACAGCCACGGCGACCTGCACTACGTCCGCGTCTATTCCGGCCGGCTGAAGGCCAACAGCCGTGTGCTCAACCCGGGCAAGGACAAGAAGGAAAACGTGCCGCAGCTTTGGCGGATCCAGGCCGACGAGCGGAAGCAGGTCGAAGCGGTCGAGGCGGGCGACATCATCGGTGTCATCGGTCTTCGCCACTCGGTCACCGGCGACACGCTCTGTGACGCCCACGAGCCGATCGTGCTGGAATCGATCCAGTTTCCCGAGACGGTCGTTTCGATGGCCATTGAGCCGGAAAGCTCGACCGAGCGGAAGAAGCTGGCTGACGTGTTGGACATGATGAAACGGCAGGACCCCACCTTCCGTGCCCGCGAGAACGAGGAGACCGGCCAGACGCTCATAAGCGGCATGGGCGAGCTGCACCTGGAGGTCATCAAGCACCGCCTGCTCCGCGACTACAAGCTCAACGTCCGCGTCCACAAGCCGCGGGTGAGCTACCGGGAATCGATCCAGAAGGCGGTCGAAGTGGCCGGCGAATGCAACCGCGCGATGAGCGGCCAGACGCACTTCGCGAGGCTGACGATTCGCATGGAGCCGAACCCAGCCGTGGCGGCGCCGATCGCCGTGCCGTCGCCCGAAGCGGCCGCACAACTGCCGCCGGAATTCCTCAATGCGGCGATGGAAGTTCTCGGCGAGTTAGGCAGCGGCGGCGGCACGTTGGGCTTTCCCCTTTTGCACGTGAAGACGACCCTGCTCGCCGGCCAGACGCACGAGAGCGAATCGACCGAGCTGGCCTTCCGCCATGCCGCGGCCGACGCCTTCAACAAGGGCCTCCGCGAGGCGGGCATCGTGCTTTTGGAGCCGATCATGAAGATCGAAGTGACCGTGCCCGACGAAAACCTGGGCGACATCGTCAGCGACTTGCAGCAGCGCCGCGCGATGATCACGCGGACGCAATCCCGCGGGCAGCACACGGTGATCGACGCCGAGGCCCCGCTGGCGAATCTCTTCGGCTATTCCAACGCCATGCGCGGCCTCAGCCAAGGCCGCGCCACCTGCACGATGGAACCGGCCGCCTACGGCCCGGCGCCGCCGGAAGTGCTGGAGAGTTTTATGGGCTAGCGCGGATTCGCTCAATGAATAAGACCATCCTGGCCCTGCTGGTCGCTGTGCTGCTCAGTGCCGTAGGCGCTTTGGCCGACTACTTTTTGAAGCTCGCCAGCGAGCAACCGCGGATCGTCTGGAACAAGTGGTTCGTGGCGGCCTTCGTCGTTTATTCGTCGACGATCTTCGGCTGGGTCTACGTTATCAAGAACATGAAGCTGGCGTCGGTGGGCGTCGTTTACTCCGTCTGCATGGTCTTGTTCCTTACGTTTTTGGGTGTGGTCTTTTTCAGGGAGCGGCCGTCCACGATGGAGTTCATCGGAATCGGGCTGGCGATCGCGTCGCTGGCGTTGCTCATTCGCTTTGCATGAGCAACTTGCGGAATAGGACCGTCGAAGTACGACGCAACCCCGGACCGACCGGTTACCCGCCTCCAACGGTATACTCCGGCGACGACGAAGTGCGGCCACTCTCTTGCCCGGATGCGGTGCTCGTACCGGCCACGCTGTAGGCGCCGCTTCCCGACCCGGAAGAAGACGGACCGGCTAGCTTGTAGCACTTGTCCGCTTTCCAGCCTTGCCCCCAGGCATGCAGGAATCCCACGATTCCAATTACCTCTCCCAGCGCGAACAGCGGCCAGTTGAACGGCTGCGGCCATCCGCCGGCCGACGTGTGCCGCCAGTCCCAGCAGAAGGCGAAGATCACCGTCAACCCGCCGCCGAATATCAAGGCCAAGTTGGCCGTGCGGAACTCGATTGGCCGCCCTTTTTCTTCGCGCCACAGAATCGCGCCGCCGGCCCCGATCATCGAGAGCGCGACGATCACCGGCGCAATGACCGGCCCGACCCAGGGGACAGGGAGCAGAAAGAGGATGTCCCACGTCATCAATGAATCGGGCCAATTCACGAGTAGGCGGAGGAAGACGTAATAGAAGATGTCCCAGACGCCGAAAGAGATCATGAACCCCGCGAGCCAGGTGCGGAAGTTCCCGGCCACCGCCAACCCGGCGGAGGCGAGCATGACGAGCGTCGCCGCCTCGCGGCCAGCTTCCGTCAACATCGCGTGGGCGTACTCCGGCCCGGCGTTTTTGATCTGCTTCGTCGTGAGCAACGGAAAAACGCCATGGTCCTCCGTCGTTTGGAAGGCCGTGTGCCGAATCGGCGCAAGGACCGCGCGCAAGTAGATAACCACCGCCGCCTCGACATAGCCGAAGGAGACGCCGAACAGCAACAGCGCCAGAAATGTGCGGGCGAGTCGCATGGTGTTTTGCCGCGTCATTGTACCGCGACGTGCCGCACCTGACTACTCGCCGCGTTGATTTTCGCAAATGCGCCGGCTGTATCGCTGCCAGGATCTCAGGCTCACCATGCCCTACTCCGAGCCGCCGCGGCGGCGGCGGTACTCCTTGCTGGCCCTCTCCATTACGCGGCGCTCCTTGGCCGTCAGACTTTGCTCGCCTTCACGGTGAATTTTTGTCAGAATGCGGTCGACTTCGTCATCGCCCACCGGTTCGCGGCGATCGTCGTCAGGCTTGAATACCTTGAGCGACGGTCGGCCCTGCCGTTTCAGCCACGCAACAACGGGAGGAAAAACGCGGCCCAGGTTCCAGTGCAAATAGTAGTAGGCCAGCGCGAACGCCGCGCCGCCGAGGTGGGCGGCGAAAGCAATGTTCCGGTCGGCATTCGGGAGGAACGAGAGCGGATGGCGGGACATCGCGCCGTAAATGTCGAAACCCACCATCATCGCTCCGACGAGCCAAGCGGGCAATGGAAGCACAAACATGAACAACAGCGTTCGACGCGGAAAGAGCAGCGCATACAGCACGACAACCGCAGTCACTGCACCGGACGCTCCGATCATTGATCCGCCGGATTGCGGGTCCACGATCATGGCCGTCAGCGCCCATGTCAAGGAAGCGACGACGAGAGCCACCAGATATACGCGGACAAATTCTCGCGTGCCGTACCATTCTTCCACGTCTCTTCCGAGGAAGAACAAAGTCAACATGTTGCCTAGAATATGCGATACGTCCGTAGGCGCATGCACAAAACCACACGTCAAGAACTGCCACCACATCCACGGGCGCGTAAGCGTGTCTCCGTGCAAATCTGAAGCGCCGGCGTAGCACGCGAGTGCGGACACGACGGCAGCGGGAGCGACCATCTCCGCGATATAGACCGCGACGTTGATCAGAATAATCGCGGTGACGGCGGTGCGGGGCATCCGCAATTGGATACCGCTTCCTCCTTGGCGGTAGTAATCGCGATCGTAAATGCCCACGCTGTTCGACTGCTTGCGTTAAGAACTGTAGGGAAAATCCGGCGGCGGTTGCGATTGGCGTCCCCGCCAACGAGGTCGCGGCTAATTCGCCGCTGCGCCGTAGCGCGCCATGCTCCGCGTCCGGCGATCGATCTGCTCTGCCTCGTCTTTTTGGAATCGGGCGATCTGCCGGGCGGCCTCGGTGTTCGCAGCGATCTGCGCCTTTACGGCCGCCGCGTTGAAGCCGAGCATTTTTTGCAGCGCCGCATAGTGGGTTGCCGTCGCGTCCCGCTGCTTGATCTCCCACTCCTTTTCCTGCAACGCCTGCGCCCGCGATTTGGTTGCGAAACCCAATTGCTTTTCGGAATCAGCCTTGGCCGCGGTCAGGTAATTCTCGTCGCGTTGCAGCGCATTGAGACGATCATCGAAGAGTGTGCGATCCACCTCGCAGACCCTCATGATCTCCAAGTAGTCGCGGAGCTTGCGCTCGACCCGCTGCCCGTTCACAACCGCTCCGCCGCTGATGAATTCGTCCGGCAGCCACCATTTGCCGCCGTTCTGCAGCGTGTTCTTCCAGTTGGCTTGTTCGGCTTTCGACAAACCAGGGTCTGGATCCGGCGGGAAGAACTTCTTCCGCAAGTCCTCGTTCAAGGAAGCGAACAACTCATGCTGATCGGCGGGGAGCATTTCATAAAGCACGCATTGCATGGTGCTCTTCTGCAGATTGCTCCGGTCGATTTGCGTCGGCAACGTCGTGCTGACCAGGACGACGGTGTTGTTCCTGTTGTCTATGGCTTTGACGGCGTATTCGCCAAGATACTTGCCGGGCGATTGATCGTTCCCTTCCTCGAAAAGATACAGCAGCGTCTTATCGGAAAAGCTCCCGTCGTCGCAGCCGAGAGTGACCTCCAAGTGGCCGTTGCTGCCCAACTGGACGCTCTTCTTTGTGCAATTGGACCAGATGCGGCCACGGTTCATCAACATCCGCGCCAAGTCGAAGCGCAATTGTTGCACTCCTACAATTTTGGCCGCCGGATTGTTCGGATCGCCCCGACGAAGCAAGTCGATATCCGCATGCACCTGCTTTAGCTTGGTTTCAAACGTATTGGCTTGGTTTGACCAATATTGAAACGTCTTGAGCGTCCGCAGGGCCGCGTGGAAAAAGGCGAGTGCCGCGATGAAGATAAGGCCGAGCAGTACTTTATTCCAAATACTCATATATTCGATGATATTCAGCCGGAAAAAGCGTGTCAAGCATTGGTTTAGCTCCGAGGACTGGCCGCCCCCCCCAAAAAGGGCACTGGAAGGTGCTCCCGTTCCCGTCGCGGCGGCAAGTTAAGGCATTAACTGATAGGGATACGCGGAATTGACGTTGCTGCGTCTATTAAGTTCTGCGATAAGCACGCACCCGCCAGTGGCGGCCGAAGGCGGTGCGCGGCCGAAAACCTCGCTCGCGACGCCGAGGGTCTAATTGTTCGCAAGTTCCAGCGGTTCAGCGTGTCGTCACAGTACGCCACATCACCGATAGTCAACGAACCATGCCGGCCGCGGGGACGACCGGCCGGCACATGGATCGTTTTGTCGGTGCTGTTTGCGCTTTGTTTGCTGCCGCGGTGCCTTATGGCCATGAAAGTACAGGGCATTTGTCCCGATGCGGTCTTCTATATTCGCCTGGGAAAACTGCTCGAAGCGGGACAGTTTGATCTCTTCCTTGCCGACTTCCGTTTTAATATCTATCCGATCATACTCTCCGCCCTGCACCTGTGCGGTCTGAGTTGGGAAACCGCGGGAGTCGTCTGGGGCGTCGCGATTTCCAGTTGCACGGTGCTGCCATTATATGGTTGGATTCGGCGCGCCTTCAACCTGCGCACCGCGTTCGGCGCCGGATTCCTTTATGCCGTTCATCCGGGCCTCATCCGGTGCAGCATCGAGGTCATTCGCGACTCCACGTTTTGGTTCTTGCTGGCGGCGACCGTCTATTTGCTATGGCGCGCGGTGACGGAGCTGCACTGGCGATGGCACATCGCCGCTGGCACGACGATCGCCCTGGCTTGCCTGACGCGCGTGGAAGGATTGACGCTGTTTCTACTGCTGGCCGTCTGGACCCTGTGGCGATGGTGGCAGGGAGCAGGAACGGCCGAGAAAGGGAGAAGCGGAGAAAGGGAGAAAGGGAGAATGTACGTTTCCCTTTCTCCCCTTCTCCCTTTCTCCCCTTCTTCGTTCTCTCTGTCACTTAGGCTTCTGATCGGCGCGTCGATCTTCGCCGGCATCTATCCGCTTACGTTAGCGGCGATTAACGGCCACTGGCATCGCGGCAGTATCACGAGCCTGGTACGCTCGCAGCCGGCCGACCTGGCCCGGGACTGGGTGCAGGCGGCGATAACCGGCAAGCGAGAGACAAAAGACATCGGTCTTCCCGATATCGCCCCGCCGCCATCCGCAGGAAAGATGGCGGAACGCTATGCGACAGGGCTCTTCAAAGGATTCTCGGCAATCTACCTGCTGGTTCTTGGCTACGGAGTTGCAACAGCACGCTCGTTCCTGCGTCGGCCCGAATATCTCGCCTTGGCAAGCGTCGCCGGCCCGATCTTGCTCGCAGTCTGGATTCACCTTTATTGGTCGCATGATGCCGCCCCGCGATACTTTTTCCCGCTGGTCATCCTTGCCGCGCCGTTGGCGAGCGCCGGCCTGTGGGGAATCGCGAGCACCGTGGCCGATTTCCTGCGGGCTCGATTGCGCCCAAGCCTGGTTTTTAACCGGCCAGCCTTGCGGATGTTTTTGCCGATGGCGGCCATCGCGGTCGTGCAGATGCTCGTTGCGTTCAACAGCAACAATACTTCCCGCGCGGCGGCCATGGAAGTTGGTCAATGGATTCGCCACCGCTATGGCGCGGCAGCACGAGTATTCGGGCCGGACGGCTTGACGCAGGTTGCCGCGTACTACGCCGAAGCGGAGTCGGAATCGTTTGCGGAGTTTGCCGAAACAGAAGCGGTGGCCCGGCGCCTCAGTCGCTTCCGTCCGAGCGTGGTCTTGCTGGCGGCCAGCGACCGCTGCCCGCGCCAGGAGATCGCCGCGAAGATCAACGAGCTTGGTTTTATCCCGATCGCCGACAGCCGGCTGCCCGACATCGGCAAGTGGTTTCGAGTAATGTCCCGGCCCTCGGCCGCGCCGCCGGGCGACGTACGTGGCCGCCTGACCGTTGTTCACAACTAGGAGAACCGCAGATGGAATAGTCCGGCAAGGACGCCGGGCTCGCACGCTATGGATGGCGACTGGAAATACCTGCCGATTCCCATGCTGGTGTCGCTGGCCGCGGCAATTGCCGCGACGCCGTTGGTGCGCCGCGCGGCATGGCGGTTCCGCGTGCTGGGTTATCCCGACAGCGAGCGCCGCTTCCATCCAGCGCCGATCCCGCTGCTGGGCGGAGTGGCCGTCTATGCCGCATTGACAGCCGGACTGGTCACCGCTTTGGCGCTGGACCGCTTTCGCCATGCGGAGCTCGCGCACCTCTGCTGGGCATTGCTTCCCACGGCAGCGCTGGCCTGTCTCTTTGGCGCCATCGACGACTGCCGCAACCTCCGCTGGCGGGCGAAAATCGTCCTCCAGCTAATCGCCGCATCGACGATTGCCGCCTGCGGCTACTCCATCGATTTCATCGTTGTCTTCGGCTACCCGATCGAGCTTGGTCCTTGGGGCATTGTGCTGACGACGTTGTGGCTCATGGGCTGCATCAATGCATTGAACCTGATCGACGGACTTGACGGGCTTGCCTCCGTCGTCGGCCTTTCGACCACGAGCATGATGGGCATCATCGCGCTGAGCATGGGCAACGAGCACGTGGCCGTTGCCAGCTTGGCTCTGACCGCGGCCCTGGCCGGATTCCTCGTCTATAACCGGCCTCCGGCGAGCATCTTTTTGGGCGATTCCGGCAGCACCGTCATCGGCCTCATGATCGGCGTCCTTAGCATTCAAGGGACTTTGAAAAGTTCCGCCACCTTGTCGATCACCACGCCCGTCGTCTTAATGACGCTGCCGATGTTCGACGTGGTGATGGCAATGGTCCGCCGCAAGCTCACCGGCCGGCCGCTGGCTCTAGGCGACCGCGAACACATCCACCACTGCCTGCTGGACCGCGGGTGGGGGCCGTGGCAAGTGCTGTGCATCATCGGCGCTTCTCTGTTTGACGACGGGCGCGGCCGCCACCGCCGCGTCGCTCTTCCGCATGGACGCCTTGGCATGGATCATCGCCAGCACGCTTGTGGTGCTGATGATTCGGCTGCGCCTGTTCGGACACCGCGAATTCGGCCTGCTGGACCGCTTGGTGCGCAAGCACGCCGGGAACCTCTCACAGGCGGTTTTCCTTCCCCGACGAACCGTCTCCGAGGCCGTTTTGTCAACGTGCGCGGCCGACGACGAAGCGGACCTGGACCAAGCAACGCTGCCCATGCCGCCCGCTGACGACCGGCAGTTCACGTCCGAAGTGAAGAGAAAGGCCGCCTGATCGAACGCCAGCCGCCTCGAATTGACTCCCCGAACGCCGGGCTGGAGGCCCGGCCGTACCGTGTCAAGGAAATGCCCATGCCCGTTCCCCGGATGGAAACCTCGTTGAGAATCGTTGGAACGGCCTCGTCCGCGGCCCCCGTCGTAGCGCCCCGGGATTTGGACATCGGCGTAATCTACACGGGTGAACACGACCTGATGCTTCCCTTGCTTTCCACCATGAAGGCCTCTGCCGACAACCTGCGTTATCGCTTGCTGTTGGTCGATAATGCCACGCGCCACGGCGTCGATGCCTGGCGGCCGATCATTCGCGACACGGCAGTCCTGACGAACCAACGGCGGCTGGGCTACGCGGCCAACTTGAACCGCATCCTGTCGGCCGCCGACGCCCGTTACGTGCTGCTGATGAATACCGACATGTTCTTCGATCCTGCGCCAGAACTGCCTTTCGCGGATGGTCAAGTTCATGGACGCGCACGGCGATTGCGGCGTCGCAGGCTGCCGCATCCTGCACCCCGACGGCCGCGACGCCCGCGCGGCCCGCCGTTTCCAGACCGCGGCGGTGCTGCTGGCGCGGCGGTTCGGCATGGGCCGCCTCATGCAGCGGACGCTGGACCGTTATTTCTATCTCGACCACGTGCCGGGCGAGTCGTTCGACAGCCACTGGCTCTCGGGCTGTTTCCTCATGCTCCGCAAGCAGGCCGCAGACGAGGTCGGACCGTTCGACGAGACGTTCGGCAAATATTTTGAGGACGTCGACATTTGTCTGCGTATGGCCCGCGCCGGCTGGCGGGTAATGCACCACGGCGCCACCAGCGCCTACCATATCGAGCAGCGCCAGCCGGCGGCTGCTTTCCATTGACGCCTGGCGGCACTTTCGTTCCTATCTCCATTGGCTGCGAAAATGGGGCTATCGCGCGCCGGCCGAGATTGCGCCCGCCACGAAGCCGGCCCGCGCGGCGTGAGTTGACGCAAGTGGTGCGTGTCGGCGCCAGTTGCGGTCGAAATATTTGTCGCATTGAGAACATCGAGTATTTGGCCTGTTTTTCAGGGGTTTCCAAAGGCAGAACGAAGCCAGAACGAAGCCAGAACGAAGCCAGGATGAAGGCAGGATGAAGGCAGGATGAAGGCAGGATGGGCGCCGGGATTCCCGCCTTCGGATGGTTTCCGCACCAATAGGTCCTTGCCGACGGAATGGATATATCCGCACGGAGCGTGGTGGCAGCGCCGCTTCGCGTCGTTTCCCTCGCCCGCCGGGAGAGGCCTGGGGAGAGGGTGTTCCCGTCTCTGCGGCTCATGTTTCTGTCGCCTATTGTTCTGTAAAGGAATCTGGCCTCTCATCCTTCATCGCTCATCCCCTCGCCCCTGGGAGAGGCGGGCACCGGTGCGCAGCGATGGTCGATGAGGGAGTGTTTCACGCCATCATACGTCATATCTTAACGTTTGTCAACATATCTCGATAGATGTTTTTACACGCCGCACGCAAGTCCTTGCGCGGCAAGGGTTTAGAGCGCTTGACATTTGTTTGCGAAACGAACGACCGGTTTTTTCGTCCGGCGTTTGTCGCATGACGTAAACCCTTATGCGGCAACTACTTGGAGATTTCCCGCCGAGCGGCGGCTTTGGGGGCTGTGTTCGCGGCCAACCGAAGAATATTTTCTTCGTCGCTTCGTGGCCCAGTGGCTGGAAATTAAGGGTTTCCACTCCCCGATTTGCATGGCACGCTGCACGGGCCGAAGGCCCAGACGCTAATCAAGCGAAGGGCGGAGCCCTGGGAACACCGAACCGCCAAAATGGTTCGCCGTGCGGCGCAACGGGCCACCCATAGCCTTTGTACACAAGACGAAGGGCCGGGCAATTGACCCGGCAAATCGAACGTAGACGGAGCCGTTTTACCAGGAGTATGAAAAGGGGACATCACTGATATTGACGAGGCGGGGGTGACGTGATACCCTGCCGAGATGCCGCGAACTGCTCGATCGACCGAGGCTGGGATGGTGTACCACGTTCTTAATCGCGGGAATGGGCGGATGCGCATTTTTCACAAGGGCGGCGACTACGAGGCTTTCCAGCGAGTCTTGGCCGAAGGCTTGGAACGGTACCCTGTGGAGGTCTTCACCTATTGCCTGATGCCCAATCACTGGCACTTGGTCGTCCGGCCGGGTGCGGACGACGCCTTAGGGCGCTGGCTGGGCTGGGTGGGCGTGACGCATGTCCGCCGCTATCTTGAACATTATCACAGCCGGGGCGGCGGCCACTTGTACCAAGGGCGGTTCAAGAGCTTTCCCGTGGCTGAGGACGACTACTTCCTGACCCTGTGTCGCTACGTCGAGGCCAATGCCTTGCGAGCGGGCCTCGCGGAGGCCGCCGAGCAATGGCGGTGGAGCGGGCTTTGGCAACGTGCGGAGGAGGCCGCGGGATTGGTTGGCACGGGTCAACCGCGCGTTGAAGGAGGAACAATTGGACGGAATTCGCACCTGTGTCCAGCGCGGGCGTCCGTTGGGGCCGCGGCAATGGGTCGAGCGGACGGTGGCGCGTTTGCGGCTGGAATTCACTTTGCGCAGCGCCGGGCGGCCCCGCAAGGCCGAAAATCAGTGATGTCCCCTTTTCATGCCTCAGGCGGAAAGAGGCACGTCCGCGGCCTCCTCCGCACGTTGCCAAAGCCCGCTCCACCGCCATTGCTCGGCGCGCTCCGCGAGGCCCGCTCGCAAGGCATTGGCCTCGACGTAGCGACACAGGGTCAGGAAGTAGTCGTCCTCAGCCACGGGAAAGCTCTTGAACCGCCCTTGGTACAAGTGGCCGCCGCCCCGGCTGTGATAATGTTCATGATAGCGGCGGACATGCGTCACGCCCACCCCGCCCAGCCATGCCCTAAGGCGTCGTCCGCACCCGGCCGGACGACCAAGTGCCAGTGATTGGGCATCAGGCAATCGGTGAAGACCTCCACAGGGTACCGTTCCAAGCCTTCGGCCAAGACTCGCTGGAAAGCCTCGTAGTCGCCGCCCTTGTGAAAAATGCGCATCCGCCCATCCCCGCGATTAAGAACGTGGTACACCATCCCAGCCTCGGTCGATCGAGCAGTTCGCGGCATCTCGGCAGGGTATCACGTCACTCCCGCCTCGTCAATATCAGTGATGTCCCCTTTTCATACTCTGCGGCTTAACAGAGATACGACCAGAGCGATACAGCGCCCAAGGCGACACCGATTACGACGCGGCACGCTGCCCAAAGATTGGGTTTGTAGAACGGGTACGTCATTAACAGCGCAAAGGGCAATGCGTTCACAACGTATCGAGACGAAAACAAATGGCCGATTGCAAATGCTGTGCAAGCAAGCGTGACAGCCGACAGCGAAAAAAACAAGAAAGGGAACTCGGTTCGACGCTCCAGCATGTTGGCGGTGGTGGCTATGAGGAACATTACGGCGCCGGCCAGAACTGCGGAACCTATAAGCAGCGTATAGGCGACTTGCCACCGGCCGGGGATCGAATGCGAGGCGCCAGCGAGTGCTCGCCATTCGAAGTGAAGTACGCACAGGTTCAGTATCGCAATCGCGACAGCCGCGATAATCTGCGCTCTGAGAAGGCGGCGGTAGTACCCCGGTGCGACAATAAGTACGCATGCCGCAAGATAAGCCAGCGCCGTGATGCCATGGATCGGCGAGAATCCTTTAATGTGTGCCTGCGAGGGTGGCACTAACCCTCCCCATGCCACAAAGACCAAACCGGGCAGGACGCTTGCGGTCCCTCCATAAAGAACGCAAGGCACCAGCGACTTCTTACCATAACGAATTGACAAGGGAAGCAGCCCCAACGCAATCAGTGGAAGATAGGTCTGTCGACCAAGAACTGCCAACGAAGTGCAGAGGCCCGCGAGCGCTGAAAGTAACGCCACACCACGGCTACTGGTTGCGGTTCCGGTAAGAACGCGGGTGAGAATGAAGCAAGCGGCGGTTGCCATGATGAGGCTGGGAACCTCGGTCAGCGCGAGGCCCGAGCATGGCCATACGATTGGCAGCGATATCAGCGCCAGTCCGAGCGGGGCAGGGTGTGCTACGCCAGTTTTCTTTAGGGTCAGTACGACCAAGAAACTGGTCAGCAAAAGAAACACCAAGTTTGGAACCCTAACGGCGGGTGGCGCGAGGTGAGTGACCGGGTTGAGAGCGTAGTGTATTACTGAGTACAGTGGGCCGGGCGCCGACGGCAGATTCGTGTGCAACAGCTCCCTGATGGAGTGCCCTTCGATCAAAGTGCTCGCGCCCGTCAAGTGATATGGCTCATCGTACGTCAGTGGCTTGCGGCAGAGAAGAACCGAGAGCCAGATTATGGCAAAACCGATAGCTTCTAGAACGACAACCGTAGCGACTGACAAACGATTGGCGCGAGTTGCCAGGCCGAGAACTGCGCGTAGTATTCCAGAAAAAGCCTCAATCATTCGGACAATCCAGCGCCATGACAGTCATTTCCCGTGCTGCCGGACTCAGCGGTAATTTGAACGCCCTTGACCCCTCTTAGCCAACCGCGGGAATACCCGGTGAACAGCAGCCGATCCTTAACCGCATTTTTGTAGCCGGTCCATGCCTTTCGAGTTCGAGGAACGT
The DNA here is from genome assembly GCA_963780045.1 of uncultured Planctomycetia bacterium. Taxonomy (GTDB): domain Bacteria; phylum Planctomycetota; class Planctomycetia; order Pirellulales; family Thermoguttaceae; genus JANXQG01. Next base: position 2,955,353 of record CAVZZZ010000001.1, on the reverse strand, counting down.
TCCGTGCGGGCGTGTCGTGCCAAGAGCGAAAGCCCGCAACCGGCCAGTGACAACACAATGCCAAATAAAAACCACCTCCAGCTAAAATCCCTTAAAAGCAGAGTGTAGCTGATTGCTCCCAGACTCCAGCAAAACAACAACGAGGCGTCAAGTTTTGTGAAAACTACAAAAGTTAACGTTGCGCCCAAAAGAGCAATGCCCCGCGTCCGATGTGTAGAGTCGAAGGATAGCGCGACAAATGCAGCCAACAAATAAAACCAAATCTCGTAAGATAGAGACCACAATGGAGCGTTCCCGGCGAACGAGCCGCAAAATAATCCCTGCAAGCCGGACATGAAAAGGGGACATCACTGATTTTCGGCCTTGCGGGGCCGCCCGGCGCTGCGCAAAGTGAATTCCAGCCGCAAACGCGCCACCGTCCGCTCGACCCATTGCCGCGGCCCCAACGGACGCCCGCGCTGGACACAGGTGCGAATTCCGTCCAATTGTTCCTCCTTCAACGCGCGGTTGACCCGTGCCAGCCAATCCCGCGGCCGCTCCACAGGCCAGGCGGAAAGAGGCACGTCCGCGGCCTCCTCCGCACGTTGCCAAAGCCCGCTCCACCGCCATTGCTCGGCGCGCTCCGCGAGGCCCGCTCGCAAGGCATTGGCCTCGACGTAGCGACACAGGGTCAGGAAGTAGTCGTCCTCAGCCACGGGAAAGCTCTTGAACCGCCCTTGGTACAAGTGGCCGCGGCCGACGGTGTTGTGCGCGACGTGCCAGCGCATGGCGTGCGTGTGGGAAAGCCAGCGGAAAAAGGCCGTCACCTCGCCTTCTTCGCGAGGCCAGACGACGAAATGCCAGTGATTGCGCATCAGGCACCAAGCCAGGATGCGCAAATGGTATTGATCGTGCGATTCGATCATGATCCGTTGGAAGGCTTCGAAGTCGGCCTCCTTGCGGAACAACGGCAGCCCGGCCACCGTCCGGTTGAGGACATGGCAGACAAATCCGCCCGGTGCAGCTCTTGCGACTCTCGGCATGAAAAAAGCCTACACAATCAAGCCCGAATCGTCAATGCTAGGTGCGTACCCGTTTCGACGCCCAGACGATCAGCGGCAGCGCGTGCCAGACGCCGTCGGGATCGACGCGGACTTGCTCCCCGCCCACGTCGCCTTGTCAATACTAGCTGCGTCCCGGTTTCGACGCCCTGCGAGTGGGCAACGCGCTCCCATATCAACTTCTGCGTCTACGACAGCACGTGGGAGGCCAGTGAAGCGTTCATCCTCGATCACGAAGAAAACGTGGGAGCCTGGGTGAAGAACGACCACCTCGGATTTGAAATCCTGTACGTTTTTAACGGCGTGGTGAAGAAGTACCGGCCCGATTTCATCATCAGGCTCACCAACGGAAAGATGCTCGTGTTGGAGGTCAAGGGGCAGGACACGCAACAGGACAAGTCGAAAAGGACCTTCCTGGACGAGTGGTGCAAGGCGGTCAACTCGCAGGGCGGATTTGGGGTTTGGGAATGGGACGTGTCGTTTGAGGCGGGCGACGTTGCGGAAATCCTCCAAAGGCACGGGTCCGTACAGACGGCGTGAGCGCGCGAGAGAGAGTAGCGGTTACGTACCCTCAACCTGGCCATTTTCTTGACAGCCACCTGTGCAGTCGGTCAATCAATTCTTCCACCGACGGGTGCTCGCACCACGAGGTTAGGATGCCGCCGGCTTGCCCGGCGGTGCTTCACGCTCGAAGCTGCAGACGATGCCGAGATCGCGCTTCTTTCCCGCGTATTCCGGCGACGGCGGCGCCGCTGCCGGAAAACCGGCAAGATACGTGAGGGCGCCGTGCGCTGTAGCGATGATCGTAAATATCCGCCGGGCGAGCCGGCGGCATGGCAAGAGCCGTTTCCGGGGAACCGGCCTGCCATTTTGGCAGGCCCGCACGGCGGCCACGTCCAAAAACCTGCCAAAACGTGCGCCGGCCATGCTTCGGCACGCGGGACAGTCCGCGACAGTTCGGATTGCGCCGAATTGGCACGGTAGTTGCTGCTAGTAGATATCGTATGATAACTGATGTAAACATAAGCGAAAGCCCTCGCCCCTGCCCCTCTCCCGAAGGGCGAGGGGAATGAGCGGGAGGCGGCCTTGCCCGAACTCTCTCCCGGAGGGCGAGCGGAGGGATGAGAGACGAGGGATGAACGACGAGAGATCGAAGGTCAGAGATCGCAACACGCGCTCTAGCCAGCCCGCGAATTGCCGGAAAAACAAATGGCCAGAAGACAGGTACCTACTCGCATCCTGCCCGTGTCCTGGCTTCATCCTGGCTTCATCCTGGCTTCATCCTGGCTTCATCCTGGCTTCATCCTGGCTTCATCCTGGCTTCATCCTGGCTTCATCCTGGCTTCATCCTGGCTTCATCCTGGCTTCATCCTGGCTTCATCCTGTCCGCGTCCTACTTCCGCTGGCGGGCGAGAAAGCCCGCAAAAACAAGGCAATCCGTCGAGATTCGAAACGCGAAAAAAATCGCCGGACAATCGACAGAAAAATGAGCAACAGAAACATGGGATGCCGGACGCGGCGTTTCGTGTCTCTCGCTCAAAGCTCACGGCTCATTGCTCACTGCTGGGCGCCATCAGCGTGGCCGATGTGTGCCAGTCTCGCCAACCGAGGGGTTTTTGGCCGGCCAATTGCGCTTGCCGCAAGTTGTTGGCTGGCAACGGTTTAACGACGTCGCCGCGGTCCGTGCCACGGCGCATAAATCCGCGGGGCGGCACGGATCATGGCCACGAGCGGGCGCACGCGAAGAGCGGCGCGGGACATTGATAATGAGATTCGCAACCCGAAGAGATAATTCAGGCAAAAACAGGGCGGTATGCACCAGCGGTCCTCCAGCGCCTGCCCCTCACCCCGACCCGCTGTGCAGGTGCCCCGCCCTCTCCCGGAGAGCTTGTTGTTCTACACATCTTGAAACTGGTATTGGCAAGCTGGGGGAATTGGTGGACCATTTGGTGAAATCGTGATTTGCGCAGGGAGGCGAGACAAGTCAAAGGACTGACGTTCATGCTGGCTCCATGGGTAGTCGAGGAAATGAGAACGGCGAATCTCAGCGACAAGCGTTTGAACAATCGGCTTTGTGCGGTGGTCTCGTGTTTTTCGGACAGTGAAAGCGACATCTACGAGTTGCTCGTGGAAGCGCAGGCGGAGCCTCGCGCAGCGGAGTGGATTGTACGAGCGGGCCAAAACCGCGGGCTGCGACAAGAGCGGAAAAGCAAGAAAAACGCCGATTTGGAAGAGGCAACCGCGAGCCTCTTGCGCGAGCGACTTCTGCAGCAGCCGGCGTTGTACAACAATACGATCCACATCCGTGGCCGCGAGCCGAAGATCGGTTGCACCTCGCACGGCCGAGAACAGCCGCGGACTTCGCGGACGGCAACGGTCGAAATCCGCGCCGTGCGAGTCGTGTTGCAGGCCCCGTGGCGGCCGGATCGCAAGCTGCCGAACATTGCGGTCAATGTGGTGTTGGTGCGCGAGATCGAACCGCCCGCCGGCGAACCGCCGGTCGAATGGCTGCTGTTGACGAGCTTGCCCATCGACGACGACGCACAAGTGCGCTCGGTGATTCAATACTACGCTTCGCGCTGGATGATTGAAGTCTTCTTCAAAACCTTGAAGTCGGGCTGCCGCGCGGAGCAGCGGCTGTTTGAATCGCTGGACAGCTTCTTGCCCTGCCTGGCAGTTTACTTGATTGTTACGTGGCGGACGCTGTTGGTCTGCCGGTTGGGCCGAAGCTGCCCGGACCTCTGTTGCGAAGCGATCTTCGACCCAGCGGAGTGGCAGTCGGTTTATCGAGTGGTCCGCGGGCAACACCCACCAGCGACACCACCTCGGCTGACGGAAATGGTACGGCTGGTGGCGCAATTGGGCGGCTATATCAACCGCAAGCGGGACGATGAACCCGGTCCACAGACGGTGTGGTTGGGTCTGCAACGCATGCATGACATGGCTCTCTGCTGGCAAATCTTCGGCCCGGGACGTCACACAGCCGCCGAACTTGTGTAGAACAACAAGCCCAGAGGGCGAGGGGGTAGGTGCGCAGAGGTCCGGAACTAATTGCGAGCGGCGAGCGAGGGGATTAATGATTGAATCCCACGAAGAAGCTGAATACCTGCTGTTGGTCGCCCGGCTGCGGGTTGAGCGGGAAGGCGAAGTCCAAGGCGATCGGCGCGGGCCCCATCATGGGGATCGATATCCGCAGTCCAAAGCCGGGAGCTACGCGGACGCGCTGGTTCCAGTCGGTGATCGTCGGCTCGACCGTGCCGGCATCGACGAAGACGACGCCCTTGAGCATGTCGTCGGCCGTGATGGGGAACAGGTATTGCGCCGTGCCCAACATTTGGAAGTCGCCGCCGACGCCCATGCCGTAGATCGGATCGCGGGGCGTGACGCCGCGGAAGGCGAAGCCGCGGATGGAGGAGAAACCGCCCGCGTAGAAGCGCTGGAAAATCGGCGTGTCGTCGCCGGACCAGCCCGCGCGAAAGTCGAGGTTCAGTATCTGGTTGCCGGAACGGTCGGCCCGCTGGAAGATCTTGAAGAACTGGCTGAACTCGAACGACGCCGAGGGGTACTGGAACGAGCCCACAGTCTCGGCAATCGAGCCGCTGAGCAAGTGACCCTCGGTCGCGAGGAAGGGGTTGTCGCGCGTGTCGTGCTGCAGTTGGGCAGTGAAAGTGTAAAGCGGATTGCGGCCCAAGACGTCTAACAAGCTGGGTACGGGATACTCCGGGTGCCCGATCGTGACGTCCTGGCCTTCGAAGCGGACTGTGCCCGTCAAGTCGTGCGTGAACTGATAGCCCAGGCTGACGGTGCCGCCGACGCGGTTTTCCGTCCACTCCGTGTAGATGCGCTGGTAGTAGTAACCGCTTAGGCCGAAGGCCAGAGGCTGGTCCATCAGGTACGGGTCCTGATAGCTGATCATGTAGCGCTGGACCTCGGTGCCGGGCACGAGCTCGATGCGGAAGCGCTCGCCCGCACCGCGCCAGGCACGGCCTTCCCAAATGTCTTCCCAACTTTCAGGCACGTTTCGCCAGTCGAAGTTTTGCTCGTCGATGGTCACGTTGCCCACCAACCCGGCGTCGGAGTTCACGCCCACGCCGAACATCAGCCGTCCGGTTTGGGTTTCTTCCAGCGGGAGGTTCATCGGCAACTCGCGGAGGGGGATGTCCGGGCTCGACGGAAACATCGTATCCTGCGGGTTGGCCATGATGTCGCCGTTGGCGGCCATCTGGGCGATGGGGCGGTCGGTGCCCGCGGGGTACCCGCGCAGCGGGTTGCCGGGCGAATAGAGCATTCCGCCGCCGCCGGATGCCGCCGGCGGGGCACCCACATCGCGGGTCGGCTGCGGCGACGAGGAATACTGCGGCGAGAATTGCGGAGCGGCTTGGGGCGGCGGCTGCGGATTGCCGTAGGCGTACTGAGGCGCTTGCGGGTATCCGGCCGGCTGCTGGGCGACGCCGTAGCCGTTTTGCTGCTGCGGCTGCGGGTAGTTTTGCTGCTGCGTATAGCCATAGCTTTGAGGCTGGCGGTAGGGCGCGCCGTTTTGCGATTGAGGCGGTTGGGCAGGCGCGTTGTTTCCGTCGCCCCACTGCGCGGATGCACCGGCGCCGTTTGCCGGCCAGCTTTGCCCTTGCGGCTGGGGTTGCGGTTGCGCTTGAGGTTGAGGTTGTCCCAAGTCGTCATAGGGCCCATAGCGGACTTCGTAGACCAGCGGCGGGGCACCCGCGTTGCGGGTCGTCGGAACTTGCGGATCGTCGGCCGCCGAAGTTGTTTGTCCCGCGAAGGTCATTGGCCGATCGTCCAGGGGCGGGAGCGGCTGCCCCGGATCGGACGGAGCGGTCGGAGCGGTCGGATTGGTCGGACAGGGAGGATTCTCCGGCGCTGCCAGCTTGGGACTTCGCACGTCGGCTGCCGATAGGCCTGATACTGGACCTGGTACGCCTCGCCTTGGTACGTCTGGACGGAATCGCGATAGGTTTGGCCCTGGTACGTCTGGCCTTGGCAAGCGGCGGGCGAATACGTCGCAAGGCGCACCGTGGGGCCAGCGTCGTCTTCCTCGATGTCGTTTATGTTCAGATCCGCATACTTCTCGCCCTCCGGCAAAGGCGCAAGCGGCGCATCACTCCAGCAACGATAATAAGTCGTCTGGCTGCGGCCGGCGACGGCCGTATCCGAACTGGGCGGCGAGTAGACGATTTTCGGCTCGACGCCTTTTTCATTCTTGTAAAGCTGCGCGGCCTTCAGACGCCGTTCGCTGGCGCGGATTTCGCGAGTGTCGGCAACGTCGCCCGGCTTGACGGAAAGGCGGTTGAGCGCCGTCGTGATCATCGTGTGCGGCGATTCGCCCTTGATTTCGACATTGATCCGGCCGATGCGGTAGCGGTCGCCTTCGTCGATCGTGTAGACGACATCCAACTTGCCGGGCTCTTCCAGGAAGCGGTTGTCGGCCTCGACTTTGGCGAAGACGTAGCCCTCGCCGCCGTATTCGTCGCGGAGCTTTTGCAGATCGAGGTTCTGCTGGTTCTGATCGAAGTACTGGCCGGACAACAGTTTGCACTTGTCGGCCAGCCTGCCGTTGTCGAATTTGCGGTTACCCAGAAAACTGATATTGCGCACGGAATACCGCCGGCCTTCGTTCACCACGTACGTGATAGTGACCCACTTCTGGTCCTCGCTGGGCACCACTTCGCGGCCGATCTTCGCGTAAAAATAGCCAAAGCTGCGATAGTACGCCAAGAGCTTATTGACGTCTTCATCGACCTGCTTGGGATCGTACTCGCCAGAGAAGAGATAAAAATACGGCGGATGAGACTGAATGATGGTCTTCAGGCGCTGCCCGGAAACGAATGTGGCGCCGACGAAGTTGATCCACAGGACCCGCTGCCGCGGACCTTCGTCCACGGAGTAAATAACGCGGAGATCACCCGGCTTGCTTCCTTCGAGGACCGTGACGCGGACCTTGCTGTAGCCGTGTTTTTTGTAGAACTCCTCGATTTTGCGACGACCGTTTTCCACGGCATAGGGATCGGCCGCGTCGCCCGATTTGACTTCAGCCTCTCTTTTCAGTGCCTTGGTCTGGTAGGTGTCGTTGCCGATGATTTCCACGGCCTGCAGCAGCGGCCGTTCCGCGACGCGAAAGATGACGATCACGCCGCCCGGCACGGGCAGAATGTGCGGCTCGACCGTGACGAACAGCCCCATGCGCGTCAAGGCGCGAACGTCGTCCTGCACGCTCTGCACGTTGTAGGGCCGCCCGGCACGGGTGTGGATTTGGCCCATGATCTTGTGCGTGGCCACGGTTCGGTTGCCGTCCACGCGAACTTCCACAACCGTTTCTTCGCCACTCGGAAGCGGGTACCCGGGCTTTGCCGCGCCGTTGGGCCCGCCGGGAGGCGATGGCCCTGCCGGATTAGCGGCCGGATAAGGCGGATTCGCGGGCGGAAACTGCGGACTGTACGGCGGATACGCCGGATTGACGCCGTAGTTGGGAACTGCTGTGGGCTGACCCGTCGCGTTCGGCGGCGGATAGTTGGGCGCCGGGGCACCCAGGTATTGGGTCGTCGGCGGATTATTCGGGAGATTGCCGGTCGTAGCCGGACTCGTTGCCGGCCACGATGTGCCCGTCGGCGAGAGCATCGGCCCGTCGATCGGCGGCGGCAACTGGGCGCGGGTGGAACCGTTAAGCACTGCCAGAACTCCCGCAAACGCGGCGATCGAGACCGCGCGCGCGCAAAGCCCCACACGACGGCCTTGGAGTGTTCGATTCGGCTGCCTTGCCATGAAGCTCTTTCAGGAACGGCCCATTGTACGCGGCATCCTGCCCGCATGGTAAACGACGAGACAATTCGCTATTTGAGGAGATAAATTGACGGACAGCGAAAAATACCGAAATAGCCGTTGGCTAGCAAGGCGACTTGAAAGCAAAATCTTGCGTTATTCGCTTTTCTTTCGCCCAGCGCGGAAGATTGGGCAAGCTCTACAATACAGAGAAGTAGTCGGTCGCGGCCGCATCCAATGCTTCAACGCTCAGTTTCGGCCGTTCTTCGATCGACTCGTAGTAGACCTTCACTTGGCGCAGCAGATCGCGCGGATGGCAGTATCGCATCGGCCGGCCTGGCTTGCGATAGTATTCGTCGATCAGGTGCTCAAGTGGCGAGCGGCAAGGCTCGATTTCCATCGACGCGGCCAGTCGCAGAAACAGCTCGCGGAACTGCTCTTCCGTGGGGCCGCAGACGTCGATCTTGTAGGGAATGCGCCGCAAAAAGGCCTCGTCAACCAAGTCGCGGGGCTGCAAGTTCGTGGAAAAAATGACGAACTGGTCGAACGGCACGCGAATCTTCCGCCCGCTGGTCAGATTGAGATAGTCGTAGCGCTTTTCCAGCGGCACGATCCAGCGGTTGAGCAGCGCGGCGGGGGCCACTTGCTGCCGGCCAAAATCGTCGATGACCAGCGTGCCGCAATTGCTTTTCAGTTGCAGCGGCGCCTCGGCGACTCCCGATGCGGCATTGGGCGTGATTTCCAGATTGTCCAGGACAAGCTCGCCGCCGACGACGATCGTCGGCCGGCGGATGCGGACCCAGCGACGGTCGATTTTTTCCTCGTCGATCAGTCCTTGGCCCGCGGACAGCGGCAGCTCGACGTGACAGCTCGGATCGAAAACGCGGATGATCTCGCCCCATGCGCTGATCGCGCGCGGAATCCAAATCGTTTCACCGTATGCCCGCGTGACCCGTTGAGCGATGCTCGTTTTGCCGTTGCCCGGCGGCCCGTACAGGAAGAGGCCCTTGCCGGAAGTGATCGCTCGCCCCAGGCGCTCGAAGGTCTCCGCGCCAAGCATCAGGTCGGCAAATGCCCTGCGAAGCGCGTCGATGGTCGGCCGGCCGTTTTGCAACGATTGCGCGGCAACGCTGGCCGCATAGTCGTCCAGGCAAACGGGTGCTGCGCCGAAGTAGCGGCAGTGGTCGGCGAATTTTCGCGCGCGCTCAGTGCCGGCCCCAGTCAACTCGTAAATGAAGTCGTTCATTCCCGCCGCGCCCTTGAGCACCATCAGCCGGTCGGTCTTCAGGCCGTGAAGCACCTTCTCGCAGATCCCGTAAGAGAGTCCGATTTGCGCGGCGATTTCGCAGCCGGTGGCGTTGTGGCGATGCATGAGGAACTTCAGCGCCAGCGACTCGACTTCCGCCTCGGCCAGGCGGAGACCGGCGAATTCGCTCGGAGCGATCGGCACGAAGTCGCTGGGTCGAACTTCTGGCGACACGGCGGCAGCGCCGGTCGTGTTTCTTGGCGACGCTGGTTCATTGCCGCCCCCGGCCGCTCCCTCGAACACCGGAAGGCCCAAGGCGCGGAGTTCGGCAGCCGATGTTTCCAACGTCCCCTCCGGTTCCGGCGTGGACTCGCGCTGCTGAGCGACGTCCGTTTGCAGGATTTCGGCCAGTTGGTTGAGAAGACGCTGGCGTCGCTGTTCTTTGTCCGAAGTTGCACTGGTCGTGGCCATGCGAAAGTGTAGGTCAGTGTTCGCATTCCAACAAATCCTTTAACGACGGCGGCGGCGAGATGTACAACCTGTATGACTTGTATGAACTGCCGTTAGCTTGACGATCGTTAGGAGAGTCGCGAATAGAAAGCGGCGATAAATCGCCGCGCTCCAAATTGTTATAATGCCACGATGCCCGCCGCTTCCACCGACACCCCCGAATCCCTCTTGCCGCGCTTCGGCCTGACTGCCTTCCGCCTCGGCCAGAAGCAGGTCATCTCAACCGTGCTTGCCGGGCGGGATTGCTTGTGCGTCATGCCAACCGGCGGCGGAAAGAGCCTGTGCTATCAATTGCCGGCGCTGGCAATGGACGGGCTGACGCTGGTCGTCTCGCCGCTGATCGCGTTGATGAAGGACCAGGTCGATCAACTCACCGCCCGCGGCATCCCCGTCACCTTCATCAACAGCACGTTGCCAGTGGCAGAGCAATACCAGCGGCTGGACCGCGTTGCGGCGGGCGAGTTCCGCCTCGTTTACGTTGTGCCCGAACGTTTCCGCAGCAGCCGCTTTCTGGAAGCAGTGCGGGCGGTGAAACTTCGCCTTTTAGCGATCGACGAGGCCCACTGCGTCAGCCAGTGGGGACATGATTTCCGCCCTGATTACGCCCGGCTGGGCCACTTCCGCCGCATGTTGGGCAATCCCACGACGATCGCCCTGACCGCCACCGCCACGGACAATGTCCGCCGCGACATCGTGGAGCTTTTGGACCTCAAAGACCCGCAAGTATTCATCACAGGTTTCGCCCGCGACAACCTTTTTTACGAAATACGCAATCCGCGGAGCGACCGCGAAAAGTCCGAAATGCTCGTCGAATTCCTCCGCGAAACCCCCGGGTCGGGAATCATTTACGCCTCGACGCGAAAGCGGACCGAGGAGGTGGCTGGAATCATCGCCCGCGAAACGCAGCGCCGGGCGGCCGTCTACCACGCCGGCTTGCCGCCGGAAGAACGCCGCGCCACGCAAGAGGCCTTTATGAGCGGCCGATTCGAAGTCGTGGCTGCCACCAACGCCTTCGGCATGGGGATCGACAAGGCCGACGTCCGCTTCGTGATGCATTACAACCTGCCGGGGAGCCTCGAAGCGTACTACCAGGAGGCCGGCCGCGCGGGCCGCGACGGCCGCCCGTCGCAGTGCATTATGCTCTACCACGGCTCGGACCGCTACATCCAGGAGTTCTTCATCGAGAATTCGTACCCCGGCCCGGAGACGATCGCGCAGGTCTATGAGTTTCTTCGCTCGCTGGACGAAGACCCCATCCAGTTGACGCAGCAGGACGTGAAGGACCGCTTGCGGCTTGCCATCGGAAACGACGGCGTCGGCAACTGCGAACAGATATTGGAAAGCGCCGGCGCGTTGGAACGTCTCATCTCGTCGCAGAACATGGCCTCCGTGCGGATCGACAGCGACCTGTCGACGTGCGTCGATCTGCTGCCGCGGCCGGCCAAAGCGCAGCGGCGGGTACTACAGGCGGTGGAAAAGATTGTCGGCGATCTGCGCAACGAGTTGGTCCAGTTCCGCTTGCAGGACTTGTTGGCGTCGCTGGAGATGGAGCAGCCGGCCGTCGCCCATGCGCTCTACGAGCTCAATGAGAAAAACTGGTTCACTTACGTGCCGCCGTTTCGCGGCAGGGCGATCCGCATGATGAAGCGGGACGTGCCCTTCGAGCAATTGGAAATCGACACCGACGCCCTTCAGAAGCGCAAAGAGGCCGAGTACGACAAGCTCAACCGCGTCGTGCGGTTCGCGCTGAGCGGCGGATGCCGGCAGCAGGAGATACTCCGCTACTTCGGCGAGAGCGACGCGCCGCCGTGCGGGCATTGCGACAACTGCGCGAAGCGCGAGAGGAAGGGCGGCCGCCGCGAGCGCCGTGAACCTTCTGCTGCCGAAAAGGCGGGACGCCCGAACCACGATGCGTCGCCCGATGGCGCGGACGAAGGCGTCGCCCAAGCCGTGCGGATCGTGCTCAGCGGCGTCGCGCGGACCGAGAAGCGCGTGGCTTGCGGCAAAAACCTGATCGCGCAAATGCTCTGCGGCTCAAGTTCGGCAAGGGTGACCAAGCTGGGCTTGAACCGCCTGAGCACATTCGGCCTGCTCTGGCAGTTGAAGCAACTGGATGTCGTAACGCTGATCGATCTGCTGGTTGCAAACGGCTGCCTTGAGCAGGAGGAAGTCAATCGCTTTCGCCCGGTTGTACGGCTCACCGCACTGGGCGGGGAAGTGATGCGCGGCACGGCCGATGTGGCGGGCCTCAACTTGCCTCGCGAGCTGCGCTTGAAACTCCGCCGGCCAGTCGCGAATAAGCCTGAGTCGCCAGGAACCGCGGCGCCAACCACCGCGAGCGATCTGCACGAAGCTGCCGCGTTGCCGGCGGCAGCGGACGTGTCTCGCGACGTGTCGCGCGACGATGCATGGGTCATCGGATTGCCGCCTCCGGAGTGTGAGGGGTTCGAGACGGGGTTTGAACCTGCCAACGCAGAGCTGGTCGGCAACGGTGATTCGAATACGCTGCAATCAGGACTTGCCTCAGACGCCGCCCTGGATGCGCCCGGCATACTACTGGACATGGCTCTTGCTCTCCAAAGGATTCTCCGCGGAAGAGTGCCTGACGATTCGCGGCATTGCCCGCGAGACCCTGCGGGACCACGTGTTCCAAGCGGCGGAAAATGGCCTCGCCCTCAAAGCGGGAGTGCTGGAATGCCTCAATTGCAACGGCTAATTCCGCGCGTCTAACGGCTGCGCTGGGTCCGGGTCGAAAAACGGCGGAACATAACGTACAATTGGGAAATACAAATCATAGTCATTTTCGCAACTTCATGTCGAAAGCACCGGAAATCCCCCCTCCGCCGTCGTCCGAGTCTCCGCCGCCACCTCCCGCGAAGATTCCACCGCCCGTTCGGCAGAACATGCCGACGGTGCTGATCATTCTGGCGGCGTCGATCGTGGCCGTCGTTCTCTACAATTTTCAAAAAGGCGAAAGCACGTCGGAAATCAGCTACGGCTTCTTCAGGCAGCAGTTGGAGGCCAATAATGTCGCAAAGTTCGACTTGGAGAACCTCAAAGGCACCGGCGAATTCGTCAAACCGCCCGACGACCCCAAGGCCAATGGCAAGACAGACCGCAAGGGCGACCCGATCAAGCTGGAAAAGAAGTTCACGACGACGCTGCCCGTCATCGCGGACTCGACGGGCAAACTCGACGATCTGCTCCGTCAAAAACTAGGCGACAAGTTCAACGCTGTCTCGCCGACCGACAGCACGTATCTGCTGAACCTGATTTTCATGTTCGGCGTTCCCGTGCTGATCCTCGTGGCGCTGTTCATCATGCTCCGCCGCACGCGGGACTCGATCTTCGGCGGCGGCGGAATCCTGGGCTTCAGCAAGAGCCCCGCGCGGAAGTACGAACAGGGCGATCGCCGCATCACCTTCGACGACGTGGCCGGGCTGGAAGGCGTCAAGCAAGACCTGCAAGAAATCGTCGAGTATCTCAAGAATCCCAAGAAGTTCCAAAGGCTGGGCGGTCGCGTTCCCAAAGGCATCCTGCTCATGGGGCCGCCGGGCACCGGCAAGACGCTGCTGGGCCGGGCCGTGGCGGGGGAGGCCGGCGTGCCGTTCTACAGCATCAACGGCTCGGAGTTCATCCAGATGTTCGTCGGCGTCGGGGCGAGCCGCGTCCGCGACCTCTTTGCCACCGCCAAAGACAACTCGCCCTGCATTCTCTTTATTGACGAGATCGACGCCGTCGGCCGGCACCGCGGCACGGGCGTCGGCGGCGGCCACGACGAGCGCGAGCAGACGCTCAACCAGATCCTCAGCGAAATGGACGGCTTCAGCCAAACCGAATCGGTGATCGTCATGGCCGCCACCAATCGGCCCGACGTGTTGGACCCGGCCCTGCTCCGGCCGGGACGGTTCGACCGGCACGTCACCGTCGACCGGCCGACCTACAAGGGCCGCATAGCGATCTTCAAGGTCCATACGCGCGGGATTCCGCTGGCCGAGGACGTCGACTTGGAACGACTTGCCGCCGGCTCTGTGGGCCTAACTGGCGCCGACATCCGCAATCTGGTCAACGAGGCTACGCTCTGGGCCAGCCGGCACGACAAGAACACAGTCGATATGGCCGACTTCGATTACGCCCGCGACAAGGTCCTCATGGGCGCCAAGCGCGAAGAGGTGCTCACGCCCAAGGAGAAGTCGATCACCGCCTACCACGAAGCGGGCCACACTCTTCTGGCTTGGCTGGAGCCGGAGGCCGACCGCGTTCACAAGGTCTCGATCATTCCTCGCGGCCGCGCGCTGGGCGTGACGCTCTTCCTGCCGGAAGAAGACCGCGTGAACATCTGCGAAAGCAGCTTGCGGGCTTTTTTGCTGGTCGATATGGGCGGCCGCGCAGCGGAAAAGATCGTCTTTAACGAGTTCAGCGCGGGCGCCGAAAACGATCTGAACCACGCCATGCAGATCGCCCGGCGGATGGTGACGCACTGGGGCATGAGCGACCGGCTCGGCCCAGTGGCCTTCCGCGACAGCGAGGACCATCCCTTCCTCGGCCGCGAGATCACCGAGCCGCGGCGTTTCAGCGAGCACACGGCCCAAGTAATCGACGAGGAAGTCTCGCGAATCCTCCGCGCTGCCTACGACCGGGCCTTGGACATGCTCACGCAGCATCGCTCGCGGCTGGATTGCATCGCCCGGGCCTTGGAGAAAGAAGAGACCTTGGACGACGCCGCGATCGAAAAGCTCATCGGCCCGCCGGCTTGGAAGCTGGCGGATGCGGCGGCGGCGAACGGCAAGGCGCCAAATGGCCTCTCGACTCCCGAGCTACAAGGTTGATCTGCGCAATAGTTCGCAGCGGCGATTCCAGGGAGTATACTATCCAGTTCTGCATGCGTTGCGAGTTACACGGAAACAGGTTTTTTCCATGCCGAATGTGACCCTGGAACAGATCGCCGAAGCGGGCGTCGTAGGCGCGGGCGGCGCCGGCTTCCCAACGCACGTCAAGCTGGCGGGCAAGGCCGATACCGTGCTGCTCAACGCGGCCGAATGCGAGCCGCTGCTGCATAAAGACAAAGAAGTCCTCCGCGATTACCTCGACGCCAATATCGAAGGCCTGGCCATCGCGATGCAATTGGTTGGTGCCGGGCGGGCAATCGTCGGCATCAAGGATAAATACGAAGACGTGATCGAGCTGCTCCGCTCGCGGCTGCCGCAAAACATGGAAGTCCGCCCTTTGCGCGACGCCTATCCAGCCGGCGACGAGTTCATCCTAGTTTACGACGCCTTGGACCGGCTGATACCGCCGGGCGGAATCCCGCTCGCTGTCAATGCCGTGGTGATGAACGTCGAAACCGCGGTCAACATCGCCGCGGCGGCCAGTCAGCCAGTCACGGAGAAGTTTCTCACCATCGCCGGCGCGGTGGCCGAACCAGTGACGCTCCGCGTGCCCGTAGGTGTGACCCTCTCGCAATGCGTGGCCGCGGCCGGCGGCGCGACGGTGCCTAATCCCAATTACATGGTCGGCGGGGTGATGATGGGCACGCTCCAGCCCGATCACGAGGCGCTGGTCGATAAGACCACGGGCGGCGTGATAGTCCTGCCCGACGACCACATCGTCATCCGCCGCCGCAACCAGACGTGGAAGCAGGTCGCGCGGATCGGCCAGAGCGCCTGCGACCAGTGCAGCTTTTGCACCGAACTTTGTCCCCGCTGGCTGCTGGGCCACCCGATCGAACCCCATCGCGCAATGCGGAGCCTGGGCTTCAACATGGTCGGCGAGGCGAACACGATCGGCACGAACTTTTGCTGCGAGTGCAACCTGTGCAGCCTCTATTCGTGCCCGGAGGACCTCGACCCGAAAGAGGTTTGCACGCAAAACAAGCGGCGGCTGGCGGCCGAGAAGAAACGCTACGACGACCCGCCATTCGATACCAAGCGCGCGGAAACGCACCTGCGGAACCGCAAGGCGCCCATGACGCGGCTGATCCAGAAGCTGGGATTGCGGCAGTACCGCAACGTCGGGCCGTTGCGGCCCGATTTGCTGCCGGCCGGCAAGGTGGGCATCAAGCTCAAGCAGCACATCGGCGCGCCGTGCGAGCCGGTGGTCGCCGTCGGCGATCGCGTCAACAAAGCTCAGGTGCTAGGCCGGCCGCCGCAAAGCAACGGCAAACCGGCGCTCGGCGCGCCGGTGCATGCCTCGATCAATGGTACGGTGACGTCGATCAGCGGCGGAGTGATTTGGGTAGAAGCGTAGGCCGGAACAGCCTTGCGCAGTTCCGGCGACGATTTAAGCACCATGCCGGAACTGCGCAAGCTTTTTCCGGCGTACAACTACAACCAGTTAACGATCCAATGTCAACCGGCAAAGCAATCGGCGCAATCGAGTTTTCCAGCGTGGGCTTGGGCTACATGGCCCAGGACGAAATGCTCAAGGCGGGCACGGTCAACCAGATCATCGCCCGCACGATCTGCTCCGGCAAGTATCTGGTCGTCGTGGGGGGGTCGGTGAGCGACGTGGAGGCATCGATCGCGGCAGGGCTGAAGGCCGGCTCCAGCGCCGTGATCGACGAGCTGACCTTGGCCAACGTCCACGAATCGGTCTTTCCCGCCCTGGGCCAATCGGTCGCCCTGCACGAGGAAGACGCCGGCGCGCTGGGCGTCATTGAGACCTTCAGCGGCGTAAGCATCCTGGCCGCCGCCGACCGCGCCGCCAAGGCCGCACGAGTGACGCTCTTTCGCATCCACGTGGCGATGGCCCTGGGCGGCAAGGGCCTGCTCTTGATGACCGGCAGCGTTTCGGACGTCCGCGCCGGCGTCGATGCCGCCGCCGATGAGGCCCGCGAACGCGGCATGTTGGTCTCCGAAATCGTTCTGCCGCGGCCTAGCCGGGAGCTGTTTGCCGATTACTTGTAAGTCCCGTGCGAACCAACAAAAAGTAGTCTACAGGTCGTGCCGCCACACGTCGCGGCAGATCGAAACGTGAGAACCGGCGGGGATGCCGGGCGGGTTCAAGCGGTGCTCGCGATAGAGCCTCGCGAATTCCCGGCGGGCCTGGCGATAGTAATCCAGTCCCGGCGGACGATGCCCGGCAGTCGTCGAACCCGGCGGCGGCATCCAGACGCTCAAGGCGGGCACGATGCCCCGCGAGGCAAGGTATTCGGCGCCGGCCAACATCGAGTCCAGCGGCTCGATGCCCGCCACGAAGGCGCATGAACGCGCGGTTCGGGCCGAACTTCTCCGCAATGTGCTCAAGTGCCCGCAACTGCCCGTCGCGGCCGATGTGCCGGGCGTGGCCGGGCGCAATCTGGGCGTGAAGCGCCGGTCCCAAACGTGCAGGTCGTGCGCCACGCGATCCGCGCCGGCGGCGAAGACTTGATCGACAAGGGTCGGCTCCTTCGGCGCGGTCATGTAGCAATAGATTTCCGACTTGATGCGGTCCAATCCGACGCGGCGGTCGATCACCTCCAGCAGCCGCGCGTATCGCCCGCACTCGTCGCGGCCGATGAACTTCGTGCCGGCAGTGAGCTGTACCTCCCGCACGTTGGCCTCGTCGATTGCCCAGCCAATGATCTCGGCCACTTCCTCGTCCGTCGGGCTGGGCAGCTCGTAGCCCGCCATGTCGGCGCGGACCTGGAAGCAGAACTCGCACGTCTCCTTGGTGCGGACATATTCGCACGGCCACATGTAAAAGAACGCCAACAGCCCGACGCCTTCCAGCACGGCATACGATCCGAACGGTCGGGCGGCGCTGGTGCATTGGCGGTAGTAATCCGTGGGCGGCGGAAACGAGACCTCGGTTAGCCGCTCGCCGTCGTGAAAGAGCGCGATTCGGCCAGTGTCATCACCGGCGTCGTCAAGGTCCAAAGCAAAAGGTGAAGCGTCGTTCGGCATCAAATGGACGGCGACCTGACCGGGCAAAATGATGCAATTGCATGCGTAAGGATTGTGGGGCGGCGCGAGCCGAGCGCGACCGGCAATGGCGCCATATACCCGAGTGGGGTATTTCATGCCCATGCCTAACAAAAGGCATTTCAAATCGAGCGAATCAACCGGTTCGCCATGTAGGTCGAACGTTTGCAGCATAGATCGTGCATCCGTAACGCGTCGCGCTTATATGACCACCGGCGGCTTGACAATGCGCCGCAGTTTGCCCATACTCAGTGCCCAGCATATTCGATGAACGTCATTATTGGAAGTGGTCCTATGATCGTCTTGTCCGACTGTCCTTGCGACGGGAACACATTGGACAAGCTGCTTCATCCGGCAATCTTAGTTGCGCTAACGGAGGGGCCAATCCACGGTTATCGTCTGGCCGAGCGGATCGAACAGATGATTGGCATGTTCGGCGGCATGCCGGACGTTTCGGGCATTTATCGGTTTCTCAAGAAAATGGAATGCAACGGCCTGGTAGCATCAACTTGGCAATCGGGAGACAGCGGACACGCGAAACGTCTCTACGAGCTGACGCCCGATGGCCAGGCCTGTTTGACGCAATGGACCGCAACGCTGGAGACTTACGTCGAAGCCATCAGCAACTTGCTGCGTGAAGCGAAGGCGGCGTTGGCGCGGCCGCCGTGTAGCAGCGCGCCAATCTAGCACAAGCGTCGCGCCTGAGTCAGTCGATTTCGTATCCCACCGGGCCGGCCGCGCCCGGCCACCTTACTCCCACCTGCTCCATTTGCCTACTACGGAGTTTCACCATGAACCGTTCCTCGTTGCATGACTTCGCCGGCCTGCGCGGCAAGAGCCGGCACCGGCCACGCATGTTGGCTTTCGAACCGCTGGAAGAACGCCGTCTGCTCACGGCCGACAACCTCTTAATCGCCACCTACGACGACTCCGCTGGAAAAAGCGTGGTTGAGTATAGCGACTCCACGGGACTGCAAGTGGCGGGCGGCGCGTACACCGGCAATCATGGATTGGGCGAAGCAAGCGGCATCGCCGTGGCGCCGGACGGTTCGTACTACGTAAGCAATCTGCTCAGCGGCGGGACGTACATGGGATATCCGGTCGGCCAGGTCTTGCACTTCAGCAGCAGCGGCCAATTCCTGAACGTGTTGGGCGCCAACGACGCGGTCCAGGCCCCGCTCGCAGCCCCAGGCACGCTGGCCTTCGGACCAAACGGCAATCTCTATGTCGCCGACCTTGGCACGAGCGCGATCTACCAGTTCGACCTTGATTCAACGACGCAGCAGTATCAAGCGGCGGACACGATTTCGCTTCCACAATCCGCCGATCCCGACGGCTTTACCCCCGGCGGCTTCACGTTCGCGGACAATGCGACGCACGACCTGATCGTCGGCAATTTGCAAGACCAGTCGGTATGGGAGCTCGGCTCCGGCGGCACGTGGACGCCGTTGATTCTTCCGGGCAGCGGTTACAATCCGCTTGCGATCCTGGCCCTGAGCAACGGCAACTTGCTGATTGCCGATTCGGACCTGGGCACCGACCCGGCGGGCCACCACCAGATTGTGGAGTACGATTCCTCGTCGCAAACAACCAGCCAGTTCATCAACTTGACGACGCCGATGGGCACGGAGGCAGGGTACGTCGGTAATCCGCCGCAGCCTACTTCGCTGATGTTGGACACCGATGGCAATCTGCTGGTGGGCCTCTCGCCCGATCATAACGGCGTCGACGGCGCCGTGGAGAAGTTCAACATCTCGACCGGCACGTCGATGGGCACGGTCGTCTCGGGGATCGGCACACCCAGTGGCTTGGCCCTGGCGCCGGTGCTGCCGGAGGACCTCATCGTCGGGACCTACGACAACACAGCAGTTCCGTCCGGCACGAACAACGCGGCGACGGGCGACAGCGTAATCCGGTTCAACACAACATCGCAAACGATTGTCGGCGGCGCGGCAACGGGCGATCAAGGGCTCGGCGAGACGAGCGGCATCGCCGTGGCGCCGGACGGTTCGTACTACGTAAGCAATCTGCTCAGCGGCGGGACGTACATGGGATATCCGGTCGGCCAGGTCTTGCACTTCAGCAGCAGCGGCCAATTCCTGAACGTGTTGGGCGCCAACGACGCGGTCCAGGCCCCGCTCGCAGCCCCAGGCACGCTGGCCTTCGGACCAAACGGCAATCTCTATGTCGCCGACCTTGGCACGAGCGCGATCTACCAGTTCGACCTTGATTCAACGACGCAGCAGTATCAAGCGGCGGACACGATTTCGCTTCCACAATCCGCCGATCCCGACGGCTTTACCCCCGGCGGCTTCACGTTCGCGGACAATGCGACGCACGACCTGATCGTCGGCAATTTGCAAGACCAGTCGGTATGGGAGCTCGGCTCCGGCGGCACGTGGACGCCGTTGATTCTTCCGGGCAGCGGTTACAATCCGCTTGCGATCCTGGCCCTGAGCAACGGCAACTTGCTGATTGCCGATTCGGACCTGGGCACCGACCCGGCGGGCCACCACCAGATTGTGGAGTACGATTCCTCGTCGCAAACAACCAGCCAGTTCATCAACTTGACGACGCCGATGGGCACGGAGGCAGGGTACGTCGGTAATCCGCCGCAGCCTACTTCGCTGATGTTGGACACCGATGGCAATCTGCTGGTGGGCCTCTCGCCCGATCATAACGGCGTCGACGGCGCCGTGGAGAAGTTCAACATCTCGACGGGGGCTTATATTTCGACCGTGGTATCGACGATTGGCTCACCCGCGGGTTTGGCGTTTGCTCCGGTGGAAATGGTCGTGCCGGCGTCGGCCTGGACCAATGCCGGGCTGACGCTTGTCGAAACCGGCGACGGCAAGTTGCACGTCTATACTTCGGGGACGACGACCGACGTGGTTGCGCCCGAACTGGCTGCGGGCGTAGGAGGCATTGAATTCGACGGCCTGCAAAGCTCATCAGAAACTCTCACCATCGACACCAGCGGTGGCGACCCGATTCCGTCCGGCGGGATTGCCTTCGTTAACGGCGTCGGTTGCTCGTACGCCATTCAAAACGGAACGCTCGGTGACAACCTAAGCGGCGCCGGCAGCCTGACCAAGACCGGTGCCGGAACGGTGACGCTTTCAGGAATCAATACTTACGAGGGCGGAACGACGGTTACCGGCGGATCGCTCGTCGTGACGTCGGCCCAGGGCTTGGCCGATGGGTCGTCGCTAATTGTCGGCTCGACCGTAACGAACTATTTCGGCAACGTCGCGGCTGCCGTGCCGACGGCGGCGCAACCGGCGACTGTGGAAGTTCCTTCTGTTGCGACGCCATCGAGTGACAAGACAGTCCGAGGTGCAAACGGAGCGGCAACCATCGCACCAGCGACCAAGCAGGCGATTGCTGTGCAGCCTTGTTGGTTGCCGCCGGCAGCCACCGTCGAGGCGCCGGCAAGCTATAATAGTGCTCCGGCAACCGCCGGTGTGCGGCGGTCCGCGGCGGCGGAAATAGTTGCCTGGTGGAATGCACCCGGAATGTCGTCTACTTCTCAAAACTTGCCGGCTAGCCAGCGGCAGGCTGCGTTCGACGCCGCGATGGCGCAATACGGCAATTGGTAGATGACAAATCGGTGCCCAAGATTGGACGCGCCAGCCAAGCAATGGCGTTGCAGCTTACCAGTTTGATCGGTCATTCGTCCATGAAGATTCATCGTAGTCGCGGACGTGCTAGGGCGTTTACGCTAGTTGAACTCCTTGTGGTCATCGCCATCGTGGGCACACTGATCGCGCTGTTGCTGCCGGCCATACAATCGGCTCGCGAGAGCGCACGCCGTGCGTCGTGCGCGAACAACTTGCACCAGATCGGGCTGGCCGCGCACGCCTATCTTGGCGAGCAACAGAGCTTTCCGCCGGCCGCCGAATCGCACTCCTGGCCCGCGGCCCCGACAACGCCCTGGTCGTTCTTCCGCTGGTCCGCATTGGCCAAGCTGACACCGTATCTGGAGGACAAAAGCGTCTATAAGATGCTCGATTTCAGCGAGCCGCTCTACAACACAAGTTACACCGTCACGCCACAAAACGCGCAGGGGGTGGCAACGCTGGTTCCGACCTTTCTTTGCCCCAGCGACCGCCAGTTGATCGTCAACTCGCTTTTTGCGCCCACGAACTACGCCGTTTGCGCCGGCAGCGGCAACGACGGCGGCTCGCCGATCACCGGCAACGGCATTTTCTTCATAAACTCGCACACCCGCACGGAGCAGATCATCAATGGCCTGAGCCATACGGCCTTGGCTTCCGAAAGCACGCTTGGCAACGCCAGCGGCACCGGGTCGATGGACGATCCCAATATCGACTACAAATTCACTTTGAGCACGCCCCTTACTGACGGCAACTGCGCCGGCTCGTATCAATGGGACGTCTCCGACGGCCGCGGCTTCGCTTGGGCCAGTGGTGAGTTCCGCTGCGCGTTGTATAATCACTACTATCTGCCTAACGAGGCGATTCCCGATTGTCTCGGTGCGTCGTTGGTTGGCGGCGTGGAGACGCAATTCACGGCCTTCGGTTGGCGGACCGCCCGTAGCCGTCATCCCGGCGGCATCAACCTGCTAATGGCCGACGGATCGGGCACGTTTATTGGCAACGACATCGACCAGTCGGCGTGGCGGGCGATGTCGACGCGCACGGGGGCGTATTAGGCGAAGAAGCCGGTAGCCAACGGTCGGGAGTAGTGGCTGCCCGCGGCGACTTTTTTATTAGCAAGCAGTGCAATGTCCGAAGCCCTCCTTCCGCAACGATTCCTCTTCCGCTTTGCGGCGCCGTGCCGCTATCGCGATCCGCTATGGACGCCGAACACGGCAACCCTGGATGAGCGATACCGTCTGATTAGTCTTGGCGAACTGGAAGACGAGCCGCCGCTGGCCGATGTTTATGCGGCATGGAGCGAAGCGGGCTTGCTGTTCGCCGTTAAGCTGAGCGGAAAGAAACAGCCGATCTGGTGCCGCGCGAGCCGGTCGGAGGACAGCGATGGCCTGCAAGTGTGGATCGATACTCGCAATGTGCATAACGTCCACCGCGCCAGCCGTTTTTGCCACCGCTTCCTTTTTTTGCCCGGCGGCGGCGGGAAGAAGCTCGATACGGCCTTCGGACAATCGCTGCCGATCAACCGCGCCCGCGAACCGGCGCGGCCGGTCGCGCCGGGGATGCTACAGGCGACCAGCCAGATTCGTGGAGACGGCTACGATCTGGCCTGTTTCGTGCCGTCCGAGGCGATGATCGGTTTCGAGCCGGCCGAGCATCCCCGCATCGGCTTCACTT
The DNA here is from genome assembly GCA_963780045.1 of uncultured Planctomycetia bacterium. Taxonomy (GTDB): domain Bacteria; phylum Planctomycetota; class Planctomycetia; order Pirellulales; family Thermoguttaceae; genus JANXQG01. Next base: position 2,932,591 of record CAVZZZ010000001.1, on the reverse strand, counting down.
ACGCCTTGACCGACCGCGAACTTGGACAGCAGACGTTCAGCATCGGTCCGCCGATGCCTTATGACGAGGACCCAAGCCTGTGGGCGACGCTGGAACTGGTCGGCAAAGGAAGTTGAGCGGTTCCCTTTACGACTAGGAGCAAGTAAAATGGAAGATAACCGCAAAACGCCAAGGGCGTAATCCTGAACAAATCCGCAATGTCAAATCTCAAATCCCTTCTACTGCCGCTACTGGCCACTGTTAATTGGCTACTTGCCTCCGCCGGCGCATTTGCTCAGCAAAACAAGCCCGCCGGCAGCGGCGGAGGCGATGACAGCGGCAGCGGCTTCGTGCTCCCCTACATGGTCGTCATTCTGGCGATCGTGCTGGGGTTGATGGTGGTCGCCCGTGGCAGCAATCGCCGCGAACGCGAGCGGCCATCGGGCTACGTCCAAAAGAAGTTCGACGACGACGATTGACCGGCGCCCACAGCCGTGAATGTCGCGTTGCCGAGACCGTTTACGTTTTCGCTTCACGCGCCTTGTGGGTCTGCCGCGCGAGAAACTTCGGCGGCTGGATGGCGTGCCCGCCTTTGCGCGTCGCGAAGAATGCGGCGATCCGCTGGACGACAAACTGCTGCTCTTCGGCGCGAAGCTCCGGGAAGATGGGAAGAGCCAACACCTCTTTGGCTGCGCGGGCCGTCTCGGCAAGGTCCTCCGGCTTGTAGCCGAGGTAACGGAAGCACTGCTGCTGGTGCAATCCAAGCGGATAGTAGACCTCGGTGCCGATTTTGGCTTCGGACAGCGCCTCGCGGAGCGGCGCCCGCTGCCCCGCCGGAACGCGGACCACGAACTGGTTCCATACGTGCCTCATTCCGGGCACCGTCGTCGGCAGGCCAAGCGTGCGGTGCAAGCCGGCCGCTGTGAACAGTTCGGTGTAGCGGTCGGCGATCGTGCGGCGGAGGAATATCCAATGGTCCAAGAGCGGGAACTTCACGTTGAGCACGGCCGCCTGGAACGAGTCCAAGCGGCTGTTGATGCCGATGTAGGAGTGGTAGTAGCGCGGCCTCATGCCATGTCCGCGTAGCAGACGCAGGCGGTCGGCCAAGTCGTCGGACTGCGTGGTCAACATGCCGCCGTCCCCGGCCCCGCCGAGGTTCTTTGTCGGATAGAAGCTGAAGCAGCCGATCGCGCCGATGGAACCAGCGCGGCGGCCGTTGTTTTCCGCGCCGATGGCCTGCGCGGCGTCTTCCACGATGGCGATCCCCTGAAGGCGCGCGATTTTCGCCAAGGCCACGGTATCGGCCGCCTGGCCGAAGAGGTGAACGGGCAGAATCGCCTTGGTGGCCGGCGTGACAAGCGAGGCCACGTGCTGCGGGTTGATATTGAACGTTTGCGGGTCGATGTCGGCGAAAACCGGTTTCGCGCCCAGCCGCGTGACCGCGCTGGCTGTCGCGAAAAAGGTGAAGCTGGGCAAGATCACCTCGTCGCCCTTGGAGATGTCTAAGGCCATGAGGGCCAGGAGCAGGGCGTCGCTGCCGGAGGCGCATCCGATGGCGTGTTTAGCCTGGCAGTAGCCGGCCATCTGCTGTTCGAGCTGCGTCACTTCCGGACCGAGCACGAAGGCGCCTGTCTGGCAGATGCGTTCCAGTGAGGCGATGATCTGCGGCTGAAGCGGCGCGTGCTCGGCGCTGAGGTCCAAAAGCGGAACACCTTCAGTAGCGCCGTTTTGACTTCCCTGTCCGTTATCCGTAGAACTCATATTGCTGCCCGACAAAAGTGCGATAAGCTCCGCCGCCGCGGCCTCGATGCCACCTTCCACGCGAAGGGTGGAAAAATACACATTCGGACAATGAGAGTCAACGGCAGATTGGCTTCATTCCCCCCACTGGCCGGGGAAGCTGCGGCTCGATAAACTGAGACCATGGATTTTAATGTCGATCTCAGCATCTTCCGCAGTTCTAGCGGTAACGCTGTGGCAGTCTGAGGGAGAACACGATGGATTTTAATGTCGATCTCAAGGTCTTCCGCGGGCCGCTGGATTTGCTCCTCTACCTGGTCCGCAAGCATGAAGTGGAAATCGTCGACATTCCCATCGCGCTGATTACCGAGCAGTTCTTGCAATACTTGGAAGTCCTCAAACAGCTCGACGTGGGCGAGGTGGGCGAGTTCCTCGCCATGGCCGCATGGCTAATCGAAATCAAGTCGCAGCAAGTGCTGCCGCGGGCCGACGAGGTTGAAGAGGAACTGGATGACCCACGACAGGAGCTAGTGCGGCGGCTGCTGGAATACAAGCAATATCGCGACGCGGCCAGCATTCTGGATGAGCGGAGCCGCTCCTGGCAGCAACACTATCCGCGCGTGTCACCGGACCTGCCGCCGCGGCAGCGGAACCTGGCCGAACAGCCGATCCGCGAAGTCGAACTGTGGGACCTGGTCAGCGCATTTGGCCGCATCATTCGCGAGAACGTAGCCGTGCGGCCTTCGAGCATCGTTTACGACGACACGCCGATCCACGTCCACATGTCGCGGATTCTTGCCCGGCTGCAAGAGCACGGCCGTCTGGCCCTGAGCGAGCTGTTGGACTCCCGGCTGCACAAGTCGGCGCTCGTGGGCCTCTTCCTGGCGATGCTGGAGCTGGTTCGCCACCATCGCGTCCAGGCCCAGCAGAACGACCTCTTCGGTGAAATCTGGCTTGTGCCGGGCGCGGAAACCGCCGCGTTGGATCTTTCGCAGATCGACACCTACGAGCACAGCCGTACCGCGGAAAACACAGCAGGACGATGATCAACAACCTCCCGGTCAAGTCGCTCACGCACAAGGACATCACCATCGAGGGCTATTCCCGCGCGGCGGTGCAAACTTATTGGCGGATTCCTGAATTCAAGCTTGGCTTCGACCTCGGCGCGCAACCCTGGTCGTTCATGGGCACTCCCACTTGGTTCGTCTCACACACGCACATGGACCACGTCGTCAACCTCCCGGTCTACATAGCCCGGCGGCGGATGATGAAGATGGAGCCGCCGGTGATATATTTGCCCGAAGCGGCTATTGACTCCGTTCAAAAGATTCTGCGGCTGTTCAGCAAACTGGACCGCGGGCGGCTGCCGTGCGACTTGCGGCCGGCGCGACCGGGCGACGAGATCGAGCTGTCTCGCGAGTTGGTGGTTACTGTTTCGGCGACGGTGCATACTGTGCCCTCGCTCGGCTTTGTCGTCTGGCAGCGGCGGCGGAAGCTCAAGCCTGAATTCCAGGGTCTGGCCGGCGACCAAATCCGCGACCTCCGGTTGGGCGGGACGGAAGTCACCGCCGAGGTCCGCGTGCCCCGCTTGGCCTACCTTGGCGACAGTGCCCCTGCCGGCCTGGACGCCTGCGAAGCAATGTACCGCGCGGAGGTCCTGATCATGGAGTTGACGTTCGTCGCCCCCAGCCACCGCAAGGACAAGATCCACAAGTTCGGGCACATGCATCTGGACGACTTCCTGGAGCGACGCAACCGTTTCCAGAACGAGCGGATTCTGGCGACACATTTCAGCACGCGGTATCATGTGAACCAAGTCCGGCATTACGTTGAAAGGGCCTTGCCGGACATGCTAGGAGGGCGGCTGCACCTGTGGCTTTGACGAGAAATGTCCGATATCGTTCGCTTCTCCGTATCTTTGGAAGACGACCTGCTGGAGCAGTTCGACCGCTACTGCACGGAGCAGCAGTTCGCCACACGCAGCGAGGCAGTGCGGCAATTGATCCGCGACAAGCTGACCGCGCATGCCTGGGAGTCGGACTCGCAGGATGTGGCGGGCACGCTGACGCTGGTCTACGACCACCATCGTCAACAGCTTCGCGACCATCTCACTTCGTTGCAACACGACCACATGGAACTGGTCATCGCCACGCTGCACGCGCATTTGACTCATGATCTTTGCCTTGAAGTGATCGTGCTCCGCGGCCCGGCGGCCAAGCTGCAAAATATCGCCGCAAAGCTGCAAGGGCTAAAGGGGATTCTCAAAGGCGAGCTTGTGATGGCGGCGGCCAAGTGAAGTCCCCCTCCTGGACATCTTCTCGATTGGTGTTACAATTCTGGCAGTCGTATTATTCAGGATGGCTACCGCGATGCCGAGACATCAATCACTTAAATTGGTTCTGTCCGCCGCAGTATTGCTTCTAACGCATGGCATCGCCGTTGCCCACTTCCTGGTCCTTCTGCCGTCCACGGATATCGTGGAAGATCAGGACAAGCGCACGGTCGATCTCGACCTGCGATTCACGCACCCGATGGAACAAGCGCCGACGATGAACTCAGCGCGGCCTCGCAAGGTTGCCGCATTGGTGGGCGGCGAAAGAATCGACTTGTCCGACAAACTGAAGGCCCGCACAATTGATGGAAAGTCGGCTTATACGTGTTCGCTGGATGTGAAGCAGCCAGGTGATTACGTTGTATTCGTCGAACCCGAACCGTATTGGGAAGCGGCCGAAGGCAGGATGATCGTCCACTACACGAAGGTCGTCGTCGGTGCGATGGGCGCGGAGAACGGCTGGGACGCGCTGGTCGGTTTGCCGGTCGAGATCGAACCGCTGGTTCGGCCTTACGGACTTTGGACGGGCAACTCGTTCCGCGGCATTGTGCGCTACCGCGGCAAGCCGGCGCCTTTCGCGCGTGTGGAAGTCGAGTATTTCAACGAGGGCCGACGAGTGAAGCCGCCCAAAGACGCCTTCGTCACACAAGTCGTCAAGGCCGACGCCAATGGAGTCTTTTCCTACACGATGCCGCGGTCCGGTTGGTGGGGATTCGCCGCGCTGGTTGCGGGCGACAAGACGAAGAATCCGGCCGGTAAAATGGTAGACACAGAATTGGGCGGCCTGATGTGGGTCAAAACGGTTGATATGACGGCGAAGTGAGGTCACTCGAATGCACATCGGTGAAGGCATACTATCGGCCACGCCCGCCGGCCAGGGCGTATTGCTTGCCGGAGCGGTCGCCGCCGCTGCCGGCACGTTTGTCGGATTGCGTCGCCTCGACGAGGAGCAGATACCCAAGGCTGCCGTCCTCGGATCGGCGTTCTTCATCGCGGCGACTATCCAGGTGCCGTTCGGCCATTCGTCGGTACACTTGATCCTCAGCGGGCTGATGGGCCTGGTGCTGGGCTGGGCCGTGTTTCCCGTGGTACTTGTCGGGCTGATCCTGCAAATGGCATTTTTCTCTATCGGCGGTCCGACCGTGCTGGGATTGAATACGATCATCATGGCCATGCCGGGCGTGATCTGCTATTACCTCTTCGGCGCGGCCGTGCGCGGCGGCTCCCGCAAGACTGTCTATGCGGCCGGTTTTTCCGCCGGATTGACGGGCGTTGTTCTCGGCGCACTTTTGTCGTCGTCGGCGCTGCTGATCACCGGTCAGGAATTCGCGCTGCTGGCAAGCGGGTTTTTCGCGTTGCACTTGCTCGTGGCATTGGTCGAGGGATTAGTGACTGGCAGCGTTGTCGTCTTGTTGCGCCAAGTCCGGCCGGAGGTGCTCCGGCGCTGGTCTTGGCGCCGCTGGCGGAAAAGGCGGCAGATGGCTAAATACGTGCTGACATTGCTGCTCTTGCGCCCGCTGCCGCGTCCGCACATAACCTCTATCTGTTCGCGCAGGTTCGCGGAACAACGATCGTTGGCAAAGCCTATTTTCCCGGCAACGTTGGCGCACAACAGACCGACGTAATCGCCCGCGATTCGTCGGGCCACGAGTTGTTCCGTACCAAGACGGACGACCAGGGCAATTTCACGCTCGCCGTCCGAGAACGAATCGATTACCACCTGATAGCGGAAACTGGCGATGGGCATTCGGCTAAATATGTCGTGTCGGCCGAAGAACTGCCCCGAAATCTGGCAGCCAAATCCGCGCCGCCCACGAAGCAGAAGCAAGGCTCCCCCCCGGAGACGGCGCCCAACAGCGGCGCGAGCGGCCCTGAAGTCGAATCAACGTCGCCGGCCATTCAGCTTGACTCGCTGCAAAGACAGATCGAAGCATTGCGAAATCAACTCGACCAATCGGAGCATCGTCTGCGTCTGCGCGACATATTGGGCGGCATCGGCTATATTCTTGGACTGGCCGGAATAGGGTTTTATTTCAGGGCGACGCGGAGGGCTGTTAGGCAAATGCCACTCGATCAGCGTTGAGTTTTCAGTACCCAGTACCAGTACAGGGGAGGACGTATGACGTATTCCGTACCCACCGGCTATGATCGCACGTAGAACATTCTGTTGCTTAGTAAGAAATACTTTTCACCGGCTACTCGGTGCTATGTACTTAGCACTATGTACTGCGTACTGCGTACTTGACAGTGCCCGCTCCATTCAACCACGGCTCTCATGTTTTCACACGTCCTACACCCCCTGCAGCGCGGCGCCTCCTATCTCACCGCGGTCGATCCGCGCGCGAGGATCATTTTCGCGCTCGTCTTCGCGGTGCTCGTAGCGGTCGCGAAAAGCATGCCGGCGATGGTTTTCGGTTTTGCAATGGGGCTGGCCCTTGTTGCCGCGGCGCGGATTTCGCCAGGTGACTTGCTGCGCCGTCTGCTACCCATGGAATTGCTGTTGCTTGCCGTGGCCATTTTGCTTCCCATGCCAACTTACAGTCATGAGTCGCTGCGGCTGGCGGCGGCAGTCATCTTGAAGGCCAACGCCGCCGTGTTCGTGATTGCCGCACTGATTGGCACGATGGACGCATCGACGCTGGGCCATGCCCTGGCCCATCTCCGCGCGCCGCGCCGGCTCGTGCAATTATTGCTGTTCATGGTCCGCTATTTCGACGTCTTGGGGCGCGAATATGCCCGGCTGCGCGAGGCGATGCGCGTCCGCTGCTTCCGGCCGCGGATGAACGGCCACACGTACCGAACGATCGGCTACCTGGTCGGCATGGTGCTGGTCCGCAGCTTTGACCGCAGCGAGCGCGTGCAGGCAGCGATGAAGTGCCGCGGTTTTCGCGGACAGTATTACATTCTCGATCACTTTCATTTCGAGCCGCGCCGCGACGTGCCGTTCTGCGCGGTCATGGCCATAATGTGCGGCGTCCTGCTGGGCATGGAGTGGATATGAACGAGGCGCTGGTCGAATTCCGCGACGTCGATTTCGCCTACGATCCCGCCCGGCCGGTTTTGACGGGCTGCAACTTCGCCTTGTGCCGCGGCGAGCGCGTGGCTTTAGTCGGCGGCAACGGCAGCGGCAAGACGACGCTCTTAAAGCTAATCGTCGGCCTGCTGCAACCGACGCGGGGGAGGGTCGCGGCCTTCGGCCAGGACCGCCGCACCGAGGCCGACTTTCACGAAGTTCGCCGCCGCGTGGGACTGTTGTTCCAGGACGCCGACGACCAGTTATTCTGTCCGACGGTGGCCGAAGACGTGGCCTTCGGTCCGTTGAACCTTGGCAAGCCGCGCGACGACGTCCGCCGCATTGTCAGCGAGACGCTCGACTCGCTCGGCCTCGCCGGCTACGAGCATCGAATTACCTATCATCTCTCCGGCGGCGAAAAGCGCCTGGTCGCGCTTGCCACGGTTCTGGCCATGCAGCCGGATGTCTTGCTCCTCGACGAACCGAATGGCGAATTGGACGACGCGGCCATCGAGCGGCTCGCCAGCATCCTCAACGGCCTGCCGCAGGCGATGATCGTTGTTTCGCACAGCCGCGAGTTTTGGGAGCGGGTAACGAACGGCGCGGTGGAATTACGGGAAGGGACGTTGAGTTCGGCGAACTCGCATTAGGACCTTAGAACTGAGCGGTGACGAACTCTTTCGATAGCGGTGCGTCTGCGCACGGCAAGTTTCCTTGCCGCCATGCTCCAGCCCAGTACGCCGATGAGGCCGACTCCGAACCCGTTCGCGATGCCGTGCAACGCCCGCATCCACGGGATGTCCAGCCACTCAATCGCAAGATACGCGCGGCTGCCGTAGAACACCGCAGCCCACATGCTGAAAATGAGCGACGCGGCCACAGTGACCCAGCAAGCCCGCAGGACGACGGGCCAGCCAGCTTCTGTGGCCAATCGCACGTACTGAACGGCCGTTAGCAGTCCGCCGATCGCCATGCACCATGCGGCCACACATTCGATGGCCGGACTTGCCCCAAGGCGGCTCGCGGTAATCCCGATCGCCATAAGCGGCACGGCCACGACGACGCTGACGCAGTTGAACTGCGACAATCGATCGAGCGGCTTGGCGGCCAGTCCGGCGAGCAGCAACAGCGTGAAACCCGCATAGTGGAAGTGGACCGCCGTCAACTGGATGATCGCCGGATCGAAGTCCAATGGCCTCAATCCGGCGCGGTCCAACACCACGGCAATTCCTCCGACGGCAAGATAGACTAGGCCAACGTCGATACAAAGGCTGCCAACCGGGCCGGGACGGTGCCGCCAAGCCCGCATTACACCCCACGCGGCAACCAGGAGCGTTGCCGCGGCATAGATCGCACCGAGTACCGCGGCTAGCCGCCCCGGCGGTTGCAACAAGGCATAAATGAGGGGGAAGGCCGCCAGGAACTGGGCGATGCGCGCGACTCGACCGAAGCGATCGGCAATCACACCGGTCGTTTCCAGCGAGACAATCCGCAGTCCTAATGGAACGACAAAGACTGCCGCCAGAATGAGGACCCGTGCGGTCCAATGCGTATCGAACGGCGGGCAGAAGATGCCGATGCCGGCAGCCGGCGCCACGAGAAGCCACAGAACGGCTCGAAACGTCGGCCTTGTCGCCAATGGTGACCTCATCGCGCCGCCTCGCCGGTTATAGCCGCCGTTGCGGCACGTCGCATGGCGGTTTGCGAATCGAGCACGAAGCGGCGCTGCAGTCGCCGCACGATTGGATAGCCGAGCCGCGCAGTCCAGAAGCGCGGCCGAGAAAAGGCTCGCAAATCGTACCACACGTTATTGCCGGCGTCCCACTCGATCATGAAGCGTTCTTCGCCTTGTTCGACGTGGCCGGGCAGCGTGCCGTAGGCGAAGCCGAACCGCCGGGAAGGCTTTTCCTGATCGGCCCTATAGACCACGCGGCAGGCGTTGGTCCACCAGATTCCGAAAACGCGGGCCAGCATGACGATCTCCGTGCCCGGCTCCTGTTTTGCGCCGGCGGGCCAGATTTCTGTCCAAGGCGCGGGAAACATCTGCCACCGCGGCAAGGCATCGCAGGCCGCGTCGAAAACGGATTGGCCACGGCCCAGCAGCACGCGATTGCTGTCCACATCATAGCCGGCCGGAGTGCCGTCGTTGGATTGCCCGACTTCTCGATAGGAAAACGGCTCCGCCGCCTGGGCATCCAGAAATCGCCTGAGTTCTCGGTCATTCGGCTTGCGAAGAGAGCACAAAGGAGACATGCCGGCGTCTTTCGGCTATCGGTGCGAATGGATCGAACAGGTTTCTGAGTCGCATTTGCGGCCAAACATGCGGCTGAAACTCATGCGATGCCGGGCGAAATGACAATAGAAGGCGTCGGCCAGCCAGCGGATTCCGGGCCACGCAGTGGGTGCGAGCAGCCAGCCGCGGCCGACGGCGGCATAAGCGGCCCGCACGGCGTCCATCGCCCGCAGTACCCGGCCGTCCGGCAGCATGACATGCATGGCTGTCCGTACTTGCTCGGCGGTCAGCCCATAGCGGCCAGGATCAAAGGCCGGATCGGAAATGTTTTCCAACGCGATGCGGTTCTCGCGATCGCGGCGTTTGAGACGCTCGATCGCCTGCCGGCAGATTGAGCACTGGCCATCGTAGAGGAGTCTTAGCTGCTCGGTCATTGCTGTATTCTACGCTCGTCGTTTTTCTAGCAGAAGTCCCGCGATTGCGACGTCATGCCTTCGAGATGGACGGAAAAATCCTCCAGCTTGGCGACGAGGACGTGGATGTTCTCACCCTGCCGCTGTAAGGGGCCGGAGGCGATGAGTACCGTGGCATTCAAAGCGGCGGTTCGAAAACGCTTCCAGACTTCGGGACGGATGATCAAGTTGGCGGTTGCCGTTTCATCTTCCAAGGTGACGAACGTAATGCCTTTGGCCGTCGAAGGCCGTTGCCGCACCAGCACCAGCCCGGCCACGCGGACCCACTTGCCATCGGGCCAGGTCCGCAATCCCGCGGCCGGAATCACGCGGAGTTTTTCCAACTCGCCGCGCAAGAATTGCAACGGATGCGCCAAAAGTGAAAGACCGGTCGTGCGGTAGTCGGCCAGGACTTCCTCGGCAGCCGTCAGCGGTGTTAGCCGCGTCGCTTGCGACGCGTTTACCATCTCGCCTTCTGATCCTGATCCAGCCGCGTCGAACAGCGGCAGCGGCGCGGGGTCTTGCGCCAGCGCGTCCCAGAGCGAATGCCGGCGGTCGCTCTGAAGCGAGCCGAACGCTCCCGCGCGGGCCAGTCGCACGACGATCGCGCGGCCCAAGCGCGTGCGGCGGGTGAAATCGTCGATTGATTCGTAAGGACGATCACCGCGGCAGGCGACGATCCGTTCCCCCGCCGCGCGCGGCAGGCCGCGGAGCATGCGGAGGCCGAGACGAAGGGAGGTAAGAAAGGGAGAAAGGGAAAAGGGGAGAAGGGCAGAGAAACCGTGCATCTCCCCCTCTCCCTTTCTCCCCTTCTCCCCTTCTTCCGCTTCCTCCAGCGTGCAGTCCCACGCGCTGGCATTCACGTCCGCCGGCCGCACATCGACGCCGTGCTCGCGGGCGTTGCGGACGAGCTGCGCGGGGGCGTAAAACCCCAGCGGCTGGCTGTTTAGGAGCGCTGCGGTGAACGCGGCCATGTAGTGGTGCTTCAGCCAGCAGGAAACGTAGACCAACAGCGCGAAACTGGCGGCGTGCGATTCGGGAAAGCCGTACTCGCCGAAACCGCGAATCTGGCGGAACACGGCCTCGGCCCATTGGGGCGTGAAACCGCGGGCGAGCATGCCCTCGGTGAGCTTGCGGTGGAATTGGTCGATCACGCCCGGCCGCCGCCACGCGCCGATCGCGCGGCGAAGCTGGTCGGCCTCGCCGGGCGTGAAGCCGGCCGCCTCGACCGCCAGCCGCATCGCCTGCTCCTGGAACAGCGGCACGCCGAGGGTCTTCTCAAGCACGTGGCGGACCGCCGCGTTGGGATACTCGATCGGCTCTTCGCCGTTGCGGCGACGAAGATAGGGATGGACCATATTTCCCTGGATCGGCCCAGGACGGACGATGGCCACTTCGATCACCAGGTCGTAAAAGCAGCGAGGCTTCAGCCGCGGCAACATGCTCATCTGCGCCCGGCTCTCGATCTGGAACACGCCCATCGTATCCGCCCGGCGGATCATCTCGTAGACGCCTGCGTCGCCTTCGGGAATATTGGCCAGCGTCAACTCCGGTCCGTAATGCCGCTTGACCAAATCAAAACACTTGCGGATCGCGGTGAGCATGCCCAAGGCGAGGCAATCGACCTTGAGGATGCCCAGCTCGTCGAGGTCGTCCTTGTTCCACTGGATGACAGTGCGGTCGGGCATGGCCGCGTTTTCGATCGGCACCAGCTCGCACAGCGGCCCGCGGGTCATGACCATGCCGCCGGTGTGCTGCGAGAGGTGGCGGGGAAAACCGATGAGTTGACCGACCAGCTCGATCAGTTGCCGGCCCAGGAGCGAGTCGGCGTCGAATCCCGCTTCACGGCAGCGTTGTGCGAGCACCGAGCGGGAATTCAACGGCACGGGCGCCGGATCGTGCGAATCTTCGCTCGGCTTCCTGATTTCCAACTTCTGACCGGGGCACCCACGGAGCGGGTCGGCTTCTGACTCCAGACTTCGGTCTTCTGACTTCTGCCTCACTTCCTCCCGATGCTCGATCCGCTTCGCCAGGCGATCGACCTCTTCGGGCGTCATGCCCAGCGCGGCGCCCACATCGCGGACGGCCGAGCGAGGGCGATAGGTGATCACCTCGGCCGTCATGCCGGCCCGTTCGCGGCCGTATTTCTGGTAGAGATATTGCAGCACCTCCTCGCGGCGCTCGTGCTCGAAATCGACGTCGATGTCTGGGGCCTCATTCCGCTCGCGGCTCACGAAACGCTCGAACAAGAGGTCCATGCGCTCGGGATCGACCGAGGTCACGCCCAGGCAGAAGCAGACGGCCGAATTGGCCGCCGAGCCGCGGCCCTGGCAGAGAATGCCGCGATTGCGGGCAAACACCACCAGGTCCCAGACCGTGAGAAAATAGGCCTCGTAACGCAGGTCTTCGATCAGCCGCAGTTCGTGCTCGATCAGCCCGCAGACCTTGTCCGGCAGGCCCGCCGGATAGCGCTGGCGAGCGCCTTCCCAGGCCAAGCGGGTCAGATATTGCATTGGCGTCTGCCCGGCCGGGGCAAGCTCCTCGGGATATTCGTAACGCAGCTCGTCGAGTGAAAAGGTCGCGCCAGCGGCGATTGCCAACGTCCGCTCCAGAGCGGCAGGATAGCGCGCGAAGATGGCGGCCATTTCCGCCGGCGGCCGCAGATCGCGCTGGGCGTTGGGATAGAGCAGCTCGCCGGCCGTGGCCACCGTGCAGCCGTGCCGCACGGCGCAGAGTACGTCGCTCAGCGGCTGCCGCGCGGGTTCGTGGAAATAGACGTCGCCCGCGGCCGCCAGCGGCACGTTCGTTTCGCCCGCCAGTGCCGCGAGCTGGTCGAGCCGCTGCTGATCGTTGCCGCGATAGTGCAATTCAGCCAGAAGCCAGCAGCGGCCGGGGAAGATATCGCGGAACTGCGGCAGAGCAGTGAGAAGTGAAGAACCCACTTCCCACTTGCCACTTGCCACTTCCCACTGTCCTCCGCACACGCCCGCCAACAAACCCGCGCTATGCTCGGCCACGTCATCCAACGTCAGCCGGCATTCGCCTTTTTCCGCGCGGCGGCGGCCGAGCGTGATGAGCCGCGCCAGGCGGCCGTAGGCGGCGCGGTCGGTCGGCCAGAGGACCAGCGGCGGGGCATCGGCCGGCGTGATTTCCGCGCCGATGACGAGCTTCATGCCGAGCTGTTTGGCGGCCACGTGGGCGCGGACGACTCCGGCCAGGCTGTTTCGATCGGTCACCGCGATGGCCGCGTAGCCCAATTCGGCGGCGCGATCTACCAATTCCTCCGGGTGCGAAGCGCCTTCGAGGAAGGAGAAGTTCGATTTGGCGTGAAGCTCGGCGTACATGGCTCAATCAAACATTCCATGCAAAAACCAGGGGCCGTCGGGCAAGCGGCGAAAGATCCAATACCAACAGCCGGCGGCCGTTTCCACGCGATAATAATCGCGGGCCACGGTCTGCCCGCGCCACCAGCCGGTTTCGATCCGCTCCGGCCCGACGCGGCGCACGATCCGCTGCCTCTGCCCGGCATAAGAAAACTGCTCGCCCAGTTCGCCGGACAGCCGCACCGGTTCGGTCAGCAGGCGCAAGGGGCGCGTAGGGTGGGACAAGCGAGCGGGGCACCCGCGCAGCGGGTCGCGAGCGCTGGCCCACCATCGACGATTTCCCTTAACTGTGGTGGGCCTGCGCTCGCTTGAAGCTCGTTTGTCCCACCCTACGCTCACCAGCGGCGCGTAGTGGCAGGCCAGTTCCGGCTGGGCCTCGGGGACCAGGCGCACCCGCGCGACGCGGGTGTGGCCCAAGCGATTGCTGAGCCGGTCGATCAGTCCGGAAAGATGATACGGCTCCACGCGGGCCTTTCCTGTAAACATCTCTTGTTGCCGCAACTCCAGCGGGGCAGCGACGGTGGCCAAGCGGACCGCCTCCACGGGACCGGGCAGTTGCAACGGCTCCAGCCGCACTTGCAGCAATTGCAGAAGGTGGCCCGCCCAGGCCGTGGGCCGAAACAGTCCCACGGCAAAATCGAGCGACCGGCCGCCGAGGCACGTCAAGCGGCATTCCAGCCGCACCGCGCCGCGGCCGGCGCGGGCGAGCATGGCAGCCAGCCGACGGACGAGATGCTCCAGGGCGGCCTCGATCGTCTCCCGCCGCTCCGTCGGAAACTCGGCCGACCAGCGGACCTCGAATTGCGGCGGAGGCTCCCAGGCGGGAAACGGTTCCGGCAAGCGGCCGGTAACGCGGTCCAGGCAGTCCAGCAGCTCCGGCCCGAACCGCGAGGAAAGCTCGCGCCGCGGCAGATCTTGCAACTGTCCGATCCGCCACACGCCCAGACTGTGCAGCACCGCGATGATCGGTTCCGGCAGGCGGAGAGCGGGGAGGGGAAGGGACGAGAGAGGGAGAAGGGAAGAAAGGGAGAAGGGGAGAGGGGGAGAGGGGGAGAAAGAGAGAGAGGGAGAGGGAAACATTGTGATTTTCTCCCTTTCTCCCTTTCTCCTCTTCTCTTCTTCTACATCTCCATACGCCGCCAGCGCCCAGGCCGCGCCGCAAGTGTCGGCCGCGACGATGCAAAACTGCCAGCCTTGACCGTGCAGTTCATCGGCGATCCGCTGGACCAGCGCCGCTTCGCCGCCGAACAGGTCGCGGACCCGCGTGATGTCCAAGAGCACGCTTTGGGGGAAGACATCCGGATCAATGCCCACCAGCGGCGTGAACTGCTTGCAACGCGCGGCAACGTCTTGCAACGCCTCGATGGAAATAGCGGCATCTTCAAGTTTGATGCAGAGGATGCGGTTCATCATCGATCTCCACTTCAATGGTTTGCCCTCCACGACCGCCGCGACAACGCAAGAGCACGATGCGCAGCCGCCGTGGCAATAAAGGGGACAGTCCCCATTTGTGCGCAGCACCCTCCGGGCCGTTCCGGCAAATGGGGACTGTCCCCTTTATTGCCGGCAGCGGCTCGACCAGCAGCCGCACGTCGGCCCAGGAAGGCTCGCCGCGGACCGCCGCCGGCCGAATCAACAAGCCCAGTCCGCCCCCCTGCTCGGCGGCCAGTTGCAGGCGGCGAAAGGTGCGGCCATCGAGTTTGCCGTTACGTTGTAGGGTGGGCCGAGCGCAGCGAGTCCCACCAATGTTCCGGTGAGACTCGCTACGCTCGGCGTGGCCTACCGACGCCACATGGACGCTTTCGGTCCAGGCCACTGCCGCCGCCACCGCCGGACAGCGCAGGGCCTGGTCCAGCGCCCAGGTGTGATCGGCCCGGTTGTTCGGATGGACGACGATCAGCCGGGACGGCTCGATTCCCAGGGCGACGGCCGCCGGGGGATAGAACTCGCCGCCGGCATCGACCACGACCACCGCGCGACCATCGCCCTCGCGACCTGCAAGCGGGTGCCTCGAACCGGCCCCAGCAGCACGCAAGGCACACGCCACCGCACGGAAAGCGAGCGTCGCCGCGCCGTCGCCGGGTCCGTAGCTCAACCACTCCACAAGGGTGCCGGCACGAAAGCCGTTTTCGGGCAGAATCCGGTCCAACGCCGGGCAACCACTTGACACGCCCGATGCGCTCTCCCGCGAGGGGGAATTTTCAAATGCCCTTCGCCAGCCCGGGTCTTTTTCCCATTGGGCAAGCTTAAGCCGAAGGGCCTCGATCTGAAGATGCTGGCATTGCCCACCCATAAGCAGTATTCCTTCTATCAGATACTATACATCTGTATCGTATCTGCGTCAAGGGAATATCGGCGACAGATAGAGGTCGGGTTCAGGATTGATTCCCGGACGCAAAAATCCAGACTACTAAAGCAGAGGGAACATGCGCCGTATCGCAGAATTCGATACTTTGCGTTTTCAGAGCGCTAGCCAGTCGCGTAGAAAAAAACAAGTTAGGCGGTTACTTGGCCGATTCAATCAAACGATAGAGATTGCCCGGCAAGCGCTCAACTTCATGCCGGAAAAAATCGTTCAAAACTTTATGAACTCCCGAGAGCATGAGGCGCGGTGAATCTTCACGCCGTAGCCGTCTAACAATTTCCTTGGCTGACAATGGCCCCGTTTCTCCCAATAATTTGCGAACCTTCTGCGCGAGAAAAGCGTCTATGTCAACAGGAAGTCCTTTGTCGCTCATTTAGCTTCTTCGGGCCGTTGGAAATCGCCTTCCCATTTTCCCGCCGTGGCGAGCACGGCAGCCCGCCACTGTTCACGCGACATTGAACCGGCCTGAGACTCGATTCTTACGGTGACACGCTCGTGCTCAACCAGCGGCAACGGTTCATCGAGTTTCAACGTACCGTTTTCGTAAGTGGCTACCGCTTCAAGTAACATAGTATCCTCCGACTCGCATTTCTCAACGCTTAATTCTACCACAAATGGCCGCCCACTCGCAAGTTCATTCCCTCTTCCGCACCACCAACCGGATGTCGTTCATCCAATTGAAGTTCCACACGCACATCGCCGCGCACATGGCGGCCAGCTTCAAGGGGAACAGCGCCCCGGCACGGCCGGCGCGGCGGCGGCAGGCGGCATAATGCGCCACGGAGGCGTAGCCGCGGTAACGCGACAAGATCTCAAAGGGACCCAGTCGCCGCAAGATTCGCACGAGCGAGAAATAGGAAAGATAGTAGTGCAGCCCAACCGGCTCGTAGCCAAAGCCCGGCTCGCGCGTGGGCACGTCGCGGCCCAGCCAGCGTGCCAGGCGGGTCTTCATCGGCCGCGGCAGCCAGTGAACGAAATAGAGCCCCGTGTCGTGCTGGTCGCACAAGGCAAGCTGGTTGGGCGTGTCGATCCAGAGCAGGCCGCCCGGCCGGCAAAGCCGCCACATTTCTGCCACTACCGCCGGCTGACACTTCGGCGGCAAGTGTTCTAACACCTGTGAACAACTCACCAGATCGAAGTAGCCGGACGAAAGCGACGTCGCCGCGGCGTCCGCCACCAGCACGCGAATCGACGTGCCGCAGCGGACGGCCAATTCTTCCGAAAGCGCCAGGGCCTCGGCATCCAGATCGACAGCCGTGACCTCCGCGCCGCAAAGGGCATAGGCGATCGCCTCGGCCCCCAGCCAACTGCCCAGCACGAGCACACGGCGACCAACGGGCGCAATCCAATGGCTCATCTGTTCGACGAGCCGCAACTCCTGCGCGACCGCGCGGCAATGCTTGGACCATTGTCGCTGGAAGTCAAACGCCCAATAGCCGGATGCCGCGGCAAATTGCCGCCCGCGGGCGAAGTAGTGCTCGATCCGCCTTTTCCAGTCGGGCGTGTAGATGGACTCGGCGTCAATGCGCATACACAACCCCCACTCCCGACATCTCCGGCGAGACAATCGGCGAAAGCATGATCGCGCCCTTCTGCTTGTCGGTCCGGTTCACGTTGTCGCAGGCCAGATACGCCAGCCACCAGCCGAGCCAGACCTGCGAGAGGTAATGCAGGTTGTCGTTGATCCGCGCCATGCCCGTCCAGGGCGAGCAGGCGAAGAAGAAGCACTTGGCAAGCGGGTCGTCGGTCATGTCGGCCAGCGTAATGAACGGCACCGCGCCCATGAAGGCGTGACCGCTGGCGCCGTGCGAGCTGCGAAACGGTTTCCAGTAGGAGTCATCGATCGCTTCCGGCCGGCCGGCGCCGAGGACGTATTGCGCGGCGAGCAACGGCGGCGCGCCGACCAGCAGGGCCCGCGTGGTGCGATCGCCCCACTCGCCTAAAAGCGACATGCCCGGCAGGTCGTCAAAGTACTCGCCGATGAACTTCGCGGAGACGTAGACGGGGATCGTGTAGTAGCCGTTGCCCAGCGGCATGACGAAAGCGGCGACACGGTTGGTTTCAGCCGAGCGGACGTTCGCTTGATACCAGTTGCCGAAGCGGTAGTCGAGGTCCGAGTTGGCAAAGACGGCAGCCGGCGCGAGAATCGCCGCGAACTCCAGCGCCGTGCGGCGGCTGTAGTAATTGCCGTAGTCCTGCAGCGCGTCGTCCCAGGTGGAAACCAGGATTCGGCCGATGCGACCAGCGGGGCCCCCATTGTCCGTCTCGCTGATCTTCGAGGGCTCGTCGGCGACTGTCTGGCCCGGAATCGCTTGAGCGGGTTCGTTAGACAGCTCCGGGAAGAAGCTTCCCGCGTCATCAAACAGCGGCACTGCGCCAGCGCGGGCGGCGTCCAGGAATTGGTCCAGGTCGTCCTGCGGCAAGATGAGACAAGCCGACGGTGAAGTCTGGTCGCCGGTCACAGGTAAGTTCTCGCGGTTGCCATCGGCTGCGACCCGGTAATCCCCATTCGCGGCCAAGAAGGGCGACGGTGCGGAGGCCACTGGCGGATCGATAGGCCGTGCGACCGACATCGCAGCGGCGCCCGGCGACTGCGTGTCCAGTTGACGGCAGCCGCCGGCAAGCAGCATGAGGGTTTGCAGCAAGCAGCAACCCGCGCATCGTTCTAGAGTGCCGAAAGTCCGCACGCGATTCCCCAAGAATACCGCAGGTCTCTATTGCGGAATACTAGGAAAACCAGGCAATAGACGCAAGATCAACCACAAAGGACATTAGCTGCTTATTTACCGAAGATGTCGTTTATGTCGTCCTTCTCAGTCGGCCTTTTCGTGGCAGATTCGTCCCGCTTCGGCACATTTTTGGCGGACGCGGCTACGGCCTCCGTCTTGGATTTGCCCGCAGGGCGATGCGCCGCCTCCGCAGCCTCCTGCTTTTGCAGCAATGTCTTGGCAATCGTAGCGGACTTGGTGTCGGGATACTCCTTGATCAGGGCCTCCAGCGCTGCAACACCCTCGCCGGGCCTTTTCTTGTTGTTCAGCAGGGCGCGCGCGGCTCTAAGCTTGGGCACGGAGGCTTTTTCGGCATAGATCTTCTGCTCCTTGGCAATGAATTCCGGCGTCCCCCACGTCAGTTCCATCATGTGGTAGCCGACCGGGTCGTACTTCTTCAACTCGTCGCGAGTCTTGGGCTCATAATTCAAGTGGCCGAAATAGGCGCACGAGACCTCCGCAAAGTATTCCTTATGGTTGGTGTCGGCGTACTTGCCTTGATACAAATGGCGGCCGATCGCGTTCTCATAGGCAGCCTTGATCGCCGGATTTTCGTAGTCGAACAGGTGATGGTGGACGGCATGGGCGCACTCGTGCAACAGCACCATGCGGTGCTCGTCGCCCTGGTGCTCCTCGCAGAGAGATTTCATCGTCACGATCTCCACGGCGTTGCTCTTGACGAACGATTCCAGCGAGTCAAAAGAATAGTGGTGACGGAGGCTGTTTCCCGGGCGGTACAACGCCACGGCTCGGTCCGCCCCGTCGCCGCCCTCGGTATGGTCCCACTCTACCCAAAACGGGATCTGTTGGAGCAGCTCCACCGCCTTCGGCGGCAATTCGCGTTCGAGCATGGCGAACTCCAGCTCCAGCACCGCCAACGGCTTGCGGCGCTCGGTGGAAGCGGCGTCCTGCTTGATGACCTCCTTGTTGACCAGTGCATTGAAACCCAGCACCGAGCGGTAAAGGTAGCCGGGAACGGGCTCCCAATCGGGCATCCCTTCTTGGCCTTCGAAGTGCGGCTCTGTGCCAGCGTCACGCCGCAACAGGACATCAAGCAGCACGCAATAACAAGACTTCTTGATGCGGTTCGCATTTTTTGACTCTCGGTCGTTGGCAGTTGACGCGGCCCGCACAGCGCAATTTGGCCGAACGCGATCCAGGTTCGCGCAT
The DNA here is from genome assembly GCA_963780045.1 of uncultured Planctomycetia bacterium. Taxonomy (GTDB): domain Bacteria; phylum Planctomycetota; class Planctomycetia; order Pirellulales; family Thermoguttaceae; genus JANXQG01. The sequence goes on along the minus strand of CAVZZZ010000001.1, from coordinate 2,913,156 downwards.
ATCGAGGACGGAAACGGCAAATATTCGCGGAAATACCATTGAATGGCAATAATTCTACTTTCGCGGGGACCGGACGCAAGTAGCTTTGCTAGCGAGACTGGAAAAGGGAGCGGTGGGACGTAGTAGGCTCCTTTCGCACGTGCGTCGCGTCACGCCGAAAGGCCGATTGTACGATTTCGTTGTCAGGCTGGAAGGCCCGACCGACTTATTGATAATTCTCCACGTAGACGGCGGACGGCTGAACTCGCTTCACGACATCTTGCAGCTTAAACTCGTTCGTGCGAGACACCTTGGGGACCTTTCGTAAAAAGTCGGGCGGCAGCTTATCTTTGTTGTCTTTCAGGAAGAACTTCAGCTTCGAGGCGGGAATCGCCAGTCCGTAGCTTTCGCTCAGGTCCAGGGCTTCCGCGGTTCCCGTTTTCCTGCTGACCATTCCGGCGATACAGCAGCCCTCGATGCTGCACAAGGGCCCGCCGCTGTTGCCGTGCTCGATCTTGCAATTCGTCACGAGGAAGCCATGGCGATCGTCTTTGCCGCTGACCAGCCCGTTGGTCAGCGTTGCCCAAGAATTGTCGCTCAGCATGCCGGGCCAGCCAAAAACGCAGACTTCGTCACCGATTTTCACGTCGTCCGCGGCGAAGGGGATGGGGACGAGCTTTTTGTCGGGTGGCAAATCGATCTTGAGGACGGCCATGTCGCCTTCGGGACTGTCGATCACCAAATGCGCCGGGTATTCCTCTTCGTCGCCGTTGAGATGCACCATGATCTTCTTGGCCTCCGCGATGACGTGGTGGTTAGTCATGATATAGTTGCCCTCGGCGATACAGAAGCCCGATCCGGTACCGCGTGGAAAGGGCTCGCTTTCACCGGGCTTGGCGTTGAGGGCTCGCTGGATCATGGTCAGCATGCGGCGGACGCCGGAATCTTTCGAGTTGAAAGTCGCCGCCTCTTCGCACTTCTTCTTGGCCGCGTCCTTCTCTCCGGCCTGGATTAGAAGGACTGCCGCCGTGATGTGCAGCCGTGCGCCGAATTCAGGATTTTGTTTGAAGCTGCGCTTCGTCTTCCAGACGTCAAAGGCTTGCACCTCCCTCTTAACGTTGTCGGGACTCTGCGACGCGTGGTAGAACCGCATTATCCACATTTGTTCGTCTTGCTCGGTGACTTCGCGTTGGCCGCCGCCGCGCAGTTTCCTTGCCAGTTCCTTCGCAATGTCCGGATAGAAACCGTCCAGGTTATTCAACTCCAGGAAATCGAGCGTTTTACCTATGAGTTCCGTATCGCTCGTGTCCTTGGATCGATCCAGCAGATCGAAGAGATTCTTGGCGTCCTCGTCCCACTGCTTCATCAGCGCCAAAAAAGCGGTCACGCCGTTCAGCGTGTAATCGTCCATGACGCCGAACACGCGGCCGCCGGAATCCATGACGATGACGGTTGGGAAGATGGTGATTCCAAACTCGGCCGTCATCTTCTTGTTTTGCGCCAGATCGCGGACCTTTGCCTTGGCCTCGTCGCCTTGGGGATTGTCGATATAGACGCAGACATAGTCCTTGCTGGCCTTGTCGGCGAATTCGCGGCTGGAGGCCACCGATTCATTAAAACGCGACGAGCGGAACCTGGCCTTGGCATCCGAGGCGTCGGAGGCGTCGAACAGGACTAGCACGTTCTTGTGCTGGTCGGCGGCGGCTTTTTTGGCCTTCTCGAAGTCCTGCTCCCAGTCGGCCACGCCGTTGGGGCCGTCGGCCTCCCAGAGCGCGACCAGATAGTCGTCGTCCTCGGTCAACCGGCGCGTGAATTCCTTGGGCTTGTAACCTTGGCGCTGAAGCACGAAATGATAAGGCTTGTCGACCTTGGGAAGCGGGATCTTGATGTCGTCGCCCTCGGCGGGAACTTCCTGCAAATCGCCGTTGACGGTGAGACTAGCCTGAGTGCGTTCGCTCGCGGGCCATCTGAACGTAAAGGTGAGCTTGGGAACGCACTGATCGATAACGGGCGCCGCCGTTTTCTTGGCGTCCGCCGCAGTCGGGCCGCCGGGATTGGAAAACTTGACAATGGCCAGGACGACTACGGCCGCCACGATCGCCAAACCTCCCATGACGGCGACGATCAAAGCCGCGGCGGACTTCTTTCTCTTCTTGCAGAACGAACTTACATCCGTCTTGGACGACCGGCCGCCGACGTCCGAGCGGCCAACGGCACCGGATGTGAACGTCTCTTCGGCACGCTCACCATCGCTGGTTGAGGCGCGGTCCGACCGCCGGCGAGTGATGCCGCCTTCGGCAAGGAAGCCGAGATTGTCGGTGTCGGCGTAGGCCGGCTCACGTTCGTCCGCGCCGGAACCGACGGACGCTTCTTCGTCTAGGTCCTTTGCGGCAAGCTGCTTTACGGGTTTGGCCGCGCTGGAAGGCGCCGCTCGAACCGCCGCGGGCACACTTACGCCGGCGCCGCACTTCGGGCACTTGATCTTTTGGCCGGCGTACTGATCGCCGACCTGGTACTTCGCCTTGCACGACGGGCATTGACAGATGACTGACATCGGTCACTCCTGGTTCGGAGGTTATTCGACGAAGGTGCAGAGGGAGGGATGCGGCTGAAAATCGACAGGGCCCGCGCCTTCCGCCCCGCTCGCGTAGCTGTCTATTATCGCCGGAGCCGACTCCCTCGACAATAGTACGCAACGGATTTCCTAACCGGGACAAACCCTCGCAACCCGATGGGGTCGTTTAACCCGGCTCCGCGCCTCGGCGAACTTCGCTGCGAAAACCCTGGCGCGGTAATGTGTTCGCGCTACGGCCGGTCGCTGCCGTCGGGCCGGCTAGCGTACGGCGTCCGCCGCTCGTAGGAGGAGAGCCGGACTCGAATTTGGTCGGCGAGTGCTTTGTTGCCCTGGCTGTTTGCCAAACTGACCGCCTGGTTGGCGGCGCGGACCGCGTCGTCGAAGTGGCCGGTTGCCGCCGCCGCCGCGGCGAACGTATCCAAAGCGAGCGGGTCCTGTGCTTTCGTCAATTGGAGAATTCGCTGCGCCAATGCCAAAGCCGCCTGCGGATTGCGAAGTTGCAGATCGGGGCTGGTGGCAAAGATCCAAGACGCGATCCCCCAGGCGCGAACGGTCTGCGGCACCAGTTTTTTGTCGTTCATGAACTGCCCGCCAAGCCGCTCGGCTTCGACCGGCCTTTCCCGCGGCGCGAGCCTGGCAAGCAGCTCCCAAACGACTTGCTCGCCCTCGTGATTCCGGTCGTGGAGAAAGAGCTGACGCGCCAGCAACTCCAGCGCGCTTCGGTTCGCCCGATTCCGCTCGAGGCTCATCTTCAACTGGGCGAAGCCCTCGTCGGGCTTGTCCTGGGCAAATGCGATCCGCGCCAGCCCGAAATGGGCCTGGCTGAAATTGTTGATGGCGTCCGTTTCGACTACACCGGGGTGATCTAGATCGAGGATCTTCTCGTAATTCACCTTGGCCTTCTCGTAGTTTGCCTTGTCGTAGTTGCCCAACTGGGTGTAAACCTCGCCGAGGTTCAGCCGGGCTTCCAGCAGCGAGGCATCGAGCTGCACCGACCTTTCGAACTGGTCGACGGCCTGATCGAGCTTCTCCTTGGCCTGTTTCTTCAAATCCGGGATTCGCGCGTTGGCCTCGGCGCGGGCCGCTTCGGCATCGGCCTTGAGTTGCGGCGCCTGCCTGCGAAGCGCTTCGGCCTCGGCATTCATCTTGGGGACCTTGGCAGCTTCGGCGGGATCGGCCGTTCCCTTGGCCTGGGCCTCGCGGGCCTTTGCCTCCAGATCGGCGGCGGCCGCCTCCGTCTTGCTTACCTTGGCCTCTGCCTCCTTTGCCTTGTTCTCCAGGGCCGCCGCTTCGTTTTCGCGCTCCTGGCTGCGGCGAAGGAGCACGCGGCCGAGATTGTTGTGCGGGCGGGGAGAAATCTCCTTGAGCTGGACGGCTTTCGTCAATGCTTTTTCGGCTTCGTCCAACTGGTTCCGCTCCGAGTACATATACCCCAGGTTGCTCCAAATATCGGTAGCTGTGGGACGCGCGGTGATGCCGTGGAGCCAACTCTCAATGGCGCTGTCCTTGAATTCGTTGGACTTCTGGTGATGGCTCGCCGCGTCCTGCGTCTTTTCCTGCGACTCCGCCTGCGCGGCCAGCCGGTCCTCATCCTGCGCGGACTTCCAGAGGTGAACGCCAAGGTTGTTGAGCATGTTCCAATTGTCCGGCTCGACCGTCAGCGCATGGCGGAGATGTCTCTCCCGGTCATGCCAGGTCTGGGTTTGGTAGTTGGTCCACGGAATCCAAGAGGCGAGAATGCAAATCATGCCGCCGGCGGCGGTACACTGCAACCATCGCCGCCATTGCGGGAAGCGATCCATCAGATCGGCGATCGACCAGACGATGGCCACGAATAGGCCGACGTAGGACACGTAGGTGTAGCGGTCGGCCCAACGTTGCTCGCCTACCTGCACGAAGCCGATCACCGGCACGAGGATGCCGACGTACCACAGCCAACCGAAGGTCACGTAGCGGCGGCCAAGGAAAAACGCCGCGATTGCCACGGCGGACAACACGGCCATTACAACCACCGCCAACCAGAACAAGCTCGGCTCAACGTACGGCTGCCCTTTCGCGTCCTGGGCCAGCAAGTGCAGCGACATCATCCTGCCCGGCCAGAACATCTTGCCGATGTAAACGTCGAACGACTTCGTCGCATTCTGGATGCGAAACCAGACGGGCAGGTCGTTCGCCGAGGCCATCGAACCGCCGTGGCTCTGGGCAATCGGCGTAACCATGCCGGAGGCGGCGGCCAGGGCCAAGAGCGGCGCCTTCTCCAAAACCAGAAACGCGACCCGCAGCAGCGTGGGACCAAGCGCGAACCCGGTTGTCGCGGAGGACGACTGCGTATACGCCGGCGCCGGCTGCTTCCGCTTTTGCCGCGTCCGCCGGCGCGAAGCCCAAAGCGCGTCGCCCGAGGGCTGTGCTGGTTTTTCGTTTTGCCGATTAACCCTGACATCCATCCGCCCCAGCGGCCAGAAATCCAACAAGAGCATGACGAAAGGCAGCGTCACCAGCATCGGCTTCGCCAACAGCCCGACGACGTAGAGCACGATGACGACGCTGAACAACAAGGCGTTCCTGCGGTGGCCCAGCACCGCATCCGCCGCCAAGCTGCCAAACACGACAAACAAGCCAACTGCGAACTCGGAGCACCAGATCCGTTCCACGACAGTTTGCAACGGATTCGTATACCAGTCAGGCGTCGGCGGCGGTGGTGGCGGCGGCAACTGCGCGATCCAATGGAGAACGATCATTAGCCCGGCGACGCTGCAGCCGAAGACTGCGCATTGCATGGCGACGGCGCGTCGCTGCAGCGCCGCCGCGACCGCGCCGCCGACAAATCCCAAAAGCACCACCGCGCCGCCGAAGCCATTGATCCACCGATGCGCTTGCCCGCCCGCAAATTCATTCGCGGAACCGTGCGCGAACCAAATTCCCGCGAGCATGATCATGCCGACCAGGCTGAAAGCGAGCATTGTGGCGCAGGTACTTCAAGAGCCTGGTGCGGCCGGACGATACGGCATAAGCGCCAAAGGCCAGCAGGGCCAGAATCAGCGCCGCTCCAAACCACACGAGTCCGCCGCTTGAGAGCGAAAACCCGTCGTATGCCACCGGCAGCACTTTGAAAACTCCGCCGCGGAAATCCGCCCAGGAAGACAGTTGAGAGTACCAGTCGGGCGAACTGGGCGAGACCGTAAATCCGGCGCTCCGAAGGAACTGGGCTTGCTGGTCGAACCTCTTGAGCACGTCGTCCGCGGGCTTAAGGCGAAGCAGTTGGAACCAATTGAGCTGCTGCATGTACCAGAAGCACAGGTTGTACCAAAGCCAGGCCAACATGCCGGTGATCGCCGCAGTGACCGCCGAAAAGAGAAAGAATCCCCCGCTGAACCGCGCGGACCGGCTATAGGTCACGTAGGCGTGCAGCGTCAACAGGCCAAGAAAGGTGCTCAGCACGTCTTTGCGCTCGGCCACCCAGGCAACCGACTCAACGTGCATGGGATGGACAGCGAACATCGCGGCTACCACCGCCGACCGCCATGCCTTGCCCGTCATCCGCCAAAACAGCGCGAACACGAGCACCGAGTTCAGCGAGTGCAGAAGGATATTGGTAAGGTGGTGGCCGCCGGCCCAATGCTGGAAGATCTGCACGTCCAGCATGTGCGACATCCAGGTCAGCGGGTGCCAATTGCTCTGCTCGAAAGCCGTGAACGCCCAATAGACGCTTTTCTTGAAGTCTTCAAAACTGGTAAACAGCGGCAGACCGCGAAGCACGTCCAGGTTTTCGCTCACGTAGCCCGGATCGTCAAAATAGACAAATTCAAATTTCCAGACGGTAAAATACGCGGTCACGACGATCATTACCAGGAAGACGCAGATCGACGTCTCCCGCCATGACCAGCGGGCCAGGGGAAGCGACGCGGCCGGCGCCGGTTGTCGGAGGGGCGCCGGCGGGGTGCGATAGACGTTTTGGAGTTGATTCGACATGCCTGGTGCAACCACGGCTGTAGCGCGGCAACGAAGCCGCGCCCGCTGGACGGGCTTGTGAAAAACTACACTAAACCTTCACTATAATCGAGATTAGCCATGATGTAAACGCGCGGTTTTCCGACCCCGAACTGTTTTAACCCATACCCAAAATCCGGAAGTAATCTGTACCGCCAAGGAGTCTGCTTTGGGCAACTTGAATCAACTTTTTCAAAACAATCGGGCATGGTCGGACGAGATACGCCGACGAGATCCCGATTTCTTTCCGAAGCTCTCGCGGCAGCAGACGCCCAAGTACCTCTGGATCGGCTGCGCAGACAGCCGCGTGCCGGCGAATGAGATCGTCGGTTTGATGCCGGGAGAGCTCTTTGTCCACCGCAACGTGGCCAACGTCGTCGTACACACCGATTTGAACTGCTTGTCGGTGATACAGTACGCCGTCGAAGTGCTGAAGGTGCGGCATATCATCGTCTGCGGACATTACGGTTGCGGCGGCGTCGAGGCGGCCCTGCACCGCGAGCGTCATGGGCTGATCGACAATTGGCTTCGCCACGTTCAAGACGTGCAGGAAAAACACCATGCCAGAATCGCCGCGCTGACCGATCCGGCGGCCGCTCTCGATCGCCTCTGCGAACTCAACGTCATCGAGCAGGCTTTGGACGTATGCGAGACGACGATTGTCGGCGACGCCTGGCAGCGCGGACAGGACTTGACCGTTCACGGCGTGATTTATTCGCTCGTGGACGGACTGCTGCGCGATTTGAAGATCACGGTCGCCTCGCTTGAGGAGATCGAACCCGTCTACCGCCGCGCGTTGGCCGCACTTGGATAGGAATTGACGACCTTGTTCCGGGTGGCACGTCCCGAGCCGGGGCACCCGCTTGCGGGTCGCGAAGGGCGTGTTTGTCCAGCTTCCACGCCCTTCGCTTGAAGCTCAGAGCGTGCCACCCATAAGATTTTCCATGACCGTGCAACCGATTGAAGCAACCTACCCGGCCGCCGACGGCTTGCCGCTCTTCGAGCGGCGCTGGCTTCCCGACGGTCCGCCACGAGCGGAAATACTCATTGTCCACGGCTTCGTCGAGCATGGCGGACGATATCGCGCAAGCGCCGAAACGCTGACAAACAGAGGCTTTGCCGTTTCCGTAACCGATCTTCGCGGGCACGGACGATCTGGCGGCCCACGATGCTACGTGCGCCAGTTCGCCGACTATCTCGTGGACCTCGATTACACGTTCGCTCGCGTGCGGAAGCGACTTGGCGAGCGGCCGTTGTTTCTTCTCGGACACAGCCTCGGCGGCCTGATTGCCGCACATTGGTGCGCGCGCCGTCAACCGCCAATCAGCGGCATGGTCCTTAGCGGTCCCGCGCTGGATCTGAGTGATCGGATTTTTCCCTGGGTTCGACATTTGGCCGCGGTGGGCAGCCTGCTCTTTCCGCGTTTGCGGCTGGTCCGCATGGGTTGCCGCCATATCTCGCGCGACGAGGCGGTCGTAAGGCAATTCCGCGCGGACCCGCTCGTTTTCCACGATCGGTTTCCCGTGCGCACCGGGGCGGAGATCCTGCGCGCGACGCAAACAGCCCACACGCGATTCGAGGAGATTCGCGTCCCGCTCTTGATCTTGCACGGCACGGCCGACTGCGTTGCCACGGTGGACGGCAGCCGCAGGCTGTACGAGCAAACGAAATCTGGCGACAAGCAATTGCAGCTCTATCCGGGGCTTTATCATGAAGTGCTCAACGAGCCGGAGCGAGAGCAGGTGCTTGCTGATTTGACCGAGTGGGTTGAGAAGCGCGCGGGCTAAACGCTACGCCAAGAGCACCGCCACAATGCCCGCCAAGAACACGCCGTCGGCCACGCCCGCGCCGCCGATGGACGCGATCGGCGCGCCAAGGGCTTGGATTTGGCCGAGATTGAGGATGTCCGCGCCCAGGAGCGTGCCCACGCTGCCGGCGATGTAGGCCACCGGCGCAGCATTCCGCCGCGAAATGATCAGCGCCGTCAGCACCGCGACGATCGGCGCGACCAGCGGGGAAATAGCAATGCCCACGCCATGCACGGGCTTTGCAACCAGGTGCGTGACGATCGCCACGACCAGGACCCCCAGTGTCGCCTCGAGATAGATCTTGTTGCGGACCAGCAAGTAAATCGAAAGCGCGACAGGAATCACGGCGCCGCCCAAGTTGATCGCCAGGATGGTACGATTCTCGTGCTGGATCGTCGGTACTCTGTACGGCACGCCCCAGTATGTCACAATCTGCTCCCTTTCAATGTCCCGCGCCGGGAACTCGGCGATTGGGATGTTGACATAGCTGCCGCCAAGCGTAAGTAATAGGATGCCGAAGATGTACTCGCGTCGGATGCCCATTTTCTCGTAGGCATAGCTGATCGCTCCCACTTGGATCAAGGCGACCACCACGATCAAGATCAGCCCCAAGAGCAGCATGAACGGCGTTGTGAGCGGGAAGTAGTGCATGAGCAACTCCTCGTCGATATTCTATCGATCCCGCCGTGACGGACAAGCGCATTGTTGGCGGCGGCGTGCGGCGCGGAATTTGCAACACTTACGTGCGTTGCCATCCGCGCGTTTTCCGGGGATTGATGCCGCCGGACGGACGACGTACAATTCCGCCAATAACAAATCGGCGGTCTGCCCGACTTCGGCGCAGGATGTGCTTCCGGGCCCGTCAACGATCGACCGACTCGGCAGTCCATCCCACCTAACGGCACAATCCCAGGAACGCGGCAATGACGGCATCTAATCCTTTTCTGACTGATCGTCCTGCGTGGAAGGCCCTGCAAGCGCACCATCGCGAGATCGGCGAACTCCACCTCCGGCGCTTGTTCGCCGACGATCCCCAGCGCGGCGAGCGCCTGACCCTTGAGGCCGCGGGGCTTTTCTTGGATTATTCGAAAAACCGCGTCACGGACGATACGCTGAAGCTCCTTGTCCAACTGGCGGAAGAATGCGGACTGCGGGCCCGTACCGACGCCATGTTCCGCGGCGAGAAGATTAACATCACGGAGAACCGCGCCGTGCTGCACGTCGCTTTGCGCGCGCCGCGGGACGCGACGATTACGGTCGATGGCGAGAATGTCGTGCCGCAAGTCCATGCCGTGCTGGATAAAATGGCCGCCTTTTCGGACCAGGTGCGCAGTGATGCTTGGAAAGGGCATACGGGCAAGCCGATTCGCAACGTCGTTAATATCGGCATCGGCGGCTCGGACCTGGGGCCGGTCATGGCCTACGAGGCGCTCAAGTTCTACAGCGATCGCGGCCGGACTTTCCGCTTTGTTTCCAACGTCGACGGTGTCGATCTCGTGGAAGCGACTCGCGACCTCGACCCGGCCGAGACGCTGTTTATCGTTTCGTCGAAAACTTTCACGACGCTGGAAACGCTGACCAACGCCCAAAGCGCCCGCGATTGGCTGCTGCGCGTCCTGGGAGCCGGCACTGAGGCGGTGGCGCGGCATTTTGTCGCCGTTTCCACCAACGCGGCGAAGGTTTCCGAGTTCGGCATCGACACGGCCAACATGTTCGGCTTCTGGGATTGGGTAGGCGGGCGATATTCGATGGATTCGGCCATCGGGCTTTCGACCATGCTGGCGATCGGGCCGGACAATTTCCGCGCTATGCTGGCCGGCTTTCACGAAATGGACGAGCACTTCCGCACCGCGCCCTTCGAGCGGAACCTGCCGGCAATCATGGGCCTGCTGACGGTCTGGTACACCGATTTCTTCCTTGCCGAGACCAGGGCCGTGCTTCCGTACGAGCAATACCTGAAACGTTTTCCGGCCTACTTGCAGCAGCTCACGATGGAGAGCAACGGCAAGTCGGTTACTTTGGACGGCACTGCCGTTGCTTACGAGACTGGCCCGATCTACTGGGGTGAGCCGGGCACCAACGGCCAGCACTCGTTCTACCAGTTGATCCATCAAGGGACGCGGCTGATACCGTGCGACTTCATTGCCTTTATGGAGGCGCTTCAACCATTGGGCCGCCACCACGATCTGCTGATGGCCAACGTATTCGCCCAGTGCGAGGCGCTGGCCTTCGGCAAGACGGCCCAGCAGGTCAAGGCCGAGGGCACGCCCGACTGGCTCGTGCCGCACCGGGTTTTCCAAGGCAACCGTCCGACAAACACAATTCTCGCCCAGCGGCTTGATCCGCGGACGCTCGGCAAGCTCGTGGCGCTTTATGAGCATAGCGTCTTCACTCAGGGCGTCATCTGGAACATCGATTCGTTCGACCAATGGGGCGTCGAGCTGGGCAAGGTGCTCGCCCAGCGGATCGTGCCGGAACTGGAAGCCGCCGCCGAGCCGCAATTGGGGCATGATAGTTCGACGAATAATCTGATTAGGCGGTATCGGAAGGGGAGGAAGTAACGGCTGCCGCGCGCTGCGCGTCATAATCATGTGAAGCGCTCGTCGGCATCTTAGCGACGCTCCAATACTATAACCGTGGGACGGAAGCGGAGCCGAAGAAGGTGCTGTGCGTCGCGAAGCGGAGTCACTCGCTCTTGGTTTTCAGCAAACCTTGCGACTCAAAGCGAGCAATCTCCTCTTTCAACTGATTGATCAACCGCTTGAGCGACCTCATGCTCAATTCCCGCACGTGCTCGTCGCCTTCCACTTCGCGACTTTCGGCATCGTAGCGCGACTCGAGAAGCCGTAGCTTGTCCCTGGTTGCTTCCAGCTCTCGCAAATTGTTCAGCTTCATAAGATTATCTCCACCATCCCTTTGCCGCGCAAGTGCCTGTCGGTGGCAAAAAACGCTTGGACGAGAAGGTCGAAGTCTTGTTGGTTCACCAAGCTCAATTCTAGGAACGGGAATCCTGTAGTCAATTCGGCCTCGGCCGCTCGGTCCCGCGGGAACCCGGTACCTGCCAAGAGGACGCAGTCAACATCATTTGGTTCCAAGGCGTCGGTCACGAAGCTGCCGTTAATAACCAGTCGCAGGACGCCGGCGCGACGGGCCGCGTCAACCAGCCATCGTAGCGACTCCATCTGCACCCTGCGCAGTTCGGATTCGCGTCCAAAACGGCGACCAACTTCATCAATCGTGGCAACATGCACGCCCGGCGGCAACAAGCCGTGGTCGTCGAACGGCGGTATCATTTTGCTTCCACCAAATCCTTCGCCGCCGCTCCCATCAGCGAAAACAAATCCTCCAACTCGCCAATCTCCACGGCCGAGAACGCCACGCGGATGTCGTGCGCGCCGTCGGCGATTACGCCGACGCCGTACTTCTCCAAAAGATGTTTCCGAAACGTTTCGGCGTCGATGCCCTTCAAACGCACGCACATGAAGTAGCCGGCGTTGAAGGGGTAGGCGTCCCAATAACGGGCGAATTCGGGCTTCTTGAGGATTTCGTGGACGCGCTGTGCGCGGTCGCGAAGGATGCCTTGCTTCTCGGCCCGTTCGGCCTTTACGTTGTCCGTCGATAGCGCCTTGACGAGCACGCTCTGCGAGGGATGCGAACAATTGGAGACCGCGCTGCGGATCGCGCCGGCGACCTTCTTTTCCAGCGCCTGATAAAGCGCTTCGTTGCTCGTTGCGGCACGCGTGCCGAACGTCAACATGCCGGTCCGCAGGCCCCAGACGAATTCCTCCTTCGTCGGGCCGTCAACCTTCACGGCCAGAATACGCTCGTGCAGATTCGCCAGCCGCGCGAAGAGCGATTCCTGGGCCAGGTCCGCGCCGTAGAAGAGGCCGAAGTAGGCGTCGTCCGTCATCACGACCAGATTTGTGCCGTTCTCTGCCGCCTCCTTTAGCGCGGCCGCGATCTGGTCGGATTCCGCGGCGGTCATCGAGTAGCCCGTGGGGTTGTTGGGAAAATTGAGCACGAGCATCGTCTTGCGGCTGCCGGCCCGCGCGGCCAGCGCCTGCCGCAGTCCTTCGATGCTGAAGCCGCCGCGATCGCTGAAGAAGGGAAACATGCCCAACTGCGCCTGCATCCGCACGCCGTAGAGCAGCTCGTAGTTCTCCCAGAACTTGTCGGGCAGCAGCACCATATCGCCCGGATCGAGGAACAAGTCGCCGACAAGACTCAAAGCGTGCGTCACGCCGCCGGTGACGATCGGCAGCGAAAAGTTTTTGTTGGCAAGGCTGGGGTTTTTGCGGAGCAGCTCCTCGCGCCACTTCTTGCGCAAGTCGGGCCGGCCGGTGGCCGGAGCGTAAGTCAATGTCTCGCCCGGCGTGAGGTCGTGGAAGTATTTCATCACCGAGGGAAGAAACATCGGCTTGCCTTTTTCCCGCGCGATGCCGATCGTGGCGTCGTAACGAGTGGCCTTGTCCTTGGCCTCCGCGCTTTGGGCCAAAATGCCTTTGGGGAAGAAGAGCCGCTTGCCCAGCGCGGAAAGCATGGAATAGACGTGCGGGTTCTCGCGTTGGATAACCTGGTTCAACTCCTTGGCCAGCGGCCGGACTTCGCTGCCCGGCGTGAGCAGCGCGATCGGACTGCAAACACGTTGGCGGAGCGATTCCAACTGTTCCCACAATGCCTTGGGGAAGCGCGTGCCGAATTGCTGGAAGAAGCCGGCAATGTCGTCCGTTTCGGCATACCAGTCGTCGCGATTGACGGCAAAGAGTTTTTCCAGCCTCGCGACGGGCATATCCAGGCCGGCGAGATCGAGGCTGTTGGCGGCCGGTACATTGCCTATCGCCGTCCGCACAGCGCCGGCCTCGCCGCGGCATCGCCCCAGAATCCATTCCAGCACGCGGAGGTTCTCGCCGTAGCCGGGCCAAAGGAACTTGCCGTTTTCATCCTGGCGAAACCAGTTGACGTGGAAGACTCGCGGCGGACCGGACAATTGCCGGCCGATCGACAGCCAGTGCTCGAAATAATCGCCCATGTGGTAGCCGCAGAAGGGCAGCATGGCCATCGGGTCGCGGCGGACTTCGCCTTGAGCGCCCTCCTGCGCGGCGGTCCGCTCGGAAGCCAACGTCGCGCCGACGAGCACGCCATTTTCCCAGTCCAGCGCTTCATAGACCAGCGGCGCGAGCGACGCCCGGCGTCCGCCGAAGACGATCGCCGAAATCGGCACGCCGTCCGGCTGCTTCTCCGGCGGCAAGGCGCAAGGACACTGCGACAGCGGTGCCGTGAAGCGGCTGTTCGGATGCGCGCCGAGCGCCGGCTTGCCTTCCGCGTCTTTCATTCCCGGCTTCCACGGGCGGCCTTGCCAGTCGGTCCCTTCGGAGGGCGGCGGACCGTCGCCGCCTTCCCACCAGATTTCGCAGTCTTTCGTCAGCAATACGTTCGTGTAGATCGTGTTGCTGGCGATGGTCTTCATCATGTTGGGATTGGTTCGCGAATTCGTGCCGGGCGCAATGCCGAAAAAGCCGTTCTCGGGATTGACGGCCCACAGCCGCCCGTCGGCCCCGACGCGCATCCAGGCTATGTCGTCGCCGACGGTCCAGATGCGGTAGCCTTTGTGCCGCAGTCCTTCGGGAGGAACGAGCATGGAGAGGTTGGTCTTGCCGCAGCCGCTGGGGAAGGCGGCGGCGATGTACTCGATGCGTCCGCTTGGGTCCTCGACGCCCATGATCAGCATGTGCTCTGCCAGCCAGCCTTCATTGCGGCTGAGGTAGCTGGCGATCCGCAGCGCCAGGCCCTTTTTGCCCAGCAGCACGTTGCCGCCGTAGCCTGATCCGCAGCTCCAGATCGCGTTGTCCTCGGGGAAGTGGAGGATCAAACGGTGCTCAATACCCAAGTCGGCCTTGCCGTGCAGGCAGCGGGTGAACTTGCCGGCAGTGCCGAGTTGCTCAAGCACGGCCTTGCCCACGTGCGTCATGATCCGCATGTTGAGGACGACGTAGAGGCTGTCGGTCACTTCCACGCCGATCTTGCTGAAGGGCGAGCCGACGGGTCCCATCGCAAAGGGGATCACGTACATCGTCCGGCCGCGCATCGAATCCTTGAGGATTTCGCCGACGCGACGGTAGCCTTCGCCGGGCGACATCCATTGGTTTGTCGGGCCGGCGTCCTCGCGGCGCCGCGTGCAGATGTAGGTCAGGCCCTCGGTACGCGCAACGTCGTTACGGGCCGTGCGATGATAGAGGCAGCCGGGCAGCTTCTGCTGGTTCAGCAAGAGCATCTCGCCGCTCCGCACGGCCTCCTTCGTGAGGCGCTGCCTCTCCTCCTCGGAGCCGTCGATCCAGACGATGGCATCGGGCCGGCACAACCGGGCCATCTCCTCCACCCACTCCTGAAGTTCTCGATGCTCACTCATCAGCCTTGATTCCTGTTTTGCACGTGGTTTTTGAGACAAGCCATTTATTATGATCGCGATCGCCGAGTTCGGCAACTGGGCTTATCGGGTCCGTCAGGAGAACTGCGAAACCGAATTCCGCGCACACAAGCCGCTGAAGCGCAAGCGAAGGAGAATTCCGACAATTCCTTCGCTTGCGCTTCAGCGGCTTGTGTGCGCGGTGGCGATCCGGAGGGGCGTGAAGCCCTCAAAGAACAACCGTTCGAGGGAGGCGAGGAATTGTCTTTTCTTGGCGGCGGCCTTCTCGAATTCTTCTTCGTTGGCGATTTCGTTCATTTTCTTCGGGAAAACAACGGGTCTTGCAAGTCACGATTGGCTCAGACGCCGCTCAGACGCCGCTCAGGACCGTCTCAGACGCGGCTCAGGAATACGTCTTGTGGGTGGCTCATTGAATCTCGACTCTGAGATCTTCAATTACGTTCAAAACATCGTATTGGAAGTCGTTCTTATTCTCCACGTCTTTCTCGCCGGGGACGCTTCGGCAAGGCCCTCCCACGAGCGACTCGGGGAGACGGCGTTTCCACGCATCATATCACAAATCTTAACTATTGTCAACATATCTTTATACTTGTCGTTCGTCCATCGCCGCAAGTCCTTGCGCCGCAAGGCTTTACGTCGCTTGACATTTGTTTGCGTTTTCGTGCCTGCCTCGATTAGGCAAGGGCCTGCGAGAATAGCGCAAGTCCAAGCTGGCAAAGGAGTTGGAGATTTCGGGCACCGGCGGTTGGCACGGCCAAGAAAACGCTCACAAGGTCACAAAACGCTTGCATTAACGGCGACAGGTTGATATGATACCGGCTGGTTCGGACCACCGCCTCGCAGATAAGGAGTATTGTCGAAGGTCGGATGCAACCGGTGTTGTAGTCGAGAAAATAAGTCTCAGCGCGTGAAGCGTTTCTGTGCTAGGCGGTCCCGAACGCGCCCGGGGGAAAGGCGCGCTGCAATCGAAAGTACTCTCGTGGCTTGCGGTTTGCAATTCGGAATTGGCTTTATCACCAAAAGATCGTTCTTTGACCCAGAATTCCTGGTCAGGGGGTAAGTGCAATGCACCGTGCTTTGGGCGTCGCTGTGATTCTGGCGGTTTCCACGATCGCTTGTGGGAGCGAAATTCAACTGGCAACAACGGGAGCAGGCATCGTGACAATTCCCGCGGGCTACGAATGGACCAACGTTACCGTCCAGTGCTGGGATGGTGGCGGAGGAGCCTCGGACCAGTATCAGGGCGGCGGCGGCGGAGGCGCTTACGCTAGCAACACGTACGCGACGCTAGCCGCTGGGACATACGACTGCTATGTTGGGGCGGGGGGTACCGGCTTCACAGGGAAGCCTTTTGCCCCACCCGAGAGCGGCGGCGGCAATACAATTTGGAACTACGGCGGCGCCCAAGACATTATGGCTGGCGGGGGCGGCGCCGCGCCAGACAACAGCTTAAACGGGGGCTTTGGTGGTGCGCTCTTAGCCGGAACGGGCTATGTGGGCGGCGCGGGCGGCAGCGGATTCCTTATTAGCACCGGCGGCGGCGGCGGCGGTTCCGGCGGTCCAAGCGGGCCGGGCGGCAATGGCGGGAACGGAGGACAGTATTCCGGCGGCGCCGGCGGAATTGGCTACGGCAACGGCGGCAGCGGCGAAGATGAGGGCGACGGATTCGATGGAGGATTCCCAGGCGGTGGAGGGGGCAACCCCGGCGGCTCCGGCGCCCAGGGGGAGATCCTTGTCACGTACACGCAGCAAGCGGTGCCCGAACCCTCTACAATCCCTCTATTGAGTGCAGTTGCGATCGGATTGCTCGCAATGGCGAGCTTCTCGGTCGGCGCCAAGCGGCCATTGACTCGGCGTGCGATTGCATCCCAATGAGGCGAGCGTTGCCGTGCAGACGGCGCCAGCGCGGGCCCGTTCGATGAATCAACGGTAAATATCGTGCGAACCGATGTCCACGCTGATGGCGATGTCGCCGTCGAGAAAGAAGATTGCCCGCAGATTGTCGTCCACGCGTGCGGAATAGATGGTTCGTCCGAAGCGTGCCGACAAGGCGTGGATTTTGTGGGTGCGCAACTGGGCGTCAAACGGATCGTCCTTGAATAGGACGAACGTGCGCTGCGCAGCCTCCTTTTGCGGAGGGGAGAGTTTTGACAGCGACTTGCGAAAGGCGGGCGTCGTCTTGCAGCGGTAGTTCACGGACTATCCAGTTCCTGCAAGGCTTCATCCAAGTCGATCAACTCGCCGCGATCCGCCTCGGCCATGCTCTCGCGCAGCGAGTCAGGAATCTCCGCTTCCGCCAGTGCGCTCAGTCGTTCAAGCAGTACGAGTTGCTCTCGTGCCGGCAGCGTTTCGATTTCACGCCAAAGTTCGTTGGTGCTCATGGTGCAAATAGCAGCATATTACCGGGCTGGCCCTTTGGACCTCAGACTATTATAGCGTATGCGCGATCGTGCGCTCTACGGCGGTTGATAGCGTAAAGCGTAAGCCTGGCATCGTTCCCGCGTGACATCGTTCCCACGCGCGCGGCGGGTTCTATTATAATAATTGGCTAGTGTTCCTTAGAGGTCAGTTGAGGAGAGAGTAGAATTGGATCGTTGTCATGAATTCCGCGCCGGATACAAGCTTCTGGGGCGAAGGCGATTCCTTAAGAGGGGCCTAACGGCAACCGCCGTGGCAGGTGTGCCCGTCTCCGCACTGCCGAATCAAGCCGCCGACTCGGCCGCGGAAGTCGCGCCGTTTGAACTGGACGGCGTCGGCGTGGCCGAGTTGGAGGAGGGAATGCGTTCCGGGAAGTGGACGGCCCGCGCGCTCGTGGAGAAGTACCTCGCTCGCATCGCAGCCATCGACCGTCAGGGCCCGGCGCTGCGCGGCGTGATCGAGGTCAACCCGGACGCCCTCGCCTTGGCCGACGAGTTGGACCGCCAGCGCAAGAACCGCGGCCCGCATGGGCCGCTGCACGGAATCCCTGTGCTCATCAAGGACAACATTGACACGGCCGACCGGATGGCGACGACCGCCGGCTCGCTGGCCCTAGTCGGCGCGGGCCGCTCCGCGACGCCTTCCTGGTCGCTCGGCTGCGGCAGGCCGGGGCCGTTCTGCTGGGCAAGACGAATCTTAGCGAGTGGGCCAACATCCGCTGCAGCTATTCCACCAGCGGTTGGAGCGGCCGCGGCGGGCTAACGAAAAATCCTTACTCCCTGGACCGAAATCCCTCCGGCTCCAGTTCCGGTTCGGCCGTCGCCGTTGCGGCGAGCCTCTGCGCCGTCGCCGTTGGCACGGAAACCGACGGCTCCATCCGTCGGGAGGATATTCTACTTCACGACGGAGCGTGACGAGTACAGGGCTTCACCTCATGGCGGAGCGTGAGGAGTACGGGTTATTGGGTCACGGCGGAGCGCGAGGAGTACGTCATTGGTCGCGACGATAATGCAGGTACTCGCCGGACTTGAGCTTGGCGACCTTCGGATTGTTGGCGATGTATTCGCGAATGCCGGCGAGCTCTTCCGGGGAGCGAATCAGGTGGTCGAAGGCGTCTTGCTCCCAAAATCGCCCGAAGCGGCCCAGTGCCCGGTTGATCTCCCGCGCCGTGAAGTGTTTCCAAGATTCACACTGCGCCAGCATCGCCTCCTCCGTGGCGAACGTCGCTAAGAGATGGATGTGATTTGGCATGACGACGAAATCCGAAAGCCAGTAGTCCTGGCCGTCGCCGTGATGTAGGCTCTTGGCGACGACTTGTGCCAACTCGGGCCGGCGCAACGGACACGAGCCGTGCAGCGCATCGAGATTGTCGTTCCAGCGATCCGAGACAAGGCTGCGAAACGCGAGCAACTCTTCGCGCGGCCAGTCGTTCAGCCGCGCTTCCCACCCGGGCTTTGGCGGATCAACGCCACGCAGGCGAAGCCAATCGTCGTGCGCGGCGAGCCACTGGCGGACCACGGTCGCGGGCATCGAGTCCCAGGTCCGCCAGGTGATAAACGTAAGCGTGCCCGGCTGCGCCCAGTGCGGAAGTTTCCGCCACACCACCGTCCGTTCTTCGCGCGGATCATAAAACTGAGGCGTCCACAACATGATACCGTACTCCTCACGCTCCGCCGTGAGGGAATGGGGAGGCGATGGAGCTGTTCGAAACGGCACCAAGCAGGAATGGACCTCACGGCGGAGCGTGAGGAGTACGGTGCTTGTCGCACTGTACATCCTGCAGTATTTCGGGGCCGGGAGGCTGCTCATGTCGTTTCCCGCCGATCGGTCAAACGTAAGGTAGGGTTGATCCCGCGATACCGGCCCCCCTTTCTCGCCGCGACCGCCAACCCGCCTTGGCAAACTTTGCCGATTCTTCGCAAAACTCGCCCTGCGGCAAGTCTTCGGTGGACGGTCGAATTCGACAATTCGCGGGTTTATTGCGTCGATGACGATTTTCGGGAGGACGACGGAATGTCGTCCCATGACGGATAATCACTCTGTACGCAGGGAGCGGCAAATGGGCGCAGCGTTTCGGGCGGCGTTCGCAGCGGTGTTGCTTTCGGTTCTCGTCAATGTTGCTTTTGCCGATGCACCGTCCAATGGGAACGACGGCCCGCTCACGGCCTTTCCGTCCATAGATGGACCGAGCGTCGCCGCCGATTCGGCGATTTTTCGAGACTTCATGGTCCAACCCGCCGGCAGCGATTCTCCCGTGACCGCCGCCCAAACTGACGCAGGGACCGCCGCCCAAGCCAGCGCGGTGGCAGGCGAGGTCATGCCGGAAAACGCGGATTCCGCCTGGTGCGTGTCGTTTGGCGCGCTGTTTCTCCAGCGCTCCCGGTCCCGCCCGGCCGCGGTCGCGACGCCGAGTTCCGGCCCCGGCTCTATCGTGGATGCCAGCCAATTCGGTTTTGATTTCCAACCTTGCCCGGACGTCTCGTTCATGTACCAGTTGCCGTCCGGGTATCTCGTGGACGCGCGATATTTCAGCGACCACGGGGACGGCTCGGACAACGTGATCGACAATGTCACCTCCTTCCGCATGGCCGGCATCGGCATCACCATCCTCGGAGGCGGGTCGCTGCTGAACACGTACCTCACGAAGCTGGACAGCGCCGAAGTCAATTTCCACGTGCCGATCCACGAAGGCTGCACGGTATTCACGGGCTTTCGCTACCTTCAATTGATGGACCACTTCGAAGTGGACGCCGTGAATCCCTCTATTTATACAAAGTGGGACGAAGAGAACCACATGTGCGGCGGGCAGGCGGGCATCGATCTCGATTTCTTCAGCCCCGGCAGCCGGCTGCAGTTCAACGGCGTCGCCAAGGCCGGGGTATACGGCAACACGGCAAGCAATCGTCTCAGTTCCGTGATTGTCGGCGGCACGTCCGATTCGGCGACCGACGCGGCGTTCATCGGCGAAGTCGATTTCACGGCCTCCTACCAGATTACCAGTCACATCGCCTGCCGGACCGGTTACATGATTCTTTGGGTGGAAGGCGTGGCCCTGGCCGGCGATGTCGCTTCGCACACTGTGCAGGTTGCCGGCGGCAGCTCCAGCCCGATCAATACCAACAGCGGCCTGTGGTACAACGGCGCGACGGTTTCGATGGACTTCACTTGGTGAGCGGCGATCGGCGCCCTTCTTAGCGGCATCGGCCCTCGTGCCGAGTGTTCTTGCGTCATGGTTATCCCCTTTACTCCACCGCCCCCAACATCTAGTATTCGGGCATGGAGGACTATCCGCGGACAGTCTTGGAAATGGAGGAGCGATTCAATACGGAAGAGGCCTGTCGAGCGTATTTGCAGCAGCTTCGGTGGCCGGAGGGATTTCTTTGTCCACGTTGCCAGAATTGCGGCGGTTGGCCTGCGACGCGAGGCCGGATCGTCTGCGGCCGTTGTCGTTACCAAGCGTCGGCCACTGCGGGAACAATCTTTCAGGACACGCATAAGCCCTTGCGCATGTGGTTTCGGGCCATTTGGCACGTGACCAGCCAAAAGAACGGTGCCAGCGCCGTCAGCCTGCAACAAGTTCTGGGGCTGGGCAGCTACGAGACGGCCTGGGTCTGGATGCATAAGCTGCGGCGGGCCATGGTCCGTCCTGGCCGAGACCGGCTTCACGGTCGTGTGGAGGTGGACGAAACTTTCGTCGGCGGCGAGGAAACGGGCACAGCACAACGCGGACGAGGCGCAGTTAGCAAAGCGTTGGTGGCGATCGCGGCCGAGGAGAATGGGCGGGGCATCGGGAGGGTGCGGATGGCACGCATTCCCAACGCGACGCGGCGGTCCCTGCATGACTTCCTGCCACAGGCCGTGGAGCCAGGGAGCGTAGTGCATACCGACGGCTTGCCAGCCTATGCAGGCATGGAGGCCCTCGGATACGCTCACGAACCTACCGTCTTGCTGGGAAAAGACAAGGATGCGGCGACTCAGCTCCTGCCACGGGTGCATCGCGTGGCCTCTCTCCTGAAGCGATGGCTGCTGGGAACGCACCAAGGGGCGGTGAGCCCAGAGCACCTGGACTACTACCTCGACGAATTCACGTTTCGTTTCAACCGGCGGACTTCCGCATCGCGTGGCAAATTGTTCTACCGGCTCATCCAGCAAGCTGTGCAAATCGACCCGGCCCCCTACAAAACCATCGTCGGTGGCAAGACTAACCACAACTGGTAGCGGTCGGTGGAGTAAAGGGGATAACCATGTCTTGCGTACAGGCATCGAGTTCCGATCCGGGGCCAATAATCTCGCTGCGCCTGTGCGATGACGCACATTTTCGCTCGTTTTTGGGCAGCCCAAAACCGAAAACGGAGGCTCCTCGTCCGCAAATGTGCGGAGACGAACAATTCAATGAGTTTCTAACAAAATGCTTGCCTTTTTTGCGGATGAATGTTAACATCACGGAATAAGTGGAATCTTGCGGCACTTGCCTGAAATAGAAACGCTTTTGTGCCGTGCGTTTCCAGTCGCGATTTGTGCTTATCCTGGGTATTGCACGACGAATGACAACGACATCCCATGAGAAACATGAACAATTGAAAGGATCCATCGCAATGAAAGGGCATATCACAAGAACATTCGCGTCAATCTCGGCGGTTGCTGCCGCGTTTTGGCTGGCGGCGTCGATTGCGGGTGCGCAGACCACTCCTGTGTTCGAATACGATTTCCCCGCGTCCTGGAATGGGACTGGCGGGACGGTTACGGACGTGAGCTCCGGAAGCAACAACGGCAAGACTAACTCGACCCCGTCATTGGATCCGGCCCCGCCGGGAGCACCAGGCGGCGCCCTATCCGTCGACACGAGTGCGGGCGGCATCGTGACCAATGCGCTGCAATTGCTGAATAATTCGGCTGTCGCCGCGGCCGGCGGGTTTACCATGAGCTGCTCGTTTATGTGGAATGGAACGGACTTGACTTCGTTTGCGCACACCCAAAAGCTGATTGATTACGCGGGCACTGAATCGTTGCAGTTGGTCACAACCACTGGTTCCGCTTCGCTGCAAATGGCGTTTGCCGACGACCTCGGGAACGAGTCGGTGCCGGTCGCCACAAACATCTTGCCAAACACTTGGTACGGCGTGACGCTCGATTTCGGCAATACTTCACTGACCGGCACCGGCAACCAAGATGTGGCTGGAACAGCGAGCCTTTTCCTGAACGGCAGCCTCGTGAGCCAGGCGCCCGCGATCAAGGGGACCTCCGGTGACGGCCTGGATCGCCCCATCGGCGTCGGCGAGCTAGGCTCGCCGTTTGGTTACCTGGTCGGTTTCAAGGGAGATATTTACAACCCCTCCGTCTCGCTCGGCGTGCCTGAGCCGTCGACGCTCGCCTTGGCGTGCTGGGCGGTCTGGGGATGATGTTCCTCGTCCGTCGTCGCCGGAAATCCTGTTGCTGACCGCACTGCACGTTGCCGTTGGTCGCGGGGTCAGACCGACCCTCGGTCTGACCCCAAACGCTGCGGTAACGAGTCCAATACTCGGCGGCGCTAATTCGGGTCGTGGCTTCCGCCGCTGTATTGACAAACAGTCTTACCCGCGGTTAGCTGCGCAGTTTATCGACACCCTGCCAAAACTTGCGCCCGGAGTCTGTCCGGGTTTCGGACATCAACCACAACACGCGCGCGATGGCCGCGCTGGAGATCATGTCGTCGGGCGGTTTTGCCTGCCATTTCTCGTAGAACGCATCCACGTTTTTCTTGGCCCGCGTCAGCAGGTACTCCTCTTTCGTCGTGCGGTACAATTCCAGATTGGCCTCGACCATGAAATGCGCGTACCGCACGGCGTCGCGATAAACGCCCGTTCTACGGTCCAGAAACCAGTCCGCGGCCTTCGCGATCCGCTTGGCTTGATCCAGATATTCCCTATCGCCCGTGGCCCGATAGAGGCCCAGCAGTGCGCGGAGCATGAGCGCGGAGTTGTACGTCAGTTTGCCGCGCTTGATCTCGCCGGTGGCGACGACCTTGCGGTCATCAAACAGGCCGTCCTCCGCCTCTAGCGAGCCTACAGTCCACGCGACGATCTTACGGGCCTGACCAACGAGCGCCGCGGCGGCAATGCCCTTGCGGAACTTTGCCAACCGCAGACAGCCCACTGCCGCCGGCCCGTTGGCGCAGGCATTCTTGGTGCCGTCCTTGTGCAATTGATGCCACCAGATTCCCCCGCCGCCTTCTTCGTCCCAGCCGCTGAGCACGAATTGAAGCGTCTCACCCGCCCGCTTGAGGTAGCGCGGGTCGCGGTTGGTCTCGTAGGCTTCCGTATCGTCGCGGATTTGAGATACACGCCGCTGCGGGAATCGTAGAAATTCCTCTGTATGTGTTCCGTCACTTCGCGAGCCCGCTGCGCATATTGGGTGGGCCCGGCGCCTAAGCCGAAGCTCGAACCTAAGCAGAGTATCGCGATAATCGTGCGAGTGAACATCGGACGGCCCCATTCAATGCTTGTAAAGAAACCGTACCGCCATGCCGAAAACGTGTGCCCCTCGCCGAGGAATCAAGTCGGTCGGTACGGCTGCGATTCTACCTTGCCCCTGCGGAGAAGCAAATTGTAAGGTAGAGTTGATCTGTAGCGTCCGCTCGCCCGAAACAGTCTAACCTCAACGGCGCGGCGCGGTTGCGAGGCAACGAGTGCTTGACTGCTCCTTCCGTTCTTGCATGTAGCTTCGATAGCGGGTGTTATGTCGATCAGTGGAATCGTGCCAAAATACCGCGCCGCGGCTGGAATTGCCGCCATTGCCTATCGCATCGCGCGGCGGTTGGCGAAGATCGAGATTGCTCATGTGATGCGGCTGGAGCTGGCGTCCATGCGACTGCCGGAATCTCCGGCAGAGAACCTCGATTATCGCTTTTTGAGCGCGGACGACGTGCTAGCGGCTGCTGCCGACACGGCATATGAATTGGACGCTGCCCTGGCCGTGCGGCTGCAATTCGGGCGCGATTTCTGCTTTGCCGCCTGGCATGGCGCGCGGCTGGTCAACTATGCCTGGTATGCCCTCGGGAGCATCGAACCGGAGCACAGTTTTGGCGCCGGATTGAGGCTGCCGTCCGACACGGTTTATCTCTACAAGGCCTTTACCGTGCCCGAATATCGCGGACGGCGGATCCACGGCGCGGCGCTATCCAGAGCAGCCGCCCATTTCAAGCAGCGCGGCATCGGGCAGATGCTCGCCATCATCGAGTTCGGCAACTGGTTTTCGCTGCGAAGCCATGAGCGGCTTGGTTTCCGGCCCGTGGGAAGACTGTTGACCATCGCCGGGAAGTCGACCGGCTGGGGCTGCGGAAAGTTGTTGCAAAAGCGCCCGTAAAACTCCCGGCACTGTTGCGAAAACGCAACACTCGCGGACGCAACTTGTTTAATCGCTGCGCCCGGAGAGCCGTGCTAAGTCTTTTGGCGCCAACGAGTTCCGCTCAACTACTCGCATGCCCGTCGGCACGGCATTGGGTTTGCGATTCGTGAGGGCTCATGGCAAGGACGCCGAGTCGAGACTGTCCTTTCCCCCAACCTGGTCAAGACCATGCACGCCCGTGAACTTCTCGAACTGGCTTCCCTCGTCTCGGAACAAGGGCCTACGCTGATCCGTGGAACCGCGCCGCTTTCCGCCCAGGGCGTGCAGCAGTATTGGACGGCGTCAAAATGCCGGCTGGATCGGTGGACCAGGAGCTTGCGATACCTTGCCGACAATCCCCACCACCTCGACGCCAACGCCTCGCCGATCCATTGGACATTTGCTCGCGGCGTATTGGAGGAAATCCTTACGGGCGAAGTCCTCACGCGGGTCTGGACTGCCATGCTCTGTGTCTACGACCGGCAGTGCGGCGGAAATGAATTCGAGCCCTTGGCCCGCAGTATCATGGCCGGACACCTGGAAGCGCGGCGGCGCGTGCTGACGCTGATGGCCCGCTCACCGGGGATCGAGACCGCAAAAGCGGTCAAACTCAATCATCTTCGCCGCCGCGCGGAGCGTTGGACCGACCTGCTCGTGGGACACCTGGTTTCGCTGAACGACGTGGCCGAGTTCGCCTTCAATACCGAGCGCGCGGTCGAATTCTCGCAGGACCTGCAATACCAATCAAACAAAGCGGGCGGCCGGCAGGTCTGGCCGTTGCTGCATGCATCGCTTCGCGGGGCGTTTGAACGCGGCATGACCGGCGTCAGCCCCAACGAAGACCTCAATGCGGAGATAGGCGCGGCGATTCTTTCCTGCTTTCCTGGCGATGCCTTTGACTCCACGGGCCTGTTCCGCTCGCTTTGGCTGCACCGCATGTCGAACGTAACGAATGATGTTGAGGGCATGATCGAGGCGCTGGTGGGCAATGAAACTCACCGCGTCGCAATCTCCTCATCCGCCTCCTGAAGCGCCTTGGCATCCTCGGCTGGCCGCAAGTCGGCCAGCGAGCCGATCGTGAGGATTTGCGGCCAACGCGCCGCACAGGTCAAAACGACCAGAATCGCGCCAATTCCCCCGCCGACCACCGAAGGCACTAGCCCGAAGAGCCATGCGGTAACGCCCGATTCTAGCCCGCCGAGATCGTTTGAGGCGACGATAAAGACGTTGTTCACGGCGCTGACGCGGCCGCGCATCGCGTCGGGCGTGAGCAATTGGACGAGCGTGTGCCGCACGACAACGCTGATGTTGTCCAAGGCGCCGATGGCGAACATCGCCGCCATCGAGAGCCAGAAGTTCCGCGACAGTCCGAAGACCATCGTCGCTGCGCCGAACCCGGCGACCGCCCGCAACAGGGTCACCCCCGCCCGGCGAATAGGCGGCCGGTGGGCAATCAGGACCGCCATCGCAATCGCGCCCGCCGCTTCCGCCGAGCGCAGCAGCCCGACTGCCGTGCCGACGTGTTCCTTGGAAAAATGAAGCACGTCCTCGGCGAACGCGGGCAAGAGGTACGTGGCCCCGCCGAGCAGGACGGCGAACAGGTCCAGCGTAATCGTTGCCAGAATCACTTTCTGCTTCCAAACAAAGCGTATTCCGGCGGCAAGGCTGGCGAGCGAGATCGTGGTGTCGCGGGCCTCCGGGCGGTGCGTGGGAAGCATGAGCGTGCCCAGCAAGGCCAGCAGGCGGCCGGCGAAAACGACAGACAGGGCCAAGGAGGTTCCCCAACCCGTGCTGACGGAAAGAAGCAGGCCTCCCAAGACCGGCCCGACCATTGTGGCCACGTGGAAAATCGTGCTGTTCCAGGAAACGGCGTTGCTGAATTTGGCTGCGGGAACGATCCACGGCAGCAAGGCCGTTCGGGAGGGAGCGCCGAGGGCCTGGCACATTGCATTGACAATCAACAACGGGTAAATCCATGCTGGCGAGACCTGAAAGTAGCACGCCGCTCCAAGACCGGCCGTGAGCGCCGCGGCCAGCACGAGCACCGTGGCAAGCACGAGTCTGCGGTCGAACCGATCGGCCAATTGTCCGCCCGGAATGGCAAAGAGCATCGCGGGCACCGCCTGCACGAGGCCCAAGATGCCCAAGTCCAGCACGTTGCCCGTGGTTGCGTAAATGTACACGCCTATGGCCACGGTCTCAATCTGCCGCGCGATGGTCATGGCGAACCAGCTCGTGGCATAGAGGCGGTAGTTGCCGATTCGCCACGCCGCGTAAGGATCGGGCCGCTGGGGGCCGGGCGCGGAGGTTGCTGCGGAACTTGCCATGTGGCGCACGAATCGACTGCGGCTCGCTGGTGAACCTACCAGACTAACGTAAACCGAATCGGGCAACAATCGTTGGTCTCGGCGCGAGGGACATACTGCAAGCATGTGGGGGTTGCGGACGTCTGCCGATTGGCTACGATTTCTGGCATGGAAACGGGTCCTGAAACGCCGGTCCGCTACGCCACCGTGGCAGTCATCGTCCGCGACGGCCGCATGTTGGTGATCCGCCGGTCGCGGCACGTGATCGCGCCGCTGGTCTACTGCTTTCCCGGCGGCGGCATCGAAGAGGGCGAAACGGAGGAAGAGGCCCTGGCCCGCGAGGTCCTGGAGGAGGTTGGCGTCGAAATAGTTCCCCGGCGGCGGCTTTGGGAGTGCGTAACCGCGTGGAAAGTCCATTTGGCATGGTGGTTGGCTGACATGTCGCCGGCGGCCGTGCCCGTGGGCAATCCGAATGAGGTCGAGTCGATCCATTGGTTCACCGTCGCGGAAATGGCCGCGCAGAGCGAGCTTTTAGCGAGCAATCGGGAGTTCCTTGAGCTAATTGCCTGCGGCGAAATATGCTTGGAGTGCCTTCCGTAGGATGGACCTCCAAGTCCGTCCCCAAAAGCCGGACGAACTCGGAGGTTCGTCGTACATCTGCTACAATAATGGGTAACCGCGGTGGCGGCGGAAATGAGGAGTCGCGAGACATGGCATTCCCTTGGCCCGGAAAAAAAGACGCACCAGTGGGCACACGTCCTGAATTCCCCGCGGCGCTCGAGGACGACATGCCGGAGGCTCAGGCCATCAAGGCCGACAATCCGCTGAAATCGGCCGCGCGCGAGACCGCCCAGCCCCCGGGGCGGCCGCTTCCGGCTCGCGGCGAAAGCGATCCTTTGCCCGTGTTGACGGAGCGGCTGGAAATCCTCGGCCGCATGCTGGACGAGGCAAAAGAACAAGTCACTTCGTATCTGCTGCACCGCGAGTCGCAATCCGGCCGAGACGACGACACCCGCGTCTTGGCTCGCAAGATCGAGAGCGTTGCCGAACGTCTGGAACACGCCGGCGGCCGGGGACTTGAGCAGAAGCTCGACGCCCTCTACGGCAAGGTTGACCAATTGGCCGCCGCGACCGCCGGCAGCGCTTCGGCGTTGGCCGGTGGCGACGGCACTGGCAGTGCGAGTGGCTCGGCGTCGAACGCGACCATGCTGAAGTCGATTGACGCCCTCAAGGACGCGCTGACGCCCGCGATCACCAAGCTCCGCGACGCGCAGACCGAGCAGCACAATTCGCAAAGCGCAGCCATACGGCAGCTTGCGGAGCTGGTCCCACAATACTTCAATGCCTTGCCGCAGTACTTCACCGCGGTGCAGCAGCAGGTGGTCGCCGCGCAGCAGCACGCCGACGCCGGCTTGCGGGCGATCATTGACATCCTCCGTCCGCCGCAAAACGAGTCGTCGGAGGCGACTGTCGGAGGCAACTGGCAGGAAGCCCTGCTGGGCGGCGAACTGGCCCACAATCCCGCCTTGAATGCCGACAAGAACCGCCTGCTTAGCGGCGTGCTTAGCGGCGATCCGGGGGCGTGCGGGCTGGTCGGCAGCCTGTTGCAGTTCCGCGCCGCCGCCGCCGACAAGATGCCGCCGCTTTTGAAAGACATCGGCGAGGCCTTCTATCGTTGGCAACCAAAGAGCTCCAGCAAGTCGAGCGAACTGGAAAAGGCGCTCGTGGCATGGCTCGTGCGCGCGTGCGAGCAGGCCGGCATGGCGAACACGATCGAACTGGTCAGCCCCGGCGAGCGGTTCGATTCTCTGCGGCATAATGCATCGCGGCCCGGCGTCGAGGTTGCCCAGGTCTTGGGTTGGGTCGTGCTCCGCGACAACGGCAAGGTTTACACGAAGGCCAGCGTAGCGGTGAAATAGGACACAATGAATACGTTCCGTTGCTCGAACTGCGGCTTTCAAATCCAGCGGCCGACGCAGCCTTTCAGTTGTCCGCAATGCGGACGGCAGGCAGTCGGCCTGTTTCGAGTGGTTGCCTTTACCCCGCCGCAGCAAGGCGGCTGGCCTGGTCAACCCGGGATGCCTCAGCAACCTGGGATGCCTCAGCAACCTGGGATGCCTCAACAACCGGCGATGCCGCAGCAGCCAACTATGCCGCAACAGCAGGGTTGGCCGCAGCCGCCGGGCGGATTTCAGCCGGGGGCACCGCAGCAGGGGATGCCGCAACAAGCTATGCAGCCGCCAGCCACAGGCGGTTGGTCCGGCCAGCCGCAACAAGTCATGCCTCAGCAGGGCGGCTGGCCGATGCAGACGCCGCCACAGCCCGTAACGAATCCTTGGGGACAGGCGCCGCCGACCCACTCCGCGGGCTCGCCGCCAGCGGCTGGCGGCTGGCCCGGTCAACCTGCGATGCCACCGCAACAATCCGCAATGCCGCCAGCGCCGATGAACTGGCAAGGTGGGGTGCAGCAGCCGCCCGGCCAATGGCCGCAGCAACAAGCCGCGCCGCCCGCGTTCCCTGCTCAGCCGGGAATGCCGGGGCCGACTGCCGGCGGTCAACCGGGAATTCCGCCACAGCAATTCACGCCAGGTGTGCCCGCACGCTGTCCGCAACCTTCAGCGCCGACGACGCGCCAGCCGTCGACCCACTCCATGGGTGCCCCGCCACAACAGCCAATCCAAACGCAGCCGCCGCCGACCCACTCCGCGGGTACCCCGACGCCTTCTGGCAAGCCCCCCAGCGCAGGGCCTGGACGGACTTCGTTTCCCTCGCCGCCGGGCAGTGCGAATCGTCCGCCACCTGCAACTCCGCCGGCATCCAAGCCGTCGCAAGCGCCAGAGGCCCGCCAGCGTCCGTCGCAGGCGCCGCCACAGCAGCCCACTGCACCTCCTGCAGAGCGCAAGCCAGCGCCAAGTGATCGTTCGGCGCAAGCCGCGCCGCCCAGCCCCGCGCCTACAGGCCCCGCGCCGCCGGCTGAGCCGCGGACTCCCTCGACTGTCGCGCCGCAGCCGCCGACCCGCTCCGCGGGTATCCCGCGTCCATCCGGACCACCGTCGTCCCGCTCCTCCGCACCGGCGAAGACAGCGGAACCGCCCCGGCGGCGTCCGGCCTCGGTTGGTCTGGAAGCCGTTCCGCCCAAGCCCGTCCAACGGCCCAAGAAGCCTCGCTCGGAGAAGGTCGTTTGGTCGTTCCCGGACAACCCATTGCCCGAAGAACTGGCGACGCCGCTGTGCAACGCCCCGGCGGTCGATTCCGAGGGCCGTATCTTCCTGCAGTTCCGCGACCGGCTCGTTGCCTTGATCGAGGAGGACAAGAAGCCGAAGCTGCTTTGGGAATACGTACTCGGCGCCCGGCGCCGGGGCCGGTGGTGCTCGGTCCGCAAGACACCCTCCGCTTGCACTCCTGCGACGGCTTGCTGCACGGCCTCGATGCCTTCACCGGCAAGCAGGTCTGGCCGCCGGCGGCCGTCGGCGAGCCGCTGGGTTACGCCGTCCCGGTTGTCGATCGCGACGGAACCACGTTCGTCAGCGCCGCCGAGGGCGGACTGGTCCGCGTCGATCCCCAGGGCCGCGCAGGCAATCCGCCGTTCTTCCGCTCCCGCAAGAAGTTCGATTCGCCCGCGGTGCTGCTGGACAGCGTGCTCTACGTCGGCTCCGAGATGGGCTACATGCTGGCCATCGATGTGACCGGCGAGCGCGGCGCGAGCAAGTGGCTGAAAGGGGGCGACCACGGCTACATCGGCAAAATCCGCTCCGCTCCCGTCGTCGCAGGTTCGGTCGTCACTGGGCCGGCCGTCACTGGGGAGAACGTGCTCATCGTCGCCGGGCAGGACGAATGTCTCTACGGCATCGCCACCACGGGCTCGCTCGTTTGGAAGACACATTTGCACGGGCAGATCCTCGCCTCGCCCGTCACCGACCGCAACGGCCACGTCTACGTCGGTCTCAGCCAGGCCCCGCGGGGCATGGCGCCGCGCGGCGTGCTCGCATGTCTGGACGGCAACAGTCACAAGGTCCGCTGGGAGTACCAGACCGAAGCCCCAGTCGAATCGACGCCCGTCATCGGGGACGACGACCTGATCTACTTCGGCGACAACGCGGGCGTGGTCCATGCCGTCGATTTCTCCGGAAAGGGCCAATGGACGGCCGACGTCGGCTCGCCCGTCCGTTCCGCCGGCACACTGCTCGCGCCGCACCGCCTGGCCTTCGGCCTGGACAACGATTCGCTCGTCGTTTTGGACTGTTCCTCCGGCGGTCTCGCGGCGGAAGGCTGGCCCAAGTTCGGCAAAACGCTTGCGCAGAGCGGGGTTGTATAGTCTTTTTCCGCTGCAACTTCTTCCGGCAGCCCCGCGAGGTTCCACAGAAGTCCACACACTTCTACACTTTTTGGGACTTGCCGGTGTAACGGTCATTTGTGTTAATGAGTGATAATTAGTGTTCTCATCTGGTGCTTTTCTCCCCTCTCCTTCGGGAGAGGGGCAGGGGGTGAGGGGTTGCTGGTGCATATCTCGGCCTTTTCGATCGAAAAGTTTTCTTCGCGATTCAATTCTCAAGGAATCGGCCTGGTTTTGGGGGTGTTCTTATCCAAGATGGACCCAGGAGGCACCCAGGATGAACCAAGGATGAAGCCAGAACGGACCCAGGACGGACCCGGGAATCCGTCTTTTGGGTGTCCTATGCGCCAAGTGCCGATCGCGCCGCGAATCATTTTTCTGTTAATCATCTTTTGTCGTTGCGTCCGTAGGTTATTATTGTATGTTTACACATGTTTACATCACTACATTAGTGTAGCAATTCCCGTGCCAATGGCGAGATCGCGCGCAAAACGCGGACTTCTTGGAATGCGAAGTGACTCATGCCGCGCGTTTTGGCAGGCTCTTGCCTCGGCCGCCGGCACGGGCTGCCAAAATGACAGGAACTAACTCAGGCATCCCTTCCGGAAGGATTTACTTCATATTCGTTAGTGGCCGAAGGAGCAAAGATGCCGCCGGCTTGCCCGGGGGAGTTTCACGCTCGCAGCTACATACGATGCACATACTGCCTATCTCTCCCACGTTTTCCGGCGGCGGCTCCGCCGCCGGAAAACGTGGGAGACTGGAATAGCGAGCCGCACTGCTGTAGCGACGAACGTAAGTTTTCCCCTGGACAAGCCAGGGGCATTGGAAGCCCGAAATCATTGCGCAATAACACCTTACGCCTTAATCTCGTGCCATTAGAGCTTGTCCCGTTGGAGCGATGACTGACCAGCTGGAGACGCCTTCCCTCAGCCTTCTCCGCGTATTCCTCTGCCGCCGCCCGGCCGGGCGGCGGCAGAAGAATACGCCAAATCTCGGAGCCGCGCTTGCTCTAGCTGCCCAGTCACTCGTCCACCGACGCGGGGTCGGTGGGGCGCCTCGTTTGCCGGCAGGGTGGCCGGCATCCTGCTGGCCGCCGATGCTGCCGCGAACGTGTTCGGCCCGCGTGGAACCGTCACTGACGCGGTCCGGGCCGAAGGCCAGGGGCAGCGCCGGCGGCTGCCCGCGCTCGACTTCCCCGCTCGGCGTCTTCGGCCACGCAAGGCCATTCTCGACGATGCCGCGCGAGTTCCACCGGCGGTGACGGGAGGCCTGCTGGCGACGCGAAAGAGCCACGTGTGGTCACGGCGTGTTTTTATCGCGGCCGTTCTTGTACTTGGCGTCAAGACGATTACGTTCGACGTGGCGTTGCCGTGGATCAGTGACTTGGTGCGCTTGCCCGCTTGTCGCTTTTTGGTAGACTGGTCGCATGAGCGACGATCAATGCGGTCCTTTCGCTGGTAAGCCGTGCTTTTCTTGAACGACCGCCAGGGAATAATAAAGATGTTGGCCCGCAGGGGCGAAGGGGCCCTGGCCCACTGCCGCTTCATGATCCAAAACGTCAAGCAATTCCGTAGCGAGGAGGATCTTACTATGCAACACGCTATCTCAGAGAATCTTGAGCAGTTTGAGGAGGAATTGGTTGCCAGGATGTTGGAGGAAGTCGGTCCTGAGCGGCGTCTGCGCGGCTTGGCGCCGGAGGAGCGCGTGCGGGGGCTGACGCCGGAGGAGCTTGCCGACGCCCTGAGCGAGGAACAGGTGGCGCGGCTTATCGAGGCGCGGCAACGGAAGCATGGCCGATAAGTCCGTGGCGGAGCCGTTCAATTCTAGGGGGGCGTCGCGGCGAGGCTTACGATCTGTGGGGACGTCGAGATCGGGATTACGGTTCGCGCTTGCGCGAACAGGCACAAACCGTACGTTACTGTGGCCCGCCGCACAGCGGCGGCGAGGCCCTTTCCGCGGCCGATGCTGCCGCGAACGTGTTCGGCCCGCGCGGATCCGTCACTTACGAGGACCGGGCCGAAGCGCAGCGGCAGCTTTTGCGGCTGGCCGGGTTGGACTTCCCCGCACGCGCTGCTTCGGCCACGGCAAGGCCATCCTCAGCGACGCCGCGCGAGTTCCCCGGCGGCTGCCGGGTGCAGCACACCAAGCGCCGAACCAGGCGTGTGCCGGACCGTCGAAGCCTAACCCACCGCGCCATCTCTCGACCCTACTTGACTCCCGACCTGTTGACCACTTCGATTGACGACGTTCCGATAGCCACAAGAGCATTCTCGAAGATCGCATGCCAGGCTTCGACACGCGCAGGCGACGTGATGAACCACTCAACCCCGGGGCTGTCAGGTACTTCTGCCTCGATCAACCTGAGCGAAGAGTGCAAGGCTTTTTCAAGAGCTGCTGAGTCGTCGGTTCGAATAACGAGCCCTACCGTAGGCAGGCGCGAAAGCGATGTTCTAATACCTTGGCTCAAGATTCGAGGGATCGCGTCGCCGCCGCTCGTGCGACCGATCTTGCACTCCCAGGCGTCGCGACGTTCGAGTTCTGCAAGTCGCCGGTCGTTTGGGTTGAAGTACAGATAAACGCACTCGCGTCCCGCTCCGACTTCTTTTTCTGGCCGTATGCTGGGGTCCAAATCATCGATCGCCGGACCAGTTGGCGCCGCGGAACTTGCTTCCAGTTCTTCCGAGGTTGGATTTACGTCCTCAGACGAGCCGGTCCAGCGCCACCAGCCAACGCCGGGGGATACTACCAACCCGTCGTCTCTGAGATTCTGCAAAACGCGGTTGACGGCTGTTCTTGGGTCGGATGCGGTAACACCACCGCGTTCACGGTGCAACTGAACTGCTCGGTTGACGAGATCACCGGTCTTCCACTGCGGCTGTCTGCGGAACAACTCCTCAGTTAAACTCCGCACGATGGGTCGCGCGAAGGGCAAACCCACTGCATCCCCGGCAGCCTCGCCTGTGTCTGAAGTCATGGCTGCATTCCTTGGCTAAGATTGTCCAGCCGCCGACGCGCGGCTACTCTCCCCCATTTTCGCCTCGCAGTATCACGCCGTCACTTGGCATCGCACGCCAGTAGCCATTCGCTTAACTGCCGTTCTATAATCCGATGAGTGCGAAACCAACGGACTCATCAGCGGGGCCTGGCGTGGACGCAATTTCGCCGACGGGCCACGAAACGGGGACGTTGCCGGCTTCGGGGCATGAAACGCATGTCAGCAGGGTCACCCATGAGCGCCCGCGCGTCAAGGCCCCGGGTTGGGGATTCTTGGCGTGCCGTAGCGCGCCGGCCGTATCATACCGATGCTTGGTGAAGGGGCGTCGGGCCCTGCGCGATGGCAGTCTCAGGCGTCGCAACGCGACGCGCGCCGTGCATTGCGGCGTCCCTGCCGCGGGATAAACCCCGCGGTTACCGTTGAAATGTCGCTGCGCGACTGGTGTTTTCCCAAGGTGACCGTCGAAATGTCCCTAGGCGACAGGTGCTTTCCCGCCGTCGCGTAGCGACGCTATGATGGTAAACGTGGGTTTCACCCCACGGAACGCCAGACGACCATCCGCCCCTTCCCCTCCCATTTCGTCGCGTAGCGACGACCCAGCGCCACGGCAAACACTTACACTTCATTGCACTACCACATCGTTTTCAGCACCAAGCATCGGGAGCATTCCTGCGGCGGCACGGGATCGAATGCGACGAGCGTTACGTTTGGGATTGAAGCGTCGCTACGCGACGCAGGACGGTTTTGCGTATTCAGCTCCGTGGGATGAATCCCACGGTTACCATCGAAATGTCGCTACGCGACGAGCGCCAACGCAAGCGGCTCCCGAAGTGTAGACGGAATGGGAACGTGCGCCATCATTTCATGAGACCGGCAACATAGCGCCGGCCAGGAAACGCCAAGACAGCCTTCCCGTTGAGCCGCTGCGTGGACGTCTTGGGCGTGGCACGGGCCGCCGTCACCGTGTAAAATCAATCGTATGAAAAAATCGTCGGAATGGGTTTCGGGCACCGTCAGCATGGGACCGGAAATCCTCGACCGAATGGAGCGAGCTGTGGCCAAGGTGCGCCAACGGCTCCTGCGGGCGACGGCGGCGTTGAATCGCGCGGGCATCCCGTATGCCGTAGTGGGCGGAAACGCCGTGGCATCGTGGGTGGCGACCGTCGATGAGGGCGCCGTGCGCAACACTGCGCGATGTCGACATTCTGGTTCGTCGCGTCGATCTGCCCGCGGTTACTGCCGCGCTTCAAGGCGCCGGATTCGTCGCGGACATCGTATTGGATGTGGTGATGTTCCGCGACGGGCCGGACGGCAAGCCCAGCGAAGCGGTCCATTTGCTCTTTAGCGGAGAGAGACTGCGACCTGGCGAGCTAATGCCTCCCCCCGAAATTGAAACAGCCGATGATCCTGCCGAGTTCCGCGTGATAACGCTTGATTCGCTCGTGCAAATGAAGCTGGTGTCCTACCGCGACAAAGACCGCACGCACCTCCGCGACCTTATCGCCCTCGGCCTCGTCGACGCGTCGTGGCTGGCCAAACTTCCGCCTGAACTGGCGGAGCGACTCAAGTACATCCTCGACACGCCAGACGGGTAGCGTCCTTCCTTCACCGCGCCAGCGCCATTTCGCTGATCGGCGCGACGGGCACGGAAGCCGCAGCCCAGGCGTGGCGGACGTGCCTCACGCGCCTGCCGAGCTACCGGCCGCAACATGCGTCAACGACTGAAGGTATTCTGCGCAGAATCCGCGCCGTTGGGCCAACTGACCGTATGTCCTTCCAATGAGAATTTCTTGAAGTAAGTCAAGTCGCGAAGCGGCGCGAAGATCGGGCCGTCTAGTGAGGATGACAAGTCGGCGTCGCCTTGGCTACCGTCGTTGAACGATAGGCGGATGCAATAATCCTTGATGTACTCGGCCTGTGTGACGTGTAAAAACATGGATCTATTCCAATGGTTGAATCTCATTCAGCGGCCGTTCCTCGCGCGCCAGCCGCCAATTCACCCCCAACTCGGCCTGATGCATGTCGTGCCATTCGAGCACGTCGGACAGTGCCCGTCGCGGAAACTTGCCCTCGATCATTCCCGTCCCGATTTCCACCGTGATTTCGTGTTCCCCGTACTCGGCATGAAAGTGCGGCGGCACGTGGTCGCGATAGTACATTCGGATGACAATTCCACGGAAGCGGCTAATCTCAGGCATCTTATCCTCAAGCGTGCCGCGCGGCAAGCAAGTCTAGCACCGAATAGCCTGACTACTTCTGCTTCCGATGAAGGAGGTGGCAAGGACGCGCTGCATCAGCGGGTCGTCGAGTCCGGCGGTTGCCGCCTGGGCGCGCACTTCGCCAAAACTGGCGCCATGCGCGACAATCCGCGCTCGGTCCTTCGTCCAGGCAACCCTTGGCCCGCGTATTCCAGCGGAGCTGGCGGCGGGCGATCGGGAAACCGCTTCTTTGCTTCTTCAATGGTCAATTGCATACAAGCCTCCGAGAGTTCGAGCAACGCCGATAGGCAAGTATATCGTCTTCGGCAACCGGCTTCAAGCGTTCCGAGCCATCGGGTGCAACCGGAACCTGCGGCGAGCCGGATCCATAGGATGGACCTCCGAGTACGTCTGATCACAACGCTCCAGACACGCCAAACGGTTGACGACAACATACCTTCATCGCGCCAGCGCCATCTCGCTGATCGGCACCACGGGCACGGAAGCCGCGGCCCGCGTCGACCACGGCGTTCGCCAATGGGTTCGCTCCAGCCGCTCGGCGTACTCGGCCAAAGACTCGACCACCACTTCCGGGCCGAAGGCGTAGCGTTTCAAGTCGTCCGACCGCGTGCCGCCGCTGAGCACCAGCACGGAGTGGTAGCCCATCTGCACGGCGCCCAAGATGTCGGTCTCCATTGTGTCGCCGATGACCGTCGTTTCGTCGGTCCGCAGCCCCAGCTCCTTTCGCGCGTTGCGCATCATCACGGGGCTGGGCTTGCCCACGCTGAAGGCCTTCAGCCCGGTGGCCGTTTCGAGCATGGCCACCATCGCACCGCAGCCGGGCCGCAGGCCGTTTTCCACCGGGCAATTGGGGTCGAGGTTCGTGGCGATCAGCTTCGCCCCGCGAAGGACCATTCGGACGGCTACTTCGACCTGCTCCAGGTTGAGCGTGCGGCCCTCGCCCACGACGACGTAATCGGGATCGTGGTCGACGACCGAGTATCCGTTG
Source organism: uncultured Planctomycetia bacterium (assembly GCA_963780045.1). GTDB lineage: Bacteria > Planctomycetota > Planctomycetia > Pirellulales > Thermoguttaceae > JANXQG01. The sequence continues at coordinate 2,875,759 of CAVZZZ010000001.1, read as the reverse complement.
ACGTTCAGCGCCGTGAGCAAACCGCCCTCGCCAATGACGAATGCCGTGCCGCCGGGCTTCTGGTTGGCCAAGAACCGCGCGGTGGCGATCGCGCTGGTAAAGACGTGCTCCTCTTCCACGTCGATGCCCAGCCGCGCGAGCTTCGTCACCACGTCGCGGCGGGTCCGCTGGCTGTTGTTCGTCAGCAAACGAAAGGGGATGTTCCTCTCACGCAGTTGTTGAATGAAGTAATCGGAGCCGGGAATCAATTCCTTGCCCCGATAAAGAACGCCGTCCATGTCGATAAGGTATCCATGTTTCATTCTCTAATGTCCTTTCGTGTCACCGTAATGGAACTGCTAAGTGTACGCAAGTCGAAACGGCCAATCTAGCTCAGCACGGAGATTTCCCGCCTGTTTTTTTCCGAATCTTGCAATCGCGGAAGAATGTGTCGCGCGGTTGCACAAAAGCGCGGCACGAAGGAAAATATTGTTCTAACGATTCTGTTCGTATACTAGCAATCGAAGATCATGACGCGCATCGCGCCGTCCCGCGTGACGTAGCCGCGGTACATCCCCTCGCTGCTGTGGGTCATCGCCATTCGTCCACGCGCGTCCAACACGATGACGCCGCCTTTGCCGCCAGCGGGCTTCATCTTGTCGTGAATGACGATCCGCGCGGCTTCGGCGACATCGAGGCCCTTGTACTCTACGAGCGCCGCGATGTCGTGCGCGGCGACGGCGCGAAGAAGTACTCGCCCTCGCCGGTGCCGGAAACCGCGCAGCTCGCGTTGTCGGCGAAGGTGCCGGCGCCGATGACGGGCGAGTCGCCCACGCGGCCCGAGAGCTTGCCGGTGATGCCTCCGGTTGACGTGCCGGCGGCCAGGTTGCCGCGGTCGTCCAAGGCCACGCAGCCCACCGTGCCGCAGTGCGTCGCGGCGCCGGTTTCGGCGGCGTCTGGCTGCCCGCCGAGCTTCTCCTGCAACATCCGCCAGCGCATCTCGGTGCGAAAGTATTCCGGCGGAACAATTTCCGCGCCGTATCGCCGGGCGAAGGCGTCGGCGGCCGACCCCATCAGCAATACGCACGGCGAACAGTCCATCACCAGCCGGGCGGCGACGATCGGGTTCTTCACGGTGGTCACTCCCGTCACGGCGCCTGCGCGGCGCGTAGCGCCGTCCATGATCGAGGCGTCCAGCTCGAAGCGGCCGTCGCGGGTGTAGGCTGCGCCCTTGCCGGCGTTGAAGCAGGGAGCGTCTTCCAGGCTGCACACGGCGGCAATAACGGCGTCGAGGCTCGTCGCGCCGGGCCGCTGCAGGGCGTCGTAGCCGGTCTGCAGCGCCGCGTGCAGCGCGGCACGGCACTCGTCCAGTACGCCCTCGTGAGAGATCTGGCCTGCGCCGCCGTGGATAACAAGCACGCAGTCGTCGGCCGTGTCCAAGCGGAGATCGCGGGATTGAATAGTGTTCATTATGCAGCGAGACTTACTCCGCGCGGAGCAGTTTAAGCGCCTTGGCGGCGGTAGTGCGAACGCCTTCCTCTGGATCGCTGACGGCCTTCTCCAGAGCGGGAAGGGCCGGACGCGCATCGCGGCCAAGCGTGCCCAACGAGCGGGCGGCGGCGCGGCGCACGCCGGGATTATCGTCCGCCAGCGCGGCCGTCAGTGGCGCTACGGCCGCCGCGCCCATGCAACTGAGCGACTCGATCACCAGCCGCCGGGCTTCGGGGTCCGGGTCCTCCAGCGCTTTCGCCTTGCCAAGCGCAGGGAACGCTGCCTTGCCAAGCTCGCCCAGCGAGTGCGCGGCCGCCCGGCGGACGTCGCCGTCGGCGTCGTGCAAGGCCGCGATCAATGCCGGCGCGACGGCGGGCACCCAGCTTGCTGGGTCGTCGTCCGCTTCCATCTGGCCCAATGCAACCGCCGCCAGATACGGCTCAAGGTCCCCGCTTGCGGGTCTCGCGCCGTGCCGCAGCATTTCCACCAGCGCCGGCACGGCCTTCGGGTGGCGGTCGATCTTCCACAAGGCGACCGCCGTGTTGACGCGCGTGGTCGCGTCGTCGTCCGCCAGAAGCTTGACCAATTCTGGCACGACCGGCTTTGCCGCCGCGCCAAAACTGCCCAGCGCTTCCACGGAGGCGCGGCGGACGGCCAGGTGCCCGCGCGAGTGCATAGTCTCGCTCAACAGCGGGATCTCGCCCTCGGCGCCGGACCGATGCGGCCGATTGCCCATGCGGCCATGCCGCGGACATATTCGTGCTCGCTCTTTTTTTCCAGCACCTTGTGCAGCATCGACAGCGCCGGCGCGGCCGCGGGACCGAGTGTGCCAAGCATATAGCCAGCGTGCCAGCGGTCGCGGAAATCGGCGCCAGCTAGTTGCTTCATCCAGTGCTCGACGGACTGTTGCGGGAGAGTTGCGTCGCCCGCGGACGCCTGCGGAGCGATCGCGCTTACGGCGATTGCGGTTGCGATAACAACGATAAACAACGATAGCGAGGGTGGCACGTTCCCGAGCTTCAAGCGAAGGGCGTGTTTGTCGTGCTTCCACGCCCTTCGCCGACCCGCTGCGCGGGTGCCCCGGCTCAGGACGTGCCACCCGGATCGTGCGTTGGTATCTGCAAACATGTTGGTTTGGTTGAAGCCCTGGATTGTGATTTGCTTGGCCCGTCAGTTTCCCTTTTTTGACTTCGCTCCGGCCGCCTTGGCATATCCGCGTTGGCCGCTTTGGAAGATGACCACCTGCGGCGCGGACTTGTCGTCGGCATGACCGGCGAGGACATAGATGCGGAAGGGAACCGAAACCTGCCTACGCAACTCGCTCAGCAGGTCTTCCAATGCCTTGCATTGGGCGTGGACCGATTTGGCTTCCTGAATCCTTTCCTTGCTCGGCGAGTAGCGGGCATTTCGACCCGACGTGTTTTCACTTGCCGCAATGAAGCTGGCCGACGCTGCGCGGCTCTCGACAACGCTAACGCTGTATGGAACGATTTGGCCTGCAATTTCGCACCTCGCCTCGCCTTCGAGAACGGCTCCGCTACCACGGACATCAAAACCGACTTGGAATGTTACGCCGGGCGTGTTCTGCTTGTTCAGGACAATCAGCGCCTGTCCCCTGGGAGCGATCGTATCTCCCACAGTCGTCTCTGAAGGCCTGCCGCGCGCCATCCGGCCGGCATGCGCCGGATCGACGACCTTGATCTGGTATTTTGGCACGATGGGATCCAACGGCAGAATTTGCATCCGCAGCAGGCTCGGATCGGGCAAAGCGAAATCGCGGCTTATGAATTGTCGCGGTATGCGATCGCCGGGCGGATTGAAGTCGATATGCAGGGGGCCAACCGTCTTCGGAGAGGTCAACAGGGTGACGTGCTTGACGTCGGCCGAGCTGAACTGCACGGCGCAGTAGCGGGCCAACGACGCCGTTGCGGCGCGCTCCCTTGCGGCAGCGGTCCATTGGAATTTGCACTCGCCGCCCTCAAGCGAGAGCCGGGCGATTGCGTCGCCTTCCCTGTCCCTGTCGGCCAGCAGCAGCGTCCACGACATTCCGCCGTCGTCCTTCCGCAGACCGAACTTGGGGTTGCCCTTGGCGATGGTATCTCCTCCCAGCAATTGAATGTCGAGGTCCGACTTCGCTACCGACGGGAGCTTGCCGAGCGAAACGGTCGACTCCGAATCCCTCGGTGACGGCAGGTCGGCCGCGCCAAGCAGACCACCTAGCGCGACCTTCTTGATGACCTCGACCGGCTTGGCAGCCGGCGCCGGCGTCGTCTTTGTCGGCTGCGGTTTTGCCGCGATGCCAGTCGGCTTGGGCAGGGACTTCGGCGGATCGACTGCTTGCGGCCGCGAATTCGACTTCGGCTGGTGATCGTGCGCGGCCGCATCGGGCGCTGCCAAGGGAATGGTTTTCTCTGCGCCGCTTTTCTCTGGGCCGTTTTTTGACGCGGGTCGCGAGTCAGGCGCAGACGCGCTATCGGCCACCCACTTTCTGTCGGACGACGACGCGAACTTCGGACCCCCTTCGTCCGCAGACGACTTCAGGTCGCCGACAGCCTTGGCTTGCACCGAGGATTGCTGTCGGGGCCAAGAGAAGATCACAAACGGCACGGCGGCCAACGCCGCGACCGCGGTCAGCGCCGCGACGCCCGCGATTGCGCCTACAATCTTTCTCGGCGCCGTGTCGAACCAGGCGAGCTGCTTGCTAATCCAGGCGGCCGTATCGCCCGAGGTGGTGCGGCTAGGGAAAGCGCGATTTCGCCCCGCCCTATTACCTGACGATCCTAAACTCCGCATTCTGCCGGACCTCGAAGCCACCGAAATCCCGCTCTCCGACGTGGATGCGCGCGCTCGCGCACCATGGCCGCCAGCCAATCATCGGCCTGGCCATTGACGCTTTCGTCCGCGATGAGCTTTACCGGACGCGGCGGGGGAGCGGATGCGGTCTCGCGACCCGCAAGCGGGTGCCCCGGCGGCAGCGCCGCCAGCGCGGCGCTGACCTCCTGCATCGACCGGCAGCGTTGTTCCGGCTGCTTGGCCATCATCCACCGGCAAAGGTCCGCGAGCGCCTTCGGCGTGCCGGCCCGCTGGCTGAGAATTTCGGCCGGCTCTTGCGTCTGGTGCTTCACAATGCGTTGGGCGAGCGTGCCTTCCGGAAACGGCGCGTGGCCCGTGAGCAGGAAGTAGAGCGTGCAGCCCAACGAATAGATGTCCGCCCGATAATCGAAATCGGCCGCTCCCAGGGCCTGCTCCGGCGCCATGTAATCGACGGTGCCAATCGTAGGCTCCTCGGACGGGCGGCCGTCGTCGCTCTGGTTCAGCCGCGCCAGGCCGAGATCGAGAATCTTGACCACACCCTGGTTGTTCAGCAGCAAGTTCGACGGCTTGACGTCGCAATGCACGAGGTTTCGGGCGTGGGCGTGGGCGAGTCCTTCGGCCGCCTGGCGGATGTAATCGGCTGCGCGGTCGAACTCCAGCGGACCACCGGTCTCGATCATCCGCTGCAAGTCCTGGCCGTCGATATACTCCATGACAATGAAATAGCGGTCCATTTCGTTGTCGACGCTGTAGGCCTGGACGATGTTCGGATGGTCCAGCGCGGCGATTGCGCGTGCCTCGGCGAAAAATCGGTCCAGCGCCGCGCGGTCCTTGGCGATCGCGCGAGGAACGATTTTCAACGCCACGCGGCGGTGCATCGTCACGTGCTCGGCCAGAAAGACGGTGCCCATGCCACCTTTGCCCAGGCGTTGGATCAGCCGGTACTTTCCCAGACGAAGCTGAGCCCGCTTGCCCAGCGCCAGCAGCGTGCCGGCCTGCCAGCGGCTGAGGAGGTTTTCACGGGCGAGTGTCCTGGCCAAGCGGGCGGCGTCGGAAGATTCCGCGGCTAGAGCGTGTGCCTCGGCGAGCCGCTCGCCTTCGAGCAGTTTGCTCTTTTCCAGCGCCGCAAGATATTCGTCAACCGTAGCAACGGCCATGCTTTTGGTCTTCGCCCCCTTCCGCCGGGGAATCATGCTGATTTGAGGAGTGGATTCGCCTATATTCAGTTTAGCAGAATATCGCCGGCGCGTCAGAATGGCCGGCCGGCTGTCAAAACAGCAGTTTGTCGCAACAAAAATCTTTTCGTTCTCAAGCTTCACGCGGATTTTCGGGGAAAAACAGGCGTTTCTCTCCGGTCACTTCGTAATGACGGGCCGTGCGCAAGGAAGTATAATGCCGCGCATCGCGGTAGTATTTGACGTCGTGGACGAGGATCTGATGTCCGTGTATCCGGTAACCGCATACGAAACCGAACCCTGATCCGACATTCTATCTGAGATGCGCGAGCGAATTCGACGAGACCGGCATCTTACGGCCGAAGAGGCGGCGCGGCTGCGCGAGGCGCGGGCCGAGTTCGCCAGCCGTCCCTCGGAGTCCCAACTGCTTGCATCGGGCGAGTATGTCGGCCCAATGAGTATCGAGGAATTCATGAATTGGCGCGAGGGCGCGGGCAGCGCCGCTGGCGAGCCAGCTTCAGGCCGCCATTGCCGCCTCCGGCGAACCTATTTCCGAGATTGCTGCGGCGAGCGGCGTCTCGGCATCGGTGGTTCAGCGTTTTGTCAGCGGGCAGCGAGGCATCACGCTGGAAGCCGCCGGCAAGATCGCCGCGCATCTTGGCTTGGCCCTCGCGCCTGCGCACGGCGGGTAACATTAATGTTACTCCCCGCACGTCTTCGCCAACTCGCGCAGATACTCCAGCGCCTCGTTCAGCTCCGGCGCATCCGCGCCGGGCTGCCGGCCGCCGCGGTCGCAACGGGCGAGGAGCTTCAATTCTTCGTAGTCCTCGCTGGCCTCCAAGCGCCGCCGGGCACGCGCACCCAACGTGCCGTCCAATAGTTCCTGCCCAGCCATGTGGTGCTCGATGAGCCAAGCCGTCCGCGACGTAATCTGGTCGCCCAGCGCTTCCAATCCCGCGCAGACGTGGTCTTGCCGGTCGATCGCCTTGCCCACGTCGTGTAAGAGCGCCGCCAGCAGGAATTCCTCGTCGTAAGGAAGTTGGTCGCGGGCCAGGTCGAAGACCTGCAGGCTGTGATACAAGGCGTCGCCTTCGGGGTGATACTTGGGGTTTTCCTTTACGTTCTCCAGCGGCAACAGGAGCATCTCGTAGATCTGGAAGCGGTCCACCTGGCTCTCGGCCTCCAGCACCGCCTGCTCCAAGGCCACGCCCGGATAGTCACGGGCGAGGAACTGCTCCAGTTCGGCGATGCTCGCCCGTTCGATCGCCTTGCCGGTGATCGAGCTCTTGAAGACGAAATGCGCCTTGTCGCGCGGATAGATCGTCAGCTCGAAGGGGAAGCGCTCGTCGATGTGGATGTGGACAAAGACCCGCTCTTCGCCTTGCTTGCGGACCTTCTTCCGCTGGACGTCGTAGCTCAGTCCCTGCTCGTCGAGGACCGAAGCGATCGCCTCGACGCTGTCGGAGAACAAGTGCAGGTCGATGTCCGAACCGCGGCGGACGTGGCCGGTGAGCGTGCTGCCGATGAGCCGCGGGCGAAAGTTCTTCAGCAGCCGCATCATGCGCAGCGCCTCCAGGCGCATGTCGCGGAGGTTATCGGTCCGCCGCTGGCCTTCCCGCAACTCCGCCCAGAGGCGGATTTGGTCGCGGATTTCGCGATTGCTAGGCAAGTCGGAAGGCTTGAAATCGCCGCGGGCGATGCGGCGGGCCGCTTTGAGTTTCGCGCGGAAGTACTCGCTTTCCTCGCGCTCGTACATCAGCCGGGCGGCTTCGAAGGCCACCTGGCGACGGGTTTTCTCGCTCGACATCCTTTGGCGCCGTGCATAAGCGGCGCGTGGGGGAAGTGTTCAGACGGTTTTTCAAGGGCTTCACGTATTTTACTCGGCGGGGCAACCACAGCAACAGCACGCAGAAGATTTCAAGGTTGGGTAACTTGGCAGTCGTCGATGTGGACGCATAATCAACGACGATCGGGCTTGTGAACCACGCGAAATTCCATCGAACCTGAAATCTCGAAAAATCCACCGACGAGGGAGTTGCATTTTAGCCCCGCTGTAGGATATCGCAAAGGGCGAGTGGATTGCTTGATCGGACTAGCCCTCAGGTGGTGCGAGGGCAATAGAGGGAGGACATTGTCATGCTCGGCGGTCGGATCGGATTCTGGAGGAAAGTGCAGGGCATTCTGGCTAAGGGGCGCAGGACGAAATACTCTCGCGGCAACAACCGGGCACGCTTGCTGCTTGAACGCCGACTCCATGTTGAGGAATTGGAGTCGCGCAAACTTCTCTCAATCAACCTGGACGCGATTCCGCATCAAATCGTCGGCAACCAGGACCCTGGTTTCGCCGAGACGGGCAGTGGCTGGCCGTCCCAGAGCAACTCCAGCGCGTACCAAGGCGATATCGAATACGCCGCCGCCGGCAATGGCAGCGACAAAGCCACTTGGACCTTAACCGGTCTCGATCCGACGAAGCACTACCAGTTCTTCGCCACCTACGGCGCTGCTGGCGGCAATTCCAGCGACGCTCCATTCACGATTTCCGACGGCGCCCACGATCTGACCACGGTTCGCCTAAATCAGCAATGCGCGCCGACCGACGCCTCCGGCGACGGCCAGCTCTGGGAAAGCCTGGGTGAATACCAGATTACTTCCGGCACGGCAAGTATCTCGCTTTCTGACCTCGCCGACGGCGGCGTCGTGGCCGACGCGCTTTGTGCCGTCGCGGTCGCGCCGCCCGCGGTGCAGAGGATCGCCATCAAGGACACGGGCGATCCGGGGTATTCCGAGACCGGCAGCGGCTGGTTGGGAATGGACGACAGCGCGGCCTACGATGGCGGCTTCCGCTACGCCGCGGCCGGCGCGGGCACGAACACCGCCGATTGGACATTCGCGGTGCAACCGGGCCTCCTCTATGACGTCCGCGTCACCTGGTCCTCCGGTCCCGACCGCGCCAGCAACGCTCCGTTCACGATTTACGAGGGAGATAATCTGTTAACGACCGTACACGTCAATCAGCAGCTTGCGCCGTCGGGGACTACAAGCGACGGCTGGAGCTGGCAGCAAATCTACAGCTTCCGCCCCATGAACAACACCGTCACGGTGCGGCTTTCGGACAACGCGAACGGCTTCGTGATCGCCAATGCGGTGTAGTTGGCCGATCCCACGCTGTATTGGGACCCGACCCAATCTGACGGAGCGGATCTCGGCGGTTCTGGAACGTGGTCCAATAATTCCAGTAACAAAGTCTGGTTCGACCCGGACACAAATCAGGACGTTGCGTACGTGCCGGGCGAGGACGTTATTTTTGACGGCAACGGCTACGGGGGCTTGATTCCTGAAAGCGAGACAAGCCAAACGGTCACCATTGTGGGGCAAGTCGATCCCGGCGCGATGGAGTTCGAGACCGACAACTACACGATCCAGCCGTCGGACCCGTCCGCGCAATTGAACAATTCCCCGGTAGTGGGCATCTGGTGCGACTCGGCGACGATCTACTGCAACCTTTCCGGAAACGCGCCGATGGTCGTCGACGGCGATGCCTACGGGTCTTCGGCGTCAACTTTGGTGTTGACGGGCAGCAATTGGAGCGACATCGGCGGGTTCACCGGCGGGTTCGAGATTGACAACGCCAATCTTGTCGTGGGCAGCAACACCGCGTTGGGTTACGGGAACCTGTCCATGAATGGCGGCGGCCTCGATTTGGCTGGGCATTCATTGTTCCGCGTCTCGCTAAACGGCGATTCGGGCAGTTGGATCACCAACAATTCCTCGACTCCCGCAACGCTTTGGGTGGGCGACGGCGGCGGCCGGTTCGACGGCTCGATAGCGGACGGAAGCGCTGGCGGGGTTGTCTCGCTGCGGGTCTCCGGCGGCTCGTTTACAATGGACGGCCCAAACACCTATAGCGGCGGAACGCTTGTCGACGACGGCGCAACACTGCAGCCGATGGCCTACGGCGGCGCGATGCCGCTCGGATCGGGCGGCCTCACGATAGGCGGCGCCACCGTCGACATGGCGGGTTGGCCGCTTGCGATCGAAGGACCGTTGAACTGCGGCCCCGGCGCCTGCGTAACCAACAGTTCTGGACCGCTTCTTCTCGCCGACGGCGGGTATCTGCAAGGCGATTTCGAAGGCGGCTTGTCGTTGCAATTGGCCGGCGGGACGACCCGGCTTGCAGGCGACCTTGACTTGGACGGCTCCAGCTTGGCGTTGTCGTACGGCGGTAGGTTGGACCTCGCCGGCTACTCGCTCGCGGTTGGTCAATTAGATTCCGACTCCACGAGCGGTATTACGAACACCTCCTCAGCCGCGGCGACTGTCGCCGGGAGCGGGACCTACTCTGCCGACGGGGGAATCAGCACGGTGTCGCTGACGACCGGCGGCACGGTCAACGTCGATTGCAACTTGCTGGCCGGCGCGGTTGACATGGAAAGCGCGCCTGTCGGCACGATCAACGTCGCCGCCGGCGCACAGTTAACCGGTGACTATGCGCCGATCGAGAATCCGCCGGAGAGCGCTACGCCGGAGGGGACGCCGATGTCGCTTGCGGCCACCGATCTTTTGCCGACGGGCGACACGTCGCCGGTTTCCTACAATTGGATCGTGACCGACGCCAACGGGGACAGCCAGAGTTTCTCCGGGCAGACTTGCTCGCTCGCGTTGACGGACGTGGGCAACTCCTCGGTTTCGCTCGTCGCAACTTCCGGCGACGGGGCGGTCAACGTCGCGGAGACGGCCGTGCTTTCGGCCAGCGACGTCCCGCCCACTTGGACCAGCGGCAGTATTTCGAGCGCGGTCGTCGACCTCGGCCAGACTTACAACCTTCCAGCCGTGACCTTCCATGACGCGGGGGCCGACAGCTCGCAAACGGCAACGATTGCCTGGGGCGATGGCACGACGACCGACTCGGAGGTGGACGGAGCGCCCACCGATCCGAATGACCCGGCCGCGGGCCTGGACGGCACCGTCTCCGACAGCCATGCCTACGCCGCGCCGGGTACGTACACCGCGACGCTCACGCTCACCGACGACGCGGGCCAGAGCATCACTCAATCCTTCAATGTAACGGTCGTCAACTCCGGCGTGGCGCTGACGAGCTTCACGCCCTCGCCGGACCACGGCGAATTGCAAGTTCAGTACACGGTCAGTGGCGCGAGCTCAGCGCCGTTCAACATCGGCATATACGCCTCGAGCGACGGCTCGTCGCCCGACCAGTTACTGACGTCGTACGCCGTTGGCGGCGCCGACGGAAGCGTTACTTCCGAATTGACCGAGGGCGCGCATACAATCCTCATCCCTGCCGATTACGCCGATCCGCAGCAGGACTACCATCTCATCGCACTGGCCGATGCCGCGCCGAACAACCCCCTCGAATTCGCCGGGGGCATCTTCGAGGCCAGCGACAACACGGTCACGCCCGCGCAGCCGTATATTTGCGTCTTCGGCACGGCAGCCGGCGGCAGCGGGCCGGGCGATACCATAACCGTCGAGCCGAGCGCGATCGATTTCGACAGCCAGTCGCCCGTCAGCCTGCCCAGCGGCACGATTCCGATCCACATCCGCGGCGAATACGGCAACAACAACCTCGGGGCCGATCCAACTCAAATCGCCAGCGTGACCAACCCCTTGTGGCTGTTCGGCGGTCCCGGCGCCAGCACGCTCGTCGGCGGTTCGGGCGGCAACATCATCGTCGATGGCGGCGGCCAAAACATCGTCCACTGCGGCAACGGCTTCAACAGCCCGGAGATTGTTGACAACAGCGACACGACCGCCGCGTTTCCCGGTTTGACGAACTACTATTCCAAGAGCGGCGCCGGGTGGAGCGCCGACACCTCATCGGCCGTCGCGAGCGCCTACAACGGCGACCAACAGGTTGGCCCGGAAAGCACGGGCAGCGCCGCCACATGGACATTCACTGGCCTTGCCGCCGGGTCATATTACGACATCTATGTCACTTGGTTGCCCGAAGCGGGCGCGTCAACGGAGGCGCAGTTCAGCGTCACGGACGGCACGACGCCGATTGCGCCGATCGGTCAGACAAGCATCGCCACGGTAAATCAGACGCAGCCGCCCGTGGACGATCAGTCGGACGGCGTTTACTGGCGCCATTTGGGCGTCTTCCAGAGCGATTCCGGCACGCTGCGCGTGAGCCTGGCAAGCGACGTCAGTGGCCACGTGCTGGCCGGCGCGGTGCGGCTGGTGCAGGAACCGTCGGCCCCGGCCAGCGGCCTCACGATGGACGGCTTCGCCTTCGACGCCAATCATCTGCCCGCGGTGACGTACACGATCGCCGGCACGACCGGCGTGGCGTGCGCGCCCTTCAGCATCGGTATCTACGAGTCGTCGGACGGCCTTCACACGGACAGCCTGCTGGACACGATCGACGTGGAAGGCGAGGACGACGTGGCCGGAAACAACGACCTCTTGCCCGGCACGCATACGCTGGAACTCACCGACGGCTTGAGCGGCCTGGACGGCGCGAACTACGTCGTTGCCAAGCTGGACTGTTATAATGAAGTTGTGGCAGTCAGCAGGAACAGCCTCGTTTCCGCGCCCCTTGTCGGCATGTTCGAGCAGGACGACGGTACGCTCTTCGTGCTGGGGAGCGCGACTTCGATCGCCAGCGACTCGGTGACCGTCACGCAGAACGCCGGCAGCGGCGACGTGACCGTCAGCCTCGCGAACGAATCCAGCAGCCAAACTTTCTCCGGAGTAACGTCGGTGACCATCAGCACTCCCGGCGGCGGCAATTCGATCGATGTCGATTCGAGCGTGACCGTGCCGGTCTCGGTCTACGACGGCGCCGGCGGCAGCGCCAGCGGAGACGTCGCCAACTGGCCCGATGTAAGCATCGAGGCCGACCGTCCCACCGCCGCGGAGTCCGGCGGGCAAACGGGCGAGTTCACCTTTTCCGCGGACGACACCTCCAGCGGCCCCGTCACGGCCTATTTCCAAATCGACTGGTCGAGCACCGCCTACGTGGGCTACAACTTCAGCATTTCCGGCGCGACGGACGAAGGCGGCAATACCTGCGCCGTCACGATTCCCGACAGCAGCGGCGAGGCGACGGTCGAAATCACGCCGATCGACAGCGGCGCGGTGGGCGGCAGCGAAAGCGTGGTCCTGGACCTCGTCCCCGGCCAAGGCTACGACGTGGACAACGACTCTTCCACGGCCACGGTGACGATTTTCAACAACGATCTGCCGTCGGTTAGCATCGTTGCCGACGAGCCGGACGCGACCGGACTTAGCGGGCCGGGCGAGTTCACGGTCACGCGCAACGGCCCGACCGGCGAGCCGCTGCTGGTCAACTACAGCATTGGCGGCACGGCGACTAACGGCCAGGACTACCAGACGATTCCGGGCGACGTGGTCATTCCCGCCGGCAGCAGCACGGCCGCGATTCCAATCGATCCGCTTTACGTTGGCTCGACCAGCGGCAGCACGACGGTCGTTCTCACATTGGCCGCGGGCCTTGGCTATTCGATTGCAGACCCGGCGCCCAGCGACACGGTGACGATTGAGGACAACAGCGACCCGCAAGCCCCCCCGGCCAGCGAATTCTATATTGGCCTTGGCGGCACATACGCGGTTCCGGCCGGGGCCACGACGCTCTACCTTGGACTCCATGACGGTTTCGACTGGACGGACAACCAGGGAACGGTCAGCGCGGAACTGACGTGGAATGTTGGCGGCGAGGTCAATGAATCCGTCCCCGCAACGGCTTGCGTAGATTTTGCTTTTGCGCCCAGCGGCCTCACCGGGCCGCAGGGAGAAAACGTCGATGCCGATCGCCCGATTGAGGTTTCCGTGCCGGAGGGAGCGACAAGCGTTACCATTACGGCATCCGGCACATGGAGTTACAAGTACCCGGATGACCCTGGCAACGGACCCGACGGAGTGGACCCGCCCGACATCCTACAAACCAGCTCGGCTTACAGAACGGAGACTTTGCACTCGGAGAACATAATCCTCGACACTTGCAACCTGGCCAGCTTGGAGGGAATGTGGACTCCCGTTACCCCGCCGCCGACGCTCGCGGTGCATGACACGGTCGCGGTCGCGGGCGACAATGAGACCTTCACCGTGACGCTCTCGCAGGCGGTCAATTACACGGTTACCGTGCCCTATACTACGCAGAACGAATCGGCCCACGCCGGCACGGATTACACGGCCACGAGCGGCACCTTGACCTTCTCCCCGGGTGACATTATCGAGCCAGTCCCGGTGCCGACGAAGTTGGACGATGCCGCCACCAGCGACCTGAACTTCACCCTCGTGCTCGGCAGTCCCACGGTCGGCAGCGGCGCGACGGTGAACGTGCAAAGCCCCGGCACTGCCACCATTGAGCTGGTCACCGGGACGTTGACCATTTACAACCCCGACGGCACGCCGAGCGTCGACGGCGCGGTGGGCGTGGGCGAGAGCGTGCCGATGACTGTGCAGTTGACTTCGCCGATGGCGGTGGACGGCCCGTTTACGCTGAACTACGACACGGATTATTTCAAGGTAACAACCGATGCGGCGGGCAATGACGTTGTGACGCCCGGCGTAACGCCGATCACGCCCAACACCGGCGGAACGCAACTTTACCTCTGGGGCGTCGCCGCGACCTGCGATCCGGACGGCTCGCAAATCACCCTTGATTACGGGGACCCGAAAGTCGAGGCCACCGCGAACGAGCAGGTGAAGTACTTCAAGGATTGGCCAAGTCTTTATAACAAAGAGGGTTCGAACTCCGATAAAATCGCGCTGCCGTTGGATTTCACGACGGTCAAGAATTCCAAGGTGGTCAATCAGTACGAGCAAGATGTGGCCTTTACCGCGAACGCGCAGGGCACAGGCGACCTGGCAAACGTCAACGCGGACGTCAAAGGCGTGACGTTCACTCTTAGCGTCAAAACCGCCGCAAACGGAACTTCACAGTTCGTAATTACTGACCTGTACCTGCCAGTAACGATCAAAATACCATCCAGCGTCAATGGCAAAGCGTTGAACAAGGACCAAATAGCAGCCATCCGATATCACGAGGCAATTCATCTAGCGAAATACCGCCGCCATTTGCAGACGGTAAGGGATTACGTCAATCAAATAAACGCCGCTCTCCCGGCAAACATTACACAGCCGGTCATTACGGCCCTCCAGAATTACGTTCAAAAGCAGGGTCTATTCTATCTCCAAAATGTGCTGAGCCTTGAGGAAGTTCGTCAAAGCGTCCATTTGGATCACCTAGATGAACGCCGTTTAACCATCCAGAATGGCGCGCTAATTCTAACCAACCAGACCTATCGCGATTCGTTGAATGCGAATCCTCGACAACGGGCGCTGGCATTGAAGGCCCTCGCGGGAATTGGCGCGACACCAACCCCTCCATACACCGCAATAACGACGTACCTTGCGACCCACAACGTGAATAGCACGGATGATTTCATCACGGCACTAAACACGGGACTACAAATCATCGACGGCGCGTTCTCTACTTTAATGAACGCTGTTCTGACAAGATTATAGAAGAAGTAGGGTGAACGCAATTTGAAGGCGGTTACTATGAACGTTAAAGTCGGTGTCGCCTCGCGCACGTGGCAGTTGCGATTACTTGTCAACGCGCTGCTATTTTGGTTCGCTGGTATTGGAGTCACGACTTCCCAAGAGCAATTGGCGGAGGCCAGACAAATTAAATGCGTCTCCAAGATCCCGGATGATGCGGCAAGCGCTGATCCGTTCCAGGATGGTGAGGCCGATAACGCGCCGAGGTCATTCGATTTCGACGACGCAGAAAAGATCAATACAGCGCGGACGACGGGGGTGCTTCAGCTTGATAAGTTGGAGTTGACTATCACTGTTCTAAAGGAGGTTGTGGGGGTTCACAATGTCAAACGCTTGGAGCTATTGCACTGTCGAATTGCCAAAGGGGGGCTAGCTTACCTTAGTGCACTTAAGAATCTTGAGTGGCTCGACTTGATGGGGACGAACCTAACTGCCGAGTCGCTTGAGAACCTGCCGACAAGCATCAGAACGCTTGGCTTGGCGTACACTGATGTAAACGACTGTGGTGTGCGGTCGCTAGTGCGGCTGACGCAGTTGGAGTCCCTTGACCTGCAAGATGCGGCGATTTCAGACGCAAGTCTGCCATCTATCGGGAAACTTAATCGGCTGAAGTCGTTGGACCTTTACAACACCGATGTAAGTGGAAAGAACCTTGAAGTTCTCAAGCCGCTGGTGAACTTGACTCGCCTGTCGCTAGGGAAGCAAAGGCAACGGTCCTTACATGAGGGGCTCGGCCGCTGGTTTGATTTTCCGCCGCCGCGGATAGCTTTGCGCGGCATGCCGAGACTGGAGAATCTCGAATACCTCGGGCTGGCGTTCTGCGAGCTTGATCCGCCCAATCTTAGATTTGTCGCCCAAGTGCCGTGTTTACGTGAACTTGATTTAAGGAACGTAAACGTGTCAAACAGCTCGCTCGATGTGCTGCCGCAATTAAAGAAGCTCGATGAGCTCAATCTCTCCGACACCGGCATTTCTGATCCCGGCTTGCGTTATGTCGTAAAGTGCAAGACCCTTAGAAGTCTCGACCTTTCGCGGACTTCAGTTTCGTCCAAGTCGCCAACGATTCTGTCTCAGTTGTTGCACCTGCGATCACTTTCGCTTTCTGGCACTTTGGTCGGCGACGACAACGTGACTGCACTGAAAGGCTGCACGGAGCTTCGGGCGCTGTATCTGATGGATACTCACGTAAGCAAAGCGAAGCTGGACTTGCTACCGCACGTATGTCCTCGTCTAAACAAGCTATGGTACGGACCGCAGCTCGATCCGTTGACGATTCTTCCCGAAAAGGGACGCTTATTTGATTTCAGCGAGAAACCGGGGGGACCGACAGTGCCATGATATAGCACGGGGCCGGCACTTTGCCATGATATAGCACGGGCCGGCGCTTTTTGGGGGCGAACCAACTATGGCACGAGTACTTTTAGCTTGGGAACTGGGCGGAGGGACGGGGCATCTGGTGAACTTCGGCGCGCCCGTCTGCCACTTGAGCGCGATGGGGCATGAGGTCTTCCTGGCGCTGCGCGACCTTTCCAGTGCCCGGCCATGCTGGGCGACACGGTGGCGGTGGCGGGCGACAGCGAGACGTTCACCGTGACGCTCTCGCAGAAGCTCGGTTACACGGTTACCGTGCCCTATTCGACCGCGGACGGCACGGCCGCGGCCGGGACGGATTATACGGCCACCAGCGGCACGTTGACCTTCTCGCCCGATGACATTATCCGGACCTTCACCGTGCCGACCCAGTTGGACGCCAGCGCCACCAGCGACCTGAACTTCACCCTCGTGCTCGGCGCGCCGACCATCGTCGGCGGCGGTGGTCTCACCATAAACGTGGCAAGTCCTGGCACGGCCACGATCGAGGACGTCACTGCAGCATTGACCATTTACAATCCGGACGGCACGGTCGACCCCGACGGCACGGTTGACGGGGGCGAGAGCGCAGCCGATGGTCGTTCGGTTGACTTCCCCGATGGCGGTGGACGGCACGCTCACACTGAGTTACAATACCGATGATTTCAAGGTCACGACCGACGCAGCGGGCAATGACGTGGTGACCCCTGATGTAACGCCGATCACGCCCAGCACCGGCGGCACGCAGCTTTACCTCTGGGGCGTCGCGCCCACCTCCGATCCGGCCGGATCGCAAATCACCCTCGACTACGGGGACCCGGTGTTTGTTGCGCAAGCGAACGCGCAAGTTGTGCCCCCCGCTCCAACTGTCACAAAGGTCCTCAGCGGCGAGTTTAGCGTGCAAATGCGGAAAATCGCGATACTGGACCCAGCGCAGGCAAATACCCTCGGCCCAATTGCGACCGGCTACAAGGTCTCATACACGCCGTGGAAAGGGGTAGTCAAACCCGGCACGAGCCTCGTCCTTGTGCAGGCGCTTGAGTGCGATGGCGGCATCCTTAGCGGTTTGAACCCCTTCCTCGACCACGGTGCGGTCCCGACAAGCTCCAACGCGATGCTCCCGACCTACCTTGCCGCGTGCGGCAACGCCGCTGCTTACGCGGCGAACACGCCGACGGGTTGCTTCCTGCTGGACCGCCCGTTCAACTCGTGGAAACTTGGCCAGGGTACAACTTGGACGATCAACGTTTGCGCTGTGCTAATCGACAATACTACGAAGGCCGAAACCATCCTCGGTGGTGTATCATTTACGTGGAAGGACACTCTGGGCGATGCCGTCTTGACGGTCTCCCCAAACCGCCCTTTTCCAAATAACGATATTCACGAAAAGCCCGGATTCAAACTCGGACTAGGCAACACGATTAACCGCGTCGCGGCGGATCCGCCGACTTCCACTTTCAAGAATGCCATGAAGGTTTGGAACCCCAATTGGCCGCCCCTGAAATGATGTCAGCACTGCGATGCCGATTTCGTTGCGCTTCGGCCATGGCAAGCGGCTCGCGGATTTTCGAGAGACGCGAGGGCGGTTCGTGTCACCGGACGCTCGCAGGGTTCATGATCGCGACCCTTGCTGCGGATGGTGTGCTCTTCTCGTTGGAATGGTACCGTGCGCTCCCGCGGGGGTGGCCTGTTCTGGCGGCTTTAGGGGCGCTTTTCTTGGGACTGACCGTCTTGGTTTTGTGCTTCGTCTTACGATTGCTTCTTCGCCGCCGTTGTCAGTTCGGCATCCGATCACTTTTCGCCCTGGTGCTCGTCGTTTCGGTTCCCTTTAGTTGGCTGGCGGCCGAAACAAAACGCGCGAGGTCGCAAACGCGCATGATCCTAAAGGTTCAGGCGTTCGGAGGACTTGCGCTTGACGACCTGGATTACTTTAGCGCAATGACACACCAGCGTTTGGAGCCCCGCGAGCCTAATTGGATGAGAGCTCTCGTGGGCGATGGTTTCTTTCGTCACGTGAACGCGGTCGGCTTCGAGCGAACCACGCTGAACGACGCGGAATTTGCCGATGTTTCCAACTTAGCGGGCGTGGAGCGGGTTCCGACCCTATGCCTGGCCGGCACGAAGTTAACTGACGCGGGAATGCCGCTGCTTCGCCGCTGGTCTGGATTGCGAACGCTATTCCTACGCGACACTGCGATTACGGACGAAGGCTTGGAGAACTTGACGCGACTTCACGACCTCAGTTACTTGTCGCTAAGCAACACGCACGTCACTGAAAAAGGCGTAGGACGGTTGCAGAAGGCGTTACCGAATTGCCATATTGATCGTTGAGTTGTGGAGTCTGACAAAGGTGATAAAGGTTGAAATTATAATGGGGACAAACGCATATAATGGACAGTCTAGACAATTCGGGATCGGTCAGCACGAATCTGTCCTGGAATGTTGTCGGTGGGGACGATTCCGATCCCTCCGTCTCCGCAACAGATTGTCTTGAATTTGCTTTTGCGCCAAGCGGGGCCACCGGGCCGTACGGAGAAAATGTCGACGAGTGTCGCCCGCTTGAAGTGGCCGTGCCGGAGGGAGCGACGAGCGTTACGATTGCGGCATCTGGCGCATGGACTTATAATCTCATTGAGGAAGGCCAGGAAAACGGGCCTGACGGCACAGGTGACATAAGCCGACCGACTAACCCCAGTTACTTCACGGCAGATTTGAACTCGCAGAACATAATCCCCGACAGTTGCCCCATCGCCAGTTTGGAGGGAATGTGGTCTCCTGTCACCTCGCCGACGACGCTCACCGTCGCGGTGGGCGATACGGTGGCGGTCGCGGGCGACAACGAGACCTTCACGGTAACGCTCTCGCAGAGCGTCGATTACTCTGTTACCGTGCCCCATTGTACGCAGTATGGCTCGGCCGAGGCCGGGAAGGACTACACGGGGACTAGCGGCACGCTGACCTTTTTGCCGGGCGACATCATGCTGCCCGTCACCGTGCCGACCCAACTGGACTCGAACTCGACCGATGACCTGAACTTCACCCTCGTGCTCGGCGCGCCGAGCGTCAGCAGCGTGAACGTGCAAAACCCGGGCACGGCCACGATCGAGAAAGTCCAGGCAGCACTGACCATTTACAATCCCGACGGTACGCCGAGCAACGACGGAACGGTGGGTGTGGGCGACAGCGTGCCGATGACCGTCCGGCTGACGTCTCCGATGGCCGTGAATGGGAATTTCACGCTGAGCTACGACACGGATTATTTCAAGGTAACAACCGATGCGGCGGGCAACGACGTGGTCACGCCCGGCGTAACGCCGATCACGCCCAGCACCGGTGGCACCCAGCTTTACCTCTGGGGCGTCGGAGCGACTTCCGACCCGGATGGCTCGAAAATCACCCTCGATTACGGTGACCCCGAAGCGGTCGGGACGCAGAACCAAAAGGTCGCGGTGGTCGGCGGCAAGGACATCACCCCGCAGCTTGTCCTGGGAATGGACCGCCTCGAACGCGCTTTTATCAAGCTTACAGTAAGCCAGCAGTTGGAACTTATGGAAAGGCTTACAACTGGGGTTCAGGAATTCTACGCCTGGGATATTCCGACCTTAATTGGGACTACGCCGGAAGAGGATTCTATCTCAACTGCGCAAGGTGGCATAGTTCCCAATGCGACAACTGACGCGACGAAGTACACCGTCACGGTTAACGGAGGTGTTTATTACGCCGCGGCCGTTAACTACACATTGTATGGGGAGTTAATGGAGCTTTGTCATCTTCAGATCCGCGAGTGGAAGGCGGAGATCAAGGCGTACAACGCGGGCAGGGGCTCAATCAATTCGCAAGTTCTCGACAACATAGGCTGGATTACGTCAAAGGTTGACGCATCCCCTTTCTTTTTAAAAAACGTGGAGGCGAGGATAAAAACCTACCGGTCGCTGAAAAACCTGCTCGATAACGCCGGTGTCAATTCGCAGTTGGCGTTCGCTAAACTTGGCTATCTGGCGATTAGAAAGACAGAAACTCCGACAGTTAAGAGCATCAATTGGGAGATCGTAACCCCATATCAGGTTCCAGGAATTGTTCCGAACAGCGCGAAGTGGTTGGGAGCTTTGGAGTGGAGGGCAGGCGCGAACACTATTCGACGAGGGCAGAGGCCCTCCGATACTGGCAACCGCGGGATAATCGATTTCAGACAAGGCCCGACCTGGGATGACTACACCGATGTGAATAAGGAGATTCCGTGATTAGGTCAGCGTTACGATGGCAGGGCTACGCAGTGCAGTTCAGTCTTCAATCATTGTTAATATCAGTTGTAATCGTGTGGTCGGCTATTGCCGCGCTTGACTTGTGGGGCGCAGCGGTGGCGGCAGGTTTGATTGGTTCCTGCGTTGTCTCTCGCTATCTGATATTTGCATCTCGCGGGCCGCGAGTGGCTTTCTTGGCCATCGCAGGACTGTCTTTGGGTGCGTGCATGATTTGGTTTTCTACACCCGACGTTTACCTCATGCAGCAGCCGTCGCCTATCGCAACCTGCGAGAACCGACTTACTATGCTTAAAGCCGCACTAGATTCGTATCGCTCGAAGACCGGCTCTTTTCCGCCGGAATACACCGTCGGGGATAACGGTGAGAAACTTTACAGTTGGCGTGTGGTGGTCCTGCCTTTTCTCGAAGAGTTTGGAGTGTTTTCTCGCTTTAATCTACGAGAGCGCTGGAACGGCCCCAATAATGCGCAGCTCTCTCCGTCACCGTGCGCGTTTGATTGCCCCGTCGCCTGCGGAGCCTCCGGCATGACGTCATACTTGGCTGTCGTCGGCGAGGATGCTGCTTGGAATCGCGGAACTCCCCCAAGCCTGCGCGCCCTGCCCGACGGCGGCAGCCACACTATCATATTGGTCGAGGCGGCCAATTCCGGAATCCAGTGGGCTGAGCCGCGGGACCTTACGGTAGAGGAGGCGATTCGCGCAATTCAGGCTGGCGCGCACCTCAGGCATAGCGGCTACTTTTATCATGATCGGCCTGGCGTGACAAACGTGGTTTTTGGGGATGGACGGGTGAAAAGCTTGCCCGCGACACTACAAAGGACTGTCTTGGAGTCCTTAATGACAATTCAGGAACCCTCGAAACCCGTAGATATTGATAGCATAGTCGGGTTAGCGCGCTTGGCGAACAGACCAGCACTGCGGTGGGATCGTATAGTGTCCTTGTTGATACTTGCCGGTGCGGTCGGCGTATTGTTATTCCGCTCAATACGCCACGCCTCACCGATAGAAGGCAGTGGACGCTGAAAACTGAGTGAAACGGGGTGGGGTCAAAACGCGCGAGTAAGGGGGACATTACTGGGGCGAGGGGTTACTGATTTCGGGCCAGTTCACCCCGTAAGTAATAAGATGATATAGAAGAAGTAGGATCCATCAACCCCTCTTCCTGGCCTCGGCCCGCGCGTCGCGGTCAGCGGGATCTCTCAAGGACAACGAACTATGGCACGAGTACTCTTGGCTTGGGAACTGGGCGGAGGGACGGGGCATCTCGTCAATTTCGGCGTGCCGGTCCGCCGCTTGAGCGCGATGGGGCACGAAGTGTTCCTGGCGCTGCGGGACCTTTCCAGCGCGCGGCGATGTTCGATGACGCAAAGCTCGCCGCGGCAAAGGGGACAGTCCCATTTTTGCTGACACAAAAATCGGGACAGTCCCCGAAGCTCCGCTACCTGCAGGCACCGCACAAGACCGGCAAGACGGGGCCGATTTTCGAGGTCGCCAGGACTTTCGCCCACGTGCTGTTCAACATCGGCTTCGGCGATGCCGCGCTGCTGGAAACGACGGTCGACGCCTGGGCGAATCTGTTCGAACTGGTCCGGCCGGACTTGATCATCTTCGATCACAGCCCCAGCGCGCTGGTGGCCGCGCGGGGATGCAAGGCCCGCCGCGTCATCCTGGGCAACAGCTTCTCCAACCCGCCGGACTGCTCTCCGTTTCCTGACTTGCAGCCCTGGCTGCCGCCCGACCCGGCGCTGTATCAAGCGGAAAGGATCGTGCTGGAGAACGTCAATCACGTCCTTGGCCGCCGCGGGCAGCCGCCGCTGGAACGGCTTGGCCAGCTTTACAGCGAGGTGGACGAAGTGCTGCTGACCACGCTTGCCGAGTTCGATCATTATCGGGAGCAGCGAAACGCCCTCACCACAAACTCCCTCACCCCCGGCCCCTCTCCCGAAGGGCGAGGGGAGCAAGGCCGCCCCACACCCTGCCCACCTTCCGGAGGGCGAGGGGAGATTGTGTATCGCGGGCCGTGGATGCCGACGGGCGGGGAGGCGCCGCAGTGGCCGGCGGGCAACGGCAAGCGGGTGATTGGCTACTTGAAGCCGTTTCAGGCCCTGCCGCAGCTCTTGACGCTCTTGGGCCAGTCGGAGTGTTCCGCGATCATCCGCGTCGAGCCTTGCCCGGCGGACTTGCCGAAGCGGTTCGGCGGCGGCAACTTGCGGATCGAAACGCGGCGGCTCGATCTCCGCCGCGCGATCGGCGAGTGCGACGCGGCGATCCTCAATGGCACGCACGGCAGCACGGTCTTGGCCCTGTTGGCCGGGAAGCCCGTGCTGCAATTCCCCATTTTCGTCGAGCAGGAGCTCAACGCGCGGGCGGTTGTGCGCCTGAAGGCGGGCGTGATGGGTTCGATGAAGCCATCGCCGGCGCTGGCTGCGGAAGTGCAGGCGATTGTCCGCTTCGACGAATATGCCGATTCCGCCCGGCAGTTCGCGGCGAAGTATGCCCGCCACTGCCCGGACCAACAGTGCGAGGCGGCCGTTGCGCGGCTGGCGGAACTTTGCGCGTGAGAAACCCGAATCGTTGGTTGTGATTCGGGCTTCTTGGTTCATACAGGTGGTTCCTCCTCCACCGCTTGAGTTGCGACGTCCCTTGGACGACAATGGATAGCAATTCCACGAATATGATGGAGGACCATTTGCGATGGGAACTGTGACAATGCGATCTACGCGATTCTTGCTGCGCCTGATGGCGATCCTTGCGATTTCTCTGGGCCGCGGCGACGTCTCTTCGGCCGCCGAGAAACCGGCTGTGAAACCGGCTGAGAAGCCCAACATCATCTTCATCCTCTCCGATGACCTCGGTTACGGCGACCTGGGGTGCTACGGCCAAGAGCGGATCAAGACGCCGCACATCGACCGAATAGCGGCCGAGGGACTCCGCTTCACCGATTGCTACGCCGGCAGCACGGTCTGCGCCCCCAGCCGTTGCACGTTGATGACCGGCTACCACACCGGACACGCCCGTATCCGCGGCAACGCGCTCGTCCCCTTGCAGCCGGGGGACGTGACTGTCGCCGAGGTTCTCAAGCAGGCGGGCTATGCTACGGGAATCATCGGCAAGTGGGGACTGGGCGACGCGGGGACAACGGGCACTCCCAACAAGAAAGGCTTCGACTACTGGTTCGGCTACCTGAACCAGAACCATGCCCACAACTACTATCCCGATTTCCTCTGGCGCAACGACCAGAAGGTGCCGTTGCCCAACGTCGTCCCTGCCGTGCGCGGACGGGAATTCGGCAGTGGCGTGGCCGCCAAGAAAGTCGTCTATTCCGAGGAGCTGTTCGCCCAGGAGTCGCTGGATTTCGTCTCGAACCACGCCAAGTCGCCGTTCTTTCTCTATCTGGCGTTCACGATTCCTCATGCCAACAACGAAGCAAAGCCCAATGGCATGGAGGTTCCCGACCTCGGCATCTACGGGCGCGAACCCTGGCCTGCGCCGGAGAAGGGCAAGGCCGCCATGATCACGCGCATGGACGCCGACGTGGGGCGCTTGATGGCGAAACTCCGCGAGCTGGCCATTGACCGCAATACCATCGTTTTCTTCACCAGCGATAATGGTCCGCACTTGGAGGGAGGCGTCGATCCGAAGTTCTTCCACAGCAGCGGGCCGCTGCAAGGCGCGAAGCGGTCCTTGCACGACGGCGGCATCCGCGAGCCGATGCTGGTGCGCTGGCCGGGCAGAATCGCTGCCGGCCGAGTCAGCGACCTTCCCTGGGCATTTTGGGACGTCCTGCCGACGCTGGCTGAACTGGCGGGCGCCGACGCCATGATTCCGGCGGGAATCGACGGCATCTCGGTCGTTCCCACACTCCTGGACCAGGGCGTGCAGAAACATCACGAGTTCCTGTATTGGGAGTTCCACGAGGGGCCGTCGCAACAGGCAGTGCGCATGGGCAACTGGAAAGCCATCCGCAAGTGCCCAGGGGCAGCACTAGAACTGTACGACCTCAGCCGCGACCTCGCCGAGCATTCGGACGTCGCGGACCAACACCCGGACGTCGTGACCCGAATCGAGCACTATCTCAAGACTGCCCGGAGCGAGTCGAAGCAATGGCCAATCAGGGCCGCCGCCGCCCCAAAGCCGCGCAAACGAACTTGAGACGAAGTGGCTTTCAGTCTGGTTCCAACACCTCGACGCGGTACTCGCGGGCCGCACTCCACGAGTCCAAGGCATAAATCAGCACCGCCGCCCAGATGCAGGCGAAGCTTAAGAGCTGGGTCTTGGAAAAATCCTCGCCGAATACCGCGACGGCCAGCAAGAATTGCAACGTCGGCGAGACGTACTGGAGGAAACCCATCGTCGCCAGCCGCAGCCGCCGTGCCGCGGCGCCAAAGAACAACAGCGGCACCGTAGTCACTGGCCCGCTTAGTATCAGCAGACCCACCATGCCGTGTCCCAAGGAGCGTTGGGAGTTGGTCGTCGCCAAGCAGCCCAAATAGAGCAGACCCGCTGGCGCTATGAGCAGCGTTTCGACGGTCAGGCTCAGCAGGCCGTCCGCAGGCATGAGCTTCCGCATCAGCGCGTACGAAGAGAAGGTGATTGCAAGGGCCAAAGCGATCCACGGAACCTCGCCCACGAGCACGATCAGCACCATCACGCCGATCACGGCCAAACCGATGCTTAGCATTTGTCGAGGCCGCAGCCGCTCGCGCAGGAACACTACGCCCAGCAACACGTTAGCAAGCGGATTGATAAAGTAGCCGAGGCTGGCCTGCAGCGTATGCCCGCTGCCGACTGCATAGATGAATACCAGCCAGTTAGCGGCGATGAACAGCGTGCTCAGGCCGAGCATCGCCATCAACTTGCGGTCCCGCAGCTTTTGCCGCAGCTCGTTCCATCGGCCGAGAATGCCCATGACGACGGCCAGCATGACAAACGACCAGATTGCCCGGTGTGCGAGCACTTCCAGTGGCGGGACCGCAGCCACGGCCTTAAAGTACAGCGGAAACACGCCCCACGAACCGTAGGCCGCCAGGGCGTAGAGGACGCCCCAGCGCGACCCGTGCTTGCCTATTTCGTTCATTCCGCGCGTACCAGTCTGCGCATCCACCAAACCGCGATCCACTTACTTGTACGTGGGGCCGAGATAATCCACGATGGCCCGTTTGATTGCCAGCGGATCGCAAGGGCCCGATTTGCGATAGAGGACCTTTCCCCCAGGCGCGACGAGGATAGTATGCGGGACCGGGCCGTCGGCCTTTTCGTCCACGGCCTCCATGAGCTTGTATTTGTCGTCACCGTCGAAAAGGAAATTGCTGGCCGCGACCTGCTTCTGCTTCAGCATCTCAAGGGCCTTGTCTTTTTCCTGCGGCGAGTCCGCGGAGATGGTAACAAGCTCGAAGTCGCGGTGCCGGTACATGCGGTTCATGGCTACGAACTCCGGCAGTTCGGCCACGCAGGGGCCGCACCACGTGGCCCAGACGTTGATCAGCCGCAGCTTCTTTCCGTCGTTCTTCACCAGGTCGCGGATGCCCTTCTCGTCGATGAGCTTTAGACTGACTTCTTCTTTGGCCAAGTTCTCCAGGGACTGCTTGACCGAGACGCGTTTGTCGGCCCACTTGATCGAGCATCCAAAGACCTTGGTTTTCTCCACAGGCACGGGCTTGCCCGCCAGCAGCGCTTCGATGGCGTTGCGAGTATCGCGGGACGTGGCTCGCTTCGGGTTTTCGGAGTTGTCGATCCGGCCCACGAAACGGAGCTTTCGCCGCCGGTCGAACACGAATACGTGCGGCGTAGCGACGGGACCGAATGCCCGCGAGACCGTTTGCTCGTCGCCGTCGTAGAGATACGGGAACGTGAAGTGTCGCGCCTTGGCCCGCACTTTCATGTCCTCGAAGCTGTCCGTCAGATCGGTATAGCCCAATTCGTCCAACCGCACCGCCTTCGGATCGTTGGGCGAGATGGCGACCAGGGCAACCTTTTTGTCCTTGTAATCGCTAGCAAGCTGCTGGATGCGGCCCTCGTAGGCTTGGGCGGTGGGGCAGTGGTTGCACGTGAAGACGACCACCAGAATGTCGGCATCGCGGAACGAATCCAAGCTGTAGCTCTTGCCGTCCACGCCGGGCAAGCGAAAATCGGGAGCCGCGCTGCCAATCGTGAGCGTTTCCGCGCAAGACAATGCTTGGCGAGCGAGTACGGACCACAAGAGACCCACGACAATCGCTGCGATGCGGTAGTGGTTTCTTCTCATGATACGTCTCCACAAAAGCTGAGAGGGAGGGAGCGGAGGCCCGCGTGCAGGCCGATATCGAAGTTTATTGCGCGGACGTGCGGCTGAGCTGCGCCGGGATCGAACGGATCAACGACGGCGACTTGCATCAGTGGAGCCGAAGGGGATCGAACCCTCTACCTATTGGTTGCAAACCAATCGCTCTCCCAAATGAGCTACGGCCCCAAATAGCATTTCAACCCTTGTTTTCCCGTGCCAAGCCGTACATCGGCTTGGCATCGGAAAACTGTCATTGATCGCATTCCTGTTGGAATTCGATCAAAAGGGATTGAACTATGGGCTATCATACCCGCAATAAACCGATCTTCCAACCGGGGGCGGCGCCACGATGGAAAAAGACGATGGGGGTCCCGCGCTGTCGACCGTCAAGTCGGTATTGCCCGCGATGCCGCCTGCTCCTTGCGGCAGGTAATTGCTCGCTGTGCTGCTGAACGTCACGCTCTTGGGGTGTACCGGGCGATGCGGTGGTTACGGCGCTATTGGCGCCGGCGCGGTCGTCGAAGACGACGGCGACCCCCGGATTGTCGATGCGCGTCGTCGTGCCGCCAATGGAATTCAGGGCGCGGTCCGGGGTCGAGACATTCCATGCGGTGCTGACGTAGCCGGTCCTAGCTTTGCAACTATGTCCATGATTGTTCCTGTCAAAGTTCCGAACTTTTTGTTTCAACCACGGCGGCAGTGCGAAATAGCCGTCGGCTTGAAGAACGCCCCCGTCCCGAACATAATATGCAAGCATGGAGTACGTCAGTCGATTGGGCGTGCCGAGCAGCAATGTCTTGGGCGAACTACCCGACATAATGTCAATGACGGCGGGACCCCAATAGTGTGTAATGGAGACATGTTGCGCTTGAGAACCGAAGAATCGACGAGGTGTTCCTCCGCACCATTGGAGGCGGTCACGGTCCGCGTCACGGAAGAGGTCATTCCCACGTACCTGCCCGCCGCGCCCGACAAGCACCCGATGTTCCTGGACAAGCGCGTCTACCAGGGAAGCAGCGGGCGGATTTACCCGCTGCCCTTTACCGACCGCATCTCCGAGACCAAGACCGACCGCGCTTGGCAAGCCATCTGGCTGGAGAACGAGTTCTTGCGCGTGATGATCTTGCCCGAGATCGGCGGACGCATTCACGTCGTGCAGGACAAAACGAACGGCTACGACTTGATTTACCGGCAGACGGTGATCAAACCGGCGCTTGTTGGACTGGCCGGACCGTGGGTGTCTGGCGGCATCGAGTTCAACTGGCCGCAGCACCACCGTCCGGCGACGTTTCTGCCGGTCGATTACGCCATCGAGGAAGATGCCGACGGCTCCAAGACCGTTTGGCTGGGTGATCATGATCCGCTTTCGCGGCTCAAAGGCATGCACGGCGTCTGCCTCCGGCCCGGCCATGCGTGGATGGAACTGAAGGTTCGCGTCACCAATCGCACGCCGCTGGCTGAGACGTTTCTCTGGTGGGCCAACGCGGCCGTGCGAGTCCACGAGGGCTACCAGTCGTTTTTCCCTCCCGGTGTCGCCTGCGTGGCCGATCATGCCAAGCGGGCGATGGCCAGTTACCCGCTCTGCGAGGGGCGTTATTACGGCGTCGATTACGGCTCGCGGGGGCGCGACGGAGTGCCGCCGGGCGAGCGTCCGACACAGTTTCTGCCGCCGCATTGCGGCGGCGGCGCGATGTCCCGATCGCTGCCGTCTTACGCCCCGAACGACCTCTCTTGGTACGCCAACATCCCCGTGCCGACTTCCTATATGTGCATGGGCTCTCAGGAAGATTTCTTTGGCGGCTACGACCATTTTCGCCAGGCAGGCGTCGTCCACGTGGCGGATCATCACATCGCGCCCGGCAAGAAGCAGTGGACCTGGGGCAACCACGAGTTCGGATACGCATGGGATCGCAATCTCACCGATGGCGACGGGCCGTATATCGAGTTGATGGCCGGAGTGTTTACCGACAATCAGCCCGATTTTTCCTTTTTGCAAGCGGGCGAGACGCGGACATGGCGGCAGTACCTGGTACCCGATCCAGCAAATCGGCCCAGTGCAGCACGCGAACCTCGATGCCGCCGTAAGCATCGCGTTAAACAAGGAGAGTTTTCGCATTGGAGTGTGCGTGACCGCGCCCGGCAGGGCGCCGTGGTCCGCCTGGAAAGCCTCAATGGCGACATGGAATGGGAGGCTGATCTTGCGCCGGACAAGCCCTTTATAATGGAAAGCCCGCAAGGTCTTCCGCCCTGGACGGTGGGCGAGACCCTGCTCCGTGTGCTCGATGGCAGCGGCAAGGAGCTGATCGCATACCAGCCGCAGCCGAGCACGCCAAAGGAAATTCCGCCGCCGGCCGCCGAACCGCCAATGCCGCGGGATGTCGCCGGCAGCGACGAGCTTTATGTCATCGGCTTGCACATGGCGCAGTATCGCCATGCTACACGATCGCCGACCGACTATTGGCTTGAAGCCCTGCGGCGCGATCCGGGCGACAGCCGGGCGAACGACGCGATTGGCGTTTGGCATCTCCGACGCGGCGAATTCAAGCAAGCCGAGAAGCACTTCGGTGTGGCGATTGCGCGGCTCATTTCCCGCAATCCTAATCCGTATGATGGCGAACCGCTTTATCACTTGGGGCTTTGTCTTCACTATCAACTCAATGGCACGCTCGCTGGATTAACGCGAAGCAAGGCTTACGCGGGAACGCTGAGCGCGAGGGCGGAACGTGCTGTAGATCGAGGCGCAATCGATCTTGCCGGGCGCATGTCTTCCTTATGGGCACGTTCTGCTTCGATCGCATCCAAGCTTGGACGTCCGGCTTACGAAGATGCCTACGCTGCATTGGCCAAAGCCGCTTGGAGCCGCAACATCGCGCCTGCGGCGCTGCTGGCCTTAGCCGAATTGGACTGCCGGGCCGGGAAATGGGATAAGGCTCTGGAGCATCTCGATGCCGCGCTCCGCATAGACGTTGACAACGCGCGTGCCCGCAATCTGAAGGTCATCGTGCTACGGAAGTTGAATTGTTTGCAAGAGGCCGAAACACTGCTTCGCGATACACTGGCACGCGATCCGCTGGACGCCTGGGCGCGGCACCTGTTGGATCGTCGGCCGACGGCCGACGTCCAGACGCGGCTCGACTTGGCACATGATGCCGCTCGGGCGGGATTGTTTCTCGAAGCGATCGATGTCCTGAAAAACGGTCCGGCTGTCGGCGATCTGCTGGACGGGCAACTGCCGACGCAAAGCCTCGGATCGGGCCCACTGATTGATTACACGCTCGGTTGGCTCAATGATTGCAGGGACAACACTGCCGCTGCCGACGAGCATTACGAGCAAGCTGCCGCGCGGTCGATCGACTATTGCTTTCCCGCCCGGTTGGAAGAGATATCGGTGCTGGAAGCGGCTATGATCGCCAATCCGCGGGATGCCCATGCGCCCTATTTGCTGGGCAACTTGCTGTACGACCGCCGCCGTCACGAGGAAGCCATCCGCCTGTGGCTGCGGGCGGTGAAGCTCGATCCGTCGTTGGCAGTCGCCTGGCGAAATCTGGGAATCGGGTACTTGAACGTGTTGAAGCGGCCCGACAAGGCCCGCGCCGCCTACGATCGCGCTTCAAAGCGCAAGCCGGCAGCGCCCGTGTGCTCTATGAGCGCGATCAGCTTTGGAAGCGCTTGGGCGTTTCGCCCAAGAAGCGCCTGCGAGAGCTGCGGCAGCACGCGGAGTTAGTTGCAAAGCGTGATGACCTGAGCGTTGAATTGGCCGCCTTGTTGAACCAGACGGGCGAGCACGTCGAAGCGCTAGAAGTGCTCTGCGGCCGAAAGTTCCAGCCGTGGGAAGGGGGCGAAGGGCTTGCCTTGGGGCAGTACGTCCGCAGCCGGCTTGCGCTGGGCCGCGCGGCCCTGGCGAAGGGAGAAGCGCCGTCCGCCGTCGGGCACTTCCGCGCGGCGCTGGATGCGCCGCCCACTTTGGGCGAAGCGAAACACCTGCTCGCCAACCAAAGCGATGTCCACTATTGGCTCGGTTGCGCGCTCTGGGCCACGGGTGACGAAACGCCTGCCCGTAAACATTGGCGGACGGCGGCCACGTTCAAGGGCGACTTTCAAGAGATGCGCACGCGGCGGTTCTCCGAAAAAACCTACGAATCGGCCCTTGCCTGGCAGCGACTCGGCCGAAAGGCGAAGGCCGATGCCCTCTTGAAGAAGCTGCTGGCCTACGCGCGGAAACTGGAAAAAGCGCCGGCCAAGATCGACTACTTTGCCACTTCGCTGCCGACGATGCTGCTGTTTGACGACGACCTTGCCGAGCGGCAGAAAACCGAGGCCCTGTTCCTTCAGGCACAGGCCCGGCTCGGGCTGGGCGAGAAGACCAAGGCCCGGCGGCTGCTGAGAGAAGTGCTCCAGCGCAATCCCAGCCACGCCCTGGCGGCCGACTTGTTGTAGACGGAAACATGCGTACTCCTCCGCCTGTCGAATCCACTTCGCAAGCCGACGCAAACTTCCGCCTCGGCTACATCTGGAGCATTTCGCTCGTCGCCGCGCTAGGCGGGTTGCTCTTCGGCTACGACTGGGTGGTGATCGGCGGGGCGAAACCGTTTTTCGAGCCTTATTTCTGCATTCACGATGAAGCCGTAAGAGGCTGGGTCAATAGCTGCGCACTGTTGGGTTGCCTGTTGGGAGCAATGATCGCGGGGGCCTTGAGCGATCGCTTCGGCCGAAAATGGCTCCTCTCGCTTTCCGCGGTGCTGTTCGTCGTAACCTCTCTCGGAAACGCGCTGGCGAGCGATTTCAATGTGTTTATTGCTTGGCGGATACTCGGCGGCGTCGCCATCGGGCTGGCATCCAACTTGTCGCCCATGTACATTTCGGAGATCTCGCCCGCCGCAATGCGAGGCCGCCTCGTCTCGATCAACCAACTGACCATCGTTATCGGAATCCTGCTTGCGCAGATCGTCAATTGGCGGCTGGGGCACGGCCTGCCGCCCGCCGCCACCGCCGAAACGATTCGCGACTCCTGGTACGGGCAATACTGCTGGCGCTGGATGTTTGCCACGACGGCGCTGCCTTCGCTGCTGTTCTTTCTTGGAATGTTCTTCGTTCCCGAAAGTCCGCGATGGCTGGTCAAGAATCGGCGGCAGGACCGCGCACGAAGCATTTTGGAGCGCATCGGCGGCCCGCGTTACGCCGACATCGCCTGCCGCGATATTGAGGCGACGCTCGTCCATGAAACTCGGAAAGTCGACTACCGCGCGTCAGTCGAAGCCCGCATGGGCCGCGTAATGCTCTTGGGGGTCGTTCTTGCCGTGCTGCAACAATGGTCCGCCGCCAACGTCCTTTTCAATTACGCAGAAGAGGTTTTCAAGGCCGCCGGCTACGATATCTCCGACGTGCTGGCGAACATTGCCTTGACGGGCGTTGTAAACCTGATTTTCACCTTCGTCGCGCTCGGCGTGGTCGATCGCGGCGGCCGACGGCCGCTCATGCTTCTCGGGTCGGCAGGTCTGGCCGTCCTCTACACGGCGATTGGCGGCGGCTACGCCCTGGGTCTGACGGGCTGGCCGATGCTCGTGCTGGTACTGTCGGTCATCTGCTGCTACAGCATGTCGCTGGCGCCCGTTACTTGGGTCGTGATCTCGGAAATCTTCCCAAATCGGATCCGCGGCGCCGCGATGGCCGTCGCGGTCTCCGCGCTATGGATCGCTTGTTTCATCCTGACTTATACCTTTCCCTTGCTGATCGACCGCCTTGGCGCAGCGCGCACCTTCTGGCTCTACGCCGCCATCTGCGCCGCGGGTTTTGTGTTCATTTTCCTTCGCCTCCCCGAAACCAAGGGCAAGACGTTGGAAAAAATCGAATCAGAACTCGTTGGCTGACGAGTTATAATCAATTCATTCGGGTGGATGGGGATACCTTTGGGTCGGCAACCCGACCCTCGGTTTCGGCGGCAACCAACCGGGAAGCTGGCTTTATTCGATCCTTCCCAATATCGAACTCGACGCGCTGCATTAGCTTGGGAGGCAGCGACGGCAGCAATCCGACACCCGCGCCAACGTCAACCTCGGAAACGTCGCCGCCAGAGTCCGATGCCGCAACCGGCGGCAATGGCCAATAGGGTGAGGGTTCCTGGCTCCGGAACGGCAGCCGTAGCGGCGGGCGAGGCGGCAATTCCGGGCGGCGGCGATGCAGCCGCGGCTACGACGCCGCCAAACGCGGACAGGTCGTCGCCGACGAAAAGGCCCGTCGTCCCAAGGTCGTTGCCGTCAATCGCCGCGGGGCTCGTCGCGATCAATGTGCTGTTGCCTTCGACGAACGTCCCGCCGGTGTATGTGCCTGTGCCGCTCAACACCACGGTCCCCGTGCCGGTAGCGGTGAGCGAATAGCCGCTGCCGCTGTCTATTATCGAGCCAAGGTACAATGTGGCAGTGCCGCCGCCCGCGCTAGGCTCCAGGTTGAACGTGGCATTGCCCGTCAACGTCGTTGCCCCGCTGAAGGCCACGGCCGGCGCGCCGCCGCTGACATTGCTGCCTGCGGCGACAGACAGAGTGTTGCCCCCAATGCTCAAGCTGCCGAGGGTTTGCGTGATGCCGGCGGCAGCGGGGGTAAAGCGGTCCGATTGGATCGTGGCGTTGCCGTTGACGATCGTGGGCATGGAGTTGATCGGCGAATCCGTTTGAATGTCCAAGGTTCCGCCGTTCATGGTCAGTGCGCCGCTGTTGGCAATGCCGAGCGCGGCGGGGGCCTGGGCGATGAGCATGCCGGCGTTGATCGTCGTGCCGCCGGAAAAACTGTTGCCGCTGTTGGACACAACCCAAGTGCCGACGCCGTTCTTGATTAACGAAGTGGCGTTGGCGCCCTGGTTCGTGATATTGATGGCAAAGAGGTTGAGGCCCGTGTTCGAGCCGGCGAGGGTCAAACTGCGAGTCCCTGCGGTATCGAATAGATTAGTGTTTGCCCCGGCGTAGGTAAAACTCATCGTGGCCGAGGGCGGGCTGCCGGAGGCGTCGATCGTATTGTTCGCCGCGCTGAGGCGGATCTGCCGGTTCGTGCTTTGGGCCGTCGAGCCGGTGTATTGCAGCGTCGCGCCGGCCGTGCCCAAGCCGATATGGATGCCGATCGTGTCGCCCGCGTTGGTCTCAGACGCCAAGGAGCGGTTGCCCAAACTGCCGTTTTGGCTGTAATTGGACAAGCTGGCCACGTTGACCGTGCCGGCGCTGATGTCGGTCGGTTCCGGTATAACTGTTGTTCGTGCCCGTAATGTACAAAATACCGCCGCCGGCGCCGTTGAAGGCGAGCATGGCCACGGTTCCGGTAGTGGCATTGAAGTTGGCGATTGAACCGCTGAGGATGGTTTCCCCGGATCCGCCGAACGTCAAGGTGTTCGTGGCCATCAGGTTCATATTGCCGGCCAGGGTCAGCAGGCCGGTCCCGTTATTCGACCAGGACGAACTTAGGGCGTTGGCAATGTTCGTGAACGAGCCGTTGATCGTCAAATTGTTCGAACCGGTAAAGATGTTGGGGTCGGGACCTTGGGTCCCGAAGTTGTTGTTGAGAACCAGGTTCGTTGAGGTTGCGATCTTCGTTTCGTTGAGAACGACAGTGCTCGAGCCGAAGGCGGAAGAGTTCGTGATCGTAATGAGGCCCTGGTTGGCGCCGCCCAGGCTGGTCGAGCCCGTATACGTGTTGACGCCGGAAATCAACACGGTATCGCCGGCCTGGTTGGGCTGAATGGTGAGAGACGTTCCGGGGGTTCCGCTCGTGGTCCCGGCGGCCGAGTCGGCAATATTGCCGCTGAGCACCAACGCAGTGTTGGCGACACCGCTATTGAAGGCCAGACCATGGGCGGTTCCCTGGGATGCCGACAGGTAGATGTTGCCGCCGATCGTGACCACCGAGTTCGTGTTGTTAATGGTCAACGTGGGACTGGCGGTACTGGTATTCGTCAGATTGCCGCTGAGCGTGTAGCTGTTCGAGCCGCCGAGGGTGGCACTGCCGAGAACGGCGACGGGGTTAGACACTCCGCTGAGCGTCGAGTCCGCTGCCAGTGTGCCGCCGCTGATGGCAAGCGTGCTCGAACCCAAGCTGGAGTTGTTCCCCAAATTCAATGCGCCGGCAGTCAAGGCGGTCGTGCCGCTGTAGCTGCTGGCGCCGTCGAGGTGCAAAACGCCGGTCGTGGTCTTGTTGAGGCCGGCACTGCCAGCAAGACTGGCCGTGACCGTGCCGGTCTGGCCGTCGAAGGCAACCGTGTTTTCGGTAATCGTGCCGTTCTGGGTCAGTCCGCCTTGGAAGCTGACCGTTCCGCTGGTTGTCTGCCCGTTGCCGCCCAGGTCCAACGTTCCACCGGTGACGACGATGTTGCCCGCAGCGGGCAAAATGTTGTTGCCGGTCAGGGTCAGGAAGCTGCCGTTGACGGTGGTCGTCCCGCCGTACAGCTCTCCTGCCGACAAGGCGAGCGTGCCGCCCGTGCCGTTCAGGGTCAAACCGGCCGCATTGGAGGCAGCCAGGGGGCTGGCGAACGTCACGCTTTGACCGTTGGGGTCAATCGAGATCGCGGCCGAGCTGCTGACGATCTGGCTGGAGTAGTCTTTGGCGTTGACCGCGGAGAACTGTAGCGTGCCGCCGCCGAAGCTAACAGGGCCGCTGGCCGGGATCGCGCCCGTGCTGCCGAGATTCAAAATACCGCCGTTGATGTTCGTAGTGCCGGAATAGCTGTTCGCACCGGTAAGGCTCGCCGATCCCGCGGTGATCTTCCACAGGTTCACGGGGCCACCCAGACTGACCGAGACCGCGCCCGACTGAATATAGTAATCGGCAGAATTGCTGATCACCGTTCCATCTTGCAGCGTGCCGCCGTTGATGGTGAGCGTGGCCGTCGTCGTTAAGGTGTAGCCGCCCAGGTCCAATACGCCGCTGGGCGAAATGGTCGTGTTGCCAGTGTAGGCGGGCGGCGGGTCGAAGACCACCGTGCCCGGCCCGTTGATCGTGACGTTCGTGGAAGTGCTGTTGAAGTCCGCGACCGCGTTGGCCAGGGTAAGCGTTCCGCCGCCGCCGCCAAAATTGTAGCCGTTCGTGCCGGGTTCGATGGTTCCCTGGTAGGTCACGGCCCCGAGGGCGCCAAGGACAGGGTGTTATAGCCGGGGGTCTGGAAGTTCACGTCGGCATCGGTGCTGCTAGGCGTCAACAGGATTGCGCCCGACGAGGAGAGACTGATTGCGGTGGGGCTGGCGGTGAGCCATGATTTGACGTCTGGATAGGCCCCCTGGGCAACCAGTCCGCCGCCGTAGTTGACGTTGATCGCTCCGCTGGAGGGCAGCGCGCCGGTTGAGGCGTACATCAGCGCACCGCCGTTGATCGTCGTGGCGCCGGTATAAGAGTTCACGCCGGAGAACGTCTGCACTCCAGTGCCAACCTTCGTCAGGGCCAGCGGGCCGGTCATCGTGCCGGAAAAAGTCTGGTTCGTACCGTCGTTGCCTAATGTCAGCACCGCGCCGCCGGGGTAATTGCTGTTGGTGTAGCTGTTGGTGACCACGCCCGCGCCCGACAAGGAGCCGATGGCCTGCGTGCCGCCGTCCAAATCGAACGTGCCGCTGGCGTTGACGGTCAGCGGCGTGTTCACGGGCAGCACGTTGACACCCGGTCCCGAGGACATCGTCAAATTGAAATTGGAGATTATTTGCGTGGAGGTGGTTCCGCCGTCGGCGCCGGTGAAGCCAAGGTAGGCAAAACCGCCGCTGCCGGTAACGACCGTCAGCAGGTTGAGGGGGATAGTCGTGCCGGCGTACACGTTCGCGCCTTGCGTAGCGCTCACGCTCAGATTTCCGATGCCGTCGTAAGTCACCGTAAAATTCACCGGAGTTGCGGTCCGCAGATTGACGCTACCCAGGGGCGTTGTGGCCGAGTTGTCGATATTCGTGGCCGAGCCGGGACTGGTGACGAAGCCGATGTCGCTGGAGGTGAAGATCCTCATGGCCATGCCGGCGGAGGGGGCGATGCCGGCAAAGCCCTCGAAGCCGCCACCGGTGGTGTTGCCCAAGGCAAGGACCCCGGCCGGCGAGCTCTGCAAAGCGAAGACCGTGCCGTCGGCCCCGGCGCCGCCGGCGTCGAGATAGGTGTAGGTGGCAGTCCAAGGTGTGCCGGCCATCGGCAACGGCGTGTCGTACCACAGGCTCGTGGACGTGTTGCTCGCCGCCGTATTCGAAAGCGTGAGCTGATTGCCGCTCACGCCGACGAGGCTGGCATTGCCCCCGACGCGGTTGAACGTCCAGCCCGAGCCGTTGCCGCCGAAGCCGCTGAGGGCCGTGGGAGTGGAGATCTGCAACGTGCCGCTGTTGACCACGGTGGCGCCGGTGTAACTCTGGCTGTTGGAAATCGTGAGCATTCCGTTGCCGGTCTTGAAGAGGCCGCCCGGGCCGGAAAGGTTGCCGGCAAAGGCCGTGGTGCTGTTGTTGCCGCCCACGGTCAATGTCACGGCGCTGGAGTTGGCGTCCTGCAAAACGATGCCGCCGCCGTTGCCGGCCAGGCCGCCCAGCACGGGCGACGTCACTCCCGCCGCGAAGGCCAGGTTGCCGTTGTAGACGGTAACGGTGTTGTTTTGTAGTTGGCTGTTGCTGGTGACGTTCAGCGTGCCGCTATTGAGCCCCACGCTGCCCGTGAAGGTATTGTTGCTGCCGCCGGTCAAGGTCCAGAGGGAGCCATTGACGGCCAGGGTCGTGGGCAGAAGGCCGTTGTTTGTGATGGCCGGGGCAAAGGTGTTGGCTGTGGGGCCGGCATAGGTGCCGCCCAAGGTCAGCGTGGAGGCATTCACGTTGCTGAATGCAATCGCGCCCGGATTGGTGAAGTTCAGCGGCCCCGTGCCTGAAGAGTTGATCGCGGCGTTTCCGCTGGCGATGGTGAACAGGCGGTCGGTGCTGTCGCCCGTGCCGACGTAGTTCATTGTGGCCGTCCCGCCGCTGCCGGAGTTGAAGACGAGGTTCGCGGCGGCGCTGGAGGATGTTCCGATGCTGCTGTTTTGGCCGCCGTTTGCCAGGTGCTGCACGTTGAGCGTGGCAATAGCGCCGAAATCCCAGCCATTGCCTATCTGGGGAGTGCCGACGACCGTGCCGCCGGTGTAGGTGTTGGCCGGGTTAGCCAAGTAAACGTTGCCGGGGGGCGAATAGCCTTGGCCATCGTTGGCGATGCCCAGGGTCCCGCCGCCGCTGATCACGGTATTGAAGGTCGTGGTGTTGGTGTAGCCGGAGCGGAGATACCCGCCGTTGGGACCCAGAAAGATGCCACGATTGGCCGAGAAGGAGATATTGTTTCCGCTGATGGCATTGTTCACCAACTCGCCGCCGTTGAGAATGACGTTGCTCGCCGAGAAGCTGAGCGGCGCCGGGCCCAGACTCGTGTCCAATCCCACCGAAAGCTGTCCGTTGTTGATGACGGTCCCGCCCGTGTAGGTGTTCGATCCGTACAAATACAACGCACCGGCCCCGAGCTTGGTCAAAGAGCCGGCGCCGCTGATGGGGTTGTTGGCAAGGATTTTGGCCACGCCGGCGAGCCCTACGGGCGCGTCAACGCTGATGAAGGCCCCGTTCGTGCCGGCAACGATCTTCGTGCCTTCAAACCAGTCCCCCGAAGAGTTGACAGCACATTCGAGCACGCCGCCATTGAGGTTGACGGTGGCCGAGCCACTGCCTGCCAAGAAGCCACGGGCGGTCGCGAGCGTGCCGCCGGTGAGGTTGATCGTGGCGATGGTGTTGGCGGCCCCGGCCAACGAAATTGCATAGGTAGTGCCGATCGTATCGGCGCCTCCGCCTTGGGCGATGTACATCGACCCGCCGCTAATGTTCAGCGTGCCGGTCCCGTTGGTGTTCGCGGTGCCGAGGCTGCTTATCCAAAAGGGGTTTGTGAAGTCGACCGTGACCACCCCGCCGTTCATGTTGAAGGTGCCGTTGGAAGGGCCGGTCGGTCCGTCGCCGTTGCCGATGAAAACCGTGGCGTTGGTCACCGCGAGACTGCCGCCGTTCATGTTGAACGTGGCCGTGATGGGCGTGGCTTGCGAGTTCGCGTCGGCGATGCCGAAGAAGCCCCCGCCGGCCAAGGGGTTGATGGTGCCGGTGGCGTTCCAGTTCACCACGGCCGCCCCGTGCGCGTTCTGGCCGATGATGGTCTTGCCCTGGGTATTGAAGACGGTGTTGTTAAAGACGCTTTGGTTGCCGATGTTCACCGTCCCGCCGCTCGCGGTGAAAATGCCGACGTTATTGGTGCCGTCAATCTCCAGCACCGACGTCCCGTAGGCGAACAAACTGCTCGCGCTGCTGCTGGCGATTCCGGCGCCGTAGGTCTGCGGCACGCCGTTCTTGAATGTCAATGTGCCACTGTTGGAAATGCCGCCGAGGGGCGTGACGATGTTGAGCGAGCCGTCGCCCAACTGCAGGCTCGCGCCGGACTGGATGTTCGTTAGACCGCTCCAGTTGTCCGCGGAATTGGTGAAGACAACTGTGCCCCCGTTGACGATCGTCAGGGGAGTCGGGCCGCCCGCGTCGCTCAGGGAGGAAGCCAACCAGAGCGTGCCGACGCTGCCGAGGTAGTAGCCGCCGGCCTGGGAGTTGGGAATAATAGTTCCGTTGTAAGTCACCGTTCCCACGGCCCCCAAGGCCAGGGTGGGGTAGCCGCCCGGCGGCCCCTGCGTGAAGTCGACATTCGTGTCCGTACTCGCGGTGGTCAGCGCAATCGCGCCGGTCGAAGGGACCGCGATATCGCCGGCGTTCAGCCAATCGTTGACGTCTGTGGCATCGCCCGATATCGCCGACAGTCCGCCGCCGCTGTTGATGTAGATTTGTCCGTAAGGGTTGCCGGGGTTGGGAACCGCGTTAGCGTTGCCGAATTGGAGCACGCCACCGTTGATGTAGGTGCCGCCGGTGTAGGTGTTGTTCCCCGAGAGGGTCAACTGCCCCGAGCCCAGCTTCGTGAGGGTTCCGCCACTGCTGGTCAGGTTGGCGGCGAAAGTCACATTCTGGCCGCCGGTGTTAATGCTGACGTTCTGGTTGTTCGTGGCGAGGAACCGGGGCGAATAGTCAATGGCGTTGTTCGCGGAATATTGGAGCGTGCCGCCGGCGAAGTTGATCGGGCCGCCGCCCGCCAGCGCGGCGGAGTTGTTCAGCACGAGCACGCCGCCGCCAAGCGTCGTGGTACCGGTGTAGTTGTTGCTGCCGCCCAACGCCAAGGTGCCGGGCCCATTCATCGTCAGCGAGCCGCCGCTGCCCGTCAAGGTCCCGTTGTAGGCCGTGGAGACGGTGGCCCCGGTATTGGCCACGGTAAGGTTGGCGCTGGTGCCATTGGTGTTGGTCAGCAGCAGCACGCCGGCATTGTTTCCCGCGAGGCTCACGATCGACACACCATTGATGCCGGCAAAGCTCACCGTGCCGGCGCTGATGACAAGCGGGCTCTGGCCGAGGGCCGCGGCGTTGCCCAACAGGAGCGTTCCGGCGTTGACGGTGGTCGTGCCCGAATAGCTGTCGGTAGTGGCGAGCAACATCGTCCCCGCGCCCGTCTTGACCAGCGAGGAAGCGGAAGCGCCCCGGTGCCTTGAACGTTGCCCCACTGATCCCCTAGCAACGCGGAGACCGTGAGATCGGGGTTGGCGCTTACGGTGCCCGCGGTCCCCGTCAGACCTACGTTGAAGGTGGTCGTCGCCGCCATGTTGTAACCGGGCTCGTACGCTCCGCTGCCCGTGACCGGGGCGTAGTCCGTAATCACCGACGGGGCCGTGTTGACCACGACCGAGCCGCCCGAGAGCTGCCAGGTCAAGTACTTGCCAGAGGCACCGCCGGCGCCGCCGGAGAGCGTACCGCCGGAGAGCGTGACCGGTCCCAAATTATTGTTGACGCTGCCGCTGGCGGTAAGAAGGCCGCCGGAGTTAATCACGAAGGGCGTCGCCACGGGACTGCCGCCCGAGCCCGTAACATTGGAATTAATAAACTGCAAGACGCCGCCGTTGTTGACGGTGATCGTGCGCGTGGCGGTTGTAATATTGCCTAGCGACGTGCCGCCCGACCCGGTGCCGCTCGTGGTGTTGCTGTTGTTGTTCGCTTGCAGGGTGCCGCTGGAAACGATGATGCTTGCCGTATAGCTGCTGGTGTTGCTGAGCGTAATGAGGCCCGATCCGCCCTTGACCAGCGTGCTCCCAGCGCCGCCGGAGATGCTGCTGCTGATCGTCAGCGCGTTGGCGGAATTATTGATCCACTGTTGCGTCCCGCCGCTAGCGGTGCCCAGGATGAGCGACCCACTGATGGTCAGCGCACCGGCGCCGCCGTCCAATTCGATGCCCGTGTTCGGAAAACCGGCGGTCGTGCCGGTGAGGGTCAATGCGCCCGCAGCCGACCCGCCGATCGACAGCGCGGCAGTGCCGATGTCCCAGATGGCGCCAACCGACTCGGGTGTCGTGCCGGTGAACGGCTTGTTTGTGTACGACGCGCTTGTGAACATCGCGACCGAGCCGGCAGGGGGAACCGCGCCGCCCCACCAATCAGCTCCCGCGCTCCATGCCGTTCCACTGGAGCCGTTCCATACGTAGGTAGCCGCGACGGCACGCGCGCCGGGTGTCAACGCCGCGACGAGCGCCGCAAAGGCCAAAGCATGGATCAACCGCGTGAGCCGGCTGAAACCGCGAATAGGCCGCAACGACTTTGAAAGTCCGCGATAGGTGCTCGCTTGAGCCGCAGCGCCACGAAAAGCATTGTACCTAGACATGGAAACCCCTCGTAATAGCATAAGCATTGGACGAACAGATTCTTCCCAGCCACCCAGACTGTACCTGTCCCTCCCGCATTATACCAGAAAAGCGTTTTGTGAGCATAATGTGAAAAACCGAAACTCCTACCGCCTCCTCCCGCGCCAAGCAGAAAGCGCCGCGGCCAGTGCCCCGGCAGCCACCAGCGGCAGCGTTCCCGGTTCGGGCACCGGCGCACTTGCGGGTGAACCTGCCTGGCTGGCCGCATCCGCCGCGATTACGCCGCCGAAGGCCGACGAATCGTTGCCGACGACGAGGCTGACTCCGTCCGCCAAGGCCTCGTTGTTGGTGGCGATCAGCGTGCCGTTCTCCACGACCAGGCCGCCGCTAAACCGGCTGCTGCCCGCCAATACGAGCGTGCCGGGACCATCCAGCGTAAGCGGATTGCTGCCGGCGATCGAGCCATTGATCGTCAACTGCGCGCCGGCCGAAGGATCGACTGTCGTGCTGCTGGCCATGCTGAGCGTCGCCGTCGAGTTGAACGTCGACGTGCCGCTAAGCACCGCAATCGTCGCCGGCGCGGAGCCGCTGTACAAAGTGAGGCTGCCGCTTGAGAGCGTGTAGTTCGACTTGCTGAAGCTGACGGCGGACAGGGTGGGATTGGTCGGGCTGAGGTTGATCGTAGTGACCGCGCTCGATCCGCTGAAGCTCGCCACGTCGGTGCCGGCCGGCCGCGAGCCGTCGCCCGGCACGCCGTTGTGGCCGTAGCCGTCGGTCCAGTTGTTTGAGCTGTTCCACGAGCTGCTAGTGCCGATCCACTGGCCAGAACCGCTAAAGACGGTCGTGCCCGACACGAGGTCGATCGAACCGCCGCTGTACGACAAGCCGGCGGCGCTGCCGTTGTACAATGCGCTGTCGAACGTGCCCGATTCCGTGCCGCTGTAGGACATCACCAATTGCGGGTTCACGTAGTGGATGCCGCTGACATTCAAGGTGCCGCCGCTAATAAGATTGACGGCGCCGCCGATTGCCAGCGGATGGGCCAGCGAAACGTTCAGCGTGCTGGGGCCGCTGTCAGAAACGGTCAACGAGCCGATCGCTAAACCGTTGGCGCTGGCATCCAAGGTGCCGCTGCCGAGGTCTACCGGGCCGCTGCCCAAACCGGTGCGCTGCGTGGCGACAACAGCGCCGCCGTCGATCGACGTGCCGGCGGTGTAACCGTTGTTGCCGCCAAGCGTTAGCGTCCCGGCGCCGACTTTCGCCAGGGCCAGCGGACCACTGATCGTTCCGGAGAAAGTCTGGTTCGTGCCGTCATTGCCAGCCGTCAACAGGGCGGTGCCGCCGCTGTAGCTGCTGGTGACCGCGCCGCGCCCGCCAAGGACCCGACGGCCTGAGTGCCGCCGTAAAGGTCGAACGTACTGCCAGC
Organism: uncultured Planctomycetia bacterium; assembly: GCA_963780045.1. Taxonomy (GTDB): domain Bacteria; phylum Planctomycetota; class Planctomycetia; order Pirellulales; family Thermoguttaceae; genus JANXQG01. Next base: position 2,832,751 of record CAVZZZ010000001.1, on the reverse strand, counting down.
GTTTACCCTCAGCGGCGTGTTTGCGGGGAGCAGATTCACGTCCGCGCCCGGCGATACCGTCATAGTAAAATTAGAGATCAGTTGCGTGGAGTCGGTGCCGCCGTCAGCGCCGGTGAAGCCGATGTAGGCCAGGCCGCCCGCCGGGTTGCCCAATGCGCTGGCCGTGTTGACGCTGGTCGTCGTGGTAAATACATTTGCGCCTTGGCTGGCGGACACCAGCAGCGTCCCGTTGCCGTTGTATGACAGGGTGAAATTGACGGGCGAGTTGGCGGCGCGAAGATTGACGGAGCCAAGCGGTGTCGTGTCGCCGTTGTCGATGTTCGTGCCCGACGCGGGGCTTGTGTAAAAACCAATGTCGCTGGAGGTGTAGATCCTCAGGCTCATGCCAAAGGACGGCGAAATGCCTGAGAAGCCCTGGTCGCCGCCGCCGGCGCCCAAGGCGGTCAGCCCGGCGTTCTGAACCACAAAGCAAGTGCCGTCGGCCCCGCTGCCGCCGGAGTTGTTGTAGGTGAAGGCGGCAGTCCACGGCCCGGTCACCGAAACCGGAGCGTTATACCACAAGGCCGTGGCCGTGCTGCCTACGTTGCTCTGCGTCAGCGTGAGGACGTTGTTGCTCACGCCGACGGCGGGATTGCCGGTCTCCTTAAGCGTCCAACCCGTGCCGTTGCCGCCGAAGCCGCTGAGTGCCGCCGGCGCGATCTGTAGCGTGCCGCCGTTGACCACAGTGGCGCCGGCGTAGACCTGACTTCCGTTGATTTGCAACATGCCAATGCCCGTCTTCGAGAGGCCGCCGGGACCGGAGAGGCTGCCGGCGAAAGCCGTATTCTTGTTGTTGGCGCCGACGTTCAACGTGACGGGGTTGGAGTTGGCGTCCTGCAGGGCGATGGGGCCGCCGTTGCCGGCCAGGCCGCCCAGTATGGGCGAGGTCACCCCGGCGGCGAAAGTCAGGCTACCGCCGTTGGCGACGACAGTGTTGTTTTGCAGTTGGCCGTTGCCGGTGACGTTCAGCGTGCCGCCGTTAAGCACCGCGCCGCCCGTAAAGCTGTTCTTGCTGCCGCCGGTTAAGGTCCAGAGCGACCCGTTAACGGCCACTGTGGTGGGCAAGGCGCCATTGTCCGTGACCGCCGGGGCGAAGGTGTTGGCGGTGGGACCGGCGTAGGTGCCGCCCAGGGCCAGTGTAGAGGCGAGCGTGTTGGTTACCACGATCGCGCCGGGATTAGTGAAGTTCAACGGACCCGTGCCGTAATTGTTGATCTGGGACACCACTCCGCTGGCTATGGTAAACAAACGGTCCGTGCTGTCGCCCGTGCCGGCGTAGTTCAGCGCGCCCGTCCCGGTGTAGGTGGGGTTGTTGTAGGAGTTGAAAACGAGGTTCGAGGCGGCATTGGACGAGGCCCCGATGGGACTGTTTTGCCCGCCGTTAGGCAGGTACGCCACGGTAAGCGTGGAGATTCCTTCGTAATTGTAAGTGCCGGGCAGGGACCCGCCGCCGATGGTCGTTGATCCGGTGTACGTGTTGGCGGTGTTGGCCAGGTAGACGTTGCTGTTAGGGGAAAAGCCTTGCCCGTCATCGGCGATCGTCAGGCCCCCGCCGTTGATGACGCCGGCGACGGTCGTGGTGTTCGACCAGCCGGCGCGGAGAACGCCGCCCGCGGAGCCCAGCAGAATTCCGCGATTGGCCGATAGGTAGAGGCTCCCGCCGTTGCTGGCGTCGCGCAACTCGCCGCCGTTGAGCGTGATGTTGTTGTACTGGAAGTTTGCGGGCACGGGGCCGAGGGCAAGCTCCGTTTGCGCAAAGAGGAGCCCGTTGTTGATGACGGTTCCGCCCGTGTAGTTGTTTGTGCCGAAGATTTCCAGTGCGCCCGGGCCCACTTTGGTCAGCGAGCCGGGGCCGCTGATTGTCTCGGCGGCGGCCGACCCGTTCTCGATCGTGACGGTGGTGCTGCCCTCAGTGTCGATCACGGCCCCCTTCGAGCCGGCCACGACGTTCACGCCGCCTTGGAACCAGTTGCCGTTGTTGCTGGCGCCCGCGGGGAACTGCAACACGCCGCCGTTGAGATTCAGCGTGGCCGTGCCGCCGCCGGTGGCGGTGCCGGCATAGAAGCTGCGGCCGGTCGCCAGCGTGCCGCCCGTGACGTTGATCGTAGCGACGTCGTTGGATGCCAGGGCCATGGTGACCGAACCGTTGCCGCCGAGGGTGGCGTTGGTTGTGGAATTGATGAGCATGTAGCCGCCGCTGACGTTCAGCGTTCCCGTCCCGTTGCCGTTGGCGTTGTTGATGCTGCCGATATAGACGGCGTTGGAAGCGTCGACGGCGACCGTGCCGGCGGTCATGTTGAAGACGCCGGTTGAGGGTAGGGCGCCGCCGCCGCCGTTGCCGATGAAGGTGGCGACGTTGGCCACGGAGAGGCTGCCGCCGAGCATGTTAAATGTGGCCGTCTGCCCCATGTCCGCGACGCCGAAGAAGCTGCCGCCAGAAATGCCGCCGGTGGCGTTCCAGTTCACCACCGCGGGCGCCGAGGGGCGCCGCTGAGGCTGCTGCCGAAGACGGTGTTGCCGACGGTGCTGAAGGAACCGTTAATGTTGACGGTCCCGCCGTTGGCGTAGAAGGCGCCGGCGCTGTTGGCGCCGTTAAGCGTCAGCACGGACGAGCCGAAGGCGTACACCGAGCCGCTGCCGCTGATTCCCGCGGAGAAGGTCTGCGGGCGGGACGGCGCATTCGGCAGGACCAAGGTCCCGTTGTCCGTAATCGCCCCGGTGGGACTGACGAGATTGTTCATGCCGTCGCCCATCTGCAGGGTGCCGCCCGACACGATGGTTGTCGTGCCCCCCCAGTTGTCGCTTGAGTTGGCGAGGACCACGACGCCGCCGCCGCCATTGCCGACCGTAAGCCCGTTGGCGCCGGTCAACTGGGTTGTCAGCCAAAGCGTGCCGCCGCCGCCGCCTAGATTGTAGCCGCCGCCGGCCGGATTAATGCTTCCGCCGTAGGTGACCGTCCCCACGGCCCCCAAGGAAAGGTTGTTGTAGTTGTGCTTCGTGGTGAAGTCGATCGCGGCGTCCGCGCTGCTGGCCGTGAGCGCAATCAGCGCCGCTCGAAGCCGCTTGGATCAGGCCGGTGTTTAGCCAACCGTTGACCGTGTTGGCGCTTCCGGAACTGGCCACCAGCGCCGGCGCTTGAGATGCTGATCGTGGCGAACTTGTCGGGGACGGAGGCCGGGCTTGCGAACTGAAGCACGCCGCCGATGATGTTCACCGTGGTGGCGGCGCTGGCGTTGCCGCTCCCCGAGAGGGTCAGCTCGCCCAAGCCGAATTTCGTAAGAATCCCGCCGGAGCTTTTCAGACTGCCTGAGAACGTAAGACTTAGGCCGCCCGTGTCGATGTTGTACTTCTGACTGGCCGCCGTGCTGAATTGCGGCGACAAATCGGCGATACCATTGGCGGCGCTGGTGTACTGCAGCGTGCCGCCGGAGAAAGTCATGGCGCCGGTGCCGGCCGCGGAGGGACCGCCGAGCGTTAGGACGCCCCCGGCGAGGATTGTGGCGTTGTAGTTGTTGTTGCCGCCCAACGTCAGGTTGCCGCCGGTGACAGTCAGCGAGCCGCTGCCCGTCAAGGCACCGGAATAGGTTGTCGAGCTGCCCACGCTGACGTTGACGGGTGAGTTGTTGGTGTTGGCCAGCACCAGCGTGCCGCCGTTGCCTGAGAGGCTCACCAGGGGAAAGTTTTGGGTGATGCCGCTAAAGGCGACGTAACCGCCGTTTATGACCAGCGGGCTGGCCGAGAGCGCCGCGGTATTGGCCAGCACCAGCGTGCCGTTGCTCGTTTGGGTGCTTGCGGTGAAGTTGTTCGACGCGGCGAGGACCAGCGTGCCTACCCCTCCATTGATCAGGCTGAACTGGGTCGAACTGGCGAGGCCAGTGCAAAGGGTAATCTGCGCGCCGACGTAGAGCGTATCGCCGCTGCCGACGTTGAATTGCGTCCCGCCGCCTGTGCTCTCCGACAGACAAAGGTTGCCGCCGACGATGTACGACGTTCGGTCGTCGCCGTTGCCGGGCGTGGTTACGCCGCGGTCCAATTGCCATGATCCGTACGTGTAATTCGGTCCGCCGGTTGAGAGTGTGCCGCCGTCCAATTGCACGGCGTTGAGATGGGTGTTAATGCCGGAGGGACTCGTGAGCAGGGCTCCTGGATTGATGTACGTCTGGCCTTGGGCCGGGTAGCCGAAGAGCGCGTTGTTCGTGTTCGCCACAAGGGTCGCGCCGCCGTTGATATTGATCGAGCTGGCGTTGTAGAGGCCCGCCGGCAGACCAGGGTTTGTGCCGTTAACGAGCAGCGTGCCGCTGCTCACGGTAATTGGTCCGGTCAATCCCGTGTCGTAAGCGGCCCCCAGGGTCACTACGTGGGAGCCAGTGAACGTCACGCCTCCGCCGTTGTCGGCAATGCTGGAGTTGATCGTGACGTTTTGGTTTGCGGTGACGGTCCCTGGCGATCCCGAATTGGGGAAAATGGTCAAAGTGCTGCCGCTGAGAGTGTAGCCGGAGGTGTTGAATACCATGTTGCCGACGATTTCACCATTGGAATTGCCCAGAGTGACGGTCCCTCCCGGCGCGCCGCCGGCGAACCAGGCGTCGGTACCGGGATTCCAGGTCGTAGCTGACGCGCCGTTGTACCATTGGCTGATCGTATCATTCCAAACGCCGCCGCCGCCCATGCTGCCTCCGGTGAGCGTGCCGGAAGGATCCCAGGTAAGGGCCTGCGCATTGCTCGTCGAACAATCCACGCACGACCACGCCGCCGCGACGAGCGATAAAACTGCCGGCAGTGCCAGATTCCACCCGAAGCTCCGCATCAATGGACGGGCTGCAAAGCCACGAAGACCGACAATCGCGGTGGCTTGATTCCCGATAGCACACACGGCAATCCCTCCCTACAGGAAAAGCGCAGAGTAAAGCGCCGCAGTTGCCCAGCACGCGGACGGCGCATGTCCCGCCTGATAGCCGCCATTATAGCATTATGATGAAGTAACTGCAAGCGTTTTGTGGGTACAAGAAAAAGGAACCAAACGGGCATACACTCGTCCCTCGGTGAGGCGGCAACCGGGGCGGCCCGGAGCCCTGCAAGAAAAAACCTGCCGTCGTCTCGTCATCCAACGCAATCCAAGTCGGGATCATATCTCAAAGTGGCACCTCGACCGGCATACCGTTACAATCGGCTTTGGCGACTTCAGATTTGGAGGGACTCCAGGTGGGGGAATTCTGGGATTTTACTAAGCGCAGCTTATCAGCCCCAGTGCTCTCCTCGGGGCAATCTTCTATGCCGCCATCTTCGCAGCGGTCGCATGGGGCTTGGCGCGGCTGGTAAAAATCACCGTGACCCAGGCGCTGGCGCGAGACCACCGCGGCCTCGTTGACCGCACGGCGGCGCCCTTCGTAGCGCAACTGTTGGGCGCGGTGGTCTATGTCATCGCGGCGATCCTTTACGTTCAGTGGGTGCCGCAGCTTCGCGGCATTGGCACGGCTTTGCTGGCGGGAGCGGGCGTCGCGTCGGTTGTCATCGGCCTGGCGGCGCAGAATACGCTTAGCAATTTAATCGCCGGCATGACGCTGCTGCTCTACCGTCCGTTTCAGGTCGGCGACCGCGTTCAGGTCAATGCTCCGACCGGCCTTGAGACCGGCGTGGTCGAGGTGATAACGCTCGGCTATACGATCCTGCGGACTGGCGACAACCGCCGCGTTGTCGTGCCAAACTCTGTGATGGCCAACCAGGTCACGGTGAACCTGACGTCCGTCGACCGACGGATTATGGTGGCCGTCCCCTTCCGCGTCGGCCACGGTGCGGACGTTGAGAAAGTGCGCGGCATCCTCATGCAATTGGCGAAGGCGCATCCGCACGTTCAGGAAGTCGTTGGCTGCCCGCTCACCGCGCTGGGCGAGTCGAACATGACACTCACCGTCCAGGCGTGGTGCGTGGACGCGGGCGTCGCCAAACAGGTGGAGTTCGACTTGCTGGAAGAAGCGTTGAAGTGCTTCCGCGTCGAGGGAGTCGAGATACCGATCCCGTGCCAGAACATCGTATTGAAGGGCACGCCGCAGAATTGACTTCGATTTCTTCGCCCCTTGATTTCCCCAGCGATGGCGGCGATGATCGGGATTGGGACCACTATGAGAACGTACGGGAGATAAGAAAAAGGAACTACAATGATACGAATCCGGTTCGCCGTTGGCGCGATCTTGACGTCGATGCTGACGCAGCTCGCGGTCGCAAGGGCCGCCGTCCCCGAAGATCGGACGCTGTTGGACGAGTTGAAGCATTACCCCTACAAGATCGTCCACGAAAGCTACCGCGATGACCATTGGGTGTTAGTCGTGCGAAACGCCGACGGTTCGGACCCGGTAGTCCTCACCAAACCCGGCGCCAACGAGAACTATCCCCACGTCTCGCGCGACGGCAAGAAAATCACCTTTGAGCACGAGGAGGGCGAAGGCAAGGCGAAACGCCGCAATGTTTACGTGATGAACATGGACGGAAGCGGCCGGAAACTGGTGGCCGAAGCCGGCCGCGACGCCTGCTGGACGGCCGACGGCAAGACCATCGTCTACCTCAAGGACGAACTCGACGAGCTTGAGTACCGGGACTTCGCCACCAAGGGCATGTTCCTCTACGAAGTGGCAACCGGCAAAACCCGGAAGCACGTCAACTCGAAACTGTACCACCTGTACAACGTTTGCTGCATGCCCGACGGCGAGTGGTTTATCTCCACCGTCCATGCGGGGATGGGCTATGGGCACGGCATATTGGCCATCGAGGCCCGCGGCCACGCCGTATACAATCTCGAGATTCCGGGCTGCCGTCCGGACGTCAGCCCCGACGGCAAGAAGATTGCCTGGGGGGCCGGCGACACGGTGCTCGCCGTGGCCGACTTGAAAATCGTCGACGGCAGGCCGAAAGTCGTCAACCCGCATCCCGTGGTAACAAGCACGAACCCGATCCACATCTATCACATCGACTGGTTGCCCGACAGCCGCTACGTGGCTTTTTCTCGCGGCCCGACCAAGAAGGCCCCCTTGGGAAAGGCCCCGGAGGTTGTCGGCATCAAGGCCGAGGGCTGGAACATCTGCGTGGCCGACGCCGCCAAGACCGACCGTTGGGTCGCGATCACCAGTGACGGCAAATCAAACAAGGAGCCGGACTGGTTTCCGGTGGCCAAGTGAACAGAGTGCCAATTGCCGCGTTTGTATTGCTGGCGGCGCTGCCACTCTTGAGCGTTTCCTGCCAACAAGCGGATCGAGCGGCGACGAATACTGCGCCGCCGGAGATCATTACGACCAAAAGCGGCATTGAAATGGTGCGGATTCCCGCCGGGCGTCTCACGATGGGCAGCTCCAGTGGCAAGGAAGACGAGGCCCCGGTCCGCGAGGTCCGGATCGACGCCTTCCTCATGGACCGCTACGAGGTGACGCAGGCCGCCTACGCCCGCTACGATCCCATCAACGGGTCGCACTTCAAGGGTCCCGACCGCCCCGTCGAAATGGTCCGCTGGGACGACGCCGCCTTGTATTGCAACAAGCGGTCGCAGGAGGAAGGGCTGCGGCCGTGCTACGACGAAAACCTCGTTTGCAACTTCGCCGCCGATGGCTACCGCCTGCCGACCGAGGCCGAATGGGAATACGCCTGCCGCGCCGGCTCGACGACCGACTACAGCTTCGGCGCCGACAGCCGCCAGCTTTCCGACTACGCCTGGTTCGCCGGCAACGCCGAGAAGCAGACGCACCCTGTCGGCCAGAAGAAACCGAACGCTTGGGGTCTCTACGACATGTACGGCAACGTGGCCGAATGGTGCAACGACGCCTACGACAAGGACTTTTATAAGGACGGTCAAACCGACAATCCTCGCGGCCCGAAGGTCGATCCGAATGATAGTCCGCGGCGGGTGCTCCGCGGCGGGGCGTGGAACTCGCGGGCCGACGACTGCCGCAGCGCCTACCGCGTCGGCGAAAGCCCCGGCAGCGCCGACGCCTGCTTCGCCCGCGACGCGATCGGCTTCCGCTGCGTGCGGCGGGCGACCGCGGTGAATAGCAAGTGATACGCCGTCGCCACCGGTCACAATTTGGATGTAGAATGCTGGTATGGGAAAGAAACAGGCCGTTCCTCGCTACGTGCAGCCGTACCGCTATCCGTCGCCGAACATCCCCTTGTCAGCGATCCGGGCCTTCGTGCGCCGCATTGCTCAGCGCTTCCAACCGGAGAGGATTATCCTTTTGGGTTCCTACGCCTACGGCACGCCGCACGAAGAGAGCGACGTCGATCTGCTGGTCATCATGCCGACGCGGAACGCGATCGACGAGTCCGTCCGCATTACTTTGGCATTTGAGCAGCCATTCTCCCTGGATTTAATTGTGCGAACTCCCTGGCAGGTCGAGCGGGGCTTGAAAGACGACAACTGGTTTTTGCGAGAGGTTATTGAAAAGGGAAAAGTGCTGTATGAAGCGCGAAACGGCAAATGGAAGCTGCGCTGCGGAACGCCGATCGAATCCGCGCGGAATGTCGGCGCAAACTGAACCTTTCGCCTGTCAGCGGTTCCAAAACCACTTGACAACCGACTTGCCTACCGAGCGCTGACGCAACTTCCCGATGCTCTTCCACACCTGGCCTTTCGCCCTCTTTCTGGCCGTCGTCCTGCCGGTCTTCTTCCTGTTGCGCCGCACGCAGTGGTGGATCGCCTGGCTGATGCTGGCATCCTATTTCTTTTACGGATGGTGGAACCCTTATTACCTCTCACTGGTCTTCTACTCCACGCTGCTGGACTACTTCCTCGTCGCGCTCATGGACCACTGCCCGCGAGAAGGAGCACGCGAAGGGACGAAAGTCGATGTTATTGGCCGCCTGACCCGGCTGGACTTCCGCGACGCCGTGCTGAAATACGCCTTTCTCGGATCGGTCGCGGCAGCCGCGGGTGTCTTGTCGCTGGCCATCTTCGGGCCGTCGACCTTGCGGCCGACGCTGATCGTCCTCAGCATCCTCGTGTCATTAATGGCCCTGGGCGCCTTGTTCAGCAGCCGCAAGATTTGGCTCTTCATCAGCCTGTTCAATAACCTCTGTTTGTTGCTGTTCTTCAAATACGCCGGGTTCCTGGTCGAGAATTTCAATGCCTTGGCGGCGTTCCTGACGGAAAGATTCAACGCCTTGGCAACGACCAGTTATCTGACGGTGCAGCTTCCGCCGCCCGCCACACTGATGCCCTATGGATTCAAGTACCTGCTTCCGGTGGGCATTTCCTTCTTCACGTTCCAGTCGCTCAGCTACACGATCGATTTTTATCTGGGCAACGTGCCGCGGGAACGCCACTTCCTGCGGTTCGCCACGTTTGTCTGCTTCTATCCGCAGTTGATGGCCGGCCCCATTGAACGGGCGAAACACTTGCTTCCGCAGTACCGCGAGTTCCCGCCGGTTCGCCTGCGGAGCTTTACCGACGGGGCGTCGCTCTTCCTGGTCGGGCTGTTCAAGAAACTGGCGCTGGCGAACTACCTCGCGCACTACGTTGACCGGGTCTACGGCCGTCCGGCGGACTTCGACGCCGCCGCGCTGGCGCTGGCAACGTTTGCCTTCGCCTGGCAGATCTATTGCGATTTCAGCGGCTACACCGACATGGCCCGCGGCATCGCCAAGGTGATGGGCTTCAACCTGATTCTGAACTTCCGCAATCCCTACCTGGCCACGGGCATCGGCGACTTCTGGACCCGCTGGCACATCAGCCTCTCGTCGTGGTTCCGCGATTACGTCTACATTCCGCTGGGCGGCAATCGCCGCGGCCGGCTCCTGCTGTACCGCAACCTCTTGATCACCTTCGCCGTTTCGGGTGTCTGGCACGGGGCCTCCTGGACGTTTTTGATCTGGGGCCTCTTGCACGGTTTGGGAGTGATGCTCACCCGCGGGCTGGAGCGATCAGCCTTCTATCGCGACCGCGTGCCGAAGCTGGCCAAGCAGCTCGGCGTGTTCCTCTTCGTCTGTTTCGCCTGGATCTACTTCCGCGCCGCCTCGTTAGCCGACGCGAACCTCATCGTGCGGCGGATATTCACCGCGCCGTGGCATCTGGCCCGGTCGGGCGAGCCATTGCAGAGTCCACCGATTCCGGCGCTCATGCTGCTGCTGGTGGCACTTATCTGGCTCTACGCCTTCTGGTACGAATCGAAGTGGCACGGCTACTTGAAGGCCGCGCCGCTCCGCGTGGCGACGGCGGTTTTCATGCTCCTGTACCTGGGCGTCTGCTCGTCCGGCGGCGGGGCATTCATCTATTTCCAGTTTTAAGGAATCGACTATGATGCCAGACGCGGAGATTAAACCTGGCGAGGAATTGCCCATCACCAACGAGATGCGGCTCGGCCTGCGACAATGGGCCGCCACGCTGGCGATCGTGGCGACCGTTGCGGTCGCGACTCCCAGTATCTGGCGACACGTGGAACGCTTCGAGACGGCGCGCGACTATCGCATTCCCTTCCAACTAAGCGATGACTACTGGCTGTACGACTGGCGGCTGCAAGAGACCGCCGAAGGGGCGCCGATTATCGTGCTGGGCGACTCCGTCGTCTGGGGCGAATACGTGAAGGCCGACGGCACCCTGCCGCACTTCCTCAGCCGCGAGGCCCGGCAGCCCGATCGCTTCGTCAACGCCGCGGTTAACGGGCTTTTTCCCTTGGCGATGGAAGGACTGGTGCGGAACTACGGCGCGGCCCTCCACGACCGCAAAGTGATCGTCGTCTTGAACTTGCTTTGGCTCAGCAGCCCCAAGGCCGACATGCAGAGCAAGAAGGCCCAAAACATCAACCATGCCGTGCTCGTACCGCAGTACTTTCCCGACATCCCCAGCTACCAGGCCGATCAGAACGAGCGGTTGGGCAACCTCGTCCAGCGAAACGTCAGTTTCTTCGGCTGGGTCAACCACTTGCAGGATTGTTATTTCCAGCAGAAGAGCGTCCCCGATTGGACGCTGGCCGAAGACGCGAACAATCGCCCGAACGCCTATAGGAATCCGCTGGCTCAGATCACGCTGCAGGTGCCGTCGGGCGAAGCTGACGACGCCGACCGCGGGCCGGGCAGTCCGCGGCACAGGCCCTGGACGTCCGGCGACGCCCGCAAGCAGCCATTCGCGTGGGTAAGCCTGGAATCGTCGCTGCAATGGGCCGCGTTCCAGCGGACGATCGCCCTCCTGCAAAGCCGCCGCAATGACGTGCTGGTGATCGTCGCCCCGTTCAACGAGCACATGATTGCCGACAAGGGCCGCGCGGGGTACACAGCAATCCACGACGGCGCAGTACAATGGCTGCGGGAAAAGAGCGCCCGTGTGTCACGCCGCCCGAGCTGCCCAGCGAACTCTACGCCGACGCCAGTCATCCGCTGACCAACGGCTACGAATTGCTGGCTAAATCGGTCTTCAAGGCAGAGGTATTTCAGAAGTGGGTCCGAGCGAATTAGTCGGCCGGTCCCTTGGCTGGGGTATCCCTCGCGGCACAATCGCTCGATGTCGTCGCGGCGCAGGCAGATTTTTCTTTGGGAGCGATTTCGTTCATTTTCCCGGCAAATAATGCGGTTATGGGACCCAGCGGCCGTCCAGGACTGATCCAGGAATGCCCCAGGACGGGGCAGACTCGATCCAGGAACGACCCAGGATTACGTCTTGTGGGGTATTGCTGGTCTGCCTTTCCGCGACCGCGCCCCGATCCTGGCGGAGGCCGCGGCCGTGCGAGGCATCTATGTTTATATGTGTTAACATATACTAACATAAATAATCGCCGGAAACTCCGCGAACTATTCCCGGCGCTGCGAGGATTCATCGCGCGCCGGACGCAAGTCGTTATGCGAAAAAGGTTTAAAGGAAGACAGAACGTTTTCGGCGCGTTTCGTTCCGCGCTCTCGCCGACGGGCGTTCACGCCCGTTTCCGGCTTCAGCCGCTGGTCGGCCCGGCATTTATGCCGGGTGAGCGGTACGGGATCGGTTTCCTTTTCCCTCATCGGTGATGTCAACCGCGTTTACGCTGCTCGCGCCAGTGACGGCTGGTTTCGGCCAACGGACAAGGAAGCCCGTGAACGGGCTTGACATGACAGCAGGGAAGCGGAATACTGAGGGAAGGCGTTTGCAGCCTGCGCACGACCCGGCATAAATGCTTGGGCCTAGTACCGGCTAAAGCCGGTAACGGGCGTGAACGCCCGTCCGTTGCTTTGTCCCCCTCGCGAATAGCGTCAACGGAGTACGCCTTTTTCTCGGCGCTGCGAAGTCGCGCCAATGCCTCTGTGAAGCAACGGGCGAACTCGTCGGCATACTCGTCGAAGACCCGTTCGCGGTGGTATTCGGACCCCCGCCTGGCCCTGCCGCGATTCGCTGATCACAAGGTATTGGCTGCCGTCTTGCGACTTCTTTATGTCCGCGGCCCTTTCATCCGCCACTTCTCGCTGGCCTTGACCGGCGCTTTCTTTAACTCAGACTACCCTCGACCTCTTCAACTATGATCCCGGTAAGCTGAGCAAAGCTTGCGTATACGGGCGGGATGCATTCGGCAAAGAGATTTGGCCCGACAGTTCGGACGCGTCCCAAAGCCGCAACGTATCCGTTCTGTGCTTAAAACGTTGACCGTGATGGCAATCTGACGTAAGCAAACGGTTACCAGCCAGTTGCCAACTCCGTTCCGAAAAGAAGCGATCTTTGCCGAATGTCAAATCGTCAACTCCCGTTAATACAGCGGCGGTGGGTCGTGACGTCGCGAGATCGAACTCATAGAGCGCAAGATTGCACTGCCATGCGAGGAATCGGTCGTCTCGAAAGAAATGCACTTCGTAGCCAAAACTATCCTGCGGGTTGTCGGGGAATGCCTGCTCTGGCTGGATGCTCGCAACGAGCTCGCCGGATGGAAATCGCATTCGGCACAGGCCGAGACGTTCGTGATAGGAGACAAACTCGCGGCCCGTTGGGTGAAAATACGGTAGCGATACATCCTCAATCTCGGGTTGGCCAAAGACTCTCAGCTTGCCATGCGAGTAATGGGCCCAGAACAACCATTCCTCGCTCTGCCCACTGTACGCGATAAGAGCAATTGCTTCGCGCTCCGGGTGAGACACGAGCATGTAGCCCGCCCCGCCGCGGTTGGGCAATCGTATTTCGTCGACTACTGCGGTTGATCTCAGGTCCCATGCAGTCAATTTGGGCTCCCGATCCCACGAAGCGACGCAGACCACGTGCTCGTTGCTCCGGAAGACAGAACAGTCGGTGTGGGTCATCCGGGAACCAAGTTTGAATATTGGAGCGAAACCGTCGCCGGTCGCATATGCGGCGATATGATCTTCGTACCCAATCAGCAATACCGATCCATCCTCATTCAACTGAACCCACATCACGTCGTTCCGACACTTCATTTCGCAAAGCTGTCGCAGATCGTTGTCGAAAAGCCAGAGTTTCCCTGACTTCGTGCATGCGACAAACCGTCTTCCATCCTCGGAGACTGAGGTGTGAAACGGTCGGTCGGCGAGCTCAATCTTGCGGATTAATCTCAACATCTTATATCAATGTTCTTCGACACGATTCATGACGGGCGAAGACGCCGCGTCGGTCCTACAGCCGTTTTAGCAGGTTGTCGTAATCCGCATGGCTGCCGACCCAAAACCAGTGAACGGTGTGATCACTGAGCAGGCCCAAGACGCGCCAGCCCTTGCTTACCCGCGCGGAATAAAGCGGAATAAAGCGGCTCGCGGGAATGCACACGCTTGAAATGCAGGCCCGGATGGGAGGGGTCGAGCCGCCACAACCGATATGCCTTGCGCGCCTTCGCCTTTACGGAGTCGGGAAGAGCCGAAAAGAGCGCGACGAACTCTTCCGTGATGCGGGAATTCAAAGTTCGTCAATCCCCACGTCCCGAACGTGGCCGGCGCGGATATCGCCGCGCACTCGCTCCGCCAGAATCGCCAGTTTCTCCTGAGAATTCGCAAACGCCTCGTCCCATCGGCGCTCGTCCTCAAGTTCATCGAGGATGATCGCGGCGATCGCATCCTGATCTGGTTCGGGGAGCTTTTGAATCTCGCTCCAGGCTTGTTGAAGCAGTTGCGTCATGTTTAATGTGCCTTCAATTCCATTATCGGCAAGTTGACTTGCTCGGTCAAGCTGACCTGCTGTCCTTCGGGCTTCGATGCCCCCGGCCCGGAATGCGTCGTTTTCACCCGCGGGCAGTATTTACTGGACGCGGCAGGGGATTATACTGAGAGTCTTCAACAGAGGAACCAACATGGCTCGAATTGACTGGCGAAAAGTGGCGACTGTCTTGCTTGCGATAAGCTGCTTGGCCTGCGCAGCCTCGCGTGAGGCTACGGCTGCGGAAACGGTCCTCAAGTCGCCATCGTTGACAGCCGCCTTTAACGCGGAAAAAGGCCGGATCGTAATCGCCACGCGGCAGGGCGATCGACTGACGCCCCGCGCGGAAGCCGCGTTCGAGGCGGTCGCGCGTTTCGAGACGCTCAAAAACGTTCGCAGCGGCAATCGCGAAGGCATCGAGGTCTGCTCCGCCGGCGAGCCTGAATTCACCGTCTATCTCGACGACCGCGGCATCTTGGAATTCAAGCCCGGCAAGGCCCGCAAGCTGGTTCTCCGCGGCATGAATCTTCGCTACGCGATGGTTCCCGCGCTGATCGGCACCGATTTCCTTTACGATCCCAAGATGTTCCCCGACAAGGACCGCTTGCACATCCCCGCGCTGAACCTGCTATTGGGAATGGTCGAGGGAGAAGGTTGCATGATCACCGGCATTTGGCCGTCGGGAGGGCAATCGGCGGCCTTGGACCTCAAACCCGGCGGCCCAGGAAAGGCAATCGACGCGAAGGTCATCGACGCGCTGACGCTGGATACCGCCGGACAAAGCTTCTACTTTTCCTGCATTGAGCGGCCGGGCGTGTGGCACGCCGAGCCGCTGCTTCGCAGCTACCTGGAACAGGATACGGTCATCGGCTGGAAGCGGCCGTTCGAGGGCCAGTGGTTCGGGCGGTTCTACATTACATCGGACGACTACGATTGGCCGTTTTACTTCGTCAGCAAGCCGCTAAAGCTTTGGGGCCGCTACATCCGCGACTGGTATCGGTACCCCGTCCGCTTCGACGGCGATAAGACGGTCATCCATTTCGAGAAGCGCTTCCGGCCGCAGGGCGAGATGCTCATCTACTGCCTCCAGCCGCACCCGACGCATCCGGACGCCTCGGTTGTCACTCCCGCCGAAGCCACGGCGCGGGCCTTGGGCCAGGGACAGGCCGACAAGATCCTCGATCCGGAGGGCTGCGTGGAGCAGACGCTGCTGGATCACCGGCTTGCGGTCTGCGCGATGACCAACACCATGCAGAAATGGTTCAACAACGGCGAAGAAGTCCAGAACCGCGAGCAGATTGCGCGGTGGTGCGACGACACCTCGGCCTTCATCGGCATGATCCGCCGCCGTGACCAGGCATTCGCGGCTTTCGCCCACGACCTGAAAGCCGCGCTGGCCAGGCGGGCACAGAAGCAGCCGGAGCTTTCCGCCAGCATCGCCGAGCTGCAGAAACCGCTGACGGAGATCGAACAGATCGCCAGACGGGAACTGCCCGACACCAGCCTCCAGACGGTCCACCAGTGGACCGACAAGATGAAGCAAACGGCCGACGAAGTCCGGGCGGAAAACAAGAAGAACTACCGCAAGCTGGCCGAGCAATGCCGCTCGGTGGCGGGCACGCAGGACGATCTGGCGCGGACGTTGAGCGTGCTGGTTATTCGCCTCACGGAGCAGGCCGCGCGGCTTGCGGTGGAATCGCCCGAGCACGCCAAGATGTCGGAAGAGATCATCCTCAAGGCCCGGCAATTGCTCCGCAAGCCGACGTGGTGGGAGCCGACGCGACGGCTCCAACCGAAGTCTGACCCGGGGAATACGTTTTAGGAAATGGCAGACCTTAGAACTTAGTGGTTAGAGCTTAGGAACAGGTGCTAAGCACTAAGTACTAAGACCTAATTGCTCCTGCTAGAACCGATGCACAAACCACCTTTCGTCACCGCCGCCCTGCTTCTAAGCTGCTACCTGACCGGTTGCAGTCAACAGTCTGCCGGGCCCGCCGGTACGTCCGCAACCGCCGGCAACACTTTCCAAGAGACCGCCCCGGGCGGCGTGCCGATGGTCTGTATTCCCGCAGGCGAGTTCGTCATGGGCGATGCGGCCGGCGACGACACGGCGCCCGCACACAAAGTGACCGTGGCGGCGTTCTACATGGACAAGTACCTCGTCACGCAGGAAGTCTACCAGAAAATCACCGGCAAATCGCCATCGCGACACGAAGGTCCGCGGAACCCCGTGGAGCGGGTGCGGTGGCGCGAGGCCGTCGCATTCTGCAACGCCCGATCGCAGGCCGACGGGCTGAAGCCTTGCTACGACGCGGCCACCGGCAAGTGCGATTTCTCGGCTAACGGCTACCGGCTGCCGACCGAGACCGAGTGGGAATACGCCTGCCGAGGCGGAACAACCCAGACCTACTATTTCGGCGACGATCCTCGCGGACTCGGCGCCCATGCCTGGTTCAAGGAGAACGCCGATCGCACGACGCATCCGGTTGGGCAATGGCCCGCCAATCCCTTCGGCCTGTTCGATATGTCCGGCGACGTCTGGCAGTGGTGCAACGACTGGTATCAGGTCGATTACTATGCACACAGCCCGGCCGACAATCCCCGTGGTCCCGAACAGGGCGAGAAAAAAGTGCTCCGCGGCGGCGGATTTAAGAACAAAGCCGAGGAATGCACCAGCGCCGCGCGGAATTGCGACGAACCCGGTTTTGCCGACGCCTGGATCGCAACCGACGATTGCGGATTCCGCTGCGTGAGGAAACCGTAACCGGACTCCCACACGCATCGGCCATGACCGAAAACGGCGTAGTAAGGTTTGGCTATACAGCGATTCCGTTGTGGTGTATAATGCGAGAACACCAAGATGGGATTTCCATGAGCGACCAGCCGCCAGTCAGTCAACCGGGCGATCCAGGAGGGTCGTCCTACTTCCAGAACTTCCAACATTCGCCTGTCGGCGCCCGCGTGCCGGAAAAGATCGGCCGCGGCGTGTTTGCCACGGCAATGATGGTCCTGCAGACCAACGACTTGTTTGTGGCCGATTTTCTCGCCATGAGCGCCCAACCGCAGCAGGTCGTCGCGCGGATCGTTATGACGGCGGCGAGCTTTTCCCAATTCCTGTCAGCATTGCGGCACAACGTCAATCATTACGAAAGCGAGATCGGGCCGCTCAAGCCGCGTTACACGCCGCCTCCGCGCCCCGCTTCGGGCGGCTCCGCACCGACCGCCGAAGTCGCCAGCGGCCATACGGGAGAACCAGGCGGCGGCGACGTGGCGCCGAAGGCCGGCCACGGTATCGTTCACGAGACTTTGACGCGCAACCCCCATCCGTCCCAGCCGTCCACCATCACTGACCTCTACGAACAGGTGAAGTTCCCAGAGGAGTTGCTCTGCGGCGTGTTCGCCAACGCGGTGATGGTCCGCCACACGCCCGAAGAGTTCTGCTTCGACTTCATCAGCAACCTTTATCCGCGGCCGATCGTCGTCAGCCGCGTCTACGCCGCCGCCGGGCGCGTGCCATCGTTCATCGACGCCATGGGCGGCTCGCTGGGGCGTTACGAGCGCGGCGGACAGTAGCTTGGGGTGCTACCTTCTTGGTCGCCAACTTTCCGGCCGCGTCCAAAAGTCGTCCTCCCGGCCGCCGTAGTAGTCGCTTAGCACCTTGTCCATGACCCAACTCGTCCGCGCGGCCGACTCGCCCGTGCTGGAACATTCGCCGCGGCCGTGCAACTGGTCGACAATCGATTGGATCAGCGGCTGCTGGACGTGCGGTGGATTCGGCCGGTGGAAGGTTTCCACGCCGGCGTCGGTTCTCAAGACGACCGGATCGTCGCCGAAAAGCGAGAGCGTAATGCGGCCGTGCGTGCCGGTAATTTCGATGTCGTCCTCAAGATCGTCGGCGGCGAAGTTCCAACCGGCCGCGCCCAATGCGCCGTTGCGGAACCGGCATTGCATTGCCACGGCATCCTCCACGTCATAGGGCGAGGCAAGATTGGCAGCCGCGCCCTGTACCTGCTCGATTGGCCCCAAAAGAAAGTCGAAGATGTCCAGGGCGTGGGAACCCAGATCGAGAAAGTATCCACCGCCGGAATGCTCGGCCAGCGCCCGCCACGGCAGTCCGCCCGGCGGAATTCGGGCAATGCGATTGCTGGCATAGCGATAGTGGAGCATGGTGACCTGGCCGAGGCGGCCGGAGACGATCAGTTGCTTGACGGTGAGGAAGCGCGGCAGGCAACGGCGATAGTAGGCCACGAAAAGCGGCTGCCTGGCCGACGCGAAGGCCGCGATCATCCGGCGGCACTCGCCGTGATTGCGGGCCATCGGCTTTTCCACGTAGGCCGGTTTGCCGGCCGCAGCCACGCACAAGGCGTATTGCAAATGGGCTCCCGGCGGCGTGGCGATGTAGACGGCGTCCACTTGCGGATCGCGAATGAGCTCGTCCGCGCAGGTCGTCCAACGGGCGACGCCATGCCGCCGGGCGAAGTCTTCGGCGAGCGCGGCATTGCGGCGCATGACCAATGCCAGCTCGCTTCCTTCCGCCTTGGCGAAGGCGGGACCGCTTTTCACTTCGCAGACACTGCCACAGCCCAAAATGCCCCAGCGGATCGTCATTCCGCCATCTTACCGCACGCTGGCAGACTGCGATACGGGGTGGATCGCCGGCAAAGCTCGATCGGCGTAGTAGGGCGGATTCGCTTCGAACTTCTTCAGCGTGCCTTCGGAGGCGAACAGGTAGACGTGGCCGTTGAACTGCGCGGCCGAATTCGCGCGTGCCCGGCACGGAGTGACCTACTTCAAGGCCGAGAACCACGTCGTTGCCGGAGCTGACCGGGGCATAGCGGTCCGGGTCGGCCAGGAAGCGATGTTGCTCCTCGGGGCCGGCAAACAAGTAGACTCGGCCGCGATGGATCACGCCCCAGTCCTTGTTGCCCTTTTGCCAACGGCCCTTTTCAACCAACTGCACGGGGCAATAGCCTTCCAAACCGATCGGCGGATCCTGCCCGCTCGCCGCGCTTGCGGCCGGGGCACCCGTGCCACGGGTCGGCGGAGAATTGATCGAGGGCGCGGAAATCGCTGCCGCACTCTTGACGGGGGCATTTCCGACAGGTGTGACACTCGCTACGTTCGTCGTCGTACCGGGCTCTTGGCGGGGCGGGTCAAGCGGCCGGCCGCTTGCAGCAGGCGCCGCCGCCACTCCGTCCGCCGGCCGCAACGGGTTTACATTAGCCTGCGAGCCGACCAGCGGGCTTGCGGGAATCTGCGCGTAGACACCGGCAATCCGGCGCCGCGCGTCGGCGGCAACGCCGTTGAGCTTGGAGAGGTACTGGTCAACCGGCATGGCCTCGGGGATTACGGCTAGCACGTCGCCAGACGCATTGGGCGCCAAGATTACCGTTGTCGGCAGTCGATTGATGCCATACTGCCGGGCGGTGTTCTGGAAGAAGTCGTAGTTCAGCTTGACAGGCACGTAATTGGCCTCCAAGGCAGCCGCGGCGCCGGGCTGGTTGGCGAGATCGTTCTGTAGGCGGTGGCAACTAGGACACCAGTCTGCCGTGAAGAGGACGAGAACCAGACGATTTGATCGGCTGGCTGCGGCCTTTGCCGAGTCGATTGTGCCTTCCCAATTTACCGCCTGTTGTGCGAAAACGGTCCCCTGAAAAACAAAAAACAGCGCCGGCAGGATCTGTCGTGCCTTCCGCATTGAACCGCCCTCATTTTGAACGCTCTGCCAAGTAACTCTTGTTTTATCGGACCATCGGCGCGACAACTGGGCCAAAAAAGTGAGCAAAACATCCAAGAAGCGGTGGGAAATGTCGAAAAAAGTAGTAGCAAAGCAATCAACAAGCGAAAATAGCGCTTGACAATAATTCAAACAACGTTAAGATAGAGGGTAGAGATTGAGTTCTGCCTGGCAGGCGGGTAAGTGATCCTGCAATCTGGCATCTTACAATCGCGCCCCCGTGCAAGGGATGTTTCTTTCCAAGGGGGAGCGGTAGAGGCTTCTGGCGCCTGAGAGCTTTGACAATTACGCATGGCTTGATGCAAGCCAATTGGCATTATAGGAACAGATCATTCGCTTCTAAGCGTACGCGCTGAACAGCGGCTTGAGTTGAAACGGATCGTTGATGCAGCACCCGAGGCAGCGGGTCGGCGGACGTTTGATTCAGTTTCAACCCGAAGCAAGATAAAACTTTCTGGAAGGTTCGGGAACGCAAACGGCTCCTTGTCTTGGAAGAGATAAGGGGTGATAAGCGTGGCAGCTACATAGACGTGGCAGAGATGCTGGGCTGCCTGCACGGTCTGCTAACGGTACGGCAATTGCCGTCCTTGGAACGACTTCAACACTCGAGGTGTTAAGCTCCGTCTTGCGGACGGAGCAATCCTCAATCAATCGGGGTGCGCATCGCTTTGGCGCGTGCTCCGTAGTCGGTAATATTGCAACTTCACGTAAGGAAGGAGTTTTCTCTTAGGTGGGCTATATGGCAAAAAAGAAACGAGGCGGAATGCGTGGCCGGGGCATGTCGAGCTTGAGGCCGCGAGGCAACTACGGCTATCGCGGCGGCAATCGGCCCGCCCGTCCCGCTAGTTACGACAGTGAGGAGCAGCAACCGACGGACACCCCGCAGGAGAACGGAGAATCCGGTCCGCTTGAACCTGGCGGGGGCGTCTTGGAAATGCACCCCAACGGCTACGGCTTCCTCCGCGATCCCAAAAACAACTACACCCGCGAACTGACTGACCCCTTCGTACCCGGCAGCATGATCGACAAGTTCGGGCTCCGCGAAGGGGTCCACATCACGGGCATGGTCCAGCCGGGCCGCCGGCAGCAGGGACCGCGGCTTCGCGAGATCCAAGATGTGGACGGCATGCCGCCGGAGAAATACGTCGAGGTCAAGACCTTCGACCAACTCACTCCGATCAACCCGGAATCGTGGCTCCGCCTGGAAACCGGCCCCGAGCCGATGACCACCCGCGTGATGGACCTCTTGACCCCGCTGGGCAAGGGGCAGCGGGCACTGATCGTGGCCCCGCCGCGGAGCGGCAAGACCGTCATGCTCCAGCACATCAGCCACGGCATTTCCACGAACTATCCGGACGTCAAGCTGATCGTGCTTTTGATTGACGAGCGGCCGGAGGAAGTGACCGACATGCGGCGGGCTGTCAAGGGCGAAGTCCTTGCCAGCAGCCTTGACCGCGAGATCGAAAGCCACGTCCGCCTCTCGCAATTGGCCGTCGAACGCTGCCGCCGCCTGGCCGAGATGGGCCAGGACGTCGTGCTGCTTTTGGACTCGATCACCCGCTTGGCGCGGGCCTTTAACAAATGGGTCGGCAACACGGGCCGCACCATGAGCGGCGGCGTCGACATCAAGGCGATGGACATTCCCAAAAAGCTCTTCGCCACCGCGCGGGTCTTTGAGGAAGGCGGCTCGCTCACGGTCATCGGCACCTGTCTGGTCGATACCGGCAGCCGCATGGACGAACTGATCTTCCAGGAGTTCAAAGGCACCGGCAACTTGGAATTGGTGCTCGATCGTCACCTGGCCGACCGCCGCGTTTGGCCGGCGATCGACATCAGCCAATCGGGCACACGGCGCGAAGAAAAGCTCTTGCCGCCCGACATCCTTCACGCGGTCACCATGCTCCGCCGCACGCTCGCTACCATGCACCCCGTCGAGGCCATGGAACAACTGACCAGCCGCCTTGCGAAGTTCAAGTCGAACAAGCAGTTCATCGAGTTGATCGCGGGGTCGAAGAT
Source organism: uncultured Planctomycetia bacterium (assembly GCA_963780045.1). Classification (GTDB taxonomy): domain Bacteria; phylum Planctomycetota; class Planctomycetia; order Pirellulales; family Thermoguttaceae; genus JANXQG01. The sequence goes on along the minus strand of CAVZZZ010000001.1, from coordinate 2,810,891 downwards.
CATGCAGGACTAAGGTCCGTGCATCGAGAATTTGATTCCTCGTATGGGAACAGATCGACGCCATACATTGGGAAGGGACAATTCTGCCTCTTGTCCCCATGCATATTCGCGAGAACCAGCGCGCCCGCTTGACGGTGCGACCGCTGATTCTCAACAAAGACCCATCGAAAACGTCTCCGCCGCCGCCGCGATAGTTTCGTCGATCTGCTCGCTCGTATGCGCCGTGGAAACGAACAGCGCCTCGAACTGGCTGCATGGCAAATAGACGCCGCGGTCCAACATGCCCCAGAAATACTTCGCATAGCGCTTCGTATCGCTCCGCGCGGCCGATTCCCAATCGGTCACGGGGCCGGCATTGAAGAATAGCGTCATCATGGACCCGACTCGCGTGAGCGTGTGCGGCACGTTGGCGGCAGTGGCGGAGCTGCAAAGACCGTCGGCCAGTTGCCGCGACAGGCTTTCCAGCCGCGCATAAGCGTCGCCGTCGCGGAGCACCTTGAGCGTGGCGATGCCGGCGGCCGTGGCCAGCGGATTGCCGCTGAGCGTGCCGGCCTGAAAGACCTTGCCGGCCGGCAGGATGTGGTCCATGATCCGCGCCGCTCCGCCGTAGGCCCCGACGGGCAGGCCGCCGCCAATCACCTTGCCTAGCGTCGTCAGGTCGGGCGTCATACCAAGAAGCGACTGCGCCCCACCGTAGGCCACGCGGAAGCCGGTCATTACTTCATCGCAAATCAACAGCGCCCCGTACGCGCTTGGCTGCCGTCGTCAAGGCAAGCCGAAACTCCTCGCTCGGCACGACGCAGCCCATGTTGCCCGCCACGGGCTCGAAGATCACCGCCGCAATCCGGTCGCCCTCGCGGGCGAACGCGTCTGCCAGAGCCGCGGGATCGTTGTACGGCAAAACGAGCGTGTCGCGGGCCGTGCCGGCGGTCACGCCCGGCGAATTGGGCACGCCGAGCGTCGCCGCCGAGCTGCCGGCGGCAACCAGCAGGCTATCGACGTGGCCGTGATAATTGCCGGCGAACTTCACGATAATCTCGCGGCCCGTGCAGCCGCGGGCCAGGCGGATGGCGCTCATCGTGGCTTCGGTGCCGGAACTGACTAGGCGTACCTTTTCCACCGAGGGCACCGCCGCGATGATCAGCTCGGCCAACTCGGTTTCTTGCAAGGTCGGAGCGCCGTAGCTCGTGCCGCGATGGATCGCGGCTTCTAGTGCCTCCCTAACGGCCGGGTGCTGATGGCCGAGGATCATCGGTCCCCAGGAGCCGATGTAGTCCAGGTAGCGGTTGCCATCGATATCGGTAAGCCACGGCCCTTCGGCATGCTGAATGAAAATCGGCTCTCCGCCGACGCCGCCAAAGGCCCGCGCAGGGCTGTTGACCCCGCCCGGCATGACTTGCAGGGCGCGTGAAAACGCATGTTTGCTGGCGGCTCGCGACAATGCAATGACTCCCTTGCTGTTGCTTTGCAAGCTTATAATCTACAAAAACCAACCTCTCACTGGGAGACCGTCCATGGGAACGCCGGAAGTGCCGCTGGAGCACGCTCACGAAACGATCGAACACCACGCCCATCACGATGCCGAGCCATGGGTGATGGGCGTCGCCTTGACCGCGGCAATCGTCGCGGCGCTGGCGGCCGTGACGGCGCTTTTCGCCGAACACTTTGCCACGGAAGCAACCTTGGAGCAGATTCGGGCGAGCGACAAGTGGAATGAATTCCAGGCCAACAGCATCAAGGAGAAGGTTATTCTCGGCATCGAGAAGAATTCGCAGAGGGCCGGCGGGGCGGCGGACCCGGAAGACGAGGCGAAGCTCGAGGAGTACAAAGAGAAAAAGGGCGACATCGAAAAGGAAGCCAGGGATTTGGAGAAAGAATCCCAGATGCACCTGCGAAAGCACGTCCCGCTTTCCTACGGGTTGACGATGTTTCAGGTCGCCATCGCAATCGCTGCAATAGCCGCTCTGACCAAGCGGCGATCCTTTTGGTTCGTATCGTTGGCATTTGGCGCCGTGGGAATCGTATTTCTAATACGCGGTTTCCTGATATAATTGCGTGAAGATGCGGCGGCTGCGTAGAATCGGCAGGCCCGCTGCGCAATTGACACGCCTTACCCAGCTTTGCATAATAGCCGCGGTATCGCACCCTAGGATTTGGTTTACTCGATAAAGCGCAAGCCCTTGCCCGATAAGATGGATTGATTTCCGGTGATGCGCGCCAACCAGCGGTTCGGTTGCCCACTTGGAAATCGACAAAGTGCCGCGGGGAGCCGCGCCAAACTTCATGGAACGAATCATCCGCTTTGGCTTTTGGACCCTTCTGACGGCCGCCGTGTTGACCGCGGCAGCCCCGGCTCGCGCCGACGATTGGGCGCGCAAAATGTTTGACCACACGAGCCACGATTTCGGCACGGTCGCCCGCGGCGCGAAGGTAGAGCACCGCTTCACGTTGCAGAACATCTATTTGGAGGACGCGCATATCGAGTCGGCCTCGGCAAGCTGCGGCTGCACGTCGCCGGTAGTTCCGACTGAAGTCATCAAGACCTGGAAGAAAGCCGAAGTCGTCGTTCACATCGACACGGTGAATTTTCAGGGGCAGAAGGACGTCACCGTCAAGGTGAAATTCGATCGGCCTTTCCCGACCGAAGTGCAGCTTTCCATCCATTGCTACATCCGCACAGACGTCGTGCTCGATCCCGGCCTGGTCGACCTGCGGGCTTCGCAGGGAAGCGCGGCGCAGCGGCGCGTCGTCGTTCGCTACGCGGGCCGGCCCGAGTGGCAAATCCAGCGGGTCGAATCGCCAAACCCAAGCATCACGGGCAAGGTAACGGAGGTCTCCCGCTTGGGCGGCGCCGTGACCTACGACCTGACGATCAACCTGGCGGCCGACGCCAAGCCGGGCTACTCCCGCGACGAGTTGGACCTGATCACCAACGACCCCAACCCGCGCGCCGCACGGGTGCCGGTGCCGATCGAAACCTTCGTCATGGCGCCGGTCAGCGTCCATCCGTCGCCGCTGATCATGGGCACTGCCGAAGCCGGCAAACTGACCGTCCGCGTTATGCGTCCGCTCGTCGTCCGCAGCCAGTCGCCTTTCCGCATTACGAGCGTCGAATCGAGCGATCCGCACTTTGAGTGCGAAGTGCCGACGACGGTGGCCACGATCCAGCGGCTGAGCGTCAATTTCCTTGGCGGCGAGACGCCGGGCAAGATGAGCACCAAGCTGCGGATCCACACGACAGCCGCGGCCGCGCCGATCGAGGCCGATGTGAGCATTGATCTGACTGGGCCCAAGGGCGGGATCGTCGGTGACGCAAAGTCGCCAGCCAATTCATCCAACGATAGCGCGGTCGATCCGATTTTCGGCCGCAGTGACTCGGCGAGCAGGCCGCTGCCGCCGGCAGGGACCGATAGCGGACGACGGTAATGAACCGTCGCGGTTCTAGCTCGCGCTTGACCAACGTGCGGTCGGAGCATAAGCTTGGGCACATAGGAGTGCCAAGCCATGTTTGCCGCAAAGCGATTCGTACTTGCAGTTCTCCTCTCCACCGGCCTCGTCTGGCCCTTGCTGGCCGCCGACAAACGGCCGGCCGTGAAAGAACCGCCTGCCGGAAAGGAGCTTTTCGACGGCAAGTCGCTGGCCGGCTGGAAAGTCACCGACTTCGGCGGAGAGGGCAAGGTGGAAGTCCGCGACAAGACGGTCGTCATGGCCAAAGGCAGCCCGATGACCGGCATCACGTACAGCGGCAAGCTGCCCAAAACCAACTACGAGTTGACGCTGGAAGGCAAGCGGATCGAGGGGAGCGATTTCTTCTGCACGACGACCTTCCCGGTGGGCGACAAATGCTGCTCGTTCGTCACCGGCGGCTGGGGCGGCAGCACGATCGGACTGTCGAACGTCGATCACATGGACGCCTCCGAAAACGAGACCTCCAAAAATCACGACTTCAAAAACGGCCAGTGGTACAAGTTCCGCATCCGCGTTACGGACGACAAAATCGCGGTCTGGATCGACGACAAGCAGGTGGTCGATCAGGAGCGCAAGGAGCACACCTTCGGCGTGCGGATCGAGTGCGATCCCTGCTGCCCGCTGGGCATCGCCACCTACGACACGGTCGGCGCCGTGCGGAACATCCGCCTGCGGGAGTTGAAAGAGCCAAAAGCGCCGCCGAAGAAGGTTTCGGTAGACTTGGGCGGCGGGGTGAAGATGGAAATGGTCCTCATCCCGGCGGGCGAGTTCATGATGGGGAGCAAGGAGTCGGCGGAGGAGACGGCCGCTTTCTTCAACAAGACCTACGGCGGAGATTATGCCAAAGCAAACGCCTTCAGCGACGAGCATCCCCAGCACCCGGTGCGGATCACGCGGCCGTTCTACCTTGGCTCGTACCACGTCACGCGGGGCCAGTACCGCCAGTTTGTCAAGGAGAGCGGGTACGAAACGTACGCGGAGAAGGGCGCCCCTCACAAGGCGTGGGGCTGGGACCCTGACAACAACAACTTCGGCTGGAACGAGAAATACTCCTGGCGCAAAGCGGGTTTCCAACAGGCCGACGACCACCCTGTTGTCTACGTAAACTGGGACGACGCAGTGGCCTTCTGCGAATGGCTCGGGAAGAGGGACGGAAAGACCTATCGGCTGCCGACCGAGGCGGAGTGGGAATACGCCTGCCGCGCCGGGGCGACCACGCGGTACTACAGCGGCGACGATCCCGAGGCGCTCGCCAAGGTGGGCAACGTCGCCGACGCGGCGTTCAAGGCGAAGTTCGAGTTTAAGAAATACTCGATCGAGGCCAATGACGGCTATGTGTTCACGGCACCGGTGGGGAAGTTCAAGCCCAACGCCTTCGGGCTGCACGATATGCACGGCAACGCCTGCGAGTGGTGTGCCGATTGGTTTGGCGAGGACTACTATGCCAAATCGCCCATAGACGACCCACGAGGCCCGGACTCCGGAGATCGCCGTGTCACGCGCGGAGGTTCCTGGGCGCAATGCCGATATACGTACGTTGCGCCGATCGCCAGCACAATCAGCCGTGGAACCCGGATGCCGAAACAGGCTTCCGCGTCGCCAGGACCCAGTAATGCCCTTGTTTCCGGCCGCGTCGCCGTTTGCCGTTTGACGCTTTTGCCGTTTATCCCGCCGCCAAGCGAACGCCCCGCCGGAAATCGGCGGCCTTTTCCGGCGGACGGGCAGAGTGTGCTGCCCCCGGCGCTCCGCGGGGGCAAAGCGGCGCGGCTCGTTCCCGTTTTTCCCCCTTTCGGCCGCACGCTTGCCCCGCTCGGCTGGACGTTACAACCGGTCCGCTCACCGTTACAACCGGTCGTTTTCTTGATTTCCCCCGTCGTGCGCAGGATTGCAACAACCGCGCGCAAAGTGCCTCCGCGCGAGCGCAAGTTGCGCGCGCAGCGCAAGTTGCGCGCGCTCGCGCGCAACTTGCGCGCTCGCGCGACTTGCGCGCAAAGCGCAACTTGCGCGCGCGAAAGCGCAAAAAGCCCGTAAATATGGGCATTTTGCCCGCGCGCGTTTGGATTCTGCGCGTGAAAATGGATTTTGCAGACGACACGCGCCGCCGGCAGGTTTCACCCACGCTACAACCGGACCTCGCGGGCCGCGCCGCGCCTGGACGTTCCCCATCGTTTCACGCAAGCAGTTCTCACGCCAAGGCGCGAAGCGCAAAAATGCGATTCTTTGCGCCTTCGCGCCTTTGCGTCTTTGCGTGAGATATATTCCTTTCGCCGATCTCCCCTTCTCCCTTTCTCCCCTTCTCCCCTTCTCCCTTTCTGTCTACTCCGGCGCGAGCGCCGCTTTGGGCGGATTGGTGAGTTTGGCGGAGGGCGTATCGTCGGCCTGCAAGTCGCCCAGTGCCCATTGGATGCCGGCCAGGTAGTGCGTCAGGATGGTCTTGTTCCAGTAGATTTCCTTGCGGTGGCCGATCGAGCAGTAGAAGACGCGCCCCTTCCCGTAGCGCTTGATCCAGGAAACGGGATTGTCGTCGTCCTTGCGTCCGCTCCACGACGCGCCTTTCTTCTTTCCCTTGATCGCCTCGAGATTATGCGGCTTGCTCATGTCCAGGCTCAAAAGCACGCGGTGTGTGTCGCGGGAATAGGGGCCTTGGATCTGGTAGATTTCGTCCTTGAGGACGAAACCCTTGCCGTCGAACGCCCGGTTGAGAACGTGATCGGGGTCATCCACCTTGAACGACCAGCCGTCGCTCTCCTGCCGCCCCCAGCCGTTGCCGACCCAAGGATGCCCGTTGAACTGCCCGCCGAGCATCTCCACGGCCTCCGGCCAGTCGTAAAAATTGTCGCTGGCGGCGTGGATGCCGATGATGCCTCGGCCGCTTTTGACGAAATCCATGAGGGCCTTGCGCTGGGCGTCGTCGAAGTCCATGTGCGTTGTGCTCATCAAGAGGATGCCGTCGTACTTGGCCAGGTTCTCCGGCGTGAACGCGCTCGATTTCGTGCGCGACCGTGGCCTCGTACGCGCCCGTCTTCGTGCCCATCAACTCGATCGCCTTGTCGCCGCAAGGAATCGAATCGTGAATGAAACCCTTGCCGCCAACCGACCCGCAATAGTCGACAATCAGCAGCTTCCGCGGCCTGGCGGGTTTGGCTGGCGCTTCGGAGGGCATCGCGGCCTCGATCTTCTTCAGCTCCGCGGCCTTAACGGGCCTTTGGTCCGTGGCGGCCAGCGCGAAAGTCGTGGTGGCGGCGAAGAGCGCCAAAGCGGCGCAGATCAAACAAACAGATTTCATGAAAGTGCTCCCAGGCAGGAAAGGGTAGGAAGGATGGTGGGAGGGTGGCACGTCCCTGAGCTTGCGAAGGGCGTGAGTTCCGAACTCCAGCACGCCCTTCGCTCGAAGCTCAGGACGTGCCACCCAATGTGGTCAAACTAATCTATAGATTCTTATCGCGGCGGCTCGACGGCGAAGGTAAAACCCATCAGGTCGCGGACGCCCAGTGCGCCGGGGCTGGCAAGCACCTCGCCCGCGCGAAATCCGGCGGCCATGCCCTGCTGCTCGTTGTAGGCGCGGAAGCGGAGGACGTGCTCGGCCTTGGCGGGCGGGAACTGCGTCTTGTAGCAGGCGATGGCGGCCATCTTGGTGTCCAATTCGTCGCCGATATCCACTACGAATGTACTCGGCTCGCTCGTCGGCTGCAAGCTGCGGAACGACAAATAGCAGTACAGGAACGCCGGGATGACGTGCAGCGGGTAATTGTCGAAATGCTCGTCCCACTTGCTCAGCTTGGAGTAGAACACGCCCGCCTCCGTGATCTGCCGGGCCTGCCAATGGTCGGGCGAGGCCAGCGGCGTCCGCTCGCCCAGGCCGATCACCAGCCGCGGGCGGTGGCGGCGGAACACTTTGGCGAGTTTAACGCGGGCCTCAAAAGTGTCGAACAGCCGGCGGTTGGGCAGGTCGAGCGTCACCCGCAGCTTGGCCCCCAGCACCTCGGCCGCGGTGCGCGCCTCCGCCAGGCGGACCTCCGGGCCGGGCGAGGCGGGCGTCGGCTCGCCGTCCGTCAGATCGACGATGCCCACGCGGTAGCCCTGCCGGTTGAGCCGGGCGAGCGTGCCGCCGCAAGCGATTTCCACGTCGTCGGGATGGGCGCCGACGGCGATCACGTCCAAAGGTTCGTCGTTCATGCGTGCCATTATAATCATTTCGGCTAAGCCGGATAATTTCGGGCCGCTTCAATTCCTGGAACTTTTCAAGTACACTGGACTTTTGACTTTGTTCCGCCCGTTTCACACCTCACCTTCCTGGGAGCCAGTTCCATGAAAGCCTTCCGCACCTTTTGCACGCTCGCCCTGTTAAGCTACGTCGCCAGTCCCGTGTTCGCCGCCGTGGGCACGAAGAAGCCCGCCGCGCCGAAGAACACCGTCGCCTACTACAACTCCATCGACAAGACGCTCCAGCCCGTAACGCTGTCCGACGACCAGAGCGCGAAGCTCGATGCCTTGAAAAAGGACTACCAACAGAAGTTCGATGACGGCTACGCCAAAGAGAAGAACGTGTTGACGCCGGAACAGAGAAAGGCGGGCGACGAAGCCCGCAAGGCGGCCAGGGCAGACGGCAAGAAGGGCAAGGAGGTGACCCAAGCGGTGGCCGACGCCCAGAAGCAAACCGACGAGCAGAAGGCCAAGATCAAGGAGGCCCGCAAGGAGCTCACGGCGCTGCGAAAGGAGTTCCGCGGCAAGGTGATGGACCTCCTGACCGCCGATCAGAAGAAGCAGCTCGCCGACGCCAAGTCGAAGAATTCCAGCAAGCCCGCGAAGCCGGCCAAGCCCGACGCGCCCGCCGCGCCCGCCACGTCGGACAGCAAGTAGTCGAGCGGAGCCGGTCAGCTTCCGCATTGCCGAAAAGAGCATCCCTACGGCGTCGTCCCCGGCAAAAACTGCGGTGCGCTGACGCCCATGGAAACGTAAATGCTCATCAGCCCTTCCACGCTCACGTCCGTCGGCTGCACCGTCTCCACGGGCACGAACAGCAGCCCGCCGCCGACGGGCACCGGGGCGGTGGGCACAATCACGATGTAGTAGTTGCGGCCGTTGATCGCGAACTGCTGCGGCGAGACCAACAGCCCCAAAAGCCCCGCCCCCGTTTTTTCGCCAAAGAAGCAGAACACGGCCTTCATTCCTTGCAGCTTATCGGGGTCTTTCTTCTCGAAGAGGTTGACGAGCTGCTTCGACGTGCCGTAGAGGCTGCCCACGATTGGGATGCGGCGCATGGCGGCGTCCACCAGCCGTTGAATGAAGTTCTTCGCGCCCGCTTCGACCAGCAATCCCAACAGAAACACGCAGACCAGTGCCAGCAGGCCGCCGATGAAGTAGGCGGCCGTGTCATTGGTGACCAGTTGCAGGCCGACGCGCGTCAGCCCGTCGCCAAAGAGCGTCCGGGGCCCTAGGAACTGCTTCACGAAACCCGCGGCCCAGGCGATGATGGCCACCGTGATGACCACCGGCAGTACCGCCAGCAGCCCGGCGAGAAAGGAACGCGCCACGCGTTTGAGGCTATTAGTGAAAAGTCGGTTCATGTTGTCCTCCTGGATTGGCTGGCAGCGGAATTCGGCGACTGCCGAGTGTCGGAAGACCTGTTGGCAGCCCAAAGCGATACAATTAGAATAGTCGAGTGAAGGCAATTGAGAAAGAGAGGTCGAACATGAAGGAGGCGCGCGCGTTATTGAACGGAGCGACGGACCGCGAATAGAAGGCACTAGGATCACGGTTTATACCATTCTTGAGTACCTTCGGGCCGGGGATACGCGAGACATGATCGCCGCCGAGTTGTGCATTTCGTCGGCACAGGTTGAGGCCGCGATGGACTACATTCGCGAACACGAAACGGAGATCAACGCGGAGTTCGAGCGGATTATGGCGCGAATCCGCAAGGGGAATCCTCCAGAGATCGCGGCGAAACTGAAAGCTAGCCACGAAAAGCTCAAGGCGCTTTGCGAAGATCCAGAAAAGCTCGCGGCGTGGCTTGCAAGTCGTCAGGCCGCTAGCCATTGAGATTCGCGATGCTGCGGATCATGTCGGACAACGACGTGCAGGGATGTCTCACCATCCTGCTGCGCATCTGCCTTAGGCCCGAATGGGCGGAGTTCTGGCGCTACCTGGATTGCCGGGAATGCACCTTCGGAGAGCTTGGGCTTGCTGCCGATTCGACTGATGCCGCAATATGGCAGGCATGTCAAGCAAACGATGTCGTGCTCATCACGGGCAACCGGAATGCGGAGGGAAAAGATTCGCTGGAAGAAAGTATGCGGCGATGGAACCACGCGGACTGTTTGCCGGTCTTGACGCTATCAGATGCCCGCCGAATCAGACGCGATCGAGAATACGCGGAGACGGTGGCCGGGCGCCTCATTGAGACCCTCTTGGACATCGACCTGGTTCGCGGCGCTGGCCGGCTCTTCTTGCCGTAAACAAGCGGTCTGCCTACGGCTCCCGCCACGCCGCATTGCAGCCATCCGTCAAACGATCCGCCTCCTTGGGCCCCCAACTCCCCGGCGCGTAGGTGACAAGGCCAGTCTGCGCCAGCCGTGCGCCAGGCGTCCAAGATCGGCGTGGCGAACTCCCAGGCGGCCTCGACTTCGTCGGCGTTGGTGTAGAGCGTGCGGTTGCCGCGCAAGGCGTCCAAAAGCAGCCGCTCGTAGGCCTCCGGCAGCGCCTTGCTGAAACTTCGGTCATAAAAGAAATCCATCTCCATCGCTTGCAAGTCGACGTTCATCCCCGGCCGCTTCGTGGAGAACATCAGGTGGATGCCTTCGTTGGGCTGGATGCGGAAGCTGAGCACGTTGGGCCGGGCGGCGGCCAGGTCGCAGACGTCGCCCTCGCATTCCACGGTGCGGAACATCCGCAAGGGCGGCTGGCGGAAGTGGATCGCCACCTCGGTCACGCGCCGCGCCATCTGCTTGCCGGCCCGCAGCAAGAACGGCACGCCCGACCAGCGCCAGCTTTCCACGGTCGTGCGGATGGCCACGAACGTCTCCGTCGTCGAATCGGGCGCTACGCCTTCCTCCTGGCGAAAACCGGGCACCGGCTTGCCGTCCCTTTGTCCGGCGGTGTATTGGGCGCGGACGACGCGCCGCGAGATCGCGCCTTCGCTCCACGCCGGCAGTTGCCGCAGGACCTTGAGCTTGGCGTCGGATATGTCGCGGGCCATCATCGTGGCGGGCGGTTCCATCGCCACCAGCGCCAGGATTTGCAGGAGATGGTTCTGGATCACGTCGCGAAGCGCGCCGGCGTGATCGTAAAACTCGCCCCGGCGGCCTTCCATGCCCACCGTTTCCGCGGCTGTGATCTGCACGTGGTCGACGAACTGGCGGTTCATGATCGGCTCGAAGATCGAATTGCCAAAGCGAAAGGCCAGCAGGTTCTGCACCGTCTCCTTGCCAAGGTAGTGGTCAATGCGGTAGATCTGGTGCTCGTGGAGCCGCTTGAGCACGTCCGCATTGAGCGCCTTGGCCGAAGCAAGATCGCGGCCGAACGGTTTTTCTATGATCACGCGCCGCCAGCCCTCACCTTTGGATTCCGCCACCACCCCGGCTTGCGACAATGCATTGACGATCGGGGCGAAGAACTCCGAGTCGGTGGCCAGATAAAAGAGCCGGTTGCCGGGAATCTCGCGGTCGTGCTCCAGCGACTCGACGTGTTCGCGCAGGCCGTGCAGCCCGTCGGGCTCGGTGAAGTTGGCGCGGTGGTATCCGATCCGCGCGAGAAAGCGCTTCAAGGCCGCGGCGTCTGCGGCGGCCTCGGGAGCGAACTTCGCCAGCGCTTGCTGGACATCGGCCTGGAACTGCTCGTCGGTCTTCGCGCGGTGGCCGATGCCCACGATGGCCGACTCTGGCGGGAGGTAGCCGCCGCGATCGAGCGCGAAAAGGGCCGGCATCAGCTTACGGGCGGTGAGGTTGCCCGTGGCCCCGAAGATCACGATCACCGCGGGCTGCAAGACGGCTGGTCCGCCAGTGGACGAGGCCGTCGCCTCGGTTTCGTACGACTGGGATTCATTGGATTCCGCGGCATGTACGCTGGCAACGGCGGTGGCCATGTTCTAGACTCCTTCTTGTGCATGTTCGGTTACGGGCGATTTTGGCATCATTCTATGCCTGAACGACTTGCCGGGCCAGTGTGAAGTCGAATCCCCCGACTATTCCTTGCGGGAATCCGCGATTGGCGGTATCATTCTCGTAGAGAGTCGGGCCGATAAGCTCAGAGGGCGAGAAGAGGAGAGCGACCGATGAAGCGCGGGGCATTTACCTTGGTGGAGCTTTTGGTGGTCATTACCATCATTGGCATTTTGATCGGACTGCTTTTGCCGGCGGTGCAAAACGCCCGAGAACGAGGCCGGCAAGCGCAATGCACGAACAACCTTCGGCAACTGACGCTTGGGGCGACGCAACACGAAACGGCCCACGGCTACTATCCGACCGGCGGCTGGACCTCGTCGTGGTCCGGCGACCCGAACTTCGGCACGGGCCAATCGCAGCCCGGCGGCTGGACGTACAACATTTTGCCGCATATCGAGCACCAGGCGGAGCACGACTTAGGTCTGACGAGCAACGGCGCGGCGGCCAGCCCGACGTACCTGGGCAGGGCTGCGCAGAGTACGATCGCGCTTTTTAATTGTCCGACGCGCCGAACGGCGGCCCTGTATCCAATCCAGCAATGGACCGTCAACTCGGCCAATCCCCCTTCGGGGCCTGCTAATGTCGCAGCCCGAACGGACTACGCGGGCAACGCCGGGACGAACCAAAACATCTTTTGGACTGCCAGTTCTACTCCGGCGGCCCCTACCGGCGCAGCTACGAACAACAATCCGGCCAACGTGACTCAGTTCCTCAGCCTCGCCGGCAGCGCCGATGGCGTGATGTTCCCCGCGAGCACGGTTAGCAACGCGGACCTCCGCAGCGGTACGGCGAACGTCCTCTTGTTCAGCGAAAAGTACATGAATCCCGATCACTGGACCGATGGTCAAGATCCGGGCGACGACGGCCAAATATTCCAGGGTTTCGACGAGGACTGTCAGCGCCGGGCGCGATGCCCCCGCCGACCGGCGCCACGAACACCATCGTCATCAACAACAACTCTGTTACGCCCACGCCGCCAGTGCGTGACAGGAGCGGCGTTGCCAATCCCTACGCCGCGACCGTGCTCCGATGTGTTTCGGCAGCGCCCACGTTGACAGCCTGAACATTTCCATGTGCGACGGCTCCGGGCATTCGATGAATTACAATATTGATCCGGCCACGTTCGCCATGCTGTGCAGCCGCATGAACACGATGCCTATCGACAACTCGAAGCTGGGCTGGTAGGTCTCGCTTGCCGAGCGGGACTAATCGACGCTGACGGCAGATGGCACGTAGCAGTTGCCAACGGATCGCGACGTTTTCGTCCCTTCCGGCAGAAGGGACCTACTTTCATGCCGACCTATTTCTCCCAAGGCTCGCCGACGACCGATCTGACCCGCGACGATCTTCGCGCGGCCATGTTCTCGGTATTCGACAAGCTCGGTCCTCGGAACAAGGTGCTGGCGCTGCCGCCCGACTTTACCCGCGCCAACAGCATGGCCGGGCCGCTCACCTGCCTGGCATACGAATACTTCGGCACGCGGCTGAGCGACGTTATGCCCGCGCTGGGCACCCATGCTCCGATGGCCGACTGGCAGATCGCGCGGATGTTCCCCGGCTTGCCTGCGGAACTGATTCGCGAGCACGACTGGCGGAACGACGTGGTGACCATCGGCGAGGTCCCCGCCGACGAAGTCTGCCGCATGACCGAAGGACTTTGGGACCGCGCGTGGCCCGCCCAGCTCAATCGCCTCATTTGGCAGGGCGGCCACGATTTGGTGCTCTCCATCGGGCAGGTCGTGCCGCACGAAGTGATGGGCATGGCCAATTACAACAAGAACGTATTCGTCGGTACGGGCGGCGTGCAAGGGATCAACGAAAGCCATTTCATCGGCGCCGCCTACGGCATGGAGCGGATGATGGGCCGGGCCGATACGCCGCTCCGCCGCATCTTGAACTACGCCCAGGAACATTTTTGCGCACTTGCCGCTGGTCTTCGTGCTCACGGTGATCGGACCCCGCGACGACGGCAGCCTGGCCGTTCGCGGGCTGTTCGTCGGCACGGACGTGGAGTGCTTCACGGCCGCCTCGGAGCTTTCCGTCAAGGTGAATTTCACCGTCCTGGACGAAGCCCCGGCGAAGATGGTCGTCTCTCTCGATCCCGAAGAGTTCCACAGCACCTGGCTGGGCAACAAGGCCGTCTACCGCACGCGGATGGCGATTGCCGACGGCGGCGAGCTGATCGTCCTGGCCCCCGGCGTGAAGACCTTCGGCGAAGACCGGCAGATCGACGACTTGATCCGCAAGTACGGCTACTGCGGCACGCCGCGGGTAATGCAGCTTGTCCGCGAAACCGACGACCTGCCGCGAAACCTCTCGGCCGCCGCGCACCTTATCCACGGTTCATCGGAAGGCCGATTCGTCATTACGTATTGTCCCGGTCACCTTACGCGCGAGGAGATCGAATCGGTCGGCTATGGCTACGCCGAACTTGCCGCAATGCTCGATCGGTACGGTCCCATCACACGCCGTGACGGCTGGGCCGCGACTCCCGATGGCGAGCGGTTCTACTTCATCGGCAACCCAGCGCTAGGGCTGTGGGCACAGCGGGATCGGCTCGGTTAACTCGTCGGCGGCGCAATCTGGCGTTTTCCCGGCTACTTGCTTGCCAGCCGCCCGCCATGTTATTTTATCAGCATGAAATGCAAATGTGACAGCGGCAGGAGGGAGCATGACCATGCTTGAAAACGAGGGAGTGGCGCTTAAGGCGATTCGCTGGACGGAGATTTTTCCGTGGCTGGGCATTGCCAAGGGCTTTCGCCTGGCCATCAGCCCGCGGCTCTTGGTCCTCGGCGCGGCGGCCTTGCTTCTCACGCTTGCGGGATGGTGGGTCATCGCCAAGGCGTTTGCAGGGGGCGATGAGCTTAACGGCAGTTGGCGCGACGCCTTCGGTAATGACAAGTTATCGAAGATCATCGATGACGGCGTGCCCAACCGCCCATTTGTGATCGAGCCTCTCAATTTGTGGTCGAAGCCCCTCTTGTACGCCTGGCATACGTTCACGCGGCCCGTGCTGCAACTTTTTTCTTTGGGGCCAATCGACTGGGCAACGTTCGGCCGGCCGATGTCGCTGCGCGATTTCGCCGCGCTCATCATTTCCTGTCTGTGGTCGCTGGCCGTTTGGGCATGGTTCGGCGCGGCCGTCGGCCGCGTGGCGGCCGTGGAATTGGCCGTGGGAGAAAGAGTCGGCTGGGGCGCATCGCTGCGCTTTGCCCGTGCGAAGTGGCTTTCGTATTTCTCCGCGCCTCTGATACCGATGGCGGGCGTGGCCATCGTCGCAGTGCCGATCCTGCTGTTGGGCCTCATCATGAAGACAGCAGGCTTCTTTGCGGCCGTGGGCGGACTGATCTGGCCGCTGGCACTGGCGGCGGCGTTTATTATGGTGCTGTTGCTCATTGGAGTGCTCTTGGGCTGGCCGTTGATGTGGGCCACGATCAGCGTCGAGGGCACTGACGCCTTTGACGCCATCAGCCGCTCCTACGCCTACGTCCTGCAACGGCCTTTCCGCTATTTTGCCTACGTCGTCTTTGCGGTAATCGTCGGTTGGCTGGGTTGGATCGTGGTGGAGAATATCGCCGCGGGCGTGATCCTGCTCGCGACCTGGTCGGCAAGCTGGGGCGCCGCGCCACTGCCGGACAAGTTGATCGGCAACCTCGGCGACACGTCGCTCGCCCATGCTGGCGGCTCGTTAATCTCTTTCTGGAACGGATGCGTGAAGCTCCTGGCATTGGGCTACGTGTTCAGCTACTTCGGCGTCGCCACAACGGCGATTTACTATCTCCTCCGCCGCGACATCGACGGGCGAGAGACCGACGAAGTCTTTTTGGACGTTGACAAGAGCGAGCAGAACTTCGACCTGCCCCGGCTGCACAAAGATCCGGCCGGCGCGCGGCAGTTACGGACGGAGCGCCAGAGAATGCGGCGAACGGCGGAGCGGGCGCTACGGTGGAGTGAGCCGGCAGTGGAAGAAGGGGAGAAAGGGGGAAAGGGAGAAGGGGAGAGGGCAAATGGCAAGTAAAATTACGCGACACACGCAGTTGGACGTTTATAAGAAGGCATTTGAAGCCTCGATGGAAATCTTCCATTTGTCAATCGTTTCCCAAGGAAGAAACGTATTCGTTGACTGATCAGGCCCGGCGAGCCTCGAGGTCGGTCTGCGCCAACCTTGCCGAGGCCTGGCGCAAACGGCGTTACGAAGCCGCCTTCACCTCCAAGCTGTCGGACTCGGAGAGCGAGGCAGCCGAAACGCAAGTTTGGCTTCAGTTCGCAGTCGAGTGCGGTTACGTGCCGCGCGATCGCGCCGCCACGCTTTACCAGGCGTACGACGAAGTTCTTGCAATGCTCGTCGAGATGATCAATCACCGCGAGCCGTGGCTGTTGTACGGAGGAAATGCCCGACAAAGAAGCTAACAGTTCTTGCTCCCTTTGTCCCCTTCCCCCTTCTCCCTTTCTCCCCCGCTCCCGCTCACACCGCCCCCGGTCCGGCCTTCCCTCGGCAACTTGAATCGTCTCAGCCAAGGGCACGACAAAGATCTTTCCGTCGCCGATCGTCCCTTCGGCGCCGGTCCGGGCGACGTTGATAATTGTGGTGAGCGTCCGTTCGAGGAAGTCGTCGTTGACAACGATCTCCAAGGCGACTTTGCGCAGCAAAGTGGTCGTGTATTCGTGGCCGCGATACATCTCCGTCCGTCCTCGCTGCCGGCCAAAGCCCTGGGCGTCAGTGATCGTCAGCCGCGTGACCTCGATCTTCTCCAAGGCGTCGCGGACTGCCTTCAGCTTGGTCGGTTGAATAATCGCGATCACCAGTTTCACAGTAGGTCCTTTCTGCCGGAATGGACTTTTGCAGCCAACAATTCCGTATGGCCCGGCGCGTCCACCCACGGCGACCGCAATAGTCCCTCTCGGCAAGAAGGACCTACGGCGGCTACGATCCAAGATAGCGTATAATAAAGCCGCCCGGCAGTGCCGGGCCGGGCATTCGGCATTGTCCAAGGCGATCCTGTCGAATAAAGTAGATGCGGCGGGAGGCATTCTCCCCCCGCAAGCAATATAAACCTCCGAAAGACGGATCGAACATGCGAAACCACCTGTTTCCCCGGTATTGCGTGTGCGCGCTGATTGCTGCGTGCCTGGGACTTGCCGTCATTTTCGCCGCCGCGCGGCCCGTCGCTGCCTTCCAGTTTTCCGGTGTGCCGGGCCAAGATCAGGCTCTCAATCTCGGCGGCCAGCAGGCGCAATTGGGCGAAGGCGATCGCGTTCCAAAAATGGAGGCGGGGTTCACCAAGCCAAATGCCGACGGCGCAGCCCAGTTGTTCATTGTCGCCACCATGCCCGAGGGCGCTCACACCTATTCCATCACGCAGCCCGAGGGCGGGCCGATCCGCAGCAAGATCAAGGTCGACTCCAGCACGCAAGTGCCGACGATCGGCAAGTTCCACACCGTCGGCAAACCGAAGGTCTCGCGAGACGATAATATTTTCCCCGGCGTGCCTATGGAGGAGCAGTCGGGCAAAGTGAAATGGTTCGCGCCGATCAAGCTTGCCGCCGGGACTAACCCCCAGAAGGTCAAGATCGAAGGCAAAGTGTTGATGCAGCTCTGCGACGACAACGGCTGCGCCATGCCCAAGGACTATGCCTTTACAGCCAAGTACCAGCCCGATGTCGCGCCGGAGAAAGAGCCCCCCGCCGATCCGCCCAAAGAGGGCGCGAAGAAGTCCGCGCCGCCCGCCAAGTCGGCATCGCCGTCCACCAAGTTCTCGATCGGCGGCGCTGGAACGCAGTCGCTGATCATTCCGCGTTCGCACGCGCCGCTTGGAACCGGGGACCGCGTGCCCAAGCTTGATGCGGGTTTCACGGCGCCGGGTCCCGACGGCTCGGCGCAGTTATTCGTCTCAGTGACGCTGCCCCCTGGCGCAAACACTTATTCCCTGACCCAGCGGCAGCCCGGCCCGAAGTCATCGATCATCCGCATCGAGCCAACCGCGGAAGTCGCTTCGATAGGAGCTTTTGCGGCAATAACCCCGCCCGAAACGAAGTTCAACAACGACGCTTTCCCCGGCGTGCCGCTGGAAGAGTATACGCGCACGGTTAAGTGGGTAGCACCGATCCGATTCGCTCCCGGCGCGCACACAGAGTCCACGAGAATTGCCGGCGAGGCGATCATGCAGTTGTGCGAGGAGGACATGGGCTGCATTCCGGCAAGGGGCTATCCGTTTACCGCAAGTTATCGGGCGGACGTTGCGCCGGTAAAAGGGTTGGCAGCGGAAGACACTGCGAAAGCCGTTTTGAACGAAGTCGAGACCAAGCCCGCAGCCAACGCCGGCAAGGAGATCAACTGGCTGCCCTTTACGACAGTCGCAGACCTCCGCACGATCGTCAATCCGGCAAGCTTCGACATCGACCAAATCAGGGAAAACGTGCGTCGACAGAATAGCGCTGCAAGTTTGCCAATGGTCATTTTCTGGGGCTTTTTGGGCGGACTGATCTTAAACATCATGCCGTGCGTGCTGCCGGTGATCGGACTGAAGATTCTCTCCTTTGTGCAGCAGTCGGGACATAATCGCGGCCGCGCGCTGATGCTCAATGTTTGCTATTCGGCAGGCCTAATTTCGGTATTTATGCTCTTCGCGCTGCTGGCCGTTGTGTTCCATCTCGGCTGGGGCGAACTGTTCGGATTGACCTGGTTCAAGATCGCGCTGGCCGTCGTGGTGTTCGGCGCCGCGTTGATGTTTATGGGCGTATGGGAGATACCGCTGCCGGCATTCTTGGGAGGCGGAAGAACCGGCAAGCTGGCAGCGCAGGAAGGCGCTCGGGCGCGTTCTTCAAGGGCATATTGACCACTTTTTTGGCCACGCCCTGCACGGCGCCGCTGTTGGCCTCGGCCGTGGCCTGGGCCACGTCTCAGCCGCCTATCGTGACCTTCGCCATATTCCTCTCCGCCGGTCTGGGCATGGCCAGTCCCTATTTGCTGATCGGCGCGTTTCCCGAATTAGTCCGTTTCCTTCCCAAGCCCGGCGCATGGATGGAGACTTTCAAGCAATTCATGGGATTCGTGCTGATGGGCACGGTAGTCTATTTGCTGGCGGTGCTGAAGCCGCAGTATGTCGTGCCGACGACCGGGCTGCTCTTCGGCATCTCGCTGGCCTGCTGGTTGGTCGGCCGAGTAGGACCGGAACGGGAACTCGCCGTCAAGGTTCGAACGTGGGCATTAGGTACAGCCGTTGTAGGGATTGCCTGGATTCTGATGTTCCCAGGCTTGGATGAAAGACTATTGGGCCAATACCACTTTCCCGGTCTCGTCGACATCATGGCGGCAAACGACGCGCCGCCCGTCCCAGCGAATCTATCCCGCATGAAGATCGTCGGCCCCAACACCGTGCTTGTCGATTTTACCGCCTCCTGGTGCCAAAACTGCCACCTTTTTGAGAATACGGTGCTGCGGTCCAGTCCGGTGATCGAATCGTTGCGCCAGCACGGCGTCGTGACGCTCAAGGCGGATTGGTCGGAAGACGATCCCAACGTGACTGCGATGCTTGATGTGCTGGGCAGTCGACAAGTGCCGGTCATCGCCATTTTCTCCGCGCTGGACCCGAACCATCCGACCGTCTTCCGCGGCAGTTACACGCAGCAGCAGATTCTCGACGCGCTGCACAAGGCCGCCGCGCCGCCGCGGCGCGAATTGGCGGCACAATAAAGGCGTGGATTCGCGAGCGCTCTACGTCTCCCGCTTTCCCTTTCTCCCTTTCTCCCCGTTGCCGTTTCCCCCCTCGCTCCTTGCACCGCTCCCCCCTTGACGAGGCGTCTGCCTCCAATTAGCGTGTAGGAATCCGCGCCTCGGAAAGAAACGCCGCCGATGAACAGTATTACGATCGAAGTTTGGGACGCCACGGGCAACAAGAAGCAACTCGTCGAGCTGCCGGCCGACGCCCCGGTCAACCGGGTCATCGCCGTGCTGGTCGACAAGATGAACCTGCCCCGCTACAGCCCCGACAACCAGTTGATGAGCTACAAGTTCCAGCACCGGGCGAGCGGGCGGCAATTGCTGGATGAAGAAACACTCGCCTCGGCCGGCGTGCAAAACGGCGACATTGTCCGCCTGCAGCCGGAGATCACCGCCGGTTAGGGGGCCACTCGCGTGCCGGACCTTCTCACTATTCCCGATGCCGACCAAGACGATCGCTTCGCGCGGCTGCGGCTGATAAGCTGGTGGGACCAGGAGCGCCTCGCCCAGGCTAAGGTACTGGTCATCGGCGCCGGGGCGCTGGGCAACGAGATATTGAAGAACCTCGCGCTTTTGGGCGTGGGCAACGTCGTCGTCGCCGACCGCGACCGCATCGAGAACTCGAACCTCTCCCGCTCGGTCCTGTTCCGCGGCGAAGATTGCGGCCTCTCCAAAGCCGACGTGGCCGCCGCCCGCGCGCGGGAAATCTATCCCGGATTGTGTGTGCAGCCGCTGACCTTGAATGTCGTCCACGATCTTGGCCAGGGCGTCTATCGCTGGGCCGACGTCGTGCTCGGCGGCTTGGACAATCGCGAGGCCCGCGTGGCCATCAACCGCGGCGCGGCGCGGGCCGGCAAAATCTGGATCGACGGCGCGATCGAGCGGCTGCAAGGCGTTGCCCGCGTTTTCGACCCTGCCTGCGGGCCGTGCTACGAATGCACGATGAACGAGACCGACTGGAAGATGCTGCAAGCCAGGCGAAGTTGCGCCCTGCTTACCCGCGACCAGATGGAAGAGGGCAAGGTGCCGACCGTCTCGACGACCTCTTCGGTCATCGCCGGTATCCAGTGCCAGGAGGCGGTCAAACTGCTGCACGGCCTGGACGTGATCGACGGCCGGGGATTCGTCTTCGAGGGCATGGCCGCACCAGAGCTACGTCGTGGCCTACACGCGCAAGGATGACTGCCCCGCCCACGATGCCGACGAACCGCTGGCTGTGTTGGACTTCAGCGTGTCGAAGACGCGGGCAGGCGACCTGCTGGAGCGGGTCCGCCACGATCTCGGCCTGCAGGCTGTGGTCGAAACCGGCCGCGACCTGCTGGCCTCGCTCTATTGCCCGAAGTGCGGCGAGGATGAGCCGTTTACCGCCTCCTTGGGCAAAGTGACCGAGCGGCAGGGCGCGTGCCCGAAATGCGGCGGACAGCGCACACCCCGCGCCTACCACACGATCGACGGCAGCGAGCCGTTCCTCGATTGCACGCTGGCCGAACTGGGCGTGCCGCCCTGGGACGTGCTCGGCGGGCGCTGCGGCATGAATCAGGCCTTTTACGAATTCGCAGGCGACCGCGCCGCGGTGCTGGGGCCGTTGGAGTGAGTTCAATGTCCGACAAGAAAGATCGCATCGACGTCTCGCAACTCGCCGGCCGCGAACTGCCGAAGACCGCCTTTCCCGCCGCAAGCAACGAGTCGTTCCGCGTTTATTTCGACCCCAAAATCCACGACCGCATCGCCGCCCACGCCGCCGAAAAGCTCTCGCTGGAAATCTGCGGGGTGTTGGTGGGCGATTGGCACAAGGACGAAAACGGCCCTTTCGTGCTCATCAACGAGGCGGTCCGCGCCGACAGGGCGACGAGCAACGCGGGCGACGTGACCTTCACCCACGAAGCCTGGAACGAGGTCAATCGCGAGATGGACACCAAATTCACCGACCGCAAGATCGTCGGCTGGTACCACTCGCATCCCAATTACGGCATCTTTCTTTCCGATCGCGACCGCTTCTGCCAGGACTCGACCTTCAACTCGCCCGGCCAGGTGGCCTACGTCGTCGATCCGGTGAACGGCCTGGAAGGCGTCTTCTGCTGGCGGAACGGAGAATCAAAGCTGCTGCCGCGCTTTTGGGTCGGCGACGAGGTCCACCTCTCGTCGCGCGGCAAGGAGCGCCACGCCTCCTCCGCGCCGCTGCCGGAATCGCCCCCCGCGCCGCAGCCGCGGCAGGAGGCGCCGCCCGTAATGTCGACCGTCACCTGGCTGCTCTTGGCCGTATGCCTGCTGCTGTTGGGCTATCTTTGGGGCACGCGGCAGAGCGACTACGACCGCCTGCAAATAGAGCGTGGGGTGGTCTCCAATTACGGGCTGTTCAAGTGCCTGAAGCTCGGCATGCACGAAGAGCTCGATGCCGCGATTCAGGATTTCGCGAAAGGATTTCAACAAGCCCAGGCCCTTGCCAAGGAGCACGTCGCGCTTGCCGGCGACGCGGGCAAGGACAAGACCAAGCAGTGGGAGGAAGCATTGACGGCATTGCTTTCCGCCGCGGCGCAGGCGCAGAAAGTCAACGTGACATACAGCCTGACGCCGACAGAAGAGGCCGAGGTGCGGCGGCTGATCGACGAGAAGGAGGCGGAATTGGAAAAAGTCCGGACACGTGTGGATCAAGGGGCAAAGTCCGACAAAGCCCAGCCCGCGAAGTCGTCCGCCGACCAACCGTCGAAGTCGTCCAGCGCGCCAACGAGGTCCCCGAAACCGACCAGCGCGCCAGTCCCGGCGCCACCGTCGCCGAAGCACTGAGAGCCGAGAACCCGTGACACGAGCAAAGTAAACTAAAACTGAATCCGCCAGAACGAAGTAAACACTACACAGTACGAAGTACACAGTACCCGGTACATTGTCTCGGTGACAGGTGCCGAGTGTTGGAGCCGGACACCTGAACGTCGGCTATTGACTACTGGATACCGGGCTCTACTCTAAAATACCAATTCCATTACAACAGAGGTTTTCAGATGTCCGGTGCGAAGAACTTCACCGAACTTCTCTTCTGGCAGCGAGCGCGGCAATGGTCCAAGACGATCTTCCAACTGACCCTGCGATCGCCGTTCCGCGACGATCGCCGTCTCGTCGAGCAAATCAACGATTCATCAGAGTCGGTCGGCGCCAATATCGCCGAAGGCTTCGGACGCGGCACGCAAGCGGAGTTCGTCCAGTTCTTGGGCTATGCCAACGGCAGCTTGAACGAAACCCAATCGCACCTCTGCGCTGCACACGATCGCGGGTATATTACTAAGGACGAGTTCGCGGCCCTGTTCCCAGAAGGAACCGAGATTCGCAAGATGATGGTCGCCTTCATCGGGTCGATGGTCAAACGCGGTTCGGGCGTCAAGCATATCCGCAACACTTTGAGTTGGTCCGAGGAGTGTTGGCAGCGCTACGAACGGGATACCGGCAGACAGCGGCCAGAGATGTTCCAGCCGACGGTCGAGGAAGATGAAGTCAGGCCGCAGCGTCCAAAAGGGCCTGCGCGAGACGATCATGTCCCATACTGAGCACGGTGTACGGAGTACCGAGTACTCTGTACTGCGTACCGAAAATTTGCCACTCGCCATTTCCCACTTGCCACTCCTTTATGTCCGACGCCTCTTCCCCCATCCGCATTGATACGAGCGAGCTCTATTCACCCAAGGTGAACGAGTTCGTCGAGATGCAGCAGGCGCTCCGCCGCGACGTGGGGCCGATCAATCCCCAGCCGCTGGTCATCCGCGTCATTTACTCGAGCTGGTTCTATTTGTCGATCGCAAGCGGCTTGGGCGGATTGTGCGGCTGGGCGCTGGTCGAGCCGTTCTTTGACGAGGACGGCCGCGGGCCTTTGCACATAGTGATTGCCTCGATCTTTTTTCCCACGGTCGCGGCAGGCGTTGGGTTGTTTCTCGGCGCGGCCGAAGGCATTATGTGCCGCAAGCTTGGACGCGCCTGCATATCCGGGCTGGTGGGACTGGGCATTGGTTTCGTCGGAGGGCTCGCCGCCGATCTTCTGGTGGGTGAAAGACTCTACTGGGTCTTCCTTGCGATAGCCTTCAGCATGATGCGCAACGCCCCGCGGCGACACGAACTTCCCACCGGTTTACCGTTGCTGATTATTATGATGGGCCGGGCGCTGGCGTGGGCGGTCATCTCCATCCCGGCCGGCCTGGGCCAAGGAATTGCCATCAGGGAGAAGAAAGTCATCATTAACGGCCTGGTGGGCGCACTTTTGGGCGGCCTCATCGGCGGATTGCTTTTCGATCCGATTTGCTTCGTATTTCAACAGGCACAACGCGCTACCGTCGCCCGCGGAGTCGGCTTCACGATTATCGGCCTCTCCGTCGGCCTGTTCGTCGGGCTGGTCGAGGGTTGGACCAAGACCGCCTGGCTTTTGATGCGGGCCGGCCCGCTGGCCGGAAAGCAGTTCGTCATGTTCCGCGACACGACCGTGCTGGGCAGCTCGCCCAAGGCCGAGATATACCTCTTCAAAGACGAGGCGATTGAGCCGCGGCACGCCTTGATTTACAATCGCGGAGGGCGGTTCGAGATCGAAGACTGCAATTCCCGCGACGGCACCTACGTCAACGGCGTGCCTGTTCGCCGCCAGGTCCTCAAGCACGGCGATCAGGTCGTGCTGGGTAAGACCGTGCTGGAATTCCAACTCAAGGAGTCACGAAAGTAGCCATGCCTATCAACGTAACATGTCCGTCGTGCGGCAAGACGCTTGCCGCGCCTGATGCGGCCGCCGGTAAACGGGCCAAGTGCCCTGGCTGTGCGCAGGTTATGACCATTCCGGCCGCCGTTGCTCCTCAGCCGGTTGCCGCCGAGACCTTTAACATCGCCGATCCATTGCCCGCGGGCGCGGCGACGCCTTCCGCGGGCGAGCAGCGGCAGCCCTGCCCGGAGTGCGGCGAGATGATCATCGTGGGCGCGGCGAAATGCCGCTTCTGCGGCGCGATCTTCGACCCCAATCTCAAAAAGACGGGCGGTCGGGGCAATGCGGAGTTGAAGCAAATCGCGCAGTACCAGAAGGGCCTGATCTTCTGCATCCTCTTGCAGATTATTGCCGGAGTTTTGATCGGCATTGCCAACGCGAATGCCGCCGTTCCGCGAGGCGCCCCGCCGCACCTGTCGCTGCTGGGCATGATTGGGTCGCTGGTCGCACTGGTCGCGGTTGTCGGAGGACTGGTGTCCGTGGTCCTTCTTGCCTCGAAGCTGTACTCCGTGGGCTTGGTCATTGTCTACGCGATCTTGACGCTCATTCCTTGCGTGGGCCTTATCATTCTTCTGACGATCAACGGCGCGGCCACCAAGCGATTGCAGGAGAACGGTATCAATGTTGGCTTCCTCGTGCGAGCATGTCGCAATTCTCATAGGTGCAAGCCATGCCGATCAACATGACCTGTCCCTCGTGCGGCAAGCTGCTGTCCGCGCCGGAGTCGGCCGTCGGCAAGCGGGCCAGGTGCCCGGAGTGCGGCCAGATCATGGTAGTGCCCGAGCCGGTCTTGCAGGCTGAGCCAATCGGCGATCCGGCGGCGCCGCCGGATCGGGGCAGCGCGTCGGACGAGTCATTGGGCAACGGATTCGACGGCTACGGCGCGGCGCAGCAGCAAGCTGGGCCCGCGACGACCGGCGCGGGTGAGCAGCGCAGGCCCTGCCCCGAGTGCGGCGAATTGATCGCGGCCGCTGGCGGCCAAGTGCCGCTTCTGCGGCGCGATCTTCGATCCCCGCCTCCGCGGCGCGGCTCATCGCGCGCTGAACTTCGGCCGCGGCTCTCCGACCGAGCGCGTCCAGCGGATCCGTGCCCCGTTCAGGACCTTCTGGTCATCCCTGTGCTGGCGGTAGTTCTCTTCATCGGGGCCATTGCCGTTGGCGCAGCCCAGCAGACACCCGAGCTAGCCATCGTCGGCGTACTCACGGCACTCCTCGCCGCGCTTGTCGGCGCAATCGCGTATTGGGTACTGCTCTATCGGCTGTGGGCAATTGTCCAGGACGGCAGGGCGCAAACAACGCCCGGTTGCGCGGTCGGGTTTTTGTTTATCCCTTGCTTCAATTTCTACTGGCAATTCGTGGCGTACTGGGGATTGTGCAAGGAATTGAACCGCATTCGCCGGGACTACCGCTTCACCGCGCCCGAGGCCAACGAAGCGCTTGCGCTGGCGGCCTGCATCCTGCATTGCGGAGCGGGCATCCCCTATCTTAATACCTTGTTCTTGATTCCTTGGTTTATCGTCTCGATCATCGCGCTGAAGCGCATGTGCGACACGGCCGCGGCGATCGTCGGAACATCATTTGACCCCGGGCCGCCCCCGGCGGCGGACCCTCAATTCGTCGGATTCAGCAATGCCTATTAACATGAGTTGCCCTTCGTGCGGCAAGACGCTATCGGCGCCCGATTCGGCCGCAGGCAAGCGGGCGAAGTGTCCTTCCTGCGGCCAGATCATGATCGTGCCCGCAGCGCAGCCGACGGATGGACCAGCGGCACAGCCGCCTTCCGCGCCGCCCAGTCCCGCGCCGGCAAGCGACGGCAACTGGCTTGACGATTTGGGCGGAACCGCGCCCGCGGCCGGACCAACCGGCGCCGCCGGCCCGGCGCCGGCGGCGCCCAGCGGCGGCGAGGACCGCCGGCCTTGCCCGGAATGCGGCGAGATGATCGTGGCCGGCGCGGCCAAGTGCCGCTTCTGCGGCGCGATCTTCGATCCACGGTTGAAGGCGCAGGTCAAACGCGCCGCCGGCAGCGAGGACGACAATCCAGGCGCGGCGGAATGGGTGCTTTGCATACTGTGCTCGGGCATCGGCTGCATCGTGGGAATTGTCTACGCTATTCAAGGAAAGCCAAAGGGATTAAAGATGGTGGCAATTTCCATCGTGGCCGGGATGGTTTGGGGCGCTGTCAACGCTTTTATTCAAATGTCGGTGGCTCCGCATCACTTCCGTTGACGATTGATTAAGGCCGTTTCATGTCCGCGGTCGTTGCTTGCACCTGTGGCGCGAAGGTCAGCCTGCCGGATGATTCGGCGGGCCGGGCGTTTCGCTGCCCGCAGTGCAAAAGCGGCATCGCCCTGAGCGCCGACCGCGGGTCGCTTACGGCTCGCTCTTGGGACGTCCACGACGGTCGGGCATCGTGTCCCATTTGTCAGTCGCAATTGACCGAAGGTGAAGCGGTGGTCAACTGCCCGGATTGCCAGCAAGTCCATCACCTGGAATGCTGGGCGGAGATCGGCGGCTGCGGCACCTACGGTTGCAAGCAGGCCCCCGCGATGGAAAAAATGCCGGCCGCCTCCGTCCCGCTCTCGGCGTGGGGCGATACGAAGAAATGCCCGGTCTGCGGCGAGACGATCAAGGCGATTGCCGTCAAATGCCGCTACTGCCAAACGGAATTCGGCACGGCCGATCCGCTGACCTTGCGCGACATGCACCATCGCGATCGGCGAAAAAAGGCTCGAAAGGGCCTGGAGACGACCGTTTGGGTGCTTTTCGCTCTGACCATTGTGCTGTTTTGCGTTGCGCCGCTGATGCTGATCGTCAATCTGGCCATGCTGGTTCCCAAGCGGCAGGAGATCGCCAAGGCCGGGCCGGTCTATCTTGTGCTGGCGTATTCCGCGATCGCCATTTCGGTGTTATACTCGATATTGATCGTCGGGTTCCTGATCTTCCAAGGACTTTCGTGACGCTCGTGGATTTGACTTTCTCAACTCGCACGGCCGGCGACCGCGAAGCGGTGCGCGCTGCCCGCACTGCGGGGCCACAATCGCCTACGGCGAACAGGTCGCCGGCTGCCGCCGCTGCGGCGCGGTGCATCACGTCCTTTGCTGGCAAACGAAGGACGGCTGCGGATCGTTCGATTGCGCGCCGGCGCGGCGCTTGCTCGGCGTGGACCGCCTGCCCGATTTGCGGATCAGCGGAGACGAGGTTTCGCGCGCCGCGCCTTTGCCGCGGCGTCCGGGATTTGCGGTCGGGGGCTTCGCGCCCCTGCCAATGCCGCCGCCGGCAGGTTCCGATCAGAGATCGGGGCTGGCCGTGGCGGCGCTGTTTGTGTCGTTGGCGGCCGTCGCGATGCCGGCGGGAGCTTTTTTTGCCCCGCAGATCGTCGGCGGCATGTTGGTGATCGGCGGCATCTTGTTGGGCGTCGTGGCCGTCCTGCTGGCGAGCCTGGCCTTGGGCGGCATCCATCATTCGGGGCGCAGCGGCGTCGGCTTTGCCGTAGCCGGAATCCTGTTCGGCCTGCTAGGCGCCGGCGGCAGCGTCGGCGTGCTGGCCATGACGGCGATTTCGCAGGGGCCGATGGCAGTCAACCTGGAAAACTTCGAGTTGGACGCCGACGCGCTGAACCACATGCTGCCCGCCGTCGCCCGGGCAATGCGCGCGAATGCCTTGATCGAAACCAGAATCGACGGCATCCTCGGCGGCATCGGCATCGGTTCGGGCGTGATCATGCGAATCGACGGCCGCTCCGCGCTGATTCTTACCAACCGGCACGTCGTCGATCCCCAGTTCGCCGCCAATCAATGGCAGGCGGGGAAGCCGGGCCTGCCGGATGGCCGCCTGCAAATCAAGCTGATCGACCAGCCCGCGCGGTCGGGCGCATCGTCTGGCTTGCGCCGGACGACATTGACCTGGCGTTGGTACGCGTCGATGCCGGCGGCACAGAGGCGCGGGCCGCCCCGTGGGACGGCGACACTGAATTGATCGTCGGCAGCGACGTTTTCACCGTCGGCAACCCGGAACACCTCGACTGGACACAGACCAAAGGCAGCATTTCGCGGCTGTTGTTGCAGAAGCGCGGGCTCCGCGAAGTCCGCATTATTCAGACCGACGCAGCGCTGAACCACGGCAACAGCGGCGGCGGGCTTTACGACAAGTCGGGCAACTTGATCGGCATCAACACATGGATTGATGGCAATCGCGCGAGCCAAGGGCTTGGCTTTTCCATCGCGCTGCGGTCGGTGCTGGAACTCAATCCGCCGGAACTGGTCCGGCCCGAAAAGAATGCCCCCGCAAAAAAAGCCCCGGAAAAGCCCGCGGCGAAGGCAGTGAAAAAGCTCTCGAAACCCGAACCAAAGCCGGCCGACGACGACAATTAGGGGTGGCACGCTCTGAGCTTCGAGCGAAGGGCGTGAGAACCCGGCAACACGCCCTTCGCATGAAGCTCAGGACGTGCCACCCGATTCCTCAAATTCATTCGTTACCCATACATGAGCACAGTGCGCTTGCGGCGATTGAATTCGGACTACGAGCATCTGCGAGCCTTCCTCGGCCGGCAGCCGCGCATCCGCCTGATCCAGGCGCAGGGATCGCCGCCGGAGCGCTATCAACTGGAGTATCAGATCCGCGGGCTGCGCGAGGTAGACGAGCAGTTGCAGGCGGTCTCCAATCACATTGTTGAGGTTTCGCTGCCGCTTTCCTACCCGCGCTTGCCGCCGCAGTGCCGGATGCTGACACCCGTGTTTCATCCCAACATCGCCCCACATGCGATCTGCATCGGCGACCACTGGAATGCGGGCGAGCCGCTCTGGTCGATGATCGCCCGCATCGGCGAGATGATCGCCTACCAGAGCTACAACACCAAGAGCCCACTTAACGGCGAGGCGGCCCGGTGGGTGGAGTCGAATCTGGACAAGCTGCCGCTGGACAAGACGAACTTCATGCCGGACGACGCGCAGCCGGAAGAAAGCGATCCGCGCGAGATTCCCCTGGAGGACGAGCACCGGCCCGCGCCGATGCGGGCGGCAAGGCTGGTTTCCGAAGAGCCGCCGCCCGCACAGCCCGCAGCCGCGGCGCCGCGAATGGCCATTCCGCTGCCGGCCTCGCAAGCCGCCGCCTGCTCGACTATACCGATGGCAATTCCGCTGGCGGCGGGGCCCCGGTCGTCTTCGCCAACGGCGGCGGCGGCGCCGATCTCCGTCAATGCGGGCTCCGGGTTAAACGCTCCCGCCGCGGCGCCAGCCGTCGCTCCCGCCGCGGCGCCGAATATCGTCATCCAGTGCGGCCAGTGCGGCTCGCGGTACTCCGTTTCGCCGGCCGCGATGGGCAAAAAGGTGCGTTGCAAGAAATGTCAAGCAGTCCTGTCGATTCCCGTGAGGCCCTCCCGGCAATAATCCTCGGCGATGCGGCATCGCGCGATCGCGACAGCCTGCCAGCCGACGGCCTTGCACGGGCCGACGCGCGGCTCGCGCGGCGACATCGCGAGATGCTCGCGGTGGCCTGCGGCGTCATCTTGCTTTCCTTCGTGCTGGTCGTTCGAGACGACGACCACGCCGCCTTCGCCTTTTTGCCCGGCGTGCCGATCCCGTCCACGTGCCCCTCGCAGACGATCTTCGGCCTCGATTGTCCCGGTTGCGGTCTGACGCGAAGCTTCATTTTTCTGGGCATGGCGACTGGCGCGGCATACGATCGCAATCGCATGGGATGGCTGCTTGCCGCCGCGGTGGTCTTGCAGATTCCCTACCGGCTCGTCGCCCTTCTTGGCCGCCATCGCCTGCCGCTGGGCCGCCGCTTCCCCGGCGTATTCGGCATCATCCTGGTCGTCGCTTTGATTGGGAATTGGCTGTTGCGAATGCTAGGAGTTTGATCGAGGTTCGCGCTCTCCTGTAATCAGCCGCGCCGAACGGTTCCAGGTGAGGTAGTTCCATGCCCATTGGAAGAAGATGAGCAGGCGGTTTTCGTGCTCTACGATGTACAGCAAGTGGATGAACAGCCAGGCCAGCCAAGCCAATAGACCGGAGAACCGCAGCGGGCCGACGTTGGCGACCGCCCGCGCGCGGCCGATGACAGCCATCGTGCCGCGGTCGCGGTATTGAAACGGCGGCAACGTCTGGCCGTCAAGCCGGCCGCGAATGAGCTTCGCCACGTAATGCCCCTGCTGCATCGCCACTGGCGCCAGTCCGGGCAAGGGCGGGCCGTCGGGCTTTGACTGGGCGGCGGCCAGATCGCCAATAGCGAACACCTCTAGATGGCCGGCCAGGCTCAGGTCGGCCTGCACCGGAACGCGGCCTTGACGATCGACCTGCACGCCGGCCGCATCGGCCAGCAACTTGCCGAGCGGCGACGCGCGTACTCCCGCCGCCCATACGACAGTCGCGGCCTCGATCTCTTCAGTCTGCTCCCCGCGCCGGACGGTTACGCCCTGCTCGCGGACGTCCGTGACGAGGCAGCCAGAGTGGACGATGACGCCAAGCTGTTCCAACTGCGCGCGGGCACTCGCCGAAAGCCGCGGCAGAAAGCCGGCCAGCACACGGTCGCCGCCTTCCACGAGAATGACGCGGGCTTTGCCCGGATCGATGCGGCGGAACTGGCCGCGGAGCGTGTGCCGCGCCGTTTCGGCCACGGCGCCGGCCATCTCCACGCCGGTCGGGCCGCCGCCGGCGATGACGAACGTGAGCAAGCGCTGGACCCTGTCAGGATCAGGCTGCCGTTCGGCCGCTTCAAACGCCGCCAACACGCGATGGCGGATGTTGGTGGCCTCCTCGATCGTCTTCAGACCCGGCGCCGACGGCTCCCAGGCGTCGTGGCCGAAGTAGGACGTCTCCGAGCCGGTGGCGACGACGAGCGAGTCGTAATCGAGATGACCGTCGGCCAGCAGCACGCGCCGCGCGGCGAGATCGAAGCCCGTCGCTTCGCCCATGATGACTTCGGCGTTCTTCTGCCGTTGCAGCACGGAGCGCAGCGGCGCGGCGATATTGGCCGGCGAAAGCGCGCCCGTGGCCACCTGGTAAAGCAAGGGTTGGAACAAATGGAAGTTTCGCCGGTCGACGAGCGTCACTTGCACCGGGGCTTTGCGGAGCGATAGGCGCAATACAGCCCGCCAAATCCGCCGCCGACTATCACCACGCGCTGTTCATTCATGCCGATTGTCCTCCTGCCCATTATAGGCAACAAGCGTATAATGGGATGGTTGCCTGTCCACCGCTATGTTGAGCCTTCAGCCACCGCCGCGGTTTCTCTTTATCACCTGTCAGGTCGGCGCGGAAGCGGCTGTCAAGGGCGAGCTGGCGCGGCGCTGGCCCGATTTCCGCATCGGCTATGCGCGGCCGGGCTTCCTCACATTCAAGCTCCCGGAGGGAAAACACCTGGCCCCCGATTTCCGCTTGGAATCGGTTTTTGCTAGGGCCTATGGCTTCTCGTTGGGCAACGCCTCGTTGGCGGACGAAGCGGGGCACGCGGACAACGGATCGGCCGCCCAACAAGTGTGGACGCTGCTAGGCGATCGGCCGGTCGCCCGCATCCATGTTTGGGAGCGCGACCGTTGGGAACCGGGCGAGTTGGGCTTTAGTCCCTCGATTACGCCGCGGGCCGCGGCCGTCTGGGAGGAAGTGAAGCGCGCCTGCCCCTCGCCGGAGCGCCTAGCCGACGGAGATCACCTGGCAGATCCGGCTGCGGTGGGCGATTTCGTGGCCGACGTGGTTCTCGTAGAAACAAATCAGTGGTGGGTAGGCTATCACCGCGCCCGCTCCGCGCTGTCGCGCTGGCCGGGGGGCATAATGGCCCTGCGGCCGCCGACCGATACAGTGAGCCGTGCCTGGCGGAAAATGGAGGAAGCGTTGGCCTGGTCGCAACTGCCCGCCACGCGCGGCGCGCGGTTCGCGGAACTAGGCAGCTCGCCGGGCGGCGCAAGCCAGGCGCTGCTGTCGCACGGATTTGAGGTCGTGGGCATCGACCCGGCAGAAATGGCCGACGAAGTGATGGCCGACCCCGCCTTCCGGCATATTCGACGTCGCGTCGTTCAAGTACCGCGGCGTGAATTTCGCAAGATCCGCTGGCTGACCGCCGACATGAACGTCGCGCCGGCGTTTACGTTGGACGCCGTGGAGGCGATCGTCTGCCATCCGCAAGTCAGCATTCGCGGCATGTTGTTGACGCTGAAGTTGCCCGACTGGAAACTGGCGGCCGAAGTGCCTACCTACATCGAGCGCATCCGCGGCTGGGGTTACAATCTTGTCCGAGCCCGCCAATTGGCGAGCAACCGCCGCGAAATCTGCATGGCGGCACTGCAAAAGCCGTTCCGCAGGAAATCATTGGAAAACAGTTAAGTGTGAAAAGACCTTGGCTGAAATGAATTCTCGGTGCGGACCGATATACACTCCGATTCCCGCCGTAGGCAACTAAAAAGCATGGTTGACGATTCACTGGTTCGGCCTTAGAATGCCGATTCATAATCGAAGTAGCCATTTGAGCGTCTTTACCGGAACCATCCAAAGGCTTTACTATACTCGCCTTTGCATCGGTTCCGTTCGGGACTCTAAAGGGAGGTCTATTGTGAGTTTGCGACGGATCGCGGGCCGCCTCAGCCCGCTCATTTTTGCCCTGACCGTCTTCTTCGTAGCTTGTGATTCGGCCCGTGCATGGCCATTTCGCGATCGTGACCGGCCTTCGGCTTCCGGCAATTCCTCATACCGTGACGTTTCGACCGAGACGCCCGTTTACCCGTCGGCGCAGCCTGCACAAAATGTAGCACCCGCCGGAGCGATCCCCGGTAAGAATCCGCAAGGCGATCCGTCTGCCGCCGACACGCCAGCGACCGGATCCGCGAGCCAGACCGAGAAAGACAAGGCGAAGAATCCCGAAAAAGATTCAAGTCCGCCCGATGATGACGGCGCGGTGGGCCAACCGCTGGCGCCGGGAATGATGGCCATCCTGCAGCAGGAGATCATCAACTCGGTTCGCGAACGCGGCGTAATGGACAACTTCAGCCGCTTCCAGCGCTATACGGGCTACAAGCTCGATTCGTCGGCCGCCGCCTACACCGGTTCGGAGTTGGCGGGCAACTGCCGGCTTTCCTGGTACGATCACATGCTGCGGCATCCGCTGGGGGCCGTCAGCGAGGCGGAGCAGTTCACGCGCGACGTCCACATGGCGGTTCTTAACGACCGCGGCGGCCTGGCAAAACTGCTGCCGATCATTGCCGAGAAACTTGACCTGCCCAAGCATGCCGTGCGGAAGTATCCCAAGGCCAAGACCCCGCAGGAAGCGATCGAAATCGTGAAGCAGGCTTTGATTGAGGCAAAAGCTGCCCACGCCGCGGCGCTCGCGCCCTTGACCAAGAGCGAAATCCAGCAGTTGGCCTCGTATATCTATCCGGTAATGGTCGGCAACAATGCCGAAGGGCACACGCTCATCGATCGCGGCACCGGGAGGCAACTGGTCGATCTCATGGAGAAGATGGATCGGGGCGCACTGGTGACGGCGGCCGAGGCGCTCGTTCCGCTTAGCGATCCGGCGCTGTTTGAGCAATTGAAGAACTATCCTGAGCAAAGTGGTGTCGCGGTGGCCGGCACGTCCGGGCACATCGTGGCGAAGATCGGCACGCCCGCCGGCGCGATCGTCATCGGAGGCAAAGGGCCGAACACCTATTATCTCGATTCGATGGGCGACGTGGCCGCGGTAATCAACCTGGGCGGCGACAACACCTACTATGACGGCACCGTTTCGATCAATCGCCCGCTGCTGGTGAATATCAACCTGGGCGGGCACAACGTCTATCGCTCCACGAAGCCCGCCGTGCAAGCTGGGGCCATCTTGGGCGTTTCCATGATCGTAAACGCCGAGGGCGGCAACCGCTACGAGGCGCAGGACATGGCGCAGGCTTCGGCCATCGGCGGCGTGGGCATCATCGTCGAGTTCGGCGGCAACAACGTCTATCGCGGGGTCAAGCGCGTGCAGGCCCAGGCCATCGGCGGAATTGGGATCATCGTAAGCCACGGCAGCGGCAACAGCTACCACGCCGGCATGTGGGGGCAAGGACTCGGCGGCCCGCTGGGCTTCGGCATCATCGACGACATCGGTGGCCACGACCACTACTATTTGGGCGGTCTTTACGTCAACTCTTACAAGCACGACAAGAACGGTCCCACACCAGGCTACGAAGGTTTCGGCCAAGGCGTCGGCGGCGGCATTCGCCAGGTGGCCTGCGGCGGCGTCGGCATGTTGCTCAACGGCGGAGGGCACAACGTCTACGAGTTCGATTATCTCGCACACGGCGGCGGCTATTGGTGCGGACTCGGCTTCGCCCGCGACTTCGGCGGCTACAGCAAGCGGCTGATTGCCCGCAAGAACTTTTACGGCGGCGATCGCACGGAGACCCTTTTCCAACGGTTCGGTATCGGCTGGGGCTGCCACTATGCCTTGGGGTTCTGCTTCGACGACAAAGGACACAGCACGTTCGAGGGATCGATCATGGGCAGCGGCATGGGCTGGGACTGCTCGGTCGGCGCGCTGTGCGTCTTTGGCGGCAACAACCACTTCGACGCTGACCAGAGCCTCGTGCAGGGCAACGGCTCGCAGGGCAGCCTTGGCATCCTTTACCAATATGGCGATGATTCGGAGTTCAAAGGCTGGAACCAGGGCTACGCCTCGGCGAACCTGACGTACCACAAGCCCTACGATTGCGGCGGCAACTTCAGCTTTCTGATCGCCTACGGCAACGGCAACAAATACGAGTGCGGCGCGGCGGAGCACGCGCTCGTTCAGCGGGGAACCTCCGGCGGGTTCCTCATCAGCCGCCCCCGCCACGACCAGGCCACCCCGACCGTCAATCGGCCCAGCGAGAAGACCACTGCGGGGACGGTGCGATAGCATAACGTAAGGAGAAGTTTCGATGTTGGTCACAATTCGCTTTGTTTGTCGCGGCCTTTTGTCTGCCGCACTTTTGGCTGCGTCGGTCGGCGCCACTCGGGCCGCGGACGACGCTAAGGCGCCGCAAGTGACAAAACTTCCGCCGGTATCCGAAGAGTCCCAATCGAGCAACGCGCCAAAGACGAAAGCGGCTGACAAGAAGGCGTCGGACGCTTCGGATAAGGCGCCAGCGCCGAAGGCCAAAAAGCTCAAGCAGCTCTCGCAGCAGATGAGCGAGCGCCGCGACCGTGTCCGCCGGCTTATTACCGCCCTTCGGCAGCAGCCGTTTAACACCCAGCAGAACGACTGCGCCGAAATCCTGCAGTTTTGCCGCGGCTTCGGCTGCAATACCGAGCTCTTTGACAACGCCGGTTCCGGCCAGAAGGTCAACGGCATTACCTGCCTGTGCTGGGACGTACCGTGCGGCGGCTACAACATGATGACCGTCAGCGAAGGACACCTGGCGGGGCGCATTGGCTACGGCGGCCAAAGCGGGCCCTCGGAGTTGGCGGCCGTGTTGGCGCTTTCCGAGGTCCCGGCGAACTACCCGGCGCGATGCGGCAAGCTCATCCGCAACGTGGCGGACTTGATCGAGTACGAAAAGTTGACGTGCCGCGCCGGGAGCGACATGTCGCTGAAGCTCGTCGCGCTGTCGCACTACGTCCGCGAGCCGTCGTGGAAAGACAGTCGGGACAACGAGTGGACCTTGCGGCGGATGGTGACCGAGGAGTTGAACCGGCCAGTCGGCAACGCCCAGCACGCGGCCACCAACCGCCTCTTTGGGCTCGTCTGCGCGATGAACCGCTTCAAGACGGACAAAGCGGCGATCGACGGCGACCTCGTGCGCGCGGAGAGCTACATCTCCGAAGCGACAACGTACGCTTTTTCGGCGCAGAACACCGACGGCAGTTGGGGCCGGACAGCCAACCGCGATTACGCCAACGCCGTGGCGAGCACTGCCTGCATGTTGGAGTGGCTCATGCCATCCACGCCGGCGGCGCCCTCGAAGACGCCCGCATCGCCGGCGCGATCGACTTTCTGACGACTTCCTTCAACTCCCAGCACTATCAATCGTACATCTCCACGATGAGCTTGCGCGAGATTGCCGCGGCGATGCATGCCGCTTACGTGCTGAACTTCTACGACGAGGCGGTCTTCGCCCCCGCCGACCCGCCCGAAACCCCGCCGGAAAAGACCGAAAAGGTCGAAAAGACCGTGGAAGATCAGCCGACGCAGGCGCGCTAAGGAAGGCTTGCCGTTTAGCATTTCGAGGAGACTGTCCCAGAGTAGACCTTGTGCATCTGATCCGCCGTTTGCAGGAGCAATGCTCCGTCGCACGCAATCCCCTGGCACGAGCCGACAATTTCGTTTTCGCTCTGGCGAACTTCCAAAACGCGGCCGCGCTGCAAGCACAACTCGTTAGTCCGCGCGGCGATTTGCTCCGGCGCCCTGGCTAGCTCGTCAAGCCGCTTTTCGAGCTGAGTCAGCAGAGTAATAAGCAATTCGGTCTGATCGTAGGTCCGTCGCGTCGCGTCGCGAAGTGTGGCGACGAGATAGCGCACGTCGGCCGGCGCGTCCGCCGTGGTATTGTTCGTGTTCACGCCTATCCCGATTACGCTCTTGCCGCCGGGCAGGCCTTCAACAAGAACGCCGGCCAGCTTGCGGCCATCTAGCATCACGTCGTTGGGCCAGTGAATGCCGATCTCATGGCCAGTAACGAGAGGCGCAATGGCCTCTACAAGCGCCACGCCGACCGCAAGCGGAATTAGCGAATCTGGTGGGCCGGCGAGCTGGGGCTCGCGCATCCCGCCCTACACACTCAATCAGCAAGCTAAAAGCCAGGCTGCCCGGGCCGGTCCACCAGCGGTTGCTGCCGCGGCCGCGGCCGGCCGTTTGCTCGTCGGCAACAATCAGCAGCGGCAAGCGCGTGTTTGCTTCCCGCGCCGCGGCAAGGGCGCGGTCGTTCGTCGAGTTGATTTCCGCATAATGCTCAACCGCGGCGATAAAGGAATTCTTCCGGATTTTCTCAAGTTCTAACATTCGGACTTGACGCGCACCGCGGCAGCGTGGTATTCACTTCGTCGGCTGATTGTGCAAGAACTCGTCTGTAGTAGGTCCTTTCTGCCGGAAAGGACCTAAAGATAGATCACTACGTCGGGCTGACAGTAAATAGTCCGTCCCGGCAGGACGGACCTACTTTGGCCCATTATATTGCGTCGCAGCCCGATGCGAGAACCAGCGGCAAGACTGAAACCGCAATCGCCGCCGCGCTTGTCCGGCGTGCTGGCGCTGCTAGCAGTCTGTGCGGCGGCCGGGCATTCCGTCGCCTTCGGCCAGGTCCAAGTCCGCTTCCCCACGCCCGATCCGACGGCAACCGCGCAGGCGTCGCCCGCCGTCACGGCCCCGCCGGGCTATCCAACCTATGGCGGCGGTGTGGCCGACGGCAGTTCCGTAGCCTCGCCGTCCAATGCACCCGCGCCGTCGCCAAACACCATGACTCCCTTCGCCCAGGCGCCGCCCGCCGGCGCCTCCCCAACGCTTCCGCCGGGCGGATATTCCGCTGCGCCGGGCGGCGCGATCTACTCGCCCGGCCCGGCGGCAACGCTTAACGGCACGGTGCAGCCGCCGCCGGCAACCTTCGATCCCTACGCGCCTCCCGGCGCGGCCCCCGTGGTGACGGTCCCCCAAGACCCGTATTACGCCAATCCGCAGCCGTGCCCGCCATCGCCCGAGCTCTTCACCCTGCCGCCCGTGCTGGCGACGGGCTACCGCTTCCTGCAGGACGCGACGCTGGACTACCATTGGTTCGCCGGCCACGGCAGCAGCCCCGGCCAACTGGGCATCAACGACATCGACGCCTTCGCCACGTTCGCCATACCCCTGCCGTTTTTCGAGCAGCCCGCCCCGACGCCGCAACAGGCCCCACAGCCCTCGATGCTGCTGATCACGCCGGGCTTTGCCTGGCACTTTTGGGACGGGCCGCAATCGACCGCGGCCGACGGCTTCGCCGACATGCCGCCGCGGACCTACGACGCTTATCTCGACGCCGCCTGGAACCCGGTCTTCATTCCCGGCCAGTTCAGCGCCGAGCTGGAGGCCAGCTACGGCATCTACTCCGACTTCAGCACGCTCACCAATCAGAGCTATCGCTTCAAGGGCAAGGGCATGGCGGTGATCGGCATTCCCGACACCCACCTCACGATGAAGCTCGGCGTCTGGTACATCAATCGCGGGAACATCAAGCTGCTGCCGGCGGGCGGGTTCGTCTGGAAGCCCAGCCCGTTCACCGAGTTCGACATCCTCTTTCCCAATCCCAAGTTCACGCAAATGTTCTTTACGACGCCCGGCGGCGTGGAATGGTGGTGGTATCTCTCCGGCGAGTACGGCGGCGGCGTCTGGACGATCCGCCGCAAGGAAGGACCGGACGCCGGCAACATCGACCTCGTGACCTACGACGACATTCGCTTCGCCTTGGGCGTCGACTTCAAGGTGCCCCGCGGCTGGAAGGGCTTCTTTGAGGCCGGCTACGCCTTCGACCGGCAATTGATCTACGCCAGTCTCGATCCCAGCACCTTCAACGCCAACGGCACGTTTTATCTCCACTCGGGATTCTCGTTCTGATGCAAGTGCCTCGCTCGCGACCGAAACGGATTGTAACCCGAAGCGTAAGCGAGGAAAGCAAACAATTGCCTCGCTTACGCTTCGGGTTACGATGGATGCCCAGGCGGGCAGCATGGTTCCGCCGGGCGGGTGCCCCAGCATTCCTGCTGCTTTGCCTCGCCTCGCTTGCCC
Source organism: uncultured Planctomycetia bacterium (assembly GCA_963780045.1). Classification (GTDB taxonomy): domain Bacteria; phylum Planctomycetota; class Planctomycetia; order Pirellulales; family Thermoguttaceae; genus JANXQG01. Next base: position 2,772,128 of record CAVZZZ010000001.1, on the reverse strand, counting down.
GTGGGCAACCGCCGCCGCCGCAGGACTCGCCGCTGGAAAATCCCTTTCCCGAACAGCGGCCGGGCGTCTATCAAGTACCGGACCAACAGGCCTTTCCCTTGCTTCCGCCCGGCATCGCACCGGCGATTCCCGAGGCCGGCGCAGGGCCCGTGCCGCAGCAACCGCCGCAGCCCTTGACCATTGGCGATTTGCTCTTCGGCGATAACCGCCAGACGCCGGAAGACTATCGCAGCGGGGCATTCCAGAAGGCCTCCTTCATCAATACGTACCTGCCGCGGTTCGGCGGGGCGGACGGTTTCGGCATTTATGGCGTCGAGCTGTCGAGCGTCTGGGGCATTCCCTGTCCCACGACCGATTCGCCGCTGGTCATCACGCCCGGCTTCGGCACGCAGTGGCTGGACGGCCCCGCCGGGCTGAACGTGCCCGCGCAGTTGCACGAGGCCTACACGGAGTTCCGCTGGCTGCCGAAGCTCGGCAACCGCTTCCGCGCCGACATCGCCGTGCAGCCCAGCTACAATAGCGACTGGGACGGAAGCACGGATCGCGCCTTGCGGATCATGGGCCACGGCTCCGCCATTTTCGATTTGACGCCGCACTTTCAGATCGTGCTCGGCTGCGCCTACCTCGACCGGCCCGACATCGAGCTGCTGCCGATCGCCGGCTTCATCTGGAAGCCGGACCGGGACGTGGAGTATCGGCTGGTGTTTCCCGCGCCGAAGATTTCGTGGTGCATCGACAAATCCAACCCCTTCGCCGGCGAGGGCGGAATCGCCAATCGCTGGGACTACGACCGGTGGATTTACATCGCCGGCGAACTCGGCGGCGGCACCTGGGCGATCCGCCACAGCGACGGCGAGAGCGACCTGATGAGCTACAGCGACATCCGCGTGTTTCTTGGCCTGGAAAGCAAGTCGATCACCTTCCTCGGCTGGCAAGCCGAGATCGGCTACGTCTTTCACCGCTACATCCGCTTGACGAGCACCAACGACAACTACGACGTCGGCGACACGCTCATGGCCCGCGCGGCGCTCAATTACTGAGGCGGGGAGTGGGGAGTGGCAAGTGGCGAGTGGCAAGTAGGAAGTGGCAAGTGGCGAGTGGCAAGTAGGAAGTGGCAAGTGGCAAGTGGGAGGTGGGAGGTGGGGAGTGGGGAATGGGAACCGGCGAGTTTGCAGCGCTTCGTCCCCTCGCCCGCCAGGAGAGACGGGGTACCTGCGCAGCGGATCGGGATGAGGGCGCGATTGCCTGGGGGTGAGGGGCAGGCGGCGGACGACCGCTGGCGCATATCACCTTGTTTTTTTGCCTGAATTATCTCTTCGGGTAGCGAATCTCATTATCAATGTCCCGCGCCGCTCTTCGCGTGCGCCCGCTCGTGGCCATGATCCGTGCCGCCCCGCGGTTTTATGCGCCGTGGCACGGACCGCGGCGATGTCGTTAAACCGGTGGCAGCCAACAACGTGCGGCGAATGCGATTGGCCGGCGACTAACCCCTCTGTTGGCAAGACTGGCACACATTGGCTGGGAAAGTGGGAAGTTGTAAGTGGCAAGTGGGAAGCGGCGAGTGGCGAGTGGGAAGTGGGAAAGGGCGAGTTACGGCGCTTCGTCCCCTCGCCTTCGGGGCTTGTTGTTATACATAAGTCGCCACGCAACCCCATCCACCTTGCGTGGATGGTGAAGGAGGTTGTAAAGCTAGCTACGAAAACCAACAAGAACCAGACCCCATCCAGCTTGTCTGGATGGTGAATCAGATTGTTCAGCTTTTGCATATTCGCCATGTAGCCGCGCAATCTCCTTCACCCGCGGGACAAGCCCGCGGGGGTCGTGATTTCTTCATTTCACTTTTCTAGCCATTCAACCTAGTTCAGAACGGAAAAGGGGACATCACTGATTTACGAATCGAACTGACACACTCAAGTGAAAGGTCGACAGCGCGAAATGCAAAGAAATCCTCCGCGTCCGCCCGCAGAAACGGCGGGAAGCCCTCGCCTAAGCGGAAGCCGGTCGCGCGTCAGAAGCGGGCGAAAGCGGCGGCGGCGCCCTGCTATAGCGAGCGAGAGCTGACGGCGGTCGAGCTTGCGCTGCCGGCCGAATGGCCCGTGGAGCGATACTCCTATGGGCCGTGCGAGTCGGATGGTGGCGCCACCATGATTTACGATCGGCACGGCAGACTAGTCCAACAGTGCGATTGCATGGAACCGATGGCGACAAGCTTTCAGTACGTGCGCAACGACCGGCCAAAACGCCGACCGCCGCCGCGCAAACCGGCCCCCGCCCGCCGCGCCCGCAAAGCCGCGAAACCCGCCGCGCGCAAACCCGCGAAGCCCGCGGCGTCCCGTTCCGCGCCCGCAGCGAAGCGCCGCCGGCCGAAGTAGAGGGCGGTCGCGCCGCCGCTGGAGTCCCGGCTTCAGCCGGTTGGCCGGCGCGAATGCCGGCTGAAGCCGGAACTCCAGCGCCGGCCTCTGGTGCTGAGCGAGAGGAGCACGGTCCTCTTCGGCGACGGAGTGAAGGCAGAAGTTAGCAGTTAGGAGTTAGGAGTTAGCGCCCTCTCCGGGAAGGCGAGGGAGCGCGTGTCCGGCACCGCGGTCGGCCGTTATGCTCCATTCCGGCCAAAAGGACCTACTTCGCCGGCAGGGGCTTGATCTTGATGTTCGCGAAGCAGACGTTGCCGTGGTTGCCTTGCAGGCCGATGTGCCCGGTCTTGTTCTTGGCGAAGCGCGGCATCTTGGCGAACTTGCTTTTCGCCAAACGACGGTTGAAGTCGTCGCTGCCGATCTCGAACTCGCAATACTTCACGCCGTTGAGCCAGTGCTCGACGTGCGGGCCGTCGTAGACGATCTTGACGTGGTTCCACTGCCCGATCGGCTGGGTGGCGTCCAGCGGCTCGCCGGTCTTGGGGTCGTCGGCCGGCTTGTAGAGCGCGTAGGCCCAGCCTGCCTTCTGCGGATCGCCGTGGGGATCGGTATTGTCGAGGATCTGGTATTCGATGCCGGTCCGCCAGATGGTCGCTTGGTCCTCGCTGCAGCGCGGCATGATGCCGCTGTTGGCATGGGCGGGCACCTTGTAGTCCAACTCCAGAATGAAATTGTCGTACTGCCCGTCGCTTACGATGTCGCCGGCGGACTTGTCCATCCGGCAGAGCGCACCGTCGATCACTTTCCAGCCGGCCGAGATGGTCTTCTTCTTGAAGTTCCGCCAGCCGTCTGTGGTCTTGCCGTCGAACAGCAGTTTCCAGCCATCGGCCTTTTCCTGGTCGGTCAGCTTGTTGAGGTTCGGCAAGACGGAGGCCGGATGGTCGTCGCCCGCGGAGGCGAGGCGGCAGCAGGCCAGCGGCAACAAGAGGCAAATGCAGACGAAGTTCAAAGGATAGATGCGCATGGTTTTTCCTTTCAGCGGTTTTGCCGTTTTGGGGATCGGGCGGACGTATTATTTAACAGCGTCCAGCTTAGATTGCCGCGCCGCCGAAAACAAGCGTGCGGCTTGCCCGTCGCTTCTCCCTTTGCGCCTTCGCGCCGTTGCGCAAGTTCTTTCTACGGCCACGAAGCAGCATCAGCGCGCCGGCCACCGATCACGCTTACTTCTTCTGGCCGCCACCGAGCAGGAACCGCCAGGTATCAGTTTTCGCCTCTCGGAAGAGGACTAGGGCGAGGCCGACCGTGCCAAGATGCGGGCGAAGAAATCGCGGTAGAGCGGGGCAAGGCGGTCGGGATGCCAGGCTTGGGCGCGCTCGCGTGCGGTTGCCGCGCAGACGTTCCACAGGACACAGTACAAGCCCGACCCCGACTCCCCCGAGTATAGTACAAAGTACAGGCTTGACCCCGCCTTCGGCGTGACCCCGCCTTCGGCGAAATCGGTGACGTGCCCTTTTCCGTTCCAGGGTATAGTACATAGTACAGGCTTGCCCCCGACTTCCCCGCTGTTTTCAGCCGTAAATAGTTCTGACCCTTTTCTCCCCCTGACCCTTTTCTCCCCCTGACCCTTTTCTCCCCCTGACCCTTTTCTCCCCCCTTGCCACCCGTTGGCGTGTTGGCCGATTTGGTAGAGACGGATCGAAGTCTCCGCCATGATCTTGTAGTCGAACTCCTGATGATTCTGTTGCTATCCATTAACAGCGAAACCTACCTTTTAAGGTGTGACCTTCGCCCGCGATTTCGCCCATGCCGGCCTTGACCGGCGCTTTCTCTGACCCCATTCCTCACCCGTTTTATGTCCCGCCTATGTGAGCCGAACATAGATAACGACCATCTTCGTAAAAGGCGCCGACCCAACGATTCGCGATTCGAATGAACACGACCTTATGATCGTCCTTGCTGCGCCCAACGTAAACGGTTTCTCCCGGTTGACCAACGGCGATTGAACCTCCGTGACGAGCCTCGACGCTAATCATCGTCCCCGAGGCCGTTCTTCCCCAACGCGAGAATGTCCCACCGTTGACGATCACAATACTATCCGTGATCTCGGCTGGAAATGCAGGCACCTTCTCCATCGCGGCGTCGGTAAGAGCAAGGCTCAGCTCCTTATGGGAGGGAATGTGGCCCCGAAGCGACCAGGCAGGGGGACCCTTCGCTTTTAGAAGCCGGGAGATTGTCGAGTTGTAGCCGTCGTAAAAAGCGTCTTTTCCGGGAAACCGATGCTGCACCTGCAATGCTGTTTCCCGATCGAAACTGTCCTCAAAGTATATCCCGTTTACGCAGCGGATGTAGGAACCATCGTCGGCGGTGAATAGGACCGGGTGTCCGGATTTCCAGTGATGTTCAGCCAAGGCTTCTCCACGCCGCCATTCCGACCCATCCAGCCAAACGATCGACCCGCAGGTGCCCGCGACCAGAATAAGGACAACAAAGACCCGCGACAATGGTCTCATGTAAAAAACCTAGAAGTTGTGAAAACTTTTTCCGGCGTAGGTACTTCAAGAACTCCGCAGGCGCCTCGCCGCCCGGATCAGAAAACGGGTCAGAACTGTTTTCAGCCGTAAATAGTTCTGACCCCTTTTTCACCTGAAAAAGGGGTTCTGAAAACACGAAATCTCTGGCATACCTGCATTCTCCACCGTCATCCCAAATTGTAAACTGGCGTAATCATATGTAATCAGTGATGCCTACCTTTCCGCCTCAGTCCGCCTTTTTCTGCCCAGTCGCCAGGCTGCACGTCGACGATCGTCCCATCCGCGGTTATCCCGCGTTGCCACGTCTCCTTGAACGGCCAGACTTCAACGCCAACCGGGACCGGCTGCGCAATTAGGATTTCCTTCGATCCGGGATTGGCCTCCGGATTGTAATAGTAAGGTCTATCGGAAGCCCGGTTGAGCGGGTCGGAGAATGTGCATTCCTGATCCATCGCTTCGCGGAGCGTTGCAGGCCACTTTCCGTTCTTCGCACGATAGGCCGATGCCTGCTCATAAAACAATCGCAAGTAACCATCTAGCCCGCTCTGCACGTGTTCGGCGTTTCCGAATTCGATGATCGCTATCCAACGGTAGGCCAGAAGAAACAGCCCCACGAGCAAAGTGACAGCAACACACGTTCGGAATGTTCTTCGCGCCACTTGGCTTCTCCCTGGAATATGCCAGCCGAATCGATGGATGGCCCGAAGACAGGCTTGATGGCAATTTGCGTCCACGTATAGATGGCGCTTCCTGCCGATTGTTATGTATACTCTTATCCGTAGAAATCGAGCATCGACTTGGACACAGGACCGCCAAGGACATACTGCATCTTGCCCGTGTATACGACGCCGTTTGGCAGCCAGCCGGTAACTCCAGCGCCGTTGATGTAGTTCCAATTGTTGTACCAGCCGGCCTCGGCAAAATCGACAGGCAGATTGACCCCTGAACCGTCGAGCCACGGGTTTGATATGGGATTCGCCCGATAAAAGGTCACTAGTACCCGAGTGCGGGTCCAACTCCAGTCCGTGCTGTCGGCTGGAAGTGGATTCCAAAAACTTTGGACCCACATCTTGGTCAGCGGGTTGACCATGAACCAACCGGGATGGTTCGTTGCATCGAATTCGATCGCCTTCCAGGAGCTGTAGGCCAGTCTCATGATGCAGCCGTAGAGATAGTAATTGACCGCGTCGGTCGCGTACTCCGCTGCCAGTCCCAGAACCCGATCCGATCGTCGCGCATGATTCCGTCCTTTGTCTTTTCGGGAAGACTCCCGCGGACATTGCAAGCGAGCGGCCCGCTTGCGCACACCGGTTCAGCCGAGTAGCTTGGGATCAAGATACAGGGGCCCTTCCCCAAAGTCAAGCAATGGGCGCAATTTCCCAAAAAACCGGCGCGGTCGCGAAGTCTACGCGCCATCTGACCACCCGACAGCGGTAAACCAACCAGTCGATAGGCGATTCTTTCGTCTTGCCTGGCCTAACGCCGGCCGCCTCGCGCGGCCCGGCCGGCGACCCGCTCGGCACGCATCTACATACAGCGTGCGTTAGATCGTTGGCGGCAAAGGAGCAGGGCCCCTGTCACCAAATCCCCCCGACCCTCACCTGAAGGAGAGAAGCGCAATTCCTGCGCGGCGGGGAATAACTCGCGGAACTTCCGCCGAATACCGGTGTTTAATGCATGTTGTTATCTAGTGTTTTCAAATATAAACAACATGGCACAAGAGTTGCTCTATGCGGGTGCATGAAGTCGATGGGCGAGTTTTCCTGCCAAAGTGACAGCCCTGGGGCGCCCGCTGACTCGCAAGCGATGTTCCTGCTCCCGCCCTGCCCCAATCCTGCTACGGTCCTGCTCGGATCCTACCGGCGTCCTACTTGGCTCCTACCCGTGGTGTGCCCTGAGAAACCCTCAAATTCCCCGAGAAAACGCGAGGAAACAGACGAACGAAGGAACTCAGAAAGAAAACCCACCGCCGACCGGGTGGGGCATCTCGACGGAGCGAGACGAGTGCGTCGGCTGATGCGTTTCGGCGGAGCGAGATGAGTACGTTGGCCGCGTTGGTCCGTTCCGGCGGAAAGGACCTGCTACCGCCTTATTGCACCGACCCCACCAACGGGGAACGATGCGGCAGAGCCGAGCACGCGATCTAAACCTTTATGTGCCAACACATTATAACATCAGTCAAAATACTGCACCATGCACCAAAACGCGAAGGCGGTGCATTAAGAGCTCGGTCGCGGTTATTGCAGGGCGGTCAGGGTGGCAAGCCCGATCGGCTCGCGGCTGGCGAAGGCCTCGCCGTATTCGGCGCCGATCGAAAATCCCCACGTCGCGGCCTGGTCGCGGAGGCGGTCGATGAACGACGGCGCACCGACGGCGCGCCCGGCGACAAGCTGGCTGTGATAACATTCCAGCGCCGCCCGCTTCCGCGGCCAATAGCGGCTGATGTCCAGAATGAACGCCGGCTGCGGTATCAGCCGCAAATGGACGCAGTAGTAGTAGAAGATTCGCTGGGGATGAAACGGCTCGCCCGGCATGTCGGTCTTGGTGAGCTTCGACCAGAATCGGGCCGCTTCGATAAGCTGGGTGGCCGCGACGTGATCGGGATGGGCGTCGACCCAATAGGCGCAAAATCCAGCGCGGGCGCTGCAAGCGGAACACGGTCGCCAGCTTCGCCCGAGCGTCCAGCGTGGCCTCGAGGCTGCGATTGGGCAGGCCCAGGTTCTCTCGCCAGTGCAATCCGAGCACCTCGGTGGCGGCGGCCGTCTCGCGGGCACGGATTTCGGGCGTGCCCAGCGGCGTCGGCTCGCCGTTGGTAAGGTCCAAGACGCCGACGCGCCAGCCGTCGTCTTTGAACTTCATGATCGCGCCGGCCATGCCGAGCTCTGCATCATCCGGATGGGGGGCAACAACGAGGACGTCCAGCATCTGCGGTGTTCCTTTATTACGGTAAATTCGCTTTCATAACGCGGAGTATAATATAGAGTCGATCAACGACCAGGGCACCTTAGGACCGCGCGGTAGAGCGGTAGTAGTTCCAGCAAAAGGCCGAATCAAAAAAACGCGATGGAAGCGAACGAAGCGAATCGGCTCCTGTCATATCAGTGGGAGCGGCAGCCGTTGCTGGTTGAGGTGATGCCGGAATTCCGGGGGGCGGAGCTGCCGCCGTCCCGCGATCCGAAAGCCGACCACTTGTACCGAGCGGCGCCCGACCCGGTTGCCCTGAAGGTGCGCGACATCTGGCTTCCGGCGGTCCTTTTCGTCGCCACGTGTGTCAGCACCTTTTGGGCCGGGTATCTCTATTCGGGTCGTTACGAGTCGGGTCGGGAGGCCGCCATCCTCAGTGGCCTCATGTACTCTTTCGCGGTAATGACGATCCTGCTCTGCCACGAAATGGGCCATTATCTTCAGGCCCGGCGCTACGGCGTCCGCGCCAAGCTGCCGTATTTTATCCCCATGCCGTTTACGCCCATCGGCACGTTCGGGGCGGTGATCCTCATGGATCCGCGGCGGGGCAATCTCCGCGCGATCTTCGATATCGGCATCAGCGGTCCTCTGGCCGGGCTTGTGCCGACATTTCTATTCCTCTTTGCGGGCCTTTTTTGGAGCCATTGCGGACTGCCCCAACACGGCAGGATGGAATTCGGCGCACCGCTGCTGGTGAAGATGATGTACTCGTGGATGCACGGGCCGCTTCCCGCGAACCAATTCATTCAGTATCATCCGCTGGCCTTCGCGGGTTGGGTAGGGCTCTTGGTGACCTCGATCAACCTGGTGCCCATTGGCCAATTGGACGGCGGCCACATTCTCTTCGGCATGTTCCCCCGGTGGGCACATGTCGCCTCGGCGATGGTTTTGGCAGCGGCGATTGGCCTTTCGATCTGGTTGTGGCTATTTTCCTGGTGGCCGATGCTCGGGCTGATCGCGGTCCTCGGCACGCGGCATCCGCCAACGGCTGACGACAGCGTGCCGCTGGGCGGCTGGCGGTATGTTCTGGGCCTGGCGACGCTGGCATTTCTTTTTGTCAGTTTCATGCCGCAGCCGATCGCGCTTTAGGTCGCTTTCAATGTACCCGTTCCGCCACCCGTCGGACCGCCCCTTTGGAGGGTTGACAACTTTGCCGCGGCCAATTACAAATAATGTCGTGGGTAGCGGGCGAGCCAGCGCCGCTTTTCTTGCTGCGGCGGCCTTTCCGCCCCGACCCATCGGGGCCGGAGTCTTCATGGGCCGCTCGAAAATAACCGTCGTTATTTCGCTGTTCAGCCTCGTTGCGGCTGCGGGCGGCGTGGGGACGTTGTTTTCCATGCGGGCGACCAGTTCCAGGTTTGGAACGCCCGTGAAGCCCGTTGTCTGCCAAGATGGCGGGTCCGGCGGACAAACGGCCGTCGAGATCGATCCGACCAGGATCACATACCGGCAAACAACGGAATTCCCGGTCGAATTGAAAAAGGCGGCGGGACTGGCGGTCGATACCGAGGGCCGCATCTACGTGGCAGGCGACAGTTGCTTTTGCCGCTACTCGCCCGCCGGCGTGTTGGAAAAAACCGTCCCTCTATTATTCGAGCCAACGTGCCTGGCGGTCGGCAACGGCCAGCACATTGTGCCCGGACGGATATACGTCGGTTTCGCGGATCACGTGGAAGTCTTCGATCCCGATCTCAGTAAAGTCGCCATTTGGCAAGGCATCGACAAAGCGCACTTCAGCTCGATCTCCGCGGGCGATCACGATGTGTTCATCGCCGACGCCGGCTTGAACGTGGTCCAGCATTTCGACACGACGGGCAAGCTTCTTTCGCCGATCGGCGAGCGGGAAAGCGGGCACTTCGCTCCGTCGCCCGGCGGCGGCACCGAGCACTTCGGCATGGTTCTCGGCCGCGACGGGCTGATTTACGCCGTCAATCGCCGCGAATGCCGCATCGAAGGCTACAACATGTCGGGCGAGATCGAGCGGCATTGGGGGCAGGCCTCGCCCGCGCTGGAGGACTTTGCCGGCCGCAACAATCCGGAGGTGATTGCGCTCACGGACAGCGGTTTCGTAACTGCCGAAGAGAATCCATTGCGGGTCAAGGTTTGCAGCCGCTCGGGCGATCTGATCGGTGTGGTCTGTGGTCCGAAGGAGACGGGCCGCGTAGCCGGACTGGCCGCCGACCGGCGGAACCGTATACTGATTCTCGACGCCGCCAACCGCCGCGTGCGGATATTCGAGGTCAAAAGGGCGGAGACGACGAAGTAACGGCCACACGTTTCAATTCACCAGTCGCGCCCTTGGAGATCGATAGGGCCGGGCGGTAGGGAACGTTCGGCCAGGGGCAGCACCATGCAGATGTTCTTAGCCGTCAGAGGAACAGTACGGCCTTCCGCGTCTTGCATAGTCACTGCTCGATCGACGCGCCGCCAACCAAGTCGCCCATAGAAACCTTCAAAGCCCGGCAGGCAAAAGAGCAATCCAAGAGGGATTGCGCGGCGGCCGGCTTCCAGCATGGCGGCGCTCATCAGCCGTTGCGACAGACCGCTTCCGCGCAGCTCCTGCCCTACCGCCAGGCTTTGTATGCCCGCGATTCGGACCGCCGCTTCGCCGCAAGTGATTTGACGCTCGACAATACCGACATGTCCGACAAGATGGTCGTCCTGCCAGGCGAAGACGGAGAAGAGCGGCAGGACGCCGTTCCATGCCCTGCGCACCGCGAAGATATCGGCGTCGGCGGGGAAACACGCGCACAACAGACGGCGAGCGGCCGTATCGAGGTCCGGGTCGGTGCGGTCCTCGTCGACGATCTGCAGCGACGGCGCGGAAGGGAAAGAGTCCTTCAAGGGACGTTACCGTTGCCAAGGTTCATTCGTGGTGCTCGGTACCTCCATTCTCCCGAAACAGTCCGTCATGGGAAAGGCCGGGTGCCGCATGACGAACAGCGCCAAATCATTACGAGGCCGAAGCCGAACGGACACGGAATGTCCCCGCAGCCCCTCCCATTTGCACCGAGAACCGATTACAATAGGAAGTGACTGGGAAAGTCGTCCATATGGCTGCCTCGCCGAATGCTGGCGAAACGCGGCTATGCGTTTATTCCCGCCCACCCCGCGTTCCCTGCCGCCATCCCTCCCGTAAACGTTTTCCAAGCGAAGGAGGCATCCCCTGAACACCAACAGATTCACCATCGGCGCCGCGACCGTCATCATGCTGGTCTTGTTGCGGATTGCCCTGGGATGGCATTTCCTCTATGAAGGGGTCTGGAAGCTTAACCACCACGACGCCTTCCTCGCCGAAACCGAGGGCTTTCTCTCGGTCGCGCGTGGACCGGCGGCAGGTTTCTTCAACCAGATCGTGCCGGATGTCGACGGACGCGAGCGGCTACAGCACGATTTGGAATTCGTTGAAGTCAGCGATGGCGACAAGTCAGACGAGAAGTCTGACAAACAGCTTCGCCTTGCCACGCAGTGGGAGACGCTTCGCAACGATTTTGTAGACTTTTACCGGCCGAGCAGGGGCAAAGACAAAAACGACGATCTCTACGGCCAATTCAAGGACGCCGCTAAGAAGGTGTGCCAGCGGCACGTTCACGGGCTGGAGGAATTCGTTAAGGAAAACGGAGAGAAGATCAACGCGCATTTTGAGTCGTTGGATCGCTACAACGAACAACTGAAGGCCGATCCGAGCACGGACTTCATGCGGCAGCGGCGCTGGGACCAGTTGCAGGACTATCGCAAAGAGGCCAAGGGCTGGAGCGCAGACCTTGAGGACCGCGAAAAGGCATTGAAGGCCGATCTGATGGACTTGCTGAGAAAGGACCGGCAGAAGGAAGTGACCGATGTCTCGGCGGCCGAGGCGAAGGAGCTTAAAGCAAGAGAAGCCAAGAGCGCGGGCATTGTAGGCAGATCCGCCAGCTCGAGCGAACACCAGGCTGCAACGTCTGCCGCGGGACCAAAGCCTTCCGACCCGCCGCGCGATATGACCGCCGTAACTAAAACTACATCGAAGCCACAGTCGGCGGAAAAGAGTAATGGCAAGATAAAGGCCGACAAGAAATCGCGGCCCGCCACGGAAGCCGCTTTGGCGGCAGCCGATTTCAGCCCCTTGGCCGAGGACCGCGATCCGGCCGGCCCGTTCCGCGCAAGCCGCAATCCATTCAAGTGGCCGCGCATGGAACAGTTGACCTTCATTTTGGGCTGGGGGATGGCGGCCATCGGCCTGTGCTTGATGCTCGGGCTGTTTACTCGTCTCTCGGCCCTCGCAGGAGCGGCCTTCATGCTGGCGGTGGTCCTGAGCCAGCCGTCGTATCCCGGCGTCTATCCGCCCGACGTGCCGCAGTTGGGCCATGCCTTGCTGGTGAACAAGGACTTCATCGAGATGATCTCCCTGCTAGTGATCGCCTCAAGTTCGCTGGGCCGCTGGACCGGCATGGATTTCTTCCTGAACTGCTGCTGTTGCTGCACGGGAAAGAGTAAAGGAGGCAGAGCATGAGTCGCGAAACTGAAGTTTCTCGGCGCGGGTTTATCGCGGCCGGCTTGGCCGGCACGGCCACCGCCGCCGCCGGACTTGGCGGATTCTATTTCGGCTACAACGCGGCCCTCGGCTCGCCCGTCCGCGTCGGCGTGATCGGCACCGGCGACGAAGGCAGCGTGCTCATCGGCGCGCTGAACCCGAAGTACGTCGAAGTCAAGGCGATTGCCGACATCCGCCCCTACAATCGGTTCCGCGCTTTTCACGGCGAGCTGGGCGTGCCTCAGCGGCCGGGACTGATGTCGGTCTACGATTGGAAGTCCGAAACGGAAGCCAAGAAGCACGTAACCGTCTACGGGCCCTATCAAGAGCTTCTGGACAGCGCCGCGAGGCACGGCATCGAGGCGATCATCATCGCCACGCCGCTGCACCTGCACGCCCCGATCGCCATCGCCGCCATGAAGCAGGGGCTGCACGTCATCACGGAAAAACTGATGGCCCACGACGTCGCGCAGTGCAAGCAAATGTCCCGCGTTGCCAAAGACAAGAACGTCTACCTGGCGATCGGCCACCAGCGGCACTACAACGTCAAATACTGGCAGGCGCAGGACTGGATCAAGCGAGGCATGATCGGCCAACTGCACTCGATTCGCGCCCAATGGCACCGCAACAACCTGCCGCCGCCCAACAACGACAGTTGGAAGATGCCGCTGCCGCCGGGCGTCAAGACCGCCGACATGCCGGGCTTCAAAGTGGAGGACGCGATGAAAGTCAGGATCGCCGACGAGATTGTCGACGTTCGGCGGGTCCTCATGCAGTCCTACGGCAAAAAGGCGGAGCTTGCGCTGGTCAAGCTGGCCCAGTTGGAAGCCCAGATGGCCGACGCCGTGCTGAACAAACCCTCCTCAGTCGGCAAGCAGCCGGCGGTCGAGGCGCTCGGCTACGAAGGCAAGCTGATCAAAGACGCATCGGGCAAGGTCGTTTATGAATGCACGCCGCTGGAGGAGCTGATTCGCTGGCGGCTGTGGGACCGCACCAGCGCCGGCATGATGGCAGAGCTGGGCAGCCACCAGTTGGACGCGGCGAGCATCTTCATTGCCGCCCTTTACCCGGAAGGCGCGGAGCATCCGCATCCGCTGCGGGTCGTGGCCGCGGCGAACCGCCCCATCTTCCCGCCCGACCGCGACATCGAGGACCACGTCTGCTGCATCATCGAGTTCCCCCTGCCGGAATACAAGGAGGAAGACCCCAAGACACACCGCAAGAAGATCGAAGTACAGTACGGCTCGATCAACGGCAACGGCTTTCTGGGCTACGGCGAGCTGGTCTACGGCACCAAGGGGACCATCGCCCTGAAGCAGGAGCAGGAGCTGAAGCTGATCACCGGCAGCGAGGACGAGAGCGAGAGTGAAACGACGGTCAAAGTCACGGCAGGCGGCGGGCCGACATTGGACACGCAATCCAGCGGCCCCGCGCACGGCGACTCGACCGTCAGCCGCGGCTACAAGGAGGAACTGGAGCACTGGGCGTGGTGCATCCGGCATGGTTCGCCGCACGATCCGGCGGTACAGCCCCGCTGCCCGCCCAAAGTGGCAATGGCCGACGCTATTATCGCCTTGACCACGAACCTTGCGGTGCAGACCGGCCAGCCGATCAAATTCCGCAAGGAGTGGTTCGATGCGGACAAAGACGACACGCCGGAAAGAGATTTGAAGATGAACACGTAGGGGCAGCCCGATCGTGCATCCTACGGCAACCGGAGAGACATTCATGTATCTATGTGCGGGCGACAAAGCGATCGGCGCGCGGAATTTCCATAGTGCGGCGGGCAGCAAGCAGTTTCGTCGCGACCTGGCCGTCAAGGCGGTGCGGCAGAATCTCGCGCCGCAGAACGGTCTGGAGGCCGTCGTTTTCAACTACAAGCCGCTTCAAAAGCCGTTGGCCATCGGCCTGCTGGGCGCCGGTCAGCAGGGGCGGCGGCTGCTGCGGGCCGTCTCGCCAAAATACCTCGCGGTGAAGTCGATCGCCGACTTCCTCCCGTCCAGCCACAAGCTGGCCGCGGAAATCGTCAAGCCCGAGAAAGCGTACGGTTCGATCGAGTTGCTGGCAGCGGCAAAGAAGGACGGCCTGGAGGCGGTGATCATCGCGCTGCCCTCGCACTTGCATGCGTCCGCAGCGCTGGAAGCGCTTGACATGGGCCTGCACGTCTTTATCGAGCCGCCAATGGCGCTGACCGTGGCCGACGCGAAGAAGATCGTGGCCAAGGCCGAGGGGAAAAAGCTCTGCGTGGCCATCGGCCAGCAGCGGCGCTATAACTTGGTCTACGATAACGCCCTGGAGATGGTCCGCAAGGACTTGCTCCACCAGCCGCACTACCTCCGCGCCCAGTGGCATCTGGCGAAAGCGGAGAAACCGACGGGCGAGCCGTCCGCGAAGACTAGCGCCGCCAAGACCAACCGCGACACGATCGACTGGTGGCCCGACATTCCGGCGGAGGTCCGCGCGATGGATTTGGATGTCAGCCCCGAGGAGTTTGTCCGCTGGCGGCTCTTCGAGAAGTACAGCGGCGGCCTGTTGGCGGAGCTGGGCAGCCAACTCTTCGACGCCGCGGCGATGCTCGTCGCCGCCGCGCCCAACCACGATCCCAAGCGGCCCTATCCGCTGAGCGTCGCCGGCTCCGCCAGCCAGGTGCTCAAGGGCGCCGAAGGCGACATCGACGACCACGTGCATTGCATCTTCGAGTACGCCATCCAGGGCTACGTCGACTCCGCGGAAGTCCCGCCCAAGGCCCGCAGGAAGATTGCGCTGCAATTCGACCTGCTCTTGGGCAGCGACTTCGACACCTACGGCGAAACGCTGCTGGGCCGCAGAGGCTCGCTCGTCGTGGAAGGCGAGCGCCGCGGCATGATCTACTACATGGCCGACAGCAACAAGCTCTCTCGCGTGACGCAAAAGAAGGACGCCTTGGGCGCGCTCTCCGGCCCGCCGCTATTGGACGTGCCCAAGGACGGCCGGACCGACGAGGAGTCCGAGGCCTTTGGCGAACTGCTCTTGCGCGGGGCCGACCAAGGCTTCGCAGCGGAGCTTGCGCATTGGGCGCATTGCTGCCGGGCCGCCGCCGACAGCCAGGACGCGTTCAAGCCGCGCTGCGACGCCCGCGCCGGCCTCTACACGACGGTGCTCACGGTTGCCGCCACGAAGGCCGTCAAGCTCGGCACCCGCGTCGATTTCAAGGACGAGTGGTTCGATCCGAAGAGCGAAGAAACTCCGGACTCGCTGGCGTAGGTCCCGATCGAACCGTCTACTATCGCCCGAGCAAGCCGGGGGCATCCTTAATCCTTTGACCCTTCGTTGCTATTCCGCCGCAGCCGGTTCCTGGGCTTCCACGTTGATTTCCTTCAACGCCAGCTCGGTCAACTTGGAATCGGTTTCCTTTTCCTCGTCGAGCGTCTGCTGAAGCAGATTCACGGCTTCGGCCTGACCGAGAATCTCGGCCAGCGTCCGGGCGGTCCCGTAGGCGGCGATTTCGTAGTGTTCCACGCGCTGCGCGGCGCCAATCAAGGCGGCGTCCTTGACCGTTTCAGCGCCTTCCTCCTCCAGCAGATCGGCGCCCTCCTCGATCAGCCCCTCCATCGCTTTGCAATGCTCGGCGCGGCCGGTCTTGCCAAGAAGTTCAAAGACCTTCTCCAGCCGCTCCACGTGGCCTTTAGTCTGTTCCAAGTGGGCCTCGATGGCGGACTTGAGAGACGGGTTGGACGCGCCCTTGGCCATTTTCGGCAGGGCCTTGACCAGTTGCTTTTCGGCGCTCAGCAAATCCTTGATTTCGTGGACAAAAAGGTTTTCGAGGGAATCGAGTTTCATGGGATGCTCCTTTGGGATGATAATCCGCACGGTCGCGGCAGCCAGGCTGCCGCGCCGGACGCGAGGATGTTTGTGAATTGGGGGAGCACAATGCAACTTCCGTTCCCGATTTGGTTGCCGCTTCGCGATGCTTTGCGGCGGAGGCGACAAGGCGGACGGTGCGCAGATTGCGGTGGGGTGCGAAGGAGGCAAACCCAAATGACCGAATCTAAGAGGAAGTCCAAGAAACGCCGCGATAACGACAAAGGTGCGGAATTGATTGAAGTCGTCATTGAAACGCCGCGCGGTCATCGAAACAAATTCAAGTTCGATCCGAGCCATAACCGCTTTTGCCTGGGGAGCGTCTTGCCGGCGGGAGCGGCGTTTCCCTACGATTTCGGCTTTATCCCCGACACCATCGCCGCCGACGGCGATCCGCTGGATGCATTGGTATTGATGGACGAACCGGCCTTTCCGGGTTGCGCCGTACGCGTGCGGATCATCGGCATCCTCGAAGCCCGACAGACGGAGGACGGCGAAACGCTGCGCAACGATCGCATCATCGCGGTCGCGCACGACGCCCACGATTATGCGCAGCTAAGGTCGCTCAAGGATGTCAACCCGAATCTGCTTGAAGAACTTGAGCGCTTTTTCATTTCATACAATGAAACTCGCGGAAAGGAATTCCAGATGTTGGCTGCCCGCGGGCCGAAACCCGCCTGGCGAAGGATCGCCGAGTCGCGCCGCGGGCCGAAGAAGTCGTCGCGATCCAGACCGGGCAAATCGTCGTCGGGCAAGGCGTCCCGGCGAGGAGCCAAGCCGTAGAAGAATGGTATTGCCAAGGGGGCAACGGCTAAGTCTACAGTTTCTGACGATTCGTGTCAGGAATGATCGTTCGCTGGCGGAGAAGGGGGTAGGAACGAATCCAATTCACTACGCGGCGACTTGCTGTTTTGGAAGACCGGCCGGCGGTTTTCGGCAGAATCGGGCGCCGCTCAATCTTATGGAGAAACGTCTGATGAAGAGGTTTTGGTTAGCCACATCTCTGTTTGCAGCCCTGGGAGTTACGATGCTGGCCACGCCTGCTATGGCTCTACCACCTGCCACGGCTCCGGAGCCGGCGTCGATTTGCGTATTTGGCTTGCTTGCCGCGGCGGGGATTGGCGGTTACTTCTGGCAGGGGCGAAAGCGGCGCGGCTAGACGCGCGTGCCGTGCTTATCGGCCAGCGCTAGAGTAACGTAATACCTCGTCACGGTCGGCTCGGTCCAATCCACTTCAATGCGAACCGTCGGCTAGGACGAAGACGTCGTCGCTGGTTCACGCCGACGAACGGGCTGGTATTGGCCCGGCGCGGCTCGAAAGGCGATCCCAAAGCGGTTCCAGGCGTTGATCGCCACAACGGCGAGCGTCAGTTTCACCAATTCTTCGTCGGAGAATTGCTGCCGGGCTTGTTCGTAGACCGCATCGGGAACATGGTCGTTGGCGACCAACGTCGCTGCCTCCGTCCATGCCAGTGCCGCCCGTTCCCGGTCAGAGTAGAATGGCGCGTCCCGCCAAGCGTTCAAAAGATAGAGCCGCTCCTCGCTCTCGCCGTGGGCCCGCAGGTCCTTGCTGTGCATGTCGATGCAATAAGCACAGCCATTGATTTGGGAGGCTCGCAGCTTGACAAGATCCAGCAGGTTGTTCTCCAACCCGGTGGCCTTCACCGCGGTTTCCAGTGCCAACATCGCCCGATAGACCTCGGGCGCGACCTTTTTCGGATCAATTTGCCGTTCCATATCCGTTCCTTTCCAAAGTAAGGATATACTGGCCCGTCAATGCAGGCAACCTAACCCCGCGGTTGCAACGAAGTCGCGAGGTAACGACCATGAAGACCATAACCAATTTTTGCATTGTCACTGTCTGTGCCGGAGTTGTTGTATTTAGATGTTCCGTGCCTGGCCGCGCGGCCGACGTGTGGCAAGCCGCACAGCCGGAGAGTCAGGGTTTCTCCTCCGGCCGGCTCGACGCGCTGCGGACCGACCTCGCGCAACGCAACACCAAATCACTGTTGGTCATCCGCAACGACGCCATCGTGTGCGAATGGTACGCGGCGGGCGCCACCGCGGACACCAAGCTCGGCACGGCGTCGCTGGCGAAGGCGATTGTCGGCGGTGTGTCGCTGGCCGTGGCGCTGAGTGACGGCCGCCTCAATCTGGACGAGCCGGCCGCCAAGTTCATCCCGGCGTGGCGCGGCGACCCCCGCAAGTTCCGCATTACGCTCCGGCAACTCGGCTCGCATACTTCCGGCATCGAGGACGCCGAGGACGGCGACAAGCCGCACGACAAGTTGACCGGTTGGAAGGGGGACTTTTGGAAGCAACTGCCTGTGCCCGACGATCCGTTCACCACGGCCCGCGACCGCGCCTCGCTCGTCTTTGAGCCGGGGGCGAAGATGAGTTACAGCAATCCGGGCATCGCGCTGATGACTTGGTGCGTGACCGCCGCGCTGCACAACGCGCCCAGAAAGACATCCGCTCCCTGCTCCGCGAGCGCATCATGCGGCCCATCGGCGTGCGTGACGCCGACTGGGCCGTCGGCTACGGCAAGACATTTACCGTGGACGGACTGCCGCTGGTGGCATCCTGGGGCGGCGGTTCGTTCACAGCGCGGGCGGCCGCACGGATCGGACGGCTGATGCTCCGCGGCGGCGACTGGAACGGCCGGCGGCTGCTCAGCTCGGCGGCGGTGCGGGCAACTACCTCTCGTGCCGGCATGACCGGCCCCTGCGGCATCGGCTGGTGGAGTAATGCCTTGGGCAACGCACCGATGCTGCCGCGCGACGCGTACTTCGGCTCCGGCGCGGGCCACAAGATCCTGCTGATAGTTCCGAGCCTGAACCTGATCGTCGTGCGCCTCGGAGGGGACATGGTCGACGCGGCCCACGCGCCAAAGGAATATCACGACACTTACAATCAATTCCTCTTCGGGCCGCTGATGGCCGCAATGAACAAGGCCGCGGCGATAACCGAGCGCCGACCGATGCGGATCGGCGCCGCGCCGTATCCGCGGAGTCACGTTATTGCCGGCATCCAGTCGGCGCCGAAAACAAGCATCGTCCGTCGGGCGATTGGCGGCGACAACTGGCCGATCACCTGGGCCGAGGACAATGCGCTCTACACTGCGTACGGCGATGGCAACGGCTTTGAACCGTATACCGCCGAAAAGCTGAGCATGGGCTTCGCCCGCGTGACCGGCCAAGCGGCAAATTTCGCCGGCATCAACATACGCTCGCCCAGCGGCGAGACTCGCGGCAACGGGCCGCGGGCCAAGAAGGCCAGCGGCCTGCTATGTGTCGACGGCGTGCTCTATCTCCTGGCGCGGAACGCCCGCAACGCGCAAGTCGCCTGGTCCGCCGATCACGGGAAGAAATGGACTTGGGCCGACTGGCGATTCACGGCCAGTTTCGGCTGCCCCACGTTCCTCAATTTCGGCAAAAACTATGCGGACGCGCGCGACGAGTTCGCATACATCTACTCGCCCGACGGTGACGGCGCCTACGAACCGGCCGATCGCATGGTGCTGGCCCGCGTGCCCAAAACTCGGTTGCGCGCGCTCGGGGCGTACGAATACTTCGTGCGACGTGACGAGCGCGGAGAACCCGTGTGGTCGAAGAATATTGTCGATCGCGGCGCTGTTTTCACACATCCTGGCCGCTGCTATCGCTCCGGCATTACGTACGACGCGGCGCTGAAGCGTTACCTGTGGGTGCAGATACTGCCCGAGAGCCGGCATCCGCAGGGACCGCGCTTCCAGGGCGGTTTCGGGATATACGACGCGCCCGAGCCGTGGGGTCCGTGGACGACCGTCTTCTTTACCAACGATTGGAACGTCGGTCCCGGCGAGACGGCGAGTTTCCCCACCAAGTGGATGAGCGCCGACGGCCGCGAACTGGCCCTTCTCTTCTCAGGCGACGATTCTTTCTCCGTTCGCAGAGCAACTCTGGTCCTTGCCGGCGAGGAGGCGCGGAAATGACACCTTATCGAGGGATTGCCTGCTTGGGGCCAATCACCGGTCCGCTCAGTTCTTTCAAGCCCGCCTTGATGGTGGCGGCAATCTGCCCGGCATTGTCCTTTCTGTCCCTTTCGGCGTGACCGTCAGTCAGCGCCGCCATGAGCTTTTCGCCGTTGCCTCCCGCGGACCAGCCAGTGAACAGTACGCCCAGCATCCGCGGTGTCGCGTCCTTGCGCGCGCAGCGGACGAGCGCCACCGCCGCCTCCGGCTTCTTCCAGGTCGAAGGCAACACGCGGAAGCCTTGCTCCTGGAAAAAGCGGACGGAAGGGTAATCGTCCCGTTTCTCGTAGTGCCAGTCGCAGAGGATGATGTCCTTGGGAATCCGCCCGATCGCGCGCGAGGAACCCGTCTTGCTCGCCTCCCATGTCCCATAGCTGAACTTGCCAGCGTCCAGCAAGCGGTCGCTCCACATGAGCATCTCGACGCCCTTCTCCTTGACCAGGTGTTCGTGCAGGGCGTTGACTACGCCGGCGAACAGCTCCCCCACGTCCTTCCCTTTGCAGCGCGGGCATTTGTTGCTGCCGATCAGGAACACTTCATCCATGCCGACATGCACGGCATCGGCCTCGAAGGCGTCGATCAATTCGTCCAAGAGGGGGAATACAACCTGGTTGACGTCCGGGATTGACGGGCACCATTCGCGGCAGTAGAGCTTGCCGCCGGGTGGGAGATCCGGCGTCTCCTCGAACTCAGGATGGGCCTTGAAGAGCGCGGCTGTGTTGCTGCCCCACGACTGGTGGCCCAAGCAATTGATCAACGGGATCAGCCGGATGCCGTTCTCGCGGCAGACCTCGGCCAAGTGGCGCACCTGCTCCTTCGTAATCCCGTGGCAGCCAAGCTCGGGACGCGACTTGAACTCGAACCCGTAATCGACCTCCAGAATCAGGACGTTAATTCCCAGCGGAACAAGCGATTCCTTAACGAATTGCTCCGTGAGGCGCATCCGTCCCGGTTGCGGCCCGATCAGGTGCAAGGCCCGCCAGGTCGGGTTTTTCTTCCGCCAAGTCTCCAACCATGCCTTGTGGGCCGGCTCTGTCGCCAAGATTATTCCGGGCGCCAGCACCGCCAGAACGACCAACAGGAAGAAATATGCCTTGATGTACGTCTTGCTCATGTTTTGCTCCGCACCGGCTTGTCGTTTGCTAAAAGATAAATGCCTCACGACATAATTGCAAATACGATCAGCACCAGCAGTAAGAAAACGCCGAGACACCCAGAACTCGACGGGACGGAAATGCGGCGGTCCGCGGCCAGGGCGTCGATGAAGTCCTTGGCTTGTTTGAGGTGGACGCCCGTTTTCTCCCGATAGAGCTTGATGGCTGCGATCTTTTTGCCTTGCACCAAAAGGGAGACGATCTCCGTCTCAAAACTCGGGTCAACAGGCGCGCTCGAAGGCAAGCGCGCGGCCAAATCCAAGCGTTCGACGTAATCCTTCGCTTCCGCCAGGCCGGCCCCAGCCGCTTCCCGATAGAGCCTTATGGCCTCTATCTTTCGGCCTGCCGCCAGCAGCGCGCGCAGTTGGTCTTCAAAGCTCTTGTCGTCGTTTGACATGGTCAGGCATCACTCAGCAAGGATGTGTCGCACGATTTTACTCTGCTCAATGCAGCGGCGAGTAGTCGGTCGGCTTGAGGTTCGTACTATCGACCTTGTTGACGAGCACGCCTTCCTTTTCCGACTCGGCCTTCACCTTCGTCCATTCGGGATCGCTGCGAAACTCCTGCCACGCCTTCTTCTGCGCACGGCGCTGGGGAAAGCGAGGATGTAGTAGAGTGTGTTCTTCGCCTCCTCGCCTTGCATCGGCGTCCAGAAACCGACGACCTCCATGCCATGCTTCTTGAACAGCTTGCAGGTGTTGTCGCGGAAGCGGGCGTGCAGGGCGTCCAGCTTGCCTGGGTTCGCGTGGTAGACGCGAAGCTCATAGACCTTGCCGGAGCCTTGATCATCTGCCGCAAGAGCGCAAGCGCCCTGGGCTACCATGCCGAAAAATACGATGCGCGTTACCAGATAGATATGCAATTGCGTTCTCATGAAACTTTCCTCTTCTTCTTTGTTATCTTGGCCGCAACCCGGGCCGTCTCCATCTTCTTCCGAAGGTGCGCGAACTTGGTCGCTGGTTTGCGGGGTGATTGTCGTCCTTGCCGAGTCATTGGACAATGCTCCTAGCCGAAGTACTTCTCGCAGCAATTACAGAAGTATTGGCCCGGCTTCGGGAGATTCGGAAGCAACTTCATTTTTGTGTTCGCGGCAGCACCATTGATCCGAACGCCCCACTATACCACAGCTCACGAGGGCAGTGTCTTTCGACCGGCATTGTGGGCAGGCCGGTAAGTCGGCGTTCTCGTAGTGCTGTATCGTTTTGAGGATGCCCGGATGCTGATGCTCCAGGTTGTCCAGCACTTCTTCATCCAATGTCAGCATATTCGATTTCCTCGTCATCCTTCCGAAAACCGCTAGGCAGCGTCTCCACCATCGCGCGATCGGCGACACTGCGCTTAGTGGCCACGATTTTTGCCACCATACTGCCGCGCCCGATACTGTTCTCCGAATGCATCGATCGGGCCGCCCGAACTGGGGTGACGATGCACGACGACCTACAGGAAGACACGCGGCTGATCACCGGCGTTACCTCCCGGAAATGATCGCCTTCGCCGAGATCTCCGCAATCGTCCGGCCGTCGATCACCAGCGGCACGTTGTCCGCCGGAGCGAAGACGCGGCAATGCGAGTAGTGGTTTCCGGAGGCCGTCGTGGCGGGGTGGCTGTAGACTTCGATTTGCCCATCGACCAGGTTTACGATCCAGTAGACGGCGATTCCGTTCTTGGCATAAACTCTCTTCTTGTCGATTTTGTCGTACTCCAAGCTGGAGTCGGCAACCTCGGCAACAAGGGCAACGTCGGCGGAACCCGGATGGCGACTGCTATAGTCGTCTGAATTCCCGCGAATCACCGCGGCGTCAGGCACCGGCTCGCTTTCCGCCAGACTTACAGGGTCTTGCGACTCGACGTAGAAGCCTTGCGGAACCGCGCTTTCCAGGGCCTTTACCAGCCGATACGCGACGGTGCGGTGGAGCGGATGCTTTGTCATCTTCTCTACAATTACCCCTTCCAACAGCTCAACGCGATCTTCGGGGCCAAGGATTCCGCAGCGAACCATCGCGTGAAATTTCTCGACGCTGCACCGCCAAAGTCTCGGATGCCGCCCGTCGGTCACGGCCGCCAGCGTGTTGCACGAAGATGCTGGAGAATCGGCAGCGGCAAGCAAAGACCGGTAATCAGAATCGGTAGCCAGGGACATCGTTGGGACTCCGGGCGGGTCAGAGCGGCTGTCCTTGATTATACCCAATCCAGGGAAAGTCAGCTATAATCCGGAACACCATGCGTGATTCAGCCGGAAAGCGATTTCGAGAGGCGACTGACCAAGAGCGGCCATTGCAAGTGGTCGGGGTCGTCAATGCCTATTGTGCCCTGCTCGCCCAGCAGGCCGGATTCCGCGCTTTGTATCTCTCGGGGGCGGGCGTGGCGAATGCGTCGCTCGGCCTGCCCGACCTGGCCGTGACGACGCTGGGCGATGTCCTGGAAGATGCCCGGCGAATCACCGGCGCCGCCGACTTGCCGCTGCTGGTCGATTGCGATACGGGCTGGGGCAGCCCGCTGAGCGTCGCCCGCGCTACGCGCGAGATGATACGTGCGGGCGTGGCGGCCATTCACCTGGAGGACCAGACGGACGCCAAGCGATGCGGCCACCGCGCGGGCAAGCAGGTTGTGCCGGCCGCGGTCATGGTCGACCGCCTGAAGGCCGCGCTGGACGCCCGGACCGATCCGGAATTCGTGATCATGGCCCGCACGGACGCGGCGGCCGTCGAGGGCCTGCAAGCCGCCATCGACCGTGCCTGCCGGTACGTCGAAGCGGGCGCCGACATGATTTTTGCGGAAGCACTGACGGATGCGGCCCAATTTCGGAGCTTCGCGGCGGCGGTCCCGATGCCCGTATTGGCCAATATGACGGAATTCGGCCGCAGCCCGCTGTTGGACTTGGAAGAATTGCGGGCGGCGGGACTCCGCTTGGCGCTGTATCCGCTGACGGCATTCCGCGCCATGAGCGCGGCAGCCGAAAACGTCTACGAAACCGTTCGCCGAGAGGGTACACAACGCAAGCTGCTTTCCAAAATGCAGACCCGCGAGGAGTTGTATCGCGTGTTGGATTACGATAAATTCGAGCGACTCACTGAATCGCATTCACACACCGAGGAGCAAGCACAATGAACGCGACGGCCGAAAAGCAGAAGACGGCCGGTCTTGCCGGGATCGTCGCCGGACAAACGGCGATTTCCACTGTGGGCCAGGAAGATCTGGGACTGACCTATCGCGGCTATGCGATCGAGGACCTCTCCCGCGAGGCAACTTTCGAAGAGGTCGCGTACTTGCTGATTCACGGGGTACTGCCCACGCGGCCGAAGTTGGAAGAGTATCAGCGCCGCATTATGGGTCAGCGCGATTTGCCGGAGGCGCTGCGGGAGATGCTGCGGCGGCTTCCCGCCGCGGCGCATCCGATGGACGTGCTCCGCACCGGCTGCTCGGCCTTGGGCTGCCTGGAGCCGGAGACCAAATTGTCGGAAGGAAGGCAGATCGCCGACCGGTTGCTGGCGGCGCTGCCTTCGATGCTGTTGGACTGGCATCACGCGAGCCACTCCGGCAAGCGGATTGCGCTCGGAAGTACGCAGCCGACTCTTGCCGGGCACTTCCTCGAACTGTTGCACAGCAAGCCGCCGAGCGAGCGCGACCGCCAGGCTCTAAACGTGTCGCTCATTCTCTACGCCGAGCACGAATTCAACGCCTCGACTTTCGCCTCGCGCATTTGCGCTTCGACGCTATCGGACTCTTATTCGGCGGTGACCGCGGGGATCGGCACGTTGCGCGGCCCCTTGCACGGCGGCGCCAACGAGGCGGCGCTGGACCTGATTTGCCGCTTCGCGACTCCGGACGAGGCGGAGAAGGGCATCCTGGAAATGTTGGCGGCCAAGGCGAAGATCATGGGCTTTGGGCACCGCGTTTATAAGGAGTTCGATCCGCGCAGCCGAATCGTCGAGCCAATCGTCGAGGGGCTTGCCGACGGCCCCGAGCGCCGCCGCCGGTTCGACGTCGGCCGCCGGGTTGTCGAGGTCATGTGGCGGGAAAAGCGCATATTCCCTAACGTCGATTTCTACGGCGCGTTGCTCTATCATTTTCTCGATATTCCGCAGCGGCTGTTTACGCCGCTGTTCGTCTTGTCGCGGATCAGCGGCTGGTCGGCGCACATTCTGGAACAGCGCGGACAACCGCCTCATTCGCCCGGACGCGGAGTATATCGGCCCGGCCCCGCGGCCTTATGTGCGGATTGAGGATCGCTGACTATGACACCGTCCGTGCGCGAGACGACCCCCGATGAAGTGC
The DNA here is from genome assembly GCA_963780045.1 of uncultured Planctomycetia bacterium. Lineage (GTDB taxonomy): Bacteria > Planctomycetota > Planctomycetia > Pirellulales > Thermoguttaceae > JANXQG01. The sequence goes on along the minus strand of CAVZZZ010000001.1, from coordinate 2,746,488 downwards.
TTGCGCAAATCGCAGAGTATGTATGCGGCAGCGACAGTTTTTCCGAGGAAGCATACGCTACGGCCCGGCTTAGCTTGATGGACAGTCTGGGCTGCGGACTGCTGGCGCGTAAGCTTTCCGCAGTGCGCAAAGCTTATCGGGCCGGTGGTTCCCGGCGCGGTTCTCGAAGGCGGCGCGAGGGTGCCCGGCACGCGACTTGAGCTCGACCCCGTTCAGGCCGCGTTTTGCATCGGCGCAATGGTCCGCTGGCTCGATTACAACGATACCTTTCTCGCGGCCGAATGGGGGCATCCGTCGGACAACCTCGGCGCGATCCTGGCCGTCGCCGACTGGCTGGGAAGAGCGTCGAGCAGGGAGCAGGGAGCGGGGAGCCCGATCTCAAAGCTCCCCGCTCCCCGCTTCCTGCTTCTCAGGGACGTCCTCGCAGCCATGATCCGCGCGCATGAAATTCAAGGCGTACTGTCCTTGGAGAACGGCTTCAACCGCGTCGGTCTGGACCACGTCCTGCTGGTCCGCGTCGCCTCTACGGCGGTCGCCGCGCGGATGCTCGGCCTCGCGCAACGGCAGATCGTCAACGCCGTTAGCAATGCCTGGATCGATGGCGGCGCATTGCGGACCTACCGCCACGCTCCCAACACCGGTCCGCGCAAGAGTTGGGCGGCGGGCGACGCGACGAGCCGCGCGGTCCGCCTGGCGCTTCTGGTTCGGGCGGGCGAGCCGGGCTACGCCACCGCGCTCACCGCGCCGATCTGGGGTTTTCAGGACAGCCTCTTTCGCGGGCAGAGCATCAAGCTCGCACGGCCGTTGGGCAGTTACGTAATGGAGAACGTTCTGTTCAAAGTGGCGTTTCCAGCCGAGTTTCACGGGCAAACCGCCGTCGAAGCGGCCCTGCGGCTGCATCCGCAAGTTGACGGACGATTGGACGAGATCGCGCGGATCACGATCGAAAGCCAGGAATCGGCAGTACGGATCATCAACAAACGCGGCCCGCTGCACAATCCGGCGGATCGCGACCATTGCATCCAGTACATGACGGCCGTCGCGTTGCTGAAAGGCAGCCTGACGGCCGATGACTACGAGGACCAGGCCGCCGCCGACCCGCGCATCGACCGCTTGCGCGAAAAGATGGAAGTCATCGAGCGGCCGAGCTATTCTCGCGATTACCTCGATCCCGAAAAGCGTTCCATTGCCAACGCCATCCAGATAGAATTTCGGGACGGCAGCCGGAGCGGGCGCGTCGAGGTCGAGTATCCCTTGGGCCACCGGCGGCGCCGCGACGAGGCGCGGCCGTTGCTGTTCGAGAAGTTTCGCGCGAACTCTTCGACCAGGCTACCGGAGGAAACGGTCGCCCGCTTGATCAAATGGTTCGAAGACCCGGCCCGGCTGGATGCGATGCCCGTGACGGAGTTCATCGGGGCAATATTATGATTCGACGACGACCACAGCAGACCCGCTCCGCAGGTGCCCCGGATGGTGCCCGGCCGAAGGAAAACGCGACATCGCTCGCGGACGCGACACAGGCCATCCAGGCAGAGGAAGCGGTCATCCGTCAGGGAGGCAGCGAGGCGGGAAGGCAGCGCCAGAAGAAGCTTGGCCGGTTGACGGCGCGGGAACGGGTGGACGGCCTTTTCGACCCGGACGCCCCGCGACTCGAACTGGGCCTTTGGGCGGCGTGGCGGATGTACGCGGATTGGGGCGAGGTGCCCGCCGCGGGCGTGTTGACGGTCATCGGCCGCGTTCACGGTCGGCCTGTGATGGCTGTCGCCAACGACGCGACAGTGAAGGCCGGCGCATTCTTTCCTCAAACCGTCAAGAAGGTGCTTCGCGCGCAGCGCGTCGCCATGACGTTTCGTCTGCCGCTGGTTTATCTCGTCGATTCTGCCGGCGTTTTTTTGCCGCTGCAGGACGAGATATTTCCGGACGAAGACGATTTCGGACGGATATTCCGCAACAACGCCGTCATTTCCGTGCGCGGCATTCCCCAGTACGCAGCCGTGATGGGCAACTGCGTCGCCGGCGGCGCGTACCTGCCGGTGCTGTCGGATACTTTGCTCATTACCGAGGGCAGTCAGATGTATCTCGCCGCGCCCGCCTTGGTCAAAGCGGCCATTGGACAGAGCGCCGATCCGGAAGAACTTGGCGGGGCGCACATGCACGCAGCGATCAGCGGCACGGCAGACTATCGCGAGCCGGACGATCCGGCCTGCTTGCAAAGACTGCGCTCGCTAATCGACCTTTTGCCGGCGTCGGCCAATTCCAGTTCCGCGGAGTCGCACGAGCCGCAACGCGCGCTCGAGGATGTATACAACCTGGTTTCCGCCGACGGCCGCGGCGAGTACGACGCACGGGATTTGCTGGCGTGCATCGTCGATGCGGGGTCGCTGCAGGAGTTCAAGGAGGAGTTCGGCGGCACGGTGCTGACCGCTTTCGCCCGGATTGGCGGCCGGCCGGTTGGCGTCGTGGCCAACCATCGCAGGCGCTGCCGCGCGGAAAGCGGCGAAATCCAGATCGGCGGCGTGCTCTACGGCGATTCGGCGGAGAAGGCCGCCCGCTTCGTGATGGAATGCAATCAGACTTCGCTGCCGATCGTCTTCTTCCAGGACGTGCAGGGGTTCATGGTAGGAAAGCAGGCCGAGCAGTCGGGCATCATCCGCAGCGGGGCGAAGCTGGTGAACGTGGTGAGCAACAGCGTCGTGCCGAAGTTGACGGTCATCGTCGGCGGCTCCTTCGGCGCGGGCAGCTACGCGCTGTGCGGAAAGGCCTATGATCCTTGGCTGATCGTCGCCTGGCCCGGCGCGAGGTACGCCGTGATGGGCGCGGACCAGGCCGCGGACACCCTGTTGCAACTACGCTTGCGGGTCGCTGCGCGAGACGGCAAGCCGGTCTCCGAAGAAGACAAACAGCAGATGCGCGAAACGAGCCGCCAGCAGTATGAAGGGCAAACCGATATCCGCTACGGCGCCGCCCGCGGCTGGGTCGATGCCATCATCGCCCCGCATGAAACGCGCCAGTTCCTCCGAGCGGCGCTGGCGATGATTCCCGAAAAGGCCGCGTGGGGCGAGTTCCGCACGGGCGTTTTTCAGATGTAGGTCCCTCTTGCCGAGAGGGACCAAAAAAGTGAAAAGTTGCTCGTAGAGCTTTTACCCGTAACAAAGAGTCGGCGAACAACAGTCCATTCCGGCAGAAAGGACCTACTGTGCCTCGCCCCGTTCGCATCGGAAATGCCCACGGTTTCTGGGGCGACCGCCTGGACGCGGCGGCGGAGATGCTCGCGCTGGAGCCGGAACTCGATTTCCTGACGTTGGACTTCCTGGCCGAGGTCTCGATGTCGATCCTTGCCGTGCAGCGCTCGCGCGACCCGCAGGGCGGTTGGCCGCGCGATTTCGCCGAAATCGTGCGCTCGATCGCGCCCTACTGGAGGAGCGGCGGACGGTGCCGCGTTGTCACGAATGCCGGCGGCCTCAATCCAAGCGGTTGTGCCCGTGCGTGCCGGGAGATACTGGATGCCGAGGGGTGCGGTAATCGAAAGATCGCTATCGTCTATGGCGATGACGTGCTCGACCAGATTCGCGCCGGCGGTGGTGACGACGAGCCGCTTCGAAACCTGGACACCGGCCGGCCGATTTCCGAGGTTCGAGACCGGCTCGTGACAGCCAACGCCTATCTGGGATCGCGGCCCATCGCCGAGGCGCTCGCCCAAGGGGCCGATCTGGTCATAACGGGACGCGTGGCAGACCCGAGTCTGACGGTCGGGCCGTGCGCACACTGGTTTGGCTGGTCGTGGGACGATTGGGACTGCCTGGCCGGCGCGACGGTGGCAGGGCACTTGATCGAGTGCGGCACGCAAGTCACCGGCGGCATCGCGACCGATTGGCTGGAAACGCCCGAGGCCGCCCGCATTGGCTTTCCCATCGTGGAAATCAATGCCGACGGGAGCTGCATCGTCACCAAGCCGCGCGGCACGGGGGGAATCGTTTGCGAGGCGACGGTCAAAGAGCAGCTTCTTTATGAGATTGGCGATCCCGGCGCCTACCTTTCGCCGGACGTGACGCTTTCGCTGCTTGGAATTGAGGTTGCCCAATGCGGCGAGAATCGTGTCGCTATTCGCGGCGCGCGGGGTCGGCTGCGCCGCCGGCGTACAAAGTAAGCGCCACTTACCAGGACGGTTTCTGGGCGGCCGGCGAATTGACAGTCTTCGGCGCGACGCCTGTGCGAAGGCCCGCCGCGCGGGCGAAGTGGTCCTGGCGCGATTGGCGGCCGGCGGGGTTTCCCTACGCGAATCGCTGGTCGAATGTATTGGCGCGGGCGCATGCCTGCCCGATGGTGCTCGCTCCCCGTCGGCATACCAGATTGCGGAAGTCGTCCTCCGCGTCGCCGCGGCCGACGGCTCGCACGAGGCGCTGGAACGCTTCGCCCGCGAACTAACGCCGCTGGTCACGGCCGGCCCGCCCGGCACCACGGGCTACGCCGCCGGGCGGCCTCGCATCCATCCGCTGTTTCGCTACTGGCCGTGCCTGATCGCGCGGGAGCGGGTGCAGCCGCGCGTGCTCGTAGTACCGCCTTTAGGCGGAACGCCGACGGTCGTCGAGTCGCCATCAGATTCAGTTTCCGCGCATCGATCCGTCAGTGCCATCGCATTTGTCCGCCCACCTTCCGCCTAAAGGCGGTACTACGAGCGCCCGCCCTCGTTGCCTGGCTGACCTGGCATACGCCCGCAGCGGCGACAAGGGCAGCAGCGCCAATATTGGCGTCATTGCCCGCCGCCCGTCCGATTATGCGCGGCTGTGCGACGAGGTTACGGTCGCGCGAGTAGCCACGCATCTGGGAATTGACGACGTGAGCCGGATAACGCGCGTATGAAGTTCCCAACCTGGTCGCGCTGAATTTCGTCATCCGTGGCATACTGGCCAACTCCTTGCGCGTTGACGCGCAAGGCAAGACGCTGGGGCAAGTCCTACTGCAAATGCCGCTTTCCCAAACATGAACGACAACGACGTTTTGACCATCGAAGAACTCGGCACGGCGACGGCCGTCCTTACGCTCAATCGGCCGCAGCGGCGCAATGCGCTTTCGATCGAGCTTATGGATGCCTTGTGTACGGCGCGAGAATCGTTCGCCGCGCAGGAGCAGTTTCGCGTGCTCGTTCTCCGCGGCGCGGGCACGGCGTTTTGCGCGGGGCTGGACTTGGTGGAAGCCGCGGACCACGAACTGGCCGAACGCAGCGCGATGTGCGTCGCGCGGACCTTTCAAACCCTGTCGGACTTCCCCTTAGTCGTCATCGCCGCCGTTCACGGCGCGGCCTATGCGGGCGGCGCCGGCCTGATGGCCTGCTGCGATTTCATTGTCGCGGCGGAAGACACGCGGATCTGCTTTCCGGAGGTCCGCCGCGGCTTGGTGCCGGCCTTGGCGGGCGTCGCGCTTGGCTTCCGCCTGCGAGAGGGCGACCGCCGCGAGCTGCTCCTCTTGGCTGAGCCGATCGATGCGCGGCGGGCATTGTCTATGGGTCTTGTCGATCGGGTGGTCACGGCCGAACAACTCATGACCGCCGTGGAAGAAATCGCCGCGGCCGTGCTCAAGGGCGGCCCGGAGGCCATCTCGCAAACCAAACGCCTGCTGCGGGATATCGCCCCCGCCGATCGTCACCATCTCTTTGCCAAGGCGCTTGAGTTCCACTCGCGGGCACGCAACGGCGCGGAGGCGCGGGAAGGTCTGGCCGCCTTTCAGGAAAAGCGCGACCCGAATTGGAACGCGAGTGTAGAATGACTTTGCGGTCACACAGCCCGACACAATCATGACAAGCGCCGCACTGAACGAGCGACAGCAGCAGCAAGTCCGCCAGGCCGAGGAAATGTTCTTTGCCGGTCCGCGGCGATTGAGCGTGGCCAAGGAGCTGTTTTGGGGCCGCCTGGCCGCGGACCTGATCTTGCCCTACCCGCAGCTCTCCGCCGAGGAGCGTCCGCGCGTCGTCGACGCCCTCGCGGAGCTAAAGGCATTTTGCGACGCCCATCTCGATCCGGCCGCGATCGACCGCCAGGCCGATGTGCCGCGCGAGGTGATCGAGGGCCTTGCCCGGCTGGGCGTTCTCGGCATGACCGCGCCGGAGTCACTGGGCGGCCGTGGCTTCTCGCAGCTTGGCTATTGCCGCATCCTGGAGGAGCTGGGGTCGCGATGCAGCTCGACTTCGATCTTCGTCAACGCGCACCATTCGATCGGCATGAGGGCGCTTCTGCTCTTCGGCACGGCGGAACAAAAGGAGCGGTGGCTGCCGGACCTAGTCGCCGGCCGCAAGCTGGCGGCCTTCGCCCTGACCGAGCCCGAGGCCGGTTCGGACGCCGCCAACGTGCAGACCGCGGCCGTGCCCTCGGGTGAAGGCTCGCATTACGTGCTCAACGGGCAGAAGCGTTACATCACCAATGGCTCGATTGCCGACGTGCTGACGGTTATGGCGCGGACCCCCGTGCCCGGCCGCGAAGGGACGCACGTGACCGCCTTTCTCGTCACGCCCGACATGCCCGGCTTCCGCGTCGTCGAGCCGCGGATGCAAAAGCTCGGCATCCGCGGCACGGCCACGGCCCGGCTTGCGTTCGAGAACATGAGCGTGCCCGCCGGCAACGTCCTCGGGCCGCTGGGCAAGGGCCTCAAGGTGGCACTGACGGTGCTGGATTTCGGTCGCACCACCTTCGGCGCCTGCTGCACGGGCATGGCGAAGACTGCCCTTCGGATCGCCGCGGAGCACGCCCGCACGCGAGTCCAATTCGGCCAACCGCTGGGCAATTTCGAGCTGGTGCAGAAGAAGCTCGCCGGCATGGCCGCCTCGGTCTACGCCATGCAGGCGATGACCTCCGTCACCGCCGGGCTGATCGACCGCGGGCTGGAGGACTACATGCTGGAGACGGCCATCTTGAAGGTCTACAGCACCCAGCACCTGTGGACGATCGTCAACGATGCCTTCCAAGTGCTCGGCGGGCCAGCCTATTTCACTGACCGGCCGCTGGAGCGCATGCTCCGCGATGCTCGGATCAATTCCATCGGCGAGGGCGCCAACGAAGTGCTCACGTCGTTCATCGCGCTGGTGGGCATGCGCGACCCGGCAGAGGAGTTCCGCGCCGTGCGCGACGCGCTGGCGCATCCCTGGAAGGAGCGCGGGCAATTGTGGCGTTTCACAATCGGTTTTTTACCCCGTCTGCTGCATTATCCGCGCGTGCCGATCCGCTCGCCGGCCCTGTTGGAACATGCCAGCGCGCTTTCCGGGCTAATCGGCAAGTTCAACAGGGCGGTTGTGGCTGCCTTGTTCCGCAATCGCGAGGCGATTATTGATCGGCAACTGGTCCAAGAGCCGATTGCCGAAGCGGCGATGGAGCTTTACGCCTCGGCCTGCGCCTTGAGCCGCCGCGACGCGGAATTGACCGCGGACGGCACCAGCGAAAAGGCCGCCTCATGGGAAACCGCGGCAGCCGACCTGTTTCTTCGCCAGTCGGCCGTGAGGGTTTGTGCGGCTCTGCGGCGCGTGGACAATCCCGACAATGAGGCGATTCGCAACGTGGCAAAGCGGGTTTTGGGACAGTGACGTTGCGCCCTTTCCCTCCGCCGCGTTGCGGCGTACAATCTGCTTGGCGTTGCTTTTTATCCCTAGGACTGGCGGATCTTGAAGGGTCGCTGCGCGGAACGGATGTCGCTCCGCTTCTTTTCTCGCCTTTCGCAACGGATTTCAAGTAGGCAAGCGAGGAAATCTCGCCGCCGCATCTATTCAATAGGAGCAAACCATCATGAAAGTGTTTCGCAGAATTCGCAGTTTTGCACAGATTGCCTTGGCAGTCGCGATAACGATTGTTGGGCCGACCGCTGCACGGACCCAAACGAAGACTAGCAACAATGCCGCGCTTGCGAAGGCGGCAGCGCTGGTCGATCTCAATACAGCCACTAGCGCCGAATTGGAAAACGTGCCCGGCATCGGCCCGGCTTACGCCAAAAAAATCATCTCCCATCGACCCTACGCGAGTGTGAAGGACCTCTCCAAGGCGGGCATTCCGGCCGCTAATCTGGCGAAGATCATGCCGTTGGTAACGGTGAAGGTCAAGAAGCTGGTCGATGTCAATACCGCCACGTCAGCCGAGCTGGAGGCGGTGTATGGCGTCGGCCCTTCCTACGCGAAGAAGATTATTGCCCATCGGCCCTATGCAACCGTCAAAGACCTCTCCAAGGCGGGCATTCCGGCCGGAGATTTGGCGAAGATCATTCCGCTAGTGACGGTGAAGGTCAAGAAGCCGGTCGACATCAACACGGCCACGCTCGCCGAACTGGAGGAAGTGCCGGGCGTTGGATCGGCCTATGCCAAGAGGATCATTGCGCACCGGCCTTATGCGACAGTGAACGACCTCTCGAAGAGCGGCATTCCCGCGGCCCGGTTGGAAAAGATCGTTCCTCTGGTCACGGTGAAGTCGAAGAAGACGGCCGTGAGCGAATCGAATGCCGACGCCACGCCGGCGGAGGCAAGCGATTCGACCGCCGCGGCGGACACGACACCGCCGGCCAAGACCCGCAGCCGCACGCGCGGCCCGGAGACGACGGATAAGGCCCCTGCCACTCCGCCGGAGAAAGGCATGGTCTGGGTCAACACGGAGTCCAAAGTCTACCATGTCGAGGGCGATCACTGGTACGGCAAGACCAAGCACGGCAAGTGGATGACCGAGGACGACGCGATCAAGGCCGGCTACCGCAAGGCGAAGTGAGGCGGGGAGGAATTGGGCGAAGGCTTATCGCGCGGGCATCCGCAAGCCGCCGTCGATGCGAAGCACCGCGCCGTTGATCATGCGATTGGCAAAGACCTGTTCCACGAGCGCGGCGAACTCGTCCGGCCGGCCGAACCGCGGCGGAAAGGGGATTTGGGCTTCCAGTCCTTGCCGCTGTTCGTTCGTCACGCACTGCATCATCGGCGTCTCAAAGACGCCCGGCGCGATCGAAACGATGCGGATGCCCAGTCGCCCCAGTTCCCGCGCGATGGGCAGGGTCATGGAAGCGATTCCGCCCTTGGACGCCGCGTACGCCGCTTGGCCGATCTGCCCCTCAAAGGCGGCTGTCGATGAGGTCATGACGATCGCGCCCGCTCGCCCTCAGCGTCCGGCTCGTTGGCTTGCATCGCCTCCGCGGCCAGGCGGACGACGTTGAAGGTGCCGATCAAGTTCACTTCCACCACGCGGCGAAAGGCGTCCAGATCAAATGGCCCTTGCCGCCCCAAGACCCGCGCCGAATGGAGGACGCCGGCGCAGATCGCCGCGCCGCGAACTGGTCCGAACCGCTCGTTGGCGGTGGTTAGCGCCGCACGGATCGCCGTTTCGTCGGTGACATCGGCCGGGCAGAAAACGAATCGCCCCAAGCAAGCGTTCAATAGCGTCGGTTCCGGCGGCTTGACGTCGGCGATAACGCCGCAACCGCCCGCGGCCGCCAATCGCCGCGCACAGGCCGCTCCAAGTCCCGAACTACCGCCGGCAATGAAGTACGAAGAATGGTTTGTGTTCATGCCGTCTCAATCTCGCTCGCCGCACGCAGTCCCAGTTCCTCGACGGCCAGTTCCCGTATTCGGTACTTCTGGATCTTTCCAGTAACCGTGCAGGGGAAGCCGTCGACGAACTTGACGTACCGCGGGACCTTGAAGTGCGCCAGCTTTGCGCGGCAATATTCGCGGATTTCCTCTAACGTCGCCGCTTCGCCCGACTTCAGCTTGATCCAGGCCAGCACTTCCTCGCCGAACTTTGCATCGGGCACGCCGACAACCGAGACCTGCTCCACCTTGGGATGCTGGTAGAGCAGCTCCTCGACCTCGCGGGGAGCGATGTTCTCGCCGCCGCGAATGATCATCTCCTTGATCCGCCCGGTGATGCGGAGGTAGCCGTCGGGCTGCTTTACGCCCACGTCGCCCGTGTGCAGCCAGCCGTCGGGGTCGATCGCGTCGGCCGTCTCCTTGGGCATCTTGTAATAGCCCAGCATGACGTCGTGGCCGCGGGCACAGAGTTCGCCCGGACTGCCGTCGGGCAGTTCCTCGCCGCTGGCCGGATCGACGATCTTCACTTCCACGCCGGGAAAGGGGCGGCCCACCGAGCCGACGCGCTTCTCGATCGGGTCGTCGGTGCTGGTCATCGTGATCAGCGGCGAGGCCTCCGTCTGGCCGTAGGCTATAGTGATCTCGCCTGCGCCCATCTCGCGGACGACGCGCTTCATCAGTTCGATCGGGCAGGGACTTCCGGCCATGATGCCCGTCCGCAGCGAGGAGGTGTTGCGCTGGCGAAAATCGGTGTGCTCCAGTTCGGCGATGAACATCGTGGGCACGCCGTAGATCGACGTGCAGCGTTCCGCTTCTACCGCGCGGAGCGTCGCCGCGGCGTCAAAACCTTCGTGCGGAAAGACCATCGCCGCGCCGCTGACCGCCGCGCAAAGCGTGCCCAGCACGCAGCCGAAGCAATGATAGAGCGGCACAGGAATGCAAATGCGATCGTCCGCCGTAAGCCTCTGACGCTGGGCGGCGTAATACGCGTTCAAGAGCAAATTGCGATGGCTGAGCAGCGCCCCCTTGGGAGGCCCAGTCGTCCCGGAAGTATATTGCAGATTAACGGGATCATCCGGAAGGCATTGTGCTTCGGCTTCCGCCAACCGCGCCGCGTCGATCGCCTCGCCCGCCTTTTCCAGCTCCTCCCAGGACAACATGCCGGGCTGCTCGGAGCCGCGCATGCGGACCACCCACTGCAATCGCGGCGCGTTGGCCGCGCGAAGCTCGCCCGGCCGAGAGGTGCTCAGCTCCGGGCAGACTTCCCGCAACAAATCGAAGTAACAGGTCGTCTTGTACCGCTCGATTAGGGCCAGCCCGCGCACGTCCGACTGCGCTAGCGTGTATTGCAACTCCGCGGCGCGGTAGGAAGGATTGATCGTTACCATGACGACGCCGATGCGGGCGGTGGCGAATTGCAAGAGCACCCACTCCGGCCAGTTCGTGCTCCAGACGCCAAGATGATCGCCGCGCCCGAAGCCCAGCGCCAGATAGCCCGCGCGCGAGTTGATCGACCTTCCTGTCGAACTCGGCCCAGGTTAACCGCACTCCGGCCTGAAGGAAAACCAAGGCGTCGCGGCCGGGGAATTGCGACGCCGTTTGCCGCAGCGCCGCACCGAGCGTGAGGCCGTCGACCCAAGGCTTCATCCGTGGCGTGCGGGAGCGCTTGAAGAAGCGGGCCAACCGCCGGCGGCCATGATCGTTGAATAACAAACGGGGAAACAGCTCGCGCTCAGCTTTCGAGCCGGCGCTTCGGCCGCCCTTGTCCCAATGGTCCAGCACACGTAGCATTGCGGCCAGCGGCGGCGCATGGCGTCCGCGAGCGAGACGTTCGCGCGCCGCGTCCAGAATCGCTTGCGCGACGGACTCGGAGGTCCATCCTGCGCGCGGTTCATTCGTTACCTCCAAGAGATCGGTAACGAATTGCTCCGCGCCCGGCGAAATCGGTCGCGCGGCCAAATCGCGTCAGTCAATCCCAACTCCAACGCCTTCCGAGCAGACACCGCGCGGGCGGTCCATAACATCGGCAAGGCCGCCTCCAGCCCGATGCGTTCCGGCAGACGCTGAATGCCGCCCCAGGCCGGCATCAGGCCCAGTTTCACTTCGGGCGTTCCCAGGCGAGTTCGCCCTTCATCGCACGCCACACGATACCGGCATGCCAGCGCGAACTCCAAGCCGCCGCCCAGGCAGGGGCCGTGGATAACGGCGACTGTGGGGATTGGTAAAGCCTCGATTCGATCGAACACGCGCTGTCCCAAGGCCACGAACGGCACTACAGTGTCTTCATCCGCATGCGAATAGAGCTCCTTTATGTCGGCACCGGCCACGAACCCAGACTCCTTCGCGCTGCAAAAAACCGCGCACCGCACGTCCGAGGATTCCGCCAGTTGAATGACGATCTTCTCCAGATCCACAAACGCCTGCGTCGTAAGAACGTTGTACTTTCGGCCCAGCATGTCGAAAGCCACCGTTGCCACTCCGCGCGGGTCGTGCGTCACGGTAAAGTTTTGGCATTTCTCCATATCACGGTCGTAGCGAAGTGCTGGCGTGCAGTATAGCATACTTGGGCGGTGCGTCCGCCCCCGCTTGCCGCGACCGCTGGGTCGATACATAATAGTTTGAAGGAGAACCGTCATGACCGCCATCATTGCCGATCCGCGAGTCGAAGAATGCATCATCGCCGAGCGCCGTGCGCGAGGGTGGGACCGCAAGGACGAGGTTTGGGAGGGAACTTACATCATCATGCCGGACCCGAATATTGAGCATCAAGAGGTCATATCCAATCTGGTTGGAGCTTTTCGCGACGTTGTTTGCCCGCCAGCCGGCGGCAAGGTCTTGCCCGGTTTCAATATTAGCGATCGCGTTGACGACTGGACGTTCAATTACCGCTGCCCGGATGTCGGGGTCCTGCTGGCCGGCAATGCCGCGCGGTCTTCGAGGCCCATATCTGCGGCTCGGCAGACTTCCTGGTGGAGATCGTCAGTGCGGGCGACAAGAGCCGCGACAAGTTCGATTTCTACAGCGAGTTGGGCGTCCGCGAACTACTGCTGATCGACCGCTATCCGTGGTCGTTGGAACTCTACCGGCACAAGGGCGGCGAGTTGGTTCTGGCGGGGCGATCAAACCTGCCGGGAAGCGAGTCATTCGCCAGCGAGGTCCTGCCCCTGAGCTTTCAGCTTCTTCCGGCGGAACCGCGGCCGGAAATCCGCCTCGCGGAGGTCGGCGGGACGAGGAAGTGGGTCGCCTGAGGCCACTTCCCCGGCACGACGTCCGCTGCCAATACTCGCAAGCCGGCCGCCAATGCAGGCAAGCCTACCACTATGGCATGACATTCCGCGCGGCGGAAAAAAGCGCTTGATTGATTCCACTGACCGCGCTGCCGTCCTTAGCCGGCCTACCATTCGCCGCGACCAAATTTGCCGCCATCGTAGTTTCGCTCGCTGGCCGGGGTGCTTGGACAAGGAGTGCCCGCCCCGTCCCTCAGTATGGTCGGTGGCTCGGATGGCCCCGGTGGCTCCCGTACGGTGACTTCATGCAAGTGGCCGTCGGGACTGCGCCATCGGATGAATTCGATTTCGACCTCTACCGCCTGCCCCTCAACGTCGAAAAGGCGATTGTACCTTCCATTCGACCATGCAAGCCCTCGGGATTCGTGAAACTCTCGACCTTCGGGCAGCGTTATCTGGTCCTTCGTTTCCTGAAAGATCGCCTTGGTCTTCTTGATAATGACGTACGGCATAAACGAATTCTCACTCCGAGTAAGGGAAAGGGACAGTCTCTCGTTTGTCAGGCCGGGGTCTGTCGCGCCGGGCGGTTATAGTATCAGGCTTACGCGTTCCGCTTTGCATAGCGGAACGCGTAAGCCTAACTCGGCAGCTCGACTGCTCTATATAAGCTGATACTTGGCGTCCGTAACTGCCTTACTGCAAATCCCTTTCAATTTCTCCTCGTGCTCGCCTATCTCCGGGTCAAGCCCCGGTTGGTGGACGGAGACCTCTAAAAAGTCCCCCTTCTCTTCAATCCGTGGGACCATGTATTGCGAAGGGTTTCCATCAGGGAAAGACTTGCCTTCCAGAAAGAATACACGCCTTTCGCTGTGCAGCCGATACTTCGCACGGTAGCACATGTTTCCAGAAATCGACATTGCCTATGCCTCTCGTTCGATGCCCCACTTTCCCTGCTCGCTTTGCCGCAATGCGTTCTTTAGATGGGCTACCTCATCGGTCGTCAGACGTGACAGCGGAGACCACTTTGGGATGCGCAGTGCCTTGCAAACAGCGAGCATCACTTCGGGCCTTGCCCCTAGCTCACCCGCCAAAACATGCACGGCGGTCTCAAATATGTTGCTCTTGATTGCGCGTTTTTTCGCCTCGGAATTTCCGTCACCACGATTTTCCGGCTGCACTGCTGTTCCGAGCTTTTTGAAGCAAGATGCGCACAGTCCAGACCAGTAGCGCTCCGTCACATAGTTACCGAAGTGCGTCCGCTCACCACAAGCCATGCAGGGTGTCTTGGGTCGTCGATATGGTTCCGACATCGCATGGGCCCTCAAAGACGACTCGAGGCAAGCTCTTTTAACTGGTTGTGCTACCTGTAAAACCTCCAACGAGAATATACGGTCGATAGCTCGTCTTGGTTCACCGCGTTAAACAATGCCGGGCTCCGCGATTTCCGAACTTCACCTTATCCGCAGCGCCCGGCAGGTTGCCTCTTAACCGGCTTCCAGGTCAAGCGAAACGGAACTGTCGTCATCAAGCCAAATCGGCAGCGTCGGAGGCGTGCCGCCAACCGCAAGCGGGTACGCCCAGATTTCGATCCGCGGCCGCTCGCCTCGCTGCTATCCGAGGAGCCGGTCATATTCGGCGTGGGTCCCAATCCAGAACCATTGGACTCCCTCCGGCACGGGAACGCCGAGCGCACGGTAATGCAAACCGACTCGGACCGACCGGTACTGACCATCGCGAACCGGCCGGAAATGGAGCGAAGGATGGGCCGGGTTTTGCCGCAGCAGCGCGTAGCTGCGCCGCGCCAAATGTTGAATCGGAGCGGGAAGCGCGGCAAAACATCCCCAGAATTGACGCGAGGCGAAGTGTCTCAAATCTCGGTAGACTGGCCGGCGTGGTATTCGGCCAATGCCTCCTGTGCCAGCGCATCGAGTTTGCCCGCGCACGCATCGGCTTCAATCTGCGCGTCCCATAGTTCGCCGTCATATTCGGCAAACCATTTGCGGAATTCCGCCAACTCCTCTGGAGTCAGCTTAGCCACGGCCTTCTCGACCGTTTCCAAAGTTGAGTTCATAGCGTCTTCCTCAGCAGAAACTATATCATACTTATGGCCGGGCAGAGGTCGCAACTCCAGCCTTGGCGGCCAGCTTCACCTTATCCGCAGCGCCCGGCAAGTTGCCTCGTAACTGGCTTCCAGGTCGAGCGAAACGGAACTGTCGTCATCAAGCCAAATCGGCAGCGTCGGGAGTGCGCCGCCAACCGCAAGCGGGTACGCCCAGATTTCGATCCGCGGCCGTTCGCCGAGTTTTCTTCCGCGACAGGTGGCGGCGTAGATCGGCGGCGCCCGTTCGAAAGCCGGATCGCTCTCTGCCATCAGCTCCAGCAAGTCGGCATACAGGTTGAATTGCCGCGTCGTAACCAGGTCTACGATCGAAACGCAAACGCGCTGTTGCAGCAACGCGGCACACTTGGCCACGAAGGCCCGGCGATTCTCCGCACGGTCCTTGTTTGCCGGACTGACGATCTCCACCGCCGCGACAAGCGTCCTGCCGCGGCTTCGATCGTAAACGAGCACTTCATAGTCGTATTGTTCGCTGAGATCGGTTTCCAAGGTCAAAGTCGGGGCCGGAGGCGACCAGCTTTGAGCGGCGCCGCCTACGTTACTCGGCGCTGCCGCAACAGCCTCGCCCCGGTCGTCTTCATACGCACAGACGTCAATTTCAAAGTATGAGCCGAGGTGAGTGCGCGGTTCCGCGGTGAACCCGGGCGGCAATTCGGTGGACAATTGCTGGACCATGGTTGCCGGCCACATGCCGTGAAATCCCTCGCACGAAGTTCGTCGCGAGACCGGCGGGCGAAAATGATCGCGGAGCGGCATGGCAGATTATTCCTTAAGGTCATTCTATTGCAGCGCGATTGCTCCGACAACCGTACCCTGCGAGCAGGCAGGAGAACTGCAAAGTGCAACTGTAGGGAGCTCGCTCCGTGGCGTTCCGCCGGAATATGGAACGGCACCGAGGCCGTTCCCTACGGGATTCGCAATATTGCAGTTCTCCTGTACGAGCAGGCCTTTCCCGCTTGCGCTTTGGGTTAGTATGATTTCCTATTGCTGTAGCCCCGGACGCCGCACTTTTACACAAGAATCACTTATGCCAGCAGCCCACACCTTGGAAGCCGTTCTCGCCGAGTTTCACCCCGATTCCAAGTCTGGTGCAAGTGAGAGCATCCAGAAGGCGATGTTCGTGGCCGCGCGGCTGCAACAGCGCGCAGGCCGAATTGCAAACGCCGGCCGAGCGCCGCCAGCAGGCCGAGCTCGACCGCATGTTACGGCACCCGCACGATAAGGCAACGCTCGTCCAGATCACCGACCAGGCGTTTCGCTCAAGCACCTCCCAGCGCGCGGTCGACCAGTTCATCCACATCCTCGACGTGCAGGGCATTCCGCGCTTTTTTAGCCCCTTCAAGCGGACGTTGTTGAAGGGCTTTCAATCGTTCGGCGGCTATGCGCCGGGCGTGGCAGTGCCGCTGGTCAAGGACCAAATGCGCAAGGAGACGGCCAACGTCATCCTGCCCGCCGAGCCGGAACTGCTGCTGCAACACCTCCGCGAGCGGCATGCGGAGGGCGTCCGCATGAACGTCAACTTCCTGGGCGAGGCCATTCTGGGCGAAGAGGAGGCCTACCAGCGGCTGCAAACCAACTTGCAGGCCCTGCAATCGCCCGACGTCGAAGTGATCTCCGTCAAGATTTCGACGCTCTACTCGCAGATTTCGCCGCTGGCCCGCGAGCACACGGTGGCCACGCTCTGTGAGCGGCTGGAGCTGCTCTACCGCACCGCCGCGCGGCAGACGTTTGTCGCTCCCGACCGCCGCTTGACGCCGAAGTTCGTCTATCTGGACATGGAGGAATACCGCGACTTGAGCCTCACGGCCGAGGCGTTCATGCGGACGCTCGATCGGCCGGGGCTGGAAAAGGTGGCGGCCGGTATTGTCTTGCAGGCGTATATTCCCGACTCCTTCCGTTGGCAGCAGGACATAAACGCCTGGGCGCGGAAGCGCGTGGCGGAGGGCGGGGCGCCGATCACGCTCCGCATCGTCAAGGGCGCGAACATGGAGATGGAGCGCGTCGAAGCCGCCCAGCGCGGCTGGCCGCAAGCGCCGTACAAAACCAAGCTGGAAACGGACGCCAATTACAAACGGATGCTTGGCGAGGCCATGAAGCCGGAAAACATCGCCGCGGTGCGCCTCGGAGTCGCCTCACACAACCTGTTCGATCTTTCCTACGCGCTGGTGCAGGCGGCGGAAAAAGGGCTGCTGGACAAAGTGCAGTTCGAGATGTTGGAGGGCATGGCCAACGCCCAGCGGCGGGCGCTTTTCGAGCTGACGCACAACGTGCTGCTTTACGCCCCGGTCTGCCGCAAGCAAGACTTTATCCACGCCATCGGCTATCTCGTGCGGCGCTTGGATGAGAACACCGGCGCGGAGAACTTCCTTCGCCACGCCTTCCACATTCAGCCCGGCGGCCCGGATTGGCGGCAGCTTGCGCAAGGTTTTATGGACGCTTGCCGGGCGGCCGACACCGTGTCCGACGCGCCCCGGCGGACGCAGAACCGCCAGTTGCCGCCAACGCCCGCCGCCGCAGTTGAGCAAGGCTGGCAGCACTTGGTCAACGAGCCGGACACGGATTTCTCCTTGCCGCACAACGGCGCCTGGGCGAAGCAGAGCATCGCCACCTGGGAGCCGCGGTGTGGCGCGAATGCGGTGGAAATCCCGCTCGTTGTGGCCGGCGAGGAGGTCTTCGGCCAGGGGTGGCACGTCCCTGAGCTTGCGAAGGGCGTGGCAGATACCGGGAATCACGCCCTTCGCTCGAAGCTCAGGGACGTGCCACCCCAAGTACGCGACTGCTTCGATCCCTCGCGGCCCGGCGTGGTCGTCGGCCGATACCGCCAGGCCAGCGCAAGACGTGGACCGCGCCGTCGCTTGCGCCGTGGCCGATGACGAAGGCTGGCGGACGATGAGCCCCCAGGCCCGCTTCGAGCAATTGGGCCATGTCGCCGAGGAACTCCGCAAGGGCCGCGGCGACCTGATTGGCGCTGCACTGGCTGATGGCGGCAAAACGATTTCCGAGTCCGATCCCGAAGTCTCCGAGGCAGTGGACTTCGTCGAGTTCTATCGCGCCACGGCCCGCTGGTGGCAGGAGTACCCTGCGTTTAAGGCCCGGCCCAAAGGCGTGGTGGTCGTCGTCTCGCCTTGGAACTTTCCTATCGCCATTCCCTGTGGCGGCGTCGCGGCGGCGCTGGCAGCGGGCAATACCGTCATCCTCAAGCCGGCATCCGATTCCGTGCTGGTGGCGTGGGAGCTTTGCCAGTGCTTCTGGCGCGGCGGCGTCTCGCGCAAGACGCTGCAGTTCCTTCCCTGCGCCGGCAACAAGGCTGGGCGGCAATTGGTGAACCACCCAGGCGTGAATACCGTTATTCTCACCGGCGGCACGGAAACGGCCATAAGCATGCTTCGCGACAAACCGTCGCTGCACCTGCTGGCCGAAACCGGCGGCAAGAACGCCACCATTGTCACCGCCCTGGCCGATCGCGACCAGGCCATCAAGCACGTCGTTCATTCGGCATTCAGCCATGCCGGGCAGAAATGCTCCGCCACGTCGCTGCTCTTGCTGGAGGCCGAGGTCTACGACGATCCCAAGTTCAAGCATTCCCTCTGCGACGCGGTCAACAGCCTGTGCGTCGGCTCGGCATGGCGGCTGGAAACCAAAATGGGCCCGCTGATCCGCCCACCCTCCGGCGATTTGGAAAACGCCCTGAAAGTGCTGGAGCCGGGCGAATCATGGGGCGTCATGCCGCGGCGACTAGAAAACAATCCCAACCTCTGGTCGCCCGGCGTGAAGTATGGCGTCCAGCCGGGCAGCTACACGCACATGACTGAATTCTTCGGACCGGTGCTCGGCGTGATGCGTTTCGAAAAGCTCGACCAGGCGATCGAAATGGTCAACCAGACGGGCTACGGCCTTACTTCGGGATTGCAAAGCCTCGACGATCGCGAGCAGCAGCAATGGCAAGCCGGTGTCCGCGCGGGCAACCTCTACATCAACCGCACCACGGTCGGCGCGATCGTGCTGCGGCAGCCCTTCGGCGGAATGGGCAAGTCGGTCTTCGGGCCCGGCATGAAGGCGGGAGGGCCGAATTACGTCGCATTGCTGATGGATTGTGAGGATGCAGTGCCAAGCGCCGGGTGGCACGTTCCTGAGCTTCGAGCGAAGGGCGTGATTTCCAACGACCCTTTGCTCGCTCGCCTCTGCGAACAAGCGGGACAATCCTCTGCCGGCCCGCTGGCGGACCTCGACACCTCCCAGCTTTGCCGCGCGGCGGCCAGCTGCACGAAGAGCTACCGCGAGGAATTCGGCATCGCGCACGATCATTTCAAGCTCATCGGGCAAGACAACTTCCGCCGCTACTTGCCGGTCCGCGAAATGCGAATCCGAGTCGATCCGCGAGACAGCTTGCTGAGCATCTTCTCGCGGCTCGCGGCCGCGCGTGTTGCGGGCTGCCGGACGACGGTTTCCGCGCCGCCCGACTGCCATCGTGCCGCGCTAGAGCGGCTGGAGGAGCTTACCGAGCCGTGGGCCGGGGCGATCGAGTTCGTCGAAGAGACTGACGACGAATTGGCCGCTGTCATCCGCGCTCGGCAGACCGACCGCATTCGCTACGCCGCGCCGGACCGCATGCCTTTAGCCGTTCAGCAGGCCGCGGCGGAAACAGGGCTTTATCTGGCCGCCGAGCCGGTCTCCCTGGAGGGCCGCCGCGAGCTGCTCTGGTACGTCCAAGAGCAAAGCATCAGTTCGGACTATCACCGCTACGGCAATCTCGGCGTTCGCGAGAGCGAGCCGCGTGCGGCGGTTTTCTGAGGGTGCGAGGTAGAGGCTCGCTTCGCCCTGTGCCAGCCCATTCCAAACAATGCCGCCGCGCCGCTGCCGAGCATGGCAAGGGCGGATGGCTCGGGGACTGTGCCGGCCGAAGTGAACTGAAAATTGGCGATGTCCTGATATCCGGGTTCCGGATCATATTCGTAAGCACCGAATCCCACATAGGCGGTCGAACCGCCGAGCAGCGTCGGAAGCGGCGTCGGCACCGGAAAGGAGTTGCTGTATGTCTGCCCCGTGTCCACATCGACGAGGGACTCCTGCAAAGTCGATCCGCTGTACGTCAGGGTGACGTTAATCGGATCGCCCGAGCAAAGAACTATCGGACTAACCTGCGGTGAGCCGCCGATGTAGTTCCCTTGAGTGTAAAACCCGCTGCCGTTGTCAGAATATGGCGCCTCGAGCGTGACCCCGCAGCTTGTCGCGGGGAAGTTAAGATAACCGACATAGTCATATGGGGAAGCAGGAAGCTCGCTTGCGCCGGAACTGCTGTTCTGCAGCACGAAGCTTAAGCCGCTGTTGTAACCGTCGAAGATGTTCGTTTGGTACGTGAACGACGCGGTGAAGCTGGAGATGTTCTGGGGAAGGTTGTAAAAGATGCTTCGTTCCTCCTCCGCTGCGTTGGTGATTTGAATTGTGCCGCCGGACATCGTCGGCGCCGGGCCAGAATCGTTCACGTTGACCGTGAAGCCGGAGGAGTCACTGAAGCCCATAACGTTCGCCCGCAAAACCCCGGGCGCGAACATCGTGGCGTTGACAACAAAACACAGTGCCTCGGCAAGCAATAGTCGGCGCGGGGTTCGCATTAGACGTTTTTCCCTTCTTGTCTCAGTCGCTCGTAGACAGCAGGTGAGTTCGGGACCAGACATTCGGGCGGACAATCGACACAATGTCGCCATCCTTCCCACAGCCCGCATTATACCCATAATTGCTCGCTGGCGAACAATTATTGCGGGGTTTTTTGCCGGAATACTGCTTTTTGTGGGCGGAATGCACCCTATTGGGTTATTAACAAGAGGCGAATGGGCTCCCGTCGGACAAAGATCCGAACTGTCGGCCGGCGAGAAAGGTTCGATGCGGGGTTGACGAAGCGAATTCTTTCGCTACAATCGCTGGTAGCGAATGAATTCGCCACCGTGGCGCAGGCGTCCCACCTGCAGATTCCCCGAAGGCGAGACGCCCGCACCACATCTCGAAGGACCCGCCTCATGCCTCGTCCAACGTCCACACAGCCCACCGAAGTGGAAATGCAAATCCTGCAGGCCCTTTGGGAACTCGGCCCCAGTCCTGTCCGCGAGATCCACAAGCGCCTCCAGGCAGCCAAGGGGACCAACTACTCCACGACCGTCAAGATGCTGGCGGTCATGCTGCAAAAAGGCCTCGTCAAGCGCGACGAACAGGCCCAGCCGCACGTCTACCGCCCTGCGCTCACACGGGCGAAAACCGGCAAGCGGCTGTTGGACGACCTGATCGAAAAGGTGTACGACGGCTCGACCATGGCCCTGGTGCTCCAGGCCCTTTCGTCGGGCAAGGCTACCAAGGAAGAACTGGATGAAATCCGCCGCATCCTCGACGGAATGGAGGGCAAATAGCCATGTTGCACGCCAGTCAAAGTAACGACCCCGTCCGGCTTGCCCGGATGGTGAAGGAGGCTGAACAGCTAGCAACAGAAGCATCAACAACCAGACCCCATCCAGCTCGCCTGAATGGTGAATCAGACTGCGCCCCCAACGTACGCTCGCCGATCAGCAGTTCAGCCTTTTTCACCACCGCGACAAGCGCGGTGGGGCCAAGTGTGGTGTGTTTTTCCGTTCTAGCCATCCAGCCTATTTCACCACCCGGACGAGCCGGGTGGGGTCCGATACGTCTCGAACAATTAGACCGTGTTGGCTGGGTGCTGGTCCATTCGCTGTGGCAGTTCGTTTTGGTTGCGCTGCTGGCGGCCGCGCTGCAATGGACGTTGCGCCGCCGCTCGGCCGCCACGCGCTACGCGGTGCTGCTGGCCGCCATGTCGACCGCCGTCGCCGCGCCGGTGGTCACGTGGTTTGTGATTGGTCCGATCAATAGGCCGACCGTGCGCTGGAGTTCCGGCTTTAGCCGGCCTTTCCGAGGACATCCGGCTAAAGGCGGAACTTCAACGCCCCGACTTGCCGCCGCAGACGCGGATTTCCGCTCGCTGCGGCCGCCGTTGCCCAGATGCGGCGCCGTGCAGATTGCGGAAACGCCGAAGCCAGCCCCGAGTCGAGGACGAAGCAGCGCCTGCCGCTCCGGTCACCTGGTGGTCGTTGATCAAGACGCGGGTCGAACCGTGGTTGCCCGCGATTGTGCTCGTCTGGTTTGCCGGCGTCGCGCTGTTTGCTTTCCGGCCGCTGGCCAGTTGGTACACGGTGCGGCGATTGCGGAAGGTGGGCGTTTCGCCCGTCAACGCCGCGATTCGCGACTTGTTGGACCGCACGGCGAAGAAACTGCGGCTCGCCCGCGCGGTCGCCGTGCTGCAATCGACGCTGGTGAAAACGCCCGTCGTTGTCGGCTTCTTCCGTCCGCTGATCCTCTTGCCTTTGTGCGTGGTAACGGGCCTGCCGGAATCGCAACTGGAATTGATCTTGGCCCACGAGCTGGCCCACATCCGCCGCAACGACTACCTGGTGAATTTGCTGCAAGCGCTCGTCGAAACGCTCTTCTTCTACCATCCGGCCGTATGGTGGCTCTCGCGGCAGATTCGCCACGAGCGGGAGAACTGCTGCGACGACGTGGCAGTTTCCCTTTGCGGCAACCGCGCCGACTACGGCCGCGCGCTCTTGGCCATCGAGGAACTGCGCGCCGCTTCGCCCGAACTGGCTGTGGCGGCCAGCGGCGGACGGCTCTTGGCTCGCATTCGCCGCATTGCCGGGCGGGAAACGGCCCCGCCACTGGTTGGCATCAGTAGTCTCAGTGCCATTCTCGTGTTGGTCGCACTCGTCGGCACGGGTCTTTGGGTGGGCGCGCCGCGTGCCGGAGCTTCAGACGATGCGTCGGTGGTGCCGGGGAGAGGCGAAGGACGAACCGCAGTTGCAGAAAAGCAGGAACCCCCAAAGCCGTTCGTCGCATGGTCTGTGGTAGACGATTTCAAGGCAAACGAACCGCACGATCCGCTCGTCGTAAACGGCATGGTTGTGGTTGGCACTGATCACGGTGATCTAAATGTCTATCGCTGCAAGGATGGGCAGATAATCTGGAACCACGAGCACGGGCGCCGAATCTTCCACCGTCCGTGCAGCGACGGCGAGCGGATTTACTTCACGTCGGACGTGGGGCTTACGGCCGTGACGGCGAAGGACGGGTTGACGGCCTGGAGCTTCGGCTATTGCGACGGGCCAAGCTGCGTTTTGGCGAAGAAGAAGACGGCGTACTTCGCCGGAGAGGACGGAAACCTCTACGCCGTTGATGCCGAGACTGGCAAGCAGCGATGGCAATGTGACTTTTTCGCCGACTGCGCCGCCGGACCGGCCCGGTTTTCCCGGCGAAAGGCGCGAACTACCGGCGCAAAGGCGAGACCGTCCGCGCTGGCGAGCGACGGGGAAACACTGTTCCTCAGCGTGATGGACCAGTCCCGCGTGATCGCGGTCAACGCGACAACCGGCAAAAAGCGGTGGTCCTTCCAGGCCCGCGGCTGGATCGACGGCGCCGCCGTGGCGACAGAGAAACTCGTTTTCTTCGGCAGCCAGGACGACTTCTTTTACTGCCTGGACAAGGAGACGGGAAAAGAAATCTGGAAGCACAAGACGAAGGGCCGAATCGAATCTGGCGGGCTCGTCGACGGAAGCTTTGTTTACTTCGCGTCGTGCGACGGGAGCTTGTACTGTTTGAACCAGTCCGACGGCAAGCAGCATTGGCGGTTCGATGCCGATCGCAAAGCGGACGGTAGCAAAACGCATATGTACTCCGTGCCCGTCCTCTACCAGGGCGCCGTCTGTTTTGCGGCCGGAGAGGGGCAAGCTTACGCGGTCGACCGGAGAAAGGGGACGCTGGTATGGAAGCTCCGCCCTTCACCGGGATCCGAGATAGTCTGCTCACCGGCCACCGACGGGTCACTCATTTTCCTGGCTACACGCCGAACGTTCCAAAAGCGCGGTCAGCCGTCGCTCGTGGCAGTCGGGGTCCCGCCCCCCGCGAAACAGACGGGGAAGACCGGAGAGAGTCCAGCCGCCAAGACCTCTGGCACATCGCTAGGCGCAGCGAAGGACTCCGGCAACCCGACCGCGTTCACCAGCACGCCGGACCATACGAAGTACTGGCCATTGAGCCTGAAGGAGGCACTTCGACTCGCCATACACAATTCCAAGACAATGCGGCAAGTGGGAGCGACGGTGCAAGTGGTTGAATCCAAAAGCAACACCACGCCCAGCGCGGGTCAAAAAGCCGCACAGGCGCCAGACGACAGTCGGCTGGTCGTCGCACGCGGCAACACGGACGTCAGCCTGACCGCATTTGAAGCAAGCCTTTGCAGTCTAGTCTCGGACGTGGATGCGGCGTACTGGGACCTTTTTCTCCAACACCGGCTCACGGAAATCGCGGTAGAAGGCCGCAATCGCGCCCTGCAAACTTGGCAAAAGGAAAACGCGGCTGCGAACGAAAAGAAGCCGCAAGGCGGAGGCGGAAGCCCGCGAGCAATATTGGGCCTTCAAAGTCGCCGCCCAACAGGCGCAGTGCAGGTTTACCACGCGGAGACGCGACTGCGGTTCCTGATGGGCATTCCGGCCACCGATGGCCGCTTGATTCGCCCGGCCGACAAACCATCGACCGCTAAACTCTCGGTTGACTGGCAGCAGGCGACGTCCGAGGCGTTGCGGCGATCACCGGCAATTCGCGAAGCCCGCGTGCGAGTCAAGCAGTGCGCGAACTGGAATTGAGCGCCGCGGAGAAATACGTGGTTCCCGGCGACGAGAAGGATTCTGCGGCGGCGATTCAAAAGAACAAAGAAGGCATCGCCAATGCCAATCTGGCTTTGGCCCGCGATCGGGCCAGACTTCTCGACGCGGAGTTGGAGGTGTCCAGCCAGTTGGCTGATGCGCTAGCCGTTATGGGCACCAAGCAAAGATTGGTCGAAGCCAACTTCAACAGCCAGGCGGCTGCCCAGCGAAACATGGCAGTAGTGCAGGTAGCCCACGATTTGAACCGGGAAACGATTTCATTTGACGTGCTGCTGCAAGCGCAACGCTCAGTGGCCGACGCTCATGGCACTTATTTGCGCTCTCAGCCGATTACGCCAAGGCCGTTTCGCGATTCCACTTCCGCAAGGGAACGCTGTTGGACTATCGCAGCATCGAGCTTGCCGAACGCCGAGACAAGTATTCAACGACTGCCGCCCGGCCTGAAGGCGCAAAGGGCGACGTTCCGACCAGTGACAACCAAGCATCCGGTGAGGGAAGGACTATGAAAACCATTGACAGCGAAGCCGCCGGTAAAACCACCGTCACCGGACAGGTCGTCAATGCGGCGGGAAAGGGGATCCCGGCCGCGCAAGTGGCCATCGTATCGCGATCGCGAGATTTGGCAATGGACAGCCTCTTGGAAAGCGACCAGCGCCTGCTCGGTCTGACCAGGGCAGACGCCGAAGGCCGATTCCGGATGACGATTCCAAAACTCTCCTCCGCGAAATATCACGAAACGAAGCTGGTCGCAATCGCCGACGGATTCAATCTCGGCTGGCAGGCGATTGGGGACGACGTGGAGAGTCCCCGCACCACTGTCTCGCTGGCCACCGAGCAAACGGTCCGAGGGCGGGTTCTGGACGCCAACGGAAAACCGGTCACGGGAGCGGAGGTTTACGTGATCAGCGTCGGCAAGGAGGTTGCGAACGATTTTGACGGGATTCAGTGCCTCACGCCGCCTTCGCCGCTGCCTTTCTGGCCGCGATCCGCGCCGACCGACGGAGAGGGCCGCTTCGCGCTTCGCGGAGTCGATCGCAGTCAGATTTTGCTTGTGCAGGTCCGCGACGAGCGCTTTTCCATCGACTGGATTCAAATTGGAGCAACGCCGGGAAAGGGCGGAAAAGATGCACGCACCACGATTAGCCCAACAGGAGAGGTTGCCCTCTCGCCGATGCCGGCACGAATTTTCGAAGGCAAGATTACATACGGCGATACTCGCCGGCCTGCGGCGGCAGCCCGCGTGGAGATCGCCGCCGGACAGATGCCGCCGGATCGTTTATGAACATGGCGGGCCGGACCGATGCCGCGGGCAGCTTTCGACTGACGCCCTTCTCCGGAAAGGTCTTCTTCATCTCGGTGTATCCGCCAGTCGGCGAGCCCTATCTACAGTACGACAAACAGATCAGTTTGGCCGAAGGGCGGTTGCCGGAACCGCTTGAAATTGCTTTGCCTCGCGGCGTCTTGCTGCGAGGGAAGATCACCGAGCAGCCATCGGGTCGGCTGGTCTCGGGGGCAGCCGTAGAGTACGAAGAACTTTCACGGCCGATCTACCGGCCGGACCGTCTGCTGCCCGACTTTTCTCCGCCGCGAATTTGCGGCGTCACACGCGCCGACGGAACCTACGAAATCGGCGTTCCGCCTGGCCACGGAGTCGCTATTCGTCCAAGGCCCGGGGGGCAACTACGTCCGTCAGGCGATCAGCACGTGGGATTTCGACAAGCAAGCTCGTGCGCCGCGCGGCATTACGCAAGCTCGTTTGCAGCGATTGAACTGAAGCCGAATCAGCCGCCCGCCGAATTGGACCTTGCCATCCGCCGCGGCTCGACGTTGCCGGGACGGATCGTGGGGCCGGAAGACCGTCCGGTCGGAGAAGTCCTGATGCTCTCGCGGCATTTGCACGCGGGCCAAGACACGTATCGCGGTTTGCCGATCGTCGCACGGGACGGCCAATTTGCGCTGGCATGGATTGGACCCCGAAACGGCGTGCCGGTCTACTTCCTCGATCCAAAGAATGGGCTTGGCGCCACGGTCGATGTTTCGGGCAAGTCGGCCGAGCATGGACCGCTGGTCGTGCGTCTGCAACCGTGCGGTAACGCGATCGCGCGGTTCGTGAACACTTGACGGCAAGCCGAAGGAAAAGTACGCACCCACGGTTTTGATTCTGGCGTCGCCCGGCCCGTCGAGGTTTGATTTCCAGCGCAGGAAGAAGGAGGTTATGGCGGACGAGGTATTTCCGTCGCGAATTTCGACCATGCGCACTATTGGAAGGGGCCGCTTGCCGACCAAGAAGGACGTTGTACGTTCCCCGTGCTGATTCCCGGCGCCTACCTACCGCCTTGCCGTGACCAACAAGGAAGGAAAAGTCGAGACACGGGATTTCTCGGTGAAGCCCGGCGAGAGCGTGCAATTGGGCGACATTACGGTTGTTGATCAGCACTAGCCGAAAGCGAGCGACCCGCCCGGCATCCCTGCTGCGAGCAAGGCCCGAAGCCAAGTCACGTTCGCCGAGCTGTTGCGACTGCGAGCTGCGGACGGGGGTTGCCGTTGTGGCGTTCAAGGCTTAAGCCTCCAGTCGCGTAGTTGACTAACCCGCCGCTACTAGCTACCATTACGCAATGTGTCCATTCAGAAACTGAGAGCCAGCTACGCCTTCGGAGGCCGGCATGTCCCCAAGGTTCGATCCCTACCATGAATGGCTCGGCATCCCGCCCGAACAACAGCCGCCGACGCATTACCGGCTTCTCGGCCTAGCCGACTTCGAGGGCAATGCGACGGTTATCCAGAACGCCGCCGACCGGCAGATGGCCCATTTGCGGACATTCCAGACGGGCCGACATGCGATGGACTCGCAGCGGCTGCTGAATGAAATCGCGGCTGCAAAACTATGCCTTCTCAATCCCGGCAAGAAGGCCGCTTACGACAAGACGCTCCCCGCGCGGCTGAGATTTGTCGGAGGTCATTGAGGAGGCGCCCGCGTCCGTGGCGCTCGGCCGGCACTTGGTTACAGCGACTGGTTTGCAGGAACCATCGACGAGCCGCGCGTTGCAAGCTCGTCCCGCGCCGGTCCGCGTCTCGGCCGCGCAGACGGCGAATCGAACTAAAACGGGCGCAAAGCGGCGAAAAGGCCCCCCGATAATCGGCATCCTCGGTTCCGGCGTGGCCGCGTTACTCGTTGCGCTCGGTGGGTATGCGTGGATGAACAAAAAGTCCGGCGACGAGCAGCAGCAAGCAAAATCAAACGGGACTGACACTACCACGGTCAGCCCGGGGCGCCTGTCGAGCGCCGCGCCAGCCGCGGCCAGCGGCTCGAAGCCGAATTCAATCCCAAGCGGCAACTCGCCGATTAATAGCGGCAAGATCGCGGTAAAACAATCGTCGAATCATCCAGCGCGGTGCGCATAAAGTCGTCGTCAGACGGCTCGTCCAACACCGCCGCGCGCGACGACGAAACCTCCGACGACAATGCGGGAGCAACCGACGCGCATAACCTTGCCCCCGACAAGAAGCCCTCGGAGGAAGGCTCCAAGTCAGCAAACGGCGCCGAGCCGAAGACCGAGCCGACAGCCAAGATCAAGCCGCCTTCGCCGGAGGAGCAATCCAGGCTGAAAAGCAAGATTGAGGCGATCTACGGTTCCGCGATGCGCAGCGATTCCGCGGCCACGCTCGCCGTGGCGCAAAAGATGCTCGATGACGCGCGAAAGAGCGAATTTAATCGCGCGGAGCAGTTCGTCCTTATGCGCTGCGCTGCCGAGACCGCCCGCGATGCGGGCGACGTGCAAACGGCGCTGAATGCCGTCGATGCGATGGACTCCGCGGGGTTCGACATCCGCCCGTGCGCGGTGAAAATGCGCATGGTGGCGCAGATCGTCGGGCAGATGCCCGCGGCCGACGCCAATCGCGTGTCGGAAGTCAGCGGCGCGTGCGTTAGCCTCGCCCGTGAGGCCCAGAAGAACGGCGCGGGCGGCGAAGCCGCGGAATTGTTGGACGCGGCCCAAAGAAAGACTGGTTTGGCGATCGAACATGCCGACAAGCTGGCGCGATCGTTAAAGGGCAAAGTTGGCCGGCTCGCACCCCGACCGATCACGCCGAAGCCGTTACTAACCTTGAAAACGCGACGCGCGTCCTCGAAGCGCTCAAAGTAGCGAGGTCGAACCTGGCTGCTTGCGCCAAGGAAGTCCGCGAGGCCGCCCGCTTGCAGGCGGCGATCCAGGCGGCACAAGAGCGGCTCAAGACCTGCGCCGACGATCCCGACGCTTGCCAGACCGTGGGCGCCTGGCTCTGCATGGAGAAAGGCGATTGGGACGAGGGCCTGAAGCTGCTGGCCAAGGGCAACGACGCGGCCTTGAAAGCGCTCGCCGCCAAAGACCTGGAATCGAAACCGTCTGCCGCGGGCGACAAAGCGACCCGCGGCGACGCCTGGTGGGACGCGGCCGAAAGCGCCGCGGGGAAGACGCGGGCCATCATGCGGCGCCGCGCTCAGAGTTATTACCGGGAGGCCGCGCCGGATCTGCCGCCGAGCTTGGCGCTGACGGCGGTGCAAAAGCGGCTGGAACCGCAGGGGGATGAACCGCCGCCCGCGCCGGGCCCGGCCAGCGGCCCCAAGCCGCCGCCGGCCGTTGCGCCCTTCGACGAAAGCGCGGCGAAGGAGCACCAGGCACGCTGGGCAGCGTATCTCGGAGTGCCCGTGGTCGAAACCAACTCGATCGGGATGAAGCTGGCCCTGATTCCGCCGGGGGAGTTCGAGATGGGCTCTGCAAACGAGCTGATTGCGAGACAGGGCGTGTGGACCAGCCGCAACAAATGGTACGCGGCCCGCCTGGCCGGCGAAATGCCCGAGCACCGCGTGCGAATCACAAAGCCCTTCCGGCTCGGAGAGACCGATGTGACGCAGGAGCAATACCAGCGCGTGGTCGGCCGCAATCCCAGCGAGTTTCACGGCGATTCGAACAGACCGGTCGAGATGGTTGCTTGGACCGACGCCGTCAGTTTTTGCCGGAGGCTGTCCGCGTTGCCCGCGGAGAAAGCAGCGCGGCGGCGATACTGCTTGCCGACCGAGGCGGAGTGGGAATATGCATGCCGCGCCGGAACGACGAGTCCTTGGTATGCCGGCGATTTGCCGACCATCGCGGGCGTGGCCTGGAAAGACGACAACGCGGGCGGCAGGACGCACGCCGTGGGCGAGTTGAAGCCCAATGCATGGGAGCTGGTCGACATGCATGGAAACGTATGGCAATGGTGCCAGGATTGGTTCAACGGGACCTATTACGCGGCGTCGCCCGCCGCCGACCCCAAAGGGCCCGCGGCCGGCCAAGAGCGGGTTGTCCGTGGCGGCAGTTGGGCCCAACCGCAATACGTGCTGCGCTCGGCCTTTCGTTCGAGCGTCACGCCGGGCACGCGGTTGCATGACCTCGGCTTCCGCGTCTGCGTCGAGACCGTTTTCGGCGGCGGCGCAAATCCGTCGCACGAAAGCCCTAATGGCGCGGACGCCGATGCGGGCGGCGCGGCCGACAAATCGACGCCGACGCCGGCCAAGAACCCGTGATCGTCAAGTAAGGAGAAATCCGTCCCTTTGTCACGCCCCGCGTGCGGATTCCCATTCTCCTTCCGCAGCGGAACTTGCCGCGCGGACGATTGCCGCCGCGTCGCTCTCGTAGAACCCCGAGCAACTGAAGCTGTTTAGTTCCAAGACGTGAAGGCGGTCGTCCGATTCGCACACGTCCATGACGAACAAGCTGTCGGGCCGCCAGGCAACGCGCCGCAAGACATCGTTGACGTACTCTGTTACATGGACTGGGCAGTCCGGCGCAGTGAAAATCGCGCCGGTATCGCGGTACTGGCTCGCGGCGATAATCTCGTCGCCGGAGATCACCAGCCGCCATTCCCGGCCGATCTCCTTCGGCGGCGCGACGAGCACTTGCATCGCCGGATCGTATCGTGACGCCGCGACGGCCTCTTGGAAGTTCTCCCTGTAAACGACCTTTCCCGGAAACAGCTTGTGCAGGCCGCTAGGCCGGACGAAAACCTCGTCGTTCGCGCCATATTCGCTGAAGAGCTGTTCCTCGCGTTCGATGGCCTCCACGCCGGGCAGCAGCGCATGGCGGCCGTTCAACAGATACGGACCGAACTGCAGGCAATACGTCGCGCAGTCGAGGTTATTGACGTTGCACCAACCGCCCGGAACCCATTTATGGTGAAGCTGAACCTGCTGCGTCAGCGGCAGCGTGCCCCAAAGGACGACGCAAGCATCCTCTGCCACATTCCAGCAGCCGAGAATATCGCCCGGCGGCTGCTTGCCCGGGCGGTAATCAACTTCAAAACAGTTCATGCCCTGCCGCTCGACCTCGGTTTTGAAGTCGTTAGCCTGGTCTCCGTACACGCCGCGTTCGATCAGCCAAGTGGGTTTCATGGATAGCTTGTCTCCGTCAATTCGCGGCCCGAGGAATGTTCGCAGTACGTTGACATCGCCGTTATTTGGCTCTTATAATTGGTCGAGTTGGCAGCAAACTTCCGCCGCTCCTCGCTGGTTTCCGCTGGGAGGTAGAATATGGTTCGCAGCAATCCAATGGGACGATTCTCCGTTGATTTGATTGTCGCAAATAATCGCGATGCGGTTATGCTCGGCGGCGACAACGTGTTAGACCGCGTCAAGCACATCGTAGTTCGGGGAGTCGTCGATAGTGGCGCAGCGAAACTGGTGCTGCCGCAACGAGTCGTGGACGAACTTCGGTTGACGGTCTCCGGCGAGATGACAGTCCGCTTTGCCGACAACCGGCGTGCGAAACGGCAAGTCGTTGATAACGTCTGGCTCAGCTTGTTGGGCCGCAATGGCATCTTCTCTGCGATAGTCGAACCGGCGCGGGACGATGCCCTCGTTGGCGCGATTGTTCTTGAGGAACTGGACTTGCTGGTGGACTGCGTAAGCCAATCACTCCAGCCGCGCGACCCCAAGGGGATGCTCGCCGAAATCGAGTAAACTTTAGCCGTCCGTGTCCACCATAAGCTGCACGCTCATGTGACGACCAAATCTTCTTCGCGCTCTTCCAATCGCCAGGCCGCGTAGGCCAACGAAGCATCAATGTCTTCCGGTTCAAGGTATGGATAAGCTTGTAGAATCCGCTCGCGAGAGTGCCCAGAGGCAAGCAGTCCGAGGATTGTGCCTACCGTGATCCGCAATCCGCGGATGCACGGCTTGCCTCCCATGACCGATGGATTCAAGGTAATTCGGGAAATCTGCATATCGGCAGTTTCGGGCGCTTATTTGTTCACCTCGGACCGGCTCCCGGTCTGTGGCGACTCGATGACCAACGTTTGTTCATCCTTGTGAAATGTATATCGTGTCCCGCAGGCAGTACAAATCGCATAAAGCGTCCTCACAACGCGAAATCTCATGCCGGGATACTGACGCATTCGTTCGCGCGCTTGGTCGGCCACTGCTTCATCAGCCAGCTTCAGGGCCTCCATGCCGAGCAGCCTTCCACAGTTTGCGCATGCGAACGACTTGGCCGCTTTCCGCAATCGGTGTTTATAGATTACATCCAAAACTAGAGCCATTGGCAACCAAAGCGGCGTGCAAATTACAAATACGACAGCAAACAGGCCGATTGGCCAGTTTTGGAATTGCCGATGTCGATGCGCGCCCATTCGAAGCCTCAATAGTCCGGCCGCACAAGACTTTCTTACCCCGCCAGCCGCTTCTCAATCTCCCGCCGCCCAAGCTCCAGCGCATCGGCGAGTTTCTCGGCCAGTTTGCCGCCGGCTTGGGCCATGTCGGCGCGGCCGCCGCCTTTACCGCCGACCATCGCGGCCGCTTCGCGGATCCACTGTACGCTGTCCAGACCGCGATCGACCAGGTCGCGGCTTAGCCCGGCGATGAGCATGACCTTGCCTTCCTCTTGCTTCGTGCCCAAAAGCACAGCCACCGGGGCGGACTTGCGGCGCAATTGGTCGATCATGTCGCGCATCGATTGCGGCGTTGCGCCAGGCATGTCGGCTGCCACGATCTTCACGCCTCGCACGTCAACCGCATTCGCAACTAGCTGATCGACGCCGACGCCTTCGGCCCGCGGCGCGGCGGATGACTTCTTCTGCAACTCGCGGACTTGCTTCGCTAGCGCCTCGACGCGATCGGGCAGTTCCTCAACCGCGGTGCGGAGCGCGCCGGCCATGCGGCGCAGCAGGCCTTCGTCGCGCTGCGCTCGCGCGACGGCCGCCATGCCGGTAAGCGCTGTGATGCGGCGGATGCCCTTGGCAACGCTTTCCTCGCCGATGATCTTCAACATGCCCGTCTGCGCCGTGTTCTCCAAGTGCGTGCCGCCGCACAGCTCCTTGCTGAACTCGCCCATCGAGACGACGCGAACCACGTCGGGATACTTTTCGCCAAAAAGCATCATCGCGCCCAGCTTTTGCGCCTCGTCCTTGGGCATCAGCGTCCATTGCACCGGCGCCGCGTCCAGAACGCGGGCGTTGACCTCGGTCTCGATCATCGCGATTTGTTCGGGCAAGAGAGTCTGGTCGTAGTTGAAGTCAAAGCGCAGCAAGTCCGCCTCGACCTTCGAGCCTTTCTGGTGCGTCTGCTTGCCGAGGGTCTTTTGCAGCGCGTATTGCAGGATGTGCGTGGCCGAGTGGGCGCGGCGGATCGCCTGCCGCCGCGGCGAATCGACGGTCGCCTGGACTGCGTCCTTGTATTCGATGCGGCCCTCGCGAAGGTGGCCGACGTGGAGCGTGAAATCGTCCTCGACGCGCGTGTCGGTCACTTCAAAGCGGCCGTTGGGGCCGATGATCCAGCCGGTGTCGCCCACCTGTCCGCCCATCTCGCCGTAGAAGGGCGTGTGGTCCAACACGATTACAGTCGGCAGTTTGCTATCGAGTTCATCGAGCTTGTAGGAAAGCTCGTCGTTGACCAGCAGGCCCATGACGGTTGCCTCGGCCGTTTCGGTCGCATAGCCGACGAACTCGCTCGCCGGCAGCGTCTTGCGGATCGTGTCAAGTGGGCCTTGCTTGAAAAGTTCCTTCCGCTGCCCAGCGCCGGAGGCCTCTTCGTGCTTCTGCTGGGCTTTCTTCAAACCGTCCCAATCGAGCTTCAGCCCGCGCTCGACGGCGAGCGTCTCGGTCAATTCGGGCGGGAAGCCGTAGGTCTGCAAGAGATTGAATGCCTCGCGACCAGATACCGTTTTGGATTTCGCCTTCGCGGTTTCTTCAAAAAGCCTCTCAACGCGCGGCATCCCGGCGTTGATCACTTCGAAGAACTGTCCTTCCTCATTCTTCAATCCCTGCGCAACCCGCTGCACCGTCTCCTGCAGTTCGGGATAGGGATGCTTCATCAAGTCGGTTACGACCTGCGGCAGTTGGTAGAGAAACGCCTCGTGGATGCCCATCTGGTAGCCGTCCAGCACCGCGCGGCGGATCAGTTTGCGGATGACGTAGCCTTGCTTTTCGTTGTCGGGATAGACGTTCTCGTGGATGGCGAAGGTGCAGGCGCGGACGTGGTCGGCGATCCGCCGCAGCCGCCGCCCGTTATCGGAATCCGGCTCGTACTTCACGCCGCATACCTCGCCTGCCGCTTCAACCAGCGGGCGGAGAATGTCGATATGATAGTTCGTCTCCACGCCCTGCATGACCGAGGCCATCCGCTCGAAACCCATGCCCGTATTGATGTTCTTGCTCGGCAGCGGGCGGAGGTTGTTGGGCGGCGGGCCGACGCGGTTGAACTGCGTAAAGACAAGGTTCCAGACCTCGACCGAACCGCGGGGCGTCGTCACGTAAATCTCGCTGCATGGCCCGCACACGCCGTCCGGTCCCTGGCTCGGCGCGCTGGCCGGCCAAAAATTCTCGTCCTCGTCCATCCGCTTCAGCCGCTCGGCCGGCAGCTTGATTTCGTCGAGCCAAATCTTGGCGGCTTCATCGTCGTCCAGGTAAATCGTGGCCGAGAGCCGCGCCGGATCGACGCCCATCCATTGCTTGCTCGTGAGGAACTCCCAAGCCCAGTGGATCGCCTCGCGCTTGAAGTAGTCGCCGAAGCTGAAGTTGCCCAGCATCTCGAAGAAGGTATGGTGATAGGCGGTGCGGCCGACGTTGTCGATATCGCCGGTGCGGAGGCATTTTTGGCACGTCGTCGCGCGCGTGAAGTCGAGTTTGCAGCGGCCTAGGAAGTGATCCTTGAACTGGTTCATGCCGGCCGGAGTGAAGAGCACGGAGGGGTCCCATCGCGGCACGAGCACGTCGCTCGGCCGGCGGACGCAGCCTTTGCTCTCGAAGAAAGCCAGATACTTTTCCCGCAGTTCGTCGCTTTTCATGGATATCCTTATGGCAAACCGATGATTTTTCTTGCCTACGGTAAGACGTGGAACGAACATCTGCCCGTAGCATCGACTTGTTTCAGTTCAAACCGTATGGCGTGTGGTGTTACGAAGCCCCTAATTATAGCGGCATCGCGCGGCGGTGAAAGGCCGACAAGTCCGCGGCAGCGGGTTCTTGACACGCCTCCGCGCTGGCGGTAATGTCAGTGGCGTTCCCATGCGACCAGCATTGCTATTTGAGCGGAGAACCAACGATGCGTTTGTCCATATTAGCGTTTGCAGCACTGTTCGGGTTTTCGGCTCCCGTCGCCTCCGCGCAACCGGCGCCGGCGGACTCCGCGAAGGGGCCGTATAAGGTCGTGCAAACAGCCAAGGTCGGCGGCGAGGGCGGTTTCGATTACGTCACCGCTGATCCCGATACCCGCCACCTGTTCGTGGTCCGCAGCGGAGGGAGCGGCCGAATCTCCTGTTACGACCTGGACACGCTGAAGCTGGCCGGCGAAATCCCCAATGTCAGCGGCGGTCATGGCGTGGCCGTCGATCCCAAGACCGGCCATGCGTTTTCCAGCAGCAGCCCCGTGGTGATGTTCGATGCCAAGACGCTGAAGGTGATCAAAACCATCGCCGTCAAAGGGCGGCCGGACGGGATTTTCTTCGAACCGTCCACGAAACGGGTTTACGTCTTGAGCCACAGTGCGCCGAACGTGACGGCGATCGACACGGCGGATGGAAACATTGCCGGCACGTTCGATCTTGGCGGTCAGCCCGAACAAGCCGCGCCCGACGGCAAGGGGCACGCCTACATTTGCCTCGAAGACCAGGGGCAATTCGCCGTAGTTGACTGTAAAGCGATGAAGACCACCGGGCACTACGATCTGGGCGACAATGGCGGCCAGCCGGCCGGATTGGCGATGGACGCGGCGAACAACGTCCTTTTCGTCTATTGCCGCGCCAAGCGGAACTGCCTCGTGGTGGACGCAACTAGCGGAAAAATCCTCGCCACGCTGCCCACGGGCAACGGCGTCGATGCGGCGGAGTTTAATCCGGTAACAATGGAAGCGTTCTGCTCGTCCCGCGACGGCAAGCTGACGGTGATCAAGGAAAACGGCCCCACTAATTTCGCCGTCGAGCAAGACGTCGCCACGAAGGCCGGGGCCAAGTGTTCGACGTTGGATTCCAAGACCGGCCGGATATACCTGATCACGGCTGAGGGCGCCGGAGGCGGTCGTGGGCCGCAAGGCGGCGGACGCGGCCGGGGTCGCGGCGGCGCGATGGTGCCGGGCTCGTTCACAATTTTGATTGTGGGGAAGTGAGGCCAGCAAATGTCCTACAGTACACGTCGTCAATTCCTGAAAACCACCGGTCGGGTTGCGGCAGCCTCCGCGCTGGCTGGCGCCGCCGTTCCGTACGTCCACGCCGCCGAAGACAACACGATTCAAGTGGCCCTGATCGGTTGCGGGGGCCGTGGCACCGGGGCGGCCGCCAACGCCTTGAGGGTCAAACAAGGCGGAGTAAAATTGGTTGCCATGGCCGATGCGTTTCAGAATCGGCTTGATCGGAGTTACCGGGCACTCACACGGCAGCTTGGCGACCAAGTGGACGTGCCCGAAGGCCGCCGGTTCGTCGGTTTCGACGGCTACAAAAAGGCGATGGACTGCCTGAAACCGGGCGACGTAGCGGCGTTCGCCACTCCGCTGGCGTTCCGCTGGATACACTTCGCCTACGCGATCAAGAAGGGGCTGAACGTCTTCATGGAGAAGCCCTTGACGGCCGACGGTCCTACTTCCCGCCGCATGTTGCAACTGGCCGAGGAGTCGGAAAAGAAGGGCCTCAAGGTGGGCGTCGGTTTGAATTCCCACCACGCGCGGAATCTGCAACAGGCGGCCGAGCGCATTCACGGCGGCGAAATCGGCGACATCGTCCTTCTGCGCGGCTACCGCATGCAGGGTTACGGCCGCGGCTATCCGCCCAAGCCGGCGGGAATGAGCGAGGTGGAATTCCAGGTCCGCAAGTTTCACGGCTTCATCTGGGCCAGCGGCGGCATCTTCAGCGACTACTACATCCACATCCTCGATCACTGCTGCTGGATGAAGAACGCCTGGCCGGTGAGCGCAATGGGCTTGGGAGGCCGCCACTTTCGCGGCGACAACGTCGATCAGAACTTCGACGTGTATGCCGTCGAATACGCCTTTGCCGACGGCGCTCGGCTGATCATGGACGGCCGCACGATGGCCGGCGCCGAGGCCAGTTACCACAGTTGCGCAAGGCACCAAGGGCTTCGCCGTGCTTTCCAAGTCCGGCGATTGCGGGCGCAGTCCAGCACATACAGGGGCCAACTCCCGGAAAAGTCCAAGATGATCTGGGAATCGCAGATCGCTAGCGACGATCAGGAATCGCACCAGAACGAATGGGACGACCTGATCGCCGCCATCCGCGGCAACAAGCGGTTCAACGAAGCCAAGAACGGCGTCAACGCCAGCGTCGTTGCCTCGATGGGCCGCGTGGCGGCGCATACCGGCCGCACCGTCACGTTCGAGGAAATGCTCAGAAGCGATCACGAATATGCCCCCAACCTTGACCGGCTCACTCTCGACGGTCCTGCGCCGGTAATGCCTGATGCGCACGGGCTCTACCCCGTGCCGCAACCGGGCGTCGTTGCGAACCGAGAGTATTAAAAACCGTCTGGACTGGTCCTCGAAATATCCGTATTCTCTCGGCCGAAAACCCAAACAAGGATCAGTTTTCATGAGTAGGGCAATTGCCATGAATATGCAAAAGGAATCTTGGAACCGATGCTGCCCGCCGCCGCTTTTGGCTGGCCTGGCGGCGGCAGCGCTGGCGTGCTTGATGTCCATCGGGTCAGCGCAGTCGCCAAGTCCCGCGCGGCAGGCGCCGGCCACTTCGACCGAGCATGCCGGTTCGCTCACGGAAACAGAAGCAACGGAGATCGGCGTCGAAGCCGTGGTTTACGGGCTGCCGCTGGTGATTGTGGACATCACCAAGCAGGTGCAGACGAATGTCGCGGAACCGGACCACCACGGCCATGCGCCCGCCAACCAGTTCAGCAACTTCCTCAAATATCCGACGGCCGCCTATAAGGATATCGTGCGGCTGAACGTCGACACGCTCTACTCCTTCGCCTGGCTCGATCTGTCGAAGGAGCCGATCGTCCTCTCGGTGCCCGACACGAAGGACCGCTACTATCTGATGCCGATTATGGACGCGTGGACCAACGTGTTCGCGTCGCCCGGAAAGCGGACCACCGGCACGAAGGCGGGCGACTTCGCCATCGTGGGGCCGAACTGGAAAGGCACGCTGCCCGACGGCGTAAAAGAAGTACGCGCGCCGACGAACGTCGCCATGATCGCGGGCCGCACGCAGGCGGACGGTCCCACCGAGTACCAGGCGGTCCATGCCCTTCAAGGGCGATACAGGTTGACGCCGATTAGCGCCTGGGGCAAGCCCTACACGCCGCCCAAAGGCATGGTCGACCCGAGCATTGACGTGAAGACTCCGCCCGTCCGGCAGGCGGCCAAGATGGACGCGGCGACGTTTTTCAAGCGGCTGGCGACGCTTCTGAAAGAGAATCCGCCGCCCGCCGCCGATGCCACCATGCTGGCGAAGCTCGCCAAGATCGGAATCGTGCCCGGGCAGGACTTCGATTTCAGCAAGCTTCCTCCGGCCACCGCCAACGGGCTGAAGAATTGCGTGCCGCTTACACTGGAGAGAATTCGATTTGCCGTGCAGATGCGGCGAACGCTTGCTAATCGATGGATTGAAATGCCGGCGGACATGGGCAATTACGGCACCGATTACGGCGTCCGGGCGGTTATTGCCTTGATGGGGCTGGCCGCAAACCTGCCGCAGGACTCGATGTATCCCACGACCTTCGTGGACGCAAGCGGCAGGACGCTCACGGGCCGGGACCGTTACGTTTTGCATTTTGACAAAGGGCATCTGCCGCCCGTCAACGCCTTCTGGTCGGTCACGATGTACGACGCCGAAAGTTTCTTCGTCGACAATTCCATCAACCGCTACAACCTCGCCGGCTGGATGCCGCTGGTGTACAACGCGGACGGTTCGTTGGATCTTTATCTGCAAAAGGATTCGCCGGGCACGGACAAGGAAGCGAACTGGCTGCCCGCGCCCGCGGGAGAGTTCAACGTAACGATGCGCATGTATTGGCCGAAGACGCCCGCACTCAGCGGCGCCTGGCAGCCGCCGGCGCTGCACAGGGCCAAGTAGCTGCAAGCGGCACGCGAGCGCGGCAGGCAGCCCCCGTTCTCCGGCCTCGGGAATGTCCCCAACGCCCTGGGAGAGGGCGGGGCACGGGGCACCCGCGAAGTGGGTCGGCAGCGGGTCGGGGTGAAGGTGGCCGGTGGTGCATATCCGGGCGTTTTCCGCCGACTTTTTTTCTTCGCGCTTCAAACATCGAAAACTCCCTTGTTTTCGGCCGTTCTTGCAATCAGGGTCCAATCAGCACACGATCAGGACACGATCAGGAATGGGTCAAGACGCGATCAGGATTCGGTCAGGATGTGGTCAGGAATTCCCGCCTCCGGGTGGTTTGTGCACCAGTGCATGGCAGCGAGCGGGGAGCGCGGAGCGGAAGAAAATGAACAATGAACAATGAACAATGTTCAACGAACAACGAGTAATGAGCATTGAAGATTGAACCTTGGACATTGAACATTGGCCCTTCCGCCTTCTAACTCCTGACTCCCGGCTTCCCTGACCTGATCCCCTCATCTCTCATCCTTCGTCCCTAATCCCTAATCCCTAATCCCTAATCTTCACTACTGATATCATCTATTAACACTGCCCTCTATCTATACTACGTTTCTCGCGCTATGCGAAAAGACGAAAATTCTTGCCGGCGGCGCGGAAAACCGTGCGTAAGTCCTTGTGCCGTATAGCCTACAAAAAAGTTTGTGGTCCCGTTTTCGCGCGCTCGATTTGTCCCTGTTTTTAATAGTGGCTTCCAGCGGCGCGGGGTGCGCAATTCCGTATCCCGGGTCCGGAAGCCGCGCGCCTTAACTGCTGCCCCACGCCGCGCGAACCACAGCGGCAAAGGGGCGTTTCCGCCACAATGGACGTTTTCGGCGTTTCCTTCCGGAATTCGCGCCCATTTTGGAGGTCAAAAAACAACTAATTCTGTGGACCCGATCCTTTGCGCTCGACCGGCCGACACCCCTAAGGAATTACTGCCGCTACTGCCGCCATTTCCGACTCGCGACCGACAGGAAAAAGGAAAATATGATGGCACACCAAAACCCAGGGGGAAATTCCGCCGTGCGAATATCGCTGGGCCGGCGTCGTCTGCGGCCGGGCCGTTGGCGAGTGCTTGGAGCGAATTGGCAGCGAGATTGCGCCCGTTCCGGGCAAGATGCCGCAAGAAAGCCTGCCGTTGCTCGCGGAACTGTTTTCCCGCCTTCCGAGCGCCGGGGCCGCCGCGGAGGGTCTGCTTTGCCCGGTGCTGCGCGGCCTGCCATGCCTTTACGCGGCTGACTCCGCGTTACGACAAGGCAACCCGCAGGCTTTTCGTTGGGGACGAGTGTCTGCACTGCTTCAGCGATCAGGCGTGCAATGAAGCGGCAATCCTGACGGCATTTGATGCAGCGCGATGGCGCGAGTGGGTTTCGCACCCGCTGGGCGAGCCGTCCGGTTGCGAGCGATCGAAGAGGCACTACGGGGACCAGCTCAAGATGACCGTCTTGCGCCTCAACCAATGCCAGCGGCCGCGGAGGATTCGCTTTCGCTCGCACCCAAGCAGCGGAATCGTTACGTGGGAGTTGTTGGACGCCGCGGCCCATGCGAGCAGCAACCAAACTGTTACCGCCAAAGGCTTGCCAATAATTCGACGCTGTGCATAATGACCTACGTACTCATCACGCTCCGCCGTGATGGCTTGCTTCGGTCCCACGAGACTTAAGGAGGTTCCCATGATTCGCGACGAGGATCCAAAGCCCGGTGACGTTTCGGGCCAAGAAGACGCGGCGGCGCCGGGCGTGCCGCCGGCCGACGATTTCTCGGACGGTGAAGCCGCTGGTGGCTTGGTCCCGCGTTTATTTATCGATTGCTTCCCGGGCACGACCGAAATCGACTGCGGCACGCTGGAAATCGGGCCCGGCAATCTCTCGGTTTGCAGCGGCGCGCTAACGATGTATTGCGGCGGCTGCGTTTTCGACCTGAGCGGCTCGAACTTGGAATTAGGCGCTGAATTCCCGGTTTTAGCCGGATGCGGCGAACTGGCGGCTGGCGGCTGAGCAGATTCGAATCGGGAAAGAAACGCCGCAAAACTGTTGACAGAAGCGGTGAGAATTGTTATGTTGAAGATGGGCGATTCCGCACCAGCAGCGGCTCCTTGCGGCAGGCTGCTCTCGCACGTATTGCGGCTCAAGCGCGGCGAACGCGCGGCGCCGGTTTGCGTACTGCCGGAATGGATAGATGCGCCGCGTTGCAGGTGTGGCGAGCAGCGGCAAGATCTCCGTCGCGAAGGCATCTGGCTTGAAACACCAAATCCAATGGTACCCAAAAACGAGCAAATCGTCGCCCTGTTACTTTCCTGCGGGCTCGCCGGGCGCACCTCTGCCAGCAACATCGAATACACGATTACCGATATTGGCGTGTTCAGTAATGCCCCGAGTAACGTCGGAGGCGTCTACGCCCTGGGAATGAACTCGCTTGGTCAGGTGGTCGGGGACGCTACGACGACGATCTCGACGTCCAACGGCACGGTGCCCGCCCAACACGCCTTCTTTTATCCCGGCAGCGGGCCGTTGATTGACCTCGGTACGCTCGGAGGGCCGGCCAGCTCCTCCGGGGCAGCGGATATTAACAACAGCGGCATGATCGTTGGCTCCTCCGAGGCATCGTCGCCGGGGTATCCGGAGTGCGCGTTTGTCTGGACCCGGAGCGGCGGCATGACCAGCCTCGGCACATTCGGCGGACAAGCCAGCTACGGCTACGGAGTCAACAGCAGCGGCCTCGTCGTCGGATTCTGGCAGACCAGCTCGGGTTCCGGGAACGGGTTCACTTGGACTGCGGCGCACGGCATGGTCGATCTTCCGGCCTTCGAACCGCTGGCGGTCAACGACCAAGGCATTTTGGGGGGCGCCGCGTTTGCAACGGCGCAAGCGGCGCTCTACAATCCGGCGACAGGCGTTATCACAAATATCGGCACGCTCGGGGGACCGCTGAGCCAGGTCAACGCGTTGAGCGACACCGGTTTCGCGGTGGGACTCGCCGATGTCAGTGCGTCGACGTCGCACGCCTTTCTTTACAATAGCAACACGAGGCAAATGCTCGACTTAGGAAACCCCGTCTCCGAATCATGGTACTCCGACGCCAGCGGAGTGAACGATTTCGGCGATGTTGTCGGCGGGTACTCAACCGAGTCGGACGGGGGCGGTGGCACGGCTTTTATCTACACGCCGGCCGGCGGGTTGCAGGACTTAAATGACTTTATCGACCCCGCCTCCGGCTACTTTCTGGAAGGCGCGACATCCATCAACAATGCCGGTGAGATTGTCTGCCTGGGCGTAAATCAGCTAGGGCAGGACCACGCGGTTTTGTTAACTCCCACCCCAGAACCGTCATCGCTGGTTATCACATGTGCAGCAGCAGCGGGACTTGCGCTGATAATGGCGATCCGAAGCGTCGCGAGTAGACGCCGATTTGATACTTCGAGAATGCTTTGAAATCAATTCCAAGCTCAAGGAGGGTCCGACCATGTTTCGACTTCGATCGGTCCGCGACGTGCCCGCGCGGATTTGGGCAATCGCGGGAATGTTTCGCGGCAAGAAGAGAACGCATTTCGTCAGCCGCTTCATCAAGCGATATCGCCGCGAAGCGGCCAAACTTCAGAGCGCGAGGACGAAGACAGCGCACGGCGCCGGCCGGACCGCCGGGATGGATAAAAAGGCCGCGTCGCCGGTGTGGGGACGGGGAGCACGAACTCCGTGGCGAAGGCACCTGGCTTGAGGTTCAAGACCCTATGCTATCCATGAGGACGCCACTTGTC
The DNA here is from genome assembly GCA_963780045.1 of uncultured Planctomycetia bacterium. GTDB lineage: Bacteria > Planctomycetota > Planctomycetia > Pirellulales > Thermoguttaceae > JANXQG01. Next base: position 2,703,570 of record CAVZZZ010000001.1, on the reverse strand, counting down.
GCTGTGCTTCTCTCCTGCGGGCTAACCGCGGCCTCCGCCAACAACATCGAATACACGATTACCGATCTTGGCGTCTTCCCGGGCGCACCGAGCAATGGGGGCGTGTACCCCAACGGCATGAACGGCCTTGGCCAGGCGGTAGGCAATGCCGATACGACCGTCTCCACGTCGAGCGGCACAATGCTCGCGGAGCACGCCTTCTTCTATTCAGGAAGTGGGCCATTGATCGATCTCGGCACGCTAGGAGGGCCCGACAGCTATGCGATCGCGACTTCCATCAACAACGGCGGGACGATCGTTGGCTACTCCGAGGCAACCGGAGCGGGGAATCCCACTCGGGCCTTCGTTTGGACGGCGGCCGGGGGAATGCAGGCCCTGCCGATGTATCCCGGCGGCACGTCAACCGCAGCGGACATTAACAATCTTGGACAAATCGTGGGTTACGCCACCGACGCGGGCGGCACCAACCATAGTTTCTTGTATACCCAGAGCGCCGGCGCGATTGAATTGAACCGGGCGTACGGCCCGCTGCTTATCAACGACGCCAGCGAGGTGGTCGCGATTTCCGGCTCAGGGCTCAACTACGGCGCTTACGTTTCCAGCGGTGGGACCGGCGCTGGACGAGCATCGGTTCGCTGGGAGGGCCGCAGACGTACCCGTATGGCATAAATGGCCATGGCCAGATTGTCGGCTATGCCACAACATCTGCTGGCTCACAATATCAGGCGTTCGTATACAGCGGTGGCACGATGACGGAACTTGCCGACGTATTTGGCGGCGGCAGCGCTTCTGCCTATGGCATCAACGACCAGGGAGTTGTCGTGGGCGGGGCGTCGCTGCCGGGCGGGTCGCGCCACGCTTTCATCGAATACCCGGGCGGTCCAATCGAGGATCTAAACAACTATATCGATCCAAGCTTGGGCTGGAGCCTTGGGCAAGCTTACGCGATCAATGACCGAGGTCAGATCCTGGTGGCCGCAAACGACGCCGCCGGGCACGACCGCACCGTGCTGCTTACCCCTACTCCTGAGCCGCCGTCTCTGTTTATCAGCGCTGGCCGCAGGACTGGTCCTCGTATTGACAAATATCGCGCATCGCGTACAATGAGGGGCGCTTTGGTTCTCTTGCGTTCGACTCGTTGCCGTTTTCAGCTTTCAGGAGGGTCTGAAGATGTTTCGACTTCGATGGATGCGCGATGTCCCGGCGCAGCTCTGGGTAATCGCGGGAATGCTCCGCGGCAAGAAAAAGGTCAGTTTCTGCGCCGGGTTGAGAAGCAATACCGGCAACGGACTGGCTATTTCCGCACGCTTCGCGGTGAGAGCGTCGAACCGCGGAACATGCTGACCGCGGTTGTGGAAGTCTGGAACCCCGCCGGCGATCCCAACCCTGAGTGGACGAGCAACGTCACTGCGCATCGGGCGCAGGACTGGCTTCTTCTGAACGCAAACGGGACGTACAGCGCGAGCTATTGGATCAACGGCACCGTGGCGCAGTTCCCTGCAATGGGAACGTCCTCCGCATCGCCGGCGGTCGTGTCGGTCTCCAGCGATGGGGCGGACGCGGTCTTCGCCAGCGAGATCAATTTTACCGGCGTGACGCTGGAAAACCTTCTGAATAGCATCAGCACGCCGTCAGCCAGCTACTACTCGTTTCAGACCGCAGACACCAATCCGACGGCGGGGAACGACCAACTGCAAGTCGGTCAAGACGGAACGTCCATCGAGACCGACCAGGCAAGCGCCAGCCTACCAAATGTGGCGACATTCGCGGTCGCCATCGCTCAGTACGGCAGCGGCTCAAGCCCTAATACGGTTACGATCGCCTCCGGGGCGAGCGGCAGTACCGGCACGGTTGTGTTCACTACGCCAAACACGTACTCCGGCGGCACCTACCTGGCCCAGGGCACTACGTTGAACATCAACTCCATCGGCAGCCTCGGCACTGCTTCCACGCCGCTGATCTTTCAAGGCGACGCCACGCTCCAGGCCGCCGCGCCGCTGACGATTAGCCAGAACGTCGTCGTCGATTGCTTTCCTTTGAACAACTCAACGTATAGTTATACGGCCACTTTCGACAGCGATGGCCAGGCGCTGGACCTGACGGGCACGATCGCGAGCACCTCGTCAGCGGTCGGCGCGGCGGTGAGCGTCGTCGACGGCAGCACGTCGCATACCGGCAGCTTTACGATCGACGCCGACCAAACCCTCGGCTCGCTGGACGCAACCGGCGGCGAACTGAACGTCGCCGCGAATGTTACGGTCACCGGCCACGCCGACCCGACGGGCGTGCCGAGGAGCCGCGAGCGCGGCCGCAAAGCGGCGTATCACGGCAATAGACGTATAGCTTTGTGCGTTTAGGCCAGGCCTTGAGAATTCCGTCATGATGGTACTTGACGCGCGGGACGCAGTATGAGAGAATCACAGGAGTTGCGGTCGGAGGCTGCTGGCGCTGGGAGAAACGCTGTGCTTGGGCTTCGCCGGATTATCGCTGTGCTTCTCTCCTGCGGGCTAGCCGCGCAGCCTCCGCCAACAACATCGAATACACGATTACCGATCTTGGCGTGTTCCCAGGCGCGCCGAGCAACGGCGGAACGTTTCCAGCGGCCATGAACTCGCTGGGGCAGGCCGTCGGGCACGCCGATACGACCGTTTCGACGTCGAACGGCACAATGCTGGCGGACCACGCTTTTTTTACGGCGGCAGTGTGCCGTTGGTCGATCTTGGGACGCTCGGAGGGCCCGACAGCTTTAGCATCGCGACGGCCATCAACAACGCCGGCACTGTCGTGGGCTACTCGGAGGCGTCCGGATCCGGCAATCCAACCCGCCCTTCGTGTGGACGGCGGCCGGGGGCATGCAGGATTTGTCGCTTTATCCGGGCGGCACGTCAACCGCAGCGGACATTAACAATCTTGGACAAATCGTGGGTTACGCCACCGACGCGGGCGGCACAACCATAGTTTCTTGTATACCCAGAGCGCCGGCGCGATTGAATTGAACCGGGCGTACGGCCCGCTGCTTATCAACGACGCCAGCGAGGTGGTCGCGATTTCCGGCTCAGGGCTCAACTACGGCGCTTACGTTTCCAGCGGTGGGACCGGCGCCTGGACGAGCATCGGTTCGCTGGGAGGGCCGCAGACGTACCCCGAGGGGATCAACGGCTTGGGGGAAATCGTCGGCGAAGCCACAACATCCGCTAGCTCACAATATCAAGCGTTCAAGTACAGCGGTGGCACCATGACCGAGCTTGCCGACGTATTTGGCGGCGGCAGCGCTTCTGCCTATGGCATCAACGACCAGGGAGTTGTCGTGGGCGGGGCCTCCCTGCCGGATGGGTCGGGCCATGCATTTATCGAATTCCCGGGTGGCCCAATGGAGGATCTGAACAACTTCATCGATCCAAGTTTGGGCTGGACCCTTGGGCAAGCTTACGCGATCAATGACCGAGGTCAGATCCTGGTGGCCGCAAACGACGCCGCCGGGCACGACCGCACCGTGCTGCTTACCCCTACTCCTGAGCCGCCGTCTCTGTTTATCGCGCTGGCCGCAGGACTGGTCCTCGTATTGACAAATATCGCGCATCGCGTACAATGAGGGGCGCTTTGGTTCTCCTGCGTTCGACTCGTTGCCGTTTTCAGCTTTCAGGAGGGTCTGAAGATGTTTCGACCTCGATGGATGCGCGATGTCCCGGCGCAGCTCTGGGTAATCGCGGGAATGCTCCGCGGCAAGAAAAAAGGTCAGTTTCTGCGCCGGGTTGAGAAGCAATACCGGCAACGGACTGGCTATTTCCGCACGCTTCGCGGTGAGAGCGTCGAACCGCGGAACATGCTGACCGCGGTTGTGGAAGTCTGGAACCCCGCCGGCGATCCCAACCCTGAGTGGACGAGCAACATCGCTGCGCATAGGGCCGAGGACTGGCTTCTTCTGAACGCAAACGGGACGTACAGCGCGAGCTATTGGATCAACGGCGCCGTGGCGCAGTTCCCTGCAATGGGAACGTCCTCCGCATCGCCGGCGGTCGTGTCGGTCTCCAGCGACGCACTGGACGCAGTCTACGCCAGCGAGATTGATTTCACCGGCGTGACGCTCGCAAACCTTCTGAATAGCGTCAACACGCCGTCAGCCAGCTACTACTCGTTTCAGACCGCAGACACCAATCCGACGGCGGGGAACGACCAACTGCAAGTCGGTCAAGACGGAACGTCCATCGAGACCGACCAGGCAAGCGCCAGCCTACCAAATGTGGCGACATTCGCGGTCGCCATCGCTCAGTACGGCAGCGGCTCAAGCCCTAATACGGTTACGATCGCCTCCGGGGCGAGCGGCAGTACCGGCACGGTTGTGTTCACTACGCCAAACACGTACTCCGGCGGCACCTACCTGGCCCAGGGCGCTTCGTTGAACATCAACTCCATCGGCGCGCTCGGCACTGCTTCCACGCCGCTGATCTTTCAAGGCGACGCCACGCTCCAGGCCGCCGCGCCGCTGACGATTAGCCAGAACGTCGTCGTCGATTGCTTTCCTTTGAACAACTCAACGTATAGTTATACGGCCACTTTCGACACCGACGGCCAGGCGTGGACCTGACGGGCACGATCGCGAGCACGTCCTCCGCGGTCGGCGCGGCGGTGAGCGTCGTCGACAGCAGCACGTCGCATACCGGCAGCTTTACGATCGACGCCGACCAAACCCTCGGCTCGCTGGACGCAACCGGCGGCGAACTGAACGTCGCCGCGAATCTGACCGTCCTAAGCGGGCTCACCGTGCAAGGCGCCACCGTGTTGCAAGGCACGAACCCAAGTACCACGATCACGCTGTCCAACGGTTCGCCGGTCTACTGGCAAAGCGTGGCGTCCGGGCAGTTCCTGGGCATGATTACCGGTACCGGCAGCGTGAATGTGCAAAGCCCGTCCGCCGGCGCCGCCCTTACGCTGGGATCCAACGGCTACACTAACGGCTACTCGGGCGGCACGAACGTCTCCGGCGGCAACCTCATGCACGACGGAGGCTCGCTTGCGAGCTCAATCCGCGCCGGTGGCGCTGGGGGAACGCCGCGTCGGCGGTCCCGGCGCACTGTTGCGCGAGGCAAAGACCCGCGACTGCCGGTTCGCGACGGCGATTTAGCCTCGCCCAAAAAGTCCGTCGTCCCCGCTTGACAGCCTAACACGACGTGGCTAGCCTTGGAGTCGGTTGCGGCGCAAAGCGCCGCGGGACAATGGAACCGAACAAGAGGATGAAAGTTTATCAGCAGATTCTGAACTGATCGAATACAACTGAAACGACGCGAAGCGTCAAGTAACTTGCTTCCAGAGAACGACGAACCTCGGCCGGAAGGCCCTTGAACAGAAGCAGTGCTTGGCCGGAGCACCCGTGAAGGGGCGCCGGCTGGGTGCTGTTCTGTTCGCCCCTTCGTCGGGGTCTCTGGAGCGGTCGTAGTTTGGCACTCCGTCGCGTTTCTTGGCACGGCGCACCGATGGACGACTTCCGCAAACTGTTGAACGACGTTCGCGCCGGCTCCGCGGAAGCTGCTAGGCAGCTGGTCGACGAGTATGGCCCTTTCGTCCAACGGGCGATGCGGCGCGTGTTGGATGGCTCGCGGCGGGTGCGTTTGCAGTTCGACACCGCCGACTTTACGCAGCCCGCATGGGCAATGTTTTTCTGCCGCTGCACCCAGTGGAACGAAATCGAGACGCCCCAACAACTCGTGAAACTTTTGTTCAAGCTAGCGACCAACGAGCTTCGCGATCGGCGCCGCCACTTTGACGTCGAAGGCGGCCGTCGACGGACGGTATCGCTCGACGAGGCGGAGCGCAAGCGGTCACCGACCGCGGGGCTTCGCCCGACGACGCGACCGACTTTCGCGACCGCCTGGAAGCCGTACTGCAAGGCCGTCCCGCCCTGCACCGCTGGATCGTGGAACTTCGCGGCGGCAGGCACGCGTGCGAACAAATCGCGCAGATCGTCGGACGTAGCGAGCGACACGTCCGGAGGGTGCTGCAAGAAGTACGCGAGGAACTCGCCGACTGAAGAAAATATCTGTTTTCCCGCGTCCGTTTTTGCCAAAAACCGCCCTTATATAGATAGAGGCTTCGCGCACGCGCTGGAGTCCCGGCTTTAGCCGGCCCTTGCGAGAAGGAGGAGCGAGTCATGAGTGAGAGCTTTTTTTCGACCCAGACCACCACCGGCCGCGGCAAGGCCTCGAAGCGATGGCGCTTCCGTGAGCGCCGCTGCTGCGATTGGAGGCATTGCAGTTTGTGGAAAGCTCGCCGCTATATTGGACGCCGCAGTTGACCGGTCCGTCGGGCTGGGAAAGCGCCCCGAAATGGGAAAACGGGGACATCGCCGCATTCCCCGACGCGGCCTGCGGCTTGTCAGCCGTCCAGGGAGCCGGGACTTAAGCGTTACGACTTGGGAACCAACCGTCGCAAAATAGTTGACAGAAACACCGAGAATTGTTATGTTGAAGGTGGGCATATCAACACGAGGACGGGTTCCGCGTCAAGAGCTATTCTCGGGCGGTTTGCGGTTTGACCCCGGCAACCGCCCAGCGCAGGACTGGATAGACGCGCATCGCCGGTGGCGCGAGCGGCAGCACGAACTCCGTGGCGAAGGCACCTGGCTTGAGGTTCAAGACCCTATGCTATCCATGAGGACGCCACTTGTCGCTGTGCTTCTCTCCTGCGGGCTAGCCGCGGCGCCTCCGCCAACAACATCGAATACACGATTACCGATCTTGGCGTGTTCCCAGGGCGCACCGAGCAATGGGGGCGTGTACCCGAACGGGATGAACGGCCTTGGCCAGGCCGTGGGCAATGCCGACACGACTGTTACCACGTCCGGCGGGACGATGCTTGCCGAGCACGCTTTCTTCTACTCCGGCAGGGGGCCGTTGACCGACCTCGGTACGCTCGGGGGCCCCGACAGCTACGCGATCGCGACGGCAATCAATAACAGCGAGATGGTGGTAGGCTACTCAGATTCATCCGGCCCGGGGAACCCGACGCGCGCGTTTGTGTGGACGCAGAGCGGCGGGATGCAGGCGCTGCCGATGTACCCAGGCGGTACGTCGAGTGCAACGGATATTAACAATCTTGGACAAATCGTGGGCTACGCCACGGACGCAAGCGGTGCGTATCACAGTTTCCTTTATTCCCAAAGCGCAGGCGTGACCGAGCTGAACCCCGCGTACCCGCCAATGCTGATCAATGACGCCGACGAGGTCGTCGCGATCCACGGATCAACAAACCCTGACTACACGGCAACGTACATTTCCCGCGGCGGCACCAGCGCGTGGGTGAACATCGGTTCGCTCGGTGGCAACGATACCCAACCCTACGGAATAAATACCCAAGGCTCGATCGCGGGGTTCTCCACCAACGCCGGCGATACGCTCCAGGAGCCGTTCATTTATAGCGGCGGAACAATGGTGAGCCTGGGGTCATTTGGGGGCAATGAAGGCGTTGCGAACGGGATCAACGACAGCGGCTTCGTCGTGGGCGAGTCAGACTTGACCGGTGATATGGTCGGGCACGCGTTCATTTACTACGGCACCGGTTCGATTGAGGACTTGAACGGCCTCGTCGACCCGACCCTGGGCTGGAACTTGGCGAGTGCGATAGCAATCAACGACGCGGGCGAAATCCTAGTCGCAGCCACGCGGCAAGACGGTCCGCAGCATGCTGTTCTGTTGACACCTGTTACTGAACCGTCAGCATTATTGCTTCTTTTCGCAACGGCGCTCCTTTCGTGGCTAGGGCTGGCGCGGCGGCTTGACCGCGGCCGATTTTTGTTTCTCGGCGCGTTCCATTACCTACTTCGACTTTCAGGAGGATCCGATCATGTTCAAGCTTCGATGGATGGTTGTTTCGGCGGTGGACTGGGTGATCGCCGGAATGCTGCGCGGAAAGAAAAGGTCCCGGTTCCTTAACCGGGTGGAGAACCGCTTCCGCCGTGGCGCAATTGAGTCGGGATTTCGTCAGCTCCGCTTTGAGCATGTGGAATCCCGACGACTGTTGACGGTGCTGACATGGAGTCCGCCGGCGAATGATCTGACTCCAATTTGGACAGCGACCGCCTCCCCCGGGGCTCACAAGGACTGGATTCAGATCATTAACGGCCAGCCGCAACAAGTCCAGTGGACGAACGGCGACGAGGCTGATTTCCCGCCGTCTAAAGTGGGCACATCCGCCAACTCGCCGGAGACAGTCGAGGTTGCTGACGCGGGGGCGACAAGCGTTGTATTCGCCAGCGCCATTGTTTTCGAGCCGGGCGGGGCTCAGGGAAGTTATTATGAGTTCACGACCAGCGGCGCCGGCTCAAACGACCAACTGCAAGTCGATCCCACCGGCGGGACGAGCATCCAGGTCAGCCAAACCAGCTCCACGTTACCGACCGTGGCAACCTTCGCCCTCCCCGTCGTCACCGCCGGCTCCGGCGCGGACTCCGTCACCATCGCCACCGGCGCGAACAATAGCACGGGCACGGTCGTTTTCACCGCGCCAAACACGTACACGGGTGGCACCTACCTGGCCCAGGGCGCTACGTTGAACATCAACTCCATCGGCGCCTCGGCACTGCTTCCACGCCGCTGATCTTTCAAGGCGACGCCACGCTCCAGGCCGCCGCGCCGCTAGCGATCAGCCAGAATGTCCTCGTCGATTGCTTTCCTTTGAACAACTCAACGTATAGTTATACGGCCACTTTCGACACCGACGGCCAGGCGCTGGACCTGACGGGCACGATCGCGAGCACGTCCTCCGCGGTCGGCGCGGCGGTGAGCGTCGTCGACAGCAGCACGTCGCATACCGGCAGCTTTACGATCGACGCCGACCAAACCCTCGGCTCGCTGGACGCAACCGGCGGCGAACTGAACGTCGCGGCGAATCTGACCGTCCTAAGCGGGCTCACCGTGCAAGGCGCCACCGTGTTGCAAGGCACGAACCCAAGTACCACGATCACGCTGTCCAACGGTTCGCCGTTCATCTGGGAGAGCACCGTCTCCGGCGAGTTCTTCGGCGATATAACCGGCAGCGGGAGCTTGAATGTGAAAAGCCCGGCCGCGGGCGCCGCCCTTACGCTGGGATACAGCGGCTACGACAACGGCTACTCAGGCGGCACAAACGTCTCAGGCGGCCAACTGGTCTGCAACTCCGGCGGCGCGATCACGCCCGGAACGGCGCTGACAATGTCCCAAACGGCGCTCGTAGAGATTGACGGAGGGTCGGGACCAAATCTGTCGAGCCTAAGCGGCGGTCCACTGGATACGATAACCAACAACACCGCGGACAGCTCTGCCATCATTGAAGTCGGCCTAAGCGGGGGTGTCACGAGTTGCAACTTCTCCGGGACGATCAAGGACGGCGCCGGGGGCAGCGGCCTGCTCGGACTGGCGCTTTACGAGTCGACGTTCTACATCGGCAACGCATACTACTCGTACGGGACGGACATTACGGGCGCCACCGTCACCTTCGGCGGGGTCTACAGCAGCGGGTTTCTGGCGTCGAAAATCGACACGAGCTCAGTCACACCGGGCGCTGACAGCACCGTGATCTTCACTGTTCCGGGCGGCAGCACGGTGCCTACACCGGCTCTATGTCCATTGGCGCGAACACGCTCCTCCTCGAGGAGACCGGCGCGGGCACATTGGTCATCGACCCGCGAACGGGCCTGGATTGCTTTTCTACCGGCCTAAAAGTTAGCGGCGGCACGGTGGTGCTCGCAAATCCAGACGCGCTTCCGGTCGGCGGCAACGGCGGCAACGCCACGATCAGCGCCGGCCTCACGGTGGACGATGGGGGAATACTCAACCTCGGAGGCAACACGTTTGACTTCGGCGACGTGACGCTGGCCGACGGGACCATCACGAACGGGGGTTTCACCGTCGACGAGGCGCCCGGCTCTACGGGCAGCCCGAGTGGATTCTTCTACGTTTACGAGGGCTTGATCGACGCAGACGTGTCGAGCGCTGTCATGCTGGACAAGTCCACATCCAATACGGTTGTCCTCGCCGGGATAATGCAGATCGACGGCGGCCTCGACGACGGCGACGGCACGCTGCAAGTAATGGCGGACATGACCCCAAACGGGGCGGAGAACTCCATTGAAGTCGACTCCGGCGCTACCCTCAGCGGCGCGGGCGCCGTGGGCAACGTGACAATCAATTCGGGAGCCACGCTGGACCTTGATACTTCAATCGGCCCTACGTTTGCGATGTCTTCCCTGACGCTGGACAGCCGCGCAACGGTGGATGAAAACGCCGAGGCGCCCGTCTTCGAGGTCGTGCAAGTCGCGGCGCTGCACATCGAGGGAGCCACGACCATCCAAATCGCTGCGGGCGCAGCAATATACCACCTTTCAGACGCTGATCGAGTACGGCACGCTCGCGTCCGGCAGCGGAAGTGTTGGCGACCTGAGCGTAAATGGCGCCCTTGCTAACGCGCTGATTATCGACGACGTTGTCGGCAAGGCGATCGACCTTACCACGGTCGGCGCTGTGCAGGTGCTCTATTCGGGCCGGGCGGGACAATCGGCGGCTCCGGAATGTGGGACCCTGGCAGCAGCGACGATTATTGGCTGACCTCCGGCGACTCCCTCACGACCTGGTCCAGCGGCGCGGTCGCGATCTTCGCCGGTAGCGGCGGCCCGTGGACCGTTACGGTCCAGTCCGCGCCCGACTTCAAGGAAATGGTCTTTGTGGGCGGCTCGTACGTCTTGGCAGGCCAACCAACCAGCTCCTCCGGGTCGCTGGCGGTGCTCGGAGGATCGGTCACGCTTTCCGAAGCGGATGCGTTTACGGTAGTCGACGTCGCCGGTGGGACGCTCGATTGCGGCGGCAATACGATTGGCGTCACTGGCCCGATGACGCTTGCGGATGGCGCGATACAAGACGGCACGGTTTCGGCCGCCTCCTACTTCGTGGAAAACGGCGGAATCAGCGCCGTTCTCGCCGGAAGCGGGGCACTGACTGTCGACGGTGCGCTAGGGGACACGGTTATCCTTAGCGGCGTGAACACGTATACCGGCGGCGCGGTGATCGAGGCGGGCGTGCTGGGCATCACCGGCGACCGGTCGCTGGGCGCTGTGCCCACAACGCCGACCACGAACATCACTTTCGGCGACGGAACCCTGCAGTGGGAAGCCAGCTTCGGGCTAGCCGCCAACCGGAACATCGCGATCCCGGCCGGCGCGACGGCAACCTTCGACACACCACAAAACTTGGACGACGAAGTCGCCGGCAGAGTAACGGGAAGCGGCAATATAATCAAGCTCGGCGCCGGCAGCCTTACCTTCACCGCCTTTCAATCGGGCTTTACGGGACACATTTTGTCCGTAGAGGGAGTTCTCGTGTTCAATTACATAGCCGCCCTTGAGCCAATTATTTACCCCGTGCAAATTCCGCCAGGTTTCCCCGCGCCAATTTCCCTGATGCCAATAAGTGTCACCGGGCCCGGCTCATCTTCGGCCGAGCTTGCGGACCCGGCGTGGAACGTCGCGGCGATCGAGTGCGCTGACCCCGTGCTCGCGGAAGGCGCAAGCACCCTGCAATTCGACGTGACGTTCGAAGCAGACGTGACCGGCCTTGTCGCCGGCGATTTCATTCTCACGGGCGACGATTCGTCGGGGACGGTCTCTGCTTTGACCGGCAGCGGGTCGAGCTACGTCGTAACGGTCAGCGACGTGTCCGGCACCGGCACGCTGGGACTCATCGTCCTCTACAACATGACTGTGTCGTATAGCCAGCAATACGCGCTTAGCTCGGAGTTCTACTGGGACGCCAGCGGCACGGGCGCGGGCGGCGGCAGCGGAGATTTCAGCGCTGCGGATTGGCACGTCGGCAGCGCGAGCGGCCCGATGCTGACGCCCGTCAACGGCGCGGATTTTGTGTTCCCATCCGAAACGGGCACGGTGACTATCTCCGGGCAGTGGACGGCCAATTCGCTCACATTCCAGGGCGACGGCGCGGTGCTGCAAGACACGGCTTCCACGGATTCACTCGGGGCTGCTGGTTTGAACGTCGGTTCTGGCGATACGGTAGTAATCGACGTCAATCTAACGGCAGGATCGCTTGACAATAATGGGTCAATTACTGTTTACAGCGGTGCACTATTTGGTTTCACTAGTGACGGTGGTTCAAGCGGAAGCATCGAAGTGCAAAGCGGCGCTACGCTGATCATGGGGGCAAACTACGGCGGCGCCGTGGTGGTCGATGACGGGGGACAGTGGCCTTCAATTGCAGCGGCACGATAAGCACGACGTTCACGCTCCCAGGCGCTGGCGCCGCCACATTCGAACTCGCTGGAAACGCCGTTACAATCACTTCACTTCAAAGCGACCCTGGCGGCGGTAGTTACGACTCGAACAACATTGACGGCACGTTGAACGTCCAGGACAGTGTTGGCGGCGGTATCTTGTATGTCGCTTGCGGCTGGACCGGCTATGGAATACTGGCCACCCCGACTGGCGGCGTCGGGGTCAACGGAACGCTGAATATCAATAGCGGTGAGATTGACGTTCTCCAGTGCATGACGATTGCTGGAACAGTGAACGTCGCCTACGGCGCAGTACTCCAAGCGGAGAGTGGCGGTGCCGAGTACGATTGCGGCGGCTGCATCTATCTCGCAGGCGGCAACCTCAACTTGAACAATGGCACGCTCAATGTTTTCGGCTACTTCGAGTCCGACTCCGGAGTTTTGTCCAGCACTTCCATTAGCCACACCTACATTTCCGGTCCCGGTGAGATGTTGTTGATTATGAACGACGATCCTGCATTGATTGCTGGCACAACCGTTGTTGGCAACGGTGGTGAGTTGTATGTCTACAACAGTTACTGGACGGGTGATACGTACGACAATGAGGGAACGCTCTATGTTGGGTCCGGGGGCGTGGTTCAAGACACGGGCGTGATGTGGACCGACGTTGTCAACTCAGGTACTATTAACCTTAACGGTAGCGGCTTGACGGTGAACGATTTCTTCCAGAATCTCGAGGGCGGCGTGTTGAACATTCAGTCGGGGACGTTGACGAATTATGGCACGTTCTACAACTATGGCTCGGTCAATGCCATCAACGGGAATTTCAACAATTACGGCACCGTGTACAACTACGCAGGGTATGGCGCGTTTTACGCCTCGTCCGCGAACTTTAACTATAACGAGTTCGGGACGTACATCGGCACGGCGATTGATTGGTATTGAGTAACGATCACGGACCGATCGCAAGTGAAACCTAGGCGCCTGGAGGACAACGCGGCGGGGCGGCTAGGGGCTAGTGGGGCACTTGCACTACTACGGCGTTGCAGCGGCGACAGCGCGTGGCGGATACGATTCCACGGCGCGGAACAGCTCGCGGGGCTCGATGGGCTTGGTGATGTAATCGTCCATGCCGGCCTGAAGGCACTTTTCCCGGAAGCCCTTGATGGCATGGGCCGTCATGGCGACGATCGGCGTATGGCCGCCTTCGATCTGCTCGCGCTGGCGAATGGCCGCCGTCGCCTCCAGGCCGTCCATGTCGGGCATTTCCAGGTCCATGAGCACGACGTCGAACGAACGGCGGCCGAGGGCCTCCAGCGCCTCGCGGCCCGTATTGACCGCCTCGATCGAGTGGCCCCGCATCTCCAGCAGGCCGATGACTACCTCCTGATTGATCAAGCCGTCGTCGGCAAGAAGCACCGAGCGAGGAGCAGGGAGCAGGGAGTCTGGGCTCCCTGCTCCCTGCTCCCTGCTCCCTGCTAAGCCCAGTGCCGCGGCAATGGCGTCGGTCAACTCGGCCGACTTGGCCGGCTTGGTCAGGAATTGTGTTGCCGGCAATTGACGGAATTCGGGCGGGATGCCTGCCTGGCTTGCCGGAACCAGCAGCACGATCGGGCAGTCCGCATGGCGGCGATCTTCCCGCAGCATCTGAGCGAGCGTCCATCCGTCGATGCCGGGCATGTCGGTGTCGATAATCGCCAGCCGGATCGACTCGCCGGACTCGGCGGCCCGGTCCATTTCGGCCAGGGCGTGGGCGGCATCGCCAAAGGCAAGCACGCGCATTCCGTAGTCTGCCAACAGCTCTTCGTAGACGAGCCGGCTGCGGGGGTTGTCGTCCACCAGCAGAACCGGCACGCCGCGGAAGTCGGCCGGAGGCTCGGCCGCCACGGCCGAATCGTCGCGGATGAACTCGCCTTCCATGTGGAACGTGCTGCCGCTGCCGACGACGCTTTCGACCCAAATCCGCCCGTGCATGAGGTTCGCCAGCTTCACGGAAATGGCAAGCCCCAGCCCGCTGCCGCCGAAACGCCGCGTCGTCGAGCGGTCGGCCTGGCTGAACGAATCGAAGATCGTTTGCAGCTTTTCGGGCGGAATGCCGATGCCCGTATCGGCAACCGCGCAGTGCAGCCGCACCTTATTCTCGGCGATCGCTTCGGCGCGGACATCGACGTAAACTTCGCCGCGCTCGGTGAACTTGATGGCGTTGCCGATGAGATTGATGATGATCTGCCGCAGCCGGCCCGGATCGCCGACGAGCTTTGCGGGAACGTCGCTGCGAACGCGGCAGATCAGCTCCAGGCCTTTTTGCGAGGCGCGGATCGCCAACACGCGCGTGGCGTCGCCGATCACTTCGCGGGGATTGAATGCGATGTCCTCCAGCTCCAGCTTGCCCGCTTCGATCTTGGAGAAATCGAGAATGTCGTTGATCAAGTGCAGCAGGCAATCGCCCGATTGCTTGACGATGTTGAGGTAGCCTTTTTGCTCGGAGCTGAGCGGCGTGGTCAGCGCCAGCTCGGTCATGCCGAGCACGCCGTTCATGGGCGTGCGGATTTCGTGGCTCATCATGGCCAGGAATTCGCTCTTGGCGCGGTTGGCCGACTCGGCGGCCTCCTTGGCCACGCGCAGTTGTTCCTCGGCTACGCGAAGCTCGTTGGCCAGTTGCTCAAGCTCGCGATTGGAGCGGGCAAGCTCCTGTGCGCGGGACTCGGCGGCAGCGGTGCGGTCGGCCACGCGCACCTCCAGTGTGGCGTTGAGGTCCTGCAACTGCTGGAATCCGTCGGCGTTTTCCAAAGCGGCGCCGGCAATGGTGGCGATGAAGTTGGCCAGCCGTTCTTCGTCCGCTCCGAACAGGTCGCGGACCTGGTAGTGGGCCACGTAGAGGCAGGCGGCCACACGGCCGCGGACGAAAATCGGCGCGCAAAGCGTGGAGCGCTCCTCAGAAGACCCGGCTGCGCTCGAGTGCGCCGTCGTGCCGCGGTCCGCGTCGTTGGCGGCGTCCTCGTCGCCGGCCACGGCATGACCCGCTTCGAGCACGCGTCGCACAATCGAAGTGCGGAAGCCGCGCTGAACATCACCGGCGACGGGCACGATGCGTACGCCATCGTCCTTCCGCTGGATTTCCAGGACCAGACAATGCTCGCCGCGGAGCAGCCGCTCGGCGGAGCGGCGGACCTCTTCGTAGGCCATGGACGACGAAAGTGCCGAGGCGATCTTTCGGCCATCTTCCAGCACGCTCTGGAAACGGTCGGCCAGCGAGAGCGTAGTCCGTTGGCGAGCGACTTCGTGGGTGCCCCGACGGCCCTCAGGCTCCGCCGCCTCGTCAGGCACCGCAATTGCCGAAAGCTCCGCCTGTGCGCGGGCGATCCGCTCTTCGGCGCCGGGCTGCTCCAACGTCCGCTGCAACCGGCCGTCGGTCAGCAGCGTTTGGGCGTGTTCGTACTTCGCGCCTTGCCGCTGGGCGACGGCCAGGCCTTTCGCGAATGATTGCCGCGCGCGGCGCGTCCGCCCCTGCAATGCTAGGATGCGCCGATACTCGCGCAGGGCATGAGGAAGGTCATTCTGCAGCCATCGTGCTGTCCACAACGCGCGGTGCGCTGCAGTGGCGGCGCGGCGGAGGAGCGCCCGGCGCTGACTCACGGCGTAGGAAGTCTGCTGCTCGGCCTGGCAGCGGAGCGCCGTGGCCAGCCAAGCGAGGTTGGGCGCGACGTAGGCGTTCATCATTCCCGCGTCGCGGGCGACGGCCAGTGCCTCCTTGAAGCGGGCCTCCGCCTGCTCGTAATGCTCCAAGGCCATGAGCCGCACGCCGTCGGCCAGCAGCACCTGAGTCCTGCCCTGCGTATCGCGGCGATCGCACTGCAGGGCTTCTTTCACCAGTTCCTCCGGAACATGTCCCGCGGTGGCGAAGGCCCAAAGATCGAGGCTGATGCCCGCAGCCTGCTCGTCGCCCAGCTCCAAGCCCGAGTGGTGCATGCGGCGGCCTCGCGGAGGGCCTCGCGATGCTCGCCCAGCCGGTAGAGGGCCGCCGCCATCTGGTAACGAGCCATGTTCATTTCCCAATAGTCGCCGGTCCGCTGCAGAAGCCGGACCGACTCGCGCGATTTTTCCACGCAGGTCGTGAATCGCGAAGCGGCGTGCAGCAGAATGCCGTAGAAGTGCAGCGACTGCCCTTCGCCCCACAGATCGCTGAACGAGCGGCGAAGCGCCAGCGATTTCTCCGCGTAGATGATGCCGCGGCTGTAGTAGCCGATGAGGCTCATGCCCGGCGCATGCTCCGAATAGGCCTGGGCCAGTTCGGCGGTGGGCGGGTAGCGCTCCACGAGGTTCATGCCGTGAAGGTGGGCCCACAGCGATTCGAATCGCCCGCGCACGAACCAGTATCCGTGGGCCAGGCGGCTGAACATGCGGAAGCCGAGCAATTCGGCGGGCGTCGGCTGCCGCTTGCGGCGATGGACAAACAGGCGGGGAAGCAAGGTGTGCAGCGTCTGGATGGCGACTTCCCAAACCAGCAAAAGCAGGAACCAATGGATCCGCCGCGGCACGTGTTTTCCCAGCAAGCGCAGCGTGCTTTCGAAGGCCAGCGTAGCGCTTTCCATGTCGCCCCGTTTGAAGGCCAGCTCGCCGATCTTCCCCTGGATTTTGGCCCTGGCGTAGTCGCCGTCGCCCAGGCCGGCGGCCCGATGAAAGCATTCCGCGGCCTCGTCGTATCGTCCGCGGAGCATGAGTACGTCGCCCAGACCCTCGGCAATGGCGAACCTTATATTCTGGCCGGCCGACGAGGCGCCGCGGTCGGCGATGCGGTATTGCTGTTCGGCGACTTCCAACGAGTGCTGCGACCGCGCCTGGCCGGCGGCCTGCAAGGCGTATTGCAGGGCCTGTTCGCTGCGGCCGGCGGCGTCGAAGTGGTAAGCCAGGTCGAATACGCGGTCGGCCGCGGGCACCATGCTGGCACGGTCGCCACTCCGTGGCTGTCCTGCTTGCAGCGACACGGCGATGCGGTAGTGGACTTTTTGCCGGTCTTCGGCGGGGAGCCGCGCGAGCAGTGCCGCCCGTATCTTGTCGTGTACGAAAGCGCAGCGCACACCGTCGGCGCGGACCCAGAGGAAATGCCGCTCGCGGGCCGTCTCCACGGCGGCGATGGCTGCGGAGGATTCCTGCGCCACGAGTTCGGCCGCCAGCGGCAGGTCGAATTCCTTGCCCAGCACCGCGCCCATCGTCAGCAATTCGACGGCCGGCTGCGGCAGTAGCTCGATGCGGCGCGAAAGGAAACCGCCCGCTGAGCTGGAAGACCGCAAGTCGGCCAAGGAGAGCGGTTCAACGCGCCAACCGTTCGCTTCCGCCAGCAGGGCGCCGGACTCTACCATCCCGCGGAGCACGGCCGTCGCCATGAAGGGGCAGCCGTCGGAGCGCGCGATGATTTCCTCGACCGCAGTGTCGGGCAGTGGCCCCGCCATCGACTCCACCAAACGGCGAACATCATCCGGCTCGAAGAGGCTCAAGCGCAATTGAAGTGGTGGACGTATGCGGCGGAAGGTGTGGTCCGCCGCGACTTCCTCGGAACGGAAGCCGGCCACGACCACTACGTGCTTGCCATTGGTTGCATCCCCCCGGCCGGCAAGCCAATGCACGATCAGCTTGACGGTCAAATCGTCCGCCCACTGGCAGTCGTCCAAAATGACGAGGGCCGGTTTATCGGGCGTGCCCAGCGTGTCCAAAAAGTGCGCCAGGGCCTCGATGCTGCGGGCCTCGCCGAAGGCCTCCGGTCCCAGAAGGCTTACGCTTTGCCAGCCAAGCACGCCGGCCAACTCGGGCAGGGCGGCGATGGCGGCGTCGCGATGTTCGCCCAACCGGTTCGCTACGGCGGTCGCCAATTCCGGATTGGAACGCGTGGCGGCGCTGAGGTTGCCGACGACGCCGCCCAGCAGGTCGAACGGGTGCCGGCCGACCTGCTCCTGGCCCTGGCCGCGGAAGACCATCATTCCCTGCTGCGCAGCGCGGAGGGCCAATTCGCTCAGCAGCCGCGTCTTGCCGCCGCCCGATTCGCTCTCCAGCAGCACCAGCGATCCTTGGCCTGCGCGGGCGAGCGCCATTTGTCCATCCAGTGCTTCGACCTCCCGTTGGCGGCCGACGAACACCGCTTCCGTCAGCGTCGGGCGACGGTCGCGTGCGCCGATCGCGCAGGCTGGCTCCAAGTCGCCTTTAGCAACGGCCGCGGCGATGTCGGCAAGATCCAAAAGCGCAGCCTCCGCGGACTGGTAGCGATCGCGCGGGTCCTTGCGCAACAACCGCTGAATGACTTCGTCCAGCGCCCGCGGAATGGCCAACCCCAGGCTCCGCAATTCCGCCGCGCGGCAAGTCATGTGCTGCAGCAGGACCGCTCCCACGCTGTCGCCCGTAAACGGCGGACGACCGGCAAGGCACTCGAAGAGCAGCACGCCCGCCGAATATAAATCGGCCGCGGGGCCGACCTCAAAATCCAACGAACCGGTCTGTTCCGGCGAACGGTAGCGGGTCGATTCCAACGACTGTTCTTCGACGCACTCCTCGGCCTGCGTGATCCGCGCCAGATCGCAATCGACCAGCACGGCGGACGCCAAGGGGCTCTCCATGCCCAGGATGACATGGACCGGACGGACATCGCGATGCATGATGCCAAGGGAATGCATCTCATGCAGCGCCGACAACAGGCAGCGGCCCACAGTCAGCGTGTCGAGCAGATCCAGTGGACCGCGCTGCAAGCGCAGCCGCAAACTTTCGCCCGGCACGTACTGGCGGACAAGCGCCAAGTAGTCTGCCGCCCAGGCCATCTCCAACAGGGGCGTCGCCCACGGACTGGAGACGCGCTGCGATGCGGCGGCATCGTGCTCCAACCGCATGCGCACGCCGGGCGAGACGAGCCGGGCTGGCAACAGTTTGACGACCACGTCGCGGCCACTTTGCGCGTCGACGGCCCGCAGAATCTCTCCGTTGGGCCGCCGGCTGAGCAACGTCGGCTGGAGATAGCGCTCGCCGAAAGCCGCGCGAAGTACCGCCGGGGCACCTGCGCAGCGGGTTGCCGCCGCCGCCGGTTCGTCGGTGATATCGCTTTGGTTCGCCGGTTGCATTGTTCAGTCGAGGTGACGCTATTGCCGCTTTCCTACGAGAAAATCTAGCTTTTCGCCCCGCTCGTTGAGGACGGTAGGCGCATCGCGTGCGGCGCGGGTCGCCGCAATCGTGTCGTTGGCGATGGCTTTGGGGGTTGTGAGGGATTCGGGAACGGACAACCGAGCGGTCCATGCTCCGTCGCCCGTCGATTCGTCGTGAACGTCGATTGCCACACCCCGCTACAGGCGGATTTCATCTCTTTTAGACAGATTCTTGCCCGGAATTGACGGGATGCGCGCCGAAACGGGCATCATTCTTAGTGAGGACACAATCTCCTCAAAAACATTCCTCGAAATGACTTGACTTTTTGGGGGGGGCTGCCTAATGATTTCAGGCATCTGTACTTGTGTTTACTTTGGAAACGACACCGGCGACCAGCCTCGGTCGGACAGCGGGAACCGGATCGAACTTTTGGCGGCATTTCGGCGGCCCTGCCGTGCCATAACTCCAAGCACTGAAAGGACCAGAATCATGGGAAAAAGGACGAGAGGCATTTTTTTGACGGTTACCGCTTGCCTGCCTGTCACGATTGTCCTGGGCGTCCTGGCCGAGGCGCAAGGACAGAACTATTGGGAAGTCGCCTCCGGGAATTGGGCGGTCTCCTCGAACTGGTCCCAAGGCGAGCCGGGCAGCAATATGAACAATGCTAATGCGTATGCGTATATCAATAGCGGGACCGCCACGGTGAATTCGGCGGTGCCAACTTGCTATACGCTTACCCTCGGCAACGGGGCAGCAGGAACGAGTGGCGCGGTTCAATTGATGTCCGGGGGCCAGCTCTCCGGCACCGGCCTGGCTATCGGGAACCTAGGAGTGGGGCTGTTCACGCAGGCCGGCGGAACCAATATCTGGACGGCGAATTTAAATTCTGGCGGAGTGGTCGTTGCCAATGGATCATATGACCTGAGCGCCGGACTGCTCACCACGAATAACGTGTCCGTACTGGGGCTGGGGGAAGCAAGCGTTTTCATGCAATCCGGCGGAACGGACCAAACGGGCCCCGGCAGTAGCCCCGAGTACGGAACCGCCGGCATGGTGCTGGACGCTGGTGGCACGTACAACTTTATGAATGGCACCCTTTCCGTGGCTGGCGGCGAGCTCATTGGGTACGATCCAGACCCCATCGTTAGCCTCTTCGCGCAGTCCGGCGGAACACATACGGTTTCTGGCGGCCTTACAATCGGCGGCACGACCAATTTGGAGTTGGGGCCCGGTAATGAGACCGGCATCGGACTGTACACATTGACCTCCGCCGGTCTGCTTTCGACGAACGAGGAGACGGTCGGTCTAGAGGGATCCGGAACATTCACGCAATCGGGAGGCACCGCCACGATTTCCGGCACTTTGCTCCTGGCCGCAAGCAGTTTTGGGAGCGGGACGTACAATCTCAACGGCGGCTTGCTGACGCTTTCCGGACTGACGCAAGGCGCCGGCGCCGTCGTGTTCAATTTCAGCGGAGGCACGTTCCGGGCCGGAGCGAGCTTCAGTACGAACGTTCCGATCACGTTCAGTGCCGGCGGCGCCAGCGGCGTTTTCGACACCAACGGCCACACGTTGACCTTGGCCGGCTCTCTTTCCGGTCCCGGCGGATTTCAGAAGATCGGGGCCGGCACTCTCGTGACTTCGGCGTTCAATACGTTCGGCGGGGACGTGACGGTCAGCGGCGGCACCTTGCAGATATCCAGCGGCAAACTGCCCGCTGCGAACGAGTATGTGGGCATTGGCGGCGTGGGCTACGGCGGCAATGGGACTGTGGTCCTCTCAGCCGGAACCAATGCGGTCTCTTCCAATCTTTACCTCGGCGACGGCTACGGCCTGGGAACCGGCTTCGAGGGAACGTATCTCCAGAGCGGCGCCAGCCGGCTTTCCGCGCCTAATGAATACATCGGCTACGGTCAGGTGGATTTGGGGTACTTCACGCAGACGGGCGGCACGAACGCCGTGTCTGTTCACCTCTACCTGGCCGACAGCTACCTCAGCTCCGGAAACTATAATCTGACCAACGGTCGGCTCTCCGCGCCGAATGAAGACATCGGCTATGCCGATGATGCCTTCGGCGTGTTTATGCAGACGGGTGGGTCCAATGTTGTGAATTCCACTCTGACCATCGGAACTAACGGCGACGGATCGTACAGCCAAAGCGCCGGCCTGCTTTCCAGCAGCACGGAATACGTCGGCTACTCGGGCACCGGGGGCTTCACGCAGTCGGGCGGCACGCACACGGTAACCAACGGGCTTTACTTTGGATACAATACGGGCGGCAGTGGAACGTATACCATGACCGCCGGCAGCCTCTCCGCTCCTGGCGCCGAATACGTGGGCGGCGAGTACATTGGCTACTACGGCACCGGCAGCTTCGTTCAGTCCGGCGGCACTAATACGGTCCCCGCGCTGTTGAGCCTTGCCTACGAATCCAGCAGCAGCGGATCGTATAAGCTCAGCGGCAGCGGTGTGCTTTCCGCGGGCACCGAGGCCGTCGGGTGGTATGAAGGCCAGGGCAGCTTCACCCAGTCCGGCGGCACGAATTCCGCCTCGCTATTGGCAGCGGGCTTCACCGGCAGCGGGTCGTACAGCCTCAGCGGCAACGGTCAACTCACGACAACCAACGAATACGTCAGCTACACGGGCATTGGCAGCTTTACCCAATCGGGCGGGACCAATGCGGTATCCGCCGGACTTTACGTCGGCGAAGGCGGCGGCTCCAACGGGTCGTACAATCTCAGCGGCGGCAGCCTGTATGCGGCCAATACTTATGTCGGCTACTCCGGTACGGGCGCGTTCACGCAGTCCGGCGGCACTCATTCCGCGACGAGTCTGTACGTCGGATACAACGAGTTCGTCACGGCAACCTACAGCCTCAGCGGCAACGGCCTGCTTTCGACCACCGTCGAATACATAGGCTACCAAGGCAACGGCGCCTTCAACCAATCGGGCGGGACCAACATGACGACTGCCCTCGCCCTGGGCGAAGTCAACACCACGACCAGCAGCGGGGCCTATACGTTGAGCAACGGCCTTCTTTCCGCGGTGAGCGAGAGTATCGGGGTCGCCGCCAGCGTTGCCGCCGCCACCTGCAGCTTCACGCAGTCGGGCGGCAACAACACGGTGTCTACCGCGTTGTACATTGGCGAAAACGATGCCGTACATGGCTCGTATACCCTCACGGGCGGCCAGCTCTCGGCGCCGTATGAAGTCGTCGCCGAATCGGGATACGGCATTTTCACGCAGTCGGGCGGGAACAACACGGTGACGTCGAATTCCTTGTATGTCGGGCAAAGCGAATTCTCCGGCGGCACGTACGGCCTCAGCGGCAATGGCGCGCTTTCGGCCCCTGCGGAATACCTCGGCTACCAGGGCAACGGCCGCTTCACGCAGACGGGCGGGAGCTCTAGTAATGAGGTCTCCGGCACGCTGACCCTTGCCTATTCGACCGGTTCCACCGGGACCTACAACCTCAACGGCGGCCTGCTGACTCTGGGCGGGCTGAGCCAAGGCAACGGCGCAGCCAGCTTCAACTTCAGCGCGGGCACGCTCCAATCCACGTCGAGCTTTGCCACCAGCGTGCCCATCACGCTCAATCAATTTGGGAGCACCGCGGTCTTCAACACCAGTGGCAACTCGCTGACCCTCAACGGCGCGCTGAGCGGTCCGGGCGGTTTGCAGAAGGTCGGCCAGGGGACGCTGGTCTTGGCCGCGTCCAACAATTACACCGGCCCGACGACGCTGACCGCGGGCGTGCTGGAAGTCGCCAACGGCAATTCCGGCTCGGCCACCGGCAGCAACACGGTGACGCTTAACGGCGGCGTGTTGGCGACAGGCCCGGCCGGCGGCACGATCACAGGCGAGGTCGTCGCCGGCAACGGCCCTCACACCATTGCCCCGGGCGCCGCGCTTTCTTCCGGCTACGGCACCTTGAACTTGGGCGGCGGCCTGGCCACCAACAACTACACCAAGCTGCTTTTCAACCTCAATCTCACTTCCTCCAGCGGCAGCGGCACCAACGGTTTGAAAATCTATAGCGGCGATCTGATCAACTTCAACGGCGGCGCCTTGAACGTCCAAAGCGGCGGCCAGATTGCGGTGGTCAACACTCCCACGCAGACGGGCGACTACCCCCTGTTTGGCGACGCCACGCTCACCGGCGGCACCGCCAGCCTGAACGACCTCACGCTGCCCAACCAGAGCGGCGTCAGTTACGGCTTGTCCACGACGGTCGAGCCGGGCTACGTCGACCTCGTCGTCAGCGTGGGCAACGCGGGGACCAGCGGGGGAACGTGGACCTACAACGGCAGTGGAAGCTGGGGGACCGGCAGCAACTGGTCTGGCGGTCTATTGCCCAGCAGCGGCACGGTGACGCTGGGCAGCCCCAGCGGCCCCGTCACGGTGACCTTGGACGGCTACCGCACGGCAGGGGCGCTGGTCTTTAACGGCGCCAACGGTTACACGCTGTCGCAGGGCAGCGGCGGCGCGCTGACCCTGGGCACCACGGCCGGCGGATCGATCACCGTGAACAACGGATCGCACATCATCTCCGCCCCCTTGCAGATGGCGGGCAACCTGTCGATCGGGGTCGCCAGTGGGGCCGCGCTTACGCTCTCCGGCGCAGTGAGCGAGTCGGCCACCGGCACCTCCTTCACCTTCAACGGGCCCGGCACGTTAAACTACAGCGCCGTAGGCACGTTTACGGGCAACACCCGCGTCAACGGGGGCACGCTCAATTTGACCGGCGGTTACCTGCCCGGCGGCGCCAACGAAAACGTCCTCTCTGCGACCGTGGTGCAGTCGGGCGGGAGCAACGTCGTATCGCCCGCCGGGTACTACAACGCGCTGTACGTCGACAGCGGTGCAACTTATACCTTGAGCGGCGGGCAGCTTTCGGCGAACGCCGAGTGGGTCAGTTACGACGCATCGGCGGCCTTCGTACAGACCGGCGGGACCAATACGGCGGCAAACTTCTTGAATATCGGGGCCTTCGAAACCGCCACGTACACCCTCAGCGGCGGACTGCTCTCCGCCAACACCGAGGAAGTCGGCGCCATGGGTACGCCTTACAGCAGCACCATTACGCAGTCGGGCGGGACCAATCTCGCGACGACCCTCTATCTCGGCTATGGATCGTTTGCCAACTACTATCTGACCGGCGGCACGTCCGGCGGAGCGGGGACTGCTTTCCGCACAGACCGAGTACCTGGGCTTTTCCAGCCGGGGCGGCGCCTATTTCTCGCAGTCGGCGGGGACCAACTCGGCCTCTTTCCTCTACGCCGGGTACAACGGCGGCTCGGGAGAGTACGTCCTCAGCGGCAGCGGCCTGCTCTCCGCGGCCTTTGAATACTTCGGCTACAGCAGCCCGTATACCAGCACGATGTATCAGTCGGGCGGGACCAACACGGTCGCGTTCTACCTGTCTCTGGGAAACAACGCCGGCGACAGCGGCGCCTACAACCTCAGCGGCGGCAGCCTGGCCGTTTCCGGGTTGAACGGCGCGGAATACATCGGCTACGACGGCACGGGCGCTTTCGCGCAGACCGGCGGGACCCATACCGTCGGCGTGCCGCTGTATATTGGCTATAACGCCGACGGCAGCGGAACGTACAACTTGAGCGCGGGCAGCCTTTTCGCCGCCAGCGAATACGTCGGCTATTCCGGCAGCGGTGCCTTCACCCAGACGGGCGGAACGCATACGGTAGGCACGGCGTCGCCCAACTTCTCGTTCATGTTCGTGGGCGAGAACAGCGGCAGCAGCGGGACCTACAACCTAGGCGGCGGCAGCCTGTGGTGCGGAGGACAGGAATACATCGGTGACAACGGCAACGGGACCTTCTCGCAGTCGGGCGGATACAGTACCGCCGCGCAAATCGTTCTGGGATCGGGGGTCGGCAGCAGCGGATCGTACTCCTTGACCAACGGCAACCTCTCTTGCCAGACTGTCGAGATCATCGGCGTAGACGGAACCGGCAGCTTCACGCAGGGGGGTGGAAACAACGCCCCCGGGTGGGTGCTTATCGGCGCCGGCGCCGGCAGCGGCACGTACCAGCTCAACAACGGCCAGCTTACCGCGTTGTACGAGACCGTCGGCTACTCTGGAACCGGCGCATTCCAGCAAGGAGGCGGCAGCAATGTGATTACCACCTACGCCTTGTACATGGCCGCCGCGTCCGGCGTCAGCGGGTCCTATACGCTGACTGGCGGCAATCTTTCCGCGCCGACGGAATACATCGGCTACGGAGGCAACGCCACCTTCACGCAGACCGGCGGGACCAACAGCGTCGGCACGCTGATCTTTGCCGAAGACGGCGGCACAGGAACCTACAATCTGGGCGGCGGGCTGCTGAGCCTTTCCAACGTCTACAACGCGGGCGGCACAGCCGCGTTCAATTTCAGCGGCGGCACGTTCCAGGCCGCCACCAGCTTTACGACCTACATGCCCATCAATCTCAGCCAGGCGGGCAGCAGCGGGGTTTTCGACACCAACGGCAACGCCTTAACGCTATCCGGCCCGCTCTCCGGCCCCGGCGGGATGATTGTCGCCGGCGCCGGCACCTTGTTGCTGGCAGTCTCCAACAACTTCACGGGCACGACGCTGGTCTCCAACGGCACGCTGCTGCTGGGCGACCCCAATGCGCTTTCGGGCAGCACTTTCGACACCTCTGGCAATGGAATGCTGGACTTCGGCAGTCTTGCCAGCGCCAACTTTGGCGGCTTACAGGGGTCCGGAAACTTGCTGCTCACCAACTCCAATGCCGCGGACGCGGCCCTGACCGTGGGACTGAACAATGACGACACGACCTTCTCCGGCAGCTTGAGCGACAGCACGAGCGCGGGCAGCCTGACGAAGGTCGGCACGGGCACGCTGGTCCTCACCGGCACGAACACCTACGGCGGCGGCACGTTCGTCGAAGGCGGCACGCTGATCGTTACCAACAACGAGGGTCTCGCCGACGGTTCGAGCTTGACCGTCGGCGACCCGACGCTCTTGACGTTGTTCGGCCGCGTCGAACCCGCCGATCGTGGTAGCGAGACTACGAGCGCGGTCCCGGAACCGTCCGCAGCGGCATTGCTCGCCGCAGTCGCGGTCACGCTTGCCGCTCGCCTTCGCGTGAAACAGCGGAAACTGCCTTGACCCGATTGGCGCCAGCGAGACTCTGCTGCGCGTCCGGCTTGGCGTCGTTGCGCTCGCTGCCTCAGCGCTCGTCAGGAGAAGCGCTTCCCAATTGAAGTAATCGCGAGTACAATGCGCGATCGCCTCTCGCAACGGCGTACCGCCGGCGAGCATCGCCGCGACAACTGCAACTCCGACGTACTCAATGCCGCGCTCATGAAACAGCGATTCGCTTTGCCCCTAGCTCGGTGGCTTATAACTGTTTTCGTCGGCATCGCGGCCGGTCTGCCGGCAGTGGAGGCCGCCGCCGATTCCGCCGAGTGGAAAATGGTCTGGCACGACGAGTTCGACAAGGACGGCCCGCCCGACAAGGCCAACTGGGGCTACGAGCGCGGTTTCGTCCGCAACAACGAACTGCAATACTACCAGAGCGAAAACGCCGTTTGCCGCGGCGGGATGCTGGTCATTGAGGCCCGTCGCGAGCACAAGCCCAATCCCGATTACCGGCCCGGGGGCGGGGCACCCGCGCAGCGGGTCGGCTGGAAGAACCGCCAGTGGATCGAGTACACGTCCGCCTGCCTGGTCACGCGCCGCAAGCGCGAATTCACCTACGGCAAGTTTGAGATGCGCGCCGCATCGACACGCGCCTGGGCAGTTGGCCCGCCTTCTGGACGCTGGGAATCTCGCGCGGATGGCCGGCCTGCGGCGAGGTCGACATCATGGAGTATTACACGGACAAGGTGTTGGCCAATGTCTGTTACGGCTTCGGCGGCCGGCAGATCTGGACGGACACGCGGAAGCCGCTGGCCGAACTAGGCGGCGATGCCTGGGCGAAGCAGTTCCACGTCTGGACGATGGAGTGGGACAAGCAAAAGGTCGACCTGCTCCTGGACGGCAAGCCGATGACGCATTTTCAAATCAAGGAGGACGACGAGGCCGCGAAGGCGGCCTTCCGCCAGCCGCACTATATATTGCTTAACCAGGCCATTGGCGGCACGCAGGGCGGCGATCCCGCAAAAACAAAGTTTCCCGTGCGAATGGAAATCGATTGGGTCCGCGTTTACCAGAAAGCCGGCAAGGAATGACTAGACAACGCACGCCTTCTGCAAGCCGCGCACGGAGTTGAGCGAAAACAGTTCCTCGCAGGTTTGAAGCATTTCCAGCGGAATGACCCGTTCGCGAAGCTTGCCCTCCGCCAAAAGTCTCGCGCGCAGCGTGCCTGCGAGCAACCCGCAGCAAACCGGCGGCGTCCATAGTTGGCCGTCGATGCGCACGGCGACGTTCGCCCTGCAGGTCTCCGTCACTTCGCCGTTGCTGTTGTAGAGCAATACGTCGTCGCCCTCGGCACAACCGGCGCGGGCGGCGTCATAGACTTCGCGATGGGACGTCTTGTGAAAGAGGAACACGTCCGCGCTATCGACGGCACGGGAGGCAAGCGCCAAGCGGACTGGCTCGCGAAAATAGGCGTCATCCAGCGGCGCCGGCTCGGCGGTGGTCCGGCCGCTGCGGTCGACCAGCAGGCGAACCTTGTACCGCGCTGGAGTACCGGCTTTAGCCGGTTCGCGCAAATCCGCCCGAAGGCGGGACTCCAGCGCGTCGAGGTCGGCAACAATTGCGCCCACGTCCAACGGAATATCGAAGTAATCAGCCGATCCGCGCAACCTTTGCAGATGTTCGTCCAGCAGCCAGAAACCTGCATCCGGCGTCCACAATAACGTTTCCAAGAGCGAGAACTCAGGCCGCCGCGCCGTGAGCACGCGGGCCTTCAAGAGACACTCGTCGTATTCTCCCTGTGGCGTCGAGTCCCATACCACGCCGCCGCCGACGCCGTATTCGGCTTGCTGCCGCTGTTTGTCAATGAGGGCGGTGCGAATGGCGACGTTGAACCGCGCGCGGCGCCCGGCGCGATCAGGCCAATGCTGCCCGTATAGATCCGCCGCGGCGCGGACTCGGTCTCGGCGATGATCCGCATCGTGCTGGCTTTGGGAGCACCGGTAACCGAGGCGCAGGGGAACATGGCCGCGAAAACCTCGGCCAGCGAGGCCCGCGTCTGCGCGGAAACACACGAGGTCATCTGCCAGAGCGTCGGGTAGCGCTCCACCCGGAACAGGTCGCTCACTTGCACGCTGCCTCTGATGGCGATGCGGCCCAGGTCGTTCCGCATCATGTCGACGATCATCGCGTTCTCCGCACGTTCCTTCTGGGAAGCCGCGAGCGCCGCCGCTCGTGCCGAGTCCTCTTCTCGCCATCGTCCACGCGCTGCCGTTCCCTTCATCGGCCGCGTAATGATGCGGTCGCCTTGCAGGTCGAAGAAAAGCTCGGGCGAGGCGGAGCAGATGGCGAAGCGCTCGGTCTCGATGCAGGCCGCGTAATCCGCTCGCTGGGCATCGACCAGGTTGGCGAAAAGCGTCCACGGCTCGCATGCCGGCCGCCGCAGGTGGAACGTGTAATTGACCTGGTAGGTTTCGCCCGCCGCGATCCGCTCGCGCAGCCCGGCGACAATGATCGAGTATTCGTCGGCAGCGACGGCGGGCTGCCAGGGGTGAGAAGGGGAGAAAGGGAGAAGGGGAGAGAGAAAGGGATTAGGGATTGGGGATTGGGGATTAGTTCCAATTCCCAATCTCCAATCCCTAATCCCTCCGACAGCGGTCCATCCTGCAAGACTCGGCGTTTCAATCCTCTCTAGCACCTCGAACATGCCAAACCAGAGAAGTGGAAAGCCGGCGGACTCGCGAACGATCAGCGCCCGATCGAAGGCGGGCGCCGCTTCATAGCTTACAAAACCCGCGGCATAAAGCCCGCGCGACTCGACGAGCCGTTCCACGCGCCGGAGGCATTCCATCACATCGCCGCATTGCTCCGCGACGACGACTTCGCACGGCCGCGCAAAACGCAGCCACGTGCCGGTGGAAGGATCGTAAAGCACGACCAGAGGTAGTGATTGCACTTTCATTTCGGCCTGTCGTTCACAGCCTCCAGCGCCTTGGCGGCGGCGGCGCGGACGGCCGCGTCATCGTCGCCGATGGCGGTTTCCAACGTCGGAGCGAAATCGGCGGCGCCCAAGCCGATCTCGCCCAGCGCGGCGGCCGCGGCGGCGCGTAACGCGGGATCGTCGCGGTGCAGCATCGCGGCTAGCCCGGCGGCCGCGGGCGTTGCCGCCATGCCCATCTTGCCCAGCTTCTTCGCGGCGGCCAGGGCCTCTTTGCGGTCCTCGCCCAGCACAGACTGGAGCAGCTCTTTCAGCGGGCGGCCGGACTCGCGCCGGGCCTTGCCGGCCAGCCGCTGCACGTCGATCTGTTTTGCCGCCAGCGCCGCGCGGCCCCGGATCATCGCGTCGGGGTCTTCTGACGCAATTTTCTCCACGGCCGGCAGTGCCTCGAGCGCGGCCGGTCCGATATGTGCCAGCGCGTCGATGGCGTGACGCTGCGCGACGCTGTCGTGCGACGCCGCCAGTTCGGCGAGCTTTCCGGCGGCAGGACCTCCGTCGTCGCCGAGGCTGCCCAAGGCGTCCATCGCGGCGAAACGCACGCGGCGGTCGTCGTCGCCCAGGGCGCGGAGCAAATCATCGCGATTTCCTCGGCCTGCCCTGCGCATCTGCTGTAGGACGGCGGCTGCCGCCGCTCGAACTTTGGCCTGGGGCGCTTTCAATCCTTCCGCAAGTCCCGCCGAGATGTCCGGCCCCTCCGCCGCCAGGGCGTGGACCGAGGCATTTACGAAACGAAAGCGGTCTTCGGTGGCCGCGTCATTGGAAATATGCTCCAACGTCTCCACGACCGCGGCCGGGCCGAGACCGACAATCTCTCGGACGGCCGCTTGCCGCTCGCTCGGCGGGCCGTTGTCCAGCGCCGGCCACCAATACTCGGCCGTCGCGCGCCGGTCGGCCTCCCGGCGGGCGTCCCACCACGGCTTGACGTTTCGCGCGAGGATGACCACGCCAATCAATGCGGCCAGAAAAATCGCGATCACCAGCAGCGTCCAGACCAGCGGCGACCAAGCCGGTCGCCCCGGCGCGTTTTGATGCAAACGCGGTTCCTCCTCGCCGCGCGGGAGGATCGAACTGAGGCTAGCGGAAATGCTCGGCGAACTTTCGTCGTCGCCCAGCGGCGCAACGCTGGACCAGCGGCTCGCAGACTCGGCCGGCGGCCCGGCGGACCAGCGACCGCCTTCGCGGGCGTCATCGGGCGGCGCCGGCGGCCTCCGCGCGGGCGGCGGTTCCACGGCCTTGCCGCAACTGACGCAGACAAACGAGCCATCGTTGCGGGCCGCGGCCTCCATGCTCGGCGCGCCGCAGTACGGGCAACGGATCGGAGTCATCGCCTTTCACGCTTCATTTCTGCGCAGTGGGCTTCTCGGCGGTGAATTTGTACACCGTCGTCTGATGGTAGGTTTCGCCCGGCTTGAGGACCGTCGTGGGAAAGTCCGGATGGTTCGGCGAATCGGGATAGTGCTGCGCCTCTAAGCAGAACCCGTAATGCTTCTTGTACGCCTTGCCGCCGCCGCTGATCGAGCCGTCGAGGTAGTTTCCCACGTAGAACTGTACCGCGGGCTGGGTCGTGAAAACTTCCATCACCCGGCCGCTAGTCGGCTCGACGACGCGCGCGGCCAACTCCATGCCGCTGCCATTGCGATTGAGCACGTAGCAATGGTCGTAGCCGCCCTCGTTCTTGGCCAGGTCGAACGGAGGCATGTCCTTGCCGATCGGCTTCGGCTTCGTGAAGTCGTAGACGGTTCCCTTCACCGGGTCGAGCTTGCCGGTCGGAATCAGCGTGTTGTCGACTGGCAGAATTCGGTCGGCGTTAATCGTCATCTCGTGCCTGAGGATATCGCCGTTGCCGGCCCCGGCCAGGTTCCAGTAGCTGTGATTCGTGAGGTTAACGACCGTGTCTTTGTCGGTCGTGGCCTCGTAGTCCATCTTCAACTCGTTCTTGTCGGTCAGACTGTAGGTGACCTTGACCTTGAGATTGCCGGGATAACCCTCCTCGGTGTCGGGACTGGTGCGGGTGAAGGCGATGCCGACTTCGCCGAGCGACTTGACTTCCTCGGCCTTCCAGATTTGCTTGTCGAACCCCTTAAGGCCGCCGTGCAGGGCATTCGGGCCGTTATTAGTGGCCAGCGTATACTCCTTGCCGTCGAGCTTGAAGCGGCCCTTGGCGATGCGGTTGCCGTAGCGTCCCACCGTCGCGCCGAAGAAGGGCGTCGTCGGCTTGCCGTTTTTCACTTCCGTGTAATCGGCCAGCGAGTCGCGGTAGAGCGTGACGTTCTCCACCTTGCCGTCGCGGTCGGGCACGTCAACGGTGGTGATGATCGCGCCGTAGTTGATGAGCTTGACCTTCATGCCCGCCGGATTGGAAAGCGTGTACTGGAAGATATCCTCGCCGTCGATCTTGCCGTAAGGCTCTTTGCTGATGGCCATTTTCTTTTCGTCGCTCGCGGGTTGGGTGGATGTTGTCGCCGATGTCCCGGTCGTGCCGCTGGTTTGGCTTGTGTTGGATGTTTTCGCCGTCTCCTGTTCGCCGCAACCGGCCAGCGGCAAGGCGGCGGCCAACAGCAGGCCGAGACCGCAAGTCTTGAGTTTTGTCATGGGGTGTCTCCTTGTTTCAGCATCCCTTCGATGATTTCGATGCTCTTCTTCGCATCGGCGTTTTGCGGATCGAGTTCCAGGACCTTCCTGAAGTCGGCCAACGCGCCGTCGTACTCGCCCAGTTTGAAACTTACGAAACCGCGATTGGAATAAGCGACGGTGAGCTTGGGAGAAAGCTCGATCGCGTAAGTGAAATCCAGCACGGCATTGTCCAGGTCTCCCTTGCGGCGATACGCCAAACCACGATTGTAATGCACTTCCGGGCAGCGCGGGTAGAGGCGAACCGCTTTGTCGTATTCGGCCATTGCATCGTCGATTTTGTCCTCCTTGTGCAGCGAAACGGCCTTGAGATAATGCTCGCGGGCCTCCTCCTTGAATTTGGCCAGGGCCGCTTCCAGCCGGTCAATGTTCGATTCGTCCGACGAAGCCGGGTTGACGTCCCACTTCTTGTAGCCTTCCGCCAGGCGGGGCTCCAGACGGATGACCTCGCGGTAATCGGCCAGGGCCTCTTCCGTCTTGCCGGTTTGCAGCTCCACGAGCGCGCGGTGGAAGCGGGTCTCGGCGTTCTCGCCGTCCAGCCGCACGGCCTCGTCGAGATCGGCCAGGGCCTTGTCCAATTGCTGCTTGCGAGCGAAGATGGTTCCCCGGCGAGGCGGGCGGCGCCGCTCTGCTTGTCCAGCACGATCGCCCGATCGAGATCGGCGAAGGCGGCGTCGAAGTCGTCCTTCAGTCCGCGGATGAAGCCGCGTTCGCGGTGGGCATCGGGATAGTCGGGATCGAGCTTCAACGCCTGTTCGTAGTCGGCCAGGGCCTTTTCCGTCTCGCCGCGGCGGTAGCGGCAGAAGCCCCGCGTGAACCAGGTCCAAGGCTCGTCGCTGCCCAATTTCACGGCCCGCTCAAGGTCGGTTAGGGCCTGGTCGAGGTCGCCGTTCATCGTGCGCGCCGTACCGCAATCGGCCCAAGTGTCAGCGTCTTTCGGATCGAGCTTCAGCGCCCGCTCGTAGTCGGCGATCGCCAGGTCCCATTCGCTCAGCCGCCCGTACGCGGTGCCTCGGCTGGTAAACGCGGCGTCGTCTTTGGGATTCAATTCGATCGCCTTGTTCAGGTCCGGAAGCGCCTCGCGGGCGTGCCCAGAACTGATCCGCGCGAAACCGCGGTCGCGGTAGGCCTCGGCGTATTTGGGATCGAGGCGTATCGCCTCGTCGTAATCGGCGATGGCCTTGTCGAACTTGCCCAGGCGGGACCAGGCAAAACCGCGATTGAAGTGCGCGATCGGCTGTTTGGCGTCGATCTGGATGGCCGCGTCGAAATCGGCGACCGCCTTTTCGAATTGGCCCTTGTTGACGAAGGCCAGGCCGCGGCCAGCCAGCACGGCGGCGTTCTTGCCGTCGGTCTGGTGGGCCTTGGTGAAAGCGGCGATGGCCTCGTCGTATTGGCCTCTTGCCATCAGCGCCGAGGCTTGCTTGACGGGATCATCCGGCGTTTCCGCCGCGACGGCTGGGTGCTGGCAAGCGGGGGCGATGAGCAAAATCGCCGAAGAAACGATTATTGATCGGAGGTATCGCTTGATCATGTTTGCGTTTCCGTGCAAATGGGTTGCCGCCTGCGCCTGATATCTGGGCAAACTGGTTAAGCCGCTCAAGACGCGGCGGTTCGGCAGGCTGTAGACCGACCATCCTACGGCTTTTTGCCGGAAAACGCCATAGCGCCGGCTCGGACTCAAACGGTAATCATTACCATCGGCCCATGTGAGAGCCGCCGTCGACATAGAGGATGTGCCCGGTAACCGTCGCGGCGTCGGTCAGATACATCACGGCGTCGGCGATCTCCTTCACCGTCGATGGCCGCCCCATCGGCGAGAGGTCTTCCATTACTTCCCTTGGAGTATTCCGGTGCAGCGGCGTCAAGACGACGCCGGGCGCGACGGCGTTGAAGCGGATGCCGTCCTTGGCATATTCCATCGCCAAGTGCTGCGTGACCGTTTCCAACCCGCCCTTGGTGATCATCGGCAGCGCCGCGGACACGCCCCGGATTGGGTTACGGGCAAGCGCGGCCGTGGTCGTGACGATGCTCCCGCTGGTCTTCTGCGCCAGCATTTGCCTGACGGCGAGCTGCGTGACGTAGAAAAAACCGCCTAGATTCGTCGCCATCAGCGCGTTGAAGTCGTCGGCCGTGAATTCCGTGAACGGCTTGGTGAAAAAGATGCCGGCGTTGTTGACCAGCGCATTGATCGACTTGAACCGGGCCAGCGCTGTCTCAACAATCCGGTCGGCGGTCGCCGGCTCGCCGATGTCGCCGTCCACCACCGCGACGCGGTCGGAAGCCGCGACCTCGGTGGATTGCGTTATTTTCCGCGCGGTGGCGACGACGTTGAACCCGCGCTCGAGGAAAGCATGTACGACGCCCGCGCCGATTCCTTGCGAAGCGCCGGTAACAATGGCGGTTTTTGTTTGGCTGTTCATGGTTGGCATCCTTTGGCTGAAGGGCAGCGTCGAGCGCCGCTCCCGCCTTACCTCGCACTAAAGGACAAAACCAGCCGGCTCGACCTCCTGCCTCATTGTATCCACTCTAGCCTTTCCAGGTGCGTCAGGCGAAGACTTCGATCCCCTTGAGCGGTGGGGGCGGGAACTCGGCGCCGCACTCCGCGCAGGCATCGCGGTCGCGAGGCACGCTCTGCTTGCACGCCGGACACGCCTCGAGCACCGGCCAGCGGCGGTGAAAGAGGTAGCCCACCAGCCCCGGCAGGCCCGCGAGGAAAACGAATACGAGCCAAACGATGCTCGCGGGCTGATGGAAACGCCGGTTGCGGCGCCAACATAAGAACGCCAGAACGGCAGAGAACAGCGAAACCACCAGCAAAGGAAGCGCGAACACGGCCAGTTGGTGCGCGGCGTGCGCGAAGTATCCGCCCGGCTTGCCCGCCTCCGTAATATCGCTCAAAGGCAGCATGACCGCGGCGAAGAAGGCAAGCGCGATAGGCGAGGGCACGACTCCTGCTGCTTTCCAGGCCTCCTGATGTTCGTCGCGAGGGTGGCCCGCGTACAATTCGGCCTCGTCGCGCTGTGAGATTTTGCCCAGGGCGTCGATCCATGCAAGTTTTTCCACATTGCTGTCGGGACTCTTGCCGCTCCCGTCACTGTATGTCAAAAGCGCGGTGTTCTTGCCAACTTCATAGATGTCGAAGCCTCGATCGCGGAACTCTTCCGGAATGACGTACGCGGCATGTTGCTTGCCGAGCCCGTCGAAGAGGACGACGCGATCGGCTGTCCGCACGGCAAGATACGCGCGGAGATGGCCTGCCGGCGTGTCTTCGTCTCCAACGTAGCTTGGGCCCTTTTCCGGGCGCGGGCCTTCAATACTGCCGCTGCCACAACGTCGGGCGACTCCATGAGAGTAGTCACCGACCGGTTCGACAGATCGATCTGCACGAGTTGCGTGCCTGAAATCATCTGAACTATCCATTCCGGAAATGCCCCGCTGGTCGAGTTGTCCGGGGCATAGTAATAGTACCAGTAGAAATGCCCCTGACCGGCGAACGCCGTGTTGCTTGCCAGTTTGACTCCATCCATAGGGAACCAGTCCTCCACGGGCGGTTGATCCGGGCGAAAGCCGCTGCGGCCGATGAAGCCCAGGCGGCGCTTGGTCTGTTTGCTGTAGCCCACGAAGTAGCCGTGGCCGTCGCGTGCGCCGTCATCGATGAAATACCAGGGGTCGCCATTCGCGTCGGAGAACCTGCCGATGCGCTGAGTACCGGCGATGGGGAACATTCCGTTGCGGTATCTCGCGATCTGTAGCGACGCGGCGTCTAGCCAGCCCTTTGTCTTTTTGTCGGCGGACGCCACTTCCTTGCCGCCGAGCGTGCGGAATTCAATCTTGTTGCTTTGATAATCCTCGTTGTACGTAGTGCGTTGAATCAAAGGGGTGCCGTCTACGCTCACTACAAGGTGTTCGTTGAAACTGCGTTGTCGGCCCGCAAACGCTTCCCAGCACGACCCGCCCCAGGCAACAGCCACGGCGTAGACGGTTGCGAAACCCAACGCAAGGACCAGCGCCAGGCCGAGTGCCCCAACGATTCGCTTTTGTTTGGACATGGCAAGGCTCCTTACGAGAAATCGCGGGTCCGAGCGGTAAAGTAAATGAGGCCCACGAGGCACGCGGCCACCAGCAGAAACACCGCGATGTCCAGCAACTCCCAGTGCAGGAAAGAAACCAGAAAGGGCGCCATAGCAAGCGGGACGGCCGCCGCCAGGGGCAAAAGCCGCGTGCCGAACCATCGTGCGGGCCGAAGCCCTGCCAAGAAGGCGGCCGGATAGACGATGCCAATTATCCCCCACGCCGCCCAGGCATCCGCCGTCATCCACCAAAAGAACGGACTGGGATGCGTGCCCGGCATCGACGCCCAGGCTGCGTAGGTCAAAATGGCCATCAGGCCGCAAAGGAAGTAAAGTCCCCACCCGACGGCCAGCTTCGTGGCCAGCAGTTGTCCCATGCCGGCAGGGCGGTGCAGCAAGACCAACCACGTGCCGTGGACCGATTCCCCGACCGTCTGCCGCAGTCCCAACGCCACTGCCAAGGCAATGGATACCATGCAGAAGGTCGAGGTGAAATCGTCAAGAAATGGAATCTCCGTGCGACCACTTGCCGAGTACGAGTGGCCGGCAAAGGGCAAGAGCGGATACCCGGCATAGCCGGCCACAAATGCCAGGTGCGCCGCCAGCCCAACCAGCGCGATCCAGCCCGTCTCGCGCAGTTCCTTATACACTAGCGCTCTGTACATCGGATGTCTCTTTCGTGAAAACCGTAGGGTGGGACAAGCAAACCGGCGGCATGGTGGGACTTCGGTCGCGGTCTGCCCGGTTTGCGAAGTCCCACCAATGAGTCGCGACCTTGTCCCACCCTACATTGCTGTCTCTTTCGTGAAAATCGGCAACCCGCGGCGCGGGCCGCGGGTGTATTCGATGAAGGCGTCTTCCAGGTTCAAGTCCATCACGTCGATCGCCCGCGCGCCGAGGGCCTCGGCCGCGCGGCGGTGCTCCTCGTTGTAGCCCACGATGATTAACTCCCGCTTGCGGCCCACCTGCCGGTCGCTGACCAGGCCCGGCATGGCGGGAAACTTCGCCGGCTCACTGTCGAACTCCAGCACTACTTTGCGGAGCGTTTCCTTGAAATGGTCCGTGGGGCAATCAACTCGCAGCACACCGTCCACCAGTACGCCGATGCGGTCGGCCACCCGCTCGACGTCGCCTAGAATGTGCGAGCTGAAAAGGATCGTCCGCCCGCGGCGCTGGATGATCTGGATCAGCGATTCCAGGAAATCGCGGCGGACGACCGTGTCCAGGCCGATCGTCGGGTCGTCCAGAATCAGCAATTCCGGGTCGGCGGCCACCGCCACGGCGAGCGATACCTGCGCCCGCTGACCGTTGGAAAGCCGCCGCAGCTTGGCCCGCGGCGAAAGCTCGAAATGGTCCAGAATCTGTTCCACCAGCGGCCCGTTCCACCTGGGATAGAACCCACGGGCGAAGCGCACCGCCTCGCCGATGCTCATCCAGCGGTAGAGCGGATGGCCCTCGGCCAGGTAGGCGATCTTGGCGCGGGTTTCCGGCCGCAGGCGCCGGGCGTCTTCGCCGAAAAGCTCCGCCCGGCCGTAATCGGGATGGACCATGCCCAACAGCATTTTGATCGCCGTCGATTTGCCCGCGCCGTTGCGTCCCAGCAGGCCATAAACCGAGCCTTGCGGCACGCGCAGCGTCAGCGTATCGACCGCGCGGCGGCGGCCGTAGTACTTGGTCAGGCGGTGTGTGGCGATGATTGGTTCCATTGAAACTCCTTCACACGTTTGCCGACGAGTTCAATGATTTCCTCTGCGGTGAAAGCCAGATGCACGGCCTCCGTGAGGAAGTGGTCCAGCAACTCGTCCAGCCGTTCCTTGCGGGCCTTGCGGGTCAGATCGGCCTTGGGCTTTGCGACGAACACCCCCAGTCCTGGCCGGGTGTTGATGATGCCTTCCCGTTCCAACTCCGTGTAGACCCGGGCCACCGTATTGGGGTTGATGACCAGGGTGCGGGAAAGGTCGCGGACGGAGGGTAGGCGGTCCTCCGGCCGCAGCCGCCCGCGCGCGACTGCCTCGCGGAGCTGGCGGGTCAACTGCCGGTAGATCGGCAGGCGGCTGGCGGGATCGATCTGGAACTCCATAAGCGCCTCGGCTAACTGTACTAGTAATCATAGTACAGGCGGCACGGCGTGTCAAGGGGGAGTTCCGGCTTTTTTGGAGTGCGGGGGCTTGCGGGGCACCTGCGCAGCGGGTCGGCTTTACAATACGGTCCGCAATACGGTCTGAGCTGACCGATTCGGATCGTAACCAAGACGCCGACCTGTGTGAAAAGCGGCGGCAAGCCGCCGCACTCCAAAATCGGCTATCACAGCGACCGTTGCGCGATCCAGCGGAAATGGTATTTTCCGGACTGCACTTCGTACACCGCATCCCCGTGCGCCGCGCCAAGCAGCTTCACGCCCTCCGCCTGTGCCGCTGGCTTGTCGGACTCTGTCACGGCGGCAGTGCTCGCAGCCGGTAGAGAGACTACGGCCGACGTATTGGCCGGAATCGTCACGTCCAATGTCACTGCGCCATCTTTGAGTTTCCACAACGACACGATCTCGCCGTGGATCGAACGCAGGCTTGCCCGCGCCCAGGTCAAACCGCCGCCCACGCGCGGGTGAATAATGATGTGTTTGTAGCCCGGCTGTTCGGGATCGAGCCCGATGCCGGCTACGGTGTCGAAGAGCCATTGCCCGCACGAACCCAAGGCATAGTGGTTGAACGAGTTCATGCCGGGGTTCTGGAAACCCTTGTCGGGCGTCCAGCCGTCCCAGCGCTCCCAGATCGTCGTCGCGCCGTGCTTCACGGAAAAGAGCCACGAGGGAAACGTGTCTTGCATCAGCAGCCGGTACGCCGTATTGATCTTGCTCGCTTGCGTGAGCACGGGCAGCAGATAACTGACGCCGACAAAACCGGTGGAAAGGTGCCAGCCCTTGGCGCGGATGTCGTCTTCCAGATACTGTGCCGCCTTGGTCCGCAGATCGTCGGGCAGGAGGTTGAATTTCAGGGCCATGGCGTAGCAGCATTGCGTGTTACCGTGGATGCGGCCGTCGGGCTTGACGTAGCGCTTGATGAAGGCGGCCTTGATGTCGCGGAACAACTTCTCGTACTTGGCCGCGTTCGCGGTATCGCCTACTGCGCGGTACGACCGCGCGAG
Source organism: uncultured Planctomycetia bacterium (assembly GCA_963780045.1). GTDB lineage: Bacteria > Planctomycetota > Planctomycetia > Pirellulales > Thermoguttaceae > JANXQG01. The sequence goes on along the minus strand of CAVZZZ010000001.1, from coordinate 2,664,251 downwards.
CAAGTCCGTCGAGTAGGCGAAGTAGGCCGTGCCGATGAGGTCCTTGGGCGTGTCGGCGCCGATGGAGAGCCAATCTCCATAGTCGCCGCCGCGGTCCTTGTCGCGGATCAAATTGGTGCTGTGGACGCGGCACCACTCAACCCAGCGGGTCATGGCGGGCAGGTGCTTTTCCAAAATTCGGCGGTTGCCGTAGACCTGGTAAATCGTCCACGGGCAGATGACGCCCGCATCGGCCCAGGCCGGCGTGCCCTTGCCGCCCATAGTGTTCGGGCTGACGTCGCCGTACGCGCCTTCGGGCGATTGGCCATCGTCGACATCGACCAGCCACTTGGTAAAGAAGGCAGCCACGTCGGCGTTCGTCGTCGCCGTGCGGACGAAGACCTGCGCATCGCCCATCCAGCCGAGCCGCTCGTCGCGCTGCGGGCAGTCGGTGGGGATGCTGAGATAATTGCCGCGCTGCCCCCATTGGATGTTCGACTCAAGCTGATTGAGCCGCGGATCGGAACAAGTGAACTCGCCCGCGCGGGGAGTGTCGGTGCCGATTACGACGCCCGTAACAACGTCGTATCCCGGCTTTTGAAACAAACCTGTCACTTCGACGTAGCGGAAGCCGTGAAAAGTGAATTGGGGCTGCCAGGTCGCGGTGCCGTTTTCCTTGCAGATGTAGGTGTCGACCGATGGTGCGCCGCGAAGGTTCGTCGTATAGATCGTGCCGTCCGGATTAAGCATCTCGGCGTATCGGAGCGTAATTCTCATACCCTTGCGCGTATCCGCCTTTAAGCGAACGACTCCCACCATGTTTTGGCCCATGTCGTAAACAAAATGGCCGGGCTTTGCCTCGCGTATCGACTTCGGCTCCACTTCCGTCAACACACGGACCGCCGGCATGACCTGGCCCTCGATCTTGCGGGCAGGTTCTTGCCGCACGACGGCGTTCGTCCACGCCGCGTCGTCCAGTGCCGGCGCGTCCCAGGCGGCTATCTCCTTCGTCGCGTCGTACGATTCTCCGAGGAAGAAATCGGAAGCCACGATCGGGCTGTCGTGGGTTTTCCAGGCGGCGTCACTTGCGATCCGCTCGCTCGTGCTGTCGGCGTAGGTCACTTCGAGCTGAACCAGCAGCGCCGGGGTGGTACCAAAGAAGTGAAAGCCTCCGTTGCCTATGTGCCCGCAGTACCAGCCGTTCGCCAGCAGCGCGGCGATCGCGTTGTCACCCTGTTTGAGCAGCGAAGTAACATTGTAAACCTGATAACGGACGCGCTTGCGGTAGTCGGTCCAATCCGGGGCCAGCACGTGGTTGCCTACGCGGCTTCCATTGATGTGCATTTCATAAAGTCCCAAAGCGGTGACGTAGAGCCGCGCCGAGGCAATCGGCTTGTCGGCGAGCTTGAACTCCTTACGGAGGATGGGAACCGACTGAGGCGCCGCCGGTGACGCCACATTCCCCCAGACACCCCGCCCGAAGGCGGCGATTTCAAAGGACCTTTTCCAATCCGAGTCGTCGAAACCCTGCTTGTTCCAGCCTTTCCCCGCGGCAGCCGAAGTCGTCCACGTGTGGTCGCTGACGATCGTCTGTGCAGGCTTGCCGGGGTACTGGATTGTAATCTTCGCGCAGACACCGGCTTGCGCCGCGAGGTTTTTGCCGACGACAGCGATGATGTTCGCGCCGGACTTGAGTTGCGGCAGGATGTCGTAGCTGCGAGGGTGCTTCCAACCGTCGGTTTGCCCGGCGCGGCCGGCCTGCCGGCCGTTGACGAACAGCGTGTACTGGTCGTCGACGGCGATCAGGATGCTCGCGCGGCTCGGCCTCTCCGCAGGCACGTCCACGCGGCAGCGGAAGAAGCGTTCGCCGACGGGCGCCGACTTGGCGAGGTCCACGCCGGGTTCCGGACACCAGATCCACTTCGCGCCGGCGAGCGATTCGGTTCCACCCTCCGGCGGCAATTTGGCTTCGATCCACTTGGCGTGCCAGTCGGCCGGTTTCAAGAGCCCCATTTCCCAACTCGCCGGTGCGCTCCATTGGGAAGGCTTGTCGTCGCGGTCCCATGCGGACTTTCCAATGGAACGCTTCACGGGATTGAAGCGGCGCCTTTCCGCCATATACAACGTGCGCCGTTTCGTCCGAAGCCACCTTGCCGCTGTCCCAAAGATCGCCCTTGTCCTGAGCCAACAGATCGGGCGTCGAAGCGACCAGGATTTGACAGGCGCTTTGCCGCTGCCCGTGCTGGTTGGACTCAACGATCCAACTGAGCCGCGGAGAGGTCGCATTGATGCCGAGTGGGTCTCTTAGGTACTCGCAACGCAGATCGGCGACGTTGAGAGCCTGAGCATTTGTGCCGTAGGCCATAAGGAGACAAGCAGACAATAACAACAAGGCGAGCCGTGACATTGATCGATCCCAAAACCCAGGATTGAAGAAAGCGGAGAAAACCGCATTGTAAGTCGGGCGAAAACGGGATTCAATCGCTCGAAGGGCCCGCCAGAGGCCAGAAGGCAGAAGATCAGAGTTCGGCACAATATCGCGTTGCGACAGGAGCCCACGTCTCGCAACCCCTCCTTCGAGCTAGCCGCGAGTGTGGTCTGACATTTTTTTGCGCCAAGCGGCAAAATGCTTGACATTTCGGACTTATCGGTTATGATGTCGGTAATGAATGTGTGCGGCCGGCTGTAGCGGTTTTGCCGCCTTTATTGCCGGTTTGCGTGCGAGAAAGTCTTGCAACTCGGCATCATGCATACCTTGCTGGAACCAGAATCGGTTTCGCGACGACAAGCGGGGAACGGTCGCGCGAAGGAAAACGGTGCGCTGCGTCCCTCGGACCGTTGGTTGCAGCGAGTGGCCGATCTGGAGGCGTTCAAGGCCGTTCACGGACACTGCAACGTGCCTTCCGGCTTTGGCCAAGATCCTTCGCTGGCCGTGTGGGTATTCAATTGCCGCCGACAGGCCGCAAGCAGGGGACGCTGGACGCCGGGCGGATCAAGCGGCTGGACGCCATCGGCTTCATCTGGTCGGTGCGGACGCGCCGCATCGTCGCCCGCGATTGGGCCGCCATGATCGCTCAACTGGAAGGCTTCCGCTGCGAGCACGGACACTGCAATGTTCCGCACGCATGGCCGCCGAACGTCGAACTGGCGGCGTGGTTGAATGCGGTCCGTTCGGCGAAGCGCGTCGGCCGGCTCCGCCCGGATCGCATGCGTCAGTTGGCTTCGATGGGCGTCGTTTGGGAGCCGCAGCAGGCCCGCTGGGATGACATGTTCGCCACGCTGGACGAATATCGGCGGGAACACGGCGACTGCAACGTGCCTTACGGCTGGACGGAGGACCCGGCGCTGGCCAAGTGGGTCAAGGGCGTTCGCGCCGCGCAAAAGCGTGGCGAGTTGGACGACGGACGGCTGCGGCGATTGGAGTCGATCGGTTTTTCCTGGGAGCGGGTCGGAGATCGCCGCTGGGACGAGATGTACGGCAAGCTGACCGACTTCCGACGCGCCAATGGCCACTGCCGCATCTCCACGCTTTCTGAAGAGCACCGTGCGCTGGGCAACTGGATACACACGCAACGGACGCTCATGCGACGAGGGGAGTTGGACGAGGAGCGCGTCGCCCAACTCGACGCGATCGGCTTCACCTGGGATCTCCGTCGCGAGCAGTGGGACGGCATGTTCGCCTCCCTGGAGGAATACCGCCGTGTGACCGGACATTGCGACGTACCCATGCTTTTCAAAGAGAACCGCAAGCTGGGCAACTGGGTGATGGTTCAGCGAGCGGCCTACAAGGCGGGCCGTCTGGATGGGATGCAGATCGAGCGCCTCGTGGCGATCGGCTTCCGCTTCAGCATCGCCGGCGGCCGGCTCCTGGCCGCGCAAGCCAAGAAGCCGCGCACCGCCGCCCGGCCCAAGACTGCGCCGTGCTGCTTAGCGTTCACGGAGCGAACTGCCGTTGGATTCCCGGCTTCAGCCGGCATTGCCGGTTTTCACAGTCTGACGCTTGTGCGAGTTAGGACGCGCTTCTTTGCCACGATGAGCTAGTCGTACGCCAACGCGTTTCAAGTCGGCGCAGGTCGACATGGATTTCTGAGCTTGACGCTGACCCATTACTTTGGGTGGACAGGAAGCAGCCGGGCCAGCCTTTCGTCGGTTTGTCGATCCCACGGGTAGACGTAAGTGGAGTCGATTTTGTCTTTCCGGCCTGTCGCCATATCATCTAGTCAGAAATAGTTACGATACGATCCATTTAACGAAAGTCTGACGATGATTGGCCATCCGTTAGGGGAAACCAAGGCAGCGCAAGCGATGCGGCCGAACGAGGAGCTATTCCGACTTGCATTCGAAGGGGCTCCCGTGGGTATGGTGATTGGCGCCGGCGATCGCGTGATCACCAAGGTCAACCGCGCCATGTGCAAAATGATCGGCTATGAGGAGCACGAGTTGCTTGGGCGGCGGGTGACGGATTTCATCCATCCGGGGGATCGGGAGCGATTCGCTCCCGTAACCGGGAGGCTGTTTGCAGGGCAGACTATCGGTTTCACGAATCAGAAGCGTTATTTGCGAAAGGACGGCGAGACTTTCTGGGCTCGGACAACGGCCAAGGCGTTTCACGGCCCGGACGCCAAGGTTGTCTTTGCATTGGGAATTGTGCAAGACGTTACGGCTGAAAAACTTGCTCAAGACGCATTGCAGCGAGAGCAGCGCTCGCTCCGGGACGTGCTCCGGACCTGCGACCACGAGCGGCAACTGCTGTCCTACGATATTCACGACGGTCTAGCCCAGTATCTTGCCGCTGCGGGGATGCGATTTCAGGCTTACGCATCCTTCCGAAACCACATCTCGGACGATGCCGAGACAATGTTTCAGGCCGGCGTGGAACTCGTCCAACAAGCACACGACGAGGCGCGGCGTTTGATTGCCAAATCCCGTCCGTCTTTCGTTGATGAGATAGGTTTGGAAGCCGCGATCTCCCAATTGATCGACCAGCGACGAAAACACAGCGGCCCGAAGATCGAATTTGATTGCACGCTCCGCGTCGATCTGCTGCCTCCGCTCTTGGCGCAGTGCGTTTACCGCATTGCCCAGGAAGCGCTTACCAACGCCTGCAAATACAGCCGGAGCGAGAAAGTGGCAGTTACCCTGAGTCAAGACGGGCAGGACGTGTGGTTGGAAATTCGTGACTGGGGCATCGGATTCGATCCGCGGTCGGTTGAAAATGCGCACTTCGGCCTGGAGGGAATGCGCTGCAGGGCACGACTCCTTGGCGGGCGGCTGACAATCCACAGCACACCTCGCGCGGGTACTTTGATTCAAGCAGTTTTTCCCATTCTGGCTGGCCAAGGCGAGGTGTAGATTCACATGCAGTCTTCAATGCGATAGGCCCGAGCCCAAGTGCGTTGATGGCGTCCTTCGCGTCGGCGCCAGTGTTAGGGAATCAGCGAGCGGTGAGAATAACGATCGACCGGCCGCCGACGCAGATTCTCGCCTGATCGGCTAGCGGCGCTTCGCGTCCCCCTTCGAATATATCGTCCGGCGACTGCATCGAAGTGTTAGCCGCGATATGCCATCTTCCGACGGGTGGGGACGGCAGCTCGAAAGGCAGCGCCTCCCAGTGCATGTTCATCGCTACGTAGACTGCGTCCATCCCGTCCCCGACCATCGCGATGCGGTGAAACGCCAGAACGCGGCTGCCCGGCGACCAGTCGGCGCGCCAAGCCCGGGTGCCGTGCCAGTTGATTTCTGGAGCGCCGGGGCCCGGATGCAGGACATTCCGCAGCGCGGGTGCTGTTTCCGGAATTGGATCATTAGCCGGCAGAAGCGAAACAGCTCGGCGTTCTCGGTCACGAGGTCCCAGTCGAGCCAGGAAAGCGGATTGTCCTGGCAATACGTGTTGTTGTTCCCTTGCTGGGTTTGGCCGCACTCGTCTCCCATCAGCAGCATGGGCACTCCTTGGCTCACCAGCAGCATCGCGAGCGCGTTTTTGATCTGCCGGCGGCGAAGGGATATGATGTTCGGATCGTGCGTGGGGCCTTCGGCGCCGCAGTTCCAGGAGTTGTTGTCGTTGGCGCCATCGCGGTTCTCCTCGCCGTTGTCCAGATTGTGTTTTTCGTTGTAGGAGACCAGGTCCGCGAGCGTGAAGCCGTCGTGGCAAGTGACGAAGTTGATCGAGGCCGTCGCCCCGCGGCCGCAGTACAGGTCGGGCGAGCCGACAAGCCGCGCGGCCATTTCGCCCACTTGTCCTTCGTCTCCCTTGAGGAATTTGCGGACGCAGTCGCGGAATTTGCCGTTCCACTCGGCCCAGCGGCCGTATGCGGGGAAGCAGCCGACCTGGTACAGGCCGCCCGCGTCCCAGGCTTCGGCGATCAGCTTGGTCCTGCCTAGAATCGGATCGCCCGCCATCAATTCCAGCAGCGGCGGATTGTTGAGCGGTGCGCCGTTTGGCGCCGGCCCAGGATGCTGGCCAGGTCGAAGCGGAAGCCGTCGATGTGATACTCGGCGACCCAGTGGCGGAGGCACTCGACGACGAAATTGCGCACGACCGGATTGTTGCAGTTGAAGGTATTGCCGCAGCCGCTGAAATTGTAGTAAAAGCCGTCCGGCGTAAGCATGTAATAGGTCTGATTGTCCAGGCCGCGGAACGAAATGTACGGTCCCTGCTCGTTGCCTTCGGCGGTGTGGTTGAATACTACGTCGAGCACGACTTCGATCCCGTTGCGATGCAGCTCCTTGATCAGCGACTTGCACTCGTCGGCTTGAAAGCCATGTTCGCCCGTGGCGGCGTAGCTGGAGTTGGGGCGCAGAAGGCGACCGTGTTGTACCCCCAGTAGTTGCACAGCCGCTCGCCGGTGCGCGGGTTGACGCGGCCATTTTCAGTCTCGTCGAACTCGAAGATAGGCAGCAGCTCCACGCAATTGACGCCCAGCTCCTTGAGATACGGAATCTTCTCCCGCAGGCCGGCGAACGTGCCGGGATGCTTGACGTCGGAAGTGGGACTGCGCGTGAAGCCGCGGACGTGCATCTCGTAGATCACAAGGTCCTCGAAAGGGAGGTGCAACGGCGAGTCGCTTTCCCAATCGAAGTCCTCAGGCGTAATTCGCGCACGATACGGATACGGCTCGGACGAGTCCGGACCCACGCCCCACACCTCGCGGCCACAAACGGTGCGGGCCATGGGATCGAGGAGCACCCTCGTGGCGTCGAAGCGGTGCCCCGATTCCGGCTCGAATGGGCCTTCCATCCGGTAGCCGTACTCCAAGTGGTCGATGTCGAGATCGAAGACTGTCATGGCGAACACGTTGCCGACGCGGAATCCGGGCGGGAAGGAGATTTCGGCGAGCGGCTTGCGCGAGTTAGTTTGAAACAGCACGAGCATGCACGACGTGGCGTGCCGCGAGTAGACGGCGAAGTTAACGCCGCCGGCCACGGGCGTGGCCCCAAACGGAGCTGGACAGCCGGGCCGCACGGCGAAGCCCGCTATGGTGTGCGTTGGGTAGGCGTCGATTCGCCCCACCAGCGCCGCGAGTTGGGACGGGCGCCTCCGGCGCGTTTTTCCGAAACAGGTCGAGGTAGCCTGCCGCCTCCGCCACATCGAACAACTGCGGCGACGCGCCCGTGACGGAGATTGTCCCGCCCGCGGCGCGCACGCGTCGGAAAAACAAAAGCAGCATCCGCACACCGGTGGGAGATACTTCCTTTAGCTCGGAGAGATCGAGGACCAGGCGGCAGCCCGGCCGGACAAGCGATATCGCTTCTTCGCGGAGCTCTTCGGTGAGCGAACTGTCGAGATTGCCCTGAAGCTCGATAATGGTTTCGCCGTCAAGACTTAGGCGGCGGGCCTGCAAGGCGGATTGCGGGGTTAGTGTAGCTGGCATGGCATCCTCGCGCGTTTGAGAAAAGAGAAGTTCTAGCGACGAGCACACAATAAACGAGTATCCCAATATAATATCCCTCGGCAGACGCGGCGACAAGCATGCACCGTCGATTGCAGAGGTTGAATCGGAAATCAGTAGTTTTGCAGCCTATTTTACGCATCGAAAGTTGAATCAAGACCGCCGTCGCACGGTTAAGTGTGCCACCAGGTGCAAAGGGGTGTGCAGGCCGAGGAATCGGATGTTAAGATGGAGAGGAGCGGCGAGGTTTGCCGGATCAACATGCTTTAGCAACAGACCAGCGATTACGCGCCGGCCGTTCCAATGGCCCGCGACTCTCATGCTGCCATGAAACTTGGACTTGCACTTTCCGGAGGCGGCTTTCGCGCGACCTTGTATCACCTGGGGCTTGTCCGCTTCCTGCGCGATGCCAACCTTCTTTCGAACGTGACCCACATTACGTCGGTCTCGGGCGGCAGTGTCGTGGCCGCGCATCTGGCCCTTAACTGGACGCGCTATACTGGGTCGGCCAGCGAGTTCGAGGCGGCGGCGCGCGAGCTGCTTGCGTTTGTCCAGCTTGATGTTCGCAATCGCATTATCCGGCGTATTCCGTTCTGCGTCGCCATGCACGTGCCACGAAGACTGTTGGGGTTTTCCAACCGCAAACTGTCGCGCACGGGCCTTTTGGAATACCTCTACGAAAAACACCTCTACGGCGACGCGAGCCTGTTCGAGTTGCCCGAGAGTCCGCAACTGCACATACTCGCCACGAACCTGAGCGAAGGCTGCCTTTGCTCGTTCAACCGCAATGGCTTGTTGGTAATGCGCCGGCGGCGTCCCGGCAACAGCATTCGCGTGGACCAGACTCAGGCCGGTCTGGCAACGGTGGCAATGGCCGTTACCGCCTCGTCGGCCTTTCCCGCCTTCTTTCCACCGCTGGAAGTCACCGAGGTGGACGTGGGGACCACCGGAGATTTCGGCCGGCAAGCCTTCACAGACGGAGGCATCTTCGATAATCTCGGCGTTCGCATGTTTCACTACCTCGACGAGTATCTGGCCGCAGACAACTTCGCGCCGGATGGCATCCTGATCAGCGACGTGGGCAAGAGAATCGCAATCCAGAGCCAGCAAAAGCGGGCCGGCGGCGCCATTCGCACGGGCATCCGCGCCAGCGATATTCTCATGGATCGCGTCTGGCAATTGGAGACCGAAAAGTTCAACGACGCGCCCCGGTGCGTCTTCGCCCGCGCGGTCGATGTTGTTGAACGGGACGAGGATCCGACGGCCTTACACCCAGAGATTCAACGGCAGTTGCCCGCGATCCGCACCGATTTCGACCGTTTTTCGCGCGTCGAGATCAGCAGCCTGGTTCGACACGGTTATTGTGTTGGCCGAAAAGTCTGTCGAGCTCATCCGGACTTGTTCGGCTCGGACTTGCCGGCAGGCCCGCCCTGGGATCCATGCTCCGAGGTACAGGGCACGTCGTCGCTCGCCGTCCGCGAGCAGCAGCCGCAGGGGCCGAACCACGGGCCAACGTCAACCACGGCCGAGGCCCGCACGCTGCGGAAGTCGCACGTGCGGCGCATCTGGAGCACGTTGCTGGACCATCGTGACTGGGTGTCCTATGTCTATGTGCCGATCATTCTTCCGATCCTCTTTTTGGTGCCCTACTTTGTGAAAACTGCGTACGAGCGATCGCACCGCGTCAATCAGATCGTTGAATCGCTCGCGGAAGGGAGCCGGGATTTGGAGCAAATGACCCGATTGATGGAAGGGCCGGTTGAGCCCTGGGTGGGCGAGCGCGCCGAGGAACTTCGCAGCGACCAGAAACCCGATTTGCGGGGCTACCTAATACTGCAAGACTTGCGGATCATCGATCTGCGAAGCTGGAAATCCGACGCGGGCCCCGACGACTCCCGATCGTACGTTTACGGCTATCGCCGATTGAAAGTCCAAAAGAAGCCCGATGCTCCAGGAAACGCTCCGTTTCGCGTCAGCGTATTGGCTGCCAGCCCGGCGACGCAAGTGAGATTTCCCGCGCAGCAATTGAAGCCAAAGTTGTATTCGCGCAAGGTGGGTGATGCCGCGCGCGGTGAAAAGCTAATTCACTGGGAAGTGGGCGCCGACTTTTCAAAGGTCCCCGCCGGCGAGTCGGCTGATCTGATCTACGAACATCTCTCCCCCGGGGCATTATTGCGCGACGGAGTTGGATCGGCTACGATGGTTTTTGATGTTGAGGCCGAAACCGCTGAGTTAACCCGCTGGCTGCTGATGCCCGAGGGAAAGGAATACCATGCCTTCCAACTGATTCGCTATGAAACAGGCAAGCCGGAAACTGCCGAGAAAGTGAAACTCGTTTCCGAATACCTGGCTGACGACTTCACGATCCTCGCCTTCAGGCTGCTCGCGCTGAAGGCCGGTTACACGTATGAGATTACCTGGTTCTACCGCTAGTATTCCCAGGAACGGAACTGCGACGTAGTCTCGATCTAATGCTCTCGCGCAGCCAATTGCGTAAGCAGCTTCAACAGGGTGCTGCGGACAGATTCAACGGTGTAGGGGTCGTCGGGATTGCTTGGCGCACCTTCCTTCTCGAAGTAAGGCCGCTCGCCCATCATGCGTCCCCACTCGACGTCGGCATTACGCACGAGCTCTCTCAACAAATAGTCCGAGTCGAGTACTTTTTGGCAGTAATCCGCCAACACGGCCAGCGGATGATCAAAGTTCTTGAGCAGCAGCTCACTTGCCTTCACGTCACGGTGCAGTACATCTTTTAGTGCTCCGCCGGCGTCGGTCAGGTGAGAAGTCAACCAGGATGCGATCTCAATTTCGGCTTGCTTCAAGCCCGGGACGGGCGATTGCCCTTTCATGGCGCCGGGGCCCGCCATCCGCCCGATGGCCTCTGCCAGATTGAACTTGCGCCCTTCACGGATTTCCCGTTCCAACTCGGCATCCGCCTCGGAGCGCTGCTTGGTTTGATCGTCGGTCATGATTATTGGCGTTTGATGAGCCGCAAGATGGCGATGAGCACTATGGCGCCTACCAACGCGGTAATCAAACTGCCAATCAACCCGCCGGCCGTGATGCCAAGAAGCCGGAACAGGAATCCGCCGAGCAAGGCGCCGAGCACGCCGACGATCAAGTCGCCCAGCAAGCCATAACCGCCGCCCTTCATGATTTGCCCGGCAAGCCAGCCGGCGACGATACCGATGACAATGAACCAAACGAATTCCATAAGTCGAATTCCTTGCGTTAAAGGTTAGGATTTGAAGTGTTTCTTACCCGGCTCGCTTGAACGACAATCCCTTGTCATTGGGCGGCCCGCCGGTGGAAACGAACTGGTGGCGTTATCGTTCGGCAACAGGCCGCCGCGCATTTTGGCAAGCCGCTACTGTGCGGCGACGCGACTCAATGAAATGGACGACCGCCTCGAACTACTTGTCCTTGTCGTCGGTCTTTTTCACGGCTTCTACCTCGGCCTTCTCGTCCTTGGCTTTCCCCTCGATCTTGGCTGCCCCTTCCTTGGCTTTCCCCTCGATCTTGGCTGCCCCTTCCTTGGCTTTCCCCTCGATCTTGGCTGCCCCTTCCTTGGCCTTCTCTTCGACCTTGGCTGCCCCTTCCTTGGCTTTCTGCTCGATCTTGGCTGCTCCCTCCTTGGCCTTCTCTTCAACCTTGGTCCTATCCTCCTGGCTGCATCCCACCAGGACAACTGCCAAACCAAACGCCAGAATACTTGCAAACCACTTCATCTTACGAACTCCCTGCTTGCAACCCGCGTGCAAAGTCCTTCTGGTTTCGCACGCCGAGCGGAAACCTAAGAAGAACCCCATGTGGATTCTCTGATCAAATACTGAAAGCCCTGATTTGTGCTGCTACGCCACTCTCGGCAACGCCTCGTATCATTGCGGAGACTTAATATGCCGTCCTCCACGATGTAAGGGTGATGTGGAACGTCTCACCACAAGCGACACATTAGCGCGATTTCGCCACCGATCGTTTACTCACGTCAACCAAGAATGATCGCCGATTCGCGTGCGGGTAATGAGGTTCGGCCAGTCCCTCGTAATGAAAAGTCCGAGTTAACTTTATACCTGTCATTATCATTGGGCAACAGGTCGTTCGATGTTTTTCGCGACTTGCGCCGAAACGATCCTCGAAGGGACGTGTGTGCAAGTAAATTTCCTCTTCGGGCGGCAAATGCGGCACACGAATGTGCCCGTCGATTCGCCTTGGGCCTGTTTACGGAGACTCCGGCAATCAAATCGTGCTTGAGCCACTCGCGTTGATACCCCGCGAGCACCTCAAGTCCGGGCGCGACGCGGAAGAGCATCCTGTTGCGTTCCTGAGCCGCCGCCGCGTTACCGTCCATGACGCACCGGCCTCAGTAGGTGTCGGGAACGAATCGCCTGCCTTCCAACGAGGCCTGATCGTCGTACTTGCCGTCGCTGGAGCGTTTTGGAAGCTTGACTTTCTTCTTCGGCACTTTCTCATAGGGGATAAGGCTCAGCAGTTGGGCAATGCAATTCAATCGCGCCCGCTTCTTGTCGTCCGATCGAACGATGTGCCAGGGGGCGTAATCAGTGTCGCTCGCCGCGAGCATCTTGTCGCGGGCGCGGGAATAATCGTACCAGCGGGTCCACGATTCCACGTCCATCGGGCTGAGCTTCCATTGCCGCAAGGGATCGTCAACCCGGGCCGCGAACCGCCGCTCCTGCTCCTTCTTGCCGACTTCCAGCCAGAACTTGATAAGCCTGATGCCGCCGTCGACGATGTACTTTTCCACAACGGGGCAGTTTTCCAGGAAGCGACAGTACTCTTCTTTGGTGCAAAAGCCCATTACCCGCTCTACCCCAGCGCGGTTGTACCAACTGCGGTCGAAGATTACTACCTCTCCGGCGGAGGGAAAATGCTGCATGTAGCGCTGCATGTACATCTGCGACTTCTCGCGGTCTGAGGGCGCCGGCAGCGCGACGAGGCGAAAAACGCGCGGGCTGACCCGTTCGGTGATCGCTTTGATCGTGCCGCCCTTGCCCGCCGCGTCGCGGCCCTCAAAGATTACGATGGCCTTCAAGCCCTTGAACTTCACCCACTCCTGCAAGCGGCAGAGTTCCGTCTGAAGCTTCCGCAGCTCTTTTTCGTATTGCTTGCGTTTCATCGTGGACGCTGTCTCACGTTCATCGGCACTGCTCATCATTCTGCCTCCCGGTGTTGTGCATACAAAGCGGACCCACCGAAAACCGGAGTGTGCGCGAACGAAAACGCGACCACGCGCGAGTTTTCGGATGAAATCCTAACCTAATTCTGCTCCTTCAAACGGAGCCAAAGTCTTAAAACGACGCCGCTGCAGGCTGCTGTTGCTGCGGCTGCGGCTGGGTTTGTTCCTCCGGCGGCTTGAGCCGGATCAGCGTCCGTCCTTCCTGACGGTCCGCGCCGAAATGCACGAGGGCGGGCGCTTTGTCGTTCGTCAGGTTGTACAGGCCGGTTTCCAGGACGATTGTGTCGTTCTCCTCCATCTTCACCGCCACGCGCTGCGTTTTTTTGTCGACGGCGCCAATCAGCGGGGTGACCTTGTCCGAAAGCGCGTCGTAGAGATTCCCACGAATGACGCCGTCCTTGTTGACGGCCAATTGCATCGTCTTGTCGGTCTGGGTCTGAGTCGGCTCGGCGATCACCGCGTACACGCCCAAGGGCAGCCAGTCCTCGTTTTGGGCCGACTGGCCGCCATTTTCATTTTGGTGAGACTGGGCGATTTGCTCGGCCTCGTTATAATACTGTTCGGCCGAGGCGACCGCTTCGTCGCCGTAGTAAACCGTGTCACCCTCATAGGTCACGTTGCCGCCGTAGTCGTAGTAGCAGCCTTCGCCGGAGCAGCCGCAATACCCGCCGACCGGGCTCCAAAGCCAACTGGCCCAGGCGGTGGCGGCAACTGCCCACTTGCCCGGCCACCAGGCGCCGGGATAGCCGCCGACCCAGCCGGGCGTAAACGCGCCCCAGCGGGTATAGGCGCCGTTGACGGCATTCCAGGCCCTGCCGCCTACGAATTGGCCGTTGACAAATGCCGCGCCGCGGCCGGCCGCGACGACGTTGCCGCCGGGGCCGCGAATGCCGGCTACTCCGCCGACACTGCGCGACACCGCCCGCCGCGATCCCGGCCGCGCCGGCTATCGCCGTATAGCCCCACTGGTTTCGGGCGGCGGTGAGCGATCCGCCCTGACGATAGCCGGACGAATCCGCGTAGCCGCCGCGGACATTGCCGACGGCGTTGCCGGCGGCGTCGCGTGCGCCGCTGACGCTGCCGCCGCGGATGGCCGAGTCGGTTCCATTGGTCGCGCCGCGGAAGCCGCTCGCGCGGCCGGCCTCAGCGCCGCCCGCGGTCTGAATTCCCGACCGCGAACCGCCGGCAATAGCCGCGTTGTCTCCCTTGCTCGCGCCGGCAACCCCAGAACCCTTGACGACCGTATTTCCTCCCGCTCCTTCAACCTTGATCCCGCCGGCAGCGCCACCGTAGCTCGCGCCGCCTTGGGTCGTGCCCGATCCACCGCCGACTCCAACGGTAATCTCCGACCCGCCGGGCGTGGTGATGGTTTTCGTTCGCGGGCCGGTGTTGCCAGGCAATTGGCTTGCCGTTGGCGGGTTAGCGCCGCGACCGGCGCCTGGCCCTTGCTGAGGCATGTTCAAAAAGTTGTTGACTTGGCCTTGGGTGGGCCGCTGGAACGACTGCGCGTTTTGGAACGCGCCCCGTCCCGCGGCCGCCGGATTGCCGATGCTCGGCCGTCCTGCCGCCGCGCCGGCACCGGGCCTGTTGGCGGGAAGTTGCCCCGCCCGGTTGCCGGCAAGCCCTTGCCCGGCCGCTGCGCCTGGCCGCGCCCCGCCGGGCGTTTGGGCTGGCCGATTGACGCCGCCCGCGGGCCGATTTGCACCGCCAGCAGGTCGATTGGCTCCGCCGGCCGGCCGCTGCGGGGCGCGATTTCCGGCCGAGGGCGCCGCACGGCTCATGGAAGGACTGCGATTCATTGCCGGGCTAGGCCTGGCGCCACCGCCACCACCGCCGGGCCGCGCACCACCACCGCCTCCTGCACGCGCCCCGCCTCCACCTCCGCCGCCACCGCGTCCGCCGCGGCCAAAACCGTCCGTCGTCAAAAGCAACGAAGCCATTACGACACCAATCAATACTAATGTGGACTTTTTCATGACGTCACCTGTTATTTTATATTGAGAGAAGTTCAGCGTTGGGTGGCACGTCCTGAGCTTCAGGCGAAGGGCGTGAGAAAGTGGCAAACAAGCCCTTCGCCTGAAGCTCAGAGCGTGCCACCCTGATTACCAAATTGCCTATAGATTAATTCGTTGCGACTCCCTATTGAGCGAGCACGGTCACGGTTTGACGGCGCCCTTCCGCGCCTTGACGGCAGCGTTGCCCTGCTCTGCGGCTGCCTCAACCGCCGTCTTGCGGACCATCTTCACTTCGTCGATGTTAGGCAGGAACTCGTCGCCCACCTTGCGGCCAATCGATTTCCAAGTGAATGTGTTTCCGTCTACTATCCTATAGACGTTGATCGCGGAAGCCTTGCGGCCATCGGACAACACCTGGTGGAAGTTGACCACCCAGGTGTCGCCGTGCTTCGACCACGTGCCTTCGCCGAACCCACCGTCGGAATCGAACATCCACGAGCGGATCGTGCCCGCCACGGGGTCCCAGCCGACGATTTGCGTGCCTTCCAGGTCGTCGTCCGAGTCGGCCATCGAGAGCTTGAAGGAATAATTCAAAAACGCCTTGTTCTTTGTCCACGCCACGGTGACCGAGCTGTCCACATCGGGGCTATCGTCCACCCAATCGCCGACGAGCCAAGCCAGTTCCTGCAACTGCTCGTTCGCCGCCGGTGCTTCCGGCACGTCGGTCTCGCGAACGGTGTCCAGCTTCCATTGCCCGGCCTTCTTCACGTGGACCGCGATATACATCGTTTCGCTCGGCGGCCCGTTGGGATGAATCTCGCGGACCGCGCCTTCTTCGACGGCCGCGTCGGGCGATATCAGGCGGATCGTCGGGTCCAGGACTTCGATCCGCACGCCTTTGTCCTCGGCGAAGAGCCCAACCATTTCCTTTTCGATCGCCTTCCGGCCTTGGAACCGCTCGCCGGACGGACTGATCCATTCGCCCGTGTCGCTCCAGTGGGCAGCCACAGCCTTGGCGTCGCCGCGATTGTAGGCGGCGACATAGGAGTCAATTGCCGCGCGGATGAGCGCTTCATCCGAGCTCTTTTGCGGCGGCTTTGCCTTGGCGTCCGCAAAGATCGCACAGGCCGCGAACACAGCCATCAGCGTAATGGCCAGTGCGGCGGCTCGAGTTGTCCAGTGGGAAGGGGTTCGGTTCATGTTTTCGGCTCCGAAGGTTTCGTAGTGGTCCTAGCAAGAGAAGTCACGGTCCCGCCTCCCGAGTCTTGGGCTAGGCTGGGGGAGAGCAAGAGAACGACTCTCATCCCTGAAACATACGTAAGTTTACCCCTGCGGCGGTCGCGATTGCAAGCATTTTGCGCTATTTAGCGGCCACGAGCCCCCATCGTGGGTACGTCATCTCCGTCCGCAAATGGAATTACGCGGCGCGATAAAGCTGGCTTCGAATCGGGATAAAGCTGGCTTCGAATCGGGCCGCGAAGATTTTTGCCGGCACCGTCAGACAAATGTGGTCGGACGGGTTGCCAACGAGCAGCTCGTACCCGCCAGCCTCGATGAAACAACGGTTCCGCTCGTCCGCCGGACTACCGCCGCGACGATTCCGGCCGCAAGCAGCAGCGCGAGCGTTTCCGGTTCGGGCACGGCCGAGGCCGCGGACGCATCGTCCGTCGACGAGCTGCCTGCCACAGAGCCAAACATGGACGCCCCTGCCGCGCCGACGATCAAATTGCCGCCGTCCGGCAGCGCCGCGGCGTCGGCAATGATCAGTGTGCCGGCGTCAACCGTGGTGTCGCCCGTGTAACTGTTGGTGCCGGAAAGCACCTCCGTGCCGCTGCCGTCAAGAACCAGCGCAAGCGCGCCCAGCGTGCCGCCCCCGCGGATCGTGCCGCTAAACGTGCTCGAACCGCCGCTAGGACTCAGCGTGAGCACCGACGGAAAAGCCCGATCGCTGTTGACGACGCTGCCGCCGCCCGACAGCGAGGCCACTTGCTGGTTGCCGCCGTTAAGATCCAACAGGGCGCCGCCGGCCACTTGAACCGGCGACGCGGCCTGCAGCACGCTGCCAAGGCTGGCGAACGTGGAGAAGCTGAAATCCGAGATTTGTTGCAGCGCGTTCACGCCGCCGGTGCCGCCGACGAAGCCGATATACGCCAGGCCGTTTGCCGGATTCTTCAGTGCTGAGCCGAGTGCGACGGAATAGGTTTGCGTCCAACTGTTTACGCCCTGCACGGCGGTCACGTGGAGTGCCGACGTGCCGTCGTAGGAAAGCGTGAAGTTCACGGGAACCGCGGCATCGAGATTGACTCCGTTGCCCGTCGCAGTGCCGGGCGACGCGCTGCCGCCGGTCAAATAACCGACCTCGCTGCCGCCGTTGCCGCTGTAGATGTTCCAGACGAAAGCAGCCGACTGGGCAAGCGGCGTGTACGAGCCGTTGGTGCCGCTCAGTCCCTTGGATCCGCCGTCGTTGCCCAGAGACTTCGTGCCGGCGGTTTGAATGACGAAGGCGCCGCCATCGGCGCCGTTGCCCGAAGCGTTCGTGTAAGTGAAGCCGGCCGTCCACGCTCCGCCGACAACCGGGACCTGGGCGTTGTACCACATGGCGTTGGCCTCGGAGTTATTCGCGGTCGTGAGCGTCGCCACATTGCCGGTCACGGCGACAGGGAAGCCGCCCGTACTGTCCTTGAGAGTCCAGCCGCTGCCGTTTCCGCCGAAACCCAAGATGCCGCCGTCAAGCTGCAGCGTGCCGCCGCTGACGAGCGTCCGCCCGCTGTAGGTGTTGCTGCTGGTGAGGACCAGCGTGCCTCCGCCCGACTTGGTGAAACCGAGCGTGCCTCCACCGTTGGCGAGGATGCCGCCGTAGGTGCTGGCGCCTGCGGCCTGGTTGAGCGTCAATACGGAGGACGCCCCGGAACTGCTGAGAATTGTTCCATACGATCCGGCCAGCGAACCGACGGAGAGGCTGTAATTGTTGAGGTCCAACGTGCCGCCGGTGGTCGTAAGGCTGCCGTTGGCAGGTCCCAATGCCGACGAGTTTGCCACGCGCAAGACGCCGCTGCTGACGGTAGTCCCGCCGCTGTAAGTGTTGCTGCCGCCGAGCACCAGCAGGCCGCCGCCATAGGCCAGTGTCAGCGATTTGCCCGTTCCGGCGATGTTCCCGGAAATGGCCAGCGCGCTGCCCGATGAGAGTGAAATCGCGAGGCTGCTCGCCAGGCTCACGGGGGCCGAGATCGCCTGGCTGCCGGAGGTGACCACCAACTGGGCGGCCCCGGCCATGTTGCTCAACACCAGGAGTTGTGCTCCGCCCGTCGTGCCGGAAGTTATGTTGTAGCCGCTGGTCGCGGTGGCCGTGTCGGCCAGGTAGATCGTGCCGACCGTCCGCTGCCCGTCGAGCGTGATTTTCAACGGCGAAGAGGAGAACGTCGGCAGTTGCAAATAGACGTTCGCGCCGTCGCCGTTGGGCGGCGCTACGCCAGCCCAATTCGCGGTGCCGGACCACGAACCGCCGCCGGCAAGTGTCCAACTCGAGGTGGGCGTCAGCGCCTGGCCGAGGTACAAGTAGGCCCGCGCCACGGGCGCCTGATTGTTGAGGTCCCAGGAGGAGAGCGTGGTGCCTGTCAACGGGCCGCCGCGTCCCCAGTACGTTCCGTAGTGGCCGTTGGTGTCCTGCATGTCGTAGTAGAGATACTGCATCCCGCCCTCAACGGCGCTCAAATACTTGGCGTTGTGGTCGATCTGGTAGAGGTCCAAAAGTCCGTCGGCCAGCTCGAAAGCCCAGTATCCCTCGTCGTTGATCGCCCCAGTGGACGAGTTGAAGTAGCTGGAGAGTGCGGTATTGGCGATGCTTTCCGCCTCGGTGAGATAGCTCTTCGTGCCGGTCGCCTTGTACATCTGGATGTTCAGCGAGATGCCGTCTCCCGCCGAGTTGACTATCGGCGTGCCCGTCGCGCTGCCGCTGCTGATTTGGTATTGTTGATAGTACAGCCCGTTGGACAACTGGATGTGCGTGGCGGCCCAGTTGTAGAGGCTGGTGGCGTCGCTGAGATAGCTGCTCTGTCCGGTGACTTCGTAAATGAGCGCCGCGCCGCGGGCGCCTTGCAGCGTGCTGATGGCGTCCTTCCAGGCGCTGCCGGGGTCCCAGTAAATGCCGCCGCCGGCCGCCCCGTCGGAACCGGAGAGAACGTAGGCCTCGGTCTGTTCCGCGCGAGTCAGATAGACGGGGTTGCCAGTGATCTGGTACGCCTGGGCCAAGGCCACCGCGATGTGGGCGTTGTCGTCGTAGAAGACCGTGGAGCCGGCCGCCGCCCCACTGCGGTAGCCGCCGGTCGAGGCGTTCCAGTATTCGTTGTAGAACTGGTCGGACAGGCTTTGCAGAACGGGGTCGTACTCGACTGGGCTCAGCATGGCTAGCGAGTCATCGACGCGGAGCATCGTGCTCAGCGGCCAGGCGTAGGCCGTGCCGTCCGACCCGCCCGACTGGCTTCCGCTCAGCGACGCCGATTCGGCATACATGCTGGCGCCGCCCACGCCCAGCGAGTCGTTGATTTGCTGGTAGGCGGCGATCCCTAGGGCGGTCCAGTTCGGCCCTGTCTGCGCGTTGCCCCGCGCCGCGGCAAAGCACAGCGCAAGCAACACGGCCAGCCGTTCAAGCCGTATCGCAGCAGTGTGACGGTTCGACATCGACCTGAAAACACGGCTCCGATTACTGTCATTCGCGGCGACGCGCTCCTGAAGTGCCGATAGTGTCATTGGGGGTCTTCCACGTCTTTCGGAGCCTGGTCATTATAACAGGCCCCGTGCGCATGCGGTCGAGGGCGACGCTGGTAGACCGATAAAGGCGTATGCACTTCGTTGACCACCGTGCGGCCTGGCTCGCCGGCCAAAATATCGTCTCGCGCGCCACGCCGGAATAGAAGCTCATTCGGCAACGTGCTATAATTGTTTTGATTCTGCGAAAGTCGAGGTAGTGCATGGAATTAGAAGGCGTGGTCCATAACGGCGTCGTCGTTCCGGACGACGTAATTGCGTTGGCTGAGGGGACGCGCACTGCGCATCAGCCCCGTGCCCACGACAGAGCCCTCGCCCTTCGGCGAGCGATTCGCAAAGTTCAAAGGTGCAGTAGATGGCCTGCCGGAGGATTTGGCCGAGCAGCACGACCACTACCGCCTGGGAACGCCGAAGCGATGACCGTCTTCGCCGAGCAGTATTATTGAGTCGGTGATCGTGAAGGAAGAGGAGGTCGGCCTATGTCGATAGCCCTAGATGCCGTTTCTGTTCCCCTGGAATTCACAGAAGGCGGAAGCATCCGCGTGGCCGGGTCGCGGGTCACGCTGGACACGATCGTGACCGCCTTTGATCAAGGGGAAACTCCGGAGTCGATTGTGGACCAGTACCCCGGACTCGCGTTGGACGATGTTTACGCCGTGATCGCTTACTACCTTCGCAACCGCGGGACGGTCGCGGAATACCTCCAGGAGCGAGGGCAGAAGGCCGCGGCGGTCCGGCGGGACGTGGAATCCCGCCATTCTCAGAACGGCCTTCGCGAACGCCTCCTCGCGCGCCGCGCCGCGAAACAGCAATAGCGATGTTCCGCTTTCTCGCCGACCAGAACTTTGATAATCGCATCGTTCGCGGCTTGTTGCGACGCGCGCCTGGATTACTGGACCTCGTTCGCGTGCAAGACATTGGCCTTTCAACGGCCGATGACCCCCGCGTGCTGGCCTGGGCCGCGGAGGCCGGCCGCCTGGTCTTGACGCACGACGTCAGCACGATGGCCGACTATGCCTGCGAGCGGGTTGCCGTAGCCCTGCGGATGCCCGGCGTGTTCGAAGTGCCGCGGTCCATGCCTATCGGCCAAGCCATCGACGAGCTCACACTAATCATCGAGTGCAGCGACGCGGTGGAGTGGGAAGGCCGTGTGATCTATTTGCCGCTGTAGGCGGACTAACGCGCTTTCGGCCGCGCGTGCCGAGGCACGGACCAAAGGAAAGCGCCTTCCGCGGCCCATCGCCGCGCCGTCCTTAAAGCGGTTACTTCAAACTTGCTGCTGGGCCGATTTGATTCCCTTCTTGCCCCGCAGTCTAGGATCGCCCCTTTTGATTGCGCCCGCGGAGCAGGTACAATCGGCGGAACGAGCGGGAAATCAGTTACTCTATTCCGTCCGGGCAATTGGGAAGAATTCAGACTTCCTTTCAGTTGCCGCGGTATATGCTTTACACCTAACTTGAGCTGCGGCGCTAAGTTTGGCCTCGGTCGCGGCGTTACATCAATCGGAAGGGTTTACAATGGCAAAGAAACTCGTTGTCGCTGCGTCGCGCATGCGCAAGGGACGCTGTTGCTCTATACCACGTCGAGGGAGAATATGCCGGGGTCGGTCATCCGGCTTGGTGGAGGAAAGGTGGCAAGGCAAGCTTCTTAAACGCGGGGGCCATCAACGTAGTCTCCCAGGAGATGGCCAAAGCCCTACACAAGGCGTCGGCTAACGGAGGAGGCATCGAGCTATGAACATTACTGCGCTCAGCCCATCTCCCGACCAGCGTGAGCCGTTCCGGAGAAATCGGGAGCGGTTTATCGCCAGGACTTCTGGATGCTACGTCTTGGCAACATTTGAGGGCGTCGTATTATACATCGGACTATCAACCGACCTACGGCGAAGATTCAACGAACATCTCGACAGCCCAGAGAAGACCGGCTTGACAGAAATGGGGAGGGCCGTGTTCTTTTATTGGCTCGAGACATCGGAGACAAACAAACTGGAGCGAACTTGGCAAAACACCCACGTACAGCACGATGGTGTGCTGCCGGTGCTGAACCGCGTCAATTCGCCTGTCTCGACATGAGTTGGCGTCTATACGTTAGCGAGGACTTCATTTAGAGTCACGCTAGCTCGGCGGCATTAACCAATAGGGAGGCCAATACTTCCGAGCCGCACACAGCAGTCTGCCTCAGTCGAAGGTCATGGGCGGCCACGATCCGCCAAATCACACGGGCGATTTTCGCGCTACCGACGGCGGAGTGCTTGATCGGGGGATGTCGGAACAGTCGCGGCGATCGTCGCAGATCGGCTGCAAGTCGAGCACGGGAACTCCAACTCTTCCGTAACGCGCGAATTCAAAGCTCGTCGATCCCCACGTCCCGAACACGGCCAGCGCGAATATCGCCGCGCACTCGGTCGGCCAAACGCGACAGCTTTTCCTGAGAATTCGCGAAGGCCTCTTCCCAGCGGCGCTCGTCCTGAAGTTCATCCAAAATGATCGCGGCGATCGCATCCTGGTCCGGTTCGGGGAGCTTCTGAATCTCGCTGCAGGCTTGTTGAAGCAGTTGCGTCATGTCCGATATACCCTCATCCCATTATCGGCAAGTTGACAAGCCAGGTCAAGGCGGCCGGCGTTCTATCGCGCCTCTTCCGCCGCCAGGCGATATAAGCCGCGTCCGAAGCCCGTTTACTCACAGGCTGTGTTTCTTGCGGTATTGCGCAAGGTGATTCCGCCCGGAATTCTCACGTGACCTGTCCCCTTACGCCTGTCCCTCTCCCGGCGGTAGAGGGGAATCTTCGACGAGGCGGCGAAACGGGCGCGGCCGGTGCTGGATCCCCAGCGGGCTGCCATTTTGGCAGGCACGATGCGTCGGGCTGCCAATTGCCGCACGCCAAGCCGCCAGCGAGGGCTCGTGCCGGTATAAATGTTCTCCTTCGCGGGCAACAGCGCAAGTGGGCCCCGAATAACGAGTTAGGACGCGCACATGGCATATCGGCAGCCGCTAGTTGTTATCTTATGTTAATATGAGTTATCGTCCGGCACGGCATTTGCTGTATGAAGAGGGGCGTGCAATGGGGGATGACAAGCCAGGAGTTAGATGTGAGAAGCCAGAAGTCAGGAGGCGGACGGGAGCGGCCAGTATCCCTCACCCCCTGCCCCACTCCCGGAGGGAGAGGGGAGACTATTCTCCCTGCTCTCCGCTCCCCGTTTCATGCTCCCTGCCGGCACCGATTGGCGTGGTGAGGAATTAAACGGACCCCCAACAAGACGGGTCGCAGGGTTCATCCAAGGTCCACGCAAGGTTCGTTCAAAGTCTGTTCAAGGTTCGTCCCAGGTTCGTTCAAGGTTGGAAAACCCGCAAGAACAAGGCCGATTTGCCATGTTCTTAATTCGCAATAAGTTCTTCCGCCGAGAACACCCCGTGTCACAATGATGAGAACTCTAATTATCACTTATTAACATAAATATGACTGTATTACGGGAATTGGCGGGACACGTTTCACTCGGCCCACTCTACACGACTGCATTCGTGGTAATCAGCGGTGATTAGTGTTCCCGTCCACCAGCAAAGAGCGAAAATGCCCCCATGCAAGCCCTGAGCGAATCCTGATCGAGTCCTGATCGCACCCTGATCCAATCCTGATCGCGTCCTGACCGGGTTTCTGATGCAGTCCTGACTTCGAAAACTCCGATATTACGCGAGAAAATGAAGGAAATCGAAACCGAAGAAAAACTCGCGGCGGTTCGCGCGCGGTCGTCACCGGCGTCACCGGTCGTTTGTCTCCACCTTCGCGGTCAGCTTCTTCATCTCGGCCTCGATCTCGCTGGCCTGGATGTTGCGGTTCACGACCTTGCCGTCGGCATCGACGAGGATCATGGTGGGCACGGTGATGATGCCCAGCGCGTTGGCGGGCGGGCTGTCCTGGCCGCCTTCCTCATAGATCTGCTCCCACGGAAGCGAGTTCTCAGCGAGGTAGGCCTTGAGGTCCTTTACGTTGGCGTCCATGTTCACACCGATCACCGCCAGGGAGCGGCCGTTCTTGTTGACGAGCTGCTTGAGCGTCGCCATGTCGTTCTTGGCGGGCGTACACCAGGTCGCCCAGTATTGGACTATCACGGCCTTGCCGCGATAGTTGGCCACGTCGATCGTTTGGCCGTTCAGCCCCCGCCCGGAAAGCGAGAGGACGGCGCCGACCGAGTCGAGTCGACGGACGGCGCCGGCGGCTTTCTTGGCTTGCGGCGAGTCGGCGAAGTCGTGGCCGATCCGTTGATACCACTTCTTCGCGTCGTCGTCCTGCCCGCCGTATTCCCGCGCGATGGCCAACTGGAGCATCGCCTCGGCGGCGTCGGGCGCGTGGGCGTAGTCGGCGATGAATTGTTCCAGGTCTTTGGTCCACTTGGTTTGCACTTCCGGCACATTGGCTTTGGGCGCGGAAATCGCCTTGGCGTAGGCGGCGGTGAGCAGGCGGATCTTCACGTAGGCCGCCAGGTTCTGGTCGCCGTGTGGGCCAAAGGGACCTGGGCGACCGGCTTTCTCCAGCAGGGCCTGGAGCTGCTTGTCGCCGTCGGGCAGCTTGCCGGTCTGCGCGCTGCGCTGAGCGTGTCGGCAAGCTGCCGCGACCAGAGATTGCGGTCCTCGGCCGTCTTCGCGCGATCAACGAGCTTCTGGATAATCTCCACGCGGCGGGGATCGCCCGGCTCAAGGGGGTCCATCTCGTGAATGAGCTTTTGGGCCTCGTCGTCCGCGCCGGCTACAGCGCCCGTGGCGGGCACTATCGGCGCGGCCTGAAAGAAGAAGCCGCGGGCGGCGATTTCCGGCTGACCATCGCTGCCAATGGCGGGGGCGTCGATTGTTTTCCAGGTGTTGCCGACGTGGACGAGCGTGCCGATCTGAACTTGCACGTTTTTGTCGCCAGCCTGCGCGATGGCGACGACGTTTTCATAGACTTCCAAGTCGCGGGTTGATTCGTCGGTGCCCGCCGGAACGATGCCCGGGCGGCTGCCGCTGAATTGCAGCCACTTCGCTTCCGCCGGAATCGCCTTTTGCCGCTCGGCAAGGGCGCGAAAATCGCCGGCCGCCTTGGCGATCTTGGCTGCCACGGCGTCGGTCTTGGTCTTGCCCAGCCCGAGCGAGGAGAGTTCATCGGCAGTCAGCAGGACCAGGGAGAAGCGGTCGGCATCGCGCGAGGCGAGCGCGGCGACGATTTCAGCGGACGTTTCCTCGGCGGAGATCGCTTTCCAGGAAGTGATTTTGCCGCTGCCGCTGGAATCGACCCCCCAACGGCTGCCGCCCATGTTGAGCCAGCGGAACTGGTCGGCCTTGCTGCCGGACTTGCTGGCCGACTCGCGGTAGACTTCGACGCCGTCCTTATAGTAGCTCCATTGATCAACGACATTGTCGCCGTCGGTATCGAGGAACTTCCGCAGCAGCACGCCTTCAGGGCTTTCCACGATCCAGCCGACGTGGCCGTCTATCCTTTTCGCCGAAATCTTGCATTTGGGCACGTCCTCCGCCTTGGGGCGGTCGTAATCGACATCGCTCTGGGAGGGCGCCAACCGCAGCGCCTGCGCGGCGGAAGGGGTTGCCGCGCGGCCGGAGGTCGAGGCAAGGACGATGGCCCCCGCAAGAATGGCGACGAAAGCAGCCGGAAGGGAGCGAAGACGATTCATATCAGTTCCTCATTGGGATCGGGCGGTTCTGGCCAACGAAAGCTAGCAGAATCGTCGGGTTTCTCGACGATTGGGTCAAGAGCGGGTTTCTGTCAAGATCGGACGGAGAGGCTGCTGCCCCCGTTTGACAGGCGCAGCGGGCAATATAGAATGGCGAATGCGGCATAATTGCACGGTTGTTCCCCGCTTGAAGGGGGGTAGCGGCGATCGGAAACGACAAAATCGCTTCCGGACCGGCATCGCTAACGCCCGGGCGCATAGCTCAGTTGGTTAGAGCGCGTCCCTGATAAGGACGAGGTCCCAAGTTCGAATCTTGGTGCGCCCACTCGATAAAGGCTTGCGTGGCAACGAGTTACGCATTGCCTTTTTTGTTGCGCCGCAGTGATAGTGATCGGTCGGAGAAGTTGTTGAGATACAAATCGTCAGATGCCGGTCGAGGAATGGCCGATAAGCATAAGCGGCTAGCGCGGATTTGTCGTGTTTGCCGCCTATGCGCGTTATGAGGATAAGACATCTCGACGGGGCGAGATGAGTACGCGTGTTTTCCGTATGCGACTTGTGGGGGCTCTGCGTTGGAAAAGCAAGGAATCCATTGGTGGTGCGCAATCACGGTTGCAGCGCTTCTTGTAGGTTGCGAGTCGACTTCGGACGACGAAAAGACTTCGAACGCCAACCGCTCGCCGTTCTCCGCTGCGGCTACTTACAACAGGCAGAATACGAACGACATGGGTGTGACGGTGATTGACGGCTCGAAGGGGAAGTCCGGATCGTCGGGCGGCAGCGGCGCCAGTTGCCCGTCCAGTCTTGGTCCTCCCGGGGGTCAGACCGGGGCGGGGGCTCCTCCATCTGCCAACGTGAATCAGCCGATCGTGCCCGCATACGCGAATGTTCTGCCGGCGCCGGCGCCAGTGCCGGGTGGGGCGCCGCCAGCGCCAATCGGCTACTGGGTATATCAACCGGCCGCAGGTTATCCGCCGGTCAATCTGCCCGGCTTTACGTCGGCAATACCCGTTTACGGGCCGCCGCCATGCACTACTCCAGTCGGCGCACCGTGTGTCGCCAACGGTAGCGGCTGTCCGCCGCCCGCGGATCGGCCGGCACCGCCCAACGGTTATCCGGCAAATGTGCCGGCGGGCTACATGCCGCCGAATATTGCGAGCTATCCACCGGGTGCGTCCGGTCCTTCTTCGCCGCCGTATGGCGCCGCACCGGCAATAGTACCGCCGAACTTCGCCCCTGCCCAGGCCGCGCCGCCCAACCAAGGGCCATTCATGTCGCGCTAGGCTTCAGACGTAGTAAACGTCGCGCGGCAAGGCTTTCGGCCATGGTCGGTTACGTGCGAAAACACTGAGGCACATTGCCGCTGTAGTCTTCCGCAATCTAGTTCGCGCGATAGTTCGGATCGTTGCGCGACGGTTCTCAACAGTTTCTCCCGTCCTGGGAGTGATCTCAAGCAGCCCAAACCCGGCCCGGCAGGGTCGATTTCAACATCGGCGGCGCGGTTGTATGGAATGTAACGGTCGTACTGGACCGGCAAGATGTTCCTGCCGCATGAAGAAAATTATGCTCAACGGCGCGTCTACGACGATTATTCGAGCAATAGTTGAGGTAGCACATTTACCCAAGCAAACGATGGCAAGACGAATGCCGTGTTGCCGTAATGTTTCAGATAGCACAAAGGGGGCTAGTACAATGAAGATTCGAGTTACGCTGTTTTCTCTCGGATTGCTGCTGCCCGCAATCGCATCGTCTGCGGTCCGGGCGGAAGACTTCGAGACTGGCAATATGGCGCTGGCGGGTTCCGCGGCGTCTGGCAGCAGCCCTGCCGCTGCTGTGACTGGTCCGGCGACTGGTGGTTGCTGCGACAACGACCCAAACAAGTGTTGCGATTGCTGCGGCCCGGGCACCAACCCGTGGGACGGCACCGTCAAGGTCGGTTTCGGCCTGCGGGAATCGTACAACTACGTTTCGGCGCAGGCCCCAACGGCTGCAGGCGCCGCGCCCGCGATTAATTCGAACGACTACAACTTTTTCAACCCGGACGACGCCCGTCTCTATGTTAGCGGCACCGCATTCGGCGGACTCGTCAAAGGGACGTTTGATACCGCACTCTCCGGCGGCGGATCGTGGATCGCGCCGGACGACGTCACGCTAGTGCGCTTGCTGGACGGTATCGCGCAATTCGAGTTCAACGACTATGTGAACTTCTGGTTCGGCCGCTTCCTGCCGCCGACCGACCGCGCCAACCTCGATGGTCCTTTCTATCAGACTCCGTGGGACTATCCCTTCGTCTCGAACTATCCCCAAATCTTTGATGGCCGCGACGACGGTTGCGCGTACTGGGGACAGGCGGGCAAAGGCAAGTTGAAGTGGCAAATGGGCCTATTCAACGGCATCCGTTACTACGCTGTTCCGGGCGTTCCAACCAACCCTAACCAGGACGGCAATTTTCTGATGATCGGCCGGGTTACTATCAACCTGTTGGATCCGGAGCCGGGCTACTATACCCAAAGCTGCTATTTCGGCGACAAGGAAATCCTCGCCATTGGCATCACTGGCGCCTTCGAGCGCGACGGTGCGGGCAACGGCACTACCAATGGTGATTTCACCGCAGGAAGCATCGACCTCCTTTGGGAACACCGCTTGGGGAACTGCGGCGTGATCAATGTCGAGGCCGCATTCTACAAGTACAACTATGGCGTCAGCGGAGCCGAAGCTGCCGCAGGTCCGGGAGCCGGCAATGTTGCGGCTTTCGACACTGCCATTATAAACCAGGGCACGGCCGAGTATGTCGAAGCTAGCTACTTGCTGCCGTACGACATTTGCTTCGGACGCCTGTCGGGACGGTTGCAGCCGTTCACACGCTACCAGTACTATAACCGCGACTTCCGCTCAACGATCGCCGCAGACGGTCTCGCTAGCGTCGCCGGGCTGCAATTCGACGCAGCCATCGAACAGGTGGACGTCGGCGTGAACTACGTCATCTCCGGCTACAACGCCAAGATGACGTTGGCCTGGGAACAGGGCCAAGGCGTCGGGACAACCGCGGCTAATGTTACATACGATGTGCTGCGTGTCGGCGCGCAGCTCCAGGTACTAGTCAGAGAACTTTATTCATCCACAAGTGGATGGATTAGATTAGCCCAGGTGCTTGGGCCGGGAGAAAAACCGGCACGAGTGCCTGGGCTAACTTTTTTTGTACCCTTCGACCGGGCAACTTCTCATGACCCTTCCGTCCAATCAATGCTTTGGTTAAAAGCAACTCTTGCCTAAACTAGAAGCAAGCCCTCGACGCTGTCTAATCAATCCGGCATCGTCAAACCGGGACAAAATTGTTAAATCTCAAGGACTTGCGCGTCGGAACGCACAACAATCACGTTGGCGGCATACTTTTTGCTCTTCGTCCGCCCGCCGTGTTCGGAAAAGAAGGTTGTCTCCTCTTACGATTGTCATCGGGGCAATCCACTGCGGAGAACTACGGCGTTACAGCGAAAAATGCCCGCTGTTTTTAGGCATTCGTAACCTATTGGATCCAGCGCGGCCGTTGCCGCCGCGCAAGAATGGGAGGCTTGAAATGAAGCATGTAATGCATTGCTTGGTTTTGGCGGTGTTCGGCTTGGCGTTCTGCGGCCTGTCGGCCGGGACTGCCGCGGCCCAAGGGACGGTGAAGATCGGAATCCTGCACTCGCTCACCGGCACAATGGCCATTTCGGAGGTTTCGCTCCGCGACGCCGTTTTGATGGCAGTCGAAGAAATCAACGCGGCCGGCGGAGTGCTCGGCAAGAAGATCGAGCCGGTGGCGGTAGACCCGGCCAGCGATTGGCCGATGTTCGCCGAAAAGGCCAAGTACCTGATCAACCAGGAGCACGTGGCCGTCACGTTCGGCTGCTGGACCTCGGTCAGCCGAAAGTCCTGCCTGCCGGTCTTCGAGGAATACAACCAGTTGCTCTTCTATCCCGTGCAGTACGAAGGCGAGGAGCAGTCGCTGAACGTCTTCTACACCGGCGCGGCGCCGAACCAGCAGTTGATTCCGGCGGCCGAATACATGATGAAGCAGGGGTACAAGAAGTTCTACCTGTTGGGAACGGACTACGTTTTCCCGCGGACGGCAAACAAGGTGCTGAAGGCGTATCTGCTTGCCAAGGGCGTGCCGGAATCGGACATCGCCGAAGAATACACTCCGTTCCATCACCAGGACTATCAAACGATCGTCGGCAAGTTGAAGGCGTTTTCCACGGGCGTCAAGGCGTGCGTGATGTCGACGATCAACGGCGACAGTAACGTGCCCTTCTATAAGGAGTTCGCCAACCAAGGCCTGAAGGCCGATGATTGCCCGATCATGGCGTTCTCGGTGGCCGAGGATGAGTTGCGGGCGATGGACGTGCCGCCGCTGGTGGGCCACCTAGCGTGCTGGAACTACTTCCAGTCGATCGACACGCCGGAGAACAAGAAGTTCGTGAAGGCGTTCAAGGACTATTGCGTGGCGCACAACCTGCCCGGCGGCGCCGATCGCGTCACCGACGACCCGATCGAAGCGGCCTACTTCGGCGTTTATGTCTGGAAGGCGGCGGCTGAAAAGGCCGGTAGCTTCGACGTCGACAAGGTCCGCGAAAAGGTTTACGGACTGGAATTCGACGCTCCGGGAGGCAAGAAGAAGATGGACCCCAAGAACCAGCACACCTGGAAGCCGGTGTTCATCGGTGAAATCAAGAAGAACGGGCAATTCAAGATCATCAACAGCTCCGATGGTCTCGTGGCCCCGGACTCGTACAGCAAGTACCTGCATCCCGATGGAAACGTCCCGGCCCCGACGGGAGGTCCGAAGAAGTAGCCGTTGCCTGCAATGGAAGCATGCAAAACTATCGCCGGCGGGCGGCTTTCGCCTTCGCCCGCTCGGCGATCGAGACGGAAATCGGCGAGTTGCCAAGCGTGGATTCGTCTCCACGCTTGGCATCGTCTATCATAGGAAAACCTGACAACATCGATGGCGTTCGTCATGGGCCCAAAGCGCTCGCTCGGCTTGTTGGCATGCGTTCTTTCTCTGGCATTGCTTGCCGGTGGCGCTCCAGCGACGAGTCCGCATGAGACCAAGAGCACCGGGCAGCCGCCGACTCGCACGGCGGCGCGGCCGGCCGCCACCAATCCCGCCGCCGACGACGAAATTCGCCGCACGCTGCCGCAGCTTGCCAGCAAGGATCGCGCCGTCCGCCTGAAGGCCATCCGCGCGCTGGTGCAAACGCACGACCTCCGCGTCGCGGACATCTTGAACTACTGCCGTCCAGGGAGCGCCAAGAGCCTCTATATTTGGGACAAGCAGGTCGCCCTTGGCGAAAACGTACGGACCGCCGGCGGCAAGAAGGTCGCCTATTTCGACCCGCTCACGCTTCAACCGCTCATCAAGGACGGCAAGCCGGTGATGGTGCCGGAAGACGACGCCGACAGCCTCGACATTCCGCACGATGACCAGGACGCCGTCAAGGCCGCTGCGCAGACGATGGAGCTCTTTTCCCCTGATTTCCAACAAAGATATGAGGCTGTCCGTCACGCGGGCGATCGCCGCGAAGACGAGTTGACGCCGGCCCTGGTTGACATGCTGGTGCCGGCATTGGAGGAAATTCTCAAAACGGATCAGTCGGCAAAAATCCACCGGGCCGCCCGTGAGAGCATTGCGCTAGTGCGGCTGAAGGGGACCTTTCCGCCCGGCGAGGCGGTCGATCGAGTCGAGGCGGCGCGCGAGCTTGGCTCGCTGCAAAGCCTGCGGGCCCGGCCCGCCATTGCCGACCAACTTGCGCGAATGGACAAGGACGCCGCCGAAGGCAAGCCTGTCGATACGGACGCTCGCGACGTCTATCGCCAGGCGCTCCGGCAGATAAACCGTTACGAGAGCCTTGTCGGCATTTTTGACTGCGTGAAGAACGGGCTATCCACCGGCTCGATCCTGGTGCTGATGGCGCTAGGCCTTGCTATCACGTTCGGCACGATGGGCGTGATCAACATGGCCCACGGCGAGTTGATGATGGTCGGAGCGTTTACGACCTATAGCATGGAGAAGCTGTTCGAGCGGTGCTTTCCGGAGTTGTATTTCAACTGGTACTACGCGGCCGCGCTGCCCGCCGCGTTCGTCGTGGCGGGCTTGTGCGGATTCTTGATCGAATGGCTCGTAGTGCGGCACCTCTACGGTCGCCCGCTGGAGACGCTCCTGGCCACCTTCGGCGTGAGTTGGATCCTGATCAAGAGTGTACAGAACATTTTTGGCGAAAACATTCACGTCACCCAGCCCGCCTGGTTGAACGGCGACTTCGAGCTCATGCCCGACATGGAGGTGCCCTATACGCGGGCTTTCGTGATTCTGCTGTGCGCGTTCAGTGTGTTCATGTTCTATCTCGTCAAGAACTATACGAAGCTCGGCCTGCGGATGCGGGCGACGACGCAAAACCGCGAAATGGCCTCTGCCCTGGGCGTCAATACGCGCTGGGTCGACGGCTGCACGTTTGCTCTGGGCTCGGGCCTTGCCGGCGTCGCGGGCTACGGCATGACCGTGATCGGAGGCGTGTCGCCCGGCATGGGGCAAAACTACATTGTCGAGTCGTTCCTCGTGGTGGTGACCGGGGGCGTTGGAGAGTTGGCTGGAACGGTCTATGCCGGTTTCGGCCTGGGGGTGCTCGACAAAGTGCTGGAGCCTTGGACCGGTGCCGTTTGGGGGCAGGTCCTGGTCCTCGTCGCCATCGTGATTTTCCTGCAGCGCCGGCCCGCCGGATTGTTCCCGCCGAAGGGGAGAAGCGCCGATGTCTGACGTCGATCAGGCTGTTCGACCCGCTTCACCGCCAGCCAAGGCCGAACGGAACTCGGCGGACGCAGGCCGCGCGCCGCCGTCGGCGGCGAGAGTCGGCGTTGGTTCGCTGATCTTCCTGGCGCTGCTGCTGAGCGTCCCTTTCTTTCAGGACTACTGGAAAACGGGACACTTCCAGGTTGACCGAGTCAGCACATTGGGCCGTTTTGTGTGCTTCGCCATTGTCGCACTCAGTCTTGATTTGCTGTGGGGCTATACCGGTATCCTGTGCCTGTGCCAGTCGCTTTTCTTCGCGCTCGGCGGATATGCCATGGGCATGTATCTGGCGATGCACGGCCCGTTGGATGCGGAGGGCACGATTCCGCGATGTCTGTACGTTGTGTCGTCGAAAGTGAGTGGAATGACGCTCCCCTGGTTCTGGAAGCCGTTTAACTATCTTTGGGCGGCGATTCCCTTGGGGTTTATAATCCCCGGCGCTCTGGCCTTTATCGTGGGCTGGTTCGTCTTCGGCAGCCGCGTCCGCGGCGTCTACTTTTCCATTCTCACCATCGCGGTTACGAAGGCCGCTTGGCTCGTTTTCTGCATGAACAACATGCTCCTCTGCGGCACGAACGGGCTAACGAACTTCGAAAAGCTGGCCGGCTTCGACCTTAGGGAGAAGAACGTGAAGGTGGGGATGTTCGTCATCTCGATTCTGGCCTTGGGGCTTGTCTACGTGCTCTGCTACTGGATTACCCAATCGCGTCTGGGCCGAGTGCTTGTTGCCATCCGCGACAACGAGTCGCGGCTGCGTTTTTCCGGCTACAAGCCGCACCATTTCAAGGTCTTCGTATTTGTTCTTTCGGCCATGATCGCCGGCCTCGGAGGGATGCTCTACGCGACGCAATCTTTCCCCTTTACCCCCCAATACATGACCAACGACTACTCCAACTTCGTCGTGGTATGGGTGGCGGTCGGCGGGCGGGGGCGCCTCAAGGGGGCCGTGTTCGGAGCTCTGCTGGTCAATCTGGTGTACGACCTGCTCACGTCGCTGGCCCCCGATTTCTGGCCGTACGTTCTCGGCTGCCTGTACATCGGCGCGGCGATCTTCTTCGAAGACGGAATGATCAACCTCCGCGGCGGCGTTTTCCTCGCCTGGCTCTTCGCCGCGCCGCCGGTCTGGAAGTTGGCGAACTTCGCCGCCGCGCATTTCCCGTCCGTAGTGGGACCTGGCGCTCACGCTTACTCGGTACTGTACTACGGGCATTGGGCCATTTGGGCGCTGACGGGCGGCTACTTGTATTGGCTGTTCATCAGCCCGCTGCGCGTCGACCGCTTTCGGCAGCAATTTCGGCGATGGATTGTGCCGGAAACCTCCGGAAGAACGGATGCTCCCCACGCTGCGGAAAAGGGTGCCACGGCGACGTCATACGGCGCGTCCAAAGGGCCGCGGCCACCCGACGCCGCCGACATGCAACATCGGCTCAACCGCATCGCCTCGCTCAAGCGGCCCCGCGAGACCGCCGCGCCCGAAGGCCCACTGTTGAAAGTGAATAGCACGAAAGTCCTCTTCGACGGTTTCAAGGCGCTGGACATTGACGCGTTCCAGTTGGACCCCTTCGAGCTGCGCGTGATCATCGGTCCCAACGGCGCCGGCAAGACGACGCTCTGCGACGTGATCAGCGGAAAAACACGGCCGTCCACCGGCACGGTAACCTTTGCGAACACCAATATCACGGGAATGTCGGACGCGGAAATCGCCCGCCGCGGCGTGGGACGCAAGTTCCAGACGCCGACCGTGTTCAACAGCCTAACGGTCTACGAAAACATGGAGCTGGCCCTGCCGGGCCGGCAAGCGCTGCATCGCTGCTTCGTCCGCTCGGCGACCGCAAAGGAGAGTGAACGCATCTTCTCAATCCTCCGCCGGGTTCGCCTGACCGATCACGCCCGCACGAAGGTGCAATACCTCAGTCACGGCCAGCGGCAATGGCTGGAAATCAGCATGTTGATCCTGGCCTCGCCGATGCTGCTGCTGGTGGACGAACCGGCCGCCGGGCTGACCGACGAGGAAACCGTACTAACCGCGGAACTGCTCCTGGAATTGCAGGACGAGCACAGCATCATCGTCATCGAGCACGACATGGAGTTCGTTCGCCTGCTCGGCTCCCGCGTGACCGTGCTGAATGAAGGCCAGGTGATGGCCGACGGAACGCTGGAACAGGTCCAAAAAAACCCCGAAGTCATCGAAGCCTATCTGGGCCGCTAGAGTTGCGCTATGTTGACCGTAAACAACCTTTCCTTCTCCTACGGCTCCGTGCGAGCGTTGCGCGAGATTAACATGACCATGCAAACCGGCAAGGTCACCTGCGTCATGGGGCGCAACGGCGTCGGCAAGACGACGCTCATGAAGAACATCATGGGTCTGCTGGACTTGTCCAGCGGGTCGGTACACTGCGACAGCCAGGAGCTTACGCGCCTGCCGCCCTATCAGCGCCCGCGCCGGCCTGGCTCTTGTTCCCCAGGGTCGTCAGATCTTTCCCAAGCTGACGGTGGCCGAGAACCTGGACGTGGGGCTGTCCGCCGCGGGCGGCCGCGTCAAATCAGTCCCGGAAAGCGTTTACGAGCTCTTCCCGATTGTCAAAACAATGTCCAAGCGGCTAGGGGGCGACCTCTCCGGCGGCCAGCAGCAGCAATTGGCAATCGCCCGCGCGATGGTTTCCCGGCCCAAGGTATTGTTGCTGGACGAACCGACCGAGGGGATTCAGCCAAACATCATTACGCAGATCGGGCACGTCTTGCGCCATCTCGTGAACGACCTGAAAATGACCGTGGTCCTGGTCGAACAGTACCTCGACTTCGTTAAGGAATTCGGCCACCAGTTCTACATCATGAACCGCGGCCGGATCGTCGCTGAAGGCGGCATCGGCGAATTGACCGAGGCGGCGCATCAGCATTTGAGCGTCTGATTCGGCAACAAACCCTGACGGAAGTCCGCCAGGCGATTGGCCAAACGCCGCAACGAACAACCCAGCCGCCTCACTCGACAGGCGACACGCGGCCGCTTTCCAAGTCGTAGCAGGCGCCGACGATCTTGAGCTTTCCGGCCTTGACTCGCTCGGTCAGTTCCGGGTCGGAGCGTTGCAACCACTTGACGGTCTCGCGCACATTGGACTTCACGGCATTCTCCAACCGATCTCCCGGATCGCCCTTGACTTTTTCCACGGCCGGCTTGATCGCGTCGACCACGGCGCGGACGTTGCCCGGCGCCTCGCCGCCGGACAGGGCGGCACTTACGGCGCCGCACTGCGAGTGGCCGAGCACGACAACGAGTTGCGTTCCAAAATGCTCGACTGCGTATTCGATGCTGCCGGCGCCTACGTCGTCGACCACATTTCCAGCAGTGCGAAGGACAAAAACATCGCCTAGCCCTTGGTCGAATACGATTTCGGGCGGCACGCGCGAGTCTGAGCAGCAGACGATAATGGCGAACGGCTTCTGTCCCTTCGACACTTCGGCCCGCCGGTGGCCCTGCTGGCGCTCGTGAGTGGCCTTGTCCGCGGCGAAACGCTCGTTGCCTTCCTTCAGGCGCTGCAGCGCTTCGTCGGCGCCGACGTTCGCCGGCGAGTCTGCCCAGGCCGCAGACCAGGCGATCGCAAACAAGCTCGCAAAAAACATAGTTACAAAACGACTTCGCATTTTCCTGCTCCCACAGTGTGGTTTGGGGTCAAGCGTCGATTGATTCTATGTTGTACGGTTGCCTCCGGCCACCCCCGCGTCGAGTCGCCTCCCATTTCAGAAAGCAGTCCCAATCAAGCGGGCCAAAGTTCGCATCGGGACAAGGGAAGGCACCACGAATTCCACCGCTGAGGGCTTGCATGGTCGCCGCGGGGGTGATACCCTGTTGAGATGGTGCAACGGCCCGTTCCGTTACTTCGGTTCCATGATCTGTCGGGCACATCGAACTGCAGCATGGTGCCGTTGGAATGGTCGAGGGTTCGGGTTTGAGGATCATTAGAGTTTCCTTGCCTGGAAAGGGAATCAACGGAGCTACAATTGTGATAACTGGCGGCAGCGCGGCGATTACCTTTCACGGCATCGACACGGCGAACGATGTTGTGAAAGTGTTTGACTCGGCGGCCAGCGCCGGTGCAAAAAGCGCGACGGTCTTTACGGACACGGTGGCGGACGAGGGCCTTTTGAGGCTGTTCCGACGACTCGCGGAAACTGGCGGGACGCATCTCGGAGGCACGGTTACGCAAATCGGTCCAGACAGTTTTAGACTCGATTAGAGTTCGATTCCGACATTTGAATGATTTGCGGAGCCGACATCGTGCATGATTTTGCAACGCTCGAGGACTCCGATTCCTTTCGCTTCTTTTGGGAACAGTTTGACAGTGCGCGAGAAAGAGAAGGCGCCAGCAGCTTCTTCGACAGCATGTCTGGCGGCTTTGCGTTCGCGGACGAGGTTCCTGACAGTCTTAAGAACTCCAACGAGTTCATCCGCCCGTTAGTAAATCTGCTACGTCGTTTGTGGGGTTATCGCACATCCCTTGTTGCCGGGAGACCTCGCACCGATTTGCGTCCCCACTGGGATCGCGGAAGGAACTTGCGCCGCGTTGGGCCGGCTTTTCGGCCGATCGCTGTTCGCCGAAAATGCGATCGTTGGCCGATGAGGCGATGGCGCAAGGCGCGAGGCTAGCGCGGGAGTGCGAAGAGCTTGATTCCGAATTCAAGAAGCGCCAAGAGGCGATTGCAAGCAGCGTGACCCACTAAAGCTGGATACGGCGGTGCGTGCCAGCCAGATGGCGGAGCTGACCTTGTTTGAATTCATACCCGATGAAGTGGAGGAGACTTTCGAGCCGCCGCCGGGAATAAGGCACGCGGGAAAGGGAATCCTGGAATTGGCGCTCGTTGCCGGAAGAACGGAGGTCACACGGGCCTTCGCTGCGAATCCCTTGCGGTTTTTGGTTCCGCGGCGGCGCGTCCCGTCCGCTTGGGTGTACGCCGGCACGTATGGCGGCGGACTGGTTGCGGGCGACGACATCGACGTGAGTCTGCGCGTTCGGCGCGGAGCACGCGGCGTCCTCGCCACGCAAGCCTCCAGCAAAGTCTTTCGCTGCCCGGCGCAGGTCTCTTGCCGGCACAGGCTACGGGCGAGCGTTGAAGATGGCGGGCTGCTGGTGTTGCGCACCGATCCGCTGAGTTGTTTTTCGCAGGCCCGCTACGAACAATCACAGAGCGTCCACCTGCACGGCAACGGATGCCTGGTGCTGGTCGATTGGCTCACCAGCGGGCGCCGAGCTCGCGGCGAACGCTGGGCCATGTCGCACTACCGCAGCAGGCTCGATATCTTCCGCGACGGCGAGTTAGTCCTGTCCGACGCTTTGCTGTTGGATCCCGCCGACGGGCCGCTGGAATCGCCTTTTCGCCTAGGGCGCTTCCATTGCCTGGCAACAATGATTCTAATAGGCGAACAACTCGCGGGGGCCGCCGCGGATCTGCTCGGCCGCGTTGGAGCAAAGCCTGTCCAACGGCGGCCCGAGCTGGTGGACGTCGCCAGCCCGCTTCGGCAGGGAGCGATCGTGCGGGTCATCGGCGAAACGACGGAACTGGTTTCCCGATATTTGGTCCAAGCGCTAGCCTTTCTGGACGAGTTTTTGGGCGAAGGTCCATGGGTAAGAAAGTGGTGATTGAAGGAGAACTGGAATGCATCTATCGCCGCGAGAACTGGATAAGCTTCTTTTGCACGGGGCGGGCTGTGTGGCCCAGAAGCGCCTGGCGCGGGGGTTGCGGCTGAACTACCCGGAAAGCGTGGCCTTGATCGCCGCCCAACTGTTGGAATTCATTCGCGACGGCCGCTCGGTAGCAGAGTTGATGGACCTGGGACGGCGGTTTCTCGGCCGCCGCCAGGTGATGGCCGGCGTGCCCGAAATGATCGCCGAGGTGCAAGTGGAAGGAACGTTTCCCGACGGAACCAAATTGGTTACCGTGCATCACCCCGTTGCCGCCGAGAACGGAGATCTTTCGTTGGCTTTGTATGGCAGCTTTTTGCCCATACCGGACATTGCCCGCTTCGCCGAGGCGGACAGCGACAAGATCGAAGCTGGCCAGTGCGTACCGGCCGCCGGCGAGTTGGAACTGAATGCGGGCCGCGAGGCGATTTCCCTGGAAGTGACCAATCTCGGCGATCGGCCCGTTCAGGTCGGCAGCCATTACCATTTCATCGAAACCAACAGCCAACTGAAGTTCGACCGGGCTAGGGCCTACGGCAAGCGGTTGGACATTCCCGCGGGCGCGGCCGTGCGTTTCGAGCCGGGCGACACAAAGACGGTCTCGCTGGTCGACATCGCAGGCCGGCGCGTGATTCGCGGCGGCAACAACCTGGCCGACGGCCCGGTGAGCGACGAAGGCAAGCACCGCGCGATGAAGCACGTCGCCGACGAACAGTTTGCCGACGAAAGGTCTTAAGTCATGGCCACCAAAATCAAGCGCGCGCATTACGCCGAAATCTACGGGCCGACGACCGGCGACCGCGTCCGCCTGGGCGATACGGAATTGTGGCTGGAGGTCGAGCGGGATTTCGCCGTCTATGGCGACGAATGCAAATTCGGCGGCGGCAAGGTGCTCCG
Organism: uncultured Planctomycetia bacterium; assembly: GCA_963780045.1. GTDB lineage: Bacteria > Planctomycetota > Planctomycetia > Pirellulales > Thermoguttaceae > JANXQG01. Next base: position 2,625,412 of record CAVZZZ010000001.1, on the reverse strand, counting down.
CGACGGCATGGGCCAGGCTGCCGGCGTGGGCCAGGCCGAGGCGCTGGATTGCGTGATAACCAACGCCTTGGTCGTCGATTACACCGGCATCTTCAAGGCGGACATCGGCATCAAGAACGGCCAGATAGCCGGCATCGGCAAGGCCGGCAATCCAGACGTCATGCAAGGCGTCGACCCGCGCATGATCGTCGGCCCCACCACCGAAGCCATCTCCGCCGAAGGGTTGATCCTGACCGCGGGCGGAATTGATACCCACGTCCACTTCATCTGCCCGCAACAGGCCTTCGACGCCCTGGCCAGCGGCCTGACGACGATGGTCGGCGGCGGCACGGGGCCGGCAACCGGCACGTGCGCCACGACTTGCTCGCCCGGCGCCCATCATCTGCGGATGATGCTCCAAGCAACCGACGGCCTGCCGATGAACTTCGGATTTCTCGGCAAAGGCAACGCCTCCAAGCCGGAAGGATTGCCCGAACAACTCTTGGGCGGCGCGATCGGCTTCAAGCTGCACGAGGACTGGGGCACCACGCCCGCGGCCATCGACTGCTGCCTCGGCGTGGCCGAAGACTTTGATGTGCAGGTGGCTATCCACACCGACACGCTCAACGAGTCGGGGTTTGTCGAGGCATCGATTGCCGCCTTCAAGGGGCGGACGATCCACACCTACCATTCCGAGGGCGCGGGCGGCGGCCACGCGCCGGACATTCTCCGCGTCTGCGGCGAGGCGAACGTCCTGCCCAGCTCGACCAATCCCACGCGGCCCTTCACGGTGAACACGCTCGACGAGCACTTGGACATGCTCATGGTCTGCCACCACCTCGACAAGAACTTGCCCGAGGACGTGGCGTTTGCCGAAAGCCGCATCCGCGGGGAAACGATCGCGGCCGAAGACATTCTGCACGACCTGGGCGCGATCAGCATTATGGGCTCCGACTCGCAAGCTATGGGCCGCATCGGCGAGGTCATCACGCGCACGTGGCAGACGGCCGACAAGATGCGCCGCCAGCGCGGGCCGCTTCCCGGCGAGCGCGGCGAAAACGACAATCTCCGAATTAAGCGCTTCGTCTCGAAATACACGATCAATCCGGCCATCGCGCACGGCATGTCGCATGCGATCGGCTCCGTGCAAGTCGGCAAGCTTGCGGACCTTGTGCTCTGGAAGCCGGCCATGTTCGGCGCGAAACCGGAGCTGGTGCTCAAGGGTGGGATTATCGCCTGGTCGCAGATGGGCGACCCCAACGCTTCGATCCCGACGCCCCAGCCCGTGCTCATGCGGCCTATGTTCGGCGCGTTCGGCTGCGCGACCGGGTCGATCGCTTTGGCCTTCGTGAGCCGGGCTTGTCTCGAATCCGGCATCTTGCCGAGCTACGGCCTGCGGAAGCGCGTCGAGGCCGTGCGCCACTGCCGCGGCATCGGCAAGCGCGACATGAAATTCAACGAAGCGTGCCCGACGATCACGGTCGATCCCGAGACCTACTACGTCACGGCCGACGGCGTGCATTTGACCTGCGCCCGGCGGAAAGACTTCCGCTGGCCCAGCGCGATTTCCTGTTTTGAGCGGCGGCTTGCCACGCCTGCACGACGTGTTCGGCGATCGCCTCAACTCCCTCGCCGTGCTTGACTTGCGCGAAGATAAACGGGCCGTCGCCGCGCATCCTCCGGCTGTCGCGGGCCATCACGTCCAAATCGGCGCCGACGGCCGGCGCGAGGTCCGTTTTGTTGATCACCAGCAGGTCGGACTGCGTAATGCCCGGTCCGCCTTTGCGCGGGATTTTGTCGCCGCCGGCCACGTCGATTACGTAGATCGTGTAATCGGCCAACTCGCGGCTGAAATCGGCCGCCAGGTTGTCGCCGCCAGACTCCAGCAGCAGCAACTCCGGCTGGAACCGCGAGTTGAGCTCCTCCAAGGCGACGAGGTTGGCCGAGATGTCTTCGCGAATGGCGGCGTGCGGACATCCGCCCGTTTCTACCGCGGCGATTCGCTCGGTAGGCAGCGCCTGGTTGCGGACTAGGAATTCGGCGTCTTCGCGTGTGAAGATGTCGTTGGTCACGGCGGCCAGGGAATGCACGTCGCGCAGCTTGCGGCACAGCGCCAGAACCAATGCCGTTTTGCCGCTCCCCACGGGACCGCCGATGCCGACGGTGAACGCCCGCCGCGCGAAATCCCGCCCGACAAGCGGCCTGGGCCGATCGGAAAACTGGCCAGGGTTGTCGAGCTCCTCATGCGAGTGGCCGTGCTGATGATCGTGGTCGTGGTGCGCGTGCGCGCGTTCCGAGGCGGTGTGAAAGTGGGAGGACATTGCTTGTTGCTTGCGTTGGACCATAATACGATACGGGGCTGAAGCCGATTGTAGCCTGAGGAGAGATGAAGGATAAGGGACGAAGGATGACGGATGAAGTTCAACTTTGAAAGAGCCGCGAATAGAGGCGATCTTGGGTCGCCTGAAATAATTCAATCAAGGGGGCCGTCAATGCGGGCCGATGTGAAAACGGGGGTATCTCTGATTCGTGCGACGACCAACGCTGCGCGTCGGTGCCCGCCTCCGGGCCGTTCCGGCAAATCAGAGATGTCTCCGTTTTCCCAGCAAGCTCTTCGGCGAAGGGGCCCAGCCGATACTGCATCGCCTGAGCCTGAAGCGGGCCGACGAGATTCAGGCGAACTCCGCTGGAAAGCATTCCCCTCAAAGCGATGTAGAGGAACAAGCGCGTCGCCTGGCCGGCGTTGATTTCCAGCGCTGCCGCGACGGCGCCAAACACGACGGCAAGATGACCGTGCATTTTTTCGGCCCGAATCTGTTCCCGCAACTGCTCGCACACCGGCAGCGCAAACGCGGCCTCGGCGGACACCAAAAAGGCCTTTCCCTGGCGCGGCTTGCGCGGTTCGCCACGTGGTTGCTCAGAAAGGCGTTGCAATAGACGTCGATCGCGGGGCACCGGGTTGCATCGTCATAAGCGGCCCGCAGCAGCGGAATCTGCGCGTGCGCAGTTTGCGTCAGACTGTCGCGCAGGAAGATTTCCAAACGTTCGGCATCGCGCAGCTCGCCCCACTTGGCCGCGGCTTCGATGCCGGCCGAATGCGCCAAGCCGCCTGCCGGAAATGCCGCATCTGCTAATTGCCAGACCAGCCAGGGATCGTTCATTCGTTTTGACCGTCAAAGAACGCAACGGGTTCGCCAAGAATCGAGCCTCGTACATGGTACGTCCAAGTATTGCCGCGTGCAATCTTTAGCGCATTTCTCGCATACCGTCGAGGCCCTTTTTTGGCTGCTTTTGCTCTTCGTGGTACAATAAAGTCTAACGTAACTGGGCAACGAGTCTTGCTGCACACGAATTGGACATGATAAGAGCTCTTCGAAAGCTGTTGGGGAAACTGATACCGGAGTTCCGCGCGACCGGCAGAATGCGGCTCGGCAGGAGCCTGAAGCGCCAAATCGCCATCGAGCCGCTGGAGACCCGGCGGCTGCTGGCTGCCACCGGCGGCATCTCCGGATTCGTCTATCTCGATCCGGCCAACACCGGCCAGTACGCCAGCGGCGACCAAGGCATTGCCGGCATGACCGTGGAATTGCTGAGCGTTGGCAGTTCGGGAAACACGACCCTGGTATCGCCCGGCGGCATCACGACGACGGCCGCTGACGGTTCGTACAGGTTTTCCAACTTGTCGAACACTTCCACCGCGACTTACGAAGTCCAGATTTCGCCTTCCTCTCGGCTGGTGGTGGGCGCGGTCTCGCCCGGCTCGGCGGGGGGCACCGACGGCACGAACGACATCCAACTGAGCCTCGCCGCCGGGCAAGCAGCCACCGATTACAACTTTGCCGTCCTGGGGGCGAATCCGACGTACATTTCGGCGCGAATCAACCTGTCGACCACAGGCACGCTGGCTAACTACTTGTCGAAGGCCGTGCTGACTGCGCCCACTATTAAGACCGGTGGCGCCAGCAGCTCGGGCGGCACGACGTTTTCCACGAGCTACACACTCGGCGGGACAGCGGTCGATGTCGCGCCCAATGCCACGGTCAATTCGGCGGAAAGTGGCGATTTGCTCTGGGCGACCGCCACCATCGAGAACCCCGTCGGCAGCGGCGACAAGCTCTCGGCCACCGTTCCCAGCGGCAGCGACTTGAGCCAGGATTTCTCGGGCGACACATTGACCATTTCCGGGCTGGCCGACGCCGCAACCTATCAAACGGCGCTGCAATTGATAACCTACAGCACGACGGCGACGACGCCTGGCTCCGTCAATCCGACGGTATCCATCATGGCAAGCGACGGCACGATGGAAAGCACCGTCTACAAATCGACTATCGAGATCCAGCCCGGCAGCCAGACCACCACCGCCCCGACCGTGACCACCAATCCTACGTCGGCCACCGTGGACGCGGTCGGGACGGCGACCTTCACCGCGGCAGCCAGCGGCACGCCCACTCCCACCGTGCAGTGGGAGGTGAGCACCGACGGCGGAACGACGTTCACCGAAATCTCCGGCGCAACCTCGACCACATACACGTTTACCGCCACGGCATCGCAAACCGGCAACGAGTACAAAGCGGTCTTCACCAACAGCGCGGGCACCGTAGCCACTTCGGCGGCGACGTTGACGGTCGATTCCGTAACGACCCAACCGGCCAGCCAGACGGTCAATTCCGGCCAGAGCGTGACGTTCACCACTGCCAGCTTGAACCCCGGCAGCGCGGACACCGTGCAGTGGCAGGTGAGTACGGACGGCGGATCAACGTTCACCGCCATTTCCGGTGCGACCTCGCTCACGTACAACTTCACGGCGACGGCTTCGCAGAACGGCGACGAATACCGGCCAGTGTTCAGCAACAGCGAGGGCACGTTTGCGGGCAGCCCGGCAACGCTGAAGGTCGATTCCGTAACGACCCAGCCCGCCAGCCAGACGGTCAACGCGGGCCAGAGCGTCACCTTCAGCACCGCCAGCTCCAACCCCGGCGGCGCGGACACGGTGCAGTGGCAGGTAAGCACTGACGGCGGAACGTCGTTCACCCCCATTACCGGCGCGACTTCGCTCACGTACACATTCACGGCCACCGCCTCGCAAAACGGCGACGAATACGAGGCCGTCTTCACCAACAGCGCCGGCAGCTTTGACAGCAATCCGGCGACACTCACGGTGGCGGCAAACGCGGTGCCCACAGTGACGACGCAGCCGTCGGCAACCTTGGCTGAGGCGGGCGGCAATGCTACCTTCACCGCCGCCGCCAGTGGTAGCCCGATGCCAACGGTGCAGTGGGAAGTGAACACGGGCAGTGGATTCAACAACGTGAGCGGCAGCGAGTACAGCGGCGCTACAACCGGCACGCTCACGATCACCGGCGCAACCGCCGCCATGAATGGCTACACGTATGAGGCCGTCTTCACCAACAGCTCAGGCTCGGTCACGACCAACGCCGCGACGTTGACCGTCGATTCCGTGACGACGCAGCCCGCCAGCCAGACGGTCACGGCAGGCCAAAGCGTCACTTTCACGACCGCCAGTTCAAACCCCGGCGGCGCAGACACGGTGCAGTGGAAAGTGAGCACCGATGGCGGCGCGACGTTTACTGCAATTACCGGCGCGACTTCGCTAACTTACACTTTCACGGCCGGCACCGCCCAAAACGGCGACGAATACGACGCCGTGTTCGGCAACGGCGCCGGCTCGTTCGACAGCAACCCCGCGACGTTGACGGTCAACGCGGTGAACGGAGCGCCGGCCGTGACGACGCAGCCAGCCGCGGCGTCGGTCAACTCAGGCCAGAACGCCACCTTCACAGCCGCGGCCAGCGGCACACCCACGCCCACAGTGCAGTGGATGGTGAACACGGGCAGCGGATTCACAGACGTAACGGGCAGCGTCTACAGCGGCGCCACGACCGGCACGCTGACAATTACCGGCGCAACCGCCGCCATGAACGGCTACACCTACGAGGCCGTCTTCACCAACAGCGCGGGCTCGGCCACGAGCAGCGCCGTTGCGCTGACGGTCGATTCGGTCACCACGCAGCCCGCGAGCCAGACGATCAACGCCGGCCAGAACGCCAGCTTCACCGCAGCCAGCTCCAAGAGCAGCGATACTGTGCAATGGGAAGTAAATAACGGCAACGGCTTCACGCTGGTGGCCAACGGCAGCCTATACAGCGGCGCGACTACCACCACGCTGACGATTACCGACGCTACCTCGATCCTCAATGGATATCAATACGAGGCCGTGTTCACCAACTCCGCCCCGGGCACGCTCACCAGTGCCCCCGCGACCTTGACAGTCAACCTCGCGCCGACAGTGACCACGCAGCCCTCCTCCACGTCAACTCAGGCGGGCAGCAACGCCGTCTTTACCGCGGCGGCGACCGGCAGTCCGACTCCTACGGTGCAGTGGATGGTGAACACGGGCAGCGGATTCGCCGACGCGACGGGCAGCGTCTACAGCGGCGCAACCACCGACACGCTGACGATCACCGGCGCAACGGCCGCCATGAACGGCTACGTCTACGAGGCTGTCTTCACCAACAGCGCCGGCTCTGCCACAAGCAACACGGCCACGCTGACGGTCAGCGCCGGCGTATCGGCCTCCGCCGACCAAGCCCTGTTGGGTCCCAGCAACGACACGAACGCCAGCTTCACGATCCACGGCGTCGCCCAGGGCGATACCTACACCTATACCGTGACTAGCAGCGGCGGGTCCGGCACGGTAAGCGGCAACGGCACGGTGACCTCGACCACGTCAACCCAGCAGGTGACGGTCGATGTCTCCTCGCTTCCCGCAGGCACGCTCACCTACAGCGCGCAGGTGACTCATAACGGCACAACCAGCGGCCCGGTAACGGCCACGGCAGTCCTGGATGAGACGGCGCCGAGCGGCTACAGCGTCGTGCCGAGCAGCACGGCTTATGGTGCCGCGCAAATCGGCAGCGGCGGCTTCACTATCGACGGCGGCACGGCCGGCGACACCTACACGTACCAGATCAGCAGCAGCGGCGGCGGCACGCCGAGCACCGGCAGCGGCGCAATCAGCTCCGCCGCGCAGGTCGTGGGCGGCAGCATCGACCTTTCGTCCCTGAGCGACGGCACGCTGACCTTCAGCGTCACGGTGACCCACAGCGTGGGCAACGTGGGCCAACCGGTCACCGCAACCGCGCAGTTGGAGACCGTTGCGCCGAGCGGCTATACGATCAGCGGGTTGCCGGCGACGATAGGCAATTCCGCGGCTACGAGCGTCAGTTTTACCATCAACAGCACCGCTGCCGAAAACGGCGACACCTACAGGTACACGATCAGCAGCTCCGGCAGCGCGTCCGGAACGGTCCTGAGTGCCAGTGGGACCATCTCGTCAACCGCGCAGGAAATCAGCAGCGTGGACGTCTCGTCGCTTGCCAACGGCACGCTGACGTTAAGCGTCATTCTGACCGACCCGACCGGAAACGTCGGCGCGCCGGCCACCGCCACAGCGGCCCTGGCGCAACTGGCAATTACCTCGACCCCGGCAACGACCGCCACCGTCGGCCAGGTCTACACCTACACGGTGGACACCAATGCGCCCGCCGGCGATACTGTGACCGTGACGCCGGGAACGTCGCTGCCCGCGGGCATGTCGTTCGATTCGACAACCAACACGTTCACCTGGACGCCCACCACGGATCAGGAGGGGACGTCGCCCTCCTTCACGGCGTCCGTCACGGACAGCACCGTCGGCAATACCGTGACCCTTGGCCCGGTTTACGTCTCGGTGGCGGCGGCCAACGGCCTCACGGTGATCGCCCCGGCGAGCGACGTGGCTTCCGGCTCGCCCGTGTTGGTCAGCTTCAACGACACGAACACGGGAACCCCGAACTACACGATCACCACGTCCGCCAGCGACGATTCCACGGGCAGCAATCTGACGGCTACGCTGCTGCCGCAAACCAACCAGGTGCTGAAGATCGTCACCAACGAGGGCGAGATGGACTTCGAGCTGTTCAACAACTTCACGCCCAACACCGTGCAGGATTTCGTGAATCTCGTGAATTCGGGCACGTACAACCTGAGCAACTACGACGCCTTCACCGGCACGTTCACGCTCCAAGCGGGCAGCACGAGCACGGCGCCGATCACGTTCGACGCCACAAACCTTGCTACCACGGCGGCAAACATTCAAAGCGCGCTCGACGCCGCGATGCCGGGCGTCACCGCGACCGTGACCGTCGCCCCCGGCGCGGCATACCCGGATTTCAGCTTCAACGTCACCTTCTCGACCGAAGAGTCGCCCGTCAGCTATACAGCGGCGACCGCTCCGCTGCCGATCACGTTCTCCAACTCGGCCAGCGCGGCGGCCGACGTGCAGACGTTGACCTTTAAGGCCACTGAGCCGGACTTCTACCGGATCATCAGTTCATTCGTAGACCAGGGCGGCATAGGCGGCTCGGCAACCGCGGCGACGTTTCCCGTCGAACTGAACTCCAATTTGCGGTTCACGTCCAGCGGCCTGCTGTCGATGGCCAACAACGGCGAGGACGGCAACACGACGGAGTTCTACATCACCAATCCGGATGACATGAGCAACGGCTTCTTGGACTTCCGCTACACGATTTTCGGGAAGCTGATCTCCGGCGACAATGTGCGCGAGGAAATCGCCGGCACGCCGGTGGAGCCCAACCCCAACAGTAACAACGAGGACAGCGAGCCGCTGACGCCGCCGGAAATCCTTTCGATGAGCGTCGTAACGGAGACGACCGGCGGAGTTCTGGAGTTGCAGGCCGCGCCGGGAGCGGCCGTCGGCGACACGTACACGGTTACGATCAACGACGGCCTTGGCGCCACGCAAAGCTTCCAGATCCACATCGGCGCCGCGGGCCCGATCGTGTTGACCATAGGTACCGGCAGCCCCCCCCCGACCGCGGAGTTTACCTTCGACAGCAGCAATCCGAACACCTCGGCCGCCAACATGCAAGCCGCCCTGCGAACAGCCGGTTTCACGGGGGCCACGGTGGCTGTCGCGAATTCGACCGCGACCAGCCAGGTCTTTACCGTGACATTCGCCAGCACCGAGCCGGCCATCACGGCGACGACCGCAGACATGCCGGTGACGTTCTCCAATTCCGCAACGGCGTCGGCCACCACCCAGACGTTGACGTTCGACATCACCGGCAATGCGGGCGCCTACGACGCGCCCAATGCCTGGGTCGAGCCGATCAACGGCACGGACAAGATTTTTACGGCCGCCGGCACGCCGGTGACGTTCACGCCCGTGGGCGTATCGGCCGACGGTTCGGCGGTCACGGTCAACGTGCAGGAGCTGTTGGACATACCCGCCGTTGCCGGCGCCGAGGTAGACGACTCGTTCCTCGACACGAGCACGGCGCAGAATTTTCCGCCGCAGGACCCCAATGTCGACATCTCGCTTTCCCAGAACGGGTCGAGTTACACGGTGACGCCGGCTCCCGGCTTCTACGGAGTGCAGTTGCTGGAAGTCTTGGGCTACACGACTGTCGCGACCACCAGCCCAGCGACGGCCGGACACGGGACGTACCAATTGCAGGTGGGATCGACGACGACGGCGGCGATCAGCTTCGACAGCGCGGACCTGACGTCCACGGCAGCCAACATTCAAAGCGCGCTGGTGGCCGCCGGCTTCACCGGAGCAACCGTGACAGTTGACGCGGCGGCCTCCGCGCCGAATTTCGTCTTCGACGTTACTTTTGCGTCCAGCGAAGGGCCCGTGAGCTACGTGCCCGACAGCACCGACGCCTTGCCGCTGACGTTTTCCAACGCGGCCACTTCCGCGACGGCGTCCCAGACCATCACTTTCACCGACACCGGCGCGGCATGGGACTCCGGCTCGGGCGTCGATCCGATCTATCGCGCGATCGTGCCGGTCTTTGTGGCCCCGCCGGCGGCGACCATCAGCTCGATAACCGCCGGCGGCCAAACCCTCAGCGGCAGCACGACCGACAACAACAGTTCTTCATCGACGGCGCTATCCTTCAATATCACGAACGCCATCGCCGGCGCATCGGTAGCGGTCTACATGGACGGCGGCACGACTCCCATCGCCGCGGGCACCGTGACCTCCAGCGCCACCGCCATCACGCTCACCACCGATGGTGTCACGACGATCGGCGACGGCCAGCACACCTTCACGGTCGTGCAGACCGTAGCCACGCAGGCCACGACAGCCTATCTCAATTGGAGCACCTCGAACGGTCCCGGCACGGAGTTCACCATTGCGGCAAGTTCGGTAACCAGCCCGGCTTCGTCGGGCGTCGGACTGACGATCGACGCATAGGCGGCCCAATGCTGCCGGCGGCCAATCTGAGTCGCACAAGACAATGTCCATCTCGATTTATCAGGTCGACGCCTTTACGGACCGTCCATTTGCCGGTAATCCCGCGGCAGTTTGCCTGTTGCCCGAGGCCAAGGAAGACGCGTGGATGCAGGCCGTGGCCGGCGAGATGAACCTGTCTGAAACGGCGTTTCTTCTCAAAGAGGACAATGGATATCGCCTGCGCTGGTTCACGCCCAAAGTGGAGGTCGATCTTTGCGGCCATGCGACGCTTGCTTCCGCCCACGTGTTGTGGACTTGCGGAAGTGTGACTTCGGCCGCGACAATCAGTTTTCACACGCGGAGCGGTCTGCTGAGGGCTGGCAACAAGGACGGCATGATCGAACTCGATTTTCCCACGACGCCGCCAAGTGAAGCTTCGCCGCCGGATGGATTGTTGCAAGCTTTGGGAGTCGCGGCCAAATACGCGGGAAGAAGCAAATTCGATTGGCTCGTGGAAATCGACGCCGATGAGACGGTGCGGCGACTGGCCCCTGATTTCGCCCGCCTCGCCGCGATCGACGCGCGAGGCGTAATCGTGACCGCTCGATCTGCCGCGGCGCCGTACGATTTCGTATCGCGTTTCTTTGCTCCTCGCGCCGGAATCGACGAAGACCCCGTTACCGGTTCGGCCCACTGCTGCTTGGGTCCCTACTGGCAAACGAGACTCGGCAAGAGCGAACTCGTCGCGTATCAGGCATCCGCGCGCGGGGGCGTCGTTCGCGTTCGAATAGCCGGCGAGCGGACCTATCTCGGCGGACGGGCCGTGACGGTGCTGCGCGGGGAGCTTGACTTCTAATGGCGGAATCGTGCCGGGCATTTGGGTCCTGTTTCGGCGGCAGCGAACGGCCCTGACTGCGCGGCGGTCTCAGAAGCGGCTTCTTTGACATCGGAACTCCCGCGAAGTATACTTTTTGTTCCCGCCTGTCAAGAAGAAGCTGCCACCAAGTTGAAGAGAGCAAAACAATGCGGCCACTTTCAGCCGTCGTCTGCCTGATTATTGCCGCGTCAAACGTCTACGGGGCCGAGCCGGGCTACTACCGGCAGCCGGCAATTCACGGCAACACCATCGTCTTCGTTGCCGAAGGCGACTTGTGGACAGTCGCGACAAAAGGCGGCCGGGCGAGCCGGTTGACGACCCACCCTGCCGCTGAAGGACAGCCGGCCATTTCACCCGACGGCACGACGCTTGCGTTCACCGCGCAATACGAAGGACCGGACGAGGTCTATGTGATGCCGTTGTCGGGCGGCCGGCCGCAGCGATTGACTTTTGACGGAGCGCGAATCTCTTTTGTCGGCTGGACGCCCGGCGGAAAAGACGGAAAGCAAGCGAAGGTGCTGGTGGGAACCGATGCCTACTGCGGCTTGCCCGCCAAACAGCTTATCGCCCTCGGCTATCCCCATTTATACGGGCCTGTATCTCGCGCCATCGTCCCCCTGGCCCAAGCCGCCGACGGCCGCTATTCGCCCGACGAAAAGACCCTGTTTTTTACCCGACTGGCGTTCCAGGGAAGCCACACCAAGAGGTACAAGGGCGGCACCGCCCAGCAACTATGGTCGTATCGCGAGGGCGGCGCGGAAGCGAAGCCCTTGACGGTCGATTATCCGGGAACAAGCAAGTCGCCGATGTTCTGGGACGGCCGCGTCTACTTCCTGTCGGACAGGGACGGCACGATGAACCTCTGGTCGATCAAGCCGGACGGAACCGATCCGCGGCAACATACGCGGCACAAGGATTTCGACGTCGCCTCGGCGGATCTCTGGGGCGGACGTATCGTTTATCAGCACGGCGCCGACTTGTGGCTGCTGGATACTGGCACCGGAAAGTATCACCGAATACCGGTTGCGCTTCGTTCCGACTTCGACCAGACTCGCGAGAGATGGATCAAGAAGCCGATCGAGTTCCTCTCGGACGCCCATTCCTCACCCGACGGAACGAAAGTCGTCCTCACGGCGCGCGGCCGGGTGTTTGTCACGCCGACAAAGGGTGGACGACTGATCGAGGCCGGGCGCAAGCCGGGAGTTCGATATCGCGACGCGCGGTTCATGCCCGACGGCAAAGAGTTGCTGCTGCTTTCCGACGAATCGGGCGAGGTCGAATTGTGGACCGCTCCCGCGGATGGAGCCGGCAAGGGGGCGAGGCTGACGATTGACGGCACGGTGCTGCGCCGAAATGCGGTCCCGTCGCCGGATGGAAAGTTCGTCGCCCACACGGACAAGGACCTTCGCCTGTACCTTCTGGACGTTCACACCAAGGAGAACACCAGGCTCGCTCAGTCGAAGATCGACGAGTTCCAGGATTTGACCTGGTCCCCAGACTCAAAGTACCTGGCGTTCGTGCAATGCGAAGACAATTCCCTTCGGCGGGTAATGATCTACGCCGTGGCGACCGGCAAAATCACGCCGGTCACTACCGACCGCTACGATAGCTACTCGCCGGCGTTCAGCCGGGACGGAAAATGGCTCTATCTGCTCTCAGACCGCAATTTGAAGTCCGCGGTCAAAAGCCCCTGGGGATCTTACCAGCCCGAACCGTTCTTCGACAAACCGACGAGGATCTTTCATCTGCAGCTGGCGCGGGACTGCGTTCGCCGTTTGCGCCCGCGACCGAACTGGATCCCGAGGAAGCCGCCCAGAGCAAAGAGGACAGGAAGAAAGTCGACCAGAAGAAGGACGACAAGGAAATGGAGAAGCTCCCGCCCGCGGCGATCGACCTCGACGGAATCGCCGTCCGGCTTGTGCCGGTCCCGGTCCCGCCGGGCAGGTATCAATCGCTTGCGGTCGCGGAGAACGCGTTGTTCTGGCTGTCGCTGCCCATCGGCGAAGAGCACGTCGGGAAGGTCGAGACGGTCGCCATTGGCCGCACTCAACCCGAGGTTAAGACGGTCGCCGACAAGGTGTCCAAGTTCGAGCTGTCGGGCGACGGCAAACATCTCTTGCTCGTGCGAGAGAAAGAGCTGCTGATGGCCAACGCGGCAGTCGAGGTCCCAGACGCAAAGAAAGCGCAAGTCGAACTTGCGGGCTGGACGTTTTCCGTCAAGCCGCGCGAGGAGTGGCGGCAGATGTTCGCCGACGCATGGCGTCTTCACCGCGATTTCTTCTACGACCGCGGAATGCACGGGCTCGACTGGCCGGCGGTGCGCAAGAAGTACGAGGTCCTCCTGCCGCGCGTTACCGATCGCAGCGAATTGGACGATCTGATTGCCCAGATGGTCTCCGAGCTTTCCGCATTGCACACCTTCGTGAAACCAGGGAGCGTTCGAAAGGGACCGGACGACATCGAAGTCGGCCGGCTGGGGGCATTATTGGAGAGGGACGACAAAGCCGGCGGCTACCGAGTCGAGCGAGTCTACGCGCACGATCCCGACGAGCCGGAGCGGACGTCCCCCTTGGCCAAACCCGGCGTGGAGGTGAAAAATGGCGACGTGATCCTGTCGATCGACGGGGACCCCGTGTTGTCGGCCGCGGATATCGGCGAATTGCTCCGCAACAAGACCGAAAAGCAAGTCATGCTCGTCGTCAAGCACGGGCACGACAAGCCGCGGCGAGTCGTGGTCGCGCCTCTGAGTCCCAAGGGTGAGGCCGATCTGCGCTATCACGAATGGGAATACACACGACGCCTGAAAGTCGATGAACTCGGCGGCGGCGACATCGGATACGTTCACTTGCGGGCGATGGAGGGCACGGACTACGAGGCCTGGGCGCGGGGCTACTATCCGGCATTTGCAAAGAGCGGACTGATCATCGATGTGCGAAACAACCGCGGCGGCAACATCAATTCCTGGATCATGGCGCGCCTGCTGCGGAAGGTCTGGTTCTATTGGAACCAGCGGATTGGCCGCGCGAACTCCTGGAACATGCAAGATGCGTTCCGCGGGCACGTCGCCGTCCTCTGCAACGAGTGGACCTTCTCCGACGGCGAGGCATTCTGCGAGGGAGTAAAGCGATTGAAGCTGGCGACGGTGGTCGGCACGCGAACCTGGGGCGGCGGAATCTGGCTGAGCTTCGACAACGACCTGCTGGACAAGGGAATAGCATCGGCCGCGGAGAGCGGCGTGTTCGACCAGGAGGGACGTTGGCTCATCGAAGGCCGCGGCGTCGAGCCCGATCTCCCTATCGACAACTTGCCGCACGCCACGTTCGGAGGACAGGACGCGCAATTGGAGGCGGCCATCCGCCTGCTGAAAGAGATGATTGCGAAACACCCAGTTGCGCTACCGCAAACGCCGCCGTTCCCGCGAAAGAAATAGAGACTGCACGAGCAAAAGAAAACAAACGGCTGCCGCGACAGGTCCAAGCTCGAAGACCTGCCGGGCAACCGATTGTATCGAAAAGCGAGTTCAAATGAGTTCCGGGGCTTGCTTCTTGCGCAAAACCGGCCTGCGCGGCGTGAGACGCAGCATCAACATCGCGCCCGCGGCGGCCAGCAGGGCGACCGTCCCCGGTTCCGGCACCGCCGCCGCGGAAGGCGCCGCCGCCGGCGCCACCGCGCTGAAATAAAAGGGATTGCCGACGATCACATTCGTTCCGTTGGGCAACGCATGAACGTTGGTCGCCACCACCGTCCCCGACTCGATAAGCGTTGCGCCCGTATAGGTATTGGTTCCGGACAACGTCAACATTCCGGGTCCGTCCATCGTCAGTGAGCCGCTGCCGCTGATGGCGTAAGCGGCGCTTTGTGTGCCGGCAAGATCGTAGACCAGCGCCCCCTTGTCCAGAACCCCGCCGACGCTGCTATTGATCGAGCCGTCCTGGCCTCCTTGACCAGTGCCCAGTTGCAGTGTGCCGCCGTTGATCACCGTGGCGCCGGTGTAGCTGCTGGTTGCAGTCAGCGTTAACGCCCCGCCGCCGGTCAATCGCACGTTGCCGCCGCCGGCAATGCTGTAGCCGACGGTCTGAGAGTCGCCGAAATTATAAACCAACGTCCCGAAGTCGTTGACCATGCTGGTGCCGTTAATCGAGCCGTCCCCGTTGCGACCGGTAGCCAGTTGCAACGTGCCGGCGCCGATAACCGTGGTAGCGCCCGTATAGGTGTTCTGACCGGTCAGAATCAACTGACCGCCCTGCACGATGAGCGTCGGTCCCGAACCGCCTCCACCGGAGATGACGCCGTCGAATGTAGTGCTGGTTCCAGCGGTGTTGGCGACGGTCAGCGCGCCGTTGCCAACCAGCACCTGGCTCCCGTTGCCGTCTGTCGACGAAAGAGAAAGGACCGTCTGCAGGCAGTTCGTCATGTCAAACGTCCCGCCATTGGCTATCGACAGCGCCGTCGAGGTGGGCAGGATGTTATTCAGCTTGTAGCTGAAGTTGCTGATGGTCTGAGTGGACAATACTCCGCCGTCTCCCCCCGTAAAGCCGATGTAGGCCGCGGCGCCGACCGCCGAGGCGAGATTAGCGTTCGTATACGTGTTTTTATACACTTGGCCAGTCGTCGTATCGGACATCGTTTCCGTCAACGAGCTTCCGCCGTCATAGCTGAGCGTGACCTGGATTAGGTTGCCGCTGCCGGGGTTGACGGGAGTCGTGCTGAGGTACGTGCCGGTCGTTCCGTTGGTCTCGTAATTCGTCCCTATCCCGTTCGTGGAGTAGATATTGATCTCGACTGCCGCGCTGGGAGTGATGCCGGCGTATCCCAGCCCGCCGCCGGTGGCGCCAAGGGCGCCAGCCCCGCTCGTTGAGTTCTGTAAAACGAAGGCGACGCCGTCGGCCCCCTTGTTCCCACTCGCCTGGTAATCGAAGCTTGCGTAAAAGGCCCCAAGGGGCACCTTCTGGTTCTGGAACGCGCTGCGGGCCTCGTTGCCCGTATTGAATGTGAGAGTAAGCTGGTCGTTTGAGACGGACGGCAGCGTGGAGTTGGTGGAGCTGAGGGTCCAGCCGGCGCCACTGACGCCGAAGCCGGTTACACCCGCAAGCTGCAGCACGCCGCCGTTAATGAGCGTGGTGCCGGTGTAGGTTTGCGAGCCGGCGAGCGCGAATGTGCCGCCCCCCTGCTTGACCAAGCTGCCAGGACCCTTCAGCGAGCCGCCGAAGGTGCTGCTCTGACCGCTGCCGCCCACATTGAGCGTGACGGGCTGGGCCGTGCTCGTTGACAGGGTAATGCTGCCGGTGCCCGCGAGTCCCGCGATTGAGGGCGCGGTGACGCCCGCGGCGAAGCTTAAAGAGCCGCCGGAGAGCAGATCCAGCGTGCTGTTCTGCAGCGCCGCGTTATTTGCCAGCCGCAAGGGGCCGGAGACGTTCGTCGTTCCCGAATAGGTGTTTGCCGCGCCCAGAACGACGGTGCCGCCGCCGCTGACGTTGATGCCGTATCCCGCTCCGCCGTCAGCGATGACTCCATTCAGTATGATGCTCCCGGCGGACGCGATGACGTTCTGGTTTCCGCTCAGCACGATGCCCAGGCCGATGGTCTGCGCGCTGGTACTGAGGTTGACGACCTGCCCGCCAAGCTGGACGGAGTTGCCGGAGATATTGAACGCCCCTGCCGTAGGGCTGAAGAAGATGCCCGACAGGCTGAGGCCGACGAGGTTGTTCGTATTGCTCGTGCCCGCCGTGCCGGCGAACATGACTGACGTTCCGCTGCTAGGCGCCGCTCCGCTCGTCCAGTTGCTGCCGCTGCTCCAATTAAACGGGGCACTGCCGCCGCCGCTCCAAATATTCGGGGGCCTGATTGTGATATCCAGCGATCCGCCCGTGGCAGTAAAGGTGTAGACGTTCGTGCTCGCCGGGTTGAGCACCGACAGGTTGCTGAGCGAGCCGCTGATGGAATTCCCGTTGCCGTAGTTCATCAGCAAATAGGTGCCGGGCGTGGTGAAGGCGGTCGTCCCGTTGGATTGGTAAAGCCCGATACTGCCGCCGTTGAGATCCAAACCGCCGTACGCCGTGCCGACGTTAATCAAGTCGAGAGTGGCGCTGGTGCTGAGGTCGAAGCTCGTCGTGCCGCCGCCGAGCGCCAGCCCGCCCACATTGAGCGTGCCGGCGGACGCCACTCCGCCCGGCAGCAGCGTCGAGCTGGAGGCGACCGCCAATGCGCCGTTGACCGTGTAGTTGCCCGTGCCGGAAAGCGTCTGGCCCGTGGCCAGTTGCAGCGTACCGCCGTTGACTTGCGAAACGTCGAACGTGGCGCCGCCGGCCAATGAAATCGTAGAGCTTTGCGCGATGGCGCCGTTGGAACCCAAGGCCAGCGTGCCGTTGGAGATGTTGGTGGGCCCCGTGTACGTGTTCGAGGCGGCCAGCGTGACGCCGCCCGGTCCGATCACGCTCAGGGTGCCGCTGCCGCTAATGGGATAGCTTGCGGTGTTTGCGCCGGGGCCGGCGAAGTAGTCGTAGGCCAGCACCGCGTTGTTTGTCACCGAACTGCCGGATGCCACCCCGCTATTGCCGAGCGTGCCGTCCTGTCCGCTCTTGCCCGTCCCCAGTTGCAGCGTTCCGCCGCTGACGAGCGTGGGTCCCGAATAGGTGCTGCCCGTGCCGGCGAGGATCCATTGGCTGCTGTTGGTTTTGGTGATCCGCGTGTCGCCGTCGTTGACGCCGCCGAAGTTGCTGGAGTCGGCAATCGCGCCATAGATGATGTTGCCCGGGCTGGTGCCGTCCAAATCGAGTGTATCGTACTGGCCGGTAGCGGTGGGGGACATCTGGTTTGTCACGTTGCCCAGGATGCTCAGCGTGGTCCCGGTCGGGTTGAGGAGCGTGGAGTAGCCGGTGGAACCCGGCAGGTTCAGGCCAAGGAAACTCAGACGGTAGCCGTTGGCCGCCGTGAAGTTGATCGTGCCGTCGATTGCGTTTGCGGGCGTGCCGTTGCTCAGCGTGCCAAAGGAAACGACGTTGTTCGTGTTTCCGCTGCCGTTGTTGCGGACGTCGATGCCGACCGTTGGCGTCGTCGATACCGCCGCGGTCACCGTTATGTTGTTTCCCAGGCTGATCGTGCCGCCGCTGCCCGTGCCGTCGCTGGCGATGGAGACGGTGCCGCCGCCCAGGCCGATAGCGCCGCTGGGCAGCGCGTTGGCCCCCTGAAACTGCAACATGCCGGAGGTGATGTTGCTGCCGCCCGTGTAGCTGTTGTTGCCCGATAGGACCTGTACGCCGCCGCCGCTCATCGTCACGCTGCTTCCACCCGTAAGCTGGCCGCCGAAGTTCAGGTTCCCGGCGGTGTTCAGAGTCAGAGCAACCGGCTGCATGGAGACGTTGGCCAGATTCAGGGTGCCGGTGGCGGTCAGTCCGCCCAAAGCGGCCGCCGTCTGCGAACCGAAGCTGAACGTGCCGCTGCCGCCGGGGTTGAGCGGACTGTTTTGCAAGGCCAGCGGCGTGCCGACCGTTAGCGTGCCGCTGCTGACGTAGGTGGTTCCAGTGAAAGTGTTCGCGCCGCCGAGGGTCAGTGCGCCGCTGCCGATTTTCGTCAGTGAGCCGTTGCCGCCCATCGAACCGCCAAAGTTAGTGTTCTGGCCGTTGTTGCCGACGAAAAGCGCGACCGGCTGGCCCGACGTGGTCGACAGCGCGAAGTTGCCGTTGCCGGCCAGGGCGCCGAAAGTGCCGGAGGTGGCCCCGTTGGCGAACGATACGCCGCCGCCGGCCAGTGTCGCGTTCTGCAGCGCCGCGTTATTGGACAATAGGAGCGTGCCGGAATTCACGCTGACGGAGCCGCTCATGGTGTTGGCGCCGGCCAAATTCAGCCTGCCGCTGCCGGAAAGCGTAACTCCCTGCGGCCCGTTCACGCCGTCGGCCATCACGCCGCTGATGGTGAGTTGGTCCGTGCCTGACGTCACGGCGAAGGCCGTGGGGCTGTTGAGCTTGACGTTCGCCGAGATCGAGTGGCTGCCGGAGACCGTGACAGTCGCCGAGGATCCGCCGCCCGTGTTGTCCAGAATCAGGTTGTTGCCGCCGCCGGAGATCGTGGTGGGAGTGAAGCTGAAGAAAGCCAGTATTCCAACCGTGCGGCTTCCGGACGCTAAGCTGACGTTGGCGTTGGCGCCCGACGCACCGAAACCGGCCGCAGCGGCGGCTGCATTGGGCACGAAGTTCGAAGCCCAGTTAGCCGCCGTTCCCCAGTCGCTCGATGCGCTGCCCGACCACACGGTCGGCACCGCTGTCACGCTGAAGTCTGCTACGGCGACTTCGCCTATGGTAGTTCCACCATTACCCAGATAGCCGACAAAGTTGATTAGGGTGCTAGCACTACCCGCTGTTTCTGTCCAGGCAATAGGAGACCAACTCGTGGTGAGCGAGGACAACGAGAAACTTGCAGCACCGAAACTTACCGTCGCGGCAGTCCCGGTGCTGTTGATGACAGTCCCTACGTCTTTCCCATAAAGGCTGAGTTGGTAAGCCTGCCCAGGCACCGTCTCGATGGATTGCTGAATGCCGCCTTGTCTGTATTTGTTGCTGCCGCTCGCGGTGGTGGCCAATAGCAGTGCTTGCGTGCTGGAAACGCCCGGAACTCCCCAGGCCGTTCCAAACGCGACGCCTCCAGTCGGGGACAGGTCGACCGTCCAGCCGATGAGCCCGCCCGTGTTGCCGGCCGCCAACGGCGTGTAATTGCCGCCCGGCGGATTGTTGAAATTCCCGTTGGTAACCAATTGAGCGCGCGCAGCGCCGGCTGCCGCCAGGCACACGACACAAGCTGTTACAAACCTTCGCAACATTGCCACCTCCCATCCTCGATACGACCGGTTTTCCTGCCGGTTGGAACACGCCCCTGCTCTCCGAGTGCAGGGCGAGCTTGCCCTCAATGCACGACCTTTGCTTGCAGCTCAGGGCGTGCCATCTTCTGACTGGAGCGTCAAGTTTCAGTTTCGGCGACGGTTCTTTTTGGACCGGCGCGCACTACCGCGGCGGCGGCCCCAATCGCGGCCAACAGGGCCAGCGTGCCCGGTTCGGGCACGGCGGACGCCGCGCCTTGCCCGACCGCGGGCACCGCAGATCCCCCGGCGGCGACGATCGTACCGAAGGGGACTCCGGAACCAACAAAGAGGTTGCTGTTGTCCTCGATCGCCGAGGGGTTGGTCGCGATCAGCGTGCCGCCGAAGACATACGTGCCGCCACTGTAGTCGTTCGTTCCGCTGAGAGACAGTGTGCCGTTGAGGATGTTCAGCGCGACCGGCGAATTGCCGCCGAAACCGCCGTCCCGGATCGTACCGGAGAACGTGCTGCTTGCAGATGACAAAGCCGGATCGACGTAAAGATTGGCCAGGTTCGCCGTCCCGCTCGATCCGTTGCCGATAATACCGCTGCCGCTGAGAGTGGAAACCACCGGGCTGTTGCCTTCGAGGTCGAGGCTGCCGCCGGAGACGTTCAGCGGTCCGTACGGCAAGGCATTGCTGCCCGGAGCGATGACCATCTTCCCTTGCAGAACATTGGTTCCGCCGGCGTAGGTATTGCCTCCGTTGGAAAGCGTTACGGTACCGGGGCCAGTCTTCGTCACCGCCCCGTTGGAATTGCCCGTAATGGCGTAGCTGGCGGTCTGGCTGCCGAAGAGGTTGTAAACCAGCAGACCGTTGTCGATGACGCCACCCGCGCCAGTGATCGAGCCGTCGTTGCCGCTTTGGCCGTTGCCGAATTGCAGCGTGCCGCCGCTGATGGTCGTCGGCCCGCTGTAGGTGTTGTTTTGTCCCGTGATGACCAGTCCGCCCGGCGCGACGACGCCAAGGCCGAGCGAGCCGCCGCCGTCTTGCAGCACCCCGGTGAAGGTCTGCGTAGCGGCGAGATTGCCGACCGTGAGGACGGACAAGGAGCCGGCGGTGCTGTTGGTCACCGTTCCCGCGCCGCTGAGCGAGCCGATCGCGTCGTTGCCGCCGAACAGGTCAACGGTGGCGCCGGCGGCCACCGAAAGCGGCGTCGAGGTCGGCAATACGTTGTTGCCTGTGAACGGTGCGCTGGCCGCCGTGTACGTAAAACCAAAGCTCCCGATCGTCTGCGTGGTGGTGCCGTTGTTGGCGCCGTAGTTGACATCGGGGGTGGAACCGGTGAACCCGATGTAAGCAGCAGTGCTTCCCAGCGCGGTAACGAGATTGCCCGCCGCGTACGACGAACTGTACGTGCTACTGGTGTTGAGATCCGTCCACGTGGTAGTCATCATATTCGAGCCGTCGTAATTGAGTACGACCTGGATCGGGTCGCGATAGTTCGTTATGCCGGGAAGGGTCGAAAACGAGCTAGCGACCGAGCCCCCGCTAAGCCACAACTGGCTGTTACCGTCGTAATAGTTGTAAAAGGGGTTCACTCCGATGCCCGCGCTCGGCGTAATGCCGCTGTATCCAAGGCCGGCCGAGCCGCCGCCAAGAGCGGTAAGGCCGCTCGTGGAGTTCTGCAAGATGAAGGTAGCACCATCGGTCAGATAATTGTATTGGTTCGATCCTTGGTAGACGAAACTCACAGTGAAAGGCTTATTGACCACCACCTGCGTGCTGTCGAACGCGGTGGTGACCTGGTTGGAGGCGTCGGAGTTGTCGACAGTTAGCGTGAGCACGTTGCTGTTTATCCCGCTCCCGGCAGCAGGGTTGACGGTGTTCACACTCCACCCGGTCCCGTTGCCGTTGAACCCAAGGGTATAAGGAACCAAAGGCGTTACCGGCCCCAGTTGCAGTACGCCGCTAGTGACGTTCGTCGCGCCGCTGTAGTTTTGGTAATTGGCAAGCTGGAACGTCCCCGCTCCCTGCTTGAGCAGGCCGCCGCTGCCGGACATGATGCCGGAGTAGGTTGTAGCCGCATTATTGCTACCCACCTTTAGCGTCACTGCGCTGTTGCTGGCGTCATGGAGGGCCAGATTGCCGGAGCCCGACAGCGCCACCACCGTGGGAGAGGTGATGCCGGAAGCGAAGGTCAAGACGCCGCCGTTCATGCTCGCGGTAGTGTTCTGCAGGGCCAGCGGATTGGACAGAATCAGCGTGCCGGCGGCAATGCTCGTGCTGCCCGAATAAGTGTTGGCCGCGCCGAGCACGACGGTGCCGGCGGTGCCGCTCTTGGTCAAGGTTGCCGGGCCGGCGAGGACGGCGTTCACCGTGCCACTTTGGGCGCTGATCGCGTTATTCACGGTGAGCGCGCCGCTGGTGGCGGCGATCGTGCCGCCGGTGATTGTCGCGTTGTTGACAGTGTCGCTGTAGGGGCCCATGTTTGCCAGCCCCGAGGAAACACCGAGGTTCGACGAACTATTGAGCTGGCTGCTTTGGAGCCATGTCGCGGTGCCGCCGGAAACCTGCAGGTTGCCCGCCAGCGCCGGACCGGCGGTGGAGCTTAACTGCAGTGCGCCCCCGCTCACGGTCATCGGGCCGCCGAAGGTATTCTGACCGGTGAGCGTCAGTCCCCCGCCCTGGAGCGTTGCGCTGCCGCCGCCCGACATGACACCGTCGAACGTCGTAACGCCCGGACCGGCGATTTTCAGCAGGCCGGAGCCAAGCAGCACCTGGCTGCCCATGCCGTCCGTCGAAGAGAGCGAACCGATAGACTGCGTGGTATTGCTCATATCGAACGTCGAGCCGTTGCTGATGGTCACGGCCGAGTTGGGCGAAGTGGTGCTGTTGTGCGTGGCTTGAAGGACTCCGCTGGTGATGAGCGTCGCGCCGCTGTAGCTGCTCTGTGTCGCACCGGCGAGCGTGAGCGTGTCGTTGCCGACCTTGACCAGCCCGCCCGCGCCGCTCATGGCGCCGCTGTAGGTCGTGTTCTGGCCGTCGCCGCCGACGTTCAGAGCGACCGCTTCCGAGGCGGCGGTCACCAGGGCGATATTGCCGTCACCGGCCAGCCCGCCCAAGAACGGCGAGGTGATCCCGGCGGCGAAGCCCAAGGCGCCACTGGAGCTCAGTGAAACGGTGCTGTCCTGCACCGCCTGCGCATTGGCCAGGCTGAGCGTGCCGCTATTGACGCTGGTGTTGCCCGTATACGTATTTGCCGCGCCGAGGATCAGCGCCCGGGGCCGGTGACGTGGAAGCCGTATCCCGCGCCGCCGTCGCTGATCACGCCATTGAGGATGATGTTCCCCGCGCTGGCGAGCATCGTGCCGGTGCCGCTGGTCAATTGAATGCCCAGCGAGATCGTCTGCGTGGTGCCGCTGCTGTTTTCGATAGCCCCGTTGAGCTGGATGCCGTTGCCGGTCAGGTTGAAGGCCCCGGCGCCGGGGAAAAGGCGATGCCATTCAAGCTCAGGTTGGAAATGTCGTTGGTGTTGGTCAGCCCCGTCGCGCCGGCGAAGTCCAGCACCGCTCCGTTGACGGGCACCGAGTTGCCGGACCAATTCCCGGCGACGCTCCAGTTAAACGGCGAGCCCGCGTTGCCGCTCCAGATGTTGGTTGGCCCCGTGATGTTCACGTAGACTACCGAGCCGGTTGTGGAGAAAATGTATGTGTCGATAGGGTTGGGATTGCCCACGGAAAAGTTGCCCACACTTCCGTTCAGCCCGCCCGCAAAGTCCATCAGGGGATACGAACCCGCCAAGACGAACTGGTTGGTGCCGCTGGAGTCGAAGAGGTTGACCACGGTGGTACTACCGATGTTCAGCGCGCCGTTGCCGGTGACGTTGATCAGGTCTTGGTTGCTGCCCAGTTCGTAAGACAGCGTGCCGCCGCCGAGGCTCAGGCCGCCCGTGGTGAGGGTGCCTGCCGAGCCGGCGGCCAACGTGCCGGGCTGGATTACCGAGCCCTGGTTGTTGGTCATTGTGCCGTTGATGAGGTAATTGCCCGTGCCGCCGAGCGTCTGGCCGCTCCTGAGTTGCCAGGGCTGCGAGACCGCCGAAACGTCCAGCGCCGAGTTGTTGCCCAGCGTGATCTTGGGTGTGCTGTTGATCGACCCGTTGCGCGCCTAGGGCCAGGCTGCCGCCGCTGGCGATCGTCGTAGCGCCGGTGTACGTGTTCGCGGTTCCAGCGGTGACTTCGCCGGCGAGGACCATCACCCTGCCGGAGCCGCTGATCACGTAATTGGCGACCGAAGTGTTGGAGGAGAGGTCGTAGATGAAGGCCGCGTTGTTGGACAGCGCGACGGTGTTGCCGCTGCCGGCGGTGGACGTATAGAGGGCCCCGTCCTGAACGCCGTTGCCCAGTTGCAACGTGCCCCCGCTTACCGTCGTGGAGCCCGTGTACACCTGCTCATTGGTGATGATCCACTGGCCGGAACCATTGGCGTTAATCCGCGTGGCGGAGTAGCCGGGGACGGTGGAGTTGGGGGAGTCGGAGATGACGCCGTTGATCTGATTCCCAAGGCTGCTGCCTTGAATGAACAGCGTGTCGAAGTTGCCGGCGGCATCGGTGGTAATCTGGTTGGTGACCGGGCCGTTGATTATCACGCTTGCGGTGGTCGGGTTGATCGAATTGTTGTTGCCGGTCGTACCCGCCAGGACCAACCCGGCAAAGCTGACCTTGTCGCCGTTTGGCACCGTAATGTTAAAGGTGCTGGCGAAGGCGTTGTTTGTCGCTCCATTAATCAGAGTACCCAGCGAGATGATATTGCCCGTGTTGCCGCTAATAAGGTAGCTGCCCACGTCGATGACTTCCGTCCCGGCGGCGGTGATCTGGATGTTGCTGCCGGGCACGCTGATCGTGCCGCCGCTGCCGGTGCCGTCTGCGTGGACCGACAGGCCGGTGTTCGCTCCCATCTGGATCGAGCCGCCGCTGGGCAAGCTGTTGACGGCCGTGGTGCCCAGGAACTGCAGGGTGCCGGCGGAGATGATGGTCGCGCCTGTATAAGTATTGTTGCCGCTCAGGGCCTGCAGCCCGCTGCCGATCTTGGTAATGCCGCCGTTGCCGCTGAGGTTTGCGCTTGAGAGGTTGTAGGCGTTGTTGTTTCCCACGGAGAGCGTCACCGGCGCGGAGGCGGTGCTGCTCAGCAAGAGGTTGCCGCCGTTGGTCAGTCCGCCCACGGTATAGGCGCCCAGTCCGAAGTAGACGCTTCCCGCGCCGCTGGTGTCCAGGGTGCTGTCTAGCAGCGCGCTGGCGTTGGCCAAATAAAGGAAGCCGTTGGCAACCAGCGTCGTGCCGGTGAACGTATTGGCTCCGGTAAGGTACATGCTGCCGCCACCGATCTTGGTGAGCGAGCCAGGCCCGCTCATCACTCCCGTGTAGCTCGACTGGGCGCCGTTGTTGCCGACGATGAGGTTCACCGGGGCGCCGGTAACGTTGGCGGCCAGCGTGATGTTGTTGCCGCCGACGAGTCCACCCAAGGTGAACGCGGCCGGGGAGACGGAGGGATCGAAAAGGAGCGCGCCGCCGGAGAGCGTCAGCGCGCTGTTCTGCAAGGCCAGTCCGTTGGCCAGGTCGAGGCGGCCGGCCGAAGCCGTGGTTGGCCCGGAGAACGTGTTCGCCGCGGAGAGTGTGACGGTGTTGGCGCCGGCAGTGGTAATGCCGTAACCCGAGCCGGCGTCGCTGATCGCGCCGGCCAGCACGAGGTTGCCGCTGGCGGCGTTGATAGTCTGGTTTCCACCCGTGAGCTGCATGGGCATCCTGATTGTCTGCGTGGAAGCGCTGTTGTTGATGATCGACCCGCCCAACTGGATGCTGTTGCCGGAGATGTTAAACGCGCCGGCGCCGGACGCGAAAACGATGCCCGGCAGGCTCAAGCTGGGGATGTTATTCGTGTTGGTCAGGCCGGTCGTCCCGGAGAACAGGACGGCCACGCCGCTGACGGGGGCTACTCCGGAGGCCCAGTTGGCCCCGGTGCTCCAATTGTAGGTCGGGCCGCCGCTGCCGCCCGTCCAACCGCTCCCTTGCTGCACGGTCACGTCGACGGTGTTGCCGCTGACGGAAAAGGCGTAGGTCAGCGACGAACTGGGGTTGAGAACCGACAGGTTGGCGACCGAGCCGCCCAGCGAGCTGTAATCCATCAGGGGAAACGTGCCAGTAGTGGTGAGCTGACTTGAGCCGTTGGTGCCGTAGAGACCGATGGAGCCGCCGTTAATAGTCAAGGCGTTGACGACGTTGATAAAGTCCACGCTGCCCGCGGCGTTGAAGTCGTAACCCAGCACGCTTCCGACGTTTAGCGTCAACGCCCCCACATTGAGCGTGCCGGAGGAGGCGACGTTGCCGGGCAATACCGTGGCCCCGCTGTTTACGGCCAGTGATCCGCTCACAGTGGCGTTGCCGGCACCAGCAGACTTTGCCCGCTCTGCAGCGCAAATCCGCCGCTGACCTGCGAGACGTCGAACGTCGCGCCGCCAGACACAGAGATCGTCACGCTGTTGCCGATGGAACCGTTCGGGCCTACGCGCCAAAGTACCGGCGGTGACGTTCGTTGGGCCGTGATAGCTGTTTGCGGCGTTCAAAGTCCACAAGCTGGCAGCGGTATTTTTCGTGATCCGCGTGTCGCCGTTGCCTACCGCGGTGTAGTTCGGAGAGTCTGAAATCACGCCATTAATCGCGTTGCCCGTCACGTTGCCTCCCAAGACCAACGTGTCGAAGTGGCTGCCTGTGGTGGAGAGCTCCAGGTTAGCCACAGGACCATTGATGACTACCGGAGCACTGTTCGCGTTCAAAGTCGTCGTGTTGCCCCCGGAACCGCTAAGGGTCAGACCTGCAAAGCTCACCTGGTAGCCGTTGGCCCCCGTGACGTTAATCGTGCTGGTCAGGGCATTGGCCGAGGTGCCGTTACTCAGCGTGCCGAAGGAGACGACGTTGTTCGACGTGGCGCCCGTGAGGCCGCGGGCATCGATGCCGACCGTCGCCGCGGCGGTGAGGGTGATGTTATTCCCCACGGAAATCGTGCCGCCGCTGCCTGCTCCATCGTTGGCGATGGAAAAGACGCCGCCGCCGATGCCGACTGCGCTGGCGCCGGGGAGCGCGCTCCCTCCCTGGAACTGCAACGTGCCGGCGGAGACGTTCGTCGCCCCGCCATACGTGTTGATGCCGGCGAGGGCCTGCAAGCCGCTGCCGATCTTGGTGATGCCGCCCGCGCCGCCGATGGCGGCCGACGATGTGTTACTGACGTTGTTGTTGCCCACCGACAGGGTCACTCCCGCCGCGGCGGTGTTCGTCAGTGTCAAGGCGCCGCCGTTCGTCAACCCGGCCACAGTGGCGGCGGTCAGCCCGCCGAAGTTCACAGAACCTGCGCCGCTAGTGTCCAAGGTGCTGTCTTGCAGCGCGCTGGCGATGCCCAGCGTCAGCACGCCGCCGCTGACAAGCGTGTTGCCGGTGAACGTATTCGCGCCGCCCAGCAGCAGCGTGCCCGCGCCGTCTGGGTCAGGCCGTTCGGCCCGGAAATCACTCCGCCGACCGTGAGCGTGTTGGCGGAGACGTTCAGCGTGATGCTGGGCGTGCTGCCAGCCAGCGTCACGGCGCCGGTGCCGAGGTTCAGCGGATTGGCGCTGCCGACATAGGTGAAGCCGTTGGCCCATACCATCAGGTAGTTTTGCGGCAGCGTCATCGGGCCGCCCGAAGTGTTGTCGATGCTTCCGCCGGCGACCGTCAAGCCGCTGGTTGAACCAAGTGCGGCGGACGTGCCGAGGTTCAGCCTGCCATTGTAAAGGTACGTGCCGCCCGTATACGTATTAGTGTTGTTGATCGTCAGCGACCCGGCGCCGTTCATGACCAGCATCGCGCCGCCGGAAATGCCGTTGGTTCCTGTAAGGGTATAGGCGGAGGTATTGTTCGCGAAGTAGGCCTCGTAGGGAGTCACTGCGGCACTTATGCTGACGGTGGTTGTCCCGATTGCGACCGTGCCACCGGCGGTGTTGAAATAGTCGCCAAAATAGGCGAAATTGTTGCTTGCGAAGGTCGTCGCGGCGCTGGTAGAGGAGCTTTGCCAGTTCGTCGTTGTCGTGTCCCACGAGCTGCTGGAGGTGCCCGACCACATTGGATAGTTGGAGACGTTGAATTGCACATCGACGGCGCTGCCGCTGTAGACAAGCGTGGGGCTGAAGTTCGTCGGCCCCGCAGCGCCGGTGGCGTTCAAGACGAAGCTGTTGGAGCCGGCGCCCAGGAGCGAGCCGGCATAACCAAGCACCTGGTAATTCCCGCCCAAGACCGCCCCAGCAGGGCCCCCGCCGAGCTTGATCGTGACCGCGCCGCCAGCGGACAGGTTGCCGCCAATGTTCACGGCGGCGGCGGTGCCGGTGGAAGCGTAGTAATTGCCAATGCTGCCCGCGTTAATGGTGCCGCCGCTGGTAAAAGCCAGACTGCTGAAGGTGTCGCTTCCCGTCGCGCCGTTGCCGACGACGAGCGTGGCGCCGCTGCCCATCGATACCGCCGCGCTGAGGCGCGGAAAGGGTGCCGCTTAGCGTCGTCGCGCCGGCCGCAGTCATACTCGTCGCCTTGGTGGCGCCGTTGAGGATCAGTGAACCGGCGTTGACGCCGAAAATGCCCGTGAAACCGGCGATCGAGGACATCGTCACGCTGCCGGTGCCGTTTTGGTAGAACGCGCCTGAGCCAGTGAATGTATTAGGCAGGGGAGTAGCAGCTGTGAGCGCGTACACGAGGGCGGCATTGTCGATAATCGGGGCGGTAGTGGCGATCGAGCCGGCGGTGATGCCGAACCCCGAGATAGCTTGGCCCATGCTGCCCATGCTGACCTGCAGCGTGCCGCCGTTGATGACGAGCGCGTTAAGATTATCGGTGGAGGTAAGGGAGAGAATGCCGGGGCCGGATTTCGCCAGCGTGCCGGAGGTCAACGAGGCCATGTTGTAGAAGATCGTCTGCGGGTCGGCGTTGTTGTAAACCACCCACCCGTTGTCGACGAGCAGCGGGTTACCATAGCGGGGAGCGCTGCTGCTGTTCAAGAGGATGCCGGCGCCGTAGAGATAGCCGTTCTGGCCGGGTTGTCCGGTCCCCAATTGGAGCGTGCCTCCGTTGACGATGGTATAGCCGTGGAAGGTTTCGCTGCCCGAGAGGGTCCAGAGGGAGGTGCTGCCGGAGCTAGGCGTCGCGCTCTGAATGCCATTGTAGACACTGTTAATCATCACGTTCGTTTCGCCCTCCAGGAGCCCTTCGAAGGGGACGTAGCCGGCGCCGTCTGTGATCCTGCCGTAGATGACGTTGCCGAGGCCGTTAGTACCGGCGCCCGTGGTGCCGTTGAAACCTACCGTGTCGAAGCCGGTGCCCACGGCAGTGTCCTGGCTGTAGACGGCGCTGGCAGAGAGCGCGAGCGGGCTGCCGATTTGTACATTCATGTTGCCGCTCGCCGACATGTAGTTGGTAGCGCCGGACGAGCCTGCCAGCGCAAACACGGCCATCTGGGCAATGTAGTTGTTGTTGCCGGTGAAAAAGAATCCGCCTAGGTTTGGAAGCGCAGCGGGAGTGTTGTTGGCAAGCGTTCCGAAAGAGACCGTAACGTTGCTGGTGCTGCCGTTAAGGCTGCCTACGTCGATCCCCATGCCGGTCGTGCCCTGCGAACTCATTATCGTGATGTTGTTGCCGAGAGCGAGCGTGGAACCGTTGCCCGTGCCGTCGGCACGAATCTGCAGCCATGGAGTCGTAGTCGTGGGAGCGAAGCCGGCGCCGGCCCCGCCAGAGCCGATGATGGAGGTGGCGCCGGGCAAGGCGCTGTTGCCCGCGAATTCCAGGCTGCCGGCAGTCGCATTGAACGTCGTCGGCCCATGATAGGTATTCGCGCCGCTGAGGATCCACTGCCCGCTGCCGTTGGAAGTGACCCGCGTATCGCCGTTGCCGACGCTCGTGAAACCGCTGGCGTCGGAGATAATGCCGGTGATCTGGTTGCCGGTGGTAGTGCCTTGGACGGTGAGCGTATCGGAGTGGCCGGTCACAGTTCCGGATTCCTGGTTGTTGACCGGGCCGTTGATCAGCACTGCGCCAGAGGTCGGGTTAAGAACAGTATTGGCTCCGGTCAAGCCGGCTAGATTCAACCCGGTGTAGCTTTGTTTGTAGCTGTTGGCCGCGGTAAAAGTGATGGTGCTGCCGAGGGCATTGGCGCTGGTGCCGTTGCTGAGTACGCCAAAAGCGGCGGTGTTGCCAGTTGTCAAGCCCGTCAAGTCGCCGACGCTCATGGTGGCGGTCACGGCCGCGCTGATCGTGATGTTGTTTCCCGGGGTGATCGTGCCATTGTTGCCGGTACCGTCGTTGAGGTAGTTAAGCGTGGCGGAGGCTGGAAAGAATACTGTGCTGCTCGCGGGAAGCTGCGCTGCCGCCGTCGATCTGCAACACGCCGGCGCTGATAGTGGTCGCGCCCGAATACGTGTTGTTGCCGGAAAGCGTTTGTGTGCCGGCGCCGGTCTTGGTCAGTCCGCCGAGGCCGCTGATTTGGCCGGCGAACACCGTGACGGCGTTCATTGCGCCGGTGCTCAGCGTTCCGGCGCCCAACTGGACAAAGCTCGTGATGTCGCCAGCCAGCGAACCGATGTTGGAACTGATGCCGTTGAGGTTCAGCGTTCCCCCGCTGGTAACCGAGACGGCGGTCGTCGGCGGAAGGATGGTCGCGGACGCGCCGGGCGCCTGCAACGTCAACAGGCCGCCGTTAATCTGCGTTGTGCCTACATAGCTGTTGACAGTCGCGGCGCTAGTTGTCGAGAAGACCACGTTCGCCCCGGACGCGACAATCAAATTGCCCTGCCCGGTGATGGGCGAGGAAACGCTCGTCTGCCCGCTGCCGGCGAACGTCAGACTGTTGATGCCGAGGTAGAGCGGGCCCGTAGTCGTCAGCGCACTGCCGGAATTATTGAGCCACTGTTGCGATCCGCCCAAGGCAATTTGGGCGCCGATCGAAAGCGCGCCCGCACTAGGGTCAAGCTCGATGCCGGTATTGACGTTGCTGCCAATCGTGGTGCCGTTGATCGTGAGGATCGATGACCCGGTAACTGTCACCGCGCCTGCGCCTGTGTTCCACACACCGCCAATTGTGTCCAGCTCGGCGACGTTCGGCTGGAAATTGTAGCTGGGCAAGGTGAACTGGCCGACGTCCGATCCGCCGGGAGGGGTCCCGCCCCAGTTGGCTCCATTTCCCCAGTCTGTACCGGTATTGGCCCAGGTATACGTGGCTGCGTCAACCTTTGCGACCGAGACCAGCAACAGAATAGATGAAACGCTTACAACCAACCGCGTGCGACGCATGGCAAACCTCCACATAGTAAGAAACGCACGCCCGACGTACTGCACCAGCACCGGGCCGTCATTAGCCCCCCCAGGAGCAATGACTGTCATAACCCTCTCATTCTACCAAGACCCGACTTTTAACACAAGCATTTTGTCCAAAAAATTCCAAGCTACTGTTTTCTTTGCTTTTGCCCCCGCAGGAAAACGGCATCGAGCCTCGACTTTACCGTGTGCAAGACGGAGCGGCGCACCGGACCAATTGCGCACTTGATGCTAAGAAAACGGAGATTGAGCCAGGGAATTGCTGCGGCGTTTTGTCGCCGATTGACTTTCGGCCTATGTCCGCGCAAACTCACAGAAGCTCGGTTACGTATCAAAAGCACAAACTAAGAAGCTGAATCTATCAACCAATTGGACAACGAAATGGACCGCAGGAATTTTATGAGAATGGCCGCGGCGGCGGGGCCCGCCGCCGCGCTATCAGGAGCCGTACCGACAATGGCGGCGGCAACCACTGCTGCAAGTCTGACCACAAAAATCGTCCGCCTAAAGCTGCGGCATACCTGGACCACCACGATGTCGTCGAGCACTTTCCGCGACACGCTGCACGTAACGTATTGCCGTGACGGCATCACGGGCCACGGCGAAGGTGCCCCGATTGTACGTTACCACGAAAACGCCGAGGCCGCACGGAAGGCCGCCGAATCGGTCCGCGACCTGCTTGTTTCCGCCGATCCCGCGCAGTTCGCCAAAATCATGGCGCGCGTGTTCCAGCGCGTGGATGGCAATTGGGCCGGCAAGGCGGCGGTCGATATCGCCCTCATGGATTGGGTCGGCAAGAAGCTCGGCGTGCCGCTCTACAGCTATTTCGGCTTGGACCCCGCCGACGCGCCGGTCACGACGTTCTCGATTGGCATCGACACGCCCGAAATCACCCGGCAAAAGACCCGCGAGGCGGCCGACTATCCGGTGCTGAAGATCAAAGTGGGGCTCGCCACCGACGAGCCGACGATCGAGGCCGTTCGCAGCGTCACCAAGAAGCCGTTGCGCGTCGACGCCAATGAAGGCTGGAAAGACAAAGAAGAGGCCGTTCGCAAAATCAATTGGCTGGAGAAGCAGGGCGTCGAGTTCATGGAGCAGCCGATGCCTGCCGAGATGATTGAAGAAACCCGCTGGGTCCGCAAACGTGTCCACATTCCGATCATTGCCGACGAGTCGTGCTGCCGGGCGTCCGATATTCCCAAGCTGAAGGACGCCTTCGACGGCGTGAACATCAAGCTCGACAAGAGTGGCGGCGTATTGGAGGCCTACCGCATGATCCAAGTCGCCAAAGCGCTGGGCATGAAGACGATGCTCGGCTGCATGGTATCGAGTTCCGTCAGTGTGACGGCCGCCGCCCATCTCTCGCCGCTGGTTGACTACGCCGATTTGGACGGCAATTTGCTCATCGCCAACGATCCCTTCCAAGGCGTGAAAGTGGAGAAAGGCAAGCTGGTATTACCCAAGGGACCTGGGCTGGGACTGACGGACGTGTGAAGACAGAGTTAGAAGAGATGAACGATGAAGGATGAACGATGAGGGGATGAGAGATTGAGGGACCTACCATTCGCTGCCACCGATGGCGTTTCGCGCCGAACTCTCTTGGCACAAGCCGGCGGGGCGCTGGCGACACTCGCGGCAGTTCCGCTCGTGGGTGCGGAGCCGCCGCCAGCTCCGCAGGCAACGAATTCACCGGCTGCAGCGCCGCGATCCAAACTGATTTGGGGCAATCTGCTCCACCTCAGCTACAACATGTGGTGCGACCGCATCGTCGAACAGTTGCCGGGCATGACCAGGGCGCGTACCGAGATTAATTGCTGGCGGCCCTATTTGCGATTTGACGAGGGCCTTTGGACCGATCTCACCGCGCGAATGGCTGATGCAGGAATGAATCTCCTCTTGATCGACCTCGGTGACGGCGTGCGTTACGAGAGCCATCCCGAAATTGCCGTGGCGAACGCCTGGTCGCCCGCGCGGCTCGGCAAGGAGTTGGACCGCGTGCGGAAACTGGGCCTGGAGCCGATCCCCAAGCTCAACTTCTCCACCGCCCACGATGTTTGGCTGGGACCTTACCGCCGCCAAATCTCCACGCCGACATATTACAAGGTCTGCCGCGAGCTGATCGCCGAAGTCGCGAAACTGTTCGACCGGCCGCGGTTCTTCCACCTGGGCTACGACGAGGAGACCGCCGGCAACCAGCGGAACAACGACTACGTCGTTGTCCGGCAGCATGATTTGTGGTGGCACGACTTCGAGTTCTTTGTCGCCGAGGTCCAACGGAACGGCGTTCGGCCGTGGATCTGGTCGGACTACGGTTGGCTGCATCGCGAGGACTTCCTGAAGCGCGCGCCTAAAAGCGTGCTGCAGAGCAACTGGTACTACGGGGCCACGCTGCCCAAAGGACAAACCGCCGTCGATTTCTACCTCGACCTTGAGCGGCACGGCTTCGACCAGGTGCCGACCGGCTCGAATTTCGAGCATCGGGAGAACTTTGCCGAAACGGTGAAGTTCTGCCGGCGCACGATCGCGCCGGAGCGACTCAAGGGCTTCTTGCAAACGCCCTGGCGGCCGACCTTGGAGCGCTTCCGGAAAGTACATATCGAGGCCATCGAGTTGGTGGCCGCGGCGATGAAGTCGTAGGTGTACAATTCCTCTCGAAGGAGGGATTCATGCGCGTCGTCTCGTTGCTTGCCGGTGGAACGGAAATCACCTGCGCGCTGGGCGCCGGAGCCGCGCTCGTCGGCCGCTCGCACGAATGCGACAATCCTTCGTGGGTCCGCGGCCTGCCGCAGTGTACGCGGCCGGTGTTCGATACGGAGATGTCCAGCCTGGAAATCGATCGCGAGGTCCGCCGTCGCCTCAAGGCCAGCGAGCCGCTCTACTTCGTCGATACGGAAAGGATTCGTTCGCTCCAGCCGGATCTGCTGATCGCCCAATCGCATTGCCCTGTCTGCGCGGTGACGCCATCGGACGTGACTCAAGGCGAATCGGCGGCCGGTTGCAGTCCGCTCTCCGCTGCAATCGTCGCCCTGCAGGCCGGATCGCTCGGCGGCATTTACGAGGACGTGAAACAGATCGCCGCCGCGCTGGGCCGGGCGGCCGACGGTGAGGCGCTGGTTGCGCGAATGTCGCAGCGCACGGCCCGCGTCCGCGAGCGCGTCGCCGCTTGCCGCCGCGTGAGCGTAGCCGTCTTGGAGTGGACCGCCCCCGTGTTTGCGATGGGCAACTGGGGCCCGGAGCTTGTCGAGCTTGCCGGCGGCCAGCCCGCGTTGGGAAAGCCGGACGACTATTCCGCGGCCATCGACTGGGCAGCCGTTCGCGGCGGCGACCCCGAATACCTCATCATTGCTCCTTGCGGTTACGACTTGCCGCGGGCCGTGCGCGAAGCGGCCTTTATGGAAAGCTATCCTGGCTGGCGCGAACTGCGGGCGGTGCGAGAAGGAAAAGTCTTCTTCGCCGACGGCAACCGCTATTTCAACCGTTCTGGGGTAACGGTAGTCGATACGGTCGAGGTCCTCGCCGACATTCTCCACGGGACCAGTTTTCGCGCCGACGCCGGCGAAATATGGAGACGATATCCCCTGAAGGCGTAGGGCTTGGATGCGACTTATTGGGCTTTCAGTGGATTCAATTCTTACGCAATGTCGCCAAGCCGCAAAGGCGCGAAAAAGAGGCGATTTGCGGCTTAGCGCCTCTGCGTCTTTGCGTCAGATTTGTGTTGCTGGGAGGCCGCGTGGTTGTACGGAAGCCTTCGTGAAGCTTCGGGGGATTGACCGGCGGTGGTCAGCGGCTACGATGGCAGTAATCGCCGACATCAACCTCTTGCGATCGGCCATTCGCCGCCAAAAGGGTCTTGCCCATCCGTTCCGCTGAGAAGGTCTACACGATGCTTAAGAAAGAATCGCTTTGGCCGACTGCTGCGCAGTGCCATACGATCTTCTGGGCGGCAACAATCCCTCACGCATGGGTTGGCGGCATAGCCGTGTGCCTGCCCTTCGCCGTTGCGCTCTTAATCGGCGGCCTCGCCGCCCAGCGGGCCTATCCGAGCGAACCGACGGAAGCGGTCCTGTTGCCCGCCGAGGAACGAGCCATCGCGGCCTTGTCCATCGTCCCGCCGAACCTGAACGGGAAGTACGCACTCAAGATCGATCTTGCCAAACACGTCACTGCAATTTACGCCTGCAGGATACATGAGCCCAAGCTCACGGCAACCAAATGGATTTTCTTCGCCCCGCGCCCGCCGGACTTGCCCAGCCAAACGATTTCTCGAGCGACGATGACGCCCGCGGGCACACTTGTCACCGACGTCAGTCCGCTTCGCCGGCCGCTGTTAAGGGCGGAAGTAGCGGTCACCGACGAGGCGCAGTGGCACGACGCATCGCTGGAGTTTCAATTCGACGCGCAGCTTTTCTCCCGACGACTGATTGCCGCGGATGACAAAAGAGACCAGCCGGCGGTCGCAAATCTTACGCCGGCCGAGCGGCGCTTGCGCCTGCGGCCCGCTGGACTCTGCGACTACACGAACGCATCCTTCCGCGAATGGATGGTCCAAAGCGGGCTGACGCGCAGCGCGAAGGAAGGCGAAGTTGACTTCGCCCGCCGCGCTTTTCTCTTTCTGGTCAAGAACTTCCGTTACGAATACTCTGGCGACGAACAAGATCGCTCGCTGGCCCATGTTTGCGCGGTGAAGAAATCGGACTGCGGCGGCCTTTCCGTGCTGTTCGTCGCGGCGATGCGGTCGCAAGGCATCCCGGCCCGCGCCTTGGTGGGCCGCTGGGCGATCTCCGCCACGCACGGCAAGCACTCCGACGACCAGGAACACGTCAAGGCGGAGTTCTTCGCCCAGGGCGTCGGCTGGGCGCCGGTCGATGTCTCGTCCGCCGTCCTCTGGGATAAAAGCACGGACAAGCTTGAATACTTCGGCCGCGACAAAGGCGATCATTTGGCCTTCGCCCTTGACACCGACGTCGCCATTGACACGCGCTACTTCGGCGTCAAGAAGGTCACCTGGCTCCAATCGCCCTGCTATTGGGCGACCGGCGCGGGCAGCTTCGCCGGCGAGATCACCGAGGAAGACTGGAAGGTCGGCACTGGACTGACCCGCCGCCCCTAGCAACATCGAAGTCCGATGGAAATGCCAAATCCCTTGTTTCTTTCGCGTACAATTGGCAGATGGGCCGCAGGTTCAGGAAAAGCCGCATGTCCGGAAAAAACGAGGGCGCCTTATGTCTCCAACGACCTTTCGCGACACGATCCTTACGGCCCTCCTGGCACTGCTCTGCACCGCCGCCTCCGCCGTCGCAGGCGATACGCCAACCGATGAAGAGCAGTACATGCTGGAGGTCGTCAACCGGGCTCGCCTGAACCCGGATGCCGAGGTCTACCGGCTGCGGAACCAGACCTGGGGCGATACGGGCAACCCCCAGCCGCCAGACCTGAACGAGGGCATTACGTCGAACCTGCTCGGCCCCGAAACGCGGCAGCCGCTGGCCTTCAACGTTGATCTTATCCAGTCCGCACTCACCTACAGCCAGTCGCTGCTGAACAACAATGCGTTCGAGCACGATTACGGCGGGACAACGCCGCAAACGCGGATGCAAGCAGCCGGATATGTGTTCACGGGGTCCTGGGGTTGGGCCGAGAACCTCGCGCTCAATTATTCCAGCGGCCCGCTTGCTGTTAACGCCGCGCTGGTGGAGAGCCAGTATGAAGGGCTGTTCATCGACGGCAACGTCGCGGGACGGGGGCATCGCGAGAACCTGTTGAACGATTCGATGAAAGAAATCGGCTTTGGAATCGCGGCCACGACTTCTGCCAGCTACACCCCGCCCGGCGGCAGCGGCCGGTGGTACGCGGTAATCACCACCCAGGATTTCGCCTACTCGAACGGCTCTTTCAGTGGCAACCCCATACTGACTGGCGTAGTTTACAACGACACTGCCACGGTCAACGACTTTTACGATCCCGGCGAAGGACTTGGCGGCGTGACCGTTGCCGCCACGCCGGTGGGAAGTGGCACCGCAAGTTCCACGTCCACTTGGACTAGCGGCGGCTACAGCCTGCCGCTGGCTGCCGGCACGTACACCGTGAGTTTCAGCGGCGGCGGACTGACCAGCCCGATCACCTACGCCAATGTGGTCATCAGCTCCAGCAATGTAAAGCTCGACGCATCCAGCAATCTGGGGGTCTGGAACGTCGATGGCAGCGGCGCGTGGTCCAGCGCCGGCAATTGGTCGGGCTCACTGCCCGCCGGCGCGGGCATGATCGCCACTTTTGCGGGCAAGGCCACCGCGCCGCGGACCGTCAGCCTGAGTACCGCGGAAACGGTCGGCACCGTCAACTTCAACAATGCGGCCGACGGTTATACGATTTCCGGCGGCACGCTCACCTTCCAGCTTCCCGGCGACCGCTCGCGGGTCTTTGTTTACGCAGGCAGCGATACGATCAGTTCTCCCATCGTCTTGGCCAATGGGCTGGACGTCACGACGCTCAGCGCAACCGATTCGTTGACCGTGTCGGGCGCGATCTCCAACTCCGGCGCAGTCGATCGTCAAATTCGGCAAGGGCACGCTGAACCTGTCCGGCAGCAACTCCTTTAGCGGCGGGTTGACCGTTACCGACGGCACGGTGACCGTGGGCAACAACAGCGCCCTGGGCAGTGGGACGTTAACGCTCGGCTTTGCGTCAGACGACACTGCACTTTTGGCCGGCAGTGCCGTGACGGTTTCCAACACAATCGACGTGTCCGGCGGATCGGGAGGGACCAGCACTTTGGGCGCGACGATCCACTCTGGCACAGCCCAGTTCAGCGGCAATGTCAACCTGGACCAAGACCTGCTTCTGAACGCGGCGGCGGGCGGAACCGTTCGGCTCTCCGGCACGATCAGCGGCAGCGGCGGACTCACAACAACCGGACCGGGCGTGCTCGTGCTCTCTGGAAGCAACAACTTCACGGGCCTGACGACGGTTTCGGCCGGCAAGCTGATTCTCACCAGCCCGCACGCAATTGTCGACCGGGCAGATGTGATCGTCGGCAATGCTTCGAAG
Organism: uncultured Planctomycetia bacterium; assembly: GCA_963780045.1. GTDB lineage: Bacteria > Planctomycetota > Planctomycetia > Pirellulales > Thermoguttaceae > JANXQG01. The sequence goes on along the minus strand of CAVZZZ010000001.1, from coordinate 2,587,085 downwards.
TTTTCCACGCTGGCGGCCTCCGGCGCCGCCGGGCCTGAAACTGGGCAAGAATCGCCGTCGCCGGCCGGCACTCCCGTGCCCGAGCCGGGCGCGATCGCCTTGCTCGCAACGATCCTCGGTATTGCGTTCGGGGAGATTTGCGGCTTTGCGCCTTCGCGTCTTTGCGTGAGATTTGTTTTGATGCGGCGCCCTGCCATATGGACGTCGGGCGCGACCGGCGGTGCGCACCGATTGGAGGAGGCTATCTGACGTTTGCAGGATGGTCCGCCCGCATTGCCGGCGAGATCGCTTCCATTGGATAGCGAAACTCCCTGATTAGAGGACGAAACGCTCTTGCGGTAGCGGATCGAAGACTACGCCGCGCCGACCGCGCAGTGTACGGCCACGCGGTCGTTCTTCGTCCTGGACTTCGTGGGCGACTGCGGCGGGTGGCAGTCCTACATGGCCGGCTACTGGCTGATGCGCAACGGCAAGCGAGGCGGCTGGGGACCAATCGCGTCGTTCACGGTGCCAAGGAGCGGGTGAGGGGGAGCGGTCGGGCGGCAAAGGTATGACGCAGAGACGGCAGAGGGCTAGGGGTTCCTTGCAACGCGGAAACCCACGAAGTCGTTCCGGTCGTCCGGCTTGTCCCACTCGCGACTTGCGGAACGAGTGTAGTTCGGCCCGTCGCACCAGGAACCGCCGCGCAGGACGCGAACAAGTCCGGTATCTGGACGCTTTGGGTCGTCTACAGGCGATTTGGCGTAATAGTCCTTGGCATACCAATCGGCGCACCATTGCCAGGCATTTCCGTGCATGTCGTACAGCCCGAAGGCGTTGGGCTTGTACTTTCCCACCGGAGCCGTGAACACGCAGCCGTCATTGGCTTTGATCGCGTGCCCCCAATCCGCGATTTTCGCCTTGAACGCCGCGTCGGCCACGTTGCCCACCGTGGCCAGCGTCTCGGGATCGTCGCCGCTGTAATAGCGGGTTGTCGTACCGGCGCGGCAGGCGTATTCCCACTCGGCCTCCGTGGGCAGTCGATAGGTCTTGCCTTCCTTGCCGCTAAGCCACTTGCAGAAGGCCGCTGCGTCGTTCCAGCTTATGTTTACCACCGGATGCTCGTCCGTCTGCGCGAAACCCGTGTTCCGCCAAGAGTATTTGTCATTGAAGACGAAATCCTTCTTATCAGGGTCCCAGTCAAGAGCCCCCGGCATTTCTCCTTTCTCAGCATCCGACTTGTAGCCCGAATCCTTCACGAACTGCCGGAACTGGCCGCGCGTGACGTGGTACGTGCCGAGATAGAACGGTCTGGTGATTCGCACCCGGTGCTGCGGGTATTCGTGAATGTAGTCATCCGCGGTCAGAAAGCGCTCGTCGTAGTTCTTCTTGAAGAAGGCGACTGATTCCTGCACCGACTCGCCGCTGCTGCCCATCATAAACTCGCCCGAAGGGACGAGCGTGAGCTTCATGCCGATGGAGTTTACAATCTGCCGCGTGCCGCCGGTTGCCTTCGCTTCCTCGCCGCGGGCGCTGGGGGTGAAACTGCCCACCGCGGCCAGGGCCGCCACGGCCACTAGATACGTTTGCCGGAACATGGGAACCATCTCCTAAGATCCATAGCGCGGCCGCCAGGCGGCACATGACGCACGACGCCAGCGGGTGACAACGCCCGGCGGGAATACGTAATAGCCTACCGGTAGAAAGTGCGAAATACCAGTCCTGCAAGGCCGCGCTCGCAGTGGCGTTTTGGATACTTGTTCCACAGTTCGGCGTTCGATAGAATCGCACGCAGCTTTTGGTTAACACATGACCCTTCGATCTTCTTTCGTCCTCGCCGGGCTTCTCTTGACCGCTGCCGCTCGTGCGGACGTGAACGTGGCGAGCCGCGGCATGGTCGCAACCGTCAACCCGATGGCTTCGGAAGCCGGCGTCGAGGCGCTCAAGCGCGGTGGCAATGCGATCAATGCGGCGGTCGCGGCGGCGCTGACGTTGGGCGTCGTCGATGGCTACAACAGCGGCATCGGCGGCGGTTGCTTCATGCTTGCCCGGCTCGCCGACGGCCGCCTCGTTGCACTGGACGGCCGCGAAACCGCGCCGTTGAGGGCGACGCCGACGATGTTCATCCGCAATGGCAAGGCAGATGAAAAACTCTCGCAGACCGGGGCGCTGGCCAGCGGCGTGCCGGGCTCGCTGGCCGTCTATCAACTCGCCGTTTCGCGCTACGGCAAGCGCCAGCTTGCGGACCTCTTGCTGCCGGCCGCCGAGCTTGCCGAGCGCGGCTTTACCATCGACGACCGGTACGCCAAGAAGATCAAGTCGGTCGCCCGCGAGATCGCCCTCTTTCCGCCGACGGCCAAAGTGCTGTTTAACGCGGACGGCAAACCCTTCCATGCGGGCGACGTGCTGCGGCAGCCGGACCTGGCCGGCACCTATCGCGCGATCGCAGAGCATGGGACCGACTGGTTCTACAAAGGGCCGTTCGCCGCGGCAACCGAGGAATGGATGAAGGCCCACGGCGGCCTGCTGACATCCGAGGATTTCGCCCGCTACGAAGTCAAACAGCGCCAGCCGCTGGTGACGAAGTATCGCGGCTTCACGATCGTGGGATTTCCGCCGCCCAGTTCCGGCGGTGTACACGTCGCCCAAATCTTGAGCATGCTTGAGCATTTCGACCTGAAGGCCCTGGAAAGGCAGGACCCCGCCGCTCGCGTACACGTCATGGCCGAGGCGATGAAGCTGGCCTTCGCCGACCGGGCCTATTGGCTGGGCGACCCCGATTTCGTCAACGTGCCCAAGGGCCTGGTTGATCCGGCTTACTGCGCCGCGCGGGCGAATAGGATCGACCTGCATTCCACGATTGCCGGCGCCGCCCACGGTGATCCGCCGCCCGCCGGCGCGTTTGAAAAGCACACGACGCACATCGCGGCGGCCGACGAGGCGGGCAATTGGGTGGCGATCACGGCCACCGTCAACACGACCTTCGGCTCGAAAGTCATCGTGCCGGGCACCGGGGTCGTGCTCAACAATCAAATGGACGATTTCTCCATTGCACCCGGCAAGCCAAACGCTTTCAACCTCGTCGGTGGCGACGCGAACGCCCCCGCCGCCGGCAAACGCCCCCTGTCGTCAATGAGTCCGACGATCATCATGAAGGACAACCGGCCAGTCATGACGCTCGGCGCCGCCGGCGGGCCGACGATCATCTCGCAAGTCGTTCTCTCGGCCACCAACGTGCTTGATCTGGGCGACGATCTTGACAGCGCGCTACGCCGCGCGCGCTTCCACCATCAATGGTTGCCCGACCGTGTAGAGATTGAAGACACGGCGCCCAAAGACTTGATCGCCGGTCTTAAAAAACTTGGCCATAAAGTGGAAACGGCTTCATCGATGGGCGTCACCCAGGCCATTCTTCGCCTTCCCGACGGGCGGTTCATGGGTGCCAGCGACCCGCGCGTCAATGGAAAGGCTGCCGGTTGGTAGTCGCTTCGCGGGTTCGCCGGCTTCAATTGGAGGTGTCGATGGGCGATAATGGCTGGCATCATGCCCGGCAACGCTATTCTTCACCGCGGACTGCAATTCCTCGATCGGCGGGGGCACTTCGTGCCGGCCAAGCCGGCGGCGCTTGAGGAGAAGATGCTCCAGGACCCGCGATTGTCGCCGCGGGAAAGGGCGCTGCTGGCAAAGCTGTTTGAGATGATCGCCCAGCGGTTCCATATCGAGTTCAGGGCAAGGCTGGAACATCTTAAGGACGTCTACGAGCCGTTCGATCCAGACTTGGAAACGGTGCGCGGGGCGGGCGAAGAGAGAAGTCGGGAGTCAGAAGTCGGAAGTCAGCACAACCACCGCTCTCGCCCTAGCCCTCTTCCGGAAGGAGAAAGGACAGCCCGCCCGCACGCTACATCCCTTCCAGCGACCGAGAGGACCGCGCTGGTGGACCTGTTACAATCGTTCGAACAACTGATGCTCGATGCCAACTATCAGGAAATGGCCCGCGAGCAGATCGTCGCTTGCACCGAGTTCCAGGCCAATCGCAATATCACCGTCAAGGCGAGCTTCAGCGACTACGCCGATTTGCGGATCTTTTACCGCGGTGTGCGGCACGAAACGCGGTGCCACCGTTCGTGGCACGCGCCGTGGCGCAGCAAGGAAGAGACCGTTCACGTCTTCTCACGCTTGGCGCTTTTGGTCCGCCTGCGGACGCGGCAGACGGAGGCCGTGTTCCTCAAGCTCTTCAAGAATGTCGTCGCCGAAGACCTGGAAATGCTCCTGCCTTACGTCCGCATCCGCATGAGGCTCCTCGACCGGCTGAAGATCGGCACGTCGGTCGTGGGCGGCCTGGCGACCGCCTCGTGGAAGGCCTGGACCGCGGCCGTGCTATCGCCGTGGGTGCTGCTGGTGGTCGGCGCCGGATTCACCGGGGCGTGCGTCAACGGTGTGACGAATTTCGTCTCCAGCAAGCGGCACTACATCCAGCAATTGACCTCAAACCTTTACTTCCAGAACCTGGCCAACAACCAGAGCATGTTGGCACACGTCATCGACTCCGCCGAGGGCGAGCAGTGCAAGGCGCTGCTGCTGGCCTACTTCCTGCTCTACGTGGAGCGGCACCGCGATTTCGACCGCGAGCAGCTCGACCGCCATGCCGAGCAATGGCTCGCGCGGGAATTCGGCGCGGCCGTCGATTTCGACGTCGCCCGCGCGGTGCGCACGCTTTTGGACAAGGAGCTGGTCGCCGAGGTCTGCCGCACAACGCCAGCCACGGGGTGCCGCGGCGAAGTATTGAAAGTGTACGACCTGCCGTCGGCGCTGCACCGTCTGGACGAAGCCTGGGAGGAGTGCGTGGAGAATGGGGCTTGTCCGGCTTGCGGAGAACACCGCTTGGCGGATGCAAGTTGGCCGCAGTAGAATGTCGCCATGAACAAGCATCAAGTCGTGCTAATCCCCGGCGACGGCATCGGCCCCGAAGTGACCGAGGCCGTAAAACGCATCTTGGCAGCCACGGAGGTCCCGGTCGAGTGGATCGAGTACCAGGCCGGGCTGACCTCGCTGCAGCAAGGCAAGGAACTCTTGCCGCAGGAGGTGCTGGACGCCATTCGCACCTACCGCGTGGCCTTGAAAGGGCCCTGCACGACGCCCGTCGGCGAGGGGTTTACTTCCATCAACGTCACGATGAGGAAGAAGCTCAATCTCTATGCGGCGGTGCGGCCGGTGCGCAGTTTCGATGGCGTGACGACCCGCTATCAGAACGTCGATCTGGTGATCGTCCGCGAGAACACCGAGGGCCTCTACAGCGGTGTGGAAAACCAGGTGACCGACGGCGTCGTGATGAGCATGAAAGTGGCCACCGAGGTCGCCTGCACGCGGATCGCCCGCTGGGCATTCCAATTCGCCGTGCGCCGCGGCCGGAAGAAAGTCACCGCGATGCACAAGGCGAACATCATGAAGCTGACCGACGGCCTCTTCCTCCGCTGTGCCCGACAGGTTCGCGAACGGGAGTTTCCGCAAATGCCGTACAACGAGGTGATCGTCGACGCCGGTTGCGCGAAACTTGTGCAGGACCCCACGCAGTTCGACGTGCTGCTCATGGAAAACCTTTACGGCGACATGCTCAGCGACCTCTGCGCGGGGCTGGTGGGCGGGCTGGGCGTGACGCCCGGCGCGAACATCGGCGACGACGCGGCCGTCTTCGAGGCGGTCCACGGCTCGGCCCCGGACATCGCGGGCAAGGGCATCGCCAACCCGCTGGCGTTGACGATGTCTGCGGTGATGATGCTCAACCACCTGGCCGATGTGCGGAACTGCACGGCCTCGCGCGAGGCGGCCCAGCGGATCAAAGCGGCCTACAACGGCGCGCTGGCCGCGGGCGAGAAGACCCACGACCTGGGCGGAACGCTATCGACGATCGAGTTCGCGGATGCGGTGATCCGACGCTTGTAGTAGAAGAAGATGCCACGCAAAGTGAAATCTCGCGCTAAGGCGCAAAGACGCAGAGAGTCTACTGCGAGGTGGCAATGAGCAATCTATCCAGCGAATCGTCGAACTCGTCCTGGAGCTTGCCCAACATTTTTTTGCGTCTTTGCGTAGACCCGCTGCGCGGGTGCCCCTCGCCTTTGCGCGAGACTTTTCCGCGGTTGTTCGCGACCTCGCTTATCGTTATCCTGTGGGCGACTTGCTCGCCGCTTCGTTCGCCTTCCACTTCTGCCGCCGAGCTGCGGGACCGTTGGGTCTACCTATCGACCAATTTGCTCGTCGACAAAAACGTGGATGAGGCAATTACTCTTGCCGACCGCGCCGCCAAGGCTGGCTACAACGGCATCGTGCTTACCGATAGCAAGTTCTGCCGCTGGGACGACCTGCCCGACCATTACGCCGCCAACGTCGGCCGCCTCCGCGAGGCCCTCCGGCAGCGGAAGCTGGCCTGTATCGCCTGCGTTTGCCCAATCGGATACTCCAACGAATTGCTCAGCCGCGATCCGAACCTTGCCGAGGGCCTGCCGGTGATCGACGCGCCGTTCGTTTCGCGGAACGGAAAACTCGTGCCGGACGATGACGGCGTCCGCGTCGTCAACGGCGGCTTCGAGCAATCGCGGAACAACGTGCCCGCCGGCTGGTCCTTCGTCGATCAGCCCGGCAAGATTTCCGTGATCGACACCAGCGTCCGCTACGAGGGCCGGGCGTCGCTACGGATGAGCGACATCGGCAAATACGATCCCGAAAACGGACACGGCCGCGCCTGCCAGGCGGTCGCCGTCCGGCCGTTCCACTACTATCACGTCTCCGTCGCCGCGAAGACCCGTGATTTCGAGTCGGCGAGCGGCGTTGAAATCAAGCTCCTCACGCCCGACGGCGCATCGTTGAATTACGTCAAGCCGCACGTCCAACGGACGCAGGATTGGAAGCGAATCGACGTTACCTTCAACAGCCTCGACGCCGACAAGGTCAACCTGTATCTCGGCGTTTGGGGCGGCGGGGCACCTGCGCAGCGGGTCGGCGGCACGATTTGGTGGGACGACTTGCGCATCGAGCCGGCCGGACTGGTGAACGTCGTCCGCCGCGCAGGTGCGCCGCTTAAGGTAACCAGCACCGACACCGGCGAAGTCTATACTGAAGGCCGCGACTTCACCGCCGCCCGCGACCCCAAGCTCGGCCGGGACCCCTGGGCAGGCGGCTTCACTCCCTGGCACGAGCCGCCGCGGCCCTCGATTCCCGCCGACAGCCGCATCCGCGACGGGCAGAAGCTGAAGCTGAGCTACTATCACACGGCGATCATCTACGAGGAACAGGTGATGTGCTGCTTGGCCGAGCCAAAGGTCGATGAACTGCTCGCCTGGCAAATCGCCCAAGTCCACAAGCAATTGCGGCCCGACGGCTATTTCCTGCAGCACGACGAGATTCGCGTGCAGGGCTGGGACGAAAGCTGCCGCCGCACGGGCCTCTCGCCCGGTGAGCTGTTGGCCGAAAACGTGCGGAAGTGCGTCGCGCTGGTCCGCCGCGAGGACCCCGGCCGGCCGATCTACGTCTGGTCCGACATGTTCGACCCGCACCACAACGCCCGCAAGACCGGCCGCTACTACCTCGTCAAGGGCGACGGCCCCTGGTACGGCTCGTGGAAGGGCCTCGATAAGGAGGTAACGATCGTCAACTGGAATTCACAACCCGCGGAGCGACTCGCTTCACTGCGGCATTTTGCCGGGCTTGGCAACCGGCAGATTCTGGCCGGCTACTACGACGGCCCGGTCGATGCTATCCGTCCTTGGCTCCGCGACGCCAGCGAAGTAAAAGGCGTCGATGGCGTCATGTATACGACTTCGGCGCATCGCTACGGCGATTTGGAGGCATTTGCGCGGGAGTTGAAGTAGGCTTACAGTTTCGCCGCTTCGATAACCACGTGGCTCTGCTTCGCGTTTCGCCCCTGGCGCTGGATAACTTCGTATTGCAGATCGGCCTTCGCGCCGGCGGAAACGGTGGCAGTGTATTGCACAGTCTGAAAGTCGTGGTTCTTCGCCGGCAGGCTGCTGCGGAAGACCACGTCGCCGGGCAGCGGGCGGCGGATTTCAAGGTCGATGGGCCGCTTCGTGTAGTTGCGCACACGCTGGGCGAATAGCGCGTGCTCGTCCCAGCCCGCGACTTGGCCAATGAACTGGACCCGAACGCCCGGCTGATCAATCCGTTGGAAGACGTTCGCGCCGCGGACGCGCATCCAGATGTTGTCGCGCCAGGTCTTGAGTTTCACCAGCTCGAAGATCACTTCGGGATCGGCGCCAAGATTTAACTCGATCTTGTCGCCGATCGGAATGTACTTGATCGGCTGCGAGACGAGATAACTCAGGCCGTCGCCACTTTTGCGGAAAAGGCGAAAAGTGCCATCGGGCAGCGGCGTGGTGCCGAGCTTGGAATCCTTGTCGTTGGTCAGAATGTACATCCGCGCGAGCCGCTCGCCGTATTCAGCCGGGCGATAGCGGTACTGGATTGTGACGGGCACGCGCGCGGCGTCGAAGCTGCGGAGCCGCTTCGCCCAGCCGTTGGGAATCGACTCCGTGCCTTCGATCGTGTAAATGAAGTACTCGCTGAGGCCCTCCTTGACGATTTCTTTCGGGGCCGCAGTAGCGTTACCGAAATCCTCGCCTTGTTGGTCGTGTCCGCCCCGCCCTAAGCCCTTGGCGTCCTTGCTTTTCGCCATGTCCCGCAGTGCGCCGAATTCCAAAGCCTTCTTTTTATCGCCGTCCAACGACTCGATCAGCATCCCCCGTGCTCTTGCAAGCTGCTCGATCTTCTCCACTAAATTGACGCGGCCTACGACCAGCCGCACACGGGCGTTTTCGTACTCCTCGCCCGACCGATTGTCGACGCGGACGAAGCCTTCCAGCGAAAGGTGCTTCTCGCCGGCATCGGCGACGCCGACGTAATCGGCCGACCAATGGATGCCGCTGGTGAAATAAGTGATTTCGGCGGTCGCTTCGCCGTCCAGCTCGCTCTGCACGTTCCAGTAGAGCATCTGGGGCTTGTCGTGCGGAAACGTCGTGTCCAGCACCGTGAGCTTGTCGGGATGCGTGAGGAACCGCAGTTCGACCGAACTGAAATCAATGAGCGTGTTGGCCCAACTGAACTGCAGCGGATTGACGCCCGGCTTGAACGTGACCTTGCGGGTCTCGCGGACGAGCGTGAGGTCTTCGGAGTTGTAGATCGTCAGTTGCACCGTGTCGCGGCGGGGGACGGTGGAGAGATCGACGTTTTCGGCACAAGCGGCCGAGCAAATCGCCGCTGAAACCGACAAAGCGAGCAAAGGCAGTTTCGTCATGATTTCTTGGGCACAACTCTCATCGCCGGCAACTTCAAAGTGCCCTGCCACACGTCAAGGCGATAATCGTTGGGATCTTTCGGCTTTGAGAGCTAAACGTGCCGGAGACAAAGTATTCGCCTTTGCTGGCATAGGTGAAGGTGGCATAGCGCGAGGCGCGGAGCCGTAGGGTTGAATCGCACGGCAGCGTGATCCACTGCGCTCCCGGGACTCCGCCGCCAAAAGCACCCATTTCCCGGATATGCTTGCCGGACGGGTCGCGCGATTCCAATTGGCAGCCGCCGTTGGGCCTCATATCGCAGTAGACTTCAGTCATTCCCCAAGCCTCTCCGCAATCTTGCAGCTCCAAGTAGACAGCAGGCGAATGATTCTTTGGCGACGTGCAAAGCAGCAAGCGGCCGCGCAGAACCGGCCGGTGGGCGCCACGAGCCGTGGTTGGTTCTGCTGTTCCAGTAACAGGCGCCGACCAGTCGCCGGCGGCGAGCATCTCGGCATCGTCAACGGCGAAACAGGTGACTTGCGAAGCTAACAATATCAGAAGCGAGAAAACGAATGCCTTCATGTTCGTGTGGGGCATGGGAAGTCCTTGCATTTAGCTGATTTAGTGGGCCTGCGCTCGCGGGGCTCGCTTGTCCCACCCTACGGTTTACGGTTCTACCGCGGCGCGCTCGATGGTGACGTTGTTCTGCCGGGCGTTGTGGCCCTGCCGCTGCACGATTTCGTAGAGCAGGTCGGTCCGCTTGCCGGGCCGCACGCTGGCCGTGTACTGCACCGTCTGGAAGTCGTGTTGTTTCGTGTCCAGTTCGCTGCGGAAGATGACGTGCCCCCCGAACGTGCGGCGGATTTCAAGGTCGATCGGCTTCTTCGTGTAGTTCCGCACCCGTTGGGCGTAGATGTCGTGGTCGTCCCATCCGGCGACGGTGCTGTTGATTTCGATCCGTATGCCCGGCTGGTCCGCGCGGCGGAAAATGTTCGTGCCGTTCAGGTGCATCCAGATGTTGTCGCGCCAAGTCTTGAGCTTGACCAGCTCGAAGATCACTTCGGGATCGACGCCGAGGTTCAGCTCGATCTTGTCGCCGATGGGCACGTACTTGATCGATTGGGCAACCAGGTAGCTTAAACCCTCACCCTCTGCCCCTCTCCCGACCATGCTGCCGCACGGTGCCCGGCGAGGGGAGCTGCGCGTTGCGGCGAAAAATGCGCCAAGTCCCGTCGGGCATGGGCGTCGTGCCGAGCTTCGAGTCCTTGTTGTTGGTCAGAATGTACATCCGCACCAACTGGTCGCCATATTCCGCGGGGCGACAGCGGTATTGGATCTTCACCGGCACTTTGGCCGCCTCGAGGCTCCGCATCCGCTTCGACCAGCCGTTGCGGATCGTCTCGGTGCCTTCGATGGTGTAGATGAAGTATTCGCCCAAGCCCTCTTTGGCGACCTCCTTGGGCTGCTCGGCGGGCGGCGGCGCAGCCGGGGCGGCGGCAGCCACTGGGGCCTCCATCGCCTTGCGCAGGACCTCGAAGCGCGTCTTGCTCGATTCTTCCAGTCGGTCTACGTCGGCGGGCGCAATGCGGGCCAGCTCGGCAATCTTCTGCACGAGGTTAATCCGGCCGACAACAAGGCGGACCTGGGCGTCTTCGTATTCCTCGCCCGAATTGTTGGTCACGCGGACGAAGCCTTCCAAGCCAAGCTGCGACTCGTCGGGGTTGGCGATGGCGATGTAATCGGCCGACCAGCTTATGCCGCTGGTGAAGTAGGTGATCTCAATGGTCGCCTCGCCGTCGAACTCGCTCTGCACGTTCCAGTAGAGCATCTGCGGCTTGGCGTGCGGGAACGTGGTGTCCAGCACGGTCAGCTTGTCGGCCTTTGTCAGAAACCGCAGCTCGACCGACGTGGGATCGATGAGCGTGTTGGCCCAACTGAACTGCAGCGGGTTGACACCCGGCTTGAACGTGACCTTGCGGGTCTCGCGGACGAGCGTGAGGTCTTCGGAGTTGTAGATCGTCAACTGCACGGTGTTACGGGTTGGCACCGTGGAGAGATCGACGTTTTCAGCGCGGGCGGAGGCCGCGATGACGAGGCTCAGGAGGGAAAGTGGTATCGAGTGTCGCATGGGATAAACTTTCGAGATAGGTAGGTGGGACGAGATCGCCGGGGCACCCGCTTGCGGGTCGCGATCGCCGGCCCACCAGCGATAGTTTCAACATGGTGGGCCTTTGCTCGCTTAGGCTCGCTCGTCCCACCCTACGCGGTTTTCACCGCCAGTAATAGTTCCACGTATATTTCAGCTCGATGCTCTTGCCGGGCCCAAGGTCGAGCTTCCAGGTGATCTTGGAAATGCCGTTGAAGTGCGTCCACCAATTGGGCCAGGAGTACCAGCCCCACCAATTCGGATATCCGCTCGCCGGGCCGAGCAAGTCGTCCTCGAAGACGTTCTCCATCTCGACCGCGCCGTCGTGGTCGGCTGCCACCGCGTTGCCGAGCACGTGCCGAGTGACCTCGATTTTTGAGGCCGCGACTACGGTTGCTCGTCAGCCGAATTGTTCCTTCCAGATTGATCTTGGCATAACTTTGGCCTTCCCACTTCGCTGCATTGTGGTCGCGGCCGGTCTCTTTGTCGGTTTTCTTGACGGTAATATCGACGGCCGTGGTGATCGGCAGATCCAACGAGCCGCCGGGCGAAGTGTACGTCGTCATGCCCTGCCCCAGGACTTGGCTGCCGCTGAAGATCATTGCCGGGGCGGTAGTGATCGGGTATTTGCTCGTGTTGGTGAGGCGGAGCTTATGCATCGCCTTCGGCGCCGTGAACAACTTGGCGATTTCAGCCTGCTGCTGGTAGTTGAAGTTCCGCCACACTTCCGGCGGCGGCGCGAAACCAATGTCAACGGTGAACAGATCCTCGTATTTGAGCTCGAACGATTTCACCGGCACGACCATCCGCTGCCCCTTCTTGAGCGAAACGTGATGGAGCGTGTAGACGTAGAGGTCTTCGTTCTTCTCCGAACCGCCGATTTCCGGGCCGAGGTCGGCGGGAGGCTGCTGGCCGCCCCCAAAACGCTCGCCCATCCGCGCCGCAGTGCTGGGAACGACGGCTTGGCTCATGATCCCGTTGGAGAAAGCAAAGTTAGTCAGCGAGCCGTTCTGGAAGTATTGTGAAAGTTGTGCCGCCGTCTGGCCCAGGCCGATCGGGTCGGCCGTGTCGGCGAACGCGAAGGTCGGCACGCCGACGACGAGGTTGGCCGTCACGTCGTCTAGATCGGCCAATTCGTTGATGAGCGTCGCTTCCAACTGCACCGAAGCCGTGCCCTTGCCGTCGATGACCACCTTGTAGCTCGGTATCCAGCGGATGCCCTTTTGCAGATACATCAGGCCCACGTCAGCGTCTTTGCCGGGTTTGCGATCGCCCCAGTCCAATTTCAACCGCAGCAGGTTGCGAAACTCCTCGCTGGCGGCCGTTGCCTTGTGAGGGCCGCGGAAGGTAACTTGCTGGATGCGGTCGATGTTGACCGCCCTGACGCCCTGGACCGTCTTCAACAGGATGAGGTTGCTCTTTTCCGGCAGCTTCTCGCCTTCGCCGGGCGGCGCGGTCGATTCAAGCTCCTTGGAGCTGCGCTGGGGCACGCCGACGATTGTGGCGGTGTACGTAAGTCCCTGGACGGCGGTCGCGGCGCCGGAAACCGGGGTCTCGTTGACGTCCACTTCGACGCCCACGTTGCCCTCCAACAACTCGCGGAGCGTCAGCGAGGTCCGTTCCACGAGAACTTTGCGCTTGCCCGCGACTACGGCCGTCAGCTTGACGCTCTTGTCGGCGGAATAGGGCCAGAACGTGCCCAGCACCGGCGCGGGCAGATAATCCATTAGCACGTCGCCGGAGGTTTCGACGGGCATCTTGCCGTGGTGCAGCATCAGGGCGTGCCCGTCTTTGAAAACGGTCACTTCGCGGACGGGCATCTTAGCCAATGCGCTCAAAGGGGCCGCTTCATCGGCTGATGCTACGGACGCAAACAGAACGGGAAGTATAATCGCGGATTGAACAATTCGTAACAACATTGCCGTTTCTTTCGTAGGGTGGGACAAGATCGCTTCAAGCGATCGCCGGCCCACCATGAATGCATCAATTTCTTGCCGGTGGGCCTGCGTCCGCCTGCGCAATCTTGTCCCACCCTGCATTCACCATTCGTTCTTGATGACCAGGTGCAGCTTCTGCACGACCTTCTCCGCCTTGCCGTCGGCGCCGCGGGGCTTCAAGGGAACGTGGAACACCAACTGCTCGAAGGTGCTTTTCTCTTTGTCCGGCTTGCCCTCGAAGGTCGTTGACTTGCCCAGTTCCCATTGCACGTCGCGGCCGGTATCGCCAGCAACCTCGTTGCGAATGGCGCGGACGTTCTCGGAAACGTCCAGCACGGCCGGCTTGTCCTTGAAGTTCTCGATCTCGAACTTCACCACGACGTCGCGGTTGTAGAGATTGCCCGCGATTCGATGCACGTCGTTGCGGTCGATGGTGCGGCGGACGACGATGTCCTGGGCGACGCCGACATAGAGCCGCATTTCGTCGTCCAGCGGGGTAAACTTGCCCCAGTCCTCGCCGATGAATGCCGTGCCGCCGTGGCCGTCTTCCTGGAAGATGCGGACCTTGCCGTATTGCAGCGGCGCGGCGCCCAAGTGGTTGGCCTTGTCGTTCTTCAACACGTAATGCATCGGCACCAGCAGCTTGTTCTGCGGCCGGTCGAGGTAGCCGAATGCTTGCGGATCGCACGTGTAGGTTTTCTTAACGGGCACCGCGGTGAACTTCTCGGCCAGCATTTCCTTGGTCTCGTTCAGTCCGATCGGCTTGTGGAATCGCGGCCCGAAACCGGCCCACAGGCCCGTCGCGCCGTACGATTCGTTGGCAAGATTCTGGATACGCATGTATTCCGAGAGAACGAGCGTCTTCTCGTCGTTGGCCGCCACCGCCCGGTAATTAAAACTCTTGTTCAGATTGCCCAGCAGGTAGCTGATCCGCACGCGTGCGGAGCCGGAGCCGTTGGACGAGACTTGCCAGACGAGCGAGGCCTCGTTGGGCGGATAGCTGACGGAGAGGACTTTGACGTCCAGCGGGGCCGCTTTTTGCTCGGCCTCGTTCGCGTCGCCTTTGCCGCCGCCATTGATGCCGCCCAGCACGCGGAAGACAATCGTGCCGGGATCGATTTGCGTATTCGCCCAGGAAAAATCGACTTGGTTTGTGCCTTTCACCAAGGGCACAATCCGTTCTTCTTCCACGAGCGTGGCATTGGGGTTGTCGAGCTGGATTTCGACCCGTTCGCGCGGCGGCAGGGTGATCAGTTTGATCCGGGCGAGGGCCGTCGAGGGCAGGGTCAAAAGCGCGCAAACGGCCGACAAGAACAAGTAATCACGCAATCGCATGGCGATTCCTCCAGGGTTAATGAGGAGTGTCTTGTCAAAAATAGGTCAGAAAAGGCACGCTGGCCTATTGGGGAGATCGATGTATGTCAGGCCGGAAGGCCGACGTATTGCAAACTTCGCAGTCATGGACGCTTGCCGGGGCAAAGAAGTTCCCGCTTGGCGAGATTTTTTTTCGCGGTAGGACGTTCCGAGCTCGGGCGCACCATTGGCCTTCGCGAGAAGAGCTACGCCCAGTACTCGACAATCAAGCCCGGCACCTGATCGAAATCCCGCCGATTCCGGGATGCCAGTTTCGCGCCCTGGACGACGCAGATGGCCGCAATCCGAAGGTCGCGAGTCCCGACGCGAATTCTTTGCTCTCGCCATTGTCGAACCAGCAATTCGGCGCGATCGGTAAACCGCAAAACGGCCAACTTGCGGAAATCAGAAAGCGACTCCCAAAGCAAATCGTACGCGCGGCCAACCGTAATGCGAAGCTTGCCGGCATCCGCCTGCCGGATCGCGTTAAGTCGACCGCGTAGAATCTCCTCCGCCACCACGATCGGGATCCCCTGGTCCGCAGGCGGGATCGTCGCTGCTGGGGCGACGATCGTCGGTACGCCGCGAAGCAGATCCGTAAATACGTCCGTGTCGAAAAGGATCATTCCTTTGTCTCAGCATCCCGCTCGCGATACGCCTGCAGGCAGATTTCTTCGAGCGTTGGATCGTCGCGGTATTTTCCGGCAAGTCCGGCGACCCCCGTCGCGTCGACGTCTAGGCAAATCAGCTCACCGCGCTCAACGCGGCGCGAGACCTCTGCTTTCAGTGCTTCCAGGGCCTCGTCGCGCGTTTCGCCCAGCGCGCGAATCTCCGGCTCGCCCGCAAGCGCGGCGGAGAATTGGTTTTTGAACGAGCCAATGACCGCGGTAAACGTCATGCTAGTCGCCTCTCGAACACGCTGGTATGCTTCGTTTAGCGTGGTTGAGTACCGAGGAATTATACCTCGAAACCAGGCAGCATCCAGCTCTCGCTGCATCGGTGGGTCTCGCAAGCTCGATGCCAGCCGACAATTAAGTCATGGTATCTCGAACTCCCCCGAACTCCCCGAGAAGTTCCCGCACGGCGACTCTTTTTTGGCGAATCGCCACCAAAGCGCCGTCCGCGGAGATCGCCAGCCGTCCTACTGGCAGCTAGGATTGCGGTTGGACACCAAGCTGCCGCAATTGCTCCGCAAGGCGATCGGCGCGTTGACGCTCGGCCTCGGCGCGTTGGCGCTCGGCCTCGGCGCGTTGACGCTCGGCGTCCGCGGCCCCGTGTTCGGCCTCGGCACGTTCCTTGCCGGTCGGAATTGCGGCGCCCTCGCCATCGACCCAGCGAAGCCAGGTGCCGTCCATGTCTTCGTACCAACCGTCCTGCAAATGCAGGCCCAAACCGATTTCCGGAAACCAGATCGGCTCGCTCATCCGTTCGTAGGAGCGGACCTGCAAACGGAAGACTCGCAGCGAATCGCCGGACAAAAATTGATGCGGATCGTAGATCGCATAATAGCGTATACCAAGTTGCGCATACACCGCCAGTTTGTCGGTGTCGTCCCCGCCTTCACGGTTCGATACGATTTCAATGACCAAATCCGGGACCTTGCGGTAGAGCCATGTGAAGTAGGATCGATGTTTTTTTGGGCGGCACGTCCGCCGGCAAGGCAACATCCAGGCTGAGCAGCATGTCCGGCACAAGCGGCGGAAGACGCACCTCGTAGAAGAGACCAACGTTCGACATGGCCACGAACGGCCGCCCCGCGCCAGGACCGGCCCACGACGAATGAAGCGATTCCGTCAGAAGACGCTGCTGCTTCTCGGAAAAGATGCTGTCCAGCGGCGTATCGTCCTCCGTTACGAGTTGATCGACAAGAGGCTCCAATTCCGGCGGAAGCGCCAGCAAGGGATCGCCGCTCGCTATGATACTGGCCGCCATGCGTCCACCTGGCCTGTTGAGAATGTGGCTGGAGAATGTAATGTCCGACCCTCGGTCAAGAACCGCCATCCAGCACGATTACATCATGCCGGCGCCGTGACGGGAAGAGAGTAGCCGGCGCATTGCGGCCCTCAGTCGCCCCCAGCATGGGCACTCTCGATTTCCCAGGCTTATAATAGAATCGCCACCAGGCCGTACCGCGATGTTGCAACTCGCGCCTCGGAGAGATAGAATGGTCGCTACGAAAGGGCATCCGCCATGAGCGACAAGAGAATCCTAGACAACCCGGAATTCGATAAGGTCTACGACAGCCGTTTTGGTCGTCGAATGAAAACGGTTCCTGGCACCTTTTCTGCTCCGGTAGAAACCTCTTCCCCGTGCATCCGCCGCCCGACCTCCAGCGCCAGCGGGCGTTTGCGGCGGATCAGCGCGGCGCCCACGTCGCGGGCCAGGTGATAGAGCACGCGGTCCTCCGCCTCGGCCAGCAGGCGGCGGAACTCCACCCGCGCAGCCGCGCCACCTGCGGAACTTCCGGGCCGGCCGCGCGACCGTTCAACAGCAGCCCCACCCCCCTGGCAAACGCCTGCGAACCGATCAGCAAACCGCCGAGCGCGTTGTTCCACGGACAGCCGGGAGAGTCCGCCACGCCCGCTTCCACGAAGCGGCAATATCGTCGCCGGGCTTTGCTTCCTGTCCCGCCAAACTCGCCCAAGACGCGCTCGTAGTCAACCCAGTCCCGCGCCGACGCGCCCCGCCGTAGCTGCTTCACTTCGACTCTTCGGGTCGTGCGCGAACAGGTGGACGGCGCCGTTGGCGTCGGTACAGAGGCTCAACTCGCCCTGCGTTGGTCGGGGGTGAGGGGCCTTAGCGAAACGAATCCCGATGTGCGCTCGACCCCTCATCCCCAGCCCTTCTCCGCCCGGAGTACCGCGCGGAGAAGGGGGCCAAGATCGGGCGTCCTGCCGCACGCTTGGAACTCCCGGCTCCCTTCGCCCCGGTACTCCGGGGCTTGCTGTTCTACACAAGTCATGGGACGACCCCATCCACCTTGCGTGGATGGTGAAGGAGGTTGAACAGCTAGCACAAAAGGGAAACGAAAACCAGACCCTATCCAGCTTGCCTGGATGGTGAATCAGGTTGCCTGGCTACCGCACGTTGGCTAGGTAGCCGCACAACCTCCTTCACCCACGGGACAAGCCCGTGGGGGGTCGTGTTACCTGGTATTAGCTCTTCTAGCCATTCAGCCTAGTTCACCATCCGGGCAAGCCGGGGGTCCAAGATGTGTAGAAGAACAAGACTCCGGGGGAGAAGGGGGCCAAGATCGGGCGTGCTGCCGCACGCTTGGAACTCCTGGCTCCCCTCGCCCCGGTACTCCGGGGAGAGGGGTCGGGGGGTGAGGGGCCTTAGCGAAACGCATCCCAATCCGCGCTCCGCCCCCTCATCCCCAGCCCTTCTCCGCCCGGAGTACGGGGGAGGAGGGGGCCAAGATCGGCGCGGGACCACACGGGCGAGGAGGGCGATTGCGAACAATCGCAAGAAGGGACTGCCGCAGGGAATAATCGGCGGAACTTCGGACGAATAACGGTGTTTAATGTATTCATGTGTTTACATATGACAACATATTGGCACGCGAATTGCTGCAGAGGGGAGAAAGGCCGAATGGGCTGCCAAAGTGGCAGTCGCGCGCCGCCGAAGGCCAAACCCGCAAGACGGATGCCTGCCCTGATCCTGCCCTCATTCTGCCTTCGTCCTGCCTTCGTCCTGCCTTCATCCTGTCTTCGTCCTGCCTTCATCCTGCCCGGCACAACCCTCGAATTCCGCGGGAAAACGCGGAGAAACGGACCAATGAAGAAATTGAAAAAGAAAATCCGCCCGCCACGGGAAAGTCTTTGGCAGTTTCCGGCTAAAGTCCGGACCACGAGCGCGGGCGATTCGCCGCAAGGCCTGGCGCGGAGCGCGAGAAGCAAAGGGCCGATTGTCGCGGTGTGCCCGCCGCGCGGTGCCTTATTGCACCAACCCTCCGCCAGGGGGCTGCGCGGGGACCGGCAGCGCAGCGCCTAAACCCTTTAATGTCAACGACTTACATCACATGTCAACAAACTGCACCAGAGCAAAAAATGCAAGGGGCGGCGCGGCAAGCAAGAAATGCCGCCGCGAAACCGCGACAGACCGCGACAAGCCGCGCGACAGTCTTTCCGGGTCATGGGGCCGTTTGCCGGCCCGAAAAGGAGATTCGATTTAGCTTTGTCCAATTGCCTTTTTCACCAACTTTCGCATTTTGCTGCAACCTTCGCGGGCGACGGTCAGCGCGTCTTGTTTCCAATAGTCGCGATTGAAGAGCTCCAGCGACAGATATCCGTGGTAGCGAATGGCAAGCAGATCGCGGACGAGGCCGACGAGCGGAGCGCCGCCGTTGCCGGGGTAGACGCGATTGGCGTCGGTTGCCATGTGGCGAGACAGCCCGGCGGGGTAGTCATTCATGTGCAGGACATGCAGGGCGTCCCCGTTGAAGACGCGGATGCCGGCGAAGTCCGACCCGCCCTTGAAGATATGAAACACGTCCAACAGCCCGCAAGCCTGCGGATGGCCGACTTCGACGAGCACGTAAGCAATCTGGCTCATCCGCGACAAGGTCATGGATCCGCCCCACATTTCCAACTCCGGCACGATGCCCAGCGGCAAGCTCAACTCCAGCAGCTTGCGGTAGCGGTCGGCGACGCGGCGGAGGTCCACCTCCACGTTGTACGCGCCCTTGGGCGGTGCCGCCATGCGGACGCCGCCGATCGAGGCCACCAGTTCCGCGTCGCGCCTCCACTGTTCCAGTCCGGCGGCGCGGCGGCCTCCGTCATCGTTGATCCAGTCCGCGAAACCGATCGCGCTGGGAACCACCAAGCCCAGGTCCGCGATCCGCTTCTTCAAATCGGCCGGCTTGCCGCCCGTGGACACGTACCGCGCGATCTCGTCGACCCACGGCTCGATCGCCTGGTATCCTGCCTTGGCCGCAATCTCGACTTCCTCGGGCAGCGAGAGCTTCTGGCCGCGAAGGGTGGCCGTATTCAGGCTTAGCGATATTGTCGGCTTGTCGCCCGGTGATGCCGGGCTCGCTCGAAGTTGAGCGGCCGAGGCCAATACGCCGACACCGGCGGCGCCGACATTGCGCCAACATGGCGCGGCGGCTGATCGAATCCTTGTTTGTGCGACGATTCATGATCCAGTCTCCCGGCGAGAACAGCTTGCTTCCCCCGCAGTTTACCAGTGTAACACGGCAAGTTGGTGTTTCAAGCATCGCAATCGCAGCTTTGGGCTCGAGCGTGTGGCGAATAGAATTGCGACAATGCGAGCCAGCGGCCCTCAGTCGCTGAGCTTCATCCTGCGTCCGTCCTGCTGCGATTGCCGAGCCTTTTCCACAATAACGAGCGCCTTGTAGGAATCGTCCAGGTCGTTGGTCCGCCGCACAAGGCTGGTAACGGAACGATAGAACTGCGTGAGAAGCTGCTCCCCCACCGGCCGCTCGCTCTCCAAAGACTCCTGGTGCCGCCCGGCCTCGTCGAACCACACGAGCGTTGAAGGCAGATCAACGAAAGCAATGCCCCGCTCGCAGGAAACTTGCAAAGCGGGCAGCGGGCGGTAGGTGATCGCCTCCTGCCAACTCGCCGGCACGTAACGGCCGCAACTGATTTGGGCAATCGTGCGGCTGCCGGGGGCGTCCGGCCCGGAGAAATCGAGGCTCAACATCTGATAATCCTCCTCGCCGCGCTTGCCGGTGCTGGGATGCATTACGCCGTTGACGGCAGATGCCTCTCGATCGACTACGTAGCGGCACCAATCGACCAGTTCGACGAGGAAGCTGCTGCCACCCGCGTGCGAGTACCCGGGCCGCGGGCAACGCTGGTGAGCCTGGTTGGCGGGCGTATCGGCCACGCTCCTCTGGTGGCAGAAGAGCAATCGCGGACTTCCTAGCCGCGTGGCAATCAATTCCTTCAGCCGCAGGGTGGCCGGGGCGTAACGGCGGGGAAACTCGGCCATGTACGCGATGCCCGCCTGCTCCACGCGGGACTTGACACGCATCGCGTCCTCCAGACCCAACTCAATGCCGCCCGCACAATAGACCGCCTTGCCCGCGTCGCACGCGGCCAGTACGGGCAGGGGGCCGTACCACTGTTGGGCCAGGACCAAAATGACATCGACGTCCTCGCGGCGAGTGAGCACGCGGAAACCATCGACCGCCGCCGCGCCGAACTCGTTGGCTACCTGTTGGGCACGATGAGCCACTTGATCGCATACCACGCGGAGCTCGAAACGATCAGAGAGCATCCGTAAGGCCGGTGCGTGACGTTGATGCCAGTGATCGCCCAGCCCAATTAAACCAACGCGAAGTTTCATGAAGCGATCCTGAGCCGGCCGCTAACGATTTGCACCATTTGGAGCAAAGGCCCCGTGTGTCAGCGGCGAAAAATCGGCTGTAGCGTGTGATTATACAGTTTTCGATTACCAAAACTCAACTACCACCGTAGCCGGGTGCGCCGGATGACCCACGATGGTTGTGCTTACCAAAAAACTGCTAAGAGGGGAAACGAAATTGCCCAAATTATTTTTTCGTTGAATCCTTCCCAAGCCCCTTGAACCATCGCTGAGGCCGGGTAAACTACGGAACCAACGTTTCCCCAAGATTCAGTTTTTTGGGGAAGGGCTCTCACAAAAGGACTGAAGGAGAAAAGAACGATGAACTGTCTTGTTATGGTCGCACTGTGCAGCGCCGCCGTCGGCGCCAATGAGGGCGAAACCTACGCTGACGCGCACCAAGTCACGATGAAAACCGGCAAACCGATGCTCGTCATGGTGAGTACAGAGTGGTGCCCGGCGTGCCAAGTGATGAAGCGGCGGATCCTGCCGCAGATCCGCGAGCGCGGCTTGTTAAGGCGGGTTGCCTTCGCCTCGGTCAATCCGGACAATGATCGCGAGCTGTCGCAACAATTGATCGGCAGCGGCCCGATCCCGCAGTTGGTCATGTACCGCAAGACCCCGCGTGGCTGGATTCGCCGGGTGATGGTGGGCAGCCAACCGGTGGAATCGGTGGAGCAGTTTATCAATCAAGGCATCGCTGCCGACGGGGACGACACCAAGGCGGAAGATGCCATTCAGAAGGCCAAGATGCCCGCCGACCCCAAGCCCTCCGACGAGCCGCGCGAGCAGCCCAAGGCATAGGGATACCGCCACGCGATGGCTTTCTCTGGGGCGCAAATTCCCCTCAAGCGACTTGGCGAAGGGCGCCGTCTCAGCGCGGGCGATGCCCTTCGCTAGTTTCCTGCTTGGGATTCGTTATAATCCGTTTCTATAGCGGTGGCCCAGTGCCGCCTTCAGCAAAGAATCGGAACCTCGATTCGCCGGCAACCCGTCATGACGACCGAAGCGGCAATTCTGGAAGAGTTGGGCAATGTGCCAGCTTGCTGGACAAGGCGGCACCTGCTGGGCTTGGAAGAGCTTTCCGCCGAGGAAATCACGCTCATACTCGATAAGGCGACCATTTTTCGCCGCGTCTTGGGCCAGGACGGACGCAAGATCATCGCTTTGTCGGGCAAGACATGCTGCAACCTGTTTTTCGAGAACTCCACGCGGACGAAGACCAGCTTCGCGCTGGCTGCCCGGCGGTTGGGGGCGGACACCGTCGATTTCTCCTCCTCCAGCAGCAGCCTCTCCAAGGGGGAGACGTTCATCGACACGGCGAAAAACATCGAGGCAATGGGTGTCGACGCGATTATTGTGCGGCACCACACGCCCGGCAGCCCGCATTTGCTTTCGCAGAACCTCAAGTGCTCGGTAATCAACGCGGGCGACGGCGCCCACGAGCATCCAACGCAGGGCCTTCTGGACATCATGACCATCCGCCAGCGTCGCGGCGCGATCCGCGGGCTGACAGTGGCCCTGGTCGGCGACATTCTTTTCAGCCGCACCGCCCGCTCGAATATATGGGGTCTGAAGAAGCTTGGCGCGCACGTGATCGCCTGCGGGCCGTCGACGCTGGTTTCGCCGCTTTGGACCAAGTTGGGCGTAGAATGCTCTTACAGTTTGGACGACATCCTTCCGCGGGTCGATGTGCTGAATCTGCTCCGCATCCAGTTCGAGCGGCAGGCCACGCGGCCATTCCCGTCGGTGCGGGAGTACGCCCATCTTTACACGATGGATGCTCCGCGGCTCGCGCGGGCCAAGCCGAATGTCTTGATCCTTGCTCCTGGCCCAATCAACCGCGGTGTGGAAGTGACGCCCGACGTGGCCGACGGCCCGCAGTCGGCCATTCTCGACCAAGTGAGCAATGGAGTTGCAGTGCGGATGGCGGTATTGTGGCTGCTGGCGGGAAGAGGATGAGGACCTTCACAACAATCGTGCAGCGTTGCCGGAACAATTGCAAAAGGCTACTATTTAGTTGGAACGAGGTTGATGCGGCAGGCCGAAGAATGGAGTAAGCGCCGTGGGATATGAAATACGCTGGTCCCCCAACGCGCGAGATCACCTGCGACGCCTGCCGGCGCACCAGCGCGCTTTGGTGCTTGACGAGGTCGAGCGGCACCTAATACAGCGACCGGCCGAGCCGACGCAGAAGCAAAAGCAGCTTGCTGAGAATCCATTGGCCACATGGGAACTGCGGCTTGGCGACTTAAGAGTCTTTTATGACGTGAATCGGCAAGAAGACACGGTCGACATTGTAGCCGTGGGAGTCAAGGAACACAATTGATTGCGCATCGGCGGAGAGGAAGTCGAGCTATGAGAACGGTTCTGGTTGATCAGTCGTCGACGGCCAGTGAATTGCTCGACCAGGCTACGCGCGAGCCGGTCTTGTTGCGGGAGCCAAACGGTCGGGCCTTCGTATTGGTGGAAGTCGACCGGGACGAAGCGGAAAGCCTGGCACTCGCTGGCAATGCGAAGTTCAACGACATTCTAGGCCGGTCGCGCGCGAGGGCGAGAACTGAGGGGTGGCTGAGCACGGAACAGGTCCGCACTCAACTCGCCGCCGAAAAGACCCTTTGACCGGAGAAACTGCGGAAATCACGGCAACTGTCACATGCCACAAAGCGAAGTCTCTTGCGCCTCGCCGCAAGTCTGCAATCGGTCTTTTTTCTCCTGTAATGCATAAGCTTCTACTCACGAACGGCCGCGTCATCGACCCCAGCCAGCACATGGACCGCACGACCAATCTGTTGGTGGTCGATGGCAAGATCGCCGCCTTCGATTGCCCGGCGCCGAGCGACGGCTCCGCGGAAATCATCGACGCCGCAGGAAAGATCGTTGCGCCAGGGCTGATCGACATCCACGTCCATCTCCGCGAGCCGGGCTTCGAGGATGCCGAGACCATCGAAACCGGCACGGCGGCGGCGGTGAACGGCGGCTTTACCTCCGTGGCGTGCATGCCCAATACCGATCCTCCGATCGACACGCAGGGCACGGTGGAATTGATCCGCCAGACGGCCGCGCACAAGGGGCATTGCAACGTCTTTGTGGTAGCCTGCGTCAGCCAGAACCGCGAAGGGAAACAATTGGCGGAGATCGGCCAGTTGGTCGAAGCCGGCGCGGTCGGCTTCAGCGACGACGGCGCACCGGTCTACGATGCCGAGCTCATGCGCCGGGCGTTTGAGTACTGCCTGATGTTCGACAAGCCCGTAATGAACCATTGCGAGGTCCGCGAGCTGAGTCACAAGGGCGTGATGCACGAGGGGCTGGTCTCGCTGACGCTTGGCTTGCAGGGCATTCCGGCGGCGGCGGAGGATGTAATGATCGGCCGCGACGTTTCGCTGGCCGATGCCACCGGCGGCCGGCTGCACATCATGCACCTTTCCACTGCCGGCGGCGTGGAAATCCTGCGGCGTGCCAGGGCCCGGGGCATCCGCGTAACCGCGGAAACCACGCCGCATCACTTTACGCTCACCGATGAGTGCATGCGCTCCTTCGATTCCAACTACAAGATGCACCCGCCGCTGCGGAGCCAGCAGCACGTCGAGACGATCATCGCCGGCTTGAAGGACGGCACGATCGACTGCATCGCCTGCGACCACGCCCCGCACCCCAAAGAGAAGAAGATGCAGGAACTCGACCAGGCGCCCTTCGGCATTACCGGCCTGGAGACTTCTTTGGGGCTAGTCGTGACAAAGCTGATCCAGCCCGGCCATCTCGACTGGCCCACCGCGATCGCCAAGATGACGATCAACCCCGCGCGGATCTTGAACTTGAAAAAAGGCACGCTGCAAATCGGCGCCGACGCGGATATTACCGTTATCGACCCCAACGTGCGTTGGAAGGTCGATCCCGCCCAGATGTGCTCCAAGAGCAGCAATACGCCATTTGCCGGCTGGGAATTGCAGGGCGCGCGGAGGCTGTGGTAGTGGGCGGGAAGGTGAAGTTGAAGCGGGCGCAGGCTGAGAGTAGAATTTGAGCATGGAAAACATCATCCGTATAATGCGATGAAGAACGATGACGACTGTATCCTTCCAATTACCCGACGATATCGAGCAACAGCTACGGTCGCAGTTTGGCGATGTGGACCGCACCACCAAGTAGGCAGCCTTGGTCGAACTATATCGTCAAGGGCAACTCTCACACGGCAAGCTGGCTGAAGGGTTGGGAATATCCCGCTACGAGACTGATGCGGTACTCAAGCTGCATAACGTGACGGAGGACCTGATCACGAGTGAAGAATTTGACCAACAGGTCAACGCCCTCCGAGAATCGCTTAGCCGATGATCGTAGTTTCCGATACGTCGCCTCTAAACTACCTGATCCTCATTGGACAGGCGGATGTTCTACGAGCACTGTTTGGGCGGGTAATAGCGCCACCTGCCGTGCTCGCCGAAATGCGCCAGACCTTTGCGCCTGAAGCCGTGGCCGGATGGGCCGGCTCGCCACCGCAATGGCTTGAAGTGATTTCGCCGAGGACAATCGACGTAAACCTTCGGATGGGCGCCGGCGAGATCGAAGCAATTTGTCTCGCGCAAGAACTCAAAGCAGACTATGTCCTGATCGATGAACCTAAGGCATCCTCGGTCGCGCGTCGGTTAGGCTTGGCCGTCGCCGGTACACTCAACGTCCTAGCGCTCGCCGCTGAGAAAGAACTGGTAGACTTGCCGGCTGCGATCGCCGCGCTGCGGCAAACCAATTTTCGCGGGCCTTCCGACCTCATCGAGGAACTCTTGAAACGAGACGAGAAACGGCGCACTGAAGGTTCGGGACCCTAGGATGCAAACACAGGGCCTTCCAAGGAGAGTATGGCAGATCTGCTCAGCGTAGCCACGGTGCCAGCGACAGTAGCGTCCCTGTGATGGACCCGATCACCATCGCGGCGACGACCCGGAAATAAAGCGGCTGGAAACCGGCCAGCAGCGAGACGACCGCTTCGCCGCTTTGCCGGCAGATGGAATCAAAGGCGTCTTCCAACTTTCCCGCCGCGTCACCTGCCACTACCGTGGCCTTGTAGTGCAGGGGAAGCCTCGCGACCGCGGAGAATGCCTCGCCAATCGTGCCGCCCGACTCGATGACCGTGGCCGCTTGCAGGAAATCGGCGCAGAGCGCAGAGTTGCCGGTCGACTCCGCCGCGAGACGGATCATCTCCTCCACCCGCCGCCCGCCAGTCGAGTAGAGCAGGTTCATCGCGTGGAAAAAGCGGTTCACGGCAAGCTCGCGTTCCGCCGGTCCGATGATGGGCAAAAAGAGTCTCAAGTTGTCGGCCAACTCGCGGAGCGGCGGGACGTAGATGACGGCCGCCGCGGCGATGGCGAGGCCCGCATAAAACTCCAGCCAGCCGGCGACGAATTCGACGGTCATCCGCCACGGCGCTATGAGGCAATTGGCCACGATGCAAACGCCGGTGCCGGCGAGCATCAGGCACAGCGGCACGAACCACATGTTGCGCATTGTCCGCGCCGGTCCCGCAAGAAGGCGGCAGTGGCTCTCAAGGTAGCGCAGCGTCTGATCCAGATGCCCGCTCTCTTCGCCGCACCTCACCGCCGGCAGAAAAAAGACGGGGAAGCAATCGCGGTACGGCGCCAGCGCGTCGAAAAGTTTCGTTCCTTCAGCGGTTCGCTTTGCCGCCGCCGTCGCGATCTCGCGCAGCAACGGAACGGGCGACGTCCGCCCGGAGGTCGCGAGGCTCTTGGGAATGTCCAGGCCGGCCGCAATGCACGTTGCGAGATTGCCGCAGAAGCGGGAAAGCTCCTCGAGGGCAATCTTCGGACCAAGTAACGAAGCCACGAACCGCATGGGCAATGCTATAATTATCGCGATGTCCTCATTGTATCAGATCAACACCCGCGTCTGGCTGACCGAACTGTCGCGGCATCTCGGCCGGCCGGCTACGTTGGACGACGTTCCCGACACCGAGCTGGACCGCCTGGCGGCAATGGGCTTTGACTGGATTTGGCTGCTCAGCGTCTGGCAAACAGGAGCGGCAAGCCGGCGGATTTGCGCGGCAACCCGCAATGGCTGCGCGAGTTCAAGCAGACATTGCCGGACCTGTCCGAAGAAGACATTCCCGGCTCTGGCTTCGCCGTCACGGCTTATGACGTTCACGAGCAGTTGGGAGGCGATGCCGTGCTAGCCCGGCTCCGCGGCAAATGCGCAAGCGAAACCTGAAGTTGATGCTGGACTTCGTGCCCAACCATACGGGCTTGGACCATCCGTGGGTGGAGAGCCAACCTGAATACTACGTCGCCGGAACGGAGCTCGACCTGGCCCGCGCACCGCTCAACTATGCGCGAATTCGCAGCGCCGGCGGCGATCGGTTGTTTGCCTACGGCCGCGATCCCTACTTCGCCGGCTGGCCCGACACGCTGCAGCTCAACTACGCCAATCCCGCGCTGCAGGAGGCGATGATCGGCGTGCTCAGGAAGATCGCCGGCCAGTGCGACGGCGTCCGCTGCGACATGGCGATGCTCGTGCTTCCCGAAGTCTTCGAGCGCACCTGGGGGCTCCGCCCGGCGCCTTTTTGGCCGCGCGCCATTCGCTGCGTTCGCGAGCAGTCGCCAAAGTTCTGCTTCATGGCCGAGGTGTATTGGGACATGGAGTGGACGCTGCAGCAGCAGGGCTTCGATTACACTTACGACAAGCGGCTTTACGACCGTCTGTGCGAAGGCCATGCGCGGCCGGTGCGCGAACATCTCTGGGCCGACATTGGCTATCAGAACAAGATGGCCCGATTTCTGGAGAACCACGATGAGCCGCGCACCGCCGCCCTGTTCCCCAGGGAGATGCACCAGGCGGCAGCGGTGATCACTTTCCTTTCGCCCGGCCTGCGGTTCTTCCATCAAGGGCAGCTTGAGGGGCGGAAGAAGCATATTTCACCCCACCTTGGCCGCGGGCCGAATGAAGCAGTCGACCCGGTGCTGCAAGAGTTCTATCGCCGGCTGTTGGGCGTTCTTCGCCTCCCCGCGGCCCGCGAAGGTCAATGGAAATTGGTCGATTGCGCCCGGCATGGGACGGCAACTGGACTTCCGACTGTTTCGTGGCCTTCGCTTGGGAGCATTCAGGCGGCCGGCGGCTTCTGGCCGCCGTGAATTATGCGGCCAATCAGTCGCAGTGCCGGGCAAGGCTTTGCCTCAACGGACTTGCCGGCGCCCGCTGGCGGCTGCAAGACCACTTCAGCGCCGCCATTTACGACCGCGACGGCGATGAGCTGCAATCGCAAGGCTTGTTTCTCGACATGTCGCCCTGGCGGGCGGCGGCGTACTCGGTGGCGAAGCTGGCCTGACTGGTGGGGGCAAAAAGGTCGGGCGCAATCGGGGCCAGAACTATCTTCGCTTTTATGACGGCGTCCTTCCGAGACTGGTTCGGCGCACTTGCGCATCGTCGCGGCTGTTCCTCTCAAGCGGAATACAGTTCTGACCCCTTTCGTCCGACCCCTTTCGTCTCCCAAGTTTGCCGTGCCAACGAGTGATGGTATAGTGTTGGTCGTTGGTTTGTAATAGGCGGGTCGAGTTGCTGTTGTGCCAGAAGGCCTGCAGTGTGTTCTGGTGCGAAGTGCGGCTCTCGTGAAGATTGACAGCAATAAAGCCAGTAGCCTCTTCGTTCAACACTGGCTACAGGGTGCAAATGCAAAGAAGCAGATTTCCTATGGTCTAAGCCGAGCTGCACAGCCAAATCTATTCGTTAACGGCATAGAGCGACTGCAATCACCAATCCCACCGACGATAACCGAGCAGTCCAAGATCGGTGAAGCGTTGAGTGGCGCGGATTCCCTCATCGAATCCTTGGAGCAACTTATAGCCAAAAAACGGCGGGTCAAGCATTGCCTGGATTTGCGACATATTCGCAGGGCCTCAGAGGCAGGCACGAAAACGCGAACAAATGTCAAGCGTCGTAAGGCGTGCGGCGCAAGGAGTTGCGGCGACGGGCGAACGACAAGTACCAATGTGTGTTTACAAGAGTTAAGATACGCGGTATGATGGACGGAAACGCCCTCACCCCCCTGCTCTCTCCCGCCGGGCGAGGGGAGGAACCGCCGCCTACCACTTTCCCACCTGCTGCTCCCCGCTCCACGCTCCCAGCCAGTGCATTGGCGCAGATAGCACCCGGAAGCGGGGGGGCCTACTGGCGTCCTGGGGTCGTACCTTGAGAAACCTGCAAAAACAGGCCAGAAACACGGTGTTCACAATGCGAAAAGTGAAATAGCCGCCGATAGGCACCCTCCGGAGGGGGTAGTCTGTCTTTACAGTTGCACTTGTCGCCGCCAACGGTTTTTTGGTACAAGCCCGGTTGAAAAGCCCATCCAGTCCCCATTTTCGGGAGGCATCGCCATGCGCGGGCCGCTTGTTGTCTTGCTGGTTGTCGGTGCGATCACCGCGACGGCCGCCGCCGAGCAGCCGTTCCCCTATACCGCCTACGTCACCGCCGATGAGGTTTACGTCCGCAGCGGGCCGGGCGAGAACTACTACGCGACCGACAAGCTAAAGGTCGGCGCCGCCGTTGAGGTCTATCGCCACGATCCGGGCGGCTGGTACGCCATCCGACCTCCGAAGGGCAGCTTCTCGTGGGTCTCTAGCCGGCACCTTCGGCCGGAAGGCAACAACCTGGCCACGGTGACCGACGAGCGGGTTGCCTCGCGCGTGGGCAGCCGCTATAGCGACGTCCGCGACATCATCCAGGTCCGCCTGCACAAGGGAGAAACGGTGGAAATCTTGGAACCCAGGCGCGGTAAAGGGGACAGTCCCACATGGTACAAGATCGCGCCGCCCGCGGGCGAGTTTCGCTGGGTTTCCGGCCGCTACGTTGACAAGGATTATCGCGTCGATGGCGTGCGGCGAACGACCGCGGCGGGCAATGACAGCGACCGTTGGCAAGGCGATCGCAACGAGCCGGCACAACGGGTGACTTTCAGCGACAGCTCGATCTGATTGACCTGGAGCTTTCCGAGATGGTCGTGGATGACCCGAACTTTTGGGACTTAAGCGAGCCGAAGCGGCGGACGGAAGCGCTCTTCAACCAGGCGGAAACGGCCGCGCAACGGGGCCGCGCAGAATGCTGGTGAGCAAGATCGACCGCTTCGAGGACATCAAGCGCCGCAAGCAGGCGTTGGCGGCGGTGCGGCCCGAGTTCGCCCGGCCCGATCCGTCGCCGGCTCCGCGGTTGGCGCCGGTGGAGGGCGACGGCCGCTTCGACGCCGCCGGGCAGTTGATCCGCGTGCCCAATCCCAAGCCGGGCGGCCCGCAATATGCGATCCTGGATTCCAACGGCAACCTGAAGTGCTACGTTTCGCCCGCGCCGGGGGTGAACCTGCGGAGCTATGTCGGCCGGCAGATAGGTGTGACGGGGATTCGCGGCTACATCCCCGACGAGCGCGCGACGCACATCATGGCGCGGCACGTGAGCGTCGTTGATGCGACGGCGGTGAGGTGACCAAAGCGGCTACGTTTGACTTACTCCGCCGCGCTGCTTTGCTGAGCGACGCTTAAGCTCCAAGGGTCTGCCGAGGAGGCGGCCGGGACTTGTGCGACGTATTCCCGCGACGAGCGATACGGCACGAACACGGCGCTGGCGGCGACGGCCGATAGCGGCGGGGCCGACGGCCGCCCTGCCCTGCCTGCCGCGGGCGCGGTCAGCAAGACAACGCCCAGGCCGGACAGCAGCCCGCCCAAGAGGCCGGCCAGCACGATCACCAGTTTGCCGGGCGTAATCGGATGCGTGCCCGTATCGGGACCGTCCACGGGGCTGATCAAGCTCGACGTGCGGGCGCTGGCGCTGGTCGAGCGGGCGTTGCTGAGGCCTTGCTCGGCGCGTTCCAACAGCTTCGCCCGGTTGGTGGTTTCGCTGAGGGAGTTGGCGTAGTTCGCCCGCATGCCGGCGAGGCGGTCGACGCGATCGGCCGCCCGCTGCCGCTGGTGCTCGAGGAACTGCACGCGGCTGACGGCCACTGCCAGCTCGGACTCGACGCCCAGAATGGCGGTGGCCAGCTCGTCGTGCAGGCGATCGGCTACCTGGGTCTCGGCTTCGCGGGCCGCGATCACGAGCGGATGGCCGGCGGACATGCGGCCTTGGAGCATCGCAGTGCGGAGTTGTGCATCGACCAGCCCGTCCTTCAAACGCCGCAAGGCGGGCTGCGATTCGAGCAGGCGGTTCGGCGCGGCCAACAGTTGCTTCGGATCGGCTTGGGCCTCCTTCAGCAGGTCGAGCAGTTGGCGGTTGGCTTCGACGCTGGCGCGGTACTGACGAAGCTCGTTTTCGATCTCCGACACCGTGCGCCGCAGGGCCGTGTCGCTGGAGTTCGAGTCCAGGAGCGAGCGCAGCTCGGGAAGGTCGCTGCCTACGTCCTTTTCCAGCGCGGTCAGGCGGGCCGTCGCGGCTTTCAGGTCGGCCTTGGCCACCTGCACGGCCTTGTCCAGCTCGTCGATCATGCTGCGGGCCTTGGCGTCGCGGATTTCCTGCAGGTGGGACTGCAACTGCCGGCAGACGGCCGTACACAGCGCCGTCACGCGCTGGCGGTCCTTGTCGCGGACTTCCAGATAGAAGACCTCCGACGTGCCGAGCTCAACGCCCTTGGGCGGCACGATTTTGACGGCCTTTTGCAGGTCCTCGACATCGGCGTCGCCGGGCCAGGCCGATGGCCGCGGACCATCAGCCGGCGGCCCGACCTCGGCCAGCGCGGCGCTGAGCACGTTACGGCTCTTGGAAAGCTCGACAATTGTTTCCTCGATTCCCTTGAACTCGTCGGCGGTGTGAAAGCGGGCGGCGTCCGCATCATTGCCGATGGCCTCGTTGCGGACGATGATCGCCTGCGACGACTGCCACGACTTCGGCGCGACGACGGCATAGACGGCCGCGCCTGCGGTAACGACCAGGGCGGTAACGAGCCCGCGCCGCCAGTAGGCAAGCAAACTCCCGCCAACTGCGTTCGGCTCGGAGAGAGAATTGGCTGTGTTCATTGCTTTTCCTTTGCAACGGCGGCTGGCATGTCAGGTGAGCTTTGCACGGCGCGGCTAACACCGTGTCGTGCATTGCGCCTGGCAAGTGCAATACAAGTGCCATTCGCCGCGGTTGATTACGTTGTCGATATTGCCGCGGACCACGTTGCCAAAAGTCAACATAGCGCACATCACCGTCATCCAATCGCCGTGCCGCACGGTACGTCCGCCGAATTCGGCAAAAAAACTTGCTTATTGCTCCCCATGACAGAGATTTGTGTATGCAAATCATAGCTTACTCCCGGTGGAACGAGATCGCCCGTCATGCAGAGTCCTGGGACCGCCTGGCCCACGGCGTTCCCTTCCGCACTTGGACCTGGCTTTCGACCTGGTGGCGGCATTACGGCACTACCGCTGCCGATGACCCCCACCGCCGCCTGATGGTGTTGGCGGCGGAGGATGCGTCGGGGCGGTTGACGGGCATCGCCCCGTGGTTCCTGGAGCGATCGGCGGCCAAGGGCTGGGTACTGCGCTGGCTGGGCAGCGGCGAGGTCTGTTCCGATTATGCCAGTTTGCTCTGCATGACCGAGGATGCCGATCGCGTGACCGAGGCGCTGGCCGCCTACCTGACGGGGCCCGATTCGCGCCAGGCGGTGTGCATTGCTGGGACCTGCTGGAACTCGACGGCGTCGACGGCGAGGACGGGCCGGTGATGCGGTTGCTGCGTCACTTGGAAGAACGCGGCTGCTCGCAAGACGCGAATCCTCCTGTGCAGACCTGGCGGCTGGCGTTGCCCGATTCGTGGGAGGCGTTTCTCGCCATGGTTTCCAAGGGCCATCGCAAGAAGCTTCGCCGTGCGGACCGCGAGTTGTTTGCGACCGGGCGCGCCGTGCTGCGGGCCGTGGAAACCTGCGCGCAGCTCGAACCGGCGCTGGACACGCTCATCGACTTGCACCAGAAGCGCCGGCAACTGCTGGGCGAGCCCGGCTGCTTCGCTTCGATTCAATTCACCAACTTTCATCGCGACGTCGCCCGGCGGCTGCTGCTGGAGGGACAACTGCAAATGCTGCTGTTGGACCTTGACGGGAAAACGGCGGCTGTCGAGTACCAGATTGTCGGCGCGGGAACGACCTACATTTATCAGGCCGGCATCGACCCCCAGCGGCTGGACGAGGAGCCGGGGCACCTGATCACCGCGGCCACGCTGAAGCGGGCTATCCAGCGCGGAAACCGCGCGGTCGATTTTCTCCGCGGCGACGAGCCGTACAAGTCGCACTTCCGCGCCGAGCCGCGGCCGCGAGATGGCGCCTGCGCGTCGTGCCCGACCGCACGCTCTCGCGGCTCCGCAACAATCTGTGGCAGGCCGGTAGGAGCGTGAAGCGGTGGGTGCTGGAGACGACGAAATAGGCGGAGGGGTGGACGGGACGCAGTACCCAGTACGAAGTGCATGCAAATCTGCACCGAGAACTGAGTACCTGAGCACCGTGTACTGAGCACTAAAACAATGTCCTTTTTGAAACTCCTGCTGCTGTCCGCCTACTATCCTGCGACGCTGCCGGCGCGGTGGTGGATCAAGCGCAAATTGAAAGCCCAGCGGCGGACGCCGATCGCCGTGATCTTCTACCATCGCATCGCCGACGACGCGGCGACCGAGTGGACGATGCCCAATCGCACCTTCATCGAGCAAGTGTCCTGGCTGCGGCGGCATTTCGAACTCGTTTCCCTGGAAGAGGTGCAGCGGCGCGTGCGAAGCGGCGTCAACGACAGCCCCGCATTGCACATCACTTTCGACGACGGCTATGCCGACAACTGCCATCGGGCGATTCCCTGGCTCGTCCAGGAGCGCATCCCATGCACCTACTTCGTCACGGCGCGGAACGTCTTGGAGGGCCGGCCGTTCGAGCACGACTTGAAGCTCGGCGCCGACGCCCCGCCCAACTCGCTGGACGAAATTCGCGCCATGTCGGCCGCGGGCATTGAAATCGGCGCTCATACCTACGACCATGCCGACTTGGGCACGCTGAGCGACCCCGCCGCGCTGCTCCGCGAGATCGTCACCGCCCGGCAGGAATTGTCGTCGGCTTTGGGCCAAGATATCCTCTACTTTGCCTTTCCCTTCGGCCAGCACGTCAACTTGAGTTGCCAAGCGTTCGCTCTGGCGGCGCGAAGCGGCTACGCGGGCGCCTGTTCGGCCTACGGCGGCTACAACTTCCCCGGCGACGATGCCTTCCACATACAGCGGATCCCGGCCGTGTGCGAATTGCTGCGGATGAAGAACTGGCTCAACGCCGACCCGCGCAAGCTCTCCACGCGGCGGTTCGAATACCATTGGAGCGACGATGTAGGTCCTTTCTGCCGGAAAGGATCGGTTGATGACGACGCGCCCGAAGCTTCGTCGTTTGGCGGCGATTCGACGTCCTTCGGTCCATCTACAGCAGGTCCTTTCTGCCGGAATGGACTTGACGGCGGTGACTCGCAGGAAATTCCCACGATTAGCGGCGATTCGGCGGCGTTTAGTCCATCTCGGCAAGAAGGACCTACTGCGGAGGAGCCTCATGTTCTTGCGACGTAAGCCGCTTGCGCAGGTTGACGGCCAACGGCCGCTGCGCGTGATGTTCGTCATCACGAGCATGAACGTCGGCGGCGCGGAAACGCTGTTGGTCGAGCTTATCCGCCGGCTGGACCGCCGCCGGTTCTTGCCGGAGCTGTGCTGCATGAAATTGCCGGGACCGTTGGGCGAGATGATGGCCGCGGAGATTTCCGTTCATCACGGCATGCTGCGGCGGAAAACCGACGTGGGCGTGCTCTGGCGGCTCGCGAGGTTGTTCAAAGGCCGCGGCATCGACGCGGTGGTCACCGTGGGCGCGGGCGACAAGATGTTTTGGGGCCGTCTGGCGGCCAAACTGGCCGGCGTGCCGGTCGTGGCTTCCGCGCTGCACTCCACCGGCTGGCCGGATCGCGTACAGTTCGCCAACCGCCTGCTGGCGCCGTTGACCGACGCCTTTATCGCCGTGGCCGAACCGCACGCCCGTCACTTGACGGTGCGCGAGGGCTGCACGGCAGCAAAGGTACGCGTGGTACCCAATGGCGTTGACGTCGATCGCTTCTGCCCGCGCCCGCCCGACGCCGAGCTGCGAAGGTCTCTCGACTTGCCGGACGGCGCGCCGGTCGTGGGGATTATCGCCGCGCTGCGGCCAGAGAAGAACCATCAACTGTTCCTCAACGCGGCAGTGCGGGTGTTGAAGGCGGTGCCGAGCGCCCGGTTCCTGATTGTTGGCGACGGACCGCAGTGCGAACAACTGCAAGCCCTCGTTCGCCTGTTGGACATATCTCATGCGGTGCATTTCCTCGGCACGCGGAGCGACGTGCCTGAGCTGTTGGGGCTGATTGACGTGCTGGCTTTGACGTCGCACATGGAGGCCAATCCGGTGTCGATCCTGGAGGCGATGGCCGCCGGCAAGCCGGTCCTGGCCATGCGCGTTGGCTCGGTCGATCGCGCGGTACTGGAAGGCCGCACGGGCCATCTCGTTTCGCCTGGCGACGAAACGGAGCTTGCCGCGCGGCTGGTCGAACTGCTTTCGCAACCGGCCCGCGCCGCGGAACTGGGCCGCGCCGGCCGGGAGTTTGTCGTGCAAAACGCCTCCATCGAGCGAATGGTTTCCGGATACGAAGATCTACTGTCGGACATCTACGCGAGGAAAACCGCCGCGCGGGCCGGTGCGCGCTTCGCCCCCTCGCCCCATCCCGCGGCGCCTGCGGACTAGTCTTACGCTGTCAGCTCCGTCACGACCCGCGACGGCTCGACGCCCGTCAGCTTCTGGTCGAGGCCCTGGTACTTGAAGGTCAGCCGGTCGTGGTCCAAGCCCAAAAGGCGCAGGACCGTGGCGTGGAAATCGTGGACCTTGACGGGGTCCTTGACGATGTTGTAGGAAAAGTCGTCGGTCTCGCCGTAGATTTCGCCGGCCTTCGCGCCGCCGCCGCACATCCACATCGTGTAGCAGCGGGGATGGTGGTCGCGGCCGTAGTTCTCGTGGGAGAGGCCGCCCTGCGAATAGATCGTGCGGCCGAACTCGCCGCCCCAGATGATGAGCGTGTCCTTCAACATGCCGCGCTGCTTCAGATCGGTGATCAGCCCGTAGCAAGCCCGATCCACGTCCTTGCACTGGCTGGGCAGTCGGCCGGACATGTTGGCGTGTTCGTCCCAGTTGTTGTGGTAGACCTGCACGAAACGGACGCCGCGCTCGACCATCCGCCGGGCCTGCAATGCGGTATTGGCGAACGTGCCCGGCTTGCGGGCGTCCTCGCCGTAAAGCTCCCAGGTCGACTTCGGCTCCTTGGCTAGATCGACGAGCTCCGGCACGCTGTCTTGCATCCGCAGGGCCAGCTCGTACTGCTTGGTCCGCGTGAGCGTTTCCGGATCGCCCAGGTCGTGGAACTCCATCTCGTTCAGCGAGCGGATGCCGTCCAGCGTCATGCGGCGGACGTCGGCCGGCACGCCGGGCGGGTTGTTGATGTAAAGGATCGGATCGCCGGCGCTGCGGAAGGCGACGCCCGCGTGCTCGCCCGGCAGGTAGCCGCTCGTCCAGAGCTTGGCCGAGATCGCCTGGATCTGCTCGACGTTCGTCGACTTGGCCACCATGACCACGAAGGCCGGCAGGTTCTGGTTGAGCGTGCCCAGCGCGTAGGAAACCCACGACCCAAGGCATGGCCGTCCGGCCACCTGATTGCCGGTCTGCGCGAACGTGATCGCCGGCTCGTGGTTGATGGCGTCCGTATTCATGCTGCGGATGAAGCACATCTCGTCGACGACTTTGGCCGTGTTCGGCAACAGCTCGCTGACCCACATCCCGCACTTGCCGTGTTGCTTGAACTTGTACTTCGACGGCGCGACGGGAAACCGTGTCTGCCCGCTAGTCATCGTCGTCAGCCGCTGGCCTTGGCGGATGGAGTCGGGCAGGTCCTTGTCGTACATGGCGTCCATCTTCGGCTTGTAGTCGTAGAGGTCCATCTGCGACGGCCCTCCGACCATGTGAAGATAAATGACGTGCTTGGCTTTGGCGGGAAATTGCAGGCCGGGAAGCTGGGGCAATGCTGCGGCTGACGCGAGCGCCTCGCGGCGCTGCCCGTCAGCAGTGAAGCGGCCGCCGCGCCGCCAAGGCTGCGAACGGTCAGGTCGAGGAATTGACGGCGAGAGGGAGTCAGGTTTTTCATGGGCGTGGCTTCCGGCTTAGAATCCTTCACTCTTGGCATTATAACGCTTTAACTTACGCTCAGCAAGGGGTGCGTTTTCTCGCGTCCGCGCGGAACTTTTCCCTCGCCTACCGCGAGAGGGTTGGATAAAGTGTTGCTCGCCGGGCTCTTTAGCAGTCCAAAGGCAACCAGTTTTTTCTTCGCCTTCAATTATCGAGGAATCGCCGTGTTTTTCGCGATTATCTTGCCGGGGAAGAACTTTGGAGACAGCTTGAACGAACTTTGAATGGACTTTGGTCCAACCTTGAACGCACCTTGGAGGAACCTTGGAACCCGGCTTTCGGATATGACAAATGCCAGGTGCCTCGAGGAGGGGGCCTGGAGTAGGGAGTTGAAGGGCGAACCGCAAGCGTGGCCGCCGATGCGAAATCGACCGCGGATTGCGCCGATGAGCGCGGATCGCGCAGTGCCAACCCGCCGGCGTTGGTCGAGTGCTCGTTGAATGAATTCGTGTCCCATGTTTTGTCAGCCATCTTTCTGTCCTTTGATTTTCCTGTCGTCAACTCTAACTTCCGACCTCCGATCTCTAACCGCTGGTACATCTCGCGGCGCTCCGGGCCGGATTTTTTTCTTCGCGTCTTGAGCATCGACAATTCCCCGTGTTTTCGGCCGTTTTCCCCCTCACAACCCGCTCACAACCCGCTCACAACCGGCTTAGAAGCGGCTCAGAACGGGCTTAGGATCGGCTCACAACCCGCTCAGACATCGCTCAGACACCGCTCAGGAATCCCCGCCTCCGTGTATCTTATGCACCAGCCGGCGGTAGGTCCGTTCTGCCGGAATGGATTAATGCGGCGCGCAGCCGGAGGTAAACAATTGCCGTCTTTGGGCTCATTGCATTCTCTCGCGGCAACCGCTTTCCTAGTCCCCTCGTCCACCGGGAGAGGCGGGCACCGCCGCGAAGCGGTGGTCGGTGAGGGCGCTTCCCGTCATCGTATAACATTTCTTATCGGGTGTCAACATGGCTTGATAGATGTCGCGTGTCCGTCGACGTAAGTCCTTGCGCGGCAAGGGTTTAGGTCTCTTGACATTTGTTTGCGAAACGAACGGCCGTTTTCCTGGTCCGGCGTTTTTCGCATGACGTAAGCCCTTATGCGGCAACGACTTGGAGATTTCCCGCCGAGCGGCGGCTTTGGGGGCTGTTTTCGCGGCCAAGGGAAAATAATTTGCTCGCCGGATCGTGGCCCCGCGGCTTGAAATGAGGGGTTGTCGCGCCCCGATTCGTGCTAAATCCCCGCGAGCCTTCGCTTCGTCTGGGATCGAGACTTTGACTTGCCGCTCCGAAGTGGTATAAAAAGGCGAGTGTGACGTTCGCTTGGCAGTGGAACCGTTGGATGTGGAGAAGAGTTGAAATGCGTAGTCGGCCGGCACATGCAACTGTCGTGATAAACAGACAAGTACGACCCGCGAATAGTGCCACGACGACCGCAGCAGGTCATACCTGTAATTTAAGGTCTGGCCCTGATCGTGCTTTATCGCCACTTGTCGTGTGTGCTTCGCCGCAAGTCCTCGCGCCGCAAGGAGTTAGGTGTCTGACATTTGTCTGCGAAACGAGCGGCCGTTTTCATGGTCCGGCGATTTTCGCATGACGTAAGCCCTTGCGCGGCAACGCTTCCTGAATTTTCCGCCGCACAGCGGCTTGGGGGCGGCTTTCGCGGCCAAGGGGAAATATCTTGCTTGCCGAATCATGCTCGCTCCCCGACTGGACATTGAGGGGTTGTCGCGCTGCCCATTCGCGGTAAGTCCGGGCGAGTCCTTCGCCTGCCCGCGAACGAGCCTTGATTGCCACACCTAAATGTTATGAAAGGGAAATGCGACGTTTGCTTGGCCGGGGCGGGAGCCGCCAAGTACGCAGAGGAGTTGACACGTGTAGTCAGCCGGCACGTGCCCCTGTCGTGATAAACCGCCGAGTACGACCAATGAATAGTAACACCACGACCGCAGCAGGTCATACCTGTAATTTAAGGTCTGGCCCTGGTCGCTCTGCGGGATCAAAAACGCAGTGCTCGACTGAATTGCTCGGTCAATAAATGGATGCTGAAACCTATATTGAGAAGATAGCGGCTTGCCTGTCGGGACTCATTGTAACTCGTAGATCCGTGCCATTAGGGCCGTGGCAGATTGACCCTTGATTCTCGTCACTGTGGTACAGCCTCACACTCGGTTGCAGCGGCCGATAGCGATACAGGTTCGACTCCTGATGACTACCTCCGGCGCTGATCAGTGCCGTAGAGTCGATAGTGAACCTGCGCGCAGCGATTTCCGCATTGCACGGCATTATGCGACTGGTTCGAATATACCGCATCGCCATGGACCAGATGCGGCACCGACAAAGCTATCAGGATGGTTAGCGACGCAATTGTTCGTAATTTCACGGGATCGTCTCAGCGGTCTTCGA
The DNA here is from genome assembly GCA_963780045.1 of uncultured Planctomycetia bacterium. Lineage (GTDB taxonomy): Bacteria > Planctomycetota > Planctomycetia > Pirellulales > Thermoguttaceae > JANXQG01. The sequence goes on along the minus strand of CAVZZZ010000001.1, from coordinate 2,547,435 downwards.
GAGCAAGACTCCCTCTATCGGACTATCGCATGTATCGTTGCACGGCCCGCCATCTCGAAGGAAGCGTTGGTCTGGACCCGCGGATTTCGCATAGTTGCAATGTCGGATTTTGACCGATGAGGAGTTCAGTGCGAATGGCCAGAGTATGAAAAGGGGACATCACTGATATTGACGAGGCGGGAGTGACGTGATACCCTGCCGAGATGCCGCGAACTGCTCGATCGACCGAGGCTGGGATGGTGTACCACGTTCTTAATCGCGGGAATGGGCGGATGCGCATTTTTCACAAGGGCGGCGACTACGAGGCTTTCCAGCGAGTCTTGGCCGAAGGCTTGGAACGGTACCCTGTGGAGGTCTTCACCTATTGCCTGATGCCCAATCACTGGCACTTGGTCGTCCGGCCGGGTGCGGACGACGCCTTAGGGCGCTGGCTGGGCTGGGTGGGCGTGACGCATGTCCGCCGCTATCATGAACATTATCACAGCCGGGGCGGCGGCCACTTGTACCAAGGGCGGTTCAAGAGCTTTCCCGTGGCTGAGGACGACTACTTCCTGACCCTGTGTCGCTACGTCGAGGCCAATGCCTTGCGAGCGGGCCTCGCGGAGCGCGCCGAGCAATGGCGGTGGAGCGGGCTTTGGCAACGTGCGGAGGAGGCCGCGGACGTGCCTCTTTCCGCCTGGCCTGTGGAGCGGCCGCGGGATTGGTTGGCACGGGTCAACCGCGCGTTGAAGGAGGAACAATTGGACGGAATTCGCACCTGTGTCCAGCGCGGGCGTCCGTTGGGGCCGCGGCAATGGGTCGAGCGGACGGTGGCGCGTTTGCGGCTGGAATTCACTTTGCACAGCGCCGGGCGGCCCCGCAAGGCCGAAAATCAGTGATGTCCCCTTTTCATGCCCGGCCGAGGCGAGGCTGTCACGATGCGTTGGACGCATTGCACGTGGGCATCGAACACCACAAGGTAAACTGGGTGCTGGACGCGGACATTCGCGGGTTCTTTGACAACATCGACCACGAATGGATGCTGAGGTTTCTTGAGCACCGGATTGCCGATCGACGGATACTACGCCTGATCCGCAAGTGGCTGAGGGCGGGAGTCTCCGAAGACGGCCAATGGTCGCGGACGACGGTAGGCACGCCGCAGGGTTCGGTGATTTCACCGCTCCTGGCGAACGTATTCCTGCATTACGTCTTGGACCTGTGGGCGAACCAATGGCGAGAACGTCATGCACGCGGATCGGTGATTATCGTCCGCTATGCCGACGATTTCGTCATGGGATTCCAATCGCAAGTGGATGCCGAACGATTTCTACGCGAGTTGCAAGCTCGCATGGAAAAGTTCGGGCTACAGCTACACCCGGAGAAAACCCGGCTCATCGAGTTCGGACGCTACGCGGCCGAACGCCGCGAGAAGCGGGGCGACGGGAAACCGGAGTCGTTCAACTTCCTGGGATTCACGCATTGCTGCGGGAAAACGAGGAAGGGGACCTTCACGGTCAAACGCAAAACGATTGCCAAGCGGCTACGGGCCAAACTGCTGGAAATCAAACAGCAGTTGAGGTTCCGCATGCACAGCAAGGTGAGCGAGGTGGGCAGTTGGTTACGATCGGTCGTTCGTGGGTGGCTCAACTACCACGCGGTGCCGGGCAACATCAACTGCCTCGACGAATTCTGCACCCAGGTCGAACGTCTATGGCTGCGTGTACTTCGAAGACGCAGCCAGAAAGGACGTTCCTGGTCCTGGTCGCGGTTTCAGCGTTTGGCGCGGCGATGGATGCCCAAAGCCCAAATCCTCCATCCCTATCCCGCCGCGCGCTTTGCCGTGAAGCACCCAAGGTAAGAGCCGTATGAGGTAGTCCTTCACGTACGGATCTGTGCGGGGGGCGCCGGGCAACCGGCGTCCCTACCGCGACATTATTTACGGCTGAAAACAGTTCTGACCCCTTTTTCCCTCCGAAAACAGTTCTGACCCCTTTTTCCCTCATCTCATGCGACATTTGTCAATTGTAGTCTTCGCGGTTTCCCTTGCGGCGGCGGGAGTCTCTCGCGGACTCGACGCGGCGTCTCGCGACGATCCAAGTGAGATCGCGGCAGTTCAGAAGCTTGGTGCTCAGGTGACAAGGTCGAAAAGCGGCGTCGTTACTGCCGTGGATCTATCGAAGCGCGTTATCAAAAGTGGCGAGTTGGCTCACTTGCGTGGCTTGCCGAATCTTTTGTCGCTGAAGGTCGAGGTGTGCGAGCTTCAGCCGGGAGCCTTGAAGCCGATCGAGGCACTATTGCAGCTCGAAGACCTTGACCTGGGATTTAGTGCGGTTAACGTCGCGGAACTAAAAACTGTGATTAACGACGCGGACCTTGAATACCTCAAGCCGTTGGCAAACCTCAGGTCGTTGAAAATCAGGGACGCTTACAACCTCCATGGACAAGGCCTGCGATGTCTCAAGGACCTGCAGCACTTGCGGACGCTGTCGCTCGAACGCTGCTCGCTCACGCGCGAAGGCTGCAAATTGATCCGTGACTTGACGGGACTTGAATATCTCGCGCTGTCGGTCTGCCAAGTTGTAGACGCGGACTTGGTCAATCTGCGCGGATTGAAGCGCCTGCGCGAACTCAATCTGAATGCAAACGACATCAGCGGTACCGGCCTAGTAAACTTAAAGGCGATGACGCGCCTCCGCTCCCTCGACCTGTCAACTACTGACGTCGATGACGCCGGACTGGAACACTTACCCGCCCTTCCATGTCTGGAGAGTTTCTCGTTGGAGGACACCAAGGTCGGCGACGCGGGGATGAAGCACTTGTGCGGGTTCCGGCAACTACGTGAGCTGTTCATCGGCAATACGGCGGTTGCCGAACCGGGGAGTCGAGGCCTTAGCATGCTTACCGAAATTGGAGACGGTGAGCCTCGATAGATCGAGTATTACCGACGCCGCGCTTGGCCACCTGAAGTACCTCGTTCATCTCCGAGAGCTCGATCTTTCCGGGGCGGAGAAACTAAACGGAACGGGCTTGGCGGCCCTAAAGGGACTGACAAACCTTGCAAAGTTGGATCTCTTCGGTTCCGGCGTGGATGACAATGGCATGAAGGGGGTGTTGTCGCTTGGGCGTCTGAAGTCCCTCAATCTTTTCGGCACGAAGGTAACGGGCGCGGGACTTGCGCAAATCGCTGAACTGTCAGAACTTGCGCAACTTGATTTGACGGGCATCGAAGTTTCCGACGCGCAACTGGCGCCGATCAGCAAGCTTGCGAAGCTTCGCACGCTTTGCTTGGATTTCACGCCGATAACGGACGCCGCATGCGAGCGCCTTAGTGGAATGCCGCGTCTCCAAACACTAGATCTGCGTTCCACCTCGATTTCTGATACTGGCCTTGAACGCCTAAAAGCACTTCCCTCCTTGAAACGTCTTAATCTCTTTAGAACCGCCGTGTCGGAAAAGGGTGTACGCGCGTTTCGGGAAGCGAGGCCGGCAGTAACCGTGAATACCGACCCTGGCGTTATTTGGTTTGACGAATAATCGAATCACGTGGAAGTCGGAGTCACCTTAAGGGCGACGTTTCGTTGTTAATGGAAAGCAACAAATTAATCGGCAATGCGGTTGCAAGACCATGGTGGACGCGGCGACCCGCCTCTGGCACATCGGCCAGTACGCCTACGGCTGGGAAGGCGCCGGCCAGGACCGCCCGCACCACGATTCCTTTTTATTCCTCTTCGGCGATGGAGAGAAAAAGTGAGCCTTGCCGCACGCGAGCGCGCCAAGCCTGGCATCCCAACCGCCTCGCCCCGCTCTACCGCGACTTCTTCCGCGGCATCCCGCAGCGGCCAAGCCTGCTGCTAGCCCCGCGCCTGCCAACGCCGGCCTGAATTACGCGCGGTAGCAGCGTCCATAAGAAAACGGTCACCAACGGCGGTACTATGATGCCATTCGTTCGGTTCCGAAAAAGACTCTCATATTGCTCGCGCTCGAATGAGGGTATCATAGGAAAATGCTTCGTTCCAACGTGTTGGCCGCCAAGGCGCGACTGGCGAAAGGCCAGGAGGATTTCAAGGCCCGGCACGCCGCGGGCTGCGCGGGCGTCGAGCTTTGCGCGCTCAACGCCAACCTCCGCGATGCGGTGGTGCGCGATTTGTTGGACGACGCCTTGAAGGACCTGGGCGAGGATGGACCGAAGGGGCTGCTGAACGACATTGCCGTCGTCGCCTATGGAGGCTACGGCCGCCGCGACGTGGCGCCGTTCAGCGACGTCGACCTGATGATCCTGCACCGCAAGTCCGCGGCGCCGCGGCTGGCGCCGCTGGCGGAGCGGCTGATCCGCGACGTGTTCGACGCGGGATTGGAGCTCGGACACAGCGTCCGCACGGTGGCCGAGGCCTGCCGCATGGCCACGCGCGACCCCATGATCTGCACCGCAATGGTCGATTCGCGGCTGCTTGCGGGCAGCCAGGCCATCTTCGAGAGCTTCCGGCACGCCTTCCGCCAGGGCGTCGCCTGGCGGCGAGGGCGGCTCTTGGCCGGCATCCGCAAGGTCCGCAACGACGAGCGCCGCCGCTACGGCGAGACCGTTTTCCTGCTGGAGCCGAACATCAAGCGTTCGCGGGGTGCGCTCCGCGACGTTGCCCTGCTCCGCTGGATCGGCTTCGTCCGCTACGGCATCGCCGAACTGGACGAGCTGCGCGACGCCGGCATCCTCAGCCACGAGGATTTCGACGCCGTGCAGGGGGCCTATGCCTTTTTGCTCTGGCTCCGAAACGACTTGCACGTCCACGCCCGGCAGGCGAACGACGTTCTCAGCAGGTCCGAGCAAGTGCGGATCGCCGAGGGCCGCTGCCCGCCGCCGGCGGAAAACGGGGACATGACTGATTTCTGCGAAGCACCCTCCGGGCCGTTCCGGGAAATCAGTCATGTCCCCGTTGTCTCCGCCGCGGAAACGCCCGCGGCGGGCGGCCTGCTGCCGGTGGAACGTTTCATGCAGGAGTACTTCCGCCACACGAACCGCGTCAGCCACGTGGCCGCGAAGTTCATGGCCAAGGCCACAGGCCGCCCGTGGTTGGATGTCGCGCTGACGGAGCTATTCGGCCATCGCATCGAAGGGGAATATATCGTCGGGCCGGTCGGAATGATGCCCACGCGCCGGGGAACGGCGCAACTGCGGGGCAACCTCACGGCCATCATGCGGATGGTCGATCTGGCGAACCAGCACGACGCCCGGATATCCTCCTGCACCTGGGAGACGGTCCGCCGCGAGGCAGCCGGTTTGCCGGCGAACTTGCCGCCGGAGGCCAGCCGGCATTTCATGTCGCTGCTGGCGCATCCGGGCCGCATCGGCAAGTTTCTCCGCGAGCTGCACGACATGGCGATCCTGGAGCGGTTCCTTCCCGACTTCGCCCGCGCCCGCGGACTGCTGCAATTCAACCAGTATCACAAGTACACGGTCGACGAGCATTGCATCCGCGCGGTGGAATTCGCCGAGGGGCTGCTGGACGATCCAGGAGCTTTGGGCCGCGTCTATCGGAGCCTGAAAGACAAGCAGCTCTTGCACCTCGCCCTGCTGATCCACGACCTCGGCAAGGGGTTGCTGGAGGACCACCGCGAGGTCGGGCTGAAAATCGCCGAGCAGACGGGCTCGCGGTTGGGGCTGAATCCGCACGAGACGGAGACGATCAAGTTTCTCGTCCACAAGCACTTGCGGATGAACCATCTCGCCTTCCGCCGCGACACCAGCGACGAGGACGTGGTCGTGCGTTTTGCCGTGCAGGTCGGTTCGCCGGAGCTGCTGCAATTGCTCTACGTGCTCACCGCCGCCGACCTGGGGGCCGTCGGGTCCGGACGTGTGGGACGGCTGGAAGTCGCAAGTGCTCACCGATCTTTACCATCGGGCGATGCAGCAGCTTGCCGGCGACAGCCCGGCCACGACCACGGACCGCCTCTACGAAAGCAAGCGCGAGGAGATTCGCCGGCTTCTGGCCGGGGAGAGCGACGAGGCCTGGTACGCCCGCTGCGTCGACGCGCTGACCGCCGGCTATCTCAGCGCCACGTCCGCCGCGCAGGCCGCCGCTGACCTGCGGCTGTTGCACGGCCTTGAGCCGGGCGGCGCGAGCGTGACGGCCAGTTACGAGCCGGAGTCGGCCACGCTGGGCATCACGATAGGCACTTCGGAAGCCGTCGCGCCGGGCATCTTCCACCGGCTCACCGGCGCGTTGACCAGCCAGGGTCTTGAAATCCGCTCCGCACAAATTCACACGCTGGCCGACGGCCTGGTGCTGGACCGTTTCTGGGTCCACGATCCCGATTTCGCCGGTGAACCGCCTGCGGAACGGATCGAGGCCATCAGCCGCGCGGTTGACCAATCGTTGCGGCTGGCGGCGGCGGGCGAGCCCGCATTCCGCCGCACGTGGAAGACGCATAGCGAGCGCAAGACGCCCGGCCCCAAGCCGCAGGTCCGCGTCAACACGGACAACAGCACGTCCGACCGCTACACAATCATCGACGTCTTCGCCTACGACCGCGCCGGACTGCTCTACGCCATCGCGCGGGCCTTGTTCGAGTTCGGCTGCTCCGTCTGGCGAGCGAAGATCGGCACGCATCTGGACCAGGTAGTGGACGTCTTCTACGTGACCGACCAGGAGCACAGGAAGATCGAGGACCAGCAGCGCCTGGAGGCGATACGCGGGCGGCTTCTGGAGGTGATTGGGGAGGAGTAGCTCAGATCCCTTTCTTCTTCCCCGCCGCAATGTCCGCCTTGAGCAGCTTGACCGCCTTCTCCAACTGGGCATCGCGGCCCTTGTAAAAATCTTCGGGCGTGTTGTCGATGAGGACGTCCGGCTTGACGCCGAAGTTCTCCATGTTTTCGCCCTTGGCCGTCCAGACGCCTCCGCCGGGCGTGCGGATCATCGAGCCGTCGGCAAGCCTATACGCGCCTGTGCCGATGACCGCGCCCATCGTCGGCATGCCGACAACGCGGCCGAGCTTGAGGTCCTTGAAGCCCTGCGGGAACATCTCGGCGTCCGAGGCGGAACGCTCGTTCTGCAGGACGGCCATCGGGCCGTAAAAGGTCTCCATCGGCCGGGGCACGTCCTGCTCCGAGTCACGGACGCGCGTGTATTGATAGCGCTGCCCCACAAGAATGCCCAGCAGCTCCTGGTCGATGCCGCCGCCGCCGTTGAAGCGCTCGTCGATGACGAGCGCCTTCTTCGTTTGGTTCATCGTCAGTTCCAGGGCAAACTGCCGCAACGAAGACGCATCCATGGCCTTGATGTGAAGGTAGCCGATGTCGCCGCCGCTGAGCTTGTCGACGCGGGCGCAGCGGTCCGACACCCACTTTTCGTACCGGGCGTCGCTCACGGCCGACTCGCTCATGGGCTCCAGCGTCAGTTCCCACGCCCCAGTCTTGCCGGGTTTGTCGTTCAAAAGGAAATGCAGCTTGCGGCCGGAAGTCTGCGTGAGGAGCCGCCATTGGTTGTCTTTGGTCGTCAGGTCGTGCCCGTCGATCGAGAGAATGTAGTCGCCCGTGCGGACCTTCATGTATTCCTTGTCGGCAGGACCGCCCTTCCAGATGTGCCCGACGCGGTAGAGGCCCTTGGGGTCCGCCACGAGCTCAAAGCCCGGATTGCGGGTCGTGGCCGTCGGCCGCTCGAAGGCGACAGGCCCGCCGGTAACGCCCGTATGGGAAGCGTTCAGCTCGCCGATCATCATCATCATGACGTTGTGCAACTCCTCCTCGTCCACCAGGTTGTCCAGCACCGAGGCATAGGTTTCTCGAGCAGCGTCCCAGTCGGCGCCGTGCATCTTGGCGTCGTAGAAGCGGTTCTTCATCACGCGCCAGCCCTCGGTAAAGACTTCCTTGCGCAGGGCGCGATGGTCCAGCTCCGTATGAATCGTAAAGGTAACTTGCCGGGCGGTGGGCCCTTCGGATGAGGCCGAGGAGGTTTCGGCCGTCGGCGCGCCCAAGCGACGGCCGCGCCGGCCTGCAAACGCGGATGCATCCGGCGTGGACTCCGCCGGCCGGCTACCGCCGACGGGCGCTACGTAGATGCCGCGGCCCGAACGGAAATAGAGCGAGCGACCATCTCGCGTGAAGACCATTCCGCCGCGAAAGCCGAAGCCGCCACCGCCGCGGCGGCGCGGGCCCTCGGTTGGAGCAGCACTCAACGGCGCGGAGGGCACTCGCGAGGGCGCACCGCCGTCCGCCAGGTTTACGGTGTACCTCGCCAGCCCGACAAAGCGTGCGTCGTCTTCCGACGGAGGCGTAGCCGCAAGGAAGGCGATGACGCTCCCCCTGGGCGCGGCCGTGAGATCGGCAATCATCTCGCTGGTGACCATGACTTGCCGGGCACGCTTGGTCAGCCCGTCCCATTCGATTTTGACCTGGACGGGCCCGGAACCGGTGAAACCACCAAACCGCTGCCGACCCTGCTCCGCGGGCGCCCCGCCGCCGCCCGCGCCTTCGGCCGCCGTAGCCTGGGCCTCGCTATCGACATCCTTGTTTAGCGGGTCCTTGTCCAACGCACGGAGCGAGAGGGCCATGAGCTTCGACTGGTTCCCGGCCATGCGGCCTACCGACGCCATGCCGGTCAAGCTGCCGGTTTGCACTGTGAAGGCCAAAAAGCGGCCGTCGCCGGACCAGACGGCGCTCGTCTCGCTGAACGCGCGATCATCCTCGGCAACCCGCCGCTCGGCCCGTTCGGCAAGTGCCCCACTGCCCGTCACAGACTTGACAAAGACGTGGCTGCGCATCGTCTCGTCCGGCTTCACGAAGCTTATCCACTTGCTGTCCGGAGAGAACGCCGCGCCGTGCGGCGGGCCCATCGTGCTCGTCGCCAGCACCTGCGACTTCCCCTCCGCCAGGCTGAACAAATAGAGCTTCTTGTCCGAGGAGCCATAGATGAGCGACTTGGAGTCCTGCGCCCAGACGATCGAACTCTTCTCCGAATCCAAGTCAGTGATCTTTTTCAGATTCTTGCCGTCCGGGTCGACGAGATAGACTTCCTCGCGGCCCGTGCGGTCCGAAATAAAGGCAATGCGCTTGCCGTCGGGCGACCAGGCGGGCGATTCGTTGCGCGAGCGCCCCATGTCGTTGGCAATGGCGCTGATGTCGCCGCGGTCGGTGGCGATAGTGAAGATTTGGTTGCGCGCCGAGATCACGGCCCGCTTGCCCGACGGCGAAAGGTCGAAGCCGTCGGCCTCGTTTTCGATGGTTATCGGTTCGCTGTCGTTGTCCTTGTTCTCGGTGGTAATGTCGAGCTTCACTTCCGTGCTCTTGCCGGACGCGACGTCCAGCTTCCAGAGTCCGAAATCAGCCTCGTAGACGATGACCTTGCCGTCGCTTGACAGCGAAGGATAATAGACGTTTCCACCGGCGTGATGCGTGATCTGCACTGGCTGGGCGTCCGACTTGAGCCAAATCTTGTAGATGTTGTTGCGGCTGCGCATCACCTCCGGGCTGCCCGGCTTGACGCTCTTTTCGTCCGGCAGCGGATCACCCACGAAGTAGATCTCGTCGTTGCCCGCGAACATCGGCCAATAGCGATTGTAGTTGGCATCAGGCAACACGGGCTTGGCCGTCTTGGCTTCGATGTCGGCGACCCAAATGTCGGCGGAAAAGCTGCCGCGATAGTGCTTGCGGGTCCAAACGCTCGGATGGCGATTGAAGGCGAACCGCTTTCCGTCGGCGGAATAGCTGCCCCACCAGCCCCAATCGGTAGGTAGACATGTCTCTCGTCCGCCCTCGACGGGCACCTGGTAGAGCGTGGATATGAGAGGAAACGCGCCGTCGCCGCGTACCGCGCGGAAGACGATCTGCTTCGAGTCGGGCGTCCAGCCGACCACCTCGTCGTTGCCGCTGTGATAGGTCAGCCGCCGCACCGCGCCGCCGCGGGCGGGCATGACGAATACGTCGTAATTCCCATAGCGGTCGGAAGAGAAAGCGATCCACTTTCCGTCCGGGCTGAAGCGGGGGTTGATGTCGCGCGCGACATTATCCGTGAGGCGCACCGGATTGGCGCCGTCCTCGTCGACGACCCAGATATCGCCCAAGTAGCTGAAAGCAATCTTTCCCTCGTGGTAATCGGGCGTCCGCGCCAGTTTGACGGGGGCCGCCGACCCGCTGCGCGGGTGCCCCGCGGCCGTCGCGGCCAAAATGAGTGCGAAAGCGATGAATGACTGGCCTGATCGAAGCATGGAACCCTCTAGGATACGATGATGCTGGAGCGGAACGTAGCAGAGTACCAGTATGCTTCAATCCGTCCGCATCCTCAAGAGACTCGCCGTGCTTCTAGACGCGTTCAAATGCCCCGATGCGACCGTTCCACCGAGCCCGACCAGCGGCGAGCAGCTTTTACCCAACTTTTACAATCGCAGAATCTGCTCGTTTTCAGCCAAAGTCACCGTGTTTTTGCCAGGAACGTGTCACTTGTCGACGCGCCTTCGCAGAATTTTCTAGAATGCGGCCTTTATAGTAGTTGACAGGAACGATAAGAGCCTTACAATGGCGGTATTGGTTAATCAGAAAAGCCTTGGGCCCTGACTTAACCTGCTTGCTCGAAAGCCAGCGCAAGCATCTGCTTCTGCGGATGATGAGCGCCAGCCATCTAGCTTCCTTATGGGTCGATTAGCGATCGCCCATTCTGATCGTGGCGGTTTCCCGTGGAATCGTTCGCCGAGGCGCCGCGCAGCGGGTCGACGGCAAATTCCGGGGGAAACTGCCGTGCAGACCGTTTTTTTGCAGCCGTTTCGAGACAATGGAAATGATAGCCCGCATCTATTCGCATAAGCCTTTGCACCGCCAGGAGGGACCCGTGACCGCCGAACCGCCCGATGAGAGACCCGCCAAGCGCAAGGCGCCGCGCCGTGACGCGGCGGCGGGCAAAAAATTCTGCGAGGCCGGCGAGGGCTGGTGCCGCGTATGCGAAAAGATGTCGGACGTGCCGGTGCTGCGGTCCGAGGACCTGCTGCAAGGGCACCGGGAAGTGCTGATCGTACACGGCAACGACGTTTACCGTCTGCTATGTACGCGGAACAACAAGCTGATATTGCAAAAATGATCATTGACTGCGGTCAGGTATTGTCGCCTGACGCGCAGTTTTTTGACGAGCTCCAGCCCGCCACGGCCAGAGGCCGCATAGCCCGCCAAGCTCCTGTGTGAGAATCGGAAGTCCGTTTTCGGAATGGACGCGCGTCCTTCCCGGGCATCCGCGAGTTTTCTTCACTGAAGGAGAATGGTGTTATGCGTTCGTATTCTTTCCGCCGTCCGGGACCCATCGCTTCGCGTGGGCGCCTCGACCAGCGATCCGAAAGCGGGTGCCCCGCAGCCGGCCGCGGGGGCTTTACCCTCGTTGAGATTCTAGTCGTCATCGTCATCATTTCGCTGCTTATTGCGCTCTTGCTGCCGGCCGTGCAAAAGGCACGCGAGGCGGCGCGGACCAGCGCCGTGCGCGAACAACCTCAAACAGATCGGCCTGGCGCTGGCGAATTACGAGGCCCGCAACGGCTACTATCCGCCAAGCTGGCTGCCGGTGCCCAGCGACGGCACAGACCGCGACGGCTGGTCGGCGCAGTCCGTTATTCTCCCCTACATTGAGCAAAACAACATCTCCTTCACGCTCAACTACACTTTGACGTTCGACAACGCCTCCAACACGCTGGTCACGCTCGCCGACGGCAGCACCGCGCCGGTGACCTCCCTGCGGATTCCGACGTTCATGTGTCCGTCGGAGAAACTGGACACGGCGAAGCTGAAAAACGGCGCTCCGGCGCAGTACCCGCTCAACTACGCCGTCAACCTGGGCACATGGTTCGTCTGGGACCCGACCAGCGGCACCGGCGGCAACGGCACGTTTTATCCCGGCAGCCAAATCCGCGCGGGCGACATTGCGGACGGATTGAGCTACACGCTCGCCTGCGCCGAGGTCAAGGCCTTCCAGCCGATGTTCCGCAACGCCGGACTGAGTTCGCCGGTGGCTGTGCCGACTTCGCCGGCCAGCGTCGCCGCCATGGGCGGGACGTTCCAGGTGAACAACGGCCACACCGAATGGGAAGACGGCCGCTCGACCGACAGCGGTTTTACCACGACCTTTGCGCCCGATACGGTCGTGCTCGCCACGGTCAACGGCGTCAATTACGACTGCGACTGGACCAACGAGCTGGAGGGCAAGTCTACGACCGTGCAGACCTATTCGGCGGTCACGGCGCGGAGCTATCACAACGGCGGCATCAACGCATCGAGCATGGACGGATCGGTGCGTTGGTATGCCGACGCGATCAACTTGGGCGTATGGCAGGCATCTCCACCCGCGCCGGCGGCGAGCTTTTGCCGTCGAAGTATTAAGGCCCCTTGCCGCGATCCGCATCTGCCGATTATGCCGGGTCTGCCGTCGGGAGCAGTGTCCGGTTCCGGCATCCAGCAGCGTGCTACAATTGCGCTGAATGCCCAATCGATGTAAGGGCACCTACTAACCATCGCATCCGAACTGTCAGGAGAAACCATGAAAACGAACGTGACACTTCCCGCCGCTTTTTCAGTGCGCGACGCGAACGAATTCTTTCCCATGCAGCACGTCATGGCGAGGATGAATTCCAACATCACGATTACGCAAATTGCCACAGGCAGGCACATCAACGGCGGCAACGCGGTCCTGTGGGGTCTTGTCCACAAGGAAGGCCAGCCGCTCACGAAGAAAGAGGTTGAGGACGCCTTGCGCGAGGCAGGTTTTGACTTTGCCAACGACGCTACGATACACGCCACAAAGCTGTGGGCCGTCGAGTTGGAAGAAGCCACGCAATGCCGGGCGGCTGGCGAGTCGGGCAGCGCGGTTATCGGCGGCCGCTATCCCAAGCGGAAAACCGTCGAGCAAGCCGGCCAGAGCGTCTCTTCCAAGAGCTGACGACGCCGAAGGCTTGTTCTATCTATGCACTGAGGACCTTTCCGATGGACGATAAAAACCTTCCGCGGCTGAATCTGCATTATTGGCTGGCAATTCTCGCCGTGAGCATTCTCGGCACGACGGGCGGCGACTACGTCGCCGACGGCCTCGATCTGGGCTTCGCGGGCGGATTGCTGGCCTTCGGTGTTGTGGTCGCGGCCATCTTCCTCGCGGAACGTTATTCGCCATGGAAAAGCGTCCTCTGGTACTGGGCGGCGATCGCGGCCACACGCATGGCCGCGACCAATCTCGGCGACTTCCTTTCCCGCACACTAGGCCTTGGCACGGGGCTGGCCGCGGGGTTGCTGGCCGTTGTCTTGATCGTATTCCTGCTGGCTTGGCGGTCGCCGGCGAGAAGGCGAGCATCCGACCAGCGGCGCGCGCCCGACGCTCTGCCGAAGGCCAACGCACGCTATTGGCTAGCCGTTCTGATCGCCAGCACGCTAGGCACCACCGGCGGCGACTTCATCTCCGGCGACATGGGCCTCGGTCTGGGCAGAAGCTCGCTCTGCCTCTATGCGGTCTTTGCCGCGGTCGTACTCCTGGAGCGCCGCGCGACGGCAGGCCAGAAAGCGTTTTACTGGACGGCCCTCGTGGCGGCACGCACGGCCGGCACGGTCCTGGGTGATTTTCTCACCAGTCGCGAGGGGCTCGGCATGGGGTACGCGGCAGGAGCGTGCGTAGCGGGAGCGGTGCTCGTTTGCGTCCTTCTGGCTCCCCGCGCCGCCGTTGCCGTGAGGCACTTCGCGCGAGGCGGCCTGCGGCCGCATCGCTCGCAGGCGGCGAGGGATTGATTTTTTCAAGCGGAATCGGTCAGACCGCGCGAATCCGCCCTCTTCCACACCGGTTTTGTTCGGGGACTCTATCGGCTCCGAGTCCGGTGGGGATTTGCAACGTCACGATGCGGATTGTGATTGGCCGATCGGTAAATCGAGTTTTTCCACTGCCTGGGCGGCGAAGCTTCGTACTTTCGGGTCAGGATCGCCCCGCTGAAGTGTCTTAAGTGCCGGCAGGGCCCCCTGGGCGGCAGGACCGAGCTTTGACAGCGCCACGATGGCCTCCCGGCGGACCACGGCATCGCTGTCGCGCAGCGCTTCGCAGAGCGCGGCGACCGCTGCGGGATCGCTCGCCCGCACGTTGCCGAGCTTCGCTGCCGCCTCCCTCCGCGCTTTGGGATCGGCGTCCGACAACTCGTGCGTCCACTTCACCGCCGCCTTCTCTTGCGCCGGCGTCGGCCCGCTCTTGTGCGTGCAGCCGCTTACGACAAGGAAAACCAAAACGGCCCGGGAGATGTATTTGCGGTTCATGGCGTGCTGTCAATGGTGGCCGTGGACACGGTGTCGCCGTTGGCGCGTGTGCCGAGAGTCTGGAAGATCAGGCTGTTGGGCGTGTAGCTTCCGTCTGGATTGTCGCTGGGAATCATGATGATGAAATGCACCGAGCCGTCGGCGTAGACGAATTGGCAGCCGCCGGGATGCATGCTGGAGTAGTCGTCCAGGCTCGCGTCGGTATCGTGCAGTGCGGTAATCAAATGGCAATGTGAGAGCACCAGCGTCGCGGCGGGAAACGTGCCGGCGGGACAATTGTTCTCGATCCCCTCCGCAATCACGCCGTTGTTGATCGCGCCGGCCCAAATGCCGTTGGAATAGGCCCACGAGCGCTCCCCGACCATGACCGTGTGGCTCGTCCCGTCGGCGATGTCCGCAATGCGTACCTTGCTGTTGCGGTAATAGACTCCCATGCCCGTCTCGTCGGCCGTGTCGCTGGCGTCGGGGCCGCACGAGGCCGCGTAGCAGGCCGGTGCCGCCTTGGCCAACGGCTTGGAGAAGGCGTCCGTCACGGTAAAAGCCTGCCGCGGAACCAGGTCCGAGGGGCAAAGGAACGTGTTGACGACCGTCTGCGCCGCTTGCGCGTTCTGGGGCGACTCGACGGGAAGATTAAAAGCGATCGAGTTGTAGGCGCTGCGCTGCTCCAGCCGGGGCAGGATGTAAGCCGCCCAACTCCAGCCTGGCGTCGTGTCGGTCGCCCCGTCGACATACGGCCCGGAAGCCGTGTAGCCCGGCGGAAATGATCCTGTCTCGTCGTGGTAGCTGATCAACGCGAGGCCGATCTGCTTCAAGTTGTTGGCGCAGCTCGTGCGCCGGCCGGCCTCGCGGGCCGAATTGACCGCGGGCAACAACAGCGAAACAAGCACGCCGGTGATCGCGGTGACGACCAGTAATTCGACGAGCGTGAATCCACGCGATTTGCATCGCAGCGCGGGCATAAACTCCTCCAGTGTAGGCGTTAATAATCTTCGGTTGCAGAGCCCCGCCTTTCACCTTGTATTATCGCGGCCCCGCCGGTTTTGCTTCCGAATGCGACGAGAACGTGTGATAGAATTGTTTATATGTCTTTGGGAATTTCGAGAACGAACGCCGCTTGCCGCACGAGTATTCCGACAAGGTCGAGACTGCGGCGCTGCGCGGTTGTGTTGACGAACATTGTTGCGGCGGCCGCCGCTCTTGCAGCGGCGGCTTCGGCCCGCGCGGGGGACAATAACGGCAATTACCATTCTGACGTTGCCCGCGCTGGAGGCACGGATGTTTCCGTGGCAAAGCACTTCGCCGTGCGCGCGATTGAGCCGAACGAAACGACCGCGCGGCGATGCGCGATCGCCGCCGTCGCGGCACTGCCCGTCGTCGAACTTCTGGCGCTTGTAGCGGCTGGCGCGGTGATGGAGAGGCGGCGCAAGGCGCTTGTAGAAGCGATTAAGCACGACCCGCATGCGCATTCTTTGACGAAGGCCCGTCCACGTTGATTGCCTTTCAAGTCGCCGCCGCCGCAGCGCCGAAGTATCGTCAAAGGTTATGGTTTTTCATGGCCCGGCCGTCCCGCAGTCTTTGCCCTGTCGGGCCAGACATCAACACTCGGAGCGATAAGATGGACCGTCGTACAATGCTCGCGTCACTTGGCGCGCTGGTAGGCTCTGGCAGCATTCTCACCCTCCAAGCGAACGGCGCCTTGCTGGGAAGGAGGCGCTGGTCGCCGGGCCAGACCCAGAACACCCCGGCGGCCGAAGTCCCCGCCGCGGGCAATCTGGACACGATTGCCGCCGCCGAGCGGAAGCGGATCAAGAACCTGGCCACGAAGTACCTCTCGTTCTGCGGGAAGGTCCTGGAAGGCAGCGGGGTGCAAGCGACCGTTGGCGACCTCGGCGCGTACGGCGAGTTGAAGGCCGGCCAGACGGTCTATCCCACCGCGGGCTATACGCTGTACGTCCACAAGGACGCGCCGGCAGGCGATTACACTTTCTGGACGTACCTGTTCTGCTTCGACCCCGACAAGAAGTTGATCGTCAACGAGAACGATATGCTGTCGATCAAGGCGGACGGCAACAACGACAAGGGCCTCTGCGACTATGCCTTCGAGCCGACTGTCCTGTCCAAGGCTGGCACGTATACGCTCTGGGCCGAGGTCTACTACGACGGCCCGAACTTTGCCGATAAGCTGTTGGACAAGAAGACGACGACCATCGTGGTCAGTGGGTGAGATTGCGGGCGAAAAAAGGGGACGCGGCCAGTATTGGCAATCAAGCCTGGATCGCGACTTCTTACTTGTGCCCGGCGTCCCAAATGCGGCGGCAGGTCGAGGAAGAAACTGGCTGTGTCCCCGGTTCGAACTCCGATTTCTTAGGGACGGGGACATCGCCGACTCCTAGCGGTGCATTGCGCGGGCATAGGCGGCAGCGGTCTTCGGCGCGAGGTGAGGGAAGGCGCCCCGTCCTGGCATTCACCGCCGCAAATCTTTGACAACCGGTTAATTCTTAAACCGGATTGCCCGGCGTTTGGCGGACTGGCACAATGGTTGTTGCCGGCGCAAGTCGCCGCCATTCCTTCCGTCCATTTCCAACCCACCTTGAAACAACATGTCCGCCTCCGAAGATCGTCCAAACCAGGATTCCAGTTTTCCCTTGTCGCCGCTGATGACTCGGCGGCGCCTTTTGGGCTCGGCCGCGGCAATGGCGGCGGTCGCCGCGACGGGCCTCATGCCGCCCAACTTGAGGCGGGTCCTTGCGAACGCGCCAACTAGCCGCGGCTCCTTGCGCGACATCAAGCACGTCGTGCTGCTGATGATGGAGAACCGCTCCTTCGATCACTACTTCGGCACGATGGCAGGCGTCCGCGGCTTTGACGACGCCGCCGCGCTGAAACTTCCCGACGGCAGTTCGATCTTCCACCAGCCCGACCCGCAGAATCCCGCCGGCCACCTGCTGCCGTTCCACCTGGACACGCGCACGACCAGCGCGCAGAAGATTCCTTCCACGAGCCATGCCTGGGCGCGCAGCACGCCTCGTGGAACGGCGGCAGAATGGACAACTGGCTGCCGGCGCATCGCAAGGCCGAGGGCGACAAGGCCCCTTACGTGATGGGCTATTACACCCGCGACGACATCCCCTTTCAATTCGCGCTGGCCGAGGCCTTCACCATCTGCGATGCCTACCATTGTTCGGTGATGGGGCCGACTTGGCCGAATCGCCTCTACTGGATGACCGGCACGATCGACGCCGACGGCCGCTTCGGCGGCCCGGTGACCAGCAACAAGCCGATCCTCGGCGGATACCGTTGGACCTCCTACGCCGAGCGACTGCAAAAGGCGGGCGTAAGTTGGAAGGTCTACCAGCAGAAAGACAATTACGAATGCAACATGCTGGAGTTCTTCAAAGCCTTCAAGGAGGCTGGCCGTCGATCGCCGCTCTATCAGCGCGGCGTGGTCCGCGATGCGGACGGCCGCTTCGAGGACGACGCCCGGCACGACCGCCTGCCGGCCGTTTCATGGATCATTCCAACCAGCGTTCAATGCGAGCATCCCGACTACTTGCCGGCCGCCGGCGCGGACTTCGTGGCCAGCAAGCTCGACGCCATCGCCGCCAATCCGGCGGTTTGGGCGAAGACCGCGGTTATCATCAACTACGACGAGAACGACGGCCTTTTCGACCACGTGCCGCCGCCGGCGCCGCCGCCGGGAACGCCCGGTGAGTTCGTCAAACGCGTGCCGATCGGCGCGGGGTTTCGCGTGCCGTGCATTATCGTGTCGCCCTGGACGGCGGGAGGCTGGGTGTGCAGCGAGCCGCTGGACCACACGTCGGTCCTGCGGTTCTTGGAGAAGTGGACCGGCGTCGCCGAGCCGAACATTTCCGCGTGGCGCCGCAAGACCTTCGGCGACATGACTTCGGCCTTTCGTTTCGACGGGCCGGCCGCCGCGCATTTGCCGCGATTGCCCGAAACGGCCAGTGCGCTTGCGCGCGCGAGCGCGAGGTGGCCGTCTTGCCGAAGCCGGTATTGCCCGGCGCGGGACAGCGCCTGCCGATCCAGGAAAAGGGCGATCGCAAGCGGACGCCGAGGATTGCGTGATACGACGACTTCATGACCGGCTTCGTCGTAGACGACGGGCACGTCTGGGGCCGCCCGGTCGGCGTGACGGTCGATAAGCAGGGCTCGCTCATCGTAGTTGACGACGGCTCGCGCAGCATCCTGGCGCGTGCGCTACGCCGGCGGGAAATAGACTCTCCTCCGTCTCGAAAAGCGGATGCAAGCTGCCGCGACGCCACCGAGGCCGGCGAACAAAATCGCCAGCGTTCCCGGTTCAGGCACGGCTGCCGACGGCGCCGAATTAGCCGAACCCGCCAGCCCGCTGCCGGATACGGCGCCAAAATAGGACGAAGCGTTCTCCCCGATGATCAAGCTCGAACCATCGGGGAGAGCGCTGGCGTTCGCTGCGATAAGCGTGCCGGCGTCGACGATCGTGCCGCCCGTATAGGTATTGCTGCCCGACAAGATAACTGTACCTGCGCCGCTTGTAGTGAGATCCAAACCGCCGCTGATGTTTCCACCATAGGTCAGATCGGCCGTGCGGCTGATGAGGAGGTGCGTGCCGGTTTGGCCGGTGATATTCACGCTGTTGCCAGAGGCTTGGTCGTAAAACGCGCCATAGGGATTCGGGGCGGCGTCCGGATCGGCCGTGGCGGGCTCGGAGTTTGGGTCCGTATCGCCGAGCAAGAGCGTGGCCTTGTTCAAAAGGCTAATCGTTGCGCCCGCGGCGACGCTCACCGATCCGCCGGAGTCGCGCAAGAGTTGCAACTGCCCGCCGTACCCGCCGCCATCCACGTTCAACGTGCCGTCCCAGACCGTGTTATAGGTAAGCAGCGCGCCGGCGGCGAAGGCCGCCGTCGAGTTGGAAAGGATTCGGCTTCCGCCCAACAATTGCACTGTGCGAGCGCCGCTGCCGCCGATGGGGTCATAAGTATCAACCGTTGAGGTGCCGGGGCTGACGATGAAGTCGCCTCCCAATTTCGCCGTCACTGGCGTGTTCGTGAGGGCGACCCCCGTCGCCGAGACGGCCGACCCAAAGGAGACCTCATAGCCCGTGGCCGCCAGCGTGCCGCCATTGAGGGTGATCGGATTGCGGAGGTAGCCGGGCGTGGCGTTTTGCGGCGTGGCTATGTTATCCGCGGCTATCGACGGGTTCTGGTTTACTTGATCCACGGCCACGGCGAACATGCCGCCGGCATTCACCGTTACGCCGTTGGGGATGTCCGGATCGCCCGTCACGCTGCCGGCGCCCGTGTAGGTTTGTCCCCCGGCAGTCTTGAACCCCAAGGCGTTGAGCAACTGGCCCTGCGGGCCCGTGGTCCAGCTCGGAGTGGTGGTCGGAAAAGGCCCGACCTCCAGCACGCCCGACTGGATGTTCCATTGACCGCTGAATGTCTCGTCGGAAGAGACGCCGCCGGACTGGACTTGGACCGTCCCCGGACCGGCGATATTCAGGGTGATCAGTTTGGTGGGATCGCTAACCCACCTCCCCGCGCTGGCGCTGTAAACGGCCGTCTCGTAGTTGTTGGGGTTCGCGCCGGGGTCGTACAAATGGACGGAATCCATGATCGAGAAAACGTCGCTGGCGTTGACGGTTTGAATGGTCACGGTGCCCGTCGAATACTTGGTGCCGCTACTATAGTTCAAGACAGGGGTTATAGGTCCATTGGCGTAACTGGAGGTGCCACTGGCCGTGAGCGTGGACCCGTTATAGAGATCGACAAATCCCATGACGGCGCCGCCGGAATCCAGGAGTTGCCCCAATGCGACGTTGGCGAGTTGCAGCGTAGTTCCATTGCGGACGGCAATATTTGCCTCGCCCAGCGCGCTGTAGCCGTTCAGAGCGGCGGTGATCTTCAAGGTCCCTTGATCGATGTACGTCTCGCCCCCGGTGTTATACGGAGTGACGGGGCCGGCCGCGAGAATCAAGGTGCCCGAACCGGTCTTATCGAAAGATTCGCTCGTTTCGGCGAGCGGAACAATCTGACCCGTAAACGTGACCGTGTTGCCTTGCGTATCGAGATAAACAAAGTTGCTGCTGGCGGGGAAGCTAAGCTGGTTTGAGAAGGTCAACGACGTGGTGAAACGGAGCGTGGCGTTGGCGCCGGATCCCGTGAAAGATATCGGGCCGCTGCCGATATCGCCGGACGAGCTGATGGCGAGCGTGCCGAAACTGATTACGGTCCCGTTCTGATAGTTGTTATTGGAATTAGCGAGGACCAGCGTGCCGGCGCCGATTTTGGTCAAGGCGCCGTTTGGCCCGGTAACCAGTCCGTTGAGCGTCAGCACGTTTGCGGCGCCGGAAACATCCACGACGCCGCTGTTGCCGTCGCTGCCCAGGTTGATCGTTCGGCTTGTATTGAATGACGCCGTAGCTTGCAGCGCGCCGCCGAAGTCGAGGTTGATGCTGTTGGATGTGTTGCCCAGGCTGAGGTCGGAGGCGACGGAGAGTTCGCCCGCGGTGACGGCTACCGCGCCGGTGAACGTATTCGTGTTCGAGAGAGTTTCTATCCCGGCGCCGTTCATGGTCACGGTTCCCGAGCCAAGGATTGTGCCGGCGAACACGGTGCTGCTCGTATCGCCGAACGTCAACGCCCCGCCGCTGCCAAGGTTCACGGCCCCGCCCGTCGAGCCGCCGCCGCTCAGAGCGCCGATCGTGGCCTGCTGTCCGTTGACGTTGAATTGCGCGCCGGCGGAGTTTGCCAGCGTCAGCGGCGCGGGGCTCGAAAAAACGCCGTTAGCCGTGAGCAGCAGAGTCCCTGCGTTGACCACAGTAGCGCCGCCATAGGATACCGGCCCGCCTATGGCCAAGGTTCCGCTGCCGGTCTTGGTCAACGAGTAACCAAGGCCGCCGTCGCCGATGCCTCCGTTGGCGGCGAGGGTCCCGCTGCTGACGCTCCACGCCTGATTGTTGCCCAGCACCACGCTGCTGGCGATGGTGGCGGACTGGTTCGCGGCGCCGCCGCTCAAAACCGTGAGCGCGCCGCCGGTGAGCGTGTAGTTCGCCGAATTGGCGTTGAAAGTGAAAGTATTGGCCGTCGCGGTCCCGGACAGTGTCACAGTGACGGTGCTTCCGGACCCGGTGCCCGCCGTTCCCGCCCCGGCGCCGAAAAAGGCGTTGTCCGGGCGGGTGGAATCGAAGCCAACGGCGGGTCCACCCGCGCTGTTAGCCCAGCCGACGGTGCTTGATGTGCCGCCGGCCGTTTCGCTCCACGTTCCGTTGGTGTCTTTTGCGGTTGCCGAGCCGTTCGACCAGGTAAGCATGCGAGGCCCCAGTTGGGTTGGCACGTAGGTTAGCACCGCGTCGCCGTTGGAGATCGATGTGCTGAAAGTGCCGTCAGTGAACGTCGGGTTGGTAATCGAAGCGAAGCTGCTGGCGGCGCCCGCGCCGGACGTGATATCCCAAGAATGGACTACCGTCGTCCAAAAAGAACTGCCGGCGCTGCTGGGACTTTGGCTGAGCGAGGCGAAATTCAGGGTCAAGCTCGAACTTCCCCCCAGCGCGAGGCCTCCGCCGGAAAAGGTCAGAAGGTCCCAATTGACGCCCGCGGTCCCACTGCTGTTGTCGAACAACGAGCCGAGCTTCCAAGTGTAATTCCCTCCGGCCGAGAGGCTGGCGGTGCCGTTGATCGTAAGGTTTCCCGGCGCGGTCAAACTGCCTGGCGTGACGACGGCGCCGGTCCCGGCACTCAAAGAGGCAACGGAGCCGTTGCCGCTGAGCGTACCGGACGAGAGGTACACTGGCGCTTGCAGCGCCGTGTTGACGACCAGGCCGCCGCCGCCGTTCATGGCCAACAACGAGGCATTCACCGCTCCACCGGAAAACGTATAGGTGCTGCCCGACGAATTCGATACTGAAATGCCCTGGGTGTTTTGCGTGCCTATGATATTAACGAGGCTGCCGTTTGCCAGGCCGGTATTGTCGAAGCTCGCCCAGTTGCCCGTCACGTCGGCTGTGAAACCCGACGATGTCGACCAACTCGGAGTCGTGCCGTCCCAATTGTTGTTGCCCGCGGACGGCTGCCAAATCGCGTAAGGCCAGCCCGTGATCGCCACATTGTCGACGCGATCGGTGCCGGCGGTCGCGACCGTACTGCCGTTGGCGCTGGTTCCCGAAGAGTCGACCAAACGGATGTATACCGTTGGCGAATTGTTCAGAGCGGGTATCGAGGCAAGGTTAGGAGTAAAGGTGAACGCGGAGTAATGGTTCGACGCAGCCGTGCTCCATGCCATCGGCGACACATTTGCCAGCACTTGATACTGGCTGGCGAAGGGTGTAAAAGTGCTGCCGTTGGTGCTGTACTCCAAGGTAAAGTACCCAGGTCCCGTGTTGCTGCTCGTCTGATCATAATTGATGTTGATTCCGCCCAAGCCGAGGGTAGATACCTCGAACTGGTAATAGTCGTTGATCGACCACGTGTTCGAGCTGAAGGAGTGGGCCGAACCATTACCGGCAGGCGAGCTGTAAACTGTCGAGCTATTGGCGTGAAAGCCCGTGGCCGTCCCGGAACCTACTTCGGGCGAATACGGGCCGGCGGTCGAAGCCGTGCCCGACGGTTGGCTGGTCTCGAAAGTCCAAGCGGCAATTGTGGACGAAACTGTCACTTGTCCCTGCGCAGTGCCAACCAGGCACATTCCTGTAATTAGCACCGCCCAGAACCGCTTCGACCCCATCCAACGCCAACTCGTCTCACGGCAAACCATTTTGGACCCCCTGTCTCGGTTATTCGTTGCTCAGTTGTCTTCCTGAACTGGAAAGGACAACGTCCGAAAGCCCCCCGGCATCGGAACAAGTATAATCGAGACGTTTTCCTTGTCAACCGAGCCAAGAGAACGCACACACGATCGTTTGCGGCAAGTTAGGACCTCTCATGTTTTCCCGCCACCTGACCTTTGCCGCCCCGGCATACCTCGCGATGCTAGTCCTGCTGCCGCTGGTGTGGTGGCTGGGCTTTCGGCGACTAGCCGCTTTGGGGAACGTGCGCCGCTGGCTTGCGGTGGCTGCGCGGATGCTCGTCGTCGCGCTCTTGGTCCTCGCCGCGGCCGAAGTGCAGATGGTCCGCACTAGCGACGATTTGACCGTGGTCTACTTGCTCGACCAATCGTACAGCATTCCGCAGCGGCAGCGAGCGGCAATGCTCCACTACGTCCGCGACGAGGTCCGCGCCCACCGCCACGACAGGGACCGCGCCGGAGTGGTCGTGTTCGGCGGTGACGCCGCCATCGAGCAGCCCGCGCTGGATGAGGAATTCCATTCCGACCGCGTCGAAACAACGATTGACGCCCAGGCCACGAACATCGCCGCGGCCATGAAACTGGCCGAAAGCATGTTCTTGGAGAATTCCGCCCGGCGGATCGTGCTCGTGACCGACGGCAACCAGAACCAGGGCGATGCCTTGGAGCAGGCCCGGGCTGCAGCGGCGGCTGGGACCGGCGTCGACGTCGTACCCATCCGCTACCGCATCCGTTCGGACGTGGCCGTAGAGCGGGTGATCGCGCCTGCCGAGGTCCGCCGCAACGAGCCTTTCGACCTCCGCGTTGTGCTCTTCAACAACTGCGAGGTCCAACCCGGCTTCGACGGCAACGTGCCCGGCACGCTGAAGGTCACGCGGATAGTCGACGACCAGCCCGTCGGCGCGCCGGCCGTGCGGCACGTCGTGCTGCCGCCGGGTAAGTCCGTCTTCAACCTGACGCAGACGATCGACAGCGCGAATTTCTACACCTTTGAGGCCGATTTCAAGCCCGACCGCCCCGCGGACGACGCCATCCCGCAGAACAACCGCGCCACCGCCTTCGCGCACGTCGCAGGCAAGGGACAGGTGCTGTTGATCGTCAGCGGCGAACCGTCGAAGGAACACGACCAGGAGCTTCTTGTCGAGCGGTTGCGGCGGCAAGGGCTGGAAGTAACAGTCCGCGGCACCGACCGCCTCTTTTCCAGCCTGGCCGAGCTGCAAATGCACGATGTCGTCGTGTTGGCGAACGTGCCGAGGGCCACCAGCGAAGCAGTGGGCTTCAGCGACGAGCAGATCGACATGCTCGTCCGCAACACGCAGCAGTTCGGCGCCGGGCTGGTGATGATTGGCGGGCCGGATACCTTCGGCGCCGGCGGCTGGACGGGCACGGAGCTGGAAAAGGCGATGCCCCTGGATTTCCAGATCCGCAACGCCGAGGTCGTGCCCGGCGGCGCGCTGGTGATGGTGATCGACAAGTCGGGATCGATGGCCGGGCCAAAGCTCGCGATGTGCAAGGCGGCGGCGGTCGAGGCGGCGAAGGTGCTCGGCCCGCGCGACCACGTGGGCGTCGTCGCTTTCGACGTGCAGGCGCAATGGATCGTGCCGATGCGGCTGAACGACGATCCGGAAGCCGTGCCGCGGGGAATCGCTCGCCTCGGCGCCGGCGGCGGCACGAACATGATGCCGGGAATCCTAAAAGGCTATCACGCCCTGCAAAACATCGATGCGCCAATAAGGCACATGATCCTGCTCACGGACGGGGATACGCTCGGCACCGGCTACCCGGAACTGGCCGAGCGAATGCACTTCGAGGGCATGACCGTCACCGGCGTGGCCGTGGGCGAGGACGCCGACCGCGGACTGATCCAAAGGATTGCCGCTGCGGGCGGCGGCAAGTATTACTTCGTGAATTCGCCCAAGGCAATTCCGCGGATCTTCCAGCGCGAGGCCCGCCGCGTCGCCCGCTCGCTGATCTACGAAGACAAGGGCGGCATCCCCTTGACGGCCGTTTCCACCCACGAAATGCTCAGCGGCATCGACGAGCTGCCGCCGATCAATGGCTACGTGCTCACCAGCAAGAAGGACAATCCGCTGGTGGAAACGCTGCTGAGGGCGGCCAAGCCCGGCGGCGAAGAAAACGCGACGGTGCTCGCCGCCTGGAACTACGGTCTCGGGCGCGTGGCGGCGTTCACTTCAGACGCTGGATTGCGGTGGACGGCCTCCTGGCGAGACCGCGCGGCCTACGACAAGCTGTTCGGCCAGATCGTTCGCTGGGCGATGCGGCCTTCAGGCACGGGCGGCAAGTTCACGACCGTTTTCGAGCCGCGGGACGGCCGCGTCCGCGTCGTTATCAACGCCTTGGACCGCAGCGACAACTTCCTCAACTTTCTCACCATGACCGGCGCCGCGGTCGGCCCGGACTTGAAGCAGCCGATCCCGTTGGAAATCCAACAGACCGCGCCGGGCCACTACGTCGGCGACTTCGCGGCGCGCGATCCGGGCAGCTACTTTGTGAGCCTCGATCCCGGCCGCGGCATGGCGCCGATCCGCGCGGGCGTTACCGTGCCCTTCGCGGCCGAGTTCCGCGACCGCACGGCAAACGAACCGCTCCTGGCGCAGCTTGCCGCCGTGCAGCCAAAAGGCGGGCCGCCCGGCCAACTGATCGAAAACAAGGACTTGCCCGATGCGCCGGACGGCAGCGAGGCGCCGAAAAACAACGCAGCCCTGGACAAGCTGCACAATTTCAACACGTTCCGCCACGACCTGCCCAAGCCCGTCAGCAGCCAGGAGGCATGGCACTGGTTGCTGGTGCTGGCGAGCTGCGTGTTTCTGGGCGATGTGTTCGTGCGTCGCGTGAGCGTGAGTTTCGACTGGTTGCGGCCCTACTGGAACCGCGCTTGCAATTTTGTCCTCCGCCGCCGTCCGCTGCCCCCGCAGCCGCAGTTCATCGAACGCCTCAAAAGCCGCAAGGCGGAAGTCGGCGGGCAATTCGAGCAGGCCCGCGCGGCGACGCACCTTGATCTGTCCGCCGAACCGGGCAATAAGGCGATTCTCGAAGAGCCGGCGCTATCGGCCGGCGCGCCGCCCGTTGGCAAGCGGCCCTCGCTCGCCGCCGAGAAGACCGAGGAAAGCTATACCGAGCGGCTGCTGCGGGCGAAGAAAGAGGCGATAGAGGACCGCGACGCCGCGCATGAGCGCTGAGGCTGCCCATCCGCTGATCGCGCCGCACTCGCCGCTGCCGCTGGCCAATGGCGAAAGACCGCAAATCGCTCACCAATCGGTCCCGATCGGCGGGCCGTCGGCCGGATTGAGCGCCAGCGTCCACGTGGCCTGGCTGATGCTGTCGGCGATGACGCGGACGCTGCCGTCCATCAACGAGATGTTCATCAGCCCCGGATGGTAGCTCTGTGCCAGGTTCGGATCGGCCGTCATCGGCGTAGTATTGAATTGCGGCAGCGAATAGTAACCGAGGTAATTCGGCTGGCCGGGCAGCTCGTCGCCATTGGGCCAAAAGCAGCCCACCGAGTTCAAATAGGCGGGCCACGACCAGAGCATCAGGTTCTCGTACGTGCCCGACTGCGGATCGACGTTGGGATAACCGGGAAAGCTGCCCGAGTCCTCCATCATGGCGATCGTGTGCGACGAGCCGTCGGGAATCGTGTCCAGCCGGTAGGGCGAAGGCTTGTTCATCAGGCTGAACGTGCCGGCGGCGCCGAACACGGCCGAGTTCACGCTGTAATTGCCCGTCGCCGATTTGTGATCCAGCGTCGAGATGCCGCCGACCTGAGTGGGATCGGTCGGGCAAACATGGACGGGCAGCGGCACGTACTGCGCGCCCAAGTATCCAGGGTCCGGCCGGTCCGCTGTATAGGTCGTGAAGACCCAGTTGTCTTCGTAGTAGGGCAAGAGAACGTAATAAGTCCCGCCCTGCGCCGTCCCGCTTGAGCTGACAGCGCGGGAAAAATTGCACGGCGGCAAGAGGCCGTTGAACTGGCCGGCATAAGTGTGGACGGCGAGCGTAAGCTGCTTCATGTTGTTCGCGCACTTCGTGCGGCGGCCCGATTCCCGCGCGGCATTGATCGCCGGCAACAATAGAGCGATCAAAATCCCGATAATCGCAATGACCACAAGCAACTCTACAAGCGTGAAGCCGTATCTCTTCCGATGATGGCCGCGCATCTTCGCACCCCTCCAGCGTCCAGTATGACGAACGTGAAATTCGTAATACTGTAGATTCTAGCCGTGCGGGAGATCGCGTCAAGTAGGCACGGCAAGCTTTTTGGCGGTCTCCGGCAAGCCAGCCTCGCCTCCCGCCAATCCGCCGCATAGATCGTGGCGGCCGTCTCAGGCCATCATGGGCGCCTCGCAGGCCATTACGGGGACGACGCAACTCACGACCGACGACCGGCCGGAGACGCCGCCGGTCTGCACGGCGAGAGCGGGCGGTCAACCGTTACTCCGCGACCCGCTTGCCCAGCTCGCTGTCGAGCATGAGCAGGCCGACGTGGCTCTCGCCGACGAGCTTCAGCTTCTCCACGATGTCCACAACCTGGTTCTCTTCTTCGACCTGCTCGGTGACGAACCATTGCAGGAAGGCCAGCGTGGCGTAGTCGCGCTCGTTCGTCGCCAGCTCGACCAGCGCGTGGATCATCTCGGTGACCTTGATCTCGTGGGAGAGGCTGTGCTCGAAGGCGTCCAGCACCGATTTCCATTCGCTCTGCGGCGTGGGAATCTGCTTGAGCACGACGCGGCCGTTGCGCTCGTGGACCTGGTGGTAGATCTTCATAGCGTGGCCCCATTCCTCGCGAGCCTGCACTTCCATCCAGCGGGACAGGCCGTGGAGGTTTTTGGACTCGAAGTAGGCGGCCATCGCCAGGTAGAGATAGGCCGAGGCGATCTCGGCGTTGATCTGGTTGTTGAGCGCGTCTTGAACGTTCGCCTTGAGCATTTTGCGGGTTCCTTTCCGGCGTCGAGGGCAATATCAGATTCGCGAAATTATCGCCGCGGCAAGAAAACCAGTCAAGGTGGCGGCAAAGACCAGGCAGCCCGTCACGCCCGGCGGCTTGGCTTTGCCGGGCGGCGTCGAGAACCAACTTGCCACACTGTCCGATACAAGATAGAATCGCCTAGAGTTTATTGTCGACGAATAAACTCAAGAGAGGCTCTGCATGAACAGTCGAGAACGCTTGGACGGCGTGCTACAATCACTACCGGAGCACAGCGTGGCCGAGGTACTGGATTTCGCCCAGTTTCTTCACGCCCGAGAAGACCGCACGGCGTGGCAGGAGTTCGGCCGAAAGCAACTTGCGCAAGCTTATAGCGACGACGAGCCGGACTACGGCCCCGATGACATCAAGCCGGAACTCCAGTCATGAAGCCGGGCGACGTGGTTTTGATCGACCTGCCACAGGTTGGGCGGTCCTCTGAAACCCCGGCCCGCGTTGGTCCTCGCCTTATTGCCAGGCACGTATCAGGACTTGTTTATCTGCGGCATAAGTACGCGGCTGCAGGGCCTGCTGCCGGATTGGGACGAGCGAATTGATCCACGCGACGCCGATTTCCGTCAATCTGGACTCCATCGGACGTCCGCCATTCGTCTAAGCTATCTTTGCGCGGCGGACTCAGGTGAAATCAAGGGAGTGATCGGCCGACTCGGAACAGCACGGCTCGATCAACTTCGGCAACGCCTGGCGAAGTTGCTTGCGTAGAGTCCGCCTTGACCAACGATATTCCTTTCCCTAGGAGGCGTACTCGCAGCTTGCCTTCCCAGTCAGAAATCGTGCGCATGGCTCGGTAACTCCATTAGAAAGTTCTCCGACAGAGTTGATCCTGCCACATACACCGCTCGATCAACACGTGAGGACGCTCCCGCCCAAGTGACAGTGTCGTAGACTACTCTATCGCGCAGTTAAACCAATCAATGTCTGGTACAGGCGCATCGGGGGAAATCTCGCGGTACTCGGCCGCTTCCTCCGTTACGGAATGGATCCCGTAACGCACGGTCATCAGCCGGCAGTCAAGGGTCATTGTCAAAGGCTCCTTTTCGTCGTAATCATCGAGTTCTCCGTCAAAACGGAAAGTAATTTCACGAGGTAGTGGTGCGTCCGTCAGGGAAAACTGAAGACCGCTATAACGTCCGTTAAAGAACTTCACAATCATTTCGCAATCCCTCTCTTTTTCGTGGTTACAGTGCCCCGCTATTCTAGCGGGCAAGCCACCGCCCACTCAAACGCTCGGGGCCGGCAACGTCCGCCTTATCGCATCGATCCGCAAGGTGGCAACTTTATCGATGCTCTCTTTCCCGCACGAACGCCGTCGCGCGGTCCTGGATTTCGGCGAGCGACAGCGCGGCCGCCGGCGTGGCGATCCACCAATCCTTGCCCGACACGTCGGTGACGCACGCCGTGCGGTTGCCGTAGTACATGTCCACGAGCTCGAAGACCGGCGCGACCCCGGGCGTCAACGGCCCGCTCGAACGCCGCATCGACGTCGGCGGCGTAGTAGTAGAGGGTGCAAGGTTTTCCAACCGCCCCCGCGGGCAGCTCGTGGATTTTCAGGAGGGAGTTGCCCAGCCTGACCTCGGCGTGCAAGAGCGTGCCGTCAGGCTTGGAAAGCCGCGCGATCTCCTCCGCGCCAAAGGCGCGCTTGAGGAAGTCCAGCAAGCGGCCCGCCTCGGGCAGCTTCAGGTAGGGCGTGACTGTCGGGTGTCCTTCCGGAAGGGATGGTCGCATGTCAAATTGTTTTCTGTCCGTGGCGAACTTCAGGCGCGGGAAGCCTGCACGGCCCCCACAGGCGAATCGCGCCGGCTGACGGTGGCGTCGGGCTATCTTACAATGACCGTTCAGCGATGCAAAGGCCCGCGCTCTAACGCGCCCTTGCGCCGCTTTTGATATGGCGGGTAAAGGATTTACGCACGGCGCGAGCGGCTTGAAATCCGCATCCGCTGGGGGTAAAATCATTCCGGCAAACGGCATCGCGAGCGCGATGGATTGCCGGAATTATGTTTTTCCCCGCAAATAAAAAGCTCAGGCGGCGCTTCTGGCGCTTGGCCGTGGCCCTGGTTTTGACCAGCAACCACTTGGTGGTTGCGTTGGGGATGCCGCTGCCTCTGCCGGCGGCGGCGACGCGAAAGAGTGGCGAGATGTTTCCCTGCATGGATTGCCCGTGCGGGTGCCGCAGCGCCGAACAATGCTGGTTGCACTGCTGCTGCCATACCATGTCCGAGCGGCTGGCCTGGGCGAAGAAGCACGGAGTCACGCCGCCGGCCTACGTTCTTGACGCGATCCAGGAGAATCCTCGTCGTGCCGCTGACGATAACGACTGCGGCGGCGGGTGCTGCTGCCATTGCAAGCAGGCGGCTGCGACGAAAACGGGGACATCTCTGATTCGCCGGAACGGCCCTTCGGGTGCTTCGCACGAATCAGAGATGTCCCCGTTTTCGCCGGCCGGCCGATACGTCATTGCGATCAAGGCCCTGGAATGCCAGGGAGGGCCGCTTGGCCAATTAAAAACTTTGCCCGCGGTGGTCCCCGCCGCGGCCGATTTCTCGATGGAGCCTCTGCTGCCGTCCGGCAGGTTCTTCTTCTTCCGCTCCGCGCTTTGCGCGATCTTCGCGGAGGTCCCCGTTCCGCCACCGCGCGGCTGAGCCGCCGCGCGCGATTTGACGAAGTTCCAACCTACTTGAACGGAGGAGATCCGATGCGATCCAACTGCTGCGCCCAAATTACGCTTGTCAACGGCCGCAGGAAAGGCCGCAAGGCATTCACGCTCGTGGAGCTGCTGGTCGTCGTTGCCGTCATCGCCTTACTGCTGGCGCTGCTGCTGCCGGCCATTCATGCCTCGCATGAGTCGGCCCGCAGGACGAAGTGCCTCAACAACCTGCACCAGATCGGTGTCGGGCTGGCGCTGTACACGAACATCGACGGACACTTCCCCTTTACGTACCATGCGGGCCTCACGGATTCATGGATCGTTACCATGGGGCCCTACTTAGAGGACGCGAATGAAGTGCGGCTCTGTCCCGACGATCCGCTTGGACCGCAACGGGTTCTCGGCAACGCGGCGGGAATTCGCGGCACGAGCTACGTCATCAACGAGTACGTGGCGGACACCACGCCCGACGGATACTTCTGCCTGAACATCAACTTCCTCAAAGCTACGAGCGCTTTGCCCGTCATGTTCGAAGGAGCAAACTACGGCCGCACGGTCACCGACGACCACGTGCATTGTTCGACGTGGTATGCGCCAAGCGACATCGCCAACGGGACCGTGTTGGACACGATGCTCGCGGAGATAAACCCCACCCAGCACGTCACCTGCGCGAACTATATGTACGCGGACGGACATGCGGTAACGGTCTCCTACGACACGTTCCTGAGCTGGGTGCAAACCGATATCGCGAACGGGACCAACTTTGCCCGGCCGCAAAAGTGACCTTTACAACTTTAGCAACCAACTTAGCGTCTCAAACAAGGATTACCATGAAAAAGCGTCTTATTGTGTTTCTTTTGGCCGCGGCGGTTGTCGCCTCGGCTGATCGGCTCCATGCCCACGGATTCTCCCTTGTGGCAAATAACAACTCCCATCCGACCGGTTTTTCGACAATCATTTCCGAGTCGAATTTCCTCGACCAGGCGCAGGATTACACGGCCGACCCGACCGGCTACTCCGACATCAACCAAAACGGGGACCCGGTTGGTCCGAGCCCTTACGTTTCCAGCACTGCCAGCACGCCCTACTTGTTCAACGACCAGTTTCAACCGACTCCAGGAACTGCCGGACTGCCGGGCGCCGAGAGCAGTCTTGCGCCGGCCGCCCTGGCCCGCTACAACGCGAATATCGCCGCCGGAGCCTATGGAACTTACGAGGGGTTTGCCGTCGCCGGCAACTACAACGTGCCGTTTACGGACGCCACATTCACGATTCTGACCCCGCTGATGTTCGCCGGCAGCGATGCGGTTGCCGCACCGGCCTCCGCCGGCGCCTCGATGCAGATTTACAACCTGTACGCGGGGAATAGCGATAGCAATCACCCCGGCGCGGGAGGCGGGGTTGTTACGATCAGCGGCACAAGCACGGTAACGCCCTCGGGCATTACCGTTTCGCTGACCGATTACCACGAGTTGGAAAAGGACTTGTTTATCGGCGCGGGATCAACGCAGACCTACGGCGAATACGGCTTTGCATTCGACGTCGCGATTCCGTTTTCAACGGGCACGGTGACGACGCCGCCGTTGGTCGATATGTTTGCCATTGCCGATCCGGCGCTGGGCGACTACAGCGATAATGCCCCCGATTGGGTGCAGGATCCGGCGACGCTGAATCTCTACAACGCCCTGGAGAGTTTGGCGGGGAACTCGGTTCCCGAACCGCCCACTGCATTGCTTGCCGTGGTCGCCGGGGCGCTCGTCGCGGCTTGGCCAATGCGCCGTTGGCGAAGACTGTTGCGCTGCCGCTAACTCGACCTGTTACGGCTCGCCCGCGGAGACCTCGCGTCCTCGCGGTCGCTCCTTTGTCGCCGCTTCCAATCCAACAATTCAGTTCCACATTACACGCTAGTCTAACCATGCGAACCAAACTCGCCAGTCTCCTGCTGATCGTCGTTGTGGTGCAGGCAAATCGTGCCCGCGGACACGGCTTTGGCCTTACTTTGACCACCAGCGGTGGCATTCCAAGCTCGATCGAGTCCTTCGCCGAGTTTCCTGGCAATTACATGGATAGCAGTACGATCAACTCCGCGCCCGGCGACCTTTTCTATGCGCCTTTCTCGGCTACCTCGGGCTCGAACGGACTGGGAGCCTATTTCCCGGTGATCCACGGCTCGCCGTACACTGCTGGTCCGTGGCCGTCTTTTACGGCGACATACGCTGTCATTAGCCCGCTTTACTACTCCGACGGAGTGGGAACTCTGTGCAACGGCACGGGTCCGGCTGCGGCCGCGCCCGCCAGCCCCGGCACGTTTATGACCGTTTTCGATCGCGACATCGGCATATTTCCCGGGGCGTCGCCGGGCACGGTCACATTCAGCGGTACAACATCGTTCGCCGCCGGTTTTGGCATCTCGCTTGATGACCCGCACGAACTCCAAAAGAATCTCTACGTCGTGTCAGGTTCCACACAGAACTATGGCGAATATGGTTTCGCTTACGAAGTTACAGTCACATTTTCCGGGGGCCAGACACTCACTACGGGCCCCTTGGTTGACGTATTCCCCCTCTCGGACCCCAATTTTGGCGGTGGCGATTTTTCCGATTACGCGCCCTACATCCAACAGGACGAGGCGACCTTGGCGATCTTCAACGCCGCGATCAAGACGCTTGCCACGTGGAATACCAGCGGGAGCGGAAGTTTCAACGACTACACGAAATGGACCACCAGCGCCGTGCCGAGCGGACCGGGACAAACGGTGGTTATCAATGCTCCACTCGAATCGCCCACGACGATCACGCTCGACGCTGTACAGACCATGGGTTACCTGACGCTGGGAAACACGGCAAGCAACTCGGCCGGCTACACGCTGGCCAGTGGAACCCTGGCGAATGGCAATCCGGGCAATCTCGTCATCAATAACCTGGACACGTGCGGGCGAATCATCGTGTCCGGCGGGAGCAATGCAATCACCGCGGATATGGTCCTTGCCAACAACCTGACGATCACGCCGTCGGCAGGAACGACGCTATTCATCTCCGGGAACATCAGCCAGTCGTCGGCCGCTGAAGCACTGACGCTTTGTGGTCCTGGCACACTTGTGCTCAGTGGCAGCAATTCGTATACGGGAGGGACGATTGTTTCCGACGGCACGCTGTACGTGCTCGATCCGACGGCGCTGTCTGACGGTTCCGCGTTGACTGTCGGAGCAAACGCCGCGATGGCGTTCGCGGGCCCGGCTGAGCAGGAGTCGCCCGAGGAGACAGCTTCCCGCACGGGCTTTTCGGCGGTTCCCGAACCGCGAATGGCGAGCCTACTTCTGCTTGCCGGCGCCGTAATGCTGTTTTCACGCTTGCGCCGTGGCTCAAGCAGGCTTCTTCAAATCATTAGACCTCCGGTGTGAGAGCGACCGCGCCCGATTGATGCGACTGGCGGTGTTGTGGACTTGCCGACTTCCAAAAACGGCGCGCAACTTCGCTATGGCGCTCGACAAAGCAAAAGGCCGTATCTTCGTCGCCAGCCGCCTGCCGCCAAAACTCATCGCGATCGACGCCGGCAACGGCCGGATACTGGACGAAGCCGGTTGTCCACCCGACTCGGACGACCTTTACTTTGACGCCAAGACGGGCTGCGTCATGGTGATTGGCGGCGGAAACCGCACGGAAGGCGCGGACGACGGCGCCGGCGCAGCGATCGGCATCTTTACGGTCGGCCCGAAGTGTGCGTTGACGAAGACAGCCGAGCTTCCACTGCCGCCGCACGCCCGCACGGGTCTTTTTATTCCTCAGCGGCGGACCATCTGCGTTGCCGTGCCGCCGGCAACGACGCGGCCCAGCGAAATTCGGGAATATAAGTTGCCGTAGCGGCGCGTCACAAGTCTTTCCACGCCTCGTCCTCCTCGGGGCGAAGCCAGTCTCTCGCCAGGGCCGCTTCGCTCGCCAACGCCGTCGGCACTTCCTGATGGGCAGCCTTCAGACGCAGTCGCTTTGCGAAGTCCTCCAGATCACGGAGGTACTCCGAGGGCAACTCATCGACGACTTGCAGAAGCGATTCTTTCGCGGTCATGATTCGTTCTCCTTTCCGGCAATTATACCGAACCCCCCCAATCGCGCCAAACTATTTCGCGATCCGTTGGGCGAGCGCTCCGCTCCCGAGAAAATCGCGCCACTTTCGCGAAGTGGAAGGCGACAGTCAGGCGTCTAATTCCGCCAAAACGCTGCCCGATCGGTTCTCAGCACGGGGTAGAGCGCAAAGCGTTCGTCCCAGCTCGGATGCCGGCGATAGAAGAATTCGAGCCTTTTCTCCGGGTCCCGCGCGACTTCGGGATGTTCGCGGAGCATGGCTTGGAACTCCTCGGCAAGCTTTGGATTCTCCGCCAGCATTTGCCGGGCGACTTCTTCGTTCACGTAGGGTTCCATGTACTCCTTCTTCTCGAAGGCCGTATTGAAGAAGCCCCACCAGAGGAACGACTCGGTCGATTCCGGCTCCAAGAGCTGCATGACCAACCTTGCCCTCGCCTGGGCGATGGGAACGAAGAGCGATCCCGCCGGGACGTTCCGCCGCTCCTTCGCCCATTTTCCTTTCACCGTCAACGACTGGTGGCCTTCGTAGGATTGCCCCGCAAAGTGGAACTCCGTCGCCCGAAACGCTTCGGCGTCAAGCGAGAGCGCAGCCGGCAACACCTGATAGCTGATGCCATGCAGTTTCAGCTTCTCGCCCATCCAGGCCGCGTACGCCTTGGAAACGAGATAGCCGCCTTGAGGCGCGGTGACGGTCAGGCTCGGTATGATCTCCGTATAGAGCGGCACTTTCCAGATTTGCGGCTGGCTGGGATCGTATTTCGTGTAAAGCTGTCCTGAGATGGGCGAATGCAACCGTTCGAACCTGTAGCCCGGAAAATCGATCGTCTCGGCGTTCTTGGTTGCCGCGTAGCGGAGCACGACTTGCTTGCCGCCGATCGCTTTGCCCTCTTCGTCCGCCAGCCGCGCGGCGCGAGACCACTGGCCGGCCTCCTCCGCCGCGATTTCCATCAGGCTCAAGACCGTGTCGTGCGTGACCTTGACGCGGACGGGATACTCCTTCCACGAGTGCGTCTCCACGAGCACTCCGATGCGGTTGTTCAACTCCCAATAAGCCTCGGAGAATCGAGCCGGCGTCACCCCCAGCTTGAATCCCGAAAGCGGTTCGTCCTCTTTCACGTACTCCGGGTAGAAGAGCAGCGGCAGATGCCCCGACTGCTCCAAAAGCTGCTTTGCCCGCGCGCGAGCCGCGCCCCGGCCTGCGTCAATGCCTCCGGGCCTTTGCGCGACGGGCAGACGGTCAGCGAGACGTCGGGCCGAAAATCGCCGCCGTCGGTCACGTGCAGATCGACGTAGAGAATAGGGTCCCAAGCGTGAAGCAGTTTGAGCATCGCGGCCATCTCCGGGCTGTCCGCCTTCGTGTAGTCGCGATTCAGATTGAAATTCTGCGCCGTAGTCCGCCAGCCCATTTCCTCCGGGCCGCGCTGGTTCGGGCGGTTGTACTTGCCGAACCGCTCGTGGCCGTCGACGTTGAAAACCGGCACAAAGACCAAAGTCAGCTTGGACAATATGCCGGGCGCGGCTTCTCCGCGCAGCAGTTGGCGCAAGAGCAAAAAGCCCGCGTCTTTGCCGTCGATCTCGCCCGCGTGGATTCCGCCTTGCACGAGCACGACCGGACGGTCCTTCGCCTTGGCCGCTTGCGGATCCAACGTGCCGTCCGCCGAGGCAATTAGCGCCAAAAGCGGCCTGCCTTCCGGCGACTCGCCGAATTGTGAACAAGCGACTTTCGTCGGGTACGCCGCCACGAAGTCCTTGCAGAGACTTATCACCTCGTCGTATCGCCCCGTCTGTTTCCATTGGGTCCGCTCGGCCAGCGTGGAAAGCGTGCGGTCCGGCTCGGCGGATTGCGAAAGCGACGGACCAATTGAGAGGACGAACAGGCAGATGAGGATTCGGCGCATGCGATGGATCAAACGAGGTTCAAGATGGACTCGGCCTTGGATAGTCAGCACGCTCGATTCTACCCCGTGTGCGGCAAGAGGTGAAAGGGCCTGGTCTAACTGGTCGCGTCCCTGTCAAATACCTCGCGCAAAGGCGCCGAGGCGCAAAGTGCCAACGTGAGCTTGCCGATTGCGCAGCCAGTGCCATGAGCGGAATGTTGCCCAATGACCGATACCAAATCACCGGCCCGTATGCACGAGCATCATGGGCGTAGCAAGAAACAGCCGCAGCGCACCCATAAATCGAAGTCTGTGCGAAAAGGAAAAGCAGATGATTAGCCGGCCCAGCGAAAAGCCATACGGGAACGCCGGCCTTTTTCGCGGGAAAGCAAATTCACTTCGGATGAATCCACATCGGCGAGCACCAAGCGAGGTTGCCGTCGGCCTGCTGCACGCGGACGTAGTAGTAGCTCACGGGGTCGGCGGACGGATCGGCGTCGGTCCATTGCATTTCCACGTTTTCGCGATTGGGCTTGGTGCTGTAGACGAAGCGGTTGTTGCGCACGATGTCCAGTTGGCTCACCGGCGCGGAGCCGACAACCTTGATTTCCAGCGTCGGCTTGCCGGCGAGAGTGAATTCCTCGCCCATCAAGTGGTCGCCGCACTTGACGACAAGGCCGATATTGTCGGTGGCCGCGTAGCAGCGGCGGGCCTTGAATGCCTCGACGATCGACTGCCGGCCGGGCTCTTGGACCAGCAGGATGGCGTAGCTGCAATGCGTGCTGACGTGGTCGCTGGAGCTCTCGAAGCCGAGGCGGTACCCCTTGGCCAAGGCGTTCCACACGAAGCCCTGGCTGTGAATCACTTCGGGCAGCTTCTTCGCGCCGGCGACTTCGCTGGGGGTGAGGCCGCGCGGAGCGCTTTCGCACTCATAGTTGTTGCGGTCGCCCTGGTAGATCTCCACGACCGGCTCGACTTCGGGATCGTTGTCGCGCCAGTCGGTGCCCATGTTCGTGGCGCTGGTATGGCTGGCGCAAATGCCGTGGAACTCGTGCAAATAGGCGTAGAGCATCTTGGTGTCGGGCGAGCCGGTCTTCGGGTCGCCCGGCAATTTGCCGCGGGGCAGCGTGCGGATGCCGCGCTGGGTGAAGATTACGTTGCGATGTCCGTTGGGCCACACCACGCTCCGCTCGTAAGTGTACGGGGTGATGAAATAAGGCGGGTTGTAAAAAATGTCCATCGTCTTCTGCGTGATCCACCAGGGATACTGGTGCCCCCATCCGTTGTCGTGGTCGCCGTTGCCTAGCCAATCCATGTCGGCGGCGTCCTGGGCGTAGCGCCACATGTCCTCCAGCAAAGAATCGCCGTCGCGATGGGCAGTGTATTCGGTGTGCCGGTGGAACTCGCCGCGGGCAAGTTGGTAGGTTTTGCCGCCCACCTCGACGCGGAGTTCGCGCAACTTCTGTTTGTCTTCGCCTTCGCGGGGGTGGACCGGCTCGACGTGCCGCGAGCCTGGTTCGGCGGCGGCCAACTCCGGGGCGCTCGCCCGTCCCGGGCTTTGCAACAGAGCCGCGTAAAGGTCGGTCTTCAGCGGCAGCCGGCCGGCGCCGTCCACATTGTTCGCGCCGCGGAGCCGCCAGTCGCTGCTGTAGACCGCCAGCGCTCCGCCAGGGCCAAACGGCACGACGGCGGGGCGATTGTCCATGATGCCGTCGGAATCGGAAAGCATGACGGGCTTGCTCCATGCCTTGCCGTCGTAGCTCGTGGCGTACTCGGCCCATGTCTCGCGCGTCCCGCCGGGCAAGGGATGATGGCGGAAGAAGAGCCAAACACGACCGTCGTCGGCGACCGCAATTCGGCCCAAGCTCTTGGGCCGCGGCATGGGTTGCTCGATCGCGTTCACGTTCACGGCCGGCTGTTGCAAGCGGCCGTCGGCGTAGCACTTGACCACGACATGACGGCTTTGGTAGAGGGGAATGCCGACACCGTTGCCCGGCCGCGCCTGGCCCAAGTTCCTGCCGTTTGGGTCAGTGTCGCGGCTGGCCGACTTGGGCGCCATGCGGCCAAAATCCTTGCCCCAGTTCGGTCCGCTCATTTCGTAGGCGATCCAGACGCGGTTTTGCTTGTCGATGGCCAGACTCGGCCGGGCTTCGAAGGCGGGAAAGGTGGCCACAGGTATCACCGGCTCGGCCGTCCCGTTATGATACCGCCGCATGAACACATCGAAATTGCCATTCTCGTAGCTATCCCAAGCGACGTAGACGTTCCCCTCGTGATCTGCCGCGATGGCCGGGTCCCAGTGGTCGGCCGGCTGGTCCGTGACGGCGATCGGCGAGCCGGTAGAAATGCCACCGCCGGTCAAAAGAATCTGAAAATGTTTTCCACGGCGGCCTTGCCAGGCCCACCAAACGTTACCGGCCGAGTCGGTAGTGGAGACCACATTAATATCCGAGCCGGAGTCAGTAGTCATGCGCTCGATGTCCGCCCATTGGCCTGCGGCTGGATCGAAGCAGCGGCGATAGACGTCCCAATTGTGGTCAACTTGCTGACTCCAAGCGACGTACACTCGGCCCTTGCCGTCCACGGTGACGGTCGGCTTCCAAAGGTCCAAGAGCGGATCGGTGACAGACATCGGTTCGGACCATGCCTTGCCGTCGAAGTGGACGAGGAAAACCTGATCGCCGTTTCCCTTGGGGATAAACGTGCCAAATTCGTGCCGGGCGGCGGCAGCCATGTCCGGCTCGCCGCCGCGCTTGTAGGCAACGTAGGCGGCCCAGATCGTGCCATCGGGCGCTCGAACCGCGGAAGGGTAATCATTTTCCGTGGGAGATTCCACAACGCGCGTGGCGGCATAGAGCTTCGCCGCGGTAATCAGGCCGTTGAGGTATTTCCGCGGCGGCTGGAAGCCAACGTCGCAGAGGCGGATTTCGGCTGTGCCCGCTTCCGTCTCAATTTGCAGGGTGGCGGCTTCATCTTCCGGCACGACGGTCGCCATCACGGTGACGGCTTGTCCGGCAGCCTGCGCGGCGGCTTGTTGCCGGGGCCGGTTGCCGCCGCGCGGGACGGCGGCGTAACCGTTAACGTCCGCCACGCTGCGAAAAGCGGCTGCCCAGGTGTCTGCCGAAAGCACTCGAGCATGGCTTGGATGGAACTTTCCGCTTTCGGCGCCATCGCGGCACACGAGCTCCAACGTTACGGCCTTGGGGTGCATGGCAATTGGCGAGTTCTCCGCGGCCCGGGCGTGAAAAACTAAGCTACCAGGGACGACCAGTGTGACGCAAACTCCCGGAACCAGCACACCGACCCAGAAGCGACTGCGGCTTGCCATAGCGAGACTCCCTTTCCTTCAAAATAAAGAACCAGGCTATTATTCGGGCGCCTGGTTAGGGTGTCAATAGAATGACGGCAAGGACTACAACGACATCAAGGACGACAGCGACGACCCAGAATTCTTCTCCGCGCCGCTTGCAATGCCCGATCCGCCTGCTATTATACTGCTATCTGTTCAAAAGTTCACGTTCACAGCCAAAGGAGGTCCTGCCGATGTCCACCGCCACGCTTGCGCCCGCCAGTTCCGCCGACTCGCTATCGACCCGCAGCGCGGGTGCCCCGTTCCCCACCGCACCAGATACCCGCGCTTTGCTCCGCCAACACTTTGGATTCGGCGACTTCAAGCCGGGCCAGGAAGCCGTGATTTCGCACCTGCTGGCCGGACGCTCGGCGGCGGCCGTGTTTCCCACGGGCGGCGGCAAGTCGCTGTGCTACCAACTGCCGGCGTTGGCCCTGCCGGGCTTGACGCTTGTGGTGTCGCCGCTGATTGCCCTGATGAAAGACCAGATTGATTCCCTTACCGCCCGTGGTATTGCCGCACGGCGGCTGGATTCGACGCTCGACTTGGACGAATACCGCGCGGTGAACGACGAGGTCCGCTCCGGCCGGCTGCGGCTGCTCTACGTCGCCCCGGAACGCTTCGTCAACGAGCGGTTCTGCCAAATGATCCAGCGAACGGCGATTTCGCTCTTCGCTGTGGATGAGGCGCATTGCATCTCCGAATGGGGCCACAACTTTCGGCCCGATTACCTGCGGCTGGCCCGCTTCGCCCAGCTCTGCCGGGCTGAGCGGGTCCTGGCACTCACGGCCACAGCCACGCCCCAAGTGCTGGCCGATATCTGCCGCTTCTTCCAAATTGAGCCGGGCTGTGCGGTCCGCACCGGCTTCTACCGGCCGAATCTTACGCTCTTAGGCTCGCCGGTCACGCTGGCTGAGCGAGACCAGCGGCTGCACGACGCCCTCTCTCGCCGCGAGCGCGGGCCGACAATCATATACGTCACGTTGCAAAAAACCGCCGAGGAGCTGGCCGACCGGCTTGTCAGTTCCGGCTTCTCTGCGCGGGCCTACCACGCCGGCATGAAGGACGACCACCGCCGCGAAACGCAAGACTGGTTCATCAAGTCGCAGGATGGCATCGTCGTGGCCACGATCGCCTTCGGCATGGGCATCGACAAGGCCAATATCCGCTACGTCTACCATTACAATCCGGCCAAGAGCCTGGAAAACTACGCCCAGGAGATCGGCCGTGCCGGGCGCGACGGGCGGCCGGCTACTTGCGAGATGTTCTTTTGCCCGGACGACTTGAACGTGCTGGAAAACTTCGCTTATGGCGACACGCCCACCGAGCCTGCCGTGGCGGGCCTGGTGGCAGAAATCTTCGGCCAAGGCGACGATTTCGACGTCAGCGTCTACGACCTTTCCAGCCGGCACGACATTCGCAATACGGTTGCCCGCACCCTGCTGACTTACCTGGAGCTCTTGGGACACATCGAGGCGGGAACGCCGTTCTATGCGGAGTACCAGTTCAAGCCGCTGGTTAGTTCGGCGGAGATTCTCGGCCACTTTGAGGGGCCGCGGAAGGCGTTTTTGCAGAAGCTGCTGGGACAGGCCA
The DNA here is from genome assembly GCA_963780045.1 of uncultured Planctomycetia bacterium. Lineage (GTDB taxonomy): Bacteria > Planctomycetota > Planctomycetia > Pirellulales > Thermoguttaceae > JANXQG01. Next base: position 2,505,889 of record CAVZZZ010000001.1, on the reverse strand, counting down.
AAAAGGCGCAAACGTGGTTCCACGTCAATCTCGACGAGGCGTGCCGAAACATCGGCGAGCCACGGGACCGCGTGGTGCGGGCGTTGGACTACTTGTCCGAGCAAAAGTGGCTGGAGCTGAAGACGGCCGGCGTGCGGCAGAAGTATCACCTGCGGGAGCGGCCGTTGGACCACGCCGCGCTGGTGAAGACGCTCTATACGCGGGTCTTGCAGCGGGAATCGCGCGAAATCGAGCGCTTGCGGCAAGTGGCGCAGTGGGTGCAGCAGGACTCGTGCCAGGTTGCCGCGCTCGGCCGGCATTTCGGCGACCCGCTGGAGCGGCCGTGCGGACACTGCTCGTGGTGTGCGCGGGGCGGCAAGGCGGTGAAGCTGGCGTTGCGCATCGAACAAAACACCGATCCAAAGGTCTGGTCGCAGGCCGAAGAACTCCGGCGACAGTACATAAAGGAACTCGGCCCGCCACGGGCGTTCGCGCGGTTCCTGTGCGGGGTCAGCTCGCCGTGGTTGGTCAAGGCCAAGCTGCAACAGAATCGGCTATTCGGCTCGCTCGTCGATGTGCCCTTCGGCGAAGTGCTGTGCAAGGCTAGCGGACTGCACCCTTGCGGACCACAACATTGAGCCGGGTTGGCGGCGCTTGGGAGGTTAAAAAGGCTGGCAAAATCGTTGTCCGCCTGCGCGAATTCTGTGCCAACCGTGCTACAAAACGGGCAGCGTACCAGTCGAGCCGCGCCACAGGCAGGGCATGCCGGCGAAACGGGCGTGGCAGGCGTTGAAGATACAGTTTCCACCATCGTTACACCTTACGGAGCACTGGCAGCAACTGCATTATATCAAAACAGCATCGCCGTCGGCTCCCGGTAATTGAGCATTTCACCCGGTGCCGACGGCGACTGTGGTTTTCGCATTAACTTGTGCGGATCGGGAAGACTTATCGGCGGTGGCGCGAAGCGGACGGGGCTGCTTTATCCTGCCAACGGAGTACCAACTGCTCCAATTGCTTTTCCAACTGCTCGCTGAAATCAACAAACGGTTCCAAGCGGACTCGAAGGGGAACCTCCCAGCACTCCGGTGCGAGTGGCCCGGCAGGTGTTTCTGATTGCGGCAATGCGTTCATTTCGCGGCCTTCCTTTCTTAGTACGTAAGACACGCGCCAACGGTTTTGGTTCAAGTGCATTTTTCGTACCAAACGAGATTCTGAGCCCGAGGTTCACGCGACAAATGATCCGGGTTTCGCACACCCGCGCGAGATGCGATTCATACTGTACCCCGTGCCTCGCGCCCAAAGGTTTTCGACACAACCCCCGTCGTGGCATTTTGCCCCGCGGACGGAACTGCCCCAGCACGGCTCTTTCCCCGCTTGCCCGGTCGCCGCCGATTGACCTTGTTTTCCTTTCCCTGCCGACCTACAATCCGAACTGCCAATCCCCGTCGGCAGAATCAGCCCCAGACCGTCGAATTGGCAGAACCTTGCCTAGTGGAATCTCGTATAGTATTCATGTTGCATGAAGTGCAGCTTTTTGTGGCGAAAAGGAATCGCCCGTTGCCTTCGTGCAGCGCCCAAACGGAGTTCATGGCTTGCCGAGACAGATAGTCGCCTTTTTCCTCACGTGCATAGGCGGCACGATTGATGAGAGGGCGGTTTTCGGCAGGACTGGAGCGTTTGCGGTTTCCCTCTCGCCAGCCGGCACGCGCGTCCGATGACGGCAGTGAGTCGCTCGCTGCGTCATGGCGGATAGTGCGTGCGGCAGACTGGGAACAAGGTAAGATTTAGGAGACGCAGCGATGCAAATATATGGACCCGCGCAAGTACATGGCCCCCAGGCAATTTCCGGGCCGCACATGGCCCGCGCCGCCCGAAGCTCTTCCGGTGTGGAGTCTTCCGCCATTCAAGACGAAGTCAACATTTCCGACACTGCACGCCTCGTCGAGCAGGCCAAGCAGGCCCCGGACATCCGCCAGGACCGCGTAAACTCGATCCGCGCGCAGATTGCCTCCGGCACCTACGAGACGTCCGGCAAGCTCGACGTAGCCGTGAGCCGGCTGCTGGATGAGATTGGGTAGAGGCCAAGCGCCGTGCAAAGCTACGGGCTGGCCTCGGCTTCCCCTTCGGCGGCGAGGAGTTCGAGCAATTCTGCGGGTGTGACGATGCGAATTCCGCGGAAGGGGTCGAGCACCAGCAGATCCTCGTCGCCAGAGACGATGTACTCTGCTTGTCCCGCAACCGCCACCTCTAGGAACTTATTGTCCTTTGGGTCCCGGCAGGCAACGATTGGCTCACGGACCTCAATTACGATTGCCTCGTGGGCAAGACCCACCCGGAAACTGTTGCGCATTTCGGGATCAACATAGCGATCAAACTTTGGCCGCGCCAGCACTTCCTTCAGTTCATCGAGCGTTGCGGACGAAAACAAGACTTTGCTCAATCGCACTGCCGCGTCAACAGCCCGCGCAGGTGTTGACTTGCGAAGGATCGCAGCGCTGACAAGCACGCTCGAGTCGAATACGACACGGTGCGGGTCAGTCATTCAGAATCGAGTCCAGGATTTCGGGGGTCATCCCGTTGCGGGCAGCCTCCTTGCCCATCGCGTCCATAATCTCTTGCAATGACTCGTGCGTGCGCAAATACCGGCTAAGCTCCAGACTCGCCAACAGGTTCATCTTCTGCCGATCTTCCTCTGACGCGGACCGGTATGCCTCGGCCAAATCGGCGTCGACCTTAATTGTTATTTCAGAGGTATTCATAGGAACATCCATCGCGTCTCTTGCAAACCCCCAATTGCCCACAGTAATCTTAGCTGACTGGCAATACTCCGGCAAACAGAATCTCACGTACGATCTACACCCGCAGTTCCGCCTCCGCTGCCAGCCGCTCGCCATATTTCGCGCAGATCGGCGCAACGATCTCCTCGAGGAACTCGTCTACCTGCTGCGGCGCACGGCCGACAAACCTGTTAGCGTCCAACGCGCCGCAGAGATCGACGCGGGCGAAGGCCGGATCGGCGGCGAGCCGGGCGATGAGATCGTTCTTGCCGCCTTCGTTTTTAACGACTGCCGCCGCGGCAAGGCTGTGCTGCCGGATTCGCTCGTGCAATTCCTGCCGGTCGCCGCCGGCGGCCACCGCGGCCATCAAAATGTTTTCCGTGGCCATAAAGGGCAACTCCGCCTCCAGGTTCGCCGCGATCACGCGGGGATAGACGACCAGCCCGGTGGTCACGTTCTGGCAAAGAATCAGCACGGCGTCGGCGGCCAAGAATGCTTGCGGCAGCACGAGCCGGCGGTTGGCGCTGTCGTCCAGCGTCCGCTCCAGCCATTGCACCGCAGCGGTGGCGGCGGCGCTGGTTTCAAGGCTCATAACGAACCGGGCGAGCGAGCAAATCCGCTCGCTCCGCATCGGGTTCCGCTTGTAGGCCATCGCGGAAGAGCCGATCTGCTCCTTCTCGAACGGCTCCTCGACCTCCTTGCGATGGGCCAAAAGCCGCAAGTCGGTCGCCATCTTGTGGCGCTCTGCGAAATGCCCGATAGCACGGCGAGGACTTGTGAATCGACCTTCCGCGAATAGGTCTGCCCGGTCACGGGGTAGCTTTCGGCGAAACCGATCTTGCGGCAGATCAGATCGTCCAGCCGGCGGACCTTCTCGTGATCGCCGTCGAAAAGTTCCAGGAAGCTGGCCTGCGTGCCGGTCGTGCCCTTGCAGCCGTGGGCCTTGAGGTTTTGCAATCGGAACTCGACCTCGGCCAGGTCGAGCACGAAATCGTAGGCCCAAAGGCACGCCCGTTTGCCGACCGTCGTCGGCTGCGCCGGCTGGAAATGCGTGAAGGCGAGGCAGGGCAGCGCGCGATATTCCTGGGCGAAGCGGGCGAGGGCGTCAATCACCGCCACGAGCCGGTCGCGGACCATTTCCAGGGCCTCGCGGAGCAGGATAAGGTCCGTGTTGTCGGTCACGTAGCAGCTTGTCGCGCCCAGGTGGATGATCGGCCGCGCCGTGGCGCAGACGTCGCCGTAGGCGTGGACGTGGGCCATCACATCGTGCCGCAGCCGCCGCTCGTGCCGCTGCGCCGCGGCGAAGTCGATGTCGTCGACGTGCTGCTTGAGTTCCGCGATCTGTTCGGGCGTGACGGGCAGGCCCAACTCGGCCTCCGCTTCCGCCAACGCGACCCACAGCCGCCGCCAAGTGCTGAACTTGCGCCGCGGACCCCAAAGCTCGCTCATGCGGTCGGACGCGTAACGGGCGATGAGGGGGTTGTCGTAGTAAGTGTGTTCGGACATGAAGTGTTCAGTTTTCAGTGTTCAGTGCTGGCAGGCGACAACGGTAAGACTACTGAGTACTCGGTACTGTGTACTCGGCATTCGATCCTTTCAGTAACAACCGCACGATCTCTTCCAGCCCGGTTCGGTCTTCATCATCGAAGCGGGCCAGCATCGCGCTGTCAACGTCGAGCACGCCCAACAGCCGCCCATCTTTGATCATCGGCACGACGATTTCCGATTTCGAGCGGGCATCACAAGCGATGTGTCCGGGGAACTCGTTGACGTTTTCCACGACCACCGAATCCCGCTTTGCCGCCGCCGCGCCGCAAACGCCCTTGCCGGGCCCGATCCGCGTGCAGGCCGGCTTGCCCTGAAACGGCCCGACTACAAGGTCTTGGCCCTTGAGCAGGTAGAAGCCGGCCCAATTCACTTCGGGCAGTTCCTCGAAGAGCAAGGCGGACAGGTTCGCCATGTTCGCCAGGAAGTCCCGCTCGCCTTCCAGCAGTGCAGCGGCGCTTTTAGCAAGTGAACGGTAAAGGCATTCCTTCATAGTGTTTCTCACATGTTCGTCACGTCATCCACGCCCGTCGGCCCGACGATCTGGTCCATCGCGCGGGCGAATTCCGCTTTGTGCCGGCTGTCCTCCGCGTAAATGCGGAAGATGCGGAAGCTCAGCGCGATCCGCCGGAACAATTCCCGCTCGTTCAGCCGATGAATTCTACCGGTTGCCGGATCGAGGAGGAAATTCTGGTCGGCCGTCGGGGCGAGCGCTTCGGGGCGATAAACGTGCCGGGGAATGTCGATGCGAAAGACAATGTCCTTCAGTTCCGGCGGAAGGTGCTTGCGAATCCGCTTTTCCAATACTTCCTCGTCGCTGAAAACGCTCGCCTCTTCGCTTTGGCCCGGCGCGAAGAAGACGGTCCGCTCGCAAGCCATTTTCCAGCGCAGCTTTCGCGCCATGAATTCCCACCAGCGCTCGCCCAACGCCCGCAGCCGCGGATCGTTCATGCGGCGCCAGTCGGCCACGCGGACCAGCAGCGACCATTCGGTGAAATGCAGGTAGTCGTCGAGATGGTCCAGCGGGTTGCCGGGAAACAGGTCGGCCTTGCTGTCGATGAACAGCTCCTGCAGGCTGAGGTCGATCGCCCGCACCGTGCGGTGGTAATAGACGCTGCGGAAAAGATCGCCGCGAACGGCGATGAACCGCTCCAGGGCGGAGAGGCCGCGCTCGTGTATCGTCAGCCCCCGCTCGGTGAAGAGCGAGTAGCTCAGGAGGCGGTCGAGATCGAACGCACGCTGGCTATAGCCGGACATGTAGGCGTCGCGGAGGACGAAATCCATGTTGTCCACGGTGTACAGGCCGCAAAAAAGGCTGCGAAGGAAGCGCAGCCATTGCGGTCCCGCGCTGGCCGTCGCAGCGCTGGGCCGCGTGATGAGGAAGCAAAGCTCCTGCGGATCGAGCTGTTCGCCATCGCACAGGCGGCTGTGCGGATTGCGCCGCACGCCGCGAATCAAGTCAGCCAACTGCTCGCAAATGATGCGGCTGCCGACGATCTCGTGGTTGAGTTTGTACTCGGACAGGTAATGCGCATCGAAGAAATGTCCGAACGGGCCATGGCCAACGTCGTGGAGCAGGGCCGCCATCCGAATCAGCGACTCGACGTATCCGCGGCTGGGCACGTCCGGACAGGCCTCGCGGAGACTCTCGTATGTCTCCGCGATCATGCGGCTGCCCAGATGCATCGCGCCGAGCACGTGCTGGAAGCGGGTGTGCTCGGCCGTGGGATAGACGAGCCAGGCGGTCTGCAACTGGTGGATCTGCCGCAGCCGCTGGATCCAGGGATTGTCGATGACCGCTTGTTCGGCGACCTCGCCTTCGGGCAGCCCGTGCGGCGACACGAAGGGAATATAGCCGTGGACGACGTCGTGGCTTAGGCTGGCGTTGAAAAGCGGGTTCATCCCGCCATTATACCGTCGTGACATACACCATCCAGAGCACGCCGAAGCGGTCGATGACCATGCCGAACTTTGCCGAGAAGAACGTCTTGGCCAGCGGCATCTGCACCTGCCCGCCGTCGCAGAGGCCCTTGAATAGCCGTTCCGCCTCGGCCTCGCTGGAGACAGTAAGCGAAAGGCCAAAACCCTTGAAGTCCGACTTGCCCGCGCAGCGGCCATCGGAGATCAAAACCGACGAGTCACCGATTTTCAAGCGGGCGTGCATTACCTTTTCCGGATCGCCGTGGCTCGTCGGCTCAGGGCTGTCCTTAAAGCGCATGACCATCAGCGGCTCCGCGCCGATTGCGGTGCGGTAGAAATTAATCGCTTCCTCGCAGCGGCCTTCAAAAAACAGATAGGGATGGACTTCCATAGCGCGGATCCTTTCGGGCTGGATGTTGACATGTGCGGAATCGGTTTGGTCCGCACGTTATGCAGTATTGTTGGGAGGCGGTCAAGGGGACTCGCCTAATCGTAACTACGAGCGATGCGGCGTTGCCGCCCGCGCGCGTGCCAATGCCTGGCACCCCGACCGTCTCGCTCCGGTCTACCGCGACTTTTTCAGCAGGATCGTTCGCGCGCTGCTTGCCGCGGTCGAATGGTTGACTGGCCGCCCCCTGCCGTGCTATAAAAGCTACGGTGCGCCAATCATGAGGTTCGCAATGAAGGCCGTAGTCGTCTGGGTCGTTATACCGGCAATTTTGCTTGGAGCGGGAGTTTTCAGCGGTGCGGGTGCTATCGCGAAGGGGGCGGAACGCGAAAACCCGTTCTTCGCCTATTGCGTCGGCGTCGGGGTTGAGCCTTCCTTATCGACACCCGCCGCCGAGAAGCAGATCGCTCCAATGCTTGCCGAATTGGGCTACGACGGCATGGCCTTGCCGACGCTTGACGGCGCCGAGGAGCAAATTGGAGAACTGGAAAGGCACAAGCAGAAGCTGTTCGCGGTCTATACGCCGCTGAACGTCGATCCGGGCAACCGCGGCTACGATCCGCGCCTTGCCCAGTTGATCCCCAAGCTGGCGGGGCATGGCACCGCAGTTTGGCTCCACGTGACCAGTCACCGCTACAAGCCGTCATCGACGGAGGGCGACGACCGCGCGGTTGAGCTGTTGCAGCGGCTCTCGGACATCGCGGGCCCGCACGGCGTCCAGCTCTCGCTCTACCCGCACATCGACCACTACGCCGAGCGCATGGAAGATGCCGTGCGACTGGCCAAAAAGGTAAGTCGCAAAAACGTCGGCGTGACGTTTACGATGTGCCACTTTATGGCGCGGGACAGCGCGAAGAACATCGGCGGCGCCTGCGCTTGCGCGGCCCTATCTCAACATGGTCGTAATCAACGGCACCGACGGCTACACGAAGAGCCGCGCGGGCTGGATCAAGACACTCGATCAAGGAAGCTTCAACGTCAGCGGCGTGCTGGCCGAGCTGCACAAGATCGACTTTCGCGGGCCGGTCGGCGAAATTTGCTACGGCATCCACGGCGATCGCCGCGAGATTCTCGCCCGCTCGATGAGCGGCTGGAAGGCGATTTCATCCAAAGCAACGAAAGAGAGGTAAATCATGTCAACGAAGGCGAATTGGACGCGGCGAGAGCTGCTCGGCGCGGCGCGGCCGCCTTGGCCCTGCCGGTTGTCGTACCGGGCGCGGTGCTAGGCGCGGGAAATCATGCGCCGCCGAGCGAGACGGTCCGCGTGGGCGTGATCGGCTGCGGGGGCCGCTCGCGATTCATCCGCACCGTGACCGATGTGAAGGGATTTCGCGTCGTGGCCGCGTGCGACTGCCAGGTGGAAAAGGCGCACAAGTTCGTCAACGACGTTTCCGGAGGCCAACCGTGGGGCGCGTACGCCGACTTTCGCCAGATGATCGAGCGCGAAAAGCTGGACGCCGTGATGATCGAAACCACCACCCACGCCCGTGCATGGATTGCCATGCTCGCCATGCAAATGGGCATGGACGCCTACATTGAAAAGCCGATGGCCCTGACGATCGCCGAAGGCCGGGCGATGGTCCGTGCGGCGCGGAGGTTCAATCGCGTCACGCAGGTCGGAACGCAGCAGCGGTCGATGCCCATCAACAACTGGGCCAGCGACCTCGTGAAAAACGGCGCGATCGGCCGCATCGTGAGCGTGCTGGCGCCGAACTTTATCGGCCCCATCCGCTGGACCAAAACCACCACCAAGGACATTAAGAAGCCCGTCGATCCCTGGTGGGACGTCTGGACGAACCAGGCCGAGCTGCGGCCCTTCAACGAGAAGGAACTGCACCGAGGCTGGGGCACGTGGTGGGATTACGATGGCGGCGGCAACTGCTTCGGCGTCACCGGCTGGGGCGCGCACTCCTACGACCAGGTCAACCGCGCCTTGGGGACCGACGACACCGGTCCCGTATCGCTGTTGCTGGAAGAACAGGTCGCCGATCGGCCGTCGGGCAAGTTCGCGCCGCGGCAGACAGTCGGCGGGGCCCTGCTGGGAGAAACTGGAGACATCGACACCGGCACCGAGTATTTCCACATGGCCCAGCTCACCGGCCCGCGGGCAAAAACGACGTTGACCTTCGTCAACGGTACCGTATTGCAACTGCATCTCGACGGCGACCGCGGCCCGGGACTGGGGGCCATCTTCGTCGGGGAAAAAGGCAAGATCGAGATCAACCGCAACAAGCTTGCCAGCAATCCGAAGGAGATCGTCCGCAGCAAGGAGAATCCCGGCCCCAACCGCCGGCCGGAGACTTCTTACCACATCGAAAACTGGATCGAATGCATCAAGAGCCGCAAGACCTGCAACGCGGACATCGAGATTGGCCACCGGGCGAACAGCCTCTGTTGCCTGGTGAACATCCTCCGCGAGGTCGGCCGCGTCGGGGAGCCATTACGATGGGATCCCATGGCGGAGCGCTTCCCGGACAACGAGGCGGCGAACCGGCTCCTCTCGCGGCAGCGGCGCAAGGGTTACGAATTGCCCGCAATCGGCTGAAACGGGCATTAAACCTGCCACTAGCCTAACCGACGAGAAACTCAAGTGGAATCCGGTCGGCCTGCCGGCCGAAAAAGACCGCTTATACCTCCCGCCACAGGACAATACCTCCCGGACTTCCGGCTTCCTTTTTCTACCTCGTTGAATTAGAATAGTGGGGGGCGCGGTTCCCGCTAGTTGTTCGCGTCTTTTCTTGGTTTTCACAATACGCCGCGTCCTAAGGCGAGAAGAGATTCCGGAATCGCATCCGTACGGCGGCCCAAACGGGGCGCCGGTCATGCAAACGGCAGCGTGAGGACAGTGGGAGAAACGGTCGTGCTCCATCGCAATAAGCTACGGTATGCCATTAGTGTCGCCGGGCTGGTTGTCTGTATGGCGGCGCGGTCGGCGGCCCAGCAGTGGGATTCTGCGGCGACGTCGCCGAGCGCCGCGGCCAAGGAACCCGAGCCCGCTGGTGACGCTGCCTCAACGACGCGGCGAATCGAGGAGAGCTTTCCTTCGATCTATTATCTTAAGGACGAACATGGCAAGCTTCAGGCCGTGCCGAACTTCACCCTCAAGGAATTCGAGGACCTCTTCAAAATCAAGAACCAATTGGGGCAAGGCGACCCGCTGCCGCGCTTTAGCCTCCAGCAATTGCTCGTGTCCGGGGCGGTCAATGACGCTGGCCAGGCCGTATTGACGGCTAAGTTTCGCATTTTCATTCGCGGAGACAAGTCCCTTGCCGGAGACCAGTGGACGCGAGTCCCCTTGCGGCTGGATCAGGCGGTTCTGCGCGAGCCGGAGCAGTACCAGGGACGGGGCGAACACCTGCTGGCCTACGACCGCGAGGGCGAGGGCTACGTGGCCTGGATTCACGGACCAGCCGGCCAAACGCATGAATTGACGCTCAATCTTTTGGCGCCATTGACAAGCGCCGGACCGGAAACGCATTTGCACTTGACCGCGCCCCGGACAACAGCATCGGAGTTGCGGCTTAAGGTGCCGTACGCAAGAGCAGTCGCCCGAGTTTCCGAGGGGGCAACGCTGCAATCCACGTGCGCCGGCGAGCGCGAAACCGAGCTGGTCGCCGTGGGCCTGGGCGGAGAAGTCGAGCTAAGCTGGCATCCGCGCGACGCCTCATTGGGCAAGACGGCCGCGCTGGAAGCGTCGGGAACGATCGTTTCCCGTCTCGATGGCCGCGGCGTGGAGACGGAAGCCGCATTCACGGGTGCGCAGCTACGGTGAGCCTTTCGATCGCTTTCGCATACGCCTGTCGCCAGAATCGGAATTGGTGCCCGGCAACCCCAGCGGCTATACTTTGACGCCGATCGGCGGCGGCTCGGCTGGACCCGGGGCAGCCGGGGCGGCCTCGCGCAGCGGAGGGCCCGGGTCACAGCGCATAGTGGAAGTGCGGCTTGCTCGTCGGACGATCGGACCGGTGGACGTGCATTTCGCCACCAAGCGCGTGGTCGAAACGACCCACAGCGGCCGCACGGTAGAATTGGCCGGTTTTGAAGTTTTGGAGGCGGCGCGGCAAGGAGGCTCGATTGTGGTCAGCGTGGCTGGCGACTGGCAAGTCGTTTGGGGTACAAGTCGCGGCGTGCGCCAAATCGATCAAACGCCCGACGCTTTGCGGCAAAAGGACGTGGTGGCCGTCTACGAGTACTTCGCACTGCCCTCCTCGCTGACGGCGCGGCTGGTCACTCGGAAGACGCGGATTAACGTCGAACCGGAATATGTTCTTTCTGTCGATGACGACCAGATAAAGCTGAAAGCCACCTTTCACTACACCGTCCGCGGGCCGAAAGTCGCCTTGGTGAATATCGCCTTGCCCGACTGGCAGATCGATGACGTGGGCCCGGAAAGCGTGGTTGCCGTCGACGCCGTCCCGGACACCGCCGGCATGTCGCTGGCGGTGCCGTTGCTGGTGCCGACGGCGGGCCAATTCGAGGTCCATGTAAACGCCCACCGTGCGCTTGCCTCCGGCGCACATCCTTCCCGGCGCCGGCCGGCTGACGAGGGGCCGGACGTGAAGACGTTTTCCGTTACGCTTCCGCAGCCGCAGGCCAGCGTGCCGGCTGCGGCGGTCGTGGCCGTGCAGCCGGCCGACAACGTGGAAATTGTTCCGCTGGTAGCTGGGACGACAGGTTTGTTGCGGCAACAAACACCCGTGATACTGGGCCTTCCCTTACGGCAGCAGGAGCCGCTGTTCTACCGCACCGACGCGCCGAAGGCGGTCTTTGCAGCGGAACTCCGCCGGCACCGCCGCCGAACAACCGTGGGCGTCAACAGTCAAATATCGCTGGGGCCGGGCGGACCTCGAGTGGAACAGAAGTTCTCCTATTCTATCGCCTACGAGCCGACGGACTACTTTCTGCTGGAGGTGCCACGCGAGCTGACCCGCGCGGGGCGGCTGGAGTTGACTTGTGAAGACCAGCCACTCGCGCCCATCGTGCTGGGAGAAGCCAACGACGACGGCGCGAAGCCGCAGCGGGTTCGAGTCAGCCTTCCTAGGTCATTCATTGGACGATGCGATCTCACAGCGCGGTACGCGCTTCCGCCCGGCGGTCCGCGCGCCGACCAGGCAAACAAGTCGCCCGCCCGCGCCGGTGGCGACCTCCGGGTGCCGCTCATCATGCCCGTGGATGCGGACCTGGCAGGCAATTCGCTGACTCTCATGTCGGGCGGCGAACAACAGGCGGACGTTGCGGACGGCGACTGGGTTTCGGTAGACGACGCGGCGTACGGGGCGGGCGCCGCTCGGAACGAGTGGCCGGCTGGCGGTTCCGCGACCGGGCCGGCCGGACCAGGCTGGAACACGGGGTACCCACGGAGTGGGTTGGCGGCAGGATCGAGGAATCGCGAGTTTTCCTGCCCGCGCCTTACCGGCGACGTCGTCTTGAAGCTCCGCGGGGAAGGCGGCGACGGAGCACTCGTCGTGGAGCGCGCCTTGCTTCAAACCCGGCTTTCGCAAACATCGGGGGCACACGGCACTGGAACGAGCGCCGATTCAGTGCCCGCAGACACTGCGGCGCGGGTGCCCGGGTTGCGGGAGGACCGGCTCGTCATGCAATTCGTAACCAGACGCCGGAAGTTGGATATCGCACTTCCGCCGGGCGCTGTGTGGGAGCAGAGCGCAACCCGCTTGCTCGTCATTGATCGCGATGGCGACCCGGCTTCGCGAGTGCCCGCGGCCAAACCGGCCGAAGAACTGCCCGTTGCGGCGAGTCTGGATAACGGCGTCCTGACGGTGTCTTTGCCGGCGACCATCGGCGCCTCCCGGTGCGTGCTCAGTTTGCGGTATCATATCCCCGGCCCCGGCGCAAGCCTTCAAGGAAGTCTCCCGTTGCCGCTGCCGCGCTTTCCAGACGGCGCATGGATCAGCCAGATGTACTGGCAACTGCTGCTCCCCGCGGAAAAGCACTTGCTTCGTCCGCCGGACGCTCTCACGTGCGAGTACGCGTGGCGCTGGAACGGCTTTTATTGCGGCCGGCAGCCGGCGATGGGTCCGGCTGAATTGGATGCTTGGGTCGGCTTGCCGGAAGCGGACGGCGAGGCGGCGGAAGCTGGAATGAACAGCTATCTTTTCAGCAGCTTGGGTTGGCCCGAATCCTGCGAGATCGTTACGGCCAACCGTTCGACGATTGTGCTCCTTGCGTCCGGCGCTGCGCTGTTGGGCGGGCTGGCGCTGATTTACCTTCGCGCCGCTCGACATCCCGCGCTTTTGCTCGGGGCAACGGTTTTGCTCGCCGGCGTCGCCGTGCTTTATCCCGACTGGGCTCTTATGGCGGCACAGTCCGCGGCCTTGGGAGTCGTGCTGGCTTTGTTGGCGCTCGTTCTCCGGCAGTGGCTGAGCAGACCGTATCCGGCCATTGTGCCGGATGCGGAGACCATGTCGTTGCTCGTGCCGCGGTCGGGGCAGCCGCCGGGGCACCCGCTCGCGCCTCATGCAAGCAGTCGCGTCATTGCTGCGCCGCCCGTCTCTGCATTATCCGGTTCATCCAAGAGGCCAGGGCACGGGGTGCCCGCGCAGCGCATCGCGGCACCCGCGACATCGAAGGATCCGGGTCGGCGCCGTTGCCAACGGATGCAGCCACATGAAGATCGTCTTCGTAGTATCCTGCTGCCTGCTGGCGCTTCAGGCCGCTGCCGCGGAAGCGGCCGCTGACGGTCCCAAAGAGCCTCTATCGCTTCGCTTCCGGCGAGTTTACGTTCCGGAAGGCACGAGCGACTGGCCCAAAGGCAATGCGAAGTATCTGCCGATGAGCGCCGCGGAATTCGACCGCTTGTTGGGGACGGTCCAAAGGACCGCGCCGGCGCTGCCCGCAAATTCCGCCGCGGGGTTCGCCCGCGCCGAGTACGACTGCCGCTGGAAAGGAGAAGCGGTGCTGCAGGGAAGCGGCACGCTGGACGTGTCCCCGGCGATTCCCGGTTCCACGCTGTTGACGCTCGAGCCGTGCAACCTGGCGCTTGACCGTGCGCGCTGGATCACGTCCGACGGCGCGCCCGCCGTGCTGGGTACATCCGGCGACGGACATATACAGTTGTTGTCAGAACGCTCAGGACAAATGAAGTTCGAGTGGTCGCTTGCGGGAAAGATCGATGCGGCGGGCAACGCAAGCTTCACGGTGTCCCTGCCTCCCTGCCCGGTCAATACGCTGCGGATCGAGCTGCCGCCGCAGGTGCGGCCGTCGGTCGACCGCGGAGTGGTTGCGATTGCGGACGGGGTGAAACCCGCGGAAGAAGGATTTCGTTCCTGGAGCATCGAGTTGGGCGGCCAGGCCGGCTGTCGGTTGCAACTCGCCCGCGCGACCGCGCAGCAGAGCGAAACGGGTGCGCCCATGGGCGCCGAAAAGTCGCTGCCGGCAAGCGACAAGGCGCCGGCTGGCGGCCGTAAGACCGCGGCTTACGAGCCGGGCGCAGAATCGCGACCGATCGTCCTCGCCCGCCAGACCGCCCGCTGCGAGCTTTCGCTGCGCGGCGTGGAAATGTCCGTCGATTTGGATCTTGACGTTCGTCGCGGCATGTTGCAGGCGCTCTCGCTGGACCTCGATCCGCAACTCATGCTCACGGGCGTCGTAGCGAACGGACAGCCGTTGTCGTTCGAAGCCTCTGCGCCACAGGGTCCGGTCGAAAGACCGCACGGCGGGGCCGTGCAGCCGCTTGCGGGTCCAAGGCAGGGCCGGCAACAAGTGGTCGTCGATCTGCCCGCCGGAGCGCCGGCGTGGGGGTCGCGGAACCGCGCCGTGAATCTGCAAATCCACGCGCTGGCGCCGTTGCGCATGGACGGTCCGTGGACGCTCCCTCAAATGTTTGTCGACGGCGCCGTTTACCGCAGCAACATTGTCCGCCTCAGGGCGCGGCCGCCACTGTGCATCGCCAGCCTAACGCCGCGCGGCTGCCTACAGAGCGCGGTTGACGCATGGAAACCAACGGGCCCGGAGCAAATGGACTTTGAGCTCTGCGAGCCGGACGCCGGCTTGGAACTTACGGTTTCGCGACAGCCGGCGCGCGTCGCGGCCGTTTGTGTCGTAACGACGGAAATCGGCCAGGGAAAGATGAACAGTCGCGTCCTCGCCGATTTCGGCGCGAGCGAAGGACCCGTGTTCGAGCTCGAGGCGGACGTACTACCGGGTTGGATCATCAACTCCGTTACTTCGCAACCCGCAGACGCGCTGGACGAATGGCCGTCGGCGACCCCGGAGCGCTCCCGCGCGGCAAAGGAGCAGGGTCGCGGCGTGGCACCCGCGCAGCGGCCAGGCGATGAGCGGAGAATCGTTGTCCGCCTTGCCCGGCCGCTGACTCCCGCGCGGCCGTTGCGATTGGTAATAGCCGCCCATCGTATATACGAGGGGTTTTTCCGTGACCAGGAAGTCAAGCTGACGGTAGACGACGTTGTGCCGCTGCGTTTTACTGCACCGGTCGCTGCGCGGGGACTGATCGATTTGCGCGCCGCAGGTTCCAGCAAGCTGCGCGTCAACGACGGAGGTCGGTCGCTGATGGACGTCAAGGAATTGACCCCCGCGGAGCTTGACTTGTGCGGTTATGCACCGGGCGACGTGATTCTCCGCGACAACGCCGGCGCTGGGCAGGAAGCAGGAGGAGTGGAAAGAGATCCGGGAGCTCAAGACTCCAAGCCTGGGCGCCTGCGCAGCGGGTCGGCTTCCAGCTTCCTGGTGCTGACGCCTCGCGCCCCGGTTTACTCCGCCGACATTCGCCATGAGGCCGTTGTCGCACGCGGGACGTTGGAGGAGGATTACAGCTTTATTTGTACCCCGGCTGGCGGCAAGGCCATCGATCGCCTGGTTGTCCGATTCTCTTCCCCTCGTCCCGCTCCTTCCGGCGGCGTCGTGCATGAAAGTGGCCATTGGGACGCTCCATTGATGTGGTCGGTTGAGGGTATGGACGATACGCGGTTCGCGGCGCGGCGTTGGAAGCCGGCACAAGAAAAGGCTGCCGGGCTGACTAAAGACGAAGAGGCTTGGGACCTTACTTTCGGCAATCGCCCTTTGGCGCCGATTGAAGTGCGCGCGGTGCGCAAGACAAAGCTTTCGGGACCGCTGGCGCTTCGCCTGGCTTCGCTTCCTGAGGCCGCCTCCCAGCAGGCGACAGTCGTTATTCGCAGCTTAGGGCCGCAGGCGGTACAATTTGCGGCCCATCGGGTCACTCCGCTCCCCATTGATCAGGTTCCAGCGGACCAGGTGCAAACTGTGCGAGCGGCTTACCGCTACGACGCTCGTCTTCTGGAACGCGCCCGGCGTGCGACAACTCCCCGGCCTTCCATCGTGCTGACCGCCGTGACCCGCGTGGCGCCTTCCGCCTGGGCATGGGACGGCCAAATCCGCTCGCACTACGCTGCCGACGGCGCGGTCGAACACCTGGCAACCTACGCTATCGAGAATGACGGCGCGCGGCAGATTGCCATGAAGCTGCCTCCCTCGATTGCGCCCGGCGACGTCCATGACGTTTCCATAAACGGGAGGCTCGAAGACCCCGCCGCCGCCGAATGGGGAACGGGGCACGGTGGCAGCCACGAAGCGGGTCGTAGTGGCTCGGCAGCAGGTTCCGGCGACGTCCTGCCGATTGAATTGCCCATTGGCGTCCGCTTCGTCAATCTGCAATTGCGCATCACGGCGCGCACCGCGCCCTTGGCTGCGTTTCAACGATTGCAACCGCCGGCGATTGATATCGGGATGCCGGTCTTCGCGCAACGATGGAGCATCGAATTGCCGCCGGGATACGAGCCCCTGGATGGCGGTGATGAATGCGGGGAGCAGGGGGAAGCGAGTAGGGAGCAATCTACTTTCTCCCGACCACCCGCTCTCCGCTCCCTGCCGAGTCTGCGGCAGTGCTTGCTGGGTTGCATCGCCCGCGGGAACGGGCAACAAGTTTTCGACCCGTTTCGCGCTAGCGACTGGCAGAGCTTGCTTCCTGGCGCCGGGCAGCGCAGCATCCCGGCGCCCGCGGGTCGGCAGTTCGGTCCCATCGAAATGGCCAAGGGGTTACAGTACTCCTCGAACTTGCATAACGGTACGGCAGGCGCAATAGTGATTTATCGTCCGACGGTCGAACTGACAGGCTGGCTGTTCTTCCTGACGATCGCCGGCGTGGGTCTTTGGGCGCGAACCGTGCGGCCGGCGTTGCTGGTTTTACTGGCATTGACGTGCGGAACGTGCGCATTGCTTTTGCCGGCGGCGCTGGCAGGCGTCTTTTCCGCCGGTCTGCTGGGAACTGGCGTCTGCGCGGCCGTCGCTCTGGCGAGACGCTGGACGGCTGGAATTGGCGAGCGGCGAACTACTGCTTCACCGCAAATCCCCAGCACGCTCACCAACGCCGTTCCCTACGCCGCGCCGGTTTTGGCTGCAATCATTCTTTGCCATTCCGCTGCTATTGCCGCCGAGCCGCCGGCGGACGCCGCGCCGACTTATTCAGTATTCATCCCCGTCGACGAAAACCAGAAACCCACCGGCGGAAAGTATCTCCTGCCGGAGACGTTCTATTCCGAACTCTATCGCCGCGCGGCGTTGCACGCCGAGAAACCCCAGGGCTGGATGATCACCGCGGCCGTATATCGGGCAGCTCTGGCGGAAGACGCGGCAACTGGCGAACACATGGTTGACCGGCTCACGGTCGACTACGAAATCCGCGCATTCAATTCGCCTGCCCACGTCCGAATTCCGCTTCGCCGCGAGGAGGTGAGCCTCGTTCCGGACATGTCGCGGTTGGACGACCGGCCCGTTCAGCCCGAATGGGATGCCGACGGCAGTGCGCTGTTGGTGGACCTTGCCGAGCCCGGCGAGTACCGCCTGGAAATGGCGCTCCGACCCAAAGCCCCCCCCGCCCCGAAGAATGACGAACCTCGGAGGCCGAATGTCGAAGGGTCGCCGCCAGACGTTCGACATTCGACATTCGACACTGGCCAGGACGGTTTCGACATCGCCGTTCCCCGCATTCCCGCCGCAAGGCTGGAGGTCACCGTGCCGGCGGGCGGTCCCTCAATGACTTTTCCGACTGCGCTGGGCGCCGTCCACTGGGAAGAGATTCCTTCACGCTGGACCGCCGAAGTCGGCCCCGCCGAGCGGCTCGCCGTGCGCTGGCAAGACGGCGCGTCTGACCCCATTGAAAGCCTTGATGTCCAGCAACTTCAGTGGCTGACGATCGAGCCGACCTGCGTCCTCTTGAATGTCCGCCTGAAGGCCAAGTCTCCTTCCGGGCAAATACGGCGATTGCAGGTCAAAGCCGACGCTTCGCTTCAATTGCTGACCGCGGGCACCGCTCGGAACGAGTGGTCGTCAAACTCAATACGTGAAGTCGCCGAGCCGGGCGGCACGACGCACACGTTCGATATCCAACTGCCCACCAGTGCGAGGAACGAGGTGCAAGTCGATCTGCGCTTCTTGTGCTCCGGCGCCGGGTGGGGTGCGGGGCACCGGGGCGCCGGGGCATCCGCGCAGCGAGTCGCAGCGGGTCGTGGCGGATCGGCGGCGGGGTCGCTTGCGGGCGGCGTTGGCTCGTTCCGAGTTCCGCGAATCGAAATCACCGGCGCCGGAGCACCCGAAAGCAGCCGCGTCGGCAGCGAAGGACCGCGGTCGCGGCTTGCCGCCCCGCGCTGGATCGCGGTGTCGATCGACCCGTCGCTGGAATGGCAGACGACGTCCGGGACAACTGGCAGCAAGGCATGGTCGACCGGTACGGGGTCGCCGCCGAATACGTCGTCGCTGTCAGAGTTCATCGGTGATTGGGGTCCGGTCGAAAAGGCGCCCGACGCGGCTTTTCGGTTAAATGACAACGCCGCCGACTGGAGCATCACGACACGCACTAGGAAAGTCGATACCACCGGAAACATGCGCACTTCTTGGAGCTTCGACAACAACGGAGCGAAACTTTGGTTCGACGCCCGCTTGACAAGCGTGGGCGGCGACGTGTTCCAATATCGGCTGAACTTGCCGCCGGAATTGCAAGTTGACTGGCTCGACTTCACCGACGCGGATGTGGGTGTTCGCTCCGCCCCTCCGCCCTCGCCTCTCTCCACTCGGGCCGCAGCGGAAACTAGGGAAGGATCAAATTTGCCCGGCGCCGCGCCGGCCGCCGCCCGCTGGTTTCGCAATCCGAACGGGCTGCTGACTGTGTTTCTCGCAGGTCCGGCGGCGCACTCGCTTCCGGGAGACCCTGCTGCACGGGTGCCCCGGCAACGGCTTCAGCTTGGAGGTCATTTGCCCCTGCCCGCGACCGGCAAGTATTCATTGCCGGATATCCGCTTGGAGGACGTTCGCGTGCAGAATTCGTTAGTACGGCTTTACCGGCACGAGGCGGTCGATATCGAGGTTTTCGCGCCGCCTGGGGCGACTGAGATAAAGACGCCGTCCGACGATGCCGTGGGGTACGGCGCAGCCGCAGAGCGGGTCGGACCACCCGGGGCACCCACGCGCAGCGAAGGGTCTAGCGACGGTTCCGCTTCGCCCGTCAGGCGGAATGACGAAGCTCTAATACCGAATGTCGAAGTTCCGGACATTCGGCATTCGACGTTCGGCATTCGCGAGGGATTGGGGCAGCTAGTCCGGGCATTCTATGTCGATCCAGCCGCGGCAAGGCCGATTTCCGTCGCAGTCCGGCCCAACTCACCGCAGGCAGAAACACCGGAGGATCCGCGGAGCACGGTCGCCCCCCCGTTGCACCGGGAGACGGGCACCGCACGGCATGATTCGCGGGCTCGCCAATCCGCTGCCGGCCCGCGAATTGTTCTGGCCGACGTGCGCATGGCTTGCCGGTCTGACCGCTGCGTAGGAGCCGCGGCGCTGTATGTCGAATCGCCGACCGCCGATGCCTGCCCCTTGAAGGTTCCCGCCGGGTTTGAGCTGACGCATCTGACAGTTGACGGCGTACCGGTCGACGATCGCGCCGGCGGCCAATGGCGAATACTACGTGCCGCTGCCCGGCAGCAACGCAAAAACGAAGGTCGAGTTGCTTTTCATTTCCGGATTCGCGGCGCCGACGTCCGCAGCCGCGCGCCGCGCGACCTTCCAAGCGCCGCGGCTGGGCGAGCTTCCCGTCGAGAAAACGTTGTGGACCATCGCCGCGCCGCCGGGCTTGGAATCGAGCAGCCCTGGAATCGAGAACGGGCCGGCCGTTCCGACTTCAGACGATGACCAAGCGAACGGTGATGTGGCGCAATGGCGGTCGTTCGCCGCGCAGTGTGGCGGAATCGCCAGTTATTCGTTCAACGGCCCAGCCGACGTGATCACCGTCAACTTTTCCAGCGCCTCGGCACTTGCCTGGGTCCAGCAACTGTCGGCTGCGGCCGTCTTTATGGCGCTGATGGTCATCGTTGCCTTCCTGCTGCGGTGGCGCGCGCTTGCCGATTGGCTCCTTCGACGGCCCTACGTGGCCGGGCTCGCCTTCGGAATCGCCTGGTGGCTGTGGGCCTCACCGAGCGCGCTTGGCCTGGCGATCGTGATCGCGATACTCGTTCGCCAGGTCGCGACGCGCCTTGGCCGGCGCCGATCCTTCGCCGCGCACAGGGCCTGACCTTCGCGAAAGCGCAGGGGTCCGGCGGGGTTTTGCGGAGCTATGAATGAAGAGCGTGGCGGCCAGCGATTCGGCGTCCTCTTGATCTGCGATTACCACGGTTTGGTTGCTTCGTCCCGGCCTTTGCTCGCGACACGGCGGCGGCGCCGTGCCCTCCGCCAGGAGCACTTGCCGGACCAGCGCAACCACGGATTGCGCCTTCATCGCACGCATGATCTTCCCGCGGCGGTCTTCGATTGCACGTTGGCTCAATTGCATCGCCGCGGCGATCTCGCGGTTCTTTCGGCCGCGCATCAGCAAATCCAACACCTCGCGGAGGTCCGGAGTTAGTTTCTCCAAGCGGCGCCGCGCCGCCTGCACCGCGGAGATTTGGCGGCGACAGAACGCATCCCAGCGAAGTGCCTCGTCGATGGCGGTCGCCAGACGCTGGTCAGAGCACGATTCCAGTAGAAAATCAAACGCCCCCTTTTTCATCGACTGCACGGCGGCGTCCACGTCCGCGTCCGCCGCGACAGCCACGACCGGCCAATGATCGTCCGGCTGCCCGGCCGTTGACAGCCACTCGAGGTCGTTGTCGGAATCCGAGAGAAACAGCAGCAGGCAGCCGGATTCAGCGGCAAAGGCCCGCGCACGAAATGCCTCCAGGGAGCTGAACGCCTCGACTTGGTAACGACACTCCTTCAAGCGAGTTTCCAACTGGCGCCGCGCCTTGGAATTGCCGCAGACGAGGAAGACAACCGGTTCGGCATCCATCGCAGGACCTCCTTTGGCAATGCGTCTTTATCGGAACTGATAAGCTGGTAATACTGTGTTCGCCGCTGCATCGTTGTTGCACGGGAGTCGAATTACCCCGGACAGGATTTGAACCTGTGACCTACGGTTTAGGAAACCGTTGCTCTATCCCCTGAGCTACCGGGGCTAAGTGTTTTAGTATCAAGCACTTACGTCAATTATTGCGAAACCGAAAACTTCGTTTGCCTACCCACTTGCCTACCGAAGGGCTTTCGCGTACAATCTAGGGTAGTCAAAAGTTGCCCCCGCCCGGTGTGCAGCCGAACGGGGGCGACGACACCTTAACCCTTTGAATCGGAGGTATCGTCATGCGAAAGTCTAGCAAGAAACGCCGCGTCCGGGAAAGCGCCGAAAGATCGGTGGACCGTCCGGGGGATTGTCATTCCGAAGCCCCTTCCCCGATTTCCCCCTTTGCCCTGCCAGCAATGGCTACTGGCAAAAGAAGATCGCGGGCAACCGTACCCCCAAGTATTTCGGCAGGTGGGGCCGGGTAGTCAACGGTAGTATCGAGCGGTTGCCGGACGACGGCTGGCAGGCAGCCTTGGAGTTGTACAAGGCGAGTGCCGACCGTGGATTCACCGACGCCCCCGCCGACAACGGCGGTGCTCACGGTCAAGGACTTGTGCAACCGCTTCCTCACGTCCAAGAAACACTTGATCGAATCGGGCGAGATTTCCGCCCGCACGTTCAAGGAATATCAGGGAACTACCGACAGGCTCGTTGCCACGTTCGGCAGGGACCGCCACGTTGACAACATCCGGCCCTCTGACTTTGAATCGCTGCGGGCGGACATTGCCAAGGCATGGGGTCCGGTTCGGCTTGGCAACGAGATCACGCGAGTCAAGACGGTGTTCAAGCACGGCCGCAAGTCTGACTTGATTCCCCCGGAATTCCGCAAGCCGTCCAAGAAGGTCATGCGTAAGCATCGGGCCGGCAACGGCAAGCGGTTGTTTGAAGCGGCGGAGGTTCGCACGTTGCTCGACAAGGCATCCCCGCAATTGAAGGCCATGATTCTACTTGGCATCAATGCCGGTTTCGGCAACGCCGATTGTGCAGCCCTCCCTCAATCCGCCTTGGACCTGGACCGCGAGTGGCTTGCCTTCCCTCGCCCCAAGACGGGCATTGACCGGCGCAGTTCCCCTCTGGCCGGAAACGGTAGCCGCATTGAAGGCCGCGCTTGCCGATAGGCCGCAACCGAAAGACGAAGCCGACGCGGGGCTTGTGTTTGTGACCCGGTTCGGGCATCGGTGGGTCCGCACTCACGGCGAAAAGCACACGCCCATTGATTCCGTGTTGCAGGAGTTTACCAAGCTGAGGGCGGAAGCCGGCTTGAATCGGCCCGGTGTTGCCTTCTACGCCCTGCGGCACACCTTCCGCACGGTTGCCGACGCGAGCAAGGACTTTCCCGCCGTTCGGCTTATCATGGGGCACACGGACGGCAGCATTGACGACGTGTACCGCGAGCAGATCGACGATAGCCGTCTGCGGGCGGTTGCCGATCATGTACGGGCTTGGTTGTATCCGGCCCCGGTGAAGGAAGGGGGTGCGGCATGACACTCTATCGGGTTCTCAATCACGGAACCGCCTACGGCCGTTTCACGGTGGGCAAGGTCTACATGGGCGAGGCCCTTGGAATCGCGGACGACGAGCAATACCTGTCAGTGTGTATCAAGCCGGAGGGCGAGTTGCCACGGCAAACGGTGCATGACGGCATTTTCCCGTTGGGGATTCGTTCGGTTGTGGGCTTCTGCAATCGGTGGATTAAGTTTCTGTTGGGGCCAGTGGGCAAAGACCTTGCCGACGTGGAAGCGCTTATCTCCGCCGCTCTTGCCGAGTTGCAAAGAGCGGTTGACGCCATGCCCGACGCACCCCCTCCGCCAGAACCTCACCCCGCACGGCGCAGCTCGACGGGCCGTAGCATCGAGTCGGTCTACACAGTCGATGAGTTGAAGGCTGGCGGGAATGGGCACGGGCACAATTGCCCAAGCCCGAAGCTGCCAGCCCCGCCACGGCCAGCGATGCCAAGCCGGAAACCGCAAAGCGCCGGCCCCGGAAAACGGAACGGCCAAAAGACGACCTTGTACTTGCTGCGCTCGTCAAGCACCATCGGTACGATTCAGGCGGGGTCATTCTGAACTACGATCCTGCCAAGCAAGACATGCTGGCGGCATCGGCCGGAGTGAACAAGGCAACGGTTTCCCGATTCTTTGCAAAGCGGTTCACCGATAAACGTGCGTTAGGGCACAAGGGCTACGAAGCCGCCTGCAACGCCGAATTGATCGGCCGCCTGCTTGCTCATTGGCAGGGCGAGACTCCCGAACGGCACGCCGATCTTAGAGACGACGATTAGGCCCGGTCCATAGCCGTTGCACGTTGCATTTCACTTGTGCAACGTGCAACGGTTTTTCATGCGCTCTTTGTGCGGATTCTCCGCTAATCCCGCGATTTTCTCGACGCGGAAATGCAACGGGCCGCCCTTTTCAGAGGCGCGATTCAAGGCGGCTTCGCAAACCGAAAGTGAGCGGACGAAATGACCTACTCTGTACAAGACATAGCCGAGCGGTTCGGCGTGAGTGAGCATACGGTCTCAACATGGATTCGTTCCGGTGAACTGAAGGCTGTCAACACATCACGCAAACTGGGCAGCAAGAAAGCCTCGCTATCGCGTGACCGTGGAACAACTGACTACCTTTGAAATGATGCGGACGCCCACCCCACCAGCACCACGGGCACGGCGGAAGAAACAAGACAACAGCGTTATTGAATTCTATTAACATGCCGAAACCAGTACACAAAAAGTACCCAGCCCAAACCGCCTCCGAAGAAACCGGAACGGCAAGAACGCTTGGAACGGATTCCAGAGAGAGACTCCCTTGCCGAGCGGAAGGAACGCATGGAACGCTTGGAACGGCATTTAGGGAGACACCCTAAGACCGTGGTGGACGCTATCGAAGTGTACCTCAAGCGATACCTCGTCATGGACGAATCAAACTACCTTCCTATAGCCGCATGGGTCATGGCAGCATGGCTTTGCGACCTGTCGGAATTTGACCGCTTTCCACACTTGGCGGTAACGTCGGCGGAACCGCTGCGGGCAAGACGCGGCTGTTGGAAGTCTTGGAACCGATTGTCCCAAACGCCAAACTGACACCGAACGTGAGCTTCGCTGCCGTGTTTCGGATGATTGAAGGGAGCACACCGCGGCCGACGTTTCTGCTGGACGAAATGCAATCGTTGGGGCATCTGGACTCGGAGTATGCGAAGGCTCTAAGCACGCTAATCAATTCCAGTATTCGCCGCAAGGACGCAGTTATACGTTGCAAGAGCACTGAGGACAACCACGAGCCGAAGGACTACAGCGTGTTCTGCCCCAAAGTAATCGCCTTAGTGGGAGAATTGAACGGCATGTCGGCGGATAGATGCCTGCCGATCCGCATGAAACGCAAGACCGATGAGCACGTCGAAAAGTATCGCTCCCGCACGGCGGAACCAATAGCAACAGCGATCAACGAATGGCTACAGGAATGGGCGGAGAAGAACGCAAACGCAGCGAAAGTGGTGTATGACAAGGCGGAGGAATTCGACCTACAGAACGACCGTATGGCCGAACTATGGACGCCCCTCCAAGCCGTGTTGACGATTGCTGACAAGACGCGATTGCCCGCATTGGAGACCTATGCTAAGGCTCTCGACAAGCGAGACGCCGAAACGGAATCTCCGGGGGTCCAATTGCTGAGGGCTTGCAAGGCGATATTCACCAGCACCAAGGACAAGAGGTTCATACTGACGGAGAAGCTACTCGGCACGTTGAAAACACACGAGCTGGAACCTTGGAATACCTACCAGCACGGGCAACCGATTACAGAACGGCAACTCGCGATCCTGTTGAAGCCCTACGGCATTGGCCCCGGTCAAGACAAAGAGCACAACAAGCGGCGGGGGTACTATTGGGCAGACTTCGCCAAACCGTGGAAAAGTTACGTTTCCCCCTCTGTCTCTGGAAATGGCGTTCTAAGTGTTCCACCCGTTCCAAGTGTTCTTAGCAACTTGGATTCATTCGATCTAATGGTTTCGCTACGTGCTCTTGGATTCGCAAACTATGACGAGTACCAGGCTTCCCCGAAGTATTGGCCTTCGACTCGCAAGAAGTTGTTCCGCGCGAAGGGCCGGAAGTGCTTCAAGTGTCGCAAACTGGCAACGCAAGTACACCATACCAGCTACGCCCTGGACGTTATGAAGGGCGACAACATCGAGCCGTTGGAACCTGTTTGCAAGAGTTGCCATGAGGCGATTTCAAAGGGAGGCTCACCATGCCAACTGTGACACAATCATGGAATCAATGCTGGCAGCGTTCGCGGAAAGGGAACCTCTGGCAGCGTATCAGGATCGACGATGACACGGAATTGACTGTTACCCTCTTTTTGCAGGACGGCACGTATCGTGTTTGCTTGGCTGGAGCGCAGGGCCAAATGGATTTCATTGAGCTTGGACACGCGAACGAAGCGAAGGCGCGTAAGCAAGCCTTGGAAGTTGTGGAGGGAATGATATGACGCCAACAGAACTGGAAAAGCCAGTCCCGTACCCGTGCGATGATTCACACACTGTTGCTAAGATTAGTTATCAGCGGGTTGGTATCGTGCCCGTAGAAGTGGCGGGTATGGTTCCGGTTGTGGATGCACAAGCGAAGCCCTTAATGCACAATGCCTATGCGCACCCGCATGGCCGAAGGCCCGGAAACCCGGATAACGCCCGCTGACGACGAAGGCCAACGCTTACCATAACCGTATGTCTACAACGCCGAATACCCCGGAATATACGAAGAAAACAACGATTCCCGCCTGAGAGTTTACTACCGACGCCCGGTAGTCAATGAGCAAAAAGCAACGCAACACCCCATGAGCACCACCCCCAAGCCCGAAACGTCCAAGGCCAAAAAGGGACCGCCACTAGGCGCAGCAGAACAACTTCCGCCACGGTCTACGCGCCGGCAAGCTGCCGCGCGAAATGGCGTACATCGAAAACGCAATCAACAGCTTGCGGAGACAACTGGAATCGGCCGTTGTGGAGTGCAAGGGCGCGGTCAACATCCCTGACGCAAGCCTAATCGACAGTGCAGCCAAGTGGGAACGTCACGGGCGAATCGCCCTCCACTACTTGCGCCGCAAGGGCAGCGAGTTGACCCCGGCCGATTGCTTGCGGTTCTCCGAAGCGATTGCAAAAGCCAGCGATGCACGGGACAAGGCCATAAGGCTGTTGCAACTTGACCGCGATACGACGCACGACGCAATAACGGCCCTCTACGCGCCACAATTGCCAGCACCGCAACCGAACGGAGACACCGCCAATGAACCTACTTGAATTGCAGAACGACCCAGCCGCCTTTAGACAGGCATTACTGGTAGACACCGATCAAGGCCCCGCGCCTCTGGCATCCGTCGCGGCCCCATTCCAAGTGGCGGACTTCGCTGCCGTGGACGACGGCTGGAGAAGGGCCGTGTTCGGGGCCAGCGTGACCGCCAAGTATCAACGGGCATGGATCGAGCGAGGAAGAGGCGGGTCGAAAACTTCGGATGAGGCGGTCATGGCGTGCTGGGCCTTGTTCGCCAGCCGTCGCCAGTTGTCCCTAGTCGCGGCGGCTGCGGACGAAGACCAGGCCCGTCTGTTAAGAGATGCTTGCGGCCGTTTAGTACATCTAAACCCCGCGCTGCTGGGTCATATCCTGGAAGTGAGGGCACTATCGGTCATCAACAAGCACACCGGGTCAACGCTGGAAATCCTTTCATCGGACGCCCCTACCAGTTTCGGCTTGCTTGTGGACGGCTGTATAGTAGACGAATTGACCTGCCATCGCAAGCGGGACTTGTTCGATAGCTTATTCTCCAGCGTCGGAAAGAAGCAAACGGCCATGTTGGTTCTGCTGATGAACGCGGGAGTACAGCAGTCGTTCCAATGGGAGCTACGGGAGGCAATCCGCAACGACCCCGGATGGTACTTCAGCACCGTCGGCCCGCCGCCGTGGGTGTTGGAATCCACGCTGCTGGAGCAACAGCGTTTGTTGCCAAATGCCAGCTTCCGTAGAATTTGGCTGTCGGAATGGGTATCCGGGGGCGGTGATGCACTCACCGAATCCGACATCAACCATGCCTTTCCTTCAGGAATCGGCCCGATGGACCGGGTGGAACCCCATTGGGATGTAGTGGCTGGGCTCGATTTGGGTATTGTCCGAAACTGGGCGGTGCTGTCATTAGTAGCTGTCCATAGAGGGCAGTACGGTTTTGGGAAAATGAGGCTCGTTGCGCTTCGCAAGTGGAAGCCTGCCGCTGGCCGCAAGGTCGATGTTGCGGAAGTGGAACGCGAGATTCTGGCCCTGCATCAACGCCTGCATATCTCGCAACTGAATATAGACCCGTGGGAATCGCGTTATCTCGGCGCTAGGCTGGCGGCAACCGGACCCGCCACGGCTGACAAATTCCTCTCGCGGTTCCACGGCCAGAGTATCCAACCGGCAAAGCGGATGAGGGTCGTTGAAGTCCCTCCCACCGCGGCAGAATTTACAGCGAATCGCCACGGCCGTTATCGAGACATTTCAGGACCATCGTATCGAGTTATTTGACGACGACTTGCGCCGCGACTTGTCCCGGTTAATGGTGGAAGAGCGCGCCAACAATTCATTCCGTCTTGTATCACCGACGCTGAGCGATGGATCGCACGGTGACTGTGCGGCAAGCCTCGGTTACGCCCTTCTCGCGGCGGCTGACTTAGCTGACAGACGTAAAGTCCAGTTGCACGATGCCAGCAAGCCCCCGATGCCGGAGGGATCGACTCGCTGCGATGAGGCAATTGCCGCGTTGAACGTCCACCAAGTCCAAGACGAGTTAGACCGCCTTGCACTCCAGCGCAAACACAATGAGGAGGGGCACCGCGCCCCCTTCATCAAAGCTATGAAACGATTCGGCCGGTTGTAATTTGCAACCGGATCGTGTACAATGACCCTAGACAAGAAAGGTAACGACAGATGCCAGTAGTAGTCAGGACTTACCAAGACTTCCTTGCGGACCAAACCGACTCGCAAGGCAACCCGGCCGAGGGCTTCCGCCCGTCAAAGGCTTCGGACAAGCTAATGTATCCCTATGGCTGGTGGGAGGACGGCAGCAGCGGTGGGCCGAATTCGACGACCGCAACAGCGATGCGGCGATTGCCCACTTCCTCAAGTATTGCGAGCTGAGGCTCGATCAATACGCGCTGGAATACGGCGAGACCCGCAAGGTTCTGCACGACCAGGCAGCTTTGGCGGCAAGATCGCCAGCGTGCGCGCAGCCCCCGCACCCCGATTGCGTGCGCGAATTGGAATTCTTGCGGGATAGGGTAATCGTCGCGCGCCGGGAACTGGTGGTAGCCAGGGAGCGCTACGGAGAGACTGCCGCCGGCAAGGCGGAGGCCCATCGCCAGTGGTTGCGGCAACGGGAGCAAGAGGCGCACAAGCAGAGTGCCGACCTTCTCCGGCAAATCGAACTGGTGTGAGTGTGTAACTATTAACAACCGTTTGTAACCATCATTAACCGGCAGCGTAGGGCCACAATCGAAAGGAACGTGTACTATGCGTAATGAGATTTTCATTTTGAATTCCCCCGGCTGCACGGCCGGGGACGGCCGTAGCCGTGACGTAGCCCTGGCCCGTGGGTTCAGCCAAACCGCTGACACGGCGGACGCGACGGCCCACGAAACGGGCAACCTTGACGACATCGAGCAAGCCTTCCGCGCCAACAACTTGGCGGCAAAAGGCCACCACGAATTGAGCGTCGATGAGGATGACCCTGACAATGCGGCAAGCCATGCGGAAGCGGCCGACTACCACCTTGGACGCAGTGCCGCGCTAGGCCGGATTCTCGGCCGGCAAAAGAACGGCAAGAGCATGACCAGCAACTACCGCGCTCGCAGCAGTCTCACGTTGAATTGCGGCTGCCAAGGCGAAGGGTTCGCCGATCAAGCGGCCGGGGCACCGGACGGAATTATGGACTTCATCGTCAACGAGCGCCGTCAACAACTGGCAACCAATGCCCGGAGGTTCTCCGGCGCGGATGCCCTCTCCCGGCTTATCGACGGCGAACAGCCGAACGATGACGACAGCAACCCGTGGCGCAAGCAGCTTCGCGGAAAGAGTGAAAATTTCGGCAAGACGATCGACGGTTCCTTCCAACCGGATCGAGGGGCACGCGCTGACTTGGGCTTCGCTGAGCGAACGGGCGTCACGGGCACGCGCCCCGGTGGAGTCTCGGATCGTCAAGCAATGGGCAGCGTCTTACCCTATGCGTTCAGCGATGCGAACGACCAGGGCGGCAACGATTCCGCCCGCCGCGCAGCCGAGCAGGGTCGTCAGGCGAATCGCGTGTATGACGAGTTTGGCGATGAACCGCAAGGGTTGCTGGACGGATACCAACGAGCGCCGGACGGCCGCGACATTTGCGCGACGAAGCCGATACGTTTGAAGGGCGGCGACATCATCGGCCAAATCGGGGGAGGGCTGGAAGAAATCGCCAAGGGCGCAAGCCCGCGACTGCTGGCAGCCCTTCGCGGCAGTCGCTGATAACAAGAGGCAACGGGGCCGGTGAGTTCTCTCCTGGCGCACCGGGCCGGCATGGTCCACCCGTATGCCGGGCCATGCCCCCAGCGCCGCGAGTGTCTTTCGGATAGGTTTGACGCTCGCGGCGCTGACCCCGCTTTCTCGTAGCTTTCTTTTCAGGAAAAGGAGATGGAGCGGCATTGCCCGATATGCGGCAAGCAATTGCGCCGCCAAGCCATTAGGCAACGACGGCGCTATTGCTCCACGGACTGCTACCACGTCGCCCGCCGGCGGCAGAGGGCGAACCATCCCGATGACCTTGAGCGCGGGATGTTTAAGCCCACCGAAGCGCAGATAGCCTACTTGTGTTCAGTCATACGCGAAGGGTGGGACGAGCACGCACGCGCACAGCGCCAGGGCCTTCGCCCGTTGCCGAGTGTAGATGTTCGATACGCGCCGAAGGTCTATTCAATGGCTGTTGACCAGCGCTGACTCTGCCGAATCAATGAAGCGTTTCGGCCTTCTTCCGATCCACTTTAAGATCGTCGAGTTGCTGTTCGCAGCTTATGACACGTTGCAAGGTATTGGACATTGGTTTAATCCTTTCACAAAAGGGGCTGGTAATTCGTTAATTGTAGAAAACGCTGACGCAAATTCAAGCCCGCCCTCCTGGACAAACATAGCTGTATGACACACAATGTCATATATGGTGAAACGGAAATCTGGCTTTGCCTATGACAACAAGAAATCGGCCCAAGCTGTATTGGCGCGGTGGCTCGACCTGGACCGCGAGCTAGTCAACGGCCAGCAAGACCTAAGCCGGGGCGTCCACAAAGGTGCGTTCGCCTACGGGCACCACGTCGTTGAGCGGACCATCAACCGGGACTTGGAAAAGTTCAACGCAATCGGTCAACTCACGGATAGCAATTGGGTGCGCGGACCCGCGCGCACGTCCGCCACTTCTACCGACCGGGCATCAAGCCGTTGTTCCCGCCAGAGGTAGCCGCCGCGTTGCGGAAACTCATTGCGTTGTAGGGCGACGGCACGGCCGAACGTGCCCCAAGTGGACCCGGCCCCGGCGCGTCGATTGTGGCGCGTTGTGGGGGCATTGGTGGGCACGTTCGACGTAGGGCAAAGGTCCAAGGAACCGTTGCCCTTTCCGGCTTGATCGGCAAGCCGTTTCAACCGTCAAATGGGCGGTAGGAATTACTACCGAACGGCCGCATTTCGGTACATCTTGAGACGTTTCGGCGCTTGCGGTAAAGATCGAAAAACCCCGGTTTTCTCGGCGTTTTCCGCGTTTTTCGGGGTTTCTGCGAGAAGGCCATTAAGGCTTAGGAAACCGTCGCTCTATCCCCTGAGCTACCGGGGCGAAACTGCCGTTTTCTCTATGATTCGACAACAATTCTACCAAGTCATGACCGGATTCCAAGACGCACCAGCGGGCCGTCGCGCCGGAAAGCCGCGGCCTCCAGGATAGTCTTCGCGCGAAATCGCATCGGTCGAGACCAAGTGCGGCTTGACTTGCTCCTTCCAAAAACCGTAGCAAGCAGCATGGCCGATCCAGCGACGGGGCTTGCCGCCGTCCGCAACTACAAATCGAAGCCGTCGCCGGCGCAATAGACCTAGCAAGTTGTCCGATCTCAGATGGCGAATTCGTTTTGCCGACGGAGGCCCCGCCTCACGCCTCTTCGTCCCTCGGCACCACCGGCAACTCGACCAGAATATGGGTGCCCTTGCCGGCCGCACTCTTGATCCTGCACTTTCCGCCTAGAAGTCGTGCCCGTTGTCGAATGCCTTCCAGCCCGAAATGGTTCTTCAATACGTCCTTGCCGTCAAATCCTACACCCCAATCACGAATCTCAATGCGAAGTCGATCCTCCCGCTGTGTGAGGCCGACCGACACCTGCTTGCTCTTGCTGTGTTGGCAGGCATTCGTCAAGGCTTCCTGGGCAATCCGGTAAATAGCGTTTTCCAAGGTTGGGTCCAGACGGTCAAACTCAACTCTACTGAGATACTCGATCTTTGGTCCCCGGAGGCGGATTTGTTCGTTCACAAGGTGACCGACAGCAGCCACAATGCCTTCCTCGTCCAGAATTGGCGGCCTGACACCGGCAATCAGACGGCGGGCTTCGCCGTGGCCCTGGCGAAGCATTGTCATGGCGGCCTGATAGGCGTCCGCTGCTTGCTTCGGCCTAGTTCCCTTTAGATGGTCGAATGCCTCGAACTGCATGATCGCTCCGGCCAACTCCTGAGCCAGCCCGTCATGAATTTCGTAGGCGATGAGTTGCCGTTCGTGATCGCTGGCGTGCAAAAGGTGCTTGAGGTTGCGGTGTTCGATCGCCAATGCCTCTTCGGCCTGTTTCCGATCCGTTATGTCGAAGAACAGGCCAAAAGTCTCCACGACCTTGCCTGCTCGATCGATTCTAGGCACGCCGTTGACCAGTAGATGGCGAGTCTCTCCACTCGGGCGAACGATTTCCAACTCGTACGTGCTTTGCTCTCCTGCCTGGCGTTTCATCGTCTGCTCAAGCACCTGGGCAAACTGGTCTTGGGTGGTAAAATCCCTTAACGAGCGACCGACCAGACTGCCCCGTGCTACGCCAAAGATATGCTCCGCTGCTGGATTGGCGAAAGTGAAACATTCCTGGGGATCGACAATTGCAAGGCCCTCGCCCTGGTTATCGATGAGTTCACGGTAACGAGTTTCACTTTCCTTCAGCCATTCTTGGGCCTGAAGCCTTTTTTGCTCGGCCTCTTTCCGGTCCGTAATGTCGTTTATTACAACGGCAATCCGAAAAGGATTTTCGTTCTTGTCTCGAATCAGGAACGTGCTCTGCAAGACCTGAATTCGTTTCCCGTGGCGTGGTAAGAGTGCATGTTCAATGTGCAAATGTCCTTCCCGCAGTAGGGCAGGAATCAATTCATCCCTTCGGCGTTGCTTGTATTCCTCGGGAAAGTACGTGAATACGGGTTTGCCGATGATCTCTTCGGGCTTCTCGCCACACAAACGGCAAAGCGTCGGATTTGCATAGACAATACGGCCATCAAAATCGGACATGCCGAAGCCGTCTTCGGCGTATTCGGCAAACCTTCGGAAGATGTCGAGCCTTTCGTTTGCCGTCGCCAGTTCCGCAGTACGATCCTTGACCCGCTGCTCCAAGTCGCAATGCGCCTTCTGCAACGCCTCTTCCGTCAGCTTTCGCTCGGTGATGTCCTGAATCGTGCCAAGCAGGGCGACAGGCTTCCCGGCTGAATTGAATTGCAATCGACCAAGCCCGTGAATCCACCGCACCTGTTTGTCGCCGTAGCGAACGATTCGATACTCGCGATCACACGGTTTTTTCTCTCTTACGACTTCCTTGAACAAGTGGTCCAGTATTTCCTGGCGTTCATCGGGATGCACCAGATGTGCCCATCCGTCAATCGTCTTTTCATAATCGGCGGGAATGCCAAAAACCCGGTCGAGAACCGGCGAGCTTGTCCATCGGCCTGCGGCAATATCAAGGACATAGAAACCGAGTCGAGCAACCTCCTGAGCCTCGACAAGCGCTTCCTCGGCCCGCTTGCGTTGCGTGACGTCGTTCGAAACGAGCCGCACGGCAACGACTTGATCGCCCTCCTTGACGGGGAACAAGAAGGTTTCATACGACGAAATGCTGTCGTGGGAACCCGCGGCAACGGCTTCGTAGAACTCGGCCTGCCCCGTATCGAAAACCCGTTCTATGCATTTTCTCGCGACTTCCCGGCAGCCAGGTTCGATGAAGTCACAGGCGTTTTTGCCGAGTGTGTCCTCCAGACAATAGCCCGGAGCGGTATGATTGAGGTACTGAATCGTCCCGGCACGGTCAACGAGGGCTACAAAGCCGGGCATGGTGGCGAAGAGCGAACGCCATTGCGCCTCCTGTCGCCTTATTTCCACCAGCTCTTCGATTAGTTCTTGCTTACTTTTGTCCTGATCGTTCATGGCAAACCACGTGGTTTCCTAAGGTCTTCTTCTTTTCCGCCGTCTCGTTCTTCGCATGGGCCTTGGCCTTGAAAAAGGCATACGGCAGGGACGTCGTATAGCCGAGCACTCGTGCGTCATTCTCAGCATAACCTATGCGCTTGGTGGCCTGATGGGCGAAAAGGCCGAAGAGCGGAAAACGGTTGAGTGTCGCAGGCTTGGGCATGGCTGGCCTCTCGGTAAATTCTAGGAGGCGGGCAAGGCGTTGTAACGGTCGGCTTCATAAGCGTCGGGGCGGTGATCGTTGCCACTTTGATCCTTGTGTTGTGGGGACAGCGGCGAAGGGCTATTGCCTGACGGCTGCCACGACGAGTTATTTATCAGGGCACGGGGGTCCAGGCCACGGCGGTCAGACCGTCGGACTGGCGCCGGTGGACATCACCGCGATGGATGGCTGAGGAACCGGCGAACTGCGGTAGCGCCATCCGTATGCGGCTTCCGGCTATTCGCGAGCGCCGGAACTATGGCAGGTACAGTCGACCCGTCCCGCGCTTTAGATCGATGTCGATCAAGATTTCAAGGAGTCGCTCCGCCACCAGTTCCGCATATTCGCGATCGCGACGAATTCGGCGCGGGTCCGACAGCGTTAGAACTGGCAAGCAGGTTGGGTTATTAGACCGGCGAATCGTCGCCTCGAGCGAGTCTTCCTCGTCGGCGTGCCGATTGGCGGTGATCAAAACGGCTTCGCCGGCCTGACATGCACGCCAGACCTCCGCATCGCTTGAGTCGGCGGAAAGTTCGAGGTCGCCGAACGTGTAAACGACGCAATCGAGGTCTGCGCGAAAACTCGCGCCACGTGTCCGACTCGCAGATTCGCACCAACCGAGCGACATACCCCCGGACATCGTTATCAGAGACTATCCGCCGCATGCAGCGCGTCACCTTTCGATGCTTCGAGCGCGGCACGCCACGCAGTTCGCTTCTGGGGATTGGCAAGCAACTCCTGGAGCTTCTGCCGGCTGGCCTCAAGCTTCGCAATGACCTCTGGGGAATTCCCCTTGCGGATTCTCTCCATGATCCGCTCGTACTCGGCATTGACCTCCTGTTCATGCTCGCGGATGTAATCCATCGCGGCCTGCACCTGTGCCGACGAGAGGAGCAATTCCGCGGCGATCGAATCTCGACCGTCTCCCGCGCGAAGATGTTCGAGAATCGTGTACACGGAGATCCTGGTGCCTTCGATCGTCGGTCCGCCGGGCCGGTGGACTATTCTTGCGGGTTTCATAAGCAACTTCTCCCTCATTGGTCGTCAATCGCTGCTTCATTCTAGCGTGGGCGCAACAATCGTCCAATATGCGATCGCTATCGAGGCCGCTGGTCCCGGCCCGCGCTGAACCCGACTCCCCAATGCAGGCAGCCTCGAGCTGACGCGCCGGTCACGCCGCCGAGGGAATCGTGGGCAACGGATCAGCGCCAGTGATTCAGTATCTGGAGTTGATCTCGGATCGGGACGCCTGCCGACAGCATATTGCGGACGGCACGCACAATTCCGGCGGGCTTGAGATCGCGGGTGGGGTCGTTGTCGCGACGCACGATCAAGAGGCCGGGATAATGGCCATGTACGGCGACGATCAAATCATGCAAGCTTTTGAAGTCGGCATGATTGCGAGACAACACCGCGCGATCATCGCGTACCGCATTTGCGAGGTGATTGGAGTCGATTTGACCCGCCATGCCGACATCGGCGGGAATCTGCACATCGTGACCCGCTTGCGGTAGGAGGGCGACCAAGTGCGCTTCGGCAGAATCGTCGTCAAGATAGAGTCGCATCGGCGCTCATTCCGCGCTCGGCGCCACCGAGGCCGCCGAATCGGGCGAGAAGAAAGCTACCGGCGCGCCTGGGCCGACGGCGTCGATCAGCGTTTGCTCCCGCTGCCAATCCTCTCGAATCTCTTTGGGGCTCGATTGGGAATAGGCAATCGCCTCGAGTACCGCTTCCAAAGGCAATCGATAATCCGCGGCCAATTGGTCCGGAGTTCGCGCGCCTTCACCCACGGCCTGGCCGTATATCGTGCGTGCCGCAACCCAGTGATCTTTGATAAAGAGCTGCTGGTAGTTCGATCTGGGTTTGCAAACCAGGTATTTCCACTGGCTGATTGTTTCCATGGGCTCATTCTACGCTTATTAGGAAAGCGACGCAACCGCAGGGGAACGAGGGTGTATAGTTTCAAAATCTGGCCAGGAAACTCGCAGCCGTAGTTCTGGTGGGCATTCGCACTGTCAAAGGCGAGAGTTGACAAGACCGCCGCGCCGGTAATAGCAGTCTCACCGGTCTCGTTGCCCGTGCTGGGATCGATCTGGTACAGCGCCACGCCAATTGTTCCAGTCAGAAACCCGGAACTCGAATTAGATGTCAGGGCCAACACGACCGGCGAACCAAGCGATTGTTGGTCAAGCTCGTTCCCCGTGGCAGGATCAACCTGATATAGCGTCAGATTACTTGTTCCGTAGAACGATCCCAGTGAATTCGCCGCCAAGTAGTTGTTCCCTGGAAATACCGCCAACCCAAACAAAGCCATCAAATGAGCAGAACGGCGCCACATCTTGAGCCCTCGGTCGCAACAATGCAATTAGCCGGAACGCCGCTGCTGATCGGAGACCAGAACGGGTCCCTTGTAAAATCGTCCGTGTTTGATTTCCTATTACCCCAATTAGCGTGCCCTAAGTTGAATGGAGTTTCAACTGGTAATGAGGGAATAAAGAGGGGGCCGCGCCTAGAATTCACAGTCACAGACGGGAGAGCCGCCAGAATTGATTTCCCGGAACGGCCCGATAGGCCCTGCGCAGAAATCAGCCCTGACCACACTTGCGCCTGAAAGCACCGATCGGCTGCCGCGTGTATCCATTAGTGGACGTCGAAGGTAATGGATGCGCCGCTCGCATTTGCGCGCATCGCACACCGCCCGCCAATCGGCACGGTGAAAACGGGCGTCGTGTGCCCGAAGTCGCAGTTGGCGATCACTGGCAGGTGCGCTGCCGCAGGAATCGAGCCGATAAGCTCCGTCAAGCCTTCGCGAGTTACTCCTCCGCTACGGTCGAATCCCCCGAGGACAATCCCGCGAACGCCGGAGAAGCCCGGCTGAAAGGCGAGTGCGAGCAGGCCGCTATCCAATGCCATCAGGGTCGCCTTGCCCTGGGCGGCGTTCTCCAGAAACAAGATCGCTTCGTCCAGCGGGGGAAAGTAAGCCGTGCCTTGAAGCATATTCAGGCACCAGCAATTCCCGCCGATTATCATGCCCTCTGCCTCTCCTTGTTGGATCGGCCAGAAGCCCTCGCTTTCATGGAACGTGCGGTTCTCCTGGTCGTTATGCCACTCATCGTCGCTCCACGTTTCCGCCGGGTGAATCTCAAGAGAACCGTTTTCAAAAAGGCAGGCCCGAAAGCTCCGAATGGTGTATTCAAGGCCCTTGCGCATCATGAAGCTGGTGAAGTTCGGCCCGTAGTAGGTGACGATGCCGGCACGCGCGCAGATCGCGTTGCACAGAAAGGTAATGTCGGAGTAGCCGCAGATAATCTTGGGATGCGTAGCGACCAAGTCATAGTCCACTCCGTGCAGCACCTGGATCGCCCCCACCCCGCCGGTCACGGCGAGGATTGCCTTCACGGAAGGAGTCGCGAGGGCCTCGCTGAAGTCTTCCAGCCGGTGTTGGGGCGAGGCGGTGAGATGCGAGTTGCATTCGTATGCGTGGCGTCCGAAGCTGACGCGCAGCCCCAGTGATTGCAACGTGCCTACGGCAAATTCGACGTCCTGTTGCGTGAAGCCGTCGCGGCGGATTGCGCCGCCAAGCGAAGGCGACAACGCCACGACGCGAACTTCGTCGCCGCCAACCAGTTTAGAAGGAATCTGCACGAGCTTATTTTGGCGGACGGCAGGCGGATTTTGGCGGACGCACGTGGGTTTTGGCGGACGGCACGCGGAGCGTGCCTGCTACTTTGGCGCGAATAAAAATGCCGGGAAGGTCCGATTGAGAATATGGCGGAGTGCCCAATGCCTTGCAACCCTTTAACGGAACAAATCGAGTTGCGGCGATACTCGCCAGACCTTATGCTAAAGGTGGCAGTTTTCATTGTTCAGTTTTCAGCGGGATGCTGGCGCCGAACGCTGAAAGCTGGATACTGAAAACGGATAACTGAACATGGCTACTTGTTTCGTTCGCGTTGATCTCTCGGAAGAGGCCCGCGACTATCGGCCGATTGCCGTC
The DNA here is from genome assembly GCA_963780045.1 of uncultured Planctomycetia bacterium. Classification (GTDB taxonomy): domain Bacteria; phylum Planctomycetota; class Planctomycetia; order Pirellulales; family Thermoguttaceae; genus JANXQG01. The sequence continues at coordinate 2,468,105 of CAVZZZ010000001.1, read as the reverse complement.
GAGCCGGGCGTGCCGATGCTGGACCGCTCCGGGGCCAACGCGCGGATCATATTCCGCTGGTTGGGCGGCATGGTTGCCGAGCCGGATTGGGATGGCGACCTGGCCGGGTTCTACGTCCGCGACGACCAAGGCGGACGGCTGGAAGAAGTCTACTGCCAGCCGGCCTCGTGCAGCGATCTTCAGGCGCGCTTCGCGATGATTTGGCCAGGCTGCGGCAGCGGATGGAGAAATCGCGCGGGGAAACGAGCACGGAACGGACGCTCCGCAAGGTTCTCATGCGGTCGTTTCAAGATGTCGTCGATAACCCCGCCCGCAACGACCACGACAGCTACTTCTTCAAGTACAAAGACGTGCTGGGTAACTGGCGGCTGGTCTGGTGCTGGGGCTACGAACGCCTGGATCGCGAGCCGGGCCCGGCGGTGATCTGCACCGACCCTGACTGCAACCTGTTGTTTGTCCGCCGGCCGGGAAAGAGCCCCCGTTGCCCGGCATGCACCGGCACGATCGTGCCGCGAAAGAAAAAGGATAAGCGGAAAATCGCGGCCTTGGCACTCTTGCTCTTGTTGCTGCTTTTGGGTTTGGGCTTGTGGACGATACGGCCGCGGCTGATTGCCACGCCCAAGCACCTCGAGGGCACTGTCGGCAGCAAGCTCGATTGCGCTATCGTGCAAAGAGCCTGGTTCCGATCTAAAGACGTCACGCGAGAGGCAACCGGCAGGACGTTCGACCCTCAAGTGGCGAAGTTCGACCGTGCGGGCGGAGTCATTCGCTTGACGGGCGAAGGCACGACCGACATTCAATTCCGCTATCACGGCCGCACGGCCGAAGTAAGCGTCACCGCGACTCCGTCTCCCAACCCAAACGAGCTGGTCAGCCTGGAACTTTCTCCCGCCGGTCCGATTGATCTGCCGCTGGGCCAGATGATGCGGCTGCAAGCGTTTGCCACGTATGGCGACGGCCGTCGCGTGCAAGTTCCCTCGGAGCGGTTGAAGTGGAGCAGCGAAAAGCCCGTGCCCGGTCTTGATCTCTACGGTGACAGCGAGGTCGTCGGGGCGGTTGGCGCGACGAAGACCGGGGCAGGGCCGTTAACCGTCTTTGCCAAGTATGAAGGACAGGAATCGAACCATGTGGCGTTCAAGAGCGTCGATCTCGATCCCGGGGTCAAGCTGGCGATCGACGTCGATCGCACGCTGCGCATCGCTGGCGAACGCGGCCGGGTGGTGCTCACCGCGAGTAGTCCGCGCGGCGACGTAGAGCTGATTCCTTCGCTGGTAAAGTTCCAAAGCGCGAACGACAAAGTGCTGCAGTTCGCCGGCAGGCCCGGCTTGTTCGCCGCGGTGACGCCCGGCCGCTCGCTCGTCACGGGCAGTCACATCGCCGCCAAGGCGCCGGCCACGCTGGAATTCCAGGTTTGCGACCCGGCCAAGGCGCGACTGGTCTTCGATCCGCCCAGCGTCACCGTGCCCGTGAACCAGAAGGCTGACTTGCGGCTGATGCTGGAGGCCGAGTTGGACGACGGCAAGGGCAACGGTGGCAAGAAGGAAAACGCGCGGGCGGCCGTGCTCGGACCGAACGTAGCCTACTACATTGCCCAGCCCGACGCCGTGCGGCTCAATCCGCCTGTGCTAACCGGCCTGAATGCGGCGCCGCCGTTCCAAATAAGCGGCAAGATGCCCGTCCTCGCCGCGGCCAATGCCAAGGTCGAGGTGGTTGCGGCGGCGGCGACCAAGCTGCGTGTGGTCCCCTGGTCATCGTCGTCGCCGGCGGACGGGGAAACTTGGGCCCTAGCGGTAGAACAACAGGTCGGCGATACGGGCGACTGGAAGGAAATACGCCCCGATGCAGTGACTTGGACGGTGCCCGATACGGTGATTTGGACGCCGCCGACAGAGGGCTTGCGTCCGACAGTCACGCTTCCGCCCGATTTCCAGGGCAAGGCGAGTGTTGACGCAAAGCTGGGCGATGCGACAGCGTCAGTTGCTTTGGAGTTCCACCCTGCGATACCCACTCCCGACGTTGCCGAGTTAACGGTCGAACGCGAGGCAGACGGAAAGTACCTGCAAGTCGGCCAGTCGCAACGTTATTCGATTAGTGTGAAAGCGAGGAACGATGACCGAAAAGCCAGCGACGTTCAGTGGCCGGCCGATTTTGAAAACGATTACGTCAAGTGGGAAGCCCCGGTCCTGACCGCCAAACAGCCCGGCTACACGCAGTTTCTACGCGCCGAGGTCGGCGGACGCAACGTCCTCTGGCACACGACGACCTATCGGCCGGGCGAATTCGCTCTTGACGACAACCCGCCGCAGAAACCCGATTGGGTCAAGATCTTCAGCCAGCAAGGGGCGAACGACGTCCAGGCGGTGCGCTTCCCGGCGGGGGCCACCTTCACCGATTTCAAGGTTGAGGTCCATTACCCGGACGGTTACACGCGGTTTGTGACCAACAAGGCGATCTTAACCACGGCCGAGCCGCCCGCCGCCGCGCCTCTGACGGCCGACCACGGCAAGCTCATCGGTCTGCGGCCCGGCAAGACGAAGGTTAGCGCAGAGTTCCAGGGCATAGTTTCCAAGGAACCGCTGGACGTGGAAGTATCGGCCGATGTCGATATCGACCGCATCGCCATCGAGCCGGGCAGTGCGGCGCTGCGACCCGGCGAGAGTTATGACCTCCGTACAATCGGCTACAAGAATGGCCAGTCGGTCGGCGACATCACGGCGCTGGGGAACCTTACCTGGAAGTCGTCAAATCCCGATGTGGCGCGGATCGGCGGCAATTCAGTCGTCGCCTCAAACCTCGGCGAGACGCAGATTACGGTGGAGCGGAAAGGGCTGTCCTCCGCTCCGGCCCGGGTAACCGTTTCCAACACGATTGCCGACGATCTCCGCGTCGTGCCGGGCATTATCCCAATGTACGAAGGACAGCGCCTGCAACTGGGTAGTGAAGTGCAGGTAATGCGAGGAAACTTGGATGTCAGCCAGCAAGTAAACGTAGTGCCGGATAGCCCTGGCGTAGTTGCCTACGATCCGCAAACGCACACGCTTACGGCTACGAACATGGGCCAAGTGACTCTGGGCATCATCTTGGGCGACAAGCTGACTCATGCGGTCGTGAAAGTGGGGCCGCCTGCCGTACTGGCAGGCAAATTGGTCGTGGAACCAGGCGCGCTTTTTTGGCCCCGGGACAGTCCGATCGCTTGTCGGTCTATGTGGAAACGCCCAGCGGCGACAAGATCGACCAGACCGGCATTGCGCTTTACAAGGCCGACGATCCCTCGGTCGCCGCCGTCGACCAAGGCATTGCGCGGGTCCGCGCCTTGAAGCCGGGCAAGACGAACATCGTGGTCAGCATCGCGGGCATGCCCACGCTGTCAGTCCCGTTGGAAGTGACGGCCGAAGAAATCAAGGAATTGACGGCCGATCCGGTCAGGGAAGACATGGTCGCGGGTGACGTGAAAGCGCTGCGGATCTTCGGCCGCGCGGACCGTTCGGGCGTGAAAGAGCTTTTCCCGCAGCCCGATCTCAAAGCCGCTCCGCGCAAGACCGAAGTCGTGGACGTTTATGGCGATACCGTTCGCGGCAAAGCCGTCGGCGAGGACACGATCGACGTCGCCTGGCGCGACAAGCTCAAGCTCGAAGTGCCCGTCAAGGTAACGGAGAACACGATCACCGGGTTGCGAATTGATCCTGAGAAGTTCACCATTAACACCAACCAGGGGAAGACCTACGAGGTTTCGGCCGTTCGCGGCGGCAATCGCGTCATCCTCAGCGATCGCGACGGCGTTCAATTGAACGTCACTGACCCCGCCGTGGCCGAAGTGGCCTCCGGTACGACCGTCATCAGCCGGGGGCCAGGACAAACCAAAGTCATTGCAACGCTCGGCGGAGAAAAAGCCGAGGCGGTGCTGGACGTTACCACCGCCCCGCCCGGCGAACTGCCGGCGGGACGAGTCGACGTCATAGGCGACGGCGGCGTTGTCTACGGGCCAGGCGGGCGCATAATTCATATCGGCGGCGGCTACATCAGCGGAATCAGACCTGCCGGTAAGGCAGTTGCCCTGCAGTGGGAGCCTCCACTGTTCGAAAAGGGCGTGCAGGCGCTTCCGCAGACTGCTCAGCTCCATCGCCGCTACGAAAACGGCGGCTTCGACGACGTGAGCAACGATCCGAGCGTGCAGATCGCCGCGCAGCCGAATTCGGCGATCGCCAAGATGGACAAGGTTGACGGCGGCTGGAAGATTTCGCCCGTCGCTCCGGGTCAGACGAAAGCGGTCGCCACGCTGGACGGCATGACGGCCGAGATGCAGATCGAAATCAATGGCGATGCCCCGGCGGGCAAGATTGCCGGCGCGCTGCTGCTCAATCCCAGCGCGATCGCGCTTTGGTCCGGCGAGACGGCGGTCATCGCCGGCGCGGAGGTCGATCCGGGCGATGGCCGGCCGCATATTCCGGTGAAAGTGAGAATCACCGCGGCGGACAATCAGGGCATCGTCACCGCCGACGGCGACAAGATTACCGGCCGCTCGGTGGGCGATACGACGGTGTCCGTCACCGCGGAGAACGGCCCTTCCGCGACGATGAGCGTACACGTCACGGCGCCAGACACGATCGCGCTCGTTCCGCCGGAAAACAACATGCAGGTTGGGCAAAAGCTGACACCGGCGGTTATGGCCCAACCTGTCGGCGGCGAGCCGGTCGCGGTGCCGGCACGAATTGAAAGTCTTGACCCGAACGTCATCGGCGCTGATCCAGCGGCGCCGGGGCAGTTTGTCGCCAAATCGCAGGGCCAGACGCAACTTCACGCCGTTTACCGCGGAAAGGAAGTCCTTGCCCGTGTCTCCGTCGCCGGCCAACGGTTCCAGAGCGTTCGTTCGTCGTATAACCGCGGCGACAAGAGGGTTTCGATCGACGTGCTGGCCGCGGCGGGCGAGGGCGAGCTGGAGTATCGAGTCTACGAAGAAGGCGCGGCCCCCAAGGAAAACTGGGTGAAAAACCAAGCCGAAGGAGACGCGCGGAAGGCGCTTCTGGTGACCGATCCGCTCAGCGACAAGGAAGAGTTCCACCTCGTCCTCGAGGCCCGCGACGCGGCCAGCAAGCGCGTGGATAGATACCCGCTGACGCTAGTTCGATCGGTCACTTACGAACAGCAGAACGGCGCTCCGCCGGGCCAGCCGCAAAAGTGAAAGTGCCGCGTGCAACATGGCTAATTCGCCTCCGCGATGTCCTTCACGCTCACCAGCCGCAGCCGCCCGAACGGATTGTGCAACGGGCTTTCGGCCGGAATCTCGGCGTTTTCTTCCGCGAAGACCTGAAAGCGCGGGCCGCCGAGGTCGGCGATGACGTGGCCGTCGTCAACCGGTTTGTCACCGCGGGCCAGATAACGGATCATCTCTATGATGGCCCGGTCGTCGGCGTCGGCGTCGGCGCGCTTCATGGCGAGGTCGCGCAGGCCAAGCACGTGCATGCCCATCGTGCGGACGTCGGCCGTGCCCTGGATAATGGCGACGAAGGCGAAGCTCAAAGCGTCGGGGCCGCCGTCCTCGGCCATCTCCAGCCAGGCCGATCCGCCGTGGGAGAGGGCGCTGTTGTCGATGAACACGCCCGCGCCCCGCGTGCGCACTACGGCCGCCCCGGCCTGAATCATCGTACGGGCAGCTTCAATTGATCCTCCCGGCCCGCTCAAGACGACATTCACCGTGTAGCTATCCACGGCCGCCAGCTCGTCGTCCGTCGCCTGACCGCGGCAGGAGGTGCGGAAGATTTCGGCGAACTGGTCGTCGGACTCCATCGCGCCGAATTCGACTTCCTTGCCGTCCGGCAGCACAAGCGTTTCCGGCGTAAAGCGGCAGCCGGCCGGCAGCCGCTCAATAAGTTCGCGCGGACTGGACCACTTGCCGGGAATGCGGAGGTGGATTTCAACTGCTTCGGATGGCTCGTTCACTTTTTCATTCTCCGCGGATCGGATCAAGGACAGGGCGATATGGCCCGCTCACTATCGGCGGCTTTTTCATTGGCTACCGAGAGACATCGACCTAAACCTTGGAAAGCGCCGGCAGTTAAGGTAGAATTGTAGCGGATCCCAACCAAAGGGAAAACTCCATGCCCATCAGTGTTAGTGTCGAAGCCGAAGCGAAGGCCATGCAAATCCCCGATTTCTCTGCGCGCCTCGAGCGCTTCATCGATGAGCAGTTTGCGCTCGAACAATGGCGGAAGCGGCGCGGGAATGCGGAGGCCGTCGCGATAGTCGAAGAGGGGCTTCGCCAAAGCGCAGCCCTTTCGGCTGCTGGCGCGGATCGCAACACCCTTTTTGCTCGGTTGCGAGCACTGACCGATAGGCTGTCGAATGGCCGGTAGCCCATCGAGCTTCCGTGCCGTGTTGGACAGCAATGTGCTCATCGCCGCGCAGCGCTCGGCGCGGCCTGACAGCCCGAATCGGGAACTCATCGACCGCTGGCAAGCGGACGAATACACGCTGCTGTATTCGCTGGACACGCTGCACGAGTATGCGGAGAAGTTGACTAAATTGGCGACGGACCGCGCCGACGCGGTTGCCTTCATTGCGCTAATCTCGGCATTGGGCGAGGCCGTCGAAATCAAGTTCTTTCACTTGCCCCGGTATCCCGAAGATGCCGATGACATTGCTTTTCTTTTGTGCGCGTGGAACGGTCTGGCGTCGCACTTGGTAAGTTATGACCACGAATTGCTAGAGTTGTCTGCGGGATACGAGCCGCATTTCCAGATTTGCGCGCCACTGGGTTTTCTTGCCGCGCTACGTTTAGCCGCCGCACGCGATTCCGCGAATAGAGGAGTTAGTGATAACTAGAATTGGTTGATACTCGTTGAAATCACTTGCGATAGTCTGCACTGCTATTTCTGGTACTGCCTGGATGATAGGGCCGGTCACGGCTAATCTGGCACTTTGGAAGAACCTGTTGAAGTGCTCTTTCGCTGCTTTCCGTGATTTTGGTGCCGCCGATGCCCAAGTATTCAAGTTTCGTCAGCCCTTTGAGAATGCCGACCGCATCATCGGTGACGCCGGTATCGCCGATTTCCAGCATTCGGAGGTCGGACAGTTGCTTGATCGGCTCCAGGTCGGAATCGGTCACTTCGCCACGAATCGACTGCGCCACAACTACCCTGGCAAAGAAATCGTCGCCGAGCAAATCCCGCAACCACTTCGGCCCTGGTGGCGGATTCTCCCAGTCCGGCGAGTCGATGAGAACGTATCGACTGATCTGATAATCATAGAAAACGTATCCGCCTGACTTCTCGACGGCCGCAATGGCTTGGCGTTGTCGCTCTAATTGTAGCAGCCTCACCGCAAGCCAACTGCACGCAACGGCACAGACTGTGACGAGCACGAAAAGCGCTCGCAGACTGAATTGAAACCGGGGACCTTTGCGCGTGAGACCGCTCATAGCCGTTAGAATAGCCGCTTGCCGTTCGAACGCCAAGCGGAGAATGCAGCACTTCTTCCCTTTTTGCGAATCGCCAACCGCAATCGTCCATCTCGGCAAGATGGACCTACTTGGCCAATGATACGCGAATGACCTCGTGATTGCCGCGGACGAAAATCGAGCGGTCGGCTAGCTCGGCTGCAGTAGCGGCGAGTCCGATTCGATTTGAACTCGCGTTACAGTGCAATTCGCTTTTTGGATGTCGGCCACGGCCGAGCGGATGGCAGACTCCAGTGATTCCGCTTCCCGTGTGAATCCGATCCATGCGACTCCCTCAGATGAACACGCCGTACCGTCGTCGCAGCCCGCACTAAAGAGCGCATCGGCAAGCTCGTCGCTGATTTCGGATAGGCCTGCCAGTACAACGTCAAATTGGTAAAATCGCATGTGTCACTCCTTCTCGGCATCAATGCGGGCAACGATCGACCTCGTGCCGAATATAGTCTGCATGGTGCTCGGGCACGCGCGGCGTGGAGTAGACCGACACTTGACACCCGGATCTGTCGCCTTTTGGACAGAATAGCCGTCCCCAAATATCCGCCCGCGGCCCGCCCTTTCAAAGCCTCCATCCGGACTGCAACGCGTAATCGACGGCCGCTCGAATGTGTTTGTTGGGGTGGTCATTCATTTCGCGGCCCGATACGTAAATCTTAATCGAGTCGACCAACGCCCGTCAAGCGCCGTAGGTTTCGCTCCCAACGCAATCGTCCCTCTCGGCAAGAGGGAAACGACTTCGCCAATGACACCCGGATAATCTCGTGATTATTGCGGACGAAGATCGAGCGGTCGGCAAAAGCGGGATGCGACCAGATTACTTTTCGCCCGGTGGCGCCGGAGGACGGCATATCGGGGTCGAGCAAGTGAGTCCGCGATAGTTCCTCGTAACCCGACGGCCGCAACCGGGCGATGATCAGGTCGCCCTTCTCATTGAAGATGAACGTCGTGTCGCTTTTGGGAACACAATGCGGGACGAAAAAGGCCGTGGACCAGCGGTCGTGCGGCACGGCGCCGCCGCTGGTGGGCTGCAAGGTGGTCCAGACGCGGCTGCCATCGGCCGCGTCGAGGCAGCACGTTTCGCCGTAGCAGGAGACGCCATAAATGTAGCCGCACGTGAGCAGCACTGTGCTTATAGTCGTGTTCAGCCCGGCCTTCTTGAAAGGTTTTTCGGGCACGCTGCCGGCGGCAGTTTTCTTCCAGACGATTCTGGGCGGGATTTCGTTCGCAGGGGACGAAGCGGACGGCACGCGGAGCGTGCCTGCTACTTTCGGGAACTCCAACAGCATCGCGCCCTCATACTGGCTCGACAGGGCTATGCGGTTGCCGTCCACGGCGGGCGTGGCGATCGACATGCCGGCCATCGTGGCATGGGGAACTGACCAGAGAATCTTGCCCGATTCGGGCGTCATGCCAACGATGGCGTCGCCGTGCCAGACGATAAGCTGCCGCCGGCCGGCGAGCGTGCGGATGATCGGGGCGCAGTAGCCCGGTTCGGACGCGCTGCCGGACTTCCATAGCTGGCGGCCTGTGTTGAGGTCTAAGGCGACGACGGCATGGTCTTCGCCGCCGACTACGGCGATCACCCGCTCGCCATCGACCAGCGGGGCGCCTGCGTAGCCGTAAGACGGCACTTGGGCGCCGTAATCGCGGACGAAGTTCTTTTGCCAGAGGACTTTGCCGGATGCGATGTCGAGACAAAGCAGATCGCCCATCGCGCCGAGCGTGACGACCCTGCCGCGGGCGACGGTGGGCGTCGCCCGCGGGCCCGAGCCGTAGGCCACATCGTAGGAACAAGCGTAATCGTGGACCCAAAGCTGTTTGCCGGTGGCTTCGTCGAGGCAGACGATGCGTTCTTTACCGCGGCTGGTATCGCGGTGGTTCCATTGGTACTGCACATCCTTTGCGGCGTCCTGGTCCAAGACGCGGTCCATCAGATAGACGCGTCCGCCGGTGACTGCCGGGCCAGAAAAGCCCGCCCCGACCGGCGCTCGCCAGAGGACCGGTTGGCCAGTGACGGAGAACGACTCGACGATGCCGTCTTCTCGCCAAACGCCCTCGCGGTTCGCACCGCGGAATTGCGGCCAGTCGTCCCCAGAGAGCGGCATTGCCGCGGAAAGGGCAAGACAAAGCGAAGCCAAGACGAGTAAGCAAGTGCGGTTCATAGTACAATCGCCCGGTCAGAGCACGGCGGTCGATCCGCGCCTGCGACATCACTCCAATACAATCACTGTATCGATCTTGTCGGGCGCGTCGGCCGGAACGTTGATAAGCATCGACGTACCACTGGCCTTTGTGCTCAGCGGCTTTTTGTCCGCGTCGCTTAGAAGCCATGCCTTCTGCATTGGTTTTACCAGTTTCTCGACCATCAGCTTGCCGTCCTTCGGCCAATCGAAAACATGCAGATAAACGCTGGTGCCCTTGGTCGTCGAGCGGCCCCACTTCGGCTTGCCAATCGTGGTTGCTGTGGTGCCATAAATGCTCTCGCCGTTGACTTTCATCCACTCGCCCATCTCGTTCAGCCGCTGAACGCTCGTTTCGGGAATCAGGCCCTCGGCCGTCGGGCCGACGTTGAGGAGAAGGTTGCCGCCCTTGCTGGCGCAATCGACGAGGATGTGGATCAAGTCTTTCGTCGATTTGAAGTTGTGGTCGTTCTTGTTGTAGCCCCAGTGGTTGTTCATCGTCATGCACGATTCCCAATAGACGCCGGGACCGAAGCCGTTGGCCGGCACGTTCTGCTCGGGCGTGAAGTAGTCGCCCACTCCGCGGCCCTTGTCACCACCCTCCATGCCCGAGCGGGCCTTGCCGACGCGGTTGTTGATGATGATGTCCGGTTGCAGGGAACGAACGTAGGCGTAAAGGTCCTCGCCGCGCTCCGCGGTCCAGGGCGATTCCCATTCGCCGTCGAACCAGAGGATGCCCAGCGGCCCGTAGGTGGTTACCAGCTCCTTGAGCTGCCGCTTCATGTAGGCCGTGTAGCGGTCCATGTCGGGCTTGCCGGTCGCCTTGTCGTTCCACGGGCGGCGCGTGCCCCAGTCGGGATGGTGCCAGTCCATAATGGAGTGATAAAGGCAAAACTTGATGCCCGCCTCGCGGCAGGCCTCGGAAAGCTCCTTAAGCGGGTCGCGCTTGAAAGGCGTGCTCTTGATGCACCAGTCGGTTTCATTGGAAGGGAACATGCCGAAGCCGTCGTGGTGCTTGCTGGTGATCACGATGTACTTCATGCCCGCGCCCTTGGCGATGGCCACCCACTTCTTGGCGTCGAACTTCACCGGGTTGAACTGCAGAGCGAACTTTTCGTATTGCGAGACCGGCATGTGCGTCTCTTCCAGGAACCACTCGCCAAGGTCCTTCTTGTCTTTCCACTCACCCGCCGGCACGGAGTAGACACCCCAGTGGACGAACATGCCGAAGCGGGCCTCGTTAAACCATTTCATGCGGGCTGCCCGCTCGGCGGGCGTTTCCTTAGGCAAGTCGGCGGCGCGGAGGTAGGCGGCCGGCATAATAATGGCGGTGGTCAGGAGCGCGAACCAAGCGTTACGGCGAGGAGCGGATTTCAGCACGTGGTTGCTCACAATTGTAAGAACTGGTGGCAGGCGACGATAGGAAAAGGCCATTATATCGGATTCGCGCGAAGGAGATAACGATCTCACGCGCCGGCCGTTCTCACGCGGACTTTCAGCGCGCCGGGCACCGGCTCGGTGGAGACCACGTACAAATAGCCGCCACCGCAGCCGGAATACATGGCGCCGAGGTAGCGGGCTTGATAAGAAGCCAAGAGGGCCTTCAGGTCGACCGTCAGCGCGGGATGCCGAACGGTCTGCGGCAGGATCGCCTCCCAGCACTCCATGCAGGAGTTCATCGTGGCGCCCAGGGCCGCGGCATCGCGGGCGATGATTGCGTCGAAACATTTGCGGCCCGTTTCTCCCAAGCGGCGAATCCATTGGGGATCGAGGTTCTTGATGCCCAGCGGACTGTAGCCCTGCGGCCGTTCGGCCACGGGGAGAAGATGGATCACTTCCTCGAGCCAACTGGCGACCGCCGGATCGTTGTTCGCTTCAATGTGCCGTGGAAATACGCCGCCGTGGAACGAATAGTCGTAGTCGAGGCGGTTTACGCCGGGATAGATCAGCCCGATCATGTCCTGCGAACCGGAAGGCTCGCTGCGGCCGGCGTTTTCCGCGTGATAGAGCTCCGCCACCAGCTCGGCGGGATCGCGCTGCGGCAGGCAGCCGTTCCAAAGTTCGATGGCGACCTTGCGGGTGCCCGCGGCCATGCCGGCCCGCTCCATGAACCGGCAGATCGGCTCAAGGTTCACGACGACCATCGAACCCGGAGGCGCGGGATTCAATTTCGATACGAATGGCTGGTCGATCCATCCGCCGGCCAAGGCCATGCGGTAGGGAATACGGCCAATTATGTCGGCTAAAGTGGGCTGCAACGTAAACCCGCGCTGAGGAGGCATGCAAATACTCTACCCAATGTTAACGTAGCTGAAAACGAAGGGCGCGTTCGCAGGTTTGCCGGTCCTGTCGCCGATTCCGCTGTTTTGTCTTTTCGGAGGATCGGATAGAATGCGACTTGCGCTTTTGATTGCAACATAGCCTTTTGCCCGAAGACACAATGCCCAATCGACCTTTCCGCTTCCTGCACGCCAGCGATTTGCGGCTGGATGCCGTGCCCCGAGGCCTCTCGGAAGTGCCGGACCATTTGCGGGATTGCCTGCTGGATGCACCTTATACGGCGGCGCGAAGGGTCTTCGACGCGGCGCTCTCCGAACGCGCGGCCTTCGTGCTGCTGGCCGGCAATATCGTCCAGACCGACCTGGCCGGGCCGCGCGGAACGGCCTTTCTGATCGAACAGTTCGAGCGGCTGGCCGCGGCCGGAATCGACGTCTATTGGGCCGCCAGCGAGACCGACCAACCCGAAAGCTGGCCGGTCGCGCTGCCGAAAAACGTCCGACTGTTCGCTCGCGATCACATTACCGAGTTCCTGCACACGGGCGAGGGTCCGCCGCTGGCACGAATCGTCGGCACAAGTAGAGGCACGCGGTCGCTGCACGCTGCCGACTTCGTGCCCGATCCGGTCGGATTGTACTCGATTGCCGTGGCCTGCGGCGAAATGGACCCCGGCGAGATGCAATCGCAAGGGATACACTACTGGGCGTTGGGGGGAAGGACCGAACGGGTTACACTGTTTGGCGACAAAGCAAACAGCCCCAGCATTGCGCATTTTCCCGGCACGCCGCAAGGCCGCAGCATGGCCCCAGCGGAATCTTACACTGGGGGCAGTCGAGGCTGCACGCTGATTTCGGTTGATGAATCGGGCGCCGCGCGGCTTACCTCCGTGCCGTGTAGTGCGCTGGAATGGCACAAGGAGTCAGTAACCGTTGATCCGCCGATGGGCCGGGACGAGCTGGAAACAATGTGTGCCCAGCGGATTCGCGCACTGGCAAGCCATGCAAAAGGCGACGTGCTTGTCTCTTGGTCGATCGACGGACACGGCCCGATCCTGGGCGAACTGCGGCGAGGCAAGCTGCGCGGCGAGTTGTTGGAATGGCTGCGGATCGAGCACGGTCTGTCGTCGCCGATAGTTTGGACCGTCGGCGTGGATACCGCGCCGGACGCGGCCCTTCCGTCGGCGCACTACGAACAGCAGACGTTGTTGGGTGACTACCTCCGCGAATTGCGGGCATACGAAACCGAGCCGAACAATCCGCTGGCGGTCGAGTCGCTATTGTCGAGAAGCGCGGGAGAATCGCTTGCGGGGTCTGTTGCGATACTCGACGCCGCCACGCGGCGGCGCGTCTTGCACGAGGCGGCGCTCTTGGGCGTCGACCTGCTCAGCGGAGAAGAAGCAGCGTCATTGACAGTTTCCTGACGACGAAGGACAGGATTCGCAATTCGGCAAGTCCGCAATTATAGTGGGAAATGGAGGCTTTGAATCGCCGTCTTCCATTCGCCGCAGTAGGCAATATGCGCTTGCTAAACTTCTATCGACACCTGTCCATTCGAGCTTGGCTGGCTCGCTTCTGGCCGATTCGGCTGCGGCGCGATTTGGCGCCGGACTATCTGAGCCGTTGCAGCGGCCCGATATTCGAGCGAGACGGGTTCTGCTTCACGGTGTCCCTCGCCCGCGAAGACGCCGCGGCGACGTTCACTGTCATGTACCAAAACCGTTACGCCGCACAGTGCATGGCTACGGTGGCGCTGCGACCGGCCGGCAGCAGCCTGGCGGTCCGTTCGCCTCGCATCGAGTGCGGGCCGGGCGGGTTCGGCGTGGCCAAGTTCCCCGTGGTCGTTGCCGCGCGGCATCAGGGCAAGATGGTTACACTTCAGATCGGCGCGGATGTGGTCTATCCTTGTGGCAGGGGTGCAGAACTTCGCTTCCGGCCGGGCCGCGCGGTTTCTTGCAATGCCCAATTCGTCCCCCCCTCGGCAACAGCATATTTGGCATTGGCAAACCGGCTGGCAAAGCATATCTTATCCGGGGCGGCGACGATAAGAGTTCGGTTGCCAAGCGATGTGGCCGAGGAGCTGCCCGATGAGGCAATCGGCCACGTTGAAGAGCTTTGGCGGCAAACGCGGGAATCGGGCCTTGCGCAACATTAAGGCTGAATTTATCACGCTGCCGTGCCGTTGTGCCGCCTGTCAACGTAATTGGGATAGAATGATTTCGCTTGCGAGCGTTGCGAGTTACGTGAATAGGCTATTGATGATGCGGCGGTGCATCCGGCACACAGAAAATGACAGACCCGGTGGCGTGTGCCGGGTCACGCGCAGTTCTATTTGGCTTTGTTTTGTTGTGCTGACTCTTATTGGCGGCTGCCGCACAAAGCAGGCCGCGGCGCCGTCATCGGCCGAGCCGGGTATCCCCGTCAGCCATCCTGTGGAACGGGAGGTGACCGACTTCGTCGACTTCACCGGCCGCACCGACGCTGTGGAATCGGTCGGCATTCGAGCGCGTGTGACAGGCTACCTGGAAAAGCCGCAATTTCCGGAAGGGAGCGAAGTCACCAAGGACCAAACGCTTTTCGTGGTCGATCCCCGGCCGTACCAAGCGCAATTCGACCAGGCGCAGAGCCAAGTCGCCGTGAACGACGCCTCGCTCAAACTGGCCAAGGCGACCCTGGCTCGAGACGAGGCGGTAAACCAGTCGGCGGCTGGCGCAGTCAGCGCGCAGCAATTGGACACCGACCGCGCCACGGTCCTCGTGGCCGAGGCGCAACTCCAGGCCGCTAAGGCCAATCTTGAGGTATACCGGCTCAATCTCGAATTCACCAAAGTCACCTCGCCGATCAACGGCATGATCAGCCGCTACTATTACACGCTGGGAAACCTTGTCATCCAGGATTCGACTTTGTTGACGACCGTCGTTTCGCTCGATCCCATGTTCGCCTACTTCGACCTGGACGAGACGACGCTCGTGCGGATTCGGCAGGGGATCATCAGCGGCCGAATCAAGCGATTCCAGAACACCTCGGATATCCCCATCTTCTTCGGGCTGCAAGGTGAGGACGGCTTTCCGCACCAATCCACCTTCAGCTTCATCAACAACGTCGTCAATCCGTCCACCGGAAGCATTTCCACGCGGGCGGTGTTCCCCAATCCCAAGGTGTTCCCCGATCCCAAATCGCCGAACAGCGTGCGGTTGTTTTCGCCCGGCATGTTCGTCCGCATCCACTTGCCGATCGGCCAGCCGCACAAGGCTCTTTTGGTGATCGATCGGGCGATTTCCTCGGACCAGGGAAACAAGTTCGTCTACGTGATGGACCCGAAAACCCGCAAGTTGCAATATCGCCGGATCACCACCGGCGCGCTGCAATCCGATGGCCTGCGCGTGGTTGAGGAATCGACGAAGCCGGGCGAAGGGCTTACCAAGGACGACTGGCTCGTGGTGGGCGGACTGCCGCAGGTCAGGGCGCAAATGGTAATCCGGCCCGACGAGCAGCCGATGCCGACGTTGGCGGGCGACGTGTTCACGGAGGTCCCCGGCGCGGGGCCGGCGGGGGTGCCGAAGTCGTCGTCGGCGGCGCCGGCGACGACTGGAAAGTCTCCGACCCAGCCGCCGGCATCAACCGGCGCGGCGCGGCAGAACGCTGGCAAGTCCGCATGGCGAGGCGCACTGCTGCAATGAGGCGCGCCGGGCCATGATTTCCCGCTTCTTTATTGACCGGCCGATTTTTGCCACGGTGCTCTCCCTGGCCATCACGCTCATCGGCGGCATTGCCCTCTTCCAATTGCCGGTGGCCCAGTACCCGCGGATCACGCCGCCCGGCATCGCGGTCTCCATCAGCTACCCCGGCGCCAGCGCCGACGTCGTGGCCGATACCGTCGGCGCGCCGATCGAGCAGGAGGTCAACGGCGTGCCGGGCATGCTCTACATGTCGTCCCAATCGGGCAACGACGGCTCGTACTCGCTCACGGTCACTTTCGACATTGGCACGGACGTCGACTCGGCGCTGGTGATGGTTCAGAACCGCGTGACGCTGGCCATGCCGCTGCTGCCTACGCCGGTGCAGAACCAGGGAATCACGATCCGCAAGCGGACGCCCGACTTGTTGATGATCATCAATTTCATCTCGCCACATGCCCACTACGACGACATTTACCTGAGCAACTTCGTCACGATCAACATCAAGGACGAGATCCTCCGCGTGGACGGCGTCTCCGACGTGTTTTACATGGGCGAGCGCGACTACAGCATGAGGGCCTGGTTGGATCCGCAGAAAATGGCGGCCCGCAGTATCACCGCGTCCGACGTGGCCGGCGCTATCCAGGACCAGAATCTGGACGCCGCCGCCGGCCGCATCGGCCAGCCGCCGATTAGTCCCGACCAGTCGCGCGAGCTGCCGGTTGACACGCTGGGGCGGCTCGAATTGCCGGAGCAGTACGGCAACATCATCGTCAAGACCGGCGGCCTTCCGCCCGCGATTTCGCCTACCGGCGTGCCGATGGCCGCCAGTTCCATCGGAACCTCGTCGCCGGCCGCGGCCGGCGCCACGGGCGGGAGTTTGTCGTTTAGTGGCATCTCGATGATGATTTCGCCCAGCGGCGGCTTGACGCTCACGAGCCCCCTGCCGACCGCCGTCGCCGCCGTTGCCACGGGCGGCACGTCCGCCGCGTCGACAAGCGCCATTGTGGGCGGCGGCAACACTGCGGGCGGCGCCGCGAGCACCGGCGGCGCCACAAGCTCCGGCAGCGCGGAGTCCGCCGCCGGACTGAACGTCAACATCGGCGCTCCCGGCACGACAACCGGCAGCGGGCTTTCCTCGTCCGACATTACCGCGGCCGATACCAGCGCGGGTGGTACGGTCGGGGCAAACTCTTTGACGGGTGGCGTGCTAGGCGGCGGCCCACCCTCGCCCTCCACCGGACTGGTCCGCCTTCGCGATCTGGCGCGTGTCGACGCAGGCGCGCAAAACTACAACATCGCTTGCCGCTTCGACGGCAAGCCCTCCGTCGGCCTGGGCCTCTACCAGCTTCCCGGCACGAATGCCCTGGAGGTAGCCGACCGCGTGCGCGCCAAGATGAAGGAGCTGAAGACCCAATTCCCCGACGACGTCGATTACGACATCGCTTACGACACGACGCTGTACATTCACGATTCGATCGCGGACGTCCGCAGCACGCTGCTGACCGCCGTGGCCATTGTCGGCCTGGTCGTGCTCTTTTTCCTGCAGGACTGGCGGGCGATGATCCTGCCGATGATCGACGTGCCCGTCTCGCTCATCGGCACGTTCGCCGTGATGGCCGCGCTGGGATTCAGCCTGAACAACATTTCTCTCTTCGGGCTGGTGTTGACGATCGGCATCGTGGTCGACGACGCAATCGTCGTGCTGGAAAACATCGAGCGGCAAATGGCCAACGGGCTTGAGGCCCGCGCCGCCACGCTCAAGGCGATGGAAGAGGTCACCGGGCCAATCATCGCCGTGGGGCTGGTGCTCTGCGCCGTCTTCGTGCCCTGCGCTGATCAGCGGCATTACCGGCCAGTTCTTCCGCCAGTTCGCGGTGACGATCACCGTTTCCACGATCATTTCCGCGATCAATGCCATCACCATGACGCCCTCGCGGGCCGTGCTGATCTTCAGGAGCAAGGTGCGGGGAGCAGGGAGCGGGGAGGAGAGGCCCGTGCTCCCTGCCCCCGGCTCCCCGCTCCACGCCCGGAAGGAGGCGCTGCCCTGGTGGTTCTTTCTCTTTGCGGGCGGGTTCGCCGCGGCCGGACTTATGGCCAAGCATTTGGCCGGGCACTTCGGCCTGCCCGCCGCCGGCGCGGAGGACGTGCCGCAATGGCTCTATTGGACGGCCGAATTGGTCTATTTCATGCCTGGGGCCATCGTCGGGGGCCTGCTCGGCTGGTTCTTCGTCCGCGCCGTGAACGCAGTGCTGGGCTGGGTTTTCCGCGGCTTCAACGCAGCCTTCGACGGCATCACTTCGGGCTACGGCTGGACGGTCGGCCGGCTGCTGCGGGCCAGCGTGGTGGTGTTGCTGGCCTACGCCGCGCTGTTGGTCCTGACGATCTACGTGATGCGCGTTGCGCCTACCGGTTTCATCCCGCAGCAAGACCAGGGGCGGCTGATCCTGAGCGTGCAGTTGCCCGATTCCTCTTCCCTGGAGCGGACCAAGGCGGCCGTCGCCAAGGTAGAGGATATCGCGCTGCATACCGAAGGCGTCGGCCACATGGTCTCCATGAGCGGCAGTTCGTTCCTGTTGCAGGCGAACAGCCCTAATTTCGCTTCCGGGTTCATTGTTTTGAAGCCGTTCGACTGGCGGCTGAAACGGGGCTTGAGCGACGTGAAGATCATGGCAAATCTCCGCAAGGCATGGTCGGAACAAGTGCCCGACGCCGATATGATCGTCCTCGGCGCATCGCCCATCCCTGGCCTCGGCGTGGCGGGCGGCTTCAAATTCATGGTCGAGGACCGCGCCTCCGTAAAGATCAGCGGCGGCGGCCTGGGTTTCCGCAACCTGCAAACCCGCACCGAGAGGCTCGTTGACGACTTGAACAAGCAGCCCTCCGTCTCCAAGGCCAAAACCCAGTTCCGTGCCAATACGCCGCAGTTGTTTCTGGACATCGACCGCTCCAAGGTGTTTTCGCTGGGCTGCTCGCTGGACGACGTGAACCAGACGCTGGACATGCAACTGGGTTCGGTCTACGTCAACAGCTACAACGCCTTCGGCCGCCACTGGCAGGTCACCGTGCAGGCCGAGGACCATTTCCGCAATCTTGAAAGTGATATCGCGCTGTTCGCCATCCGCAACAATCAGAACCAGATGGTGACTCTCGGCACGCTGACCGCGCCGCGGCTGATCGGCGGCCCGATCTCCATCACCCGCTACAATCTCTACGCCTCCGCCTCCGTTACGGGCAACGTGCAAGGCGGCTACAGCACGGGAGACACAATTCACACCGTTGACGACGAGGCCGCGAAAAAGCTGCCGATCTCGATGCGCGCCGACTGGACTGAGTTGATGTTCCTTCAGGTCCGTGCGGGCAACAGCGGCATGTACATTTTCGCCCTGGCCGTGCTCTTCGTATTCCTGGCGCTGTCCGCGCTCTACGAGAGCTGGGCCCTGCCGGCGGCCGTGATACTCGTCGTGCCGCTGTGCCTGCTGTGCTCGTTTGCCGGCGTGCTCTTCACCGGGCGGGACGTGAACATCTTCGTGCAGATCGGGCTGGTGGTGCTGGTCGCGCTGGCCTGCAAGAATGCGATCCTGATCGTCGAATTCGGCAAGCAGCTTACGTTGCAGGGCCAGCCGCGCTTTGCTGCCACGCAGGAGGCCTCGCGGCTGCGCTTGCGGCCGATCCTCATGACCTCCTTCGCATTCATCTTCGGCGTCTTGCCGCTGGCCGTGGCCACCGGCGCCGGCGCGGAAATGCGCCGCTCGCTGGGCGTCGCCGTCTTTTACGGCATGTTGGGCGTGACGGTCTTCGGCATCTTCCTCACGCCGGTCTTCTTCTACGTCATCCAGGGCCTCGGCGAGTCCGCGCTGCTGGTCTCGCCGCGAGGGAAGGCGGCCGTCTCGTATGCAATCGCCGGCAGCACCGGCGCCAGCGTCGGTTACCTGCTGGCGCTGTTGAAAATCGCCATTTTACCTTGGGGCCCGATCGTCGGAGCGGCCGCGGGCTTGCTGGTGATGTGGACCATCCGCGAGCTCAATCGCCAGATCGACGCGCGCAGAAACGGCGGGAATAACGGAAGGGAGCAGAATTGATGCTTTCAACGTCGTCTCCAATGTCACCGGCTTGCCCGGTGGAGCGTTACGTTTACCGCTACAAACCGGTGATCCGTTCGACGCCATTTATCACGCTCCGCGGCGACGGCTCCGCCGTCGCCGCGGAGCGTGATAAATGGAGCGGATTCAGAAGCCGCGCGTGTATCGTCGAGCGTGAAACTCCACCGGGCAAGCCGGTGGCATCAGCGCCGGGAGGTTCGCCATGCTAGCCCGCTTTTTCGTCGACCGTCCTGTGTTTTCCACGGTGATATCCGTGGTCATCGTGCTGGCGGGCCTGGTCGCGGTCTTCACGCTGCCGATCGCACAATATCCGGACGTGACGCCGCCCACAGTGCTGGTCACCGCCAGCTATCCCGGCGCCAACGCCGCCACCGTGCGCGATACGGTCGCCGCGCCGATCGAGGAACAGGTCAGCGGCGTGGAAGGCATGATGTACATGTCGTCCCGCTGCACCAACGACGGCGCCTACAACCTGGTGATCACCTTCAAGCTGGGCATGGACTCCGACATGGCCCAGGTGCTCGTGCAGAACCGCGTCTCGCTCGCTTTGCCGGTCATTCCGGCGCTGGTGCAGAACGAAGGCATCACAATCAAAAAGCAGTCGCCCAACACGCTGATGATCGTGAACCTGGTCTCACCCAAAGGGAAGCACGGCGAGCCGCCGCTTTACGACAGCCTTTACCTCAGCAACTACGCCACGCTCTACGTCAGGGACGAGCTAGGCCGCCTGCCGGGCGTCGCCGGCATCGGCTATCTCGGCGAGCGCGACTACAGCATCCGCGTCTGGCTCGACCCCGACAAAATGGCCGCGCTGGGTGTCAGCGCGGCGGACGTGGTCACGGCCATCTCGCAGCAGAACATGCAGGTCGCTGCCGGACAGATCGGCGGGCCCCCGGCCCCCAAGGGCACGCAATTCCAGCTCACGGTGAACACCCTTGGCCGGCTTATTGATCCGGACCAGTTCGCCGACGTCATCATCAAGGGCCTAACGGCAAGCTCGGGCAGTTCTTCCACCAGCTCGTCGTCCGGCGGGGGAGGCGCCGGAAGTTCTTCCTCGTCTTCCGGCGGCGGCAGTTCCAGCAGCTCCGCGCCGGCCGCTCCGACAACTGCCTTGGTGCGGATCCGCAACGTGGTCGTGAACGATAATCCCGCGACGGGCACCAAGGGAGTGGAACTCGGCGCGCAGCAATACGACCAGACGTGTACGCTGGACGGCCAGCCCTCGGTGGCACTTTCCATCTACCAGTTGCCCGGCTCCAACGCCATGGACACCGCCGAGGGCGTCTACGCCAAAATGAACGAGCTAGCGACGCGCTTCCCGCAGGGCTTGCAGTACCAAATCGTCTACGACACCACGCCCTTCATCCGCGAATCGGTGTACGAGGTCTTTTACACCCTTCGCGACGCGGTGCTGCTGGTGGCGCTGGTGGTGCTTTTGTTCCTGCAGGACTGGCGGGCGATGATCTTGCCGATGATCGACGTGCCGGTGTCGCTCATCGGCACCTTCGCGGTAATGGCGCTGTTGGGCTTCTCCTTGAACAACCTCACGCTCTTCGGTCTCGTGCTGGCCATCGGCATCGTGGTGGACGACGCGATCGTCGTGCTGGAGAACATCGAGCGGCAGATCGCCAGCGGCCTCCATGCCCGCGAAGCCACGATCAAGGCAATGGACGAAATCACCGGTCCCGTCGTGGCCATCACGCTCGTGCTGGCCGCCGTGTTCATTCCTTGCTGTTTCCTGGGCGGCATCAGCGGGCAGTTCTTCCGCCAGTTCGCGGTGACGATCGCCGTTTCGACGGTAATCTCCGCGATCAACGCGCTGACGATGACCCCTTCCCGCGCGGTGCTGATCTTCAAGGCCGACGAGGAGGCCGGGCACGAGCATCGCAAAGAGGCGCTGCCCTGGTGGTTCTTCGGCATCGTGGGCGGCATCGTCAGCTACTATTTTTGCGAGGCCCGCGTGGCCGGGCACTTCGGCCTGCCGGCGGCCAATGACGCTTCCGTGCCGGCGTGGCAGTGGTGGTCTCTGGCGGCGATCTACGCGCTGCCCGGCATCGTGGTAGGCGGCGTTATCGGCATGGCGATCATCCGCCCGGTGAACGCCGCGCTGGGCGGGTTCTTCCGCGGTTTCAACCGCGCCTTCAACTGGACTACCGAGGCCTACGGCAAGACAGTCGGCGGGGTGCTGCGGCTGGCGGCCGTCGTCATGCTGGTCTACGGCGGCCTGCTGGGACTGACGTGGTGGCAATTCTATCGCACGCCCACCGGCTTCATTCCGCAGCAAGACAAGGGTTATCTGATCCTCAACGTGCAATTGACCGAATCGGCTTCGCTGCCGAGGACCGAGCGGGTCATGGCGCAAATCGAGGCCACCGCCCTGAAAACCAACGGCGTCGCCCACACGGTGGGCATTTCCGGCACATCGCTGATCTTCGGCGCCAACGCCCCGAATCTCGGTTCGCTGTATATCATGCTGGACGAGTATTCCAAGCGCCGCGGGCATGGCTTGGACGCCGACAGCATTGCCAAAGAGCTGCAAGACCGCTGCCGGAGAGACTCGCCCGAAGCCCTGGTTGCCGTCTTCGGCGGCCGCCCATCGACGGCCTGGGCACGACGGGCGGCTTCCAACTGATCGTCGAGGCCCGCGGCAACTCCGAATCCAGCGACCTGCCGCAGGTAAGCGGCCAAATCGTGGCCGACGGCAGCCAACCGGACTCCGGGCTGACCGGACTGTTCAACAGCACGGGCGCCGCCACCCCCTGGGTCTACCTCAACATCAACCGCGACAAGTGCATGTCGCTGGGCGTGGCCGTCAGCGACGTCTTCACCACGCTGCAGGTCTATCTCGGCTCGTATTACATCAACAATTTCAACAATTTCGGCCGCACCTGGCAGGTCATTGCCCAAGCCGACGCCAGGTTCCGCGCCAAGGTAGCGAACCTGCTGAACCTTCAGGTCCGCAACAACCAGGGCCAAATGGTACGGCTGCGGACGTTGATGGACTGGCATTACACCAGCGGGCCCGTGGTGGTGATGCGCTACAACCTCTACGCCTCCGCTGCGATCACCGTCAACCCCGCGCAGGGCACCGGCAGCGCGCAGGCAATCGCATTGACCGACGAAATCGCCAATCGCTCAATGAAGCCTTCGATGCGCTCGGAATGGACCGGACTGGCCTATCTGCAGAACCAGGCCGGCAACTCGGCGATGTGGTTCTTCGCCCTCGCCGTGGCCTTCGTCTTCCTCGTGCTGGCCGCGCAGTACGAAAGCTGGAGCCTGCCGCTGGCGGTGATCCTGGTGGTGCCGATGTGCCTGTTGTGCTCGGTGGCGGGCGTGCAGTTCGCGGGCATCGAGGTGACGATCTTCACGCAGATCGGCTTTGTCGTGCTGGTCGGCCTGGCGAGCAAGAACGCGATCTTGATCGTCGAGTTCGCCAAGCAGCAGCAGGAGTCCGGCGTGCCGCGGCGCGAGGCGACCTTGACGGCGATCCGCCTGCGCCTGCGGCCGATCTTAATGACATCGATCGCCTTCATTCTGGGCGTGGTGCCCCTGGTGATCGCCACCGGCGCCGGTTCCGAGATGCGGCGTTCGCTCGGCGTGGCCGTCTTCAGCGGCATGTTGGGCGTGACGGCCTTCGGCGTCTTCCTCACGCCGGTTTTTTATTACGTGATACAGCGGTTTGGGGGGAAGAAGGATGAGATGAGGAATGAGAGATGAGGGATGAGAGATCAGAGATGGGAGATTGGAGATGACTGCTTTCGCGGTCTCGGTGGAATTCTCCGACGACTCGATGACCGTGACCTTGGACGACGGCCGCTCGCTTTCCGTTCCGCTGGCTTCGTATCCGAGGTTGCTCGACGGCTCGGCCGCGGAGCGAAGCGTCTACGAGCTAATCGGTCGCGGCGAAGGAATTCACTGGCCGCGGCTCGACGAGGACATCAGCGTGGAGGGGCTTTTGGCCGGCCGGCGCTCCGCCGAATCCGCCGCGTCGCTAGCAAAATGGAAACAACGGCGGCAAGAGAAGTAGCACGCCGCGCGGGAACAAATCTGACGCAAAGTCGCAAAGCCGCGAAGGCGCAAAGAAGAACAGTTTTGCGCCTTTGCGGCTTGGCGCCTTCGCGTGAGTTTCATAACAGTTGCAGTCACCTTCTCTCAAACGCCCCAAGGAAATGGCCAAGGAGGCGTCACACCCGCTGCGAGTGGCGGCACGGCCGGACGGTTTTGACACGACGGCAGAGCGGCAATGAGGGACCCGTACGCTAGACGGCTAGTATTGCCGGTAACCGTTGACAGAAATCTCGCAATGCGGCAAGAGAAAATGCAGGTCGTGCAGGCGTTCGTCGGAGACGTTAACGTTGTAGAATTCCAATTCTCGGAGATTGGTCAATCTCTCGAGATGCCACAAGCGAAGGTCGGTGAGCTCGCCACTGCGGAAACCTAACCGTTTGACCCGCGTGAGCACCGGGAGGTCTGCGAGCGGTGCATCCGTTGGCTGCGGCGCGCGGAGAAACAAGGATACGACATCGGCGAAAAAGTCCACTCCCATCAGTGCCGTTAGCGGCTTAGGTTCCGGTGGCACGGAATTGAGGACAAAGCAGTCACTGGCGTCAACTTGCCATTCGTACCATACCTCCCCGTCGAACTCTTTTTTGAGCGCTTCTATTACCTCTGCCTGCCGCCGTGCCTGCTTGATCCTTACCCCCAGCCAACTGCACACCAGCGCGCACAAACTGACGAAAACCAAGAGCGTTCGCAACCCGAACTGCGCTCGCCGACGAAACAACAGCGTCACGAGCATCCATGCCGGTATCAGGACCACGACTGCCGCGACGACGCCCAACGCCAGCAAAACGGCATAGCCTTTGCGCTGGCCAAAGAAAGACCACCGCCAGCGCTCGCAGACGAACAACACGCCCGTCGCGACGACTGCGCCGTAGACGAGCCAGGCGGGCGTGGGCAGGAACCAGCGGCGACGAGCGTCCTTCGCATCCTTGCCGGTCATTATAGCCGCGATCTCAAGTCACGGCTGACCCAGCGCGTACATCCCATTCCCCGCCCGCTTGAGTTTCCCTTGCCGCGCAAGCTTCCTCCCAGACGGACGCGGGGAACTGGTCGGGCGGGGTGATGGCGACGATCGCCGAGCCGTGCCCGCCGCTCAAAGGCGACTTGCCGATCCGCGATTGGTCGTCCAGTTGCGTCAGCTTCAGACGCTTGCGAAAGGCCTTCAAGGCCGATTTCAGCTCCTGCGGCGTCGGGCCGGCCGGCGTGGGTTCGGCGGTGGACATGAGGCGCTCCGGAAAATGCACTTACGCCACCATTGTCGCGCGCATTTCGGTTGTTGACAAGGGTGTTAGCCAAGAAGACGAACCGTAGGCCGGAGGAGGTGGAGGGGGCGGCCGCCGTGCCTTGTGGACCGGGTCCCCCGGTCGCCCCCCACTCGCACCCCCTTCCGGCACGGTCACCGCGGCACCGCGGGACTGCAACCGCGGAGCATCGCGGCGGCGTTCATAAGCCGCTCCGGGGGATCGTGAAAGAACTGCACGAACTGCTCGGCGTGCTGCGGCTGCCGCAGCTTCGTCATGGCGCTCTCCTCGATTTGACGGATCCGCTCCTTGCTCACCTTCAGCACCTTGCCGATGTCGCCCAGGCTCAGCGGCTGCTGGCCGTGCAGCCCGTAACGCATCTGCAATACCTGCCGCTCGCGGATATCGAGGTTGCCAAGGATCGAGTCAATGCGGCGCTCCAGTCCGAACTGGTCTAGGCCGTCGTCGAGCGAGGCATTGCGGCGATCGGGCACGATGTCGCGAAGCGTCCGCGATCCGTCGCGTCCGCGGACGTCGTCGAACGACAGCGGCTGCCGCTGCACGCGCATCAGCCGCTCGACGTCGCCGGCGGCAATGCCGGACGCATGGGCCAGGTCGTCCGTATTGGGCGTCGTGCCGTGGCACTGCAGATGGAGTTCGCGGGCTTTCTGAATCTTCTCCAGCTTCTGCGTCATCACGTAGGAAGTGTGGAAGCCGTTCCGCTGCTGCACCAAGGCGCGGCGGATGGACTGCCTGATCCACCAGTAGGCGTAAGTGGAAAAGCGGTGCCCGCGGGCCGGCTCAAATTTTTCCACCGCCCGCATCAGGCCTACGTTGCCTTCCTGGACCAGGTCCAAGAGGTCGTCGTGGTTGGATGCAAACTGTTTGGCGACGGCGACCACGAGCCGCAAGTTGGGCAGGAGAAAATCGTGGCAGGCGGCGTCATAGGCGGCAGCCAGCCGGCGGACCGCCTCCACGCGGCGGCAAAGCGTTCGGCTGCTGCTCGTCGCTGCCCGTTGCAGCAGGCAAGCCATTGGCTTCTTCAGCAATCCCGGCTGGAAGCCCAGCCGCTGAATTCTTTTGGCGGCCGCGCGGCGGCGGAGGCGCAGCGAGCGCCGTGCCGACTGGCGCCGCGCAGCGGAGAGCTTTGTATTGCGGGCCGTGCGTACTTCCCGGCGGTTGTTCTTCAACGCCGTTTCCAGCACGGCGACACCTTCGCGAAGGCGGGTAAAAGCCTCGCGCCGCGCCGCGACCGTAATGCCTTCCACGTCCACCACATAGTCGATGCGGAGCTTCCGCACGGCGGCCTTCCGCGCCGACGCAAGCACCAAGCGCAAGGCCCGGTCGCTGGTCAACAGCCGCGTAAGGAACGCGCGGCGGGTGCGGCAGACCTTCTGGGCAACCGCCAGCTCGCCTTCGCGGTCCAGCAGCGGCGTGCGGGCGATCTTTCGCAGATACATGCCCATTTCATCAACGGTGAACGAACTCATGATTGCTACTTTTTGGAAAACTTCTGGAGGATTTCAACGAGAAAATGAAGACCGTATTGGCGGGAGGGCTGCGGTGGGTTGACGTTCGGGTCGGCCGCGGGCCCGGCTTGAGGAAAGGCCCCTCCGGGCGGCGCGTCCGAAGACTTCGGGGCGGCTTCAGGCGCGGACATCGCACCGGAGGGTACCTTTTCCAACATGGCTTGGGTCCTTTCGATTACGAACATCGCAAGATTCTTTCGATTCCATGCTGCCGATTTGTTTGGCTGGGTGGCACGCCATGAGCTTCAAGCGAAGGGCGTGTTTTCCGTTCTGCCACGCCCTTCGCAAGCTCGGGGACGTGCCACCCGATTTTGACGCCGCGTCTTACCCTCGCAGGACGACGAACCGGCTGCCTTGCTCGCCGCGGACCAGCAGCAAGACGCCCTTGGCCAACGACTTCTCGTCAAGGACCTTGGCGAGGTCGGCGGCGGACTTGACCGCGCGCAGGTTGGCTTCGACGATCACCATGCCGCTGGCCAGACCGGCCTTCTCGGCCGTGCTGCCCGGCTGGACGCTGGTCACCACCGCGCCGTGTCCGGCGCGAATGTTGAGCTTCGCGGCCAAATCGGGCGTGAGGTCTTGCAGCTCCATGCCGAGCTTCTCCAGCGAGGAGTTGGCGTGTCCGGCATCGGCCGCGGCGGTGTCGCCGGTGGCTTCGGTCGGAGTCACCTTGAGCTCCACGCGCTTGCCGTCGCGGAGGACGGCGACCGTCACCTGCCGGCCGAGCGGCGATTCCTCAACGCTCTCCTGCAGCTCCTGCGGCGTGTTGACCTTCTTGCCGGCAAACTCGACGATCACGTCGCCCGTCTTCAAGCCGGCCTTGCCGGCGGGGCTGTCGTCGCTGACGCCGGCCACGAGCACGCCTTCACGGACCTTCAGGCCGAATTGCTGGGCCAGATCGTGCGTGAGCGGTTGGATCATTACGCCCATGCGGGCTCGATGCACGGTCTCGCCCGCGGTCAGTTGCTTGGCGACCCACTTCGCCAGGTTGACGGGGATGGCGAAGCCGACGCCTTCATTGCCGCCGCTGTTGGACGAAATGGCCGTGTTGATGCCGATCACTTCGCCATCGAGATTGACCAGCGGTCCACCGCTGTTGCCGGGGTTGATGGCCGCGTCGGTCTGGATAAAGTTCTCGCGCTCGTTGATGCCGATTCCGCGCCCCTTGGCGCTGATGATGCCGGCGGTCACGGTGCCTTCCAGTCCGAAAGGATTGCCCAGCGCCAGGACCCAATCGCCGACTTCCACCTGGTCGCTATCGCCCAACTTGGCGGCGGTGAGGTGGTCGGCGCCGTCGATACGGAGCACCGCGAGATCGGTCTTGGGATCGGTGTGGACCATAGCGGCCTTGTATTCGCGGCCATCGTGCAGGCGCACGGTGATGTTTTGGCCGTCGCGGACGACGTGGTTATTAGTCAAAATCAGGCCGGAGGTGTCGATGATCACGCCCGATCCGAGACCCCCTTGACCGTGCCGCGGCTGGCGGGGCATGTCCTTGAAAAACTTCCGCAATTCGGGCACGTTGCCGAACGGACCGAGCTGGCCGAGCGAATCGTCGTCGCCGGGCGCTTGACCTTCGAGCTTGACGGGCGTTGCCGCTTCGCTCTTGATCATGACGACCGCAGGCTGGACGGCCTTGGCCGCCTCGCGGAATCCTTGCGACAGTGCCCGCGCCGGGGCCGCGGCCGGGTTCCTGTCAACATTGTTCTTGTCAACTCGCGGCGACACGGCCGCAATGCTTGCCAGCGATCCGGCGATCACGGCACAGCACACGGCCGACGTGACGGCGGTGCGGAACGGCCTCCGACCCGCTGCGCGGGTGCCCCGCCATAACTCGTTTCTCACAAAACTCATAGCAATCTCCTTCTGGGTGGAACAGTTCGCACGACGTTGGTCGTGTTCGATGGTCGAGGGAACCGTGCCGGCCGCTCCATTGCGGCCGGCACGTGGGGCAACTTGTTTTGCCAACCGGTTCCCGTCAAATGCGTTGCGAGCGGCATAAAGCATCGCTTGTGCCAATCGCCCAACGGCCGAAGAAAACGGCTACAATCCGCGGAAAAAGCCGCGTACAATGGAAATCGCGATCGTGAGGGGACTGCGAAGGGCAATCGTGGCCGCGGGGCAAAAAACCCAAATGGGGCAAAGTGCCCCAATGAAGCACGCGAAACATGATGAGGATCCACCATGCGGCTTGCATTGAAGCTAGCCTTGGCTTTCACGCTGGCGAACATGCTGCTGGCCGGCATCTACGGCTATTTGGCCATCGGCCGCGATGCGTATCTGTTCCAAAGAGAGCTCGACGAGGAAGCGCAAGAGCTTGGCCCTGGGATGGAGTGCCTCCTGACCGACGCCTGGAAAACCAACGGCGATCGCGGCGTGCGCGAGGCGCTCAAGCGATTCTGCGGCGGCCAAGAGCAGCCGGTGCGAATCCGCTGGGTATGGTTCGAATCGAAAGACGAAGATTCACCACTGGCGGCGAAGGTGACCCCGGTTGTTCTCCGCGAGCATGGCGAACTTGAGGCGACGGGACAGGATGGGACCGGGTATCTCGTTATCTACTGGCCGGTAAAGCTCGCCACGGAGCGCGAGGGCGGCTTGGAATTCGCCCATCCGATTGCCGCATTGACGGCCAGCCAGCATGACAGCATGATCCGCACGGGCCTGCTGATCGCGGGCATGGCGCTCATCAGCGTGCTGCTGGCCGTCCTGCTGGGCATCCGCTTCGTGGGCCGGCCGCTGGAACGGCTGATCGCCAAGGCCCGGCGGATCGGCGGCGGCGATCTTGGCGAGCCGATCCACATTCGCACGCACGACGAGCTCGACGAGTTGGCGGAGGACCTCAACACCATGTGCGCCAAGCTCGGCGAATCGCAGCGGAAATTGCAGGAGGAAACCGCCGCGCGGATCGCCGCCATGGAGCAGCTTCGCCACGCGGACCGCCTGAAGACCGTTGGGCGGCTGGCCTCCGGAATCGCGCACGAGCTGGGCACGCCGCTGAACGTCGTCGCCGGCCGCGCGGGCTTGATCGCCTCCGGCAAGCTGGACGCCGCGGGAGTCTCCCAAAGCGCGGACGCCATCCGCGACGAGGCCGACAAGATGACGCGGATCATCCGCCAACTGCTGGATTTCGCCCGCACCAGCACGCCCCGCAAGCAGCCGGTCGATCTGTGCGGCGTGGTGCGGCACACTATCGACCTGCTGGGTGCGATCGCGGAGAAGCAGAACGTGCGGCTGCAATTCGAGCCGTGCGAGGAGAGCGCGGCGGCGGACCTCGACGCCGGACAAATCCAACAAGTGTTGACAAATCTGACGATGAATGCCATTCAGGCGATGCCGCAGGGCGGGCAAGTGGACTTCCGCGTCGGCCGCCGCAAGGTGTCCGGCGCACTGCGCCTGCCGATGGACGGCGGCACGCGTACCGTTGCAGATGCGGCCGAGTTCTTCACCATCGAGGTCCGCGACCACGGCATCGGCATTCCGCCGGAGAACATCCCCCAGCTTTTCGAGCCGTTTTTCACCACGAAGGAAGTGGGCGCCGGCACCGGACTCGGACTTTCCATCGCCTACGGCATCGTGCAGGAGCACGGCGGCTGGATCGACGTGGCCAGCCGCGTCGGCGAGGGAAGCTGCTTCACGGTCTTCGTGCCGGTGGAGGCCAAGCCATGAAGCCGCGGATCATGATCGTGGACGACGAGCGGGGCATGCGCGAGCTGCTGCAAACCGACCTGCGGCTGCGGAACTTCGCCCCCCGCGGCTTTGCCTCCGCGACCGAAGCCTACGAAGTGTTCTGCCGCGAGGATTTCGAGGTCGTGCTTACCGACCTGCGCATGCCGGGCATGGACGGCCTGGAATTCTGCCGCCGGCTCGTCGGCAGCCGGCCCGACATGCCGGTCATCGTGATGACGGCCTTCGGCAACCTGGAATCGGCGATCGCCTCGATGCGCGCCGGTGCCTACGACTTCGTCACCAAGCCGATTGAAATGGACCTCTTGGAGCTGATCCTCCGCCGCGCCGTCGAGCGGCGGCAGCTCCAGCAGCAGATCCACTCGCTTCGCGAGACGTTGCAGCAAGCCGGGCGGTTCGACGAGCTGCTCGGCCAAAGCCCCGCCATGCTCAATCTCTACGACCAGTTGGGTCGGATCGCCGATTCGGACGCCTCGGTCTTGGTCATGGGCGAGAGTGGGACGGGCAAGGAGCTGGTGGCCAAGGCGCTGCACCGCCGCGGCCGCCGCAAGGACAAGCCTTACGTGGCCGTGAACTGCGCGGCGCTGCCCGACACGCTGTTGGAAAGCGAGCTGTTCGGGCACGTCAAAGGGGCGTTCACTGACGCCCGCGCGGACCGCCGCGGGTTGTTCCTGCAGGCCGAAGGAGGCACGCTCTTTCTGGACGAGATCGGCGAGATGCCGCTTACGATGCAGGCCAAGCTCTTGCGGGCCTTGGAAGAAGGCACCGTGCGGCCCGTGGGCAGTGAGAAGGAGATTGCCTTCGACGCCCGCGTGCTGGCGGCCACGAACCGTGACCTGGAAACGGCCGTCGAGGAAGGCCGCTTCCGCAAGGACCTTTACTTCCGCATCGATGTCATCCAAATCGACCTGCCCCCGCTCCGGGCCCGCGGCGCCGACGCCCTGTTGCTGGCGCAACACTTCATCGAAACCTTCTCGGCGCGGGCGAAGAAGGAAGTAAAGGGGCTGTCCGAAGGCGTTGGCGAAAAGCTGTTGGCCTATTCCTGGCCGGGCAACGTCCGCGAACTGCGGAACGTGATTGAGCGGGCGGTTGCCTTGACCCGTTTCGACCGGCTCACTTTGGACGACCTGCCGGAGAAGGTCCGCAATTACCGCAGTTCGCAGGTGCTGATCGACGGCAGCGACCCGACCGACCTTGTGCCGCTGGAGGAGGTCGAGCGGCGATATATTCTGCACGTGCTCAATTCTGTGCAAGGCAATCGTACTCTGGCGGCGCGGTCGCTGCGCTTGGATCGCAAGACGCTTTACCGCAAGCTGAGGCAATACGGCGCAATGGGCGAAGACGAAGACTAAACCCCCATTCCGGCCAGTGAAAAAGAAATCTTTCGATTTTTGTCAGGAATTGCCCAGTAGCGGCGGATTACTAACGGGGAACAATTCCTTGTTATAATGAGCACGGTGCTGTTTCATGGTCAGCCGATTGGAGAACCGGCGTATGCGAATTGGTTTTGCGTTACTTATCGCGCTAACGCTTGCATTCGCGCTGCCCCGTTGCGCAGGCGTCGATCGTATTGACGTTCTCGGGCTTGCAAGACGCTGAACCAATTGAGAACTTCTATAATCACGGGCTGGGAGGCGATGGCAGCGGGCCTGGGCCGAGTTACGGAATTACTTTCGGCACCAATGCGGTTGCACCTCTCAATTATCCGGTACACAACACCGATAGTTCTCCGCTTGGCGGCAGCGCATCGATGGTCTTTACCTCTGGCTCTGCCGCCGTCTTGAATGCAATCGGCGGGCTGACCAACAGCGTTTCGTTCTCTTACTCGGCGCCCGTCGATACGGGCAGCGTTTTAGTTTACTCGGGCACGAACGGTACCGGCAGCTTGCTGGCGTCGATGACTCTTTCATTGACCACAAGCGGGTCGCCGGCGGAATTCAGCGTCTGGAAACCAATCGACCTGAGTTTCGTCGGTACTGCCGAGTCGATCGAATTCGCCGGTACGGCTAATCAGCTCGCGCTTTACGGCATTACGCTGACTGAACCCGCCGTGGGGAGCGTCCCGGAGCCGCCGTCGCTGGTCGTGTGGTCGCTGTTGGCGGTAGTTAGTATCGGATTCTACTGGCAGCGTAAGGCGGCCGTTCGCGCAATACCTACGACGCGAAGCTTACCCGCGCCGAGTCCCGCCGTGATACATCATCGTCACCTCGGGCGAAGGCTTTTTAATCGTTGAAGCGCGGTCCACGGTAACGGCCGCCGATCGTAATGGCTCCCGAGCGGCAGCTCGACTAGCGCACCATGCGCGGCGTCGTCCGGGGTCCACATGCGTTCGACGGCAGAAGCCGCCGGCCCTGGAGCAGCAGGCAGAACTGGCCGCTACCGACCCAGGCGATCAGCAACAGGATCAGGCACTCACCGGCGAGGATCCAGCTTCTAATTCTGTTCTGGAGTTGAGCCGATCGGCTCCTGGTTTCGTCGAGACGTTTGCGGAATAGATCGATCTGCGATTGCACCACGTCGAGCTTGGCAACCACGCCGAGCGAGAGCTTCGCGATTTCCGAGAGATTGACGTCAACGCCCCTGTTTTGCCGGATCTCGGCCAAACGCCGCCGCACATCCGCCAGGCGTTCAGAGGCGTTGGCAAGCGATTCCCGTGTCGATCGGATCGCCGCCATCAGGTCGGAAGAGCCTTGCGGATCGATGCTCCTTTCCGACGCGATGACGGCGAGCAACTGCTCAATCAGTTCTGCCGTGGAGGCGGATACCTCCAGCAGTCCGTCAGTCCGCTCCATCGCCGACTCAAGGCGACGCTCGAGGTTCTCGATCTCGGTGAGCGACGCAACCCGTCCGGCCAGCAACTCCGCTGTCGATTCCTTCAGGGCCCGTTTCAATGCCTCAACGATCTCTCGTGTTCCGCCAGCGGCATCGCGGGCTTGTGTCGCCCGTTGATCAACTTTAACGATAAGCTCATCGACCCCGCGAAATGCCCGCGCGTTGACCTGCTGCAAGCGGGAAGCGGCGATCCACACACCGCCGATTGCCGCCAGGCAGGCGGCCATCCCGACGGCGCCCAGACCGACGAGGAGGAGTCCCAATAATCGTTTGCCAAGCGACATGGTTTTTCTTCAGTCGCTAGCGATCTTCCGCCGCGGTCGATTCGAACACGTTCCGATACACGACTCCCGCGATCGCCGCGCCCACGATCGGGGCGACCCAAAACAGCCACAACTGCGCGAGCGCCCAACCGCCCACGAAAACAGCAGGCCCCGTCGACCGGGCCGGGTTCACCGACAGATTCGTGACCGGGATGCCGATGAGGTGGATCAGGGTCAGGCCCAAGCCGATTGCCAACGGTGCGAAGCCCGCCGTGGCGCGTCGATCCGTGGCGCCCAGGATGATCATGAGGAACATGAACGTGAGCACGATTTCGGCCGCCAGACAGGCAATCAGGGAGTATTTGCCAGGGGAATGATCTGCATAGCCGTTGGCCGCGAATCCGTCCGCCAGGGTAAAGCCTTCCTTGCCGGAAGCGATCACGTACAACACGGCCGCGCCTGCCAGCCCACCTAGCACTTGGGTAATAATGTACGGCGCCAATTCTTTCTGCGGGAAGCGGCCTCCGGCAACCAGCCCTACCGAAACCGCCGGATTGAGGTGGCAACCCGAGATGTGGCCGATGGCATAGGCCATCGTCAGCACCGTCAAGCCGAAGGCGAGCGAAACTCCGAGGAGGCTGATGCCGATATTAACAGGAGTGCCCTCCAGCTTGCCGCCCATTACCGACGCGAGGACAGCACTCCCGCAGCCGCCAAACACAAGCCAGAACGTACCGATAAACTCGGCGGCACAACGTGTTCCAAGTTTCATAGAGCCCCTTTCCACAAAGCGGCGGCGTATGGGCCGGCCAACCGTGAACTATCAGTAAAGGCTAGTTGGCGCGTGACGCACCTCACGGCTGTTTCGGTTCGGGCAGTCGCACCATCAGCCACTGCTGCGTCGATCCGTCGGCGAAGTGGATGAGCGCCGGGCTGGAGTCCTGCGTGAGGTTGCCGATTCCCGTCTCCATGATCGGTCGTTTCTGACCCTTGACGGTCCAGGCAACGCGCTGGTTCTTCTTGTCGGCCATCCCTTCGAGGGTCTGCACCTGATTGGTTGCCGTGTTGTTGAATGTGCCGGCGATGACACCTTCCTTGCTGATCGCGAGTTGCATGAACAAGGTCGGCTCCACGCCGGAAGCCTGGCCGTCCTGCGTGAGCGCGAAAACGCCCAGCGGCAGCCACTCGCCGCTCTCGGGTGTTGTTGCCGGGCGCTGGCGGCGAGGGCATCGGCCTGCTGGGCATAATCCTCGGCCGTTGCCACCGGCTGGTCGCCATAATAGACCTGGTCGCCCTCGTAGTAGATGTTTTCACCGTAGGCGTAGCTGGACGGTTCGGCGGCGCCGTAACCAATCCAGCCGCCGAGCAGGCCCCAGGTTGCCCAGCGATAGGGCGCCGAGATGCGCCATGCCGCCCAGCCGGGATTATTGCTCCAGAAGTCCATGCGAGGGTGGTTTTCGGCGACCTGATTGCGGACTTCGTCTCGCCGCTGCTGGCGGTTGCCTTGCAACTCCTGCCGGTTCTCAACGCGGCCGGCACGATTTTCGGAAATATTCTGGGCCCGGGCACCAGCGCCACCGCCGGCAAGGGCCGCGCCGGCAGCAACGCCGGCACCGGCAGCGACGCCCGGTCGAGCAGCGCCTGCCGCAGCCGCACGGGATCCGGCCGGAAGCTGCGATGCTGTAGCCCCGCCACCGCCTTGCAGGAAGTCTGCTGCGGCCCCGCCGCCGGCTGGCCGAGCACCGACAGCGCCGGTGGACGCTGCCGGCATGTCCAAGAAGTTGTTCACTTGCCCGGCAGATGGCCGGCCGCCGGCGGCAACACCAGCGCCCGCCGCCGGTCGCGCTGCTACACCAGCTCCCGCCGCGGGCCGAGCTGCTGCACCAGCGCCCGCCGCCGGTCGCGCTGCTGCACCAACGCCCGCCGCGGGCCGAGCTGCCGCGCCCGCTCCGGCCGCAGGGCGAGCAGCAGGTCGTGCCGCGGCGCCCCCGCTCATGGCAGGCGAACGCCCGGCCGCGGCCGACGCTCCACCGCCGCCACCTCCGCGCGCCCCGCCTCCGCCACCGCCGCCGCCTCCGCGCCCGCCTCCGCGAGCAAAGATGTCGTCCTGCACGAAAAGAAGCGCCGCTCCGACGAGCACCAGGAAAGTTGCTGTACGTTTCATTGCATCACCTGTTATTTGTTTTGATGTCTGTCTTCGGAAGGGAGAGAAGCTGCCATGCCTGGGAACGCTATTCCCGGACGATCAACACCTCATTGACGTTGGGGAGCAATTCGCCTCCTGCGGTCCGCTCGATCGTCTGCCAGGTAAACGAATCCTGGCCCAACGGCTTGATGACATTGGTCATCGATGCCTTTCGACCGTCGGCAAGGAAGCCCTTGTTCTGGACGAACCAGCGATCTTTCTTGAAGGTCCAGGTGGCCTCGGCAAAGCCGCCGTCGGAGTCGAACGTCCACGAGCGGATGGCCTTGGCAACCGGGTCCCAGCCGATGACCTGCATGCCCGACATTTTGACTTGGCCCTCGGCGGCAATCGTGAACGAACGTGTGATGAAGCTCTGGTTCTTCGTCCATTTGCACTCGGTTTCAATGTCGACCTTGTCGTCCTTGTCGACCCAACGGCCAATCATCCACTCCAGCGGCTTCAGTTGCTCATAGCGAGAGGGCGTGGTCTCCTTGGCCTTTTCTGTCACCCGATCCAACAGCCACTGCCCATCGCGCCTCACGAAGACGGCGCTATACTCTTCCTCCTCCGGCTCGGCTTTGGCGGAAAGCGTTTTGGCGATTCCCTCCTCCACCGCCACATTCGGCGAGACGAAGCGGATCGACTGCACGTTGAGTTCGAGCTTGACTTCGGGCTGGTCCTTGAAAACGGCCGTGAATTCTTCCGCGATGGCCGCCCGGCCGGTGACTTCGTCGCCGGTTGTGCGGTTGAGATAGACGGCATCCGGCGACCAGGCGTCGGAGAGGGCCTTGGCGTCGTGCTTGTTGAACGCCTGCACGTAGGCCTCGTCCGCCTTGCGAATGGCGGCTTCGTTGCCCGACGATTCGCCGGGCTGCGCGGCGAAAGACCAGTTTGCGATGGCCCCGCCGAGAACGATCAAACACAGCAAGATTCGATTCATTTGAGATGCTCCTTGTACGTGGTTCTGACTAGGGTAATGACTCACGGCAATGCCGAACGCATTACCGGATTCGTTGCGCTGTCGCGCGGCGCGTGAGCTTGATTTTAAGCCTTTGTCCGAGCTTGTTCCTGCCATGCTTCGAACCGGCTCAAGCCCCGCCTCGGCAATTGGTTGGTACGATTAAGCTGTTCCCAGAGGAGTTCGACTAACGGACCACTTGTTTGTGTTCGCTGGTCACGATGCCACATTCGGGCAATGGGTCATTTCCGCCTCTAACTGTAGCGCGAAGGAAGACGCGGGACAATACCCCCAACTAGGCAATTTGGGATCTTAGAGTCCCTAACAAAACCGATTCTGCGGCAAACGTCTCCCGTGCCTTTTTGGCCGCTTCCGATAGAGGCTCTTAAAATCGTCTGCTAACATGGGCTTAAGAACCCCGTGCCAACAGAATGCAGCATAACCGTCGCGACTTCGCCGGCAAACGGTGCGTGCAAGCCTCAGGCGCCCTTCGTCTCGCCTTGATACATCATCGTCACGTCGGGCGAAGGCTTCTTAAGCGTTGCAGCGTGGTCCACGGTAACGGGCGCAGTTCGTACTGATTCCCGAACGGCAGCTCGGTTAGCCCACCATGTTGTGGCGTCGTCCGCGGTCCACGTGCCTTCGACGGCGCACGCTTCCAGCGCGCAACAGCTTCTGAGCGCTCGCCGGCCGATCATCGGGCGCTTTCGCCAAACAACGCAACAGCAGATTCTCCAGATCGAATGAAATCGGCCGGCCCAATCGGGCGGAGGGCGCGTCGGGCGCGGCCTTGACGTGCATCATGCAGATTTCCACGACCGATTCGGCCGTGAAGACCGGCGTACCGGTAAGCAAGTAATAGCCCACGGCCCCGACCGCGTAAACGTCCGTTCTTACGTCAACCTGATCTGGATGGTATACGGCCTCCGGCGAGATGTAGAGCGGCGTGCCGGTGACGCCCTGGGCACTGGTCAGCCCGGCGCTCTCGCCGCCGTCAAGCGTCTTGACCAGGCCGAAGTCCAGCACCTTGACGAAGTCGTGCAGGCCGCCGCGGGCGGTGAGAAAGATGTTGGCCGGCTTGATGTCGCGGTGGACGATGTCGTGGGCGTGGGCCTCGCCCAGTGCGCCGCAAACCTGCCGCAGGACGTAGACGGCGCGGGCCTCCGGCAGCGGCCCGTTGCGTTGCACCAGGTCCTCCAGGTTCATGCCTTCCAGGTATTCCATCGCGTAATAAAAGATGCCTTCGGGCGTGCGGCCGTAGTCGTAGATCGCGACCGTGTTGGGATGCGTCAGGCCGCTGGTAAGCTGCACTTCTCGCTCGAACCGGGCGATGGCCATCTCCGACATTTTGTCGACGTCCAG
Organism: uncultured Planctomycetia bacterium; assembly: GCA_963780045.1. Lineage (GTDB taxonomy): Bacteria > Planctomycetota > Planctomycetia > Pirellulales > Thermoguttaceae > JANXQG01. Next base: position 2,430,306 of record CAVZZZ010000001.1, on the reverse strand, counting down.
CAGTTTCACGGCAGTCGGGCGGCGGAGCATCGCATGACGCGCCTTGTAGACCGTGCCCATGCCGCCGGCGCCGAGCTTTTGTTCCAGCGTATACTGGCCCAGCCGCCGGGCCTCGATCGCGGCTTGCCGCAAGTGCCGCTGCTGCCGGGCGATGTAAACCATCGCGGCAAAGATGCCGGCGGCGCAGAGTACGAGCAGCACCAGCAGCACGCGGAACGCGCCTCGCAAGATATTCACCGCTTGAAACGCCTCGTCCGCGTCAATCTCGGTGGCGATGCCCATGTCGCGGTCCGGGAGCCAGCGCCATGCGCCCACGGAGGGCACGCCGCGGTAGTCGCGATAGCCGTCGGCATCGTAGCCGTCGATGCCTTGCACGGCCTCGGCCGCCAGGCGTGTCAGCGGTTGCTCGGCTCGGCGGAGCTTGGGCCGCTCGCCTTTCGCCATGTTCACCTTCGGATCGCGAATCTCGATGGTCAAGATCGATCGCGAATCCGGCTGGTCGGCGAGCAGGCCGATTTGCTTGAGATCGTCGTCGAAGCGGCTCTGGCTGAGCATCAGTCCGTTGCGGTCGAAAGCGTAGGTTTCGCCCGAATATCCGAAGGTCGCCGCATGAAGGATTTTGGTGAAGTTGTCGTCCGGTCGGATCCGAAGGGAGAGCGCTGCGATCGGCCGTTGGTGCTCGTCTAGCACCGGTCCGGCGACAATCATCACGGGCAGGTTCGGGCGGAGCTCGCCTTTTTCGTCCTTCAGCAGCAACTGGCTGCGGAAGGGCTTGGAGACAAGCGTTTTGCCGGCGTTTGCCTTGTCGAAGAGTTCCTTGCGGAAGCCCGTCATCCGCTTGCCGACAATCGTATCCTCGTCGGACGCCAGCACGATGCCATCGGGCGAGACGAGCATGAATCCGGTGTAGCCGCAAAGCTCGACTTGCGGTCTCAAGCGATCACGAACTGCGTCCAAGGCCTTGGACGCCAAGAGCTTTCTTTCCGCGTCGGCGCCTTGGCTCGCCGGCAGAAGTTCGGCTACCAGGGGAGCAAGCTTGCTGTCTTTGGCGATGAGCTGGACGTTGATCTCCTGCTCGCGCATCCAAGTAAGCAGCGCGGTGACGCTGGCGTCAACCATGCTGTTCAACTCGTTGGCCCGCTGTTGCAGCATGGCGTTCTCGATTGACCGGCTGACCCACCAATAGGCCACGACGACGACGGCGGCGGCGATAACCGGCCACGCCCAAAGCTGCCGGCGGAGGAACTTGCCGGTAACTTGCAGGCTGCTGGCGCTGCCAAACCAATGCGAGACGGCCCTGGAAGCCCGGCCCACGCCCGTGCGCAGAGCGCGCCCGTGAGCGGCGCGGGCACGGTCGTCTTGGACTGGTCGCTCATGGCGGAATTGCTTGAATAGGCCGGCTGAATTGATTTCGCCGAGTCAGGTTAGCTTCGTAATCGAGTACGCCGCCGCCTGGCTAGGGCGACATATCGGGGAACAACCCTTGCGATTTTAACTGATTGCTACATTCGCGTCTTGCATCATCTTTTTGCGGCGTATGGCTGGGGACTGGCCCGATTTCGGGCACCGGGGCGAGTACCGTGCTTGCGTGGTCGGCTTGCGGGTCCGGCTTGGTCGCATCAAAAATGCGACTATCTCCTTTGCCGGCGGGGGGACCGGCGTGTCACGGTTTGTCGTGGTTTTGTGCCGGACTTTTTCCGCTCGACAAGGCGCAACCCCTTGTCCGGCAACGACTTGCGCAAGAGCGCGAATTTGCCTGTCGGGAAACCAGTGACATTCCCCGCCGTTCTCGTCTTGCTCCGCCGCTGGTGCATATCGCCGAGTTTTGGCCGACAGTTTTCCTTCTTTCCTTCGCGTTTCACACATCGAAGAATCCCCGTGTTTTCGGCGGTTTCTCCAACCAGGACGAGACCAGGAGGCACCCAGGAACGACCCAGGACGAACCTAAACGCACCCAGAAAGCACCCAGGACCGGGTGAGGAATTCCCGCCGCCGGGTGGTTTATGCACAAGTCCGGGGAGGCTTGAGGCGTGAGTCCTGAGGCTTGAGTCCCGCATGTTTGGCTCTTCCGAGTAATCCGCGGTTGCAGTCGCCGTGGAATCAAATCCCGCGCCTTCACCCCTCGCGCGGCTATCTGAATGCAACAGATTGCAACACTTTGCAACATCTTTTCGCCTGTCGTCGTGGTTGGCTCCCCATTCGCATTGAGCAGATAGAGGCCGAACACCGGGTATCGCCGCAAAAGAGCGCATAGAACACAAAGGGCAGTTTTTGCGTTCCTTGTATTCCTTTGCGGCAATCAACTTTCATCTTTGTCCACCATCTTTCTGTCGAAACGGCCTGGCTTACGTCTTCTGGCTCCCAACTTCTGACTCCCATCTTCCTTGCCCTCCCGCCATTATACACGATTCTTAACTCTTGTCAACATAGGCGCGGAGTTGTCGTTCAACCACCGCCGCAAGTCCTTGCGCGGCAAGGGTTTAGGTCTCTTGACATTTGTTTGGCGTTTGCGCGGGCATTTTTGCCTTTGCGCGAGGTTCGGCCGCCGTAAACCCTTACGCCGCAACGGTTTGGGAATTTCGGTCTTTGGCCGCGCCGAGGAGCAGGAAAACGGCCCGCGGAAAAGTCTTGTGCCGATTTGTCGCCGCGACGGTCACCGAGTGAGAGCAGCGTAAAAGGCGCCCGCTTCAGAAAAGCGGCACGTAGATTCTCGGCTGGCTTCGGTATTCGCCCTGCGTCGCTCCAAATAGGACTTCCGCCACGTCTTCGGCGACTTGCCTGCGGTACGTGGCGTCGTTCTCGAAGCGCGCCTTGCTGCCGAGCGTCAGGACGGGCAAGCACCCCGGCTGCCACGACTCGTTCAGCGTAGCCTGAAGAGAATCCGCGCCATCCTCGTTGCGATTATCGGTGAAGAAGACCCACCCGTTCTCCTGGCAGAAGTCCCAAAGGAACCGGTCGCTCGCGTCGCGAGCAATTCCAAGGTCCGTCAACGTCCGCACAACCAAACCCTCCTCCGATAGAACGCCCGCCAAGCCAAAGCTGACGAACAGTCCGGAAAGATATCTGGCTTGCGCCGCCACGTTCACGTCCGCCAAAAGGCCGCGCATTTCACGGCCTTTCCACGGCCGGCGCGTCAGTCCCCGCTACCCATTGGCGGAATGTTGGAAAGCCCGTGGCCGTCGAGCCGCTTTGGGACGACGAATCGGCCACATCTTGTCGGCCATTGGCCGTCTCGCGCTGGTCAAGCCAACGCTTGAATCTCAGAAAAGTCTCGTGCGTCTTTTTGGCTTGGTCGATGAGTTCGGGGGGATTCCCGGCCGCAATGCGGTCCTCGATTTGCAAATGGCGGGCGAGTACGCTATCGACGTTGTTCAGCACGTAGGCCCTTGCAGCGGCAACCTCTTCCGGCGTCAGGTCGTAGAGTTTGCAAATATATGATTCCGTATCCTCCGGTTGGAGGAAATGGGGCAAAAGGCTGTAAACGGTAATGCGTGTGCCGGAGATTTCCGGGCCGCGGCCACGATCGTGAATCAAGTCAGTCGTCATGTTTCCGATTCGAAGCGAAGTCGTGTCGGACTCTTCCGACATCCATTATATCAAATGTCCTGGGTGACGGGTATTTATGCCCGTTTCCTGCACGGCCGGTGCTAGGCTCGTTGCTTTAGCACGGGTTGTGGCGGCCAGCGCAATCCTTCCATCAGCCCTTCCCGAGCCGCAAGCGACCCGTGCTAAAGCAACGGGCCTACTACCGCTACCGCGAAATGGCCGTGAACGGCCGTCGCTCAACCGCATGCCGCGGCTTGCACCAGCAGCGAATGCCACCAAGTTCGCGACTTGCCGGCCATTGGCCGTATCGCGGCGATGCTGATCGACCCGCCGGAGTGGGGGCTTGACAGCGGAGTTCCGTGAGCGGACAATTCGCGGATCGCCTTACTATTGCGCACCGTCCCACTTTTCAAACGGGGAGGAGAAGGATCATGACTCCTACAGGGCGTTTGCTTGCGATTGGCCTGTTTGGCGCTGCCGCCGCGCTTTTGTCCGGCAAACTCTTGGCCGGCAATCTTTGCGCCGAGACCTCAGACGCCAAAAAAGAAGCCGTACTTGCCCAGGGCAAGGAGTTGTTTACGCGCGAGTGGCAGGCCGGCGACAAGCGCAGCCAAAAGGGCGATGGTCTTGGCCCGCTCTTCAACGGAGCCTCGTGTGCAGCCTGCCATAATCTGGGCGGCAACGGCGGCGGCGGACCGAATAACAACAACGTCACTCTCGTCAGCGCTGTCCTGCTGGCAGGTCCTCCCAAGTCGAAGACAGATCCGACACCTCGTCAACCGGACCGAGCCCTACTCGCCGAGATTCACCCGTCGTTGCGGACCGCGAATTCCTTCACGCTGCACCGCTTCGCGACGGAAAAAATATTTGAAGTATGGAAAAACAGCCTGCTATTGGGCGCTACCGGTGCCGACGGGACGGCCCTAGCGCCTAGCGAGCCGGGTTCCACGCCAAACCTGTCGCGGAAGATCACGCGCCAAGTCGGCGACTGGACCATTCAGTTGACCGCCGCCGAGCGGAATACGCCTGCAATTTTTGGTTCCGGCCTCATTGATCGCATTCCAGAAAAGGTTCTGGAAGAAACGGCTGCGGCGCAAGCACTCGCGGCCAAGCAGAACCAGAACCGGAACCAAAGGGGCGTGGGAGTCATTCCGGTTAGCGGTCGGGTGGCCCGCCTGAAAGACGGCCGGGTCGGCCGCTTCGGCTGGAAGGCGCAAGTCGCCACGTTGCGGGAATTCACGCTCCAGGCCTGCGCGAACGAAATTGGCCTGGAAGTGCCGGGCTTTTCACAGCCCGCGCTGCCGTGGAAGCCGGGCTACAAGGCGCCGGGGCTCGACATGACCGCCGATGAATGCGACGCGCTGATCGCCTTTGTGGCGTCGTTGGATGCCCCGCGCCAGCGCCGGCCGGAGTCGGAACAGCAGAAAAAGGACATCGACGCCGGGCGAAAGCTGTTCGCGAGCGTCGGCTGTGCCGCCTGCCATCAGCAAAAGCTGGGCGATGTCGATGGCATTTACAGCGATCTGCTCCTGCACGACATGGGTAAGAAACTTAGCGAGGACGGCGAGTACGGCTCGATCGTGCCTGGCGACGGACCGAGCGATCAGGTCGAGCCGTTGCCCACCCTGACGCTTACTGAGCTCAATCCGGCAACCTCCCCCAACGCTGCTGCAGGAAACGCAGCCGGCGTGAAAGCGCCGACGCCCAAATTCGGCGCCGGGCAACAGGAATGGCGCACTCCTCCGCTTTGGGGCGTGCGCGATTCCGCGCCCTACATGCACAACGGCGCTGCCGTAACGATCCGCGAAGCCATTGCCATGCACGGTGGCGAGGCCAAAGCCGCGGCCGACGCTTTCCACGCCCTGAAATGGGAAGAAACCGTCCAGGTGGAGCAATTCCTGAGCTCCCTGGCCGCGCCGGAGAAAACGGCCGCGCCGGAGAAGCGCGCTAGAAGCTGATCGAAAGCGGGCGAGCGGCGCGAAGTCTCATGCCCGTGCCGAACCCAAGCTGCGGCGAGAATGTTGCCGAGGCGACGATTGGGCCGACGCTCAAGGGCTCGGTTTGAAAATAAACTAGCTGCGTCCCCGTTTCGATCCCCCAATCCGGGAGTACCTGCCCGTCGCCAAGGGCATGACTGTCGAACAAACTCGCCAAGCGGGATTCCGTTTGGCGGACGCCCAGTCTGCTATTGCCCGCAAAACCGGTTTCGCCAGTTGGCCGCAATTGGCCCGCCACGTGGAGCAACTACGGGCTCTCGAAGGGACGTGGGCGTTCACCCATCTGGAACTCGACGGTAACGCCGTCCCGCCGAATATGATGGGGAACTCCCGTATACTTATCGACGGTGACTGCTTTCGCACGGAGTCTCCCGAAGCGACCTACGAAGGCGTTTTCAATATCAACGTCGAGGCCGAGCCGCATGAGATCGACATCGAGTTCATCGCGGGACCGGAGGCTGGGAACTGGAATTTCGGCATTTTCGAACTTGCCGGCGATCAATTCGAACTTTGCCTTGACATGAACGGCCAGCCGCGCCCGACCGAGTTCGCCACGTCTCATGGCAGCGGCCACGCGTACGAGCGGTTGACTCGCTCTTCCGCCGCCCGGCCAGCCGACGTCAGCGGTGGAACGCCTCCGGTTCAGCAAGCGCACCCATCCGCTGTCGACATCGCCGAATTCGATTACGTCGAGTGCCCCACACTGACCCGTCTGCAAGGCGAATGGGCGGCCGTGCAAGTCGTCCTCAACGGAAATGAACTGCCGCCGATGATGCTTGCCACAGGACTTCGAATCGCGGCTCAAAATCAGGTGAAAGTCACCTTCGGAGGGCAATTGATGGTCGATGCCCTAGCCCGCGTCGACGAGCGCGAGCATCCGATCCACATCAATTACTTCAACCGTTACGGGCAAGCCAAGGGTCAGGTGCAACTGGGCATCCTTCAGTGGGTCGGCGAGGAGGTCTGGATCAACATCGCCGCACCCGGTCAGCCCAGGCCGACGGACTTCACCTGTCCGCCCAGCAGCGGACGCACGCTCAGTCGATGGCGGCCGAGGATGAGCCGGGGAAGTTGAATCGATCGCTGACCAGAGCTCGCTCTCGGAGGTCGAAACAGGGTCGGGGAGGTCGAAACAGGGTCGGAGCTAGTATTTGGAGTCCCCATAGCTTGGCCGACGCGGCCGGCGGCAGTACGGCGCGTGCGAGCCTGCCTGATGGAAGACGACGCGCCGGAGGCGGCAAATTCCGGAGCCGGTTTTCAAGTATAATAACTACAGCCCCAAATACGGCGGAACCATGAGCACCGACGCAATCACACCTTCCATATCTTTTTCGCCGCCGTTCGTGCCCGGTACGCCCGCGTGGCCAGTAGCGCTGCTGTTTCCAAGGCAGGGCGACTGGTCGGAGGAGGAATACCTGTGGCTGCAAAATCGAACGCGGTTGCTCGTGGAGCTTTCCGACGGCCAGATTGAGGTGCTTTCCAAGCCGAACCCCATGCATCAAAGGATCGTGATCTTCCTGTTCTTGCTCATGAAGGATTGCGTAGCGGCCACCGGTTCGGGCGAGGTCCTCTTGGCGCCGCTGCCGATTCGCCTCCGGCAGGGCAAGTACCGCGATCCGGATGTCGTCTATCTCAAGCCGGGCCGAATCGTCGACCCGCATCACCAGCCACAAGGAGCGGACTTGGTAATCGAGGTCGTCAGCGACGAGGAGGAAGACCGCCGCCGCGACCTGGAAACGAAACGCCGCGAGTACGCGCAAGCGCACATTGCAGAGGTCCTGGATTGTCGACCCAAGAACTGAGACCATTACCGTGCTTGTTCTCGAGGGCAGCGCCTATCGAGTACATGGCGAATTCTCGCTGGGCGCGACCGCTACTTCGGTGCTGCTACCGGCGTTTTCCGCGGATGTGACCGCGGTTTTCGACGCGGGCCGAGGACCGCAATACAAGGCGTAGCTGTCGTATAACGGAACCAATGGCGACGGCACGTGCGTCGGGGCGATATTCTGTTCGCGGGAACAATTGATACGTCTGCCGGCATGCCATCGAAGCCCGACGCGCAAGCGAGGCCGGCGGTCTTATGCCTCGCTTGCGCAGTCGGGGCTTCGATCATTTCGACCCGCGAACAGTATAAACCGCCGGCGGCACGCAGCAGGGAGCCAAGCTGTCTACGCAACTTCAACAATTGAGCTTCTTCTCGGGCGGTGAACCGCGCTACACCCTCGGTTATTCACATTCTGCCGCTCCGCGGCAACTTGCCAATGGAAGCCGCTAACTCCGTGCCTTCACGGACTTCATAGAATGCGCGCCGAATGGAAAGACGAGATTGCACCCGCGCATTCGCGTTGCCTTGCCGCCGCCGCCGATTGGCCCGATAATGGCGGCGCGTCATTTGGACCCGACACACTCCTGGGCCGAGAGCTTTGCCACGGCCGCGCGCTGGCCGAAGGATTTGCCCTGGAAATCCCACACCCCCACGCCAGTCTGCTAGTCCGATATCATGAGGTGAAGTGATTACTTCGCTCCTTCCCCCTTGGAAGCGGATTCCGAGATCTTGTTTTCCAGGGCCGTCTTGATCTCCAGCGCGCCGGCGGTGATCACGCGCTCGCCGGGCTTGAGCGGCTCCCGATCGTCGTCCTTGTTGGACGATGGCACGCTGCGGACGTAGGCCGTCCGATCGAAGCGGTTGGTAACCTCGACGCGGCGCAGCGTGTAGACCGGCTCCTTCGGGTTGGTTTGAACGAAAACGATCGAATCTTTGCCGTCCTCGACCAGCGCGCTGATCGGCACTTCGACCACGTTCTTGGGCGGCAGCAAATCTACCGTCGCCGTGACGAACTGTCCGGCGCGCAACGTGCCGTCGGCGTTGGGGATGTGGCCGCGGACGACGGCCGTGTGCTGGTTAGGGTCGATCAGATATCCGATGTCGTCGATGAAGCCGATGATCGGGCGGCTGCCGACCGTTCGCACCGTCCACTGCATGTTGTTGTGCGTATGCAATTTCAGTTCCTGCAAGGAGGGCAGGTCGTCCTCGGGCACGGAGGCCAGCACGATCAGGGGATCGACCTTGGCGATCTGGATCAGGTTGGTCGTGTTGTCTACCACTGTTTCGTGCAAGGCCACGTTCTGCTCGATGATCACGCCGTCGTCGGGGGCGCGCAGCTCGACGCGGGCCCATTGCTTCAGCCGCTCATTCGCCTTGGCGCGGCGGTCGATTTCGTTGGTGACGCTCTTGACCTCGTCGCGAACCGCCTGGATTTCGTCGTCCGGGACCGTCCAGGTCTTCAAAGTGTTCTCCGCCCGATTGACGGCGTTGAGATCGGATTGCACATTGCGCTGGGCGTTGAGCAAAAAGACTTCGGGCACGACCTCGGCATGGTTTTCGGCCCGTTTGAGCACTTCCTGGTCCAAGCGCAATTGCGAGAGGGCGTCGAAGAGGTCGTTTTTCTTGTTGCCCAGATCGACGCTGTAGAGCACGGCCAGCAGGTCACCTTTGCGGACAACGTCCCCGGCTTGCAGGTCGCGGCGCGCGGGGCGTTCCCTGCCCGGCGAAACGTGAGTATCGTCAGTCTTGCCAATCTCCACCACCTCGGCCGGCGCAAAGCGGACGCGGACGCGGATCAAGCGAGAAGGATCGATCTCGGTGGAACCGGGCATCACCAGCGGCACGTTCCGCGCGGGGATCCCGGCCACGGCAATCTGTTCGCGGCCGCCCTTCAAGATGCCCAACGACTTCCGCACTTCTTCCGGCACAAGGAGGCTGTTGGGGCGGCCCTTTACGAGTTTTACCTGCGCGGCCTCGTTGGGAGGCGGGCCCGACTTATCGGCGTCGGACTTCATCCAGGGAAGCTTGCCCGCCGCATAAGCCCAGAAGACCAGCAGCAATACCGCCAACGCGATGACGACGATGCCAACGGGCTTTCGCAGCGCCGGTCGAGCCCCGGCGAGGCTTGGCTTCTGGAGTTGCGCGGGTTGTCGCGACGTCTTGCTTGCCGGCGGGAAGACGGGATTCGCGCGCGGCTGGGCGCCGGTCGCAGTCTTCGGGAAATCGTCGGACAAAGGCGTGGGCATGGCGGCTTTTCGCTGCGGTGCACTTATCGCACTGTTGGAATTATACTAGGAATTTGGCCGCTCGAACGGGCTTTGCGTCTTTTTCTCAATGTTTGGTCGATGCTTGCGCAACGAAACCGGGCGTATGATGTCTTGTACGGGGGCAAATGCGGGTTAGACTGATAAAGGCACCGTTCCCACAGCGGACAACAAGGGGGTTGACCTGGTTCATGCCCATCATCACTCTTACCACCGACTTCGGGGCCGGTAGTCCGTATGCAGCCGCCATCAAGGGAGTGATTTATTCGATCGATCCCGCGGCAACGGTCGTCGATATATCGCACACGGTGCCCTTCCTGGACATTACCCGCGGCGCCCAAGTGTTGGAAGAGGCGACGCCGTGGTTCCCCGCCGGCACCATCCACCTTGCCGTGGTCGATCCGGGCGTCGGGACGACACGGCCGATTCTCTACGCCCGCATCGGCACGCAGCAGTACATTGCGCCGGACAACGGCTTGTTGGGCCGGCTGATGGCCGGCACGCTTCCCTCGATGGTTTTGCGGTTGACCGAGCAGGAGTTCTGGCTGCCGGAGGTGTCGCGCAAGTTTCTGGGGCGAGACGTGATGGCGCCGGTCGCCGTCCGCCTGAGCCTTGGGCTCGATCCGCGGCAACTCGGCCCCGTCGCCGTCGAGGTCGACCGCTCTCACGTCAAGGAAAAAATCCGCGGCGAGATTATGGCGATCGACTCGTTCGGCAACTTGATTACGAACATTCTCGCGCATCATCTGGCGGACAGGCCCAAGGACAACCGCGCGTGCGTCGCCTGCGGCATTTATGAAACTTTCGGCATTTGCACCTCCTATGGCGGCCATGCGCCGGGAATGTTGGTCGCCCTGATTGGTTCCTCCGGCCGGTTGGAACTGGCGGTCGTCGGCGACAATGCCGCCGAGCGGACGAGCGTCACCGTTGGCACGCCCGTCGTGGTGGGTTGGGATTCCAACGGTCGCTAGAAAAACAAGTGTCGCCGCGGCAGGCGGGCTACAAGTCCTTCGGCTCTTCGTTTTTGGCGACTTCTAAGAGCTTGTTCTCCAGCGCGGTCTTGAGCTCCAGCGCGCCGGAAGTGAGCACGCGCTCGCCTTGGCGCAAGGGCTGCGTGGGAACGACCGGCTGGGCGTCTTGTCCGGCCGCCAAATCGCTATCTTTCGCCGCGGGCACGCTGAGAACATAGGCCGTGCGGTCGAAACGACTCGTGACTTTGACGTGGCGCATCGTGAAAACCGGCGGATGGGTGTCGCACTGCACGAAGACGACCGAGTCGTTGCCGTCTTCCACCAGCGCGCCGATCGGCACTTCCACCACGTCGGCCGGCGGCGGCAGCTCCAACGTGGCCGTGACGAATTGCCCGGCGCAGGACGCCTTGCCGATTCGTGATATGGCCGCGGATGACGGCGGTGTGCTGGTTAGGGTCGATCAGGTAGCCGATGTCGTCCACAAAACCGGTGATCGGCTTGCTGCCCACGGTGGCAACGGTCCACTGCAACTGGCCGCGCGTTTGCGACCTCAAGCGTTGCAATGCCGGCAGGTCGTCCTCGGGCGCGGAGGCCAGCACGATCAGCGGATCGACTTTCGCAATTTGGACCAGGTTCGTCGTATTGTCGACGATCGTCTCGTGCAGCGCTACGTTCTGCTCAATGATGTAACCGTCTTCCGGCGCACGGAGCTCGACGCGGGCCCACTGCTTCAGCCGCTCGCCGGCGTTGGCGCGGCGCTCTTCTTCGGTGGTGAGTCGCTTGACCTCGTCGCGGACCGCCTGGATCTCGTTCTGGGGAATCTCCCAGGTCTTCAACGTGTTTTCGGCGCGGCTGATGGCATTTAGATCGGCTTGAACGTTGTGCTCGGCGTTCAACAAGTAAACCTCCGGCACGGCCTCCTTGAAGGACTTGGCCCGGTTCAGCACTTCGGTGTCCAAACGCAACTGCGAGAGGGCATCGAAGAGGTCGTTTTTCTTGTTGCCCAAATCGACGCTGTAGAGCACGGCCAAAAGGTCGCCTTTACGGACATGATCGCCCGGCTGCAACTGGCGGCGCACGGCGCGCGTATTGCCGGGAGAAACGTGCAAATCGACGGTCTTGCCGATTTCCACCACTTCGGCCGGCGCGAAACGGACGCGAACGCGGACTAAGCCGGCCGGATCAAGCGCCGTCGAGCCAGGCATCACCAGCGGGCGCTTGCGGGCAGGGCGCGTCGCGACGGCTACTTGCTCGCTGCCGCTTCGGAGCATGCCGAGCCTCTTTTGAACTTCCTCGGGCACCAGAAGACTATCGGCCTTGCCTGCTACCAGTGTGACCGGGAGCGCCCGGTTCGCGGAACGTTCGGCACTATTCGCGGGAACGCTTTGCGAGCGCAACTTTGCCGCCGCGAATACTAGCCCAAAGCCGACGACGGCCACCAGCGCGATCAGGGCCATGCCGGCGCGCCCCTTTGCACCGGGAACCGCCAAACGGTTGGACAAAGCCGTGAGTGTCAAAGTTGGCATCTGCATAAGGCACCTCCTTCCCTTGACCCTCGCGAGCCGCAAAGGGATTGTTCGCGTGCCCCGCGCAGAGTGTAGCGCGCAGCATAGGTTGCGTTCCCAAGGTGCAGGTTTCGTGCCATGCTAAGTGCGCGTGTTCCAAGTCCTTGACCAGCAAGGAGTTATGTCCAAACGATAATCGTGTCAGACGGCCTCTTATTGCAATTCGCCCGGAGAACATGCTCAAATTGTGCGCATTATGCACGAAACTTAAACTGCGGCGTGTAGAGGCCCAGCGGCCCGAACACAACGTCGCAGCCGGCTCAAAACGGAAAAAACCTCCGTGGGAAGCGTGTCTTCCCGCGGAGGTTTTTGTATGTGGAACCGAATTGGCGCCTGGGCCAACTACACCCATTCCTTGAGCGTCTTCAGGGCGCAGGACTTTGACCTTCGTAGTGGCCGGCTTGGCTGGATAGTCGCGGAACTGGCCTTTGTTGAACGGATCGGGAACGTTCTTGCGCGGGCTTTGCCGGGACATGCTGCTTCACGATCTTGATCAGACCAGGAAGCGTGATGGCGCCGGCGCCCTTGGAGCTGAGGCTTTTCTTGATCTCGGCGCCCAGGGCATCCAGGACTGCCCCGACTTCCTTCTTGGAAAGCTGGCTGGTTTCGGCGATGGCTGCCAACAATTGCGATTTGTTGAGGGCCTTTTTGGGGGCGGCTGCGGCTTTTGCCATTCTATCTTCTCCTACAAGTGTGACGGGATACTAACGCGGCTTGATTTGAAACAAATCAGTTGATTGATAAATTTAATCGGTTAGGGAAACTTTGCAAGGGCAGGAAATAGGCAAAATCTGCGGGAAAATCGCGATTTTCTCAGTCGCGATGGCGTTTTTCCCCGTTTTTCCGGCTTTTTCCGCCCGTCGGCCCGCAACAGGGCCGTTTTCCAGCCTTTTTGTAATGCTTTCCTCACGGCTGGCTGGAGCGCTCGATCGCGTCGTTGACAAGCATCATTGCCTCTTGCCGCGCGGCTTCGTCCCAGGAGAACCGGTGTTCCCTGTTGTCGCGTAGAAAATGCAGCACGACTTCCACGGGCGAACGCCGCAGCACGCGCTCCGTCGCCAGGGCGTAGAGCAGCATCTGCATTTTGTAACCGGCGACCGTGCCGTCCGACGAATCGAGGTTCGTTTTGTAGTCCAGCAGCCGCCAATCGCCGGCAACGTCCTGATAGAGGCAATCAATAAAGCCCTGGATGAACAGGCTGCCGCGCAGATTGATGGGCTGCTGTTTGTTTTCGCCGTTGCCACTGCCGTCCGCGAGTGAGCTCTCCGGCGGCCAGGTCAGAAGGAACTCAAGCTCCGCATGCACGCAGTTCGCTTGCCGTACCGACGCCCAGCGGGGCGTAGCCGTCAATCCGGCGATCAGGCGCAACGGCTCTTCCAAGTCATCCACGTCGGGCAGATGCAGCGACGCATATTTGCGCACCAACGACTCACGCGCGGCAGCCGAATCGTCCTTGCCGGCAACCAGGTCCGCAAGCACGGCATGGACCAGCGTGCCCAAGCCGAGAGGATCGAGCACGGATGAAGCGGCGCCGTCATCCGCCAGTTCGACCGGCTCATAGGCATTCTGCCGCAGCGTTCCATGCAGCCGCGAAACCGAATACTGCCGCCGTGCCTGGCGGTCGATCGCGATGGCGCGCAAATGATCCGGCACAGTTCCCTTGCCCGAAGCGGCAAGATTGCGGATTTTGGCGATCGTCTTCGACAAGTCCTGGCGATTGGTCTTGCCGACGAATTTTTTCGGCAGTGGTGGTTCCTCAAGACGGACCTTGGCCAGCGCCGAGGCGCCCGTGGAGCGGGTCGGCGGCTCCGTGGCCGAAGACTCCAGCGGCTTGCCCGTGCGGAGATCGAAATGCCGCCGCAAAAGATCGAGCCACGCGCCGCGCGGCGAATCGAGGTCGGCCAGCCCGCCGGAGAGAATCAGATAGTCGCCCGCCCGCGTCGCGGCGACGTAGAGCAGCCGTGTCAGCTCCGCGAGGTCTTCTTCCGCTTCCACCTGCTGAAACAAGTTGTAGCCGCTGGTGCATTCGGGCAGCCGGACCATCGGCCCCAGCGCCGGCGTGAAGGCCACGCCGTCGCCCGCAGGACGACTCTTGCGATCGAGATCGACCACGACGACTACCGGAAACTCCAGTCCCTTGGACTGGTGAATCGACATCAGCCGCACGGCATTGAGCGATTCCGGCTGCGTGGCGGCCAGCGGTTCGTCCGGCTGCCGTGCGACAAACTGCGACAACTGCACGATGAAATCGGCCAGCGTGAAAATTCCCGCGGCATCGAATTGCCGCGCCTGCTCGATCAGCTTGTACACGTTGGCCAGCTTCCGCTCGCCCAGGAATTCCGCCAGCAACACGGCGTCGTATCCGGTCCGCTGAAGGGCCTTGTGGATCAACCGGGCGATCGGCAGGCGGTCCTTTTCGGCTCGCAACTCGGCCAGCGTTTCCGCGGCGAATCGAACGCGGGCAAGCTCGTCGGCCGCGACATCGCCAAAGTAGCAGGCACGCTCCGCGTGCCGTCCGCCATGACTTGGTGCTGCCGAATCGCCGCGATGAACCGCAGAAACAACATTAAGGCGGACGGCACGCGGAGCGTGCCTGCTACCTCCCAGCACGCTCCAGAATCCGCCGGAAAGCCCGCCGCGTGTTTGGAGAGGCGATAAAGGGTCTCGTCGAGAACGCTGAACATCGGACTGCGAAGCACACCGGCCAGGGCGACTTCGTCGCATGGATTGGCAAGCACGCGGAGCAGGTTGACGATGTCGAAAATCTCCTGCTGGGCGTAAAAGGCGTGTCCGCCGACGAGGTAGTATTCGATGCCGTACTCTCGCAGGGCCTCTTCGTAATACGAGACGTCAGACAACGCGCGGAACAAGAGCGTAATGTCGCCCGGCCGGACGGCGCGGAGGATCGGTTTGCCGTCTGCGTCTTTGTCCCCCACCAGCTCTTCGCCATCATCGAGCATGACGCGGAGCCGCCGCGCAATCCACCGCGCCTCGCGGCGCCGATTTCGCTCGGAGGGGCTGCCTTCGGGCTCGGTTTCGGCAGGATCATTTGGGGTGGCACGTCCCTGAGCGTCAAGCGACGGGCGTGGTGTCACGTTTTCCACGCCCTTCGCCGGAGGCTCAGGCGCGTGCCACCCCGTTTGTGCCTCATCCTGACCCGGCTCAACCGCCCAAAGGAACTCCACTGCCGGCAACGGACCAAGCTGCTCGCGATGCGCTCCAGCGGTTCATATTCCGGTCCCATCTCGCGGGCAAAAAGGCGGTTGATGAAGTCGATCACGCCGGGCTGGCTGCGGAAGTTGCACGTCAGCGGCAGCCGGCCGGCCGCGGGAATCTCGTCGCGCAGGCGGCGGAAGACGTGCGGATCGGCGCCGCGGAAGCGGTAGATCAATTGCTTGTAGTCTCCCACGAAAAACAGCTTGCCGTCAGCCACCCGGCCGTCGCACAGCGCACGCACCAACTCGACTTGCAGCGGGTCTGTGTCCTGGAACTCGTCGACCAGCAGGAGCTTGGTTTGCGCGGCGAGCCGCTGCCGCAAGTCGGCCCGCTGCGGTCCCGTCAACAGTTCGCGGGCGGCAATCAGCAAGTCGTCGAAATCCAATGCGGCAAGCTGTTTCTTCCGCTGCTGGTACGATTCGACCAGACCGCGAGCAACGTCCATCAGGGCCAGTGAGGCCATCGCCGCGGGCAACGCATCCGTGAGATTGAAAGCCGCCTGGCCGCCGATCTTGTCGATCGTCGCGCGGAGGCTTTTGGCCGCCGCCGAGAATTCCTGGTACGTTTCCTCGCTCGACCAAGCCTTTTTGCCGCCGCCGCCCTGCACGAGCGTTGCCGCGCGCAGCTCTTCCAGCGCCGCGGCCGGATCGGTGGCGTCCGTCAGCCGCGGCAAACGGTCGCGAAGCACTTCGCAGCGCTCGCGCATTACCGTGTTCGATGGCATCTCGCGGCCCAGCACGTCTAATATGACACCGGCCACGGGCGAGGCGTACACCTTGCTCAGCAGGTGCGGGCGAGCGGCCTCTAGCCAGAACTTCTCCCATCGCTGCAAAAGCCGCTCGGGCGTTTCCTCGCGCCAGGCGTCCCATTGGATCTCCTGCCGCTGGTTCAACAGTCGGCTCGCCATCTCGCGGAGCCCGTCGAAGCCGAACTTCACGACCAGGTCAATCACCGCTTCGTCGCGCTCGGCGAGCCGCTCGCGAAGCTGGTCGTCGATCAGCTCGAAAAGCAGCGTCTGGGCGGCCGTGGCATCCAACACCTGAAAATGCGGGTCGAGCCGGGCTTCCACGGCGTGGGCTCGCAACAGCGCGCCGCAAAACGCGTGGATCGTGGAAATCCGCGCCGCATCCAGGTCGCGGAGCGTGCGGAGCCAGTGCGGGGCGTCCTCTTCCGCCGCGGTTTTCAGTCGTTCCAGGCAGGTCTTGCGGATTCGCTCGCGCATTTCCCGCGCCGCACGCTCGGTGAAGGTGATGGCCGTCAACTGGTCCAAGCGCAGGGGGCCGCCGGGCCGCCGCGGGTCGAGGCAGGCGAGAAAGCGCTCCGTGAGTACGAACGTCTTGCCGCAGCCCGCCCCAGCCGCCAGCGCAACCGACACGTCGCGGGCAGAGATCGCTGTTTCTTGTTGCGGGGTGAACTCAGCCGTCATCATTGTATCCGGCACGCTCCGCGTGCCGACGGTGAAAACTCGTTGAAAACTCGGCACACGGAGTGTGCCGGATACATTACCTCTGCGCCAACACTCCCTTGTGCCATTGGTTTTCGAGCTGCTTCTCGTCCCACCCATAGACTTGCTCGATCGCCTTGAGCGAATCTTTCTCCTCGCGGAGCGCCACGACGAGCTTGCCGAACTTGTCCGGCTGCTTCATCAGGAGCCCGGCGAGCGTCCAGGACTCGGCAAAGTGCGGCAAGAGCATGGTCGTCGTGTCCATCCGCAGAAGCTCCCGCACGCCGCTCACCTTCTTCGTGCGTACGCGGTCCTGGACGAGGCGCAGCCAGGCCCGCGCGTCGTTGCCCAGTTCGCGGTTCTCGTTGTGATAACTGTTGCTGAAAATCATCATGCGGGGCTGCCCCATGACGAGCGCCTCCATGGCGTTGGCGAAGCCGGTGGCCAGCGGATCGAGGCGGCCCGGCTCGATCTGCTGCGCGATATTCATATAGCCGACGACGGCAGCCGCCATGCGCCGCGGCCACTGCTTGTCCTGCTCGGCCAGGCAAATCACGGCCAGATTTCGCATATAGAAGCTGTTGGATTTCAAGACGGCCGCCTTCATGTCGTCGTGGCGGGGCGCGTCGGGAAGCTGGAAGGTCTCCGGCGCCTCGTCGTGCAAGGCGTTGATCCACTTCTCGAATTCGTAGTGGGTCTTCAGCACCACGAGGTGCGCCGTCCGCTTGTCCAGGCCGGACCGAAGCGGCTCCGCCTGTTTTTGCTCCAGGAAGCCCTCGATCTTCCTGATGTCGGCGAGGAAGGGATCTTGGTTTTCCTTGGCCGCCCAAAGAGTCATGTGCCGCGTCTCCACGGAGGGCAGATTGAGCGCCGTCGTCTTGGCGATCTTGACGATCCGCTCGTGGAGTTCCTCCCGCAATTCATCGCTGCTGGGAAGTCCGCTGCCCGGCACGACCGGCGGTCCTTTTTCGGCCTCGCCGTGTGTGGGCTTGTCAGCAGAGACGGCAAATGCTGTAGCGGCGATAGTTGCGATCAGAACTACGCTGCGCTGACTGTTGAAGTGTTTGCACGGGCTTGTCTCCTCGACGGCACAAGCCCATTCTAGCAGCAGCGACCGCGCCTGTCAGCAAGATGGCTACTGCGCTGCCTTGTTGGGGCGCTCCGCGGTGGTGATCGTCAGCTCCTGGCGCTGTCCGCCGCGGTAACAGGCGACGGTGGCTTTGGTTCCCGGCTGGGTACGGGCGACGGCGATCCGCAAGTCGTTGGAATTGGCAATCGGCTGGTTGTCCCATTGGACGATGACATCGCCCGGCTGCAAGCCGGCCTTGTCGGCGGGAGAAACGGCCGTTACTTGCGCCACCAAAGCCCCGCGGGTGTCTTTCAACTCGAGTTTTTCGGCCAGCCCCTTGGTAAGGTCCCGCGTGCCGACGCCGATCCAGCCGCGCGAGATGCCGCCGGTTCGCAGCAATTCGTAAACCCGTTTGGCAAGTTCGCTGGGGATCGCAAAGCCGATGCCCTGGTAGGCATGGCCGACGATCGCCGTATTGATCCCGACGAGCTGGGCGTCCTCGTTCACCAAGGGGCCGCCGCTGTTTCCCGGATTGATGGCGGCGTCGGTTTGCAAGAAGTCTTCGTAATGCACGTGTTCGATTCCGACCTGGCGGTTCTTGGCGCTGATGATTCCGGCGGTCACGGTTTCGCTCAGCCCGTAGGGGCTGCCGACGGCAAGGACCGGGTCGCCCACTTGCAGGGCGCTGCTGTCGCCCCATTTTGCCGCGCTGAGTTGGCCGGCGTCGATCTTCAATACGGCCAGGTCCGTGGCCGGATCGACGCCGACAATCGTCACGTGACTTACCGTTCGGCCGTCGCTGAGCTGGACCGTCAATCCGCCCTCGGCCGCTTGGCTGATGACGTGGGCGTTGGTCAAAACGTACCCGGCCGGATCGACGATCACTCCCGATCCCTGCGTGGTGGCGCGAATCTCCGGCTCGAACAGTCCGCCGTCACCGAAGGGCGAGGCGACTTGGACGGAAGTCTGAACGCCCACGACAGAGGGTTCGATGATCTTGGCCACCGCGGCGTAGCGATTTGAGGCCGGCGGAAGCCCCTTCAGCTCGACTTGGGCCACTTGGCGCGGGCCAACTCCTGCCCGCGGGCGATCGAAAACGCGACCCGCAGCGCGACGTACGGCGCCAGCAGCAACAGCACTATCACCACCGCCAGCAGCCAAACGCCGAGAAAGTACCGCGGGCGCTCGCGATCGAGGTAGTAGATCGGCATCGTTCCCCGCCGCGGGTTCGCGCCGGGCGGCGGCTGGCGAAACGGTTGTGATTCCGGCATTGACATGTAAAACTCCTTTCCTAGCGATCCAACTCCGCCGCGATGATGTTCAAACTGCCCAACACGGCTACCACGTCGCTGAGCATGTGGCCGCGAATCAGGCGCGGAAAGAGCGCGAAATGGATGTACGAAGGCGGCCGGCAGCGGGCCCGCCAGGCACGCGCGCTGCCGTCGCCCACGACGTAAAAGCCCAACTCGCCGTTGGGCGACTCGATCGCCGCGTAGGCTTCGTCGTTAGGCGCGACCATGCCGCGGTTGGTCATCACCAGCTCGAAGTGCGAAATCAATCCCTCGATCGTCGTCCAGACGCGGCCCGGCGGCGGCAGGACGACGCGCCAATCGGGACCTACGTTCACCGACCCCGCGGGAATGTTATCTATGGCCTGACTCACGATCTTGACGCTTTCGTCGATTTCGGCGAAGCGGACCTGGTAGCGGGCCAGACAATCGCATCCGGTTGCGCAACAAACGTTGAAATCGAAGTCTTTGTAGGAAAGGTACGGTTCGTCGCGCCGCAGGTCGCGCGTTGCGCCGCTGGCCCGTGCGATCGGGCCAGTGCAACTGCGGTTGATTGCTTCTTCCTTGCCCAGCACCCCCACGCCCTGCAAGCGATCGACGAAGATGCGGTTCTCGTTCAAAAGCCGGTCCAGATCGTCCATCACCCGCGGCATCTGCGTCAGGAACTCGCGAGTCATCTTGACGACCGCGCCGCTGATGTCGTTCATCACTCCGCCCACGCGGGTATAGCTGTTGGTGAAACGGGCCCCGCAGAGGGCCTCGCAGATGTCGTAGATCGTCTCGCGGGCGTTAAAGGCTAGGACGAAGTACGTTAGTGCCCCTAGGTCCAGTCCGACGGCTCCCAGGCAGAGCAGGTGATCGCTGATGCGCATCAACTCGCACACGATCGTGCGGATGTAACTGCAGCGCGGCGTGATCTCGATTCCCAACAGCTTCTCGACCGCCATGTGCCAGGCGACGTTGTTGGCCATCGGCGAAATGTAGTTCATGCGGTCGGTTATCGTCACGTACTGGTTGAAATCGAGGCTCTCCCCGAGTTTTTCGAAGCCCGAATGCAGATAGCCGATATCCGGGACCGCATCGACCACCCGTTCGCCGTCGAGCGTTATGACCAGACGCAACGTGGTATGCGTCGCCGGGTGCTGTGGACCGAAGTTCATCGTCCACAAATAAGGCTGCGCGGCATCGGCCGGCTGACCGACAGCAAGCGTTGATAAGGCGAGCGGCATTCTGGAAGGTCCCTTTGCGAAACGAACCCATTGAATTCTCCGCCGGACTGTCGCTTGGGCAATTCCCGGAGATACCCGGTCTTCTTTAGGAGAATCCACTACTCCTTTCCCGCCTTTTCCCGCCGGTCAACGGCGCTAGACTACCAATAGAGAGATCAAATCAGGAGGTGTCACCATGCAAGCAGTTTTTATTCGTTTAGTACCCTGGACGGGAACCTTGGCGATAGTCATTGGCTTTTTGCCAATTACGGCGATGGCCGCGACCAATCCCGCGAGGCCGTCCACCTATCGCGATCTCGGATATGATGCGGGACAGCCATTGCCGAACCCTTATTACCGGGAAACCCAGATTCCCGTGGCGCCAGTCACCAAGTCTCGCGTGCCCCCGGCACGGCCCCTGCGCCGCCGCCACAATCCACCGCGCCGCTAGTCCCTAATCAAGCGAGCCCCGATGGTGTTCGCAGTCGATTTGTGCTCGCCGCGTAGGGCGACACCGCCAGCGGCCGGTGCCGCAGGCACTGGTTTGTAACTCTCGAATTGTTTGCGTTTTCATCTCAGACTCCTTTGCACCTCGGGTGCGGTTTGGCGTGGCGGCGACCGGAGCATCCGGACTCCGGCTTCATGGGTTCGTACTCAACATTTCAAGGGACGATGCAACTGGTCCAACAGGCGGAAGAACACTTGCTGCCACGGATTCCATGCCATCCAGCGGAAAACGATCTTGCGGCCCGTGCGAAGGATCTGCGCCGGAATATTCATCATCGCCTGCCGAAACGTGGAAAACTCCATCCGCAGCAACTTGTATTTCTCCTCGCGGTGCCTCTCCTGCCAGCGTCCCTCTTCCGGCAGCAGCAACGCCGACCACGCTTTCAAGCTCCAAGCCAGCGAGGCCATGACCATGTATGCCCCGTTGGACAGCAGGCGATCCAGGGGAGCCGTCAGCGACCGCACGTCATCTTTTTGCACCCCCAGCAGGTTCTCCTGGCCGCAACGGTCGTTGGCCCCGAAGACGACCTGCTCAACAGGCTTTTTGTCCTCGTTGGTGATGTAGAAGAAACAACGCGCCGTCTCCAGGAGCTTCTTCTGTCCGCGGTAGGTTTCCAGTTCCTTCCATACCACCACGATGCGATAGGCCTTCTCGCACTTGCCGGGCTGGTAGGTGAACTCCGCCACATGCTCCTTCACCGTACGCACGTCCTCGAACTCGCGTTGCTCGATCACCTGCTGCTTGACGTTCTCCGGCCGCTGCCGCGGTTTCGTCTTGACGGGGTGCTTCACCCGCCGCCGCAGCACCTTCCAGGCCTCCGCGGGCAGTTTCTCCGCCAATTCGTACAACTGCTTCGTGGCATCGATGCCGAAGATGAACCGCACATCCTCCCCGTCCCAGCGGTCCAAGTATTCGGTTTGCGTAAAGTCGGTGTCGCCCCGCAGCAGGATCTTACGGAAGCCCGCCTTGCGGCACAGTTCGACGGAGCAGTCGAAATACCAAGCCGCCTGCTCGTGGCTGGGCCGATTGCCGGGCCGGTTGACCACGAACAGCGGCTCGCCCGTGTTGGCCAAAGAGATGACCAACGGATGATAACCCCACTGCCCTTTGTAGTTGATCTCCATGCCCTCTTTGCACGCCCCGGTGGTTTCCACCATCGTGCCGTCGGCGTCCAGGATGGCTTGCTCAAAAAACGCTTTGGGCTGTTGCCGCCAGACTATGCAGCGGATGCGGTTGAAGATCGACTGCAAGCGGAGGATGGCGACCTCGTCGAAGCGGCGGCAGAAGTCGCCGGCCGTGGTAGGGTCGGGGATGCGGCGGGCGCCGAGGGCGTCCAGGTAGGCGACGTTCGTGCGGAGCAGTTCCAGGTGTTCCAGACACCGGCCCCCGGCCAGCAGGTTGTAGGCAATGTTGAGCACATGGTCGCTGTCGTGGTAGGGGAAGTGGAGTTTCAACAGGCCGAGATGGCGGTCGATCGCCTCGGCGAGTCCGAGCTTGCCGACCAGCAAGTGCATGGCCCCGATGCCGCCGGCGGCCGTGGCCCGCGCGCGATCGGCGATTTCATAATGGATGTTAGACGCCGTCATGACGGGCCGGTCACAGCCACGGTTAATATTCTTGTCCAAGCGGCGGGCTACCTCCCGCTTGCGTTGTGCGATTTGTTTGCGTATCTTGGAATTCACTCGAAAACCTCCGTGCGTTGGGTTGTGGTTTTGTTAACACCCATTCAACCCCAAAAAACGCCGAAGGTTTTCGGGTTTTTGTGTCTTACGCATCAGAGACACCACGCCGGGCTCGCTTGGCTAGGGGCTAGTGCAGCCCCCGCCGTTGCCGACCCCGGTGCCGAACTATCCGCGCGGCTATGTCTACGGCCCGTACGAACCTCTTCCCTTCGTGAACTCCAACCCTCGCGCGCCACTGGCCAAGGGAACCATCCAGGTGCTGCTCCCCACGCCCGCGGCAAAAGTTTACTTGAATGGTGAACGGATGCGCGGGGCCGGATATGTGCGCATTTTCACGACGCCAGTGCTGCCGTTGGACAAGGAGTTCCAGGTACTACGTGACGGCGAGGTACCCGGAGCAGGGCCATGTGGTCACGACATATCGCAAGCTAGATGTCGGCGCCGGTGAATACACAGTGGCTGACTTCACACATCCCCAATTGAGCAATCCTACCGACTTGCCGCCGGGGCTGGTCGATGAGAACCAGGTGAAGTACTAACGATGTAGGTCCGTCTTGCCGAGATGGACATTTGCGGCACGGAAAACGAGTCGCGAACGGACCTACGGAGACAGCATCTCCGGGATCAGCATCTGGATCATGCGGGCGGGAATGGCGTAGGTCGCGGTGCGGTCGGCGCGGGCGATGTTCAGGCCGACGGCACGCCCGTCGAGGTTCACCACCGGCCCGCCGCAATCGCTCGCTTGCAAAACGGTGTCGTGCGTGAAAGCACTGACAAAGCTGCCGTTGCTGCTTGCTCACCGTGCCGCCCGCCTCGCTCAGCCGCTCGACGTGTTCATTGGTTGTTTTTGGCGCGAAGCGATCGGAGGAAACCAATTCAAGCTTCAGTGCAACGGGCTTGCCGGCACGGGCGACCTGCACCACGACCCTGTCGCCCGGCTTGTACTTGCCCAACAGCCGGTTGACTTCCTGGTGGCTAGCCACCGCCTTGCCGTCGATCTTTTCGATAACGTCGCCGGCTTTCATGCCGCCCCGCTCGGCCGGCATGCCGTGATTGACGGACAGAACCTGGGCTTTTTTTGCCAGCGGGTCGATCAGCACGCCGATCACCGCCGGGTTTCGCAGCAGCATCGTGGGGGCGTCCGGAATGGTGCGGGCGGCGATGCTGACCACGCCCAGCCCCAAAACGTCGTTCTCCGCGCTTGGGGTAATGAGCCAACTGCCCAGGATCGGCGAATCGCTGTCGGCCCAAACGACCGGCTCGAGGTCCGTCGCGTTGACCTTCAAAAGCGCCAAGTCGTGCTCGCGGCGGACCTTGACGATCGTGGCGGGGAACTCCCGGCCCTCGATCCTGCAGGAAAGCTTGCCTCGCAACTCGCTCGATTTCGTGAGGATGTATCCGTCCGGGCGAATCACCGTGCCCAGCACGGTCGGCTTGCCGTCGCAAAGCACGACCGCGGTGCCCCGGCAGGCTTTCAAGGCGATGGGGGTGATCTCGCGCAGCAACTGCGGGCTGGACTTGCCGTACGTCATCGCGCGTGCCGCGGACTCCCAGCCCGGCAGCGAGCGGATCGCCTGCCTGGCGTCGGCCGAGTCGCGGAAGCGGTAGTTGCCGTCGGCCATCGGCTCGGCGTTCTTCATCAACTCGCGGACCTTGGCAAGGTCCGCGGCATTGACCTTGGGCGGGTCGGGCTCGCGAAACTGCGGCCGTCTCCTGCGGGGCGCCGGCTCGTCCGGACGGGCGACCTTGCCGTCGGCCTGCTTTTCGGCCGGGGTCTTGTCGGACTGCTTTTTGTCGGGCGACGTCTTGTCCGGGGACGTTTTGGCCACGGTCCCGTCTGGTTTGGTCTTGGAACCGTCCGCGGCCGGCGTCTTCTTTTCCCACTCTGCCATCAACTGCCGCATCTGCATGGGCGTGAGCAGCATCTTGCCGTCCTTGATGAAGCTCTGCGCGTTTCCGAGTCGCCGACAATAAGCCGCTCCTGGAATAGCCGTTGGAACTTGAGCACGTCCAGCGGCTCGGCGGCCGCCTTTGCCACGGCCTTCGCCGCGGCGGCGGCCGCGATTGCGGCCTCCGCCTTCTCCCATTTGGCAATCAGACGGTCGATGTCTTCCGGCTCGATGCGGGTCTGGCCGCCGTCCTTCATCAGCGCCTTGGCGTCCGGATCGCCGGCCATCATCCGGCGGAAGAACAACTGCTGGAAGCGCTGGTACTTCTCCGGGCTGATGCGGGCTGCCGGCTGCATGTCCCGCGGACTGCCGAAGGTCTTGCTTGCCAGCAAGTCGTCCCATTGACTGCGGAAAACGTCTATCGGCACGTGCTGGTTCTGGTTGACATTCATGCCGATGTTGGAATGGATGCCGATGACGCGGCCTTCAAGGTCGAACAGCGGGCCGCCCGAATCGCCCGAAATGACCGTGGCGTCGGACATCAAAAACCGCCCATGCCGGCCGGCGACGAGGAGGCGTCCCAGGCGGACGGGCGGCGTGCGTCCCTTCTGCACGCCGCCGGGATGCCCCAGCGCGAGGCACCACGCGCCCGGCTTGAGTTCGTCCGAACGGCCCATCTCGACGTGCGGCCACTTGCCCGGATCGGTGATCTTCACGAGCCCGGAATCGCGGGTGAAGTTGGCGCCCAGGGCCTTGGCGTTGGCACGGCGGCCGTCGGGAAAGATGACTGTTAATTCGGCGCCGGCCTGGCCCATGACGTGGCCGGCGGTAAGAATCAGGCCGTCCTCGCTGATGACGATGCCGCTCCCCTCGCCCATCCTGCCGCCGCCAGCAAGCGATTGATTGATGATGCCCACCGTGGCCGCCAGCACCTTGGCCGCGGCGGCCTCGCTCTTGGCTTCCAAACGCTTCAGCGCCGGGACGGTCGCGGGGTCTTTGGCAAGCGCCGGGGCGGCAACAAGCCCCGCGGCTGCCGCAGCGATCAGCAGACAGGTGAAAACGGCGAAATATCTATGCTGACGGCTGCGGCTGCGGCTGAACCATGACGATAGGTCCGATGGATTAACGGAAACTGGGCGTGAATCGACTCTATTCTATTCTCTCAAATGCTGCCGGAGGATGTCAAATCTTTCCATTTCACGCTACAATGCCAAGCGAACCATCGGGCAAATCCAACGCTCTCGGACACACGAAACCGGCATGAAGTCGCCTCTCGATCGCGGCGGATTGAGGTTTTTCCTCGTTCTCGTCGGGCTGTTGGCCGGGACTGTGATTTTCCGTGCGACGACTCCGCGGTCGATTTTGGCCGGCCTGCCGGTCCTCTGCGTGGGGGTGATCATCCACACCTGGGCCAAGGGCTGCTTGCGGCAGAATCAGATCGTCGCCATGACCGGGCCGTACCGCTTTGTCCGCCATCCGTTTTATCTGGCGAACGCCCTGATCGACGCCGGCCTGGTAATCATGTCCGGCTGGCTTCCGCTGGAGATTGTCTTTCCCATCTGGTGGCTGGCGATCTACATTCCCGTGGTTCGCGGCGAGGAGCGCCATCTGTGCGAAAAGTTTCCCGAGATCTACCCCGATTACCGACGGCGCGTGCCATGCCTGATACCCTGGCGCCGCCCGTTGCCGACCCACTGCGCGGGTACCCCGTCCGGCGACGGTTTTCGCTGGGACAATCCCAACATCGCCGGCGGGGAAGAGCTGCCCCGCGCCGTGCGGATTCTGGGCTATCCGCTGGTGTTCTTCATCGCCCAGGGTGTGCGGACCATCGGATTCGACTGGTTTTGCGACGGCTGGAACCTCACCGCGGCAACCGGCTTGCTTGCGCTTTACGCATCATCCTGGCAGCTTCATCGCCACCAGCGCCAGCGGCGACCGATCCTTCCGGCGGTGCTGCAACAACCCGTATTTCGCCTCATTATCGCCAGCTCGGTCTTGGCGGCAGTGTGCGCCGAACCTTGGCCCCACAGCCAGTTGCCGCAACGTCCTGCCAGCCGCCGGCGCTGGCGCTGCTTTTGGCTTCCATTCCAATATGGAGCCGCCGACCTACGCGGGCAATCTTGGCGGAGATGCTGGCACTTGTAAGCGCGATTATCGCCGGCGAGCTGCTGTGGCTTGCGCCTCCGGTCGCAGCGCGATTCGAGGCATGGATTCTTGACCGGCGATTGG
Organism: uncultured Planctomycetia bacterium; assembly: GCA_963780045.1. Lineage (GTDB taxonomy): Bacteria > Planctomycetota > Planctomycetia > Pirellulales > Thermoguttaceae > JANXQG01. Next base: position 2,403,604 of record CAVZZZ010000001.1, on the reverse strand, counting down.
ACCAAGAGCCGTCGCTGGACAGCGGTAACGAGAAGTCAGCGGTGACCGCCTATTGGCCTTACCTTTATCCCTTGGTCGCGGCGGGCTGCGCCGCGGTTGTTGGAATCAAGCTCGTCAGCCGAGTGCTGCCGTATCACATGCTTTGAGTGCGCCTATTCATCGCCCGATCAGAAAAACGTCGTTGACTGAGACGCCCAGCGACTCGATTTCGGTCGATCGTAGTTCGTCGCCAACCACGAATGTACGGATATGCTAAAAGTCGCCAGCGTCGGGCCGGGCGTATTGCGTCACTTCCTGCGCGTTGGCGTCAACGAGCCAGACATCGGGAATCCCCATCGCCGCGTATCGCGGCACCTTCTCGTCGCGATCATATTCCAGCGTTGTATCCGCAACTTCGATCAGCAGCAGCACGTCCTGCGAGCCCGGCAGTGCGTCCTAATAGTAATCGTCTTGAAGCCGCAAGACGACCAGATCCGGCTGCGGTTCCGTGAAATCGCTCAGGATCACCGGATTCTGTACGCTGACAATGGCGCGCCGCAGTAGCTTTTCCGTCAGGATGGTATTTAACCGATTCACGATAGCGGCATGAAGCGAGTCGATGGGAGGCACTTCGCGCACTTCTCCGTCAATCAATTCCACGCGGGCATCTTCCGCGAGGATGCCGGACTGGACCATCTTCGCAAAATCATCGACCGTAAATTGATGGCGATGCACAACGGCAGACATGATGCTTTTTCCCGCGTAGGAAAGGCCCGCTAGTTACGCAGAAACCATAGCTATCCTAACAACAATTGCTACAAAAAAGCTAGAGTGTGAGCAGTGTCAGAACTTCCCGCCAGACGACACTGCCTCGACGACTTTCGCCGGCGTGCCATCCGCAGCGAGCGGAGCGGCGGCGACAATCGACTCGTCCAAGACCGGCTCCGGCGCGATGGCTTCCACGTAGCGGCGGATGAAGGCCAGGGTCTCGTCGACGGTATCGGCCTGGACGAGGATCAGGTTGCCCGGCTGCGCGCGGCGGAGCGCGAATTCGACGGCAGCATCGGCGCCGCGGACTTCGTCGATCTGCTTCGCCCGCGCGCCTTTTTCCACGCCGCTGCGGAAGAGGCGGATGATCTCGCCTTCGGGCCGCCCGCGGAGATAGTGGTCTTCGTACAAAACCACCTGGTCGAAGGCATTGCCCAAGATTTCGCCCTGGCCGACGAGGTCGCAATCGCGGCGGTTGCCGGCGGCGCTGTAGACGCAGGCCCGCCGCTGGTGCGGAAGTTTGTCCATCACGGGAATCAGCGCGGCCAGCGCGTTGGCATTGTGGCCGTAATCGACGATCACCGTCGCGCCCTGGATATCGAGGATGTTGAATCGCGCGGGCACTTTGTCCAGATCGGCGGTGAACGACTCAGCCCGCGCACGGACGACATCTGCCGGGACTTTCATGGCCAGCGCGGCGGCGATCGCGGCCAGCGTGTTTTCCACGTGGAAGGTCACCGTCCCGCCGCGGGTCAACGGCACGCGGTCCAAGGACATGAACACTTCCTGCTTCTCACCTTCGGCAAGAACGATCGCGTTGTCGCGGACAAAGATCGCCTGCCCGCCGACGCCGCGATGCCGCAAGATGACCGGATGATTGCCGTCCAGCGCGAAGTAGCGGATTTTGCCGGCGGAATACGGGGCCATCGCCTCGCAATGCGGATCGGCCGCGTTGAGCACCGAAGTGCCGTTGGGCGGGACGACATCGACGATGCACCGCTTCACCTTGGCTAGCGCTTCGACGGTGTGGACTTCGCTCAGGCCCAAATGGTTGCCCTGGCCAACGTTGGTGACGACCGCCACGTCGCAGCGGTCGAAGCCCAGCCCTTCGCGAAGGATGCCGCCGCGGGCAGTCTCGAAAACCGCTGCGTCAATGTTGGGATTCAGCAGCACGGCGCGGCGCTCCGCGGTCCGGCGCAATCGCCCGTATTGATGCGGCGGCCGTCGATGTATATGCCGTCGGTGCAGGTCATACCCACGCGCAGGTTCGTACCGCGAAGGATATGCGCGATGAACCGCGTCGTCGTGGTCTTGCCGTTAGTCCCGGTGACGGCGGCGACCGGAATGCGACCGTCGTCGCCATCGGGAAAGAGCGTGCCGACGATCGCCTCGCCGACCCGCCGGGGCACGCCCACCGAGGGCTGCAGGTGCATCCGCAGCCCCGGCGACGCGTTGACCTCGACGACCACGCCCGCCTGTTCTTCCAGCGGGACGCTGATATCGGTTGCCACGACGTCGACTCCAGCGATGTCCAGCCCGATGATCTGGGCGGCGTCAACCGCCCGCGCCGCCACCTGCGGATGGACCCGCTCGGTGACGTCGATCGCGGTGCCGCCCGTGCTGAGATTGCCGTTGCGGCGGATGAGGACGCTGCCGCCGGCGGCCGGCACAGATTCGGCCGTATAACCCTGATCGGCCAGCACGCCGAGGGCGACGGCGTCCAGCTTGATTTTGCTGAGCGCGGTGGCGTGGTCTTCGCCGCGGCGGGGATCGAGATTGGCAACTTCGACCAGTTCGCGGACCGTGTGCGCACCGTCGCCCTGCACCTGGGCCGGCTCGCGGCGGGCGGCGGCGATCACTTTGTTGCCGACAACCAACAGACGATAATCGTGGCCCGACGCGAACTTCTCCACGACGACATGCTTGCTCTCGGCCAGCGCGGCCTGATAGGCGGCCACGACCTGCTCGCGCGTGGAGAGGTTTGTGGCCACGCCTTTGCCCTGGTTGCCGTCGCGGGGCTTGACGACCACCGGCACGCCAATCTCGCAGGCAGCCTCCCACGCTTCGTTCGCGTCGGCAACCGGCTGGCCCTCCGGCACGGGCACTCCCACCGCTTTGAGCAGAGTCCGCGTCAATTCCTTGTCCTGGGCGATTGCCTCCGCGATCGAGCCGGTGCGATCGGTCTCGGCGGCCCGAATGCGGCGCTGCTTCGCGCCGTAGCCTAGCTGGACCATGCTCTCCGCGTTCATCCGCCATGCCGGAATGCCACGGGCGGCGGCCGCGTCGACGATCGAACTGGTGCTCGGCCCCAGGCAGACGTCCTGAGCGAACCGGCGGAGCCGCTGCAGTTGGGCCGCGATATCGAAGGGGCGGTCGTGAATTGCGGCCAAGACGAGTTCCCGGCCGGCGTTCAAGCACTCCCGCGCCAGCCGTTCGTCGCGATAGGCGATGACGACGCGATAGACGCCGGGCTCCGAGGTCTCGCGAGCCCGTCCGAACCCGACCTCGCGGCCTACCAGCGACTGCAATTCGAGCGTGACGTGTTCGAGGATGTGGCCGGGATAGGTGCCGTCGCGAAGCCGCTGGAAGAAACCGCCTCGCTCGCCGACGCTGCAGCGGTGCTCGATCATTGTCGGCAGCCATTGCATCAGGCGGTCGTTGAAACCGGGAAAGTCGGTCGATGGCCGATCAAGATCCTTCAAATCGACCCAAACTTCCAGGACGGGGTCGTTGGTCCAGATGTTTGGACCGCGCAATGCCAGCACTTTACGAAATTCCATAGTTGCTTCTCGATGCAGGGAAATGCGTTCCCCCACCATTCCTCCTCGCAGGCTTGCAAGTGATAGATTAGTCCCCGAAGTCGATTATCGAGTCACTCCCAGCAGCAGAAAAAATCCAGGTTTTCTCCTTCTACGCCATAGGTGGCATAAAAGTTTCTTCCGAGGTATCAAAAATACTCATGGCAATCGGCTGCGTAACCGGCAAACTTTACTTCCAAACCGCGCTTCACAGCATTTTTAACCGCGGAAACGGCGGGCAGTTTCGCGCTGACTGTCGTTAGGCGACTGCGAATTATACGCATCGGAGCCGCACGGAACGAAAGAACCAGCCGGCAAGGGTGCAGAAAGCCGTGCGAGTGCCAGTCACTGCGAAGGGCTTCGGCGTCAGGCGTCCTGGAAAATGGGAAGCGGCCGGCGTGGCCCGATCCGTCGATTGCGTGCTTCCCAGTAACCTTTATTGAAGCCTTTTGGGATGGGAAAAGCAAGGGGTACGCGCCGATTTCCCGACGCTCAGATGTACGACAAGCTTTTGAGTCTGACCGCTGTTAGGTCAAGATAAAAAGCCGGACGTACGTCGCGTCGGAAACCGAATCGGTGTTTTGCAAACGGAGGTTCCACCGCACGTAAGCCAGTGCTACAATTGACCTTATCGTTGTCCACAAGTTGTTTTTTTTGCAAGTGTCTGCCAGCACCTCCGAGCCAACCGATCTTCGTCCGGAAGTTCCCACCCGCTTGCGGGGCACCGTCGAGTCGCTGCTCGATTCGAACGAGCCGTTGTTGGCATGGTTCGAGCCGGACTTGGACTCGGCCTTGAACTTTTCCCGCGGCTTAGTGTTGCTCACCGCGGGGCGGATCGTCAGCGCGGCAGATGGGAAAGACGAATCTTGGCGGCTTTCTGGTGACTTTCGCTTGCAAGTGCGCGAGATGGGCGGGGCCGCCGCGCTGCAACTGGTCGATGACCGCGGTCTATTGGCCCAATGGCGGTACACGCCGGCCAAAGCCAAGTCGGCGCATCATTTCGTCGATCGCTGGAAAGCGTCTCGCAACGGCCAAACGGTGTCCGCCGATGTCGGCGAGACGGGCGAGGCACGCTGCCCCAGTTGCGGCGGCGCCTCTGACTGGCGAGCAAAGTTTTTGCGACTCCTGCTTGATGGCGCCCGGCGTCAAGGCCGGCCGTTCGCTCCTGCGGCTCTTGGCCTTCGCCCGCAACCGTGCCGGCATGGCGCGATTCGGCACCGCGTTGACGATCGCCGGCGCGGCCGCGAGCATGGTCCCGCCGTATCTCACTCGGCCGATGATGGACGACGTGCTGATCCCCTTCACGGAAAAAGGGATCTACAACGCCAGGCTGGTGCCGTGGCTGTTGGGCGGCTTGGCCCTGGCCTCGATATTCACCTGGGCCTTGGGCTGGGCGCGGACCTATGTCATCGCCTGGGTCAGCGAGCGCGTCGCCGCCGACCTTCGCAACCGCACCTACGCGCATCTGCAGGGCATGTCGCTGGAGTATTTTGGCGGCAAGCGGACCGGCGACCTGATTTCACGGGTCAGCTCCGATTCGGACCGGATATGCTATTTCCTCTCCGTCAGCTTGTTGGATTTTGTCAACGACGTGCTGATGTTCCTGATGACCGCCGTCATCCTGCTGTGCATCGACTGGAAGCTGGCTCTGGCGACGCTCGTGCCGCTGCCGGTGATCGCCTATCTGGTCCACCGCGTCCGCACTCGGCTGCGCAGCGGCTTCCAGTTGGGCACGCCGCGCCTGGGCCGAGATGACGAGCGTGCTGGCCGATACGATTCCCGGCATCCGCGTTGTTAAAGCCTTCGCTCAGGAACGGCGGGAAGTGGATCGCTTTCGCCGCGCCAACGACCGCGTGCTGCAAGCCAACGACCGCGTCAACCGGCTGTGGTCGTTCTTCGGGCCGGTGATTACGCTGTTGACCGACGGCGGCCTGCTGATCGTGTGGATCGTCGGTGTCTGGCAGGTCTTCCACGGCAACGTGACGGTCGGCACCTGGAACCTGTTTCTCATTTACATTGCCCGGTTCTACATGCGGCTGGAATCCATGAGCCGCATGGTCTCGGCCACGCAACGGGCGGCCGCCTCGGCGCAGCGGATCTTCGGAGTTATGGACCGCGAAGCGACCGTGCAGGAGCCGCTGCATCCCGTCTCGCCAGGCCGCCTCCAGGGACGCATCGAGTTCCGCGACGTCGGTTTCCGCTACGGCACCCGCTCGGTTTTAGAGCATCTCGACCTGACCATCGAGCCAGGCGAGATGATTGGCCTGGTCGGCCCCAGCGGTTCGGGCAAGACGACGCTCGTAAACCTGGCCTGCCGCTTTTACGACGTGGCCGAAGGCGCGGTGCTGGTCGATGGAACCGACGTCCGCTCGTTTCCCATCGAGGAATACCGCCGGCATATCGGCCTGGTGCTGCAAGAGCCGTTTCTGTTTTACGGCACGATCGCGGAGAACATTGCTTACGGCCGGCCGGACGCCGCGCGGGAGGAGATTCTCGCCGCGGCGAAGGCCGCCCGCGCCCACGAATTCATCCTACGCCTGCCCGACGGCTACGATTCGCTGGTCGGCGAGCGGGGCCAGTCGCTTTCCGGCGGCGAACGGCAGCGGATCAGCATCGCCCGCGCGCTGTTGATCGATCCCCGCATCCTGATCCTCGACGAAGCCACGTCCAGCGTCGATACGGAAACCGAGCGCGAAATCCAGCTTGCCTTGGACAACCTGATTTGCGGGCGGACGACGATCGCCATCGCCCACCGTTTAAGCACGCTGGCGCGGGCGAGCCGGCTGGTGGTGATGGAGCGCGGGCGGATCGTCGAAATCGGCACGCAGCAGGAGCTTTTGGACCGCGACGGTCTCTACGCCCGCTTGTATCGAGCACAGTTGGAATTGCCGGGAGGGAACGGGGAGATGGAGGGCGTCGAGCGGAGCGATTTGCTCTCTTCGTTTGGCAGGGCTGCTGGGGGAGACGTGTGATGTACAGGTTCGGAAATGATGATTTGTGGCACAAGGCTTGGCAATTCGCTTCGGAGTACCAAGTACCGAGTACTCAGGTACCAGTGTGGAACCGAAGTGAGAATACTGGGTACTGAGGTACCGCGTACTGACCACTGTGCCATGACCTCACCCGTCACCAACCTGTCTCCGCTTCCTGGTCCGCATCGAGCGCGACTCCTTCGGCCATCTTGTGATGACGACCGATGACGGCCAGACGTTCGCCAACGTCGTGCCCGTGCGGGCGTTCCCAATCTCCGACCCGGACCATTGGCTCTCGATTTGCGACGAACACGGGCAGGAGATTCTCCGCGTCAACGATATCAGCGTTCTGGCCGCGGACGTGCGAAAGGTTATCGAGCGCGAGCTTGCCCAGCGGGAGTTCGTGCCCGTGATCCGCCGCATCCTGTCAGCGACGCACCACGAGCCTTCCGACTGGACCGTGGAGACCGACCGCGGGCAGACGTCGTTTCAGCTCAACAACGAGGACGACGTGCGGCGGCTGGATCGCGACCAGGCCTCGGTCGTCGATTCCAACGGCATCCGCTACTTGATCAAGAGCGTCCGCGGGCTGGATGGTGCGAGCCGGCGGATATTGGAACATTTTCTGTAGGTTCGTCCGGCCCGGCCGACGCCGGAACCCAGGGTCAATTCGGTTTCGCGGCGAGCGTCCTCAGTTGGGCGGAAATCTCCGCAAGCCGCACGTTGACTTGCCGCAGCGTGGCGCGGCGGGACAGGACAATGAGCAACACGGTGCAGACCGCGGCCACGAACATCGAAAGCATGCTGCTGAAGAAGGCTGCTACTGTTCCGAATTCGATCACCTTGGCCAGTTCGAGAGTCGAATGTTCGCGATCCTTGGCCGTTTGGCCCGCGCCGGCGCGGTTGTCCACCATTTGTTGCTTGGCAACCTTCGCCACCATGGGCAGGATCGTCGCCCAGGGCAGCATTACTACGGCCATCCAAGCGATGACGCAAGCAATGCCCAGAAACCATATCCTGCGCCGGTCGCGGCGGAGCGCGGCCTGCGTCAGCGCTTGCAGATCGATGGGGTCATCGCCTCGAAGCAATGCGTCGGAAAAGTCTTTTTCGCTCACGATGAATCTCGCTTTCTGATCGGTGTTGGTTCGAGTTTTGCCCGAAGGGCCAGTTTGGCGTAATGGATTCGCGAGCGCACGGTCCCAACCGGGCAGCCGGTCACGTCCGCGATCTCCTCGTAAGTCATTTCGTCCATGAAACGCAGCACCAGCACGTCGCGTTGCTCAACGGGCAGTTGGTCGAGGGCGGCGCGCACGGCTTCCGCCTCATCGGCAGTAAAGGCCACCTCCGCCGCCGCAACCGTGTCCCACAGGTTTCCATCCAGCGGCGCCGGTTGCCAAGGCAGCCGCCGCAACTCGCGATAGGCTTTGTCGCGGGCGATGCGGTAGAGCCAGGTCTTGAATGCTTCGAGGCGCTGAAGCCGGTTGATCTTGCGATACACGTCGATCCAGGTTTCCTGAAGCAGATCGTCGGCCGCATCCATGCGACCGGTAATCTTCCTTAGAAAAAACCGTATTCCCGGCGAGAAGCGGGCGATCAGCTCCTCCAATGCGGCCTCATCGCCCGCCTGGCACCGGAGGACCAGCAATCGTTCGTAAACCTGTGCTGCCGCGTCGTTCACTACCTGTTACGTTGCGCGCGGGGCGGAAAAGGTTCAATGGAATTCTCAATCGGCGCAAATTACAGCAGGCGTGATGTTCCCGCCGCCTGCTTGCGACGCTTGGGCCGCGACCACGCCGCGGTCGTCGATTCTAGCGGCATCCGCTGCCTCATCAAGAGCGTCCGCCGGCTGGACGGCGCGAGCCGGCGGATACTGGAGCGCTTCCTATAGGCGTTTCCGCCGATTCAGTTCTCGAAGGCTTTGGTACCAAAGTGTGGTTAGCCAAAGGCCGACGAGGCCACGTATAAGCCAGATGAACAAAGTCGGCTGTTTGGAAACGAGCGTCACCGCCGCGATCGCAAGAGCAATCACAGAACCTGCAACAAGCAAGGCACGAATCTCGCGTGTTGTGCATTCGCTGATTGATTTGCCGCCGCCGACCATTGCCCTATTCCTCTTCCTACAGCCCGAACAGTTGTCGTCAGTGGGACGAACGCTCGCACCATTATCACGTCCGCTCACGCTTCATTATAGTTTCAATGGGCAAGCTGGAGAGCGCGTAACGGCGCAACCCGGTCCAGGCGACTTCCCTTGTTGAACCGCCCCCGCGTTCTTGCTGCTTGACGTGTTACAATAGCACACGTCCCGTTTCGGCTTCCGCCCCTATGATCGTCAGAAGCAAGGAGATCTCCCATGATTTGGTTCCGTTCCTCGCCTCGCTCCTTTCGCGTCCCGCTTGCCGCTGCAATCCTTCTTTCAGCCGCCTACCTTCCCGCCGCCGAGCCTTTCGGCTACAAGGACACGCCGTTTCTGCCGGGCTCACAGTGGCGGGTCCATGACCGGGACCGGCCGCAGCCGCCGATGGTCGCACCGGGCCGCAACGACTCCGCGCCGCCCTCGGACGCCATCGTGCTCTTCGACGGGCGCAATCTCGACCAATGGAAGGGCGGCAAGTCCGAGGGTATCGAGGACGGCGCGATTAACATCGAGAAGACCGGCGAGCTCGCCAGCAAGCAGTCGTTCGGCGATTGCCAGCTCCACGTCGAATGGGCAACGCCGAAGAAGCCAGAAAACCCCATGGTCTGGGGCAACAGCGGCATCATCTTCCACGGCAAGTACGAGCTGCAAATCATCGAGTCGCACGACGTCCGCATCTACGCCGACGGCATCGCCGGGGCGATCTACGGGCAGACGCCGCCGCTGGTCAACGCCGCCCGCAAGCCGGGCGAGTGGCAGAGCTACGACGTCGTTTTCACCGCCCCGCGATTCGAGGGCCAGAAGGTCGTACATCCGGCCTATTTCACGGTCCTCTGGAATGGCGTGCTGGTGCAGTACCACAAGGCGTCGCTGGGCACAACGCGGCATCGCGATGTGGCCCGATACGATTCCTTCGAGGAGACCGGCCCGCTCGTGCTGCAATACCACCATTCAGCCGTCCGCTTCCGCAATATCTGGATCAGGCCGCTGAAGCTGGAGGAGTAGCCTTTGGTGCTGAGAATGAAGAGGAGACAAGCCGTGTGTTCCTGGAATGCCATGCAATTCTTTGTGCTCGTGGCCGTTAGCTCCGCCGCCTGCGCCGCCGCCGATCGTCCGCTGATGTGGATCGACTCCTGCGAAGGCGAGCCGGTCGAAGTGGCACAAGCTATCAAAGACCTCGCCACGGCCCGCGTCATTTACCTGGGCGAGCGCCACACGCTTGAGCGACACCACGCTACGCAAGCCAAGGTCATCGACGAGTTGGCCCAAGGCGGCGCGGCTCTCGTCGTGGGGATGGAGCAATTGGAGTCCGCCCAGCAGGCAGAGATCGACCGCTTCAATCGCGGTGAGCTCGATTTCGACGGCCTGGCACGTGCAATCTCGTGGCAGAAGCACTGGCCCAACTACGCCCAGTATCGACCCGTGTTGGAGGCGGCGCGGAAGGCCAAAGCACCGGTCATCGGTCTGGCGCCGGACCCCAATGCGATCCGCGCGGTTGCCCGATCGGGCGGCGTCGCCAAGCTCGATCCGACGATGCGGAAGAAGCTTCCGGCCGAGATGGAGCTGCACGATCCGCCCTATGAAAAGCTTCTCGCCGCGCAGATGATGGTCCACATGGCCGCGTCGCCCCAACGGCTTCGCCCGATGATCGAGGCCCAGATCGCTCGTGATGAAGCGATGTCGGCCGCGCTGGCTGACTACTTGCAGTCGGCAAAAGGAAGCGGGCGGAAGGCGATTGTCATTTGCGGCGCGGGCCACGTCTTGTACGGCCTGGGCACGCCGCAGCGGGTCCGCAGGCGGCTGAAGAATGACGATGACCGGATCGTCATTCTGGCCGAGTGCGGCGACGTGCGCTTGTCGCCGGAAGAGCAGGCGGCCGCCCGGCCCATCGAGATTTCGCACGAACAGTTGCGCGCTGTTGGGCGCCCCGTCGGCGATTACGTCGAGGTGGCCTGGCCCGCCGGTGCAAACGCCCGCGCGAGCAAGCCAAGATAACGCTGCCGCGCGTCGTAGAAGAGCCAACTGACGTAACCGCTGTACGCGGCCAAGGCGATAGTCGCCAGCATGAACACCAGTTGCATGCCGTTGCCCGATGTGGCCGGTTTGACGTTGCCGTCGCCTTCCATTGGCGGCCAGCCGCTGGTGCGGCCCGCTCCCGCTTGGGCTCCTGCCGGCGCGGATGATGCCCGCGGATCGGCGGCGCCTTGCGACTGCTCGTTCGCCGTCCGCGGCGCGGCGGCTGCACCTGTGGGCGGCGCTACGATCGCGGGCCCTTGCCCGTCCGCCGGCCCCAGCGCCGGGCCACCATTTGGGGGAATCGGCACGTTCGCAGTCGCCGGCGTTACTTGCGAATAGGGCATCGGCGAAGCCGCCACATTATTCGGCGCGGGCCGGCGCGGCCGCGCCGAAGGGCGGCGGCGAAGTAAACACCGGTGATCCTGGCGGCGCAAAAGTCGGCGGCGGCGACGCTTGCGGCGGAGTCCGCGGAAGCCTTGAATTCCCCAGCGATACGGTAATCTGCCGCGAAGGAAACTGCTGCGCTTTGCGCGGCACGTCCAGTTTGATCGGGTCGTTCTCCCGCAACGACTGGAAAGTATTGGGGTCGATCTGTACGATCAGTTCCAGGCCGCCGTTGGCCGCGGGTTGGTATCCGAGGTCGACTCCTCCCACGAAAGCCATCGCAATGCAGGTCAAGGCCGGACTCATGGCAATCAAAGCTCCTACGTAAATCGGCGGTACTCCTTTCCATAGTAGCTTTTTGGATAGAATTCAGCTAGGCCGTAGGGTGCGTGAAGCCGTAGGCCGGAACAGCGCCGCGCAGTTCCGGCATCGCGACGTGTAGGAAACCGCACTGCCGGAACTGCGCGGTGCTCGTTCCGGCCTACATTTGGATTTAAGCAAACATCGCTCTTCGAATGAATCGTGCCCTTTGGATCAAAGCTGTCTCCGACGCCTCGCGGCAACTGATCGTTTCCATCGTGCTGCTGACGCTCTTTGCGTGGCTCTTCGTCTGGCTGATGAGCCGCTTCCCGCCCGGCGGCTTCGCGATGGTTCTGCAGTTGCTGCCGAAGTTTCTTGCAACCGCTGCTGGGAGTGCCCTTGGAAGTGCTCGCCACCCCGCGCGGGCAATTGAGCATCCTCTACGTCCACGTGGTGACGCTCTTGATTTGCGTCGGCTGGGCGCTGGGTCGGGGGAGCGACTCGATCACGGGCGAAATCTCCCGCGGCACGATGGACCTTATCCTCACACTGCCGGTCTGGCGGATGAGCGTCGTGCTTATCCCGGCCGCGGTGACTGCCGCTGGTACGGTGTTGCTGGCTGCCGCGGTCATGCTGGGCACGCGATTGGGCTTGGCGTGCGTCCGTCTCGAAGAGCCGGTTGCCGTGCTCGGCTTTCTTCCCGCCGCCGCCAACCTGGCCTGCATGACTTTTTGCTTCACGGCAATGACTACCCTGATTTCCGCGGGCATTCGCGATCGATGGATGTCGTTTGCGATCGGCGGCGGGTTCTTTATCGTACAAATGGTCATCGATCTGGTCGCCAGGATGTGGCCGGAAGGCAAGTGGCTTTTCAAACTGACGTTCCTCTCCGCCTTCCAGCCACAGGAGTTGGTTCTCACTGCCGGCGCGGACAGCGGCGCCGCGCTGCGTTTGGATTTGACGCTCATCGGGCTGGGGCTGGCTTGTTATACTGTGGCCATCGTGATCTTCAATCGCCGCGACATACCGGGACCGCGTTAGGACAACGCAGCTTGCCTTGCGGTTAGCTTCGCGACTGCTCGCGGCCGAACGATTAGAAACTGCCGGCCACCCCCAGCAAACGTTCCCTGGCCGTCTGCCAAAAAGCCGGATCTCGCATGCGCCGCAGGATGAAGTACTCGTTCACCGGACGATCGTCCTTCAGTGCGGTAGCCGCGGAAGCTTGTTCCATCAGACTATCGAGCGGGATCTCGTGTTTCGTGACCAGCTCGAATTGCCCTTGAGCAGTGGACGCCGGCCCCCACTCCAGAAGGTCCGCAGCCGCGGCGGCGGGAAGCTTCTTGGCAAGTTCCGACGCGGTGAGAACGGGAATCGGGCTCTTGCTCGCCAGGAAGTGGGTGCCCCATCCTTCGATCGATCCAAACGCCCGGACATACGGAAACGACTCGTGCAACGCTCGCGCGACCGACGCGACGACGATCGGGTCCCCTTGAGGAAGCCATTGCTGCAATATGCCCTCGTCAGTCAGGCGGCGGATCGCCGTGGAATAAAACTCCTTCGAATAGAGAAGACTGGAACCGGCTGCCTCGACCGGCGGCGGAGGATCGATCGTGATCACGTCGTACCTGTCGGAGGAACGCTCCAGGTACGAACGCCCGTCGTCAATGACGACTCGAGATCGCGGGGACTTCATCAACTCCGCCGCATTGGGGTGGAAGAACGAAACGAGGCCGGGGACGCTTGGCACCAATTCAACCGCCGTCGACTCGATGCCCCAGGAAAGCATGGACAAATGAGTGGTGCCCATGCCGAAGCATATTACCAGCCCTTTCCGCGGCGGGTGCGGCAAAAAGGCGTTCGGCAAATGCACCATCATCTTGGTGATCGGGGTGAGATTCGTGATCCCAACGCCGTTGACCAGAAGGCGTTTGTCGGCGCGGCTGGCGCCGGTCGCGACGATCGTGGCCGTGCTGTCTCGCCGGACTTCTCGCGGCGAGTATTGTTCTTCGAATCCTTTGGCTGCAACCGCCGCCGCCGCGGATCCCAACGTGAGAATGGAGCAGGCAAGTACGCCCGGCGACAGGAGTCCTTTGCTCGATGAGGCGAGTCTCGGCAAATACGTGAAACCGGCGATGAACCACGGAACGGCGAATGCGCACAAGGAGTACCGCTCGCCCAGCACGGGCAGGAACAGGAATCCCGCCACGACGGGTCCGAGGACGCAGCCGACAATGTTGATTGCGTACGCGGTTCCGGCTCGATCGGGGTCGCCTCCTGAATAGCGATCGAGGATGCCAGGAGTCGCAAATCCTACCAAAAGCGAAAACGGCATGATGCCCAGCGCCACGCGAACAATGCCGGGCAGAGGCAGGCGCGGATCGGCGGCTAGAAATGCGGCAACTACCGAGGCGCCCAGGGCAACCCACAGTGCGCCGCTTTCAAGGATTGCCGCGGAATGCTTCGATCGCCGGTAGTACAACGACCCCAAATCGGTCGCAATTAAATACAGACCAAGAATGATGGCGAAGGCATACACGACCGTACTCAGCGAAGGTGTATAGAGCCGCACCCAAACAACCTCCGCGCCCATGCTCGTGAACCCGGTTCCAAAAAGGAGCCACAGCAATGCCCTTTCCGAAAGAGCGCCTGAGCCGCCGGCGCGGCGTAACGGATGGCGATCGCGGCGTCTCGACTTGTGACGGTTTGCGAACGATCGAGAGCAAATACTGCGCTGGCGGCCAGCGACAGGTTGAAAAACACACCGACATGAAGGGTGTGCTGGAATCCGAAAAGCTCGATCAAGAACAGCGGAATCGTGACGCCTGCCGTCGCCCCCAAGACATTTGCCAGGTAGAGGTAACTGAAAGACCGCGCCGAATTCGTATTCTCCTCGTTCCTGATCGCAGCCATGGCAAACGGGAATGTCGCGCCCATGCAGACGCACCAGGGCACCAAGCTAATGGCGAGCCACATTCCCGCCGGAAGATAGTAGCCGATCGAGGACATGTCGTGGACCGCGCTCAGAACCAGCTTCCGCCCCAGGGCCAGTTGCAGCGGTACGGCAATCGCCGATATTCCGATGAGAAACTCCGTCAATGCGTACAAGCGCAACGGCGTGGTCCGCCTGCGCAGCTTGCGCGAGGGCGCCGCCTCCCCAAGAACCGAGGCCAAGGCCGCCCATGAACGCGGAAAGCACCAGCGACACCATCGCAGTTGTTACGCCGAATTGGGCCATCGCCAAGCGGAGCCAGACGATTTCGTACAAGACGCTGCAGAAGCCGGAAACCGCGAAAAAACAGAAATACCACTGCATAGTGTTTCGATTGGCCCCAATCTCCGATTCATTCTGCCACGAGAATCTCGATTTCCCGAGTCCTATTTGCCCATTTTAATTCAAAACGTGTGGAGATTCCACCGCGCAGCCAGCGGGAACTACTCTTCGGGGTGATTGGCGCGATGGGACGGAGCGGTAAACTGAGGTAACCGATGAGCAGTTATAGCGTCGAAGCAGGGCGGTGCCCGCCGTTGAACGCATTTGAAAGGAGTAGTATGCCTTATCGATCTCTTCTCTGTGGATTCGCGGTGCTCGTCGCGCTCGCCGCGTTTGCAGCGCAAGTTAAGGCGGACGTCGTGTACGGCAACGGTCCTATTAACGGCAACATTAAAGGCGACACGATCACAAGCGGCTATGAGGTGACCGACTCGTTTACGGTTCCCGCAAGCGCAGATCTGAGTAGTGCCGAAGTTGGCATATGGGTTAATTCTGGAGACGTTCCCGAAGGAGTTATGTGGTCGATTGGGACCGTTCCGTTCGGTTCGGACGTTAGTTCTGGAACCAGCCCCTTGAGCAATATGCTGCTCACCCCGACTTCCAGTTATGGCTACAGCGGAACGTACTGGGTGTATCAGTCGACCTTTTCGCTCAGCGGCATGCTGGCAGCCGACACTACATATTATCTCACATTGCAGCAGGCAACCAGTCAAAACGACCCGCTTGGCAGGGGTTCCGACATTTACTGGGATGTCAGCAATGGCTCCTCATCAGCGGAAGAGTTCTTTCCCGAGGGCTTCCGCGGCTCCGTCACTTCGGAGTCTTTCCAGCTTTTCGGCGACCTGTCTGCGGTTCCCGAGCCCTCGCGCTCAGCCGCGTTGATCGGCCTGAGCAGCATGGGCTTTCTCGGCGTCGTCTGGCGCGTTCGCCGCTGCTGATCGAGCTTGCGACGGCCTACAGGAAATTCATCACCGCTTCGCATTCGTTGCCGCGGTTGCGGCTGGTGAAGTGGATGGTCACGTCGCCGTCGGAGCTGACCTTGATCGGCCGGCTGCCCCAAAGAAACGCCGAACGCGCGGCCGTGGCGCGGGCGCCGAGCTGGTTGCCGACCTCCGGATGCGAACGGATCAAGGCGCCGACCGCCAGCAGCCGCTCGTCGTCGAACACCACCGCGCCGTCTACGCCGGACATCTCGATCAGCCGCCGCTTCCGCCGCAAGGAGCCGGCGCGGCGGCCGACGGAAATGTCGCCGATCGAGCCGACGACCATTGATTGTCCCGTTTCCAGCCGCATCTTGCTCTGGAGTTCGGCGACGGCTTCGGCCGCGGGGCCGCGCGTTGCGCCGCGTTTGACCCGCCTCGTGTCGAAGATGATGCTTTCCGGATTGAGGATGTGGTCGGCGATCACGTGCGCCGGATCGTAGATCAGCAGCGAACCCTGGCGGCGGAAGCTCAGGTCAAAGACGACCTCGAAGAGGTTCGCGCCGACGTAATGGCTGCCGAGGCAATTGGCCAGACTGTTCTTGAACGTGCGGACATCGTAGATCTTCCACTTGCGGTTGCGGCGCGTGGCCAACATGCCCGCCTTGCTCATGATGATCAGGTCGCCGCCCGTGGTGAGATGGGCGGAAAAATCGCTCTCTTCCATCACGCTGTGGATCGGGTGCAGGAACTCCGGATGGAACTTGTACGACTGCGAGGCCTTGACGTCCGCCCAGCCCACTTCGCCGTATTCGATCAGCCGCAGGTCGCTGTCCACCGCCAGGTAGGAAAACGTCGAGGAGGCCAGCCGGTCGAAGAACTTCTGGATGTACGGCCGCGTGATGTCGCCCGAGCCCTGCCCATGGCGGATGATCAGGTTCAGCGCCACGGGCTGGTTCTCGTAGGTCCGCCGGGCGATCGATTCCAGATACTTGATGAACCGCACCCAATCGGTCGTGGGCGAGTGCATTTGCAGCCACTCGATGGCGAAGCTCTCCAGCAGCACGTCGATCAGGCTCGGCAGGTTGACGAAGTGCTCCAGCGGCAGGGCCTGCGTGCGCGCCGCGATCCGCGCCAGGAACCTCCGCAATGCCGGCGTCAGCCGGCTGTGGTTGCAGAAGCGCACCGTGCGCGTGCCGATGGGAATCGTGTATTGCTCGGGACCGTAGGCCGCTTCGTACCAGTGCGGGACCAGGCGAATGATCTCGCGGCCGATCTCGGCCTCGGTGCTGGCCAACAGTACGTCATGATCGGTCATAGCGGCCCTTTTACGGATTGTCCGGGCCTGCCGCAATAGCAGTCGCCAGTAGGTCCTTCTTGCCGAGATGGACAATTGCGGTCGCGGAACTGGACCGGCCGCCCACGCGTGCTTTGACCGAAAAAGTCCATTCCGGCAGAAAGGACCTACAAGCCGCGTCCCAAAGCGGCTTGACGAATTGAACGGATTTGTTACAATCGCGTGCATCGGACGACCGCTTCCAAAGCGTCCGAAACGTCTGGCAAGCAGGAAGGTGTCATGGAAACGACGATTGAGGTTCCCAAGGCTTTCTCGGTGCGCGATGAGAACGAGTTCCTTGCCTTCAAGCACCTGATGGCCCGCTTGAACCCGCAGCTCCGCGTGCGGCAGGTCGCCATGGGTCTGCACGTCAACACCGGTCACACGGTTTTTTGGGGCCTGGTCTCGCTGGAGAACCAACCGGTCACGCCTGAAGAATTCCACGACGCGTTGGCCGAAGCCGGTTTCGACTTCGGCCATAGCGCCGGCCGCATCGAGTACGAGCTAGTCGCGTAGCGGGGCGAAGCACGTTTGCAAGACTCCATCCGGCTTGCCCGGATTGGTGAAAAAGTTTGGACAGCTAGAACGCCGTCCAAAGGACGCTTCTTGCACTCTCTCCCAAGAAAATAGGGCGGGCTGACGCGGGGCGAGGGTGTATTGCCCCGCGCCAGCCCTGGTCGAGATCGGCCGGTCGCGGCAGCGCTTGGGGGGAGCATTGGCTGCCATTGCTCTGTGGCGGCGCGAATCTAGCCGCCGCAGCCGCACGGACCGCACGAGCCGCACGGCGCTTCGCAGGGGGGAGCGCACATCGCCGGCGGCTGCGCTTCCCGATCTCGACCTAGTTGCCACGAATAGCACATTTTGCACCCGCCGCTAAGCGCCGGCAGAAGCAAGACGGCCAGAATCCATAATCGTTTCATCCCACGCATCTCCTTTTCGTCGGGCGGTAGTTTTCCGCGTTGACGTTCACCAGAATTCTGCGCTACGCTTGCGCGCGTGCAAGCGGGAATCCACCCCGACGAACATGGAATTCCGCCCCGCCACGCGCGTGCGGCGCAAACTCGTCCGCCTGGCGAAAGTTTGCCGAAGGAAAAACCGGCAGGGCCGTCCGTAGGCCCGGCATCAGCCGTCGTCAAGCCGCGGCTAGCTTGCGGCAATCCCTCAACGGAGGTAGAATCGGCGCAGGTCCCAGCGGGGCGAAAGGCGTCTTCGCACGGCCGATATACCGCCTCTAATGCCCATCACCCCTGAAGATCGCGCCCGGCACGAAATCGACCGGCAGCTTGTGCAAACCGGTTGGATCGTGCAAGACTTCGCCGATATGGATATATCCGCTGGGCTGGGA
This sequence comes from uncultured Planctomycetia bacterium, assembly GCA_963780045.1. Classification (GTDB taxonomy): domain Bacteria; phylum Planctomycetota; class Planctomycetia; order Pirellulales; family Thermoguttaceae; genus JANXQG01. The sequence goes on along the minus strand of CAVZZZ010000001.1, from coordinate 2,385,381 downwards.
GTGGCTGTTCGCGAATTCCCTTTGGAGACCGGCTTCGCCGACTATCTTCTCTATGCCGATGCCAAGGCGATCGGCACCATCGAGGGCAAGCCGGAGGGGTTCACGCTCACGGGCGTCGAAACGCAGTCGGCCAAATACTCCGCCGGCCTTCCCGCCGGCCTGCCCAGCTACCGCCTGCCGCTGCCCTTCGCCTACGAGTCGACCGGCGCCGTCACCCAGTTCACCAACTTCCTCGATCCCTTTCCTCGCAGCCGCGAAGTCTTCACGTTTCACCGCCCGGAGGAGCTTGTCCGCCTGGCGGTGCTTGAAAACCAGCTCCGCGCCAATCTGCGGAACATGCCCGAGCTGCCCACAGCCGGCCTTTGGAACGTCCAGATCGAAGCCGTCCGCAACTTGGAAACGTCGCTGGCCCGCAATCTTCCGCGGGCGCTGATCCAAATGGCGACCGGCAGTGGCAAGACCTTCACGGCCGTCAACTTCCTTTACCGGCTCATCAAGTTCGCCAAGGCCCGCAAGATTCTCTTTCTCGTAGACCGCAACAACCTGGGCAAGCAGACGGAAAACGAATTTCAGAAGTTCGTCAGCCCGTACAACAACTACAAGTTCACCGAGGAGTACGCGGTGCAGCGGCTTCGCCGCAACACGATTGATCCCGCCGCCAAGGTCTGCATCACCACCATCCAGCGGCTCTATTCCATCCTCAAGGGCGAGGAGGAATTCGACGAGGCCAACGAAGAAGGTTCGATGTTCGAGACGGCCCCCTCGCTCGTCAAGGCGCCGTTGCCGGTCGTTTACAACCCGAACTTGCCCGTGGAGACGTTCGATTTCATCGTCGTCGACGAATGCCACCGCTCGATCTACAACGTCTGGCGGCAAGTGCTGGAATACTTCGACGCCTACATCATCGGCCTCACCGCCACGCCCGCGATGCAAACCATCGGCTTTTTCGGCGGCAACCTGGTCCAGGACTACAGTCACGAAAAGGCCGTCGCCGACGGCGTCAACGTGGGCTACGACGTCTACCGCATCGACACGCAGATCACTGCCCGCGGCGCGACGCTCGCCAAGGAACCGGGCGTGTTCATTCCCCACCGCGACCGCCGCACCCGCAAAAAGCGATTCAAGGAGCTTGACGACAATTTGACTTACGCGGCCGGCGACCTCGACCGCGATGTGGTGGCGATGGACCAGATTCGCCTCGTCGTTCGCACCTTCAAGGAACGGCTTTTTACTGAAATCTTCCCAGGCCGCACCGAAGTCCCCAAGACGCTGGTATTCGCCAAAACTGACCTTCACGCGGATGATATAGTGAAAGTCATCCGCGAGGAATTCGGCCGCGGCAACGACTTCTGCCAGAAAATCACCTCCAAGACCACCGGCCGCAAGCCCGACGACCTCTTGAACGAGTTCCGCAACTCGTACAATCCCCGCATTGCCGTGACGGTCGATATGATCGCCACCGGGACCGACGTCAAGCCGCTGGAATGTCTGCTCTTCATGCGGAACATCAATTCCGCCAACTACTTCGAGCAGATGAAGGGCCGCGGCTGCCGTATCATCGAGCCGGACGACCTGCAAGGCGTCACGCCCGACGCGCGGCGGAAAACGCATTTCGTGATCGTCGACGCCGTCGGCGTCTGCGAGCGCGACAAGTCGCCCTCGCGGTGCGTTGATCGCAAGCCGTCGGTTGCGTTGGAAAAAGTGCTCAACACGGTGGCTGCCGGCGCAGTCAGCGATGAGATTTGCGCCACCCTGGCGACCCGCCTGGCTCGGCTTGACCAGGAGGTCACCGAACCGCAACGGGCCGCGATCGAAAAGCAATGCGGCGGAAGCGCGATTTCAGACTTGACCAACAAGCTCCTGGACGCCATCGACCCCGACGCCAACGCGGCACGCGCGGTGGCGGAATTCAAGCTGCCGCCCGAACAGGCGCCGACCGACGAACAGATCGACAAGATCGAGCGCGCCGCCATGACCGCCGCGCTCCGCCCGTTCCTGAAACCCACTCTCCGCCGCGCGATTTTGGACATCCGCGCCGAATTAGACCAAGTCATCGACGAAGTGAACAAAGACGTTCTGCTCTTTGCCGGGCAGAGTCAGGCGGCCAAAGAGAAGGCGCGGACCGTGCTTGCCAACTTCCGCCAGTTCATCGAGGACAACAAGGACCAGATCGAGGCCCTCGCCATTCTCTACAGCCGCCCCTACCGCGCCGGCCTGCGCTACAGCCAGGTCAAGGAACTGGCCGAAGCCGTCAAGCGCCCGCCCGTCGCCGCGCCCTTGGAACGGCTCTGGCGGGCCTACGAACTGGTTGAGCCGGAAAAGGTCAAAGGGCAGGGCGGCCGGCAATTGGTCGATGTCGTCGCCTTGGTTCGGCACGCGCTCGACCCGGCTTTGCCGCTTGTGCCGATCGGCGCGACGGTGGAAGAACGTTATCAGGATTGGCTCGCGCGGCAGGCGGCGGCCGGGTTGACGTACACCGCCGAACAGCGAAAATGGCTTGATGCCATCAAGGACCACATCGCCAGCAGCCTGCGGATCGAGCAGGACGATTTCGACGACGTTCCGTTCAGCGCCTTCGGTGGGCTGGGCAAGGCGTATGAACTTTTCGGTGAACAGCTTGGGCAGATGCTTGAGGCCATGAACGAAGGGCTGGCGGCATGAGCACGAACGGTTTTCCTTGCCCTATGCTGCCGCTACGGGACATTGCAGCCGAAATGTGCCTCGGAAAGATGCTCGACAAGGCAAAGAATCGCGGCACCCCTCAGCCATATCTCCGCAACGTAAACGTCCGGTGGTTTTCGTTCAACCTCGACGACATGAAGGAAATGCGACTTTGAAGACGGCGAGGAAGTCCGTTTTGGCCTTGAACCGGGCGATCTTGTCATTTGCGAAGGAGGGGAGCCGGGTCGCGCTGCGGTGTGGAATGGACAAACGAAGGACGCAAAGATTCAGAAAGCCCTTCACCGCGTCCGATTTCGTCCCGGCGAGTACGATCCAAGCTTTGCGATGTATTACATCTATTACGGCACCGCAACTGAGCGGTTTTCGGACCACTACACCGGAAGTACGATTAAGCACCTAACCGCTACGGCAATTTCAAAGGTTCGTTTCCCTATTCCACCTTTCAACGAGCAGCGCCGCATCGTCGCCAAGATCGAAGAACTCTTTTCCGACCTGGACGCCGGCGTGGCGGCATTGGAGCGGATCAAAGTCAAGCTCAAGCGTTACCGCGCTGCGGTCCTCAAGGCGGCCGTCGAAGGCCGGCTCACGACCGAGTGGCGGGCGAAGAATCCTCCCAAGGAAACCGGCCCGCAACTGCTCGAGCGCATTCTCCGCGAACGCCGCTGCAACTGGGAAGCCGACCAACTGGCTGCCTTTGAAAAAGCCGGAAAGAAGCCGCCGGCGGGTTGGAAAGACAAGTACAAGGAACCAGCCGGGCCTGACGAAACTAATCTGCCGGAGCTGCCGGAGGCGCTGGTGCTGGGCGAGCGTGCTTCAGGTCGGCAAGGTACAGCTTGGCGGCACAGCGGGCACCGCAGCATCATTTTGGTCCAAACATGCGACGCTACTTGCGAGTCGCAAATGTGTTTGAAGATCGGATCGACATTTCGGACGTGATGGAAATGAACTTCACGCCGGAGGAATACGAAGTGTATCGGCTTCGCTACGGCGACATATTGCTGAATGAGGGGCAGAGCATGGAACTGGTTGGGCGGCCCGCGATTTATCGCGATGAGGTTCCAGAGGCATGCTTTACAAACACTCTTGTGCGGTTTCAATCGTCACGCGACCTTGATACGGAATATGCGCCAGCGGTGTTCCTCACCTACCTGAAGAACGGTCGGTTTCAGAAGATCGCCACGATTACTGTCAACATTGCCCATTTGGGCGCCGGTCGGTTTGCTGATTTGGAGTTTCCATTGCCACCGTTGGAGGAGCAAAGGGAAATCGTGGCGGAGGTTAATCGGTATACTCGCTCATCAAGGCTGCCGAATCATTGATCAACGCAAACCTCAAACGATCCGCCCGCCTCCGCCAAAGCATCCTCAAGCGGGCCTTCGAGGGCAAGCTGGTCCCGCAAGACCCGAACGATGAACCGGCCAGTGCGGTCTTCGAACGGATAAATCAGCAGAGAAACCGCCCCCGCCGGGCTTGTCCCGGCGGAGCGAAGGATTGACCACTAGAGCCCCGTTTTCCCGATTTGCGCGCCATCTCTGCCGCCGCCCGGCTTCGCCCGGCTTCGCCGGGCGTCGGCAGAGAAGGTGAGAGGTGGGTTGAGGGTTCGCGTTCTAGTTGCCAATCCCGCGCTCCGCTGGGGCAAGCCCAGCGGGGGCGGATGCCAATGCCGTTGGCGGCGTTTCCGCCCCCGTCCGGGCTTGTCCCGGCGGAGCGAAGGATTGACCACTACAAGGCACATTTCCATAATCATTCCCGCCCCCGTCCGGGCTTGTCCCGGCGGAGCGAAGGATTGACCACTACAGGCGGGCTTTCCATAATCGTTTCCGCCCCCGTCCGGGCTTGTCCCGGCGGAGCGAAGGATTGACCACTACAGGCGGGCTTTCCATAATCATTCCCGCCCCCGTCCGGGCTTGTCCCGGCGGAGCGAAGGATTGACCACTACAGGCGGGCTTTCCATAATCATTCCCGCCCCCGCCGGGCTTTGCCCCGGCGGAGCGAAGGATTGACCACTAAAAGGCACATTTCCATAATCATTCCCGCCCCCGTCCGGGCTTGTCCCGGCGGAGCGAAGGATTGACCACTACAAGGCACATTTCCATAATCATTCCCGCCCCCGTCCGGGCTTGCCCCGGCGGAGCGAAGGATTGACCACTACAGGCGGGCTTTCCATAATCGTTTCCGCCCCCGTCCGGGCTTGTCCCGGCGGAGCGAAGGATTGACCACTACAGGCGGGCTTTCCATAATCATTCCCGCCCCCGCCGAGCTTGTCCCGGCGGAGCGGAGGATTGACCACTAGGTTCGCGCATGCCCGATCTATCGCCCATCTACACCTTGGACAACTGCCGCGCGGCCTATCAGCTCAACTGGAGCCTCACCGTCTTCTGGCATCAAGCCGTTTCGGCCGCCGACTGGCTTGGCGCTTTGCAGGCTGCCACCGAGCCCGATGGCGTGCGCGTCCTTGAGCATCGCTTTGCCGACGAGACAACAAGCCAGTTCCTCGTGAGCACGAAGCCTGCCGTTTCGCCCCATGCGCTGGTCCGATCGGTCAAGGGCAGATTGCAGTAGCTGGTTCGCGGCGACCGCCCGAAGGCGTTTCAGAGGAACTACTGCCTGCGAAGCGTCGGTTCGGTAACGCGTGAAACCGTCGAGAACTATGTCCGTTGCCAGCCGGGGCACCACCCGATGGCGGATCCGCGCGTACAGGCGATCATCGAGCGGAATCAGATTTGCCGTCCGGACGTAGATTTGTCGTAATCGCGCGAAGGCGACCACGTGGTATTCTGGTATAATCTGCACATCGTCATAGTTCATGCCGAACGGTTTCGCGAAGTTCGCGAAGAGCGGCTTGCAGCGCGAAGGGTGATGATCCTTGGCGTGTGCCAGAAGCAAGGTTACCACCTTTCCCGCGGCGGATTAGTCTCTGATCACGTCCACTTGACGCTGGGGGGCGTGCCGAATCAGTCGCCCAGCGAGATTGCCCTTCGGTTCATGAACAACCTGGCGTATCTCGACGGCATGAAACACGTCTTTGAGTTCGGCTATTATGTGGGGACGTTTGGCGAGTACGATCTGGGAGTGATTCCGCGCACGTAATGGCCAATCCGGCGCTCCGCTGGGGCAAGCCCAGCGGCGGCGGAAAGCAGCACTGATCTAAATGAGCACCGCCTCGCAAACCATCGTCAACAAAGCCTGGAACTTCGCGCACGTGCTGCGCGACGACGGGCTTTCGTACATGGCCTACACGGAGCAGATCACCTTTCTGCTCTTTTTGAAAATGGCCGACGAGTTGACGCGGCCGCCCTACAAGCGTAAGCCGATCATTCCGCCCGGCCTCGACTGGCCGAGCCTGATGAAGCTCGACGGCGACGAGTTGGAAACCCACTACCGGCACGTCCTTGAAGAGCTCGGCAAGAAGCCGGGCATGTTGGGCGAAATCTTCAAAAAGGCCCGCCCTGAAATCCAGAACCCGGCCACGCTCAAGCGGCTGATCGTCGACCTGATCGACGCGGAAAACTGGTCCTCGATGGAAGCCGACGTCAAGGGCGACATCTACGAGGGCCTATTGGCCAAAAGCGCCGCCGAATCGCCAAAAGGCGCGGGACAATACTTCACGCCCCGCGAGCTTATTCAAGGCATCGTCGAGTGCGTCCGGCCCATGCCCGACGATACGGTTTGCGACCCGGCCTGCGGCACGGGCGGCTTTCTGCTGGCGGCCCACCGCTACGTCGCCGAACTCTACGGCAAGGACCTCGACCCCGACCGTAAAAAGCATCTGCGGAAAAGCTTCGTGCAAGGCGCGGACATCGTGCCCAACACGGCGCGGCTGTGCATCATGAATCTTTATCTGCACGGCGTCGACGCCGACCCCTGCCCAATCCACTCCGGCGCGGACAGCCTGGCCGGCGACCCCGGCAGCCGCTACAGCCTCGTGCTGACCAACCCGCCTTTCGGCAAGAAGTCGAGCATCGCCATCGTCAACGAGGAGGGCGAGTTGGAAAAGGAGGAGTACGCCTACGAGCGGCAGGACTTCTGGACCACCACGAAGAACAAGCAGCTCAACTTCTTGCAGCACGTCAAGACCCTGCTGGCAATCAACGGGCGGTGCGCGATCGTCGTGCCCGACAACGTGCTTTTCGAGGGCGGCGCGGGCGAGACCGTGCGGCGGAACCTCCTGAAACAGTTCGACGTGCATACGCTGCTGCGGTTGCCGACCGGCATCTTCTACGCCCAGGGCGTGAAGGCAAACGTGCTCTTTTTCGACGCGAAGCCGGCGCAGGAAAAGCCTTGGACAAAGACTCTTTGGGTTTACGACTTGCGGACCAACATGCACTTCACCTTGAAGACGAACCCCTTGCAGCGGAGCGACCTGGACGAGTTTGTGAAGTGCTACAACGCCGAAAACCGCCATCGCCGCCGCCAGACCTTCAGCGAGCAGAACCCCGAGGGACGCTGGCGGTCATTCGAGTACGACGAGCTTGTCAAACGCGACAAGGTGAACCTCGACATCTTCTGGCTGAAGGACGCGAGCTTGGAGGACTCCGACGACCTGCCCGACCCGGACGTGCTGGCGGGGGAGATCGTCGACGACTTGCAAACTGCCTTGGAGCAGTTTTCGGCGGTACTTGAAGGGCTGAAGGAGTAACCGTTCCAAAGGCCCACGTGGCGCCTCGCAGGGCAGGTCGCAAATCGCGACCACCTCGCGCCCAACGTCCGGCGACCTGGTCACGAATTCTGACCGCATCGGAACGCCATTTCTCGCAAAACATCTTTGGCGGTCGCTCTTTTTCCGGCGTCACGTCGGCGATCGCGCCGGAAATCCCCAACTCCTTTGCCAGCCTGGACTTGCGCTATTTTCACACGGCCCCACCGCCGGGAGGGAGGCACGAAAATGCAAACAAATGTCAAGCGGCGTAAAGCATTGCGGCGCAAGGACTTGCGGCGACAGGCGAACGAGATGTGCCAATATCTGTTGACAAGAGTTACGACTGGCGGTATGCTGGTTGGAAACGCGCCCTCTCCCTGCCCGCTCCCGGCGGGCTTGTTGTTCTACATAAGTCGCCACGCAACCCCATCCACCTCGTGTGGATGGTGAAGGAGGTTGTAAAGCTGGCTACGAAAACCAACAAGAACCAGACCCCATCCAGCTTGTCTGGATGGTGAATCAGATTGTTCAGCTTTTGCATATTCGCCATGTAGCCGCGCAATCTCCTTCACCCGCGGGACAAGCCCGCGGGGGTCGTGATTTCTTCATTTCACTTTTCTAGCCATTCAACCTATTTCACCATCCGGGCGAGCCGGATGGGGTCTGAGGTGTGTAGAACAACAAGCCCGGCGGGCGAGGGGGACTTTGCAGAGGCCGGAGCGGTGACAGAAACCTGAGGAACGGAAAAATGAACGGCAATACAAGGCGAACGACGGCAGCCCTGGCGCGCGTGGGCATGCAATGCCGTATCCGCGACCAAAAGGCCCCGTCGGCCGTCGATGTCGCAAAGTGCGCCGAAATGGTCCATTCCGGCAGAAAGAACCGACTGTGGTGCATAAACCACCCGGAGGCGGGAATTCCTGAGCCGGCCCTGACCGCATCCTGACCCAGTCCTGACCGCGTCCTAATCGTGTCCTGACCGCGTCCTGATCGCACAAATGGCCAAAAACACGGGGTTTTGCGATGTTAGAAGCGAGAAGAAAATTCTTCGGACCAAAATGCGACGACATGCACCACCGGCCCTTACCAAAGAGCAGAGGTCGGAAGCCAGCAAGCACCCTATTCCCACTTCACCTTGGCACTATACGCCGTGTAGGCCCCTTTCAACTCCTCGCCGGAAGCCGCTCCCGCGTGAATCCAGAGCCGGTAGGCGAGATGGATCGGTCGTCCCGGCGGGAAGGTCTTGCCGTGGACGCCGGGCCAGCCGATGCAAAGCGGCCCGTAGTGCCGCGTGAGCCAGGTCGGCGGATAGTCGGGCTGGTCCACGGGCACGAAGATCGCCGCGCCGCTGAGTCCCTTGCCGCCGGCGAAGCTCGCCGTCATGTCGGCCCAGGGCAACGGCGTGTCGGGCAGGTCTTCCTTCGGCGCACGGTGGGAACAGTAATTGTCGATTGTTTCTGGTTGCGAACGGCAAAGCGGACGGTCAAGCCGCCGTAGCTCTTGCCCTCGGCGCCGCGAAGCGTGATGGGGCGGTCAAGCGGAATCCAGGTCATATCGAGGTCCACGGCCTGCGTCTTGCCGTCGCTGCGGCCAGCGCGAATCCACACCCGCTCCACCATCACTTTTTTGTCGCCTACGAACCAGCCGTTCTCGACGCCCAGCGCGGCGGCCAATGGTCCGGCGTCGCGGCCCAGCCAAGCGACGAATTCGGGCCGGATGCCCTTGTTCATCCAGAGGTCGTATTGCTTGCCGTCGATTTCCACGTGCGGCCATGTCCAAAAGACGCCGTGATGATGATAGTGGTCCTTGGGAAAGTCATCGGTGAGCACCTCGCCGTCCAGGCCGTAGAGCGGATGGATGTAACATGCCCGGCTGCGACGAACGTCCTTGGGCGGCACCGTCTCTTTGACGATCGTGCCGTGATTGTAGACCAGCACCGGTCGTTGGCCCTCGTCCAAGGCGAGCGATTTTTCGTCCTTGTCGTGGAAGGCGAAGGCTGCGGCATTCGTCCGCGGCGCGGAGCGGAGCTGGAATCGCCGCTCCTTGAGGGTTCCTTGCCGAGAGGGAATATCGGCGAGCAGACGTGGATGGTCCTGGTCGAGCGTGCCGTCCGCGGCCACGCCGGGAACAAGCTGCGCCGGCACGACAGTATTCTCTCCAACTTCGGCAAGTTTGACCGAATCTCCCGTCTTGAACCGGAGCTTGGCGGGCGCGGGCGTGTCAATCTGCAGAGTAGCACCCTCCGCCGGCACGACGAGCGTAGCGGCAGCCGCCCAGTGGCCAAATGACGCGAAAAAGACGATACCCAGTCCGACGCAAAAGCGCATTGAAAACGAACGTGGCATACGATGATCCCCTCAAGGTTGCAAACGGTCATTTTAGCAAAATGCACACTGAAGCGGCACTGCCGCTCAGAAACCTCGCGCAAAGGCGCTGAGGCGCAAAGGAAGGATCTAGTTTGGACGCCTTACGCGCCTTTGCGCGAGACGTTTTCAGTTCAGCGCTGGCATTGCTGTCTCGTCAGCGTCAAGTTGGCCTTTCCTCTGTCACTAATTTTTGGTAGTTATCCGCCTCTCATCATGCTGTCGTCCTCCCTCTCGCGGGGCACCTACACTATGAAACGCATTCTTTTCCGTATCTTCGTGGTCGGCGCCGTCGCAGGGCTGGGGCTTTTGGCCATCGCTCACGCGCAGCATCCGGTAGACCTGCCTCCGCCTGCAGCGCAGGCCGACGCCCCTCCCAATCCGCTTCGAGAGGATGCGCCGTCGGCCGATACCGCGCCGCCGAATTACCGGGCGCAAGGGCCGGGACCGGTCGATACAGGCCCGGCCGATTCTGGCCCAACGGCACAACAACAGCCCGGACCTGTTGGCGGTGATAACCCGCTCCGCCGGAACCAAGATGACGGCGGAGCGCCTCCGGCCGGCGGGCAGCCCAGCGCGGCCCCCATACGAATCCAGCTCGTGGCCGGCGAGGAACCGGTCGAGGCGTCGCCGGCGCGGGCAGCAGACTGGCTACGGGTCCGTGCGCCGCGCCGCTCCGGCGGACTTGCAAGAACCGGGCCTGATTCCTGCACCGGACGACCGGTATGCCACTCCGACTCCTGCCGCGGCGGGAGCGCAGCGCGCACGGATGATGTCACCCGAACCGGCCTTTCACGGACCGGATGGGCTCGCCGGCCCCTCCTTCGAGCCCCGAGGACGAAACGCCGCGCCAAACGCTTTCGGCGTCGGACAGCCCGGGGACAAGCAATGGGAAGGGCCGCAGAATGCCCGCGTGACGCTGGAAAAGATCGTACCGCCGGAAATCCAAGTCGGCCGGCCGGCCATTCTGCGAACAGTCGTTCGCAACGCGGGTCCCGCAGCGGCGGCGGAAATCGAAGTCCGCGACCAAGTGCCCCGCGGCACGCGGCTCCTGGGCTCCTCGCCACCCGCCGCGCGCGGCAGCAACGGCGAACTGGTCTGGTCGCTGGGTACGCTCAAGCCCGGCGGAGAAACGGCCGTGGAAATGCAAATCATGCCCGCCGACGAGGGCGAGGTCGGCAGCGTGGCCACCGTCCGCTTCCAGACCGTAGCCACCGCCCGCTCAATGGTCACGCGTCCCAAGCTCGTCGTGCAAACCGCCGGGCCGCAGCAACGCGTGCTGGCAGGCGACGACGCGATACTCACCTTTACAGTTTCCAACCCCGGCAGCGGCATCGCCACCGGCGTCACGCTCATCGAGAAAATCCCCGCGGGGCTGCAACATCCGGCCGGCAAGGAACTGGAATACAACGTCGGCGACCTCAAGCCGGGCGAGAGCCGCCAGTTGCAACTCCGCATGAAGACCGTCCAGGCAGGGCCGATCGCCAACGTGATCCTCGCCCGCGGCGACGCCAATCTCCGCGCCGAGCATCGCTTCAACTTCGAGGTCGCTTCCGCCAAACTTGATGTTGGCCTCAACGGTCCCAAGCGCCGTTACCTGGAGCGCGAGGCGACGTACGAGCTCTCCGTGGCCAATCCGGGCACGGCCCCCGCAAAGCACGTCGAATTGGTGGCCTACCTGCCGCGAGGCCTGAAGTTCGTCAGCGCCAATAATTCCGGCCAGTATGACGCGGCGACGGGGGCCGTGTACTGGCAAATGGACGAATTGCCCGCAGACAAGCACGGCACCGTGGAACTAGTCACGCTGCCTGTGGCTGCCGGCCAATTCAACCTCAAGGTCCGCGGCGCGGCCCAGCGAGGGCTTGTCAGCGAAAAGGAGCAGCCGGTTCTGGTCGAGGGGTTGGCGGCGGTCCAATTCCAGCTTTCGCACACCAAGGATCCGCTGGAAATCGGCGGCGAGACGACCTACGAGATTTCGGTTATCAACCAGGGGTCGAAGGCCTCGTCGAACCTGCAAATGGCCGTTTATCTGCCGGCGGAACTGCGGCCCCTATCGGCGGAAGGGCCGACAAAGTATACAATACGGGATAATAAGGTATTGTTTGAAAGTCTCCCGCAGCTTGCTCCCAAGAGCATCGCCGCCTTCCGCGTGCGTGCCAAGGGTGTGCGGCCGGGCGACTTGCGGGTCCGCTGTCAACTCCTGACCGACGAGATGCAGCAGCCCGTCGTCAAGGAAGAAAGCACGCGGGTCTACGCCGACGAGTAACTGCCGGCGTAACGACAGGGCAACATTTTTTGAAGAGGCTGGGTTTGTGGCAGGGCGGCTTGAATTGAAACGGACGTTGCACTGGGGCGACGTAGTCTGGTTTGTCAACCGCGAGCAATGTAAACCCTACTGCTGCTAATGATCCTTCGTTTGATATGTCCTACCGGCCACGTCCTTGACGTCGACTCGCAGCTAGCCGGGAAGAAGATTCGCTGCGGGGCCTGTGGCCGGATCATGGTCGTGCCTGCCCCGCCGACAAACAACCGGTCGGCGGCAAGAACTCCGGTCAAGCCGCCGACAAAGCCGCCGACAAAGCCGCAGCCGGCTCGCTTCTCGGATGCACCGACGCCCGTGCAGCCGCCCGCGCCGGTGCCGGCTTCCGAGTTGCCGGTTGCTGCTCTGCCGGCGCAGGTGCATATTGCGGAATCTCCTGTGGGACCGTCCTTGGCGGAACCGGTCGCACCGCCTGTGGCAGCGCCGCCAATTGAGCTGACGCAGGCAATTGAACTGCCGCCGGTGTGTGAGCCGATGCCGGCCGCAGCCGAGCTTCCGCCGCCGTCCGTCGGATTTCCGCTGCCGAGTCTCACGGAGCCGCCGCCGGAAACCGCGGCGGAAATCGAGTCGCCGATTTTGGCGGAACTTCTGCCGCAAACGACGGAGGACTTGCCGCCCACGCGGCAGGAATTTGAATTGCAACCGGCGTCGGACTGGTTGCCACAGCCGGCCGAGGAGGCGCCTTCGTTGATTTTGACGGAGCTTCCCTCGGAACCGGTTGAGGAAACTCCGCCGCCGATTGCGATAGAGCTTCCGCCGACCGAGTCCGCGGGTGCCGCATCGGTTGACGACGCAACTTCACCCATATTGAACGAGCTTCCTCCGGAACCGGTTGCGGACACGCAGCAGCCGCCTGAGATGGAGTATCAGCCGAGCGACTTCGCGGGCGCCCTGCCGGTCTCGGACGATTCGCCACCGGCGCCGCGCGACTTTCCGCAGCCCGCGGACGTGCTGCCGCCGATGCAAACGGAGCTTCCTCCGACCCACTTCGCGGGCGCCCTGCCAGTCCCCGAGTCTCCGCCTGCGCCGCTCATGATAGCCGCGCGCGAGCCGGAATTGCCGGCGCTGCCGCCGCCCGCTAAAGACGAATCGTTCGGCGAAGATGCCTGGCCGTCTCTGCAGCCCGTGCCAGAAGACGACCGGCCCGCACGGCCGACCCGCTTCGCGGGCGCGCTGTTGCCTGTGGAGTTGGAGCCCGGTATGGAAGAAGCCGTAACGCTGAGGCGGAGCTATAGCGACGAGTTATTCTCATGGCTGTCCAACCTGATGCCAAGCTCGCCCGATGACGTACCGCCTGGCGCCATCGAGCCGTCGTGGACCGAGCGGCGGACGGCCGCGCGGCTGGCGGTGGTCGTGGCCGCAACCGCCTTGCTGGGCGTGCTGCCGGTGCTCCTCTTGGGCCACGCGAACCTCTCGGCCGCGCCGCGCTGGGTGTTTTGGCCCCTGCTCTTGTCGGCCGTGCAATTGGTTTATGCGGGCTGGATGTTCAATGCCCCCGACTGGGCGACCGCCCGCGCAGATGATCGTCGCCGCCGCGATGACTACGATCTACGCCATGGTGCTGACGCTCTTGCTCACCACGCCCGAACGGCGGCAACTGTTCCTTGGCCTGGACGACTTGCGTCAAATGCACTTGTGCCGGCCTGGTGCGGGCTGATGGTTCTGTTAATGGCCTTCGTCACCTGGTATTGCGGCCAAACTGCCTCCCGCTGGCGAAAAGAGGCGGAGGAGGAATATTTGCGGCAAGCCTTTGCGGGGGATTAGCTTCCCCGCGCCTGCCGCTGGTACTCGGCCCGCGCCTCGGCGGCCCGCTGAGCGTCGTATCCCTCCCAGCCGCCAGGGGCGGGCAGCCAGGGCACGACGACTTCTTCGTAGATGGCCTTTTTCGTTTTGTTAAGATCAGCAGTCTGCTTCCGCAGCGCGGCGACGCAACGGGCCTTTTCATCGGCCGAGTAGACATGCGAAAGGCCATCGCTGCCGGGCACCGTGCCCTGGACCGCAGCGAACTGCTCGATGGCCTCGCCGCATAAGGCGGCCTGCATCGCAAAAAGCGGTTCGTGCCGACGAGACCAATCGGCCTCGCGCTGCCAGAACTCGTTCTCCGGCCGGAAGCTCGACGGCAACCGGCCCGGCACGGAAGGCAGGTGCGAAGTGAAGCCGAGGCAGAGGCGCAGGTCGACGATGTCCGCGCAAAGGCCGCCCAAGGTGAAGTTCTTCGCCTGACTACCGCGCGAGGCCGTCAACACGTAACGTCCGTCACTAACGTTTGCCAACATTCGCCACCAAAGTTCGTCACTCTTGGTCCTCATCATGGCCTCAAGCGCCAGGCGAACGCGCCGCTGCTCGGCCCAATCGTAGTCCTGGTCGAAGAGCGGGAACGTAGCACCGCCCGCCGTCACCAACCGCGGCGGATGATTATGGCTGACCGCGGCGTCGATCAGCTTGTCCAGCGCCTGGCGCGGGCGGTTTCTTCGCAAGCTGCACCTTCTCCGGCGTAAAGGCAGGCGACGGCGCCTCCACGGCTATGGCCGTCGCGATGATTTCCTCGGCGGTTTTGCCGTCAGGCTTGCTCTTGGCTGCGTCGGCATAAAGCCGCAAGAGCTTTTCCGGACCGATCGGCGCGGACGCGGCAAATCTTGAAATCCTCCGCACGCACCGATGCCGGGTCTGCGCAGGCACGCCTGGGCGCTGTAGTTGTCGTCGATCATGTGCTCCTGGAAGCGGGCAAGCGTAAAAATCATGGGCGTGAAGACCTGCTCGTGGGGCGCGGTGCCGTTCTCGCCCGGCTGGAACGCTGCACGGCAAAGCCGGCAGAGGGAAAAAGCGCCGCGAATGAGTTTGTCGTCGCCGAGGCAGAAGACGTTGCTTCCTTCCTCCCCGGCAATCAGAGCGTCGGTCGACGTCCTGGCCGCCTCCGTCGCTTCGGCCGGCGACTGGCCCTCGCGTAGCAACTGTTCGTAGGCCTGCTGCCGCAGCAGGGTCCGCCCGCGCTCGAAGAACGGATTATCGACCCACACCTGATCGCCCGGCAGCAGGTGGTCGCTGCCGTAACGGCGTTTCCAGAGCAGATCGTCGCCGCTGTTGGGCAGTCCCTGGGGAATCATCCGCCTGCCCAGCAATCGGTTGAGGACAGCGAGGCCCGCCGCATTTTTCGTCTCGCGAAAGTATTGAATGTGACCCTGCACGAGGGCCAGCGAGGAATACTTGTAGCAGCGAATCCGCGGAATCGGCACGCCGTCGTTTTCATGATCACCCCACAGATCGGAAATGGCATCGACGGGCGTGCAGCCGGACGTCAAGACGAATACGTCGTTGGTGAGCGTCCAGTATTTGGGATTCCGCATTTCGGGATAGTCGTCGTCAGGGCGAATGGCGACGCCGGTCAGCACGGCCTTGAGGACCTGCAGCCGCACCGCTCGCTCGGATTCGCTCACTGAGGCTTTGGCCAGGATCTCGCCGGCGCGGTCGAGGATGTGCCGTTGCTCGGCGGTCAGGGGACGGGAAAAGGCGGCTTGCTGCGCGGCGCGTCTTCTCTGTGGAGAGCGGCGTCAAGCACAGGCCAAATAGACAGGTGGCGACGACCGCAGCCTCGCGACCGAGGGTTGTGCGCGGACACAAATGGAATATACGCATGGCTTGTCCAAATCGCGGATGGGACGTGGAAATACTCAGCGATTATACGCGATTGAACCGGTACGAGGAAGCGGAAAACAATCGCTTCAAGAACAAGCAAACGGACGCGCGGAGCACGAAAAGAGTTGCCGCCTACCGGCTAAGGCTGGAACTCCAGCGCGGTTACAATTCCGCCACGAGTCGGTCAACTTCGGCAAGCTGGTCTTCAACGCGCGATTCCAGGGCGGTGCGGTCGAGCCAGCGCCTCCAAGGCGCGAAGGCAGACAGGATCGACGCCCTTGCCAGCGTCGCGGGTGAGGATTTCGCGAATTTGCTGCCACGACATGGCGTCGCGATAGGGCCGCCGGGCCGACATCGCCTCGTACATGTCCGCCACGGTCAGCACACGGGCGGCCCAGGACAAGTGTTCGCCTTCCAGGCGGCGATGGTAGCCGCGGCCGTCCAACCGTTCGTGATGTGCGGCTGCAACGTTGGCCAGCTCCTTGAAGGCCGCGACTCGCTGAAGTATCTGCTGCGAGTAGTCGGGATGTTTTCGGATTTGCGCCATCTCCTCGTCAGTGGGCCGGCCAGGCTTGTCGAGGATCAGATTGGAGACGCCCAGTTTGCCGACGTCGTGCAGCAGCGCGGCGCGGTGCATGTCGCGCTGCAAATCGGGACAGCAGCCGAACTGCTGCGCGATGCCGACGGTGATTTCGGCCACACGCGTGGAATGTTGATAGGTCCAGGGCGATTTGGCGTCAACCACGCTGGCGAAGGCGGCGGCGACGCGGTCGATGCAGTCCTCGTCGGCAGTGAGCACCGCGTCTTCCGGCTCGAAGCGGTCAACCTCGCCGGATAGGTCGTCGCCGAGCAACTTCTGCCAGAAAGCCGTGTCGTGCTGGAACCTCGTCAGGGCATCGACCAGCTCCGGATCGAACCACTCGCCGCGGCGCTGGCGGGCAACGTCGATGGCCGCCTCCAGGCCGTAGGTTGTGAAGAAGACCTCGACCGTCTGCGCGAGACAGCACATGCGGGCCAGCAGCGAAATCTCGTCGCCCTTGAGCATGCAAGGATGCCCGCGGCCGTTCCAGTGCTCGTCAAGTTCATATATCGCGCGGGAGGTCGATTCCGGCAGGCGCAACATGCGGGCGATGTTTGCGCCTCGTTCGCAGCGAACGGCGGAAATCTTCCGCGCGGCCTCGGGGCCTTTGCGGGTGATTGCGGCCATCTTCAGCAGTTTCTCCAGCAGCGATCCGCCCGTCGCGCTGTGCCGCCACATCAATCGCAGTCTTTCGCCGGCCTTGCTCAAGTCGGCTAGCCGCATGTCACGTTTGACGAGGTGGTCATCGGCGGCAAAAAGGTAACACATCTTGGCCGCGTTGCTCGAACAGCCCAGGTCCTTCAGCAAAAGCGCGTAGAAGAGCGCGCTGCGGTCGGCGGTTAGCAGGCGCATCTCGTCGGCCAGCTTCATGCCGATCAGCGCCGTGCGCATGCAGTGGCCTTGCGGGTGGCCCTGTGTGATGTCCAGCGCCACCGACATGGCGGAGATGATTTCGCTAAGGCGGATTTCCGTGGCGTCCACCAGCCGCCCCGCGGGAGGCGCCGCGCAGACGGGTTCGGTGCAAGCGTTGCACGTGAGGATCGTGGACATGGGCAGCTCGTGGACCTGTGGAAACGCCGCGCGGCGGCACGACGCTACAAGAAGCATAGGCCATACGGAACTGCGTCGAAGTGCCCGTAGCCCTGCGCGATCGGTTTACGTATGCGAAAACCGAAGATTCTAGTAATAATGATTAGTATCGACGAAGAACGTGCTGTTATTGGCCACCGGGATCAGGGCGGCCCAGCCTCGGTTGGCCACCGTCGCCGTGCGGCTGTCGTGCCGCGGGTAGACCGCCAAGCCGATGGCGAAGCTCCATTCGTCGTGTTCGGCCGCCAAGGGCCCGGGGCCCATGGCTGGACGCATATACGTGACTAGCGTATAGAGCGAGAGCAGATTGCTCAACGGCATGTCGCCGCGAGCGCCGGCAATGAACGAACCGAGGCTCGAACCGTCCTCCAGGCTGCCGCCCAACGGCGCGCCAATCCAGAGCGTGGTATCCGCGCCGAATTCCCACTTGTGGTGGGAAAAGACGCTGATCTGGTCTTCGGCTTGCCACGAAACCGGGCCGACGAAGGCAACCTCGCGGGTCGAGGTTTCTCCGCGCACCGCGCCCCAAACGCCGATCTCGTTGCAGTCGTTGACATCGTAACCCAAATGAAAACGCCACTGGTTCAGCGTGGGCGAAGCATTGTAAATGCCGAAGTTGTTGTTGATCATCCAATCGAAAACGATGGCCGCGCTCCAGGGCGATTCCGCCGTCGCCTTGCGGAAGAAGCCGGTCGTGATGAAGCCCTGCGTCTGGGCCTCGTCATCGTCCATTATTCGGTAGTCGGTGCCCGACCAGTTGTAAACGCCGATGCTTCCGCCGACCTGAAAACCAATTCCAGTCAGGTCGCTGAACTGCCCCAGTTTAGTGCCGAAATTGAAACCGGTGTTCAGGCCGTTGTTCTGCCAGTTGCCGTCGGAAACGCCTCGAAAGGTCTCGTAGCCATACGTGAGCGAGATCGACCAGTTGCGAACGTCGTCGCCGACCGCCGCTTGTCCCAAATCGACCGGCTGGGTCCCGTCGGCCGGTTGCTGGGAGGAGCCGTCAACCGCCTGCGGGGAGTAGATTGGGTAGATCGGCTGGACCGCGGTCGGGTCCGGTCCGTCGGCGCGGGCGGCGGCGGAAATCAAAACCGCTGCAAAGGCCCCCAACAGAGGGCCGCGCCGTGCCGACGCTGGCATGGTTCAACTCCTTGGTACACGCGGAAAGACACTCTTATTCGGGTTTATCGGAATGCGCTGAGTTTTGCTGACGCCTTTCTGCCAGTACCGTCGGGACCGGCATCACCCATACAACCGGACAAACTGCCACAACTGGCGGTTACCCGAAGAGGTGGCGGGAAAAAGAGGAACGGTCTAGCATTATTCGCCGCGGGTTTTCGCGGGGGCGGAACCGGTACCTGCGGCACGTTACCAGAGGACTTCAATCTCGTTGACTACCTGCGTCACGCCTTCCAACCCCGCGACCGCGGTTTGGGCCAACTGCTTGAGGTAAAAGCTGGGCACCTGGCCGTAGAGAAAAAGCGTCCGCCCATTGCACTCGCACCAAATCCGCTGCACGGCCAGATGGGAATGCTGCGCTATGCGCTCCGCGCCTTTGCGACGATCGATTTGATTCGGGCGTCATGGGTGGAAAGGTTCACGACAATACTCCGCGCCGAGAACCTGTCCAATAACTGAATTGCGTTGGCTAAGACTTCAGACCAAGTGATGAATTTCGGACAGGTTCAAAGTGTCCACGATACAGAGTTAGAATAGGGGGCGAGCCGGTCAATAGTCAAGTGGCTTGGCAAGCTGGCCGCAATTTCTTGAGCGCGGCTTACGAGACTCGCGCAAATTCGTGTATAATCTTGTCTAAGACCGTAGACAGGCCAGAATGGAAGAGATACTGCAATGCCAAACTTTGCCACTGCATTAAAGCAAGAGATTTGCCGGCTCGCCCGGCGAGAGGTCAAGGCGCAGGCAATGCCGACGCGGCAGGCGATCGTGCAATACCGCCACGAGATCGCCCGGCTGAAGCGGCTGCTCCGCGAACAGCAGCGCCGGGTGGACCTGCTCGAACAGAAGAAATCCAAGGACGAGGTTGACGAAGCGGAGAACGGACAATTGAGCGGCCTGCGGTTCTCGACCCGCTCGGTGCGGGCACAGCGCCGCCGGCTGGGCCTTTCGGGCGAAGAGTACGGCCGGCTGATCGGCGTGTCCGGGCTGACGATCTACAACTGGGAGCACGGTCGCACGCGTCCGCGGGCCGCGCAATTCGAGGCCCTCGCCGGCGTCCGCGGCATCAGCCGCACCGAGGCCGCCCAACGGCTCGGGGTGCAGCGGCTTACGCGGAAGAAACGCAAACCGCGATAGAGTTTTGTTATTGCTTGCCAATGCCTACCAGCCTGCTCGGACTCGGATCGAACCTGGGTGATCGGGCAAGCTTTCTGAGCGGAGCGCTGGAGCAACTGCAAGCGCATCCACAAATCGAGTTGCTGCGGCAAAGCAGCTTTCACCAGACGCAGGCGATTGGAGGGCCGGCCGAGCAGGACGCATACCTCAACGCGGCAGCCGTCATTCGCACGTCGCTTTCACCGCAGGAGCTTTTGGGCGCCTGTCAGGAAATTGAGAACTCGCTCGGACGAATTCGCCAGGATCGTTGGGGTCCGCGGACAATCGACCTTGATTTGCTGCTTTATGACGAATTGGTGCTCAACGAGCCGGAATTGCAAATCCCCCATCCGCGAATGGCTTGGAGAAGGTTTGTGCTCGAACGCGCGGCGGAGATCGCGACGGAGATGGTGCATCCGGTGATTCGATGGACTGTGGGACACCTGCTTTATCACCTCAACTCAACGCCGTGGTATTTGGCGATTGAAGGGCCGGCTGGAAGTCACAAGGAATCCGTGGCCGCTGAAGTGGCGAGGCAGCTTGGCGCTCGCCTATTGACTGATCCTCTGGAGCGATCGCTACGCCCGTCTCAGTGCGATCCATCTGGCCGTAAGTTGCCAATCGAGCTACAATTGCTTCAGCGGTGTGCGCGCGAGTTCGATCAAGCAGATCCCACTTGGGCATCGCTCGACCGGGCGACAGTCAGTGATTTCTGGAGCGAGGTTTGGTTTGAGAAGTCGGTTGCGCATGCAAATGATTTCCTTTCAGGCGAAGACGCAGCCAAGTACAAGACTTTTTGGACTGGACGGAGTTGGCAAGCCGTGCGTCCACGACTGCTTGCTCTAGTCTGGATGCCGCCGGAGGAAATGCTAGCAGTCCTCGAACGCAACAAACCGCCCAGCAATGGGCTCGTGCGATGGATAAAACGAGCCGCAGAAGAATTAGACAAGTACGTGTCCTCAGCGCCTGGACCCGTGCTGCGGCTTGACGCGTCAGACCACGATCGCACGATCGTTGAGTTGACCGCCGCGGTGGAAGCAATGCGGTAACATCTCAAACCTCAGATTTCAAATCTCAAATTACAGATCTCAAATCCCAACCCATGTCACCCCGCGTCCTCACCGCCGTCGCCGAGACCCGCGCGATCCTGCTGCCTTTTCGCCGCGCGGGACAGCGGATCGGGCTGGTGCCGACGATGGGTGCGCTGCATGAAGGACACTTGAGCCTCGTGAGGGCATCGAAGGCCGAATGCGACATCACCGTCGTTTGGATTTACGTCAACCCCACTCAATTTGGGCCGAATGAAGACTTTGCCAATTACCCTCGCACGTTCGCGTCCGACCTGGAAAACCTGGCCGGCTGCGGAGTGGACTTCGTTGTCGCGCCGGACGACGCAGAGGTCTATCGTGAAGGCCACGATACGTGGGTGGACGTCGGCTCGGTCGCTGAACCGCTGGAAGGCCGCTTCCGTCCAGGGCACTTCCGCGGCGTGGCCACGGTGGTGCTCAAAATGTTCAACATGATCCAGCCCGACGCTGCCTATTTCGGCCAGAAGGACTACCAGCAGGCGGCCGTCGTCCGCCGCATGGTGGCCGATTTGAACTTGCCGGTGGAGATTCGCGTCTGCAAGACGGTGCGCGAGCCGGACGGGCTGGCGATGAGTTCCCGCAATGTTCATCTCAGTCCGGACGCACGGCGGCGGGCGGCCGTATTGTGGCAAAGCCTCAAGCTTGCCCAAAAACTTGTAGCGCAAGGTCAGCACGACGCGGCATGCATCCAACGGCAGATGTCCGACATGATTCTCGCGGCCGGTGGAAACATTGATTATGTGGCCCTTGTCGATCCGGAATCGCTTGCGCCGGTAACGGAGATCAACGCTCCCGTGCTTGCCGCGTTGGCGGTCAAGTTCGAGGGAACGCGGCTGATTGATAATATGATGATTGGGTAGGGTGGGACAAGCGAGCCTCGGCGAGCGCGGGCCCACGATAATTGATTCCCAAAAATAATTGGTGGGCCAGCGCTCGCCTGCGCGATCTGGTCCCACCCTACAAAAATGCTCCAAACCCTCTTTTACATCCCCGGCGAACTCTTTGGCCTGCCGGTCTTCGGCTTGGGTCTTCTGCTGGGCGCATTGGCGGTGGCCGGCTTGCTGCTGTTGGCGGTGCAATTTCGCCGCGGAGGGTTCAATGCAGAGCTTCTCGGTTTCGCTCAGGTGCTGGCCGTGCTTGGCGTGGCCATCGTGTTTGTGTTGCCGGCGCTCTGCGACCCGCGCGGACTGCCGATCCGCGGCTACGGCTTGATGATGCTCCTGGCCGTGCTCTCCGGCATGGGTCTGGCCATCCATCGCGCGCGGCGGGCGGGCGTCGATCCGGAGATGATCTTCGCCCTGGCATTTTGGATGATCCTGCCCGGCATTCTCGGCGCGGGCCGTTTATGTGGCAGAATACTGGCGGCGGGACTTTTGGCCGGTCTACGAAAGGACGCATTCAGTCGGCGATCTGTTGTTCTCCGTCGTAAACATGGCCGCCGGAGGGTTGGTGGTTTACGGCTCGTTCATCGGCGGGATGGTCGGGCTGTGGCTCTTCTGGCGGCGCTATCGCATTCCGCTTTTGGCCACGGCCGATCTGCTGGCGCCGAGCATGGTGCTGGGGCTGGCCCTGGGACGCGTCGGCTGCCTTTTGAACGGTTGCTGCTTTGGTGGTACGTGCGACCTGCCGTGGGCGGTTACGTTTCCCTGGAACAGCCCCGTCCAGCAGTCGGTCGCAAAGGACGGCAGCACGGCCGTTGGCCTGGCGTTTGGCGATGCGACGGGTGGCCGTGCGACTATTGAGGCCCTTGACGCCGATTCGCCGGCCGCAAAGAGCGGACTGAAGGTGGGCATGGTAATTACGGAAATCAACGGCGATCCGGTGACGTCGAAAAACAAGTCGGCCGGTGCCGAGCCGGCGCTGGGCTGCTCTTGTTTGCACGGCAGCGAGAAGCCGACCGCGCGGGAAATAGCGGCCGACGCGGTGCTGCGAATTGAAAAGCTTGATATTACCTTGCAACGTCCCGATGGCGGAGAGGTCTCATGGACGGTAGACGACCCGCCGGCAGCCCAGGCCGGTGGGCCGGGCCTCGTAAAGATTTACGGCATGGAAATCGCCGGCAGCGACAGCGACCGGCCGGTCGTCAGCCGTCTTCGCGCGGGTTGGCCCGTGCGCTCGCCAGAAGCCGCCGCGGGAATTCAAGAGGGTGATACGATCGTCAGCGTCTCCGGCTACGGAGTGGGCACGATAGGTGAGCTCCGCGCGTTGTTGAACGAGCATCGTCACCGGCCGTGGATCCGCCTCGGCGTGGCAGGGCGGGAAAAGCCGATTCGCGTCGACGTGGACCGTCCCCTGCCGCGGAGCGGGCCGGTCCACCCGACGCAGCTTTACAGCGCGATCGACGCCTTGATCATCTGTTTTCTACTGTTATCATACGATCCATTCCGCCGCCGCGACGGCGCTGACGGCGCTGATGATCACGGTCTATCCGATCACGCGCTTTCTGATCGAAGGCATCCGCACTGATGAAGCGCCGATCTGGGGCACGCCATTCACGATTTCGCAGAACATCAGCCTCGGCCTGCTGGCGGTGGCGATAGGGCTATGGGTTTACATCTTGCGGGGGCCGGCGGAGCTGCGATACGCGCAAACGTAGCACAAACAGATTATGCCCGAACACTCGTCCGATGACCGTTCCCCGATGGCCATTGGTCTGGAATGGTCAAGCCGCATAATTGCGATCGGGTTGGAAATGGCGATCCCGATCGCGGGTGGATATTGGCTCGATCAGCGTTGCGGAACGCTGCCCTTGTTCATCTGCCTTGGTGCCTTGCTCGGTGTCGCAATCGCAATATGGCAGTTCGTCCGCATCGCGAGGGACCTGGCTCGAAAAAACAACTAATAGGCGTTGTCCACTTGCATAGCGATGTAAGAGCCTCCGCTAGCGAAAAATGTCAAAAAAAAGCCTTCCGATTCGAGCTGCGGTGCTCTCCGCGGTCGTGCTGGTCGCAGCCGGAATCGCAATACCTTTCGGGTGGCTTCTTACGCGCGATCGGGCAGTTGTCGTTGCCGGCCTC
This sequence comes from uncultured Planctomycetia bacterium, assembly GCA_963780045.1. Taxonomy (GTDB): domain Bacteria; phylum Planctomycetota; class Planctomycetia; order Pirellulales; family Thermoguttaceae; genus JANXQG01. The sequence continues at coordinate 2,361,639 of CAVZZZ010000001.1, read as the reverse complement.
GCGGCCGCCGCAATCTGCTGGTTTGCTGCATTGCTGGCGATGGCGGTCGGCGATCGGCTCCGCACGACGGGCCATGTCATGGCGTTTTTGACCGTTGCGACGACGATCCGCATGGGAATTCCGCTGTTCGCCGTTGTTGCTGCCGTTTTTTTCCGATGGCCCCTAGACGCTACCGATTTCCTCTATTATCTTATTGTCTTTTACCCAATTACCCTTGCTGCGGAAATCGTTCTTATCCTGCCCGGAGGGGTGGGCGGATCGGACTCTGCCGTTTAGCTGCCAAGCGCGCGTCGGACCATGGAAATCGAAGAACTAGGCAATCACGTTGCTGACACTACGTTTTTCCACACTCCGTTGGGGCACCACAACCTGGGAAGCGTCTTGGGCTTCCAGATCACCAAATTCGAGGTCCTGGAGGTGGTTGCCGCGGCCTTGATGATTCTCATGTTCGTCGGCCTTGCGCGGAGGATCAAATCCGGTTCGCCTGCAAAGGGCATATTCTGGAATGGCCTCGAGCTCCTGCTCGTTTTTATCCGCGACGAGGTCGCGCGGCCCGCAATCGGCAAGCATGACGGCGACAAGTATCTGCCGCTGCTTTGGAACATGTTTTTTTTCGTCCTGTTGTGCAATATGCTTGGCCTTTTTCCTTGGGCTGGTTCGCCCACGGCCTCGCTCGCGGTGACGGCGGCGTTGGCTTTAATCACGCTTGTCACGGTTTTGGGTTCTGGCATGATGAAATTCGGCGTGGGACGTTATTGGTTGACGCTGATACCCCACATGGATCTATCTTTCGGGATGAAGATTGTTATGGTGCCGATGATTTTCTTTATTGAACTGTTCGGACTGTTCATTCGTCACGCCGTGTTAGCCGTGCGATTGTTGGCCAACATGTTCGCCGGGCATCTGGTGCTCGCGGTCATCGTAAGTTTTATCGTAATGGCGGCAAACACATTCATCTTGATCTCAGCGGGAGTAACGGTTGCCAGCCTGGCGGCGGCGGCCGCGATGACGCTCTTGGAGCTTTTTTTCGCCTTTCTTCAAGCGTACATTTTCACGTTTTTGTCAGCCCTGTTCATCGGCACGGCACTCCATCCGCATTAGAGTGCATGGGCGCCGTAACGACCATTTTTCCAGAGGAGATGATTTCCGTGCTCAAACCGACCAAGATCAAATTGGCCTTGCTCTCGCTCGTAATCGCCGTCGCAGCGATTCCCGCCTTTGCGCAGACAGCCGGGACCGGTGGCGCCCTTCGGCGCCTGCCGTGGCGCCGGCTGCCCCTTCCAACTTTCCGATCGGTTCTGGACTTGCCGTAGTCGGCGCAGGACTCGCAATCTTGGGCGCCGGTATCGGCATCGGCAGGATCGGCGGCTCGGCTTGCGAGAGCATTGCCCGGCAGCCCGAAATGGCTGCTGCCGTGCAGACGGCAATGATCATCGCCGCGGCGCTGATCGAAGGGTTGGCGTTCTTCGCCTTGATTATATGCTTCTTGAACTTCTTCCTTGGCGGCACCAAGTAACGGACGCCGGGCGAAAGCGATTGGGAATCCCAATATGACGAAACGACTGGTCTATGCAGGAATGATGGCTCTGGCGCTCTTGAGCCCGAGTTTGGCCGTCGCGGCTGAGTCTGCGCCTCAGCCTCCACGCCCAATGCGAGCGCGCCCACTTCGAACGAAGGTGGAGGAAAGAAAGCCGAGGAAAACCCGGCCGCCAAACTGAACCCGATTTTCCCCTTCGACTTGGGACTCTCGTTCTGGACCCTTATTGTCTTCTTCGTGGCATTGTGGATTCTTTCCAAGTACGCCTGGAAGCCAATCCGCGAAGGCCTTCAGAAGCGCGAAGACAGTATCACCGGGCAGATCGCCGAGGCCCAGAAGAAGCACGACGACGCTCGCCAGCTTTTGGCGGAGTATGAAAAGAAGCTGGCCGACGCCGCGGCCGAAGTCCGCGGCCTGATCGAGCAAGGCCGCCGCGACGCGGAGAAAGTCGGCCAGCAACTGCTTGACAAGGCCCGCGAAGAGGCCGGAATCGAGCACCAGCGAGCGGTGCAGCGCATCGAAACTGCCACGTCGGCGGCGATCGAGGACATTGCCCAGCGCAGCGCGACGCTTGCCGTTGAACTGGCCGGAAAAATCGTCGGTGCGCAGCTCAAGCCAGCCGACCACAACCGGTTGATCGAGCAGGCGGTGACAGCCTTCACTCAAGCCGGGCAAGCCAAGGTCAACGGAAAGTCCAAAGTATAGCATGTCCGAAGCGGATGACATCACGGCACGCGACGCGCACGTGGCCGAGCGGTTCTCGCCCGACGTCGGACGGGAGCAGGTCGGCGAGATCTACGCCCGTGCGCTTTTGGGCGCCGCCAATAAAGCCGGCCGAACCGACGACGTGCTCGGCGAACTCGACTCGCTGGTGGAAGATGTGCTGGCCGCCGTTCCCAAGCTGGAAACGGTGCTCGCGTCGCCGTTGGTCAGCCATGAGGAGAAGGTTTCGCTTTTTGATCGCGTTTTCAAGCCGCGGCTCGACCCATTGCTTTCGAATTTCCTTAAGGTCGTGTCGCGGCACGGCCGGTTGGATTGCCTGCGGGCGATCCGCCGCCAAGCCCGCAAGCTGTACGAAGAATCGCAGGGGAACATTCGCGTCCGCATTACCACGGCTGCCGAGGTGGCCCCGGAGCAGGTTGACCAGATCGGCGCCGCATTGGCCGCGTCGCTGGGCCGGCGGCCGATCCTGGAGACGGCCGTCGATCCTGCGCTGATCGGCGGGGCAGTCCTCCGCGTCGGTGATACCGTCTACGACGGTTCCGTCGCCAACCAGTTGCAACATATACGCCAACAGATGATCGATAGGAGTATTCATGAGATTCAGAGCCGACGAGATAGCTTCCGTACTCCAGACTGAAGTCGAACAGTTCGAGTCTCGCATCGACGTCCGCGAGGTCGGCCGCGTGATCGAGGTCGGCGACGGCATCGCGCGGGTGTATGGACTCTCCAACGTCATGGCCGGCGAGATGGTGCAGTTCCCCGGCGAGATCTACGGCCTGGCGTTCAACCTGGAAGAGACTTCCGTCGGCGTCATTATCTTGGGCGACTACTTGAAGATCGCAGAGGGCGACGAAGTCAAGAGCACCGGCCGGCTGCTGAGCGTACCCGTCGGCGAGGGCGTGCTGGGCCGCGTGCTCACTCCGCTGGGCGAGCCGCTGGACGGCGGACCCCCGGTAATGTCATCGGAAAGGCGGCCGGTGGAGACGATCGCTCCCGGCGTGGCCCAGCGGCAGCCCGTCAAGCAGCCGCTGCAAACCGGCATCAAGGCCATCGACGCCATGACGCCCATCGGCCGCGGCCAGCGGGAGTTGATCATCGGCGACCGCCGCACGGGCAAGACGGCCATCTGCATCGACACGATCATCAACCAGAAGAACACGGGTGTGAAATGCTTTTACGTGGCCGTGGGGCAAAAGGAATCGAACGTCGCCGGGCTAGTGGAAATGCTGCGCCGCTACGGCGCGATGGACTATACGACGGTCATCATGGCCGGCGAGCGACCCGGCGCCGCTGCAATACATTGCTCCATACGCCGGCTGCGCGATGGCGGAGTACTTCATGTACAACCGACAGGACGCCCTGATCATCTACGACGATCTTTCCAAGCAGGCCCAGGCCTACCGGCAACTGTCGCTATTGATGCGCCGCCCGCCGGGACGCGAGGCCTATCCGGGCGATATTTTCTACGCGCACAGCCGCCTCCTGGAGCGGGCCGCCAAGCTCAGCGACGAGCTCGGCGCCGGCTCGCTCACTGCGCTGCCGATCGTCGAGACGCTGGAAGGCGAGGTCTCGGCCTATATCCCCACGAATGTGATCTCGATCACCGACGGGCAGATTTACCTGCAACCTGACTTGTTCTTCGCCGGCCAGCGTCCCGCGATGAACGCAGGCATTTCCGTCTCCCGTGTGGGCGGCAATGCCCAGGTGCCCGCAATGAAGAAGGTGGCCGGCGGGTTGCGGCTGGACCTGGCTTCCTTCCGCGAACTGGAAGCCTTCACCCAGCTTGGCACCGACGTTGACGCGGCCACGCAGTCGCGCCTGGACCGCGGCTACCGCATGACGGAACTTTTGAAGCAGGGGCTTTACAACCCGATGCCGGTTATCGACCAGGTGTTGAGTATTTATGCCGGCACGCGCGGTCACTTGGACAAAGTGCCTGTCAAGGACGTCAGCGGCTGGGAAAGCCGGTTCTTGCAATTCGTCCGTGACCAGAGGTCGCCGCTTTACAAGAAGCTTGAGGAGAGCAAGAAGCTGGACGACTCTTCGATCGCCGAGATTGACGCGGCTATTGGGGAGTATCAAAAGGTGTTTGCCAGTCAGAAAAAGTAGCTTGAACTGAAAACTGCGTACTCGAGTACTTTGTACTAAAAACCTCCCATGGCCAAAGCCCGCGCCCTTGACCGCCGACGCAAATCGATCCGCAGCATCCGCAAGATCACGCGGACGATGGAGCTGATTTCCACGGCCAAGTTCCGCAAGGCCATGGACCGCGCGTTGGCCGCCTCGGCCTACACCAAGCGTATCACCGCCCTGGTCGGCCATTTGACCGGCGCCGGGGCCGAGATCAAGCACCCGCTTCTGGAAGTTCACGCGGAGATGAAAAAGGCCGTGCTGCTGGTCATCTCGGCCAATCGGGGAATGTGCGGCGGCTACAACGGCAGCGTCCTGCGGGTGGGGCTGAACCAGTTGAAGCGGGTCCAGGCGGCCGTGCCTGAAGTTCGGCTGGAAGTCGCCGGCAACCGGGGCATCTCGGCCTTCCGTTTCCGCAAGATCGAGATCGCCGAGAGATACACGCATTTCGAGGACAAGCCGACGTTCGTCGAGGTCAACGAGCTTGCCAATCGCTACTTGGATTGGTATCAGTCGGGCCAATTGGACCGCTTCGACGTGGTTTACACAAAGTTCGAGAGCGCCGGCCGGCAGTTTGCGGTGGCCGAGACGCTGCTCCCGTTGCCGCGACCGGAAGGCGAAGAAAGCCACAGCGCCACGACGGCGCAGTACGAATTCCTGCCGTCGGCGGCCAGCATCGTAGACGAAGTCGTGCCGGCGAGCTTCCGCGTGAAGCTTTTCAAGTGCTTTCTCGATGCGGCCGTGAGCGAGCAGATCGCTCGGCGGATAGCGATGAAGAACGCGACCGAAAACGCCGACAGCATGATCGGCAGTCTCTCCATCGCCTACAACCGCGCACGGCAAGGGCAGATTACCGGGGAGCTGCTGGAGATCATTGGCGGCGCGGAGGCTTTGAACAAGTAGCAGTTTTCATTTTTTCAGTTTTCATTTTTTAATATGAGATTAAGCCCATGCCCGCCACTTTGACCCCCTCCGCCCCCGCAAAGTCCCAGTCCGGCCGCGTGACGCAGGTCATCGGCTCGACGTTCGATGCCGAGTTTCCCGAAGAAAGCCTGCCGGCCATCTATAACGCCGTGAAGATCGACACGGAGGAAAAGGGGCTCAAGATCCGTCTTACGGGCGAGGTTCAGGCCCAGCTTGGCGGCGGGCGGGTCCGCTGCGTCGCCTTGGGCAGCACTGACGGCATGGTCCGCGGAATGTCCTGCGCCGATACCGGCAAGCCCGTCTGCGTGCCGGTGGGAAAGGCCACGTTGGGCCGCGTCTTCAACTTGTTGGGCGAGACGATCGACGAGCGCGGCCCCATCCAGGCCGAGGAGTATTGGCCCATCCACCGCGATGCCCCCGCCGTCGTCGATCTCTCCACGAAGACCGAAGTCTTCGAGACCGGCATCAAGGTGATCGACCTGTTGACGCCTTTCGTCCGCGGCGGCAAGGCCGGCTTGTTCGGCGGTGCCGGACTGGGCAAGACGGTCATCTTGCAGGAACTGATCGCCCGCATCGCCTCGGCCCACGGCGGATCATCGGTCTTCGCCGGCGTCGGCGAGCGGACCCGCGAAGGAAACGACTTGTGGCTGGAAATGCAGGAGGCCAAGATCGGCGACACCGGTCGCAGCGTCATCGAGCAGACGTGCATGGTATTCGGGCAGATGAACGAACCGCCCGGCGCACGGTTGCGCGTGGCGCTTTCGGCTCTGACGATGGCCGAGTACTTCCGCGACTCGACGGGCACGGACGTGCTCTTGTTCATCGACAACATCTTCCGTTTCTCGCAGGCCGGCAGCGAGGTCTCGGCCCTCTTGGGTCGCATGCCCTCGGCCGTCGGCTATCAACCGACCTTGGCCACCGAGATGGGCCAGTTGCAGGAGCGGATTACCTCGACCAACCGTGGCGCCATTACCTCGGTGCAGGCCGTCTACGTGCCGGCTGACGACCCGACGGACCCCGCCCCGGCCGCGGCCTTCGGCCAGTTGGACGCCTTTATATACCTTGAGCGCGCGATCTCCGAGAAGGGCATTTATCCGGCGGTCGATCCGCTGGCCTCCTCCAGCCGCGTGCTGGACCCGCAGTACGTCGGCGAGCGGCACTACAACTGCGCCCGGCGGGTGCAGACGACCTTGCAGCGCTACCGCGAATTGCAAGACATCATCGCCATCTTGGGCGTCGATGAATTGAGCGAGACGGACAAGCTTGTGGTGCATCGCGCCCGGCGGATGGAGCGGTTCCTCTCGCAGCCGTTCCTCGTGGCCGAAGTGTTCACGGGCAAGAAGGGCGAAATCACGCCGCTGGCCGAAACGATCCGCAGCTTCGAGGAGATCGCCGACGGCAAGTGGGACCACTTGCCCGAACAGGCATTCATGTACGTCGGGCCGATCGAGCAGGCGGAGGCGCAGGCGAAGAAGATGGAGGCGGACGCGAAGTAGTTTCAAGTGTTCAGTGTTCAGTTTTCAGTCTGAACACGGAACTGAACACTGAAAACTGAACACTGAAAACTGAACACTGAAAACTGAACACTGAAAACGTATGCCCGAACTAAATTGCATTGTTGTCACTCCCGAGCAAACCGTCTGCGAACGGCCGGCGGACTTTGTCGCCGCGACCCTTTTTGACGGCGAGCTCGGCATCGCTCCCGGCCACTCGCCGCTCATCGGCCGCCTGGGCTATGGCGAGCTGCGGATTCGCTCCGGCAACCAGACCGACCGCTTTTACATCGAAGGCGGCTTCATCGAGGTGAAAAACAACGAGGTCTCGCTCTTGACTAATCGGGCGATCGTCGCCGAAAAACTCGACGAGCAGGCGATCCGTCAACAGTTGGAAGCGGCCGCTAGCCGTGCCGCCGGATCGCGCGAGGAGAGTCTTGCCCGCGAGCAGGCGATGGCAAAAGCCCGCGCACAGTTGCGGGTGGCGGAAAAGGCGGTTTCATAAGGTGCTCAGTTGGCGGCCGGGCGCTCATTGGTGCCGGATCGGTGACTTTCGGAAATAATTCGTTGTAGCCAGTCAAACTTCTCCGCTTTGCGCAAGACAATAACCACGCGGCTGACGGGCTGCCAGTCCCGCTGCGTTGCTTGCAGCAGCGCGGAAGCGAACTGTTCAAATTCAAGACGGCCGTAGCCTGTCGCCAGTGCGGGCATGGCGACAGTTATTGCGCCGAATTCCGCAGCGGTACGAAGGGCATTTTCCATCACTTCGCGGACCAATTCAGCGCCTGCGTCGTAAAACGGATCAATTGCAACGGCGTGCAGAAGATGCTTTGTCATTAAAGGGCCGGGCGCAGTAACAACCACGGTGCCCGGCTCAGCCGCCGACTTTCCGATTCGCCGAAGGTGTGCATGCAGTTCTTCCTGGATTGCTTTCCCGCCGCGCAAGAGCAAGTCGCCATTGACGCCGCCGGAGATGTTCAGCCACGGATTGGCCGGGCATATTATTGCGTCGGCCGTTTCATCGAGAAGGTCGCCGAGCTTAACGACGAGTTCGACGATCAGGGGAGTTTCACTTCGCGGCCGTCGGCGTCCCAATACTGGAAGACGAGGTGCTCCGGTCCGGCGTGTTCGTTGCTAATGACTTCCACGGTCATCTGGCCTTCGTCTTCCAACCGGGCCAGCTCGTGCCGCTTGCGGTTGTTGAGGTAATCGGCCACCGCCGCGGCCACCGTCACGGCGACCCTCACGATCGAAGGCTTCTGCGCGATCAAGATCAGCGTCCGCACCACTTCGATGGCCATGCTTTCGGGCGTTTTCACTACGGCCGAGCCGCGGCAGCAGGGGCAATCCTGGTAGGCGCTCCGCTTCAGGCTGGGGCGGACCCGCTGCCGCGTCATTTCCACCAACCCGAAGGGACTCGTGCGGAGGATCTTCGTCCGCGCGCGGTCGCGGCGGACCGCGTCGCGCAGGCGCCCGCTCCACGTTGCGGCGGTGCCGCTCCTTGTGCATGTCGATGAAGTCGTTGACGATCACGCCGCCCAGGTCGCGGAGCCGCAGTTGCCGGGCAATTTCGCGGGCCGCGTTGAGGTTCATCTGGTAGGCCGTTTCCTCGGCGTTGTCCTCGGCGCGGAAGTTGCCGCTGTTAACGTCGATCGCCACCAGGGCCTCGGTCTGGTCGATGACGATCGAGCCGCCCGCTTTTAGCGGCACCGTGCGGGCGTGAATCTTGGCGATCTCCTGGTCGAGGCGATGCTTGAAGAACAGCGGTTCCTTGCCCCCGTAAAGCTGCAAGCGGCCGGCAAAGCGCGGCATGACCAGTTGCAGGAATTCGTGCGCCCGCTCGTAGGCCGCCGGCTCGTCGATAAAAATCGTGTCCACCTCCGCGGTGAAGATGTCGCGGATGGTGCGAATGATCATGTCGCTTTCCTGGTAGATGTCCACCGGCGCGGGGAGCTTTTTAATCCGCCGCACGATCACCTTCCACAGCCGCAGCAGATACGCGAGGTCGCGGGAGAGCTCGCGCCGCGAACGATCGGCCCCGGCGGTGCGGACGATAAAGCCGATGCCCTTGGGCGGGTTCAGGTCCAGCATGATGTCGCGGAGCTTGCGGCGGACGCCGTCGTCTTCGATCTTGCGGGAGACGCCGATGCGGCCCAGCGCGGGCATGAGCACCAGATAACGGCCGGGGATGCTGATATAGGTGGAAAGGGTCGGCCCCTTGGTGCCGATGCCCTCCTTGATCACCTGCACGAGGATTTCGTCGCCGCGGCGCAGGATTTCCTGGATGGGCGGTTTGATCCGCGGCCGGCCGCCCGGGCGGAAGTTGCGCGTGCGACCGGCTTGGCCGGGACGCCCAGCCGACCCGCCGCGCCGTGACTCTGCGTCCCGTGGATCGTCGCCGAAATCGGTATCGTCCGGCTCGTCGGGCTCGTCGTGTCGATCGTTGCCGACCCGCTTCGTGGGTGCCCCGCCGCCGCGTCGGTCGCCCGGCGAAGCGATCGGCGTGTCCGGATCATACCCGCCCTGGGCGAAGTATTGCGGCTCGACGTCGCTGATGTGCAAGAAGCCGTTGCGGCCCACGCCAAAATCGACGAACGCCGCCTGGATGCTCGGCTCCAGGTTGACGACGACGCCCTTATAAATATTGCCCACGTAGCTGTCCTGCCCGGTGCGCTCCACGTAGAGCTCTTCCAGGACGCCGTCTTCGACAATCGCGATCCGGCATTCCTCCGGCTGCGCAACATTGATCAACATTTCTTGTTTCATGGTCTCTGTGTTTCATGCTTCGCCTCCCGCGACGGGGACGCGACGTTTCAGTTCTTCACGAAGGTAATTCGTGATGTCTCGGGCATTCTCCATGCCCATCGCCCGGCACGCGACTTCGCGGCATTCCGCCAGAGTCACGCGCCGGCAAATGTTCTTGATTTCGGCCAGCGCGGCGGGCGAAACGCTAAAATGCCGCAGCCCCATTCCCAGCAGGAGCATGGTGTAGGCCGAGTTGCCGCTCATCTGTCCGCACATGGTGATCGGAATCCCCTTCTTGTCCGCGGCCTCGATCGACATGGCGATCAGCCGCAGCACCGCCGGCTCGGCCGGGTTGTACAGTCCCACAACGTCCTTGTTGCCGCGATCCACGGCGAGCGTGTATTGGATCAGGTCGTTGGTGCCGATGCTGAGAAAATCGACCTCCTGGACGAAGCGGTCGATCATCATCACGGCCGCGGGCACTTCGACCATCATTCCCACGGGCATCTCGCGATTATAGGCGATGCCGTGTTCGTCAAAATCCTCCATAAGGTCGGCCAGCACCATTTTGGCTTGGCGCAGCTCCAGGAGCGTGGAAATCAACGGGAACATGACCTGCAAATTGCCCAGCACGCTCGCTCGAAGGATCGCCCGCAGTTGCGTGCGGAACATCGAAAGGTGCCGCAGAGCCAGCCGGATGCTCCGCAGCCCCAGGCAGGGATTGCGCTCGTCTTCGGGCCGCGGCAGGTGAGGCAGCTTGTCCGCGCCCAGGTCGAAGGTGCGAATGGTGACGGGCCGCTCGCCCATCGCCGCGACGACCTGCGAGTAGGCGCGATAGTGAACGTCCTCAGTCGGCTCGGTCTCGCTCCCCAAGTAGAGAAACTCCGTCCGGTACAGGCCAATTCCAGCGGCGCCGCGTTCCGCGCAATGAGTCACTTCGTAGGGAAACTCAATGTTGCCGTAAATCGTTATCGGCACGCCATCGGCCGTCACCGAGGGCAGGTCGCGAAGGGCCTCCAGGCGGACGGCCGCGGAGCGGTTCTGTTCGGACTCCTCGCGATAACGGCCCAGCGTCTCCTCGTCGGGCTGGACGATTACCAGTCCCTTGTCGCCATCGATGATGACCACCTCGCCGCCCGAGACGTCGGCCAGGAACGGACCGGTCCCGACCACGGCGGGGATCTCCAGGGCCTCGGCCACGATCGCCGTGTGGCTGCCCGGCCCGCCGATCTCGGTCACGAAGCCGCGGACGAACTGCCGGTCGAGGTTGGCCGTTTCGCTGGGCGTGAGGTTGTGGGCCAGCACGAGCACCGGCGACGTGAGATGGGCAATGCCTTCGCGGCGGCGGCCAAGCAGGTGCCGCAGAAGCCGTTTTTCGATGTCGAAGATGTCCGACGCCCGTTCCGCCAGATGCGCGCTCTCCAACCGTTGGAAGACCTGCGCATAGCGCCGCAGGATGCGGCTTACGGCATATTCGGGCGAGTAGTGCCGATGGCGGATCATGTCCTCCAGTTCGCCTCGCATGTGCGAGTCCTGGAGCATCTGCAAATGGGCGTCGAAGATGGCAGCGTACTTCTCGCCAAGTTCTTTGGCTATAGCATCCCGATTGCCTGAAATCTCCACGGACGCCGCGGCGATCGCCTTCTCCAACCGCTCCAACTCGTCGTCCACGGCGTCGCGCGCCACGAAACGCCGGGGAATGCGAAATCCCTCGGTGTCCATGACCAGCGCTTCGCCGATGGCGATGCCGGGCGAAACAGCGATACCCTGTAGCTTCTGCATAGTTCAGTTTTCAGTTTTCAGTTTTCAGTGCTGAGTACCTGAAAACTGAAAACTGAAAACTGCCTCCTAATCCTCGTCAAACTTCCGCAAGAAGAGTTGCTCAATCGCGTCAACCGCCTGGGCCGCGTCGTCTCCCGAGGCCTCCAGCGACAACTTGTCCCCCTGCATCGCCGCGAGCGACAATACCTCGAATATCTCCGTCGCGTCAACCATGTGAAGCTCCTTGGCAAGGAAAACGCGGGCCTTGAACCGCTTCGCTTCTTTTACAATCATCAATGCCACGCGAAGGTGCATTCCCTGTTGATTGGCGACGGTCACAGTTCGCTTCAACGCGGGCTCGGACATGGGCATCGGAGGCTCGTGAGTCCTGAGTCCTGAGCAGGCGCCTCAACGCTCAACCCCAAGCCTCAAGCGTCCTTTACGATCCAAATTGGTGATTGTCGGCTTCGTCCAGCAGCGTGGCGATCTGCTGCGGCGACTTGGCCTGTTTGAGAAAACGGCAAAAAGTATCGTCGCGGAGCTGCCGCGATATGTTCTCCAACGCCCGAAGGTGATCGCCCGGCCGATCGGGCGGCGAGATCAACAGGAAAAACAAGTTGACCGTCTCGCCGTCGAGGCTGGCGAAATCGACTCCGGTCGGACTGACCGCCACCGTGCCGATCAGCCGATCGACGCTGGGATGCTTCGTATGTGGCACGGCCACGCCCCGGCCAATGCCCGTGCTGCCCAATTCCTCGCGCTTGAGAATTGCCTTGACGATGCTCTCGAACTCGCCCGCATTAACCCGCTGGGCGTCAACCAGCGATTGGACCATCTCGCGGATGGCCCCCTGCTTGTCGATTGCCGCCATGTTTCCGCGAATCGCCTCGCGGCATATAAAATCGGAAAACTTCATGTACCAATCTCCCTTGGGGTGCCTGTCAAGAACTCCATTTGGCGCGGCCATGAATCAAATGCTTTTTTCGGCCGCATCGCCTGCGAAGGACCAAATCGGCGCCGCCAACTATCCGTTTTCGTCCTCCGGCGCCGAGACGTCCGAATTCGCTGGCGACACCGGCGGCATATTTTCCGAGGTCGCCTGACGGTGCCCCGGTCCCCGATGCCGGTCTTGCAGCTTCTGTTTGTATTTCCGCAACTGCTGCTCCATCTTCTCCACAACGTCGTCGACAGCCGCCATCAATTCCATCGACTGGCAGACGGCCACGAAGTCGTGCTTGTGATCGGCGGAAACGCGAAGATCGACATCCGGCGCATCGCGGTGCTCAAGGTCCACCGTAACGTCAATCGAAGACAACCGGTCGTAATAGCGCGGCAGTTTCTCTATTTTTTCGGTGATCTTGGCCTGCGACTCGTCGCTGAGATGCCCATGCCGCGCGGATATCCTGATTTGCACCAATGAACTCCTTCAGCTCGCCTCAATCTGTGCCTAGCATCCGCCTGGCGTCCCCGCCAAAGCGGGGCTCTGTGCCAGCCGTCAAACCAGCGATTTTAACACGCCTCAATGCAATGGACAAACGCAGTATCGCCGACTTGCCGAACTGTGGCGTAGCGTTCTATTCAGTGTAGCTTCTTGCCGACGAAGGATAAGGGGGAGCCAGAACCTCAAAACGGCCAGCCCCATTGTGCAAGTTTTTTTCTGCGATTCGAGCTTCCGAGTAGCTGATGCTCTCCCAGCTAGAGTGATAGGATAGCGAGATGGCTGCACTTAACTCTGGCGATCCAGCACCCGACTTCGCCGCGATTGCTCATAATGGCCAGCAAGTCCGATTGGCGGACTTCCGCGACAAAAACGTGGTTGTAGTTTATTTTTACCCAAAGGATGGTTCCACACTTTGTACCAAACAGGCGTGCGGCTTCCGAGATGCCTATGAAGACTTCGCCAAGTTGGGCGCCGTCGTGATCGGCGTCAGTGCCGATTCGCTTCAGCGGCATCGCGATTTCGCCGCTCGTAGTATTCTGCCGTTTCTCTTACTAAGCGATCGCGAAGGTTCACTGCGGAAGTCGTACCGTGTACCAAAAACACTCGGCATCTTGCCGGGCCGGGTAACTTTTGTAATCGACAAGCAAGGCATCATCCGACACGTCTTCCGGGCATGTTTTCAGCGGAAAAACACGTTACTGAGGCACTGAAAGTCGTGAGAGAACTGGTCCGCGAGTGACTAACCCTGCCTTGCACGAGGTTTCCATTATCGTCTCTCACCCGTGGTTGTCAGATGCGGAACAATTATCTAGAATACCGTTTTAGAGGAATTCAAAGCCGCATTTCACTCCGCAGCGATGGTATCGGAAAACGCCGTCCCAGGTACTCTTGTTGTTTGTCTTCCTATCCGTACTTGCGGTTGGGTTATTGGCTGTCGGTCGATTGCTCAATCCGCGGCAGTACGTCGGCCCTGTCCAGAAGATGCCTTACGAGAGTGGCATGGACCCAATCCATGACACTCGCCGCCGGTTCGACGTTCGCTTTTACCTAATCGCCATTGCGTTCCTCGTATTCGACGTGGAAATACTGTTCCTCTACCCCTGGGCGGTGGCGAGCAATGGGCCCTTGGTCGCGGAGTCATCCTTGCCGGCGACTCCCATCCAGCCCGCGCAAACCAACCTGGAACGCGATATCATGACCCAGGCGCCGCTTTACGGAATCAATGGGGCGATTGAGAAAGGCTTCGCTGGCGGCCGCAATATCATCTTCGCCGGCGTGGCAGTTTTCTTCGCGCTGCTGGCCTTGGGCTTTATTTACGACTGGCGAAAGGGGGTATTTCAATGGCGGTAGGAGATCTTATGGACCAGGCCGCGGTTACGCGGCTGGACGAATTGGTCAGTTGGTGCCGGAAGAACAGCCTTTGGCCCATGCCGTTTGCCACGGCCTGTTGCGGCATTGAGCTGATGGCAGTCGGGGCCAGCCGGCACGATATTGCACGGTTTGGCGCGGAGGTCTTTCGTTTCAGCCCGCGACAGTGCGACCTTATGATCGTCGCCGGCCGCGTGGTGATGAAGATGCTTCCCGTCTTGCAACGCGTTTGGCAGCAAATGCCGGAGCCGAAGTGGTGCATTTCGATGGGGGCGTGCGCGTCGACGGGCGGGGTTTTTGATACTTACTGCGTGGTGCAAGGCATCGACCGCTTCATTCCAGTGGACCTGTACGTGCCCGGCTGCCCGCCGCGGCCGGAACAATTGATCCAGTCGATCGTCGATCTGCAGGAAAAGATTCAGCGTGAGGGGACGATGTTCGGCAAGGAATTCGCGGTCGCCTCGCGGCAGCAGACCAAGCGGGCCTTGCAGGAGCCTTGAGAGGAGCATGATGCCGATCGAAGAAATCGTCAAATCCCTGCAGACTGCCTTCGGCGAGCTTCCCACGAGCGAATTCCGTGAAACAACTCGCTTGGTCGTTCCCGAGGAGAGTTTGTACGAAATCTTGAGAACCTTGAAGGAAGAACACGGCTTTGACCTGCTGGTGGACGTCACGTGCGTCGATTACCTCAACTATCCCGCGCGCACGATCGCTTCGGGTTGGTTTATCTCCTGGCCAATACGGAAACCGCCGGGCGGCTGACCGTTCGCTGCTTCGTCAACGAGCCGGAGCCGAGCGTCCGCTCGGTAGTCGCTTTGTGGGAAGGCGCGAACTGGATGGAGCGCGAGGTGTGGGACATGTTTGGCATCCATTTCGAGGGCCATCCGGACCTGCGGCGAATCCTCATGCCGGAGGAAGCTGATTACTTTCCGCTTCGCAAGGACTATCCGCTGCAAGGATTGGGCGAGCGGCACAATTTCCCGGTACTGAAGCGAGCGGAGAGCTGATATGCCCTTGACGTTGTCCGAACTCGCCGCCGACCAGGCCGAAGACGGCATGCAGCCGTACCTCTGGACGATGAACTTCGGGCCGCAGCACCCAGCCACGCACACCACGTTGCGGCTGGTGCTCAAGCTCGACGGCGAGCGCGTGGCCCAGGCGATCCCCGACATCGGCTACCTTCATTCGGGCTTCGAAAAGATCGGCGAACATCTGGACTTCAACCAGTACGTCACCGTCACCGACCGTATGAATTACATCTCGCCGATGGCCAACAACGTGGCCTGGCATACGGCGGTCGAAAAGCTGCTGGGCATGCAGATCACGCCGCGGTGCAGCTATATCCGCACGATCATGTGCGAGCTGATGCGGATCAGCGACCACCTGCTTTGCGTCGGCGCGATGGGCATGGACATCGGCGCGCTGACTTACTTCATGTACGCCTTCAACGCCCGCGAGCAAATCTACGAAATTGCCGAGGCCCTGTGCGGCGCCGCTTTACCCACAGTTACACGCGCGTCGGCGGGGCGATGGCCGACATCACGCCGGAAGTCGTCAAGTTGATCCGCGATTTCCTGGCCTACATGCCGCGGGTCCTGGACGACATGGACCGGCTGCTGGGCGAGAACCGCATTTTCATCGACCGCCTTCAGGGCGTGGGCGTGATGACTAAGGAAGAGGCGATCAACCGCAGTTGCACCGGCCCGGTCGCCCGCGCCAGCGGCGTGACACGCGACCTCCGCCGCGACGAGCCGCATCTGGCCTATGCCGATTTCGATTTCGACGTTTGCTGCTCCACGGCGGGCGATTGCCTTGCCCGGTTCCAGGTTCGCGTGGCGGAGATGGCCGAGAGCCTGAAGATCGTGGCCCAGGCAGTGGAGAACATCCCCGCCGGGCCCTTGAACGTTGGAGAAGAAAAGCGTTCGGTACTGCCGCCGCCAGGGCACGTCTGGACGACGATCGAGGGGCTGATTTCGCAATTCGAGCTGGTCATGCCCAACCGAGGCTTGCCGGTGCCCAACGAAGAGGCCTACGGTGCGATTGAATCACCCAACGGCGAATTGGGTTTCTACGTCGCCGGAGACGGCAGTCCACGGGCGTGGCGGGCCCGCTGCCGGCCGCCTTCGTACATTCACTTTGCCGTCTTCCCTCAACTGATTCGTGGTCACACGCTTAGCGACGTGGTGGCCGTGCTGGGCAGTCTGAGCATCATTGCCGCGGAGTTGGACAGATAATGCAAACGACCGTCGCACCACCACCCCAGGCCGCGGTAACACGCTTGTTGACCGCCCAGATGCGCAAAGAGATCGAGGCCTTTTATCCTCGCTATCCATCCCGGCGGGCCGTTGTCCTGCCGGCGCTGCACGTCGTCAACGAGCATTTGGGCTACGTGCCGCTACCAGCGGTAATCGAGATCGCCGAAATGCTCGAGTTGACCCCGGCCCAGGTGCAAGACACTCTCAGCTTCTATCACTTCTTCCCGCAAGACAAACCGGCCGGGAAGCACAAGGTGTGGTTTTGTCGCTCGATCAGTTGTTCCTGCTGCGAGGGCGAAGTCTTGATGGACTATTTGGCCCAGAAATTCGGCATCCGGCCCGGCGAGACGACCGCGGACGGCCAGGTCAGCCTTTTGCCAGCCGAGTGCCTCGGCGTTTGCGAGTTCGCGCCCGCGATGCTTGTCAACGATACGGTGTACAAGACGATGACGAAAGAGAAGATTGATGAGTTTGTGGCAAAAGTGAAAGCCGACCAAGCGTGACAAGATCCGACGAATCGGACGGATCCGACCGATCCGTCCGATTGCGTCCACCTCGAAACCCTTAACGCCGTGCCTTACGAACCCGTCCTGCTAGCGAACATCGGCAAGCCCGACAGCCACACCCGCAAAGTGTACGAGGCGGGCGGTGGATACTGCGCGCTCAAGAAGGCGCTGAAGGAGATGAGTCCCGACGATGTTCAGGGGGCGGTCCGATCATCGGGACTCCGCGGACGCGGCGGGGCCGGCTTCCCCACCGGGTTGAAGTGGTCGTTCTTGCCGAAAGACCATCCCGGCCCGATCTACCTCTGCGTCAATGCCGACGAAAGTGAGCCGGGCACGATCGTCAATCGCGTGCAGATGGAGGGCGATCCGCACCAAATTGTCGAGGGAATCATCCTCAGCGCCTACGCGGCCAAGGTCACGACCGCCTACTTCTACCTTCGCTATGAATATCCATTAGCCCGGCAACGGATGCAGGCCGCCATCGACGAGGCTTACGCCGCGGGCTACCTGGGCAAAAACATCCTCGGCAGCAAGTTTTCGCTGGAACTTTACATCCATCGCGGTGCGGGGGCCTATATATGCGGCGAGGAGACGGGGCTGATCGAGAGCCTTGAAGGCAAGCGGGCCTGGCCACGGATCAAGCCGCCGTTTCCGGCCGTGGAAGGGCTCTTCCGCAAGCCGACGGTTGTCAACAACGTGGAGACGATGGCTTGCGTGGTCCACATCATCGACCGCGGCGTGGCCTGGTTCCGCTCGATCGGCGTGCCGCCCAACCCGGCCGATCCCCGCGACGTCGGCAGCTTGGGGCCGAAGCTCTACGGCATCAGCGGCCACGTCAATCGTCCCGGCTGCTACGAGGCCCCGCTGGGCATCACCGCGCGGCAGGCGATCGACGAATTCGCCGGCGGCGTCTGGAAAGGCCGCAAGGCCAAGGCCGTGGTCCCTGGCGGACTGAGTACGGGCCTAATGACCGAAGCCGAGCTGGACACGCCCATGGATTTCAACAGCCTCGGCAAAATCGGCTGCCTGGGTCTGGGCACGGCGTGCTTGATCGTCATGGACGAGACCTACTCAATGGTCGATTTCCTCTATAATAGCTGCCGGTTTTTCGCCCACGAAAGTTGCGGCCAGTGTACGCCCTGCCGCGAAGGCACGCACTGGTCGGTGATGATGATGGAGCGGATCAAGGCCGGTCGCGGACGGCTCGTTGACCTCGATTACCTGGCCGAGATCGGCGATACGATCGGCATCATTCCCGGAACGACGATCTGCGGCCTGGCGGACGGCGCGGCCTGGCCGATGAAGAACACAGTCAAGAAGTTCCGCGGCGAGTTGGAAGAGTACATCAAGCGGACGAACCCGACTGGGTATGCGAGCAGGGAAGCAGTGCCGGCGCTGGTAAGCATTAACGGCAAGCCACATTAATCACAATCCGATGCCCAAGATTACCATCGACGGAAGCGAAATCGAACTGCCCGACGGCCTGCGGATCAATGCGATCGAGGCCGCCAAGCGGGCTGGCGTGGAGATTCCTCACTACTGCTACCACGCGGGACTTGCCGTCGTCGGCAGTTGCCGCATGTGCCTGATTGAAACGGGCAATCGCGATCTCAAGTCAGGCGATGTCAAAATGCAGCCCAAGCTCGTCCCCGGCTGTACCGTTGCGGCCAGCGATGGGTTGGTGATTGTCACCACGAGCGAGAAGGTGCGGCAAGCGCGGGCGAATGTCGAGGAAGGCTTGCTGCTGCGACACCCGATCGACTGCCCGATCTGCGACAAGGCGGGCGAATGCACCTTGCAGGACTACCATTTCCGCTACGGCCAGGCCACCCGGCGGACCGACATCATGCCCTTCACCAGCCGCAAACGCGACCTGGGAGACGTCACCCTGTTCATCGACCGCTGCGTGATGTGTTCCCGCTGCGTGCGGTTCTGCGCCGATGTCAGCGGCACGGCCGAGTTGATGGTCACCCATCGCGGTGCGCACGAGGAAATCGACGTCGTGCCCGGCTTCCCGCTGCACAACGAGCTTTCGGGCAACGTGGTCGATCTCTGCCCGGTGGGCGCTTTGGCCGACAAGGACTTTCTCTACCAGCAGCGGGTATGGTTCATGCGGCGACACAAGGGCGTTTGCACCGGCTGCGCCGTGGGCTGCTCGATCTGGGTCGAAGAGAACCAGGACGAAATCTACCGCCTCAAGCCGCGCGAAAATCCGCACGTCAACAAATGGTGGATGTGCAATGAAGGCCGTTACGGATATCACCACGTTCACGATCACAGTCGCCTGAATACGCCGCGCCAGCGTGAGCCAGGGGATTTGGGAAAAAACGGCTCGGCCGCCAACATGAAGTGGCATGGGCTGCCGGAAGAGTTGAAGAACAAGCTTTCCTCCGCAGGGCGGCTGGGCGGCGTCTTTTCGCCGATGCTCACCGTCGAGGAGGCCTACTTGCTGGCGAAGCTGCTGCGGTCGCTCGATCCGCAGGCGGTGCTGGCGATGGGGCCGGTGCCGGTCGCGGGCGAGGACAAAAAATTCCCCGGCGGGTTCGTCATTGCGGCCGAGAAGGCGCCCAACCGCCGCGGCGTGGAAGAAGTGTTGGCCCACTTCATGCACAAAGTGCTTTCCTTCGAAGACTTTCTCAAAGTACTGAATCGCACCGAGTTCGGCGGTGTGTGGATTTCCGGCGGCTACAAGGAGCCGTGGATCGAGGAGCCAGTTGCCCGGCGATTCGACGATGTTCCCCTGCTCATCGTCCAGGACCTGTTTCCTTCGCCGCTGATGGAGCGTGCGGCCTACCAACTGCCCGCTGCCGCCTTTGCCGAGCGGAGCGGCTCCTACGTTAACCGTAACGACCGCCTGCAAACGGTCGAAACGGCCGTGCGCCTGCCTTGGGGCGTGCATGGCGAAGGACCGCTTTTCTGGCAGATGTTGGGCCGCAAGGGGCTTTACAATTCGCGCGCCGTATTGGATGATCTTAGCCGCGAGATTTTGTATTTCGCGCCCGCCGCCGGAGCGATTCCCGATACGGGGCTGGATATGAAGATCAACCGGTTGGCGGAAAAACGCCCGCAACCCGCCGCGAAGACCGCATGAAGGATTTATGCTCCCGCTAGTCATAGTAGCCCTGGTCAAAATCCTGCTGGTCGTCTTCGTCTTGATGACGGCCGCGGCGTATTTGGTGCTGTTGGAGCGGTGGGTCGCCTCCTGGGTGCAGGACCGCTTGGGGCCGAACCGCGCCGGCATTCCACTGACCAATATCCGCGTCTTCGGCCTCGGCCAGCCCTTTGCCGACGGTGTGAAGTTCATCTTCAAGGCCGAGTACACCCCGGGCCACGTTGACAAGGGGCTTTACTTCCTTGCCCCGATGACGATCTTCATTATGGCGATTGCCGTCTTTGCGGTGATCCCCTTGGGAAGCGTACTGCCCCACATCCCCTTGTTGGACAAGTGGGGCGTGCATCAACCCATCCAGCTTGTGATCGCGCCGGGCATTGATGTGGGCATGATTTTCGTCGTCGCTCTGGGCAGCGTGGCCGTCTACGGCGTCGTGCTGGGCGGCTGGGCGAGCAACAACAAATACAGTTTCCTCGGCGGCCTGCGGAGCAGCGCCCAGTTGATCGCCTACGAGCTGCCGATGGGTATAGCCATTCTGGGAGTCGTGCTTGCCTGCGGCTCGCTGAATTTGGAGGAGATCATGCGCCGCCAAGCGCATGACGGCGTGTGGAATGCCTTTACGCAGCCTCTGGGGCTCGCCGTTTTCTTCGTGGCTTCGTTCGCAGAGGCCGCGCGGCTTCCCTTCGACCTGCCGGAGGCCGAGCAAGAGCTCATTGGCGGCTACCACACCGAGTATTTCGGCCTCAAGCTGATGATGTACCTGGTGGGCGAATACTTGCACATGGTCGCGGCCTCGTACCTTATCGTAATCCTCTTCTTCGGCGGCTGGCATCTTTGGGGCGTAACCGGCTGGGACAACGACGTGGGCTGGCTCCAGGCGATCCTGCGAATCGTCGTGCTCAACGGCAAGGCCCTGGTCGTCATCGTCTTCTTTATGGTTGCTCGCTGGGCTTGGGCGCGCTTCCGCTACGACCAATTGATGTCGATGGCTTGGCTGGCGATGTTGCCGGCGGGCATGGTCAACTTCGCGTACGTTGCCGTCTGGCAGGAATACGGGGGAGCGATCGCCGCGCCCGCCGGATTGCCGCCCGCGCTGTGCATGGCGATCGGCGGCTGGATTATCCTGCTCGTGACGTGGTATGCCGCCGCCAAGATGTCTGGCGGCTGCGCGACAATCGGCCCCGTATCACTCCGCCCGAGATCAGTGTTCCGGAGCCGCAATACAATTCATGAAAACGACTGAATCCAAAATCCGCTGGGTCGAGCCGCCGAAGATGGGTGTGTTGGGCCAGAGCTACTTGATGATTTTCATTAAGGGCCTGACGACGGCCTTGCGGCACATGTTCTTCGCCAAGAAGATCACCTTGCAATCGCCCGAGGAACGCCACAAGATCGTCGATCCGGTCAACTACCGCGGCGTCCATCGGCTCAACAAGGACGACGAGGGCCGCGTGAAGTGCGTGGCCTGCTTCCTCTGCGCAACCGCTTGTCCGGCGCACTGCATTGACATCGTCGCCGAGGAGAGTCCCTGGCCCGACCGGGAAAAATATCCCAAGGTCTTCAATATCGACGAGCTTCGCTGCATCTACTGCGGAATGTGCGAGCAGGCTTGCCCGGTCGAAGCGATTGAACTTACGAGCATCTACGACCTGACCGGCGCCAGCCGCGAGGAAATGATATTCGACAAGGAGAAGCTGCTGAGCGTCTATGATCGCACGAAAGACCTCGAGCCGATGCCGTCGAAGCGGGTCGGAGCAGAGGGAGGCCACGCGTGATTTCCCTGCACGCGATACTCACGATACTTATTTTGGCTTCCCCGACAGCCGCAGCCGCAATCGGCCTGTGGTTGCTGTTGCCCAGCGGCCGGGGCACTCTCGCCTTGGCTCGGCGGCGGGTCGTCGGCGCGCTGCTGGCGGCGGTGGGCTTCGGGCTCTTCGCATCGCAACTGCCCGTCGTGGGCGAATGGTTCGCGGAGGGCCTGCTGGGCGCGATAGGGATTGTAACCGTTGCGGCGGCCGTGGCGACGATCAGTTGCCGAAGTCCCGTGTATTCAGCCATCTGGTTCGGCATGACGCTGGCCGGCACCGCTGCGCCTTCCTGTTCGCCGGGGCCGCGTTCCTGGCGGTGGCGACGGTTGTCGTCTATGCCGGCGCGATCCTCGTCATGTTCCTCTTTGTGCTCATGCTTGCGCAGCCCGAAGGCCACACGACCTACGACCGCCGCAGTTGGGAGGCGCCCGTTTCCGCGTTCACCGGAGCAGTGCTCGTGGGCGTTCTCACCGCCACGATCGCCGCCGCGGCGACTGAAACCGAGATGGGGCTTCCCGCCCCAACGAACTCGGCGGCGACCCGCCGAGCGGTTGCCCCGCGCGGTGCGCGTGCGAGGCCGCAAGCTCAGCCTAAGAATGCATCGTTCCCTCGTCCCAGCCTCGTGCCGCAGGGACGCGAAGACAGCAGCGTTGCGTCGTATGACGTCGCGCGGCTGGGCGCGGACCTGTTCACGCGCTACCTTGTCGCCGTCGAGGCGGCGGGCGTGCTGCTCTTCGCGGCGTTGGTTGGCGCGGCGGTCATTGTGTCCCAAGGCCGCGCGGCAATGAAAGGACGGCCTCCGTTGGCCAGCCCAGGAAGCTCAATCGGAGGAACCAGTTATGTCCGCTGAGCTGGCATCGCTGCAAACCTTCCTGACCATCGGCGCCGCTTTGTTCGGCATTGGGCTGATCGGCTTCCTCAGCCGTCGGAACATGATCGTCATGTTCCTCGCGGCCGAGATGATGTTGCAAGGCGTTTCCCTCAGTCTCGTCGCCTGGAGCCGGTTTCACCATGACCTCGGCGGACAAATGCTCGTCATATTCATTATCGCCGTGGCGGCCTGCGAGGCGGCGATCGCATTGGCCGTGGTGCTCATGCTCTTCGAGCGCAAGCACCATCTCGACATCGCCATGTGGGACGAGCTGCGCGAATCGAACCAGCCGCCATTCGAGGAGGAGCCGCTGGCCCCGCTGCCGGAGGACAGCCCGCGCAACTGGCCGCATTTGACTCCCTCCGGCATCCCGCCCGAATCGGTGCCCGAAGAGGATTTTTATCGTCCAAGAGTTTAGACCGCAACGACAGCGCAACGCATGGAACAGTACATTCCCAAACTCCTGGTCACGATTCCCGTGCTGCCGCTGGCGGCCGCGGTGGTCGTCGGCGTGCTCGGCAAGCGGCACTTGCGCGAGCACAGCCACTGGCCGGTCGTGCTGGCGCTCTTGGGCTCCTTTGTGGCAAGCGCCGCGCTGATTTTCGCCGTGCAGGGAAGCAAGGAGCATGAGCATCTCGTGCATTTGTGGACCTGGGCGACCGTAGACCCCTCCTTCCGCGTCGATATCGTCCTCCGTGCCGATGCGCTCACCGCGATCATGCTCGGCATGGTGACGTTCATCAGCACGTTGGTGGCCATTTACTCCAAGGGCTACATGCACGGCGACGAAGGCTATTGGCGGTTCTTCGCCTACGTGTCGCTCTTCGTTTTCTCGATGACCATGCTCGTCTCCGTGAGCAACTTCGCGCTGCTGTACGTGTTTTGGGAGGCGGTCGGTCTTTGCAGTTACTTGCTTATTGGCTTCTGGTTCGAAAAGCCCTCCGCGGCCGCCGCAGGCATGAAAGCCTTCCTCGTCACTCGCGTGGGAGATTGCGGTTTCGCGCTGGGAGTGTTCCTCATCTGGACCACCTTCGGCACGTTGGACTTCCACGATTCCAAGATCGACAAGATCCCCGCGGGCGCGGGCCGCCCGGAGCGGACGATCGTTTACGTCGACCCGAGCGCAGTTCAAGACGGCATGGTCCATGGCACGGTCCAGCACGGCATCCTAGGACATTGGCGGATCACGGATCATCCCTATGTGCCGCGCGAAGCGGTTACCGCGATTTGTCTTTTGCTGCTGATGGGGGCCTGCGGCAAGAGCGCGCAGTTCCCGCTGCACGTCTGGCTGCCGGATGCCATGGAAGGCCCCACGCCCGTCAGCGCGCTGATCCACGCGGCCACGATGGTCACGGCCGGCGTCTACATGGTTGCCCGCTGCACGCCGCTCTACCACGCCTCGGAATTCGCCCAAGAGACCGTCGCATTCATCGGCGGCTTCACGGCGCTTTTGGCCGCGCTGATCGCCCTGACGCAGTTCGATCTCAAGCGCGTGCTGGCCAACTCCACGGTCAGCCAGCTCGGTTACATGTTCCTCGCCCTGGGCACCGGCAGCCAGGTCGGCGTGACTGCGGGCATGTTCCACCTCTTCACCCACGCGTTTTTCAAGGCCCTTCTTTTCCTGGGCGCCGGAAGCGTGATGCACGCCATGGGCGGTGTGATCGACATCCGCGAGTTCGGCGGGCTGAAGCGAAAGATGCCCTGGACGCACTTGACTTTTTTGATCGGCTGCCTTGCCTTGGCCGGCATTGTTCCCTTCGCCGGCTTCTGGAGCAAGGACGAAATCCTGGCCGCGGTAAACGAGAAAGCGCACGAGTCGTCCGACGCGCTCTACACCTGGCTCTATTACGGCGGCATGCTCACGGCCTTCCTCACCGCGTTTTACACCTTCCGGATCTACTTCCTCACCTTCCACGGCGAGGAGCGGATTCCCAAGGAAGCCGGGCATCACGCCCACGAATCGCCGCCTTCGATGACCGGACCGCTGGCGATCCTGGCGGTCGGCGCGGCCCTAGTCGGCATTTATTTCTGGTGGACGGGCGATTTTCTCGGTCCCCACGGCTTCCTCATGCAAACGCCCACGCTCGCGCCGCTGGTCGCCGGTGAATCTTCCGGAGGCGCCGAACCGTTCCACTGGAGTGTGGCGATCGCCAGCACGATTGTGGCCTTGTGCGGGATTGGTTTGGCCTGGGTTTTCTACGTGGCGCAGCCGAGCATGGCGCAAGCGGCGATGGAAGCCTCGAAGTCGTTGGGGTTGTATGCCTTGTCCTACGGCAAGTTCTACTTCGACGAGCTTTACCTTTTATTGATCGTGTGGCCGCTGCAAGGGCTCGCTTGGCTTTTCGCCGCGATCGACAGCTACCTGATCGACGGCATCGTCAATCTGTTCGGATACGTGCCGCGATGGGTTGGTTATGTGATGCGTCCGCTGCAAGGCGGGCTTGTTCCGTTTTATGCCCTCGTTATGGCGCTGGGCGTGCTTGCGCTGGCTGGAGCGATGCTGTTGACCCCCATGACGCGCTAAGGAGTTGCGAGACCGGCATCGTACGCAAAGAAGATGAAACTCGATACCCTACTGCTCGTGACGCTGTTCCTTCCCGCGGCGACCGCCGTCGTCGCCGGGCTGGGCGGCACCAAGTCTCGCTGCTGGGCGCTGGCGGGCTCGCTGGCCACGCTCATCTGCTCGATCGTGCTCGCGTTGAAGTTCCATGCCGGTCCTGATGAATTCAAGGCGACTCTAACCGAGTGGCCCTGGTTCGCCGCGCTGGGCACGACGCTGGACATCCAGTTTTCCGTCGCCTTGGACGGCCTGGGACTGTGGCTCTTCGTGCTCACGGCGCTGCTTCTGGTCGTTGCCGTGCTGGTGAGCTGGGACGCGATCCAGGAACAGGAGCGGCTTTACTATCGCTTGCTGCTGTTGCTGGGCACCGGCATGTTGGGCGTGTTCGTCGCCCGTGACATCATCCTCTTCTACATCTTCTTCGAGTTCACGCTGGTGCCGTTGTTTTTCCTGATCGGCATTTGGGGCAGCGAGCAGCGGCGCTACGCGGCGATCAAGTTCTTTTTGTTTACCTTGGCCGGCAGCGTCCTGACGCTCCTGGGATTGCTGGCGATCGTGATTTGGGACCACTGGCACGTGCGGCACGGACTGTCGCTGACATTTTCCATTCCCGCGCTGACCAGCGACCTGCAAGCCAATCCGATGCCGCTTGCCTGGCAAGTGTGGCTCTTTCTGGCGCTCTTTGCCGGTTTTGCGATCAAGGTGCCGCTCTTCCCGCTGCACACCTGGCTGCCGCTGGCCCACACCGAGGCCCCGGCCGCGGGCAGCATCCTTTTGGCCGGCGTGCTGTTGAAGGTCGGCACCTACGGCTTCCTCCGCTTCAACGTTCCCATGCTTCCCGCGGGCACGGCCGCGTGCATGCCCTGGCTGCTGTGGATTTCCGTGGCGGGCATAGTTTACGGGGCGCTGGTGGCGTTGGCTCAAAGCGACATGAAGCGGCTGATCGCCTATTCGAGCGTCAGCCACCTCGGTTTTTGCATGTTGGGCGTTTTTGCCCTGAACCGCGTCGCCGTGCAGGGCGGCGCGCTGCAGATGATCAACCACGGGCTTTCCACCGGCGGGTTGTTCGCGCTGGTAGGCATGATGTACGAGCGCTACCATACGCGGCGGATCGCCGATTTCGGCGGCATTGCCCGCGAGGTGCCGGTGCTCGCGTTTTTCATGGTCTTCATGACGCTGGCCAGCATCGGCCTGCCGGGGTTGAACGGCTTCGCGGGCGAGTTCCTGCTGCTGTTGGGCATGTTCGACCGGGCGTGGGGAACGGCGGTCGGCGAGTGGACCGCGCAGTACCGCGTGATTTCGGTACTGGCCGTCAGCGGCGTCGTGCTGGGCGCCTGGTACATGCTGTCGCTGGTGAAGCGGGTTTTCTTCGGCCCGCTGCGCGAGCGGCGGGGCACCCACGGAGTGGGTCGCGGCGGCCCGATCGCCGATTTGAAGCCGCGGGAAGTCGCGGCGCTGGTCCCTTTGTGCATCGTCATCGTCTGGATCGGCGTGCATCCGAAGTTCTTCCTGGACCGCATGGCGCCAACCCTGAACCAATTGTCTGCTCCCGCGATGAGCGCGGCGGATGCGCCGGCCCCAGCGATTGCCGAACAGCGGCCGAAAAGCTTTCTGGAGGTGGCCCGTGACCGCTGAAGTCGTCGCATTTTTGTCCGCCGAGATCGTAGTCGTTGTCGCGGCGCTCGTGATTTATATGGGCGGAGCGTTTTCGAATTCACAGAGGGCCTGGGCGCCGTTGGCGTTCGCGGCGATCGTTTTGGCCGCTGCCTCGCTCTGGTGGTGCGGCGGAAACGACAGCTACATCCACCGCACCGTTGCCGCAAGTCTTGCCCACCGCGGTCATGACGCGCCGATTAAGACGTCCGACATCGCTTCCCAAATCGGACGTACGTCGCCCGTTATTCCCGATGACCTGGCCTCATTCTTCCGCTGGCTCTCGTTGGCGGCCGGAGCGGTAATGGTCCTGATGGCCTGGCGGCCGCTGGCGACCGGCGCGATGGCGGAGTACCTCGGCTCACTGCTGCTGATCGTTGCCGGATTGATGATCGTGGCCGTGGCTTCGAACCTGGTGCTGATCTTCGTCGGCTTGGAGTTGATTTCGATTCCCACGTACATCATGCTCTTGCTGGGCCGTCGCGACGCGGCCGGCCAGGAGGCATCGGCCAAGTATTTCTTTCTTAGCATCCTCGCCTCGGCCCTGTTCCTCTACGGTCTGAGCTTCATCTACGGCGCTGCCGGCTCGATGCAGTTGTCGGTCATTGGGGAAAGTCTTTCTACAATGCAGTGGGTTTCGCCGAGCGTCGAATCGATGGCCAAGCTGGGGATGGTGCTCGTGCTGGCCGGCTTGTGCTTTCGCGTGACCGCGGTGCCGTTTCATTTCTATGCTCCGGACGTCTACCAGGGCACGATCCAGGCCAATGCGGCTTTGCTCTCCGTTTTGCCCAAAGCCGCCGGACTGCTGGCCATCGTGCGGCTGCTGGCGCTGGCAATGCCCGATATGAACGTCTACGGCTGGAAAATCGTGCTGGCGATTTCCGTGCTGACGATGACTCTGGGCAACTTGCTGGCCCTGTGGCAGGACAACGTGCGTCGGCTGCTGGCCTATTCCTCGATCGCCAACGCGGGCTACATGCTCATCGGCATTGCCGTGGCTTTGGTTTCGCCGCGCTCGGGCCCGCTGGCCCAGTGGAACGGCGCCGGGGCGACGTTCTTCTACCTATGCGTCTATGCCCTGGCGACGCTTGGCGCGTTCGCCGTGCTGGCCTATTTGGGCCGTGACCGGCAGCAGGTGGAAAGCGTCGACGAGCTGGCCGGCCTCGGCCGCACCCGCCCGGTTATGGCTGCCGCAATGGCCATTTCGATGTTCAGCCTGGCAGGCGTGCCGCCTGCCGCCGGCTTGTGGGGCAAGCTGTTGGTGTTCGGCAGCGCGCTGAACGTCGATCCCGACGGTGGAAGCTCTCGCCCGTGGTTTATCGCCTTGGCGGTGATCGGCGTGCTCAACGCCGCTGTGGCAGCTTACTACTATCTGCGGATCGTGGGAATAATGTACTTCCGCGAGCCGCTGGTCGTGCCGCGTTCCGAAGGCGGCGCCGGCCCGTATTTGGCCGCCTTGGTCTGCTCGCTCGCAGTCCTCGTGGCCGGCATTTATCCCGCCCCGTTGATGCAGGCATGTTTGAAGGCCGGCGCTGGCGCGCGCCGGCGATCACGGTTCAGCACCTTCCCGCCGCGGATCAACAAGCCAATCGATCAGACCGATCCGACTGATCCGACCGATCGTATCGCGGCGGTAGTCCGCAACCCGACAATTCCATGTCCCGCCGTCGCCTCCATGCCGCGGAATTCGTCAAGTTGCTGGAATCCGTTGCCCAGCCGCTCTATGTGCTGGACGATTCGCTGGCGATTGTGTTCATGAACGAGGCCTGCCGCGCCTGGCTGGGCGACTCCGCGGGAGAGCTGGTCGGGCAATCGTGTCTATATCACAGCGGCGAAGGCAAGTCACGCGCCGAGGGCATCGCTGCCCGCCTTTGCCCTCCGCCGACTGTCTTGGAAGGCCGCGAACTTACGGCGGCGGTCACTTGCCAGGCGGCTGACCAAACGATGTTTCGAGCGGCGCACTTCGTGCCGCTCCGCGGTGCCGATGGACCGGTGTTCTGCGTCGTCGCGGTGGTGGATTCCCACGATTCGCCGCAACCAGTCGCTGACGCCGACCCGTTCCCTGACGAATCACAGGCGCTTCACTTGCAGTTGCTGCGCTTGCGCCAGCAGAAACGCCTGCGGCTGCCGGCGACAAGCGTGGCCGGCGTCACGCCCGCCGCGCGGCGGGCCGCGGTCCAAGCGGAAATCGCCGCCGCGGCGCGGGCAAATGTCTTGCTGCTTGGGCCGCCGGGCGGCGGCCACCGCCGTCTGGCGGAGGCGATTCACTACGGCGGGCAAGGGCACATGGGAGATTCGCTCCTCGTGCCGGTCGAATGCGGCCTGCTGGACGCTGACTTGATACAATCGACGCTTCGCGCCGCCGCCGATCCGCTGCGCGGCGGGGCACCTGCGCAGCGGGGCGCCGGAGCAACCGAACGCGGCACGCTGCTGCTGTTCGAGGTGGACCGACTTTCCCTCGAAGGCCAAGCCGCGCTGGCGTCGCCTCTGTTGTCATCGAACCCTTCCTGGCGCCAATCGCAACTGCCGCACAGCCATTGCTGGACTTGGCGCAGCCCGGGCAGTTCCGCGAGGACCTTGCCGCCGCGCTCAGCACGATCGTGATTGAACTGCCGCCGCTTTCCCAGCGCCGCGACGATGTGCCCCTGTTGGCACAGGCCTTGCTGGAAGAACATAACTCTCGCGGCGGCAAGCAAATGGGCGGTTTTGCTTCCGATGCTCTCGATCGGCTCTGCGCCTATAGTTGGCCGGGCGATGTGGACGAATTGGCCCAGGTCGTGGCCGAAAGCCACGTCCGCGCGGCCGGCGCGCAGATCACCCGCGCCGATTTGCCCGAACGCATCCATGCCGCGGCCGAGATGGCGGCCCGGCCGCGCCGCAAGGAGGAGCCGATCCGCCTGGACGAATTTATTGCCCGCATCGAGCGGGAACTCGTCCGCCGCGCCCTGGCCCGCAGCAAAGGAAACAAGGCCAAAGCGGCGCGGCTCTTGGGCCTGAATAGGCCGCGGCTCTATCGCCGCATGGTCCAACTCGGACTAATTGGGAAGGAGGAATCGTAGGCCCGGGCGGCTTGACCCCCAAAGGTCGTAGACGTATATTTAGCAATGGTTTCCTGTATTCTTTCACGCTTGGTTCGGGGCAATGGCAGCCGTCGTTATTGATCTTCGGCACGCGGACGACCTGCGCGACGTGGTCCACCAAATGGTTCAGGCTCTGACCGAAGGGCAGATCGTGGCTTTTCCCACGGAGACCGTCTACGGCTTGGCCGCAAGCGCGTTGGACGAGCGCGCGGTGGAGCGGCTGGCGTCGGTCAAGGGCCGCAAGGCGAACCACCCGTTGACTCTGGCTATCAAAAGCGCGGACGATGCCCGCGATTATGTCCCGGACATGACGCCGCTGGGCCAACGCCTTGCCCGCCGCTGCTGGCCCGGCCCCGTGACGCTGGTGATGGATGATGCCCATCCCGACAGCCTCGCGCGGCAATTGCCCGCTCGCGTGCTGAATTTCATCGCGCCCACGACCCGCAGCGCGGGTGCCCCGACATTGGGCCTGCGGGTGCCGGGGCACCAGGTGCTGCTGGACGTGCTGCGGATGCTCGTCGGCCCGCTGGCGTTGACCAGCGCCAATCGCACCGGCGGCGCGGAGGCGGTCAACGCCCGCGAGGTTTTGGAAATCCTCGGCGACGACATCGATCTGGTGATCGACGACGGGCCTTGCCGCTTCGGACAGCCGTCCAGCGTCGTGCGCGTCAACGGCAACCGCTACGAGATCTTGCGCGCTGGCGTCGTGCCGGAAAAGACCATGCAGCGGCTCTCATGCACGATGGTCCTCTTCATTTGCACCGGCAACACCTGCCGCAGCCCGATGGCCGAGGCCATCTGCCGACAGTTGCTGGCCGAAAAGCTCGACTGCGCGATCGGCGAGTTGGAGGACCGCGGCGCGCTGGTGATGTCGGCCGGGGTCGCGGCCATGCTCGGCGGCCGCGCAGCCCACGAAGCGATCGAGGTCCTGTCGAAAGACGGGTTGGACCTTGCCGAGCACGAAACCCAGCCTTTGACCGAGCCATTGGTCCGACATGCCGATCTGATATTCGCGATGACGCGCTCGCACCGCGAGGCGATCCTGGCGCAATGGCCCTCGGCCGCCGAGCGGACCTTCCTGCTTTCCGCCGACGAGGCGGACATCTGCGATCCAATCGGCGGACCCGCCGAGCGCTACGAGCGATGCGCTCGGAGCTGCGCCGGAGCTGAATCTGCGTCTCGATCAAATCGTTACCTTGCTTTCGGCCGGAAGTTAAGCAGACGTCCGCATATCGCAACGCTTTGTCCCAATTGGAACCGCGAAGAAAAGAAACTCCTGATCTGATGAGAATTGCAGTTGGCGCCGATCACCGAGGTTTCCCCATCCGCGGCGGGTGGTCGAATTGCTCCACCGCCTGGGACATCAGGTTGAAGACGTAGGCACCTATTCGGGCGAAGCCGTCGATTATCCGGACGTGGCCGCGGGTCGCACGCATGATCGGCCGCGGCGAGGTCGAGAGGGGCATTCTGATCTGCGGGACGGGCCTGGGGATGTGCATTACGGCGAACAAGTTTCCCGGCGTCCGCGCTGCCCCCTGCCACGACGACGTAACGGCCGAAATGAGCCGCCGCCACAACGACGCCAACATTCTCTGCCTCTCCGCCGACCTGCTGGGGGAGCAACTGGTGGACCACATGATCGAACTCTGGCTTAACACGCCGTTTGAAGGCGGCCGCCACGCCCGCCGCGTGGGGAAAATCTGCGACATCGAGACCGAGGTGCGGTCGGAGAGGCCGGCCTGACCATGTTCGTCGACGAGGTCGAAGTCCGTTTTGAGGCGGGCAAAGGAGGCGACGGCTGCGTCAGCTTCCGGCGGGAAAAGTACGTCCCGCTGGGCGGGCCCGACGGCGGCGACGGCGGCGACGGCGGCAGCATCGTCCTGGTGGCCCGCGAAGGCGTCGATAGCCTCGCCATGCTCGCCCACAAGAAAGCGTGGAAGGCTGGTCCCGGTGAGCACGGCACCGGCGCGAACTGTCATGGCAAATCAGCGAAGGACCTGACGATCGCCGTTCCCCCCGGCACGGTCATCATCGACGCCGAGCACGGCCACGTCCTTCGCGACCTGGCCAAGGAAGGCGAGCAGGTGATCGTCGCCCGCGGCGGCAAAGGCGGCAAAGGCAACAACCGCTTCAAGACGGCCACCAATCGCGCCCCGCGGCAATCGACCCCCGGCGAGCCGGGCGAGATTCGCGCGGTGCGGCTGGAACTCAAGCTCATCGCCGACGTGGGCTTGGTGGGCCTGCCCAACGCCGGCAAGAGCACGCTTCTAAGCCGCCTTTCCCGCGCCCGGCCGGAAATCGCCCCCTATCCCTTCACCACCAAGCATCCTAACTTGGGCCGCGTGCAAATTGACGCCGACCGATCGTTCGTCATGGCCGACATCCCCGGCTTGATCGAAGGCGCGCACGCGGGCGCCGGGCTGGGCCACGAGTTCCTCCGCCACATCGAGCGGACCGGCATCCTCGTTCACCTCGTCGAGCCCGCGCCGATGGACGCGACCGATCCGATCGCCAATTACCAGACTATCCGCGGCGAGTTGGAACAGTACAGCCGCGAGCTGGCCGCCCGGCAGGAGATCACTGTCGTCACCAAGGCCGATCTTCCTGAGGCAGAAGACGTCCGCCGGCAACTGGCGGAGTTGCTCGGGCGCGAAGTGCTTTTGATTTCGGCCGTTACGGGGCAGGGGCTGAACGAATTGGTGGCCGAGGTCGCGAAGACCTTGCAGCCGTCGGACAAGGCTTGGTAAGGGGCGCGGCAGATATTTGAACTTCTTCCATCCAGAGATTTATTCGGGCACTTCGGACGGCAAGTCATGGCCCACCTCGATTTCTTCCGGAGGAATCCAGGCAACGTTGCCTTCGCGCCAGACGGCCAAAGGCAGGCCCTTCTGCTTGTGCTCCAAGGCGGTATCGCGGATGGCCGCGCTCAGCGCTTGTGGAATCGCATTTTCGTCGTCGAAGATATCGGAAATAGTCGGTCTGATCTTACTTGCCATTGAGGTTCTCCTGTCTGAGCCGATGCCAGAGACTCGCTTCCTCAATTATCGGCGGCGATTCTCGCGTCCCTTTCGCGATTAACCGCGCGCGCCATGATCTGAATTATCGAACAATTGCCACTTCGTGGCAAGCGGCATGTAGAGTTGAAAAAAGTTCTTTTGGCCGGCACGATACCGTCGGCGGATGGTTTCTTCGGGAACATCGTGTCCGCCTTTCCGCACGCGATCGGCCACGCGGGCGACAGCCAGATCGGGGCTACTCAGCCAAAAATAGATGAGGTGGAACTCGTAGCCGGTGGCAACCAATTGTGCCAGCCAGGGAGACAAAGACCGCCCGGCGAGCGTCGTTTCGAAGGCAAACGTTCGCCGTAGTTCGCCCAATCGACGCAGACGAGAAAGCATGATTGCGCCGGCCTCCAGCGCCGCCAACTCGGGGCTAAATGCAGCAAGTCCTTGCGCAATCGTGTCGGCATTGACGAACGTGACTACTCCCAGCACGTCGCGCAGCAGCCTTGGGGCCGAAGTAGTCTTGCCGGAACCATTCGGGCCGGCCAGCACGATCACGGAGGGAACGCTGTCGGACATCGCGCACAATTGTAACTGCGCCAACGCTGAGAATGAACCCTTTGCTCACGGATTGTTATGCGATATCGTGGGCCTGCGTCGCGACGCCTCCGAGGTCGTTAGCAAAGGCTCCAAGTGCTCTGCTACGGCACGGCGGTAGTCATTGAGCCGGAGAAGTGACGGCCAGCTACCCCCGCAGCCACCTGTCCACCGCCGCGGCCATGATGCGGCCTTGATTGATGGCGTGGACCACCAGCGACGCCCCGCGAACCGTGTCGCCGGAGGCAAACACGCCGGGCACGCTGCTCATCCAGTTGTTGACCACAACGTTGCCTTTCTTGTCGAGCTTGACGCCCAATTCCTCCACGATCCCAGTCCTCACGACGTGCAGGAAACCCATCGCGATGAGCACCAGATCGGCCGGCAGGATGAACTCGGTGCCGGCGATTTCCTTCATTTCCCAACTTGATGGTCCGGGCACCCAGTCAATCTCGGCGCCGTAAAGCTCGCGGACCTGGCAATCGTCGCCGCGAAGCTCCTTTGTCAACACGCTCCACCGCCGCTCGCACCCCTCCTCTTGAGAAGACGAAGTCCGCATGATCTTCGGCCAGTGCGGCCAGGGCGTCTCTTCGTCGTTCTTGCCCTCGGGCGGTTTGGGCAGGATTTCTAGTTGCGTCACGGAGATCGCGCCCTGGCGGATCGACGTGCCGACGCAGTCGCTGCCCGTGTCGCCGCCGCCGACGACGATCACGTGCTTGCCCTTGGCGGTGATTACCGGGCCGTTGCCGGCTGGCTGGTCGTCGCCCGCCACGCGGCGGTTCTGCTGGCTCAAGAAGTCCATCGCCAGATGGACGCCGCGGAGGTTCGAGCCGGTCACGCTCAGCGGCCGGGCGTATCCGCGCCCATGCAAAGGCAGACGGCGTCGAACTGGCTCCGCAACTCGGCGGCGGTCATGTCGCGGCCGATCTCCACGCCCGGCTGAAAACGGACGCCCTCACGCGACATTTGGTCGAGCCGGCGGTCGATGACGCGCTTCTCCATCTTGAAATCGGGAATGCCGTAGCGCAACAGTCCGCCGATGCGATCGTCCTTCTCAAAGACCACCGTCTCGTGGCCGGCGCGATTGACTTGCTGGGCCGCGGCCAGGCCGGCCGGGCCGGAGCCGACCACCGCCACGCGCTTGCCCGTACGCGTGGTAGGCGGAACCGGCTCGACCCAGCCTTCCTTGAACGCCTTTTCGGCGATCTGCAGCTCAATGTGCTTGATGTTCACCGCGCGGTCGTTGATGGCCAGCGTGCAGGCCGCTTCGCACGGCGCGGGACAGATCCGCCCGGTCATTTCGGGAAAATTATTGGTGGAGTGCAGGTTGTCGGCCGCCGCCCGCCAGTGCCCGCGATAGACCAGGTCGTTGAACTCCGGAATGAGGTTCTTCACCGGGCAGCCCGAGGCATGGCAGAACGGGATGCCGCAGTCCATGCAGCGAGCGGCCTGCTCGTTGAGGACCTTGTCGATCAGCAATTGATCGGTTTCGTACCAGTCCTTGATCCGCTCCGAGACGGGCCGATGGGGCAGCTCGCAACGGGTGAATTGTTTGAAGCCGGACGGGTTGGCCATTATCGGAAGACCTCCTCGGTCGCAGCCGAGCCCTCGCTCTTGACAGTCTCCCGCTCGCGGAGGCGGACGAGGGCCTTGCGGTAGTCGATCGGCATGACCTTGACGAAGCGGCCGGACATCGCCCGCCAACGGTCCAAAATCATTTTCGCTTGCAGGCTGCCCGTCCAGCGGAGGTGGCGGCGGATGAGATCTTGCAGCGTATCGAGGTCTTCATCGAGGTGGACCGGTTCGAGGTCGACCATGTCGAGATTGCAGAGCGTGTCGAACATCTGGTTCTCGTCCAGCACGTAGGCGATGCCGCCGCTCATGCCGGCGGCAAAGTTGCGGCCGGTGCGCCCCAGCACGACCACCGTGCCGTTAGTCATGTATTCGCAACCGTGATCGCCCACGCCTTCCACCACCGCCACCGCGCCGCTGTTGCGGACGGCGAACCGCTCGCCGGTCAGCCCGTTGATGTAGACCTCACCGCCGGTCGCGCCGTAAAGCAGCGTATTGCCGACGATGACGTTCTCTGTGGGGTCGAACGGCGAGCCGGGCGGCGTCTGCACGATAATCCGGCCGCCGGAGAGCCCCTTGCCAAGATAGTCGTTGGCGTCGCCGATGAGCTTCAGCGTCACACCCTTGGCAAGGAACGCGCCGAAACTCTGCCCCGCCGAGCCGGTGAAGGTAAGATCGAACGTTCCGTCGGGCAGGCCCTTGCCGCCGTGCAGCTTGACGATGCGGTTGCTCAAGATCGCGCCGACGGTGCGGTGCGTGTTGCGAATGGGCATCTCCAACCGCGCTCGCTTGCCCTGTGCCAGCGCGTCGCCAAGCCGGTCGATGATCGTCCAGTCCAGATGGTCCTTATGCGTATCGCTCTGCGGGCGGATGCGCCGCAAGGGGCAGCCATTGGACTGGTCCGGCTGTGCGAAGACGGCAGAGAAATCCAGCCCCTTGGCTTTCCAATGGTCGATTGCCTTGTTCGTGCTGAGCCGTTGCACGTGGCCCACCATGTCGTCGAACTTGCGGAAGCCAAGCTCCGCCATGACGCGGCGGACATCCTCGGCAACGAAAGTGAGAAAGCGGACGACGTATTCGGCCTTGCCGTGGAACCGCTTTCGCAGATCGTGGTCCTGCGTGGCAATGCCGACCGGGCACGTGCCAAGATGACACTTCCGCATGAGGATGCAGCCCAGACTGACGAGGGCCGATGTGCCAAAGCCGAACCGCTCGGCGCCCAAAAGCGCGCCGATAACCACGTCGCGGCCGGTCCGCATCTGGCCGTCGCATTGGACGAAAATGCGGTCCCGCAGTCCGTTGAGCACGAGTGTTTGCTGCGTCTCGGCCAGGCCGATCTCCCAAGGCGTGCCCGCGTGCTTGATGGAAGACAACGGGCTGGCCCCGGTGCCGCCGTCGTGCCCGCTGATGAGCACCTCGTCGGCATAGCCTTTGGCGACGCCCGCCGCCACGGTGCCCACCCCGACTTCGGAAACCAGCTTCACCGAGACCATGCCACCGGGATTTGCGCACTTCAAATCGTAGATCAATTGCGCAAGGTCCTCGATGGAGTAAATATCGTGGTGCGGCGGCGGCGAAATGAGGGAGACGCCCGGCGTGGAGTGCCGCAGCCGCGCAATCTCGTCGGTCACTTTGTATCCAGGCAGTTGCCCGCCTTCGCCGGGCTTGGCGCCTTGGGCCATCTTGATCTGCAAAATCCTCGCATTGGCCAGGTATTCGATCGTCACGCCGAACCGCCCGCTAGCCACCTGTTTGATGCCGCAATTGAGCGAGTCGCCGTTGGACAGCGGCTTGTAACGGACTGGATCTTCCCCGCCTTCGCCCGTGTTGGCGTTGCCGCCCAACCGATTCATGGCGATGGCCAGCGTCTGATGGGCCTCGGCGCTGATGGAGCCGTGCGACATGGCGCCCGTGTTGAAACGCTTGGCAATCTCGCTGGCCGGTTCGACTTCATCAAGCGGCACCGGCTCGCCCGGCACGAATTCGAACATGCCTCGGATCGTACAAAGCTCCTTGGCTTGCTCGTTGACCGCCTGGACGAATTCGTCGAACAGGCGCGGATCGTTCTTCATGACCGCATGCTGCAACGTGGTGACGGTCGTCGGGTTCCAAAGGTGCCGCTCGCCGTCAAGGCGGTACTGGTATTCGCCGCCGTGGTCCAGGTCCAACTGGCCGGCCTCTCGACGGCCGAAGCCCGAACGGTGGCGGGCGATCGCTTCGCGGGCGATCACTTCCAGGCCGACGCCCTCGATCCGAGACGCCGTACCGCGGAAATAATTCCGCACGAACTCTCGGTTCAGGCCGACGGCCTCGAATTGCTGGGCCGACTGGTAGCTCCGCAGCGTGGAAATGCCCATCTTGGACATCGTTTTCAGAATGCCCTTCTTGACCGCGGAAATGTAATGGTCGATGAGGTGCTCGACCGGTTCGCCTTCCGGCAAGTCGCCGTCGGCCAGAAGTTTGTAGATGCCTTCAAAAGCCATGTAGGGGTTGATGGCGTTTGCGCCGTAGCCCAGCAGCAGGCAAAAGTGCATGACTTCGCGCGGATCGCCGCTTTCCACGACGATGCCGGCTGCGCTCCGCATCCGGCGCTCCAAAAGCCCGTGATGCAAGGCCGAAGTGGCCAACAGGCTGGGTATGGCGACGTGCCGTGGCGAGATGTCGCGGTCGCTGATGATCAGCAGCGACGCCCCGTCTTGGCTCGCCCGCACGCCCGATTCCACCAATTCATCCAGCGCGGCGGCCAGTTTCTTTTCCGGATCTTCCTCGCTGTAGTCGAACATGGCGGGCAGCACGGCCACCTTGAAGTCGTTCCGCTTCACTGTCCGCAGGCGCTGCATGTCGTCGTTGGTGAGGATCGGATGCGGCAATAAAAGCTGCCGGCAATGTTCGGGAGTTTCGTCCAGCAGGTTGCGCGATTTGCCGGTGAAAGCCAAGAGCGACATCACCAGCCCTTCCCGCAACGGATCGATTGGCGGGTTGGTCACTTGCGCGAACAACTGCTTGAAGTAGCTGAAAAGCAGCTTGGGCTGGTCGGATAGCACGGCCAGCGGCGTGTCGGTGCCCATCGAGCCGACCGGCTCCTGGCCGTTGGCCGCCATCGGACCTACGATCATTGACAAATCTTCCCGAGTGTAGCCGAACGCCCGCAGACGTTGGGCCAGCTTGTCGCGATCGCTGTCCGTCAGAAGATCCGGCGCCGCCTGCGCAGGCTGGAAGAGGCCGCGAAGCTCGATGCGGTTCTCCAGCCAGCGGCGGTAAGGCTTCTGCCGGGCGACCTTGCCCTTGATTTCATTGTCCTCGACGATGCGCCCTTCTTCCGTATCGACCAGGAACATGCGGCCCGGCTGCAGGCGCCCCTTGCGCTCGATCTGTTCGGGCGGGAATTCGATGACGCCGACTTCGCTGGCCAGCACGACCAGCCCCTCGGTGGTGACGACGTAGCGACTGGGCCGTAGGCCGTTGCGGTCCAACGTGCCGCCCACGAGCCGGCCATCGGTGAAAAGCATGGCCGCCGGTCCGTCCCACGGCTCGAGGATTGATCCGTGATACTCGTAGAATGCCTGTTTGTCCAGCGAGATGTGGTATTCCGGCCCGAATGCCTCCGGAATCATCATCATCAGCGCGTGCGGCGCGGAACGGCCGGCGCGCACCAAAAGTTCCATGCAGTTGTCGAAGCACGCGGAGTCGCTGCCGCCCGGCTCGATGATGGGGAACAGGTTGCTGAGGTCGTTGCCCAGCGCGGGAGAGGTCATCAACTTTTCGTAGCCCGTCAGCCGGTTCAGGTTGCCGCGCAGCGTATTGATTTCGCCGTTGTGGGCGATCATGCGGAACGGCTGGGCCAGCCGCCAGCTCGGAAACGTGTTTGTGCTGTAGCGCTGGTGGACTACCGCCAAGGCCGTGGTTACATCGGGATCGGCCAGGTCGGGATAGTAATCGAACAACTGCGGCGCCAAGAACATGCCCTTGTAGCAGATCGTCTTGCACGACAGCGTCGGGATGTAGAATGCGTCAGGCGTGATCCCAAGCTCGATCCGCGCACGCCGTTCCGCCCGCTTCCGCACGCGGTACAGCCGCCGCTCCAACTGCTCGTCTACCAGACCGTTGCCGCCGATGAAGACCTGGCGGATCACCGGCTCGGCGCTGCGGGCGATGTCGCCTAGCGTCCGGTTGTCGCAGGGCACATCGCGCCAGCCGAGCACGGTAAGTCCCTCAGCCTCAACGTTCTGCGCTAGGACTTCCTCGCACGTGCTGCGAATGGCCTCGTCTTGCGGTAAGAACAGAAAACCGACGCCATAATGGCCGCTAGGCGGCAGATCGAATTTCAGCCGGTCGGCCTCGGCGGCAAAGAATCCATGCGGAATCTGGATCATGATTCCGGCGCCGTCGCCGGTCGATTCGTCCGCGCCGGAAGCCCCGCGATGTTGAAGATTCAAAAGAATCTGCTTCCCATACGCAACAATTTTGTTACTCTTCGTTCCCGCAATATCGACAACCGCCCCGATGCCGCAGGCATCGTGCTCGTATTGAGGATCGTAAAGTCCCTGTGCGGGCGGGCAACTTCGCATGGTTTTCTGGCCACAAAATCACGTTCTGGCGGTTCAGCCGCGCGCTCCACCGGGAACCCGGAAAGCCTCGAATAACCCAAGTCGGACGGCTGCAAACGGCAGTCTATCGTACCATTAGGACGGCTTATGTCAATGGCCCATTAGAATTAGGGTTTCTGACGTTGGCCTAACAAACTTGAACAACGCGTAAACAAGCAGCCGATTTCCCACAATTATCCATGTGAAAAATCTCCCGAAGGCAATACACAGCGGCCGGTTGCCATTCTGCGCGCACATTCCCTTGGGCGAAAGGCGACACGCAAGATTGGCGAGCAAAGCTTGCGCAATCCACCCCATTCCGGTTGGTGGACAAAACAATCGCCGCTCTGTAAAAACGGCGCTCCAACAGTCCGTGGCGGAATGCAACGACCTTTCAGAAATCTAAAACCTTCGCGACCAGGATAAGGCCGCGCGCTACTATCTCAAGTCGCCAACCATCGGCTTGGAGGTGCGTAGAGGCCATCCGAGAAACTCTCTCGCGTGCTCGTGTTACATCCTTTTGGCGGAGCTGTATTTTGCCTCTTCGACATAACCGATCGTTCGCGGCGGGAAATCGCCGGATAATGGCAATGAAGCTCAGTTAGAAACGTTGACAGAGTTCCTTCGCTTTCGAGAAAATGCAGTCCTTGCTCCTGCACAGTCTCCTTCAATCACTCACAAAATGTCTCCAGAGAAACTTAACGGCCACAACTCTTTGCACCTGAACGGCCATCAGGCCGCGCTCTCCTCCGACCGGGCGCCGAAGCGCCCGCGGGGCGGGCGACCTGCTTCGATGGCCGGCTTGCGGCTCCCGAAACGCCCGGATCGTGGGAAGAAGCGAAGAGGTATCGTTACAACTGCGGCGTGCTGACGTCGCTGTTGCGCCAGCAGGTGCCCGTTTTGGACTTCGTCAAGTGGAGCGTGACCTTCGTCGATCAAGGGACGGCCCGGACGATGCTGCCGCTGATCTCGCCCTCGACGAACCAGCATTGCACCCACCAGGCCGCGTTGTTTTTCCTGGCTGCGGACTACACGGGCGGAATCGCCCTGGCGTCGCTGATTCCCCACTGGCCCGTGATCGGAGTCCATCCGGTCGCGCCCACGGAGAAATTGATGGCCCTCTGGCTGGTCAAGGGAGAGATCAAGTTCTTTCGCCCCAGCGTCGGCTGCCTGGAGGTCTCCGCCCGCGTCGAACCGGAACTTCACGATCGCGTGAAGAAACGATACTCGCAGGGCAAGACGGTGCTGGAGACGGTGAAGGTTCGCTTCCGCAATGCAGCCGTCGATGTCGCCGAAGCGGTCATGACCTATTACGCCCGGCAGTCGGACAAGCTGCGGACCGACGGCACCGCGCCCGACAAGATCAACGTCCTCTACCAGCACAAGCTCGTCTCCTCGGCGGAATTGATCGCCGGCGTGCGCGCCGCGCAAAGCGGAAGGTTGTTTGTCGATCCCTTCGCCGCGCGGATCGCGGGCGAGCACGGCATCGCCCTGGCCGCGCGGTTCTGCGAAAAATCGCCGCAACTGGGCGGCATGGTCGCCGCACGCACCCGGCATCTTGACTTGCAGATCCTGGAATTCGTCCGCACCGGCGGGCGAGACATCGTGCTTCTGGGCGCCGGCTACGACATGCGGCCCTTCCGCCTTGACCTGCCCGACGGCACGCGCGTTTTCGAGCTTGACTTCTCGACCGTGCTCGCCGACCGCCAGCGAAGGCTTGCCGAGTTGGGCGTCGCCGACCCGGCCGGCGTGACCCGCGTCCAATTGCCAATCGACTTGCGGACGACGCCGCTGGCCAATGCGTTGCACGGGAGCCTTGATTTCACCTCGCCCGTCTTCATCGCCTGGGAAGGCATGACGATGTATTTCGAGGAGGCCGAAGTCCGCGCGATGTTGGCCGGCATGACGCCGCTGCTGCACAACAATCGCAGCCGATTGTGGCTGGACCTGATCGATCGCCGGGCCGTTTTCGAGCCGGACGCTTTTCCTGAAGTCAAGGCGTTTATGACCGGCATGCAGATGCTCGGCGAGCCGTTTGTCTTCGGAGTCGATTCCGCGAAGGAATTCATGGAAAGCAACGGACTGCATTCTCATCAAGTCGTTTCGTCGGACGTCTTCCTTGGCGACCACTCGGATCCGGTCTATTCGATCTACCACTTCTGCACAGCTTCCGCTGACGCGGCCGTACCCGTCAACGGTGGCCAGCAAACGTGGACCGCGCATCCGGCGCACGCAACGGCGCCCGTGGCGGTAGACTTGGAGAACACCTCGGTTGACAAAACTGCCGCGGGCTGAACGCCACGATTATTAAATATTCTCAACTGGCCGGCGGTCTGACGCCGATAGTCAGCGAAGATGGCACGTCCTGAGCCGGAAGCGCAGGGACGTGCCATCCAGATCCAGCGATATTGGCGCCGCGACCAGGGAGGGGGAACCGTGGCACATCACAAAGCGGTATTTCCGCGTTTCTTGTTTGCTTCTTTCTTGGCCCTTGCCGCCATGCCCGGTACGCTTGCCGCGCAAGGCATCGCCCTGAGCGGCGTGGGGCCGGTGAACCGCTCGATGGGCGGCGCGGCGACGGCCGCGCCCATCGACGCCGCCGGCGCTCTGATGTGGAACCCCGCTTCCATCAGCGGCCTCTGCACGTCCGAAGTCGATTTGGGAATGGAACTGCTGTTACCTACCGAAAAGCTCTCCTCGACCTTCTTCGGCGCGCAAGGCTCGACCGGCGGTGAGCCGGGCGTCTCGCCCATTCCCGAATTGGCGATCGTCCACAAGACCGAAGGCTCGCCGTGGACCTGGGGCGTCGGCGTCTTTGGCATCGCCGGGTTCCAGACCAACTATCCGTCGAGCCTCACAAACCCCATCTTGACACCACAGCCCGGCGGGCTGGGCCGCATCTCCTCCTTGGCAGAATACTACCAGGTCGTGCCAACGATTTCGTACGCGGTCAACGAAAAGCTCTCCGTTGGATTTGCCCCCACACTCACGATGGCGCGGCTCGATGTGAACCCGATGGTCTTCGCTGCCCCCGATCCTACCTATCCGACGGCGGACGGCACGCGCTACCACTTCGGCGGCGGATTCCAGGTGGGCGTCTATTACACGCCAACCGAGGCGTGGAACTTGGGTTTCTGCTTCAAGAGTCCCCAATGGTTCGAGACCTTCACCGCCAACGTGACCAACGATTTGGGCCAGCCGGAAACCGGCACCGTCAATTTCGACTATCCGCTGATTCTCTCGCTGGGCACGGCCTACAGCGGGCTGCAAAACTGGCTCTTCGCCTGCGATGTCCGCTATTTCAAGTACGCCGGCACGCCCGGCTTCGGATCGCCGGCCGGCTTCGCTCCCGACTTCGCTGTGACCGGGCTGGGCTGGAAGAGCATATTCTCCCTCCACCTCGGTGCGCAGGTACTACTACAGCGAGCGGCTCGCGCTGCGGCTGGGCTATCAATACAACCCCAGCCCGATCGACTCCGATCAGGCCTTCTTCAACGTCGCCTCGCCGCTGATCATCGAGCACGTGCTGGGCATCGGCCTGTCCTACCGCTTGACCGAGCACGAAATCGTTTCCGTGGCC
Source organism: uncultured Planctomycetia bacterium (assembly GCA_963780045.1). GTDB lineage: Bacteria > Planctomycetota > Planctomycetia > Pirellulales > Thermoguttaceae > JANXQG01. Next base: position 2,318,335 of record CAVZZZ010000001.1, on the reverse strand, counting down.
TACTTGCACGGCTTCCAGAACGAACTGACCGGTCCCATGTACTCGCCCAGTTTCTTTAACGGGGCAGTCGCAATCCCCGGCACCTCCGTCACCAGCGCCGTCTCCGCCGACGCTTTGGGCGCTGGCCTGACCATACAGGTACTAACAGCGCCCGCGCTGGAGTTCCGGCTTTAGCCGGCCGTGGTGCTTGTAGTCCCGGCTTTAGCCGGCGTCTTCAGAGGCCAACCGGCTAAAGCCGGGACTCCAGCGGCGGCGCGACCTTCCTCTGCTTCGGCCGCCGGCGCTTCTTCGCTGGCGCGGAACGGGAAGCTGCGGGTTTGGCGGATTTGCGCAGCGGGTATCGCTGCTTTGCGGGCGCGGCGGGCGGGGGCCGGTTTGCGCCGGCGGTCGGCGTTTTGGCCGGCCGTTGCGCACGCACTGAAAGCTCGTCGCCGGTCCCATGCCGGCGGCCTGTTGGACGGTTGAAAGCCTGCCGCTCCGGTCGTAGCCGATCATGGCGGGCGCATATTTCGACTTGCACGGCGCGTACGCGCAGGTCTCCATCGGCCATTCGGCCGGCATCGCAAGCTCGACGGCCGTCAGCGCCCGCTCGCTATCGCAGGTCGCCGGCGTTGCTTCCGCCCGATTCGGACGCGTGGGCGGCTTCCGCATAGGCGCGGTTTTCACGCCGTTTCTGCCGGCGGACACGGGGAATTCTTTGCGTTTCGCACTGTCGAGCCTTTCAATTGAATGTGTTAGTTCGGTTTGGATATCAGTGATGTCCCCTTTTCCGTTCCCGCCCATCCCCGCGATTAAGAACGTGGTACACCATCCCAGCCTCGGTCGATCGAGCAGTTTGCGGCATCTCGGCAGGGTATCACGTCACCCCTCGCCTCGTCAATATCAGCGATGTCCCCTTTTCATACTTTAAGGTCGAAGAGACGCCGATCGACGAGCAGGCGGTCGCCGAAGAGGCGGGCGAAGAGTTGGTCACGCGGCGCGTCGCCAAGCGGCACAAGCATGGCCGCCGACCGCTGCCGGACCACCTGCCGCGGATCGAGATTCTGCATGACCTCAAAGACGACGAGAAGCCATGTCCTTGTTGCGGCGAACTGCGGCATCGCATCGGCGAGGAAGTCAGCGAGCAGCTCGAATACATGCCGGCCTCGTTCAAAGTATTGAAGCACGTTCGCGTCAAGTACGCCTGCGGGCGGTGCGAGCACGACGGCTACAATCCACAGATCGTGGCAGCGGCCAAGCCGCCGCAGCCGATCGAAAAGGGCCTGCCGGGACCGGGCCTCTTGGCTTACGTGGCAGTGAGCAAGCTGGGCGACCATCTGCCGCTTTATCGCCTGGAGCACATCTTCCAGCGGCAGCAGTTGTCAATCGCCCGCAGCACGATGGCCGCCTGGCTCGCTGCGGCTGCCGAACTGGTTCGTCCGCTGGTGGAACGAATGGCGGATCGTATTCGGGCGTCGAAGGTTGTGCATACCGACGACACCCGCGTGCCGATCCAATCGCCCGGCGAAGGCAAGTGCCGCAACGGCCGGATTTGGGCCTACATCGGCGACCGCGAGAATCCGTATATCGTCTACGACTACACGCCCGACCGCACGCGCACCGGGCCAACGAACTGGCTTCGCGGTTTCAAAGGTTTTTTACAAGCCGATGCTTACGGCGGTTACGACGGCATTTATCATAGTGGCAGTGTGACGGAGGTCGCATGCTGGGCCCATGCGCGGCGCAAGTTCTTCGACGCTAAAGATACCGATGGCAAGCGCAGCAGCCGCGATGCTTTCGCTGGTGCGCGCACTGTACGCCGTTGAAGAGCAGGCCAAGGAACTTGACGACACCGCTCGCCGTGAACTTCGCCAGGCGGAGAGCGCGCCGGTGTTGGAGCGCATCAAGGCGTGGCTCGATGCCGAACAACAGATCGTCTTGCCGCGGAGCCTGATGGCGGCGGCGATCCAATATGCTTTGAACCAGTGGAACGCCTTGTGCGTCTACGCCGGCGAAGGCTTCTTGGCGATCGACAACAACGCCGCCGAGCGGGCGATGAAGCGCGTCGCCATCGGCCGCAAGAACTGGCTCTTCGCGGGCAATGACAAAGCCGGCGAAACCGCGGCGATTCTCTATTCGCTGATCGCCAGCGTCGAGCGGCATGGCGTTGATCCGCAACGCTACTTGACGAGCGTGCTGGCGAAACTGCCGTTCACGCCGCAAGGCGAAATCGACCAGTTCCTTCCGGACGTGTGGAAGAAGGCTGAGGCAGCCGAACCCTCGGTGGAGAACGCATACTCCTGAGCAGTTGCTCGGTCTTGATGATCCGCAGGGCGCACGCTGCATAAAGTCTAACGCTCCACCAGACCAGCGCCGCTTGATCTGTACGCCGGGGTTCCAATCTGTCGGCGCGGATCGACCGCGACCTATCCAAGGCATACCGGCCGCGATCCAGTCCGCACGCCACTTGGCGTAGACTTCTCCCCGTCGCGCTGCATCGCCTCCGGCAGCGTCGTCGTATCCAAATTGTATGCCGCAGCACGGGCAAATCTCGTCGGACGGGGATTCGCTGTCCCAGGCTCCGAAGCCCAGTTCAAATCCGCATACGGGACATAGGCGTTCGCGGTCTACGGTTCCCACGGTGAAGCTCCTGGCTGTGCGTTCCAGTAATCCAAGTTAGTCGGATACCCGTGCTGCGCCGGGTTCGGCTTGTAAAACGTCTTGGTCGTGCCGTTGGCATTGAACGTAAGCGTCCGGCGGAACACGTAGTATAGCCGTATAGCCGGACACGGCCGACGGGGCAGAAGGGCGGCGGCGGAGAGATCAGGCCGCACGCCAGCGGTGGGGCAGCAGGGCAAGAAGGTCCTCCTCGTTGGCTGCGGGGAGCATGGCCGGCAGCCGGGTGAGGACGTCGCGGTAGTAGACCCACGGATCGTGGCCGTGACGTTTGCAGGAGGCCAAGAGACTGAAATGCACCGCCGCCGCGCGGCCGCCGCGGTCGCTGCCCAGGAAGAGCCAGTTCTTGCGGCCCAGACAGAGGCCGCGGATGGCGTTCTCGCCCTCGTTGTTGTCGATGTCCAGCCAGCCGTCGGCGGTGTAGACGCAGAGGGCCGCCCAATTGCCCAGCGTGTAGTCCATCGCGCCGCGGACCGGACTCTTGGGCAAGACCTTCGCCGCTTGGCCTTCCAGCCAGGCGTGGAAGTCGTTCAGCAGCGGCCGCGGCAGCTCTTGACGCTCGGCCGCGATCCGCGCAGCGCGCCTCCGCCAGCGTCAGCGGCTGCCATTCTTCCCGGCCGCGCTCGCGGAGGTCCTTCTCCACCGCGTAGAGCTTGCCGATGAAGGCCAAGGCCGTCTCCATCCGCGCGGAGTCCAGCCGCCGGCACTCGTGGAACTTCCTCCGCGCATGCACCAGCAGGCGACCTCGACGATCCGGCCTTGAGATTCCAGGTAAATCCCGTCGTAACCGTTGAAGGCATCGGCTTGCAAGTATCCGCCATAGTTGGCAAGAAACTTGGCCGGCCCGTCGCGGCTGTGGTTCGTGGTGTAGTCGAACACCGTCAAGGCGTGCAGCGGGTCGCCCACGTAGGGCCAGAAGCGGCCCGTGTACTTCCGCTTCTGATGGGCGTCGCGGACCCGCACCGAGGTGTCGTCCGTGTGAATCACGCCCGAGGCCAGCACCACGCGGATGGCGAGGGCGTACAAGGGCTGGAGAAACTCCGCCGTTTGCAGCCACCAGCCGTCCATCGTCTGCCGGGAGATGCGCATGCCCTGCCGCTGGAAGATGCCTTCCAGGCGGTGCAGCGGCAGATGGTCGGCCCCCTTGCTGACGATCACCTGGGCCATCAGGCCCGCTCCGGCCAACGCGCCGGGACCGCTTCGGGCGGCTTGGCGGCCAGCACCACGTTCTGCTCCGCCGGCGTCAGGCCGCTTTCGGGCAGTTGTTCCTTGCGGGCGTATTTCTTGCGGACATGCACCGTGACGAACAAGGTCGAAGGCCGCCAGTCCAACTGCTCGCTGGTCTCCGGCGGCAGCTCGACCAGGTTCTCCACGCCGCCCAAGGCCGCCTTCTCGGCGTCGGCCAAGTCGTGAATCTCTTCCTGCCGCTCGATGGAGTCGGGAATCCGCCCGCGACCGTGCTGGTGGCGGTTCTTGCCGGCCGCCGATGCCGCGGGCGAAGCATCGGCCGCGGGCGGCGGCGTCTCCGCCGCAGTTGCCTCCGCACCCGCTTGCACCTCGAACAACGCGCCTTGCCGCGGATCGAGCTTCTCGCTCGTGCTGCCGTAGATGCGTTTCAGCAAGAGGTGCATGTGATGCTCTTGCCGGGCCAGACGCTCATCGCGGATGCGCAGTTCTGCCAACAACTGTACGACGAGCGCCTTCAGCACGGCAACCTCGTCGGGCAGCGAAGCGGGATCGGGAAGAGGCAAGGCGTCCATGCTCATGCCCAATGCTACGCGCCAGACGCGCGTTTGGTTCGCGCGATTGCGAAGAATTTTTCCGGCGGCTCACGCCGCGCGTTGATAACGCGGCTGCCGCTTCACGCTGGCCGGGTCGATGCCCCACAGCAACAGCGACAACTCCTGGGACGAGACCTCGATGCTCCGCGCTTGCGGATCGTCGGTCGCGGGGAAGCGGAAGGTCCCCTTCTCCAGCCGCCGGTAATAGAGCGTCAGCCCGTCGCGGTCCCACCACAACAGTTTGATCCGATCGCCGCGGCGGCTGCGGAACAAGAACAGATGGCCCGAAAGCGGATCGTATCCCAACCCTTCCCGCACCACCGCGGCCAAGGAATCGAAACTCTTCCGCATGTCCGTGGGCGTCAGGCAGACGTAGATCCGCACCAGTTCCGAGAGGTTCAGCATGGCCGGGCCTCCAGAACGGCCAGCACGTCGGCCAGCGTCTGCCGGTCGAATCCCGCGCACACGCACCGTGCGGCTGTCGATCCAACACGATCTCCACGCCGCCGGCATCCGCGGCGGCGGGCAAGCGGTTCGCCGCCGCAACCACCCGCACGGGCAGGAACGAAACCGTCCCGCCGCCCGCCACCCGCAAGCCGGCGCCTGGCGATGATCGGCGGCGCTGTGTCAGTTCCCGTGTGTGCGTCCTGTGAACACCATCTTCAATCTTCGCCGGTAATTTGTCAAGATTCGTCTGTCACAACCACAGGAGACAGGCGATGGCGAACACACAGCGAGATTCGGGGCGGGAACGGTTCTGGCGGGCAGCGGTGGCACGGCAGGCGGAGAGCCGGCTAACGGTGCGGGCATTCTGCCGGCAGGAGAAGCTCCGGGAGACGGCGTTTTATTTCTGGCGGCGGACCATCGCCGAGCGTGATGCAAAGCGGAACATCACGGCAACATCGGCCTTCGTGCCGGTCGTCTTGTCGGATCGCCGCATGGCAAGCGCGGCCGAGATCACCATCGAGCTTCGCGGCGGGCGGACGTTGCGACTGAGCGAGTCGACTCCGCCGGACCGCTTGGCGGCGATTGTTTTGGCTTTGGAAACAGGGGAGGTAGGCTCATGATCGGTCCAACACGTGATGCCCACGGTATGCAAGTCTGGATCGCCACGGCGCCGGTCGATATGCGGAAGAGCTTCGACGGACTGGCCGAGGCCGTGCGGAAGTTTCTGGGCCACGATCCCTTGAGCGGCAGCATGTTTGTCTTTCGCAATCGCTCCAGCGAACGCGTGAAGATCATCTGGTGGGACCGCGACGGGCTTGTCATCTACTACAAGCGGCTCGAACGCGGAACTTTTCGCTTCCCGAAGGCCTCGGACCCGGCGGTCGCCATCGACAGCAGCCAACTCTTGCGGCTGCTGGGCGGCCTGGATGTTGTCGCACGTCGAGCCGCATAACAACGCTGGGTAAACGCTGACTAGAATTCCGAGATTTTTTCGGCTAGCGCTATGGCGCGATTGAATGCGATGTGGTATACCATCCACCATGCTCGAAGTCGATCAACTTCCCAACGATCCGACGCTGTTGAAACGGATGCTCGTTGAACGCGATGCTCACATTGAACGCATTCGCCAAGAAGCGGCCGAGCAGATGGAAGCGCTGCGGCAGCGGTTGGAAGCCGAGCACAAGGCGGCAATCGATGCCATTCTGCGGCGTTACTACGGCCCGCGCAGCGAGCGCTTCGATCCGGCCCAGTTGCTTTTGTTCGGCTTGAAAGTCGATGAGATGCCGATCGACGAACAGTCGGTCGCCGAAGAGACGGGCGAAGAACTGGCCACCCGTCGCGTGGCCAAGCGGCACAAGCACGGCCGCAGGCCGCTGCCCGATCACCTGCCGCGCATCGAGATCGTCCACGATCTGAAGGACAGCGAAAAGCCGTGCCCGTGCTGCGGCGAACTGCGGCACCGGATCGGCGAGGAAGTCAGCGAACAACTCGAATACATGCCGGCCTCGTTCAAGGTTTTGAAGCACGTTCGCGTCAAGTATGCCTGCGGTCGCTGCGAGCATGAAGGCTACAACCCGCAGATCGTGGCGGCCGCCAAGCCGCCGCAACCGATCGAAAAGGGCCTGCCTGGGCCAGGACTGCTGGCGTACGTAATTGTCAGCAAGCTGGGCGACCATTTGCCGCTCTACCGGCTGGAGCACATCTTTCAGCGGCAGCAGTTGTCGATCGCCCGCAGCACGATGGCCGCCTGGCTGCAAGCGTCTGCCGAACTGGCGCGGCCGCTGGTCGAGCGGATGGGCGACCGTGTTCGGGCATCAATGGCCGTGCATACCGACGACACGCGGGTGCCGATCCAATCGCCCGGCGAAGGCAAGTGCCGCAATGGGCGGATTTGGGCCTACATCGGCGATCGTGCGAATCCCTACATCGTCTACGACTACACGCCCGACCGAACGCGCGCCGGCCCGACCAATTGGCTTCGCGGTTACAAGGGTTTCTTGCAAGCCGACGCTTACGGCGGCTACGACGGGATTTACCATGGCGGCAGTGTGACGGAGGTCGCTTGTTGGGCGCACGTGCGCCGCAAGTTCTTCGACGCCAAGGATACGGACGGCAAGCGCCTGCGCAGATGCTATCGATGGTGCGAGAGTTGTATGCCTTTGAAGACCAGGCCAAGGAACTTGACGACACCGCGCGGCGTGAACTTCGCCAAGCGCAAAGCGTGCCGGTCCTTGATCGCATCAAGGCATGGCTCGATGCCGAGCAGCAGATCGTCCTGCCGCGGAGCGAGATGGGCAAGGCGATTGGGTATGCCTTAAACCAATGGGACGCGCTCTGCGTCTACGCCACCGAGGGCTTCCTGGCCATCGACAACAACGCCGCCGAGCGGGCGATGAAGCGCGTGGCCATCGGCCGCAAAAACTGGCTCTTCGCCGGCAACGACAAGGCTGGCGAAACGGCCGCGCTATTGTATTCGCTGATCGCCAGCGCAGAAAGGCATGGAGTTGATCCGCAGCGTTACTTGACGAGCGTGCTGGCCAAACTGCCGTTTACGCCGGAGAGCGAGATCGATCAGTTCTTGCCGGATGTGTGGGAGAAAGATGACGGGGCAGAGAAGGTTTCGGCTACCTCTGCTCAATAATGTCCGTCGCATCCTTGGCTAACACGTCGATGATGCGACCTCTGGCCACGCAACGTCGTCCTTCGTAAAACTCAAACGTCGCGTCACGTTGTAGAGAGTTGTGCGGCGCTTCGGCAACGATGAACGCCATCGCGGCGTCCCAATGAAAATCGTCTTCTTTGCTGATGAGCTTCGCTTCTAGAGTGAAGTTCGCATCTTGCGGCGCATTGCCGGTCCATGAACCAACTCGTGCTGGCGCGCGGTAGGTTGGTCCGGGCGGCGGTCCAGACGTCCGCCCGCCAGCGGCGGCGGTCAGCCACTCAATCTTGGCGATTGCAATTCGGTTCTTGTTCATCATTGCCCTCCCGCTGGCCTCGGCTGTACGTTATTTAGATCGTCAATATGGAGATAGCGTGCAGGGCCACGTCCGTCAAGATTCGGTTGCCGGAAGAGGCTCGGTGCGTTATCAGGTAGATCAGCTTCGATGAGGCGATAGTTCCCCGGACCTTCAAGTGCGTTGCCGTGCGCTTGGGCCCCCTCAAGCGAGTCGGCAAACCACTTGCCCTCCATCGAATTCGGCCCGACCTCGAACTTGCCGGTGCTGAGAATCTGCTGATATTCCGCCTCGCTCACCGCCCGATAGGCCCGCGTGAAGCCCTGTGGGGTTGGCCGGACGGACACGTTCCCGTCGCCAGGCGTAGAACGAGGGCTCGCTGAGGGCGTTGGTACGACAGTAATCGCGGACGGACTGGCCGCTTCGCCGCCACTGGGCCACGGCGCGTCGCCAAAACCGCTGCTTTTCCGAACTCCGCCGCGGACCTTTGCGCTTCATGGTACTTCTCCTGGGGCCTTGAATCTCACACGCCCTCAGGATACCATCGGCGCCAACACGCATTCCGCCGGACGCTTACGATATCGCCGTTGGCGGAACAACTGCAACGCACCATCTGCTGGTATCCTCCAAAGGACGTTTTTGCGCGGACGAATCCTGCGGCGCGCAAACGTCCTGTGGACTAACGAACGTGTCACGTCGCCTTGGCTTTCCCGGCCCAAGTCCGCATCGTGCATCCTACAGCGGCGCCCATTGAACGTCGGTCCGCGTGTGCAGCCGCGAAGCCGCTTCCACCACCTGGAACCGCTGGTCCAATACGGCCGAAGCGATCCGTTTCAACGACAGGTCCTCGATCTCGTGGCAAATCAGCATGTCCGCCTGAGGGTCGACGATGACCGTCGGCGGCGTTGTTACCTTTTCGCCCAATGCGTTTGGCGTGATTGCCTCAGACAACGCCTCGGAAGCCACGACGAACATGCGCTGTTGGCCGCCGCAGCCGGCAAACCGTGGCGCGGCCTCCTGCACTGCCGCGGGGAGCTGGAAGAGCGGCTCCTGGCCGCCGCCGGCTCCCGCCGCGGGCGCCGCGACGTTGGCCGCCGTCATTTCGATCGCATACGCCCGCAACAACCGCAGAACAACCGATCTGGCCGTTCGCTGCAGCGCCGCGGCCAACTCTTGACGAACGTCGCGGACGTCGGTCTGCGCCGCGCGGCGAAGATCGTCCTCCAGTGATTGTTCCATTTCCGCCAAAAGCTCCGTTCGCTTGGCTGCGACCTGTCCGGCGGCAAGGCGCCGCATCGCTTCGCGGCGACCCTCCGCGGGACCGCCGGGGCACGGGGCACCCGCGCAGCGAGTCGGGGCACCCACGCGCAGCGAAGGGTCCGGGTCGTCGGCAGGCGTCGCATACCGCTCCATGAGCCGGTTGAAGTCGGTCGAAAGATTGCGCAGCTTGTCGGCGGCCGTCGTCACCTGGGCCATTACCGACCGCGCCAGGCGGCAGAACGCCGCCAGCGTCAACTCGTGCAGCCGCAGCTCGAAATAGTCGGCGACGCGGCGGTCGGCCACCAGCCGGCGAGAGAACAGGCCCTGGTAACGCAGCCAGTTCTTGCCGCCGACCCACCTCGTGGGTGCCCCGCGGTCGCCCAACAGCAGCTCCTTCAGTGCCCGCAACTTGCCGACGACGGCTTGCAACGCGTCGCCGGCAAGCCCGCTTATTTCGCGCAAATGCTCGCTGAGGCGGTCGGCCATGTTCTGCGCCGATCAGGCGGTGTTCGTGCGAACCGACCAGTCCGAGCACCCAGTCCCGCAATTGACCGCCGACCGCGGCCGCGATCCCTTCCACGGGCGCGTCCAGCGCCGACTCCAGGCAGAGCCGATGCGAATCCTGCGCCCCCTGGTAACGGATGATTTCATCCAGGGCCTCGACGATGACCTTGCCGGGCGGTATTTCCGCCAACAGGCTCCGCCGCGGCGCGAAGTTGCGCAGAAGTTCCTCGAGCACCTTGAGCAAGTAGGACTGGCGGTCGTTGCCCATCTGCTCGTCCAACCGCGCGGAACTGCCGCACGATCTTGTCGATGTCGATCCCGGCCGCGGCGGTCCGTTGGGCAACGACAGCACGCATCTGCTCTGGCGAGGCGTCGCGGGCGAACTGCGCGGCCAGCAGGCTCGTGGGGTCGGAAAGCGATGCCGAGGCGGCTTCCCCGCTCGCCTCGCCGCCGCGCCAACGCATGATCAATCCGCGGCAGAGGTCGTCCAACGTTTCGCGAGGCACGTCGTCGGGCGAGAATCCCAGCGAGCAGAGGCTGATGGTGCGCACCGCCGCGCTGGCGGTGTCGTCTTCGGAAGGAAAATCATCGGAATTCCGGTTGAAGCCGTTGCTGCAAGCGCCGCCCAGGCGCGCGGTCGAAATAGGCGGCGGCCGTCGAGAGCGAGCCGTAGTAGAGGAAGGTTGCCAGCTTGTCGATCGCCGCGGCAAATCCTTGGGCATCAAGCTCTTCGCCCAAGTGGACGACGTAGACGTCGTTGAACGGGGCATCCCCGGCGTCGAAGGAGTCCAAGCCCGCCACCGGATCGCCCGGAAAGGGATGCCGCGGATCGGAGTAGTGGTTCAACTCGCTCAACAAGGCGTAGGCGTTGGCCGTGGAAATATCTCGCGACTGCCCAGCGCGGCCGGAGACGTGCCCGAGCAAGGCGCAAACCGAGTCCTCGGGCATCTGCAACTGGCGAAGCGCCTGGCGGACGATGTATCCGAAGTCCAGCACCATGCCGCTGCCGGCGCCGCCGCTGGTGGATGAAACGACGAAGACCCGCGGCGCAGGACTTTGAAAGGGCAGTCCCGTGGCGGCGGCCGTGGCCACGATGGCCGTCGGGTCGACTGCCGCACGGAGCGCGTGCGTCACTTGCTCGATCGCCCGCTCCATGTTGTCGACCAGCGCCAGGCGTCCCAGCGGACGCAGCCCCTGCGTTTGCAGGTTGCGGGGAATGTTGTAAATCCAACGGCGGCTGAGCCAGTTGAAGCGGCCGTTGGTCTCGTTGCGGTATTCCGCCGCCGGCCGCAGCGGCAGGAAGACGGTAGCGCCGTCGGGCAAAGACGCCGAGCCCGCGGCGCACGCGGGAGCCTGGTCGGCGGCGATTCGCAAACTTTCGGCGTCGGTATCGAAGAGCAAGAACTGCAAGGCGCCCAGCGCCGCGGGATCGCCGTAGCGGGCCTCGATCCGCGCGTAGAGCGCCGCCGAGTGTCCGTACCGCCACGCCGCCGATGCCGAGGAACAACGTCGGACGCAACTCGATCTCCGTCGCGTCCAATTCCAGCGGCGCGAGGTCGCGGGGAGGCGTCGGCGCTTTGGCGACCTGGGTCTTGTTGACCGCGGCGCACCCGCCGCCGACGCGCCTGCGCGGGCGCCGCAGCGGCCGCGGCGGCGCGGGCCGCCATGAGCGTTTCCAGCGAGACCACTTCGGTTTCCGTGTGTTCCGCCGCGGGAGCGGGAGCGGGCTTCTGCCGCGGCCGCGACGATCGCCGGTTTTCGCTTGCCGCGGCATCCTGCAGTTCTTGAATCATCTCCCGGCAACTGCCGAAGCGCTGCTCGGGCGACTTCGACAAGGCACGCGCTATGATCGGCTCGTCGCCGGCCGGCAAGCGGTCCAGCCGCGGCCGGCTGTGCAAGTGCTGGGCCGCCAACTGCGCCGTCGTGCGGCCGTCGTATGGCAATGCCCCCGTGAGCATCTCCTGGTAGACGATCGCCAGGCTGTACTGGTCGCTATGGATGCTCGGGCGGCCGTCGAAGAGCTCCGGCGGGGCATAGATCGGCGTCATGCCGCCGACGATCGAGCTGTTAACGTCCTCCAAGTCCTTGACCAGGCCGAAGTCGGCGACCTTGATCCGTCCGCCAACCAAAAGCAGGTTCTCCGGTTTGACGTCCAGATGCTGCAAACAGGTACCTGCTGGCTGATGTAATCCAGGGCGTCGGCGGCGTCGTAGAGATGGGACAAGAGGTTGCCGCGGGAAATGCCGGGCAGTCCCGCCTCGCGGCACTTGTCGAATTCCTGCTTGAGGCTCGACGTGGCCAGCTCGGTGACGATGATCAGGTGGCCGTCGACGCGTTCAATCCGCTCCAGCGACAGGAGGAAGGGATGGCGGACCTGCTTGATGCGGTTGAGCGCCGCCAGCTCGCGCTGGGCGCGGTTGCCGTCGCGGGCGCCGAAGACGATTTTGACGGCTTTGGACAGCCCGCCCGGCGCGTCGGCCTTCCATACCTCGCCGTACCCGCCCGCGCCCAGCCGCTCGCGGATCATGTAGCCCGGTATCGGTTCGGTCGGCGAAAATGTTGTTGGGGCAGAAGCGCTCATGGTGCTAGGGCGGCAAGATTCGGAATTGTAATGCCCCCGACTTGCTCGGGGGATACTTACGTTCGTTGCTACACGAAACGGCCCCTATCTCATCTTCCCGCGTTGTCCGGCGGCAGCGGAGCCGCCGGACAACGCGGGAAGCAAAGGAATGATGTAATCGTCGTCTGCAGCTACGAACGTGAAACTCCCCTGGACAAGCCAGGGGCATCTTCTGTTCGCTTACCCGTTCTCTCCCATCATGGTCGTAAAATAGGTCTTCACGGCGCGATCGAAATACTCGCTGCGCAGCTCCAGCGGCTTGCCCGCGTAGTTGCAATAACTGCGGATTTGCAGCAGCAGATCGCGGGCCTGGCAGCGGCGAAGGCGGCGCGTCCCGCGGAAGTGCCGCTCCAAGAGATCGTCGATCACCGCTTCTTGATACTCGCAGCCGAACGACCGGCAATAGAGCCGGAAAAGCTCGTGGAACTCCTCTTCGCTGGGGTCGCTGATCTCGATCTTGTAAGGTATTCGCCGCAGGAAGGCTTCGTCCACCAGCTCCCGCGGCTCCAGGTTGGTGGAGAAAATCACCAGTTGGTCGAAGGGGACCTGGAGCTTCTTGCCCGTGGGCAGTGTGAGGAAGTCGTGCCTCATCTCCAGCGGCACGATCCAGCGGTTGAGCAGATGGCCCGGCTCGATCCGCTGGCGGCCGAAGTCGTCGATCAGCAGGCAGCCGCAATTGCTCTTCATCTGCAAGGGCGCCTCGTTGACGTTGTTCCGCGGGTCGTGCCGCAGCTCGAGGTTGTCCATCGTCAACTCGCCGCCGACGACAACCGTCGGCCGCGAAACCTTCAGCCAGCGGCGATCGTGGTCGCCGCACTTGGTGACGCCGCGCTCGTCGTTGACGACAGGGCGGTGGTAGGCGGAATCGAAGAATTTGATGATCTGCCCGTCCTCGTAGAGCACGTGCGGGATCCAAATCTCCTGGCCGAAGCAAAGCGTGATCCGCTTGGCCAGCGTCGACTTGCCGTTGCCCGGCGCGCCGTAGAGGAACATGCCCGCGCCGGAGTTGATCGCCGGCCCGAGGCTTTCGAAGAGGCCCGGATCGACGGAGATTCCGCGGACGGCCTCGGCCAGCTTTTCCGGGCCGGGGCTCTCGGCGGTGATCGACTGGGCATCGACGGAGACGATATAGTCGCTCAGCGGCACCGGGGCGGGGCCGACGTAGCCGCACGCTTGCAGGTAGGACATCGCCCGCGTGCGGCCCTGCGCGGTGAGGCTGTAATAGTAGTCGTTAAATGGCGCCTGCGCCGGCGTGGACGACGAGCTGGTTCGTCCGCAGCGTGTTCAACAGCGGTTCGATGACGTTGAACGGCAGGCAGAGATGGTCGGCGGCCGAGCGGCCCTTGTTCGTGCCGAAGACGGCAAAGTACTTGCAGATGGCCTGCTCGACAAACTCCTCGCCGAGGCCGGTCTCCTCCAGCGTAGCCGGCCGCGCGGGGACGAAATTCTCGTCGGCCAGCAACGAGGCTAATAGCGATTCATTGATGTCCAGCGTCGAAGGCATAGGCAATTCTCCCCGCAAGTGTAGGTCGAACCGGCGCAGCGCGGGCAGGGCGGAGAAGAGGCGCGACAGTTTTTCGCTCCTCCCCCAGGACGCCGCCCGGCGCAGAGGACGCAACCGGTACAATCGTTATCTCTCGTTCCGTCGCGTGAGAACGTACGGGTGGCCCCCTGGGCTTTCGAGCCAGCGGCGTATTTCCCGGTCGACGCACGAGTTTCTGCCCCGATGCGGGCGCCCTGGTTCAGGATGTTCCACCCGTTAGGCGTAACGAATCCAATACTTCCCCGGCGGAAGCGCAGCCGTGTTCCCATCCCGTCATTTAATATGCTAGAAATTCTTATGGCCTCAGCTTCCGCCGACCCGCTGCCGACCCACTCCGTGGGTGCCTCGTGCCCGGCCGCCAGTACCGTTTGGTTTCTCGTCGGCCCCTTCGACAGTGCCGACACGATCCGCCACTTGCCGCTGTACGCCTTTCCCTTCCAGATCGGGCGGCGGCAGGACCTGCACCTTGCGCTGACGTGCAAGACCGTATCCACCGTGCATGCGGAGATCGTGGAAGTCGGCGGCTGCCTGGTGCTTCGCGACCTGGGCAGCACGAACGGCACCTTCATCAACGGCCGCCGCGTGCGGGAGCCGGTGAAGCTCGCCGAGGACGACCTCGTGCAGTTCGCCAACCTGCCCTTCCGCGTCCGCATGCATTCGACGGACGAAAGCCCCAACACCCTGCGCGAAAGCGCCTGCGACCAGGCCCTGGCCCTGGTGCTCTTCGACAAGCTGATGGCCGAGCGGGCCGTCACGCCGTTTTTGCAGCCGATCGTCAAGCTGGAGGATCGCTCGCGCGTCGGCTGCGAAGTGCTCGCCCGCAGCCGCCTCTTCGGGCTGGAATCGCCGGGGGAGATGTTCGGCGTGGCGGCGCAATTGAACCTGGAGGTCGAGCTGAGCACGATGCTGCGCTGGGAGGGCGTCCGCGCCGTGGAGACGATGTCCCCGCCGCCGCACTTGTTCCTTAATACGCATCCGCGCGAGCTGGCCGATCCGCGGTTGGGCCCGTCGCTGCAGCGGCTGCGGGAGAATTGGCCCAGCCAGCCCCTTACTTTGGAGATTCACGAATCGGCGGTCACCAAAGACACCGGGCTGACGGAGCTGCGCGCGCTGTTGAAGCGTCTTCAGATCAAGCTGGCCTACGACGATTTCGGCGTTGGCCAGTCGCGGCTGAACGAGCTGGCCGAGGTCGCGCCGGACTACGTGAAGTTCGACATGTCGTTGATTCGGGGCATCGACAGCGCCACGGCGCAGCGGCAGCAGTTGCTCTCCGCGTTGGTGCAGATGGTCCGCAATCTGGGCATCGACACTCTGGCAGAGGGCGTTGAAACCGAAGGTGAGGAAGCCGCTTGCCGGCAGATGGGATTCGAGCTCGGCCAGGGTTATCTTTTCGGCCGTCCCGCTCCGCCGCGCGATTTCTGAACGCGCTGCCAATGGCGCATTGGAAGCCACCAGCATCGGCTCACCAAATCTTCGCGTTAGTCGTGCGCTGGCAAGACCCTATAGTAGAAAGTCTCGGTCTGACCCCGAATGCGTGTAGCCTTCCGGGGAGAGGGCGGGCACCGACGCGGGGCACGCGGGGCACCCATGCGCAGCGAAGGGTCCGGGTCGCGTTGGTCGAATGAGGGAAACCGTCTCCCCTCTCCCGCCGGGAGAGGGGCAGGGCGTGTGGGCAGCTCGAGGGCGTGCGCTTATGGTTACACATGTTATCATACGTTATCACATAGCATCAACTATCGTGCCACGCGGCAAAATCCTGCGCGGCCCGCTGAACCCGCTTGCGCGTGCGGACGCCTGGCCGTGGCATGTTTTGGCAGGTTTTTGGACGCAATCGCCGCCCGGGCCTGCCAAACGGCAGGCCGGTGCTCCGGAAACGGCTCTTGCCATGCCGCCGGCTTGCCCGGCGGATATTTACGATCATCGCTACAGCGCGGCGCCTTGATGATCTGCCTCGTTTTCCGTCGGCGGCGCCGCTGCAGGAATACGCGGGAAAGAACCCCGCCATCTTGGTATCGTCTGTAGCTTCAAGCGTGCAAAGCACCGCCGGGCAAGCCGGCGGCAACCTAACCTCGTGGTGCTAGCCCCCGCGTCGGCGGTGGAACGGACCGACTTTTGACACGCTGAAACGAACAGAATCCGTCTCATCGCCGCACCCGCTAGGAAAAGGAAGGACGGATCGCCAGGCAACCCCTTTAGCCGAATACCCGTGGAAGAGACGGCCTTGACTAGCCCCACCTTTGACTGGGCACTGAATCACAGCAAAGTGCAGCAGTGTGCTGCAATATGATGCAGTCGAGCCGCGAGGAACCCTCAAGCGTGCCAACGCCGAGATTGCCGGATATCCGTCAGTTTGACGGAACGCGAGAAGCGAATTGTGGGAAAAAATCGCGGACCTGAGCGACCTATCAGTTTCGAGAATCGTCCAGGAAGCGATCCGTGAGTTTGCTAAGAACCACGCGGACGAGAGGTTCGATTTTTTCAGCTCGTCACCCCAGCCGCTGCCAAAATGAAGAGCCGTACTAATCAACAGGTGAGACGATTTCGCGACGGTGGATGTATTAATAAGGCTGTACCTGAATCGGAATCGGGGGCCTCATCGTTTATGGAATCCGCCGTATACCAGGGACCTGTGGCCGAGCGCGACCCATACCCTCTACAAGTACCCAGCACGTCTGTCGCCCGTCTTTTCGCGGTCTGCGATTGAAACATTTACTTGTCGCGGCGGGACAGGACCCTCGATCCGTTCGTCGGCGGTGGAACCACATTGATCGAAGCGAGGCTGGCCGGACGCCACGCCCTCGGCAGTGACATTAGCTCGTTGGCTGTCTTCGTAACCCGGACAAAGACAACAGTTCTTAGTAGGACTGTGCTCTATGACGTTCGGCGGTGGTTCGAAGGTGTTGCGGAATCACTAAACATTCATCGAGCGACACCGAACCTTCGCACCGGAAGATTCGCGGGGTATGACCGGAACATGCCTTGGCGACTTCGAAAGATGTGTGAGCAGTACCTCGTGTCCCTGACGGAGTTAACAACAGCAAGCCGGCAGCGATTCGCTAGATGCGTTTTACTCAGATGTGCGCAATGGGCGATGGACTGTCGTAAACGGATTCCGGGGTATCTGAATTCAGGGACATGCTGGGCAGTTTGTTACAATCGTCGGTCGCAGCAATGGACGAATACCGAGAATCGCTAACCGACGTTGCGAGGACAACAAGGCACGAATGCGTACAGGCGTCCGCGTTAGATCTCAACATATCATCGTTTAAACAAGCTCCAACCAAGGGCGTCGATCTTATTCTTACATCGCCCCCGTATCCCGGCGTCCACGTTCTTTACCATCGTTGGAACGTTCGAGCGCGGCGAGAAACACCTGTGCTGTTTTGGCTTGCAAATTGCCTTGACGGGCACGGAAGCGTGCATTACACACTAGGTGACCCACGACAAGAGGACTTGCCCGATTACTTCGCTGGCATCCAGGCGCTTTCACTAACCTCCGTCAGTTTCTTTCCGGCAATGGACTCGTGGTCCAGATGGTGGCTTTCTCGTCACAAGAGTGGCAACTCGCAGCCTATCTTAGGGCAATGGCAAACGCCGGTTATCGCGAAGTTCTGCCGTGTGAGGTTGGTGTGCCGTGCAAAGGTCGTCTGTGGCGAGCAGTGCCAGGTCGTCGCTGGTACTCAATGATTCGGGGAGCGATACCATCAAGCCGGGAAGTCGTTCTCTTCCATCGCAAGACTTAATGGCTACGTTGCTTCGCCGCTGGCGCGAGCCGTGCCCACTTCCGATTCGGAGACATCGAGCGTCCGAAGGGCGTCGATCATCGGCAACATTATTGGCGCCAACGCTTTGGTAACTTGCTCGACCCGTTGCTCGACATTGCGACGCTCGTCATTCTCGTCGTTCGAGCCATTGCCAGCGGTCTCGCCGGAATGTTCGAGTAAGTCTTGTTGCAGGATCCCGAGTCCGACAAGCACCATGCCGTAAGTGAATTGTGCTTTAAGAAGTTGAACCTCCGCCTTCGACGACTTCATTTCCGTTTTGAGATGGAGGTTGTCCACATTAATGAAGAAATCGTATCGCGTCACATTTCGATCGTCGCCCTCGTCTTGCTCGCCGCTGCCGGCATCCTTGATCTTTAATGCTGTGAACTTGTCGAACTCGTACGTTTCCCACTCAGCTTCATGCACCTCGATGATGTTCGGTAGAGTGATCCCGCCTGGCTGTTCTCGGCCTCTTCCGGGAGTCGTGCCAGGCGGCCTTTGCGCTTTCCCATTGCCGCTGGCGGGTGTAGCTTCTGATTTAACGAGAACCTTAAAGCGATTTTCAAACGGTTGAGGGCGGTAAGGATCGGTTACCGTCGCCAAAAACTTGATCGTAGCCCCTATTTCCGAATCATCGGGCAAGCGAACGCTTAGCGTCGCAATCCCGTTGTTTAGGTTCGGCCCGGCGTAGTTGGAGACGGGCGTCCTCTCACCGTTGGCAATGCTGTAGAGTGCGAATTCCCCGGTTTCCAATGTGCGGCTGAAATAGTCGTTGTCTGCGTCGGTCTCGAAGCTGATCCGGCAACGATGGTTCCGATGCGTTTCGCGATCGAGAACGGTACCGTATTCCTTCCCCTTGAATTTGAAGAACGTTGGAAACTGCTTACCCAAGTAAGGCTGCTCGCTCTCTTGAACTTTGCGCGTCTTGAACGGATTTGAGTGGCGTTTCCCGAAAAGGAACAAGTTGGCTAGATTCGGCGAATGCTTGAGGATAGTTTCCAGAACATCCTCCAAGGGTCTTCGAGTCCGCCAGCCTCGCTTCCGTCTCTTGGCGGCGGCGACGCTCACGAAGTTCGCGGAGACCCTGGTGATTCTTTAGCATGTCCTCTAGCTCGGACTCAATCGAAGTTTTGAGCTCGCCGCGGCTCAGTCTGTCGCGGCTGTTCATAAACAGGTCTTCACGAGCACGCCCTGTGAACTGGCTGCAATTGATTACGACAAGCAACGAATCGGAAAGGTAGCTCAGCCCTACGCTTTTGCGATTGAAGAAGTCCGGTGTAAGATGGCCATGCGTTTGGCCATTAAGGGTGAAAATAATCCCTTCGTCATTGCGATAGGTCTTCGCCTTCCCCTTCTCTGAAAGCGTAGATCGTGGCCTTCATTGACTCACCGCTCGCAGCGAGCGGACAAGACGTAGGAAACCCTTCTTCAAGATTATCGCTTTTGTCATCATCCAGGCGAACGCTGAGGCCGGTGAGCGTGTTTTCAAAACTGCCCGCGTGACCCTTGAAATCTCTCGCCTCAAAAAAGCGAATCGGCATGCGCCGTGTCTGGCAGGAGTAAGTCAGTCCGCCGCATTAGCCCGTCGGCCATCAATATGTTCGATCGGCCGCCGGCTGGCAACGAGTATTCGTAGAGTTTTATAGCCGTTCCCCAATTCGCCTTGCGCCCGTAGGGATTCCGGTCGTTCTCGCGGGCAAAGAGCGGGAAGAGCGGGAACTGCGTCGGCGCCGAATCGTAACACTCCACCGCTGCCGGGCTGAACGTCTTTTCCTAGCGGGGCAAGGTACGTAAACACCGAGCTGCGTCGCCCGCGCTCAGGGTCTTCTCTTCGCACGACCGTAAATCCCCACATTTGCGCGTCTCTACTGTAGCCTTTCAATGCCTTGGGATGGCGACGACTAATCACCAATTGCACGTTTTGCTTTCCGCAAAACTTAAAGACGCCCGTTCCCCCCATATTGAATTTCCCCTGAACGAAAGGAATTCGCATTTTGTTAGTCCGCGTGAGCGACAGCAGGGTTTCTGGCATTTCGTCCGGGGTCTGCCCCTCGCCCGCGTCCGCGATCGTGAAGCAAGGGAGCCCTTCGAGCCAGTTGCGACGACGGTGATAGACTGTGCAACTTGCGTCCGCTTCGCAGTGGACCACGCGCGTATCAATCCGGCGTGAGGATTCTCTTCGAGTGTCGTTCCATCGAAGAACTGCGCGACCGCCGCGGCATACTTTTGGGGGCACCGCCAGAGGTCGGCTCTATTCCGGCGGCGTAGCAGTGCCCCATAAGCGTTGCGTCGACGGCATTGACGAGTTTCTCAACCAGAGCCGCGTGTTGGCTACTTTGCTGATTGCCAATTGTGCTCCAATTGTTTTCCAAGTCGCCGAAATACCGCCATGCATCCCGGTTGCCCCAATAGCCAGCGTCCGTTAATAGGGCGATCACATTTTCCTCGCCGTCGCATCGCAGTAAGGCGTTAAGCAGAAGTCGTACTCAGTCATGGGTTACTCCAAATTAAACGTTCTGCTCCGCTAGCCGTACGTTGCCAGCGGAAGGTTCGACCAAGCATCGCTGATCGTCCGATGGAGTTCAGTGGTGTTTTGACGGTGTACCCCTGTCTTCCGTTCTGTTTCACGGCTCCGATTTTCCGCAACCATGCAAGGCAAACATACACCTGGTAGTCTGGGATTTCTGAGCCGTCATTCGTCTTTAATGGAAGAATCATCTCCGTTCGCACGATGGCGTTTCCACTAGCATGGCGTACAAGCGAATCCGCCAGTGCTGTAGCCGCGACCCTTGGCGATTTATGTTGGTATTCAGACTTTGACGACTTCGACCAAGCGATTTTTACGAGAGCATCGCCAGACTTCGCAAAAACCGGATATCTGCGTCGCTTTTGACGTTTCGGCTCTCTTACGGAAGCGCCTGGGCCTCGCCGGCACGACGAATTCGCGGCAGGCTCTCGATCCGGTGCAGGCACCAATTGATCGGCCACCCGCAATTGCAATGGTTCACCATCGTAGATTGCTCCCAAAGTGCCGGCCCATTTCGCTAGTTTTTCTACGGAGGAGTAGTCGCCGTTCGCGGCGGCCTCCGCGATCATCCCCCTGAGGGAGGTCTCCACAGCCTTCAGCTTTTCGATGGCTCGCTCTAGAATAGACATGGCGGCTATTCTATAGCGAAAATATAGCGAGTCAAGCGGGGGTCCGCAAAAGAATCTCAATGATGCCGATTGCCGCGTAAATAGGCGATTCCCCTGCATGTGGACTCGATTGAAAGCTACGAGCGCCAGCAACCGCAAGAACCAAACCGCCTGCCGTCCGGATACGCTCTGTGCGCGGCGGCCAAACAAGTTGAGCGGACACGCGCTCATCGCCTGCACGTCTCCCAAGGGTGAGGGGAAACCGCCGCCACCACGACCCGCTGCGCAGGTGCCCTGCACGGCTCCCGTCAAACAGCGCGCATCCCGACCCGCTGCCGACCCACTACGACCTACTACGTGGGTGCCCCGTGCTCCGTGCCCCGGCAGGGAGTCTGTCGCTTGTGGCCGCGGCGCTGGGCGGTGGGATGGTATGGCGCTGGAAAAGACCCCACCGAGCTTGTCTCGGTCGGTGAATCAGTTTGAACAGCTAAGACGCCGCGGCAACAAGCCCTCTTCTCCCGTCCCCGCCGGGCCGCCTCCGGCGGCCCGGCGGGGACGGGAGAAGGGGAAGAGTATCCGTCGTTCGCTGTGTTAGCATCCAAACTTGTTCACCATCCGGGCAAGCCGGATGGAGTCCGGCGGGGAACGATGAAGGGGAAGAGGGTCCGTCGTTCGGCGTCTTAGCTATCCAAACATGTTCACCATCCGGGCGAGCCGGATGGGGTCCCGAAACCGGCTTTCAACGCAAGTAACCGGCCAATGAACATACCCCGCGGCACTTTCTGAAAAACCGGGTCCGTACATCCGCGCTTCGCTGCCATTTCGCACTTCCGGCAAGCTGTCTGCGTGGGCCAGAATCTCTTTATGGTCCGTGCTCCATGCCAGCCACTTTCCCGCGTATTCCAACGGCACGGGGGGCCGGCGGTCGGGAAATCGAATTCGATATTCTTCCGGGGTCATTCGCATTTGAGACAAGCTCCTTTCGCGCCAAGTATTTTCATTCTGCATTCTACCGTGCGTCATGCACCGGCATCAAGGCAAACATCGACGCAGGTGGCCCACTGCGATCCACTGCGTTGGTGCCCCGTGCTCCGTGCCCCGGCTGGGAGTCTGTGCTTGTGGCCGCGGCGCTGGGCGGTGGGCTGGTCATCTCTGGTCGGAGTCGCGGCGGCCGGAGAGCGTCAAGGGATTCGCGGGAACACGCCTTCCGCCTGAAGCAGTCGCCGAACCTCGATGCGCGAGGGTCGTTGATCCGTAACACTGCAATGGTGGCTCGACCAATTGCGGCCCGGCCAATCAGCTCTGGACCGTTCCACGCGAATTGCTCTTTCCACGACATCGTACGGGGATTGAACAATGGAGTGACTTGCCCCGTTTCCGAATCGATTCCGGCAATATTCGGGCCTTTATGAGCATTGCAACGGTAACAGGACCAGGCAAGATCGCTTTCGACCGTCAAACCGCGATGCTTTTGCGCGATGACGTGATCGAAATTGAAGGGGAAGAAATCGGCCCCCTCCGGCATAAGACAGTATTCACACCGCCCATGTGCGCGACTGCGGACCAATCGCTGTAATGATGCGTCCATGCAAATCAGGAATTGTCGCGGCCGGAGCGCTTTAACGAGATGCGGGCCTTCGCATGGACGAGGGACATGAAATCCCCGACTGTGCAAGTAACTCTCCATGACGGTGCGCTCGGCGTCCGTCAACTCCCCGCGATTATTCTCTGTCCGCCAGCTCTCGCATTTGTGCCTTCTGAGCGTCCGAGAAGGCGAACCTGAGCACGAATCGGGCCACGTCCGGGGGCAAATCGTCGCGATCCGGCGCGATAACTTCGGCAAGGATTTCCGCGTCAGTGGTCGCGTTGGCAATCGACATCGGCTACTCCAATTCTTCGCCGTAGAACGGCTTCCACACGTGAATTATACACTATAGCACGTTGCTGCCACGCGGTGCAGATCGCGCCAATCGCCGGCGAAAAAAACCCCACCGAGCTAGTCTCGGTCGGTGAAGAAGGTTGTTGGCTACAAACGCTCGGCCGGCAGTAGTAGCCGTCAATCTCGTTCACCCACGTGGCGAGCACGTGGGGGTCCGGTCGGCGTCACGCCAACACTTTGTCAATCACATGCCCAGCCACGTCGGTGAGGCGGAAATCGCGGCCGGCGTGGCGGAAGGTGAGCTTCTTGTGATCGAAGCCGAGAATGGCCAGCATCGTAGCGTGCAGGTCGTGGATCGGCGCGGGATGTTCCGCGACGTCCCAGCCGTAGTCGTCGCTGCGGCCGTAGCTGGTCCCGCCCTTCACGCCGCCGCCGGCCATCCATAGCGTAAAGGCCTTGTTGTTATGATCGCGGCCGTCTTGACCCTGGCCGAAGGGGGTGCGGCCGAATTCGCCGCTCCAGACGATCAGCGTCTCTTTCAGCAAGCCGCGCCGCGCCAAGTCGGTCAGCAAACCGGCGATGGGGCGGTCGATCTCGTCGCAGCTTTCGGGCAGTTTCGTGGAAATGTTGAAATGGTGGTCCCAGTTCCCGTGCGAAATCTCCACGAAACGGACGCCGGCCTCCAGCATCCGCCGGGCGAGCAGGCATTTGCGGCCCATGTCCGCGGTGCGGCGGTCGCTAAAGCCGTACAACTCCTTCGTGGCCTCCGACTCCTTGCTGATGTCCATGACGGCCGGCATCTCGCTCTGCATGCGGAAGGCGAGCTCGTAGCTCTCGATGATGCCGTCGACCTCGGGGTTCGTCTGATCGCGCTCGGCCTTGTCGCGGTTCAGCGACTGCACGAAGTCGAGTTCGGCGCGCTGGTCGGCCGCCGACGTGCGGGGGCGCAGGTTCTCGATTTGGGCGTTCGCGATCGCCCGATTGTCGTTGCCGATGCGAGTGCCCTGATAGATGGCGGGCAGGAAGGCGCTGCCGTAATTCATCGCGCCGCCGAAGCCGCTGGGCGGCGTGATGCTGACAAAGCCGGGCAAGTTCTGGTTCTCGGTCCCCAGGCCGTAGAGCGTCCACGCTCCCATCGACGGCCGAATGAACTGCGAATTGCCCGTATGCAGCCGGATGAACGCCTGCGGATGCGCCGGCAGATCGGTTTGCATGGAATGGACGAAACAGAGCTTGTCGGCATGTTTCGCCAGTTCGGGCATCAATTCCGAAATCCATTGGCCGCTTTGCCCGTGCCGGGCGAACTTCCAGCGCGATCCGTAAAGCTGGGAGCCGGGCCGCGGACCGGGCTTGCCGGTATCCGCGGCGAGCTTCGGCTTGTAATCGAACATGTCGACGTGCGAGGGGCCGCCGCGCATGCAAAGAAAGAGGACGCGCTTTGCCCGCGCCCGCTGCGGAGGTTGCTTCGGTTCCAGAGGACTGGCCGGCGCGGAGCTGGACGCCACGCCGGAAAAGGCCAGCGCGCCGAATCCGCAGCCGGTCAAACGGAGCACATCGCGGCGCGTGAAGAGCGGCGTGATCTGGTCGCAATTGCAATCTAGCATGACGTTTCTCCTGATGTTAATCAACCATACGGAATTCTGCGCTGGCGAGCAGGCCTTGGGCCACGCTGGCCCAGGCCCTCTCGGGAATCTTCTCGTGCCGCTGGATCAGCTTTCTCGCGGCGGCCGATTCATTGTCGCGCGGCGGCCGGCCCAACGTGACGCGGTAGGCGGTTGCCAGCCGGTCGCTAAAGTGGTCCGCGGCCTTCGCGCCGGATTCTGCCGCAGGACTCGAAGCGCAACGAACTCCGCTTGCCGGGCGACGAAATCGCTGTTGAGCATGAACAACGCCTGTGCGGGAACATTAGTCGATTCTCTCATGCCTTGCACGGCGGAAGCGTCGGGCATGTCGAATTCGGCCAGCAGAACAGGCTGGATCGTACGGGGAAGCGGCAGGTAAATCGAGCGGAAACTGCCGTCGGCCTGGCTGATCTGTTGCTCGGAAATCGGCGAAATTCGCGGACCGCCGCCGATGATGCCGTCGCTGCCGCGGCCGATGAGCGACGCCTTGGGAGGAACCAAATTGAGCCGCGCGGAGGCGGCAAGCACCGCATCGCGAATCTCTTCCGCTTCCAACCGCCGCGGCGAATGCCGCCAAAGCCACTTGTTTTCCGGATCGGCCGTAAACTCGGCTGCCCGATAAGTCGAAGCAAGCTGGTAGGTATGGCTCAGCGCGATCGCACGGACCAATTGCTTGATCGACCAATGTTCCTTGACGAACCGGTCGGCCAGGTAATCCAGCAGTTCGGGATGCGACGGCTCCGCGCCCGTCGTGCCGAAATTGTCGACGCTTTCCACGATTCCGCGGCCGAACATCCACGCCCAGACGCGATTCACGATCACGCGCGCCGTGAGCGGATGATCGTCCGTCGCAAGCGCGTCGGCAAGCTCCAAGCGTCCGCTCTCATTTGACCGTACTGGACGGGAATGCGGCGCGACGATTTCCGGCACGCCGCGCGGCACGCGGCCGCTGGGCGTATCAATGTTGCCGCGGGTGAAGAGCGGACTGTCGCCGATATGTTCGAATCCGCTGATGAGCTTTTGCGCGCGGGACGATTCGGATTCTGGGCGCCGGGACGATTCGGGCGCATCCCGAAGCCGTTGCGCCTTCCCGGCATCAACACGACCGCCATCGCGGGCAGAGGTTCGTCGACGACGCCCATCGCGAGCGCCTTGGTGGAACCGTCCTTATTGTGTGCGGCCAACTCGGTTTCCAGGTGCTTGGCGACCGTCACGATCCGGCCGAGGTCGGCTTGCGCCGCTTTGTTCTTGGGCGGTTTGCCGCCGGATGCTTTGCGCATCGCTTGCCGCTCGGTTATGATTTCGCGCTCGCGGGCTTGGAGCTCCTTGAGCGTCGCTTCCATGCGGATGCGATCTTCGGCGGAGAGCGGGGCCGCCGCAACGGGCTCGTTGGCGTCCCTGGGAAGCTCGATCACTTGCCCTTGATTGCGCCCCTGGCGCCGCCCGCCGTGCCGAACTTCGTATCGGTGGAGAGGAAAATGCCGGCCATCGCCGTGTAGTCGCGCTGCGAGATGGGATCGAACTTGTGGTCGTGGCACCTCGCGCACGAAACCGTAAGGCCAAGGAACGCCTGGGTCGTCGTGTCGATTTCTTCGTCGGCCTGGTCGACGGCAAATTGCCTGGCCCGCATTTCGTTAAGCGACCTGGGGCCGACCGCCAAGAATCCAGTGGCGATCGTCTTGCGTGCGCGCTCCTCGTTGTTATCGGCCGGCAACAAATCGCCGGCGATCTGCTCGCGCACAAACTCGTCGAACGGCAGGTCGCTGTTGATCGACTGGATGACGTAATCGCGGTATCGCCAGGCGTTCGTATAAACGACGTTGATGTCCTTGCCGCTGGACTCGGCATAGCGCGCCACGTCGAGCCAGTGCCGCCCCCAGCGCTCGCCGAACTGGGCCGATTGAAGGAGTCGATCGACCAGCGCTGCTAAAACTGCCTGCCGGTTGGTTGACGAATTCCAGTCGCGCAGGAACGTCCCCATGTCCTGCGGCGCGGGTGGCAGGCCCGTCAGATCGAAGCTCAATCGCCGCAACAGCGTCCTTGGCAAGGCGTCCTCGACCGGCTCGATTTGCTCGGCCTCCAGCTTGGCAAGAACAAACCGATCGATGTCGTTGTATGCCCAGGCGGTTTTATTCACCGCTGGCGGATCGGCTGCTTTCCTTGGTTGGAACGCCCACCAGTCGCGGGCCTTGGCCGAGGGGCCGGCAGCCGGAGATTTCGCGGCTTCAATCCGGGGATCCGGCGCCCCCATTTTGATCCACGTTTCAAAATCGCGGATGACGGCATCGGGCAGCTTTCCGCCGGCGTCTTTGGGGGGCATTTGCCGATCAGAGTCCTTATAACGTATGGCCTTGATGAGAAGACTCTTTGCGGGGTCGCCCGGAGCAATCGCTGGACCCGAATCGCCGCCGTGCCGCACCCCCTCCCGGCTGTCAAGCAGTAGCGAGCCCCCGACTTCCTTCGCCGAGTGCGAATGGCAAGAATAGCAGCGATCGGTAAGCACCGGCCGAATCCGGCTTTCGAAGAACTTCACTTGGTCCCGAGTAGCGCGCGAGTCGCCTCCTGCCGCATCCACATGCGACATGCAAGAGAAAATCGCGAAAACAATCAGCAGAGGTCGAGTGTTAATCATGGGTGCGCCTCGCCGCGACATACCGATCACCACCTATACACTATTATTAACCATTTTTTAGCCGCAGGGTTTCGTTTTTATCGAGTTTGCGGTTAATCATGGCGATACGGACGGCATTCCGAGCCCTTTTTTGCGAACGGCATGCCTCAGCATGCCTGCTACTTTTCTTGCGGCGCCGGCGTCGGCAGGCCAAGCGACCGCTGCACCATCCAGTCCCATAGGCGGTCGGGAACCCATTTATGTGCGCGAAGCAGCAAGTTTACCTTAAGACCAACCGGGTACCGCGTGCGCGGTCGCCGCGCCGTCAGGGCGTGAACGATGCGGCGGACGACCGTCTCCACCGGCAAGGCGCCGCGCGCCAATTCGTGCGTGGCGCGGGTCATGGCCTCGATGTCGTCGCGGTACAGCCGCAAGTCCGAGTCGGGGGTTTTTTCCACCAGGCCGTTGGCCGCCGACAGCGACTTGTCCCAGATGGGCGTTGCCGTGGCCCCGACTTCGATGATCGAGACGCCGATCCCCCAAGTGCGAAGTTCCAACCGCAAGCTGTTGGTAATCGCTTCCAGGGCGTGTTTCGAGGCGGAATATGCCCCCAAGTAAGGCGCCGGCACGCGACCGTTCACCGAACCGATGTTGACGATCCGCCCGCGGGCTGTGCGGAGCAGGGGAATCATGGCCTGCATTACGGCCACTTGACCGACGACGTTCACCTCAAGCTGCCGCCGGAAGTCGTCCAGCGGCAGGATCTCCAAGGGGCCGGCCACGACGATGCCGGCGTTATTCACCAAACCGGCCAAACCCGCCGCGCCGACGGAAGCGCTCACTGTTTCCGCCGCGGCGTGTACCTGGGCGAGGTCCGTTACATCCAACAGCAGCGGAACTATTTGGGAAGACAAACCCTTAAGCCGTTCGCCATCGCACACCCGCCGGACGCCCGCGAAGACTCGAAAGCCCAGCCGGGCAAGCTCCTGGGCGGCGGCGGCGCCGATGCCCGTCGAACTACCGGTGATAACCACGGCGGGCCGCATAGGCTGGTCCATTGCGAGAACTCCTTGATTATGGCTCATTTCTACCGCGCCGGCGGCGATTAGGCAAGCCGATCCGCCCTCGTCTCCACACAAATACGAGTATAATACGTCCAGTGCCGTAGGGAGCCGAAGGCGCACTCCAGCGGGCCGCGGAGCCAGCTTCGGCTTGTCATCGTCGCATCCAGAAGGCGGACATTTCATGGGTAGTCTCTTCTCCTGGCGATTCTCCTTGCGCGATTGCGCCGCGCTCTGCCGGCGACTGGCGACGGCGCTGAGCGCCGGCGTCGACATCCGCAAGGTCCTCTGCGCGAGGCCGAGAGGGGACGCAGCGAGGCCGCACGGCGGCGATTGGCTTCGATCAACGCGGCCGTGAACCGCGGCGAGAACCTGGCCGCGTCAACGGCCGCCGTTGGCGACTGCTTCCCGCCGCTGTTTCAGGAGATGGTCGAGGTGGGCGAGCAAACCGGCCACCAGGGAGAAATCTTCGCGCAATTGGCCGACCATTACGAATATCAACTGCAGCTTCGCCGGAACTTCAAGGCTGCCATCACCTGGCCGATCTTCCAACTATTGATCGCTTTGTCCGTCGTCGGGTTCTTGATCTGGATTGGCGACATTCTCGGGCGCAGTGCGGGCAGGCCAATCGACTTTTTGGGCTTAGGCTTGACCGGCAACCGCGGAGTGGCGATTTACGCTTCCGTGCTCGCGGTCGTCGGCGTTGCGTTGTTCCTCGTGGTCCGCGCAGCCAACCGAGGGATGATGTGGGTGCGTCCTCTCCAGCGGGCGGTCCTGGGCGTGCCGGTGCTGGGACCGGCCTTGCAGACCTTGGCGCTGGCCCGAATCGCCTGGTCGATGCACCTGACGATGAATGCCGGAATGGAGGTTCGCAAGGCGCTGCGTTTGAGCTTGAAGAGTTCCCGCAACGCCCGATACATCGACAGGGCGGATATGATTGATTCCAGCATTACGGCTGGGGACTCGATCTACGAGGCATTCTGCCGGGCGAACTGTTTCCCGAATGACTTTCTCGATTCCGTCCAAGTCGGCGAGCAGAGCGGCACGTTGGTCGAAACGATGGCCCACGTCTCCAACCTGTACCGCGAGCAGGCCCGCTCGGCGATGGCTACGCTGACGATGCTCGCAGGCATTGCCATTTGGGCAATGGTCGCCGCGCTGATTATCGTTCTGATCTTCCGCCTGTTTTTCTTCTATATGGGCATTCTCAACGGAGCGTTGAATGGCTAGGACAACGTCACTTTTTTTCGCTTGAACGCTTCTGCTGAAGCAGCCATTCGTATAACTCCAGCGAAAGGATTGTTCGTATGAAAAAATCTTTCGTTTGGGGGCTTGTCATTTTGGACGACTCCGGATAGAGTATAAGTGGCTGGCCAGCCCGCAGGAAGGGCCGATACACCGGGTTCAACCGCTGGCTCGATAATAAAACATGGGCAGCAGGTAACCGAGGTCGGCGTACCGCCTCTCCCTCAGAAAATCCAGAAGTTTGAAGAAGCTCGCCTCTAGGGTGCGGGCTTCTTCGCTTTCTTGGTCAAACTGGCCTTCGGCCGCATCTGGTTCGGTCTGCTTTTCACATTCGGCCAAAAGCTGTTATACTTCCTCTTGTCTTACATTGCGGAGTTGGGCCGGCGACTTTCGTAGCGTCCTGGGCAAGCGTCCCAACACCCGACGGCGCCGCGCGTGCGATTGGCCGGCGAGAAGCCGACAAGTCGCCGCGCCTTTGGCCGGCCTCATCCAGTCAACTTCGTTTGCCACCGCAACAACGCCCCGCCACCTCATTTTTGGACGGCAGCATCGCCGCCATGCTGCGCGGAACACGCGGTGGACGAATCCGAAACACATGAATCTGAAGCAATCCCTGACAGCACTTTGCCTTCTGACCGCGACTTCGACCGCCTGGTCGCAAGTCGTGCCGACGCCGATTCTTTTTCGGACGCCCGTAGGATCGCCCGCGCCGGCGGACGCCAACGGCCAGCCTTCGTTCTACCCGACGCAGATCGAGCAGGCCTACGGGCTTGGAACGCTGATGGGCGGTCTCGGCAGCGCGGGCACAGCGAACAACGGCGCGGGGCAAACGATCGCCATTATCGACGCCTACCACTACAACAACGCGCTCTCGGCGCTCAACACGTTTAGCGCCGGATACAATGGCGATTGGACCCTGCCGCAGATGAGCTCTTCCGGCTCGGGACCGATCTTCACGCAGCTCAATGAAAGCGGCGGCACGACGGTCAGCGCCAGAACCAATTCAGGTTGGAACGGCGAGGAGGCGTTGGACATCGAGTACGTCCATGCGATGGCGCCCCAGGCCAACGTCATTCTTTACGAGGCCAATTCCGCCTCCGACAGCGATCTTTATGCCGCGGTCAATGCCGCCAGGAGCAATCCGGCCGTCTCAGTCGTTACCATGAGCTGGTCGGGACCTGAATCGAGCAACGATCTTTCCTCGAACTCCATGTTCACGACGCCCGCCAGCCGGCTCACGGCCAGCACGACCAACGGAATTACGTTTTGCGCATCGGCGGGCGACGAAGGCGACATCAATGAAAGTCCGGGAAACTCCAATGGATTTCCCGCCACTTCGCCCAACGTCGTTGGACTCGGCGGTACGAGCCTCTATCTGAAGACCAACAATTCGTACAGCTCGGAGACTGCCTGGAGTTGGAACTCCTCGCAGCAATGGGGCGGCGGCGGCGGGACCAGCACGGTGCAAGCGAAGCCGAGTTATCAAACCAGCTATGGAACGGCACATCCGGGCAACATCCTTGCAACGACTACTTCCCGCGCCGTTCCTGACGTCTCGATGGTCGCCGATCCCGTTACGGGCGTCTATACCTACGATCCCGCCAACGGCGGTTGGTCCACGTACGTGGGCGGTACGAGCCTGGCCTCGCCGCTGTTTGCCGGCCTGGTCGCCGATGCCGACGAGATCCGTTCCAACGCAGGCAACGGCACCCTGGACGGTCCCGGACAAACGCTGCCGGCGCTCTATAGTCTCACCGGCGACTTCAATGACATCAAGTCGGGCAACATCAGCCCCAACGGCAATTCGAGCTATTCCGCCGGACCGGGCTACGACCTCGCTACCGGACTCGGCTCGCCAATCGCCAACCAGTTGGTGCCCGATCTAGCCAACTGGGGAGTCGTGGCCGTCGCCACTTCCTACCATTGGGCAAGTGCCAGCAGCGGCAACTGGAGCTCGTCGGCCAATTGGACCTTCGCCGTGCCGAATTCGACCGGCGGATCGGCGGTTATCAACGCTGCCACAACATCGCAACTGACCATTACTCTGAACGTCCCGGTAACTCTCGGCACGCTTGTGCTGGGCAATTCAGCCAGCTCCACGACAGGTTATACGATCAGCGGCAGCGGGACGAACACTTTGACGTTTAACAACTCCGGCAACGGGGCGACGATCACCGTGACCGGCGGCTCGCAGCAGATCAACGCCCCGGTCACCTTGGCGGACAACCTCCTCGTGACGACCAGCGGTGCAAACCCCTGGACGCTCACCTTCGGCGCGGCCAGCAGCATCATGGACAACGGCAGCGGCTATTCGTTGACGATGGCCGGCACGGGCGGTATGCTCGTTCTCGCCGGGTCGAATAGCTACTCCGGCGGCACGACCGTCAGCGCCGGTACGCTTGTCGGGGCCTCGGCTTACGCGCTGCCCGCCGCCACGCGCCTCACCATTGCGGCCGCCGGAGTCGTCAATCTGGGCAGCAACGCGCTCATTACAAATGACCCCGGTTCCGGCATCACCGGCGGCTCGCTATTGGCGGCAAGCCACTACGTCGGCTCCTCTGGCACAGGAATGTTCACGCAATCCGGCGGCACGAACTCGCTCTCCAGCGGCCTTTACCTCGGCTATAATCCGACCGACGTTGGGACGTACAAGCTTAACGGCGGCCTGTTGTCGCCAACGTCGCTTTTTGCTGGCGTGGTCGGCGCCGGGACCATCACGCAGACCGGCGGCACCGACTCCGTCTCGCTGTTCGTAACCGTGGGCAACTCTGCCGGCGGCGCCGGTACCTACTCTCTTGGCGGCGGACTGCTGACGGCGCAATACGAGACTGTGGCTTATGCCGGCAGCGGAACCATCGCACAGTCGGGCGGGACCAATTCCGTCTCGACTCTCTCCTTGGCCACCATCGCCGGGGCCGCCGGCGCCTACAATCTTGCCGGCGGTTTGCTCGAATTGAACGGCCTGATTGAAGGCGCCGGCGCGTCCGCATTCAATTTCACCGGCGGGATCTTCACGCCCGGCGCGAGTTTTTCCACCAACGTTCCGATCGCGCTTGCCGCCGCCGGCAGCGGCAGCGTTTTCAACACGCAGGGCTATACCTTGACTCTCGCCGGCCCGCTTAGCGGGCCCGGAGGCTTTCAGAAGATCGGCACCGGCGCCCTGGTGCTCGCCGCGTCCAACAGTTATACGGGCACGACCGTAATCTCCGGCGGCACGCTGGACGTTGACGGCACAATCAGCGGCGGCAGCGTTCAGGTCAATATCGGCACAACGCTGGGCGTTTTCGGCGCGGTGAACGGCACGGTGATGCTGGGCGGCGGACTTCTGGCGGCCAGTTCAGGCGAGATCGCCCTGGGCGCGCTCTCCGGCAGCGGTGGAACGGTGACGAACGAAGATACCGGCTCTTTGGCCACGCTTACGCTTGGCGGCCTGAATACTACCACCTCGTTTAGCGGCACGATCCTCGACGGTTCGGGCACGACTGCCCTGACGAAGACCGGCTCCGGCACGTTGGTCCTCTCCGGCACCGACTCCTACCGCGGTGAAACCACCGTTTTGCACGGAAAACTCAGCATCTTGGACCCCTATGTATTGCCCAACGGCGGCACGCTCATCGTGGGCAATCCCTCGTACTTTGCGCCGCTGATGCCGGCCGAAGCCCCCGCCGCAGTCGCAGCCACAACCGCGGCTGTTCCGGAGCCGGGCACACTAGCCTTGCTTGCCGGCGCGGCCGGCGCCATGCTCGTATGGTTGGTGGGCCTGTTGACACTCGCCCGGCGGCGGTGTAAGCTTTAGTCCGTAAGCTTTTTGCCGTAGTGGGGGAAACGAGCCTGAAGCGAGCGCAATGCTTGTTATCGGCTCCCTTTGGCGGTAAGCCGACCCGCTGCGCGGGTACGAATCTCGTTCCACCCTTCGAACTTCCCGCTCCCTGCCTATGAACATCTACTTTGCCGGCCCGCTCTTCACGCTCGCTGAGCGGCGCTTCAACGAAGACCTTTCCGCGGAAATCCGCCGGCGGATGCCGGAGCTGGGGATCTTCTTTCCGCAAGATTGCGACCACGATTTGCAAGGCAAACCCGACTTCGTCGAGCAGCTCTACCGCGTGCTGATCGAAGCCATCGACCGCTGCGACGCGGTAGTGGCGATCCTGGACGGTCCCGATTCCGATTCCGGCACGTGCGTCGAGATTGGCTACGCTCGGGCGATCAGCAAGCCGATCATCGGCGTCCGCACCGACTTCCGCGACGGCGACATTCACGGCATCAACGTCATGAGCGTCGGCGCCTGTTCGACGATCATCAAGATGCCTTCGACCGACTGCCGCATCGAGGATCTGGCGGAAAAGGTCGTTGAGGCACTGAAACAACCGGCTTGACGCCGATGGACCGCCGCGCCATGCCCGTAACCGCCCTAATGAAAGAACGGCCGTCTTGAAGAGCTTTGTCCACGGTCTTGCCGTGGTGTCGGCGTTTGCTTCCGTGCCGTTGGCCAGCGGCCAAACGGCGCTTCCCACCGCGGACGTCATGTGCCCTAAGTCGTCGGCGAAAGACCAAGGTTTCGCAATCCCCAACTCCTGGACGCGGCGCGGCTTGGTGCTCAAGCGGCAGCGGGCTAATAGGGGCGTCAGCGGCGACCCGTGTATCGTTTGGGATGCAGCGATCCACGGTTGGCGAATGGTCCTTTTCTACGATCCTGGCGGAAGCGCCAGGCAGTCTGCACCAGTCGTGATATCGTATCCGGACAATGGAAGCTCGAAGGTCCCTTGCCGGTCGCAAACCCGCGGGCGGTAGGTGGTTTCCACAAGCCGTTCATCGTGATGGACCCGGACCATCCGAATCAAGCGGCCAAGATTGACGACCGCTATTGCCTGCTCGTGGTGAGCTTCAAGGACGGCCACAAGCGAATCCAGCGTGCCTGGTCGGGAAAACTCGCCGGGCCGTGGACCTTCGAGCCGCAGGCGATCATCCCAACCGGCGCAGCGGGCGATTTCGACGGCAAGCACACCGACGCGGTCTCCGGCTACTATTTCCCGCGGCGGAAGGAGTTTCTCTATTTCTACATGGGCTACCCGCGCCAAGCGCAACCGCGGAAGATCAGCCGCTTTGGCTCCGCACAGGCGGTCGCGACGCAGAAGCTGGACGAAAAAGTGGCCACCAAGCGCGGCGTGATTCTCCAGCCGTACCAACAGTCCGGCCACTGGGCCGCGGGCTGGGTCGGCGGGTTGCAGCTCTTGCGCGGTCACGAGCACCGGTGGGTGGCCGTCGTGAACGCCTCTCCCACGGCGGTCGATCCCGGCAAAAGCGCCGTCTGGACCGAAGAGCCGCCGCCGAGCCAGGCAGGCTTTGCCTGGTGCGACGAGCAATGGCCCGTAACGGGCTGGCATTTCGCCGCAGCCGATCGAGTGGGTAAAGGACATTCCCAAGTCTGCCCTGGACGCGGGCGAAGGCTACAATCTCTGGCGGCAGTTCATCCACATCTTGCCCGACGGGCGCGCCGCGCTCTTCTACAACAGCGGCTATTACGGCCGGGAGCAATTGTATTTGAAAGTAAGTGAGAAACCATAAAGGTCAGAACTGAATCTCCGTGGGCCTAGCGACTCGACGATTGAGCCGAATTTCTATAACTTTCCGTCAGTGTCTGCGAGGACTCGAGGTGGCCGACACGCTTGCAGCGAAATGCGGACCTGAATGCAAACTTGCAACATTGGTCGAGCGATGCGTGCTCAATGGCGACAAATGGGGCGTCAGCGATGGGAATTGAAGTTGACGACCTTTACTTCTCCGCCGGGCCGACGGTGAGTACTTCCGCCTTGACGCCCGGCGCGAGGTTGTAGCGCAGCTCGAATCCCTTTGCGGTGCGGCGGTAGTCAAGCTTGTCCTTGTCCAGTTGCATCGCGCTCTTGATGCGGTCTGGTCCTTGGGTTTGCACGTGTACTGCGAGCGACATCAGCTCCAGCCGCACACTGGATTGCTCGTCCACGTCGATCATTCGCCGGTAAACCGGAAGCATCCAAGTCGAGAATATGCGCTCTCGATCGGCTGGCGTCTTGCCCGCGGCGCTCTTCGACAGTTCATCCAAGAAACGGCCGGCCTCTTCCCGCCTTTCCCCGTAAGTCGGCAAGTCAATGATGCTCTGCAATTCGGCGCAGTCTTTCCCAAAGCGTGCGACTGCGGCTTTCAGTTCATCCGTCTTGAGGGACTCGAACTGGGCCTTCAACTGTTTGGCCACTTCGTTGTCGCTGTTAAGAAACACTCGCAGAGGCCCGCCGACCTTGGCATTGCCGTTGGAATCTTGCGACTGTGTGGCAAGATCGAGCCACTCCAGTTTGGCGGCTCGTTCCGCGCCGATGCGGTCCGCAAGCGATGGCACGGCAGGCAGGAGGGTCAATGCTTCAGCGAGTCGATCGAGTGCCGCATGGTCAAGCGCCGGAAGACTCTCAGCCAACAATGCAATGCAATCCCGCTCCACCGCGTCGCCGACAAGCAGCGAGATCAAGTGCGGAGTGTTCGCCAGGTGACGGGCCATGCGCAACGTCGCCAGCCCGTCGTCCACCGCCCCGCCGGCATTGCCTTTTTGCAGCCGCAGCCTCGCCCGCAAAAGCGCGACGCGGGCCAATTGGCGACCCTTGCCCAGATGCGGCAGCAGCAGATTCGGTCCCTCGTCGTAATCGGGCTCCCAGTCGCACGCGCGGCGCGACTGGCCCGGTGCATCTGCTTCAAAGCTTCCGCGCAGCGATCCATCAGTGGGGAAACTCCATCGCTGACCTCGCGGCCGCTGCGCGACGCATCGTCAATACGCTTCTGCTCGTCGGCCGTAAACGTCGGCATGGCCGCGAACGCCTGCCAATAGATCGGCGCGGCATTGACGGCCGCGACCCGACCGTTGATCGGCGATTCCGGACCGGCCGAGGCCGCAACATCCCAACACGCACACAACACGAGCACAATCAGATTCAACTTCATTGTAATGACTCCAACTCCTTGGTAATGGAAACGGTACGGGTACGGTCAAAGAGAACACCGATGCGCTGGGCGTCGTTCGACAAGAGCCGCTCGGGCGCATTGTTCGATTGGGCAATCGCGCCATCATAGTCCAGCAGAGTGGGCGGCCCGACTGCCGCGAGAATGCGAGGCGCATCGACTTTCGGCGCGGCATCCCGCGATCGCGCGACGCTTCGTTTGTCCACTGTCTGCCGCGGCTGCGTGACTCCGCTCCACCGCAGCGCCATCGCCAGAACCAGGCTCGCCGCCAGCGCTGCCGCCGCGGCCCAAAGCCATGCCCGCGGGCCGCCCCGGTGCAACTGCTTCATCGGCGCGATAGCCGACATGGCCCGCTGAACAACCAAATCCTCCTCGCCAAGCGCGGCGCGCGCAATTCAGCAAGCGCGCCGCACAGTCCCGCGAGCTGCCGAAAGTGCTCGCGGCAGTCGGAACACGCCGCCAGGTGTCGGCGCAGCTCCGCTTCTTCATCGGCGGCCAGGCAACCGGCGGCCGACAGGCTGATCCGTTCGGACCACGATTCGCAGGCATGATACAGATCGTTCATGGTGTTCTCTCCCGTGATTCCCTTGAGGAAGCAAAAAGGTTCACCGCAAGGTTCATTCGCCGCAGTTTTTCCAGCGCGTGGTGCAATCGCGATTTCACCGTGCCCAGCGGACAGCCGAGCGTCGCCGCGATCTCCTCCAGCGCCGCCCCCGCAAAGAAACGAAGCTCAACGACAAGTCGATGCTCTTCGGGCAACTCGTCCACAGCGCAACGGACCCGCCGGGCATCCTCCGACATTTCCGCCGAGCGATCGGGCAGCGAGGCCTCGGACGCTCGGCGAGCCAGGACTTCCGATGCCAACAACCTGGTGGCATTCGCGCGCCTTCCTTTAAGGAACCGATGCCGCAATATCCCGTACAGCCACGTAGAAAACCGGCAGCGGCCGGCGTCGAACCGCGCCAGCGAGCGCCACGCCTCGATCAGGGTTTCCTGTGCGAGATCCTCGACCCAGTGGCTATCCTTGCACAAGGCAAACGCGCATCGCCACAAGCGCGCAGCATGTTCGTTCGCCAGATGCTGGAAAGCAGCAACCTCCCCAGCCTGGCTGCGACAAATCAAGTTGCGTTCTTCGTCCGCCTGCATGTCCTACGTACCCGTGGTTCCCCCATTGTCGCCGAAAGGTTCACTTCCAACCACATTTTTGCGCAACCAGTGGCGTCCGCCTGATCGAATCTTGGTTTCGTTGTGCCCCGGCTTGCAGCACGCATATACCCTGGCTATGATCGGTGGCGAAGTAGGAAAGTGTAATCCTTCAATCCATCGGTTAAACTGTATGGCTTTTCCTGAAGAGGTTACGATTTGGATCACACGGCTGGCGGCAGGCAACCCGCACGGCCCGGATGTCGTTTGGGAGCAGTACTTCTCCAAGCTGGTCCACTTCGCGCGGCGGAAGCTGGAAGGGATGCCGCGCCGTTCGGACGACGAAGAAGACGTGGCACTCGGCGCCATGAACAGCTTTTTCCAGGGGATGCAGGATCGACGATTCCCCAGCGTGGCCAATCGCGACGACCTCTGGAAGCTCCTGCTGACCATCACTGCGCGAAAGGCATTCGCCCACCGCCGCCGGCACATGGCCGGCAAACGGGGCGGCGGTAACGTGGCGGGCGAATCAGTCTTTCAGCGCGCGGGCCACGGGGCAAACCAGGACGATGCGGAAGGTATCGCCGTGGTGCTCGGCAAGGAGCCTAGTCCCGATTTAGTTGTCATGTTTGCCGAAGAATGCCGCCGGAGATTGGCGGAGCTTGGCGACGAAAGTCTTTGCCAAGTCGCGGCCTTGACACTGGAAGGCTATACTACGCAGGAAATCGCCGACAAACTTGGCTGCGTTCGGCGAAGCGTCGAACGGAAGCTGGAGCGAATCCGCAATAAATGGTCCAACGCAGCTCCGGATTAGCGTCGGCGGCGCGACCCTGACGCAGCTCTCCGGTTCTGCTTCCAACGATATTCCGCTTTGGTGTCGATATGTCTCACAATGAAGACAATACCAGCGATCAGATTCCTTCCGATTTGGCAGCCCGTTTGGATCGCGCTTGCGACGCATTTGAGGCGGCATGGAAAGCGGGGGACCGACCGCGAATCGAAGACCTGTTGCAATCGTCGCCTGAAGACGGCCGCAACGTCCTCCTTTGCGAACTACTGTCAGTAGAACTCCAGTTGCGGAAAGCTGCTCGGGAGACTCCCCAAAAGGCCGAGTACATCTCCCGATTTCCAGCGTTTGCCGAAGAGATCGACCGGGCGTTCGAGATCGCCAATGTCTCTGATGCGCCGCCCACCAACCACAACAGGACGGCAAGCGGTGATCGAAACTTGCTGTTCGGAATCCTCGCCTTGCAGATGGATTTCATAACTCGCGACGCCCTCGTGGCGGCGATGAACGCCTGGGTTCTGGCAAAGGAGAAATCGTTGGGTCAGATCTTAGTGGAGCAACAGGCAATGCCGCAGGCCAATTACGACTTGCTTGCGCCCTTGGTCGATGCTCACATCCGACAGCACAACAACGATCCGCAGCAGAGCCTGGCGGCGGTTAGCAGCCTCAGCGACGCGGTGGGTGATCTGCGGAGCATCGCCGATGCCGACGTCCACGCCTCGCTGGAGCGCGTCTCCGCGGCCGCGCGGCGAACGATCCCTGGAAAACGATGCCGCAGAGCGTCGGTTCGGAAACTTCGGCCGGCACACGGTTCCACATCCTTCGCCCGCACGCCGAGGGCGGACTTGGCATCGTATCGATCGCCCGCGACGAGGAGCTCGGTCGCGAGGTGGCGCTGAAGGAAATCAAGCAGCGCTTCGCGGATCGCGCGGACAGCCGCGGCCGTTTTCTGCTGGAGGCCGAGGTCACCGGCGGCCTGGAGCATCCTAACATTATTCCCGTCTACGGGCTCGGGCAATTCGCCGACGGCCGGCCGTTCTACGTCATGCGTTTCATCCGCGGTGACAACCTCAAAGACGCCGCCGGCCGTTACCACGACTCCTGCTCCAAGCCAGGCGCGGGGTGTGCCGGATACCTTGCGGGCGTCGAATTCCGCAAGCTGCTCCGCCGTTTCGTGGACGTCTGCAACGCGGTCGAGTATGCCCATCATCGCGGCGTGCTGCACCGCGACCTCAAGCCCGGCAATGTGATGCTGGGCAAATACGGCGAGACGCTGGTCGTCGATTGGGGACTTTCCAAGGTCATGTCGCGAGCGGAATCGTCGGAATTGTCCGAAGGCCCGATTGTTCCGTTGTCCGGCAGCGGTTCGGCTGAAACGCAGATGGGCGCCGCGATAGGCACGCCGGCCTTCATGAGTCCCGAGCAGGCGGCCGGCCGTCTTGACCTGCTCGCTCCGGCCAGCGACGTATACAGCTTGGGGGCCACGCTCTACTATTTGCTCACCAATCGCCCGCCTTTTCAGGAGGCAAGCGCCAGCGACATGTTGCACAAGGTGAAGCAGGGCGACTTCCCGCAGCCGCGCCAGCTCGACGGCACGATTCCAGCCGCGCTGGAGGCGATCTGCCTGAAGGCGATGGCATTGAAGCCCTCTGAACGCTACACCTCCGCCCGCGCGCTGGCAGACGACATCGAGCGTTGGCTGGCCGACGAGCCGGTTTCGGCATTTCGCGATCCGTTCTTGGCGCGCGCGTCCCGCGCCGGTCCGCCGGCACCGAGTGGCGGCGGCGGCGACCGCGGCGCTGCTCGTGACCGCGGTCGTGGGAACGTCGATTGCGCTGGTGCTGCTGGGGCAGAAGCAGGCGGAAACGGATCGGCAGAAGTTGAATGCTGAGGCAGCAAGGAAGGAAGCGGTCGCCAACTTCGGCCGCGCTGAGGCCGCGGCCGAGAGGGAAAAACGGCGCCGCCCAGTTGGCTCAGAAAAACTACACGTTGGCGTTGGGAACTCTGGAGACGGTCATCTTCAATATCCAGCGTAAGCTGGAAGGCGTGCCCGCCGCGCACGAGGTCCGTCGCGGGCTCCTGGCAACCGCCATGTCCGGCCTCCAGGACCTGGCCAACGGCGACGCCGAGCACGACGCGGTGGTCGATCGCGATTCCGCGGCCGCGCTTGTCGCAATCGGCGACCTCTTGTTGCGCGTGGGCGACGAGGGCGGATTGCACGGCACGCAAAAGGCTGAAGAGGCCTTTCGGCGGGCATTCGCAATCGCGAATCGCCTTTCCTCAGCCGAACCGGACGACGCGGAGGCCGCACGCGACCTTTCCATTTCATGCGAAAGGCTGGGCGACGCGACCCTCCAAACGGGCGATGCCGGCGGAGCGAGGAAATACTACGAGCAAGTCTTGAAAATCTTGCTCCGCCTCTCCTCAGACAATCCGAAGAGCTCGGAGGCCGCTCACGACCTATCCAGGTCATACGAAAGGCTGGGCAACGTAACGCTCCAAATGGGCGACGCCGCCGGCGCGGAAATACTTCCAACAGAGTATGGAAATCGATCACCGCCTCTGCGTTGTCAACCCTAAGGACGCCCAGGCCACCCGCGGGCTTTGCGTAGCGTTAAGCAAGCTGGGTGACGTAACGCTCCGAATGGATGACGTCGCCGGGCGCGGAAATACTACGAGCAAACCTTGGAAATCGCGCGCCGGGTCGCGGTCGACCAGAAGGACGCGGAGGCCGACCGGAACCTCTTCATTTCTTACGAAAAGCTGGGCGACGTATCGCTCCGAATGGACGACGCCGCCGGGGCGCGGAAATACTTCGAGCAAGCCTTGGAAATCTCGCGCCGCCTCTCCGATGCTGATCCGGGGGATGCCCGGGCCGCCCGCGGACTTTCCATTTCGTATCGAAAGTTGGGCAACGTGACGCTCCGAATGGGCGACACAGGCGAGGCGCGGAAATACTTCGGACAAGAATTGGAAATCTGCCGCCGCCTTGCCACGGCCGATCCGAACGACGCAGACTCCGCCCGCGCGCTTTCCAGTTCATACGAAAAGCTTGGTGACGTAACGCTCCGAATCGGTGACGCCGGCGGGGCGCGAAAATACTACGAGCAATTCTTGGAAATCGCCCAACATCTCGCTGAAGCCTATCCGACGAACTCGGAGGCGGCACGCGACCTGTCCATCGCGTACGAAAAACTGGGCCACGCGAAGCTCCAAATGGGTGACGCCGGCGGGGCGCGGAAATGCTACGAGCATACCTTGCAAATCTCCCGTCGACTCGCCGAAGCCAATCCCGAAAACCCGCAGGCGGCCCGCGACGTTTCCGTTGCATACGCAGGGATGAGCGACGCGACACTCCAAATGGGCGATGCCGCCGGGCGCGAAAATACAGCGAACAATTCTTGGAACACTCCCGCCGCCGTGCGGCAGCCCATCCGAACGACCCGGAGGCCGCCCGCGACGTTTACATTGCGTACCAAAAGCTGGGTGTTGTGGCGGACGAGTTCGGCGACTTTGCCGGGGCGAAAATACCTCGAGCAAGCCTTGGAACTCGCCCGCCGCCGCGCCGAAGCCAAGCCCGAGGACGCGGAGGCCGCACGCGACCTTATGGAAAGCTATTTCAACATTGGCGAAGCAGTATCAGAGCGGTCGAGTTACGTCGACGCGCAGCATTGGCTCAGTCGCGCCCGCCAGCAGGGCGAAGCTATGATCCAGCGCGGTCAGATGACCGAAAAGAGCGCCGAATTTACGAAACTCAAACAGGCCATCTCCGAATGCGAGGCGAAACTCAAGAAGGCCGCCGACCATCCGCCCGAAAAGGCCAAACCAGCGTCCAAGCCGGACCATAAGTGAAGCCAGCCAGACGTAACGTTAGGGACAGCAACTTCGACCCTTGAACGAATGCCTCCCGCTTGAATGCCACCGGCTTGCCTGGTGATTCATCACCATCGCTGCTACAACCGGCTGCCATCAAATCCTCGTTTCCCTATTTCGCGGCGACGGCCCGTGCCGCAGACCGGCTACTCGCGAGTGTTGGACATGCACGCAGAGCAACTTTTCCTTGTCGCGTGCGCATGTGCGCTCTACGTTTGGGCCCTGAAAACGCCACCGGTCGGCGGAACCTTCGTCCCCAACACAAAAGCCCGTGAGCTTTCGGGAAAGGACGCGGAACTGCGGAATAAATACGTCCGGCTTGCGCTGGACACATTGAAAGCCGCGATCGTCGCCGGATACCACGAACGAAAGGATTTTGAGAGCGACGACGACGACCTCGTCCGGCTCCGCCAGATGCCCGAATTCCAAAAGCTCCTCGACTCAATTCCCGGCACGACAAAAAAGCAGTAGATCGTGGGCGCCGGCGACTCCTTAGATTGACTTCAGCGTCTCAAAGCTCGGAGGTCATCACTTCGGGCAATGGCCCTGACTTTGGCCCTTCACTGCGATTTCCGCAAAACTTGCCGGCGGCTGTCGCAGGTTCGACTGCCATTGCCATATCTAAGTAGGAACGCAATGCACGTCGCCTTGCGTCAGTGAAAAACCCCTTTGAAAAGGAGCTTTACCATGCGTCGGTTGTCTGCTTCGATTCTGTTTACCTTGGCACTAGCCGTTTGTAGCACGGCCCTCGCCGCGCCACCTAAGCCGCTTTACTTCATTCAGTTTCGCCCTGACGGCGCCGTCACCAATGCCAATGGCAAAGTGGTAAATCGTGCCATCGGCCACTTGGATGCGGCAGGACACTTTTTTTGGGTGTATCCCAGCGCTCGGAACTCTCCGCTCCGGTATCCGCCGTTCGATAAACACATTGTAAATCCGCTTCCTCCAGTGCTCCCACCGCCGCTGTCACCGCCCCCGCCGCTGCCACCGCTCCCGCCCCCGCCACTGCCGCCGTCCCCACCGCCACCGCCCCAACTGCCGCCGGTCCCGGATACGACACCTGTTCAACCTGTTCCCGACTCGGTGCCCGTCCCCGACACACCCGTTCAGGATGGCACGCCAGTTCCCGATACCACGCCCGACACCACGCCGGTGCAAGGCACGACTCCAGTTCCCGACGACAACAACTCCATACCGACGCCGGTAAATGGTGACAGCACAAACGGTTCGTCTGGCGACGGGCCGGCGCCTGCGTCGACGCCTGATAATGGCGCCGCGCCGGCAACGACTTCGCGCCAATACACTTACAACCGGTCCGGTCAATATGGTGGTTCTTTTGAGACAACCGACGGACTGAATTGGGTGGAAGGGAACAATCACTTCAAAGAGGTTTCCCTAACCGACAGCGAGATTCTGCTGTACGATGCATCGCGAAACATCGAGGTGAAACTCCCGAACAACGGAGTGTACTTGTGGCGAACGGGGCACGATGGTGTCTGGTACTCCATTCCCGGGGTGACAGACGGTGGCTTGAAGTAACTCGAAAAGTCTGCCGCGGCAACTTCGTCGCGATAGCAGAATACAACACTTTCAAATACAAGGAGAATGTCATGAAACTCGCGTCAAAGCTATTTCTAGGCTGCCTCACGCTGGTGGTCCCGTTCAGCTTGCTTTCGATTCCCGTCCATGCGGAAGACAGCAATCGCAACGAAGTGCGGTCGAAGCTGGAAAATGGTTGGAGCGTAGTCTGGGGAAAGAACTTTACGGAAGGCGACTGGGCCCAAGGGACCGCGTCGATCGCCGAGTCCATCGCTTCAGACAGCCCAGAACCGTTCTTGCAATGGTTTGGCGATGAAATGAACGATAATCTGACCAAGATTCAGCGCAATCTGTCGGATGTCGCGATGTCCGACCTGCAGCGGTGGATCGTTCAGTCGCTCAAGCAGAAAACGGTCATTCAGTACAAGGGTCTGCGACTCGAAGCCGGCTTTGCCACTTACAACCGTTGGCAGCGAATTGTCTACGACGAACCGCGAACGCGTCAGCGGAGAGTCAACGGTCCGTTCGGCACTTGGACTTACGTTCCCGAAGTCTATACGGCCAGGGTCGAGAAGAAGGTGCCCTTGCCCAATTGGAACCAGTTCTATCTGCGGTACAAGCTCGTTCCAGTTGCCAGCGGTGGTTCCGCTTCGAGCAGCAGCCCGCCTAGTTCCGCGGGCGGTCACCCGTCCGTTGGCCGCTTGCTTATCAACAATAATTACTCGGGCGATGTGACGATTCGCTTGTACCATCCTCAATCGCCGGGCCGGATATTCTCTTCCTGGAGGATTGCTCGCAACAAGCAGACCTTTCTGGCCTTGAACAACCGGGATATCAACATCGCCGGGGACTGGAAAACCGACATCGTATTTGGCAATGGCGTTGCATCAAGTTCCAAGTCGATCGGCCAAGTCGGCTCCTTCGTTAACGGCGCGTGGAGAGTCGATGCCACGCGAATTTACAGCGGCGGCTGACTAACGAAGGGTCGGCGACGGTAAACTGGTGGCGGCGCGCAGCCGCCGGCGCGTCGCGATGGCCCGACATCAAGAACCCGCTTCGATAGAACCCCCGTCCATCTCGGCCGGGGGTTCATTCAGTATTGTCGGAGTGCGCCGGCCGGGGGCCGAACTGGGGGGGGTGAGGGCGG
The DNA here is from genome assembly GCA_963780045.1 of uncultured Planctomycetia bacterium. Lineage (GTDB taxonomy): Bacteria > Planctomycetota > Planctomycetia > Pirellulales > Thermoguttaceae > JANXQG01. The sequence goes on along the minus strand of CAVZZZ010000001.1, from coordinate 2,273,784 downwards.
CAGGGGTAGCACCGCTTGGAAAGAATTCGAGGAATCCGCGTTTCGCCTGTCGCAAGTGCTGGGAGTTTTACCATATTCAGGTTAGAGGCGGTCGGCCTCACATGTAAAAGCCCAGTTACCTCACCCCTTTATTCCAAGGAGATTCGCATGCGCAAATTACTGCTGATCGCAATGTTTCTCGGTTCCGGCTTGGTTGTAACGGAACTGGCAGGCGCCCAAGACATTACCAGGACTATGGTTCCCGAGGGCGAAGTCGTGAACGTCCTCAACGACTTCACCAACAACGGGTGCCGGCCGTCCTGCGCCGTCCCGAGAGTCAACAATGGCGCCCTTTCGTATGATCTCACGTTCATACCTCAGGATGGCACGGTTTGGGAACTGCGCACGCTTACAATTCCCGACTGGCGGCAAAAGGACAGCGACCTCATTGCACTTGGCTACACGCGCGTTTCCGACTATGGGTTCACACGTAACGGGGTCAGGTACCGCACCACCCTTTGGGTCAAGTGATTGGTTTGAGTGTGAGGAGTGCGGACCCCAGGACCCCACATCCGGGATTTGGCCAGAGGCCGCCGGGCAGCCAGCCCGGCGGCCTTGACCATTTCTTGATGCCATCGGCCGCACGCCAGCATTAACAACGACATTGTCAAGCGACCTGATCGCGGACCGCATGGCGGTCGACTGTTCTCTCGCTCGGCAGGACGACGCCCTTACGCCATTCCGGGCAGTGGGCAACTTGCGGTGGCGGTGCGTACCCTCCGTAAGTTAGCGACCTTCATTTCGAGTCGGATGGGTGATACGCCGGCGCGTCTTCGCAAAGCCGGTGCGGACGCGACTGGCTGCGAAGCGACGGTTTGGCATCGCGGTCCGGGGCTAATCAATCAAGTTCGTTGTTTTGGCCCCAAAAGCGGCGCCGGGGGCCGATCTTTCCAAGTCGTTTGCCCGCAATGGTTTACGGCGGCCAATCGGCCGCCGCGGACGCTTCCCCCTTGTGCCGCCGCAAACAAATGTCAAGAGAGCTAAAGTGTTGCGGCGCAAGGGTTTATGGCGGCGGATGAACGACATATATCAAGACCTGTTGACAATAGATAAGAAATGCGGTATGATGGCCGGCCGGAAAGAAGCCGGGAGTCGGAAGATAGGAGTTAGAAGCCAGACCGCCGAGGAAGGATGAGAGATGATGGCTACCACGCCGGCGGCGCGAGAATGCAACGGGCACAAACGCGGCGATTGTTTACCGCGAAGTTGCCGGCCGCATTAGTCCATTCCGGCAGAACGGACCTACTGCGCTGGTGCATGAAACACCCGAAGGCGGGGTTTCCTGAGCGAGGTCTGAGCCGGTTGTGAGCCGTTCCTGAGTGGGTTGTGAGCTGGTTCTGAGCCAGTCCTGAGCGGATTGTGAGTTGGAAAAAGGCCGAAAACATGGATAATTATCGATCTTCGAGACGCGAAGAAAAAACTGGGCTGCGAAACACTGCGAGATGCACAAGAGGCCGGTGGTCGGGAAGCGGGATGTTTCGACAGAAAAAGCTGGGACAGAAAAATGAAAGGCGAAGCAGGATACAACGCAAAAAGTGTTGCAATCTGTTGCAATCTGTTGCATTCCGATAGCCGCGAGGGGGGTGAGGGCCCGGATCGGCTCGCCCGACACGGATAATTCGGCAACAGGTGATAAGAAAGGAAAACGGGAGAAAGGAATATGAAGTGGTGCATATCACACCCAAGAGACGGATTCCCGGAGCCGGCCGGGATCGGTCCTGGATCGCGATTGCTTCGTCCTGAAGCCTTTCTGGATGCCACCTGGGTCCTTTCTGGACAAGAAGACCGCGAAAAGCAAGGGACTTTTTGATGATTGAAGCCCGAAGAAAAAAACCCAAGCCAGGTACGCCGCGATATGCACCAGTGGTCAGAGATCACAGAGGTCGGAGTCGCCGACAGAAAAATCAACGGGCAGAAACATGGCGGCTGTGCATGTCCGACAGAATGGACCTGCCACTCCGACCAAGCCTTCCCTTCTCCCCCATTTTCCACAGCATTTTCCTAACATTGACATTGACCCACCGAAAGCGGCAGTTATAATCCGCCCGAATTTGCCATCGCAAAGGGCATAGGCGATAAAAAAGCGCAGATTCCTCAAAAAAGGAATTAACCCGACAATCGCTAAAGCTCGATGTAGTAGCATGGAGGTGTCAACGTTTAGGCACCGCCATCCTCAAGGACTGAGGATCAGACGCGAAATGAAGACACGTGAAGTTGCGGCCTTTTCAAGCGGCCGTGCTTTGCGGTCCCTTTTTATGCTCGACAGCACAACGAAGCGCGGAAGACCCGCAACAACCGAAGCGCTTCTCCATCGGGCATAGACAACCACAGGACACCAGAACATGCGTAGCTCGTTTGCCCGCCACGCGTTGGCTCTCTTGTCGGTAGCGGCGATTGCCGGCTGCCAAAGCAACACACAATGGACGCCCAAGTGGTACAATCCGTTCCACACGGACGCCACCACGCCTTCGACCACGACGACATCGACCTCGCCCCAACGGCCCTCGACGCTGGCCGGAAGTTCAAGCGGCAGCTATAACGGCTACAACGGCTACGGCTACAGCGGGGCACCCTCTGGGTCCGGCAGTTACAACCCCAGTCTGACGGCGAACCCGTACTCGCCGTACTCGAACCCGTCCCGCTCGCCTTCGGGCTACGACACCGCTCCTAGTCCCTATGCCAACGGCGCTTCCGGCGTGGCGACAAGCCCCTATGGCTCGACTGCGGCCGCGTCCCCGTATGCTGGCAGCACTGGCAGCAGCTATAACAGCGCGGCCGCCAGCCCGTACGGGAGCACGTCCTACGGCACGCAGGCCAGCCCGTACGGCGGATCGCAATACAACAACGGTAGCGGCGTGTCCGTGGCCACTAATCCGTATGCCTCGGGGGCCACCGCCTATCCCAGCACAGCGACGCCGTATGCCGGCGCGAGTGCGACCACGGCCGCCGGCAATCAGCCGTGTACGGGCACCAGTTGCCCAGTGCCCGGCGCCGCCACGCCGAGCGGTTACGGAACAACGCCAAGCGGTTACGGAACATCGCCTGGCGGTTATGGAACTTCGCCTGGCGGTTATGGAACATCGCCTGGCGGTTACGGCGCGGGCCGCACAACGGCGACTCCCACCGGGGCCTACGGCGGATCGACTCCAGGTTATGGCGCAACCGCGACGCCAGGCTACGGCGGTTCGACGACGCCAGGCTACGGCAGCTCGACGACGCCGGGCTACGGCAGCGGCGCTACCTCGGGCTACGGCGCGTCCGCGACACCGGGCTACGGCAGCAGTACGACGCCGAGCTACGGCGCTGGCAGCGCCCCGGGCTACGGCGCGGGCACGACCCCCGCGTACAATACGAGGGCCCCGGCGACAGGCTACGGCGCCGGCGCTTCGTCTAGTTACGGCGCTGGTGCTTCTTCCAGTTACGCTGCGGGGACGACGAATAACGGCAGCGGCGCATCGAACTACCGCAGCGGCGCCACGAATTACGGCAGCGGTACATCGAGCTATGGCGGGGGCGCAGCAAGCTTCAGTGGCGGCGCATCTTCCGGCTACAACACCACCGGCGCCGGCGGCTATGGCGGCGCATCCGGCACCGGTGCGGCGCCGGCGGCTGGAGCGGGCATGAGCGGTGCTTCCGCGCAGACGTCTTCGGCGTCCGGAGATAGTCGCTACGGCATGTCCGCCGGCCTTGCGGCGCCGCCCGCGACCGCGGCTGGCCCAATAGCATCTTCGTCGTTGCCGCCGGCCGGCAATTCGTACACACAAGGCAGCGGCTCGTACTACAGCCAGGGAGCGGCGGGTTCCGCCACTCAGCCGGCGGCTTACGGGTTGCCCGCACCGCAGGGTCCGGCCGGCAGCACGGCCCCGGCTGCGAGCGATTCGAGCGTACCGGCTTATCAGCCCGGCAGCACGCGGAATTCGAGCTTCTCGCCGAACAGCCTTAACGGCTTGTCGCCGTCGTCGCTAAGCAGCACTTCCGGAACGTCGGGCGGGGCACCCTCTGGGTCCGGCGTAATCTCGACCGCCTACGAGGGCGGGACCGACAGCCGTTACCGGTAAACAATCGAACTACCACCGTCAAACGCTGCCGCGCAAAAGCGCTCCCGGCAGCGTTTGTTTTTGCGCCGAGTGTATTGCCGACGGTTGGCGAGCCGGTTAATGAAAATCCCATGCGAAGTGAAATCGTCATTCCCGCCCGGCTTGCCTCGACCCGATTGCCTAGGAAACTGCTCTTGGCCCAAACCGGCAAGCCGCTGATTCAGCACACCTACGAATCGGCCCGACAGGCCACACGTCCGTCGGGCATTTGTGTTGCGACCGATCACGTGCAGATTCTTTGTGCCGTCCAGGCCTTCGGCGGCCGGGCGGAAATGACCGATCCCCGCGCGGTCAGCGGCACGGATCGCGTTGCCGAAATCGCGCGACGAATGCCCGAAGTCGAAATCATCGTCAACGTCCAAGGCGACGAGCCGGAAATCGCGGGCAGTTCCATCGACCTAGCCGTCGAGATGCTCGAATCGCATCCGGATGCCGTGATGTCCACGCTGGCCACGCCGATCCGAGGTCGGCGTCAATTGGAGGACCCGGCCTGCGTGAAGGTCGTGTTCGATGGCGCAGGGCGAGCGCTCTATTTCAGCCGCAGCCCTATTCCGCATGCTCGCGAGTGGAACGACAACTTGCTCGCTGCCGACCCGCCGCATTTCTATCAACACGTCGGGCTATATGCCTATCGCCGCGAGTTTCTGCTCAAGCTGGCCGCCATGCCGCCTTCGAGTCTGGAGCAGATCGAGAAGCTCGAACAGCTTCGCGTGCTGCAAGCGGGATACGATATCCTGGTTGGCGTGGTCGACGAGCCGACCTTCGGCATCGACACGCCGGAGGATTACGCGGCGTTCGTGGCAAAACAGCGGAATTATTGAAAGAAGTCATTTCTTTGCCGGCGCGGCATCGGGCACGGTAAAGCTGACCTCGCGATTCTTGCTATCCAGCGGAAGGTTCTTTTGCCCTTGATCGGGAAGCTCGGGAGCGCTGCTGTCGACAGTCACGCCGCCGTTGGTCCGCCTCAGCGTCATCGGCTTGCCGTCGAACGGATTGAGAGGCACCGCCGCGATGAATTCCGGGGCGAGCTCGTTCAACTCCATGGGAAACCGCCCGTTGCGGGCGCGATAAGTGTAGAGCGCAAGGCCCAATCGTGCGACGTCGCGTCGCGCATCGGCCATGACGGCCCTTTCCATCATGTTGGCTACCGCCGGAAGAAGTATCGCCGTTAATACTCCGCCCGGATTACTCCGCACTTCCTGAGGGAGTTGCGCAGGCGTTCCCTTGCCTGCCAAAACGGCATTCGCGATGCATGGTCCATTTCCGCCGTGAACCGGCGATGCGCCGCCAGGTCGCTGCCGAGCATGAAAACGCGGTAGGCGGACGTAATCGCCGGGTCGGCAAACCACGGCGGACGGCCGCCGCCGTTGATATCCGAAAAGTGCATCCGTCCCGATCCGACGTCGTCATAGGTGGCCAGCCGCAACGCCTCCTCCCCACGGAGTCCGCGCTGGAACAATACACGAAAGGAAATGTTGTCGGAGATTCTTAAGGCCGCCAGTTCGCCGACGGGGACGCGGAAGTTGGCGATAACGGCTTGCAGCGATTCGATGGCTACTTCGTCCACGTCGATCGCTACTAATTCCGCAACCAACAGTGGCTCGCTGCCGATGTGTTCAGACATGAGAAACATGGCGTTCATGTCCGCGACCGATTGCCGGTAGTTCCCGTCAGCCGCGCTGCAAATCGCGTCCAGTGCCAAAAGCCGGGCACCCTGGCGAAAATGCCACAGTTCGGGAATCACCATGCTGATGCTGAGGCGGCCATAGTCGTGTTCAAAGTAACAACTCGGCATTGCGGCGGCCTGCCGCAGGAGTTTCAGAGCGGACGCTTCCCGCGCCAGAAATCGACGCAATTCATGGTCGTGCGAATCGATTTCGATCTTGCGCGAAATATCCCGCTTCGACCAAATCTCGTCCCAGGTTTTTGTCCACGTATCGTCCCATGTCCAGGCGCCTGGCGACGAATCGTCGTGTTGCGGCCGGTCGCCAATCGCATCGAACGCCCGCTCGTAAAAGAATGCGGCGTTATCCCGGTCCGGCGGGCGCGGCGGGGCAACGGAAAGCGAGACGGCGCCTGCCTCGACGCGCAGCGCGGCCAACTGTTGCCGCGCGACCAGGTCCAGGTTCCAGAAGGTCATGCAATACAGCGCAAATGCCGCTGCCAGGCCAATCGCCAGCTTGCCGCGGGGCCACGCGGCAGCGACCGTTGCCTCTGCCGTCTCGTCCCGCCTCAAGCCCTTGATCAAGAGCCACAGAGCGCCCGCGATGAAAAACAAAGTCAGAGCCAGCATGGGAAAGAACCACTCGCCTATTCCGTAGGCGAATTCATAGAGCCCGGCCGATATCGTCAAGGCTACATGGACAATCACCAGTGCCAGCGGCACGACAAGCGCCACGGCCAACCGCAGCCAGAGGCGGCGAATGCGTCCCGCACACGCCGTCGTAATCGCCACCAGCAGCAGCGACCAGGCGAGACTTTCGACAATCAGCAAAGCGTATCCCATGTTCAACTCCTAGAACTTCGATTCTGCAAACCTTGTAACCATTGCTAATGCGGCGAACCCGCCCGGTACGTTCGGGCAAGGGACGACACCCGTGCTCGCGCCAGCAGGATTGCCTGCCGCGTCGCTTCCTGTGGTGGCATGTCGGGCAGCAGCCGCCGGATTTCCGCCGCGGTTCTCGTTACCGGCTGGTCATTCCCATCGCGCCGTAAGCCGAAATCCGTGGTTTGGGCAGCGCCCAGCGACAGGTTCAAGCCGACAAGCACGCTGGCGGCCGTCGCCACCGCGAACGCCCAGCGGTTGCTTGACCGCTGCCGCCGCAACTCGGCCCGTAGGCCGACCAGACAGCGTTCCCTCAATTCGGTCGGAGGCTCATCGGGGCGTCTCTTGGCCAATTCGCGCGAGCGGCTCAAGTTCCGGCGGCAAAGGAAAATCTTCGGTCATTTGAACGCCTCCAAAGTCGTGCGCAGTTTCTCCAATGCGTAGCGGTAGCGGCTGGCCGCCGTGTTCATGCTCACGCCGAGCACTTGGCCGATTTGGACGAACGTCAACTCGCCGTCGATCTTCAGCAAAACCACTTCCCGCTGCTCGGGCGGCAGCGCGAGCAACGCCCGCTGAAGACGCTCGCTACACGAGCCGGACTCGTCTCGCGGGCTTGCCGCAGCCGGCGCCGCGTCGACCGCCTCCTGCGACAGCAGCGGCCCGCGCGCCCGCTGTGCCGCGGTGCGGCCCGCGGCGCGGCGCAAGGCCGTGAACAAGTACGCCGTCAAGTCTCGGACGTCCCGCAGCTTGTGCCGCGACTTGAGCACGCCTAGAAACACCTCCTGAACGACGTCTTCGGCATCCGCACGGCAGCGAATCAGGCCGAGCGCGGTCCGGTAGAGACGCGCTCCGAACCGGTCGTACAGTGCGGCGTAGGCGCGCTCGTCACCGGCAACCAGGCCGGCGATCAGTCGATCGACTTCGTCGACTTCCGGGCGTTCCATTCACTGCTCCACACACTAGAAGAGCGAGGACAATCGCGAAATTGTCTAACGATCCTTCGATTGTCGCAGATTTTGCGAAAAAGAGCGACCTGTGCCGGCCGTCCTAGAGGCTATCCTGAAACGAGTGCGGGGCGGGCCCGATTGCAACGAGCCCCACGAGTGTCCGCTTACGGTCGGAACTGGTGGGACTCGTTGCACTCGGCCCGCCCTACTTGTCTGCGTGTTTTCAGACAGGCTCTTACTTTTTGCTGCCTTCCGCCGGCACTTTCGGCACATCCTTGGCCGGCACTTCTTTGATGCTCAGGTCGGCGTAGAGCACCTGGTAGTCTTTGCTAGACTTCGATTCCTTGTACCAGAATATGGGCCGGTCCGGCGTGCCGAGCTTCACGTCTTTGCCGGCGTAGTGCATGTCATTTTCCGGCTGCAGGCTGAAGAGCATGCCGAAGGCGCCGCCCAGCTTCATGCCAATGTCCGTTCCGAGCTTCATATCGACGGCCGGGTTCTTCTTCACCGCGGCCGTGGCACCGCGGCGGATGATGCCATTGATGCCGTGCTCGCCGCGCAATTCCGCGGGGAACACGCCTCCATTGAACCCTGCCGCCATTTTTAACGCGTCGGCCAGGTACTTAATCGGCTTCTTGGAGACGTCGAGTTGCGCCGTTTGCTGAACGGTGTAGCCTTTCGGCACGTCCACGCTGAACAGGGACTTGTCCAACTCGACGCCGGTGCGGAAGTCGGTCATCACGATCCGCCCTTCGGGCTGGGTCATCGTCTCTTCGATGCGGATGGGCTGCGATGTCTTAGCGTCGGCCCAAAGCTTCACGTCAATCGCGCCCACTTGCAGATGAAATCCCGCCGCACGGCGGCCGTCGATAATTTTCTCGCGCAGTTGTTCCACTTTTCCGGCTTTTCCGCTTTCGGCCCGGGCCACGAGCGCCCGCAGCCCTTGAAATGTCCTGCCAAACATACCCTCCGCGGGCGCGTTTTGAGCTTGATAACGATCGCCGTCTTCATGGCCGGCACGAGAGTTATCGCCGTGTCCTTCTGGCCGTCGGTAATGGAGACGGCTGTGGTCTTCCCGCCTTTTGCCGTCGTCTCGGTCCGCTCGTGCGACGGCGCAAGGAACATGTTGGTCGCGGTCAAAGTGACGGTTTTTCCGTCCGGTCCCTTGACCGTCGTCTCGGTCTTCCAGGTTGCGCTTTCCAGGCGGTTCAAGGCGTCGGCGAAGTTGGCAAAGGCCAGAGAGCTTCCCCCATGCGGCGCCAGCCAAGAGATAAGCGCGGCAATCGCGAGCAATACAGCGGCGGTTACGGAGATTCTAGTCATCGGTTTCATCTTCTTGATCCTTTCGATAAGTGTGAGGGGGTAAGGTTGGTCGGCCGCTTGCCGCACTTGCGCAACCAGTTGTGCAAGTTGATCCGGAGGCGGCTCATCAGGCAGCGGCTCGCGCAGCACGGCATCCACCGCGCGGTCCAAAAGCTCGTCGTGATTGAAGTCGTTGCGATCGTTCATTGCTCGTGGTCCTCAATCGACCTTCGTACAGTCTCTCGCCGCCGGGCGGCCCGAAAGGCCCAGCAGCCGTTGCAACCGCCGCCGCGCACGGCTCAGGAGCATCCGCGCCGCCGTGGGGCTGATGCCCAATTGCTGCGCGGCCTGCTCACAGGTCAATTGTTCAAAAGAAAACAGGCAGAAAACCTCGGCCTGCCCGCCGGGCAGCCGCCTTAGTGCATTCCGCAATCGGTCGGCAAGCTCGTTCGCTTCCGCCTGGCGGGGCGGTTCCGTTTCACGGCCGAGCAGCTTTGTCGGGTCAGCCTCGGCACTGAATCGTTTTCGCTGCCGGGAGCGGACGCGCAACAGGTCCAGCGACCTCGTCACGGCCACGCGGCGCAGCAACGCGGGCCAATTGCGAACGGGCTCCCGCCGGTCGATCTTGACCGCTTCCAGGAACGTCTCCTGGATGCAGTCCCAGGCGTCGGCCTGATTGCCGACGAGGCGGTAGACCGTGCGCTGCACGGCGCCCACGTTCTGGCTGACTACCGCGTCCCAATCGGTCATGCTCGGCTTTCTTGCTGAGAGTCTCGGTCCAAATAGTTAGTCGATGGGAACGGGTTTAATGTAACGCGAAATCTTTAGTCTCGCTCGCCGGCGTATTGGCCAAGGCCATTGTGCAAGTCGCTTGACAAGCATTGGACCGGACATACAATGTAATTACGCGGCAAATGGAGCAGGCTATGAGCAACAAAACCAAAACCCGGCTTGTGCGAATCGGCAACTCGCGGGGCGTCCGAATTCCCAAGGCAGTAATCGAGCAACTCGGCTTAGATGACGATCTTGAGCTTTCGGTGCAAGCAGACCGTTTGGTCATCCGCTCCGCGCGCCGTCCGCGCCAAGGCTGGGCAAAGAAAATCCGCGAGGCTCTTAAGCAGGGAGGGGAGGAACCGTTTGAGGAGTGGCCTCCTACTCAGTGGGACCTGACCGAATGGGAGTGGTGAGTCTGCTTCGATTCGAGGAAGTGAAAAACCCAACTGAGTCGGAGTCGCAATGAAACGGTTCGACGTCTACCTTGTGTCGCTCGATCCAACCGTCGGCAGGGAAATGCAGAAAACCCATCCATCGGTGATTGTTTCGCCAAACGTCATGAATCACTTGCTGGGGACGGTCATCGTCGCTCCCATGAGCACGAGGATACGGACCTTTCCGTACCGGGTGTCGTGCCGGTTTCAGGGCAACGCCGGACAGATCGCTCTCGACCATATCCGCTCGGTGGACAAGGTGCGGCTCGTGAAACGAATAGGACGCCTGGGTCCGGATGATCAAAAGGCACTGTTGAACGCCCTTGCCGAAATGTTCGCGGAGTAGCCGGTCCGTCGTTTGCGCTCCTCGGCCCTGCGAAATGTTCGTGTGTAGCGGCGTCTAGGGATCCAATCCCTCGCGAAATGCCCCCGCCACGAGCGGCTGGCCGGACAAGCGTTTACTAGGGACGCCGCCGCGAGCCGGTCAATTGCCCCTTCTTTTCACCCGGTCCTGACGGCTGTAAAATACCCCCTTTACCCGCCACGCGCTCCCCTACACGGACGGCACTTCGATGAGCAAACATATTTTCGTAACCGGCGGCGTGGTCAGCTCGCTGGGCAAGGGACTGACCAGCGCTTCAATCGGCATGTTGCTGGAACAACGCGGATTGCGGGTCCGCATGCAAAAGCTCGATCCGTACATCAACGTCGATCCGGGCACGATGAGCCCCTACCAGCACGGCGAAGTCTACGTGCTGGACGACGGCAGCGAGACCGACCTGGACCTGGGCCACTACGAACGCTTCACCAACTCGCCGCTGAACCGCCACTCCAACTACACAACCGGGCAAATCTACCTCTCGGTGATCAACAAGGAGCGCCGCGGCGAGTTCCTCGGCCAGACCGTGCAGGTCATTCCGCATATCACCAATGAAATCAAGGATGCCCTGGCCATGCCCGGCGGTCCCGATGTCGACGTGGTCATCACCGAAATCGGCGGCACGGTGGGCGACATCGAAAGCCAGCCGTTTCTCGAGGCCATCCGCCAGTTTGCGCTGGACGTGGGCAAGGAAAACTGCCTCTACATCCACCTGACACTCGTGCCGTATCTCAAGGCGGCCGACGAGCAGAAGACCAAGCCGACGCAGCATTCCGTCGGCCTGCTGCGGCAGATCGGCATCCAGCCAGACATTTTGATCTGCCGCACGTCGCGGACGTTGGCCCACGACGACCGCAAGAAGATCGCCTTGTTCTGCAACGTGCCCATCGAGGCGGTGATCGAAGAGAAGGACAAGGATTTCTCCGTGTACGAAGTGCCGCTTAGCCTGGTGGACCACGGCTTGGACTCGCTCATCGTGCGGAAACTGGGCCTCACGGCCGGCACGTTGAACCTGGATCAGTGGCACGATCTGCTGGACCGGCTGCGGAACCCGCAGCACGAGGTGACCATCGCCGTGGTGGGCAAGTACGCCGAGCACCGCGACGCCTACAAGTCGATCTATGAAGCCCTCGACCACGCCGGCGTCGCCCACCGGCGCAGGTCCGCATCCAGCGCCTGCACAGCGAAATGATCGAGCGCGAAGGCGCCGAGCGGCTGCTGGCGGGCGTGGACGGCGTGCTCGTGCCGGGCGGGTTCGGCGAGCGGGGCATTGAAGGAAAGGTGGACGCCATCCGCTTCATCCGCGAGCGCGGCATTCCCTTCTTCGGCATCTGCCTGGGGATGCAGTGCGCGGTCGTGGAGTTCGCCCGCAACGTGCTGAAGCTCGACCACGCCAATTCGACGGAGTTCGACAAAAACAACCCGCATCCGGTGATTTGCCTGCTGGAAGAGCAAAAGGGAATCATCGAAAAAGGCGGCACGATGCGGCTAGGCGCCAACCGGCCTGCCTGCGGCCCGACAGCACGGCAGCCAAGTGCTACGGCAGCCGGCAGATTTCCGAGCGGCACCGCCACCGCTACGAGTTCAACAACGCCTATCGCGAGCGGTTCGAGGCGGCCGGAATGCGTCCCGTGGGGCTGAGTCCCGATGGCTCGCTGGTCGAAGTCGTGGAGTTGGCCGAACATCCGTGGTTCGTGGCCGTGCAGTACCATCCCGAGTTCAAGTCGCAGCCCACGCGTCCGCACCCGCTGTTTGCCGGCTTCGTTGGCGCGGCGGTACGGCATCGGTCGGCAGTGCAGCAGAAGTAAGCTATGCCGGAATCCGAAAAAAAGATTATCATCGACGAAGACTGGAAGAGCCAGGTCGAGCGCGAGCGCGAGGCCGAAAAAAATGAGCCCGCCGCGACGGACAGCGGCCAGCCGCCGCCCGATGTCGCCTTGCCGCCGGCCAGCTTGACGTATTTGGCCACGACGCTTTACTACCAGGCCATGACCGCGCTGGGCGCCATGCCCAACCCGGCCACCGGCAAGCCCGAGCAATCACTGCCGCTGGCGAAGCATTTCATCGACACGCTGGAAGTCTTGCAGCAGAAGACCGAGGGCAATCGCACACCGGAGGAGAGCGACGATCTCGAATCGATGCTCCATCAATTGCGGATGGGATACGTGCAGATTAGTTCTTAGATCTTGCAGAAAACGCCCACATCCGGCCGGGGAGGCAATGGGCGGCGCGTCGTACGCCTAAAACCCATCCCTGGAGACTTGCAATCCCTACCGAGTGACGTGCGGTAAGAAGGGACCCTCCACCGGACCGGACGTGGTTGCGTTTCTTTCCGTTATCTCGAAAGCCGATGAAACAATCGGCGGAAGCGCGGCATCCGCTGCTCCAAATAGGCTTGCCAGGCGGCCGGCTTCCAAATTTCCACGCAGACGGCCGCACCTACAACGAGGACTTCGTTCTGGGGCGGGTCGCGTTCCACGCCGAGAAACTTGCGAAATCCTTCGGGAATCAGCAGCCGGCTTCGCCCGCGCAGCTCCACCGCCTGGTGTCGCGTGGAGAGCAAGCGGCCCAGCAATTGCACCTGAGCAATGCGGTCGTCGCCGAAGCTTTCGGCCAGCAGTTTCTGCTCCAAAAGCTTCACCCGCGCGTTGAGCTTCTCCTCCCAGCCCTCGGCGCTCCAAAGGCTCACGCAGCCCGACCGCTCCTTGGCTAACATGCAGCGGGGGTTGTCTGCGGTAAGGGCCTCCGCAAAGCCCTGCGGGATCGTGAGGCGGAAACGCTCGTCCAGCGTACAGGGAAACTCGCCGAGGATGAGTTGGCGGGCACTGGGCATCGTTTTCCGCGAAAGTTCGGGCAGGCGGCTTTGGGCTGGTGGCTGAGTTACTCACTTCGGACTCGTCCAAATATAGCAATTGGGAATGTTTCCCACAATTGACCGCGGTCTCTTAATCTATTGGGTTTAAATCCCACGATTCTGAGTTTATCAGTTCTAAGAATCTTGACAAGCCCCACGACCGGTGGGGTTGGAACTTTTCGCCCGCCGCCGCTATACTCGGCATTTTGCGGCAATCGGCTGCGCGGGGCAGTTTTAGACTTGCGAGGCTTCGGCCATGGACGTTTCCTGGAAGGTTTACATTTCCCTCAGTCTGGTCATGTTTTTCGAGTACGCGGTCTGGGGCGCCTGGGCCCCGGTTCTCGCCGCCCGACTGTTGGGGCCGTTGAAAATGAGCGGCAAACAGACCGGCTGGATTTACACTACGCTGCCAATCGCCTGCATCGTTTCGCCGCTGATCGCAGGGCAGTTGGCGGACCGCTACTGGAATCTCGAATGGCTCGCCGCCGGGGCGCACCTGATCGCGGCGATCTTGATGTTCGTCGCCGTGCGGCAGAAGCGTTTCGCCGGCCTCTTCGCCGCCATGTTCGGCTGGTCGCTCTGCTATGCGGCAACCATGCCTCTGATCAATATGGCGCTGTTCGCGCACATGAAAGAGTTCGCGACGCTTTTCCCCAGCATGAAAGACGCCAGCGGCACGGTCTTCATCTGGGCGCCGATAGGCTGGGCGATCGTCGGCTATTCGCTCAGCGGCTGGCGCATGCTCCGCAGCGGCGAGAGCGACGGCACGGATGCCATGATTCTTTCCGCCGTTCTCGGCGTTGTCATGGCTGGCTGCTGTTTGCTGTTGCCCGAGACTCTGCCGGCCAAGAGCGGCGGAAACCCAATCCAGCAGGCGTTTGGGATGCTCAAGGATCCCGATTTCCTCCTGTTCATCGTCACTTCCATTTGCGTAGCCGGCACCATGCAGTTCTACTTCCTCGGTTCCGGCCGGTACATGATGGACCGGGGCATATCCGACAAGGCCGTGCCCGGCGCTATGGCGATGGCCCAGGCGGCGCAAGCGATCGCGACCTGGTACGCTTTAGGATGGGCCGTCGATCATTTCGGCTACAAATGGACGCTGGCCCTGGGAACCGGGTCGTGGCTCCTACTGTACATCATCTACGCCCTAAGCGCGCCGCGGCCGGTCCTCTTCGTCGCTCAGGTCCTTCACGGGCTTGCTTACGTCATGTTCATGATCGTAACGCAAATGTATTGCGGGGCGATCTCGACCAAGGAAACCGCCGGCTCCATGCAAGGATTGATCTTCGCGGCCACGGTTGGCGTTGGACTATTCCTCGGCACACAGCTTGCGGGCTTTGCGATGGACAGGCATTCCGTTGACGGCAAGTTCCAATGGCCAAAGATATGGAGCTATCCATTGGTTATCACATTGGTCGGCACGGTGATATTTGTAACTGCGTTTCAAGGCAAAGTGCCCGACAAACCCGCAGAAAAAGCCGCCGCGACCGAGAGAGCAAAGTGACCTGATCGCGGGAGGCGCCACCGTGCGGCCGCTGCTACTGTGCTTCCAACGCCGTGAAGATGCCTTTGCAGAATTCCGGCAGATCGTCGGGCCGGCGGCTGCTGACAAAGTGGCGATCGACGACCACGGCCGCGTCCTCCCATAGCCCGCCGCCGTTTACAAGGTCGTCCTTGATGCCCGGCGAGCCGGTGACGCGGACGCCGCGATAGACGCCGGCCGAAACCGGGACCCATCCGCCGTGGCAGATGGCGGCGAGCAGTTTTCCCTCGGCGTCGAAATCGCGGATAAGCTGCAGGACGTGCGGGTCGCGGCGGAGTTTGTCCGGCGCCCAGCCGCCGGGAATCACGATGCCGTGGAAGTCGGCCGCGTCCATTTCCGGAATCATCGCGTCGCAGACCGCCGGATATCCATGCTTCCCGCGGACCTTTAGCCCATCGCGCGGCCCGGCCGTGACGACCTTCGCCCCAGTCTCCAGAAGCCGCAGCTTCGGATACCAGTATTCCAGGTCTTCGTAGTCTTGGTCCAGCAAAATCAAGAAGCGTTTTTGGGCAAGCGTCGGTTGCGTAGGCATGGTTCGGGCCTTGTTCGCGTGCGGGGGAGCGATGATTGTGTATGATTATACGGCATGAAAACCGTCGGCGTGATTTCCGATACGCACGGGCTGCTGCGGCCGGAGGCGCTGGAGGCGCTTGCCGGCGTCGATCTGATCATCCACGCGGGCGACGTCGGCAAGCCGGAAATCATCGACGCCTTGCGACGAATCGCGCCCGTCCATGCCATTCGCGGCAACGTCGATCGCGGCTTCTGGGCGGATGAGTTTTCGCCCACGGAAATCTTGGAAATTGACGGACAGTCGCTGTATGTGCTGCATGACCTGCACGAATTGGACCTTGATCCGATCGCGGCCGGCTTTCGCGTCGTGATCTCGGGCCATACGCACGATCCGGCGGTGAAGGAGGAGCGCGGCGTAGTCTACCTGAATCCCGGCAGCGCGGGACCGCGGCGATTCAAGCTGCCGATCTCGCTAGCCCGGATGACGATCGGGCAGGAGGGTGGCCAGAGGCACAAGTCGGTCAAGGAGCAAACCATGCAGACACTCGCCTTCGGAGCAGGGCCGCGACGGATCGCGGTGGAACTGCTTTTGCTGGAACCCGGGCCATAGCCGGCTTGATTTTACCGCGACCGCTTGCCGAACGGGACGGTTGCGTGATAGGCTACTGAACGCATCGCAATATCGCTTGTTGGTCGTCACCCCCACAGTCCCTGCCGCCGGGAGGGACGTACGAAGGACCCGCCCATGCCCACTTGGCCCCTAGGAGTATTTGCCAGCATTGACGCCGGGCTGGGCGTCCATCTCGAAGTGGCCCACGAGTTGGGCGTGCCGACGATCCAGCTTCATACTCCAAGCGCAGCCAGCCGCACGCCGGCACGCGCGCGGGAGTTCCTTGCCCGCGTGACCGGGCTGGGCATGAGAATCACGGTCGTCTTCGGCGGGTTCGAGGGCGAGAGCTACGCCGACATCCCCACGGTCAAGCGGACGGTCGGCCTCGTCCCGCCGGAAACCCGCGCGCGCGAGTGAAGGAAATGAAGGAGATCGCCGATTTCGCGCGGCTCTTAGGCGTGGATGTCGTAGGTCTGCACATCGGCTTCGTGCCGCATGATGCCCGCGATCCCGATTACGGCCAGTTGATCGCTGTCGCGCGCGACTTGTGCGATCATTGCAAAGCACATAGCCAGCGTGTCCACCTGGAGACCGGGCAAGAGTCGGCGGAAACGCTCTTGAAGTTTCTCGTCGATACCGGCTGCGACAACTTGTTCGTGAACTTCGATCCGGCGAACATGATACTCTACGGTTCCGGCGATCCCATCGACGCCTTGAAGAAGATTGGCCGCTACGTCCGCAGCGTCCACTGCAAGGACGCCAAGTGGGCCTCCCGGCCCGGCGAGGAGTGGGGCGCGGAAATGCCGCTGGGCAAGGGCGACGTCGGCATGGAGCAGTTCCTTCGCACGCTGAAGGAGATCGGCTACGAAGGCCCGCTGACGATCGAGCGCGAAATACCGCAGGAGCGCCAGCGGCAGAAGCAGGAAATCGGCGCCGGGCTGAAGCTGCTGGAGGAGATCAAGCAGAGGCTCGGATGCGGCAGCGGTTGAATCGTCAGTCGGCGGGAACAGCGCCTACAGCGCCGCAATCTGTAAAACCCGCGCTGCTGGCGGTAACCGCCATCGTTTTACTTACGGCGGCTATTCGCGCGCCCGCGCTCGCTGTCCCTTTTGAGCGCGACGAAGGCGAGTACGCTTATATCGGTTGGCGATTGGGATATGGCGAACTGCCGTACCGCGATTGGATCGACCAAAAGCCGCCGGGCATCTTTTGGGTCTATCGCGCCGCCCTGGCTCTGCCACTGAATTCGATAGTCTCCGTCCATTTTGCCGCTCTGGTTGTCTCGGCTGTCACGGCGTGCGCCCTGTACTTCCTCGCTGGGCAATTCATGTCTCGCCGGTGGGCCACGGCGGCCGCTCTGTTGTTCGCCGTCCTTTCCGCCGATCCTCTTGCTCAGGGGACCGTGGCGAATACGGAACTGTTCATGCTTTGTCCGCTGACGCTATCGCAACTGGCGTTTTTCAAGGCGATGGAAGAAGGCCGCCGCGGACGAATCCCACTTGCAGTGGTTTGCGGGGCATTGACCGGGATCGCGGTCGCTTTCAAGCCGGTAGCGGCGGTGAACTGGCTGTTTCTCATCGCAATGTCTCCGCTTTTCGCGTCGAGAGGCAGCCGGCTCCGCGGCGCGTTGGCCTTTGCCGGCTGGTCGACCGCGGGCGCAGCGACAGTCTGGGCGGGCATCGTGGCGTACTTTGCTCTCCGCCACGGACTGGCCGACCTGGTCTACAACGTCTTTACCCACAACCTCGAATATATCCAAGTGATGCCGTGGTCGCAGCGCATCGCCCGCCTCGGCCGCACGCTCAGTAGCCTCAGCCGCAGCGAGAGCGCCATTTGGGTCTTTGCGGCAACGGGGTTCGTCGCGCTGGGAAAAACCGGCAAGTGGAAGGAGTTGGTTTTCCTGGGTGGTTGGACGGCTGCGAGCATTATCGGCGCGAGCGCCAGCGGGTACTTCTTCGCGCACTATTTCCAGCAAGTCGTTCCACCGTTGGCGGTCGCGGCGGCGCTGGGCGGCGAAGCGATTTTCAATTTCCGCCCTTGGGGGGTGGTCCCCGCGTGGGGCCGGGCAGTGGCGCTGGGGTTGCTGTTGGCGGTCTTGCCGGCGGTGGCGATGGTTCCCTTTCTCTTTCTCTACTCACCTGCCGAGGCGGTCCGAAAGCTTTATCCCGGCGATGCCTTCGCCGAGATGCCGGTACTGGCCGCGCGGCTCGCGGCAGCGACGGGCGCGGAAGATCGGGTCTTCGTGTTCGGCGCCGAGCCGGAGGTGCTGTTCTACGCCAAACGCGTCTCGGCAACCCGTTACATCTTCCTTTTTCCTCTCTACGGCCCGTACGCAGACGCGCGAGAAAGGCAGAATGCTACCGCGGAGGAAGTCTCGGCCGCGCACCCGGCGGCGGCGATCGTCATGCCCAATCGACTCTTCAATTCGCCCGGCGCCGAGCAATTCTTCAGCGCCTGGAGTCAATCGTACGTTCAAGAGCACTTCACACTCGATACCTGCTTGACAGTCGATCGACGGGACGTTTACCATCTCGTGCCTGCGCACGACGGCCAGGCAAGCGTTGCGCACGGACAAACGCCCTTGGGAGGGCTTTTCGTGAGAAACCGCGCATCGCCGTAATGGCTACGATCGCGGTCTACGGCGATTTGCCGCCGCGCGATTCCGCGAACTGAATCTGCTTGCGAATCGTTTCGACCTGTTCGGCGGAGCCCTTGCGGCCCGATGCCAGGCGGAGCGCTTCGCGGTAGTGTTCCAGCGCCGCGGAAAAGTCTTTTCGCTCTGCCAGGAGATCGCCCAGCTTGGCGTGCGCTTCGAGGAAATCAGGCCGGGCCGACAGCGCCTTCTCGCATTCCGCGATCGCTTCGTCGTTTTGTCCCAAACTGGCTAGAACGACGGCAAAGTCGTAGCGATGCCCGAATTGGCGGGGTCCAGCGCAATCGCCGTGCGAAACTCGGTCAGCGACTCCTCGACCTGCTGCCCCTGCGCCAGCGCGCAGGCCAAGCCGCAGTGCATCGCGGTGTCGTCCGGCCGCAGTTCGACTGCCTGCCGGTAGAGAGCGATGACCGCGCCGGCCTGCCCGCGGCGCTGCAGATCGCGGGCAAGGCCCGACAGGGCCGGCTCGTAGTCGGGTACCCATTGCAGGCTCGCGCTGTATTGGGCGATGGCCTCGTCCGTCTTCCCTTGCGAGTCGAGGACATTGCCAAGAGTGGTGCGGGCCTTTACAAAAAACGGCCGATCCTCGATCGCCTTGCGGTACTCCTCGATGGCCTCGTTGGGCTGTCGGCGAAGGCCCAAGGCGAAACCAAGGTTGTAGTGCATGTCCGCGTCAGGATTAATATCCAGCGCCCTCCGATAGTAGTCAATTGCCTCATCAAGCTTGCCTCGGCCAGCCAGAATAAGGCCCAGGTTGTTGAGAGCCAGCTCGCAGTCGGATTTGATCGCTAGCGCCCTCTCGTAGTGTGTGACAGCTTCGTCGTTCTCGCCGCGGCCGGCCAGAATGTAGCCCAAATTGTTCTCGGCCAGCCAGCAATCGGGGTTGCGCTTGAGCGTCGTTCGCCAGAGCGTTTCCTCGTCGGAATACATCCCGCACTGCCGCCAGCTCAGCGCAGCCAGCAAGAAAAGCAGCGCCGCGCAGGCGGCTTGCCCGGCGACTCTGGCACCGCCGCGAGCCCGCTCAAGCAGCAAGGCGATCCCGGCGGATACAAGCGTGATGATCCCCAGGCACGCCACATACTGGTAGTGGTCGGCCACGAACGAGTACACGAACGTTAACAGGTTGAAGAATCCCAGCACCGGCACAAGCGTCCCGCCGAAAAACAGCGCCGCCGCCAACGGCGCAGCGCCGTGCGGCGGACCGCCCATGCCGCGGCCAGCAGCGCAGCGGCGGCCAGCGGAAACAGGTATTGCCAGGCAGCGTGGCTATCGATCTGCCAGCGAGGATAAATGAAGGTCAGATTGACCGGCCAGAAAAACTTGCCCAGATAAAACCAGGCCGCGCGCGTGGCGATCAGCAGCCGGTCGATCCAAGTGAACGCGAAAGCGGGTCCCACGCACTTGTTGACTTCCAGCTCCCACCATGCCGTCATCAATCCAGCGCCTGCCCCCAGGAGGAAAAACGGCGCCACCGGCAATACGTCCCGCGTCCACGAGAGCCGGCCGCGCAGCCACCAAAGAACGACAAGCAGCGCGCCGGGAAGCGTGCCGGCCACAGTCTTCGTCAGCAGCGCTGCTACAAACAGGCCCAGGGCGGTCGCGTACCACAGCGGCTTGCGCGTGCGGTCGAAGCGGAGATACGCCAGCGCCGCCGCCAGATAGAAGAAAGTCGAAAGCGTATTCTTGAGTTCCGTAATCCAGGCCACGGTTTCCACCTGCAGCGGATGGAGGGCGAAGACCGCCGCCGCCAGCCACGCACCGGGGATCGCTAACTGCCGCAGCACCATGACGACTAACAGGGCGTTGGCAGCGTGCAAAGCAATATTCACCAAATGGTAGCCAAACGTGGCGTCGCCAAAGAGCCTGTGCTCAATCCAAAAGACGCTGTGTACGAGCGGGTAGTATTGCAGCGTCGCCCGGTGCTCGAACCAGATCCGCCCAAGCCCATCCCAAGATTGCAGGTACGGCCGCGTGATATGGTGGTCGTCATCCCAGACTAGTTCCCCGTGCCAGGCCGGCTGGTAAGTTAGAAAGACCGCGGCCACCAGCATGGCGGCGTATATCCAGTCCTTCGCGCGAAACACGAGACTTGCCGACTCATTGCTTGCTTCATCCCGACCGATGCTCTGGTCGGAAACAGCGCGCGCCGCAGAGAGCGGTCGGGAGACTGCGTCACGCGTGCGCCTTGCTGTTACTCGGCTTCTCTTTCGGCTCACAAGATTTCAATCAAATAAAACGTATCCGAACAAGGATCGGCGGCTAAGCACGGATGTCAAGACGCACCGGCAGCTTTCAGCCCCACTGTTCTGGCAGCCATGATAGGTAACTCTGGAGCCGGGAACGAGCTGCGGCGATAGTCATTGGCTCTGATGCCGCGTCGCCCTCGTGTGCCCAGTAGTTGCGGACGCGCCGCACCGCATGAGCACCGCTGCGTATTTCGGTCGAGATGCCTTGCCCGCGGCGGCCGGCGATCGTGTCTATGAGTACGGAAGCGACGTCGTTGCGCGTGGGATCATTGTGCCGAGACCGGTCGTAGGATCGAAGCGCGGCCTCGAACGCGGCAAATATTCGGACCAAGTACGTTCCCTCAAGGTTACTGTCGGCTGCGCGGAAGTACTTGCGCGACGCATCGCCCGGTCGAATAATGTCAGACGTGGCGACGAGTTGGGCCTTCAGGCGATCCGCACGGCCTTGTACTCGCCCTCTATTTCCTTAATATGCTCGTGCCATTCAAAACGACGGTACGGCATGATCGGCAATCGAATCGAGGACTTGATTAATCGTCGTTTCGGAGAACGTCATTGTTGCGAGTTCCGCGCCGGATTGTGTTGCATCGGAATCCGGCGCGTAACGAATCACCCAATCGCCATGCTCGAAAGACAGGCTTGCCATATCGTCGTAAGTTGGCATGAGGTACAAATCGACGACGCCTTCCGCGCCGGGCACGTCGTAGGCAATCGGATCGAGCAGCACGCGGACCGGTCCTTTCTGAAGGAAAAGCGCCGGCGCCTCGAACACTCGCTCGTCGGCGTCACGCATTTTCTTCGGATACACCTTGGTGATCCACTCGTGCGGCTGGGTCCAATCTTGAACCTTCTTAACCAGGGCTCCGACACGCTTCTGAAACTGCTCTCGCACGTCCGGCATCGGCATCTCCTAAATGCACTCGTCGATGGTTAGGATGTCTGCAACTCCGCAATAAAGTGTACCACAACAGTGGCTCGCCGCCAACCGTCCAGTCCGACTGCTGCATCGTCCGTCGGCCTTTATCTCCTATCCAGCGCCGGCGACAGACGACGCTTCGTGTCTTTTACTCGCATCAATGCCCCTTCGACGCGCTGACTCCCGTCAACGAGCTTGCCCCGCTCAGCAGCGGCCACGAAAAAGCCAGCATCGTCATGATCGCGAAGCAGCCCAGCGGGACGGCGAATCCACGCGACATGTCGTAGCGGTTGCCGACCCAGCCCATGACTTTGGGCATCATCGCCCCGCCGGTGATTCCCATGACGATGAACGAGGACGCCATTTTGGCCTTGGAGCCAAGCCCGTAGATTCCCAGCGCGAAGACCGTGGGGAACATGATCGACATGAAAAAGAACGAGAGAAACAGCGCGACTAACGACAGCCAGCCAAGCTTTGCGAAAACCACGGCCATCAACAGTGTATTGATCAGGCAGTACAGGCCCAGCGTGGTGTGGGCCGAAGCCTTCTTCAAGATCGCCGAGCCGGTGAACCGCCCGACCATAAAGAGAAAAAAGCCGACGGAAAGCAGCTTTGTGGCACCCTGTTCGTTCACGAAATATGTGCCATCGCGGCATTGGACGCCGTCGCTGCCGCCGAGGAACCATGAGTTGCTGTACGCTTCACCGACGGGAGGAATCTCGGCGATGATGTAGTTGATGAAAAACGAGAATATGCCGGCCTGCGCCGCAACATAGAGGAACTGAGCCAAAGTGTACGACGCGAAGTGCGGATGCGACCAGATGCTCTTGTTGTGGATGCGAACCGCGACGGGCAAGAGCACGACCGCGGCCAGGGCCGTCGCCGCGACGGTGATCGCCCAAGTTACGAACCAGGGAGCGTTTTCCTTGGTGACGTCCGCGGCAGGCAGATGGACGATGCCGGCAATTTGCGTGGCGACTCCCGTCAGTCTCTCACCGACGTCGAACACGTTCGCCAGCAAGAACCCCAGCAGTGCAGCGCAGATGCCGATGAACACGCTCACGTTGAGGACCATAAGGATGTAGGTGAGGAAACGGTTCACCTTGCGGTCGTCTTCGTAAGCCTGCTTGGGATTCGACGCGTCTTCGTCAATATGGCAGGCGTCCGCGCCGACCAGATCGGGCAGCTTGACCAGGGCGAAGATTCCGGTCAGCACCAGCACCGCGCCGGCTATCGCGGCGTACGGAATCCAAAGGCGGTGGTGCGCTGCCTCTACGCCGTCTTTGGAATAAATGAAGATGCCGCCAAGAATCGGCCCAACTATCCAGCCGACGCCGTTGAACGACTGTGCCAGGTTGATGCGCGTGGCCCCGTACTCGGGCGCGCCGAGCACGGTGGTATAAGGATTGGCAACCGTCTCCAAGAAGGTCAAGCCCATGGCAATCGCGCACACCGCCAGCAGAAATGCCCAGAACTTGTCGATTTGGGTTGCCGGAATGAACCACAGGCAACCCAGGGCCACCAGCGCAAGACCGGCGATGATGCCACCCTTATACCCTAGTTTCTTGGCCAAGACGCCCGCTGGGATCGCCATCAGGAAGTAGCCGAGATAATGGGCGAACTGGATCCATGCAGAATCCGCCTTGCTCAGGTGCAGGTAATCTTGAAAATGCTTGTCCATCACGTCGATCATGCCGTTGCACATGGCCCAGAGGAAAAACAAGGAACTTACCAACGAGAACACGAAAAGCATGTTCCTGCCGTCGGGCGTGATGAAGATACCTTTCCTGGGCGCGCTCATGGTTTTTCCAATTCAGGGTCGTTTTGCAATGGACAAGGCTGCGGACTTTGCGCGTTGGGACGTAAGACGCGAACTGCCCAGGACGTGCCAAGTAGCTCGATTCTGTCCGCGAGGAATCAGCCTGTCAAGGGTTTTCGGAAGACTTGTCTTGAAATCGGCTTGACATCGCGGTTTCCTCGGCCAAAATGATTCGCGTACAACATCGTTTGCTCAAGGCTGCCACTATGCCCCATCTCTCACTGCAAATCTCGCACAACCTCGGCCGCGAAGAAGCCACCCGCCGCATCAAGGAGCAGTCGGCCAAGCTCCGCGATCAAGTCACCGACCTGGAAGAGCAATGGCAAGACCATACGCTGAACTTTCGCTTCAAGGCGATGGGATTCGGCGTCAGCGGCAATCTGGTGGTGGAAGACGCTGTGGTAAAGATCGAGTTGGTGCTGCCGCTGGCCGCCGCGCTGGTCAAAGGCATGATCGAGCAGCGGCTGCGGCAGGATATTGCCGGCATGTTGACGTGACGCTGGCTCCAGGTCATTTTCTGGCTCCATCTTGCCCAATCCGCCCCCTTTGCTCGCACGACGGCGTTCTTCATAGCAATCCGGCTTGACCCGGCATGGCAAGATGGGCTATCTTGCCGCGCATCGCAAAGCGAGAGGACTTCGCTTGTTAATGCGCGAGGCAGCATGATCAAGTTTATCAGGCCGACGATTCCACCGCCGGAAAAATGGCTGCCTTACGTCCGCGAGGCCTACGAAAGCCGGTGGTTTTCCAACAATGGTCCGTTGGGCCGCCGCTTCGAAAAGGCACTGCTCGCCAAGTATGGCCTTCGCGACCGCGATGCCGTTCTGTTGGCGAGTTGCACTGACGGACTCACGGCGACACTGCTCGCTTTGAGCATTGAAGGCAACGTGGCGATACCGGCGTTCACGTTTCCGGCCACGGCGCAGGCCGTGGTCCGCGCGGGCTGCCGGCCCGTCCTCTGCGAAGTCTCGCGAAACACCTGGGAACTCGATCCGGAGGAGCTTTCTCGACTGCTGCGAAGAGGGCGAATCTCCGCGGTGATTCACGTCCGCGCGTTCGGCTTCTGCCGCGATGTTTCCGAAATCGAAGACGTCTGCCGGCAGTTTGGCGTGCCGCTGATCATCGACGCCGCGGCCGCTTTGGGCGGCCGCAACGAACAGGGAGATTACGCCGGTTCGCAGGGAGTGGCGGAGGTCTTCTCGCTGCATGCCACCAAGGTGTTTGCGGTCGGTGAAGGTGGAGTTGTATGCACGTCGCCCGACCTTGCCGACCGCATTCGCGCGGTCGCCAACTTCGGGCTTTGCAACAACGATGTCGTCATGGACGGCTTCAACGCCAAGTGCAGCGAGTTCCATGCGGCCGTCGGCCTGGCGGTCCTGGATTGCATTGACGAGTACGTCCAGCACCGAAGTGAAATCGCTGCCGCCTATCGCAGCTTTATCGACGATGGTTTCGGATGCGGCGTGGCCGTTTCGCCGGGAAAGCCGCCTTGGCAGACCTACCCGGTGCTGCTTCCGCTCGGCACAGACGTCGCGAAGTTGGTGCGTCAAGCGAAACTGCGCGACCTGGAAGTTCGCAGGTATTATCATCCCGCGCTGCACCAGACGACGCTCTTCGGGCAGCCGGGCCGGCGGTTTGCGAATTCGAGCGAGCTTTCCGAGCGGATGCTCTGTCTGCCCGTCTATTCCGACATGGCGCCGCGCGAATTCGACCAGGTGCTCAGCGTGCTACGGCGATTGCTGCGGACGCCGCGCACGACATGCGTACGCGTCTTGGCGCCGGCGGCCTAAGGAACCGAACGAATGTTGCCGCAAGACCGGCTAGTGATTTGGGGCGCCGGTGGACACGCCAAGGTGGTCGCCGACATCGCCCGGTTATGCGGATTCACGATCGCGGCCTTCATTGACGACGTGGAAACACAGGCGCCGGGGAATCGTTCTGCGGCGCACCGGTTCGCGGCCCGGACTCGCTTGCCGAATTGAGGCAGGGCGGCGCAGACGCCGCGACAGTCGCCATCGGCGCGTGCCGGCCGCGCATGGATCGATCCCGGCGCCTAGTCGATTCCGGCTTTCGGCTTGCTACGCTCATCCATCCAAGCGCCGCTGTCGCCGCGGATGCTATCGTCGGCGACGGAACCGTCATTGCGGCCTGCGCGGTCGTGAATGCGGCTGCGAAGTTGGGCATTGCCGCAATTGTCAACTCGGCCGCGGTGGCTGAACACGACTGCATCGTCGGCAACGGGGCGCATATTTCCCCAGGCGCGAGACTGGCGGGCGGCGTGCGCATCGGCAATGAAGCTTGGATCGGGATCGGCGCGACGATACTCGAAAGAATCTCAATCGGCAACGGGGCGGTTATCGGCGCGGGCGCCGTCGTGCTGCGCGACGTGCCGCCGTACACGGTCGCTTACGGCGTGCCGGCAAGAATTGTCCGCAAGGTGTCTGAATGACTCAGCAGCTCGAAATCCACATTCCGATCAGCCCGACCGAGCACTTCTTCACGATGGTGCATTACTTTGCGGCGTCGCTGCGATTGAACGGCGGCCGGCTCGCCGATAGCCGTATCGTAGTGACGGTAGGGGCCGACGAACCACCCTGCAACCTGCCCGAGCGGTTTCCCTGGTCGCGTCGCTATCCTATCCAGTGGCGTTGGTTGGATCGCGCCCTTTTGCGCGCACGATTATTACGCCACCGCGGTGGAACGGTTCCGCGGGCCGTTCCAGGCCGACGCGGTCATGCTGGCCGATGCCGACATGCTGATCGTGCGGCCCTTTGACGATCTTGTTGACGGTATCCTGCGAGAGCCTGCTATGACGGGACTGGTTGCACACGTCTCGCCGTTCCGATTGATTCCCGAACCGCCGCCGGAGGTGTGGTGGGAAAGGATATTCACGACAGCCGGGCTTCCCGAGCCGAAGTTGGTTTGCCAGCACACCGGCTGGGGTGTCATGGATGAAGCGATAAAGGGCCAGTTTTGTCCGCCTTATTTCAACCTGGGAATGCTTCTCGCGCCGCGGGAGATTATGCTGCGGATCGGAGACGTCATCTACGCCGAGATGGAGTCCGTCAATCGCGTGCTGGAAAGCATATACCGCTGCCAGATCGCGGTCTCTTTGGCCTTGGTCCGCACCGGCGTGCCCTGGCGAGAGGCGGCGATGCGTTACAATTTTCCCAACGTCCCGCAAATTGCCGCGCACTATCGGGCCGACCTTGCCGACATGCGGTTACTCCACTATCTCCGCCCTGGCTCGTTCGACAAGGCGAAGGATTTTCAGGGCGTGCGGAGTGTGCGAGCATTCGTGAAGCGAAAGGACCTGTCGGGAATTGACGCCGTGTTCCAAGAGCGGCTGGCGGACGTCCATCGTCAAGTCGTCCGCGACCTGCCGCGAAGACTGGGTGTCTTCCCGGTTTATTAGCTATCTCGCGCACGAAATGAGCCCTCCGATCGCTTCGGAGGGCTCGGTTCGTTGCGGTTCAGCACTCCGACGAAATTCACTTCGCGGGCACTGACGCCTTAGACTTCTGGCTGGCCCTCTTCGCCGACGCGTCTTTCTTTGCGTGCTTCGCGGCGGCGGTCTTTCCAGATCGTGCCGGACCGCCAACCTTTTTCCCCGCTGCCTTTCGCGCTGCGGGAGCAGTCTTCTTCGCCGGAGCGGCCTTGCGCGCGGATTTGGCCGGCTTCTTGGCGGCGATCTTCTTCGCGGCAGCCGCCTTCCTTGCAGCGGCCACTTGCCGGGCGTGCTTGACGGCGGTCGCTTTCTTCGCTGCGGCGACCTGCTTCGCCTGCTTAGCAGCGGCTGCCTTCTTGGCGGCAGCAATCTGCTTCGCGTGCTTCACTGCGGCGGCCTTCTTGGCTGCGGCAATTTGACGGGCGTGCTTCGCCTCGGCCGCCTTCTTGGCTTTGGCGATCTTGGCCGCGCTGGCGCGCTTCCGGGCTGCAATCTGCTTCGCCCTCAATGCGGCCTTGTGCGCGGCAATCGCCGCGTTGTGCTTGGCGATCCGGTCGGCCTTGGTCGCGGCTAGAAGCTGCTTGCGGGCAGAGTCCACCTGCGCCTTCGCGCGGCGGTACTGGCTTTGCGTTTTCGCCAGGTTGCTCTCGGCGGTGGAAAGGCTCTTGCGGGCGGCGGCGAGGCGGCCCGCAGTGGCGGACTTCGCCTTGCCGGGAGACTTTTTGGCGATCGACTTAGTGGCCGGCTTGGCGATTCGATTCTTCCCCGCGGACTTGGCGGGCGCTTTCTTTGCGGCAGATTTCTTTGCCGCGGTGGCCGGTCTCTTGGTAACCGGCTTCACAGACTTCTTCTTGAGCGTGACCGCTTGAGCGGTCGTCTTCTTTGCAACTGCCGGCTTGGCTGAAGCCTTGGCGGGGGCGGTTGCGGAACCTTGGTCCGCCGCAATGGCCGTATTCAGGCCAAGTAGCGCGGCGACCATGAGACACATCGTGGCTCGCAGCATGGGAGCACTCCTTAAGGTAAGTAGGTGGGATGGCGTGCTTGAGTGCGGCGGTTCGACGCGAGCCGCCGGACGAAAGAGGTGGGATCGTCGCTACACCCGAGGGCCAAGGTTCATAGTACACGAACGCCCAATCGCGTGCAACCGAAAACGCCAAGTGCTACTCCGTTTTTTTTGCCGGCCGTACCCGGTCAAACACAGAGCTTCACAGGGACCCAGCATTCCCGCGCTTTCCCGCCGACACCGTCATCCTACCCCCTCCATCCGGATTCAGGGGTAAGGGAATATCTGCCTCAGCTTGCCCTCGATGCGTGGCATCTTCTAAAATGAAGGTTTCGGCAAGGCTTTCCGCAATGGCAGATTCCGACATCCTGATCCAAGGAGCACGCGAGCATAATCTCCGCGACGTAAACCTTGTCTTGCCGCGAAACAGGCTGATCTGCTTTACGGGCGTGAGCGGCTCCGGCAAAAGCTCTCTGGCTTTCGATACGCTCTATGCCGAAGGTCAGCGACGGTATGTGGAAAGCCTATCGAGCTTCGCCCGGCAATTCTTGGGACAGATGCCCAAGCCGGACGTTGATCTTATCGCGGGTTTGAGTCCTTCGATCTCGATTTCGCAGAAGTCCAGCGGCGCCAACCCCCGCTCGACGGTAGGCACGATCACGGAGATTTACGACTATCTCCGCGTGCTCTTCGCCCGCGTCGGCAAAGGCCACTGCCCCGAATGCGGCCGGCCGATTACCGCGCAAACGCGGGAGCAGATCATCGACCGCATCGCAATGCTCCCTTCCGGCACGCGGTTCATGGTGCTGGCGCCGTTGATCCGCGGGCAGAAGGGCGAGTATCGCGACCTGTTTGAGGACCTGCTCAAGCAGGGGTTCGTCCGAGCCCGCGTGGATGGTCAGATCGTCCGCCTGACCGACAACCTGCGCCTCGATCGGCAAATGCGGCACAACATTGAAGTCGTCATAGACCGGCTCGCTGCCGGCCCCAAGCTCCGCACGCGGCTGGCCGAAGCGGTGGAGATGGCGCTGCGGCTGGGGGAGGGGAATTTGGTAGTGGCCGGTGAGGACGGGGACGAAGAAAGGGAGAAGGGGAGAGGCGGAGAAAGGGAGAAGGATGTTTCTTCATCTCCCTGTCCCCCCCTCTCCCCCTCTCCCCTTCTCCCCTTCTCCCTCTCCGCCCACTACGCCTGCACGCACTGCCAGCGGAGCTTCGAGCCGCCCAGTCCGCAGATGTTCAGCTTCAACAGCCCACAAGGCATGTGCCCGGAGTGCAGCGGGCTGGGCGAGATCTATTCGTTCGACGCCGAGCGGCTGATTCCCATTAAGAGCCGCTCGTTCCAGCAAGGCTGCGTGGAGCTGCTGGGCAAGTGGCAGGACATGGGCCGCTGGAAACGGCATATTTACCGCGGCGTGGCCGATTCGCTCGAACGCCGCCTCGGCCTGCCGCCGGGCAGCGTGCTTGAAACCGCGTGGGAGGAACTCGACGCCCGCGTCCAACACTCCTTGCTCTGGGGCACCGGCGACGAGCATATCACTTTCACATGGCGGAGCGGACCGTCGGGTTACAAGTGGGGCGGAAAGTTCGAGGGCATCATCCCCAAACTGCTGGAGCAGTACCGCACGTCGCGGAGCCGCCCGCAGCGGCGGCAGTTGGAAAAGTACATGCGGATCATCGGCTGCGGACGCTGCGAGGGCCGCCGCTTGAACGCGCAAGCGTGCGCCGTGACGATAAAGTCGGCCGCAAACATTCCAGGCAACGCAGAGTGTTCGTTGCCGGAGGTCTGCCGGCTTTCCATCAGCGATGCGGCCGAGTTCTTTTCCGCGCTCGATTTGGATGCCACGGGCGCCACGATCGCCGCCGAGGCGCTGAAGGAAATCCGCAGCCGTTTGCAATTCCTCAAGAATGTCGGGCTGGACTATCTTACGCTGGACCGCACGGCGCCAACGCTGGCGGGCGGCGAAATGCAGCGCATCCGCCTGGCCGGGCAGATCGGCTGCGGGCTGGTCGGCGTGCTCTACATCCTCGACGAGCCGTCGATCGGCCTGCACCCCCGCGATAACGACAAACTGCTGGAAACGCTTGCCCAACTCCGCGACCAGGGCAACACCGTGGTCGTCGTGGAGCACGACGAGGACACGATGCGGGCGGCGGACTACATCGTCGATTTCGGTCCCGGTCCCGGCGTGCGCGGCGGGCACGTCGTCGCCCAAGGCACGCTCGCTGACGTTACAGCCGCCGAGAAGAGCGTGACGGGTGCGTATCTGGCCGGGAAGCTGGCGATTGCGGTACCCGATAGACGACGGGTGGGGGCAGGGAGCTGGGAGCACGGAGCAGGGAGCAGGACACCGACCGAAAAAACTCCCTGCTCCCTGCTCCCAGCTCCAAGCCTCGTCGTCCGCGGGGCGCGGCACAATAACCTCAAGAACATCGACGTCGAAATCCCGCTGGGCGTTTTCGTGTGCGTGACGGGCGTCAGCGGCTCCGGCAAGAGTTCGCTGGTGAACGACATCATCGTCGAGGTACTGCGCCGGGATCTCAACGCGGGCATCGGCAATCCGGGCGAGCACGACAAGATCGAAGGGCTCGAACACCTCGACAAGATCATCGCCATCGACCAATCGCCAATCGGCCGGACGCCGCGCTCCAATCCCGCCACGTACATCAAAGTTTTTGACGACATCCGCCACCTCTATACGCAGCTCCCCGAGGCCAAGACGAAAGGCTTTGCGCCGGGCCGCTTCAGTTTCAACGTCAGCGGCGGACGTTGCGAAGCGTGCGAAGGCAACGGCTCGACGAAACTGGAAATGGATTTTCTGGCCGACATCTGGGTCACGTGTCCGGTGTGCGAGGGGCATCGCTTCAATCGCGAGACGCTGGAAGCCCGCTTCAAAGGCAAGTCGATCGCCGAAGTGCTGGAGATGGACGTGCAAGAGGCCCTGGCGCATTTCGAGAACATTCCCGCCGTGGCCGACAAGCTTCGCACGCTGCACGACGTGGGACTGGATTACGTCAAGCTGGGCCAGCCGTCGCCGACGCTTTCCGGCGGCGAGGCCCAGCGGATCAAGCTCGCCCGCGAGCTGGTGAAAAAGAGCACTGGCCGCACGCTCTACTTGCTTGACGAGCCGACCACCGGCTTGCACTTTGCCGACGTGCAGTTGCTCTTGAAGGTGCTGCACGGCTTTGTCGAGGCGGGCAATACGGTACTGGTCGTCGAGCACAACACGGACGTCATTAAGACGGCCGACTGGATCATCGACCTCGGTCCCGAAGGAGGCGCCGGCGGCGGGCGGATCGTCGCCGTCGGCACGCCGGAGACAGTGGCGGAGTGCGAGGCCTCGCAGACCGGTCGGGTGCTGAAGCGGTGGCTGAAGCCGAGAGGGGAAGAAAGGGGGAAAGGGAGAAGGGGAGAAAGGGAGAGAGATGCTCGTCTCCCCATCTCCACTCCGCTCCCGCCTCTCCGCGCTCAGCTCGCCACCGCGATCAAAGTCCGCGGCGCGCGGCAGCACAACCTCAAGGGCATCGATGTGGAAGTGCCACGTGACCAGATGACCGTCTGCTGCGGGCCCAGTGGCAGCGGAAAAACGTCGCTGGCAATGGACACGATTTACGCCGAAGGCCAGCGGCGGTACGTCGAGAGCCTCAGCTCCTACGCGCGGCAGTTCGTCGACAAGATGCAGAAGCCGCGGCTGGACCATATCGAGGGACTCTCGCCGGCGATCGCCATCGAGCAGAAGCACGCCGGCCACTCGCCCCGCAGCACGGTCGGCACCGTTACCGAAATTTACGACTACCTGCGGATCATCGTCTCGAGACTGGGCCAGCCCTACTGCCCAACTTGCGACTTGCCGGTGGGCACACAAACGGCCGACGAGATCATCGACAAGATCATGCAGCGGCCGGCGGGCACGCGGCTTTACCTCATGGCGCCGCTGGAAATCGAGGTTGGTGAGAAATATGAAGCTTTGTGGGAGGAGCTTCGCGGAGCTGGATATGTTCGCGTGCGGATCGATGGCCAGACACACACGCTCGACCAGCCGCCGCAGATCGACCGCAAGCGCAAGCACCGTGTGGAAGTGGTCATCGATCGCGTCGTCGTGCGGCGGGATGGGCGAAGTCGCATCGCCGGAAGCGTGGAAAGCACGTTGGCCAAGGGCCGCGGCGTGCTGCATGTTGTGGAACCATGCGACGATGTGCCGGAAGCGACCTGGCCCGTGGAAGTTCACAGTCAGCACTTCGCCTGCGGCAAGTGCGGGCGGAGCTTCGAGCCGCTCTCGCCGCACAGTTTCTCCTTCAACAGTCCCTTGGGCTGGTGTCCGGCCTGCGAGGGTTTGGGCGTGCAAACCGGCACGAACCCGGCCGCGCTGCTCCGCGACCCGAAACTCTCACTGGCCGAAGGCGCGGTGGCTTTGTGGCCGGGAGCGCCGAACCAGCTTTTCGCCCGGATGCTGCAAAGCCTCGCCCGCGGGACGGGAGTTCCGATCGACGTGCCGTACGAGCAGCTTGGCGGCAAGCACCGGCGGTTGATCATGCACGGCACGGGCGAGCAGTGGTTTGATGTCGCGACGGGTGGAGTTGACCGCGATAGCAATCCGAAGCGTAAGCGAGGGAAAACAGATGATGCCTCGCTAACGCTTCGGGTTTCTATGCCCCCCTCCTTCCGCTTCCAATACAAGGGCCTTTATCCTGCCCTCGACGAAGCCAGCCGCGTTTCGCCCGGTTTCCGCGGGCGGCTGGAGCACCTTGTCGACGAAGTCGACTGCACAGTTTGCGGTGGGAGCAGATTACGCGACGACGCTGCCGCTGTCCGCTTCCGCGACCGCACCATCGACGAAGTCTGCCGCTTGCCCCTGGGCAAGATGTTGGCCGAATTCCGTGCTTGGAAGCCGACCGCGACCGAGCGCAAGATCGCCGGGGAGGTCTATCGCGAAATCTGCAATCGCACGCAATTCTTGGTCGACGTGGGACTCGACTACCTTACGCTCGCCCGCCCCGCGCCGACGCTTTCCGGCGGCGAGATGCAGCGCATCCGCTTGGCTGCGCAAGTGGGCAGCGGCCTGTGCGGCGTGCTCTACGTATTGGACGAGCCAACGATCGGCCTGCATCCGCGCGATAATAGCCGATTGTTGGACGCCTTGAAGCGGCTCCGCGACCTCGGCAACACGTTGCTTTTGGTCGAGCACGACCGCGAGGTGATTTCCAATGCCGACCGCATCCTCGACTTCGGTCCCGGCGCGGGCCGCCTCGGCGGGCAGATCGTCGCCAGCGGCACGCCGGAGCAAGTCGCCACGCGCCGCGGCTCCGTCACCGGCCCCTATCTCAGCGGCAAGAAGGCGATCCCCGTGCCGACGGAGCGGCGGCTGGCGGCGGGGAGCAGGGAGCACGGAGCAGGGAGTAAGAAGAAAGCAAGCAGCAAGAATGCTCCCCGCTCCCCGCTCCCTGCTCCCTGCTTGGAAATCCGCGGCGCGCGGCACAACAACCTCAAGAATATCGACGTTCAAATCCCGCTGGGCACGTTCACTGTCGTCACCGGCGTGAGCGGCAGCGGCAAAAGCTCGCTCATAGAGGACGTCCTCTATGCGTCCTTGGCCCGCACGCTGCACCGCGCGAAGGAGTTTCCCGGCGCCCACGACTCGATCCGCGGCATCGAGCAGATCAACAAGGTGATCCGTGTCGACCAGCAACCATTGGGCCAGACGCCCAGCTCCAATCCGGCCACTTTCACCGGCGCGTTCGACCTTATCCGCTCGCTTTATGCCCAACTGCCCGAAGCAAAGCTCCGTGGATACCAGCCGCGGCGGTTCAGCTTCAACGTGCCCGGCGGCCGTTGCGAGAAGTGCGAGGGCAATGGCCAGCTCCGCATCGAGATGCATTTCTTGCCCGACGTGTGGGTCGAATGCGACACCTGCCACGGGCGGCGTTACAACGAAGAGACGCTGGCGGTCCAGTTCCACGGCAAGTCGATCGCCGAAGTGCTGGACATGTCGTGCGGCGAAGCGGTGCAACTTTTCCAGAGCATTCCCAAAATTCGCCGCATCCTGCAAACACTCTGCGATGTTGGCCTGGATTATCTCACACTCGGTCAGTCGGCGCCAACGCTCTCCGGCGGCGAAGCCCAGCGCGTCAAGCTGGCCGCCGAGCTTTCGCGGCCGGATACGGGCAACACGCTTTACCTTTTGGACGAGCCGACCACCGGCCTGCACTTCGACGACCTCGCCAAGCTGCTGGACGTGCTCAATCGGCTCGTCGGGCTGGGCAACACGGTCGTCGTGATCGAGCACAACCTCGACGTAATCAAGACGGCCGACTGGGTGATCGACATGGGACCGGAAGCCGGCGACGAAGGGGGATATGTCGTCGTGGCGGGAACGCCGGAGGAGGTCGCCGCGTATGCGGAGAAGCGTGGAAAGCAGAAAGGGAGAAACGGAGAAAGGGAGATAGGGAGAAAGAGCGCGGCAGGCAAGCAAGAGGGTGTCTCCCCTTCTCCCCCTCTCCCCTTCTCCCTTTCTGCCGCCCCTTCACACACCGGCGCCGCCCTCATCCCCGTCCTCGCCGCCGGGCCGAATGTGCCACGGAAGCAATTCGACTTTGCCGCGGCGGAAGCGGATCGGGCCGGCGACCGCGATATAAGCGAAGTCGGCAAGGATGCACGGATGCCCTGGGAGATCGACGGCCGGCATTGGCACACGGTCGCCCGCGTGGGCCGCAACGGCAAGCCGTGCCGTTGGGACGGCCGCATCCTGGCCGAAATCATCGACCGCGTTCAAACCGAGAAGGAGCTTTTCAGCGAAACCGACTGGAACAGCCGCTCGGTCGTCGAAATCTGCGCCAACAAAAAGTCCGACGGCTGGTTCTTCCACGCCATCACCGGCGAGGAGTGGCTGTTGAAGATGAAGTTCCGCACCGCGCGGAACACGTTTTCGCGCGAGGAGTTGGTGCGGCGGCTGGACCTCAAGCCGTTGAACGACATGCCCGATCTGCCGCTTTACGGTACCGAGCCGCGGGTGAAGGTCCGCGGATCGAGCGGGCCGTGGCAGGAGATCGAGCTCCGCGTCCACGGCTACAGCGATATCGACCGGCCGGCGTTCTGGCAGTTCGTCGATCAGGCGGTGGCTGGCTTCGGCAAGTATTCCAAACAAGCCGAGGTAAAGACCGACATCTTGCAGCCCTGGAAGCAGCTTGGGCGAAAGTGGCATTTTGCGAGGCGGGGCTTTGTAGCCGGCGGCAAGATTGAATGGGAAATGAGCGTGCTGGAAGAACTGTTTGAGCTGCTCAGTACGACCGCGCCCTACGGCCAGATTCAGTGGGGCAACAAGCAGTTAGTGCCGGTCTTCGTGCCCCAGCAGCGCGAGGCCTGGGCCGCCGTGCAGACGAAAAAGCTCGACGGGGTCTATTTGCACCTCACCGGTCCCAAGGGCCGTTTCGCTCAAGGCCGCATCGCCGGGCTAGGCTTCGACCCGCAGGTTGACGGGGAGAAGCCCGGAATGGACGTACTGCACTTGAAGTTCCGCTCCGCGGAGGACCTCCGCCGCGGCAACCTGGCGGCGTTCTTGAAGGAACATTTGGATGCGCTGGGGAAGTGACGTGCTCTACCCTCTCATCGCCGCAGCCGCCACGCCCAGCCATGCAAGGATGAACGCTGCGCCCCGACCGGCACCGGCATGGCGTAGAGCTTCACGCCCGTGCCCACGTAGGCATAGAGAAAGCCGCAAAACACCACGATGCCGAAGAGCATCGTCCAGCCGGAAGCGGTGAGAAGCGGCGCTGGGCCGCGCGTTGCTTAGCAGGCCGACGAGAATCAACCCCAGCGCGTGGATCATCTGATAATGCACGGCAGTCTGGAAGGTCTCCAGGTCTCTCGTGGAAAAGCGGCCTTGTTCCACGAGGTTTCTTAGGCCGTGCGCGCCGAAGGCCCCTAGTCCGACGCCCAGCGCTGCGAGAAGTGCGCCGAGGATGACGAACGTTGAACGCATGATGTGCTCCAAAGCAGAAGGCAGGCTCCGCGTGCGGACCGCTTAGGAGTTTTTGGGCGGGCGGCACGCGGAGCGTGCCTGCTACTTTTCCTCCCATTGTCCGCCCAGCATCGCGGGCATGACGAAAATCTTGCCATCTCCCATCCGCCCTGTCCGGGCAACCTCCTTGATCGCGTCGATCACCTCCTCCGCGCGAATATCCTCGACCCAAAGGGTGATTTCCACCTTGGGCAAGAAGGCCAGCGAGTATTCGCTGCCGCGGTACTCATCGAGATAGCTCTTTTGCCGCCCGTAGCCCTTGACCTCGCACACCTCGCACGCCTCCAGCGGCGGCATGCTTCAGGGCATCTAACACCTTTTCGACGAGGTACGGCTTGACAACGGCGATGACTTGCTTCACGCTTGCGGCTCCCGTGCATTAGTCTAATAAAAACCGTGCGGCGGGGAAGGGCCAAGGGCCATGCCCGCCATCGGAAGCGGTTGTCACAAAAAAGGCACAGGGTTCGCTCCGAAAGAAGGTCGGCTTTACACGGTGGACCCGGCCCAGTCCAGCTAAAGTCGAGGCGTCTGCAAGCCATGCCAAAAGTGACGTAACTCCTTGCCAGTTCACAACCTCCGTAGGTCGAGAATTGATTCTGAACCAAGGTGGTTTATAATCAGTCAGAGGAGAAACGAATGACACGTCAAATCGCCATTGCTCGCCGGATGCTCGCTTGGCTTGTTTTCGCCGTTGCTGCCGGAAACTGGCCGTGTGCCGCCTCGGCGGCTGAGAAAGCCGGCGCCGCTGCCGCAGACGCGCCCAAGGCCGACGAAGCCGCCCGTCCCCGCCGCCAGGGTAAATGGATCAAGATCCCCCTGCCGATCGACAACAATTCCGTGCTCCGCGTGCAGCGGACGATCCAGCGGACGATGGCCGCCGCACACGACGAACGTCCCGTTTTCGTTCTGGAATTCTTGTCGCCCGAAGGCAACGCCGACGCTTGCCGTGGCACCCGCTTCGGCGACGCCTTGAATCTGGCCGACTTCCTCGTCAGCGACGAGTTGGGCGGGGCCGACACGGTGGCCTATATCCCCCGCGCGATCAAGGGCCACGCGGTGCTGGCGGCGATCGCTTGCGAGCAAATCCTTATGGCTTCCGGGGCCACGATTGGCGAGGCCGGGGCGGACGAAAAATCGCCGAACACGCGCGAGGCGGACTACGAGCGAATCGCCCGCGCCCGCCATACCGTGCCTGTCGCTGTCGCGCTGGGCATGTTGGACAAAACTCGCTTGGTCCTCAAGGTAAAGACCGAGGCGGGCGTGCAGTTCGTCGGCAGGGAGCAACTGCCGGACATCGAAAAGCACCATCGCATCCTCTCCAAGGAGACGATCAAACAGGCGGGCGAACCGTGGCAAATCACCGGCTCCTTCGCCCGCGACTGGGGCATCGTCAAGCTCAATGCCGACGAGCCCGGCGACGTCGTCCGCCAGATGGAACTTTCGCCCGGCGCAGACGCCGGTAACCCTTCGGGCGGGGAGTCGTATCGGGCGAAACGGATCGACCTTCTCGGCCCGATCACGGCGGTCAAGATCGAGGACGTCATGCACAGCATCGGCGAGGAGCGCCTCAAGGGCACGAACTTCATCTGCCTGCGCATCGACAGTCCCGGCGGCGCACCCTTGGAGAGCCATAAGCTGGCCAACTACCTCGCCGACCTACCCAGCGACAAGATCCGCACTGTCGCCTACATTCCCGCACAGGCCTTGGGCGACGCCGCACTGGTGGCCTTGGGCTGCGATGAAATCGTGATGCATCCCGGCGCGGTGCTGGGCGGCCCCGGCGCCTATCCGATATCGCAGGACGCGGGCGAGCGCATCCAGGCCATGATCGGCACGGACCGCGATTCGCTCGCACGGCGGAAGCTCCGCTCCTGGTCGCTGTGGGCGGCAATGTTCAATCGCAATCTCAACGTCTACCGCTGCCAGCGGCTCAGCGACGTGGAGTATTTCTGCGACGACGAGCTTCACAGCCGCCAGC
Source organism: uncultured Planctomycetia bacterium (assembly GCA_963780045.1). Taxonomy (GTDB): domain Bacteria; phylum Planctomycetota; class Planctomycetia; order Pirellulales; family Thermoguttaceae; genus JANXQG01. The sequence goes on along the minus strand of CAVZZZ010000001.1, from coordinate 2,235,669 downwards.
CGAAGTTGGACAAGGGCGAAAAAGGACCGTTGTGGGAAAAAGGCGACCCCGTCACCTCGCCCGGCCAGTTGCTCTCGCTCAACGGCGAGACGGCGCAGAAATACGGGGTTGCCGCCGCCGTTGTGGAGAACTTCGCCCAGTTCAAACAGCATTACAGCCTGGAGAGCGATCCAGAGCTGGTCGAACCGGGTTGGGTCGACGCCTTGGCGCATTTCCTCGGCAACAAGTCGATGCAGGCCGTGTTGATCTTCCTGGGCGCGCTGGGCATTTACATCGAGCTGCACGCGCCGGGCACGGGCATCGGCGCGTTTCTGGCCATCTTGGCCTTCGCGCTGTTTTTCTGGAGCGGCTTCCTGGAAGGCACGTCCGGCTGGCTGGAAGTCACGCTCTTTGTTACCGGCTGCATCTGCCTGTTGACGGAAATCTTCGTGCTGCCGGGCTTCGTGGTCTTCGGCGTCGGCGGCGGGGCCCTGATCATCACTTCCATCGTGCTGGCCAGCCAGACCTTCTTCTTCCCGCAGAACGAATACCAGATGGCCCAATTGAGGGGTTCACTGCTAGCCATGTCGGTGTCGATGGCCGGGCTGATCGGCTCGATCTGGCTTTTGAACCACTGGCTCCCGCGGGCGCCGGTCTTGCAGCACGTCTTCCTGGCGCCGCCCGAGGGCGAAGAGGCCGAAATCATCAGCCGCCGCGAGATGCTGGTCGATTTGGACAATCTCGTCGGTCAGGCCGGCGTGACGACGACGCCATTGAGTCCCTCGGGCAAGGTCCGTTTCGGCAATCATCTGGTGGACGTAATCTCCACGGGCGACTTCATCGCCCGCGACAGCCGGGTTGAAGTGGTCGAGGTCCACGGCAATCGCGTCGTCGTGCGTCCGGCGGGGGGCGGGACGACGCAGGGATAACGCGGGCCAAACTCGCCTTGTCTCTTTGCGAGAAATAGAGGATGATCTGCCGCCGCGCAGGACGGCCGGACGTCCGCCAAGCCCATGTTTCTCGTCTTTGCCACGCATGAGCGACTACACGGTCGATCGCGCCGTCGCCTTGCCGACGTCCACCGCGGGGCGTTCCCGCTGGACATTGGCCGCCGCGCCGCGCGCCGCCCTCTTGGAAGCGCTCGGCTGGCTGGTCATGGCGGGGCTGCTCGTCTTCGCCCTGCGCTTGGCCTATCTGCGGGCAATCGACGGCGGGCCGGACCTTGCCGGATTCTGCAATGCAGGGCGGCACATCCTCCAGCATGGTACTCGCGATCCCCAATCGGCCCTGGCTCGTTATTGGCCCTCCGCCGACGTGCCGTGGATAGCGGCTTCGCTACTGCCGATTTCCCTCACGGTCGTCGTCTGGCACGTGGTTAACTGTGTGGCCTGGTTGGGCCTGCTGTGGACTATCTGCAATCGGCTGCTGGAGCAGGGAGCGGGGAGCGGGGGAGAAGGGGAGAAAGGGAGCGGGGGAGAAAGGGAGAAGGGGAGAGGAGCAGCATCCCCCTTTCTCCTTTTCTCCCCTTCTCCCTTTCTTTCCTCGAGTTCCACTGTCCGGCGTCATGCCACGCTCGCCGCCGGACTGCTGGCCATGCCGCTGGTGGTGGATGGCATGGCCTTGGGCGGCTTTCACGTTCTCATGCTCTGGCTCATGCTCGCGGGGCTGGATCGCGCGTTCCGGGGCGGCGCGGTCGGCGGCGGCGCGTTGCTGGGCGTCGCCGCCTGGCTGAAACTCGTACCGCTGCTGGGCGTCGGTTTCTTGGCCTATCATCGCAAGTGGAAAGCGGCCGCCATCGCTTTGACCACTGTCGTCCTTCTGGACTCGGCGCTCAGCCTTGCCGCCTTCGGGCCGGCCGGCGCATGGCGCGAACACGTGCTTTGGTGGCAGCGCGGAGCGCAAGGCACCGCCGAACGCCAGTTGACCGACAGGGGCTCGACCGACGAAGACCGCTTGACGAACCAATCCTTGGCAATCACCCTCCGCCGCCTGCTCACGTCGCTAGGCACGCCCGGACCGCACGTACACGACGCCTATGCCGAAGCCCGCCGCAGCGTGCGTCTTGCCGAGTTTTCGCCCGAGCAGCTTCGTGCGGCGTATTTTGCCCTCACAGGCCTGCTGCTTATCGCCGTCGCGGTCTATTGCCGCCCGGTCGCGAAGAAGGGGAGAAAGGGAGAAACGGAGACGAACGACATCTCCCCCTCTCCCATTCTCCCTTTCTCCCTTTCTTGCGGCTCCGGCATGGGTCCCAAGCTAGCGATGCTCTGCCTGGCCACGCTCTGGTTTTCACCGGTCACCTGGAGCTATCACTTCGTGGCGGCCGTGCCGGCTCTGGCCGCGCTGCTGCTGCGGGCGCGGTACCGCTGGGTCTACGTTGCACCCATCGTGCTCGTCTGGAGCGGAGCGTTATGTCTTTTGGGTTTCAACACAATGCGCGCGGCGGGCGTGCTCTTGTGGATGAGCCTGCTGTTGGGCGCCGCGCTGCTGATTTACCCGGCGCGTCCCGCGGGTTGTGCGGCGCGGAGGATGCCGTTGCGACAGTAGACCTCCCCGCGCTTCCTGGTTTCGGCCAGAATCCGCTCGTTTTCCGCGGAAGCCGTCCAACTCGACTCGTGGTAAAGATGAAACACCGGCGCTGCGAAGCGCACGCTCCGTAAACGCACGCCGCTCCGTTGGAAACGCCATTCCAGATCCGTGTCTTCGCCCGCGCCCGGTTGCACGTAATCTTCATTGAAGCCGTTGATCGCCAAAAGGTCGGCGCGATCACAGGAGAAATTGCAGCCGAGGATGAATCGCGGGTCGTCGCCGCGCAAGCGTTGCAGCCACCGCGAGGCGAAACCGGCTTCGTAGTTTCGTCCGCCGTCGAAATGGAACGCCGGCGCCAGGAGCAAATAGGAGAAGGTGTTTTGCAGAACCGTGATGCGCGAGGGCCGGCCGCGAAGCCATTGCGATAACCGCGGGCCGAGCTGCACGCGGCGGCCGGCAGTGAGCATTCTTGCCGCGGCGTAGCGGAGGTGGTTCTCCACGAAGCGTCGGTGCGGTACGCAGTCGCCATCCAAGAAGATCAGCCGCCGCGCGCTCGCCGCGCAAACTGCAAGGTTAAGCGCCCGCGTCTTGCGGAACCCTTGATCGACTTGCGTGAGGTGCGTCAAACCGGGCAAGTCTGGACGGATTTCATCGACGAACTGCCGCATTCTGGGGCTTTCACCGTCCTCGGAAACAACGATCTCGAAGCGCGGCTTTGTTTGCCGCCGCAGGGCGTAGAGGATGCAACGCAGGGCCTCTACGTCGCGGTAGACCGAGATGATAACCGAGGCGATAGGATACGATCCCGAAGCGCAAGTGCGCGGAGTTGTCTCCTCGCTTGCGCGTCGGGCGTCACTTCCCTCGCTTGCGCTTCGAGCTTGTATGCGCGTTTTCATCGGCTTTAAGCGGCGCATCGTCTCTTTCGGGCGGAAACTTCGTGGTAGATGGAAATGATCTCATCGCAACTGCGGTCCGCGCTGTGGGCCAGCGCCAGCTTTCGCGCCGCCGCGCCCATTGGCCGTCGCACGGCCGGATCGAGCAACTGCCGCAGCCGGGCAGCCAACTCGCCGTCGTCCGCCGCGTCAGCGATGACGAAGCCGTCGCGGCCGTCGGTGAGCAGCTCGCTGGCGCCCGCCATCCGCGTGGTAACAATCGGCAGACCGCAGGCCGCAGCCTCCAGTACGACCAGCGCGAAAGGATCGTAGTACGTGGGCAGCACGACGGCGTCTGCCGCGGCATAGTACGGCAGAGGGTCGTCGGTTGCTCCGGCCACCGTCACGGCGGCACGCGCTGGAAGGTCAAGAAACTGATGGCTCCGCTTCTTGCCCACCACCATCAAGCGGATCGCGCGGCCTTCGCCCGCCATACGATCAACCGCCCGTACCGCCGTGGCCAGCCCCTTGCGGCGATAATCGTGACCGACAAAGAGGAAAACGGTTTCGCTTGGAGGGATGTTCAACTGTTGCCGGATTTCCTCGCGTTGTTGCCGGCAGTTTTCGGGAGAAAAATGACCGCTGTCGACGCCGTGATAGACCAGGCGTACGCGGCTTGGCGAGACGCCGTGATAGCGCTGGTAGTCTTGGGCGCACATCCGCGAGATGGCCAGCACAATTTGCCCCGCATCGGCGAACTGTCGCGCCATGAGGCGGCGGAAGTCGCGGTAGCGCGGCAAGACCGAGATCATCGCTCGCTTCCAGGGACGGACCCATCGCGGCAGCAGCCGCAGCATTGATTCCCATTGAGCGAACCGCGAGCCGTCGGGCGATTGCAGGACATCGTTGTGCCAGCCCATGCCAAAGTCATGGATTACGTCGACCCCCAGCGTGCGGAGTTTGGCCTCGGCGGCGGCAGCGCGCTGGAGTACCGAGCGGATGCGTCCGAGGCAATGCGGCGCGACGCCGATCCTTTTTCCCGGCCCCGAAAAGTCCTGCGCGACGAGGTGTACGTCGTGTCCGCGGTCCAACAATTGCGCTGCATGTTGGCAGGCCCACAGTTCCGCGCCGCCGCGCCTCGGGTCGAAGTGATCGATGACCAGAGCAATTCTCATGGCTCGACTCCTTCAAAGACGCTTTCGACGGGGCTCGCGGCGATTCTAGTCGCGGTCTCAGCAAGAATGCTCCTTCGGAGCCCGCTAAAGTCGCTAGCAGGAACCCGTGCCGAAAAGACTCGGTAGCCGCGCGGCAGGCCGTCGCGGCGGGCGAGTATTTCCCGGTAGATTGCCAGAATCTCGTCCACATTTCGCCGGAACGAGTGCTTGGCCACCGTCCGCCGCGCCGCGGCGCCGAGTCGCCGCCGGGCGCTGCCATCCAGCAGCACTAGCATGGCAGCCGCCAGTTCGCGTTCGTCGGCCGGATTGTTGACCAACAGCACGTCGCGGTCTTCGGTGAACATTTCGCTGGCGCCGTTGTAGCGACTGGTAATCAGCGGCAGCCCGCACGCGGCCGCCTCCAGTACAACCAGGCTGCACGGATCGTAGTACGTGGGGTGGACGTACCCGTCCGCGGCGGCGTAAAAGGGCAGGGGGTCTTCCACGCGGCCGGCAAAGACGACTTGCCGGCTCAAACCCAGCCGCGCGACGTGCCGTTGCCACGATTCGACGTGCTTTCCGCCGACGATCAGCAGCCGCAGATCGCGGCCGGCGCCCTGCAAGCGCCGCACCGCCTTGAGAAGCGTGGCCACGCCCTTGAGGCGGAAGTTGTGCGCCACGATCAACGCGGCGACCGTGTCCGGTCCCAGCCCTAGCCGCCGCCGCATGGCATCGCGGTGCGGACGGCAAGCCTCGGGCGAGAACCGCTCGACATTGACGCCGTTGTAAACGATGCGTATCCGCCGCGGATCGACGCCGTGGAAGCGCACGAAATCCGCCGCCGACGCACGCGACAAGGCGAGCACGATTTGGCCTTCGTCGGCGTATTGGCGGGCCATCAGTTCGCGGAACGTGCGGTGCCGGGGCAGCAGCCGGTTGGCCATTTGCTTCAGCCCGCGGAGCCACGCCGGAAGGAACAACAGTTTTCGCTCCGCGCTTGCGGCCATCGAGCCGCCGTGCGGATGAAAAACGTCGCAGTGCCAGCCCACTCCCATATCGTGTACGATATCCAGAGACAGCGGATCGAGCACCGAGCGCACGGCCTCGCCAAAGGCCAATGGCGAAGGATCGCACTGTAGCGGATGATACGCGATGGGTAATTGCCGCGCCTTTTCCGCGCAGCTTCGGACGACGACGTGGACTTCATGGCCCAACTCCAGCAGACGCTGGGTGTAGGCCCAAGTCCACTGTTCGCGGCCGCCGCGTGCCGGATCGAATTGCTCCAGGACCAGGCCAATTCTCATGGGATATGGCCTCGCTTACGCGTCGAGCTTTGACGGCGACGGATCGAGCCCAGTTTCCGCACCACGTCCCGGATCAACCGCTTGTCCTGCGGCCGGATTTTTGCCACGCCGAGATACGATCGCAGAAACAGCACCTTCTCGCGGCAGCCGACATGTTCGTCCGGCGACATGCTGGCAAGCTGCGCCAGGTCCTTGACGATCCAACGCCGCCGAAACCAGCGCCGCCGCTGCACGCGCTGCAGATCAATGAGGCGGACGTCAAACCTGCCTGGTAAAGTCTCTTTGATGAGGAAGTGGCAGCAGTACAAGTCGCGGTGATTGAAGCCGGCCGCGTGAAACCGTCGGACGATGTTGGCTACTTGCACAATCAGGCGGTGCAAGGAAGCAGGCACGCTCCGCGTGCCGTCCGCTTTGAACCGCCGTCTGATAAACTCCTGTAATTCGCAATACCCTTGCAGCTCCTCGCTTAGCAAGAACGAGTCCAGACGGCCATCTCTGCAAAGCTTCTCGCCGTACGCCGTAACCGGCATGACATCGATGCCCAGCGACTGCAATTCGCGGGCGTTTTCGGCCTCGATGCGGCCGGGGCTGGCCCGCGGAGCAAGGCCCAATATGGCCGCCACCCGCGTTTGCCAGTTCCGCCCGCGGTGCTTCTTCAGGAACAGGCCCGTTGTTAGATGGTGCGGAGCACTTTCCTTAGCCTCTTGTGAACGCTGGTCATCGGCCGCGATCCTAGTACCTGGTACTGAATACTGAGTGCTGTCCTTCGCCGGCAAGTACCAATTTTCGCGGTCGGCCAGCACGCGCAAGCATCGCCCGGCGGTCGTCGCCATGACCTGCTCAAACGTCGCCAGTCCGGCCTCGCGGAGCCGGTTCTCGTTTTGATCGGCGATCCAAATCGTTCTCATGCCAGCTACCCTCATGCGGCCTTGCTGGACGACGTGCGCATCAGGGCGGCCACTTCGCCAAACACGCGGTCGGGCAAGAGCAGCCACATGCAGCGGTGATGCTGCAGCGGACATTCACGCTGACCGCAACCCAGGCACGGCACCTCGGCACGGAGGATTGGACCTTGCACGGTAGGATTTTCGATCCATTCCGGCAGCGTCGGCCCCATGAGCGTTACCACCGGCAGCCCCAAGGCCGCAGCGATGTGCCGCGGCCCGCTGTCGGTCGATACCATCAGCCGGCAGCGGGCAAGGCAGCCCTTGGTGAGCCCCAGGCCTGACTCGTGCCCGGCCAGGGAAAAGACTCGCGGCGAACCGCTCCGCACAGCGATCTGCCGTGCCGCCTCGCGCTCGCCGGGACCGCAGAACACCAAAACGTCGTGGTCGAGCTTTTCGGCGATCTGCCGGGCCAGCGTGGCGCAATGTTCGACGGGCCAAACCTTGGCCGCTCCGTAAGCGCCGGTCGAGTTCAGCGCCACCACGCGACCGTCGCTCCGCAGGCCTAAATCGCGCCACACCCGCGCCGCTTGCTCGCGCTCGTTCGCGGTCACGGCCAGTTCCAATCGCGGTGGCTCGTCCGGGCAGCCGATTGCGCGGGCCAGAGCCAGATAGCTCTCTACCATTGCCGCCGGGCGATAGCGGCGGCCATCGCGCGGGACTCGCAGACGGCGGGTCAGGAACAACCAACGGCCGTCGCGGGCATAGCCAACTCGCTCCTTGGCGCCGCCGAGCCATGCGATTGCGGCCGTGTGCAACGAATTTGTCAGCAGCAACGCCATGTCGAACTGCGTGCGTCGCAGTCGCATGAGCAGGGCCAGGCGTCCGTGCGCCGCGCGCGGGGAGCGAGGATCGAAGCCGTGCAGCTTGTCGATCCACGGCGTGCCCGACAGCAATTCGACCAGTTGCGGGCGCACAATGCCGACGATCCGTGCCGCGGGACCAAGATACCGCCGCACGGCCCTCAGCGCGGGAGTGGCCATAACCAAGTCTCCCACCCAATTGGGCAGGAAGATTGCGACATTCATGGCGGGAGGATAGCGAAGCGCACGAAGTGACGCAAGGTCAAGAATAAGGGAGTTAGGAGCTTGAATCTCCTGTCCCTGAATTCCAACTCCTAACTCCTCGCTCCTTAGCGATGTCGTTCCCAACTCGTCGACGTGGTGCTCGGCTCGGCGTTGAGTTTGGCCACGATGTCCTGAAAGAGGTGCTCGTTGCAAATCCTCATATCGACTTCAGCCACGACCAGGCTGCGGTCGGCGATCTCGGTCGATTGAATCCCGATCCCGCGGAGAAGCATTTCACTTTGCGCGCACGACCTCCTGCGTCAACCGATGGTAAACGCGCGGCGCCTCCGACATTGTGCATAGGACCTTCAGACGGTAACTTGCCTCCACGGCGCCACGCTGCACGGCGCGGTAGTCGATCCAGCGGCTCACCGGGTTGAAAAGCATGTTGGTGATGAGAATCACGGCAGTGGCGACCGTCGCATCGACCGGCAAGCCGGCGCCGCAAAGCGTGCCGATGGCCGCGGTACACCAGAGCGTGGCGGCGGAGGTGAGGCCGCGAACGGTCAGGCCCTCGCGGAGGATCACGCCGCCGCCCAGAAAGCCGATGCCCGTGACCACCTGCGCCGCCACCTTTCCGCTATCGGCGCCGCCGCCCAGCACGCGGCCCATGAGCACGTAGATCGCCGCGCCGGCGCAGACCAGCGCGTTCGTGCGCAGTCCCGACGGATGCTGCCCCCACTGCCGCTCGAATCCGATGATCAATCCCAGGCCCAATGCGGCGCCCAGGGCTATGACAAAATCGCCGCTCGTCATGCGCTACACGATAGTCACGCACTTGGAAAACGTCAAGCGGGCGATTATAATCCGAGTATGCCAAACAAAGTGATATTCGTCTGCTCGGCCAATTATTACCGCAGCCGATACGCGGAGCACTACTTCAATTGGCTCGCGCTGCGCGAGAAGCTCGCCTGGCAAGCCGAGTCGCGCGGATTGATGGTGGGACGCTGGGGAAACATCGGGCCGATTTCTCGGTACACGTGTGACGCTTTAGAGCGGCGCGGCATTCCCTTGGACGACGATCCCCGCGAGCCGATGCCGTTGACGCTGCAGGACCTGGCCGAAGCTGAGCTTGTGGTGGCGGTCAAGGAAGCAGAGCACCGCGAGATGATGGCCCAGCAGTTCCCGCTTTGGAAGGATCGCATCGAGTACTGGCATGTGGACGATCTCGATTGCGCCGAGTCTCACGTCGCCCTGCCGCATTTGGAGAATCAGATTCAGTCGCTGGTGGAGCGGCTGCGGGCGGAGGGGGAGAACGGACATGAAGACCCGGGGCGACGGCGCTCGCTTTAATCGAATCAGTAATACCATCCATGGACTGGACAATTCCGATTGAGGAAGGCGGCGCGATAAACGCCGTTGGACGATCCGGGGACGTCGAAATTGAAATCATCGCTAGCGTAAGGCGAGACCGTGATACAATTACTCTTGAAGGCCTTCATTTTACGAAGAACGCGGGGCGCTGGCTCGGTACCAAGCAACTCCTGGAGTTCGGAAGAGATCTTCTGCGGCAGCACGGAGAAAGAGCTGCTAGACTTGTAATTAGGCCGGCACTTAGGACAACCGCAGCCACGGTCGGGTCCGGCGTGCGGGCGAAACCGATCACGATCCGTTTGGAATAGCAATGTCAAAAGTCGAAATAACTGGCTGGACAAAAGGTTGCAATACGGTTGCCGCCATCAAGGAGTTGCGGGAGAAAGTTCCAATGCCCTTGAATGAGGCGCATGCTCTGATGAACCGGATTCTCGATAACGAACGAGTCGCTGTTTGCGTCTCAAGCCCTTTGGCTGCAAAACAGATGGCCGACTCATTGAGTCGATTCGGTCTGGCGGCCGTTAGTCTTGACATCCAAGACGTGCAGACTGCGACCCGAGGGTAAGACACTGGTTATAGCCTGTTTCCAGCCACCCAGGTGCAGCCCTACGGGGAATAGTCCGGGCGGCTTGTTGCGAATAGACCCCCAGCCAGGGGTCCGCGCCCGCCCGCGGCATTTGCGCGGTGCAGCGAAGGAGATTGACTGTGGCCCTAACCCTTGCGGACTTCAACGGCTTGGTCGCCGAGCATGGCGCGGCGATGTACCGTTTGGCATACCGCTTAGTGGGGGACCGGCACGAGGCGGAGGATTTAGTCCAGGAGGCCTTTCGCTCCGCCTGGAAGAGCCGCAATCTCTTCCGGTCCGAGTGCAGCGGCAGGGCTTGGCTGGCCGCGATCCTCCGCCGCCGCGCGGCCGATCATTGGCGCCGGCCGCGTCCGCCGGTCCCCGTGGCCGACGATCAGCGACTGGAAGTCGAGGTCAACGGGGACGATCCTGGCCGTAGCGAGTTGACCGACGAACTACAGAGTGCATTGGACTGCTTGCCCACGGAGCTTCGGGAAACGCTGCTGCTGGTCGTCGTGGCCGAGTTGACCCATCAGGAGGCGGCGGCGATGCTCGACGTGCCGCTAGGCACGGTGCTCTCGCGCGTGAGCCGCGCGCGTAGCCGCCTGCGGGAGATGTTGACCGGTCCGAAAGAGGATAAAGCGAAAGAAGTTAGCGAAGGAGCGAAAAGACAATAGCATTTCCCCCCATGCCCACATCCGATTTCAAACTCGATGCCCTGCTTAGGGCCGTCACGGTGCCCAGCGACTTGCTGGAGCGGCTGCTGGCGGCGCCTTATGCGGATGACGCTGGGTTGGATGCTGTGGTTTGCGACGTGGAACTGCCGGAGGGGCTGTTGAAGTACCTGGCGGCGATTCCCTTGGCCAACGACGAAGTATTGGACGAGGCACTTCGCAACGTGCCGGTGCCGACTGAATTGGAGACGTCCTTCCGCCGCTCCGCCTCCCGGGCGTCCCGCCATCGCAGTGGACCGCATCGGAAACTCGGCCGGATCAATCGCGCCATGCGGATCAACCGCATGGCGATGGCGACATCTCTGATCGTGGCCATAGCACTCAGCTTGGGCAGCGCAGTGCTGCTTTCATGGCTGATCAACCTGCCGGGAATGATGGGGACCGGAACGCCAGTTGCCCAATCGAAACAATCCGCGCCGGCCGCCGTGGAGCCGCCGCTGGAAACGTCCTGGCGAATGCTGGCCGACGACGATGTTCGCATTCCCGGCTTTAGCCGGAATGAAGGAATGCCGCCTAAAGGCGGGACTACAAGCGCGCGGCAAATCGACTTGGCCGAGCTTGATTCGCCGCTGGATCGCTTGCGGCGGGAAGAGATCGCCTTGGCCCTCATGCCCGCCGTCACCGATACGTCCGGCCACGCGTCGGTCAACCCGGTGGAAGCCATGCATGAATCGTGGGACATCCGCCCCGAGCTTCGCTTCCAACCGACGGCGCTAGTCCCGCACGGGCTCGATTGGCCTCTCGTGCCGGGTTCCAACCGGCAATTCCTTATTGAGAAGCATTTTCATCCGTTCGTAGTTCCGCGGCCCGGAAGTGAATTGCAAAGTTGCGCCGTGCCGCTGGCAGTCGAGCCCTCGAGCTACGAGTTGGCGCGGCGCTATCTGGAGCGAAACGAGATGCCGCCGCCGGACCGCGTGCGGACCGAAGACTTTCTGGCGGCGGTGGATTACGGCTTCCCCAAGCCGTCCTACCGCGGTCTAGGCCTGACCGCGGCCGGCGGAGCGTCGCCCATCAGCGGCGAAGGTTTTTCGCTGTTACAGGTCGGCGTGCAGGCCTGGCAAGGCGACAGCCGTCACGCGCCTATGCACTTGGTGCTGCTAGTAAATACTTCGGCGAGCATGCGCTGGGGCAGCCGCGTGGAAATCGTCCGCCGCGCGCTGGCCGGCCTGCCGGAGATGCTTGGGCCGCAAGACCGCGTCTCGCTCGTGACGTTCAACCAGGCGGCACATGTTCTGGTGGAGGATCTAGGCCGCGAAGCGATTTCGCAATTCCGAGCCGCGGCTGATTCGCTTGCCGCGGAGGGCTCCACTAACTTTTTGGACGGACTGCACGAGGCGTCCGGCATCGCCCACGAGTCGCTCGGCGCGAATCGGCCGCCTGTGCGGATGGTGCTTCTGACGGACGGGCTGGTGGACCTCGAACCATCAGTCGCCAAGAAGGTCCAAGAAGACGTGGCCGAGTCCGCCCGAAAGACGATCCGCCTCGACGTGATCGACCTGGGACAGCAACAGAAAGAGCCCGATCCGCAATTAGCCGCGATCTCGCGGGCAGGGCAGGGTAGTGTACTCCGCGCAGTCAGCGCGGAGCAGATCCGCTGGGCGCTGCGGGAGATCGTCACTGGCCGCTCGCAACTCGTGGCCCGCTCAGCTCGCTTGCGCGTGACGTTCAATCCCCGCGCCGTCCTGGAATATCGGATCATCGGGCACGAAGCGAACGATTGGGCCAGCCTGTTGCCCGGCACAGTAGAGGCCGATTTCCGCGAAGGTCAATCGGCGACGGGGCTGTTCGAACTCCGCTTGGCGCCCAAGGCGTCCGGCGAGGTGGCCAAGGTCGATCTCTCCTGGTATCTGCCGGACGACGATCGCGCGCACGCCGGCCGGATGGATACGAAGACGGCGACTGTCCGCCGCGGCCTGTTCGATTCGGCCAACGCCCCACCATGGTTTCAGCAAGCCGGCGCGGCGGCCTACACGGCGGAAGTGCTGCGTCACTCGCCGTTCATTTTCCAGCGGAATCCGAGCGTGAAAGTCACGATGCCGGCGGCCTGGCGCCGGGCGTTGGAGCTTGCATCCGCGGTTGATCGGCAGGCGTCCCGGTCGGCTTCCTATCAGGAATTCGTCGACCTGATTCGCCAGGAGGCAAAGGCGCGTTCGACTCGCGGGAAGTAGAGACTTCAATTATGCCTTGTCCTTCGCAGTTTGTCAGGCGTCTGCCGCTCCTGTCGGTTCTGTGGGTCGCGCTACTTCGCCAGTCTTCGCCGCCGATCCGCAAAAGAAGATTCTCGACGACCTGCGGGCCAAGGGAGATTACTCCGCTGCGATCGATTATCTTCAGAATCTGCGTTCCAATACCGGCTTGCCGAAAGGTTTTTCAGATACAATCGACTACGAACTGGCGATAACGCATATCGACGCCGGTCGGCAAGCAATCGAGGGCGAGCAGGACAAGCACTACGAGCTTGCCGAGGACGCCTTGAAGTCGTTTCTAGCCGGCCATCCCCGGCACGAGCTGGCCCCGGCTGCGCGGTCGCAGTTGGGCAGCCTGCTGCTGGACCGCGGCCGCTTGCAGCGCGGCTTGGGCGATCTGCGCGGGCGCCCAACGGCAGAAGCTCATGGAATCCGCGCGAGGTTATTTGGCAAAGTCGGATGCGGTGTGGCTAGCCGTAGACAGCGCCGCGGACGACGATCTGAAAAAGATCGTCTTCAAACGCGGCGAGGACGTCAAGCAGAGCCTTGCTCGCGAGGAAATCCACCGTCGCCAGGCGCAGGCCCGGCTGGGCCAGGCATGGGCGGAATATGAAACGGGCCTAACTTGGCCACCCGAAAGCAGCCAGCGCACCGCGGCCTTGCAGGGGGCCGACCGGCGCTTCGATACGATTTGCGACCAGCAGCGCCAGCGGCTTGCCGGTTACTACGCGCGCCTCGGCCGCGGCCTTTGCTGCCGTGATTTGGGCGATACCGAGAGAGCTTTCGCGATCTTCGAGGAGTTGTTGCAAAGCCTGCCCGACGAGCCGGCCGATTTTCACGCGCTTCGCGGCAAGGCGGCCCTCCAAGCCCTGGAGATTTCTCTGGTGCCCGAGGCGAAGAAGTACAAGCAAGCGCTGGACATCGCGCAAAGGTGGATAGCCGCCGCAACCGCAAGTGAGCGATCCGACGAACTCGATTCGGCAATCAGGTTTCTTGCGCGGAGGCCGCAAATGGGTATTTGAAGTCGCTGCCACCGCCGTCGGAAGAACAATCGGCCATTCGCGAACGGTTGATCGACTGGATGCGGAAGCAGTATACGTCGGTTGCCACCGCGGCCGGTCCGTACCAGAGCCGTGCAAAAGTCCGGTTGCTCGATCCGCCGTTGGGCGGCGCTGCGGCTGCCGGGGCGGTTGCGCCGGCCGGTGTTTGCGCCCGTGCCAAGGCCGCGTTGGACCGCATGTTGGCGGCGGAAGCGGAGCAGAAAGCTGCCCAGGGAACGGTCGCCGCCAGTGACCCGGACGCGCAGCGGCAATGGCAACAGCAGGTCGCCGCCGCCCGGAACGAGGCGATGAAGTGTTGCCGGGAGGGGTTGGAAGGCCGGGCGGCCGTTTCCGGCGAGCAGCGCAACACGCTGCGCTATTACCTGGCTTTTCTCCACTATGAGGCGGGCCAATTCGAGGAAGCGGCCACAGAGGGCGAGGCTATGTTGGACTCGGCGGAGTTGTCTCCGGCGGCGCGGCAGGCGGTGCGGACCGCTCTTGCCGCCCGCGAGGCGTTATTCCACGGCGCTGAGTACATCTGCGCGAGGGGCCGGCGACGCTCAAGTTGCTGCGCGAACGGCTGCGCTGCGCAGGCCGAAAAAATCGTCCGGCGCGCCGGAGCCTATCCCGAGTCCGATGACGCCCGCGCGGTCTTGACCGAATCTGCGCTTGCCGATAACCGGCTCGACGTGGCCGACGACTACCTGCGGCAGATTTCCGAGCGCGACCGGCGCCTCGGGGAAGCCGAGTTGGGCGTGGGACAGGCCCTTTGGACGCGTGCCCAACTGCTCGTGCGGTGCTCGACGATCGACCATGACCATTCGGCCGAGGCCGAAAAGCTCAGCGCCCGTGCGGCTGACCTGCTCGCCGACGGCATCGCCCGCTGCCGCGGCGGTCGCGGCGCCGGACTAAACCTGAATGACGCGGCAATTCCGGCCAAAGCCGCGACGACGAACGACCAGCCCGCGCTGGCCAACGGAATTTTGGCGCTGGCTGAAATTGAAATGTTCCGCGGCCGAGCAGCCGAAGCGGCTTCCTTGTTGGCGGACGGCCGCGCAGGGCGCGTCGGCAGCGCGTCGTCATTGAAATTGCTGGCCAATATCGCGGCGGGAGAGTCGGACAAGGCCCGCGCTTCGCTGCACGCCTTGCTGGCGCCGCTTCCTCCACAAGACGGCGGCGAAAGCGGCCGGCAAACAGTCGTGAATTGCATTAATCTCCAGCGGCTGGTGGCAAGGTACGTGGGCGGCTACCGCGAGCGGCGTCTCGACGGCGTTTTGAAGCATACGGTGGAACAAGTCGACGCCTTCTTGGCTATGCCTGCTGACGGCAGTGCCGCTAGTCTCTTCATGCTGGTTTTTCGTGCCGAGGCACTTGCCGGGCTCGCGGCGGGACTGGATAGCGGTGGCCCAGCAGTGCCGTCCGATGCTCAACTTCACTATCGCCGCGCGATTGCGGAATTCCAAGCCGCTCTGCGCAGCGCGGAAACCCAACGGAACTCCCCGCAAGAGGTCGTCCTTACGTTGCGGATCGACATGGCCCGCTGCCTGCGGCGGCTGTCGGACAACGAGGCTGCTCTAAACCTGCTTCGTTCCGTGCTGAAAGACCATCCGCGGATGGTTGACGCCCAGCTCGAAGCGGCGTACACCTGTCAATCGTGGGGCGACGAACGGCCGGAATACTTCGCCACGGCCATCCAGGGCGACAGGTCCAAAGACGTTTGGGGCTGGGGCGAATTCGCCCGCCGCGTGCAGCCTGAGGCACGCTTCCGCGAGCTCTTTTTCGAGGCCCGCTATAATCTGGCATTCTGCCGCTTCCGGCAGGCCCAGAATATGGAGACGCCGCGCAGACCGTTCCCGCATGGCCGCCGCCGCCGAAGAAGACATTCTCGCCACGCGCCGGATCGACCGAGACTTGGGCGGCCCGCTATGGTATGATAGATATAATGAGTTGTTCCAGCGGATCCAGCGGCTGAGCGACCAGCCCGCGACCGGATTGCCCAACCCGTAGCCCGGGGACGGAGAGAAGATGAAGCTTAAACTGGTTATTGCTTTGCTGCTTTGCTCGCTGACGACCGGGATGGCGTTCCCGGACGACACCATCTTTACCAGCACGAACGAGCGGGCGCTGATCGGCGAGATCACCGGCATGACGCCCACGGTGATCAGCTTCAAGCCGCTCAAGGACGGTCCGTCGGAAATCGCGGTGAACGAAATCAAGCCGCATCACGTTCTCCAGCTCGCCGCCCGCTCTCATGGAGGCGCAACGGCACATGCTCGCCGGGGAATATGACAAGGCGCTGGAATACGTGCGGAACGAGTCGCTGGAAAACAAGCGGCCCGAGGTCGCCCAGGAAATCGCCTTTACCCGTGCCTATTGCATGGCCCAATTGACGCTTTCCGGCGACGTGGACTTGAAGGAGGCTGCCGTGCAGATGATGGCCTTCATCAAGAATTATCCGAACAGCTTTCATTACTACAGGGCCTGTGAATCGTTGGGCAACCTTTGCGTAGCGGCGGGCGCCTTCGCCAAGGCGCAGGACCAATACGCCAAGCTAAGCCAGGCGCCGTGGCCCGATTACCAGATTCGCGCGCAATTGGCCTTGGGCCGCGCCTGTTTGGCGCAGGACAACGCGGCCGCTGCGGCAAAGGCGTTTGACGAAGCTCTATCCAACCCCGCGCCCGGCCCGCTGGCGGATGTCCAGCGGACCGCAGCCCAGATCGGCAAGGCCCGCTGCATGATTCTCACTGGCCGTGCGGACGACGCCCTGACTACCCTGAACGTGATCATTGAAAAGCTGGATGATCGCAACCCGGATCTCAACGCCCTGGCCTACAACGCCCAGGGGACGGCATCAGAAAGGCCGGCAAGCTGGACAAGGCGGTGCTGGCCTTCCTGCGCGTGCATCTCATGTACGGCATCCAGCAGGACGCGCATGCCGAGGCAGTTGCCAACCTGGAAAAACTGTTCAAGGAAACTCACCGGCCGCAGCACGCGCAAGACATGAGGGCGATCCTCGACACTCGTTTTCCTAGCAGCCGCTGGGCAAAGGGCACGAACTAAAGGCCAGGGAAAAATGCGGCAATGGATGCCAGGAAGCTGATCGCGGCGCTCCTGATACTCACCGCCGCGGCGCCGGCCGCCAGGGTATCTGCGCTCGAACCGTCGCAGGTTGCGTCATCTGCCGCAGCGAAGTCCGACGCGGCGCCGAACAGGCCCCCCGCCGATCCTCTCGCCGAACAACAAGAAAAGCCTGTTGGGCTGGCTTCATCGTTCGCTCGGTACGACTTTCACACTGGTCTTCCTGGTGCTCACGCTTGCGCTGGTCGCGCTGATGGCGGTGAACGTCCTGGCGGTCCGCCGCGACAGCATCGCGCCTTTGGGCCTGGTGCAAGGACTGGAGTCGCGGCTAGGCGACGACCGAATTCGCGACGCCTGCGACCTGGTCGGCGGCGATCGCTCTTTCCTGGCCCGCGTGTTGGCAGCCGGACTGCCCCTACTGATGGCCGGCGGAAATACAAAGGAATCGCTTGCCAAGGCAGTCGCCGCCATGCAAGAATTCGGCTCGCTTGAGAGCATCAAGCTGCACGCGCGGCTGGGCTATGTCTGGCTAGTCGTGCAGTTGGCGCCGCTTTTCGGGCTGCTGGGCACGATCTACGGCCTGATCGCGGCCTTCGAAGCGATTGTCCGCCAAGGGTCCACACCGCGGCCCATCGACATTGCCGGAGGCATCGGCATGGCACTGGTCGCAACGGCCGTCGGCCTTTGGATCGCTATCGTGGCCGTCGTTTGTCATCAGATCGTGCTCGCGCGAATGGACCGCCTCCTGGCCGAAGCGGGCATCCTGGCGGAGCGGTTTGCGGAGAGGTTTGCCGCAGCGAGCCGATCGTAAGGGAGGTTGACATTCATGCGATTCGCCTCGCACAACGTTGCCGCACACGCGACTGCCGTCCCGCCGCTGCTGGGCGTTGCGCTGGTTCCCGCAGTGATAGCCATTGTTCTGTTTTGCTCTTCTGCATACCGCGCAGAGGAGACGGTCCGGCTGCCCGCCTATTGGGCTCGCCCGGCCGCCGCGCCCGAGTCGCCGGTTGTATCCGTGCGGATTTCGCGCGCGGGCGAGCTGACGGTCGCAGGCCAATCCGTGAGCGATGCCGACCGGGTTGCCGACTGGCTGCGCGAGGCGGCTGCCGTGCGGCTCCTGGGCTTCCGGCCGGCGCAGGCGACGGTGGCTGTTCATGCCGATCCCGATGCGCCGACCGCGCTGGTCCAGCAACGGATCGCCGAGGCCCGGCAGGCCGGTTTCGAGCGGTTCGTGCTAAACTGAACAAAGCCATGAAGTTCTCGACAAGCCGTAATTGGTGGACCCGCACTTCCGCTGGCCGCTCGCCATCCTTGACAGGCCGAATGTTGCCGACGTTGACGGTGGGCGGGGTGGTCGCAGCCTTGGTCCTTTCGGGCTGGCGATTCGAACCAGCGAAGGAGGAATCCGCCGCGGACGATGCGCCGCAAATGAACGGCCAACCCGACTTCCATCAGCTTCCCGCGGTCCGCGTGACGCTTCGCGCCGACGCCGCGGGCCATCTAGCCGCAATCTCGTTCAACGGCCACGCCGTACAAAATGCGGCCGAGTTGCGAGAACAGATCAAAGCCTTTCGCGGTTCCGCGAAGGACGCCACCATCGAGGCGGAGCTGGACTGCGACGGCAATCTGCGATATGAAGATACTCAGCGGACGATCGCGGCGATTTCTAGCTGCCTTGCCCACGACGGGCGGACAATGCTTCCGCTGGTCGATCGGGTCAACTTTCTGCCGCGGCTCAAGGCAGCGCAATGAAACGCGCCATGTCCTGGCGCATGGGCACTGCTGGAAAGGCTGGAGAGGTGACGGTAAAATAAACTCATGTCCTACGCCCGGCAAACCCGCCGTTACACGCCCGACGAATACTACCGGCTCGAGGTGCAGGCCGACCACCGCAGCGAGTTCTGCGACGGCGAGATATTCGCAGTGGCAGGCGGCAGCGCCCGCCACGCCCAAATCTGCGCGAATATCCTTGCCCATCTCGTGAACAAGCTCCAAGGAACACCGTGCGTACCTTTCGGTTCCGATTTGAAGCTCAAGGTCAAGGCGACCGGTTTACGCACTTATCCGGATGTCTCAATCTACCGCGGCCAGCGCGAACTCGATCCCGACGATCCGACGCGGCAAACCTATGTGAATCCGAGCGTGCTCGCCGAGGTCCTTTCGCCGACCACCGAGCAATACGATCGCGGCACGAAGTCGGTCCATTATCGACGCATTGAGACCCTCAAGGTCACATTCCTTGTGTCCCAGGACGAGGCCCGCGTCGAAATGCACGTGCGGCAGCCGGACGGAAGCTGGAGTCTGCGAGAGTATGAAGGCATGGAACAGGCGCTTCCGTTGGACGCAATCGGCGCCCAACTGCCGTTGGCGGCCGTCTATCAAGGGGTTGACTTTACAAACGATCAATGGCCAAGACTGATTCCACGACCGCTATGACCGAATCCGCTTCTTCCCCAAGCCAAGTTTCACTCGACGATTTCCAGCAGCTCATCCGCCGCATGTACCATGAAAAGGACGTTGCCCGCGGCGTCGAGGGTACTTTCATGTGGCTCATGGAGGAGATCGGCGAATTGGCGACCGCCCTGCGCGGCGGGACCCACGAGGAGCGTGTTGGCGAGTTCGCCGACGTGCTCGCCTGGCTGACGACGATCGCCAACGTCGCGGGCGTCGATCTGACCCAGGCCGTTCTGCAGAAGTACGGCGCGGGCTGCCCAGGATGCGGACGGATTGCATGCAGTTGTCCCGATGCGGAAAAACCGTGATTTGGAGTGCGGCGATTCATCGCCGTTTTTCTATGTGGTTGCATGCCGGCGGCGGGTAAACGAATGAAAAGCGGCGATGAATCGCCGCACTCCAAATTGCCGCTCGCTCTCGCCGCGCTGGCGATCTACCTCGGAGGCGCACGATCCGAAGCGGCGACCGGCCCGGAGATTACTTCCGTACGCGCAGGCTTCGCCGGGCGCTACAAGGTCGGACTCTGGACTCCGCTGAATGTGACCGTCCGCGGCGGCCAAAGCTCGATCGACTTCCGCATCCGCGCGACACTGCCCGATAGCGACGGCGTGAACTGCACGTTCGAGTCCGAACCTTGCCATGTTCTTCCCGGGCAGGAAACAACGGTCCCGCTGCTCGTCCGCTTCGGCCGCGAAACCGGTTCGCTCGCGCTGGAATTGCGCGAGGGCAAAACGATCCGG
This sequence comes from uncultured Planctomycetia bacterium, assembly GCA_963780045.1. Lineage (GTDB taxonomy): Bacteria > Planctomycetota > Planctomycetia > Pirellulales > Thermoguttaceae > JANXQG01. Next base: position 2,215,712 of record CAVZZZ010000001.1, on the reverse strand, counting down.
ATCGAAAAGACAATCGTTTCCGCGCCGTCACCCGCCGCCGGGCAGATTCCCGACGCGCTCGGTCCCGGCCGGCGGCTGGTAATCTCCGTGGGCGCGGCGCCGGGCAGCATGGAAAACGCCTTGCCGAACTCCGAGGGCAAGTCGCCGCGAAACGTTCTCGCCGCGGTGGACAATTTCGCCGATCTGCCGACGAAATGGCAAGGCTACGAAGGCGTCGATTGCGTCATTCTTTGCACCGGTCGGCCCGATTTCCTCGCTCAGATCGCCGCACAGCCTGCCCGGATCGAAGCCCTCGACCAGTGGGTCCATGCGGGCGGAACGCTCTTGCTTTGCGCGGGCGGTAACGCCGATGCGGCGCTGGGCAAAAAGTCGCCGTTGGCGCGGTTCGTGCCGGGCCGATACGATCGCATTCGCCATCTTCACGACGACGCGCTGCGGGACCTGGAAAAGTTGGGCGGCGAACACAACCGCATCCAAAAGCCGGGCGAAAAAGTCGATATCCCGGCCGCCCGGCTTGCGGTTGTTCAGGGCAATGTCGAGACACCCGAGGCCGACCTTCCACTGGTGGTCCGCGCGGCCCGCGGCCTGGGGCAGGTCGTCTTCGTGGCCGTCGATCTCGACGGGCCATCGCTAAGAGACTGGAGCGATCGGCCGCTGATGCTGGCCCCCTTTCTCGGCCTGTCCGCCGGCGAGCCCGAGACGGAAGTGGCCGCCGCGGAGAGCTTTGGCTACAACGACCTGGCCGGGCAACTGCGCAGTGCGCTGGAGCTTTTTCGCGGCGTGCGGTTGGTCCCGTTTTTCGCCGTGGCCACGCTGGGGTTGGTTTACATCCTGCTGATCGGTCCCGGCGACTACTTTCTCCTTCGCCGGTTGCGGCGCGGCATGGTCTGGACGTGGATGACGTTCGCGGCCGTCGTGGTCGTGTTCGTCGCGGCCGGTCCTTGGATCTCGTCGTGGCTCAAGCGCGACGTGACGCGCGTTAATCAGGTGGACCTCATCGACATCGCAGCCGACGGGACTGCCCGCGGCACGTGTTGGTTCAGCGTTTTCAGTCCCCGCGCGGAGACGTTCGATCTTTCGCTGCGACCGCACTTGCCCGACGGCGGAAAACCCGCGAATCTAATTCCGTCGTTGGCATGGTTCGGCAAGGCGGGCGACGGCTTCAATGGCCTCTACAATCGCGACATGCAAAACGCCGATCCCCTGGGCGGTGCAAGCTATGAGACGCCGCCGGCGATGGACTCCGCCCGCGGCGTGCCGATCCAGATCTGGTCGTGCAAGAATTTCGTCTATCGCTGGCTCGGCCGCGCCGCCGATCAGGGCCTGGATATCGCCCTGCAGGAAGAGAACCGCCAACCGACAGGCACGATCACAAACCACCTGACGCGCAACGGCAAGGGCGTAACGCTTTCCCATGCCTACCTCGCTTACGAGGACTGGGCCTACGTGCTGGGCACGCTCCTTCCCGGCCAGACGATCAACATCAACTCAGCCACCCGGCGGGTAAGCCTTAACACGTTCATGAGCAGCGAGTCGCTTGAAGACGGCCCAGGGCAGGGGGGCCAAGCGGAAAAAAAACCTTACGACGCCGCCAGCCGCGACGCGGCCTACGTGCTGCGGGCGATGTTGTTCTACGACTCCGCCGGCGGGCGCAAGCGGACCGGCCTGGCCAACGATTACCAGGGCTACACCGATCTCAGCGGCGTCTTCCGCACGCACCGCGCCGTGCTCGTGGCCATGCCGCCGCACGAAGAAGCTTTTGCCGGCGCGGAAGTGCTCCGCGATGAGAAGCCGCTCGTCGGGCCGTTGGACGAGCAGACGATCGTCTACCGCTTCATCGCGCCCGTGGGCAAAGGCCGCGAGTAATAAACTATGCTCCAAACCCGCGACCTTACCAAAGCCTACGGCGACTTCTACGCCCTGAAGGACCTCACGCTGGACCTCGACGAGGGCGACCTGTTCGGCTTCATCGGCCCCAACGGCTCGGGCAAGACGACGACCATGCGCATCCTGGCCACGCTCTTGCAGCCCACCTGGGGCGAGGCCAGCGTCTGCGGCTATTCCATCTATACTCAGCCCAAGGAAATCCGGCGGATCATCGGCTTCATGCCCGACTTCTTCGGCGTCTACGACGACATGAAGGTCATCGAGTACCTGGAGTTCTTCGCCGCCGCCTACCGCATCAAGGGCCCCGCGCGGAAGAAGATTTGCAGCGACGTGCTGGACCTGGTCGATCTGGCCTTCAAGCGCGAGGCCCTGGTGACGAGCCTTTCTCGCGGCCAGACGCAGCGCTTGGGCTTGGCTCGTGTGCTCATGCACGACCCCAAGGTGCTGATCCTGGACGAGCCGGCCAGCGGGCTGGACCCGCGGGCGCGGATCGAGTTTCGCAACCTGCTGAAGGAGCTCCGCAAGACCGGCAAGACGATCATGGTTTCCAGCCACATCCTGCCGGAGCTTTCCGACGTCTGCAACAAGGTGGGCATGATCGAGCGCGGCCAGATGATCTTCAACGGCGACATGGCCGAGCTGATGCGCCTCGTCCGCCCGCGAACCCTGCTGCAAATCGGCGTGCATGGCGACCGTGCCGCGGCCGCGGCGGTGCTCCAGCGGAGCAAGCTGGTGGCGTCGATCGAGGACGGAAAGACCGCGGACGGCGCCGGGCACTTGCTCGTCACGCTCTGTGAAGGCACAACCGACTACAGCGAGCTGCCGACGCTCCTGGTCCAATCGGGACTGAAACTGACGCTCTTCAAGGAGGACGAGATCAACCTGGAGACGGCATTCATGGCGCTGACGAAGGGGATAACGGCGTAATGTCGCGCGTTCGGCAACACCACTTGAATTCGCAGCGGTTTTCGCTTCAATGGGAGCATTGAATTCCTGCTCACGAGCTTCCACAGGAACCCCGCAATGGAAATCCAGCAATTGGTCCGCGAACTGAAAGTCCAGAACAACTCCAAAATCGTGCTGTTGGTGGCCGATGGGCTGGGCGGGCTGCCGATGGAGCCGGGTGGATTGACCGAGTTGGAGTCGGCCAAGACGCCCCACCTCGACGCGCTAGCTAAGGCGGGCACGCTGGGACTCTCCATTCCCATTCTGCCCGGGATCACACCCGGCAGCGGGCCAGGGCATTTGGGGCTGTTTGGCTATGACCCGCTGAAATGGCCGATCGGCCGCGGGGCGCTGGAAGCGACGGGCGTCGGCTTCAAGCTCACGGCCAAAGACGTAGCCGCGCGTTGCAACTTCGTCACGCTGGACGCATCGGGCAACATCGCCGACCGCCGCGCCGGACGCATCGCGAGCGAGGAGAGCGGGCCGCTGGCAATCAAGCTTCGCGCGATTAAGATTCCCGGCATCGAAGTTTTCGTCGAGCCGGTCAAGGAGCACCGTTTCTGCGTCATTTTCCGCGGCGACGGACTGGGCGGAAACGTAGCCGATACCGACCCGCAAAAGACGGGCGTGCCGCCGCTTGCACCCCAGCCGCACGACGACGCGAGCCGGCGAACCGCCGAGGTCGCCAAACAGTTCATCGCGCAGGCCCAAAAGCTGCTGGCAGGGCAGCCCAAGGCCAACGGACTGACGATGCGCGGCTTTGCTAATGCGCCCGCATTGCCGAGCTACGAAGAAGTCTACGGCCTCCGGGCGGCGGCAATCGCCGTCTATCCGATGTACAAGGGGCTGGCCCAACTCGTCGGCATGGAGCTGGTCGGCCAGCCGGTGACGCTGAACGAAGAGGTGGAAGTGCTGGCCCAGGAGTGGAACAATTACGACTTCTTCTTCCTCCACTTCAAGTACACTGACAGCCGCGGCGAGGACGGCAACTTCGCCGAGAAGGCGAAGATGATCGAGCAGTTCGATTCCATCGTGCCCCGCGTGACGGCACTGCGGCCGACGGTGCTGGCGGTTACCGGCGACCACAGCACGCCGGCGAAAATGAAAAGCCACAGTTGGCATCCCGTGCCGGTGCTGATCGCGGGGCAGAACGTGCGGCCGGACCACTGCCAGGCATTCGGCGAGAGCGAGTGTCTCAAGGGCGGCCTGGCGCAATTCCAGGCGATGTACCTCATGCCGCTCTTGCTGGCCCATGCAGACAGGCTGGGGAAGTACGGGGCCTGAAGAGCGAAGACCACCATAGATTGACAGAAAAATGAATGACATAAATATGCTGTTCGAGCTGAGAAGCTGAGAACGCTATTCTTCTGTCAATAATGTTTCTGTCATTTGTCCGATTTGATCAGGCGCGCGTTGAGCCAATCGGCATGATCCATCAAGTCGCCCGCTTCGCCGAAATCGACGACCAGGTCCAACAGTTTTGCGCCGGTCAGATCGACCGAAACGGCCTGCGGCGGCGCGCCGCCGCGGACGGCCGGAACTGAAAACCTGAGCTTGCCGTCGACAAAGACGCGAAAGCCCGCGCTGCCGCGGCCAGCCGTCGAGTCGTCGATGCCGATCTCGCTCTGGAAGCGAGTCCAGGGGCGATCGAGCTTGTAGCTCAGCCGCGCCGCGCTGTGGACGCCGATGCCCTTCATGTAGAGCCGGCCGCCGCAGCGCAACTGCCCGCCCGTCACGTTGCGGTCGGGGCTATAAGGCCACTTCATGTCGAGATACGGCACGAAGCGGTACTCGTCCGGCCGGAGGTCGGAGAGGAAGACGGCGCGGGCGGACTGCGGCATGAGAAAGATGACGTCCGCGGCCGCGGCGTTCCACTTGTCCCCGGCGACCGCCGTGAACCCCAGTGCATCGCCGTGAAGCTCGACGGCGGCAGCCAGAAGCCGTGTGCCGTCGCCCAGCCCGATCCAACTCGTCCCCGGCCGCGCCGCAGGCGGCTGCCGCATTGCCGGGTTGAAAATCACGGCCACGGCGCGCCGCACGGGCACTTCGACCCGTCCCAGATCGCCCTTGATCGAAATGCTCTCGCTCGCGAGCGTCTCGATCAGCCCGGCAACTTCGTCTCCGTTGTCCAACAGCAGCCGATCGACTCGGCCGCGACCAGCGGCAATGCGATCCAGCATGGCGTCGAGCTCTTGCGGCCGGGCGGCGCGCGGAAGATGATGCCGGCGAGCGAATCCAGCGGCAGGTTCAGCGGTCCCAGCCACGAGGAGACAACCGAAAGGCGGGTCTTGTCCGCGCCTGTCACGGCCGCGGCCAGCCGCCCGCCGTCAGCCAGGACGACGATCGGCCCCTTGCGCAGCTCGGCCGGGTGACCCCAGGCGATCAGGTCTTCCGCGGCGAGCACGCGCGTCTTGCCGTCGAGCGAGAATACAAGCTTTCCACGCAAGTCAATGCTTATTAGCTTGCCCTGGAACGGCTCGCCGTCCACGGGCACCGCAAGGGGCGATTCCGCCATTGCTACACACTTCAAACACGTGTCGAATGACGTCAAAAGCGCTAACGTACAAAACAATCCGAATGCGCCGGTGCTCCTACCAGCCTTTTCTTTGCGCCTTTGCGTCTTTGCGCCTTTGCGTCGCGAACAATTCGCATATACGCACGCCAGTGTTCTCACGCAAAGCCGCAAAGCCACAAAGGCGCAAATTCTGGTATTGGAACTGTTTGTCATTGCGCGTTCACCGCTGGAAGATCGGCAGTTGGTTTTCCGGCATTTGCAGAACCAAAAGGCACATGGCGGTGGCGTATTCGGCGCTGTAGGCGCCCGCGCCCAAGAGCCGCTGGCAAGCTGCCGGCTCAAGAGGTCGTCGCGGACGGCCGGATACCAGAGTGCCCAGCGCTCGCCGCCGGCCTGCCACATCGCCTGTGCCGCGTAGTAATGGCCGTATTCAAAGTACTCCGTGTCGCGCTGCACAACATCCTTTTTCGGGCGGAACTGATTGAGATACTCCAGGCCCTTTTGGATTGCCTCTTGTTTGTGCTGATACTCCGGATCCTTCCTTGACTCTTCCGCCTGCTTGCCGTGCTGCTGATAAATGCCGGCGCTGTTGAGGGCCACGATCGCGGCGGCCGAGCGGGGAAACTTGCTTTCTCGATTCATGCTGAGCATGTAGCCGAAACCGCCGTCGTTGTTTTGCAAGTTCAGTACGAAGCCGACCGCCTTCTTGAACTTCTCTTTGGAGACGTAGATGCCGGCGTTGTACGCAGCCCGCAGCGCCATGACCTGGCAGACCGTCACCGAGATGTCGGCGTATTCGACGATTTTCGGCTCGTAGCGCCAGCCCCCTTCGCGATTCTGGTGATCCACGATCAACTTCACTGCAGCCGCGAGTTTTTCGCGGAGCTCGCGGCGCGGCGACATGCCATAGCATTCGGCGAGAAAGAGCGTGGCGAAGCCGTGGCTGTACATCGGGCCTTGCGAATTCGGGGGCGACTCGCAAATGAAGCCGCTCGGCTGCGCGTTGGCCAGGAGGTAATCGACTGCCCGCTGCACGCGGTCGCCGTAGGTGCCGCGGCCGGGCGTGCTGCCGCCGGCGAGGAAGGCCATGCCGCAAAGGCCGCAGATCGCCGCGTTGCCGCGCATCGCGCCCTGGCCGAAACTGCCATCGGCGTTTTGCCGGCCCGCGAGCCACCGCAGCCCGTGGTCGACGCCCCGCCGCGCCGCCGGAGTAAGCAGCTTGTCGGCCGATTTCTCCGGGTCCGGCGCGTCGGCGGCGCGGGCGTGAAGGCCCATGAAAAAGGAGGTAAGACTAAATTGAAAAATGACAATTGCAAATTGCGAATTGCAAATTGCCCAGGCGCTACGGCGAACACCAGGCGCGGTGGAGCGGCGGGCATTCCAATTTGCAAATTCCAATTTGCAATTCTCAATTCGCAATCCCATCTCAATGCTCCGACAACGTGCCGCCTGACATCCGGCCGAAGTAGTCCTCGATTTCCCGCTCGTACTCCGGCAGGAAATGCTCGCCGGGCAGTTGGTACTTCGTATCGGGCGAGCGGGACTGCAACTGAATACCGGAGGAACTCTGCATCGTATCAGTCGCTGCTTGTTCCCGATGGATTCGCGCCGCGGCGGCCTGGCGCGGGGCGTTGGGATTGCTGTTGCGGGCGGGAGTATCGTTTGCCTCGCGCGGTTTCGACGCGATCTGCACCGATTGCCCGTCGCTGAGCTTGCCGGCCGTCTTGCCGTTGCCGCCGGCACAGCTCTGGCCGAGGCACTTGCCCGACTTTTTCGCCTCGTCGATTATCTTCTGAAGATCGGCGACCACTTGCCGCTGTTCGACCTGCGTAATAGCGTCGGACTTGCCTTGCGCGAGCCGCGCCTGGACGTCGCGCATGCCCTTGGCGGCGCTCACAAGGCGACTTTGCGGCTGGTCTTCCCATGGGGCAGCCGGACCAAGCTGTCGCTTGAGCATCTTGTCGAGCTCTTCATTTCCACGCTCGTTCTTGTTTGCGGCAGCCTTATCCGGTTCGCCCAGCAGCGCGCGGTCGTAGTCGTTGCCGGAGTGCGCGTCGAGACTGTCGCGGAGCGCATCGTCGGACGACTTCTGCACCGGCGGATCTGACGCCAAAGCTGGCGAGCAGGCTGCCCAGCAGAGGAATAGGAATTCAATTCTCAGTTTCATTGCTGTCTCCATGTTTCTCGTCGCTTCTGCCTTGCGGCACACCATCATCCACTTTGGCCGGTCCTAGGAGCCGTATTGTGGCCGTGGCGAGCCTTGCCTGCTCGTCAGCCAGGTGGTCGTATCGCTCGCGCAGGGCATCGCGCGGCTTGCCGGCGGCGTCGAGGTCCAACTGTTGCGTGCGGCCGTTGAGGTCTTCTTGCCAGAGTTTGAGGAATTTTACTTCTGCCAGCATGATCGTGCCCGGGGCAGGGGTATCGGCATTCGCGCCGGGAGTTTTGTTGCCCGCGCTCCCGCCGCTAGATTTGGCGTCCGGCGGTGAATTGTCGGGCGTTTCCGGTTCCATAGCCGTCAATAAAAGGCCCAGCCGAGCAATGGCCGCCTGTTCGGCCTGCTGGGTTGAGAGATCGACCCGCTGATCCCGAAGAGACGCGGCAGCCCGACGCATTTCCTCCGCTGCGTCCGAGAGGCCATGCCGAAAGACGTTCGCCGCGTCTAGCGCGGCCGCAAGCTGGCCTGCCTCTTCGCTCAGCAACGCTTGCTGGTGGGCCAGTTCGAGCAGGCCAAACACCTGTGCTCGGCTCAGTGGGCCGGAGGCGCTCGATCGCGGCGAATTCCCGCGTCTCTTTCTCGATTTGCGATTCCTGGCGATGGAGGCGCCGGATGGCATCTTCCAAGCGGGCTTGTTGCTCAAGGGCTTGCGGGACGCGAATCTCCGCTTGTTTTTGCTTGAGCTTATCGGCCGCGTCAGCGAGGCGCCGCTCGGCATCCGTCGCTTGTTTTCGGACCGTCGCGACCGAGCCGCTCTCGCTGGCACTTTCCGCTTGCTTCATCTTGTCGGCAGCCTCGTTCGCGGAGTTTGCCGGCTCTTTTGCCTGCAATCGCTCCAAACGGTGGCCCAGTTGAAGCGTGTCGTGCCGAATTAGTTCTTGCTCGCGAGCTAAAGCCTTGAGCTCGGCCCTCAGGTTGTCGCTTGGCTTGCTCGAGCCGGCCGCCGCCAGCTCGTCAAGCTTGCGACGAAGGTTTTCCTGCCGCTTCCGCAGGCCCTCCAGGTCCCGCGCTGACGCATCGAGTTCTCTCGCGAGTCTCTGGCTGTCCTGCGAACGGTTGTTCGTGAGAATATCGAGAACATTCTGCAGACTTTGCAAAATCGCCCGATGGTCGGCCGGCGCCTGCCCCAGGCCGTTGTCGCGGATTCTGTCCGCCAACGTCTGCATGGCGGCCGCAATGCCTTGCTGCCTGGCCTCGTTCAAGGCGTCGCTCAGGGTATCGGCGGCCACCGGCTCATTAGATCTCAGCAACGGGACCGTCTGCTCCATTTCCTGGTCGATTCGGTCCTGCCGCCGGGCGAGGTCCGACTGCCGCTGGACGAGTGCCGTCAAGTCGGCTGTTAGCTGCGGCGAAAGCTCCTTCGAATCGCGGCCGAGCGTCTGCCGTCCCAACTCGGCGGCGCCGCGGGCGACTTCCTCCTGGTCGCGAATTAGCTGCGCGACTTCTCGTTGAAACCGCCGATAGTCGTCCCATTGCCGCAATTGCGAGAGCAGATCCTCCAGTGCGGCGATGAGTATCTCCTGGTGCTGGCCCGCGCGGGCAAGATGCAATTCATCTTCCACGTCACGTCCAACGGGAGGACGCGGCGAGGACGCTTGCAATTGCACCCCCTTGACGGCGGCGGTCAAGTTGTCGGTGACGGGTACAAGATCATCCCGCTGGAGGCGATCGAATTCGTCCAGCAGACACTGCATTCGCCGCGTGCAATCCGGATTGTCCAGGCCGCTGATCTGACAGTCGGCGACAACGCTCCGAGCCAGTGCCGATGCGCCTTCATCGGTAGCGCCGAGGCCTCGCGAGATTTCGGCTTCCACGGACTCCGCCTCCTGCAGGCTATCGATATCACCCTTATTCAGTGCTCCCGGCGCCCGCAGACGAAGCTCCGCCGCGCGGACCCATTCTCGCGCTTCGCGTTGAAGTTGCAACAGCCGGATTACTTCCGTCACGATTTTGCCCTGCCGTGCGGCCAATTCGTTCTGCAATTCCTCCGGCGTCACGATGATGAGCGTCCGCGACTCGCTGCGGCCGGTCTGTCCACGGAAGTCGCTCGCGGCCGCATAGATCGAAAGACGCATGCCGGGCCGCAGCTTTAGCTCCTCCAGATCCCAGCGGCGACTGATCGTCCGCCGGTCGCCGTAGCCGGCCCCGAGGGCACTTGCAGCCGAAGCCGGCGCTTGTGACGGGCCTTCGTAAAGCAAAAGAGAACTTTCCGCGCTGGCCGTCGCGCCGGATGCGCTACAGACCAGCGCCACCTGCCGCAGCGCCAAGTCGTCGCGGGCATCTATTTGAACGTCCACGTGCGCTCTAGGCGTGACGAACAAATTGCTCTTGGGCTGGTGGATGACCGCGCTGGGCGGGGCGTCGGACTGCACGCGGAACTGCCAGTTTTCCTCTCCGCCGCCGCGGATGCCGTCGCGATCGACCAGAGCGATCGTGTAGCCGCTCGGTTCTTCCAAGACGAGCCCAGCAGGCAGTTCCGGTGAAGGAACGCCGATGCGAAAACGTCGGCCGTCGCCTTCAATGCGGGCGGGCACGTCGCGGCCGCCATTGAGGCGCAACACTGCCGTGCGCAGCGGCTTGCTCGACTCGCCCGACAACTCGACGCGCGAGCCGGCAAGAATCGGCATGCTGGACGCGGCATCGCGCGTTTCGCGGGGCCAGGCGGCATAAGCGGGCGGAACGACGTCGATCACCAGCGAAGTGATCACCGCCGGATCGAGCACTTCGACCGGCATCCAGGGCATCGACAGGTCGTCGCCGCCGGTGACGCGGAACTCCAGGTCGCGGGTGAGGTTTTCCCGCCGCGCGGTCATCGCCTCGCCCAACGGATGCATTTCCTCGCTTTCCACGGTCCATTTGCCCCGAGCGTCTCGGAAGCGGTAGTGGACGCGGCATACGGCGGGGAGCCCTGCGCTGCAAGCATCAATGACCTCTACTTCCAGCGATTGCCCGCGAGCGACTCGCTGCACAGGGTTTTTCAATTGGAGGTGCGTTCTTTGCGGCCACGTGGCATTGCTTAGCGGCATTGTTAATCGCGCAAGCGCAATCCGCGCGGCCGCGGGGTTAAGCGCGACCAGTACAGCCGCGAAGAGGAAGACCGCGAGGCAGGCCACTGCCGAGTGAAACGCCGGACGCACATCCAGCGCGCTTCCAAAGTCAATCTCCTCGCATTGCGCGGTTGCCTGCGCGATGGCCGCGCGGCGCATTGCCGCCGAACCTGCCGCGGCATCGTTCTCCGTCTGCGTGAGAAACTCCACTGCGCTGGCCAGACGGTCCTTGGCAGCGGGAAACCTGGCCTCTATCTGCAGTGCGAGCTCCGTATCGCCCAGGCGAACGCCGCGCAGCCGGTTGATCGATCGGTACACGGTCCAGGCTAAAACACCGCACACGCCGGCGGCAAAGATGACTAGTACGCCGCGATCGCTAAAGCGGACCGCGTAGTCGACCAATCCCATTGCAATCACCGCTGCCACCACGCTGCCCACGATGACGCTGACGCCGCGGACAAACAGCAGCCGAAACACGCGGCGGCGCAGGGTTTGAAGGCGGCGTTGGAGGGGGTGCGAGGCCACAACGGTAAATTATACCATACCACCCCGCTTTCGCAGCAGCCATTCAGCGACAAGCAGCACGAGGAACAACAGGAGCACCGGCCAGCGGTTCCAAAGCGAAACGGGCGGCAAGTTTTCCACGGGCACCTGGCGGCCGCCGGGCAAGTCGTCAGGCAGTTGCGTGGCATCCTCAATGGCGTAGTACTTGCCATTCGTCGAGGACGCCGCCTGCCGCATAGCCGCCGCGTCCGTCGGCACATTGATCTTTTCGACCTCCGGCGAGCGAACGATGAAGTCGGCTGCCGGAACCCTGCCTGGCACGGTGGGCACGATCATCTTCGCGTGGAAGCTGCCGGCCGGCAGATTCGGCACCGTTGCCGCGAAGCGTTCCCGCGTAACGGACGCGCTCGCGCGGGCATCGCGGCGCAGTTCAACCTTCTCGGTCTGCCGGCCCGGCTGCTCCAATTCGACCGTCACGCCGTTGTCGTCCACGGGCGCCGCGCGATCGTCGGCGAAGACCGCTTGGATACGGACGGCCTCGCCTTGGGCGTACTCGCGGCGGTCGGTGCTCAGTTGCACGGGCCGCTCGCCTTCCGCCGGCCGAGAGCGGGTGAGGAAGCGGAGCATTTGCACCCAGTACCGGGCGAAGTAGAGATCGCCCACGTCGCGGCGCCAGCGATAAGTCTCATCCGTAGCATGAAAAAGCACCCTTCCGCCGCCACCGACGTTTTGCATCACGATCAGCGGAGGATGCTTCCCATCCAGATCGGTCCGCGCGGAGTTTTCGGCCAGCACACGCGCGGCCGGCTTGAGGTCCGAAACATCGACCACCCAAACCAGCGGCGGCAGTTTCCGCCATCGTGCTTGCGATTCGGCAGGCGAGTCCGCCAGTTGCATGGCCGAATGGCCGCGCCCTAGCTCGGTAAGGTCGGCAATGAAGGTCTCGCTCAGTAGTTTTTTCGCATTGGGCTGGCGGATCGTGTCTGGACCGAAGGGCAGCAACCGGGCCAGCGGCGTGTTGACGTAATGCTTGGGCATAAAGTTCGGTCCGGCGATTAGCACCAGTGCCCCGCCGTGATCTACATAATCGACCAGATTCTGCAGGGTTGAAGGACCAAGAAGCGAAGGGTCTGGGTTGACATCGCCGAAGATTACCACGTCGTAGTTTGGAGCGGCCCTTTCCCGGCTCCGCGAATCATTCAGCAAGGCCGGAAAGTCTTTGAGGAACTTCGTGTTTTTGTCGCTGCTGAAGTCGGAGTCGGCATCCTGCAAGAAGGTATCTAAATCAACTGTCGGCTCACGGCTTAGCATCGAATAAAGGTAGCGCCATTCGTAGCGCGGCGATCCGTCGGCCAGCAGGTACTCGAATTCTTCCTTCACTGACGACGATTTTGGCGGCCAGCGGCTGCGTGGCGGTAGCGTCTTCCGGTTCAGTGATTGTTGTCCCGCGACCCGCAAGCGAGTGCCCTGGCGGCATGCCGCTAGTCCCGCCTTCAAGCGGCTTCCCATCCCCGTTCCGGCGACCATCACTGCGCTCTGATGCTTGGCCAGTACTACGAGCGCCTTGCTCGACCTCGATCTTGAACCGGAAATTGCCCGGCTGCGTGGGACGGTACGGCATCACGACCTGCTGCGGTCGGCCGTCGGCGATTACGGTCACGTCCGCGCGGCCCACGATCTCGTCCGTTGTCTCGCTACCGCCGGCCGACGACTGGCGCTTCAAGAAAATGCGCACTGTCTTTCCTTGAAAAGCGTTGGTCGTGATATTGAAGCGGAAATGGACCACGTCGTTGACGAATACCGAATCTTCGACCTCCAGCTCACTCAGGCGCAGCCCCGGCGCGGCGCGGTCGCTGCCGGCACCGACGAAATACAGCGGCACGCCCTTCTGCCGGGCATAGGCAGCGGCATCACGCAAGCCCGGCCCTTGCGTGTTGATGCCGTCGCTCGCTACAACGACAGCGACCGGGGTTGTGCCGCGGAGTTCGTCCAGCGCGGAACGGATCGCCGCGCCCAAGCGAGTACACTCGCCCTTGGCCTCGGCCGATTTCAACTCGGCGACGATGCCGGGCACGCCGGCGGCGCGGCTCTCGCGAAAGTCGCTGAGGAAATAAAGACGCAGCTTGCAACCGTTTGTAATAGCCTTGAGCAGTTCCCCGTCGTTCTCCGTGAAAACTGACCGGGCCACGTTCCATCGCGAAAGCGGAGCACCGGGCGAGAGAGCGGCGGCTACGCGCGCTTCCAGCGACTTGCGGAGCGCATCGTCATAGTGATCCACGGTGTTCATGCTTCGTGTGTCGTCGATAATCACGACGAGAAACGGCAACCCGGTCCGTTGCAAAACCAGCCCCATCTGCGCCGCCATCGCCAGTACAAGTCCGATCAGGCCTAGCCGCACTGAGGCCAACGCAAGGCGAAAGCCGCGGCCGGTCCGTCCGCTCTCGCGGAGGTAAACGCAGACGACCGCCATCGCGAGACCCGCGGCCAGCAACAGCGTGGCCCAGGCCGGCAAAGGCCAGCGGGCCTCCAGCCGCCAGGCGGTGCCCATTCCGGGCCTGACGGGAAGGCCGAGCAAGCGTTCCATCCATGTCGGAAGCGTGCCGCTCATCGTCGGGTGTATCCCATGCGCCAGGCGAAAACCGTTTCCAACAGCAACAGCCCCGCGGCCGCGTACAGCAATTCCACGTGCAATTGGCTGGCGGACTCGTCCGAAAGCGTCAATCGCTCCGCGCCGGCTTGCCAAGCAGTTTGGTAATCCACCGCCACGCCGGGCAGGACGTCGTCTTGCAGCTCGTCGCGCGATAGCCGCTTCAGGTCGCTTTCTGCCGTCTTCAAGTTTACCGCGAAAAGCTGCACAGGCGATGCCGCCTGTCCGAACTGGGCCGAATAGATTCCACTTATCTGCGTGTCGTCGTAGCTCCACGCATTGCCGTCGCCGCCGGCCGCCTGCACCGCCGTACGACGCCCGTCCGGACGTTCAATGGTGACGCCGGTTGGGTTAGCGGAAGTGCCGGAACGGGTGGACGCCGCGGGGAATGTGCCTGCTACTGTTGACTCCAACGCATCGCCGACGAGCACGTTCCGCGGCTGCGCCTGGCCGGCGAGACACCAATCGAGGATTTGACGGACCAGCGGCTCGTAGTTTCCATCCGAAGTCATCATTTGCCATGAGCTGTCGGCCGATGTTGTCACAAGCACGACCCGACCGCGACTCACTGGATGAGCGACAATCAACGGATCGCCGTTGGCGACCTCCGCGGCAACTTGAAGCGGACTTTTTGCCAGCTCCGTCGCGGCTTGGCCCGCGCTCCCCGCCGCCGTTTCCAAAAGCTTCACTTTGAAGTATCGCTCCACAAGCGAACGCTGGAGTTGCACTTCCCCGTGCCCGCGAAACTTCTCCAGGATCGGATGTCGATATTCCAAGGGATTTAGCGTGCCGGCTTCGTTTGTCGCCACGTGCTCCAATCGGGCAGGAAGGATCGGCAGCGGTCCTTCGGTCAGCACGCGGTTGTAGTTCTCCGCTTGCACGCGATCGCCAAGGAAAAAGACCAGGCTGCCGCCCCGGACCAGGTAATTGTCCAACTGGCGGGCCTCGCTCGTAGTGAATCGGGCCACGTTGGAGAGCATCAGACAATCATATGTTGTCAGGTTGCAGTCCTTCAGCCCGCTTTCCGACACGGTTTGCACTTCGATCGGCGGACGCTCGTTCGGATCGCTCTTCGCCAGCAACGCGTTGCGCAGGGCAAACACGGAGGCCTTCGTCGGATCGCCCGATGGCCGGCCATCAATGCAAAGTACGCGAATCGTCGGGCGGACGCTTACCACCAGATAGCGGTGGTTGTCGATCTCGAGGTTATCGCCTGGCGCCGGACCTCCACGGCGTGCTCGCCGGGCGTGAGGAAGCGATAGTTGAACTGCACAGCCGCCTCGCCGCCCGCGGGGACATCGGCGTATTGCCGCCCTGCCATTCGTTTGTCAACCAGCAGCTCCACCGTCTGCCGCTTCCGCGCGTTGTTTCCGAAGTCGCGGAGGGTGGCCGTAAGCTCGACGTTGCGGCCGGCCAAGACATACGGAGCGCGGAGCATAACGCGCGGTCACCGCCAAATTGTCGTTGTCTGACTGGCCAAGGTCGATGACGTGCAGCCGGGCAATGCCGGCCAGCTCCGCGGCGCGGCTTTGCAGTTCCGCCTTAGCCGTGCTTCTTTCGGGCAGCCAAGTGCCGCGCTGCATGTCGGTAAAGATGTAGACTTCGGCGTGCGACAGCCGGACGTTGTCGCGCCGGGCAGCATCTAGCAATTTGCGGACTTCCGTCAACGTTCCGGGCACGTCGGCCCCCGTGTGCAGCAACTCGAGGTTTTCGATCTCCTGCCGGACCGGCTCGGCCTCCAGCGCCGGGATGGAGATGACGGCACGCGGCGGGTTGGCCATTTGCACTAACGTAAAGCCGTCGCCCGGCGTGCTGTGCCGGACGATTTCCTCCGCCCACTGCTTGGCCTGCTCGAAGCGGGAGCGGTCGCTCGGCTTGTACGCCATCGAGTAGGAAGAGTCGATCACCAGCACGCGAAGGGTGTTCCCGGCCGGCGCGAAATGTATGCCGGCGCGCTCGAAGTATGGCTCGGCGACAGCCGTCACGACGGTGATGATCACGAGCGTGCGGAGAAGCAACAGCAGCAATTGTTCAAGCCGGATCCTCCGTGATCGGCGCTTGACCGCGGCAAGCAGGAACTCCATCGCTGCCCAAGGCGTTTCACGGTATTTTCTCCGCGTGAGTAAATGGATAAGCCACGGCGCGGCCGCCGCCGCCAGCCACCAGAGCATCGGCAGGCTTTCGAAACCGGAGGCTAGCAAAGGCGACGGCATGGGCAGCGCCGTAATTGGCGTTTGGGAGGACAAGATCTTCCTTCACCCATTATATTGCAACTGTCTTCGGGTCGCCACGGTCCTGCGCTGGTAGATAAGGGACCGGATCGCCGTTTATCGGAGCCTTGTTACGGGATAGGCGTCGAAAACCGTATCGCCTCCGACTACTGGAATATGCTCGGCAATGGCTTGTGCAATAAACAGCCTCTTAGCAATGCGCCCTCTGGACCCAGCTACGCGTTTTCACCGGGCTTCGACGGCCGTTTAAGACCCTCGCGGATTTTATCCATAATGTACTGCTGGAACATTGCAAAGCACAACAAGAACGAAATAACCAATACTATGGCCTCATAACGACCCTCAATAGTGATGCTATTCTCCTTACAACAAGAAATACCAGCAGCCACAGTGCCGGCACCGAGCCACATGAATAGGGAACAACCTATACACCATAGAGCAAGATATCCCAGGACTTTTGATCGTGATTTGGGACTAGCCAAAAACAAACGCAAAAGCGTCCCCAAAGACAGATCGAGCGATTTGCCATTGTTGTTGGTCCTGACGGTTGTTCGTGCCGCCCCCTCCAACGCGCAATGCCTTCTTAGTAAAATAAATCCGCCAACAAGGACTGATTCTAAGAAGATCAGCCACGCTTGAAGTTCAACTTTGTTCTTTTGCGCAGTCAAGGCATCCATTTCTCGCAACCATTCAGCGCTCCGTTCCGAGTCTATCAGGTCGTACTCGTCCTTTTCTCCCGGCGGCGCGCGATTGTATTCGTGAACATACGTGCCGTCGGAACGGTAGTAGCTGCTAACCCGATCAGGCCTTCCTACAGGCGATGGGATCGGGGGATAGTTTTTCGGTTTATTGGAACTGAAAAAGATGAAACCGAAAACCGCTCCCAAAACCCAAAGGCCAAGAGCATAGCCACGATAAACCCATATCAGATTTGATTTCCCGCTGATACCGTTATTGTATTTGGTCAAGGGTTAGGGTTCGATTGGGGCGGCAGAAGGGTATTCAGCCTGGTTGATCAGCGTCGTTGGTGCCAGATTGTGTATTTCACGCGCGTCTTGAGAAGAGTGAGTTGATCGACGCGCGCAAGAGCCGATCAAGCTCCGCAGATTCGTCGGACGAAAGTTCGCGTTCCTTGCTGCGAGCGATGAGATCGTCCAGCCGCGCCTGGAGTGAAGACGCCAACATGACCTCGGCCAACGCTTCCAATTCACTGTCGCTAACTCCGATCAGGACTTCAATATCTTGGCTCACGATTCCATGTACTCCCGGAACTCCTCCAACGGCGTGTCGAAATCGGGGGCCATCCAGAACTCGGTTTTCCGGTAACAGCCGGGCTCACAGGGCCATCTCGTCGGTTCGGCCTTCCTCACGGCCGCCAAGGGACGTCCTTGCTCAACGATCAAGAGTTCCTCTCTGGGTTGAAGACCGTCTATAATCTCCGACAAGTTGTCCTGTGCCTCATGCCAGCTTACCGTCTTCATGGCTTGATCTCCGAAAGCATGGCCTCCGGCTTGTCTTCGCGGAGATAGCCGTTCAACTCGAACGCCGGCTCGGGCTGGGACATCAATTGAGCCAACAAGTAGCTGAACAGGCCACGTGCTTTCGTAATGATGTTGAGCCCTGCTCCGTCGCCCAACGCCAAAGAGCAATCGTTATCCACCAGCCACCGTCCGAGCTTATCCAGCTTTTCTTGATCAATGCGTCCCGGTCCCACAATCGACACGGCTCCCGGTTTCGGAGGCACTTCATCGGTCGGGAAGAAAAAAATCTCGTCGAACCCGAAAAAAAGTTCCGACGGAACGTCGCGGTCCCTGAGCAGTTCTGTCGGCACCATCAAACCACCGCCGATGCGACGCACGAGCTCGCCAGCGGCATTTAACGCCGGAATGCTCCCCAATAGCGACGCGGGAGCCGGCTCGCTATCCAAACACGTGATCAAGGCGTATTGCATCGAGTTTGTCTCGCGCGGAAACACTGCGAGGAAGTCGCGGATGGAACTGTTCAACCAGCCCGCCACGTAGTCCTCGTATTTCAGTATTGTCGCTCGTCGATCATTCATTTCGAATCATTCTCCCGGCTTGAGAGCCCTAGCTGGCTGACGCGGCGGATCTTTGGTCCAATCCCAGTCATGGGCATGTGGTACGGGGTGTCCGTGGTGGGGAAGATAGTCCACGTTCTTGGTCGCTTTTCCGTCCGCTCCGAAAAACCGGCGGCGAACTCGGACACCACCCTTATTGTACTCCGAAATGGAGCTGTTTGGCGGCCCGTGAACTGGAAGGTTGGATTGAGGCATTCTTATTTCCGCGTAGATTCCAAGGGGTCCGACATAGTGCTTTTTGACGCCTTGCAGCGATTCCTTCGAAGCCTTACCTCCTCGACGCCAAATAGCTCGACAACACAACCTCCAGCGATTGGTCCGTCCGCAAAGGCACGTAGTCGATCCGCTGTTGGCGGCAGCCTTGCTTGAGGCGGTGCGTGAACTTGTGAAGCTCGTCGAGATACGCTTGCCGCAAGGCCCGCGGCTCGGCCAGCAATTCGGGCAGTCCTTCGAGGCCGCGGAAAAGCGTGATCTCGTCAAAAGGAAAATCGGCCTCGGCCGGATCGAGGACGTGAAACAGCACGACTTCGTGGCGGCGGTGGCGAAAGTGCTTTAGCCCGGCAAGGATCGAATCTGTATCGTCCAAGAGATCGCTGAAAATGATCGCAATTCCCCGCTTCTTGAACCGCTCGGCCAGATCGTGGAGGATCGGGCCGGCGGCCGTTTTCCGTTCGCCCGGCGAGGTCTCCATGACGTGCAGCAGTTCTTTCAAGTGCGACGGATTGCTGCCGGGCCGCACGACCGCGCGAATCTCGCGGTCGAACGTCACCATCCCCACGCTGTCTTGCTGATGAAGGATTAAATAGGCCAGCGACGCCGCCGCGCACTTGGCGTATTCCAGCTTCGACATCGCCGCCTGAGAGCTCTGGTACGCCATGCTCTCGCTGGTGTCCAAGAGCAGGTTGCAGACGAGGTTCGTTTCTTCCTCGAATTGCTTGAGGCAATACCGGTCGCTGCGGCCAAAAACCTTCCAGTCGAGGTAGCGAAGATCGTCGCCCGGCGTGTACTCGCGATGCTCGGCGAACTCGACGGAAAAGCCGTGGAACGGACTGCGATGCACGCCGGCCACATAGCCCTCGACGATGAGCCGTGCGCGGAGCGACAGACCCTCCAGGCGGGCGAGAACGGCCGGGTCGAGGTAGCGAGGCGTGGGAGACGGCAAGGCTCATCTCCCCTTCTTAAACAAGTCGCCGTCTCCATCGCGGCTCTTCGACGCAGCGATAAGCCGCTCAATTATCTGGTCAGGCTTGATCCCTTCCGCCTCGGCGTTGAAGTTGGTAAGGATGCGGTGCCGCAGGACAGGGCAAGCGACCGCCCGCACGTCCTCGCAGCCGGCGAAGCAGCGGCCTTGCAGCACGGCCCGCGCCTTGGCGCCGAGAATCAAGTACTGGCTCGCCCGCGGGCCCGCGCCCCATTGCACATAGGAGCGGACGAAGTCGGGCGCGTCGGGGGCCGCGGCGCGGGTGCGGCGGACGAGGCTCAGGGCATAATGGATGACGTGGTCCGCAACGGGCACGCGACGGACAATCTTCTGCAGCGCCAGAATCTGCTCGCCGCTGAGCGTGGCGGCGATCTTCGTTTCCACGTCCGCCGTCGTCTGCCGCACGATGCGGAATTCCTCTTCCTCGCTGGGGTAATCGACATGGATATGGAACATGAAGCGGTCCAACTGGGCCTCCGGCAGCGGATACGTGCCTTCGTGCTCGATTGGGTTCTGCGTGGCCAGCACGAAGAACGGCTCCTCCAGCCGGTGCCGTGCGCCGCCCGCGGTGATTTGGTATTCCTGCATCGCCTCCAGGAGTGCCGACTGCGTCTTGGGCGGCGTACGATTGATTTCGTCGGCCAGGATGACGTTGGCAAATATCGGCCCCTTGAGGAACTTGAATCCCCGGCTGCCGGACGCCTTGTCTTCTTGCAGCACCTCCGTGCCGGTGATGTCGGCCGGCATCAGGTCGGGCGTAAACTGAATGCGGCTGAATTGCAACGTCAAGGCATCGGCCAGCGTGCGGATCATCAGCGTCTTGGCCAGGCCCGGCACGCCGACCAATAAACAATGTCCGCGGGCGAAAATGGCGATGAGCAGCTCTTCGATGACATGCTGCTGCCCGACAATCACGCGGCCCAACTGCTCGCTCACGAGCCGATAGGCTTCGCTGAGCTTTTGGACGGATTGGATGTCGTTGTCTTCGAGCATGGGGCAGGGTAGGGGAGGCGGAAAGTTCGGCGTTCAGTACACAGGTACTCAGTTCTCAGTACACATTACAAACTGACCCAGCATGTGACAATCGGCAATCGTCCGGAGGACTTGGTGCTTCGTGCCGATTAGCATCGCACTGAAGTTCTGAATGCTTTGTATTGTGTACTGAGTACTCGTTGCTCCGTCCTCCATCATACCATCATCTCGCCGCGCCGCCATCTTACCGTGCCCGGGTCAATTCCGGCTCCGGTTTCTTGATCCTCCCGTGCGTACCGAGCATTACCAGTCCGCCGCTGCCGACAATGAGCAGCCGCCCGTTCACTTCCAGCAGATTGCCGCCGCGGACGCCCCGCGGACCAAGCTCGAACTCCTTCTTCA
This sequence comes from uncultured Planctomycetia bacterium, assembly GCA_963780045.1. Lineage (GTDB taxonomy): Bacteria > Planctomycetota > Planctomycetia > Pirellulales > Thermoguttaceae > JANXQG01. Next base: position 2,195,048 of record CAVZZZ010000001.1, on the reverse strand, counting down.
ACTGCGCGGTTTGCGAGTCGAAGCAGAAGAGTTTGTCGCGCGTGGGCCACCAAACGCGGCTTTCGGTCAGCAGTCCGCGGCCGAAGCCTAGCCGGTCGGACCCTTGCGGCCAGACGTACGCGATGTTCCCGGCGCGCGGGCCGGAGACGTTGATCCAATAGAGCCGGTAGCCGCTGGCAATCAAATAGTTGCCGCGAACCCCCAGCAGATGGACCACGTCGTCCAGCGGATCCTGCACGGGGTAGCCCGTTGTTTTGTCGCTGTCTCTGCCCGGCCAGAGGATTTGGCCCGTGCCGGCGTCGAAGGCGTAAACCTTGGGGCTGTCCGCCGGGGCAACAAAAAGCCGGCCGCGATCAAAGACGCACGGATTCAGCTCGCGGCTCCAATGCGGGTCCATGTGGGCGAGATCGCCGCGCAGCTCGCGGGGATAGAGAGTCAGCCAGTCGATGCGCCCGGAATCGGCGGCCAGGGCCGCGACGGCGCCAAGGTTCGTGTTCACGTAGACCGTGCCGCCGGCAAGCGTGAGGAGGTTGCCGCTGCACTCGGCCATGGCGGCACGGGCGGGCGTCTCCGCGGCGCAAATGAACCGCCGCCAGCGCATTCGCCCGGTCGTCGTATCGAAACAGGCGACGTACGCCTGCGGGCGGATATCGGCGCGGCGCATGGCCGCGAAGAGCCGGCCTCCGTCCACGACCGGCGCGCCGTCAAACGCCCAGCCGTCTTCGGCCTTCGCCCGCCAAAGCAGCTTGCCTTCGGCGCGAAGGTCGAAACAGAGGATGTTTCCACCGGAGAGAGTCGTGCCCGGCTGCTGCTGCGGATTCGTCACCGGTGCTCCGGTGCGGGCGTAGAGCCGGCCGTCGGCGATGGTCAATGTATAGCGCCGCCCGCCGTAGGTTTGGAACTTATCCGGCGGCAGCGCGGGTTCCTCGGTATCGCGATAAATGGAAGGGCCGCTGCTGCCCCAAGCAGGCTTGCCCGAGTCGGCGCGAAAGCCGAAGACCTCGATCGCGTCGGCCACGAAGATTCGCCCCTGGCTGACTACCGGATAAAAGGCCAGCGGAGCGCTTGCGTCCTCGGCGACGGCCGGTGGGGCCGCGGAAGGCGGCGGGACCTGCCCGAACTTCGCCCGCCACTGGACGGCGCCAATGTCGATGACCTCCGGCGTGACGGCGTTTCGGTTGGGCGATCCTGCAAAGGTCGGCCAATCGTCGCCAAGCGGCGGCTTGGGCCAGGCGCGGCTCTCGGCGAGCAGCTTGGCTAGCGCGTCCGCATAGCGGACCGTCTGCCCGCCGAGCCGCCCCCGCGCGTCGCCGTGCAGCCGCACGAAGCGGGAGAGTTCGTCCCGCGCGCGATCCGCCGATCCTTCCAGGATAGAGACCAGCACCAACCGCGCGCGAACCGCGGCCGGATCGAGCGTCGTATCGGGATAGCCGGGCCAGGTATTGATGGCACCCGGCGGCGGATGTACGGGCAGAATCCGCTCCCAACTCCAGCGGGCTGCCGCGAAGTCGCCTGCTTCCAGCCGTATTTCGCCCAGCGCCATCAGCGCTTTGTCGCCGTAACTGCTCGCAAAGTACTGATTGACGACGTTTTCCAGCAGCTTGGCGTCCCGCCGGGCGAAGCCTTCTTCGTACCATTTGCGCGCCGTCGGGTCGACGCGTCCGCGGTATAGCTTCAAAGCTTCCGGCGGCAGCGCGGCCAGCTTTCTTTGGCAGGCATCGCTCACGTTGACGAAATGGCCCGGCGCGATCTGAAGCAGCTTTCCCTCCGCGCTTTCCATCACCTGTCGGAGCGTCTCGACGGCTTCGTCCCACTGATGCTGGTCGACGCTCGCCTTCGCGCGTTCCAAGCGGGTCAGTACCGTTCCATCGGCGCGGTCGATTTGCACGCTGTCCGAAAGCTCGAATTGGCCGCTCGGCCGCCGGAGGCGCACTTGCGCCGAGGCAGTAGTGGAGAGCAAAAAAAGTAGCAGGCACGCTCCGCGCGGCGTCCGCCTAGTGAATTGCCGCGCTCCAAATAAAAGGAAAGCCGCCATTCCTCAAGTATAAACTGCCAACGGCACTTCAAGAAGCCTCACGGCGGCTGCACGGCCTCTCCGCCCGCGATCGTCAGCAGGGCGTAAAATGTCGCTGGGTCGATGCTCGAGGAAATGAACCGCACGGAACCGTCAGCCAAGCCCGCGACGAAACCGGCCGGATGCGCGTGGCCCAGGCCGGCAAGCGGTTTCGTTGCGTCGCATTCCCAGTCCTGCGGCTTCGTCCATTCCACGGCGCGATCGTCATCGGCTTCCACGACCGCAATCGTAAGCGACGTGCCGTCGATAATCTCGTTAAGCTTGCAGCCTTTCGGGCCGTTGAACATCAGCCCCTTGCCGCACACGGCCAGATAGTTGGCCATGCCCGGCTTGGCCGTACGGCTGCTGGGATTATTGTAAATCGAAGGCATCATCGCGATCAGCGGCTTGTTATGTTCGCTGTCCCACGGCTCGTCGATTTGAAACTGCTTATATAGGGCTTCCTGCCCGATGAAGGGCAGGATTTGCACCCGCCAACTGAGCAGCGGCTTGCCATGCGCGTTGAAACTCGCCCGCGCGGGGAACGACCCATAGGTGCTGACGTAGTTCTGCATCGCCAAGCCGATCTGATGCACGTTGTTCAGTGATTGCGCCCTTCGCGCGGCCTCGCGGGCGGCTTGCACCGCCGGCAGTAGCAGCCCGACCGCAAAGCCGCCTTCGGTGGCTCGGTTCAGTCCGGAGATGGTCACTGTAGCGCCTTTCCGCACGGGAGCGGAACTTTCATCCTTCGTGCCGAGAACCCGCTTGGCGTACTGCGCAACAGCTTGGACTACCGGGTTGCCACTCGGACCGATCTGGCCGATTGCAGCCGCGGCCGCTTGCTGTTGCATGGCCATCGCCGCGTTGATGATGTCTTCCAGTTGCTGCGCGGCCGCCTCGTCTCGTGCCCGGATCGCTATCGTCAACTCCGTCGGGTCGCAGACGTTCGCCCGGTAAGCAACAAAGTTGACCAGCTTGGCCAGGTTGCCGACGCCGCCCATGAGCGGGGCCATAGGCCCGCGCGAGCCCGGCCAGCATCGGCTGCAGCGGCTCGACGAGCACCACGACGAGCGCGTTGGGCGTGCCGCTATGGCCGAGCATCGTCTTGAGCTTGCCCTCGGCGGGGGCGGCGTGCGCGGCCACTATCTTCCGGAGCATGGCGTCGGTCCCAACGATCAGCGTCCGCTCGTCGGCCTGATAGATGCTCGGATTCATCGGGCCCTTGCCCTTGCGATAGGCCTTGCCGTCAAGGGTGTCCTCGACGGTCATGGGCGCCAGCATGGGCAACACATCCTTGCCGGAAACGGGGCTGGCCATTTTCAGGACGACCGCGCCGCCCGGCATCCCGCCCGCGGGCAATTCGGCGACGGCGACCGCCTGCTCGATCTCCACCGGGTTGAAGCCTAAATACTCCTTTCCCGCCGCCGAGATGATCTCCAGAGGAAGGTATTGCGCCACCGGCGACCGTTTCAACGCGCTTTGCGGATAGAGGATCGCTCCGGCCACGGCGTCCGGCGTGACATAGTCCAGGTCCGGCTTCTTGGCCGCCAGCCCGACGGTAAGTTCAGCCGGCGCGGGAGGAAAGAGCACCGCCGGTGAGATCGTGGTCGTCAACGTGGCTCCTTTCCGAACGGGCCGAAGGATTTCGGCGCCCCGCCGCGACATCCGCTTGGAGTATTTCGCGGCGGCCTGCTCGACCGGATCGCGGCTCGCCTCTTGCTTGGCGATCTCGGCGTCGGCGGCTTGCTGCCCGAAGGCAATCAGGCCGTCGATGATGCCGCCCAATTGTTCGGCGGCCGCATCGTCATCTGGCGCGGAACACCAGTGTCGCGTCTTGCGAGTCGCAGACGTTGGCCCGGAAGGCTACGTAGTCGATGAGAGTGGGCGCGTCGCGAAGGTTGGCAAGCGGTGGAGGAATCTGGCGCCGGTCAGCGGGGTTATCGCGGCCAGTAATGGCCGCAGCGGCTTGACGAGCACCACGCCCAGCACGTCCGGCGTCCCGCTGCGACTGAGCATTGTCTTGAGCCTGCCGGTGCAGGAACAGCGTGATTGGCCACGATCTTCCGCAAGAAGTCGTCGGTGCCGAAGATCAGCGTCCGTTCGTCGGCCTGGTAGAGGCTGAGGTCCTCCGGGCGTTTGCCCTTGCGGTACGTCTTGCCGTCCAGCGTGCCCTCGGTAGTATGCCGCGCAGCGCGGGCAGCACCTCGCCGCCGATAGGCCTGGCCATCTTCAAAATGAAAGCCAACGCCGGCGGCGAGCCAAAAGGCGGCTGCGGCTCGCCCGGTCTTCGCGTACCCGCGGACGTCGCGTCCTTGGCCGGCTCGAGCGACGAAGATCGCCTGCTCGATCTCCACGGGGTCGATGCCCGCCTCGTTCTTTATGCCCGCTGACAGCACCTCGACAGGCAGAAACTCCAGTCGCGGCGACTTCAAGACACTTTGTGGATAAATGATTGCCGCTGCGAAGGCATCCGGCGTGATGTAGTCCAGATCGGGCTTGGGCTTGACCGTCGCCGAATCGCGGGCCGCCGCCGGCGGTTGGGCGCATAGCATCGACGCCGAAAAAATCATCGCGACAGCAAGAGTCCAAACGATCACACGGTCGTACTTCTTGAGCATGGCTGGCTCCTGCTGAGATAAGGGGAAAAAGGCGGCGTACCCGAAAAAACGCCTCGAACGACGCGATTGAGTCTACCCGGGGCGGCGTTAATGTCAAGCTTATCCCCCTTTCCGTGGCAGGCTGCCGCAGCTAAAATCACGATTTACGATCTCTGGGAAGTCCCCCTAATGAACGTCCTCGTCATCGGCAGCGGTGGCCGGGAGCACGCCCTGGCCTGGAAAATCTCGCAGAGCCCTCGGGCGGAGCGAGTGTTCGTCGCGCCGGGCAACGCGGGCACGGACATCGAGGGCGAGAACGTGCCGATCGCGGCTGACGACTTTCCGGCGTTGATCCGCTTCGCCGAGGAGAACAAGGTCGGGTTGACGGTCGTCGGTCCGGAAGGGCCGCTCGCTGCGGGCATCGTCGATGCCTTCGAGTCGGCCGGCCTGCGAATCTTCGGGCCAACGTGCGCCGCCGCCGAACTGGAAGGCAGCAAGGTCTTCTGCAAGGACCTCATGCGCGACGCCGACATTCCCACCGCGGACTACCAGAGCTTTCGCGACCCGACCGACGCTATCCGCTTTTTGAGCGATCGCGAGGACGTGCGGATCGTCGTCAAGGCCGATGGTCTGGCCGCCGGCAAGGGCGTCGTCGTTTGCTCCAGTCGCGAGGAGGCGATCCGCGCCGTCGAACAAATCGCCATGCAGAAGATTTTTGGCGCGGCGGGCAACCGGCTCGTGCTGGAAGAAAGATTGGATGGCGAAGAGGCGAGCGTGTTAGCCATCACCGACGGCAGCACTATCGTCACGCTACAACCCGCCCAGGACCACAAGGCGGCGTTCGACGGCGACATCGGGCCCAACACGGGCGGCATGGGCGCCTATTGCCCGACGCCCTTGGTCAGCGACGAAAAGCTCGCCTGGATCGAAGGGCACGTCCTCGTACCGACGGTCCATGCCATGAACCGCGCGAGAAAACCCTTCCGCGGCGTGCTTTACGCGGGCATCATGATGACCTACCAAGGTCCGAAGGTGCTGGAATTCAACTGCCGCTTCGGGGATCCGGAATGTCAGACGATCTTGATGCGCCTGAAGACCGACTTGTTGGACGTGTTGGACGCGGCGGTCGACGGCCGTTTGGACAAGCTGCCGGCGTTGGAATGGGACCCGCGGCCGTCCGTGTGCGTGGTAATGGCCGCCAAGGGTTATCCCGATCGATATGAAAAGGGATACGTCATACGCGGTCTGGAGGCGGCCGACAAACTGCCCGACGTAAAGGTCTTTCACGCCGGCACCGCCACCGACAGCGAAGGCCGCGTGATAACCTGCGGCGGGCGCGTACTGGGCGTCACGGCGCTGGGCGACACGATCCCCGCCGCCAAGCTCAACGCCTATCGCGGCGTGAAGGCGATCCGCTGGAACGGCGCCTGGTGCCGCAAGGACATCTCCGACAAGGCGATGAAGTAGGTACTGTACTCCTCACGCTCCGCCGTGAGGGTAGGATGGGACAAGATCGCCGGGGCACCTGCTTGCGGGTCGCGATCACGGGCCCACCATGTCACCGTTCGGAAGGTTTTGCGGTGGGCCGGCACTCGCTTAGGCTCGTTTGTCCCACCCTACGCCTCTCGGCAAGTAGGACCTACATCCCTTACAACCGTCACTCCCGGCCCGCCAACACCAAAGAATTGCGGCCGGCGGCTGCCACCTTCTTGTTCCGGTGCGGAATTGTCTTGGATAATTTCGTTGGCCGCGTGCAGTCAAATTGATTTGGTTCGTCGCGCGTCCCAAAGGAAGAAACTTATGGACCAACGAATTCGCCTGATCGCAGCCGCGACAGTGATGCTCGTTGGCATAGGGCTGGCGCTCTGTTTCCGCCGCGCCGCTGGTGATGCGGCATTGACGCCTCCGGTGCAGAACGATTTGCTCGCCGCGGCAAAACAAGCAGCAAAGCCGCTTATCGCGCCCCAGCCGCCCATTATTGGCCGCGCGCCGTTGCGCCTGCCGCCGGTGGTGCAAGCGCCCAGCGCACCTCGCCGCCGGTTGTGACCGCCAGCGAGCAAGCGGCGCCGCCGCCCGAATTCCCTAAGAACTTTCCGGGCGGCAATCAAGTGGCGCTGTCTCGCTGGGGAACATCCATGGCTGCAATGCCGCCGGAAGCAGACGCTCGTCTGCCAACGCACAAGATTGTCGACGGCGACACGTTGCCCTTGCTGGCCCAGCGTTATCTCGGTTCCGCCTCCAGAGCGAACGAAATCTACGAGGCGAATCGCAACGTGATCTCGGATCCAAGTATTCTGCGGATCGGAGTGAAGTTGAAGATTCCGAGCCCAGAGCAGGCCGCCGCAGGACGCTAAGGGCGGAAATCCGCCTCCTTGCTCATTCATACGGCTTCTTCCGCTCTTTCCAGCTCCATTCCTTTGCGTCCGGATTGACGACCAAGCGGGCGTTGATAAACTTCTGGATCCTCTCCGGCACCTTTAGCGACGGCTCGGCCAGCAGTTTCGCGCCTTGCAGTTTGGTGGCGGTCTTGCCTTTGCTGAAGTACCACAAGGTCAGGTCTTCGAGCTTCGCGTTGCTGTCGGGCTTCGGGCGGCCTTTGACGAACTCGTTATGCAGCATTTCGGCTTCCTTGAAATACGAGGGACTCTCGTCTCCAGCGATAATCATGACCGGCAGGTTCGTGCGGAGGTCCGGATCGTGCAGGACCTTCGCCGCATTCAGGCCGGTCACCTTCGTCTGCGGCGAGATCAGCACCACGGCTTTGACAAAATCGCCCAGCTTCAGCGCCCGCGCTTGGCTTCGTGCAGCTCGTAGCCGTTGGCGTCGGCAGCCGCATAGCACAGCGCGAGCGCCGCTCCTTCCTCGACGCCGATGACCGTGAGCTTGTCTAGGTTCAGCTTGTGCTCGTTGTTTTGCTTCCAGAGAAAATCCTTCACCGCTCGCAAATCTTCCTCGAGCATTGCCGTGCGGTCGGCCGGCTTGAGCCGCTCGGCCTTCAGCGCCTCCTTCGGGCGCTTATGCTGCTCGCGGAGGTTCTTTTGCAGGGCCTCGGACCACTTCGTGCTTTCACCGTGGCCGCGGAGGTCCGGCACGATCACCGCGCAGCCCAGCGATTTCTGTAGGAAACTCGCAAGCCCGCTATCCTTGTCGTCGTATTCCTTGCGGTTGGACTTGGGGCCCAGTCCGTGAATGATAATCACAGGAATGCTCTCCTGGCCCTTCGTGCCGGGAAAGTAGGTGGCCTTCAACTGCAGTTCGTCTTTGGTGGTCAGTTCAGGGACTTCGGGCTCCGGCACTTTTTCATCCGCGGCATCGTCCGGCTTCTTGGCGGCCGGCGCGTCTTGGGCCGCGGACGGCGAAGGACCGATCGCTAGCACAACGGCCATCGCGAGCGACAAGGCCGCACCAAGCTTTGGCAAACAAGAGAACCGGATTCTACCGCGAGCGAACGACATGGACGACCCTTTAACCAATGAATCTGAAGCGTTATCAATGAAAAAAACTGGCGATACGCGGCGCCAGGGAACCGCGGATGCCATCTTGCCCACATTCTTCATGGTACTAGCTCGCAAAACGCCCGTCAATCGACGCGACTTTGGAGTGCGACAAGGGCACCAACGCGAGCGCTGGTCTCGGCTGCTTTCCAATATCGCGGAAATTACGTTCATTCCTCCCGCTTTCCTGCGAAAGATCAGCTCAGCGTTTAATGTAAAGCGAAGGCAAGCCTTCGCACTCCAAAAATTCGCAAACGCCCCCTTGACACATTTACAGAAATCGTGTCTACTGTATTATCTCGCTGATACACAGGACCGCCGCATGTTCTTCAAGATCGACCCGTCCAACGGCTTGGCGATTTACGACCAGGTCGTCCGCCAAGTCGTTTTCGCCGTCGCCTCCGGATCGCTGCAAGCCGGTGAGATGGTGCCGTCCGTCCGCGAGCTTGCCCGCGAGTTGGCGATCAATCCCAACACGGTCGCGCGAGCCTACCGCCAGCTACAGGACGACGGCATCCTGAATGGCGTTCGCGGCACGGGGCTGGTCGTGGCTGATGGCGCCAGTCGCCGCTGCAAGTCCGAGCGGCTGTCGTTGCTCCGCAACCGCGTGCGGCAGGTCTTCGTCGAGGCACAACAAAGTCAGCTCGACCTCGCCCAGTTGCGCACGCTGGTCGAAAGCGAGCTGGCGGCCATTGACAAGAAAGCTGACAAGAAAACGGACAAGGAATGAGGTGTAAACATGTCGCCCGTGATTCAGTTGCAAGAAGTTTCGAAGCGTTACGGCAAGGAAGTCGCCCTGGACCGCGTTTCCCTGGAAGTGCCCGGCGGTTCGGTCTTCGCCTTGCTGGGCGAGAACGGGGCGGGCAAGACGACCGCCATCCGCATCATGCTTGGCCTGGCGCTGCCGGACGCCGGACGAAGCTCCGTGCTCGGCCTGTCGAGCGACTCGCAGGGGCTGGAAATCCGCCGCCGCGTCGGCTACGTGCCCGAGCGGCTCACGTTTTACGAATGGATGACCGTCGACGAAGTCGGCTGGTTCACTGCTGGTTTCCACGACAGGTCGTTCCTGCCCGAATATCGCCGCCTGGCTGCCGCCTTCGATCTGCCGCTGCGCCGGGCGATCAAGTTGCTTTCCAAGGGGATGAGGGCGAAAGTCGCGCTTTCGCTGGCGTTGGCGCATGACCCCGAATTGTTGGTGCTGGACGAGCCGACGTCCGGACTCGATCCGTTGGTCCGCCGCGAGTTCCTGGAGAGCATGGTCGATCGCGCGGCCACGGGCAAGACCGTTCTCCTCTCCAGCCATCAGATCGCGGAGGTCGAGCGAGTGGCCGATGTCGTGGGAATCCTCCACCAGGGCAAGCTGGTGCTCGTCGAACGCCTCGAAGACCTCAAAACCCGCGTCCGCGAATTGACCTTCACGCTGACCAACGGCGCGGCCGCGCCGCCGGCTCTGCCGGGCGAGCTGCTCTCGCGCCGCCAGCGGGCGCGGCAGTGGCAGGTGCTGGTGCGCCAGGGCGCGGAAGACTGCGAAGCCGCGCTGCGGGCGTTCCACGGCGTGGAGAATGTCGAAGTCCGTGTACCCAACTTGGAAGAGATTTTCGTCGCCTATATGGGACACGGGCGGGAAGCAAAAACGTAGACGCCCCCGCTGGGCTTGCCCCAGCGGAGCGCAGGATTGACCACTAGAACGCAACCCTGTAGGCCCCTCTCGTTTTTTTCCCTGCCGCCGCCCGGCCCTGGGCCGGGCGGCGGCAGGGAAAAAAACGAGAAATTGGGGGCGGAGGCCGGAGTAGTGACCAATCCTCCGCTCCGCCGGGGCAAGCCCGCCGGGGGCGGCAAACCTGGTATGTCGTTGCAACAGGAGCGAATCATGAACACCTCTCCCTTCCTCCGCATCCTCTGGAAAGAATACCGCGCGCAACGGTCGTTTTGGATTTCCGTGGCCGCGGCGATCGCAATGATCGATTTGGTCGTGCTGGCGGACTCCTGGATACCCCGCGCCGATCGGACGCTCGTGCTGTTTTCGCTGGCGTTGGTTCTCGCCGCGCTCTACACGCTGGGATCAGTGGCGACCCTCTTTGCCACGGAACGCGAAAACGAGACTTACGACATCCTGCGGGCCTCGCCGATCGGACCTTGGACCGTGTTTTTCGGCAAAACCTTGTATGCGCTTCTCGGCGCGGCGGCCATGTTTGGCTTCGCCTGGTCGCTCGCCCGCGTTCTGGCCGGCGAACTGCCGAACGAGCGCGGCGAAAAACTCACATCATCCACCGGCTGTGCTCTGATTGCATACGAGTTTTTCGCGTTTGGCATCTTCTTTTCCCTCTTGTGCAAGCGGACCATTGTGGCGGCCAGTCTTGCCGGGACGGTTGCGTCGCTCGTCTTTACGTGGTGTGTCAACTACAACCGCGGCTTTACGAACACGGTCCCCGCGCAGTTGCTGATTGTCGGGCTGGTAATGGCGGCGAATCTTCTCTTGGCGAGTCGCTGGCTGCGGGAACAACGCTTGCCGCGCAGGGCACATTCGCGCGGCGTTGCGCGGCGCGCGCGCGCATTCGGGCAACGCACTGGCAAACTGGGCCTGCTGGTTTGGCAGGAAACGAGGCAATCGACCACGCTCACGCTGGCGATTCTGGCCACGCTGCTGCCGGCTGCCTTGTACGCTTGGATCGATTGGCTTTGGCCAGCGGGGATGCGAACTATCGACCGCTGGATGGAGTTCAACTTCGTGCAACCTATCTTCGCAACGCTCGCACTTGCCTTCTACTTTTCTCCGGTACTACTGGGTTCCACGATCTTCCTCGGCGATCAGACCGGCCATCATTTCCGTTTTCTAGGCGAGCGCGGCTTTCCGCCGCAACTTGTTTGGCTGAGCCGGCACATCCGCTGCTTGGTCGTCATGTTGATTGGGATCTTGCTGTTTCTTCCGCCGGCGTTCGCATTGTTTGTGCGGCAGCTTCGGCTTTCACATTCATACGGGCCGCCGGATGCTCCGCTTACGCTCTTCTTGGAATCACTTTTCGGCTATATTGCCGTGGCTTATTGCTGCGGGCAGTTTTGCTCGATGGCAATTCGCAGCGGGATTCTGGCCGTCGCCGCTGGCGGGGTCGCGACCGCCGTCATCTGCGTCTGGGCAGGGATAACGAAGGCTTTCGGCATGAGTTGGCTATGGACGGTGGCCCCGCTGCCAGTGGCCTTTCTCGCGTCCACGTGGCTACAGGCTCCGGATTGGCTCGTGGAGCGAAAGACATGGCGCGCACGGCTGCGGCCTGCCTTCGTGATTGCCATTCCCGCCGCGGCGATCCTTACAGCCATTCCCCTGGTGCGGATTTATGAGGTTCCGTGGGTCGATCCGGGCTTCGATCCCGCTGGAAAAACCTGGTCCGTGTCGCCCGAAGGAAAGAAGGCTCTCGCTTTGTACAGAGAGGCGATCTATCAGAAAACGATAACCGCGCAGAACCCTCCCAGCAGCCTCCCCGCCTTCCGCGAGAACCGCGCACACATCGTGGCCCTGGCGATCCAAGCGAGCCGCTACCCGTTGCCGGGGTTTTGCGCGGACGTGCCATGGTCTGCGGACCACGAAACAGACTTGGCGGATGTGGTCATCGTCAGCGGCGAAGACTTGCAGAGCGAAGGAAAGCTCGACGCGGCCCTGGACCACTACCTTGCCGCCGAGCGTATTCTCCTCCATTTCCGGCAACTCTGGCCCGGCTCGACGGAACCAATAAGAACGGAGGTCCGTCTCTGCGAGGACCTGATTTACTGGGGCGCGCAGAAAGGCCAGTCGTCAACGCGCGTGCTCAAGGCGAAGCAGGATTTCGAGAAACTATGGCGAACTCCGTCAACCATTTGCGACGAAGTCGAATATGTCTACCAGCAGGACCTTCACATTCTGAAGGGCGACCAACCAAGCGTTGTAAATGCCCGCAACCTCGCGCAATGGTCCGATTTTCTTCGGCTGGCCCGTTGGATGCCGTGGGAACGGGCGCGGGCCTTGCGGATCTTGAATCTGCTCACGGCGGAGCGGATCGCCCGCTGCCGACTGGTTGAAAAAGAAATGGCCGAAGGCGGCTTCGTACGCGGAAAGTCGGCTGCCGAACAATGGGGATCGCTTCCCACGGACAACGTCACCTTCCCAGCGGTGCAGCGCAACATGCCGCCCGACAATTTCGCCGATATCAAGATGATCGAGAATTGCCGCCGCGCCGCGCGGCTGGTCTTCGCTTTGGAGGCTTGGCGTCTCGATCAAGGCAAATTGCCCGGCTCCTTGGACGAGTTGCTGGGCAAGTACCTGGACCAGATTCCCGTCGATCCGCGGACGGGCGAGCGGTTCGACTACGAGCCGAAGGGAACCAATGATGCCGGCAAAGCATACGTCGGTTATGTCACGCAGATGATCGAGCCGCACAAGCCGTTCGTCGGCGGGCCGCCCGTCAGCGCAGAGTGGGCGGAACTAACTTTGAGCAACGCAGGCCCTTGGGACAGCGGCGGCCCGGCTAGTTTCTACACCAGGGGCTGGATGTTCCCGATTCCCGACCTGTGCGAAAAGCCCACGGCTGAGCGCGTGCCGAAAAAGTAACCAACCTACAACAACTCCGAATGCCGCTCCTTCAGCCACCGCCGTACATCCCGCTCCAACGACTCTGCGAAGACTATCAGTTCATCCGCGTCCGCGCTAGTCGCGCCGCCGACGTAATCGTATTCCACCGTATTGCGTTTCACACGGCACGCATCGAGATAAGTTGCATCGGCCGAGCGCCAGCGCCGAGAATCAGCGGCAGCGACTGCAACGCGCGGTAGTGGGCCTGTGTTTGTGCCGGCCGATAGCCCTCCGCGTACAGCAGCACCGCGCAAAGCTTCAGAGCGGCGTTGTATGCGATGCCGAATCGCCAATCGTCGGAAATCTCCTCGCGCCGCGCGTCCGACAAGTCGCGCCGCGATGCCCAAGAGGTTTTCGATCTCCTCGCGGCTGGTTGTGTGGGGCCTGAGCCAGCCGTTATTCTGCCATTGCGCCAAGCTCACGCTGCGAACCTTTCACGAAGATTTTTTTCGAGCGCATCACCGACGTAACGAAGTGTTCCTTGCTCGCGACGCGGCTGGCGAATTCCGCCGGGCTTAGAACGTGCGAGTTGATTTCACGGCCCAGCCGATCGCCGACGCCGGCCAGCAACTCAGTGACTTTCCGCAGACCAATATCGCCGATTACCAATAAGTCGATGTCGCTTTCCGCGCCGGCCGTGCCCGCAGCCACCGATCCGAATACTAAAGCGCACCGGATCGCCTCATTGTCCAGCGCGTCGGCCAGCACGTCCGTCAGACCGGCGGTTTTTAGGACTATCTGCCGGAGGTCGTCGGCAAGCGGATGGCCTGCGCTGGCCGAATAGTAGACGCGATTGCCGTCCTTTCGCCGCGTCACCAAGCTGGATCGCACCAGTTTCTCAACGTCCTGCCGCACCGTGCCCACGGCAAAACCGGTTCGGCGCTGTAGTTCGCGCAAGTGAACCTCGCCGCCGCGCAGTCCGAAAAGGACCTCAATAATAGCGGCCCTCGTACGGGAACAGAAGAGTTGCGCCAAAAGGTTCATTTGTACGATTATACCATACAATTGTATGGTGTGGCCATTCAATCGCACACGGACCCCATTCACCGAGCCGGGGTCTTTCCGCTACAATAGTTCCTTTCTTTAAGGAGGACATCATGGCAAACATTATCGTTCTGGATGAACTTTCCGAAGACGGCCTGAACCTGTTGCGGTCGGCCGCCGGCATCGAGGTCGAGGTCCGCACCGGGCTCAAAGGGGATGGGCTCAAATCGGCCTTGGCCGAATTCGACGGCGCGATCTGCCGCAGCGGCGTGAAGATCACCGCCGATTCGCTGGCGGGCAACCGCCGCCTGAAGGCCATCGCCCGTGCCGGCGTCGGCGTTGACAATATCGACACTGCGGCCGCCACCCGCCAGGGGATTGTGGTGATGAACACGCCCGGCGGAAACACGATCTCCACCGCCGAGCAGACGCTGGCCTTGATGTACGGCCTGGTGCGGAACATCGCCGCGGCCAACCAGAGCCTTGTCGAGGGCCGCTGGGACCGCAAGAAGTTCATGGGTACGCAACTGGCCGGCAAGACGCTGGGCATCGTCGGCCTGGGGCGGATCGGCCAAGCCGTCGCGACGCGGGCGGTGGCTATGGAGATGAAGGTCATCGGCTACGACCCGTTCGTCTCCGCCGCGCGGGCGAAGGAGCTGGGTGTCGAGCTGGTCGGCACGCCGCAAGAGATGCTGCCGCGGGTCGATATCCTCACCGTCCACACGCCACTGAACGACCAGACCAAGGGCCTCATCGGCCCCAAGGAAGTCCAGACGATGAAGAAGGGCGCGCGGCTCATCAATTGTGCCCGCGGAGGCATCTACGACGAGGCGGCCCTGGTCGAAGGTCTCAAGAGCGGGCACCTGGGCGGCGTCGCCTTGGATGTCTATTCCGAAGAGCCATGCACCAACAGCCCTCTGTTCGGCATGCCCAATGTCCTCTGCACGCCGCACCTGGGCGCGAGCACGGAAGAGGCCCAAACGAGCGTGGCCGTCGAGGCGGCCGAGCTGCTCATCGACTTCTTCACCAGCGGGGCGATCAAACAGTCGGTGAACATGTCGCCGCTGGATCCCAAGACGCTGGAGACCCTCCGTGGCTATCTGAACGTCGCCTACCGCCTGGGGCTGCTCTTGGCCCAAGGTGGCCAGAGCTCGCCGAAATGCTGCCGCATGAGCTACAAAGGCGAGGTGGCAAAAAAAGACACTCGCCTCTTGTCGCAAGCCTTCGCCGCCGGGTTTCTCGCCCATGCCGTGCAGGGCGTGAACATCGTCAATGCCGAGATTCTCATGCGCGAGCGCGGTATCGAGATCGTCGAGCAGCGCTCCGTCGACATCGGCGATTTCGGCTCGCTGATTACCGCCGAGGTCGTCAGCGCGGAGCGGACCTCTTCGGCCGCCGGCACGCTCTTCGGCAATGCCATGCCGCGGCTGGTGCAGAAAGACGGCTGCCGCCTGGAAAGCTTTTTGGACGGCACGCTGTTGCTCTTCAAGCACCGCGACATGCCCGGCGTGATCGGCGGCGTCGGCACTATTTTCGGCCGGCACAATGTGAACATCGCGCAGATGGCCGTCGGCCGCCACGCCGCGCGACCCGGCGGCGACGCGGTCGGCGTGTTGGCTTTGGACACCATCCCGCCCGCCGAGGCCCTGGCCGAAGTCCTCGCCCTGCCGCAGATCACCCGTGCCTGGACCGTAAAGCTGCCGCCGGCGGGCGAGTTGCCGAGCTGGCTGGGGGGATAGAGTTAATCCCCAGTGTTGTAAAAAACATCCATTCGGGCTTGAGAATTGCCCTTGGATTGGGATAGAATTGAGCAGGCCGCAACACTGGAGGAACCTAATGCGAATGACTCCCGAAGAATACCGTACCCGGTTCCCCGATCGCCCGCCGCCGGTACCGCTTGAGTACGCCGGACAATGGCTTGCTTGGGACAGAGACTGCACGCGGGTTCTGGCTCACGCCGGCACGTTAGATGAGGTTCACAAGCTCATCGACAAACTCGAGTATAGTGATCCCGTCTTTCACAGAATCCCGCGGGGCGCCTTTATCGGCTGAGTATGAGATTCGAGTACACGGGCATTATCTCGTCCGCCCCGGACACAGGGGAAGCGGTAGCGGTGTTCCGGCCGGAAGTCCGCATTATGATTCATGGACCGAAGGGGCGGGCCGTCTACCGCGCGCTCGTGGATACCGGTTCCGACAACACGGTTTTCCCGGCACGAGTTGCTCGCGATCTTGGGATTTCCGTTCAGCAGGCGACCGGTCCCGCCGTGGAGACTTTCGGCGGCCACAAAATAACGATGTCTTACGCGGACGTTGACGTACAGTTGCTCCACTCGGAAGGCGACCTGCGTTGGCCGGCACACGTTTATTTTGCAAGCGACGGCGAAGAGCAAGAGACAGCCATTGTTGGCCATGAGGGCTTTCTGGAGTACTTTACCGCGAGGATCGTCGGTGACGAGTTCGCCCTTGATTTGGCGCCGAACGAATACTTGCCGAAAACCTGCTAGTCACCCTGGAAAAACGGAGCCAACAAGATGAAAACGTTCGTGGCGGCGTGCGTTGTGCTCAGCGGCATGGCGGGGAGCGCGTGGGGCGAGACGAAGGAGCCGGCAAAGCATCCGCCGGCGGAGGCGAAGAAGGCTGCCGCGGGGCCGGAGAGGATCACGGTCGATCTGGGCGGTGGGGTGAAGATGTAGATGACGCTCGTCCCGGCGGGCGAGTTTGTGATGGGCAGCGGCGAGTCGGCGGAGGCCACGGCGGAATTCTTCAATAAGTATTACGGCGGGGATGAATTCAAGGCAGACGCTTTCAAGAACGAGCATCCGCAGCACCGCGTGCGGATCACGCGGCCGTTCTACTTGGGCACGTACCACGTTACGCGGGGCCAGTTCCGGCAGTTCGTGGCCGACACGCACTACAAGACCGACGCGGAGAAGGACGATCCGCCGGGGGCACGCGGCTGGAATCAGGACACTAAGGTGTGGGGATTCAACGAGAAATACTCGTGGCGGAACGCGGGCTTCGAGCAGACGGACGAGCACCCGGTGGTTTGCGTGAGTTGGAACGACGCGGCGACCTTCTGCGAATGGCTCAGCAAAAAAGAAGGCAGGAAATACCGTTTGCCAACCGAGGCCGAATGGGAACATGCCTGCCGTGCCGGCACGACAACCCGGTATTATAGCGGCGACGATCCCGAGACGCTGGCCAAGGTCGCTAACGTGGCCGACGCGACGTTCAAGGCGAACTTTCCAAATGTGAAATACACGATCAAGGCCAGCGACGGCTACGTGTTCACGGCCCCGGTGGGGAAGTTTAAGCCCAATGCCTTCGGGCTGTACGACATGCACGGCAACGCATGGCAGTCGTGCGCGGATTGGTACGGCGCGGAATACTACGCCGTGTCCGGCACAGACGACCCAACCGGCCCGGATTCCGGAGAATATGGCGTCCTGCGCGGCGGTTCCTGGTTAAACGGGGCGAGCGATGCGCGCTGTGCCGGACGCACCGGGGGCATCCCGGACAGCCGGTGCAACCTCTCCGGGTTCCGCGTAGCGAGGACGAAGTAGCGCTCTGCGGTCTTGCCTTGTTGCCGATTGCGGCGCGACGCTTCTCCCTATCGAAAAGAACAAATCTCGCGCAAAGCCGCAAAAGCGTTCTCTTTTCTTTGCGCCTTTGCGGCTTCGCGCCTTTGCGTGGGATTTGTACCGTCGCTCGTTCGATTCGCCGGCCGCCCACTTCCGCCTGCACAATGCAAGTATGCCCTTCCGCGCGGAAAGAACGCTCGCGTTGGCGGCCGGTTGCCGTCAGTCGGAGGGCATTGGGCGCGGAGTGAATGACGCTGTGCTCGCGTTGTTTGTCTCTGTGCGCCGATTGTTTGCCTTTTTGCAACGCGCGAATGCCTCTCTGCCACGGTCAATTGCCGCTCCGCGATGGCCGTTTACCTCTTTCCTTCGATAGTTCGCTTCTTTACAACGGCCGTTTGCCTCCTTGCACCGATTCCGACGTTTGCAACTCAAGCGGGCGCGATCACTTCCTGCGGACTGACTACCGCCAGCCCGGCTACAAGACCCGCCAAGCGCAAAATGCTGCACGTTAAACGTGAGAATGTGCGTCGGTCCGCACACCTGGCATACCGCGACGAGCCGCGCGTCGTGGACCTGTTTGCCGATCACGCCCGTAGCCTCGGCCAGCGATTTCCACGCCACATAGATGTCTGGCGTTTCCGCTACAATTGGAAACAGCAACTCGAACTCTTCCGCCTTGGCGCGGGCGTTTACGGCCGACAATCCCAGGCCGTTCGCGGAGACCGGACGGGTGGCGCAGTTGCGGAATTGATGAGGTTCTGCGGAGACGTATGCAGGACTTCGCCACGCGAAATCAATGACTCGACGGCGTCCACCGCGGCCTGATGCGCGGTGTCGTCAGCGTTGGCCAACCGCGCCAAGATGCTGGTGTCGACAATTCACTCCATCAGTCGTAAAGTCCCTCGCTGCTCACGGCTTGATCGCTCAAGGAGACTCCGCAATGCGTCGCCAGCCGCCTCAGCCGCGCCTTCCAATCATCGAACGCATGCGCAGTCGATTCGGGGGCACGCGAAGAGGGCGCTGAGAATCTCTCGCGAAGTGCGTCGACGACAATGGACTCCGGCGTTCTTTTGCGTTCGCGCGCCTGCCTCTGAATGATTTCTTCCAGGTCCGGCGTGAGTTTGATAGTCATATCGGTCACCGTGCAAGCGATCTAATAAAATGATTGGCTTTCCAGTTTCCCTATCATTCTACCGCCGCGCCGACAAAGGCGGCAACATCTCCGACACGACTTTTCTTCCCTCGCTACCTTCCCAAATTGGGAATGCCCTGCGACGCGCCGAACTGGCCGACCAGGTCCTCCAGGCTGGTGCCATAGGCCTTTTTCAAGCTCGCTTCCCACTCGCCTCCGTCTTTGATCCCATTGATGAATTTGCAAAAAGTGGTCGGTTCGTGCGGCGTGTAGCTCTTGAATTTAGGCGGATTCTTCTTCGATTTAGTAGCCTTCGAATTATAGGAGGCCAGGAAGCCCACAAAAGCGTTCGCCTGCCCGTAGCCGGCGAAGTCAATCTGCCGGGCGTTGAAAAAGGCATCGCCGCCCATTGAGCGTGTTTGTCTCATGTTCTGCATCGACCGTTGTATCTTCCGGGCGATTCCGGAATCGCCGCCGGTAACGTAGTTGGCAACCCACTCAGCCATCCCTTCGTCGAGCCACGAGGGCAGATCGTTCCAAGTGCGATAGCGGAAATTGAACCCGTGCGTCGTTTCATGCACGACGGTGGCGGCAAAATAATGGAGGTCATCGCCGCCGTATCCGGCAACGACGATGCTTCCGTCGCCGTTCCGGTTGCAGAGGGCTTGGGCGCCGCTGTCCGGCGAATGGTCGAAGTAGGCCTGCTCATACTGCCAAAAACTGCTCTTATCGACGAACACGACGATGACCGCCTTCCCCACCCACAAGTTCTCTTCCGGGTCCAACGAATAGGCGTCGCAGAGCATCGCGTACAGCTTGTCCATGTAGGGCACGAGATACTTGTCGACGGTCTGCTGGGGGATATCAGTAAAGAAAAAGAACCGCCTCGTCTCGTGAAAATGCATGCCGCGGTTCGGAATCCGCTTCCGCAGCACGTCGAAGTGCGCCCGCTGCCTGGTTACCGCGAGTTTCTGCTGTTCGTCGGAAAGCCGAGGCCACGTCCCGCGGGCTGCTCGCTCGGGTTCGTTGTCGCTGCGTTTTTTTTCCGGCGCGGCGAGCATGTGGCTCTTCCGGTCGTATACGAGGCAAGGCGCGCAGCCGGGCTCCTCGATGCAGCGGATTTTGGCGGCGGCCAGCCGCGTCGGTTTTTTCTCGCCGGAGTTGAGCGCCACGGTGCGAACGGTCCCCTTGGCCGGGCCTTCCGCGACGGCCGTCACCTCCATGTTCACCAGTGTCTCGCCGCTGGTGAGCGTAATATCGGCGCGGGCGTGGACCAGGCTCTGCGGATTGAAGTCTCCCGGCCGCTTTGCCGCCGCCGCAATCCTTCGGGACGCGCCAAGGAAGCCTTCCCGGTGCAGGTTTTCACTTTCCGATAGGGCCGCCTGGCCGACCCACGTCCAGACAAGCAGGGCCAGCACCAAATGCCGCGCGCCGGTCGCGCCGCCCGATATTCCCAACAAGCGTCTCGAAGGCATGATGCACATATTTCAGTCTCCCGTAACAGCCGATTGTAGACCAAATTCCACCTCTTGGATATACTACTGTGCTGTCAATTCGTTAGCAGGAGGCCCGTCATGTCGATTATCGAAGCACCCGTCGCACGCGAAACTGTCCAGAAGAAAACGCCGCCGGCGAAAGCCCCGGCCATTCCGCCGAGCAACGCCGAATCCCAGCGGTCCGAGGCCGTCCAGCGGGTCTACGTGGAAGTCGCCGACGGCGTCCGCGTGCCGGTGCGGAAGGTCAACCTGACCGATGGCGGCACCTTTTTCGTTTACGATACCGGCGGACCGCAGGACCATGAGGTTCGCGAGGGCTTGCCGCCGCTGCGAGCGGACTGGATTCGCGCCCGCGGCGACTGCGACGAGGTCGCCCCGCTCAAGGACCCAGCCACGGAGCATCTCATTCCGGAAAAACTGGGACGGCCCAAAGTCCTACGCGGCCGAGGGCCGGTCTCGCAACTGCACTACGCCCGGCAGGGCGCGATCACGCCGGAGATGCGCTTCGTCGCCGCGCGGGAAAACGTGGACGCCGAATTCGTCCGCGCGGAGATCGCCCGCGGACGCGCGATCCTGCCGGCGAACGTCAACCATCCCGAAAGCGAGCCGATGATCATCGGCCGCAACTTCCTCGTGAAGGTCAACGCCAACATCGGCAACTCGGCCGTCCGCTCGTCGATCGACGACGAGGTGCAGAAGATGCAATGGGCGACCCGCTGGGGGGCCGACACGGTGATGGACCTTTCCACCGGGCTGAATATCCACGCCACGCGGGAATGGATCGTGCGGAACTCGCCCGTGCCGATCGGCACTGTGCCGATTTACCAGGCCCTGGAAAAGGTCGGCGGCAAGGCGGAGGATCTTACTTTTGATCTGTATTACCAGACGCTCCAGGAGCAGGCCGAGCAGGGCGTCGATTATTTTACGATCCACGCCGGCGTGCTGCTGCGCTACATTCCTTTGACCGCGCGGCGAGTGACGGGCATTGTCTCCCGCGGCGGGTCGATCATGGCCAAGTGGTGCCTGACGCATCACGAGGAGAGTTTCCTCTACACCCGCTTCCGCGAGATTTGCGAACTAATGGCCCGCTACGACGTTTCCGTTTCGCTGGGCGACGGCCTGCGGCCCGGCTCGATCGCCGACGCCAACGACGCCGCCCAGTTCGCCGAGCTGGACACGCTGGGCGAGCTGACGAAGATCGCCTGGGAGCACGGTGTGCAGGTGATGATCGAAGGGCCCGGCCACGTCCCTATGCACCTGATCAAGGAGAACGTCGATCGGCAGATGGCCGTCTGCCACGAGGCCCCGTTCTACACGCTTGGCCCGCTGACGACCGACATCGCCCCGGCCTACGACCACATTACCTCGGCGATCGGCGCCGCGATGATCGGCTGGCATGGCACGGCGATGCTCTGCTACGTGACGCCCAAGGAGCACCTGGGCTTGCCCGACCGCGACGACGTGAAGGAAGGCATGATCGCCTACAAGATCGCCGCGCACGCCGCGGACCTGGCGAAGGGGCATCCCGGCGCAGGCCTGGGACGACGCCTTGTCGAAGGCCCGTTTCGACTTCCGCTGGGAGGACCAGTTCAACCTGGCGCTCGATCCCGAGCGTGCCCGCGAATATCACGACGAGACGCTGCCGACGCCCGGCGCGAAGCTGGCCCATTTTTGCAGCATGTGCGGGCCGCAGTTCTGCTCGATGAAGATCACGCAGGACGTGCGGAAGTACGCCCAGGAGCACGGGCTTGGCGGCGATGAAGCAATTGCCTCCGGAATGCACGAAAAGGCCGAGGAGTTCAAGGCGCAGGGCGCGGAGATTTATTGAGTGCTATCCGGCACGTCAACAAAATTCCCGCACTCGGGACATTCCTCCACGTGCCCGCGGCGGTCGGAAGGGAACCAGATCTCGGCGTTGCAGCTTGGGCAATGGAACGAGACTCCTTCGTCATCGGCGCCGGCGCCGGCGGGGGGCTGAGATTCGGTCTGAAGCTCGGCCAACACCTGCTCCGCGCGGGCGGCATCGGCGGCGGGCACCTGCAGCTTGATGCCGCCGACCATGGTCGGCACCAGCAGCGAGCCCACGTCCTCGTCCGTGGCAAAGGCCGGAATGCCGGCGGCATCCAGGCAAGGCGCGCCGGCTCCGCTTCGGACATCGAAAAATAAGTAGCAACGGTGACGAAGTCTTCCACGGTCGTTATCCTTTCATCCAAGATGTCGGCGGCTTGCGGCCGCGATCCACCATGATTGTTGGCCGGCGCAGACCGGTTGTCAACGTCCCGCTTGACGCTCACCTATGCCCGCTAAGCTCGATCCGATATAACAACCGCATGAAAGCCCTCGTTCTCACCGCGTACAACCATTTGGAGGTCCAGGACTGGCAGCCGCCGGCGGTCGGCGACGACGAGGTGCTGCTCCGCGTGGCGGCGTGCGGCATTTGCGGCAGCGATATCCACGGCATGGACGGCAGCACCGGCCGCCGCCAGCCGCCGATCATCATGGGGCACGAAGCGGCCGGCACCGTCGCGGAGGTCGGAAGCGACGTGACGGCCTGGAATCCGGGCGACCGCGTGACTTTCGACTCGACCGTCTATTGCGGCACGTGCTGGTTCTGCCGCCGCGGCGAGATCAACCTCTGCGACAACCGCCGCGTGCTGGGCGTCTCCTGCGGCGACTATCGCCGCCACGGCGCGTTTGCCGAATACGTGGCCGTCCCCCAGCGCATCCTCGTGCGGCTGCCGGACAATGTGTCCTTTCGCCAGGCGGCTATGATCGAGCCGCTGTCCATCGCGTTTCACGCCGTCCGCCGGACCCGCCTCGCCCTGGGCGATACGGCCGTCGTCGTTGGCGCGGGGATGATCGGCCTCTTGGTGATCCAGGCCCTGCGTGCCAGCGGCTGCGGGCGGATCATCGCCGTGGACGTCGATCGCACGCGCTTGGATGCGGCCCGCAAGCTCGGCGCGACGGAGACTATTGCGTCCGACGGCACCGACGTGCCCGCCGAAGTTTTTCGCCTCACCGGCGGACGCGGGGCCGATACGGCTTTCGAGGTCGTGGGTATTTCGGCCGCGCTAAAGACGGCCATCGCATGCGTCCGCAAAGGCGGACAGGTGACGCTCGTCGGCAACCTGGCCCCCAGCGCGGATTTTCCGCTGCAGGCGGTCGTCACTCGCGAACTGACGCTCAACGGCTGCTGCGCCTCGTGCGGCGAATACGCGGCGTGTCTTGAGATGATCGCCAGCGGCGCGATCGACGTCGATGCGCTGATCAGCGCGACGGCTCCTTTGGCCGATGGTCCGACGTGGTTCCAACGGTTGTACCAAGGCGGCGAAGGCCTGCTGAAAGTGGTCCTGGAACCGTAACATACAGAAGTGACGATCGTGGAACTAAACGGCAAAACGGCATTGGTGACCGGAGGCGGCAGCGGGATCGGCCTCGGCGTGGCCATTGCCTTGGCGAGCGAAGGGTGCCGCGTGGCAATAGCGGGCCGCAGCCGGCAGAAGCTCGAACAGGCCGCCGCTGAATTTGCCGGTCGGCCCCCGTTGCTCGCCCGCGCTTGCGATATTTCCGACCGCGGCGACGTTCGGGACCTCGTGGCCTGGGCCATGGAAAGTCTCGGTTCGCTGGACATCGTCGTCAACAGCGCCGGGATCAACGTCGCCCGGCGGAAAATGTCGGAGCTGGACCCGACCGATTTCGACCGCATCATGGCGATCAATAGCACGGGGTTCTACAACGTCCTGCACGCGGTGTTGCCCGTCATGCGGCAGAATCGCGCCGGGCTGATCGTCAACATTTCCTCCATCGCCGGCAAGCGGGCCTTGACGCTGGCCGGCCCGGCCTATTGCGCGTCAAAGTTTGCCGCAACCGCGCTGGGCATGGCCGTTGGACTGGAGGAACGCGCAAACGGCATCCGCATTACCAACATCTATCCCGGCGAGGTTGACACACCCATCCTAGAGCAACGTCCGGTCCCGGTCCCAGCCGAAAAGCGGGCGGCAATGGTCCATCCCGCAGACATTGGGCATTGCGTCGTCGCCTTGGCCAAGCTCCCGCCGAACGTGACCGTGCCGGAGTTGGTTATTACGCCCACGTATCAGGAGTATTCCTGACTCGGCGCCGCGCTCCAGCGGACGACCGCGCGCGGTTATTCCTTGAAACCCGTGAAATAGATGTACGCACCTAAAATCGCCGCCAGCACGATGCACGAGGCCAGCACTTCCTGCCAGCCCCAGCTCGCGCGGGTCTTCCGTCTGTCTTCCTCGGTCTCCGTGCCGAAAGTCAGGCTCTTGATTTGCTGGGGCGAGGGCGGCGCCGTCGCCAGGCTGACCGCCATCATCGTGATCGCCGAGACGATCGTTATCAGGATGCTGAAATACTGGAAGTTGATGTTGTTGACGATCCAGAGGAACTTGCCGGGCTGGTAAAGCTCGCGCACGGATTCCGGAAAGCGTTCCAAACCCAGCGTCACCGGAGTGTCGACTAACATGCGAAACACGCCGATAACGAAACCGACCACCATTGCCCACAAGCAGCCTTTGGCGTTGAGCCGCTTGAAGAACACACCGAAAAAGAAGACCACAAAAATCGGCGGGGCCAGGTAGCCCTGGATGCTCTGCAGATACTCGTAAAGGCTTTGCGCGCCCTTCACGACGGGAATCCACGCCAAGGCGATGGCCACCATGACCGCGGTGGCGATCCGCCCGGTACGGACGATTTCGTGCTGAGTGGCGCCTGGCCTCAGCTTCTCGTAGAGATCGACGGTGAAGAGCGTCGAACAGGCGTTGAAGACGCCCGCGAGCGAGCCCATCAGGGCCGAGAGCAGCCCGGCAACGACGATACCCCGCAACCCCATCGGCAACAAGTGCATCACCATCAGCGGAAAAGCGCTCTGCGCTGCATGGCGCCCGGCCTCGCCTCCCTGGGCAATGACGGCCAGTTCGGGCACTTTTCCGCTCTTGGCCAAGGCGAAGCAAATCAAGCCGGGAATGATGAAAAGGTACACGGGAAAGAGCTTCAAAAACGCGGCGAAGATGCTGCCGCGTCGGGCCGTCCGCTCGTCCGGCGCGCCCAAGGCCCGCTGCACGATGTATTGGTCGGTACACCAGTACCACAGTCCAATCACCGGGCGCAGATCGCCATGCCCAGCCAAGGAAATTGGTCGTTGAAGTACCACGCCATGCGGTGCGGCTCCTTGACCGGTTCCCAAGTTCCCTCGACGCCCGGCGGAATCAGCGGCTTCCAAAGATTGAACATGTCGCTGCCGCAGAAATGCCGCAACTGGCTCCAGCCTTGCGCGAAGCTGCCGTCGCCCAGCGTCAGCAGGCCGTAAACCGTCAGCGTGGCGGAGCCGCAGATCAGCACGACCGTCTGCACTGCGTCGTTGTAGGCCACGGCCCTCATGCCGCCCAGCACCGTGTACAAGCCGGTAAGCAGAATCACCGCGACGGAGCCGATCCAAAAACTGTCGATATCCCAGCCGGCAGCGCCTTCCGCGCCGAGATGAAAATGCAAATCGGGAAGCAGCGCCGCGAAGACCACGCCGCCCGCGAAAATTCCTACGGCGATCTTCGAGACCACGAACGTGATCAGCGACACGATCGAAAGCACGTACCGCGAACCGGTCGAGAATCGCTTCTCCAGAAACTCCGGCATCGTGAAGACCATCGACCGCGCGTAAAACGGCACGAAGACCCACGCCAGCACCAAGAGGCACCAGGCGTGCAGCTCGTAATGGGCCAACGCCACGCCGTCCTTTGCCCCAGAACCGGCCAGACCGACGACGTGCTCCGAGCCGATGTTCGAGGCGAAGATCGAGGCCCCCACGATCCACCAGCTCAGATTGCGGCCGGCGAGGAAGTAGTCCGCCGCCGTGTCCTTGCTCTTGGAAACCACCCACCATACCACGCCCAGCAAGAGGGCGAAGTAACAGCCGATCATTACCCAGTCCAGAGGTTGCATGGATCTTTTCCTAGCCGTAGTATGCTTCGTTCCAGCGCAGCTCGTTCTTTATGTCGCGGAGTCGCGTCTGGCCGTCAATCGCGATCAGCTCCAATCCCAGGATTTCGGCAAAGTCCTCGATCTCTTCGCTCGTCAAGGCTTGGCTCAGCACCGTGTGGTGCGGGCCGCCGGCATAAATCCAGGCGGCAGCGGCCGTTTTCAAGTCTGGCCGCGGCTTCCAAACGGCCCGCGCCACGGGCAGCCGCGGCAAAGACGCCGGCGGGGCCACAACGTCCACCTCGTTCAGCAACATGCGGAAGCGGTCGCCCATGTCAATCAGCGCCGCGTTGACCGCCGGTCCCACCGGCGCGTTGAAGACCAGCCGAACCGGATCGGCCTTGCCGCCAATGCCCAGCGGATGAATCTCGCACGACGGCTTTTCCGCGGCTAGCGAGGCGCAAATCTCCAGCATGTGCGCGCCCAGCACCAGCGGCCCGGAGGGAGCGAGATCATACGTGTAGTCTTCCATGAACGACGTTCCGCCGACCCGCTGCGCGGCTGCCCCGACTCCTTGGGCCATGACCTTCATCGCCCGGCACAAAGCTGCGGTCTTCCAGTCTCCCTCGGCGCCGAAGCCGTAGCCCTCGGCCATCAGCCGCTGCACGGCAATGCCCGGCAGTTGCATCAGGCCGTGCAGGTCCTCGAATGTGTCAGTGAACGCCTTGAAGCCGCCGCCGTCGAGAAAATGCCGCAGGCCCAATTCAAGCCGGGCGGCATAGTTGAGCGACCCGCGGTGATCGCCGCCGCTGCGAAGGCTCGGCGCTATCGCGTATTCCGCCTCGTAGTTCGCCACCAGCCGATCGACCTCGGCATCCGAGACCTCGGCCACCCGCTTGGCCAGCTCGCTGATGCCGTAGCCGTTGACCTCCACGCCCAGCCGCACCTGGGCCTCTACCTTGTCACCCTCGGTCACGGCCACCTGCCGCATGTTGTCTCCCAGCCGGGCCACTTTGAGGCCGCGGATTTCGGCCGCGCCGGCGGCCGCGCGCATCCAGGAGGCGATGCGGTCCTGCACCTCGGCGTCGTTCCAGTGCCCGACGACCACCTTCCGCCGCTTCTTCAATCGCGAGCAGATGAAGCCGAACTCGCGGTCACCGTGGGCGGCCTGGTTCAGGTTCATGAAGTCCATGTCGATCGTCGCCCACGGTAGATCGCAATTGAACTGCGTATGCAGGTGCAAAAAGGGCTTCTGCAAGGCCGTCAGCCCGGCAATCCACATCTTGGCGGGCGAGAAGGTGTGCATCCACAGCACCAGGCCCGCGCAGTTGGAAGCGGCGTTGGCCTCGCGGCAGACGTCCAAGATGGCCTGCGGCGTGGTGACGACCGGCTTGCAGGCGACGCACATCGGCAGCCGCTCGGCAGCATTGAGGCCGGCCACAACTTGCCGGCTGTTTTCCGCGACCTGGCGGAGGGCCGCTTCGCCATAAAGGTTTTGGCTGCCGGTGATGAACCAAACTTCCAGCTTTTTGAGATCCATTTTAGAGTCCGTAACAAAACGAGTACCTGATGCGGGCTCAGTGATGCCAGTTCATCGGTTCTGATAGAGGCATTTAGTCATGCGCCGCCAATTCGAACACTTTGGCGAACGTCTCCAGGGGACTTTCGAAGAGAGCAGCGGCAATTATAATCAACTGCCTAGTGCGGCGTCAACGCCCGCCGGGCATCGGAAGTTCGGCTCACCCAGGAAAAATCGCCCGCAGGTATTTCGCGTCGGCCGTGTAGTCGGCGACGACGCCGTGCGGGTGCGCCGCCTCAAGCTGCAGCCAGCCGCGGAAGCCCGCGTCGTCGATGGCCTTTCGGACTTCGCGGAAATTGATCCGCCCCCTGCCGAGCATGTGTGGGCCGTCCTTGGCGTGGAATTCGCAAATCAGCGTGCCCAGGGCGCGGATCTCCTTGCAAACGTCGCGGCCTTTGTCGGTGGAATTGCCCACGTCGTAGTAGACCTTGACGTTCGCTGAACCGACGCGGTCAATGATCTTGCGGTTGTCGTCGGCACTGAGGTAGTTTTCCAGGCCGATGATCACGCCCAGTTTTTCGGCCTTGGTCGCCGCGCCGCGGACGGCCTTCACGAAGCGGTCGATCTCGGCGGTTTTGGCCATGTCCAGGTCGCCGCGATTGAAGGCCGGCGCCATGACCAGCGGCAGCTTCATCGCCCGGCAGATCTCCAGACCGGCGTCCAACCACTCGGCGGGTCGCTGGTCGCTACCCTTCAGCGGCACCTGGTTCATCTCGCCGATGGCGATGGAAGAGACGGCCAGGCCGGTACGGGCCATCGCCGCCCGGTAGGCTTCCTGGTGCTCGCGCCGGCGCAGTGGCATCTCGCCGCCGCGGCCCATATCAACCTGCACGCCATCCAGGCCGATCTCCTTGGCCAGGTCCAGCGCCGTCGGGTCGCAGCACTTGCCCATCGACCAGTCGCAACCGCCGATCTTGAAGCCGCGGCTTTCCGGCGCGGCCAGCAAAGGCGAGAAGACCGAGAAGCCGCAGGCAAATCCGGCAGCGCCGGCCGTGCGGCGAAGCCACGTGCGGCGGGAAAGCGAGTTTGCGGAAGTTTGCATGACGACTCCTTGGGGAGGGTGCGGTGGGAGCGGACGCCCGCGCCGGTTCAGTCTAATCGTCCGGATCGTTGACGGCTAGCCCCAGCCTTTCCGTGCCGTCCGCTGTCAACAAATCAGCGCAAAGACGCCAAGCCGCCAAGACGCAAATCTCTCCTCTTTGCGCCTTTGCGGCTTGGCGTCTTTGCGTGAGATTCATTACCTCTCGGCGTTCAACTGCCTTGGCGGCCTTGCGCTGGGCTATAATGGCGGGTATGGACACGAAAGCTGCCCGCCGCCGCTGGTATCTGCCCATGCCCGCCTGGCTCGTCTGGGGCGCGGCGGTGGCCACGGGCCTGTTGTTCGCCTGCGAGCGCTGGCGGTGGTTTCCCTTGCACTACCAGAAGGGCTGGCCGGTCTTGCTGGCGGTGGCCGTCGTAGGGGCAGTCTTGGTGCTGATTCCGGCGTGGATGTTCGCGGGGCTTCTGCTTCGGCGGCGGGTGCAGTTTGTGTTAGGGACGCTCTTGGTGTTCGTCACGTTGTGCGCCGTGGTGTGCAGTTGGCTGGGCGTCCGGATCAAGCAGGCCCGGCGGCAGGCGGAGGCCGTGGCGGCGATCCGACAAAAGCACGAGGGATGCGTGGTTTATGAAACACAACTTCATGGCACAGTCCCACCAATGTTCGACACTCCTTCGCCTGGACCGGAGCCGCTGGGAAAACTGCTTGGAGGCGATTTTTTCGACGAGGTCCAATGGTTACAGCTCGGCGGCTGGGATTTTGGGGACGCTAACATGGCGAAGGCCGCAGAGTTCAGACAAATCGAATACCTCTACCTCTACGGCGACACCGTCACCGACGCTTCGTTGTCGCAGCTTGGATGCTTGACTAATCTGACGTCCTTGGAACTCCACGACGCCAAGGTCACAGACGAAGGCGTGAAGAAACTCCGGCATCTCTTGCCCAACTGTAAGATCGACGTTAAGCGAGGCTATTGGTAGTAATCGTCCCGCGCACTACGTGCCGCTTGCCGCCCTGCCGTCCTTTCAAAACTCCCCCCCTTGCCGGCGGATGAGGGGGAAGGGAGCAGATAGTCACTAAATCTCGCGCGAAGGCGCGTAAGGCGCAAAGGAAGAACGGAAAATGCAGGAAAGGAAGATGTTCGCTCGCGCCTGCATTTTCTTTTCTTTGCGTCTTTGCGCGAGATTTCTTCGTTCATCCCTCATCCATAATCTCTCATCCTTCATCCCCGATCACACCTTGTTAATCAGCTTGTTCGCCAGCCGCTCCAACGCAAAGCTCGCGTCCTGCGCCCGAGATGCACGTGGATCAGGCTGAAGCCGGAGCGGTCGGCCAGCGCCTGCCGCAGGGCCGAGTCGAACTGGCCCTCGGTATGCGCCTCGTATCCCTTGCCGCCGCCCAAAACTTCCGGCAGCCGGGCGTAGCGCCAGCAGAGAATGTTGTTGAAGGCGTGGTCGCCGCGGTGCAGTTGGCGCTCCGTGCCGTAGCCGCCGTTGTCCAGCACGATGACGATCGGCGAAAAGCCGTGCCGCACGATCGTCGAAAGCTCCATGCCGGTCATCTGGAACGCGCCGTCGCCCACCAGCACGATCGGCCGCAGTTCGGGCCGCGCGACCATCACCCCCAGCGCCGCCGGCACGGCAAAACCCATCGAGCAGTAATAGGCCGGCGAAAGAAACTCCGTCTGCTGTTCTATCACAAGGTCGCTGGAGGCGAAGAGGGCGTCGCCGATGTCGGCTATCACGACGCTCGCGGCGTCAATCGACTGATTGAGCCGGGCGATCAGGCGGCGTATCGTCAGCTTGGCGTCGGCATCAAGGAAGTATTCATCCTCGCGCGTGCCCGGCTTGGGCGGCAGCTTGCGCGGCGGGGCCTTTATACCGGCCGCGATCAGGCCGTCCATGAAGTCGGGCAGGAGCACGCCGTCATAGTGATGGCGGCTGATGCGAAGCTTTTCGCTCGTGGCATCGATGCAGCGGGCCGGATCGAGATTGGCCGTGTAGATGCCCAGATTGATGTCGGTCATGAACGCGCCCAGCAGGATGACGCAATCGCTGGACTCGACGAACCGCGTGACCTCCTCGCGGCCCATGCCGCCTTCGTACAGCCCGGCAAACAGCGGATGCCGCTCGCTGACGACGCTCTTGCCGAGGATAGTGCTCACGATGGGAATGCCGGCCCCTTCGGCGAAGGCCAGCAACTTGTCCTGCAGGCCGAAGCGGTGGATTTCCACGTCGGCAATGATGACCGGCGATCGGGCCGCGGCGATCCGCTGCGTCGCTTCCACCAGGGCCTCGGCCAAGGCAGCCGGATCGCTCGCAGGCGGCTGCACGGTCGTGGCCTGCGGCGCGTCCGGCACGATGTTGACCAGGTCCCGCGGCAATTCGATATAGCCCGGCCGTTTGTAGCGCGAAACCTGGTCCAACACGCGGTCGATGTGATTGCAGGCAGTGTTTGGCTCGTCCAACACGGCATCCGCGCCGCAGAGCCGGTGAAAAACCTCGGCCTGGGTCTGAAAATCCTTCACTTTGTGGTGCAGCAGCGGATCGTGCGTCCGCTCGCCCAATCCCGGCGCGCCGCTGATGACGACCACCGGCGATTTCTCCGCATAGGCCCCGGCGATCGAGTTGCAGAGGCTCAGGCCGCCCACGCAATACGTCACGCAGACGGCCCCGATACCGTTGACGCGGGCGTAGGCGTCGGCCGCGAAGCCCGCGGAATCCTCGCGCGTGCAGCCGATGATCCGCAGCGGGCTCTTTTCCATCACGTCATAGAAGCCCAAAACGTAGTCGCCCGGAATGCCGAACACGTCACGGACGCCACATTCGCGGAGGCGGCGGATCAGGTATTGGCCGATCGACTCGGAGGCGGAGCTTGCCATTGAAACCGTTCCTTCTTCTATCGTTATACCAGCACGTCGCGGAATATGATACACTGGCACTTCCGTCCGAAACAACCCACCGAAGCAACGCCAGTAATGCCCAGCAAAATCCACGATTTTCGCAGCGACACCCTCACCCGCCCGACGCCCGCGATGCGCGCCGCGATGGCCGCCGCCGAGGTAGGCGACGACGTCTACGGCGACGACCCCAGCGTGAACGAGCTTCAGCGGCGGTTGGCAGCCATGCTAGGCAAGGAAGCAGCCCTGTTCGTTCCTTCGGGCACGATGTCGAACCTCATTGGCGTGCGGCTCCATTGCCGGCCGGGCGACGCCATGATCTGCGAGGCAGAGTCGCACGTCTTCTTTTACGAGCAGGGCGGCTACGCGCAGGTCAACGGCGTGGCCGTCTGGCCGCTGCGCGGGCAGTGCGGCGTGCTGCAAGCGGAGCAGCTTGAGACTGTGTTAATACGAGAGGACCCGCACTCCGCCCGCGTCCGCCTGCTGTGCCTGGAGAACACGCACAATCGCGGCGGCGGACGCATCCAGCCTTACGAGAACGTCGAAAAACTCTGCGACTGGGCACACTCCCGCGGCCTGCGGACGCATCTGGACGGCGCCCGGCTGTGGAACGCGGTCGTCGCCTCGGGCATTCCGCTGGCCCAGTGGGCGCGGCACTTCGACACGGTGAACGTCTGTTTCAGCAAAGGACTCGGCGCGCCGGTCGGTTCGGCGCTGGCCGGTCCGGCCGAGTTGATCCGCGAGGCGGTGCGGCACCGCAAGCTCTTTGGCGGCGGCATGAGGCAGGCCGGCATCCTCGCCGCCGCTGCGCTACACGCTCTCGATCACCACATCGACCGGCTGGCGGACGACCACGCCAACGCCCGTAAGTTGGGCGAAGGCCTGCGGCACATACCCGGCGTCCGCGTCGATGCGTTCGACACGAACCTCGTCTACTTTCACCTCACTCCGGGGCCGTTGACCGCGGCCGAGCTAGTCGCGCGGCTTGGCCGCCGCGGCGTCCTGATGCACAATACCGCTCCCTATTCGGCACGTGCCGTAACGCACATGGACGTCGACGCCAGCGACGTGCAATCCGCGATCGAAGCGGTCGCCGCGGAGATTCAAAAGTAGGGTGGGTGTCGCACGGAGATCGCTGTGGAATGGTGCGCCCTCGCGAGTCGCGCAAAGCCGCGGTATGGCGTCGCGGTGCGATTGACTCCGTGCGAAACCCACCTACCCGGATCAGAACGTGCTCTTCAATTGATTCAGGTCGCGCGTGGCCTGGTTCAGGTCGTGCGTGGCGTTGTTCATGACGGAATTGCCCGCGCGGGCCGCGTCGTTGGTCAGCCTGGCGGCGTCGTTGGTCACTTGTTGGGCCGCGACTTGGGCCTTGACGGCCGTGTGGTTCACGTCGGCCGTGACTTGGTTCGCGGTTGCGGCGGCGGCCTCGATGCTGTCTACCGCCCTATCGGCGGCCTGATTGACGACCTTGTCGCTGACGACCGGCGTGACGCGGTTGTTGACCTGCCGGTCGCGGCCCTCGCTCGATTCGTGCGAGCCGCACCCTGCAAAGCAAGCCGCGAATCCGAACAACAAGATGATGGTTACGGTTCTCATTCTTTGAACTCCATTTCACGCTGGATGACCATGCTAACCTAAGAAACGCGCCTTCGCAGTTTGCCGGGCAAGCCAGCGCTCGTGCCCTAGTTCCGCATAGGCGGGGGCATTGTCCTGACGCGCGGCGTTCGCGGCAAGGTCAATGGACCCGTACTCCTCGCGCTCCGCCGTGAGGGTAGGGGAGTCGATTAGACCGGCCAAATGCTAGCTTAGCTGTCGTGTTTCAGCTCGTTCGGCACGCCAAGTGCTTACACCCTGTTCCGCGTGTTTGAACCGATCGATCTGACGTCGGCATGGAGGAAACACGGTCGAAATTTGACCAGCACGGTAATTGAGCAATCACAGAGAACGTCGCCGACCGGCACATGCGATAAGCGGAACCGGGGAGCGGCAGCGAAACGACGCTAAGAAATTAGAGGTGATCTCATGAGCTACGGTCCCGGTGGTTTCTTGGGCGGCGGCGGGTATCTTCAGCCGCAAGGACCCTATGGCCCGTGGATGGGCTGCGGGTGCAGCAGCATCTTCATGATTCTGGCGGGAATCTTGCTGGTGATGGGCGGCTGCCTGCGCATGTTTGGACAATAAGCATCGGAAATAACATATAAGGGAGACGGCAATGCGAGCGCTTTGCGGTGCGATCATTACGGCCGGGGCCTTGATCGGCCTGGGGTTGACGGCAATCGGCGTCGGCTACCGTTATGCAGTGCCGAATTTAGGTCCCGATAATCCCAACACTCACACAGCATACGGAGCGGCCACCTTGGTGCTCATTCTCGTCGTGTTGCTGCTCGCGCTCTTAATCGGTCTGGCAACCGCTTTCCTCGGCCTGGCTTTTCACCACTACCGCCGGCATCACGAGCATCTGAGAGACTTCGGACTGGCACACCGTGGCGACGCGCGTGTTGGAAACGGAGTTGGCGCCGCGCCGACGGGGTTGGGCTGAGAACCTTACGCTTGCTCGAACGTAAACTCCCCGTCCACAAAATCAATGCGGACTCGCGTGCCGGCGGCGGACTCCTTCTTCAATAGCTCAACCGCCAGCGGGTTCTGCAGACGCTGCTGGATCACCCGCTTCAAGGGCCGCGCGCCGTAGGTGGGATCGTAGCCTTCCAAGGCGATAGCGTTAATCGCCCGCTCGGTGACTTCCAACTCGATCTCCTTCTGGGCCATCATTTGCTTCAGCCGCTCGACCTGCAGGACGACGATCTTGTGGATCGCTTCGGGGGAAAGCGGGTGGAAAATCAGCACTTCGTCGACGCGGTTGAGGAATTCGGGCAAGAACCGCGTGCGCAGCGTGTCCATCACCGCTTCGCGGATTTGCTCTTCCTTGCCGCCTTCGCGGGTGATTTCCTCGATCACCTGGCTGCCGACGTTGGAGGTCATGACGATGATCGTGTTGGTGAAATCGACCGTGTGACCGTGGCTGTCGCTCAAGCGGCCGTCGTCGAGGACCTGCAAGAGGATGTTGAAGACGTCGCGATGGGCCTTCTCAATTTCGTCCAGCAGGATCACGGCGTAAGGTCGGCGGCGGACGGCCTCGGTCAACATGCCGCCCTCCTCGTAGCCCACGTAGCCCGGCGGGGCGCCGATTAGCCGGCTAACAGTATGCCGCTCCATGAACTCGCTCATGTCCAGCCGGACCATGGCGTTTTCGTCGTCGAAGAGCACCGCGGCCAGTGCCTTGCAAAGCTCGGTCTTGCCGACGCCGGTCGGCCCCAGGAAGATGAACGAGCCGATGGGCCGGTTGGGGTCCTGCAGGCCGCTGCGATTGCGGCGGACGGCGCTGGAGACCGCGACCACGGCTTCCTCCTGGTCGATGAACCGCTGGTGGATCCGCTCTTCCATGACCAGCAGCTTCGCCCGCTCCGTCTCCATCATGCGACTGACGGGGATGCCGGTCCAGGCGGCGACGACTTCGGCGATTTCCTCCGGGCCGACCTCGCGGCGCAGAAGGCGCCGGCCACTGGTCGGCGCCTCGCTCTTGTCCGTCGATTCCAACTGCTGGGCAAGCCTCTTCCGTTGCATGTCCAGCTCGTACAGCTTTTGGTAATCGGACTCGGCGACGGGCATTCCAGCCGACTGCTTCTCCTTGATCGCCGCGGAAAGATGGTTGAACTGCAGCTCGACCTCGTCGAGCTTCCCGCGGATCTGGTGGACGTCGCCCAGCCCGCTCTTTTCCAGCTCCCATTGCTTGCGGAGGTCGGCCAGGCGGCGGCGGAGATTGCCCATTTCGTCCTGGATTTCCTGGCGGCGCTGCTTGGCGTGTTCTTCGGTTTCCTCCGCAAGCTGGCGGTCGGCAAGCTCCAATTGCACCAGGCGGCGCTGCACCTCATCGATCTCCTGCGGCACGCTTTGCAGCTCCATCGCCAGGCGGCTGGCGGCCTCGTCCACCAGGTCGATCGCCTTGTCGGGCAGGAAGCGGTCGGCGATGTAGCGATGCGAAAGATTGGCAGCGGCCACCAGTGCCGAATCCTTGATCCTCACGCCGCGGTGATGGGCTTCGTAGCGCGGCTTCAGCCTGCGCAAGATTGCGATGGTATCCTCCACGGAAGGCTCGTTGACGTACACCGGCTGGAAGCGTCGCTCCAGGGCGGCATCCTTCTCCACGTACTTGCGATACTCGTCCAGCGTCGTTGCGCCGATGCAGCGGAGCTCGCCGCGGGCCAGGGCCGGCTTGAGCAGATTGGCCGCGTCCGCGCCGCCTTCCGCCCGGCCCGCGCCGACGACCGTGTGCAGCTCGTCAATAAAGAGCACCACGTTGCCGGCCGACGTGACCTCCTTGAGCACGGCCTTGAGCCGCTCCTCGAATTCGCCGCGGAACTTCGTGCCCGCCACCAGCGCGCCCATGTCCAGCGCGATCACCCGGCGGTTTTTCAGGCTTTCGGGCACGTCGCCGTCCACAATCCGCAAGGCAAGCCCTTCGACGATGGCCGTCTTGCCGACGCCCGGCTCGCCGATGAGCACAGGGTTGTTCTTGGTGCGGCGGGAAAGGACCTGGATGACGCGGCGGATTTCCTGGTCGCGGCCGATGACCGGATCGAGCTTTCCTTGCCGGGCGCGCTCCACCAAGTCGATGCCGTAGCGTTCCAGGGCCTGGAACTTCGCCTCGGGCGTCTGGTCCGTCACCCGCTGGCTGCCGCGGATGGTCTGCATTGCCTGAAGGATTTCTTTGTCCGTCAGCGCGTGCAGCTTAAGGATGTTCTTGGCCTTGGAATCAACCTTGGCGAGCGCCAGCAGGAGATGTTCCGTGGAGACGAACTCGTCCTTCATGGCATCCGCCTCGCGCTGGGCCGTTTCCAGCACGCGGACCAAGTCCGTACTTGGCTGCGGCGGCGACCCGCCGCTAACCTTTGGAATCCGCTGCAATTCGCTGCGGACGATGCCGTCAAGTTGCGTGCGGTTGGTGCCGATTTTTTCCAACAGTGGCGCGATGACGCCTTCGGACTCTTCAAGCAAGGCCGCCAGCAAGTGCAGCGGCTCGAACTGCGCATGGCCTTGGTCCACGGCCAGTTCCTGCCCGTTGGCAACCGCCTCCTGGCCTTTGAGCGTCAGTTTTTCGAAGTGGAATTCCATGTCACCAGTCGACGTCTTTGTTCGCCGCCTCCCATCTCTCCCGGGAGTTGGCCGCCGCCTCGCAGTCGCAATGCCCGCCGTTTTCGTGAAGCCACGCAACCACCGGTTCGATTTCAAGCCCCTGGGCCTTCAACCAGTATTCGGTCAGGCGCAAAGTGCGATCGCAACCTTGAGTCGGGAACTCGCTATTCAGGAATTCGAAAAGCGCACGCAACTGCTCGTCGGGAAGCGGGAACTTGGCTCGAGCGGCAGCCCGTTGCTGGGACTCCCACAAATGCTTCCTTTCCTTTCGGCGCTGCTTATCTGGTCGCATCGCCTTCTATGCCCCACAGCGTACGTTCGGCAGAGGGGACCGGCCGCTACTTCTTCACTTCAAACTCCGCATCAATCGGCTCGTCGTCGCCGCCGCCGGGCTGTCCGGCGCGGCGTGCGGGGCGCCGTCGCCGGGGGCAGGACCGGGGCCGGCGCCGGGCTGGGGGCCGGCCTTGGCGTAGAGCGTCTTGGAGAGCGCGTGCGAAGCCTGCTCAAGCTCGTGCAGGGCCGACTTGATTGCTGCCGGATCGTCGCTCTTGGCCGCGTTGCGGACCCGCTCGATCGACCGCGTGACCGCTTCCTTGTCCGCCGCGGAAAGCTTCGCGTCGTGCTCCTGCAGCAGCTTCTCCAGTTGCCACGTCATCGTGTCGGCCTTGTTGCGTTCCTCGGCCAGGTCGCGCTTCTTCTTGTCATCCTCGGCGTGGGCGTCGGCGTCCTTGCGGCGGCGCTCGATCTCGTCCTCGGAAAGGCCGGCGCTCTGCTCGATCTTCACGGTTTGTTCCTTGCCCGTGCCAAGGTCCTTGGCCGAAACATTGAGAATGCCGTTTTGGTCGATGTCGAACTTGACTTCGATCTGCGGCACGCCGCGGGGCGCGGGCGGAATGCCTTCGAGATTGAACTGGCCCAGCAACCTATTATCTGCGGCCATCGCCCGTTCGCCCTGATAGACCTTGACCGTGACGGCCCCCTGGTTGTCGTCGGCCGTGCTGAAGACGTTCTTCCGCTCGGCGGGGATGGTCGTATTTCGATCGACCAGCCGCGTCATGATGCCGCCGAGGGTTTCAATGCCCAGCGAGAGCGGCGTCACGTCCAACAGCAGGATGTCCTTGACTTCGCCGGCCAACACGCCGCCCTGGATGGCGGCGCCTACGGCCACGACTTCGTCCGGATTGACGCCCTTGTGCGGCTCTTTGCCGAACATCGACTTCACCAGCTCCTGCACCTTGGGTGTGCGGGTCGAACCGCCCACAAGCACCACTTCGTCAATCTCGCTGTAGCGGAGGTGCGCGTCCTTCATGGCCTGCTCGACCGGCCCGCGGCAGCGCTCGGTGAGATGGTCGGTAAGCTGCTCGAACTTCGAGCGCGTAAGCGTGATTTGCAGGTGCTTCGGCCCGGAAGCGTCGGCCGTGATGAAGGGCAGGTTGATGTCGGTCGTTTGCAGCGAGCTAAGCTCCTTCTTGGCCTTTTCGCAGGCTTCCTGGAGCCGCTGCAGGGCCATCGGGTCCTTGCGAAGGTCGATGCCATTGCTGCGTTTGAATTCGTCGGCGCAGAAATCGACAAGCACGCGGTCGTAGTCGTCGCCGCCCAGGTGCGTGTCGCCGTTGGTGCTGATGACGCGGAAGACGCCTTCGGCCACTTCCAGGACGGAAACGTCGAACGTGCCGCCGCCCAAGTCGAAGACGCAGATCTTCTCGGTATTCTTCTTCTCCAGCCCGTAGGCCAGCGATGCGGCGGTCGGCTCGTTGATGATCCGCATCACTTCCAGCCCGGCGATTTGGCCGGCGTCCTTGGTGGCCTGCCGCTGCGAGTCGTTGAAGTAGGCTGGGACGGTGATCACGGCCTTGTTTACCTTGTGGCCCAGGTAAGCCTCCGCGGCCTCCTTGAGCTTGCGGAGGATCATGGCCGAGATTTCCGGCGGCGTGTAAAGCTTGCCGTCGATATCGACTTTGACGTATTCCTCGGAACCGCCCACTACCTTGTAGGGCACGATCTTCTCTTCGGAACCGACCTCGCTGTGCCGCCGGCCCATGAAACGCTTGATGGAATAAACGGTCCGCCGCGAGTTGGTGATCGCCTGCCGCTTGGCCGGCTCGCCGACGAGCGTTTCGCCCTTGTCGTTGAAGGCGACGACGCTGGGAGTCAGCCGGTTGCCCTCCTGGTTGGGAATGACCTTCGCTTCTTTGCCCTCCATCACGGCGACAACGGAATTCGTCGTCCCCAGGTCGATGCCAATGATCTTTTCACCTTGAGCCATGCTTCAATGCTCCTTTCGCCGGTCGTGCCGTAGCCGACCACGATAACTTACATGCGTAATTCTAGCGCTCAGCCACGCCGACACGCCTAGATTCGGGTTGCGGTATTATGCAAAGCTTGTGCCGCGAGCAGCGGCCCGGAGCGTGTTGCCGTAACCCTTTGAGAATTCAGAACTTGCGTCGTTTTCACAGGGTCAACGAAAGCGGCGTCTAACGGGCCTCCGGGGTAAAAAACTGCCAATAACTGGCTAATCTCGTTGTGAGGGCTGTCAAAATGGCAGGGCGCAGGTCCCTCGCGCCGAGAGGGACGTACGTACTCTTCTCGCTCCGCCGAGATGCCGACCTCACGGCGGAGCGTGAAGAGCACGGCGGGTTCCCGCTTGCCGAGAAGGACGGTTTCTCGCAACTCGGATCACCTCAATCTCTGGTCCGCCGCG
The DNA here is from genome assembly GCA_963780045.1 of uncultured Planctomycetia bacterium. Taxonomy (GTDB): domain Bacteria; phylum Planctomycetota; class Planctomycetia; order Pirellulales; family Thermoguttaceae; genus JANXQG01. The sequence goes on along the minus strand of CAVZZZ010000001.1, from coordinate 2,155,763 downwards.
GTGGCCGATCGGAGCAAGGTCGGGCGGTAACTTTCGGCCAAGATCCGTGCCGCCCCTCGGTTTTGCAGCGCTTGGCACACATCGTCTGGCTCGCCGTAACTCCAAGGCGGCCAACGACCTGTGGCGCGGCAGTTTCTTCCGCTGCTCACCCCACTTTTGGCAAGATTGGCACACATCGGCGAGTGAACAGCCTTGAGCAATGAGCCGTGAGCTTTGAGCAAGGTACCTTTTTGGGCCAGCGAATTCGCCTCTCATTGTTATGGCCTCTATCTTTCTGTCGAAGGTTCGGGCGCGCACGGCTTGCGTGCCCGGGATTGTCGCGGTTTGTCGCGGTTTGTCGCGGTTTCGCGCTGGGGTTTTTCCGCTTGTTGCACCGCCCCTGGGGTTTTCGGCTCTGGTGCAGTTTGTTGACAGTTGATGTACGTCGTTGTTACTACACGCTTTAAGGGCCGCGGCGCCGGCCTGCTGCGCCGCCACCTGATGGAGGGGTTGGTGCAATAAGGAACAAGACGGCGGGCACACCGCGACAACTCCCTTCAACACGTCCGCAAGACCCATGTGACAAGCACGTGGGGTCCTGCCATTCCGGCAGTAAAACCGGCCGCCTCCCCAATGCAGCAACTTTCGTGCCACCTAGTTCTCAGTTGTAAACGCTTGTAAATACACTAAAACACCAGTAATCGCCGGAAGTTCCGCCAACTATTCCCGGCCGCGCCAGTTTTTGCGCTCTGCGCCGGAGGTCGTCGCCGGACGCGCAATGCGATTCGGAGGTTTTCGCACGGGGCGGGCATTCAACCTTGCGCCCTTCAGGAAATGCCCCGCGAGGCTATTGACCTGATGTGCGCCGACGCCGACCCCCAATGCTGGTAGTCTCAATTTCACCCCAGTGACGGCGCATTTCGTGTAGCGGATTGGGGTCGGTTCACGGTATAATCCTTCCATGAAGCGCGTTGAGAACTGACCATGCCGCAATTCAGGATCGAATTCACGGAAGAGGCGACGGAAAGCGTCGGCTTTCTGCGAAAGCACGAACAAGTTGTCGTGCTCGATTCCATCGCGTTGCAACTTGCGTTGGAACCTGTCACGCAGACGCGAAATCGAAAACCGCTGCGACCGAACGAGTTGTCGCAGTGGGAACTTCGAGTCGGCAACCTTTGAGTGTTCTATAATGTGGATATGGAGGCTGCCACAGTGACGGTCGTAGCGACCGGCCGGAAGGAACGCAACAAGTACTATATTCGTGGGATGGAGTTTCGGTTATGAAGACTATCGAGGTTGAACAAGCAACAATTTCGCTGCCCGAACTGCTGCGGATGGCGAGCGAAGACAACGTTATGTTGCGCCTGCTGACGGCAAGGAATTCCTTCTCGCGGAGGTGGACGATTTCTCGCAAGAAGTGGCGTCGGTGCGCGAACAGCCGGAGTTGATGGCACTCCTCCAACAGCCTTCGCGGTCCTCGCGGAGGCTGTCCCTCGCCGAAGTCCGCGCCACACTCGGTTTGGATCGCGAATCAGCCGCGCCAGAAGCAGCGACCAAACCAAGTTAAAACACCCATAATCGCCGGAGGTTCCGCCAGCTACTCCCGGCCACGCCGAGCTTTCCAGGATTGAGCCGGAGGGTCGCCACGAGAGGGACTCTGGGGACTCTGAAGCTCACGGTTCCGTCAGCCCGATTTGACTGCGAAGTTCCCGGCTTAGTTCGCGCGCGGGCCGGCCCCGGTCTCCGCGGCGAAAGTCGTCGATCGCGCCGGCGATCGTGGCAAGGTTTTCGGTGTAATCCGCGTCGGAAGGGTTCTCGATCCGCCAAAGGTCGAATAACTCGTCCAGCGATGGTTGCGGACGGCCCGTGTCCAGCAGTGCCTTGGCAGACGAGGACATTGGGCGATTCCTCAGACGGCTCGAGATCGCGTTTCGTCAGGCGATCGCCGTCGTCGCGGAGTTTTTCCTCGATCAAACGATAGAGGTCTTGAAGCTCCGTCGCGCTATCAGACGGCAAGATCCGCTGGATGATTTCCCAGAATCTTCCCTGTGATGTCCTGGAAATCGCTTGTGGACGGTTTTTCCCCGCCATTGTCGTGCTCCCCGTGAACTGCCTTTTCTCAGCCGAACTCCATTTTAGCAGGTTAGGCGCTACCCCCGCGCCCATCACGCCCGCCACCACATTTCCCGGTCCTCACGCTGCACAATCGCAGACGCCGCCGCAGGCCAGGCTGCGGTATCGCGACCCGGCCGCCAGCGTCTCCGTGAAAGCAAAACCTTTCGGCGTGACGCGGTGCCAGGTCTTCGGCATGGCCTCCGACACGCCGGCCACCGACCAGGACGGCCTGCCGATGATCGCCACACCCACTAAGTGAGAGGGCAAATGTTCAAATTTCAATGTTCAACGAGCAGCGAGCAAACTTGAATATTGAACATTGGGCCTTGTACATTCCCCGGACACGCGCAAGCTGCCGGCTGCCACCGACGGTCAAAAGTTCTACGACGCCGCATGTCTCGCAAGCGCCGCCTGAGGGCGGAACTTCTATCGTCCGCGTGCCGCGGGGAGAGGAAGGGGCGAGCGCGAGAAGGCTTGGTAGCAGCCGGTGCGCACTACAAAGTACGTCGCACTCGGTGATAGCCTGTCGCGCTAGCAAGAGCGCGCTACGCGGACTATAATTCGACTATGGCGACTATTGAAAAAGCATACGACGAAATTGTCGACTTGTTCGCGCGTGGGAGCACTCCCGCCGAGGTCTTGCCGTTCCGCCCTTCGCACGCCGCACAGGAGAAGGCCCGTTACCTTTTCGACCGGAACAAGAGCGGCGAGTGAACGGAGGACGAGGCGGCGGAATTGGAACAGTTAGGACAGCTTGAGCACCTCGTCCAACTGATAAAGGCCCGCGCGCCGGTATTCGGAAGGGCCAACGTGACGTCCACGTACGTCCCCGCAAGGTTGCACCAGTACGTCCGACGGCGCGAAGGGGGCCATTGCGAGGTACCGTTTGCTTGGCGAAGAAGACGCGTTCTTCTCCCACGCGGCGGACCTGCCAACGAGCACTTGCCGGCCTCACGGCGGAGCGTGAGGAGTACGGTTGGTCCCTTCCGGCAGAAGAGACCTATTTGGGCATCGGTAAGACAACCGTGGCGTTTTCGCCCAGGCTTACTTCGCCCGGCCGGCCGTCGATGCGATAGCGGATCGTCAACTGCTTCACGATGCCGGGAGCGGGATCGCCGCCGAACGCCTCGTTGTAGTTGGAGGAGGGCAGGAACACGACACGGGACGAGGCGGCGCACTGGCGGAGAGTGGCGGTCACGTCCTTTGTGTTGCTGCCTTCGCCGTATCGGGCCCGCACGATTTCCAGCTTGACGGCCTGATGGCCGGCCTGGGCCAACGCCTTGCGAAGCTCCTTGGCATCACCGGTGCTAGACCCGCGGATTGCCAGGGCGACCTGCTCCGCCTCGTCCTTAAGTTCGGGCGATTCGGCGGCCTGCAGCGCCAAGGCGCGCATTTCCGGACTCGGATAGCGGAGAAGGATTTCCAGCACCAGGCGTTTGTCTTCGGGCCGCTGGGCGACCTTCAGGGCGTTGCGGCACATCTCGGCCCGCTGGTGGTTGGGCACGTCGAATTGCCGAGCCAGGCGGATGTAGGCCCGCACGGCCCGAACCTGGTACTTCTGGCCTTTCGCATGTTGGGCCAGCTCCAGTAGCACCGGCGCCGCATCCACCGACATCCATTGGCCGAGCAGTCTAAACGCGGTATCGCGAAGCTGTTCGTCGTCTCCGCGGGCGGCGGCAGCCACCAGCGCCAAAGCCTTCGCGCCGCCAATCGACCCAAGCACATCCAGCAGCCGGCCGTGGACCGCCCGGCTCGCGCCGGGAATTGCCTTGGCAACCAGCGCCGCACAGGCCTCCCGATCGGGCATCCGCTGCGAGGCAACTTGCACGCCGCGGACAATCGCCGCGGACGCTTCGGCGTTGCTTGCTGTCGCAAGCCGCGAGACCAGGCGAGGCAAATCGTCAACCGTCACCGTACCTCCCAGGGCTTCAAGCGCAGCCGCCGCGACAGCCGGATCCGGATTGTCGGCGGCTTTCCAGAGAGCGGGGGTCGCCGCGGCGACGTGACGCCGGCCGGCGAGCTTGATCAGCATCAAGAGTTCGCGCCCCTGCGCACCGCGACGCGGTTCGCGATGAGCTGGTCGATCGCATCGCCTTGGAGTTCGTCGATTGCCGTCCGGGCCGCTTGCGAGACGGCGGCATTGGATTCCATTGCCGCATCGAGCAAGACCGGCGCGGCCGCCGCTTCATCGAGCCGCAACAGGGCCCGCATTGCCAATACGCGCACGCTTTCACCGCCGCTTCGCGCCGCTTTGACGATCAACGGCGCCGCGGCGGGATCGTTGCGGTCGGCCAGCGCCAGGATCAAGAGCGCCTGCCGCTGGGCGCGGCGCGCTGGACTTCCGCGGCGATTGCCTCGGTAGCTTGCCGTCCCGGAAGTTCTCGCGCGACGGATAACCCAAGCGCGAAACGTTGTTTGTCGTTGGACCGAAGTTGCTCGATCAGCAGCGGCACGCCCGCCGAGCCGCGGGCGACGATTGCGCCGCGCGTGGCAGTCAGAACAAGCTGCTGCGGCAAATCGGCGGAACGGACCTCATCGTAGAGTTTCGTCGCCTCGGTGGCATTGCCAGCCGCTATGTACCGCTCGGCGTAGAGTATCATTCCTTCGGCAGCCGCCGGCCGAACTTTCTTAGGCCCGCTCAACAGGGCCTCTCGAAGCGTGGCCACGGCCCGGTCGCCCCCGATGTGCCCCAGCGCCACGGCGGCAGCCGAGGCAACCTCACTATCGGCGTCTTTCAGCCGCCCAACAAGCATTTCGACCGCGTTTGCATCGCGGCGTACGCCGAGCGAGTTGATTACGCCAACCAGCAAGCGGCTGCGCAGTTTCTCGGCCGCCGCGCGCAAGGCTTCATCCGCCGCCGGATCGGGGATCGCTTCCAAAGCGATGCGTGCCCACGAGGAAAGTTGGGCATCCGGCAGCAGCGTGGCCAGGGCCGGCACTGCTTGGCCGTCGCCGATGATCGCCAACCGCTTGCAGGCGGCCGCTTTTTCCGCTTTTGGCGCGTTGCTCCGCAGGGTTGCGACCAGCCTCTGCTGCTCCGCGTGCGGACTGCCGCTCACGGCCTTGTCGGCCGCTGATGCCGCGCCCGCAAGGGCTAGCAGGAAACCACCAAGCGAAATCAATCTGCAACAGTACATTCTTACTCCATGCGGCTTGAATTGAAATAGATCGTTTCCACGGGCAGAGTTACGGTTCACCTCCCGGCGTAAAATCAAAACCTCCAAGGATCCCTCAGCGCTTCGCCGCGGAAGCGGTTCGCTTCGTCGTCGCCGACGAACTCGTTCTTCTGCGGGTCGTACGCCAGCTTGCGGCCCAGATGTATGGCGATGTTCACCGCGTGGCAGGCGATATGCGATTGGCAAGCGATTTGGGCGGTGACGTGCGTCGCCGCGCGGGTCTTCACGCAATCCAAGAAGTTGCGGACGTGGGGCGTGGCAGGATAACCGGGAATCACGGGCACCTTCTTGCCCGCGAGCAGTTCCGGCGAGCTGAGCACGATCTGGCCGCTGTCGGCCGTCTCGATCCAGCCCGTGCTGCCTTCGTAGCGCACCGGACACGTGCCCAAGGGCAGCCAGCCGTCTTCGCGGACAACGAGCTTTACGTCATTTGCGTAGCGGGCGGACGCGCGGCCGTTTTCGACCGGAAAGTACTCGACCGGCACGGTATCGTCCGCGCTGTTGGCCCATTGGCATTGGTCGACGCAGTGCGATCCCCATTCCAGACAGCCGCCGCCGACCAGACCGCCGCCCTTCTCGAACTCGGCGCCCAACTGAGCGGCGTTGAACGGCCGCCAGGGAGCGGTGCCGAGATACAAATCCCAGTCGAGCCGCACCTTGGAAGGTTCGGGCTGTGCCGGCAGCCAGCCGCTGGTTTTCGTGGTCAAGCCGGCGGGATGGGCGTGGAGGGTTTGTAGCTTACCAAGTTTACCCCGCCGTGCCAGGTCGGCTGCGAATTGAAAATGCGGCAGGCTCCGCCGCTGCATCCCGCCTTGAAAGACCCGCGCCGTGCGGCGGAAGGCGTCGGCAAGTGCCAGGCTCTCGACAATCGTCTTGGAGCACGGCTTCTCGCAATAAACATCTTTGCCCGCCTTGGCCGAGAGGATGGCAAGCATCGTGTGCCAATTCGATCCGGTCGTAATGAGCACCGCGTCGATATCGGGCCGCGCCAGCAGATCGCGGAAGTCGCGATAGGCCGTGCAGTCTTTCTTGCCGTAATATTGATCGATGCGATGCTTGGTGCCTTCGCGGCGCTCCTCGCGGACGTCGCAGTTGGCCACGAAGCGCACGTCGGGCTGTTCCAAGAAGCAGCCGATCACATAGCTGCCGCGGCCGCCGATGCCGATCGCGCCCATGGTGATTCTTTCACTCGGCGCCACAGCGCCGTCTTTGCCGAGCACGGCGCCGGGATGACGCATGGAGCAGCAAAGGCCGCTCCCGCGCTGAGGGCTGTCTGGAGGAATTCGCGCCGATGGAAAGTGAACTGAGTGTTACGCACTGTTGTACCTATCTCTTGTTCCAGGTATCGTTAATTTTTCGACTCGGTTGTCCAAACTCTAACGCCAGTTCACCAGTCGTGCCGCCAGCCAGTTGGTCAGTTCTGGGCGCACGGGCGGATCGGGCGGGCAGGTGTAGTCAACAGCACCGCGGGCGAAGGGCCCGCCGTCGTAGACCTGCCGAAAAATGTATTGCAGGTCGAGGGGCAATTCCTTCTCGTCCTTTCGCAGCGGCACAAGTATGCACGGGAGACACTCCTCAAGCCTCACTGGATACAACTCGTACTTGCCGCGCTGCCAGGCACGATTGATTGCAATCAGGTAGTCGGGACGAGGATCAAGCTCCCATATCGCCTCGACGGCGCGCGGACCGCCAATGACAGGCCGTCCGCTCCGCAGCAAGTCCAATTCGACCAGCGAAGTGTCGCTTTCTAGAATCTCTTGTTGCTTGGCCTCGTAGGCGCGTCGATCAGGACCGCTTCGCTTGTTCGTCGGACTGGCAATCTCAATCAGCGTAACCAAAGAATGTCCGTGGGCCGAATCGCGAACCTCAACCGAAAAATGGCGCAGCGGTTCATTGCCGAAATCCATCCAGATCGACGGTGAAGGATCGACGCGAGGCTCATCCAATATGGCCACGTTCGCGGCCTCCAACGGCGCGGTTGCCGGCCGAGGGCGTCTGACGATTACTACGTCGGGTATGATTGTCCGAGAATCGCTTTCCCCGACGATCCCAATCTCGGGTCGCATTTCGAGCCGCGCATAGTAGGGCCGCGGAAGATGGCGGTTAAGATCCGTGCGGATTTCCGTCGCCAGCGCATGGTGAAAATCGGGCCATATGTCGGGCGCCTCCAAATACGGGTCCATGCCGGGAAACGGAGAGGGCATTGCATCGCTCCAACGGAGTTTCACACGCCTTCTTATTGTACCCTCCGAATACCGCCGTTTGAACCCATGCGAGCCATGGACCGGCTATCATTAACTCCCTCTCGCGAATGCTTGTCTTTTTGGGTGGATCGGCGATAATCCAGTTCGGCGTTCCATGACCCAGCGGCACTGTCCCACTTGCGAGCGATTATTCGATCCGGAGCAAAGCCGGGCGCTGCCCTTTTGCAGCGTCCGCTGCCGTTTGGCCGATCTGAACCGCTGGCTCATCGAGGGCTACTCGCTGCCCTACGAGCGGCCGGAAGAGGACGAGGCGACGGCGGAAAGCCGCCAGGAACCGGAGGAATAGGAGTAGACTATGATCGCAATATCTCGACGGCCCGTTCTTGCGGCACTCTGCCTGTTTTTGGGTACGATAGCATGTTGCGCCGTCTCCGCGGCCCAAGGTCCGATTGAAGTGCAAGCCGTCGCCGGCGAACCGTTTGGCGTCGGCGCGGTCACTTTGAACCTGCCGGCGGAAATGCGGCCCGAGCCGCTGGGCGTCGAGGGCCTCGGCCTGAGCGAGAAATCGGGCCGCGTGCTCTATCCGGCCCTGCGGACGTCGGCGGTGGCCGGTGTGCTCAAAGAGTTTCTTGGCGATGACACTCCGCTCACGACGGGCGGGCCGGTGAGGGAGCAAGTGGGCGGCATCCTCCGCGGCGTGCTCAACCGCCCACCGCGAACGACCATTTACTTTCTCTTCCGCGGCCGTGAACCACTGAATCTGGTCGTCGAGGCGCGGACTTCGATCCCGATCGACGTGCAGCCGCGCAACGCGCCGGCCCTGCACCGCCGGCTGCTGGATGCCTGGTGGCGCGACTATGCCGCGCCGCGACGGCTCTTGGCGCAAAAGCCCGACTACCCGCCGCAAGTGGAAACGTACCTCGTGAACAATCTGGCCCGGCGGCTGAACCTGCGCTTGCCGCGGCAGCGAATTGCGGAGTCCGGATATCAGCAGTTCGAGCACGAGGTAAGCGCATTGACGGGCAGCGAGGGCATCCGTACCGCGCTGGAGCAGGACCGCGTCCTGGGCCTTGTGCAAGACAATCTTGCCGCAGACCAGCCGTTGCCGCCGGTTCCCGATGCCGCGCCGTTGGATTATCCCGACATGCCGCCATCGCCCGACGGCAAGCCCGCGCCGGAGCCAAAAATCGAGGATATCGCCCGCCACGTGCCCGCGGAGTTCTTCTACATCCGCTTCGGCAGTTTCGAGAACTTCCTTTGGTTCCAGGATACGCTGAACACCTGGGGCGGTGATCTACAGAACCTCGTCGCCATGCGCGGCCTGAATGATCAAAGGAACCAGCGGATTCAAGACCAACTCGTACTGGAGCAGACGCAGCTCTCGCGCATGTTGGGACCCACCGTAATCTCCGACGTGGCAATGGTCGGCACCGATCTTTTGATGCAAGACGGCGCGGCGATCGGTTTTATCTTCGAGGCCCGCAATAACTTCCTCCTGGGCAATAGCCTTTCCGGACCGCGGGCCGATCGCGTGAGGACGGGCAAGGCCAAGGAGCAGACCATCAAGATTGCCGGGCAAGACGTCTCCTATCTCTCCTCGCCCGACGGCAAGATCCGCTCTTACTATGCCGTCAGCGGCGACTATCATTTCGTCACTTCCTCACAGGCGCTCGTGGAGCGATTCCTGCAAACGGCCAAGGGCGATGGATCGCTGGGCACTTCGCGGGAATTCCGCCACGCGCGAAGCGTTTGGCCGCTTGAGCGCAAAGACACTGTTTTCATCTACTTTTCCGACGCCTTCTTCCGAAACTTTGCCAGCCCGGCGTATCGCATCGAGTCGTTGCGGCGGCTACAGGCCGCCACGGATATCGAAATCGTCCAGCTCGCCAAGCTCAATGCGGCCACCGAAGGCAAACCGGCCGGCACGGTCGACGAGCTGATCGCCGGCGGGTTTCTGCCGCCCAGCTTTGGTCCGCGGGCCGACGGCAGCCAGGTCGTATTCACCAAGGACGAAGTCTTTGACTTGCTGCGTGGCCGCCGCGGCTCGTTCGTGCCCGTGCCGGACGTTCCCGTGAAGAGCGTCAGCCGCGCCGAAACTGAATCGTACGCCCGCTTTCTCGCCTACATGCAGCAGAACGTCGGCCGCGTGGAACCGATGTTCCTGGGAATCCAGCATAAAGCGACGCCGGATGGGGCATCCGCGCAGCGGGTCGTTGAGCAGATAACGATCGATGCCAGCATGACGCCTCTGCAACCCAAGCGGATCGAGATGATGGCGAAAGTCGTCGGACCGATCGCGACGGACCAATTGGCCGCCGTGCCGGGCAACATGGCGGCGTTGGAGCTTAGCACTCCCGGCGGGCGGACGTTCGGCGGGCTGCGCGACGCGGCAGTGCCCAACGACCTGATCGACGGCCGCTTCATGCAATGGCTCAAGCTCCGCAACGCGATTTCCGGTTACGTGGGCTACCAAGGCGAGCCGGGATTCCTTCGCGTATTGGACCTGATGTTCCCCGGCGGGCAAGACGCCAACGGCTACAAGAAAAGCGTGATCGGGCTGTGGCGGCTGCAATACGGGCCGTTCGCGCTGTTCTCCTTCAAGCCCGACGTGCTCACGAACGTCGCACCGCAATTGCGTTTCGAGCCGGCCAAGGAGCCGGCCCAATTACGGCTGCACATCAACGACCTGACCGGGCGCAGATCACGCCGTTCGTCAACAATTGGGGCTACGCCCGCACCCGGGAAACCGCGCTGGGCAACGTGCGGCTGATGCACTCACTGAACCAGCAACTGCACGTCCCGGTGAAGGACTGCCGCGAGGCGGCCGAGTTCCTGCTGGCGGCGAAGCTCGTCTGTCCCTTGGGTGGGCAGTATACCCTCCGCGACGTGCCCGACGGCGCCATCCGCTGGACGTCGACGAAGCTGGAAGAATCGCCCGCCCGCCCCGGCATATTCGCGCCTGCGCCCGCCGGTTACGTCGCGCCGCCGTTGAACTGGTTCCGCGGGCTGGACTTGCACGCTTCGCTCATCGGCACGCTGCTTTCGGCGCATGCGGAAGTGATTATGCAGATGCCGAAATATTAGGGATTCCCCTCAACGAACTCTTTCACAATCGCCGGGCACCTCTCCCATGTCGTCTAGTAAGTTGCTTCGAGGGGCGCGGGGACGTAGAGCCCAGCGTCGAGGAACAACGGACTGCTGGGACGAGGATCGCCTACCGCCAGCGGGTCAACATAGGCGGTCATTGGCCGGAAGGCGCAACTGCATTATATCAGGGCGTTTTCCTTCGCGGCATAAAGTACAAACGAATTATATCGAGCGGCGGGCCGCGGCATCTACGATTTTTCGGACGGGTTGCGGTGAGTAAACCCAAAATACCGCGCCGCGTTGTCGTGGCAGACGTCGCGGACCAAGCCGCCGACCAACTCGATGTCGTCTGGCAGCAGGCCCTCGCGCATTTCCGTGCCGAGCAGGTTGCAGAGGATGCGGCGGAAGTATTCGTGCCGCGTGTAGGAGAGGAAGGAGCGGCTGTCGGTCAACATGCCGACGAACGTGCTCAAGAGGCCGAGGTTCGAGAGGCTGTTGAGCTGCTTTTCCATGCCGTCCTTCTGATCCAAGAACCACCAGCCGCTGCCGAACTGCAATTTGCCGGGCACGCTGCCGTCCTGGAAATTGCCGATCATCGTCGCCAGCATCTCGTTCTGACCCGGATTGATATTGTAGAGAACCGTCTTGGCCAACTGGTCGGTGCGGTCGAGGCGGTCGAGATAACGGGCGAGGCCGCGGGCGTAAGAGAAGTCACCGATGGAATCGAAGCCGCTGTCGGGGCCGACCAGAGCGAACATCCGTGAATTGTTGTTGCGCAATGCGCCGATGTGGAACTGTTGCGTCCAGCCGCGCTCATGGTCCCAAAGGGCCATCTCATGGAGCATGGCCGAGCGGAACACGGCCGCCTCGGCTGCCGACGCTCGCTGGCCGCGGCGGACCCGCGAGAAAATGCTTGTCGCCTCCGCCAGAGTGCCCTCGATGTCGTCGAACGTCGCCAGCCCGTGATCGGAAAGCCGGCAGCCGGCGGCGTGGAAGAAGTCGTGCCGCTTGCGCAGGGCTTCCAGGCAACATGACAGGTCGTCGCCGATGTCGCTCCCGGCGACCTCGGACAGCCGGTCAACGTAGCGATTGAAGGTCTCGGCGTCGTCGATGGCCAACGCGCGGTCGGGCCGGAATGCGGGGAACACGCGCGTCTGGAACCCGTCGGCAGCGATGGCCGCATGGTATTCCAAGGAATCGGTCGGATCGTCCGTCGTGCAGACGACCTCGACCCGCATCTTCCGCAGGATGCCCCGGCAGGACATGTCGTCGCGCGCCAAGGCGGCGTTGCAATCGTCCCAGATCGACCTGGCAGTTTGCGGAGAGAGCAATCGGTCGCTTATGCCCAGCGGCCGTTTGAGCTCCAAATGAGTCCAATGATAGAGCGGGTTTCGAAGCGTTCGCGGCACGACCTCGGCCCATTTCTCGAACTTCTCCCAGTCACCGGCATCGCCCGTGCAGTAGCGTTCCGGCACACCCGCGGTGCGCATCGCCCGCCATTTGTAGTGGTCGCCGTAGAGCCAGATTTGCGTAAGATTGGCAAAGCGGTGGTCCTCGGCGATCTGCCGCGGCGGGAGATGGCAGTGGTAGTCGATAATCGGCAAGTCGCGGGCGAAGCGGTGGTACAATTCTACCGCGCGGTCGTTCTGCAGAAGGAAGTTCTCGGTGATGAAGACGTCGGTCATAGCTTCTCAGTCATTTATTCCACCGACGCAAGGTCGGTGGTGAACATCTTGTTCGAGTTTACTTAACCGCTCAGCGGCGGGTCGGCGGCGATAAATTCATCGTAACACTCCTCAACGGTTGTCGGCGAAACCGCAGGTGGCAAGAGCAGGCCGCGAATACGGGCTCGAAGGATGACCCCCTTTTCCAACGATTCGGGCAAAAAGAGATGCCGCCGCAGACAGCATCGTCCGGGACAAGCGAGATTCTCAGGCGCGTCGTCGCCACGTAAATCAGCCGGGTGAACGAACTCGGCGTACGACCACCGGTCCAGCGCAAAAGATGAGTATCCTTGCCTGCCAGGTAGCGGGAGTGCGCAGCGCATGTCGCTTTCCGCAAAGAGGTCGTGCCTCCAGTCAAGCTTGTCTGTCCGCAGCGATACGACGAAGTCAATTCTCGCAAACCAAGGATCGCCATTATTGCCCGCCTCGGCGTGCCAGCAGAGGTCGATGCGGGCCGAATATGGTGAGGCAAGTTCGTACGTCGCGAAGAGATCGCTGCCGCGAATGTGCCATTCAGCCACCGACGCGGCGGACGAATTCAGCGCCTCGCCCGACACGCCTAGCAGCCGCGTTTCGCGCCAATCCGTTTGCTGTACAGCGATCGCCGCTAGACCGAGGCGCGGCTGCTGAGAATCAATCAGCCCCGTCAGTCCGAGAAGTTGCATCCGCGCACAGCCGCCGTCAAGAATCCAAGTTTGCGAGGGCATTCGATGCATTGAGATGCAAAGTGTGGGAGTCAAGACCGTGATTGTAGGGTGGCACGCTTTGAGCTTCAAGCGAAGGGCGTGGGAAATCGTCAAACACGCCCTTCGCGACCCGCAAGCGGGTGCCCCGGCTCAGGACGTGCCACCCAATGACTGACCGCGGGCAAATAAAAACCCCGCCGCTCGCTGGGAAGCGAGACGGCGGGGCCGGAACAGAGAAGAGGCCAAAACCATCTATCTCGATGATACCAACTTTCTCGGCCTTGTAAAGACTTGGGCACGAATTTTTCCCCACCCGAGCAAGATTTCTCGCCGCCGGCTGTTTTTTTGGCCGCCAGGTCTTATAATCTGAGGCCATAATGACGCAAATGCAGGAATTTCTTGACACATGCCAGTCCGCGGCCAAGGCCGCCGGGCTGACGATCCTGGAGTGGGTCGGCAAAACCAGCGTCCACCTCAAAGGCCCGGCGGATTTCGTTACCGAAGCCGACTTCGCCGCCCAGGAAGTAGTAAAAAAGACCGTCTTGGCAGCTTATCCGCATCATTCGGTGCTGGGAGAGGAGGATCAGATTCCCGGCAACACTCCCAGCGCGACTGACTACCGCTGGATTGTCGATCCCTTGGACGGCACAACCAATTTCGTGCATGGAATCCCCCATTATGCGGTATCGCTTGCCCTGGAACACCGGGGGGAAATCATCGTCGGCACGGTCTACGACCCGTCGACGGACTCTTGCTACACGGCCGCGGAAGGTTGCGGGGCGTTTCTCAACGGGCGGCCAATCCGCACTAGCCACGTGACTCGGCTTGCCGACGCAATTGCCGGCGCGGGATTTCCGGCTCAATTGCAGCCCGACTCGCCCGATTTTGTGGTATTCAATACTGCGGCCTTCCGCTGTCAGGGGGTCCGTCGTACCGGCTCGGCTTCACTTAATCTTTGCGACGTTGCCGCTGGGCGCTTTGACGTGCTGTGGGGATTTTCCACCAAGATATGGGATATCGCCGCAGGCGTTCTCTTAATTCGCGAGGCGGGCGGCATCGTAACCTCAACCGAAGGAGGAGAAGTGGAAATAGGTTCCGGCCGCTTCCTGGCCTCGGCGAACCAGGAACTGCACGCTGAACTTTTAGGGATGGTCCGCGACGCGCTTTAGAATAGATTGCGTTAGCGCAGTCGATCCAGTCGTCCTCTTGGGAACCATACCATGAACTCCGGAAACAGAATCTCCCGCCGCGACGCGCTGCGGCATTCGTTGGCGGCCGGGACCGCCGCGTCGATACCCTGGGTCGTGCCGTCAACGGTTTTGGGCACCAGCCCCCGGCCGGCCCCGTCGGGGCGAATCACGCTCGGCGTCATCGGCCTCGGCCCGCGCGGGAAATTCGACCTCGGCTGGATGCTCAAACAGCCCGATTGCCAGTGCGTGGCCGTCTGCGACGTGCAGGCCAGACGCCGCGACGCGGGCAAGCAACTGGTCGATGCGCATTACGGCAAGAAGGACTGCAAGGTCTATCGCGACTTCCGCGAGTTGCTCTCCAGGCGCGATATTGATGCCGTGCTCATCGCCACCGGCGACCGCTGGCACGCCCCTGCGTCAATCCACGCGCTCCGCGCCGGCAAGGACGTCTACAGCGAGAAGCCGTGCGGCATGACTATCGAGCTCTGTCAGAAGCTGGATGACGTGGTACGCCAGACGGGCCGCGTCTTCCAAGCCGGGACGCAGCGGCGAAGCGTGGCCAATTTCCAGGCGGCCGTGCGGCTGGCCCGCAGCGGCAAGCTCGGCAAGCTGCAGACGCTCTTCGCCTCGGTCTACAAGCCGTCCATCGATACGCTATGGCTCGCCGGGCAGCCCACGCCGCCCCGCGAAGTCTGCGACTGGGACCTCTGGCTCGGCCCGGCGCCGTGGCGTCCCTACAATCGCAAATACGTTGAGGGCGACTGGCGCAATTATTGGGACTTCGATTCCGGCGCTCGGCTGTTGGACTGGGGCGCGCATACCGTCGACCTCTGCCAATGGGCCAACAAGGCCGACGACACCTGTCCGATCGAGTTCGAGCCCGCGGGCAAATCCATCCAAGCCCGCTATGCCAACGGCGTGCATCTGGTGCTGGACGAATTGGACAATCCTTTCAACCGCCAGCGCCCCGGCTGGATTGAATTGATGGGCACGTGCCCAGTGCGCTTCGTGGGTGATCACGGCTGGGTCGAGACGGGCGACAGCGGCGAGATCGCCGCGCATCCGGCTTCGCTCTTGGAGGAGGTGAAAGCGGAGAACCGCCGGCGGTCCGGGCTGGACATCGACGCCCACGCGCGGAACTTCTTCGACTGCGTCAAGTCGCGGCAGCGGCCGGCGGCCAATTCCTCGGTGATGCGCCGCTCGCACCTCGCCTGCCACGCGGCCGCGCTGAGCTGGATCCTGGGCCGCAAGCTGCGCTTCGATCCGGTCAAGGAGGAGTTCGTCGGCGACGAAGAGGCCAACGGCCTTCGCAGCCGCGCCGCGCGGGCGCCGTGGGCCGTGTGAAGAGCGAGGTGCCCCATGCCTGCAGCAAGGAACAACGTGCGTCCGCTTGTCGTTACGGCGGTATTGCTGCTGGCGTTTGCGTTTGTCGATTATCAAACGCCGAACATTTCGCGTTCCAACCGGGGCGACGGGTGGCTTTTTGCCCTCGCACTCGGGGTCTGCATTGCTCAAGTGACGTTGATCGCCGCGTGGGCCGTATTCGCGCCGGGCAACATCGTCGTTCGCCTCCCCTGGTCGCTCCTGCTGGGCCTGATGATGTGGTATGTCTTGGCGTGGTCGATGCGCCAGAATCGCGCGGCGTCTACGTGCAGAGCATCACCGAGCTGGGCATCAACCTTCTTTTGGGCGTCACCGTATTGCAGGCGCCGCTGTGGCTCGCCAAGCGGGCGGCCCGTTACCGGATGCTCGCGCCGGGTGAGTTGGTCATGCCGACCACCTCAGAGCGGCTCCAATTCCAATTGAAGCACCTGCTTATCGGCACGCTGGTTTTCGCGATCGCGCTGTCGCCGCTTCGCGCCGTGCTTCCCAAGGACGGTCTGGAGCACCTTCCGCTGGAGTGGCGAATGTTCGTCCTCGCCGGCGCGGCGATCGTCGTAAATCTCTTGGCCACGCTCCCGTGCTTGTGGGGCGGGTTCGTATCAAACGCCAGACTCGTTCCCTTGGGCATCGCATGGTTGATTTACACACTCGTCGTAACGGGAGCAGAGTTCGCGGCGCTTTGCGTGGCTCTCAGTTCTCCGCCGAACCCGTGGGAGACGTTCTGGCTGGTTTACCTGGTAAACGCCTCCCAAGGCGCGATTGTGTTCGCCGTCATGCGTTGTTATCGCGCGTTGGGCTACCGCCTGCTGCGAGTTCCCCGCACGCTGCCGCCGCCGCTTCCCGAGCGAACCGCGGAGACCGAGATAGAGGCGACGCAAGCGACCAGCGACGGTTCCGCTTCAACCCCATCCGGCTTGCCGGATGGTGAACCAGGTTGATCGGCTAGACCGGAACCAATGCTCTAGAGCAAATCCAATCCAGCTTGCTGGATGGTGAACAAGGTTGGGCGGCTAGAACAGAACCCGCAACCCAAACCAGACCCCATCCGGCTTGCCGGATGGTGAATCAGGTTGCCCGCTTGCACCTGATCGCGTTCATATCGTATTCGCTGAACGTGCCGGCGTAGAAGCCATCTTGCCAAACGCGGACCTGACCCATCGAATACGCGAGATTATTCAGAAAAGTCATCGCGATTTCCAACGGCGAGTGCTCGATGTCGCCGCGGAGCGCCAAATGAAGGTGGTCGGGAAGCAAAGATACCGACGCGATGCGATGTCCTTTCTTGTCGCCAATTCTCAACGCCTGGTCGAATATCTTGCGAAGCTGCGCCAAGTCGTTGATCCGGCCGCGGCACGCGACGACCAGTACCACGTGCAGGTTGTACCAGTAGCGCCCATGCGCTGACTCGCTGGGAATGGAAAGATCGATCGCAGGAAATGTCCCCGTGAACTGCTTGAGTTGTTCGGCAAACCGCGAATCAGCAAACGACTCATTGCCTACTTAGGAAGCAATATACGCCATCACGTCTTCGGTCGCGTTATGGCCGATCGATCTGACAGAAACCTTCCGGGTGAAGCCGGGAAAGTCAGGACGATCGTTGCGAAGAAAGTATTGAAGCCGTCCCTTGGCTCTTGTTGCCAGAAGCACGGGCGATATCTCCGGTTTGCAACTGAACGTGACCTGAATTCGGTCCTTCGCCCAGGCATGTTCCAAGCGCCGGAGTCCGTCCTGCTCCCAAAGGGGATCGACGGCTGCAAGCATTTCTGCGGTTGGCGGGTTAATCCATTCCGTCTTTAACCAACCGGTCCAAGAGTAGCGAAGTTGGTAGGCGGCTTTTGAGGTATTCGGTCGATAGAGCGGTTGAAGACTCATGGCGGGTTCGCGGCGAATCAACCTCATTCACCATCCGGCAAGCCGGATGGGGTCTTGGAGTGAAGGCAGAAATCGTCTCTAGCTTACCAACCTGATTCACCATCCAGCAAGCTGGATGGGGTTACGAAGCGATGACAGATGCCGCTTCTAGCTTACCAACCGGTCGGACCATCCAGCAAGCTGGATGGGGTTACGCTACAGCGCCGGCTGCCAGCCGGCGTCGGCCCAAAGCTCGCCGCTGACGGCCGAGTTGGCGATCATGAAGCAAATCGCGTCGGCGATTTCCTCCGGGCGAATCAGCCGGCCGAGCTGCGTAAAGGGCAAGACCTTTTCGCGAATCAGCTCCTCGCCCATCTTCTGCACCATCGGCGTATCGGTGAAGCCGGGATGGATCACGCCGCAGCGGACGCCGTGGAACATCGCTTCCAGCATGAGCGTGCGCGCGGCGCCTTCCAGACCGGTCTTTGTGGCGGCATAGGCGATTTGCCCTTTGTTGCCGCGCGAGGAAACCGAGCCGATGAATACGACCGTCCCTTGAATGTGCTCGTCGGAGCGCCAGCGTTTCAGGCCGTGCGCCAGGCGGTCTTCGGCGATGCGGGCCAGCATTTCCAGCGCCCAGTAGACAGGCGCGATGAGATTGATTTCCACCACGCGGCGGAATTCTTCGACGGGATAGAGCGCGACCTTGCCCGTCGTCTTGTCGATTTTGGCGGCCAGTGAATCGCGGGTGATGCCGGCCGCGGGGACGAGGATCTGCGCGACGCCCCACTTGGCCTGGATGTCGTCGAAGACCTTGCGGCGAAAACCTTCGTCGGTAACGTCGCCCAAGCAGGCCAGCGCCTGCACGCGGTGATGGGTGAACTGATTGATAGACCCGGCCAATTGCGCGGCGCAGTCGGTCTGGTCGATTAGGCCGATGGCCTTCACGCCGCGGCGGACGAGCTCCAGAGAGACCGCCTCGCCAATTCCACTGCCCGCGCCCGTAACAATCGCCACTTTCCCAGGAATGTCCATTGCCTAATACCTCTGATGTGAAGAGCATTGCCCGCATGTGCCGCAGGGTCACAAGGGGTTCACTGAGGATACACGCTCGATTATACGAAATCAACGGGTGGTTTGTGCGTTCGCACAAGTTTTTTGGTTAAAATGGGAACAATCGCGAGCGGACAATTTACGTAACAAAAACTGCGAAAAACCGGTCCATTCCCGAAAACAATCAGCGTGGGGGTTGACCCCCACCGCCAGTGAACTAGAATTGGAGCGATAGGCTGTTTTGCGGAGACAACAAATTGGCAAGGGACAGTGCAAGCGACGACCGGGCCGCGGTCCAACTTCGGCGGTATCCGAACCGCCGCTACTACGACGCCGTGCGCAGCCAGCATTTGACCTTGGAGGAAATCTTTTGTTTGATTCGCGACGGCCATTCCGTCCAGGTGAGCGACTCCAAGACGGGCGAGGACATTACCACCCGCGTCCTCGCCCAACTGATCCTGGAGCGCAGCGCCGGGCAAGTGGGCGGCGCTGCCGGCGGAATTGTTCCACCAGCTAATTCGGGCCAACGATTCGCTTTTGCGGGAGTTCGTCGAGAAGTATTTCCACCGCGCGTTGGTTGCCTTCGAAAAATCCCAGCGCGAGTTCGAACAGTATATGCGGCAGGCGCTGGGCCTGAGCAACGGGCTTTTGGCGATGAGTCCGGTCCCGTGGGGCGCCAATTGGGCCGGGATGATGCTTGAACCTTTCATGGGCGCCATTGCGGGAGGCGACGACGAATCGCCGGCCGCGCCGGGACGCGGGGCACCCGGGGCACCCACGCGCAGCGAAGGGTCCCGGTCGGCGGAGCAAATCGCGCCCCCCGCGCAACAAAACGGCGTCGCCGATTTCAAGGCCCAACTCGATCAATTGAAGCACGAAGTGGAGGAGCTGCGCAAGGAATTGCCGCAGCGATGAACAAGCCAATTCGCTCTCTGATGAGCGTGAACCCATTTAACTGTCGGATGCAGACCATGGTATCATTTCCCGCCACAAGCAACGCAGAGGTTTTCCCTTTCTTTCTTTTTTCTCAAACGAGGAGATTTCCGATGTCAACCGCAAACAAGAGCGAGGAGTTGTTCCGCCAGGCCAACAAGGCCTGGCAGACCGCCGCCGAGGCGGGCGTCAAGATGCAGGAGGAATGCGCCCAATGGGTACGGCAGATCTTCTGCGAGTCGTCCACGATTACCGACTGGTACGAAAAGGGCCAGAAGATGATGAGCGAGGCGATCGCCCGAAGCCAGGAGAACGTCGACGAAGCAATCCGCCTGATGAATCAGCAGGCCGAAGCCAGCCTGAAGCTTGTGCAAAAAGCGATCGAGGTCCGCGACGCGGAGCCGGCCGCCGACGGTCCCGCGAAGCTGACCGGCTGGTGGGAGGCGGCGCTGGACACGATGCGCGTAAACAACCAGGCGGTGTTGAAGGCCAATAGCCGCATCCTCAGCACGTGGTCCGATATGGCCCGCAAGGTTAACGGCGACGCGGCCAACACGATGGCCGATCTCGCCAAGAAAACCTCGGAGCAGGCCGACCGCATCGCCAAGGTATCCATCGATCGCATGAACGACTTGGCCAAGCAGGCAGCCGCCAGCGCGTAAGCGAGATCATCATGAGCAGCAATGGCAGCGATCCGGTGAGCGCCTGGACGCGGTTCTGGCTGGACTCGGCCGCACAGGCAATGGAGGCATGGACGCCGGCGGCGGGTTCCACGCAGTCGCCGGAAGTCATTCGCAAATACCGCGCGGACTTGATGCAGGCGTGGAGCGATTGGGCCGAGAAGTGGCTGCGGTCGCCCGCCTTTCTCGATGCGCAGAAGCAGTTGCTGGACGGCAACCTGGCCGTTCGCAAGCAGTTCCGCGCCGTCATGCGGCGGATGCAACGCGAGCTGCAACTCGCCGGGCGGGAAGACATCGACGCGCTGGAGGCGGCCATCCGCCGCTCCGAACGGCGCATCCTCGATCAAATGGAGGAAACCTCCGCGCAACTGAAGGCGCTGGAAGCCAAGATTGACCGCTTCGGCCGCCGCGCCAAGCGTTCCGGCGAAGGCGGCGAGCACACCGGCGCGGCCGCCAACGGCGCGCGGCGGAAGCGCCGTTCCACAGAAAAGGATTGAACGGCGAAGGATTGGACGGCGAAGGATTGAACTGACAAGGAGCGAGACGCAGACAACCATGAGCGACGCCAATGGATCGGCCGCAAGCCATTTCGGGCAGGCAATGCTGGAAGAATGGATCGCAGACGCCCGCCGCGCGGCCCGCTTGCCGCGGATTCTCTCGCAAGCGCAACGGGTGAAGAAGGGGGCCACGCCCGCCGAGGTCGTCTTCGAGGAAGATCACGTTCAACTGTTGCACTATTCCGGCGACGCCGCCGGCAAGAGCAACAACGTCAAGTACCGCACGCCGCTGGTCTTCGTTTTTGCCCTGGTCAACCGGCCTTACATTCTTGACATCCTGCCCGGCAAAAGCGTCGTCGCGAACTTCGTCAAGGCGGGCTTCGACACCTATCTCGTTGACTGGGGCGTGGCGACCGACGCCGACCGGCATCTCACGTTGGACGACTACGTCAACGGCTACCTCCGCACGATCGTCAAGCAGGTCCGCCGCCGCAGCGGCTGCGAGCAAGTGAGCCTGCTGGGCTACTGCATGGGCGGCACGATGAGCGCGATGTTCACGGCGCTGCACCAGCGGTACGTGAAGAACCTCATCCTCCTGGCCGCCGGCATCGACTTCTCCACTCGCGCGGGCCTGCTGAATCTCTGGTCCGACCCCAACATGTTCGACGTCGACGCCTTCGTCGACGAGCTGGGCAACTGCCCGGCCGAGTTCCTGCAGGGCTGTTTTCAGATGCTCAGCCCCGTTCGCAATGTCTTCGGCAAGCCGATCACGCTCATGGAGCGGATGGACGACCCGAAATTCGTCCAGGAATTCCTCACCATGGAGAACTGGATCAACGACAACGTGCCCGTTCCCGGCGAGGTTTTCCGCGACTTCGTCAAGCACCTCTATCAGCAGAACTTGCTGGTGAAGAACCGCATGCAAGTCGGCCGCGAAACGGTCGATCTGCGGCGGATCACCTGTCCGGTGTTGAACCTTCTCGCCAGCCAGGACACGCTCGTGCCGCCGTCGCAAAGCGAGCCCTTCACGGAGCTTGTCGGCTCAACGGACAAAAAAACGATCCAGCTTGCCACTGGCCACATCGGCCTGGCGATGGGTTCCGCGGCGCAGCGCGAACTCTGGCCGCAGGCCGTGGAATGGCTGGCGGAACGGTCGTAAAGCCAAGGCTCGCTCGTGGGCTACGGGCTGCCGTCAACAATCGGCTGCAAGGTTACCGGTCCCAACAGGCCGGAATCGTAGAGCGGCCAGTTCGAGGCGTCGAACGACCTGTTCGGGGGGAGGCTGGCAAAATTGATGTCGCGGAAGATTCGCCAGGCCACGTGCCGTCGGTCGAGGTCGCGAATGCGGTTAGCAGCCACATTGGTCACCTCTACTTCCAAGATGTTACCGGTTGGCTTGAGGTCTTGCAAAACCGTCCGGTAGGGCGGCAGAATCAACGTGCCCAGGTCCCGCCCGTTGACGCGCACGCGGGCGCTCTGGCAGACGCGGCCAAGATCGAGCACGAACTGCTTTCCAGTCTTCGGGGCAGCGAACCCAATCCGGTATCGGGCCGTGCCGCCGAAGCGCCGCGCGTCCTCGTCGTCCGGCTCGGTCCACGAAGTAAGACGGTCGTTCGCAAAACCCTTGGGGAGGTTTGGGCCGCCCTCGATGAACTCGACCTTCCAGGTCCCCGCCAGGGCCACTGGCGCGCTTGCTGCGCGCCAATAGGACCATGCCGGCTGGTTTGCCGCAGCGGACAAGTCGGTTCGCAGGATGATGGAACCGCCCGGCGGAAGTTGCAAGTAGACTTGCGTTCTGCCCTGTGCGTCGCGGCGCGTGGCCGCCCGGCCTGCCCGACCGTTCGTCGGATCCAACAGCAGCGCGGAAGAGCAGTTCACGGCCGGAGCGATCCAGCCATCGAAGTCGCGGCTGCCATGATTGCAGATGAAGTAAACGCGTTCTCCTTCGATCTTACGCCGAACGAACAAAAGGTCACCCTGGTCGACGAGCGTTTCGCGCGGAACATGGGCGAGGTTTGACGCCGCTTCCAGGCTTCCCACAAGAAACCGTCCTTTGCCGATGCTCGCTTCGCGAACTCCGCTCGCCGCGTCGCGGAAGTTCAAACCGGCGGTAACATCCCCCAGCCGCTTGCGCCGCTTTTCAAGGTCCCCCAAGCCGGGCACGTCTTTGGGCAGGCCGTCCTGAAAAACGACGGTAGTGCCGCCGATCGCTAGGTCCCGCAGCCGCTCCATCGTCTGCACAGGGATATGCGTACAAGGCGGGACGACGATCGCGCGATAGCTCTGCCCGCCGGCCGCAATGCTTCCTTCCGCCGCCGCGGCCACGTTCGCCGCAAGCTGCCGGTCGGAAACGTAGTCAAAGGCATAGCCGCGGGTCCAAAGCTGCCGGGCAGTCGTGCCCAGCGACTGCTTGTTGAGCCAGTCGCGATGATGGACCGTGAGCGGCTGCAACATGCCTTTGTCGTCGTGCCAGAGGTCGTGGATCGGCCAATAGAGCAGGATGTCGTTGTCCGATTGCCCGGCTTGCAGCAGCGATTGGCACCGCGCGATGTAGGCGTTCAGCGCCGGCACGTCGCGCCAAATCGGATTGCGCGGGTTCATTTCCGTCGCGGCGTAGAACAGCCAGCCCGGCCAGGCGGCGTCGCCCGGCGAATAGCACGTGCCGTGATAGAAAACGTGGTTGATGCCGGAAACAAACATCTCGTCCACCAGCCGTTTCATGTCGCCGAGGGTTTCCGTGAAATGCTCGGCCAGCCAGGTGCCCGTTTCCGAGGAGATCAGCTTGCGCGGCCACGTGGCCGGCCGAAGACGCGAATTTGCAGACCAAGAGTTCGCGGTCGCGGGAAAACATCTCCGTTTCGGGCATGTCGGCCGCCGCGTAGAGGTCCAGCAGGTTGCCCGGCGAGCCGTGCGCCTGGTCGCGGGTCAACATGCCGCGGTCGTGCGCCCATTGCACCCACGGCGGCATGAAGTTTTCGACCATCATGTCGGAGATCGTTTCGCGAAAATCGCACTTCACCCGCGCGGGTTTATCGCCATCCGCGCCGCCAAACAGTTCCGGCAGGCGCTCTTGCAGGCGGTAGCCGCGTCGTTTCTCGAATTCGGCGAACAAATCGGGCGACCAGGCGCTTTGATACTCGTAGGAATCCTGATACACGGCTCGCGGACGCAGCCCGTTATACATTGCAAAAGCGTCTGAAAAGCGCAGCAGATAGTGGCGGATGGCTGCCGCATAAAACGGATTGAGCATCGGACCTTCGCCGCCCGGCGCGGCACGCTTGACGGGCGTGCGAACGGGCCGCAGCGATACCGTGTAAACCGTCCAAAGACTCTTGCCCGGCAGCGCGGGACTGGCGCCGCCGGCATCGAGCTTGTCGGTAAGGTCAATCGTTTTGCCATTCTCGTCGTAGGCGACGACCGCTTGCACGTTCTTGCGGTCGGCCTTGAGCACGAAGGCATTGCCGCCGGCAACGCGCGAGGTCGTCGCATTTGCCCGGATGCACGACTGCTCGACAGGAACATTTGGCCCGCCAAAACACCAGCCCGTGCCCAAGGTCATGTCAACGTCCATGCCGAGCTTGCGGGCCTGCGATACCGTGTAGTCGAGCATCTCCATCCAGCGCGGGCTGAGATAGGGGATGTAGCGATCTTCCGCGCCCTGGCGCCGTAGACGGGAATAATGTGAATGCCGCCCAGTCCGGCCGCCTGGTAACGGGCAAGTTCGTGCGACAGGTTTTGCCGGTCCACGGCACTGCCCGGCCACCAGTTATAAGCCCACGGCTTCATCGTGTTGGTGACTTCCGGCCAGCAGGCGGCCGCGGCGCCACTGTCAGCGGCCGACGCGACTGAGGGATCGAAAACGCCGGCGAGTACAAGCACCACCGGCACGAAAGCTCGCAGCAAAGTTCGCATCGTCGCTGTCCTTCAAGAGAGTTCCATTATAAACTAGAAAACGGCCTGGATACGATCTCTGAAAAAATGTTGCTCGTGGAATCCCAATCCGGCGTCGTCCGCCTCACGCTTAAGCGGCCGGAGCGACGCAACGCGCTTTCGCACGCGATGCTTTCGCAGCTCAGTTCGGCGCTGGAACAAGTTGCCGCCGATCGGTCCGCACGGGCGGTGGTCCTCGCCGCGGCAGGGCACGTGTTCTGTTCCGGCCACGATTTGAGCGAAATGCGTGGGCGATCGCGGGCCGAGTACGAGGAGCTTTTCGCGCTCTGCACGCGCGTCATGCGGCAAATCCGACTGCTGCCGCAGCCGGTCATCGCTCGCGTGCAAGGCATGGCGACCGCGGCCGGCTGCCAGCTTGTCGCTACCTGCGACCTCGCAGTTGCGTCCGCCGAGGCCCGCTTCGCCACGCCCGGCGTGAAGATCGGGCTCTTCTGTACGACGCCAATGGTGCCGCTTTTGCGCGCAGTGCCGCCGAAAGCCGCCTTGGAATTGCTGCTCACCGGCACGCCGATCACGGCCGAGCGTGCCCTGGCCGCCGGCCTGATCAACCGCGTCGTGCCGGCCGACCAGCTTGATATATCCATCCGCGAACTGACAGACGCCATCCTGGCCAGCAGCCCGGTCGTCATGGAAAGAGGCAAACGGGCTTTTTACGAACTGCTCGGCCCGGACGAACCTGCGGCTTATGCGAAGGCCGTCTGTCTGATGACCGAAGCGGCCCTCCATGACAATGCTCAAGAGGGGATCGCCGCCTTCCTGGAAAAACGGCCGGCAAAGTGGAAAGAATGACACCGGCTCATGGCTGAGTCTCTCGCGGCTTGACAGCACAATTCCTGCCGTTAGCATGGATGGCATGTTCTGCGCTGGAGTTCCGGCTTTAGCCGGCTAATGTGGGCAACACCGGCTAAAGCCGGAACTCCAGCCTTCGCTTGAACCGTGGATCGAATTGGAGCAAAACATGCGAACTCTTTTGGCAATTGTCGTGGCGGTCTCGTCCGCCTTGTTGATTTCGTCTTCCGCGGCCCGAGCCGATGCCCCGAATACGCTTAGCGGTACTGGCACCCTTACGCTCCAACCTGCTCGCGACCAGGATACGGGCGCAAAAATCAAGGCCCTGATCATCACCGGCGACGACGTGGACGTGCATCACTGGAGGGAGACCACTGCCGCCGTCCGCAAAATCCTGCTGGACAGCGGCCGCTTCGACGTGACCGTCAGCGAAGATCTCAAGCCGCTGGAATCCGCCGACCAGCTCAAGCAGTACGACGTGATCGTGCTGAACCGCTTCAATCGCAAAGCCAAGCTGAGCGACGAGGCCAAGAAGAACCTCTTGGATTTCGTCCGCGGCGGCAAGGGTTTTTACGTCCAGCACCTGGCCAGCGCGTCGTTCGCCAACTGGCCGGAATTCGCCAAGCTCTGCGGCCGGCACTGGGTGATGGGCAAGTCCGGGCACGGCCCCCGCGGTGAGTTCGACGTCAAGATCGTCGACGACAAACACCCGATCACCACGGGGCTGAAAGACTTCCATGCCGACGACGAGCTTTATGCCAAGTTGGAAGGCAAGGAGCCCATCCACGTGCTGGTGGAGGCCGATTCCAACTGGAGCAAGAAGACCGAACCGCTGGTCTTCTGGTTGCCCTACGGCAAGGGCCGCGTCGTCCACTGCACGCTCGGCCACGACGCTCGCGCGATTGCAAACCCCGAAGTGACGACGATCATCCTCCGCGGCATTGAGTGGGCCGCGACGGGCAAGGCGAAATAGCCGCGGTTTCTTTTTTGCATAATTGCTCACGAGCAATTAGAATGGAAATCATCGCCTGCACCATTTCAGGAGCCATCGCGTGAGCGAAAAGCGCCGCCAACCGCGGATACTGACGTTTTACCGGGACTATCTCGACCGCCCGGACTGCCGCGCGTTTGGCAGCCGTGTGAGCGACCTGTACAACGCCGGCACATTGCAGCGGTTGGCCGTCCATCCGCGCCGTGAAATTCGCCGCGCGGCGGTGCTGGCCTTGGGCTGTCTGGGCGATTACGATACCAACGCCACGCTTGGCGCCGCCTTGCTCGATAAGGACCGGACGGTGCGGATTCTCGCTGAAAACGGTATCCGCCAGGTCTGGGTCCGCGCGGCGTCGGGCAAGGACCGGACCGTGCTCGAAACGATCATCCGCCTCAACGCCGCGCGGCAGTTCGAAAAGGTGCTGCGCATGGCCGGCGATCTGATTGCCCGGCTGCCAAGTTATGCAGAAGCCTGGAGCCAGCGGGCCTACGCGCATCACGCGCTGGGCCAGTACGACCAATCGCTCCGCGACTGCGCCGAAGCGCTGGAGATCAATCCTTATCACTTCATCGCCGCCGTCGGCATGGGCCGCGCCTATCTGGAACTGGGCAACGTCTTAGGCGCGCTGGAAAGCTTCCGCCGCGCATTGCGTCTGCACCCCGATCTTGAAGCTGTTCGCGTGCAAGCGGATAGATTGGCGCGGCTGGTCGAGGGGAAGTAACGTAGCAGGCCCGCTCCGCATGCCGTCCGCCTGATTAGCCGCCGGGAAATCGTAAGTTGCATCATTGTTGCGCAGGGAATATATTCCCATTGGCTGCTTCAATGTTGCTTGGTCAAGAGGTGAATCATGGTTATAATCCGTTTTCCCGACGAACAGAGCGAGATCAAGGCGTTGGGCTACATAGCCGGTCGGTTTTCCGGCAAGAGTTGGTCCAACGGCGAGACGATGGTCCCGGAGGCCGCGCTGCCGCATCTGACGGCAGAGGGAATTCCGTTCACCGTAGTTGGGCCGGCCACTCCCGAGCATATAGGACCGCCCGTTCGAGCTACTGGCCCTGTTGAGGTTCTTTGAACCGTCATGCCAACCGCGCCTCCAGCCAGCAGCGAAAACGCCTCCAGACCCAGTTCCATTTCTTCAACGCTCCTCGACCAGCTTCGCGCCCGCCGGCCCGAAGCCTGGCAGCGGCTGGTGCTGCTCTACGGACCGGTGATCTATCGCTGGTGCCGCCGGTCGGACCTGTCGGCCGAAGATGCCGCGGACTTGGTGCAGGAGGTGCTCGCGGCGGTCTTGGTCAATCTGCCCGGCTTTCGTCACGATCGGCCGCGGGATAGCTTCAGCGGTTGGCTCGCAACGATCACCCGCAACAAGGTGCGGGAATTCTACCGCCGCCGGCAAGGTCGCGCGGAGGCCCGCGGCGGCAGCACCGCGCTGCGGCAAATGGCCGAACTCCCCTCGCCCTCTGGGAGTGGGGCGGGAAGTGCGGACGGCGCCGCCGGTGAAGGCGAGAACATCCAGCCCGACGCCCAAGCAGCCGCGTGTCTATCCCAGCGCGTGCTGGACGTAATCCGCGCGGAATTCGAGGACCGCACCTGGCAAGCGTTCTGGCGGGTCAGCGTCGGCGGAGAATCGGCCACGAATGTCGCTGACGACCTGGGCGTGAGCGTGGCCGCCGTCTACAAGGCCAAATCGCGAGTTCTCGCCCGCCTCCGGCAGGTGCTTGGCGAGCTGCCGGAGTAATCTTGTAAAATGCTGTCAGACCCGCGCATTATATCTGTTGGAGGGCCTTTCCAACCCGCGCGGAGAACTTTTCCATGATCGCCACCATTTGTCCTGACCGCCAGACGCTGCTGCGATACTCGCTGGGCATGTTGCCCGATGACCAGCGGGAGGCTCTGGACAGCCATCTCGACAATTGCCCGGACTGCCAGGCGGAGATCGTCACCCTGGACGACGCCGATGATACGGCGATCGGCCGATTACGGATGCCGCTCAGCGGTGACGCAGTCCTGGCCGAGCCGCAGTTACAAGACGCCCTGGCGGCGGCCCTGGGAATGCCCGCGCCGGTGCCGCAAGCGGCGGACATGCCGGAAATGCTCGGCGAATACCGCCTCATTGCCGAATTGGGTCGCGGCGGCATGGGCCGGGTCTACAAGGCCCTGCACACCAAGCTCGACCGCGTCGTTGCGGTAAAAGTATTGCCGGGCGGCCACGACAGCGCGACGAACCGCTTCGCCCGCGAGATGAAGGCCGTTGGGCGGCTCGCGCATGCGAACATCGTCCAAGCCTACGACGCCCGCGAGATCGACGGCACGGCCGTGCTCATTATGGAACTCGTCGACGGCCTCGACCTCGCGGAAATCGTCCGCCGCGCCAACCATCTCCCCTCTCCCTCCGGGAGAGGGGCAGGGGGTGAGGGCGGCGGAACTTCGGGAGTGCATCCGGCGCGGAGTTCCAGCTCAGGCGAAAATGCATTCACCGGCTAAAGCCGGAACTCCAGCGCCCGCGGCATCCCCGTTCCCGACGCCTGCGAACTCATCCGCCAAACCGCGTTGGCCCTGCAATGCGCCCACGAGAACGGCCTGGTCCATCGCGACGTCAAGCCCTCGAACATCATGCTCGCCCGCTCCGGCGAAGTGAAGCTGCTGGACCTCGGCCTCGCGCGGTTCTTGGCGGGGGACTGTCCCAATTTTCGCCGGGCCCCTGCGAGCAGGGTGGCGAAAATGGGACTGTCCCCTTTCCCGCGGGCATCGAAGAAATGACCGGCACGGGCCAGGCGATGGGCACCGCCGACTACATGGCCCCCGAGCAGGCGTCCGACAGCCGCACGGTCGATATCCGCGCCGACATCTACAGTCTCGGCTGCACGTTCTACAAGCTGCTCACCGGCCGCGCCCCGTTCAGCGGCCCGGAGTATCGCACGTCGTTGGACAAGATGAACGCCCACGTCAACCAGCCCGCGCCGCCGATCCGCCAGATCGTGCCCGAAGTGCCGGAGACAGCTTGCGGCACGTGCTCAACCGCATGTTGGCCAAGGACCCGTCCGCCCGTTTCGCCACGCCGGCCGAAGTGGCCGAGGCCATCGCGCCCTTTCTGTGCCGGTGCGGACCTTGCCGGCGCTCTTGCGGAAACAGCGGGGAGCGAGGACAACAATCTCCCCTCTCCCACCGCGAGAGGGGCAGGGGGTGAGGGCAGTTCAGGCAATGAGGGCCTCTCGCCAGCTCCCCAGCCCGCCACGGTCCGCATCGCTGGAAACGCTTCGCCGGCCAAATAGTCGCGCTCCTGCTCGTCGGCGGTCTCTGCTTCGCGCTCGGCATCGTAGTCACGATCAAAAAGAACGGCAAAACGACGACAGTAGAAGTCCCTCCCGGAAGCGACGCCCGCCTGGGCGCCGATGGCTCGCTTGATGTAACTTTGCCCGGCGCTGGAGTTCCGGCTTTAGCCGGCGCTAGTCGACCACCGGCTGAAGCCGGAGCCGCCTGAACGCCGCGGCGCGCAGCGCCGTCGAGCGCCGCTCGCGGGTCGCGGAACTCCAGCACCGCTGCCCACCGTCCGCGTCACCCAGCCGGTCATTTGCAACGTGTGCGACTACGAAGAGTACGGTGGGCGGATCGAAAAGGGCATCGTGCAGTTTCCGATCTCGGATGGTTTTCTTCCCATGTCGGTAGAGGCTTCCGCCACGGTGAAAGAAGGCGACTTGCTCGCAGAAAAGGACGATCAGGAAGTCTACGCGGCGTGGCAGTCGCTTAATGACGCCGAATCCGAACGGAAGGCTGCTTCTAAGACAAACGATGCCAAGCGATTGGCCGCGGCTGAGACCAAGGTAAAGTCGGCGCGGGAATCGCGCGATCGGGCACTTCGCGAGCATCCGCCGGAAAAAATTGTAGCGCCTTTCTCCGGCAAAATTGAACAACGGTGGACTTCAGTTGCGGGGGAATCGCAGTATAGCTCGTTGTCGATCGCCTCGCCGGATTCCCTCATCGTCAGCTTCGACGTGCCCGAGAGCGTCGTTTTGGCCCACCGCCGCGCGCCAGATCGTAAGCCAGAGTTGGGAGCTTTCACTGCCGGTCGTGTTTGAGTTGGGCGATGAGAAGGGCTATCCATACCATGGCAAGGTCGTCTCTGTCGCCGAGGAGATCGACCCCAAAGCCCACACGCAACGCTGGCAGGCCGTCGTGCCGAACAAGGACGGCCTCTTCATGCCCGGCATGTCCGTCCGCGTGCGGGTGATTACCAGCGAGCCGCATAAGGTGATGCTGGTCCACAATCAGCTTCTGTTGGGCCGTGAATCCGGACACGGGTCTCCTGCTAATCATCATGACGAAGTCGTGGTTGTTGATGACCACAACATTGTCAGAGCTCGCAAAGTGCAAATTCGGACACGTTTACGACGCCTTGATTGTCGTGACGGAAGGCCTCAGCACCGACGATTGGTTTGTTCCCTTCGCGACAGCCCCTTGTAAGCGATATTCACTTCGGAGCTGGGGAATGGAAGTTAAACCCGAGCGAATTCACCACGCCGCCCCCGCCTTGGGCCGCGATTTCGGTGCCGCCGGCCGTTTCCGTTGCCCGGCCGGTTGTTCGCGTGGTGACCGACTACGAGATATATACAGGGCGAGTTGACCAAACCGTGAAGACGACTATTCTTGCGCCCGTTGCGGGGACGGTCGAAAAAGTTCATTTCAAAATCGGCCAAACGGTCAAGCAAGGGGATTTACTCGTCGAAATCCTTTCCGACACGGAGACGGCCAAATTGGTGCCGCTCGAGGTGCAACTGGGGGAGGCCAAGGTCATTAAAGGCCGTCCCGCGCGGGAGGAAGAAACGAAGGCGGCGCGTGAGGCTCTTGACGCCGCCCGCGCCAAACTCGTTCGTACAAAAGTCGTCGCGCCGCGTGCGGGCACAATCGAGGAATATCATTTTCCCGGCGCGTTCCAACTTGGCACACCACTGATTACGATTTCCTCGCCGGATTCCAACTACGCCAACTTCAACGTTGACGAGCGGACAGTGATTAGCCTGCGCCGCCGCATGGCCGGCAGCAAGCCCGGTTGGGAGTATGAACTGCCGGTGTCCTGCGGCCTTGCCGACGACAAAGGCTTCCCGATCCCTGGCAAAGTCTGCACGGTGGCTGCCAACATAAGCGGCAGCACCGGCACCCAGCTATGGATGCTTGTGCTGCCCAACAAGGACGGCGTTCTCGTGCCCGGCATGTTCCTCCGCGTGCGGCTGGCCACGAGCGCCCCTTACAAGGCCCTGCTGGTGCCGGAACGCGCGATCGGCAGCGACCAGGGCCGCAAGTTCGTCTTCGTCGTTAACGATCAGAACGCCGCCGAGCGCCGCGACGTGGAAATCGGGCAAGTGCAGGACGACGGCCTCCGCGTAGTGACCAAGGGACTCAGCGGCGACGACCGCGTGCTTCTCGATCATTTTTCCAAGGTCACGGCCGGAATGACCGTCAAGCCAGAAGAAACACCCGCCGCCGCACAGCCCTCGACTCGCTAGCATCGTAACGTATTGATTCGAACAATTTGGCAGCCAGGGTGGCACGCTCTGAGCTTAAGCGAAGGGCGTGGGAATTCAGGAAACACGCCCTTCGCCTGAAGCTCAGGACGTGCCACCCAATTGGAACTACAGGCGAGCGGAGCTAATTGCTAAGCACGGCGAAGAGGCTGCGGATTTCGTCGTCGATGTCGGCCGGTTCGGACAGCGTGTGCGCTACCTCGGCGCGGAGCAATTCGCGGTAGCGCTTGCGGAGCCGGCCGGCGGCCTGCCGCGCGGTTTCTTCCGACATGCCCAATTCCTCGCCCAACGCCGCGTAGCCTAGCCCCTCGCGATCGCCCGTCAAAACTCCCTTCAAGCGCTCGAACTGCGCCGCCTTGCCCGACGCCGCGTATTCCTCTTGCAGCCGCCGCATGACCAGGTCCAGCAGGGTCAGCACCCATTGCTGCTCGAAGAGGCGTTCGGGCGTCAGGTGGTGCGCCGGTTCCATTTGCAGCCGCGATTCGCCGCAATCAAAATCCAGCGACAGCCGCCGGGCCCCGCCGCCGCGCTTCACGGCCCGGCGCGGTCCCGCTGGTTGGCCATGAAATGCTTGATCGCGGCCAGCAGGAAGCTGCGAAAGCGGCCCCGCTGCGGCGAGGCGTGCGCCACCACGTTCTTTTCCAGCAGTCGGGCGAAGAACTCCTGCGTCGGGTCTTGCGCCGCGTGAATGTCGGCAACGTGCCTGCGGACGTAAACATAGAGCGGATACCAATAGCGCTCGCAAAGCGCCGCCAGCGCCGAATCGGCCTCGGCGTCTTCCTTGTTACCGGCGCGGAGCACCAGGCTCCAGTGCGTCGTATGGAAACCGCCCGCACTGCCGACATCCCCGTGTTCGCCGCTCCGCCTTTGCATAAGCGTAACCGTTCAACCGTCTGAAGGAACGAACCGCGGATTACACGGATTTTCGCGGATAGGTCAACGCTTGCGCCGTCGTTGGGAATCGCCTGAAAACATCCGCGTTCATCTGCGAAATCCGCGGTTTACTTCATTTTACCGGCGTTTTACGCGTAATGTACACGCGAATGACCGGCCAACTCGGCTGTCAAGACAAACCGATTGTCAGGCAAAGCGGCCCGTGGCGATAGTTTTGGCCATAAAAAAAGCCGGCCGGCGAATGAACGCCGGCCGGCCGCCAATGTCTGGAATCTTAGCCTACGGTGACTCGCTTGAGCCTTTCGGCTTTTGCTCGTCCAACGTCCGCCTGATTATCAGCTTTTACACCAAATACCAAAGCGGCCGCACATCCCGCGGTCTCTTGCCGGCGCTTGTGGCACCGTAGTGCTGTGGCGCCGTCTTTATCGCGGACGGCTTTGCAGGCGCTTTTTGAGGGCGACCCGCTTGCCTATTTTCCTCGGGATATTGGGCCTACGCTAACTCGCTGCGCCTTTCGGCTCGGCTCGTTCGACGTCCGCCTCGCTTTTCGGAGGTTTAGCCCGAACCTCGAAGCGGCGCCATCCCGCGCGCTTCCTCGACACTTGCGTGTCGAGTTCGTCGCGGGCGGTTTTGCAAGGACTTGTTACGGCCCCTGCCGGCCTCATCTCCCGCACTGGCTAAAGTCGATTATAAGGCTGCTTGCAAAACCGTCAATGAAATCTCGTTTGCGGCTTTCATTTTCTTGCGTTTTGCCGCGAATTGCCGGGCAAAACCAAAGAAGAATTTCATCGCCTTCTGTTCCTCGATTGGTGCAAAACTTGTCGGCAATTTCTCCGACGCGAGCGAATGCCGCCGGCTTGCCCGGCGGATCTTTACGTTCGCCGCATGCGAGGACTAGACCGTAATAAATAGCGGGAGCAAGCACCCGCACTCCAAAGCCCTTTTGCGCCATCCCTACGAGCTGGGGGCGGTGCAGCGGACCGGCGGCAGGACTGCTAAACCCCGTTCTGTCAACGACTTGCGTCACCTGTCAACAAACTGCACCAGAACCGAAAACACGAGGGACGGAGCATCAAGCCAGAAAATGCGGCCGCAAAAGCGTGACAAACCGCGACAACGACAAGCCTTGCGGGCTGCGAATCGAGTCCCCGGCGGCAACTCAGGTCGGGGAAGTCGAAAGCTTGGACGCTGCGCTACGTCGGCAAAGCGAGGTGAACCGTGGATTTCGCGGAGAACGCGGATACAGCAACTGCCCGAAGGGTCTTGTGACCATGACTTTATCCGCGGCAATCCGTGGTTTATTACTTGCCCGGCGTGTTGTGCCATACCGGTTTTCGTTAGCCGGCCCGACACGCACGGCCAAATCCCCAAATCCCCCAATCCCGAAAACGTGCCATACCGATCTTTAGTAGCCGCCCCCACACGCGCCGAGATCGCCTATCTTAACCCATGATGTGCCAAATCGCAAAGTCTTATGCCGCAAGAGGTTAGGACGTGCCCCACAGCACGCATTACCGACCCGGCAAAGATGGTTGCGGCGCCAAGTCGTGCTGTCGGCGGCGCGGTGACGAGAATAGAACTGTTTTTCACATCCCACCCCCCCATTGCAAGCGATGCCAAGAATGTTAGACTGGCCCACTTGTAGTTGTTACAGAAAACATAGACTGGAAGAGTCTCAGTAAGAGCGGTAGGAGGCCGGCGCTTGTCCACGATCGGTGGCATGCCGGCCCAATGGAGCGTCGCAGTAGCAGATGACCATAACCAAAGAGCGGAAACAGGAATTGATCGGGAGCTTTCGGCGGAAGCAGGACGATACCGGCTCGCCCGAAGTCCAAGTCGCGCTTGTGACGACCCGCATCAATGGGCTGACCGAGCATTTGCGCGAGCACAAGAAGGACTACGCGTGCCGACGCGGCCTCTTGATGCTGGTCAGCCGTCGGCGGCGGCTGCTGGATTATCTCAAGAAGGTCGATCCCCGGCGCTATCTCGACGTGATCCGCCGCCTGGAAATCCGCAAGTGAGATTGGAGTTTTCAGTGTTCAGTTTTCAGTTGGGTGGCAACCGCTGAGCACTGAACACTGAAAACTGAACACTGAAAACTTGCTCCGGGACTCTTCCCCAAGCAGTAAAGGTAGGAGTAAGTTGAAAGTTCGAGTTGAACGGAAGATTGGAGCACAAGTTCTTTCCATCGAGACCGGCGAATTGGCCAAACAGGCGGCCGGCAGTTGTCTAGTCCAGTATGGTGAAACGGTCGTCTTGGTGGCGGCGGCCACCGGCCCTCCGCGGCCCGGCACCGATTTCTTTCCGCTGACCTGCGACTACCGCGAGCGCGTGGCCGCGGCGGGCAAGTTCCCCGGCGGCTTCTCGAAGCGCGAAGGCCGCCCGACCACCAAGGAGATTCTCACAGCTCGGCTCATGGACCGGCCGATCCGTCCGCAGTTCCCCGAGTGGTTTCACGACGAGGTCCAGGTCCAGAGTTTCGTGCTCGCCTCCGACAAGCAGAACGACGGCGACGTGCTGGCAATGAACGGTGGCTCCGCCGCGCTGACGATCTCGCCGCTGCCCTTCCAAGGGCCGCTGGGAGCCGTGCGGCTGGCTTATTTCAACGGCGAGTTCGTC
Source organism: uncultured Planctomycetia bacterium (assembly GCA_963780045.1). Taxonomy (GTDB): domain Bacteria; phylum Planctomycetota; class Planctomycetia; order Pirellulales; family Thermoguttaceae; genus JANXQG01. Next base: position 2,120,442 of record CAVZZZ010000001.1, on the reverse strand, counting down.
CCTTTCCCCACGCACGACGACCTGGAGGAGAGCGACCTGGATCTGATCATCTCCGGCAGCAAGGACGCGATCCTGATGATCGAAGGCTTCGCCCGCGAAATGCCCGAAAGCCTGATGGCCGAGGCGATCGCCAAGGCCCACGAATACGTCCGCGAGATTTGCGACCTGCAGATCGAGCTGGCCCAGAAGGTGAACGTCAGTCAAGGCGACGTATCCGCCGCCGGAAGCGAATCCGTTCATCGAGATGATCCGAGGCAAGTATTTCGAGGAGCTCAAGCAGGCCAAGCGGACCGAAGGCAAGCAGGCGCGGGCAGAGGCCGTCAGCGCGCTGAAGGAGCGGGTGAAGGCCGATTTGCTGCCGCCTGACGGCGCGCGCTCGATGAAGCCGCCAATAAAGCCAAGGAAGAAAAGTTCTCCGCAGCGTGGCAATCGTTGGTGTCCGCGGCGGTCCGCGAGCAGATCCTTTCCGGCACGCGTCCCGACGGCCGCGACGGCAAGACGCTGCGGGCGATCGACTGCGCGGTCGACGTGCTGCCCCGCGTACACGGCTCGGCCGTCTTCCAGCGCGGCGAGACGCAGGCGCTGGTCACGGTCACGCTCGGCACCGGCAGGGACGAGCAGCGCGTCGACGGGCTGTTGGACGAATACACTCAGAAGTTCATGCTGCACTACTATTTCCCGTCGTTTTCGGTGGGCGAGGTGCGGCCCATCCGCGGTCCCGGCCGCCGCGAGATCGGCCACGGTGCGCTGGCCGAGCGGAGTGTCAAGCCCGTGCTGCCCGCCGGCGAGGATTTTCCTTATACGATCCGCATCATTTCCGACATTCTGGAATCCAACGGCTCCAGCTCGATGGCCACGGTCTGCGGCTCGACGCTGGGCCTGATGGCCGCCGGCGTGCCGATCAGTAATCCGGTGGCGGGCATTTCCATCGGTCTGGTCAAGGAGACCGACCGCTGGACGCTGCTGACGGACATCATCGGTGACGAGGACCATTACGGCGACATGGATTTCAAGGTGGCCGGCACGCAGAACGGCATCACCGGCATCCAGTTGGACCTGAAGATCAACGGCATCAGCCAGGAGATCGTGACGGCCACTCTGGCCCAGGCCCGCGAGGCGCGGATTGAAATCCTGCGGAAGATGTTGACGGCGATTTCCCGGCCGCGTCCGGAGATCGCGCCTTCCGCGCCGCGGCTGCTGCGGACGACGATCGACCCGGAGAAGATCGGGCTGCTGATCGGCCCGGGCGGCAAGACGATCCGCGCGATCCAGGAGGCGACTGGGGCATCCATCGAGGTCGATGACGACGGCACGGTTGTCGTGGCATCCAGCGGCATGGAGGGCGCGGAGGAAGCCATGCGGCGGATCGAGGCCCTCACGGCCACGGTCGAGATGGGCCGCATCTACACCGGCCGCGTCGCCAGCATCAAGGATTTCGGCGCGTTTGTGGAAATCTTGCCCGGCAAGGACGGACTGTGCCACATCAGTGAACTGGCCGATGGCTATGTCTCCACGGTGGGCGAGATTTGCAAGGTGGGCGACGAGATGCCCGTAAAGGTCATCCTCATCGACGACCAGGACCGCGTGAAGCTAAGCCGCAAGGCCGCCTTGAAGGAGTTGGGCATCGCTGACGACAAGGTGCTGGCCGGCGGCGGCGAACGTCCGCCGCGCGATCGCGACGGCGGCGGCGAGCGGGGCGGCCGGGACCGCGAGTACGGCCGCCGCGGCGGCAACGGCCGCGGCGCGACCGGGATCGCAACTGAGCAATCGAATTTCAAATCCGAGATTTGAGATCTGAAATCTACGAGGCAAGCGTAGGCCGGAAGGAGCTTGCGCAGTTCCGGCAATGCCGCTGATGACACGAGTTGTTGCCGGAACTGCGCTGCGCTTGTTCCGGCCGGCAACATCGTTAATCACAGTCTCCAAAATTGATTCCATGTCCGCGGATGCCGTCAATCAGCGCCTGGTCGATCAATACACGGAGATCGCGCGCTTGGCGGGCGGTCTGGCGCACGAGATCAAGAATCCGCTCTCCACGATCCGGCTGAATATGGAGCTTCTGGCCGAGGACTTTCGCGAGAGCGACGGTCCGCGCGAACGCCGCGCGATGCGAAAGATCGAGCTGGTGGAGCGGGAATGCCAGCGGTTGCAGGACTTGCTGGACGGCTTCCTCAATTTCGCCAAGGTGCGACGGCTTAAACTGGAGCCAAGCGACTTAAGCACGCAGGTCCGCCAGGTGTTGGACTTTTTCCGCCCCAAGGCCGCGGAGGGCAGGATCGAGATTGTGGACTATCTTTCCAGCGACTTGGCTACCGTGCTTTTGGACCGCGAGAGCTTTCACGGAGCCTTGCTGAACCTGGTGCTGAACTCGCAGCAGGCGATGCCCGACGGCGGGCAGTTGGTCGTCCGCACGTACAATGCGGGTCACGGCGTGGCGTTGGACCTGATCGATACCGGCCGCGGCATGGACGAGGAGACGCAGGCCCACGCCTTCGACGCTTTTTATTCGACGAAGCGTAACGGCACGGGCTTGGGGCTGCCGACCGCGCGGAAGATTATCGAGGCCCACGGCGGCCACATCGCCGTGCAGAGCGAGCCGGGCCGCGGCACGCGCTTCACGATCCTTCTGCCCGTTCCGCCGCGCCTGCCGGGCGATGGCCAGCGGACGGTTTACTTGCCCGCGGCGGAGAAGGCATAGTTATGCTATCCATCCGCCGCATTGATAGCCGCCGAGACGACATCCGCGCTGAAATGGCGGGGCTGCGCCGGCGGCTTAGCCCGGACGGGAACGTCGTCAGCGAGGCGGGGCGGCGGCGGACGATCGAGGTTTTTGGCGAGCCGCTTGCGCCGGTGGACGTCGTGCAGCGAATTTGCCGCGACGTGAAGACTCGCGGCCTGCCGGCAGTGCTGGATTACTCGGCTCGCATTGATCGAGCGGAGCTTACGGCGGAATCGATCCGCGTGCCTCCAGACGAGATCTGCGCAGCCCACGCCCAGGCCGACCGACGGTTCCTCGAGGCGATTCGCAGCATCCGCGAACGGATCGCCAGCTTCCAGGAAGCGATCCTCCACGAGGACGTCCGCGTGGACGTGCCGGGCGGATACCTGATCGAGCGCTACCGGCCGCTGGACCGTGTAGGAATCTGCGTGCCCGGCGGCGCGGCCGCGTACCCGTCCACCGTGCTCATGACCGCTGTGCCGGCGCAGGTGGCGGGCGTCAAGGAACTGGCCCTGGTCGCCCCGCCCACGAAGTTCGGGGCCTACAATCCGGACATCCTGGCCACCTGCTGCGAGCTGGGAATCGAAGAGGTCTACCGAGTCGGCGGCGCCAAGGCGTGGCGGCGCTGGCGTATGGAGTCGAAGGCCTGCGGCGGGTGGATAAAATCGTCGGGCCGGGCAATCTTTTCGTCGCCCTGGCGAAGAAACACGTCTACGGCGAGGTCGATATCGACTCCATCGCCGGCCCCAGCGAGGTCGTGGTGATCGTGGACCGCTCCGCGCGGGCCGATTACACGGCACTGGACCTGATCGCCCAGGCCGAACATGCGCCTGGGGCGAGCATCCTGATCGGCTGGGACGAGAGTGTGCTGGACGCCGCGGTCGCGGAGCTTGAGCGGCAGTTGGCCCGACTTGAGCGGGGCGAGCTGGCCCGGCAGAGCTTGGAGGAATTCGGCGCGGTGATCCTCGCTCGCGACGCCGAAGAGGCATTGCGCCTTGGCGGACGAGATCGCCCCCGAACACTTGCACATTGCAACTGTGGACGCCGAAGCGATGGCTGAGCGAATCCCGCACGCGGGGGCCGTTTTCCTCGGCAACTTCTCGCCGGTTGCTTTGGGCGACTACGCAGCCGGCCCGTCGCACGTATTGCCCACTAGCGGCACCGCGCGGTTCGCCAGCGGGCTTTCCAGCAACGACTTCCTCCGCGCCGGCAGCGTGTTGCACTTCACCCGCCACGGGCTCATGCAACTGGCCCCGGACGTGCAGGTCATGGCGGCCAAGGAAGGGCTGACGGCGGCACAAGGCGAGCGTAGAGATTAGGATGAACGATACACCATGACCTACTTCCGCACCAACATCGAGTCGATGTCCGGCTACGTGCCAGGCGAGCAGCCGCAGGAGGAGGGCTTCGTCAAGCTCAACACGAATGAGAATCCCTATCCGCCATCGCCGACGGTAGCAGCGGCCGTAAACGAGGTTCTCAAGCGCGGGCTGCGGAAGTACCCAGATCCGATGGCCGGCGCCTTTCGCCGCGCGGCAAGCGAAACACTGGGCGTGCCGCCGGATTGGATCCTCGCCGGAAACGGCAGCGACGACATCTTGACGATCGTTACCCGCGGCTGGTGGGCGAGGGAGAACTCCTGCGGACGCCCTATCCCAGCTACATCCTCTACCGCACGCTGGCGGAGCTGCAAGGCGGCCGCTGCGAAGAGATCTGTTTCCAACCCGATTGGTCACTGCCGGACGCCTTTTCCAAAGGCCGCGATGATCTGCGGCTGGCGTTTTTGGCCAATCCCAACAGTCCCTCCGGCACGGTCGTTCCGCCGGCACGCGTGCTGGAACTGGCGGAAGCGCTGCCCTGTCTGCTCTTGGTCGATGAGGCATACGCCGATTTTGCCGACACGAACTGCATGGACCTAGTAGCCCGGAACGAGCGAATCATGGTCTCGCGGTCGCTGAGCAAGTCGTTCGCCCTGGCCGGTCTGCGGTTCGGATATCTTGTCGCGCAGCCGCATTTGATCGAGGAATTCGTCAAGGTCAAGGATTCTTACAATTGCGACGCTCTTTCAATTGCCGGAGCGGCCGCCGCGATCGGCGACCGGAAGTGGCTCGCCGCCAATCGGGCGAAGATTTTGACGACGCGAGCGCGGCTGACGACGGCTTTGGGGGATTTAGGGTTTAACGTGCCCGATTCACAAGCTAACTTTGTCTGGGCGACGCATGGCAGCCGTGCCGTGCGGCCGATGTACGAAGAACTCAAACGCCGCAAGATACTCGTCCGATACATGCACTATCCCCGCTGGGGCGACGGGCTGCGGATCAGCGTCGGCGCCGACGAGGAGGTTGACACCTGTTTGGAAGCGCTAAGCGAACTATCGGTTGCGACATGACACGCACGGCCACCATTCAACGCAAAACCGCGGAGACCGAAATCCGCCTGGAGATCGACCTCGACGGCAGCGGCCGCGCGGAGATCGCCAGCGGCGTCGGATTCCTCGACCACATGCTGACGCTTTTGACCAAGCACGCGGCGCTGGATTTGAAGATCGAGGGCCGCGGCGACCTGCACGTCGATCAACACCACACCGTTGAGGACACCGGCATTTGTCTGGGGCTGGCCGTGCGACAGGCGCTGGGCGACCGGGCCGGCATCCGCCGCTACGGGCACTTTACTCTGCCTATGGACGAAACGCTCGCCACCTGCGCGATCGACCTCGGCGGGCGGCCCTACTTCGTCTTTCAGGCCGAATTCCCCGCGGAGAAAATCGGCGAATTCCCAAGTGAGCTGGTGGCTGACTTCTGGCATGCGTTCGCGATGAACGCGCTGGCCAATTTGCACATCCTCGTTCCCTATGGCCGCAACGCCCATCACATTGCCGAGGGCATATTCAAATCTGCCGCACGAGCCCTTCGCATGGCCCTTGAGCCAGACGCTGCGCATCACCGGCGTGCCAAGCACGAAGGGCGTGCTGTAGCCGCCCGTCGTCTCAACGTCTTCGCGCGCGACGCGCCCAGTCCCGCAGCCAATCCGGCCAACGCAAGCAGCAGCGAGCCCGGCTCCGGCACCGGGGTGACGCCCGTAGCAGCCGGGGCGCCAGCGCCAACGACAGGCCCAAACTGGAAGGGCGGCGTCACGCCCAACGATGCCAATTCCCCAGGGTTGCCGACGTAGAGGTTCGTCCCAGACTCGATCGCCTGGTCGCCGCCCGGGGCCGTTGCCAATGTGCCGCCGGTCACGTACGTGCCGCCGCTGTAGCTGTTCGTGCCGCTCAAGATCAACTCGCCCGCGCCGGACGTGGCAAGCGCCAACTGGCCCGAGCCATCGGTGAGCGTGCCGCTGAAGGTCGTGATGTTGGATTGGTTCACTGCAAGCGCGGCCACTCCGCTGCTGCTGGTGACAGTGCCCGACGCCCCGCTGAAACTGGGGACGATCACGCTGTAGCCGGCGAGGTCCAGCGTGCCGCCGTTGGCGGCCAGGGTGCCGCTGCCGAGTGCGTACTGGTTGCCTAACTGGAGCACGCCGGCGTTGACGATGGTGCCGCCCGAGTAGCTGTCGCTGGCCCCAAGGAACAATGTGCCGAGCCCGATCTTCAGCAGCGTGGCTGAAAACGCGGGACTGCCCGAGTACCTGAACGGCCTGCGGCAGATCGCCCAGGTTCGCCTCGACCGTGAGATCAGGATAGCTGCTGACGGTGCCGCCCGTACCGGTCAGGCCGACGTTGAAGGTGGTCGTCTGCAAGCCCACCTGACCCATGTTGAAGCCGGGGTTGGTCGAGCCGTTGATCACCATCAGCGAGGGGGCCGTGTTGACCGTCACCGATCCCGCGGTTAGCTGGTAAGTCAAGTATTTGCCGCTTGCGCCGCCGCTGCCGCCCGCCAGCGTCCCGCCGCTGAGCGTGACCGGTCCCAACACGTTGTTGCCGGTGCCGTTGTTGGCGGTGTCGTTAACCAGGCCGCCGTTATTGATTACCAAGGGCGTGACGATCGTGCTGCCGCCGCCGCCGAGAACATTGCCCTGAGTAAACTGCAGGACGCTGCCGTTGTTGACGATGATCGCGCGGTTGGCGAGCTGCGCATCGCCCAGCGGAGTGGCCGTCGGGTTTGTGCTGTTGGCGGTCCCGTTCACTTCCAGCGTGCTGCTGTTGGACACCACGATGTTGCCCGAAAAACTGTTCGACAGCGTGGCGCCGGCGCTGCCCAGCACAAGCGTGTTCCCGCCGACTACCGTCATGCCGCCGCTGCCGGAAATCGCGCCGGTCAAGGTGATGTTGCCGCCGGTGGTATCGAAGTTCGTGCCGCCGGTGTAAGTTAGCGTCAAGGGGACCGCAGACGACCAGGGCGCAGTTGCGCCTAGCGTGCCGTTGTCCAAGTTGATCTGGGGAGTGTCGTTCGATCCTTGAACCAAGCCGCCGGAACCAATATACAGTGCTCCGCCGCCGGTAAGTTCCAGCGTGCTTACGCACGTATTCGTGGTGATCCCGCAGGAGACCTTTCCGAATGATGCCGTACCGCCAGTGATGTTCAGATTGCCGTTGCCCGCCCAGGCCAGGTAGACGACTCCGTTGGGAACGCTCAGCGAACCGCCCGAAAGATTGTACGTGCTCGTTTCCGCCGAAAACTCGCCGATGGTCAGGGAACGACTGCCGTTCGCGGAATCGACGCCGTTGATCGATACCGTGCCGCCCGATTGGTTGAAGGTCCCCGATGATCCGGCGGCGAGGCTGCCGAGCTTTACAAAACCGTTCGTGGTGAACGACGCGCCGGCCGGGACCGTTACGATAGAGCCATAGGCGACCGTGAGCGGAGCCGAGGAGTTGTTCAGATTGGTTACCGAAGCGGGGCCGAAGACCAGCGCGGCCGGGCTGCCTGGGGTCGTGCCGACGGCTACCGCCGATGTGCTGCTGGACAGGCTGCCGGTGCCTGTGATCGAAAGCGCGCCTGCGCTAATGAGCGTTGCGCCGTTATAGTTGTTATTGCCGGCGAGGGTCAACGTGCCCGTACCGACCATGGCAAGGCTGCTCCCCGCGCCGTTGTCGTTGAGCGCGCCGGAGAAGGTCGTGCTGCTGTTGTTGTTGCCGACGGCCAGCGTAATCGGGAATGAATTGGAATTGGCCAGCACGAGCGTGCTCGTGGCTGCGCCTTGCAGGCCGCCGAAAACCGCGCTGGAAAGCGTCCCGAAGCTGAGCGTTCCCGCGCCGCTGGCGTCGAAAGTGCTGTTTTGCAAGGCGGCCGTGTTGCCTAGGGCCAAGGTGCCGTTTTCGACGGTCGTCGTGCCCGAGTAGGTGTTCGCGCCGTAGAGCTGCGTGACGCTTGAACTGGCGTTGTTGACCACGAGTGACAGGGTCCCGCCTCCGGTGCCGTTGGCGATCGCGGCCCCGATCGTGGTGCCGCCGCCGCTGTCGGAGAGGGTGAGCGTCTGGGTGGCGCCTGTGGCGGCCGTGCCCTGAATATTGCCGTTGAGGGTCAACGCGCCGGTGGAACTGTTTGTCCAGGTCTGGCTGTTGCCCAGCACGACCGGGACGTTGATCGTGAGGGGTCCGGCGGTGGCGGCGACGGAGATGCCGTTGCCGGCCGGATTGCCCGCATAGCCGCTGGAATTGGTGTTGCTGTCGGCCAGGGCGTTGATCGTGAGCGTCGTCGAGTCGCCGGGGTTGCCGATCGTCGTGCTGGCCGGCGCGGCGTTGACGTTCAGGCTGTTGATGATGAAGTTGGCCCCCAGGGTGGTTGCGACGTTATTGCCGCTTTGCGTGGCGGCCGAGAAGATCACGTCGGTGGCCAAGCCGGGGATGTTGCCGGCATCCTGCGTCGCGTTATAGTCCAGCGACCAGTTGCAGCTCGTCGAATTGGAGAGGTCGCTCCAAATGCTGCTCACCGCGCCGTAGAAATAGGCGACGGCGGGGTTTGAAGCACCGGTGACGGAGAGTTGCAGCGAGTTTGCATGGTACTGCAGGGTGTAAAAGTCTCGGCCGACCGTCGCTGTCGTCTGGTTGGCAACGGTCGGACTGAGGGAGAACTGGCCGGTTCCGTTGGTCGAGCTGAAGGTCATCAGGCTGTAGTTGCCGAGGCTCGCCAGACCGGTTACGTCGACGTAGGCCCCGCCCGAGTTGAGCGTCAGGGCGCTGCCGCCAAGGCTGACGGGCTGGATTCCGCTACCGCCGAAGACGTAGTTCAGCGTGGCGTAGTTTCCGGCGCTGTAGCCGCCGGCGGTGCTGCCGAGGCCCAGTCCGCTGTTGGCCGTCAGCGGCGCGGCGCTGTTGCCCAGCGCAAGGGCCAGGATGCCGCCGCCGTTGACGGTTACGCTGCCATTGAAGGTGGAATTGCCGCCGTTGAGCGTGCCGCCGCTGTTGACGGCCACGCTGCCGCTGACGGAAGAACCAGGACCCGAGGAAAACACCCCGCCGCTATTGACATTCACGTTGCCGTTGACGACGGAACTAGCGCCGGAGGAAAACGCCCCCCCGACGTTCACGTTGGCGTTGACGGCGGAACTAGCGCCGGAAGAAAAGGCCCCGCCACCGTTGACCGTTATGCCGCTGCCGACGGCAATGACCGAGTTAGCGCCGGAAACAAACGTGCCGCCGCTGTTAACGCTCACGTTGCCGTTGACGGCAGCATTACCGCCGGTGGAGAAAGTGCCGCTGACGGCCACGTTGCCGCTGACGGAGGTACCGGGACCTGAAGAAAACGTGCCGCCGTTGTTGACGTTCACGTTGCCGTTGACGGTGGAACTGCCGCCGGAAGAAAACACCCCGCCGCTATTGACGTTTATGCCGCCGCCGACGGCGGTGACGGAATTAGCGCCGGAAGAAAACACGCCGCCGCTATTGACGTTCACGCTGCCGTTGACCGTGGCACTACCACCGGCGGAGAAAACGCTGTTGACGGTCACGCTGCCGCCCGTGACGGAATTGCCTCCGGCAGAAAATGTGCCGTTATCGACGACGCTGCCACCGAGGTAAGCGTTGCTGCCGGCCGTCAACGTCGCGCCACCGCCGACGGTGACCGTGGTATTGCCCAGCGACCCCGTCAGGGCCAGCGCACCCGTGTTGATCTGCGTCGCGCCGGTGTAGGTATTGCTGCCGCTGATGGTCAGCGTGCCTCCGCCGGCCTTCGTCAGGCCGCCGCTCAGCCCCGCGTCGCTGAGCGTGCCGGCGAAGGTTGTGCTGTTATTCGTGCTGTTGCTGACGGTCAGGACAACCGGGAAGGAGCCCGTGATATCGGTCAGCGCGAGCGTGCCCGCGCCGGTAAGGCCTCCGAAGGTCGCGTTTGCCAGCGTGCCGAAGCTGAGCGCACCCGTGCCGTTGGAGTTGAAAGTGCTGAGCCACATGGCTGCCGAGTTGCCGAGTTCCAAGACGCCGCCGTTGACGGTAGTCGTGCCCGTGTAGCTGTCGCTGCCCAAGAGCAGCATCGTCCCCGCGCCGATTTTCACTAGCCCCGCGGTTTTGCTCCCGCCGGTGAACTGATGCGAGCCCGGCGAATCGGCCAGGATCGCGTCGACAGTGAGATCGGGATAGCTGCTGACGGTGCCGCCCGTCCCCGTGAAAGCTACGTTGAAGGTCGTTGAGAACCCCATCGCGCTCGTACCGTTTCCCAAGTTGTAACCGTACCCGGTGCTGCTCAGGCTCGCGGCCGGATAGGTGGCGAGCACCGAGGGAGCCGTATTGACCGTCACTGACCCGGCCGTGAATTGGTAAGTCAAGTAGTTGTCGTTGGCCGGATTGGCCCCGAACGTCCCCGTAATCGTGCCGCCGCTAAGCGTGACCGGTCCCAGAACGTTGTTGCTATTGACAACGGTGCCGATTACCAGGCCGCCGCTGTTGATCACCAAGGGCGTTTTAATGAAGCTGGAGCCGCCGCCGAGTTCGTTGCCCTGGGCGAACTGCAAGACGCCGCCGCTGTTGACGGTGATCGTGCGGCTGGCATTCTGCGTATTGCCCAGCGGCGTGCCTGTCGGATCGGTGGAATTGGCGGTGCCGTTCGCAACCAGCGTGCCGCCCGACACCACGACGCTGCCCGTGAAATTGCTCGCGAGCGCGGCGCCCGTGCCCAACTGGAGGACGCCGGGGCCAGCCATGGTCAGGCCGCCCGCGCCGGTGAGGAACGTTGAGCCGATCGTCCCGCCGCTGCTTGCGTTGACCGTGACGGGCACCGGGCCCGTCAAGGCGAGCGAGCCGCTGCTGAGCGTGTAGGCTTGGCTCTGGAAGGTTAGTCCGCCGATTGTCGGCGAACCGCTCACCGTGACCGTGGAGGCGGTCGAGCCGGCGGTGACACCGAACTGTGCCGTCCCGCCGCTGGACCAGGCCACGTCGGTCGGGCCGCCATTGTACCAGTTGAAGCCTGTGGTATTCCACGTGCCGGCGCCGTCGGTGGGCGTGCCGCTCCCACTAGCATCCCACGTCAAGGCCTGTGCCATGGCGCGATTTCCCGTTGCCGCCACCGCCACAGCGGCGCAAAGCGCAGCCACCGCTAGCGGCAAGAAACGGCCGCACCGCGAGGAAACGTTCCGATTGCCCAGAGTTGCTACGAAAGATTTTTGGACCATGAGACCTTCCCTTTTTTGCGATTTACGAGCGAATAGAACCGCCTTACGAGGCCACAGAACGCCTCGGCCCGAAACCGATCGGCGCCCCAGTTGCGCGATCTTCCCAGTCGCCCACCATTATAACCGCCGAGCGCCTGTGTGTCGAGGAATTTGTTGACGGCAAGGCTGGTGCTAATCTCGCCGGGGCGTTATTTCCTCGTCGTCAATCCGATCGGCCACGTTTTCTGCGGGTCTCTATGACACGCCGCGAAGCCGCCGGGGGCATTTGGACGCCCGGACCACGGAATCGTCATATTCGTGCAAATCGGCGTAATTCCGAGCCGCCATTTGTCTTGCACCGCCCTTTGGACGCCTTCGCGTTTTGACGGGGACCGGGCAAAAACGTAGCGTTTACATGGACGCCTTCCGACCTTCCACCGCAACTTCGCCGCCAAGAGAGCCCGCCACGTTCTACGCACGATGACTTCACGAACCCTGGAAAACTCCTCGCCGGCGCCGTCACTGGGGCTAGGCAGGCCGGAACTGATCGACGCGGCCATTCAGGCGCTGGCAAATGCGGCCGGCCAGCCCGCGTCGCCACCGACCGACCCGCATCTGCCGCACGTGTCGCCGGCTGACGCCAAACCGTCTCTGGAATCGGTCCTCGAACGCTTCGGCCGGCAAGCTTCGCCGGCATCGACTGGCCAACGGTCGGGGGCGCCCGCGAAGCAGGGTCGGGCCGAAGGGTTCGTTCCCCAGGAGCCACAATCGTTCCAGGCGGCGGGCCTTAACGATAATCTCGTCGAGTCACTGGCGCTGAAGTTCCTCATGTCCCACGGCGAAGCCACCGGCCGCGAAGTGGCCGACCAGCTCAAGCTGCCGTTTTTGCTGGTCGACGAGCTGCTCCGCAGCCTGAAGAACGACCGCCTCTTAGGGTACGTGGGCGGCGCGACGATGAACGACTTCGTCTACCAGCTCACCGACGTGGGCCGCGAACGGGCAAGGCGCTACTGGAACCATTGCACCTACTTCGGCTCGGCCCCCGTTTCGTTGGACGACTACGTCGCCAGCGTCAAGGCCCAGTCGCTCACCTGCCAGCAGACCACGGTCGCCCACCTCCGCGAGGCGTTCGGCGACCTTTCCATCAACGAGCGGCTGTTGGACCGCCTCGGCCCGGCCGTAAACTCCGGCCGCGGGCTGTTTCTCTTCGGCGCGGCGGGCAACGGCAAGACGAGCATCGCCGAGCGGGTGACGCGGGCCTTCGGGCAGGAAATCTGGATTCCCCGCGCGATCGGCATCGACGGCGAGATCATGCGGGTCTACGATCCGGTTGGGCACGAAGAAATGCCGCTGGAAGCCAACGAGGGCCTTTACGACAAGCGGAAGATCGACCGCCGCTGGGTCCGCGTGCGACGGCCGACGATCGTCGTCGGCGGCGAATTGACGATGTCGGCGTTGGAAGTTTCGATGAACGGTTCGACGGGGATATGCGAGTCACCGATCCAAATCAAGGGCAACTGCGGCACGCTGGTGATCGACGACTTTGGCCGGCAGCGGATGCCGGTGCAGGAGCTGCTGAACCGCTGGATCGTCCCCTTGGAGCGGCGGCACGACTTTCTCAACATGCCCAACGGCCGCAAGGTCCAAGTTCCGTTTGACCTATTGATTATCTTTTCCACCAACCTGGAGCCGCGGGACCTGGTGGACGAAGCCTTTCTGCGGCGGATTCCCTTCAAGATCGAAGTGTCCGACCCCACGGCCGATGAATTCAAGGCCCTGTTTCTTTCCCTCGCCGCGAAGATGGGCTTTCCCGAGCGGCCGGCGGCCTTGGAGCATCTCGTAGCGAGGCACTACATGGCGAAGAAGCGGCCCTTTCGCTACTGCCACCCCCGCGACCTGCTTCTTCAAGTCCGCAGCTATTGCAGCTACAAAGACTGCCCGCTGGAGATCACCAACGATTATCTCGACATGGCGGTGGAGAATTACTTCTCGGTGATGTGAGACCGCGCAGCGTAAATGTTTTCCTTATCGAACGGCGCTTCGCGCGACAAAAGGACAATCGCGCGGTCGATTTCGCGGTTCCGGCCGTATGCCCAGCCGCGATTGAAATAAGTGTTCGCGAGCTTCGGATCGAGGGACAGGACCTGCGTAAGATCGGCGCCGGCTTTCGCTTCATCGTGCTTCCGCTTGTAGACGCAGGCGCGAGAGTAGTAGCCTCGGGCATCGTGCGGATCGTTGGATGGCCTTGGTGAATTCGCCGATTGCACCGTCGAGGTCGTTGTTTTCCAGGCGCACCTCCCCCGCCTTGATTGCATCGCTTGCGGTCGGCGCCCTCGCCTCGCCGGACCGGGGATTATTCGTGCGCGGTGCGTTGGCCGGATTGACTGCCGGTTTTTGTTCTTGAGCTAGAGCGTGGCCGGGCCGAAGCGTCAGTAAGGACATTCCAAAGGCAACGATTGCGAAAAGGCAAATGGCAAAAACCCGCCACCGCGGGGTTGTCCGCGGTTGGACGCGAAAACTGTCTTGCAATAGCATGGCGATTCTCCTGGATAGTTGCGACGAGTTTTCCCAAATGCCGACGGCGCCGAAAAGCCCGGCGGGGCCGGAGGTGCGGCGGACGAGCTGCAGGAGTTCTTCGGCGTAGGCGTGCCGCTGGTCGCCGGCGGCCGCGGCGTCGGCAAGCAATTCCTGGTCCCGGCGGATCGCCCGCCGCAGCCACCAGAAAAGTGGATGGGCGAAAAGCACGACGAGCAGCAAGCGGCCAAGGGCCAAAAGCCACAGGTCGCCACTTTGGATATGTGCCCGTTCGTGCCGCAGCACCGCGCAGAGCGCAGGGCGCGGACACTCCTCCACCAGCGCGGCCGGCAGCAGGATCGCGGGCCGAAACAGCCCCAGCGCGGCCGCCGTCTTGACCCGCGAGGAAACCAAAAGCTGTGGCAAACGACCTCCCGCTGCGATTTGCGCCAGTTCGTCCTGCAAGCACTGTGGCGCGAGCGACGCGCACCGGCACGACCGCCATGCGGCAATCGCGCCCCAAGCTAGCCAGGCCACGATAATCGCCATGCATGAGACATACGCAATGGCAAGACGATCGATCCACTCGCGGCCGGTCTCCGAACCAGCCGCCGCGACTGGTTCACGTGGTTTTGAGGATGGCAGCTCCCTCGGCACGGCTCCGCAGCAGCCTCCGACTCGGCGCCTACAGGACGATTCGGCGGAAACGGCGAGGGCAGCCGCGGCAGGATTTTATTGCCGGGGGGCGCCGACGGGCCGGTAAGCGGTTCGTTGGGTCTATCGCCCGCTTGCTTGCCGGCCGGCGCACGGTCAGCCGCCTCCCGCGGAGATTCCGCCCGCCAGATCGCAAATCGGGGCCAATTCGGCAGTGCGCACGCGACGCCGAGGAAAACCAACTCGACCGCCACGATCCAATAGATTGCCACGCGCCGTGCCGGTTGGCGAATCCACCAGCACGCGAGCCAAATGGCGATCAACAACAGCCCGGCGACTAAGTAAAAGTCCGCGAGCGCCGCCATAAAATGCGACGCGGTCAAACTGGTCAATAGTTTCATGGGATTCGCCTCGGTGAGAGGGGGGCACGCTCCTGAGCTTCACACCAAGGGTGTGTCAGAACGGCGAACACGCCCTTCGCTTGAAGCTCAGGAACGTGCCACCCCAACCACTCAACTTATTCCGTTACTGTGCTTTCCGTTTCTGCCGCTTGTCCTTCGACCGGGCCTTGGCCTCCGCCACCGCCCGTTCCAGGCGCTCGATTTCCTGGGCGCTGGGCCGCGCCGATTCCAGGGCGTGAACGAGGTATTCGTCGACGGCCCCTTCAAAAACCCTGTTCAGGAAGCCTGCGGCCAATTTCCGAAACGTCGGCCCGCGCTCGATACGGGCGAAATAATGGTACGTTTTGCCGCGCTTGCGGTGGCCGACCAGCCCTTTTTGCTCCATCACTTGCAGGAGGCTCAGCACGGTCGTATAGGCCAGCGGCTCGCGTCCACTGTCGGATTGCAAATCCGCGGCGTTCAACTGGTCGAGGATTGCCCGCACCGGCGCGTCGCCCTGTTTCCAGAGGATTTTCAGGGCTTCCAGCTCTCGATCCGTGGGCATCATTTCCATCGCAATTCTTCCGCGGCGCGTAAATACTCGCCAAATCGTACTTGTTTTCCAGTAGATTGTCAAGGGGCGGGAAAAGACTTGCCAGGCAAGCTACAGGGGTGCCAGACGGTCACTTCGCCGCGGCGGCCGGGCCATTTAAGAACGACACGATGGCGATCATGTCGGGCTTGAGGTAGACGCCTTCTTCGGCCTTGGGCACGTCCACTTTGACGCGCACGGGAATCGCCGCTTTGGAACGGTCGGCGACGGGCATCAGCCGCGAGACCTCGCCCTTGTAGACGAGCTCGGGATAGGCCTCGGTGCGAACTTTGCACTTTTGTCCGACGGAGACCTTGCTGATGTCGCGCTCCTGAATCATCAACTCGACCTCCAGGTCGGAGAGGTCGGCCAGGTCGCAGAGGCTGAAACTTCCGTTCATGGCGATGGGGTTGACGAGATTGCCCAGTTCGGCGTTCTTCTTGAGGATCGTGCCGCTGATCGGCGCAGGACTTTGCACCAGTCCAGGTGCAAAAGGGCCTTGTCGCGGTCGGCGCGGGACTGCTCCATGTCGGCCTCGGCGGCCGCGATGCGGTTGCCCCGCGAACTTTCCAACAGGCCCAAGGCGCAATCCAAGGAAGCAACCTTTTGATCGGCGGAAAGGTATTTGCTCTGTGCCAACTCGTAATCCAACTGCGAGATGGCCTTGCGATGGAAATAGAGGTCCTTGCTCCGCTCGTAGTCCGCTTTCAACTGCGCCATTTCGGCCTTGGCCTGTTCCAGAAGGGCCTTCGCCTGGCCGAGCTCCTTGGGATACATGGCCTTGATCTCGTCGAGCCGCTGCTTCGTCGCGGCCACTGCCGATTCTGCGTGGGCCAGATCGTCCTTGTAATCGACGTCCTCGATCTCGGCCAAAACTTCGCCGCTGCGCACGCGGCGGCCCTCGAGGATGTTTAGCTGTACGATCCGGCCGCTGACCTGCGGGCTGACGAGAATCCGCTGCACGGGCATGACATAGCCCTTGGAGTCCAGCGCGATCTCGCCCGACGAGGCGGTTGGTACATCGCCGGAGGCTTTTTCTTGAACGACTGGGCCGGACGCATCGGGCGACTCCTTCTTCTTGAGCAGCAGATAGGCGAGCACGGCGACGGCGGCCACGAGCAGAACGACCAGCGCCCAGGCCGCCTTGCCCGACACGCCGGCGCGCGGGGCATGGTGATGTTGCGGCAGACGCAATGAGAGCACGCGCTCGCGCAACGGCGAACCGTCAGCAGCGGATTTCTCCGCGCTGTGGGAGGGCAACGGCCTCGGTTCGTGGATGCTCAATTCGACGATCCGTTAGCTGTCTGGAAGACAGAGACGAAGCCCCCAAATGGCGGGGCTGAGTACGTCTATTCTATCGCGATCCAAGGGCACCAACAAGAGCGACGCGATGGGGGGATCTCAACCCTTACCGCGCGGGGGCTTGCTCGAAGGGCCTTCCACGGCGGGCATTGCTCGCGCCGTGCCGATTGCATCCTTGCGGGTCACGCGACAAATAGACAAAAATGTGATAACATAACTCGTGCAATCGTAACTATGGAAATTCGGCAGGAACCGCAATTATTGCAGTTGGCGGAGCTTTTCGACCGCCTGCCCGACGTTCGCGCGTGGGTGAAAGACCGCGAGGGCCGCTTTTGTTGGCTCAATCGCACGTATCGCTTGCTCTATTCGCCCGGCGATCCCGACAACCCTGGAGTGATGGGCAAAACCGTTCACGATGTTTTTCCCGCGTACCTGGCCGACCAGTTCCAAATGGACGACGATTATGTGCTGGCGGGCAATCGCCTTATTGACCGCGTGGAATTGAGCCACTTGCCGGACCAGACGACCGCATGGCATGTAACGAACAAGATTCCCCTTTTTGGGCGCGATGGAAAGATTTTCGGCACGGCCGGCATCACGCGGCCGTTGGACATGCCCGAAGCAGTCGGCTTGCCCGCAACCGCGTTCGGGCCGGTGCTTGCCTACATGCGCGACAACCACAACTCGCCGATTACCAACGACGACCTGGCCCGCCTGGCACACATGTCGAGAAGGTCTTTCGAGAGGAAGTTTCTGGCCTGCTTTCACGTTACGCCGCAAGCATATATTCGAAAAATGAGGATGCGGATGGCAAGTCACGCGTTGGTCTATACGAACCGGCCGCTGTCCGTCGTGGCGGCAAACTGCGGATTCGCCGATCAGAGCCACTTTTCCCGCGAGTTTCGCCGTTATTTCGGCCGTAGTCCCCGAGAGTACCGCGAGCACTATTCGAAGGAGCCGGGCGGAAAACAAGCTTGAGGCTTGAGGCTTGAGGCTTGAGGACTAAACACTCAGGACTCAAGCCTCAACTCTCAGGACTCGCGTGCATGGAAATCCTGCAAGAACCCCAGCTATTGCAGTTGGCGGAGCTTTTCGACCGGCTGCCCGACGTTCGCGCCTGGATGAAGGATCGCGAGCACCGCATCTGTTGGGTAAACCGAACAACGTTCTTGCTTTTTTCGCCGGATGACCCGGCGGGCGGCGGGATATTGGGCAAGAGGGACCACGACTTGTTTCCCGCCTTTCTAGCCGACCAGTACCTTTTGGATGACGAGTATGTTTTGGCCGGCAATCGCATCGTCGACCGCATCGAAATGAATCACCTGCCGGATGGTACGAACGTCTGGCACGTGACGAACAAGGTCCCCCTTGTGGGCCACGACGGAACGGTCATCGGCACGGCCGGCATTACGCGGCCGTTGGACGCGTCTGGAGTCGGCACAGGAGGTTCCGAATTCGCTCCAGTGCTGACGTTCATGCGCGACCATCACGAGGCGCCGATCGCCAACGAACAGTTGGCACGACTTGCGCACATGTCTCTGCGGTCGTTCGAACGGAAGTTTTTGAGTTGTTTCCACCATACCCCGCAGGCATATCTTCGGAAGCTGCGGCTGCGGATGGCGAGTCATGCGTTGGTCTACACCAATGAACCGATGTCGGTCGTGGCCGCCAACTGCGGTTTTGCCGACCAAAGCCACTTCGCACGCGAATTCCGCCGGCATTTCGGCCAATCCCCGCGAAAGTACCGCGAACACTATGTTCACGTCCGCGAAGGCAGCGGCGATATTTCGCTGACGGAGCCGCCGCAGGATTCTTCGCCCGATTGGTAGAAGCCGGGCATCTTTGCGTCCCGCGCACAAGTCTCGATCACCGTCGAGTCCTTGAATCGTAGCGAAACTTCTGCCTGCCGCACAAAGCTTCCGGATGGTATCAATATCCCTTCGACTATGGAGTTCTCATGGCTTGTTTGGCACTCCTATCACAAATGTAGCCGTTGTAAATCAAGACAAGCCAACCGTTTTCTGCTTCAATGAGGAAGAGGATCCTGGGCAACGTTACCGAGACTCCTTATTTCTGGGGACATATTCCCATTTAGGGAATTTCGGTGTGCGGGTTGCGCTCGATTTTCCCTGATCAATGACGATTTCAACAGCAACTCTTGCCGCGAAGTCTAACCGGGGAAGGACGATGATTCGCCAATCGCCGATTTCCCTGGCCGACGGATCGAGCTTGATCGTCGGTCAGGGAGCGGCGGCGATTTTTAGTCGGCTGGCGCCGAGGGGGACCGCGGTGCCCGAGCCGGCAACGGCGCCGGCTCGCCTTGGTCGCGGGTACGGCGCTTTTTGTGATGGTCGACGGCGCAGACAAAGGTAACAATCTAACAGTAGCGTTCGGACTCCGAGTGGTATATAATGGTGGCCAGCACACTCGCCATTTTTTGTGCGCTCAATTTCTCCCTGGGGATAGGCACTCATGTTGTGGCGATCGGTAATTAGCTCAGTCTTTGCGGGGGCAAAATCGCGCGAGCCAGCGGATGTCCGACGCTACCGGCGTCTCTGGATCGAACGTCTCGAAGAACGGCTCACCCTCTCAACTGTGGTGCTCGGTCAGCAGCCGGGCAACGGGAACCAAACCGTATTCCACGGCGATGCCGCCGGCACGGGCTTCGAGGAAAACGAGACGCAACTTACGCCCGCGAACGTCGCTTCTAGTTTCGGCCAGGTGTGGCAGTCGCCGGTGCTGGACGGAGCAGTTTACGCGACGCCGCTCAGCATGGACAGCCTTCTGATTCAGGAAGCCGTCAACGGCGTCAACGGAAACGCTGCCAACCATGCGGGCGACGGCATTCAAAGCACTAATTACTTCGGAAAGACGCTGGGGGTTGTGTTCGCCGCCACCGGCGGCGGCTCGGTATACTGCATCGCCGCGGAAGATACCAACGGGCCGACCGGCATCGCTCCGGGAACGATCCTCTGGAAGACGCATCTAGGCAACCCGTATGCCGGCGTCGACGGCAACAGCATCGGCGTCTTGGGCACGCCCGTCATCGACCTGGCGAGCGGCCGTCTCTACGTAGCCGCGTCGGTGACGGACTACCTCTCATCGTCAAGCAATCCGAACCACGGCGGCAACAACTTCGAGGTCTTCGCCCTCAACCTGTCCGACGGAAGTCTCGTGGCCGGCTATCCGCTGATTTACACGCAATCGCTGTTGGACGCGATCAACCAGAACTACCTGGCCTCCCCGAACTACTCGATCGCCAGCGCAACGGTGTCGGCCGGCGTCGTTACGATCCAGACCACCGCGGCCAGCGGGTTCGCCGCCGGCCAGACCGCGTTGATCGCCGGCGTCGGCAACGGCTACGACGGCGCCTATACGATTACCGGCGTCAACACGAGCAACAACACCTTTACGTACGCGGATGCCAGTGCTTCCGGCACGGTCACAAACAGCGGAACGGCCCTGACCAAGGTCGCGGTGGCGTTTTCATCCAGCGGTGCAGACCAGCGCGGCGCCTTGAAACTGAGCGCCGACCGCAGCACACTGTACGTCGACTTCGCTTGCTATGGCGCCAGCAACGGCGGTTGGATGACCACCGTCGCGACCGGCGTGAGCAACGGCACGCTGAACGGACAGACCCCGGCAATCGTCAGCGCCTACTCGGCCATTGACAATAGCCAGGTGATTGCCAACGGCGGCATGTGGGGGGCAGGCGGGCCGGTAATCGACGCCAACGGCAACGTTTTTGTGACGACGGGAGATTCTCCGCCCGATTCCGGCAATCCGCCGGGGGACTGGGGCAATTCCGTTTTGGAGTGGGGGCCTGGTCAAACATTGGTGCTGACGGGCGTTTACACCCCCTGGAACTTCGAGAACCAGGACACCATCGACAGCGACATGGGCGGCGGATCGCCGATACTGGTCACCCTGCCCGCCGGAAGTTCCACGACTACCGAGCTGTTGGCCACCGGCGGCAAGCAGGGCAACGGCTACCTCGTCGACGCGGGAAACGAGCTTAACAATCCTACCGCAAATCCGAACGGCAGTCCGGCGTCGTATCCGGCCAGTCTCATCTCCCGTCCGCCACCGACTGAGTCGCCCGACCAGGATGCCTCTCTCTATGAACAAGGCAGCGCGGGAATCCGTACCTATTGGACGACAAACAACCAGGGGCAATCGGTCGGGCCGCAAGACGGGCCGCTGGCCCTCTTCGGGCCCTACAACGAATCGAGCGCTTCGGGCAACACGGCCAAGGCCCGCGACACCCCCGCAAGTTTCACCGGCCCCGACGGCAACCAATACATTATTTGGGCAGGCGCCACGAAGACGGGCGTGGGGTCGAGCACACCCGAGGCGCCATCACTAATCGAGACCGAGGTCGTCCATTCCGCAGGACAGCCCGCCTACTTGCAGATCGTCGCCCAGAACACGGCGGTGATGAGCAATCCCGGCTCCAATCTCATCACGGGCAACGGAACGTCCAACGAAATCGACTGGATCGTCGACGAGGGCCAGCAGCGGACCGACGGCACCACTTCGTTTTCAGACGGATCGTCGGTGCTCTACGCCGTCAATGCGCTGACGCTGCAGCCCATCTGGAGCAGCGCCTACGAGGAATTGGACGTGCCGAATGGCAAGTACAACAGCATCGCCGTCTCGCACGGCGACGTTTTCGTCGGCACCAACCGCATTCAAGCCTTCGGATTGACCGCCAATACGATCGTCGACGACTCGGTCACCGGCACGGGCATGGACCATTTCAATTACGTCGGCGCCGGCTGGACGCACATCACCGGCAGCTCGACGATGGGCACTTTCGACGGCACCGTCAGCACCGACAACGCCCAGGGCGATTACGCCACTCTGCAATTCACCGGCTCTGCGATCAGCGTCTACGCCAACGAATTGACGAGCTATGGAACGGCGACCTTCTCGGTTGACGGCGGCAGCATGAAGACGGTGGTCTTGAACCCGGCCAACAGCTCGCCCAACGGCCAGGGCGCCGGCAACGTGCTAGTCTATACCGTGACCGGCCTAGGCGCCGGCACGCACACGTTGAAAATCCTCAACAACGCCTCCAGCAATATCATCTCGATCGATCGCGTGCAAATCACGCCGCCGGCGACGACGCACGCGAGCCTCAGCGTTTCCATGACCGACGGCAACGTGGTCCCGGTGGCGATGGGCGTAGTCCCTTACACCATCAATTACGACAACGCCGGCAGCATCGTCAACGGCACGGGCGTCAACGCCACGGGCGTTGTCCTCACGGAAACCGTGCAGGCCAACACCACGGCCGATCTCGCCAACAGCACGCCCGGATGGACGCTGGTCTCCGGCAGCGGCGGCGCCGGCTCGGTCTACACGTTCTCGGTCGGCAATCTCAACGCGGGCGTCAGCGGGTCGGTGGTCTTCTCGGTCGACTTGAACGCCTTGATTCCCACGGGAACCACGACCGTTTCCAACGACATCTCAATTACCGATGCGGCCGCCGACACCGCCAGCGCTACTAGAACGACGCCGATTCCGCCGCCGGCCGAGTCGAAGCTGATTTTCAGCCAGGAGCCGCCGGCGACCGGCAGCGCCGGCATTGCCCTGAGCCCCGCCGTGACCGTGAGCGTCGAGGACCAGTTCGGCAACGCCTACACGGCCGACAGCTCGTCGACGGTCCAGTTGACGCTCAACGGGGGCACTTTCGCCGGCGGCGGCGACACAGCCACCGCGACCGTCTCAAACGGCGTGGCGACATTCGGAGGCGGTGTCAACAATCTGGTGATCTCGGCTTCCGGCACGTACACCCTGACGGCGACCGACGGCGCCTTGACCTCCACAACTTCGAGTTCGTTTTTCATCGCTGATTCCGCGAAGCTCGGCTTTTTGCAGCAGCCGACGCAAACCGTGGCCGGTGACAACGTCAACCCGGCTGTCACTGTGGCCATCCAAGACCAAGCCGGAAATACGATCACCTCGGACACCTCGACCGTGATCCTGTCCTTCAATCAAGGGTCTCAAGGGTCTTTCGCCAACGGCAGTACGACCATCGCCGCCCAGGCCGTGAATGGCGTGGCCACATTCAACAACCTGGCCATCGACACCACCGGCAGCTACACGCTGGTTGCCACCGACGGCGGCTTGCAACAAGCCCAATCCAACTCCTTCAATATCGTGGCGGTGGCGTCGCAGCTCGTCATTACGCAGCAGCCCGAGAACACCTACGTCGGCGAGGCTGTTAACCCGTCCGTGGCCGTCTCGCTGGAGGACGGATTCGGCAACATCGCAACTTCGAATACGGACAACGTGACGGTGACGCTAAACGGCGGCACGTTTTTTGGCAGCGCGACGACCGCAACCGTGGCCGCCGTCAATGGCGTCGCCAGCTTCAACAATCTCGTCGTCACCGCGGCGGGATCATATACCCTCACCGCCTCCGATTCGGGACTGCCTTCCGCCACGTCGAATTCGTTCACGATCGGGACCCATGCCTTGACGACGATCGGCAACGACAACGCCTACAACACGGGCGCGACTCCCCAGGTCGTTTATTCCGGCTCCTGGGCGCAATCGCCGACGTCCATGGCGAATAATTATGATGGCTCCGTGACGAGCGACAGCACCGGCGGCGACACCGCCACGGTTACGTTTACGGGCACGCTTATTACGCTGTACGCCGTCGAGTCTCCGACCGCCGGTTCGGCGCAGATCTTTGTCGACGGCGGCGACCCTGCCCAGGTGAATCTCTACAGCCCAACTACGATTATCGCCCCCGTCTTCACCAGCGCCCTGCTCAGCTCCAGCAGCGTCGGCGGCGGCAACGGCAGCCACACGATCATCGTCAAGGTTGCCAGCGGCAACGTGGCGATCGCCGACTTCGTCGTTGGGCCGGCCACGCCAACGCTCGTTTGGGCCACTCCCGACGATCTCGTCTATGGCACGGCGTTGACGGGCACGCAGTTGGACGCGTTCGTTTCCAACTTCGCGAATTTTCCTGGGACCTTCACCTATTCGCCGCCGCTGGGGACGATGTTGCCCGTCGGCCAAAACCAGCCGTTGTCTGTCACCTTTGTGCCGACGGATTCCGCGGATTACGATTCGGCCAACGCCGAGGTGTTTATCAATGAGGACCAGGCCACGCCGCTGATCACCTGGACTGGGCCGGACACCGACATGTTTTACGGCCAGGCGCTCAGTTCCGCGCAGCTCAACGCCACGGCCTCGATCAACGGAGTGACCGTTCCGGGGACCTTCGTTTACACTCCGGGCATTGGCACGGTTCCACCAACGGGTGACAACTTCGACTTGAGTTTGACGTTCACTCCGACAAACACGGTCGACTACGCGACCGTGACCGCCGATCAGGACGTCGACGTCGATCCGGCGACGCCCGTGATCACGTGGAACAATCCCCCCGACATCGCTGACGGCACGGCATTGAGTTCGACGCAACTTGACGCCACCGCCAATGTGCCCGGGACGTTTGTTTACACGCCGCCCGCCACGACCGTTTTGCCGGTTGGTCAGCACCAGTCGCTGGGGGTGTTTTTCACCCCGACGGACACCACCGATTACAACACGGTTGGCGCATCGGCTTACATCAATGTCGATTACGGAGCGGCGGCGAAAGTGGCATTCGTCCAACAGCCGACCGCCGCCTCCAGCGGCGCGGTCATTTCTCCCGCAGTGGAGGTCGCAGTCGAGGACTCCGCTGGTACGACGCTGCCTGGCGACTCCTCGACCGTCACCCTGACGCTCAGCGCCGGCACGTTGGTCGGCGGCGCCACGATGGTCACCGCGCAGGCTGTCAACGGCGTCGCGGTGTTCAACAGCCTGGCGATCGCGGATAACGGCACGTACACCCTCACCGCTACCGACGGCAGCCTGACTTCGGCGCTTTCGAACAGCTTCACCATCGGATCGACTGCTTTTGTCAGCTTCAACAACGAGCCGACGGATTTCACCGCGCAATTCGCAACGAACTTGAATAACTACTCGGCCAGCATGAATTGGAGCGCGACCGCGGGCGTCGACGACAATACGAATTCCACCCCCGGCGGCGGCATCAGCATAGCCGCCGTCCAGAGCGACCAGACCGCAGTCTATACTCCCTCGACCTTCAACTTGTCCGACGGCAACCCTCATACGATATCCCTGTTCCTTACCGCGGCAGGCGGGCTGAACACCGGCGACCGCAACCAGCTCGGGTTCACTACCACCTCCGCGTCCGAGTTCAACGGCGGCTACTCGTTCATTTCCGCCCGCATTTACGGAAACGATTCGATCAATTTCCAGTATGACGACGGCGGCAGCGGCGCCACGACGGTCGGAAACGCTATTGTGCCGACCGGCGTCGCCACGGGCGATTGGCTGCAGCTTGTCTTCACCGCGCAAGAGATTACCTCTGGGAGTTTCACGCTGACGGAGTCGCTCTTGGATTACGGCCCGTCGGGCACGGCAGTCCCAACCGTCGTCATTGCGCCGGTGTCGACCACCGTCTCCGGCTTGACGGCAACGATCGGCACAGGGGCAAGCATGTACGCCGGGTTCCGCACCGGGACCGGCGGCGAATTCACGACTCCGCTGAGCTTTGATAACTTCGCCGTCGATCTACCCCCCTCCAAAATGGCTTACTTATCGCAGCCCAGCTACGGCGTGGCCGGGTCCGCGATGGGCACTTTCCAGGTTGCCGTCGAGGACATTTACGGCAATATTGTCGTCGGGGACTCCTCAGCCGTCACGCTGACGCTTACTCACGGCACTTTTTCCAACGGCCAGAACTCGGTCACGGTAAATGCCGTTGACGGAATTGCCACGTTCAACAACCTGGTCATCAGTACGCCGGACAGCTATATTCTCCGGACCACCGACGCCAATCCCAACCTCGACCCCGGCTACGGGCCGGTCACCGTCGTCGCGCTGCCCGTTGTGACGACGCAGCCGACGAACCAGGTAGTAAGTGGTGGAGGCACGGCAACCTTCACCGCCGCCGCCAGCGGCTCCCCCGCGCCGACGGTGCAATGGCAAGTGAGCACCAACGGCGGCGCGAGCTTCAGCAACATCGGCGGCGCCACGTCGACGACCCTGACGTTGACCAACGTGAATTCGTCGATGAACAACAATGAATATCAGGCTGTTTTCACCGTCAGCGTCAATTCCGTCGGCGTCGGCACCGCAACAACCAATGCCGCAACCTTAAACATCCCGACGGCGCCCGGCGTAACGACGCAACCGCAGAATCAGACTGCCACCGCCGGGACGACGGCGACTTTCACGGCAGCGGCCAGCGGCTTTCCCGTGCCCGGTGTGCAATGGTATGTCAACGCCAACAACGGATCCGGCTTCACTCCGATCATCGGCGCCAGCTCGTCGACCTTGACCCTGACCGGGGTCAGCGCGTCGCAAAACAATTACAGCTACGAGGCGGTTTTCACCAACCTCGCCGGCACGATTACCACAAACGCGGCCACGTTGACCGTCAAGACCGCAACGATCATAACCTGGGCAAATCCCGCCAACATCACCGACAGCACTCCGCTTGGCACGACGCAATTGGACGCCACCGCCAACGTGCCCGGCACGTTCTCCTACAATCCGCCCTTCGGAACGATCCTCGGCGCCGGCCAGCAGCAAGCCCTGTTCGTCACGTTCACGCCCACCGACTCCGTCGATTATGCTTCGACAAGCGCTATTGTTTACGTCAATGTTAATTACGGCGCGTCAACGGCGCTTGGATTCGTTCAGCAACCGCCGGCTGTCGCGGCAAACAACACGGCCTTCGGCTCCGCTGTCGTCGTGGCCGTCCAGGATGCGGCCGGCTCCACGGTGACCGGCGATTCCTCCATGGTGACGCTGACGCTCAGCTCGGGCACGTTCACGGGCGGCAGCACGACGGCCACGGCCCAGGCCGTCAATGGGCTGGCGACCTTCAACGGTTTGTCGATTGCCAACGACGGCAACTATACGTTGACCGCCACCGACGCCTCGCTGACCTCGGCTGTTTCCAGTGGTTTCTATATCGGACCGACGGCCTACGTCAATTTCAACGCGGGCGCGAGCACGTTCACTTCCCAGTTCTCCTTGAACAGCTCGGGCGGGCCGGCCGGCACGAACTTGACGTGGGGATCCACTTCCGGACTTGACGACCAGACAGGCGGTACGGCCGGCGGCGGAGTCGCGTCCACAAGCACGACCGACCAGACCGCAATCTACATGCCCACGACCTTCAATCTGTCGGACGGGTTAATCCATACGGTTTCCTTGTTCGCCACCGTGCCGGGCGGCACCGGCAGCGGCGACAAACTTCCGCAGATTGGCTTCATCTCGGCCAGCACATCGGGTTTCAATGCCAATTTCACGTTCATTTCAGCGCGTATTCTTGGCAATAATACGGTCGAGTTCCAATCAGACAACGGCGCCGGCGTCAGCTCCGCCGACAACACGGCGATTACGGGCACGGTCAATACGAATGACTGGCTCCAGCTCATTTTCACCACCCAGGAAATAGCATCGGGCAGTTTCCAAGGGACGTTCTCAGTCCTCGATTATGGACCAACGGGCGTCAGTGCTCCGAGGACCGTCCTTGCAGCCGTTGCCTACAACGTCAGCGGCCTGACCAACTTGGGTACGGCGACTGCCGTTTATGCCGGTTTCCGGTCGAGCGTCTCTGAAACCCTGACCCACCCTTTGGACTACGACAACTTTGCCGTCGATCAGCCGGCATCGGTCCCCACGGTGTCGATCTCGCCGGCGAACAAAACGGTGTCCTCCGGCAGTGGGACGAGTTTCTTTGCCGCTGCTGGCGGCAATTCCGCGCAGTCCGTCCAATGGCAAGTGAGTACGAACGGCGGAGCGACGTTTGCCAATTTGACCAATGGCGGCGTCTACAGCGGCGCCACGACGTTGACTCTTGCCATCAGCAGCACCACCGGTCTCGACGGCAATTTGTATCGGGCGGTATTCTCCAATAGCGCCGGCACGGCCGCCAGCACGGCGGCCGCTCTAAGCCTTACTGGAAGCAACGGTCAATCCTACCCCAGCGTGACGTCTCAGCCGGCGAACCCTACAACGGTCAATGCGAACAACAATGCCACGATTACCGCCGCCGCCTCCGGGAAAACCAGCGGAAGCGGCAACCTGTCGGTAGTGTGGCGCATGAGCACCAATGGCGGCGCCAGTTTCTCGAACTTGACCAATGGCGGCACATACAGTTGGACCGCCACGATCAATTCCTCGGGAAGTCCCGTTTCGGACACTCTAACGATCACACCTGCGACATCCAGCCTCAGTGGAGACGTTTTTGACGCCGTCTTCACCAACAGCCTTGGCTCCGCTGTGAGCGGCCCCTCGACGCTCGTGGTCGTTACAGCGCCGGCCGTGACCACACAACCGTCGAGCCAGACTGTCAACATCGGCGGTTTGGCAACCTTCACGGCTGCCGCCAGCGGCAACACCGCGCCGACCGTTCAATGGCAAGTTAGCACGAACGGCGGCGCCTGGAGTAATGTCTTCGGCGCAACCTCGCCGACATTGACTTTCAATAGCGTTCAGCCTCACAAGGGGGCAACGAGTATCGTGCGGTCTTCACCAATGGCGCGGGCACGGCCCCCACCAACCCGGCGACGCTGACGCTGAACACGAATACGGCCTTGCTGTCGTCACCGGCCAGCCCCGTTCCGCCGGGCAATGCCGCGACTTTCACGGCCATGATCGCGGGCAGTCCCAGCGTGGGGACCGTTTCCTTCTATCTCGGTTCAGTGGCCCAGGGCAACCGGATTGGCACGGCCGTCAACGTCTCGGGCGGGACGGCAACTTCGGCGGCCGTCAGCAGCTTGTCGCCCGGCAACAACACGATCATCGCGGTTTACAGCGGGGGGACCGGGTTTACGGGAAGCCAGGGGAGCATGACGGTTGTCGACCTGACAACGCTGACCTGGAACGGCGCCAGCGGCAATTGGACCGACTCCCATTGGTCGGGCTCGGGCCCAGCGTTTCCCAACAGCGCTGCCAACGCGATCGTCAACACGCCCTATATCGTCCAAGTGACCTCCGTTCAAGCCGCGAATTCCCTGTTGATCAGCCAGGGCGGGCAAGTAAGCGTCGCCGCGGCGGCCACTCTCTCGGTGACAACTACTACTGACGTGTCCGGCGGCTCGCTTGTCGTGGCCGCCAGTGGTGTCTTTTCTACCGGTGGGATCCTGACCCTCGATACGGGCGGCAGCCTCAGCGGCCCCATCTCCGCCGCCGCATATCAATTCGAAAGTGGCACGGCCAGCGCCAACCTCTCCGGAACGGGCGGCCTGACCAAAAACACCGGCGGCACGGTAACGCTTTCCGGCACAAACAACTACAGCGGCGGCACGCTGGTGACCGGTGGGACACTGATCGTAACCAACCCAGGTTCTCTGCTCGACGGTTCGAGCCTGTTCGTCGGTGCTGGTGCCGCGGGCATGTTCGGCGGGGTGCAGGCCGCCTCGGCCACCGCGAGTGGTGTTGGCGTCTCGCCTGCGGATAACAGTGTCGCCGGCGCCTTGCCTTCCATTAGCGATGGCGCCAGCGTCTCGCCCGCCTCGCCCCCAGCCGCAACCGCGGTTTCGCTTGTCTCGGCGGTCGCTACCGCCGCGCGTCCGTCCGGGGCGGCCGTCCCTTCGCATCGGGCTGTTGACGCCGTGTTTTCGTCTCCCCCATCGTCCGTTGGCCCGTCGCTTCCACCGTCATTCGTCCATCGTCCCTCGTCCCTTGTACTGCAATGGGTGGCGGCGATCAACGACGCCAATACCCAGCGCAATGGTCCGGCCGATCCGGACCTGGCCGCGCGCGAAGCGGCTCTCGCCCGGTTCGGACTGTAAACATGCGTTATTCCGTTGCCGTCCAAACTGCGCGCTGTGCGATTTGGATTTGTCCGCTGCTGCCGTGTCTGCCTTTCGCGTCGTATGCGCCGGCCGCCGATATGCCAATCGCCGCCCCGTCCGGCAAGTACCGGTTCGACCGAATCATCTCGCGGGAAGTGCTGGAGAACTTTCTCGCCCGCTCAATTTCCGTGGAGGGCGTTTTCAATGGCCGCGGCGACCTGGACGACAACATCCGCATGCTCAAGGCCCTCGGCGTGAAGTACGCCGGGCGGAGCCTCTGCCTGTGGGGCGCTGAGAACAACTTCCTGTCCAATATCCAGCGGGCAAAGGAACAGGTTCCCAAGGCGCTTGCCGCCGATCCGGAGATGGTCCTGGAGGCTTGCGTGTTCGAGGTCGTCGGCCCGCGCGTCAGCCAGATCGCGGTGCCCGACTGGGTCTTCACCGCCTTCGGCCTGCCTGTGGAAAACCGGAGCTTCCGCTACGAGGAGATGATTTATCCCGCCGGGCAGCGCCGCTCCATGGGCCGCGGCCAGGTGCCGGACGTGAGCCGGCAGGAGACGCAGCTTTGGTTTTATTATCAGGCGGCAACTTATATTGACTTAGGCTTCGAGGCCATCCACTTCGGACAAGTGGAGATCATGAACAAAAGCGACCGCGGCAACGCCCAATGGGACCGCCTGCTGACCCTGGTCCGGGCGTATGCCGCGCTGCACGCCCGCCGGCACATGGTGCTCTGCAACGGCCACACGCCCAGCGGCGGCCTCGTGCACGGCGGCAAGTTGCTGCTGGACTTCCACGCCTTTCCGCTGCGGATCAAGGAGAACCCTGCGAAGCCGCAAGACGCGATCTTGCAAGTCGGCTTTTCCGACGGCATCTACAACCGCAGCAAGGGCGGCATGACCTACAGCGGCTGGAAGTGCGAGCACCTGCCTTATCTGGTGGAACTGGACAACTGGGGATCGAGCCGGACGCCAGGCAAGGCCGGCGCGGGCGGAAATTGGGTCTGGGGTTACGACGAGATCACGTGGTTTGCGCACCAGGGCAAGCCGTATCGGGCCCGCTGGCTGCAGTACGCCTGGGATTGGGTGCGGAAGACGGACCCCAACGGCTACTTGCAATTGCCCGGCAGCCGCACCTGCTCGTCGCGGGACATCCACTGGTATTTCGCCAACAACCCCGGCGCCCCCTGCCCCGAGGGGTTCGGCGACGAAGAGGCGATCCGCGCGGTATGGGGAGTAGGGAGCCCGGAGCATTGACCTAGGGAGTATGCTGCAGTTACTCCCTGTTCCGTGGTGTAAGCTCCCTGCCCCGCGGCAAAGGGCGCAACGGCCGCCAACGTCCTAGATTTCTCGCAGTTGGCATTTTTAGCACAAAACTAGCCGTTATAAATCAAGACTAATCGGTCAATTTTTGCTCCAATTACCAATATAGACGACGCTGCGGCAGGGCCGAAAGTCCATCGCCTTTTCCTTATCGATGGTTTTTGGCCCGAATCGCGAGGACTAGCTTCGGCTCGATTCCTGGTAACTGGGTAACTACGTGCATGAGTTGCAACCTAGGGGTTGCCACTCTGCGCGTTGACTTTTCAAAGAATTAGGTGACCTATGGATTGCGGCAATTCTTACCTGTTGGGAAAAGTTCAGGATCTCTCTGTGTTCAAAAACCAAGTTTTGCGGCAGGTTCCTTGGGCAATTGGCCTGGCCGCGCTGGCCCTGGGGCTGTTGGCCGCGCCCGGCGCGGCGTCGGCGGCCATCACCATCACGGACACCTCTTCCACGGCGTTTTGGGGGCTCAGCGACGGCGCCCCCACGACCTCCGCGGACGCCGTAATGTCGGGGACGGAAACGTTCACCATTTCCGCCAGCCCTACGAACAGCGTGCTTATCGTGAATATGACCGAGTTTGCGCAGAACAATTCCGCAACCGGCCCCGACGCCAATCCGACCATCACCTGGAACGGGACGCCGCTCACCAAAGGCATCGTGCAGATCAGCAGCGCAAGCAGTTACATTTATGCGGACCTCTACTATCTCTTCGATCCGACTCCGGGCACCAACGGCAGCCTGGTGATTTCGGGATCGGGACGTTCCGCCGAGGTCTCTGCATACACGCTATCAGGCGTGAACACTTTCATTCCTCCGGTCACGTACGGGCACGACTCCAGCAACGGCACCAGTGCCGTGTCCTTGTCCAGCGCGACGGCGGCCGGCTCGTTCGCAGCCATTACAGGCGCGTTTCGCGCCTCGGGCAACCCCAATTTCACTTACGTGAATTCGATCGGACCCGCCGCGTCAAAGCTGTATCTAAGCAGTTCTGACGCGTCAACCGACGTCTCTTCATGCTCGGCGTACGTCAATAATCTCAGCACGGGGGCAACGACGATTTCGCAAGTGGATAACGCAGGGAGTCGAGACGAAATCGCTGTCGCCGTCTTTTCCGCGGTGCCCGCCGGCTATTCGGCGTGGAACGTTGCCGGCAGCGGCAGTTGGAACAGTCCGGGCAACTGGGGCAGCGGCGTCCCCACCGGCTCCGGGGCGGCAGCCTGGTTTACAAGCAACCCGACCACGGCAGCCGCAGTCACGCTCGATGCTCCAATTACCCTGAACTCGCTGTTGCTCGCCAACAGCAATCAAGTCACGATCGCTCCCGGCAGCGGCGGCAGCCTGACCTTTGCGGCCAGTTCCACCAACTTGCCAACCGTTAGCGTCATAACGGGCTCGCACATCATTTCGGCCCCGGTCAGTCTCAACAACAACACGACATTCAACATAAGTGCCAGCCGATCGCTTGATATCAGCGGCAATATCGCCGACGGCACGGCTTCTTCCGGCATCAGCCTGCCTGCCAGCAGCGGCACGCTGGCCCTCGACGGCAACAATACCTACTCCGGCACAACCAGCGTGGCGGGCGGCTTGTTGAACGTGACCGGCAACCTGGGGAACACGCCGCTCGTCGTCTCCGGCGGCGCAATGAGTGTGAGCGGCACCGTTGGGAACTCGCCGATCACCGTGTCCAGCGGCTCATTGAACGTGGCCAGCACCCTGCTTGGGAACAACACGATCTCCGTGTCGGGCGGCGTAGTGAATTTGATCGTCAGCGGGAGCAACGCGGTCTCCCTGTCGGGCGGCGCCTTGACATTGGGCGGTGCGCTTACGAATCTGCCGCCGACCGTCAGCGGCGGCACGCTCAGTCTGCCAGGCACCGGCGAAATCAGCCAGGGCCAGTTTACCATCGGCGGCAACACAACCGGCGTCGGCGGCGCGGTCCTTCTCGCGACGGGCAGCAACGCCATTACCGGCTCGACCGCACTGAGCGTCACGGGAGGCGCAACAGCAATCCTTAGTCAGGCCAACAACTACACCGGGGCTACGACGGCGAACCACTCGATCCTTCAATTGGGCATGGCCGGCTCGCTCTATGGCGGAAACTCCGCTAGTTGGACGCCGGCGAATATCAGCGTCACCGGCAGCAGCACCCTGGCGGTCAATTACGGCGGGCCGAATGACTTCACCCAGTCGCAGGCCGCCGCGCTGCTCTCGAATCTATCGGCATCCACAAGCTCGACCGGGCTGGCGGCCGGCGCGGTTTTCGGTCTCGACACGACCAACGCCACTACGACCGTCACTTACAGCGGAGTGATTGCGGACACCGCGGTCGGCCCCTTGACATTCAGCAAACGGGGAACGGGCACTTTGCTTCTTACCGGCCCGAACACCTACAGCGGTCCCACGGTGGTCACCAACGGTGAACTGATCCTGGGCGGAGCAAACAACGCCCCCACGGTGGCGGTGCTCATGCCCTCGAATACCGTTAATGGAGGGTTGACGGTGCTGTCGATCCGCAACGCCGCCGCCTTGGGGAGCGGCACGGCGAACAGCTCGCTGGCCCCGATCAGTTTGAATGCCACGGGCGGAAGCCTTTCGACTGCGATTCTCGAGATCGGCGCCAAGATCGGCACCGACCCCGGCCCGTACAACGCCGACTTCTCCTACCAGGTCGTCGCGAACGGGAACGATGCAAGCGGCACGTCGGTTCCCCTGAATGTGACGCTCAGCAACGGACAGATCAACCTGGGCTTCCTTGGAAACAGCTTCGACGGCACCGGTTTCGCCGCTTTGACGCCCTCGACAACCTCACCGCCGCGGATCGTGGCGCTGTACGCGACCAGCGGCGGCTCACTGCAAGTGCTGTCGGAGAAGACATACTTTGGCCAGGGAAGCGGCGACCACTTTACCTTGGGCTCGCCGACTTCCAACAACACGCTGGTGCTGGAGAACCCCGTCGATTTCCAAGGCAGTTCGCAGCGGGGCTGGTCGTCGATTCGTGGCATCGGCATCGTGCCGGAGGGAGAGTATGCCGGCGCTATCATTAACAGCGCTTCCGGCAATCCGGCTGAGAATGTCAATTTCAACGGCAACGGCGGCTTGATTTTCGACAGCGCGGCCACGACGTACGCCGCCGCCACGCTGCAGATCAACGGCGGGGCAGTGCTTATTGCCGCCAACGACCCGGCCGTGGCAGGGACGGGGACGCCCAGCTCGCTGGGCGAAGGCAATGCTACCATCCAGGTCGGGACCAGCGTGACCATCAATCCCAGCGGTTCGGCTCAGGCCATTCCGACGACCCCGGGGGCCCATATCGCCTTCATGACCTACGGACCGAACGCCGGCGTCGGCAGCGGGCCCACCTTGTTCACCAACCGGAACATCACCGTTGGCGGGACCGACGTCACTTATGCCAGCGCGACCCTGGGCGGCATGACCGACGACTGGACGCAGATGAACGGCAATATCCTCTTGAACGAGCCGCCCGCGACTCCCACCACCTTCACCGCACGCAATGGTGGTCGCGTCGATTTCGGCGGACAGATCAGCGGCAGCGGCTCGGTCGTGGTGGGCAACGCGATCGTGGAAGGCGACGCCACCACGGCCGGCATCGCCGTGAACAACAACGGCACCATCGTTTTCAACGGCCCGGAGACCTACACCGGCGCTACCACGGTTTCCGCCGGCAAGTTGTACGTCAACAACTCGATCCAGTCCTCGAGCCTGGTGACTGTCGGATCGGGCGCGACCTTGGGAGGAATGGGGTCGGTTAACAGTCCGGTCAATGTCTTATCCGGCGGCATCCTGGAAGGCGGCCAGTCGGGCACCGGCGCGCTCACGCTCACCAATACCGCGACCTTCAGCGGCCCCGCCTCGGTTTACCTCGGCGGCACGTTGCCGGCGGTCGGTAGCCCGCGGCTGGTGCTCAACGGTGCGCTCAACACGAACGGCAACGCGGTGACGATCAACATTGCCTCGATTACCGGGACCGGCGACTTCGCCCTGATCAGTTGCAGCGGAGGGATACAGACGGCGGCGTCGAACACGTTCACGCTCGGCGAGCTCCCCAACCGCGCGATTGGCACCCTGGCCTTCAACAACGGCTCGAATGAGTTGGACTTGGACGTTACCTCGCTGGCCGCGTACATACTCTGGACGGGGAACGCGGGTACCAGTTGGGACACGACTTCCATCAACTGGACGCTTCCGGGAGCGGGGAGCACGCACTACATCGACAACCCCGGCGACACCGTCCTATTCGATGATTCGGCCGGCGCGCATACCAATGTCACCCTCAATAGCGGTGATGTGCATCCCGCCTCCGTCACTTTCAACAACAACAACACGACTTACACGATTTCCGGCAGCAACGCCATTGCCGGCAGCACCGGCTTGCAACTGACGGGGACCGGCACGGTCGTGCTTTTGAACACGAACACGTTCACGGGCGCGACCTCGATCGGCCAGGGCGCCACGCTGAAACTGGGCAACGGCGCCGCGGGCAACGACGGCTCCATTTCCGCGACCTTCGGCATTAACGACAATGGGAACCTGGTCTACAACCTGGCCGGAGCCCAATCGTACGGCGGCGCCATTAGCGGAACGGGGTCCCTCGCGCTGCAGAGCGGAGCATTGACGCTGACCGGCTCCAACGGGTATACCGGCGCTACGACGATCAGCAGCGGCACGCTCCAGTTGGGCAACGGGGCCGTCAATCAAGACGGCTCGCTCGCCAGCGTCAGCATTGCCAATAGCGGCGCTTTGGATTTCAATTACTTCGGCAGTCAAACCTACGCCGGCGCCATCAGTGGCCCAGGCTCGCTGACGAAAAACGGCGTGGGCACGCTCGTGCTTGCCGCGAGCAATAACTTCACCGGCGCGACGCAGGTGAACCTTGGCACCCTGCAACTGGCCGACCCGAACGCCGCGCAGAGCACCAAGCTCACGATCGGGCAATTCGGATCGCTGACTTTCGCCGGCGGCAACGACAATCCCACCATCGGTGGCCTGGCCGGCGCCGGCGGCATCAACCTCACGGACTCCACATCGGGCCAGGTGACGCTTTCCGTGAGCGGCAACGGGCCAAACACCACGTTCTCGGGATCCATTTCGGGATCGGGCGCGTTGACCTTCCTCGGTCCCAACTCGCTCACCCTCTCCGGCGCCAGCAGCTACCTCGGCGGCACGTCGCTCCTTGGCGGCACCTTGGTAATCACCAACTCCAATAGCTTGGGGGCCGTCGCCGGGCAGCTCAATATCGGCCCGGGCGCGTCGACGCTGGAGGTTGCCGGCAATATCGCGGACGCCCGAGCCATCAATTTCAACGATCCCGTCTCGACGATCCGGGTCGATGCCGGGCAGAGCTACAACAACACGGGAACGATCTCCGGCGGCGGCACTCTGACGAAGACCGGGCCGGGTCTGCTCGTCCTTGCCGGCACGACGAACAGCGCCATAACGACCGCCGTCAGCGCAGGCACGCTGCTGATTAACGGCTCGTTCGTGAACTTGGGCACGGTTGCCGTGTCGGGCAGCAGCGTCTTCGGCGGCAATGGAATAGCGAGCGATACCACGGTACAAAATCGCGGCACGATCGACGTTTCCGCCAATAACGGCAGCACACTTTCGTTAAACAACTTGACCTTGGGCCAGATTGCGACCGATACTTCGACGCTGAACTTCAGCGCCGCGAACCTGGCGATTGCTCAGCTCGCGATCAACGGCAACCTGACAACCAACGGCGGA
The DNA here is from genome assembly GCA_963780045.1 of uncultured Planctomycetia bacterium. Lineage (GTDB taxonomy): Bacteria > Planctomycetota > Planctomycetia > Pirellulales > Thermoguttaceae > JANXQG01. The sequence goes on along the minus strand of CAVZZZ010000001.1, from coordinate 2,083,849 downwards.
AACAATTCGGTTACGGTCAACGTCGGTGGCGTCTCGGCCCTTACCGGCACCTACACCCTGGCCACCTACGGCAGCCTCAATGGGACCGGCTCTTCCGCCTTCGTTCTGGGTGCGCAAACGGGTTTGACCACCCGCGACTCCGGCGCGCTCATCGTTACCGGCACCGCGATCGACTACGTGATCACAGGTTACTATCCGATCTGGCGCGGAACGCAAGGCAGCGTATGGACCGCCACCAACAATTGGGCACGGAGCGATACCGGCGCACCGACCAGCTTCTTGACGGGCGACACCGTGGTCTTCGACGATTCGGCCGGCACCACCGCCGGCGGCACGACCAGCGTCTCGATCAGCGGCACGGGCAACGTCAGCCCGGGCGCGGTCACCTTCAACAACAATGCCTACAACTACACCATCTCCGGCCCCTATGGCATCACCGGCGCGGGGGCCTTGTACGTCAACGGCACGGGCAGCGTGACGATGAGCACGTCGAACACGTATACCGGCGGCACAAACATCAACGCCGGCACGCTGATTGCCAACAATTCCACCGGCTTCGCGACGGGTACCGGGCAGGTGAATATCAATGCCGGCGGACTACTGATCGCCGACAATTCCGGCGGCACCGCTACCGGCAGCATTCCGGTGAACATCAATGGCGGCACCCTGCAGATCGGCAACGGCGACGCCCAGGGCACGCTCGGCGCCGTTCCGTTGGACAATGGCGTCCTGGCCTTCAACCGCAGCGACAACCTGAGTTACGCCGGCGTGATCAGCGGCACCGGCTCCGTAGTGCAGCATGGGTCGGGAATGCTCACGCTCACCGCCACGAATAACTACAGTGGCGGCACGGTGGTGAACCGCGGCACGTTGGCCATCAGCACGGACGCCAACCTTGGCGCCGTGCCCGGCAGCGTCCAGCCGGCGAACATCATTCTCAACGGCGGTATTCTGCAGTTCAACAACGGCACTAATGTGTTGCCCGTGCCGGCCACGCCCACCAGCTACACGATCAACACCAATCGCGGCATTACGCTTGGGCCCTCGGGCGGGACGCTCAACGTCAATTTCGTGAACACCAACCAGACCTTCGACGATGAGACCGCGGTCGATTATGCCGGTGTAATCGCGGGAAGCGGCGGCCTGACGATCACGGGCCAGGCGGGTTGGAACCAGGCCAACCAGTCGATCGTGAATCTCATTGGCAACAACACCTACGCAGGCGGCACCACAGTCAATAATGCCGTGCTCGCTTTCTCCGATAACAACGGGCCGTATACCACTATTCTCCCCGCCACGACAGTCTTGAACCTTGTGAATAGTGCAGCATTGAATATTGATGCCTCCACGTCGAGCGCGACAATCGCGGGCCTTACGGGCGATCCGACCGCGCTGGTGGGAACGTGCAACAGCAGCTCGGCCGTCGAATTGATAATCGACTCCACCGGCAGCTACACGTATAACGGAGTCATTTCCGCCTTCACGTATGTCGCCAAGGCCGGCGCCAACACCGCGATCAGCCTGGTCATGTCCGGCTCCGGCCTGCAGAACCTGTCGGGCGCCAGTGGCTATGCCGGCGGCACGACGGTGAACGGCGGCACGTTGCAACTTGGCAATAACAGTGCCTTGGGCACGGGCGGCTTGACGGCCAACGGCGGAGTCACCGACCTCAACGGCTTCAATCCCACGCTTGCCTCGCTCAGCGGCTCGGCCGGCCTGATTACCAATGGCGGCTCGGCCAATTCCTTGCTTACCGTCAATCAAGGGACGACAACGTTCAGCGGAACGATCGGCAATGGGCCGACGCACAACGTCGCGCTGACACTGGGCGCCGGCAAACTCGTGCTGGACGGCAGCAATACCTACTCGGGGGCGACGACCATCAACGGCGGCAGCACGCTGCAACTGGGCGGCAACGACAACAACGGCAGCATCGGCAACAGCGCCGTGACCGACAACGGCAGTTTGATCGTGAGCCGCACGGACAGCGTGAACCTGACTTCGCTTATATCTGGCCCCCTCAGCGGCAGCGGCAGCCTGACCCTTAATGGCAGCGGCACTTTGACGCTGACCGGCACGAATACGTATACCGGCGGGACGGTCGTCGATTCCGGCACCATGATCGCAGCGGACCCCGCGGCGATCGAGGATGGGACGAATCTGTCCGTCGGATCGGGCTTGTCCGCGTTCGGCTCGCTGGTTTCGGCCGGGGCGGCTACCCCTGCCGGCTCCACGGCGAGTACCGCCGTCCCGGAGCCGGCGACGGTGGCCCTATTGAGCGCGGGCGCCATGCTGCTGGTGGTCCGTCGCCTGCGCCGCCGACGAGGAGGATTGGAGTAAGAGTACCCGGCCGCCGCGACGATCCGAACGAGCGTTGCTGGCAGGCCTTGTTTCGCCGCGTGTCCCTGGCCGACGGTTCGAGCTTGACCGCCGGCCAGGGGCGACGGCGGCCCCGCATCGCCGATTAGCGAACCGCGAGGGCGGCGGCAAGGTCCAATGTTCAATGACGGGCTGAAAGCGGCGCCATTACATTGGGAATTGAACACTTACGCTTCCTGCGCCGCCCACAACGACCACCAGACCAATCATTACCGGCTGCCGCGGCAATCAGTCGCATTGAAACGCCTGTTCCCATTCCCACCGGCATCCCCAAGCCCGGTGTGCGTCGGGACCCCGCAATGCCCGACCGAGGCGTTTCGCGAACTTCGATTTGCCGCGGCGGCCGGTTTTTTTGGTTTACCGGCCCGGCTGGATGGAACCTCGGCTTCATCAGCGAGTCGAGAGACCAGAGCGATCGATCTATGCGTCTATATCGCTTTGTCCTGCTTCTGGTTCCGCTCTTGGTTGCTGTCGCCGCGCCCGCGCCGGCCAAGCCCGCGACGAGGGGCGACATGGTCCTATGGTATCGGCAGCCGGCCACGCGCTGGAACGAGGCCATGCCGCTGGGCAACGGCCTGATGGGCGCGATGGTCTTCGGCGGCGCGCGCAGGAGCGGATCGCGCTCAACGAGAGCAGCTTCTGGTCCGGCCGGCCCCACGATTACAACGACCCCGACGCGGTCAAGTACTTCCCCCGAATCCGCGACTTGGTCTTCGCGGGAAGGTTCCAGGAAGCGGAAGCAGTAGCCAATGCGCACTTCTGGGGCGTTCCCGCATCGCAGCAGTGTTACGAACCGCTGGGCGACCTGGTTATGTCGCTCGGCGGAGCTGAAGTGCCGGTCGACTATCGCCGCGAGTTGGACATGGAGACGGGCGTGGCGAAGATCACCTATCGTGCCGGCGACACCCTCTTCACCCGCGAGGTCTTCGTTTCCTATCCGGACCGCCTGATGGCCATCCGCATTTCCTCCGACAAGCCGGGGAAAGTCGCAGTGCAAGCAGGGCTAAAAAGCCCTTTCCCGTGCATGGTGACCGCCAGGCCGGGAAAGTTGGTCATGGACGGACACTGGCACGGGCCGGTCTCGGGCGATTGGATCGCGCCGGTCGGCGGTGACGGACTGCGTTTCCAGGTCGCGCTCGCCGCGCGGCCACAAGGCGGCACGTCGACGGCCGCCGAGAACCGCGTGCAAATCAGCGGGGCCAACGCCGTCACGCTTATTGTCACCGCGGCGACCAGCTTCGTCAATTACTGCGACATCAGCGGCGATCCCGCAGCCCGGTGCGAGAAGGTCCTCGACGCGGTCGCGGGCAAGGAATACGCCGCGCTTCGCACCCGGCACGTGGCCGACTTCGCCGGGCTGATGGACCGCGTGCATCTTCTCTTGGGCGACGACGCTGCGAACGACAAGCCGACCGATGCCAGGCTTCGATCCGTTCGCGGCGATGGCTGGCAGGAACCGGGCCGCGGTGCGAGGAACCGCTCCACCGTCCGCCCGGCTTTGGGTCCGGTCGATCCGAACCTGGAAGCCCTCTGCTTCCAGTTCGGCCGCTACGCCCTGGTATCCAGCAGCCGCGCCGGCGGCCAGCCTGCCAATCTCCAGGCGATCTGGAATGAAAACGTATCGCCGCCTTGGGGAAGCAAGTACACGATCAACATCAATACGCAGATGAATTATTGGCCGGCCGAGGTCTGCAATCTGTCCGAATGCCACCAGCCGCTGTTCGACATGCTCAAAGACGCCTCGGTCACCGGCGCCGAGACGGCCAAGACCTACTATGGAGCAGGCGGCTGGGTGGCCCACCATAATCTCGACCTCTGGCGCGGAACCGCGCCGGTCGATCGGGCGCAGTTCGGCATGTGGCCCGTCGGCGGCGCCTGGCTCTGCCAGCACATCTGGGAGCACTATGCCTTTACGGGCGACGCGGACTTCCTCAAGCAATACTATCCCGTCATGCAAGGCGCCGCACAGTTCCTGCTGGACGTCATGGTCGAGGAGCCAAAGCACCATTGGCTGGTTACTCCATTTTCAATGTCGCCCGAACATGGTTACTTTGACGGCCGGGGGCGGATGTCGTTCCTTTCGCCTTCGCCGACGCTGGACGTGGCGATCATCCGCGACCTGTTTGGGCATTGCATTGAGGCGAGCAGGCTGCTGGGCATAGACAGTGACTTCCGCCACAAACTGGAAGCCGCGCTGGCCCGGATTCCGCCCTACCGGGTCGACAGTCAGGGCAATCTGCAAGAGTGGATTGAAGATTGGAAGCCGGGGCCGCAGGGGCATAACGTCTCGCCCCAGTTCCCCTTCTTTCCGGGCAACTCGATCCAGTTGCGGCGCGACCCGCAGCTTGCGGCGGCGGAGGAGCATTGGATGAACGGCCGCGCCGGGGCACCCGCGCAGCGGGTCGGAGGCGGATGGCCGGCCGCGTGGGGCATCGCGATGTGGGCCCGATTGGAGCGCGGGCGACCGTGTCGGCGCCGCGCTCGACGCCTGGATTGCCCGATCGCCGGGTCCCAACATGTACAACGCCGGCGCCAACCAGTGCGATGCGACGTTCGGCTTCACGGCAGGCGTCGCCGAGGCGCTTTTGCAGAGCCACGCCGGCGAAATCAGCCTGCTTCCCGCGCTGCCAAGCAGTTGGACCGAAGGCTCGGTAACGGGGCTGCGTGCTCGCGGCGGCTTCGAGGTGAGTATGCAGTGGAGCAAGGGCAAACTTCAGTGGGCCGAAATCCGCCATGTCGGCGCGGGGCGGCGTCCGGAGCGTGTCGTCGGCGATTTCAAGGTCCGCTATGGCGCGAAGACCGCCGTTTTGTCGATCAAGCCCGGCGAGTTTGCGCGGGTCGACGCGGATTTGGAATCGCCGTCCGGGCAATCCCCTCCGGCGGCCTTCGACGGCGAAGAGCTCCTGGCACGGATTCGATCGCTACGACTACTTTCTGGACGAGCAGACCTTGGCCGTCAAGCCGGCGGATGCCGGCGCGAAACGCGACGTTCGAGGGCAGCGGCGGTGCATCGTGGTGGCCCCGAAAACGCCGGCCGCCGGCAATCCGTGGTCGTGGCGCGGCTGCTACTGGGACCACCAGCCGCAGACCGAAATTGAGCTGCTCCGCCGCGGTTTCCACATCGCCTACATTACGGCCGACGCCGGCCGGCCGCCGGACGAAAAGTGGGACGCCTGGTACACCTTCCTGACGAAAAAGCACGGCTTGTCGAAGAAGCCGGCCTTTATCGGCATGAGCCGCGGCGGAGAGTTCGCGTTCACGTGGGCCGTGCGGCAGCCGAACCAAGTGGCCTGCATTTACGCCGATAACCCCGGCGGCAATCGTGAGATCTTCGCGCGGCTGCAAGACCTCGCCCTGGCCGACGTGCCCGTCTTGGAAGTCTGCGGCAGCATCGATCCCATCCTCGGCAAGTTTGCCTTGCCCATCGAGGCGATCTACCAGCAGTTTGGCGGCCGAATCAGCATGATGATCAAGGACGGCGCGGGGCACCATCCGCATAGTCTCCAGAATCCCAAGCCGATTGCGGACTTCATTGAGATGGGCGTGCGGCAAACGGCTGCGGCGCCGCCCGATTTCGTCGGCCGGACGTTTACGCGGACGTCGTTTTACGGCATCGAAAACACGTACCGCCAGATTCCGCAAGAACCGTGGCGCGTCACCTGTCGCGGCCCGGTTTCCAGCGAGTGTTACGACCGTTACTCGTTTGAGGTCGCAGGCATCGAGGTGAGCATCAACGTCATCGTGCCAAAGACCGCGGCGCCGGGTAAACCGTGGGTCTATCGCGCGGGTTTCGCCGGACGCGACGCGCTGGTCGACCTCGCCTTGTTGGCCAAAGGATACCATATCGTTACCGGGCCCGTGGGCTACGGTTCCGACGGCCCGCAGCGGCACCAGTGGGACGCGGTGTACCGGCACCTTACCGAACATGGTTTTGCGAAAAGAACGGTCATGGAGGGCATCGGCGGCGCGGCGGGCGAAGTCTACGCTTGGGCCCTTGCCAATCCGGACAAAGTAGCTTGCATCTACGCTGAAAATCCTGTTCTGCGCAGCAACGTCGCGCGCGTGCAGCCTTTGGACAATCTTGCCCCGCTGGCCAAGGCGGGTGTGCTGCTGCTTCATGTTTGTAGCAGAGCGGACCCCTGGCTCGAAAGCCAAACGCGCATCGCCGAGCAGCGCTTCAAGAAACTCGGCGGGCAGATCACGGTCCTCGTCCACGAGGGCGACCGGTATCGTCCCATTGCTTCCAACGAGCTAATGCAGGCGGTCGATTTCATCGTCGCGGCCGCCCACTGATGGCCGCGCAATGCCCCTGTTTCGCAAACGCAGTTCAACAAAAGGCAGTCAATCCAACATGAAAACAGAAAAAACCTGCGCCTTGTTGCTGGCCTTCTTCGGACTCGTTATCTTCACCGACAATGCATGGAGCGCCACGGGCAAACTGCTTGCCGGCGCGGCCAAGATCAGTATTACTCCTGAAACCGACGAGCGGCTGCACGATCCGGTTTACGCTCGGAGCCTCGTGCTTGACGTCAACGGCGAGCGCCTGGCCTTCGTGGCCGTCGATCTGGGCGTCTATACCAGCGCCAACGTGGAAGCGGCCTGCAAGGAGAAATACAAGATAGCCAAAGTCATTCTTTGTTCATCGCACAACCACACGGCGCCTAGCCGGCCCGGCAAAACCCCGGAAACGGCCAATCTGAAGACATTCTACGAGAACCAGATTATCAAGGTCGTCGGCTCTGCCGTCTCGAACATGTTTCCGGCGCGGCTGGCGGCCGGCCGCCGCAGCTTCCCGCAGCTCGGTTTCAAACGTCTCATCGTGCGGGACGACGGGCACTCCCGCGAATCGTGGATGGGCGACGATCACTATCGCGCCATCAATCCGGAGCGAATCCCCTTCGGGCCGGTTGACGACGAAGTGGGCGTGATTCGGATCGAAGACGCCAGCGGCCACGCCCGCGCGATCATCATGAACTACGCCTGCCATGCCGACGTGGTTTGCCAGGGTTACGCGATCTCGGCCGACTTTCCCGGGGCCGCCGCGCAAAAGGTGGAAGAGGCGTTCACCGGCGCATATTGCCTGTTCGTCAACGGCGCCGCCGGCAACGTCGCCCCGCTGTTCACCGTCCCGCGCCGCGACGGCCCGAACGATCCGTTCAAAACCGATTATGCGCCGATGGAACGGATGGGCGAGCTGCTGGCGATCGAGACCATCAAGGTGGCCAAAACTCTTCAAGGCCGGTCGGGCGACACGACGATCAAGTATCGCGACGAAACCCTTCAGTTCACGGGGCGCTTTGACAAGAAGCGGCATTACGACGTCCATCTAACGACAATGATCATCAACGACGACATCGCCATCGCCGCCAACCCGGGCGAGCTGTTCGTGGAGCTCGGCATCGCCTGGAAGAAGCAGATGCAGGCGGAGGTGGCCAACCCGTTCTACTTCGGCTACGCCTGGAGCGAAGGGCAATGGCCGGGCTACGTTCCCAGCATCAAAGGCGCGGCCCTAGGCGGCTATGGGGCCGACCAAGGCAGGGACCTTATTGAAGTCGGAGCCGGCGAGGCCATCTTCAACAAGCACCTCGAGAGCTACTTCAGGCTGACGGGCCTGATGCGCGACCGACCGGGACCCGTAGGCTTCCGCCGCGGCGACCGCTGGATCGTCACGCCGGTTCCCGAGAACTCGTCGGTCCCTGTTGCTCATTGAGACCGGACTCCGTCCCGCACGCACCCTACTTTGCCGTAACTTCCCGCTGCCGCAGTTTTTCCACCGTTTCCTTGGCCACGCTCGCCGGCAAGGCGTAGCTGGCGACGCGCAGCGCGCGGGCGATGTTCACGCCCACGCAACGGCCATCGAGATCGACCAGCGGCCCGCCACAGTCAGTGGGCGAGATGCCCAAATCGCTGGGAATCACCTTGCCGAATCCCCAGCGGCGGTCGCTGAACGGGCCGCCGCCCCAGTGGTCCTGTGCAAGCCTGCCCGGCCCACGGCTTAGGGTGGCCTTCAATTCCACGTCTTTGTCCTTGCGGCCGACCGTGAGCGAGACTTCGCGGTTGGCCGGCATTTCGCGGAGTTTGCCGATCAAGTCGAGGTCGGAGCGAATTGCCTCGCCGTCCAGCCGCTTAATGAGGTCGCCGTTTCTCAGTCCCGCCTTCTCCGCGGCACTGCCGGGCGTGATTTCCTGGACTTCCGCTCCGTCGTCCACGGGCGCGACGCTGATTCCCAGCCAACCGTGCGGCCGGCTGTCGCGCGGAGGGCCGGGCATCGGCTGCGGCACGTCGCTGATCGCGCCGATGGTCGGCAACCCGCTGCCCGGCGCGGTGGCCGCGACGATGCTGCCCGGCGCGGGCGGATCGGTCCAGTCCACGGGCGTAAGGTTCTTGGCGTCCACTTGCAACAGGGCGAGGTCGGTGGCGTCATCGCTTCCCACCAGTTTGGCGGGCAAAGTGCGGCCGTCCGCCAGGCGGCACTGGGGCTTTTCGCCAAGCTGGCTGGCCTTGGTCAAGATCAAGCCGTCGGCGTCGACGACCGTGCCCAGCGCGACCTGGCGGCCGTCGCAGGTGACGCGGACTGTGGCCGCGGACGCCGAGGCCACGGCCGGTTGGACGAGACCTTTGATCTGATCGTTGTTCCGCAGGTAGTCCGAGGTCCGCTGCGCCGCGCGGCGGAAGTCGCGCCAGCGGTTGACCGGCTGGGCGGACGCGGACCACGGCGCGGCGAGGGCAAGCGACAAGAGGAGGAACAGCGGAAGTGCTTTGCGGCAACCCGGGTGTGCAAAGTACTCGGTACCCAGTACCCAGCGACCGATGCCCGGACGTTGACTCTTCACAACCGCGTACTGTGTACCGCGTACTCTACACTGCGTGTTCACTTCTTCTTCTCCAACGTGACTTCGAACTTTTTCGTCTCCTCGCCGCGGCGGACTTCCAATTCCAGCTTTTCGCCCGGCTTGTGCATGCGGACTTCGGCCATCAGCTCGCTGAAGGTGCGGATGCGTTTGTCGGCGAAGCGCGTCACCACGTCGCCCGCCTTCGCGCCCGCCTTCTCGGCCGGCCCTTCGGCCTTGACCGCGCCCAGCTTCGGCTCGTCGCTGCCGGCAATGGAATCAACGCCGACGATCGCGCCGTAGCCGGGATCGAGGTCCTCCATGTCCTCGCCCTTGGCCAGGCGGTCCCAATAGCGCAAGAAGCGATCGACGGAGACGTGGCGATTTTCCAAGAGCGAGTCGCCGCACGTGGAGCTGATGCCGATGACACGGCCTTCCAGGTCGAATACCGGGCCGCCGGAGTCGCCGCCCATGATCGTGCAATCGGTGCTGATGTCGTACTCGCAGTGATGGTAGACGCGGCCCACCCGAACGGAAGGGTGCCGCTGCTGCAAGTCGAAGCTGATCGGATAGCTCAGCGCGATGCACCACTCGCCGAGCTTGATGTCTTCCGGCTTGGCAACGTCAACGTGCGGCCAGTTGCCGCGGTCGGTGATCTTCATCAAGCCGGCGTCGCCTGCATGGTCGTTGCCCAGCGTGACGCCGCGCGCCGTGCGGCCGTCGGGAAAGACGAACCGGACCGAGTGGCCGGCCCTCCCGCCGACGTGAGCCACGGTCATCACCAGCCCGTCCGCACTGACGACGACGCCGCTGCCGCCGGAGACGCGAACCACGGCCGGACGCACCTTTGCCACTAGTGCCTTTACCTTCTCGTTGACCGCCTTAAGTTCCGCCAGGCTGGCCGGGCTGCGGACCTCGGATGTATCTTGGGCGGCGATCTGCCGGGGCCAAACGCTTGTGCCAACAGACAAGGCGACGATGGCAAGGAAAAATGTCGCAATTATTCGCGTGCGGCTGAGCGTGGAGTTGGGGGAATTCATGCCGATTGAAGAAGGGAAGGCGATAATCAGTTTTGACCGGATTCCGTCGAGCTTTCGATGCCTGGGCTTGCTCGAGATTCTGAAATCCGAACTCGTTTGCTAGCAATGCTTTACGATTAAACCCCATACTGGCCGCGAGAGGCCGTATGTAAGTTACGCGGTCGCGCGTACTTAGATTCTACACCCCTGGCTTGCAAAATCCACTTTCCATGGGCCAGTTTTGCGCCTTTCGCTTGTTTTTGGCTGGGCACCGGCGCAATTTCCAAAATCCGCTCTGGACTTCACCCCGCTCCCGCGGGTATCCTCCCCATCGCAAAGTGTATATTTCCACGGCCTCCGCACAGCGACGTTCAAGGAGGAACGCGCAATGCCAAAACGACTTTTTCCCGCTGTTTGCCCTTTCTCTTTAGCCGTCCTCGCCTTGTGGCCCGTCGCGGCCCATGCGGCCGATCCGGGACCGGCGCCCGCGTCAGGCAGTACGCTGCGGCCGGTCACGCCGTCGGCGCCGGGCGGCGTGCAGTTTGCCGATGACAGCGCGATGTCGCCGGCGAATTCGGGCACGCGGCTCTCGGCCGGACAGACGCCTACGCTCGCGCCGCCCCCTTCGTCGGTTCCCGGCGAGCTTTCGCCGCAAGACGCAGCTTCAGCACAAATGGCCCCCTTGGCCCCCCCGCCCTCAGCATCGCCGATTGCGAACCACGGAGCGCCGCTGTCTCCCGTGCCCGATGCAAAATACCTCGGCCCGGCGGAAATTGAAGTCACCAGTTTCCATTCGGTCACGCCCGGCACGACGACCCGCGCGGACGTGGAAAAGAACTGGGGCAAGCCGAAGCAAAGCAAGACGATCGCCGGCGGCATCATGGAGTGGTACACCGTCGATCCGTTCCGCCGCGTGGAAGTCGTCTATTCGGGCGAGAAAGTCACGTCGCTGATCATCCGCTTCGACCGCAGTTTCCCCGCCGGCCAGGTGGCCGAGCAGCTCAACCAATTGGAATTGACGAAGGTCCAGCCGGTGCTAGTCTTGAACGAATTGGGCGACGTCCTTGGCCAGGCCTATCCGGAACGGGGCGTGATGTTCGCCTTCGAGCCGGCTAGCGATCCGAGCAAGGCCCTGAAAAAAGTCACGCATATCGTCCTGGAGGCTATCACCGCCGAGCCGTTCGTGCTCCGCGCCGAAACGAACATCGATACCCGCCCGGAGTTCAGCCTGCACGACTGCGACGAGGCGATCAAGCTGCAGCCCGGCAACGCGCGCAGCCACTGGCTGCGGTGCCGCGCCCTGACCGCGCTGGGCCAGCACGAACAGGCGGCAGCGGCAGCGGCGGAGGCAGTGCGCATCGAGCCAAACGACGCCCGCTACCAGGTCACCAAGGCGCAGACTCTTCTTCAGACGGGCAATCTCGCGGCGGCCGCTGGCGTGGCCGAAAAGGCGATCGAGCTGAGTGAAGGGCGGCCGCACGTCAAGGCCCGCGCCACCTGCGTGCTGGGCGATCTCGCCGCCGCGGGACGCAAGCCCGACTTCAAGCAGTCGCTGAAGTTGCACGGGCAAGCCCTGCAAGCGGCCAATGCGCTTTTGTCCGACCGGCATCCGGCGATCCGCGTCGCGGCCAAGGAAGTCCTTTTGGACGCCCACCTCGGCGCCTTGCAGGATGTCGCTTGGGGACCGTGGAAGGAGAAGGAACATGCCGCCGAGAACTGGATCAACAAGGCCAACGATATCGCCCAGGACCTGATCAAGACGGAAGACGGCACGGAAGAGTATTTGTTCCGCGTGTCCACCAAGGCGCTGCAGGCCGACGTGGGCCTGAAAGGCAAACTCGATCCGGCGGCGTGGACAAAAGAGGTCGTCCGATCGGGCGAGTCGCAAATCGCCGCCGCGCCCGAGCAAGGCCGCAAGCGCGAACTGCAATGGCAGGTCGCAAAAGCGCTCTACGACGCGGTGCAGGTTTACCAGATGCGCGGCAATGCGGACGAAGCCATCCGCCAAGGCCAGTTGGCGATCGGCTACCTGGAAAAGAGCGGCCGGGCGAACAAGTCGCCCTCGGCCGGGTATCTGCTCGGCCGGACCTACTTCCGCATCGGAGCGATTTACGCCAATAACCGCAACGACCACCGCGCAGCGATAAACTGGTTCGAGAAGGCCGTGCCGATGTTGGGCAAGTCGCCGCCGCCGGAGGCCATGCCCGACCTCGCCCGGCTGGGCGACACGTTTGTGAGCATGGGCGTTTCTTACTGGCAATCCGGCTACCGGGACAAGGCGGTCGCGCTGACCGAGCACGGCACCGACCTTATCGAGGAGGCAGTCCGCCGCGGGACCGCCGAACGCAAGTTGCTGACCACGCCCTACGCGAATCTCGCGCTGATGCACCGCGAAATGGGCGACAAAGCCGGCGCCGGACGGATGCAGGAACTGGCCGAGAAGGCCAAGGGCACGACGGTGCGGTAGAGTTCAGTATCTCATCACCCGTCGCAGCATTGCCAGGCCCCACAGCGCCAACATGCCGTTTCCAGCCCAAACGAACGCGGTGGGCAGGTTGCCGTTTTTCGCCTCATCGGTTCCGATGATCATCAGTGGGTAGTAGACGACCAGAATCGGCAGGAAGCAGAGGAAGAAACTAGTGAGGAAATCGCGGTTCTTCAGGAAAATGGCCATAGGCACGCCGACCAGCACGAAGCAGAGGCAGGCGAAACCGCCTGCCCAGCGACGCTGGGGAATCGCCAGCAGGCGATAGTATTGAAACCGGAGACGAATCAAGACGTCGTCGTGGGCCCGCCAGACGTCGTTGGTGAGGTCGTCAAATTCGCCGCAAGTCATCTGGTAGGCGGCCATGGCGGCCATCGTCTGCTCCTGCTGTTCGATTTGCGAGCGGAGCTTGGCGATTTCCTCCGGCAATTTCCACAAGGGGTCGGAGGCACGCGGCCCGCCGCTGCCGGCCCTACTGGCTTCGCTCAGCGGGATTTCCTGCTCAAATACGTCGTGCGGAAATTCCATGCTTATTCCGCCGGCTGTCTCGAACCGACCTCGGCACAAAAGGATTTTTAACATACCGTCCTTGCGGTCGGAGTGCAACTCGGCCTCATCGGCCGTGATGGTGATCTTCGACGAATTGCCGTGCGCGTTGATTATCAGCCATACGTGTTCAAGTTTGCGGCCCTCGATGTCCTTGACGTTGATCGAAAACATGGGGCAACTGTAGCGGCGCTGCGTCTGCAGCATGCTGTAGATGATTTCTTCGGCGCCTTCGATAATCACCCTTTGCACGTTTTCGTTGCCCCAGGAATCGGCCACGTCGTTAAGCCAGACGGTAACCAGGCTCAAGACGAAGGCGAAAATGTACACCGGCCAAAGCAATGCCATCGGCGAAATCCCCAGCGCCTTGACCGCCACAATCTCGTTTGCCCCGGAAATCCGCGAGAAAACCGTCGTACACGAGAGCAGAAGCGTCATTGGCACGGTGACGCGGAGCGTTTCGGGCAGAAAAAAGGGGATTAGTCGCAGAGTCGGCACTAGCGGCAGTCCCTGGGAGGTGGCCTCGCGGCCGACGAAGCCCAGCACGACCATCAACGTCAATGCGCTGACGGACACGGCGAAGATTTTAAGCACCTCGACGAGGACGTAGCGCGGGAGAGTGGTCATAAATCGTCGCGCAGCCGGGATACTAAGGCTTTCCCACTCGACAAAATCGCGGTTCAATTCGGGAAAGCGACCTAGATTGACTCAGCCGCTGTAGTTTCGTGCCCTTGCGAAAACAGGTCAAGGTCAAAATCGGACGCCGCAATGATACCGCTTTACAGAATGCCTCCAATGTTTCATACTACTAGCCGTTTGCACGGAGCCGACAAGGATGGCCATATTGTCCATGAACGAGACGACGACCTTCCGATGGTCGTTCGAAGAAGACGTCGCGAATTACGCGGCCGCCGGAATCAAGGCCATGGGGGTTTGGCGGCAGAAGGTCTCGGATTGCGGTCACCAGCGGGCGGCGGAACTGCTCCGCAAACACGGCGTGACAGCATCGCACCTCTTTTGGGCGGGAGGCTTCACCGGAAGCGAGGGACACAGCTTCCGCGAATGCATCGAAGATACGTCGGACACTCTCCGGCTGGCTGCCACGCTGGGCGCCAAGTGTCTCGTGGTTTGCAGCGGCGCGCGGGCCGGACACACCTTCAACCACGCCCGGCGGCTGGTCGTTTCCGCCTTAATGGAGTTGGCTCCGCTGTCGGAGGCATTGCGCGTCGTCATGGCGATCGAGCCGATGCATCCGGGCTGCGCCGCTAAATGCACGTTCCTCAACAGCCTGGACGACGCGCTGTCGGTCCTTACCGCCGTTGACAGCCCGTATGTGAAAATGGTCCTGGACACGTACCATCTGGGCCAAGACGGCGACTTAGCAGCGCGGATCGCGGAAATCGTGCCGCGAATCGCGTTGGTGCAGCTTGGCGACGCCAAATGCCCGCCCAACGGCGAACAAAACCGCTGCTGCCTCGGTGCGGGCACCGTGCCGCTAAAACAGATTGTCTGCGAGTTGCGGAAAGCTGGCTATGACGGCTTTTTTGATATCGAGTTGCTGGGCGAAGATATTGAAGAAGTTCACTATCATGCGATTTTGGAGCACGCCAAAGACGCCTTTGCCAAGCTGATGAGCGCATGACCTTCTACCGCCAGTGTAGGGTGATTACAATATTCATTTGCATTGCAATCGCCCACGCCTGGTTCATCCATGTTCATCTCCATCGACGGCGGCGACGGCGCCGGCAAATCAACGCAAATCCAGCGTTTCTGCCAATGGCTCTGCGAGCAAGGCCGCCAGGTTGTCGCTTGCCGCGATCCGGGCAGCACGCCGCTGGGCGAGGCCGTCCGCGAGTTGCTGCTGAAGCGGTTGGACTTGAGTATCTGCCGCGCCAGCGAGATGTTTCTCTATATGGCCGCCAGGGCACAGCTTGTTGACGAGGTGATTCGCCCGGCGCTCGCGGCGGGCAAGGTAGTCGTGGCCGATCGCTACCTGCTGGCCAACGTCGTCTACCAGGGCCACGCCGGAGGGCTCGATGTGGCTACACTTTGGCAAATCGGAGAGATTGCCACTGGCGGACTGATGCCCGACTTGACGATCGTGCTCGACCTGCCGCACGTCGCGGCGGCGCAGCGGTTGGGCAGCGATCGCGATCGCATGGAACTGCAAGGCGAAGAATTCCACTCCCGCGTTCGCGAGGGGTTTCTGGCCGAAGCCCGGCGGCAGCCGGGGCGGATCGTGGTGATCGACGCCGCGCAGTCGATCGAGCGCGTGCAAGCGGACTTGCGGCTGGCGGCGCAGCGTGTGCTGCACCGCAAGGCATACAGCGAATTCGACGACGCGGGCAAGGAGCAGGACTGGTATGGCCTGGCATGAGATTGAAGGACACGACGCGGTCGTGGATAGCCTCGGCCGGGCCGTCGCGCGCAATCGCCTGGCGAGCAGCTTTCTGTTTGCTGGGCCCACGGGCATCGGCAAGCGAACGTTGGCACTGCGGTTCGCCCAAGCCCTGTTGTGTCAGGAGACGGGGACATCTCTGAATTGCCGGAACGGCCCGAAGGGTGCTTCGCATAATTCAGAGATGTCCCCGTCGGCCCTCGATCCGTGCAACGCGTGCCAGAGCTGCGCAATGGCCTTGGCGGGCACGCACCCGGATATTGAGGTCGTGTCGAAGCCGGCGGACAAGGCGTTTCTGCCGGTCGAGCTGTTTCTTGGCGATCTGCAGCATCGCGGCCGCGAAGGGCTATGCCATTGGATCGGTTTGAAGCCGTTTATGGGCGGCCGGAGGATCGCGATTATCGACGACGCCGACTTCTTCAACGACGCCGGGGCGAACTGCCTGTTAAAAACCCTGGAAGAACCGCCACCGCGGTCCGTGCTGATTCTTATCGGCACGAGTCCGGCGCGGCAACTGCCGACCATTCGCTCGCGTTGCCAGTTGATTCGCTTCCGGCCGTTGGAAGACGAGGTCGTGGCGCGAATTTTGGTTGCGAAGGAATTGGTGAAGGATCCCGAAGAGGCGGCACGGCTGGCCCGGTACAGCGAAGGCTCTGTCGCGCGCGCCGTCGAGCTGGCCGACGCGGACCTTTGGAACTGCCGTCGAGAGCTGCTGGAACACTTGTCGGCCGAATCGCTGGACAGCGTTGCGCTGGCGCCGAGAATTGCCGCATTCGTGGACGCCGCGGGCAAGGAGGCGCCGGCCCGGCGGTCGAGGTTCCGGCAGATTGTGGGCTTCGCCGCCGACTTCTACCGCCGAATGCTTTACGAGCGGAGCGACGCGCCGTCGCTCTCCGACCCAGAATTGCGCGGCCCGTTGCAATCGAGCGCATTGCGCCCCTCCCGCGGCGCGGGAAGAAAAGACTCTGCGGGAGATGCAATGTCGGCCGCCGCATGTTTGCAACGCTGCCTCGAGGCGTTGGAGCAAATTGACCGAAACGCCAACCAGGCGACGTTGATCGAAGCATGGCTGGACGATCTGGCGGGCCAATGCTTGGCCATGCATTAGATCATCGTCAGCCAAGCCAGGTTCTGCAAGCGCCCCGATCCGAAGAAGCGGCGTTTCAGCAGCAACCTCCGCCGCCCAAAGAAGCCGACGCTTCTGATCGCCAGAAAGTCGTGCAGGATCGCCGATGCCTGCCTGTCCAGGCGATCGGCAAAGCGTTGCAAGAACGTGCGGGCCTGTTCCGTGGAGACGTGAAGCTGTTGCGTCACGCCACCGTGGCAAGCAAGCGAACCGATACGCCGCATAACGTATTGCCAATCATAGCGCGTGGCGCCGAGGCAGTTGGTCCCGTGCTGGCGGTAGAGGATCGTCGCCTCGGGAATGGCAACGATTTGGCCAAATGCGGCGGCAACCAGTGCGAGCCACCAGTCGTGCATCGGCACTGAATTCTCCGGGACCGGACACGCCAGCCGCACCAGGGCCCGATTGAAGGCTGCCGCACATCCGCTGACGACGTTTTGAACCAGCAGGCGATTCAAGCCCTGCCCGCGATCGGGGCGGATGTTGCTGTACAGCCAGAATGATGGCGCGATCGTGCGCAGCTCTTCATCGGCAACAACCAGGTCGGTATGGGCGAGGACGGGCGTTGCCGATCCGTACTGTTGCTCGATTGCCTTGATCCGTTGGATCGACTTGGCAATTCGTCCCGGCAGCCAGATCGTCGTCCTGATCGCAGAGCAGCACGTAGTCCGCATCGCTATGCTCCAAGAGGCGTCCGAAACTTCGACAAGACCCAAGCCCCGTGCAGCCGTCTTCCAACAGGGAAATCCGCTGCTGTTGGCGAGCGACAAACGACTTTACCAGGGCAACCGTCGCGTCGTTCGAGCCGTCGTCGCGAATCAACAGCCGGCAACCGGGGTCCATCTGTTGGAGCACGGACTCGATCTGCCGTTGGATGAATCGCTCGCCATTGAAGGTGGCCAGCAAGACATCGACGCGGTCGTGGCTGGTTTCAATCGTTCTCATATTCGATTTCCAAGGCGGCAGCCTTTTGGACTTCCGCCTTTGCCCGGCCAGAATTCCGGCACTAGTATCCAGATTTTGGGGTTTCGTGCCAGACGAAAAAACTCGCATTGGATACCTCACAAGAGGCAGGCGAACCCTATGAGATTAACGGCGGCAAGCAAAGCATGAGAAGGGCGATCACCCCCCTTGCCATCTCCTCGTCACTTCCGCCGTCCATCGCCTGCATGCCCCGCGTACCGCTCCTTTAGCTCGGCAAAAAGCGGTTCTCGTCTCTGGATTCCCAGCGAAATCGCCAGCAGATTAACGGCCACGTCGGCCGCCAGTTCCGGCGTCAACTCTCGGCCGACAAAGTAATCGCGAAATGCCGCGTCGAGTGCCTCCCATCCGCGGATTTCATTCTCCGGCGATTCCTCGCGGCAAAAGCCGGCCTCCCACTGCTCAAAGGTCGGCAGGAGGTACTGGCCGCAACTGTAAAAAAGCGCTCTGCGCGGGCCTCCAGATTGGGCGGCAATTCGGTCCAACGAAGTGGGCCAGGGGAAAAAAGTTCCGTCGCTTCCGCATGATTGCGCGGCATGGCTGATGCTCTGCTGTCGAGATGCTGTCCGTCAAATAGAATCAAGCTCTCCCTATTACACGATGCCCGAGGCAGATTTGTTCGCAAAAAAAGGCGGCTTGGCCCAGCGGCCGATCTCCGGTATAGAATTCCAAAGGGCATGTTTAGAGACTTTGGAAAGGAACAGTGTCATGCCATTGATTCAAGGTGGGCCGCCGGAGTGCATTTGGGAACGAACGCCCGACCCGCTGAAATGGGAAATCGTCGAGTCGCACGATCCGGGCGGCCACACGGTCTACGAGTTGCGGACGAGTTGCGGCTTGGGGATCATGCGATTGCAGTTCTTCACGGAGGAGGAGTTGCAGGGTCTGCATGCGCTTCTCCACGAAAAGTTCAGCCTTGCCGCAGCAGGACGGACTTAAGCCGCTCAACTTGTTCCGCTAGGAACGGCACGGCGGCGCCGGGCGACGGACGATTCGGCACAAGGCGATGGGCAATCGCGTGGCAAAGCTCATTCACGCCGGCCGACGTAGCTGCACTGACGAGCAGAGCCGCCGGTCGCATGCCTGACGCGGGCGGCAAGTCGCACTTGTTGCCGACCAGCAGCCCTGCCGAATGCGACTGGGCGAGCGCTTCGTCGTCTTCGGTCCACGGCACGGAGGCATCGAAGACCAACACAATCAAGTCCGCCGCTTCAATCTTGCTCAATGCAAGCTCGATGCCGGACCGCTCGATTGGATCGTCGGACTCCCGCAGGCCGGCCGTGTCGGAGATTTCGACGGGCCAGCCGTTCAAGGCGGTTCGCACGGAGAGAACGTCCCGCGTTGTGCCCGGCAGGCTGTGGACGATCGCCCGTTGGTAGCCGGCAATGGCGTTGATGAGGCTGCTCTTGCCGACATTTGGTCGCCCGGCTATGACCACCTGCCACGGCCGCGTAAGGTGCAGGCCCGTTTCGGCATGTGCCAGCAGGGCATCAATCTGCCGCCGCGCCGTCGGAAAGTCATCGGCTTCCATTGCCGCGTCAATCTGCTCGAACGCCCCTCGCAGTGCGCCGTGGTATTGGTCCAGCAGGATGGCGGCGGTTCGCGTCGTGCGGGCGTCGGCCAACGCGATCCGCGCGGCGGCCGCAATCGGATCGGATTCCTGTTGGGCCACCCAATCTTGCCAAGAAATAATCCGGCATCCGCGCGCGACTAGGATCTGCTCGATTTGCGCAACCGCCGCCGAACCGCCATGGCAGTGAAGCTCGATCGCTTCATCCGAAATCCGGGTGAGAATAACCTCCTCGCCGCTAACTCGGCCGAGGACAATCTGCCGCAACGGCGCCTCTTGCAACGGCCGTCCGCCGTGCGCCGCGAACAGGCTGCCGACTACTTCCAGCACCGCGGGGCCTTCAATCCGCAAGCTGGCCACCGCGCCGCGGCCGGGCGGCGTGAGGAGAATCAGGAGTGGGCAGTTTTCAGTGTTCAGTGTTCAGTGTTCAGTTTTCAGCAGACAAGTCCAGCACTCGCGCGGCTGAAACTGAACACTGAAAACTTCAAACCCGCTTGCAGTATATCGCCTTGCCGTCACCCGGCGCGTAGAAATCGTCCAGCACGGCCACCAGCGGGCAGCCGCAGCGTTCGTAGAACCCGCGCGTCGCCGCGTAGTGGGGACGGGTGGAGGTCTCAATGTAAATGTTCCGGCCCCCTTCGCCGCGGACGATCTCGGCCACCTTGTCCATAATCTTCTTGCCCAGCCCGAGACCCTGCGCCGATTTATCTACCGCGATCCAGTAGAGATCGTAGCTTCCGACCGTCAAGGCGATCGGGCCGTAGCAGGCATAGCCCACGACCCGGCCGTCCAGTTCGGCAAAAAGGAAGTGATAGCCGCTGGCCGGGCCCTCCGCGAGGCGTTCGTCGGCAAGTTCCACCGCCGTGTCCAACTCGACCTCGTTGAATACGCCGGTCGATTCGACCATGGCGCGGATGCAGTCGCGGTCGGCGGGGCTAAGCTCGGTGCGAAAGGTCAAGGGCATAAGTGAGCAATATGGTAGACGATTCGCTTGAGGCCGTCGAGGGTAGCGGCACAGTACAACTTGTTGGCGCAAGTGCTGGCACGAAGCCCGCGAACGCCTATAATAACCAGTGATGTACTGAACGTGACGTCCGGCAAGGAACTTCCGGGCGGGAAATCCTCAACCCAATAGACCGTGTCCAATTGATTATCCAGCGTGGAAGCAGCGGTTGACGCAATGCGTCGCGGCGAGGTTGTTATCGTTATGGACGCCGAAGACCGCGAAAACGAGGGCGACTTCATCTGCGCCGCCGAGAAGGTCACGCCGGAAACCATCAATTTCATGCTCAATGGCCGCGGGCAGCTCTGCGTTCCGCTTCTGCCCGACACCTGCCAGCGGCTCAATCTCCATCCCATCGTAGTCGACAACACGACGCCTTTGAGGACGAACTACACCGTGCCCGTCGATCATCGTTCGGTCCGCACGGGCATCACCGCGGCCGAGCGTGCGGCAACGATCCTGGCTTTGATTGACCCGATGAGCCGGCCGAACGATTTCCTTCGGCCAGGGCACGTCTCGCCGTTGGTTGCCAAGGAAGGCGGCGTGCTCCGCCGCGCGGGACATACCGAGGCGGCCGTCGATCTGGCACGCATGGCCGGGCTTCAGCCCGCGGGCGTGCTCTGCGAAGTGCTGGCCGCCAGTGGCCAGCGGGCAACGTTGGACGAGCTTCACGAACTGGCATGTCGTCACAACTTGCAGATGATCACCATCGAGCAACTCATCCAGTATCGCCGCCAGCGCGAGAACTTGGTCTACCGTCACGACGAATCCGACATGCCGACGCACTACGGGCCGGCCCACATCATTATCTACGGCGTTCGCTACGAAGACCAGGAGCCGATCGCCCTCGTGCTGGGGTCCCCGGACCTTTCCGGCGCGCCCTTGGTGCGGCTACACTCCTCTTGTTTCACGGGCGACCTGCTGGCCTCCTTGCGCTGCGACTGCGGAGACCAGTTGCATATGGCCATGCAGATGATGAGCGAAGCGGGCGGCGGCGTGCTCATCTATCTGCCCCAAGAGGGCCGCGGAATCGGTCTGGTGGAAAAAATCAAGGCATATCATTTGCAAGACCAGGGCATGGACACCGTCGAGGCGAACCTGGCCCTGGGCCACCAGGTCGACAGCCGCGATTACGGCGTCGGCATCCAGATCCTCAAGGACCTGGGCATCTCGCGGGTCCGCCTGCTGACGAATAACCCGAAGAAGACCGACGCCTTCATCTACGGCGGCTTCGACCTGAAGGTCGTCGACCAGGTGCCGATCGTCGGCCCGGTCCACGAACACAACGCCCGCTACATCGCCACGAAGCGAGACAAGATGGGGCACAAGTTGCCGTGAGAGTGTTCAGTGTTCAGTGTTCAGCAAGAGTAGCTTTGCTGAACACTGAAAACTGAACACTGAAAACTCATTTCCGCTGCACGTACTCCGTCAACGACACGCGTTGGAAGCTCCTCATCGCCTCGCTCGCCTCGGCGATTCGCTTCATGTCGGAAGCGTCAAGCTGTCCTGCAAGCTCGTGGCGGCTGGTGATTTTCGTCGGCGTCGAAGACTTCGAAAAGTTGGTCGTCAGCCGCACTTCCTTGGCGATGCCGTGGTTGCGCTCCATCGCCGCATCGAGCACCATCCGCGCGAAGGGCGGTGCAAATGCGGATTGAGCACGTGATTGAACTGCGTGTACCAGTCGGAGAATTCGCGATACTCGGCCGCCACCTCCGGACCCGTGGGAAGCAGCACCACCTGGTACGTCAGCCACTCGCTGCGGAGCGTCAATTCCGACGTGGGGCTGTCGTAGGTTACGTCGAACGTCGGCTCGGCCAGCCAGCGCAACTCCGGATTCTTTTGCCCGGTGAGATACTTCTTGGCTCGATCGATGAATGCCTTTACGTCATCCGTGGAGCGTTCGCTTTGTACTCGGCGAGTGAGGTCCAGGAGGACAAACCGGCTGTGCGGCTTGTCGAAAACCATGATCTCGGACGGCTCGGTGAGGAAGTCGTAGACCAAACCGTCGTGAAAGATCGTCACCCCCTGGCTCTGCGGCTTGGCATCGCCGTCGAGATAGATGGCGTTCTGGACACGAAAGTCGGCTGAGTGTGCCGGCGGGACGGCGGCGATGCCGATGAGAACGTATGCGACGGCGAAGAACGGGCGGAAAGTGGCCATGACAGGGCCTCCATGTGTATGAGGATTCGCCTGGAGGATACTGAAAAGCGAGCTGGCGTGTAAAGAGGGAAAAGCAGGTGCGTACCCGCGTTACACCGGAATCAGCGCCACGTCGTTGCCCGTGCCGCCGTTGGGGTTGCAGGTGTCGGCCGGTAAGGCCACAGTCAGCAACGCTCGCGTCTCCAGCGATTCGCAACCACGTGATCGCGGCTGATGACCACTGCGCGCGATCCGCTTGCGCGTAGTGGTCTTGCCGATAAACGACGAGCGCAAGTAGACGATCCCGATGCCAAGAATCGCCAGCGAAAAAAGCGCCAGTGAAGTCGGTTCCGGCACGGTAGCGATGACCCAACTCGAATTTGCGCCTATGGACCCTGGGCTGGTGGGGACGGGATAGGACTCGAATAGATAGCCGGCGCCACCGAGCGACCCGGAGTTAAACTCAACCTCTCCGTAATAGTAACCGTCGCCCGGGTTGTTGCCGTAGACAGCGTCTGCCGTCAGGGTCGACCCGCCAACGGCCTGAAGGCTGTAAATCGACAAATACGAATCGGCGCCGGGGTCTAGGAGCAACTGGGTCGGCGTTGCCTCCAAGTCAACGGGCGTACCAAACAATGCGGGGCCGGCGTAATAAGGGTCGTCTTGCGGGTCGGTGAACGAAAGAGTCCCGCTAATGATATCGGCCGCGGAGAGCGGGCCAAGCGTCCCGTCCGTGATGATCGTCCCGGAAATAGTGTCCGTTCCAGACCCGGTGGAAACGCCCTCGTTGACGGGATAGTCGACAATATTGTAGGTGATCGTGTTTGCGGAAGCGCAAGACAACCTGGCCGCGACGATCGTGGAGAACAGCGCACCTGCAATGGCTCTCGACCAGCGACACGAAGCGATAGAACTCGTCCACAGCCGCCGCCAGGCGCGGAGTCGGCGAAGCTGCATGCGCACGGCCGCCAGCCGTCTGCTAACGATTCGACTAAGCCGAGCCGCGATCTTCTTGCCACATTCGGCGACGGTCGACAACCTCCTGCCAACCCGCAGCTTCCAGAACCACTTGCCGGCTTTCTTGCCCCAGCACCAGACGTTCTTTCCCATGATTAACTCCCTCCCAGCACACGGCGACGTTGAACACGTCGCCCGTGAAAAAGTTCCGCTGGATAATGCGACGGCGATAATTCCATAGTCTTTCTGAAATTGGTGGAAAGCACAAGCGGCCGATCCCGATATTCGGACGATGCTCAGTCTCTAAAATCCTCCGCGAACGCCCGCGAGTTCAATTCCTCGCCCGTCGCGTTCTTCGTAAGTGCGTTCCAACTCATCGTGCATGCGGGTGCAAATACCCGCTCGCGCAGGAAACGGCCGACCGCCGGACTGCCGACGTAAACTACTGTCGACGGGTCCGCGCCGCGATAGACCTCGCGGGCGATCGCGTGATGCACCTGCGAGGCGAACAACTGGCCCATCATGTAGCTCTGGTAATAGACCGGCGCGCTGACGATGTGGATCTTCGTGGCGTAGTCCGGCATGTCGCGTCCTTCGGGTTGCTTCACTTCCTGATACTTCTCCACCAGGTCCCACCAGAGCCGGTTCAGGTCCTGTTCGGGATTGTCGTACAGCCCCATCTCGAAGCGGAGCATCACCTGGCACCAGCGCGAGAAGATCAAGAGCTTGTTGCGGCTGAGCTTTCGCTTCTCGGCAGCGAAGTTACCGCCTGGGACCTGGATTCCCATCGCCCGCAGCCAAGCCGGGTCGTCGGCCATCCGCTCGAACATCATGGCGATGCCTTCGGTCGTGAGGGCGTGCGACTCAACCCGCAAGACGTAAGGCACGCCGCGGGGAAGGTTCTTCTCGTAGACCGAATGGCCCAGCTCGTGCAGCATCGTCGCCAGCCACTCCTGGCCCGGCACGACGTTCCCCAGCACGCGGACGTCGCCCTCGCGGTCCATGTCCTGGCAGAAGGCGTGAGGGCACTTGCCCGGCTTCTCGTAGAGGTCGCTGTGCGCCAGCACGTCGTCGATCGGCAGGCCGATGCCGGCGTAGAACGTGCGGCAGAGCTTGATCGTGTCCAGCGGGCGGTAGACGGTGTCGTAGTCACCGTAGATCGCGGGCGACTCCTGGAAGAACGGATCGTGGTAATGCCACGGCCGCAACTCTTCCACCTTCACGCCGCAGTTCTTTGCCAGGGCGGCGTCAATCTCGGCCTTGGCCGCGTGAAACGGTCCGCGCGTCAGGGCGTCCAGCTCGTCGAAGAGCTTCAATACCTGCTTTTGGTCCAGCTCCGACAAGGCAAGCTGCATCACGTGAAAGTCCTTGAAGCCCAACTGCCGGGCGGCCTGGTTCCGCAACAAGGCAAGCTTTTTCAGGTTCGGCTCGATGATCGGACCGACGGCCTTGCTCGCTTCCCAGACTGCCCGACGCCGCGCGGAATCGGTCGATTTCCGCATCACGTCGCGGACGTCGTTCTCGGTCAACTCCTTGCCGTCCACCTTGGCGCGAAAAACGCTGTAGGCCTTCTGCACGGCGTTGGAAAGCGATGCCGTCTGTTTGATCAATTCCGGATCGATCTGCTGGCCCAGGTATTGCAGATAGAGCACTTCGATCTGCCGGGCAAGCAGCTTGTCGGCGATGGGCCGCGCGTGGATCGACTTGAGCTGGGCGAATGTCTCCCGGTTGGCCAAGAGCAGGTTCAGCCGCGTCTCGATCTCCTCCTTTTTCTGGAACGCCGCGTCGCTGCCGGTGATGTTGGCCTCCCACCAGCGGGCGTTCGACTCGATCTCCAGCGGCCGCACGGCCGCTTCGTGCCGAGCGACGAACTGCCGGGCGAGGGTCTCGTTATCGGCGGGAGCGGCAGGGGCGGATGGGGACATGGCGGCTACGGCCGACGCGGCCGCGAGAATAATGAACAGGTTTCGAGTTATAGTCATTTCACTGAAGGTGCGGTGGTTGGTATACGTGTTGCCCATACCTTAGCATTCGCCGCGGTCGAATGCAAAGTCCCACCTTCGGTCGGCCCATGCGCATCGCGGCGTCTTGCCGCTGAAATTCTTTCTTCGCATGTCGGAAATCGACAATTCCCCGTGTTTTCGGCGGTTTTCCACGGGCAGGACGAAGGCAGGACGAAGGCAGGACGAAGGCAGGACGAAGGCAGGACGAAGGCAGGACGAAGGCAGGATGGAGGCAGGATGGAGACAGGATGGAGACAGGATGGAGACAGGATGGAGACAGGATGGAGACAGGAACACCGTCGCCGGGTTTTTTCTGCACCCGTGTGAGGCACGAAGCCCGAAGCGCAAGCGAGTGGGGACGAGCGATCGCGAAATTGAATGCGGACTCGCAGGCGATGCCGCACCGCAGTTTTGACCGCGGATTCCGCCGATGGTCGCGGATTTCGTTTTGGTTTCGTTTCCGCGCGTTTTCTCGGAAACATCGAAGGTTTTGCATCGTTGAAGGACGAATCCCTGCTTCCGGGTGGTTCATGCACCAGTGCATGGCGGGGAGCGGGGAGCACGGAGTGGCAAGTGGAGAGTGGCAAGTGGGAAGTTGAAGCCTGAAGCGCAAGCGACGCCAAGCGGTTGTTTCCACCGCGGATGGCGCCGATGATCGCGGATAGCTGCGTTGCATGCCGATGCTAGCTGCTGTTGTTCGAAGTCTACCGTCCTTCATTTTTCTGCGCAACATCTTTCTGTCGCCGGTTCCGACCTCCTGACTCCTGACTCCTGACTTCTTATCTTTACCGTTCTTATCATCTATTAACACGGTCCTCTATCTATACTACGATTCTCGCGCTATGCGAAAAGACAAGAATTCTTGCCGCCGTCGTCCAAAATCGTGCGTAAGTCGTTAGGCCGTAAGGGGCACAATCTTTTCCTCATCCCGTTTTCGCGTGCTCGATTTGTTCATGTTTTTAATAGTGGCCTCCCGGCGCGGAGGGGTCGGCAATTCCCCGCCGACGCGGGGCCGGCACTCGTAGTCTTGACTTTAGAACCCGTCCGAAAACCCGTAGATGCGGCGTCCCGCCGCATTATTCAAGCGGCGAGACGCTGCTACGAGCCAGCAGACGTTTTCGGATAGGATCTTAGCCGGCATTCGTCACAGCGCTCGGCGGGTGGAGCGTCTGTTGCTGCGCGAAAACTTGCGGCAAGAGCAGATTCAGTGCCTATTTGGAACTAATAGTGTCAGGATCGACGACCGAAACGCGGACTACGCTTGGGGAATTGTTCACAATATTCTTGGACTCTAGACCGGAAAAAAATGAGAATACGAGCCTACCGCGTGGCGCTACCGCTTCTTGTCCTGCTGGCCGCGGCATCGAGTGCCAGCGGTTCAATCTTCGTCTACAACGGAAGCGTCGAAACCTACGTCGTTCCTGACACGGGGACGTACGACATCAGCGTCTCGGGCGCGCAGGGCGGCACCTCCGGATTCGGCCCGACCGGCGGCTTCGGCGCCCTCGTCTCCGGGGATGTTTTTCTCACCTCGGGCTCGACTTTAGATATCGTGGTCGGCCATCAGGGCGGCAGCGGAGGCGGTGACGCCGACGCCAGCGGCGGCGGGGGCGGCAGCTTCGTTTACGTCGCGGGGGCGTCAAATCCGCTGGCCGTGGCGGGCGGCGGCGGCGGGACTGGGGACACTAGCAGCAGTAGCGGAGGCTCCGGACAAACCAGCACGTCGGGCCAAGCGGGGTTCGGCGCCGGCGGGCTCGGCGGCTCGAGTGGCTCCGGCGGTGGCGGCGGAACTAGCAGTGGCGGCGGCGGCGGCGGGGGGGGCTGGCTGAGCGGCGGTGGGACCGGCGCAGGCGGAAACTCTGCCGGCGGTGGCGCCGGCGCTCCACTCTTCTCAGGCGGCCAGGGCTATATAGGAGCCAACGTCGGGGGCTTCGGCGGCGGCGGCGGCGGCGGTAGCAACGGCGGCGGCGGCGGCGGCGGCTACTCAGGCGGAGGTGGTGGCGGCTACTCAGGTGGTGTCGGTGACAACGGCGGCGGCGGCGGCGGCGGTGGATCGTACGATGCGGGGCTTAGCAGTGCAACTGAGACGGCGGGCTTTAATTCGGGCAACGGCGAGGTGTCGATCGCGGAGGTCCCCGCCCCGGGTGCCCCCGAGCCCGCCTCCTTCGCCGTGTGGGGCATCCTCGGCGGCGCGGCGCTCGCCGGCTACGGTTGGCGCCAGCGGAGGAGGCCGCGGCGGCGGCATGGATTGCCGCGGTAATCCCTTAAGTTCAACAAGACACGGCCGACGCGAGCGTCATGGCTAAACGTCATAATGCGGGTCACGTTTATCCACTGACGCTAGCGACGGCACGATAGTCACCCAAGGGCGGCGCACTCGCGTGATTCTCGCCTATCATTCCATTATCACGGCATACGGCTTTTGGCTTCCCAACGACCCGCGGTTCGTGGTCGGACTGCGTCTGGAGTTGGGAACTGCGACGCTTTGGACCGGCGACGAAAGTTTCCACGCGGCGCTCGGTGGCCGCTCGGCCGCACGACCGCGCGCTGCGAATGGAAGCCAAGCAGGCGCTCATATACCCTGTGGTCCATTTCACCGGGGTCCAGGCCCGCGCGATCGGCCGCGGATTCAAGCTCGCCGTCGATGAAGCGAACTACCGCATCCTGGCATGTTCGATCCTGCCGGATCACGTTCACCTTGTTATCGAGCGGTGCCAGCGGGAAATCGAACGGATCGTTAGTCACTTGAAAGCCAAAGCGACGATGCTGTTGACTCAAGAGGGCATCCATCCGTTGGTAGGCTACGTGGACCGAAAGGGAGGAATCCCGACGCCTTGGACGGCGAAGGGTTGGAACGTCTTCCTTGACGATCAGGCCGGCATCGACCGCGCGATGGACTACGTTGAACGAAACCCCGAGAAGGAAGGCAAACCGCATCAGCGGTGGCCGTTCGTCGTGCCGCGGTCGGCGTAACTCAATGGTTAGCCCGGACGCTTGCGTCGGCCTGAAGCGGACAGTGGACGCAACGAGCGATGGGCTCGAACCTGTTCGCGGGACCGGCAAGGATATGTCGCGGCACGCGGGCTTCTGCGCCATTTGACACCGTTTAGACCTGTTTTCAACCTTTTGCGCCCCTTTTTGCAGATTCTACTTGACGCTCGTGCGCAAAAGACGAAAAATGAAGATTATCGTCCTTCTGTCAAAGAACGAAAGGGAAGATCACGATGATTTTATTGATACTAAAGCGTCTTGAAACGTGCTGGCGTGCAATCCACTACTTTCTGCAATGTGTCCAGGCAGCCAAGCATCTCCGCGCGGCAATCGCAGTCCTTGTGGCGTTGTTTTCACGGCGCACTGCAACATCGGTGTGCAACATCGTGGCACATCGGTGTTAGACCGGCACTTTCTACTATCCAGCCTTGGCGGCGCCCGGCTCGCGTGCTAAATTCAAGCCATGCCGCGACCGCAACGTATTGATTTTCCCGACGCCTTGTGCCACATCATCAGCCGCGGCAACGCGCGGGCGACGATCTTCCACGACAAGGCCGCCGCCCGCCGGCACTACCGAACGTTTGCATGCCTGCCTGAAGGAGGTCGCGGGATTCGGCGCGGACGGGGTCAAGCCGGGGCTTTTTCTACAGCAAGACTTTGCAGCTTGAGACACAAGATGTTGCGTGTGGAACGGGAGTTCAATCGCAACCTATTGCGGTTTCAACCCCGCAGTCTTGCTGTAGAACTTTCTTCTTTGAGGCATTGCCCACGGGCGGTAGTCGCGTGATCGGGGTTAGACGAGACATTCGATTTTGAAAGTCGAATGTCTCGGTCCGGATGGCTCCACGGGCAATCCGGCGGCCATTTACCGGCGGCGTTTTTTGAAGAAACTATCGGCGCTCGCGTCGCCGGCAACCAAATCGACCAACGGAACCGCCTCCGCCCGTTCAGAGATCGGATAACGGCTCTGGCCCGGATAAACCGCGATCAGCCGGTCCAATCTCAAATCGTCCAAGGCAATCCGCATGGAGGGGGTCATGGTCGGGGCATTCATCCGTTTGCACTCGACGCCAAGGCGGCAGCCATGCTTATACAGCAGATATCATGACAATCTGCCATAGGATGGCTGATTTTCATGGTCCATTCAGCAACACTGCGGGATTCCCCAAGCCTCGCTGACCCGCAAGCGGGTGCCCCGTCGGGCTTCGATCATTTCTGTCCGCGCGCAGCATAATTGACCTTTCGCTGCGAATATTGCGGCAGTATCCTCATCCTTGATGCACGCGCTCATTCTGACCGAACGGCCCGAAGACCCGGCCTACCGATACCGCCTGGAGGCGTTCCTGCCCGCGCTTGCCGCAAAAGGAATGACGGTGGAAACCGCGCTGCTGCGGCGGGGCTTCGTGGAGAGAACGCGGCAACTCGCGGGCGTCGGCGCAGCGGACGTGGTGATTTTGCAGCGGAAGCTGATGTCGCTGGTGCAGATCGGCGTGCTCCGGGCGGCGGCGCGGCGGATCGTCTTCGACTTGGACGACGCCCTGTTCCATCGTGAATATGGCAAGCGCGAGTACGGCAAGGGCAACCGCTACGTCCGCTGGAAGCTGGCGGCGCGGTTCTGGGTGACCGTCCGCGCGGCCGACGTGGTCATCGCGGGAAACGACTATCTCAAGCGTCATGCCGCGGCGCACGTTGACGCGGCGCGCGTCCACGTCGTTCCCACGTGCGTCGATCCGGCCGGTTACCCGCTGGCGCGGCACGATGCGGTCGGCGCCGTGCGCGCCTGGTTTGGATAGGCCAGCGGGCCGTGCTGCGCGGAATGGCCGGCACGGCGCATGGGCTGGAGGCGGCAGGGCACAAACTGCCGGGCCTCGCGCTGCGGCTTATCTGCGATACGCAAATGCCGATGGGAAATCTCCCGATCGAGTTCCGCCCGTGGTCTTCCGCGAGCGAGGCGGCCGACCTGGCTGCGGCCGACATCGGCATAAGCTGGTTGGCCGACCATCCCTATAATTATGGCAAGTGCGGACTGCGGGTACTACAATACATGGCCGCCGGTTTGCCGGTCGTCGCCAATCCGATCGGCGTGACGGGGCAAATGGTCATCCACGGCGAAACGGGTTATATCGCCTCGACACCCGACGAGTGGGCCGAGGCCATCGCGCGGCTCGCCGAGGATCCGGCCTTGCGGCGGAAGATGGGCGCTGCCGGCCGGCAGATGGTCGAGGAACGTTATAGTGTTGACGTGTGGGCACCGCGGTTCGCTGGGCTAGTTCGTGCGACGGCGGAGGGTGGCACGTTCCTGAGCTTGCGAAGGGCGTGCTGAGCCTGCAAACACGCCCTTCGCGACCCGCAAGCGGGTGCCCCGGCTCAGGACGTGCCACCCTCGCGCGAACCTGTGCAAGGTACTCCGCCTGACAATGAACTACTTTTCCCACGCCCTGCCTTTTCTGGACGATCCCTATTTCGTCGCGGGATCGGCGGCGCCGGATTGGCTGGGCGTTGTCGACCGCCGCGCACGGGTACGGCCGAAAAATGTCGAGCCGCTGGTCGATGATCCCGACCCGCTCGCGGCGGCGGTCGCCAGGGGGCTGCGCCAGCATTTTCGCGACGATGCGGTGTTTCATGGCACGCGGGCCTTTACCGAATCAACGCTCGCATTGTCGGCTTCAATCCGCCCCCTGTTGCCCGCGGATTCCAGCTTTCGGCCCAGTTTTCTGGCCCATGTGCTGGTCGAGGTCCTCTTGGATTGGACGCTGGTGGAGGACCACCCTGGCGGGTTGGAAGCCTATTATCAAGCACTAGCGGGCATTGATGCGGCGGCGGTCCAGCGGGCAATCAATCGCATGGCGACGAACCCCACAGACCGCCTGGTTCCCATGATTTTTCTCTTTTGCCGGGAGCGCGTCTTGTGGGATTACGCGCGGGATGACAAACTATTAGTAAGGATGAATCAGGTCATGCGGCGGGTCGGTTTCGCCCCGCTGCCCGACGAAGTGCAGGAGATGTTCCCCGCGGCGCGGCAGTTGGTTCGCCGTGGCCAGCGTGAATTGTTAGAAGGAATCCCAGTAAAGTAGCAGGCACGCTCCGCGTGCCGTCCGCTGCGCAGCGGATGGAACTCCAGGCGGACGGCATGGACCCGCAAGCGGGTGCCCCAGCGTGCCTGCTACTCTCAAAAGGTTGAAAAATGTCTACCGACGATAAATATGGCATCGGAGCGGGCCTGCTGGCGCTAGGGCTTGCCGCCGGCGTTATTCTCTTGGGGCAACTTACGTTCAACAAGAAGGCCGAAGACGCGATGGCCAAGGCATCGACCGCCGCCGCCGAATTCAAGGCGCCGCCGGCGGACTCCGGCAAGCCAGCCGCCGACGCCGGCAAGGCCACCGCCGCCGACGCCGCCGACATGCCCTCGCTCTTTTATCGCATTATCCCTCATCGCGAACTGGTTGTGCCGGAAGCAATCTTCGACGGCATCGTCTTTGCGCTGGCCCTGCCCGCGGGCATATTCTTCTTTGCCTCCGCCGTTGCCTCAAGTCGGGCGGAGCGCGATTCCGAAGGAGCGGAGGGCAAAAACGAGGCAAAGCAAACGTAAGAGAGGTTTTCATTGCGGTTGGGAGTGCGATTGCCGCTTGGGAGGACAGGAAAAATGCGCTTCGGAATGAATCTGCTGCTGTGGTGCGACACGCTGGAAGAGTCCACGCTGCCGGTCCTGGAAGAGATCCTCTCGATCGGCTACGACGCCGTGGAGATCCCGATCTTCGTTTACGACACGCCCAAATACGCCGCCTGGGGAAAGCGCCTCGACGCGCTCGGCTTGGCGCGAACGGGCGTGACGATCCGCTTGCCGGGCAACAATCCCATCAGCCCGGACGCCGCCGAGCGGCGCGCGGGCGTCGAGGCGACCATGGCGGCGCTGGACTGCGCCGCGGCGGCCGGCTGCGAAACGCTCTGCGGCCCCTACCATTCCGCGCCTCGGCCATTTCACCGGCGCGGGCCCGACGGCCGACGAATGGAAGTGGGGCGTCGAGAGCATGTGCCAGGTGGCGGAGCACGCCGGCAAGGTCAACGTCACGCTGGGCGTCGAGTATCTCAACCGCTTCGAATGCTATCTCTTGAACTGCGCGGCCGACGGCGCACGCTTCGTCCGCGACGTGGGCCATCCGCGCTGCAAGATGATGTACGACACGTTCCATGCGAACAT
Source organism: uncultured Planctomycetia bacterium (assembly GCA_963780045.1). Lineage (GTDB taxonomy): Bacteria > Planctomycetota > Planctomycetia > Pirellulales > Thermoguttaceae > JANXQG01. Next base: position 2,051,224 of record CAVZZZ010000001.1, on the reverse strand, counting down.
CGAGGAGAAGAACACCGCCGCGGCGATCCGCGCGCTTGCGGACTGCCTCGTCCACGTACACATTTCCGAAAACGACCGCAGCACGCCGGGAGCGGGCAACGTCCGCTGGGCGGAAAACTTCGACACGCTGCACGAAATCGGCTACGACAATCTCATGGTGATCGAGGCCTTTGGCCTGGCGCTGGACAAGATCGCCGCGGCCACGAAGATCTGGCGGCGAATGTACACCAGCGAGCGGCAGCTTGCCGCCGATGGTCTGCGCTTCATGAAGCAGGAAGTGGCCAAGAGGTGGAAATAGCTCGCCACCATGTCCGATACCGATCCGATCTCTCTTGACGAGTTGGCCCAGGCGTTTGCCCAAGCGATGGGCACCTCGCCCAAGGAACATGCGAGGACGGAGTCGGTTTCACTCGAACCGCTTGGCGAATCGCACGCTCAGTCGCATGCGCCGCAAGGGCCGGAACCGGTTGCCGAGCAAACGACCGAAGACGACGGCCCGGTCACGCCGCTGGGAATTCTCGAAGCGATGCTCTTTGTCGGCGACCGCGGCAGCCAGGCGCTGACCGCGGCACGGGCGGCCGAATTGATGCGCGGCGTCGAGCCGGGCGAGATCGCCGCTTTGGTCGAAGAGCTGAACCGCCGCTACGCGAAAAACGCTTGCCCTTACTACATTGCCGCTGACTCTGACGGCTATCGATTGACGCTCCAAAAACAGTTTCATTCCTTGCGGGACCGTTTTCTCGGCCGCCTCCGCCAGGCCAGGCTGTCGCAGGCGGCGATCGACGTCCTGGCCGTCGTAGCCTACCAACAACCGCTCACCGCGGACCAAATCAATACCGTCCGCGGCAGGCCCAGCGGCCACGTGCTCTCGCAGCTCGTGCATCGCGGCTTGCTGCGGATCGACCGTCCGGCCGGGGCGGCCGCGCAGCAGGGTCGCGAAACGGTTCGGGGCAAACGGGCGGCGGCACAGTATTACACGACCGACCGCTTTCTCAAGCTTTTTGGTCTTTCGACGCTGGCCGACCTGCCGCAAAGCGAGGAGCTCGACCGGCAGTAGAAAGCGCCGATGGCGAAGCGATTGAAGTCGAATTGGAAACCGCGGGAAGCGCGGACAGCGGCCAAGGCGCCGCGCCGGCGCCGGTGGCGCGTTTCCGCCCAGGCTTGCCGATTGGATCATCGCCGCTGGACTGGTGCTGCTGACGGCGGTGGCCTATGCGCAGGTGGCCGGCTTCGAGTTCACCAACTACGACGACACCGCCTACGTGCCAGAGAATCCGCACGTCCGCGACGGCTTTTCCTTGCGCGGCGTCGGCTGGGCCTTCACCACGTTCGAAACGGCCAATTGGTATCCGCTCACGTGGCTTTCGCTGATGCTGGACTGCCAGCTTTTCGGTCCGCGGCCGGGCGTGAACCATGCGGTGAATGCGCTTCTGCATGCGGTCAACGGTGTGCTGCTGTTCGCTGCGCTGCGGCAAATGACCGGCCGTCGCTGGCCCAGCGCGGCGGTGGCGGCGCTGTTCGCCATCCACCCGCTGCACGTCGAATCGGTCGCCTGGGTTGCCGAGCGCAAAGACGTCCTGTCGGCGTTTTTCTTTCTCTTGGCACTTTTGGCCTACGGCCGTTACGCGGCCCGACCCGGCATCGGCCGTTGGAGCCTTGTCTTTCTGGCCACGGCCTTGGGGCTGCTGTGCAAGCCGATGCTTGTTACTTTGCCGTTCGTGCTCTTGCTTCTGGACTTTTGGCCGCTAGGGCGATGGGCAGGGAGCCGACTCGCTGCGCAGGTGCCCCGGCACGGAGCAGGGAGCACGAGTGTGATGCTGGTGCTGGAAAAGCTCCCGCTGATGGCGGTTTCTGTGGCGACGTGCATAGTGACTGTACATGCCCAGGCGAGCATGGGCGCGACGAAGATGATCGGCGACAGAATACACTTGCCGCTGCAACTCGCCAACGCCGTCATTGCCTATGTCAGGTATCTGGCCATGACCTTCTGGCCCTTCAACTTGGCTGTGTTTTACCCCTACGACTACCATCCGCGGCCGCAGTTGGTGGCCATGTCCGTTGCGCTGCTCGTGCTGATAACGGCAGTTGCCATCGGGCTGCTTCGCCGTGCGCCCTACGTGGCCGTTGGTTGGTTCTGGTACCTGGGGACCCTCGTGCCCACGATCGGGATCGTGCAAGTCGGCGCAGGGGCTGGCCGATCGCTACAACTACATTCCGTCGATCGGCATCTACCTCGCCGCGGTATGGCTGATTGCTGATTGGCGGTGCGCGGCGATTCGCGAACGTGTGGACCAGTGGAGCGTTTCCGTGCTCCACGCACCCTACGTCATGCTGCGGCTAGCGGTCGCCGCGTGCTTCTCCGCGGTCCTTGCTATCCTGTTGGTAGTGACACATCGCCAAGTCGGCTTCTGGTCCGATAGCGTGCGGCTTTTCCGTCACGCGCTGGCGGTCACCGGCGACACCCCGGAATCGTGCGAGAACCTGGGCGACGGCCTCTTGCACCGCGAACGCTATGCCGAAGCCGAGGTACAGTTTCGCAAAGTGCTGTCGATGGACGCCAAGACCTTCCGGCAGACGCCCGGCGAGTTGGCAAGGGCGTTGGAGAAGCAAGGCCGCATCGACGAGGCGATTTCGTGTCTGAACGACGGAATTCGCGTGAACGAAGACAACGCCGAGGCTATGAATCAGCTTGGCATGCTTTTGGCGCAGTACAGGTGGACCACAGCCGGGGCCTTGCCGGAAGCGATAGAATGGCTTGAAAAGGCACACAAACTCGCTCCCAAAGAGTGGGCGGCGACAAAGAACCTCGCTTGGATCTATGCTACCTGTCCCAACCGCCGTTTTCGCGACGGCACGAAGGCGGTCGCACTGGCGAGCCAAGCCTGCGAGTTGACCGATTGGAATAATGCCGCCTGCCGCGTGGCGTTGGCAGACGGCTATCACGAAACCGGCGACCGACAGTGCGAAATTGAAGAGCTTCGCGCGGCTCTTGCGCTCAGCCCAAAGGACAAGAGCATAACCAAGAAACTGGACGACGCGGTCAATGGGCGTCCCTAGACAATGGTCTGCACTTTGATCGCAAACCCTTGCTGCGCAACGTGTTACATGCGTCGTCAGGCACGCGCAGACGCCGGCAGCCCGGCTTGGTAGAATTGAATGTTGACGATGGTTGAGGATTTGTAGGAACAGGCAGACCAGGAACAAATCTGTATGGGGGCAGAGCAAATCATCGCCGACATCAGGGCGTCGGCGCCGTTGATCGATCCCTCGCTGTTGGCGGCAGACTTCGGCTGCCTGGCCGAGGAAGTCCGCCGCGTGGAGGCGGCCGGCGCGCGAATCTTGCACTTGGACATCATGGACGGGCACTTCGTGCCGAACATCAGCTTCGGCTTCCCCGTCGTCGAGGCCGTGCGCCGGGCGACTCGGCTGCCGCTGGACGTACATCTGATGATCTCCGAGCCAGGCCGCTATCTAAAGCGCTTCCGCGACGCGGGGGCCGACTCGATGACTGTCCACGTCGAGGTCGCCGAAGACGCCCGCGACCTGCTGCGGGAAATCCGCCGCTTGGGCGCGGTGGCCGGGCTGACGCTCAACCCGCCCACGCCCATCGAGCGCGTCGAACCCTATCTCGATGACTGCGATCTCGTGCTGGTGATGAGCGTAATGGCCGGCTTCGGTGGCCAGGAGTTCGAGCCGCAATCGCTCGACCGGCTGCGGCACTTGCGGGCGATGGGCCGCAACGAGCTTTTGCTTTCGGTCGACGGAGGCGTCAGCGAGCAGACGATCGGCGGCTGCGCCGAGGCCGGCGCGGACTTGTTCGTCATCGGCTCGCACCTGTTCTCCCATCGCGACTACCGGCAAGCGATGGAAAAATATCGCAGCCTGGCTTTGGCCCAAAAAAATGTTCAGGTTTGAATGGCGAACATGTTGCGCATTGTGTTGATCCGCCCGGGGGCGACGGATTATGACTGCGACCAGCGGATTCAAGGCGCGTTGGACATTCCCTTGAACCGCCAGGGTCTGACGGAAGTCGCCAAGGCGGTCGACGAGTTGTCGGAGCTGCGGATCGAGACGATCTATGCCGCGCCGGGGGCCGCGGCCGCAGAGACCGCCGAGGTCCTTGCCGCCGATCTTCACGCACGCTTGAAAAAGCTCGACCGCTTGCAGAACTTCAACCTCGGCCTATGGCAAGGGCTGAAGATCGGCGACGTCCGTCACAAGCAGCCGAAAGTCTATCGCCAATGGCAGGAGCAACCGGAAAACGTCTGCCCTCCCGAAGGCGAAATGATTGATCAGGCCGACGAGCGGATCGCCGCGGTGATGACGAAACTGCTTCGCAAGCACAAAAAGGGCGTGATCGGACTGGTGGTTCCGGAGCCGCTGGCCACGCTCGTCCGCCGGTATTTCAAGAAGGACGAATTGGGCGACCTGTGGAAGGCCCTCGCCGGGCACGGACGATGGGAAGTCATCGATCTGGAGCCGGCCACGGTGCCAGCCGCGACCTAGAACAGGGATGAGCGACAAAGGACAAGAGATGAAGGATGAGCGATGGGGGATGAGGGATAAGCGATTCTGCATCGTTCATCCCTGATCTCTCATCACGCATCCTACGCTTCCCGCAAACGATTGCCACGAATTTATGCCCGATCAGCCATCCGATCCTAACAACGGGAAAAACCCCATGAAGCGGCCCAAGCGGGGCGTGCCGGAGGGCCTTTGGATGCGCTGCCCCGGCTGCGAGGCGACCATCTTCCGCAAGGAGGCGGAGAAGCGGCTGGGCGTCTGTCCGGAATGCGACTTCCATTGGTACGTCTCCGCCCGGCAGCGGATCAAGCAGCTTTTCGACGAAGGCACGTTCGACGAATGGGACGCCGATCTCGAGCCGGCCGACCCGCTGGAATTCGTCGACAAAGCGCCTTATCGCGAGAAGCTTGCCGAGGAGCAGAAGCGCACCGGACTGCGGGACGCCGCGATCAGCGGCACGGGCATGATTCGCGCCCGCCGCGTCGCCTTTGGCGTCACCGACTCCGCCTTCATCATGGGCAGCATGGGCAGCGTCGTCGGCGAAAGGCTCACCCGCTGCGTCGAGCGGGCCACGCAGCAGCAACTGCCGCTGATCATCGTCTCCGGCTCCGGCGGCGGCGCGCATGCACGAAGGCATGCTTTCGCTGATGCAGATGGCCAAGGTCTCCGCGGCCCTTGGCCGTTTCGATGCCGCCGGAGGGCTGTTTATCTCCGTGCTCACCAACCCCACGATGGGCGGCGTGGCGGCCAGTTTTGCCTCGTTGGGCGACGTGGTTTTCGCCGAGCCGAAGGCGCTCATCGGCTTTGCCGGCCCGCGGACCATCAAGGCCACCATCCGCATCGAGCTGCCCAAGGGCTTTCAAACCAGTGAATTCCTGCTGGAGCATGGCTTCATCGATCGCATCGTTCCCCGCCGCGACCTGCAAAGCGAAATCGCCGCGGCGATAGACTTTTGCGGAAAGTAGGACCATATCATGGGCCTCTTGGACTTCCTCAAAACGAAAGTCAGCAACAGCCGGGTCGACCTCTCCAAGCGCTACGCCTTCCAGCGCGAGGCAGTCTCCGGCACGATGTCGAAGTTCTATGCCGCCAAGGACCTCCGCACCGGCCGCGTCGTCGGCCTGAAAATCCTCGACCGCGAACGGACCAAGGCCTTCGAGGACCGCTTCCGCGGATTGGAAAAGCCTTCAGAGGGCGAGATGGGCATGGTGCTCAAGCACCCGTTGCTGGTCGAAACCCTGGAATTCGGCACCGCCATCGACGGCGCGCCGTACGTCGTCCTGGAATTCATCGACGGTCCCGACTTCAACTCGCTGATCATCGCCCGTGACGCCGTGTTGGAAGGCAACCGTGCGCACTTCATCCGCCAGGCCGCCGAGGCCCTCAGCGTGGTACACGCCGCCGGCTTCATCCACCGCGACGTGGCTCCGCGAAACTACCTCTTGGCCGACCGTGCGGAACGGCGGCTCAAGCTCATCGACTTCGGACTGACCCTGCCCGCCAAACCGCAGTTCCAGCAGCCGGGCGTGCGGACGGGCAATCCCAATTACATGGCCCCGGAGATCGTTCGCCGCAAGCCGACCGACCAGCGGGTGGACATCTTCGCCTTCGGGGCCACATGCTATGAGATTTGCACGTACGAATTGCCCTGGCCGCGCGGCACGACCGGTATGGCAGCCATGCTGCACGACCGCCCGCCGATCGACATCCTCAAATATCGGCCGAAGCTCCATCCGGCGTTGGCGAAGGCTATCCACTGGTGCCTCGAGGCCGATCCTCCCAAGCGCTGCCCGACGATGGAGAAGTTCCTGAAGGAGATTCATGGCGTGGAGGGGGACGAGGTTTGACAGATGCGATTTAGCGCTTGCGTCTCGCTGCTCGTCGTGTAACCCCGCCGCTTTTTGGCTATGATGGAGAAAGTACGCCGTAGGATACCTGACGACTTTTTTGCAGCCCCTGCCCGATTGGGGGCCTCACGAGGACCGCCTATGCCATCGCCGTTTCCGGGAATGGACCCGTTCTTGGAACACCCGGATATCTTCCCCGATTTCCATGACCGATTCATCACGCATATTAGCGAGCGGATCCAGGAGCGGCTTCCGCCGCCCTACATTGCCGCTCTCGGCCGCCGGGCGTGGATCGAGGTCTCCGAGCGATTCATTGGTCCTGACGTCCAGGTAGTGCGGCCGGCAAAGGCGCCCCTGGAAACCGAGGAAGGCATAGTGGCTGTTGCGGCGCCGCCCCGCTCCGAGCCAGTGGTGATTCACGTAACCCACGACGAACGCCACGAGCCTTTCGTCGAGATCTATTTGGGACGCGGGCCCGAGCGCCGCCTGGTGACCTGCATTGAGCTGCTCCGCCTGAGCAACAAGACGCCGGGCGAATACGGCCGCGACCTGTACCTTCGCAAGCAAGGCGAGGTCCTGTACGGCAAGGTCCATCTCGTGGAAATCGATCTGCTTCGCGGCGGAGAACATACCACCGCCGTGCCGCGGCATCGCTTGGCAAAGGTTGCCGGCGAGTTCGAATACCACGTCTCGATTCACCGCTTCGACAACCTGGAAGATTTCTTCGTCTATCCGGTGCGGCTCAACCAGCCCTTGCCGGAGATCGCCATCCCGCTGCTCCCCGGCGATCCCTCGCTGCCGCTGGACCTTCAGGCCGTTTTCCAGCGCACCTACAACGCCGGGCCCTATCAACGCGAGATCGACTATCGGCAAGACGCGCAAGTGCCGCCGCTGGGCCGGGTCTGGCAGGAGTGGATGCGGCAAGTTTTGGCGTGAGAGCGGATGTCTTGCTGCCCATGCTGGGGATGGTAGACTGTGAAGATTCCTCCGTTGCTCAAAAGTAAACGCCACCACCGGGCTTGTCCCGGCGGAGCGATGATTGGTCAGCCAAGGCGCCGTCTCGCGACCCGTCCGTCGCGTTTTCCGTCAGCCGCCGCCCGGCCCGCTGGGCCGGGCGGCGGCTGACGGAAAACGCGAAATGCGCGGGATTGGCCCATTTAGCTAACCAGTCATCCTTCCACCGACGCGGGGTCGGCGGGGGCGTTCGCGGTTTGAAGCTGTTCGCAAAGGCATTTCCCATGCCCGTCACGCCGCGACTACACGGTTCCACGATCGATCCGGAAGCCTCTGGCCTCCATTCTCCGGAGGAGGAGGAACTGCGGCGCAAACGGGAGGAGCTCGCGCGGCTGCAAACCAAGCTTGCCGACGCGGAGTTGGAATTGGCGACGCTCCGCAGCGAGCTCACCGCCTTTGAGCGGCGCTACCTGGAGGTCGTCGGCTGCCGCTACGCCGAGCTTGACGCCCTGGAAGCGCAGATTGTCGAAGCCGTCGCCCGCAGTTGCCCCGCGGATTCGTCCGCGCGGCAGCACGCCGAGTCGGCCCGCGCCGCGCCCAGGAATCGGCAGAAGCGCTCGGCGACGCCGGCCGCGAGCCTTCCCCGCCGGGCTTCGCGCCCGCTTTTGTGCCAACAGAGGAACTCAAGGCCTTGTATCGCCTTGTTTTTTTGCGATTCGCGGTCATGCCCGTCCAAGAGCCAACGAATTGACGTGGCGTCGCCGCGGCCCTTGCGGATAGGATTCGCGCACGCAACAATTGAGGCATGGGAAGACCGAGAAAAAAGGCCACGTTTGTCCGCCGAACGCCGGGCAAGTTGGTTCGTCGTCCTGCTGCCGGGTACAATAAGGTGTGGTTTACGCGGCATGCGCTGGACCGGATGGCTCAGCGAGCGCGTCCCAAGACGAGGTTTTTGACGTGCTTGACAATCCAGATAAGAAGGGCCTGCCGACGGAGCCGAAGCGGTTTCGCTGGAGGAAGAATCACGTCGACGTCGTATTCGAGAAGCACTCCAACCGCCTGTATATCATTACCGTAATCAAGCCGACGTGAAGAGTGGACCGATGAACGACAAACGTTTTTCCTTTGCTGTGAATGTCGAGGCTGAGACCGGCACGGGCAGGCTGCTCTCGGCATACATTCAGATTCGCCAGGGCAAATCGGCGCGCATGCGCGAATTCGCCAACGGCAATGTCTTCGCCGATTACGATAAAGAGGGCAACTTGCTGGGGATCGAAATGCTCGGTCCTTGCGATGCGAAGACCATCGACCGAATCGCCAAACTGGCGGCGGCTAAGAAGTTTGTTCGCAGCGCAGTGCCGGCCGGGATGCTCGTCACGGTCTGAACGCCCGTCGTTGCCAAACATGCGTTCCCGCGGCACATAGCCGGGGGGACGCAACCTCTCCGCCGGCCCTGTGCCGGCGGGCAGGTACGTTTGGCAACTACCACCGCCCACTGAACTTCTTCTTTTGCTCCACCGGCCCCGTGCCGATAGCCTGGAATTTTGCGAAACTATCGCCACGCCGCTCGCCCCCCACAATCCCCCACTCGCTGGCCGGCGGCAAAGGTTGTACACTCGTTGGTGGCAGCAATCCAAGGAAAACCCATGCCAGCGAACTTGCGACTTCCGCCCTGCTCGACCGAGACGGCCTCGCCGGAGGCGGAGGAACTGCGGCGGAAGCAAGCGGAGCTGGAGGACCTTCAGTCGGAGCTTGCCGAGTCCGAGTTGGCGTTGGCAACCCTCCCTAGCGAACTCATCGCCTTTGAGCGCCGCTACCTGGAGGTCGTCGGCTGCCGCTACGCCGAGCTCGTGCCGGTGGCCAGAATCGGCAGCGATACTACAACGTGGCGCCGCGTAATGAGCGCTGCGGGCCGCGCACTCCCTTGCGGGCCACGCGCAGGAACGATTTGCGCGAATCGCGGCACCGACGCGAACAAAAAAGGCCAGAATTACTTGCACCCCCCCGCCGCTTCTGGTAGATTACGCGCTGCGCCGGCGATTAGTCAGCCAGGAATACATGGCGTGAACCGGCAGGAGAAACTTGGCACTGGGTCGTCATGTTCCCTGGGCGTAATCGCCGAATTCGAGACACTGTCAGTGCAAAAGGAGATGCGATGGCCGCGATCACGAAGCCTGCGACTCGTGAGATCGTCGATGATTTCGCGAAGGAGATTCGACAACGGAAGACAAAGACGGCGAAGCCGTCGAAGATGGTGATCAACTTCCGATCTGATATTAAGGACGGGAATGAGCGCGAGATATATAGGGTTCCAATCGAGATACTTCGTTTCCGGAAGGACAACGGTCGGATCGCATCCGATGTAAAGGACTACGAGCAAAATGTTGGAATCCTCGACGAGAGGGACGAGAAGGCACAGGTCACTATTTCAGAGTTTTTAGAAAAGAAGGACCCTGAGAGGACCGCCGCTCTAATAATGTCGATTAAGCACGACGGTCAGCGTGAGGCGGCGATCATTACTTGTGATGGATTCATTATAAATGGGAACCGGCGAAAGATGGTCATGGATCGCCTCCGCCGGGAGCATCCCGGAAACGACGATTATGGTTACATGAAGGTGGTTATCCTGCCCGGCAAGGGCGACGAAGGCGGGCCACCAACACTTCTGGAAATTGAGAAGATCGAGAACCGCTATCAGCTTCAGAGCGACGGCAAGTCCGAATACTATGGCTTCGATCGTGCTCTTTCGATCAAGAGGAAGATTGAGCTAGGGCTCCCTCTGGAAGAGCAACTTCGTGACGACCCGCTATACGCTTCTGCGACGAAGACGGAACTTGAGAAGGCCGTGAAGAAGTACGAGAAGGAATACCTATTGCCGCTCTCCTGTGTCGATCGGTACCTGAAGCAGTTTAAGCGAGAGGGCTGCTACCGGACGATCTCGGAAGGAATCTCCGATCCGGAAGGACGCTGGCAGGCCATTCGAGATTACAGCGATACGTACTCAAATTGCTTTGGGAATCCAAAGCGGCTTATTGAGTTGGGCTTGAAGGAGGACGAAATCGGTCAAATCGAGGAAACTGCGTTTGACATCATACGGCTACGCACTATCCCCGACATGCCCAAAGCTCACATGATAATGCGGAACTTGCCGAAGTACTGCCGTACACGCGAGGGCAAGAAGGAGATATTAAAGATCGCGGACGGCGTCGAACCGGTCATGCCACCGAAGGAGTCCTTCGACGAAAGTGGAAATCCACTTTCAATCGAGCAGATGGACGCGAAATGGGTGGCCAAGAACAAAGGCACGATAACGTGGCACCTCAAGAAGGCCTCGACTGCACACGAGATGCTGAAGGACAAGGAAACGCCGATCAGCCTTCTTGATGCCGCCTACAAGAAACTCACTCACGAGGACATGGACTTGAAGGCAATCGGCGTCGCCGATTTCCAGAACGCGCGGAAACTGATTGAAGACATTAAAGCGCGCGGACGAACTTGAAAAGGAGCTTTATCGTCACGAAAAAGAATTGAAGAAGTTGCTGAAGAAACAGTAATGATCAACTTATCACTGGACGAAGATCGGCTCGTGGTTCGTTGCGATGACGGCACATTCGCGCCACGCCACGAGAGCCAATTGGCTTATTGGGGACTCCAGTTTCTGCCTGGTCAAAAAGCCTACGTTTGCTCTCGGCCCGACCCTTCGACGTTGACAAAGATCGCTGGCTACTTCGATAGGATTGGAATACCGTGCTGTTTCGACGACCGCACCGGTGCCATCCTCCGGCGCATACCGAGGCGAAATCATCGCTCGAGCTCGGATTGGCGTGCGGTAGCAAGCTAAAGGCTGGGTCGCTCGACATAAGCGAGGCGCGAGACTTTGCCGCGTTTCTCGACTCGGGCGTTAGCCGACCGCTCAAGGAGCATCAGTACAAGGCCGCACTGCACCTTCTCTGTACCAAGAATGGAGCGAATTTCTCTGTGCCAGGAAGCGGAAAGACCGCAGTGGTTCTCGCGGTTTTCCAGAGACTTAGGCAGCTTGGCCAACTCGATTCGCTATTCGTTGTCGGACCTCCATCATGCTTCGGGCCCTGGCGCGCCGAATACGAAGCAGTCCTCGGGAAAGCGCCCCGGTACGAGATACTTGCCGGCGGCGACATCGCTGTCCGACATAGCAAGTACTTCGTAAACAGAGACTCCGCGTGTGACCTCTACCTTACGACATTTCAGACCCTTCACAAGGACTGGGAGCATGTGCGTCAGCTTTTCCAAGTGCAGGGCGTTCGATTCTATCTCGTTGTCGACGAGGCGCACTACATAAAACAAATTGGCGGCGAATGGGCTGAGGCCGTATTGAAAGTCGCCAGCCATGCCACGCGGCGCTGCGTCCTTACTGGCACGCCTTTTCCTCGGGGCTATGCAGATTCATTTAACCTATTTGATGTACTGTGGCCGGCAGCCTCGCCTATTCCCGCTGAAACCCGAAACGAGATTCACCTATGCGCGAAACGCCAAGACCACGAACGTGCCGGCGAACTTCTTGACGAATCAATCGGACCCCTCTTCTATCGCGTTCGGAAGTGCGACCTGGGGCTTGCGGCACAACAGTTCCACGAGCCGATCCGGGTTGTAATGAGGAGATATGAGAAGCTTCTCTACGATGCAATCCTGAACCGGGTAGCCGGCGTGTCGCAATCAGACTATCTTCGCGACTTTGAGCTTCGGATGCGACTGGTCCGAGGACGAATGATGCGGCTTCGCCAGTGCCTTTCCAATGCCGCCCTGCTTAGCACCGCAGTGACCGAATACGATGAGAACCTGATCGGCGACGATCTTCCGCTAAGCGAAGTGATCAGACGCTATGGCGAATTGGAAACTCCCGGAAAGGTCGACAGAATTCTCTCGATGATTTCTGAGCTTCGACAATGCAGTGAAAAGATTGTCGTATGGTCAAACTTCGTCGGCACGCTCAAGTTACTCCAAGAACTCGCATTTCGGGACTTGGTCACGGGGTGCGGTTGATCTACGGCGAAACGCCTATGCAAAACATCTCTGTGGGTGACGAACTTACGCGAGAAGAAATCATCAGGCAGTTCGTCGACCCGTACAGCGGAGTCGACGTGCTGGTCGCGAATCCGGCCGCATGTGCAGAGTCAATCTCGCTTCATAAGACGTGTTCACACGCGATCTACTACGACATGTCGTACAATTGCGCACAATACCTTCAATCGCTGGACCGAATCCACCGCGTCGGCGGCTCGGAGGAAAAGCCCTCACACTACCACTTCTTGCAATACGAAGATAGCATCGACGAAGATATCCTTGCTAATGTCGAAAGGAAGGCGCTGCTAATGAGGGCGGTCATTGACAAGGATTACCCAATCTACTCGTTGGACATGTTCGCGGCGGACGAGGAACTCGAGGCCTATGAAAGACTTTTCGGAAGCAAGTAGTGGCGCGTTTAACGACGTGCGTGAATCGCAAATCGTGACGCTTGTCTCGCTTCTCCAATCGTCGCGTATTAGGAACATCGACTATATCAGGAGACGTTATCGGGAGCTCGCGCCGCAATTCGACCGTACGCTGACCTTTCTTTCCGAGATTGCGGCACTACAGCACGAACGGGATGACCTCGTAATGACGCCGGTTCTTCAGAGAACTCGAGCGGATTGCCGCGCAGGGATGCCTTGGCCACAGTCATTATCAATATTATCTTGGGCAAGGAGAGTCGTTTCCGCTCGGAATTATTGGATTACCTGGGTCGCTTTAGCGTGCAGGATGGCGTACCTGTCTACCGACCGTCGGTCGAGCAGCGAAGTGCAGAATAGCGCCCTAAGGAATCTCCTGATGGAATGGAAAGTGGTTACGTTCGATACATCGGCAAACCAGTACGTTTTGGCCGCGGAGCACGCTGCACTTTATGCGAGGCGCGGTTGCGTGAGAAATTCGTTTCGCGAGCGGAGTTCGAACGGGCTAGGCGGGAAAATGAGGACTTGGGGTTCGCCGCCGAGCGCGTGGTTATTTCGTACGAGCGCGAGCGGCTTGGGCCAGGACTTTGCGGCCGAATCGAACATGTCGCACTCCAAAATATCGCCGCCGGTTACGATATTCGCAGTGTTTCGGTGACGGACCAAGACGGCATATTGCCACGTTACATCGAGGTCAAGGCTGTGCCGGCGAAGAATCTGCGGTTCTACTGGACCGCCAATGAAGTCGGGGTAGCGGAGGTTTTCGGATCATGGTATTATCTCTACCTTCTGCCGGTCGATCGACACGGGGTTTTCTGTACCGAACGGCTCCAAATAATTGCCGACCCTCATTCCGTGGTTCTTAAACCATCCAGCGACTGGCTAGTGGAAAGCAATATCCTCCAGTGTAGTCTTGCGGCGAATGATGCTTTGGTAGAGGACGCATTGGACAGCGTGAATTATGAGTAAGGACTACTCGATCCCATCTTTGCGCAGCACGTCGCGGGTCCGGGACCCCGCGCGTGCGCCGTTCGGATACTGACGGCGCGAAACACGCGCCTCGCTCGTCAGATCGTGAGTATGCTGCCGCCCCACAATGCGTGGGTTGAGGCATTCTGCGGATCTGCGGCACTGACCCTTGCGAAGCATCCGGCGCCCATCGAGGTAATTAACGATCTCGACGGGCAAGTCGTGAATCTTTTCAGACAACTTCGCAACAATCAACAGGCACTATGCCGCGCTGTGGCGCTCACGCCGTACGCGCTCGAAGAATTCAAAACGGCAAACGCGCTCGTGCGCAAAGCAAAGCCGTTGGAAAGGGCGAGGCGATTTCTTGTGGCAACCATGATGACCGTTAATGGAACCATGGACGGAAAGGCGGGATTCTCGTTCTCGCAATCGTACAGCCGGGAGAACAGAGAAGCTCGAGTAAACAGGTGGTACAATTTACCGGAACGTCTCGAGAAAGGTAGTCGAGCGGTTACGTAGCGTTCGTATTGAGAGGAAAGATGCTCGCGAACTGCTTCGTATGTTTGCCGGCAGACCCGCGACCTTAGTGTACCTGGACCCCCCGTATTTCGTTAAGCGAGACCACGGTTACGCCATCAATGCGAACGATCGAGACTTCCATAACGAACTTCTGGACATATGTATTAAGGCGAAATGCATGCTCTTGATCAGCGGTTACGACACCGAACTTTATCGAAAAACGCTCAAAAGGAAGGACGGTTGGAAGAAACTCGGCGCTCGAGACGCATACCCGCGACACCAGCGGCAAGGACTACGCGAAGACCGAGATGCTTTGGGTGAACCACACGTTCGTGAAGGCGAAGGCAGCGGGGAAAGTGCCGATTCGACTTAGCAGGAAGGAAGTCCAAGAAAACAAGATTAACCCGGAAAGGAAGGGCTGAGCGGGGAATTCGGTGCCGATAACCGCGGGAATTCGGCGCGGATAACAGAAGGGTTTAAATGTGGGGGACGCATCGCAGGTAGCAATGACCATGAACCTCAACCGGGCAAGCCGGTGGCATCCGCGAACAGCCTCAAAACTCGTCTTCGTCCCGTTCGGCCTCGATTGCTTGGGCAACGAGAGTTTCCCACGCGGCGATGACCGCCGGCTCCGTGGCGGCGGCTTCCAGCCGCTGGCGGACCGGCCCGAACTTCGGTTTTCAGTTCGGGAAACGCCAACAGCAAGACGGCCAAGTCGCGCCAATCGGTCCCGGATTTCGGCGTCCCCTGCCGGCGCTGGAAGGCGATGAGCTTGCGGGCGATCAGTTCCTCCGGCACGACCACCAGGATGCCGCCGATGCGACGCGCCGGCGGCAAGACCGCGACCGCCCGCACGTCGGCCAAATGACGGTTCTTCGGCTTCTGAATTTGGTACAGGCGGTAACCCCGCCCTTCACTGACTTCGCGCACTGCGCACGGCAATATGAAATTGCGTGTTGAGATGGTCGCGAAGCTTATCGGCGATTTCGGCCGCGCGAGTGCTGGCCACGTCCACGTCCTGCGTCATTCGCGGTTCGTCCACGTAGGCGTTGACCGCCTGCGCCCCGAACAAGACAACATCCTCCGCGTCCCGCAGAAACTCCAGGATCGCGCGGTGGACCGTAGCCAGGGGAAGGGGCTCTTGCATGACAAATTCCGCGAACGCAAGTCCGCCGTCGCCCAACATGGCCGCATCCTCAAAGTTTTGCACGTCGTTATTGTAGCTTGCCGGCGCGGCAGTCAACTGCGTCATCACCCAAGAAGGCCGCTAGAAACTCCGGTATCCTCGTCTCCAGCCAGTACCTCGTCGCCCAGGGCCAGCGGCCACCGACAAATCCGAGGTGGCCGCCGCCTTGGGTGATTTCGAGCGTTACCTTGTCGGAAACGTCGCCGGCGCGCGGCAGCAAGCGGGCGGGAACGAGGGGATCGTTGTTCGCGCAGAGGACGAGCGTGGGGACGGCGATGTGCTTCAAAAGCGGGTCGGAGCGGCATTGGGCATAATAGTCCGCGGCGCCGGCGAAGCCGTGCCAGGGGCCGGTAACGCGGTCGTCGAACTTGAAGAACGTGTTCAACCGCCGCAACTCGCCGCGGGTGAAACCGAGCGTGTCGCCCATCACCGTCATTTTGCGTTCCATGTCCTTGTGCAGGCTCCGCAGCAGATACCATTGGTAGACGCGGGCGAGTCCGCGATTGATGTTCTCCGCCACGGCAGCCAGATTGAAGGGAGTTGCCACGGCCACGGCGCCGACGATCGGCAGCGCGCGACCGCAATGGCCCCACTCGCCCAACCACTTCAGGCAGATGTTGGCCCCCAGGGAGAAACCGGCGACGGCGATCGGCACGCCCGGCTCCTTATCGGACAGGAGGCGGACGAAGTAATCGAGATCGCACGTCATGCCGCTATGGTAGCTTTGCCGCTTACGATTCGGCTGGCCGCGTCCGCGGTGATTCAGCAGCACGCCGCGCCAGCCGCGCGCCTGGAACGCCCGCAAAAGCCCGCGGATGTAACCCGAACCGATGTCGCCCTGAAGGCCCGGCACAAGGATCACGATGGGACTGTCGGACCGACCGCCATCGCCGGCCCAATCGAGTTGCACGCAGTCGCCGTCGGGAAGCTCAAGCCGCTCCGAGCGAACTTCGAGCCTGACGCGCCGTGTCAGGACCGGCCAAAGCGTTTGCGCATGTCCGCCCGGCAGCCACCAGCATGGTTTATAGCGATCAACGGGCGATTGTTCCGGCATGTTTCTTCATGCCAGTATAGCCATCACCTTCACGAAAGGAAGCATCGCCTTGCGGCCGTTGTGTTTTCGCCGAGGGATTGTACGATAGACTGCCGGCGAGCGTTGCAACTCGCTGCTCGATCAGGAATCGTTGACGATGTCTTCTGTGCTTTCAAACTCGTTTTTTGTCCTAGCGACTCTCTTGTGTCTGCGGCTTGTCGCGGCTGAGACGCCCGCTCCGTTTCCCGCCGATCCGGAACAATCCTTGGAGCGCACCTGCTTTCAAACCGGCCGCCTTTGGAGCGGATCGGGCAACTTGCGATCGGACGTTGCCATTGTGTACGGCATCGATCCCGGCCTGCCGCAGCGGATCGCGACCTGGCGAGATCGCGGTTACCGGATTCACGTCATGACCGGCGTCTCTTGGGGGCATTACCAGGACTACCTCTATGGCCGCTTTGACGGAGTCAATCACGAGGATGCCGCCCAGACCGATCGGCAGGGCAACAAGATCAGCCACGGCGGCGACGTTTATTACATGTGCCCGGAAGCGAATTACGGCAAGTTCCTCTGCGTAGGCGTGCAACGCGCGCTGGATGCGGGTGCGGAAGCAGTTTACCTTGAAGAGCCCGAATTCTGGGTCCGCGGCGGCTATTCCGATGCGTTCAAGCGAGAATGGCGGGCGTACTACTCAGAGGCATGGCAGCCGCCGCACGGCTCGATCGACGCGCAGTGGCGGGCGTCGAAGCTCAAGTACTATCTCTACCGCCGAGCGCTGCAGCAAGTGTTCGACTACGTGCAGGACTTCAACCGCGGTACCCGCCGCCACGTTCGTTGTTACGTGGCCACGCACAGCCTGCTCAACTATGCGCAGTGGAAGATCATCAGCCCGGAATCGAGCCTTTCGCGGCTGAACGGCTGCGACGGCTATATCGCGCAAGTGTGGACGGGCACTTCGCGGACGCCGAACATGTACCGCGGCGCCTTTCGCGAACGGACGTTTGAAACGGCATTCCTCGAATACGGCGCGATGCAGAACCTGGTTCGCGGCACGGGCCGCCGTGTCTGGTATCTCAACGATCCGGTGGAGGACAACCCGGGCCACGATTGGGACGATTACCGCGGCAATTGGGAGTCGACGCTGGTCGCGTCGCTTTTTCAGCCCGACGTATGGCGCTACGAAGTTGCGCCTTGGCCGGAGCGTATTTTCACCGGCCAATATCCGCGGCGATCGAGTATGCGTCGGCCGGGGCAGGGAGAACCGATTCCGCCGGCCTACGCCACCGAGTTGCAGGTAGTGATGAACGCCCTGAACGACCTCAATCAATCGCGCGTCGGCTGGGATTGCGGCACGAGCGGCCTAGGCGCGCTGGTGAGCGATTCGCTGATGTTCCAGCGCCGACCCGCGCCGAGTGACGAAAACCTCAGCCACGTTTACGGGATGGCCCTGCCGCTGCTGAAGCGCGGAATGCCAGTCACGCCCGTGCAACTGGAGAACGTGGGGCTGCCGGGCTACCTCGAGCCCTTCCGCGTCCTGTTGCTTACCTATCAGGGCATGAAACCGCTGAGCGCGGAGGTCCACGCGGCGCTGGCCGAATGGGTCAAGCGGGGCGGTGCGCTGGTCATCATTGACGACGATTCTGATCCGTACAATGCGGTCCGCGAATGGTGGAACACGGGCGAGTTCCATTATCGAAGCCCGCGCAACCATCTTTTTGCAAAGCTCGGCGTTGCCGACAAGGATTTTGCACCGGACGCCGCGCCGCGGCGGTTAGGGAAAGGGACGGTCACCTGGCTGCGGGAAAACCCCGCCAAGCTTGCCGGCGCTGCGGAAGGCGACGCGCGGGTCGCGCAAGCGGCCAAAAAGGCTGCCGAGTCGGTGCGGCTGGCATGGAGTGAAACGAATTACCTCGTGCTGCGACGGGGACCCTATGTCATCGCAGCCGGCTTGGACGAATCGACGACGCGCGAGCCGAAGCTGCTCACAGGCCGGTATGTTAATTTCTTCGATCCCGAACTTCGCGTTCGCACGAGCATCGCGCTCTCGCCGGGCTCGCGCTATTTCCTGTTGGATCTCGACTCGCTCGGCAGTAGCGAGCGCCGGGTCATTGCTTCGGCCTGCAAGACCCTTCCGCGCAAGAGCGACCGCGGTAGTCTCGATTTGACTATTGAAGGCGTGTCGGACACTCCGGCCGTGGTTCTGATCCATTCGGACAAAGATGCGGCTTCGATCACACTGGCGGGCCGGATCGTCGCGGATCACACGTTCTCCGCGGCGGACCAGCTCTTGTGGGTCCGTTTTCCGAACACGGCTGCGCCGCGAGAACTGGCGATAAAGTTCTGAGCGCAGTCTACCAGCAGACTTCCAGCTCGTTCGCGATCTCCTGCACGCCGGCCACGCGGCGGACCGATTCCTGAGCCATCTGCTTCTGGAAGAAAGTGCCGACCGTGCCGCGGAGCGTCACGCGGCCTTCGCTGGTCTCAAAACGCAAGGTGCGTGGAGCGATGTATGGGTTTTCTTCCAGTGCGCAGTGAACGCGGGCTTCCAGGGGCAGGGCGTCGATCATGGGGCTTTGCAGATTGCGAAATCGGGATGGCGAACCGCGGGGAAGAACACCTCAAGACCTCGCGCCTTGGAGTGCCCGCAGTCAATCATTGGACACGCTTTGCAACATGCTCAAGTGAAGCGATTGAGAAAGATGGAAAAACTGCAACGACGGGTCAAGACGTGCGACGTGAAGCGAATTTGCGGCTGATAGACCAGTTCTTGGACGCCTTGGGAGATTCCGATATAATAACTCGCATGGTGCAGGAAACCTGCGAAAACACGAAAATCGCGGTCTGCTCGGACACAGAGGCCGAGCGGCAGGGCGACGGCGTTGCCCGGCGACCTCAAGGGCTGTTCCAGCGGCAGTTGTGCGCCGCCGGGCTAGAGGAAGTTGCCGAAAAGATTGCCACGGACTCGGCTTTGGATATGGATGATGCCGTCCTCCTCAGCCGGGCAAGCCTGCCTCTGTTGGGTCGGATCATGCAGCTTATGCCAGATTCCGCAGGACGCAACTCCGAGCCCGTCGCGGAAGAAAAGACGGACTCGGAGGTCCATCCTACGGCGGGCGGCGCCTTTTTGCCGGTCGAACATGTGGCAAGCGAGGCCCGCCTCCCGCGGCATATTGCCCAACCTTTGGCCGATTGGAAGGCGTTTTGCCGCACGCTGCTGGAAACGCGCGGGGAACTCCGCGCGCAGGCGAGACGGTTGTCTGGTATCCCCAAGTCGCGGAACTGCCCGACGCGCACAGTATGTCCGATGACGATTTTACCGGTGTTGACGTCCTGCGGGCGATCGCCCTGGCGCGGTTGGTACTGCCGGCCAACGTGCGGATCGCGGCGCCGCTGGCCCTGCTCGGATCGAAACTGGCGCAGGTTGCCTTGGAGTTCGGGGCATCGCATCTGGGCTACGTAGTAGGCAATCAAAGTGGAGACGGCGGCCAGTCGGCAGGTAGCCCGTTGCTGGCGGATCAAAGTGTGCTGGACGAATTGTGCGGCAGTTGCTCGCCGACGTTATTGAAGGAGGCGCAATGAACATTGATCCGCAGCTTCAAGAGATTGCCGACAAGGTCAAGGCCGGCGTGCGGCTTGATTTCGACGACGGCGTGTTGCTCTCCGCGCATCCGGACGTGCTCACCGTCGGGCAAATCGCCAACGCCTTTCGCGAGCGGCTGCATGGCAACGTCACGTACTACAACCGCAATCTGCACCTGAATGCCACGAACGTCTGCGAGGCAAGCTGCGCGTTTTGTTCCTTCGCCCGGCTCAAGGAAGGCATGCCCAGCGCGTATACCATGAGCCGCGAACAGGCGCTGAAATGGATCGAACAGCGTTACCGGCCCGGCATGACGGAAGTGCATATCGTCAACGGGCTGAATCCGGACCTGCCGTTCGACTACTACACCGACCTGCTGCGAGCGATCGGCGAGCGTTTTCCGGCCCTGCACCTCAAGGCATTCACGGCGGTGGAAATCCATTACTTCGCCGGGAAGTTCGGCATGAGCTATCGCGAAGTGCTGGAGCGGCTCATCGAGGCGGGCCTAGGCTCGCTGCCCGGCGGCGGGGCGGAGGTTTTTGCCCAGCGGGTCCGCCAACGGATCTGCCGCGACAAAGTCGATGCCGAAGGCTGGTTGGACGTCCATCGCACGGCGCATCAGTTGGGTTTGAAATCGAACTGCACGATCCTTTACGGCACCGTCGAGACCCGCGAAGAGCGGATCGACCACCTCATGCGGCTTCGCGACTTGCAGGATGAAACGGGCGGTTTCCAGGCCTTCGTGCCGCTGGCCTATCATCCGGACAACAACCGCCTGCGGAAGCTGGGCGCGCCGACGGCCGACGACGACCTGCGGATGATTGCCGTCAGCCGCCTTATGCTGGACAACATCCCGCACATCAAGGCCTATTGGATCATGCTCGGGCTGAAGATGGCGCAGGTCGCGCAGCGTTTCGGCGCCAACGACATGGACGGCACCGTGATTGAAGAGAAGATCTACCACATGGCCGGCGCCGGCACGCCCGACGCGCTGACGATCGGCGAACTGCACCGGCTGATCCGAGCGATGGGGCGGGAGCCCGTGGAGAGAACGACGGTGTATGAGACGGTGGAAGCGAGTGGTATAATTGAAGGTGGTCCAAAGGTTTTCTAGCGAGAACGAAAATGAACGTACTAATTGACCCGCAATTGAGCGATCGTTTCCGCGGCGTCTGTGAGCCCCTGGAGCTCCGCGACGGTTCTGGCCAGACGTACGGTTATTTTCATCCTGCGGTCGTCCCGCAAAGTCCGGATCGCCGCTGTCCGAAATCTCCGTTGACCGAAAAAGAGCTGGCTCGGCGGCTAGCGACTCCGGGTGGCCGGCCCCTTGCAGAGATTTGGAACGATCTCGGGGCCAAATGAAGTACACGGTGGTTTGGTCGCTCGACGCGGAGAACGACCTCGCGGCAATTTGGATGGAGGCCGAGTACCGTGCCGAAGTGACGGCGGCAGGTGACGCAATTGACGTTATTCTCCGCGAAGACGCGCACCTCAAAGGTGAGTCTCGGCATGGCAGAGTACGAGTTTTGCTTGTCGCGCCGTTGGGCATTGAGTTTGAAGTCCTACGAGACGATTGCATCGCCCGCGTGGTATACGTTTGGCGGTCAACGTAGTTAGCCGACCACAGTTTGCATAAGGATTGTTACCGGACTTTGCAGTCGACGTGCGATCGGTCTTCAAAGCCGGCCGCAGCATGGCTTAATCGGTTTAGAAAATGATCGCCACACATCAAACCATTGTTATTGACCGCCTCCTCAGCAAAGCCGCCGACGGCCGGCGGCTTTCCGTCGACGAGGCACTGCAGCTTGCCGACGGCGCGACGCTGGCCGACCTGGGCCTGGCGGCCGACCTCCGCCGCAACCAGTTGCATCCCGGCCGCCGCGTGTCCTACATCGTCGAGCGGAACGTCAACTACACGAACGTCTGCAACGTCTACTGCACGTTCTGCGCCTTCTATCGCGGCCCCGGACGGCCGGGCGGTTACACGCTCAGCAAAGAGCAACTGGCGGAGAAGATCGACGAGCTGGTCGCCGCCGGCGGCATCCAAATCCTGCTGCAAGGCGGTCTCAACCCCGAACTGGGAATCGAGGACTACGAAGACCTCTTCCGCTGGCTCAAGCGGCAATACCCCACGGTCAACCTCCATGCCCTTTCGGCCGACGAGGTGCTGCACGTCTCTTCGGTCTCGGAGCTTTCCATCGAAGAGGCCCTTTCGCGGCTGATCGCGGCGGGCATGGGCTCGCTGCCCGGCGCGGGGGCTGAAATCCTCGTCGACCGCGTCCGCCGGCGGATCGCCCGGCTGAAGTGCGGCGCGGAAAAATGGCTGGCGGTGCATCGCGCGGCGCATCGGCTGGGCATCCCTTCCACCTGCACGATGATGTTCGGCGTGCGGGAAACCTGGCACGACCGCATTTTGCACCTGGAGATGCTCCGCAACTTGCAGGACGAGACGGGCGGTTTCACGGCCTTCATCACCTGGCCTTACCAGCAAGGTGAAATGCGGCTGAAGCAAGGCAACACGTCGGCCACGGAATACTTGCGCGTGCAGGCCCTGGCTCGACTCTTTTTGGACAACATCCCGCACCTGCAAAGCTCGTGGGTCACGCAAGGCCCTTCCATCGGACAGATCGCCTTGAGCTTCGGGGCCGACGATTTCGGCGCCGTGATGTTCGAGGAGAACGTCGTCTCCGCCGCCGGCACGACCTACCGCATGAACAGCGATTTCATCGAGTCGCAAATCCGCCGGGCGGGCTATACGCCGTGGCGGAGAAACGTGAGGTACCAAGCGGCGGCGCCCGCTTAATGCAAGTACGGTAACCCATCTTAACTTCGCCAATTGAGTCTCGACGAGTCTTGCGGTAGAATCGCGTCGCGGTTCCGAAATCAGACTTCCTATCCATCTATCAGAATCGTCAATCCATGCAACGACTTTGCAAAACGAGAGTCACTCGATGAGCTTGGCGACCGAGCTGGCACAGACGGACGACGACGAGCGGGATTTGCTCAATCGCTTCTTGGCTTTGGGCAAACTCGATGACGTTATCCCAAAGCTGGCCCGCGACCGTGCGGCGATTTGCACGATCGAGGCGGCCGTGCGACGGCTGAGTACGTCGCACGACCTGATTCTCGGCGACGCCCGCGCCGCGTCGGCCCTTCCGGAGCGGTCGGTCCACCTCGCCGTCACGTCCCCGCCCTATTGGACGCTCAAGCGCTACAACGAACACGAGGGGCAACTCGGTCATGTCGTCGATTATGGGGATTTCATCGCGGCCCTCGATGAGGTCTGGAGGAACTGCTTCCGCGCCCTCGTGCCCGGCGGCCGGCTGATCATCAACGTCGGCGACGTTTGCCTGTCCAGAAGAAGTAATAACGGACGGCACACGGTCGTCCCGCTGCACGCGACGATCCAGGACCATTGCAAGGCACTCGGCTTCGACAACCTCGCACCGATCATCTGGCACAAAATCGCCAACGCGAACTACGAGGTCTCCGGCGGCGGCGGATTCTTGGGCAAACCTTACGAGCCCAACGCGGTCATCAAGAACGACATCGAGTTCGTCCTCATGCAGCGAAAGCCGGGCGGATACCGCAGCCCGTCCGCCCGCGAACGGCTGCTGAGCATCATCGGCTCAGACAATTATCAGGCTTGGTTCCGGCAAATCTGGTCGGACCTGCCGGGCACGTCCAACCGCCATCACCCCGCGCCCTACCCCGTAGAGTTCGCCGAACGCCTGGTGCGGATGTTCTCGTTCGTCGGCGATACCGTACTTGATCCGTTCATGGGCAGCGGCACAACGAACATCGCCTGTGCCAGTTGGGGCCGCAACAGCATCGGGATCGAGCTTGACGCAAAGTACTTTGAAATTGCCAGGCGCGGTATTGCGTCGCACGGCGCGGACCTCTTCGTTTCTTCTTGCCTAACCACGCGGGTGCATGGCGATGGGCGATCTTGACGCGAAGCTGCGCGAGGCGGTCCGACATTTCTGGCGGGCCCGGCAATCTCAATCGACGCGGCAGGCGGAATCGGAAGATCGCGACCGCGGCGGGCGCGGCGCGGTGACGGGCGGAAAGCAAATGGACGGTTTCGTGCGGCTGGTCCGCGAGCTTCTCGTTGCGGCCAATGTTCCACAAAGCTGCATCGCGGTCGACAAGTTGATTGAACTGCCGGGCTGGTTCCGCGCTGAAAAGAAGTGGGACTTGGTGATCGTCCACGAGAAGGAACTGCTGGCGGCGCTGGAATTCAAGAGCCAGATCGGCCCGTCGTTCGGCAACAATTTCAACAATCGCACGGAGGAAGCGCTGGGCAGCGCCACGGATATTTGGGCGGCGTACCGCGAAGGCGCGTTCCGGCCTTCGTCGCGGCCGTTTCTCAGCTACTTTATGCTGCTGGAGGATTGCGATCGCTCGCG
Organism: uncultured Planctomycetia bacterium; assembly: GCA_963780045.1. Lineage (GTDB taxonomy): Bacteria > Planctomycetota > Planctomycetia > Pirellulales > Thermoguttaceae > JANXQG01. The sequence continues at coordinate 2,026,738 of CAVZZZ010000001.1, read as the reverse complement.
CTCGCCCGTCAAAGTGGTCGAGCCGCACTTTCCGGTCTTCCCCGAATTCCGTGGTGCGTCCTATCGTGACCGCTACTCCATTCTCATCGAAAAGCTGCTTCGCGAACGGCTGTATGACGGCGCGTGTCTTCTGCTCTCCAGTGCGGCCTCCGCCGAAACCGGCGAATACGTAGAGCCGCACCCGGAACTCACGTTTTCAAAGTTCGTGACACCGCTGGTTGCGCAGGTGGCTGCTGCATGCGCGCTAAAGATGTAGGAATTGATCGGCATTGCCGCCGCTGGATCGGCACGTTGCACAACCCATCATGAGTACGGTCGAGGAAATAGAGGAAGCAGTCCGGCAACTTTCGCTTCGCGATCGGGCACTTCTTTGCGCTCGATTACCCGAAGCCGATGCCGAGCGGTGGGACAGGCAGTTTGAGGCTGACGTGACGGCCGGCCGGCTGGATTGGCTAGCCGAAGAGGCCCGACAGGACTTGAAAGCGGGACGTTGCACCGATCGGTGAACCACGAGAAAGCCGCTCTTCGGGCAGCGAGCGGCGCGTCATTGCGTGCGCGATGCCTCGAAGTGCTTGCGGAGCGCGGCAAGTTCTTTGTCGTAGATGTAGCCTACGCCGTCGCTTTTGCTCATGGCCGCGCACCATGCGAGCACTTCGTCCGGCGGCAACCTGATTCACCATCCAGACAAGCTGGACGGGGTCTGTTTCTTGTTGCTTTTCGTTGCTAGCTGTTCAACCTCCTTCACCATCCACGCGAGGTGGATGGGGTCGCCGCATGGCTTGTGTCGAGCTGCAAGCCCAGAGGGCGAGCGAACGCTCGGCTACCGCCCTTGCCCGACGCCCCAGGAGCCGCCGCCGCTGAGCGGCCAGCGGCGGGCCTGCTGCGGCTGTACGGGTTGGCCGTTCTCGTCGGTGGGAACGTCTTTTAGCCCGGAGTCTTTCCTTATCGCGCCGCCGACGCCCAGCACGCTGGGATGCCGGGCGATCTTGTCGCTGAAGACTTCGACATTGTGGATGACCGGTTTGAGGTCGCGCGTCAGCCCGTCGACGTTTTCCACGAGGCGGTTGATGCGATTGTAAAGCTCCCTGTCGTGCAAAAGCGCGCCCAGCGAGCCGTTGGGGTCCTCGGCCTGCTGGCTGAAGCGGAGGAGGTTCTCGCTCAGCAGGTTCAACTTGTGGATGCTGGCGCTGGCCTCGCCGACTATCGTCTCGCCGTGCTCGCCCAACGGCTTCGTCAGTCCGCGGATGTCTTCCAAATCCTTGTTCACCAGATCGAAGGTGACATCCATCTTACTAAAGGCGGCATCCATCTTGCTGGCGGATCGGCTCAGCCCCTCGACCGTATCGTTGATTTGCTTGCGGAGTTTCGGGTCGCCCAGGTCATCCAGGATGATCTTGGCGGCGGTCAGGGATTGTTGCAGCGCGCCCATGGTATCCGTGGTCTGCGTCACCAGGCCCTTGATCTCCGCCTTGTTCTCGCCCACGAGCGCGTGGATGTCGTCTGCCGCGACGCGGATGGAGTTCAGCGCGATTTTCGCCTGCGTGTTCAGGTCGGCAACCGAGGAGGACGTGATTTCCTGCGGCACGACGCCGACAACGACCTGATTCCTGGGCAGTACGGTCGGCACGCCATGATAATTGGGGTTCTTCACCCAGTCCAAGTAGGCATCGCCCAGCAGCGAGGTCCTCACGACGCATTGTTCGTTCGAATAGATTTCGTGGCCGCCTTCGATGTCGACCAAGACGTCCACTTCCTGGTCGTTATTGCCCAGCGTCACGCTGCGCACCTGGCCGATGCGGATGCCCGCCTTGCGGACCGGCGTGCCGCGGGTCACGCCCGGCGCGTCGCTGAACCTGACGTTGATGGTGAAGCCGCCCTTGAAGAGCGGATTGCTGCCCACGAAAGCCAGCATAAGGATTACCGCGACGAGAATCGCCGCCAAGACGAAGACCCCTACGCGAAACTGCAAGACGCGTTCATTCATGGCATTTTAATCTCCATTCAAAGTAGCAGGCACACTCCGAGTGCCGTCAGCTTCGGCAAGCACTTGCAGCACACCTGCTACTTTAAGCTCCACTTTGCATTTCCGTGAGCCGCTCGCCGGCTTCGCCGCGGACGAATTGCGTCACGCGGCGGTCGCGGCTGCGCTCGATGTCGGCCGGCCGGCCGTCGTAAACGATCTGCTGCTCGTTCGCGGCCAGGCGGGACAGCGGATAGAGCATAACGACTCGATCCGCCACTTTGCGGGCCGACTGCATGTCGTGCGTCACCATCACGCTGGTTACCGGATGGCGGCGGCGCGTGCCGAGGATCAATTCATTGATCACGTCGCTCATAATCGGGTCCAGCCCGGTCGTCGGCTCGTCGTAGAGCACGACTTCCGGCTCCAGCGCCAAGGCCCGCGCCAGGCCGACGCGCTTTCTCATGCCGCCGGAAAGCTCGGCCGGCTTCTTGAGACGGACCTGTTCGGGCAGCCCCACTTCGGCCAGCCGCGCGACGACGATGTCCTCGATCTCTTGCGGTGTCTTGCGGGTGTGCTGCCGCAGCGGAAAGCCCACGTTCTGGGCGATCGTCATGCTGTCGAACAGCGCCGCCTGCTGGAAGACGAAGCCGAAGCGGATCCGCTGCCGGGCCAGCGCCCCTTCGCCCAGCCGGGACATGTCCTGGCCATCGAACAGCACGGAACCGCGCGTCGGCGGCTGCAGGCCGATAAGCGTCTTCATCAGCACCGTCTTGCCGCAACCGCTCTCGCCGATGATCGCCAGCGTCTCGCCGCGGCGGATGGAGAGGTCGATGTCGCGCAGCACCTCGTGCGCGGCGAACCCCACGCTCAACCCTTGCACGCGGAGCAGCGGCTCGGACGATTCGGGATGTTCCGCGGCCTTGACCATGTTTTTAGCTCACACGAGCTTCGGCCCTTCCGGCCAAATGATGAAGTACAGGCTGTCCGACCCGATGGCGAGCATGACGTCCAGCATGAGGATGACCACAAACGAGTAGACGAAGGCGGTCGTCGTCGCGCGGCCGACGCCCTCGGCGCCGGCATCGCAGTGGAAGCCATGATAACAACTGATCAACGAGATCGCCGCGCCGAAACACATGCTCTTGAAGACGCCTGTGAGCACGTCAAACACCTTGACGTACTGCTGGGCATGGGCCACGTAGTGATGCAAGTCGATGTTCAAAAAATAGCAGCTATAGCCTGCCCCGCCGAGGATGCCCATCAGGTCGGCAAAGACCGTCAGCGCCGGAATCAACAGCAGGCAGCCCAGAAACCGCGGCACGACGAGATAGTGTACCGGGTCGACGCCCATGCTCGCCAAGGCATCGATCTGTTCGGTGACGCGCATCGTGCCCAGCTCGGCGGCCATTGCGCCGCCGACGCGGCCGGCGAGCATCGTCGCCGCCAGCACTGGCCCCAGTTCGCGGACGATCGAAAGGTTGATCACGGCGCCCATTCGCGTTTCCAGGTGCATAAAGCGGAACTGCCCGTACGCCTGCACAGCCAAGATAACGCCGATGAACCCTCCCGTAAGGAGAATCACGAATAAGCTCAGCACGCCGATCTGGTAGAAGGCTGGAACCAGCGTTTCTCGCCGGGGAAGCCGCGTAAACATCCACTTAAACGTGCGGCCGGCGAACGACGCCATGCTGCCCAGATCGGCCGTCTTGTCGATGATCAGGCTGCCGACGTCGGCGACCCAATCGGCGGCGGCTTGAATCACGCCGTCGCGTTCGGGCAATTGGTCGGTGATGGGAGCATCAGCGGACATGGTTTGGTTCTAATCATTCTTCGTCGCGGCGAGAATACGGCTTGAGCGTTGTTTCCGATAAGACCAATCACGCAAGATAGCTAAGCGGCGCAAACTTCTACCTTGAGACGGCGCCGAAGAAGCCCCAATTGAAGGGTGTATGGTTTGGCGGCTCGACTGTGGAGGTTGGCTTGGCAGGAGCAGTCGATGCTTTCTGAGCTGGAGTCTTGGCGGGAGATTTGCTTTTCTCTGATGTCGAATCCGGCAGCTCCTCGACATGTTGTGCCGGAATTACCGGAGGTTTGTGAGGCTGCCTTGGTTTTGGCGGCGGCACGTTGTCCGGTTGTTGCGACACGTGAGCCGCTACTTCCGGTGGCGGGACCTTACGACACGGCGCACGGCATGGCGTTGGCCGCGCAGCATGCGATGCAAGGTAATATCTGCGAGCGGCCGGGGAATTGGCCTGCTCCAAGGTTTCTAGTTCGTTCGAATCCAGCCTTTCTCGGTATCGCCACGATTCGCCTGCTACTCTCGGCCCATTGCAACTGTCGTAATGCCAATTCTCCCGGGCGCACGGCGGCATCGACATGCATCCGCTGGCCAAACCGGCCAGCAGTGCCAATAGCACGATTGCGTTGGGGCGCGAAGGCGCGGCCATGCGAGGCAGTTACTGGAGTAAAGCCGGAAAAGGATCGTAAACGCGAATCGCAAGCGAGGTCACGATTTACGGCCTCGCTTACGCATCGGGTTATGATCGGCCGCAAAGCTTGTGTAGTTTACCCAAATCGCAAATTAGCCCTGATAATGCCGCCCTTTTCAGAAACGTGGCCCGCTGTTAGACTAGGGAAACCTTAGCCCGCCGGTAACTTGACGGCGTACTGAAATAGTTCCTTTCGGGCTGCCAGCATCGAACGTAACTTTCGTAAAGGAAAAAACTTATGGCAAAACCGCACCGCACCCCCAAAAAGGCAAATCACGGCAAGCGTCCGGCTAACAGCAAGATGCGAAAGGCCAAGCGGCACCAAGTGAAGACCTGATTTTTTCTTGGCTTTGCAGCCGGGAGCCGATCGTCGTGAAAAAGCCCCTGATCGTCGAGTTCTCCGAAATCGACTTCAATCGCGTGGTCAGCGATATCGAGGTGATCCGGCGCTACAATCCCCAGCGGTTCGAGATGGAGCAATTGACTGCCATCGTCTTCGAGGACCCACCCCGCGGGATTTGTGTTGGATACAAGGATTTGAAGCCCGACGAATTCTGGGCGCACGGCCATATGCCGGGCATGCCGCTCATGCCGGGAGTAATCATGTGCGAGGCGGCAGCCCAATTGTCGAGCTACTACACACTGAAGAACAAGCTGATGGAGGGCGTGATCGGCTTCGGCGGCATGGACGAAGTCCGCTTCCGCGGCGTCGTGCGCCCGGGCGATCGCTTCGTGATTATGTGTCGCCTGCTCAAAGCGCGGCGCGTTATTATCACATGCGAGTTCCAGTGCTTTGTCGACCAGGACCTGGTTTGCGAGGGGATCATCAAAGGCGTTCCTCTGCCCGTCGGCCAGTTGCAGTCCGGCGGCGAGGAGTAAGCGGCACATGGGCCGCCGCGCGCTCCGCAAGATCAATCCGTCGCTCGATCTATCGCGCCATCTGATCGAGTTCGCGGAACTTCCACGGCCCTGGAACGCCGCGGAGATCTTCGGCAGCCACCCGCAAGCCATCCCTCGCGGGGCGGGGAGCCCAGCCCGGCCGCTGGAAATCGAGGTCGGCACCGGCAAAGGGCTCTTCTTGCGCAATGCCGCCGGCGAACATCCGGATCGCGATTTTCTGGGCATCGAAATCGTACACAAGTACGCCCGCTTTGCCGCCGCCGGCTTGGCGAAAGCCGGACGGGACAACGCCCGCGTCGTGTCGGGAGATGCCTTGCGCGTATTCGCCGAGTTAATCCCGGATTCTTCGCTGGCGGGTGTCCACGTCTATTTTCCCGATCCGTGGTGGAAGAAACGGCATCGCAAGCGGCGTGTGATGAACGAGGCGTTCGTCGCTCACGTCCAGCGGGCGCTCCAGCCGAGCGGGACACTCCATTTCTGGACCGACGTGCAGGAGTATTTCCAAGTGACGCTCGAACTTCTCGCGGCGCGGACGCAGCTCATTGGGCCGATCGCGGTGGCAGAAGCAGCCGACGACCCACGTCGCGGGTTCCTCGACGATCTAGCCTACCGCACGCATTTTGAGCGGCGAATGCGGCTGAGCAACGAGCCGGTATATCGCGCGGAATTCCGCAAGCAGTAGGCCGCGCTCCCTTCAGGAGAGGGGGGACCGTCTCGCGAAGAAGTACGGGCAACGGACAACGCTTGCAATCGCGATTTCCGCAATTACACTGGTAATTTAGGTAATCCAGGCAATTGTGAGGTCGCAAGAAATGTCAAGCTTTCGCACTGTCCAAGTCGCCGCACTTTTCGCGGGTTTGTTCGCTCTGCAAGCGCAAATCTCTCAGGCCAAAGCACCCGCCCATGGCCACCATCCGCCCGCATCCGCGATGAACCATTCACAGCACCAAGGCAATGGTCAGAACGTGCTGCCGAACTATGCCAACTCGTGGCCCTATTTGCGGGCAGAAAACGGCATTTTCGGGCCGGTTTGGGCCGCAACGGGACCGGGTAACATCGTCGGCAGCGGCGGGTGGGGCGGCGGCGGCGGATCCGGCGGTGGCTGGGGTTGGGGTGGAGGTTGGGGATTCGGCTACCAGGGCGACACCTTTTACCGTCCGCCGTATTTTGACGTCTTTCCGCCGGTCTACTACACCTACAGCGAAGGCGCAATCATTCCAAACACGACTTTGAACGGCTCGCAATCCGCCGGCGGCGACTCGGCAGGGCAAGCCGCCAGTGCGGCCCCGACAACGCAGGGAAGTCCGCCGCTGAGGATCATCAATCCGTACTACAACAGCGGAAAATGATCTGGACAAACTCGGCGAATTCGCTAATCTACGCGCCGCCCGTGAGTCCTTGTTTTTCAACCGACTGATCGGCAATCTTGAAGCCAACCAAGGCCCGACCAGGCGAGTTCGGACAGGTCTCTTCCCAATTCCGATGGCGGAAAGGACTTCGCCGAATGGCACGGATCATGTTTGCAATAGTCGTTGGACTCATTCTTGCCGGATGCAGGTACCAAGGAGAACAGGCCGTCGATCCCTTCTGGGGCCGGCAGACCGTTCCACCGCCCGCTACAGGCTCCGTCGGCACGGCCATCTATCCGGGGCCTCCTCCGGCAGGCAGCGTGCCGCAAGCAACAATTCCCGGTACGACCGCTCCAGGCACGCTGCAACCATCGACCACTCCGCCGAATCTGCTGCCCGCTCCGATGACCTCGCCCGGCAGTTCCGTTGCGCCTGCTACTCCGTGGACTGCAACGCCTTCAAACGGAAACCCATCAATGCATTCGATACCGCCGCCCAGCGGCAGCTCGTCGATTGGCAGCCCGCCAACGTCATCCACACCGCTTCCCAGCGGATCGACTACGGTTTCACCGCCGCTGACGTCGCCCCCGTTGACGTCGCCGCCCTCGGGATATTCCAACGGCAGCGCGCCTCCATACACACCTTCATCTGCAGGCGGCGGCTTGGGATCGTCGCCAGGCTCATACGGAGCGCAGCCCGGCCGGTACTCCGCGCCGCCGGCGAGCAGCACCGGGCCCTCGGGCGCGTCCGGACCATCGAATTACCCTGGCCCGGCGACAGTCGCGCCGCCGCCGGGCAGTTCGGGAAGCACTTCGCCTGGTACCTCGACGACCGGTTCATCGCCTTGGGGCGCGTCGTCCGGGACAGCATCGTCGCCATCCCCGGCGCCGTTTACCCCTCCGCCCGGTTATTTTCCGCCTGATGGCAGCATGAACTATCGCGGCGGGCAGTGGCGGCCGCAGGGCAATCAGGCCAAGGCCGACAGCGTTTCTTTGGCTTCGGCGGGGTTGGACACGGGGCCAAGTATAGTACGGATTCCCACATCGGCCGTAACGCAGTAGTTTGCCGATTGTTGCCTCGGCACAGCTTATAATGGAGTAGTACTCACTACTTTTCGGCACTCCACGACCCGTGAACAGCATTGTCGATTTCATCAGTTCGCCCTTGACGTCGCTATCGCGGCAGGCAAATCCCTTGCGGATATCGCGCTGGCAACAGCTCGTGCCGCGGATCGGCGCGCTGGAGCCGGAGCTGATCGAACTCAGCGACGACAAGCTTCGCAAACGCAGCCTTTCGCTCCGCTATCGGGCGAAAAGCGGTGAGCCGCTGTCTCGTCTGCTCGTCGAGGCCTACGCGCTGGTGCGCGAGGCCGGGCGGCGCACGCTGAACATGCGTCACTTCGACGTCCAACTCTTGGGCGGCATCGCCATGTTCCACCACTCCATCGCCGAGATGCAGACCGGCGAAGGCAAGACGCTCACCGCGACGCTGCCCATGTATCTTTACGCCCTGTTGGGCAAGGGCTGCCAACTGGCGACGGTGAACGACTACCTCGCCCGCCGCGACGCCGAGTGGATGGAGCCGATCTACCGCGCGTTGGGCATGACCGTGGGCGTGGTGGAGACGCAGATGTCGCGAGACGATCGCCGCCACGGCTACCAATGCGACGTGACCTACGGGACGGCCAAGGAATTCGGCTTCGACTTCCTCCGCGACCGCTTGCTCTTGCGGCGGATTTCCGAAGGGCAGGGCGACCTGCTAGGCGGCATGTTGGGCCATAGCCGCGATGCGAGCGAAAAGCCCGTGCAGGGACCGCCTTTCTTCGCCCTGGTCGACGAGGCCGACAGCATCCTCATCGACGAGGCCCGCACGCCGCTGATCATCAGCGCCTTGCCCACCGAGGACCAAAAGCGCGAGGTCGTCGCCTACCGATGGGCCGCCAAGGTAGCGCCGGACTTCGTTGATGAAGACGACTATGATTTTGACTACGAGAAAAAAGCCGTCGACCTTACCCGCGAAGGCAGGCAAAAAGTCCGCGACCTCAAAAAGCCCGACGAGTTGGACTCCGTAGGGATGGTCAACCTGTACCACTTCGTCGAACGGGCGGTGTTGGTGCATCGCGAATACAAGCTCGACCGCCAGTATGTCGTCCGCGACGGCGAGATCGTGATCGTCGACGAGTTCACAGGGCGGCTGGCCGAGGGCCGCAAGTGGCGCGACGGAACCCATCAGGCCGTCGAGGCCAAGCAGGGCGTCGAAGTGACCGTCGAGACCGGGCAGGCCGCGCGGATTACGATCCAGGACTTCTTCCTCCGCTACGAAAAACTGGCCGGCATGACCGGCACAGCGATTGACTCGGCGGCCGAACTGCAGCGCATCTATCGCTGCCACGTGGTGCAGATTCCCACCAACAAGCCGGCCATCCGCGCAGGCAGCGCACGCAGGTCTTCGGCACCGAAGACGCGAAATGGGCGGCGGTCGTGGAGGAGGTCTGCGAACTGCACGCCTCCGGCCGACCAGTCCTCATTGGCACGCGGTCGATCGACAAGTCCGACGGTCTTTCGCGGATGCTGACCGCCCGCGGCATCCCGCACCAGGTGCTCAACGCCAACCACATTGCCGCCGAGGCGGAGATCGTCAAGCTGGCTGGCGTGCCGGGCCGCGTCACCGTCTCGACGAACATGGCCGGCCGCGGCACGGACATCAAGCTCGGCGACAGCGTGACCGACCTAGGCGGCCTGCACGTCATTCTTACCGAAATGCACGACGCCGCGCGGATCGACCGCCAGCTCATCGGCCGCTGCGGACGGCAGGGCGATCCCGGCACGTTCCGCCAGTATCTTTCCCTGGAAGACGAATTGCTTCTGGCGGGACTCGGCCCCAAGCGGAGCGATCGGCTCAAGGATCGCGGCGAGCGCGGACAGAAGGCGGGGCGGTTGTTTGATCAGCTCAGTTCGCTCTTCCGCCGCGCAGCGGATCGTCGAGCGCCGCCATTTCCGCCAACGCAGGGGGCTGATGTACTTCGAGAAGGAGCGGAAAAAGATGCAGCAGCAGATGGGCCAGGACCCGTATCTGGACACGCCGGGGTCGTAGGCCGGCGTACCTGCTCGTCGCGCTTTGCGCAAGGGGTCGCGGCCGTCGCGGGTTGCGAGGCTTCCGGGAGCACCGTAGAATAATATCGTTGCGCTGTTGGAACCCACCTTGGAGCAGATGACATGAACGAAGGAGAATATGTCCGCCCGGACGAGCACGGTGTATTGCGGGTCGGCGCGACAAGGGTCATGCTCGATTCGGTTGTTGCCGCGTTTCAGCTTGGCCACTCGCCCGAGACCATCCAACAACAGTATCCTTCGCTAGGCTTGAGTGAGGTTTACGGCGCGTTGGCGTACTATTTGAACAATGAGGATGCGGTTGATCGATAGCTGAAAAGTCAAAGCGAAGTCTGGGAGGATTGGCGAACTGGATCCGACCAAACCGCGAATCCGCTCGTGCAACGATTGCGGAGCCAAATCGCAGTACGTTGGCGGACAGTGCGACATGACGGGAGCGGAGAATGACGATCGGGTCGATCCTCAACGCCATCAATAAATACGCGGCCGTTCATGTCTGCATGGCTGCGTTCTTTGCTCTGTGCTGGTTCTTTCATCACTTGGCACGCCTTACATTAGAAATTTGCGATCAGAACGCTGATTGGCGGGAGTGGGCCTCAACGAACGCCAGGATGAAGAATGCGGCGTCCCTGGTTGGTTGGGTTGCCGCCCATTCTTCGCTGGCTATTGCGTATGTCGTCATGGTCATTGCCGCTGTCGCATTCGCGCATGTCCGTGGACATGCAGCGTGGACCTACTGGCTGGCCGCCCTGATTCTCTGCATCCCGTGTTCCATCTACTGGTGGCCTTGCGCGTGCATTCTGCTTAACCTGCTCCCCGACCTCCAAAGCCTCCAGCCATGAACCGCAGACACTTCCTCAGCACAACATCACTGCTCACTACCGGGCTTCTCACCAACTTTGCCTCCGCGGCAGACGATCGGACATTCCCCGTCGTCCGCACGCCGCCCGGCAAACGCCGCTTCAACAGCGAGGCGGTCGAGGCCGAAATCCGCCGCGTCAAGCAATTGATCGGCAATCGCGAGCTGGCCTGGATGTTCGAGAACTGCTTTCCTAATACTCTCGATACTACCGTCGATTTCACCATGCAAGACGGCCGGCAGGACACTTACGTCATCACGGGCGATATCGACGCCATGTGGCTCCGCGACAGCACGTGCCAAGTCTGGCCCTATCTGCCGCTGATGAAGGCTGACGACAAGCTTCGTCAGTTGATCGCGGGCGTTATCAACCGGCAAACGCGGTGCATCCTCAAAGACCCCTACGCCAACGCCTTCTACAAGGACGAGAACAAAGTCAGCGAATGGAAGGACGACGTGACCGAGATGAAGCGCGGCGTCCACGAGCGGAAATGGGAGATCGACTCGCTCTGCTTCCCCATCCGCCTGGCCTATCGCTACTGGAAGACCAGCGGCGACGCGGCCCCCCTGGACGACGCCTGGCACAAGGCGATCGGCCTGACCCTGAAGACGTTCCGCCAGCAGCAGCGGAAGACGGGCCGCGGGCCGTATCACTTCCAACGGCGGGCGGCAAATCCCACCGACAGCCTGCCCGGCCACGGCTACGGGCAGCCGATCAAGCCGGTGGGACTGATCTGCTCGATGTTTCGGCCCAGCGACGACGCGACCGTGTTTCCCTTCCTCGTGCCGGCCAATTTCTTCGCCGTAGTCAGCCTGCGGCAAGCGGCCGAAATGCTGGAAGCTGTGCCCAAGGACCAGCAAATGGCCGCAGAATGCCGTGCGCTGGCCGACGAAGTGGAAGCGGCGTTGAAGCAGTATGCGATCGTCGAGCGGCCACCCTTCGGCAAGATATACGCCTACGAGGTCGACGGCTACGGCAATTCGTATTGCGTGGACGACAGCAACGTGCCGGGCCTGCTCTCTTTGCCCTATTACGGCGGCGTGGCCGCGACTGACCCGATCTATCAAAACACGCGGCGGATGCTGCTTTCCGACTCGAACCCCTATTACTGCAAGGGTCGCGCGGGCGAAGGCCCCGGCGGCCCTCATGCCGGGCTGGACATGATCTGGCCGTTAGGAGTGATCATCCGCGCGGTGACGAGCTCCGACGACGCCGAAATCCGGCTCTGCCTGGAAACCTTGCGGAAAACGCACGCCGGCACCGGTTTCATGCACGAGGCATTCAACAAGGACGACGCCCGGCGGTTCACGCGCTCCTGGTTCGCCTGGGCGAACACGGCGTTCGGGGAGTTGATTCTCAAGGTGCTGGCGGAGCGGCCGCAACTTCTGGGATAAAACGGCAAGTTGCAGTTCGAAGGATCGTGTTGCTATGACCGAATCTCAACAGTCCGCTGCTCCTAACAGCGGCGAGCAGCCAGGCAAAACGCGAACGATGTGGCATCCGCTGCTGGTGCGGATGCTGAGTCACGCGTTGTCGAATGCCTTCACCGTTTTCGATGAAGTGCTTGTAGGCAAAAGGCCGCTGCGAGTGGACATCTTGCTGATTCGTCGCGAAGACGGACAGCTTTCGGAAGCCGGCCGCCGTGAACTTTCGGCGCTGGTCCCGCTTCTGAATCGGTTCACGCTGCTCGAGTTTAAGGGTCCTACGGACGTGCTCGGGCGAGGCGACTTCGCGCATCTTGTCGGATGCACGTTCTTGTGGCATGGTCAGCAAAGTGAACTCATCAACTACAGCGACGTTTCGCTGATCGTGATTGCGCCGACGATTACTGGGCCGTTCCACGAAGAGCTGCAAAGCTTGCAGTGCGAGGTGCGCCAAGAGGAACCGGGCGTTTTCCGCGTTGTCGGACTTCCGTTTACGATTTGACTAGTGGAAACCGACGTGATGGCGGATCGCGGCCAGCCGATCCTTTCGCTGGTCAGCCGTCTTTTCCTGAAGGACCGGCGACGTATAATAAGACAGTTGGCTCGCTCGCACGAAAATGCGCTGCTGCAATACATGATGCAATTCGTGGAACGGCCGACTTCGATTGAGGAGGGTATTGTCGTGACAGGCTTAGCAGAAGAAGACCGCAAGGCTATCAAAGAGGACATCATTAGGGCGATCCTGGAGGAGGCACCTTTCGAATTGCGGCTGGAGGGAGTGCCGCCGGAAGAGCGGGTGCGCGGGCTTCCGGCCGAAGATCGGCTTCGCGGACTCTCATTGGAGGAGCGATTGGCCGGTCTTCTTAGCGAAGAAGAAATCGCTCGAATTGTAGACTCGGTCAATCGAAAACGAGGAATGTAGGTAGCGCCGAGTGCCATCTGAATTCCGCAAGCTATCGCGATCGTTGGCGAGAGTCTCATCATGCAGAGCCCCGTGGACAAGGCTGAACTCGACAATAAAGACGAGTGGATGGCAATAATAAAACTCGCCTCGACGAAGCAGATCATTCGCAGTTTGCCGCCGGAAGTGCTACTGCATGGGTTGACTGCCGAAGAACGAGTGCGGGGCCTTTCAACGGAGCAACGGCTTGCGGGCCTTAATGATGGCCGTACGCCAGCGCGGCCAGGCCCAAGCCGAGCACTAGCGGCAAGGCGATGCCCGTCCGCGCGATGGCCGTGAGGGAGCGGGTGTTGCCCCGAAGGTGGCTGAAGTCGAATTCCAGCCCGACAACGAACAGCAACAGGGCCAGGCCGACTTCGCTGAGCACGGAGAAAGTCTCCGCCAGCCCTGGGGCGAAGACCGTGCGGGCAAGCTGTGGAAAGAAGAAACCGAAGCACGACGGGCCGAGAAACAGCCCGGCGGCAATCTCGCCCACCACCGCTGGCTGGCGCAAGCGGCGGAAGATGGCCGCGAACAACCGCGCCGCCGCGATGATGACGATAATCTGGACGAGCGCCGCAAGGAGCAGTTCTTCCGTCTTGTATGCTCCGACCGATTCGGCGGCGAAAAGCGGTGCTAAGTCGAGCCGGGTCATAGTTGCCGGCCGTCACGGCGCTTTCGCCGTTTGCAGCATATCGAGCATCGCCTGCCGATGCTTCGGCGCAAAATCGTTCTCGCCGTGGATGCAGGCGACGATCACCTTGCCGCCGGAGCTGAAGACGACAACGTCGGTCGTGCCCGGATCGTTGTCGTCGGCCTCGTTGCTCTTGGCGATGAGGTGTTTGGCGTCGGCCCCGGCCACCTTGATCGTCTTGGTGTCTTCAATCTTGAGATTGACGACCTCGCTCTTGACGGTCCGGGCAACGTTCTTCGTCGCGTTGTCAACGGTTTTGGCTTTGGTGGCCCAAAGATAGAGGTTGAACTTGCTGGTGTCGATGGTGGTCTTGCCCTTGTCGGTGGTGACATTGGCCGCCTTGGGGACTGTAAGAGTCACGGCCGGGTTCTTGCCGGGCGGAAAGGAAACGGTTTTGTCAGTGGTTTTGTCAGCAGTCTTGTCAGGGGCCTTGTCAGCGGTCTTATCAGCGGCCAGGGCGATGGCGGTCGTAAAAAGCAGGAGAATTGCAACGATCATGGTACGCATGTAAGGGGCTCCATAATTGATTCGGATTGTAATTCGTAAGTTCACCAGATTATACGGAACGAGTCTCTATCACGCGACCGCGTTGAGCCCAGCGGAACTGTCCGCCTGCCGCACGGCGGCGAACTTCTGCACCCAGCTCAACCGCGCGGCGACGGCCTGGATATTGCCCTGGGCCGCTTCGGAATCAGGCGATTGGACCGCCTCGGCCTGGGCCGTGGACAATCGCTGCTGGTAGAATTCCTGCAAGTTCACCGACTCGTCCGCGCTGACGCCCGCGGACTCCAGGTCTGCACGGATCGACGACAGTTCCTGCATGTCCTTCGCCGAGACCGCGCCCTTGGCGTAAAGCTGCTGGATCATGTTGGAGAAGTCGTTGGGCGTGATGTCGGTCATGTCGTATTGCGACACGATCGCCCGCATGGCCGCCGCGGACGAAGGCGGCGTGGCCGCGCTGGCGGCGGCCGTCGCAGCGGTGCTCGCCGCCGCTTTTGCGTCGGTCTTGGCCGGCGATGTGAGAGCGCTGACAACGTTCGGCACTTGCATGATTGAGGTCCGTAAATCTAATGTCCCTTGCGCAAAAAAAGCTGCCGCGCCCCGCCCACCGTTTCATACGTACGGCCGGCGATGTTCTGGCGGTCGTTGTCCATCGCCAAATGGGCCAGTTGCTGCCCGCATGGCGTCGGATAGCGACCGGTGATGCAGGCTTGGCAGAGGTCGTCCGCGGCAAAACCGATCGCGCGGGCGACCGCTTCCACCGACAAGTAACGGAGCGAATCGGCCCCTAGCCGCGCGGCCATGCGGGCCTCAATTTCCGGTGTCAATTGGCCGCCCTGTAAATACTGCGACGCAAACAGCTCGGCAAAAGTAGACATGTCGATGCCGTAAAAGCAGGGCGCGACGATCGGCGGGCAGGCCACGCGGACGTGGATTTCCCGCGGCAGTCCTGTTTGCCGCATCCGCTGCAGGAGGGCTTTGAGCGTTGTCGCCCGGACGATCGAGTCCTCGACCAGGATCACCCGCTTGCCTTCGAGGACCTCGCGGAGCGGCGTGTATTTGGCTTCCGCCTTGCGCTTGCGGTCGCCGCTGCCCTCGATGAACGTGCGGCCGGCGTAGCGATTGCGAATGAGGCCCTCGACACTGGGAATCTTCAAGGCGTAGGCCATGGCGTCGGCCGCCGCCTTGCTCGTGTCGGGCACGGGCACGACGACCGTTTCGTCGTCGATCGGCACCGTCTCCAGTCGGGCCAACTCCTCGCCGAGCGCTTTGCGAGTCAGATAGACGCTGCGGTTGTCCAGCGTGCTGGCGACGTTGGCGAAATAGACCCACTCGAAGAAGCAGTGCGCCCGCCGCGGGCTAGGAAGAAAGGTCTGGATTTCCAGTTGGCCGTCCTGAATGATGATCGCCTGGCCCGGCTGCACCGGCTTAATGCTTTCCGGGGCAAAGCCGAGGTTCATCAGGGCCACGCTCTCGCTGGCCGCGGCGACCAGCGGGCCTTCCACCGCATAGCACAGCGGCTTGATCCCCAGCGGGTCTCGGGCGATGATCATGTCGCCCAGCGCGTCGAGAAAGACCATGCTGTAGGCCCCGTCGAACTTCTCGCCGATCTCCCGCATGATCTCGATCAGCGGCGGCTGGCGGTCCGACGTGAGCGACGTGCAAATCTCGTGCATGAAGACTTCGGTATCGGTCTCGCGGGCGAGATGGTTGTTGCCGTCGTGCAATAGCTCCTCGCGGAGCATCGAGTAGTTCGCCAACTGGCCGTTGAAGGCGAAGCTGAACCACTTGTGCTTCTTGATGTGCGGACGCTCAAAGGGTTGCGCGTAGTTGATGTCGTCCGCGCCGCAAGTGGCGTAGCGGACGTGGCCGATCGCCGCGCGGCCGTCGAATTCGTTCATCAGGCTTTCGTACTTCGCCCGATGGTTCATGCGGAAGACTTCGCAGACGCTGCCCACGTCCTTGTAGGTGCCGACAAGCTGCTTTCGGTGCGGGCTGAAGGTTGACATTCCCGCCGCCAACTGGCCGCGGTTTTGGATGTCCAGGAGCATCCGCGGCATGAGCCGGCTTGCCGCCTCCGGGCCGCAGTCGTTGCACAGCGGACTCACGCCTCGGCCCGGCAAATGGTAGATCGCCGCCACTCCGCATTCGTCGTGTACTTCGCTCATTCAATGTATTGTAGAATAGACGCCCTGCTGCTACAACCCTGCCATTTTGACGGAAAACGATAATGCCCGACGTCCTTCGCCAGGAAATCGCCGCTCTCGCCACGACGCTGGTCGTCAAAGTCGGCACGCAGGTGCTTTCGCGCGCCGACGGCACGCTCAATTACGAGCGGATCGAGCAGCTCGCCCGGCAATTGCACGACGTGGTGCAGACGGGGCGGAAGGTCGTTCTGGTTAGCTCCGGCGCGGTGGGCGCGGGCATGGGCCGGCTGGGAATGACCGCGCGGCCCACCGATCTGCCGCGCTTGCAGGCCGTGGCAGCTATAGGGCAAAGCCTGCTGGTAGAGGCCTACGAACGGGCGCTCTCGCCGCTTGGCCACCACGCCGCCCAGGTCTTGCTCACCGCCGAAGACCTAGAACATCGCCCTCGTTACCTCAATGCCCGTAATACGCTCTTGACCTTAATCGAGCTAGGGGCGATCCCGATCATCAACGAGAACGATACGGTCTCGGTCGACGAGTTTCGCACCACCTTCGGCGACAACGACCGCTTGGCAGCGATCGTCACCAACCTGATCCGCGCCCCGCTGCTGGTGCTGCTTTCCGACGTGGAGGGACTTTGCGACCGCAATCCGCGCGAGCCGGGCGCCAAGGTGATCGATACGGTCCAGCGGCTTGACCGCACAATCCATGACCTCGTCTGCGACCTTTCGGGCGGGCGCGGAAGGGGTGGCATGGCGAGCAAGCTGGAGGCCGCCCGGCTGTGTACCGGCGCAGGCGAAAACGTGATCATCGCCAGCGGACGCAACGCCGAAGTGCTGCCAAAAATCCTCGCGGGCGAAGTCGTAGGCACGCTGTTTCTGGCGCAAGGTCAATCGCTGGCGGCGCGCGAGCGCTGGATCGGCTTTAGCGTCAAGCCGCGGGGCGTGCTGCGGCTGGACCAAGGGGCACAAGAGGCAATCCAGCGGAAGGGCCGCAGTCTTTTGGCCGCGGGCATTGTCGAGCTTGACGGCCAATTCGACAAGGGAGACATCGTTGCCTTGCGCGGCCCCGACGGCACCGAAATCGCCCGCGGCCTGACGAACTACGGCCGCGAGGACCTCCTGCAAATCAAGGGGCTGCGGACGAACCAGATCGCCAAGCTGCTCGGCGCGTGCCCGTATGAGGAGGTGATTCACCGCGACAACATGGTGGTCACGGCGCCGGCGGAGTAAGCCGTTGGAGTCCCAGCTTTAGCCGGTTTTTCCGGCCTCCGATTGCGGTTTACCCGCGTTCGCCCGTTTGCTACACTTCCCGCCCGTCGATTCCGCTTCGTCATTCATTCTCACGGAGGAACACTGTCATGACGTCGATGCTGTCGTGTGTTGTGGCGACCCTGGCTTTGGGCGCCGATTTGGACATGAAGGGCCTTCCGTTTGGCATTCCGCCCGCGCCGGAAGACGCGGTCATCGCCCGTGTGGCTCCGCCGCACTGTTTGTTTTACGTAAACTGGGCCGGCACTGCCGCGCCCGATCCGGCGAGCAAGAGCGAGACCGAAAAAATGCTCGCCGAGCCGGAAGTGCAGGGGCTCGTGAATGCGTTAACCAAGGCCTTCATCGCTTACCAGCGACGGCAGGACGAAGCCGGAAAGAGATCGCTCGGCAAAGTTTCGGCTTCGCCGGGTACCGCTGCTTCTACGTTGACCGCGCCGAAACGGGAATTCAGCCTCTCGAACGAGGATAGCAGCGACATACTCGGCGAACTGGTTACGCATCCGACCGCCATCTTCGTTGAGGACGCCAAAATCCCCTCGCCTAAACCGGCGGTCAACGAGCCAGCGGCCATCGACTGGTCGAACGCCGAAATCCATGCCGGAATGGTCGTCTCGTTAGGCCCTGACGCGAGCCGGCTGCGGCAAAAGTTCCTCGCTTTGCTCAAGCAGGCCCACAGTTCCGGATCCGACGCCAAACTCGAGCGAATCAAAATCGCCGGCAAGACCTGGTATCGTATCAAGCCGACAAAGCCGGGCGACAAGAACCTAACGACATTCGGGTTCCACGGCCGGTACTTCGTCGCCGGCGTCGGCAACGGCGCAGTCGAAGACATTCTCGCCCGCTGGAATCGTTCCGTACCGGGCTGGTACAAGAAGGCGCTTGCGCAAACCAAGGTCCCGCGCCGCACTGGAATCATCTACCTCAATCTCAAGGAGGTGCGCGAAAAGCTGCTGGCGGCTGTGCCCGACAAGAAAGAGGCCGCTGCCATAGCCGCCATAGTGGATCTCTACGGCCTGAACAACGTCAATTCGCTCGTCTCCACAACCGGGCTGGAGGACGATAGCATGATCGGCCGCACAATGCTTGCCGTCGACGGCAAGCCGCATGGCCTGCTCGAACTGCTGGGCGATCGGCCGTTGACTGCCAAGGACATCGAGCCGGTTCCCGACAACGCGCTGCTGGCCTTCGTCGTGCGCGTCGATCTCGACGCGCATTTTCAACGGGCTGCTTGCCGCTGGCGAGGAAGCCAAAGAGCTCGATCTCGACACGCACAAGGATATCAAAGACCCTGCCACCGAGATGCTGGAAACGCTCAAGAGTGAGCACGGGATCGACATTCATCGCCTCCTTTCCTCGGTGGGCGATACTTGGTGCGTCTACAATTCGGCCGCCGAAGGCGAAGTCCCCTTTTGCGGTTGGACCGCGGTCGTCTCCGTCCGCGACCGCGCCGCGCTGGTGGATTGTTGCGAAAAAGTCTCGCCGCATGCAACAAGGCATGCGCGGCGTGCAAGAAGGAGGCAAGGACTGGAATCAACTTCGGTTTCAACAGTCCTTTCGAATTCCGCAAGTACCGATTTGCGGGCCACGACGTTTACTATGTTGCCAAGCAAGTGCTCGCGCCGGCGTTTTGCGTTTCTGACCACGAAATGGTGATGACGCTCAACTTGCCAGCCATGAAGGCCTATCTGACGCGCAAGGACCATCGCCCGCTGGCTACGCTGCCGGGCGTAGCGGCGGCCTTGAACGACCGCAACTCGCCGGTTTGCTTGTGCTACTGCGACACGCCGAAGTTGTTCGACATCTGCTATCCGCTGATATCGGCTTACGCAAGCATGGGGGCAGCCGCGGCGCAACAACAGGAAAGCATCGATCTCGATCCTACGTTTTTGCCTTCGGCGCCGGCGATTCGGGCGCACTTGCGGCCGGACATCACGACCATCCAGCGGACTCCTGACGGCCTGCAGCTCACTAGTCGCTATTGCCTGCCTTCGGGCGGTAACGGACTAATATGGTATTATGCCCTTTCGGCGCTGGTGCCGAACACAGCCGCATCGTCGATCCCAGGATTGTCGTCACTGATGCAAGTGAGTCCAGCCGAGCCGCCGGGGCCGGCGCAGGGGGTTCAATCGTCGCCTTCGGGCTATTCGACGTCGCCGAATCCGTACCTGCCTTGTCAGGATCCAAAGCCCGCAACGGAGCCCGTATATTCGCCTGCGCGACCGGCTAAGCAAACGCCGAAAACCGCAGCGGCGCCTTCGATCGCGACTAAGAAATAGGCGGCAACACGTTATATCCGCCGCCAGATCTCGCCCTGGTAATTGCCCGTCTCCCGCGGCAATGGCTCGCCGGGAGCGGTCGTGTTATTTTGAAGCACGGCAGCGAAGGCAGCACAGAGGGCGCGATTATGGAGATCAATCTGATCGGCGGCTGGATCGCCATCCTTGCCGGGCTAAACACCGGCATCGGCCTGGGGCTGTTTTTTCACGATGAGCAATGGCTGGGCGGTTATGGCGCGTGGCCCCGCCGCATGTTGCGGTTGGGCCATATAGCGCTCATCGGCACCGGGCTGCTCAATATCCTCTTCGCGCTTTCCGTCGCAGCACTGAAGATCGAGCCGTCGGAGCGAATCGGGTCGCTCGCCATGCTGGCGGGCACTGTGGCCATGCCCAGCGTTTGCGCGGCCTCGGCCTTTTGGAAGCCGGCGCGGCATTTGTTCTTTATTCCCGTGTTGTGCCTGCTGATAGGCACCGCGGATGTCGTCTATTGGAGTCTCCTGCGATGAGAATCGGGCTGATCGCCATGAGCGGCGTGAGGGCGTGCGATCCCGAGTTGCTGCAACTCGGCCTGACCCTGCCCGGCTTCGTCGAGCGGAGCAAGACGATCGCGTCGCTGCCTAGCTTGGGCCTGCTCACGCTCGCCGGGGCGACGCCGCCGGAACACGAGTGCGAATACCTGGAAATCGACGACATCCGCAAGCTGAGCGAACTGCCCGGCGGCTTCGATCTGGTCGCCATCTCCAGCTTCAGCGCGCAGATGAACGAGGGCTACGAGTTGGCCGACCGCTACGCGGCGCGCGGCGTGAAGGTCGTGCTCGGAGGGCTGCACGTGACGGCGCTGCCCGACGAAGCAGGGCAACATGCAGACGCGGTTGTCGTGGGCGAAGGCGAGGCAGTCTGGCCGGAGCTGCTGAGCGACGCCGAGAAAGGCCGGTTGCAACGGCTCTACCGCGGCGACGGGCACTTCGACCTCGCCCGCGCGCCCATGCCCGCGTATCACATGTTGGACATCTCGAAGTACAATCGCCTCACCGTGCAGGCCAGCCGCGGCTGTCCGTTTCAGTGCGAGTTCTGCGCAAGCTCGATACTCCTGACGCGGCGATACAAGCAGAAGCCGGTCGAGCGCGTGCTGGCGGAGATCGACCGCATTCGGGAAATCTGGCGGCGGCCCTTCTTGGAGTTCGCCGACGACAATGCCTTCGTGAATCGTCCTTATTGGAAGCGGCTCTTGCCGGAGTTGGCCCGCCGCCGCGTGCGCTGGTTCGCCGAGACCGACTTGTCCGTCCATAAGGACGACGAGCTATTGCGCATGGCGCGTGAGGCCGGCTGCGCGGAAGTGCTGATTGGATTGGAAAGCCCGACGGAGGCCGCCCTGGCCGGACTGGAGCTCAAAACCGATTGGAAGCACAAACGCTGGGCAGACTATAAAACGGCGATCCGCCGCATCCAGTCGCACGGCATCCGCGTGAACGGCTGTTTCGTGCTGGGCCTGGACGAACATACGCCGCGGGTCTTCGATGACCTATTGGACTTTGTCATCGATACCGAGCTATTCGATGTGCAGATCACTTACCTCACGCCTTTTCCTGGAACGCCGTTATACGATCGCTTGAAGCGCGAGGACCGGCTGCTGTACGATGGTCAATGGGAGCGAGCGACGCTCTTCGATATCAATTACATTCCTCGCCGGATGAGCCCGGACGAGCTGCGGCAAGGATTCCATCGCCTCGCCCGAACGCTTTACGGCGACGAGTTGAGCAAATGGCGGCGGGAGACATTCGCCCGCAAGTACCGGCGTGCTAACAACTTGGCATTGTCGTAGTCATCGTAACGCATTAAGTTAGGCGAGTCGGGTGACACGTCCTGAGCCGGGGCGCCCGCTTGCGGGTCGCGAAGGGTGTGGAAGCTCGGCAACACGCCCTTCGCTTGAAGCTCAGGACGTGCCACGCGCTTGTGGAACCGCTGCCGCTTGCGTATCCTGATGGGGTTGTTGTTAACTTGCACGAAGGCCAAAACATGCTCACAAAAATCCAGTTGCCCAAGGCGTTCTCCGTGCGCGACGAGCACGAGTTCTATCCCATGCAGCATCTCATGGCCCGGCTCAATCCCGATCTGATGGTCAAGCAGATCGCAACCGGCATGCACGTCGAGGGCGGCAACACGGTCTTCTGGGGCGTGGTTTACGCCAGCGAGCAGCCGCCGACGAAACAACAAGTAATTGCAGCCCTCCGCGACGCCGGCTTCGACTTCGGGCACAACGAAGTGACCCGCGTTAAACTCGCTTGGGACGGGCAGGCATAATCACGCGAACAATCCAAGTTGCCGTTGGACTATTTCCGGCGGCGACCATTGACCGGCCAACCGGCACAACTGACCGCCCAGATCGGCGTTGGTACATGCGCAGACGTGGACGCGGATGGCGTATTGCGCGGCGATCACGGTGAGCCACTGGTAAATCCGTCGCCGCCGGGCCGCGGGCAAGACAAGGACTCCACCACCGCGCTGAATCGTTCGCTCGGCGTTGCCGTAGGAAGCGATGATCCGGCGATAAATCTGCGGCCTGGCAAGCCGCCTCCGCAAAGCGCGCAATCCCTCCGGCTGCAAGATCAGCGTGCCCGCAGCAATCTCGTGGACGCCGACCTCCGCCAACGCGGCGCATAGGGCGTGCATCGTGTCAGGATCGTCGGTCACGCCCGGCAGGATCGGATCGACGCGGGCAAGCGTCGCCACGCCGCCGGCGGCAAACCTTCGCATCTGCCGCAGTCGGACCCGCGGCGTCGCGGTGCGCGGCTCGAAGATCCGCAGCACGCGCCGGTCGGTCGTCACCAGCGGTACGATCGCCCGTACAAGCGGCGCGTGTTGCAGAATCAACTCCAAATGCCGATCGGGAATTCGCGCCTTGGTTTGAAAGACGACGCCGACGCCGCCCGACAGCAAAAGCTCAAGCACCTCGTATGTCTGGTCGAGCAGTTCGGGAATCGGCTGAAACGGATCGGATGAGAAATCGAAGCAAACGGCCGGCGGCATTGGACGACCGCTGGCGAGCATATCGCGGAGCCGCGGCATGACGTCATTTACTACGGTTCTCCCCGCGCTCAGCGGCCGGCACGCTCCCGGGCCGCCGCAATCCAGGCAGCCTTGCATGCAACCCGACGCTAAGCGCAGCATCGGCAACTGGCCCAAGCACGGCAACCGGGCCGGCGCGAAAACGGGTGCTTTACGCTCACGGACAGTCAGTTCCATAGGTTCATGCGCGGGCCGCGGTGGGCGCTGCAAGCCCTTCCATCCATATTATACTGAACGCATGGACACAAGGCAAGTCGCGGGATTGGCGAGCCGACATCGACTTGAAGACTCGTGTTGCCGCGACGGGCGGGAATGGGCGCGCCCCTAATCGGCGGGGCTCGGTCGCACCCGCCGCTAGGGTCCATCATATTGATCGAGTCGCCAGCCGGGATCGGGGCGGCGCCGACGCCATGCCCAATATGACTCGTAGAAACCGTCGTGAAGCAGAAGCCTAATCGCGGCTTCATCATCCTCATGGACTTCTCCAATCTCTTGTGGCTCGCCAACCTTTTCCGCAAGGGACATCAAATGAAATATCGGATAGGCTGCCGCACTTGCAAGCAGTTTCCGAAGCGCACTTTCCATCGCCTCTGTTTTGGGGATTGAGTTCAGAGCGGCCTCTTCTTCTGGTATGAAGCCGTGGTTCGGTGGATAGCTAAGGTGTGCTTCGCCGCCCATTACACTTCGCGCATAATGGCTCGCCGCCTCTTCAATGCTGCGATGAATTTCAACGAACAGTGACCCGCGGTCGATATCTTCGAGCATGTGACCACGCCCTTTCTCTCAGATCCTCTACTGCGCCGGCACATCACGTGCCAACTCGTCCCATGCGGACAGTCGCGGATCGCGCTCGCTGTAGATCGCGGCGAGCTGTTGCCGGACCCAGGTTCGATCCAATGCCGCGCCTTGGGACCGCAACACTTGTTCCACATCCGCCAAGTCCTTGCGGCGGAAAAACATCATCTTGAAAACAGCCAGGGACTCGGCGTCCCAAACGAGCACCGCCCGCCCGTCAAGGTCTACCGTTTTTCGGCGATCCCTTGCAAGCTCGTAGAATGATATGATGGGCAAGAAGACGTCGACTTGAAGTCCTTCAAACGAGACGCGGCAGTAGCCGTGCTCCCGAAGAGATGCGGTGGCGGAAGTCGCAGAGAATGTACAGCCGATTTCCTGTAGCAGCCAAACACATTCTGCCGTTTGGTCAGCGCGCAGATAAATCGTGATGTCAACGTCTACCGTGCCGCGAGGGGTGCCCCAATAGCCTAGCGCGATAGCGCCACCCAGCGCGTATTCTTGGCCCCGCAACTCCAGGATCGCCGCAATTCGCTTCGCAACGGCAACCGCGTCTTCCGGGGGACTACTTTCCACGGGCCGCCCACTCCTTGAGATACGTCCAAGTCGAATCAGGCCAAGGCGCCGGAATTGGATCTGGCAAGCCCGACGAACGGCGGCTGCGAAGAATGGCCCCAGCCGCCGCGCAAGCCGATTTGATCAGCGCGCTGCGCTGCTTGTCACTTAGCACCCGCAGTCGAATGGCTTCCGCCTCGTCCAATTCCGAGTGCGCGCGCAAAAGCTTGTCTACGATCGCTTCCGGTTCCGTCGTTGTAATTCTGGTTGCCATCGCTCACCTCGGCAGCATCTCGCGGAACTGCTGGAAAAGGTACGCACTATCATGCGGGCCGGCGGAGGCTTCGGGGTGATACTGCACGCAGAAGGCCGGCAACCCGCGGTGCCGCAGGCCCTCGATGGTGTCGTCGTTGAGGTTCAAGTGCGTCACTTCCAGCTCCGGCGGCAGGCTGTCGGCCGCGACGGCAAAGCCGTGGTTTTGGGTGGTGATCTCCACCCGCTTCGTTTCATGGTTCATGACCGGCTGGTTCGCGCCACGGTGCCCGAACTTGAGCTTGTAGGTCTTCGCTCCGCAGGCCAACGCCAGCAACTGGTGGCCCAGGCAGATGCCGAAGATCGGTTTCTTGCCGAGCAAGTCGCGAATCGTTCGCTGGGCGTAGTCCAACGGCTCGGGATCGCCGGGACCGTTGGAAAGAAACACGCCGTCCGGCCCGCAGGCCAGAACTTCCTCTGCCGTCGCCGTGCCGGGCAGGATCGTCACGCGGCACCCCATATCGAACAGATGCCGCGCGATGTTCCACTTCATGCCGTAGTCCAGTGCGACGACGTGGGGGCAGCCCTCGGGCAGCGGTTTGGTCTCGACTTCGCCGCCGGTAAGGCGCGTCCACGGGCTTAACGCCTCTTGCCATTGCCGCGCTTTCTCTGGAATGACCTCGCGCACCAGGTCGCGGCCAACCAATCCCGGGCTGGCCTTGGCCTTGGCCACCAGGCTCGCGTCGTCCAGGTCGCTGGTCGAGAGCACGCCTTTCATCGCACCTTCGGTGCGGATGCGGCGGACGATGCCCGAGTGTCGATGCCTTCCATGCCGACGATGCCGTAGCCAGCGAGATAATCGTCCAGTTGTCCGTTGGCGCGGAAGTTACTGGACCGGCGGCTGCGCTCGCGAACGATGAACCCAGCCAAGTGCGGCTTGTGGCTTTCGACGTCCTCGACGTTCACGCCATAGTTGCCGATTTCCGGATAAGTCATCGTAACGATCTGGCCGCGGTAACTGGGATCGGTGAGAATCTCTTGATAGCCCGTCATCGACGTGTTGAAGCAGACTTCGCCGTCAACTTCGCCCGTCGCGCCGAACGCGGCGCCGGTAAATACTGTGCCGTCTTCCAAGGCAAGCTTTGCGATTCGTTCCATAGGTTCCCGTTAGTACGTCAGGCTATCCGGCCTGACAAGGGTTTGCCGTTCCCGGCAGCAGCGTTTATCAGGCTGGAAAGCCTGTGCTGTTTGTTTGTCAAGCTGGAAAGCATAACGTACTTGTCCTCTCGTAGCGCAAATAATCAAGTCGCAGCGCGGTTTGGCCCGATACGTCACCTAACGGCTGCGGGTCTACGAGTAACGGTCGCGCCACAGCGCGAAAGTTAGTCGAGCAGCCTATCGTGAGGGTCCTTGTGCCGGCGAGCAAGGACCCTCATTTTTTTTGCTTGTGCATTTTAACATGGCGGGGGGCGGTTGCGTAGGGTGCGTGGAGCGAAACGGCGCGGGAATGGCGGGTTTTGCACGGGAGTCAACCGGCCCGCAATGCAGCAACACGGTGCAAAGCGGTTCGCGCAACGCACCATTCACCGAGCGTCCGTGCTTCACCCACCCTACACGTCATCCCACGGCAGATCCCACGAGCCGAAGGCCGTGAAACAGGATTGCAATAATGCCGACGACCGCCAGGACGGTCTTGATCACGTCGGCAACGTCGCGCGAAGGCCCGCGTGGGGCGGAGGCGCCAACGGGCGCAACCTGCGCAACGGGGCTGCTTTGTGGCGTTTGGACATGTGCGGATGAATTGGGCCGGTTATCGGCAACCATACCGGCTTGGGCAGGCTGGTACACCGGCGGCGAGACTGCCGCCCACGGCCGCGCCGCCTTGTTTCCATTCGCCAATCCGCCGGCGATCGCGCCCACGCCGGCAAAGCCAGGGGGTTGGGGTAATCCTTTCAGCGGGGCAGTGGCCGACGATGCAATATGCTCATTGCTCGGCGCCCCCTCTGCCGGCAACCGCTGGAAGTCCACGTAGGAGACGGCCAGAAATTGCCGCACGCGGCCGCAGTAGCTTCCCATCGTGTAGCCGCCGGTTAGGAAATTGCCGCCCGCGCCAAAGAGCACGCCGGCAATCTCGCCACGACTGTTATAGATTGGCCCTCCCGAATCGCCGCGCCGCGCTGGACGTCAACCTCTACCAACTCCGCGGGCAACCGACCGTCAGGCGATAGGTATTCCGTGCATCGACCGCCGACCGCTCGATAGACACCGTCGGGACCGTACCCGGCGATCGTCAGCGGCTCGCCCGGCCGCGGCGTCGCGGTAGCCACGGGCAGCGGTTGGACGTTGGGCTTTTGAATGGCCAACGCGGCGAGGTCCCACACCCGATCGACCCGCAGCACCAGCGCCTTGCTGCGGAAGCCATCGGGGAAAACGACGGTGATCGGCCCCGCCGCGTCGCGGACGACGTGCCAGTTGGTGACCACCAAACCGTGATTGTTGTCAACAGCCACTAATGACCCGGAACCCATCGACGTGCCGTCCCGTTCGGCGGCGATTACCCGCACGACCGCCGGCTGGGGAATCTGTGCCGTCGGCGCAAGCAATGAGGGCCACGCTTGGGCTAACGTTGGGCACAACACGAGAAGTGCGGCAAGGGCTGTTTTCACAGGTGAGTTTTTTGCTAGGCCAACTATGCTTATCTCGTAGCTGCTGCCACACATCGAGCCTTAGAGCGGCTACAACGCCCGTCATCCATTTCCATCGACGGATGGCCCGCGCACCGCCCAGCAATCAAGATAGCAACGGAACGCGCGGCGACAGTGCTAAACCCGGCAGGGGCCGTACTAGACGCGCATTGACGCTGTCGGAAATTGCGAATATCCTATTTATATTGGTGGGATTCATTATGACTTGGAGTTTTGGCTTTCTGAAATGGGTCGCGGGTCGTGAAAAGCGCTGTCGGACGAAATCGACAGCGCGTTCACCAGGGTCTCCGGCCCACTATTACCGCCGCTTGCGCTGCGAGCCGTTGGAATGCCGGCGGCTGTTGACTGCCGCGACGATCACCGGCGTGAACCCGGCGTGCCCGGTGGCCACCGGCAGCGCGCAAACGTTTACCATCAACGGCAGCAACTTCCAAAGCGGTCTCACGGTGAAGTTGCTTAACGGTTCGGGCAATCCTCCTTCCACGATGTCGATAACCTCGCAAAGTTCCACGAAGATTGTCACCAGCACCAACCTCGGCAGCGCGCAGGACGTTTGGAGCGTCGAGGTCATCGATCCGGGAGATTCATCTCCGCAGGTGTACTATTTTCCGACGACGCCGTCGAGCTGGCAGCAGCCCGATGCTCTGGGCGTCGACTATTCCGACGCCCGCCCTACTCCGTCCGCACTGACAGCGGCGGGCGGTAAGTTCGTGGTTCGCTATGTCGATTATATTGGAAATCCCAAGGATATTACCGTGAGCGAAGCCCGGTCGTTGTTGGGTGCGGGACAGCAAATCATCATCGTTTTCGAGTCCACGGGGACGGAGATGCAAAACGGCTACAACCAGGGAGTGGCCGACGCCCAGGCGGCTGCGAACGAGGCGGTGAATGCCGGAGCACCCTCGAACTTTGTCTGCTATTTTGCTGCCGATTTTGACCCAACAAACTATTTGACAGATATCGACAATTATCTGAAGGGGGCCGATTCCGTGTTGGGCGAAAACCGCGTCGGGATCTACGGGGGGATTGCGGCCGTATCGTCGGCGCTCTCGAACAACCTTGCGCAATACGGATGGCAAACGCTGGCCTGGTCCAATGGGCAGGAGTATTTGGGTTCGGGACTCAGCCTTTATCAAGATAACAACGTCGATTTCGTGAGTGGCTGCGACGCGGACGTTGCCATCGGCAGCAATTACGGTCAGTGGACGCCCGCTGGCCTGAGCGCGTCGGCGACAGGCGATCAGAGCATCTCGGTCAGTTGGCAATCGATGGGAGTGGCCACGGGCTACACGCTGGAGCACGCCACTTCGTCCAGCGGGCCGTGGACGCAAGCCTACTCCGGCTCCAGTACGTCTTATACTGACAGCGGCTTGCAATTCGGCACGAAGTATTACTATGAGGTCTGTGGCACCAATGGCGGCGGGAGCACGTCGTTCTCGTCGTCCGTCTCGGCGACGACGCTTCCGGGCGTGCCGACCGGCCTGACCGCGACCGTCACCGGCCCGCAGTCGATCTCGGTCAGTTGGAACACGGTGAGCGGTGCCACCTCGTACAGCCTGCAACGCGCGACTTCATCGAGCGGGCCGTGGACGCAGGTTTACTCCAATTCGACACCGTCCTACTCCAACACCGGCCTGCAATCCGGCACAACCTACTACTACGAAGTCTCCGCCAGCTACGCGACGGGGAGTTCCGCCTACTCCTCGCCGGTCTCGGCAACCACATCGCCGACAGTGACGATAGCCAGCCCGACCAGCGGGCAGGCATTCACGACATTTCCCATCACGGTGAGCGGCACGGCCACGGACACGGGCGGGACCGGCCTGAAATACGTCACCGTGACTAATACGGCGAACGGCAGCTCGGTTTCCGAGAATCTGTCCGGGACGTCGGCCTCCTACTCGATAAGCGGCTTTACGCTCGCGCCGGGGCAAAACGTGATCAATGTCGAGAGTTTCGACGAGGGGAATTACCACAGCACGGTAGTGGCGGTTACGGTCAACTACAATCCCCTGACATGGAACGGCGGCGGCTCGCCGATCTTTTTTTGGAACACAGCCGCCGACTGGGGCGGGACGGCTTTAGCGGCTGGTGATGAACTGGACTTCGGCGGCTCGACCGGACTGAGCAACATAAACAACCATACCGCGGGCACGCAATTTGGCAACCTTACCTTTGACTCCACCGCCGGCGCGTTCAAGCTCTCCGGCAATAGCCTGGACCTCACCGGCGTCATCGCCAACTACAGCGCGAGTTCGCAGACCATCAGCCTTGCGCTCAGCGGGACTTCCGGCCTGACCAAGACCGGATCGGGCACGGTGATTCTCTCGGGTGCAAACAGCTACACGGGCAACACGGTCGTCAACCAGGGCAAACTGATCGTCACGCAGCCGGCCGCTTTGCCCAACGGCGGGAACCTGACGATAGGCGCTCACGCTTTGACCGACTTTGGCCCGCTTGTTCCCGCCGCAGCGCCGGCAAGCTCTTCGGCCGCGAAAATTGCGAAGACAGCCACGTTCGGAACGCATCCCGCGACGATTACCGTCACCGCCGGGGAGGCAACGGCAACCAAGCCACGCACATACCCGTTTGCCTTGCCCGCAACATGGGCCGCTGCGGTCGGCGCCGACTCTCAGCAGCGCACGCAGCCAGTCTCCATTGCCGCCTGGGATGCGGCACTGGCCGAATACGGTCGCGAGGCGTAAGCCCCTCTCAAAACGAACTACAAAACTTGACCTTGCGCGGCTCATTGCTTATTCTAAATCTGGGGGAGCGCAGTCGCTTTGACGCCCGTTGGCCATAGAGTTCTTGCGAGAAGAGAACTTAGCCGTGCTGGGGTGGTGGGATTATGACTTGGGGTTTTGGCTTCCTGAAATCGACCGCGCATCCTGAAAAACGCCGTGCGAATAAATCGCAGAGGCGATCGCTCGCGCCTTCGGGTCGCTATTATCGCCGTTTGCGCTGCGAGCCGTTGGAATGTCGGCGGATGTTGACTACACCGGCGATAACGGGCATAAACCCGGCGCTCCCCGTGGCAACCGGCAGTGCGCAGGCGTTTACAATCAAGGGCAGCAACTTCCAAAGCGGCTGCACGGTAACGTTGGTGGACGGCGGGGGCGTGGGGACTAGCTTTCCCAATATGCCGATATCTTCGCAAAGTTCCACGCAGATTGTCATCAACCCCAACTTCGGGACCGCGCAGGACGTTTGGGGCGTCGAGGTCATCAACCCCGGCACGGCAGACTCGAACGAGTTCTATTTCGCTACCACTCCGACGGGCCGGTCGCAGTCGAACAGTTTCGGCGTCGATTATTCCTTTGGACGCCCTACTATGGCCTCGCTGCAAGCGGCGGGCGCTGATTTCGCCGGTCCGCTATGTAAGCCCTGCGCCTAATAGCGAGAATATCAGTTCGAGCGAGGCCCAGTCCTTGGAGGCCGCGGGAATCGACGTCATCCTTGTTTTCGAGTCCTCGGCCGAGGAGATGCTCAACGGCGAAAGCGCCGGCGTGACCGATGCCAATACGGCCGTCAGCATAGCGACGGCGGCCGGAGCACCCTCGAACTTCTTCTGCTATTTTGCCGCCGATTTTGACGCAACCTCAAGCCAGTATTCGGCGATTGACCAGTACTTGCAAGGGGCAGCTTCCATATTGGGCGTCAGCCGCGTGGGGATTTACGGGGGAGTCGGACCCGTGTCGCAGGCGACTCCAGGGCGGCTATGCGAGCAAGGGATGGCAAACAGTGGCATGGTCCAGTGGACAGGTATACTCGGGAATCAGCCTTTACCAATATGCGAACACTATTCTCAGCGACAGCAGCGACGTGGACATGGGCATCGGCAGTAATCTGGGCCAGTGGACGCCGGCGACGCCCGCGGGACTGAGCGCATCGTCCACCGGCATTCAGTCCATCTCCATCAGTTGGGATACGGCGGAAGTGGCCACCAGCTACACGTTGGAACGAGCCACTTCATCGAGCGGGCCGTGGACACAGGTCTACTCCGGCCCGAATACCTCTTACGCGGACAGCGGCCTGCAGTTCGGAATGAAGTATTACTATGAGGTCTCCGCCAGCAACGGCGGCGGCAGTTCCTCGTTTTCGTCATCGGCCTCGGCCACGACCCTTTCGGGCGTGCCGACGGGATTGACCCACCATGGCAACCGGCGCCCAATCGATTTCGGTCAGTTGGAGCACTGTGATAGGCGCCACCTCCTACACCCTGCAACGCGCAGAACCTCATCGGGCGGCCCGTGGACGCAGGTCTATTCCAACTCTGGCACGTCCTACTCCAACAGCGGGCTGCAGGCGGGCACGACCTACTACTATGAGGTCCGTTCCGCCACAAGCACGGGAAGCTCCGCGTATTCATCCTCGGTCTCCACGATCACTTACCCGGCAACCCCGACGGGACTGAGCGCTCGGTGACCGGGCCGCAATCGATTTCCCTGAGCTGGAGCACGGCAACCGGCGCAACGGCGTACACGCTGCAATGCGCGACTTCTTCTAGCGGGCCTTGGACGCAGGTCTACTCTAGCTCGGGCACGTCGTACTCTGACACCGGCCTGACGCCCGACACGACTTACTACTACGAGGTCAAAGCCAGCGACAGCACCGGCAGCTCCGCCTTTTCTTCCGCCGTTTCCGCAACCACCTCGCCGACGGTGACGGTCGCCAGTCCGACGAACGGGCAGACCGTCGCGGCATCCGCCATCACCATCAGCGGCACGGCCACAGACACCGGCGGCGCGGGCCTGAACGAGGTGACTGTGGATGACATAACCAGCGGCAGCAAGGGTTTGGAGCCCGTTTCCGGCACGTCGGCCTCGTACTCAATCGGCGGCATCGTGCTCGTGCTCGGCTCGAACATGATCGACGTGGAAAGCTTCGACAACGGCGGATACCACAGCAGCGTGGCAACGATCACGGTCAACTACAGTCCGCCGATCTGGAGCGGCGGGGGTTCCGACACGGATTGGAGCGACGCGGCCAACTGGAGCGGCGCGACCGTCGCCGCCGGCGACGACCTGGTGTTCAGCGGATCGACGGGCCTCAGCAACACGAACAATCTCGCCGCCGGCACGCGGTTCGGCAATTTGACCTTCGCCGCCGGCGCCGGCACGTTCTCGCTCGGCGGCAACGGCTTGAACCTCAGCGGCGTCATCACCAACAACAGCACCAACGCCCAAACGATCAACTTGGCGCTGGGCGGATCATCCGGCCTGACTACGACAGGACCGGGCACGGTGATTCTCTCCGCTGCGAATACCTACACGGGCAACACGGTCGTCAACCAGGGCAAACTCGTCGTTACGCAGCCGGCCGCCTTGCCTGACGGCGGGAATCTGTTGGTGGGCGACTTTGCGGCGAACTTTACCAGCTTGACGCCCGCGGCCGTCGCACAGGCCGCGGTTCCAGCAAGCCGTTCCGCGGCGACTGTCGCGAAAGCAGCCACCCCCGGCTCGCATCGCGCGGCGAGCAGCAGTACGGCAGGGAACACGGCAGCGATAAAACCGCTCACCCACAAGCTTGCCTTGCCCGCGGCATGGGTCGGCGCACTCCATTCCGACGGTCACTATGACCAGCAGCCGACCTCGCTTGCGGCCTGGGATGCCGCTTTGGCCGAATACGGGCAAGAGGCGTAGGTCATCCACAATCCACGGCGGATCATCCCACAAGCGATGCGTTCCGCGTGCGACGGCGGCTGACATTGCGGAACGGCTCGGTTGTTTGGCGTCCATTGCATTCTTGCATTGACTCGAGACGGTGAAATTCTACAGGTTGCACGCTTGCGTGAAAGAACGGCCGGCTTCCGCCATTCTGGTAGAGTTTGGGCGGCTGTCAAGCAGGCTAACGAATTGTGCCAACCGCAACTGGCGGTAATCTTTGTGCCACACTTGGACCGCTATTAGTGTCTTAACCGGTGCGGCCGCAACCGCGCGACGGCATAGCCGAAAAAGTCGACAATTCCGGACGCGACTACCGAAAAGGTTTTCGTCTGCCCGCGCCGTGCGCTGAGAATATCCTATATTTTCGGGGGGTAGACCTGCGCTTTTTTATTGGGCGTTAGAAACGATGCCAGCCGCCACTTTGCAATCGGCGCCGGATGACAACGGACTGGACCGGCCGCTGAGAGACATTCGAACCGAACCGATGGACGACCATGCTCTGCGGCAGCACGCGGTGCTGGCCTTCGGCCGCCGCACCAACGCGCAGCCGCCGCTGGCAGTCCTCATGCAGGATGCCGCCACCGTCGTCGGCGAAGTCCTCCACGCCCAGTACGGCGGCGCGGGCGAGGTGCATGGCGACGCGCTCGTTCTCTCGATACATGCCCTCGGCGGCGACTGCGTTTCAGCCAAGCCGCGCGAACACCGCTGCCCGATGAACGATGCGGCATCCATGGCCGCTTTCGCCCTGCGCAGTGGCAGCGCGACGCTTTGCGAGGACGTTGGGAAGGAAACCCGCTTCCGCGACATGTTCCTTCGCGGACTGGGCGTCGCCACGGCACTCACCGTACCGCTGCACGTCAACGGCAAGCCGTTTGGCGTGCTGGCGGCCTATTGCCGCCAGAGGCGCGAGTTCTCCCTGGAAGACGTGGCCTTCGCCGAGACCATTTCCCACTTGCTCAGTGCGTCGGCAGCGCGGATCAAGGCCGAGCAGAAGCTGGAGGAGGCCCACGCGCTGAAGTCGAGTTTGTTGGGAATGGTCGATTCGATGGTCATGACGCTGGACATGGACGGCCGCGTGGTGGACATGAATCGGGCCTGCGAGGAACTGACCCAGTACGGCAAGGCGGAGATGCAGGACCGGCCGTTCTGGCAGTCGATGGTCGCGGCCGACGACGCCGAGTTGATCAAGCTCATTTTCCAGAGTTCACGCGATAGCCAGATTCCCAGCGAGTTCGAGGGCGAACTCATCGCGCACGACGGCACCGAGAAAAAGGTTTCCTGGTCACTGAAGGTCCTCTCCACCGGACAAGTACAAAGCGTTTTGGTAACCGGGCGCGATCAAACAGTGCATGCCGAAATCAAGACCGAGCTGGAGCGGGTGCGGGCGCTGGCCAGTGAGACAACGGCTACGCTGAACCAATTGTCCGCCCGCTTGGAAAAGCGGGCGCCGACGAGACCTCCTGCGCCGCCGCCTCCGCCGATAGACAACGGCGTGCCGACGCCGCCCACCGAGGCCGAAATGGCGGCGGTCACCAACGCCGACCCGCTGCGCGGGTGCGCCGCCGAATCGGACCAGCGCCGCAGTCCGCGGAGGGCCTACCGCTACCGGCAGAGCATTGCCGCCACGATGGGCGATCGGTTTCCGCCGTCCAACGCGTTTTTCGAGGTGGAGTGTTGGGACATCTCCGCCTGCGGCTTCTCCTTCTTTATGGACCAGTTGCCCAAGTTCGAGACCTTGTTGGCCGCGCTTGGCCGTCCGCCGGCCTTGTGCCACTTCTCCGCCCGCGTAATGCGCGTCGCCCGCATGGTGCAGGACGGCAAGACGCGTTATCTGGTGGGCTGCGATTTCACTGAGCGCGTGCAATATCCCAAGGCGAAGGCGTAGGGTGGGACAAGATTGCTTAGCAAGCGAAGGCCCACCACGCGCGTCGCCCGCGGAAACTAGGGTGGGCCTGCGGTCGCTTAGGCTCTCTTGTCCCACCCTATACGGAACTCAGAGCGTGCCACATACCACATAGGCGTAGGTTGCCCGGCGGTTGGGAAGGCGTGAGAATTAGTTGTGGAAGCAGCTTGCTTTCTGCCGATAGTGGAATTAACTTGAAGGTAAGCTAGGCTTGATTATGGGCGGAAGGCGATGTTGCTTGCCGCATTAGAGAACAAGAGAAATACCCTCTCGCCAGTTATTCCGACGGAGGTGCCAAACCTTTAGCGTGAACCGGGGTCATCAAGAGGCAAGTGCATAGCACGCCCGATCCCGTGTTCGTCTCGCAGCGACGCATCCAGTCGCAATCGGCGGGGGGCATTATTGAGAGCCGCCGCGGGCCTTATTGAGGCCCGCGCGCGGCTCTTAGTTTTTCGCGGCACGTTCTGTTCTACGCGGACCTTGTGCTTGGCCGTGTGCCGACACGCTGCTTACAATTCGTGCTCTGGCTGCATGAAACAGCGGCAGCAGCGGCGATGTGGATGTGTCCCATTGCCGCAGTGAATAGCCCCGATTTTCCGCCCCAATTGGCTGGATTTGCCCTGCGGCAGCTTGCGCGGAGGGAAAAAGTTGTCCTTGCTACTCGAGAACAGGTCTGCGGCGATCCAATGAGACAACGCCTAGGCTGCCTATTGGCACGGCGATTGCATTGCGACGACCGGTTGCTCCAAGCCTTGTTGACGACCAAAAATCTCCGGGAAAATCCGCCTTCATGGCTGCTGCCCTTGTCGACAGTCTAGACCTGCAATCCGTTGCCCGCGCCTACGAGACGGGCCTTTATGGTCCGACGGACGTGGCAAGCAGTCTTGCCGAGCGCTCGGTCGCCGCGGACAAGGCCACTTGGATCCATCGCGTGCCTGAAGCCGACTTGGCCGCGCAAGCGAGGGCCGTTGAAAAGCGGAAAGCGGCCGGCGAAGAATTGCCGCTGTACGGGATTCCCTTCGCGGTCAAGGACAGCATCGACGTAGCGGGCTATCCGACAACTGCCGCTTGCCCTTCCTATAAGTATGTGCCGCGGCGCTCGTCGCCGGTCGTGGAAAAGATAATGGAGGCCGGCGCCCTGTTCGTGGGCAAGACCAACCTGGACCAGTTCGGCTGCGGACTTGCCGGCAACCGCAGCGCCTACGGTGATTGCCGGAACGTTTTCAACCGCGAGTATGTTTCCGGCGGTTCCAGTTCCGGGTCGGCGGTGGCGGTAGCGATGGGTCTTGTCAGCTTTGCGCTGGGGACCGACACGGCCGGGTCGGGACGAGTTCCCGCCGGAATCAACAATATCGTCGGACTGAAGCCGGCCGTCGGGACCTTGAGCACCGAGGGAGTCGTGCCCTCGTGCCGGTCGTTGGATTGCGTATCTGTTTTGGCACTGACGGCTGACGATGCTTGGGCAGTGCTCGACGCGGCACGGGCAGGGGGAAAGGGATTGGGGATTAGGGACTGGGGATTAGGCCAATCGCCAATCCCTAATCCCCAATCCCTTTGCTTTGCCACACCGCGCGACAAGGAACGAGAGTTTTTTGGCGACGAGGAGCAGGCGGCGCTCTTTCACAACGCCGTCGCCGAACTCCAGCGGAGCGGCGCGAAGCGGATCGAGATCGACTTCGCGCCGTTTCGCGAAGTCGCCAACTTGCTTTATGAGGGGCCGTGGTTGGCGGAGCGATTGGCGGCGATCAAGGATTTTCTTGATAAGAAGACCTCCGACGTTTGCGCCGCGACGCGGACCATACTGGAAGGCGGAGCACGGTTCACCGCAGTCGATTACTTCAAAGCGATTGAGCGGCTCAAAGTGTTGCGCAAGACTTGCTTGGAAGCGTTTGCCGAAGCGGAGGCGCTGGTCGTGCCGACGATGGCCACGATCCCTACGGCCGAAGCCGTGCGGGGCGATTCGATCGGTTGGAGCCGGCGGCTGGGCTATTACACGAATTTCGCCAACTTGCTGCAGTTGGCGGCGCTGGCTGTGCCGACCGGCTTTACCGCCAATGGTCTGCCGGGCGGCATGACGCTCCTTGCTCCGGCAGGAAGCGAGCATCTGCTGTGCGAACGAGGGATGGACTGGCAGCGCCGTGCCGACTTGCCGCTTGGCGCTGACCGGCGTGAAGCTGCCGACCACATCGAGTACGCGCCGCCGCCCGGCGCCGGCCGTTGTGACGAAGCAGAGCGGCACATCTAGAATTCGCGTCGCGGTCGCCGGAGCGCACCTTCGCGGCCAGCCGCTGCACGCCGATTTGCTGCGCATGGGAGCTTGTTTCGTCGGGGCTCGGCAAACCGCTCCATACTACCGTTTCATGGCCTTCATGGACCTTGCGCCGCCGCGGCCGGGATTGCTGCGGGACGAGGACCGTGCGGGCTCGATTGCTGTGGAACTTTACGAACTGCCGGTGGAGGGCTTTGGCCGCCTGGTCGCGTCCGTAGCGCCGCCGTTGGCCATCGGCACGATCGAGTTGGCGGATGGAGAATCCGTGAAGGGTTTCCTCTGCGAATCGTGGGCCTCCCAGAGCGCGGAAGACATCACCGATTTCGGCAGTTGGGCCGCATTCCGCGAGCAAGCGCGGGCAGCGAAAGCGAGCGCGACGAGTTGAAGATTTTGGCAAACCGCAAGAACTCAAGGGAGGAAGTTATCGTGCAAAAAAACAGGCATTCGTCGTTTGTGAAATCGGCAACATGGGTGGGCATCTTGTGTGTGTCAATGCTCGGAATAGCCGGCTGCGGGTCCGGGCCTTCCACAGGCGCTGACGCGTCGGGCAGTTCAAAGGACAAGCCGCTAGTAGTCGGCGTCATCTACGTCGGTCCAAAGGACGACTACGGCTACAACCAGGCCCAGGCCGAGGGCGCGGCCGCGGTGAAAGCAATCCCCGGCGTGAAGGTCCTCGAGGAAGAAAAAGTCGCAGAGACCGTCGATGTTCAGAACAGCATGAAGGGCATGATCGAGCAGGACGGCGCGAAGGTGATCTTTCCCACGTCGTTTGGTTATTTCAACCCGCACGTCCTCACGGTGGCAAAAGAATATCCCAACGTGACTTTCCTGCACTGTGGCGGGCTGTACCAGGAGGGCTCGACTCCGCAGAACGTCGGCAGCTATTTCGGCTATATCGACGAATGCCAGTACCTTTCAGGAATCGTCGCCGGCTACATGACCAAGAGCAAGAAGCTCGGCTTCGTCGCTGCCAAGCCGATCCCGCAGGTTTTGCGGAACGTCAACGCCTTTGCGCTCGGCGCACGCAGTGTCAACCCCGCCGTAACCTGCAATGTAATCTTCACCGGCGATTGGTCAATGCCCGTCAAAGAGGCCGAAGCCACGAACAGCCTGATCGACCAGGGCGTCGACGTTATCACGTGTCACGTCGATAGCCCCAAAGTTGTGGTCGAAAACGCGGAAAAGCGGGGGATCATGTCGTGCGGCTACCACTGTAGCCAGGCCGTGCTCGCGCCGAAGGGCTATCTCACTGGGGCTGAATGGAATTGGCAAAAGGTGTACACGGACTATATCAACGATTTCAAAGCGGGCAAGAAGCTGGAGAAACACCTCGTCCGCGGCGGCTTGAAGGACGGCATCGTCAAGACTTCGCCCTACGGTTCCATGGTCAGTGCCGATGCCAAGAAGGCGGCTGACGAGGCAAAGGCCAAGTTGATGGCCGGCACGTTCGTGATTTTCAAGGGACCGATCAAGGACAACAAAGGCAATGAGGTGATTCCGAAGGGGAAGGAGTACGGACAGAAAGCGATTGAGTTGGAAAGCATGGACTACCTGGTCGATGGAGTCATCGGCACAAAATAAGAGCAAGAGCCGGACGTGCCATGAAATTTCGCAGATTTGCCGAAAGCTTGTCGATCACGATCGCCGCGCTCGTCGCGTCGCTGGCGCTATTCGGAGTCTTCATGGTCGTGTTCCGGAACTTTCCTGGCGCAGCGAGCCCGGGCAGCCGCGAGCAAAGTTCCACCCCGAACTTCCTCCGCGACCTCTATTACTGGATGTACTTCGGGGCATTCGGAAGTTCGTTTTCCTGGCAAAACACGCTTTCCCGCGCAGCGCCCTTGATCCTCACCGGCCTCTGTACGGCGCTTTCCCGCCCGGCTGGGGTTGATCATCATCGGCGGGGAGGGGGCGTTGGTGCTCGGCGGCTTGGCGGCCGCCGGCACCGGCTTGTTGATGCAATCGTTTTCGCCGCTGACGAACCAACTGGCGATGGCAACGGCAGGCATGGTCGCTGGCGGCCTCGCGATCGCGTTCGTCGGCGCGCTGTGTCATTGGCGCGGCGTCAACGCCACTATCTCAAGCTTGTTGCTCACGTATATCGCCATCGGCGTGTTCAGTTACCTGGTGGAAGGGCCGATGCGCGATCCGGCAAGCCTCAACAAGCCGTCAACTTATCCCATACCTGAAGCGGCGATGCTTGGCAAGATGTTCGGCATGGATGTCCATTGGGGATTGGCCTACGGGATCGTCGCCTGTCTGGCAGCCTATATGTTGATGGACCACACTACGTTCGGCTTTGCCGCGCGGATGGCCGGGGGCAATCTGCGCCGCACAGGCGGCCGGGCTGCCCGTCGGCTGGCTGATCGTGGCGACCTGTTTTCTTGGCGGGGCAGCGGCGGGGCTGGCCGGCATGGTGGAAGTCGCGGCCGTCCACCGGCAGGCCAACGCTTCGATGATCGCCGGCTACGGGTTCACCGGCATTCTCGTGTCGTTCATCGCCCGGCACCATCCGCTGGCCATCATTCCCGCGGCTGTGCTGTTTGGCGGATTGAGCGCTTCCTCCGGCATGTTGCAGCGAAGGATGCAACTGCCGGACGCATCGGTGCAGGTGCTCATGGGAATGATCTTCGTGTTGATCCTGCTGTTCGAGACCTTTTACGGACGGTTTCGCGTCTTTCAGCCGCGCGAGCGTCCGGGAGGCAAGCGCAAAATGAGCACTTCACCGGCTGAACTTGGGCTTTGGGCACTGCCGATCGCCGTGATGGGCGGGGCGGTCCGCGTGGGAACTCCTTATCTGTTCGTCAGTATGGGTGAGTGCCTGACGGAACGCGCCGGGCGCGTCAATCTCGGCCTCGAAGGGACGCTGGTGATGGGCGCGATGTCCGGCTATGGCGTCAGTTATTTGGCCGCGTCGCGGTTGGGCGTCTCCGACTGGATCGCTCCCTGGCTTGGAGTGGCAGCGGCGGCGGCGGTCGGAATTGTGCTGGGCGCCTTGCACGCGGTGATTTGCAATCGGCCGCGGGTCAACTCGGTCGCCGTCGGCATCGCCATGATGATCTTCGGCATGGGCTTGGCCAAGTACCTCGGCAAGCCGCTGATCCAGCCCAGCGCCCCCCGTCTGCCCGCTTTCGACTTGGGTTGGTGGTCTTCCTACGAACAGGTCCGGGCGGCGTTGCGGATCAATGCCATTTTCATCGTCGGCGTCGCCCTGGCGCCACTCTTGGCATGGATGCTCAAGAACACGCGCTGGGGAATGATCCTGCGGCTGGCCGGGGAAAGCGAGGAGGCCGCCGCGGCGATGGGCTACTCAATCAATCACATCCGCACCGTCGCCACGGCGCTGGGCGGTGGACTGGCCGGCATCGGCGGCAGTTATCTATCGCTTTATTACCCCGGCTCCTGGAGCGAACAGATTTCGTCCGGGCAAGGATTGATGGCGGTGGCCCTGGTGATTTTCGCCCGTTGGGACCCGGTGCGCTGCCTGTGGGCTTCGTTGCTCTTCGGCGGCGTCGGCTCGGTCGGCGTTGCCTTGCAAGGTCAGAACCTGACTTCGGCGGCCGCGGCGTACTTGTGGAACGCCGCGCCTTACATACTTACCTTGATCATCATGATCGCCACATCGTCTCGGGCCCGCGCAATGATCGGAGCGCCGGCTGAGTTGGTCCGCGTGCGGTGAGGGGGTTGCAAAGGGTTAACTTGAGGAATTGCGCAACCGGATGGCACGTCCTTAGCCGGGGCACCCGCTTGCGGGTCGCGAAGGGCGTGTTGGCTCCACGCCCTTCGCTTGAAGCTCAGGACGTGCCACCCAAGTCGAGGAATTGATCCGTGAATGAAACCTACGTGAAAGCCAATCCGTACCCTTGGCCGTACAGCGGCAAGTTGCGGTGCGACAACACGGCCTTGATCGTGATCGACATGCAAACCGATTTCTGCGGCAAAGGCGGTTATGTCGATGCGATGGGGTACGACCTTTCGCTGACGCGGGCGCCGATTGCGCCGATCGCGCGGGTCCTGGCGGCGATGCGCGGCAAGGGATTCACGATCATCCATACACGCGAGGGACACCGCCCTGACCTCGCCGATTTGCCACAAAACAAGCGCTGGCGCTCGCAACGGATCGGCGCCGGCATCGGCGACGCCGGCCCCTGCGGGCGGATTCTGGTCCGCGGCGAAAAGGGCTGGGAAATCATCCCGGAACTTGCGCCACTGCCCGGCGAGCCGATCATCGACAAGCCGGGTAAAGGGTCGTTTTACGCGACCGACCTGGAGTTGTTGCTCCATCGCCGGGGCGTGGAGAACCTAATTCTCAGCGGCATTACGACCGACGTCTGCGTCCACACCACGATGCGCGAGGCGAACGACCGCGGCTACGAATGCCTGCTGCTGGAGGACTGTTGCGGCGCGACCGACCGCGGGAATCACCTGGCGGCCATCAAAATGGTCACCATGCAGGGAGGAGTTTTCGGCGCGGTGGCCCCTTCTGAATCTCTCTTGGAGGTATTGAAATGACATCCGCTGCTTCGTTAGAGGGCAGGGAGCAGGGAGCGGGGAGCAGGGAGCCTGACTCCCAGCTCCCTGCTCCATGCTCCACGCTCAATACCCCGCCCAACGTCGAGGCCCGCAACCTCTCCAAGCGGTTCGGCGCCCTGCAGGCCCTTTCGGACGTCTCCATGACCCTGCGGCCCGGCGGCTTCCGCGCGCTGTTGGGAGAAAACGGCGCGGGCAAGAGCACGTTGGTCAAGTGCATCATGGGCACCTACCGGGCGGACTCCGGATCGGTGCATGTCGGAGACCGCGAAGTCGAGCTCAAAAATCCCCGCCAGGCGCACGCGCTGGGCGTCGGCATGGTCTACCAGCATTTCACGCTCGTCGAGAACATGACCGTGCTGGAAAACATGGTCATGGCTCGCGAACACGTGCCGGGCGTGCTGAAGTGGAAGGCTGAGGCCGAGAAACTTGAATCGTTTATGGCGACGATGCCCTTTCGCGTCAATCCGCGTGCCGTGGTTCGCAACCTGGCCGCGGGGGAAAAGCAAAAAGTGGAGCTGCTCAAGCAGCTTTATCTCCGCCGCAGCGTGTTGATTCTCGACGAACCGACTTCCGTGCTCACGCCGGACGAGGCCGATGAGGTGCTGGGCATGGTCCGCGACATGTGCAAGCAAGGCAGCCTTAGCGCGCTGATCATCACGCACAAGTTCCGCGAAGTGACGTCCTTTTGCGACGAGGTGACGGTCCTGCGGCACGGCAAGTTCATGGGCGAAGGCAAAGTGAGCGAGCTGACCCCCAAGGACATGGCCCAAATGATGATGGGCGCAACCGCGCCGCCCGAACAAGCGTCGCGGACCAATGGCGGCGACAAGGCCGCCGGCGAGGCCCGGCTGCGGATTATTGGCTTGAATGCCGACGATGAAACGGGCGTCGAAGCCCTCTCCGGCCTGTCG
This sequence comes from uncultured Planctomycetia bacterium, assembly GCA_963780045.1. Classification (GTDB taxonomy): domain Bacteria; phylum Planctomycetota; class Planctomycetia; order Pirellulales; family Thermoguttaceae; genus JANXQG01. Next base: position 1,984,165 of record CAVZZZ010000001.1, on the reverse strand, counting down.
CTGGACGTTCATGCCCATGAGATTGTCGGCATCGCCGGCGTCTCCGGGAACGGGCAGCGGGAGTTGGTCCAAGTCCTGGCCGGGCAGCGGCTGCTAAGCGGCGGGCGGATCGTAGTGCATGGCGAACCTTACCGCGCGGCGCGAGGAAATCCGCAAGCATAAGTTTCACGTCCTGCCGGAGATGCCTTTACAAAACGCCTGCGTGGGCACAATGACGGTCGCGGAAAACCTGGCCTTTCGCAAGTTCGATCGTCCGCCGCTTACGATGGCCGGAAAGCTCGTCAATTTGCGGGCCGTCCGCAGCCACGCGGAGGGCCTGATTGATCGCTACCGCATTCGCCCGCCCTCGCCCGCGGCGCGGATCGCGCACCTCTCCGGCGGCAACGTGCAGCGGGCGGTGCTGGCCCGCGAGCTGGGCGGCGAGGTCTCCGTGCTGGTGGCCGCCAATCCGTGTTTTGGGTTGGACTTCCACGCCGTGGCGGAAATCCGCTCGCAGATCATGCAGGCCCGCAACCGCGGCGCGGCCGTGCTCTTGGTTTCGGAGGACCTCGATGAAATCCTGGAGCTGGCCGACCGCGTGCTGGTGATTTCCGACGGGCGGATTGTCTACGAGACGCCGATCAAGGACGCCGACCGACAGGTAATCGGCCGCCACATGGCCGGCCACTCGGCGGAAGCCCGGCATTAGAGACCATGCCCAGCATCCAAGCCAAACCGTACGACTATCGGTTCGAGCCGCACCGCGTGGCGCTGGTGGTGATCGACATGCAACGCGATTTCCTTGAGCCGGGCGGCTTCGGGGCGGCGCTGGGCAATGACGTCGGCCTGCTGGCCCCCAGCGTCCCCAACGTCGCGCGGCTGCTGGCCGCATTCCGCAAGCAGGGCCTCGCAATCGTCCACACGAAGGAATGCCACAAGCCCGATCTTTCCGATTGCCCGCCCGCTAAGCTGGCCCGCGGACGTGGCGACCTGCGGATCGGCCAGCGCGGTCCAATGGGGCGAATCCTCATCGACGGCGAGCCGGGCAACGACTTCGTTGAGGAGCTTGCTCCGCGGCCGGGCGAGACCGTCCTCGCCAAGCCAGGCAAAGGAGCGTTTTATGCCACCGATCTTCAGGAGAAGCTGCAACGCCAGGGCATTACGCACCTTCTGATTACCGGTGTGACGACCGAGGTCTGCGTCCAGACAACCATGCGCGAAGCCAACGACCGCGGCTATGAATGCTTGCTGGTCGAGGACGCGACGGAAAGCTACTTTCCGGCATTCAAGCAGGCCACGCTGGAGATGGTCAGGGCCCAGGACGGCATCGTCGGCTGGACGGCCAGTACGGAACAGGTGCTGATGGGACTGAGTTGAATTCTCTTGCGGCGCCATCCGGCCCCTCTGCGGATTGACTCTCCTGCCGCGCTTGATGCCGAATGCTTCCCCGCGATAGAATAATCGCGGAGGGAATCTCAATCATGCCGTCGCCGTTTCCAGGAATGGACCCGTACATCGAACACCCTGACGTGTGGAGCGACTTCCACGGCGGCCTGGCAGACGAGATCCGCGCGCAGTTGAACAAGACCATCCAGCCCCGATACGTCGCCAGGATGGTGCCTCGCGTGACCTATGAGTTGGTGGAGATCGAAAGAACCCGCAGCGTCCGTCCCGATGTTGGCGTCTGGAAGCCTCGGCGGGGCCCGGAGGACGAGGGAGCAACCCAAACGGCCGTCATTTCGCCACCTCCGGTCGAGAACATGGTCGCGCTGGAGCTGCCGCCGCGGTTATTTACGGTCGAAGTCGTCGAGACCGGCGCCATGCGCCTTGTGACCGCCATTGAAATCCTCTCGCCGGTAAACAAGCAGCCCGGAATGGACGCCCACGACGAGTATCAGCGCAAGCGGCGGGAGTTGCCGCGTTCGTCGGCGCATCTGATTGAGATCGATCTGCTCCGCGCCGGGCGGAGGCCGCCGCTGGAGCGGCCGGTTCAGCCGGCGCCGTACTACGTGGTCTTGAGCCGGAAGGAGCGGCGGCCGTACGTCGATGTCTGGCCGATCCAGCTTGCCGACAGCTTGCCGACGATCCCTATACCGCTCCTGGAACCCGATCCCGACGGCGCCCTGGACCTCGGCGCGGTTGTTTCCGCCGTTTACGAGCGCGGCGGTTACGCCACGATCATCGACTATTCCCAGCCGCCGCCCCCGCCGCTGACTGACGCAGAGGCTGTTTGGCTGAACGATTTTTTGGAGGGGCATGGTGTAAGGTAAAAGCTTCCGCTATAAATTCTTCTTCTCCATAAATCGCACCGATTGCACCAGTGCCTCGTCGGCGCGGCCAAACGCTTCCGCGTCCTTTTCCTCGACGCGGAACGTCAGCGTCACCTGGCGGCCCTCGGGATCGGATACGTGGTAGTAGAACCAGCGGGCGGGCACGTCGCCGTCCTTGCCCTTGACGGCCACGCGCAAGATCCGCAGGTGCGCATCGTTGCGGGCCTCAGATACGTCCGCGGTCTCGTTGAAGTTGTTGCCCAGCGCCTTGCGGACGATATCCACGAACTGCGGTGCGGTGGGAAGCTTCGATACGCTCACCTGCGGCAGCGGCGCGACCTTGCAGAGGCCGATGTCCCGCCCACCGTCCAGGCGATGGAACTCGTCCTGGTCGGTGGAGTGCCCGGTCAGGAACCAGGACCGATCGTGCGTCAATTGAATGTCTCCACGATCCAGCAAATACTGCACGAGCAGCAACTCGTCGGTCGGCTTCAAGGGGAGGTCCGCCAGAACCTTTTCCGACAGCTCCTCGGCGGCCGCCAACGGAGTGACCCGCACTTTCACCTGGAACGACCAATCCAATCCCGCTTCAACCATGCCCACGTCGCGGGTCTGCTGCAATCCCATGGCAAACCAGTCGATGCGCTGGGTGCGGCGGTCGAAGCGGCACTTGGCCCTTAGCGTGATTTGGTTCATCGCGCCGTAGAGCTTCCCTTCCACTCGCCCGGACACTTCGAGCCGGGCGAATTCGGGCGTAACTTCTTTAAGCGATGTCTGCAGGGTGTTGGTGGTCACTTCGTCCAGCCCCAACAAAACGGCCACCGTCTCGTCGGGCACGGCCCACGAGTCGCCGATCTTGACCGCTTTCGCGGGCAGCAGCTCGTCAAGCGGCAGCGTCTCTCCCACGGCGGAGAGCACTTCCAGCTCGTCGACGCTCAAAGGGCCGCGGGGAGCAAACGGCGTCACTTTTGGTCCGATGATTTCCACACCTACCAAACGGCGGTCTGGCCGCAATGAGGGGTTTAGCGCCACCGTGCCTTTTTGCAGTTTGGCGGAAGCCTCCCGATAGTAGCGAATAGCCCGGTAGGTTTTATCCGACCCGGACGGCAGTTGCAGCATCTTTTCATCGTAGTCGCGGCGGCAGGTGAGGTTTACCTCTCGCCGCTCGGCCTTTTCCGAGGCGCTGCCGCTGCCGGATCTTACCAGCAAGTCGCCATTGGCTTCCAAGACGACGCTGGCGTGGTCGATCTGGCCCACGCCGCGCAGGCTGCGAAGCTCGTAGCTTTGCGGTCCATCGGCCCCCGCTGCTTTGGGGGCCATCGTGGTAATCGCCAAGGATGCCAGGATAAACGTGGTTCTCATGTGGAACGCCGGTTGCTGCTGATTTTGTCAATTTGAGCCGCCTGCGCTAAATCGACGCGTCGCGGCGATGAAATTGAACTATTGCGGGGTTCGAGCCTACCGAAGCTCGTTAAGGTGATTCCTGGCACATTCAAGATGGTTCGCGGCAGACTGCCCCGGCCTCTTGCAATTTACGCATAAAGATTGTACATTGAAGGCGGTTTCTATTAGAAGATTAATTCGTGCAGGAGCAAGTAAAGCCGAAGGGAACCTCCAATTTTCGAGATTGAATTCTCGGCGATCGAACCCGATTTCCTGGCCAACGTAAAGAATAGCGGGTAAGACCGGTCGGTTTGGTGCAATAGTCGCCAGCCTTTAGGAACGGTAAGATGCAGACTGAGTATCGAATTCCCGCCTTGCGAGGCCTGAGGGACCAGCAGGTCCGCTTGGCTTCGCGCGAGAAGAAGATCGAACAGGCGTGCGCGGCCGAGAAACTTCTGAGCGAGATTGTTCCCGACCGGATTTACACCTACGAGTACGTCTGCTATCGCATTACGCGGGTCCGCTGGGATGCGTATCAAGAAGTAAAATTCAACGGCCTTGACGCCAAGCACGATCTGGCGCTGTTCATCGAGGATCTTTCCGACGCCGCCGACGTGCCCGTGGAGTCCGCGGGCGAGCGGGTCATCACTATCGGCGAGTTGGCCGAGCAATTCAACGTCTCCACGAAGACCGTGTCGCGCTGGCGAAGACATGGCTTGATCAGCCGGCGCTTCCTGGTGGACGGCCGCAAGCGACTCGGCTTCTTGCAGAGTTCGGTCAATCGGTTCGTCGCCCTGAATTCCGATCTGGTGCGCCGCGGCACGCAATTCAGCCAGGTTTCCGCGCACGAGCGAGAAGCCATCCTGCATCGCGCGCGGCGATTGATGCAGGCCGGCGGGTCGCCCGCCGAAGTCGTCCGCCGAGTCGCGCGGAAGTGGGGCCGAAGACCCGAGACCATCCGCTTCGTGCTCAAGCAGTCCGACCTGGGATACGGCGGGCCGTTGGATTCCGACGACAAACAGACGATCTACTATCAGTTCCATCAGGGCGAGTCGGCGGTCAGCCTTTCCAAGCGGTTTGGGAGGACGCGGACGAGCATCTATCGCATCGTGGGCGAAATGAGGGCGCGCCAGCTCGACGAATTGCCGCTGGATTTCGTTTCCAGCGAGGAGTTCGAGCGGGCCCTGCGGGCGCCGAAGAAGGAACAGCAGTTGCTCGGACCAATGCCGGCCGACGAGGAAGCGGCGAAAAAGCCGCGAGTTCCCTCCGGGCTGCCTCCATACCTGGCGAGCCTTTATGAGGTGCCGTTGCTCACTCGCGCAGGAGGCGCATCTGTTCCGCAAAATGAACTACCTCAAGTTCAAGGCCAGCAAACTGCGCGAACAGCTCGATCCCAGCCAGCCCAAAGCGAGCACGATGGACGAGATCGAGGCCCTTTGCGAGCAGGCTGTTGCCACGAAAAACCAGATCATTCGCGCCAATTTGCGCTTGGTTGTGGCGATTGCCAAACGACACGTCGGTCCCGGCGAGAACTTCTTCGAGTTGGTCAGCGACGGCAATGTCTCGCTGATGCGGGCGGCGGAAAAATTCGATTTTTCGCGGGGATACAAATTCAGCACCTATGCCAGTTGGGCGATTATGAAGAATTTCGCCCGTTCCATTCCAGATGAGCTCCGCTATCGGGACCGCTTCCGCACGAGCCAGGGCGAGAACTTTACCAGCACTGAGGATGATCGCGGGAATCCGTTCGAGCAGGAACTATCGCAGTCGCGGCGGCACTGGCAGGTCGAGAAAATCCTCAACCAGTTGGACGAGCGGGAGCAAAAGATCATCGCCTGGCGTTTCGGCCTAGGGGAAGGCCAGGAATCGCGGACGCTGCAAGAAGTAGGGGCGGAACTGGGAGTGACCAAGGAACGGATCCGTCAATTGGAGGCTCGCGCCTTGAGCAAGCTGCGTAAAGCTGCCGAAAAAGAGAAGATCGACTTTCCGGGTTAGCCGCTCAGCGGGCGCGGTCCCTACCGTTGGCGCCTCTTGGGGAGCGTGCCCCCGTTTTGGGCTTTGGATGCGGTAGAATAATTTGGATAAGTCTGGTCTACCGGCTGGGCCAGCACCCCCTCCATAGAGTATAACGCTGAGCGTCTTCTTTCCTGGCGAGTTTGTTTGTTTTTCGCCTTGGGTGTGCCTTGCAACGCTACGGACGATTGCTATACTAATGGATTCGCGTGCCAGTTCGGATGCTAGCGTAGCTCAACCGGCAGAGCAGCTGATTTGTAATCAGCAGGTTGTGGGTTCAAGTCCCTCCGCTAGCTCGTGAGAAAAGTTTGGAGCAGGGAACAGTTGGGAGCAAGGAACAAGCGCGGGAAACTCCCGGATAAGCGGCACTTGAGAGACGGTCGGACGTTCGCGAGAAGCCCCTAGCTGGGACAAGAAGAAACAAAGCCGGAGGGTTTCCCGAGTGGCCAAAGGGGTCAGACTGTAAATCTGATGGCATAGCCTTCGAAGGTTCGAATCCTTCACCCTCCACTGATGGGAATGAACGAATGTCGAAAAATGAATGTCGAAGATGCAATCCATTCGTCATTTGCTTTTCGTCATTTCGGCATTGCATTGATGCGGGTGTAGCTCAATGGTAGAGCCGTAGCCTTCCAAGCTACTTACGTGGGTTCGATTCCCATCACCCGCTTGGTCAGTAGAAGGAAAGCGAAACACAGATATATCGGCGACAACAGGCTGCTGTAGCTCAGTCGGTAGAGCGCGTCCTTGGTAAGGACGAGGTCAAGGGTTCAAGTCCCCTCAGCAGCTCCTTGGTCGGCCGGATTCGCAAGTTCGGTTTTGTAGGTACGGGGTTGAAACTGGAATAACCGTTTGCCCGCAGCGACGGCTCACACCGCTTCAAACCGCGTTCAATAGAAAAGTTCAAGTTTACCGTCAAACAAGCCTGTGATTGCAGGGAGATAGAATGGCGAAGGAAGTTTTCCAACGTAAGAAACCACACGTCAACGTCGGCACCATCGGCCACATTGACCACGGCAAGACCACGCTGACCGGCGCGATCCTGGCGACCCAGGCCGCCAAGGGGCTGGCCAAGTTCAAGGCCTATTCGGAGATCGCCAAAGGCGGCACCGTCCGTGACGCGACCAAGACCGTGACGATCGCGGTCGCGCACGTCGAGTACGAGACCGAAAAGCGGCACTATGCCCACATCGACTGCCCCGGCCACGCCGACTTCATCAAGAATATGATCACCGGCGCCGCCCAGATGGACGGGGGCATCCTCGTCGTCTCGGCCGCCGACGGCCCGATGCCGCAGACCCGCGAGCACGTGCTGTTGGCACGGCAGGTCAATGTGCCCGCGCTGGTCGTGTTCCTCAACAAGATCGACCTCGTGGACGATCCCGAACTGCTGGAACTGGTCGAGTTGGAAATCCGCGAATTGCTTACGAAGTACGGCTTTCCGGGCGACGAGGTGCCGATCACCCGCGGCAGTTCACTGCCGGCATACAACAATCCTACCGACCCGGTGGCCACAAAGTGCATTGCCGATTTGTTGGCGACTGTGGACGCCTATATTCCCGAGCCGGTGCGCGAGGTCGACAAGCCCTTCCTCATGGCCGTGGAAGACGTCTTCTCGATCGATGGCCGCGGCACCGTGGCCACCGGCCGAATCGAGCGGGGCGTAATCAAGGTGGGCGAGCCGGTCGAGATCGTCGGCTTCTCCCCCGAATCCCGCAAGACGGTTGTGACCGGCGTCGAGATGTTCAACAAGCAGCTCGAACAGGGCATGGCGGGCGATAATGTAGGCTGCCTTCTCCGCGGCGTCGAGCGCAAGGATATCGAGCGCGGTCAGGTCTTGGCCAAGGCCGGCTCCATCACGCCCCACACGCAATTCGAGGCCGAGGTCTACGTCCTCTCCAAGGAAGAAGGCGGGCGGCACACGCCCTTTTTCAGCGGCTACCGTCCGCAGTTTTACTTCCGCACCACGGACGTAACGGGCACGGCGACGCTGATGGGCGAGGCGGACATGTGCATGCCGGGCGACAACGTGAAGCTCTCGGTCGAGTTAATCGCGCCTATCGCCATGGAGGTCAACGTGCGTTTTGCCATCCGCGAGGGCGGCCGCACGGTCGGCTCCGGCGTGGTGACCAAGGTCATCAAGTAGGAAATGTCAAATGGCGAATGACGAATGTCGGATGAGACAGGCCGTTTGCCCGCATTCGACATTTGAATTTCGACATTCGTCATTTGCACACAGGGGCGTAGCTCAATTGGCAGAGCACCGGTCTCCAAAACCGGGGGTTGCGAGTTCGATTCCCGCCGCCCCTGCAATTTGAACTTTATCGCGCGCTTAACTGAAAGCGGGCGCGCTCCGGGCTGAACAAGGTGGTTTTGACATGAGTGCGATGATGGGCGAGCTCTGGAGTTTCCACGTTTACAAGCGGAGCCAGGGGCGGATCATCCGCCAGGTGACGTTTGCCGCGATCGCCATCGCCATATTGATTGGGCTCTGGCAGTTGTGGCAGTGGATGCGAGCGCATGAAACCTGGCATCAAGCGGTGACGTACGGCGTTCCGATAACGTTGGCGGTTGCGGGACTGTGGGCCACCTACCGAATTGTCAACCTGCCCGCTTTCGCCGACTTCCTGATTGCCGTGGAAGCCGAGATGAACAAGGTATCATGGCCTTCGTGGGGCGAGTTGTTGCGTTGGTCGGTGGTGGTCATCATTATGATTTTCGCCATCGGCTTTTTGCTGTTTGGGTTCGACAATTTTTGGGTTTTCATCTTCAAGTTGGTCGGCGTTTATCGAACGTGAGCGGTCGAGCGTTCGACCGGCCTGATTTGCGTTGACACGAGGTGCATCCGCCGTGACGGAACAATCCGAGCACAATCCGCAGGAAATGCCGCCTGACGAGGCGCACAGCCCCATCGCGGTCCACGCCGGCGACGAGCCGCCGCCCGAACACGCGCCGGTCGCGCCGCCGGCCGATGCCGCGCCGGAAAGTCCGGCCGGCGCCGAGACGTCGCCCGAGGCGGGTCAGGCCACAACTGAGTCGGAAAACGGCGAGGCAGTTGAATCCATCGAGGCGGCGGTTCCGGAGGACGATGCGATTGGCGATGCAACATCTCCCGCAAAGGAAGTGTCGGCCACAGAGGAAGCCGCCGAGAAACAGGAAGCCGCCGAAGAGCCGGCCGCGCCCGTCCCGACCAAGGCCAAATCCCGTTCGCGAAAGGCCGCCGAGGAGCCGGCCCCGGAGGTCGCGGGGGAGCCGAAGTCGGAGAACATGAATTGGTACATCCTCAAGGTACAGAGCAATCGCGAGGAGTCGATCCGCGAAGGCCTCTTGCGGAGAGTGGCCATTCACGGACTCAGCCGGTATTTCGACGAAGTGATCGTGCCCACCGAAAAGGTCACCGAATTCAAAGCTGGCAAGAAGCGGGTCATCAAGCGCAAGCTCTATCCCGGCTATCTTGTGGTCCACATGGAGATCAACGAAGATACTTGGTTCTTGGTCCGCGAAACGCCGGGCATCGGCGACTTCACAGGGGCGTCCGGCGCGCCCACGCCTATGCTGCCGCACGAAGTGCAGCGGATCGTGGCCAAGCAGGAAGAAAAGAGCGAGAAGGCGCCCGATTTGAAGATTCCGTTCACCAAGGGCGATCGCGTGAAGGTTATCGAGGGCAATTTCGAGAGTTTTGAAGGCGAGGTCGACACCATCGACAAGGCGAACGGCAAGGTGACGGTGATGATTACGATCTTCAACCGCACTACGCCCGTGGAGTTCGAGTATTGGCAGGTGGAATCGTTGTAGTTTTCAGCGTTCAGTTTTCGGTGTTCCGCGGAGCGCTGGTGACTGAACACTGAAAACTGAACACTGAAAACCGTATTATGGCAAAACAATTCGTAAGTGAAGTGAAGTTTCAAGTGCCCGGCGGCCAGGCGACTCCCGCACCGCCGGTCGGCACGGCGCTGGGCAAGTTCGGCATCAACCTGGGGCAATTCGTCTCGCAGTTCAACGACCGCACCCGCGAGGCGGGCGGAATGCCGATCCCGGTGGTGGTCAAGGTCTATAGCGACCGCAGCTTCGAGTTCGTGACCAAGAGCCCGCCGGCCGCTGCATTGTTGAAAAAGGCCGCGGGCATCGCCAAAGGCTCGGGAGTACCGAACAAGGAAAAGGTCGGCAAGGTGACTTGGGCCCAGGTCGACGAGATCGTGAAGCAAAAGCAGAATGATCTCGGTTCGGCCAGCCAGGACGCCGCCCGGCGGTTGATTGCCGGCACCGCGCGGAGCATGGGGCTGGATGTTATTGATTAGGGTAGGGTGGGACAAGGGAGCGCAGCGACCGATGGCCCACCATTGAAATCGCGGAATTGAATGTGGTGGGCCGGCGCTCGCTCGAAGCGAGGTTGTCCCACCTTACGCTGTAGGAGGCGAACAAGTTCGCCGCAAGACTACAGGAGAAAAGAGTATGCCAAGAGTACCAAAACGAATGAAAGCGATGCGGGCCAAGGTGCCGGAGCAGGACGCCCCCATGCCGTTGGCCGAGGCGGTTGCGCTGTTGAAGACCTTCAACACTACGAAGTTCGACCAGACGGTCGAGATTATCATGCGGCTGGGGGTTGACCCCAAGCAGGCCGACCAGCTCGTCCGCGGCTCGATCGTGCTCCCGCACGGCATCGGCAAGACGCTCCGTGTGATAGTCTTCGCCAAGGGCGACAAGATCGACGAAGCGAAGGCCGCCGGCGCCGACGAGGTCGGCGGTCCCGAGTTGGCGGAGAAAATCAAGGGCGGCTGGACGGAGTTCGACGTCTGCATCGCCGCTCCGGACATGATGGGCATCGTCGGGCCCTTGGGCAAGGTGCTGGGGCCTCGCGGGCTCATGCCCTCGCCGCGGGCGGGCACCGTCACGCCGGACGTCGCCAAGGTGATCAAGGAGTACAAGGCGGGCAAGGTCGAATTCCGCTGCGACGCGGGAGGCAACGTCCACGCAGTGGTCGGCAAGATGAGCTTCGACGCCGCCAAGCTAATCGACAACATCAGCGCGTTTATCAATCACGTCCAGCACCTCAAGCCGGCCGCCGTCAAGGGCCAATACGTCAAGGGAACCGTCATCAAGGGAACGATGAGTCCCGCATTACGGATCCCGGCCGCATAACTGAGTACTCAGGTCACTCGAGTACCACAAGCATGAGCAAACTTGTAAAAGAACTTGTATCCAACGACATCAAACGCCGTCTGGCGAGCGTTAACGACGCCCTGCTGGTGAACATGATCGGCATGAACTCTTCTTCAACGTTTACGTTGCGGAAGGAGTTGCGCGCCAAGAAGATCCACGTCCTCGTGGTGAAAAACAGCATGGCCTCCCGGGCGGCGGCCGGCACGCCGCTGGCGAAAATGTTCGACGGCGTGACCGGATCGGCGGCGATCTGCTGGGGTGGCGAGGACATCGTCTCGCTGGCCAAGTCGATCACCGAAATCCTCAAGGGTGACAAATTCCCGGCGTTTCAGCCGCGCGGCGGCGTCATGGACGGCGAGCAAATATCGGCCGACCAGGTCGCCGAGGTCGCCAAGTGGCCGAGCCGGACAGAGCAGTTGAGCCTGCTTTTGGGCCAGATCGACTCGGTCGGCGGCCGGTTGAACGGCCAATTGTTGGCCATGGGCGGCGCCTTGGCCAGCCAGATTGCGGAAAAGGCCAAGGGCGGCGGCGAGGAGGCCGCGGCCCCGGAACAAGAACCCGCCCCGGAGCAAGCACCGGCCGCGTCGGCCGAGGGAACACCCGCCGCATGACTGCAGGTTCTTTCTGCCGGAAAGGACTATCAGCGTTGCACGCCGTTTTATGTCGAACAGTCTATCCCGGCAGGACGGACTTACAGTATTCGTCCATTCCGTCGGGTTGGAGCTAGCGATTGGACGAAGCCTAAGTTCCCGCGTACAATTCCTAATTGACCTTTGAAGAAGTGAAGTGATAATTCGCGTCGGCGGCCGGTTCAGCCCCGTGCTGCCGCGATCCCCAAGAAAGGAACGTCTTACCAATGTCCACCGCTGAAGCTGTCAAAGAATTCTCGCCCGCCACCAAGGAGCTGGGCGACAAGATCGCCAATTTAACCCTCAAGGAGGCGAAGGCCCTAAGCGATTACCTCGAGGAGGTCCACGGCATCAAGCCGGCCGCGGGCGGCGCCGTGATGATGGCCGGTCCCATGCCCGGCGCCGGCGGCGAGGCTGCCGGTCCCGCCAAGGAAGAGAAGACCGAGTTCGATGTCGTGATCGAAAGCTACGAGGCGAGCAAGAAGATCGGCATCATCAAGGTCGTCCGTGCGGCCACCAGCCTGGGGCTGAAGGAGGCCAAGGACCTTGTCGAAGCAACGCCCGCCAAAGTCAAGGAAGGTCTCTCGAAGGAGGACGCCGAGAAGCTCAAGAAGGAGCTGGAGGAAGCCGGCGCAAAAGTCGTGGTCAAGTACGCGCTGTCGAGCGGCGCTGGCTTCATGCACCGCATCACCAAGGGGCCGATTGGCCCTGGGCCCTCCTGGATGCAGGGGGGAAACGTATTGCGTGGACCGAGTATGATCTTGTGGTATTCTCATTCCCCCCGTGGCCAAGGCCGCGGCGTGGCGGGTTCGCGCCGCGCCTTCGTGCCTCCCGCCGGCACGCGGGGTTTCCCTTGTTTTTCCCGAAGGTGACTGCCCATGGCGACATCTGCCCAACGACGCGTTCAGCCCAAGGAAATCCGCCGCTTCGGTTCGCAGCGCGCGCCCTATCCGATTCCCGACCTGACGCAAATTCAGACCCGCGGCTACGAGGCTTTTCTGCAGCACGACGTGCTCTCGCAGAAGCGCAAGGACCAGGGCATTGAAGGCGTGCTCCGCGAGATCTTCCCGGTGGAAAGCTACGACAAGACGCTCCGCCTGGAATACGTCGGTTACAAACTGGGCAAGCCCCGCTACGAGCCGGACGAATGCCGCCAGCTTCGCCTGACCTACGGCCGGCCGTTCCATGTCACGTTGCGGCTCACCAAGGAGCAGCCGATTGAGGAAGAGGTCTACCTTGGCGACGTGCCCATTATGTTGGGCGGCGGCGAGTTCATCATCAACGGCGCGGAACGCGTCGTGGTGAACCAGCTTCATCGCAGCCCTGGCGTCGACTTCGTCATGGAGTTGGAGGGCGCCGGCGAGCGCCGCCTGCACAGTTGCCGCATCATCCCCGAGCGCGGCAGTTGGATCGAGCTGAACGTAACGCGCAAGGAAAGCCTGGCCGTGCGGATCGACCAGAGCGGCAAGTTCTCGATCATGACGCTCATCCGCGCGATGGACCCCAAGTACGGCACCGACGAGGCCCTGCTGCGCGTCTTCTACGACACCGAAAAGGTGAAGGTCGTCGACGGCCGCAGCGTGGCGAAAATCGAGGGCAAGTTGGCCGTCACGGACGTCGTCTATCCCGTGTCCAGCCAGCGGGCGGGCGAGATCCTTGTCGAGTCGGGGCAGAAAATCACCAAGAACATCGCCGAGTTGATCTGCACGTCGGGCTTGACCGAGATCGAGATCATGACCGATCCGAAAAACCCCCTCTTGCTGAACTCGCTGGCCGAAGACGCCACCGGCAGCCACGAAGAGGCCCTGCTGCGGATCTACCAGCGGCTGCGGCCCGGCAATCCTCCCAATTTGGAAAAGGCCAAGGACCTCTTCAAGGAGAAGTTCTACGACACCAACCGTTATCGCCTCGGCCGCGTTGGCCGCTTCCGCATCAATCGCAAGCTCGCACTGAACATCCCGGAAAGCGAGATGACGCTGCGGCCGGAGGACCTCATCGCAGCGATTCAATACTTGAACAAGCTGCGGGCGAACGACCCCGGCGTCGAGATCGACGACATCGACCACCTCGGCAACCGCCGCCTGCGGACGATCGACGAATTGGCCAGCGACGAGCTCCGCAAGGGCTTTCTCAAGCTCCGCCGCACGGTCCAGGAGCGGATGAGTCTCAAGGACATCGAGGACATGACGCCCCGCAGCCTCGTCAACCCCAAGAGCATCTCGGCCGCCATCGAGTATTTCTTCGGCCGCGGCGAGCTGTCGCAGGTCGTCGACCAGACCAACCCGCTTTCCATGCTCACGCACGAGCGGCGGCTCTCGGCCCTGGGGCCGGGCGGCCTGAACCGCAAGCGTGCCGGTTTCGAAGTCCGCGACGTCCACATCTCGCACTATGGCCGCATCTGCCCGATTGAAACGCCCGAAGGCACCAACATCGGACTGATTTCCAGCCTCGGCATTTACGCCGCCGTGGACGACTACGGCTTCCTGGTCACGCCGTACCACCGCGTGAAGAACGGCAAGCTGGAGTTCGGCAAGGACGGCGAGCCGGTGATCGAGTGGCTCCGCGCGGACCAGGAGCACGAGGCCCGCCTGGCGCCGGCCGACGTGCGGATACAAAACGGCAAGCTGTCCGAGGACACGGTCATCGCCCGCTATCACGGCGATTTCATGATTCTTCCCAGCGAACAGGTGCAGTACATCGACGTGGCCCCGAGCCAGATGGTGGGCGTTTCGGCCGGCCTGATTCCGTTCCTGGAGCACGACGACGCCAACCGCGCCCTCATGGGCTCGAACATGCAGCGGCAGGCCGTGCCGCTTTTGGTCACGGACCCGCCGCTGGTCGCCACGGGCATGGAGGTCGAGGCCGCGCGGAACTCGAGCATGATCGTCCGCGCCAGAACAAGGGCACGGTCACCTACTGCGACGCCCGCAAGATCGAAGTCGGCGGCGAGTCGTATCCCTTGCGGAAATTCGTGGGGCTCAACGAGCGGACCTGCCAGAACCAGAAACCGATCGTCAACGTGGGCGACAAGGTGGAGAAAGGCCAGGTCATCGCCGACGGCGCCGCGACCTGCCAGGGCGAGCTGGCCCTGGGCCGCAATGTGCTGGTGGCCTTCATGGCCTGGGACGGCTTCAACTTCGAGGACGCGATCATCATCAGCGAAGAGCTGGTTCAGGACGACACGTATACCTCGCTGCACATCGAGGAATTCGACATCGAAATCCGCGAGACCAAGCTGGGCCGCGAGGAGTTTACCCGCGACATCCCCAACGTCAGCGAAAAGCAGCTCCGCAACCTCGACGAAAACGGCATCGTCCGCGTCGGCACTTACGTCCGGCCGGGCGACGTTCTGGTGGGCAAGGTTTCTCCCAAGTCCAAGACTGAACTGACGCCCGAAGAAAAGCTGCTGCACGCCATCTTCGGCCGCGCCGGCGAGGACGTGAAGAACGATTCGCTGGAGGTGCCCTCCGGCGTCGAGGGGATCGTCATCGACACCCAAAAATTCTCCCGCCGCATGAGCCTCAATGAGGAGGAACGAAAGGCGTTCGAGACCGCTTTGAAGGAGGCCGAAGCGGAAGGCAACGAGAGGATCGCCACGTCCTTCGGTGCGCTGATCGCCAAGGTCGAGGAACTCTTGAAGAAGAAGCTCTCCGACGACGACGGCAGTCCGTTGGTGGAAGGCCGCGATCACCGCAGCGTGGCCGAAGTGGTCCACGAGTACGGCGACGTGCTGAAGAACATCGAGAGGTGGGACGTCCGCAGTCCGGAGCGGAAGGCCTCGCTGGAGAAGCTCTGGAAGCAGGAATGGCCGGCGGTCGAGGCGGCGCTCGACGCCCGCGACCGCAAGCTCAATTCTATGAAGCGCGGCGACGAGCTCCGCAGCGGCGTGCTGCAGATGGTCAAGGTGTACATCGCCGCCAAGCGGGTGATTTCCGTGGGCGACAAGATGGCCGGCCGCCACGGAAACAAAGGCGTCATCTCCAAGATCCTGCCCACGGAAGACATGCCGCACCTTGCCGACGGCACGCCGATCCAGATCATGCTCAACCCGCTGGGCGTGCCCAGCCGTATGAACGTGGGCCAGATTCTGGAAACGCACCTCGGCTGGGCGGGCGCGAAGCTCGGCTTCCAGGCAATCACGCCCGTCTTCGACGGCGCTACCGAAGGCGACATCCACAAGCTGCTGGCCGAGGGCGGCCTGTCCACCTCCGGCAAGAGCCAGTTGTACGACGGGCGCACGGGCGAGCCGTTCGAACAGTTGTCGACGGTCGGCTTCATTTACATGCTCAAGCTGCACCACCTGGTGGACGACAAGGTCCACGCCCGTTCGACCGGACCTTATTCGCTCATCACCCAGCAGCCGCTGGGCGGAAAGGCCCGCTTCGGCGGCCAGCGCTTCGGCGAAATGGAAGTCTGGGCGCTGGAGGCCTACGGGGCGGCCTACATCCTCCAGGAGCTGCTCACCGTGAAGAGCGACGACGTGGAAGGCCGCACGAAGATTTACGAGTCGATGGTCAAAGGCGAGAACACGCTGGAAGCCGGCACCCCCGCGAGCTTCGACGTCTTGACCAACGAGATCCGCGGCCTGGGCCTGAACATGCAGCTTGAAAAGGCGCACGCATAACCAAAAGGAGCATTCGGCATGAGTATCGGCGAAGCGACATACGATCGGATCAACGATTACACGGCGGTCAAGATCAGCCTGGCCCGCCCGCACGACATCCGCAGTTGGTCGTTCGGCGAAGTGAAAAAGCCGGAGACGATCAATTACCGCACTTACCGCCCTGAAAAGGACGGCCTGTTCTGCGAGCGCATCTTCGGCCCCGAAAAGGACTGGGAGTGCTCGTGCGGCAAGTACCGCGGCATGAAGTACAAGGGCATGATCTGCGACCGCTGCGGCGTGAAGATCACGCACAGCCGCGTCCGCCGCAAGCGGATGGGCCACATCGAGCTCGCCGCGCCGGTCGTTCACATCTGGTTCTTCAAGGCCATGCCCAGCCGCTTGGGCGCGCTCTTGGCCATGAAGACGACGAGCCTGGAAAAGATCATCTATTTTCAGGACTACGTGGTCACGCGGACCGGCGACACGCCCTTGAAGCCGCACCAGCTCCTTACCGAAGACGAATACCGCGAGGCCCGCAAACAGTACGGCGAAGGGACCTTCGACGCCGACATGGGCGCCGAGGCCGTCCGCAAGCTGCTCACCGAGTTGGATCTGGTCAAGCTCTCGCAGGAACTCCGCGTCGAGTTGGCCGAAACGTCGTCCAAGCAGAAGAAAAAGGACCTCATCAACCGCCTGAAGATCGTCGAGGCGATCCGCGACAGCGACAACCGGCCCGAATGGATGGTGCTGGACGTGATCCCGGTCATTCCGCCCGATCTGCGCCCGCTGGTGCTCTTGGATTCGGGCAATTTCGCCACCAGCGACCTGAACGACCTCTATCGCCGCATCATCAACCGCAACAACCGCCTCAAGAAGCTGGTCGATCTCAACGCGCCGGAGGTCATCATCCGCAACGAGAAGCGGATGCTGCAGCAGTCGGTCGACGCCCTTTTCGACAACAACCGCTGCAAGCGGCCGGTGCTGGGTTCGAGCAACCGCCCCTTGAAGTCGCTTACGGACATGATCAAGGGCAAGCAGGGCCGCTTCCGCGAGAACCTGTTGGGCAAGCGCGTCGATTATTCGGCGCACAGCGTGATCGTGGTCGGTCCTTCGCTGCGGCTGCACCAGTGCGGCCTGCCGAAGAAGATCGCCCTGGAGCTCTATCAGCCGTTCATCATCCGCCGGCTCAAGGAGCTGGAGCACGCCGACACGATCAAGTCCGCCAAGAAAATGCTGGAGCGCAAGGACGAAGAAGTCTGGGACATTCTTGAAGAAGTGATCCAGAACCATCCCGTGCTCCTCAACCGCGCCCCCACGCTGCACCGCATGGGCATCCAGGCCTTCGAGCCAACACTCGTCGAGGGCAACGCCATCAAGCTGCACCCGCTGGTCTGCAAGGGCTTCAACGCCGACTTCGACGGCGACCAGATGGCCGTCCACCTTCCGCTTTCCATCGAGGCCCAGGTCGAGGCCCACACGCTGATGATGTCGACCAACAACATCTTCAGCCCGGCCAACGGCTCGCCGATTATCAGCCCTTCGCAGGACGTGGTGATGGGCTGCTACTACATGACCGCCCCGCTGCCTACGGCCAAGGGCGACGGCATGAAGTTTTTCTCGTTCGACGAATTGTTGCTGGCCTATCAGTTGGGCAAAATTGCCACCCACGCCGCCATCGAGGTCCGCATGCCCGCGGGCCGCTACATAAAGGCCGATCCCTCGATCAAGCCGGGGATGCTCTTCAAGACCACGGTTGGCCGCGTGCTGTTCAACTCCTGGCTGCCCAAGGGGATGCCGTACTACAACCATCCGCTTCGCTCCAAGGACCTGCAAGAAGTTATTTCCGACTGCTACGAGCACCTGGGCCGGCGGCAGACGATCGACCTTTTGGACACGATGAACCGCATCGGCTTCCGCCAGAGCACTTTGAGCGGTCTGAGCTTCGCCACCGACGACCTGATCACTCCGCCCAGCAAGACCAAGATCATCGCCAACGCCGAGAAAGAAGTGATGCGCGTCCACAAGCTCTACCAGCGCGGCATCATCACGGAGGGTGAGCGCTACAACCAGGTGCTGGACAAGTGGACCCACGCCCGCGAAGAGATCACGGCGCAAATGATGACGGAGATGGAAAACGATCACCGCTTCGACGGCTACGTGAATCCAGTCTTCCTTATGGCCCATAGCGGCGCCCGTGGCGGCGTGGAGCAAATCCGCCAGTTGGCCGGCATGTCGCGGTTTGATGGCCAAGCCGTCGGGCAAGATTATCGAGACGCCCATCAAGGCCAATTTCCGCGAGGGCCTGAGCGTGCTGGAATACTTCAGCTCCACGCACGGCGCCCGCAAGGGCCTGGCCGACACGGCCTTGAAGACGGCCGACTCGGGCTACCTCACCCGCAAGCTGGCCGACGTGGCGCAGAACGTTGTCGTCACTTGCCACGACTGCGGCACCACGCAGGGCATCACCAAAGGCGTGATTTACCGCGGGGAAAAGGTCGAAGTAAGCCTCAAGGACTCGATTCGCGGGCGCGTCAGCCGCGCGAACATCGTCAACCCCATCACCGACGAAGTGGTCGTCAAGGAGAATGATCTCGTAACCGTCGATATCGCCCGCCGCATCGAGCAGATGGGCCTGGAAAAGATACAAGTCCGCAGCCCCATGACCTGCGACGCCTCGCTGGGCATCTGCGCGTTGTGCTACGGCATGGACCTTTCCACTGGGGCAATGGTGGAAGAAGGCATGGCCGTCGGCATCATCGCCGCGCAGAGTATCGGCGAGCCGGGCACGCAGTTGACGATGCGCACCTTCCACATCGGCGGAACGGCCGCCCGGCACGTCGAAGAGAGCGAGATCAAGGCCAAGAAGCCGGGCGTGGTGAAATTCACCCGCCTGAAAGTCGTCCGCAACGACGAGGGGCAGCAAGTCGTGCTCAATCGCGACGGTGAAATCCTCGTTCTCGATCCCAAGGGCCGCGAGCTGGAGAAGTACGAGGTTCCCGCCGGCGCAAACTTGACCGTCAGCGAGAACCAGGAGGTCGTTCCCGGCACGCTGCTTTGCCAATGGGACCCGCACGCCATCCCGCACCTGGCCGAAGTCGGCGGAAAAGTCCGCTTCGAGGACATCATCGAAGGCGACACGATGCGGGTCGAGAAAGACCCCAGCGGCCACGAGCGGCGGCTGATCATGGAGCACAAGGGCGACCTGCACCCGCAGATCGTCCTTGAAGACGAGACCGGCAAGCCGCTGGACATTTACTATCTACCGGAAAAGGCCCACATTGAAGTCGCCGAGGGCAAAACGGTCTCGGCCGGCACGCTGCTGGCCAAGACGCCCCGCGAAGTGGCTGGCACGCAGGACATCACCGGCGGTCTGCCGCGGGTGACGGAGATCTTCGAGGCCCGCAAGCCGAAGGACCCGGCCGTGATCGCCGAGATCGACGGCGTGGTGGAAATCCTCGGCGAGAAGCGCCGCGGAAAGAGGACCATCGTCGTCCGCAGCGAAAGCGGCATCGAGCGCGAGCACCTCGTCTCGCACGGCAAGCACTTCCGCGTGCATGGCGGCACTTTCGTCAAGGCGGGCGATGCGCTCGTTGACGGTCCGCTGGTGCCGCACGACATTCTCCGCGTCTCCGGCGAGGAAGAGGTGCAGAAGTACCTCACTCGCGAAATCCAGAACGTCTACCGCAGCCAGCGCGTCGAAATCAACGACAAGCATATCGAGATCATCGTCGCGCAGATGCTGCGCAAGGTCCGCGTCGAAACGACGGGCGATACGTCGCTGCTGCCCGGCTCGATCATGGACAAGTTCGAGTTCCGCAAGGAGAACCAGGAACTGGCCAAATGCCTGAAGATCTCCCACAAGGGCGATAGCGACTTCACTGAGGGCGCAATCGTGCCGATCGAGACCCTCGAACAGGTCAACGCCCAGATTAGCGCGCTGGGCGGTGATCCGGCCAAAGGCGTCAAGCCCAAGTCGGCCACCGCAAGCACGCAGCTCTTGGGCATCACCAAGGCGGCGGTGCAAAGTTCCAGCTTCATTTCCGCCGCAAGCTTCCAGGAGACGACCAAGGTCCTTACTGAAGCCGCCCTGGCCGGCAAGGTCGATCGCCTCGTGGGCCTGAAGGAAAACGTGATCCTGGGCCACTTGATTCCTGCCGGCACCGGCTTCCGCACCTACCAGGACTCCGAGGTCCGCATCCGCCCGGCGGCCCTCGAAGGCTTGGGACCGGAAAAGGAAGACGTGCTTGCCCGGCACTTCCCCTTGTTGGAGGGGGCCGGCAAGGTCGAGCCTGCCAAAGAGGGCGATGGCCGCGCTTCCTCGGGTCCGAGCCCTTTGGATGCCCTCTTCCAGCACGCCGCTACCCCGGAAGAAGACGAAGATTTGGTGAAAGAGGAGTACATTGTCGATTCCGGTGAGGACTCGGGCGACGATGAGTGAGAACATTTTCCCCCTTTCACTGGAAGAGGAGGGGACCGGAGGCGATATCGGGCAGCGCGGGCATTGGGTACAAACCAAGCTCCGCCCCCATTGACATACTGCCAAAAACCGGCAGAATGAGGGATTCTCGCCAGGAGCGGGAATCGATCCAAGAAGCCAAAACCTATGCCGACAATCAACCAACTGGTCCGAAAGAACCGCGTTTACCAGCGCCGCTACAGCAAGTCGCCGGTGCTGGATCAATGTCCGCAGAAGCGCGGCGTCTGCCTCCAGGTCAAGACAATGACCCCCAAGAAGCCCAACTCGGCCCTGCGGAAGATCACCCGCGTGCGGCTGTCCAACGGCAAGGAGGTCACCGTCTACATTCCCGGCGAGGGCCACAGCCTGCAGGAACACTCGATCGTGCTCATCCGCGGGGGCCGCATCCGCGACCTGCCCGGCGTTCGCTATCAGGTCGTCCGCGGCGCTCTTGACACGCTGGGGGTCGAAGGCCGCAAGCAGTCCCGCAGCCGCTACGGCGCCAAGAAGGGCGGAAAGTAACAACAGCGATGAGGGATGGGAGATAAGGGATAAGAGATAAAGGGTGAAAGGTAGCCGGTTCGATCCTTCATCCTTCATCGCTGATCCTTTATCCCGCCCGCGTCACAACCCTCAATCCAATTCATCTCTATGGGTCGCATTACCGCAAGTCGCAGCACGCTCAATCCCGATCCAAAGTTCGGGTCGGTCCTGGCGAGCAAGTTCATCAATTGCATGATGTGGAGCGGAAAGAA
Organism: uncultured Planctomycetia bacterium; assembly: GCA_963780045.1. Classification (GTDB taxonomy): domain Bacteria; phylum Planctomycetota; class Planctomycetia; order Pirellulales; family Thermoguttaceae; genus JANXQG01. The sequence continues at coordinate 1,962,917 of CAVZZZ010000001.1, read as the reverse complement.
GAGCAACGCCCGCCGCGTCTTCTACGGCGCGTTGGACATCATCCAGCAGAAGCAGAAGGACACCCCGTCGATCGAGGTCTTCACGCAGGCCGTGGAGAACGTGAAACCGAACATCGAGGTCCGTTCAAAGCGCGTCGGCGGGGCATCGTACCAGGTGCCGATGCAGGTCAACCGCATCCGCCAGCAGTCGCTGGCCATCCGCTGGATTCTCGCTGCATGCCGCGAGAAGAAGGGCCGCGCGATGCACGAGAAGCTCGCCGGCGAGCTGCTTCAGGCCTACAACCGCGAAGGCGCCGCCTTCACCAAGCGCGAGAACGTCCACCGCATGGCCGACGCCAACAAGGCATTTGCGCACTTCGCGTGGTAGTGCGGATTCGTTCCTGCTCGGCTGCATGCTCATGGCCGACTTCGACAGCCCTTGGAAAGAAGCCCTCGATTTCTTCTTCGAGGCATTCTTGGAGCTATTCTTACCGCAGGCCCATGCCGAAGTTGACTGGATGCGAGGCTGGGAACCCCTGGACAAGGAAATGCAACAAGTCGCGCCGGAAGCGGAGATTGGGCGGCGGCACGCCGACAAGTTAGTCAAGGTCTGGCTGAAAACCGGGGAAGAGCAATGGGTGCTGATCCACGTAGAGGTACAAATGTCCGCGGATTCCAACTTCACATGGCGGATGTACGTCTACAACTACCGGATTTTCGATAAGTATAATAGAGAAGTGGCCAGCTTCGCGGTCCTCGGCGACGACAACCCCAGTTGGCGTCCGGCAGTTGTTCCGAGTGATCGATTGGCTCATGGAATTGCCGACCGACTTGAAAGTCGAATTTCGCGAGGATGTGGCGCGTTACGAGGAGGAGAAACAAATGCCGTTCATTGATACACTGGAAGAAATTCGGATGGAGCGAGACCGCCTCGAGCTCATCGAGACCGTCTTAGGCGCTAAGTTTCCGGCCGTATGCGGCGAGCTTATGTCCGAGATTCGGCGGATTCACGACCTTGACCAACTGAAGAATGTCCTCCGCGCCGCGGCGACAGCAGATACGCCGGACGAGTTGAGGAAGCTGTGGCCCAATGGCGCCGACGATCAGGATCCGCAAAAAGAGATTGTCTAGGCCGCCTTGCAATTCCCCTTTAACCGGAATGAAATCCTCACTTTCCTGAAGAACACCGCAATCGTGAGCACCAACCAACCTCTCCGCATCGCCGTCGTCGGCGGCGATGGCACTGGACCCGAAGTCACCGCCGAAGCTGTCAAGGTCCTCAAGGCCGTCGCGGCCTCCGAAGGCATCAAGTACGAGCTTCGGGAATTCGACCTCGGCGGCGAGCGCTACCTCCGCACGGGCGAAATCCTGCCGGAAGAGATCGTCTGCGAGCTGGCCAAGTTCAAGGCCATCCTGCTAGGCGCGGTGGGACACCCGGACGTCCCGCCGGGCGTGCTGGAAAAGGGCCTTCTGCTCGCCTTGCGATTCCGCTTCGACCAGTACATCAACCTGCGTCCCGTGAAGCTCTTCGCCGGCGTGGAGACGCCGCTAAAGGATAAGCGGCCCGAGGACATCGATTTCGTCGTGGTGCGCGAAAACACTGAGGACATGTACGCCGGCGTGGGCGGTTTTTTGAAAAGGAACACGCCCGACGAAGTCGCCACGCAGACGGCCATATACACCCGCAAGGGCTGCGAGCGCTGCATCCGCTGGGCGTTCGAGTTCACCCGCAAGCGGAACAAGAAGAAGCAGCTCACGCTCGTGGCCAAGACCAACGTGCTGACCTACGGGCATGACCTCTGGTGGCGGACGTTCAACGACGTCGCCAAGGAGTACCCCGACGTGAAGACGGACTACAACCACGTCGACGCCTGCTGCATGTGGATGGTCAAGAACCCGGAGTTCTACGACGTGATCGTGACCACGAACATGTTCGGCGACATCATCACGGACCTGGCCGCCGTCTTGCAGGGCGGCCTGGGCGTGGCGGCCGGGGGCAACATCAATCCCGATCCCGGCGGCCTGAGCATGTTCGAGCCGATGGGCGGCAGCGCGCCGAAGTACACCGGCAAGAACGTGATCAACCCCATTGCCGCCATCGCCGCCGCCGGCATGATGCTCCAGCAGTGCGGCCATCCCAAGGCCGGCGACCGCGTGATGAAGGCCGTGGAGACCGTCACCGGCACGAAGATGCTCAGCCAGGCCGCCGGCAAGATGGGCCACGGCACGCGCGAGATCGGCGATCTCGTCTGCGAGGCGCTATAGCCTTCTCACCATCCCTGCGGCAACTGGACCGTTTCTCCTCCCGCGCGCGTCGATAGCGCCTGGAAGGTCTCCAGGTCGATGTCGTAGGAGAGGACGTGGCCGGAGCCGTCGGCGCAGATGAATTGGCACACGTTTGGATGATAGCTCCAGAAATGCGAGTCGGCGCTGCCGTCCGGCGCGCGGCGGATAGGCCGTGTTGCGTCGACATGAGATTGTCGCCGTCGCCCGTGTTGTTCGAGTCGCCGGCCCCGCAATACGGCCAGCCGTAGTAGCTGCTGCTCACGCCCCGCTCCCCCATGATGAGTGTGTGCGCGGCGCCGTCGGTGACCTTTGCCAGACTGATCGCGCGGTTGTACCACGTGTGCAGCAAGATGCCGTCCAACGTTGAAGGCCCGGTGCCGTCCACGCCGAGGTAGCTCCCGCAGGCGTAGGAGGGATTGCCGGCCCAAATGCCGCCGGCCAGAGGATCGTCGGGACATTTGTCACAGGGCGGAATCATCACGGCCGGATTCTCGCTGGCCGGCATCGTCGTCATCCAATCGAAGCAACTGCCGGTGTAATTGAAGTTGAAAAGCTTGTAGATGTCGTTGGCTTCAAGGTACGGCAGAAGCCTGGCCTGGAAGCCCCACCAGCCCGCTGTCGCGTAGAATTCGTATTGCGGAGCGACATTGCCAATCGGAAAGCTGCCGTAGTCGTTGTGATACGCGTTCAGCACCAGGCCCCACTGCTTCAGGTTATTCAGGCATTCCATCCGCCGCCCGGTTTCTCGCGCCGCTTGGATGGCGGGCAGCAGCAAGGCGATCAGCAAGCCAATGATCGCAATCACGACCAGCAGTTCGACGAGCGTAAAGCCCGCATCACGAGATTTCCACCGCAACATGGCCCACCCAATGCCGGACGCAAATAGCCCAATCCTCCATTGTACTGCATTCGGCGCGCCGAGCCGGAGCAAACGAACCCGTCCAATTCACCATCCCTGCGGCAATTGGACGATTTCTCCCTTGGCGCACGTCGACAGCGCCTGGAAGGTCAGCAGGTCGATTTCGTAGGAGAGCGGGTGGCCCGAGCCGTCCGCACAGATGAATTGGCAAAGGTTCTGGTGGTAGCTCCAAAAATGGAAGTCGTCCGCGCCCTGGTCAGTACCTGGAGAAAGGCCATGTTCTGTCGACAAGACATTGTCGCCTTCCCCGGTGCCGGTGGCCTCGTTGCCGTAGCCGCAGTAGGGCCAGCCGTAGTCCATGATGCTGCAGCCGCGCTCTCCCATAATGAGCGTATGGGCGAGGCCGTCGGTGACTTTTTGCACATTGATGGCGCCAGTGTACCACGTATGGAACAAGATGCCGTCGTTCGCGCTGCCCGACGTCCCCATCACCCCCAGGTAGCTTCCACAAGCATACTCGCCGTTTCCACTATTGTTGTCGTTCAACGTATCGAGAACGCCCACCAGCGGGTCATCGGGACACTTGTCCGTAGGCGGGATCATCTTGGCAAAATCGTCGACCGCGGACAAAGTTGAAACATAACCGAAGCATCCGTCAGAATTCTTATCGTTGAAACCGGGCTCGCATAACTTGAAAATGTTATTGCACTCGATATACGGCAGGAGTCTGGCCTGAAATCCCCAAAATCCACATTCATAGCTGCCGAAGATAGCGCCAGGCTTTATCGAGGTATTGCCCACGGGAAAGACGCCATTGTGGGTTTCCTGGTACTCGTTCAGGGCCAGGCCCCACTGCTTGAGATTGTTGAGGCACTGCGTCCGCCGCCCGCTTTCTCTCGCGGCTTGGATGGCCGGCAACAGCAGTGCAATCAGGATCCCGATGATCGCCACCACGACCAGCAGCTCGACGAGCGTAAAGCCTGCGTTGTTGATTGTCCGACGCGACATGGCGCCTCCGCTGCCGAACGCAAAATGCCGGCCCTTCCATTGTACTCTGCAGGGCGCAAGCGGGCGCGGAGCATCCGGCCGGATTCACCATCCGGCCGGCAACTGGAAGATCTCTCCTCCGGCGCGGGTCGAAAGGTACTTGAACGTCAACAGGTCAATGTCGTAGGAGAGCGGGTGGCCCGAGCCATCCGCGCAAATGAATTGGCAAAGATTTTGGTGATAGCTCCAAAAATGGTTGTCGTCCGCGCCTTGATCAGTTCCTGGGGAAAGGCCACCTCCTGTCGCCAAAAGATTGTCTGCTTCGCCCGTGCCATCGGTGCCGTAGCCACAGTAGGGCCAGCCAAACTGCTCGATGCTCACGCCGCGTTCTCCCATGATGAGCGTATGCGAGAGGCCGTCGGTGACTTTTGTCAGGCTGATGGCGCCGGTGTACCACGTGTGGAGCAAGATGCCGTCGTTCGCTGTGCTCGACGTCCCCATCACCCCCAAATAGCTTCCGCAGGCGTAGTAGCCGCCGCCATCACCTGTAGCCGTCCCCGTATCCTTAAGTCCCGACAATGGGTCATCGGGACACTTGTCGGTAGGCGGGATCATCAAGGCAGGGTCTTCGTTCAAGGACAAACTTTGAATGTAGCTGAAGCAGCCGTCAGGTACCTCTTATTGTTGAAACCGGGCTCACACAACTTGTAAATGTCGTTGCACTCGATATAGGGAAGGAGCCTAGCCTCGAATCCCCAAAATCCGCATTCATAGCTGCCGAATGGAGCACCTGGCTTCGGCGTGGTATTGCCCACGGGATAGACGCCGCTGTGGGCCTCTTGATAGGCGTTCAAGGCCACGCCCCACTGCTTGAGATTATTCAGGCACTGCATCCGCCGACCGCTTTCTCTCGCGGCTTGAATGGCGGGCAACAGCAGTGCGATCAGAATGCCGATGATCGCTACCACGACCAGCAGCTCGACGAGCGTAAACCCTTTTTTGCGAAGCGCGCTTTGCAACATGGTCGAACCCCCCTTGGTCCTTGCGGCCGTGGCTGAGCGCCGGCCGCTTTCTCAGTCCTTTAGCGTAAAATCGAGGATGTATTTGCCGTCATCGACTACGTTCGACTCCATAATCCACTCTGTTTTCGCGGGCGGGCCGGCATCGGCCGACTGCGAGGGCGACGCCGCACCCCCTCGACGAACGATACGCCGCACGACCACTTTCGCCGGCCCGACGGTCGGCCCGTTGCCGCGGGTGAAGTGATATTCGCCGTTTTTCACCATGCCATTGGCCACCGGCCGTTTTCCATCAACGGGCGAAAACATGATCGCGGCGTCGAACTTCTCACCCCGTTCGGTTTGCACCGTGCCGTGGACCGGCAAGCGGTCCACGCCGCTCCCTCCACAACCGACCGAAAACGTCGCCGCGCCAATACACAGCAGAAAGACGAGATTCCTTTGGCTGGCCACGCGAATAAGGGCGGTTGAAGGTGAACTGCAAACCCACCTCTAATAATAACGGGATACATGACTAGGAGCAACCAGTATAATAGCTGCAATCCTGAATTCGAGCAACCAATCGCCTCGCAAGACAAAAATGTGCGAAGAAGCCCGCACCCGGACCGCTGTCGTCGAGGCCCTTGCCAGAACTACCTTAAAGAGTAATAATGTTGGGCAACACTGTCAATCTTGTCAAATCACCCCGGGAGGCAACTTTTTGCCGAAGGTGCTGTTTCCATGGAAACAAGACAAGCAAACCATCCAGCCCGACAGCATTTGGCTGCCTTCGCTCTTGGGAAACTCCCGTCGGCCGCGCGCGATCGCCTGCAAGCCCACGTGTTGACCTGCCCAGTGTGCCAGGCATTTTTGAAGCAAGCGACGCGAGAGTCACTTGAGCAGATCTTTGCGGGCGCCGTCGAGCCGCGGTCAGGGGCCGGCCAGACTTCGCTGCCCACGGCGGCCTCCGCGACCAAGCCGCAATCTTCCCTGGCGACCGACACCAGGCTGCCGGCGGCTGCGAGCGGGACCTCAAATACTTCCAACGCGTCCCGCGCCGACCCCTCGTCCGCGCCACGTCCTTAGGCAACGCGCCGCCGGAAATAGCGCCGCAAGCGCAGCCTCTCGCGGCCAATGCCATCCCCGTCGACCTTCGCAACCAGTCCAAGTACCGTATTCTGGGCACGCTCGGCCGCGGCGGCATGGGCTCGGTCTACGAGGCGCTGCACGTCCGCATGGACCGCAAGAGGGCCATCAAGGTCATCAATCCCGAGCTCGTCGATAACGCCGAAGCGCTGCGGCGATTCGACGATGAAATCCGGACCGTCGCCAGACTCGACCATCCGAATATCGCGCGTGCCTACGACGCGGAATCGTTCGGCGCACTGCAAGCGATCGTGATGGAGTTTGTGCCCGGCAAAACGCTCTACGAGTTGCTGCAATCCCGTGGCCGGTTCGAGATCGCGGACGCCTGCCGTTGCGTCGAGCAAGCTTGCCGCGGCCTGCAATACGCGCACGAGCAAGGACTGGTCCATCGGGACCTCAAGCCGCAGAATCTGATGCTCTCGCAGGGCTTCGCGGGCGATTTTGGCGTCGTAAAAATTCTCGACTTCGGACTCGCCAAGGTCGTCAGCGAGAACCATCGCGCTTCCGGCCGCACGAAGACCAACATGTCGATGGGGACCTACGAATACATCGCCCCGGAACAGGCGTTGGACGCTTCCCGCGCCGACATCCGCGCGGACATCTACAGCCTTGGATGCACGCTTTACTACCTGATAGCCGGCGTTCTTCCCTTCGCCTACGACTCCGAGGTGAAGATTCTGTTGGCGCATCAAAATGAGTCGCCCAGGCCGCTGCATGAGTTGCGTCCGGAAGTGCCCCGGGCGCTCTCGGCGCTGGTCGACCGCATGTTGGCCAAGCGGCGCGAGGACCGCCCGCAGACGCCCGCGGAAGTGGCCGATGCGCTTGCTCCGTTTGCCGCACGTGCGGCCGGATTGCAAGGCGCGGCAAACGCCGTTCCGGTCTCCACTGAAGGGCCGGATGCCGATCCGGCGCTGGCCGGCCTTGCGGCAGAAATCGGCGCCGCCGGACCGCGGCGCAGAAACGCCGCGCTCGATCGGCTGAGGGCCAAGGCGGCGGCAGCCGGCCGGAACCATATTACGTGGGTTGCCCTGGCGGCCACGGGCCTTACCGCGGGCATTGTCTGTGGGTTGGTGATGACCATTAAGTCTAGCCCGCCCACAGTCGCAAAGAACGATGGGGAAGCCGCGCAGAACTCGCTTCCGCAGCCCGCGCAAGACGAGAAGCCGCCGACTCAACCGCCCGACGAATCGACCTCCAAAGATAATGGCTTTAAAACTCCCGGCATCGCGGATACGAAGTCTGGCGACCGGCAAGGCAAGGACCAAACAGCCCTGCCGCCTGTTGGTGATGCAGTGGAAAAAGCCGTTAGAGACGCGGATTCCACTTCCGGACCCGGCGTTGACCACAATAATTCGGCGCCGGACAAGCACGTCGATAGCCTGCCGCCGGTAACCGTCAATCCCGAAACGGCACGCGTAGACGGAAAATCGGGCGGCGTTGCCCCGCCCGCTAAGCGGCCGAAGCCGGTGCCCGGTCGAAAAGGGCAGCGCGGCGTTCGGCCTGCTAAACCATCTCCCCCTGCTGCAACTGGCGATCCAAACGACCCCTTGGAGAAGATGCGAAACGAGCACACGACATGGACGGTTTCCTTGCCTAGAACCGCTTGGGAAACCATGCATTCCAGCGGACTATACGTTCCCCTTCCGGGCTACGGGCAGCCAGGATCGGTTCAAAGTGGAGGAGTTCGCAAGGTCCATGCGGGCGTCATACCGGTGCCGGTTCACGCGCGGCTGGTTTCCTTCGATACAAAAAAAGCGACCGTAACCCTGTTGTTCTTGGACGCTCGCCCCCCGACAAATCGTGATTTCAAATACGGCAACCTGTCCAAGGACGACCAAAAGTTCTTGGACGAATATCGCAGGACGGAAAACGAGCTTAATAAGCTGAAGGCTCAGGCAGGCGACCCGGAATAATTGATCGCGATGTCTCGGTAGAGTGCGTGAAGCGAATCGCCGGGGAAATTGACGTGGGTTTCGCACGGAGTCAACCGCGCGTACAGCGCCGCACCTTGTTTTGCGCGATTCGCGCAACGCACCATCGAGCAAGGACTTCCGTGCCGCACCCACCCTACGCTTTCCAAACAGCCGCTGAAATTTTCCGCGGCGGCGCGCATTCCTAAGGACGTGCGATAGACTCCCGCGCTGGCCCATCCGCTTGCGGGAGGCACTTGCCAAAACTACCCCGGAGGGTAATAATGTCGGGCGAAGCTGTCGAAACTCGTCAATCGGCCCCGCCGGGGCAAGCGTCCGCTGGAGGAGTTGTTTCCGTGGAAACAAGGCAGTCGGCACATCCGTCGCGGCAGCATTTGGCCGCCTTGGCGCTGGGCAAGCTGGCGCCGGAAAGCCGGGACACCGTCCAGTCGCACGTCTCCACCTGCCCAGGCTGCCGGCAATTCCTCGAAGAAACGCCGCGCAATGCGCTGGCGGCGCTCCTCCCGCAAGCCGTTCGAAAACCGGCCGAACAGGCGACGCGGACCGCGCAAGTGCAGCGGGCGACGAATCCATCGATGGCGGTCAAGCCGTTGGGCCTGCCCGCGGCAGAGCCGCTGGCCGACGACTCCATCCCTCCCGAACTGCGGTCGCAGACCAAGTACCGCATCATCCGCCGCCTGGGCCGCGGCGGCATGGGCTCGGTCTACGAGGCACACCACGAGCGGATGGACCGCCGCTAGGCGCTGAAGGTGATCAACCCCGAGCTGGTGGGCAATCCGGACGCCCAATTGCGCTTCGAGCAGGAAGTCAAGGCCGTGGCCAAGCTGGACCATCCCAACATCGCCCGCGCCTTCGACGCGGAGAATTTCGGCGCTTTGCAGGTGATGGTCATGGAGTTCGTGCCCGGGCAGCCGCTGAGCGAGTTCCTCAAGAAGCGCGGGCGGCTGACGGTGCAAGAGGCCTGCCGCTGCGTGCGGCAGGCTTGCCTCGGCCTGCAGCACGCCGCACGAGCGCGGGCTCGTCCATCGCGACCTCAAACCGCAGAACCTGATGCTCACGCAGGACAAGGGCGTCATCAAGATCCTCGATTTCGGCCTGGCGAAGGTGGTCAGCGAGAACAAGGCGGCCCACGGCCTGACCAAGACCAACGTGACGATGGGCACCTATGAGTACACCGCGCCCGAACAGGCCTGGGACGCCGCCAGCGCCGACATCCGCGCCGACATCTACAGTCTTGGCTGCACGCTCTATTACCTGATCGCCGGGCAGTTGCCGTTCAATTACCAGTCCGACGCCCAAATCCTCATGGCGCACCAGAGCGAGACTCCGCGTCCGCTGTGCGACGTGGTCCCGGAAACGCCCAAGGAGCTGTCCGACCTGGTCGACCGGATGCTCGCGAAGAAACCCGAAGACCGGCCGCAGACGCCGCGCGAAGCCGCGCAGGAGTTGCTGCCATTCGCCAAGGGCGAGAACGTCTCCCCTCTCCTTCCGGGAGAGGGCGGGGCACCTGCGCAGCGGGTCGGGGTGAGGGCCGGATTGTTGGCCGGCACGCCAGCGCCGCAGCGCACGCGGCGAAAAGCCAACGCCTTTCCCGCGTTGCTCGCGGGGCTATCCAAACACTTGAAACGGCCGGTCGTTCTGGTCGGGCTCGCCGCCGCGGGCGTGGCGGCCGTTGTCCTCTTTACCGTCGTGATGTCGATTCACACGAGCCAGGGCACGGTGCGGATTGAGCTCAGCGATCCCGCGGCAAAGGTGACGGTAAAGGTCGACGGGGATACAATCGACATCCTCGGCCTGAAAGACCCAATCCGCCTCACGGCTGGCAATCACGAGCTTCTCGTCGAGTCGGGCGATTACAAGTCGGCTACCCAGTCGTTCACGGTGGAAAAGAACAAGACTGAGGTTCTGAAGGTGACGCTTGAGCCGAATCCAGTGCAGAAAGGTCCCGCGATTGAAAAGGGAGATGTCGCGGGTCGTCCCGAACCGCCTCCTGTCGGGTTGGAACCGAATACCCCGCCACCGCGTCCAGGGGGACCATCGATCGGAGGGGTCCGGTCTTCAGGGCCACTTTGCCCGGCCGACAATCTCCGCCGGGAGGATATTTCTGCCGATGAACTGGCGGCTGCCGGAGGCGGCGACCCAAGCAAGGCGCCGGCGGAGCTGGTCGCCATTTTCGGCGATAGCCGGCTGAAACATTGGGCCGCGATCAGGTCTGTGAGCTACAGCGGCGACGGAAAAACGCTGGTCACCGGCAGCGAGGATGGCACTGTGTGTTTATGGGACCCGGTCACCGGGAAATTGCGATGGTCGGTGGAAGGGGGCGCTCATTCCTTGAGTAACGATGGCAAGCTACTGGCCACGGGCTGTGACGACAAAACGGTGAAGCTTTGGGACGCCGAATCGGGCCGGCTTCTCTTGACGCTGGACAAGCAAGCGGACAAGATCGGTTCGCTGGCCTTCAGCCCGGACGGTCAATTGCTGGCCGTGGCAACCGACCCGACGTCCGGGAAGTTGGTCGTCTGGGACGTGGCCGCGCCGGCCCCAGCGGACCTTCAAGGTTACCGGACCAACGTGTCACTGCCTGGCCTTCAGCCCCGACGGCAAGACTTTGGCAGCGGGCAGCAGGCAGTCGTCGGGTCCCAAGGAGGAGCGGCGCGGTTGGCTCCAACTTTGGGACATGGGCAGCGGGAACGAGGTTCACAATTTCGAGGGGCATGGCGGGATTGTCAACGGGGTCGCCTTCAGCCCTGACGGCAAGACGTTGGCCTCGGCGAATGACGACGGAACCATAAAGCTCTGGAACACTGTCACGGGGGAAGAAACTCATACTTGGAACTCGAATAATCGCCGCGTCTGGAATGTTGCCTTCGAGCCCAACGGAAAAACGTTCGCTTCAGCAGGCGGTGATTCGAGCTCTGCCAGGATTTGGGACGTTGCCACGGGGCAGGCACGGATTATCAGGGTCGGCGACGAGGGCCCTGGGTGCGGCGTTGCTTTTTCCCCGGACGGGAAGGACCTCGCCACTTGCAATTTTAGTGGAATGGTGCATCTGTGGGATCCGGCCACCGGCGAAGAGCGTCCTGAGAGCGCCCTTCTCGCCAAACTCCCCTGGTTCTTCAGCGGCTCTGATCTCCTCGCCATCAGTCCCGACGGCACGACTTTGGCCGGCGGGATACATCATTCGCCGGTCCGCCTGTGGGATCTAGGAACCGGCAAGCCGAAACCGGCCTTGGACGGCGATACGGGAGACTGGAGCGCTACCGCCTTCAGCCCGGATAACCGCGCACTGGCCACGGCCCACGGAAACGGATCGATCCGGCTCTGGGATCTCGCCACGGGCAAGGCCAAGAAAACCTTGCCAGGACGTGGCTTCGGACGGGGCTTTGTCCACGCCCTCCTGTTTAGCCCGGACGGAAGGATATTGGCAGCCGGCGGGCGGGGAAAAACGAGCGAGCTTTGGAATATTGCCAGCGGGGAACTCTGGCTCAACCTGGAGGGTCACCAGGGTGCTGTTCGGGCTCTGGCTATCAGCAAGGATGGCAGGCTGTTGGCATCCGGCAGCGATGACAAGACAATCAAACTGTGGGATTTGGCCACGGGCCGGCTCCGCGCCACGCTGAGCGGGCACCGGGGCAAAGTCTGGTCGCTGTCTTTTTCCGCCGACGGCAAGAGGCTTTATTCGGGGAGTTTGGACAGGACCGTCAAGCTCTGGGACCTGACGACCAACGAAATACGGTTGAGCTGGGAAGTGCCAAGCGAAGTCTATTCGATCGCCCTTAGCCCGGACGAGAAAACCCTGGCCATTGCCGGCAATGATGGCACGGTTCGGTTGCGCGACGCGGCAAGCGGCAAGCCGCTCGAGGAAATACGGATCGGGCCAGGCGGAGGGATGATTCCCCAGGTGGCATTCACTCCGGACGGCCGCCACTTGGCCACAGTCAACTGGAACGGGACGATTTACGTCCTCCGTCTGCCGGCGCGATTGCACGATAGCACGGGAACCGCCGATTCGCCCGTAAGCCAAACTCCGTCGACCGCGCCTGTCCAAGCCGCAAGTCCAGCGCCCGCAACTCAGCCATCTTCACCGGTCCCCGCGCCGGCCAGTACCAAGTTGTTGGTGGAACCACCCGGCGGAGCGATTGTGCTCTTCGGCGGCAAGGCGGAACAGATGACCGATAACTGGTGCGATCGGCACACCAGAAAACCCGCCGGTTGGACCGTGGACGGCGGCGTTGCGACGCCGGACCACCGAGACATCAGCAGCAAGCGGGAGTTCGGCGACTGCTACATGCACGCGGAGTTCCGCGTTCCGACGTCCGGTCCCGGCAACAGCGGCGTCGCAATGCAAGGTCGGTACGAGATCCAAATTCTGAACTCATACGGTAAGCAGCCCGACGCCCAGGACTGCGGTGCATTCTACAATCAGAGGCCACCCCAAGTAAACGCTTCAAAGCCCGCCGGAGAGTGGCAGAAATTCGACATTTTCTTTCGGGCACCGCGATTCGACGTTAACGGCACTCGCTTGGAGAAAGCCCGTGCCACAGTTTACCAAAACGAAATCCTGATCCAAGACAATGTTGAGTTCCAGGGGCCGACTGGCATCCAGTATCAGCAGTTCAAGGGCGAGGCGCGAATGGGACCGGTAATTCTCCAGGGCGACCACGATCCGGTGCAATTCCGGAATGTTTGGATCAAGCCGGAGAACTACCGCACTGCGCCGGGCGGGAACGGTCCCGATAGCTCGGCAGCAAAGGACTCTTCCACTACTGGTGCGTCGAACGCTTCGCCGCGAGGTTGGGTGACGCTCTTTAACGGCAAAGACCTTTCCGGTTGGGAGACGGTGCCGGCCCGGCGGAGTGATTGGCGAGTTGAAAACGGCGTCATCAGATGGAGCAGCCTGGATTCCGGCCACCTGTGGACGAGCCGGGATGACTATAGCGACTTTCATCTTCGCGTTGATATGCGCGTTGGCGACGCGGAATATGCCCAGCTCATTATGCGCGATACTTTCGGGCAGTCGGGCGAGTCTCGTCACTACGGATACGCCATTGTACTCAACAGCAATAACGGCAACCCGCTAAAAACCGGCAGCCTTGCGGTTTTTGGCGTTGGGCCAGTTCGTACCGTTCTGCAGTCAGCAGCGCCGCCCGGCCAGTGGTTTACCCTCGAAGCGACTGCTCAGGGGAATCATTTCGTCGTTAAGATCAATGGCAGGATTACAGCGGATTACATTGACCCCCAACAACGCTTCGCCCGAGGACATATCACTGTATTGGCCGTAAATCAGGAAAGAGCAGCGCAGCGCTACCTGGAGTTCCGTGATTTCAAGATTGAGGAACTGCCCGCTGGAAACGGCGAGGCGCCTAAGGTCGAGCGCGGTTGGACGAAGCTCTTTAACGGCAAAGACCTCAGCGGATGGTCAATCGACGGCGGCGATGGTACGCAATGGAGTGTCGAGGACGGCGTCATCGTGGCAGAATCGGCGTCGGCGAAAACACGAGCCTACATTCTCTCGGACCGCGAGTATTCCGACTTTAGCTTGCGCTTCGATTTCCTGGTCGCTAAGGGTGACGACCGTACTAACGGAGGAGTTGCGATCCGCGCGATCGCGGGCGAAAAAGTTCCGATGAACCCTAAGCTCCAGATCTTCGACCACCCGATCATCAAGCTTACGAGTCCGAACCGCGACCCTAAAGACGCTACGGGCGCTGCGCACTGGTTAAGTGTCGCCGCCCCTTTTACTCCTCCGGCAACGAGACCCAAGATCCAAATCGGCCGCTGGCACCACTGCGAGGTGGCCGTCAAGGGCGGGCATTGTACGGCGAAATTCGACGGTGTTCCTTGTGTTGACTTGACGCTCGAGGCCCAAGCGCCGCGACCTTTCAACTTCGTGCCGGGCTTGGCGCGAGACAAAGGGAAGGTCGGCTTCCAGATTAACACCGGGACCATGAGGTTTCACAATATCGAGATTCTCGACCAGTCGGGGGACGATGCCAGCGTGCCCGAGAGCGACACCGGAGCCGCGCCCAAGTTCAAGGCTGGGTCAGTGTGGGTCGACGAAACTAGGTCGAGGAGCTTGACCGTCACTGCGCGATATGGCAAGAAGTTTACCGCAAGGTTCCTGGCTGGAAACAGGACCATTGTGCCGCGACGTCACCGGCACGATCAAGGACGGAAAAGTCAGTTGGCTTGCCAAGGACGTGCATGCCGTGCGCGGCCGCGAGGGTGACGACAACACGGGCACAATTGGGACGGACGAACACGGCGACAAGATCGATTTTTTGTGGGGGCCCGGCGATACCGTCAAAGGGTCGTATACGCTGCGGCTTCGCAAGGCCGAGTGACGCGGCAGACCTCGCGGCGCACGAAATTGGTCCGAAGAATATCAGGTGAAACAGAGGTGAGATAGAAACAAGAGTGGGATACCACCGGCTTGCCCGGTGGTGCCTCACGTTCGAAGCTACATCCGCGAAACCCAATTGAATCCTGTTTTTCCCGTTCACCGGCGACGGCGGCGCCGTCGCCGGTGAACGGGAAAAAGAAGAGTAAGGGGCAGCGATGTAGCAACAAACGTAACATTCCACTGGGCAAGCCAGTGGCATTTAAGATAGTGATCACCGAAACACCAACCTCTGTTGCCACGCATCCTCCCGAAGGCAACCTTGTCGCCTTCGCGCAGGGAGTGCTTGTCCTCCCGCGGTCGGCCGCGGTGGAGGACCACATCGCCGGCTGCGACCGCTGCGCGGCGAAAGTCGCGGGCGCAGCCGACGATGGTTTTATTTGCCTGGTGAAAGAGGCGGGGAACTCCAAGCTCGGCGACAGGCCGACCGAGGCCTTTGCGAAAGAAAGGGTTCCCGGCTTCGATCCGCTGCCGCGGGAATTGTGCGGCCATCCGCGCTACAAGATCGAACGCCTCCTGGCGTCGGGCGCGATGGGCGACGCCGTATCTCGCCGGCGACAAGGTCGTCGGCGGACGGGTCGTCGTAAAAGTGCTCAAGCCGCAGTGGGCCGGGGTGCCCGAGCGGAAGCGGCGGTTCCTGCAGGAGGCCCGCGTCGCGGAGCGGTTACAACACCCCAACGTCGCGCGGGTGCTTCATTCGGCCCCGGCCGGCGAGTCGGCGTATATCGTGGCGGAATTCATCGCCGGAGAAACGCTTGCACAAATTGTCGGCCGCCGCGGCCCGCTGCCGGTCGAGGAGGCGTGCTCTCTGGTGCGGCAGGCGGCGGCGGGACTCGCCTATGCTGCCAGGCAACGCGCCGTGCATCGCGACATCAAGCCGGAAAACCTGATGCTGGACGAGCCGACGAAGCAACTGAAAATCGTTGACTTCGGCCTCGGCCGGCTGGCCGACGAACAACGCAGCGGCTCGCGGCTGACGCGCGAAGGCGATGTGATCGGCACCGCCAACTACATCGCGCCGGAACAAATCTCGGATTCGCGGAGCGTGGACGGACGGGCGGACATTTACGGCCTGGGCTGCGTGTTTTTCTTCCTCTTGACCGGCAGCCCACCGTTTCGCGGCGCGAGCACGCTGGAAGTGCTCCGCAAACATCAGCAGGAGCCGCCTCCGCCGGTCGAAGCGGTCCGTCCGGGCGTTCCGCCGGAAGTGGCCGCGTTGGTGCGGCGAATGCTCGCCAAGGATCCGAACCAGAGGCCGAAACCCGGAGAAATCGTTACCGCCCTGGGGCCGGACGAGGGTATTCAACCTCGCGCGGCAATCGTCCCCATCCTGCTTTCTCCGGCCGTTTTGCTGCCGGCCTTGACGCTGCTGGGCTGTTTATGGTGGCTGCTAAGCCGGTAGAATGAGGGTACCGCGACGATATAATAAGAACCCATGAAAGGAATCCGGCCGAGGCGCATTTTATAGATGAGGCAGCACTAAGAGCTTCCCTCGACCGACCATAACGCCCTTCCGAAACGCCTCCCTTCGTGGGAGTGATACCTATGGCAGACCAAGGAACCCGGCTGGAAACCGACGAAGACGTGCGCCGCGTGCTGCAAATGCATCGGCAGCCGGCTGCCGGCCGCTTGCCGGCGCCCACTGCTACAGCCGCCGCGGACGATTGCCCGCCGTTGTTCCGGCCGACCCTCCGCCCGCCAACGCCGGTGCTCGTCATCTGCGACGACGGATCGGAGAGCGGCGAGTCGGTCCGCATCCGCAAGGAAAGTCTCGTGATCGGCCGGACGGAAGGCGACGTCACGATTCCCAACGATTCGCAAATTTCAAGCCGCCACGCCGAGTTGCGGCGGTCGTTCGCCAGGGAAAAGTTCCGCTGGAGCCTGGTCGATCTCGGCAGCACCAACGGGACCTACGTGCGCGTCGGCACCGCGATCCTTGCCGCAGGGCAGGAGTTTATCGTCGGATCGACGCGGCTGCGATTTGAAAACCATCCACCGGAGCTTGCCGTGCCGCCCCAGTCCGGCGGCAACGAGCAGGGCACGCTGCTTCTGGCAACAACCCGCCGTGGACGGACAGTGCCCGTCGATCGTGGAGCTTGTCAGCACCGGCATGGGCGCGCGGTTCTTGCTAAACCGCCCGGAGAATTGGCTGGGCAAAGATGCCGGGCACTGTCAAATTGTCTTGAGCGCCGACCGGTTGGTCAGTGCCCGACATGCGCGGGTTCGGCGACAAGACGACGGGCGGTGGGTGCTGGAGAACAACAAGTCGGTGAACGGCGTGTGGCTTCGCGTGGAGCAGATTTCCTTCAAGGGAACGTGCCGGTTCATGCTCGGCGAGCAGCGGTTCGTGATCCATGCGCCCGAGTAATAGCGGCAATTACGGCAATGAAAGATCGCGTTTGGATTATCGGAAGCTCGCCGGAATGCGACGTTCGCGTGGAGAGCGAAACGGTCTCCGGCCGGCACTGCCGGCTGATGCGGCGGGGCCGCGAGTTCGTCATTGAAGACCTGGCGTCGACGAACGGCGTTTTCGTGGCGGGCGAGAAAGTCCAGGGCCCGCGCTTAGTGCGCCGCGGCGAGGCGATCGTGCTGGGACGGGACGTTGCCATGCCCTGGCCCGACCTTTCCTCAATCACGATTGGGCGGCTTCCGGAAAACGATATCATGATCCCCTTGGACATGGTCTCGGGCCGTCACGCGCGCGTGGAGCGGGAAGGGAGCCGCGTTTTTATCGTCGATCTCGGTTCCACCAACGGGGTTTCGCTCAACGATCCGCTGAACAAGGTCCGCCGCGCGGCGATTCGGCCCGGCGACGTCGTCTTTTTGGGAACGCACCGGGTCGCGGCGGCGGAGCTGTTGGCCGAGCTGCCCGAACAGGAAACGAGCGGCGGTGAGGCGCATCGGGGCACGAGGCTTGAGGCATCGCCTCTTGCAGGCCTGATGGCGAAGCCGCAGCCCGGTCCCGGCGGCGATGCCTCGCCGCGATCGGCGGCGGACCGGGGCAGCCTCTTCCGGTCGCCGCTATCGTGGGCAATTGGCGTCGCGCTGAGCGCCGTGTTGGTTCTCTTGACGGTGGGCGCTAGCGTGCTGATTCACGGCAGCGCGAGCGCAACACCCAGCAGTGAGGACCTTAGGAAGCTCCAAAAGAAGCACATGTACCTGGAACGAAAGGCCAAGGAGAGCGCAGGGAAATCCGGCGCGGCAGGCACGTAGCTTGTTGACGCGCCGTCCCTTTCCGTGACTCCACATCATCCATTGCAGTTCGCGAAGGAGAGTACGCATGTCAAAATCATATTGGGCCTCCCGGCCGCTTTTCTTTGTTTGCCGGTTCCTTGCCGGCGCTGCGACCACCGTTGCAATGCTCGCGGCACTCTCGCCGCGAGTTGCCACGGCGGCGTTTCCTGGCGGCTTTCGTGGGGGTGCAATGCCTTCCTTCGGCGGGCATCCCGGCGGCGGCTTCGCGACGCAGCACGCGGCCCCCGCTTACAGACCCGCGCCCAGGCAGCCCGTGCATACCAAATATGTCCCGCCGAAGCGTCCGCCTCAAAAGGCGGTTCCCCAAGAACACAAGGCGCAACAGCACGTTTCTCAAAAACAGGCGGCCCAGCACATCATGGCTCGCCGCGCCAATTCACAAAGCGGGCACGCAGCGACTAAAGGCCGGCAAGCGCCTGCGGCGCGCCAGGCCGCAGAGCGTCTCTGGGAGCCAACGTCCGCGTACGATCGACCGGACTCTATTCTTTCACAAGCAACGCGAAATGATTAATCGTAGACTGGAGCATCAAAGCCTCCCGCCGCACGCACATTCGGTCGGGAATCCGAGCAATCAATCACTGCATCACGAGCACGGTCAAAGTTCGAAATCAACCGGCCGCCTCGCGGAGCATCACCGGGCCTACGACGACTGGCATCATTCCCGGTGGGACCGCGATTATTGGTGGTACCATCACCATTTTCACGATTACTACGCCTATTGGGAGCACTATGGCCTCTGGCACGACCGCGACTGGTGGTGGGACGACTACGATTATGGCGAGGCATGGCGCGTGGGAACTATTGCCGCGATTGAAAGTCAGGTGGCATACGCGGAAGAGGTGCTCGGCGAGGCGGTGTCGTCGCAGGCGCATGCCCAAGACAAGCTGGACGAATATCACGAGCGGATCGCCGCGGCACGGACCGCCATTGAAAACGCGACCGCGGAACAATCTGACGATAAAAGCTCCATGCACAAAATCGAGGCCCAAGTGATTTCCGGGCAGGGTCCGGGTTCGGATCTCTCAAAGGCGCAAGCCAAGGTCGATGAGCTTCGCCAGTCGCTGGACGGCGAGGCGCATCGCGTCATCTCTCTGCCGCCGCACGAAGGCAAGCCAACGTCGGCCGATTACGTCCGCGAACTGGCGATACTTTCGCCCGATCAGAAGGACCAGCTCACGGGCGACGCCCAGTTCCGCGCCGTCGAGGAAGAAGTGAAGGCGGCGACGGGGGAGGTTTTGCGCCTGCGGCGGGCCCTGTTCGAGGCAAATTCGGATTGGGTGACCGCCAGGGACGCCGCGGAAAAGGCCCGGCGCAGAATGAGCAAGCGGACCGCGAACTCGGCAAGTATTCGGGACCCGCCCAGTTGGCCCCCAAGCGCCAGTTGCACACGGCGGAGGCGGTTGCCGACGAGGCCCGCCAGGTTATCGCGGCGGGCAGGGCGGCGCTGCGGATTTTGGCCGCTGGCCAAGTCCGTCGGCACGTTGTCGTGCCGGCAATTTACTGAGAACCTATCCGAAAACAGGCAGCTTGCTCGTGGAAGCGGCGTCCCGCCGCTTGAATAATGCGGTGGGACGCCGCGTCTACGGGTTTTCGGATGGGTTCTAATGGCCTTTCAGTTGCCCGCCCTGGTCCTCGGCAGCCTTGGCTTTGGCCCGCGCCAGTCCCCGAGAGGCCGCGGCGGACTTCGGGTCCAGTTTGATGGCCTCCGAATAGTCGTCGATCGCCTCGGGCCACTTCCCTTGCCGCTCGAGTACCTGCCCGCGCAGGAGGTATGCCTCGGGGTCCTTCGGATCGAGCTTGAGGAGATCGTCGCAGTCCCGCAAGGCCGCCGCCAGCTTGCCCTTCGCGAGGAGCGTCTTGCCGCGGTATGCGAGGGCGTCACGATTGTCCTTGCCTGAGTCGATCGCCTTGTTCAAATCGACCAGGGCCTTGTCCAAGTCGCCTTTTTCGAAGTATGCCCGGCCGCGGCCGGCGAGCGCGTCGGCCTGGTTGTTGTCGAGATCAGATCGCCGCCGTGTAATCGGCAATGGCCTTGTCCAAGTCCATACGGTCGTGGTAGATGGCGGCCCGGTCCAACAGCGACTCGACGTCCTTGGGATCGAGGTGGATGGCGTCGTTGCAATCCTTCAGCGCCTTGTCGAATTGGTTCGTCGCCAGATACGCGCAGGCGCGGTTGCGGTAGGCTTCGGCGTTGTTCGGCTCCAGGGCGATTACGGCCGCGTAGTCGGCGATGGCCTTGTCGAAATCGTGAAGTCCGTGCCAGGCCAGACCGCGATTGAGGAGCGATTCCACGTCCTTGGGGTCGATGTCGAGCGCCTGGCTCAGGTCGGCCACGGCCTTCTTGGCATCGCCATTTTCCAGAAAGGCCCGCCCGCGCTTGCGGAGCGCGTCAAGGTTCTTGGGGTCGATGGCGAGCGCCTGGTTCAGGTCGGCCAGGGCCTTCTCCGCGTCGCCTTTCTCCAGGAAGATCCGCCCGCGATTTCGCAGGGCCTCGACATTCTTTGGGTCGATCTTGATTGCCGCCGTGTAGTCGGCAATCGCGTCGTCGATCTTGCCCTGGAAGTAGCGGACCTGTCCGCGGGTGCAGAAGGCCAGTGCGTCCTTGTCGTCGAGCCGGATTGCCTTGTCCAGGTCGTCCGCGGCCTCTTTGGCTTTCCCCTGCTCGAAGTACGCCCGCCCGCGGCTGCGGAGCGCGTCGGCATTCTCGGGGTCGGCCGCGTGGGCCGCGGTGAAATCGGCAATCGCGCCCGCTGCATCTTGCTGGTTGAAGCGAATCAGGCCGCGGATAACCAGCGACGGGGCGTCCTCGGAATCGATCTTAATGGCCTTGTTCAAGTCGGCGATTGCCTTGTCGGGCGCACCGTTCTCGAAGTAGGCCCGTCCGCGGCCGCGCAGCGCGTCGCGGTTTTCCTTGTCGATCTTAATGACCTTGCCGTACTCGTCGATCGCCTTCTCCCAGTCGTTCTGGCCGCTATAGATACGGCCGCGGGCCAAGAGGGCCTCGGTATCGTTGCCGTCCAGCTTGAGGGCCGCGGCGAAGTCGGCCAGTGCCTTGTCCAAGTCTCCTTTCTCCGAATAGGCCCGCCCGCGCCCACGGAGCGCCTCGGCATTGCTGCGGCGCAGTCTCGTCATTATTTTCGTGCTGGAGAGCGAGCACCTTCGAATAGTCTTTGATCGCGTCGTCGTAGTGCAGCAGATTGTAATGGACCAGACCGCGGGCCATGCGGGCTTCAACATTCTCGTCATCGATTTCGATAGCGTCATTGAGGTCGGCCAGCGCCTCTTTCAGTTCACCCTTCTCCGAGTATATCTGGCCGCGACTGCGCAGGGCATCGTTATTGGCAGGATCGAGTTTGAGGGCCGCATTGAAATCCTTAAGCGCCAAGTCAAGTTTATTCTGGTCGTAATAGACCATCCCGCGGGCGAGCACAATGTTCGAGTCCTGCGGGTCCCGCTCCGTGGCAGCCGTGAAAGAGGCAACGGCAGCGTCCAGTTCGCCTTTCTCCCAATGCGCCGTACCCTCGTCGAAAGACGACTGGGCCGACGGCCGGCAGGAGGTCAACGATGCGGCGAACAGCAGCGCCGCAACAACCTGCGCACCGCGCGAACTCCGAAAAAGAACGGAAAAGCGTGTTTCGCTTTTCGGGCCCGGCAACGCAGCCATAATTCCAAGCTCCCTCGAATCCAGGGGACGTGCGGCGACAAGAACAGGCGTCCATTCTACGTGGCTGCAAAGACCTGTCAAGCGCGGGGACTTGATCCAGCGACCTCTTGAACCCGTACCAGCGCGGCCCATTGTTTCCGCGGGGGCTTTTGGGATACTGGATACAATGGACTTGACATCCCTGAGCCTGCTGGACCGCCTGCAGGAGAAGTCGCATCACGACGACTGGTCTCGCTTCGTCGACATTTACAAGCCGTTTTTCGAGCGCTTCATCCGCCTGGACGCCGCGTTGGCCGCCGAGACCGACGACATCTGCCAAGAAGTGCTCGCCAAAGTGACCCAACACGTCGCTTCCTTCCGACGGCAGCGAGACGGCTCCTTTCGCGCGTGGCTCAAAACGCTGACCGCCAACGAGGTGCGTTTGTTCTGGCGGAAGAGGCGCCGGCGGCACAAGATCGGGGGCGGCGGCGCCCAACCGTTGGTGGACGCGCTGTCCGACCCGAACCATGAGCTGAGCCTGGCCTGGGACCGGGAGTATAACCAGTACCTGATCGGCCGGCTGCTTGAAATCGTCCGGCCGGAATTCTCGGCGACGACCTGGCGGGCGTTCGCGCTCCGCGTCCTCGACGGAAAATCGACGGCTGACGCCGCGGTCGAACTGGGGCTTTCCCACAATGCCGTGGTTATCGCAAAGTCCCGCGTTCTCAGCCGCTTGCGCCAAGAGGCGGCGGGGCTGTTGGAGGATTGATTTGCGGGAATCGCGCAAGGCTTAAGTCGGCCGCCGGAGCCTGTATCGGGGGCAACTGGACTTCTCGCGAATCGAGTCCGGGCGGATGGAGGCCGTCTACGAACCGGTGGACCTGGCGACGCTGACCGCCGAGCTGGCCAGCAACTTCCGCTCGGCCATCGAGAAGGCCGGGATGCGGTTGGTCGTCGACTGCCCGCCGCTGCCGGAGCCGGTGTATGTGGACCGCGACATGTGGGAAAAAATTGTTCTGAACCTGCTTTCGAACGCATTCAAGTTCACGCTCCAAGGCGAGATCGCCGTCAGCCTGGCAACGCAGGGCGGGAGCGTTGAGTTGGCCGTGCGCGACACGGGCGTCGGCATTCCCGCGGATGAATTGCCGCGCCTGTTCGAGCGGTTCTACCGGGCAAAGGGCGTGCAGGGGCGGACCTACGAAGGCAGCGGCATTGGTCCGGCCCTGGTTCAGGAATTGTCCCACCTGCACGGCGGTTCCATCCGTGCTCACAGCGCGACCGGCCACGGCAGCACTTTCACCGTGTCCATTCCGCTGGGCAAGTTGCATCTGCCCGCCGATCGCATTGGCGGAGGCAGGTCGGGGGTCTCTACCAAGGTCGGGGCCGGTTCCTGCGTCGAAGAGGCCCTGCGGTGGCTGCCGGACGCCCCAAGCGGTGTGCGTGCGGTTCTCGGTTTCGGACACCGGCATTGGCATTGCACCGGAGAACTTGGACAAGATCTTTTCCGCATTCACTCAGGCCGATGCCTCAACCACGCGGCGCTTTGGCGGCACAGGGCGCGGGCTGGCCATCTCGCAACGGCTCGTCAAGCTGATGGGCGGGCAGCTCTGGGTGGAAAGCGAGCCCCAGAAGGGCAGCACATTCCACTTTACCGTCAGCTTGCCCGTGGGGGAGAATGACCGAAAGGAAGAAACCCGCCGGGTCGCGCTTCCACCGCGCCGTCTCCTGCGAGTTCTGTTGGCCGAAGACACGCCTGCCAACCAGAAGCTGATCGAATTGGTCGAGCGGCTGGCTGAGGAGAAATCGGCGGTCAGTGGCAGCATGGGGGAAGATCAACGTCGGGTGGCCGTTTGCGGGCAGGCGGGTGCGTGATGACAACCCGTAGGCGTCCTGATGCTGGAGTGACCGCGCGGCTGATCGAACGCGCCGCCGCGGCAAGCGAACCGTGGGAACGAGCGGCGTGACCGGAATAGCTTGACCGCGGCGCGGCTATCCATAAGAATCGGGACATCTGAAATCCCTTGCGCCGCCGCGAACGATATGCCCAAGTCCAGGTTTTCTGTGCTGCACCGTCCTTGTCGGCGAGGCAGAATTGCCCGGCCTTGGCTGATTCTTGGCGGCATGATTCTGGCGATAGCGGGGCTGGTTTTGGGACTTCGGCATTTGACACGACCGCCTCCCGGCGGCGCATCTGACGAGCTCGCCCTCTTGTGCGCGGCGGGGCCTTTGAAGCCGGTGGAAGGAATCTGCGCCGACTACGAACGGCAATACGGCGTGAAAGTCCGCATTGAGACCGACAACTCCGGCCGCCTGCTCGCCCGGCTTCGCGCGGCGCCGCACGCGCGTTGACCTCTATCTCCCCAGCGACGAATCGTTCGTCCGCAAAGCCAAACAAGAGAAGCTCGTTGCCGATGTCATGCCCGTGGTCCGCCAGCATGCCGTTGTCGGTGTCGCCCAGGGAAATCCGCATAAGATTCACTCGCTGGATGACCTGCTCCGCGACGACGTGCGCGTGGTGCTTCCCAATGCGAAGATGACGGCGATAGCCGAGAGTGTAGAGCGGGCACTGGCCGGCAAGGGCACTTGGCAGACCCTCGTGGACCGGCAGCGCGGCACGGCCGCCCGCGTCTCTTCCGTGGGTACAGTGACCGAGGCCGCGCAGGCGGTGAAGATCGGCGCAGCCGACGTGACGTTTGTCTGGGACGCGACCGCGCGGCAATTCGGGCTGGAGCCCATCGAGCTGCCCGAACTGCGGTCGCGAACGCAAGAACGCGCGATGCTGGGCATCGTCGCGGGCTCGCCGCGGCGGTCTGCCGCGATGCGGCTGGCCCGCTATTTGACCGCTCGCGATCGTGGCCAGAAGGTTTTCCAGAAGTATTACTACCAGACGCTGGACGATGCCGTGCCCTGGGACGAAGGAGCGTCGCCATGACCTCTGACGACGCGACCGGCGCCGTTCGAGCCGGCCGGGCATCGGATACGCTCTTCCTCGTCGGCCTCGGCACGCTCGCCGGATCGTACCTTGCGCTCATCATCGGGCTGCTGGTGGCGCTTGGCTCCTTCACTACGGGCGCCCATCTCATGGCGGCGGTCGCCAGCGAGCCGATCCGCTTCGCCATGAAACTGAGCCTGCTGAGCAGCACGCTGACTACGCTGCTGTCGCTGTTGATCGCGGTTCCGGCGGGTTATTTGCTCTCGCGGGCGAGGTTCAATGGGCTTGCATGCGGTCGCCTGCGTCGCCTCGCCAAGCGATCGCCGCAGAAATCCTCGCGGAAGCCGCCGTTTCCTTTGCGGTTGTTCCGCGCCTTGCCCGCGCCTTCGCTTGCGACCTCGCGACGCGCCCGGCCGGCCGCGGCTAGTAGAGATCGTCGGGACGGTCGGAAACTTCGCCCGCGGCCTTTGCGACGCCCTCTTGGACATCCCCATTGTTCTGCCGCCGCTGGTGGTAGGGCTGGCGCTTCTGATTTTGTTCAACCGCACTTCCCTGGGCCGCGCAGTCGAAAGTTATGTCCCGCTCACCTTTGCCCCCGCCGGTGTCGTGCTGGCCCAGTTCAGCGTCGCATGCCGCGTTTGCTGTGCGGACGATGCGCGTCACGTTTGACCAGATCAACCCCCGCGCGGAGTGCGTCGCCTGGACGTTGGGCTGTAGCCGCTGGCAGGCATTTTGGATGGTCATGGTGCCCGAAGCCCGCCGTGGCATCTTGACCGCCGCGACCTTGGCCTGGGCCCGCTCGCTGGGCGAGTTCGGCCCGGTGCTCGTCTTCGCCGGCGCAACGCGCATGAGGACCGAGGTCCTGCCTACGACGATCTTTCTCGAGCTGAGCACCGGCAACATCGAGGCCGCCGCGGCCGTCTCGCTGCTGATGGTGGTCACCGCCTTGGCGATACTTGTCGTCGCTCGCTGGCTTGGCCTCCGCGGCACGGGGATGCTGTGAGATTCGAGGAGAACCGGTACGATGATTTCGCTCGCAGGAATCACCATCCGACAAGGACTGTTTTGTCTTCACAATATCGCTCTTACTGTGCCGGCAGGCAGGTATGGGGTACTGACGGGTCGGACCGGCTCTGGCAAGACGACCATCCTGGAAACGATTTGCGGCCTGCGGCGCGTTTATGCCGGCACGGTGCGGCTGTTGGACCGCGACGTCACGCGGATGCGTCCCGCCGACCGCGGCATTGGCTACGTCCCTCAAGACCTGGCACTCTTCACCGCGCAAAGCGTCCGCGACCATCTGGCTTTTGCCCTCGTCGTCCGCGGCCGTCCCAAGGCCGAAATCGACGCCCGCGTGCGAGAACTGTCCTCCTTGCTGGGAATAGCTCACCTACTGGACCGCAGGCCGCGAGGCCTCAGCGGCGGCGAGGCGCAGCGCGTGGCCCTTGGCCGCGCGCTGGCCATGCACCCGCCTGTGTTGCTTTTGGACGAACCGTTCAGCGCCTTGGACGACGAGACCCGCGAGGAGATGTACGATCTTCTGCGCATCGTCCGCGCGGCGATGCCGGTGACTATCTTGCACGTCACGCACAATCGCGACGAGGCCGCTCGCCTGGGCGAATGCCTCTTTGAGTTCCGCCACGGCCGGATCGTCCGGAAAAAATGACCGTGCAGGCTGAATCGGTTGATCGGGCAGCGGAATTATATTGTCCGTGGGCTAGCCGCGCCGACCGCGCTGCCGTACATTATCGCGATGAGCGACGAACACCGTCCCGAATCTTCCGAGCACGGCGCGGCGGGCAAGACGCGCACCAAGTGGCATCCGCTCCTGGTGCGGCTGCTCACCGTCAGTCTCGATTCCGCGTTCAAGGTGGAGCAGGAGGTTTCCGTCGGCAAGATGCCGCTCCGCGTCGATATCCTGCTGATTCGCCGGGAAGGCGGGCAGCTTTCCGAGGCCAAAGCCCGCGACATCGTCGACTTGCTGGCGCTCTTGAACCGTTTCACGCTGATCGAATTCAAGGCCCCGACGGACGCCCTGGAGCCGGGAGACTTCGCTCAACTCGTTGGCTGCGGCTACCTCTGGCACAGTCAGCAAAGCGAGCGGCACTCCTGCAAGGAGATTTCGCTCATCGTCGTCGCTCCTGCGGTCAACGCCGCGCACTCCGCGACGAGCTGCGGCTCTTGGGCTGTGAGATCGCGCAGCACGAGCCGGGGATTTTCCGCGTCATCGGGCTGCCCTTTGCGGCATGGATCGTGGAAACCGACGCCATGGCCCAGCGCGGACAGCCGATCCTCTCGTTGGTAAGCCGCGATTTCTTGAATGACCGCAAGGGTATAATAGAGAAGTTGGCCGCCGCGGGAAAAGCGGCTCTGCTCAACTACCACTACATGGTGCAGAACGTCAGGCAATTCCAGGAAGAGGAGGATCACGCGATGCAACAGGCGGTTACTGAGACTCTTGATCGACTTGACGAGGCGCTCATCGAGAAGCTGCTGGAGGAGCTCCCGATCGAGCAAACTCTGCGGGGCCTGCCCGCGGAAAAGGTTATCCGGGCGGTGGACGAGGGCCTTTTTGACAAAATTATCCAGGAATGTTCTGCCGAGCAACGGCTGCGGGGCCTCCCGCCGGAGGAGCGGCTGCGGGGCCTGCCGCCCGACGATGTCCTGCGCACCTTGCCAAAGGAATTTGTCGCCGGCTTGAGCGCGGACGATCTGGCGCGTCTCCGCGAGGCGCTGAAACGGCAGCAAGGCCAATAGGTGCCGGGCAGTAATCCGCCAACGTTCCGCTTGGCCAAGCGGCAGCCCTTTTTGCGGCTCTACGTAAGATTCGCTCTTTTCGATGGGGGTCCTTTGATGAAGAACAGAGTCTAAAGAGTCGCAAAAGAATCGTGTTTTTCAACGACCTTGTTGTCCTTGAAACTGATATAGTATCCAAAGCCTGGTCCGTCGCCATTTTCCCACATGAAGAACCTGTCGCCTTCCACTACCTTGTCGCTCAACCTGCCGTCCACATGTTTTCCCTTGTGAGCCCATTCTGGAACTTGCTCTCTGGAAATCTCTTCTCCTGGTCCGAGGATGGCTTCAACTCTTTCCAACGTCATGCCTTCGGTAATCCTGGAAAATGAGAAATCCGTCGGCCTACCACTAAAACCCAACTCATAAATGCCAACGGCAACGAGTGCAAGTAGAGCAACTATTAGTCGTGCCAAAACCCGTCTCATCGTATAAGCTTATTGAACCAGAAGCGCTCGACTTATTATCGCGAAGCCCTGGATTATGCTTCTGCCCTGCTGTAGCTAAGTTTGCGTATCATCCTATCGCGCGGGAAAGAGCCCTGCAAGGAACGATGACCGCAAGTTCCCTGCGGCATTTGTTCTCAGCGGGAATTGGAGATCGGTTCCGCCGGCAAGTAGAATAGGCTGCGTGATCCTCGCTCGGCCGTTTGCCGCCTTTCGTCGCCATTGCTCCACTTTCAACCGCAAGCAGTATAAATGCCCTACCGCAGCCTCCAGGAGTGCGTCCGCGACCTCGAATCGCAGAGGGAGCTTGTCCGCGTCGATGCGCCGGTCGATCCGTGTCTGGAAATGGCCGAAGTGCAGCGTCGGCTTTTCCGCGCGGGCGGGCCGGCCGTGCTCTTCACGCGCCCGAAGAATTGCCGCTTTCCAATGCTCGGCAACCTCTTCGGCACGCCGAAGCGGATTCGCTACCTGTTCCGCGATACGTTGGATTCCGTCGCCCGGCTGATGCAGCTCAAGGTCGATCCGGGCGAGTTCTTTCGGCGGCCCGCGCGCTACCTTACGGCCCCGCTTGCCGCCTGGCACGCCCTTCCGCGGCGGGTGCGGACCGGTCCGGTGCTGGGCTGCACGACCACGCTCGACGAGCTCCCGCAATTGAAGTGTTGGCCCGACGACGGAGGTCCGTACGTCACGCTGCCGCAAGTCTACACGGAAGACCCGCGGCATCCCGGCGCGATGCTCCACTCGAACATCGGCATGTATCGCGTGCAGCTCACCGGCAACGCCTTCGCGCCCAATCGCGAGGCGGGAATGCACTACCAGATCCATCGCGGCATCGGCGTCCACCACGCCGCCGCGCTGGAACTTTCCTCGCAGCGCGCGAACACGCCGGGAAGGCCGCAGCAAGAAAAACAGCCGCTGCGGGTAAACGTCTTCGTCGGCGGCCCGCCCGCGATGACCCTGGCCGCCGTGATGCCGCTTCCGGAAGGAATTAGCGAGCTGGCCTTCGCGGGCGTGCTCGGCGGCCGCCGCGTTCGTATGGCGCGGAATCCGCACGGCAGTCTCCCGATCCATGCCGACGCCGATTTCTGCATCAGCGGCTACATCGACCCGACCCGGCAACTTCCCGAAGGCCCCTTTGGCGACCACCTGGGGTACTACAGCCTGGCCCATGATTTTCCCGTGCTGATCGTGGAGCAGGTCTATCATCGACGCGACGCGATCTGGCCCTTCACGGTCGTCGGCCGGCCGCCGCAAGAGGATTCGATGTTCGGCGAGCTGATCCACGAGCTGGTCGGCCCGATTATGTCCCGCACGGTGCCCGGAGTGAAGGCCGTTCATGCCGTGGAAGCCGCGGGAGTGCATCCGCTGCTTTTGGCGATCGGCAGCGAGCGTTACGTCCCCTACGAAGGCCGCCAGCGTCCGCGGGAGCTGCTTACGCAAAGCAACGCCCTGCTGGGCCAGGGACAGTTGTCGCTGGCCAAGTATCTGCTGCTCGTCGCCGGCGAGGACAATCCGAATCTGGACGTCCGCAACGTGCCCGACTTTTTCCGCCACGTTTTGGAACGAGTCGATTGGCGGCGCGACCTGCACTTCCAGACCTGCACGACGATCGACACTTTGGACTACAGTGGCGACGCATTGAACCAAGGCTCGAAGGTCGTCATCGCCGCCGCCGGCCCGCCGCTCCGCGCTGCCCGTGGCCATCGAGAAGCCTCTCGCGCTGCCCGAAGACCTCGGCTTCCGCCTGCCGAAACTCGTTTTGCCGGGCGTCTTGGTGGTGCAGGGGCCGGCGTGGAACGGGGAGAAGCAAGAACGCGGAGGGGAGAAGGAGGAAGGGGGACGCGCCGATCGAGCGGTCGAACGCTTTTGCACTGCAATCAACCGTCGCGACGCGATCAACGACTTCCCGCTGGTTGTGGTCGTCGATGAATCGGAGTTTGTCGCGCGGAGCCTCGACAACTTCCTTTGGGTGACATTCACACGGAGCAACCCGGCAACGGATGTTTACGGAATCGAATCCTTTGTGCGCGACAAGCACTGGGGCTGTTTCGGCTCGCTCGTGATCGACGCCCGACGGAAGCCCAACCATGCTCCGCCGCTGGTCGAAGACGCGGAGGTAACGAAGCGCGTCGATGCTCTTGCCGCGCGCGGCGGGCCGCTGCATGGGATACTATAGCAACGCGAAGTTCAGGGATGGGGGCCGCCTCTAGATGGTGCTCGAGTTCGTCTCTGAGCGAATCGGCTGGCGCCCGCTCGCTCCACCGTTCTGTTCGGTCATTTTCCTCTGCTCATCGGATGCTCTGATCAGCTTGTAAATTGGCCGTTTCTCCCACACCGATCCCTTTTTCAGATCGAACCACTCGTAACTTGCCTCGTACTTGTTCTTGAGCGTGAGCGTGTGTAACCACTGATCACCCTCCCTGAACTTCAGCACGGTATAGTTCGGCGAAACGGAAACGGAATGTACCTTAGGACGCGGTTGTCCTGACTGAAGAATGTCAAATGGTTGTCCGTTGTCATTGATGACAATCCAATATCCGTGTCCGTCCTCCCAGTGCCCGAGCCATGTCTTCGCAGTAAACACCGAAGCATCCCAGGGTGATCCCGCGTCGATTGATACATCACCCCGCATCCGACTCGTCGCCTGATTCACGAGTTCCTTGTACTGTGCCCGGTTTTCGCAGGTAGGGTGATACTGCCGGTCAAGCCCACGCCAAACTTTGAGTACACGGTCAAGATGACCATCTTCAATCTGCTTAAGCGATGTGCTGATCAGGTTGCCGGTCGCGCCGCCGTACGAAGCGTTGTAGTTGAACGTGGTTGCAATGCTGGTCAAGGCCCAAATACATATTGTCATGACTCCGATCGCCAGAATCCCAAGGAAATTCGCAAAGCGCGACTGCCTCGGAACTCGGACGCCAGCCATCCAATTGGCATGGCGGCTATGATCGCGACCAGAAGAACGCCAAGCGGTGACATAGCTTGTTATGGCGTATTGACCAACAGGGACTCCACTGCCGACACGCCTCTCTACGGTGCCGTACGGCTCCGCAGCTTCTCCTGCAAGCTTGCGGTCAGCGCTTCGAGACGTTCCAGGCCCATCGCCTCAAGCTCCTTCTCGTCGGCGGGGGGCTGATAAAGCAACCCCTGCAAGATATGGATCGTCTTGATCTCGCCCTCGATCTTGCCTTTGATCTCACCCTCGTGCCGGGCCGCGTTAAGCTCCCATTGGCGGTCTCGAATCGCCCTTTCGCGTGCGTCGTACATAATCTTGTCCTCAGTGATTTGTGCAATCCGGATAAGCGTTTCCGACGCTCGGCGAATTGCCGGCTGAGGAAAGGCCGCCGCCAGGGTCGCTGGCTCGTAGTCCTGGGCGTGCTTCAACCAATAGAGCCAACAGCCCAGCATGTCGCCGGCGGCCAAATCCGGGTACCATTTATTATACTTCGGCAACTCGATTGTGTGAATCGCCAAGGTGCCGTCCAGGACCCGGCCGGACGTCGCGTCCGTCAGCCGAAAGGCGTGGTGAAACTGTCCGCTATCGGGCCAGAGAAGGCCATCGATCAGCCAGACCGCATAGACAGGCGGCAGGTCTGCGTAGGCGTCTCCATGCCGGAGTTGGCCCGCGTAAAGCTCGCAGCCGTAAAACACTACGCGTTTCTCCAGGCCCGCTGGGACGCGGAGTTGGACTTCCACGTCCAAAAGGGCGCCCGCGTCATCCACCGCCTTGACATCGAGAATGGAGAGTTTGTCGTCCTGGAACTCCTGGTAGTTGAACGGGTTCGTGATCGTTAGGTCGGCGATGGGCGATCTGGGCTTGAGGACCGCGTTCAGCAGGCTGATCAGCGATTCGCGGTTCTCCGGCGAACCGAATGTTTTCTTGAATGCGAAATCATTGAGCGGGCTGATTCCAAGCGGCATGATGGCCAGGGATTGAAGGCTAAATAGCAGGAATAGGTAGACAGGCCAATATAAATCGCGTCCGGCGAAACGGCTATATGCCCGGCACCGCCTTTCAAAGTCACTCGGTAGGTAGTTTCAGCGTGGCCTCCGTACACTATAATCAGGGATTCTCCACCTCACCCCATAATGGCCGAACAACCTACATCACCAAATGACAATCCGACAGTTTTTCTTGACAATCACGTGCATCGCCTCTTTGCTGGATAGCGCCGCCGGAAGGGCCGCGGAAGCTTCTCTCTCGACGGCAGACGGAGAGAGCGGTCAACTTCAATCGCCAGAAGTCCATCCCAGCAGGACGGACCTGCAGGCCGCCAACGGCCGCCGCGCAATCGCACAGGTGCTGCGGCGACGGGCGCGGACCTTCACGTCCCAGCCGGCTGGCGCCGCGCTGAATAGCGGCATCGACCGGGAGAATTTCGACCCTTCGGTCCGGTTCCAGGACGACCTCTATCGTGCGGTCAACGGCACGTGGCTGAAAAAGACGGAGATTCCCGCCGACCGCGCCGATTACGGCGCGTTTACGGCCCTCATCGACAAGGCGGAAGCCGACCTCCATGCGATCATCGAGGAATGCGCCGCGGCCAAAGACAATCCGCCCGGCTCCGAGCGGCAGAAAGTCGGCGATCTTTATTCGTCGTTCATGGACGAGGACCGCGCCGAAAAGCTGGGCATGACGCCGATCCTGCCGCGGCTGGCGGCGATCGACGCGGTCAAGACTAAGGAGGATCTCGTCCACGCGCTGGCCGAGAAGAACAAGCTCGGCGTCGGCGGCCCGTTTATTTGCGCCGTCGGCACGGATGCAAAGAACTCGGACCAGCACATCCTCGAACTTGAGCAGTTCGGACTGGGATTGCCCGACCGCGATTATTACCTCGACCCGAAGTTCAAATCGAAGCTTGCGGCCTATCAGGTCTACGTGGAAAAACTGCTGACGCTGGCTAAAATCCCCGATGCGAAGAAGGCCGCGGCCGACATCGTAGCCCTGGAGACGCAAATCGCCAAGGCGCAGTGGTCGAAGGTTGAGAATCGCAATGTCGACAAGACGTACAACAAGATGAGCGTCGCTGAACTGGCGAAGCTCGCGCCGGGCATCGACTGGAAGCAGTATTTCGCCGACATCGGCGCGAAGGACGTGGCGTACGTCACCGTCGCCCAGCCGTCTTACTTCACAGCGATGGCGAAGATGTTGGACACCGTGCCGCTGGCGACCTGGAAGACGTGGCTGAAATTCCGCGCGGTCAACGGCTATGCCGGCCTGCTGAGCAAGGATTTCGTCGACGCGCAGTTCGACTTTATGGGCACGACGCTCCGCGGCGTGCCGCAGATCCGCCCGCGCTGGAAACGCGGCGTGTCGACTGTGGAAGCCGCCCTCGGCGAGGCGGCGGGCAAGCTCTACGTGGAGAAGCATTTTCCGCCCCAGGCCAAGCAGCGAATGGACGAAATGGTCAAGAACGTCATGGCTGCCTACCGCGCCAGCATCCTGAACGCCGACTGGCTGACGGCAGCCACGAAGGACCGGGCGTTGGCCAAACTCGAGGCCTTCACCCCCAAGATCGGCTATCCCAAGAAATGGCGGGACTATTCGCCGCTGGAAATCCGCCGCGACGACCTGGTGGGCAATATGGACCGCGCGGCGGTCTACGAATGGAACCGCAACATCAACAAGCTCGGCAAGCCGGTCGATCGCGACGAGTGGCACATGACGCCGCAGACCGTGAACGCCTACTACAATCCGACCCGCAACGAGATCGTCTTCCCGGCCGCCATCTTGCAGCCGCCGTTCTTCAACATGAAAGCCGATGACGCCGTGAATTACGGCGGCATCGGCGCGGTGATCGGCCACGAGACGGGCCACGGTTTCGACGACCAAGGCTCGAAGTGGGACGGCGCCGGCAACCTCAACCAGTGGTGGACGCCTGCGGACCGCGCCGAGTTCGACAAGCGCGGCGACGCCCTGGCCGCGCAGTACGGCCAGTTCGAGCCGTTCCCCGGCTTCAAGGTCAACGGCCGGCTCACGCTGGGCGAGAACCTGGCCGACCTGATGGGCGTGACGATCGCCCTGCGGGCCTATCACCTTTCGCTCTGCGGCAAGCCCGCGCCGGTGATCGACGGTTTGACCGGCGACCAGCGGTTCTTCGTCGGCTGGGCGCAGGTCTGGCGGCGGATG
Source organism: uncultured Planctomycetia bacterium (assembly GCA_963780045.1). GTDB lineage: Bacteria > Planctomycetota > Planctomycetia > Pirellulales > Thermoguttaceae > JANXQG01. Next base: position 1,929,132 of record CAVZZZ010000001.1, on the reverse strand, counting down.
CACCGCGAGGCTGACTTGAAGAACCGGCTGGTGACCGATCCCCACTCGCCCAGCGAGTATCGCGCCAATGGCGTGCCGCGCAACGTGCCGGGCTTTTACGAAGCATTCGACGTAAAGCCCACGGACAAGATGTGGCTCGCGCCAGAAAAGCGGGTCAAGATCTGGTAAGACCAAGAGATCAGCCGCCGCGTGGCCGAAATGACCGCCCTCGGCCGGACCGGTCAGCCCGACGACATCGGCCCAATGATCGCTGCCTTGCTTTCCGGTGACAATCGCTGGATCAACGGCCAGCGCATCGAGGTCTCCGGCGGCATGGCGCTTTAGATAGGGCCAGCCACGAATCTCTCAGGTTTTTTCCCTCGGACCCCTTGCCATGCTCGGCCTTTTCTGCTATACTGCATTAGTGTCCTAAGTCACAAAGGTAGTTGGCATGAGAATCGACCCCCGCAGCCACGTGCCGATCTTCCGCCAAATCGCCGAGGAAGTCCGCGCGGCGGTGGCGGCCGGCATCTATCGGCCGGGCGAGGCGCTGCCGTCGCTCCGCGCGATGGCCGTCGAGATCCAGGTCAACCCCAACACCGTCCAGCGGGCCTACGACGAATTGGAACGCGAGGGGCTGATCTACAGCCAGCGCGGACGCGGGCTTTTTGTCTCCGAGCAAGGGACTGCTTCCGCCCAACTCAGCGCCGGCAACGGCATCCGCCGCTCATTCGACGAAGCAATCCGCGCCAGCCTCGCCGCCGGGATGAGAGCCAGGCAAATCCGCGAAATCTTCCAGACCGCGCTGGCAGAAACGAGCAAATCGCACAATTCCCCAGACGAAAAAAGAGCGGTGGAGAAACGCCATGAGTAACGTCCCTCCCAGCGATCCGGCCCTCCCTCCCAACGTCGGCGTTCAAGGGGACAGTCCCATTTTCGCTGACACGAAAATCGGGACAGTCCCCAGCGATCCGGCCATTGAAATCCGCGGCCTGACCAAGCAGTTCGGCCGCTCCGTGGCGGTGAAGAACCTGAGTCTTAGCATCCCTCGCGGCTGCGCCTTCGGCCTCTTGGGCCCCAACGGCGCCGGCAAGAGCACGACCCTGCGGATGTTGATGGCCACGCTCGCGCCGACCGCCGGCGAGGCCCGCGTGCTGGGAATCGACGTCCGCGACAACCCCACGCTCGTAAAACAAAAGGTCGGCTACGTGCCCGAAACGCATCACATTTACCGCTGGATGCGCGTCGGCGAAGTGATCGGTTTCTGCTGTTCGTGCTATCCGACCTGGAACGAGGCGATCTGCCGGGACATGCTCGATCGCTTCGCACTCGATCCGCGGAAGAAGGTCCGGCATCTTTCCAAAGGGACGCTCGTGAAACTCGCGCTGGTGCTGGCCGTCTCGCACGAGCCGGAATTGCTCCTTTTGGACGAACCGCTTGCCGGGCTAGACCCCATTGCCCGCGAGGAATTCCTCGATGGCGTGCTTCAATCCATTTGCGACCGGGGCCATACGGTGGTCATCTCCAGCCACATGTTGGACGATGTCCGCCGCCTGGCCGACCGCCTGGCGATCCTCTACGAAGGGCAGGTCCTGGTGGAAGGAGACGTCGATCAGTTGTTGGCTACGACGAAGCGCGTTTCCGTCACGCTCCGCGACGGCTCGCGGCCGGAAAAGCAGCCCGAAGGGACCCTCTGGCACAGCATCCGCGGCCGGCAATGGCTGGCCACGATCCGCGACTTCTCGCCGGAAAAGGAGCGGCAGGTCCGCGCGTTGGAATACGCCGAATGCGTGGAAGTACACGATTTGGACCTGGAAGAGCTCTTCAAGGACTACGTCAAAGGACAAAGGAGCGCCGTATGAACTGGCTTTTTTGGAAAGAATACCGCCAAAACCGCGTGATCGTTATAGCCTTGCTCGTGATGCTGGTCGTGCCGCACCTCTTTGGACTTTATGCCATGTGTGATACAGTGGCACTGGTTTAGTAATCCGCAGGCTCTCCCGTGGCGACTTGAAGTTCGCGAGGCACTGCCTGGAAGATACTCGTCATTGCAAGCTTTTACAGTCTTGGCGATTTCGCAAGTTGCGCTCGCCTTGATCGGCGGAAACGCCATTGCCGGCGAGCGCGCCGACCGCTCGGCGGAGTTTCAAGTGTACTTGCCGCTGACGCGGCGGAAGATTCTCGCCGGCAAACTCTTGCTGGTGTTGGCCATTGCCGCCGTAATCTGGACCATCAATCCGCTCATCATTTGGGGCACATTCGGCATCGGCAAGTCGGGCATTGGGCGACCAGCCTGAACTTTCCGAGGTGCCCCTTATCATAATGCACATCGCGATAACGGGCCTCGTATTCTTCTGCGTGGCCTGGTTTTTCTCCACGATCCTCCGCAGCCCCACCTTCTGTGTCGCTGCAGGCCTAGTGGTACCTCTGATTGTTATCAGCCTCATTGCGTACGTGACTTATCTCGTGCAAGGGATCGGTCGAGGGAACCCGGAAATCGACCGAGTCATAAAGATTTGTTACGTGTGCATTTCTCTCGCCGTTGCACTTCCCAGCTTCGGCTTCGGCACCTGGCTCTACCTGCGGCGTGTCGAACCCTAAGAGCGAAATCAGTTGAACCAGAATCCAAAGCCGATGAAGTTGAAACCGCCGAATGCCCGGTCGATCCGCCCCCACGTCTCGGGACGGGCGAAGTCGGTTAGCGGACCGTGTTCGAGATACGGCGTCGCAGCCGTTCCTTGGAACCAAAGCGGGATGTCGATCTCGCGCGGCTCGTAGAAGACCCGCTTGAGGTTCACGCCCAGGTCGGCGTCCTGCCCGCGCCAGAAAGGAATCAACCGCTTGCCTTCCAAAACCAGCTCAGCCTCATCGAGCGTTGCCAGCCAGGCATCGACCATCCCCTGCGTCACGACGACGCCGATCACGCTCTTCTGCCGCGGATTGGGAATCCACTTGTGGTCGTCGCCGGTCTCCGCCAGGTAGTGTTTCCACATTTCCTTGCCCATCTTGCACATCGACAGCAGATGCCCGTGCGCCGTTTTCATCCGCTGGGGCTCTTTCATCGGCAGCCGCAGCGCGAGATGGATCGTCGCGATAATGTCGGAAAGACGCTTGTTGTCGGACCACCAGGCTCGGTTTGCATCCATTGAGGAGCGGTCCTCGGCCAGGAACCTGTAGGGCGTATCCGGGTCTTCAAACGCCCAATGCGCGGAACAATCGAAGAATTGCTTCCCGTCAACCGCCAGGAGCACCTCGCCCCAGGCCGCCAGGAAATGGCAGTACCCGCGGAACCAGCAGACGTCGCCGCGGTCGAAGGCAATGAGCAGCTCCTGCAATTGATCGTCCGTGAACCCCGGCGGCGGGCCGATCTGCCGTAAGATGAAGGCGGCATTGACCGGTTTTTTCAGTCCGGTCAGGTCGAGCTTGATGCGCCCGACGTGCAGCCGCAGCTTCACGTTCTCGTCTTCGATTTTCGCCAGCGTGGCCTCGGCGCGATCGAGGTCGTCGACGAAGGTCTGGACGATCTTCCGCGCGGCGGCGTAGTCGATCTTTTCCGGGTCCGGGTTCTGCGGCAACAGCTCGTGAATCTGCGGGGCAAGCATGAACGGCCGCTCGGTGCGGAGGCCATAGCGGTACAGGCTTTGCCCCAGGTGCTCGAACGTCTGCAAAAACTGGATGACGCCAAGGCCGAATCGGGCATCATCGTCGTGGGGCCGGTCTTGCAGGCGTTTCGCCAGATCGGCTGCCCCTTTGGCGAGTCGCCCTTCGAGCAGATATTTCTCGGCCAGTGGCTGGTCGGCCGCACGAGACGAGGCGGCGACTGGGAGCGAAACAGCCAAAATCAAGAGGTTTGCGGTGAACAAACGCATAAGAGGTCCTCCAAGCTAGAGATAAAGGATACCGCGGCAAGACATGCGCGAAAATCGGGCGAAACGGGGATTTCTGCCGCGGGGGCTAGGCGCCATGGCGACTTACCAATAGCGGCGAATCCGGCCGAATATAACGCGCTTGGAATAGAAAAGAGAGCTGTTGCGGTATACGGTAGTCGCTTCGGCTTTTGCTTCTTAGATGCGATCCGGAAAGACACAAGACGGTCATGGAGGGCGGGCCGAGTGAAACGAGTCCCACCATCTTCCCGTTTAACGACGGCTTCGCCGTCGCTGCGCGGGAGAATGGTCGGCGTCTGGGTTTTGCCGTTAGCAGGCTACCGTACGAGGCCGGTGATCCGAGCGGGACTCAAAACCGCGATATGCGGCGTCGTTTTTGGCAAAGGTTGGAGGGCCGGGTCTCCGAGTACCACATAGAGAAGACTGTTCAAGTTCGCGGCATTCCGCGAGCTTAAATCGGCAACCGTTAAATGCTGGAGGCCGGTCAGGGCATTGACCAGGCGCTGATATGCCTCGCCGAGGGGAAGCAAAGGGGGCCAACTGACCCTGTTCCACCGCCGCCTGCCCACGACATCCCGTAGTAAATGCCGGCCGCAGCGCTCAGCCCGCCGCCAGTGCCTTATGAATAATCCGGGATAGGCGCGAAGCGTCGCCGACGGTCAAGCTCGACCCGTCGGCGATCGCCTCGCCAAGAGTCGGCTTCACGCAGGGCGTGCTGTGTACGTGCGCCGGGCCCGCAAGCCGACCACTCGTACCGGACCCTGCTTCGCGGGTGCCCCGTGCCCGCCCCGCCGATAAATCGCCGCGCTGCCGAGCAAAGCAGCCACCAGCGCCAGCGTGCCCGGTTCCGGCACTGTGGTCGAGGCCGTTGCCGCGCTCGCTGGAACCACCGTGCCGAACGCGCCCAAATCCGTACCGACGGACAGGTTAGTCCCGTCGTAAATCGCCTTGCTGTTGGTCACGATCAACGTGGCGGATTCGACAGTCGTGCCGCCGAGATAGGTGTTCGTGCCCGTAAGTGTCAGCGCACCGCCGACAACGGTCAGCGACAGCACTCCGGCGGTCGAGTTGCTATTCTGGATCGTGCCGGAAAAGCTGGTCGTGTCATCGTTATTGCCGACGACGAACATGCCGCCGCCGACCGAGTCGTCCACAGTGCCGTTGCCGCGCAGGCCGTTGACGTTCACGGCGTAGCCGGCCACGTCGAGCACGCCCGGCGAAGCGACCGTCACGTCGCCCGCGCCTGGGCCGTAGGGGATGGCATTGCCGTTGTCGACTTGCAGCGTGCCGCCGTTGACCTTGGTGGCGCCGCTGTAGGTGTTATAGCCGGCGAGCGTCAACATCCCCGAGCCGGTCTTGGTGAGGGCCAAGCTCATGCTGCCGCCGTCGAGCAGCGCGCCGGCGTACATCGTGCTGGTATTGTCGGCGCCGACAGTGATCGTCGAGGCGGCGGCGCTGCTGTAATTGCCGATCGTGCCGCTCCCGCCCGAGAGGTTGGCGAAACTGAAATTGAAGCCGTTGGTCTCCACTACTCCGCCGTTCATCAGCAGTCCGCCCGTGCTGAAGGCATACTGGTTGCCGGCGATGACGGTGGCGCCGCTGTCGACCTGAGTGGACCCGTAGGAGTTCTGCGCAGTTCCGCTCGGCGCGAGATTGATCGTGCCGGGGCCGGCCGACTCGAACTCCACCTGGTAGTTGCCGGTCACGGGGCCGGTCAGGGTGACATTGGAGCCGTTCTGTGCCTCGATTCCCGCGTTCGCGGAAAGCGTGATCGGACCCGTCCAGGTCGTAACGGCCCCGCCCGCAGCCCGCAGGGCACCGGGAAAGCCGGTTTCACCCCAACCGTTGCCGGCGATGGTGATCGACTGGCTATATGTGCCCGTCCAGGCCAGGAACTGGGCGTTGGCGTTAATGATGATGTTGCTTGCGCCGCCCAGGCCGACTGGTGACGAATTGATACGTCCGTTGTCGACCTGGAGCGTCCCCGTAAAGCCGGGGCCGAAGAGCGTGCTAGAAGGCGTGCTCTGTCCCCATTGGGCTGTCCCGTTGACTGCCTGCGCCGAGTTCAGCTCCAGGGTTCCGGCACCCGCTATGTCGTTCGACCAGGTGAAGGTCCCCGCAGGAACCGCCGTGGCGTAATTCAGGTAGAGCCGGCCGGCGGCGATATCGTACGGCCCGCTGCCGATCGTGCCGTTGGTGGCGGCGTTGCCGACCTGCAGCGTGCCGCCGCTGATTAACGCGCCGCCCGTGTAACTATTGCTGGCGGTCATCGTCACGATGCCGGGACCATCCACGACAACCCGCGCCGTGCCGCCGATGCCGTTGACGCCTGTTATGGTGTAGGGGTGCGAGGCATCATTGTTGAATACCACCGCAGCCGGCAAGACGTCGCCGTTGCTGATGTCCACCGTGCCGCCCGCGGCGGTGCTGTTGTCGAACTGCACGATGTCGGTGGGTTGGAAGTTCGTGGTGCCGCCGCTGAACTTCCAGTTGCCCGGCGCTGGGAGCGTGTCGGTGGCGTACCACTCGGTCGAGGAACTGCCGGTCCAGACCACCGGAGTCACGACGACGTTCAGGTCGATTTCGCCCGGGTTGTTCACCAGGCCGCCGTAGGTCACGCAGCGACCGGCGGGCGTGGCGCCGAGGGAGAACGCGGAGAAACCGGTCCCCTGGATGGCGCCGGAGTAACGGAGCACTGGTAATGTGCCGCTTGTCACCGGCGGTGCGACGACGTTCACGGCCACCGAGCCAGCGCCGCCGCCGACGGTCAGGCTGTTGCTGCCGCTGACAATCACGGGCACGCTGCCCGGCGCCGGCACGATGTTCAGCACGCCGGCACCGCTATAGTCGAGGCTGGCCAGCGTCAACGTTCCGACGCCTGCATAGCCGCCTTGGACGCCGCCGCCGGCGGACACGCTGACGGCGCCCGCCGTTCCGCTGCCACCCAGAACCCCGCCATGGACCGCCACTGCGCCGGTGAGCGAACCGTTGATATTCAGCGCGCCGGCGTTGACCGTCGTCCCGCCGGTGTAAGTGTTCGCGCCCCAGAGCGTCAACGCTCCATTGCCGATCTTTCTCAGGCTGCCGCCGCCGCTCAAAGCGCCCAAGTAGAGAGTGGAATTGTTGTTGTTGCCGACGCTCAAGGCCACCGGATTGCCGCCGTCGTCCGTCAAGGGCAGGTTCAGGCTGCCGCCAAGGCCGCCGAAAGTGAAGGCGTGCGTACTGACGGAAGAATCGAGAATAATCAGCGCGCCGATGTTCGCCAGCAAGCTGCTGCCTTGCAGGGCGTTGGCGTTCAGCAGCGTCAGCGACCCAGCGCTGACGGTGGTATCCCCGGTGTACGTATTAGAACCGGACAGGACGTTCGCGCCGCCCAGCGCCGTCAGTCCGCCGCTTCCGGAAACATTGCCGGCCAGCGTTATCCCGGTGCCGCCGCCAAACCCAAGATAGCCGGTAGTCAGCGTAGTGTCGCCCGCCAGTGTAACCGGTCCTGTCAAAGTAAGCCCGCCGTTAGCGACGCAAGCCAAAGTACCGTCGTTGATAACCACCGGCGCAGCGAATGAACTGTTGCCGTAAGTGGCAAACTGCTGCGCCCGGATTGATGATGAGGACCCCGCTGGTCCAGTTTTGCGAGACGCCATTGAGCCGGAAATTGCTGCCGCTCTGCACCGAGATGGTGCCCTGGCCGGTGATGTAATTCGATGCGAATATCGCCTCCTCACAGTTAGAACTACCCAAAAACGTAAGCGTATGGCCATTCAAGTTCAATGCTGTTCCGTTCATGCCTTCACCGTAGTGGATCCCGCTATTCAAGCCGCCCCCGTCGTATGCGGCGATCGTTGCGTCCGCCGTTAGAGTGAGGTTGCCGATTTGGACATCGGAGGGGCCACCGCCAATGCGCCAATACGGCCAGCGCCCCCTCTCCTACGTCGCCGGTGCCCGCGATGTAAAAGTTGTTGCCGCTTAAACTCCGATTCGCTTCGCCGTTCTGCGCGAAAAGGATGCTGCCGCCGGCCTTGACGGTAACCGTTCCGCCGGGGAGGCCGACATTGGCATTCGTAATCGTCAAGTTGCCCCCGTTGATCGTCGTGCCGCCGCTGTAGCTATTGGGGTTCGATATCGTCAGCGTGCCCGGGCCGGCCTTGGTCAGGCTGGCGCTGCTGGCGATGCCGTTGCTGCCCGTGAAGGAGTACGGGTGATTGGTATCGCTGTTGACCAGTACGCCGGCCGGCAAGACGTCGCCATTGCTGATGTCCACCGAGGCGCCTGAAGGTGTGCTGTTGTCGAACTGCACAATGTCGTTGGGGAGGAAATTCGTGGTGCCGCCGCTGAACGTCCAATTCCCGGGCGCCGGGAGCGTATCGGTGGCGTACCATTCCGACGACGAGGCGCCGGTCCAGATCACGGGGGTCAGGCTCACGTTCACGCCGATGGCGCCTGCATTGTTCACCAGATTGTACGTCAGAGCGCACCTTCCGGAGATGTTGGGCGCGGCGCCGAGAGTAAAGGCGGCCGAACCGGCGCCGCCGATTGCGCCAGAGTATTGGATCAGCTCGTATGTGCCGCTGCTGGTGGCGATCGGTCCGCCAAGGTTGATCGTTACGGTTCCGGCGCCGGCATTCAGCCCGCCGCTGGCACTGACGTTCAGCGGAGCGACGCCGCCACTGGCGGGATAGTTTGCATAGCCGTTGGTCAGAAACGTGCCACTGCCGGAGTAAGCCAGACTGGTCAAGGTCAGCGTTCCGACGCCGTTCTCGCCACCCTCGATGCCGCCGCCGGAAGCCACGCTGACGGCCCCGGCCGTGCCGCTGCCGCCCAGGACCCCGCCATTATTGACGGCCACCGTGCCGTTCAGCGAACTGTTGGCGTATAAACTGCCACCGTTGACAGTCGCGGGCCCGATCAGTGGGCTGTTGGCGTACAAATAGCCGCTGTTGACAGTCGTGGGCCCGCCGTACGTACTGAGACCGCCGAGGACGAGCGTGCCTGCATTGACGGTTGTGCCGTTGCTGTAATTATTGGCGCCGGCGAGCGTGAGCGTGCCGGGACCGGATTTGATTACCGAGCCGACGCCAGTGATTGCCCCGCCGTAGTTCGCGATTGTGGAGTGGTTGAAGGCAAGTGCGCCGGAGTTGCTCAAGAGCACGCCGCTGCTGGCCAACGTCGCGCTGTCGCCGTTGCCGATCTGCAACGTGCCGCCGCTGACGTTGGTAACGCCGGTGTAGTCGTTAATGCCCGCGAGGACGAGCAGGCCGGGGCCGTGCTGGGTCACGCTGCCGCTGCCGGTAATGGTGCTAAGCGTAGTCACGCTGTCGGAGCGGCTAAAGATCAAAGCGCCGTTGACGACGATATCGCCGCTGCCGATGCTGCCGCTATTGCCGCCGTTGCCGACTTGCAGCGAACCGCTGCTGATGTTCGTGCCTCCCGCGTACGAATTGCTGTTGGTAACAGTGACCAAACCCCCGCCCGACACGGTGAGATAGGCCCCGCCCGCGATGGCGTAAGGTCCTTGCAGGGTATAGCTCTTTGCAGAGTTGTTGAATATGACTCCCGTAGGGTTCACATCGGCCGCGGAGATCGCCACCGTAGTCGAGCCGGTGCCAACGGAATCGTTGAAAGTCACCAGCGCGCCATCCGTGTAGGCGGAGGCCGTGCCGCTGTTCGACCAATTGAGCACGCTCCCGTTTGTGCTCCATTGTGTGGGGGAAGTCGCGCTCGTGCCGGTCCAGGTCAGGCTCGGGTAGCTGGTGCCCGCGGAACTGGTTAGTACCAGATTATCGACTGCCACCGTATTGTAATCGGGACTATTGCCGAGCCCCGGATTGAGCCGGAAGCCGACGACGACGTTGATCGGCGTGCCGACCGCCAAGCCGCTTCCCGCGGCGTTCCACGTCACCGCATCCGAGGCACTGAACGTCGTTGTCGTATCCGATGCCGGATAGCTTTGGGTGTAGCTGATGGTTTTCTGCGCGAGGATAGTGCCCGTGTTGCCATTGACAAAGCCGATGGTGATGCCCGCTCCGGCCCAGGTCGGAGGAGATGCACCGTAATAGATGTTGGTTGGTCCAAAGGCCCGGAGCAGTTCGGCAGAAAGCGAAAAGGTCTGGGTGAGGTCCGTCGCGTCCAAGGTGCCAATGGTCTGGTCAATATACAGGCCGTTTGATGGTGTCCCGATTACATTCGTGTTAGGGTTTGACGCTGGGTTAAGCGCGTTTCCCACCCCTCCGGAGAAAACCGCGACTGGATCGGACCGCGCGCTGCGCCAAGACATATTGGCCGCTCGACAGCCCGCCCGTGGACTGACAGCCTTCCGTCATCAGATTGAGGTTGCCGTTGGAACCTCCCCCGGGATACAAGTTATGCGCATTCCAACTAGTGACGTTGCCGCCGTTGAAGTAAGAGCCGTAGTTTCCGTTGCCGATGCCCGGTGAAGCGAAATTACCGTTAGAGAGCATCAGAGCGGCTTGGCCCGTACCCCCTCCCAAGGCCGCGGCGGCGATTCCTCCCGCCATAAGGAGCTTGCGGAAAACACGGAGAATACGCTTCAGATTGACCTTCATGACAAAACTCCCTTCGATCAGTAGATAGGGTTGCTCAGTGGTTAGTTAACAGGCTTGATAGCCAAATACAGTGATGAATGGTTCCAGAAACTTTTGCGCCCGATTTCAGATGTTCGGCGTAATGTTGCCAGCGGGCCACGGACTTCGAATGCACCGGCCGTGTTGCCGTTGCGTAGTTGGGCGAGTGGACGGTGGCCGAGGGCGTGCCGGATTCCTTCTCCTTGCCCGCGATGTCGAGGAACGCCGCGACCCGCGCGGTCTCGGCATCGGGACTAGCGACCATGTCTTCGTAGCGGCATTCCAGCCAGCCGTCCGCCGGCAGAAACTCCCGCATCTTCAGCCACAAGCCCATGAACTCGGCATAATGGTAGGCCGTCTTCTCCCAGTCGAGGAACTGGACGCTGGCCGGATTGGGAGGCAGATACAGAAAGTAGCTGCTGATCACCACGTCCCGCGGGTCGCGCACGGCCACCAAGAGCCGCAACTCGGGAAAGACCCGCAGCCACAAGGCAAGCTGCATCAGTTGCGCAGGGTTCTTGTCGATTACCAAGCTCTCCGGGAGCAAGGGCGCCCCGTGCAACGTGGCGGCGGCCTGCGCGTAACGGCGGCGGGCGTCCCTCACGCGTTCGGTAGCGCGGGAATTGAACGCCGCGAAATGTTCGTCGCGTTTGAATCCGGCCGCGCCCAGCGCCCCGCCGTCGAATGCGTTGGTCTCCTCCAAGGCGGCTACGCCCTCGTAGCGTTCCAAGCGGTGCTCCAGCAAAGTGGTTCCGCTGCGGGGGTGGCCCATCAGTGCCGCCGGGCGAAAACCGGGCGACATCGCCGGCCATCTCCTCGCGCCAGCGGCGGAGTTCGTCGGGACGCACGTTCGCCGCCAATTCCCGGAATCGGGTCGTCCGCAGTCGTTGCTGTTTGTGCAGGTCCTTGGTAACCGGGAAGTCGGCCACTTCTCGCTTCACCTTCCCCAAGACCGAGGCCGCCTCGGCGTAACGCTCCGAACGATCGAGGATTCCCGCCAGCAGATAAGCGGCCTTGTAGCGGACCTCGACCGGCATCGCGGCGGAAGGCTCGACCAGGGCGCGCAACCGCGTCTCGGCTTCGTCGTTCTTGTCTTGGCGGCTCAGCACGAGGGCCTCGAGATATCGGAACTCCCGGTCGGGCGAGCGGCCTTTCAGGGCCCGCTCTACCCACACTGCGGCTTCTTCATAGCAGCCTTCCCGTTCCAAAACCTGCACCAGTCCCAGAAGACTTTCCTCGTTGCCGGCCGCGGCGGCCGGCTCCAAAAGCCGTTTAGCGTCCTCGTAACGCAGCATGCGGAAGTACGCCAGGGCAACCATGCGCGCGACGGCCGTGTTGCCGCCTGACAAGGCGATTGCCTCCTCCAAGAGTCTCTCCGCCTCAGCGAATTCGACCATGGCGATCAAGACTGAAGCCAATTCCAGCCGCCAGGCCGACTCGTAGCGCTGTTGGCGACACAGCGTGCGAAACAGCTCCTCGGCGCGGCGGTAGTCGCCTTGCGCGTAAGCCGCTTGGGCTTCGCGCGGAAGCTGACCACGGTTTTGAGCCACTACCCCCATTCGATGAGGCTCCTAGGATCAATGGCCAAAGCGCATTTCCCGCCGAAACAATTCTCCCCCGACGCGGGCCGCGCCTTTTAAGCACCAACATTCAATATAAAGGGGTTTGCCGATTCGGCCAGCACTTTGTCGGAAGGTTTCAGCGTGCCCGAGTGGAAAAACCGATATAACTCGTGTTATCGTCCGTCATAACTCGTGTAATCAAAAGCAGTTAAGCTGTGTGGCGGCAGCCCGCGCTGATTTTTTTACAGCGAAGGGAAAATTCTGATCCGAGGTGACTTTGCGCAAAGTCGAAAACGTCGAATGATCCTTTGAACACTGTGGACCGACGAACGCACAAGGTGGTTTGATTTTCACGATTTTACGCCGACGCGATGAGTGAATAATCCCTTTGAGTGGCAAGCGATAATAATAGGAGCCGGGCCGGTTGATAATCCGTTGGCTGCAGAGCGCCATTCTGGTCTGCCATTCGGGTGAGACCTCAAAAGTCAATTGTCAGTTGCGCGGAAGATGCGCGACTCCGCGCCGCCGGCTGCGGACGACGCGGACTTCCCCGTCATCGGCCGCGCGGGCGTGATGGGATTGATCTTCGATCCTCATGTCCGTGGTAAATGCCCCGCGGATTTCGTTCTCTGCCAAGCGGATGGAGAGGTCGCCGAAACGGTCTTCATCCCCCTTCGCGCCAACTGCCGTTGAAGCGGCGCTCAATCCACGACCATTTCAGCTCGATCTTGCCGGGGCGTTTTTGGGTTAACGAACTTGACATTGACCCAGATTGTCTTTCCATTACAATCTCGCCACCCTGCCAAACCCCAAGGTCGGGCTGCCGCTCGGTCCAAGGTCGTTTTTCCATGCTTCCAAACCCCACAGAACCATGAGCGAAAACGAACCCGATGAAGCGCAGCACGGCGCGGCGGCCCTGGAGGCGGCGCGGCGCGTCAAGCTGCGCAGAATACAGGAACTCGGCATCGACCCCTGGGGGCAGCGCTTCGACAACCACAGCCCAATCGCCGCGATTCGCGCCCGAGAGGGCGAAATCGTCGCCGAGCCGCCAGCCGAGCCGGGCAAACCGCCGCAACTTCACGGCCCGACGGTCCGCGCGGCAGGGCGGATCGTCCTGCAACGAGGACAGGGCAAGCTCCGTTTCCTCGAATTGCATGACTGGACCGGCCGCATCCAGGTCGCTATCGGCATGAACCAGGTCGGTGAAAAGAACTGGGAGCTTGCCAAGCAGTTCGATCTCGGCGACCTGATCGGCATCGACGGCGAGCTGAAGCGGACCAACGTCGGCGAGCTGACCATCTTCGCCACGGACCTCCATTTTCTCTGCAAGAGCATTGAGACGCCGCCGGAGAAGCATAAGGGGCTGGCCGACCCCGAGCTGCGGCAGCGGATGCGCTACCTCGACCTGATCCACACGGAAGGCCAATGGGAGCGCTTCCTGCGGCGGATAAAGATCGTGCAGTCGATTCGCACGACGTTGGCCGGCGAAAGATTTGTCGAGGTCGAAGGGCCGACGCTGCACGCCATCGCGGGCGGCGCCGCCGCGCGGCCGTTCATCACCCACCACAACTCCCTGGACATCGACCTCTATCTCCGCATCGCCTTAGAGCTGCACCTCAAGCGGCTCTTGGTCGGTGGCATCGAGCGGGTCTACGAGTTGGGCCGCGTCTATCGCAACGAAGGCATCGACGGCCGGCACAATCCAGAATTCACAATGCTGGAGCTCTACCAGGCCTACGGCGACTATCGCTCGATGATGGACCTGACGGAGAAGCTGATTGTGGCCGCGATTGAAGCGACCGGCCAGCCGCTTGTCCTGCAATGGGGCGACAAGCAGATCGACTTTACCCCGCCTTTCGCCCGCAAGACCTACGACGAGCTGATCCGCGAACACGCCGGGTTTGAACCTGACGATTCAAAAGCGATTGCCGCGCTGGCCGCGAAGTTGGGCTTTGAGACGGCCAACCGCCATCCCGACGTGCTCAAGAGCGCGGTCTTCGAGGCCAAGGTGGAAGACGCCCTCATCGCGCCGACCTTCGTAATCGACTGGCCCGCGAGCCTTTGCCCGCTGACGAAGCGAAAGGCCGCGAACCCGGCGATCGCCGAGCGGTTCGAGCTTTTCGTTCAAGGCATGGAGCTAGCCAACGCCTATACCGAGCTGAACGACCCCGATTTGCAGGAGCAGCTTTTCAGCCAGCAGCTTGCCGGGCTGCCCGAGGAAGAATCGATGGCCAAGATGGACCGCGACTTCATCCGCGCCATGCGGCACGGAATGCCGCCCGCTGGCGGACTGGGCATCGGCATCGACCGCCTGGTAATGCTGCTGACCAACACGCAGACGATACGAGACGTGATACTCTTCCCTCTGCTTAGACCGGAAGCGGAATGACAGGAACTTAGGTCTTATGTCTTGGGACTTAGGAGTACAACCCTAACGACTAAGACCTAAGACCCAAGACCTAAGACCTAAAGACTTCCCATGTACAAACTCCTCCTTTGCTGGCGTTACCTCCGCACGCGCTACATCGCCTTCGCCTCGATCATCAGCGTCATGCTGGGCGTGGCGACGATGATCATCGTCAACAGCGTCATGGCCGGCTTCAGCCGCGACATGCAAGACCGCATCAAGGGCATCATCTGCGATGTCGTGCTGGAAAGCTCCAGCATGGGGGGCATGCCCGATCCAGACAAGCACATGGACCAGATCCGCCGCATCGCGGGCGACGACATTCAGGAGATGACGCCCATCTGTTTCGTCCCGGCGATGCTTTCCTATCGCTGGCACGGCACCTGGGTAACCAGCCAGGTGAACGTCATCGGCATCGACGAAAAGTCTCAGTCCCGGGTGAGCGATTTCGCCAAATACCTGCAGCATCCGGAAAACCGCCGTGCGATGAGCTTCGATCTACGACCTGACGGTTACGACTGCTACGACCACTTGGCCGAAGGCGCTTCGCGGCCGAGGGAGGCGATGCGCGAGGCCGGCTGGACACATCGCCGCAAGGTTGCGCAGGAACTGGCCGCCGAGAAAGCCATGTTGCGGAACTCGTACAATACGCCGCTTCCGCCGGGACCACGCCGCGCTTCCCGGCACGAATCCCCCTGCGTCCCCGGGCGAGGCCGCCATTAGTCCCGCCGACCCGGCGACACCTGCAAATGACCCCTTCGCCCAACGCGGTATTACTCCGCCAGCCAAGGAGTTCGATATGGCCAAGCAAACTTCTCCCGGCGTCGTGCTGGGTATCGCGCAGGCCAGCTTCCGGACCAAAGACGGCGCTGAGCATTTTCGCGTTCTGCCGGGCGATGACGTGAAGCTCAGCTTTCCCAACGCCAGCGCCGCCCGCCTTTACCAACGCGAATTATACCGTGGTCGATTTCTACGAGAGCAAAATGCTCGAATATGACCAGCTCTTCGTGTTCATGCCCATCAAGGAATTGCAGAGACAGCGCGGCATGTTCGACAGCGACACGGGCGTGGGCTACGTCAACGCCATCGAGATCAAGCTGCGGCCGGGCGCGGACGGCAATGCCGTCCGCGACAAGCTCCGCGCCGCCACGGACGTGTTTCCGCCCGGCTTCTATCACGTCGAGACATGGCGCGACAAGCAGGGCGCGCTCTTGGCCGCCGTGCAAATGGAAACCGCGATCCTCAATATCCTGCTTTTTCTGATCATCGCCGTGGCCGGCTTCGGCATCCTGGCGATCTTCTTCATGATCGTCGTGGAGAAGACCCGCGACATCGGCATCCTCAAGTCGCTGGGGGCATCCGGCCGCGGCGTGATGGGCATCTTCCTTACTTACGGACTTTCGCTGGGGCTGGTCGGCTCCGGCGTGGGCCTGCTGATCGGCCTGAGCTTCGTACATTACATCAACCAGATTGCCGACTTCGTCGGCTGGCTCACCGGCCGGCCGCTGTTCAATCCGGAAATCTACTACTTGTACAAGATTCCGACGATCGTCTACCCGGAGACGGCCGTTTGGATCGTCGCCGGGGCGTTGGGCATCGCGGTGCTGGCAAGCGTCTTGCCGGCCCTCCGCGCCGCCCGGCTGCACCCCGTGGAGGCGCTGCGCTATGAGTAATCTCGCCACTTCATTTACCGCTTCCGTAGCGCCGGCCACATTCGCCGTTCCCGCCCGCCAGCATTCTCCTTCCGCGTCCATTCTCGTGGCGAAAGACCTGCACAAGGCCTATCGCAAGGGGCCGGTGGAAGTGCCCGTGCTTCGCGGCGTCGGCCTGGCGGTGCGGCAAGGCGAATTTCTGGCCGTCGTCGGCCAGAGCGGCTGCGGCAAGACGACGCTCTTGCACCTGCTGGGCACGCTGGACGTGCCCGACAAAGGCGAGATCCACTTCGACGGCGGGCGGATCGACAATCTGCCCTCGCACCGCCGCGACTGGCTCCGCAACCGCCGCTTCGGAATGATCTTCCAATTCTATCATCTCTTGCCGGAGATGACGACGCTGGAGAACGTGCTCGCGCCGCTGATGATCACGCACGGCGTCTTAAGCTACTGGCGGCAGCGGCGGCAGTTCGCGGAACTCGCCCGCGAGTTGCTGGCGACGGTGGGACTGGACCATCGCCTCCGGCACCGCCCCAGCGAGCTTTCCGGCGGCGAGATGCAGCGCGTCGCCATCGCCCGCTCGCTCATTGCCCGGCCCAACCTCTTGCTGGCCGACGAGCCGACGGGCAATCTCGACCAGGAAAGCGGCCGCGAGATCATCCGCATCTTGCGAGGCTTGAACCAGCGCCAAGAGCTAACGATCATCATGGTCACGCACGACCCCGCCATCGCCGCCAGCGCCGACCGCACCATTCGGCTGGCGGACGGAAGAGTGGCGTGACGATTCTCTGACAGAGGTTTGACATTGCCTCAACGCATTGCTACCATTTTGCGCAGGTCACCTACTTGTTCTATTTGACCGAGGAAAGCTGCAAAATGGCCGAAAGAGCAACTGCGAAGAAACGACCATCGCGCCAAGCCGTCGCCGAACTCGTCGCCGAGGCCGAGAAGAGTGTGGCGGAACGCAAAGAGGCCGAGGCCAAGCCCGAAGACCGCGCGGCGGCCAGGTCGACTACCGAATCGGTTGCCGTTGCAGACGCGCTGTCAAGCGATGGCGCAGTCCGCGCGATTTCCGATTTGAAAGCGACGATCACGCGAACGCTTGGCCAGCTATCCGATCGGCTGGAGGAAGAGGTCGCGAAGTATGGCCAAATCCGCCGCGCCATCGACGCCAAAGAGGCCGAGCTCAAGGAAATCTACGAGATCCAGCGCACCGCATCGACGCTACAGGCCATGTTGGAGACCCAGCAGCGCAAACAGGAGGAGATGGAACGGACTTATCAGTCCGAGAGAGAAGAGTTGCAGCGCCAGATCGAAACGATCCGCGAACAATGGGACGCCGAACGAAAACAGCACGATCAGGAGATCAAGGAACGCGACGGCGCGGAGCAAAAGCGGCGGCAGCGGGAACTGGACGAATACAAGTACGCGTTTGCCCGCGATCAGCAAATCGCGCACGATCAGGCCGCGGACGAGTTGGCCAAGTTGCAGAAGGAGCTGGCGGAACGGAGAGAGCAAGCCGATCGGCAGTGGGCGGAACGGGAGAAATCGCTGGGCTCGCGCGAACAAGACCTGCTTTCGCGCGAGCAGGAACTGGCTGAATTGCGCGGCCGCGTCGCAAGTTTCGCCAAAGACCTGCAGGCGGCCATCGATCAGGCCGAGGCCCGCGCGACGGAGCGGCTTCAGCAGCAGCACCAGGCCACACAAGAGCTTCTGCGGCGGCAATTGGAAGGCGAAAAGAACGTGTTGGCGGCCAGAATTGCCGGCCTGGAGCACACTGTCGCCGAACAGGACCAGCAGATCACGCGGTTGGAACAGCAGGCGGAAAAGTCCTACGCCCAGATCCAGGAAATCGCCGTGCGGGCCATCGAAGGTTCGGCGAACGCGAAGCAATTGGCCAATCTTCAACAACTACTGACCGAGCAGGTCCGCAAGACGGCCGCGCCGGAACGATGACCAGCGGTGCCGAAGCGCCAGGGCCGGACTGCGCGATGGACCTAGTGGAGGTGCCCGAGGGCCTGCGCTAATCCGCCGACTACCGCCCCTCCATCTTCTCGATTTTAACTGATCCACCGTCCTTGTCTTCAATCGAAATATGAAATCCCTCCATCAACTCCATGCCGACGAGCGGCACCGAATCGGACTCATCAACCGCGATTGAAATTAATTCTCCATCCCAAAGCACGTTGACTGAGTAAACGTCGAAGGCAACCTCGTTCCCGTCGCCGAGAACCGCTTCACCCATTTCCATCCACGCAAGTCGCAATCGCTCGATGACATCCGGAGGCAAAGTCAACGACCCCGTAAAGCCGGTGTCAACGATCGCCACGAATTCCTGCTCGCGACCGTTTTCGCCCCATACGCGAATGGTTATGACCGCTTCGCGGTCAGAATTCACTACTCCTTCAATCACGCCGTTCTCCGAGTAAGACCGGCGCCAAATCGCCTTAGATACGGGTAGCCAACTCGCAGCATCCAAATCTGCGGATCGGGGAGCCGCTCGCGGAGTCGTTCATTTGCCGCCATCTCGCTGGCATCCATCTCCCACGCGCCGGTTTCGATATCGATGGCGACATACTTGCCGCGATTGCCCGCTTCTACCTGCGCGGACATCGCGCTCATAGATTTCCTTTCCACGACGCGCGAATTCCTCCTTCGGATAGCGGCGCCGACTTATTGCCATGGACTTTCCCTTTCTCCACTTGATTATTGATTAGGATTAGCTTACCACTTACGACAGCTAATTATAGGCCAACTTCGTTAAGGGGAAACCGCCGAGCGCGTCCAATCATCATTCTCTGTCCTCGTCGTCACCTTGATTCGCTGGCTCCCCGGATCATTGCCTTGGGAATCCTGAACCGCAACTCACCCTCTTCGTCAACATTTTTTCCGGGAAGAACCGGTTCAACGTAGTCAAGCTTGTCGATAGGCAACTCGAACACTATAGCGTCTCGAATCTCCTTCCCCGGATAGACGGAAGCGCTGCCGTCGGCCCCTTTGATCTTCTCGCTGAAACCGAAGTTGACTCGTTTGTAGGTATTGCCGGCGTCATCCTTCAAACTCACGCCGCTTTCAAAGATTGACGATGCATCTGGTCCCCACGTTCGGTAGTCCAGTTTCTTTCTGTCGCTCTTGTTCTGGACCGTCAGCCAAATCGTAAGAAATGTCTTCTCGGATTCGCCATCGTCGCCCATGCTGCTGTGGAGCGGGACTTTGCCAGTCCTTGCACCGTCGATCTTCACGTAAATGTCGTGCAGCTTTCCGCCGTACTTGTCCGCAGCAATCAAGCTCTTCTCGTCGGAAGGAACGGGAGTTGTGGCGGTCGGATTCCCTGTCGCATGTTCGGCCGCCGTGTTGCTTGCCGGAGCGCCCGAGTCGATGGATTGCGGACCGGTAACGGTCGAATCGGATTTGCTGACTGGTTGTGCTTGTGCTGTGGTGTCCTGAGCGTGCATCCCCTTGTTCATCCCGGCAAATAGGGACGATAGTGCAGCGGCGAAAGCAAGGCCCAGTATAAGGCTTATTGCACTGACCGCGCTACCCGCGATTGAATAGCCGATCCCTGCCCCCTTGCGAACGACCGCGATAATCAGGCCGCTGACGCCGAGGAGCAAACCTAGTCCGCCCAGCAGCAGGCCGATGTATGGCATCCAGCAAACGAAGAAGGATAGTATTGCGACTACAAGCGAGGCCACGCCCAGACTATAAGACGAGCGGGACGGCATCACTACGTTCACGGTTGTTTGAGGAGCGACTTGCACAGCGGTCGCTGGAATTGATCGTATGGGTGCTACATACTCTGCGTGCGAAGCGGTCGCGGGTGTCGGCCGAGATTCGTGCTTCGGCGATGCCGGACGGCTTGCAATCTGTGCAGCCACAGCGCGGGCTGCGGCTGGCTGTCTCGGTTGTGCGGGTTGCGGCGCTGGCTTCGCGGTGGCCGGTGGTGCGCTTGGCACCACTATCCGTTGACCGCATGAGCACTTTGCGTTTCTTGCCCGCGTAAGAATCGTCGACGCCGAACGCCTTCTGGCAATGAGGGCACTTAAACTGAATCACAATCGACCTACCTTTCCGCCTCTCCGTAGACCGATTAAGAATACCGAAACGGTAGCTTCCTAGTATACCCTCCTACGTCAATGGTCGCAACACAGTGCGCAATTGGCGGATAGCGACTTCCGCCTCACTTTCCTCGCTCTCCGCCCGCCACTAGCAGCCGCGCCAACGTCTGCGCAAGCGAATCGAGCGCCGTGCGGTCGGGTAGCGTGACCGTCAGCCGCGGGCGGCCGTTGGGGTCTTGATCGACGCACTCGTCCAACCGGCTGCGGACTTGGCTCACTATGCCATCGGCCGGTGGCGCGGCGTCCTTGTTCACCAGCTCGCCGAGGAAGTTGAAGACGGCCCCCAACAGCTCGCCGCCGGCGGCTGCCACGCGCTCGCGGCGCTCGGGAGAAGCAGCGGCTCTGCTTTCGCCATCGACGGCCACAGTTGCGGGCGTCGTGCCGTCAGTCGCCGCGGTTTCGATAGACGCCAGCGCCCCTGCCACCTCGCGCTTCTGACTCACGTCCACCGGCGCCTCCGGTTGCGCGCCGAAAAGCACCTCGAGGCGGCTCCGCAGTTCGTCCATGCCGCTCACCAGATCGACCTGCGTCACGTCCGAGTCGGGATCGAGCGCGGCCAGGGCAAGGTCATGCTTCGCCGAAAGCGTGTTCAGCAGCCCTTCCTCGATCGTTTCCTCCGTTACCAGAATGTAGACCTGCACCGGCTGCTGCTGGCCCATGCGGTGCGCGCGTGCGATCCGCTGCTCCAGCACGGCGGGGTTCCAGGGCAGATCGACGTTGATCACCGTGTTGGCCGCTTGCAGGTTCAGGCCCGTCGAGCCGGCGTTGGTGGTGATGAAAAGACGACAATTACAATCCTCGCGGAAGCGGTTCACCAGCGCCTGCCGGTCCTTCTGCGGCACCTGACCGTCGAGGCGGACGTAATCGAGCTTGCGGGCCTTCAAGAGCGGCTCGATGAGGTCGAGCATCTTCGTCCACTCGGAGAACAAGAGCACCTTGCGGTCCGTTTCCTGGAAGAGGCCGTCCAAAAGCTCTTCCAGATAGGCCAGTTTGCTCGAATAGCCAGGCTTCTGCTTGTCAACAAGGACGGTGCTGTTGGCCGTCATGCGGCACATCAAAAGGGCCTTTTGCAGCCGCAGCAGGTCCATCTCGGAGATGTACGGCTTCCGCGTGATCATGGAGACGATCCGCATGTGCGTGCTGTGCAGCTCGGCCTGCTCTTCCGTCGGCGGGATGCGGACCAGCTCGGTCGTCCGCGGCGGGAGCTGCTGCAGGACGGAATCGCGCGTGCGGCGAAGCAGAATGCCGCGGAGCCGCTCGCGCAAGAGGTCGAGGTTCTTGTAGCCCAACACCTTGCCCTTTTCGTCCACAACGCGATGGCGGTGGAAGAAGCGGAAGGCGGGCGGCAGGCGGCGGTCATCGACGAACTGCATCACGCTGTGCAGCTCGTCCAGCCGGTTTTCCAGCGGAGTGCCGCTGAGCACCAGGGCGTAGCGCGACTTGAGGGCCTTGATCATCCGGGCGGTCTTCGACTGCCAGTTCTTGATCCGCTGGCCTTCGTCGAGGATGATCAGGTCCCAATGGGCGCGCTCCACGGCCAGGATGTCGCGGAGCACCTGTTCGTAGTTGCAAACGGTGAAGAAGGCGTCGTTTTCGTAGACGGTCGCCCGCTGCGCGGCCCCGCCCACGACAAGCTGCACGCCGCGGTCGCAGAAGCGCTGGATTTCGTTCCGCCATTGGGATTTCAGCGACGCCGGGCAGACCACCAGCACCTTGCTTATGCCGGCTTCGCGGGCGAGCATCTCCGCCGTGCCGACGCCCTGGATCGTCTTACCCAGTCCCATGTCGTCGGCCAGCACCGCGCGGCCGGTGCCCGCGGCAAAGGCGATGCCCTCAAGCTGATAGGGCAGCAGTGGAACCTTGAGCAGTTTGGTACGCAGCGGATGATCGGCCGCCTTGGCGCGAATGGCCTTCATGCGATTGGACATCCGCTCCTGGAAAAGCTGCCGCTGGATCAGTTCTTCGGCGTCCGGGTAGACGGTTACGCTGCGGCCGACGTGCTCCATGCGGCTGAGGAACTCGACCAGCTTCCGCGTATCTTCGATCGGCCCGGCAGTGAGACCGCCGGTGAGCTTGACAAGCTCCTCGTCGGGCTTGTCGGGCAGTCGCAGGTGCAGCGTCATTTCCTCGCCATAGAGGACGTGGACGAACGTGTCGCGATTGCGGTAGGGCTTGTGCGCTGGGCCGCGGGAAACTGACGCCGCACTTTTTCCAGCAAGTGCAAGACATGTTTGCAAGTGCCCAGCGTGTTGGTCTTGAAGTCGGGGCACGAGCAGTACGACTGCCCCCGCTCTTCGCCGCGCAAGGCGACGCGATAGGTCTTGCCAGAAAGGGCGCTTGCCACCGTGTAATCGGTCCAAGGCTTGCTGGAATCTTGCGAAGCAATACGAAACTTTTCCTCCTTCGCCCGCTTCCGCCGCTCGGCCAACGCCCGCTCGATGAGCTCTTCTTCGCTGAGCAGTTCCAACGGCCGGTTTTCATCGGGCGGGGCGGCAAGTCCCAGGCCGGTCTTGTCTTCAAGCACCAGCGACACCGCCGCGCCGACGTGGTGGCACATCGTTTCGCAGACCGTGCAGTTGAACTTGAGTTGGTTCGTGGCCTCGGCCATCATCGTGATCGAGGCCACCGCCCGCTCGCCCGTAATGCCGGCGAACTTCACGCGGAACAAGTCGCCGCGAAGGTAGACGTCGCGCTGAATGTCTATATCGTATTTCGACCCTTGCTGGATGAGCTTGTCGCCCTCCGGCCCCAGCAGTTTGCGGGCCGCCAGGTAATTCAGCCGCGAAAGACGGTCGCGCAAAGTGAGGTGCTTGGATTTTTTGACCTTGGTTGCCCGCGAGCGAGTCTTCATGACGTGATCCTCCAATGATCGAGGCGGTGGAGAAGCGGAGCGCAGTTGCTCCGGGTATTTGAGAGAATTGTGGGACGGGTAAGCGGGAATGTCAAGAGGGGAGCAGAGAATCTGCAACGTATTCGTCTTTCCCATACGTAGCCGGCCAATCCGCTGTCCGCGGGTCGAGAAAGTCGGGACAGCGTTGCAAGTCGGCAGTATCCCCAAGCCTTGCCAACGCACTCTGTTTGCACGATAATACGAAGGGGCGATTGGCCCGTTTTGTGGCGAGGAATCCTGTTCAACCGTTATCCGAGCGACTCTCTCTATGAGCACCTCTTCACCCCTGATGGACGCTTCTATGCCAACTCTGCAGACGGGCGTTCAACTGCCCGATGGGGCTGTGGCGAAGGTGCATTCCGAAATTGCTCGTCTAGGCATCGCAGAGCAATTCCCCAAAGTAGTCGCGCTCACCCGCGAGCTCTTTGGCGACTTCACCGTCAGCATGTTTGACGACCCGGAGATCCACGACTGCGTTTACGTGACGTTTAAGGTCCGCTGTGGCGATTCGCCCGACGCGGCGTTTGCAAAGGAATCGGAATGGATTCGTCGACTGCCGCGTTGCCCAAGCCAGGCCACAGGTTCGTTTTGCCTCGATATTGACTTCACGGAATGAACCCGATCGATTTTCTCGACCTGGCCGATCAGTTGGCGGCGCGCGGCACGGATGCGGCCCTTCGCACCGCCGTCAGCCGGGCCTATTAAATGCCCGTATCAGACAAGTAGCAACTCGCCGGGACAAACTTACGGGTCCTTCACACGGGCCACAGCAATGTACGAGCGATTTACCAACATCGCCCGAAAGGTAATGCGACTTGCAAACCGAGAGTCCCAGCGGTTCAATCACGAGTACATCGGCACCGAACACATTCTGCTGGGCCTGATCTTAGTGCCGGGCGTGGCTACCGACGTACTGCGCAAGCTAGACATCGAGCTGCGCCGAATCCGCCTTGACGTGGAAACGCTGGTTCAACGTGGCCCTTATATGGTAACGATGGGCCAGTTGCCAATGACCCCCGCCGCCAAGCGGGTCGTTGAGTTTGCGCAGGAAGAATCCTGGAAGCTGAAACACAAACAAGTGGACACCGAGCATATCCTCTTAGGTTTATTGCGCGCGGAGGGAGGCGTTGCCCGCCAAATCCTGATGAACTCGGGCCTTCGTATGGACGAGGCCCGAAAGGAAATTGAGCTTGCTCTATTTCAGCAGTCCGTCTACACGGGAGAAGCCTTACCCATGCCTTCAACCCGATCGGCGGGCGCGGTCGAGTTGCCGCAGGCTTGTCCGAGATGTGGCCACGTCCCCGTAGTGCGCATCATTTGGGGATGCGTTCGACTTCGTGGCCAAAACCTGGAAGACGTCAAGACAGGACGGGCGATCCTTGGCTCGTATCAAAGCGGAGAAAAGGGACCGCCGTGGGCCTGTCTGCGATGTGCGCCCAAATGGGCCGAAGTTCATCGCTTGGTCATGCAAGACTACGAGTTGCAGTTGGAAAAAGAAGAGGCAGTTGCGGCGACGGACTTCGATAGGGCCAAACGGTGCCTTGATGGGCAGTTGGAAGCACGGCGGCAATTGGCCGTAGTGATCGAGGGATGGCTGTGGAACCAATGAGGCCAAGCTTCGGACAATTCTGGACCGGTTTTCATTGGACGGCACGGGCCTGACTGGTCGATTTCAAACATCCTTCGGCGAAACTGCTAAGATGCTGTAGCGCTTGAAATCGCCGACATTGAATGTAAGCAGATTGCGGACGCCGTGCGTGTTCATCCAGGCCACCAGTCGAGCGTCGTGTACAGGCTTCCCGAGGACACTGTGCGCACAAACCAACCTCAACCACTCATCGAAGACCCTAGCTGTCGCTGGTAGCAGCGGAAACTGTTTCCGCAAGTCGACGACTCGCGCCTCCGCGGTTGCAGCGGACCATCCGTAACCGTTGGCATCCGTCGGACGAGTTCCAGACGCCCAAAACTCCATTATGACTTGCGGCGCAAGCAGCAGCTCGTCCCCAGCCGCCAGGAGCTTTTTGGTTGCCGCCGTGGCCGTGGGATGAGCCGCCGAGGTCGGGGCTGATGATCGCAGAACCACATTCGTATCGAGCAGCCAACGCGCCATCAGTCGTACATCGCCTCTCGCCGCAACGCTTCGGATGGGACGTCGGGCGTGTCCGGCGGAGCCGATCTGGCCCATTGTTCAAAGGCTTTAATCCGTTCCTCGATCGTGGCCGTCTCCCAAAAAGGCCGCTCTTCCGCGGCCGGTCGAAGCGTCACAACCTCGCCCGATACGTCGAGCTTGTACCGTGCATGCGGCCGAGCATTAGCCAGGAACTCCGCTGGCACACGAAGCGTTCCGTCGTCACTGACTTCCAAGATGGCCATTGGTGGGTCCTCCAAAAACGCTCGAACTGACTTTCGGGCGACCTATCACTGGCAGGTTCGTCGTGATCCTGCACGCTATTATTGTAGCAGGTCCATGTTGCTTGCCAACGCTTCACCACCTAACTACCTCGGTCGCCTTCGCGCGGACATTCTGCAGCTCACCTTTTTTCATGATCGCTCCGATAGATAGCTAGGAATTCCTCGATCTGCTTTATGAAGGGGTCGAGCAGAGATTGGACCGCGGCGTTCTGCGACTCCATCGGGATTGTGCCGATTCCCGATAATGGGCAAGTGGCAATCGAAATCAGCTCCCCCTTTGCGGAGACGAACTCGGCGGCAAAGCCGATGAATAGATTGTCCTCCCGCCGATCCCATGCGACTCGAATCACTTCTTCGCCTCGCGCGTAGTCGAGATGAAGGAAAACCGGTGGGTCTGGATATGGGTTATTTCTGCCCTGGAAAACAAATCCCGCGGCCGACAATGACGGCTCAACTGCGAGCCGAACGTATTTCAGCATCACCGCCGGATGTTTGTGTTTGAACCGATTAGGGTCCATGAAATCACCCACCGGCCGCGCTCGCCTTCACATGCACATTCTCGACCTTCCCTTTGAACGGATTGGGCGCAGTATAATCGCCCACAGCCCCGTGCCCCGTATCGCCGACCGTCAGTCCGTTACCCGGCTGCTGTCCAATCAGCCCAGGCGCCTTGCCATCGGCCACCTGCTTGCCGTCGACGAACAAGGTCATCTCGCCGTCCTTGTGAAGCGTCGCCTTCACGCTGAAATGCCCCTTGCCCAGCGGCTCCTTGGCAGTGATCGTCGTCAGCTTACGGTTCTCGCGAACGGCAAAGGCGAGTTTGCCATCCGTCAGATAGATGGCATAACCCCGCGTCCCAGCCCCTTGCGTGACGACGACGCCACCGGTCCCTTCCGGATCGATTTCGACGGTTACTTCCAGCGTCTTGCCGCCTATGGCCGGCGCCTCCGCGCTGGGCAGGCTGTCGCCCAATTTCCAGGGACCAACGGCAGTGGGCGAGCCGCGGACGACGCGGCGGTTGCCCCGACCGCCGCGGTCGGTCTTTCCGCTGGCCGGATCAAGCTCCTTAAGGACGGCGGCCAACCGCTGCCGCGCGGCCTTGCTCGGCGGCGTGTCTTCATCGGGCGAAACCGGCTTCTCGACGAACGGGGCATCGCTCATGTCGAACAGATTGCCCGCCTCGTTGAGCTTGTAGCCCGGCTCGCGGACGTACCAATGGCCGTCCAATTGCACGTAAGCCCATTTCCGCGGTGTGCCGGGCTCGCCGTGAAGCTGCGGCAGGAAACTCTGCCCGTCGGTCTTGAAACCCTCCGGCGGCTTCACTCCGGCAATCTCGGCGAATGTGGCGAGCGGATCGGCGAAGCTCACGATGTCTTCCAGCACCTTGCCCTTGGGCGTCGCCGCGGGCCAGCTCACGATGAACGGCACTCGCGACCCGCCCTCCAACATGCTCCCCTTCCAGCCGTTGATCATGCGGCCATGGACGGGCGAAGGATAGCCGGCCGCCGTGCCGTTGTCGCCGGAGAAAACGATCAGCGTGTTCTCGCGCAGGCCGAGCTTCTCAAGATAGTCAACCAGGCGCCGAGCTGTTTGTCCATGTACTGGATGTTCTCGTCGTAGAGCTTGTCGATGTTCGTCGTGCCGGGCTTGGTGTCCGGTGTCCGCAGCGTCGGCTTGTGGACGAGGTGCATCGCGTAATAGAAGAAGAACGGGTGGTCCCCCTTGCGTGCATCGTCAGCGTGCCGCCGGAGGAAATCGAAGGTGAAGTCCTGGATCACGTCGGGACCGTATGTGCCATTGGGCAGGTCGATCTCCTTGCCGTTCTTGTTGTACCGCGTTTCCCAGTACCAGCCGCTAGCCGTGTTGTCAGTAAGGAATTCGTCAAAGCCCCAGTCGCCGGGCAACTCGCCGACCTGCCGCCACTTGCCGGCCTGCCCGGTGGCGTAGCCGGCTTTCTTCATTAGCTTGGCCATCGGCTGCTCGTCGGCCGACTTAGCGCCCGGCCCGCCCGTGCGCCACGACGCGTTTGTAATCCCGCCGGTGCGGAAGGCGTAGCGGCCGGTCATCAGCAGGCAGCGCGAAGGCCCGCACAAGGGCGCCGCGTAGCAGGTCGTGAAGCGGATGCCGGAGGCCGCCAGCGCGTCGATGCGCGGCGTCTTGTGGCTGTCCGCGCCGTAGCAACTTACGCCATCGATGCCCAGGTCGTCGGCAAGGACGAAGATGATGTTGGGTCTCTTTGCTTCGGCGGCCGCGGCCGGGCCGCAGGCAAGAAAGAGAGACAGCAGGACAACTGGAAACGTGAATTTCATTTTCGAGCTCCCTTGGATTGTTCGTTGCCGAATAGTTTGACTTCCGCGATGCTTGCCCAGCAGCCGTCGTCGAATCCCGTGATCGTGATTCGCACGTATCGGGCCTTGGCCGGCTGCCGGAACTTGAGGTCGTGGACCTGCGCGGTTGATTTGGTCTTCGTCTGGTCGCTCAGCATCGACCATGTCTTGCGGTTGGTCGAGCCTTCGACTTTGTATTGATACTTGTTCCCGTCGAAGGGCCATCGTACTTGGCAGCCTGTGACTTCGCAAGTCTTTTCCAAATCGACCTGCCACCATTCCGGGCCGCCTTCCGGCTCGTCGTCGGCGATCCATGCGGTATCCGGGTCGCCGTCGTTGGCGCGGGCGGCGTTGTGCTCGTCGTTCTCGATGGAAGAACTGGTAGCCGGCTTGTGCAGGGCAAGGTTCGGCGGCTCGCCAGCGCGGAGCGGTACGCGCCAGAAGGAGCACGAATGCCGAGAATGCGCATTGACGACCTAACCTTTGTCCGGGCCGTTTCCGAAACATGGATGTTTTCGCCACACAAGACCCCATGCCGAATGCAACGCGCCAGTTGCCAAAAGCCGCAAAAGTCCAGTATAGCCCAAGTTGCGGCAATCGCAACCAACCGTTCTTTCCGTAGTCTCCACCTGCCCCGCTACCAGCCGCTGAGAAACTCGAGGCGATCGCGCATTGTTCCGGCATCAAGCACATTGGCAAGGTTGAGGAGGCGTCGAATTGTGTCGCCAATCGGGCGCTGCTGTGACACTATTATTCCGGCATGGTGGCGTCCGGCTTCAAGCCATTTCCCATGCAAATTCGCGAAATGTGCAACGTTGAATGTAACGATCGTCCGGCCGATTTCGGCGGCCCACTCAAGTTGCGCTTGGTCAGAAAGCTTGAGGCGATCGGTCTCGGGCGTCGAAACGGCGTCAAGACCAGCTCGACGCAAGGCGGGCGCGATGTCTCCGAAAACGTCTTCATCCGTGAAGAATCGGATGCTAGTCATATCCCGTGTTCAAGCGCCCAATCTCTGCCTTCACCGCTGCCTCGTCGTCGCCGGCCAGATTGGCTTCAATCTCGTCGAGATGGTCGTCGGCGTAAGCGAGTGCATCGTATATGTCTGCCGGTCTTAAATGAGGGTATTGCCGAACGATCTCGTCGACACCCATTCCCAGCCTTTGGCAGCCGATAATAGTCGCCACGCGTATTCGCGTGCCTCCGATAACAGGCTGCCCCGCGCACCGTGTGGGATCCTTTTCGATGTTTCGATATTCGAGCTTTTGCATGATGTGAGGCTGCTCGCTCCCGCAGTGATGCCATACCAATTCTACTCCGCAACCGGCCTCTTGCCAACTCCGACTTCCCGCTGTGGAAGAATTCTGCGACAATAACGGTCGATCCAAGGAAACCCAATCATGCGCATCGCCTACCTCGACTGTGCCAGCGGCATCAGCGGAGACATGACCCTCGGCGCCTTGGTCGATGTGGGCGTGCCGCTGGAGGCAATCAATGCAGCGGTTGCATCGCTCGGCCTGCCGGGCGTGCAACTCGTCGCCCGCGAAGTCAAGAAGCTGGGCTTCCGTGCCACGCAAGTCACCGTCGAACATGAGCCCGAGCACAAGCACCGCCATTTGCACCACATCGAGGCAATCCTCGAGGTCGGCAGGCTCACGCCGCGGCAAAAGGAGATCGCCCTGGCGATCTTCCGGCGGTTGGCCGAAGCCGAGGCAAAGGTCCACGGCACGACGGTCGAAAAGGTCCATTTCCATGAAGTCGGCGCGGTCGATTCGATCGCCGACATCGTCGGCGCGGCGGTAGGATGGGACCTGCTGGGAGCGGAGCGGCTGGTGGTCTCGCCCATTCCCACGGGCACGGGCCGGATCACGATCGCCCACGGCGAAATCAACGTTCCCGCGCCGGCAACGGCCGAACTGCTCCGCGGCATCCCGTTGGCCGCGTCGACCGTCGAGGCGGAATTGACCACGCCCACCGGCGCCGCCATCGTCGCTACTCTCGCAGGCGAGTTTGGACCTTTGCCGGCGATGACCGTGGAGAAGATCGGCTACGGCGCGGGCCAGCGCGACCTGCCGCAGCAAGCCAACGTGCTCCGCCTGCTCGTTGGTGAGGCGGCGGCGCCGGAGGAGGCGGATACGGTCGTCATTCTGGAGACGAACCTCGACGACGCAAGCGGCGAGGTGATCGGGCATTGCATCGGAAAGCTTTGGGGTGCTGGTGTACTGGACGTTTACACAACGGCGATCCAGATGAAAAAGAACCGGCCCGGCGTGAAGCTCTCGGTCCTCTGCCGCGCCGATCAGGTTGCGGCCGCGGAGGCGACCGTGTTCCGCGAGACCGGCACCTTGGGCATTCGCCGTTGGACGGCCGCCCGGCACATTTTGCCGCGCGAGTCGCGAGAGGTGCAAACCGCTTGGGGCACGGTCGAAGGCAAGCTCAGCCGCCGGGCCGACGGTTCGGTTCATTTCTCGCCCGAATACGAAGCCTGTCGTCGCATCGCCGACGAGCGCGGCGTGCCGCTTCGCGAAGTATATGCCGTGGCGGAGCGAGCGTTCAAAGGAGATTGAGCGAGCCTCCGCAAGGCCAGTTTGTCAAACTGCGCGGTTCAGGCAAGGCAGTAAACGCCGCGATTGCCAATTTGGTTGAGTTTCGCGAATTTGTTTGGCTGATAGCAGCTTCAAATGGTAGACAACTGGCAACGGGCCGTTACAATCTGGTACATACAGCCGGTGCTGTTTCCGGTTTGGTGGAATCTCTAACAACCTTTGCAGGAGGATAAAGATGAAGAAGTGCTTTCTGATGGCGTTTGTGGCGGTCGTGTTGACGGCGCAGTTTGCCGACGCTGGCGTGTTCAGCCGCTGGCGGGCTCGCCGCGAGAGCCGCATGGCCCGTCCCGTGGCTGCGGCCCGGGTAAGGCCGCGCACGACGACCCTCGCCCCGGCCAAAGCCACTCCGGCCCCGGCGCCCGCAACGCCCACGACGCCTCCGCCGGCGCCGGCAGTCAACTAGCATTCCTGATTTCGCGACCTAGAACAAGCGTGCGAGGGAATGAGTTTCACCGACCCGAGCACGCTTTGTTTATGTCTGTTGGCTGCAATCGTAGCACTGTTGCTGGTCCGAACTCGCGCCAGACTTGCCGGGCAAGGGCAGCAATGGGCCGAGGAAGGTAGAACAGTAGAAAGGGAGAAGGAGAGAAGGGGAGAAGGCGAGACTCGCTCCGGCCCCTTTCTCCCCTTCTCCCCTTCTCCCTCTCCGCCACGCTCCAATCGTCCCATGCCCGACGACCCGGCCCAATGGGAAGTCCAAATGCATGAGACGGCGCGAGCGCTTTCGGCGCAGTTGGACACCAAGCTCGGCCTGCTGCAATCGCTGGTGGCCGAGGCCGATCGGGCGGCCGAACGCTTGGAGCAGGCGATCCAACGGGCTCATCCCGCGCTTCCGCCCGGCAGCCAAGCCGAGTCATTGCGCCCCTGCGTGGAAAAAGAGCGGGAGGCTGCAGGCAATTGCCCCGACGCAGGGGCGGACCTGGAGCGCAGAACCGCCGGTCTGGCGGCAACGGAATCCACAAGCCGTTCACGGCGGCGAGACGAGATCTACGAATTGGCGGACTACGGCTTCGCCCCGGCGGAGATTTCCCGCCGCCTCGGCAGCCCCATCGGCGAAGTGGAATTGGTCCTGAGTTTGCGGCAGGCCTGATATGCCCAAACCGCAGCCTGTCCGAGCAGCTTGCCTCGGGGCGCAAACGCCAGCGCGCAAACGGATAACTCTCCGGCCGCCAGCTTGCGTGGTACTCCGTCAATTGGCCGATGTAATCGACTGTCTTGACGTTCTCGTCGGCATGGACTGCCTGGAGCAAGTGATACTGAAGCAAGTGGCCTGGCGAAAACTGGGCGAACTCGGCATCAAATGCGATCTTCACCGAGTGCAGCACGCCCTTGGCAAAGACTCCGTAGCAAAAGGCCGCGTCGCGCTGGCCGCAACAGAGGAAGGCCAGCCAAAGCTGACGATTCGCTGCAAGACACTTGGCCTGCCGGAGCATGAAGTCAGCGACGCGGGGCGTGCGGCGGATCGACGTTCCCGCCGCGTCTTTCCAACTTCGGTCCTCGACCGTCATCGCGCGTTCCAAGAGCGCCTCGACCTCGCCCGCAGCGATGCGATTGTGCAACTCAAGCTTGACCTCGCCGCGCCCCAGGTGGTGCTTCTCCAGTTTGCGAAGCGACGAAGCGATCCGCTGGCGATGTTTTCGCGAAAGCCGGGCGAGCGCGGCGGGCCAGTCATGCGCTATGGCCAACCGGCCGACGTGCCATCGCGTTCGCAGATCGCACGGCAGCCCTGCTGCCGCTACGGCGCCATGCAGCGCCTGCCACGAAGCTCGTGCCGGCATTGCTGCTTCGAGCAAAACAATCTGCCACGGCAAGCGGTCCAGCGCGGCGATCAGAGCGGCGCTGGAGCGGGGAGCGGGGAGCAGGGAGCATGCGGCTGCTCCTCGCTCCCTGCTCCGTGCTCCCCGCTGCTAACGTCCCACAACAGCGTGGCGCCGGACGGCCATTCGTTGCACGGCAGCGCACCGCGCGAAGCATCCGGCCGGCGCGGCGCATCGACCAGCGGCAGGGCCGCCAGCCAGCGGCCGTTTTCTTCCACGACCGCCGCGCAAAAGCGTTGCCGCGGAGCGAAGTGTTCCAGCCACTGGGCAACCATCTCCGCCTTTGCCAACGGAGACGTGCAGTCGCTACGTTCCCAGAGGTCGTCCCAAGCCGTTGCGGCCGTGCGAAGCTCGGCCAGTGACGTGAGGAACCTGAATTGAGCCATTGGACGTACTCAGGCTGCTTCCGCTCGTCGCGACCGGAAGCGCAGTCTGCCGAGGTACTGCTCCACGCCCGCGAGCATCTGCTGTTTCTGATCGCGCAAAAGAAAACGGTCGGTCAATATCGTCAGTAAAACTACCGCTGCCAGCACGCCCATGACGACCCACGGCCCGAAAGGGATGCTGACCGGCACGAGCAGGCCGACAATGGTTCCTCGCTGCACTCGCAAGCCAAATCTGCGGCAAAGCACAAGCATCGAGAACAAGGCCGTGCCGTTGGCCGCGGCCGTGGCAAGCACGGCACCGGGCAGTCCCCACCGCGGCAACAGCACGAAGTTCAAACCGACGTTTACCAGCACTCCCAACAGGGCGACGAGGCTCGCCGCGGACGCCCGTTCCGCGCACCACAGGTAGGTCTGCAACAACATGCTCAAACCGAACCACGTGCAGTAGGTCAGCGTCCACGGCAAGACGTGCAGCCCGCCGGAGAACTTGCTCTGAAAGCCGACGCGGAACAGCACCGGGGCCATGAAGAGCACGACCGCGGCGCCGCCCGTCAACAGCACGGACCAGATTTTCAGGAACAAGTTGAGCCGCTCGGACACGTGCCGGCGGCGGCCGGCTTCCCAATCGTGGCTGAGGTGCGGCACGAGCGCCCCGGCGACCATGATCGTGATCGACGAAAGCAGCAGCGGCATTACCCGCGAGCTGCGATAGTTGCCCACCTCGGCCAGCGCTTCGGCCGGCGTGCCCGGCAGCAGGTGGACGATCATGTAGCGGTCGACCACGTCAAACAGGTTCCAAAGCATGTTGTTGACGAGAATCCAGGCGGCCAGCGGCAGGAGCCGCGACCAAAGCTCGCGATGCGAAGGGCGTCCCGTTTCTTGCGGGAAGCTTCGCCAGACGCGGGTGAGCCACGCCAGCGCCCCGCCGCGCACAGCAGGCACGATGTGCCGTAGGCGACAATCATCGCGTCGGCGCCGGTTTGCCCGCAGCACAACAAGCCAATGCCCAGCAGGCCGAAAAAGACGCTGTTGCCCAGTTCGATCAGCGAGACGACCTTCATGTTCCGCAAGGACGTGAAGACGCAGACCACGTAGTTGAAGGCGACGACGAAAACCAGTCCGGCGGCCATCAGCACGACCATCCCGGCGTGGTCGCGGCTGCCGAAAACCAGGTAAGAGATCGCGCTGCGGAAAACCAAGATTACCGCCAAGAGCGGCGCCGCCATCATCGCGCAGAACCCGGCCGTGCGAATGAAGAAGTGTCGCAATTGCCCGGATTGCCGGTAGCGCTCCACGTAGCGGCCGAACGTGCCCGGCAGCGACATTACTAGCAGCGGGCCGGCCATCATCGAGAAGCCGAACGCCATGTCCCACTGGCCGAGTTGTTCGGGGCTGAGCCAGCGGCAGAAGCAGATTTCTCGGGCAAAGCCGACTGCGCGTTGAAGCACGGTCGAGGCCAAGAGCAGCACGACGCCCAAGGCGAGCGCATCGCAAGGCATGGCGGCTTGCCGGAGCACCGGCTGCGGCCGTTTTTTCTCGGCGGCAGCGATTGAAGCCGACGCCACGAACGCCGCATCGACAGGCGCCGGACCGGCCAACGGAATGGGGTCGGGCGCCTCTCGGCACAAGTGGTCGGCGGACAGCGTGTCGTTCATAGTTTCAACTCAAATCTTCGTCAGGATTGCCGTTCAAGCAAGGCGCTTGTAGTCCCGGCTTTAGGCGGACGTCAGACACGCCGCCTACAGGCGGTACTACGAGCGTCCGGTTGTCGCGCGGCAACGTGTTGCGAAACGGCAACGTGGCATGGACCGCGAACCGGCCTCGACGTTGCTTTACGACAACACCTGTTCATGCTTCGGATGGCCGCGGATTCATGTATTCGGCCGCCGTAACTGCTTGATCGCCAAGGACTTACGCATCCAATGCGAATGTGCCCTGTAGCGGCCGAGGAATCCCCGGCATAGGCGTTGCTTTTCTTCCCGGACACAAGACGCACCCCGGTGAGACGCAGCAAATGGCCCTTGATCTTCTCGACGTTCCGCGTGAAAAGTCCACATCCTCCTCTTTCCCGGTGCTGCCGCGGATCAGCCTGTTCGGCATTACGATCGACAATACCACGCTTCCCCAGGCGGTGGAAACGATTGTGCAACGCTTGGACGGCGGTTCGGCCGCACAGGTAAGCTTCGTCAATGCCGATTGCGTGAACGTCGCCTGCCGCAATCCGGCATATCTGGAAGCATTGCAACAATCGGACCTGGTCTTCGCCGACGGCATCGGCGTGCGGATCGCCGGCGAGGTCCTCGGCCAGCCGGTCCGCGACAATGTCAACGGCACCGACCTCTTCCCGCTGTTGGCCGCGGCCCTTCAGAACACCGGCAAGCGGATTTACCTGCTCGGCGGGCGGCCGGGCGTGGCCGCGGGCGTCGCCCATTGGCTGGCCGCGCACTATCCCGGCTTGGAAGTTGCAGGCTTCCGGGACGGTTACTTCTCGCCGGACGAAGAAGCCGAAGTAATCGAAGAAATCCGCCGCAGCGGCGCGGACTTGGTACTGGTGGCTTGTGGCGCCCCGCGGCAGGAGCTTTGGATCCGCCGCAACCTCGACAAGCTCGGCGCGAAAGTCGTCATCGGCGTTGGCGGCCTGTTCGACTTCTTCTCAGGCCGCACCCCCCGCGCCCCGCACTGGCTCCGCAAGCTTGGCATGGAATGGTGCTACCGCCTCTCGCAAGAGCCTGGGAGGCTCTGGCGGCGGTATCTGATTGGAAACGCGGTCTTCCTGACAAGATTGGCGCTGGTGCGGTTCGCCGGAACCGGGCGGCGGATCGGCCATTCGGCTTAGAACCTGCCCGAAAACCGGATTGTCGGCGGTACAAACCCAGGCCCCGCCGCGGTTATCGGACAGGTTCTCAGCACGTCGCGATCGTACACGAAAGCGCGAACCCGCGACACGCCAGCCGCGCCGCCGCATACGGCAACCATTCCAACGCCGGCTCCAGTGCGCATTTCAGCCCCATCATGCCGCCGCCGCACAAGACAAACTGCTTCGGCAAAACGACCAGCGGCGTTGCCACTTTCTTGAATCCTGCCGCGCGGAGTATTCCGCGGACCTCCCGCAGCGTGTACTCTTTCAAGTGCAACCCTTTGGCCTCGCTCCTCGGCGGATGGTGGTAGGCGGTTGCGTCGGCCGGCCGCGTGTGCCAATTTGGCGTGATCGTCACCAACTGGCCGCCCGGCGGAATCATGAGGTGAATCCGCCGCAGCCAGTCGTCGATTTCATCCGGCGGAATGTGCTCCCAAACGTCATTCCAGTAGACAAGGCTGTAGCGAGCGCCGGTCCACCAGGGACCATCCTCGAGAATATCGCCAACGTGCAAGTTCTCTTCGTACTCGTGCCCCAACGATTCAACGGCTTTCTCTCGCAAGGAACGCGAAATCTCGATGCCTGCGAACGGAAAGCCCGCGTCGCGCACCGCTCGGAGGAGTTTCCCGCGCCGAAGCCGATCTCGAAAAGACGCGGCTGCATCCCGCGCTTTTGCTCGCGGCGGAGCAGGTCCAAGACGAGCCGAATATGGCGGTCATGCAGTCCCATAATGGGCGCGGCGCCGGCGAAGCCATGCACGGCGGCGAAGATCCGCGTCACCGTGTCGTACGCCAGACCGACGGCCTCGGCGCGCTTGCGCGACCCCTTCTTCGCCGCCAGAATGAGGCGCGCGAAGGCCCGCTCCTGTTCCCATTGCAAAGCGACCAGCTCCGGACGCGACAATCCGGCCAGCAAACGAACGCTGCCGTCGGCCAGAACGACCGCTTGGCGGTCTGAATAGACGGTTGCAGCCGTCAATTCCGCTTCGTCCGTTAAAGTGCTCATAGCCGTATCCCGCCACTAGTGCCTGCGAAACGCTAGGTCATGGGTACGATGAGTCAAGCAATTGTGGGCGTCAAAGCAGCAACAATGTGAGTCCCGCTCCTCCATTCCTCCCCTTCGCTCGCCCCCCGAATCAGAACCAAGTCGTCAATCGCGGCGGGACTCCATGCCGCTCACTTCCCCCCGTTCACCACCGCATACGCCGTCGCCTTGGCATCGCCTTGGTCGGTCTCGATGTGGATCGTCTTCACCACTTTGCCCGTCTCGTTCGGGCTGGCGACGAAGGTCACGGGCACGATCTGCGTGTCCTTGGCATCCGTCGACGTAGATGGAATCTCAAACGCGCCCTTGTCGCCCACGATGGACTTGATGCGGAACGGCCGGTCCGATTTGACGATCAGCGGCCGAGTCACCTTCTCGCCCGCGCGGACCACGCCCAGAAACAGGTCCGAAGGACTGACGCTCACGCTGGGCCGGACCTGCCCTTCGATCTGGATCGGCATCTGTGCCATGACGGGATCGTTAGTGGTGAGCACGGCATGATCATTGATGTACCCGGCTGGCGTCTTCGAGTCGAGAAGGACCTTCAGGTCGTACCAGGTCTCGTAACCGCGGCGAGCGACCGGAATGATCTCGCCTTTGACGTGCGGATCAGCGAAGCTGACGCCGGTAATCTGCCAGTTGGGAAAGTCGGCGCGGTAGAGCCGCACGCGCGTTTCGGCCGGTTTGCCTTGAGCTATGCCGCCGAACTCCACGGCCGAAGGTTCCATCAGCACGTCGGTATGTACGTAGGCGCGAATGTCCAGTTGCACCTCAGCCCAGTAAGGCCGGTCGAACGTCACCGTGAGCGTCGCGTGCCGCTGGCCCAGGTGCGTGTCGCTGTTAAGGTGGGCCAAAATACCGCCCGTCTCATAGGTCTTCAACAGGGCCTTGTTGTTGGCGATCGTCGGCGTCGTGCAACCGCAACTCGTGCGGACCGAATAGATATGCACGTCCGGAATCAGGTTGTTTGTTATCTCGAAGACATATTCCGCCTTCGCGCCGCGCGATCGAGCCGAAATCGTGCTCCTTCGCCTTAAAGAGGTTTTGTGCCCATTGCTGGGCCGGCAAAGTCGACGCAGTCGTTAAAATCAACGCAATGCACGATAGGATTGGGCGGAACATGGCGGCTCCTTGAGAACGGTTTGAGGTGGCTATGGTGGCTATTGGAACTGTACGCCGATGCTAAACCTGTTTCAAGGGGCCGCGCACACAAAAATCCCGGCAAGCAGCAGATTTTCGGGACTTCGGATGAGGTCGCGACCGCATTACCCTTAAGACTTCGCCACAACGCGCAAAACGCGTAACTTGCAATCGAAGGGATTCCTTGTTAGTATGTGAAGTCTCCCGCCTCGATATCCCGCCAACCCGCCTCCCCACTGACTCCATGAGCCAGCATCTGCTCAGGACGATGCGTGCTGATGCCCGTTCCAAGGCTGCCGCGTCCGTCAACCCCGCCGACGGCTCAGCGCTTATTCGGCTGGAAAAGATCACCAAGACCTACCAGTTGGGCGACGTGGCAGTGCCCGTGCTTAAGGGCGTCTCGCTTACTATCAAGCGTGGAGAGATGGTAGCGCTGATGGGCGCGTCTGGCTCCGGCAAGACGACGCTGATGAATATACTCGGCTGTCTCGATCGGCCCAGCTCCGGCCGGTTTTGGCTCGACGGGCAGGAAATGAGCCAGCTTTCCGCGGACCAACGGGCCGTGATCCGCACGGCCAAACTGGGCTTCGTCTTCCAGAGCTTCAACCTGCTGCCGCGAACCACGGCGTTGGAGAACGTCGTCATGCCGCTGGACTACGCGCTGCGGCGTCCGAGCTACCACGACTCTCACTGCCGTGCCGAATCGCTGCTTGAGCAGACCGGCCTGGCCGATCGCGCGGACCACGAACCTTCGCGGATGTCCGGCGGCCAGCAGCAACGGGTAGCGATCGCGCGCGCCCTGGTCAACCGGCCCGCGCTGATCCTGGCCGACGAGCCGACCGGCAACCTCGACTCGCGGACGGGCGACGAGATTCTGCGGATGTTCCAGCGGCTGAACGAGGAGGGAATCACGATCGTCCTGGTGACGCACGATGCCAAGGTGGCGGCCTACGCGCACCGCACGATCCACATTGCCGACGGATTGCTCGCGGAGAATCCCGTACCGGGGCACGGCGTCGAGTGCTGTCCCCGCTGTGGTTGGCATGAGGGAGAATCGGATGGTCCCGCGCACGACAATCGCGTGGACGGTTCGCACGCCGCTGCGATCGTCAAGTCGAAAGAAGCCCCGCCGCCGGCGCGAATGCGCCGCGGCCTTTTCAATCGCCTGCTTCCTCCCACGTTCCGCACGGCGCTGGGCAATCTGCAGCGCAACAAGATGCGCTCTGTTCTCACTGCGTTGGGAGTGATTATCGGCGTGGGCGCCGTGATCGCCATGACCGAGATCGGCGAAGGCTCGAAGTCGGCCATCGACAAGACGATTGCCAGCATGGGGGCGTACAAGATTCCCGTCTTTCCTTCGGCGGCAAAGACCGCGGGCGTCAGTCAAGGTGCGGGTACGGTGCAGACCCTCCGTCCGGCCGACGTCGACGAGATCTTGCGGCAGTGCCCTGCCGTGAGCGAGGTAGTGCCGATGGTTT
The DNA here is from genome assembly GCA_963780045.1 of uncultured Planctomycetia bacterium. GTDB lineage: Bacteria > Planctomycetota > Planctomycetia > Pirellulales > Thermoguttaceae > JANXQG01. The sequence continues at coordinate 1,889,995 of CAVZZZ010000001.1, read as the reverse complement.
GGGCGCACGCCCAGGTGCTTTATGGACGGAAGAATTGGGTCCCGCAATCGGTCACCGGCACCGGGCCGAGGTATCTGGCGATTCGCGACTGGGAGGACCTCCAAGAAGGCAATTGCTTCACGGAAAACGACGTCCGCAAAAGCGCCGCGGTCTGCCTGATCGGCGCCACGGTGCAGCGCGAACTGTTTGAGGACGAATCGCCCATTGGCAAGACGATTCGCGTCCGCAACGTGCCTTTCCGCGTTGTGGGCCTGCTCAGCCCTCGCGGCGCGAACATGCAGGGCCAGGACCAGGACGACGTCATCATCGCGCCCTGGACGACGATCAAGTTCCGTGTCAACAGCCAGGGTGCCGGCTCGGCGAGTGCTGCGTCCATAGCGGCGACCGCCTCTACGGCCGCGTCCGCCACGACGGTCAATACGCTCAATAATCCGTATCCCGCGCCGACCTCCCTCTATTCCCAGGCAACGACCCTCCAGGCGACCGATACGCCGCAGCCTTTGCGGCAGAGCAACGTCGATTTCATCCTCGCCAAGGCTGCGGGGCCGGACGAGGTTCAGGAGGCCATGGACGAGATTAGCTCCTTGCTCCGCGAACGGCACCATCTATTGCCGGCCGAGGACGACGACTTCAAGGTCCTCGACGTGACGGAGATCTCCAAGGCGGCCGCGCGGACCTCCGAGTTGATGGGCACGCTGCTGCTTGCCGTGGCCGCCATCTCGCTCGTCGTAGGCGGTGTCGGCATCATGAACATCATGCTCGTCTCCGTCACGGAACGAACGCGGGAGATCGGCTTGCGGATGGCCGTCGGCGCCCGGCGGCATCACGTCCTGCAGCAATTCCTGGTGGAAGCCGTCGTGCTCTGCCTGCTGGGCGGCGCCATCGGCATCCTCGTCGGACGCGGCGCTTCGATCCTCATCCGCGAAATGGAACATTGGACTACGGCCGTTTCCTGGCCCGCGATTTGCATTTCCGTCGTAGTTGCCGCCGGCGTCGGGATCGTCTTTGGGTTCTATCCTGCGCTGAAGGCCTCGCGATTGGACCCCATCGAGGCGCTGCGCCACGAATAGCAACGGCCGTTACTCGATCTCGGTCAAGGTCGAGCCGGGCTCGCGGGGATAGACCGACTGACTGCCGCAATCGACCAACAGGTCCAATTCTTCAAGCACGATAGCTCCGATCAAGGCATCCTGCCGATTGGGCTCGACGACCGCGGAAAACACGCCGTGCCTCCCCAGTAATTCGAGCCACACGTTGCTGACAACTTGCCGTCTAACGCGGCTATTGTCGGCAAGACGAACGGTCGTCTCGCCGTCCGGCAGCAAACCGAGTTCGTCAACCACTTTCTGCGGCAGGACAAGCTTTGCCGCGCCGCTATCGACGACGCCGGGCAGAGTAACGTGCTGAACATAACTAAGAACGTCGTCACGCGGCAAGAGGGCGACGACGTCCCGATTGTTGGCAATCAGGAAATCAACGATGATTCTTCCCACTTCAGCTTGTCTCAGCATAGTGGCCTCCGGCAAATTATAGAACTGATTATAGCAGAAGATTACCACGGCGGCATACACCGCGAGCGTGCGAAGTCATTCCGTCGCTTTGGCAGCCAGAGCGGAAACGACCGCGATGTTCGCCACAAGCTGCGGCGGCAGGCCGTGCCGTTGCGAGAGAAACTCGGCCGTGTTGTAGGAAACCAAAACCTTGCCGCCGCCGTCTTCCCTGACCAGGATTTTCAGCGGCAGGTCGATGGCAATGCTCGGCGCAGCGAGCATCAGCGGCGTGCCCGCCTTGGGGCTGCCGAAGATCAACAATTTGGTATTCGGCATCGACATCCCAACCTTTTCCGCCTCGCCGCTATGGTCGATGATAGCAAAGAGGGTAACGCCCTTTTCGGCCAGAATTCGCTTAAGCCGGGCGACAGTTTCATCGACGGAATGACGGCTGGAGATTTCAATAAGGCCGTTGCTTGGTTGGTCGGACATGGAAGTTCCATCAAAACTGCGGCCGCTGGAAAAAGCATTGGCCTATCGTGGCGGTACGGCGCCAAAAAGCCCGCCGAGACCCTCGGCCATCGTCGGATGCGCAAGCACCGCGTCGCGGAGAAGCGTATAGGGCAAGCCGCCCAGCATGGCCGTCTGCACTACCGCCATGACCTCTCCGGCCTCGGGGCCGAGCATCGTGAAGCCGAGAATGCGGTCGCCCTGGGCCTCGACGAGCAGCTTCATAAACCCGCGATTCTCGCCGGTGGTCCAGGTCCGCAGTACGCCAGTCATCGGCAGCCGCGCGACGCGCACGCCAATTCCGCTTTGCCGAGCCTCGGTTTCACTCAGACCAACGCGCGCCAGTTGCGGGTCCGTGAACAGGCAGAAGGGAACCAGCCGCCCGCGCGTGCTGCGATTACCGCCCGCAAGGTTGTCGCGAATGATGCGGAAATCGTCCTCGGAAACATGGGTAAACTGCGGACTGCCGGCACACTCGCCGATCGCCCAGACGCCCGGCGCGGTCGTCTCGAGCCGATCGTTGACTTTAATGTAGCCTCTTGCGTCCAGCGCGACGCCCGTCGCTTCCAGCCCTATGCCGGCCGTGTTAGGCGTGCGTCCCGTCGCTGCAAGGACATCGCTGCACTGGATGTCCCGACTGGCGCCGCCGATACGAACGCCCAAGCGAACGCCTTCTCCCGATCGTCCTTCCGCCTTAATGATTTCCGACCCAAGCAGGATTTCGATCCCTTCACTGGCGAGAATCTGGTGGAGTTCGTGGGCAAAATCGGGGTCTTCGCGACTGAGAATCTGCGGCCCGCGCTCCAGCACGGTGACGCGGCTGCCGAAGCGGCGATACGCCTGCGCGAATTCCAGGCCCACATAGCCTCCGCCAAGCACGACAAGGTGCTCCGGAAGGCGGCTTGTTTCCAGCAGTTCAATGTGCGAAAGCGGTTTTGCCTCCGCCAGCCCCGGGACTGGCGGAATCGCGGCGTGCGTGCCCAGATTGAGGAACAGCCGCTCGCCCGACAGGACGCGCGTGCCGCCGCCGTTCAACTGGACTTCAATCGTCTTCGGCGCGACGATGCGTCCCTCGCCCATGACCAGCTCCGCGCCGCTAGCCTTGTAGCGATCGACGTGCATGGCGACGAGGCCCTTGACCATTTCCCGCTTCCGCTTTAGGACCTTGCTCATATCGACGGCCACGGACCCCAGAATCTCTCCAAACTCAGAGCCGTGGCGAACGAGGTCGGCGACTTTCGCGCTGTAGACTTCGTTCTTGCTGGGAAGGCAAGCAATATTCGGGCAGGCGCCGCCGATCCAGCGGCGTTCGACGACCGCCGTGCGCCGGCCGGATTGCGCTAAGTGCCACGATAGCAGCTTGCCACCCGCCCCGCTGCCGAAGATAAGGTCTTGGTACGTTTCCGGCATGAGCGCCTCTCCGATTTGTGGCAGGATATCGCCCTAACTTTACGCGACGCCTAATGCACGGGCAAGGACTGTCAGAAATCCCGCCTCTTGACTTTCGACCGCTTTTGGCAAAAGATTCCCACTACCGGTATCCCGCTCCCATTGCCCGAAAGTTGAGAGAAAACCGTGGTCCAAATCATGACAGCGCCGATTCAAGACGCGGCATTTCCGCGACTAACCGCGGCGGAGATAGATATGGTTCGGCCGTTGGCGACCGTCTGCAATTACGCGGATGGAGAGTTCGTGTTTCGCGCCGGCCAGGCCAAGCTCGACTTGTTCATCGTCGAATCAGGGCAGGTCGAGATCAACAATCCCATTGACGGCAATCGCGTGATTGTCGATCACGAGCCGGGCGAGTTTGCTGGAGACATCGATCTGCTCACCGGCCGTCCGGTGCTGGTGAGCGCCGTGGCGCGGGGTGAAACGCGGGTGCTTCGCGTTCCCAACGACCAGATCCGCGCACTGCTGAATCGCATGCCGACTTTCGGCGAAAAGCTGATCGCGGCTTTTGCCCGCCGTCGCGAGTTGCTTTCCGAATCGAAACTGGTCGGCCTGCGGGTCGTCGGTCCGCCGCACTGCCGCACGACAAACACCGTCCGCGAGTTTCTCTACAAGAACTTCGTCCCCTTCACGTATTTCGAACCGGAGAGCGATGAAGGCCGGGCGGTCCTTGACTTGTGCCGCAACGGACGGAGCATGCCCGTTATCGAGTGCAGCGACGGACGAGTTCTGGCCAATCCTACGCTGCAGGAATTGGCCATCGAGGCCGGCATTTGGAGATGCGAGCCGCGGGAGTCGGTCGACGTCGCCATCGTGGGCGCGGGGCCGGCCGGCATTGCCGCGGCCGTCTACGCCTCGTCGGAAGGTTTATCGACGCTGATGCTGGATCGGCTCGGCCCTGGCGGGCAGGCCGGCGGATCGTCGCGGATCGAGAACTTTATCGGCTTTCCGGCCGGAGTGACCGGCGCGGAGCTGGCCACGCGCGGCGTCTTGCAAATGCTCAAGTTCGGCGCGGCGATCTTTGCTCCCACGGAAGTGCAGAAGCTCGTTCCGGCCCAGTCGCCGAGTGACTTGCACGTGCTGCACCTCGATTGCGGCGGCGAGGTCCGCTGCCGCGTGGCTCTTCTTGCCTTGGGCGTTTGCTGGCGGCGTCTGGAGGCCGCCGGCGCCGATCGCTTCTCCGGCAGCAGCATCTATTACGCCTGCACGACCGTCGAGGCCGATCTCTACGACAAGTCCGACGTTGCCGTGGTCGGCGGCGGCAACTCGGCCGGACAGGCGGTCATGTTCCTCTCCGAGTGCTGCCGCAACCGCACGGTACACCTCGTCATCCGCCGCACGCTGGGACGGGGAATGTCCGAATACCTGGCCAATCGCGTTCGCCAAGCGTCCAACATCGTAGTCCACGAGCATACCGAAATCGAATCCGTCTGCGGCAAGAGCCGGCTCGAAGAGATCGTGCTGCGCACGGGTGCCAACAAGGTGCAAACCAAGTTGCCCTGCGCGGCAATCTTCGTTTTCATCGGCGCGGAGCCTGCGGCCGACTGGCTGCCAAAGGAGATCGCCCGCGACTCCAAAGGCTACCTTCTCACCGGTTCCGATGTCGTGCGGACGGGATGGTGGCCGAGGACGGACCGCGATCCGTGTCCGCTGGAAACCAATATTCCCGGCGTGTTGGCCGCCGGGGACATCCGCAGCGGATCGACGAAGCGCGTGGGATTCGCCGTCGGCGACGGTTCGCTGGCGGTGACTTGCGCACACCAACTCATCTCCATGGGCCGCACTTAGGCCCCGTTGACCGTGCAAGGTAGTAGTAGGCCGGAACAAGCGCAGCGCAGTTCCGGCATGGTCTCTGAGGTGGACCCCGTTCTTTGTACCAGAGAACGGGCTGTATCTGTAAAGGGTTAGAGAGGCTGTTTGGGTTGTCTTTCTTTGCCTTCGCCGCCCCCGCGGGGGCGGCGAAAGTTTTTTCAACTTCTGGGGGGGCTGCGTTCGCCCTTGCGTCATCGTCGCAATCCTCTGTTTCGGACGCCGGTGTTCAGCGCGGTTTGTTCTTCGCACGTCCACGGCGCCTCGTCGGTCGCTGCACTCCGTACACTTCGGCCGGCGTGCGATTGTCGAGCCCTTGGTGCCTGCGATCGTAACAGTAGAACTCGAAGTATTCCCGCAGGCTCGTCTCGGCCTGCCAGGCGTTCTCATAGTCCTTCAAGTACACCTCCTCGTACTTCACCGTCCGCCACAGGCGTTCCACGAACACGTTGTCCAACGCCCGGCCGCGGCCGTCCATGCTGATCGCCACGCCGCGCGACTCCAGGCAACCCGTGAACGCCAGGCTCGTGAACTGCACTCCTTGATCCGTATTGAAAATCTCCGGCTCGTTTCCCAGCAAGGCTTCCTCCAAGGCCGCGATGCAAAACGCTCCGTCCAAGGTGTTCGACAACCGCCACGACAGGACGTACCGGCTGTACCAATCGATGACCGCCGTCAGGTACACGAAGCCGCCCCGCATGGGGATGTACGTGATGTCGGTGCTCCAGACGTGATTCGGCCGCTCGATCTCCACATTCCGCAGCAAATACGGGTAAATCTTGTGTTCCGGGCACCGCACCGTCGTCCTGGGCTTGGGGTAAATCGCCTCCAGGCCCATGACCCGCATCAATCGTTGCACACGCTTGCGATTCACGTCGATCTCATCGGCGATGCGACGGCTGCCGAAGTACGGCCGCTTCAGGTAAAGCTCGTCGATCCTTCGCATCAACTTCAGGTTCAACGCCGTTTCGCCGACCGGCTCGTAGTACCAACTCCCCCGAGCCAGGCCAAGCAGCTCGCACTGCCGTCGCAGGCTCAGCACGCCATGCCCTGGCTCGATGCACGTCCGACGCGCGTCAACCGAACTGGGCAGATTTTTTTTTCAACCACTCGACCTCCATCTTCAGTCGGCCGATCTGCTCGAACAGTTCCTCCTGGTTGTTCTCCTCGGCGCGTTGCTTGCGACGCCGATCCTCGAACAAGTCCACGGCACCCTCCAAGAGCCGCTGCTTCCAAGTCGAGATCTGCGTGGCATGCACGCCGAACTGACCTGCCAACTCGCCAAGCGTCTTGTCGCCCTTGCAGGCTGCCAGCGCAACGCGCGCCTTGAACGCCGCGCCGCGCCCACTCGCCACCGCCGCTGTCCTTGCGGCCTTCACCTTCCTGGCCATAGTCCTGAACCTCCTCATCGGTTAAAATCTGAACCAACTTCCAACATAAATGTACTGGTTCAAATTTCGGGGTCCAGCTCACTCCCGCAAGCATTATGCTGCCGGAACTTCGCTGCGCTTGTTCCGGCCTACGCCTAAGGCCCCGTTGACCTTGCGCGATTTCGGACCATAATCATGCCATGCAAATTTGGTCCATCCGGCGCGACTACCGCGCGCGGCGCGGCAAGGAGAAATCTCGTGGCGTGGCTTGGGGCAGTTGTTGCCGTAGTAATTATTCTCATCGTACTGGTTGACGCCTTCGAGGTCGTGCTGCTGCCGCGGCGCGTCCGGCACGGTCTCCGCCTGGCACACATCTATTATCGCATGTCATGGACCGCGGGCCGCGCCCTGGCACGCCGCCTGCCGGCAGGGCGCTGGCGGACCGGCTTTTTGGGTAGTTTCGGACCTTTGTCCCTGTTCGTGCTGGTCTTAACCTGGGCCGCCGGGCTGATCACCGGCTTCGCCTTGCTGCACTGGTCCTTCGGCGCCACGCTATCGCCCCACAAAACGAGCCTGTGGACTTACATCTATTTCAGCGGCACTACGTTCTTCACGCTCGGCTATGGCGATCTCGTCCCAGCGGGCAGGGCAGGGCGGGCCTTGAGCATGGTCGAGGCCGGCATGGGCTACGTTTTCCTGGCCGTCATCATCAGCTACCTGCCGGTGCTCTACCAGGCGTTTTCGCGGCGCGAGATCACGATCGTGCTGCTGGACGCCCGCGCCGGCTCCCCGCCCAGCGCGGGCGAGCTACTGCGGCGGCTGGCCGAGGCCAAATGCACCAGCGCCGCCGGATTTCTCGTCGAGTGGGAGCGCTGGGCGGCCGAGTTGCTGGAAAGCCACATCTCCTTTCCGGTTCTCAGCTACTACCGCTCGCAACACGAAAACCAGTCGTGGGTTGGCGCACTGACGGCGATTCTCGACACGTCCGCGATGTTGACCGCCGCCGTGGAAGGCCCGGACGGCTACCAGGCCAGGCTGACGTTTGCCATGGCGCGGCACGCGGCGGTTGACCTGGCGATGTTCTTCCAAAGCCGGCCGCATTCGCCGCCGCCGGACCGCTTGACCGACGCCGACTTCGCGCAATTGCAAGAGCGTCTTCGCGCGGCGGGCATGAAACTGCGCGAGGGACCGGCCGTGACCGCCACGATGAAGAAGCTTCGCGGCCTCTACGAGCCGTTTGTCAACTCCCTGGCGTCCTACTTTCTCTTCGTCCTGCCGCCCTTTGTTGCCGACAAGCCGCCGGTGGACAACTGGCAGACCAGCCCCTGGATGCCCCGTTCGCCCGACCTCGGCGGCCTGCCCGCCGCCGGCGGCGTAGACGACCATTTCGACCGGGCATAAACACCGATTTTCGACTGCCACGGCTATTCTTCATGCCATAGCTTGTCGTATTCCACGCGACGATGCACTACGGCCGCAGAAACTTCGAAGATGCGAGCGATTTGGCTTTCAACTGCATCGCGGGCACCGTTTCCCACGTCGTCAAAATCGACGGCTCGCTCTTGCCCTCGCTCAACGAAATCGAAGAACGCGCTGCGAAGTTCCGCACGCGGCACAAGAATCAGCCCAGCAAACGAGCTGGCCTGGAATTCAAGGTAGCCATACTGGTCGTCTGGTATCTCGTTGGCGATGAGATTCTTCCAACCGACGACGTCATTGAAGCGGAGCTCCCGAAACACATCGGCGTGAAGCAGCTTGTGCGCCAACTCGTGCGCAAGACTGAAACGATAGCGGTTTGGCCGGGCCCGCTGAACGAAGTCGTCGACGCGGATTTCCTTCATATCTTGCGACAAATACGCAACGACATCAAAGTTCGCCAATCCAGCATAGGCACGATATTGATCCCAAGCTTCACGTCAACTATGTTCTCAATCGGCACCGGAATTGACCGCGCCGGGTGATACTTCGCCAGAAACTCCTCGGCGCAGTCGCAGATCGTCGTACCGGAAGTAGGGCGCCTTGAAAGCCACGGCTTAACTCCGGCGAATCTCGTCAATCAAGGCGTCCAGATTCTTATCGCCAGACAATTGCCTTGCACGCATCGTGCGAAACAGCACCGGCAGCTTCTCGACGACCTTTTCGTCAGCCATCAAGTCAGACGGTATTTCACCGCGGGCCGTCGCGGCATGGTCGAATAATTCAATCCACGTGTCGGAACCGGGTGAAACGCCCAAGGCGGTCGCATATTTTTCCAGCAGGTCGTGGCTTGGAGGAGGATACAGCCCGCGTTCGAGCCGGCTGTAGTTGCCGGGATCAAACCCTTTGCTCAAGCAAAACTCCCTAAGCGTTACGCCACGTTCGATGCGAAGGCGTTTCAACATTTCCGAGAACCGCGACATTTTGGAAGCTCCGATCTTGAATTCGCACTGCTGTTGTATTCATTGTACAACAAGTACAACAGAAGTCAATGCGCGATTGCTTTTGGTTGGCCGCGAAAACACCCTCGAAGCCCACGCGCGGGCCGAAATCCCCAAGTCATTGCCGCACAACACCTTACGTCATGCGAAAATCGCCGGACCACAAAAACGGCGACCCGTTTTCCAAACAAATATCAAGCCGCCTAAACCCTTGCCGGGCAAGGAGTTGCGGCGGCTGGTAAACAACACCTGACGAGATATGTTGACAACAGTTACTATATGTGGTATAGTGCGGGACAACTGGGGAGTGGCAAGTGATAAGTGAGGGATCTTCGACAGAAACATGAGGGCAGAAAAATGACAACCGATCAAAAGCGGCTGACAGCCGCAGACGGGACACGGATTGAACACGGACCATTGCTGTTTCATCCGTGGCCGCCATGCTCCATTGGGTATGCATACGTTTATTCCGGCAGAAAGGACCTACTGCAGGTCATTCAGGCCGCCTGGCCGGACTCCTCCAGCAGGCGCGGATAGACCAGGCCGTAAAGCGTGGTGGCGACGAAGCCGATCAGCGGCAAAGTGAAGGAGATTCCTACGCTGTGGTAGCGGTCCCAAAGCCAGCCCATCAGCACCGCGGAGATGGAGCCGGCGGCGCCGACGGCCATCACGTGAAACGAAGCGGCGATTTTAGTGCGCGGGCCGAGATTGCGCACGCTCATCGCGAAGATGAACGGAAACATGATGGACATGAACAGCCAACTGAGCGGAAGAATCATCCACGACACCATCTTGATGTCGGCCATCGCCAACACGACGACAACCGTATTGGCAATGCCGTAAAGTCGCGAGCAGATAGTTGGGCTTGATCACGGCGCAATGGCGCGCCGGTGAAACGGCCGACGGCGTAGAGAACCATGGCGAACGTGATCACATAGGCGGCGGTGGCATCGGGCGTGGCCGCATGGGTAATGGACGCATACCAGGCAAAGAGCGGGGCCGTTGACTCGGTTCCCTGCGCGTCTTTGTCGACTGCATTTTGCACGATGTAGTTCACGGCAAAGGCGTTGATCCCTATCTGCGAGATGATGTAAAGAAACTGGGTAAACACGCCCCAGGTGAAATGCGGCAGCCGGGACAGGCCGGCCGTGAAAATCGAGGCATCAACGACCTCGGCTTGGTTGTCGCCCTCAATGCCGGGCAGCTTGATGAAGGAGAAAACCACGAAGACGACCAGCACCACGCAGCCCAAGACAACGTAGGGCATGACGAGCGAGTGAAAATCCGCGGGCACGCCGGCTTCCGCCTTCTGCCCGAAGAGCAGGAAACCGCCGATGGCCGGCGCGAGGATGTAGGCACAGGAGTTGAACGCCTGCGCCACCGACAAGCGCCCTGCCGCGCCGTCCTTGGGACCCAGCACGGTCACATAAGGATTCGCCGCCGTCTCGATGCACGCCAACCCGGTGGACAGAATGAACAGCGCAGCAAGAAAAGCCCAATACGATTTGAACACCATGCCGGCCGGAATGAACAAGAACGCTCCGGCAGCCAGCACCGCCAACCCGACCAGGATGCCCCGCTGGTATCCGATGCGGCGAATCAGCAAGGCCGCGGGGAAGGCCAGAAGCAAATACGGCAAGAAGACGGCCGTCTGGACGAGGCCGGACTGGGCCTTGCTGACGTCGAGGATGTTTTGGAAATGCTTGTTCAAGACATCGAGCATGGCATGGCAAAATCCCCAGATGAAAAACAGGGACGCGACCATCAGGAACGCGAACAGGAGTGGGTTGCGTGCAGATTTCATTTTCCTTCGTAAGACATTAGCCAAATATTGCAAACCGTGGATTTCGCGGAACGCGGATTGCCAATCAAATCCGCGAACATCTGCGTTATCCGCGCTTTGTTACTGTCCGATGGCCAAACAATTACTTTCCCTCAAACCGTGCCGGCCGCTTCTCGATAAATGCCGCGATGCCCTCGCGGGCATCCGGCAATGCCAGACAATGCAAATAGGCTTCCGTGTCGCTGCGGTGTGCGACCTTGGGCAGTTGTCCCTCGTCCAAGTGGATAAGACGTTTGGTCTGCCGGAGGGCCTCCGCGGGCAGCGTCAGCAAACGCGCCGCGACTTGTTCCGCGGATTGCATCAGCTTTGTGGCGGGAACGAGTTCGTTGACCAAGCCCCACTGAAATGCCTCGGCGGCGGTGACGGCCTTGCCCGTAAGACACATCTGCAAGGCCCGGGCCTTGCCGACCAGCGCGGTCAACTGTGCGATGCCGTAACCCGGCGGCCAGCCCAGCTTGATCTCCGGCATGGCGAAACGGGCCGCGTGGGAGGCAAGCCGCCAGTCGCACGAATATGCCGCCACGCAACCCGCGCCGAACGCCGGGCCGTTTACCGCCGCAATCACCGGCTGCGGCAATTGCTCGAGCGCGAGGAACAGGTTTGCCTGCCGCAAACTCAGAGTCCGCGCCGCTTCCGGCGACAATCCCGCGACCTCCTTCACATCGTCACCGGCACAGAAAGCGTTGCCCGCTCCGGTGATCAGCGCGACCCTGACCTCCTGCGGATGCCCGGCCAGCCACGCCACGACGCGCTGAAGCTCGTCGGTCATCCGCACGTCGATTGCGTTGGCTGCGCGCGGCGATTCAAAGTTACGGTCGCGATTCGATCGGAGACGTGTACGGTGACAGTTTCCAATTCGCCCGACCCAGGGGGTGCCCCGCCCGTGACCGGCTTGAGATGCATCACGCGGTCTTCTCCTTTCAGCAATTGCGTCACGTTGGCGACCAAACGATCAAGCTGGACCACCGCGCGACGGTGCTTGCCGCGGCCTATCTCGCGGTCGCCAACGTGAGCCGATACCTCGAAACCCACGCGGCGACCGTCAACCTCCACCACTTTCGCGACACCCCGCACCGTGGAACCCAGCACGGCCGCGCCGGTATGCTCCACATGTACTTCCGCTCCGACGGATTCCTCCGTGTCTTCCAGAAACGGACGCAATGCCTCACGCGCCGACTGTTCCATGAGCATGATCATGCTTGGCGTCGAAAACACGGTTGCCTGCGGGACGCCGCCCAAGGTGATGGTCATCGTCGGGTCGACGATCCAAGCCAATTCGCCGGCATCGCCAATTTTCAGGCCTGGCTTCATTCTCAATCACTCGGCACTAGAGGCGCTTCTAGCGGAATTCCAGCAAAGCTTCCCGCGGCGGCCCCAAGCGGCCGGGCGGATACGCGCAGGAGGTGTATCATAATAGCCGCCCGACGAATTGCAAAGCCCGTGACGTTGGGCCGTTCATCCCCGTATGGCCCAGCGCCAGCTCCAGCAGCGTGGGGGCCTTGCCTTGCGCGAGGATGCCGATGCGGAAGACGCGGCCCGCGGCGGCGACGACCGCCAGCGTGAAGGCCACCATAATTACCACTCCCAAGAGCGGTTGCCACAAAGGGACCGAGCCGCTGGCGCAGATCCGCAGCACCATCATCAAGGGAATGCCGGGCGGCACGAGCGAGAGCCATGTGGCGAAAGCGCCGTTGGGCTGCTGCACGACCTGTATCCAAACGAAGAGCGGATACATGAAAACCAGCCACGCCGGCAGCAGCATTCCCTGGGCCTCCTTCATCTGGTTGGCGGCGGCGCCGATGGCCATGAAGATGGAGCCGAAGAGGAGCACGGCCAGCACCTGGAAGACGATGAACCAGGGCACGACCCGCAGCGGCGCCAGATCGGCCACATCGTAGTGGCGGGCAGCCATGTAGCCGCCGGCGCCGTAGACGGCCAGCACGGTCAGCGACCCGCCGATTCCGCCCAGCAGCTTGCCCAACATCAATTGAAAGCTGTTCACCGAGCCGAGAAGGACTTCGGCGATCCGCTGCGATTTCTCTTCCATCACGCTTTCCAGCATCGGCTGCGCGGCGAGGAAGATGACCATCCACATGAGCATCATCATGCCGAACGGGACGAGCGTCGCCTGCATTTCGCTCGCCTGCTTCGGCGCGGGGGCCTCTCCGCTCTCCGACTGCTCGGCGAGCCGCTCGGGCTCGACGAGGACGGGAATATCAGCGCGATTCACCACCGCTGGGTCGATGTGGTCGTCCTTCAAGCGCTGCGCGCGGACCGCGTCGTTGACGATGCCGAACAGCCAGCCGCGCTCGTCGGCCAGGGGCGCGTTCTCGGCATAAAAGAGGAGTTTCGCCGGGCCTTTCGCCCCGGTCGCGCAGAAGACGTCGGCGGGAATCTCCACGAACGAGTCGATCTCGCCGCGGCGCACCTGATCGGAGAGCGTCAAACGGGTCTCGTTCGTCACCGGGCCTTCGGGACCTGCTTTGATTTCAAAGCGCGGCTTCACTTGCGCGCTTGGTGTCGGGATCGAAGATGTCCTGCTCGTTGCGGACCTTGGCCGCCTGCTGAATCCGAGGCAACAGCTTGCCCGTGCCGTCCACAACGACGATCCGCCGGTTCTCCAGGCCGACGCGGCCGTGCATCCAGTGTTGAACTGCAATCCCGGCGAACATGAGGACCGGCATGAGCACTAATGCAATGAGGAACGCCTTTGCCCCCACAATCGCGCGGTACTCGCGCACGGCGATGGTCCAGACTTTATACACGGGCGGGCTCCCTCGTCAGTTGTGCTGTTGCCTGCTCTGCGGCGGTCTGTTGCGCATCCGCGCCTGCGATCCGCAGGAAGACGTCGTGCAGCGATGGCCTGGTCAAGGAAAAATGCTCGATGCGGGCACGCGCCGTCAAGACCTTGAGAATCTCCTGCGGGTCGGCGCCGGGCGACATCTGCAACTCCGTGTAGCGGCCGTAGGGGGTCGCGCGGAGCACGCCCGGCACGTCGGCCAGCGACACGTTGTTCTCGACCGTCCGCAGCCTGATTGCGTCCTGGCCGTAGCGGGCCTGGATCGCCTCGAGCTTGTCGTCCAGCACTTTCTTCCCGCGGAAGATCATGAAGATCGTATCGCACATCCGCTCGGCGATGTCCATGTCGTGCGTGGAGAAGATGATCGTCGTGCCCTCGGCATGCAGCGAGAGGACGGCGTCCTTGAGCACTTCCATGTTAATCGGGTCAAGGCCGCTGAATGGCTCGTCGAGGATCAAAAGCTTCGGCCGTGCGATGACCGCGGCCAGGAACTGAACCTTCTGCGACATTCCCTTGGAGAGCGCCTCGACGCGGCGGTCTGCCCAGGCCGCCAGCTCGAAGCGATCGAGCCAATCGTCCACGGCCGAGCGGCAATTGCGGAATCCCTTGAGCCGGGCGAAGTAGATGAGAATGTCGCGGACCCGCATTTTCCGATAAAGACCGCGCTCCTCCGGCAGATAGCCCACACGGTCGTCGGCCGATGCGGCGCGCTGGCGGCCCAAGACGGTGATGCGGCCGTCTTCCGGATAGAGAATCCGCAGTATCATTCGCAGAGTGGTCGTTTTCCCCGAACCGTTCGGCCCGATGAAGCCGTAAACGGCCCCTTCGGGAACCGCCAGGTCCAGGCGGTCGACCGCCACGTGCTGCCCGAATCGCTTGGTAACGCCATCAAGCTCTACTGCATTTGGCACAAGGGATACTCCAGAGAATCAAAGTTTGAGATTGTACAACGTCGTTACCGTCAGCGGCAGCCTCACTGCGTCACCGTAACGATAATTCGCTGTTCTCGACCAGGTATTGGACGACCTCCGCTCGCGGTCAATGCAGGCATGTAGCGCCGACCCCACCCGCGGGGAGTTGCGATTGCGCTGATTTTGAGGACTTTAACGGATATTCTGATTGAAACGCCCTGTGCAAACCGAAGTTATGCCGTAAGGGTGATCGTTTCCGCCCAGGCACCATTGCGCTGCAATGGTCGGCGGCCCGATCGCTTCATTATTTGGCCAAGGGGATGCCGCCATGGGGACCTGTTGGAAACATTTGCGCTGGGCAAGCGGAGGACTCGCTTGCTGGGCAGTGCTTGCCGGTTGTGTAATGGCCCAAGATGCCGCACAAACGACCACTGTTGCCGCTCAGGACTACGCCTCGCCCAGCGCCGCGGCACGCAAATCTCCGCCTCGCCGGCGAGCAGCCCGGCCGTGCAAACTGCCCAGGCGCTGCAGCCGATCCCGGCAGGGCCGACGGCCAATGCTTCCCAATTCTGCCCGCAAGGCCAAGGGCCGGCACAGGCATTCCCGCCACCCTGCTGCATGGATGGCCCGCAGCCCTGGCCCGATCCCTGCTGTCCGCCGAAGTTGGACACGGATACAACCAAGGATTTCGGTTACTTCTTGAACCTGCCGCGAATGACGTTTTATGCCGTCGCCGACGGCATAGCCCTGCAGCGCAAGCCGCTTGGGCAGGTGCTCGATTTCGCCACGTCGGGCACCATTGCCACCGGCGCCCTCGAGCTATCCAGCGGCGACTTCAACTACGACTATCAAGGCGGCGGACGGATTCTCGTCGGCGCGACGCTGGGCGATTGCTTTCAGGTCGAAGGGGTCTACTGGCGAATTGCCACCGCGGAAGATACCGAGGCCGTTCGCGATACTTCCACGAACTCGGTGGGCGGGTCCGGCAATCTGTTCTCGCCCTTCAGCAACTTTGGGGCCGGTAATTTCACGGTGGTCGATTTCATGGACTTCGCGCAGATCCGATACGTTTCATCGCTGCAGGACGCGGAGATCAACCTCCGCCGCGTAGTGCCGATGCCCGAAGGCCGCCTGGCCTGTACGATCCTCATCGGCGCCGCTACATGGGCCTGCCGGAGGAGTTCGACTACAACACGACGACCGCCACGTTTCCCGCGGCAACGAACAATTTCCGCATCAACACCGACAACCAAATGTACGGCGCTCAGGTTGGCGGCATGTTGGAGTTCTATTGCGACAATCGCTGGTGGTTCAATTTCGAGTTCAAAGGCGGGGTGATGGACGATCGCACATCGCTGACGACGCTCTACCAGAATACGCCTGTCGGCGGCGCCACAACCAACACCGCCTTCACGACGCAGCAAGACCACACGGCGTTCGTCGAGGACTTCAGCATTACGTGCGTCTATCACTGGAACGAGCACATCACCACGCGGTTTGGCTGGCAGGGCGTCTTCCTGCAGAACGTGGCGCTGGCCGAGCAAAACCTGGGCACGAGCTTGCCTCTGCTTACGACGGGGCCGGCGGTATTGAATCATTACGGCAGCGTCGTCTACCAGGGACCGGTGGCCGGATTGACGGTGGCGTGGTAACATTGTTGCCATGCCAGCGGATGAACTGCCCGACGATCTGATTGCGTTCCTCCGCTCAGCGCCCGCCTGCGGTACGATCCGGAGGACTGCGAGATCGGCGAAGTTGCGCTCCGCTCGTTGATCGAGATCGAGCCGATCGAGATGACCGTCGTTGCCGAAAGCAGCAACTCGACGCGCGTCCTTCGCGGGCTGGACCTTATAAGATCGTGCGAAGAATACGATCCGCGGGGAATGCTCGTTTACATTCCCTCGCTCCGCAAGTACGGCTCCTACGACGGCGAAAAGAAAAGCTTGATTACGTTCCGCGACATGTCGTGGTCCGCTTTTTGCGCCGATCCTGTGAAATACATCAACGCCGGATGGTCGGCAGACGAGCAGTTCGCGGAGGAAACGTTTACCGAGCGCGACACGGATCGCATCGTCGAAATCTGTTCCGCCGCCGACGCGGCCGAAGCCGACGCCTTTCGCGCGACGCTTGGCAGACGGGGCATTCGCGCGGAGGTCGTCGGCCTGACTCTCGGCACAGCGCCGCGGGTATTCACCCGGGAAGGGGACGCCGGCCGCGCACGCGAGCTTCTCCAGCCGTGGATGAATCGGCCTCACAGATCGGCTGGACCCGCTACCGCGGAGCGCGCCGGGCCGGATGAGGTCGTCTTGCGCTGTCCGGACTGCGGCATAAGGCTCAGTTTCTCCTTGTCGTCGCGCGGATTTGTGGAAACCTGTCCGGCATGCGGCGCCGACGTTGACGATCCGGACGACCGCCCCGCCGCGCCATTTGAAGACGCGGAAGAAGCGATTCTTCTCGACGACGCGCCGCCCGCGCCTCCGGCGGCGGAACCGCCATCGTCGGCACAGTAGCGAGGTTGCTGCCGACGCGACTTGGCAGTCGCTCGACGGCCACGTTCGCCAGCGTTATACTCACGGCATGAAAACTCCATCGATCCTCCCCGCGCAATTCGCCCTGTTCTTTATTACGTTGATTTCCGCTGGCCATGCGGTCTCCGCCTCGGCCGTCGAGCCGCCGCCCGGCTTCACGCCGCTTTGGAACGGCAAGGACCTCAGCGGCTGGCACGGAATGCCGGACTTCAGCCCCTTCACGCTGGCCGCGCTTCCCAAGGACAAGCGGAAAGAGAAGCTCGCCGCCTGGACTGCAACTACCCGCGAGCACTGGAAGGTCGAGGGCGACGAGTTGGTCAATGACGGCGAGGGGGCGTTCCTCACGACGGACCAGAACTACGGCGACATCGAACTGCTGGTGGAATACAAGACCGTCCCCCTGGCCGATAGCGGCATCTATCTCCACGCTACGCCGCAGGTGCAGATTTGGGACTATACCAAAGAAGGCGGCAAGTGGCCGCTTGGCGCGGACAAGGGCAGCGGCGGCCTGTGGAACAACCGGCCCGGTTCGCCCGGCAAGGACCCGCTCGTACTGGCCGACAAGCCGTTCGGCCAGTGGAACAAGTTCCGCATTATCATGGTCGGCGAGCGGGTGACGGTCTATCTCAACGACAAGCTGGTAGTCGATCACGCCCGGCTGGAAAACTACTGGCGAGCCACCGCGCATCCGCCGAAGTACAACCGCGCCACGCCGCTGATGAAGACCGGCCCGATCCAGTTGCAAACCCACGGCGGCGAAATCCGCTGGCGTAACCTGTTCGTCCGCGAGATTCCCGCCGACGAGGCCAACGCGATCCTTCGCAAGCACGGCGCGGAGGGCTTCGTCGATGTCTTCAACGGCAAGGACCTCACCGGCTGGGCAGGGCCGTTGGACGAATATCAGGTCCAGGACGGCGCCGTGCTCTGCCGGCCGCACAAGGGCGGAACGATCTACACCGAGGCCGAATACACCGATTTCGTCGCCCGCGTCGACTTTCGCCTGCCCCCGGCGGGCAACAACGGCCTGGCGATCCGTTATCCGGGCGATCCCAGGGGCAAAGTAGACGGGGCATACTCGGGCACGTGCGAATGCCAGATATTGGACGACACGGCCCACGTCTACGACCATCTCGATCCGCGGCAATATTGCGCCTCGGCCTACGGCATGACGGCGGTCAATCGCGGCTATCTGCGGCCGGTGGGCCAATGGAACTTCATCGAGGTCGCGGCCGTCGGCCCGAAACTCAAAATGGAGCTCAACGGCACGCTCGTGACCGATACCGACTTGACGGAAGTGAAGGAATACATGCGCAACCATCCTCATCCCGGCAAGCTGCTCACGCACGGACATTTTGGCTTTTGCGGGCATAATGACCCCGTGGCTTTCCGTCACGTGCAGATCAAGGAATTGAAGTGATGAGCAAGACGATTTTCAAGCACATCATCGACCGTGAGATACCGGCCAAGATCGTTTACGAGGACGACCGGTGCCTGGCCTTTGAGGACATCAATCCCCAAGCCCCGGTCCACATTTTGGTGATCCCGAAACGAGAGATAGCTTCGCTTGATGATCTGACCGAGAGCGACGCGGGGCTCATGGGTCATTTGCTCCTCATTGTGCAAAAGCTGGCCGCCCAACGGATGCTGGCCGGCGGCTACCGCGTCGTCGCCAATTGCGGCCCGGACGCCGGCCAAAGCGTGTCGCACGTTCATTTTCACCTGCTCGGCGGGCGTGCGATGTCGTGGCCGCCGGGGTAGCGAACCATGAAAGACACTGTTCGCAGCTTCGTCGCCGTGGAGACAAGTCCCGCCGTGCGGCAGAGGGCGGCAGACCTGATCGAAGTGCTGGCGGCGAGCGGCGCGAAGGCCTCGTGGGTCAAGCCGCAAAGTCTGCATTTGACGCTGAAGTTCCTCGATGAGGTCCGATGGAACGAGATCGCCGAGGTGACCGCCGCGGTGCAGCAGGCGGCGCAGGCGGCCGAGCCGTTCGAGCTGGAAATCTGCGGTGCCGGGGCATTTCCGAGTCCCGGCCGGCCGCGCACAATCTGGCTCGGCACGGCTGGCGGCAGCGAATCGCTGGCTGCGCTCCATGCAGCACTGGAGAAGACATTGAAACCGCTGGGATTCCCCAAGGAGCATCGCCGCTTTGCCGCCCATCTCACGCTCGGCCGCGTCCGCGATGCGCCCGCCGCAGCCGGGCGGCTCGGTCCGCTGATCAAGCAACACGCCGATTACTCCGCGGGACAGTTCACCGTCCACGAGTTGGTTGTTTTCTCCAGCGAGCTGACGCCGCAAGGCCCGATCTACGACATCCTTGGCCGCGGCCCGTTGAAAGAGCGCTAAAGACATGACCTTTGTTCTCGGCACCGACGAAGCGGGTTACGCCCCGAACCTGGGGCCACTGGTGATTTCCGCCAGCGTGTGGGAAGTGTCGCGCGAAGCGGATGGCGAGGATCTCTATCGAATTCTGCGTGCCGTGATCGCGCCGCCGCGCGGCTGTTCCGCCGGCAAGAACAATGGCAACGGAAACGGCCGCGTTGTCTTGGGCGACTCGAAAGTGCTCTATCAATCCGGCAACGGCCTTGCGAACTTGGAACGCGGTTTGTGGGCAGCGCTCGGCCTGCTCGGCCGGCGGCCGGCTACCCGCGGCGCGGTCTGGGCCGCGCTGGTGGGCGGCGATGCCGCAATTCGACGCGAGGCTCTGTGCGACGGCTGCGACGGCCATGCGGCCCCCTGCGACTTCGACCCGGCGGAGATCGACGGCCAATTGCCCAAGTGGTGCGCCGCGCTGGCCGCGGCCGGCGTGCGGCTTGTCGATCTGCAAAGCGTGGCAATCTATCCCCGCGAGTTCAACGAGGCCGCCCAACGATACCAATCAAAGGGCACCGCTCTGTCGCACTGGACGTTGGCGCTTGCCGCGCAGCTTGATCCAATGCCTGCCGGACAACCGGATTCTCGTCGTCTGCGACAAGCATGGCGGCCGCGACCGCTACCTGCCGCTTTTAGTCAAGTTCTTTCCCGACACGTTCGTGGAGGTCGTCAGCGAGGGCCGACAGCGGAGCGTCTACCGCTTCGGGCCGGACGAACGCCGCGTCGAATTTCGTTTTCAGGCCAAGGGCGAATCGCATTTGCCGACCGCGCTCGCCTCGATGGCCTCGAAGTACTTGCGCGAACTGGCGATGTTGGCGCTGAACGATTTTTGGCGCGGGCACGTTGCGGACCTGCTGCCGACGGCCGGTTATCCAGCCGACGCCCCGCGTTTCATGGCCCAGATCGCCGCCGCGAAGCGGTCGCTCGGCATCGAGGATAGCATACTCTGGCGAATCAAGTAGAGGGTTTTATGGATCTCTTTATCATCCGACACGCCTGGGCGGAAGACCGCGACGACCAGAAGCATCCCGACGACGCGCTGCGGCCCTTGACCGCTGAAGGCCAGAAGCGTTTCGCGCAAATGGTCGATCGGCTCGTTCCTCGCGTGCTGAAGCCGCGGCTGATCGCCACCAGCCCAATGGTCCGTTGCGTGCAAACGGCCGAGATCCTTGCCGCCGCCGTCGGCGCGAAGGCGAAGGTCGTCCCGTGCGACGAGCTGCTGCCCGGCGGCAACCCGAAACACTTGCTCGCCTGGACGCACGAGCGGGCGGCCGGGCTCGAGGAAGTGGCTTGGGTCGGCCACGCCCCGGACGTGGGCTACCTTACCGCGCTCTTGATTGGCCAGCAGGACGGCTGGATGGATTTCAAAAAGGGGGCCATCGCTGCCATTCGCACGGCCGACCCTTTCGATCTCGGCCGCGGGGAATTGCAATGGCTTGTGACGGCGAAAGTGCTTGGCGTGTAATGCGAAAGTCATCCCTGCGGGTACTGCCGGCAATACTCGTAAATCGCCATGGCGGCGGCCGTGGCGGCGTTATGGGCGTAAGGCAGGCCGTAGACGGGAATCTCGATTGTCCCATCCAACAACTGCAACACTTCGTCTTCCACTCCCAAGCGCTCGTTGCCGATCACCAGCACGACCTTGCGCGGGAAGCGATACTCGAAGATTGACTGCGAGTTGCTCGCCTGCTCCAGTCCGATCAGCGGATAGCCGTCTTGCTTCAGTCGCCAGAGCACAGGCGGCAGCGTGCGGTGGAGCTCAATCGCGATCGACTCGCCTGTGTCGCGCGAGATTTCCGGCAATATGCGGGCGTTGCCGCAGCAAATCATTCGTGTTATGCCGCAGCAGGAAGCAGCCCGCACGATCCGCGAGAGGTTCACGTTGCTGCGCATCGGCGGGCAGGCCAGGACGCAGTTCCCGCGGGCGTTCCAGCACCGTCGGCGGCTTGTGGCGATGTTGGACGAAATCGGACATGAACGAGAAAAAGCGGGGCCAGGGACCGGCGCGTGGCAAATCGCCTGGGCCGGCCCTGGCCCCTGTGTGGCGTGGGGACCAACGCTACGGTACCGTTGCGCGCGCTCGAATTCGCGCGCACGCGCCACATTGCTCCCTGTCCCAATCGGGACTGGATGCATGCTTGCAAGCTGTATGAAACGATCGAAAGATACGCGGACGCGTGGACACAACCCTTACGCCCTGAATGTACGACAAGTTTGATGATCTTGGCCCACCACGATCATAAGGTCCATTGTACACGAAAACGAAATCAATGGAAAGCAATGTTTGCGAGGAAATTGGCGATGGCTTACGGCTGCAGCACTTCCACCGTCGTGCTGCCGCAGGACCGGCTGCGGCTGGCGGCGGCTGACGGCTGCGGCCTGCAAGGTAATCGGGCCGGGCCGCGAGGTGGTCACCGTGATCCGATAGCTCTTTACCGCTCCCGGCTGCAACTCCGTTATCGGGCTGAATCGAACGGTGTCCTGCTGCTGCTCAAAGGTCATTCCCGCGTCGGGCGCTGCCGACTCCTGCGAAACCAGCGTCGTGCCGGGCGGCAATTGGGACGTGACAACAATGTCGTTTTCCGCGGCATCGCCGTCATTGCTGACTTGCACCAGGAACTGCTGATTTTTGCCGGCGGCAACGATATTGCGGTTATCGACCCGCACGGCCAAGCGGCTGGGTGCAGTCGTGGCGGGGGCGGGTGCGGCAGCGCCGCCGCGTAATGGATTGGCGGCGGTGATTTCGATGCAACTCTTGTCGGAGAGCGTTCGGCCGTCGGCCAGCGCGGCCGAGAACCGGCAACAGGCATTGGATGCCGCCTCCCGGCACTCGCATTGGACCTGGACGGTAATCGACCTGTCCGCCGGGATTGCGGAAACACTCCAAACATATTGGCTACGGACGGGCTTGGCGCCTTCGGTGGCCTGTTTTACGGCCAGGGTGGCATCGGACTGCTGGCTGATGGTGACGTTCTGGATAGGCTGTTGCGTCAGGTTGCGGATCGTGGCCGTGAATACGACAAGCTGGCCGACTGTGGCCGTGGCGGCCTGCGACGTGACGCGAATATCCAGCGGCATCGTTTGCGGCATGATCGGCGGCGCAACGCCGCTCGTACCGCCCGTCGTGCCGGGAGCTGTCGCGGGGCCGGGTGTTGCCGCGGCAACGTCGATGCACGAGTCCTGCGCGGCGCGGCCGCCGTCGGCTGCGATCGCCTCCACGCGGTGGCAGAGCCGGCCGGCCTGGGCAATTCGGAACGTGATGGAGAACTCCCGCGGTTCGCCCGGCGCGAATCGCCCAATTTGACCTCGATGGGTTTCGACGTCGCTCCGCCGGGAACGCGGTTGGACAACTGCGGTTCGAGGGCCGCGTCATGGGTGTCACGGACGATCACGCCACGGGCGGCCGTGGAGCCGCGATTGATGATTTGCACGCCAAACGTTACATTTGCCCCGACTTCGGCCGCAGTTCGCTGTGCGACGCGCACTTCCAAGACGGAAACGGCGGCCGGCGTCGGTTGAGTCATGGCTGGCGGTACCGCACGCGGCTGCACGGTATTCGGCATGCCCCCGGCTCCCATTGACGGAGGCGCGACGATCATTGGCTGGCCCGTCCCCGGCGACGGCGCAGTTGCCGGGCCGGGAAGTGCCGGGGCCTGCGTTGCCGGCCCCGGCAGAGTGGGCACGGCCAGCCCCACTGGGGGCGCGGCCCCTGCGGTCCAACTGACGGCCGTGCAACCGTCGCGAACCAAAAAACGCGGGTTGCACTGGTCGGCAGGGCGAAAGAGCTGCACGCGGATTTGGCTCGTGCCGGGCGAGGGGTCCTTTTGCACGATCTGCACACTTGCCCGGCCGGCGGCGTCCGTCGGCACGTCCACGGCGGTTGATCCGGAAGGGACAAAAACGGCCTGCGGGCCGCCGGTCAGCTCGTAGCGGACGATCCATCCGGGCAAGGGGCAGCGGCTCGTCATCTTCCAGACGGCGGTCGTGAGTGTGCCGTGAGTGCCGGGCGGCGTAACGACCGGTTCGGGAAAAGTATACTGAGCATCGTACCAATAGATCGTGGCGGTCTTGCGCGCGTGGCGGGCACGACGACTTCCGGCGCGACGACGGTCACGCGCGTCACGCCTTCCACGGCCGAGCGGACGCCGATCCAGCCCTCGCCGCTGGCGACGCGAACGCTGCCCCCTTGTCCGACGCGCTCGGCGACGCGGCCCGTGCTGCCGAGGGCCTGCGTGCTGGAAATAATGCGGACTCGGCCGAAATCGGCCACCAGGTAGTCCTCGAATCGCTTCCCTTGGATATCGCTGAACTGGCCGACGCTGCCGGGGGCCAGCGACCAGTCGAGGCGGCGATTCGTGCGAAGGTAATTGTCTCCGCCGCGAACGCCGGCGACGAGAATCACTTCCGCGCCGATCGGGACCGCGCGGATCGCCGGGGCGAGCGTCACCGCGGCGTCGGCATAGGGCGAAACGGCAACAGGCACGGCAACCGGCGCGGCAACCGGCGCCACGCCGGAGATCTGCGGCATCGGCACCGGCTGAAGCCCGTTGCTTGCGGGGACTGTCCCGATTTTTGTATCAGCAAAAATGGGACTGTCCCCTTGGCCTGGCGCCGCGGCGACGGCCGGCGTCGCCACGGGCGCGGCAGCCGCGGGAACGGTGCCCGGCGGACAGGCGGCGGGCACTGCGGCGGGTGGCGGATCGAACGTAAAAAGGTGTTCGCCCGACGGATCCAAGCGCGGCAAGCGACAATCGGCGCAGCCCGCCAGCGCCAGCACCGCGAGGGTGCTTGCCAACGTCATGTAGGTCCGGCTTGCCGAGCGGGACTTGTGCGTTTGGACGTCGCTTACCATTTCAGCACTTGCTTTAATCTCGTCCGCGGTACTCCTCACGCTCCGCCGTGAGGCCCTGCCTGTACTCCTCACGCTCCGTCGTGAGGGATTGCATCACGGCGGAGCGTGATGAGTACGGGCGGATTCCACCATAGAAAACGTAGCACGCAAAAAGGCAACGTGTCGCGTTTGGGCATCGCCAAGCGTTGCGCCGCCGCCACGCCGCGGAACAATCGCCATAAGCCGCACAAACCGCAGTGCATTCCCTCGCCCTTCGGGCTTGCTGTTATACACAAGTCATGGGTCGACCCCATCCACCTTGCGTGGATGGTGAAGGAGGTTGAACAGCTAGCGGGGGAAAGGGAGCGAAAGCCAGACCCCGTCCAGCTTGCCTGGATGGTGAATCAGATTGCCTGGCTACCGCAGGTTCACCAGGCAGCGGCACAACCTCCTTCACCCACGGGACAAGCCCGTGGGGGTCGTGTTTTCGATATTTATCCACTCTCTAGCCATTCAACCTTGTTCACCATCCGGGCAAGCCGGATGGGGTTCCGAGATGTGTAGAACAACAAGCCCTTCGGGAGAGGGTGAGGGCCGGTCTCTCTCGCCCTGCGCGAATGGGCCAGGGTGCGGGCTTGCCGCTCCCCTCTCCCTCTGGGAGAGGGGCAGGGGGTGAGGGCCATCCGTCGATTTTTTTCTTCGCGTTTCAAATCTCGCGGAATCGGCTTGTTTTTGCGGGTTTTCCAACCTTGAATGAAGCTTGAACAAACCTTGATCGAACTTTGAACGGACTTTGATCGAACCTTGGACCGACCCTCGAGTCCCCGTCTTCGGGTAGTTTCTGTACCAGTGGGCAGCGCGTGGGGAGTGGGAAGTGGGAAGTGGCAAGTGCGAGCCGCGGCGCTTTGTCATCTCTCATCTCTAATCCCTGATCCAGCATCCCTCATCCGGCTTCCGCCTTCCGACCTCCGCCCGCTGGGCGACGGCCGGTGGTGCATATTCCGCGAATCTGGGCCGGCGTAAGACGTCAACGATGCGAGGTAAACCGCGGATTTCGCGAAGAACGCGGATGTTTTCATGCGATCCCCAGGGATTGCACAAGCATTGATCGATCGGCGAAAATCGGTGTAATCCGCGGTTCACTACTTCAGACGACTGAGCAGTAACAGGCCGGCATTTTTTCTTCGTGTCCTGTAGTCCTCGCACTTCTCGTGTCTTGCGGCCTTTTTCCCGCGTTTTCGGCCCGTTCCGTACACCAGAACGAAGCCAGAACGAAGCCAGGATGAAGCCAGGACGAAGCCAGGACGAAGCCAGGACGAAGCCAGGACGAAGCCAGGACGAAGCCAGGACGAAGCCAGGACGAAGCCAGGACGAAGGCAGGACGAGGACAGGAACCCATCCTATTGGGTGCGTTATGCACCACCTGCCGACCGCGCTGCCGATCATTTTTCTGGAATCCTTCTCTGGGGGTCATCGCGGCGGGTTTTGTATTCCATTGTCGCGACATACGTTACTATATGTTTACATCTCATAACTTCACAAATGCCTATTCGCTCGAAAGGCCGCGAATTATTCCCGGCCGGTGAAAGTTTTCCCTCCTCCGTCTCCCTCTGGGAGAGGGTCACGGCCTGCCGACGGAAAAGCACGGCGGCTCCTTTGGCTGCGGGATGCATACGTTATGCTCCATTCGGTTCGAAGGCGGCGAAATAGCGTCGGTCTGTCACGGTTTGTCGCGGTTTTCAACCTCGTTTCTTTCGGTCGGGCGTCCGTTTTGGCCGGTTTCGCGGGCATTTTCCCATGTCCGCTTTTTCTGTCGCCGTATTCCTCCCGAAGACCGTGACACGCGGCTTTTGCGCCAGTTACGGACCGGCGTCGTCGCTCATTTTTCTGCCCTTTGATTTTTCTGTCGTCAACTCTGACCTCCGACCTCCGATCGCCGGCCGCTGGTGCATATCGCGGCGCTCCGGGGCGGATTTTTTTCTTCGCGTCTCGAACATCGACAATTCCCCGTGTTTTTGGCTGTTTTCTCGATCAGGAGTCGATTAGGACTTGATCACGACTCGATCAGGACTCGATCAGGATGCGAATAGGACGCGGTTAGGATCGTAGTAGGAATCCCCGCCCCCGGGTGTCTTGTGCACCGGCGGGCAGTAGGTCCTTTTTGCCGGAATGGACTAATGCGGCCGGCGAGTGGCTGCAAACAATCGCCGTCTTTGTGCTCTTTGCGTTCTCTCGCGGCAACCGCTTCGCATCCCTGATCGCTCATCTTCCCACTTGCCACCTCTCACTTCCCACTTTCCACGCATCATACCACATTTCTTATCTCGTGTCAACATGTCTTGATAAATGTCGCTAAACCGCCGCCCTAACCCCTTGCGGCGCCGCCGTTTAGCGCTCTTGACATTTGTTTGCGGCGCACAGGGGGGGTGCTGCCTTCGGAAGTTACTTCGCCGTCCTAAACCCTTATGGGCAAAGGAGTTGGGAAAATCGCCTCGCGACGCTGCTTTTGAGCGTCAAGGCTGCGGCTCTTAACTAATCAGTGCCGAGGCGGCTGATTTAACTACAGGTCTGGCATCGCAGCCAGCGCATCCGCACCGACCGCACGGCGCATCGCAAGTCGGGCTGGCGCATCGCCCCCCCAGGCCCCGGAATAACGTCGCCAACTTGCGGGGGTGTGCCGCCGGCAGCGTCTTGGTGGTTAGCGGTTTAAGTCTGTCCCCGTTCGAGCGTTGGACTTCCCCGCTCGGCTCGCTTCGGCCGCGGCAAGGCCATCCTCGGCGACGCCGCGCGCGAGTTCCGCCGGTGGTGGCCGGTCGGCAGTACACCAGACGCCGAACCAGGCGCCGCGCCTGACCGCGTCGAAAGGCATATATTAGGGCATCCATAAGCAGTGAGGGTTAAGTATCGTGTCCCCCGCACTCCCCAATCCCATTATCCGGCGGCAGCGGTTCGTCTGGGTTCTTGTGATGCCTAATAAACTCCCGGTTCATTTCTTCGATCTTCGCCATCAGGTCATGTGGGAACAGGTCAACGGCGATATTTGCCTCCCGTAGTTTCAGGACGCCTTTTCCTGAGATTTTCGGGTTGGGGTCAAGCATCCCGATTACGACCCGCTTGACCCTCCTCTCAATCAGTCGGATTGCACACGGCACCTTGGGATGGTTGCGGGTGGTACATGGCTCCAGCGTCGTAAATACCGTCGCGCCGGCAATTTCGACGTCTGCGAGTTTCTTCTCCAGTGCGGTGAATTCCGCGTGTTCTCCGGCACTTTGTTCACCCCGATATGCGACGCTGAGTTCTTTGCCATCCTTGACAACGACCGCGCCGACCTTGAGGGGAACATGACCTGCTTCGGTTCGGCTTTTCCGGGCCTGATCAATCGCTCTCTCCATGAACGCGCGATCCAAGCCACTGTCGTCCTGGCTCTCGACCGCCGAGGCCCAGTGCGACCGGCGTCTTTCAGCAGCAACTAAAGCAGCCTCAATCCGCAAGTCGCCTGTTGCTTTATGGATTTCTTCCAATCCATGAGCGCCCAGGCCAGAATCCAATGTGAAGGACTGAAGGACATACAGCCACCTTTCAGCAATCGCACCCACTCTTAGTGGCAATTGCACGGCGCCGAACGCGATCCTCATGCCGACGCTTGCGTCTGCGGCACAAATCGCATTCTGAGCAAGGCCTCTCGCCCACGACGCGACCGTCTTGTGCCGGGGAATCTCTCCCTTGATTGCTATAAGGTCAACTTCCAGTCCCTCCACACGGAGTACGGCGCGACTGCTAACAGCCCATAGGTTCCTAACCGCTTTTTCCAACTGTTGACCAAGCCACGCCGCGCCAGCATCTCCTAAATCCTTTTCGATCCTGTGGAACGAGCGTTTTTCCCGCATCTTGGAAACATAGGCGGCGAGTTTGACTAGAAAAGCGCTCGCCATAAGGCATCGCGATGCGTCAAGATAGGCATCCCACACATCGTTTGGCCATCCGGGATTCGCCGGCTCGCGCGGCATAGGCGCGTCCCCGGTCAAGAAGAGCAACTCTCGTGCTAGCAAATTGAAGCCACTAAAATAGACCTCAAACACTTGTTTGCTTGAAAGTCCGCCCACGATGGGGTGTTCTTTGAATTCAGGAGTTTCGGACCATCCTGGCCAAGAAGTGTCAAACTGCTCTACTCCCTGCTTTATCAATTCGTCAACACACTTCTCGCCAAGCAGATTCCGAAGAGCTTCTTCATCGCTTGAAGATGATGGGGCTTCTTGAATTGCGTCGCGAGCAAGCTTCGCAAGCTGGGGCACTCCAAGCAACTCAGCAAGTACCCGCGGATTCTCCAACAGCGACTTACATAGAATCTGAGCTAGCTCGGGGTACGCGAATTCCTTCTTCATTGAGCCATCTGAGCCCGACATTGTGTTCCTGCCTTTCTCCGGCCGCAGCCACCTGCCCGGTCCCCTTGGTCGCGCCGGTTGCGACACGGCAGCCCTGGTTCCCCTGATTACTCGCCACCGCCAAACTCGGCCGGCAAGGTGTTGACGATTCTGACTGTTTCGACGCTCACGCGCACGACCTGCCCGACGAGCCGCACAATGTATTCCTCATCGTCCTCGCGGTTCGGATCGCTCTTGATGCCGCTCCGCTTGTCCTCGCTGACCTGATACTGGTCGATGACCCACTCCAGGGCACTGCGGTTGCCGAGCCGATACTCGCTCGTCTCGGGCGGAATTTCGCCGAGCGTGAGCGACTTGTTGACCGCGAGCGTGGTCTTGTCTTTGCTGAGCTTCATCTTTTCGACCCGGTACGAGAGCGGCACGCCGGGCGTTTCAATCCACTTCAGCTTCCACGGCTCCAATGTTTCATAATCGAGATGCAGCCTGGCCAGCTTTTCGCCCGCCTTGGCGAAGGCACGAAAGTCGGGGGCGAAGGGAATCCGCGGCAACTCGCGTTTCAGGTTTTCGGCGAACTTCTCCCGATAGCCCGGATGGTGCAGCAGGCCGTAGACATAGTGGAAAATGTCCCACTTGCGGATCTTCTGATCTTGGTAGTGCGTGTGGAACTGTTCGAGCACCAATCGGTGATGTTCTCGCGGCGGTCCGTGCCGTCGGCGTCGTAGAGGTAGAAGGGGAAGCATTGGAAGCTGTCGAGCGACGTCAGCGATACGCTTGGGATTGAATCGGTTACGAAAATCGCGTACTGAGCGCGCCCGCCGACGCCGGGAACACAGATCAATCGGTTCTCAGAATGCGTCGCAGTTGTTGGAAAATAGGAATCGAGCCGATACAAATCTTCGTTGAACATCGGGTCAACGAAGTGGACCGTATGGACGAACGGACGGTATAAAGCTCGGCGGAAATTGTTTTCGTCCGGCGACACGTAAGCAGCGCGTGACATGCACCGCCTCGTCTTTCTCACCCATTTGTGAACTCTCTCATCGACTTTAAGAAAACCTTCAATATCCTTCGGTTCGCCAGCGCGATGCCACCGATCCTTCTGCGTATTGAAGTCGTCGATGATTGCTTCGGCTCGCGTCCTAAGCTTTGCGACATTGAAATCATATACGTATGCGTCTGCATTCGTAGCCGCTCCGCGGCAGTACGACTCAAACAGGGCGCTGCTGTCACCGGCCTTCGCAGCTTTGGACCCAATTGGTGCAAAGCTGGCGTACTCATTGCCTGCGTTCGATCTGGACCAAACTCCGGTCTCAGGGTTGGCGATCGGTATCCATGGCACCCCAGAAATTGAAACGTTAGCGCATAGCCACGCATACTTTGCCTCTCGCCGCCAACTTTCGCCAACGCGATAGTACCATAGTTTTGAGCCCTCTAAACCCGCTTTTCGCACCGCGACAGTGATGCTTACCCCAACTTGAATGCCGAAGACGTTATGCGTCGTGCCGCTCAACTTCGGGTTTTGACGCACATTCCCGTGAAGATCTACGGCGTACACCTTTTGAAAATCGCGCATTAGATTTCGCCGCATTCCGTCGAATGCAATCTGATCGACAAAGCTGTTATTGGACACGTAGCAGACAACGCCGTCGCGGTTACCTAGTCGATCGGTCGCCCACCGAAAGAATCGCACATACGGATCGTAGAGTTGCCGTCGCAGAGTGGCTTTTGAATCGCGAACGTATGTCGCGGATACCCGCTGATCGACAATAAGATACTCACGATTGCGATTCCGGTCGTTCTCGTTAACCTGCCCAATGTTATACGGCGGGTTCCCGATAATCACAGTGATTGGCGTCCGCTTCTGCCTTTCCACGCGCTCCGTATTCTTTTCCGTCATGAACGACAATGCGCCTGCCTGGCTTCCGCCAAATCCAGCGTATCGACAAAGCACAGCCCCTCGAACGCCTCATATTCGCCAGTCTGCTCGTAGTAGGCGTGCTCGATATTCAAGGCCGCGATGTAATACGGCAGCAGCATGATCTCATTCGCGAAAAGCTGATTCGTGTAGACCCGCTTCAGGTCCTTCTTGGGAATCCGGCGGATCAAGTTGACGATGAAATTGCCCGTCCCCGTGCAGGGGTCGAGGATGTTCACGTCCTTGTCGCCCAGCGACCGGCCGAATTCCTTTTCCAGGACTTCGGCCACGCTGGCGCACATGAAATCAACGATCGGCTGCGGCGTGTAGACAATGCCCATCGTGTCGGCCAGTTTCACGCTGTAGCCCTGGAAGAACCGCTCATAGACCGTGTTCAGAAAGTGCTGCTTGTCCGACCATTCGGTAATCGTGCGGGCGGCGTTCTCGATGGCCACGTAGAAGCGGTCGAGGCTTTTGAGGAACACGTGGCGGTCGAACGACCGGCTGGTGAGCGCGTCGATCACCTTTTCGATCTCGGCGGCAATCGCGTTGCGGCGGGTGAACTCGGGGTTGTCGAAAATCTCGCGAATCAGCCGCTCCGTCAAGAGGTGCTGCACGAGCATGTCGTCGACGGCGTCCTGCTGGATGCCCGGATTGAGCGCCGCGCGGCACATTTCGATGAACGACGCATAGGCCTCCTTGAACTTCTTGTTGGTCGCGTGGGCGTCGACGATCCTTTCCTTGAGGTGCCTGGCGATTTCCGGCACGCGCTCCTTGAATTCGTTGACGGCCTTCTCGAACGAGTCGATCTGCGGCTCGACGTACGCAAAGAACGCCTCGAGCAGCCGCGCGAGCTGCTGGCGGTCGCGGAGGTCGACGCGCATGACTTCGGACTTGTTCTGGATCAGGACGGCGACGCGGGTGTCCTCGAAGATGATGTTGCCCAGCGGGTAGCCCTTTTGGATCTTCTTGCCGATTTCCACGTCGAGGTCGTCGTCCGTGTCTTTGGCTTCCCAGTGGCCGCGGACCAGGCCCATAGGGTCCTTGAGAGTGCCGTCGGGACGGATGCCTTTGGCACTTAGCTGCGGTATCAGCGTCCAATGGTGACGGCGGGCCGTATCGGCCAAAAGCGACTGAAAGGCGACGCTGACGGCCCCCTCGTGCGTCGCGTATTGTTTCGCCAGTTCATCCAGCGTGTTGTAATAGGCGTCGATTAGGGCATTCAGTGTCGTCTGTCTTGCCATTTTCGTTCCGCCTGCGGCTTGGATCGCCGCGCCTCGGGTCTATCCATTGGCATTAACGCGGCGCCGGTTTGCGTAATCATCGCCGGATCGCGAAGCCGCGTCAAGAACGGCGGAGCGTTTGTTGAGTTGTGAGGAAAAGCGAATTCGGAGACGGAGCAATCACTTGTTTTGCGACCCGGCTATGGCTTCACATACGGACGAAGACTTGGCCAGCCCCGTCCACTCGCTCGCTGATGAGTTCCGACTGGCTCGCATTGTCGCAGCTCACCGGACGAAGTCTTGAATGCATGGCCGCAGCAAGTGGCTGTGTAGTTTTTGATGACTAACGGCTTCGCGCAATGAGGGCAGCGGGCCGATCTTACTCGTTTACCCCATGGGTGCTTCAGAACGATATTTCCAGCCATATCGTCATAGAGGCACCAGACAGGATTATTGTAGATATCAATGGGAAACATTGCACCTCCTTGGGCCAGGCCTGCAACGCAAGTGGGTAGAGCATCCGGGTGTCGTCTTACACCCTCCATTTTATCAGCGGGCGCCCGCTGTTTGGGGAAGCTAGTATGACAGTCGTCAAGCGCGCAATCAGGTAGAGTCCAGAAGTGGCGCGGACGCGGTGGGCAAACGGGTCCTCCCGTCCGGCACGGGCCGGTAGAGCGGAGGGGAGGGGAGGGGAGGGGCCGGGCGCGAGTAGCAGCGAACGCAACTATCCGCCGGGCAAGCCGGCGGCATTCACAGGGCCGGGGAAACGCAAGTCCGGTACTTCCTTTCCATGTTTCTTGTCTCTTGATTCCCCGCTCTGCCGGGTGGTATAATCGCTTGTGCGAGTCGCAATCAGATTCCCGTTGAATTGGATCGAGCGATCCAGGTGGACAATGGCCGAGATTTCCGACCGTATTGAGGTAGATCCGAAGCGCTGTCACGGCAAGCCCGTTATCGCGGGAACCCGCGTGATGGTGCGAACCGTTCTGGGCGCGCTTGCCGCGGGCGACAGCCCGGAGCGAATTGCCGAGTCCTACCGCGTCAGTCTCGAGGACATCCGCGCGGCGGTCGCGTTCGCGAACGAACTTGTGGGCGACTGGGACTACGTTCCTGCACGGGGATAGAACATTACGGACAACAGTGTCGATCAAAAGCTGGCGGCGCTGCGGAATCTCTTGGATCATCCTGACCTTGTGGAGTCTCTTCCCGGTCGTCTTGCCATCGTCACCGTTGCAAGGATCCGCTTGCGACCGCCGATGTGATAGTTGTGGCGCACGGCGGCGGGTAAAGGCCACCGGACAGCGGGGCGCGACAACGTGGCCCGACTTCAACTGCCAACCGCTTCACGGACGACGGCGCGGCGATGGCTCCACGAAGCACTTTTTTGGCCCGGGCCTCGGTACGGCGGCTTCAAGGGCATCATTGCAGGAGAGCGCGATTTCGCTGCGCCGACGGCCGCGCTTTGCAGGAGCGCGGGCACGAGCGATGGGGGGCCAATCTGCTGGCTGTCACTCAGGCGCTTGCTTATCGGGGGTATAATAGTGTAGATCGTATTCTGAAAAAACGCACAAACGCTTATTGGGCGCTGTGGGAGACAATCATGAACGCATTAACTGCGATTGAGAAGAAGTTGACTCCAACTATGATTGTGGAGAACTTGTCTCCTGAAGAGACGGCCGAGGCGAAAAAGCGGCGGGACCAATTCGACCGCAATACGCTTGGCTGGAGGCGCACGCTTCGGACGTCTATCCCAACCACCGCGGCAAGTGCATTTGCATCGCCGGAGAGGAGTTGTTCGTCGCCGAGTCCGTTGAAGAGGCGGTCGCCAATGCCACCGCAGCGCATCCGGAGGACGAGGGGTGGTTTACGCGGTACATTCCCTTGAAGAAAATGGCGCGGATTTATGCGATTTGACGGCCTGTGGCGTCATTGCGACGACGGCATCAAGCGGCCGGTCATTTGCGGGCAAATCCTGACCGGTGACGGCAGGTGGCGTGCCGTCGAGTTCTTGATCGATACCGGTGCAGATCGAACAGTGCTCAGCGCCAGTGTTTTGCGATTGTTGGGGCTCCCCACAGCGCTTCGCACGATCAGATTGGCGGAATTGGTGGAATGGCCGATTCGGTCACAATTACCGCAGACTTGCAGTTGCTCCGCGACGACGGCAAATGGGCCACGTTCAGGAGCGAATATACCGCGTGTACACAGTATGAAGTCCTGGATATGAGCGTGCTCGGACGGGACATTTTGAACCTGTTCGCCGTTATCGTGGACCGCCCCGCAAACGTCGTGACGCTCATAAGGGAGGCGCACAAATACACGATCGATCAGCGGTAATCGAATTGGGGCAGCGGGGCCGCGTTTTAGCTGGCCAGTCATCGCTCCACCGCGACCCGCAAGCGGGTGCCCCGGCCCGGTTATGGCGTCCACGGCACAAGAATTAGGCGCGCTCGCCTGCCGCGAGCACTACATGCGGCCGCTGCGAAAGGCGGTTCGGCTCGACGACCGCCTGCACGCCATAGACGCGGCGGATCGCGTCCTCGGTGATTACTTCCGCAGGCGTGCCGGTTGCAATGATGCGGCTGTTTTCCATGAGCACGAGCCGCCCGCAGTATTCGGCCGCGAGATTGAGATCGTGGAAGACGGCAACGACCGCCAGCCCGTCGCGATTGAGCCGCGCGATGAGATCGAGGATCGACAACTGATGGGCCAGATCGAGATGGTTCGTCGGCTCGTCCAACAACAGCAGCTTCGGCTCCTGCGCCAGACACATGGCAATGAGCGCCCGTTGCCGCTCGCCGCCGCTCAGCGCGGTCACCGGGCGGTCGGCCAGGTGGAGCACGTCGGCCAGTTCCATCGAGCGCTCGGCTGCGCGGCGGTCGGCGGCCGACTCACTGACAAAGCGGGAGACGTGCGGACTGCGGCCCATCAAGGCCAGCTCGCGGACCGTGAAGTCCAGCTCGATTGCCAGCTCCTGCGGCAGGTAGGCCATAATGCCGGCCAGGGCGCGGGCGTCGATCGTGCGGAGGTCGCGGCCTTCCAGTCGGACGTGTCCCGTGCGCGGGCGGAGCGTCCCGCGCAAGACCCGCAGCAGCGTCGTCTTGCCGCAGCCGTTGGGACCGAGCACGCCGAGAAACTCGCCCGCGGCAAGCGAAAGGCTCACGTCCCGCAAGGCAAGCGAATCCCCGTAGCCGGCATCGACTTGTTCCACGGTGAGCATGTTTATTCCTTTTTTTTGACGCTGGGTGGCACGCTCTGAGCTTCAGGCGAAGGGCGTGTGCGCCGGGTTTCACGCCCTTCGCTCGAAGCTCAGGACGTGCCACGCGCCCGCTTTGTTACAAAGTTCTAACCTCTCGCACTTTTGTGTCTGCGCAAGAGCATAATGAACAACGGCCCGCCGGCCAAGGCGGTGACGACGCCGATGGGTATCTCCGTCCCGCGCCGCGCCAACAGCGTCCGGGCAAGGCAGTCGGCGAGCATCAGAAACGCGGCGCCCGCCAACGCGGACGCGGGAATCAAGCGGCGATGATCGGGACCAACGAGCAGCCGCATCGCATGGGGCACGATCAGCCCGACAAAGCCGATGATGCCGCAGGCGGCCACCGTGGCTCCGGTTATCAGCGACGCAACGACGTAAAACAGCAGCCGGCTCCGCGAAACGTTCAGGCCGAGATGCGCGGCCGTGGCGTCGCCGAGTGCCAAGAGGTTCAAATCGCGGGCAAAAAGGATGGCAGCGGCCAGCCCCAGCGCCACGACTGTGCCCACCGCTGCCACGGGCGGCCACTCGGTTACCTGCAGATTGCCCAGCAGCCACCAGACGACGCCGCCCAATTGCTTTCCCGACGGGGCGACGGAAACGATGAACATCAAAAGGCTGTTGAGGACCGCGCTGACGGTCACGCCGGCCAGGAGCATGGTCTCTACCGGCGCCGTACCGTCGGGTTTTCGGGCCAGGAATTGCACGAGGACGATTGTGCCCAGCGCCCCGGCGAAGGCCATGCCGGGCACGCTCCACGCGCCGGCCACGGTAACACCCGCGACGATCGCCAGCGCAGCGCCGACGCCCGCGCCGGCGGTAACGCCCAGCACATAAGGCTCCGCCAGCGGGTTGCGGAGCAGGGCCTGGAAGATCGCGCCCGCCACGGATAGCCCGGCGCCGGCGATCGAGGCCATTAAAACCCGCGCCGCGCGAAATTTCAGAATTGCCGAATCGCTCCACAGCTCGCGCCAGGGCAGCGGCACCGAGCCAATCGCGACCGAAAGGGCGAATGCCGCGGCCAAAAGCGCCGCGAGCAGGCCGAAGACGACCGGGGCCGGTTTGTGGCGGAGGTAAGACATTACTTCGTGTGCAGCCGCTCCGCCAGTTGTTCGACGCCGTCCGCCAGCCGCGGGCCGGGGCGGAAGAGCAAGTCGGGATCGATGTCGTCGATAATCCGCCGCTGCCGCACGGCGGCGATGTTCGACCAGCCGATTTGCCGTGCCAGACGCTTAGCTGCTTCGCCTGGCGCACCGGCGTGGGCGACGAGGATCACGTCGGGGTTCCAGGCGATCACGCGCTCCGGATCGATCCGCGGGTAGGCTGCTTGGATTTCGTGGGCGACGTTCCGGCCGCCGGCGCAAGATCATGTCGTCGATAAACGAGCCGGCGCCGGCCGTCATGAGCGGGCTTTTGTCGATTTCGACGAAGACCCGCGGACGCTGCGACTCTTCAATCGCAGCTACGCGCACCGCGACGGCTTGCAGCTTGGTCTCCATGCGCGCGACCAGCGCCTCGGCCTCGGCAGTGCGGCCCGTCGCCTCGCCGATCGCGCGGATAGCGGCGAACAACTCGGGAAAGCCGGCTATCGAACCATTGGGCTGCACGTCCACCACGCGGACGCCGGAGGCGCTGCAAGGCCGCGAGGACTTCCGGCTTTTCCAGGCCGCAGGCGATGACGATGTCCGGCGAGACGGCCAGCAACGTTTCAATATTGGGCGTGCCGAAGCCGCTGACACGCTTAATTGACTTGGCCTCGGGCGGGTAGTCGCAGAGGTCGGTTACGCCGACGATGTTCTCGCCCAGCCCCAAGGCGAAGAGGATTTCGGTGACATTAGGCGCCAGCGAAACGATGCGCGGCTTGTCGTGCGACGGTGGGGCGTGTTGCGGCCCATGCACTAAGGCTAGCCCGCCGGCGATTGCAGCGGCCAATACGACCAGCAAAAACAGGCAGCGGAGCATGGTTCCCATGAACCAAACTCTACTAAACCGACCGCCCGACGGCAAGCAGTTTGACGGTTGGGCGAAACTCTTTTGCGCCGGTTGCCTTGCTCTGACGTCTTCCGTTAAACTAGACGTGGAGGACGGAGAAATGCGAGGCATTACCAAACGGGCCGGGCATGGCCGCTTCCGCGCGCGGGCTTTGCGCGGCGAAGGAGCAGGGGAGAAAAGGAGAAGGGGAGAAAAGGAGAGCGACCCTTCTCCCTTTCTCCCCTTCTCACTTTCTCCCTTTCTTGCTTGGGTGCTGCTGATGCTCCTGGTTTGCCTGCCTGGTTGCCGCGGATGCAACAAAACGCCCGAACAGATCGAAGCGGAGAAAAAGCTCGCGGAAGAGCAGGAAACGAAGAAAAAGAAGGAAGAGGAAAAAAAACCCTTCGAGGCGTTGCTCCCGCCGGAGTCGCTGCCCGCCGGCATCATGATCGGCCGAGCCGGCAACCTGTGCAAGCCGGGGCATTGGACCGGCCAGTCCTGGCACGATGTGAAATCCAATTTGGGCGATTTCCAGGGCGAGGTGCAGACCGAAGTCGTCGACAGCAAACTGGCTCGCGTGCAACTGCCGAACGTGCCGTACCGGATTTCCGACGAGCGGCCCGCGGCCTTGGCCAAAGCGCAGCCGAAGACGCTGGAATCTTGCTTTTGGGTCCCTCCCAAGGCCAGCAGCGTCAATTTCAAGCTGGCTACGACCAATGGCGTCGCGGCCATCGACCAGTCGATGATGCTGAGGGCCATGCCGTCGTATCAATATTTTTTCGTCGTCTTGAGCAGGGGCGGCCGCTTTGGGTATCTCAATGACCGACTCGACTCGATCCGTCTTCACCAGCCGCCTACCAGCGAGCGCGGCCCCGACTACTATGAGGTGGTGACGATGCAGTCGAACCGGCGGCCTGCGCTGCCGGCGAGCGCGCTTTGTTGGACAAGCATCGCCTATCTGCTCTGGGACGACTCGGACCCGGCCCTATGGGACCTCGACCAGCAGCAGGCGCTGGTCGATTGGCTGCACTGGGGCGGGCAGATCATTGTCAGCGGGCCGGACGCGCTGGAGCAGCTTCAAAACAGTTTCCTGCGGCCCTACCTGCCGGCCACGGTGAAGAAGGCGAGGACGTTTGGGGCCAAGGACCTCGATGGATTGAACTATTGGGCCGTAGAGGACGGCGTCGCGCCTCGACCGAAGCAACCCTGGCCCGGCGCGGAACTCCAACGAAGCGCGAAGGCGGAGGACGTGCCCTCGACGCCCGCAAATATGGTTGTCGAGCGGCGCGTCGGCCGCGGGCGGATCGTGGTCACGGCGTTCCGCATCACCGGTCCCGAGTTCACGAGCTGGTCCGGCTGCGATTGTTTCTTCAACGCTTGTTTGCTTCGCCGCGGCCCGCGCGAGTTTTCGAAGAAATCGCTGACCGGTGAAAACGTCGTTCGTTGGGCCGAAGCGCGAGGGCAAGTACCGAGTACACAGTACGCAGTCGGGCGAAAAAGCGGTGCGTCACTTAATGTCGCCAAAGGGACCATGGCCGGCGGCGAGTCTGCGCCGGCCACAGCGACCAGCCGCGAAAACGGCACGCTCAAAAATGCCGCGATGAATACTACAGTTCGCTTTTTCTCGCGGGATGCCGGCGTGCCATTTAAGGATTACGCCTCAGACATTGCCGAGCGGCAAGCCGTCAACTATGATCAATACGGCATCGGGCCCACCACGACTGGTTTCGACGCAACCCAGGAATCCGCGGTCACCGATGGCGAAAGCGACGATTCCGGCGCCCGACCTACGACCGCCGCAGTGCGCCGGGGCTTGGCGCCTGGAACGATTCCAGCCCCGTGGCTGCGGCCGCTCGCAACGCGCTCATCGTGGCGTCCGGGATCAACGTCCCGCAGCGGAGTTTCATCTTTTGGGTCGTGCTCGGTTACGTTTGCGTTCTCGTGCCGGCCAATTGGCTCATTTTCCGCTCGATCGGCCGCGTCGAATGGGCCTGGATCGCGGCGCCCCTGATAGCCGTCGGCTGCACGCTGGTCGTGATACAGCAGGCGCAACTGAACGTCGGTTTCGCGCGGTCGCGAAACGAAATCGCGGTAGTCGAAATGCAGCCCGGCTACGCGCAGGCGCACGTAACCCGCTACTTGGACCTGTATACGTCGCTAGGCACGTCTTATGAATTCCAGGTGGCCGACCCCGCCGGGCAGATCTTGCCGTTCCCGCAACATGCGCAAGGCGACAAGCAAGATCGCTTCCTGCAATCGATCGGCGACATGGTCTGCCGCCGCGGCGACGATACGCGACTGTCGGGCTTCCTCGTCAGCTCGAACAATCACGATACCGTACACTGCGAGGAGATGATCGATTTTGGCGGCGCCGTCGCGTTGCGCCAGGACGGTGATCGCTGGCGAGTAACCAACGGCACGAAACATCCCTTGGTACACTGCCAGGTTGTACGCAGCGGCTCGCCGTCCGGCGCCGAGTCGGCTTCGATTGAACGTCTGGACCCGGGCGAGACGGTCAGGCTCAGTTTCAACAAGTACAAACGGCAAGCGGATGTTGCGGGAAAGCGCGACGAGGACCTCAAGCCGACGGGCACATTGAGTTCCGACGGCGTCCGGCAGGTCGCGCTTCACCTCCAGCAAATGAGTCCCGGCGAAGTCTGCCTCGTCGCGAGCCTGACCGACGAAGTGAAGGGGCTGACCGTCACGCCCGAAGCAAGGCAAATGCGGCAGGCCGCCCTGCTGGTCGCGCACCTCGATTCCGGCAAGCTGGGCGAACCAATGCCCGACGTGAAAAACGGACCCAACGCCGCGGCGCCACTGTCACCTGAAGAAGAAAACACCGATGAGAGATGAGGGACGAGGGATGAGGAATGACCACAAAGACGTAATCCTTCATCTCTTATCGCTCATCCTTCATCTCTAATCCTTGATCCTTCCTGACCATGATCGAGCTGATCAACTTCACCAAGCGTTACAACGACCTGCTGGCGGTCGACCAACTAAACCTCAAGATCGAGGCGGGCGAGATGTTCGGTTTCATCGGCCCCAACGGCGCGGGCAAGAGCACCTCCATCCGCTTCCTGGCAACGCTTTTGAAGGCCACCGGAGGCGACGGCATCGTCAACGGGCATCGCGTCAGCAAGGACCCGCTGGCCGTCCGCCGCAGCGTGGGCTACATGCCCGACGGCTTCGGCGTCTACGACGGCATGAAGGTCTGGGAGTTCCTGGACTTCTTCGCGGTGGCCTACCAGCTTCCCCGCGTCCGCCGCCGGCAGGTATTGAACGACGTGATGGAGCTTTTGGACCTGACGGGCAAGCGCGACGCTTACGTCAACGGCCTCTCGCGCGGCATGAAACAGCGGCTCTGCCTGGCGAAGACGCTCGTCCACGACCCGCCCGTGCTGATCCTCGACGAGCCCACCAGCGGCCTGGACCCGCGGGCGCAGATCGAGGTGAAGGCGCTCTTCAAGGAACTGCGGCGGATGGGGAAGACGATTCTGATTTCCAGCCACATCCTCACGGAACTGGCCGACTGCTGCAGCTCGATCGGCATTATCGAGCGGGGCAAGCTTTTGATGTCCGGCCCGATCGACGAGGTCTACCGCCGCATCCGCCGCAACCGCATTGTCAACATCCGTTTTCTGGAAAACATGGAAGCCGGCCTGGCCGTCGTCCGCTCGATGCCGGAAACGCGCGACGTGCAAATCGAGGACCACCGCGTCACCGTCGAGCTGGCGGCCGACGACAACCAGGTTGCCGGCCTGCTGGAGAAGCTGGTGGCCTCCGGCGTGCGGATGAGTTCCTTCGCCGAAAAGGAGCCAACGCTGGAGGACGTCTTCATGTTGGTGACCAAGGGGGCGGTGGCCTGACATGTTCCTGTTTGAGAATCCCGTCCTGCAGCGCGAGCTTCTGGTCAATCTCCGCATGAAGCGGGCGTTCGCGCTGCTTTTGATTTATATCGCCCTGCTCGGACTGGTGGTCTACATCGCGTGGCCGGCCAAAAAACATGTGGACGTCCGCATGGGAGAAGGCGCGCCGCTGGTCACGCTCTTCTTCCTCGGCCAGTACGTCCTGCTGTCGCTCATGGTGCCGAGCTTTGCCGCGGGCACGATCACCGGCGAAAAGGAGCGCCAGACCTATGAGATGCTGCTGGCCAGCCCGATGCGGCCGGCCGCGATCGTGCTCGGCAAGCTGGTGGCGGCGCTCTGCCATCTGGCGGTGCTGGTCTTCTGCTCGCTGCCGATCGTCATGCTTTGCCTGCCGCTGGGCGGCGTCTCGCTCTACGAGGTGCTGGCGACGTACTTCGGCATGGCCGCGTCGGTGACTCTCTTCGGGGCGATCTGCATAGCCGCCAGCAGCTACTTTACGCGGACCATCGCCGCCCTGGTGGTCTCCTATCTCGTCGTGTTGCCGCTCACGCTCCTGGGAGTGCTCTTCTACAATGCCACGGCGGGCGCAGGCGGGCGCGGCTGGTGATCGTGGGCGGCATCCTGCCCATTTGCTGCGTGGCGGCCGCCGCCGTGCTGTTGATTGCCACCAGCCGCCGCCTGCTGCATCCGCCCGACGTCGGCGCACGAGGCCAAGGACGTCGTCGATCCGGACATGGAGCAGAAGATGGCCGTGGGCATGGTCATCCGCAGCGATCAGTTTCCGGACATGCTCTTCGCGCCGCCCAAGCGGACGGACCTCATGGCCGACGGCGTCAACCCCGTCTTCGACAAGGAGATGCGGAGCGAGCTCTTCGGCCAGGGCACGCTTATGCTGCGGCTGGTAATCCAGATGAGCATGCTCCTGGCCCTGCCGTTGATGGCCGTATGCCTCTACATCAAAGCGTCCTGGGCCGCATGGTACGCCTGCTACGTGGTGCTGTTCAACGTGCTCGTCGGGCCGGTTTTCACCGCGCCCGCAATCACCAGCGAGCGCGAGCGGCAGAGCCCTCGAGCTGCTGCTCACGACGGCCGTTTCGCCCTGGCACATTCTCGCCGGCAAGCTCTATTCCGGGCTGCGGGTATCCGTGGTGCTGACGGCGTTCATCATCTGGCCGCTGTTTCTGGCCTGGCTCTTGCCGCCGTGGACCTATCTCGCCGACTCGTGGACGATGTTCCGCTACCTCGTCATCGTGGCCCTGACCGCCTTGACGACGACCTCCCTGGCCATGTTCTGCTCGGTGATTTTCTCGCGAACGAGCGTGAGCCTGATGACGACGTATTTGGTCCTGCTGCTGCTCTACGCGGCGCCGGTCGCGGCGTGGCTCTTCGCCATGGATTTCTCGCCCCAGATGCGCCACTCGCTTTCGGCCGACGGCGCGATTACGACCCCTTGGGACAGTCCGTCCACCTGGCTGCACTTGTGGACTTCAACCAGTCCCCTGGCGGCCGCCTTCAGCCTGCCGCTGACGTGCGGCGAGACGCAAAAGGCGGCGCACGAGGCCGCGCTTTGGTGGAACAATGCGGCCGCGGCGTTCATGGCGTTCTATCTTCTGTTGGACGCGCTGCTGTTGGCCGCGGTGCTTTGGCTGTTCAATCGTCGTTGGCGGGTATGGTCGTAACGATTATTCTGCTGGCAACGCTTGTGCATTTCTTGTGCATGGTTTTCTTTCAGTAGCGGAAAGCGGCACTGCCGATACGCTCCCTAGAACCGCCACGCTGCGTACAATGCGCAGCGGCAAAGTAGTGCGCCCGTAGCGATCGTAACGTTTGTGCGGGCGTTCAGGGGTACCAGGACGTGACACGCTTCAACCCAATCGCGCTATTCGCCGTGCTGCTGTTGGGCGGGTGCGTCTATGACACGCGGGAGCGGGTCGATCAAACCGTCTCCGCGATGGCTTGCCATGCTTACGACTCGCAACCGGCATCGGCGCCGGTGCCGGGACAAGCGCCGATGCCGGGACCGGCCGCCGCGAATCCGCCGGGCGGGACTGGCGGCTACTTGCCGCCGCCCGCCGGCGCAACCGGCTTCGCGCCGCCGCCGACCCGCGGCACGGGTGCCCCGGCGGCTGACGTGCGGACGATCGCCTGGCTGGACGCGGCCGCACCGCCACAGTCATCCGGCAGGAACGACCATTTGGATCTCAACATCCCGCCGGAGATTCCCGGCTCGGAGGCCCCGCGAATCTCGTTGCCCAAGGAGCAAGCCCAGAAGCAGCTCCAGATCGATCGCCTCTATCCGCCTTTGCCGCCACTGCCCGCGGAGCCGCAGCCGCTGGCCGGACCCAACGGCCGTCCGTATACACTGGCCGATTTCCAGCAGATAGCGGCCGCCAACAGTCCCGCGCTCCGCCAGGCGGCCAGCGACGTGGAGGCCGCCAAAGGCGCCTTGATCACCGCCGACGCCTATCCCAATCCGACGGTGAGCTACAACTTCACGCCATCCAACGACGGCAGCACGCCCAGCGCCGACGGCCTGGGCGTGACGCAAACGATCCGCAGCGGCGGCAAGCAGGGGCTGGCGCGGGCGGCGGCGGAAATGGCCGTACACAACGCCGAGTTGGCCCTCAAGCGGGCCCGCAGCGACCTCTCCACGCGGGTCCGCAACGCTTATTTTGCCGTGCTGGTGGGCAAGGAATCGGTGCGCGTCAACCGCGCGCTGGCCCACTTCACCGACGAGGTTTATCGCTTGCAGGCCCAGTTGCTGCTGGCAGGGCAGGCGGCGGCCTACGAGCCGGCCGGCCTGCGGGCGCAGGCATTCAGCGCCCGGCTGGCCTATACGCAGGCCATCCAGAATTACATCTACAACTGGAAACAGCTTGTCGCGACAATCAACGTCCGGCAGATGCCGCTGACGGAAGTAGGCGGCCGGATCAATTCGTTCATTCCGCTCTACGACTACGACACGTTGCTGGCCTACGTGCTGCGGAATCACACCGACATGCTTACTGCCCTGGACGGCGTGGAAATCGCCCGCTACAACTTGAAGGCGGCGCAAATCACGCCCGTGCCGGACGTCTCGGTCGGCGTGATCGTGACCAGGGACTACAGCGTCGAGCCGAAGCAGACGACCCCGGCCGTCACGCTGGGCATGCCGCTGCCGCTGTGGGACCGCAACAAGGGCGGCATCATTTCCGGCGAGGCTGCACTGGTCCGTGCCGAGGAGGAGCCGCACCGCGTGGAGATGAACCTCACCAACACGCTCGCGGGGGCCTTCGCAAATTACCAGGCCAACCTCGATGCCCTGGAATACTATCGCCGTTGGATCCTGCCGGACGAGGTGCGATACTACCGCGGGGCCTACGACCGCCGCCACATCGACATCAACGCGTCGTTTGGCGACGTGGTTACGGCGCAGCAG
The DNA here is from genome assembly GCA_963780045.1 of uncultured Planctomycetia bacterium. GTDB lineage: Bacteria > Planctomycetota > Planctomycetia > Pirellulales > Thermoguttaceae > JANXQG01. The sequence continues at coordinate 1,845,633 of CAVZZZ010000001.1, read as the reverse complement.
ACCTATGCCGGCAGCGTCGCAACCTATTTGACGACGCTGGCCAGCTTGTGGTCGAGCATTACCGCCGTGGCGGACCTGATCCAGACCGACGACCTGTTTCAGTTCGCCCGTCCGGAGGCCGTGCCGCCGCTGCCGGGAGTCGACCTTTTGCCAGCGCTGCCCTGCTGTCATCCCTGCGCGCGGCCGACGACCTGCTTCGCGGGTGCCCCGCTCACGGAAGCAACCACCGCTGCCGACGGCGATCCGTCGCCGCCGTATGTTGCAAAGGAGAAGCCATGAGCCGCTTGAAGACCAAGATTCGTCGTGCCGGCGAAATCGGCTTGGCGCTGCTCTTGGCTGCGCTTCCCCTGGCAGCGACGGCGCAGGTGCCAATGGTAGCCTACGACGGTCCCGCGGCCGACCCGCTCCGCGGGTACCCCGCGCCCGTCGCGTATCCAACCGCCTTAGTCGGCCCATCGACCGACGCGGCGCCGGTCGATGTCAACCCCCTGCCGAATCTGCCTCGGCCCGCGGATCAGCCTCGTTCGCTCTTCGAGCCGGCGCAGCCCGGAACGCCCTATGGCTGCCCGGACCGGGACTGTCCGTACTTTCAGGAGGATCCGCTGCTGGACCAAACGGGAGTGCAGTGTCCCGGCTTCCTGTTCGACATGGAATTGGACTACTTGGACAGCTACGTGATTCAGAGCGTGGGACAGTTCGCGCAGCCGCCCGTGGCGACGCTGCCGGCCAATGCGCCGTTGGCGGTCGCCATACCGATGGCGCACCTGGATTGGACCGTCTCGCCCCGCTTCGAGCTGGGCTACCGTCTGCCGTCGGGCTTCGGCGAGCTGGACTTTGCCTACCGCTTTCTGACGGCTTCGGGGAGCAATCTCGGCGATGTTTCCCTGATCACGCCGGGAGGCGCCACCGACGGCGGCGCGGCGAACCTGACCAGCCACCTTCAGCTACTTGTCGCCGACTTCGACTACGCCAGCCGCGAGACCTCGCTGGAGACGATGCTCGGACCGGGCTGGGGCATGAAATGGCGGCTGGGCCTGCGCTACGCGGACACGATCTTCGATTCACGGGCAAACGAGCGGCCGGCCGGCGCGCTGGGCGGCTTTGACGAGGAAGCGTTCATCAATCACAACTGGGGCATCGGCCCGCACGGCGGTGTCGAGGTGGAACGCCGCTGGAAGGACTATGGCCTGGGTGTCGGCTTCCGCTTGGACTCTGGCTTGATCTTCGGCAAGACCTCGCAGAGATTCTACGACCTTTCCACCGCGCCCGGAGACAATGCCGCCTTTGGCTTCAGCAACGACCAACAGGTGCCGATGCTCAGCGGCAATCTCGCCATCGACTGGCGCCCGCCGTCCCATCCGAGCTTCGATTTCTCCCTCGGCTACTCCGCGGAATACTGGTGGGACGTGGGCCGGCTGAGCGATCCCAACCTGTACAACAGCAACAGCGCGGGCGAGTTCGGCGCCTACGGTGTAACCTTTCGAGTGCAGTACAACTACTGATTCCATATAATGGTAGCGGCATACCAATTCACATCCACGCACCCGTAAGGAGCCGCCATTCATGATCGAGGACCTTTCCGCCCGGCACGCGCCCGTCGGCGGCTTGTTCGAGATTCCAAAAACGCCATGCGAGTGGCAGAAACACCGCCTGACCGACGAGCAAGTGGCTTTCTACCACGAGAACGGCTACCTCGCCGGCGTCCGCATGTTGAACGACGCGCAGGTCGCCGCGCTCTGCGACGAGTTGGACCGGCTCGTCGATCCGGACTTCGAGGGCAACCACCTCTTCTACGAATTCAACAGCAACGAAGCGGCCGACAAATCGACAGTGCTCTTTCACGCCCTGGGGGCCTGGCGGATCACGCCGGCGATGCACGACGTGCTCTGGAACCCGGCGTTCACGATGGCCGCAAGCCAGTTGCTGGACGGCGCGGTGCGGTTCTGGCACGACCAGCTCTTCTGCAAGCCGCCGCGGCACGGCGGCGTCGTCGCCTGGCACCAGGACTATTCGTACTGGACTCGCACGAAGCCGATCGCGCATCTCACTTGCTGGATCGCTTTGGACGACGTATCGCGCGAAAACGGCTGCCTGCATTACGTGCCCGGCAGCCATCGCTGGCCGCTCTTGCCGATCACCGGGCTGGCCGGCGACATGCAGGCGATCCAGTCCGTGCTGGACGAGCGGCAGCGGGCGGAATTCCAGCCCGTGCCGGTGGAGTTCCCCAAGGGCTACGCCAGCTTCCATCACAGCCTGACGGTCCACGGCTCCTATCCGAACCATTCACACCGGCCGCGGCGCGGGCTGGTGATCAACGCCTTCCGCGACGGCGTCATCTCCGACTCCGACGAACCGCTCTTGAAAGGCGTCCCGCCAGTCCCCAAAGGCCAGCCGATGCGAGGGCAGTTTTTCCCGCTGCTGCTGGAAAGCATTCCAGATTGACGCCTAGGCGACGATCCGCTACGGCCAGATCACGCGATGCCCCGCGGAAGTTAAGTCTAATGCGTTTGGCCTCCTTCTGGGAACTTTGCGACACATCTTGCGTCTAATGCGCAAATACTGGTTTAGGAGATGGGTCATGAATCGCATTGGAGTTCGTAGTTACTTTGCGAAGCCTACCGGGGCAGGCGTGCTCCTCGCCCTCGCGATGATGGCATCGCACTTCCAGCCGGCCTTCGCCCTAATAACGGGGGGCGAGGGAAACAGCCCGCTTCCTGATCCGGGCTGGCCGAATGGCGCGGCGGAAATTTTCAATCACCCGGGGCGCATCGCTTACTGGGAGGGGCCTCCCTTCGGCGGCGGTCAATGGCACGCCGAATGTCGCGGCGACGCGAAGGCGTTTTACGTCGTGGCGGCCAAGTTCGCTCGCCTGGATGTGAAGAACAAGCGGATCGTGGTACACAACGGAATTGGGCACAGCATCTGGCTCCATCCCAATCGCGAACATCCGAAAGATGCGGATGTGGATTGGGCTTTCACGGTCTGGCAGCCCGCCAGTAGGGAACGGCTCCGCAAACTGCCCGTCGATATCAATCCGACCGCGGACGACGACAGCAAGGATCCGCCGGCGCAACTCGATGTCTACGTCGGGGGGCGTGTCCCTTGGTGCGCCGTGCTCGTTCCGGAGGGACTTGCGGTCCGCGACGAGCGATTGGAAGCGCATGGCTTCAAGCTCACGGACGGCAACGTGATCGAAGGCCGCATCTTCGACTTCGCCAAACAACGGCCACTTGCCGCGAACGTTCGGCTGGAGCAGATCCAGCCGCAGCCCAAGGGCGGATACCGTTATAAGATCGTCGCCGGCACGGTCGCCAATGCGCAAGGCCGCTGGCTGCTCAAGAAGATTCCCGCAGGCTGGCATCGGATCGTCGTCGCGGCGGACGGTTTCGTGCCGCGGGTTGCCGGCTACGATCAATCGGAGGATGGTCCTCGCTGGAGTTCCGTCGATTGCGGACTCGCGCGAGCCGGATCGGTGGCGGGCCGCGTCGTAGACGGCACGGGCAAGCCGTTAGCCGGGGTGAAAGTCTCCTTGCGGGACGTCGTCTCCGGCAAGCGCGGCCGTTACGAATCGCCCGATGACTACACCGGCACTACCAAGGCCGACGGCCGTTTCCAATTGGACAACGTCCCAGTCGGCACAGCCGCCGTTTGGGTCGACAAGGCGGGCTACTGCCGGCCGGGACTCGGCCCGTCGATCACGACGCCAACCCGCGACGTTACGCTGACGATGGTCCAAGCCGCGGCCTTGCGCGTGACAGTCCAATTCAAGGCAAGGCCTCGCCCGCAGGCGTATCTTGTGGAGATCGAACCGGAAGGCAAGTCAGGCGTCGGAACCTGGGGTGGAGGCGGACAAGTCGATGCTAAGGGACAGTCCAGCTTCAAGGACGTTCCGCCTGGGCGCTACGTTTTGAAAGGGCGACCGAACCCTTCTTCGGCCAACGATGTCACTGAGCCTCTAACCGTCGAATTGACGGGTGGAGAGCAGAAGGAGGTCACGCTGGAAGCCAAGTAGTTGCTATTTGCAAGGAAAAGCAAGTGCCGCGAATCAGGGTTGCCGAAAATGTGTGTAGCACTATGTTAGACCGTTCGCCCGTACTCGGCCAAGACCGCGTCGAAAGCCGCGATGACGGAAGCCTGCTGGCTCGGCCCGAAAGCGGACGCAAGAACGTTTGCCCAGTCTTCTGGCAACGCCACGCTTTGCGCCGATCTTGATGGCATCGGCTGCGCGATGATCGGAGGCGTGGCCTTGTTTCCACTGCCGCCGGCGTTCGGATCGGGAACTACAACCGGCGGTTCATCGTCCGTGGAACGACTGATCTTGGCGGCCGGCGCCGTTGCCCCGTCCGCGGCCGAAACAACGGGCGACCAAGTGAACGAACCGACCGTAATACTGCAACCATCGGCCAGATCGTCGCCGCTTGTGACCGCCAGCTTACCCGCTGCCAGCGCCAGGCTGGTGGCTTGAGAGACCGCAAGGCTGCCGTTCATGTAGGAGATATTGTAATTGCCCAATCCTGTGCCGGTCGCGCCGCTGGCCACGATCGAATAGCTTCCTACCGCCGCTGCCGCCGCGCAGCCCGTACAGGTCTCGGTTACGCCCGTAATGCTGTCGCCATTGGCCGTCACTAGACCGGTTTGCGTGAACGCCGTGCCGCTGAGGCTGGCCAGCGTGCCGAAGGCCTTGCCGACGCTGTTGGCCGTGATCGTCAGCGTTGCCATTCCGATGCTCTGGCCGGCAGAGCCGCTAGTGCTGCCGGTGAACTTGCCGTCGCCGCTGTACACGGCAACAACGGAGTGACTGCCCGCGGCCAGCGCAGAAGTTTTGTAGGTTGCCGTGTTGCCGCTGACGGAAACAGCCGAGCCGGCGTTGCTGCCGTCGACCTGGAATTGCACCGTCCCCGTCTCGCCGCTGCCGCTGGTCGGCGTGATGGTCGCGGTGAAGGTGACCGACTGCCCATAGGTCGGCGTCCCACCGGTGACGGCGACCGCCGTCGTGGTAGCGGTCTTCACGCCCGTGCCCGACGGCGCTCATGGTGCTCGTGCCGGCGGTGTCGTTGGAGTTGACCGTCACCGTGCCGCTGTATCCGGCGGCCGAAGTCGGCGAGAAGGTCAGCGTGACGTTCTGCGTGCTGATGGGCGCGATCGTGATCGGCGACCAGTTGCCGCTGATGCTGAAACCGCTGGGCAAGCTGAGGCTGGTGACGGTCAGCGGCGAGTTGCCGCCGTTGTAGATCGCCAAGGTCGTCTGCACCGACGATCCCACAGCCACGTTGCCGACAGCCAGGTTCCCACTAAGCGAAATGTAGCGGGTGGTTGTCCCGCTGTTGATTTGGGTCGGGTAGGCCGTGAGACCCGGATAGGAGCTGTTGTAGTACGTGTCGGGAACATCCAGGTGCGAGTTCGCATGCGAGGCGATTTGCCCGTTGCCCAGATAAATCGTGACGTGATCAATCGAGCCGTCGCTGGTCCAGTCCCAGCCGATGACGTCGCCCGGCAGAAGGCCGCTGAACGCGCTGGCGGTCGGGTTTTGTACTGGCGTATCTGCCGTGGCCATGTTGCCGCCAACCAAGGTCGTATTCGATAAGGTGTTGCGCCCCGGCTCGCCATAGGTCGGCGGCACGCGGCTGGCGATGGTGAGCCCCCCGCCCAAACCGGTTGCCGGGCTGCCGATGCAAGACGATACGAAGTGGGCGCAATCGTCGCCGGTGAGGTTCGTCGGCACGGGCTGCCCCGCGCCGTATAGCGTATAGGTGCTGCCGTCGGTCCAAAAGTAACCGTCGGTGACGACGTAGCCGGCGTAGTTGTTCGCATACGACACGGCGCGGGCACGGTCGTAAGCGCCGGCAGGTCCCGATTGCGAGACGACAATCTGCACCGTCACTGTCGGGCCGAAATCGGAGCCGCTTGCCGGGCTCATCTGGAAAGTGTCTGTGTATGTGCCGGTCGCTTCCGGCGCGATGCAACTCATGGTGAAGGTGGCGGTCGCGCCCGGCGCGACCGTGCCGCCGCCATTGATGACCGCGACGGGGTGATAGTGCCCCGCGTTGAGGTCCGGTGTCGGACAAGTGATACCCAGCACATCGGACCCGAGGAGGTTGAGCGTGTAGCCCGATGTTCCGGACGACCAGGTAGTCGTGCCCGTGTTCTCCATCGTCCACGTCTCAGAGAAGAACGCGCCGGGGAGCTCTACCGCACCGTTGGCGACCGTTTGCGACACGAGCGAAGCCGCGTCGCCCGTCGTCAGCAGCCGCCGGTCCTCCAATCGCTCGCAAAGAAGCCGGCGCTCGCAAAGATGTCGACGATGGACAAGCGGCGACCGACGCGGGTTGCTTCGTCGCTTGTCGCCGCCACTGAGCTGATCGAAAAAACCTAGAACCCAGCGCATGGGAAATCCCCTTTATTGCCGCCGTCTCGCCCGGACGCCAAAGCGGTCCAAACCGGCTAAAGACGCGACTCCGGCCAACGGTCCTTCCACCCGATCATAACGCTAATATAGGGACCATGGGCAGGAGTGTCAATGCTCCACGTTAAGTTTTCATCGGTCCTGCCGCCTTACCGCTCCAACCTTACGCCAAACTGTTCCATAACAATCCCGAAAACGTCCGTGTCCGCCAGAGTAGCCGCCTTAGGCAGGATCGGCTTGGATGCCAAAAGGACCGTCTGTTGCGCGGATCGGTCGCCGGCGCACCGTGGGAACCGCGGATGAGCGTGGCATCCAGCGGAATGCTCCGCGTGGCCATGTCTACGTACAGCTCCACGGGATCGTAGCCCGGCTTGCGGTGGATGTCCACCGTCCGCGCGAAGGTCGGGGCATTCGCGTCGTCGAGCCAGTAGTAATAGGCCTGCCAACTGTTGGGCGAGGAGACCAGGATCACTTCGCCGCTGCGTGGATGGTCCAAAGCGTAGCGGCCGCGCTGATCGCCGACGAGCACCTCGGCGATGCCGGGCTGATTACGGAAGAGCGCGGCAACCCGCTCGGCCGTTTGCCCGTCACCGCCGGCGACGAAGACGTGCGCGAACTGGTGGTCCACCAGCGCCCACGCTTTGCTCGCCGCCAGATCGAGATGCTCGCCGTCGGGCTCTTGGCGAACACTCAAAAGCCCGGCCTCGCGAAGCACGCGATTGGGATAGACGACGTGATCGACCGGCGTGATGGCATACTCGCCCGCAATGAGCCAAAGCGGCTCGTCGCCATAGGCATCGCGCATGGCGGCGCTTAGCACGCCGATCTCTGCGTCCAACTCGGCCAACGCGGCGGACGCGACGGGGCTGTCAGGACCGAGCTTCTGCGCCGCGTAGTCGAGGTGCGGCAGGTAGATCCAGAAGAAATCGGGATTCCACCGCCGCGCGGCGATCGCGGCGGACTGGCCGATCCAGGCCGTCGAGCGGATGTTTGCCAGCGGTCCCCAAAAATGCTGCAAGGGGAAGTGGCCCAGCTCGTCGCGAAGTTCGCCGTAAAGCTCCACCGGCCGCGTGTAGCACCACAGCGATTCGCTGCCGTCGGGATTGTGGATCGGCTTGGGCGTGCAGATGAAGTCGGCCTCGGCGCTCACGCTGTGCATGGCGAACCAGACGGCCGAGGTCATCGCCCCTTCGACGTGCGAAAGCAGATCCCAAATTTGCGGCCGTTCGATGCAGTCGTTGGGCGAAGTCCACATCTCGACCTGCCGCTTCTGGCGCCAATAGAAGCCGTTTGCCACCACGCCGTGCGCCGCCGGCAGCCGGCCGGTCGTCATGTTCGCCTGCACCGGGCAGGTCACGCAGGGAAAGCTCGGCACAAGCTTGACGCTTTGCCCGGCCGCGGTCATCTCGCGCAGGTGCGGCATGGCGGTCACGTCCTTTTCGCGGAGACCGGGAATGGAAAGGAGGATGAAGGGCATGACGATCAGTTTGCAGTTTTCAGTGTTCAGTTTTCAGTTTTCAGTAGCAGCTGCGCCATCTCGGCGTCATCCGCGGTCAGTTTTTAACATAGCTGCGACCAAGACTCCAGTCCTCCTCTGGCGCATATCGCCGCGATTTCGGCAGCAATTCCCCCTCGCCCTCCGGGAGAGGGCCGGGGTGAGGGCGTTTTTTTCTTCGCGCGTCGCACATCGCGTTTTTTCGGAGTTTGCGGCGGTTTTCTTGTCCAAGACGCGTCCAGAAGGCATCCAGGACCACGAACTACACAAGCTTAAATAACCAGTGTGCGGCCGCAGGCGCTGACAGGGACTGTCCGCTTTTCAACGGTGCCGCTCGACGATTTTCTCCTGCGTGGCATCGTCGTGCATCGGTGGCGTCATGGGGAATGCCGCAGGCAAACCCGGAAGTTGGTTTAGTGGTCATACGGGATCGTGTTTGTAATACGGCGCCGCGGGTGCCGGGCGGTGCCGGAACCCGGGACGCCGGGGTTGGTCGGAGCAGGCGTCATTGGGCTGGCATGCACCGTCCTTCAGCGTGCGACGAGAACTCGAATAGTAGGCGCGTGCTACGCGACTTCCTCAAATGGACTTCGTTCATGAGGCTCTCTTTTGCCGCGACGCCAGCGCTGTTGCATTTTGCGCTATGGGTGTATTAAAATGCTACACAAATGCGATGCACCAAATTGATGCGCGAAAAATCGATTCCAAGTCTAAGTTCAATTACGAAGTCAACTTATGGCAACCGCAGCCGCGTTTTAGCAATTCGGTACACATAATGCTCTTTCGCGGGGTCACCTTGATGTGACTGCCGGGCATAACTTTTCGTCCAAACCTGGAGCGTACCCGGCGAGAACCGACAGGCTCGATAGAGAGGAAGGGACTCTATGTGTCGTCGTTCATCGATTTCAGTCTGTCCGCTGGCCCTGGCAATCGCTTTTGTGGCAACCATCGCGGCCCTGCCGGGCGCGGCGCGGGCGAGCAACTACACCTGGACCGTCACCGGCGGCACGGGCAACTGGTTCACGGCGGGGAACTGGAACCCGTCAGGCCCGCCCACAAGCGGCTCCAATGCCTACGTCGTCGACGGCGGCACGGCGGTTATCGCCCAAAGCGGCGCGGCCTGCAGCACGCTCAACATCGGCGGGACCAACACCGGCTTGCTCCAGATCAACAGCGGTGGGCTGGCAGATAGTTACCTGCAGTTGGGCACCGAGAACAACGGCGCGACCGGCGCCGGCTTCCTGGCCCTCAGCTCGGGAACGCTCAACACGGCGATCTGGGAATACGTCGGCCTCTTGGGGAGCGGGACCTTCATGCAATCCGGCGGGATCAACACTGCCATGACATTGGAACTCTCCTCCGGTAGCGGCGCAAGCGGGACCTACAACCTCAGCTCGGGATTGCTCGTCGCCACAAGCAACGAGTACGTCGGCGTCATGGGTACGGGAAACTTTACGCAGTCGGGGGGAACCAACACGACCCCGAATCTGGAGTTCGGCTACGGCGCCTACGTCGGCAGCGGGACCTATTCGCTCAACGGCGGCGTGCTGAACATCTCCGCTTTGACCAAGGCCAACAACAACGCCATCTTCGACGCCGGCGGGGGCACGCTCCAGGCCGCACAGAGCTTCGCCACCAGCGTGCTTATGACGCTCACCGGGGGCAACGGCGACGCCTATTTCAACGCCAACGGCAACACGCTCATCCTGAACGGCGCCCTGTCCGGCAGCGGCGGCCTGCAGAAGATCGGCGCGGGCATGCTTGCGCTCACAGCTTCCAATACCTATTTGGGCAATACCACGGTCAGCGCCGGCACGCTCCAGGTGGCCGCCGGCCGGCTGCCCGGCGACTTGGAGTACGTCAGCGGCAGCGGCGGCGCCGGCCTGGTCGTCTCCGGCGGGTCGAACGTGATCGCTACCGGGCTCGATGTGGGAAACAATGCCGGCGAGAGCGGGTCGTACAGCCTGGGCACGGGTGGGCAACTGTCCTCGGCGGGTTGGGAGACCGTCGGCAACTTCGGGACCGGCCTCTTCACGCAGTCCGGCGGCGGCAATTCGGTCTCTACCACCCTGTATGTCGGCAACGGCTCCGGCTCGTACGGAACGTACAACATGCAGGGAGGGACCCTCGCCGCAAACCAGGAATTCATCGGCCTCGCGGGGAGCGGAACCTTCACGCAGTCTGGCGGCGGCAATTCGGTCTCTACCACCCTGTACGTCGGCAACGGCTCCGGCTCGTACGGAACGTATACCATGCAGGGAGGGACCCTCGCCGCAAACCAGGAATTCATCGGCCTCGCGGGGAGCGGAACCTTCACGCAGTCCGGCGGCGGCAATTCGGTCTCTACCACCCTGTACGTCGGCAACGGCTCCGGCTCGTACGGAACGTATACCATGCAGGGAGGGACCCTCGCCGCAAACCAGGAATTCATCGGCCTCGCGGGGAGCGGAACCTTCACGCAGTCCGGCGGCGGCAATTCGGTCTCTACCACCCTGTACGTCGGCAACGGCTCCGGCTCGTACGGAACGTATACCATGCAGGGAGGGACCCTCGCCGCAAACCAGGAATTCATCGGCCTCGCGGGGAGCGGAACCTTCACGCAGACCGGCGGAATGCATACGGTCATCGGCAGCTTTATTCTTGCGGAAAACCTGTTTTCCGAGGGGACCTACAATCTCGACGGTGGAACGCTCAGTTGCCGGCAGGTCGCGGGCGGCTCGGGCAACAGCATCCTGAACCTCGACGGCGGGAAGCTCGTCGCCGCCCCCGGCGCCAACAGCAACTTCATCAGCGCACTGTCCGCACTCACGGTCGGCAACTCGGCCACGGCAAGCTACACCCAGTCCTCCGGCAGCAACAACGCTAACGTCTTGTATCTCGGCTTCGACGTCAGCGGCAGCGGCAGCTACAACCTCAACGGGTCGGGGCGCTCAATGCCACCAGCGAATTCATCGGCACTACGGGCAACGGCAGCTTCACGCAGTCCGGGGGAACGAACATGTCTTCCGCACTCGTTGTTGGCTTGGAGGCCGGCGCCAGCGGGAGCTACAACCTGAACGCCTCGGGAGTGCTCATTTGCAATTCCGAGTACGCGGACTACGAGAGCATCGGGAACCAGGGCAGCGGCAACTTCACGCAATCGCGGGGAACGAATAACACCAACATTTTGTATATCGGCGCGGGCTCCGGCGGCAACGGGACCTATAGCCTCAACGGCGGCACGCTCACTTGCCAGCAGTTTCAAGGCGGCGCGGGCACGAGCACGCTGAACCTCGACGGCGGACTGCTACTCGCTGCCCCTGGCGCCAGCAGCAACTTCATCAGCGGACTGAGCACGCTCACGGTCGGCAACTCGGCCACGGCGAGCTACACCCAGTCCTCCGGCAGCAACAACGTCGGCAACTTGTATCTCGGCTTCAATCCCGGCGCCAGCGGGAGCTACAACCTCAATGGCTCGGCAGTGCTCGCCGTCAGCGGCACCGAGAACGTCGGCTATTCGGGCAGCGGCAGCTTCACGCAATCGGGGGGAACGAACACGTCTTTCGCACTCTATGTTGGCGCGCAGTCCTTTGGCAGCGGCAACTACACGCAATCGGGGGGAACGAACAACACCTATGGGCTGTCTCTCGGCTTCAATCCCGGCGCCAGCGGGAGCTACAACCTCAATGGCTCGGCAGTGCTCTCCGTCAGCGGCAACGAGATCGTCGGCTACTCGGGCAGCGGCAGCTTCGCGCAATCGGGGGGTACGAACAACACGTATGGGTTGTATCTCGGCTTCAATCCCGGCGCCCCCGGGAGCTACAACCTCAACGGCTCGGCAGTGCTCTCCGTCATCGGCAACGAGAACGTCGGCTACTCGGGCAGCGGCAGCTTCACGCAATCCGGGGGAACGAACAACGCCGCCTATTTGCAACTCGGCCAAATGGCCGGCGGCAGCGGGACCTACAACCTCAACGGCGGCACGCTCACCTGCCAGCAGATCCAAGGCGGCGCGGGAACGAGCACGTTCAACTTCAACGGCGCCGTGCTCCTGGCCGCCACCGGGGCAAGCAGCAATTTCATGAGCGGCCTCACAGCGGCCTACGTCCAGAACGGCTGGTCGTACATCAATACCAACGGCCAGAATATCACGATCGCCCAGCCGCTGTTGTACGGCAGCGGCGGCGGCTCCTTGTGCAAAATTGGCGCGGGCATGCTAACCCTCACCGCCGCGAACACATACGTCGTGACGTGCCTGAACAGCGGCATGCTAGTCGTAGCCAACGGCAACAACGGCTCGGCCACGGGACTTGGTTTGCAGCTCGCAGGCGGCACCCTCGCCGCCGGCCCGGCCGGCGGTACGATCAAGGGAACTTTTTCCATCGACAATGCTGCCCCTTTTACGATTGCCCCGGGGGCCGCGCTCACCTCCGGATACGGCACATTGAACATGTTGGGCGGCCTTGCTACCGATCCCGACACCACGCTCCTGTACAATCTCAACCTCGGCTCCTCGCTCAGCACTCCCAGCCGCAACGGCTATCCCATCTACCAGGGCGACCTGATCAACCTCGGCGGCGCAAACCTGAATGTCGGCGACGGCTTTAGTAGCGGCGGCACGATCGCCTGCGTCGTCAATCCGTCCCTGCCGGGCGATTACCGCCTGATTGCCGATGCCGGCGCCATTACGGGCAGCGGCCTCGGCAGCTTCACCCTGCCGAGCGTGCCGCTGGAGGCGTTCACGCTGTCATCGACCGTCGATACGGGCTACATCGACCTGGTGGTTTCCGGCATTCCGGGCGCCAGCGGCGGGACTTGGGTTTCGCCCGTCAGCGGTAGTTGGCAAACGCCGACGAACTGGTCCTGCAACCCGGCAATCCCATACGGCGGCACGGTGTGGTTCCCCGGCGCGCTCAGCGCCACGATCACCGCGACCTTGGACGGCAACCAGACCGCCGGCGCGTTGGTGTTCAACGTCTCCACCACGAGCGGCTACGTCTTGGCGGAGGGCAGCGGCGGCGCGCTGACCCTGGGTACGTCGGCCGGAGGCTCGATCACAGTCCTTGGCGGCAGCCACAGAATCCTCGCCCCGATCACGATGGCCGGGAACCTCACGGTCAGCGTAACCGGCGGGGCGTCGCTGGGAATGTCCGGTCCCCTGAGCGAAGCGGCCGCAGGCACGTCAGTCACGTTCACCGGCCAGGGGCTGACGACCTTCAGCGGCACCGGCACGTACACGGGCAATACCAACGTGTACGGAGGCACGCTGCAAATCAATCCCGGCGCGAATGGTCCAACAGCTTCAATTGGCAGATCGGGGGCGCCGCGGGAACCAGCGTCGTCCAGCAGGGAGGGAACAACTCGCTGGCCAGTCAGCTTTGCATCGGGCTGAGCCCCAGCATGACCGGATCGTATACCTTGCAGGCAGGAGCCCTCAACACTTACGAAAGCGACATCGGCTACGAGGGTCTCGGCGTTTTCACGCAAAATGGCGGGGTCCATAGCACGCAGCTTATCGAACTTGGGAGCTACGGCGCCGCCTATTGCAGCGGGACGTACAACCTTGGCGCCGGCAGCCTGTGGGCCAACGTGGAATTGATCCCGCTGGGCGGCAGCGGCATCTTCAACCAGACGGGCGGGACCAACACAGCCGGCGCTGGAATGACGCTGGGAGGTGGATTGGGCGGCTCCTACAATCTCAACGGCGGCCTTTTGACCGCCAGCAGCCTCAGCAGTGGCGGGAGCAATGCGGCCTTCAACGAAGGCGGCGGGACGTTCCAGGCCGGGGCAAGCTTCACCACCAGCCTGCCTATGACGCTCACCGGGGCTTACGGTTCTGCCGTTGTCGACAGCAACGGATACGCCCTGACCCTGGCCGGCTCGCTCTCCGGCAGCGGCGGCCTGACGGCCGGGCTCCCGCTGGAAAGTAACGGAGGCACGCTAACCCTCGCCGCGCAAAACACTTACCGCGGCCCAACCATCCTCAATGCCGGCATGTTGGTTGTCGCCAACGGCAGCGTCGGCTCGGCCACGGGCACCAATTCCGTGACCCTCAACGGCGGCACGCTGGCCGCCGGCGGGGCACCCGGGCAGCAGGTCGTGGGCACGATCACAGGCGCGGTCTACGGCGGCTCAGGACCGCACATGATCGCCCCGGGCGCCGGACTGCCCGCCGGACAGTTCGCCACGCTGCGCCTCACGGATGGCCTGACAACCAATGCCAATACCACGTTGCTATTCAATCTCGGCGCGCCGGTCACGGGCGGCACGTACAGCGGCGACCTGATCGACCTCGGCAACTCAGCTTTGACCGTCGGCGCCAGCACCAGCATCGCCTTCGTCGTCAATCCCGTGCAGCCGGGCGATTACCGGCTCTTCGCCAACCTCAGCAACAGCCCGAGCCTCGCGAACTTCACCCTGCCCCGCCAGAGCGGCCAAACCTACACGCTTTCGACGGGGGTCGATCCGGGCTTCGTCGATCTGGTCGATACGGTCTCCACCTCCACCGGCAGCGGCTACATCTGGATCGCCACGTCGGGCGACTGGACCACCCAGGTGAATTGGAGCCCTGCGGGGTGGCCGACGAGCAAGGACACTTGCTACGTACAAAACGGCGGGACGGCCAGCGTGGGCCAAGGCAGCGATGCCGCCGTTTGCGGCACGCTGTACGTGGGCACGGCATCCGGCAGCGGGGCCGTGGCCATGTCCACCGGCGTCCTCGCCTCCGCGACCGAATACATCGGCTACTCCGGCTACGGCACGTTCAACCAGTCGGGCGGGGTCCACGCCGTGTCCTCCGCCTTGTTTCTCGCCTACGCCCCCGGCTCCACGGGGACCTACAACCTCAACGGCGGGCTGCTGCAGGTCGGCCTCTTTTCGCAGGGCAGCGGCAACGCGATGTTCAACGCCAGCGGCGGGACATTCCAGGCCATGGACAGCTTCGCCACCAGCGTTCCGATGACGTTCACCGGGACGAACGGTCCTGCCGTTTTCGACTCCAACGGCAACACGTTGACACTCGGCGGCTCACTCTCCGGCAACGGCGGCCTGGTAAAGATCGGCGCCGGCGCGCTGGTCCTTACCGGCACGAACAACTACGGCGGCACGACGGTCGAAGACGGCGCGCTGATCGTAACCAACAACGAGGCGCTCGCCGACGGTTCGAGCTTGGTGGTCGGCAACCCCTCCCGGTTTGGCATCGTGTCGCCCACTGCTGACAATACCGGCTTTAGCCGGAATGCGTCGGGAATTCCGGCGGGGCACCCGCTTGCGGGTCACGGGACTACGAGCGCGGTGCCCGAACCGGGCACGCTGGCGCTGCTGGCCGTGGCGGGCGGGTTGCTGCTGATTCGTCGAAGTCGACGGTAAACGACGGCGCGGCGCGACGCCACGAAATTGCCGATCTCCGTTCTGCAAATAACTGGCTATTGAGGCGACCCCTGCGAGCTTTGATCGGCCGCGGTAGCCGGCCTGTTTTCCTTCGACGGCCTAGTTATCTCGGTAACTACACGCTTTTTCGAAACCCTTGGAATACGGTCATTTCATGGGACGGCTTGGCTATGCCGCGACTATGGCTTGACTTCCTCGCAGAGGCACGGCACACTGCTTGCAACCTTGTTAAGCGGACCTTACTTCCCGTCGATGGGACGCTGGGAAACGACGATGCGGTGAACTATGAAGATCAATGGTTTTTGGCTCTTGGCCTTGTTGGCATCTCTGGCAGCCGCGTCGGCGGCGCCAGTAGACTCGGCGCAATCTGCGAAGGCAAACGCCGCAACCCGTGCGAATCGGTTGCATCGCTTGCCGCCGGTGGGGATCGAAATCCCGGCGTCGGCGCGGCATGCACTGGAGCAGAAGCTGCATGCGCTGGAAGCCGCAGCCGCGCCCTTGGCCGAAGACCCTCTATGGCCCGACGTCGCCGTGCTGCTAAAGGCCGTCCGCTATGCCCTGGTCAACGGCGAATTTTATGTGCCCAAAGATGTTGAGAAGGCCCAAGAGTTGTTGCAACTGGCCGAGGCACGGCTGGCGGACTTGAGGGGGCATCGGCCGCGGTGGCCAAGGCAATCGGGTGTTCTAGTGCGCGGATTCATTTCCGGCATTGATGGCACGCCGCAGCCCATCGGCCTGGAGATTCCATCCGGGCTGGATTTGGCTAAACCGCTTCCCTTGATGGTCTGGCTGCACGGGCGAGGCGACAAGGTCACCGATCTGCATTTCATTGATGAAAGGATGCACAAGCCCGGTCAACTCCAACCAGGCGGCTGTATTATCCTGCATCCTTTCGGACGACAGTGCCTGGGGTATCAATTGGCAGGCGAGGCGGATGTGCTGGAGGCCATCGAGGCCGTCAAAAGGGCGTACCGGATCGACGAGCGGCGCATCTTACTGGCAGGATTCTCGATGGGCGGCGCCGGGGCCTGGCACGTCGGAGCGCACTACGCGGACCATTGGTGCGGGCTGCATACGGGCGCTGGTTTTGTGGAAGTGAAGCGTTTTATGAACCTCACTCCCGGTCAGTTTCCGCCTGATTACGTCCAGACGCTCTGGGGCCAGTACGACGTACCGGACTGCGTGCGGAATCTCTTCAACATCCCGGTGCTCGCCTATAGCGGCGAACTGGATAAACAAAAGCTTGCGGCAGACATCATGGCGGAGGCGTTCCAAGCCGAGGGCAAGAGTCTCCCTCAACTCATCGGGCCCGGCATGGGGCACCAATACCATCGGGACGCGCTCAAGGAAATTGATGCCTGGGCGCACGAGCGGATGCAAGAAGGCCAGTCCGCGGTCCATAATTCGGTTCATTGGCAGGGCAGGACGCTGAAGTATCCCAAAATGTTCGGGCTCACCGTGACCGGCTTGAAGAAACATTGGGAAGACAGCCGAGTGGATGCCGTGTGGGAAGGAAAAAAGTTGAAAGTTACCACGAAAAACGTCACGCGTTTTTCGATTGTGACGACGATGGCCCCGCCGGCCAGGGCACCAGTAGTAGTTGACAGCCAGTCCATGGCCCTTGCGGCTGGGACCGATCTCGGCAAGACGGTGTTGTGGTTTGAATTCATGAATGGCCGCTGGATGATGAACGCCCAGTTGACAGCGGGCAGACCGGGCGGACTACGCAAACTTCCCGACCTACAAGGCCCGATCGACGACGCCTTTACGACGGCGTTTATTGTGGTGCCGCCCGACAAAGTCTCGGCTTCCGCGGTGCGGGAAGCGTTCTACCAACGGGAATTGGCCTACACCGCCCGCCGCTGGCGGGAAGTGTTTCGGGGCGAATTGCCCCTGAAACTCGCGGGCGAATTGACGGCCGACGATCTGAAGACAAAAAACTTGATTCTGTTCGGCGAACCGGCCACTAACCGCAAGATGGCTGAACTCCTGGCCCAGACGCCTGTCGCTTGGCAAAGCAACGAACTGAAGCTCGGAGCAAAATCGTGGAAAGGCGAGAGCATCGTGCCGCTGGCCATTTACCCGAATCCCAAGCAGCCTGGCCGTTACCTAGTGCTCAACAGCGGTCCCACCATCCGCGAAAAATCCGACGCGAGCAATGCCTTGCAGACGCCGCAATTACCGGACTGGGCCGTGCTGGACGTCAGCGGCCCGGCTAGCGGTAGTGCCGCCGGTCCGGTCATCGACGCTGGTTTCTTCGACGAGCAATGGCGGCCTTGAGCTGCTCCGCAAGATACACCGCCGGCCCGATACGCTAAAACTCCAGCCCGCGAAGCCGCGCAATCTCCGCCGCGTCCTTGTCGCCGCGGCCGGAGAGGCAAACGACGACTACGTCCTCCGGCTTTCGCGCGGCGGCAAGCTCCATCGCCCGGCAGAGGGCGTGGGAACTCTCTAGCGCGGGCAAGATGCCTTCTAACCGCGCAAGTGCATCAAAGGCCGCGAGGATTTCGTCGTCGCGGGCGAACGTGTAGCGGACGCGGCCGATGTCTTTCCAATAGCTGTGCTCGGGGCCGGTGCCGGGATAGTCCAAGCCGGCGGAAACACTGTGTACGTCCGCGGTTTGGCCGTCGTCGTCCTGCAGGACGTAGCTGAACGCACCGTGGAGCACGCCGGGCCGGCCGAACGAAAGCGTGGCGGCATGGTTGCCGGGCCGCTCGGACCGCCCACCAGCTTCTACGCCCACAAGTTCCACGCCGACATCCTCGATGAACGGATAGAACATGCCCGCCGCGTTGCTGCCGCCGCCGACGCAGGCCACGACAACGTCGGGCAGGCGGCCGATCTGCTCCAGGCTTTGCGCGCGGGCCTCGCGGCCGATGACCGACTGGAAGTCGCGTACTATCCGCGGGAAAGGGTGCGGCCCGATCACCGAGCCGACGCAAAAATGGGTCGTATCGACGCTGCACATCCAGTCGCGGAAGGCCTCGTTCACGGCGTCGCGGAGGGTCCTCGAGCCGCTGGTCACCGGGCGGACCTCGGCGCCCAGCAGCTTCATGCTGAAGACGTTCGGCCGCTGGCGGCGGATGTCCTCCGATCCCATGTAGACGACGCATTGCAAGCCAAAATGGGCGCACGCCGTGGCGATGGCCACGCCGTGCTGCCCGGCGCCGGTTTCCGCAATTACCCGCCGCTTGCCCATGCGAAGCGTGAGCAGGGCCTGGCCGAGCGTGTTGTTGATCTTGTGGGCGCCGGTATGGTTGAGGTCCTCGCGCTTGAGATAAATCTTTGCCCCGCCGCAATGCCCGCTCAGCCGCCGAGCGAAGTAGAGCGGCGACGGCCGGCCGACGTAGTTCTTGTAAAGTTCGTTCAACTCGGCTTGGAACGCGGGATCGGCGGCGGCCTTGTCATATTCGGCGAGCAACTCGTCCAGGCGCGAGTGAGGGTTTCTGGAATGTAGCGTCCGCCGAATTGGCCAAAACGGCCGCACGAATCGGGAACGCGCATGGTGGCAGGCATAGGGTTTTCTTGCTGGACAGGAATGAAATCAATTGTCGGGGCGCGTGGCCGAGCGGTCAAGTAGGTCCGTCTTGCCGAGATGGACTTTACCGGCCGAAGTTCCTGGCGAGATCGAATCTTATCCGAATCGTTCAATGGAGAAGTCCATTCCGGCAGAAAGCACCTACCGTCATTGCGGACAGCGGGTATATAATGGAAGCCGAAGGGCATCAGGGACAGAGTTGAAGAGAGCCAAGTCGGTGAGCGCCGGCCGTGTCATGTCGCGTATCGCAAGTTTCTCCATGCTGGCTGTCTTTCTCGGCAGTCTCTTCATTCCGGCCACCGCCGCCCAGCCGCCGCGCGAGCAGATCGAACTTGCCAACCACACTCGATATTCCGGACTGATTGAGTCCGAGGATGCCGACTGGCTTACGTTCATCCGCATCGAGACTCCGCCGGGGAAGCAGATGCACCTGATCGTCCAGCCCTTCGACCGCGGCCAGATCGTTTCCGTGACGAGATTGGACGACGCGCAGCGGGCCGAGGTTCAACGGGAAATCGACGACTTTCGCAATCGGGCGACGATCGAGGCTGCCCGCATGGAGGCCGTCCGACTGGTGAATGCCGAAGCCGAAGCACGGACGTACCGGCACTATCAGAGCAAGTGGTTCGCGCTGGACAGCACGGCCGACGAACAAAACACCCGCCGCGTGATCGTCCGCGCCGAGCAAATCTTCGCCGCCTATCGTCAGATCATGCGGCCGCGAGCCGCGCCGGCGCGGCCGCTGCGGCTGGTCTTGCTCGGCTCGCTGCAGGAGTACCAGGCCGTGCTTGCAAGGCTTGGAGTCACAGCCAGATTCCAGAACCCGGCGTGCTTCATCGAGGACAAGAACACGGTCGTAATCGGCAGCGATTTGACCAGGATTGCCGCGGCCATGAACCAACTCGACGCGCAGAACGCGAAGTTGCGCCGCGAGCTGCGCGACTTGCAGGACCGGCTCGCCGTGCGGCTTCGCGCGGTTGCCGACGAGCTGCGAAAGAGCGGTCTTTCCAACGGCGAGGTAGGCCGCGAGCTGACGAAGGTCCGCGGCCAGTTCAAGCAGCAGGCCGATAAGAAAAACGAGGACTTGCGGCAATCCGACATGCAGATCGAGCGGCTCTTCAAGCAGGCCGCCGGGCAAATGCTCGTGCGTCTCTATCACGAGGCGTTTCATGCCTACGTGCGGAACTGGGTTTTCCCTCGCCCTCAATACGACATCCCGCCCTGGCTCGACGAGGGGCTGGCCGTGCTCTTTGAGGGCGGATTGCTGGAAGGCGACCGGCTTCGCGTCGACGCGCCGAATCCGGCCGCGCTGAAGAAGCTTAAGGCTGACATGGCCGCGCCGCACCCTTTGGCCCTGAACGATTTGCTGGCCGCCAACCAAGGGAGTTTTCATATCGCCGCCTCGACGCGGCCTGAAGTCGCCGATCGTTACTACGTCAACGCCTGGGGGCTGGTCTACTATCTGAGTTTCGAGCAGCATCTGTTGACTGGTTCGACGCTGGAGAAATACCTCCGCACCGAGAACGCGCGACGTGCGCCCGCCGGTCGACTGCAGTTGCTGACCGGCACGCCGCTGGGGCAGTTTGAGTCGACTTGGAGGGAGTACGTTAGAGGGTTGTAGGGTGGGGGGTCGCACCTTGCAACTCGAAGGTCATAGCTCAACGCTCGCTACGGAAGCTGATCAAAATGCCGGACGAGGCCATTGGGCCGTTCTATTTCAAATACCACGTCAATGGCCCGGTGCGGCGTTCCGCGCGGAACTTGACCTCGATCGCGCGGCCGCCCTGGCTTACTTTGGCTCGATATTCCCTGTCGGGGGGCAAATAGACCACCAGGTGGTCGTTGGCGTCGAACTGCTCGTCCTTCGTCGAACCCTTGAAGACCGTCTTGCCCCAGGCATCGAGAATCGTCAACGACGCCGCGCAGCGGTCTCCGCCGGGTGCGTCCAGCACGCGGATCGTCACTGGTATCGTGCCGGGCGGGATCTTCGGAGCTTCGTTCTTGTAGCGGTCGGTCACGTTGACGGCGTAGACCTCGTTGTCCGGTCCCCAGGCTAAGGGAAACCGCAACGGCGTGCGGCGGAAACTGGCGGCGTAGATCGCGTGCCATGAGTCATCGCGAACGGCCGTTGCGGCCTTGGCGCCAAACCACGCCTTGTCCAGCTTGTCGCCCGCCGGTTCCGCCGCGCCGGTGTAATGCCACCGTTGGTCCCAGACTTCAGTCCAAGAGTGGTTGCCGCTGCCGTCGGTCCAGATGGTGCCGACGAACCGCGCGGGCACGCCGACGGCGCGGCAGGCATCGACCAGAATGATCGACAAGCCTGTGCAAGAAGCCAGCCCTGCCTTCGTCGACTCCGCAGGACTTTGCACCGCCTTCGGACGCTTGGTGGAGTAATGGACGTTCAGCAGCGGAAAGACCTTTTGGTTCAACAATACGGCGGCTTCAGAGGGCGTGCGTGCGTTTCTGACCAGCGGGGCGAAGCGATCGTGAAAACCCTTGCGCCAGGGATCGCGTCGCTCGTCGATGTTCGCGTAAGGCAAGACGTAATTGAGGAAAACCTCGTGCGGCACGTCAAGCTTCCACGGCGCTTCATCCCAGGTCTTGCAAGCCGTGCGGACGTTGTCCAGAAGAAAACTGGCGGAAAGCGTGCGCAGATCGCGGCGGGGCATGTTGGTGATCAGAAACTCCATCGCCTTGCGCTGGGCGCCGCTGGTTTCGTCAAGCGCTTTTTGAATCTCGGGACGATTGCTCCCCGCGCGGTCCAGGGCCGTATGAAGCGGGCCGGTTTGCGGCGGGCTGTCGTCGGGGGACTGTCCCGATTTTCGCGGGACGCTCGGGGCGGGCACCATGCGCGGCATGGTCGGCTTGCGGGTCGCGAGGAGGCGAAAATGGGACTGTCCCCTTGGAATCGTCGGCGTCAGTCGAAGTCAGGTGCGAATCCTGGTCGACGCACAGTCGCCGCCTCTTGTCGGGGTGCGAAACATCCAGCGTGGCCTCAAAGCCGAGCTCCGTGGCCTTCAGTTCCAGCGGCCGGGGAAACTCGTTGGAGATCGCCTGTTGGATGCCCAGTTCCTGCAAGCTGGTCGCAAACCGCCCGTGCTCCTCGCGGAACGATTTCTCGCGGTGATAGACCTCCATCAGCCGGTCGCGGGCCGGCAGAGTCGGATCGGGCACGAACGTTGCCTCGCCCGGCGGCTCCGCGGAAAACCGCACGTAGCCCCAGCGCTCCGGGCGGTGCATGTCGACAATGCCCGGCGGCGACCAAATCCAGTTGTCTTCCGGCAGCTTGGGCACTTTAACATACTTGCCGTCCACGATGTTGAACTTCCATTCCACGCGAGAGAAATCGATCCGCCATTGGTCGCCCGGCCGCGGCGGGCAGGCGACGTGGGCGTGCTGCGCCAGGGCCTTCCACGGAATGGCGATCTCCACGCACCAACCTTCGTCCCGGTCGCGCGGGTCGTTGAGTGACCCCTTGACGCGGACCGCCGTCTTGATGCCGGTCAGCTCGAAACTGTTGTCGGCCTTGCCGCCGTCCTTGTAAGGCTTGTTAAGGAACAGGTCCCACGTCGTATTCAGGGCGTTGAGTTCCAGCTCATAATAGTTGTGGTTGTCGGCGTCGGGGTTGATAAAGACCTCGAAATCGTTGTCCGCGAAGATCACCGCGTCGTGCCGCCTGACGGTGCCCATCACGTGCGGCTCTTCCAACTCGGCGGCGATGTAAAAGTTTTCCTTATCCCAGACCATTTTTGCCCGCGTGCGGAAGCGAGGCTTGGGCTTCGTCGGCCCTTGGATATCGAGAAAATCCTCCGTCCACGGCGCGGCCTGCCAGGACGGGTCGTCCAAGCGGCCGTCGATCTTCGGCGGCTGAGGTGCGTAGCCGCAGGCATAGCCCCGCGGCGTGATGAGCTTCATCTTCGCCCAGTCTTCGGCGGAATTGGCGCGGGCGAACTTCGGGGCGAAACAGAGCATGCCGCAACAGGCGCCGAGACAAACGGTTGTTAGTCGTTGGTTATTCATGGTATTGCTCAGGAGCTAAATGGGCCGAAGTTGTCTTCAAAATGTCATGTTCGTACTGGCGCAACCACGACCGCAAATCCCATTGATGTTCGTCGAAGTACTGGCGAACCATCGCGTCGAACTCAGAGGTATCGTCTTTCGATAATACCTCGCGGCACAACTCGATCTTTCGGTCCGAGTAAGTCTCGACATTCCACTCCAAGAGGTGGGAGACATCGAGTGTTTCCCTATCGTATCGACAATCCGCACTTACAACCGTCCCGTCTGGGAGAATAAGCGTAAAAAGTACGCCGCGGCCTTGGTCACATCCAATCTGGAGGCACCTCTGTGGTTCGTAGCCGCGATCTCGCAGTAACCGCCGTATGCCATCCGAGCGGGTCGAATATCGCAAATCTGCCGTTTGGGCAATGACGCCTGACAGTCGCTCGCTGTCCGTCATCAACGGTACGGGAGCGACCGGGAATAGCTCATTCTCGAAACAGATGAATGTTGGCGACGTCTTGGTCCTTGAGTCGTATACTGTGTAGCTCCAGTTCCCCGCCTGGTCGTGGGACCGTGCAATTATCGCAACTCGCTTCCCTGCTATGGACGCGAGCGCGGTTCGCGCACTACGACACTCTGCCTCCGAGTACAGTCCCAGTTTTGGCTCTTGAACCACGTCAATACCCAATGGCTCGTCACCGGCGCTAAACTCCACAGAGCTTTTTCCAGTCGTCGTAGATGGCGTCTTCCGGGTTGTCCAACTCCTCCGCTATTCGCTCCATGCCAAGGAGTTGCCATCCCTCTCTTTCGGAATCCCGCGTTTCTCCCGCGGGGTAAATGTTGATCTCAACGGGCGTGCCGTCGGGAAGCGCAAGCGGCTGCTCAAGCTCCAGAGACTGATTTCGGTATCTGCCTTTTGCTCGAATCATTGTATATCGCTCCGCGTCAAACGTCTTCTGTTCCACGGAGTTTTCCCGCGACCCCATCCGGCTTGCCCGGATGGGGTCCACTTCTCCCCGCTCATGCCTCGGGTCTCGCCGCCGGCAGCTTCACTTCCACTTCCGCATCGAACATCAACTCCGGGTCGCCGCGCTTCTCCAACGTGTGCATCAGCGTAGCGATTGTCCGTGGCGCACGGCCTTCAAAGAGCGTCTTGCCCTGGTAAACAATCTTCACCGGCTTGTCCAAATCAACCATGCGATCGTCCAAGCGGATGAGCAGCTTCTCGGCCTTCTCGGCCGCTTCGATGGTGATCGTCTGCCCATCGCGCTTGGCGGTCACTAGCGATCCGGCCACCGGCCACGCATCCTTGGGCAAAGCCAGCCAGTAGAGCCGGTCGTGCGTCACTGGACTCTGTTTCCAGACGACGCGATCGGGCACGGGATTCCGACGTTTCTGAGCCATCCAGGGCAGGACCTTCGCGTCCTCGCGGTCCATCCAGTGTCCCTTGCCCTCGAAAATCTTGCTGTAGTGGACATAGCCTTTCGGGTCCTTCTTTTGCATCTCGTCGAGCTTGTCGATCCACTGCCGGGCGACCTTGTTGCGATTGTAGGCGGAGTCCAGCGCGCCGGCCTGGATGGCAAAGGCAACGTTCCGCAGGCCGAGCCAGGAGGCGTCGTTGGGGTGACCGGCCATCATGGCGGCGGCAGCCCAGCGGTCGGCCATTCGCGGCGCGAGCTGGTAGACGCCGTCGCCGCCAGCCGAATAGCCCATGATGTAGACGCGGTTCGGATCGACGCGCTTGAGCACGACCAGGTCTTCGATGAGGCGGTCGAAGAGCGCGTCGATGTGCGATTCGTGCCAGAGGTTCCAGTTGTCCGTCGGCGCGCGTGGCACCGCGTAGATACCCTCCTCCAGCCGGTAGAGCCGCTTCTGGTTTTCCCATTGCGAATCATTGACGTGCTTCGGCGCACCGCCGCCGCCATGCATGGAAATCCATAGGCTCCAACCTTCCTTGGGCTGCTTGCCAAAGGTTTTTAGGAGAATCGGCATGGAGAGCTTGCCTAGCTTGAGTTGGCCCTTGTCGATCTCGGACTGGCGCTGCTTGGCGATCATTTCAGCGTGCCGTTTCCAGAGCAACTCGTGGGCAGTGGCGGCGTCGGCCTTTGTCAGCGCCGTCTTCACGAAGGCTTTGGCGGCCAGTGCGTCGCCCCAGAGATCGCCCTTGTCGAGTTCGGCCTCGAGGGCTTGGATCGCCGCATGGCTTTCCGTTTCGCCGGCTGGTGAGCTCAAACTCGCCGCCCCAAGCGTTGCCGGCGACATAAAGAGGACATAACGAAGCAACGCCAGGGCTACGGCGGTTGCGAAGTTTGTGTTACGGACAAGCGTGGGAGGCACGAGCTGGTCTCCGGGAATCTTCAGAAGATTGGCTATAACAGCCTACCCGAAGTTTGCAGCCGAGCAAAGTGGCGGCCCGTGACGGGATGCCCCCGGCCGCAAACATGGACCCCGCCATGATAAAGGTGGGCCTGCAGTCGCCGACACACAAGCGGGTGCCCCGAATCTTGTCCCACCCTACGGCTGCTCAGAACCCAAACAGGCTCTTCATCCCCAGCGAAAAAATGATCCGCAGGGCGGTAACGGCCTCTTTGCCGTTGATCTTCGACTTGCCGCGCTGCCGGTCGACGAAGACGATCGGCGTCTCACCGAACCGCGCGCAGACGCGCTTGAGGCACCAGAGGATTTCTTCCGTCAAGGAATAGCCGCGGCTGCGAATGCGGTCGAAGTCGATTCTGGCGAGAACGTCGCTGCGGTAGCAGCGGTAGTTGCCGCTGCAATCCTTGATCGGCAGCCCCAAGAGCCAGCGCGAATAGAAGTTGACGCCGCGGCTCATGACGTGGCGCTTCAGGCCCCAGCCTTCCACGCCGCCGCCGGGCACGTAGCGCGAGCCGATCATCACGTCGACGTTCCGCCCTTGGGGTTCCATGCCCGCCACAATCGCCGGCAGGCACTTGGGCGGATGGCTGAAGTCGGCGTCCATGGTCAGCACGTAACTGTAGCCCTGGGCAATCGCGTACTTCATCGCGGCGATGACCGCCGTGCCCAGCCCCAGCTTGCCTTCGCGGTGCAGACACTTCAGCCGCGGCTCCTCCGCGGCCTTGGCGTCGCACCAGCGGCCGGTGCCGTCGGGCGAATTGTCGTCCACCACAAGCACCTCGGCGGCGGGCAGGTAGCGAAAGATTTCGGCTACCAGCGGCGGCAGATTTTCGATTTCGTTGTAGGTGGCGATGACCACCAGCGTTTTCCCGACCCTCGATCCCGCGCAGGACATCGACATTGTTCCATCAAGCGGGCGGCCAGGCGCCTCAGGGCCACACGTCTCGGGGCCGCACTGCCGGGCATCGCCAGCGAGGACCGGGCCTTCTGCCAACCCGTTGCCGAAAGCCGCGCGCCGGCAGTCCGGCTTCACGGCCGTTGCGATGCAACGGTCGTTGGCCGTTTCGGAAGGTGCTACTGCAAGCGGCATGGGGATCCTCGTGTCGAGGGAATACTAACTAATTCTAGGCTAAAAAATCCATACCGTTTGGAAATCTTGCCCTATTTGCCCTGCCAAGCCACCTTGCCGACGAAAAACGGCCCCATGTGCTCGATATGCAGCGAGGTTTGCCGGGTTTTTCGCATACGCTGCACAATCGCCGAAAGGGGATAAAGCTGCGGACCAAGCAGCCCGATCACGAAGTCGTTGTCGTTCTTGTCCAGGCCGTGGCAGGCCAGACGGATGTCGTGTCCCAGGCCCGCTTTGCCGAAGGCCTTGCCGATGCCACCGTGTTCCATGAGGATCGTCCGCTGCTCGTCGGGCGAGAGCCGCTCGAATGTGCCCGACCGGCGGAGCGGATACCAAACGACCCAGCGGAGCGCGGTATTGAAGATTCGGCTTCGCGGCCGGGTAATGAGCGCCTCTTCCAGGTCCGTTTCGTAGCCCTGGGAATACGTGCGGCCCAGCATCGTATACTCCGGCTTCGGCGCGAGGCTGGAAAACGGCGGTTGTTGGAGTAGGTGGCGGACGGCGGAGACGAAGTAGTCGGGGTCTTCGCTCGCTGCCAACAGGCCGACCCCGCGGGGATCGTTCACGTCTTCGTAGAGGGCGCCGCAGAAGCGCGCAGGCCTCCAAGGATTGCGCGAGCTGCGCCGTCTGCGTGCAGCCGCCAAAGGCGAGGAACTGCATAAACAGCCGGCGGTCCGTGGCAATGATGCTGCCGTCAGCCGCGCGGCCGCGTTCGCGAATGTCGATAGTATCTTGAGTTTCCGTGCTCATCGCAGCATCTCCGCGAAAGAGTTAAGATTCGTTCAAACTAACCGATGCTTCGCCAAGTCCAGCGTAAACGAGTCGGCCAGTGCGGGCAAGCCGGCCGTCCCGCGGACGGCGCTATAGGCGGTGAAGAACTCGCCCTGCATGACCTTCCGCTTGGCGTCAATCGTCACGCGGGCGAAGCCAAAGTCTTTGTCGTTGTACGCGACCAGTTGCGCCTTCTCGCCCGCGGGCAGCACCAGTCCCGGCGGCAGCACGGCATCCGCGGGCAGCGCCGGCGGAGCACCCGCGTTTCCGACGCAATCGTCGGCTAAACTTTCGATTGGCCCGTGGCCGCCGCAGCCGACGATCAAGTGCGGGATCTGCCGGCCGTCGGCGCAAGTGTACGTGATCCGCTGGTAATGATGCGCATGGGCCGAAAAAACGGCATCCGGGTATTGCTTGCTTTGGCTGTATGCCCGCTGCAAAATCATCCCTAGCGGCTCGAGCCTGCGCGGACGCGGCGTCGGGCCAAGATTCGGATCGCCGCGCTGGAGGAAATTGCTCGCCGCCGAATAGGGAGGGTAATGCACCGCCACAAACACGAATCGCCCATCGCCGTCCTTGCGAATGCTTTTCAGCGTGGTCATTAGCCAATCGTATTGCGGTGTGTCGTCGCTCTGGGGATCGTCGAGCTGGCCGCCGTTGATGTCGTTGGCGTACAGCCCGACGATGTACGCCAGCGGCGTCCTTAAAAACCAATAGGGATAAGGCTGCGCCATCGTCGCCCGGCGGGTTGTCTTGTTGTCCGGCGAGATCGAGCGTTGGCAGTCGCAAAAGTTCTTGAGAAAATGGCGGACGGCCGATTTCTCCTCGTGCGTGCAATCTTTGCCGTCGTGATTGCCGGCGATGGCGAAGATGTTTCGCGGGTAGCCGGCGTAGGGCGTGTAGAAGTGTTCGTTGTACAGCTTCTGCTGGTCCGCCCGCTGCAAGTCGGTCTTGTCCTCGTCCTTATAGACGATGTCTCCCAAGTGAAAGAAGAACGAAGCCTTCGGCGCGCCGGCCAATCCGCCAAAGCATTGCGGCGCTTCGGCCTGTTTGGTCATGGCCTGGGCGACGGCCGTTTCCGGCAGGTGGTTCGCGAAATCGCCCGTGCAACCGGCCAGGTGGAAGGAAAGCATCCCGCTGGCCTTGACCGCTTTGGATTCGTCTGCATCGACGTCCTTGAGCCTCAGCAGCAGCGGCCCGGCGGGAGGCGGCGCGGGGATCGGCGTCCAGACGCTATGCTCGACGCACGGCGGGTAGTCGGCGGGCGAATTGGCGGTTGGAGGCGACATTGCGTCAGTCGGGCTTCTAAGGTCTCTGAGCGGCAAGTATTGTACTAATGGCGGGCAAAATTATCCAGCATACGGAATCGAACGCGGCGTGAACGGTTTTTCTGATTTTCTGATTTGTCCGGTTCCTCGCATTTTCTCGGGGAATTCGGGGGATTTGCAAGGTCGGACCGAAGTAGGGCCAAAGTAAAACGCCAGTAGGAACGTAGTAGAAGCCCGATAGAACCGGGGCAGGGCGGGAGCAGACATACGTCTTGCGGGTTACCGCCAGCACGTCGTGTATGTTAATATATATTATCATATACCAACGTACCTGTACGTCCGCAGTTCCGCGAACTATTCCCGGCCGCGCAGCCCAGGCTGTCACTTTGGCAGGACAACTGCCGCGACTCCCTTTGCAGCAACTCTCGTGCCATTGTGTTTACGTGTGTAAACAACAGGCGCGCAATTCCATTTCTGTGGGCCGGGCCGAGGGATTCTCTGCGGAAAGGGGAGAGTGAGGGAATGATCCCCGCGTCTCTGATCTCCGACTTACAAACTCTCGTCTCTCATCGCTCATCCTTCTTCGTTCACGACAGCCCGGCAGCGAGCACCTATCAAGGCGTTGCGGCCGGCGCGGAAAACTCGCTCGCCACCGTTTTGGTTCTCAGCGGAAGCAACACATATCGCTGCTTTATCGACAATCATGCGGCCGAAACGTCGGACCCTATGCGTTAAACCGAATTTTGACAGGCGTAGTCCAAGTCTCTCGTCGCAGCACATCAGCAGCAAGCGATGCGGCTGGCCGGCCGGAGGGCTTGACAAGCGGCCGGTGGTGTCTATCATTGTGCCGGTTGCGCAAGCTTGGTTGTATGAGAAGGGGACCGGGCAATCTAGTCGAAATGTAATGCGCGGCATCGGGATTGTGCCGCGGGCCGCAGGCTGCGTGCCCCTTGATGGAAGACAGGGGACACGCAGGAGGCGTTTGAATTCTTTTCGCAGTCCAGGCCGCGATTCCGCGGCCAACAAAACACAAAGGGAGGAGTTATGGGCCGGTTCATGCAGCGTGCGGTAGTGGCGGCGTCGGCAATTCTGGCTGCGGGGGCGGTTGCGCCGTGCCGCGCGGCAACCTACACTTGGATTGATGCATTGAACAGTTGGAGCACTCCGGGAGATTGGAGCCCCTCCGGCCCACCGGGCTCCGCCGACACGGCGGTGGTGGGCAATAATACCTCGGCGTACCCCGAGGTCGAATCGGGCGTCGTGGGAAATTGCGCGACGCTCTTGGTGGGCGTCGGCTCCGGTAACGACCAGGTGTATGTGGGTTCCGGGGGCAGCCTGACGGCTTACACTGGCGGCGAATACATCGGCTATACCGCCGGCGCGGCGTTGACTCAAACCGGCGGCACGAACAATGCCGTAAGCGGCCTTGTCGTGGGTCATACCAACGGCGCCGTCGCCTACTACTATCTCGATGGCGGTTCGCTCGCCGCAGGCTACATTACCGACGGCAATTTCGCCAGCGGGACAATCTTTCAATCAGGCGGCACAGCCACCGTCGCAGGCAGCATGTACGTGGGCGCAAACTCCGCCGCGACGGGCGTATACAGCCTCAGCGGCAGCGGATACCTTTTTTCCGGCAGCACCGAGTACGTCGGCCTAAACCTAAATAGCAGCGGGAGCTTCGGTCAAACCGGCGGCACGAACTCCACCGCGGCTTCCGTCTTGTTGGGTTTCAATAACGGCAGCAGCGGCTCGTACAGCCTCAGCGCGAGCGGCTACCTTGTCGCCTCCGCCATCGAGTACGTCGGCTATAGCGGCAGCGGGTCGTTCACCCAAAGCGGCGGCACGAATTCTTCCCCTGGCGGCATTTACGTGGGCGCCAACACCGGCAGCAGCGGCTCGTACATCTTGAGCGGCAGCGGATACGTCACAACATCTAACGGAAACGAATACATCGGCAACTCGGGCAGCGGAGTTCTAATGCAGACCGGCGGAACCAATAGCGGCGGGGCCGACGGCATAATCTATTTAGGTTTCAATCCTGGCTCCAGCGGCGCCTATAGCCTCAGCGGAAGCGGGTCGCTCGCTGCGCCGTTCGATTTGATTGGCTATTCCGGCAGCGGAGTTTTCACGCAAACCGGCGGAACCAATAATCTTGGGGGCGGCTTTGTACAACTCGGCGTCAATCTTGGTTCCAGCGGCTCCTACAACCTCAGCGGCAGCGGATACGTCGCCGCGTTCCAGGAGATTGTGGGCAATTTCGGCAGCGGCACATTCGCCCAAAGCGGCGGCACGAACGTCATCACAAGCCAGTTAATCGTTAGCACCGGCTCCGGCGCAAGTGCAACCTTCAACCTCAGCGGCAGCGGCTTGCTCATCTCGAACAACGAGTTCGTGGGCTACAACGGCGGTTTCGGCAGTTTCACGCAAAGCGGCGGGACAAACACCGTGGGTGGCGTCATGTATCTATCTTACGGAAGCAGTGGCAGCGGCACCTACAACCTTAGCGGCAGCGGATACCTCTCGGCGGCCTCGATCTCAGTCGGCGCTAGCGGGACGTTCACGCAGTCGGGCGGCACGGTAGCCTCAGGGCAGCTTTTGAATTCGGGTACGTTCAGCTACGCCAGCGGCGCGTTCAACGACCAATTGGTCAACAACGGAACCTGCCTTTTTGGCAATTCGTTCTACGCCGCGGGCGGAATCATCAACAACGCGACTCTCACCGTCCCGGCCGGAATCGCGGTCGGCACAAGCAGCGGCGCCAACACGTTGGACAACGAGGGGACGATCACGCTCGCCGGCGGCACGCTCGCCGGCGGGCCTACCGGCGGAAACGGCGGCCCCATCGTCAACAACGGCTTGATAAGCGGCTACGGCGCACTGACCAGTGGCGTCGGAATCACCAATAACGGGCAGATGACGCCGAGCGGCGGGAACCTAACCATCGCTGCCGGAACCGCAGCAATGGCCAACGCGGCCACGGGCACTATCTCGCTCCAGTCCGGCGGCCAACTTCGGCTCAGCGGCAGCACGCTTGCCAACGCCGGAACTATCAACCTGAACTCCTCGACTGTCGCGGGAACAGGCCTCTTGAACAACACCTCCGGCAACATTATCGGGCCGGGCACGATCAGCGCTCCGTTTGCGAACCCGGGCGGAAGTCTCTCCGTACCGCTGGGGACCACTATCGTCTCGCTGGCCTTTACGAGTTCCGGCGCGATCCAAATCGAGGGTGTCGGCGCGAACCTTGCCGGCGGCCAGATCGCCAATTTCGGCACCATCGTGGGCAACGGCGCCATCGCCAACCCATGCAGCAATGCCGGCGTCATCGAGGCCCTCGGCGGCGTGCTGAGTTTCAGCGGCTCCGTGCAAAACGCCGGTGGCGGCCTGATCTTCGCGGGCGGCGGCGGCGAAGTCCTCGTCACCAGCGGACTAGCCAACAACTTCGGCGTCATTAGCCTCGCCGGCGGAATCTTCGACAACAACGCGCACCCGATGATTAACAATGCCCAACTCTCCGGCTACGGCACTTGGCAGACCGGCGGACTCACGAACATGAGCGAGATTTCCTTGGCAGGCGCAGCTTCCACGGTCAACGGTCCCGTGACCAACGCCTCCGGCGGGAGCATCAGCGTCGCCTACAACCCGGCGATCTTCACCGGGGCCGTCGTCAACAACGGTTACGTCAAGTCGACGGGAACGACCATCATCTGGGCAGGCGGCTTCACCAACAACGGCACCTACCTAAGCGACCCCGCCGCCAACTACTTCAGCGGTCTCGCCGTGGGGCCGTCGGGCCTGGTCCAGGGCGGCGTGGGCGACGAGTTCTTTGTCACCGGCCCGTTACTGTCCAACTCCGGGCGGATCGACCTGGGCGGGACGAGCACGATGGTTATCGACAACGGCACGGGACTGCTTTCGCAGTCCGCCGGAACGCTGGAAATGGGCACCGGCGCGACGCTTTCCGCCGGCACCGTGGCCGTCAACGGCGGCATCCTGCTGGCCGACGGGCCGGGGGCAACGATCACTGCCAATCTCGTTTATGACAGTGCGGCAGCGAGCACCTATCAAGGCATTGTGGCCGGCGCGGCAAATTCGCTTATCGTAGATAACCCAGCCGCCCGTTTGGTTCTCAGCGGCAGCAACACGTATGGAGGCGACACCTACGTCCAGTCCGGCACGCTGGTCGCCGATTCGCCCGCAGCAATACTCGCCGATACGAGCCTGGTCGTCGGCCTCGATGCCGGTACGATCTTCCCGCCCGTGCTGCCCGCCGGCCAGGGCAATTCGAGCGCTGCGGCGGGTTCGCCAGTGCCGGAACCTGGAACGCTGCCGCTGCTTGCGGCAGGGGCCGCGGTGGCGCTTCTGCGCGCTAGAACTCGCGGGCGCAAATATGGCACTCGTCGTTTGAAAAACGTTAGCGCGCGCGTTTGAACAAGGTTCTTGACTAATGGGGCGCTGCTCGTACAATGACAGCGACATGCGACTTATCTTCGCGGTCGAATCCCGCATGGAGTGACTGATTCGACGTGGCGCACGACAAGTGGACGGATCAGGAGAGGGTTCGGTACCGCATTCTGAGACATGCCCACAGGGGGGCGACGCCGCCAATGCGCAGCGAAGAAGAAAGGGGGCGTTATGGACCGTTTCGTGCGATGGGCTCTTTTGGCTGCGCTGGGAATCCTCGGCGCGGATTGTGCTCCTCTTGCCCGCGGGGCAAACTACTCCTGGAACGTCTCGTCGGGCACCTGGTCCACGGCGGGCGATTGGAACCCTGCCACCGTGCCGGGGCCCGCCGACACCGCCTGGGTCGTCAACGGCGGGACGGCCACGATCGCCTCCGGCGTGTCGGCGAGTTGCGGCACGCTCGCCCTGGGCGGCGCCGCCAGCGGAAGCGTGTTGCTTTCCGGCGGCAGCCTGGCGACCGGCGGCGGCGGCGAGCTCGTCGGCTACACCGGCACCGGGGCGTTCGCACAAAGCGGCGGCACAAACTCCGCCAGCTACGCGGTCACCTTGGGTTACAACGCGGGCAGCAACGGCACCTACAGCCTCAGCGCCGGATCGCTCTTCGCGACCAACGAGTACGTCGGCAATTCCGGCAGCGGGGCCTTCACACAAACGGGCGGCACGAACTCCGTAAACTTCATTGGCCTGGCTTTCAATGCCGGCAGCAGCGGCTCCTACAACCTCAGCGGCAGCGGATACCTTCTCGATTCAACGGAGTACGTCGGGTTCTCCGGCAGCGGGGCGTTCACTCAAACCGGCGGCACGAACACCGTCACATTCGGCATTTTGTTGGGTTACAACGCCAGCGGCAGCGGCACGTACAACCTAAGCGGCGGATCGCTTTCTGAGTCGAGCACCGGGTACATCGGCTATTCGGGCAGCGGGGCGTTCACTCAAACTGGCGGCACCAACTCCCTCGCGAGCAGCACCAGCCTTTACGTCGGTACAAACCCCGGCAGCAGCGGCTCGTACAACCTTGGCGGCGGATTGCTCGTTGCGACGAGCAACGAGTTCGTCGGCTACACTACGCGCCGGGGCGTTCGCACAAAGCGGTGGCACAAACTCCGCCACAACCGCCGTTTACCTTGGTTACAACGTCGGCGGCAATGGCACTTACAGCCTCAGCGCCGGATCGCTCGCTGCGACCAACGAGTACGTCGGGTTCTCCGGCAGCGGGGCGTTCACCCAAACAGGCGGCACGAACTCCATTTCTGGACTCCCTTCGAGCCTTACCTTAGGGGAAAACGCCGGCAGCGGCGGCTCGTACAACCTTAGCGGCGGATTGCTTTTGACGGCGAGCAACGAGTACATCGGCTATTCCGGCAGCGGAGCCTTCACACAAACGGGCGGCACGAACTCCGTATACTTCATTCCCCTGGCTTTCAATGCCGGCAGCAGCGGCTCCTACAACCTCAGCGGCAGCGGATACCTTGTTTCTCCCAACGAGTACTTCGGCGTTGCCGGCAGCGCCACGTTCAGCCAAAGCGGCGGGACAAATTCCGCCGGCTATCTGTACGTCGGGCCCAACGCCGTCGGCAGCGGCAACGGCTCGTACAACCTCAGCGGCAGCGGATACCTCGCCGCTTCCACCGAGTACCTGGGTTTTTCCGCCAGCGGGACGTTCACCCAAAGCGGCGGCACCAACAGCGCTTTGAGCCTTACCTTGGGTTACAATGCCAGCGGCAGCGGCACGTACAACCTAAGCGGCGGATCGCTCTTCGCGCCCATCGTGAACGTCGGCTACAGCGGCAGCGGCACCTTTACGCAGTCAGGCGGCACGAATGCCATCATCGCCGGCCTTTTGGCTCTCGGCTACAACGCCGGCAGCAGCGGTTCGTACAACCTTAGCGGCGGATTGCTTTTGACGCCGAGCCCCGAGTACATCGGCTTATCCGGCAGCGGGGCGTTCACGCAAAGCGGCGGCACGCATTCCGTCACGAACAGCCTCTACCTCGGCTACAACGCCAGCGG
The DNA here is from genome assembly GCA_963780045.1 of uncultured Planctomycetia bacterium. GTDB lineage: Bacteria > Planctomycetota > Planctomycetia > Pirellulales > Thermoguttaceae > JANXQG01. The sequence goes on along the minus strand of CAVZZZ010000001.1, from coordinate 1,810,806 downwards.
CAGCGGTTCCTACAGCCTTAGCGGCAGCGGGTACCTGGCCGCGCCGACCGAGTACGTCGGCAACAACGGCAGCGGCGCATTCAGCCAAAGCGGTGGCACGAACTCCGCCACAGTCGCCCTTTATTTGGGGACCGTCGCCGGCAGCCGCGGTTCCTACAACCTCAGCGGCAGCGGATACCTCGCCGCTTCCAACGAATACGTCGGCAATTCCGCCAGCGGGACGTTCACGCAAACGGGCGGCACCAATTCCACGCCGGGCTTTCTAGTTGTCGGCGATTTTGCAGGCGCAAACGGTTCGTACGTCCTCAGCGGCGGTTCGCTCTATGCGCTCGAAGACTTCGTCAGTTATTCCGGTAGCGGGGCGTTCATCCAAAGTGGCGGCACCAACTCCACAAGCGCCATTTTAGTGGGCTTCAACGCGATTGGCATCGGTTCGTACAACCTAAGCGGCAGCGGATACCTCGCCGCTTCCTACGAATACGTCGGCAATTCCGGCAGCGGGGCGTTCACTCAAACGGGCGGCACGAACTCCGTCACGTCCGTCTTGTCGATTGGGAGTTCCGGCGCCTACCTCCTCAATGGCGGGTTGTTGCAAATCAACTCGCTGACCGTCGGAAGCAACGGAACGTTCTCTCCCAATGCCGGCACTCTGCAAGTGCTGGGTTCGTTCACTTACACGGGCGGCGACTTTGGCAGCCGCCTCATCAATGACGGCTCACTTGTCCTCGGTTCGTCCTTTCTCCCCGGCGGCGGCCTGCAAAACGATACGCTCTTTAGCGTGCCCGCGGGGGTTACCGTCGGCTCGCCGACGGGCGGCACAGCGAACACGGTCGACAACGAAGGGACGATAAACCTGGCCGGCGGCACGCTGGCCGGCGGAGCGGCGCCGGCAGCGGCGGCCCGATCGTCAATAATGGGGTGATCACCGGCTATGGCTTTCTGACCAGCGGCGGCGGCATCGTCAATAATGCCCAGATCACGCAGAGCGGCGGGAACCTCACCATCTCGGCGGGATCGGTTGCCATGACCAACGGCGGCGGTATTTCTCTCGCGTCCGGCTTTCAACTCCGCCTCGCCAGCGGCACGCTCGCCAATTCGGATTACATCAATCTCAATTCGGCGACCGTCGCCGGCAGCGGGCTGTTGGACAATGCGGGCGGCGTCGTGACTGGGCCGGGCACGATCATCGCGCCCTTTCTGAACTCGGGCGAGCTAGTCGTGCCGCCCGGCCCGACGAACGTCACGCAGCCTTTCGCCAGCACGGGGGCGATCGTGCTGGGCGGAGTCGGCGCGACCCTGAGCGGCGGATCGATCTCCAACACGGGCTTCATCGAAGGCGCCGGGCTCGTGTCCAGCCCGGTGAACAACGCGGGGACGATTGAACCCCTGAGCGGCACGCTGGTCCTCTCCGGGGCGCTGCAAAACGGCGCCCAAGGTTTGATCCAGCCTGAAGCAGGGAGCCAAATCACGGTCCTGCTCGGATTGGCCACCAATCTCGGCACGATTAGCTTGACGGGCGGGATCTTCGACAACAACGGTTTCGCTCTGAGCAACAGCGGGGAAATCACTGGTTACGGAACGTTCCGCAGCGGCGGACTCACAAACTACAGCGCCATTACGTTCACCGGCGCCACGTCAACCGTCAATGGCCCGATCACCAATGCCTCCGGCGGGACGATCAATATCTCCTACAACCCGGCCATCTTCACCGGCAACGTTATCAACAACGGTTACATCAAGAGCACGTCGACCACGGTCACGTGGGCAGGCGGCTTCACCAATAACGGGATCTACCACAGCGATCCGGCGTCCAACTACTTCAGCAGTCTTGCCAACGGGGCCGCGGGCCTCGTGCTGGGCGGCGCGGGCGACGGCTTCTTCGTCACCGGGCCGCTGGCAACCAACGCCGGTTGGATCGATCTTGGCGCGACGGGCACAATGGTCGTCGACAACGACACGGGACTGCTTTCGCAGTCCGCCGGAACGCTGGAAATGGGCACCGGCGCGACGCTTTCCGCCGGCACCGTGGCCGTCAACGGCGGCATCCTGCTGGCCGACGGCCCGGCGGCGGTCATTACGGCCAAATTGATTTATTCCAGTTCCTCCGCGAGCACCTATCAAGGCATCCTGGCCGGCGGAGGGAATTCGCTCACGGTTGATAACCCAGCCGCCCGTTTGGTCCTCAGCGGCAGCAATACCTATCAAGGCGGTACGGACGTTTTCTCCGGCACGCTAGTGGCAATCTCGCCGGCGGCGATACCTTTCGGCAGCAATTTGCTTGTCGGCATCGACGCCGGCGCGATCTTCGCGCTGGCAGCGCCGGCAGGGCAGGGGACCGAGAGCGCATCGGCCGCTTCGCCCGTTCCGGAACCGGCGACGCTGGCCATGTTGGCGGCGGGAATCGCGCTGGCGTGGATGTGCCGAAGACTCGGACTTCACCGAGATTCGCTCCGTTGCCGCAATGCCTCGTAAAACATCACGGCGGCGGCGGCCGAGACGTTGAGGCTGTCGGCCGCGCCCTTCATCGGCAGGCGGACCGCCCGGATGTCGTCGCCGGACCAGAGCGGGCTGAGCCCTTCGGCCTCGCTGCCGAAGACCAGCGCCGTGGGCAGCCGATAGTCAATCTCCGTGTAGACGGCCGATCCCTCGACACGGGCAGCTACGATTCGCAACTTATGCTGCCGCAGCCAGCCGAGGACTTCCTCCGCGCTGGCGGCGGCAACCGGCATCGAGAAGATCGTCCCCAGACTGGCGCGGATGGCGTTGGGATTGAAGAGATCGGTCCGCGGCGCGGCAAGTATGAGCGCGGAAATGCCCGCCGCGTCGGCGCTGCGGAGCACGGCGCCGACGTTGCCGGGCTTTTCCACGTCTTCGAGCACGGCGACGAGCGGGTTTTCCTCGAGCCGGAGGTCTTCCAGGCGGTGCGACGGCAGGGCGGCGACGGCCACTATTCCTTCGGCGCGTTGGCCGAATGCAAGCCGCGCGAAGACCGCTTGGCTGACTTCGATCAATTCGGCGCCGTCGCGCGCGGCATCTTCCAGCACTTGCCGCACCTGCTGGCCTCGGCACAATTCCGTGCAGAAAAAAACCTCCTGCACGGCCACGCCCGCCGCAACGGCGCGTGAAATCTCCCGCGTGCCGTCAATCAGGATCCGCTTTTCTTTCCGCCGCTGCCGGCGATCGCGGAGCCGGGCCGCGCGCTTGACGCGGGGATTGTGCGGGCTGATGATCATGCGGGCGGGATAACGTCCGTCAGCATAAACTTGCGGAGCGATTTCACGACGCCCTGAAAATGCTCGCGATCGACCGGCTTGGTGAGAAAACTCTCGGCACGGAGCTTTTCGTCTTGCAGAATCTGCGCATGAGTCGCGGAGGCGGTGAGCACGACCACCGGGATGCGGTTGAGCTGCGGATCGCCGCGGATTTCGGCGAGCACGGCGCGGCCGTCCTTCTTCGGCATCTGCAAGTCCAGGAGCACCACGTCCGGCCGCGGCACGCGGGCGAAATGGGCCTGGCGCCGCAAGAAGGCCAGGGCCTCGTCGCCGTCGCGGACCAGGCTCACGCGGCAGGGCACTTTGCCTTCCCGCAAGGTCTCGATCGTCAGCCCGGCATCCTCCAGATCGTCCTCGACCAGCAGAACCTCCATCGGCCGGCCGATCGGTTGTTCTTGCGACGTCGGGTTTCCGTCACGCCGGCAAGCGATCTTCTCGCGCAGTCATTTGATCTCCTCCATGCCGCCCGAAACCCGTTTTGAACCCAGCCAGACTCGGCCGCCCTGATCGACCCAGCCGGCGGCGGTATCGCCCAACAGCGTAGTGGTAAGAAGGTGCGTCTCTGAGTTGGCGGACGTCAATAATTGGGCCTTGCCGTTGCCGAAAAGCTTGCAGGCGTCGATGACGACCTCGGCCCCGCCGCCGACGCAGACGCCCCGCCGGCCGTTGGCCGTACACGTGACGTTCTGCAGCACGACGTCCCGCGCGCCCACGGTCGCGGAGACGCCGTCAGCCTGGAAACCCTGGATCGTGAGATTGCCGACGATGGCCTGCCGGACCTGGTAGAGCGTCACGCCCGTGGGCAGTTCGGCGTAACTCAGCTTGTAATCGGCCGGCAGCTTGTCGCGCTCCACGGCGAAGTAGATCGCGCCCTCAAGGACGCACCATTGCATCGGCTCCAGCCGCGGCGGATAAGCCGTCCCGCGCGGTAAAGGCAGCGGCAAGATTGACCGGCCGTGATAGAAAAGGACGGCACCGGCCAGAGACCGGGGGCGGAAGCAAAAGATGTTGTCGCGGTAGTGGGTCCAGGCGTCGCCGGGAATCGGCGACGAGCCATCCAGCGTCGCCCCGTTGCCGTCAAAGATGAAGGGAAATGAAGGCCCCGCGCCGCTGTGCCGAGTACCCACCAAGGATACCGATTCGTGGTACGGTTGCGCGTTTCTTGGACAACACCATGCGATCGCCCGCTTGGGACAATCGCAGGGCCTTGGCGATCGTCCGCACCGGGCCGGTGGCATCGCCGACTCCCCGCGGATGCAGTCCAGAATTCTTGTCGTCGCCAGCAAGGTTATCAACATAGATATTCCGGGCGTCGGCCTTTGCCGCCAGCAGGCACAAGACCATCGCGGCCCAACACGCACGGCGCATGGATGCGGTCCCCTTCCCAATAGTCAAGCGTTAAGCTTTAGGCTGTATTCTAACATGAAAGCTTACTTTGCCGCAAACCAATTTTCGCGGAGATTCTCGTGGTTTTTCCGTGGCGGGCAGCGAAGGATGGCGAAGGCGCGATCGGACGGCTATAGTAGCAATTGCAAGTGCCCGCCTTACCGGGGCCACCATCTCTACCGGAGCCAACGTTATGAAACGCTCGATCGTCGTCCTAGTGATCTTAACTAACATTCCATTGCTGTGCCGCGCCGAGTCGCCCGCGCCGAAGTACAAGAAAATCGTCCTCTCCGACAAGTTCTACTGCGAAGGGGCGAATGTAGGCGATTTCAACAACGACGGCAAAATAGACGTCGTCGCCGGACCCTGGTGGTTCGAGGGGCCCGACTTCAAGGTGCGGCACGAAATCTACAAGCCCGAAGCGGTCGATCCGCACGGCTACTCGAACAACTTCCTCACGTTCACGGGCGATTTCAACGGTGATGGCTGGTTGGACGTGCTCCAAGTGGGATTCCCCGGCAAAGACGCTTTTTGGTACGAGAACCCCGGTCCCAAGGGCGGGCCCTGGAAGAAACACCTTGCCGTTCACGACTGCGGCGACGAATCGCCCGCTTGGGCCGACGTAAACGGCGACGGCCAGCCGGAACTGGTCTATTGCGTAACCGGGCAGTTGGGCTATGCCACGTGGGACCCGAAGCGGCCGGACGATCTCTGGACGTTCCATCCGATCTCGCCCAAGGACAAGCACTTCCAGAGATTCACGCACGGCGTAGGCGTCGGTGACATCAACGGCGACGGCCGCGCGGACATCGTCGAGGCCCAAGGCTGGTGGGAACAGCCCGCCAAGTTGGAGCCCGGCCAAACGTGGAAGTTTCATCCCTTCAAATTCGCCGACGCCGGCGCGCAAATGATCGTCTACGACATCGATGGCGACGGATTGGCCGACGTGGCCACTTCCTGGCACTGCCACCACTACGGCCTCGTCTGGTATCAGCAGCAACGTGGGGCGAAGGGCGAAATCACTTGGAAGCAGCATGTGATCCTGCCGCCCAAGCCCGATCTGAAGTCCGATGCCTTGCGGATCAGCCAGATGCACGCAATGGACCTGGCCGACATCAACGGCGACGGCCTGATGGACCTTGTGACCGGCAAGCGGTTCTGGGCGCACGGTCCCAAAGGCGACGTCGAGCCGGACGCTCCCGCGGTGCTCTACTGGTTCGAGCTGCAGCGCGACAAGGTGACCGGCCCGCGGTTCATTCCGCACATGATCGACGACAATTCGGGCGTCGGCACGCAAGTCATCGCCCGCGACCTCAACGGGGACGGCATTCCGGACATTGTCGTGGGGAACAAGAGGGGGATTTTCGTGTTTTTGAGCGAGAAACCGTAGGCAGGCGTGGGGAGCGCAGGATGGGCCGGCCATCGAGTGCATATCGCTCGCAACTTGCGTCGATGTTCGACGTCCGTCAGCGAACCGCGGATGCTGAGATGGTCATGAAGCTCCGTCGTGCAACCGGATTGGGCGTGTTGGACTGCAAACGGATCCTCGAGTGTGCGGATTCACGTCTCTACACAAAGCTCACAGTCGCAATGAAGTCGCAGACCGACTTACGACTCTTCCAGGATCCAATCGTTGATGACCCGCATACAAAGGAATTGGTAGAGGCTGCATATGTTGAGGCTGAGCATGAGCTGACGAATCGCGGTAGGGGACTGGGACATTGCCACGTCGTTTGGGCGATGACAAAGCGTATCCTTCGGGAGAAACACGGAATCGACTGGCTGAGCCCGCGGGAAATGAATCCCTGGATTCTTTTTGATTGAAGCTCAAGGTGCCTGCTATGGAGTCTTTCGATTGGCTGCTGCCTGAAGGCTCGCGATAAACGCCGCGTGTTCCGGCGAGGCAACGCCCTGTTGAAGCACGGTCAAAACCCGTGCAACGTCGCCCCGCAACAAGGCGTTCAAGTCGAGCCAAAGGCCCGGAAAGATTTCGCTCTGGTAATGGCCGGGGCCGGTCGGCGAAAGTGGCTCGAACTGTCCTTCCCGGAGTACGAACCAGTCAATGGCCGAATCCCAGACCCGCCATACCAGGTACTCGCGCACGCCGTTGCGCTGGTACGAGCGGAGCTTGTCGTGCAGGTCGTAGCTCACACTGCTGGCGGCAACCTCGGCAACCAGTTCCGGCGCTCCGGCAACGTATTTTCCGTCGTCGCGCGTCTGGCCGCCAAACCGCGGCACGATACGTAGATAGGCGTCAGGCTGCGGCTCGTTTTCCCAGTCAAGGCGGACCGTTGCGTTGTCGCTGCCTTCTATTCCCGGCGTGGCCACCCGATAAAACCCTAGGAAGGTAATTAGGTCGAAATGGGGATTGCCATGTTCCACGCTGGAAACCGGCGACGGCATATACACGACTCCCTCAACGAGTTCCGCCTTCTTGACGTTCGGCATCGCGGAATATCGGCGCTCGAACTCCGCACGGGTCAATCGGTCGCCCGCGCGCAGTTCGGTGATTCTCGGCATCGTCGCCAGATTTTCAGGTTCGACGACTACACTCGTCTCAACGGTTGCCATACGAACGATCTCCGATGTGCAATGCCCACAACCACCTGAAATAAGTATACCACGAATTGTCAGGACAGGAAATTCGCGTTAGCAATGCATGATAGCATGAGCAACGTCAATGCACCCGCTGCCCCGGCTTGGCCCCTTCGTCGGGAACCAGCAGATGCGCCTCGCCCTCGCCGCCGGCGGCGAGCATCATGCCCTCGCTCACGCCGAACTTCATCTTCCGCGGGGCGAGATTGGCGATGCAGATGAAAAGCTTGCCGACGAGATCCTCCGGCTTGTAGAAGCCCTTGATGCCGGCAAAGACCGTCCGCGTGTTGTCGCCGCCGAGGCTGATGGTGAGCTTTAGGAGCTTCTTCGCTTCGGGCACTTCTTCCGCATACAGTACGCGGCAGACCCGCAGGTCGGTCTTGACGAAGTCGTCCAACGTGCATTCGGCGGAAAGCGGCTCGGCCTTGAGTGGGGCGTCGTCGTCGGTCGCGCCGCTGCCGGGCGTGGTGGGCCTGCGGTCGCTTAGGCTCCCTTGTCCCACCCTACCTTCGCCTGCATCTTCCGGCTCGGCGCTGGCGGCGATCATCGCCTCGACTTTCTTGGCGTCGACGCGCTGCACGAGGTGCTGGAATTTGCCGACCTTCACCCCAACCAGCGGCGCTTGCGACTGCCGCCAACTGGCAATCGCCTCGCCAAAGAATTCGCCGATGTCCCGCGCCATCTTGGGCAGCACGGGGGCCAAATAAACGGCCAACTGCCGGAAGAGGTTCAGCCCGATCGTACACACGTCCAACTGCCGCGCGGCCTGCTCTGGTCCCTTGAGGTTCCAAGGCGCGTTTTCGTCGATGAACTTGTTCGCCCGATCCGCGGCGGACATAATGTGCCTCATTGCGCGGGCGAAGTCGCAAGCCTCATAAGCGGCGGCGATCTCCGCGCCGTCCTTGGCTGCTTGCGCAAAGAGGCCGCCATCTTCCGGATAGATCGCCGCCAGCCCGCTCTTGCGAACGAAATTCGCCGTGCGGCTGCCGATGTTGACGAACTTGCCCACCACGTCGGCGTTGACCTTCGTGAGGAACTCGTCGAGGTTCAGATCGAGGTCCTCGACATTGCCGCCGAGTTTCGAGGCGTAGTAATAGCGAAGGAAGGCCGGATCAAGGTGATCCAGGTACGTTGCCGCTTTGACGAACGTGCCGTCGCGCTTGGACATCTTCTTGCCGTTGACCGTGAGAAAGCCGTGGATGTGGACCTTCTTCGGCAGGCTAAAACCGGCCGTCTTGAGCATCGCCGGCCAGAAGAGCGTGTGGAAGTAGGTGATGTCCTTGCCGATGAAGTGGTGGATGTTCGTATCCGAACATCGCCACCAATCGTCGATCTTCTCGCCGTTCCGTTCACACCATTGCTTGGTCGAGGCAATGTAGCCGATCGGTGCGTCGAACCAGACGTACCAGTAGTTGCCGGGACTGTCGGGAATCTCGAAGCCGAAATAGGGCGCCGGCCGCGAGATGTCCCAATCGTGGAGCGGATCCTGAAGGAAATGACCCTGGAGGTAATTGGCGATTTCCGGCTGCAAGGCCCCGCTGCCGGTGGCCCAGTCGTTGAGAAAACCATGCAGCCGCTCGATGTTCACGAACAGGTGTTTCGCCGCGCGTACTTCCGGCGTCGCGCCCGTGAGCGTGCTCTTCGGGTCGATCAGGTCGGTGGCGTCGTAGTGCGAATCGCACTTCACGCAGCTATCGCCATACTGGTCCGGCTCTTTGCACTTGGGACAAGTCCCCTTGACGAATCGGTCAGCCAGGAACGTTCCCGCCGCGGGATCGTAAAGCTGCTGGACCTCTCTTTCGCTCACCAGCCCCTCGCGGCGCAAGGCACGCCAGATTTCGTCGCAAAAAGCGCGGTTTTCCGGGCTGTGCGTGCTGCCGTAATTGTCGAACTCGATCTGGAAGGCCGTGAAGTCGAGCAAATGCTCCCGCTGCATCCGGGCGATCAATTCCTCTTCGCCGACGCCCTCCTTGCGCGCCCGCATCATGATGGCCGTGCCGTGCGTGTCGTCGGCGCAGATATAAATGCACGGCCGACCGTGGAGCTTCTGGAAGCGGACCCAGACGTCGGTCTGGATGTACTCCACCAAATGGCCCAAATGGATAGGACCGTTGGCGTAGGGCAGGGCACTGGTAACAAGAATGCGGTTCATGGCGATCGGTTCAATGATGGGCTGCTCGTGCGAACTGCACGCCACAGTTTTTAGACACCGATTCTAGAGGAATAGTTCTAGGGACGCAATTCGGACGCGCGGCTGGTTCGGAAAAAATAGGCAAAACACTTGCCTCCGCTCGAATTCCGCGGCAAACTCGGTTATGCTGGCAAGAAGGTGTTTTCGCCCGAGTTCGAAAGGGGCAATGACTCCAAAACGGGCCGAGCCAGTAGGACTGCATGTCGTTCCCCGCCGGCAGATTAAAAGCCATGTCCCGGTTTGATGGGGAATGAAGATGGGAAAGCAGACGCTCAGGCAGCCGACGAGGCCGAGCGCTCCGCTTGACCGCCGCGCGGCCGCGATCCGGCCGCGCGGACTATCGCGGACGACCGCGGCTGTCTGCGTGCTTTTACCGATGCTAGTAGCCGTCGTATTCATCCAGACGGTTGGGTTCCCGTTCGCCAACCTCGACGACAACGAGTACGTTTACGAGAACCCGTATCTCACGGACGGGCTGACGGGGCCGGGGATCGTTTGGGCCTTCACGGAAATGCACCGCGCCGGACATTGGCACCCGCTCACATGGCTATCGTTGATGTTGGACAGCCAACTTTACACGCCCGCGCACTCTGGCGGCTTTCCTCTGACAAACGTCCTGCTGCATGCCGCCAATAGCGTCATCCTCCTTGGCTTCGCCTTGCTGCAAGCGGGGCGACTGGACGAATCCATCGCGCACTTGCAGAAGGCCCTGGAACTCAAGCCCGACTTCGTTGAAGCCCGGCGGAGCCTGGAGCTGGCCAAGTTACAATTGAAAGGAGGCGCACCCGCACTTTCGCCAAAGTTCGAAATGAGTCGCCCGGACCGGGACGCAGCGCATGGCAAGTAAGACGCGAAAGCAGCGACTGGAAAAAGACCGCGCCCCCGCCATGCGCGCGGCGTCGGCGCAAGCTTCCGGCAACAGGTGGGCGGCCTTGGGCATTTGTGCGCTCCTGCTGGTCCTTGTGGCCGCCGTCTACGGGCAAACGGTGCATTTCGACTTCGTCAACCTCGACGACGACCAGTATGTTTACCGCAACCCCAGTCTGGCCTACGGTCTGACTCCGCAAGGTGTCCGCTGGGCTTTTACCGAGACCCAACGGGCGTCACATTGGCATCCGCTGACCTGGCTCTCGCTGATGACGGATTTCAAACTTTACGGGCTGAGTCATCCCGGCGGCTATCACTTGACGAACGTCCTATTGCACGCCGCCAGCGCAACCTTGCTGTTCTTTGCGCTGCGAAGCATGACCGACGACCTCTGGCCCAGCGCGCTGGTAGCCGCGGTGTTCGCCGTCCATCCGCTGCACGTTGAATCGGTGGCCTGGATAACCGAACGAAAAGACGCTCTCAGCGGGCTGTTCGGAATGCTGGCCCTCTGGGCATACGGTTGGTACGCGCGGCGGCCCGGCGTGTTTCGTTATTTGGCCGTCTTCGCAGCCCTGGCGCTAGGTCTTATGTCCAAACCGATGCTGGTGACTTGGCCATTTCTGTTCCTACTGCTTGACTACTGGCCGCTGAGAAGGTGGGAGCACGGAGAACGGGAAAAAGGGAGAGCGGGAGAAAGGGAGACTGGCCGAGCGCCCCTCACCCCCGGCCCCAATCCCGGCGGGAGAGGGGAGGAGGCGCGCCGTTTCTGCTGCTGGAGAAGCTGCCATTGATCGCGTTGGCCGGAGCCTCCGTTTACCGTACTTACTTGAGTCAGCAGGGCGGCAAGTCAATCATCCCCTTGAGTGCCATGCCGATTCTGGATCGCCTTCTACGCGGCGCGACGCTTTACGTCGATTACATCGGCAAGACGCTGCTGCCGATCAACCTGGCAATTTATCCGGCCGACCTGCCGGCGAAGCTTGGTCCGGAAAAGGTCTGGCCCGCGTTGGGAGCGGTCCTCGTACTGGCATTGCTGACCGCGGGCGCAGTTTGGCGGGCCGTTCGCGGTGAGCGCTGGCTCGCTGTTGGCTGGTTCTGGTTCCTCGGAACGCTGCTGCCTACAATTGGTTTGGTGCAGGCCGGCATCGAAGTGAAGGCCGATCGCTTTACCTACTTGCCGCAAATCGGCTTGTGCATCGCCGTAGCTTGGGCCGCGAAAAACTTCCTTCGACGGCAGCCTGCTTCGGCTGCGAAAGAGGAAGCGCGAGTTATCAAGGCTTGGGTCTGCGGCGCGGCAGCGATCCTCGTCGTGATCGCTCTGGCGGCCGTCGCCTTTCGGCAAACGGGCTACTGGCGCGACGGTGAAAGCCTATGGAACCGCGCGTTGGCCTGCACGGAGACGAATTCGATTGCCCATTACAACCTAGGTAATTTCCTGGCCGAACACAAACATCCGCGGGCGGCTGTCGTGCAATTCCAGGAAGCGGTGTCGATCGACCCGCATTTTGCCAAGGCGGAAAGCGGGCTCGGCAGCGCGCTGATTGCCTGCGGCAGGCCGGATTTGGCCATCGATCCCCTTAAAAAAGCGATTGCAATCAGCCCCCGGTTTGCCGACGGGCATGGCAATCTCGGTGTTGCGCTGATCCGTTCCGGACAGGACCAGGCCGGCATTGACGAGCTTCGCAAGGCGCTCGCCCTTGAATCCGACCATGCGGACGCGCATTATGAACTTGCCGCGGCTTTGCTCCGCACGGGGGATGTTGCCGGCGCAATCGACCATTTCCAGGAATCCTTGAGGCTCGCGCCCGGTAACGCGGTCGCGCACAACAACCTCGGCGTCGCGTTCATGCGGGAAGCAAAGTGGAGCGAAGCCGCGGCGCAGTTTCAGCAGGCCCTGCAACTCCGGCCCGACTACCCCGGAGCTCGCCAGAATCTCCAACTCGCGCAGAGCAAACAACCATGAAGCCAACCGACCAATCCACGATAGCCATCGTCGACTACGGCATGGGCAACCTCCGCAGCGTACAAAAGGCCTTCGAGAAAGTGGGCCAGGCGGCCGTCATTACCTGCGACCCGGCCGTCGTTGCCAAGGCCGCCAAGGTCGTCCTGCCAGGCGTCGGCGCGTTCGAGGACGCCATCGGCGAGCTGCGGCGGCGCGAGCTCGTCCGCCCCGTGCTCGACGCGATCGAATCGGGCAAACCGTTTCTGGGCATCTGCCTCGGTCTGCAACTGCTGTTCGACGTGGGCTATGAAAACGGCCGGCACGAAGGACTCGGCGTGCTCCAGGGCGACGTCGTCCGCTTCGATCTGCCGCAGGGCTTCTCCGTGCCGCACATGGGCTGGAACCAATTGGATATCGTCCATTGCTCGCCGGTGTTGAACGGAATTGACCCGGGCACTTATGTCTATTTCGTCCACTCGTACTACGTCGTTCCGCGCGAGCGCACCGTCGTCGCCACGACCACCGACTACGGCGGTCCTTTTTGCTCGATGGTCTGGCGCGACAACATCTTTGCCAGCCAGTTCCACCCGGAAAAAAGCCAGTCCGAAGGGCTGAAGATCCTGCGGAACTTCGCCGCGTTGCCCGCGTAGAAGGTTGGCAGGTTTCCCGCTAGCATAGGCTGTATGGCCAGAAGCGCCCGACAATCCGTATGCCGCACTGCCGCCCAGGCGGCTTCGGCGCCGGGCGGCCAAACAGCCGCCGACCCGCCGCGCGCTCGCGCCGCATGCTGGACGGTCTCGGCGTTGCTCGTCGCCGGCGTCGCCCTCGTCTATGCCCAGACATATCGCCACGATTTCGTCAACATCGACGACGACGCGTATGTTTACAAGAACCCGTGTGTCAGCCGCGGTTTGACCGCTGACGGGCTCGCCTGGGCCTTCACTACGAGCCGCACGGAGAGCTGGCACCCTTTAACGTGGATATCGTTAATGCTGGACTCGCAGTGCTACGGGACGTCCTTCGCCGGCGGCTATCATCTGACGAACGTCCTCTTGCACGCCGCCAACGCCGTGCTGCTCTTTCTGCTTTTGAGGCGGATGACGGGCCAATTGTGGCCAAGCGCGTTGGTCGCCGCCCTTTTCGCAATGCATCCGGCGCGGGTCGAATCGGTGGCTTGGGTCACCGAACGCAAGGACGTGCTCAGCGGCTTGTTCGGCTTGTTGACGCTGTGGGCATACGTTTCCTACGCCCGCGACCGGGCGTCGTCCGCTACTGCCTGGTTATGCTCGCATTAACGCTGGGCCTCATGGCCAAGTCGACGCTCGTAACCTGGCCCTTCCTGTTTCTGCTGCTGGATTACTGGCCGCTGCGGCGGCCTTTTGATTGGCGGCTGTTGCTGGAAAAGGCGCCGCTGCTGCTGCCGGCGGCGGGCTGTGCGGCGGTCATGTTCATGATGCAGCGGGCAAGCGGCGCCGTCGTCTCTCTCGGTTCCGTGTCGATCGCCGAAAGGTTCGCCCGCGCCGCGCTGCTCTACATGAGCTATTTGCGAATCTCCGTTTGGCCGGCCAATTTGTCTCCCTATGCGGCTTCGGAGTCGGGAAGCTTTTGGTGGGCGTTGGCCGCTGGCGGAGCGCTGGCGTTGGCGACGGCGGCGGCCGTCTGGGCCGCTTGGCCAACCCGTACAGCGCCGCAACGGTGGTTGCCCGTCGGCTGGTTCTGGTTCCTGGGAACACTGATTCCGACCATTGGCCTTGTCCAGGTGGGCGGTCAAGTGCTGGCCGACCGATTTCTCTATCTGCCGCAAATCGGGCTATGGATAGCGGTGGTCTGGACGGTAGCCGCATGGGCCGGGTCGCGTCCGCTGCGCATCGGCACTTTGGCCATAACCGCGGCCCTAGTCTTGACCCTCTTCATAGTCGCCGCCTGGCGGCAGACGGCCTGTTGGCAGAACAGCGAAACGCTTTGGGGCCACGCGCTGGCGTGCGACGGACAGAATGCCCAGGCCCATCTTTTCATGGGCATGGCGCTGCATGCTCGAGGCAGCGACGATCGGGCGGAACGCCAGTTCCGCGAGGCGCTTTGCGCCGATCCGGATTTAGCCGCGGCGTACTGCGCTCTCGGTTGGCTGCTGGAGGGAAAAGGCGATCTCGACGAGGCCGTCCGCTGTTACATCGAAGCAATCGATCATTTTGGCGAAATGCCGGAGGCCGAATACAGTCTCGGCGGCATTCTGTTGAAGAAGGGTGATCTCCGCGGCGCCGAGTCGCACTTGACCAGAGCGATAGAGTTGCGCGGAGACTTCGCCCAGGCCCGCGTCAGTCTGGCACAATTGCGCCAGCAGCAGGGAGCGGACAGCGAGGCCGTCAAACTTTGCCGCGAGGCCTTGGAGTTCGATCCCACGCTGGCGGAGGCACACGTACTGTTGGCCAATTCCGCCGCGCGGCACGGCAACACGGCCGAGGCGGCTGAGCATCTCCGTCTCGCCGTAAGAATCAACCCGCGTCTGCCGGACGACTACCTCAATTTGGCCGCCGCATTTGCTGACGCGGGCCAATTCCCCAACGCTATCGGCGCGGCGGCAACCGCGCGCGACCTGGCCGCCGCCGCCGGTCAGCCCAATCTGGCCGCCGACATTCAGCGGCGGCTCGATCTGCTGCGCGCGGGCAAGGCGTTCCGCGAAGGGAAGCAGTAGTCGGGAAGTGGTAACGTTGGAAAAGCCCGTCCGATGCCCCGTGGCTTTGCGCTGCCTTGCTTTGTTGGGCGGGTGGAATCCTCGCCGGTTACCCGTTAGCATCAAATGTATGGACCGACCCGACCAGCAAAGTTCTCAAGGCGCCGCTGAGCAATCGTTCGGCGCGCCGAGCGACCAGGCAGCCGCTGACTCGCCTCTCGCAAGCCGACCATGCGAGCCTGGCGCCCGCCCCGACGCCGCCGCGCGGCAGGCGCCGTGCTTGCATGGTCGAGTCGCGTGCTGGGCAGTCCCGGTCCTCCTCGTCACTGGCATCGCACTGATCTACGCGCAAACATATCGCCACGATTTCGTCAATATCGATGATGAAGGTTATGTTTCCAAGAATCCGTACGTCCGCAAGGGTTTGACGGCCGAGGCCGTCGTCTGGGCATTCACCACGAACCATACAGGGGAGTGGCACCCGTTGACCTGGATTTCGTTGATGCTGGATTCGCGGTTCTATGGAACGTCGTTTGCCGGCGGCTATCATTTGACGAACGTCCTCCTTCACGCCGCCAACGCGGTGCTGCTGTTTTTGCTCCTGCGTCAAATGACGGGCCGGTTGTGGCCCAGCGCGCTGGTCGCGGCTCTTTTCGCCATACATCCTACGCGGGTCGAATCGGTGGCCTGGGTTACCGAACGCAAGGACGTGCTCAGCGGCTTGTTTGGCCTGCTGGCACTTTGGGCGTACCTTTGGTACACCGTTGCCCCCAATATCGTCCGCTATTTCCTGGTTGTGCTAATGCTCGCCTTGGGTTTAATGGCGAAACCGGTGCTGGTGACCTGGCCGTTCGTTTTCTTGCTGTTGGATTACTGGCCCTTGCGGCGGCCCTTGGGCTGGCGGCTGTTGCTGGAAAAAGTGCCGCTGGTGATTGCCGTTGCGAGCTGCGCCGCAGTCACATTTCTATTGCAGGGGGCCGGCGGCAACGTTTCCTCGTTAAGCTCCGTGTCGGCCCTTGCAAGATTAGGCCGCACGATGTCTCTCTATCTGAGCTATATGCGGGTTTCGTTCTGGCCGGCAAATCTGTCGCTCTATGCGATCCCGAAGTCTGAAAGCTACTGGTGGGGCGCGGCCGCCGCCGGAGTTCTTGCGCTGCTGACCGTGGGAGCGGTCGAGCTGGCGCGCCGCGGCCAGCGCTGGCTGGCCGTTGGCTGGTTCTGGTTCCTTGGCACGTTCGTGCCGACCATTGGCCTGGTTCAAGTGGGCGCTCAGGTACAGGCGGACCGATTCCTCTACTTGCCGCAAATCGGGCTATGGATCGCCGTCGTCTGGTCGGCGGCCGTCGACCCACTTCGCGGGTGCCCCGCCAAGTCGCGGCGGATTCATACGGGCAACTTGGCCGTTGCCGCGGCCGCCTTCATGGCCCTATTTACGATTGCGGCCTGGCGGCAGGCATCCTTCTGGCGAGACAGCGAGTCGCTCTGGACCCATGCGCTGGCGTGCGACGCGCAGAATCCTTGGGCCCATTTTTCCCTCGGCTTGGACTTGCAGCAGCAGCACCGCGACGACCTGGCCGAGCAGCAATTCCGCGACGCGCTTTGCGCCGATCCGAATTACGCGCTCGCGCACTACTATCTCGGCATGCTGCGGGAGAAAAAAGGCGACCTCGACGAGGCAGTCCAACACTACACGACGGCAGTTGCTTGCAACAAGAATTTGCCCGATGCCGAATACAGCCTCGGCAGTATCTTGTTGAAAAAAGGCGATCTTCGCGGCGCCGAACCGCACTTGATTAGAGCGATAGAGTTGCGCGGCGACGTCCCTCAGCCCCTCGTCAGTCTGGCCCAGTTGCGCCAGCAGCAGGGCGCCGACGACGCGGCGGTCCAACTTTGCCGCGCGGCCTTGGACCTCGATCCGGCGCTGGCCGAGGCGCACCTGGTGCTCGCCAATTCCGCTGTGCGGCGCGGCAACACCGACGATGCGGCCAAGCATCTCCGGATCGCCATGGGCATAAACCCGCGGCTGGCCGGCGCCCTTGTCGATCACGCCTTGACCTTGCTGCGGCAAGGCAAGTACCAGGATGCGGTACCGCTCTTGCAAGCTGTCGTGACGTTCAAGCCGGACGACGCCGGCGCCGTGGTGACCGCGGCTCAAATGCTGTCCACTGCGCCCGATCCGGCGGTCCGCGACGGAAAAGCGGCGCTGGAGCTGGCGCTCCACGCGGTGAAACTTGAGGGTAACGGCAGCTTGGAAGCGCTCAACACGTTGGCTGCCGCTTACGCCGAAGCGGGCCAGTTCCAGGATGCCGTCCACACCGCCACAACCGCTCGCGATTTGGCCCTTGCCGCCGGTCGATCGGACCTTGCCGCCGAAATCCAGCAGAGGCTCGACTTGTTTCGCGCCGGCAAGGCGTTTCACGCGGGAAAGTGGTAGGGTGGAAGTGGGAGGAGCGGGTGGAATCCTCGCCGGTTCCCCGTTAACATCAAATGTATGGCCCGACCCGACCAGCAAAGTTCTCCGCGCGCTGCCTCCCGATCGTCTCGCGCGCCGCGCGGCCAGCCAGCCGCTGACTCGCGACCCGCAAGCCGACCATGCAAGCACGGTCGCGCCGCGTGCTGGATCGTCTCGGCACTCCTCGTCGCAGGCGTCGCGCTGATTTATGCTCAGACATATCGCCACGATTTCGTCAACATCGACGATTACGACTACGTGGCCAAGAACCCGTATCTCGATCGCGGTCTCACCGCCGACGGTTTCGCCTGGGCTTTTACCACGAACCGAACCGCGAACTGGCATCCTTTGACTTGGGTTTCGTTGCTGCTGGACGCGCAGTGCTGGGGCACGTCCTTCGCCGGCGGCTACCATCTCACGAACGTACTCCTTCACGCCGCCAACGCAGTTTTGCTCTTCTTGCTCTTGCGGCGGATGACCGGGCAATTGTGGCCCAGCGCGCTGGTGGCCGCCCTCTTCGCCGTACATCCCGCGCCGTCGAATCGGTGGCCTGGGTCACCGAGCGCAAGGACGTGCTCAGCGGCTTGTTCGGCTTGTTGACGCTGTGGGCATACGTTTCCTACGCCCGCGCCCGAATATCCTCCGCTATTTCCTGGTAGTGCTTGCATTCGCGCTGGGCCTCATGGCCAAATCGACGCTGGTGACGTGGCCGTTCCTTTTCCTGCTCCTGGACTACTGGCCGCTGCGGCGGCCGTTCGACTGGCGGCTGTTGCTGGAAAAGGCGCCGCTGCTTATGGCGGTGGCCGGATGCGCCACAGTCATGTTTCTGATGCAACGGGCAGGCGCCGGCGTTTCTTCTCTCGCCTCCGTGTCGATCCCCACGAGGCTCCTGCGCGCCATGTTGCTCTATGTGAGCTATCTGCGGATTTCGTTCTGGCCGGTGGATTTGTCGCTCTATGCGGTCCCCAAGGTGGGAAATTACTGGTGGGCACTGGCCGCCGGGGGATTGCTGGTGGTGCTGACTCTCGGGGCAATCTGGGCCGCTCGGCGAGGACAGCGGTGGTTGCCCGTCGGCTGGTTCTGGTTCTTGGGCACATTCGTTCCGACCATCGGCCTCGTGCAGGTGGGCACTCAAGTGCTGGCGGACCGTTTCCTCTATCTTCCGCAAATCGGCCTTTGGATCGCCGTCGTTTGGACGGCAGCCAGAAACGGGGACATCTCTGATTCGCCGAAACGGCCCGAAGGGTGCTTCGCACGAATCAGAGATGTCCCCGTTTCTGTGCCGCTGCGCAATGGGATCTCGGCCGTCGTCGCGGCGCTAGTCCTGGCTCTCTTCACGGTTGCCGCCTGGCGGCAAACCGCCTGCTGGCAAAACACCGACACGCTCTGGGCCCAGGCGCTTGCGTGCGACGAACAGAATCCGTTCGCCCATGTCTGCCTGGGCATGGCCTTGCACGAGCAGCATCGCGACGACCTGGCGGAAGCCAACTTCCGCGAAGCGCTCTGCGCCGACCCGGAATCGTCCATGGCGTACTGCGGTCTCGGCTGGCTGATGGAGGAGAAAGGCGATCTCGACGGGGCCATCCAATACTTTAGCGAGGCGCTTGCCCGCAACTCCAATTTGCCCGACGCCGAATTCAATCTCGGCAACATCTTGCTGAAAAAGGGCGATCTTCGCGGCGCCGAATCGCACTTGACCAGAGCGATAGAACTCCGCGGCGACTTCGCTCCGGCCCGCGTCAGTCTGGCCCAATTGCGCCAGCGGCAGGGAGCGGACGACGAGGCTGTCGAACTCTGCCGCGAGGCCTTGGAGATCGATCCCACGCTGGCCGACGCGCAGCTCGTGCTTGCCGGCGCCGCCGCGCGGCGCGGCGACAACGCAGATGTAGCCGAGCATCTTCGCATGGCCGTGAAGATCAATCCCCATCTTCCGGACGATTATGTCACTATGGCCGATGCGTACTCCGAAGCCGGCCGGTTCCCCGACGCGGTCCGCGCCGCGACAACCGCCCACGACCTGGCCGCCGCCGCCGGCCAGTCCGATGTGGCCGCAGACGTCCAGCGGCGGCTCGATTCGTATCGCGCGGGCAAGGCATTTCACAGTGGGAATGGCGGTGGGAATGGCAGTGGGAAGTAGTAGCGGGAAATGGCAGTACCTCTGATGACCCGAAAGCCGCGTAAAACGCTCCAGCGCCCGCCTCGCCAGGCAGAGCTGCCTCGCCTCCTTCCCGGTTTACCTTTGGCCGTGCCCACGTATTGCATCTGCGGGTTGCTGGCGGTGGCCGTCGCGCTGGCGTTCGCTCCGGCATTGAGAATGCCATTTTTGCATTTCGACGACGACATCTATGTCTGGGCCGAACCGCACGTCCACAAGGGGTTCAGCATGGAAAGCTGGGCCTGGGCTTGGATGCATAGCCACGCGGCCAATTGGCACCCGCTGACGACGCTCTCGCACATGCTCGATTGCCAAATCTTCGGCCTGCGGCCGTGGGGTCACCACCTGGTCAACCTCATCCTGCACTGGCTGACCACCGCGCTCGTCTTCCTCGTTGTCAGGCAGATGACGGGCCGCTTGTGGCCCTCGGCCGCGCTGGCCGCCATCTTCGCCGTCCACCCTTTACGGGTTGAATCGGTCGTCTGGGTCGCCGAGCGCAAAGACCTGCTGTGCGGCCTTTGTTTCTGGCTCACGCTGGCGGCCTACGTGCGCTACGCCCGTCAGCCGTTCTCGGCCCTCCGCTACGGGCTGGTCGCGTTCTGCTTCGCCCTTGCGCTGCTGGCTAAGCCTATGGCGGTCACCCTGCCGCTGGTGATGTTGGTGCTGGACTATTGGCCGCTGCGTAGGGGCGAAGTAGGTCCTTTCTGCCGGAATGGACCAATGGGGACGTCCTTGCTTAATAAGCGTGACCTGTCGGCGGAATCGGGCCGCTCAGTCCTCCTCGGCAAGATGGACCTACTTTTGGAAAAGCTCCCGCTTCTCGTCATGTCGGCGTTGCTGTGCGTCAAGACGCTTCTTGTGCAGCGAGAAACCGTGCAGTTGAATGCCTCGATCCCGTTGTCCGCGCGGGCCGTTAACGCCCTCATGTCCTGCCAGGCATACATCTTGCAAACGTTCTGGCCTGCCGGGCTGGCCGGCCATTACCCATTCCCGTCCAAGATGCCTCCGCTGGCCGCGATCTTCGCCGCCGCGGGGCTGCTGCTTGCAATCACCGTGCTGGCCGTCGTCCTCCGCCGCTCGCGACCTTATCTGCTGGCCGGCTGGCTTTGGTTCCTCGGGATGCTCGTACCGGTGCTTGGCTTCGTACAAGTCGGCCGGCAGGCGATGGCCGATCGTTACACCTACCTTCCGCAAATCGGGCTGCTGTTAATGATCGTCTTCGGGATCGGAGATTTGACCAGCTTCGGGTGGCACGTCCTGAGCTTCAAGCGAAGGGCGTGGCAAGGTCGCGCCATGCGGACGTTCGTGATGGCCCTCCTCCTCGCGGCACTCATCGTCGCTTCCTGGCGGCAAACTGCTTTCTGGCGCGACGATTTCACTTTCATGCGGCGGGCCTTGGCCTGCAACGAAGCCGATTCCGACATGCACAACAACATGGCCGCCGCCTTTATTGAAGCGAAGAACTTCCCCGCCGCGCTCGCTCATGCCCAACGCGCTGTGGAGCTCGACCCCAATTCCGCCACCGGCCATCTCAACCTGGCGAACATTTTCATAGCGCCTGCGCAAGGCTGACGAAGCCGGTCAGGAAGCGTCTCGCGCGGTGGAACTCGATCCCGAGCGTCCCGAATGCCGTTTTGTTCTGGCCACGGCGCTGACCCTGAACAAGAGCGACGCCGAGGGCGTGCGGCAGTTCAAGGAAGGGCTGCGTCTGCAGGACGCCCGCCGCCGAGTCAATTGACATGCCCTCCCTACTTTCACCGCGGTGCGGGCTGCGATAGAATCAACTCTCCTGGGACAAACGACTCGTGCATATCCGTTCGCGAGGTACTTTAGGTGGAAGTCTGGCCTGCAATTGACCTGCGTGGAGGCAAGTGCGTCCGCCTCCAGCAGGGAGATTATTCCCGCGAAAGGGTCTTTGGCGACGACCCGGCGACCATCGCCCGCAAGTGGGTGGAACAGGGGGCCAAACACCTCCACCTGGTCGATCTCGACGGCGCTCGCGACGGCCAACCGCGGAACGTCCTGGCTGTCACTGAAATCCTCAAAGCAGTACGAGAAGTCTTCCCTGTCCCTCCGGGAGAGGGGGCTATCTGCGAATTGGGAGGCGGGATTCGCGATGAAGCCACTATCCGCGAACTACGGGCGCTGGGTCTCTGCCGCCTGGTGATCGGTACGTCGGCCATTCGCGAGCCGGACTGGTTTCGGGCCATGTGCCGGCTGTATCCCCGCCGTTTAGTGCTGGGGATCGACGCCCGCGATGGAAAGGTTGCCACCCACGGCTGGCTTCATACGAGCGATGTGTCGGCCGTCGAGCTTGCCCGGCAATTCGCCGCCGAGCCCTTGGCCGGCATCATTTACACCGACATCGCGACCGACGGCATGTTGGCGGGCCCCAACTGCCCGGCGATGGCCGAAATGCAAGCGGCCATTGACCTGCCCGTCATCGCTTCCGGCGGGGTCACAACCGCCGCCGACGTAGCCGACTTGGCGGCGATTCCCATGGCCGGCTGCATTATCGGCCGCGCGCTTTATGAAGGATCTTTAACCTTGCCGGAGGCAATCGCCGCGGCGGGGTGAGTGTTCAGTTTTCAGTGTTCAGAACTGAAAACTGAACACTGAAAACTGAGCACTGAAAACTGAAAACTGAAAACTGAGCACTAACATGGCCAAACTCGCAGTCCAAGACATTCGCAACGTAGCATTCGCCGGTCACGGCGCATCAGGAAAAACGGCCCTTTTGGACAAAATCCTCTCGATGACGGGCACGATCACCCGCCCGGCAAGCGTTGACGAGGGCACGAGCATCTGCGATTTCGACGAGGAAGAGCGGGTCCACCACCATAGCGTCGAATCGCACGTCGTCCACTTCAACCACGGCGGCAAGCGGTTCTATGCCATTGATACGCCCGGCTACCCCGATTTCGTCGGCCAGGCCATCGGCGCGGTCCATGCCGTCGATACGGTCGTTATCGAAATCAACGCCCAGAGCGGCATCGGCGTCACCACGCGGCGGGTGTTCAACGAAGCGGGCAAGGCGGGCGTGGGCCGTTTCATCGCCATCAACAAGATGGACGGCGACAATATCAACTTCCCCGCTCTCCTGCAGACCATCCAGGAAATGTTCGGCAAGGCGTGCCAATTGCTCAACGTCCCGCTGGGCCGGGGGGCCGATTTCCGCGGCGTGGCCAGCACGCTCCACGTGCCCGCGGATACGGCCGGCGCCCTGGCCGATCCCGGCGCCATCCATACCTCGCTCATCGAATTGATTATCGAGGTCGATGAGGACGTCATGACCCGCTACTTTGACGGCGCCGAGCCTAGCGACGAGGAAATCGGCCGGCTGATCGTGCAGGCGGTCGCGGGCGGAACGCTCATCCCCATCGTCTGCTGCTCGGCAAAGACCGGTGTAGGCGTGAAAGAGCTGCTGGACTCCCTGGTTTTCTGCGGCCTCCCCCCCGGTGCGGTGCATCGCACGGCCGTCAACGGCGACCACACGACGATGGAAATCACCGCCGATCCCGCTGCGCCGCTGGTCGCCCAAATCTTCAAAACCCGCATCGACCCCTTCGTGCAGAAGCTGAGCTTCATCCGCATCTATTCGGGCACGCTCAAAAGCAACGAAACGGTCCATGCCGAAGGCATCCGCAAGGGCGTGAAAATCGGCCAATTGTTCGAGGTCCAGGCCGACAAGACCGAGGCCGTCGATTCGGCCGCGGCAGGGCAGATCGTGGCGGTCACCAAAATGGACGATTTCAAGACCGGCATGTCGCTGGGCGAATTGCTGCTGCCGCCAATCCAGTTCCCCGCGCCGATGGTCGGCCTGGCCATTTCGTCCAAGGCCCGCGGCGACGAGGCCAAAATCGCCACGGCGCTGCACAAGGTGGAAATGGAAGACCCCACTTTCCACCTCCACGCCGATCCGCAAACCAAGGAAATGGTCGCTTACGGCATGAGCGAGCTGCACCTGCAAATGCTCCGCGAGCGGCTCAAGCGCCGCGACAAGGCCGAGATCGAGAGCAAAGAGCCCAAAATCCCCTACCGCGAGACGATCCAGGCCAATGCCGAAGGCAGCTACCGGCACAAGAAGCAATCCGGCGGGCGGGGCCAGTTCGGCGAGGTCCACATCCGCATGTATCCCTTGCCCAAAGACATGAATCCCGAGGAATACTGCACCAAGGAGCGCTTTCCCTCGATGAAGGATTTCAAGTACGACAAGGAGAACAACTTCCTTTTCGTCAACTCGGTCGTCGGCGGCGTCATCTCCAGCAACTTCATGCCCGCCATTGAAAAGGGCTTCAAGGAGCGCATGGACCGCGGCGTGATCGCCGGCTACAAGGTGCAGAACCTGGCCGTCGAGGTCCATTTCGGCAAGATGCACGACGTCGACAGCTCCGAGCAGGCCTTCAAGACGGCCGGCTCGATGGCCTTCAAGAACGTCTTCATGCAGGCCCGGCCGGGCCTGCTGGAGCCGATCGTCAAGATCGAGATCACCGTGCCCAGCAGCAAGGTGGGCGACATCACCAGCGATCTTTCCGGCCGCCGGGCACGCGTCTCGCGTATGGATTCCGCCGGCGGCGACCTGCAGACGATCGTGGCCGAGGCCCCGCTCGCCGAGGTGACTACCTATGCCCGCGCCCTTTCCAGCATCACGGCAGGGCAGGGGAGCTACACTCTCGAATTCAGCCACTACGACGTCGTGCCCGGCAACGTGCTGCAGGAGATCATCTCCAAGGCGCAACTCAAGGAGGAAGAGGAAGAGTAGAGTTTTCAGTGTTCAGTGTTCAGTTTTCATTAAGCGATGGGCAGCCAATAATTACGCCGATTATTGGTTGTCGCCTTTGTCCTGACGACTGATGGAGTGCGCGAGGCCAGTTGCCATTTTCGAGATTTCTTTGAGTTCGGTAACAAGCTGCGTCGTGGCTTCGGTTGTCAGGACGCCGATCTTGGCGGCAATGTAACGCTGAGTCCGCAATTCGGCCGACGAACCGTGCGCAACTCTCAAGAACCGAACGAAGTCCTTGCCGCCGCGCTCGCAGCCTTCGGCGATGTTGGATGCCACCGAAACACCCGCTCGCTGCATCTGGTCGCGCAGCCCGTACTCGCGGCAATCTCGGAGCAGCTCAAAAACTCGCACCGCGACCTTGCAAGCCCGCTTCCAGACAACCAGATCTTCAAACGATTGGTACATTCGGAAGTCCGTTGGGTGAAGTGACCGGGGGCACCGATTATTGACAACTATACACCGCAAACAGTCAAGGCCGCGGAAAACTGAAAGCTGAACACTGAAAGCTGAACACTGAAAGCTGAACACTGAAAGCTGAACACTGAAAGCTGAACACTGAAAGCTGAACACTGAAAACTGAACACTGAAAACTTCCTATTTCGCTTCCCGATACGGTCTTCCAGCCTCATACAGCCTCAACCGCGATTTGATCCCATCGGCAGCCGCGTGATCGCCGACCTTCGCCGCAAGATCGGCGGCTTTTCGGGCTGTTTCGGCCGCCTTGCCGAACTCGCCCGTCTCGGCGTAGGCCGCGGCCAGCGTGTCCAGCGCGTCGGCGCGGTCGGGCGTCAGCTCCGCGGTGCGCAGGGCATGACGCACCGCCTCGCCGCCGTCGCGGACCGTCGGATCGGCGCTGGTCGAGCGCAGCCAGGCCAGGTTGTTCAGCGTCTCGGCATCGTCGGGCCTGATTGCGACCGCCTTCTCGAGATAGGGGATCGCTTCCTTGCCGCGACCGCGACAGCAGAGCGCGTAACCGAGGCTTCCGTACGCCTCGGCGCACTGGGGATCTATCTCCAGCGCCGTCCGGCAGCGCTCGATCGCCTCGTCGAACTTCCCGCGGGAAGCCAGCAGTTTGGCCAGATTGGCGTTGGCCGCCGCATACTCGGGATCGAGCGCCAGGCGCTTCGTGATATTCCTGGGCGGCTGCATCGGCCTTGCCTTTTCCCGAAAGCGCCATCCCCAGGTTGTAGTGTACTCCCGGGTTCTTCGGTTCAATGGCCAGCGCCTTTTGATATTGGACAACCGCGTCGTCCAAATGCCCGGTACGGGCCAAGGCGTAGCCCAGGTTGTTCCGCGCCTGGACCATGTCGGTCGTCAATCCCAATGCGCGGCGGTACTGGACTATTGCCTGGTCGAACTCCCCGCGATTGGCCAGCGCGACGCCGAGACCGTGAAGCGCGACCACGTTCCGCTGGGTGCAGGCCACGGCGCGGCCCCACATCGCCACGCCGTCGCGCCACACCGACGCCTGCCCCCAGGCGCAGGCGGTCAGCGAGGCGAGCGCGGCCGCGGCCAGGGCAGCAGTGGCCGGGCGGCCGTGCGCCGACCGGCGGGCGATTTCCGCGGCGCACCAGACTGCCGCCACGAAAAGCCCGATCTGCGGCAGGTAAACAAAGCGGTCGGCCATGACCTGCAACCCGGCTTGAACCAGGCAGATCGTCGGCGCGAGCGTGCCCACGAACCAGAACCAGCCGACGGCGGCGTAGCCATGCCCGCGACGAGCGGCCGCCAGCGCCGCCAGCGTAATTGCC
Source organism: uncultured Planctomycetia bacterium (assembly GCA_963780045.1). Lineage (GTDB taxonomy): Bacteria > Planctomycetota > Planctomycetia > Pirellulales > Thermoguttaceae > JANXQG01. The sequence continues at coordinate 1,784,741 of CAVZZZ010000001.1, read as the reverse complement.
GCCAAGAGGACGACCGCGCCGGCGACCGGCGCCGCGCTATGGATGGGCACGTCGGGATAGACCGATGCCAGCCTGGCCGGCCAGACGGTCTTGCCGAGATAGGCGGCGTAGAGCACCGCCGCCCTGGCAAAGCGAGCGGCGAGCGGCGTCTTATCGAGGGAAATCAGCGCGCCGCCGGCACGCTGTGCGAAGAACGTCACCGCGGCCGACGCCGCCACCAGCGCCAAGAGCGGGAGTTTTTCAATTAGGAGCGTAGTGACGGTAGAAGGGGAGAAAGGGAGAACGGGAGAAAGGGAGACGAGGCGGCAACGCGGTCTCGCTCCCTTTCCCCCTTTCTCCCCTGCTCCCTGCTCCCCGCTCGCTGCTCCCCGCCCCCATCTCCCCAGCGGCCAGTAGTCCAGCAGCAGAAATACAAACGGCCACGTGACCAGCATCGGTTTGGCCAGCAGGCCCAGCGCCAATGCGAGGGCGACCAAGGCGTAGCGGTACGCAACGGGCTTGCGGACGTAAGCAACGTACGCCCGGATCGCCAGCAGACCGAACAGGCCGCTCAGCATGTCCTTTCGCTCGGTGACCCAGGCAACCGACTCGACGTGCAGCGGGTGGACGGCGAAGAGGGCCGCCACGCAGGCGCTCTCGCCAGACGCTGGCCGTCATCGCCCGCAGGACGAGAAACAGCAGCACCGAGTTCACCGCGTGCAAGGCGGCGTTCACGCCGTGCATTTCTGCGGCCAAAAGGGCGCGGTCCGGGCGGCCGTGCGCAAGCTTGACCGCCTGCGCGTCGGCCATCAGCGAGAGCCAGGTGAGCGGATGCCAATGCGCCGAGACATGAGCCTGCGTAAACGCCCAAGTGACGCTCGCTACGCTTAGTCCCTCTTGCACGTGCGGGTTCTCGTAGACGTAAACGTCGTCGTCAAAGTTGACGAAGTCGTGCCTCACCGTCTGCCCGTACACGATCACGACCGCCAGCGTCAGCAGCCCGCATACGATCAGGACCTCGCGCCAAGGCGCCAGGGCGCAAGGCTCCTTGCCTTTGTACCTTGGCGCCTTTGCGCGAGACTGCATTTTTCTGTCCTCTATCTTTCGGTCTAATATTCTTTTCTACCATCTTCCTTTCATTCCTCCAAGAACGAAGAAAACCCCGCCGATCCGAAGATCGACGGGGCTTTCCCGAGCTTGGATTTCAATCGTAAGGCCGCGAGGCGCGGCCGTGCTTCGTTAGGCCGCCTGCTGCGCCTTCGCCAGCTTGCGGCGGCGACGGTGGGCGAGGTAGAGGGCGCCGGCGCCGCTAGCCAAGAGGGCGAGAGTGCCCGGCTCCGGGGCGACGCCGAACTCGGCATCGTGGTTGATAACCGCCCACACGGCGTTGTCCGCGGTGTCCACGCCCCAGGCGCCGAAGGCACCGGCCAGGGTGTAACCGCCACCCACGGAAGCCGTGTACTGGGCATAGGTGCCAACGAACGTGGGCGTGCTGCTCATGCTGCCGCCCGTGTCGCCGAAGACCGCGTTGGTCCAGGTACCGCCGTTATTGTAGGCGAGGTGGATGTAACCTCCCGCAAGGAGCGCTGCGGTGGTGGAAGGCGACAGCAACGAGGGATCGTACGTCATTTGCAGGGCGTAGGGCGAGGACGCCCCGCCGGTGATGCCAGTCAGGTTGACCACGTCGCTAATAAGCGGCGGGTTAGACACTCCCACCGATTCGGCCGCGGTGCGGCTCCGCCAAGCCATGCCAATGCCTGTGCTCGACGCACCGAGCGTACCCTGGAGGATCGTGGCTGTGGTCTGGCCGATGCCGAACGAGGTGGCTCCGCTGCCAAGCGTGCTTGTCAGCCCGGCCATGTTATAGCCAGATGCCAACGAACCACCTTGCGTGACCAACTGTGTACCGTAGACACCAACCGTGCCCGGCGTGCCGTTCGTGGTACCCTTGCCGATTACGTTCCAGTTGATCGTCGCGGTCTGCGGGCTGCCGGTTGCAGCGCCTGACGTGGTAGCATCGGTTCCCGTAAACGTCACGGTGTTCACCCACGGCCCCAAGAAGGTGGCGCCTGCGGTGATCGTACCCGTCACGCTTGAGGAACTGCCCGCTGCGAGGGCGCTTCCGGTGTTGGGGCTGATGCTGACGATTCCCGGAAACGCGGAAGACCAGTTCAGCGGATCGGAACCGGAACTTGCGCTGTTGGTGACGCCTCCGGCCAGCGGGAGGCTGCCGCCACCGAGGACCGTTGACCCACCGGAAAGGCCCAACGTCGCGCTAATCGCAGCCGTGCCAGGCGGGGTGACAGTGCCCGTCGAGGTGAACACGAAGTTCAGTCCCGCGCCGTTGAGGTTATAGATAAAATTGCCTACCGCTCCCCTGGCCAACATTAGCGGCCGTGCCGTGCCACGTTGCTGCGTACCGCACCCGTCGAGTCGTTCCACTGTTCGGAAAAACCAACGCCTGATCTTGGTCGGCGCGAGGGCAGCCAATGCCGCCGTCGCACTTGCGGCTGGGAGAGCGTAGCCACTAAACGAAATCGTGATCTTGCCCAGCGGATATTCCACGCCGACATTGGTCGAGTTAAGGTTCGTATACCGTGCCGTTAAACAAAGGCGTGTTAGTCGGAGCATAGGAAAACCAGTGTGACTGAGTGGTGTCGGTAATAACACTTCCTCCCAAGCCCAAGGCACCATACGTTGTGGTGAAACTAGGCCCGGCTTATCGACGGCCGGGTTTCCGGAAGTATCAGTAGCACGAAACGTCGCCCTTGAGAATGCTGCTGGCGATGAAGAAATTTGCATTTACCTCCCGAATGCCATCCGTAGACGCTAGCACCGGCAGTATCTGTGACGAGTGCGTAAACGTCCAACGTGACTGTCGCGCCCTGGTCGGCACTACTAACCGTGTAGCTGTACGGCGAGGTATAGTTGGTGCTGCTGGTATCCACCCTGACGTCCAGGTACAGGCTGGCTTGCCGAGCTTGCGCGCAATCGCCACGAGCCCGATAGCGACGGCGATGCGGCTGAGAGAAGTTCGTAACATAGTTGAGATCCTTTACTTGCTTTTGGGTTTTGTGCGAGTTGTTTTGTTAGAAGTGACGTTAAAACCAAGCTGATCGAATCAGCAACTAAGTACAACGCCTCCGCAGATGCCGGAGGCCGAATCCGCAGACTGCTGCTGCGGCCAAAAGGAAGACACTAGCGGGTTCTGGCACAGGGGCAACGGGACCGTTGGCCCCCACGACGCCCCCGGCAGTATAGACCGTCTGACCGATATTACCGCTCCACAAAGAATAGTCGCCACCATCGGCCACACCGCTTTGATCAAAGTCGCCATCGACCCAGTTCAGATAAGGGGTGCCAATTAGGCTTGTGCTCGACCCTAGCGATCCGCTCCACAGCGAATAGTCGCCTCCGTCTACGGCCCCGCTAAGATCGGCGTCGCCTTGCAGGGTAAAGGCGATAATCTATTGGTCGCTTGTGACGGGCTGGCCACGGAAGGTTGAGTAAGGCCCACGATGGAGTTATCAATCCAACCGACCGCCTTGAGGAAGCCGCTGTTATCGTTCTGCGCGGTGCTGCTCATGATTCCATTGGTGCCGTTCCAGTAGCCGTTGGCGTAGTTGCCGCCTTCGACCAAGGCGTCGTGAATGGCGTTGTCGCCATATTCCGCCACACCGGGCACACCGACTTCAGGAGGACCGCCGGGATCGCCGCTGGGCACAAAACCGAAGCTTGAGGTAGTGACGATCATGGCGCCGTTGGTGACGTCGATCGCCCCTCCGGCGATTTCGACCGACCCGAAGATTTTTGCCGAGTTGTAGTCCAACACCAGCAGCGATTGCGCCGACGCCTGAGAGGCAACCGCCACTGCGACAACGGCGGCCAACATGGCCAACTGTCGTGTACGAATCATATCCAAGCTCCCTTTGAGATCCACGAGCGGCGGCGAAGAAGTTAGGTTCACCGATGCCTGATTCGGCTGTGCCGCGACCGCGATCCCTCCCTTGTTGTTTATGGATGTCCCAAGCTCACGCAACTAAGTATTCAGGCTAACCGAAAACTTCCATCTTGTCAAGCATTTTGCACGCACGCGCGACAAATCTTTCCAATCTTTCCAAGACGGCAAAACCTGTTTTTCGTGCAGCACGAGCTTGTACGCGACCACCTCGGTAGCGAATCGCGGACGCGATGTACTGCACGTTGACTCCCTCGAGCCGTCAGGCTTTGTGTTATTCGCTACATTCGCCATTTTTTCATAAGATGGAAAAAATGTCAAGCATTTGGCAAAAATCGTAGCGGATTTTCGCGAAGAACCGTGAAACCGGCCAAACTCGAACCGTTTTCAAGCAAAAACCTGTAGAAACGGGTGAGCCACGAGCCTTTGCGGCAGACCTTCACGCATGGCACAGCCGTTAAGAAGCGTCGGGAGATAATATACATCGGTACACGCAAATGGCGAGAATCGAAGGCTTCGGGCACAAAGACTCGCGAAGGGAAGAAAGGAAATGGGCGAAAAGAAGATAATGCGCGGACGGGGACAGTTTTACGACAGGAAGATGAGGGACAGAAAGATAGGATCGGTCCTAGTCCCACGCTCTAGGGAAACTCAGGACTCGCGAAAGGAAGAAAGGAATATGCGGGAAAGGAAGATAATTCTTTGGCGGTGCGGTTTTACGACAGAAAGATGAGGGACAGAAACATAGGATCGGGCCGGTCCTAAGTCCTGACTTTGCACTACAATAGAGTATTTGCCGCAAGATTTGACGATTGGGAGTGATATGCGCGCAGCAAAAATAAGCAAGGGCGCGGCCCGGCGGGGGGCAGGCGGGCGGCTGTGGAGGTCGATCCGCCGGCGCGTGTGAGCGTGGCGACCGTGGCGGACCCGGGCGACAACCCTCACCCCAGCCCTCTCCCAGTGGGAGAGGGGGAGGGGTTGCCGCTGCTGCTGCCCGCGATGGACGAGTGGCTGCGAAAGTACGGCGCCGTGCTGGGCATATCGCTCTTTCTTGTCGCCGCCACCGCCGCCGTTTACTCGCAGACCGTCGGCTTCGACTTCGTCTCCTACGACGACAACCAGTACGTCTACGAGAATCGGCACGTCAAAGAGGGGTTTAACGCCGACTCGCTGCTCTGGGCCTTCACGGGCGTACATGCCGCGAATTGGTACCCGCTGACGACACTGACGCACATCCTCGATTGGACGCTGTACGGCAAGTGGGCCGGCGGACACCATCTGACCAACGTGCTGCTCCACGCGGCGAGCAGCGTCGTGCTGTTCTTGGCCCTGCGGCGGCTGACGGGCGGCACCTGGCGGAGCGGGCTGGTCGCCGCGCTCTTCTGTCTGCACCCGGCGCACGTCGAATCGGTGGCCTGGGTCTCCGAGCGGAAAGACGTGCTCAGCGGGCTGTTCTTCGGGCTGACGTTGTGGGCGTATGCGGGGTATGCAAAGGCGAGCAGGGAGCAGGGGGCGGGGAGCTCGGAGCAGGGAGAAGGGGAGAAGGGGAGAAAGGGAGAGGAAAGCACTGAGCAGGGCGCAGGACGCGGGACGTTCCCGTGGGGCAGGTATGCGCTGGTTGTCGTGTTTTTTGCGCTGGGGCTGCTGTCCAAGCCGATTCTTGTGACGTTGCCGCTGGTGCTGCTGCTGCTGGATTTTTGGCCGTTGGAGAGATGGGGGAAGAGTGTTCAGTGTTCAGTTTTCAGTGTTCAGCGTTCAGACGGAGAAGGGGAGAAGGGGGGAAAGGGAGAAGGGGAGATTGCAGCGACACGCCCTCACCCCCTGCCCCTCTCCCAGAGGGCGAGGGGAGCGTGGCTCGTGCTGGAGAAAGTGCCGCTGGTTGCGCTGGCGGCGGCGGATTGCGTTGTGACCTACCTGGTACAGCGGTCCGGAGGGGCGGTGAACGAGGCCGCTCCCCTGGCGCTCTGCGCAGATGGCCATGCTTGGCTATTTCCGCTATCTGGCGATGCTCGTTTGGCCGTTTGACCTGGCAGTGCGCGGACCCGCGCGAGCGCGAGGTTTACCTGGCGGCCACGCTGCTTTGCGGCTTGGCGCTGGCGGCGGTCTCGGCGGCCGTGCTGCTTTGGTGCCGGACGAAGCGGCGGTACGTCCTCACCGGCTGGTTCTGGTTCCTGGTGATGATCGCGCCCGTCAGCGGCATCGTGATGGTTGGGGAAGAGTCGATCCACGACCGTTACACGTATCTGTCGTATATTGGGCTTTTCGTGGCGCTGGTCTGGGGAGCGGCGGAGGCGCTGGGAGCAGGGGAGCGCACGAGAAGGGGAGAAGGGGAGAAGGGGAGAAGGGGAGAAGAGAACCGGAGTGACATGCCCTCACCCCCGGCCCCTCTCCCGGAAGGAGAGGGGAGGACCACGCTGCGATGGGCTTGGGCGGCGGCGGGGGTCGTATTGGCGTTCTTTGCCGCCCGCAGCATCCAGCAGACGCGCGTGTGGCGCGACGACATCGCGCTGTATTCCCGCGCGGTCGCGCTTGCGCCGGACGAATTGGGACTGCACGCGGCCTACGGAAGCGCCTTGGAAGCTCGCGGCGATATGGCCGCGGCGGAGCAGGAATACCGCACGGCGCTAACGATCGAGCAGCGCCATTTCCAAAGGCCGGTCGACTCCCAGGGCGCACACGGCCTTGGGGCTGATCGAGTTCAAGCGAGGCAACACACCGCTGGCGATCGGGCACTATCTTGCGGCATTGGCGGCACACCCCGACGATGCTTCCGCGCACAATCGTTTGGGCGCCGTCGACGCGCGGCTCGGAAGAACGGCGGAGGCCGAGGAGCAGTGGCAGACGGCCATCAAGTGCGATCCCGACCTGGCCTCGGCGGAAGACAACCTGGGTCACTTGTATACGCTGCGAAAGCAGTGGCCCGACGCGATCGAGCACCTTCACCGCGCGATCGAGCTGGACCCGGACATCGCCCGGTGCCATCTCGACCTCGGCGTCTGCCTGTTCGCCACGCGCTCGATCGACGACGCCATCGCGGAGTGCAAGCAGGCGATCGAGCTGGACCCGAAAAGCGCGGAGGCGCACATCGGCCTGGCGGCGATCTGCCAGGAGGCAAACAAGCTGCAAGAGGCGTTCGACGAGTTCAAGGAAGCTTACACGCTGCAGCCGCGGAATCCGGAGGCGGCCAAGGGGCTGGGGATCTTCCTGAGCAAAACGGGCCACGGGACGGACGCGGCCGGTTTTTTGCGGCAAGTGCTGGCGGCACGGCCCGGAGACCTCCAAGCGCGGCGGTGCCTGGTTCTCGCCCTGCTGCAGGGGCGGCAGACGTCCGACGCCATGGCGGAATTCTGCGCGGTCTGCGCCAGGACCCGAACGACCAATTCGTGCTGCAGCAGTTGGGCCAGCTCGTGGCGGCGATGCCGAAGGACGTATTCCTCCGCGGATTCGCGGCCAATGCGCTGTTGGCGGCCAAGCAGCCCGCGATCGCGGTGGCCCAATTCCGCGAGGTTCTCAAGCTCGATCCGAACAACGCGGACGCCCTGAACTCGCTGGCGTGGATCGAGGCCACGCACGCGGATGCGAAGCTTCGCAACGGCAAGGAGGCCGTGGTCTTTGCCGAAAAGGCGGCCGGATTGAAAAAGGACGACGCGCCGACGTTGGACACCCTGGCGGCCGCTTACGCCGAAGCGGGGCGATTCAAGGAGGCTGTCGCGACGGCGCAAAAGGCGAAGCAACTGGCCGAAAAGGCCAAGCTCGGCGAACTGAGCAAGGGCATCGCGGAGGAATTGAAGCGCTACGAGGCCGGCAAGCCGTTGCGGGACCCGTCGCTGGCGGCCAAGTCGCCAGAGCGGCCCGCGGCAACCGCCGCGAAGTGACGGGCCGGTCGGGCGTTATAACGAAACAAGTGTGGCACGTCCTGAGCTTCGAGCGAAGGGCGTGGTGACTCGAATAACACGCCCTTCGCTCGAAGCTCATTACGTGCCACCCAGGGTGGAGAAATGCTCAAACGAATCCGTTACGAAGTCTGAGCGTTGCGGGCGTGCCGCAAGCGAATGGTCCGAATAAGTATCATCCGCCTGGCCGTTTGCGGAGACGATATGCCACGGCCGCAAGAGCAATCACGACGACGCCGGACAAGGCCGCTCCAGTGAAGAAATAGGGATCGGAGTATCGTACTACGAGGGTGTGCTTGCCGGCGGGGACTTCGACCAGCATTTGTTCGTCCTCCGAGCGCCGGACGGCGCGTCCCGGCCATCGATAGCGGCTGAGAAGAACGGGTTGTAGAGGACGTTGATTCGCACCCGTTTTTTCGCGGTCGCGGCGGTACTGGCCGTTATCGAATTCGTCGACAGCGAGTGCGAGATGGCGTCCTCCCGACCGGCGCCGTCGTAGGAAACCAGCGGCAGGGCCTGCGGATCTTCAAGAATGTTCCTGACGCCGTTGGCTTGGACGCGAACCAACCCCATGGCGTTGTTCAAAGGAATCTTCGCGTCCACGACGTACCAGCGTACCCCCCATTGCCTCAGATAAGCGATATTGAGGTTGAGGCCCGGGCGATATACGGCCAACGCAGTGTCATTGAGCCCGAGCGCCGCTTCCGAGTTGCTCTGCGGCACGACCGCGTCGTATCCGGCGAAGTGGTAGAGGCCGAAAAGTGTGGCGTAGTCGTATCCGAGAAGCTGCGCGGAGACGTGCATCGTGTCGCTGCCGTCGGGCCGGAAGCCGTATCCGATGCTGAATATGCGGCCTTCGCCGAAGAGGGTTTTGCTCGGCTCGTCCAGCGGCGCGGTTTCCGGGTGCTTTCCTAGCGAATGTTCGGGCAAGATCGCGTAGAGGACCAGGAAGTTGGCCGCTTGCAGCGCCACGACCGCCGCCGCCGCGGCCAGTCGGGCCTTTGAGGAACCGAGGGCCTTCACGCCGCGGAAGAGAATATCGGCGCCAAAGGCGGACAACAGCACGAGGTAGAAGCTCGCGAAGAACATCAGCTTGAAAGGCCAGCGGAAGCGGTTGAAATAGGGTAGACAGAAAATGCACCGCGTGACGAAGGTGTTGTCCGCCCATAGCAGCGCGAAAAGGGCTATGGCGGCGACCGCGACGACGCGCGCGCGGTTGCGGTCGTGCCAGATGCCCGCCAGCGCGACGGCGCCTGCCATCAGCGTCAGGTATCCCACGTGCGACAGGATGTGCTGCTGGTTCCAGTCGAAACCGCCGAAATTGGCGAAAGGGAAAAACAGCCCATTCAACCACCGCGGCATTTCATTGCCGTACGCCGAGTAGGCGTCATAGGGGAGACTCTGGCTCCTGGACGACGATATCGAAATATGGTGCAACGCAGGAAGCAAAAGCGGCGCGGCAACAAGAAGGGTCAGGGCATTATTGGCAGACCACGTCAGCGTGACGCGCAGAAAGCGAGTGAAGCTGTACCGAATCCGTGTTCTGAGCGGGACGAGGGTCTCGGGACCGCTTCCGTTTGGTCGGATGATACAGAACGCGGACAGCGTGACTAACTCGAAAAGAGCGAGATACAGGTAAAACTGCGGTTGCCCCAGAAAGAATGCCATCACCCGCAGCGCCAAGAGGGTGCAGAAGCTTTTCAGGTCGAAGCCGCGAATTTGCCGGAGCGAGAGATAGAGAATCCAGGGGAAATAGGCGGCGAATTCGATGACCCAGACCCACGAATTGCCCAGCGACGCGACGTACCCGCAAAACCCCCAGGCGATCGCCGCCAGACAGCCAGCCGCGTCATCCAGCTCGAAGAAGCGCGTCAGTCGGAAGAAGCCGACGACCGCCGCGACGAGATGGACCAGGGCGAGAATCTCGATGGCCGCGAAGTAATGCCCGAAAAACAGACGGCTCGTGGCAATCGCAATGTACACAGGCGGGTAGAGCGCCGCTGACTGCATGCTCGCCAAGGCCGGCGTGCCGAGAAACTGGTGGAAGTTGAAGAAGGGAATCTCGGCCTGGCAAAGCGACTTGTAATTATGGACGAAGAGGGGAAGGAACTGGTCGCGGTTGTCGTCCTGAAGGAAAAAATAAGGATGATTGAACTCGATGACGAGGAACATTCCGATAGTGAGCGCTGCGAGAACCAGCGGCAGGCGGAGCGCCGCTGCAACCGGACTCCCGAAAAAGCCGCGGCTTGCGGGTGCGCGGCGGTTTTCGCGGGACAGTTTGAGGACGAGACGGCATGGGGGTGGTTCACTGGCGGGACAGTTGTGAGCGGCGATAGAGTTCAATCCGCTGCTGGATTTCGGCGGCCAGGTCGGCTTGTCCGGCGGACTGGGCCAACTCGTGCGCCGTTTCGGCCGTTTTTACGGCGGCCGGGTAATCGCGCGTCTGGGCGTAGGCGTCGGCGAGCCAAAAGAGAACCTTGGCATTCTCTGGATCGCGGCGGAGATAGCCCCGAGCGCATCGACCGCCGCGGCGCCTTCTCCCAGGCGGCCCAGAACGTAGCCCAGATTCGCTTTGGGCTGGGCGAAGTCCGGGTCCAGGGCGATAGCCTTGCGAAAGCGCTCGGCGGCCGGCGCGAATTGGCCCTGAGCCATCAGCGCGATGCCCAGGTTGTTCTGAGCCATCGCATAATCGGCATTGACGTCGAGCGCTTTCGGAACTGCATTCGGCAGCCGTGAAATCGCGCTGGTTGAAGAGGAGCATTCCCAAATTGTTGAGCGCTTTGACGTAGTTGGGACGGGCCTCGATCGCGGACTCGTAATGGCGCCGGGCTTCATCGATATTGCCCTTCGCGCTGAGGGCCGCCGCGAGGTTGAAATGCGCTTCGGGGAAGCTCGGAAAGTCATGGACGGCTTGTTCGTATTGTCTCACCGCCTTGTCTTGTTCTCCGCGCGCCGCGAAAGCAAGTCCGAGGTGCAAGTGGGCGTTGTAGTTTCCGGTAGTGCAATTGAGCGTGCGTTGCCAGAGGGTCACGTCGTCGCGCCAAAACGAGGTCTGGCGCGGCACAGACGGCGAGAGCGAGCAGGACGAGCGATGCGGCGGAGGAGACGGCAACGCGCCGCGAGACGGACTGCCCGGCAAGGTAGGCAAGGAGCCAAGCAAGCGCGATGCCAAGCCCGATTTGGGGAAGGTACACGAAGCGGTCGGCCATAACTTGGATGCCGACTTGCACCAGTCCGATGGTCGGCAGGAGCGTCACCAGATACCAGCACCAACCCATCAGGAACCAGCGCTGCCCGCGCCGCGCGAACCACCGGCGCACGCGGTAATCGAAAGGAGGATCGCGGCTGCGCCGAGAGCGGGCCAATATCGTTCCAACGGCTTCCAGGGGTAAAGCGGGACAAGATTTGCCGGCCACACGGTTTCACCGATATAGGCAAGGTAAAGTTCGGCGGCCCGGGCGATCCTCTGCGAGACCGGCACGGAATCGAGCGTGGCACGCCCGCTGGACCGCTGGAGCAGGAACGTTATCACCGCCGCGGCCGCCACGAGCGGCAACAGGCTGGCCTTTTCCAGCAGCAGCATTGACACGGACACCGGGCGAATCTCCCCTTCTCGCCTTCCCCCGTCTCCCTTTCTCTGTCCGAACACTGAACACTGAAAACTGAAAACTGAAAACTCCTGTTCAATGGCCAATAATCCAGCAGCATAAAGACCAGCGGCCACGTCACCAGCATCGGCTTGCACATCAGGCCGAGGGCCAGCGTGACTACGACCCACATCCACCGCGCCAAGCTCGGCGAGCGGGCGTACCACACATAGCTCAGGCACGGCCCAGTAGACCGAACAGCCCGCTCAAGACGTCCTTGCGCTCCGTCATCCAGGCAACCGATTCGACGTGCAGGGGATGGACCGCAAAAATGGCCGCCACGAACGCACTTCGCCAAAGCATGCCGGTCGTCCAGCGCAGGAGCAGGTACAGCAAGACGGCGTTTGCCGCGTGGAGAACGACGTTGACGAAGTGCATCCAGGCGGCCAGCCGGGCGAGGTCCGGCGAGCGGTGCGCGGGTTCACGATCTGGGCGTCAAGCATGAGCGAGATCAGCGTCAGCGGATGCCGATAGGCGCCGGCGTCCGTGTGCGTAAACGCCCACGCGACGTCCGCAGCCGTCAGGCCGTTCAAAACGTGAGGGTTTTCGTAGACATATTCATCGTCGTCGAAATTGATGAACGAGAAGCGGGCGGTTTGGCCAAAGACGGCGAAGACCGCGGCGACCAACAGCAAGCAGACGACGACGTCGGCCAAGGCCTTGCGCGAAAGGAGCAGTTTGCCGACCGGCAGCCGGCGAGCCGACTGTGATGGCGGCGCAGCGATCGTAGAAGACGGTACGACGCGGCCGCCCTGCCGGACGCTCGGAACGTGGTTCTTGCGCTGTTTGGACATCACTTGCTCGCGCGATTGTCAGGGAAATGCGGCGGCGGGTCGCGAAGGGGCCTCCCCGCTTGGAAAAGCCGAGCTCTGCCGCGGATCGCCTCCGCCAGCGCCGGCTGCCCGCGCCGCATCGCGAGATCAACTGCCTGGCGGGCCGTTTGCAGCGCCTCGGGATAGCGGCCGAGCTCGGCGTAGGCGGCAGCCAGCGCATCCAGAAGCGCCGGATCGTCGCCGCCGGCAAGCTCCCCGCGCCGCGCCGTCATGAGCGCCTCGCGGCCGTTGCGGACGGCGTCGTCCGGCGCGGTGGCCAACACCCAAGCCAACCAGCCCAGGACCTTGGGATTGTCGGAGTGCATTGCCATGAAGGCGCAGGAATCGCGCATGGCCGCGGCGCTTTGGCCCAGGCGGCCGAGCACGTAGCCCAGGTTCGCGCGCGGCTGCGCCATCTGCGGATCGAGAGCGATGGCCTTGCGAAGCGCACCACGGCCGCGGGATACTGCGCCAACTGCATGAACGTAGCGCCCAAGTTGTTTGCGCGCCAGCGCCGTCGGGATCGACCTTCAAGGCCTTCTGGAACTGCTCCGCGGCCGCCGCGCAGTTGCCGAAGTCCAGGTAGAGCATGCCGAGATTGACGGCGGACGACGTAGTCCGGACGGATTTCAAGGGCCATGAGATAGTGCCGCTGCGCCGCCAATGTCGCCGAGAGAGGATAACGCGGCGGCCATGTTGAAGTGGGCCTTATAGAAGCGTGGATCGTCCCTCAGCGCCTCTTGGTATCGCGCGCGGCGAGACGATACTCGCCGCGCGCGAGAAAGCCAGCCCCAGGTGCAAGCGAGCGATCTTGTCGCCGGCCGCGCGGTTACGGTGCGGGTCCAAAGCGTTAAATCGTTCGCGCCAAAATGACGTTTGACGCCAGGCACAAACCGTGAGGCGATTACTGAGCAATGCCGCCGCGAACGGCGTGCCGCCGCGAGACGGACTGTGCCACAAAGTCGGCGAGCAGCCAGGCCGTGGCGACGTACAGCCCGATCTGCGGAAGGTAGAGGAATCGATCGACCATTTCTTGCGATCCATCCGCACCAGACGAATGCTCGGAAGGAGGGTGAACAGAACCAAAACCAGCCCACCGCGAGCCATGGCCGAGGCACGGTTCGGGTCCGCCGCGCAAACCAGACGGCAGACGCGGAAATGAACACCAGTGTCGCCGCGGCGCGAATCGCCGGCCAATAGCCGGCCAGCGGCCGCACGGGATAAATTGCCGCAGGTTCGCAGGCCAAAGGGGCTTGCCGAAGTAGGCGACGTAAAACTTGCCGCATGGGCGATCCTTTCCGGAAGCGGCACCGATCCCGGGCCCACATCGGCGCCGCTGCTCTCGCTTGGAGTATGAATCTAGCCGCGACCGAAGCTATGGCGAAGAGCACGAACGGCAGTTTTTCCAGCACTAGTCTTGTCGGAGCTGGACACTGGAACACTCTTCCCCACCTTCCTAGCGGCCAATAGTCCAGACAAAGAAAACGACGGCCAAGTGACCAGGACCGGTCTGCACTAAAGCCCAAAGCCAGAGCCACGGCAACGGCCAGCCAACGAACGAAGCTTGGCGACCGGGCATAGCCGACGTACGCCAACAGCGCCAAGAGGCCGAACAGCCCGCTGAGCACGTCTTTTCGTTCGGTGATCCAGGCAACCGATTCAACGTGCAGCGGATGCACGGCAAAGGTGGCGGCCACCGCCGCACCGGGCCAGACGTTGGCCGTGGAAACTCGCAGCAGCAAGTACAGCAACAGCGCGTTTGCAGTGTGCAGTACGACGTTGTCCAAGTGCATCAGGGTAGCTAAGCGGGCAGAATCGGGCGAACCTTGGGCGGATTTCGCCAACTCGGCATCGGCCATCAGCGAAATCAGTGTGAGCGGATGCCACTGGTAGGACACGCGGCTACTGAATGCCCAGGCGATATTCTTCGCACTCAGGCCGCTGCAAACGTGTGCGTTCTCGTAGACGTATTCGCTGTCGTCAAGATTCACAAATTCATGCCGCGCCGTCTGGCCGAAGACCGCGAATACCGCCACGAAGATCAACAGGCATACGACCGCATCGACCACGATGACTCGCGCGGAGGCCGGCCCGCGCGGCGGCGCGGCGCGAGCCGGCCTGGCCGGGCGCGGCGCGGGAGGCTTGGCTGGGAGATCCGCGGAGGCGGCTTGCGCGGCTGTCTGCCGTTTGTTCTTAAGCTTTCTGGCCACGTTTCAATGGGGAACGGTTCACGCCGGCTTCTCGGTTTTCGCCCGCACAACCTTCCCGAAACGAGAGCGGACGCTCATCTTGATTGTAACCCATTTTGGCTGGGAAGCTCACGTCCCGCGGCGGCAGCCGAACCATTCGATGTGCCGGCGGGGGCAGAAGGTCAAGCCGTGTTGGCGGCAATAAGGCTCGAGCCATTGGGCGATCGCCGCCAGCTCGTCGCGCCGGGTGCCCAGCGGCATGAGCAAAACGCGGCGGCGGTCGATCTCGGGCAAGGCGGCGAGATAGGAGCAGACTTCTTCGCAATCGGCCGGACTGCCGACGACGAACTTGAACTGGCAGTCGTACTCGGCATTGAGCCGGCGCACGACGCCGCTGGCGGCGCGGTTCCGCTCGTGCAGCACTGTCCAGTCGCCCGGCTGCCCGCCGGGGGGCGTTAAAGCACTGGGAGTCGAGTTAGATAGCTTTGGGCTGACCGCCATCAGGTCGCAATGGACTTGCAGGTACCGCGTGCCGGCGGTTTCAATCGTGATGTGCATCTTGCGGCGATGCAGCTCGGCGCACAAGGCGGCGAGGTCCGGAAACAGCATCGGCTCGCCGCCGGTGATGACGACGTGGCCCGGCGCGCTGCCTGCCGCGGCAATCTGTAGGACTTCGGCCACGATCTGCTCGACGGTGAGGTGGTCGCCTTCAGGCGACCAGGACGCATAGGGCGTATCGCAAAAGCCGCAGCGCAGATTGCATCCGCTGGTGCGAACGAAAACGCTTTCGACTCCGGTTAGGCGGCCTTCGCCTTGCAGGGAACGGTAGATTTCAGCGATGCGGATCAAGGGAAAGTTTTCAGTGTTCGGTTTTCAGTGTTCAGTTTTCAGTCAGCTCTCTTACTGAAAACTGAACGCTGAAAACTGAAAACTATTTCTGATACGGCACGGGATCGCACAGGCCGGCCTCGGCAAATCCCTTGCGGCGGAGTTGGCAGGCGTCGCAACGGCCGCAACTCACGCCGTTCTCGTCGGGATCGTAGCAGGAATGGGTCAGCGAGTAGTCCACTCCCAATTCTACTCCGCGGCGGATGATCTGGGCCTTGGTCATTTCGATCAGCGGCGTGTGGACGACGAATTTTATTGGCGCGGCTGCGGCGAGCGGTTCGCCCGAAATAGCTTTTCTTGAGGCGCCTCCATGGCCGGCCCGCACGAAATAGGAAAGTGTCCTTCTGTGCCCGCCATGGTTGCCAGGTTGGCCAAGTGCTGGAAGGCCGCGATGAACTCCGGACGGCAATCGGGATAACCGCTGTAATCGACGGCATTGACGCCCACGAAGATATCGGCCGCCGCTACCGTCTCGGCGTAAGCCAAGGCCAGCGAAAGCAGGACCGTATTCCGCGCGGGGACGTACGTAACGGGTATACCGCTGGACATGGCATCTGCAGGGCGGTCTTTGGGAACTTCCAGCACGTCCGTCAGAGGCATGCCGCCAAACTGCGACAGATCGACGTCGAGGATGACGTGCCGCACGACTTCCATTGCCGTCGCCACGCGGCGGGCGGCCTCCAGTTCGAAGTGGTGCCGCTGGCCATAATCTACCGACAACGCGTACAATGCGAACCCGTCTTGCCGGGCAATGGCGGCCGTCGTGGCCGAATCCAGTCCTCCGGAGAGAAGAATTACGGCCGGCCTATCGGGCGGTAACGTGTTAGGGCGAATCATGAAACGAAGGTGCTCAGTTTTCAGTGTTCAGTTTTCAGTAAAAAATGCCAGAAGGTTGAAGAGTGCTGAACACTGAAAACTGAACACCGAACACTTGCGTTTGAGATTGGATCATGCCACAATTATTCGCAGTAATAGAGGAAGGTGCAAGTGAACGCGAATTTTCGCGACGTGCTGGAAACGTTTGACAATCAGCATCCGTCGCGCGATTACACGATTGAAATCGTCTGCCCGGAGTTCACATCGGTCTGCCCGAAGACGGGGCAGCCCGATTTCGGCAAGCTCACTTTCCGCTACGTGCCCGAAAAAAAGTGCGTGGAACTGAAAAGCCTGAAGCTGTATCTTCAGCAATTCCGCAACGAGGGCGTTTTTTACGAGAACGTGACCAACCGCATCCTCGATGATTTGGCGGCAGTGCTCGCTCCGCGGCGGATGGAGTTGATCGCTGCGTTCACGCCCCGCGGCGGGATCACGACCACGGTGACTGCAATTTACACGAGGAACCATCCATGACCCAACCGCGCGTTATCCTTTCGGGCTTCGCCGACGAATCAGCCGCCGGCAAGACGGCCCTGGAACAATTCGTCGCCTTCGCCGCGCTGGGACTGCAATATTACACCATCCGCTTCATCGACGCCGGGCAGGGCGTGAAAAACGTGATGAAGCTGAGCGTCACCGAGATCCAGAAAGTCCGGCAGCTCCAGAACGAGTATGGGCTGAACGTTGCATCCATCGGCTCGCCTATCGGGAAAGTCAAATTGGCTGACGTTGACGACGGCAGCAAGAACGCTTATGTGCCTTTCGACAAATACCTTGCCAACGACGTGCAAAAGGCCTGCGAGCTCGCCCATGCCTTTGAGACGAAGCTCGTACGCGGCTTCGCGTTTTATCATCCACGAGGAACCAACCCGCGGGACTACCTGAGCCAGGCCGTGGACCATCTGGGCCACATCGCCGAGGCGTGCCATCGTTCGGACCTGACCTTCGGCCTGGAGGTAGAGGCAAACCTGGTCGGCTGCACCGGTCTCTTGCTGGCGGAAATTCATCGGCAGGTCAATCATCCGGCGATGGTGCTGATCTTCGACGCCGCGAACATTCTTTCGCAGGGCTTCACGCCCGCCGAGGTCTTCGAGCAGTACCAGGCGATGAAGCCAGGCCTGGGCTGGATGCACATCAAAGACTATCGCCACGATCTTCCTTCTCCGACCGGGAGAGGGCGGGGCACCTGCGAAGCGGGTCGCGGTGAGGGCGGCACAGCCAAAGGCGGACACGTTGACGAGGACGCCCTGGCCAACTTCGTGCCGGCCGACCTGGGCGACTCCGGCCACGAAGTCATCCTTCGCGACTTCCGCCAGATGCTGCCGGGGCTGGAGAGCAAACTGCATCGACGCGGAATCCCCGGCGTGTTCTTGGACCTCGAGCCGCACGTCAAAGGCGGCGGGCAATTCGGCGGCTTCAGCGGCCCCGACGGCATGGGCGTCGCCCTCCGCGGGCTATGCCGCGTGCTGGATTACGTCGGCATCGAGTACCGTCTTCGCGATTTTGACGACGTTCGCGCGGCGCGAGGGTTTTAGAGGTCCCCTTATCGCCACCGCGCGAGACATGGTTTAGAATAATACCGTGCGGCGTATTCCAAGCCGATGAAGCGGTCGTCCGCGGATGAACTGCTTTGTCTCTCTGGGGTTACCCCAGGGGATTCCGATACCAGGCCATTTCGCCGCGTGGGCGACGTTGCGACTCCGTGCAAAACGGCCCACGCCGTTCGAGTCTTGTTGGAATGCGCCGCGCGTTTTTATCCCCCTTGCTTATGGCTTCCTTGCGCACCATCGCCGAGCCGCTTGCTCGCGCATTCGTGGCGGGAAAGTTGGAGCCGGCGGATTTGGTTGAACGAGGCCAAATCCTCTTGGGCCGTCGATACAAGTGGCTCCAGGAGGTGGCACAACTCGTGGCGGCGAGATTCGGCGGTCGAAAACGGCCCACCGTCCATGTGTTGGCCCGGTTTCTTCGTCAAGCGAGACTTCGATCGGCAAGGCTACGTGACGTAAACGGTACTTCGCGCCGGTTCGAACTATCCTTCCGCCGACCGATTCGCCCGTGTTTCGTCCCATGCATCCAGGCGGCCGATGCAGCGGCGCTTCAAAAGCTGGAAACCGTCGCTGAAGTTGCCGATTGGCTGGAGTTCACTCCGAGCGAACTCGATTGGTTCGCGGATCGGCAGGGCGCAACAACCGCGAGTCTTCGCAAAAGCTCCATCACTACTCGTATCATTGGCGAAAGAAACGCTTCGGAGGAATGAGGCTGGTCGAATCTCCCAAACCGCGATTGAAATGTGTTCAACGAAGGATTTTGCGAGAAATCCTCAATCCTGTCCCGGTTCATGAGGCGGCGCACGGGTTCCGCCGTCATCGTTCAATCGTGTCCTGCGTGAAAGGCCACGTCGGCCGAGCGATGGTGCTGCGAATGGACATGGCCGATTTTTTTCCGTCGATCGCTCAGGCCCGCGTCGTCGGCCTGTTGATGAGGATCGGTTATCCGGAAGAAGTCGCGAGGACAATTGCCGCCATTTGCACGAATGACACTCCGGCCCACGTCCTTGACTGCTATCCGCTGCCGCTCTCCTACCAACAGCGCCGCCGCTGGGAGGAAACCTTTCGCCGCCCGCATTTGCCGCAAGGCGCTCCGACGTCGCCGGCGCTCGCCAATTTATGCGCCTACCGTCTGGACGCGCGTTTGTCCGGCCTGGCCGGCGCTTTCGGCGGATACTACACTCGCTACGCCGACGATCTGATCTTTTCCGGCAATGAATCGTTCCGGCGCGGAGTGCGGCGATTCCCAGTCTTTGCGCATTCCATTGTCCTGGCGGAAGGATTTCGCATCGTGGAACAGAAGAACGCGCATCATGCCGCGCGGCGTCCGCCAGCACGCCCTCGGCATCGTGCTCAACGAGCATCCCAACATTGGCCGCGACGAATTCGATCGCCTCAAGGCAATCCTCCACAATGCGGCTTGGCACGGCGTTCGATCGCAAGATCGCGATCAACACCCGGATTTCCGCGCCCATCTGTCGGGCCGGGTCTCGCACATCGAAAACGTGAATCCGGCCCGCGGCAGAAAGCTGCGGCTGCTGTTCGATCGGATCGTCTGGAATTGAGTCGGGTAATCCAAAGCTCCGACCTTTGCTGTAAACGTCTAGACTTTCAGCTCGATCTGCAAGCGCGGACCAGCGATTCGCCACGGCGCGGCCGACCGGTCCAAAGCGCTGGCCATCCATGCCAAACTCGCGACAACCGCAGAAGCCTTGCCGAACGTAGATAACCTCGGCTTGACCCCGATCCCTCGCTTACATTTTCACGCACCCTGGATGCGTCTCTCCAAATCACTAATCCAATCGCGGAAGTGTGAGCAGCGGTCCCTCAGCTTGGCAAGTCCGATGTATTCGGCAATATCCAGCCCGGCAATTGCTTTCATCCCCTCATAGGCCTCGAGTAGCCCGATGATCCGCTTCGACGGGGCCGTCAGTTCCCCGTCGTTGATCCGTTCAATGTCCTGAAACTCCGCAGCGATTGCTTTCATGCCCGCAATCGTCTCGCCGCACCCGTCGAATGAAACGGAAAGGGCATCAGGATCGGCATACAGCAGCGTTTCGTATTCGTGCAATTGCAGGTGGGGTGCGAACCGAGCATCCTGGATGTCGGCCCCGAACCCTCGTTCCAGCGCCTCGCAATAGGTTCTAGGATTCATCGGGCTGCGAGCATGGGCCGGCTTGCCTGGAAAGTCATTGGGCAGACCGTATAAGTCGATCATCGTGGTGAAGAGCACGCCTTGCTGCTGTCGGCTCTTGATCGTGCTCTGGATGTCGAATCGAAGTGTTTGGTACTTCCCAATCCCGCCACGGCTGATTACACCGTGGTGTCGGGAATGTGCGATTTTGATCGTGTGAATGCAGCAGTCCAACTTCAACAGATGCGGTCCGAGCACCTGATCGCAGAACCCTTGCTCGGTCGGGCCTTCGCAGAAGACTTACAGTTCCTTCACGGCAGCGGTCCTCCACCCAGGATGTTTTTCTGCCATAACTCTCCCAGGCTGTACTGCTGCAGCCAGTCACGCAATTCGTCGCTGGTCACACGCCGATAATGGGAAGCCTTCTGGCTTTCCTCGGCTTTGATCACCTCTTCCGGATTGAAGTTATCGAGGAAGGTAGGCGATTGGGTAGCCAGGAGAACTTGCGTACGGAGCGATGCCGCCCGGATAAGTCCCGCGATAATCAGCATGGCGTGCGGGTGCAGACCCAACTCCGGTTCATCCACGACGATCAGATTGGGAAAATATTCATCCTCGGGCTGCTGGAAGACGGTAATGAGCGCTATGGCCCGCAAGGCCGCGTCTGAGAGTTGATGAGGACCGAATAAGTAATCCCAGCCAAGCTGCCGCCAGTTCAGAAGGATGTTTCGTGGATTTAATTCCCTGGGTGCCAAGACGAAATCGTCGAAAGATGGCACGATCTTGCGAACCGTGGACCGGATGCGGCGGTATGCTGTTTCGTCGGCCTTCTTGTAGCGATATAAGACGGCAGCCAAGTTGCTGCCGTTGGAGTTGAGTCGCTTGTTGTCCTCGATGTAACCCTCGGTGCGGATGGGCGCGGTCAAGCTCGTATCGGCCAAATGGAAGGTCGCAACACGTTCCTTCAGGGCGTAGTAGATCGTTTCATCGGGTAGCTCTTCGCCCGTCGTCATGGCGAGCGAGCACACATCGTTGATGACCATTTCAGGCGGTTCGCCCTCTCGATAGTCCTTTACGGCACGGTCGCTATAGAAAAGACTGTCTGGGGCGCGGAAGCCGAGCCGCTGGTGCAGGACCCCCGTTCCTTCCCTCGTTCGAACGGTAGCCTCCACGGCTATTTCGTTCGTCCGCTGTGGTCCGAAATACAACAATGCATTTGGCCCACCATGCCGTCCGAGACAAGCATCCATCTTTTCATTTAGCGCCGCAGAGAGGAAAGCAAAGAACGATACGAGATTCGACTTTCCCGATCCGTTAGCGCCAATTAGTACGTTGAGTCTGCTGAACTCGATTTCGGCCTCTCGGATCGACTTGTAGCCCGAAAGTTTCAGCCGTTCCAAAACCGATCTGTTTACAGGCACGTCCTATATCTCCTTTACAAGTCGGGAAGAATAATGGAGATTCTGGCTCTCGCGAAAAACCAGAATGTCCACCTGTTACTCCGCTCAGCGGCGAATCTGTTGATGCGGCAATTATTTCAGCGCCGCTCGTGCTCCGCAACGGCCCAAAGGCGTAGCTCTTTGAAGAGTTGTGCCAGCGCGGCGGGCTGATAGTGGGCGTTGATGCCGCTGGGGTTCGGGAGGACCCAGGCGTGGCTGCCGCCGAAAGGAGCTTCTTGGAGGCCGACGCGGGCGTCTTTGATGCCGGAGACGACGCGGTAGGGGCCGATGCCGACGAAAGCGATGACGGTGGGTCGCCAGCGTCTGACTTTGGCTTGCAGCCGCCGGCCGCCGGCGCGAAGTTCGTCGTCGCTGAGTTCGTCGGCGCGGGCGGTGGCGCGCTGGACGATGTTGGTGATGCCGAATTTGAGGTCCAGCAGGAGCGATTCTTCAAAAGGCGATAAGAGGCGCGGGGTGAAGCCGCCACCGTGCAGGGCGGGCCAGAAGCGGTTGCCGGGGCGGCCGAAGTGGCGGCCGATAGCGGCCGTGTAGAGACCGGGGTTGATGCCGGCGAAGAGCACGATCAGGTTTTTCGCGACGAGATCCGGGACGAGCTTGTTGCGTGCGGCGAGTAGCTGGGCTTTGGTCGGTTTCCAGGGGGTAGGCAATGTCCGATTCATGAGGCGATGTCCGTGGAGGTTGTTTTTTGTACGGAATTAGGGGTGGCGAGTCAAATCGGACAGTGCCCCGCCACAACCGGGGATCGAAACGCGGACGCGGCTAGATTATTACTCGCGGTGAACGATATTGTCGCCATTCCTCTTTCCGGCACGGTCCAACATAAATTAGCACGCGCCCGGCGGCAAGAAACTGCGGGAATCGGGGGAACGCTCCGCAACCGTCACCGGCGACCCCGTGTCGGCGGAATGATGACTGAACGGCTATCGCGAGCGCCGCCAGCTATCTTAAGCCCTCATCGTCTGCCGCCCGGCCCGGCTTCGCCGGGCCGGGCGGCAGACAGAGGGCAGGGGGGGTTTGGTCCGCGCGTAACTTGTCAATCATCGCTCCACCGGGACAAGCCCGTGCGGGGGGGTCGGGCCGAAGGCCCGTGCGACGTCCCAACCGAATCGGGGCGCGAAAACCCTCCGTTTCAAGGCGCGGGGCTACGATCCGCCGAGCAGAAGATTTTTCCTTGGCCGCGAAAACAGCCCCCAAAGCCACCCCGCCGCGAGTAATCTCCAAGTCGTTGCCGATCAAGGACTTACGTCATGCGAAAATCGCCGGACGATAAAAAGCGGCGGCGATTTCCCCAAACAAACGTCAAGCGATCTAAACCCTTGCGGCGCAAGGAGTTGCGGCGGCCGGCAAACGATAACTGTCGATATCTGTTTACACGAGATAAGACGCGTGGTATAATGCGTGAAAAGTGGGGAGTGAGAAGTGGCAGGTGGGAAGAAGTCTGAGGCAAAGACAGAAAGATCACGGACAGAAAAATGAATGATGGAAAAATGGGAACGCAATGCACGCCCTCTCCCCATCCTTCCCCCGGCTGGCGAGGGGGACGAACCGCCCGGCGCTTCCCCACTCTCCAATTGCCACTCCCCACTCCCAGCCGCGCTCGGCGCAAGAACCACCCGAGGGCGGAGTCGTCGGGTCGGTCTTGGGCGCGTTCAAGGTTGAGTCAAGGCTCGTCCAAGGTCCAGTCAAGGTCGTTTCAAGGTTCATTCAAGGTTCGCTCAATGTTGAGAAACCGCCGAAAACGGGCTGAAAACCCGATGTTCAAAATGCGGCAAATTATTTCGACCGCGACGGCCGCCGAAATGCAGCGGACGGCTTTCGCGGATTCGCTCCCACAGGGCAGCACCGAACGCCTAATACCACCGGCTCGCCCGGTGGTTACTTATGTTCGCAGCGACAAACCGGCGCCCGTCGCGCCAAGCGTTCCCAATCGGGCGGCGGCTCCGCCGCCGCCCGATTGGGAAAAACAGGTACTGCTGGAA
Organism: uncultured Planctomycetia bacterium; assembly: GCA_963780045.1. Taxonomy (GTDB): domain Bacteria; phylum Planctomycetota; class Planctomycetia; order Pirellulales; family Thermoguttaceae; genus JANXQG01. Next base: position 1,761,379 of record CAVZZZ010000001.1, on the reverse strand, counting down.
GGCGTAAGTAGCTTCGACCGTGAAGCACCACTGGGCAAGCCAGTGGCATGCGACGCTGCGGACAAGCGCGAGTGGTGCGAAAAACAAGATGCGCAACACACACAACTCTTGAGGAGGCCAGCCGATTGATCGAGACCGTGCGCGTAAAGTCTTTGTTGGCAAGAGTTTACGGCGACGGCGCCGATGCGCAACAGCCGCGGCAAAACGCGAAGGCGTTGCGCACTGCGCATCTTTTTATCCCCGGTAGGTCCTTCTTGCCGAGATGGACTACTGCGTTCACGGTTCATGGACACCCCAGCCCGCACAAAATGGCTTGCCACCTTAGTCCATTCCGGCAGAAAGGACCTACTTCCCTTATTGCACCAACCCTGCCGTCAGGGGGTGTGCTTGGCGGCCCCAGAGCGCTGTCGCTAAACCCTTATGCGTCAACGACTTACATCAACAGTGAACAAACTGCACCACGCACCGAAAACGCGAAGGCGGTGCAATAAGAGCCGATCCGAAAGTTCGTAGATGCGGCGTCCCGCCGCAGTATTCAAGCGGCGAGACGCTGCTTCTACGGGCCGGCATACTAAACTGTCGGGCGGCGGGGCCGTGCGAACGCGAGAACGACCGGCGCGGGTTCAAAACCTGCGGCGCAAATATAGCGACCGAAGGCCCCGACAAGTCCCGCCCGTGATAGTTTATGCGGTTTGCGGTCCGGCCTGGAACTGTTATGCTGGACTTGACGGCCGCCGCCTTGCCGTAAAATATTGTCTTAACGCTGCCGTTCGCGCCTATGCGAGATTTCCGACCAGCTAAGCTGGATAATGTGGGAAGAAGCTGCCGATAAACAAAAATGTCCCGCTCCGCCAAGTCGCCTAATTCGCCGCTTTAGTCCAAAATGCCCAACCCGATCCGCCTTGTCCTCGCCCTCCACAATCATCAGCCAGTCGGTAACTTTGAGCATGTCTTTCAGCAGGCCTATGAAGACAGTTACCTGCCTTTTCTCGATGTTTTCAGCCGTTATGAGAGTTTGAAGATCGCGCTGCACACGAGCGGCTCGCTGATGGAATGGCTCGACGCGGCGCATCCTGAATATGTGGACCGGTTGGCGGATTTGGCCGCCAAGGGCCGGATCGAGATCATCGGCGGGGCCTTCTTCGAGCCGATCCTGGCGATGATTCCCAGCCGCGACCGCGTCGGGCAAATCCGCAAGTACAGCCGCTGGCTGCAAAATCGGCTCGGCACGACGGTCCGCGGCATGTGGATGCCGGAGCGCATCTGGGAACAGTCGTTCGCCCGCGATCTGGTCGATGCCGGCATCGAGTACACGATTCTGGACGACTTCCATTTCAAAATGGCAGGGCTGACCGACTCGCAGTTGCAGGGCTATCTCGTCACCGAGGACGAAGGCCGGCTTTTGAACGTCTTCCCCGGCAGCGAGCGGCTGCGGTATACGATCCCATTCGCCTCGCCGGAAGAGACGATCGAGCACCTCGCCCGGCTTTCCGAACAGCGGGCCGGGTCGATTTGCCTCTTCGGCGACGACGGCGAGAAGTTCGGCACCTGGCCGGAGACGAAGAAGCACGTCTACGAAGACGGCTGGCTGGTGCGGTTCTTCGACGCCCTGGTCGCCAATCAGAGTTGGCTGCAGGTAACAACGCCGTCGGAGGCGATCGAGAACGTCGCTCCGGTGGGCAAGATCTATTTGCCTGATTGCAGCTACCGTGAAATGACCGAATGGTCCTTGCCGACCGGGCAATTGGTCGAGTACGACCGGATCACGCACGAGCTGCACGACGACAGCCGGCTGACGGCGCTGCGGCAGTTCGTCCGCGGGGGGTTCTGGCGGAACTTCAAGATCAAGTATCCGGAAGCGGACGAGATGTATTGCCGCATGATGATGGTCAGCCGCCGCTTGCAGGACGCCATCGACGACGGGGCCACTGGGCAGCTTGTCGAGGCGGCCCGCACGGAGCTTTACCGGGCGCAGTGCAATTGCAGCCACTGGCACGGCGCGTTCGGCGGTATCTATTTGCCGCATCTGCGCAACGCCGTTTATCGCGCGTTGATCGCGGCCGACGAGATCCTCGATCGCGTCGCCCGGCGGCCTCAGACCTGGGTCGAGGCCACGGCCGACGATTACAACTTCGACGCGCGGCAGGAGATCTGCCTTACCAACGACCGGATGATGGCGCTTGTTTTGCCAAGCCGCGGCGGCACGCTCGCCGAGTTGGACGTCCGCTCGATCCGCCACAACCTTCTGGCCACGCTTTCGCGGCAGCCGGAGGCTTATCATCGCAAGGTGCTTGGCGGCGCGAACCAGCAGAACGGGCAGTGCGCCAGCATCCACGACCGCGTGGTCTTCAAACAGGCCGGTCTGGACCAGCGAATCCAGTACGACAAATATCCGCGGAAGGCGCTGGTCGATCTCTTTTTCGACAACGAGGTAACGTTGGACGCCGTGGCGTCTGGTCAGGCCGAGGTGCGGAGCGACTTCGCATCGGCCGTTTACGAGGCCAAGATTCGCCGCGACCGCCGAGGCGGAGCCCCCGCCCGCATCCAAGTGCAATTGATACGCGAGGGCCAAGCCTGCGGCGTGCCGGTACGGATCACCAAGGGTCTGACGCTGGACGCCGGCAGCTCCACACTGCAGATCGCCTACCTGCTGGAGAACCTGCCGCAGGACCGCACGCTGCACTTCGCGGTGGAGATGAATTTTGCCGGACTGCCCGCCGGGGCCGACGACCGCTATTTTCACGACGCCGAAGGCAACCGGCTAGGCCAGCTCGGCGCCCGGCTCGAGTTGGGTGAGACGGCGGGGCTCAATCTCTGCGACGAGTGGCTGGGCATCGACGTCGGGCTTACCGCATCGCGGCCGACGCACTTCTGGACATTCCCGATCGAGACGGTCAGCCAGAGCGAAGGCGGTTTTGAGCTGGTGCATCAATCGACCGCCGTGCTGCCGCACTGGTACGTGACCGGCGACCGCGACGGCCGCTGGTCCGTGGCCATGCAATTGAGTCTCGACACCGCAAGGGCGGAAAGCCGCGTAGCGCCGCCGCACGCGACGGTGGCCGCCGTGGGCGTGTAGCCGCTGTCGCTCGTTTTGCGATCGACGACGCGGCCAAGAAAATCAATCGGGGCAGCAGCCCAGAGGGTCTGCTGCCCCGACGTCCGTCACGACCAGAAAGAAATCCGTTCTTTCTCCGTGGAATCGACTACCCCGTCCGCCGCGGGTCTGCAAGAGGCCGCGTCGCGCGACATTACCGCGAACCGCCGCGCCGTCTTGCTACCGATTGATTTCAAGGCCGAGGTTCAGGCCCTGGATGTACACCGGCTGCGTGTTCCCGTTGTTGGCCGTCGTGATGCCCATGGTGGGCACCGTATAATTGATCATGTCGGCGGCACGGACGACGTTGTTGATAAAGATGCCTGTGTAGCCGGCCTTGACGGTGATCACGTTGGTGATTTGCATGCGTGCCTCGGCCCGCAACTCGACCAGCGGCGAAAACTCGATGAAATGCGTGGAGTGCGTAAAACTGGTGGCGCTCATTAGTGTCGGCTTCGGCGGCGCGTTGATCAAAGAGATCCCATTAGGCTGCGGAATGCCCGAGAACAATTCCGAACCCAGCAAGCCGTCCTGGCCGATGGCCTGCGCGTTGATGCCGGCCGTGAAGCGGCTTTCCACGCTGAAGGCGAAGCGGCCGATGGGCTGGAGGAACCGCGCGCCGATTTCCGGGCCGCCGATCTCGTTGTGCGTGGTGGTGTTCCAGAAGCTGTCACCCAGGTTGCCGCCGCGGGCGTCGACCCAAAACTGGTCCTTTAGTTCGAAGTACCGTCCACCGGCGAGGAATTCCAGTTGGCCGCCGAGGTACAACTCGTCCATGCGATAGATGTAGAGGGCTTCGACCCCTTGCAGCCGAGATTTGTTCTGCACGTAAATCGAGGTGAAGTTCACCGGCGTTTCACCGATGATTGAGGGCACCGCCGGCACCGCCGGCGTCGTCGGTGTCGCCGGTATCGCCGGGGTGCCGTTTTGCAGGATAGTGTCCAGGAGGTGTGTGCCCAAGGGACCTTGCGCCGGGTCGTTGAAGACCACGAAGGCGTTGTTGGCGTAGGTCTCCTGAGTTTGACTCTGGGTGCTTAAGGCCGTGAACATGAACCCCTGGTGCCCGTCGATGTAGCCCAGCTCCGTGCGATCGCCCCACTTCCAAATGGAAGGGCCCGAGGTATCGAGCGAGTTTGTCTCGACGAACGATTCCGCGAGGCTCGGGCCGGTGAAGACGGTGGGCGTCAGGTTCGGGTCGCCGATGCTGGTCTTGTACGGCTGCGAGATATGCCAATACAGACCGTCAAAGCTGAAAAAGAACCCGTTCCGCGGCTCGGCCCAATTGTCGTAGGGCCGGACATCGGCCCGCTCGAAAAGGGCGGCCCCTTCGAGTTCGTGGTCTTGACCGTAGGCGGCGGTCGAACTCCCGGCGGCAAACAACAGTAGTGCGCCTAAAACAACACCGATTCGATTGAACATCACTAGTACTCCCGTGACGGATTGGAGTATGCTCCGGGCAGGTGCGCCTACGCGCACCTTCGGAGTGCTGTATGTGACGTTAGTATCGGTTATGCCGGAGACGGCAGTTGAGTAAGAAAGGCAAACTTTGCCGGAAATTCCGATTATGCGGGCCGTCGGAATGACAAGATGCACAAAATGCGTGCTTTCCGGAAGCGCGGCCTTTTGATTCATGCCGCCCAGTAGAGGCGTCATTCGGCTATGAGGCTACGGAAGGCTCGACAATCGACGTCGTCGCCAAACCCGGCGCAAGAGGATCGCGGAACTGGCGCCAAGGAGCGCCAACGTGCCAGGCTCTGGGGCTGGCGATTGGGCAATGTTCTTGTCCTTGGTAATCGTAAACGTTTGGCCCGGACTAAGCGTGGGGTCCCATTCGTACGCCCAACTCATGTTTCCGGGGCCAATTTGCGTGCCGAGCGATGGCGTACTGCTGAGCGTGACCGCGCCGCCGCTGTTCAGCGAATTCAGGAGGGTGGGAAACGCCGCTCCTTGCCATTCGTTTGGTGTCGGAATGATGCCCGTGTCCGCAGTAACCGATTCGACGAGCGACATTGAGCCGCCGTTGACCAGAGCCGTCTGCTCGACGTCGTTGGAGTCGGTGAACGTAAGGTAGTTGGGCACGTTGTTGCCGACACCACCCAATTGGAAATTCGAGTATTCGTAGAAGTGCAATCCCATATTGCCGGCAGTCGAGTTATGGAGACTGATGCGCTCAAGGATATCGGAGGTGCCGCTTCCAGGGTTCCCTCCGGTCAAGACATAAGTTACCGAGGCGCTAAGCCCCGCCACACCGGCATAGGAGAAGGCAAGCGTAGTATTACCGACGGTGGCGGTGCTTTGAGTGAGCACAGGGGTGCCCAGCGTATCGAGGCTGCTGGCGACTCCCCGATCCGATCGCATACCAGAACCACTGCTGCGCAAGGTCATCGGTTCCATCAACGGTCCACGACTGCATCCCGGCTTGGGAGCTCGGCGTGACCACAGCCTGCGAATTCTGATTCGAGAAGGTGTACGTCACACCGAGGGCCGGTGCGGCGCTCGCAAGTAGCAGCAATGCAACGAATGAGCACGGGATGCCTGGAAAACGCGGTTTCATAGTAGTCTTCTCCAACTACGGTAGCAATCGGCGAGTCAACTCGTAAGCACTATTATGGATCTAGCCCCCCGGCCACGGTTGCCGGAGATCAGGTACGAAATCGAGTCGACAGATATCCGCCCTCCCGTGCGGAAAGCGAGCGATAAACCAATCCGGGCAATGACCACCGGGCAGATTACCGCGTGCCGGAAGCACGGGAATTCGCGCGCACCCAACAAGGACAAGTCGCCAGCCGACAATTGCTGCCTTAGCTGGCAAACTCACGGATGCTTCGAGAATGCAATCGAAAGGATAACCATCCTCACGTGCGGGACGTGTATCGATCCGATTGCGGGCGCTGCCTCAGTTTGTGGGGCCAATCATTTAGGTTATACACTTCTCATTATGCATAATCCTGAATTCCTGTCAAGGATTTTGCGCGATCCAAGGCTAATTACCCAATTCTACGCCTATGCAGCGAAAATCCCCTTCGGCGGATGTCGAAACGGCCCAATTGCGAGAGAAAGCCGGGGATGCTCGCCCGACAGATTCGCATAAGCGAAGATGCGGCCGAGCCCTTTTTGGCTCATCCCAATTGGCCGTAAGGCCACTTTGACACCAATTTGGCCGTCATTTAGAATGGCAGTTTCAAGATAAGGACAGCCATGGCGGCGGTTCCCCTCAACCGATACGTAGCCTTTTTTCTCATTGCCGGCGCCGGCGTGGCTGCGGACTTGGCGACGAAGCGCCTCATGTTCGAGTGGCTCGGAATGCCCGGCATTCGCGCCCCGATTTGGATTATCAACGGCGTCTTCGGTTTTGAGACCAGCTTGAATGAAGGCGCATTGTTCGGCATGGGGCAGGGGAAGGCGTGGTTCTTCTCGGCGCTCTCCGTCGCGGCGGCGGTCGCAATTGCCTGGTATCTATTCGTGGCCGGTGCGGCGCGGCAGTGGCCGCTCCTTATCGCCCTGTCAGGGATAATGTCCGGCATCCTGGGAAACCTGTATGATCGCGTCGGTCTGCCGGGGCTGACATGGCACGTCGCCAACGGCATGCACCGGAAGAGCGATCCCGTTTACGCCGTGCGCGATTGGATTCTCGTCATGTTCGGCAAGTGGCCCTGGCCAAATTTCAACGTTGCGGATAGCCTATTGGTCTGCGGCGCGTTGTTGCTCGTGTGGCACGGCTTCTTTGCAAAAAGCAAGGAGTTGCAAACATCGAGCCACGATCCGCGTAGGCCGGAACAAGCGCAGCGCAGTTCCGGCAGCGATTGAATGACGACCTGGGCATCGCCGGAACTGCGCTGCGCTTGTTCCGGCCTACCGTCTAACACTCCCCGCCCCGCTCCTTCCCATGAACGCCGAATCGAATGAATTGACTGCGCGACTGGTTCTGGCGCTGCAAATCGCGCGCGAGGCGGGCAAACTGACGCTGGACTACTTCCGCCGCGAAGACCTGGAGGTGGAACTCAAGGGCGACGACACGCCTGTCACCATCGCCGACCGCCGCGCGGAGGAGCACCTCCGCAACCGCATCGCCGACGCCTTCGCCCACGACGCCGTGGTTGGCGAGGAGTCGACCGACCGGCCGGGCAACAGCGCGTTCCGCTGGATCGTCGATCCAATCGACGGCACGAAGTCGTTCATCCACGGCGTGCCGCTCTATGGCACGCTGATCGGCATCGAGCACAACGGCGAGCCGGTGGCCGGCGTCATCCAGATGCCCGCGCTGGACGAATGCGTCTACGCTTCGAAAGGGCAGGGGGCCTGGTACGTGCAAGGGCAGCGGCCGAAACGCCCGGCAAAAGTTTCCAAGACTTCGCCGTTGGCAAGCGGTCTTTTTCTTACCAGCGACGCGGCGAGCTTCGACGAGATCGACCGCGGCGAGGTCTACGCTCGCCTGCAATCGACCGCCAGGCTGAGCCGCACTTGGGGCGATTGCTACGGCTATTTGATGGTCGCCACAGGCCGCGCGGAGTTGATGGTCGACCCCGTGGCGGCGATTTGGGACCTGGCGCCGATGCTTCCGATCATTGAGGAAGCGGGCGGCTCATTCACCGATTGGCAAGGCCGCCGCACGGTTTGCTCCGGCCAGGCGCTGGCCACTAACGGGCTGCTGCTGGAAGACGTGCTGGCGATTGTACAAGGATGACGAATGGTGGGACAAGCGAGTAAAACGAGCGCAGACCCACCAACGACGCGGGATGCAGGATCAACGATGAAGGATAAGAGATGAAAAACCTAATCGTGGGAATGCTCGTGGCTGTAATGACATCGACCTCTGCCTTCGCCGCCAACGAAGATGCCAACTTGGACTCGTTCCACCGCCGCTACCTGGACGAAGTATTTCAGCAGGAGCCGCTCTACGCTACAACGCTCGGCGACCACCGCTTCGACGACCGCTTGGACGACCTTTCCGCTGCCTCGCGGGCGAAATGGATGGAGCGCATCCGCCATGCACTCGCCGAATTGCCGCGCGAGGTCCGATACGATCACCTTTCCCGTGCCGGGCAGGTCGATTACGAAATCCTCCGGCACGAGTTGGAGACGTCGATCTGGATCAACGAAAATACGCGACCCTTCGAGCACGATCCGCGGCTTTACACGGAATACATCAACGGCAGCGTCTACCTTCTGCTGAACCAATCGACGCTGCCCAAGGAGAAGAACATTGCCAACGCCATCGCGCGGATGCGGCAGATTCCCCGCGTAGTCGCCGCCGCGCGCGAGAACCTCACCCGCCCGCCGCGCGTGGTCGTGGAAACGGCCATTGCCCAGAATCGCGGCTCGATCGCTTTCTACCAGAGCGAAATCTTTGAGCAAGTCGGGGAGACGCCACAAAAAGAGGAGTTGAAGAAGGCCGCGGACGAAGTGGCGACCTGCCTCAAGGACTACCAGGAGTTTCTCGAAAAGACCATCCTCCCGCGGGCCGACGGCGATTGGAGGCTGGGCAAGGAGAAGTTCGTCAAGAAGCTCGATCTGGAGCTTGACGCCGGATTGAGCGCGGATGAAATCCTGAAGGCCGCCGAGGCCGATCTGGTCCGCGTGCAGGGCGAGCTTTACGTTATTGCCCGGCAGCTTTGGGGACGCTACTATCCGCTGCGGCCGTTGCCGGCGGACGATGCGGCCGGCCACCGGGCGACGGTCCGCGACGTGATCGCGGCGGTGCAGCAGGAGCACGGCCGGCCGGAAGACCTCACCCGCGATGCCCGCGCAACGGTCGATCGCATCCGCCGCTTCATCCGCGAGCGGAAGATTCTGCGGCTGCCCGATCCGGACCGCTGCGAGGTGATTGAAATGCCGGAGTTCAAACGGGGCAACTCGACGGCCTACATGGAGTCCGCGCCGCCGCTGGACGCCGCCGCGCGGGGTTTTTACGCCGTCAGCCCGCCGCCCAAGGACTGGGACGCCGCGCGGGTCAAAAGCCTGCTGGAGGAATACAACAGCCACATGCTCCAGGTGCTGACGATCCACGAGGCCTATCCGGGCCACTACGTGCAAATCGACTACGCCAACCGCAATCCGTCGCTCATCCGCCGCGTACACGGCTCGGGCGCCTACATCGAAGGCTGGGCCGTCTATTGTGAACAGATGATGCTGGACCAAGGCTACGGCGGCGGCAACCTGGCCCTGCGGCTGATGCAGTTGAAGTTCCGCCTCCGCCCGCTGATAAACGCCATCCTCGACCAAAAAATGCACTGCGGCGAGATGACGGATGACGAAGCGATGCGGCTGATGGTGGCGGACGGCTACCAGTCCGAAGGCGAAGCCCGTTTGAAGGTGATCCGCGCGAAGCAGACGTCGTGCCAGCTTTCGACCTATTTCGTCGGCCGCACGGCAATGTGTCGGCTCCGCGAGAGTGTGCAGCGCGAGCTGGGCGACAATTTCGACCTGGCGCGGTATCACGAGGCCGTGCTGGAGCTGGGAAGCGTGCCGGTCAAGTATTTGCCGGAGCTGGTGCGGGCGAGGCTAAAGGATTCGCGATAAAATCATCTATGAGGCTTAGCGTGAAGCCATGTTTCGCGATTGCGGCATCGTTGGCATTAATAACCGCGCAGCAATGTGCGGTCCGCGCCGACAGCCCGAACGTGGCGGCGCGACGCGCGGCACTCCAATCTGCCGTTGAGAAGGGCGAGATTGTCTGGCGCCAGATCGCTAAAGGCGAACTGAAGCCCACCTTGACCTGCCGCTGGCTCGTCGGCTATGCGCTCACGCTCTGCGAGGCCCGCGCGCATCGCGAGCGCGTGGAACCGCTCTTGGCGTTGTCGCGGCGGATGCAAGACCAGGATTCCAAGAGCAAGAACTGGGGCAACTTCCGCTGGTACTGGCGCGACGCGGGCGTGACGGATACCAACGCCGTCGAATTCGTCATGCACGACGCGCTCTTGATCGACATCCGACACCGTGATTGGCTCGCCGACAAGTCCCGTGAGGAATTGGCCGATTTCCTCCGGCTGGGCATGGAAGGCTGCCGGCGGCACCGTGTGCCCACCGACTATACGAATATCGCCATCCTGAACGCCGGCAATCTGATCGTGCTGGGCGAGCGATTGCATCGCATGGAAGCAACCGAGGAAGGCTATCGCCGCCTCGATGCGCTTTGCTCACTGACGGCGGTGCTGGGCGTCCACGAGTTTTGCAGCCCGACCTACTACGGCACCGATCTGAATGGCCTGCTGCTTATCCGCTGCTACGCGCTGCACGAGCGGCAGCGTAACCAGGCCGGAGCCTTGTTGCGGCTCTTCTGGACCGACATTGCCGCCAACTGGTTCCCGGCCGCACAGCGGCTCTCCGGCTGCCACAGCCGCAGCTACGATTACCTCCGCGGCCTGGGCGCGCTGGACTGGCACTTTTGGGTCCACGGCTGGCTGGGTACGGGCATTGCGGACGGTGCGGAGCGTGCCGAGCCGTGGAGCGACCAGTGGAATCCGCCGCCGCAATTGGCCGAGATGGCCCGGCAGCAGCTTCCGCGGCTGGTCCGCCAGCATTGGGGGTTCCTGCCGGCCGAGAGCCGGACGCAGATGATCTATCCGGACATTGCGCCTGTCATGCTGCGGGGCCGCCTACGGAACCCAGGACTCGACGCTCGTGGTCGATTTGCCGGGCAGCCGCAAATTGCCGCGGTGTTACTTCATCCCTGACGGCCGTGATGACCCCTACGGCAAGGCCAAATTCGAGACCGGTTCCGCGCGGCACTTGAAGGCCCTGCACATGCAGCCCTTCTGGGCTGGGGCGCAAAGGTCGTGCAACGCGCTTGGGTTAGTGGTTTATCGCCCGCGGGACTTGGCAAGAAAGGAGGTGACGCGCGCAAAGCCATTTTGTATTTCGGCGGCCCGACGAAATGTGGCTCAACGGCGACCATTTCAAGTTGCCCGAAGGGACCATCGAGAAGCCCGTTCATCGGTTGGCTGTGTCGGGCCACTTGGTATTGCGCTACGGAAAATCGGCCGTGGGCGTCGTCGTGCCGTGGGTGCGGCGGCGCGGCAAAGAAAGTCCCGGTGTGGACTTCATCGACGATCGGAACAACTCGAATTGCCTTCGGTTGAGCATCGACCATGGCGCCGCGCGGATTTTGAAACCGGCGACGCCAACAGCCCGGTCGCCACTGCTGCCATTTGGGTCCGCGTCGGCAGCGAATTGGACGGCGCCAAATTCGACGCTTGGCAGAAGCAATTCGACGCGACGAGCGTCAGCGTCAAGGAAAAGCTAGGCAAGCGGATCGAAATTGAACTGTCGGGCAAAGACGGTGCCTTGTCGATCGCGGCCGACGCACCCTGGGACGCCTCGGCGAAAGTGCATCTGGTGCCGCAACCGTACCAGGGCGTGCTGGAAATCGATGGCCGCGAGGTCGGCCGGCCGCTGTTGACGGCCGTCGAGCCGCTTTGTTCTTGCCCGCCAAATGACGGACCGCTGAGTTGCGTCGCCGTCCCTGTAGGCAAGCCCGTTTACTGGGAGGCCGAGTCGGGACTGATCCTGCCCGGCATGGAAGTGGTCGACGACGCGGCCGCGTCCGGGCGCCGCTGCGTAGGCCAGGAACATTCTGATACGGGCGAGCCGAGCGGAATCGCGCTTTGGACGCTGAACGTCGAGAAGTCCGGACGCTATTGGCTGTGGGCCCGCGCAGCTCGGCCGACGACAAGCACGGCAAGTTTGAGGTCCGCGTCACGGGCGAGGACGGCGCGGTAATCCGCCCGGCGGAGTGGCTACTGCGTTCACCTGCCGCTTGGAAGTGGAAGCGGCTGGAAATCGCCGGTAGCTCGCCGCTGCCGCTGGAACTGCCCAAAGGCATCTGCCGCATCTCGCTTCAGACCCGGCAGTCGGGCACGCTCATCGACCGGCTCATGCTGACCGACGATCCGCTTGCAAGTCCGTAGGTTTGCTGTCCGCCGCATCTTGCCCGAACGCCCGCGCCGCCGTTACATTCCAAAAACTCCGCCTAAACCCGCGTGCTTGAAGTCGCCGATTCATCTGGTGTAAGCGTGTTTTGCATTCATACCAAGGAGCTTACTGATGAAGCGGCTGGTGATCGTGGCGTGCGTCGTTCCTTTTGCGTTGACCGCGATTGCACGGGCACAACCGCCCGCCGGCCCGGCCGATAGCCGCCGCGCGGCGCCGGCGGCGCCTTCGATCGCTGCGCCCGGAAATGACGCGGACCTTGCGCTGCCAGCGCCCACCGCGCCGCGCACTGCTCCCTCGGCAAGCTCGCCCGGAGAAATGCAGATGTCTGCCGAAGCGCGGGCCCACGAGCTGCACCTGCTGCAATCGCAGGCCCAAGAGGAATCGGTTCGCCGCGCGGCGGTCGCCCGCGCCGAGCAGCGCACGCGTCGTCTGGAATCGCAGCGGTGGTTCGGCATCTCCAACACGCGGCCCAACGTGAATACCGATCCCTTTAACGGCGATTACGGGCCGTACTGGGCGTCGAACTACCCGTTCTACCCGCAGCGCTGGGTCGGCAGCGGCCAGCCGTGGGGCTTCGCAGAAGCGCCGTAGATCACTGCTTCGGCGGTTGCGGCCGCGGCACGTTCAGGCAGTCGGCCAGTTTGCCCGCGAGCTGATAGTATTTGTAGACCAACTCGCGGTCCCGCTCCTTGCCTTGCAGCTTGGGGTCGAAGTCCAGCACGGGCTTGAGGAATTCGAGGCCGTCGCGCACCGTTTGCACGTCGTGGGTCTTCTCGTAGGACTTGAGACAGCATAGCGATCGCTGGTAAACCGCCTCGTAGTATTCCGGCCTCTTTTCTTCCTCCTTGACAACCTTTCCCTGCTTGACGACCTGTTTCACAATCGCGGCCCGCTCCAGCTTGAAGCAGAGCAGCTTCCAGGCGTTGATGGCGTCGGCGTATTTTGCCGGTTCCTTGGCGGCCCATTCCGTGAGGATCTGCGCTGGGACATCTGCGGCGCCAGAGACGCGGGGATTATTCTGGATCAGCGCCTTGACTTCGTTGTTGGCCTTCTCGTAATCTCCGTGCTTCGCATCCAAGCTGAACGACAGCGAGCGGAGGTAGGACATGTACTTGCCGACTTGCTTGTCGAATTCGTCGTCGTTCTGTGCCCTGTCAATGATCTTCTTGACAAGTTCCGTGGCCGCGGCGTCGGCGTCGTCCGTGCCTAATTGGCTAAGGCTCTTGGCGACCCACACCAGGTTGTTGGCCAATTGGTCCTTGCCGCCGACATTTTGGCGTTTCGCCAGGCCGATCAGGATTTTTCCCTCGAGATCGGCGATGTCTTGGGGATCAACGGGTTCGCGGGCCGCTTCATCCTCCGCCGGACCCTGCTTGCGCAACTGCTGCAGCCGTTTGACGAAGTTAATGATCGACGTGTTGACATCGTCAACATCGGGGCCGCGTTGCAAAAGCATCATGCCTGCGGCAGAAGCACTTTGCAGGTCGCCCAACTGCATGAAGGCCTGCTCGGCGCCGTTGAAGATACGCAGCGCGGTGGCGTCAGAAAACTTCACCGCCGGGTCGGCCAGGATATCGTCCAATAGTTCCTTGTAATGGCCCGTGGCCGTCTTGGCCTTGTTGCCCTCGAGGAACAACTCGGCCAAGAAGACCTTGGCTTCGCGAAGTTCGTCGGCCATCGGTGCGTCCTTGTTGTGCTTCCCGGCCAAGCGCACGACGGCTTCCTGCGTATACTTCAAGGCTTGTTTGCGATCGTCGTCCAGCGAGGCCTTCGCAGCCTTGTCCGGCGGGTCTTTCGGATGCTTGTCTTCCCAGGCTCTCTTGGCGACGCGGTATTTGTACCAGTGCTTCGCGCCAAGGACCATGAGGGCCTCGGGATACTTTTGGGAATCCGGGTTGATTTCCTTGAAGACGCGGTCGGCCTCGGCGAGTTCGGCCCCGGCCTCACTGGCGGCCGCCCTGGCGTCTGCCTCGGCTTTGGCGGCTGCCGCCGCGCCGGTTTTGGCCCCAGGGCCGTTTTTGTCCTTGGCGCCGGCGAACCTGGCTTTCGCCGCGGCGGCCACCGCTTCGGATTCGCGCGAGCGAAGCTCGGCGGCATCGCACTTGGCAAGCGCCACCTGCATGAGAATGATCCGCGCGGAATCGGCCTCTTCCTTCGCCGTCCATTCGCGGATGTCGATGATGTGCCGCGCAAAGGCTGCGACCCGTGCCATCATCTTTTCGTTCGCCTGCTTGTCTTCTTCTTTGGCAAAGGGCGGCGAGTGGAGCTGGCTGTACAAGACCCTCAGGGCAAACAGCGCCGCAGGAGGCGCCGCCGCGGTGCGGCGGTTTTCAGGAACGCCAAGCAGCTTCACAATCGTCTCCACCGCCTCGTCGAGGCGCTTTCTGTTGTAGAGATCGACGGCCTGATTGTGGACGCAGGCGACATAGGCGTTGCGGGCCTCCGCCACGCGCGTCTTGTCGGTCTTGGGCGTGGCGGCCGCCAGGGCCCTGCCAAAGAGCTCCGCGGCCTTGGTCCAGTCTTTGCTTGCCGCCGCTTTGTCGGCATCGATCAGCAATTCGCCGAAGAGGTCTTCCGCCGCCGCCTTGGGGTTGAGCTGCCGCCGGAGTTCAACGGCGTCCGCCTGGTAGGGGCTCGGAACCTTCACTACCTCGTCCAGCATCCGCAGAGCCTGCCGCTTGTATTCCTGCTTCTTTACATCCGATTTCGCGTCTTTCACTGCGTCAATCAAGTGCCGCGCCCAGTCCAGCGTCAACCCCTGGAACTCGGCGCATTTCTCCCGGTTCGACGCGTGCAGCTTGCGCCACCGGTCAAACTCCCTGTAGTAGCCGTTTTCCCCGTCGCGGTCCACCGCGTAGAGCACCTTGAGATAGTGCCGCTCGACATCGGAGTAGAACTTGTCGCTCCAATCCGGCGCCTGGTTAGCCGCCGCACGGCGGATAACGGGCTGCTTCTCGCCCAACGTGGCGTCGGGTACGTCGGTCGTGTCGTTGGCCAGGACTTCCTGGTAACAGTCCCGGGCCTCGTCGTTGCGGCCTAATTCCTGCAAGATGCGTGCGCTGCCGTAGTGGGCTTCCACGGCGACGTAATTCTCCTGGTCTTCGTTGTACTCGCGATAGATGTTCTCGAATTCTTTGGCAACTTTTCCAAACCGCGCGTCGCGCTCTTTTTTGGTCGGCTGCGCCAATGCCAGATCGAAGTCTACTTCGGCAAGATTGAGCCGGCTCTCGGCCACCTGCAAGCAGGCCTCCTGTTTCTGTCTTCCCGACGCCCGATAGGTAAGCGTGGCCTGGACCGCAAGCGCCGCGTCGCGCGCCCTCTCGAAGCTGTTGCGGACCTTCTCGAAGGATTCGCGGACTTTGGCCAGAGCCGCCTCGCGGTTGGCCTTGTCGGTCAGCGCCAGCGCGCGGTATAGGGCGTACTGTGCATCGTTCGCTTGTTCCTTGGTCCATTCGGCGGCGGCTTGAATCGCCTCGGGGAGGTTTGGGTTGTTCTTGACAAACTGCTCCAACAGCGCCTTGGACTCGCCCAAGAGCTGTTTGGCTTGGGCCGCGTTGTAACTCCCGAACTGCGCCTGCGCCCGCAGGGATTTGGACATTTCCAAGTCCCAAACCCGCATGATCGAAGGCGAGGCACCCGCCGGATTGATCTTCAGATCGCGGAGATAATCGACTGCGATGTCGGCAAAACCTTCCCTCACCATGCGGTGCAGAAAGTCCATGTCCTCGTCTTTGCCCGCGGCGCGGGCGGCGGCCGTCGAGGCCGCGACGATAACCAGGAATGCGCAAACTAGCCTCATGCCTCTAGCAAATGAACCTCGTTCACCGTATTTCAACCCCTGGCGCACGCTAACGAATCACGTCGAGCGCCGCCACTACGATACTACCCTGCCTTTGCGGGAAAATCAACTCTTGCACCGTCAAACTACCTGACGGCACGATAATCCGCTTCAGCCTGGACTTCCGCAACCAGTGCGTCCCGGTAGCGACGTTCGATGTCCCTCAGTACCCGCTTGGCGTCTTTAGTAATGTCTTCTAATTCGGCGGCTCCCGCGGCAAGCCTTTGTTCCGAGTCTTGACGCATCCGCACGAACTTCTGTGCCAAGGCTTGCCGGTCGGCCTCCGGCACGCCATTCGAAGGGTTGTAGCGAAACGCGACTTCCGTACTCCGTCGCCATGCGACGAGCGCGTCGATCTCGGCTTGAGTAACACGCCCGGCGCGTGAAGCCGCGCAAGATCAATGTCGTAGGCCGTCTCGATGCCGTAGTAGGCGAGTTCCGTCACCAACCTCTCGTCGATGCCGCCGATATGGGCGTCGCCGAGGATCGCGCCTTGCAAATATCGAATTCGTTGCCGATCGACCTTGTTGCGCTCCAGCTCCGCGTACTGCGCACCGTAAGCGTCTTTGAGGCCCTTCGCTTGGCCGGCGGTGTCAATGAGCGCCATTCTGGCGTCGTCGAATTGCGAGCCGTAGTGAAAGGCCATGTTCCGCCAGTCGGTCAGCAACTGGCGCAGTTCCATGCGGTGGGTGCGGCAGCGCAAGCAGCGCCGCGCCTTTTCCTCGCCCAGCGCGGTAAGTTTCGCCAGCCCGATCCAAATTACGACGGATGCCACGAGTAGCGGCGCGGTAAAGAAAAGCGGCCATCCAAGGGGCGCGGTTATCGGGGCGAGGAGTATACTCACCAGCGCGACCGCACGGACGACGTTCCGCACGATGCATATCGATTCCAGAGCGGGCGGCAGCGGGGTCGACTTTGGCGGAGCGACCGGCAGCGGAACCTCGGGAAACACGCTTGGCGGTCGCTTGACCGCCAGGATCCGACTCGCCGCGCGTTCCATCTCGGCTGAGACCTCCAGCGCGCCCGTCGTCATCCGATATATAGTCACGGAAGCGAAAAAGTTCACGCCGTTCCGCTTCACGATCGTACACCAGGGGCAAGTCTTAAGCATGCCCGCGTAGCGGTGGCCCTCGTCGGCAGAGCAGTTGCGGATCTGGCCGCGCAACGTCTTTACGCGCATCGTACCATTGTTTGGCCGACGGTCGTCCATCGGGGGCCTCGGAGCCGCGTTGGAACGCGCGCTCAAAAAGCGGCGCCAGCGGCGGCGCGATCTGTTCGATAGCCAGCGTGTCCGGCGGCGGCGCCATCTGCCACGCCTGCGAGTTGCGGCCGAAAGCAAAACGAAACTCCTGGATCGCGCGCTCGATCGTCATGTGGTCGGCGCCGGCATAGCAACCGGCGAAGGGATGCCGGCCGAGAAAGAGGAGGTGAAACAGGAGCACCGCCAGACCGAAGTTGTCGTGGTTCGGCGTGCGGTGGACCCCGCGCAGCGAATTGCCCTGCAACTCCGGGGGCACGAAGTGCGCGACGCCGACGTCGCACGTAAACCAGCGGCCGTCGCAACAGAATTGGAACGAGTCGCAATCAATGAAGCAGACCGTGCCTTGCGCGGAAACGAGCAGGTTGCCCTGATTGACGTCGCCGATCACGTGCGACCGGCAATGGATCGAATCGAAGGCCGCCGCGCAGTTCAAGCATACGTGGAGCAGGAACGACCAGTCCTTGTCCGGGTAGTCCACGCGGCGATGCGCCGGACTGTAGAGGTTTTGGATCGGCCGATGTCCGTGGACGCGGGGCAGCACGACGCCCACCACCGGCCCGTTCCGTCCCGCGTGGACGGTGCTGGCCGGCCAGGCGGCGAACTTCGACAGGTCCGGCGATGCCAATTTGACCATTGCCTTCAGCTTGTCGGTCTTCTCCGGCGAGATCGCTCTGTGATAGATCTTGACGACATGCCGCTCGTCGTCGCGGAGTGCGAATACGGACCCTTCCCCGCCGCAGCCGAGTTGCGGGCCTAGAACCACCGGTCTGCCGAGCGTGTCAAAGTGATCTCCCATCGTCGCCAAGCCGGGTTGCCAGGATCAAGGTCTTGTCGTCGTCCGTACGCGAGTCTACTTCCGGGCTTTCCAAGAAGCCGCGAAGCGCCAGGGACAAGGCGGCCCAATCAGAGCTTGTCCGCAGCGGCTTGAACATGTGTGCGAAGAACGGCTCGTGGACTCGGCCGGATTTGAAATCCAGGGCCAAGCGCTGCAAGCCGTCGGTGAAGAGGGCCACTTCGTCGATCCGGGCGGGATACCACTGGAACGACATGACGCGTTCGGCCGCCGCATCGGTAACGAAATCGGTGAGATTCACATATTCGCCCTCACGCGGCCAGAAGACGTGCTCGTAGCCGTTGACGAGTCGCGTAACGATGGCGCCGTCGCCGATCTGGAAAAACGCCGCTGCCGATTCTCCGACGACGCCGCACAGCATCGTACTGGCCAGTTGGCGGACGTCAACCTCCCGCGCCAGCGCCTCGGCCGCCAATTTCTCTCGCAGCGATCGCAGCCAAGTTGCCGCCAGCTCGGCTGTGACCTCGTCGAGGTGATCGGACCTTCGGAGCCACTGGCTGATCAAAACGGAGATCGTGTCGCAGACGCAGTGCGAACCGGCCTCGCTGAAGTCGGCGCTGCCTGCGCCGTCCGCGGCGACAAGGACCAGTACGTTTTCGGCGGCTAGCTCCAGTTCGGCGACCGTGCAGAAGTCCTGGCAAGGATCGCCGGCGCGGCGATGGCACGAACCCGCGGCTCTTTCTGCGAGGACCTTCCACATGATGACGCCTCTATGGCCTGCATAAGGGCAGGTTGACGGATCTGGTTACCTGTTCCGGCGACGCTATACGGCGGCCCAGCCGTCGGGACCAGCCGGGTTCTTCAAAGGCACTTCGTCGCCCGGCGCCGAGCGCGACACCGACTGTTGCGAGTTGGATAGCCAACGGAAAAGCTCGCTGAATTGCAACCCTTTCAATCGCAGCGGCGTGCGCGTCGAAAGTTGGCCGAGGACCTTGAAGTCGGCGCCTTCGACCCCCACGGCAAAGAACGAAAATGCCTTGCTCGCTTCGCCTTGTTTCACACGTTCGGCGGCGGCATGCCAGTCGTCCGTCGGCGCTCCATCGGTGATGAGGAAGATCCACGGCCGGTAGAATCCGATTCCGTTGGCCCGATACACCGACTTGCGCTTCTGCACCATGTCAATCGCCGAGTTGACGGCCGCGCCCATCGGGGTCTCGCCGCCAGGTGTCAACACGGGCAGTTGAAACTCGGCAACGGTCGCGAAGTCCGACAGCACCGCCACGCTGCCGCCGAACTTGACGATCGCCACTTCCACGCGCGACGCGGCGAGACTATCGCTCCTCAGCGAGTTCCGGTACACATCCAGACCCGTGTTGAGCTCTGCAATTGCCGCGCCCGCCATCGAGCCCGACAAGTCCAAAAGCAAGACGCACGGCACACGCGGCTCCGGATTCTCGGCAAAAGTCGCATCGCGAAAGGGCGTTTGTTCCATTGCTCGCTCAAGGCTCCCTGTTGTTAGGCTGTCGGTTGTTCATTATGCTAAACTACGTTATGCCATACAAGACGCGATCATAGGATTTCAATCATGGGACGCAAAGCACTTGGCTTGGCGGAAAACACCAAAACCACAGTCGATTGCTGATGATTCGCGGTTGTGAGGCCCGCAGGAAAGTTTGATTGAAGGCAAGTGTGAGCGAGTTATAAGTGGAACGAACCAGCCAGACGCCGCGCGACGCCTCCGGTTCGTCCGGCAGAATTCCGGCCCGCGTACCATGTATCCTCCTACTGGATGTATCCAGTGCGACATCAGGTAAACCGATCGAAGAGCTCAACGCAGGTCTGGTCGCCTACAAGAACGGTTTGGCGGGCCAGGCGGCGGTCGCCCAGCAAATCGATCTGGCCGTGGTGAGCTTCGGCGGCCAGGTGGACACGCTTTGCGACTTCACCACTGCCGATGGATTTTCTCCGCCGCAACTGACCGCCAGCGGCGATACGCCATTGGGCGAGGCCATCCACCAAGGTATCGATTTGCTGCAGGACCACAAGCAATTTTATTGGACTGAACAGATCCCTTTCCATCGGCCCTGGGTTTTTCTGATCTCCGCAAGCCCGCCGACGGACCTGTGGCATTCGGCGGCCGGGCGCATACGGCACGGCGAAACCACCAAGGCGTTTTCGCTGTTCCCGGTCGGCCTGCACGGCGCGGATTTTGACAATCTCCGCAAGCTGACGACCCGCGAACCGTTGCGGCTGAAGGACTTGCGATTCAGGCAACTATTCAAGTGGCTCGCCAACGCGCAGCGCCCGTTGCGCAGTCGGCGCCCGGGGAGCGCGTCCCGCTGCCGAATCCGGCCTCTGCCGACGGTTGGGCGACGGCCGCGGGGCACCCGCCCGGCGGGTCGTCGGATGCCAAAGCCGCGGGGGCGAAGAAATGAACGACCATGCTATACTCGATCCACGCATGTTGCAGGGGGTCCCTGCCGAACAGGCGATGGCCAGCATGATCCAGTGGGCCGTGCGGATAAAGGCAAGCGACTTGTTCTTTTGCCTCGGCCGCGACGCGGCCTGGGTCGCCGTCCGACAGCAGGGTGTCGTGCGCCGCGTCTGCGACGTCGCCCCCGATGAGGGACTCCGCCTCATCGGCCATCTCAAAGCGATGGCCGGAATGAAGTTCGCTCAAAAACAATTGCCGGCCGACGGACGATGGACGTACATTCTCCCTTCCGCGCACAGGATCGACCTCCGCATCAACACGATGCCCACCTTGTGGGGCGAAGAAATGACTGTCCGGATCCTGCAATGCGGGACGGGCACGCCGCGCCTCTCCGAGTTGGGTTTCAGCAAGGAATCCCTCGAGAGCCTTCGCAACCTGCTGAACCGCCCCAACGGTCTGCTACTAGTGACGGGTCCAACCGGAGCGGGCAAATCGACGACTTTGTACGGATGCCTGCACTATCTCAACGACGGGCATTGCCGCATCATCACGATCGAGGATCCCATCGAGCGGGAAATGCCCGGCATCCGCCAGTCGCAGGTCCACCCGGAATACGATCTCGATTTCCCCGTCTTGCTCCGCAGCGTACTGCGGCAGGCGCCCGACGTCGTCATGATCGGGGAGATTCGCGACGCGACGACGGCCGAGACGGCCGTGCGCGCTGCCAACAGCGGCCACCTCGTGTTGGCGACGATCCACGCCGCATTCGCTGCAGGGTGCATCGACACGATGCTGTGTTACGGCGTTCACCCCCGTTTCCTGGCCAGCAGCCTCCTGGGCGCGGTCTCGCAACGTCTGGTTCGCAGGCTGTGCGACCGCTGCAAGGCGCCGCAAGACCTGTCGAGTTTGCCTTTGGCGCTGGAGGACGATCGTCCCTGGTTGGATGCCGCGCACGTCGAACAAATCTACATTGCCAAAGGGTGCGAGCACTGTTCCCACGACGGTTATACGGGGCGGATGGCCGTCGCCGAAGTCCTGTGTGCTTCGCCCGAGGTCCGCCGCATGATCAATGATCGAGTTGTCGCGTTGGAAATGCAAAAGAAGGCCGTGGAATTGGGAATGATCGATCTCCACGAAAACTGCCTGCGGGCTCTGGCTAACGGCCTCACTAGCGCCGCGGAGGTGACGCGCGTGATCGCGGCAGGCACTGAAGATATACGCTGAATGGGATAGAGAAAGCTCGATTCCCCTTCCACGGCCTTCTTGGCCTGTTTAGCGCCGTCCTTGTCGCTCCCGTCAGTAGTCTTCTTGCCGGCATCAGTTTTCGCCGCGGCCTTCTTGCCCTGCTTACCAGAATCGGTCCCGTCGCCCTTTCTTGGTTGCTTTGCGCCGTCGCCCTTGGCCTCCTTGCCGGCGTTGCCGCCATCGCCGGGCCCAACGTCGGCCTTGAAGAGCGGCAGATAGCGATAGTAGATTTCCAAGGTCAGGCACGACAGCGAGGTCTGCATCAAGCGTCCGCCGTGGTGCCCCCAGTAGTCCCGGTCCGGGTCCCAGCTTCCGTGGGAGCAGTTATCCGCGCGGGATTGCGTGTCCACCAGGATCCTGCGCATCTTCCGGTTCCATTTGTCCCAGTCGCTGTCGTTCATGTTCCGCAGCACTTGCGTGGCGTAGTACCAGTAGTAGATGTTCTTCTCGTTCAATTCCGGCAAATTCTTCATGAGAAAGTCAACGCCGCCGACCAGCATCGGGTTGTCTTGTTTGCGCCGAGGTATTGGCGGCAGAGCAGCCCCACCGAGGTCATTGTGTTCACCGGGGCAACGCCGGGCTGGTAGGAGTATTCCGTACCGTCGTGAACGGCCACCGAATCGAGCCATTTGCTTGTCTGGTGGAATGCTTCGCTGGGAATCGAGAGGCCGGCCATGTGGGCGCTCTTCAGGGCCATCAACTGCCAGCCGACGACCGAGGTGTCGCCGTGGTCGCCCGGATTGTAGCGCCAGCCTCCATCCTCCTTGTTCTGGGCCGCGAGGATGAAGTCGACTGCTTTCTGTGCGGCCTGCCCCACCTGCTTGTCGCCACTGAGGCCGTAAGCCTCCGACAGGGCGATGGTCGCCAGACCATGCGAATACATCATTTGTGCCTTCGAGTCCTTGGCCAGGTTGCCATCGGGTTGCTGGTTTCGCAGCAGCCAGCCGATGCCCTTAGTAATGTGGTCTTTATAGGGCCCCTTGGACTTGTGGGTCTGGCCGGCGGCAAGGAAGGGAAGCAGCCCCATCGCGGTGGCGCCCGCGTCTCCCCAAGGGAGAAACATGCCTTGCCCGGTGCAGCTCTTGTCTCCTGGCTTGCACTGTTCGGTGAACTTCTGCAGACTCCAGTTGCCGTTGGCGTAGTTTTGGTGGTTGGCCAGCCAAATCAGCGCGGCAGTCACGGCGCGCTCGGTAAGCTGCGTGCCGCCGCCTAGGGCGACCGCCCTCTTGCGTTGACCGCTGCCCCGATTGCCGAAGCCCGAACCATTGGGATCGCCCTTTTGTGCGCCGAGTCCCAAGTGGCCGTTCAGCTTGGGACCTTCGCCAATCCCTACCGCTCCCGCGCCACTGACGGGCGCGTCGGCACTCTGCAGCTCACCGTGGCCTTTGTGCTGGTAAATCTCGCTTTTGTCGTTGATCTCGGCTTCTTGCGCATCCTGCTTCAGCGGTTGCACATTAGGATCGACAATCAATTCCTTCGGCGGCGTGTCCGGCGAATCGGGCAGCTTGAAATCGTCGAACTTTTGCGGCTCCTTTTTGTCTTCGTCCTGCGCCTTGGACTCAAGCAACGGCGTATCGCTTTGCGTGGCGGGGATCGCCGTCGGAAGCAGCAGCACCAGCGAAAGCAGCAGCAAATGCACCGTGAAACTGCCGGCGTACCAAATCAGGTCCGAGCGGACCCAGTCCATGAGACGCTCGGAGAAAGACTCCTCTTGGAGCAGTTCTTCGCCCTCTACAGGGACCTGGTCGATGGTTGCGTCTGCCATGGGCGTTTACCTTTGCGAATCTTGCACTTCGAAGCGCCACACTTCCATTGTAGCCGGAAAAGCAAGGAAGCTGCGCTTGCCGACTGCCCTTGTTTACGGCTTCAGCCGGCCGGGCGGCCGTCCTACGCAGGGTTATCGTTTCCGTGGGCTTCCGGCTCGTTGCCCGTTGACTCGTTATTGAAACGGTTCCCCTCCGCGGCGGCATGTCCATTGGACTGCCCTCCGTCTTTAGATTCGCCGTTACCGGCGAGAATATTCCCCGAAACCCTGACGCCCAAGTGTGTGTCCCGCGCGGCTCCTTCGGAATACGCGCGTTGCTGAAATATCTCGTGCGAAAATCGGCTTTCTTCGCTCTTCCCCTGACCACGCTGGGCGTGATCCAGCCAGGCATCGACATCCGGCGCATCCGGGTCCGCTGGAGCGGTCATCATGCTTCGCGGAATCGGCAACCGGCGAGTCCGGCGGCTGCTCCAATAAACCGCGCCCAGCAACACGATCATGCCGACTGCGCCAATGACTGCAAACACCCAAACGGGCGTTTCCTCAGCGACGGCTACCGGTTGCGGCGCCCAAATCAGCCGCCCGATGATCAGCGGTGCATTGGAAGGTTTGACTCGTTTCGACTGGTCGATTTCGCGTTGCTGCTGTTCCGAGTAATAGCCCTGTACCTTGAAAAAGTAGCCCACCAGCCGGGCGTCGTAATGGACCGACGTGCCGACTGCCATGCCGGGCGGCAGGTCCGTCACGGTGGCGATGTAAACGTTCGTGCCTCCGTCCTGGCTGATTCCGCGGATTTCATAGATCGGCTTGCGCTCTGGAGAAAGCATGGGGACGGGCCGGCCATCCTGGTCCGTATCCATATCGCGAATGATCTGCATGACCGTGAGTTTCACGTCAAGGATTTGCAGCCGCATGGTATTGGGCGAGTTGATAAGATTATCGTAGAGAAAGTCGCGCACTGCGCTTGCGGAGCGTTTCGGTCGATTGATGATCGACCCAGCCCATAATGCGGAAGTAGGCCTGCTGCTCGGCCTTCTTGGTGTTGAGGCTGCCGTCGTAGACGACGCTCAGCGAGGGCCCGATTTCTTCCATTTCATCCGGATCGAGATCGGTGCCTTCGTTTGCATCCGTCGCCGCGGGCAAGTGAGCGCTCGCAGCACCGCCTTTAGGCGCCTGAGTTGGAGCGTTGCCATTAGGCGGTTGAACGTCGTGATCCGTGGTTGAACTTGCGCTTTGACCGCTGGCTGGCACCGGCACGAACTGGCGTTCTTCATTGCCTGGACCAAACGCGCCAGAAGCCCGGTTCGCGGAACCGCACGAACATCAGTCCCAGGATCACCAGCATGAACGCCATCCCCATCAACCGCCCCGTGGGCAGGCTGTGCGGAAGACACTCTCGGCGCTGGTGATATCTTTGCCGCATGATGTTTATAATTCCGTTCCTCGCCGCACCACCAGCCGGGTGGCACGTCCCTGAGCGTGCCACCCTTCGCTCGTTTACGATCCGCTCACCGCTGCATCCTCATGTCGCTCGCCGATCGGCGCAAAGTTAAACTCGGGCAACTTGCCGTCCTTGGTCGGCAGCTTCGCGCAATAATCGACGACCTTCATCACCTCGTCCCAGTTCAAGGTGGGCGAGACGTTCAGCACCAGTTGCTCGTACCCTTGCTGTTGGACGTAGTCGCGCAGTTCCGACTCCAGGTCCTTTGTCAATACGTGTTTCATCGGGGTACCGGAGACGCCGATCGAAACTGTCCGCAGGACGCCGTCGTGAGGTTTGTCGGTGTCCTCGTCAAAATCCATCAAGTTGACCAGCAGAGACTTCACCGGCTTGATGTCCTTGGGATCGATTTCCTTCGCGCCGGCCGACTGGCCGCCGGCGCCCAGTATTTGTTTTACGGGGGGCAACTTGAGGCGGATCTGCCTCTCCAACGGTGGCGGCTTGAACGTGAAGACGAAGAACGCCAGCAACTGAAACGCCATGTCCAACATGGCGGTCACGTTGAGCGTAACTTCCTCTTGTTTCTTCCTCTTGCGCATTGTCCGGTATCTAGTTCTTTTGGCCGCCCGTCTTCAGGGCGAAGTCCAGATAGCCTTGCCTTTGACATTCGGTGATAATGTAGTTGACTGCGCCGAAGGGACACTCCTTGTCGGCGCGGATGACCACGATGTCGGGGAGCTTCTTGCCTTTTTCGGTTACGTCTTCGACCGTCAGCGGCGGATCGGCCGCCATGCGGCTCTGTTCCCGCTCCTGAACCAAGTATTGCCTGATGCTGGGGTCGGTCTTCTCCGCATACAAATGATTGTAAACGCTCAGCGCGGTCACGCCGTTGCGCGTGGCGTCTTCCTTGCAGGGCGTCAGGTGCCCGCGCTCGCATTTGAGGTGGTAGCCCGTGACCTTGTGCGTGTTCTCGTCCACGTCGCGCACCAGCGTCGCCAGGGCGTCGCACTTGGGGCATTTCACGGCCGTCTGCACGTTGAGCACCAGGAGCTTCGTCTTCTCGCCCTGATGCACCGGTTTGGCGGACCCGATGACCGGCAACATCAGCGTAAGGTCCAGCTCGGCCGCTTTGAAATTGAGCACCAGCATGAAAAAGGTGATCAACTGAAACACCATGTCCAGCATGGGCGTCAGATTCGGCTCGACGTGTTTGCCGCCGGAAACGAAACCAGACATCGCCGCGGGTCCTCCTGGTTATTCCACCGCTAGACCTTGGCCCGCGCGGCGGCGGCCGCCGGCTTGGCACGCGCCGCCTGGGCAAAATGCCGCAGGAATTCGTCCGCCCGCGTCATGGTCGTCACGGAGATCGCCAGCGCGAGGTTGGTAAAGTACGAGTGGAAAGGAATCGCGATCAAGGAAAGCACCACGCCCTCGAACGTCAGCAGCAAGGCCTCGGAGAGGTTTCCCGCCACCTCGGCCGATTTGAGCTGCTGGCCCGCACTGCGGGCGATCGACTGGAAAGCCTTGATCATGCCGGAGAGCGTGCCCACCAGACCGATCATCGGACCCAGCGTGCCGATCACCGCCAACGGGCTGATCTTCTTTTCCATGTCGGTAGTCAGCAAGTCGCCGATCCGCTCCATCGCCTCACGAGCCTCGCTCAGCCCGTTAGGCAGCTCCGTGATGCCGGTAACCAGCAGGCGGCTGAACATCGAGTCGTCCTCTTTCACAACATTGAAAATGCCCTTGAAGTCGCGTTGTTCCAGCAAGGCTTCGCACTGGGCGATGACCTCCGTGGGCATGGCCGTCTCCATGCGGAGCTCGAAGAACAGCCGCGCAATCCAGGCGACGAGAAAAATGGAGACGAACAAGATGACGATTCCGATATAGCCGTTGCACCGCATGAACCAGTGGAACGGCGACTCGATCTGGCCCGACTCTTCCCCGCCCTGCGCCAGCGCCAGCGACGCGCAACTGGTCACGATGATGACCGTTAGCAGAATTGCGAAGACGCGCCCTACTCGACCGCGCCACAGCGCCCTACAAAAATCATTACGCCTCTCCCTTGCAATATACTCTCACCCGATCCTACTATCTTCATTCAGCGCGGCGGCAAAGTCAAGCGAGGGCGCTGTGCGCTGGAGTACCGGCCTTAGCCGGAAGCCCACAGAAATCGGACTTGTAACGCCGCGCACGGCTAAAGCCGGAAATCCAGCGCACACCTTCGTCATGCTCGTGATTCGCGGCGCGCCGCGCGGCTATTCCCGGCGTGCCGGTTTCGACGCAACTTCCCCCAAGCAGGGGAATATCATCTACCTGCCACAGCTCGATGATTCGGCATTGGCCGCAGAAACGGTCGAATCGTTTCCAACGTGTGCGGTCCGACTCCGCGGACACGACGCAGGTCGTCGACATCGGCAAATGGGCCGCTCGCTTCCCGCGTCTGAACAATTCGCTCCGCCAGCTTGCGACCGACGCCAGGCAAGGTGGCAAGTTCCACCCATTGGGCCTGGTTGATATCGATCTGAAATTGGGCCGCTTGCGGCGCGGCCTTCTCGATTTCCACGATCCTGCCGGATAGGCCGCCACGATAAATCCACCAGCCGAGCACCGCCCCGATTCCGGCCACGACCAAGACCGCGACCGTCGTTTGCTCGCCGCGGCGCAGCAACCAGTGCGGCAGCGGATTGGAAGGCAAACGTGACATAGCTGGATCGGTAGGCCGGAACCAGCACAGCACAGTTCCGGCACGTATGGCTTCGTCAAAACCGGACTATTGCCGAAACTGCGCAAGCTTGTTCCGGCCTACGCACCTGATTATACTGCCAAGCGAGTGAAGTGGAATGAAGTGAAAAGATGTCAATCTGGTACTTTGCTTACGGCTCCAATCTCGATTACGTCCAATTACGCGGGCGATGCACTTCCGCGCAGTACGTTTGCCGGGCGGTCCTGCGCGATCACATCCTGGCCTTCACCCGCCCTTCGACCACGCGAAATTGCGGGGTGGCCGACGTCGTGCCGCAAAAGGGACACCACATGTGGGGCGTCGTCTACCTGCTGGACGATCGGGACCTCGCGGCGTTGGACTCGGCGGAGGGCTATCAGCCCGGCCGCGACCCGGAGCGAAACGCCTACAACCGCAAGGACCACGTTCGCGTCGCGGCCGAGAATGACCTCAAGCAGGCGCTGCGGGTCTCACTGTACATAGCCGTCAAGCGGCCCAGTCCGCCGCGGCCCAGCGAAGCGTACATGCGGCAGATTATCGACGGGGCCAAGTTTTGGAAACTGCCGCTGACCTACATCGAAGAGCTGCAATTGATTCCGACGTTGGCGGAGGAGCAGTGACAAGAGATTTTTTCCAACACGCGTGGACGGACGCCCTGCTGTGCGATTGGCTCCGTTTGCTTGATTTGGCCATTCGCGAAGACCTAGGGGCAACGGGCGATTGCACGACGCAGGCCCTGGTGCCGGAAGACGCCCGCGGCCGCGCGTCGATCACGGCCCGCAAACCGGGAGTCCTGGCCGGAGAGCCGGCCATTGCGGCCACGCTCGACAAGTTCAGCGCAAGTTTGAACTGGTCAGCCGCGGCCGGAGACGGCCAATCCGTGTCGGCAGGGAAGTCGATCGGCGTTATTGAAGGTCCGGCCAGGGCAATGCTCGCCGCCGAACGCCCGCTGCTGAATTTCCTCGGCCGGCTCTCCGGCATCGCCACGCTAACGCGCCGCTACGTCGATCTCGTCGCCGGAACCGCGGCGCGCATCTACGATACCCGCAAGACCACGCCCGGCTGGCGCTCGTTGGAGAAATACGCCGTCCGCTGCGGCGGCGGGATGAACCATCGCGCCGGCCTTTACGACGCCGTGCTCATCAAAGACAACCATCTGGCGCTAGGCGGTGAGCTAAGGCAGCACGGCCAAAGCGGCTATTCTCCGGCCGATGCGGTTCGCCGCGCGCGGCAATTCTGCGAAGAGCGCTTTGGCGACGCCGGCCGGAAAATGATTGTGGAAATCGAAGTCGATTCGCTTCAGCAGCTTGATGACGTGCTCCCCGCCGGCCCGGACATCGTGCTTTTGGACAATATGAGTCCGGTAATGCTCCGAGAGGCAGTCGCCCGACGTGACGCGCAGAACCCGGCCATTGAGCTAGAGGCCTCCGGCGGCATCGACCTTTCAACGGTTCGCGCCATCGCCGAAACGGGCGTCCAGCGGATCAGCGTCGGGGCGCTGACGCATTCGGCCGTTGCGTTGGACTTCGGGTTGGACTGGGAGTGAGTTTCCGGGCGCGGTTTTGTCAAATTCTGGTCCGAAAGTCCCGATTATTCCCCACGTCAACCCGTCAAAAAACACTCTGCAAACGGTTTTTCTCGTTGAGTTTGACAGCGCCGCTGCGGAACCTATAGTTGCCTGACAACGGCGTCTTGGGGAGAGACGCCCGCGTTCGGACGCAGCGGGGAAGCTGGGAGCTCGAGGGGACCCCGCTGCGTCCTTTTTCTTGGTCTGCGGAGTCTTGGCCGCGTCGGTGTTTCCCCCAAAATGGCCGTCCTGCTCGGAACAACCGACGCTTTCGGCCTGGAATCTAAGGGCATGGCATCGTGCTTATTCGTCGCGCACTTCTTGCGTAACGGATTGGCGACATTGAACCTTCTTGACGGCGGTCCAGCGGCGGCCCAAAGTGCGGCAGTGCGCCGTTTCAGCCTGATTCGCTTGATTTGCCAGCCGCTCCTTTAAAAGCGTGGCATGTAGTTTGCACGCTTGCCATTTCCGACCATGAAAAAAATCGAAGCCATCATCCGCCATTTCAAGCTCGACGAAGTCAAGGAGGCTCTCAGCCGTTGCGGCATCAAGGGCATGACCGTGACCGAGGTCTCCGGCTATGGCCGGCAGAAGGGCCATTCCGAAGTTTACCGCGGGGTGGAGTACGTCGTCGATTTCACTCCCAAAGTCAAGCTCGAAATCGTCGTTCCGGAGGAAGAAGCAGCGGGCGTCGTGAAGACGATTTGCGAGTCCGCCCGCACGGGCAGTGTCGGCGACGGCAAGATCTTTGTTAGCGATCTGATCGAGACGGTCCGCGTCCGCACGGGCGAAGTCGGTGAACCGGCGATTTAGAAATCCGAATCTTTAAGTCCGAAATCCGAAACAAGCACGAAATCCCGAGGCAGAAATTGGCCAACACCTCTGGAACATCGGTGTTTGCTGATTGATGTTTGTTTCCGACTTCGAGTTTCACATTTCATATTTCATTGTTTCTTTGCGATTACGACCCGTAAGTCCCCCACGTTGGTTTGCGTCGGCCCGGTCTTCAGCAACGCGCCCAGCGGCGCGAAGAAGTTGTAAGCGTCGTTGCGGACAAGGAAGTCGCTCGGAAGCAGCCCTCGCTCACGGGCCGCTCGGATAATAGCGGCATCGAAGAAGGCGCCCGCGGCATCGGTCGGGCCGTCTTCGCCATCGGTCCCGCCGGAAAGAAAAGCCACGTCGCGACCGCCATCCTCCCAAAAAGCTTCCAAGGCGGCCAGCGCCAGTTGCTGGTTCCGCCCGCCACGTCCGCGGCGCGCGGCATCCGCCAGGCGCACAACCGGCTCGCCGCCGCTGATCAGACAATCTGGGCCGGGCACGTCGCGCATCTGCCGGGCGATAGCGGCCAAATGGCGGCCGACGTCTTCGGCCTCACCTTCCGGCTCTCGGGCGCAGATCATTGCATGAGAATAGCCGCGCCGCTCAGCCTCCGCGCCGGCCGCATCGACCGCTGTCGCGTTGTTGCCGATAATGAGGTTTGTGATGCGGCATTTTGCAGGATGGACCTCCGAGTCCGTCTGGCAGCATGGTCGCATAAGCCGCCGCAGCACTGCCGCTGGAATCTCGTTTTCGCTTCGCGCGAACTGCCGCAAGATAGCCAGCGCCTCGGCTGGCGTAGACTGGTCTTCCACGCTCGGTCCGGACGCGATCAAATCCAGCGGATCGCCGGGCACGTCGGAGATAATGAGCGAAATCATGCGTCCCGCGCGGCACGCCCGTGCTAGACCTCCGCCCTTGATGCGGCTGAGCTGCTTGCGGACGATGTTAAGTTGCTGGATATTCGCCCCCGCCGCACTGAGCAGCCGCGTGACCGCGAGCTTGTCTCCCAGCGTGATTCCCTCGACGGGCGCCGGCAGCAGGGCCGATCCGCCGCCGGAGAGCAGGCAGAGGCAGAGATCATCCGGACCGAGCGCCGAAACGATTCGCAGAATTTCCTCGGCGCCCGCTGCGCCTTCTGGAGTCGGTTCATTCACACCGGCCGGCCGGGCTGCATGGAGATGGATATGCGTAGTTGGCCGTATGCAATCGGCCGGCACGTTGACCCATCCCGCGAGCTGCGTGTCCCGCCAACTCCGCGGGCCGAGAACATCCTCAACCGCCGCCGCCATTCCCGCCCCAGCCTTGCCCGCGCCGACGACCGCAAGGCGACGAATGTTCGCAAGCGAGATTCCTTCCTCGCCGACGAAGAGCGTCGATCCTTCCACGCGCATCGCCTCGCGGACAAGCCGATCCGAGCGAACTGCCGCGAGCCCGGCATGCCAGATGGCGAGAGCGTCGG
Organism: uncultured Planctomycetia bacterium; assembly: GCA_963780045.1. GTDB lineage: Bacteria > Planctomycetota > Planctomycetia > Pirellulales > Thermoguttaceae > JANXQG01. Next base: position 1,730,007 of record CAVZZZ010000001.1, on the reverse strand, counting down.
AGAGAAGACGTCGCGGCGTGCTTTCGTGTCGATCGGGGTCCAATGGCTACAGATTCCTTACTCGGATTCTGACAATGTTACCAGTCCTCTTCGCGACGACGATGAACGGCGGCGCAAGATCCTGATTTCTTTCCACAACAGAACGAAACGATTCCAGAGTGAACTTGGGGTCGATATGACCGGGGCGCAGGTAGAGAATCCCTACCAGCGGTTCCATGCGCGCGACAGCCAACGTGCCAAAATCGCTGTCATGCGTGACGACCACGCGCCCGTCCGCTCTTGCCCGGCTGAGCAGGACAGTGTCTTCGCTTCCGAACAAGCCGTTCTCGCAAACATCGAAAACGTCGAACCCCATCGCCCTCAGCTCCGCGGCAACGATCGGGTTGATGTTTTCGTCCGTGAGAAGCCCAAATTCCGGCAACTTCACGGGCCGACCTCGGCAGAAACGACAACATCATTTTTCAAGAAGTGCGCGGCATATCTCACGGCTTCCTCTACTGCGACGGCGGACAAGTGTGGATACGCACGGACGATATCATCGCGGCTAGCGCCGGACGCAACGAGGTCCAAGATGAACTCGACACTGATGCGTGTGCCCTTGATGCAAGGTTTGCCTCCAAGCACGTCCGGCCTCGATTCAATATGCTCGTACATGCGACGGAACTCCTTCGTTTGTCAATTATACAGGTTGGCCTTGAAGCAGATCATGCCACGGCCAATAATAACTAACTCCACGTCTCCTCGCTGCCGTTTTCAAGAATGACCAGTTTAATCGTCGCTCCAGTCTGATAGTGTGGCAGTTGTGAGGCAAAACGCAACGGAAAGAACGCCGTGTCTGCCAAGGACAGCGACGGCGATCGATCATTTTCAGGAAGCCAATCCTCGACGTACGGCTCCCATCGCTCGAATTGGTCGAATCGGTCGCACCATCGAACTAGTCGATTCCAATCTCCGTCCAAGTACAATTCGATCCCCCCAACACCGCCGACCAGCTCAATGATTGCCGGGCAGTTTCAACCATCGTTAAGCCAAGCGGTGGCTGCCGTGCGGCAAACATACTCACGAATTGTTGACTGGTCCTCAGCCGGCCGCAAAGTCGTTTCGTCCTGTCCTTCCGCGCCTTCTTCTTCCAGCGCGTATTCCCAATTTGGATACCGCTGCAAGAGTTCGGGCGAAGGATTCTCACTAGTCAGCCGAATTCTATCACACATCGTCATTATTACTTTTGGGGCTTCGCTCTGGGCCGATTCGCATCGGCGTATCCGAACTTCCGAGGATTCACTCCCCAATCACCTTAATCATCACCCTCTTCGCCCTCCGCCCGTCGAACTCCCCGTAAAAAATCTGTTCCCAAGGGCCGAAATCCAACCGCCCGGCGGTGATCGCCACGACGACCTCGCGGCCCATGATCTGGCGCTTCATGTGGGCGTCGGCGTTGTCCTCGCCCGTGCGGTTGTGGCGATAGCGCTCCGGCGAGGGATCGAAGGGGGCGAGCTCCTCCAGCCATTTCTCGTAGTCATGGTGCAGGCCCGGCTCGTTGTCGTTGATGAAGACCGATGCGGTGATGTGCATGGCGTTGCAGAGCACCAGCCCTTCCTTGACGCCGCTTTTCTTCACCGCCGATTCGACCTGCGGCGTGATGTTCACGAAGCCCAGCCGCTTGGGGATGTTCATCGTCAGGTGCTCGGTGTACGCTTTCATGTGGACCTCCTTGGGCATTATCGTAGTGCCGGTATCGGGCCTTGCCAAGCAGCGGCCCGCCCTTCACCAAAATGGCCGCTTCCGCTAGACTAATCCGCATGGCAACCGACACGTGCGATTTCACCAGCAGCGACAGCGTTCGCTCGGCCGTTCCGCTGAAATACGTCCAATTCGCGACCTTCCAGGCGCCCTTGGCCCTGGAGCAAGGCGGCTGCCTGCCGGGTGTCCGTGTGGCCTATGAGACCTACGGCACGCTCAGCCCCGCGGCCGACAACGCCGTCTTGATCTGCCATGCCCTGTCGGGCGATTCGCACGTCGCCCGGCACGATGAGGACGACTCGCCCGGTTGGTGGGACGTCGTGGTCGGGCCGGGCAAGGCGATCGACACCAACCGCTACTTCGTCATTTGCCCCAACCTGCTGGGCGGCTGCCGCGGCACGACCGGACCGAACTGCACAAACCCGGAAACCGGCAAACCATACGGCGCGGAATTCCCGCTCATCACGGTCCGCGACATGGTCAACGTGCAGCGGCTGCTGGTTGAGCAATTAGGCGTCGGCCGGCTACGGGCCGTGGTGGGCGGGTCGCTGGGCGGACAGGTCGCGCTCGACCTGGGCCACGCAACTGCCGCAGCTTGTGGCGGGCACGATCGCCTTGGCCACCTCGCCGCGGCTTACCAGCCAGGCGATGGCCTTCGACGTGGTTGGCCGCAATGCCATCCTCCGCGATCCGGCCTACCAGGACGGCCAGTACTACGGCAACGGGCCGGGGCCGTCGGTGGGCCTTTCCATCGCGCGGATGTTGGGGCACATTACCTATCTCTCGCGGGAGGCGATGATCGAGAAGTTCGACGCCCATCGCCTGCAGCCGCGGCAGGTGCAGACGCAGTTCGAGACGCGCTTCTCCGTCGGCTCGTACCTGGCTCATCAGGGCGACAAGTTCGTCGAGCGCTTCGACGCCAACAGCTATCTGACGTTGACTACGGCCATCGACCTCTTCGACATGGGCGATGCGCACGACGAGCTTTGCCGTTCGCTGGGCACGTCGCAGTGCCGCTGGCTGCTGATGAGCTTCACGAGCGACTGGCTCTTTCCGCCGTTCCAGTCGGAGAAGATGGTCAACGCCCTGATCGCCGAAAGCAAACCCGTGAGCTATTGCTGCGTGCGGAGCAATTGCGGACACGACGCCTTCTTGCTGGCTGACGAGCTGCCGATCTACGGTGAGATGATGCGGGCGTTCTTGGCGAATTTGGGCGGCAAAGCAACCACCGCGGACGAAACTGCGGGGCACGCCGTCCTGGACGACTTGAGCTGCCAGGACCCGACGAGCATCTTCCATCGACGCCGCCTGGACTATGACTCGATCGTCGAGCTTGTCCCGCCCGGCGCGAGCGTCTTGGATTTGGGTTGCGGCAACGGCGGCCTGTTGGCCCGGTTGCGCGGCCGCGGCTGTCGCGACGTCATCGGCATCGAGTTGGACGAGCGGGCGATAGTGGCCTGCGTCGGCCGCGGACTGGACGTGGTGCAGGCCGACCTCGACCGCGGACTATCCGCCTTCGCCGACGGGCAGTTCGACTTCGTCGTGCTCTCGCAGACTTTGCAGGCGGTGTTTGACGTGCAAGGCGTGCTCAAGGAAATCCTCCGCGTCGGCCGGCGCGGGATTATCAGTTTTCCAAACATCGGCTACTGGAAGCTCCGCAAGCACCTTGCCGAGGAGGGCCGTGCCCCGCGGGCCGGCTCGCTCTTGGGCTACCAATGGTACAACTCTCCCAACGTCCGCTTCCTCTCCATCGCCGACTTCGCCGACTTCTGCCGCGACAACGGCATCCAAATCCATCAGCAGATCGCTCTGGACACCGAGGCAGGCTGTCAGGTCGAGGACGACCCGAACTTGAATGCGGACATGGCGATAGTGGTGATTAGCGGGTGAATACATGCCCCAAAACCCGTCCGCCTTCACCGATGCCCTCGCCCGCGGCGTGCTCGTATTCGACGGCGCGATGGGGACCGAAATCTACCGTCACCACGTCTTCACGAACCGCTCGTTCGACGAATTGTGCCTCTCGGACGCCAAGCTCATCGAGACAATCCACCGCGACTATTGCGACGCCGGGGCCGACGTGCTCACTACGAACACTTTCGGTGCGCAGCGGCCGGCCCTGGAAAAGTACGGTTTGGCCGACAAGGTCGCCGACATCAACCGTGCTGGCGCGGCGATTGCCCGGCGGGTAGCAGACGCAGCCACGCGGCCGGTGTTGGTGGCCGGTTCGATCGGCCCAGTCGCCGCGCAGCGCCCGCCGGGTGAGGCCGCCTGCGCGGCTGAAGAGGTGATCGCCGAGCAAGCCCGTTCGCTCTGGCAAGGAGGCGTCGATTTCGTTATCTTCGAGACGCAACCCTCCCGCGCTGCCATCCTGCAATGCGCAGCCGCCATGAAAGCGCTGCCTGACGTGCCCTTCGTCCTTTCCTGCATCTTGGCCGAGCAGGGCGAATCGATCGCTGGCGAACCGATTGAACACCTCTTGGCCCCGCTACAGGACGGTTTGCCGCGGCCGGTCGCCTGGGGAATCAACTGCGGCACCGGACCCGACGGGCTGCTGGGGGCGGTCGAACGGGCGGTCCGCGTCATCGACCTGCCGCTCGTCGTGCAACCTAACGCGGGCATTCCCAAAGAAGTCGACAACCGCCGGATCTATTTCTGCTCGCCGGAATACCTTACGGAGTACGCCAAGCGATTCGTGAACCTGGGCGCCTCGTGCGTGGGCGGTTGCTGCGGCACGACGCCAGAGCACATCCGTGTGATGGCCCGCGCGATCAAGCCGCTCAGCCGGCGGCGGACGGAGCCGATTGTGAAGGAAGTCACGGCCGTGCCGTTGAAAGAAGCCGCGCCGATGGCCGAGAAGTCGGAGATCAGCAAGCGGCTGGCCGCCGGGCAATGGGTAACGACTGTGGAGCTCGTGCCGCCGCGCGGATACGATCTTTCTTCCGTGGTAGCCAAGAGCCGAACGCTCCGCGAGCGCGGCGTCACCGCGATCAACATTCCTGATGGCCCGCGAGCAAGTGCCCGAATTTCGCCGCTCATCACCGCTGAGCGGATTCTCCGCGAGGCCCAGGTCGAGCCGATATTGCACTTCTGCTGCCGCGACCGCAACTTGATCGGGATGCAGGCCGACTTGCTCGCTTGTGCGGCCTGCGGCGTGCGGAATATCCTCTTTGTGACTGGCGACCCACCGAAGCTCGGCGACTATCCCCACGCCACCGGTGTATTCGACGCCGATTCGATCGGCATGGCGGCTGTGCAGAAGCGACTCAACCAGGGTGTTGATCTCGGCGGGCAGCCAATCGATCCGCAGACGTTCGCGGTAATCGGTGTTGGTTTGGACCCGACGGCCCTGGACCGCAAGCGGGAGATCGACCGTTTCCGCCAGAAGATCGAGTCTGGCGCTGAGTTCGCTATCACGCAGCCGGTCTTCGATCCAGATGCCCTGCTGCGGATGCTGGACGACGTCCAGCACCACGGCATCCCGATCGTGGCCGGCATCTGGCCGCTGGTGAGCTATCGCAATGCGCTGTTCATGCGGAACGAGGTGCCCGGCGTGGTCGTACCCGACTCCGTGATGGAGCGGATGGCGGCAGTCACAACGCGAGAGGAACAACTTGCCGCCGGCATTCAGATCGCCCGCGAGTCGGTTGCCCGTGTCCGCGCCCGGGTGGCCGGCATCCAGGTCAGCGCGCCGCTGGGGAATATCGAGACGGCCTGGGCGGTGATAAGGGACCGACCGCGCGAGTAAAGCGTTGGTTTTCGTGGAAGATAATGACGTGCGAGGAGTGGCGGCATGGCACTAACCGAAAACGATGTGGTTCGAGCCGTCGCCGCTCATCTGAGGGGGAATGGCTATCGAATTGATCGCGCCGTGTCGACCAACGAGCCGGGAATTGACGTCACAGGGGTGCATGAACAGACGCGCCGGAAGATTTACATAGAAGCGAAAGGCAACACCAGTTCCAAAGTACATACAAATCGATACGGCAAGCCGTTCACATCAAATCAAGCCAAGAGTCACGTGTCGGTCGCGTTTTACTGGGCCGCTCGTATGTACGAAACTGCGATGCAGGATAACGCGGATGTTGCACTAGCATTCCCAGACAATGCAACTCATCGGAAACTCGTGGGGTTGATTAAGAGAGCCCTGCAGAGTCTTGGCATCGCAGTCTATTTCGTAGCGGATGATTCCTCTGTTACTGTGTTCGACGATTCAACATCAACCCAATGATCAAGGCCTCGTTGATCGGTGATAATCGCGAAATGCCGGCATTTTCGCCATCGCGAACTCGACCTGCGGCTGGAGTCGCGGTACAATGCTGGTGGCGTTGTCAGCCGCGTCTTGTTGAGGTAACCATGAAAAGCTTAGCCGACGAACTTCCGCCCGAACTCGCTCATTACGTGCATCCGGAGTGGCGTAAGAACGAAGCGGACTATTGGGCTGCCCGCGATACGCTGCTGGACCAATACCGTGGACAGTGGATCGGTTTTGCCGACGGTCGCGTTGTCGCCGCGGGCCAGCGTCCGGTCACCGTCGCTCATGCCGCGCGTTGCGCCGCCCACCATCCGTTCTGCGTTTGCGTGGGGAGGGAAAACCAGCCAATCCGCATGCGGCGTGCGACGTTTCACTATGACAGGGCCTACCCGGACAATCCCTTGCCCGTGCTCAGCGCGGAGTTCCGTAACGTGAGTGGCGAAACAGGCATCGTTTTCGACCGAGTCATCCCCGATACGGGCGCCGACACCGGTTCGTTGCCGTGGGTCGACTGCCAAGCCTTAAACCTCGACCCGTCGGGCGCGGAACCAAGTCGCATGTCGGGAATGGCGGGCGGCTCCGCGATGACCGTCCTTTTCACGATCTGGGGCTACTTGGACGGAAACGAGTACGAATCTCGGATACTGGTTGATGTTCACGGAAGCGAGAGAATTCTGGGACGAGACGTCTTGAATGCACTTGAAATTCTCTTTCGCGGCCCAAGCGGTGAGATTGTCGTCAACCCGTAAGAAACCCACGTGCGACGCAAATCCCGTGACCGCAAGGCCAAACTTCGCCGCTCCCGAACTCCTGTCCCCCGCCGGCGATATCGACTGCGCCCGCGCGGCGGTGGAAAACGGCGCGGATGCGGTCTACTTCGGACTGCGCGTGGGGCTGAATGCGCGGAGCAAGGCCAAGAACTTCGCCCTGGAGGAATTGCCGGAGTTCATGGATTACCTGCACCTCCGCGGCGTGCAGGGGTTCGTGACGCTCAATACGCTCGTCTTTCCCAGCGAGCTTGACCTGCTGGAAAAGTCGGTTCGCGCAGTGGTGACGGCGGGCGTGGATGCGGCCATCGTGCAAGATGTCGGCGCCGCACGGCTGATTCGGGCGATCGCGCCGGACTTCACCCTCCATGCCTCGACGCAGATGTCCATCACAAGCGCCGAAGGCGTCGAAATGGCCGCGCGGCTGGGCATCTCGCGCGTCGTGCTCGCCCGCGAGTTGTCCATCGACGACGTCCGCCGCATCCGCGCCCGGACGGATACGGAGTTGGAACTTTTCGTCCACGGTGCGCTCTGTATGAGCTATTCCGGGCAGTGCAACGCGAGCTACGGGATGGGCGGACGCAGCGCCAATCGCGGCTCGTGCGCCCAGCAGTGCCGACTGCCCTACGAATTGATCTGCGACGGCCAGGTCCGCGATCTGAAGGAGCGCAAGTACCTGCTCAGCCCTTCGGACCTTTCGGCCTTGGACCTCGTGCCGCAATTGATCGCCGCGGGCGTGAGGTGCTTCAAGATCGAAGGCCGCATGAAGCCGCCGGAGTATGTTGCCTCCGTAACGCGGCAATACCGTCATGCCATCGACGAAGGCATGGCCGGGCGGCCCGTGCAGCCGCCGCCCAAACAATTGCTCGAACTGGAAAGCCCCTTCTCGCGCGGACTGTCGCACGGCTGGCTCGCGGGGCGGAACCTGCGGATCGTTGACGGCCGCAACTCTGCCAATCGCGGCATTCTTTTGGGCAAGGTTGCGGCGGTCCGCGGGCAGCGCGTCGCCGTCGAGCTTGTCGGCCCGGTGCGCCGCGGCGACGGCATCGCCTTTCCTTCCGGTCTCGGCGAAACTCACGACCAGGGCGGCCGCGTCTACGAAATCTTCGCGCGAAACCAGCCGATCAAGGAAGTTGAAGGCGGCCAGGCCGAACTGGCGTTCGGCCGCGATGCGCTGGAATTGGACCGCCTGCGGCCGGGTCAGGAAATCTGGAAGACCGACGATCCGCAAGTCGACCGCCGCCTGCGGCAGACGTTTGCCAATGGCCAGGCAAAAAGGCGCGTGCCGGTGGATTTGATCGTGGAAGCAGCAGTCGGCCGCAAGCTCCGCGTTTCCGTCCGATCGGGCACGTTGGCGGAATGTTGCATCGAGTCCGACAAGGAACTGGAAGAGGCCCAACGGCACGCGCTCACCGCCGAACTGCTCCGCGAACAATTCGGCCGCCTCGGAGCAAGCGTTTACGAACTGCGGAATCTAGACGCACGCATTGACGGCCGTCCCATGGCGCCGTTGAGCGTGTTGGGCCACATGCGGCACGAAATGGTCCGGCTGTTGGACGAAGCGGCGGTTAAACGGCCCGCGCCGCGATTGCTGCCGCGGCCAGCGTGTGAATTGGAGGGAGATGGGAGAAGGGAGAACGAAGAAGGCATGACTGGCCAATCCCCCTTCTCCCCTCTCCCTTCTCCCCTCGCTATTCCAAGCCGCTGGCACTTCCTCTGTCGCGAGCCGAAGCACGTGGAAGAGCTTCTGAACTTGGGCGCGACGAGCATCATCGGCGATTTCGCCGAACTGCAATGCTGCGGCCGCGCCGTGCGGATGGCCCGCGAACGGGGAGCGGAAATATTCTTGGCGACGCCGCGAATCCTGAAGCCCGGCGAGGAGGCGATTTTTCAGAAAATCGCCGACGCCCGGCCCGATGGCCTGCTGGTCCGCAACTTAGGCGGCGTGAAGTTCTGCTCGCAGCGGCAGATTCCCTTCGTGGCCGACATGACGCTGAACGCGGTCAACCAGTGGACGGTGGCCTGGCTGCACGAGCTTGGTGCCGGCCGCGTGACGGCCGCATACGATGCCGATCGCCGTCGGCTCCTCGAGCTGGCCGAGGCCGCACCATGGGCGGAGCTGGAGGTCGTCGTGCATCAGTACATTCCGCTGTTTCACACGGAGCATTGCCTCTTCGACACGGAGGTCGGTGGCCGGCGGATCGGCGAGCCTGCCTCGCCGCTGCTGCTGACGAAATCGGGCATCTCTCCGCTCGCGACTGCGGCCAGTGCCGTCGCGCTTACTCCCGACGAAGAAGCCCGCCAATCGCAGCGCCGCGCGCGCGCCGTGCAGCTTTGCCTGCATGAAGCACGAGGTCCGCCTTCGCGACCGCATGGACGTGGCGCATCCCTTGCAGTCCGATGCCTGTTGCCGCAACACGCTCTATCACGCCCAGCCGCAGCGCTTTTTCGATCTCGTGCCCGAATTGCAACGGCGTGGCGTGCGGCACTTCCGCATTGAGGTTTTGGATCACGTGCCGCATGGGCTTATTCGCCGCGCACTGGCGGGAATGTAACAGGCGATGGAGACACCGATGGACTCCTCCGGCCCTATCGTCCACCATCGCTCGCCGCCGGAGGCCAAGATCGCGCTGTTCCGCTCGCTCTTCCGCGGACGCGATGACGTTTACGCACGGCGATTCGAGAGCCGCAAGACAGGCAAGAGCGGCTATTCGCCGGCCTGCGGCAACGAGTGGGTGCGGGACGTTTGCCAAAAACCGAAGATCAAATGCGCGAACTGTCCGCACCAGGCGTTCCTGCCCGTTACCGACGACGCGATTCGCTGGCATCTTTCGGGAACGGACGACGCAAGCCGCGACTTCGTAATGGGCGTATACCCGATGCTGCGGGACGAGACTTGCTTTTTCTTGGCGGCCGACTTTGACAAGGAGCATTGGCGAGAGGACGTTGCGGCTGTGCAAGACACGTGCCGGCGCTTGGGCCTGCCATCGGTGATCGAGCGCTCGCGGAGCGGCCGAGGTGCGCACCTCTGGTTGTTCTTCGCAGAGCCACTGCCCGCCGCCCTGGCCCGTCGGCTCGGCGCGCATATTCTTACGGAAACGATGGATTGCCGGCCGGACATTGGGCTGGACTCCTACGATCGCTTCTTTCCAAATCAGGACACACTGCCTCAAGGCGGGTTTGGCAACCTTATTGCGCTGCCGTTGCAAAAGCGAGCCCGCGACCAAGGCAACGCGGTTTTTCTCGACGATTGCTTCTCTCCGCATCCCGACCAATGGGGCTTTCTGTCGGACGTCAAAACGTTGGACCGCGGCGGCGTCGAAGGCATCGTGCGCGATGCCGAACGGCGGGGACGCATAGTCGGCGTCCGCATCTCTTTGTCCGAAGAGGAACACTGGGAACCGTGGACGGCCCCGCCGTCGCGACGCGGCCGAGAACCGCCAATAGCAGGCCCGTGCCCTGAGACGCTGGAGCTGGTGCTCGGCAACGGGGTTTATGTTCCCAAGGCGCACTTGCCGGCCGGCCTTCACAACCGTCTTGTGCGGCTCGCCGCTTTTCAGAACCCAGAATTCTACAAGGCGCAGGCAATGCGCCTACCTACTTACGGCAAACCGCGCGTCATCTCTTGCGCCGAAGACCATCCGCATCACCTGTGTTTGCCGCGAGGATGTTTGGGGGAATTGCGGACGCTGCTTACGGACCTGGGGATCAAATCAATGCTGCGCGACGAGCGTTGCCTCGGCGCACCATTGGACGTGCAGTTTCAAGGCGAATTGCGGGCGGAGCAAGAGCGTGCCGCCAACGCAATGTTAGCCCACGATACCGGCATATTGGCCGCAACGACTGCTTTCGGCAAGACAGTGGTCGCCGCGTGGCTGATCGCGGAGCACCGCGTAAATACGCTGGTTCTTGTGCATCGCCGTCAGCTCCTCCAACAGTGGATCGAGCGGTTGTCGATGTTCCTTGGTTTGCCGCCGGATGCCGTCGGCCGCATTGGCGGCGGACGGACGAAGGCGACAGGATTGCTCGACGTGGCCGTCATTCAGAGCCTGGTGCGCAAGGGCGTCGTCCTCGATTGCGTTGCGCAGTACGGGCAAATCATCGTGGACGAATGCCATCATTTGTCGGCGCAGAACTTCGAGCAGGTGGTCCGACGCGCAAAGGCGAGGTTCGTCGCGGGGCTTTCCGCCACAGTCGTGCGAAAGGACGGCCATCATCCGATCATCTTCATGCAATGCGGCCCGGTGCGGCACCGCGTCGATGCAAAGGCGCAGGCGGCTGCCCGGCCGTTCCGGCACAATGTGCTGGTCCGCCCGACGTCGTTTCGGCCGCGCGGGGAGGCCGATCCCGATGCGCGAGTGCAATTGCAAAACCTTTATCGTGAGCTGATCGCCGACGAAGACCGCAATCGAATGATCTGCGACGACGTTGTTCGCGCACTCCGTGAAGGCCGCTCGCCTTTGGTGCTCACCGAGCGCAAAGAACATCTCGATGCCCTGGCCGGACGTCTTTTATCGGAGGCCCGGGAGGTCGTCGTGCTTCGCGGCGGCGCCACGCCCAAGGAGGCAAAGACAATCATGGAACGCCTGGCGACCATCGGCGCAGACGAACGGCGAGTGCTCTTGGCCACGGGCAAATACATTGGCGAAGGCTTCGACGATGCCCGGCTCGATACGCTCTTCTTGACGATGCCCGTTTCATGGCGCGGCACAATCGCGCAATACGCCGGCCGTCTGCACCGCCTCTACGATCGCAAGCGCGAGGTGCAAATCTACGACTATGCCGACCTGAACGTGCCCATGCTCGCGCGGATGTTCGACCGCCGTTGCCGCGGCTACGAGGCCGTGGGTTACACGATCCTGCTGCCGGGCAGTGCCGTGCCGGGTTGGCCTGCGGAAGTTCCGCTGCCCGTCGATTCGCGATGGAAGAACGACTACTCCGCCAGCGTGCGGCGGCTGGTCCGCGATGGCGTCGATCGGCCGCTGGCGGATTTGTTTGTTCATGCGGCACGAGAGGTATCGCCGGACGCCGAAGGCATCGAGCGTGCCCGCAGCGCAACAGAAGCGTTCCTCTCCCGACGGCTGGAAACGCTGGCCGCGACAATCGGACGATTCCGACTCAATGCGCAACTGCCGATTCCTTTTGACGGTTGGGGCAATATGGAAGTTGACCTGCTTTGCGAAGAAGCTCGTGTGGCGGTGGAAATCGACGGCGGCCAGCATCTAAACGACGCGGATGCCTACCGTCGCGACCGCCGCAAAGACCAGTTGTTGCAAGAGCACGGCTATTTCGTCCTGCGGTTCCTGGCAGAGGACGTGGGCAAGCGGCTCGACATGGTCTTGGACGCAATCTTGCGAACGCTAACCCGCCGCGCTACAAAGTAGCAGGTGCGCTGGGGCACCTGCGTGCGGGCCCATGCCGTCCGCTAATCGCCGCTAACTCACTTCGCCGCCGCGGGGGCCGAAAGCTTCTTGACGCGGGCGGCCATGCGGGACTTGCTGCGGGCGGCGGCGTTGCGGTGGATGATCTTGTGGGAGGCGGCGCGGTCGAGCTTCTGCGCGGCGATGCGCATTGCGCTTTGGGCTTCGTCCAGCTTGCCGGCTTGGGCAGACTCGACGACCTTGCGAACGCGGGTCTTCAACTCACGCTTGACCGAACGATTCTTCTCACGCCGTTCGACGCTCTGGCGATGACGCTTCTTGGCACTTCTGGAATGTGGCATGGTTTCCGTGATTAGGAGCAGGAATGCAAGCCGCACACCCCTATGCGGCGCGCGGCAAACGCACCATTCTGACCGGAATCAGCGTGCTTGTCCAGGGGGCCTACTCCTCCGCCTCCTCCTCTCCCTCCGACTTCTTCTCCCGCTTTTTCTCTTGGGGCGGCTTCTTGCCTTCTTCCTCGTCTTTCATTTTCTTTAGATGCTCCAGAAACTCGGAAATCCGCGGGAACTGGTAGTCCATGCTGGCCAGTGTCGTCAGCAGCTTGTCCGCCTTGGCGATGTCCTTCAGGCCCAAGGCGAGCTTGCCGGCCTTGAAATAGGCCTTCTTCTTGTTGTCCTGGTCGCGGTCGGGGATGTCCTGGATCGCCTGTTCATAGTGGGACATCGCCAGAGCGTATTGTTTGATGGCGTAGAAGCTATCGCCCAGATATAACATGCAGACGCCGCGCTTGCGCGGATCGGCCTTGGCAACTTGCAGCTCGCGGATCGCTTCCGATATGTTGCCGGCGAGTTGGTAGCGGCGGCCCAGCTCGAAGCGGAAAGCGAGGTTGTTCGGATAGCGCTCGCAGCGGCTGCGGTAGGTTTCCAGCTCGCGCTCCACGAGCGTGGCACGGATGGCCTGGACCTCCTTGGCGTCGGCCTCTTTGCCTGATTTCTTCGCCTTGGCGTCGGCCGCGATCCACTTCGAACGAAGCGCCTTGAGATGGACGTCTTCTATCGTCTCCAGCACGTGGGTCTCCTGGTCCGTGCCTTTGACGGCCTCCATCTTCTGGTTGTAGACTTCGACGGCCTTGTCGAAGTTATCGGAGTTCATATACAAGCCCGCCAGCTCGTCGTACGCCGCCACGTCCTTGGCGTTTCGCTGGATTCGCTTCAACAGCCGTTGCTCGTGGGTAAGCTCTTCCTGCTTCGCGCCGGGCCCGAAGCCAGGCTTCTTTTCCCCTTCGAACTTGGTGTCCCTGGATTGCTGCAGCAGGACGGTCAGCGTGGCGATCTCGCGCTTGGGCAGTTGGTCGTCGGGACGCTGAACCTCGACCTTGTGCCAGTAAGTGATGGCTTCCTGGTAGCGATCCCGCTTCTTCAGGGCCTCGGCCAATTGAATGCAAACGTCGATCTGCGGCTTCTCGCGGGGAAAGGTGTCGATGGCGCACTTGAGGTAGAACAACTCGCAATCTCCGTAAGTCACGGCGACCGTCATGCCCTCCTCGTTCAAGATACCGCCGCAGGCCGTTGCCATATGCGTCAGGGTTGGCACGTCCCAGGGATTGACCGCCAGTGCTTCGATACCCTCTTGCAAGGCGTCGTCCCACTGACACTTGGCGACTGCCTTCTTCAACGCCGACTTATTGCCGCGTTTGCCCAAAACCGCGATTGGGTTAACCTTCTTGGCGCTGCCGAAGCGCTTGTGCAGCGCCGTGACGAGGCAACGCAGGTACTCGTAATTGCCCGGATCGCCACGAAGGCAATCCGCATAAAGATCGGTGGCGTAGTCGTATTTTGCCAACGAGTCCTGCTTGGCGGCCGCCTCAAAAATCTTGGCCAGACGCTTGCGCTGCGCCGGGCTGGGGAAGCGTTTGCTTTTGGCGGACCCGTTGGTCTCGTCGTTGTCAGCCATAGGAAAGTGCGGCAAACGATGGGGACAAACTGGACGAATCTATTTTACCACCCCGGCGGCAGAGCACAATTAGCGCCGCCGCCGGAAGCGGTCGACGTGACACGACTGTAGCCGCCTTAGTGCTTGTTTTGCAAGGGGAGCCTTACTATTTGAGCGTGCGATAGGTGGACCAACTGATATAGCCCAGCATCAGCGAGCAAACGATCATGCCGATGTCAATCGTCCAGTTTTGCCCGCCAAAGGGGCCGATGCCGGGAATCATGTCGATCCCAAAGACCAGCAACAATAGAATGGCTACGACGGCGCCTATGATGCAAAACACTTTGGGCATGAAGCGACTTTTTCTGTGCGAAAGCTCGGATGATTTGTTCTAATGCCCCCGACAAAACCGACATTTTCGCCGGGCCAACCGTGCCGTTGTCACCGGTTCCGATTGGGACTCTAAAGGCCGGATCGCGCCTGGCACGTCCCAGGACCGCCGCGGGGTTTTATCTTGCAGCCGGTTCGACGCGGAACAAACGTCTGCCGACTCGCTATGCGGATACCCCGGCAACGATGCGTCCCAGGTTCAAACCGCACGAGGAATGAAAGGTTCTACGACGGTCCAAACTTAGTATAATCAGAGCTTTGCGGATTCACCACTATCGCGATAAATAATGCTTTTGAAATGATCCAGAGTGAGGACAAAACGGCCGAAAAGACCGGTTGGACCGCTTTTCGCAGCGATATGCCGGTCGCCCGGCAGTGGTCCTACTTCGACCACGCGGCGGTCGCCCCGCTGAGCGGTCCCGCAGGCCAAGCGATCGCAGCGTGGAACGAAGATGCCATCGCGAATGGCGACGCGTTCTACTCCGGCTGGATGCGGCAGCTTAACGAAGCCCGGCAGCGATCGGCCCAACTGATCGGCGCGACTGCCGAGGAAATCGCCCTGGTGCCGAACACGACCGCGGGCATCGGCTTGGTGGCAGAGGGCTATCCCTGGAAGGGGGGCGAAAACGTGGTCCTGCCGGACAACGAGTTCCCGTCGAATCAATATCCCTGGCTGAATCTGGCGTCTCGCGGAGTGGAAATCCGCCGCGTGCGGACCGAAGGAGGCCGGTTGCCGCTTGAGGCGCTGCTGGAAGCCTGCGATGCCGGGACGCGGATCGTCAGCGTGAGTTGGGTCGGCTACGCCAGCGGCTGGCGGATCGACCTTGATCGCCTGGTTGAAGCGGTCCATGCCCGCGGGGCCTTGCTCTTTCTGGACGCCATCCAGGGGTTGGGCGTCTTTCCCCTGGATGTCCGCCGCACGCCGGTCGACTTCCTCGCCGCTGACGGGCACAAATGGCTGCTCGGTCCCGAAGGGGCGGGCGTTTTCTACCTTCGCCGCGAGCACTTGGACCTGCTGCGTCCGCTCGGCGTCGGTTGGAACAGCGTCGCCCATGATCGCGATTTCACCCGCATCGAGTTGAATTTCAAGGACACCGCCGAGCGCTACGAAGGCGGCACAATGAACGTGGCCGGTTTCATCGGCCTGAATGCCAGCCTGGAGTTGCTGCTCCGTTACGGCCAGCAGGCGATCAGCCGTCGCGTGCTTCAGATCACGGACTTGGCCTGCCAGCGGCTCGCGGCCGCCGGGGCCGTCATCGAAAGCTGCCGTCAGCCCGAATACGCCAGCGGCATCGTTTCCTTCCACGTCCCCGGCCGCGACCCCGACGCGCTGCGGAAGCAATTGCTCGAGCACCGCGTGGTCGTCAGTTGCCGTGCCGGGCGATTGCGGATCAGCGCACATGCTTACAACGACGAATCGGACGTGGAACGGCTGGCGGAAGCAATAAGCAGCGATCCGTGAGCCTTGAGTTGCGGCCGGCAGCCGCGCCAATTTGCAATTTGGCAAGACGTCAGCAAAATGAAGTAAACCGCGGATTTCGCGGAGAACGCGGATGTTCTCAGGCGATCCGTAACGACGGCGAAAGTGTCGATCTGTCCACGACAATCCGTGTAATCCGCGGTTGATCTCTCCAGACGGCTGAACAGTTACGCAGTTTGCGTTTTTCATTTTTCAATTTGCAATCGCATTAACCCGTTAACTCGGCAACACTATGCCCGCGCTTTCCCCCCGCATCGCCGTCTATCCCGGATCGTTCGATCCGATCACCTTGGGACATCTTAACGTGATCGAACGGGCGAGCCGGCTTTTCGATCGGCTGATCGTGGCAATCGGCGTCAATACCGAAAAGCAACGCATGTTCACATCGGCGGAGCGGCTTGAACAAGTCCGCGCCGTTACGTGCCATTTGGCCAACATCGAGGTCGTCACGTTTGGGGGGCTGGCAGTCGATTATGTGCGGCAAACGGGCGCTCGCGTGATGGTCCGCGGCGTGCGGCCGATTACCGACATAGCCGGCGAGTTGACGATGATGATGGCCAATCGCCGCCTGGCGCCCGACATCGAAACGCTCTTCATGATCGCCGACGGCGAACTGGCCCACGTCTCCAGCTCGCTCATCAAGCAGATCGCGCCGATCGCGAGCGAAGACGAGTTGGCCCGTTTCCTGCCCGCCAGCGTCGTCCCCGCGGTGCGGGCGAAGATGGCGCGATAGGCTGGGCCGGGAGCCGGGAGCAGGGAGCAGGGAGCTAAGCAGTCCGGCAATCCTATTCCTCTGGCCCATATTTCTGCCCATCATTTTTCTGTCGTCAAATCTGATCTCGGGCCGCTGGCCTCTGACCACCGGCTTCTCGTTTCTTCCCGCGAGTGTCAAGTCTGGCACTATTGGCACTCGATCGGCACGGAAAGTCACCGGTTTGACGCCGTTTGGCACTTCGCGGCCGCCCGTTGAACACCGTGAATTCCGCGGCGAAACTGCACGCCTGGCACAATTTGGCACGGTCTGGCACGGTTTTCGTTTTTGCATTTCCGTCGTCGCCCACAAATGTCAAGTCTTGGCGGCCGCAGTCGCGGATTTGGCCCGCGTCTGACGCGATTTCGCGCCGCCATCTCGCGGTTCGACGCTGCTTGTCGGCCTGCAACGTTTCCCTCGTTCCCGGGAGAGGGCAGGGCAGGGGCCTTTTCACGCATTGTAACTCAGTTATTAACTGTTGTCAACATAGTCGCCGATTTGTCGTTCGACCGTCGCCGCAAGTCCTTGCCCCGCAACAATTTACGTCTCTTGACATTTGTTTGGATATCGCGGCGATAATTTCGCCTCCGAGACCGTTTCGCCGTTCTAAACCCTTATGGGCAAACAAGTTGGAGAAAACCCGGCGGCGAAGCCGGTTTTGAGCGGTTGGACCTAGCGCTTAAATAATCAGCGCGTGGTGTTCTGGGCAACCCAAAGGAAAGCCGGCGAGTCAAAAAACGAGGCCCCAATCGTGCCCTATCTGGCCCTCGGTCGTTGCGCCAGCGGCCCTTGTTGGCCATCTAAACTTGTGTATACTTGAAGGCTCATATCCACGGCAGGATAAGTGATGCTGAGCTACGCCCTAGAACTTCAACACCGATTCGAGCACAGCGTCGGTGGTCAGCATCGACGAGAGCACGGACAAGTCTTTACTCCGCCCTCCGTTGCCCGGTTTATGGCGGAACTTCTTGGAGAGATTCCCCCCGAATACGTCTTGCTTGATCCTGGGGCGGGCGTAGGCACATTGACCTCAGCGTTCTGTGAAAGGATTGGCGTACTTCGTAGTCCGCGATCGGTCACGGCCCATGTTTTCGAACTCACCCGCGTCTCTCATCGGCTTCCTTTTTTGCAGCCATCATCGTTGCATACGCACCAAAGAATTGCTCTCCGTTAAAGTGAACCAGGTGGCCGGGTGTGTCGGCCAACCAAACCTCGGTTTCCCAGCTTATCTCCATCATCCAGTTCCGGAACGACAGCCTGTCCCGAAAGGCGCTCGCGTAGACCCTCGGCGCCGTGCATTTCTCCGTCATTCGTTCGAGCATCAAGTGCCGCAGCTTCGATATTGGGTTGGACGAGTGAACTGCCTCGATCAAAAAGAGCCAGTCGTGCGCGGCATCGTACGCCACAATGTCTGGCAGCGCGTCGTGGGCAAGTTCGAAGAAACCGAGCGCCTTGAGCCTGTCTTCTTCCAACAGCAGCGACTTCTTCGACGTGTCGCCGACGTACAGGATTTCCGCGCCGCGCGCGAAACGCGGCAGGAACTCCTCCACGACCGCTTTTTGCAACTCGTTGTGCGCTCCGGACGAGAGTTCAAGCGACTTGCCCGAAGGCAGTCTGACCGGAACCTTGCGCTGCTGCCGCCGTCGCTCCATTCGATCCGCCAGCGTTCCCGCGGCTTCCCGGAATGCCGCCACCATTTTCGGCCAAACTTCCGGTTGCCCGAACGTTCGCAGCACATCGACCCATTCCGGGCTTACTGCATAGCGCCGTTGGGGATTGTTCGTGCTGGCGTCGGGGTCCGCAGCGCTCCGCAAGACAAGCCGGCCTTCAACGAGGTATATGAGGTCTTTCCTTCGCACATCGTCGTAAGAGCCGCTCGACACGCGCTCGCCGTAGTGCTTGTTCCAAAACTTGATCATCTCCCCGGTTCCAAGAGACCACGAGCCTTTTCCTTCCCAGCAGGCAGCGTCGATCCACGGTGAATCCGGCGTGATGTTCGCCGCAGCGAGCAGCGCCAGGGCGATGCGCTCCCTGCGCCTCGGGGACATTCCACCAACCGGTATGCCTACGGCAGAAATAATCTCAAGGGCTTCCGCGACCTTCTGCGCCTGTCTGCGGTTCCTGCGCCGCCCCCGCTTCTTTGCCATCTTGCTACTCCGCAAAACCAAAGCACGTCTGTTCCCTCGCAATGCGCTGCTCGATTTGCGCGGGCGTCAGGTGAACATCGCCCTCCAGGCAGTCGATCACGCTTCTCGCAAGCACCTTCGCAAGCAGGGGAGGCACCGCATTTCCCACCTGGTTGAACTGGCTGCCTTCGGCCCCGCAAAACTCGAACCAGTCGGGAAAGCTCTGTAGCCGCGCGCCTTCTCTTACGCTTAGCCGCTTTCGCCTTCCGTCGGGCAAGGCGATTCGCATCATGTCTCCCGTTGCCCCGTTGAGGTTACGGCACGTTACGGTTCGGCTCGGTTGGTCTAGATGCAGATCGCGTGGACGGATACAGAAGGATGCCTTTTCGTATTTTGCGACGTAAAGATCCATGCTCTTGGTCAGGAATTTGGAGCCGGGCGGTGTTTGGAAGGCCAGCTCTCCAAGCGCATCACCGGCTGTAAAATGAGCGGCGGGGGTAGACGGTTCGGGGAAATGCCACTCCCCTTTGTGCGCCACCACGAACAATCGCTCCCGCCTTTGCAGAACACCGAAACTGACTGCGTTGAGGACCTTCCATTCGACGAGGTACCCGAAGCGCACCAGGGTTTTGCGAATTTGCGCGAAATACGATTTGTTCTGATAGAGCATTCCGCGCACATTTTCAAAAAGCACAACCTCCGGCCGATATCGATCAACCGCGGACAAAAACGCGGGGAAGCCGTCACGAGAATCGTTTAGGCCGTTCTGGTGACCGTTGACAGAGAACGGCTGGCACGGCGGACCGCCGATAATGACGTCGGCCGCCGCAACCAAATCCTGGTTCGCCTCCAAGATAGAGTTCCGGCACTCGCCAAGCAGGTTTTCGTTGTATGTCTCGCAGGCGTCGCCCAGTTTCTCGAACCCGGTCGTCTCGAAACCCGCCGCTTCAAACCCAAGTGCAAGCCCACCGCAACCGGCGAACAGATCGAGCACCCGTTCCTTTCGGCACGGCTTTGTCGGCTTGGCAAGTTCCTTTTCAAGAACTTGGAGGTATTCCATGTTGTCAGCGGTTGCGACCGGCCGCGGTTACTTCGACGACGCCGCTACTGCATCTCGCCTTTTTAGGATTAGATCGATGGCTCGCGAAAGATCGGTTTCAACGTTGTGTTCCCATACCCTGATGACTGTCCAGCCGTTTCGCCGCAGGCACCGAAAGTTCTTCTGGTCGCGAAACCGGTTCCGCGCGATTCTTGCTTTCCAGTATGGTTGAAGCTTTGCGCACCAGCAAGAAAACCGCCACCCGTGCCAGAAATCGCCGTCGATAAAGACTGCCACCTTCTGCCTCTTGAACACTATATCGGGTTTTCCGGGCAGCGTCGCGACGTGTCTCGAGAAATGGACTCCGCGTGCGCGTAACTCGCGGAAAACAAGCCTCTCAATTCCGGTGTTCTTGCTACGAATGCGCAACATCACGCACTGCGCCTCTCCTGGCTCATTACGTCCGCCACATTGCCTCCCAATGTTCGAATCGGAGTATCCAACCTTGAACTACGCCGCCAAACTCTTCCAGCGGCTGTCGCATTTTACCACCGAGAAAGTGTTGGAGGAAGTAGATACGTTCGGCGGATACGTGAAGGACTCATCTGCCAACTCGCTGACACAGTCCAGCATTTGCAACAAGGCGTCGATCATGGATCGGCAACCGACTTCCTCCGAAGAGAGTTCACCCGAAGGCTCCGCGGAACACGACTACCGTGCCGGGGACGAGGCCCTTCGTGGAATTAGAATAATGCTTGTTGGGGACGACGTCGCATCCAGGGCCGACCGCTGCGCCGCTGCCCCGCCTTCCCCGGGTAATCGGCTGGGCCTTCGGCCCGAAAACGGCCGCGCAATCGGGACCACGTGCGCCCCGAAGGTGCATCGGTTTGCCCGGCGAAGGGCGAAGCCCTGCTAAGGCGCGGCGCACAACACCATTGTTTTCTCTCGAATTTCCTCTGCGGGCCATCGGCCCAACCGTTTTCATTGGTGGGGAATGGTTGGTCCATTGCGGAGGGAGAAATGGACGCCCCTTCGGGGCTCAAATTGTGGACGGGCGCGGGGCGACATCGTATCCAGGGCTGCGCCCTTCGCTTGGGGAAACGGCTGGGCCTTCGGCCCGTGCTCGCCTTAGTTCTTCTGCGACCCGTTTTCCTTGTTGAGATATTGCCGCAGATAGCGGGCACGCTCGACGTTGCGGTCGGCGCTGCCGAGTTCGCCGCTACGGCCCAAACGCCTCCCGCGCGGCTGCCGCCTCTGCTAGCGCGTCGCGGCGGTGGACCTCGCGGCAATACTCGGCGAGGACTTGGAGGGTCTCCGCTGGCAGTCTTTGGGGGCGAATCAAATCAACGGTTTCGCTTGCAGGGTCAAAACAGCGTCGTGAATCCGGCCGCCTGGAAATGCCGGTCGTTGGTTAACGCCTCGGTCAGACCAAGCCGCCGCATAACAACAAAAGAGAGGTGGTCCACAATACCTGCGTCTCCGGCCTCGCCACGATCGTAGGAAGCCCACGCCTCGTCGAGATCCGCGGCCGTAGGGATCAACACCAGTTGGTCCTCCAGGAGGGCGCGGCGGAGCGCGTTTCACCCGCCGCCGATAGGGACGGCGCACAGCGGCGTTGCCGCGTTCGCACAAGACTATTTCCGTGGTTATCAGTATCCGCCCCTGCGCGAGTAAGTGGTTGTAGGCGCCTGTTGCCACAATATGCCACTGGTCGGCGGTGTCCCAAACGGCGATCATCCCGACGGTATCGAGAAATTCCGCGTTCATGGCTGATGCTCGTTATGACGCTCGGCGGTATCCATGTGCCCGGAATTGTAGCGTTCTCCCAGGATGGCATACACTTTCGCGAGCCCCGGGGACATCGGCGGCTCCATGACCACCGGCGGCTCAAACGTCACCTCCGTGCGTTCGGGCAAGTCGATCGGGTCAGTGGGGCGAAAGACGCCATTTTCATAGATCGCATGGACGGTCATCAATTTGCTCCTTGTACTTTCATTGTAGCCTCGCCCGTCGGAAGTGTCAGTCGTGGCGGGTCATGTTGGGGTCAGGGTCATGTTGGGGCCGAGTCATGTTGGGGTCAAACCGGGACTACCGACTTTGAAAGTCGATAGTCTTGGCCGACCACGATGGTACCGCGGTGGCACATTGCGGTGGTACCCGCTAATCGCGATTGCTGCAACGGCCGGTTGCCGGCTGCTGCCCGACGGGCAGTCATGTCGATCCGCCCGCCACAGTCTCGGCATGTCATCCCAGAGGCTTGCGCGGGAGCGGCCGCAAGCGAGCGATCTTCGAGCTGCCTGGCCCGCGCATCGCGTGCCAGATGTCCCAGTCGGATTGCAGCCCCAGCCAGAAGTCGGCGGGCATCCCCAGCACTTGCTCAAGACGCAAGGCCGTATCCGGCGTGACGGGCCGATGCCGTCGGATAATCTGGTTCAGCCGCGGAAACGAGACGCCCAGGCGGATCGCGAAGGCCGACTGGCTGATGCCCAACGGACGAAGAAACTCCTCTTGCAGCATCTCGCCCGGATGCGTCGGCGGGCGGCGTTGAGGTAGCCGCCGATGGCCGACGTTGGCGGCACGGCTGGTTCTTCCCCGCGTGCTAATGGTAGTCGACGATTTCGACTTCATAGGCATTTCCCTTTTCCCAACGGAAACAAATGCGAAACTGCTGGTTGATACGAATGCTAAGCTGACTTCTTTTGCCGCGAAGGCGCTCCAACCGATTGCCCGGCGGAACCGTCAACTCACGCAGTTCCCGCACCCGATTCAGTTGGTCTAGCTTTCGCCGCGAAATCGACCACAGTCCGCGTGGGCAGACCTTGTTCGCGGCGGACGTGTCGGTGCCATCGAATACATCCTCGGTTCCCCGATCGCGAAAGGAGCGTATCACATTTCAAGTATACCATCCCCGATCTGCGCGTCCACGCAGAACAAGGTGCTTAGTTCTTCTGCGCCCCGTTTTCCTTATTGAGATATTGCCGCAGATAGCGGGCACGCTCGACGTTGCGGTCGGCGCTGCCGAGCTCGCCGCCGGTCCGCTTTTGCAGGTGGGCGGGCTGGGTGTGGATGAAAAGCTCGTTGATGTCGGCGATTTGCAGATCGGGAATGAGGCCGAGGTTCACGCCCATCCGCACGCTGGAAAGCAGGTGCATCGTTTCCTCGGAGCTGATCCGCTGCGCGGTTCGCAGGATGCCGAAGGCCCGGCTCACGCGGTCGTGCAGGTCCTCCTGGCTTTCCTTCAGCAGAAACTGCCGCGCCTGCCGCTCGTAATCGATGATGACGGGCACGATGTCGTTGACCTGCTGCACGAGCTCCTCCTCGCCGCGGCCTAAGGTGATCTGGTTGCTGATCTGGTAGAAGTCGCCCATCGCCTGCGAGCCTTCGCCAAAGAGGCCGCGGACGGCCAGGCTGATTTTTTGCAAACTCCGAAAGACCTTTTCAATCTGCCGCGTGATGACCAGCGCGGGCAGGTGCAGCATGACGCTGACCCTCATGCCGGTGCCGACATTCGTGGGGCAGGCCGTCAGGTAGCCCAGCCGCTCGTGGAAGGCGTACGTTACCTTCTGTTCCATGGCGTCGTCGATGCCGTTGATCTGTTGCCAGACGCTTTGCAGATTGAAGCCGCTCTGCATGACCTGGATTCGCAGGTGGTCCTCCTCGTTGATCATCAAGCTGAATTTCTCGTTCTTGTCGACGGCGGCGGCCCGGCGGCCTTGGCCCTCTGCCAGCTCGCGGCTGATGAGATGCCGCTCGACCAGCAGTTGGCGGTCGACGCCCTCCAGTTCATCGACGGCGATGTAGAGCATGTCGTCAGAAATTTTGGCGGCGATTACGCTATCGTGGAGGATGCGCTCAATCTGCACGCGATCTTGCGGCGTGGCCCGGCTGATGAAGGGGAACTCCGCCAGGTTCCGCGCGAGGCGGACACGGCTGCTGATGACAATGTCGGCCTCCGGACCGTTGCCGCGAAGCCACTCGCCACTGGTTTGGATCAGTTCTTTGATTTCCACGATCACCTTCCAATCAAACGGCGCCTTCCAATCAACGTGCCACCCGTATTCTATGATGCCTGCTCGGTTTCGGCGCGGCGGATTTCGTCGCGCAGGGCGGAGGCCCGCTCGTAGTTCTCGGCCTCGACCGCCTCCTTCATTTCGCGGCGGAGGCGGATCAACTGCGTCCGGTGCTCGCTGCTGCCCGCGGCGCGGCGGGGACGCTTGCCCACGTGCTCGGACTCGCCGTGAACGTTGACGATCAACGGTTCCAACTGCTTCTCGAAAGCCACGTAATCGTGCGGGCAGCCGAGCCGGCCCTGGCTGCGGAACTCATAGAACGTGATGCCGCAGACCGGGCAGGCCTGCTGGTCGAGCTGTGCCAACTCCTCGGCCGTCTGCCCGATGGCCATTTGCTGGACGTGCTGCGCCAGCGCCGCCGCCATGCCCGCGCTGCCGCCGGACGGTTCGCTGGGCGGCGAGGCGGTGAGATAGCCGCGGGCGTGCTCCTCGCAGAGATGGAGCTCTTGCGGCTTGCCGCCGGTGAGTTCGGTGATGTGAAAAGTGGCCGGCCGCTCGCACTGTTGGCATTTCATGGGATTCGATTGGACGTTGGCGCGGCCGCCGCCTTCGCGCTGCCTCCGCGCATTTGCCTACCCTCAATCAGATTCTAACGCGGTACGAAATTAGAGTCAATCGAAGCCGTGTTTTCCACCGTAATCGAGCGATCCTTTTGCCGCGGTGCGCTGTCTTGAAATTGCGGCGGACAAAAGTAGCTGCTAAGCTAACCGTCTGGTGTACGCGGTATATTATCGTGGGAGCCTCCGTTCATGCAAGCAGCGCAAGCCCGTCCGCGGGCAGACGACCCGCTGGGCGACTGCCCCGCCAAGCCGTCCGACGCGGTCTATTGCCCCGATTTCGAGGCCTTCCGCGGGCTGGCAAAGGACGGCATGCTTGTGCCCGTCTATCGCCGGCTGATCTGCGACTCGCTCACGCCGGTCAGCGCCTTCCACAAGATCGATTCGGGCCGTTGCGCCTGCCTGTTCGAAAGCGTGGTGGGCGGCGAAAAGGTCGGGCGGTACAGCTTTCTGGCGGCCGATCCTTTTTTTGAGATCGAGGCCTATGGCCGCCGCGTGACGACGACTTCTTACACCGGCGTTTCGGCCTCCGGGCAGCCGTTGCCGACGGTGCGTTCCTACGAGGCCGCCAACCCGATGGACGAGCTCCGCCGCCACGTCGAGGCCCTCCGCGCCGTCCATCTGCCGGAGCTGCCGCCGTTTTGCGCCGGGGCGGTGGGGTATGCCGGTTACGACACGGTGCGATACTTCGAGCGGCTTCCCAATGCACCAACCGATGACAGGCAGGTTCCCGACTTGGCCTTCGCCTTCTACGACCGGATGGTGGTCTTTGACAATGTCTCCAAAACGATCGTCGTCGTGGCGATGGCGCGGCTGGACCGGCCAGGGGCGACCGCGGAATCGGCCTACGACGACGCCCGACGGCGGATTGATGCCGTGGTCGGGCAGCTTGCGGCGCGGACGGACGAGCTTGACCTGGTCGATATCCGCGCGGGCGGCGAGGCCCGCGTCGAGTACCGCTCGAACTTCACCCGCGCTGAATACGAAAAGGCGGTCGAGAAGTGCGTCGAGTACATTCGCGCGGGCGACATCTTCCAGGTCGTGCTCAGCCAGCGGCTGGAAGTGCCGCTAAAGACGCATCCGTTTGAGATCTACCGCACGCTTCGCGTCGTGAACCCCAGTCCGTTCATGTTCTACGTCCGCACGCCCAGCGTGACGCTGGTCGGCAGTTCGCCGGAGGTGATGGTCCGTGTGGTGGACGGGCAGGTGACCGTGCGGCCGCTGGCGGGCACCCGCCGCCGCGGCGCGACCGACGAAGAAGACCGCGAGTTGGCCAAGGAGCTGCTGGCCGATCCCAAGGAACGGGCGGAACACGTGATGCTGGTCGATCTGGGCCGCAACGACGTGGGCCGCGTCTGCCGCTACCGCAGCGTGGAAGTGAGCGACGTGATGAGCATCGAGCGCTACAGCCACGTGATGCACATCACGTCCAACGTCTGCGGGCAACTCGCGCCGGGCAAGGGGGCGTTCGAGGCGTTGCAAGCGTGCCTGCCCGCCGGCACCGTTTCCGGCGCACCGAAGGTGCGGGCGATGGAGATCATCGACGAGCTGGAGCCGCACCGCCGCGGCCCGTACGCCGGCGCCGTGGGCTACGTCGATTTCAGCGGCAACATGGACACCTGCATCGCACTGCGGACGCTGGTGGTTCATGGTGACAAGGGCTATGTGCAAGCCGGCGCCGGCATCGTTGCCGACAGCGTGCCCGCCAACGAGTGGCAAGAGACGATGAACAAGGCCCGCGGGCTGTTGAAGGCGATTGAGCTGGCGGAGAGGAAGTGACATTACTCGTTGAACGCGGAGCCGGCGGCGGCGAAGAATGATGTAAGCAGCAAACAGGGAGAGGACCGACAATGAAGCTCGAACAGCAACTTGCGAAGCTTGCCGAATTCGGGCTCGCGCTGGACCCAGGTATTACGATTGACGATCTGAATCACTCGTTCAAGAGGGAAGATTACGAGCAAGAACCATTCAACTGATCCTCTTCGTGCTGGGCATTGAGGTCGAACGCGCACCATGGGGCCGCGCGATCTGCTCGCGCGTATGGAACTTTGATACGGAGTGCATCGAATCGACCGGAGACTACCTGCGAATTGTGAAGCGGTTATGCGAGGTTGCCGGGTTGCCAGGTCTCTTGGAAAACGTCGAAGACCTTGTGGACCTCAAGGGCGGGAATGCCTGGCTCAAGTATCGCGTCGATGGAGCCGATAGGCATTGGACGGTTGAGGTTTGCGATGATTGGGCTGATACTCTGACCATATCGTATATCATGGAAGATATCCAACGAGGCGGCGGTCGCTTCTATTGCAAGGACAACGGCCAAGCTATGGTGCTCTTCTACCTCGATGAAGCGTCGGCGGCGGAATTGAACGCGCTATCGGGAGGAGCGTTGAAACAAGTAATCCCCGACTGACCTGCGCAGGAGCCTCGATTGTATAATCTAATAGGCCGGACACCACATCATAGAGAAGTACGTTATGGCTACGGTAACCGACATTGGAACTTTGCTCACTCAAAGCCCCGGCATCTGCGGCGGCCGATTGCGAATCGCCGGCACGGGTGTATCCGTCCGGCGTATCGTTGGTTGGTACCAATTGGGCCAGACGCCGGAAGAAATCGCGACGCAAATACCGCATCTTAGCCTGGCGCAGGTCCACGCGGCGTTGACGTACTACCACGCTAACCGCGAAGAGATGGATGCGGAGATGGCGGCGGAAGATGCCGAAGCCGACCGATTGGAGCAAGAGTGCCTTGCGCGGCGAGAGAAGGCGTGAGAATCCGGCTGTACTTCGACGAGGACACCGTACAGCACACGCTCGTTTCGGCCTTGCGTAAGCGCGGCATTGACGTGCTGACTGCGCTGGAAGCCAAAATGCTGAAGACACCCGACGAGCGGCTGAGGTGGAATTCGCGGCAGCCCAGACGCGCGTGATTTACTCGTACAACGTCGGGAATTTCTGCCGCCTGCACGCGCAATGGTTGACCGAATCCAAATCACATGCAGGCATCATCCTCGCGAAACAGAAACAGTTTTCGGTCGGTGCGCAAATGAGACGTCTTGTTCGGATCGTCAACGCTTTGTCGGCCGAGGAGATGGAAAACCGTCTTGAGTTCCTTAGTGGCTGGCCGGTTTGAGGACCGCAAGTTCTCAAGACGTCCGTCTTTTATCGGACTCCTCTCTCCCGTGGGGTCGAGAGAAAGGAGTCGATTCACAACCGTCTCTCGGTCAACGACGATTAGCTTCGCACCAATGGCGGCTTGACCGTCGCGGCCGGCTTCACAGAACTCGCTTGAGTCGAAGTCTTGGAGCTTGAGCCGACTACCGCCGCCGCCGACTTCGCCGCGCTGGCGGAAGCCGCGGTCGAGCTGCTGCTGGCCGCCACGACGTTGACCGTCACTTCGCCGGTGATCGTGCCGTCGGTTGACGTGACCGTGAGCGTCTCCGATTCCACCGTGCTGAGCGTCACTTGGAACGTAGCAACGCCATTGGTGAACGTCACGCTGCTGGGCACGGTGATGCTCGTGTCGGACGATGTCACCGTGGCCGTGCCGGTGTAGTTCGGCACGGGTTGCCCGTTGGCGGCCAGGGCGACAACCTGCACCGTAACCGTCGATCCGGCCGTGACGCTGGGCGTCGTTCCCGATTGCGGCGGTGGTGGAGGCGGCGGAGGCGGAAGCTGGTTGGCGCCGCTGCCTGAACCGCTCGTCGAGGATGAACCGCCTTGGCCCAGCGGCGGAGGAGGCGGCGGCAATTGGCCCGTGCCGCTGCCGCTCGTCGTGCCGGAGGTCGAGCCGGTCGAGCCGCTGCCGGAAGTGCTCGGTGGCGGCGGAGGCAGAATGCAGACACCATATTGCGTGGCCTTCGGTGCGGCGACAACGGCAACCGTTGCGGTGCCGGTGATCGTCGCCGTGGTCGCATCCATCACCGTGAAAGTGTCCGTGCCGATCGCACTGACCGTTGCCTGGAATGTGGCAGTGCCGTTCTTGAAGGTCACTGTCGCAGGCACGGTAGCGGTGGAATCGGAGCAGACGACCGTTGCCGTGCCGGAATAGTTGCTGGTTGGCACGCCGTTGGCATCCAGCGCCTGTACGACCACCGTGATCGTCGTGCCGGAGATAACGGTCGGCGTCGAGCTCGGCGACGAAGACGAGCCTTGTCCAATTCCGCCGGAGCTCGCGCCGCCCTGGCCGCCGACCGGTCCGCCGGGACCTTGGGGGCCAATGGGAGCGGGCGGCAGGATATGCACGCAAAGCGTGGCCGCCGCGGCGGTTGATAACGTCGGAGGCGTCGCGCCGTTGGATTGCCCACTCGTGGACCCGCTAGTACCTGCCGCCCGAGTTGCCGCTCGGCGGGGCAGGGGGGCCGCCGGGCTGACTCGAGTGAGTCGAAACGATCGCCGGTCCTGTGAGCTTGCCGACTTCGGCCGTCACGCTATGCAGGCTGCCGAAGCTAGCGCTCAAAAGCGCGCGGCTCTCAAGGTGTTCAAACCTGATTTTGCGCGTGAGACGGTTTCGCCGGGCTTTCTCTCGCACGGTCGGTTTCTTCCGCTTCCCGCCAAGCGCCAGGCGATTTGCCAACCATTGAAAGGACATGGGATTCTCCTGTTCCAAAGAATGTATGCCAGGCGGCTCACCTCGGGACGGTCATTGCGCAGAGTCGCGTGAAGCCCGTCCTGCCCTAGCCCCGCACTGGTTTTGTGGCCCGTAATCTTGTAAACGAGCAGGGCAATCGTTTATTGCAGTCGCTGTCGAGAAAACCGAGCAACCATTGCCGCCTGCCCCCGCACGACTTACCGATCCGCTTCAATTCCCTTTGCGTCCGCGCCCCTTGCCATCCGCACCAACGGGGTAGAAAATAAAGCTGTTCCGGCAACCCATTGCAACGAAGAGTCACACATGCCTAAGTGCGTATTGGCCTATTCGGGCGGTTTAGATACCTCGGTCATTCTCGGCTGGCTGATGGAGGAGGGTTACGAAGTCCATGCGGTTTACGTCGATCTCGGACAGCCGTGTGAAGATCGCGAGGCGATTCTGCAGAAGGCCCGCAACATCGGCGCCGCCTCGGCGCGGATCGTGGACGCCCAGGAGGAGCTCTGCCGCGATTTCGCCTTCCCTGTATTGCAATGGCAGGCGAAGTATGAAGGCGTGTATCTGCTGGGCACGTCGATCGCGCGGCCGCTGATCTCCAAGGCTTGTTTGCAAGTCGCCCGCGACGTCGCGGCCGACGCATACGCCCACGGCGCGACGGGCAAGGGCAACGACCAGTGCCGCTTCCAGTTGGCCGCGGAGGCGCTCAATCCGGCGGTCCAGGTCATCGCCCCCTGGCGGATCGAGAAGTTCCGCAAGTGCTTCCCCGGCCGCAGCGAGATGATTGCCTATTGCCAACGGCGGAACATCCCCGTCAAGGCCACGTCCACCAAGCCATACAGCAGCGACGAGAATTGCCTGCACATCAGCTACGAGGCGGGCAAGCTGGAAGACCTCGGCGTCAACGGCGTCGAGCTGGTCGATTTCGGCATGACGGTCTCGCCGCAAAAGGCGCCGGACAAGAGCGAGCGGGTAACGGTCGGTTTCGAGTCGGGCATTCCCGTGAGCGTCAACGGCGAGCGGCTGGCGGCGTTTCCCATCGTCGCGCAGTTGAACAAGATCGGCGGACGCAACGGCATCGGGCGTATTGACATGGTCGAAAACCGCTTCGTCGGCATGAAGAGCCGCGGCGTTTATGAAGCGCCGGGCATGACGGTGCTGTACACGGCCCATCGGCTGGTCGAGCAATTGACGTTGGACCGCGATCTGATACACCTCCGCGACCGCCTGGCGCCGGAAGTTGCCGAGATGGTCTATTACGGCTTTTGGTATCATGCCAAGTTGGACGCCCTGATGGCCTTCATCCGCGCCGCCCAGCAGCCGGTCACCGGCGAGGTCGAGTTGGATCTCTACAAGGGCAACATCGACGTCGCCGGCCGCAGCAGCCCGAACAATCTCTACGACGAAGGCATCGCCACGATGGAAGGCGGCGGCTCGTATAACCAGACGGACGCGGAAGGTTTCTTGCGAATTCAAGGCTTGCCGGGAAGGGTGCAGGGAAGGATGAGGGCGAGGAATTATTGACTACTTCGCCACCGGCCGCTGCATCAGGCACGACCAGGCCGGGTAGCCGTCCTTGAGGATCGGGCTGGGCATGCGAATCGACTCCAGCCGCACGACTTCGAACAGCCGGCCCAATTCGTTGTAGAGCTGCCGCTTCGTCACCGGCGGCGGGGCGCCTTCGATTCGCTCGCCCGGCGCAGCGGCCAACGTCAGATAGTAGGAGCCTGGCCGCGATACCCGCCACAGGCCGTCAAGATAGCGGTCCAGGTCGACGTGCCGGACGTAATGGTAAAGGCCGGCATCGTAAACCAAATCGAAGGTGCCCGCGGTTTGCGCGAACTCGAAAAAATCGGCCAGCACGAACCGCGGCAAGAAGTCTTCCATCTCGGCGCGGACCCTCGCGCGTTCGATCGCGGTGGGCGAACTGTCAACGGCGGTCACTTCAAGCCCGCGGCGGACCATGTAGATGGCATCCGCGCCCGTGCCGCAGCCGACGTCCAGCGCGGAGCCGACCCGCTTCGCGGGTACCCCGCCAATCCGCTTTTCATCGAGAAATCGCGCCAGCTCCGCCGACGGCCGGCCCGTCTCCCAGACAGGCGTCCCCTCGCGGTAAGTCAGGTCCCAATCCCAATTCGTCAAGGTAGTCATGGCGTTATCCGAGTGGTCTGCGGGCAGTGAACGTTTTCCAGCGGCGGCGGAGTACGTATGGCTTTCCAGTCCGAGCGTCGGCGCACGTCCCAAACATGTTAGTTTGCGTTCCCGTTCCGGCTTACGCAAGCGGGCGTGGTCTATTCGGCAAGGAATCTCTTAAGCCGACTGGCTTCCAATCCCGCCAAGGCGGCAATGAACCCATTTTCGGCAGCAACCTAAGCCGGACACCTGTCGCTCCGCCGCGGCCGCGCCACGTCCCAGCGCGCCCCCGGTAGCAAGCGTGCCAAAATCTGCTATGCTAGTGGGTTTCGGGATTCTCTCACTAGGGCCAACGACGGCCAAACCGTCAGGAGATTTGGCCGCGCTAATTTGTCTTGCCGGTCGTCCCTTGGTCGATCGCATTTTCCCGCGGCAGATCCCTGACGTCTGCCGCGAAGAAAGGATCTTGTCAAAAGTGACTCCAAAAGAAGTTTTGGCATTGTGCCGGGAGAAGAACGTTAAGGCCATCGATCTGCGTTTCATGGACTTTCCCGGAATCTGGCAGCATTTCACCATTCCCGTCGACAAGCTCGAAGAGGACGTTTTCGAGGAAGGACTGGGCTTTGACGGCTCCAGCATCCGCGGCTGGCAGGCCATCAACGAAAGCGACATGCTCGTCGTGCCCGAGCCCCAGACCGCCGCGCTGGATCCTTTCTGCACGCTGCCCACGCTTTCGATGATCTGCAACATCCTCGACCCGATCACGCACGAGGACTATTCCCGCGACCCGCGCAACGTCGCCCGCAAGGCGGTCAATTACCTCAAGAGCACCGGCATCGGCGACTCGTGCTTCGTAGGCCCTGAATTGGAGTTCTTCATCTTCGACGACATCCGCTACGACCAGAACACGCAAAGCAGCTATTTCTTCATCGACAGCGTCGAGGGCCAATGGAACCGTGGGCGCGAGGAAAACCCCAACCTCGGCAACAAGCTCCGCTACAAGGAAGGCTACTTCCCCGTGCCGCCGGCCGACCAAATGATGAACATCCGCAACGAGATGATGCAGACGCTCATCGACTGCGGCATCAGCGTCGAGGCCCAGCACCACGAAGTGGCAACGGCCGGGCAGTCCGAAATCGACATGAAGTTCGACAAGCTCGTGCCCATGGCCGACAAGGTGATGATGTACAAGTACGTGCTGAAGAACGTCGCCCGCAAGCACGGCAAAACGGTCACCTTCATGCCCAAGCCGCTGTTTGGCGACAACGGTTCCGGCATGCATACGCACGCCTCGATCTGGAAGGGCGGCGAGCCGCTCTTCGCCGGCAACGGCTACGCCGGGCTGAGCCAGATGGCTCTTTACGCCGCCGGCGGCCTGATCAAGCACGCCCCGTCCGTGTTGGCCTTCGCCTGTCCCACGACCAACAGCTACAAGCGGCTGGTTCCGGGCTTTGAGGCCCCGGTCAACCTGGCTTACTCGCAGCGGAACCGCTCGGCGGCCATCCGCATCCCCATGTACAGCCAAAGCCCCAAGGCGAAACGGCTTGAGTTCCGCTGCCCCGACCCAAGCTGCAATCCCTATCTCTCCTTCTCCGCCATCCTCATGGCGATGATCGACGGCATCCAGAACAAGATCGATCCGGGCGAACCGCTGGACAAGGACATCTACGATCTGGAGCCGGAAGAACTGGCCAAGGTGCCCAAGGCGCCCGGCTCGCTGGACGAGTCGCTGGCGGCGCTGAATAAGGACCATGAATTCCTTCTCCGCGGCGAGGTCTTCACCAAGGACGTGATCGAGACCTGGATCGACTACAAGACGAAGAACGAAGTGCAAGCGATGCAATTGCGCCCGCACCCCTACGAGTTCTGCTTGTATTACGACATTTAGTGGGGAGCCGCTAGCTTGGAGAAAGCCAGTGCGAAGCGTGAGTGCCCCGAAACAGTGCAGAGTTGCCTCCGTTCGCGGAAAGTACTTTGCGCCTTTATTCGCTCATTCTTGCCGCTTCGACTAACGGCGGAATTACGGTTCGTCCTCTCGCGTGTGGGCACCGGGCTGAAATCTTGCCTGGAATTCCGCGAGGCTTGCGCCATGTATACTAGGGTGCTCTATCGGGGTGTTTTCCAAGTACTTGCATGCGAGTTGCCAAGAGCCACTTCGCCGCCATGATTGACCAAGAACAAGCGGAACTGATTTCCCAGCTTATGGCCGGGCATCAGCAGCGGCTTTCCGGTTATATCCGTACACTCGTCCCCCAGCGGGCCGACGCTGAGGACATACTCCAAGAGGTTAACCTCTTCATCTGGCGGCATGGTGACGAATTCGAGCAGGGGACCAATTTCGCGGCCTGGGCATATCAGATCGCGCGCAACCATGTATTGTCGTATCGCAAGCGGACATATCGCAACAAGCTCCGCTTCAGCGACACGGTCGTCGAACAACTGGCCGCGGAGGTCGCCCCCGACACCGATTTTGCCGCGCCGCGGCTGGAAGCATTGGAGCAATGCTTGAGGAAGCTGCCGGACAAGGACCAAACCCTCGTCCGCCTGCGCTACGAGCCGGATGCCACCACGCAGAGCGTCGCCGAGCGTTCGGGCCGATCACTGAAAGGCGTCTATCAATCGCTAAACCGCATCCGTCTGGCGCTCTTGCAGTGCATCCAGCGGACGCTGTCCAGGGAGGCGCAGCGGTGAACGACAAACAGCAACAGAACGAGGTCGCCCGGCTGACGGGACTGCTTTGCGACGGCCAGATTTCCGAGTCCGAGATGGAGCAGTTGGACCGCCTCTTGGCAGGCGATCCGGCTGCGCGGAGCGTTTATCGCGAATACTTGACGCTCGACGTAGCGCTGGCGTGGGCGATGTCAGGCAACGCGCGCGAAGCTGATGCCGATCGGCCGCATGCCCCGGTCGCCGCGGCTTCAGCCAGGCCGTCGCGATCGCCCGTTCTCGGCTTCCTGCGCGCCTCCCTGGAGAGCACCGAGAGCTTGACGGCACGCTATTCGATCGTCATTGCAATCGTAGTGCTGCTGGCTTTAGGCGCCTGGGTCGGAATTCACTCGTGGGGACCGCGCAATGGGGTCCGCCTAACGGCCGGCCCCCCGCAGATTGCAAGCCGCGACGGCGCATCCATGCCCTCGTCTTTCCGGCCCTCGCCTTCTGGAAAAACGATCGCGGGGCGGCCGGCGCCGCTGGCAGCCCCAACTGCCCCGGCCGCAGATTCCGCCCCGGTAGCGCGACTCGCGCGCGCCGTCGACGTTCGCCGGGCGAACGGCACGGAGCCGGTCAATGTCGGCGGCCAGTTGGCGATGGGACAGAAGGTACAGATCGAATCTGGCCTGGCCGAGGTGATTTTCCCCAAAGGCGTAAACCTGGTGCTGCAAGGGCCGGCTTCGCTCACGATCGAATCGGACCAGAGCGTGTTCCTGGCAAAAGGACGCTTGACGGCGCGTTTGACCAGCGCGGAGGCCCGCGGCTTCACGGTTCGCACGCCAAAATCCATCGCCATCGACGAAGGCACCGAGTTTGGGATCGACGTTGAGCCCGGGGGCGACGAGAACATCCACGTCTTCCAGGGCAAGGTGCGGTTCGCGGTGAATTCAAAGGACGGCCCGCGCATCGCGCAGCGGGAGTTGACCGCCAACCAGGGCGCACGGCTCAACGCGGACACCGACGGCGTGGAACTAGTTGCCGATACGGGAGAAGGCTTCACCCGCTCTTTGAAGAACTCGGACAAGGACGGGCACACCGTGGCTTATTGGCGGTTTGAAGACGGCGCCGTCGGCACGCTCGCGCCCAACAACAACCAGGAGCAGCGGGACGATCCGCGCTACCGCCGATTGTTCCGGCAACGGCAACGACCTGTTTATCTGGGACCTCGTGCGGGCCTCGCGCTTCTCGGCGGACGTGCCCGCCGCGATCGTCGCTCAGACCGGCAGGGCGAACCGCGGCTCGCTGGACAATTCGGTGGCGACAAATCTTCGTCAAGGCATTCCCAACCTCTATACCAACTCGCGCTTTTCCCACGCATCGCCCGTCGACGTCGAGAAGATCGTGCCCGCTCAGTGGACCGTTGAAGCCTCCGTCAAGCCGGTAAAACTTCGCGACCAGCCGCAAGTCTTCATTGGGCGGGACGGCGGCACTTTCGTGGGCGCGCAAAAAGAGGCAGTTGGCGGCGCGATTCGCCTTCTCGATCAACGCGGCAGGCCGCTTCGCAGTGCGCTTCATCGATCAGGAAGCGCCGCGATTGGGAGGCCGTAGCGGAGCAATTGCAGGTCAAGGAAAACCACTGGTATCATCTGGCGGCCGTCAGCGACGGACTCGCGCTGCGGCTTTACGTCGACCCCCTCGACGGCCAGGGATACCAATTGCGGGCAACGACGGCGCTGGCAACCGCCGGCGGCACGGCGCTGGGCGTGGGCACGGCAACGGCGCACTGGACGATAGGCCGCGGGAGGGACACCGACGGACGCATGGCCTGCTGGTTTCAGGGATCGATCGACGAAGTGCGGATCAGCGACGTCGCCCGTTCGCCCGACGAATTCCTCTTCTCAAGACAAGGCAACGCTTCACAAAGGGTTCTTCAATGATGACTCTGGACTCCGTCAAATCTTCTTTATTCGGTTCTTCATCGGCTCCACGAAGCAGTAGTTGCGCACGGTTGGCGAGCCTGCTGGCGGTTGTCTTCGTCGCGTCGTCAATTTGCCTGGTCGCGCCGCGGCCCGCGGATGCGCAGCTTGTCGTGTCACTGACTGCCGCGGATGCTTCCGGCACCAGTTCCTTCAATACGGCCGGCCACTGGTCCAACGGCCTGGCGCCGACCGCCGGCTCCGCCTACTCCGTAAGCGTCAATCCGTTGCGAACTCCGGCCGCCGCGGGTAACTTCACGTTCGGCGGAGCTTCGCTACAGATCAATTCGGGCGGCGATATCGGCTTCAAAGGGACGACTGCCGCCACCATCACGGTCAACGACCTGATCCTCAGCGGCGGATCCGTGTCCAATAGTACGGGTCAGGTCTTCACGCTCGCCGGCACTGCAAACGTGGTCGCGAACTCGATACTCACAACCTTGACCAACGACCCTATGATTTTCGCCTCGACGCTCGCGGGCTCGGCTAATCTGAGCATCCAAGGCAACTTCGCCACGACGCTGAGTGCGACCAACAGCACGTTTTCCGGGGCATTTCTGTTGAGCACGAACAACGCGAGCCTCGCTACCAGCGGGGCGAATGTCTTTGGAATGGCCAATGGAGTCGGCGTCACGACCGTCGACTTTTTGACCAGCGGAAGCACGCTGAATATGAGCGCCGCCGGCAACAGCCAATCCATCGCCGCGCTGAATTCGAACAGCGGCGTGACCGGCGGAGTGAACGTGGGCGCAAACACGCTGACCATCAGCGGCGGCACCGCGGGCAATGCGGTTAGCAGCTTCGGCGGCGCGATTGGGGGGACCGGCGCGCTGGTCGTGAGCGGGGGGACCACGACGCTTTACGGGACGAGCAACTTTGCCGGCGCCACCGTCGTAAGCAGCGGCGCGGCGCTTCTGCTGGGAAGCGTAGCGGCCCTGGGAAGCTCCAGCGGCAGCCTGGTTGCCAATGGCGGCGTCGTGGACATCAAGGGTGTCTCTCCCCAAATGGGCACGGCGACTCTGGTTTCCGGCAGCATCATCGACAGCGTCGGCGGTGGAGTAATGAACGCCACTTCCTACAATCTGCAAAGCGGCACGGTCAACGTCGCCCTGGGGAGCGGCAGCGCGGGATTGACAAAAACTACTTCGGGGCTCGCCATGCTGACTGCCGCGAACGGCTATTCCGGCCTTACAACGATCGCCGCCGGCACGCTGCAATTGGGCGCCACGGGCACGCTGGGCAGCGGAGGCGTCACGATTACGCCCGGCGGCGTCCTGGACGTGTCGGCCTACAACGGCAGCGGGGGATACAACTTCTTCGCCGGAGTGCTTACCGCCGGCCGCACCGCCTCCTTCGCGACCGACATCAACGGCAGCCTGAACGTGACCAATGCCGGGCTTGCCCAGGCGGGTTCCAATAGCACGATGACCATCAATGGCAACCTTTCGCTAACCTCCGGCACCGTCAATTTCTATTCGGGCGATACGATCTCGCTTATCGGCGGCGGCGCCTTGAGCCAAGGAGGCGGCGATTTCGTCAACTTGCTGACGCCGGTCGGCACGGGGACGTACACACTCCTCACCGGCAGCAGCGTGCCGGCCAATCCGGCAAGCTATTTGACCATTGCCGGCGACACGAGCACGCGGCAAATCTACGCCTTCAACGTCTCCGGAAACACGGCCGTGACGCTCACCGTCACCGGGGCGCCCGCCAATCTGCAGTGGACGGGCGGAAACAACCAGACCTGGGACAGTGGCACATCACAAAGCTGGCACAACCTCTCAACCAGTGCTGCCGACTACTTCTTTACGGGCGACAGCGTGACCTTCGACGACACCGCGGGCACCGCCAACGCCAACGTAACGATCAACGGCGGGACGCTCGGCTACGTCCAGCCTGGCAGTGTTACCGTGAGCAACTCGGCCGTGAACTACACCTTCAGCGGCAGTCCGATCGCGGGCAGCACGTCGCTGGTCAAACATGGTCCCGGCAGCTTGACGCTGAACAGCGCCAACAACTACACCGGCGGCACGACCGTCAACGGCGGCGTGCTCAACGACGGCGCGTTCAATTCGCTAGGCAGCGGCTCGCTCGCCATTTCCGGCGGCACCGTCAACCTCAACAACCAGCAATCGATCGCCTCCGTCACCGTTAGCGGCGGCCTGCTGAATCTGGCCAACGGCGGCGCTTCGCTGGGCAACGGCCCCTTGACGATCTCCGGCGGCTCGCTGGACAACACCAGCGGGGGCGGCATGTCCCTCTTCGCCAATAATTCCCAAAACTGGAACGGCAGTTTCGCTTTCCTCGGCAGCAATCCGCTGAACCTGGGCAGCGGCAACGTTGCGCTCGGCGCCGCAGTGACGCTTACTGTCGCCGGCTCGAACGGGCTGGAAATCGACGGAAACGTAAACAACAACGGCAATCTGCTGGCGTTTGCCGGCGCTGGCAACTCATTTTTCACCGGCGTGATCAGCGGCTCCGGCGGCCTGACCGTGAACGGTGGCAGTTTGACCCTGAGCAACACGGCCAACAGCTACAGCGGCCCAACCACGGTCAGCGGGGGCACGCTCAGCTTCCCCTTCGCCCCCAGCGGCGTGTTGCCGCCCTCCGTCTTCTCTGGGACGGGCGTGGTGCAGATAGCGAACTGGGGCAACGCCTCCGCGGGCACTTTTGGCAGCGGTTTCACCGGGCAGATCGACGCCTCCGGCATATGCACGTTCGTCGGAGGGTTCAACCCGACTCCCATGTTAGGCAGCAATCTCGGCAGTCTCAACATGGCTAGCGCCACGAGCATGACCATCAACGGCGGCACCATCCAGTTCGACGCGCTCAATGGACCGTCGGGCACTTCGTTTCTGAACTCGGCCGCCGCCACCCACGCGCCCGCGATCCTTACTCTTGGAGTCAACAACGGCAGCGGCACGTATTCGGGGAATTTCACCGATGTGAACGGCGCCGGCAACGCGAATCCGAACGGCGCCATTAGCGTGGTGAAACTCGGTGCGGGAACGCAGTACCTCTACGGCGTGCAGAACTCGGGCTCGCTTGGCGTCAGTGGCGGGCTGTTGGTCCTCGGCGGCAACAACAGCTATGCCGGCCTCACCGCCATCAACGGCGGCACGCTGCAACTTGGCGACGGCCAGGGCAACGACGGCTCGATCAACAGCACCAGCGGCGTGGCCGATAACGGGACTTTGGTTTACAACAACCTCCTGGGCCAATCGCCGACCTACGTGATCAGCGGCAGCGGCAGCCTGGCGATGATCGGCGGCGGCCAGTTGACGCTCAGCGGAACCAACACCTATTCCGGCGGAACCGTTGTCGCCGCCGGCGTGCTGCAACTCGGCAATAGCGCGGCCCTGGGCAGCGGAGGCGCTGGCCGCTAACGGCGGCATCTTGGATTTGGCCGGGTTCAGCGTTACCGTACCCAGCTTCAGCGGCGCAGCGGGCGAAGTCACCACCAGCGTTGCCGGGCTGTCCACGTTGACCGTCGCGCAGTCGGGCACGACGGCATTCGGCGGGACCATCGTTGATGGCGGCGGCCACGTCGCCCTGAAATTCCTCGGCAGCGGCTTGCTGAAGCTCGGCGGCACGAACAGCTACACCGGCGGTACGACGATCGGCGCCGGAACGCTCGCCCTGGGCGCCTCGGGCACCTTGGGCAACGGCAACGTCACCATCAATCCAGGCGGTGTGCTGGACGTCTCGGCTTACGGCAATGCGGGATACACCTTTGGCGCGGGCGTGCTCACCGCCGGCCGAACCGCCTCTTTCGCCACCGACATCAACGGCACGCTGAACGTGAATAATGCCGTGCTGACGCAGCCGGCCGCGAACAGCACTATGACCATCAGCGGCGGGCTGGCCCTCACCAACGGCACGGTTTCCTACAATGCGGGCGACCAGATAGCCGTGGGCGGCGCGCTGGCACTGGGCAGCACCGACTACATCTCCCCTCAAACGCCGTTGGGCACAGGCACCTATACCCTTTTCACTTATAACGGCAGCCTGACCGGCGGCGCAGCCGACCTGGCCATGGGCGGCGCTTTTCTGAGCGGCCGGCAAAACTACAGCTTTTCCACCTCCGCCGGAACCGTGTCTCTGACCGTCAGCGGTGGGCCGGCCACTCTGCAGTGGACCGGCGGAAACAACCAGACCTGGGACACCGTCACGTCGCAAAGCTGGCGCAACCTCTCCACCAGCGCGGCCGACTACTTCTATACGGGAGACAACGTGATCTTCAACGACGCGGCGGGCACCGCCAATGCCAACGTCACGATCAACGGCGGCACGCTCGGCAATGTGCAGCCCGGCAGCATTACCGTGAGCAACACAGCCGTGAATTACACGTTCAGTGGCAGCCCGATCGCGGGCGGCACTTCACTAGTCAAGAATGGTCCCGGCAGCTTGGCGCTAAACAGCGCCAACAACTACACCGGCGGCACGACCGTCAACGGCGGCGTACTCAACGACGGCGCGTTCAATTCGCTGGGCAGCGGCTCGCTGAACGTTGCCGGCGGCACCGTCAATCTCAATAACGGGCAGTCGATCTCCTCCGCCACCCTCAGCAGCGGCTTGCTAAACCTGGCCAACGGCGGCGCCACGCTTGGCAGCGGACCCTTGACTCTCGCCGGAGGATCGCTCTACAACAACAGCAGCTCGCCCATAACGTTAAACAACAACGGCGTGAACCTCAACGGCAGCTTCACTTTCGCCGGCAGCAATCCTCTGAACACGGGCGTCGGCCCGGT
This sequence comes from uncultured Planctomycetia bacterium, assembly GCA_963780045.1. Lineage (GTDB taxonomy): Bacteria > Planctomycetota > Planctomycetia > Pirellulales > Thermoguttaceae > JANXQG01. The sequence goes on along the minus strand of CAVZZZ010000001.1, from coordinate 1,689,426 downwards.
GACGCTTGGCGCCACGCCGACGATCACCGTCAGTTCCGGTACGCTGACCATCGGCGGGAGCATCGCCGGCGGCTACGGCCTAACGACGTCGGGCGCGGGCATGTTGGTCTTGGCGGCTTCCAGCAGCTACACGGGCGACACGACGATCGCCCAAGGCACGCTGCAACTGAGCGCCGCGGGCGCCATTCCCGTCGGGGCGAGCGCAGGCAACCTCGTCTTCAGCAATGCCGCCGTCGCGGCCGTACTGGACCTCAATGGCAACAACAATTCCGTCAACGGCCTCTCGCAGCCAAACGCATCGACAACCAACCTGGTCGTCAACAACATATCCGGCGGCACCGCCACGCTGAGCGTCGGCGGCAACAACGCCAGCAGCACGTTCGCTGGTGTGCTGGCTGACAACAACAACGGCAATGGCGGCGTGTTGGCCCTGTCAAAATTCGGCACCGGCGCCCTGACGCTCAATAGCGCCAACACATACAGCGGCCTCACCACGATCAACGGCGGCACCTTGCAATTGGGAAACGCCAACACGGCCCAGAACAGCACCGTCACGGTCAACGCCGCAAACGGCCTGGCGTTCTCGCCGGGCGTGGGCACGTTCAACATCGCCGGACTCAGCGGCGCGGGCAATTTCTCCTTGGCGGACACCTCCGGGGGATCGCTCACCCTCAACGTCAACGTTAACGGCAACAACCAGACCACCTACTCCGGCAGTATGCTCGGGCCGGGCGCCCTGCTGAAGACCGGCGGCGGCGCGCTCTGGCTGAGCACGACGAACTCGTTCACGGGCGGCACAACCGTCAGCCAGGGTACGCTCGATTTGAACTACGGCAATACGGGCACGAACATCGGCACGCTCGGCGGCACGCTTTCGATCGAGCCCGGCGCAAGCGTCATCGTGTCGGCGGCAAAAGGCTTGGGGTTTGCCGGGCTACCGAGCGGCCTGACGGCCCTGTACATCAACAACGGTCTGGTGAATTACACCGCAAGTGATCCTACTCTTGGCATGAACGCCGGACAGACGGTCTACATGACGGGCGGCACAATCGAGACCAACGGCGGCGTCAGCAGCAGTTCCAGCGGCAACGCCTATCGCTTCTCGGCCGAGGCTGGCTTCGACGACACGCTCTACACCCTGGCAAGTGGCACGACCGCCGTCATCTCGGGCAGGATACATCTTTCATCGACCGGGTTGTTCAATACGCAGCGCGGCACCGCGCCCGTCGACCTGCTGGTCAGCGCCGGCATGTACTCGGACAGCGCGCCGCCGTCGGGCATCAGCAAGGGCGGCGCGGGCGTGATGGAGCTGACCGGCATCAATACCTACGCCGGCAGCACGACGATCAACGCCGGGGTGCTGCAACTGGGCGATGGGCTGGGCAACGACGGATCAATCAGCAGCACCAGCGGCGTGGCCGATAACGGCGCGCTTGTTTACGACATTGTCGGGAGCCAGTCGCCGACTTACGTAACCAGCGGCAGCGGCGCTCTGGCCATGATCGGCAGCGGCCAATTGACGCTCGGCGGTACGAACACTTACACCGGCGGAACGGTAGTCGCCGACGGCACCGTCTTTGCAACCAGCAACACCGCCATTGAAGACGGGACGAACTTGTATGTCGGCTCGGGCTTGCTGGCGTTCGGCACCATGATTCCGGCGCAGTCAGCCGCGCCGGCCGCCGCGCCGGTCCCCGAGCCGGGCACGCTCGCGCTGCTGGCCACGATATGGGGCAGCGCGGTATTGTACGTCCGTACACGGCGACGGCAGGTCCTTTCCGCGAGGCGCTTGCCGACGGGTCGAGCTTGACCGTCGGCAACGCCTCGTGTTTTATGTGGGAGTTATGCCCGCGGACATCGCTGCCGCAAATACGGCGGCGGCAACGCCCGTGCCCGAACCGGGCACACTGGCATCGGCTGCCATCGGCGCAGTTGTTGCAGTCGCCGGTGTCGGGCGACAAAGGAAATAGAAGTAGAACTGGTCATCAGGCTTAGGTCTGCCGCGGCAGCCGGCTTGTCAAAACAACGAGCGCGAGGCAATGTTGAGAAGGGCTTTTACACTTGTGGAGTTGCTTGTGGTGATCGCCATCATCGGCATTTTGATCGCGCTGCTGCTGCCGGCGATCAACGCCGCGCGGGAGTCTGGGCGGCGATCGCAATGCAGCAACAACCAGAAGCAAATCGGCCTGGGCTTCGTCGCCTACGAAGCCGACAGGGGCGTTTTTCCGCCCGGCCGCAGCGGCTACGACGGCTCCGATGCCCCGGCGAATACGACCTGCGCCGGGCGTTCCGGCACGAGCGGTTTCGTCTATATCCTGCCCTACCTCGAGTTGAACGACGTCTACAAGACGTTCATGCCTTTTGCCATGGGGGCGTTGTTCCCCACCTGCAGCGACTCGACGACGACCGGTTGGGAGACGCCGCAGATTGCCGCCGCGCTGCAGCGGCGGCCGAGCACCTTCGTGTGTCCTAGCGACACGTCGCAGAAATCGTACGTAGGTCCCGACAACGGCGGAGCCGTCGCCTACCCCACGTCGTCCTATGCCCTGATGATGGGCACCTACGGTCCCGGACCGCCGTACGGCTTCAGCGAAACCGCCAAGCTAGACAATACGGGCATGTTCGTTTACGTCTACCCCCGCAAGGCACAACAGGTCAAGGACGGGCTGAGCCACACGATCTTCCTCGGCGAGACGATGGTCGCCGATCAATCCTCGTCGTCGAACTTCTGGGCGTTTGCGGGACGCTTTCAGGAGAGCATGCGGTCGTCGTTCAACCCCATCAACATGCCACCCGGCCAAGGCGGCCCAAGCGCGACTTCGACGGACGAGAACGGCAACACCTTCAACGGCGCGTTCGGCAGCCGGCATCCCGGCGGTGCTAATTTCTGCTTCGGCGACGGGCACGTCGTTTTCATTCCCGATACCATCGATATGGCAACCTACCAGGCGATGTCCACTATCGCCGGCGGCGAGAGCCTGATGTACGGACCCTGAATCCACTTGCCGCCTGGCGACGCCGTTTGACGCGGGTTTGTTTCTCTTCTCGGCCAGCCGGACCTACTGCCGCGGCGCGAAATCGTCTACAATGCGGCTTTTCCGCCCCGAAAAGGATATGGGGAGTCCCCCCTTTTTCGCCATGAAAAGCCTCATTACTGAAGAAGAACTCCGCCAAGGCATCGACCGTATCGCCGCGGAAATCTGCCAACAATACCATGGACGGCCGCTGACCATCGTCGGCGTGCTCATCGGCAGCGTCGTGTTTTTGGCCGACCTGATCCGGCGGCTGGATATGCCGCTGCGGCTGGAGCTGGTGCAGGCCCGCAGCTACCGCGGCAACAGCACGCGGCCCGGGCCGCTTGTGCTGAACCTCGATCTGCTCTCGTCCGACATCCGCGGTCGCGACGTGCTGCTGGTGGACGACATCTTCGATACCGGCCATACGCTTTGGGAACTGGTCCCGCAAATCGACGAACTGGGTCCCAAAACCGTCCGCACCGCTGTGCTGCTGCAAAAGCAAGGACGCTGCGAAGTGCCCATGACGCCGCACCACGTGGCCTTCGAGATTCCCGACGTGTTCGTGGTCGGTTACGGGCTGGACTACCACGACCAGTATCGCAATTTGCCTTACGTCGCTGAGCTGGAGAAGGCCGACCTGGAAGCGGCCGAACTGGAGGCGGCCGGACTGGCGGAGTCGGGCCGGTGATTCCGTTGCGGGTGGCGATGATTGCCCAGCGCTTCTGGCCGAGGGCAGGGGCCTTGGAGACCCGCGGCGCAGTTGGCCGGCGAACTGGCCGCGCAGGGCGCCGACGTGACGATCGTCACCGCCCGCTGGCGCCGGCATTGGCCCGCGGAAATCCACTTCCACGGCCTGCCCGTCGTGCGGCTTTCACCGCCACCCTCTGGCCGCCGGCGGGCGTGGCATTGGCAAAGTTGGCGCTGGCGGCGCGCGCCCGGCGCTGGTTAAGGCGGAACGCGGATGACTTCGACGTCGCGCTGGTCTGGGGCATGATGGACGAAGCACGGGCGGCCGTGGAGGCATTTGCTCCGCGCGGTGGTGCGGGCGTCTCGCCTGCCAGGCAAGCAGCCGGGACGGCCGCACCACGGGTCCCCGTGGTGCTTGTGCCGGAGCGAACGGGCTGGCAGGGCGATTGCTTCCGACAGGTGCGAACCTTCGGCGGCGCGGGCTTGCAGCGGGCGTGCCGCCGGGCGGCGGCTTTCGTCGCGACCACGCCCGCGGCGCGGCGGGAACTGGAGGCCGCCGGATACCCGCGACACCGGATCCGCGACGTTCCTCGGGGCGTGCCGCTGCTCTCCCCGCGGTCGCAGGCGGAGATGAACGATACCCGCGACATGCTCGCCGATGCGAACCCGGTGCTGCGGCTGGACGGAACGGCGCCGCTGGTGCTCTCCACGACCCGCCTGGCGCCGGATCGCGGCTGGCAATGCCTGTTGACCGCTTGGTCCATCGTGGCGCGGCACAAGCCGGCGGCGCGGCTCTGGCTGGCGGGCGAAGCGCCGCAGGCCGCCGCCGTCGCCGCGCGGATCGCGCGAACCGGGCCTCGGCAGCGTCGCGCTGGTCGGCACGTTCGACGACGTCTCGCAGTTGTTGCCCGCCGCCAACGCGTACGTCTCGCCCGCGCCCCAGGGCGGTCCCCAAGGCGTCCTGGAAGCGATGGCCGCCGGCATGCCGTTTGTGGCTGCCGACTTGCCGGAAAACCGTTGGCTCGCGGGCAATCCGCCGGCCGGACTCCTCTTTTCGCCGGACGACGCGCCGGCATTGGCCGAAGCGATTGAGCGGCTCTTGGACGACGGCGATCTCGCCGGGCGGCTGGGATCGGCCGGTCGGCAGCGGGCACAACGCGATTTCAGCATGGCAGCAATGGCGGATGGGTTTTGCAACGTCCTGGAAGACGCAACTAAAGGTCCGTAATCGGCGCGTGGCGCGGCACGAGGGCTTTCATGATCGCCCAGGCGGCCAGATAGCTGACGCCGCAGACGATGAACATGATGAAATAGGCGCGCTCGGGGCTCGACTTGAAGGCGTCGGCAAGCCGGCCGACAAGTTGTTGCAGGAGCACGCCGCCCAGTCCACCGGCCATCGCGCCGATGCCGGTCACGGAGGCGACCGCCTTCTTGGGGAACATGTCGGAGACGGTGGTGAAAAGGTTCGCCGACCACGCCTGGTGCGCCGACGCGCCGATGCAGATCGCGGCCACGGCCAGCCACGACGCGCGGCTGCCGAACCGCTCCACGTCGGCGAAATACTGCGTACTCAAGACGGCCAAGGGGCACACGGCAATGAGAAACATCGAAGTCATGCGCGCCGTATAAACGGCCATGCCGCGGGCGATGAGCGTCATGGGAATGCTGCCGCCGTAGACGCTGCCCACGATCGAAACGCCGTAGACGATGCACGTCGGCAGCGTGACTTCGTGCTTCGTCATGTGGAACTGCTTGCCCATGTAATCGGGCAACCAGAACAAGTAGAACCACCAGACGCCGTCGGTCATGAATTTGCCGGCGACGAACGACCAGGTTTGCCGGTATGTGAGCAGACGCGTCCAGGAAATGTCGGCCTTGTCGCCGTCCGTCCGATTCTCGGTGGAAACGGGGACATCTCCGATTTGTGCAAAGCACCCTCCGGGCCGTTCCGGCAAATCGGAGATGTCCCCGTTTCCACGCTCGTCATCCACGTGGATGTAGTCGTATTCCGCCTGAGAAAGCCTTTTTTGCTTGGCAGGCGTGTCGTAGAGCCAGAACCAGAAGACGAGCCACACGAACCCCGCCGCGCCGCTAAAGATATAAGCAAGTTGCCAGCCTTCGAGCCGAGTGCCAAAGACCGCCAGCGGCCGATCGGCGTAATAGACCATGCACCACGGGACGAACAGCGCGGCGACGACCGCGCCGAGATTCGTGCCGCTGTTGAAGATGCCGGTGGCCAGCGCACGCTCGCGCTTGGGAAACCATTCGGCGACGGTTTTCACGGCCGCGGGAAATCCGGCCGCCTCGCCCGCGCCGAAGGCGCTGCGGACGAGCATGTGCGATGCCAACCTCGGTCCGACAAATGCGTTGGCGATGCCGAGGACGGACCACCATGCCAGCGCGATCGCCAGCCCCGCCTTCGTGCCGATTTTGTCGATGACCCAGCCGGCAACAATCGTCGTGCCGGCGTAAAAGGCGGTGAAATACGACGTGAGATTGGAAAAGTCCGTGTTGCTCCAGCCGAAGCCGCCCTCGTCCGTCGGGCGCAAAAGAACTCTTTCAGGTAGCTGATGACCTGCCGGTCGAAGTAGTTCGAGGTCAGCGCCAGCAGCAGCAGTCCGCAGACCACCCAGCGGTAGTTGCTCGTGGCCGGCCTTCTTGAATCGGACGGAAGCATAACTCGTTTACCTTAACGTAAGTGTTTAGCCGAATCGAGCAAACCGCGGATTTCGCGGAAAACGCGGATGATATCCGCGATAATCTGCGTTATCCGCGGTTAGATATTTCAGACGGCTAAGCTATTACACCTTAACAGGTTTTTCGCGGCCCCGGCAAGCCGCCCTTGGCCACCTTGCCGGGCAGGGTCGGTGGTGCCTATCGTGGCGGATTGGTCCGAGATTTTTTTCTCCATTTGTTAAGAATAGAAATTCGGCCTGTTTTTGCGGGTTTTCCGGGGCGAAGCTGAGCAGGGTGAAGGCAGGATGAAGGCAGGATGAGGGCAGGATGAGGGCAGGATGAGGGCAGGATGAGGGCAGGACGAAGGCAGAACGCGGGTAGGATCGCGGTAGGAGTCGCCTCCGGGTGGTTTCCGCACCAGTAGGTCCTTTCTGCCTTCAATGGACCAGTGCGGGCGAAATCGCGGGGACGATCGGAAGCCGCGCGGCGGGCCACAAAAGATCGCACAGGGCACAAAGCCCGTGCTCTGCGCTCTTCGCGTCCTTTCGCTGCAATCCTGGAAGAGCATGTTTCTGCCAGTCACTTTTCTGTTGACAATTGCAGTTTTGTGGCAGGAAATGTCGCGGTTTGTCGCGGTCCTGAGCCCGGTTTTTTTCTTTTTCCGGTTCCGCGGCAGGCCCTTGGCCGCGATTTTTTGGCGTTGGCCGCGGTTTGCCTTTTTTCCTTTCACGGTCACACGTGACAAACACTTACGCTCCCCTCGCCCGGCGGGAGAGGGGCAGGGGGGAGGGCGGTTGGAAGCGGGGAGCCGGGGACACGGAGCAACGAGCCGCAACAGATCGCAGAGGGCACAAAGCCCGTGCTCTGCGCTCTGTGCGTTCTCTCGCGGCCGCCTCCCGTCGCCCGCTATGATGCTTCTGCCGTTCATTTTTCTTCCAACCATCTTTCTGTCACCCCCGACCTTCGATCCGTCGTCTTTCGTCCCACACCCCGGGCTGAACACTGAAAACTGAACACTGAAAACTCTCCCGCCTTTGGGCCTGCCATTATACACTATTCTTAACTCTTGTCAACACATTCGCCGGTTTGTCGTTCGCCCTTCGCTCTAAGTCCTTGCCCCGCAAGGCTTTAGGCCGCTTGACATTTGTTTGAGGTTTACTGCGATACCCGCAAGAGCGGAACATGCGAAAAAGCGCAACTCCTTATGTAGTAAGGGTTTGGAGATTTCCGTGGAACCGCCGCGTTTTGCCGCGGGTTTCTCGGCCGGCGAAAAAAGTTTCCTCGGCCCATTGACAACCTAGACATGCGTGTAGTAACCTCGGCGGAAACCGTTCTTGTTACCACCTTTGGGAGGCGAACCGTGGGCGTCGAGTTTTGGGCAAAAACGACTCAAGACGACCAGACGGGTGTCGCATGGCATCCCCTGGTTTTGCATCTCGTCGATGTGTCCGTTGTGGCTGATGCGGTGCTCTCGCGGGAACCGGCGCAAACCCGCGATCGCACCGCTGCCATTCTTGGACTGCCTTGCGCCGAAGCAAGACCTTGGCTTCTGCTACTCATCGCTTGCCACGACCTGGGTAAGGCCTGTCCCGGCTTCCAATGCAAATGGGAGGGAGCTTCCGAGTTATTGTCCCGGTCGGGCTTGCGGATGCCGGCCGGAGTAACGACGAAGGTCAACCACGCTTTTGTGAGCCAAGTCGTGCTAGCTGAGTTCTTGACGGCCCTGCAATGGCCCGCGGAACTGGCCAGCCTTGCCGCCGATGCGGTAGGATGCCACCACGGAGAACGAGCCGCGCCCAGCGTCCTGCATGACCTGGATGGCAACCGCAAGGTCATGGGCGACCGCGATTGGGCGGCTGCGAGGCTTGATCTATTCGATGCGCTGCGGCAACTCTTCAATCCCCAGACAATCCCGCGAAAGGAAAAACTCACCGGGCCGGACTTCATGTTGCTAGCCGGGCTGACGAGTTTCGCCGACTGGATCGGTTCAAACGAGCAGTGGTTCCCGTACGGCACACCGGCGGATTGCGACGATCTGAACGTATGGCGGGCCAAGCGGCGAATCCTCGCGGAACAGGCATTGGACGCGATCGGTTGGACACCGCGCGTTCCGCTTTCGGCACAGACCGTCGAGTTTGAGGACGCTTTCAAATTCTCGCCGCGCCCGCTGCAGCAGGCGGTTGCGCAGACGGTCGAGCAAGTCGCGTCGCCGTGCCTGCTGCTTGTGGAGGCTCCAATGGGCGAAGGCAAGACCGAAGCGGCATTCTACGCGCACCTGGAATTGCAACGTCGGTTTGGCCATCGCGGATTGTACGTGGCGCTGCCCACCAAGGCCACGGGCAATGCGATGTTCGCTCGGACGCTGGAGTTCTTGCGCCGCCACGCGCCGAACCGGTCCCTCGACTTGCAACTGGTGCACGGGGCCACCCTCCTTAACGACGTCTTCCAGGACTTGCGACTGCGGGGAATCTACGACTCGGAGTCGGGCGGTGAAATCCGCGCCGGCCAGTGGTTCACCAACAAGAAGCGGGCACTGCTATCCGAATACGGCGTAGGGACGGTAGACCAGGCGCTGCTGACAATTCTGCCCGTGCGGCATCAATTCGTGCGGCTGTGGGGACTGGCCAACCGTGTTGTCGTCTTTGACGAGATTCACGCTTACGATGCCTACACGGGCACACTCCTGATTCATCTATTGAGTTGGCTGCTGGCAATGGGCTCGAGTGTCGTGCTCCTCTCGGCTACGCTGCCTCCGACCTTCCGCCGCGAACTTGCGCGAATGCTTCGCACGGAGATTCCCCAAGCCGAGGCGCCATATCCGCGTCTCAGCGTTTTCACGCCGGGCCGGGTGGAACAGTCGCATTTCGAGGCCGATCCCGCGCGGCGGCGAACGATCCGCTTGCGGGGAATTGCGCCGGACTTGCCAAGCGTGTTCTCGGAACTGGCAAAGCGCATCCGCGGGAATGTGCCTGGCGCTCTTGAACACGGTGCAGCGCGCACAGGAACTGTACCAGTTGTTTCCTGACGGCGAGCCGATCGAACGCGATGGCTGGCGGGTAGGAAAGCGCTTGCCGGACGGCACGGAAGTGTTCTTGTTCCATGCGCAGCTTCCCCGCCGAGCGGCGGCAACCGAGGGAAGACGAAGCGCTGGCCGCTTTCGGCAAGGAGGGAAAACGCGCCGGACGGAAGATTCTGATTGCCACTCAGGTCGCTGAACAAAGTCTCGACCTCGACTTTGATTTCATCGTCACCGACCTTGCCCCGATCGACCTGATCCTGCAGCGCGCCGGTCGCTTGTGGCGGCACGAGCGCGGGCCGCGACCGCTTCCGGAACCATGTTTTCTCGTGGCGGGGCTAGCCGGGGATGAGCCGCCGGCTTTCGGCAAGCCCTTGTGGTGGGACAGCGTTTATCGCGGCGACTTGCTGCTGCGAACATGGTGCCTACTGTGTGCGCGGCGGGAATTGACCTTGCCGGACGAAATCGACGAGCTGGTGCAGGCGGTATATGAAGAACAGGTCGATATTCCCGGGCCGCTGCAGGAGCGGCTGGACGCCGAGATTGAGAACGCGGACGGCAAGGTCTTTGCATTCAAGGGGCAGGCCAACATGGCAATCATCGGACTACCGGACGACGCCTCCTGGAACGACTCGGCGCGGTTCGTCCTTTACGACGACGACGAACCCGGCGTCCATCAAACGTTGAAGGCCAAGACCCGGCTAGGCGATGATTCGGTGGCTGCGGTCCCGATATTCCCGGAAGACACTTTTGACCCGCAGCGGCAACCGGACTTCGCGCAGGCCAGACGGCTGTTTCTGCGCACCGCGAATCTGTCGCGTGTGCGCATGGTGAAAAAGCTCCAATTGCTCGGCGTTCCGGAGGGATGGAGGAAGTCGCCACTGTTGCGAAACTGCTACGCCTGGGTTCTTGACACGGTGGGGCACTGGGTGGAAGATAGTGCCGTGCGGTTGGATGAGAATCTGGGAGTGGTTTATGAAGCGAGGCAAGCTGAATGAGCCGTTTCAACCTGATTGACGAGCGGTGGATTCCGGTCCGCTTTCCCGACGGGACCCGCGACGAACTGGGTATTCGGGATACGCTGTTGCGCACCAAGGATATCGCGGAGATCGAAGACCCCTCGCCGCTGGTAGTGGCATCGCTGCACCGCCTTTTGTTGGCCGTGCTATACCGCGCACTGGAAGGCCCGACCGATATCGACCAGGCGAAGCAATTGTTCAATACGGGATTGCCGCGCGATAAGATCGCCGAGTACCTAACGAAGTGGCGCGGTCGGTTCTGGCTCTTCGACGCGACGTACCCGTTTGGACAGAACCCGAACGTTTTGGCGGATGAACTTGAGCCTTGGACAAAACTAACCGCAGAATACAACGCGACGGCAAACAAGGTGCTTTTCGACCACACTGACACGAGGGTCCCCGGCGAGCGGGGGCCGCGAGACTGCGCACGTTGGCTTGTGTCCACCATGAGTTTTTCGCTTTCTGGGGGCAGAGGTTATTACCCCTCCCCGTCACCGAACGCGATGACCTGTATTCCGTTGGGGCACAACCTACACGAGACGCTGTGCTACTGCCTTGTCCCGTACGGCAATCGGGAAGTGATGCAGGGCGACTCGGCCGTTTGGGAACGCGAACCTAGGCAACTTCCCTTGGCGAGTCCAAAACGGATTTCATCAGGATACGCCGACCTCTTCACATGGCAATCTCGCATGGTTCTTCTTGAGGAGTTGCCGGGAGGCGATGTATCTTTCATGCGCTTTGTTGCCGGAGAAGGTTTTGAGAACCCCGCGCAAGATGTCGATCCGATGCAACCGTATAGGGCCGACAAGGTAAACGGCAAGCTTCCGGTCCAATTCAGGGAGGACCGTGCTACTTGGAGGGATTTCGATTCCCTCGTTCCGGATGCGGAAGGTTTTTCACCCCAAGTGGTACAGAATGCGATTCAACTCGCGCAAAGCAGGCCGGGAAACTTGCCGGTTGCGCTTCTCGTCCTGGGCCTTCGCTATCAGCCGCCTAACGCCAACGCGGATTTCTGGCGAATGGAGCGTTTTGCGCTCCCGAGCGGGTTGGCCGGCGACAAGCACATCCGCTCGGATATCCGCCGGTTTCTGAATACTGGGGAAGACGCACAAACAGCCCTCTGGTCGGCGTGTCGATCCTACGCACGCGATCTACTCAGCCGCGGCAACCGGGAACCGGACGGCAAGGACATCAAAGCGTTCGTTGCTCAAATGCCGTGTATTGGCTCGTATTGGTCGAATTTGGAGGCCGCGTTCCCGCACGTTTTGCAATCCTACACGCTGGACGCAAATCCCGATGAAATCGAGCTGGAATGGCTTATCGCGGTTCGCGGCGCATTAGCCAGCGCGTGGGAGCAGCACCGCGATTCGGTCGCCGCGGGCGACGCGTGGGCAATTCGCGCCTCAGTAAAAGCCGAGGGGCTGATTGCCGCAAAGATCATGGAACTGAAATCGACGATTGCCGAATTCAGCGAGAGTCTCAGTAAGGAGGGCCCGTGAGCGGATTTATCGACTGGTTGGAGGAACTTAACGAAAAGGACACGAAAGTCCGTGCCGTGTTGCGACGAAGTCTGGCCTTCGATCCGGGCGGGTTCCCGGCCGCCTATCCCTTCGTCGAGCCGTTTGTCAAGGATGATGATAATTACTGGCGCCGGCAAATGCTCTACCTCGCTGCCGGCCTCTGGGCCGCGCACTGGCGCAAAGACCGCGGCGGCGAACGAATGTCCCTTGGAAAGGCCTGCGCTGCCTGCCAAGAGAAATCCGCGAGCACCGAACGTCGTTTCATCTCTCTTTTGGACGCCGATCGCGACCAGTTGCCCCACCGCTTGCGGCAGATCGTCGCGCTGCTGAAAGACTTCAATCTGGACTTCGAAGCCCTGTTGACGGGCCTTCTTTACTGGAATAGCGACCGGAAGCGAACCCAAAACCAATGGGCGCGCGACTTCTACCGAAATTCGAATCAAGAGCAAGAAACCGAAATCACCATCGTAAAGGAGGGAAACGCATGAAGACCCTGATTGAAATCCACGTCTTGCAGAACTTCGCGCCGTCGAACCTGAATCGCGACGACACCGGAGCACCAAGGATGCCTTGTTCGGCGGCACGCGCCGCGCTCGCATATCGAGTCAGTGCCTCAAGCGCGCGGTGCGACAGGACTTCATCCGGAAGAGCGATGGAAACTTCTTCCAGCCTGACGAATTGGCGGTCCGCACGAAACGACTTTATAAGGCAATTGCCGATCGTCTTGCCGACGTGCGCAAAGAGGAAGAGGCCGAAGTGTTGGCCAAGGCCGAAATCGCCATGTCCTACGTCAAACTCAAGGCAGGAGAAGGCGGCAAGACGCAATACTTGCTATACCTTGGGCAAAACGAGATCGCCGCAATCGCCCAAGCCATTCATCAACACTGGGACAAAATCGTCCCCGCCGTCGACGACCCCAAAGATAAGGGCAAAGCCAAGGGCAAGAAAGCTGCCGCCAGCGAAGCCCCGAAGGAGGTCCGGGAGAAGATTGATTCGATCTTCAACGGTCCCAAGGCGGTTGATTTGGCGCTCTTCGGTGCAATGCTCGCCGATATGCCCGAGAAGAACCAAAACGCTGCTTGTCAGGTGGCCCACGCCATTTCAACCCATGCCGTGGAGCGCGAGTTCGACTACTACACGGCCGTGGACGATCTGAGAACGGAAGATTCCGCCGGGGCCGACATGATGGGCACCGTGGAATTCAACTCCGCTTGTTTCTATCGCTATGCGGTGGTCGATTGGGAGAAGCTGATCGAGAATCTCCAGGGAAACAACGAACTGGCGCAAGGGACTGCGCCTTCCTGGAAGGTTTTGTTGTTGCCGAGCCGAGCGGGAAGCAAAACACCTTCGCCGCGCACAATCCCCCCGAATTCGTGGCCGTCTGGGTGCGCCATAACGCCGCTCCGCGGAGTTTGGCCAACGCCTTCGAAACGGCCGTCCGCGCCGGCAGGGATGAATCCCTGACCGCCGTCTCCGCGGCGAGGCTGATGGAGAAGGCTGAGAAGCTCAATGCGGCCTACGGCGGCGATGGCGCAACTTGCGTATTGAACCTGACCGAAGCGGCGGTAAACGGGTTCGGAGAAGTTGTGAAATCTATGGAGGAACTGTTGAAAAAGAGCGTGCCAACCGAGGAGGAGTGATCCATGCCTACGCTGTTGCTCCGCTTGGCCGGGCCCATGCAGTCGTGGGGAACGACCAGCCGTTTCGACCAGCGCGACACCGGCAAAGAACCGAGCAAGTCGGGCGTCATCGGCCTGCTGGCCGCCGCTATGGGCATTGACCGGGAGAATTGGACCGGCTTGCAGCCCCTCGCGCGGCTCCGCATGGCCGTTCGGCATGACAGGCCGGTGCGCTCCCAAGCGCGATTATCAAACGGCCGGTTGCGCCAACACGGATACGATCGTCAAGGCGGACGGCAGACCGTCGAAGGACGGCGTTGTCTCGCGCCGCGATTACCTCGCCGACGCCGCGTTCCTCGTCGGCCTTGAGGGCGACGACCGCGCCTCTTGGAAAAAGCGCATGCGAAGTTGCAAGCTCCCGTTTGGCTTTTGTTCCTGGGCCGAAAGTCCTATGTGCCCTCCGAACCAATCTGGATCGCCGACGGCCTGCAAGATGCGCCTCTGCGGGAAACCTTGGTCCACTGGCCGTGGATCGCCGCGCTGCGGAAATGGGAAAAGCGGCCCGAGAAGTTGCTGGTTTCCTGGGAATCCGGGGATGGAACCGGTGTCCTCAAAATGGACCAACCCTTGTCGTCGTTCGCGGAGCGGCGGTTCGGAGCGCGTTTCGTCACGTCCGAGCGGGTTCCCTTTCCAGAGGAGGCGTCCCATGTTCCTGCATAGATTGCATTTCAATCTGCGATCGAGGGAAGCGCGGCGCGACCTTGCCGATCCGTACCAGTTGCATTCCACGCTTTGCCGCGCCTTTTCCGAGCGGGAGCCGCAAGTGCCCCGAGGGTGAATTCCTTTGGAGGCTGGAACCGGAGACCGGTCCCGGCGGCTGTCCCCGCGTAATCGTGCAAGGCCGTTCGCTGCCGGACTGGTCGCGAATCGGTGTCGCGACGTGGTTCGCGCAGCCGCCCGATCCGCCCATCGACCTGGCCGCGAAGCTCAAGCTGGACTCGCTCCAAGCGGGGCAAAGGTTCCGCTTTCGTTTGCGCGCAAATCCATGCGCCTGCCGACTGGGCAAGCGGCAAGCCTTGTATCGCACCGACGAACAGGAAGCGTGGCTTGCGCGTAAAGGCTGCCAGCAACATGGTTTCTCGCTTCCGCGGCTCTTCCTCCGCGGCGAACAGCAATTGCGTATCGAACGGTACGACGTGCAGGTCTCTCAAGAGCAAATGCTCCGCGGATCTCGCCACGACGGCGGCACAATCCGCGTTTACTCGGTGCTTTACGACGGGACGCTCACGGTGACCGATCCCGTGCAGTTCCTCGCAACGCTCTTGGGCGACACGGATAAGAAGATCAACATGGGAGTCGGTCACGGCCGCGCAATGGGTCTCGGGCTCCTTTCGGTGGTCCCAACGTCATGAGAATCGAATCCAACCCCATTCCGATGAAAGAACGCAGCAGCATGGTCTGGCTGCAATGCGGCAATCTCGAAGTCCACGACGGCGCGCTGGTGCTGGTCAACGCCGAAGGCGACCGCACCCACCTGCCCGTCGGCGGGCTGGCGTGCATCTTCCTCGAGCCGGGCACGCGGATTACCCACGAGGCCGTCGCGCTGGCCGCGGAGGTCGGCTGCCTCATTCAGTGGGTCGGCGAAGGCGGCGTGCGGCTCTATTCGGCCGGGCAGCCGGGCGGGGCCCGCGCCGACCGCCTGCTCTATCAGGCCCGGCTTGCACTTGACGACGAGCTGCGGCTGAAGGTGGTCCGCGCCATGTACCGTTTCCGCTTCCAGGAGGAACCGCCCGCGCGCCGCAGCGTCGACCAGTTGCGGGGCATCGAGGGCGTCCGCGTCCGCACGATGTATAAGCTCTTGGCGCAGCAACACGGCATATCCTGGGACAAGCGCGAGTACGATCCCGACCATTTCGACTCCGGCGACGTGGTGAACCGCTGCCTGAGCGTGGCCAACCATTGCCTCTACGGTCTCTGCGAGGCGGCCATCCTGGCGGCCGGCTACGCTCCGGCCATCGGCTTCCTGCACACGGGCAAGCCGCTGTCGTTCGTCTATGACATTGCCGACCTGTTCAAGTTCGAGACGGCGGTGCGCATCGCCTTCAAGACGGTCGCCGCGCGGCGGAACGACCCGGAGCGGGAAACGCGGCTCTACTGCCGCAACAGTTTCCGCAAGCACAATCTGCTGGCGCGGATCATCCCCACGATCGAAGAGATTCTGGCGGCCGGCGGGATTCCGCTGCCCGAGGCCCATGAGGAGGCCATGCCGATCGCCATTCCCAACAAGGAGCAAAGCGGAGATGCTGGTCATCGTACTTGAGAACGCGCCGCCACGCCTGCGGGGCTACCTGACGCGGCTTTTTTTGGAGGTCCGCGCCGGGGTCTACGTCGGCAATTACTCGCAACGGGTGCGGGAGCGGACATGGGCCGTCGTCAAAGAGGAAATCGGCCAGGGAAACGCCGTTTTGGTCTGGGCGAACCCGAACGATCTGGGGATGGATTTTGACACCTGCGGGGCCAACCGCCGCGTGCCCGTGGAGCTGGACGGGCTAAAGTTATGCTCGTTCAAGTCGCCGCCAGAGAAGCCGAAAAAACAAACTGAACACGAGATCACCGATTACCCTTGGTAGGGGTTTCGCGCAGTCGTAAGTCGTTGGTGCCGTTAGGCTTATGGTCAAGAGTGTTCCCCGCACGCGCGGGGATGAACCGGGCGGATGGGGCCACTATAGCTATGGTGTACCGTGTTCCCCGCACGCGCGGGGATGAACCGGTGGGTGCGGCCCAGCGAGCGGCGGCCGCCTTGTGTTCCCCGCACGCGCGGGGATGAACCGTGTCCACTATTGTTTTCTCGACAAAATAATATGTGTTCCCCGCACGCGCGGGGATGAACCGCGATGGGAACCGAACGTCAAGCGGACGGCGGTGTGTTCCCCGCACGCGCGGGGATGAACCGATTTTCCGAGATTCTTTATTCGCATAGCCTTAGTGTTCCCCGCACGCGCGGGGATGAACCGTAGTGTTTGGGGTCGGCCGCGGCGGTGCTCTCGTGTTCCCCGCACGCGCGGGGATGAACCGCCGCCGTACGGCTCGCTGTACGTGCCCTGCTCGTGTTCCCCGCACGCGCGGGGATGAACCGAACGCCGGTCCACAGCTAGCCGGCCCCTTGCCGTGTTCCCCGCACGCGCGGGGATGAACCGTGGATGAGCCGGGCGACCATGCAATCGTGTTTGTGTTCCCCGCACGCGCGGGGATGAACCGCCGTGATTGTTCCTCTGCATAAAAAATGCTCCGTGTTCCCCGCACGCGCGGGGATGAACCGCAAGCTGGCCGAGTACGCGCAGACCGCGACCGGTGTTCCCCGCACGCGCGGGGATGAACCGAACTCTCGAAGCTGGAAAAGCAGAAGCGTCGGGTGTTCCCCGCACGCGCGGGGATGAACCGGTTGCGTATGACGGTTCGGCCGGAACCAACACGTGTTCCCCGCACGCGCGGGGATGAACCGCAGCGTTTGACGCGGCGGATCACACGGCGCCCGTGTTCCCCGCACGCGCGGGGATGAACCGAGTTCCCTGCGAAGCGCACCGCGGCCGTCCGTGTGTTCCCCGCACGCGCGGGGATGAACCGAGGCTCGTGACGACTGAAGGCCGCGCATCCGCGTGTTCCCCGCACGCGCGGGGATGAACCGGATTCGGAGGGGGTGGCGTGCCGGCGATGAAAGTGTTCCCCGCACGCGCGGGGATGAACCGCCGTCGGTTCGTATCTGACGGGAGGTGTGACGGTGTTCCCCGCACGCGCGGGGATGAACCGCAACTCTCGGACACCTGGGCCCGGCTGACTGGGTGTTCCCCGCACGCGCGGGGATGAACCGTGCTTACCCAGCAACGACTTACGGCGGCAATAGTGTTCCCCGCACGCGCGGGGATGAACCGCACTTACGGCGATTGTCTTGTTTAGTGAAGTGGTGTTCCCCGCACGCGCGGGGATGAACCGACCTTTGGGCGACGTGCAAGCGGAAAGGCCGGGTGTTCCCCGCACGCGCGGGGATGAACCGTGTACATCTGGGCGCAGTACGTCCTCGAGAACGTGTTCCCCGCACGCGCGGGGATGAACCGGCCCTGTCGTGGTCGCCGAATGCAACTCTATCGTGTTCCCCGCACGCGCGGGGATGAACCGGCGTTGTGCTCGCGGCACGGGCCGAATCGAACGTGTTCCCCGCACGCGCGGGGATGAACCGGAGTTACGGAAAGTGTCTTGTTTAGTGACGTGGTGTTCCCCGCACGCGCGGGGATGAACCGGATTTAGGAAAAATGCTTATGTAGCACTTGACGTGTTCCCCGCACGCGCGGGGATGAACCGACAATCGCCGTAACTCCTTGCCGGATAAGCACGTGTTCCCCGCACGCGCGGGGATGAACCGGGCTTTAGCATCATCGCCGGCATCACGGCCCGGTGTTCCCCGCACGCGCGGGGATGAACCGCCTCTCTAGGTCGCGGTAATCCTCGTGGTCAAGTGTTCCCCGCACGCGCGGGGATGAACCGAGCACCGGATTGGCATGGCGGTCCCACTTCCAGTGTTCCCCGCACGCGCGGGGATGAACCGGGTGGCTGGAAGCTGCAAGTGAATGCACTGGAGTGTTCCCCGCACGCGCGGGGATGAACCGGTAGTTGTGCCGTCAGCAGCCTCGTACCAGCCGTGTTCCCCGCACGCGCGGGGATGAACCGTGGCGGATCAAGGTCGGGCAACCCTTCTGCGCGTGTTCCCCGCACGCGCGGGGATGAACCGATATGTGGCAGCGAAGCGTTGAATCGCTCGCTGTGTTCCCCGCACGCGCGGGGATGAACCGCGGACGGCCCAAACCCATTCTGAAGGGCGGCAGTGTTCCCCGCACGCGCGGGGATGAACCGGGGGTGGCGGCCGGCAGGACCTGGCTGACGGCGTGTTCCCCGCACGCGCGGGGATGAACCGAGCCTGCAGCACGGTCGGGCCCTGGGCGCGTCGTGTTCCCCGCACGCGCGGGGATGAACCGGATGCGGCATGCGGAGGGTGCGGAAGGGGAAAAGTGTTCCCCGCACGCGCGGGGATGAACCGTCGCGGTCTCCCATCAGATGGTCGCATTCGGCGTGTTCCCCGCACGCGCGGGGATGAACCGCGTCGCGCCGGTCCACATCGAAAAGGCGCCGCGCGTTCCCCGCACGCGCGGGGATGAACCGTCGCGCTACGTGTGGTGCAAGGTCACCACGACGTGTTCCCCGCACGCGCGGGGATGAACCGGGGCTTCTGCGGGCTAGGCTCTTCGTCGCACCGTGTTCCCCGCACGCGCGGGGATGAACCGCCGTAGCTGCCCTGCGGATTGAGCGACGTGCCGTGTTCCCCGCACGCGCGGGGATGAACCGGTCACCGCGGCTGTCGCCGCTGCAGGCGTGCCGTGTTCCCCGCACGCGCGGGGATGAACCGGTGGCGCAACCCGAAAGGAAAAATCCGATGCGTGTTCCCCGCACGCGCGGGGATGAACCGCTGGCCACTGGTATACCGGCGTCGGTGCGATCCGTGTTCCCCGCACGCGCGGGGATGAACCGTGTCTACTTCGGAATTATGGCCGCCGTAAGTCGTGTTCCCCGCACGCGCGGGGATGAACCGGCAGACTGCCGAACGTCGATCCCTTGGAAGCCGTGTTCCCCGCACGCGCGGGGATGAACCGTACGCGGCACTGTGAGTGTCAACTACAGGATCGTGTTCCCCGCACGCGCGGGGATGAACCGGAGATCGAGGCTTTTGAGGCAGTGGGCAAGCCGTGTTCCCCGCACGCGCGGGGATGAACCGTGCCGGTCGCTTTCAGGCTCATCGATCCGGTTGTGTTCCCCGCACGCGCGGGGATGAACCGCGAAGGAGGCCGACCGGATCAATGATCGAGCGCGTGTTCCCCGCACGCGCGGGGATGAACCGGCGCCGGGCAGGTCATCGACCGCCAGGTCCTCCGTGTTCCCCGCACGCGCGGGGATGAACCGGATGCGGACGGCGCGTATGGTGCTGTAGCGGGGTGTTCCCCGCACGCGCGGGGATGAACCGAAATCTTCGACGAGGTGCTGCACGCCTTCGGAGTGTTCCCCGCACGCGCGGGGATGAACCGATTCGAGCAGACCGATTCAGCAGCCTCTCGCAGTGTTCCCCGCACGCGCGGGGATGAACCGGTAGAGTCGATCTTCGCGATCCAGACCACAGGGTGTTCCCCGCACGCGCGGGGATGAACCGTTGGTCTTTGTCAGGTTTGGGGCGGGCAGTTAGTGTTCCCCGCACGCGCGGGGATGAACCGTACTCCGTGTGGACGGTATCACCGTCCTCGTCGTGTTCCCCGCACGCGCGGGGATGAACCGAAAACGAAAACGCCCGCCTTTGGGCCTGCCATTATACACTATTCTTAACTCTTGTCAACACATTCGCCGGTTTGTCGTTCGCCCTTCGCTCTAAGTCCTTGCCCCGCAAGGCTTTAGGCCGCTTGACATTTGTTTGGGTTTACTGCGATACCCGCAAGAGCGGAACATGCGAAAATGTGCGCAACTCCTTATGCCGCAAGGGTTTGGGGAAAATCAGCCTAAATCCCGGTTTTTGGGAGCACTTAAATAATCGGCGCCGCGGATTCGGCGGAGGCGTTCTACCACGCTCATCTGCGTTTCGCGACGACCCACACAAGCTATCTGTCGGCGTGGCCGATCGCAAGAATGCCGAGGGGGCCGGGAATTGACCGCTTCGACGTTCTAATCGGTGAACTGCTGGCAGAGGGTGCGTGGAAACGCACCAGATCAAGGCCGGTCCTTATGAGGGATTTCAATTCCGCATTACCGACAAGACGGCCCGGCGAAACATGCTGCCCGACGGCGCGATCGAGGCCATCGAATACGGACTTGAACAGGTCGAGGGAAAAACGGCCACCCAAGCAAGTGACGATAGTCACCTGGTATCAAGGGCATGGCGGGAATCTAAAGACGGCGAGGAGCTCAATATCTACCTCGACCTCCAGAGCGACGAGGAGTACGCCGCAGAAAAGCAGAGCGCCGAAGGGATTGCCGATGCTCTCCGCGCAGCGTTGAGTTGAGTTGCATGAAGCCCTTCACTGACACTTGCGGGCGCGACCTTGATGTTTTGCTTTCAACTAACCCGTGTCTGCGCCAGGAGCTTGCTCCGGCAAAAAAGGGCCATGAATCCGGATTGCCAAACCTGCGAGTCTGACCTTTCGCTCCTGCGCGTCGTCTTGGCGTCGATTCTGGCTGGTCAAGCCGGGTAGTTCCGCGTGCCCTGGATCATCGGGTTCCGGTCGCGGCTCAATTTCGATGCGGTGTTTCCGCAAGTCGCCGGCTCGGAACTCCGCCACGTAGTACCCCTTCTTGCTTGGGCCTCGAGCAGCTTCTTCGAGCGACTTGTATTTCCCGCGATAGATTGATATGCCTGTGGTCTCCTCTTTTCGAGGATCGAACGCTTCGGGCGACAGGCGGCCGTTGCTGTACCAACCCGTTGACACGGGAATCCGGCGGTATAACAGTTCGTCATCGGCAACTGGCTCGGTCCCGTCGTCGGCGGACATTTCTTATGCTTGGCACAGCTCACAGAGACGAATCTCGATTGAGGAATCTCGTACTGTCAAAACCATTAATCGCATCAATTCAAAACAGCGCCGCGGTGATTGATCACGATAAACTCCTTCGTTCCACCAATCGACAGTCCTTGAACGCGCAGTATTCCACGCTTCCGTCCGCGGAAACACGATAGGACTCGAACAAGCTCCCTGCCTCGCGCTCGAAGACGATCCCGCCCTGCGCATCGGGCACAATTCGCGTCGGCGCCGGGTAATTCTGGCCGCGTAGTCGCTTCGCAAGCCGAATAGCACGATGGATCGTGTCCGCTGATGCCGCAGGCGGCTCGTCGTCTTCCGGTTCGATTTGATTCAGCCCAAAGTCGATAAGCCGGTAATCGATCAATTCCTGCCATCTTGCCCGAGTTGCTGACTCGGGGATGTTTGAAATCGGTGAGTTCGTGTCTGCGTCAGTGACCAAGTAGCTAGGCAACTGTCGCGACGCCAATACGCCTTGCTGATTCGGCATGATTCAATCCCCAGTAGTTGTTCGCTGCATCGCTCATGAAGTCCTTAAAGGAGCATACAATCGTTCGTCGTCCCAAATCCAGTCCGGCCAAGATGGACCGCATGGCATCTGCGCCCTGCTCGATCGGTCCACGAGCCGTGAATGTCAGCGCGATGATTTCCTGTTTCTCAAGCTCCGGTTTCGTGGCGTGCTGCCACTGTACGTGAAGCCGGCCTAGCTGATCTCGAATGACGAAGTGCCATTGCCCGTCGAAGCTTTCGTTGTGAATCGCCGCCTCGGCGGTGGGGACCGAAGCAAGCGGCCGAAAGAACGTCCAATCGTCCGGCGTGTTCCAGACAGTTCCTTGCGGGATATGATTCAAGTAGGTGACTTCCCATTGATTCGCTCGCAACTCGCCGAGCTTCTCTTCCGCGAGAAAGTCGATGAATCGCTGCAACGTCCCGACAAAGCCTTCGCGCACCTTCTCATAGCGGGGGTATTCGACTCCATGCTTGCCAAGCCAGTTGAAGTGAAGCCGTCCGTTCTGGAGTTGGATCATTCCATCGCCGTCCCGATTGCTGATTTGAAGCCGGCTCGCCGGGTCTTGCGTAAACTGAAGTTGAATTCCCGGCGTCCATTGGAACGATTCCGCGAAGCGCTCGAACTGGGATGGCAGCGGCGGAGCATCCGAAATGGTTGGCCACTCCGCGACATCGAGGGTTTTCCAAAAGGCGCCCAAATGACCGTTCTTCAGGCCGGGCAACGGTTGGAACTGAACACCCAGAATCGTCTCGACGACCGGCGGGGTCTTGTAGTCGGGCAATTGTCCCATCGTCGCGGAATTACTCATCGGTGGATTGGTTCTCAAGCCTGCGGTGAGTTGGTCGCCGTATTCGATCCACATCCACTTCCGCAGCCACGGTGTATGCCCGCACACGCGCTCGACGGAGAGTTCATGCCGATTTCTTCGTTCGTCTGGAATGCGATCCGTCCGGCAATAGGGCTCCCGCGGCTCGAATTGTATTATATATTCGCCCAGCGAAAGGAGCAATGCCGGTCGCGGCCACAAGGGTGTTGGGATTCTGCGCCGACTGCAAGTAGCCTGCCGGACGCCCGATTATTGACTTCCGTCATGGAATGACGTAACTTCGCCCCAAAGGCCGGATGTGCGTGGCGGCCGTCCTGGCTCAAGCCCCAGCAAACGCCACTGCGGAATCGAGAGCGCCTATATCATGCCCCGCCTGACCCCCGCCGAAAAGCAAGACGTTATCCGCTTCCTGGAGGCCGACAAGCCGCTGCCGGACAAATACCGCTTCCTGCTCTTCGACGACAAACGCGAGGTGGAACTGGTCTGGAACGGCAAGACGGCCGAGGTCTGCAACCTGGTGCTGCCATTCCAGGTCATCGAGCAGGTCGACGAACCGCGGGCGGAGGCGGTCCCCCAAGAAGCAAGAAACGTAGAGCCGACGCTGTTCAATATGGACGCGCGCGGACGGCAGCTTGGCGGCTGGACGAACAAGCTCATCTGGGGCGACAACAAGATTGTTCTCTCGAGCCTGAAGAACGGCCCGCTGCGAGAGGAGATCGAGGCGGCGGGCGGAATCAAAGCTGATCTACATCGACCCGCCCTTCGACGTGGGGGCCGACTTCAGCATGGACATCGAGATCGGCGACGACACCTTCACCAAGCGGCCCAACATTCTGGAGGAAATCGCCTACCGTGACACCTGGGGCAAAGGCGCCGACTCGTTCATCGCCATGTTCTACGAACGGCTGATCCTCATGCGCGATCTGCTGGCTGACGATGGAAGCATTTACGTACATTGCGATTGGCGGGTAAATTCGTTCATCCGAACGGTGATGGATGAGGTGTTTGGGGACTCAAACTTGCGTAACGAGATACTATGGAAGCGTAAGGGAGGAAGCGACGAATCCGCAGAATCGGCTGGGGGTCGTAACGGACACGATTTTTTGGTATTCGAAGACCGAACAAATCAAGTTCACACAGGAGTTTACAAAGGAAAGCGACGAAGCGAAGGATTACATCAAGGAGCGATTCAATCGCGTTGATGAGGCAACCGGGAGGCGATTCATGGACTCGCCCTTAATTAGCCCGCACCCGCGACCGAACCTGACGTACGAGTACAAAGGCTTTCCACCGCCGCCGAGCGGCTAGTCCGTTTCAAGGGAGATTATGGAGAGATGGGATCGAGAAGGACGCCTGATGATCCCAACCGATAAGACGAAACGAATTCGAAGGAAGATCTTCCTTGATGAATACCAAGGTCAGCCTGTTCAAAACCTTTGGACGGATGTGTTCGTCATTAACTCGCAGGCGCACGAGTATCTTGACTATCCGACCCAGAAGCCAGAGTCCCTTCTCGACCGCATAATACTCGCCTCCTCCAACGAAAACGACATCGTGGCCGATTTCTTCTGCGGGTCGGGCACGACGGCCGCCGTGGCGGAAAAGCTGGGCCGCAAGTGGATCGTCAGCGACCTGGGCAAATTCGCCGTCCATACGACCCGCAAACGGCTCATCGGCGTCCAGCGCCAGCGCAAGGCCGATGGCCAAACCTATCGCGCATTCGAAATCCTCAACTTGGGCAAGTACGAACGGCAGCACTATATCGGCATAAATCCCGATCTGCGAAAAGAGGAGCAGCAGAAGCAGCTTGAGGCCAAGGAGGCCGCGTTCCTGGACCTGATCCTCACGGCCTACAAGGCGGAAAAGACGACCGGCCTGCGGGTCTTCCACGGCAAGAAGGCGGGCCGCATGGTCGTCGTCGGCCCGGTCAACCTGCCCGTCACGCGGCTGTTCGTGGAAGAAATCATCCTCGAATGTCGGCAGAAGCGGATCACCAAGGTCGATCTGTTGGGTTTCGAGTTCGAGATGGGCCTGTTTCCCAACGTGCTGGACGAGGCCAAGTTGAAGGGCATCGACATCCAGCCCAAGTACATCCCGGCCCAGGTCTTTGACAAGCGGGCGGTGGAGCGGGACCAGGTCGTGTTTCACGACGTGGCGGCGATCGAGGTGCGGCCGATCGTCAAGGGCAACTGCGTGGCGGTGGAGCTTACCGATTTCTCGGTCTACTATTCGCAGGACAGCACCAAGGCGGCCATCGAGTCATTAAAAGAGAAGGGGAGCCGGATCGTCGTCGAGCGGGGGCAGATCGTCAAGGTGATGAAGGACAAGAATGGCATCGTGACCAAGGCGAAGCTGACGAAGCACTGGACCGATTGGGTCGATTACTGGGCGGTCGATTTCGATTTCGAGAGCAAGCGGGAGATCATCCGCGTGCGGAAGGACGCGGCCGGCGGCAAGGGGGACAGTCCCATTTTCGCTGATACGAAAATCGGGACAGTCCCCGTCGCGCCTGCGCAGAAACAGTTGGAGGAGTGGGAAGAGGTCTGGACGGGTGATTTCATTTTCGAGAACGAGTGGCAGAGCTTCCGCACGAAGAAGGACCGCACGCTGGAACTGACCAGCGCGGCCAAGGAGGTGGACAAGAACAAGAAGCGGGTGAAGATCGCGGTGAAGGTGGTCGATATCTTCGGCAACGACACGATGACGATCGTGGACGTGTCGCTTAGGAGGTAGTAATCGTATAATTGGGGAGTGAAAGGAGGTGACTATGAATGCAATTCGAGCGACGTGGACCAACGGACAGATCGTGCCGTCGGAGCCGGTCGATTGGCCGGAAGGGAGCGAGCTGCTCGTGGAGCCGCTGCCGAGGCACGAGAGTCTCGGCATGCGGGAAGAGGACTGGGACGACAGTCCGGAGGGGATTGCCAAGTGGTGCGAGGCCGTCGACAAGATCGAGCCGTTCGTTTGGGCCGAAGGCGAGGAGGAGGAGTACCAGCGCCGGCGCGAGGAGGTCAAGAAGTTCAACATCGAGGCCGTCGGCAAGCAGATGGAAGAAATGAGAGAAGGCGACGCGCGATGAAACGGCACTATCTCATGGATACGGGAATCGCGCAAGACTATCAGGCGCGACGCCGCGGCGTCCGGGAGGCGGTAAAGGCGCGCCGCAGCACCGGAGCTCGCGTCGGAATTTGCGTCCCAGTGCTGGGTGAACTGTGGTCCGGGGTGGAGTGCAGCGACAGTCGAGAACGGAACCTGGCCGCGTTGCTGGAAGCGCTAACCACGTTGTTCATTTGCCCATTCACGACGGTCGCCGCCGAGGAGTACGGCCGGATCTTCGCCGAACTGAAGCGAGTTGGTCGCCGCATCCAGCAGGTCGACATGCAGGTTGCCGCCATCGTGCACTCGTTGCCCAACTGCGTCGTCGTGACTAAGGATTCGGACTTGAAGGCGATTTCGGGGATCGTGGTCGAGAATTGGGCATTCTAGCCGCCACGCTGGTGGGAGAATAATGTAATGAGTCGGAAGGCGAAGAAACAAAACGGCAAGCCGCACGGAGAACGAACCGCCGAGGATTACCTGAATGCAGCGGACGATTCACTGGAACTGGCGAAGGCCCTGGCCGGGCAAGCCGGCATCAGCGACCAGGACTTTCTGAAGCGCATGGCACACAGCGATGAGTTGGTGGACCATGACGGGAGGACCTGTGGCCAGTGCTGCTACTCGATTCTCGGTGGGGAAGTTGCCCGTGAAATGATTGATGCGGGCGAGTACGAAGACGTTGTGAGCAAATGGGCGGCTGAACACAAGCGGCGCTGGGAAGCGACGAAGTTCGCCAAACTGTGGAAAAAGGAGAAGAAGGCAGGCCGTGATCCGCGAAAGGCGTTTGCGGAGAGGGGGTGGCGGCCGTGAACGACAAGCAGCTTCTTGCAACAGAAATCCCCTAGGCGACTTTTATGGCCCTGCACCCCAATTTCCCCTCCGACCCGCACGCCATCCTCGACCCGGCCATCCGCTGGTTCCCGGCCGACGAGGCGCTGCGGGAAAGGCGGAGCGACCAGCTCATGCCCCCGCTGGTGCCGTGCCTCCGCCGCGAAGTCAAGGCCTGGCGCGATCGGGGCTACGAAGGCGCCGCGGACACCAGCAAGGGCCTGCTGCGCTGGTGGTTCATCCAAGAGCATCTATTGCCCAAGGGGGACGGGCGCTTGCACGAGTTCCGCTACTACTTCGCGCAGCGCGAGGCGCTGGAAACGATCGTCTACCTCTACGACGTGGTGGGCGTGAAGGACAAATACGACCTGATGCGCTTCGATCAGCTCCGGAGAGGTTTCCGCGAGCATGTTCGACGAGATCTGGCGGCGCTTTGTGGTCAAAATGGCCACCGGCGCGGGCAAGACCAAAGTGCTGAGCCTGGTGCTCGCCTGGTCCTTCTTCCACAAGCTCTACGAACCAGATTCGCAGTTGGCCCGCAATTTTCTGGTCATTGCGCCGAACATCATCGTGCTGGACAGGATTTACAAGGATTTTCAGGGGCTGGACATCTTCTTCAAGGACCCGGTGCTGCCCGACGACGGGTTCGACGGCCGCAACTGGCGCGACGATTTCCAGCTTACGCTGCACCTGCAGGACGACGTGCGGGTGGTGCGAAAGACGGGCAACATCTTCCTGACGAACATCCACCGCGTGTATGCGGGCAACGAATCGCTCCCTTCAGCCGACGACGAGAACACGATGGACTATTTCCTCGGCCCGCGGCCGGTCGGCGACGACGACCGAAAGCAAGGTGGACCTGGGAATGATCGTCCGCGACATCGAGGAGTTGGCCGTGCTCGAACGACGAAGCCCACCATATCCACGAACCGCGAATGGCGTGGTTCAAGTCGATCGAGGACATCCATCACCGGCTGCTGCAGAAGGATTCCGCGCTGGCGCTGCAGGTGGACACGACCGCTACGCCGCGGCACAACAACGGCGCGATCTTCGTGCAGACGGTTTGCGACTATCCGCTGGTGGAGGCCATTTCGCAGAATGTCGTCAAGCATCCGGTCCTGCCCGACCAGGCGAGCCGCGCCAAGCTCCGCGAGCGGGCTAGCGCGAAGTATACGGAGAAATACGCCGACTACCTGCACCTGGGCGTGATTGAGTGGCGCAAGGCCTACGAAGAGCACGAGAAGCTCGGCAAGAGGGCGATCCTCTTTGTCATGACCGACGACACGAAGAACTGCGACGACGTTGCCGCTTATTTGGAAGCGACATATCCCGATTTGAAGGGTGGCGTGTTGGTCATCCATACGAAGAACAACGGGGAAATCTCGGAGGCGGCCAGCAGTAAGAGCAAAGAGGAGCTCGACTCGCTCCGCGAACTGGCCAACAAGATCGACAGCCAGGACAACCCCCACCGCGCGATCGTATCCGTATTGATGCTCAAGGAAGGCTGGGACGTGCCGCAACGTGACGACGATCGTGGGGCTGCGGGCCTACAGTTCCAAGAGCAACATCCTGCCCGAGCAGACGCTCGGCCGCGGCCTCCGCAAAATGTATTCGGCCGGCGTGGAGGAATACGTAAGCGTCGTCGGGACCGACGCCTTCATGGAGTTCGTGGAATCGATTCAGGCGGAGGGCGTGGTGCTGGAGCGCAAGCCCATGGGCGAAGGGACCGGTCCCAAGACCCCGCTGGTGGTCGAAGTAGACGAGGGCAATCCGCAAAAGGACCTCGACGCGCTGGACATCGAGATCCCCGTCATGACGCCGCGGACGTATCGCGAATACAAGAACCTCGATCTCATCGACCCCGCGGCCATCGCGCAAACGGCGCAGCATTACCGCGAGTTCAGCGAGGAACAACAACGGGAAATCGTCTTTAAGGACATTACTACGGGAGAAATCGACCACACGACGGTGCTTGACGGCGCGACAGCGGGTGACGCAACGAGCGTCATCGGCTACTTCGCACAGACGATCATGAAAGACCTGCGCTTAGTAAGCGGCTACGACGCGCTCTATCCGAAGGTGAAGGCGTTTGTCCGCGACCACCTATTTGGGCAAACGGTCGAATTGGAAAACGCCAACACGCTGCGAAATCTTTCGGAATTGGCGGCGACAAAGACAATCATCGAAGGATTCAAGAAAGCAATCAACTCGCTCACGGTGCAGGACAAGGGCAACGCTGAGGTTCGCGACCGCATCAAACTGCGGCAGACGCGGCCCTTTGTGGCCGCGGTGCAGGGGTTCCTCGTGCCGAAGAGGAGCGTCTTCAGCCGGATCATCGGCGACGGCGGTTTCGAGCTACGTTTCGCCGCCTTCTTGGACGGCTGCGGAGACATCGTTTCATTCGGAAAGAACTACCTGGCCGTCGGTTTCAAGCTGGATTATGTAAACGCCGACGGGGACGTCTCGAACTACCTTCCGGATTTTTTCGTCAAGGTCAGTGAGAGCGTGATCTTTGTCGTGGAAACCAAGGGGCGTGAGGACCTCGACGTGCCGTTGAAAATGGCGCGGCTGAAGCAGTGGTGCGCGGACATTAACGCGCTGCAGGTCGAAGTGCGCTTCGATTTCGTGTACGTGGACGAAGAAAGCTTCGATAAGTACCGACCGACAACGTTTGCCGACGCGGTGCGCGGCTTTCGCGAGTACAAAGACTAGCAATGTCGACGATGAAAAGCTCGCTGCCGGTCTTGCTCGCGCGTTTTGGCATGGTGCGGCCCGACGTCGCCGGAACAGGACGCGCTGTCGCGAACGCGGCGATGCCGCTGTTTCGCGATGGATAAGCCGCTATTTTAGGCCCGAGAAGGGAATTCCGCAATTAGCCGCTTGCGCTTCGTCACCGCGCCCGGCATCGGGCTACGAAAACGTGGTACCGTCTGGCGCAAACTGCGTCTTCGGCCGGCTCTGTTCCAACCGATCAACAATCCGCGTGGCGGGCCCATCCGAAAACCTACGCGATCGCCGTTTCTTGAGGTAGACTTGCGCGGCCATTTGCGCAACATCGGGAGCCCGCCATGCAGCTCAATACCGTACTCAACCGCCTCATGCTGATCGGGCTGTGCATTGCCGTCGGCTACTACTGTTGCCTGCCCAAGGACTACGGGCCGCCGCCCGACGATCCGTGGTTTCGTTCGGTCGTGCTCGGTCAACCGGGCGCGGTGCTGGTGAAGTTCGGCGCGCCGTGGTGCGGACCATGCCGCGCGGTGGACGGGCAACTGGAGCGGCTGCGCGAAATGGGGCCCGTGCAGGTGGTGAAGATCGACGTGGACACGCACCGCGACCTGGCGCGCCACTACGGAGTGACGGCAATTCCGCGGATGCTGCTTTTCAAAGACGGGAAGGTCGTCGCAGACCGGATGGGGTACGCTTCGGCCGACGATCTTCGCGCCTGGATTGCCGGGCACAATCAATGAGTAGGAGCGGGCGCGGCTCTACTTGGCGGCCGTCCAATAACAAATTCCCGATTCCTCACGCCGCACGAAACGCCCTCACCCCTGCCCTCTCCCGGAGGGCTTGTTGTTATACATAAGTCGCCACGCAACCCCATCCACCTCGTGTGGATGGTGAAGGAGGTTGTAAAGCTAGCTACGAAAACCAACAAGAACCAGACCCCATCCAGCTTGTCTGGATGGTGAATCAGATTGTTCAGCTTTTGCATATTCGCCATGTAGCCGCGCAATCTCCTTCACCCGCGGGACAAGCCCGCGGGGGTCGTGATTTCTTCATTTCACTTTTCCAGCCATTCAACCTATTTCACCATCCGGGCGAGCCGGATGGGGTCTGAGATGTGTAGAACAACAAGCCCGGCGGGAGAGGGGGAATTATTGTTGGTCGGCTACTTGGCAAGTTCTTCCACGGTGGGCCCAATCGCTTCGGCCCAAATCACGTATCCCTTGGCGTTGGGATGCAGGGCGTCGGGCATAATCGATTTCGGCAGCGTGCCGTCCGCTTCGAGGAATTTCGCGCCGATGTCGAGGTACTTCACATTGTCCTTGCCGTCGAGCTTGGAGAGGACGTCATTGACCTCTTTGATTTTAACGCGGACGTCGTCATGCGGCTTCGCTGAGCGTGGAAAAATGCCCAACAGCAGGATCTTGGCTTCGGGAAGCTTGGCGTGGACCGCGGCCACGTCGGCCGCGACACCGGCAATCATGTCGACGGCCGACGAACGGCTGTTGTTCGTGCCGATCATCATGACCACGACCTTGGGAGAGATGCCGTCGAGCTCGTTGTGATCGATGCGCCACAAGACATGCTGCGTCTGGTCGCCGCCGATGCCGAGGTTGAGGGCGTTATACTTGTCGCCGAACGCGGTCTGCCAGGTCGCGAGGCCGCCGCCGCGCCAACCGTCAGTGATCGAATCTCCGATGAACACGACTTGGATCGGGCCTTTTTTCAACAGCTCGGCCTTGTCTTTTAGAAACTGTTCGTGGCGCCGGCGATCCTTCTCTTTCGCCGTGACGGACGCTGGACCATCGGCAAGAGCCTCGTTGCCCAGCAGTACCGCGAGTATAGTTGCCCAGAGAATGGAACATGCATGGAATCGTCTCATTTTGTGACCCTTCAAGGTAGATGATGTGTGCTTGGCGCCAGGAAGCGGCGCTCGCGACGTCCGCGTTTCGACTGTTATAACATATTCCGCTAGCGTCCGGTCGGCGGAATTTGACGGGCGGGTCTCCCCATAATTCGCGACCAGACGCAAAACGCGGCCGCGCCCGCCGCAAGCATTGCGATGGCGAAATCCCCATAGATGGCATCCGTAGTCATGAAAATGTAGGTCCAGCCAATCAACACCAGAAGGCTCGGAAGCGGATAGAACATCATCCGGAAGCCGGGGTTCTCCGCTCGAATGCCGCGGAGACGCGAGGCCGCCGCGACCTGCGCAATGAACTGCACCAGGATGCGGCTGGCGACGAAAACGCTGATTACCGCATCCAGCGAAAAGAAGCTGGCGACCGCCGAAACCGCCCCCAACACCAGAAGCGAGACATGCGGGAAGTCCCCGCGAGGGTGCAGCCGGGCGAAGGCCGAAAAAAAGTAGCCGTCGCGGGCTGCCGCAAAGGGAATCCGCGAATAGGCCATCATCAGCGTGAACACCGAGGCAAAAGCCGTCCAACAGACGAGCACGGTCATCACCGCGCCCCACGCCGGGCCGTGCAGCCGCTCCATGAACTCGGTGGCGATGTAGTCCGACCGAGCCGCTTCCCGCCACGGCACCACACTGATGATCGTGGCGTTCATCAGCAAATAGATCGCGGCGACCGCCACGACCGAAATCAGGATCGAGCGCGGCATGGTCGTTCGCGGCGACCGCACCTCGTCGCCCACGTAGCAGATGCTGTAGTAGCCCAGGTAATCGTACATGGCGTACATCATCGCCGACCCCAGCCCAAGCAGGAAACCCTGCGAGAAGCTGAACGTTTTGGGCGGGAAGTCGAATACCGCCGCCGGGCTGAAATCGGGCGCACCGGCAACCAGCACGGCGCCGACGGTCACCAGCACGCCGATCCACATGCCGACCACGAGCTTCGCCACGGACTCGATCTTGCGGTAAAGAAGGACCGCGCTCAGTGCGACCACGCCCACGGCCACGGCTTGAACCAGCCAGGGCATGAGCCGTTCCAATACCGGCAATTGCACTAGCCAGGACTGCGGCAGCAAATACTTGGCGTATTGGGCAAAGCCGATTGCCCCGGAGGCAATTTCCAGCGGGCCCGAAAGGATGAACTGCCAGATGAAGAGAAAGGGCAAGAGCCGCCCCAGCCGCGTCCCCGCGTAGGCCGTTTTCAGATACTCCAGCGTGCCCCCGGAGCGCGGCACAGTCGAAGCCAACTCGGCCCACACCATGCCGTCGCACACGGCCAGCAAAGCGCCCAGGACCCAGCCCAGCATGGCCTGCGGCCCGTTCATAGCCTTCAGGATCAGCGGGATCGTGAGGAAGGGGCCGATGCCGATCATGTTCGACATGTTCATAGCCGTGGCTCCCCACAGGCCAAGGCCGCGATGAAGATGTCGATTAGCCGGGCAAGCAGTCATCGTAATTCCCGTCGGGAGCGGTCAGGTTGCTTGGCGAAGTCAGCCGAACTGCGGGATCTTCAACAGTTCGCCGTCCTTGAGCGCCGATTGATTCGCAACGATCCCGGCGACTGTCAAGTTCAGCGCCATGCCGATATCGACCAGCGGCTTGCGGTCTTCAAGGACCGCCCGCACGAATTCCTCGGTCAAATGACCGTGTGACCCGCCGTGCCCGCCAGGCGCCACCGTCGGCGGTAAGGGCGGGGTGGATAGGTCAGGAAGCCGTTGCAACTCGCCGACATAGGGCGCACCCCACATCGTTCCACGCTGCCCGCGAACACGTCCCGCCTCGCTTTCCGGGCCTGGAGTATCCCAACTGACGGCGATCCGCGCCATCCCTCCCTCGCTCGTTCGCAGTAACGCTATTTCGGTGCCAAATGCGTTTTTGTAGGAATTGTTCGACGGCTGCAAGTGCCCGACGATGCTCGGCATCCCCATGCAGGAGACTTCCGTGAAAGTGCCTCCGGAAACGCAAGTGTAGTAGGCGCCTGAATGAGTCGGGTACCATTGCGGCGGGAGCCCAACCCTCCAGTTCTTGAACGAATCGATCGGTTTGCTCATGTAGTGGTAGTACTCGCCTTCCGTGTAGATCAGTTTGCCGAAGCCGCCGGCACG
Source organism: uncultured Planctomycetia bacterium (assembly GCA_963780045.1). Taxonomy (GTDB): domain Bacteria; phylum Planctomycetota; class Planctomycetia; order Pirellulales; family Thermoguttaceae; genus JANXQG01. Next base: position 1,656,260 of record CAVZZZ010000001.1, on the reverse strand, counting down.
ATAGATTACCCGCATGGCGTGGCAGTCTTCACGGAACGCGGATGTCTCGAACATCATGTACTTCCGGCCGCTCGATTTGACTGCTTCCTGCAGTTTGAACGCATCTTCCAGAGATCCGAACACGGCCGGCACGGCGCAAGCGACGTGCTTCCCATGCTTGAGGACGTCCATGCAATGCCTGGCATGGCTGGGGGCGTCAGTTGCCACGAAGACCGCTTCCAGGCTGTCGTCCTTGACCAGTTCCTCCGAAGAAGGATAAGTTTTCTCGCATCGGCAGGCCCGCGCAAGCGCCGGCGCCGATCCGGAAACAGGTCGCTCACCGCCGCCACAACCACGTTCGGATGGTCTTGGAAACCGAACTCCGCGCCAAAGCGGCACACGCCATAGCCCACGATTCCGACGCGGATCTTTCGGTCAGAGACGGGCCTCCAAGCCGCTGTCGGCCGCGGGGCGCTCTTGACCCCCGCCTCGCCAAGGAAGCTATTGGGCTCCGCCGCTTTTGAGTGCGGCGCTAATCCGTTTGACGCCAATGCACCGAGCGAAGCGGCCCCGGCCAAATGCAAAAAGGATCGACGGTTGGTGCGGTTGTCCATGATGTACGGGTTTGTATCTGGGGGGTTTTTGTAGGATTACTGAAGCGTGCAACACAGCGTAACATTGTACCGGCGTCATCGGTCTGCTGGGAGAACCACGATGTCGCTGCCGGAGTCCGGCAATGCCGAATCCAGTAACAAATCGCTGTCACCCAGCTTGATCGTCTCCACATTGCCGACAATGAACCACATTGACAGCGCTCCTAACACGAACATGCAGCCGCCCACCACGAGTGCGACCCGAAAACTGCCGGTGACCATCAGCGTCCAGCCGGTTACGATCGGCGCCACAATGCCGGCGATCGCGCCCGCGGTATTCATAATACCGCCGACCGAGGCTGATACTTCGTCGGGGGCGATCTCGGCACACGCGGTCCACAAGATAACGGCCGACCCGGACTCGAAAGCCAGCGACATGACAAGCAACCAGACCGCCGCGACGGGGCTCTCCACGTAGCCCGCCAGCACTACGACGGTCGCCAGGAGTTGCATCGACACAATACAGCCCTTTCGGGCCAGGGTCGGGCTCGTGCCCCGGCGAACCAGCCAATCGCACGCCCCGCCCGCAACGGGCTGAAAAAGAAAGCCCGCGATCCAAGGCAACGACGCGTACCAACCCGTCTCGATCAACTTGAAACCGCGCTCCTGAATCAGATAGGTCGGCAGCCAGGTCACAAACAGGTAAAAGGTGTAATCCTGGAAGAATTTGCACAACACGAGTCCCAAGATGCTGCGGTGCCGCAACAGGCGGCCCCAGGCCGCGAGGGACCTTCCATTGGCCGGCACAGTTTCTTGCTTCCTCTTTTCTCGATAGGTGAAACTCCAAAGCACGACCCAGGCCACGCTGGCCGTGCCCGTAATCAGAAAAGCGAGCCGCCAGCCACTTTTACTGATCAGGCCGGCCATAAGCAGCGGCGAGACGGCAAGTCCCAAGCGCAAACCACAAAGATACCATCCCGTTGCCGTGCCGCGCGCGGGCGTTGAGAAATGTGCCCTGACGACCCGGGTGCTGATCGGCATGAACGCTGCCTCGCCCGCACCGACGCCCATCCGGCAAATGAGAAGCTGCCATTGCCGGGCGGCCAGTCCGGTCAATGCCGAGAACATCGACCACACAAACGCCGACCATCCCAAGGTCCCTTTGGCGCCCAGCTTGTCGGCCGCCAGCCCGGCCGGTACATTCAACGCCACGTAGGTCCAGAAGAACGACGAGAGAATAACGCCCATTATGCGGTCGTCGATCTTCAAATCGTCCTTGATAAAGGGCACTGCCGTCGAGATGCTGCCCCGATCGATCGCGTTGATGAACGTGCCGGTAAACAGCAGAAAGACGATCCACCAATTGCTCTTAACAGCTTTCGACAACGGATCGGCTTTCTCAATGGAAGGGCCGGATTGGTGACCGAGATGCCCGCTTCAGAGTAGCAGAATGCGGCTGCTCGGACTAGTGTAGCAATTATGGCGCTCGTCGCACCGCCCGCGCACGGACCGGTGGCGATGGTCGGCCGAATGCCATTGCAATTCTCGGCTAATGCCGCTGACGAGCGCGCTTTGCGGTTCTCCTGAGCGTCCCACCTTGACACACTATTCCGCCATGTTAGGATGCTAAGGTCAGTCTGCTGGAGGGCGAAACGAGATCTCCTGTGAGTTCCCTAGTCTGGTTGGTTTTTTGCATTTGCCGGCGCACACCATGACCTCCCGGACAGTCCTGCAATCGTTTTTCCTCGCAAGCGCCGCACTGCTCGGATCGACGGCCTTGGCAACCGACCTGCGTCTGGACGTCGCCACCGACAACAACAACGGCAGCAACGCCTTTTTCGGCTCCGTCCAGTTGACCAATCTCAATTTCCGATCCGTCAACGGCCACGACATCGAGCAGGGCAACGCCAGTCATCAGTCCACGATCCAGGCGGCCGGCAACACGCTTGGCGTTTATTACAACAACTTTAGCGTGGACTATACAATGCCCCAAACTCCACCAACTCCCGCTGCCGAGGCTTCGACGATTCAAAGCTGGGTCCACGGAGATTTCGGCTCCAATGACACGGGCGCTTGGCTCGTCCTCAATGAAGCGGACGGCAGCACATGGGAAGGCTCCGGTGGCAACGCTTATCGGACCTGGCTCGTGAGCACCATAACCGACCTCCACTCCGACGGCTACCAACACATCGTGCTCTACGCGCCGCAATCCCTGGCCAGTAACACCTACGCCAGCACCTGGCAAAGCATCTCGCAATATGCCTACATCGGCGCGGAAATGTTCATCGACGGCCAGGTCGTCGTGGGCGACAACTTTTCCGTCTCCACGCTTCAAGCCCAATATCAATCCTGGTACAATGCCTGGACCAGCGCGTCCGCCGGCGCCGGCGTAAGCGCCTCCAAGCTGCTGTGCGGCGAACATTTCAGCGTCAACACGTATGCGTCCTCCAACTACTGGGGCGCCGACGGAGTCAGCGGCACCAACTGGCAGGCGGCCATCGAGGCCCGCGACATCGCCATTCACAATATCCCCTTCGGCGGATTCATCGGCTATGCCTGGGACAAAGACGCCCAAGACGCATCCGCCGGCACTGCGGTCCAATCGGCCGCACAGATCAGCTACGAACGCGCTTATGCTTCCACCTTGGTCACTCAAACCGAAGTCCCCGCCTGGACCGGCAACGACGGAAGCGGCAGTTGGGCCGACTATCTTAACTGGACCGGCGGATTGCCCTCCACAACCAGCCCTCCGTTCCCGTTGCTGGCCGCTTCCAACCCTACTCTGCCCAAGCAAACCACGGCGAATTTCTTCAACGCCCCGGCCAATACCGTCATCACCCTCGACGGCTCTCAATCCATCACCCAGCTCGCCTTCAGCGGCGCGTTTTCCTACACCATTACTCCCGGCACCGGCGGATCGTTAACCCTGACCGGCACCGGCGCCTCGATCTCCGTAAGCGGCAGCCACGAGATCGCGGCGCCCCTGGTGCTGGCCAGCTACACCAACGTCACGGCGGCAAACACCGCTAGTATCTTGACCGTCAGCGGGGCCATTTCCGGCACCAGCGGATTGTCTCTTAATGGGGCCGGGGCACTAAGGCTCACGGCAAGCGACAGCTACAGCGGCGGCACGACGGTCAACGGCGGCGTGCTGACGGCCGGCACGGCCGGCGCACTCTCCGCCAGCTCCGCAATCGCCGTCGACGGCGGCACGCTAGACGCATCGGGCTTCGCCAATACCATCGCCTCGTTGACCGTGACGAGAAGTGGCTGCCTGAATCTCGGCCTGGGAGAGACGTTGACCTCCACCGGGGTTGCCTCCTTGAGCGGCACGCTGAATGTCGCGGGCACAGGTACGCTGGGGAACTATCGGCTGTTGGCCTATTCAAGCAGGACGGGGTCCTTTGCCGCTGCCACGGGAATCGGCTCGAGCTACGGGCTGTTCTACAACACCAACGGCACGGAGTTGGACGCGCTGCACAAGGCGCAGGTTGGGGCGATCGCAGTGACCGCGGCCAGTACCAAGCTCATCACCGGCGGCACGACAAACCTGACCGTCAACCTCGCCAACTCCGCCCCGGCGAACTCCGACCTCTTGAGTTTCACCGCATCGGCCAGCGGCATCGGCTTCGGCTCAAGTGCCACCGGCAGCCTTGCGCCGACCGGCACCGGTAATTCCACCATCGCCGCCGGCTTCGACAGCGCATCGCTTCAGCCGGGAAGATATACGGGAACCGTCACGGTGACGGGCACGAACGGCGCGCTCGGCGGACAGGCGTTGAGCAGCGGCGGCTCCCAGGCCGTCACCGTCACCGTTCTCGATCACGCGGCGGCAGCCTTCGCCGGCGGTAGCGGAACGCTGAACCTGAGTTTCGGCACGGTCCAACGCGGCAGCGGAACGCAGAGCCTTCAGTACCAAATCGAGAACCTGTCCGCCGCCTTCCGCGCCGGCCTGGACCTTGATTCTGTGTCGGTGGTCTCCAATCCAGCGGGCGTATTCAGCACCGACGCGGCACCGTTCGCCGATCTTGTGCCGGGCTATACAAGCAACCCTTTCGACCTCGTCCTCAATACATCGCAGACGGGGCAGTTCTCCGGAATTTTCCAGTTCAACCTCTCCGACGAAAAGGATCTCAGCGGCCACGCCGGGCAGCAGACGCTCACCTTGGATGTGACGGCCAACGTCGTGCGCGGATCGGTCAACGGACTTTGGATCACCAATGGCGGCGGCGATTGGAGCGGGTCCGGCAATTGGAGCGGCGGAAGCGTGCCCGGCGCGCCGCAAGACACGGCCGTTTTTGCCGCCTCGCTCGGCGGCGTCTCGGCCGCTGTGAACCTGGACATCCCCGTCTCATTGGCGGGGCTCGCCTTTAGTACAACCGGCGGGGATCGCTATGTCATCAGCTCGTCGTCGGGCATGACGATGACGCTGGCGAACACCGCGGGGGCGACGACGATCGACAACGGCGGCAGCAATGCGATCGCCGCGGCGCTTACGCTCGGAAGCAGTCTCGACGTCAACGTTGCGCCCGACAGCGACCTGACGATCACTGCCAACATCAGCGAGAGCGGCGGCAGCCAGTCGCTGTCGCTCACCGGCGGCGGCACGCTCGTCCTCAGCGGATCGAACGGCTACTGCGGCGGCACGATTGTCGAATCGGGCACACTGGTCGCGGCCAACAGCGAGGCGATCGCGGACGGGACGGACTTGTACGTCGGGTCGGGTTTGTCGGAGTTCCGCACGGCGGTTCAAGCAGCCGCGCCGAGCACGCCGGCGCCCGAGCCGGGCACGTTCGCGCTCGCTGCCGTCGGCGCTGCCGGCCTGCTGGCCTATGCATGGCGGCGGCGCAAGCGGCTGTAAGAGAATCAATTGGGTGGGAGAATCCTATGTCCGAAATGCTGGCGATCAGCGGCGGTAAGCCGGTGCTCACGCGTGATGACTACAAGAATTGGCCGGTGATCACCGACGACGATCGCCGCTACGTGGCGGAGGTGCTCGATTCCGGCATCGTGGCCGGTGCGACGGGTCCCCAAGTGGTCGCCCTGCAGAACGAATTCGCGGCGTTTCTCGGGGCCAAACACTGCCTGACCACCTGTAGCGGCACCGCCGCGCTGCACATGGCGTTGGCAGCGGTCGGCGTCGGCCCCGGCGACGAGGTCATCGTGCCGGCTTACACGTTCCTGGCCAGCGCCTCTTGCGTGCTGCACCAGATGGCTATTCCGGTCTTCGCCGACATCAACCCCAGGACCTACACCCTCGACCCGGCCTGCTTCGAGGCGGCCATCACGTCCCGCACCAAGGCGGTCATGCCCGTGCATATCCAGGGCTGCCCGGCCGACATGGACCCGATCCTCGATATCGCCCGGCGTCACGGTCTGCACGTGATCGAGGATGCCTGCCAGGCGCATGGGGCGGCGTACAAGGGCCGCATGTGCGGCACGCTGGGAATCGCGTCGGCCTTCAGCCTCAACAATCTCAAGAACCTCTGCGGCGGCGAGGGCGGACTTTTCGTCACCGACAACGACGACATCCTCCGCAAGGGCGACCTCGTGCGTTACTTCGGCGATGAGTGCGACGAGAAGACCCTGCGGCAGAAGTACAATGCTTCGATTCTCGGGTACATGTACCGTAACAACGAGTTGCCCGCCGCCTTGGCCCGCGGCCAGCTCAAGCACCTCAATGAACTCAATGCCACGCGGATCCGCAACGCCGAGTATCTCAGCGGCGAGTTGGCCAAGATTCCCGGCGTGATCCCGCCGCTATGCCCGCCAGGCTGCCGGCACGTCTACTGGTTTTATGCCGTGCGTTTCGACGCCAAGGCTGCCGGGCTGGACGTCGACAGCCGCAGGTTTCGCGTCGCAGTCGAAAAAGCGCTCTTCAAAGAAGGCATGCTGGTCGGCCAGTGGCAGAGCATGCCCGTCTGCGCCCAGGATGTCTTTCAGAGCAAGATCGGCATCGGCGCTGGATACCCATGGACGATCAACGAGTCGAAGGGCATCCTCTACAACTACGACCCGGATCAATTTCCGATTGCCCAAATGCTCTGCGAGACCTACACCAACGTGCATTCCATCCACCCGCCCAATGGCCGGAAGTTGAACGAGAAAGTGGTCGCTGTCTTCCGCAAGGTGTTCGACAACCTGGGGCAGGCGATGGACCATGCCGACGACGACATTCGCCCGGGCTTCGATGGGCGGCTGTACGGGGTCGGATAGGAGGGCCTTCCATGCAATCCAAGGGTCTATTCGGCAAGGCGAAACTCGACATCCAGGAGCGGGTCCGCGAGCTTCCGCTGCTGGGCGAGGATCAGGTGCTCGTCAAAGTTCGCTCTTGCGGCGTCTGCGGCACCGATATCAACTTCGTACGCGACTGGACTGGAGACCCGATGCCGCTGGGCCACGAGATTTCGGCCGAGGTGCTGGAAGTCGGCAGGAACGTGACGACGGTGCGGCCCGGCGACAGCGTGATCGTCGAAGACTGCACGATGTGCGGGGTGTGCGACGCCTGCAAGAGCGGTCAGCCGCAGTTCTGCCGCAGCATGTTCAACATGGACGGCCAACCGGGCCTGGGCCAGTACATGGTGCTTCGCTACAACAGCCTCGTAAAGTACGAGGGACTGAGCCACGAACATGCTTGCCTCACCGAGCCGCTGGCCGTGGCGGTCACTTCCGTGCTGCACGCCGAAATTCCCTTGGGCGGCAGCGTCGCCGTGCTCGGCCCCGGCCCCTTGGGCTTAATGGCTGCCCGGCTGGTCAGGATTCGCGGCGCCGGCCACGTCGTCATCACCGGCTCGCCGGCCGATAATCCCCGCGCCGTGCGCGGCGGGAACTGGCGGCGAAGTTCGGCTGCGACGACTTCATCGAGACCGGCAAGCAGGACGTCGAGGCCGAGATCAAGCGGAAGTTTCCCACGGGCGTCGACCGGGTGATCGTCTCCTCGCCGCCCGAGAGCCTCTGCGACGCGCTGAAGATCGTCAAGTACGGCGGGATCATCACCTTCTTCGGGCTGCACTTCGGCGGGCGGAGCAAGATCGAGATCGACGTCAACGACCTGATCTTCCGCAAGATCACGCTCGTGCCGACATTCGCCGAACCGGCAATCAACTTCCCTCTTGCGAACCGCCTCCTCCGCGACGGCCTTGTCGACGCCTCGCTGCTGGTGAGCCACACGTTCGGCTTCGACCAGGCAAAGGAAACGATGCGGACGATTATTGATGGCACGCAGCCGATCATCAAGGCCGTGATGGTGGCGTAATAAACGTTGCATGGGAAGCATAACCGCCTTATTTCACGACGGTCGAATCGAACTGGCGCAGCCGGTCGATTGGCCGGACGGCACGGTGGTCGCGGTAACTACAATCGACAGCCCGGAGCCGAAGACAGAATGGCCGCTTTTGCCGCCGTTGGACGTGAGCGAGTTTCGCGCGGTGACCTCGGAGGACGATTTGTTTTGATCGAGTTCTTCCCGGTGCGGCTGCCACATCCCAGTTCTTCGATTGACTTGAATTCCAGGAGGCATTATCCTTTAGACATGCCCACTATAGCACTTCAAGCCCACTACGACGGCGAAAGGATCGTCTTGGACGAGCCGTTTGACCTCCCTGTGAACGCACCACTTATCGTGGCGGTGCTCCCGGCGGCAGCGGAAGAGGAGTGTGAGAGCGAGGAAGCATGGCTGCGCGCGGCGGCCTCCAGCGACGCCTTTGCATTCCTCGCCGATCCCGCCGAGGACGTTTATACCACAGCGGACGGAGAGCCTTTCGTCGATGCGCTTTAGAGTAGTTCTAATACCGTTTCCTTTCGACGACCTGTCCGGCACGAAGGTCCGACCTGCGGTTTGTCTCACCGACGCTCTCGGCGCTCATCGCCACACGGTGGTCGCCTTCATCACCAGCAGCGTTCCCACGGCGCTTGAGCCGACCGACATCGTGCTTGCGCCGGGGACGCCGGACTTCGCGGCCACTGGACTGCGCGGCCGATCCGCGTTGCGTCTGCACCGCTTGGTCACAGTTTCGACGGCGATTATTCTGCGGCAACTGGGGGTGCTCAGGCCGAATGTGCAAGCGCAGGTCCAGCAGCGTCTACGGACGCTCTTCGCCTTGTAAACGGCGCTTATGGCAGTATTTCATGCCGCTATGCCTTTTGCCCCCAGGCATCAAACGCTTCTTGCAGGCGCGCTCGCACGTTGTCCACGAACAAATCACGCCTGTCGAGGTTAATCGCGTTGCTTAGCTCCCACCTGTAAAAAAGGGAAACCCCCGGACAGACGTTGATGGTTGGGCGCTTGGTTTGAATTGTTACCTTGAAGATATCTGCGGTTTCGTTTTCAGAAATAATTCCTTTGCGGGTGAGCAACTCCACGTACTTCTTGAAGATTTCGCCGAATTCGCTTTGCGGGCCGAGTGGCATTTGGTGGATCAGATCCCGGCTCTTCTGCCAAAACGCGATGTAGTCCATAAGGGAAATCGTGCCTTTACTATGGAAGAGATCGTCTTGGCGAAACGCGAAGTGAAAGTGAGGCACTACTTGCCAACCTTTCGTCTGAAGTTCGAAAAGCCGCTCGACACTGAGCGCGCTGTAAAGCTTCTTCGTTTGATTCTGTGTCTCGCCGGGATGGAGGGACAGTAGAATCTTCAATCCAGCACCCGCCCCTTCTGCGTCCAACTTAACGTCTTGAGACGGGCCGCCATGGAATCTCATATAGTAGCCCCAGCCTGGCCGGTAATCGACGCGGCCCGGTGTGATCTCTTCCATCGCGAGCCTACACCGGTTGTCGAGCAGTTCCTTATTGTGCTTGCAGAACGCGAGCTTCTCGTACGGATTAAGGAAGGGAAAGTTTTCGTAAATGAACTCGAGGAAATCCGCGACAAGGCCGTTCGCCGCTTGCTCAAGCGCACAGCTCTCAATTAACGCCGCGAGTTCGCGCACGATGTCCTTCCATTCCACGACGACGGCGGTGCCTTCGATTTCGACTTGGGTGTCTTGAACATCCTTTTCTCCTGGACTCAACTGTTCTTTCCAGACGTTCTCGCGGTGAGGTTTGTTCTCAATGATGAAAACCCAGTCTCTGGCGTAGGCAATAACGCCATCGTAAACCGCCGTTCTGGGATAGGCAGCGACGGGTATTGTGTCTCCGGGATGGCTGTCGGTAAGCAGGATGGAAAGGAGCCGCGTAGCCGGAGGAAAGCTGCCGGTCTGTGTCTGGAAGACTATGCTGTTGCAGCCAATGATCGAGAGGCTCGGTAACCCTGAAGCCGATTTCCTGTTGGCGGCGATAAGTGAGAGGAAGCGTTCGTGGGTTTGCGGAACCAAACGAAGTACGACGAGAAACGCGCGGGTAAGAGGGTTCTCGTAAGTTTCCTTCTGGCTTTCAAATTGCGCGAACACGTTTAGGCGATACATGCGGGCTGCTCCTGATAAGAGTTCGCCATTCACTCGAGGGCGAATGTACGGGGGGTCGCATCGGGGTCGGTCGCATCGGGGTCAAACCGGATATAATTCGGGGTAGATTCGGTCGCATCGGGGTCAAACCGGGACTTTCTACTATTGCACATTGCCGGCGGCGGTTGGAATTAGATTCTATTCCTTTTTTTCGCTTCTCTGCGACTCGCGGGATTGGAAGGCGATAACAAGTGCTTTCCATAACGCCGGGGCCTGCTGATGCCTCGAGGCCATTTTGGACGTCTACCTCGCCACGCGCGTTGCCAGGGCATCAGCTAACGGGTCCCCGTCCTTCGCCGAGAAGCCGACGTGGCTATGCCGGCGGAACCCCTCGGCATACGTCCACCCCGGCCGGCCGGACATGCGGCCGAGTTCGGCGCTGGTTGTGCGCATGGTTTCCAGGTAGTCGTCCAGCCCCTGCGTGTCTCTGAGCCACTGCCGTTGGCTCTCGTGGCAGGCGAGCATCTTGCGCTTCGTGTCCATCACGTCGGTAATATCGACATACAGTTCCGGCACGACCAACGTCCTCATGCCGTCGCGGTTCAGGTGCGGCTGGGCGTGGTAGAGAAAGACGTCCTGATCTGTCGCCTCGCGGGGCGGGTCGCTTGTGTAGCGGGCCATTGCCCGGCAGAAACAGGCGGTGACCGTCAGCCGGGCCGTATTGGTGTGGTCCTCCATGTAATCGTTCAGCGACGGCAACAGGACGATCGTCGGCCGAACCTCCCGCACCACGGCCGCCATCCGCCGCAGGAGCCGGTCGTCGTAGAAGATCATCAGATCGTTGGCGATCGGCGGGTGATGGACCGCTCCGATGACGGCCGCCGAGGCGCGGGCTTCCGCCAATCGAATTCGCGCGGTCTTGTCCTCCGACTGGGTGTTGCTGTCCAGGTTGCTGTTGGAAAGATTCATCATGTGGGGCGCGAAGCCAGCCTGGGCCAGCAGGATCAGCGTGCCGGCCATGTTGAACTCGATGTCGTCCGGATGCGCGGCGACGGCAAAAACGGTTTGTTCTTCGCTCATGGTTCGTTTCCTCTATCGTGGTCGTTGAAATCGATCAATGCCGGCGAGCGGCGGAACCCGCGAGACTTGACGGCGTCGTAAACCAAGCCAATCAAGAGCCAGGCGCCGCCGGCGATCTTGGCCGGCTTCGGCAGACTCAGCCAGATTGCCAGGCAGAACAGGAATCCCAGTCCGGGAACCAGCAAGTCAGCGATGATCCGCGGTTTTCCTTCGCGGCGGCGAAAGAAATACTCGGCAATGGTCGCCAGGTTCACGCCCATGAAAGCCAGGAAAGCGCCGAAGTTCAATAGCGTGGCGGCGAATTCGTAGTCCAGCCACGGCACAGCCGCCAATGTCAACGCGCCGATCAAGATTACGTTGTAGTTGGGGATGGCCGTCTTGGGGCTGAGATGCCCGAAGAAGCGCTGGGGCAACACGCTTTCCCGCCCCATGCCGTAAAGCAACCGCGCCGCTCCCGCCTGGCCGGCCAGTCCGCTGCCCAGACAGGCAACGACCAGGACCAGCGCCATGGCCTGAAACAGCCACGCGCCGCCCACGCGCCGAGTGACATCGAGAAAAGCGGTTTCCGGGTTGGCGAAACTCGTGTAATCGGGCCAGACTCGCTGCGCGAGATAAACCTCGACGGTGCTGAAAACCCCCGTGATGAAGCAGACCAGCACCACCGCCCTAAGAACGCTCCGCTTCGGGTCGCGGACTTCTTCGCCGAGCGTCGTCACGCCGTCAAAGCCGATGTAGGTCAAAGCCGCCAGGGACGTGGCCGTGGCAATAGACTTAACGTCGAACGTCTGAGGGTTGTAAAACGGCTTGGTCGACAAGACATGCTCCCAGCCGGCACTGTGGACCAGATACCGAATCGCCAGACCCACGAAGGCGACAATCACTACGGTCATCACCGCAAGCATAGCGATGTTGGCGCGGGCCGTCGCCCGGATGCCGCCGAGGTTGAGGGCCGTGATAACGATAACGAACAGCACGGTCCAGACCAAATACGGAACGGCGGGGATCATCTCTCGCAGGGTGAGGGCGCAGTAGACGGTGTTGATCAAGGGGATGACCAGATAATCGAGAGACATGGCCCAGCCGGCGATGAAACCCCAATGCGCCCCCAGGCCGCGGCCGACATAGGTATAGGCCGAGCCGGCCGAAGGGTAAAGCGCGGCCATGCGGCCGTAACTGAAGGCCGTAAGCATCATCGCCACCATAGCAACGACGATCGTTAAGGAGACGTGTCCATGCGACATTTGCGACGCCAGGCCGAAGATGCCCACCGGCGCGATCGGCTGGATCAGGACAATTCCGAAAAAGACCAGGTCTTTGACCGTCAACAACCGCTTCAGGCGCGGCGGCCCGGCGGAGGCCGGGGCGGCGTTTTGCAAAGAAGTTTCCATAATCGGCGCCGGAGTTCCGCCTTTAGTCGGTTCTTTAAATCAGGAATTAGCCGGCTAAAGCCGGGACTCCAACGCCCGCTTCGTGGCGTCGCGATGCACCTCGGCCAACAGCCTCAAGGAGGCCGCCACCAGCTTTTCTCCCGTCCCTTCGACATAGGGAGAGACGACCACTTCGTATTGGCCTTCGGCAAAGGCGGAACGATTGGGGATGTAATAGAACCCGCCGTTGGCCAGCTCGACGATAATGGTTTGGCGGAATGGCGAGCCCGCCTTGACGCCCAGCCCGAGCTCCGCGAAGATCTCGCCCGGAAGCGCGGCCCAAGCGATGTCCCGGCCCAAAGCGAACACTTGCACGTCGACCTCGATCGGCTTGCCCTTGCGCGCGGCGATGTTCAGGACGCGATTGGCCTTGGCCGTCTCCAGCAAAGGCGTCGCGGAGCCGTGCCGGGCGATGATTTCGCGCGCCTTGCGAACGTCCTCGTCCGAGTATTCCCGCAAAGGCAGCTCAATGGTTTCGCGGCGCACGCGGAGCGTGACGTCGTCCACGTTCTTCAAGTCCGCGTAAGCCTTCAGCACGTCGGCGGCAAGGATCGTGCCCAGCCGCGCGGCCTCTTGCGGGCCGGTTTGCCCCGCGGCCCAGCGCACGTTCAGATGGGCGATGTTTCCGCAGGCGCCGTTGGCGAACATCGTCAGCATATCGGGGCCCTTGTAATCGGCGAGCCGCCGGGCAAGCGCGGCGGGGAAATCGGCGGAAACGAGGTTGCCGCCGGTCGTGTCCGGGTGCATGCCGAAGTTGACGTATGTCAACAGCGGCTTGCTGTCGGACTTTTCGTTGCGGTGGCTGCCGTCCGGCGCGATCTGGTCGTGGACCCGATTCGGCCTAGTGTCGGGCGTTTCCGCATAGACGACGTTTACTTGCGGATCGACAGAGCCGATCGGCCGGAGAATGTTCGGATTCAGCTTGCCGGGGTTCCAGCCGACGGTTCCGTCTTTCATCCAGAACCTGCGAACGAAGGAAATATCCGGCTCGCTGGCGCAAGCGTAAGCGATGCGCGCCGGCGTCGGCCGGCCGGCGGCCTTACGGACCGCGCGGGCGATCGACGTCGGCAGTTGTTCGGCATATTCCCGGCTTAGCTTGCTGCCGCCGGCAGCCAGGTCGCCAAGGGCCGAGAGGCCGAGGACCGTCGGAGCCGTGTGGGTGTGGGTCGCCGAGATCATCACGTTATCGGCCGGGATGCCCGTTTCCTCGCCGATGATTCGCCTGGCCTCGACCACCACCGGACGCGGCAGCCCGATCAGGTCGCACGTCACCATCGCGACTTTCGTTTTACCATCGTCGAACACTACCGCCTTGGCATAGAGGTCATCGAGTACGCCCTCGCTGAAACGCGGGCCGAGGTACCCGGCCAGCGGCGTGCCGAGCGGCGGCGTGATTTTGACCGCGGCCGTGCCCACGCGCAGCTCGGGATGAAGTTCGGCGCCCGCTGCGGCGGCGCAGGAGAGCAATGCCGCAAGGCAAGCGCCGATCGTTGCCGCGAAGGGAAACTCGCTGGTGAATGGGTGGCGAAGACTTGTCATGTATTGTTCTCCTTGCCGACTTGCAGATTATCCCAGGGCTGCCGTTAGGCGTCAACGTTTCGGGTCCCGCGGCGCGCTGTTAGGGAACGCCCTCCTATCGCCATATCCCGGCACGAGTAAAATGGACCGGGAATTCGTCGAAGGAGCCCGCCATGCCTCGTCCCTTGAGCAAAGTCGCGCCACAATGGTGGGACTACACCACTTTGGAACCAGAAATCCTCGACGATGCTGCCCGGCTCACCGCGCAGAAGATGGAGAAGCTTTCGCGGCCGGGTTTTCGCGTGGTGATGTACGACGCGCTGGAGGAGTTCTATCTTGCCGAGGCCCTGGAGTACGTGACTGCGTGGCGGCAATCTACCCAGGACAATCCGGTGGGCATTTGCGGCCCGGTCGGCCCCACGGAGCAGTTGCCGCTGGTGGCCCGGCTGGTCAACGATCTGGATCTCGACATCCGCAGCGCGCATTTCTGGGGTATGGATGAATGGGTCGATGCGGAGGGCGTGCCGGTGCCGAAAACGCACCCGCTGAGCTTCGCGCGGGCAGACCTCGAGCTCTGTTTCCGCCGCATCCGCCCCAAGCTCCGCATGCCCGACGAACATCTCCACTTCCCCACGGGCGACCTCGGCGCCTACTCGAGAACCTACGACGAGGTGCGATGCGCGGTGATGCAGGGAGGGCAAGGCGACGTCAAGCACTGGGCCTTCAACGATCCGCCGCGGCGCGCGGGGCGATTCAAGGACGAGCCGCCATCTCCCGAAGAATATCGCAAGCTCTGTGCGCGCGTCACCGATCTGCATCCCATGACGATCATGCAGAACGCGCGGACGTCCGGCGGCGGCCAGGTGTCGCTGGTGCCACAGAAAGCGGCCACTGTCGGACCGCGGGAAACCTGGAAGGCCCAGAAGGTCTCGATCTGGCACGCCGGCAAGCACGACAACTCCTTTGGCATGCGGCTGACGACGCTGATGATCGCCAAACGTGTCACGGACTCTTCCGTGCCGATGTCGTTGCTGGGAGATCATCCCAACGTCCAGTTCAATTTCTATCGCCCCGCGATCGGCACGGTGAGCGTGGAAATGCATTGACGCTTCGTTCGCACGAGGATGTTGGTCACATCGCCACGACCATCCAATCGAATTGCCAGGATATGATAGGTCGGAATGCCGGCGGTCATAAAGAACAGCTTGCCTTGACCAACCACACCGGTCAGGCGATAGACGAGGCGTTATTCGACTGAAGATGCCGGCAAGTCCAACCTGCCCGCCGTCGGTTCATCATCCGCACAAGCGGATTAGGCCTTAACAACCGCAGCCTCAGTTTCCGACTTCCCATGCTGCTCACTCCCACATCGACTTCATAGAGTGAAGTGTGAGCCGAGAGAGCCTGGCCTTGCCGCCCACGGCCGAAAGGACTAACGCCGGCTTACTGTCGATAGGCAGCATGCATTTACTGATTGACACAAGGCCGTGGTTGCCGAACGTCTCGACTGACGTGCGATCGAGCAGCACACGCACTTCCACGCGGCCGTTCTCCGCGGCAAGCATGGCCCGCGAGCCGCAGCTTTCCAGCACTTTTTCCTTGACGTGATAGCTCACCAAGCTGCTGCCGGCCACGCGCAAATTGATCTCGGTCGCATCGGAGCCCGTCACATCGATTTCCATTTCGATGTCGTAATACTTGCCGGTTTGGGCGGCGAGCGGATTTTCTCCAGGATTCAGCGTAGTCGGCGATATGTCGAACTTCCTGTCCCAAAGCTTTTGGATTTCGCGGATCGGGCAACGATAGACGGTTGGGCCGTCTGCTCGCGTGTGCAACGTCATTTCCACGGGGACGCTCCACTGCTGGCTGAAGGGCATCTTCGGCCAACGCCCGCCGCGCAGCCAGGCGACTTGGATTCGCCGCGGATCGTTCGCGGGCATGTTGTTGAAGGTCTGCGCGGCATAGGCCGCACCGCCCCAGTCGCCCGTCTTTTTGCCCGTTAGGGGCTTAAAGACCTTGCCGTCGAAGTCACCTACCAAATATCGGGCGTCGCCATTTACGACCACCCACTCGATCTTCGTCTTGTCGCCGTCAAGTGCGAGCGGGAACATATCGGGGCATTCGAACATGTCCGGAATTCTGCTTTGCTTCTCCCAATGCAGCAGATCGCTGGACGTAAAGATCAGATACGAGTAGTCCGGCGGGCCGCAGAGCACCATGATCCACTTCTTCGTCGGCTCGTGCCAGAACACCTTGGGATCGCGGTAGGGATGTGCGAGCACCGGGTTCTTCGCCCACTTGGTCCACGTGCGGCCGCGGTCGTTGCTGAAAGAAATGCACTGATTCCGGTTGTCCTGCGCCGCCCAGAAGGCAATCAGCACGGGTGCTTTGCCGTTACCCAAGCCCGAGACGTTTCGGTAGTCGACTACGCAGGTGCCGGATTGCGTGCCGCCGAAATGGCCGCCCTCGCCAAATGCCGGCTTGAGTTCCGACCAGTGAACGAGGTCTTTGCTCACGGCGTGCAGCCAAGCATGCCACCACCGCTGGCCGAAAAGATGGTATTCTCCATCGAACCAAACTGGGCCATTGACGTCGTTGACCCAGCCTTCGCGGCCGTTAGTGTCAGGCTGGACCGCGTAGCCGTCCCAATAGCGGGCAGTGAAATGGAATTGCGGTCGCAAGGCTTCGTGGTAGAGAGGCTCAGCCGGGGCAGATAAACCGGCACGCGGCGTCTGAGCATCTGCCGTGCGGCACGCTACAGCGAGGCAGGCGAGCGCGAACAATGAGGCAGGAATCGGCAGTAACCGGCGGAGGGAGAGCATGGTAAATACCACTTGGTATTGAAACGAGGCTCAGTCGGACGTGTGGCCGATTATAGTTCGGTCGCAACTCGGTTAGCAACCCGTTGTCGCGCGCGAGCCCGGCCTGCCGTTGGCTTGCGCTTCAGAGTCCTTGCAGATTTGAGCCAGATTTGACTCCGAGACATCGAAGAAAAGAAAAAAGACTCACGGCTCATCCGACGCAAGTCCTTGTCTTGCTTGAAATACCGGAGGTGGGAGTCGAACCCACACGTCCTTGCGGACACTGGATTTTGAGTCCAGCGCGTCTGCCATTCCGCCACTCCGGCTTGAATTTCGGCGGCAATCTCGCAACCGACATACGTTCCGCATATTGTGACGTTTGTGCCGATTGATGGCAAGCCACCCCACGAATTGCCGGCGTGAGACCTTCTTACCGAGGAATGTTAGCCACGAGCGTGGCCGTCAACCCGACAGACAAGAAAGGGCAGTGCCCTTCCGCCGTCAAGCAAGGAAGGGCACTTTTGCTTCGCGGTCGGCCCGCGCCGGCTAGCTGCCGGGATGCTTCTCGTCGAAGATCTGGTTGCTCACGGCGTTCTCCTGCTGGTTGAGCTGCTTCTTCTCGGCGGCGGTGACGTGACCGCCATCCTGGGCGGCGTCCTGGCGTTCTTCCTCACGGATCTGGTGATCTTCCTTGTGGAGTTGTTTGGCCTGCTGGGGCGTGAGCTTGCCCGACTTCAGGCCCTCCTTGATCCGCTCGTCCTGCTTGTGCAGGCGGTGGTTGACTTCATGGCGGCGGGGGTGCTCCTTGTTCCACTTTTTCTCCTTCTCCTTCTCACCGCCCAAGGCGGCTCCCGTCAGGAGGCACAGGTTCACAAAGGCCGCCACGAGCGCCGCCACGACGATTCGCTTGCTCTGCATGATGTCTCTCCATGGTTGGATTTCGAGATTGCTTACAACTATAGTCAACCATAGCTTTCTTGAGCCAAAAAAGACGGAGATGCATGCTCCGAGCTTGCCGAGCGTCTTTCTAATCCTGATATGCCGACTGCAACGGTCGCGCGGGGCGAGTGCGCGCCTGTGAAAAGATGCCGTCACTCTGCCGTCGTCGACGGGAGGTAGCGCCACGTGAAGCCCAGGCCAACATAGTAGAGCGCCAGCGAAGCGCTGTTGTGGGCGCCGAACTGACCCGTCTGCGGCAGCAGTCCGCCGGCGAAGAGGTCGATGTCCAGCCCGCGGAAGAAGACGTCTTGGCGACCGATGCCGCCCGTGATGCGGTGCTGGTTCACCAGCGCAAGATTGGCCGCCTGATACAACTGCAGCTCGGACTGGAGCACGGGGAGGTTGTCCAGTTGGCTGCCGACATTGTGATTGATCGGGTCGCTGTTGTAAGAGTAGCCGACGCGGTACTTCATGCTGCCGGCCGTGTATTGCGCGCCCAAGGCTATCGCCCATTGATCGACCAGCACGTCCTGCCACAGATAGGCGTCGTCCCAAAGCTTGTAATAGACGTCGCCGGCCAGCAGCAAGTTGCCGTCCATCAGGCTGCGGTTGGCCAGCCCAAAGCCCAGCGTGTTGGGCTGGCTCACCTTGACGTCCTGAAAGTTCGCGCCGACGCGCACCGCGTCCTCAAAGGTGAAATTCATTTTGGACTGGTAGTAAAAGCCGAACGTGTTGCAGTCGTTCAACTCGTAGGTCAATCCGATCGTGCCGCGGAGGCCGTAGGCATTGACCATCGCCGCGCTGGTGAAGGGGCCGACGTTGCCAAGTTCCTCGAAGGCGTTCCCCAGCGTGACCGCCGCGCCGAGAGCGAGGCGGTCCGTCAACTGGAAGCCGGCGCCTATGTTCACGCCAAGCACCAGGTACTCGCTGCTGCTGTTGTCGATTATGCTGTTCTGGGGCACCATGCCGCGATACTCGGCGCCGAGACCGCTGAGACTGGAAAGGCCGATGCCGAGCGTTCCGTTGTAGCCCAACGGGTGCAAGTCCTGTGTGACGCCAATCGCCGGCGCCAGGAAACCCTCGGTGCGCGACGTGCCGCTAAAGGGCGTGCCCGGATCGAGCTGATTGTTCAAGCCGTCGTTGGTGAAAGTGGGATAGCCTTCGACCCAGCCGCCGCCGATCGTGAACTGCGTGCCTTGAAACTGGGCCAGCGTGGCCGGATTGCCGAAAATTGCCGAAGGCACGTCTTGCGGCCGGGCCGCGCTCACGCCGGCCATGCCGCCCGAAGCCGGTGCCATGACGTTCTGCAAATCGGTGCCGTAGCCCTGGGCGTAGCCGCGGCCGGCAAGGATCGTCGAGAAAATCGTGATTGCCAACGCGGTTATCGAAAGACGACGGTTCATGTGTCACTCCCGAGAGGATTCAACTAGCCTTCCATCGAGTTAAATCGGTTGTGGCGAGAATTCGTTCTGAGCGGAAGGCGCCGGAGGATTCGCAGGATGCACAGGCAAGCCCGTAACATGCAGCACAATCGGCATATCTTGCCGCAGCCGTGAAGCCCGAACAAGCGTGGTCCGCAGCGCCGGCGGGAGTGTCGCAAATCCGGGCTGTCTCGCGCTGGCATCCTGGCCAGGTTCTCCTCTGCAGTTACTGCATGAATAGTGCCCAAAGACCAGCCAGGCCGATTACGATAAAGAGCATTGCCACCGTAATGCTCAATGGCCACTGCCTCAATACTGGACTCGCGCCACGGCGAAGCCTCCTGAGCGTAAACCAATGTGCGGCGCCGGCCAACAGCGTCGCGACCAGCCCCAAGACGATAAGTGCTACGCCAAAAAGGATGGCGCCCTGGTGCAGCCGAAGGGTCTTTTCGTCCGGATTTATTTCGTGCAGCGATCGAAAGAAGGCCGCCAATGCGAATCCGAAGCTAGCCATGGTCAAAGTGGTCCGAATCCAGGCGAGTGTTGTCCGATCAAGCGCCAACTGACTTCGGAATCGCGCCATGCCGGTACGATCACGAGCCAAGCGAACACGCGGGTCGACAGGATTTGGAGTTAATTCACTCATTTTACAGCCGAGGGTACGCCGCCACCGTGACGAGTGCGTAGAGCATGAGGGCAGCCGCGACAAGGAAGAGTCCCACCCGCACTTTGCGTATCTTGAATCGCTGAGCCAGGGCGGTCAAAAAGAGGATCGTGGCGAGCAGAACCGTTATGCGGACGTACTTTTCGGCCGTCTCTCGAGCTTCGGTCCCTTCCGTGAATGCAGCGGTGGCCTGCTCTCCGAGCTGCTGCGCCTGAACCAGCCGGGCGTTGCGGTACTCGGGTATGAAGGCAGGACCGATTGGCGCCTTCGGGTTGTTTAGCGGATCCATCTTGAGCCAAGCCTCGAATGCCACCCGAAACTCGGGTGAGAACCGGCGTTGGTAGATGGCGACCAAGTTCGGGTCATGCCTTTGCTTGGCTTCGATCCAGGCGTTGAGCGTGAGCGCGTCGTACACCTGCAACTGCCGGGCCTCTTCGCGAGTTTCGGCCGCCTCCACGCGAAGCCGCGCGGACGTTCCGTACAGGAGCGCCTGATGCCCGTCCCACTTGGCCGATTGGTAGCCGCTCCAGGCCGTGGCCACGGCGACCAGTGCCAGTACGACAGCTTCGGCGATCTCGACCCGCTCTTCTGCGCGCGACGGCTTGTGGCCAGCCTCCGGCTCGGACTCGGTGAGTTTGTGTGCGATCTCGACGTTCATTCCTTCGGGCATACAGCATTCCTCCAATCCTTGCCGCGTGTTGATGCCCGAGTCAAGAGTGCCGTCAGAATCGCGTGCAGGACGACCGCTGGCCACAGAAGCACGCCGGTCAAACCGCCTGCGAATCCGACATAGGCAAGGTACAGCGTGACGGCCGCGCTGTAGATCAACATGCCGGCAAGCGGCGGGCCGGGCCAGCAGGCGATGCCTAACGCGACCAGGGCGATGCCGGTCACGCGCGCTACTGGCACGGCAACGCCGGCAAGCTCCTCACCGAACAACAGCCGCACGACGAGGGCGGGTGCAATCAATAGCGCCAAACCCGTGACCTCTTCAGCCGCGGCGGTGAACACGAGCAGCTTCTTCATCTGACGATTGAATAACGAAATCGAGTTTAGTCTCGCGCACGGGAAATCGCTTCCGCCGCTTTCTGCTTGTCGTCCGCGGTGTACTGAGACGGGCCGAGTTTGAATCGCAGTTTGTCGATCTTGCCGGTGAATTTGAACGGGCAATCGTAGCGATACTCAAGCATCGCGACCGGGGTACGCGTGTCCTGCCCGACGTCAAAGGTCTCGTCCTCCGGGAACATGATGGGGGTGGTTTGCTCCAACTTCTTTTTCGCCACGGACTTGTCGTCCACGAACAACTCGCCCGTGCCGCTCTTGCCGAAGCCGGGGCCGTCGTACTTGAAGTCGAACCGCAAGGTGTGCTTGCCAGGTCCGAGTTCCGGGCCGTCCCAGACGGTCCGTTTGAGATCGAGCAGGTTGTAGAGGAACACCGGCCTTCCGCGGCGAATCCCTTCGATGCCCTTGCTCAGGAACAAACCGTAGCCGCCAAATCGTCCTCCCTCGGTGACGATCATGCCTTCCGCGCCGCCTTCGGGGACTTCAATCTTCGCCTCGATGGTGAAGTCCTTGGCCAAGATGTTTGGGGCGCAGGCAGGCGGGACGCCCGTCAACTCGCCGGAGTACTCGAACACTGTCCGGCCGGCGGTTGTGCTGGGGCGCTGCGTTAGGAAGCGCGTGAGCGTGGAGTTGTCCAACGGTAACACGTCGTACTTTTTCGCTTCAGCGTAGAAGAGGTCTTGCAATTCTTTGAGCTTGTCCGGCATTTTGGCCGCGAGGTCGTCGGCCTGCGTGACGTCCACATTGAGGTTGTAGAGTTCCCACTGGTAACCGGTGATCACGTCGGGAGGCGGCTTCGTGCTCAATTCCCAGGGAAGAGTCACGGGGGTTGTCACGGCCATCCAGCCGTCGTGATAAATGGCGCGGTTGCCCAGCATCTCGAAGTATTGCGTGGTGTGCCGGGTCGGGGCGTTGGCGCTGGCTTTGTCGAATGTGTACATCAGGCTAACGCCTTCGAGCGGCTTCTGCTTGATGCCGTTGATCGTCTCCGGCGCGGAAATGCCGCTGGCTTGGAGAATGGTTGGCACAATGTCAATGACGTGGCAGAATTGATGCCGGATGCCGCCGACATCCTTGATGTGGCCTGGCCACGAGATGCACATTCCCTGGGCCGTGCCGCCGCGATGCGACGCGACTTGCTTCATCCACTTGAAAGGCGCGTCCAGCGCCCACGCCCATTCTGCCGCATAGTGCGGGAAGGTCTTGTCCGATCCCCAGAACTCGTACCAGAGGAACTGATCTTTGACCGGCACGGCGACGCCATTGAAGGTGGTGAACTCGTTCGGCGTCCCGTTGAGCATGCCCTCGGCGCTCGCCCCGTTGTCGCCGCTGATGTAGATGATCAGGGTGTTGTCGAGTTGCCCCATGTCCTCGACCGCCTGAATGACCCGGCCGATCTCGTGGTCGGTGTACGCGAGATAGGCTCCGTACACGTCCGCTTGCTTGATGAACAGTTTCTTCTCCAGCAGGGTCAGCGAATCCCATTTTGGCAATTCGTCGGGCCACGCTGTCAACTTCGCGCCGGCGGGCATGATGCCGAGCCGTTTCTGGTTGGCGAAGATGGTCTCGCGGATTTTGTTCCAGCCGACGTCGAACAGGTGCTGGCGGCTGATCTTCTCGATCCACTCCGGCGTCGGATGATGCGGCGCGTGGGTGCCGCCCGGCACGTAATACACGAAGAACGGCTCTTCGGCGCGATCTCCTTGAGTTGCTTCATGTGCTGGATCGCATCGTCGGCCATTGCCGTCGTCAAATTCCAACCCGGATGGTCTTGAAACGGATAGATGGCCGTCGTGTTGCGGAACAAGTTCGGCTGCCACTGGCTGGTGTCGCCGCCGACGAACCCGTAGAAATAATCGAAGCCCATGCCGCACGGCCATTGGTCGAACGGCCCTGCCGGGCTCGACTGGTAAAATGGCGTATTGTGGTCCTTGCCGAACCAGGCGGTGGCGTAGCCGTTTTCCTTCAAGATTTCGCCAATGGTGCCGCATTCCTTGCGGATGACGGAATCGTAGCCGGGATAGCCCGTGGCCGCCTCGCCCACGACGCCAAAGCCCGCTACGTGATGATTGCGGCCGGTGATCAGGGCCGCCCGCGTTGGCGAACACAACGACGTGGAGTGAAACTGCGTGTACCGCAGCCCGCTCTTGGCGATGCGGTCCAAGGCTGGCGTCGGGATGACGCCGCCGAACGTGCTCGGCGCGCCGAAGCCGCAGTCGTCCGTCATGATGAGTAGGACATTGGGTGCGCCCTTGGGCGGCACCACGCGCGGCGGCCACCACGGCTTGGACTCCGTAGCCTTCTCCTTGATCACGCCGCCGAACTTCGGATCGGGCGGCGGAAGTTGCTTTCCGCTGATGGTCGTCGTCGCGCTGGGCGAGCCCGGTTCGCCGGTAACCACCGGGGCCGGATACTGCGTTGCCGGCGTCGCATTAGTTGCCGCGGGCACGCGCCGTCCGCGGCGGAGCAATTGGGCCGCCACCGTCGATGCCAAGCTCAACAACAAGGCAATTGCTAGCGCGGCGGCCAACGGCTTGCGGCGGGAGCGTAACCATCCAAACACTTGCAAGGATTTCATGGGATCCTCCGGGGGTTAGATAAGTCGAGGGCGGTGCGCAGGCCTTGGTTCGCCGCAAAGGAAGAGCTGGACCGACGAGAATTATGACATGCGAATCTCGTGAGGGCAAGTAGACCGGAGAATATTCATCCTGCGCGGATCCTGCGCGAACCCGCCTTGGCCAGCGCGGTCAGAAATCCAAGTGCAGCCGGCAGCCCAGGCCGTTAAAGTCGCCGCTGGTGTTGTTCACGTAGGTCAGGTGCGTGTAGACGTAGTTCACGATGAAGTGGACTTCAGGGTTGACGTACCAATCGACGCCTGCAGTAATGTCGTTTTCCCAGCCGGCCTGCGTGCCGGAAGAGGGCGTGAGCACCGGAGTGCCGGATGCCAGGTTGAGATAGCTGTAACGGCAGATCAACTGCACCGGCGTGTGGTCGAAGAGCCACGGCGAACTTGGCCGGCCGGACCCGGTATTCGCGGCGAGTTGCCTGCCCCAAACGCCTTGCGTCTTGTCGTAGCGGCGGTAGTCGTCCGGGTTGAGAAAGAAGCCGCCTTCGACGTAGCAGGCTTGATACGTCACGTCTCCATGCGGGCCGGAAAAGACGCCGTTGTTGAACTGCGTGTAGAGGTCGGTGCCGTGGGCAAGCTGATACTCGGCCGAAAGCGACCATCGGCCCATGACCGCGGCCAGTTCGGCGTCGGCGATCTGCACCGCGTTGGGAGTGTAATACTCGCCCGTGTAGATGACGTTCGGCACGTCTTGCGAGCCGGCGCCGGCGCGGACCAAGGGACGATTGGCGGCATAGAAGTTGTTTTCCGTCCCGCCGTAAGTATATCCAATCCCCAGGTGCAGCAACTGCCGGCCGTCGTCGGCGTAGCACGGCAATCCGGTCACCCGAAACGTCCCTGCGTATTTTCCCGGTCCCGCGCCGAAAGCGAAGGGCGAAATGTCCTGCTTGCCGACGCGCTCGAAAGCGATGCTGCCGGTTACCCGGTCGTCACACCACGAGTTGAAGCTCTCGACGCCCGTCACGTAATTGGTCGGTAGCAGGAAGGCATCATTGCCGGGCGATCGCTCCATGTAGTACCAATCGTTGGAACTAGTAGTGAATTCCAAACCGATTGGTGGCTTAAAGTGGCCGACGCGGACGTTCTCCACCAGCGGCACGTTCTTGAAGGTCGCGTACAAATCGGTCAGGCCGACGCTGCCGATTTGCGCCGTGCTGTCTTCGTTGGTGACGTCCTGGATGTTGGCGAAGTTCACTTCGGTAACAAAATCGACGTTTTCGCCGATCGAGCCGTCGGCCCGCAGCCGGGCGCGGCGCATGTCGGAGCCGTCTTGCAGGTCAAACGGCAAATCGGAAGACTGGTGATACCACGTGTTGTCGAAATCGAACCGCCCGCCGATGTGCAGGCGGAACGCCTTGTCCGCGCTTTCCATCACCGCGCCGTTGTCCCAGAAGACGTTCATTCGCGGGCGGTCGTCGGGGTCGGTCGATTGAGGCGGGGGTGGCAGTCCTTGCACGGTGACGGCGGCAGTGCCGGGCGGCGAGGGCTGGACCGCCGCGGAGGCGTCGTTGGCCGTGGGATACGGCTGCGCACCGCCCATTGCCGCAGGTCCGGGCAAGTCGTTCGCCGGCGGCCCCTGTGCCCGCGCGGCAACTGGCCAAGCATTGTGCATGGCGACGGCGAAAAGAACGATGATCGCGGCACCGCGGCACATGGCCTTTTCCCGCGCATTAGTGGCGCAAAACGAATAAGCTACAAATCCGCTATCGTCGGCAGGCGCGGACAGGCTTGACGCTTTTCCCACAGTCGCGTGATTGCCCGTGCCTGCTGCGTAAAGCTTGCGGGTTGCGCTGGGTCTGACGGCAACGGTACGTCCGGCTTTCCAGCCTGACCGTGTCCCGCGGGCACGCTGGCCAGCCAGCGGTACTTGTCGCAGTACCTGTTCGTCTTTACAATGAGCCGCTGTTTTTCGTCCGAAAACTTTCGCGGAACACAATCGACCGCGCCTCAACCAAAGGAGATTCTCATGGCTACACTCACCGTCTTGGAATTCCACTCCGCCGACGGCGCGGACAAAGGACTGGCCCTCATTAAGGACCTGCAGACGCAGGCCCTCATCACGCTCCAGGATGCCGCCATCGTCACCTGGCCGGAAGGGGCGCGAAAACCCGCGACCCACCAACTGTACGACCTGACCGCGAAAGGCGCTTGGGACGGGGCTTTTTGGGGAATGCTCTTCGGCCTGATTTTCTTCGTGCCCTTCTTCGGCGCGGCCGTCGGCGGACTGATGGGCGCGTTGTCCGGCCACTTCGCCGACTACGGCATTGATGACAAGTTCATCAAAGATGTCCGCAGCAAAGTCACGCCGGGCACGTCAGCGCTCTTTCTGTTGACGAGCGACGCGGTGCTAGACCGGGTTGCCGAGGCCGCCAGGAAGCTCCCGAAATTCGAGATCATCGCGACGAACCTGCCCAAGGAGCAGGAAGAGAAACTCCGCGCGGCGTTCGCGTGAGTATCCTGCGCTGCGCAGGCCATTTTACATCGCCTTAGCTCCTCAAAGGACATCAAGCGTGTTTAGATCGAAAACCCTTGTTCTGCGCGGCGTAATCATCGCTGCGGCGGTGTTTTCCTTTTGCATCATCCCCGATCTGGAGAGTTCCGCGCAATTGCTTCCGCGGCGGCGACGCGTCTATTCTCCGACGCAAATGGTTCCCAGCGGCCCAGTGACGGAAAAAGAGGCCGTGGAAACGGGGATCGAGGCCTACGTCTACGGCTACCCGCTGGTGACGATGGAGATGACCCGGCGAGTAATGACTAACGTGGAAATACCCGAGGCCACGCGCGCTCCCATGGGCAATCTGCTTCGAGCCCGCACTTATCCCAACGCCAAGTATCGCGACGTGACGGCACCCAACGCCGACACGCTCTATACCACGGCATGGATCGACGTAGGCAAAGAGCCCTGGGTGCTAAGCCTGCCCGACGCGCAAGGCCGCTATTACCTCATGCCGATGTTGGACGGCTGGACCGACGTTTTCCAGGTTCCCGGCAAGCGGACGACGGGCACGGGTCCGCAGAAGTACGCCATCACCGGCCCTGGCTGGCGCGGCTCGCTCCCGGCGGGAGTAACCGAGTACAAGTCGCCGACCGCCATCGTTTGGCTGCTCGGGCGCATTTACTGCACGGGAACGCCGGAAGATTACGAGGCCGTCCACAAGATGCAGAACGAGGTTTCCATCGTTCCGTTGAGCGCATACGGAAAGCCCTACACGCCGCCCGCCGGCAACGTCGATCCGTCTATCGACATGAAGAAGCCCGTGCGCGACCAGGTCAACGCGCTGGACGCGAGCGCCTACTTCAATCTTCTGGCGTCTTTGATGAAGGACAACCCGCCGTCGCGGGCCGACGGGCCGATCCTGGCGAAGATGGCGCACCTCGGCATCGCGCCGGGCAAGCCGTTCGACCGGAGCAAGCTCGATCCTGCCGTCGCAAAAGCACTGGCGGACGTGCCGAAGCTCGGCTTTGAGAAGATCATGGCCCATTTCAAGACCGCGGGCGCCCTTGAAAACGGCTGGATGTTCACGACCAAGACGGGACTTTACGGCACGGACTATCTCCAAAGGGCGTTGGTCACTGCCATCGGCTTGGGCGCGAACCGGCCCCAGGACGCGATTTATCCCACGTCCGAGACCGACTCCGAAGGCAAGGCTTACGACGGCAGCCAAAAGTACGTCATGCACTTCGAGAAGGGCCAGATGCCTCCCGTCCACGGTTTTTGGTCGTTGACGATGTACAACGCGGAATACTTCTTCGTGGATAATCCGCTAAATCGTTACACGCTCAGCGAGCGGAACAAGTTCAAAATCAATGCGGACGGCTCCGTGGATTTGTATCTGCAAAACGACAACCCCGGTGCCGAGAAGGAATCCGATTGGCTTCCAGCGCCGAAAGGCAAGTTTATTCTGATGCTGAGGCTATATTGGCCTAAAGAGCGGACGCCGTCGATTATCAATGGCACGTGGAAGATTCCGCCGGTTAAGAAGGCAGGTTAGGCCGCAATGAGTTCCCTGGCCACCAGCGGCATTATCTTCGCTTGCGTTTTCGGCGGCACGCTGCTGGGAATGCTGCTTCGCGCGATCGTGCCCGAACAGCATCTCAGCAGCGAGTCGAAAGACGTCGTCAAGCTGGGCATGGGACTCATCGGCACGATGACGGCCCTGGTGCTGGGCCTGATGATCGCCTCGGCGAAGGGCACGTTCGACACGCAGCGTGCGGGCGTGGGCCAACTTGCCGGGAACGTGATTATCATCGACCGCAACTTGGCGCGCTACGGCCCGGAAGCGAAAGAAGTCCGCAAGACGCTTCGCGCCTCGGTTGCCGACATGCTCGCAAGGACGTGGCCCGGCGAGAGCGGCTCACCGGGGCAGGCTGGCCATGGCACCGAGGGCAAGTACGAAGGGCTGATCGAGAAGATCCAGGCCCTGCCGGCGAATACCGAAACTCAGCGGTGGTTCCAGTCGCAGGCCATCTCAACCGCCATGGACACGGCCAAGCTCCGCTGGACGCTCTTTTCCCAAAGGGGAAGCTCGATCCCGCTGCCGTTCTTGGTGGTGATGGTCGCCTGGCTCGTGCTGCTGTTTGCCAGCTTCAGTCTCTTAGCCCCGCCGAACCCGACGGTGATCGTCACGCTGTTGATTTGTGCCCTGGCGGTTTCCAGCGCGATCTTCCTAATCCTGGAGTTGGACCGGCCGTTCGCCGGCATGATCCAGATTTCCAGCGCGCCGATACGCGCGGCGCTGGAGCAACTGGGCAGGTAGGAGAATCATGCCGCGCGGAAGTGAATCTCACGCCAAGGCGCAAAGGCGCAAAGAACGAGAGCTTGGCGCCTTGGCGCGAGATTCGGAAGCGGTCATTCTATGGTGAATTCGGAGTGGCCCGTGGACAAATCATGCTCAGGTGGGAGAATTTCGATAGGGCTTCGTTAGGGCTTTGTCAAGTAGTCCCCTTGTAAACGCTTCGACATAAACTTGGATAAAGCTGGCCGCGATCAAGTTTCAATTTACTTATACTCGCAATTTTGCCGCGAACCCACTTGCCGACGGCTGGCAGCCTTTCAATAATTAGCTCATCTCGTTACCTGCATTACGGGGGAAACCGGACGCCGCCGTAGTGACTTCCATGACCGCTCAGCGAAAGGGGGTGTGACGCAAAGAGCCAAATTGCGTCCTACAAAAAAGCCTGTTTAGCGGCAAGCAGTTTACGCCAGTTCAATTCTATCTACCGACTTTCCGCGGCCTGAGATGGCTCAGCGCAGAGCAGGGCAATAATGACGCCTGCGGACAGTAGGCAACCAAAAACTTCGGGATACCTACCTATGAAATCGACGAAAACGCAGCTCTGGATCATTCTCGGCGTCGGCGCGGCGATCGGCTATATCGCGGCCTGCGACCAGAAATCACCGAAACACAACGCCGCTGCCGATCAGCCTGCCGCAGCCGCGTCGAGCACGCCGGCCAACCAGGGCGTGACCGCAGTGAAGGCGACAAAGCCCGGTAAGGCGGCCGAACCGGTTCAACTCGCGCAGGCCCCGACCGCCGCGGCCGCAGTGGCCGCCGCTACAGCTCAAATCGAGGCGAAAGGCAAGAAGCCCAACATCCTCTTCATCATGGGCGACGACATCGGCTGGTTCAATATCGGCGCCTACCATCGCGGCATGATGTCGGGCAAGACGCCGCATCTGGACAAGCTGGCCAAGGAAGGCATGATGTTCACGGACTATTACGCCGAGGCGAGCTGCACCGCCGGCCGCGCCAACTTCATCACCGGCGAAATCCCCTTGCGGACCGGGCTGACGACCGTCGGCCAAGCCGGGGCGGATGTAGGCCTCCCCGACCAGGCCTGCACGCTGGCGACCGCGCTGAAGGCCCAGGGCTACGCCACCGGGCAGTTCGGCAAGAATCACCTGGGCGACCTCAACAAGTACCTGCCGACGGTCCACGGCTTCGACGAGTTCTTCGGCTACCTGTACCATCTCGACGCCATGTCGGACCCCTACTGGTACTCGTACCCGTTGGAGGAGGAGTACTACAACGAGCACGGCCCGCGGAGCCTGGTCCACTGCTACGCGACCGATGCCGACGACGAGACAGTCATGCCCCGCTGGGGCAAAGTCGGCAAGCAAAAAATCGTCGACGAAGGCCCGCTGCCGCCGTTCCCGGACATGTCCAACGTGCCCAACATGCACGAAGTGCCGTTCCTCAAGGAAAAGCAAAAGTACGACATGACCACATTCGACAGTGTACTGGTCAAGTCCTCCTGCGAGTTCATGGACAAGGCCAAGAGGGATGGCAAGCCGTTCTTCGTCTGGCATAACACCACGAGGATGCACGTCTTCACGTATCTGTCGAGCAAGTACAACTCGATGCAGAACGCCAAATCGAACTACGGCCTGGAAGAGGCCGGCATGGCCCAAATGGACGACTGCATCGGCGAGATTCTGAAGCACGTCGACGAGATGGGCGAGACCGAGAACACGATCGTCATCTTCAGCACCGACAACGGCGCCGAGGTCTTCACCTGGCCCGACGGCGGCATGACGCCCTTCCGCGCCACGAAGGGCACCGTCTTCGAAGGCGGCTTCCGCGTGCCGGCGATCATCCGCTGGCCGGGGCACGTCAAGCCGGGCAGCGTCGAGAACGGCATCTTTTCCGGGCTCGACTGGTTCCCCACCTTGTGCGCCGCCGCCGGCAATCCGGACATCACCAAGCAGTTGCTGGAAGGCGTGAAGCTCGGCGAACGCACCTACAAGAACCACCTCGACGGCTACGACCAGACGGCCCTGCTGGAAGGCAAGGGACCGTCGGCGCGGCACGAGCTGTTCTATTTCGGCGGCCCGCACCTTGGCGCGATTCGCGTCGACAACTTCAAATTCCAGTTCTTCCAGCAGCCCTGGGGCTGGCCGGGCGAGAAGACGACGACCGACATGCCTACGATCGTGAACATCCGGCAGGACCCGTTCGAGCGAACTCCGTCCATTCGCGGCGAGTCGATGAACGAAATGGGCGGAGGCTACATGAACGAGTTCTACGCCCGCGAGTTCTGGCGATTCGTCGTTGTCCAGCAGTACGTCGGCGCGCTTGCGAAAACCGCGATCGACTACCCGCCGATGCAAGACCCGGCCTCGTTCAACCTCGACGCGATCAAGAAGAAGATCGAGGCGGTAATCAGGCAGCACGAAGGCGAATAGCGCCGGCGTAACAAGTTGGCTTCAACGATCAGGATGGCACGCCCTGAGCTTCGAGCGAAGAGCGTGTTTGCACAGTTGCCACGCCCTTCGCAAGCTCAGGGACGTGCCACCCCAAAGTTCGGCTTCTTTCATTGACGCGCTTACGCGTCCTTGACGACCCGCTCAGCGTCGAGATCCACCGGCGTGATGAACTCGCCGCAGCTACGGTGCGCCATTGATTCTCATAAACTCGCGGAGGCCGGTGAGGGCGAACTGGAAGCCCATCGCGATCACGATCAACCCCATGAAACGGGTGACGGTGTCGCGCACAAAGCCGCTCCCGCCGCGAGACCGCTCGCCGAAACGCACGGCCAGCGCGATCACGAACCACATCACCAGCGCGCCCACGGATACGGCGACGAGGGCGGCGATGGGAAGCTTCCCTCGCGCTTGGGCAACGGCAAGCGTGACGACCCCCGTAATCGTGCCGGGGCTGGCGGCAAAACGGTTGACTATTTCTCGAAGCTAAAGATCCGCTTCCAATCCTTCTTCATGCCGATGACCGTCCAGCCCTTGCTCGTCGCTTCGTCGTAGAGCTTTTGCGTGAACCGGCCGACCTTCGTGTCGGGCAGGCCCTGCGCCGGGCCGTAGGCGTATTCGCGCGTTGCGTCGTCGTGCAGCACCAGCATGGCCAGCCGCGCGCCCGCGCCGGACTTGGTGTATTCGAGCATCTGCCGGTCGCCGGTCGAGTTGCCGAAGGCGGCGCATGGCCGCCGGCCGATCATCAGATGGATGCCCTCGGGCTTGCCCGCGTTGTCGTCGTTCAAGAGGAGTTTGGGCTCCTTGGTAAGGAACGGCATTCCGTCCTTGCCGTAACCGTACTTCGTTCCGCCGGCGGAGCCGACGACTTGTTCGAGCGGAATACCGTAGGTCTGTTCGGCGTAGACGCGGACGAAGTCCTGGCCGCCGCCGGTGACGATGTAGGTCTTGAAGCCGTTGCCGCGGAGGTACTTGAGGACTTCTTGCATTGGCCGGTAGGTAAGATCAGTGTAGGGCCGCTTCCAGCGCGGGTCCTTGGCCCGCGCGAGCCACTTCTTCACGTCGGCGCGGAATTCCTCCACCGACATGCCGGTGAGCGTGGCAGCCAAGATTCTCTCGAGATCCTTCATTGGGAGCTTCGCGATCGCCTCGCGATCGCCCGAAAGAACGGTCTTGAACGGTTCGGCGTCCTTGAGTTCCGGGTGTTTTTCCACCACCGCCGGCACGCGATCGAGGCAATACATCACCTGCGAATACATCGGATGCTCAACCCATAGCGTGCCGTCCTGGTCGAAGGTGGCGATGCGTTCGGCCGGCGTCACGAACTGTGGGCTTCCTTCGGTGGTCGTCGCCCGCACGAAGTCAACGATGGCTTGTTTGGCCGGGCCGTCGTTCCAGGACGGGAGCGGATTTTGGGCTTGCGATACGGCGGTCTGGCTGATGACGACTATTGCCAGCAACATCAGCCTGCAGCGGATTGATTTCATGGTGCTACGTGCCCTCTATCTTGTTTTGCGGATGGATTTCCATTGCGCGGTCAACCACGGGCGACCGTCGATTATAGACCGGCCAACGGCCCGTTCAAGACCCGCGCCGCGCACCGCTTTGTCGCGTATAATCGTAATGCCGCGTTCGACAGGAATTCTTATCGCATGGACTCGCCCGGCATTGTCGGAATGACCTAAACTTCCTTGAACCACGTCTTAAGGAGCACCCCCATGAAACGATGTCCGAATGTGGCGCACTAGGGTTTACTGTTTCGCGGCCAGCCTTGCCGCGGCGCTTGCGTGCGTTTCCACTCCGGCCCGCGCGGCCGACGCCAAGGCCCCGCTCGGGAAAGCAGTCCCAGCGGAAGTCGAAATCCGCGCCACGGCCGCGGCCTTCGTCAAGGCGTTTGACCGCGGCGATGCCAAGGCCGTCGCCGCGCTATGGCTGCCCGACGGGACCGCGGCCAATGCCGACGGCACGATCTTCAAGGGCCGCGAGGCGATCGAAAAGGAGTATGCCCGGCTTTTCAAGGAGCATCCCGACGCGCGGGTTTCGGTGGCCGTGAAATCGGTCGAGTTTCCCGCGCCGACCGTGGCCATCGAGGACGGCGTTTCGCAGGTTACCGCGCAGCACGCCGGCCCGGCGGAGGTTTCGCGTTACACGTGCGTTCACGTCAAAGCGGACGGCAAATGGCTGTTGGCGAGCGTCCGCGAGACGAGCGTCGACCTGCCGTCGAATTTCGAGAAGATGGAGAGCCTCGCCTGGTTGGTGGGCACGTGGACGGCCAAGCGCGACCGCACCCGCCTGCGCACCACCGTCCGCTGGATTGCCAACAACAGTTTTCTGGAACGGGAATACGAAGTGACCGACGACGGCATCATCTCTTCGAGCGGCCGGCAGATTATCGGCTGGGACCCCAAGATCGAAAAGATCCGCTCCTGGTCGTTCGACGGCGCCGGCGGCTACGGCACGGGCGTTTGGACGCAGACGCCCGAAGGCTGGCAGATCGAGCAGTCGGGCGTAATGGCCGACGGCACGCCGACCTCCTCGCGCGATACGCTGGTCCGCATACCGGGCGAGGATAACGTGCTCGGCTTCCGTTCGTCGCAGCGGAGGGCCGGCGACACGCCGCCTGCCGGACGTGCCGGAAGTCGTTCTCGATCGCGCGGCGATGAAGGTTTCCAAGGCAAAGTAGAAAACATGATGGAGACAACCATGAACAAGCACATACTCAATTCGGCACTTTTCGTTCTTTCTCTCTTGCTGGCCAGCCTTCCGGCCGACGATTTCGCCCGCGGCTTCGGCGGCGGATTCCACGGAGGCGGCTTTAGCGGCGGCGGGTTCCGCGGCGGCAGTTTCGGCGGAGGCGGCTTCGACCGAGGAAGCTTCGGCGGCGGAGGCTTTGATCGCGGCGGCTACGGCGGCGAAAGCTTCAATCGTGGGAGCTTCGGCAATTATGGCGGCGATTTCAACCGCGGCAGCTTCGGCGGCGAAAGCTTTGACCGCGGCAGCTATGGCGGTGCCAACTTCGATCGCGGAAGCTATGGCGCGGGCAATGTCGATCGCGGCAGTTTCGACAATTTCGGCAACAGTTTTAACCGCACAAGTGTCAGCAACGATTTCAACCGCGGCAGCTTCGGCGGCGATTACAGTTCCGTGAGCCGTGGCCAGCTCAACGGCTTCCTCGGCCTGCCGACCGACGGCGGCATGCACGCTACAAGCGTCTCCGCCCATACATACCAAGGCGCCGGCGGCACGGACGTGGCCCACGTTTCGGCCGCCCAACGCGGCATTGTGGCCGGTCCGAACGGCGTCGCGGCGGGCGGCCGCGTTGCCGGCGCGACGGCCGTGAAGGGTCCCGAAGGCAACACGTACGTTCACACCTCGGAAGCTGGCCGCGGCGCCGTGGCCGGTCCCGGAGGCGTTGCGGCGGGCGGTTATGCCGGCGGTCGCACCGCGATAAATGGCACAACCGTCGCGGGACACGGATACGCCGGATACGGATACGGCACGCACGCCTGGTCGCCCACCTATGCCCACGCCCAGGCGGTGGCCGGCCGCGGCTGGTTCAATCACAGCGGCATCTGGGGCCACGGCTGGTGGGCCGGGCACCCCTGGGCCTGGTATCCGGCGGGCTACGCGGCCGCTGATTGGGCCTCGGCGATTTGGCTCACGGCCGACTGGGCCGACGCGGCGGCGTGGATCGGCGCCCAACCGCAATACTACAGCTACAACTACGGCAACGACATCGTCTACGACAACGGCAGCGTCTACTACAGCGGCCAGGATGCCGGCACCGCGCAGCAGTATTACCAGGAGGCAGTCAATCTGGCCTCGACCGGCGGTACCGCGGCGGCCACCGATAAATCCCAATGGCTCCCGTTGGGCGTCTTCGGCCTCATGCCCGAGGGAAAGAAAACGCCCGACATGATCTTCCAGTTATCGGTCGACAAGCAGGGCGTGATTCGCGGCAACTATTACGACCAAGTCACGCAGACCAACTTGCCCGTCACCGGGCAGGTCGATAAGAAGAACCAGCGCGCCGCCTGGACGGTGGGCGGCGGCAAGGGGATAGTCGTGGAGACGGGGCTTTACAACCTCACGCAGGACGACTCGACCGCGCTGGTCCATTACGGGCCGGACAAGACGCAGCAGGAGGTGCTCGTGGCGCATGCAGCAACCGAGCGGAGAGGAATCGCAAGCGAGCAGCGGGTAGGGACGGTTACGGTGGCGCTGCTGACCGGCAGCCGACTGCGCATGGCGGATGCTGTCGCGGAGTTGTGCGCTGATCTCACTGCGATTGGCGGCCTCGGCCGAGCGCAGGGCCGAGCGGTACTCGGCTTCGGCGTCAGCGAATTTCTCCTGGCGGAACAACGCGTTGCCAAGGTTGGCGTGCGCCTCGATGTAGTCCGGCTTGATTTCCAATGCACGGCGGTACTGGTCGATCGCATCGGCAGTTCGGCCGATGCTAGCCAGCCGGCTGCCGAGATTGTTGTGGACGGCCGCGTTATTCGGGTCGATCTCCAGGGCCTTTTCGTACTGGGCGATCGCCTCGGCAGTTTGTCCTCGTTGACCAAGAGCGTAGCCGAAATTGACGCGGGCATCGAGGTTGTCGCGTGTACAGGCCACGGTCCTCGCCCAGAGCGCCACGCTATCGTGCCAGTGCTGCGTTTGCCGCCAGGCGGCGCACGTTAGCCCCGCCAGGACAATTACGGACAACACCGCGAAACGCCGTCGCCAGACGGGTCGCCCGGCGGCGATGCTTGCGGCGGCCCATGCCAAAGCGATGTAGAGGCCCACTTGCGTCATGTAGGTGTAACGGTCGGCCATCGCCTGATCGCCCACTTGCACCAGGCCAATCACGGCGCCAGCGTTCCGAGATACCAGAACCAGCCGACAAAAAGAAACGGCCACCTGCGGCGGGCCGCGATTGCCGCCGCGGTCGCCGCCAGAAGCAAGCCCGCCGCGGCAAGCACTTCGCCACGCGGCACAGAAGTCTTGGGCAGCGGATACAGCACCGCCAGATCCATAGGGCAAACCATCTTCCCCAGATAAGCCACGTAGGCTAGCGTGGCGTTTGCGGCCCGCGCGGCAAAGGCCAAACGTTCGTATCGCTTCATCGGATCGGCGTGGGCGGAAAGCGTAAGCCAGCAGGAGATAGCTGCTAATAACAGAAGGGGAAGCGTTTCGGCGACGAGCCGCGCGATGGGAGAGGTGGGAAGTGGCAGGTGGGAAGCGGGAAGTGTTCCCCCTTGCGCCTTGCCGCTCGCCGCTTCACACTTGTCACTTCCCACTTCTCCCTTTCCACTTGCCACTCCCCACTTGCGCCCCACCCTTTGCAGCGGCCAATAGTCCAACAACGGCAGCACGAAAGGCAAGGTCACCAGCATTGGCTTGGCCATCAGCCCGAGGGCGAATACCGTCACGACCCATGCGTAGCGGCCCCACGACGGGCGCTCCGCGTAGCGGGCGTAGAGCCAGAGGGTCAGCACAAAGAGCAGCCCGCCGAGCACGTCCTTGCGCTCCGCCAGCCAGGCGACCGATTCCGCCCGCAGCGGATGGATGGCAAAGACGGCGGCCGCCCAGGCGCTTGGCCAAAGCGCCCCAGTCATCCGCCGCAGCGTCAGAAAGAGCAGAATCGCAGTGGCGGCGTGCAGTGCCGCGCCGGTCAGATGGTGTCCTGCCGGTTTGATGCCGTAGATTTCGCAGTCCAACATGTGAGAAAGCCACGTCAGCGGATGCCAGTTGTCGGCCTCATAGGTCGTAAACGCCCACGCAATAGCGGCGGGAGTCACGCCATTCTTCACGTGCTCGTTGGCGGTTACGTAAACGTTGTCGTCGAAGTTGAGAAACTCGTGCCGGGCAGTTTGGCAAAAAACGATCGCCACGGCCAGGGCCAACATGCCGCAAACCGCGGCCGCGACTTTGGAGATGGGTGCCCCTGCCGCCGCGCCGTGCCGCTGTTTTTTCATTGCAGCGCGGTTGGGCGGCGGGTTTCGTCGTACTTCGCTTCATGGAACTGTGGATCGTAGTGCCGGTCCTACCCATAGTAATCCGAAGCGGATGCGTGGCATACAAGGCGTCGGCGCCTGGTGGTTAGCGCAATGACGAAGCAAGGCGTCATTTCGCGCTGAAAATCGATTTCGGATCATTTTCTTAGAGGGCGCTCGGGGATATAATGTAAATGGAGTTGGTTCTCCCTTTCTCAACGTTTTCCAAGCACGGGAGGGCAGCATGGATACTTTTATTGGCAACAAGAGCCTTCGCTTGTCCGCCGCCGCGGAACGGCAGATGCGCACCTGGGCACGGCTGCAAGAAATGGCCAGGAACGTTGTGAAGGAGGTCCCGGTCGAGCGGCCTTCTCCACGGGCAATCAGCTACGTCGCCATATCGCGCGAGTCGGGCACCGACGGGACGACGGTCGTGCGCCTGGCAGCCGCCGCGCTGGGCTGGCACGACTACGGCCATAACCTTCGCGACCAGGTGGCCCAGTGGTATCACGAGCCGCGGCTGATGCTCGATCCGGTCGATGAAACCGGCGGCAATTGGGTCTACGAAGTGTTCGGAGGGTGGTTGGACCGCCGTCTCGTCACGCACGAGAAGTTTGTCACTCAAGTCAGCCACATGATCCACATCTTGGCCCGCCGCGGAGAAGCGGTGTTTGTTGGTCGCGGGGCGCAATTCGTTCTCCCCCGCGCGCAGACTTTCGCCGTGCGGTTGGTGGCGCCGGAGGCCTATCGCACGGAACGCGTGCAACAGCGGCAGAACTTTGCCACCCGCGGTGAGGCCCGCCGCTGGCTCCGCATCGTCGATGCGGGCCGCCGGGACTTCACGCGCCGCTTCTTCCATCACGACAACGCCGATCCGCACTTCTACGACCTGGTGATCAACGTCCAGCGCGTCGGCACAACCGGCGCCGTCGAGCAGATCGTCTTTGCCGTCCGCGCCGCGCAATGCTACGTGGAGGCCGAGCAAGCGACGCAGCGGGCCAAGTAATGTGGTTGCGCCGACGTACGGGCGCCCTGTGGTTGGCAGGGGCTGGTGCTTTCTCTGTCGGCGCCGCAAGTCTATAATCGTTTGCGATGACCAATCCCGAAATCGCCGACGCCTTCGATCAGGTCGCGGACATCCTGGAATTCCAAGGCGCGAACCAGTTTCGCGTCCGCGCCTATCGCAACGCCGCCCGGACTATTCGCGACCTGCCCGAATCGGCCGCGGAAATCGCCGCGGACGCCAACCGCAAGCTGACCGATATCGAAGGCATCGGCAAGGACCTGGCCGACAAGATCGCCGCGCTGACGGCCACCGGCAAGCTGCAAATGCTCGAAGACCTTCAGAAGGAGGTACCGAAGTCGGTGCTGGCGATGATGCGCGTGCCGGGCCTGGGTCCCAAGCGGGCGGCGATGATCTTCAAGGAAGTCAAGGTAACCACGCTGGACGAGCTCCGTCAGGCGTGCGAGAGCCACAAGATTCGCGAACTCAAAGGGCTTGGCGCCAAGACCGAAGAATCGATCCTTGCCGGCATCGCTTTCGCCGCCGAGGCGGGCAAGCGCGTGCTTTGGGCCGAGGCCGACGACTACGTGCATGAAGTCGTCGCCCACATGCGCCGGTGCCCTGCGGTCCGCCAGATCGAAGCCGCGGGCAGCTACCGCCGCGGACGCGACACGATCGGCGATCTCGATTTCCTTGCGGTCGGCGACGCCAAAGGCGTAATGGACCACATGGCGGCCTACGCAGGCATGGCTGAGGTGACCGTGCGCGGCCCGACAAAGCTCAGCGGCCGGCTGCGAAACGGCATGAACCTCGACCTTCGCGTCGTGCCCGATGAGTCGTTCGGCGCGGCGCTGCAATACTTCACCGGCTCGAAGGCCCACAATGTCGTCGTCCGCGGCCGGGCAAAGGACCGCGGCCTGAAGGTCAACGAGTACGGCGTGTTCCGCGGCGACGACCTGATCGCCGGCCGCACGGAGGAGGATGTCTACGCGGCGCTTGATTTGCCCTGCTTTCCGCCGGAAATGCGCGAGGCCCGCAAGGAATTCGATTGGGCGGCCGCCGGCAAGCTGCCGCGGCTGATCGAGCTGGACGACATCTGCGGCGACCTGCACATGCACAGCACCTGGACCGACGGCCAG
Source organism: uncultured Planctomycetia bacterium (assembly GCA_963780045.1). Lineage (GTDB taxonomy): Bacteria > Planctomycetota > Planctomycetia > Pirellulales > Thermoguttaceae > JANXQG01. The sequence continues at coordinate 1,617,445 of CAVZZZ010000001.1, read as the reverse complement.
GCGACGATTGAGGAAATGGCCCTTGCCGCGAAAGCTCGCGGACTGAAATACATCGCCATGACCGACCACTCCAAGCGCGTGACGATGGCCAACGGCTTGGACGAGAAGCGGCTCCGCAAGAATTGGGAGGAAGTCGACAAAGTAAACGAGCGGCTCCGCGGCATCACCATCCTCAAGGGCGTCGAGGTCGATATTCTCGAACGCGGCGGGCTGGACCTTAACGACGACGTTCTCAAGGACGCCGATTGGGTCAACGCCAGCGTCCATTACGGCCAGACGCAATCGCGGGAGCAAATCACCAAGCGGGTAATCGGCGCGTTGAAAAACCCCTTCGTCCGCGCCATCGCCCATCCCACCGGACGGTTGTTGAATGAGCGGAAGGCCTACGAGATCGATCTTTCGGCCGTCATTCGCGCCGCCCGCGAGGAGGGCAAGGTGCTGGAGATCAACGCCAGTCCCCGAAGGTTGGACCTGGACGATGTGGCCTGCGCCGAAGCGAAGGCGCAGGGCGTTTTGATCGTGATTTCCACCGACGCGCACCGCCCCGAGGGCCTGGCCGCCATGCGCTACGGCATCCTGCAGGCCCGCCGCGGCGGGTTGACGAAGGAGAACGTGATCAACACGCGGACTTGGGTGCAAGTGAAGAAGCTCTTGGGGCGGTAGGAAGAACGTCCGCCTACTGGCAACATTTCGGACAATCTCCTATAATTCGTTGGTCTCCCAGGATGGAGCCGCGCAAGTCGATGAAACGGGACATCAAGACCTTTCGCGGCGTTTGCAGGAAATATGGAATGTCGGACGATGAAAGGTATGAGTTCAGCGCCTACATTCAGCATCTGAAGGAGACGGGGCACGGCGGCAGCGGGCAACGTGGAGACTTCACGTTTGCGGAGCTATGCCGACTCGCGGAAGAGTTTCTAGGAGGAACCGATGGCAACGGCGACAATAACGGCAACGGTACCTAGCGGCGATCCGGCTCTGATCGAGATGCTCCACCGAATCCTCGGCAAGCAATGCTGGCGCGTGGAATTTGCTTACGGAGGAGAATTGCACCTGAATTTCGGGGGCCGGGTTCCGTGCGAAAGTCCCGGGATTCCCGACCGCGTCATGGGCGCATGGCGATTCAATACTTGCGGCACCGCCTGGACGCTTTATACGCCCGAAGTGGAGCTCCGATCGAGCGGGCGCGACAAGCAGTTGCTGGAAGTAAAGATAAATGCTGCCTTGGAAGGCGGACGGCTCGTCGGTCTGGACGTGGGACGCGTAACCAACCTCCGTTTCGACAACGACTGCGTCGTCTCCGTTCATGCAACGCGCGCAGACGACAAGTTTCCCGATATTCCCTACTGGGAAGTCTTCATGCCGAAGCACCGGATCGTCACTTACGGACCGGGAAGCACTTGGCGTCTGGCGCGATCGGATTCGCGATCGAAAGCGCCGGCGAGCGCAAAGGGCAATCGAAAACGAAGGGAGGTCTGATCGTCATGTGGACGTGGATCTGGATTGCGGCCGGCGCCATCGGCTGCGGCCTGGTCGGGCTGGGCTATGTTCATTCCGTCCGGCGAAAAGGCTACTACCACGAGCTGGCCGCCCGACGACAGAAGTTGATCGCCGGCAAGGAGCCGCGGCTGCGCTTGCCCGTTCCCGATGCCGACGCGGGCCGCTTGTTCAAGGAAAAACTTCTGGCCCGCATTGACGATTTCCTCGATCCGGCCTCGCTGGCCAAGCTCCGCGAGGAGGCCGCTGCCATCGCCGGGCAAAAGACCCGCAACTATGTGCCCACGCACAAGAAAGGCGGCACCGTCTCCTACGAGCAAATCCACCAGTCATGCCCGTCCTGCCTCGCGTTCTACCACGGCGAGCCGGTCGTGAAGTTCGTCTCGCAACTGGTGGGCGAAACGGTCGGGCCGGCCGGCGACCACGACCAGAGCGCCGAGTCGATCCTTTACTACGACGAGCCGGGCGACCACATCCAGTGGCACTTCGACCACAACTTCTACCAGGGCCGCCAGTTCACCGCCTTGATCAACCTCGTCAACCGTTCGGCCGACGGCGGCATCTCCGCAAGTAAACTCCAATATCGCGCCCCCGACGGGACCGATGTCGACGTCGACACCTCCGAGAACTCGTTCGTGGTCTTCGAGGGCCAGAAAGTGTTGCACCGCGCCACGCCTATTGAATCGGGCGGCCTGCGGATCATGCTCAGCATGACGTTCAATACGGTGCAGAAGATCAGCGCTTTCCGCGAGTTCCAGCGGCGGATCAAGGACACCGCTTTCTTCGGGCTGAAGGTGCTGTGGAAGTGACGCCAGTCACAAGCCCAGCGCAGTGCGCAGGCAGGCGTCAATCTGACGCATAGTAGCAGGCGACACGTTGCCGATCACATGTGTTATCTGCCCGCGCACGACGGTAACAAGATTGGCGGCGTTGACGACTGATGGAAGCCGAAGCCCCGATGTCCTCCAGTCCGGATGAGCTCGATCGATGAGGTATTGCGTGTCCTCGTGGGATCGACTGACGTTGCTCGTAATCTGGACCACAATAGTGCGCTGCATCCGTGCGTTGTCACGATCGTTTTGAACTACCAAGGCAGGGCGAACTTTTGCCCTGGGATCCGTGGGAGAAAAGTCCACGATTACCACATCGCCGCGGCGGAATGTCATCGTTGCTTATAGTCCTGGTATGCATCCAGTCCCGGATCTTCCTCTTGGTCCCATGCCGCAAGTACGGCCGCGTAGGTTTCTTCGGGACGCAAATCGGAATCGTCCAAATCCACGACGCGTTTTACCCGATCATAAACCTCTTGCCGAACGACGACACAAGATCGGCCTTCGACGATCACAGGGACTGCGTGGCCATGATCGATGGCCTGCACTTGCTCGCTGGTCAGGTCCATTGCGGTCCTCCATTGTCCTGCCGACTCGTATTCCGCCAACAAGTTTTATCATAGCTGGAGTTTGCGCCGAATCAAGGGTCCTACGGTCGCGTTGTTACAAACCATCCGCCCCATATTGCTCTCCCGCCAGCCCGTGAACGTTCACGCGAAAGGCCAGCGACGTCGCGGGAAGTTCGGGTTTTACTGGGAACACGCACCGCGCGTGCCGGCTGGTCCGCTTGAAGGGACGGGGAAAGGGCGGCGGCATGAAGGTGAAGGGCGAAAAACCATTGATTGAGGATCATGAGTCTAAAGGACCGCGGGACTACACCGTAGATGTAGCGTAGGATACAATGGGCTTCTGAGGGCGCAATCATGCGTAAACATGGCTCATTCGCGGCTTTCCAAGAACACATTCTAGGCTTGCCGCCGGGAGGCCCTAAGGATACTCCGCTGGCACCGGGAAAACACGTCCCCGCCACCACCGATGAAGTAACACTCTCCGAAGTGCCGGGCCTTAGAAATGTGGTCATCGAGTTCCGCGGGGACAGCACTGCGCGCTGCGTTGGATAGAGTCGCCAATGGAAAGATCGAAGACTTCATCTTGCTTGGACCCGTCGGGGACAACAAGTGCTGGCGCTTGCATCATAAGACCCACCCCCACCAACTCAAATCTTTTGCAGACGCCGATGGAATGTTCGCATACGTAAAAAGGTAATGCGATTACGGAAAGGAAACTGTCCGGCTGAAATGCGCCGCGTCATAGCGACGTGACGGCCCAAGTCCAGAATCGGGCGATTCCTGTGGCTACTGAGACGACAACCCACCCTTACGTATTCTGCTGTCCGAGTTGTAAGCGAGTATATGCGCGTAAAGATCCTCTACAAGGAGCGCCTGTAACTTGCTTTATGCACCCATGGATTCAAAGCCTATACTGAGCAAGTTCAGCCACTTGGTGGAGTGCCCATGATGATAACTCACAATACAAAACAACGGCTGTTTGAGCTTGGAGGTCTGTCGGCGAGATACGTAAGATGACTCCCCAGCGCGCCCTGGATGTAGTTAACTTGAAACTAAAGCCAATTTAGGGCGGGCCAGAAAACGACTCCTCTCTGAAATTGACGCCCCCGTCCGCCACACGCTATCGCTGCGAAAGAACGCAGAGAACGCAAAGAATTCTCTGTGGCCTTTGTGCTCTTTGTGGCTCAAAACCCCGTCGCATCCCGCCAAGTTTCCGACATTTTCCCATTGGATTTTCGGATTTGTTTCGGATTTCCCTCCTCGGCTCACGTATACTCCGCCCCGAACCGCTCCACGACCAGCCCGTAAACCTTTTTGATCTCCTCCGCCCGATCGGCGGGGCAGACGAGCGTGGCGTCGGGCGTGTGGATGATGACGAGGTCCTCGCAGCCGATGGCGGCGATGAGGTGGCGGGGATCGGACGAGGCGACGAGCGTCCGCCGCGTCTCGATGAGCATATGCCGCGCGGCGGCCAGGGCGTTTTCATGCGGGTCGCGCGGGCAGGTCTCGGCGAACATCGGCCAGGAACCGACGTCCGACCAGTCTATAGGCATCGGCACGGCGGCAACGCGAAACGACGCATCGCGCGAGGCCGGTTCCATCACCGCATAATCGACGCTCACCTTGCGGAGCGCGGGATAGACCTCGGCGAGCACAGCCGCCTGTTCCACTCCGCCCCAAGCCGCGGCCACGCGGGCCAATCCCGCGGCAGTGGCCGGCTCGTAACGCCGGATGCACTCCAGCAGTGTGCCGGTGCGCCAGACGAACATGCCGCTGTTCCAGAGATAGCGCTGCGGCCCGGCGGCGAGGTAGCTCTGCGCCGTCGCCTCGTCCGGCTTTTCCTTGAATTGCTGGACGAGGTAGCTTTGGATGGGCGCGCGGCGCCGTCAAGCGGCTCTCCAAGTTCTAGGTATCCGTAGCTCGTCGCCGAATGCGACGGAGTGACGCCGAAGGTCACGAGCGTTCGCGGACTCTGCTCCGCCAGCGCGAATCCCTGCTCAATGATCTCGCGGAAGCGATCGACGGGGCGGATAATATGGTCGGCCGTGAAGACGGCGATCGCGGCGTCTGGATCGTCGCGGCCGATCACCGCCGCGCCCAGACCAACGGCATTGAGCGTGTCGCGGCCCGCCGGCTCGCCCAAGAATTGCGCCGGCTGCAAACCCGGTATTGCGGCCAGGATCGCCTGGGCATGTTTTTCGCCCGCGCAGACATAGCGGCGCTCGGACGGCACGAGCCCATCGAGCCGCTCGTAGGCGATTTCCAGCAGGCTTCTGCCTTCGATAAACGGGATGAGTTGTTTCGGCAGGGCCTCGCGGCTCATCGGCCACAGCCGCGTGCCCGAACCGCCGGCGAGAATCAGTGCGTATCGCAAAATGCACTCCTTCGCGCGTAAAACGCGTCCATGTCCGCCAGCAGGGCGATCTCCGCAAGACTATACCGGTCTGTCGTAAGAAATGCTTGCTTCTGCTCCGTAGTTGCAGAGCCAGGATCAAACATCCACAGCCAATCGCGATACCCCTGCGGCGAGTCCACCGTGGGGAAAACGCGGGCGTTCCACATAGCACGGGCGTCGGGCGCGACCCTAGGCCAAATCTCCTTGAATGCGACGCGCGGTCCCAGCCATCGTCCGAACGGCTGTCCAGCCAACGTGGCACGCGGACCAAGCATTTCCTTGAAGGTGTCCTCAACGTGGTATGCGCGTACAAACCAGGCTTTGCAGCCCGTGCGAGTCTCGCCGGTAACCACGTCTAGACATGCGCCCTTGGGCAGCTCCAGCGGCGTGTCGATATCGGCTCCGACCACGACGTTCCGACCTGCAAGAGCGAGATCTGCGGATATTCGGCAACCTTCGACCCAACTGTCGCCGCCAATGATTCGACCGTTGTTGGTAACTCGATTGTTCATACTAACGCATATGTCTGGGCCCAAAGGTCGCCCATCGAATTCCATTAGTTCCGTGCCGCTGGTGATAAGTTGGTGCGACGTGCCAAAGTGCAGGAAGTCACACTTTGGCAGGACCACGACCGCCAACGGAACGACGGCCAGCGATTTGAAGACCTTTCTCAATTGTTCCGCAGACCAAGTCGAACCGCTCGCGAGGCAACATGCGCCGTGGTGTTCGACCGTAGCCTCGGCGCCAAGCGCGAGCAGATTTCGCGATATAGATCAAGACCCTGTTCCAGCACTAGCTCTTCCATTGTCTGCGAGAACCGCGGGCCTTGGGGTCCGGTCCGCACGTCGAAGGCGCGAAGAAGCAAAATGGCTGTCTTCGCGTCAAAACTCATTACGCCCATGTCGAGAACCGAGCGGCCGGCGGCATCGATCGCGCCCAACAGCCGTTGCTCGTCCGGGGACGGCTTTTGCAAGAACACCCTTGCACGGCCGTCTTCGCCAACGCAAAACACACCGTGTTTGCTGGCCGCCTCCGGGGTCGCATAAGCGCCAAGCGCGACCATGCCCGGCCGATCGAAGCGGACCTCCGACACATCGAACAGCGGCAAGGCGTCTCCCGCGCCGACGATTACCTGCCCCGCGCCGGTCGGTCCGCACGGCATGTCGCGATAGATCGGATAAAGCCGGTCGAATAGCGTGGAAATCACGTTGCCCTGCGACTCGCCGGGGACGGGCGCGAAGATCTTGCCGCACGGCCCGTAAGCCGGCACGCGGCGGGAGTCACCGCCGGCATGGAGGATGAGCAGTCGCAGATTGCGAAACAGACTTTCGATCGCCTCCCAACTGTCCGCTGGTCTGCCCGTGCGGCGGACCTCTGCCTCGATGACCCGCATAAGGCAATAGAGCGTGCTGCCGCCGCTGCCCACACGCTTTCCTTGCGGATCGGCAACGACCATCGTGGTTCGCACTTCCGGCAGCAGACCCGCGCGGCGGCGAAGTTCCAGTTGGCTTTCATAGCCGGCCGTCTGGCGGTCATTGGAAGCGGTCACGATCAGGTAGTCCCACATTTGCCGGGCATCATAGCAGACGGAATCGCTCGCGTCGAGCGTTAGGCAGCGTCTGGTATACTGTGCGGCGCTGGAGTTCCGGCTTTAGCCGGTAATCATTGGGAGCGCCGGCTAAAGCCGGAACTCCAGCGGCTGCAGGTCGCCCAAGGAGCCTCCCTATGAAAGCCCTGGTTATCGTTGACGTTCAAAACGACTTTTGTCCCGGCGGCGCATTGCCCGTTCCGCAGGGCGATGCGGTCGTGCCGCTCATCAATCGCCTCCAGCCCGATTACGATCTGGTCGTGGCCACGCAGGACTGGCACCCGGCGAATCACGGCAGCTTTGCCGCCAATCATCCGGGCCGCGCGGTCGGCGACGAGATCAAACTGGCCGGTTTGCCGCAAACCCTTTGGCCAGTGCATTGCGTGCAGAACACAGCCGGCGCCGCGTTCCATCCTGGTCTGAACCTGGACCGCATCGCACGTGTCTTTCGCAAGGGTACGGATCCGGCCATCGACAGCTACAGCGGCTTCTTTGACAACGGCCACCGCGCAGCGACCGGCCTGGCCGATTACCTGCGCGAAAGAGGGATTGACGAAGTACACGTCGGCGGGCTGGCGACCGACTACTGCGTGAAGTGTACGGCGCTGGACGCCGTCGCGTTGGGTTTTCAGACGGCGCTTTTGGAAAACGCATCCCGCGGCGTTGAACTTCATCCGGGCGACGTGCAACGGGCGGTCGAGGAAATGCGTCAACACGGCGTAAGAGTAATATGAAGGACGATGTCGTCCAAATCGACGGCTCCCAGGGCGAAGGCGGCGGACAGATGGTCCGCACGTCTCTCGCCCTGTCGCTCGTCACTGGACGGAGCGTCGAAATCAAAAACGTACGAGCCAAGCGGAAAAAGCCGGGCCTGATGCAGCAGCATCTAACGGCAGTACGCGCGGCGGCCGAAGTCGGGCAGGCCGAGGTCGAAGGCGATGCGCTGCACTCGAAGCGGCTGCTCTTTCGGCCCGGCAAGGTGACGGGCGGTAATTACACGTTTAAGGTCGCGACGGCCGGCAGCGCGACACTCGTCTTCCAGACGGTGCTGCCGGCGCTGCTCACCGCGCCCGCCGAATCGCACTTGGTCCTCGAAGGCGGTACGCACAACTCGATGGCCCCGCCGTATGAGTTCCTGGCCAGTGCATTTCTGCCATTGGTGAACCGGATGGGACCGAAGATTGAGACGCGGTTAGTTCGCCCCGGCTTCTATCCCGCGGGCGGCGGACAGTTTGCCGCTAGCATCCGGCCCGCGCCGCTGGGGCGACTGGAATTGACCGAACGCGGGAACTTGCTCGATCATCGCGTTCGCGCCATGATTTCCTCCCTGCCGCGACATATCGCCGAGCGCGAATGCGATGCGATCGCCAAGGCGACTGGATGGAAACTTCCGTCAATGCTCATTGAAGAGGTCACGCACCCGCGCGGCCCCGGCAACGTGGTAATGATTGAACTTGAGTCGGAGCATGTGACCGAGGTGTTTACGGGGTTTGGGAAACTCGGAGTCCGCGCCGAGGAAGTCGCGCGACAGGCCGTCTGCGAAGCCCAGGACTACCTCGCATCGGACGTGCCCGTCGGTCCGCACTTGGCCGATCAGATTCTGTTGCCTTTGGGCATCGCCGCCTACCGCGGATCGGGAGACAGTATCTTTAGGACGATGGCCCTCACGCAGCACGCGCTGACGCACCTGGACATCCTCCGCCGGTTCCTTGAAATCAAGATCGACGTGAGAGAAGCGGCTGAAAACGACGTTCTCGTGCAGATTGGCTGATTTGAGCGTCAATATTCGCATGGGATTAAATGGCCTTGAGCCTGGGCCAAGTTTCGTCTACGATTCGCCTCCGCCGCGGAGGAAATATGCCCATTTATCGTCGATTTCTGCGCGTTCCGGCCGTGTCGCTACTCGCCCTGGCGGCAATCGGCGCAGCGGTTTGTCATGCGCAGGCGCCGATGCAGCCAGGATATGTGCCGCCGGGCAGCATTCCGCCTGGCAATGGGCCGATTTTGAACGTTCCGCCAGTCAGCGGGCAGCCGGTGACCGGTCCAGGCGCGGCCCTGCCGGGACCAGGCTTCAATTCGCTGCCGGACCCCGTAAGCGCGCTGCCGCAAGATGCTGGTCCATGGCCCTGGCGCCGCCATTTTGGCCGCCGCAAGATCCCACGCCTAATCCGCGGCTGGGCACCGAAGCTGCTGCGGCCGGCTTTGGCGATTTCGGCGGCCGCGGCGGCGCCGGCATCGATCCGCGCTACTCGTTTCAATACAACACGTCGTGGTTTCCAACTGTCGGCGTTCACGGCCAGAATGCCGACTTCTCGTCGTTCACCGAAGGCCTCTCGTTCGGCATTCCGTTGTGGAGCAGCCCCGTAAGCCTCTGGTCTCTTTCGGGCGGCGTGCGCGATCGACTCATTGACTCGGACGCGACCATTCCGCTGACAGGACAGACCATGCCCGCCGACCTGTGGAACATCAATTTGGGGCTTCGCTACGCCCGACTGTTTGACAACGGGTGGACGGCCGGCGGCGGCGTAAGCATCGGCTCGGCGAGCGACCATCCCTTCTGGTCGATCAACGAGATGAACGTCAGCATGAACGCCTTGCTCCGCGTCCCGCAAAACGAGCACGACGCCTGGCTTTTCACGCTCTCGTACTCGCCCGTCAGCGAGCTGAACTTTCCCATACCGGGCGTTGCCTACAGCTACAATCCATCGCCGCAGTTTCACGCCAACATTGGGCTGCCGTTCCAAATGATTTGGCGGCCGAACGACGACTGGCGGTTTGAGGCATCCTACATGCTGCTTCGCAGCGTGCATGTGAAGGCGCAGTATCGTCTCTGCTCTTGGCTCAGCACCGTAGCTGCCTACGACTGGTCGAACGAAGAATATGAATTGGTGGACCGGCCCGATTTGGCCGACCGCTTCTTCATTTACGATCAGCGTGTAAGCCTGGGCCTGCAAGCGGCGGCGTTCCGGCACTGGACGGCGTCGATCGCGGGCGGCTATATCTTCGATCGTTTTTATTCTGAAGGCGAGTCACCGTCACCGAGCAATTCCGACGCCGTAAGGCTCGACCCCGGGCCATTCGCCGCACTGAACGTCGGCGCGAGATACTAAAGCGCATAAAAAACCCGGCTGTCGCGGCAGATCCAAGCTCCTGAAACGCTAGTGCCAGTCTGGGGGTGCTCTGGCACAAACCGGCTCTGGGTCGGCCGGCTGGGGTAAAGAAGCGCGTTCCAATCCTGTTGGCCTGCCACGACAGCCGGTTAATCTACTCAATTATACGGCGTTTCGTGCGCGGGGGTTCAACTCCTCCAAAAAAGGTCGAGTTGAAGATTGGAGCCACCGCCGAAAGTTCCCAGACGATGGCTACAGTGTCATCTTATCCCCCTTCTGTTAAAAAGGCAAGCACCCCGCGCGATTTTTTTCGAAAGACAACGGACCCCTCTGATGTTAGCCAATGTGCGGGAAAGCTGAGTCTTCTCCGTAGCGAAACTGCGGCTAGCCTGCGCGCCTCAATTTTTTTCCGAATATTATGAAAAATGGGACGGGGCGACGGTCTTCAAGCAACATCATAGAATAGATGGCCGCACCGCTGCCGACGTCGTTGTCCCGTTCGCCGAAGTGTCCAATTTGCTCAACAGCCTTTCTTTTATTGAAACTCGTGGCCTTTCCCGGCATTACCGCGTCGGCCCAACCGAAGTTCACGCTCTGCGAGAGATGAATCTGCGGGTCGAAAAAGGCCAGTTCGTCGCCGTCCTCGGCGTGAGTGGGTCCGGCAAATCGACTTTGCTGCACATTTTGGGAGGACTCGACACGCCGGACGAGGGGTCCGTTTGGGTCCAGCAACAGGAATTGACCGCGCTGGATCGCCACCAGCGAACTCTTTACCGCCGGTCAAGCGTCGGCTTTATCTTTCAATCCTATTACCTTGTTGCCAGCCTAACCGCCCTGGAAAATATCGCCTTGGCGCTTACCTTCCAGGGAGTTTACGGCAGCGAACGCTCCCGGCGTGCGACAGAGGCCCTTGGGCGGGTCGGCTTGGCGCAGCGGGCCGCCCATCGGCCAACCGAACTCAGCGGCGGCGAACAGCAGCGCGTCGCTATCGCCCGCGCGATCGTCCATCGGCCCACGCTGCTCTTGGCGGACGAGCCGACCGGTAATCTCGACCGCGGCACGGCCAACGAGGTAATAGCCTTGCTCCGTGAAATCCACCAGCAACTTGGAACGACGGTGGTCATGGTCACGCACGACGAGGAAATGGCTCGCGGCGTGGCGGACCGCGTGCTGCGGCTTCGCGATGGCCGCCTTCTGCCGGAAGGAGAAGGCGGCGGATGAGAGTTTTCGAAATTGCCGCCCTTGCCCTGCAGGGACTGCGACGGTCTCCGTTGCGAGTGACGCTCACCACGCTGGGCGTCACCTTCGCCGCCGGAATGCTGGTGACGATGGTCGCGCTCTCGCTGGGCGTGCAGCGGCAAGTGGAAACACCCTTCCGCGCCTTGTCGCTGTTGAACAACATCGAGGTCAGCCAAGGGGACCGCAAAGGCAAGGAAAAACCCCCGCCGCTCACGGACGACAGGTTGGCCGAGATGGAAAAGCTGCCGGGCGTGGTCGCCGCCTATCCCGATGCCCACGTCAAGAACATCCATTTAAGCTACGGCGGCAAGGAAACGACCGCCATCGGCTTGGCGATGCCGAGCGAGGTCGCCCTGTTGGGCATTTCTCACGAAATCCTCGTCGCCGGGCGGTTGTTCGAGGAAGGGGATGAACGCGAAACGATCATTGGCATGGGAGTCCTTACGGCGCTGGGCTTTTCGTCCCCGCAAGACGCCCTCGGAAAGGAAGTCACCGTCGACTCCGCCGACCTTGCCGCGGCCGACTCCAAGGGGAGCAAAGCGGACCGCGCGCCGCTGAAAGTGACCGTAGTCGGCGTCTACCAGGCGCCCGCGGTGATGGGCCCCAGAGCAGCAAAACGGACTCTTTCTGCCGGTCGAAGTAATGAAGCGGCTTCGCGGCATGTACCTGGAATCGGCCTTGAGCATCGTCGAGGCCGGCGGCGACCTGAAGTCCGCCGGATACGGCAGCGCCACGGTGCGGGTCCGCGATCCCAAGGATCTCGACGCCGTAGAGAAGCGCATTAAAGCTATGGGCTTCCACACCAAAACGATGCTCTCCCGCTTGCAGGACATGCGGCGGTTCTTTCTCGCAATCCAGGTGCTGCTGAGCGTGGTGGGAGCGATCGCCCTGACCATCGCCGCGCTGGGCATCGCCAACACGCTCTTGATGGCCGTGCTGGAGCGCTTCGGGGAGATCGGGCTGTGCAAGGCGATCGGCGCCTCCGACGGCAACCTGTTCGTGTTGTTTCTCACCGAAGCCGGCATCATCGGCCTGCTGGGCGGACTGACCGGCATCGCGCTGGGCTGGCTGATCTCCTGCGGCATGGAGGCGGCCGCCACCGCCTACGCCAACAGCCAAGGCGTCAGCGGGCAGTTGGATCTTTTCGCCTTTCCCTTGTGGCTCTTGGCCGCCTCGCTGGCTTTTTCGATCGTGGTCAGCGTAGTGGCGGGCATCTATCCCGCCTTGCGGGCAGCGCGGGTCGATCCTATCCGCGCACTACGATCGCATTGACGGCTGCTATTCCCCATCGGTGCCATTGTCATCAAGGTCGACGGTCACATCCGGAAACTTGCGGAAATCGCTGTCGAGGGTGGCGACCGGCAACGCCAGCGCCGCGGCAGTGGCAGCTATCGTGCAATCGACGAAGTGTACCCGCGTTTCGCCGTAGAGCTTCAGCGCGTCGAGGTGAATCGCCAGGTCGGCCAATTCGATCCCGGGACTGCTCAGCAAGGCGGACATCACCCGCGCGATGTCCGCCCGCGGACGCTCATAGAAAGATTCCAATACGAAGACACACTCCGCGACGACTGCGGGCAGCACCATCAGAATCAAAGTACCGCGGTCGCAAGCTTCCACGAGTCGCGCGGCGACTTTCGCGTGCCCCGGATGGTCCTGGACAAGATGCCGGACAATCAAGTTCGTATCGACGAGACGTCGCTTGCTCATTGGCGACGCTCCCGCGTCCGCGCGTTGGCGGCCGCCTGCCTGATCCGCGCGAAGGAAAGCCCCTTGCCTTTCGAGCTGGCTAGCGCGCCTTTTAACGATCTGAGCCCCGGATGAACCCGAATTACCGCTTGGTTTCCGTCGATAGTGTACTCTAGCTTGTCGCCCGGCTGGATATGGAGCGCGTCACGCACGGCGCCGGGAATCGTGGTCTGGCCCTTTTGAGTAACCGTGGAATGAAACACAAGTCCCCCTTACATTCAAAAAACGCCTTGTACTTCAATTATCACTTGCTGCGAACAAAATGCAAGTGGAACCCGGACCAGATTGCGAAATTGGGCTTAAGGGCAACCTGATGTCGCACCGGGCGATTCGCGCGGCGTGCCTGCTACTTTCCCGCCGCGCGCGGTACAATGCCCCGACTTGAATAAACTTGTCCGCCCTGGGGATCCGGCCATGAAACCAAAACAGACCCGCGAACGTCTTTATCTTGGCGTCGACGTCGGCGGCACGAAAATCCAGGCCTCGCTGGTCGCCGAATCGGGGACGATTCTCGGCCGCCAGCGGCAGCCGACGCCGCGGCCAGCGGGTGACTGTCCCGGAGGACCGGAGCAAATTCTCGCCGCCGTGGAATCAGTCATGAAGGCCGCGCTCGCCGAGGCCAACCTGGAAACCACCAGCCTGACGGCCATCGGCGTCGCAGTGCCGGGCGTGGTCGAGCCAAAATCGGGCAACGTCGTCGTGACGCCGAACATGGGCCTGAGCGGCGTGGCCATCGGCGGTCATCTGGAAAGCTGCTTCCGTGTGCCCGTGGCCATCGGCAACGACGGCAACCTGGGCACCTATGGCGAAGCGTGGCTCGGTTCCGCGCGGCAAGCCCGCAGCGCGCTGGGCATCTGGGTGGGAACGGGCATCGGCGCCGGTTTCGTACTGAAGGGAAAGATTTGGCGGGGCGCCCGCGAGGCGGCCGGCGAGATGGGCCACATCGTCATGCAGATCGGCGGGCCGGTTTGCGGTTGCGGCAACTACGGCTGTCTGGAGGCCCTCGCCAGCCGCACCGCCATCGAGCGCGACATCCGCGCCGCGCTTGCCGCCGGGCGCACGAGCAAGCTGACGGAAATCTCCGGCGGCGACCTGAGCGTCATCCGCAGCGGCGCGATCCGCAAGGCGCTGAAGGCCGACGACCCGTTGGTTACCGGCATCGTTCACCGCGCCTCGGAAACGCTCGGCTACGCCTGCCTCACCGTGCGGCACCTGATCGACCCGGAAGTGATCGTGTTGGGCGGCGGGCTGATCGAGGCCTGCAGCGAGTACATGATGCCGACCTTGGAGAACATCGTCGGCTCCGACCGCCTTCCCGGCGCGAGACGGCGGCCACGTCGTGCTTTCCGCCCTGGGCGACAACGCGGTTGTGCTTGGCGCAGTGGCGTTGGCGCGGCGGAAGGTGGGCCGCAGTCCGTTCAAGAAGAAATAAGCGGTATGCAGACCTGAGCATGCGACTTTGCAGTCCGCGGCTTCGCGATTATAATCAGGTAGGCGTTTCGGTTTCCTGTAACCCGATGGTAAAGAGTTGCCATGGTCGATTTTAGCGGACCCGCATATCACAATTGGCGGAAGTTGCACGTCCGCGCCGCGCAAGGGGATCGCCTGAGCGCCGAAGAGCAGCGGGACTACGAGGCAGGTTGCCGGGAGTTGGACGAGAACGAGCGTTATGAATTCCTGGAAGGCGCGAAGCAAGCGCGGGAGGAGCTTCGCCAATTGGAGGCGCAGCGCCTCCGGCTCGAGGCGCGCCGCCGGGAACTCGACGCCGAAATTGCGGCCATCGAGCGTTCGCTTGCGCCCAAGCGCGGGAACTTCTCGGCTTGGAGGAGTAGCGCGCGTGCCGCATCCCAAGCACGATCAGGTGCGCGAGCGTTATGGGGCTCGTTGTGCCTACTGGCGTCACCGAAGCGGAGGCGGGCGGCGGCCTGACGGTCGATCACTTCGTCCCGGTATCTGCCGGCGGCGACGAAAGTGACGACAACCTGGTTTACGCCTGTTTTCGCTGCAATCTATTCAAGGCGGACTTTCATCCCGCTGCACAGGACCGCGCGAACGGCCACATCATCCTGCATCCGCTCCGCGACGATGTCTCGAGGCACGTTCGCCTCGATGAAGCAACCGGCCATGTAAAGCCGCTGACGGAAATCGGCCGGTTCCACATCGCGATTCTGCGTCTCAACCGTGCGCCGCTGGTTGCGCTCAGACTGCGGCGGCGGTTCTACGAACTGCTCGTGGATCGAAAGCGCCTGCTTGACGCGGAGAACTCTGAGCTTCGCGCCATCCTGAAGGCGCAAGCCAAGTACATCGCGCGCCTCAAGGGCTGGATTCAAGAGGGATAGCACGAGTAAGCGAAGTGCTCGTAATCCTGCGCGCCTCCGGTGCCGCGCGCTTGTCCAGACGCGTAAGCCTAGCGCTGCGCACGTCAACGTTACGGGACCTCGGGACCACTCGGCTTGTGTTTGCGACTCGTTGGAACGCCGGAGGCATCCGACGTGGAGTCGCACCGCACGGCCGGTTTCAAGGTCCATGCCTGGAGTCTTGCGACATCGAGAATCTTTCCCGGCTGGAATCCCGGCTTATGGATGACCCATTTGAAGAGATCGGGAGAATCGTGTGCCACGTTCCGCTCCGTGAGCACGGCGAGCCCTTTGCCCAATCGCACGCCCGCCGGCGGCGGCTTGCCGTGTTCCCGCTCAAACTTGTACGCGAACGCCAGGCCGCTGAGGAAACTCGTGGACGTGACGCTGTCGGCGCCGATGAATACGCGGGCCGGAACGCGGCCATGCACGCGCAGATAATCCCGCACGTCCAACGCAGCGTCGCGGAACGCGGGCCAGGGGACGGTTTGTCCTCCGTCGCCCGCCGAGCCCGGAGCCGAATCTGGCCCGAGCAGCCCTTTGGCGACCATTGGGAACGTGACGTTCTTGCCGTCGATCGCGCACGCCACCGCCATCGTTAACAGCTCGAATTGATCGGCCGGGGAGACGGCCTTGCCCGAGAGAACTTGATCGTCCACGCCGCTTGCACTTGGATCGGTCAGGCGCTTGGCAATAGCCGTTAGTTCCGTTTCGGACAGGCCCTCGCTGCGGACCCGGTCCGCGTACATGCAAGGCAGCTCGTCGGCGGTAACGAAGCAGACCCCCAGGCCCTTGATGTAGTCGATGTACTTTTCGAATCGCGCGAAGGCCGCTTCCGTCTTTTCGGCCGGAAGCTGCGGAGGGGCCTTCCAACTTTCCCGCGGCGGGTTCGCGCCGCGGCTGAAGTTCTCGGCGTCCCAGAACTTCTGATGCACGAACTCGCAAGGGTGATAGTAGATGCTGATCAATCCGCCGCCATGGGAGGCAAGGCGGCGGGCTATCTCCGCGACCTTAGCCTCCGCCGGCAGAAGCGCATCGGGCGTGCGCAAATCCATGCGGGTCAAGTTTTCGCCCATGTTGAATACGTTGAGCGCTCCCGCATACCAGAAGGGCTGTTCGCCCAGACCGACGTGCGAGGCCTCGTCGAGGTAGACGGGCGCCACGCCGATTTCGGGCAATGCGACTATCGCCTGGCAGGCCCAAGAGGCGCCGGGCTGACCGTAGCAAGCGAGCTTTTCGCGGCCGAAGATGCGCCGCACGTCCGCCGCCCCCTGCTTTTCGTGGCGGACGAACTCCGCCACGCCATCCAGCAGCCCGCAGTCGGCGAGGTACTCCGCTGGCGCGGGGTGGACCGAATGGAGGTTGGAGTGGTACCCGATGTCGTGCTTTTGCAGCGCAGCGATCACGTCACTTCGGCCACGGCGCTGCAGCACCCGCGCTTTTTCACCGACGAGCTTGAACGTGGCGCGAATGCCCCGCTGAGTAAGAAACTCCGCCAGCCGTTTGGCGGCATCGTCGTCGGCCGGCAGGAGGTAATCTTCCGTGTCGAACCAGAGGATAACGTCCACTCGCGCAGGCGCGGCCGCGGTCGCAAGCGAAGCGGAGGCAGCGAAAACGGATGGGAGTGCTAGAAGCAGACCTAGCGTGACGGAGCAGATTCGTTTCATGGCGCGCACGTTGTTTACTTCGGCTCGATTTTATGCACTCTCAAAATCGCGGCTTACGGCTTCCCCGCGCCCAGTATGACGCGATATTTCAGCACTAGCGGCTTGCCCGGTTCTAAGACCAACGGCGTGAGGGCCGGATAGGAGGGGTTCAAGAAGCCGAAGCCGAAGCGGATCAGCCAGCCGTTATTGGGAAAGCCGGGATTGCCTTCGAGATCGTCGACACGTCCCCAAGCGGGCTTGCCCTGGAACGTGCCGGCAACCTCGGCCCAAGCGTGCTTGCCCAGCACCTCGTCCTTGCGGCGCGGCCTTTG
Source organism: uncultured Planctomycetia bacterium (assembly GCA_963780045.1). Lineage (GTDB taxonomy): Bacteria > Planctomycetota > Planctomycetia > Pirellulales > Thermoguttaceae > JANXQG01. Next base: position 1,600,136 of record CAVZZZ010000001.1, on the reverse strand, counting down.
TCGGTGAGGATGATCGTCTTGGCCTGGCCGCCGTCGCGGGGGGCGAAGCGGAAACAAAAACCGCCGAATCCCTTCTTGCCCTCGGAAGTGCCGACGATCGTTACGGGCTTGTCGAGCGCCTCGAACACAAGCGTGAAGTCGAGTTGACGCTGGGAGTTTCCATCCTTGAGCTTTTCCACGCCATGCGTGACGATCTCCGCGTCCTCTTTGACGAACTTTTTCTCGCCGTCGAACCAGCCGTTCTCGACGGCCAGCTTCGCGGTCGGGCCATTGGCTTCCCGTGCCTTCCAGCGGACGAAACGCTCTTGAAAACCTTTGAGCGTCCAAATATCGCCCTTGCGGCCGTCAACGGTTATATCCTGCCACATCCAGGAGATGCCGCGGTGATGCTGATGGTTGGGATTGAAATCGTCCGTGATCACCGCGCCGTTGGGGGCGTAGACAGGGTGCAGATAACTGGACCGCGTCACCGCCCCTTTGACTTTCGACGTGACCATACCAAAGTTGTAGACGAAGACCGGCTGTCCGCCGTCGGTGAGTTGAAGCCCCGTCGGGCTGATCTCGCGGAAGGCAAAATCGGCCGGCGGCTCGGGGGCGGCGGTTAACGATGCGGATAAAAGAGTGGCAAGCAGGCAGTTCATAATTTGCTCACGCGGGTGGGAGGGCGGGATTTGGACAGAAAAACCGGGGGGGCAGAAAAATCAGGATACGCTATGCTGGCCCGGTTCGCTACCCCCGGTTCCCAAAACGGGCTTTTTCGCTACAATGGTGCGCTTGAACACACGCCGGACAAGATAACAATCGAACCTAGGTGACCCGGAATGGCCAAGAGCAAGAAAAAAGCCGAAACCGTATTCCTCGTCTGCAAAGAGAGCAGCGACCACAACTATACGCTTAAGCGCAAGCCGGGCGGCGAGAAACTGAACCTCAAGAAGTATTGCCCGTCGTGCCGCAAGCATACCGAGCACAACGAGAAGAAGAAGTAATCGAAGGCCGCCGCGCAAGCTAGAGGGCCGTTGAACCGCTCGCTCGCGCTTCGGGCTTCACTGGCCGCCAAAGACGGATCGACCATGGCCAAGCGCTGGCAAATTCGTCCGCACGATCCCGCGAGCATCGCCGCCTTGCAGCGCGCGGCGGGCGTGCCGGATGTCGTCGCCCAGTTGCTCATCTGCCGCGGCATCACCGATCCGGCCAAGGCCCGCTCGTTCCTCGATCCAAAGCTCGCGGACCTCCACGACCCGCAGACACTGCCCGGCTGCGCGACAGCCGCGCGGCGGATCCATGCCGCCGTCGAGGCGCGGCAGCGGATCGTCATCTACGGCGACTACGACGTGGACGGCATGTCGGGCACCGCGATTTTGTATCTCTGCCTCAAGCTGTTGGGCGCCGAGGTCAGCTACTACGTGCCGCATCGCGTTGACGAGGGCTACGGCCTGAATTGCGAAGCCGTGCAGTCCTGGGGCGGCGGCCGCGCGGCGCTGATGATCACCGTCGATTGCGGCATCAGCGGCATCCAAGAAGCGGCCCTTGCGCGGCAGTGCGGGCTGGACCTGATTATCACAGACCACCACACGATCGGCGCGCAACTGCCCGACGCGGCGGCGATCGTTCATCCGCAATTGGACGGCGCGTATCCCTTCAGTGGGCTGAGCGGGTCGGGCGTCGCCTTCAAACTGGCTTGGGCGCTTTGCCAGCAAGCCAGCGGGGCGCAGAAAGTCAGTCCGCGGATGCGGGATTTCCTCGTGCAGGCGGTCGGCCTGGCGGCGCTGGGCACCGTGGCGGATGTCGTGCCGCTGGTCGATGAAAACCGCGTGCTGGTCCATCATGGGCTGGCGAGCCTGGCGCAATGCCCGACGCTCGGGCTGGCCACGCTGATGAAACTCGCCAAGATCGAGCCAAAAACCAACGGCGACGGCCGCACGCGGCTGAGTTGCGAGGACATCGGCTTTGCACTGGCGCCTCGGCTCAATGCGGCCGGACGGCTGGCCCAGGCGCAGTTGGGCGTCGAGCTGCTGGTGACCGACCGGCCCGACCGGGCGTCGGAGCTGGCGCAGTACATCGATCAGCTCAATGGCAGCCGCCAGACGCTGGAGCGAAGCGTGCAGATCGCCGCGAAGAAGCAGATCGACGAGCGATTCAACGAGGCCGACGACGCGGCTTTCGTGCTCGCGGACCGGGGCTGGCACGCCGGCGTGATCGGCATCGTCGCCGGACGTTTGGCCGAAAAGCACCATCGACCCGTTGTGCTGATTTCGTTGGACGCCATGTGTACGCGGCCCGGCATCGGTTCGGCGCGAAGCGTTCCCGGCTTTGACCTTCATGCCGCGCTAGCGGCCTGCGACGAGCATCTGCTGGCACACGGCGGCCACGCGGCGGCAGCCGGATTGAAGATCGAAGAAGACAAGGTCGACGACTTCCGCGCGGCGTTCTGCGAGGTGGCGGCGGCGGAAATCAGCCAGCAGCAGCGGGTGGCCGACCTGTTCATCGACGCCGAGTTCCCCTTGAGCGCCTTCACCGCGAAGACCGTGGGCCAAATGGAACGCCTGGCGCCCTTCGGCCAGCACAACGCCCGGCCGCTGCTGTGTGCCAGCGGCGCGACGTTGGAAGGCGCGCCAAGGACGATCGGCGCGGGCGGACGGCATCTCTCCTTGCGGCTTGCGCAGCACGGCGTATCCTTGCGCACGGTGGCCTTCGGCCAGGCGGAATGGGCCGAACCGATGATGGCCTTGAACCGGCCCTTCGATATCGCCTTCCGTCCCGTGATCAACACCTTCCAAGGCCGGCAGAGCGTGGAGCTGCATCTTGTAGATTGGCGCGAAGCGGGGTTTCATTGATGGTGGGCCTGCGCTTGCTGCGCAATCCTGTCCCACCCTACAATGAGGCCATGTCCGACGCCGCTCTCCAGCGCGAAAAGGAATTGATGCTGCATAAGCACCTCCAGGGCCGCGGCATTGTCGATCTCCGCACGCTGCAAGCCATGGCCCGCGTGCCGCGCGAGCGGTTCCTTGGCAAAGCGGACCGGGCCGAGGCCTATGCCGACCGGGCTGTGGCGATCGATTGCGGCCAGACGATCAGCCAGCCTTACATCGTGGCCTTGATGACGCAGGCCCTCGCTTTGCAGGGCGGCGAGCATGTGCTGGAAATCGGCACGGGCAGCGGCTATCAAACGGCCATTCTCGCCGATCTGGCCGGCGATATTGCGACCGTTGAACGCTACGAAAGCCTTTCCCGACAGGCCGCGGCGGCGCTGGCCGAATTGGGACACCGCAACGTGAAATTCATCGTTGGCGACGGTTCGCTGGGTTGGCCCGCCGACGCCCCTTACGACCGCATCCTCGTTGCCGCCGCCGCCGAGTCGCCGCCGCCGCATCTGATGGACCAACTGGCACCCGGCGGAATTCTCGTCATCCCGCTGGGCAATCGCCAGCAGCAAGTGTTGCAGGCGATCCGCAAGGTGGGCGATCGTACTCAATCCGAATCGCTCTCACCTTGCCGATTTGTGCCGCTAGTCGGTGCGGAAGGCTGGCCGGAGGGCTGACACGCATCCAGGCGGCATGATTTGGCGACTACGACGGAATCGCTGGCCTTAGCTCGCTGCAATCGTTGCAACCAGAGAATTCGTTTTCCGCGGCGCCCGCCAACGACTTTGGCCGAACTGCAAAGCCGCATCGCCGGATTCCCGGCAAACGGCCGGAAAACCGGCGTTGGCGCGCCAGGCGTTTTTTGGCGGCGGAACGACGTATGTCCCTTGCATGCAAGGAGTTCAATCCACACGGCGCCGTCGGTCGCAACTTGGCACTCGATTTGCTATCCTTTGTTATTAGAAGTTAGAACTGCAATCCAGCCGTACCAGGATGCGGCCGTACCGGGGCCGGAAATAAGGAATAGGCATGCGGCAGGGGTTCTGCGCCTTCAACGGGCGCGGCGATCAATGTCGCTAGTTTCTTCACGACCGTCAATTACGATACCACTTACGCAACTGAAGACCATGCAAACATTTCTGAAACGATTCTATTGTCTCCTGCGCGACGAAGACGGACCAACCGCCGTCGAATACGCGGTTATGTTGTCGCTCATCGTTGCCGTCTGCCTATCCGCGATTTCGACCGTCGGGTCAAAGGCCGCCAGTGTATTCTCGCGAGTCGCGAACTCGATTTGAGGTCTTGGCGGTCCGTGCGCCCCGCCATGAACATGGAATCAATTCCGCAGAATCACGTCTCAGCCAGCCAGGTTTTCGCACTCTCGATTTGGGCCGCGTCGAAGTAGCGGATTTTGGCCAGCGTGAACGGCTTGCAGACGGTGGCCATCCACTTTTGCCAGGTCGTTTCGCCCACCAGCGCGAGCTTCTTGATCTTGGTGCAGTGGGTGGTGGAGAATTTGATGTCATCCCACAAGGCCTTGGCGTCCCAGCCGTGAAAGTCGTGGAATTCGGCGAGCACGTTGATTTTGCCGTCCTTCGCAATCTCGGCATCCACCAGCGGGACAAACGATTTGTAGTCCGCATCGTGCAGTTTGCCGCTCATCCTGAATCCGACGGTATGGGCGGGTAGCCCGGTCAGAATCTCGATCATGACAGTTTTCCTCCTACGAATAGGTTCACGTACTTACGGCCCTTCAGACAGTCCGTTCTGGCGATTCTACGCCAGTCGCGCAAAGTGGTCAACGCGCCGGTTCCGCTTGACCGCACCGCGCCATAAGAAATGATGCTAGACGGCGCGGCTAGGCAAAAAGCTCCATGATCGGCTTGCCGAGGCCGTCCTTGGTTACGTAAAACGGCCGGCGCTCGATCAAGTAGCTTAGCTTCGGCGAGATGCCCACCGCGCGGAATATGGTGGCGTGCAGGTCTTCGATCACCACCCGCTTCTCGAGCGTCTTGCAGGGCCGCTCGTCGGCGGTCTTTCCGTGCAAATGGCCCTTCTTCATTCCACCTCCCGCCAGCAACACGCAGCCGGCATCGGTGAAGTGCCGGTGCATTCCATAGTACTTCATTTCGTTGATGACGTCCGGCACGACAACCTGGTTTTTCACGGTTCTGCCGGGAGCGCCTTCGGTCATCATGTCGCGGCTGAACTCGCTGGCCAGCACGATGAGCGTGCGATTGAGCAAGCCGCGCTCTTCCAGGTCGAGCACCAGTTGGGCGATCGGCGCGTCGATTGACTTCTTCAAGTCGATCGCCCGTGTATGGCCGTTCTCGTGCGTATCCCAGTTGAGGAAGGGAATGTACTCCGTGGTGACTTCGATGAATCGCGCGCCGGCCTCGGTCAGCCGCCGCGCAAGCAGGCAGCCCAGCCCGAACCTGCCGGTGTTGTATTTGTCGTAGGACGCCTTCGGCTCCAGGCTCAGGTCGAAGGCCTTCGCCGCCGGCGAGCTCAGCAGGCGATGCGCGTTGTCCAGCGAGCGGATAAGCGACTGCTGCTGGTAGTCGCTGCCGTATTCTCCGACGGGACTTTTCTTCACCAGCTTGCGGTAAAACTTGTCGCGATTCTCGAAACGGCCGGGACCCATGCCCGCCGGCGGGCGAACGCTTGCGGCGGCCTGCGCGGGATCGGGAATGAGGAACGGCCCGTATTCGCTCCCCAGGAACCCGGCCGTGTGGAACGCCTTGAGCTCCTCGCCCTCGCCCAGATCGAAGCGCTGGCCGATGTCGATAAACGCCGGCATTGCCGGATTCAACGGCCCGAGCGTGCGGGCGATGACGGCGCCGATGTGCGGCGCGGCCACGGTCTGCGGCGGCGCGTAGCCGGTGTGCCATTGATATTGATGGCGGGAGTGCAGGATGAAGCCGAGGTTGCCCGCCGTGTACGAGCGAATCAACGTGGCGCGGTCCATCACGCGGGCGATCTTCTCCAACCCTTGCGAGAGCTTGATGTTGTCCACGGCGCTATCGATCGACGGGAACGTGGAGAGGACCCGATTTGACGCGAGCCCTTTTTCGTAGGGCGTGTAACGCTTGGGGTCGAAGGTTTCGGTGGCCGCCATGCCGCCGGCCATCCAGAGCACGATGACGGTGTCGGCGGTGGGTTTGATTTTCTCCTCAGTCTTATCCGCCGCGGCGGCAAGCATGGCGCACGGGTAACCGGCGGCCAGCGCCGAGAGCGTGGCGGCGCTGGCTGAGGCGAGGAAATCTCGGCGGCTACAGGAGTTCGTTGGTTTCATGGGATGGTCCTCAGTATACAAGCTGGAATTCCGGCAGCATGACAAGCGCCCAAAGCAGGTCTTCCACGCCAGCCGGCCGCGGGGGCCGGCCGACAACCTCCTTGGCCATCGCAAGCTCCTCCACGGTTGGATTTCGCCCCAACGCCCGGACGTAAAAGGTCGATATCAAGTCGTCGGCGGAAACAGTCTTTTCCTTTTCCTTCAGCGCGTTTTGTGCCCCGCGGTGAAGGATATCGGTCAATTCACGCCCGTTGGTCAATTCCAGCGCCTCCAGCGTGGTTGCCGCCGAGGTCCGCCCGGTCACGGTCTGCTCGCGATTGGGCCGTCCCAAAGCGACCTGCAAGGCGTCGGCATTTGCCAGGACCGCGCGGATCTTGCCGTGAGCGGGCTTGATATCGACCGGCGCCGCCGCGCGGGCGTACCAGACGTCCGTCAATTGCCCCAGCGCGTCGCGGAACTGTTCGGCCGACATCCGCCGCACGAGCGGCCCGGCGAAAACGTACTCCTGGCTGCCCTTCTCGTCAAAGCTCACTGCGGGCATTTGATAAGCCCGCGACGTCACAACGACTTCGACGAGATGCTTCAAATCGTAGTGATGGTCCGCCAGATCGCTCGCCAGCCAGTCCAGCAGATCGGCGTTCCAGGCGGTCTTTTCCATGTCGTCCACGGGTTCCACCAGGCCGCGTCCCATGAACTTTTGCCAATAGCGATTGGCGATCGTGCGCGTCAAGCGGCCATCCTTCGGACAGGTGATGATCTCGGCGAGGCGCTTGAGACGGGCCGCCTTGTCGGCCGCGGGATCGATTTCGCCCAGTTCGGGATAGAGGAATTTCAACGGCGCCGTTTTGCCCGTCGGCTTGTCGCAACGCACCATTTCCAGCGGACCCGCCGAATAGATCCCGGCGAGTCCGTAGGCGTCCGCGAGCGTGAGGTCGTTGATGAAACTGTTGTGGCAGGAAGCGCATTTCAGGTTCACGCCCATGAACACCTGCGAAATGTTCTGCGCGGTTTGCATCTGCGGCGTCTGGCTGGCGTTGATCGCGCCGCGCCACACGATGCCCTTGCTGAAGCCCTCGGATTCCGGCTTGGGATCGACCAACTGCGCGACGAAGCGGTCGTAGGGCATGTCCTTTGACAGCGCGGAAAACAGCCAACGGGTAATCTGCTTGCGCCCGCCGTCGATGTAGCCGGTGCCGCGATAATCGTTCCGCAGCGCGTCGTTCCAGAAGGTCATCCAATGCAGCGCATAGTTGTAATTGTCGCCCAGCAGGGACTTGACCAGGCGCGCCGCTTGTCGCCGCGCTTGTCGGCGACGAATGTGTTCATCTCCTTTTCGGAGGGCAACAGGCCGATCACGTCCAGATAAACTCGCCGCGCAAATCTGCGGTCATCCACCGGCGGGCCCGGCTTGATTTGATGCGCCGCAAAATAAGGCTGCAGGAAGCGGTCGATGGGGTTGGCGTCCTTCGCGCCGGGCGGAACGTCCGGGCGGCGAGGCTTGAGGTTTTTCGGCTCCAAGCGGCCGAAGGCGACACCCGCGCTCCACGTTGCGCCTTGATCGATCCATGCCCGGAGCAAGCCGATTTGCTGGGGCGTAAGATGCGAGCCCTTTTTCGGCATCCGCGAATCGGGATCGGAACTCTGAACCAGTTGGACCAGCAGACTATCGGCGCTCTTGCCGGCGACGACCGGCGCTCCTGAATCTCCTCCCTTCAGCAGCGTTTCGCGCGAATCGATTCTGAACCCGCCCTCGGATTTGCCCCGGCCGTGGCACTCGATGCAACTGCCTTCGAAAATCGGCCTGATTTCCTTGGCAAAATTGATGCGGTGGTTGGCGGGTGGCGGAAGCTGCGAGGCTTCCTGCGGCGTAATGAAAGCATAGAGCGCCGCACAGCCGCCAAGCCAAAACGCAACCGCCATGAATTTTGAAGAATACAAACGCATTGAACTCAATACTATCGAAGGGCCAGCGAAAAACCAGTAATGCCGGTCCAATTCGCGGTTTCCGATGAAATGCTGCCACTACCGATTATAACGTTTTGATTCGGCCGCCGGCAAGTGTCGGAGGCGATTGCAGTCCTCGCCAGACCTCCGCTGCCAGCGGAATTCCCGGTCTGGACAGCGGTCGGTGACGCCGTGCTGATACTAGCCGCCATTAAAGAATTCTCCCGGACAGCCAAGTTCACACCAGAATGGCTGGGAGTTCTAAAGGCCTTTCGCGGCGACAGGACATAAAACGCTTGACGAGCAGGGATGGCGTTCGTAATATATTGTTCGTGGCGGGATTTTTCTTTTTTTCCTGTTACTGGGTTCTCATTCATTTTTGAAGCTCGTGCGACTTTCTCGCAGCACCTTGTAACCGCGCGAAAAGACCGAGCTTTTGGGAGGGTTACTTTCGGGCGTGATATGGCCGGCGGTTCCGGGCAGTTGGTTGCCGTCAGGCAGGGGGCGTCCAAGAGCATTGCTCCGTGCCGGGCGTGCGCGGGCTGCCGACCGATTCTTCCGAGGCTTCGCCAGATTCGGCAACCGCGATCGCACTGCTAGTCCGTTCGACTAAAGGGGAGATTGCCATGCGCAAAGGCAGCGTACCGGGTGGCGTGAAACTGTTTCTTGTTTTGGGTGCGGCGGTTCTAGGCTGGAGCCGGCCCACGGAGTGCGCTAACGCGGCCACGTTTACGTGGACCGCGGCCAGCGGGACCGATTTGAACTGGTCCGACAACGCCAACTGGAGTCCGGCGGGTCCGGTGGGCGGCGGCGCGATATTCTTCAACACCTCGACCGGCACCACCGGCAGCACTGTCACGAGCACCGTCGATTCGAGCTTCAACATCAGTTCACTGTCATTTGCCAGCTCGGGAGCGAATTTCGGAACAACCGACGACCAAAACCTGTCGATCCCCAATGCCGGAACGACATTGTCGGTCACGGGCGCGGGCGGCGTACTTTTCGGCAGCACCGCCTTCGGCATCACGTCCTCCGCCACCGGCGGCTCGGTGAGCATTGCGGGGGCCGGCGCGCTGGTCGTCAATAACGCCGCCGCCAACTTCATCGTCGGACCGGGCTCGACCGGCACCAACGACACCAACTTCGAGCAGGGCGTATCCATGAGCGGGCTGGCCAGTTTCACGTTTAACGGCGCCAATTTTTACGTAGGCGCCGACGTCAGCGGCGGAACATTTCGCAGCGACGGCGGCAGCTTGCAGTTGGCGACCAGCAGTTCCATCACCACCGCCAGCGCGGGGACTCTCGACATCGGCGACAACGATACCGCCACAAACGCCGGCCACATCAGCCCTCTCTTCTTGAGTACCGGCACCAACACCATCAATTCGAACACGATTTACGTCGGCCACGCCAAGCAGAACGGCGCCTTGCTCTTCACCTCGACGGCCGCCACGCCCCCGATCGTAACGATCCGCGGCGCCAGCGGCGGAAACAGCCGCGTGACGACCTTTGACGTTGGCGACCACAGCCAGAGCACGGCAAACGCTACCGGCGGCACGGTGGATTTCTCCGGAGGCCAAGTCAACGCCATGATCAATAACTTGACCATCGGGGCCGCCGCCAACAACGGCGGCAAGGGCAGTGGTTCGGGCACCTTCATTATGGGACCCAATCCAAACAGCCTGGTCGATGTGACCACGATCAGCATGGCGCTTGCAACCACCAGCTCATTCATCGACTCCGGCAAGCTGACGGTCGAGGGCGGGACGCTTGCCTTCGGCGCCATTACGGGCCCCTCCGCCAACCAGACGGCCACCGTCACCTTCAGCGGCGGCAGCACGATCTGCTCCAACGCCGTCAACAGTACGGCGACGCCAGGGTTCAACCTGGGCACCAACGGTGCGAGTTCGACCGTCACCTTCGGCGCGCTTGCGGGATCCTATACCGGCTCGCTCTTGCTCAACGGCGCCGGTACGCTTAGCGGCAACACGACGCTCCAGGTGTATTCGCCCACCACGATCAACGGCAGTATTGGCGACGACTTCAACGGATATAGTTTGACCATGGCCGGGCCGGGACTGCTCGTCCTCGGCGGCAGCGCCAGCACCTACTTCGGCGGCACGACGGTCAACGGCGGCACGCTTCAGTTGGGCAACGCCAATGCGCTGGGCGCGTTGAACGGAACCCTGGGCGTGAACGGCGGCGTTTTGGACCTCCGCGGCAACAGCCCCAATATCAGTGCGGTCACGCTGGCCGGCGGCAGCATCGTCAATAGCGGCACGGCAGCCTCCTTGAATGCATCGGGCTATACGCTCGTCAGCGGCACTGCTAGCGCAGCGCTGGGCGGTGGAGGCGCGGTGCTGGCAATGAACGGGCCGGGGTTGGTCCTGCTCTCAGGTTCCAACAGCTATGGCGGTGGCACTACTGTCTCCGGCGGCACGCTGCAACTGGGCAATCCCTCTGCCCTGGGCGCCCCAAGCGGTTTTACGCCGTTGCAACTCACCGGCGGCGTTGTGGACTTGGCCGGCCAAGCGGTCACTGCGGGCGGCCTGACGGGCAGCGGCGGCACCGTCACGAGCACATCCAACGGCGGCGTCCTCTTTCTCACGCTCCAATTTCCGGCGACCTACTCCGGAACGATCACCGGCAAAGCCGGGATAACATTGAATGCCCAGGGCAACACGGTGCAGACGCTCGCCGCGGCGAACAACTACACCGGCCCGACAAACCTCATCACCGGCACATTGGCCTTGGCCGCGCCTGGTACGCTCGGTAGCGGCCTCACCGCGATCTCGCCAGGCGCGACTCTCGACGTGTCGAATTACAACCCCGTTGGATACAACATCACCAGCGGCACGCTCGCGGCCGGGCCGACGCCGCAGGGCGGGACCGACGTCAACGGCTCGCTGAACGTGACCGGCGCCCTGCTTAGCATCACTGGCGGCAGCAACAGCTCGATGACCATCAGCGGCAATCTTGCACTCAACGGCGGCACCGTTTCCCTGGCTCAAGGAAGCGCGGTCGTCGTCACGGGCGGCGGCGCGCTGTCACTGGCCGGCACCGACGTCATTGAGCCGACTGCCCAATTGGCCAACGGCGCCTATACGATCTTCACGTACAACAACCTGGCGGCGGGCGGCATACACGATCTGGCCGTGGGCGGGCCTTTCGCCAGTGCCCGTCAGGCGTATACTTTTGCCACTTCGGGCGGGATGGCCTTGACGCTGACCGTGTCTGGCTTCAGCGCCAATTTGCAATGGCTCGGCGGCAGCAACCATACTTGGGACAACGGCGCCTCGAAGAGTTGGTACAACCTCTCCAGCAGCGCAGCCGACTTCTTTTTCGGCGGCGACAACGTCGCGTTCAACGATACGCCCGGCACTGCCACGACGGTCAATATCAACGGCAACGTAGCGCCGGGAAGTCTTACCGTGGCCAATACGAACGTCGCCTACACGTTCAGCGGTACTGGCTCCATCGTAGGCACCACTTCGTTGAACATGACCGGCCCTGGCACGCTGACGATCAATACCAACAACGGCTTCGCGGGCGGCACTTCGCTGGGCGGCGGCCTGTTGAACCTGGGCAACTCCGGCGCGCTGGGGAGCGGCACTCTGAGCATCACCGGCGGCTCGCTCAACAACACCAGCGGCGCGGCCATGATGCTCGCTGGGAACATACCTCAAGCCTGGAACAGCAACTTCACGTTCGCCGGTAGCAACCCATTGGACTTGGGAACCGGCTCCGTGACATTGGGGACCTCACCGACCGTGACCGTCGCCGGCACGGGCGCGCTGACGGTGGGCGGTCCGATCAGCGATGGCGGCAACGGCTTTTCCCTGACCCTTCCCGGACCGGGCACGATCGCGTTGAGCGGCAGCAATGGCTACGGCGGCGGCACCAACCTCAACGGCGGCCTGCTGGTCATCAACAACAACAGCGCCCTGGGGTCTGGCTCGCTGGCCATCAGCGGCGGCAGCATCGACAGCACGGTAGCGGGCGTCAACTTGGCGGGCAACTCGCTGAACTTCAACACGAGCTTCGCCTTCCTGGGATCGCAGAGCCTCAATCTCGGCACGGGAGCGGTCACGCTCGGATCGAGCGTCACCGTAACTGTCGCCGCCAACACTCTCACTGTCGGCGGCGCAATTAGCGACAACGGCAGCGGCTACTCGCTGACGAAAGCCGGGCCGGGCACGCTGAACCTCGGCGCGCAGAACAGCTATGGCGGCGATACCATGATCGCCCAGGGTACGCTGCAAATGGGCACGACGGACGCTATTCCCAATGGCCCCGGCGCGGGCAACGTCGATTTCACCGGCGCCGCCAACTCGGCCGTCCTGGACCTCAACGGCAACGACACGACCGTCAACGGACTCTCGCAGCCAGCCGCATCGACGAAGAACCTGGTCGTCAACAACGGTGCCGGCACGAACACGCTCACCGTCGGCAACAACGACGCCACGAGCGTCTTCTCCGGTATCCTGGAAGACAACACGGGCAGCGGCGGCCAGCTCGCGCTGAGCAAGATCGGCGCGGGCATGTTGACGCTCGGCGGGACCAACCTTTACAGCGGGCCGACCTCGATCGGCGGCGGCACGCTGGCGCTGCTCACCGGCACTCCGTTGCCCAGCGTCACCACGCTCAACTTTTCGGGCACCAGCGTCCTCGCCATCAACGCCAACGCCCAAACCTCAGCCAACATAACCTTTGGCGATAACACTTTGACGACAATTTCTGGCACGACCGGATCGTCGCTCACCTGCTCGCCGGCGAACCTCGCCTTTGTGCCCGCCACGACCGCGGCCACGTTTCTCACCGTGAACATGGCCAGCGTGGGTGCCTTCACGTACAACAATCCGACGGGCACGCTGCAAGTGAACCCGGCTGGGACCGGCGACAGCGGCAACACACCGACCGCGGTCACGGTGACGCTTTCCAGCGGCACCGACGCGATCACGGCCGCGAATTTGGACGTCGGCACCAACTCGACGCAAAACACCATCCCTTCGAACACGCTCAATTTGGGCGCGTCGTCGACGTTGAGCGTCAACACGATCAACGTGGGAACCAGCGCACGCCGCGCCGAAGGCGCGATCGAATTCTCCCCCGGCCTCGTGAACCCCGTGCTGACGATCACAGGCGCGGCCGGCGGCGCGAGCACGGCGACCCTCAACATCGGCGACCACGACTCCGGCAATCTTACCGACATCGCGACCGACACTCTCGATACCACGCTCGGCACGCTCTACGCCCAGTTGGGAACCGTGACCATCGGCGTGGACACCACCACCAGAGGCACTACTCGCGGCATGACCATCAATTCGAGCCTGCAAATGGGAGCAGGCGCGCTTTCCGCGGGCAGCATGACCATCGGGGTGATCACCAGCGGCGGATCGACTGGCGAGGTGTACAATATCGCCGATACCGGGTCGTTCACTCTCACGGGCGGCACGGCCGACGTCACGGCGATCACTCTGGCGACAAACAGCTACGTATTCGGGGTGAACGGCGGCACTGGCACACTGGATGCCGAGGTCACACTCAACGGCGGCGCTTTCCTCTACTCCGCCACGATCCAGGAAGGCCCCATCTCCGCGGTCGCATCGGGCACGCTGAACGTGATTTCGCAAGTCAATCTCAACCGCGGCACGATCGGCAACCTTTCCGGCGGCAGCCTCAACGTGAGCGTGCCTAGTCTCGTCGTCTCCGGCACCGGCGACCAGGACGCATTCAACATTTCCAACGGCCAGACCGGCGCCGTCAGTTCCACCATCAGCGGCAGCGGCGCCGTTGCGAACGTCGGACCGGGCACGCTGATTCTCAGCGGCACGGACAATACCTTCTCCGGCGGCCTCTACGTGCCCGACGGGACCGTGATCTTGACCAACAACGAGGCGGTTGCCGACGGGGAGAGCTTGATCGTCGGCAACGCCTCGGCCTTTGGCACGCTCGTGCCGGCCGCAGGTGGCGGGGCCACGCCGGTGCCCGAACCGGGGACGCTGATGTTGGCGCTGGCGGCGCTTGCCGGCGCGGCCGTCTATCTCCGCCGGCGGAAGTAGGTCCGTTCTGTTAGAATGGACTATAGGCGGTTGCCAACGCAGATGAATTGATTTTTCGCAACCTTGACGTTTCCCAAGGTCAGTGCCGAATTGCGGCGATCGGTTTTTTTGAACCTTTTGCCGTGCGGCGCTGTTGTCTTGTCGCTGGCGCTCGGGCAGCGCTGTCTTGCCGACCCTGTCTTGCCGACAATACCCGCCGGAACGTACACCGTCGCCGCCGCAACCGGCAACACCACAACCGATACCGCGAACGTGATGGCCGAGATCAACGCCGCCAGAAACTCCTCGGCACACGGCGGCACTGTCATCGTGCCGGCGGGAATTTATGTCTGCAATGAGCTGACGCTCTACAATAGCATCGACCTGCAACTCGCGGCCGGGGCCACGATCCAGAATGCCTCGCCGGGCAGCACGCTCATCACCAATGCCGGCACACACGACATGGAAATCTCGGGCAGCGGCACCATCGACGGTCATGCCACAGCGACCTCGTCCAATAACCTGGTGTTGATCACCAGCGCGAGCAATCTTCTCGTCAGCGGCGTTACCGTCGCCAACTCGTCGCACGAACACCTGGTCTTGGAAGGGGACACGAATGTGACCGTCAGCAACGTCGACATCAACGACAACTACACGGTCGCGCAAACCGGCGGGTATCTCAGCAATACCGACGGCCTCGACTATTCCGGCAGTCACTTCCTGATTCAAGGCTGCAACATCAACGACGGCGACGACGACATTTGCGCCAAGCCGGGCAGTACTTACACGTCCGATGTCACAATCAAGAACTGCGTCATTGGCGAGGGGCACGGCATCTCGATTGGCGGACAAACCAATGCGAACCTCAATGGCATGACCGTCACCGGTTGCACGCTCAACGGCACGACCAACGGCATCCGTCTTAAGGCCGGCGCGGGACAAGGCGGCATCGTCTCCAATTTGAGTTTTTCCAACATCACCATGACTAACGTCGGCACGCCGATCATTATCAATAGCTGGTACCAAAATGGCGACAAGTACGGCTCGGCGCAGCGCAGCCCGAGCCAGATGTACAATCTCACGAATCCCGGCGAGACCCTCGTCACCGTCAACCAGGAGAACAACACGGCCCTCGAACCTTTTTTCGACAATATCTCCTACAGCGGAATAACCGCGACGGGCGCTTCGCAGAATGCCGCAATTATCTACGGGCTCGACAGCCAACCGGCCAACGGCGGCGATCCGCCACGAAACATCGACGGCATCTCCTTTTCCAACGTCAGCCTTTCCGGCAGCTACGGCGCGGATATTTATTACGTCTCCAACCTGAACACTTCCGGGCTGAGGGTAACTGCAACCGGCGGAAGCGACTATAACCTCTTCGGAAACTCGACCGCGGTGAGCAGCGGCACTTGGAACACTACTGCCGGCACGGCAAGCTGGGCCAGCGGCAGCAATTGGTTGCCCGCGACGGTCCCCTCAAGCGGCACGCTGACGTTCGCCGGCACGCCCGCCGCACCCATCACGGTGACGCTGGACGGCTACCAGTCGGCCGGTGCCTTGGTGTTCGACGATACGGGCAGCAAGGGCTACACGCTATCGACGGGCTCGGTCAGTGGTGGATCGCTCTGCCTGGGCACATCGGCCGGGGCCTCGATCGCGGTCCTCGGCGGCACCAGCACGATTTCCGCGCCCTTGTGCTGGCCGGCAATTTGGTGGTCGCCGAATCAGGCGCAGCCGTCCTGGACCTTGCCGGCAACGTCGGCCAGGCGGCGGGCGTCCAGGCGGGGCTCACCCTTTCCGGCAACGGCCGCTTGGTCCTTAGTGGCACCAACGGATACCTCGGAGGCACAACCGTTGCCGGCGGCATGCTGATTCTGACCAACAACGAAGCCGTCGCCGACGGGACGAGTTTGACCATCGGCAACACCGAGTCGTTCGCCCCCATAGCGCCGTCATCGGACCTGTCTGCCGCGGTTACGCCGTCGCCCGTGCCGGAGCCGAGCACCTTGCTCCTGCTGACAACCGGTTTACTTCTACTTGCTCGCCGACGACGATGCTCGATATCCGCTCGCGGCTGCCAGTAATCGCTGGACTCGGTGAGGATAGACGGTCGGGCCACGCCGTTGGCTTTTGTCGTCGGCGAAGTGAGGTCGTGAGTGTCTTATGTTCCAGGCTTCAATCGCGTTTTCATGAACTTCAGGAACACGTCCCAATCGGACGGAACCGTGCCGTGTCCGCCTTCGTGCATGTAATAGCCGAGCGTGTCGCCTACGAACCGGCCGGCGGCTGGAAACTGGTCGGTCTGAGGCCCCTTTTTGCCGAGCAACTCGAACACGGGCCGGGCCGCCACTGCGGCAAGGAATTCGCCTTTCGGGTCGGACCAGCGGTCCGTGTTGCCGGTTTGCAGCAATACGGGCCGGGGCGCCATCGAGCGCAATCAGGCAATGCGTGTCCACTGCCAGTTTGTTTGGATCGGGGCCGTACTTGGCGTAATTGCCGGCGAATTGATAGGGATAACGGCTTGGCGCCACGAGATGAGCAATCGTCTCGCCGTAATCACGACGGGCCAGAGCCGCGCCGCCTTCGCCTGAACAACTGGCAATGACCAGCGCGATCCGCGGGTCGTTGGCGCCCGCCCAGAGCACCGTCTTGCCCAGCCGCGAAACGCCCGTGATCGCAACACGTTTGGCGTCCACCGCATGTTCTGTTTCCAGGTAGTCCACGAAGCGGCTGATGCCCCAGGCCCAGGCGGCGATGGCGCCCCATTGATCCGCTGCCGGGACGGTTTGTCCCGGCGCCAGCGCGAGCTTGCGGGCGAGATTGACGTTCGTTTGACCCTGGGCATCTGTCTCAATGCTGTTGTAGATGATGCTGGCGTACGCGAAGTGGTTGGAAATCAACTCCAGCGGCGTGCCTCGCGAGCCGAACCCGCCGCGGCCGGGGACATTCGTTGAAGCAGTGCCGCCGCTGACTTGCGCATTCGCTGCGTTCGTAGTACCGGCTTTAGCCGGCGCAGTGTTCGTTGAGGCTGGTCCGCGCCCGCGGCCTCGCAAACCGGCGAAATTGAACGTGATGCTCACCAGCGCCGGAACGGGCTTGGCCGCGGCATTTGGCATGTACAATGTCACCGCGATCGCCGGGCCTTGCGGACTGCCCATGTGGCCGGCCAATTGCTTCATGGTTGCCAGGCCGCCCAGCGCGGGGATCGCTGCTGACGACCTGCCATATTGCCTTCGGCGCCGTCTCGGGAATCCTTCCATAGATCTCTTTCCGGTAATAGTCGATTAATTCAGGGCGGCGCTTCTGCGTCCACGTGGTGGCGTCGCGCACCGGTTCGCCGCTGGCAAGCTTCAACGGATCCGGGAGCACGTAAGCCCCGACCTTCGCCTCAGTGTAGTTCACTGGAATATTGGCAACCTTCGCATCAGGGGCGTCGGTGACCTCTGCGCGGACGGGGGACGAAAACTGCAGCGCGAAATAAACGACGACGGATACGCAACACGGGGTTTTGGATTTCATGAGCAACCTCTCCGGGCAGTTGTGTTGTTCGTCGTATAGCGTGTAAATCGGCCAATCCCCTGAGTGGACGGGGTGAATAAGGGGCTACCTCGCAGTCAAAGCCACAACGCAAAGCGCCAAGAGAAACCCCAGGAAGATGGATATTAGCAACCAGACCACTCCACTGCGGCGCGGATCGCACCGGGCTCGATGGTAAAGCCGAGCGTCCCACCAAGTACACACAATCCCAAGATCAGCCACTGAAGGTCAAAACGCTCATCGGGATCAGAAACCAAGTATGCTTTCCGCAATAGCCCGAACGACAATCCGAGCAAACTAACAAAGAGAATTCCTCGCAGACCGAATTGAAACCATCGGCGTTTTGGATGTGCGGTTTTCATTCCCGTTTCGGCTAGTCTTCCTTCAAGAGCCGTTGGTTCGTCCCTCCGCCTGGTTACGATTAGCACAAAGGCGGCTATTGCAGCGGGCACCGACAGGAACGCCAAAAGCATAAGTCCAAAGACTACTATATGGGCTATGAGTTTCTCCCAAGAGTCAATTGGACCGCCGCCCATAGCGAGAAGGAACGGAATGTTGAAGTGAAGCATTTGTTCGCAGCACTGTCAAAGCACTATCATTTTACTGGTGACGGAACCGTTGGCAATCGTGATGCGGGCGCGTCCCCATTTTTGCGATCGGCGTGAACTCTGCCGACGCGTGAAGCTGCGAGGCGTCCGTATTTCGAATCGGCAAGAGGTGAATTACCGAGGGTGTGCTATTGCAAACACCGTTCACGGATACCACTGCAATCAAGTCAGCGCGATGCGAGTGCCTGACAGATGCGCCGGCCCGCTGACAATCACTTGGGCGTCACAGCCACGAACGTCACAGTGCCATCCTCCTCACCGTGGATATAGGCAACATTCAATCCACCTCCGTGTGGCCCTTGATAGGCACTGACATCCCTGAAGTCACAGGTCAGGAGTCGGAGACCGGCTTTTTCTCCGGGACGGCATAGTTCTCGTCCCAGAGGCGAAAACCGCCGATGAAGGCGTTGGTGTTTTTTCCCAAGCGGGTGTCGGGCGGAACTTCCTTGATAAGACGCGAATTGCCGCCGCCCAACACTACGTAGTCGGCCACCAGCGCCATGCGGAGCCGTTTGGAAACGTCGGCCACAAACTCCCGCCAGCGCTTTTTGCCGTAACGGTCCAGGCCCCGCTGGCCGACATGGTCCTCGAACGTGCGGCGCTTGCGATAGGGCAGATGCGCAAGCTCCAGCGGCACGACCGTCTTGGCATCCAAGACAAGCGCCGAGCCAAGCCCGGTGCCCAGGCCGAGAAAGAGCATCCGGCCGCCTTCATAGCTGCCCAGCGCCTGCATGGCGGCATCGTTCACCAGTTTCACCGGCTTGCCCATCGCGGCGGCAAAATCGAAGCCGACCCAGCCGGGGCCCAGGTTCCAAGGTTCGCGGGCCGGCTTGCCGTCGACGATCGGGCCGGGCCAGCCGATGGAGACGGCGTCGTACTTCCAGTCTTTGTCCGCCTGGTTGACGATTTCGACCAGGCGCTGCGGCGTGAGATCGGGTCCGGACGGAAGCTTCGTGATCTCGGTCTGTCCGCCGGCCAAGAGCTTAACGTGACTTCCCCCGACATCAATGACCAGTACGTTCATGGTTCTTGCTTTCGTTAGGCTTGAGGCTTTAGGCTTGAGTCATCAGGACTCAGATCTCAGGACTTGCTACTCCCGCGGATGGGCACCGGGCGACGAACGCCGTCAACCAACTCCACGGCCACGTAGGTAACATCGGCCTCGGTAACCTGGACCAGTTCGCCCTTCCGGTCGGCCTCGACCGCGACGTGGATGGTGATCGAGGTCCGTCCGACTCGTTTCAAGGCGGTCCGAAAGCTGACGATGTCGCCCACGTGGACCGGCCGATGGAACTCCACGCGATCCATGCCGACGAGCATCATCTGCTGTCGCGGCCATCCCGCCAGGCGAATCTCGTGCTGTGCGCCACCGATCCCGCCAAATCGAGGTGGCTGAGGACGACGCCGCCGAAGATCGTGCCCTGCGGGTTCGTGTCGGCGGGCATCATCACCACCTTAATGGCCAGAAACTGCTCGTCGGCACTTGTTGGCGCATGGGCCGTTTCGGAGTCCATGCGGCTATTGTAGTTAAGCATAGCCCAAGAAAACAACCGGGCCGCTGGAAGTGGTGTCTTCCAGCGGCCCAGAGAGGTTACCAGTGCTTTTCGGCGTCAAATGTCGACATCCTCGTCCTGAGCAGGACCAGAGCGCCGGCCGGGACCGGGGCGACGGGCGGGACCAGGGCCTTGCGGACCGCGCTGGCTTTCGCGGAGGTTGCGACCGCCGCGCCCACCCGGACCGCCGCCTTGCGGGCCGGGACCGAAGCCCGGCCCACCGGGGCCGAAGCCTTGCGGGCCACGGCCCTGTTGACCACTGCCGAAACCGCCGCCGAAGCCGCCTTGCGAGCCACGACCCTGCGGGCCGAAGCCTTCAAAACCGCCGCGATGGCCGAAATCCTGGGGGCCGAAGCTTTGCTCGCCACGAGCCTGCGGACCGCTCGCTTGCGGACGACGGCCCTGCTGCGGACCACCGGCCTGCTGTCCTCGGCCTGGGCGACTGCGATCTTGCGGACCTCTGGCGGAAGGTCTGCCGCGCTGGCGTTGCCGGCCGCGCTGCATCGCGCCGCGACCTCGTCCTTGACGGCCCATGCCGGGACGTCCATAACCCTGGCGACCCATGCCGGGACGTCCATTGCGCGAGTGGCCAGTGCCGTAGCCTCCCATGCCGCGACGGCCGTTGCCGGGTCGCCCCATACCGGGACGACCATAACGCGAATGGCCCGTGCCGTAGCCTCCCATTCTTGGACGGCCGTAGCCAGGACGTCTCATTCCGGGACGGCCGTAGCCCCGCCGAGCAAAAGCCCCGCGACCCATGGGCGCACGACCATAACCACGGCGGCATGCCTGCGCACTGGGGAAATTGGTAGTCTGGCCGTTCCGCGACCCATGGGCGCACGACCATAACCACGGCGCCCCATTGCCGGACGGCGCATCGCGGAGCGGCCATGGCCGCCTCTTGCGGACCTGCCCTGGCCGCGTTTGGCAATATTCTTCCCGTGCCTGGCGGGCTTGTCGCGCTTGGCGACCTTTCCGTGCCGGTTCGCTTTGGCTTTCTTGGCAGCCTTCTTACCGGGCCTCTTGCCGACGTTGGCCTGGTTGCGGTGAGAAGCAGTCCTGCCGGCTACTGCCGCGCCGCGCGGACCCGCGCCGCCGTTGTTGAACCAAAAGAACTGTCCGCCGAGCCGCTCCGCAGGTGCCCCGCCGGGACCAGGACCGGCGCGGAAACCGCCGCCGAACCCTCCGCCAGCGAATCCGCCACCGCCACCGCCGCCGTACCGGCCGCCGCCAGCGAACCCGCCACCGCTACTGCCAGCGCCTCCGAATCCACGGCCGCCAGGGCCTTGCATTCCAGGGCCGAGGCCCATCGGACCGGCGCCGGGACCAGCACGGAAACCGCCACCGCCGAATCCACCGCCGCCGCCGAATCCTCCGCCTCCGCCAGCGCCTCCGGCACCCATCGGACCGGGACCAGCACCGAAACCGCCGCCCGATCCTCCACCGCCGAATCCACCGCCAGCCCCTCCGGGACCCATCGGGCCGGGACCGCCGCCGGATCCTCCGCCGCCGAATCCGCTACCGCCAGCGCCTCCGAAACCGCGGCCACCGGGGCCCATCGGGCCGGGACCGGGGCCGCGGCGCGTGTTCGGCCTGGGTTCATCCTGGTCAGAACCGCCGTCAACGGCGGTCAACACCTGATCGGACTGCCCGGCGGCCGTCTTGTGCCCGCCCTGCATCCTGGCGTAGGCAGATCTCAACTCGGGCAAACTGATCTTGCCATCGTGATTGGCATCGATGCGTTTGAAGAGATCCTTACCCACTTCTTCATTCGCGCAAAGCGGGCTGGCGAGGAATTCTTGCTCGCTCAAAAAACCGTCGTTGTCTTTGTCGAGTTGTTTAAATACGGAAGCCACACGGGCCGGCGCAGTTCGCGACCCGCCGTGCGGCGGCTGGGACGTTGCTGGAGCCGTCGTGGCCAGCGCGACCAGCCCAGCAATCATTACTTGTAAACTAAGCATTCAAGATCTCCTTCCAAGAGACAATAAAGGGGCATCACGTCCCAAACCGGATGGGGTGATTACCAGAGTAAAACGGACTTCCCGCACCCAGTTTCTAGAAAGGGAAGGGTGCGTCAGAGCTAGAGTTTTCAACCCCGCGTGGGCCAAAAAGTTTCCAATTTTGCGTGCCCACCGGCCCGAGAATCCTGTTGTGAACCTGCTTCAGACGTGCTAGATTGGTCAAACCGTGTGAGCTTTGCAGTTTTTTTCGATCAAGTAGAAGGCGCTGGCCAGGGAACAAGGGAAGGGCCGGGAGACCGGGTATCCAAGGGCATTTAAGCCCGCCAGTCGCCCGATCCGGTAGGACAAGAAGGTCCGAGAACTGATCTGCACAGGCTTGGCGGCCGCGCACATCCACGAAACAACAGAAGGAGCGAACGTATGTTATGTGCAAGATGGACCTTCTTGGCCGCGACGGCTTTAGTTGCCCTGGGAAACCCGATTTCGAGCGAGGCCCAGCAGCCATCGACCGCATCCGCGCCGCAGTTTCGGCCGTTAACCGAAGCCGACGCGCAGGACAATCTCGCGCAACTCAGGACGGCCGCGGCCGCGCTTGACCAGCGCTTTGCCCGCGCGGGCGAGTCGGCCGAGGGTTGGAAGACGTATCTCTCTTGGCCCACCGCCCAAGCCGAGTTGCAGAAGTCCAAGCCCGATCCGGCGGTGCTGGTAGATGAGTTGGAAAAACTAGGGGCAGGCTACGACGGCTTGGAATTGAAGCCGTTTGCCGACTTGCGAAGCGCGCTGGGGAACTATCTGTTCGTGGCCGTGCCGGACCCCAATCTGCCGGCCGGCGGCAAGGAGCACATTCTCGCCTTGACGCAGGAGGAGGCCGCCGTCGGTGACCGCCCGACAACGGAGCAGACTCGCAAGATCGCCGACGACGTGCTCTGGCTCGATCGTTTCCGGCAGGCGCCGGAGTCGGTCAAGAATGTCCGCCAGCGATTCGACAAGCCGAACTTCGGCGTTCGCATCGGAAAACAAGTGCTCGACATGGGCATCGGCGGGCCGGTGGACGATGTGGCCCCGATCCAGGACGTGATCCTGGGCACCTATATCAACGGCACGGGACGCACCGTGGGCCAAACGAGCGCCGCATTGGGCGCCGATGCCGAGACCGCTGCCCGTTTCGCCACGTTCGACGCGGTGATGCGCGGCGTGAACTACAGCAGCAGCGTCGGCCGAAACGGTCCCGTCTGCATCTACACTACGGGCCAGACGTGCCTCTCCGCCGCCAAGCGGTTCTGGATTGACGGGGCCGGATTGCACGACCTGCCTACCGTGGCTGTCGCGCAGACATGCACCACGATCGACAACATTGTATCCATCAAGGGCCGCCGCATTGTGGAAAACATCGCCTGGCGGCGAGCGGGCAAGCAGAAAGGCGAAGCGGAAGCTATCGCCGGACAGCACGCCTCGGCCCGGTTGGACGCGCGGATCGATGCACAGGCCGCTCCGAGCGTCGCCCAAGCCAACGAACGCTTCCAGACGAAAGTCAAAAGCCCCTTGGAGGAACGGCGGGCATATCCGCAAGTACTGACATTCTCCACGCTGCCGTGGGCGGTGGCGATCGACGGGCAAACGATGACCGATGCGGGATTGGCGGCGCAACTTCTCCGCCGCAGCTTGCCTGCCAGGCGGACAGCGCGGGGCACCCGCTTGCGGGTCGCGAAGCGGTCATCGCCGTTTGCGTTCACGAGTCGGCAATCAACAACGCGACCGAGAACGTGCTCACCGGCATGAGGCTGACGGACGAGATGGTGCAGCGCTGGGCGGTTGGGCTGACCGGCAAAGTGCCCGATGAACTCAAACCCGAGTCGAACCAGGAGCCGTTCACGATCGTTTTTCCGCCGGAGCAAATTCCGCGCGTGCCGCCGATCACCGTCAGTTTCGCCGACAACGGATTCTCGGTCACGCTCCGCGGCCAGGAATATTACACTGGCGACCGCAAGCAGCCGGGCATGAACATTACCGCCAACTACAAGTTTGAGAAGACGCCGGACGGCTACAAGGCCGTGCGGCAGGGCGATCTGCTGATCTACGGTTTCGGCCAAAAGCCGGGGACTCGGCGATCGTTGCGGCAGCAAGCGATCTATACGGCATTGCAGTCGAAATTCGGCAAACTGTTCAAGCCCCAGATGAAACTTAACGGATTCCGGTTCGCGGAGGGCAAACTGGCCGCCACGGGGCAATGGACGCCGCAGGAAATCATATCAGAAAACGGCTGGCTGGCGATCTGCTACGCCCGCGCGGCGAGCTCGGGCGCGGCGGTAGCGAAGAATTGAGATGAGGGATGAAAGATGAAGGATGAGAGATGAAACACCATCTTCCATCATCGTTAATCCATTGTCACTTATCTTTCCTCCCTCATCCCTCATCCTTACACGTCCCACCAGTTCTTAACGCTTGCCAAGACCTTGTCGACGAGACTCGCGGTGAGTTGCTTGGTGGGGACGACGGTAGCCGCCGTCAATGACGAAGGCTGAACGCCGAACGCCGCATTCGTCGTTTGGCTCTTGACATTCGAGCTTTTAGCCGGGCCGGGAGGATCGTTGACCGTGGATGTCGCCGGGCTGCTGGAGGAAATCGCGTCGTAGGCCACCACGGTGATCGCCCGTGCGCTGGGATCGGGCGACGCGGCGTTGTCGACGTGCTGGATCGATCGCAGCACGCTTTGGTAATCGCTCGCCGAGTCGACGCCCGACAGGGTCAGCGTGCCGGTAGCGGACGAATACGCCGCCGTTATCTTGCTGGACAAAGGGGCGGCAAGAGACAGGGGTTGGGACGGCGTTCCCAGCTTCTGGCCCGGAATGACGAGGGCCTCCAGGCTCCCGTCCTTAAGGTCGGTGATGGTCAGCGTCATCGAGGCCAAATCGCCGGACCCAGTCCCCTCGGTAATCGTGGCCGACGGCGCGATGTTGACGGCCGAGCCGCCGATCGAGGAGGTCGTGTAGTTGGTAGTCGTGCCGCCCAATGCAACGACGGGCGGCGACGTGAGCAGTTGCGGCGCGGCCGTGGTTGGCGTGGAAGCGAGGGCCAGCCGCTTGGAAAGATAAGCCTGCGTGAGCAGGTATTCGCCGAAGTCGTATTCCGTGCCCTTCTGCCCGGCCGCCAGCTTGATCTGGCTGATGCTGTCGCTGGTCGATCCTTGGCCGCCGAGACTGCCGGCGGTGTCTTTGCCGCCGCTGAGGTACTGGATCGGCTGGGTTTCCACGAGGGTGTACGTGCCCGCCGGCAGGGAGGTGAACTGGTAATAGCCGTTGGCTTGCGTCAGCGTGGTCTCTTGCGGCATCGAGGAATTGGACGGCACGAGCGTGATCGCGACGTTGGGAATCCCTGTCTTGTAAACCCCCGCGGACACTAACCGTTGCCCGCTGTTGTTGGCATCGGCGTAGACGTAGCCGGAAAGCGAGGACGTGGCCGGCGCGACGACGGTGAATTGCTGGGCGCTGGCGCCAGCTCGCTCGCCGATGCGGTGATCGTCGGCGTTCCCACGACTGTGTCCGTGTAGGTGAAGCTCGTCGCGCTTGCGCCGGGCGGAATGGTCAGCGGGGAAATGGGAACGAACGTGCCGCCGTTGGAGGTCGTGGTCAGGCTGACCGTCACCACACTGCCGGCCGTGGCAAGGTTGCCGAAGCGGTCGGCCAGGGCGACGGTGATCGGCTGCGAGGCGACGCCCGCAACGATAGTTTGCGGCGCGGTCGTGAAGATCACTTGAGTTGCCGCAGCGGCAACAACGGTCTCTTGCTGCGTGGCCAGAGTCAATCCGGCGGCCGAAACCGTCAGCGTGGGCGTTCCGGCCTTTGTATCCGTGTAGGTGAAGCTGACCGAGTCGGCCCCCGCCGGAATGGTGAGAGGCGAGGAAGGCGTAAACGTCCCTGCTGTAGACGTTGTGCTCAAGGTCAGCGTGACGGCGCTTGTCGCATCGACCGGCTCTCCCGAAGCGTCCTCTAGTTCGACGGTGATCGTGCCCGACTGCGTGCCGGCCGTCAATGTCTGCGGACCCGTCGTGAAGGCCAGACGGCTGGCGGGGGCCGGGTTGACGATTTCCTGCTGGGTAGCGAGGGAGAGGCCGCTTGCCGAGGCCGAGAGGACCGGCAGCGCGGAAGACGTGTCGGTATAACGGAAGCTGACGCTGCCGCTGCCGGCCGGAATGGACAATGGCGACACAGGCGCGAATGTGCCAGTGCCGGAAGTCGTGTCCAAACTGACTATCGTGGCGGCGGTGGCCTTGACGGAATTTCCGAAGGCGTCTTCCAGGCCGACCGTGATCGTGCCGGAAGCAACGCCGGTAGTCAGCGTTTGCGGCGCGGTGGTGAAGACGAGTTGGCTGGCTGCGGCGGGGCTGACTGTTTCCTGCTGTGTCGCGGAAGTAAGAGTGCCCGCCGCGGCAGTAAGCGTAGGCGTGCCCACCGAGTCGTCGGTGTACTGGAAGCTCACCGTGCTGACGCCCGCGGGAATCGTTACCGGCGTATTGGGCGAGAACGAGCCCTTGCCAGACGTTGTGGTCAGGTTGACCGTCAACGGGCTGGCCGCTTGCACCGCGTTGCCGAAGGCGTCTCTCAATGCCACCGTCATCGTGCCGGAGGCGGTCCCGACGGTCAAACTCTGCGGCGCGGTCGTGAAGACCACGCGGCTCGCGGCTGCCGGGTTGACATTTTCCTGCTGCGTGGCGGAGGAGACACTGCCGGCGGAGACGGTGAGCGTGGGCGTTCCCGATGTGTCGTCGGTGTAGTGGAAGCTTACGCTGCTGCTGCCGGCGGGAATCGTCAAGGGCGATACGGGCGTGAATGAGCCGCCGCTGGAAGTCGTGCTCAGGCTGGCGGTCACGGAACTGCTCGCTTTGACCAGATTGCCGAAGGCATCCTCCAATGCCACGGTAATCGTGCCCGAAGCGACTCCGGCGGTCAACGTTTGCGGCGCGGTTAAGAAGGCCAAGTGGCCGGCCGCGGCCGGGTTGACGGTTTCCTGCTGCGCGGCCGATGCGAGGCCGGTTGAAGCCACGGTGATAGTGGGCGCTCCCGCCGTGTCATCGGTGTACTGGAAGTTGACCGTGCTAGCGCCGGCGAGAATCGTCAGCGGAGACGCGGGTGTAAACGTACCTGTGCCCGATGTTGTGCTCAGGCTGACACCTACTGGAACGCCCGCATCGACGTGATTGCCGAAGGCATCTTCCAACGCGGCGGTGATCGTGCCCGAGGCGACGCCCGCGGTGAGCGTCTGCGGCGCAGTGCTGAACACCAATCGGCTGGCGGCGGCCGGCACGACGGTCTCTTGCTGAGTGACCGACGGAATACCCGCGATTGACGCAGTGAGCACGGGTGTTCCGGCTGCCGTATCGGTATAGCGGAAGCTGACGGTGGCGGCGCCGGCCGCGATCGACACCGGCGAAGCCGTGCGAACGTGCCCGCACTGGAGGTCGTGGTCAAGGTCACCGTCACCGCGCTTGCAGCATCGACAGGATTGCCGAAGGAGTCTTCCAACGCCAGGCTGATCGTGCTCGATGGAACGTCGGCGGTAAGCGTTTGCGGCGTAGTCGTGAAGACGAGGCGGCTGGCCGCCGCTGGGACGACGGTCTCCTGCTGCGTGGCGCCGACCAACTGCTGTCCGTCCGCGGGGCTGACGCTCATCGCCGTGAGCACGGGGGTGCCCGCGGAGCTGTCGGTGTAGCGGAAACTTGCCGTGCTCGCGCCTGCGGGAATCGTCAGAGAACCGGCAGGTGCAAACGTGCCTTTGGCGGATGTCGTGCTCAGCGTAACCGCCAGCGCCGGAAAGCGCGACTAGGTTGCCGAAGGCGTCTTCCAGGGCGACCGTGATCGTGCTCGATGCGACTCCGGCAGTGAGCGTCTGCGGCGCGGTCGTAAAGGCCAAGTGGTTGACTTCCGCCGCATTGACGGTTTCCTGCTGCGCGGCCGAGGCGACGCCGGCGGCCGTGGCCGTAATCCTGGGCGTGCCGGCCGAGGTATCCGTGTATTGGAAGCTGATCGTGGCCTGGCCGGCGGGAATCGTCAGCGGCGACGACGGCGCAAACGCACCGGCCGCGGATGTCGTGCTCAGGCTAACTATCAACGGGCTGCTTGAGTCAATCGGATTGCCGAACGAATCCTCCAGCGCGACGGTAATCGTGCCGGAGGCAACGCCCGCGGTGAGCGTCTGCGGCGCGGTGGTGAACGCCAGTTGACTCCGCTGCGCTGCGTTGATCGTTTCCTGCTGCGTGGCGGACGCGACTCCGCCGCCGGCGACCGTAATAGTCGGGGTCCCGGCCAACGTGTCCGTATACTTGAAGCTGACCGAGCTGGCGCCGGCGGGAATCGTCAGCGGGGATGTAGGTGTGAACGTCCCCTTGCTCGACGTGGTGCTCAGGCTCACAGTCAGGGCGCTGCTTGTGTCGACGGGATTACCGAGGGAATCCTCCAAGGCGACCGTAATCGTGCCGGAGGTGGCGCCCGCTGTCAAAGTCTGCGGCGCGGTGCTGAAGGCCAGGTGGCTGGCCGCCGCCGGATTGACGGTCTCCTTCTGGGTTGCCGGCGTTAGGCCGCTTGCCGAAACGGTCAGCGTGGGCGTCCCTTCCGACGAATCGGAGTATTGGAAGCTGACGCTGTTGGCGCCGGCCGGAATCGTCAAGGGCGGCGCCGGAGTGAACGTGCCGGTACTGGAGCTGCTGCTCAGATGCACTGCGAGGGCGTTCGCCGCATCGACCCGATTGTCGAAGGCGTCCACCATCGCAACGGTGATCGTGCCCGACTCGACGCCCGCGGTGAGGGTTTGCGGCGCTGTGGTAAACACCAGTTGGCTGGCCGCGGCCGGAATGACGGTCTCCTGCTGCGTGGTCGCCGGCAAGCCGGTCACCGCGGCGGTGATGACGGGCGTTCCAGCCGCCGCATCCGTGTATTGGAAGCTGACCGTGCCGGCCCCGGCGGGAATCGTCAGCGGCGACGTGGGGGCGAATGTGCTTTTGCTCGATGTGCTGTTCAGATTCACCGTTACAGCGCTCGCCGCATTGATCAGATTGCCGAACGAATCCTCCAACGCGAGGGTGATCGTGCCGGAGGCGACGCCCGCGGTAAGCGTCTGCGGCGACGTAGTGAACGCGAGTTGGCTGGCAGCGGCCGGGTTGACGGTTTCCTTTTGCGTCGCCGACCCGACGCCGCTGATCGTTGCGGTGATGGTCGGTGATCCGGCGGCGGTATCCGTATACTGGAAGCTGACCGTGGCGGCCCCGGCCGGAATAGTCAGCGGCGACTGCGGCGCGAAGCGCCTTGGCGGAAGTCGAGTTCACATTCACCGCGAGAGCGGTGTTCACATCGACCAAATTGCCAAACGTGTCCTCCAGCGCGATCGTCATCGTGCCGGAGGCGACGCCCGCGGTCAGCGTCTGCGGCGCGGTCGTGAAGACGACTTGACTGGCCACCGCCGGGCTGACGATTTCCTTTTGCGTCGCCGACCCGACGCCGCTGATCGTCGCCGTGAGAGTAGGCGTTCCCGCGGCGGTGTCCGTGTACTGGAAGCTGACCGTTGCCGAGCCCGCCGGAATGGTCAGCGGCGAATGCGGCGTGAAGGCCCCCTTGGAAGACGTCGTGCTCACGTTCACCGCCAGCGCGCCCGTCGCATCGATCAGATTGCCGAAGGCGTCTTCCAGGGCGATCGTTATCGTGCCGGAGGCCACGCCCGCAGTCAGCGTTTGCGGCGCGGTGGTAAAGACAACCTCGCTGGTGGCCGCCGGGCTGACGGTTTCCTGCTGCGTGGCTGAACCAATACCGCCTACCGTAGCTGTGATCGTTGGTGTCCCTGCCGCCGTATCGGTGTAGTGGAAACTCGCGCTGCTGCTGCCTGCGGGGATCGTCAACGACGAGGGCGTGAACGTGCCATTGGCGGAAGTTGTGCTCAGGTTCACGTTCAAAGCGCTCGCGGCATCGACCGCATTGCCGAACGAATCTTCCAGGGCGACGGTGATCGTGCCCGAAGCCACGCCTGCCGTAAGGGCTTGAGGCGCGGTCGTGAAGGCCAATTGGCTGGCGGCTGCGGGATTGACTGTCTCCTTTTGCGTTGCCGAACCGACTCCGCTGATGGTCGCCGTGATGGTCGGCGTT
The DNA here is from genome assembly GCA_963780045.1 of uncultured Planctomycetia bacterium. Lineage (GTDB taxonomy): Bacteria > Planctomycetota > Planctomycetia > Pirellulales > Thermoguttaceae > JANXQG01. The sequence continues at coordinate 1,570,207 of CAVZZZ010000001.1, read as the reverse complement.
CCGGCGGCGGTGTCAGTGTACTGGAAGTTCACGTTGGCCGCTCCGGCGGGAATCGTAAGCGGCGACTGCGGTGTGAAGCCGCCTTTGCCGGAAGTCGTGCTCAAGTTCACCGCCAGGGTGCGCTCGTTGCATCGATCAAATTGCCGAAGGCGTCTTCCAGCGCGATCGTCATCGTCCCGGAGGCGACCCCCGCGGTCAGCATTTGCGGCGAAGTGGTGAAGACGACCTGGCTGGTCGCCGCCGGGCTGACGGTTTCCTGCTGCATGGCGGAACCGACGCTGCTTACCGTGGCCGTGATCGTCGGATTCCCTGCCGCCGTATCCGTGTAACGGAAGCTCGCGCTGCCGCTGCCGGCGGGAATCGTCAACGACGACGGCGTAAAAACGCCCTTGGCCGAAGTCGTGCTCAGGTTTACGGTAACGGCGCTGCCGGCCTTGGCCACGTTGCCGGAGGCATCTTCCAAAGTGACCGTGATTATGCCCGATTCGACGCCGGCCGTCAGCGTCTGCGGCGACGTGGTGAACGCCAGATGGCTGGCGGCGGCCGGGTTGACGATTTCCACTTGCTTGCCGGAAGTAAGACCTGCCGCGGAGGCCGTGATCGTCGGCGTTCCGGCAAGCGTGTCGGTGTACTTGAAGCTTGCCGTATCGCCGCCGGCAGGGACCGTCAACGGCGGCGAGGGCGAGAACGTGCCGTTGGCGGAAGTCGTGCTCAGTCCGATCGTCGTGGTGCTCGCGGCGCTGGCCGGGTTTCCAAAGGCGTCTTCCAGTTGGACCGTCATGGTTTGCGAGGGGACGCCGGCGGTCAAGGTCTGAGCCGCGGTGATGAATGCCACCTGGCTAGGCGCGGCCGCTACCACGATTTCCTGCTGCGTGGCCGGCGCGAAACCGGCGGCCGTCGCCGTGATCGTTGGGGCGCCCGCCGTCGTGTCGGCATAGTAAAAGTTGACGTCGCTGCCGCCCGCCGGAATCGCCACCGTTGTTTGCGGCGAGAAGGTTCCTGTCGCGGAAGTCGAAGTCAAGACGACGCTCAACTGCGCTGCCCACGGTGACCGGATTGCCGAAGGCGTCGTCCAACTCGACGGTCATCGTCTGCGAGGCGGTCCCGGCCGTCAAAGTCTGTGCGTCCGTAATGAAGTCGATCTGGATGGCCGCGGCGGGAATGACGATTTCCTGCTGCGTGGCCGCGTTCACTCCGGCGGCCGTCGCCGTGATCGTCGGCGCCGGCCAGCGTGTCGGCGTATTGGAAGCTGACGGAACTTGCGCCGGCCGCGATGGTCAGCGGCGCCGGATACGGCAACACGTTCCCGAGAGCGTCGACGAATTCGCCCGCGAAGGATGTGGTCGTCAACGTGACCGCCACATTGGTGCTGGCGTCAATCGGATTGCCGAAGGCGTCCGCCAGCGCGACGGTCATCGTTTGCGAGGGCGTCCCGGCGGTAAGGATCTGCCTGCTCGTCGTAAACTCCAGTTGCGCGGCCGCCGCCGGATTGACGGCTTCCCGCTGCGCGGCGGAAGAGACCCCGGCGGCCGACACGGTGATGGTGGGCGTTCCCTCCAAGTTGTCTTCGTATTGGAAGCTGACCGTGCCCGCCCCGGCCGGGATCGTCAGCGGAGAAGACGGAATGAACGTGCCCTTCGCCGAAGTCGTGCTCAAGGTCACGGTCAATGGGCCGCTTGCGCCGACCGGATTGCCGAAGGCGTCCTCTAGTGCCACTACGATAGTGCCTCCGGCAATGCCCGCCGTGAGGGTCTGGGCCGCGGTGACGAAGGCCAACTGGCTGGCCGCGGCCGTATTCACGGTCTCGCGCTGCGTGGCGGACGCCAAGCCCGAAGCGGCGGCCGTCAGCGTCGGCGAGCCCGACGAGGTGTCCTTGTACTGGAAGCTGACCGTGCTTGCCCCCGGGGGGATCGTCAGCGGCGACGCGGGACTGAACGTGCCTTTGCCAGAGGTCGAGCTCAAATTCACGCTCAGCGCGCGGTCGAGGTGACCGGGTTGCCGAAGGCGTCCTCCAGTGCGACCGTGATTGTGCCCGAGATCACGCCAGCCGTGAGTGTCTGCGGCAAGGTAGCAAACGTGAGCTGACTTGCGGCGGCCGGGTTGACGGTCTCCTTTTGCGTCGCCGACCCGACGCCGCTGACGGCCGCAGTGATGGTCGGTGTTCCGGCAGCGGAATCGGTGTACAGGAAGCTGACAGTGGCAACGCCCGCCGGAATGGTTAGCGGCGACTGCGGCGCAAAGGCGCCGTTGGCGGACGTCGTGCTCAGGTTCACCGTCACGGCGCTCGTCGCATTGACCGGGTTGCCAAAGGCGTCTTCCAGCGCGATCGTCATCGTGCCGGACGCGGCACCCGCAGTCAGGTTTTGCGGTGAAGTGGTGAAGACAACCTGGCTGGTCGCCGCCGGACTGACAGTCTCCTGCTGCGTGGCGGAGCCCACGCCGCTGATTGTCGCCGTAATGGTCGGCGTTGCCGCGACAGAGTCCGTGTACCGGAAGCTGGCCGTGGATGCACCGGCCGGAATCGTCAACGGGGACGCGGGCGTAAACGTGCCTTTGGCCGAAGTCGTGCTCAAGCCCACGCTCAGCGCTGCGTGAGTCGCGGTTACCGTATTTCCGAACGTGTCCTCCAGCGCGACGGTCATCGTGCCTGAGGCGACGCCCGCGGTGAGCGTCTGCGGAGTTGTTGTGAAAACCAGTTGGCCGGCGGCGGCCGGGTTGACCGTCTCCTGCTGTGTTGCCGAGGCCAGGCCGGCTGCCGCGGCCGTAATCGCAGGCGTCCCCGCGGCGGTGTCCTTGTACTGGAAGCTGACGGCGCCGGCGCCCGCGGGAATGGCCAGAGGCGACGCGGGCGAAAATGTGCCCTTGGCTGAAGTCGTGCTCAAGTTCACGGCAACCGCGCCGCTCGCATTGACCGGGTTCCCGAAGGCGTCTTCCATCGCGGCAGTGATCGTCCCCGACGCAACGCCCGCCGTGAGCGTCTGCGGCCCGGTGGTGAACACCAGTTGACTGGCCGCCGCGGGGCTTACCGTTTCCACCTGGGTTATCGGGGCAAAGCCGCCGGCGCTGGCCGTGATCGTGGGAGTTCCCGCCGCAGTGTCTGTATATTGGAAGTTGGCCGTGTCCGCGCCCGCCGGGATCGTCAGCGGCGATGGAGGCGAGAATGATCCTTTGGCGGACGTCGTATTCAGAGTGACCGGCAGTGCGCCGCTTGCGTCAACCGGGTTGCCGAAGGCGTCTTCCAGCTCGATAGTGATCGTGTTGGAGGCAACGCCCGCCGTGAGGTTTTGCGCTCGTGCTGAAAACCACGTGATTGGCCGCCGCCGCAACGATCGTTTCTTGCTGCGTCGCGGAAGTCAGACCGGTTGCCGCCGCGGTGAGCGTGGGCGTCCCCGCCGCTGTATCGGAGTACCTGGAAGCTTACGGAACTGGCGCCGGCGGGGATTGTCAGCAAGGACGACGGAGAAAACGTGCCGGTCGCGGAGGTCGAACTCAGATTGACCGTCACCGGGCTGGTTGCGTTGACGGGGTTGCCTGAGGCGTTTTCCAGGGCGATGGTGATCGTGCCCGAATCGGTCCCTGCCGTCAGCGTCTGCGGCGACGTAGTGAAACCTAACTGTGTCACGGCCGCCAAGACGTCAATATCGAATTCCGCCGCGGTCTCTGTCGTCGAATCGTTGACGATGATCGATTGCTCGCCTACAGAGTTGAGAGTTGCGCTGAAGCTGCCCACGCCGCTGGTGAGGCTGGAGCCGTTGGGGGGCAACACGGCGGCCGGGTCGCTGCTGGCGAACTGCAGCGGGTCCGAGGCGAGATCGATCGTGCCCGACGGGTTCTCGAGGGTCACGACAAAGTTGAACGCCTGGCCCGCCGCGATCGAGGAAGGTTCCCCGCTAATCACCAACTCTGGCAACAGCGTGTTGTTGACCACGAAGTTAGCGGTGCTCGACGTGGTTCCCGCGACGCCCGTTACCGCGTCGGTGGGAGTGATGCGGATTTCAACATCCGCATTGTACACGGCCCCGAGGTCCACGCTGCTGGCCCAGTAGGTACTCGTGGACGAAGCCGGGTGGAGCGATGCTCGTAGCCAGGTCATGCGTGCCGTCGCCGCCCGGCGCCGTCGTGGCGTTCTGCCAGGTGTTGCCCCCGTCGGAACTGAACTGGACTTGGATGTTGCAGGGGTTCTGGTTGGTATCGACGAGGGCGTAGGTAATAATCACGTCCCCCTCCACCGTCGACGGCGGCGTCTGCATGATCACCGACGGCGGGCTTGAAGGTTGAGACGCAGGATTAAAGCCTACAGCCTCAGGACTTGCCGCACCCTCGACGGGACCGTTCACACTGGTCACATTTACCGTGCCACTGCCGGTGAGCGAACCGTTGGTCGTGTCGGTGGCCGTAATCGTCTGGCTTCCAAGCGTATTGAGCGTGGCGGTGAATGTGCCCGTGCCGCCCGTCAACGTCTTGTTTCCGGGCAGGGACGCCGCGGAGTCGCTGCTGGAAAAGTGGATGGACCCCGAATAGCTCGTGGCTGCATTCCCGTAGGGATCCTCGGCTGTGACGGTGAATGTGAACGCGTTGCCCGCCGCGGCCGACCACTGGGTGGTGCCCGACGGGCCGTCGATCACGAACTGCGAGGCCGCCGCCGCGGTAACGTTCACCGCGCCGCTGGTTCCGGTAAGCGAGCTGTTGGAGGTATCGGTCGCCGTGATCGTCTGGTTCCCAGCCGTCTTGAGAGTGACCGTGAACGTTGCCGTGCCGTTGATCAAGTGCGCGTTGGCCGGCAAGACAGCCTGCGGGTCGCTGCTGCTGAACTGGACCGTGCCGTTGTAGCCGATGGCCGTGCTGCCGCTGGCGCTTTCCGCCGTTACGGTAAAGGCGAAGCTCTTGCCCGCGGTAGCGCTCCGCGACGCAACGATCACGAAGTGCGTGGCGCCGGACGCCACGGTCACACTCACCGCGCTGCTCGTGCCCGTCAAACCGCTGCTGACTGTGTCCGTGGCGCTCACCGTCTGGCTGCCGGCCGTGTTCAGCGTCACGCTGAACGTGCCGACGCCATTGGTCAACGTGGCATTGGCCGGCAGAACCGCCGCCGAGTCGCTGCTGGAAAAGTGGACCGTGCCGGTATAGCCCGCCGCCGTGTTGCCGTTGACGTCTTCCGCGGTGATCTGGATATTGAAGGCGGCGCCTGCTGTGGCCGTGGAGGGGACTGTGACGACGAAGTGCGTGGCGGGCAAGGTCACGTTCACGGCGCTGCTGGTGCCGGTGAGCGAGCTGTTGGCAGTGTCAGTGGCTGTGATCGTCTGGTTGCCGCCTGTCTCCATTATGGCGCTAAAGGTCGCCGTGCCGGCCGTTAGTTGCGAGTTGCCCGGCAAATTGGCCGACGCGTCGGTGCTGGTGAAGTGGACCGTGCCGGTATAGCCTGTGGCCGTGTTGTTGTAGGCGTCGATGGCCGTCACGGTGACCGTGATGGCGCTGCCCGCGGTGTCGCTGGCCGGAATAGTGACCACAAAATGGGTAGCCGCGGCCGCGTTCACGGTCACGCTGCCGCTGCCGGTCAATGAGCCGTTGGAAATGTCCGTGGCTAATATCGACTGGCTTCCGGCGGTGTCCAACGTGGCGCTGAAAGTGCCTGTGCCCCCGGTCAGAGTGGCGTTGGCCGGCAGCGCGGCCGTGGGATCGCTACTGGTGAAGTGTACGGTGCCCGCGTAACTTGGAACCGCGTTGTTGTAGGCGTCTTCCGCCGTTACGGTGAACGACAGCGAGTTGCCCGCGGTCGCTGTCGCGGGAGGACTGACAACAAGGTGCGTGACCGCCGCCGGGCTGACCGTCACCGCGCCGCTGCTGCCGGTAATCGAGCTGGCGGCGACATCGGTGGCGGTGATCGTCCGGCTGCCCGCTGTCTTTAGCGTGATGCTGAATGTGCCGACGCCATTAGTCAGCGTGGTGTTGGCCGGCAACACGGCGGCCGGATCGCTGCTGCTGAACTGGACCGTGCCGATGTAGCCCGTCGCCGTATTGCCGGTGGCGTCCTCTGCCGTGACGGTGAATGTGATGATGCTCCCCGCGGTCGCGGCAGAGGGGGCGCTGATCACGAAATGCGTGGCCGCCGACGCTGTCACATTCACCGCGCCGCTGCTGCCAGTAAGCGAACCGTTGGCCGTGTCGGTGGCCGTGATCGTCTGGCTGCCCCCCGTTTTCAGCGTGACGCTGAACGTGCCCGCGCCATTGTTCAACGTTGCGTTGGCGGGCAGAATCGCCGCACTGTCGCTGCTGGTGAAATGGACTGTGCCCGGGTAGTTGGTAACCGTATTGTTGTAGGCGTCTTGTGCGGTGACGGTGAAGTTGACGGCGCTGCCCGCGATAGCGGTGGCCGGAGCGATCACCGCAAAATGCGAGGCCGCCGCCGGGCTGACGTTCACCGTGCCGCTGCTGCCCGTAAGCGAACTGTTGGCCGTGTCGGTGGCCGCGATCGTCTGGCTGCCCGCCGTCTTCAAGGTGGCGCTGAACGTGCCTACGCCGCCCGTCAACGTTGCATTTGCGGGCAGGGCTGCCGCGGCATCGCTGCTGCTGAATTGCAGCGTGCCGGCGTAGCCGCTCGCCGTGTTGCCATATGCGTCCTGTGCGACGACCAGGAATGTGAATGCGGTTCCGGCCGTGGTGCTGGACGTGGGATTTAACGTGCCAAACGCGGTGGCCGAGCCGACTACGAGCGATGAGCCGTTGGGCAAGGCGGACGGTGCAGCGATGATCAACTCGCCACGCTCGATGTAAGCGCCGCCGGAAAAACTGTTCGGGCCGTTTAATGTGGCTGTGCCGGGAGTGATTTTCACCAAACTGACGCTGCCGGATATGCCGGAAGCGACTTGTCCCGAAGCAACGTTCACCACGTTGATATTCGGGGCGACGATAAAGTGCGTGGCTGCCGCCGCGGCGACCGTCACCGCGCTGCTGCTGCCGGTCAGCGAACTGTTGGACGTGTCGGCGGCCTTTATTGTCTGGCTGCCCGCCGTCTTCAGCGTGATCGTGAAAGTGCCGGCGCCGTTGGTCAAAGTGGCGTTGGCGGGAAGGACCGCCGCGGGATCACTGCTGGTGAAATGTATTGTGCCCGTATAGCCGGCGGCCGTATTGTTGTTTGCGTCCTTGGCGGTAACGCTAAAGGTGACGCTGCTGCCGGCAGTCGCGCTGGCAGGAGGCGCTGACAACAAAGTGCGTGGCCGCGGAGGTCGCGACATTCACCGTGCCGCCGCCCGTGACCGAGCTGGTAACCGTGTCCGTGGCGGTGAGCGTCTGGCTGCCGCCCGTTTTCAGCGTCACGTTGAAGGTGCCCGTCCCGCCGGTCAGGGTGGAGTTGGCGGGCAACACCGCCGCGCCGTCGCTGCTGGTGAAGTGGACGGTTCCGGCGTAGCCCGTGACGGTGTTGTTGTAGGCGTCTTCTGCCGTCACCGTGATGGAAAAGGCGATTCCGGCGGTGGCGCCGGCGGGCGCGGCGATAACGAAGTGCGAAGCCGCCGCCGGGCTGACGGTTACGGCACTGCTGCTGCCGGTGAGCGAGCCGTTGGCCGTGTCGGTCGCCGCAATCGTCTGGCTGCCGGCTGTCTTTAGCGTGACGTTAAACGTGCCCGTGCCGGCGGTCAGAGTGGAGTTGGCCGGCAGCACCGCCGCGGCGTCGCTGCTGGTGAAGTGGATTGTGCCCGCGTAAGCAGTAGCCTTGTTGTTGTAAGCGTCCTGCGCCGTGACCGTAACCGTGACGGCGCTGCCCGCCGTGGAACTAGTCGTGCGCTGACTACAAAGTGCGTGGCCGCCGCCGCGCTCACGGTAACGGCGGCGCTGCTGCCCGTGAGCGAGCCGTTCGCCGTGTCGGTGGCGGTTATAGTCTGGCTGCCGGCCGTTTTTAGCGTGGCGCTGAAGGTTCCCGCGCCGTTGGTCAAAGTAGCATTTGCCGGCAGCGCGGCGGCGCCGTCGCTGCTGGTGAAGTGGACTGTGCCCGTGTAGCCCGTGACGGTATTGCTGTAGGCGTCTTCCGCCGTCACGATGAAAGTAAATGCACTCCCGGCCGTGGCGCTTGCCGGCGCTGCGATTACGAAATGCGTTGCCGCGGCGGGGCTCACGCTCACCGCGCCGCTGCTGCCGGTGAGTGAGCCATTGGCCGTGTCGGTGGCGGTGACGGTCTGGCTGCCGGCCGTCTTGAATGTCACGGTGAACGTGCCCACGCCATTGCTAAGCGTGGCGTTAGCGGGCAGGACGGCCGCAGCGTCGCTGCTGCTGAACTGGACCGTGCCGGCATAGGCCGTTGCCGTGCTGTTGCTTGCCGTTTCAGCCGTGACGGTGAACGTGACAGCGCTGCCGGCAGTGGCACTGGCCGGAGCACTAATGACGAAATGCGTGGCCGGCGCCACCGACACGGTTATGGCAGAGCTGCTGCCGGTGATTGAGCCGTTGACGGTGTCCGTGGCAATGAGCGTCTGGCTGCCGCCGGTCTTCAGCGTGGCACTAAACGTGCCCGTGCCGTTGGTCAACGTAGAGTTGGCGGGCAGTACGGCGGCGCCGTCGCTGCTGGTGAAGTGAACGGTGCCCGTATAGCCCGTGACGGTATTGCTGTAGGCGTCTTCCGCCGTCACGGTGAAAGTAAACGCAGTGCCGGCCGCAGCGCTGGCGGGGGCAGCGATTACGAAATGCGTCGCCGCGGCCGCGCTCACGCTTACCGCGCCGCTGCTGCCCGTGAGCGAGCTGTTCGCCGTGTCGGTGGCGGTGATAGTCTGACTGCCGGCCGTCTTCAGCGTGGCGCTAAACGTGCCCGTGCCGCTGGTCAAGGTGCTGTTGGCGGGAAGGGCCGCCGCCGCATCGCTGCTCGTGAAGTGGATCGTGCCCGTGTAACCGGTCGCTTGATTGTTGTAGGCGTCTTCGGCGGTCACCGTAAACATCGCGGTGCCGCCGGCCGTGGAACTCGTCGGCGCGATGACCACACAATGCGTGGCGGCCGCCGCGCTCACGCTCACGGCGCTGCTGCTGCCGGTGAGCGTGTTGTTGGCCGTGTCCGTGGCCGTGATGGTCTGGCTGCCCGCCGTTTTCAGCGTGACGGTAAACGTGCCCGTGCCGTTGGTCAACGTGCTGTTGGCCGGCAGGATGGCTGCGGCATCGCTGCTGCTGAACTGGACCGTCCCCGTGTAGCCGGTTGCGGTGCCATTGCTGGCATTTTCCGCTGTGACGGTGATCGTGACGGAGCTGCCGGCCGTGGCACTCGCGGGGGCACTAACGACGAAGTGCGTGGCCGCGCTGGTACCGACGACCACGGCGCCGCTGGTGCCGGTGAGCGAGGTGTTGGAAGTGTCCGTGGCCGTGATCGTCTGGCTGCCGGACGACTTCAGCGTCGCGCTGAACGTGCCCACGCCGTTGGTCAAACCGGAGTTGGCCGGTAAAACCGCCGCGGCGTCGCTGCTGGTAAAATGGAGCGTGTCGGCGTACGACGGTACCGTGTTGCCGTACGTGTCTTCCGCCGTGACGGTAAAGGAGAAGGCAACATTCGCGCTGGCATTGGCGGGGGCGCTTACGACAAGCTTCGCCACGGCCGCGGCGCTCACGCTCACCGCGCTTGAGCTGCCGATGATCGATCCGTTGACCGAGTCCGCGGCGGTTATCGTCTGGTTGCCGGCCGTCTTCAGCCGGGCGTTAAAACTGCCCGTGCCGCTGGTCAACGTGGTGTTGGACGGCAGGACCGCTTGCGGGTCGCTGCTGGTGAAATGGACGGTGCCGGCGTAATTGGTCGCGATGTTGTTGTAGGCGTCTTCCGCGGTTATGGTGAAAGTGATGTTCGACCCGGCCACGCTGCTGGCCGGTGCGCTGAGGATGAAGTGCGTAGCCGCGCCGGGATTCACGGTGTACCGCGGCGCTGCTGCCGGTTAGCGAACTGTTGGCCGTGTCGGTTGCCGTGATGGTCTGGCTGCCCGACGTCTTCAGCGTGGCGCTGAACGAGCCGGAACCGAAGGTTAAAGTGCCGTTGGCCGGCAGGGCCGCCGCCGGGTCGCTGCTCGTGAAATGGACGGTTCCGGTGTAGTTTGCCGCCGTGTTGTTGTAGGCGTCCTCGGCCGTTACGGTGAATGTGGCAGCAACGCCCGCGATTGCCGAGGCGGGCGCGCTCACCAGGAAATGCGTCGCCGCGCCGGCGGCCACGCTCACCGCGGAGCTGGTGCCGGTAATCGAGCTGTTGCTTGTGTCGGTCACCGTGATGGTCCGGCTGCCCGACGTCTTCAGCGTGATGTTGAACGAGCCTTGGCCGCCGGGCACCGCGGAGTTGGCGGGCAACACGGCCGCCGGGTCGCTGCTGGTGAAGGCGACCGTGCCCGTATATCCCGTCGCCTTGTTGTTGTAGGCATCCTCGGCGACGACCGTGAAAGTGAAGGACGTGCCGGCCGTAGCGGTTGCCGGGGCGGTAATCGCGAAATGCGTCGCCGCCCCCGGACTCACCGTCACCGTCCCGCTGCTGCCGGTGATTGAGCTTGTGACCGTGTCGGTGGCGGTGATCGTCTGGCTGCCCGCCGTCTTCAGGGTAACGCTGAACGAGCCCGCGCCGTTCGTCAACGTCGAGTTGGCGGGAAGGACCGCGGCCGCGTCGCTGCTGGTGAAATGTACCGTGCCCGTGTAGCCGGTCGTCGTGTTGTTGTAGGCGTCCTTCGCCGTGACGGTGAGCGTGATGGCGCTGCCGGCCGTTGTGCTCGACGGCGCGCTTACCACAAAGTGCGTGGCCGCCGCCGGGCTGACGGTCACTGCGCCGCTGGTGCCGGTTATGGAGCCGGCTACCGTGTCGGTGGCGGTCAGCGTTCGGCTGCCCGCCGTTTCCAGCGTGGCGCTGAACGTCCCCGCGCCGTTGGTCAAGGTCGTGTTGGCGGGCAAAACGGCGGACGGGTCGTTGCTGGTGAAATGGACGGTGCCCGCATAGCCCGTGGCGATGTTGTTGTACGCGTCGAACGCGGTGACCGTGAACGTTACCGGGCTGCCGGCCGTCGTGCTGGCCCCAGCGCTGACGACGAACTGCGCGGCCGCCGCGGCGCTCACGGTCACTGCCCCGCTGCTGCCGGTAAGCGAGCTGTTGGCGGTGTCTGTCACCGTGATCGTCTGGCTGCCGGCAGTCTTTAGCGTAGCGTTGAACGTGGCTGCTCCATTGGCTAAGCCGGAATTGCCGGGTAGAACCGCTGCCGCGTCGCTGCTGGTGAAATGAATCGTGCCGGCATAGTTGGTCGCGGTATTGCCGTAGGGATCTTCCGCCGTGACCGTTACGCTCACCGTACTGCCCGCGGTGGAGGTCGCGGCGGCCGAAACGACGAAGTGCGAGACCGCGGCCGCGTTCACCTGCACGGCGCCGCTGACGCCGGTGATCGATCCGTTGACCGAGTCGGTTGCCGTCACCGTACGGCTGCCGGCGGTCTTTAGCGTGACGCTGAACGTGCCCACGCCGGACATCAAGGTGGCGTTCGCCGGCAAGGCGGCGGCCGGGTCGTTACTGGTGAAGTGTACGGTGCCGCTGTAGCCGGTTGCCGTATTGTTGTAGGCGTCCAGGGCCGTCACGGTCAGGCTCAGTGCGCTGCCCGCGGTGGCGGTGGCCGCGCAAGCGACGGTGAAACGCGTGGCCGTCGCGGCGCCCACGACGATCGCGGCGCTGGTGCCCGCGATCGAGCCGGTCGAAATGTCCGTGCCGGTGATCGTTTGGCTGCCGGCCGTTTTCAGCGTGGCGTTGAACGTGCCAACCCCGCCGCTCAGCGTGCTGCTGGCGGGCAGCACGGCCGCCACGTCGCCGCTGGTGAAATGGACCGTTCCCCCGTAGCCGATTGCCGTGTTGTTGTAGGCGTCCTCGGCCGTGACCGTGAACGTGAAGGAGCTGCCCGCGGTGACGTTGGTCGGCACGCTGAACACCAGGTGCGTGGCCGCCGCCGAGCTAACGCCGATCGCGCTAGAGCTGCCGCCAAGCAAGCCGTTGGCGGTGTCGGTGGCAGTGATCGTTTGGCTGCCCGACGTCTTCAGCGTGACGTTGAAGGTGCCGGTTCCGCTGCTGAGCGTGCTATTGGACGGCAGGGCCGCCTGGGGGTCGCTGCTGGTGAAGTGGAGCGTGCCCGCATAACCGGTGGCCGTGTTGCCGTAGGCGTCCTTGGCCGTGACCGAGACGCTTATGGAATTGCCGGCCGTCGTACTGGCCGGAGCGCTGAGCACGAAACGCGTGGCCGCCGCGGGGCTGACGCTTACGCTGCTGCTGCCGAAAATCGTGGCGCTGGTCGAGTCGGTGGCCGTGAACGTCTGGCTGCCGGCGGTCTTCAGCGTGACGCTGAAGGTGCCGACGCCGTTGGTCAGCGTCGTGCTGGCCGGCAGCACCGCCTGAGCGTCGCTGCTGGTAAAATTCACCGTGCCGGTATAGCTAGGGCATGTGTTGCCGTAGGCGTCCTCGGCGGTGACGGTGACGTTGACCGGCGTTCCAGCCGTGGCGCTCGCCGGTGCGCTGAGGACGTAATGCGTGGCCACGCCGGCGCCGGCGGCCAGAACCGGGAACGTGCCGGTCACCGTGCTGCCGTTCAGCGTGGTGTTGGTCAGGCCGTCAACCTCGACGTCCGACATGGAGGGTACGGTCGGCGGCTGCGAATCCGGAAAAAACGTGATCACGTCGTTGCCGCTGGAATTGTCGACGATCGTGGAGATCGTGAGAGTCCCGGCGCTTTCGACCGTGACAGGCACGCTGAAGAGGAGCTGCTCTTCGTCGGTGGGCGAGGGAGGCACGCGATAGGTGCTCTCCCCGCCGGCGCCGAGGATTTCGCCCGTGGCGGAGACGTTGCCGCCGTTGGCCCAGTCGAACTGCGGGCCCGCGGTAACGCCTTGGCCGGATGGAATGGTGACGACGCTGGAGGTGTAGTCGATGTCGAAATAGGCCTGCAAGACGCCCGTGGCTGCGGTGCCCCGGTTGTCGCGTATGTAGGCGTTCAGGGTGTAGGTATTTCCCACGACCAGCGACGTGACCGCCACACCGTTGAGATCGAACTCGTAGCGCAGGCCGACGTCCGCCGAAAGCAGCTTCCGGCCTTCCAGCGACTCAAGGGACAGTTTGCGCGGCTTATGATTGGTCCGCGAGCGACCGCGGCGCCGATCTTTGTTTGCGCCGCGACTAGACCTCCGGCGCTGGCCGCCGGGGCTGTGAGAGTTTTGATTTTCCATGTTGTCAATCCACAAATGCTCTTGCCCGCGCGTGCTGAGCTGATTTGCCCATTCGTGCGCCGGCGCTCTCATTTTTCGACGATAATTCGCGCCCTTGCTTGGTTCAAGTCCTATCCGTGACCCCCACGGTTGGGGGAGCGAGCACCATCGGTGGAAAGACATAGGCGGCGCCGCGGCGGAGGGCAGGGAGCACGGAGCTTGGAGCGGGGAGCAACACTCCCTGCTCCCCGCTCCCTGCTCCCCGCCTCTGTGCCGCGGCGCACAATCGTTAAACTGCGGGCACCCGGCGACCCGACTGATGCCGTGGCATCGCCGGGCGCCGGATCGCCTAAAACCTCTACACCTCAGGACGACGGGACCAACGCCCAGCTCGGAATCGCTACCGTCTGCTCCACCGCGGTCGTGCCGAGGAGGAAGAACGGGAACGCCTGCGTGGCGTCGTTCGCGTCGAAGTACACGGTACTGACGCCCGGTACGCTGTCCTGGTACACGACGACGATGCCGCTGATCTGGTTGGGCAACGAATCGGGCAGGCCGTTGGTGTTACCCTCTTGCAGCCAGATCTGGTCGTTGCCGCTGCCCAGCGCGATGTACACCGAGTCGGTGATCGTCGTGCCGCCGATCCAAAGCTGATCGTCGCTCTCGTAGCAGGTGACCATCTCGAAGCAGGACATCCTGGAACTGTCCAAGGCCACGTTCTTGTCGCCGTATCCCAACTGCAGGTCGACACCGTTCTCGACCACGCTGTTGTTGCGGAGCACGAACGTGTCCGGACCGCCGAGGCTGCCAGTAACGTAGAGCGAGTCGCCCGACTGCGGACCACAAATGCAGGAGCTGCTGCTGCTGGGGAGGTCGTCGAAGCACACCTGAGTCTGCGGATGTGCGCCGTTGGCCGTCAGGCCGATGAAGCTCGAGTCGATAATCGTCGAGTTCGCGAACGACGTGGTGGAATTGTCGACCGCCAGGCCCCAGGGGAGCTGCGAGCCGGTCATCAGGTACTGGTTCTCGCCGACGCCGCTATTGACCACTTGCACGGGCCCGTTGTCGATCAACTGCTCGCCCAGGATGCTATGCTGCACGCTGGTCCGCGTGGCGCCGCCGCCGAAGTTGTTGACGGTAACCCCGCCGTAGACGTCGGTGAAGACGAAGTTCACCTGGTTCGACTGCATGGGCTGCGCGTTGTTGTTGTTGATCTCTACGCTGCCGTAGACAATCGGGCTGGAAGGGCTGGTGCTTCCGCCGTTGGTAAGCGTCACGATGCTGCCGTTGCCGACGCTGGTGACGCTCGTGGGCGTGCCGTTGTTGATGACCAGCGCGGGTGGCAGGTCGTAGCAGCCGCTCATAGACGACGGAACCGCATCGCTCACGGTGAAGCCGATCTGCGTCCAAGTGGGCGCCATAATCGGGAAGAACGTCTGGGCCGCCGGCGCGGGGTTGGCGCCCTGGATGAACGTCGAGTTGAACCCGTAGCCGTTGTCGATCGTCAAGGCCGGGCAGATGCCCTCGGTATTCAAACCTTGGAACACGCTGTTGGTGATGTTCGTCGTGCCGTCCCCTTGGAACGGCCCGAGGGTCTCCGGAACGGGCAACCCTGGCGGGTAGTAGCCCGAATCGTTCTCGTTATTGATGACCGTAGTCCCCTTGACCTGCAGGCCGAGGGAGTCGAAGGTCATCAGGCCGAAGCCTTCGCCAATCACGTTCAGGCTGCCCTCGATCAAGGTGTTGCGGATGATCGTGGTCTGCGTCGCGTAATTGTAGATGTCGAGGCTGCCCAACACCGTGGTGTTGCTTCCCGACGTGCTGCCGGGCGCTTCCATGTCGAAGGTGTTCGGGCCGCCGGCCCCCAGCGCGACGATGATGTTGCCGGTCACGCCGTCCACCGCGATCGGTCCCAGCGTCGGCGGCGAGGCGCCGTTGAGCGTGAACAAGTCGCCGCTCTTGCTGCTGATCGAGAACTCGTCGGGCGTGCCTCCGGGAGTGGAAGTCACGACGACGTTGTGGACCGAGTTGTCGCCCGTGATCACCATGCTGTCCGCCACGCCACCGAAGGTCTCGATGGACACGTTGACGATGCCGGTGAGCATCTGCCGGACTTCGAGCGATTCGAAGCGCAGCGTCTTAGAGCGAGCGGAGCGCAGACTCTTCTTCTTGGGTCTGGTTCGCCAAAACATAGGTGCAGTCTCCTGTAATTAGGAAGTTGAAACGTAAAAACCGATCAGGTGGACCGGGCGCCGCATCCTCGATGCCTCCCACGCATTGCCCGCGGTTGCCGCCAATGGCGACCCGACTTCCCCCTTCGAGGCCCTTCAAATGAGAATCCAGTGGCTGTTGGTTTCCGTTAACTGGCCTGGCGGCAAATGATGAATCCTGTCGATTCGAACATCCGGCGGGGCACAGAAAGGAACATCGCACTAGTCTTCGTAATCGGGCCAATCGGTGCAGTCGATGCAGTCCATGCAAACCACGATCCTTACATAATACTTGTAAACTACCTATATGCAACCATTGTTACCATCTATTTTTTCGACCTTTCCTGCCCATTCGTTCCCAAAGTGAGAATGACGCTTCGCGAATGCGTATTTGCACTGCGCATTAGCGAAATAACAGAGGGGGGCTAACAGAACATCAGAACGAAAAGCAGATAGTCGCTTCCCAGCGACTCCCTTTCGGCTGAAATCTCAGAGCACAAGCCGAGCACTTTGAAAGTAAGGGGCGAGCCATTGGGCATTGCTCGCTACAGACCGTTACCGCTCGATGGAATTGCGAGAATCTCGCGGCTGCCTGAAAAGATTGCTTGCCGGTAAGTGCTTACCGCGAACTGCCGCGTCCTTCGGTTGAAGGCTGAGAGTCGCTGGCTGCCGAGCTTGGCTTATGCACTTTGAGGTCAAAGGAAGCCGGGTTGTCCGTGTCTACTTCCAGCGGCGTCTTCTGGCGGTCGGCGTATTCGGGCGGGACGAGGTTCGCGGGCAAAGGATTTTGGCTCGCGGCATCAAGGATCAATACCTTGTGCTTGCCGCGCACCAAGCCTGGCTTAGCGCTCATCGGACAGCCGTATTCTCCGGTTTTCTCGTGGATGAGCGCCGTTCCCGGCCGCGGGTACCGGTTACCGACCGCCGGCGTCTCGGAAAGAAACGATACCTTCATGTTATTAGCCGGGATCAAGGAGCCGTCCTCATAGGTCACCTTGCCGGACACCTTCACATAACTGAACGGATCATTGCTGTCGGAACAGCCAGCCAGAATAAGCAAAACGAGCGCGGCGCCGGCCGCGATGCCCGGCCGGACGAATGCAAAGCGTGTGCGCATCATCGTCAACCTTCTCAACGTCTCAATGCCTTTGGTAGATCACTGGTCCCAGTTATTCGGAATGGTCCCCGGGGGCAAGCCGTTTTGTGTCCGAAGCTGCCCGAACTGCTCAGCAAGTTGGCTGTCGCCCGAAGCGATGAGCATGTCCCAAACCGTCGGTACAAAGGTGGTGGGCTTTG
This sequence comes from uncultured Planctomycetia bacterium, assembly GCA_963780045.1. Classification (GTDB taxonomy): domain Bacteria; phylum Planctomycetota; class Planctomycetia; order Pirellulales; family Thermoguttaceae; genus JANXQG01. The sequence goes on along the minus strand of CAVZZZ010000001.1, from coordinate 1,553,534 downwards.
CCGGCCACGCGCTTTTGGGATCGTAGCCGTTGCCCGTCACTTGGGTATGTGGACTGCACTCGATGAGGTCGCTGCAAAAGTGGACGCTGCCATCGGCCATTGAGAGATTGACTCCGCCGAGGTGCATGGACCGCATGGTTTGCTGCCAGTCTGGCCAACCGCCGCTATTGTCTTCGGAGCACGGCATACCGAGTGAGATCAGGGTGTCGGCGCCATTGCTCGATTGGCTGTCGTTACCCCCGCCAAACTCGTTCGCCATCTGCAAGCAATTCTGGCAGTCGTCGGCAAAGGGTTCCTTGCAATTTGGCCCGTAGTCATCGCCCACGAAAGAACCGACACCCCAAATGCCGCTCCCGGCGCCACCCGACTCGGCCCACACGCCGCGCAGGTCGTAGGGGGTCAGTCCGGCGCGGGTTTCTCCCAGCATCACGGTGTGAGCCTGCCCATCGGTGATCTTTTGCGTCGTCAAAGCGCAGTTGCATCCCAGGACGCCCCGCAGTAGCGGATTCAGCCAAGCCGGACTCCCTGCGCCGCCCGCGTCATACCAGTCAGTGCCCGGATCCAAGAACCCCAGGCCGCCGTTGGCCGCGTAGTTGCCGCGGGCCCAACCCCAAGGACTGTTACCTTGTGAGCCGGTCTGCTGGCCTAGCCACGGTTGGAACGGCACGCGATTGTGGCCCGCGTCTGAAGGACAAAGCATTTCGGGAATCACCATGCCCCTAGCGGCCTGGTTGGAGACGTCCGAAAGCGGCTTTAAGTGGTTAATTTGCTTATAAATCTCGTTATGCTCGGTGAACGGCAGGACGAAAATCACCCAGTTGTCCATCCCGTCCGCCGGCGTATCACAATTTGCGGCCCCGCCCTGAAACGTGCAGCCCGCGGGATAAGTGTTGTAGTTCGACTCATAGTTCAATACTGCCAACGACCACTGCTTGAGGTTATTCACGCACTGGGCGCGGCGGCCAGCTTCGCGAGCGGCATTGATCGCGGGAAGCAACAGGGCGATCAAAATACCAATGATCGCGATCACCACCAGCAGTTCAACAAGCGTGAATGCGCGTTTAGCCACAATCTAGTCCTTTCAGCAATGATGACACGAGGCATCAATTGCACCCAAGAGAAGTGAAAAGGTCAGCACTATTTTTATAAGAAGCATCGCGCGTTACCCAAACTCCCAGCGGTCAATTATAAGAAATCGCCGCGGCGTTGTCAAGCAATCCAATGTTCAGTAAAATAGGAACGAATCGCCCTGCGGCCCCGCGGCTTGCGTCATCTTTCTTCGCGCAATGCCGCGACGACGGGCGTGCGCACGACCCTGCCCGTAGCTGCCAGGCCAGCCAGTAACCCGACTACCAAGACCGCGGCAAAGATTATCCCCAAAAAGGCGAGCGGGACCGTGCCTGCGCGGCCGGCAAGTTGAGGCAGTACGGCCACAATCGCCGCGGCAATGCCGACGAGCAGCCCCGTCGCCAGAAGCAACGCGCTTTCAGTCCCGACCATGCGCTGCAATGTCGCCGTGGGATAACCGGCCGCGCGCAGCAGAGCAAATTCGCCTCGACGCTCCAGCACGCTTCGCCACTGCGCGACCGCCAGACCGATCGTGCCGAGCATCAAGCCCAGCCCGCCGAGACTCTGAAATGTGGCCAGGTAGGTATTCTGCACGGCAGCCAGATCGCCCAGCCTCTGCGCGGTGGTCTGAGAGCGGAACCCGTAATCACCCAGCACGCGCTGCAATGCCATTTGAACTTCCTTTGTTTTGTCTTCCGGTGTTTCGATGAGGAAATAGCGGTAGCCGGCGACGTCGGGATCGTAGCGGCGCAAGTTTGCCTCGCTAAGAATCAAATCGCCTTGAAAGATGCTATCGTTGAGCAAGCCGGCTACTTTCAGATTGAGCTTACGATCGTGTGCGTCAGTGACAGGGAACTCACTGCCCTTGTCTACTGGCGGTTTGAGCGAGTAGGTGGCCATCGTCTGGTCCATAACGCAAGGCGTCGCGCTCGTAGTACCGGCTTTAGCCGGCGCTGGAGTTCCGGCTTTAGCCGGCGCTTCGCCAAGCACTTCCCACGGATTGGCCAGTCCCACGGGCGGATCGGCCCAGGAAAATCCGTCGCGGGAGATAAAATCCGCTCCCGCGCCGAGCATCCGCGGCTGTTTTGGCTGATAGAGGTTCAGGCAGCTTGCGTCATCGCCCGGCTTGACGCGAAAAGCGTAAGAGCGGCACTGGGCCAGCAATTCGGCATCGTCGCGGCTTGCGTCAAGCTGCTTGCGGGCGTCGGACGAGTTGAGATCGTAATAGATCGGCAGTGTGCTTTCGCCAATCAGCGCGAAGCCGCCGCTGCCGCTGTGCTTGTCGGTCGACTGGCTGGCGGGATCGACGCGGAATACGCTCACCGCCGCGATCAGGAAGCTTGCCGCCGCGGTCAGTCCGATCGCCAGTGCGCTGCGGCCGGGATTCCGCGCCGCGTTGCGAACGGCCATGCGCAGCAGATTGCCGCGGCCACGGGCGACGGCGGGCCCGGTTGCGCCCCGGCGAAGCTGGCGATAGACGAGCGCCAGCAGCATCACCAGCGTCCACGATCCCGCGCGAAAAAACGCGCCCGCTTTCGCGTATTCAGGCAGAGGAACAAGAATAAGCACAAGCGGAGGGAGCAGCGCTAGCAGGAGCAGGGCTGCAGAAACAATTGAAAACTGAAAACTGAAAACTGAAAACTGAAAACTGCCGAGCCATCTGCGCACTGAGTGCTGGCTACTGTGTACTGTGTATTGTGTACTCGAATCCCCCGCAAGCAACTGCCGCGGCGCGATGCGGCCCAGCCGCCAGACGGCTAGCCAGATCGTAATCGCCGCCAGTACAAGCCCGCTGGCGAAACCGATCGCCGGGCTCTGCCACTCGACATGCAGCGTGAGAAACGGCGTGCCGATCGCCGGCAGCCACCACGTTCGCAGTCCCAGCAGCATAAGCGCCGCGTATCCGACTCCTGCCAAAGTTCCAATCGCGCTTCCCGCCGCGGCGACAATCAAGCCCTCGATAACCAACATTCTCGCGGCCAGTCGCCGCCGGAAGCCAAGCGCCCAGAGCAGGCCCAACTGCTTCGTCCGTTGCTGAATTCCCAAGCGGTAAAGAAGCGCGATAAGCATCACTGCCGCGGCAATCACGAAGAAACTGAACGAGAGAAAGAGCACGCCAAAGGGCGTCGTGCCGCTGGCGGCTTCCAGGGCCATTTTCTTCACCGGCTGGAAGACGAACCCCTGCTCGACCGGATCGAGATCCAACCGCGCGGCTAGTGACTCGGCCGTCATGCCCGCCGCCCGGGCAACGCGGATCGAAGTCGTCCGTCCGAAGCGGCTTGCCCACAGTTTTCGGCCGGTGGCAAGCGAGATGAACGCCTTGGGCGTGGCGGCATACTGCCTCCAATAACGGTCGTCGGCTGGTTTTATGCGGCCGGGCTTGAGCGGAAAAGGCAGGTCCCAGTCTTCGATGGTTGCCTTGTCCGTCAGGCCGCGGACGGTCGGCGTCAGCCGCCGGTCGGCCGCGGCGCCGGCAAGCTTGACGATCGCCGCCAGCTTTAGGTTTACCGTCCGCTCCTGCAGCAGGCCGGTCGTGCTTTCCGGTTCGTAGTAAGTCACGGCCAATGGATCGCCGACCTTGGCCTTCAGCCGCTCGGCCGCCCAGTCGTTCACGGCGATTTCGCCGCCCGCCAGTTTGGCAGCGGGCTTCCCCTCGGCGGATTGAAACGGTCCCAGCGGCGGCTGGTCCTGAAAATCAATCGCGGTGATCGTGGAATACGGCACTTCGCGGCCGGCGAGCGCGATCGAGTTTGCCAGGTAGGTCAGCGCCGGTTGAACGTCGAGCCCGCGAAGTTGCGCCATCAGCGCCCGCTCGACCGCCGGCGCGAAGATCAACCGGTCGGTGGTAATGTCGATGTAGCCCAGCGGCGATTGTTCGACGCGAATGCCGTAATCGGCAAGTTGCGGATGCCAAGTCGCCGGCTTCTCAGGCGCGGTTCGAAAGACGGCGTTCACGCGGTCGTGCTCCTGGAGTTGCGTTTGCAGCGCGGTCAAGGCAACGTAAGCGTTCAGCGGCGCGCGCTGGTTGGGTCTCAGGCTGAATCGCCCTAGCCCTTCGGCGGGAAGGATGCTCGCCACGCGAAGCCGCATCGTATCCAACGACGCCCGCTTGCGCCCCAACGCACTTTCGGCCGGGATCGCGCCGGGCTTGGCCAGCGAAACAAGCACGGCATCGCCCGGCTTGACCGCCAACAACTGCGCCAGCGGCGCGTTAAGCACGATCTCGTCTGTTTGCGGCGCCCTTACCGGCCCGTTGTTGAACAGACCCCAAAACCGTCCGTCGCAACCGATGACGTTTACCTGATCGACGCGAGTTAGGGACTGGCGGTCGGCCGCCTCCAGGCCGCCCAACTCCAGAATTGCCGGTGCCGGTGCAGTATTGCCGGAGCCGGTGCCGCCCAGTTGTTCGCGGAAGAAGTGGTCGGCAATCAGCGCCTCATCAATGTTTCCCAACCCGGAAAGCACGAGGTCGCGGAGGCTGCCGCGCATGGAATCGCCAACGAGCAAGGCCCCAGTAAGCACGGCCGTCCCCACTGCCGCGCCGCAGGCGACCGCCACGTTCATCTTCCAGAAATGGCGGAGGGAGAGCAGGATCAGGCGGAAGGAGGACATTGCGTTCATGTAGCTGGTACGACTTCCGTGAGCAGGAAGGGGGAGGGGTGAGAGGAGAAGGGGGAAAGGGGCGTTTCTTTCTATCTCCCATCTCCCCTCACCCTTCTCCCCTCATTCGTCAACACTCCTCCATCCAACTCCCGCCGCTGCTGCATCAACTCCGCCAGCCGCTCGCTGTGGGTGACGACGATCAGCATCATCGGTTCGGTCTTTTGTATTTCCACGAGCAATTCTCCGACCTGTTGAGCGGTCGTGCGGTCGAGATTGCCCGTCGGCTCGTCGGCAAGCAACAACTCGGGAGCGTTGATAAGCGCACGAGCGAGCGCCGCCCGTTGCCGCTCGCCGCCGGAAAGCTCGGCCGGCCGGTGCTCGCGGCGGTCGCCGAGGCCGACGCGCTCTAGGAGCATTTCCGCGCGGCGGACCGTCGAGTCTTCCACCGGTCCCAGCGGCACGGCGGGGACCAGCACGTTTTCCAGCACGGAGCATTGCGGCAGGAGATAATGGTCCTGGAAGACGAAGCCGATGCGGCGGCTGCGAAAGGCGGCCAGCCCGCGCTCGTCCAGCGTCGCCGGATCGACGCCGTCCAGCGTGACGCGGCCAGTGGTAGGGCTTTCCAGCGTACCGATAATGCTCAGCAGGGTGCTCTTCCCGGAGCCGCTCGGCCCTAGGATCGCCAAATTCTCGCCCGAATCGAGCGCCAACGACATGCCGCGAAGCACGTCCAGCGGTTGCGAACGTGTGGGGTATTGCTTCGTGATGTTTTCGACGCAAAGTTTGGGCATGGCGATGCACAAGCACTGCGTCCATTATAGTGAGCAGTGGCGATGCGGCCAACGAGCGTGCTCATTGCGGCAGAGCCAATGGCTTCGACGTACTCGGTACATAGTACTCAGTACCCCGTTCTCAGTGTGGAGTTCCGAGCGCTACGCACTAAGGACTACGTACTGCCGGACCTACTAGCCGTTTGCACATTGCGCAATTACAATTCGGACTCGTATTCCCCGCGAATTTGAGTTTCCTACCGCTTGTGAACGCCATTTGCCTCGTCATTGATCGCCTGCACCGCGGCTTTCTGGGGGCTTACGGCAACACGTGGATCGAGACGCCGGCCTTCGACCGCCTGACGGCCGAGTCGTTCGCCTTCGACCAGATGCTCGTCGATTCGCCGGGGCTTGCGACCCTCTATCGTTCCTATTGGCAGGGCCTGCACTCCCTGGCCCCGGACGTGGAGGGCCGCGCGTCGCTGCCGGCGCTGCTCCGCGAGGCGGGCGTCCGCACGACGCTGATGACCGACGACCGCGGCGTGGGCGGGCATCCGCTGGCGATCGAATTCGACGAGGTCGTCGAGATCGACCCACCCTGGCAGTCGCAAATGGCCGCCGAAGGGGCCTACGAAGAGACGCACCTGGCGCAGTGCTTTTTCCAGATCATCGACTGGCTGCAATCGCGCGGCGCCGGCGAAGCGGGTCGGCAACCCTTCTTCCTCTGGTGCCACCTGGGGAGTCTCGGCGCCACGTGGGATGCGCCGCCCGAATGCCGCGAACGCTACTGGGGCGAGAGCGACCCGCCGCTGCTGACCACGGCCGACGTGCCCGACCGCCGCTTGACGCCGGGCTTCGATCCGGACGACCTGCTGGTCTACACGCAGGCCTACGCCGGGCAGATCGCGCTGTTGGACACCTGCCTGGGCGGTTTTCTGGAAGTGCTCGACGAAGACCCTGCCGCGCAGAAGACGCTGCTAGCCGTCACCGCCGCGCGAGGCTTTCCGATGGGCGAGCACCTGCGGCTGGGGCCGTGCGACGAAGCCTTGCACGGCGAACTGGTCCACGTGCCGCTGATGCTCCGCTTCCCCGATCGCCTGGGGGCGACCGAGCGGAGCCAAGCACTGGTCGAGCCGGCCGACCTTTGGCGGACTTTTCTCGATTGGTGGCCTGCGGCCGCCGCGCCGCCCTCGCCGACGGGCGTCTCGCTCCTGCCGCTGGTCCGCGGCGAGCGCGTTCCAGCGCGCGACCGGCTCGTCATTGCCGGCGCGGGGCGCGAACGGGCGATCCGCACGCCCGCCTGGTATCTCCGCAAGGTCGAGCCGCCGGAACTGTACGTCAAGCCCGACGACTTTTGGGAAGTCAACGAAGTGGCCGTCCGCTGCCAGGAAGTCGTCGAGTGCCTCTTGGACGCCGCCGACCGCTTTGAGCAGACAATCTACACCGGCAGCGTGGCTGATTTGCCGGCGCTGAGCGAGGTGCTGGTGGAAGGGTTGGAGTAGGTCCGTTTTGCCGAGATGGAAGACTCCCTGCCATCGTTCCCGCTATCCGATTCGGCGGAATCAGGCTACAATAGGTTTGTTGACTCGTCGGAGACAAGAAATGTTGCTTGAACCAATCACCGTAAATGTTGATCCCGAAGTGGCAACCGTCTACCGCTCTGCGAGCCAAGCGGAACGGCAGAAGCTTGATCTGCTCGTGAGTTTGCGTTTACGAGAGGCGACGCGATCAAAGCAGTCGCTCAAGGAAATCGCGGCGGAAATCAGCCGCAATGCGCAGCAACGCGGACTGACGCCTGAGATTCTCAAAGGCATTCTCGATGGAACCTGAGTTGCGGTTCGTTTTCGATACAAACGTCATCGTCAGCGCACTGCTCTTCAATGAATCTACGCCGGGGCGCGCGCTCTTCCGCGCGACGGATCAAGGTGAATTGTTGGTATCGCAGCAACTGATGGAGCAGCTTACCGAAGTCCTGATGCGTGAGAAGTTCGACGCTTATCTCGCGCGCGATGAACGTGAGCGTTTGTTGGGCGGGCTAGTGGAAGATGGGACATTGATCATTCCATCCTGCGAGATTCAGGCCTGCCGCGACCCGTCCGACGACCGCGTGCTCGAACTGGCAGTTTCCGGGAGCGCTCGTTGCATCGTGACGGGGGATAAAGACCTGTTGGTCCTGAATCCGTTTCAAGACATTGCCATTCTGACGCCGGCCGAGTTCCTTCGAGACATTTGCGATGCCTCTTGACCGCCCCGAGAACGCACGCCGGTCCGAGAAGGAGCCAAATGAATTGCCGTTAGTGTCCGCCGGCCCAGCCGGAAGCATTGAGTTGACGAACTGTCGCGTTGCCGAAATCCTCGATGAGGAAGACGTTGCGGTAATGAAGCGAACTTGGGATGTACCTTCCTGACATCAACTTCTGGTTGGCGTTGGAAAGGTACTGGTCACAGTTTATGAAACTCCCGAATGATCTTCCATGCCTCCTCGGCCGTTTCCGCGAATTCGAAAAGCCTTAAATCCTCGTCCAGGATCACCCCTTCGTCGGCCAGAAAATCGAAATTGATCGCGCGGCGCCAGTAGTCGCGGCCGATCAGGATTATGGGGATGTGCTGCATGCGGCCGGTCTGGCGGAGCGTCAAGACCTCAAACAGCTCGTCGATCGTGCCGAAGCCGCCGGGGAAGACGACCAAAGCCATCGCCCGCAAGACGAAGTGAAACTTGCGGATGGCGAAATAGTGGAACTGGAAGCAGAGGTCGGGCGTGATGTAGGGGTTTGGCAACTGCTCCATCGGCAGGGCGATGTTCAGGCCCACCGACTTGGCGCCGGCGTCGTCCGCGCCGCGGTTAGCGGCCTCCATGATGCCCGGGCCGCCGCCCGTCGTGATCGTGAACCGCACTTTGCCCGGTCCGTGGCCGTTTTGCGAAACCAGGCGGCCGAAATCCCTTGCCACCTCGTAATAACAGCTTTTCTTGGCGATCTGCTCGGCTTGGGCCACGGCACGCTTCCAAAGCGGATCGTCGGGCCGCTCGGCCAGCTTTTGCCGCGCCTCGTCAAGGCGGCGGCGGGCCTCGGACGGTTCCACGATTCGCGTGCTGCCGAAGACCACGATCGTGTTTTCGATGCCATGCTCTTCAAAGGTCTGGTCCGGCTTGAGGAACTCCAATTCCATCCGCGCCGCCCGCAACTTGGGGCCGCTGAGGAAGTCGACGTCTTCGTAGGCCAGGCGATAGCTGGGCGCCGCGGTGATGGCTTTCTGGCGGATGCGCGGGTCGTCTTGAGGCGTCATGGGCCTAATGCATGGGCGATGTTCGAGAATCGGCTTAGTTGCTAGTCGGGGCCAGACGGGCCACCAGCGGTCTCCGTTTCTGCCGCCACAATAACGACCCGCGAGTTCTCGGCGAGCTTTACGTCGGGATCGAGCGGGCGGACCAGACCATTCTCAACAACGCCAGCAATGGCTACGGGTCGACGACGGTTCCCAAGATGCACTTCAAGCGGAGCAGCCGAGGTGGTTGGCGGTAGGTCAAGCGGCGCTAATCTTGGTTCGGATGCGATGCGCTCGTCTTCGGCGCGTGCGCGGCGCTGCGCGAGTCGGGTTCGATAATAGCCATAGTGTCGCCTTTCAATATGCCGCAATGACGAAAATCGGCGGTTCGCTTAGCTCGCCAAAAACGTCCGGGACCTCATCGTCTTCGCGATCGTAGCGCCAGATTACCCAAATCCGGCGGCCTGATGGTATCTCGGCGTACATCTCGAAGGAGCCGTCCTTTCGCTGTTTGATCGAAAAAACGCGGTCAAACGAAGCTTCCACGTCCTCTGCGGAAAGAGCGTGTGCATCAATCTTTCCGATATTCCATTCTATCCACTTGAAGTGCCGCATGCACGCTGCTCCTTGGCTCATTCGGAGTATCATTGTGCGGCCCGCCTGGACCGCTTACAAGCATTGCGCGGAGCCACATGATTGAACCAATCTGCCGATCCTGCTAATATCAATTCGGGGCACGGTCCAAAGGCGGCTGTCGTTTCTCATGGGCAGGAAAGCAAAGCGCACCGTCGCGAAGGAAAAGAGCGTTGCGCGGGTCGTGCAAACTCCTGCTCCGCGCGGGACGGTGGTGTACGGCCGCGGCGAATCGGCGCTGTTCGCCTTCACGCTCTTTCTCAGCTCGGCGCTGCTGTTCACCGTGCAGCCGATGTTCGCCAAAATGGTGCTGCCTCGATTGGGCGGCGCACCGGCCGTGTGGAACACGTGCCTGGTGTTCTACCAGGCGGTCCTGTTGGTTGGATACCTCTACGCGCACCTCTCGCTGAAATGGCTCGGCCCGCGGCGGCAAGCAGTGATGCATCTCGGCCTGCTTGCGTTGGCGTGGATTTGCTTGCCGATCCGCGTGGCCGACAGTTGGATTCCGCCGGCGACCGCCTTTCCCGCGCCGTGGCTCCTGACGCTTTTGACGGTCTCGCTGGGGCTGCCGTTCTTTGCCCTCTCGGCCAACGCGCCGATGCTCCAGGCATGGCTTGCACGGACGCATGAGCGCAGCGCTCGCGATCCGTACTTTCTCTACGCGGCCAGCAATGCAGGCAGCTTGTTGGGATTGCTGGGTTATCCGATTCTCTTGGAAGCCAATCTGACGCTCACGGCACAGAGTTTGACATGGGCTGTAGGCTTCGGTCTTCTCATGGCGTTCATTGCGGCATGCGCAGAGCGGATCTGGAGGGCGAGAGTTGTTCCGCTCGGACCGCCCTCGCCGCGGCCCGCTGCGGGGATGCCCCGCCCTCTTCCGGCGGGCGAGGAGAGCATTACCGTTGGCCGCAGGGTGCGCTGGTTGACAATGGCAACGGTTCCGTCGGGCCTGATGATAGGCGTAACGACCTATATCACCAGCGAAATCCCGCAGGCGTCGCTGTTAAAGGTCGTGCCGCTGGTGCTTTACCTGCTGACGTTCGTTTTGGTGTTCGCGCCGCGGACGGTACTGCCGTTGCAATTGATGCTTCGCTTGCAGCCCGCGCTGATCGTCCTGGCGGCCGCGAGCCTGATGCTTCGTGTGGCCGGCCTGCGAGAAATGCTCTTGCTCGACGTATTGCATCTGAGCGCGTTCTTCGTCTGTGCGATGGTCTGCCACGGCCAAATGGCGGCCGACCGTCCCGCTCCGACAAAGCTGACCGAGTATTATCTTTGGATGTCGCTGGGCGGAGTGCTCGGCGGCACGTTCAGCGCACTCTTGGCGCCGTTGATTTTCAAGTCGGCGTTGGAGTATCCGCTCATGATGGCGGCCGCCTGCATGTTGCGGCCGAAACGCAGCAGGCACGCGGAGTGCGCATGGTGCGTTAATTGCCGTGATCTGCTGCCCGCCATCACAGTCCTAGTTTGCCTCGCGACGGGCTGGGGGATTCGATCCGACCCCTTCGTCGCCGCCACGCACCTCAGCAGCGGATTCGTGACGAGGCTGGCCGTGTTGACCCTGGCGGCACTCGCCGCGATTCTGCTCGCGCGACGGCCCATCCTCTTCGGGGCCGCGGTCGCCGCCGTTGCCGCACTCGGCCTTTGGTCCGTGCAGACGGACCTGCAAGTGCTTGAGGCCCAACGGAGTTTCTTCGGCATCCTCCGCGTTCAGTACGATTCGCTCTGGAACATCCACCTGTTGTATCACGGCGCGACAAGCCACGGCGTGCAAAGCCTCTACGCCGACCAGCGAAGGGAGCCGCAGGGATACTATCATCCCGCTGGGCCGCTGGGCGAAATCTTCGCCGCGCTCAGGTCTCGGCGGCCCCCTAACGATGTCGGCATCCTGGGACTCGGCGCAGGCACGATCGCCGCATACGCCGAGCCGGGCGAGCACTTCACCTTCTATGAAATCGACCCGGACGTAGCGCGGATTGCCAGCAATCCGGAATACTTCACGTATCTCTCCGATTGCCGGGGCAAGACCGAAGTCGTGCTCGGCGACGCCCGACGGTCGCTGGAGAACGGCCCGCGGCGGCAGTTCGACCTGATGGTGCTGGACGTCTTCAGCTCGGACGCCGTGCCGCTGCATCTTATGACGCGCCAAGCCCTGCAGCTTTACCTCCGCCAACTGAGCCCGCACGGCGTATTGGCATTCCATATTTCCAGCCGCTATTTCGACCTCGAGCCGGTGCTTGGCCGTCTGGCGGCCGAGGCCGGGCTTGCGGCGCGAATCTGGCACGACAACGATACGTCGAAGCGGAGGCCGGTCGGCTGGTATCCTTCGGCGTGGGTGGCGATGGCGTGGCATCCGCAAGACCTCGGCGCATTGACGGCAATGGCCCATTGGCGCGAGCCGGCTCGCGATTCCGGACCGGTCTGGACCGACGACTTCTCCAATATCCTGAGCGCGATGCTCTGGCCATCCGGCGGACTTTATCTCACGCCGCCGCACTGGCTGGCGTCCGGCAAAGCGGATCGAGCAGCGGCGCACGCAACGATCGCCAATAACCTCTTGCGCAATGGACGTGTCGAGGACGCAATTAACCAATTCCAAAGATCGCTGGCGCTGGAGCCGAACAACGCGCTGCTGCATTTCGCCCTGGCATCGGCGCTGGCCACGCGGGAGCGGACGGAAGAAGCGGCCGATGAATACGCGGAAGCCCTGATGTTGGACGGCAACCAACCGGCATGGCACCGCGGACTGGGCGTGGCCTTGCGCAAGATGAACAAGTTGGAAGACGCGATTCGCGAATTCCGCCGCGCGATCGAGCTCAATCCGAGCGATGCGGACAGCTTCGTCTATCTGGGAAACGTATTGCTGGCCCGCAACGAGTTTGCCGAGGCGGCGACCTGTTATCGGCAGGCACTTGTCATCAACGCGGACAGCGCAGAGGCGTACTACGGCCTGGGCCGCGCCTTGGTGCGACAAGGAAAGCTGCAACCGGACGCCCTGAACGAGTTCCGCCGCGCTTTGCCGCTGGCCGAGAAGGCGGGCAACGCGGCACTGGTGGAGAAGATCAAGGCCGAGATTCGCCGCTGCGAGGCGTGGCCACGGGAGGAGGGGAAGAAGTGACGGTTTCTCCCGAACAACTCGTCCGGCAAATCCACGCTGCTCCCGCGCAATTGGTAATGTCGCTCAACGGCGGCAGCCGGGCGGTGAGCGAACTTTTGGAAGTGCCTGGCGGCTCGCGGACACTGCTGGAGGCCATCGTGCCCTATTCCGAAAGCGCGCTGGTCGCCTGGCTGGGCAGCCGGCCGGAGCAGTTCTGCTCCGCGCGAACTGCCAGAGCAATGGCCGTCGTCGCCTTCGGCCGCGCGCTGCGGCTTGGCGCGGCGGAAGGAGCCGCGGCCGGCATCGCCAGCAGCACCAGTCTCGCGAGCGACCGGCCGAAGCGCGGACCGCACCGCATCCACGTGTCCCTGCAAACGGCGGCGCAGACGGTGTGCTGGTCGCTGGAGCTGCAAAAGGGCGCCCGCGGCCGCACGGAGGAAGAACAGATCGCCAGCCGCATCGTGCTTAACGCGGCTGCCGCGGCCTGTGGCATCGCCGAGCGCTTGGAACTGCCGCTGCTGGCGGCCGAGCAAGTTGACGAGCAGAAGGCGACAGCGCCGCAGGAATGGCAGGACCTTTTTCTTGGACGAATGGAGGCGGTCCGCGCTCGTAGTACCGGCTTTAGCCGGAATCCGGAAAGCATTCCGCCTAAAGGCGGGACTCCAGCGCCGGCTGAAGCCGGTACCACGAGCACTGCGCCTCTAATCTTCCCCGGCGCCTTCAACCCGCTGCACGCCGGGCATCGCCGCATGGCCCAGATCGCGGCGGAAATGCTGGGCCAGCCTGTAGAATGGGAAATCTCGACGGTCAATGTCGACAAGCCCGCGCTCGATTACATCGAGATCGCGCAGCGGCTCGCGCAGTTTTCCGCGGAGCAAACCGTATGGCTCACTCGCGCGGCCACGTTCGACGAAAAATCGCGATTGTTTCCCGGAGCAACTTTCGTCGCCGGCGCGGATACGCTGCAACGGATCGTCGATCCCCGTTACTACGGCAACGACCCGACCGTGATGGCGCAAACGATCCAGCGGTTGGCCGCGCAAACTGTCGTTTCCTGGTATTCGGCCGCGCGGCGGGCGGAAACCTCTTGCAAATGTCCGATCTCGAACTTCGGGACGAGCTGCGGAGCATTTGCAGTCAAGTCCCATCGGAGATGTTCCGCGTGGACGTCTCGTCCACAGCCTTGCGAGGCGAAGTGGATTAGTGCGGAGTCAAATATCCACAATCACTTCCGCCAGCCAGCCGTCGGCGGCGTGCTCGACCTTCAAGCCGTGCCAGGTGACGGCCTTGACCTCGACGTCGGCCTTGTGCCGCGCGGCGTCCAGCGGCTCGCCGCGAGCGGTGCCGCGCAGCCCGGCCTCGCTCACGGAAACGGTGAACTCCGCCAACAGCAGCTTCCGCGTGTGAAAAGCGTAGAGCAACTCGGCCAGCCAGTCGCGGAGCAACGCGTCAAGGTCGTCCGGGCCAAGGACGAAGGAGATTTCTTCCTTAGGCTGCACGGCGTCCAAATCGCCCGCCATCACGGAGAACATCGCCCGCGCCGCATCCGCGAAGAGCGTGTTGAGATCGGCCGCTCGCGCGCGGAGGCCAACATCGGCGGTGTGTTCGAAGGTTTCGTACATAGTTTTCAGTGTTCAGTTTTCAGCGACCAGACTTCCTTGCTGAAAACTGAACACTCAAAACTGAACACTCAAATCAGCCCCATCTCCTGCATCAACACCTGAATGTCCTCCCAGACCTGCTTCTTCGCCGGCGGGTTGCGGAGCACGTAGGCCGGGTGATAGGTGCAGAGGACCTTCATGCCCTGAAAATCGATCAGCCGGCCGCGGAGCTTGCCGATCGTCGTATCGACGCCCAGCAGGTTCTGCGCGGCGCAGCGCCAAGGCAGCAGATGTACCGCGGCTGGATGATCCCCAGTTGGGCCTCAAGATACTCGCGGCAGTTGGCCGCTTCATCGGGCAGCGGGGTGCGGTTGTCCGGCGGACGGCAGCGCAGAATATTCATAATATAAACATCCTCGCGGCGGAGCTTCATGCCCTTGGTGATGATGTCCGTAAGCAGTTGGCCCGCGCGGCCCACGAAAGGTTCGCCCTGGCGGTCTTCGTCGACGCCCGGCGCCTCGCCGATGAAGACCAACTCGGTGCGCGGATTGCCGACGCCGAAGACCGTCTGCGTGCGGTTTTTCACCAGCACCGCGCAGGCGCGTGCAGGCCGCCACGCGCTCGGCCACCGCGGCCAGGGCCTCTTCGCGAGAAGTGCCGGGAGCGTTGCAAGCGGCGAGGGGTGAGGGGGGAGGGGAGAGGGGAGAAGTAAGAGAGACCTCTGCTGCTGCTGGCGCCACGTCGCTTCTCTCTCCTATCTCCCTTCCCCCTTCTCCCTTCCCCCTTCTCCCTTCCCACTTCCCATTGCTCCCCGCTCTCGGAATATGCGACACGCCCGCATCGCGCAGGCTCTGAAGCTTCTGCCGCGCAGCGCGGAGAACATTTATCGAATGATTTACCGTCTTCCTTAGACATAGTTCGCTCCGTCCGTTGGCCTCCGGACTGGTCCGAATGCCCCAATCGAAGTAAGATAGACGAATCATGGGTGTTCCGCAAGTTGCTATCGTGGGCCGGCCAAATGTCGGCAAATCGAGCCTTTTCAATTGGCTCGCCGGGAAGCGTCTGGCCATTGTTGATGCTACCGCCGGCGTGACCCGCGACCGTGTCACGCACCTCGTGCAGTTCGGCGAGCGCTTCGTCGAACTGGTCGATACGGGTGGCATGGGCATCGTGGACGCCGATAACCTAACCGAGCAGATCGAGGAGCAAATCGATTCGGCTATCGACTCGGCCGCGGTAATAGTCTTCGTCGTCGATACCCGCGAGGGGATGATGCCGCTGGACCGCAAAGTGGCCGACCGCCTACGGTACGTCGAAGTGCCGCTGCTCTGCGTGGCCAACAAGACCGACCATCCCGGCCTGGACAGCCAAGCGGACGAATTCTACCAGCTCGGCCGGAAGGTGCTTCGCACAAGCGCCAAGGAGGACCGCGGCAAGGACGATCTGATCGAGGCCGTGCTGGAAAAGCTGCCGCCGGAGGATGTGGACGCCAAGCCGCCTGAGGAAGGCACGATGAAGGTGGCCATCGTCGGCCGCCGCAACACGGGCAAGAGCACGCTGGTCAACACGCTCGCCCAGGCAGAACGCGTGATCGTCAGCGAAGTGCCCGGCACGACGCGGGACTCGATCGACGTCCGCTACGAGATGGACGGCAAGACGTTCGTCGCCATCGACACGCCCGGCTTCCGCCGCAGCAAGAGCATCGCCTCCGACATCGACTTCTACAGCACGCACCGCGCGCAGCGGGCGATCCGCCGGGCGGACGTGGTGCTGTTGTTCTTCGACGGCTCGCAGCGGATCAGCAAGGTGGACAAGCAGCTTTGCGACTACATCTCCCAGCAATACAAACCGTGCATCTTCGTGGTCAACAAGTGGGACCTGATGGCCGGCAAGATGCCGATGGAGAAGTGGGTCGCCTATCTCCGCGACACTTTTCGCACCATGCACTACGTGCCCATCGCCTTCATCACCGGGCAGAGCGGCAAGAACGTCAAGGCGATGCTCAACCACGCGCAGATGCTTTTCAAGCAGTCGCTGATGCGGCTGACGACCTCGCGGCTCAACAAGCTCTTGCGGGCGGCGATCGAAAAGAACCCTCCGCCCACGCAGCAGAACCGCCGGGCGCGGATATTCTTCGCCATGCAAGTGGCCGAGCAGCCGCCGACGATCGTCCTCTTCTGCAACGAGCCGCGACTGATCTCCAAGTCGTACCAGCGTTACCTCCTCGGCGTCTTTCGCGACCAGCTCAAATTCAACGAAGTGCCCATCAAGCTCTACCTCCGCCGCCGCGAGCAATCCGACCAGCGGGACGAGATCGATGCGAAGATGGGGGGATAAGGGCGACCGCCACGAAGTCAGGAGTCGGGCGTCCGAAGACTGATGCATCCGCCTTTCACTTGGTCCACGCTGCACTGCCGAACGCCGCCGCGATTGGCGCCGGTTGTAGGAGACGTGGCTGTTCGTCAAAATAGGGCGACGTTTGCGGCACGGCGGTCCGCCGGATGCCCTGCTGCGCCGAAACCGCGAATCCCCCAAGAAGCAAAAGCATTCCATGTTCGCAAACGAATTCAAAGTCAACCAGTTCCTGTTGCATTACTGCCGCCTGCTCGCGGCCGACATTGCCGACGAGCAGATGACCGATCAGCCGGCGCCGTGCGTGAATCATCCGGCGTGGATTCTCGGACACTTGGCGTTTTCGGCCGAGATGATCGTCGACCGGCTGGGCGGCGAGAAGTTCCTGCCGCCCCAGTGGGCCGATTTGTTCAAGCCCGGCTCGACGCCCCGCGCGGCGCGTGGCGACTATCCGGGCAAGGACGAGCTGCTCAAAGGGCTGGAGGATGCCTTCGCGCGTGCCCGCAGCACGATAGCCGCGGCACCTGTGGAAACGTTGACGATTCCCACGCCGAATCCGCGAATGAAAGAGGGCCTGCCGACGCTCCGCGAGATTGCAGCATTCATACTTACCGGCCACCTCGGCGTACATTTGGGCCAACTTTCCTCCTGGCGGCGAATGACCGGGCTGCCGGCGTTGTTTTAGGGCGGAACCGACAACGCGTAGGGTGCGTGGAGCGATTCTTCGTGGAAAACGGTGGGTTTCGCACGGAGTCAACCGCGCTGAAACGCTGCACTCTGGATTTAGGCGATTCGCGCAACGCACCACTCAGCAAGGACTTCCGTGCTTCACCCACCCGATGATGAATAACCCGGGTTGCGTCGCTACAGCAGCAGTTTGACATGCCCCTGCCCGTGTGGTAGCTTGACGCCGTTCAGTGCTCCTTTTCACCGCCCATAAAGGACCTCCACGATGTTTGCGAAACGATCAAATTCTTACGTAACGGTGCCATTGCTGCTGGCGATGCTTGCCGCGGCTCGTCTAACCAATGCCGCCGACAGCTACCTCGACGTGATTCCAAGCACCGCGCTGGCCTGGGCGCGGTGAACCACGTTGGTCCAGCCGCCGCAATGGTGGATAAGCTTGCCAAGTCCGTGCAGGCGCCGGTGCCCAACCTGTTGGATATGTTCAAGAAGGAATCGGGCATTGAAAAGGGAATCGACGAAAAGGGCGCAGCGGGGTTCTTTGTCGTGCCAGGTGATTGGGCCCCCGAACCGCCCGTAGCATTCTTTGTCGCGGTGAAGGACGCTAAGGAGTTTCGCAGCAACTTCGAAGTCGTCAAGGCAGGCGAGAAGATTAGCGAAATCAAGATGAAGAGTCCTGCCAGCGCTATCCCCTCGGGCAAACCAAATTACCTCGCGTTTGTCCACGGCTACGCAATTTTCGCGAACCATAACAAAGCAGCGTTGGAAGCGGCCGTCGAGTCCAAGCAGAGCATCGCCGCCGAGATGGCCGGCTATGACTCTTGGCTGGCGGAAAACGACGCCAACCTGATTGTCACCGCGGCCGGCGTCAAGCAGGCCGCCAAGGAGGCGCAGGACGATCTGAAGAAGGCCAAGGCCGACGGCGCCATGCCGCCTCAAGCGGCGGCACTTGTCAAGTCGTTCCAAACGGCCTACGAGAAGTGCTTGGAGACGGCCGCGAAAGAAGTCGCGCTGGCGATGGCCGGCGTCCGCTGCGACAAGCTGGAGGGAGGCGTCCGCGTCATCGGCCGTGCCCGCCTCACGCAGGGCGGCACGATTTCCAAGGCCATCGCACAGATTCCGCCGCTGAAGGAGAATCTGTTCAGCGGCGTGTCGGGCGGCCCGTTCGTCGTCGCCGCGGCCGGAATCGGCGTCCCCGGACTGATCGAGGGATATACGGCGCTCTATGGCGACTTGATGAAGACGCTCGCGTCGCAGGGGGGCGGCGTCTCGCCGGACGACGCCGCGCGGATGACGAGAGAATTGATGGAAGCCTTCCGCCAGGTCAACTCGATGAGCTTCGTATGGAAGGTCGGCAAGCGCTCCGATCCGGTTTACAGCAACATGCACGGGACCATGAAGCTCGAAGACTCTGAGAAGTTCCTCGCCGCGCAGGAAAAATACCTCGCGGCGACAGGCAAGATGCTCAAGGATTCCAACGAACCGACATTCAAGTCGATCGAGGGCAAGCGGCTGCAAGTCGCGGGCAAGCCGGCCCTGCAAATGGATATGAATTTCAATCAAGCCGGCGGGCAAATGGAGCAGGCCATGATGGACGAAATGCTGGGTCCCGGCGGCAAGATGACGTCCTATTACGTGGCGGACGACAAGCAAACGGTCGCGTTCGGAGCCGGCGTCCCGCAGGAGCGGATGGTCGCGGCCCTGGAGGTGCTCAAGCAGCCCAAGAAGAGCCTCGCTGAGGACGCGGAGCTTTCCGTGACCGCGGCGATGCTGCCGGTTGGCTCGCAGTGGGTCTTTTTCGTCAGCCCCCGCGGCTTCGTGCAATTGATAACTCGAATCGAGATGGCGGCAATGAAGAACATTCCTGGCGCAATGTTCAACAACTTGACCTTGCCGACGTTCCAGAAGAGCCCGCCCGTCGGCCTTGCGGTCAAGGCCACGCCGGATGAGCTGCATGTCGAGATCGCCGTGCCCGGCCCAGTCATCGAGGCGACGGGAGAGTACGTCAAGGACATGCAGAGCTTGTTCAACAATCTGATGCAGCAAGGGGGCCAACCGCCGGCGCCATGAGCGAAGAAGAAGGGGAGAAAGGGAGAAGGGGAGATGGGGAGATTGGCGGCCGAGAAAAGACCGCGAAGCGAGAATCAGCGCATCTCCCTTTCTCCCCTTCTCCTCCGCTCCCTTTCTCGACACGCTGGCTCTCCGCCGAGCTTGCCGCCTTGGAAGAAGCCGGGCTGCGCCGCCGCGTGGCAAGCCGCAGCGGACCGCAGGGTCCCACGATCACGCTTTACGGCAAGACGCTCGTCAACTTCGGTTCCAACGACTACCTGGCGCTGGCCGCCGATCCGCGGCTGGCGTCGGCGGCCGTGGCCGCGATTTCCGCCGACGGTATTGGCAGCGGCGCGAGTCCGCTGATTACGGGCCACAGCGAGACGCACGCGCGGCTCGAAGGGCGGCTGGCGGAATTCGAGGGGACCGAAGCGGCCCTTGTGTTTCCCAGCGGATTCACCGCAAACCTTGCCGCGGTGACCGCCCTGGCTGGCCCGGGCGACGTCGTTTTCAGCGACGCCAAGAACCACGCGAGCATTTGGGACGGCTGCCGGCTTTCGCGGGCCGACGTCCGCGTCTATCCGCATGGCGATTGGCGGCAGTTGGACGCGCTTTTGGCCCGCGACAGCGGCCATCGCCGCCGGCTGATCGCCACCGACAGCCTGTTCAGCATGGACGGCGACCTGGCCCCGCTGGCGGAGCTGGCTGATCTCGCCCGCCGCCGCGATGCGATGCTGCTGATCGACGAGGCCCACGCGACGGGCGTTTTCGGTGCGCGCGGCCGCGGCGCGGCGGAGCACTTCGGCGCGGAGGATGGCATCGCCGCCCGCGTCGGCACGCTCAGCAAGGCGCTGGGCTGCTCCGGCGGCTTTATTAGCGGAAGCCGAGAGCTGATTGAATATGTTATCAACAGTGGACGGTCGTACATTTATTCCACGGCGGCGCCGGCGGCGATCGCGGCGGTGGCCCTGGCCGCGCTGGACGTAGTGGCAAGCGAGCCGTATCGCCGCCGCGAACTGCTCGATCGTGCCGCGTATTTGCGGCAGCGGCTCGCCGAGCTGGGATGGCGCATGGGTCCGTCCGCAAGCCAGATCATCCCGATCGTCGCCGGCAGCCCGCAGCGCGCCGTGGAGCTTTCCCGGAGATTGCGGGAGCGCGGCTTGTTCGTGCCCGCCATTCGTCCGCCCACGGTGCCCGAAGGCGAGGCGTGTCTTCGCATCAGCTTGACGTGGGGACACGCGGAGGAAGCCGTCCAGCGCCTGATCGAAGCATTGGGTCCGGGTCCGGACCTGCATTAGTTCACTGCAACCGAGTTGGAATTCGCCAAATCACGAATGCGAAATCCGAAACAGGATCCAAATCCGAAATCGGAATAACCAACACGCACCCGAAGGTTTATCCATTGGTGCTTGGGATTTGTTTCGTATTTCGAGTTTCGAGTGTCGGATTCGTTGGTCCCGCGCCCGCAGCCGCGCGGCCGCCCGTGCAACGTTTCCCCAGAACTGTTCGCTGAACTGCCGGTCCAACCAACGCAGCCGGATGGTGGCCGCGGCGACGATGCAGCCCACCGCCGCCCCGCACAGCACGTCGCTGAAGAAGTGCGCACCGCTGTCCATCCGCTGATAGGCCACCAGCGCCGGCACAGGCAAAACAACCCCCGCGCGGCCGGATAAAGTACCATCAGCGCGATTGCCAGCCCCATTGCGGTGGCCGTGTGGGCGGACGGAAAGCTCTGGTTCGGGCTGCCCAGCGAACCAAGCGGCAGCCAAGGCCCGAAGCTGCTCCAGACACTCCCTAGAAAGTCGAAGTGGTGGGGCCGGGCGCGGGCGATTACCATCTTCACGCCGTCCGCCGCCAGCCCGGAGAGCAGGGCCGTCGCCGCCAAACCGGGTATCGCCCAAAGCCGCCCGCGGTCCAGCCGCCAAATCAGAATTGCCACCAGCAGTACGCACTCGCTGCGGCCAAAAAGTTCGCTGATCGCCGCCAGGTCGTGCAGGTACCTTGGACCTTGACCGAGCTTGAACCACTGCGCCACCGAGCAGTCGACGTTGAATGCAATGATCGCGCCGCCGATGAGAATTGTCGCCGTCAGCAACAGCCATCGCCACGCCCGCAGCCACGAGACCGAATTGCCGGGAGTCCCTGCCAGCCCGAAGCGCCCGTCGCCAAAGACCGCTGATGCCTTTTGTGCATCTTGCATAACTCCCCCACATCAACAGTCTTGGAAGTGATCTTGGCCCATTTTGCCTGATTCCGTAGACTCGCACCGAGGAAGAATCGGGCACAGGTTCCGAGGATAGTATCGGTTGTAACGCGGAATAACCCTCAAACCAAGCTAGATAACCGTTAAAGCCGATCTTGTCCATATCTCTTGCCAGCAAAAGACAGCTTGAATCCGTCGAGGGAAGATTCGGCGCATCGTTTCTTCCATCGCAGCCGGTCATTCAGCAGGTCATTATTGTGCTGGCGGCGGCGGCGATGTTCCTGGCCAATCTCGGCGCCGCCGCCCTGTGGGACGAGGACGAGACGTTTTATGCCACTATCGCCCGCGAAATGGCCGACCGCGGCGACTGGATCGTGCCCACGTTCAACGGCTCGCTCTTCCCGGAAAAGCCGCCGCTGATGTTCTGGCTGATGATGGGCAGTTTCAAGCTGCTGGGCGTGAGCGAATTCGCCGCCCGGCTGCCGGCGGCCGTGCTGGCGATCGGCACCGCGCTGGCAACGTATCATTTGGCCCGGCGGTTGTTCTGGGCGAACGTCGGTTTTTGGGCAGGGCTGATCGTGGCCTCCAATGTGATTTTCGCCGTCTCGGCGCGGGCGGCGACCGTCGACTCCGCCTTGACCTTTTTGACCACGATGGCGATGCTGCTTTTCGCGCGTAGGGTGGGACAAGGTCGCGCAGCGAGCGCAGGCCCACTCTACGACTACGCCTACGCGCCGCGATCGTGGCTGACTTTCGCCGCGATAGGATTGGTGCTTGGCTTGGCGATTCTGGCCAAGGGGCCGGTCGGCTTTCTCCTGCCGGCCGCGTCGCTGGGGTTGTTCTTGCTCCTGATGAATCGCCCGGTCTGTGAAAGCGGGGACGGACTCGGACGTCCATCCTACGTGCGGCGCGTTCTCGATTGGCTTGCCGCGACATTCTCCCCGCGGCGTATACTTCAAGCGGTCTGGACCATGAGGCCAATAACCGTTCTTGCAGTCGCCGCGCTCGTCGCCGTTCCCTGGTTCGTGGCGGTCGCAGTGAAGACCGACGGCCAATGGCTCAAGCTGTTCGTCACCAAGTACAATCTCGAAGCCTTCGTCCACCCGTCTCTCGGCCATGGCGGGCCTTTGTTCTATCATTTTCTGGTTGTGTTCGCCGGCTTCTTTCCCTGGTCGGTCTTTTTGGGCCCGACCGTAACAACCGTCTGGCGGGCAATTCGCAGTCGGAGCAATGAAGCGCCGTCTTACGTTTTCCTGCTTTGTTGGATCGGCGTTTTCTTCGGTTTTTGGTCGGTCTGCAGCACGAAGCTGCCGCATTACGTCCTGCCGGCATACCCGGCCCTGGCGATCCTGACGGCCTGCTTCTTGGACCATTGGATCCAAGGGCGCGACGCGATCCCGCGATATGTGATGCCGGCCGCGACTGCCATATTCACCGGCGTCGGTCTGCTCATGCTGGCGGTCTTGCCGTGGACCGCCGCGCGTTACGCGCCGGGCGAGGAAATCATCGCGCTGGTCGGGCTGGCACTGGTGCTGGGCGGGGCGGCGGCCGCATGGTTTCTCGCTCTCAGCCGTCGGCCCGAATATCTCTCCGCGATCGCCGCGGGATCGGTCATGTTCATCGTCGCGGCTTTCGCCTGGGCGGCGCTGCGGATCGACCGGCACCAACATGCCCGGCCGCTACTGGCGGCCATCCGCGGCGACTGCCCGACGGCGCCGCAGATTGCCGGCTACAACTGCTTCAATCCGAGCATGGTCTTCTACGCCGGCGAACCGGTGGCTAAGATCCACGACGCCGCCAGCCTCCGCCGCTTCGTGGAGCAATCGCGGCATCCTTACGTGTTTGCGACCAGCGAGTCCCTGAGCGAACTGCAATCGCTATCGATCAGCCAATGGCGCGTGGTCGCCCGTCGTCCGTGCTTCCTCGGCAAGGACGATATTCTCGTGCTCGCGCTGCGCGGGGCATCGACGGCGATGACGCTTCGCAACGCCTCGCCCGGACGCGGTGACGAGTCGTTCCGCAAGTAACTTGCTCCGCGGCTGTTACGCGCCCGCGCGCCGCCGCCCAACTGGCCGACCGCCTTGACGACCTCGGCCGGGACAATCGTCTGCAACTCGACTTCGTCGGCGCCGGTCGTCACGCCCATGACTACCGGCGGTGTCTCGCCGAGTTCGGGAATGGGCAGGTTGACGCCCGGCGGCAATGCTGTGGCTGCGGCCCGTTTAACGAAGTCCAAAAGTCCTTTGGGACTAAGATACAACCGCCACGAAGCCTTCGGCAGCATCGCCGCGGCCTTGGCCATGGCCGGCTCGCCCGCCAGACCCGGCTTGTCCTCCTTGACGGCGGCGATCGCGTCCCGTACATGCTCTTTGCTTATGTAGCTGAGTACGACCGTATGCTCGTCGCACGGCACGATCCAGGCCGTGATCTTGCCGCCGGGGCCGTACATCGCCTCCATTATCTGCTCGCTGTTGGCCGGCATGTTGGGCATTTTCGGCATGCTCGCTACCACCTTGAGCGACTGGATGCCTTCCACTTCGGTCCGCGTACTCTGGATCGGTTGGAAAACCGGGCTGTCGACCTTCTTGAGAACCTTGTTGTATTCGCCGAGGAATTTCTCATACTCGGTCAGGAACGCCTTGCTGTCCTCCACTCGCATCACGGCCATCATCCGGCTGAGAATCGGCTCACCTCCAGTGCCTACGCCAAGCAAGAAGGATAAACCGCGGATGCCTGGAAACTTCTTTTTGCCGAGCTCGGAAATCGCCTCAGCCTGCTCCTCGCTCAGGCCATACATTTCTCGCATGTTCTTGATCATGTTAAACGAGGCATTCGTCAGCTTGGTCAGTCCCTCCTGCGAGATCGGGCCGCCGCCGGCGACGACAAACGGTCCGCCGGGCAAACCGGCCAGAACGTTTTGCTCGTCGTGCTTTGCGTCGCCCAAGAAGCTCGCCCAATTGCCGCCGGAAACCAGCCGCGCCCGATCGGAGATGCCCAGCGTGCCGTTCTTGTTCCGCACAATGCCGATGCCGAAAGAGTCGACTTCCTTCTCGGCCGCCTTGAAGAACGCCGCGTACATTTCCAGCGCAGCGACTGCCTGCTTCCCCTGGTCGCCGGCTTGGGCCATCATGATTTTTGCCATGTTGATGCCCTCTTGCACCTTCACGGAAGCCTTGCTAATTCCCGGCGAAAAGATCACCGCCGCAGCGTCCTTCTTCGCTATCCACGCCTGCCACTGGCCCGCGGCCGCCGGCGCCTCGTCGGCCGGCTTGAGGCCCGCCAGTTCCTCGCGGAATGGTTCTCCGGTAATCGCCGCATACGTGCCAAGCTTGCGGACCAATGACGCGCTGCCCCAGAGCTGGATCTTGGTGATGCCCGCTTCAGTCTCGTTGGAATTGAACTGTGCGAGGAACTTGTCGTAGTCCGACACCGGGGCCAGGACAACGGGGGCCACGGGGATGGGCGAGCCTTCTTTCGCCTCAAGAATGAGCACGGCGATGGCCCGCTTCTTGTCTAATTCCTTTTGGATGCCGCCAGGGCCTTCCAACATGCCGAGCAAACTGGGAATCGGCCGGTTGATCTGCTCGCCCAACTGCTGCAGCTTGGCGTCGACAGCTTCGGGCCGGTTGACAACGGCAAACCCCAGCGCCTTTTCGGGCAGCAGCTTGAGGAAGTCGTCCTCGGCCCGAAGTTGCCCTGTGGCGCCGCCCAGGACGAGAAGGCTGAACAAGCAAACTCGCGAAAAAACCCGACGCCCGCAAGCCTTCCCTCGCGGAGCGGGGAGCCCGGCCCGGCGGGCGAGACGTGGTGGCAAATCGGCGAACTGGTTTCCTGCGCGACACATGGAGGACCTCCCATTACTTCGTAGCCAGAGTGCAAAATCGGTTCCGGCGGCGCCGCGCCGCCGAATGGACAGTGCAAGAATCATAGAGGGATGCACGCCGGCTGGCAAGCAGCAGGTGGACCGCACGGCGCCGCCGCGTGTCGCGGTGGACACGAACTTGGACAAAACTGGACAGTATTGGACACTTTTCCGGCTTTCGGGTTGTCGCGCCGGCACTTGTTTTCCATTGGCCCGCCCGGCAGGCGACATGCGTTAATTTGTTTTTTCTTCGCTTCTCGAACATCAACGATTCCGCGTGTTTTCGGCCTTTTTCCAACCCACAACACGCTCAGGGCGCACTCACAACCCGCTCAGGACCGCCTTACTACCCGCTCAGGAACGGCTTACAACCGGCTCAGACCTCGCTCAGGAAACCCCGCCGCCGGGTGTTTTATGCACCAGCGGGCAGTAGGTCCTTTCTGCCGGAGTGGACTAATGCGGCCGGCAAGGTGGCGGCAAACAATCGCCGTCTTTGTGCTCTTTGCGCTCTCTCGCGGCCGCTTCGCATTCGTCATTGTTCACCAGGCGTATATTAATAAATGTTTACACATGTCTACACAATACAGCAAGTCTCGTGCCAATTGCAGGAGCGCGCGAAGAATTCCGCTTTTTGAGGGAAAGAGAATTGCCGCGTGCCGCGCGTTTTGGCAGCTTCTTGCACTTGGCCGGGCGCCGGCTGCCAAAATGGCAGGAACGGTTCGCTTAAGTGCGTATCAAAAACCAGTAGAAGCGGCGTCCCGCCGCATTACTTAAGCGGCGGGACGCCGCTTCTACACGCAGGCAGCCGGCTTTCGGACCGGTCTTAAGCGGCTGCGCTGGCGCGTCAACTGGCAACACCGATCGTTCGTTGCTGGCGAAGAGCGTCATCCCAGCGTGGTCGTAATGCAAAACCTCGGACGAAGGGACGAAGTGGTCAGGCTTTAACGGCTAATCGAACCTGATTTGCCGTTGCAACTTCTCGACGGACTCCATGCCAGCGTATTGCCCCTGTCGCAGTCGCCGACGGATGTTGCTTACGGCCGCCGAACTGATCGCGCCGTAGTGCGCCCGATGTCCCGCTGCGTCAGGCCCGTCATGCGGCATGCCAGCTCGACGGCCACAAACTTCGGCGTGCCGCCACAGGTAGCGCAATTCGCCAGTTCGTCGGGCAGGACGCCGAAGTGCCGCGCAACCGCGCGGTCGATTCGCTCCACGGGCGTCACGGTTCGCGGCAGGTCGAGATCCCTGTCCCGCGGGCTGCCGCTGCGCCGTGCCGCCAGCCGCCGCTCGGTTTCCTCCACGAAACCGCGGCCGCCGATTGCATAACGACTGGCGGACAGCGCCTCGATTATCGGCCCGTCGCCATCCAGCACGCAGGCGTGCATGTAGGCCCGGTACCGCCGCGCTTCGGCCAGTGTGCGTCCATAGTCCTCAAGCAGGTCGTAAGAGACGAACTCCAGCGGCCGCGCGGTCATGCAGGATCAAGCTGCCTTACGTGCTGCAATGGCCGTCGACGCATCCGAAGGGAATGCCAGAATGCGCGGGGCGTGACACTCGACATCCACCTGTTTCGCAGTTCTCGATGCCCTGCGACGCCAACCGTAGCCGAGTAGGCCAATAGCGCCGGCGGCGAGGAGGAGGGCGAAAGTCGAGGGTTCCGGCGAGGTGTTTATGGTCAACGAGAAAGCGTTGCCATCGCCGCTCGCGCCGCCTTCGGAAGTCAATCCATAGAGGGTCGAGCCGTTGAGCGTCAACCCGCCTTCGGGAAACTCGCCGGTATACTCCCCGCCAGATCCCGTGAAGGCGAGCAGGCTCTGGAAGTCACTGCCGTCGGTCCCGACGCTGAAGACATTGCCGTAGCCGGTCCCGCCTCCCTGTTCAGTCATGCCATAAAAGGTCGTGCCGCTTAGCGTCAGAAGGCCCGTGGGATTTATACCGGGATAGGCTCCGCCGGTGCCGGTAAAGCTGAGGAGGTTTTGGAATCCGCTGCCGTTTGTGCCGACACTGAAAATCTCACCGTCGTCACTGCTGCCTCCCTGTTGAATCACGCCGTATAAGGTCGTGCCGATGAGCGTCAGACTGCCAACAGGAAACCGACCGGGAAATGCGCCGCCGGTCCCGGTAAAGCTGAGCAGGGTTTGAAAACCGCTGCCGTTTGTGCTAACGCTGAAAATCTCGCCGTCGCCGCTGCTGCCTCCCTGATCAGTCATGCCATATAAGGTTGTGCCGCTGAGCGTCAGACCATAAGTGGGATTAATACCGGGATACGCCCCGCCCGTGCCGGTGAAGCTGAGCAGGTTCTGGAAGCCGCTGCCGTTCGTCCCGACGCTGTAGACATTGCCGTCGCGGCTGCTGCCTCCCTGTCCCGTCACGCCAAATAAGGCCGTGCCACTCAGTGTGAGGTTGCCATAGGGTTGCGAACCGATCGCCGTGCCACTGGTGCCGGTAAAGTTGACCAGGTTTTTAAATCCGCTGCCGTTCGTGCCGACGCTGAAAAGGTTACTTCCGAGTGGAGTCACGCCGTACAACGTCGTGCCGCCCAGAGTGAGATTACCATCGGCCTCACCGCCGGGGACGAGCAGGTCCTGGAAGCCGCTGCCATTGATCCCAACGCTAAAGAGTTGGCTCGAGTCGGTGTCTCCTATTCCATAAGTCATTCCATACAGCGTCGTGCCGCTGAGCGTCGAATCGCCAAACGGGTGATTCCCGGTGCCGCCGGTGAACGAGAACAGGTTCGTGAAGGTCTGGGCACTGGCCGGACTTGCTAACAGCCAGAGCAGGATAAACGTGCTGCCCCGCGCGATCCGCGTGACGCCGGCTCGAAAGATCGGCGTTGTTGCAAAGCGAGAATCGGCTATTTCAACAATTCTGTAGCTCATCGGAAATCTCTTTCTAAGCCTCTCTTGACAGACGAATGCAACGCGCACAGCTTCCGCTTCAACTGATTCCGACCGAGTGGTCATCAGACTCTGGCTATAGCCAGACAATCTCCACCGCGCCGCGTGGAACAGCCCCTCGATCAGAGCCAAGCTTTACAGAAGTGCAAACCGGGGACGTCCGCCGGTGACAAACCATGGACGTATTGGCTGCGGGGCGCTGCCTCCGGGCGATAAAACGCCACGTGGGATAATAGTGTGGGACGTAGTTGACCTGCAACCAATTTAACTTGGCCTTGCGAACGTGTCAACTCGATGAGTCCACGGGGGGTATATGCGCACGCTCGCCCAAGATGAGCCTCCAAGTGAGGACAAAGGTGATGACGAGCTCGCCGCCGGACACCATCCTGCCGCTACAGGAATTCGTCCACGAGAGGATGAGTTTGCCCGCGCCGGCCACGATCAGGTTGCCCGGCCCGGTAAGACTGCCCGACAACGTTATCGCGTAACCCGCCGGATTGACCGCCGCGTTTCCGCCGGGGTTATCGAGCGATAGAGGAGGCGCGGACGAGGAGAACAATATGTCCCAGCCAGGCGGTCAATGCGCCAGATTGCCGGAAACCGCCGGCGGCTCGCGGTGGCCGTAGAAGCTGTAGAGCACCGGCGCCAGGTATCTGGTGAGCAAGAGCATGGTGGCCATTCCGCCGACGACGACAATGGCCAGCGGGCGCTGGGTCTGCGAGCCAATCTGCGTGGATAGCGCCGCCGGCAGCAAGCCGCAGAGCGCGGTAAGGTCGGTCATCATCACGGGCCGCACGCGCTTGGCCGCCCCTTCGATGATTGCGCGGTCCAACGGCTCTCCCCGCGCGGAGCTGGTTGAAATAAGAGATGAGAATCAGCCCGTCCATGATCGATACGCCGAAGAGCGAGATGAAGCCGACGGCCGCGGATATGCTGAACGTCGTGCCGGTGATGAAGAGCGCCCAGACGCCGCCCATCGAAGCGGCCAGAACGTTGCCGAGCACGACCACGGCGTCCAGCCACGACCGCAAGGCGGAATACAAAAGCGCCAAGATCAGCGCCAACGAGACGGGCACGATCCACAACAACCGGGACTGGGCGTCCTGCATCTGCTCGAACTCGCCGGACCAGACCGCGCGATAGGGCGGCTTGAAGAGGTGCTCGGTCTTTTCCCGCGCTTCGGCGACGGCTCCGGCAAGGTCGCGGCCTCGGACGCTAAACTTCACCGCGATCAGGCGCTCTGCGCCTTCGCGGTAAATCACCGCGGCGCCGGGTCTCTGGTACTGGCCGGTAGGGTCAATGTCGCCGTCTTCGCCGACCGGGCTCACCAGGTCTTTCAGCCGCAGTCGCGGAGTGCCGCTGAGCGGATTGGCCGTTCTGGCGAGGCTGCCGCCTATCGCGGGCGGAGCCTGGCTCGTTCCGGTGGCGGAGGGAGTGAAACCGGGACCTTGGGGCTGGACCACCTGATTGTTGCCCACATCCACGGGGATTTCGAGGATCGAGGTTTCGCTTGCCCGCCGCCAGGCGGGCCAGCGGATCGAGACGTCGAAGCGTTTTTCGCCCTCGACCATCTGCGTGACGGCCTGCCCGCCCAGCGCGCTGGCGGCGACGTTATTTACGTCGGCCACCTGCACTCCCCAGCGCTGGCACTTCTCCGGATCGGGGCGGAATTCGAGGTGCGATTGCCCAAGCACGTTGAACACGGCCACGTCCTCCAGCCCGCGCACGGTCTGCATGATGTTCCGGGCCTGGATGCCAAGGGCTTGCAGCTCCTTGAAGTCGGGGCCGACGATTTTCAGGGAGTTGTCGCCCTTGATGCCGGAAAGCGATTCCATCACATTGTCGCGGATGTTCTGCGAGAAGTTCCAGTTGACGCCCGGCAGCTTGCGTTCAAGTTCGGCGTCCATATCCTTGACCAGCTCCTCCTTGGTGCGCGGACGCTTGGCGCCGAAGAGCCGTCGCCGCCAGCCTTGTTGCTCGACCACAGCAGGCCAGTCCTTTTCATTGCGCAACGGCACAAAAAACTCCGAGTTGTAGTAGCCGTCGGTATCGGTTCCGTCGTCCGTGCGGCCGATTTGGTTGACGACGTCAAGGACCTCGGGATACGAAGCCATGATGGAGCGGGCCTCCTTGGAAATCGCCGCCTGCCGCTCGAGCGTGGTGTTCAGCGGACAGGTATCGCGGATCCAGAGGTTGCCCTCTTCCAGCTCCGGCATGAATTCCTGTCCCAGCAGCGGCAGCAGGCACAGCGTGGCCGCGAACGCGGAAGCGAAAAAGAGCACGGTGAGCCAGCGATGCTTCAGACAGAAGATCAACGGTATCAGGTAGGTGTGCTTGATGAAGCGGACAAAGAAGTTGTCCGCCGCCGGCTTCAGATTCTTGAACAGCAGCAGGCACAAGACGGGCGACAACATGAGGGCAAGCACCAGCGCCCCTCCGAGCGCCGAGGCGTACGTCTGCGCCATGGGTCCGAACAGAGCACCGCCGGGCCCTCCAAGGCAAACAGCGGAATGAACGCGCAGACCATGATCAGCGTGGAGAACAGCAGCGCGCGGTCGATCTCGCTCGCCGCGCGGAAGATGCGGGTCTTCAAGGGCGCCCCGGCGTCTTCGCCGCTGACCAGCCGGCGGTAGATGTTCTCGGTGATAATCACCGAGGAATCGACGATGATGCCGAAGTCGACCGCGCCGATCGAAAGCAGGTTGGCCGACTTGCCTCGAAAGTAAAGCGTCGTAAAGGCGAACAGCAGCGCCAGCGGAATGTTAATCGCCACGATCACCGCGCTCCGCACGTTGCCCAGGAAAATGAGCAGAATGACGAATACCAGGCCCATGCCCGTCAACAGGTTCTCGACCACCGTGCGGGTCGTCAGGCTGGTCAGCTCGCGGCGATTGTAGTAGGGGACGATTTCCACTCCCGGCAGCATCCGCCCGGACGAGGGATCGTTGAGCTCTTTGACCTTGGCTTCAATGTCCTTCAGGGCGGGCAGGGTCGCCTCGCCCTTGCGGAGCAGGACGATGCAACCCACCTGGTCGGGATCGTCCTGTCCGAGTTGGTGGAGAGTTGCGGCGTGATCGCCTTGAAAACTCGACTCGTAGCCGTCGCCCTGCTTCACCTGGTAATGGGCCATTTGCCCCAGGCGGGTCTGATGGGAAACGACGACGCCGCGCTCGCCGCCGCGCTCGCCGTGGAACACCACCCGGCCGTTCTCCACGACGTCTCCGATCAACCGCCCTCCTTCGACCACGTCTTCGACGCGCACGGGCTGGTTGTTGACCGAAGTGATGACGAGAGAGCGGATTTCCCGCAAGCGGCGTTCTTCCTCGCTGCGCAGCACTCGGGCGGCCTGCGCCGGGTCGGTCTTCCCCAGCACCTTGCGCACCGGGTCTTCGCCGCCGCCAAACAGGCCGACGCTGCGGACGGTCATGGCCACGTCGCCCTGCTTGACGTAGTCGCCGCCCACGGTGGCGTTGCTGTTGGCCAGGGCGGATTGCAACTGCGCCAAGGTAATTCCGTAGCGTCTCATGCGGTCGGGATCGGGTTGGACTTCGTAGCGGCGGACCGTGCCGCCCCAACTCGTGACGTCCACCACCCGCGGCACGCTGCGGAACTCGCGCTCCAGCACCCAATCCTGCAAGGCCTTCAAATCGTTGAGCGTGTAGATGTTGCGGCCCGCGGCGTCCTTGGGCGCCGCAGCCAGTAGCGGAAGATTTCTCCCGTGGGCGACTCGGGGGAAATCTGCGGCGTCACGCCGGAGGGCAGGGATGCGTCCGACTTGCGATTGATCGCCTCCTGACGCGCGTCCTTGTACTCCACGCCGTAATTGAAGAGGAGCTTGACGTCGCTCAGGCCAAACACCGTCTTCGTATGCATGGACGCCAGACCCGGCATGCTGGCCAAGGCGGACTCCAGAGGGATCGTGACCTGTTTCTCCACCTCCTCGGCGGACGCTCCGGGGAAGAGCGCGACGATCTCGACCGTCGGCGGCGCGGGATCCGGATAGGCCTCGACATTAATGTTCAAAAACGAATAGACGCCGGCAATGGCCAGACCGATGGCCATCAGAATGGCGAAGAGCGGGTTGTCCAGCGACCATTGGATGAGTTTGCGAACCACGGGATACCTCAGGCGTGCCCAAAACCGCGAACGAGCAACAGGAGTTTCACCAGACGCGACTCGTACTCAAGATCTGCTCCAGCCCGCATTAATTGATCTTTATGCGCATAATGTGCCTTGTCAAGTGCAATACCCGATGGTCGGCTGGCTGGTTGGCTATTGCCCAGCGAGTCGTGGTTGTTTTCCACTGCTGACGAAGGCGTGGACTAGCCTTGGGGAATCAAGCGCAGTAGCGAGGATAACGACTGTTCGTAATGTTTCCACCTGCCCGCCGAAGTCGCATAGACCGGCCGCCGCACCTGGACCGCGCTGGCCGTGCCGACAGGCCGCTTGACCAGATGAAAGTCGAGACAGGCCGGCTCCCATTCCAGCCCGCACCAAGCCACAAGTCTTCGTGCCACGCCTTCCAAATTGACGACCGTTTCCTCGTAGTCAACCTCCAGCAACGGTACGGTCAATACTCTCCTCCAGTGCTGCATCAGCCTTTGGTAGGCATTAAACTGCGACGCGATATGCTGCTGGTCGTTGACCCAGCGAAGATCCCGAAACGCAGTCATCCAGCACGAGATCGCCACATCGCGGAGATTGCGGCGGCAATGGATGAACTTCGCCCGCGGAAACATCGTCGCCAGGAGCCCCAGGAACAAATAGTCGTCGGGCGTTTTGTTCACGATTCGCGCCGCTGCGGGATTCAGCGCGCGAAGTCGTTCCAGGTGCGTCGAGGCCAATCGCCGAGCCGTCGCGGCGTCCAGTCGGCAAAGGCCCTCTATCGGCGCCACGTCCGGCCCGGCGAGCGCGTCCATGCTTTCGAAGGCGAGTCTGATTTCGCCTGCGCCGTAGACCCGGGAATGGCTGGCCAAAACCTGCTCGATGAGAGTCGTACCGGACCGCGGCAGTCCGAAGACGAAAACCGGTGTTTCGGTTTCAAGTCCGAAGCCGGCCGTCCTCTGAAAGAACTCGGGCGTGCAGACGTCGATCATATCGGCCACGAGGGCCTCGTGCCGGGCCGGTTCGTAGTCCTTGCCGCGCCTGCGCGATTCGGTCCTCCGCAGGGCGTTGGCGCGGACGGCGTGGGCAGCGGCTTCATCGTATGCCCCTCGCGCATCCAGGACTCGGGCCAGGCCAAAATGCAAAAGCGACCGGTCCCAATCGGTCGGGATTCCGTGCTCGTCGGAATCACAATCGCGCTGCACCAGATCTCTCAATGCTGTCAGGTCCTCCTCCGGCATTTTGGCGCCCAGAAGATTCGCCAGTTTATAATGCGCCAGCGCGAAACGGGGATCGCGCTGTAAGGCGGTTCGGAAGCAGGCCTCTGCGCCCTGGAAATCGCCTGCTTCCTCCAGCGCACTGCCCAGATTGCCGTGGGCGCCGGCAAAACTCGGGTCAATCTCCACTGCGCGGCGGCCGTAGGCGACCGATTCCTGAAACCTCCCCTGGAGCCTCACTGCGTCGCCCAAATTGCAATACGCCACCGCCAGGTTCGGGTCCAGCTCCAAGCCGCGGCGATAACAAGCGATCGCCTCGTCCAGCTTCCCCTGCTCATACAAGGCGACGCCGAGGTTGCAATAAGTTTCCGCGCGGCCTGGAGTCAACTCCAAAGCGCGACGGTTCAAGGCGATTGACTCGTCCAGATTGCCTTGCTGTTTCAGGACCATGGCCAGGTTGCTCAGCGCTTCGGTGAACTGCGGCGCGATTGCAAGTGCTCGCCTGTAGCCGGCGACCGCTTCGTCCAGCTTTCCTTGCTCCCTGAGCACATTCGCCTCATTGAACCGCGGTTCGGCAAAGTCCTGTTTCAACTCCGATGCGCGGCGGTAGGAAACCAACGCTTGAATCAAGTTCCCTTGCTGATGGAAGGCGATTCCCAGGTTGTTATGCGCTTCCGCGTAATCCGGTTTCAGGTCCAAAGCGCGGCCGTAGCAGGCGATAGCTTCATCCAACTCTCCCCGGCCTTTCAAGGCGCATCCGAGGTTGTTGTGCGCCTCGGCATAATCCGGTTTCAGGTCCAGAGCCCGCCGGTAGCAGGCAATCGCTTCATCCGACTCGCCCCGAACATTCAAGGCGGTTCCAAGGTTGTTATGCGCCTCGACGGAATCCGGTTTCAATTCCAGAGCGCGGCGGTAGCAGGCAATCGCCCCGTCCAGGTCGCCCTGGTCCTGCAAGGCCAGGCCCAAGTTGTTGCGCGCGTCGGCATAGTCAGGCTTCAGTTCCACGGCGCGGCGGAGGCAAGCTATCGCCTCGGGCAGTCTTCGCAAAGCGCGATATGCCGCGCCGAGATTGTTGTGGTACAAGGCCGCGTTCACATTCAAACGGATCGCTCGTTCAATGTACTCTGTAGCGAGGTCGGCTCTCCCTGTCTGATATGAAATAACGCCAAGCAAATGAAGAGCGTCGGGCTGGTTCGGCTCGGCCAGAAGAACTTGTCGGTAGAGCTGTTCGGCGGCCTGTAGCTGCCCGGCTTTGTGGTGCTGAATTGCAATTGTTAGCGCGTTGGCAGTTGCGGCCATAAGGCAAATCGATAACGAGGTATGCGCTCAGAACTGGTCGCAATGCCCAATATTTGATCATTCTGCACAACAGTTGGCTTGTCAAGTTGAAAACCTAACGGTGATTTCTGGCCGGCTAGCATTCCTCGCGCGGCCGCCAGATGCGGCGAGCCAGGCTGCGAATCTTCGCCGCTACCACGGATGGCGTCCAGCGGTCGGCGCGTATCGCCTCCAGTTGGAGCTGCAGATCTTTCTTCAAAAGCTCGTTCGCCGCGCGGAGATCGGCCAGTTGCGATTCCAAGTTCTGCAAAGCTTTGCTTTTCGCGCGGTTCTCGTCGGCAAGGCGTTGTTCGAGCTTCAGCACCTGGGACCGCGCCACGCCGCATTCCCGTTTCAGCGAAGCGAACTCCAGCCCGTACCAGTTGGCGTCGGCCTCTGCCGCCAACTCAACCTGTCCCGCGGTTTCAACGTTGCAGTCATAGCCTAGCGCCTCGAAGACGCCGTGGTGGTGGGCGACGATCCGTCGGGCCTCCGTCGCCGTAAGCAGGCGCTTCCAAAGGCCCGGACTCGCCTGCCAGAAATGTTGATTGACATTGGTGTTCCGCAGCTTTTCCAGCGCGTTCGCTTCTACCGCGTAGCGGATCGCCTCATCCGGCGCGGGCTGTATGCGATTGCAAAGCGCGGCCAGCTCGCGGACCGGTTCATCCACGTAATTCTCGTAACGGACGACGAGGCACTCCGGGTCGCTTGCCCATTGGGGGCTTACGGAAAGGAGGAGGTCGGCGCACAGGCCCTGCGGCATACTGCAGGAACGCCTCGCTGCGCGGCAGAACATTGGCGATTGCGTCTTCTCCGCCCGCCCGTCGCCCCACCCACGAACTGGTTTTCTCGTGAACCGAGCAGAAGTGCAGGATTGAAATGAGGACGTCCAGCGGATGACGGCAGATCGTGATCTTGCGGAAGGCGTATTGGCAGAGCTTTTCCACTATGGCCGGGTCCCGGTCCCAATGGAGCTGCAGGATGCATCGCGGCGGCAGTTGGTCCCATTGCACGTCGGCCGGGTCGTCTTCGACCACTTGCCGCATGGAGTAGACGCCGTCCAGCAGACGCCGCAGCCACGTGTTGCCCGTGCGCGGCGTGCTCAGGATCGCAATGCGAAAGACCTTGTCGCTAGCGATGTCGGCAGTCCAGTGAGAACTTTGCGCAGGATCGCCGGGCCAGATCAACATGCGGACATTATCACATGCCAATAGGTATTTGAAAACCCGAATTCCGGCTGAAAATATTAGTGCGGCGCAACTGTACGTTCGTACGGAACGGCAAGTGCCGAGATTGCCGAAGCCTCAATTCTTGCAATCGCGCGACAAATCATCCTCATTCACGAGCATGCCGGAAAGCGATCGGCAACCGTGCTTCGGCCGCGTCCTTGGGTCGGCCGGCCGGCAAGACCAAACGAAGCCCGACGCGCCTACGAGGAGCACGTGCTCGCTCCTCGCTTGCGCATCGGGCTTTGATGAAGTAGCAAAAAGCGCCTTCTACCAGGCCAACTCGACGTGGCCGGTCAAACCGTCGAACACCAGCGACGTCGTGCCCAACTGGTTGCCGCCGTGAAAGGAGTTCTGCTGGACCGCGTTGATGTACTCGGCGGGCTTGACCGCGTTGCACCAATCGGTCACCAGGTAGCCGACCGTCGCGCGGATGCGGCCGTTTGCGGACTGCCAGCCAACGGCAACCTCGGCTTCGAGGATCGCGGTGAAGCAGACCTCGTTCCAGCTCGTGGTGAGAGGAATGGCGGCGGGGTTGTTGGTGGCATATGCATAGTTGGCTTCGAACTCGCCGCCGATGAAGTTCGCGTCGAACTTGGCGGTCGTGTAAAAGCCGCCGCGGAAAGCCCGTTCGCCGTCCAAGCCCACGCGCAGGCCGACCCCGTCGAAATTGATGGCCGTCGCCATGCCGCCGACAAACGCGTCGGT
The DNA here is from genome assembly GCA_963780045.1 of uncultured Planctomycetia bacterium. Lineage (GTDB taxonomy): Bacteria > Planctomycetota > Planctomycetia > Pirellulales > Thermoguttaceae > JANXQG01. The sequence continues at coordinate 1,516,882 of CAVZZZ010000001.1, read as the reverse complement.
GAAGACGCTGTCGAACTCCTGCTCCAACTGGGCGTAACGCATGCCGATGAAGTAGTTGACGCAGGTGCAATCGCAGCCCCACAGGTTGTGGCGATAGTCCAAGTCAACGTATTGGAACTTGGTGATCTCGTGGGCGATGGCCGAGGTGAATCCGGTATTGGCCGGAGGAAACACAACCGCCGATTCGGGCGGCAAGACCAGCGACTGCAGCGAGTCCGGCGCAGCGGCCGTGCCGTTGGTGTTTTCGTCGCGATAATAAGTATATGTCGCGGCAAACTCGCTGCATTCATCGATCGCGCGCTCAACGCCCACGCGGAAGCCGGAGCTGAACTCCGGGTTCATCACGGCGGTAGGGCCGGCCTGCACGGTGAGTGTCGGATCTTGCGGCACGGCATACTCCACGCCCGCGTTGCGAGCGCGAAGGAACAGGTAATCTCCCCAGACCCGCCAGGCAGGATCGCCGCCGCAGCCGACGCCGCAACCGCCGTCGCAGCCGCCGCAGCCGACGTCGCACCCGCCCGCGCCGCCATACGGCTGCTGCGAGGGCGCCGCGGCGCCCAGCGCGGGTGCTACGGGAGCCACCGGGGCGGCGGGCATCGCGGTGCCGGCCGGATTGGTTGATCCGCCCGTGCTCACTTCCGTGATTCCGGGTCCCGATCGGTAATAATAGGCGTACTGGGCGGTTGCAACCTGCCGCACAAGCAGATCGCAGCCGCGGCAAAAGTCCCAAAAAATGTCCTCATCGGCATCCTCCCTAGTATTGCCAGGATGATTGTTTTATTCGTGATCGCACCCGTTCGATAGAATTGCTACGACTCCTACCTTCGGAATACTTGGAATAATCGGAACAAACGGAACAACTTGAAAGAAAAACCGGTTCCTTCGTTGAACTCAACGCAGTTTGCCCGGTTTAACAGTCAATTGACCCGCCCACCAGGGCGTTATAAACTATCCGAAACGATTGGAGGCGAGCTATGACAACGTCGTTAAGTCCGGAGATCCTCAGAGCCATGGAAGAAGCCGGTGAGCAACCGTTGGAAATCATCGACCCGGAAACCCGGCAGCGCTACATGCTTATGAAGGGCGATGTTTTCGATCGCCTCCGAATCGTCCTGCAAGGCAGCCGATTGTCGGAAGAGGAACAGCGGTTCCTGCTTCGACAGGCCGGCCTTCGGGCGGGGTGGGACGATCCGGGGATGGATATTTACGACGACTTGGCCGCGTCGCCCGCGTCCGCTACGCGATGAAGCGGGGCGACGTTGTAATTGTCGAAGTCTTTTTCAGTGACCGCAGCGGGAGCAAGGTTCGTCCCGCGCTGGTCGTGCGATGCGATTTCCTCAATCAGCGGCTCAGTGACACCATAGTGGAGATTGTCACCAGCAGTCCGCGGCGATTCAGCGAATCGGGCACGCAGCTTCGGGTACATCCTACGTCTGAGGCGGGAAAGTCGTCCGGGCTGCGCGCCGTTTCGGTCGTGCAATGCGAAAACCTGGTGACAATCGACGCTTCCTTGATTCACTCTACAATCGGCCAACTTCCCGACGCGCTTATGATGGAGATTGACAAGTGCTTGAAGATGACACTCGGAATCAAGTGAGGCGGCGCCGTCCGTCACCGTCAAGCGTCAATTAGCGCTATCGAAAGCGACCAACTGCAATATACTCCCCAATTGGCACAAGAGGCATGGGATGGCAAAACGAGCCGCAAGCCAGCAGAAGTCGCTTTTTTCCCGTGACGCGTCGCCCGCTACCCCCTTGCGACCCGCCACTCCTTCGGAGGGAGAAACGCGACCGTCGCCCGACGAGTCCTCATCTCTCATCCCTCATCCATCCTTGCCTCCTGGCTCCGTCGCCCCGCTTTCCGCCCCCGCCAGTCTCGCCGGGCAGTCCGTGTGGGTCGTCGATGCCCATTCGCTGATCCACCAGGTGTTCCACGCGATACCTAACATGACCAGCCCGCGCGGGCAGCCGGTCAATGCGGTCTACGGTTTCACGCGCGACCTGCTCAATTTGCTTGAAACCAGGCAGCCCGATTTCCTCTTCTGCGCATTCGACCTGCCGGGCAGGACGTTCCGCCACGAAATCTATGAGCAGTACAAGGCCGGGCGGCCCGACATGCACGAGGACTTGCGGCCGCAATTCGCCTTTGTACACGCGCTAATCGAGGCGCTGGGCATCCCCATGTTGGCCTACGAGGGTTTTGAGGCCGACGACGTGGTGGCCACTGTCGCCCGAATCACTGACGAGCTGGGCGGGGAGTGCTTCGTTGTAACGGGAGACAAGGACTGCCGGCAACTGATCACCGACCACGTCAAAGTGTACAACATTCGCAAGAACGAGATCATGGACCGTGACGCGCTGCGGCGCGATTGGGGCGTTCGGCCCGATCAGGTCGTCGATTACCAGGCCCTCGTGGGCGACTCGACCGACAACGTGCCGGGGGTGCCGCTGATCGGCCCCAAGGCGGCCCGCGACCTGCTGGAAAAATACGGCACTTTGGATAACATCCTCGCCCACGTGGAGGAAGTCAACGGCGCAGCCAAAAAGGAAAACCTCAAGAAGTATCGCGAGCAGGCCATCATGAGCCGCACGCTGGTGAAGCTCGACGCCTGCGTGCCGTTGGCGATTCCCTGGCGATCGGCGCGGTCGGGCGGAGGCGATCCGGAGAAGGCCCGCGCCTGTTCGACGAATTCGGCTTCCGCCGCCTGGCCGAGCAGTTTCTGGCGCTCAGCGGACGAACGACCGCTCCTGCCGCGACCGCGGAAGAGCCGTCGGGCAAACCGGTATTTACCACGATCGACACGTCCGACTCGCTTGCCGTCCTAATTGACCAGATGCGGCGGCAAAAGCAGATTTCCATCGATACAGAGACCACGCATATCTGGCCGCGATGGGCAGAGATCGTCGGCATCTCGCTTTCCTGGAACGAGAAGGAGGCATACTACTTGCCGTTGCGCGGGCCGGAAGGATCGCGGTTGCTGGATGCGCAAGCGACGTTGGACGCCTTGCGGCCCGTCTTGGAAGACCCTACCATCGGAAAGCTCGGCCAGAACCTCAAGTACGACCGCATCGTGCTTCGCGCGGCGGGAATCGAGCTTCAGGGCTCGGCCTTTGATTCGATGGTCGCCAGCTACCTGCTGGACGCCGGGCAACGGAACCATAACCTCGACTACCTTGCCAAACGCTACCTCCACCATACGACGATCAAGATCGAGGAGCTGATCGGTGCGGGCAAGCACCAAAAGCGGATGGACGAGGTGCCGATTCCGCAGATCAGCGACTACGCGGCGGAAGACGCCTGGGTGCCCGTGCGCTTGCAGCCGCTGCTTGCCCGGCGGATGGAAGTGGACGAGCTGACGCCGTTGTTCCACGATGTCGAGATGCCGCTGATCGACGTGCTGGTCGAGCTCGAATACAACGGCATCAAGATCGACGTCGCCCGGCTTGCCGAGTTGAGCCGCAGTTACGGCACGGAAATAGAGCGATTGGAGCAGGAAATATATGCCTTGGCGGGCCGGCAGTTCAACATCGCCTCTCCGCGGCAGCTTCAGGACGTGCTCTTCGTGGAGCAGAAACTGCCCGTGCTCAGGCGGACGGCGAAAACGGGGCCAAGCACCGACGCCGACGTGCTGGAGGAGCTGGCCTTGAAGCATCCGCTGCCGGCCAAGATCGTCGAGTATCGCCAGTACGCCAAACTGAAAGGGACGTATGTCGACGCCTTGCCCGCGATGGTCAATCCGAAGACCGGCCGCGTCCATGCCTCGTTCAACCAGGTCGTCGCCGCCACCGGGCGGCTCAGTTCGCACGATCCCAATCTGCAGAACATCCCCGTGCGGACCGCGGCCGGACGCGGCATTCGCTCGGCGTTCGTGCCCGGCGAGGAGGGCTGGGCGCTTGTGGCGGCCGACTATTCGCAGATCGAACTGCGGGTGCTGGCGCATTACACTGGCGACGAGCGGCTGTGCGCCGCCTTTCAGCGCGACGAGGATATTCACGCCCTGGTTGCCGCCCAGGTCAACAACGTGCCCATCGAACACGTCACCGCCGACATGCGCCGGCAGGCGAAGATCGTGAACTTCGGCACGATTTACGGGCAGGGGTCGCTTGCGCTTTCCAAGCAGTTGGGCATCGACCGGCAAACGGCCGCACACTTCATTGACAGTTATTTTCAGGCGTATCCAGGCATTGAGCGGTTCCTGGTGGAATCGCTGGCCGAATGCCGCCGAGAAGGCTGCGTGAAGACGATCCTCGGCCGTCGCCGGGCAATCGAGGGCGTCCGGCCCGACGCCGGCCGCTCGCGGAACCTGGCCGAGCGGACGGCGGTCAACACGATCATCCAAGGCTCCGCCGCCGACCTGATGAAACTGGCGATGCTGGCCGTCTACCGCCGCCTGAAGCGCGAGAAGCACCCCGCGCGGATGCTCTTGCAGATACACGACGAATTGATCTTCGAGGCCCCGTCGGGCGAAGTCGGATACCTTGCAAAATTGCTGCGCGAAGAGATGTCGGGCGTTTATCCGGCTTTGCGCGTGCCGCTGAAAGTTGACGTGAAGGCCGGGCCGAATTGGGCGGAGGCGAAGGAACTATGAAAACCCTCGGTCTCCTCGGCGGTGTGGCAAGCGGCAAAAGCCTGGTCTCCAAGCAATTGTCCGATATGGGCGCTGTCCTGCTCGATGCCGACCGCGCGGGCCACGAGGCGCTGCGGCAGCCCCAGATCGAGACGGCCGCCCGGCAGCGCTGGGGCAATACGATATTTGGAAGCGACGGACGTATCGACCGTACCAAGCTGGCGAAGGTTGTTTTCGCTCCGCCGCCAGGCGGACCGTGCGAGCGGAGATTCCTGGAAGCATTGACTCACCCGGAAATCGGCCGACGGCTTGCCGCGCAACTTGAGGCCGCCCAAGGAGTTGCGCCGCTGGCCGTGCTTGACGCCGCATTGCTTTTGGAGGCCGGATGGGGTAAAATCTGTGATTGTAGGGCCTTCGTCGACGCTCCGCCTGCAGCGCGTTTGGCCAGGGCGTTGCAGCGGGGTTGGACGGAAGCGGATTTTGCGGCCCGCGAGTCGGCGCAGGATTCGCTCCAGTCCAAACGTGCCCGTGCCGACTGGATTATTGACAACTCGGGCCCCGTCGAACATACTCAGGCGCAGGTCAAGCGACTTTGGCAATTGCTCGTCAGTTGACTCCCCCCTTGCGTGTTTCCCCCGGTTTTTGGCCTCGCGCCGACACGACGTAACCTTGACGACGAACAGCCTATCCTCATGCGAGCGCCCGGTCGCAGGGCGCGCCGTCGATCTCGCCGTTCCACACAACCCGCCGGACCCTGAGCGTGCCCCGCCTTCCGCGCGTCGGCAAGCTTTGTTTTTTTTGGAGTTCGAACATGCCTATTACACGCAACTTCGGTTCTTCGCGCGATGATCGCGATCAGCGCGAAGAACGGCTGCCCGCGCACGACGCGTTCGGCAAGCGCGATGCGGACGGCCCGGGCAATGGCCAGCTCGACCAGGGCCAGCTCGACCAGCGCGATCATCAGCCGAATTATCCGTACTCCTCCGACATTGAAGAGGAAGAGCCGCTCTCCATCGCCGAGGAAATCGCCGCCGGCGCCGAAGACCTGCCCGCCGATATCCAGGAGCGTTACGAGCAGGCCCAGCCGACGACCGACACGCACATCGTCCAATTGCAAAAGATGTCGATGGCCGAATTGATCGAAGAGGCCCGCAAGGAGAACGTCGTCGACTATGCCGGCAACAAGAAGCAGGATCTGATCTTCAAAATCCTCAAGGAGCGGGTCAAGCTCAACGGCCTGATGTACGGCGAGGGCACTCTGGAAGTCCTGCCCGACGGCTTCGGCTTTCTTCGCAGTCCCGATTATCACTATCTTTCCTGCCCGGACGACATATACGTCTCGCCCAGCCAGATTCGCCGTTTCGCGCTGAAGACCGGGGCCACCGTTTCCGGCCAGATTCGCCCTCCGAAGGAAAACGAGCGCTACTTCGCCCTGCTGCGCGTGGAAGCGATCAACTTTCAGGACCCGAACCTGCTGACGAACAAGGTGCCGTTTGACGAATTGACGCCGCTGCATCCCGACGAGCGCATCCGCATGGAGGTCGCGGCGGACGAAGTCAGCATGCGCGTGGTCGATATGATCGTGCCTATCGGCTTCGGGCAGCGCGGATTGATCGTCAGCCCGCCGCGGGCCGGCAAGACGATCCTCATGCAGAAGATGGCCAAGTCGGCCCTGACGAACTATCCTGATCTTTACGTCTTCATGCTGCTGATCGACGAGCGGCCGGAGGAAGTCACGGACATGGAACGGCAGGTCAAAGGGCCCAATTGTGAAGTTATCAGTTCGACATTCGACGAGCCGCCCGCCCGCCACATTCAGGTTTCAGAGATGGTCCTGGAAAAGGCCAAGCGGATGGTCGAGTACGGCTACGACGTGCTGATCTTCCTCGATTCGATCACGCGCCTGGCGCGGGCCTGGAACGCCGAGTGCCCCAGTTCGGGCAAGATCCTCTCCGGCGGCGTGGACGCCAACGCCCTGCAGCGGCCCAAGCGGTTCTTCGGTTCGGCCCGCAAGGTCGAGGAAGGCGGCTCGCTGACCATCATCGGCACCGCGCTGGTCGACACCGGCAGCCGCATGGACGAAGTGATTTTCGAGGAGTTCAAAGGGACCGGCAACCAGGAGATCGTGCTGGACCGCAAGCTCGTCGACCGCCGCATATGGCCCTCGATTGACATCAACCGCAGCGGTACGCGGAAGGAAGAAATGCTTTTGGACCCGGAAGAATACCGGCTGATCTGCGTCTTGCGGCGTGTGCTGAACGACATGAATCCGCCCGACGCCATGGAGCTTCTCGTCACGCGCCTGGAGAAGACAAAGTCCAACGCCGAGTTCCTCATGAGCATGAATGCGAAGGGCTGATGATCACCGTTTATGAAGGAGAAGCCGGGGGCGGCGACGGTCGCTATGCCATCGTCGTTTCGCGGTTCAATCAAACCGTGACCGAACGGCTCTTGGAAGGCGCCGTGCGGACGCTCGTGGCCCACGGCGTGCCCGACGACCGCATCGATGTCGCCTGGGTGCCCGGCGCGTTTGAGATTCCCACGGTTGCCTCGCGGCTGGCCTCGGCAGGGCGGCATGCGGCCATTCTCTGCCTTGGCGCCGTCATTCGCGGGCAGACGGCGCACGACCAGTACATCAATCGGGCCGTGAGCACCGCCTTGGCGCAACTGGGCTCGCAGTACAAAATGCCGGTGATGTTCGGCGTGCTCACCTGCGAAACGCTGGAACAAGCCGTTGCCCGCAGCGGCGGCAGCGCCGCGACGACCGGCAAGGACGCCGCGGCGGTCCACTTGGGCAACAAAGGCGTCGATTGCGCCCTGGCGGCGCTGGAGATGGTGGACCTGTTGAGCAAGCTGCCAAATGCCTGAGAACCTGTTTCAAGAACAATTGCAGGCACACGAAACCAGAACCCGGAACTATTCTTGAAATAAGTCCTCGATGCGACCACGCACCTTCGCCCGCGAAATCGCCTTCCAGGTCCTCTATCGCGAGGACTTGAATCCGGACCACGCGCGGTGACTGCGGCCGAGAGCGGCGACCCCTTGCTGGACCAAGGCCGGCAAACCCGCGAGTTGACGGAATTCGTGCGCCATTTGGCCGCGCTGCGAGACCAGGAAGACTCGGCTTCGACCGACGATGGCGAGTTTTACACGCAGTGGCTGCGTACGCCCTCGCTGGTGGAGTTCTCGCGGCTGCTGATTCACGGCGTAACGTCGCGCCGGACGGATTTGGACGAGCGGATCGCGGCCGCCGCCGAGAACTGGAGCGTCGCCCGCATGGCCGCTACCGACCGCAACCTGTTGCGGCTGGGTTGCTATGAAATCCATTACACCGATACTCCGGTCAAGGTCGCGATCGACGAGGCCGTCGAGTTGGCAAAGCTCTTCGGCGGCGCACAGTCGGCCCAGTTCGTGAACGGAATCCTTGATAAACTGATGCACAAAGGCGAGGAAACCAGAATGTCGAAATCCGAAATCCTAAACAAATCCGAATGACGAAAACTTTAAACGCCGTTGAATTGGCAGGTTTGGCATTTTGTGATTCATATTTGTTTCGGATTTCGCATTTCAGATTTGGGATTTGACGCCACATGGGCTTATTCGACAAACTCAAGCAAGGTCTCAAGAAGACCTTGCAGTCGCTCAATACCGACGTCCGCGACCTCTTCAAAAAGGAAGGAGAACTGGTCGACGACAAGTTCGTCGAGGACGTGTTCCACATGCTCGTCAAGACCGACATGGGCGTTGAGGCCGCACAGGAAATCGCCGACGAAGTCCGGAAGAACTTCCGCGCCCGCGTCGTGCAGAAGCGCGACGTGATCGAGCAGTTCAAGGTGAAACTCAAGGCCATGCTGGCGCAGCCCGCCGATCCGATCCGCTATGCCGCCAGCGGCCCAACGGTGATCATGGTGGCCGGCGTGAACGGCGCCGGCAAGACGACCACCATCGCCAAACTGACGTGCATGTTCCAGAGCGAGGGGAAGAAGGTCGTGCTCGGCGCGGGCGACACGTTCCGCGCCGCCGCGGTCGAACAGTTGACGATCTGGGCGAAGCGGCTGGGGGCGGAGATCGTCACCGGCGCTTCGGGCAGCGATCCGGCCAGCGTCGCCCATCGCGCGGTGGCCCATGCCTTGCAATGCGGCGCCGACGTGTGCATCGTCGATACGGCCGGCCGCCTGCAAACGCAGCAGAGCCTGATGCAAGAGCTTTCCAAGATCCATCGCGTGCTCGGCAAGCAGATTCCCGAGGCGCCGCACGAGGTGATCCTCATCCTGGACGCCACAACGGGCCAGAACGGCATCAGCCAGGCCAAGCACTTTACCGACGCCGTGCGCTGCACCGGGCTGGTGCTGGCCAAGCTCGACGGCACGGCCAAAGGCGGCGTGATTGTGGCCATTCGCAAGACGGTCGGATTGCCGGTGAAGTATGTCGGCGTCGGCGAGAAGGCCGAAGACCTTGCCCTCTTCGAGCCGGACAATTTCGTCGACGCGCTGTTTGAGGACATGGAGTGACGTATGAAATCCGCCGCAGGTACCTGTCGCTTCTTGCTGCAACGGTAACCTACGCCGGCGAGAAACCGGCACAATCCCCGCTCGCAATTGACGTGACTGCGATAGACCGCGGCCGAATTCTGGCGGCCGCCGCCGCCGCGTTGAAGCACGAGCCCATTACGATCGTCAGCTTCGAGACGAAGGACAGCCCCGGCGGACCAAACGATTTCTACTCCAACGCCGACTACTGGTGGCCCGATCACTCCAAACCCGGCGGCCGGCCTTATGTGCAGCGCGACGGCAAGTCGAATCCGGACAATTTCAACCGGCACCGCATGGCGATGCGCCAACTGCGCGATGCCGTCGCGGCGCTGGCCGCCGCCTACAAGATCACCGGCGAAGAGCACTACGCGCGGAAAGCCGCGGAGCTGCTGCACGTTTTCTTCGTCGACCCGAAGACCCGCATGAACCCCAACTTGAAGTTCGCCCAGGTCGTGCCGGGGCAGGGGGCAGGGCGGCCCGCGGGCATTATCGACGGGCTGCACCTGGCCGAAGTCCCCATGGCCATCGCGGCCCTGGAGAAGTCGCCCGCGATGACCCCGGAGTTGGCGGCCGGCTTGAAGCAGTGGTTCGCCGACATGGCCCACTGGATGGTGACGAGCGTTAACGGAAAAAAGGAAGCAACATCGAAAAACAACCACGCCGTCGCCTTCTGGCTGCAGGTCGCCTGCTTCGCACGGCTCACCGGCGACGAGAAGCTGCTGGCCGAATGCCGCCGGCAGTTCAAGGAGGTCTTCGTGCCGAAGCAGATGGCCGCCGACGGCAGCTTTCCCGCGGAACTCAAGCGAACGAAGCCCTACGCCTATTCGATCTTCCAGTTGGATAACATGGCCGCGCTCTGTCAGGTCCTCTCCACGCCGGCTGATGACTTGTGGCGCTTCGAGCTGCCCGACGGCCGCGGCATTCGCAAGGCAACGGCCTATCTTTATCCGTATCTTGGGGACAAAAAGAAGTGGCCGCTGAAGCCCGACGTGCAGGCGTGGGACGGTTGGCCAGCGCGGCAGCCATGCCTGCTCTTCGCGGGCAATGCGTACCACGAGCCGAAGTATCTGGAATTGTGGAAGAGGTTGCGGTCCGATCCGACCGACGACGAGGTCCGCCGCAACATGGCCATCACGCAGCCGGTATTGTGGGTGAGGTAGGTCCATCCTGCCGGGATGGACTGTTGGAGTACACGAAACAACTAGGCGCTGCCGATGGTCAAGCTCGAACGGTCGGCAAGCGCCTCGCGATTGAGCTTTCCTTACCGCTTGCCAAGAAACTCTTGCTGTAGAAATAGTACAAGCCCGACCCTGCAGTATGCACCCGATTTGCGCCACCGGCCGGCTTTGTCGCGTAATCGCGAAGAACCCCAGCGAGCCCGGAAATGGCCGCTACGCTGCTTCTAATGCTCCCGAGGGCGGCCTTCACGCCTCGGCGGCGGGCAGCAGGCAGCCTTCGGGATAGACGAACTCCACGCGAATGTCGATTTCCGGGTGCAGGCTCTGCTTCACCGGACAGCGCTGGGCGGCGTTTTCGAGACGGCTGCGGTCCTCGGGCGTGAGCCGCGTGCCCAGCGGCATCGTGATCGTCATGCCAATGGAAGCGATGCGGCGGGGGGGATCGGTTTGCATGTCTTTTTCCATGCACGCGGAAAGGCCGGTAATGTCAATCTGATGCCGCTGGGCGACGATCGCCAGCGTGGTGAGAACGCACGTGCCAAGAGCTACCACGACAAGATCGGTCGGGGAGAAGTTCTCGCCCAGGCCGCCCGCGGTTTTGGAGACATCGCTGGTCAGTGTCGCGGCCGACGAGATGCCGCGTGCCCGGCAACGAAGCGAACCATCATAAGTGAGATCGATTTGGGCGGGCATGGGACTCCTTCGGCTTCTACTGCAACCATGAATTATAGGCGCGAAGGCTTGGGGAGTGGAAAGTGGCAAGCGACAAGGGGTTAGGGATTGGGGATTGGGGATTAGTTCCAATCCCCAATCCCTCCGCTCCATCCCACTTCCCGCTGTCAGTTTCAATTGCTCTGCTCGCCGACCCACTGCACGTTCGGCCGGCCGGCGCCCTGGGCGCCGGGATGAGCATTGAGATTGGCGCGAGGGTACCGCTGCCGGTCGCGAACGTCCGGCGGTTTGAAATTATCGCCCTTGGCCAGGATGAGCTTCGTGTCGGGCATCTCGCCAAAGGCCTTGGCGCCGGCCGGGGAGCAAGGGAGCCAATGTCCGTCGCCGTGCTTGTCCACGAGGTAGAACTCGGCGTAGCAGAACTCCGGCACCCATACCAGCCGGGCGGGGACGTCGGCGTCGCGGCAAAGCGCCACGAACAAGGCTGACAGATCGTCGTGGTTGGCCTTGCCGTTCCTCAATGCGGCGGCCGCGCCCTTGGATTCGATGCCGTTCTCGTAGGACACCTTCGCCCGCACGAAGTCGTAAAGGGTCTCCACGCGATCCCAGGCCCGCTTTGCCGACGCGCCGGTGTCCTTGGCCGTCTTGCGGATCACGGCGTTGGACGTCTCGATGAAGGGGCTGGACCCCAGGTATTGCCGCACGCCCGAATCGAGCTTTTTGACGTTCGGCAGGACGAACGCCGACTTGTCCTCCGGCGGCAACTGCATGTTGCGATTGCACTCGAAGGTCACGACCGCCTTGGCCGTCTCGCCGCGGGCGATCCAGGGAATCTTGATCAAGAGCAACTTCGCCGAGTCGTTCAGCGTTTGGTAGCTTATCTTGGTTCCAGGCGACACGTCCTCCTCGACGATTTTGACGGTCTGCTCCGGCCATTCCATCGGCACGGGCACGTAGCCGGTGACCGAGCGGCACGGTCCGCCCGATGCCTGGATAATGACGCCCGCCTTCCAGCGGTGCGTCTGCGCGGGTCCGGCCTTTGCGCCGCCCGAAGCGCCGTCCTTGAACTGGGCGATGGCCGGGGCGGAAGGAAGGACCAAGATTGTCAGAATGAGGAAAACGGTGCGAAACATGATTCAAAGCATCAAATTGCACATTCGAAATACGAAACAAACTACAAATACAAATTCAGAAACCGCACGGTTTGGGACATTTCTATTTCCGTCATTAGAATTTGTTTCGGATTTTGAATTTGGACTTTCGGATTTCCTGCTCCTACTCCGCTGGTTCGCAAACCAGCTTAAGCTCAGGCCGTCCGGCGGAGCGGCTGTTGCCGACGAGGTTGTCCGGCAAAAAACGATAGGGCTTTGCCGAGGCGCCCGGCAGCTTGATCGCGAAGTTGTCGCCCTTTTGCATAATGGGATTGGTCGTGCGGATGCCCCCAAAGTCTTCCGTGCCGGACGCCTCGGCAGGATACCAATGCCCTTGGCTCTTGGCGTCGACAAGATAGAACTCGGGATAGCAATGGTGCGGGATTCGTACCGTGCGGGCGGGAATACCGCCGGCGCGGCAGAGGGCAACGAACGTCGACGTCAACTCGTTGCAATCGCCCCAGCCGCGGTCGACGGCCTCAAGGCAGTGGACCGGTTCTTCGCCCGATTTCTTTTCCTGGTACTTAATCGTCTTGCGGACCCAATCGTAAATCGCGCGGACGCGCGGCCACGCCTGGGCGTTTCCCGCGGCAAGCTGCTTTGCCAGCGCCTTGATCCGTGGTTGGCTGCTTTCGATCAAGGGACTGGGACCGAGATACGCCTTGAACTCGGCGGGAAGCGACTTGGCGTCGGGCACGGTCAGACGGTCAGTGTTCGCCGGGGGAAGCAGCGTGTGCCGCGTGACCTCCGCAATCAGCAGCGCGTGGACCGATTTGCCGTCGGCGACGCGCGGGATGCTGACGATCATTTGCTTCGCCGTTCCGTAGTCTTTGTAAGTCACAGCCACACCGGGCGAGAGATCTTTCGCAACGAGTCGAAGCCCTTGTTCCGGCCATTGGATGGGGATTGTGGTCGTGCCGCTAAGCCGGCCCACGTTGCCGCCGGACGCCGTGACAACCATGCCGAATTTCCACTTCTGCACGTGAGCCTCGCCGAGCCGCGGCCCCGCATCGTCGGCGGAGGCTTTTTCGGCCGGGGCGCTGTCGTCCGCGCGCGACGGCGGCAAAGGCGAACGCCAGAAGAAACAGGGCGGCTGGGATTCTGCACACGTTACGGCCCCCGGGCGGGCAAATGCTTTCCTCCTCTATTGTACGTCATGGATTGTCCTTGGTGGCAGATACCCCTTGGAGACGCCGCGCAACGAGGATCGTGCAATGCTCGGCCGTTTATGCCGCGTCGCGACGGTCCGCGTCGGGCTTTTGTGTGCGGGCTTCAACCAGCGGGCGGAGCAGTTGGAAGGTTCGGGCGGTCGCTCCGAGCTGTTCGCGCACGAGTTCGGCGGCGCCGCCCGCGGTCAGCGGCCGCCGCGGGGTTGGCCAGGCAATCGTGAACGAAGGTCAGAAGATGTCCCGCGCCGGCCACGACCACGGCAGCGTCGCGCGCCAGCAGGGTCGCCACGATGTCGCGGAAATTGCGCGTGTTGGGGCCAAAGGAAACCGCCGCGCCATACGCGGCAGGCTCAATCATGTTCTGCCCGCCGCGGTTGCCCAGGCTGCCGCCGACGAAGGCGATGTGGGCCGTTCCCCACCATGCGCCGAGTTCGCCGACGACATCGACGAGCAGCACGCGAGGCGGCGGGGCGGGCGAAAGAGAGGGAGAAGGGGAGAAAGGGAGAAGGGGAGATTGCAGTTGTCTCCCTTTCTCCCCTTCTCCCTTTCTCCCCTGCTCCAGCTTTGTTCGTCGCTGCCAAGGAATGCCCGAAGCGTCCAGCATCCGCGCGACTGCCTCGAACCGCTCGGGATGCCGCGGCACGATGATCAGCCGCAATTGCGGCCAATCGGGACCGAGTCGTCGAAAGACGTCCAGCGCGATCGACTCCTCCGGCTCTTGCGTGCTGCCGGCCAGGAAAACTACGTCATCGCTTGCGATCCCCGCCAACTCCACGAGTCGGCGGGTAGCCGGGTTGTCGCGATCCACTTGTGCGCCGTCGTATTTCATCGAGCCGGTGACGTGGACCGCTTCAGGCCGCGCGCGAGGGCGCGGAGCGCTCGGCGCAGGTCTCGTCCTGCGCAGCCAACAGGTCGACGTGCGAAAGCATTCTGGCAATGAACCACCGAATGCGGCGATAGCCTTCGTAACTCTTTTGGCTCAACCGTCCATTGATCACGGCGACGCGAGCGCCATGGCGCTTCGCGGCCCAAACGAGGTTTGGCCAGAGTTCCAATTCAGCCAGCACAACCGCATCCGGCCGAATCCGCCGCATGGCGGCCTTGACCGCCCAGGTGAAATCCAGTGGGAAATAGAACACCACATGGCCGGCATATTTCTTCTTAGCCAACTCCATCCCGGCGCGGGTCGTCGTGGAAATGACACACTGCCAATCCGGTTCCTCGCGCGCGATCATGCGGAGCAGCGGAGCCAGCAGGTTGACCTCGCCGACGCTCACCGCATGCAGCCAAACGCACCTGTTATTGGTCGTCCGCCGCGGAACGAAACCCAAAAACTTCTCCGCGTACCCCTTGCGATACTTCACCTTGCGCACGGCCGACCAGAGCAGCCAGGGCGAGGCGGCGACGATGAGAAACATGTAAAGAACGTTAAGCACGTAAGGCATGCGGTTCCTTTCGCGGAGCGATTCAGGCAACAATCGGCAGCCGCAAACGCAAAATACCGCGAGCTATTCTTCGTGAATAACGCGGAGAAAAACCAATCAGGAAGGCACACAAGATTACTCGGATGTTTCTCATTGGACTCCCTCACACTATGAACAAGGTAATTGACAGGAATTCGCTTTTCACCTTTTTCCCAGCGGAGGGTCACGGCATTCCCGCCGTTCCCGTGTCGAATACATCAGCCGATCCGCGATCAACCAACTCTCGCCGCCAGGCGATCTGTTGACGTGGCCTGGCGAACGGCGTCCGCCGGGACCGAGGCTACGGCCAATGTAGCGCCGTTTGCAGCGAACAATTCGAGTTCATATCCAAGCGGGCCGTCCGACGGTCCGTCGTGAATCTCAACGACGGTACCGATGTCCCCGCGGCGCAAGCCCTCCTCGGTAACGTCGCGAGTCAAGACAACACGGGAAAAAAGTTCTGCTCTCATGGCTCATCCTCCGGAACGACGGTAATTAGTCTAGGAATCGCTTCTCCGTGACGAATCATCCACACCGAGGTTACGAGTACTTCGCCCGTTGGCCCTTTGAGATACGCGGTAATCTCGTACTTATTGCCAAATGGCGAGTCTTTGCCAGGTCGAGCGTCGCGTGTCAAGTGTTGCTCTCGTGGTGCTTTCTCGAACTCCGCCGGCCTCTCAACATCGAAGCCCGCATGTGCGAAAACGCGGGCCTTCGGGCTTCCATCCGGATGATCCACGTTCAGCAAATAATCGACGAGTTTCTCGATTGCAATGAATGCTTCGTCAGCCGCTGGAATTTGCATTTTTAACCCGCGTTACCCCGCGGTGCAGGATTGTCCCCGCACCCGAGCTTCGCAGAGCACAACAAGCGCCCACGATGCCGCTCTCGGAGTTCCATGCGGTGCTTCAAGAGAAGCTTTGGATCGTTATTGAAAACTCCTTGGATAAGCGGATTCTCACGTAGCAAATCCACGCCAGGTCGGAGTCTCGCTTCGGATCCATCACCCGCCCTTCTTCATATGGCAATTCTTGTACTTCTTCCCGCTTCCGCAAGGGCAGGGATCATTGCGCCCGACAGGCTTCCCCGTTCTACGAATAGGCTTGGGCTTGCCGTCGCCCGGAGTGCCGTCGATGGCCGATTGCTGCTGGCCGCCGATCTCGCTGGCCGGCGGGGCCTCGTCGTGCCGGGCCTCGCCGCCGCTCCAGGTCGAACCGACAAAGTTCTCGTCCAGTTCCTCCATGCGGAAGATCAGGTCGGTCGTCCGCTCGCCCACCGCGTCCCACATGGCGTCGAACGTCTTCATGCCCTCGCGCTTGTACTCGACCTTGGGATCGACCTGGGCGTAGCCCACCAGGCCGATGCCGCTTTTCAGATGGTCCATCACCAGCAGGTGGTCTTTCCACGCGATATCGAGGATGTTCAGCAGCAATTGTCGCTCCAGCTTCTGCATCTCCGGGCGGTACTTGGCTTCGACCGCGGAGGCCATAAAGCTCTTGAGCATTTCCGGGTCCATCCGCGCCATCGCTTCGGGCGCAAGTGGGTAATTCAAGTCTCCGTGGAGCCAATCCGCCAGGCCCTTGAGGCGGCCGTCGTCCAAGGCCGCGTTGAGCGCCTTGGGCGAAAGCGCCTGGCCGTTGAAGACCTGTTTCAAGCGGGTCTGCACTTCGACTTGCGGATCGACCGCGGTGGCGGTGTATTGGCGGCTGTGGGCGACGAGCAGGTCGCGGATTTCGTCGCGTTGGCGGTTCTTGAGGTCCTCCAGGTCGAGATCGACCTGGAACCGCTTCCTTGCCCACTCGACCAGCCCCTCGCGCTCGTAACGCTTGTGGCCGGTAGCGTCGCGGGCGGTGAAGTGCGAAAGGCCCACCATTACCGGGTATTCGGCTTCCCGTTCGCGATAGGCGGCATCGGCCTTTTCGTAGACCAGCCGCTTGAATTCTTCGACCGGCAACTCCCGGACCGACTCGACGGGAATCTCGATGCCGAACTTGTGTTTCACCCACGCGCACGCCGCGCGGAGGCCATAGTCGGCCTCAAGAAACTCGCGGCCTGGCGACAGATCGGTCTTGGCGATCGCGGCGCGTGCCTTTTCCAGCAGGAAGGTGTCGAGCTGGTCGCGGCCGATCTGCTTCAACTCGCGGTCGCGCATGGCCAGGTGCCAACGGGTGTTGGCCAACTTCGCCAAGGCCTCCCAGTTCCATTCGTTCTTGTCTTCGGCGTCGGTGGGAAGGTTTTCCTCCAGCGCGTCCATAATCTGGCCTTCGGCCTTGCGCTCGGCCTCGTCCGCCGCGTAGCGCTGGGCGTCGTTCAAGTCGAGGCCACGAAAGCTGCGTGCGTCGAACTCCACGGACAACTCCTTGCCGGCCCATTTGGCGAAGGTCTCCGTGCCGTAGTCGCGGGCGAGAAACTGCTCCAGCCGTCCGTTGATCTGCTGCCGGATCATGTCCAGCACGAGTTGTTTGCAATCGGTCCCTTCAAGGATTCGCTGGCGATAGCCGTAGACCCGCTTCCGCTGCTCGTCCATGACCTCGTCGTATTCGAGGAGGTTTTTGCGGACCTCGAAGTTCCGCTCTTCGACCTTCTTTTGCGCGCCTTCGATGCGGCGCGAGACCATGCGGCTTTCGATCGCCTCGCCGTCCTGCATACCCAGCCGGGTGAGCCAGTTCTTGACCCACTCGCCGCCGAACTTCCGCATCAGGTCGTCTTCCAGCGACAAATAGAAGCGGCTGCTGCCGGGATCGCCCTGGCGGCCGCAGCGTCCGCGGAGCTGCAGATCGATGCGGCGGGCGTCGTGGCGCTCGCTGCCCAGCACGTGCAGGCCGCCCATCTCGGCCACCTCGCGGCCCTCGGCCTTCATCTGCTCGCGCTGCTCGATCTCGTGGATGAGGGCGTCCATCTCTTCGGGCGGGACGTCGAGCTTGGTCGCGTATTTCGTTTGCAATTGTGCCCAGGCCATCGCCTCGGGATTGCCGCCGAGGATGATGTCCGTGCCGCGGCCCGCCATGTTTGTAGCGATGGTCACGGCGTTCTTGCGGCCGGCCTGGGCGATGATCTCGGCCTCGCGCTGGTGGTGCTTGGCGTTGAGCACCTGGTGCGGCACGCCCCGCTGATCGAGCATCTTGGAGATCAATTCGCTCCGCTCGATGGAGACGGTCCCCACGAGGATCGGCCGTCCGGCCCGTTGGCTATCGACGATTTTGTCCTTGGGAATAGTTTGCTTCTGACGGGTTTCGCGGTCCTGGAACTCGATAGCGTCATCGGTCTCTTTGAGGATCTTGCCTTGCAGCTCTTCGCCTTTTGGAAGCTCCAGCAGATCCCACTTGTGCATCTGCTCGATTTCCTCGGCGATGGCCTCGTACTTTTCACGTTCGCTGCGGAAGATGACGTCGGAATGGTTGATCCGCAGCATATCGCGGTTGGTGGGGATCGCGATCACGTCGAGGTTGTAGACCTTCCAGAACTCGTTGGCTTCGGTCATGGCCGTGCCGGTCATGCCGCAGATTTTCTTGTAGAGCTTGAAGAAGTTCTGCAGCGTAATCGTGGCAAGCGTCTGGTATTCCTCCTTGACGCGCACGCCCTCCTTGGCCTCGACCGCCTGGTGCAGCCCGTCACTCCAGTTGCGGCCGGGCATGAGACGGCCGGTGAATTCGTCGACGATCACAACCTCGCCCTCGTCGTTGACGATGTAGTTCACGTCGCGCTTGTAGAGGTAGTGGGCCTTCAAGGAGTTGTCGATCAGGTGCGGCCATTCCATATGGCCGGCGGTGTAAAAGCTCTCGACTCCCGCCAGCTTCTCAGCGGCGCGAATGCCATCGTCTGTGAGATGCGCCGTGTGCTCCTTCTCGTTCACCTCGAAGTGGAGGTCCTTCTTCAATTGCCGCGCGATGCGGTCGGCCTTGACGTAGCGCGTCACGTCGTCGTGCGCGGGTCCGGAGATGATCAGCGGCGTGCGGGCCTCGTCGACGAGAATGTTGTCCACCTCGTCAATAATGGCGAAGTGCAAAGGACCCTGCACCTGCTGCACTTGCTTGTCGTACTTCGGATCGTCGCGGGCGGCGTGCCGCATGTTGTCGCGGAGGTAGTCGAAGCCGAACTCGTTGTTCGTGCCGTAAGTGATGTCGCAAGCATAGGCCTTCTGCCGCTCGGCGGCGTCCATTTGGCTTTGGATCGCGCCGACCGTCAGGCCCAGCGACATGTAGAGCCGGCCCATCCATTCCATGTCGCGACGGGCCAGGTAGTCGTTCACCGTGATCACGTGGACGCCCCGGCCTTCCAAGGCGTTGAGGTAAGCAGGCAGCGTGGCGACGAGCGTCTTGCCTTCGCCCGTTACCATTTCCGCGATGTTGCCGCGGTGGAGGACGATCCCGCCCATAAGCTGCACGTCGTAGTGCCGCAGGCCGAGATGGCGGCGGCCGGCCTCGCGGCAGACAGCGAAGGCCTCAACCAGCAAGTCATCGAGCGTTTCGCCGCCGGCGAGCCGCTTGCGGAATTTGGCCGTCTGGTCCTTCAATTCGGCGTCGGTCATCGCCTGGTATTTGGGCTCCAGGGCGCCGATGGCGCCCACCGTAGGCTGAAGCTTGCGTATGTACCGGGCGTTCGACGAACCGAACAGTCCGGTAAGCGATCGCTCGACGAACCGGCCCAAGCCGCCGAAGAAGTCGCCCAGCGCGTCCCAAATCTGTGAAAGGATTTCTTCCATAAACGTAACTTATTTCCAGACGCCAATTTACACACTATTATACGGAGGGTCAAGAACGGTTGAAAAGGGATAATCAAGCTCCCGATTAACTTGCGTCCGCCTATGCATGTTCAACTTCCCCCGCGCGACATTAAGCAAAAACTTGTCTTCCTCGGCACTGGCACTTCGCACGGCGTGCCGATGATCGGTTGCGGCTGCGCGACGTGCTTGAGCACAAATCCGAAAAACCAGCGCGGACGGTGCAGCGTCGTGCTCGGCCTGCCCGAAGGAAACCTCCTCATCGACACTCCTCCCGACCTCCGCAACGGGCTAATTCGCGAACGCATCGGGCAGATTCACGCGGTCCTATTCACGCACGAACATGCGGATCACTTGTTCGGGCTGGACGACCTGCGGATCTTTGCCGAGTATCTCGGCCGGCACCTGCCCGTCTATTGCTCCGAGCGCGTCGAGCGGCGCATCCGCCAGTCGTTTGACTACGCCTTCGACGAGGCAACCGAGCACTTTCCGGCGGGCGGAATCCCCAAGCTCGATTTGCAGCGAATCGAAGCTTCGCCGTTTGAAATACTTCGCGCGCGGGCAACGCCGATTCCGCTGCACCACGGCCCGTTTCCGGTCTTAGGTTTTCGCTTCGGCAATGTGGCTTACTGCACGGATACCAACGGCATTCCGGAGCCAAGCTGGCCTTTGCTGGAAGGGCTCGACGTGCTGGTCCTCGACGGCCTGCGCCATCGCCCCCATCCGACACACTTCACCTTGGAGGAAGCGATCGAAGTGGCCCGGAAGCTCGCCCCGAGGCGAACCCTCTTCACGCACATCTGCCACGACCTGGAGCATGAAGCGACCAACGCCGCACTGCAGCCGGGCATGGAACTAGCCTACGACGGAATGGTGGTGGAACTGATGTAGCGACCAGTTCACGGCGAGTTCTGTGCCGTCGCGGGGTTCGGCACCGCGCTAAGTTGCGAAAGCACCTGCAAGATGCCGTTGAGATGGGCCATCCGCGGGCCGAAGCGATCGATGAACTCCGTCAGCGCGAACTCGCCTTCTAAAAGGTTCTCGTAGCTCTCGCTGATTTCGTGCGTAAGCTTGTCGAGGAATTCGGCCTGAATCTTGCTCAGCCCCTCCGCTGCCTTTCGGCAATTGCGGGCCAGGCGGGGGTTGGCCTTCTTCCATTGCCCAAGTTCCGTGGCTTTCTGCCGCTGGTTGGCCCCGATTTGCCCGATCAGTTCTTCCAACAACTCGTTCTGGCGATCCTGCCCGACCAACAACTGCCGCAACAGCGCCCCCAGGTCCGAGTCGTGAGAACGAGCGGACGCCAACGGCACATGATAGGACGGTTGGACTATATCGATAGAGCCGATTATCGCAGGGCGACCGCGGGAAGGATCATGCGACATTCCAGTATTTCCTTTCACTTTCAGTATAAACAGAAAATGCAAAATTTGCGAGCACTTTGTTTGCGGATTGTTACCCGATTGCTCGCCGTGTTAAAGTTCGCCGCCCGGATTGCCCGATCCTCCATCCGCCGAACCGACCACATCGTGGAAGATTGCGAGAAATGAGAGGCCGGCGTGGAAAAAGCAAAGTCTAGCGATAAACCGCTGATCGGCTTTCTGAGTGTCATCGAGCATCCGCAACATGGGCTGTTTGGGGGCTATTTAATACTCAATCTCGCCGGCCGGCCGGTCGAATTCCACTGTACCGCACCAGTGAAACCAAACCGGGCACAGCAGATTCTTTATGGCCCAACTCTGGATTCTTTCCTTTACGGCGAGCAGATCGGCGGCACCTTGCTGGGCCATGCGAAATCCCACCCTCTGGCTATATGCACCGACCGGGAACCGGTTTTGGCCCTCGGTGAACTGACCGACGTGCCCGTCGCGCTGGTTCTTCCGCCGGACGAAACGCAAGGTAATGGGCCGAAGACCGTCACAGCCAGCGGGCAGACCACCTTGCGGCTGGATTCCGCCCATCGCGGCGGCCCGCGGCTCGTGAGTTTTGAGTTGGGTCGAAACCGGTTGGTTTGTCCAAATGCAAACGAAGCTGGCCGGAAGCGGTTTGCCGAGAGCCTGGCGGGGCACCTGCGCAGCGGGTCGGCGGCCGAGTCGCTCGATCTCTGGGAGCCGTTTTCCCGGATACACGAGGCGATCGAAGAAGCACAGCAGGCCGCCCGATGAGCGAGCAGCTTCTCCTGCATTGGCAACCACCGCCGCCGCCGGAGGCCATTTCCTCCGATTTCGCTTCCCTTGCGCCGCTAGTCGTCACCGATTGGAACCGCGCTTTGGAACGGCCCACGGGCGTTGAGGTCGGTTCCGTCGGTTTGGGCGCTGCACCGCCGCGAGCAATCCAAATCCCGATTCGTCACGCCGCGGTTCGCGTCCGCGGCTTCCAATTCGCCGAGCCGGAGGAACTCCACGATTCTGAACTCGCTCCGCGTGACGCGGGCACGAAGTCCGATGTTCCAGGCGGACGGCACGCGGAGCGTGCCTGCTACTTTCACCATACGCGCATCCGCCCGCCGGAAGACGTGATCAAACTGGAGGACCGCCTCAACTATCTACTGCAGCCGCCGCTAGAGGCCCTGCTTGCAGACCGCGAGCTGGCGATGCCATTTCGCCCGTTCCCGTTCCAGTTCGAGGGCGTGGCGTTTCTCTACCCTCGGCACGCGGCGATCCTCGCCGACGAAATGGGGCTGGGCAAGACGATGCAAGCGATCACCGCCATCCGCCTCTTGCTCCGCCGCGGCGAAGTCCGCAGCGTGCTCATGGTCTGCCCCAAGCCGCTGGTGACCAACTGGCAACGGGAGTTCCAGCTCTGGGCGCCGGAGGTGCCGGTGCTGGCGATCGAAGGCGATCAGGCCCGCCGCGCCTGGCAATGGCAGTTGCCCGACGTGCCCGTGCGAATCGCCAACTACGAAGTCCTCATCCGCGACCGCGAGATTCTCGACGGCCAAGGTGCTGATTTCGCTCCGCGAGATGACGCGCGTAGGCCGGAACGAGCGCACCGCGGTTCCGGCGATGACGGCCGTCCGATCTCCTTCGACCTCGTCGTCCTGGACGAATCGCAGCGGATTAAAAATCGCGGCAGCACCACCAGCGAGGTCGTCCGCGGCCTTGCCCGCCGCCGCAGTTGGGCGCTCACCGGCACGCCCGTGGAAAACAGTGCCGAAGACCTGGTCGGCATTTTCGAGTTCCTCGCCCCCGGCTTTCTCTCGCCGGAATTGAAGCCGCGGAAAATGGGCCGGACGGTGAGCGACTACGTGCTGCGGCGGACGAAGGAAGAAGTGCTTACCGAGCTGCCGCCCAAGCTCTTCCGCGAGGCCGAGCTGGAGCTTTCGTCCGAGCAGCGCGAAACGTACCGCCTTGCCGAAGAGGAAGGCGTCGTGCGGCTGACCGAATTGGGCGACTCGGCGACGATCCAGCATGTTTTCGAGCTCGTCCTGCGGTTGAAACAGATTTGCAATTTCGACACGGCCACCGGCGCCAGCGCCAAGCTCGAACGCCTGGAAGCCGACCTTGAAGAGATCGCCGGCAGCGGACGCAAGGCGATCGTCTTCAGCCAGTGGGTCGGCACGATCGAGCGCCTCGCCCGCTCGCTGCGGCGGTTCGGCCCGCTGCAATATCACGGCCGGATCGCCAACTCCCGCCGCGACGCCGTCGTCCGCCGCTTCCGCGACGACTCGTCCGCACACGTGCTCTTGATGAGCTACGGGGCCGGGGCGGTGGGCCTGAACCTGCAATTCGCCAGCTACGTGTTTCTCTTCGACAGGTGGTGGAACCCGGCCGTCGAGGACCAGGCGATCAACCGCGCCCATCGCATCGGCGCCACCGGGCCGACGACCGTCACGCGGTTTTTGGTTCGCGACACGATCGAGGAGCGAATCGACCTCGTGCTGAACCAGAAGCGGGAGTTGTTCGCGACGATTTTCTCTGGCGCGGAAGTGCCCGGCAAGCTCGGCCTGACGCACGACGAGCTTTTCGGCCTCTTCAAGCTGCCCGGCCGCGGGACGAAACGGGCGGCGTAGCGCCTGTGCAACCGTGGGCGCGGCGCCTTCCGTCACTCAGCGGTAGCGGTTGTCCGACGGCTTGAGGCGCTGGGCCTCGGCGAGGTCGGCGGCGACTTTGTTGGTGTCGTGCTTCTTCGCATAGAGGGCAGCCCGCGCAGTGTAATTCTCGGCCGTTTTCGGGTCCAGGCGAATCGCCTCGTCGAGATCGGCAATGGCTTTGTCGAGTTGGCCGAGCCGCTGGTAAACCTCGCTGCGATTTCTCCGCAGTTCGGCGTTCTTGCCATCGATCCGGATGGATTCGGTGTAATCGGCGAAGGCCAATTCGAATCGGTTGGTCGCCGCGTATATGTGTGCGCGAGATTGATAAGCATCGACGTATTTCGGGTCCAGACGGATGGCCTCGTTGAGATCGGCGACGGCCTTGTCGCGCTGGCCGAGTCCCTCGTAAAGCATGCCGCGCTCGTGGCGGAGCGCGGCGTTCTTCCCGTCGATCCGGATCGCCTCACAATAATCGGCGATGGCCAGATCGAAGCGCCTTGTTACGGCGTAGAGCCATCCGCGATAGTGGTATGCATCGATCAGTTTGGGATTGAGCCGGATGGCCTCGCTGCAATCGGCGACGCCTGTGGCAATCTCCTCGTCGTATTTCTTGATTCGCTGCCGCGCTTCCTCAATTCCGATCGCTCGGCTACAGCCGAAGCGTTCGTAAGCCATCGCCTTTTTCAACCGCGCAAGTGCGCAGAGCGCGTAGATTGACGACGCCTTCCGGTCCGCATCGATGACCTTGTTGAACTCGATAACGGCTTTTTCGAAATCCCCCTGCTGGAGATAAATTGCGCCAAGTCCTTCGGACGCACAGGAAAACTTCGGGTTTACTTTGAGAGCCGCGCGATAATCGTCCTGCGCCTGATCGAGCTTACCCCATTTAGCATAGCAATCACCGCGTGAGGCAATCGCAACTGCGAGGGCGGGGTCGCGCGAAATCGCCGTCGAATACTCCCAAATGGCTTTATCGAATTGGCCCGCGTCCGCCAGAAGATCGCCGCGAAAACCGTAGGAGCGAGCGCAGTTGGGGTTTCGCGCTATCGCTTCCGAGCACCAACGTGCGGCTTCGGTAGCATTACCCTTCTTTTTCTGGTCCACGGCGCGACTGGCGTACAACATTGCCACCAACCCGGATGTGCCCTCCCTCTGGACGACCTGGTAGAGGCCGAGCGGATTAGACTTGTCTATTAATTCCGAGCAATTGCCCAGCGGACAAAAAGCTAAATCGAACCGAAAAGCCTTGGATACTAGGGACCGGTGGCCGAGTCCGGCGCATGTGGGATCAACTATGATCACGTCGCCGTCTGACAACGTGACCAGGCAGGCGGCGTGACCCTCGCCATCCGGTGGAGGTCCGTCCGCCAGCACGTCGACGATCAGCCCTTCCACGCGAAGCCCGAGCGCCCTGCCCAAAACAAAATAGAGCATTGCGATTCCCTGGCAACAAGCTTTCCTGTCGGCTACGACTCCTGTGAGCTCGTGAGTGGACTCTTTCTCGTTGTCGTAAAGAACAACGGCGTTGACGATCCGAGCGGTTTGCTCGGCGACCTTCTGCTCAACGCTCGCGAGCTGGTCCGCCGGAAGCTTCCCATGCTCGTGCCGCTGGCGTGCCACGTCGAGCTGTTGCACCAGCGCCACAAGATCCCAATCGCGGACGAGCGTCACAACGCCTTGCGCGACGTCGTCGCCGTATTCCAGGGACCGGACCTCTTGCTTGATTCGCTTTTCCAGCGCCGCGGCGGCCGCCTTGGGTTGTTTGCTCGCGGGCGGAAGATGAAGCTCCCGCTGCAGGGCGGCGAAACGAAGTTGGCGGCAGCGGTCATAGTCGTGCTTTGCGCGGGCGAAATCGCCTTTCTTTTCGTAAATCGAGCCACGGACGCTGTACGAGTCAGCGTTCTTGGCTTCCAAACGTATCGCCGTGTCGGCGTCAGCCAGCGCTTTATCGAGCTCACCATTTTTTCGGTAATAGCCACCTCTGTCGCGAAATGCCTGGGCGTTCTGATTGTCGAATTGGATCACAGCGGTGCAGTCGGCAATTGCACGGTCCTGGTCGTTCACTTCGTTGTACGCACGGGCGCGGATGAGATAGTACTTGGCTTTCTTCGGCTTGAGCCGGATCGCTTCCGTGATGTCGGCGACGAGTTCGCCGTACTCCTTTTTTTTGCCCCAAACCCTTGCCCGCGCGCGGAGACTTCGGCAGTCCTCGGGTTAAGCCGGATGGCTTCCGAGAAATCGGAAATCGCCTCGTCAAATTGGCGTTTGTCGGCTTGGGCAATACCGCCGCCGAACCAAGCCAAGTCGTTGCGCGGGTCAAGTTCAATCGCGTGGCTGAAGTCATCAATTGCTTTGTCAAACTCGTCGTGATCGAGGCGAGCAAACGCTCGACAGTCATACGCCTCGGCACTCTTCGGGTCTAGGCGAATCGCCTCGTCGCAATCGGCGAAAGCGCGCGGAAAGTCCCTCTTTTTCGCGTAAACTGCTCCGCGGCCGGAAAGAGCGTCCGCATTGTGCGGATTGAGGCGCAAGGCTGCTTGAAAATCGGCCAGTGCAGCATCAAACTTTTCCAGCCGGCGCATCGCCGTCCCGCGGCCGATCAACGCTTCAATGTTCCGCGGTTGCAATTTGAGCACGGCCGAATACTGTTTTTCGGCGGCGGCAGGCTCGTCGTTATCCAGATTCTTCTTTGCTGCGGCAAGCAGTTCCTTCACCTTTTGGTCGGCTACCGGGTCACGGGCGTCGGCCGTGGGGGACCAGGGAAGACAGAACGAAACGGCCAAAACGACGAGCAACCAGCGGCAACAAGCGGGCTTCAATGCGGGCCTCCTTTCCGGCAAGATAATCCCAGCGCAGCAGCCGGCCTCATCCCGCAGGCCGATTCATGCCGCGCTTTGGACTTGCGTGCCCCAATCGTAGCAAACCCCGATGAAACCGCAAAGACGAATTCGCGATGGTAAGTACGCTATCCCGTTGGGATCGAACAGCAATGGCCGTTCAAGCCTGTAACGGCAGATAATGCACCTGCCCTTGCCACTCTTCTGGTTCGCTGCACTCGACCACAAGAAGAAGATCGTCAATCGCGCGGCCGACGGCGAGTGTTTGCGGCGCAACGAACACGCCAGGCGTCGGCTGAGCAACCTCGACGCGATCGTACGCGTATCCGACGAGCGTATTGACGTCGTGCGTGAGGACAAGACAGTTGTTTTCCACGGCCCAGACAAGCAGCTCGGGGTCGGGCGTGCGGGAAAGGCCGACATCCCGTGCGTAGACGACTTGCGCCAGGGTAGTTCGCTGTAGAAAACCTTTAACGATCTTGGCGTTGAAATTGTGATCGGCGAGAAAATGGAACATCGCCCTCACTGCCCGGGTCGCCGCGCGAGGAGGCGTTGGCGAATTCCTGCCGGCGGAAACCGCTCTTCGACCTTCTGCCGCAATTCCTCGGCTTCGCGCCGACGGCGGTCAAGGTAGATGTCGATCTCGTCCCGGTGCCGAAGATAGTAGGCGATCACCGCATGGACATCAGGCAGCGGCAGGGAATAATCTTCGGCGATTGTCTTCGGCGGTTCGTCCTGCTGAAAAGCCGTAATGACGGTGTCCAGAGTCAATCGCGTACCGCGAATCCGGATCACTCCGTCTTCGTCGGCCTGCAACGGCACCGGGTCTGCATGGATCGATTCTGGCATGTTCTCGACGCGTCACTCATCTTCCGGCGGACTTCGGACCAATCTCATGCTTTATTCTACACGAGGTGCTCGGCCGTTGCCATGTCACCTTCTCGGCTCTACGCCCAGCAGGTTGCGAACGAAGAAATCGGCGCGGCGGCGGCGGCCGTAGGGGGATTCGCCGGCGCCGTGGTTCGCGCCGGGCACGACCAGAAGCTCAAAATCCTTGTTGGCGCGGATCAAGGCGTTGACCACTTGCATCGTCGAGGCGGGATCGACGTTGGTGTCCATCTCGCCCACAATCAACAGCAGCTTGCCTTTGAGGCCGGGCGCCAAGGTAACGTTGGAGTTCGCCCGATATTCCGGGCCGACGGGCCAGCCCATCCACTGCTCGTTCCACCAAATCTTGTCCATGCGGTTGTCGTGGCAGCCGGAATCGGCGACGGCCGCCTTAAAGAAATCGCCGTGGGTCATTACGGCCGCGGCCGCGCTCTGCCCGCCCGCCGAAACGCCGTAGATGCCAACGCGCGTGACGTCCATGTACGGATACTTCTTCGCCGCGGCGCGAATCCACAACATTCGGTCCGGCAGTCCGGCATCGGCCAGGTTCTTCCAGCAGACATCGTGGAACTTCTTCGAGCGGTTCGAGGTGCCCATGCCGTCAATCTGCACGACGATGAAGCCCAACTCGGTCAGCCCTTGCTGCTGGTAGAAGCTGTGAAAGCTCTTGGGCACGAACGAATCTTGCGGCCCGGCGTAGATGTCCTCGATGACGGGATAGCGCTTGTGCGGGTCGAAATTGGTGGGGCGGAAGACGACACCGTAGATGTCGGTCTCGCCGTCGCGCGCTTTAGCGACAAAGCGCTCGGGCGTCTGCCATCCCGTGCGGAGCAAGGCGTCCATCGTGCCGTGCTCCAGTTCGCAAACCAGGCCGCCGTCGCTGGTGCGGCGAAGCTCCGTCACCGGCGGCATGTCGACGCGGGAATAGGTGTCGATAAGCGTCTTGCTGTCGGGCGAGAAGTCGATCTTGTGCGTGCCGTCGCCGGCAGTGAGGATGGTCAGGCCCGTGCCGTCGAAATTGACGCGGCAGTAGTGGATGTAATACGGGTCCTGATCCGGATAGACGCCGCCCGCGCGGAACCAGATTTGCCGCTTGGCCTCATCGACGCGATCGACGCCGCGGACGACCCATGAGCCTTTCGTGATCTGGTTTTTTACCTGGCCGTTTTTGGCGTCGTAGAGATAAAGGTGGTTCCAGCCGTCGCGCTCGGACATCCAGACAAGCTCGGAGTCGGCATAGTGCAAAAAGTACTTGCCCGAATAGTCGATAAATGTCGGGCTGTGCTCGTCGATGATCGGGCGGACGGCGCCGCTCACGGCATCGACGGCCAGCAGCCGCAAGGCTTGGTGCCCGCGCTGGTTGAAGAGGAAGGTGAAACGGCTCGAATCGGCGGCCCAGTGGTAATCGCCGATGCTCCAGGGATTCTCGCACAAAGAGTAGTCCAGCGACACTTGCTTCTTCGTTTGCAAATCGAAGAGCTGCGGGCGATCGATGGGCAGCGCGTCGCCCGGCTTTGCATACGTATGCGAATGCAGCTTGGGCTGCACCTGATCGCGGGGGGACGACTCGACGAAGTACACCTTCCGCTCCTCGCAATGTTTGGTGCGGATGGCGACAAGCTTCCGCGAGTTGGGCGACCAAAAAAAGCGATCGCCGTAGTCGTCCTCGGAGACGCCGTCGCGGCTCACGGGGAACGCCTGCCCCTCGCGGTCGCGGACGTAGACGTTGTGGTCCTTGAGGAACGCTTGCCAATGGCCATCCGGCGAACGCGGCGCCGATGCTTGGCGGAACCGGCGAGGGCGCTGGCCTGATTGCGCTTGGGCCGCTTGCGGTTGGGGCGATTCGTCGCTTGCATCGTCGTCGGAAGGTTCTTGCGGATCGGAGGACGGGTTCTCGCGAATCTCAACGGTCGCATCCGTGCTATCGGCGACCTTGATTCCCACCGGCCGGCCATTGGCGCCCGTTACCAGCCAGACGTGCCCGGCGAAAGTGTGTTGCTGGCGTTCGTCGCCGGGCCGCAGCCGGCCGTAGCTTTGCCGTTTGCCTTCGGTGTCGAGCCAGAACAACTCGACCGCGCCGGAGGTACGATTGAGGAAGGTAACGGTGGTTTCCTCGCCCGTTGTTCGGCTTGCTCTCGGAGCGCCGGTCCACGGGCGAAGTCCGCTGGATGACGAAGTGCCGGCAGGCGCACCGCCGGGACGCGGCGAGAGCGCGTAGTCCCGCAAGTCGCACCGCCACCAACGGCCGGCGACGGCCAAGTCCGCATACTTGCCTGCCGCATCGAACCGAAGATCGTCAATCGGCAAGCGATTAGGCAACGCAGCGATCTTCTTTTCTTCAAGGGCTTTCGCAAGCCGCTTGTGATCGAGGGCCGGGCTGCGGCGGCCGCGCTGGATATCGACCACAACGAATTCGAATTCGCGCGGGCCGGTGCGGACCTTGTACCACATCTTCCGGTTGTCGTCGGACCAGTGCGGTTCTATCCGGTCGCGAAAGACCTTTCCGCGCGTCAGCCCCGGTAGCGCGGCCGCGCGATCGTAGTCGGCCTTTGTGCCTTGTGCCAAGGCCGAGCCGAGAAGAAACAGCGAAATCGCCGAACAGCGTAACGACAAGCTAAAGAAGCGCATTGGCAACTTGCCGCGCTGCGGCGCTAGTTCTTGCTGAAGCCGACAATCGCCGCGGCGTATTTCTCGCGCCCAAGGGGATGCTTGACGAATTTGGCCCGGCATTCGGGGCAGAGGTCGAAGCGGAGCTGCTGGCAGATGTCCTCGCCGACGACCTCATCCGCATCGCCGTCGTGGCCTTCGAGGAGGTCGTGGATCTGCTCCAAGGGATCGTTGTCGTCTTCCTCCGTGGATGTGTTCATGGCGGCAAAGATTTCCATCTTCACGATGTAACGAAGGTCTTCTTCCGCGTCGAGTTCTCGCTTGCACAGATCGCACGAATATCGAATCATTGATCCGCTCCTTCAACTAGTTCGGCCGCGAACGGCCGAGGTTAAACGTAACGTTTTGACAACAGGTGCGATGCCAAGCAGACCCATTGCCGCCGGGCGGCTTCCGACGAGCCATCACTTCATCCTAATGGTCGCTCCGGCGGTCTTGCAAGACGTCCGCCAAAAATATTCGGTCCGATTGCAGACGCTTTTCGATTGCGGTGAACGGCTGGCTTTACGGCCTTTTGGGGGGTTGGGTCGTCAAGTTACCAGACCTCTTGCCGGGTCGCCGATCGGCTGAACGCCCGGCGTCGGGTCTAGCATTGGACTATCAAGTTGGAAGGAAATTGACCGCTTGATCTGGCAGACACCACCGGGACGGGTTAAAATGGAGCAATCCCAGGTCGTGTAGGACTTGCACGAACAACAGCTTCGCTTGCAATTGGAGGGTTCCGCTTTTGCGCCTCGTCCATTCAGCCAATTCGCGTGCGGCCAAACTGTCCGCAAGCAGAAAAACGGCGGTTCATCGCGAGAGCTTTGCCCCGGCACATCCGGTCGCGTCCGCCGCTTTGCATTCCAGCGTGCTGGTGCTGAATCGGCTTTATATGGCGGTCCACGTGATCGGCGTTCGCCGGGCGTTCGCGCTGTTGTGCCGGGAATTGGCTGAAGTCATCCACGCCGGCGAGGAAGGACTTTTTGGCAACTATACGTTCGGGTCGTGGCTGGAAGCGAGCCGGTTGCGGGCCCATCAAAAACAATCGCACGAGGATTGGGTTCGCTCGGTGAATTTTGAGATCCAGGTGCCGCGCGTCATCCGCCTGTTACGATACGATCGCCTGCCGAAGCATGGTGTGAATTTGAACCGGCGAAACGTCTTGGCCCGCGACGGACACCAATGTCAATATTGCGGGCGGCATCTGCCGATCCACCAATTAAGCCTCGATCACGTCATGCCAAGGAGCCGAGGCGGTCAGACGACCTGGGAAAACATCGTCTGCGCGTGCCTGGCATGTAACGTCAAGAAGGGGGGGCGCACCCCGCGCGAGGCGAAAATGAAGCTTTTCCGCAAACCGGCCAAGCCGAAGCGCAACCCCATGCTGGCCTTGAAGTTGGAAAATCCCAAGTACGAAAGCTGGCGAACCTGGCTGGATGGCGTCTGCTGGGAGATCGGGGCCCACGACTGACATCAAAAACGACTTGTTTCTTGTCGATACTCTGTCTAAAATCAAAGTAGGCTGGGAACCGCAATCGGGGTTCGTGTCTGCGCCGGCCGTTTCGGGCCGCTGGGCCAAAGCAGGCGGCCAAAGGGCAGTTGTTCCGCATCAAGGGACCGTAAGCGTGCCATTCACCGAGTTTGACCGAAATATTGTGGAGCGCTGCCTGGAAAAGAAGCCCCATGCCTGGGAGGACTTCATTGATCGTTACATGGGACTGATCATGCACGTTATCCGGCACACAGCACAGTGCCGCGGCATTCGACTCACTCCCGAAGATCGTGACGATCTCTGCGCCGAGGTTCTTCTGGCCGTCATCCGCAACGATTTTTCCGTACTGCGAAACTTTCGCGGAGAGAGCAGTTTGCCCACGTATCTTACGGTCGTGGCGCGGCGGGTTATCGTTCGTGAACTGCTCGCCCGCGGTCCGGCCGGCAAATTGGCGTCGCCTTCACAGCACCTGCCGCAGTCGATACCCGATCCGCACGTCAACGCGGAGAAGCAGGTGATCGCCCGCGAAGAAGTGCAACATCTCTTGGACGGGTTGCAGGGCACCGAGGCCCTGGTGGTCCGCATGTATCATATCGAGGGCAAGTCGTACCAGGAAATCAGCACGACCGTCGGGATGCCCGAGAACAGCATCGGGCCGATACTTTCCCGCGCCCGCGAAAAGCTCCGCCGCGCCGGTGCGGAGAAGGCGGTGAGCTGACAGTTGGAGTTCCGGCTTTAGCCGGTTGTCTGGTCTTTATTGCCGGCTAAAGCCGGGACTCCAGCGCCGGTTACCGGCGCAGCGGTTTCTGCCATGCTTCTTTCAAAGCGGTCAAGTCGCTTTTAACGACGATCGCGTCGCCGGAGCGAATGATCAACTGCTCATTTTTGGTGACGGTCCCGATTCGCGCAAAGGCCGTGCCGGCGATTGCAGCCTCGAATGCGTCCGCATTTCCCGGCCGCATCTCACAAAGGAAGCGAGTATTCGATTCGCTGAACACGCGCGCGGCAGTATCCAGATCGTCTTCGCACGGAACGGTTTCCAAGCCAAAGTCCGCTCCGAAGCCGCCGGCAAAAGCCATTTCAGCGGCGGCCACCGCCAGGCCGCCTTCGCTCAGGTCGTGGCATGAGCGAACAAAGCCGGCATGGATCGCACGGTGGACCGCCGCAAAGGTCCTTTTTGCGACGTGCGGGTCGAGACGCGGAACGGCGCCGGCTAGGAACTCGTCGCAAGCGACGCGGCTAAAATGCGACCCTCCTAGCTCATTCCGCGTCACGCCGACGATATAAAGCAAGTTTCCCGGTTCCTTCAAGTCCATCGTAACGCAGCGGGAAACGTCTTCCACCTGGCCGATCGCGCTGATCAAAAGCGACGGCGGAATGGCGATCGGTTTGGCCGCGCCCTGCGGACGGAATTCGTTGTTAAGACTGTCTTTGCCGCTAATAAACGGCGTGCCCAGCGCGGTGGCCACGTCGTAACAGGCCAGCGCCGCGCGGACGAGCGAGCCGAGCGTCTCAGGACGTTCGCAGTTCCCCCAGCAGAAGTTGTCCAAGATGGCGATTCGGCTCGGATCGGCACCCACGGCCACGCAGTTCCGCACCGCTTCGTCGATCGCCGCGGCGGCCATCCAATACGGATCGAGATCGCCGTAATAGGGGTTCATTCCGCACGCTATGACGATCCCACGGCGGCTATTCAAAACCGGCCGCAACACTGCCGCGTCACTAGGGCCATCGTTGGCCACGCCGACAAGCGGCTTGATCACGCTCCCGGCCTGCACCTCATGGTCGTATTGGCGGACGATCCACTCCTTGCTGCAAACGTTGAGTGAACCGAGGATGCGGACGAGAGCGGCGGTGGCGTCAATCGTCTTCTCTTCCAGGAATTCGATTTTGCAATCATCTAATTCGCTAGCGGATTGCGTGGCGGCTGGCGGATCGAGTGGTTCAGCATATTGCGAGAACTGACTACTGAGTACCTGTGTACTTCGTACTCGTGCGCGCGGCGTTGTCGCCATTCGCACCGAAGGCGCTAACTCCTGCCTGCCCGTAGACCGCCTCCCTCACCACCTCCGGCCGCCCATTGTGCAGAAACTCCATCGCCAGATCGGCCACCTGCTGCCCCTGATACTTCAAGACGAGCCTGCCGGTCGGCACGAACTGACCAATGACCGTCGCCTCCACGCCTTCGGAGCCGCACAGCGCGATTAGCTCATCCACCTTCTCTGGCGGCACGCTCAGCACCATCCGCTCCTGGGCCTCGGAAATCCAAATCTCCGTATGCGACAAGCCCTCGTACTTCAGCGGCACGCGGTCCAGCCAGACTTCCGCGCCGATCTTTTCGCCCATCTCGCCGACGGCGCTGGAAAAGCCGCCGGCGCCGCAATCGGTCACGGCGTTGTACAGCCCTCGATCGCGTGCGGCCAGGAGCACGTCCAGCATCATCTTTTCCGCGATCGCGTTGCCGATCTGCACCGCGCCGCCGGAGACCGTTTCGCTTTCGCTGTGCAGCTCCGCCGAACTGAACGTGGCCCCGTGGATGCCGTCCCGCCCGGTCCGACCGCCGATGGCCACCACCACGTCGCCTGGCCTTGTTTCCTTGAACGACTTGTCGCGCGGAATTAGCCCGACGTTGCCGCAGAAAACCAACGGATTGCCAAGATAACGCGGATCGAAGTAAACGGCGCCATTGACCGTGGGAATGCCCATGCGGTTGCCGTAGTCGCGGACGCCGCAGACGACGCCCTTGATCACGCGCCGTGGATGGAGCACGCCCGCGGAAATCTCTTCGGCCGGCGTGTCGGGCGGCGCGAAGCAGAAAACGTCCGTATTGCAGATCGGCTTGGCGCCCATGCCGGTGCCCATCGGATCGCGAATCACGCCGCCGATGCCCGTATTGGCCCCGCCGTAAGGCTCCAACGCCGAAGGGTGGTTGTGGGTCTCGACCTTGAAAACGACGTTGTACTCGTTGTCGAAGCGGATGATGCCGGCATTGTCGCGAAAGACGCTCACGCACCAGTCGTCCGGCCCGAGGTCCTGGCGGATCTTCTGCGTGGCAGCGAAAATTGTCTCCTTGAGCATGTTCTGGAACACCCGCTCGCCGCTCTCGTCGCGGTAACGAATCCGGCCCGTCAGCGTCTTGTGGCTGCAATGCTCGCTCCAAGTCTGGGCGATTGTCTCCAACTCGGCGTCGGTCGGGTCACGCTGGAACTGGCGGAAACGGGCCTGGATAGTCTGCATTTCCACCAGCGAAAGATAAAGCTGCCCTTGCCGGCTGAGCACCTCGAGGGCTTCGTCGTCCATCGAGCGGATAGGCACGGTAACCAGGCAAAAGCTGTAGGGGGCGCCGAGATCGAGGCGCTGAAAGGTCAGCGGCCCGACGATTACTTGCTCGATGGCGTCGTTGGCCAGCAGCTTGACGAATCCGGCACACTTGTCATGCTCCGCAATTCGTCCGCCTTCGATCCAATACTTTTTAAGCGTCCGCACGCCTTCCGCCTTCAGGCCGAAATCCTCGATCGCCGACATCACGCTCTGCGCCACCGGGTCCATTACTCCCGGCTTGGGGAGGACATGAATAGGTAGGTCCGTTCTGCCGGAATGGACTTTTTCGTCCGGCTGCGTCGAGAGACTTCCGGCACCCATCGCGCTTTCGGGCGCATTCAGTCCAACTCGGCAAGTAGGACCTACATACGCGCCTCATCCCCCACCGGCGCAACGACAGCCCGCTCGACGACCGGGTCGACAAGCAACTCCCGCGCGACCTGTTCGGCCTGCGCGGTCCCACCCGGCTTGGATCAAGAATCCGCGCGCGGCCGATACTCGCAACTCGCCGCCTAGCCCGAGCTCCGCGATGGCGGATGCGGCTCCTCGGCCCAGCAAGTCAGGCTGGCCGGGCGCAGGATAGACGTCAATTTCCCAAAGCATCGCGATTCTTCTTCGCCCGAGTGAGAAACTGTATCAATGTCTTCTCATCGCTGTTACCCAGCGCTGTGTGCAAGACCTTGATCTGGCCGACGAAATGCTCCAAAGCTTTCAAAACGTTCTCGCGGTTTTGCAAGAAAATCTGCAGCCACATCTCGGGGTTGCCGGAGGCCAACCGTGCGGAGTCCAAGAGTCCCGTGCCGGCGAGGCGATAGTAATTCTCCGGTACCGAGTTCGCCAACGCGGCAGCCGCCGAATGTGGCAAGTGGCTCGTCAAGGCCAACGCGCGATCGTGTTCGTCGGCCGTCATCTGCACGACCACGGAGCCGAATGCCTGCCAAAGCTCTTCCAGCAGGTCGTAATCCTCGGCGCGTGTGTTTTTGGTGGGCGTGAGCACCGTGACGCGGCCGTCGAAGAGGTTCGCCTTCGAGTAATTTGCGCCCGTCTTTTCTCCGCCGGCGATCGGATGCCCGCCCAGGAAACGGCAACCACGCGGCAGTTGGTTGTCCAACGCGGCAACGATCCGCTCCTTCGTGCTGCCCGCATCAGTAATGAGCGTTCCCTCAGGGCAATGCCGAGCGGCCTCCTGCACATGCGCGACAATTTGGCCCGGCGGCGTGCAAACAATGACCAACTCGGCCTCGGCAACCCCCTTGGCCAGATTGATAGTGGTATTGGTGATCGCGGCGACCCGCCGGGCGATCCGCAGGCTCACCTGGCGGCGGCCGATGCCGATGACGCTTTCGGCCAGATTTCTCTCGCGCAGCGCCAGCCCGATCGACCCCCCGATCAAGCCCACGCCGACGATTGCCACGTTTCCAAATCGCTTCATTCTTCAATCCGGCCGCTCACCGGCAAAAGTGAAGCACGTATTGTAGCAGAAGAGCAGGGGAGTGGGGCGGGGGAGGGGAGGACAGGGCTCCTCAGCGTTCGAGCAGCGCCTCCAGCTTGTCGAACGAGCCGGTCCAGCCCTGCGTCATGCCGCCGCGTGCCTTGACGAACGTTGCAAGTTCTTCGGGCGTCGTCGCACCGTGAGGCTCCCAGGTCACGGTGACGCGCGTCCGGTCCGGTCCCTCGGCGGTCAGGTTTACCGTCGTGAGCATGGTTGCCGGCCAAGTCGGCACGGCCGGATGGCGCGAGAGGTTTTCGTCTTCGTCGCAAAACTGCTGGGCGTAGACAATACGATCGGGCTTCACGATTTCAAGGTATTCCGCGCGGCCGTACATCTTCATGCCACCCGGCCCCGTCATGCAAAAGAAAGTGCTGCCGCCGGGCCGGATGTCGCAGCGGACGAACTGCATGGTAAATCCCGTCGGCGGCAGCCATTGCGAAAAGTGGCCTGGGTCGGTCCACATCTCGAACATCACGTCCAGCGGCGCGTCGAAGCTGCGATTGATGACGAACTTGTCCTTGGACTCATTTCTTGGCGGCATTTTTCTTTCCTTTCGGAGGCTTTTTTGGTGTGACGGATTTCAAATAGGCGTCAAGACGGTCAAAACTTTCTTCCCAGAAGACGCGATACTGCTCCATCCAACCGGCGGCGTCCTTGAGCGCTTCGGCTTTCAACTTGCATGGCCGCCATTGCCCTTCACGCCACTTGATGATCAGCCCGGCTTTCTCCAGGACCTTGAGGTGCTTGGAGATCGCCGGCAGGCTCATCCCTTTCAAAAAGGGTTTGGCCAGGTCGGAAACGTTGGCCTCGCCCTTGGAAAGATGGGCTAGCATCGCCCGCCGCGTCGGGTCGGCAAGGGCCGCAAAGGTCTGGCTGAGATGGTCGTCCATGTTACTAAACCGATTGGTTAATTAATCATTTGGTTAAATATATGGGGCCGCGTAATTCATGTCAAGAGCTAGCCGTGTAAAATGTTGGAACGCCGTCGATTAGCGCATTGCGGCATTAGCGAGCATTGCGGCGCCGTTTATCGCATCTATCACGTGCAGCTTGCGGAAAAACCGCGCTGCATGATACAGTAGCCGAATCAATGGCTACCACCAACGGGCGCAACCGCGATGCGCCCGCCGGAACTAGCTTTCGAGGCAGGATCCATGAGATTACGCAGTTCGCTTGTCTCCACCTTGTACGGCGGCATCGCTGTCAAACTCGCGCTATGCTCCTTCTTTGTCGCCGCACACGGTCAGGCCGCCGATGTGGACTGGGACAAAACGCGGGACAAATGGCTTAGGCCAATGAATTGGACACGGGACGGCGACAAACCTTGCATCCAAATTGGAGTCAAAGGGGATTTCGACGACCAGCATCTTTTCAGTCCCTGCGTCATTATCCAGAATGGCGAGTATTGGCTCTATTATTCCGGCTCACAGAAAGACGTTGTGGCCAAAGGCATCTACAAACCGAAGCATCCGCTGACCGACGAGCAAAAAAGACGAATCACGAAAGTCCCGGACAAGGATCGGGTTTATAAAATCGGCCTGGCTGCCAGCAAGGACGGCGTGCATTTCACCAAGTATGCCGGCTCTCCGGTTCTCGGCTTCGGCGACGATCGCACGGGAATCGTGACGCCCAATGTCTTGCGCGATGAGAACGGCAAGGCACTGCGCGAGGACGGCCGGTTGATCATGTATTTTACCGGCGTGGACATGCCCGGCGATTACAAGCATCGCATTTATCGAACCACCAGCGTTGATGGTTTAAAGTGGGACTCGCCTTCGGCGCCGTTGGTGGAAAACGCCTACGCGCCGCACGTCATGAAGGACGGCGGGACGTATCGCCTTTGGTTTGTCGATGTCCATGTTCGCCCGTGGGTGATCCGTTACGCCCAGAGCCAGGACGGGTTGACGTGGACCGTTGCCTCCAAGCCGGCCTTGATTCCCTTGGAGCAGAAATGGGAAGGAGGCGACCACCTGGTGTATCCGTCGGTTATAAAGCAAGACGGCATTTTTATCATGCTCTATGGCAGCCTTTGGAATGGTCCTACCAAGACGGCCTTGGGACTTGCTGTCAGCAAAGACGGCAAAGAATGGACTAAATTCGATGGCAACCCGGTCTTCAAGCCAGAACCAAGCCACGATTGGGAATCCAATTTCACCACAAGTCAGACATTCATGCGCCTTGAGGACGGCTCCTACCGGCTTTGGTACGCTAGCCGTCGAAAACCTCCCTTTGACAGCATGTATTACGCGATAGGCACCGCCCATTGGGTGGGACCGGGGCGGTAATAGTATGGCCGGATTCCTAACCTCCCCGGTTTCCTCTTACCGATGAGCGCGCCTGTTCCCCGTTCTTCCGCCCGGTATGCGCTCGCGCCGGGGCAGGGGAGGCGGCGCGAAACGCGTCCCTTGCCGGACTAATCGCTTTATCCTACACTACCACAGTAGAGATACAATCGTTTCGCTTTCGATCATGCCCGCCGACGAAGAAGAGCTTTACCAGGACCATATCCTCGAGCATTACGAGGAGCCGTATCATCGTGGCCATTGCGCCCGTTGCACCCATTGCCACGAGGATGACAACCCGCTCTGCGGCGATGTGGTCCGTATGGAATTGCAAATCGACGACGCCGGCACGCTCCGCGAAGTCTACTTCAATGGCGACGGCTGCTGCATCAGCCAGGCGGCAGCCTCGATGATCGCCGAGAAGTTCGACGGCCGCACCGTCGACGAGGTCAAGAAATTCACGGCCGGCGACATGCTGGACTTGTTCGGCGCCCGCTTGACGCCCAACCGCCAGAAATGCTGCCTGTTGCCGTGGCGGGTGCTGCAGCAGGCGGTCTATTCGCCGGTGGTGAGCAAATGAGCGCGCTCGCCGAAGCCCCGCCGCTGGATCCCTCGATCTATCGAGCCGATTTTCCCATTCTCGCCCGCGAGGTC
Organism: uncultured Planctomycetia bacterium; assembly: GCA_963780045.1. Lineage (GTDB taxonomy): Bacteria > Planctomycetota > Planctomycetia > Pirellulales > Thermoguttaceae > JANXQG01. The sequence continues at coordinate 1,477,785 of CAVZZZ010000001.1, read as the reverse complement.
CGCGAGGGCGTGCCGCTGGTCTATTTCGACAACGCCGCCAGCACGCAGCATCCGCGGCAGGTCATCGCCTCCATGATAAGCTGTTACGAGGCGCATTACGCCAACGTCCACCGCGGCATCCATCAGCTCGCCGTCGAATCCGACGAGTTGTTCGACGAAGCGCGGGAAAAAGTGCGGGCCTTCATCAACGCCCCCTCGCCCGAACAGTGCATCTTCACTTACGGCTCGACTTCGGGCATCAATACGGTGGCCCGGAGCTGGGGCGACGCGAACATCCGCGCGGGCGACGAAATCCTGCTCACCGAGATGGAGCACCATTCCAATCTCGTACCCTGGCAGCAGCTTGCCGAGCGCTCGGGCGCGGTGCTGCGGCATATCCCGGTCACCGACGACGGCCTGTTGGATCTCGACTCGCTCGACACGCTGCTCACCGAGCGGACGAAGCTCGTTGCCATTGTGTCCATTTCCAACGTGCTGGGCACGATCAACCCAGTGGCCGAGATCATCCGCCGCGCCCATGCGGCCGGATCGGTGGTGCTCGTCGATGGCGCAGAGTGTTCCACATCAGCGGACCGACGTGCAGGCGCTGGATTGCGATTTCCTCGTCTTCAGCGGGCACAAGATGTTGGGTCCATCGGGCGTCGGCGTGCTCTACGGCAAGCGGGAAATCCTCGAAGCGATGCCGCCATTCTTGGGCGGCGGCAGCATGATCCGTCGAGTAATGCTTGACCGCTTCGAGCCGGGCGACCTGCCCGCGCGCTTCGAGGCAGGCACGCCGCCGATCGTGCCGGCCATCGGATTGGGCGCGGCGATCGACTATCTCGACCGCGTCGGGCTGGACGCGATCGCCCGGCACGAAAGAATTCTGGTCACCCGCGCCACGAGATTCTGGAGAACATCGAAGGCGTGCGGATTCTCGGCCCCAGTCCGGAGCACAAGGCGGGCATCATCAGCTTCACCGTCGACGGCGTTCACGCTCACGACGTAGCCGAAGTACTCGACCGCACCGGCATCGCCGTCCGCGCCGGCCACCATTGCGCCATGCCGTTGCACAAGCGCTACGGCGTCTCCGCCACCGCGCGGGCGAGCTTCTATCTCTACAACACGCTAACTGAGGTCGAGAAACTTGGACCGGCCGTTGAGACGGCCAAGCGGGTGTTTCACCGCAAGCGGAAGTAGGTTCCGAGTACACAGTACGAAGTACGCGGCGGCCATTACTTACTACGATGTACCCGGTACTGCATACTTAATACTCCGCACGCTCACGTTCGGCCGGGCAGGGCAGGGGAGGCTGCGACATGTTCGTCCGCACCACCGGCACACCGCGCGGCGAATCGCCATGAGTAGACCCCCGACTCGGACACGGGGCCGTTTGCCAATCGTCCTTCCGCGGCGGGCGTGTCGCGGTTCAGGCATTCCACCGGCTGATTTTGAATGTCCAATCCCGACGCATTGCAGCAGGAACTGAAAGCCCATGATCACGGGCAGCGCCGCCAGCATGACGGTCCCCGTCGTGGCGGGCGTGCCGTAGCGAATGGAGCGGTACCAATGGACCCCGCCGAAGAGCGTGCCTGCCGCCAGCAGCCCGAGGCCCGCCAGCAGATAGAGCGAGCCGATGCTGAAGTCCCGCACGAAGTATTGTATCCACACCCGACGGCAAAGCCCTTTCAACAGCGCGGCGGGAAAGGTGCGAAGCGTCTCCATTTCGGAAAGATGGCTCGTCTGGTCGCCGTAGCGGGCAGGGATGTAGACGTCGCGGACCACGGCCCGCAACAGGCTCAGCTCCAGCAACATGCTGCTCTCGAAGAAATATCGGCGCGCGATGGCCGCCTCGTCCAGCAAAGGGATCAGGCTGGCGCGAATGGCCGTGTAGCCGTTAGCCGGATCGAAAAGGCCCCAGTAGCCGGAGGCCAGCTTCGTCAGGAACGAGAGGCCGACATTGCCAATCCGCCGCAGCAAGGGCATGGCGCGGAGTGCGCGGGCGTGGATGTAACGGTTCCCCTTCGTGTAGTCGGCCTCGCCGCGGAGGATCGGAGCGATCAGTGCCGGCAAGTGGCGGGGGTCCATCTGGCCGTCGGCGTCCATCTTCGCGATGACGTCCGCGCCGAAGCGGTGCGCTTCGCGGTAGCCCGTCAGCATCGCGCCGCCGACGCCCTCGTTGACGGTGTGCTGCACAAGCCTGACACGCGGATCGTCGAACATCGCGCGGCGGACGATCTCGCTTGTCTGGTCAGGGCTGGCATCGTCGACGACGACGATCCATCGGACGGACTCGGGCATCCCGTCGAGCACGGCCGCGATCTGTCGCTCCGCGCGGAAGGCGGGCACCACGACGGCGACGCACGTTTCAGAATGAGCAAGAGGACTTTGCATCCGAGCTATGCCTTCGATGACGGCAACGAGGCGGCAGATTACCCGCTAATGGGGATTGCCGCAAGGCAGATTTATCACCCCATTACCCAGCGATAGACCAGGTACAGGCAAACGAGCACGCCGCCAACGATCCACCACGGTTTACGCTGCGGCGGACGGTCCTCTTCGGAGATATAGTGCTCGCAGTAGGGACATCGCTGGGCGTCCTCGTGGATCGGCCGCTTGCAAGAAGGGCAGGGGACCGTGTAGCCATCGTCCTCCGCGTCGTCCCACGACGGTTCGTCGTCCTCCCATTCGTCGTGGATTGACTTGCGTGGCATGTGCGGACGGGACACATTTAGATGAGATGCAGAAGTTCAATTAACTTCGATCGCACCATTTGGAATTCTTCCGTTGCCAACTTCCCGATGCTCCTCTGAAGCCGGACGATCGGGATCGACTGCAATTGCTGGAGATGGAACGCACCCTCCTTAAGGAACTTCTTGGCAATCCGCACCTCCCAGCGGTTATTGCGCACTGCTGTCGTATGAGGAACAATGACTATCAGAGCAAGCTCATCGTCGCTAGGATAGTCGCTAAGAATCAAGCACGGACGAATCTTCGCGGCCAACCCCAGATCGACGATCCATACCTCACCGGGATTGTGCGCGGCATCCTCGGCCTCCATGGTGTCAAGGATCTGGAATGCCTCATCGGCCATTCGCCGCGTCGCCTCGAGTGACGTTGCTTCGTCTTCAACCTCCAGGATGCAGTCCAGAAGTCGCCGTCGGTCGGCCGATGAGAGTTTCGGAATCTCTGCCAGTATCTCCGCAGTGCTCATCGAAAACCTCTTTGAGGTCCATTCTACGCCGGAATCCCCCAACCCTTAATTTACCGCGGCATTTGCCCGGCAGCAAGCGGAGAATATCATGGTCACCGCTTTTCCTTCGTCGCCCTTCCTCCCACGATCGCCAGCGCCTCAATGAACTCGGCGCCGAGAAAGAGGATCGCGCTGATGTAGTAGACCCAGATCATCACCGCGATGAACGTGCCGACGATACCGTAGGCCGTGTAGGTCGTGCCGATCAAAAACCGCACCAGCAGTCTCTGCCCGATAAACCAGACCACCGAGACCAGAAGCCCGCCGACGAGGGCGTCGCGCCAGCGAATGCGGACCTTCGGCAGGAATCTGTAAATCAACGACAGCAGCAGGGCGTTGGTGATCACCGTGGCGAGGAGCTGGCCCCAGTTCCAGAGCGTCTCTCCACCGGGAACATGATGGACCAGTTCCTGGAACCTGTCGGTCAACTGGACGCCGTGCAGCACGAGGTTCGCCACGAAGAGGGCCAGCAGCAACAAGAGCACGACTGTCAGCATGAGGAACGCGGATAGCCGGTCGTGGAGCACCATCCAGAGATAGCCCCAGATCGTCGGCCTCTTGCCCGACTTGGGCACGCCGAAGATGCGGTCGAACATGTAGTCCAATTGCAGGAAAACGACGATCGCCGCGAAGATCAGCGCGATGGCTCCGAACGGGCCGCCGAACGCCGCGTTGGACTGCACGCCGTCCAGCAGCTTCGCCAGTTGATCGTGCAGCCAGGGCGACGTGTGCTCGGCGACTTGCTGGAGGAGAAAGGCACGGGCGTCGGCTGCCTGTCGCGACAAGCGCAGCACGAAGCCCAAGATAGCGATCAGCACCAGGCACAACGGGAAGAGCGAAAAGGCCGCGTAGTAGGCCATCGCCGCGCTGAGCAGAAAGCCGTCGTCCGCCTGCCAGAGTTCGGCTGTCTTCCAAAAGACGCTGGCAGTGTGGCTCCAAATGCGTCGAAGCATCGTGTCCTCCGGAAAACCGCTTAGGAAAGCAACCGTAGCAAAAGGCGGGCCAACCGTCAACTTGTAACGCCCGTCTCAAGGCGCGTAAAGGACCTCTTCCCGCAGACTCCGTAGTCTCGGCCGACGGAAGGCCGCTTGAGCGTTCTTGGCCGCAAAGTCCCTGCAATTCGGCCAAAATCCCCCAACCCGCAAAGGTTGCCCAAGCTACTTGATTTCTTCAAACGGGGTGCTATCTTTAGAGCATGTCTGTTGGGTTTTTTTTCTAGTTTGTGGCCAATCAGAAATAGGAGAGGGTCCATGAATCACAAAGGTCTGAAATTGGTGCTTTTCGCCGGCGTGGCGCTGGCTGCGATCGGCCTGTTCGTCCCCGCGGCGAATGCCGGTTGGTGGTGGGGCGGGTTGCCCGCTTATGCTTATGGCGGCTGCGGTGGATGCTGCGGCGGCGGTGGGGACTGGGGCGGTGGGTTCGGCTGCGGATGCGGCGGCCATCATCATTGTGGCCATCACTGCTGCGGTGGCGGCTCTTGGACGGCCTGGAATCCCTGTTGCGGGTCTTGCTACTCGACCTGGTTGCCGTGCGGCTGCGGCTGTGGCGGCGGTTGGGGCACAACCGTCAACTCGTGTGGCTGTGGCGCGATGGCTGACACCGTAACCCTGTCCGGCGGCACAATGGCTCCCACTCCGGCTCCGGCCGCGCCGACGCCCCCCGTGGCTCCGGGCGCGACTGCGCCGTCTTCGACCGGCGCCACGGTGCCGCCCGTCACGCCGCCGACCGGTCCCACTCCTCCGCTTTCGACCCCGAGCGCTACCGAGCCGGGCGGCCTGCCGCTGCCAACCGGCCACGGCGCATCGCTTGACGAGATCCGCGAAGACGGCTGCCTGCTGACCGTTTGGGTGCCCCACGATGCCACGGTGACGATCAACGGCAATGCCACCAAGAGCACCGGCAGCCGGCGGCAGTTCGTCTCCTACGGCCTGCGACCCGGTTACAGCTACACGTACCAGGTAGTTGCGAAGCTCGCTCACGAGGGCAAGGAGTATACCGAGAGCAAGACGATTTCCGTGACCGCCGGCCAGCGCGGCGGCGTGGCCTTCGGATTTAACGAGACCGCTCTGCCGGAAGCCCAGACCGCCAGCAACTAAGCGGCGATCTGCCCGGCAATTAGGATGTAAAAAATGTCGCGGTCCCGCGCCAACGGCGCGGGACCGCGTTTTCGTTTGCTCGCCCGCTCGGTTGCCGGCAAACGAGATTCATGCGATAATGAAGGCTTGCCCTCAGCAAGCCGTCGAGCCGGGGATCGCTTTCAATTCCCAGAGGTTTTTTCGTGTACGAATCCGTCGCAGTCGTGGGCGCCACGGGCGCCGTCGGCACCATCATCCTGAAGTTGTTGGAGTCCCGGAAGTTTCCCTTCCGCACGATCAAGTTCCTCGCCTCCGGGCGTTCGGCGGGCAAGCGGATCACGTTTCGCGGCACGCAGCATACGGTTGAGGAATTGCGGCCGGAGGCTTTTGACGGCGTGCAACTCGCCATTGCCAGCACGCCGGACGACGCTGCGCGGGACTTCATCCCCGCCGCCGTCGCCCGCGGCTGTGTCGTGATCGACGAGAGCGGCTATTGGCGGATGGACCCCAAGGTGCCGCTGGTGATTCCCGAGGTCAATCCGCACGCTATCTGCCGGCACCAGGGCATCATCGCCAGTCCTAATTGCTCGACGACGCAGATGGTCCAGGCCCTCAAGCCGCTGCACGACGCCGGCCGCGTCCGCCGCGTCGTCGTCAGCACTTATCAGGCGACCAGCGGAGCAGGGCTCTCAGGCACGCGCGACCTCGACGGCGGCACGCGCGCTCAGCTTGCCGGGCAAGCGTACGAGTACGAAACCTTCGCGCACCGGATCGCCTTCAATTGCATCCCGCAGATCGGCTCGCCCAAGCACCAGGGCTACACTTCGGAAGAAATGAAGATGGTGCTGGAGACCCGCAAGATGCTGGAGGACGACACGATCCAGGTCTGCCCGACGTGCGTCCGCGTGCCCGTGGCCAACTGCCACAGCGAGAGCATTCTGGTGGAGACCGAGAGAAAGATCGGCGTGGACGAGGCGCGGCGGTTGTTCGCCGCCACGCCGGGCCTGGTAGTAATGGACGACCTTCAGAAGAAGGTCTATCCCATGCCGCTGAATGCCGACGGCCGCGACGAGACGTTCATCGGCCGAATCCGCGAGGACCTTTCCTCGCCCAACGGCCTGGCCTTCTGGTGCGTGAGCGACAATCTTCGCAAGGGCGCGGCGACGAACGCGGTGCAAATCGCGGAATTGCTGGTACGTACTCATCACGCTCCGCCGTGATGCAGCGGCGCAGGGAGGGGTTACGGGCGGTAGGCGTCTTTCCGATCGTCCAACGAAAGCATGCTGACGATACGGCTCTCGTCGTCAATGCCGAAAAAGATGCGAAACCGCCCGATGCGATACCGCCATGTGTCGGGATCGTAGCCTTGCAACGTCTTGATATTACGTCCCACGCGCGGCTGGATGCGAAGCTGCGGATAAACGAGTTTTTTCAACTTTGACTCGACAAACGACCGCTGCCGGACGTCCAGCGATCGGAGTTTCTTGCGGAACTCGTCGGTCTCAAAGATGCGATACTCAGCCAACGAAGCGACCTCTCTTGGCGCGGGCATCGGCATGACCGCGGCGGATGCTGCGATCCAAACGCGTGTCGCGCACGATATCCGCCGTTTCCGCTTCGTCGGTCAATTCGCTCTGCTCGATGTACCGTCGCGTGGCCGTTTCGATAAAGTTCGACAGCGGGCGATTATCGCTTTCCGCCGACTGGCGGAAAAGGCGATAAATATCGTCGCTGAGCCGGAGCGTTACGGTTTTAGACATATTGACTCCTTGTGTTGCATCTGCTAGCAATAACAATACGATGGAATACGAATCGAGTCAAGAGGCCGAATCGCTGGCGCGGCCGCCCGCCGTGCCAAAGGGCCGCACCATCAAGCTCACGCTCGCCTACGACGGCACCGATTTCGCCGGTTGGCAGACCCAGGAGACCGGCCGCTCGGTCCAGGCCGCGCTGGAAAAGACGATCGAGAAGATCACGGGCGAGCGATCCTCTACCTTGGCCAGCGGGCGGACCGACGCGGGTGTTCACGCGCTGGGCCAGGTGGTCAGCTTCCGCACCGAATCGCAATTGACTTGCGAGGTCTTGCAACGCGCGCTCAACGCCGAGCTGCCGCGAACGATTGCCGTGCTGGGCGCGGCCGAAGTACACGACGGGTTTCACGCAACGCACGACGCCCTGCGCAAGCGCTACCGCTACGTCATCCACGACGGGCCGGTCCGCGATGTCTTTTCCTTGCGTTATGCCTGGCACTTCGGCTACGCGCGATTGGATGCGCCTGCAATGCAACGCGCCGCGGCCGCCTTGGTCGGCACGCACGATTTCAGCAGCTTCGAGACAGCCGGCGCGCTGCGAAAGACAAGCGTCCGCACCGTCTATGAATTGAGCGTCCAACGGGGCAGGGAAGGGGGGTCCAACTCCCCTCTGCCAACGGGAGACGGGCAGGCGGTGAGGGCGGAGTCCGTCTTGCCAAGTTCAGCAAATTCGGGACTGTTTGCTGTGCCATCGACGGAGCAGGGCAGGGGAGGGGAGTGCGATTTCGTTACGGTGGAAATCGAGGCCAACGGCTTCCTCTACAACATGGTCCGCACGATCGTCGGCACGATGGTGGAAGTAGGCCGCGGCGCTCGTGCCGAGTCATGGCCCGGCGAGGTGCTTGCCGCCCTCGACCGCCGCCGCGCCGGCCGCACCGCGCCCCCGCAGGGGCTTTTCTTGGTTTGCGTGCAGTATCCTTGAATTCTCGAAGCGCGTTCGGCAGGGCAGGGGGGTCAAAGCGGAACTCGGTAACAGGCGGCATTCTGCGGTTTACGCGCTCCGTTGTTGCGGTGCTGGACAGTGACGGCGAGCGGATAAAAGTCCCAAGGCTTTTCGCTTTCCCGCAAGCGCTCGATCCGCGAGAGACGATACCAGGCGAGCCACTCGTCTTCCGCTCCATAGTTCGCGTCTGGATTGTCTTGGGGCGCGTTGGGCATAACGAGATTATAGCATTACGACGTCCTTCGCAGCAGCGGCGCGATGCTCTCCGCGATAAATACGCGGTTGGTCGGGCCCATGTGCCCGCCAAAGTGGAAGGCGGCGCACATCCACGCGCGGAAGGGCGTTTGATGCAGCCGCGTGTCGTAGAGCTGGTGTCCCTCGGCTGTTAGTTGCGGCGGGCGGTGAAAGCCGGAAAGCCCGGCCGCCGGGCAGTGGCGGCCGTCCAACGTTCCCAAGATGCGAGTCATCAGCCCGACGAAGAACAGGTCGAATCGCGAGTGAAAACTCCATATCCCCGATTCAGTTTTCGCAAGCGCCACCGAAAGGTCGTAACCGGGTGAGATCGCGGGCTGCAGCAGCACGGCGCCGGTCACCGTCACATCGGGAGGCAGGCGCTCGAGCGTCATCAGGCTCAAGGCCGCGCCGCCGGAATGCCCCACCAGGTAAACCGGACGACCGGGGTGGCTCGCGCGGTACTGGACGATCCGGCGTGCCAGGCGCTCGGCCTGCGCGGCGATTCTTCGCCAGCCGCGAAGGTGGTACGGGAACAACAAGAACAGCCCGGTTGTCCAATCGAACAATTCGATGGCCGCCTGCACGCCCCCGTCAGCCAGGCCGCGGACGATGCTGTGGTTGATACCGCTTTCTCCTTCGATGCCCGGCAGCACCAGAACCAGGCCGTGGTCCAGCCGGTCGGCCGTGCGAAGATGGCGCAGCAACGGGCCGGTCAAGCGGCCGAGCGGAAACAGGGCTATGCCAAGCATCGACGTACAGCCCCGCCACATGCGGCCGATTCGCGCAAATAGGCTGTTGCAACTCGTCTCGGTCCGCATGGACGGTCAGTTTAGCAGGCCGGAAGAAAAAAGTCGTTGCCACGCGTCACTATGTGCCGAGCATGGGGCAGGGCAGGGGAGGGCGCGCCGTTTTGTCCGTTGATAAACCGGGTGGAGAGGGCTAAACTTGATAGAAGTAACGACTGGCCCGGCAACACCACCTACTCCGGGGTTGTATACGAAATGGCCATTGGCGCCGGGCGGTCGTAGTCCGAAGTTGGCGAGGCTCGCAGGAGCTATTCTCGCTCGTGCCTCGGGTTGCAATATTAGGCCCGGAAAAACGCTAACTGTGACTCAATCCTGCCTTGGCTCCTATCGACTTTTGAAAGTGGTCCACACTGGCCAGGCAGGGCAGGTCTGGCAGGCCTACGACGACGGCCACCAGCGCATGGTTGCTATCAAAGCTGGCGATGATGCCAAGTATTTGCCCAATCTGCGCGAGGAATTCAAAGTCGGACAGGAAATCAAACACGATCGAGTAGTCGATGTTTATAATTTTGGCATAGACCGCGGTACGCCGTTTCTCGCGTTGGAATGGTTTCCTGCGCTCAATTTAAAGCGTCGCATTCGCACAAAGGAGGACCGCGCAACGCTTTTCGCGACAATTCCCAGGATTATTGAGCAAGCCGCCGAGGGTTTAGGCTGGATGCACAGCAAAGGCTGGGTGCATAGGGATATCAAGCCAGAAAACTTCTTGGTAAATGAAGCAGGTGAGGCAAAACTGATCGACTTCGGGCTGGCGGTGCGGCCCACGAGTTGGCTGGCAAAGCTGTTTCCCATGAAGCCGAAGCGACAGGGCACCGCCAGTTACATGTCGCCCGAACAAATCCGCAGCGGTGCTTTGGATGCCCGATCCGACGTTTACAGCTTCGGGTGCGTGCTTTTTGAACTTGTGGCTGGCGCTCCTCCATTTACGGGGTCGACAAAGGAAGATTTGTTTGGTAAACATTTAAAGGCTGCGCCGCCGCCTTTGGAAGCCGCGGACAATAACGTCTCGCCCGATTTCTCCAAACTGGTGCGGCGTTGCCTGGCGAAGGATCCCGCCCAGCGGCCCGCGTCGGCACAGGAGGTCTTGGACGAATTTCGGAAGATGCGGATGTACCGCGTGTTCCGGCCGGGAGCACAGTAGCGTTTTCTGCCGGAAGGGACACTAGGTCGGCCTTTCCAGGCGGACTGGGTGTTCGTGTGTCAGACGAGAAAGTCTGACGTACGGTTCCGCCACGGAGGGGATGCTGGAGTATGGCCCTGGCGCCATACTCGCACACGGTCAGCGCTAGATGCATGAAAACATCGGGCTTAGAGCCGGTACACCAGCGCCGCGGAAGAATGGGCATTCTACGGAGTCTTTGCGGGCGAGGCAATGCTAGTTCGACAGTGCGGGCGCGAAGGTCGATGAACTACAAGATATAGCGAAGGATACCTGAACCCCCTCAGGCATATCACGATGGCAGACACCCCCCATTGCTTGGCGTTCGAGCGGCCGATCTACGACTTGGAAGCCCGGATCCAAAAGCTCGATTCGACTCCCAACCCCACGCCCGAAACGCGGAATGAAGTTCGCCGCCTGCGGCGGGAGTTGACCGAGTTAAAGAAGGAAATCTTCAGCCAGCTCAAGCCGTGGGAGACGGTCGAGGTCGCCCGGCATCCCGATCGGCCGATGACCACCGATTACCTGGAGCTGGTGTTTGACCAGTTCGTCGAGCTGCACGGCGACAAGACATTCGGCGACGATCGGGCGATCCGCACCGGCTGGGCCAAACTCGACGCCTACAAGGTGATGGTCGTCGGCCACCAAAAGGGCAAAACACTGAAGGAGCGGAACGCCTGCTATTTCGGCTGCGGCCATCCCGAAGGCTACCGCAAGGCAATGGCCAAAATGAAGCTGGCCGCCAAGTTCCGCATGCCGGTGATTTGCCTGATTGACACTCCCGGCGCCTATCCGGGCATCGGCGCCGAGGAACGCGGACAGGCCCAGGTGATCGCCAGCTCGATGCTGGAGATGTCCCGGCTGCCGACGTCGATTATTTGTGTGGTGATCGGGGAGGGCGGATCGGGCGGCGCTTTGGGCATCGGCGTCGGCGATCGCGTGGCAGTGCTGGAGCACGCCTATTATTCCGTGATCAGCCCCGAAGGCTGCGCGGGCATTCTTTGGAAGAGCCACACCTACAAAGAGCAGGCCGCGCAGGCACTGAAGATGACCTCTAAGGACCTCATGCGGCTGGGAGTGATCGACGACGTGGTCCGCGAGCCGCTGGGCGGCGCGCACCGCGACCACCACCTGATGGCTAACCGGCTAAAGAGCTTCTTTCGCACGGCGCTGCGCGAGCTGACCGCCCAGCCGACGGACCAATTGCTGGAGGCGCAGTACCAGAAGTTCCGCCGTATCGGCGTGTTTTTGGACGGCGGCGCCCGGCTGCCGGCGCCGGACGACGACGCGACGGAATACGAGCCTCACAACGCTGTCGCGGAAGCAGTTCTCGCCGGCGTTGGCTGAGGCAGTCGTTAACGTACGCAGCACCGAGCACTTCAGCGCCCAAAAGTCTTCGCCCAGAAGTCTGTTCGCCGCCGGCCGATTTCGCGGTCGAAGTTCACCGGTCCAAGTACGGGTTTACCGGGCCGATTGGCCGGCCCCGCAACGTCCGATAATGTTTCTTATGTTCGGTCAGAGGCCCGTTTCTCCCGCGGAAAACCGAGGTTTGCGGTTTTGGCCCTGGCGGATCGGATGTTGCCCCGGGGGCGATTTTTGGGCGGCGGAAAGTCGAGTGATAACGCGGGGAGAAAAGGGTGCGCAGTACACAATACGCAGTGCATAGAAAGCAGCGTTACCGAACGCCGTAAGCGAGTCGTCGAAGGACCGCCTAGCCGCTGCGAACTGAGTACCTGGGTACTGCACACTTGCCACTGCCCGCGGCCATTTTAGCAGGGGCCGGATCCCCCGCCCCACCCGGTCACAGACGGTTCCGCGTGCGAGTCACGCCTCGCTACAACGTTTTATCGGCTTGAACAAAAAGCCGGTCGCCGGGCAAGAGCTGATAGTTTGCCGCCGTTGATGCGCCTTGCATGATAGCATTCCAGTCAATGAGAAGAGTCCGCTGCCTACTCAAACCCGTTGACATTGGCCGCTCGATCCAAATCTTGGAAACTCGCCTAGCCAGCCTAAAATCACCGATCTCGGCAACAGCGCCATGTGGCAAAGTGAAGCGTACCGGCAGTTCCTTTCCGATGACTCCGAGGAAGACGCAAGCTATGACCGTTACGTCACGTTTCCACCATGAACGTCACCGGGCCGTCATTGGCCAACTCGACCAGCATGTGGGCGCGGAAGCGGCCGGTGGCGACGGGGATGTTTTGCTCGGCAACGGCGCGGACGAAGAACTCGTAAAGCCGCTCGGCAAGCTCCGGCGGTGCGGCGGCGTCGAACGATGGACGCCGGCCTTTGCGGCAATCGCCGGCAAGCGTGAATTGGCTTACGACGAGCATCGAGCCGCCGACGTCCCCCACGGAAAGGTTCATTTTCCCTTGGGAATCGTCAAAAACGCGGAGCGAGACAACTTTTTCGGCAAGCTTCCGCGCCGTGGCCTCGTCGTCGCCCTGCACGACACCCAGCAGCACGAGCAGCCCGCGGTCGATGTGGCCGACGATTTCTCCATCGACGGTGACTTGCGCTCGCGCGACGCGTTGCAGGCAGGCTCGCATGGAAAGGTCTTAGGACTTGGGTCTTAGGTCTCTAAAATTCAAGTCAAAGACCTAAGACCCAAGTTCTAAGACCTAAGCCCTTTCCGTACAAGGTCCCTGTGGCGACGGCTCATCCTCGCATAGAATAAAGGCATGAAGTCAAAACCCCTCATCGCAATCACCTTGGGCAACCCGGCCGGGGTAGGGCCGGAGATCATCGTCGGCGCATGGACGGAGACGGTGATCCATGAAGCGTGCCGGCCGCTGGTCGTCGGGCATCCGGGCATTCTCCGCCGCGCAATCGAGCTTTGGCAGACCGACCTGCACGTGCAAGAGATCGACTCGCCGGACGAAGCCGAGCCGGGCCAAGGCGTCATTCCCTGTCTGCCATGCGGCGGCGACGAAGTGCTGGACATCAAGCCGGGAATGCTCGACGCCCGTGCGGGCCAGGCAGCTTACGAGGCGGTGGTCGCGGCGGCACGCTTGGCCCTTGCGGGCGATGTCGATGCGATCACCACTGCCCCGCTGCACAAGGAAGCGCTCCGCCGCGCGGGACACAAGTTTCCTGGCCATACCGAGCTGCTGGCGAGCCTCTGCGGCGTGGACAACTACGCGATGATGCTCTATCTGGGTCCGGACGAGTCGTTGCTATCGCCGGGCGGACTGGCCGTGGTCCACGTCACGCTGCATACGGCGCTGAGGAACGTGTTTGACGAACTGACGGAGGACGCCGTGCTGGCCAAGGCGCGGCTGGCGGACGAGTTCATGACCCGGCTGACCGGCCGCCGCCCGCGAATTGCCGTATGCGCACTGAACCCGCATGCCGGCGAAGGCGGGCTGTTCGGCGACGAGGAGCGCCGATCATCGTCCCGGCCGTGCGGCGGGGCAAGGAGCAAGGACTCGATCTGACCGGGCCGCTGGCCACCGACACGCTCATGGTCCGGGCGCGCGACGGACATTTTGACGCGGTCGTGGCCATGTATCACGACCAGGGGCATATCGCCCTGAAGCTCTTAGGCATGCACCGCGCCGTGAACGTGACGTTGGGCCTGCCGATCATCCGCACGAGCGTCGCCCACGGCACGGCCTTCGACATCGCCTGGAAACGGCAGGCGGAGACGGGCAGCATGATCGAGGCGCTGGGCGTGGCAAGCCGCTTGGCCGCGGCGAAGGTGAATCGAGGGAAGCGGAAAGTGCTGAGTATCGAGTACTTGAGTACCCAGTGTTACAGACTCTCTTTCAGCCGTTCGTAATAGGGCTTTTCGTAGGGGCTGAGGTCCTTGGCATTCAAGCCCTTGGATTCGGCCGTCTTCAGCGCCTCGCCCGCCTCGCTCTTGCGGTCCAACTGGTTCAAGACCCAGGCCAAGTGGAAGTACTGTTCGGAGTTCCCTTCATCCTGGATCGCCGCCTTGCAATCTTCCAGGGCCTTGTCGTAATCTCGCCTGGCGATGTAAATCACCGCGCGGGAGTCCTTGATGGCGGCCAGCGGGCCGCGGACGCCGAGGGCCTTATTTACATCGGCGAGGGCTTCGTCAAGGTTACCGCCGGTGCGGGCCAGGTCGATGGCGAGGTTGTTCAGCGCCAAAAAGTTCTGCGGCTCCTGGGCGATCATTGCGCGGTAGTCCTCGACGGCCTTGTCGTACTGCTGCCGATGCTCGTGCAAGTTGGAAAGGACAAACAGCAAGGAGGTAGAAGGATGCGCCTTTTGGGCGTGTACCAGAAGCTTTTCCAGCTTCTCGAACTGTTGGGGCGTCGTTGAAGGGCTGCTCACGATGCTCGACGCCGGCAACCGCACGAGCTCCGGCTTGCTCTGGTCCCAGGACTGCTCCAGCACGGAAAGCGCCTCGTCGATTCGCCCCTGCCGGGCACAAAAGTCCGCATAGACGATATGACCGTCGACCGTCGCCAGCTTGCGCAGCGTTACGAAGAACCCTTCCGCCCGGCTGAGAAAATCGGCGGCGGCCGGCTTTTTGTCGGCCTTCAGCCGGTCGGCAAAGCTTTCCAGCAAGCGCGCGGCGAGGTTCATGTGCGGGACGCGGTACGGCGATTGGACGTCATCGAGGACGAACTTTTCGACCCGGTCGGCGGCCTCCTTGTACATTTCGCGGCGAATGAAATAATCGGCCCGGATGGACATTGTCTCATAGCCGTCCGGCGCATTCTTCTCCAGGACCTGCAGCCAGTGGTCGGCGTCTTCGAATTCCTTGCGGTCCAGCAAAGTGCCGATGTACGACATCAGGAACATCGGTTGCGGATGATCGCCGCCGATGAGGGAATGCATTTGCGCCTCGTAGTCCGGCCTGTTGCCCGTGTGAAGGTAAAGGTTTGCCAGCGCGAAGTGGTCATTGGGCGTGGCATAACGCGAAAACTGGCGCGATTCGACCAGCTCTTTCATGGTTTGGACGGCCTCATTGAGCTTTTCCTTGCGGGGGTCCGTCGCCAGTAGGCGGGCCTTCAAACGCAAGTCATCGGGGCTGACCGCCGCGCTGTGGAGGTTTTGATCAAGCAGATCGAGCGCCTGGCAATAGCCGTCGAAGCCGCGGTCCTTGAGCGCATCGGCCAGCGTGCGGCGGGCCCAGCAGGCGTCATACAGCGCGGCCGGCGTTTGCATACCCTTGATGGCCCGCAACAGCGGCTCGGCCGACGATATCTTGCCGCGGCGGATATAGAATCCGGCCGCTTGCTTGAGCACGCGGCTGTTGTCCGGAAAGGCTTTCGCCGCCGCCTGAAACTTCTGTTCGGCCTTTTCCGGGTCGTTCAACAGCTCGCAGCAAATGGCAACCGTCGTCAGCGCCTTCTCGCTCTTGAGACTGGCTTCCATCTGGGGGATCAAGGGTTTGGCCCGTTCGGGTTGTTCGGCTTCGGCGAACAATCGCGCCATGGCAATCCATGCCTCTTCAGCCTGCGGATTCAAGGAAAGGGCCTTTTGCATCGCGCCCACGCCTTTGTTGGTCATGACAAGCATGTCCGTATTCGCTTGCTTGGCTTGAGCTTTCAGATCGTCCGCCTCCTTCTTCCACTCGTCGGCCGTTTTGCGGGGATCGTTCCTCCTCGCGCTTTCGTCCGCGGCCTCCGCTTCGGCGGCCGTTTTCTGCGCCGCCGCTTTCAAGCGCACAGCGAGGCAGGCGTACATTTCTCCTTGCCGGGCAAAGTCCTTGTAGTCCTTGCTGTCGGCGGCGACCGATTTGTCCACCTCCTTTTCGGCGGCGGCGACGTCGCCACGGACGACTTTGACTTCGAGATACTCCTGATGCATATCCTCCAGCAGCGGGCTCTTCCTGCTCTCCAGAAAATCGACCAGCGCTTTGGCTTCGTCCCACCTCCGCCGCGGCACGAGCAGTCGCACCGCGCGGGCGATGACGTCGTTGTCGTGCTCTCCGAGGAAGGAAATGGCATAGGTGTAACACTTCAGCGCTTCGTCGGGATCATCCTGCAACTCGCAGATTTTGCCGGCCAGCACCACGGGCGCGGCCCAGTCGTTACGGGTGTTCAGGCACTTCATAAGGCAGCCGCGTGCTTCCAGCAGCAGTTGCGGGTTCTTATTCTTGGCCTGGACGAAGGCGCGGACCGCCTTGGCGTAAAGCCAGTACGGCGCAGATTCCTCGTTCACCTCGTCCGACTTGTCTTTCTTCTTCTCGCTCAACCGCCCAATTTCGTCCACCAGGCGGTCGAGTTCCGGCATGTCGACGGGAAGCCCCTTCTCGAAGGCGCGAAGCTGGAGGTCGCAAAGGTGGCAGCGGACGAGAACGTTTTTCGGCTCCTTGTCGGCTTGGCGGCGAAAAAAAGCTTGAGCAAGCTCGATGTCGCCGGCCCGCTCGCCCATGCCGCCCAGGATGGCCCAAAGCTGCGATTTTTCCGAATCAGTCAGGGAATCGGTCTTCTCGCCCAACGATTTCAGCGCTTCGCTGACTTTCGCGTCGCGGCCCGACAGCGGGTCTTTGTGGGCCAGCGCCAGTTCTCCGCGCACGAGCGCACGATGACGCCGTTGCCAATGGCTTTCTCAGCCTGGTCGATATAGTTTGCGGCGGCCTTCCAATAGTCGCCTTTTTTGGCCGGATCGTCCACGCCGTCGGCGCGGTGCGCGGTCAGTCGCGCCAGGGCCAGCCAGGCCGCGGCGCTATTGGGCTTTTGCTTTGTGCAGGTCTCAAGCAGTTCTCGCGCCTTGTCCGGATTCCCTTGCCCCAAAGCCACTTCGGCCTTGAGAACTTCGTATTCCGGCCGGGGCGCCTTGTTCGCGGTCCATGACTCCAACTGTTTCTCGATTGCGCTCCAGTTTCGCTTGCGCTCCTCGGTCCGCAGTTGCGCGGCTACCAGGTTTTGCAAGTATTGAAGCGCCACGTCTTCTTGCTGTGGGCTGTTGGCCGGCAGGCAGTTGGCCGCCAGGCGGCGCTGCTCAGTGGCAAGGTCGAGCTTGCGTTGGGCCGTGTAGATGTCCGCCAGCAAGGCATGGGCCTGATATATGTGCGAATTACTTTGGTTAATCTCCTCGAGAAGGCGAATCTGCTCGTTGACGCCGCGGCCAAGTTGACGGTAGCATTGAACCAAATTGAGCTGCGCCTGTATGCGAAGAGTCGGCCAATCTCCCGTCCGCTTGATCGGGATGACTTCTTCTTCCAAGATCTTCTTGGCAGCCGCCCAATTCTGCTCCTGGAACGCGATCGAGCTTTCCAGGTAGGAGATTTTTCCGGGCGGATAGTTCTCGGCTTTGAGGTCCTTGATCATCGTCTCGGCCTCCTTGAACTTGCCGGCACGAATCTGGTAGTCCGCCAATTGCCAAAGCAGATCGGGGCCGCCTGGCGTTCCGCGCGTGGCCTCCGCCGCCTTTTCCAGCGTTTTGCCGAGGTCCTTTTTTCTCAGGTGGTTTTGCACGTCGACAAGAAAACTGTAGTAGAAGGAAAGTTTGTCATCGTTCTTGGTTGCCGTTATGCCCTTTAGAGTGTATTCTTCGGCCTTGTCGTATTCCTGCTGCTGCGCGTAACAGCGACCCACAAGCAGCATGAATCGGGCCTCGTCGGGCGATTTTTCCAGCGCCTGCCGCGCCTTGGTCAGGGCGGTCTTCAAGTATCGGTCCCGTTCCGTCTCGTCGGTCGCTTTTGCCGCCTGTTGATGATAGTAGGCGACATACTTCTCGTATGCCTCCGTCGACTTGGGGCTCTTGGCCAGCATCGATTCCATTGCCGCCTCGGCCTCGGGCTTTTGGTTAAGATGAAAACGCGCGCCAGCGAGGCCAGAGTAGGCATCGACACGGCCCGGGTCGATCGCAATGACGTCCTCGAATACACCGCAGGCCTCCTGGTATTTGAGGTTGAACAGAAGAATCTGTCCATACAGTTCGAGTTGTTCCGGATCGCCTTCGGGCTTTTCATGGTTCCGACGATGCCGCAGGTTCTTCTCCACGGCCCCATCCAGAAGTACGTCGAGATGTTCCTGCGCGTCGGGCAACCGGCCAATCCTGATCGCAACCTCCTTGACGAGCTTCCAGCGCACGGCACTGATTTCTTCCGCCGTTAGCGGCGGCTGCGCGTCGTCCACATGGCGGAGGCCGTCTTCGAAGGCGTCGAAGGCCCCGCGAAGTTGTCCAGCCTCCACGTAGAGCGTTGCCAGGTGGAGCTCGGCGCCGACATCGCGCCGATTCAAGCTCGCGTAGTCGCGGAGGAGTCGGATGGCGTCAACAAGGTTCTTCGCGGCATCGGTTCGGTCGGCGGCCTTTTCCTCCGCCTTCGTGGCCGCGGCTGCCTTGGCCAGGTCCGCCTTGTGGTTCTCCTCCGCCCGTTCGGAGGCCCTTTTTAAAGCTTGGGACTGCCGGCCGATCTGATAGCCGTGGAGCAAATGCACGCCGCCGCCGACGACCGCCAAACAAACCAGTAGTATCGCCGCGAGTCGCACGTTCAGGGTTGGCATTGTGAAATCCTTTATATCGCTTGCGGTCGGAAGACGAAACGAACTTCCATCGCGGCAACCGTTGGTTTTCGGTCCCAGCCGCGTTGAGCACAGAATGCGGATTGGAGCAGGTCTAAACCCTCATTATAACACGATACTCACGGGCTCCATCGTCCAGCTAGCCCGGAAGAAGGGTTCGCCTCCCCTCCCATCGTAATAGATGGTTTCCGCCGACGCCAGATCCATGCTCGCAGTGCTACGATCATCACTGCGGCAGCGAGAATTTCATAACCCAGCCAGCCGTAGCGGACGGCATAAAACGCCAGCTTAAGGTATTCCGAAACCACAAAAATAAACCCCTCCTGGCTGCCCCACCAGACCGCAGAATCGAAGTCTTCCGCCGGCGCCGAGACGCTAGAGACCTCGACATGATGCCGGGCGAGCACCCGGCGAAAAATCCACTCCGAGCGTCGGGTATGCGGCCCTTCCGTGACCAACAGCAACCGCCTCGCAGGGTGCTTGTCCAGGTACGCGGACACGCCCGCCGCTTCGTCGAAGGTCGTTTGGGCCGAAGTGTCCAACACGATCAATTGGTTCGGCGTCACGCCCCCGTATGCCAGGATCCTCTGGGCGATCTTATGCCACGGCGGCACGGCTCCAGCCACTTGGAGCGGATGCGGAAGCACCGTGTTCAAAAGCACTTTGGGCGCCCACCCGCCGCGGACCAGCGCGGCCGCGACAAACGGCCGCGTATTGTAGCTGCCACCAAGCAAGACGACGGCATCGGCCTTCCGCGCCGGCCTACCCACGTCCAGCCACGCGCCGAGCGCACGCAATACCGTCGGCGAGCCGATCGCAACGGCCAGAACGGCCGCGACGAAAACCGCCGCGAGACAGCATCCCAACTTGCGACGTGCCTTCATCGCGGGGCCTCGCCAATCGCCGCGCGAACCTCGCTCTGAAATATCGCCGCGGTAGATTGCGGCACGGGGACCTGTTCGCCGCGGCCCCATGTATAGAGCAATTCGAGCCAAGCGTACATGAACTCCTTCACGCCCCTCCGCGTCCGCCACCACGACTCGAGAGGGCACGCGGGATCGGGCAGGGAAACCAGCCGCACCCGCTCCGCGTCGCCGGGACCGAGTACGTTGTTGAAGATGTAGCGCAACCGTCCTGTGGCGAATGGACTGCACGCCAGCGAGACCGTCGCTTGCGCCGAATCCTTGGAATCGTGCCGCTTGAGCCAATCGCCCAGTGCCCGGGCCTCTTCCCAGGGATTGTGAGCGCCGGCGGGGACCGACTCGACGTCGTCCGCCGCGATCCCGCGTTTGCCCAGCTCGCTCCGGCAAATAGCTTCGAAAGAAGGCACTGCGCCGATTTCCACGATGCGGCTGGTTCGCGGCAGGATGATCAGGATCGCCCCCCCTGCCCTGCCCTGCTGTTGCCCGGCTTTTTGCCACTGGGCCGCTCGATCGAGCGCGTCATAGCCGTCAATTCCCAGTTCGTCGCCATGAAGGCAAAAGTATCCCGACGGTGCAGCCGTGTCCCCGGACATCAGCGGCAGCGCCAGCAACCGCAAGAGCCAAGGGTGCAACGCCAGTAGCGCCACGACAACCAGCGCCGCGATCACAGTCCGGCGATTGCGCCAAAAAAACGCAATCGATTGGCGAGACGCGCCGCGAATCTCTTCCGTTGAGCCTTGCGTCACCTGACGGGCCTCAGCCATGTAAAGTTCTATTGGAATTGAGAAATGGCCCGGGTGTTTGCCCTGGTTTGCGGCTTTTCCGGCAGGCTGCCGCTTTCGCCGCATCGCAGCGGGCTCGATTCGATCATTATAATCAAAGCAGCCGCTGCGCCCCAGGCCCGGACAGGTGGACCACACGGTTATGCCGGATCGAGGATTCCTAACGCGGAACAAATGCAGCCCGCGCCGCCGGCTCGCATTGCGACGATTTTGACGGCGGGTCAGTTTCTTGCGCTGGTCGCGGGCCTGCTGCCCTGCTCGTTCGATTGGAAAACAAGCTAGAATTGCCTGACTAGGGGGCCAAAATGGACAAGTTGAAAATCTCCGTCGTCATGCCGACCTTCAATGAGGAGAAGGCGTTGCCGGGCGTCGTCGCGGACATCCGCAAGTATACTGCCGGGCACGATGCGGAGGTCCTTATCGTGGACAGCAGCAAGGACAACACGCCCAAGGTGGCCGCGGAACTGGGCGTGAAGGTCATTTCCCAGCCGCCGCAAGGTCACGGCATTGCGCTGCGGACGGCGATCCTGGCGGCCTCCGGCGATTACATCGTCACCGCCGACTGCGACAACACCTATCCCATGGACCGCATCGGCGATTTTCTCGAACTGCTCGCGGTGCAAGGCTACGATCTCGTCTCCGGTAACCGCCTGGGCACGCCGGAAGTGCGGCAGGCAATGCCGGGAGCAAACCTTTGGGCGAACCGGACGTTCGCATTTACCGTCCGCACGCTTTACGGCATCCCCACGCACGACGTCACCACCGGCATGTTCGGCTTTCGCCGCACGGCGGCGCACGCTATCCCATGGGAGACCAACTACTCGTTCCCGTCGGAGATTATCATCCGCTCCTGCCGCGCGGGCCTTCGCTACAAGGAGATTCCAATTTCCTATCGGCTGCGCATCGGCGAAGTGACCCTGCATCGCTGGCGGAGCGGCAAGGCGTATCTGCGCTGCTTCCTCAAGTACCGCTTCAATCTGAAGACGCCGGCGGATCGGTTGTAAGGCAGAGCGTTCGGTGTTCAGCTTTCAGTGTTCAGCAAGTACTGAAAACTGAAAACTGAAAACTCCTAGACCTTCGCGTACCGCCCGCTGGAATTGACGCGGCCGTGAACGTCGTCGATGATCCAGTGGATCACGCACATGTGAACGCTCTCGACCATGCCCATATCGTCCAACGGCACGTGGACGCAGGCGTGGGCCATTTGCCTCAGCTTGCCGCCGCTGAAGCCGGTCATGCCGAAGGTCGTCAGCCCGTGGCGATTGGCCCAATCGACGGCGGCCAGCACGTTGCGGCTGTTGCCCGATCCGCTGATGGCCACCAGCAGATCCCCCTTGTGCCCAAAATTCATCAACTGCTGGACGAAAAGCTGGTCGTAGCCGCAGTCGTTGCCGATGGCGGTCATCCAGCCGACGTTATCTGTGAGGCTCATCACGCGCAAACGGCGGCGCGATTCGTCGCAGAGGTCCTCTTGCCGCAGGCAGCCTTTGCCGAGGTCCTCGCACAGGTGCGAAGCGTTGCAGGCCGAGCCGCCGTTGCCGATGATGAAGACGGTCTTGCCGTTTTGGAAAGCCTCGAAAATCAGGTCCGAGAAGTGCTCGACCTCGGCCGGGTCAACCCGCGTCAGTTCGGTTCGCAGTCGTTCCAAGTAGGTGGGATAATCGAGGGAAATGCCGATCATTGCAATAGACCTCCAGGGGGCAGAAGCAGTGATTATTGTCTACTCTAGGATACCGCATTTTCGCCTCTTGGGGAAATAGGGGAATTGTAGCCTGCACGTCTCCGCTTCTCACCGCGTTATCGCCGCCTTCACGCACGATCAAGACGCCGTCGGCGCCCTGCGAAGCGGCAGAAGTTCCGCAAGACCAGCCCGATGCACGTAGCGAAGGCCAGAAGGCCGAACACGCTTGGTTCGGGCACGGCTACGGTCGCAGCGGCAACCGGCGCGGAGCCGGCGCCGACTGGCGCGATCTCCGTAACGTATGACCCGTCCCCGACGAACAGGGACGTCCCATCCGCGAGCGCCTCGCTATTCGTGACGACTAGCCGTCCGCCGACAACCGCCGTAGCGCCGCTGTAGTCGTTCGTGCCGCTGAGGACCAACGTGCCGGGGCCATCCTTGAGCAGCCCTTGCGTTCCGGCGATCGGGCTGGAAATCGTCTGCGTCGTGCTATCGCTGACGACAATTGCGGGCATGGCGCCGCTGGCTGCGAGCGTCAGCGTGCCGTCCGCAAGCGTATAGTTCGTCCCGCTAAAAGCAAGGACCGCCAGGCTAGGATTTGCGCCGCTGAGGCTGATCGTCGTCACCGAACCGGAGCCGCTGAAAGTGGCTGTGTCGCTGGCCGCAAACCCGGCGAAAGTGCCCGGCGCGGCCTGCACGCCGTCGGCATCGGTCCAGTTCCCATAGCTGCTCCAGAGCGAGCCGGAACTGCTGCACCAAGCACCATTGCCGCTGAAGACGTTGATCGTTGCGCTGCCGGCGGCGCCCTGTGCGGCCCGGCCGCCTACGGTGGCATTCGTGCCGATCGCGGCCGGTGTGAGAGTGATCGTGCCCGGCACGCCGGCCACAAAGGTCATGCTGCCGGAGTCCGAGGCGCCCTGGGCCAGCGGCCCGCCGCTTTTCGGCAGTCCCGTTCCGGCCAGCGAACCGCCCGCGACTCCGAGACTGAGCGACGTGTAGTCCAGCGCGTCGGCGTTGCCCGTTCCGGCATTGGTGATTGTGGCCGTTACGGTCGTCGAACCGCCCACGTGCAGCACGCCCGCCGCCGCGCTGGCGGCCAGGTTAAATGTCGTTCCGGTTGCCGACGACACGACGTCCAATTGCGTGGGCGTGTAGGTCAGCTTGTAGCCGGCGGGCAGACCGTAGACGTTACTGAACGCGCCCGACTCGGAGCCGTAGGCCATCAGCTCCGCGGAGCCGGCAAGATTCAAGATGTCCAGCGTGCCCGCCAGAGAGTCGCTGCCGGTGCTGGTCAACAGATTGCCAACTGACAGGTCCAGCGCCCCGCCCGCAGACATCAAGAGCGATTGAATCGTTTGGGCGAATCCGCCGGCGTCGAGTGTTCCCGCGGTGACCGCGACGGCGCCGCGCACGGCGCCCGCCGCCCTCAGCCGCAGAACACCGCCCTGGACAGTGGCGGGACCGGTAAACGTGTCTACGCCGCCGAGCGTCTGCGAGCCGCTGCCAATCTTGATTAGCGCGAGGTTGGCGGGCACGGCCGAATTGATCGAACCGGAGAAGGTCTGCGACGAATTGTCGTCGCCCGCGACCAGGGTGGCCACCTGGCTCGTGTTGCTGTTGGTGAGGAGGCCGGCGCCACTAAGCGAGCCGATGGTCTGATTCTGGCCGTTGACGTCCAATACGGCGCCTGCCGCCAGTTGGACCGGCGAAGCGGCCGGAAGAATGTTGCCGAAGTTGCTGGAGAAACTGAAATTCGAGATTTGCTGGTCGGCGTTGACCCCGCCGGTGCCGCCGACAAAGCCGACGTACGCCAGCCCATTGGCCGGATTGTTCAGCGCCGTGCCCAGGGCAACCGAGTAGGTTTGCGTCCAGGAACTGCTGCCTTGGACTGCCGTCAAATAGAGCGCGGAAGTGCCGTTGTAGGACAGGGTGAAGTTCACCGGCGTCATTGCGTCGAGGTTAACGCCGCTGCTTGTGGTGCTGGTCGTCGGCGTGGCATTGCCGCCGGTCAGGTAACTAAGCTCGCTGCCGCCGTTGCCGCTGTAGATGTTCCAAACAATCGCGGCGGAATGGGTGAGCGTGGAATAAGAACCGTTCGTGCCGTTGAGCCCCTTGGCGCCGCCGTTGTTGCCCAGGGCGCCAAGGCCGTTGGTCTGTAGCACGAAGGCGCCGCCGTCGGCGCCGTCGCCCGAAAGGTTTGTGTAGGTGAACTTCGCCGTCCACGGGCCGCCAACTACGGCCAGCGGCCGGTCGAGCCAAATAGCGTTGGCCTCTGAATTGTTGGCAGTCGTAAGCGTCGCGGCGTCGCCCGACACGGATACGGGATAGCCGCCCGTGCTGTCGTTGACGTTCCATCCGCTGCCGTTGCCGCCGAACCCGCTGGCGCCGTTGTAGAGCCGCAGCGTCCCGCCGCTGACAAGTGTTGGCCCGCTGTAACTGTTGTATCCGGAGAGCAGCAGCATGCCGCCGCCAGTCTTGGTGAAGCCGAGCGTCCCGCCGCCGTTGGCGAGCACGCCGCCGTAGGTGCCGATGCCGGAAGCCTGGTTGGCCGTAAGCACGGCGGCGGTCCCTGAACTGCTCGAAATCGCGCCGTAGATGCCCCCCAGCGGGCTGACGGTCAAGCTGTTGCCGTTCATATCCAGCGTACCGCCGGAAATCGTCAAGCTGCCGCCCGCGGGCCCCAATGCCTGGGAATTCCCCATCCGCAAGACACCGCCGCCCACGGTCGTGCCGCCGGCGAAGTTGTTGCTGCCGCTGAGAGTCTGTGTGCCGCTGCCGATTTTGGCGAGCGCCAGGTTGCCGGGCACTGCAGACGTGAGCACTCCGGAAAAGGTCTGCGACGTGTTGTCGCCGCCCACGGCGACCGTCGCCGCCAATGCGGCATTGCTGTTGGTGAGCGTGCCGCCGCCGCTGAGCGAACCGACCGGCTGATAGCCTCCGTTGAGGTCCAGCACCGCGCCGGCGGCTAGTTGCACCGGCGAAGTGGCCGACAACACGCTGCCGAGGCTGCCGTTTCCAGTAAAGCTGAAATTCGAGATTTGTTGCTGGGCATCCACTCCGCCTGTGCCGCCGACGAAGCCAACGTATGCCGTGCCGTTGACTGGATTGTTCAGCGCGGAGCCGAGAGCCACGGAGTAAGTTTGCGACCAGGAGTTCGCGCCTTGGACCGCCGTAAGGTAGAGCGCGGACGTGCCGTTGTAAGCAAGCGTAATGTTCACCGGCGCCGTCGAGTCGAGGTTCACGCCGTTACCCGTGGCCGTGCTTGGCGAGGCGTTGCCGCCGGTTAGATAATTCACCTTGCTGCCGCCATTGCCGCTGTAAATGTTCCACACAATCGCGGCGGAATTGGTAAGCGGGGAGTACAAGCCGTTCGTGCCATTTAGCCCCTTGGCGCCGCCGTCGTTGCCCAGGGCGTTCGTGCCGCTGGTTTGCAGGACGAAAGCCCCGCCGTCGGCGCCGTTGCCCGTGAGATTCGTGTAGGTGAACGTGGCGGTCCACGGACTGCCGACTACCGGCAACGGCGTGTTGTACCACATGGCGTTCGCTTCGGAGGCGTCGGCCGTCGTGAGGGTCGCCACGTTGCCTGCAATCGTCACGGGATTGCCGCCCGTGCTGTCATTGAGCGTCCAGCCGCTGCCGTTGCCGCCGAAACCGTACATGCCGCCATTCAGCCGCAGGGTGCCGTTGCTGACGACCGTAGGGCCGCTGAACGAGCTGCTGCCCGTCAGCACCAACGTGCCGCTGCCGGCCTTCGTCAATCCTCCGGTGGCCGAGTGGTTGACCGGCCAGAGGTCGCTGATCGCACCGCCGAACGTGCTGGAGCTGTTGTCGCCGCCGACCGTCAAGATCGTCGCGGCGCCCTTTGCTGAATTGCCCAAGACTAAACCTGCGCTGGCGCCGCCACTCGTGGCTAGCGGCCCAACCGAATAGGACGCTGCGGTCAGTTGCAAGACCGCCGGGCCGGCCGCGGTATTCATTTGCAGACTGCCTAAACTAGCGCCCGCCGAATTTGCCAGCACGACGCCGCCCGGCCCGTTTACCGCCAGGCCATAGCCGCCGGTTAGAGGCTGCGTCATGGCGAGCGTGCCGCCGCCCCCGCCGAGCCGATAGGTTGTGCCCGCGGGCGTGAGCACGCCGCTGTACGTGTTGCTGCCCGACGAGCCAAGCGACAGGCTAGCGTAGGTTGTCGGGCTCTGGAAGCTCAAGTCTTCGGCGCAACTGGCCGTCAGCGCCAAAGCGCCATTGGAACTAGCGGCGATGGCCCCGCTAGAGAGCCAGCCGGCGGGCGAATAGAGCGGCGTGGCCGCCACGGCCGCGCCATTGTTGATCGACACGACGGTGCCCGTAGGCATGGCTGCACTGCTGCTGAAGGCCAACATGCCGCCGTTGACCGTTGTTGTGCCGGAGTACACGTTGGTGCCCGAAAGGGTCAGAGTGCCCGACCCCGTCTTCACCAGGCTGCCTGTCCCGGTGATCGAATAGGCGTAGGTCAATGCCGCCGGATCGGCGAAGGTGAGCGTGGCCGAGTTGGCCAGCGAAATGTTGCCGGCCACGGAGCCGGTATTGACGACGCCATCCCCCAGTTGCAGGCCGCCGTAGACCGTGGTCGGCCCGGTGTACGTGTTGCTCGCCAGAAGCGTGAGCGTGCCGGCGCCGTACTTGGTCAGTCCGCCGTCCATGCCCGTCGCGCCGGTTAGCAATTGCTGGCCGACGGCGACATTGTATCCCTGGGTGTCGATGAGCGCACCGCCGCTTTGCACGTAGGCGAAGTCGAGCCCTTGCATGAAGGTCGAGTTGGACGCGGTGGCCCGCAACAGGCCGCCGTTGAAATTGAACGTCGCCTGCCCGGCGGAAGTCTGTCCGTTGTAGTTTTCCTGGACGCTGCCGACGGCCAGCGTGCCGCCATTGAGGTTTACCGTGCCCGTGGCTTGCCCGTAGGTTCCGGCCAACGCGAGAGCAGGCGTCGTTATCATGCCGCCGCTGAGATTCAGTGCTCCGGCGCCGCCCACGGAAACGAGGATTCCCGTGCCTGCCGAGAGATACCCGCCGCCGACGTTCAATTGCCCCGTCGAGCCCGGCTGGTTGGCGGCAAAGATCTGGTTGGCGATGGTCGCCGTGCCGCCCGACTGGTTCCAGATGCCGTTGCCATTATCTCCCAGCATGACCGTCTCACCGCCGTTGGTGGTCGCCACGTTGCCGGCGGAGATGCTGAAAATGCCCGTCTGCCCGGCGATGCCTCCGAGATAAATCGCATTGCCGCCGCTGCTGCTGGAAACCGTGCCTCCATTGACGTTGAGGATGGGCGAGCCACCGCCGCCGACATTCACCGATCCGCCGGACCCGGAGGGTGCCCCGACCGACGCTCCCGCCGCTACTTGCAACGTGCCGCCGGTGACAATCGTCCCGCCGCTGTACGTGTTCGCCGCGCCAAAGGACAGCATCGCCGGGCCGCTCTTGGTCAGCGTCACCGTATTGGTTGCGTTGTTGGTAACCGCGCGTGGCGAGCGTCAGGTTGCTGGCGGTGTAGACGACGCCTTCGTAGTTTGTGGCCGAGTTCGTGCCGAACGTGAGCGAGCCGCCGGAAATGGAATTCGCCGCGCTGCCAGCGCTCAGCAACGCTCCGCTCGTGAGCGTGAGCTTGTCGCCGTTGTTGATAGCCAGATTCGTGCTCGAACCGGTGTTGGTGAGAACCAGCGCCAGGATGCTCGTGTTGGCGCCGATTGCCGCCGGGCTGCTGCTGAGTTTGACGTTTGTGCTGGCGGTTACCGCGCTGCTGTATTGCGAGCTGGCAAGCAGAGTGACGCCGTAGGTGCTGTTGTACGTCACCAAATCGGTGCCATTGCCCGTGGGGCTGTTGTCTCCGAAGACGTAGGGGAGGATGCCGATCGCCGTCCCGCTGCCGGCGCCGGAGAGCGTGGGCGTGTTAGAGAATCTGACTTGCCCCAGCGCGCCGGAACCGCTGCTGCCCAACGACGGCCCGCGGACCAGCAGCGTGGCCCCTCTGCCGCGGCTGAGCGCAGCCCGTGCTCCATTGGGCCGCCGCGGCGACGGGGTTGACGGTGATCGTGCTCTGGCCTTGCTGGAGCGAAAGCGTGCCGATGGTTTGGATGGAGCCGGCGGTGTTGCCAGTCAACGACAATTCGCCGCCCGATAACGTGACGGGTACGGTGTTCGAGAGCCGAGCGGGGTTGTTGACCAGCGTATTGTCCAACAGCAGCGTGCCGCCCGCCAACGTCATGCCAGTGGTGGAGCTGATCGCGCCGGCGTCGGCGAGATCCAACAGGCCGCCGCTGATGAGGGTCGTGCCGCTGTAGGTGTTCGAGGCGGTCAAGAAGAGCGTGCCCGGCCCTTGCATGGCCAGATTGCCGCCCACGCCCGTCAACTGCCCGCCGTTGCCGATGACGCCGTTGATCGTCGTCACGCCGGCGCCGCCGACAGTGAGCGTGCTGATGATCGTGCTCACGTTGCCGTTGATTGTCAGCGCCTTGCCGGCGGCGGCGGTCCAGGCCTGCGGCGCGCCGATGGTGACGGGCGAGTTGATCGTCACGCTTTCATTGGCCAGGATGCCGCCGGCCGTCACCGTCAGCGAGCCGCCGGAGAACACATAGCCCGTCGCGCCGGGGTTTATGGTCAAGCTGTGGGCAATGGCCGTTTCGCTGATCGTGACGTGGTTGTTCGCGCTGGCGTTGAAGACGGCGGCAGTTTCCTGGTTCACCCAAGTGTAGGAGCTGCCGCCGGAAGTCCAGTTGTTTGTGCCCGCGGACCACGTCGCGCTCGTCCCCTGCCAACTGGCGGTGGCCAGGGCGCTGGTGTAATAGGCCGCACCGGTATAGAAGTCAGCCGAACTGGCGAGGTTGTACGGTATGAACCCGTATCCGCCATAGTTGCCCCAGCCGGTGCCCCATTGATTTTTGACGATCCAGTAACCGCCGGCGGCCTGGATCGCCGCGTCGTCGGCGCTGGTGGCGTCGTGCCAGCCGACGACGGTGACCTCGTGATTGATGCCGACGCCCGCCTGACCGGTCGCGTCGACGCTGTTGGCGCCATTGGGATAATAAAAGAAGGTGTCGGCGTCCAAGGAGATCGCGCCGGGCCGTATGTCAACAGCGCCGACTTCATCGAGCTCACCGAGCCGCCCAGGAAGGACCAACCGGGCGCTACCACCGCGCGGCTTTGCCAGCCCGGCTGCATCGGCCAGTCGGCGGATGGGGGCAGATACGTGGGCGGGTTCGGGTTGTACGGAAGCGCGCTCGCCGTGACGATGCCGCCGCCGACACAAGCCTGGGTCATGACCCAACTGTCCCAGCCGCCGTTGGCGAAATTGCCGGACGTGCCGCCCATTTGCATCGGCACTTGTTCTTCGGAGAGGGACATGCTGTAGGACGTGTCGTTGCGGGTGAGCATGTACTTGCACTCCAGCGAGCTGACCCCGGCGAAATCCCAACACGTGCCCCAGCCGCCCTGGTTTTCCACGGGCGACGCGTAGCCCAGCCCGCTCAGCGTATAGCTGCCGCTGCCGGTGTTGATGGTGCCGAGGCTGGCGCCCCAGTTGAAATCGCTGGCCGACGCCGGCATCGCGCAGATTGCGATCAGTGCGACTAAGACTGAAGCGCGGCCTCCGCCCGGCTTTGCATTCGGCAGCCGCCGCGTCGTCGCATCGACGTATACCATGATCGCCCTCCCTTCAATCCATAACCCCAGAGGGTCAGCGTACCCCCGTTGAAGAACGCTGTCAACGTAGGAAGGCCGGCGCTGAAATTATTTCACGCAGCGTCCTGAAGACGAGGTAGATGCGTCAGGGGAGCGATCGTCGCGCGCCCCCCTGCCCTGCCCCGTCAAAACTTCGTGAAATCAATCTGCTCGCCGCCGGCCCGCGTAAAGAGGGCTTTGAGCGTTTTGGGGTCAATCGAATTCTGCATGAAGTGTACCGAACCATCGCAGAACGCCGCGATGAAGCCCTGCCCGTAAAGGCTCCCGATGCCTTTCTTAGGATCGGCGGGGTCGAACGGCATGTCGTCCGGCTTGGTCCAGGGCACCGCGTGCGCGTCGTCCACTTCTACGAGCATGATTGTATGGGACGTGCCGTCCGTGATGTCCTTTTCCTTCGGCTCTTCCTTCGGCGAAGAGTAGAGTGCGCCGCCGCCGACCGGCACGACGTAGTTCGTAAAGCCCTTGGCCGCCTTTGACTTCGGCGACTGGAATACGGCTGGCATCTTCGCGATAAGCGCTTTGTTGTGCGGACTGTCCCAAGGCTCATCGAGACGGAACTGCCTGTAAAGCGGCTCCTGCTCGAGAAACGGCAGCACCTTCACGCGCCAGCTCAAGAGCGGTTTGCCGTCCTTGCCGTGAATCGCGGCCGCTGGGAAGTGCCCGGAAAAGGTGGAATTCCAATTCCACATTGCCAACGCGAGTTGTTTGAGGTTGTTCATCGACCGCACTCGCGCCGCCGACTCGCGCGTTTTTCCAATCGCTCGTTGCGTCGCGACGGACATTCCGGCCGCCGCGGCATCCTTTTCGTCGATAGCCAAACTCAGGCGGTCGCCGGAAAGCTTGGGCGAGAGCATCGACGCGACTTTATCGAAGTCGGGCGCCACTTCACGGACTTGTTTCTGTTTACCGGCGAACTTCAGCACGTCGAGCCACATCGCCTGCAGGGCCTCGGCGGAGGCGGCATCCTGCGACTTGATCTCAAGGCGCACGGCCGCCGTCGGCGCCAGATCGATCGCCAGGGCCGCCCAGGAAATGCCGTGCGTGAGAACGGTGCTCGGCCCGCCGCCGATTTGTGGCGGCAACTGCGGCATCAGCTCCTCGACGACTCGCCGCGAGGAGGCCGGCGGAATCAATACGACCTGTGCTGCTGCATCGCCCGCCGCCGCTAGCGCATCGGCCAGTTCGGGCCGCGCCGGCGCGGGGGCATTCGGCGACGGCTGGTTCGCCTCCTTAATAGCGATAAACGGCGGGATTTGCAGCGCGGAACGAAACGCATCGAGGTCTCGCGTGGGGTCCTGGGGCGACAACACCACCGACATCCGCGGCACCAGGCCGCGGCCGCCGAGCGAAACGATAAAATACAACTCGCGGACGCGCTCGCGGCGCAGAGTTTCAAGGCACCCCGCTATTGCCTTTTTCGCCTCGGAAAGCTCGTCGACAGCATCGGGGACAAAGCGCGTAATCGTGGCCACGATGGGCGCGGCCGACAGTCGAGAAATGTCGAGGTGAACGACCGCAAGCGTCTCGCCATCGACATACGGCGCTATCGTCTGCGCCATCCGTGCCGCGTCGAACTTCTCCGCGCCGCGGGCCAATGTGGGCAACGTGCATAGCGCGGCCGTCGCCAATACAAGCCCAACGCGCAAGCGAGTGGAAAATATAAAGTTCACGGTTTCTCTCCTTTGGTTAACATGGTGATTTCATAGCGCCAGGGCACGCCCGGCGGGCCGTCCTGGCAGTCCAACACCGCGCGGTCGCCGTCGCGATGGTAATCAAATGGCTTGTCGTCGAACGGGTTGCGGGGAATCGGCGCTTCCGTAATGTCCTCCAGACGGTCCGGCAGCTCGCCGTCGTGCGCCGCGGCGTAGATCCGCAGGGCTTCAAGGATTCGCAAACGTGCGCAATTCCAGACGACTCGCGTCTCGGCAACTTTCGTTTTCTCGACCGCCGGCAAGAGCAACGTGGCAAGGGGAATGATCTCCCGGTGTTCTGCAATGGCCGTCTTCAGGGCTTGTAGGCCGTGGCGCAACGCTTCTTTGCCGTCGGCGTACGTCATGAACTTCGTCTTGAAAACCTCGTCGCTCAGCTCCCTGAATACGTCCACGCTGTAAAGGATGAGGACTTTCGCTACCGGCATCGCCTCGACCTCCGCCGCCGGCCGCCCGTGCTCGATAAGATACTGCTTTGCGAGCGGGTAGCCTTGCAGTGCAAAGGCGGCTTCCTCACCGCCCTGCGGCCGACCAAACATCCGGCCGCCGGTGACTTCGTTCAGTCCGCTGAAAACCTTGTGCAGTAAACTCCGCCACTCCTCGGCGGACATTTCTTTCTTGTCCACGTCCCGCAGTTCGGGAAACTGCAGGAAGAGCTCGTTGCTCTCCGCTTCGAAGCCGGGGCGATAATCAATCAGCGGCTGCGGCAGCGTGGCCAGCGCCCAGTAGAGATTCGGCGCGTCGGGCCGTTGGACGAATTGCTCGATCTGGTTTGTCATCAGCCCGGCGATGGCGCTGCCGACTAGCGCGTTGATCAAGGTCGGCGCCTTGGCCGCGTCGCGGGCCAGGGCGAAGCCGGTCTGAAGCGTTTCTACGGCCTGGTCATATTTCCCTTCGGCGATTTCCAGCCGGGCCTTGGCGGCCAACATCCGACCGTAGGTCCGCAACTGCTGCAGCTCGGGAAGCAGTATCATGAAGGCGTTGCCCTCGTGAATCGGCAGTTGCCAATCGCACGATTCGAACCGCGCGGCGCGGACCATGTCGGCAAACATACTGCCACCGGGGATGGTATTGGCAATCTCTGGATGCTTGGCGCGAAATTCCTTCTCCCGCGGGTCATTGAGGGGAATCTCCAACCATCGGCTGGTCGCATCCGATGCGTTGCCCACGTCGCGAAAGTACGTTGTTCGCTCGGCGGGAAGGCGGTTCCACCATACGGCCGCATTGCCCGGCCTGGTGTCCAGAATTGAGGGCAACAAACGGTACCTCAGTGCCGGCCGCGGCTGGGTCATAGGGTGCAGGATGATTTTGATGAACTTGGGCGGCTCAGCCGGGTACTGCGCCCGCAAGGGCCGCGGCGCGAGTGCGAGGTAGAGGACAACGAAAATGGCAACGTACGTTTTCATGGTTGGGTTCCTGCTCGTGTGCCCCGAAGGGCGTCGGTTTATCCAGCGAAGGGCGAAGCCCTGAAGAACAGTCACACGCATCCGCATGCCGTCCGCCGGGCCAACGGCCCAATCGTTTTCCTGTCGGACAAACGGTTGGCCCATTGGGCCGAATGACCGTTCTCTTTGCATCCTTTTCCCAGGGCTGCGCCCTTCGCTGGGCAAATAGATGGGCCTTCGGCCCGGTTTCCTTTCATCCCCCCTGCCCTGCCGGTCCCTTTCCTGTCAGCCGTTTGAGTAGTTCGTAATACGGCAACGGGCCTTCTGCGATGACAATCGGCCCCGTGGATGCCGCCATGCGCGCCCGGCGGAATTCGATCCCATGCCGCAGCAATTCAGCCCGCAATGCGGGATCGGAATCGGCATATGCAGCATCCACCGCGGCCTCGGCCGGCTGCGTCGGCGACGCCGAAGGCGAAAGCCAACTAGCAAGCCAATCCGGCATCGCGCCGGGCGATGTATCCCGCACGGGGCACCTGCTTACGGGTCGTGTGCCCTCCTCGGCTTGAACATCGTGTCTGCTGACCAAGTTGCTCCCTGTGTTCTTCGTTTCTACGCCCGCGGACGCGATCATCGGCCCGGTGCGGGTACACAGCATTACCAGCAGCGACGCAGCCACGGCCGTCATTGCCGCGAACGCCGCCGGCCATGCCAAGCATCGCGCTGGAGTTCCGCCCGGGCACCGTTGCGCAGCAATGGTCGGCGGCGATTGCCGCGAGAAACCGGCTAAAGCCGGAACTCCAGCTTCCCGCAGCGCCGCGGCCTGCCCTGCCAGAAAGATCAACCGCTCGCGGTCGAAACCTTCCACCCGCGGCGCCAGCCCGGCCAGCGCCGCCTCGAATGGCGATAAATCGTTCAATGGCTTCTCTTGTTGGGACATATTCCCTCCAATTTCTCTCGCAAGGCGGCAATGCCTTGCTGGTAGCGGCGATGGGCGGTGCTCGCCGCCGTGCCGCCGATCTTGGCGATCTCCTCAAACGACAATCCGCCCCACAGCCGGGCGACGATCACTTCCCTCTGCTCGTCCGACAGGTCCTCAAGGGCCTGGGCCGCCTCGAATGCATCCAGGCGGTCGCCTTCCACGGAGACAAGCCACGGCTCGCCGCGACAGGCGGCGGCAGCCTCGTGGCGTGCCCGGCGGCGGCTGGACCGCGCGGCGTTCAGCCCTTTGTTCCGCACGACCTGGTAGAGCCAGCCCACAGGGTTCGCCGGCGCGGTGGATTCGCGCATGAGCAGCAAAAATGCGTCGTGTACGACGTCCTCGGGCGCATCGCACCACTGCCGGGCATACAAGACCAGCGCGGCCGTATGCTCGTCCAGGAGTCGTATCAAGGTTTCCGCGTTGACGCCGCCCATCCGATTCGTCTCGCCCTGCCCGGCTCTACAGTATAGGCACCGGCCACGAGAGAATATTCGACCGCCAGACGTGGATTTTACAGCCTCGGCAGCGTCAGTCCGCCGTCGACCATGACAACCTGCGCTGTCGAATAAGGAAAATCGCCGCGGACGAGCGCCGCCACGGCCCGGCCGACGTCTTCCGGCGTGCCCCAGCGGCGCTGTACCGCCAGCCCTTCGGCCAGCAGGCGGTCGTACTTGGACTGGACGGCGGCGGTCATGTCGGTCTTGATGATGCCGGGCCGGACTTCGTAGACGGGAATGTCGAATTCGCCCAGCCGCGCTGCCCAAAGCTGCGTGGCCATGCTGACGCCCGCCTTGGAAATGCAGTAGTCGCCGCGATTGACCGAGGCAACCGAGGCCGAAATCGACGAGATATTGACGATGCAGCCGCGAAACGCCGCGTCCGCCTGCTTTTGCTGGACCATCCAGTTTGCGCAAGCCTGCGTGAGAAAGTACGGGCCGCGGAGGTTGATCGACAGCACGCGATCGAAACTCTCTTCCGTCGCCTCCAGGATGTCCGCCCGCGTGCTCGGCGCGACGCCGGCGTTGTTCACCAGCACGTGGAGGCGCCAAAACGGGCATTGACGGCCTCAATTAACCGTTGCCGTGCGACGGCGGCGGAGACGTCGGCTTGAGCATACAAGACTTCGCGGCCGACTGCACGCAGCGCATCTATCGTCGCGGCCACTTCCGCATCGGCCCGCGTGCCGCACAGCGCCATGTCAAAACCCTCGCGCGCAAGGCATTGCGCGATCCCGAGACCGATGCCCCGCATACCGCCGGTGATTAATGCGACTCGGCGCATTTACGCCTCCAACTCCGGCACGTCTACCCACTGCCGGCTGTGCCACGATTCGATCCCCTTCTCGGCCAATTGCACGCCCTTGGCCCCTTCCAATAGCGTCCAGCGGAACGGCTCGTCTTTGACGACGTGCCGCAGGAAAAGCTCCCATTGGACCTTAAAGGCGTTGTCGTATGCCTGCGCGGGCAGGCGTTGCCAACTGTCGAAATAACTTAACGAACAATCGACGTCAGGGTTCCACGTCGGTCGCGGCGTGGCGGCGTAGGGCTGTATCCAACAATCGCGCAGCCCGGCCACGGCGCTTCCTTCGGTGCCGTCTACTTGAAAGACCAAAAGGTCGTCGCGGCGGACGCGAAAGCACCAGCTCGCGTTGATGTGAGCCAGAATGCCGCCGTCAAGCTCGAACGTGGCATAGGCGGAATCGTCGGCGGTAGAGTCGTAGGGCTTGCCGCTTTCGTCCCAGCGGCGGTCGATATGCGTTGCCCCGCGGCACGACACGGCCTGCACCTTGCCGAAAAGATTGTCCAGCACGTAGCGGAAGTGGCAGAGCATGTCGATGATGAGGCCGCCGCCTTCTTCCTTTCGGTAGTTCCACGACGGCCGCTGGGCGGGCACCGTATTGCCCTCAAAAACCCAATAACCGAACTCGGCGCGGACGGAGAATATGCGGCCGAAGAAGCCCGTATCGCGCAAGAGCTTCAGCTTCAGCAGGCCCGGCAGCCAGAGCTTGTCCTGCACGACGCCGCTTTTCACCCCCCCTGCCCTGGCAGCCGGTAAAGCTCCAGGGCGTCGGCCGTGGTGGTCGCCGTCGGCTTCTCGCAATAGATGTGCTTGCCCGCGGCGATGGCCTTCGTGACCGCGGCTACGCGGCGGTCGGTCGTTTGCGCGTCGAAGTAGACCGAGTACCGCGGATCGGCCAGCGCTTCGTCGAGGTTCGTCGTCCAGCAAACACCGCCCACCTGCTCGGAGAGTTTCGCCAGCTTGGCCGCATTCCGTCCCACGAGGATCGGATCGGGCATAATCACCTCTTCCGCGCCGAGCTTTACGCCGCCTTCCTGCATAATGGCCACAATTGAGCGCATCAGGTGCTGGTTCGTGCCCATGCGCCCGGTGACGCCGTTGAGGATGATGCCGACGCGATGGGTTGTCGTTTTTTCCACTGGAAACCCCAGTCCAATTGAAAGGTTCGGCTAATGATAGCTTGTTTATCAACCTTGAAAAGCAACGCCCACGCAAAGGCGCCAAAGCGCAAAGACGCAAATCCGAATCCGTTTCTTTGCGTCTTTGCGGCTTTGCGCCTCCGCGTGAGATTTGAGAATCCTATCCATTTTCTTTACTCACGCTTCCGGCGCATCAATACATTGTTCCCGAGCCCCTTCCGGCAGCGGCGGGGCCTCAACGCCCGCGCACGGCAGCGTGCCGGCCAGCTCCTGCCGCCAATGGGTCACGTCGCCCGCGGGCCCGTAGCAGTAGAGCATCCGCAGCGGCGCGGCGGCGATGTTCGTCATCTGGTGGAACACGCCCGATGGAATATAAACGGCCTGACCCGTGGTGACAATCTGCCGCTGCTCGCCCAGGCACATCTCGCCGGTCCCTTCGAGGA
Source organism: uncultured Planctomycetia bacterium (assembly GCA_963780045.1). GTDB lineage: Bacteria > Planctomycetota > Planctomycetia > Pirellulales > Thermoguttaceae > JANXQG01. The sequence continues at coordinate 1,441,025 of CAVZZZ010000001.1, read as the reverse complement.
CGAAGTAGACCTCCTCCTGCTCCTGGTTGTGCCAGGGAACTTGCCCGCCGTTTGGGTCGAGGGTCACGTGCCCGATAGCGAAATTTGACGCCTGTATCGGCGAGGCCCCGCCCACCAGGTTTTGCGTCCGCCGCCGCGCGGGATAGCGGCGGCCTTCGATCTTCTGCAAGTCGGCGATGATCATGCGCATTCTCCTCGCTTACGCGTCGCACTTACTATCCCCAAAAAGTCAGGTACGGCAGTCCGGCCTCCAAGCGGCCGACGTACAACGCCGCCTCGCGTATATGATAATCGCCCCACAAGCTCGATTCACCACAGGGCACGCTTTTTCCCGGCGGCACGTAGTCCCAGCCGTTCGGCCAATGGTAGACGCTATGCAGTAGCAGCCCTTGGTGGTCGCTCCGGGTGCTCAAATACGGCTCGTCCAGCAGCGTGCGAAGGACAGTGAAACCGGCCTGCGTGTAGCGATCCTCGCCCGTGAAATGTCCCAGCCGCATGAGCCCCTGCGCGGCGATGGCGGCAGCCGAGCTATCGACCGGCTCGTGCGCGTTCTCGGGCTCGGCCGCGCGGGATTGCCAATCTCCCAGTCGGTAGAGGCCGGGAGCGCCGGTGTCCCAATAGGGGATGCCGTCGGTGGCCGTGGCATGATCAATATAGAAATCGCACGTCGCCCGCGCGGCCTCCAGAAAAGGAATCTCAATCTTGCCCGCGCCGATCGCCTTCAAGAACTCCAACAGCTCCGCGAAGCCGCACATCGCCCAGGCCAGCCCCCGCGTCCAAGTGGAAAACGGCGAATAGCCCTGCTGCGAGTTGGGACAGCGGTAGGCGCCGTCGTTGACGTTGAAAATCGATTCGTGCGCCGTCCGCCCGCGGACGTCGTAGGCGTCGCGGCCATGACCGTAATAAACCGACCATCTCGCCGTGGCCAGCGCATGGGCCTGGAGACGCTCCAAAAGCGAAATCCGCCGGTCGTTCTCCTCCATCAGCGCGTGGCCCAGCTTATGCGCGATGGCCAGCGCGCGGAGCGAGCGGATCGTATCGACGAAAAGCGAATGCGGCCCGTTGAAAGAGTAAATGAACCCGTTGGGGACTGTCCCGGTTTTTGTCTCGGCAAAAATGGGACTGTCCCCTTTGCCGTCACCATCGCTTCGTATCACTGTCCACCGCCGCGCCTGCACTGCCCCGCTCGTCTTCAACGCCAGTTCATAGAAGTTCCGTTCCCACAGGTCCTCGGCGATGCGTCCCTCGTTCATCAGCCGCAGGAGATTGCCGTACGTGCTGACGTTGTTGAAACCGTGGTCGTGTACGCCGACGTGACTCACGTGCGGGGCCATCTTCGCTACGGTGTTGCGGCGGCCGATCTCCAGGAATTCCGTCTCGCCCGTCGCGTCAAAATGCAGGATGGCCGCGCCGTATTGGAAGCCCTGCGTCCATTCCGTCCAGCCGCGGGTCGTGTACTTGCCCGCCTTCGTAAACACGGGCGCGCGGCGGCCGGATCATAGTTTTCCTCGATCGCGCGGATCTTCTCGCCCGAAAACTCCCAAAAGCGGCTCAGCTTGGCCTTCAAGTCAGCCGGGCGTAGGTCCATGTCGATCTTCACGCCGCGGGCCCTCGCACCTTGCGGACGACGTCCAGTGCCGCCTTGCAGCGGTCGCGGATGAGCTGCCACTTGCCGCCAGCCAGGTCTTCCGGCCGGGCGATCCACGTGCCGCCGACCGCGGCCACCGACTTGAAGTGAAGGTAACTCTCCAGATTCGTGAGGTTGATGCCGCCGGTCGGAGCGAAGCGAACGCCCGTATGGGCGTAAGGCGCGGCCAGCGCCCGCAGCATGTCGATGCCGCCCCAGGCCTCCGCCGGAAAGAACTTGAGCACGCCGCAGCCCAGGCTTAACGCCATTTCGATGTCGCTGGGCGTGCAGACGCCGGGCGCGAAGGGCAGCCCGGCGTCCTGGGCCGCGCGGACGGTGGCCGGGTTCAGCCCCGGAGCGACGGCGAACCTGGCGCCGGCCGCCTTGGCCGCGCGGACGTTCGACTCGCAAAGCACGGTGCCCGCGCCGACGAGCAACTCGGGCCGCTCGCGACACATCAGCGCAATAACGTCGGCCGCAGCCTCGGTACGGAAAGTGATTTCGACAACGCCCAGCCCGCCTTCCAGCAATGCATCCGCCAGCGGCAGCGCGCACTCGACCGACTCAATGGCAATCACCGGCACAACGCCCCAGCGAGCGATTTCAGAGTAGACCGGATCGGAATTCATGACGCGGACGAGCCTTGCAGTTACGGACGAAGGAATCGAAAATCCTGACCCAGCAAAATCCTAGTATAATGACCGGAGCGGAGTTTCGTCGAGACCCCATTGAAGTGGAGAATTCTAGAGTACCTTGAACGAGGGGCTGGCGATGTCCAATTGCTGATTTCAAATCTCAAATCTCAGATTTCACGCAATCGATTCGTAGCGAGCGGTGAATGTCAAAGGTACCATCCGAAATTGGCAGGGCCAGGGTAACCTGCTTTTCGCCGATCGACCAACGGCATCGCTTTACGGGCAATTGCCGTCAAATTGTTGCCGGCGTTGTGCAAGGTCGAATGGCCGGACTTGCAATCTGCCAATATCCTGGTGACACCGCGTACTATCTTTTTGGCTGCGATGCTGAATGGCGGTCAATGACGGATACGTGGCACCAAACACTCGATGACGCAAAGCACCAAGCTGAATTCGAATATGAAGGCGTGACTGCAACATGGTGCGAGCCCAATTGACGAACGTCTACCACGGCCACATCAACACGGCGACTCCCGCCAGCGCGATCACCGCGCCGCCAAAGGCGCGCGGACTGACCGGCTCGCGATAGAGCCACACGGAAAACGGCAGGATCATTACCGGGATCGTCGCCAGGATCGTGTTGACGATGCCCTCGTGACAGCCCTTCAAAGCCAGCATGTACGTCGTCACACCCAGGCACGGCCCGACAATGGTGCCGCACGCCATGATGGCCATCGCGCGGCGCTGTCGAACGGTTGCAAGCATCGCCGGCCAGCGCCCAGCGCGGTGGTAAGCAGCGAGTAACCTATCACGGCGCCGACGATGCGGATGAAGGCGGAGACAGCCGCGGCCATGAACCGCGCTGATTCGGGAACCTCGAATTTCGCCGCGCCTTCGGCGGCCAGCACCGTTCCGGCAGCCTGCACGAGCGAGGCGACCAGGGCCAGCCACAGGCCGTGCCGCAACTGCCGCGCCGTATGCGGATGCCCATTGCCCGCGCGGCACTCCATCACCACCCAAAGCACGCCGGCAAGAGTGATGCACATGCCGATCCACGCCCGCGCACGAATCCGCCGCCGCCGCGGAACGCCCATGACATTAAGACGGTCGCCGGCGGCGTGATCGAGGTCACCAGCAGCGAGAGCCGCGGCCCGATGAGCAAAAACGCCTTGAACAGGCAGAGGTCCGAAACGAAAAACCCCATGAAGCCGGAGAAGCCCAGCACCAACCAGGTCCGCAGGTCGACGCTCGCCAGCAGCGTCATTCTGTCGCTGAGGTAAAGAAAGACCAGGTACAGACCTATGGCCAGAACCAGTCTCAAAAACGACACGGCCAGCGCACGACTTCTCGCCCGGCGGAAGTCCACGCCAAGGCCGAGAGCGTCCACAGCACGGCCGTGACCAGCGCCGCCAGTTCGCCGAATTGGTGATTAGTCATCCACTTCCCAACCCTTGCGATACGCCACCCGCACCTGCTCGTTGGCCTCCGGCAGATTGGTAAGCCGCAGATCGGCCGCGTCCCATTGCAGCTTCTTGCCCGGATACCGCGACGCCAACACGCCCAGCAGCACCGTCTCGGTCAATGGCCCGGAGAAATCGAAGCTGGCCGAGGCTTTGCCTTTGCCCAGACAGGCATTGACCCACTGTACGTAATGGTCGTGGCCCGGCAGCTTGGGACGCTTGTAGGCGAGGAACTTCTCCCGCGGCAACAGTTGCGGGCCGCCGATGTGCGGCAGGATGATGCTGCCGCTTTCGCCGACGAATATCGACCCTTCTTCGGGCAAGTGCCGGTCCTTGCCCAGCGGCACAAGCGAATCCGCGGGCTTGTTCGCAATCAACTCGCCGCCGCCCGACCCGTCCTTCGGCCGCTTGCCGTCGTACCAGTGCAGCATCAGCGTCTTGCCCACGGTGTACTCCGTGCCGGGGAATTCGTAATGGATCGTCTCCCAGGACGGGAACATTTCCTTGGTGCAGCCCGGCCCCTCGACGAGTATGGAAGTCGGACTGGTCAGCTTCAAAGCGGTATAGGGCGGGTCAATGATGTGGCAGCCCATGTCGCCCAGCGCACCGTCGCCGAAATCGAGGAATCCCCGCCAGGCAAACGGGGCATAGGCCCGGTCTACATACGGCCGCTGGGGCGCCACGCCCAACCACAGGTCCCAATGCAGCTCTTTCGGCACTGGGCTACTGCCGGCGGGGCGCCCTCCGCCTTGCGGCCAGCTCGGCCGGTTCGACCAGGAGTGGACCTCCCTGACCCGCCCGATCGCCCCGGCCTGGATGATCCGGGTCGCCATGCGGTACTCGATGCTCGAATGGATCTGGATGCCCATCTGTGTTACGACGCGGGCCTTTCGTGCGGCGGCCGCGACTTGCCGCGCTTCGTAGAGCGAGTGCGCCAGCGGCTTTTGGCAATAGACGTGCTTGCCGCGGCGGATGGCCGACATGCTGATCGGCACGTGCATGTGGTCCGGCGTGGAGACGCTCACGGCGTCGATTTTCTTGTCCAGCGCGTCCAACAATTTGCGGAAGTCGGTGAACGTCTTCGCGGCGGGAAATCGCGCGGCGGCCGCAGCCAGGTTCCCCTCGTGAACGTCGCACAGGCCGATCATGTTGATCGGGCCACCGGCCAGGCTGCCGATATCGCTGCCGCCCATGCCGCCTACGCCGATGGAGGCGATGTTCAATCGCCCGCTCGGCGGGACGTTTCCATTTCCGCCGAGGAGGTGGCGGGGAAGGATTGAGATGCCGGCGGCAGCGGTGGCCGCCGATTTGAGAAAACTGCGGCGTTTCATGGCGAGGCGGGAGTTGGGAGGAAGGCGAAGCGGGAAAAGCAAGTATTTTCACGTGCTGACGTGGGAAAGTCAACATGCAGAGCGGCATATCTCCTCTCGCTTCAGTCTAGGGCTGGGATCCGGCCCTTCTTCGGCTAGCGTTGTCACGGTGCGGACGTATAATAAAGGAAAGTTTCCAATTGTTTCTGCCAATTCGTCAAACATGTCGATTGCAATCCAAGCCGATCCCGTCCCGCTTAGGATGGATGAAGACGGTGCCATCCGCGTCGGCGGCACGCGTATGACGCTCGATCTCATCCTTGAGGAACATAAGTTGGGCGCTTCGCCAGAACAGATTGCGGCGGACTACGATGCTGTTTCGCTCGGCGATGTATACGCGGCAATAACCTATTACCTCCATCATCAGGCTGAAATCGACGAGTACCTCGATCAACGCCGGCTTGCATTGGAGTCGCTCCGCCACGAGATTGAAGCCACGTTCCCCCGCAAAGGCCGTCGCGAACGGTTGCTGGCGCGGCGAAACTCGAAGGAGTAATCGTTGCTCCGATTTCTCGCAGACGTTTGCTGCAGCGGAACTGTCGTCCGCGGACTTAAGCTGCGCAACCGGCTTCTGGACATCGTTCGCGCAGGATGTCGGACTGGATGCCGCCACCGATCCGATTGTGCTGGCCTGGGCGGCGGAGCAAGATAGGCTTGTGCTTTCGCACGACGTTAATACTCTAATCGGATATGCGAATGATCGAACGAGATCGGGGCAGCGCATGCCCGGTTTGGTAGAAGTGCCCCGCTGGATGACGGTGGGTGCAGCGGTCGAGGACATCTTAATCTTGGCCGAGTGCAGTAGCGATAACGAATGGGAAGGCCAGATTGTCTTCTTGCCGTTGTGACTTTATTTGACATGGCCAGTTCAATTAGACTCTTCGTTACATCCGCGCACAATGGCTCAAACAGCCTCAGGGTTGTGGACAGTTCCCAGCAACCAATTTGACGCCCCGCGCTCCCGCCAAGCATAATGGCATAATGCCAACACTTGCTGATGCCCTGGGAACCGCGCTCAAACACCATCGCAGCGGGCGGCTGACTGCCGCGGCGAGAATCTATCGCCAAATCCTCGTTGCCTTGCCCGACCAGCCCGACGCCCTCCATCTGCTCGGCGTAGTCGAAAACCAGTCGGGCAACTACCGGGCGGCCGTGGCCGCCATCGAGCGCCAATCGCCGTCCGCGGCGACGCGGCCGACTTCCACTGCAACTTGGGCGCCGCCTATCGCGCTCAGGCCGCGTCCCGGAGGCCATCGCCGCTTGCCGCCGCGCAATCGCGCTGGAACCCGATTTCGCCCAGGCGCACTGCAATCTCGGCAACGCGCTGCTGCAGCAAGGAAGCCGCGACGAAGCCATCGTGAGCTACCGCCGCGCGGCCGAGCTGAACCCGAGCTTCGTCGAGGCCCACTACAATCTCGGCAACGCCCTGCGGGACCAGAAACGCTACGACGAGGCCGCCGCCAGCTATGGTGCGGCCGTGCAATTGCAGTCCGCTCACGCCGATGCGCTCAACAACCTCGGCGTCGTCCTGCAAAACCTCGGCCGCCGCCAGGAAGCGATTAACTGCTATCGCCGCGCAATCGCCGCGCGGCCGCGCTTCGCCGAAGCGTACAGCAATCTCGGCGTCGTCCTCCGCGAGCAAGGCCAATTGAAGGACGCTGCCGCTTGCCATCAGCAATCTCTGCGGCTCAATCCCGACTACGCCGAGGCTCATTACAATCTCGGCAACGTCTTGAGCGATCTCCGAGATCAGCAGGCCGCGATCGCCTGTTATCATCGCGCCATCGCCTTGCGGCCGGGCTTCGCCGTCGCGCACGGCAATCTCGGCCGGGCCTTGCGGGAACAGGGCAAAGTGGCGGAAGCGGCCGCAGCCTGTCGCCGTGCGCGTGGCGCTGAATCCCGACGAAGCCGAGTTCCTCGTCAATCTCGGCAACGCGCTGAGGGACCAAGGCGGAATCGACGAGGCGCTGGCCCACTACCGGCGGGGGCTCGACGTGCGGCCCGACTACACCGTGGCCCACAGCAACCTCCTCCATACCTTGCAGTTTCGGACCGGCGTGACTCTCGCCGCCCTTGCCGAGGCCCATGCGGAATATGATCGGCGGCACGCCGCCCTTCCTCGAGCGCGCACTCCCGCCGCTGCCGCCTGCGCACAGCGCAACAAGCGGCTGCGGATTGGCTTTCTCTCGCCGAACTTCCGGCTGCATCCGGTCGGCGTTCTGTCGATCCGCGCGTTGGAAAACCTCGACCGCGCTGCGTGCGAGAATCGTCTGCTACTCCACCGCGCGCGTCCTCGATCAATTCAGCAAACGCTTCCAGGCCGTCGCGCAATGGCGCGACGTCGGACACTTAAGCGACCAACCGTTGGCCGAGCAAATCAGGGCTGACGGAATCGACATTCTCTTCGATATGGACGGTCATACGGCCGACAACAGACTGTTGGTCTTCGCCCGGCGGCCGGCGCCGGTGCAAATCACATGGATCGGCTACGTCGGCACAACCGGCGTGCGGGCGATCGACTACCTGATTGGCGATCGCTGGCACGTGCCGCCCGGCACGGAATGCCACTATTGCGAGCGGGTGCTGCGGATGCCGGACGGCTATCTCTGTTTCGAACCGCCGGAGTACGCCCCGCGCCGAGTGCCTTGCCTGCTTTGGACGGCGGCGGCGTGCGCTTCGCCTCGTTCAACAATCCGAACAAGATCACGCCCGAAGTGGTCGCGGTCTGGTCCCGCATCCTCGACCGCGTGCCGGCCTCGCGATTGCTGCTGAAATACAGGGGCTGGGACGACAGCAGCGTTTCGGGACGGGTCGCAGCGCTCTTTGCGGGCCACGGGATCGATCCCGCGCGGATCGAATTCCACGGCGCGTCGCCGCATCCGCGCTCCTGGCGGAATACTGCCGCGTCGACCTGGCCCTCGATACGTTCCCCTATTCCGGCTGCACGACGACCTGCGAGGCCCTATGGATGGGCGTGCCGGTCATAACCTGTCCCGGCGAGACCTTCGCCGGCCGGCACTCGTTCAGCCACCTTTCCAACGTCGGCCTGACGGAAACCATCGCGCGTGATTTCGACGACTACGTCGAGCTGGCCGTCTCCTTGGCCGGCGACCTTCCGCGGCTCGCCGCGCCTGCGCGCCGGCCTGCGCGATCGTGTGGCCTCCTCACCGCTTTGCGACGGCAAGCGATTCGCGGCGAACCTGCTTAAGCTGCTGCGCGAGACGTGGGAGGGGTAAGGCACGATTGACGCCAAGGATTGAACGGCTACTCGTGTGGCGGGTCGGAGTCTCGGCGGATCGGCTCAAATCTCGCTGCGGGTACGCTACAATAGATGGTCAATGCGAATACCCCAGCGGAGACGCGATGGACCTTCTTCCCGCTATAAAACGATTTCCCGTGACGGCCGCGACCTGCCTGTTGGCCGTTGCCGCAACCGTCGCTTGGTGGACTGGTCACAACATTGACCTGTTAACCATGAATCATCTGGTTTGGTCCGGGCAAATATGGCGGCCGTTGACTGCCACGTTTCCGCACGCACGGCTTTGCAGCGGCACGATTACAAGAACGCCGTGCGATGGTCGCGACTCGCAATTCAGCGCCGCGGCGACTGGCATTTCTGGTACTACTTGGGAATTGCCTATCAGGGGCTCGGCCGCTGGGAGGACGCGGCCTCTTCGTACGAAGCTGTACTTGCATTGAACCATGATCACAAAGACGCGCGGGAAGCGCTGACGAATCTGAAACTCGAGTTGGCCGAACGCGCCTCCAGTGCCGGAAACGAAGGCGAGGCGGAGCGATTGAGCAAAGAGGCCGCGCGCCTCAATGATGGCCACGAAAACGGAGAATCACCGCGGCATGACTTCGCACTGCCGCCGGAATGAGACGGGAGCAATTCCAGGCAAAGTATCCTTGAGCCGATGTCTCGCCAGGGACGCGTTTTTCGTTTTCCTGCGCCACCGCTCGTCCTTGACGGCCATGCATGGCCGTTTCCTCCGCGGACGTTGTTAAGCCCGTGCTTTCACGCGGGTCGCCAGTCGTCGACCAGTCTTCTTCGCGTTCGGGTCCGCCCGCCGCCTCCGGCGGCGGGCGGACCCGAATGCGGAGACAGACAAAGAACGCGTCGCCAACCCGTGCTAAAGCACGGGCCGATTACCGCTTCGCGATAAGAGGCGTAAACGCCTGTACCTCTTCGCCGTCGCGCAGCTCCAGATTCTACCGCAAGCGCCTTTCCTGCAACACCTTTTCGCTCATGCCGGCATCCCAACCATACGCGGCCGAGACGTTGGCGTCGAGCTTCTTGTGGGTGAAGTCACGCCAATCTCTAATTCCTAAACTCCTCTTCGCCGCGGTAGTAGCACTCCGGGTGAGTGGATGGCCGCTCGCGGCGGCTGCTGCCACTGTTGCCACTGCCGTCGTTGCAGCCAAGGACCAAGACGAACAGGACGGCCAGGCCCCACGGCCCAAAGAGATTGAATACCAAGCAAAAGAACTTGAACACCGCGTAGAGCGACAGCAGTACTCAGAAGGGCGCCCTTGCCTTCATTATAGGCGGAAGCCGCGACGATGAGGCGTCTTGCCCTGCGCAGCGGCGAGACGAACCGGCTAAAGCCGGAACTCCAGCGGTTCTTGGCGGCGGAAACATCTTTCGCGAAAATCCGCGCGGAGCCAAAATCGGATGCAAGAGGGAGAAATCTCCAAACCCTTTGCGCATAAGGGTTTACGGCGGCGGAGTGATTCCAGCGAGGGGACCGTCGCGCGGCGGATCACATGCAAATGTCAAGCGACATAAGTCGTTGCGGCGCAAGGGGTTGCGGCGACGGACAAACAACATCTCCGCACCTATGTTGACAACTGTTTAGATTAGTGTATAATGGCCGGAAAACGCCCCCTTCTCTCTACCGGTGGGAAGTCCGCGACGACAAGGAGAATGGAGGATAACGGAACGCTAATTATCACTTATTAACGCTGATGCGATAAGATTAGCGGTAATTAGCGGGTAATCGGTGTTCCCATGCCATGCGAAAACCGGGGCGAAGCGTGAATGAGTGCCAAAGCGTGCCAAATTGTGCCACAGACGCGGTTTTCCCGGTAAAAACGGGGGTCGGACGAAACCCGCAACCGTGCCAAACAACGCCAAAACGCTGTCAAACCGTGCCAGATCAGTGCAAAAAGTGCCAGATTTGGCACTATGTGGAACCAGACCAAACTCGATGTTCAACAAGCGAAGAAAAAATACGGCCGCCAAACGCGGCGATCCGCACCAGGGGCACAGGAGTGCGCGTTACGTACTCCTCACGCTCCGCCGTGAGGGATTACACCACGACGGAGCGTGATGAGTACGAGTGCATCGCGACGGAGCGTGGCGAGCACCGATCAATACTGCTGCGCGGGCGGACGCTGGTGGCGGTGGCCGCCACTCCCCTGCCCTGCCCCGGACGGCACGCCTCCGTCGCCGCCGGCGCTGCCCAACGGCGCCGAGGGATCGGCGGGCGCAGCGTTGAAAGATTGCGACGGCATGGTGGTTTGCGCCGGCATCGGCGCGGGGCCATAGCGGTCGTCTTCGGGCTGCGAAACGGCCGTGTTCAGCGGAGTGGACGGATCGGCGGGCCGGCGATCGGGTTGCGAATAGTTCAAAGGAACCGATGGGCCGGGCGCCGTGGCGGCGGCGTCGGGGTACCCTGCGGGTCCGGCGGACCGCGAAGGGAAGCCGGAGTCCTGAGCAGCCGATCGCGTGGAGAACCCGGCTCCGCCGGGCGGCAGCGCCGGGCCTTGCAAGCCATCGTCGTTCAAGGGGGCGCGCCACAGGCAGACGCTGCCGCGCGACGGCTCGTGAGCGGCCGTGGCCAGAATCTGGCCATCCGCAGAGAACCGCACCGCCTCGACCCTGCCGTTGTGCTTCAAGGTCATCAGGTCCTGGGCGGTCAGCACGTCCCAAACAACCACATTGTTGTCCTCCGCGCCGGACGCAAGCGTCCGGCCGTCGGGCGAGAAGGCCAGCATCCAGACCAACCCGGAGTGCTTCTTTACCACGAAAGGTTTCGTCTGTCCCGAAAAATCGACCCACAGCTCGACCGAGCCGTCGGCGCACCCGACGGCGAGGAGCTTGCCGTCCGGCGAAAAGGCCACGCATTGGCCGTTGGTGCTGCCCAAGGGCGAGGCGCGGTAGGTTTGCGTGTCAACGATGCTCACCGTCCGCGAGGCCGTGCCCACGGCAGCGGAGAGACTGCACACCGCGAGATACCTGCCGTCGGACGAGAAGGCGACGCTGGTCGGCGTTATGCCTTTGGTGATCGACCGCGGCTGCGCGCGGCCGGTCAGGTCGCAGATCGCCAGCTCGCCCGTCTCGAACTTGCTGCGGTACTTGCCGGTGCCGACGGCCAGCGTGCGGCCGTCGGGCGAGACGGCCATGCAACTCACGGCATTGTTGAATGCGGCAACCGTGCCCACCGCCTGCCGCGTCTTGAGGTCCCAAACGCGGACCGTCTTGTCGACGCTGCCGGTGAGCACCTTGTCGGGCAGAAGCAGCGGGGCGACGCACGTGACGACGCCGCCGTGGCCTTGTTGGCCGGCCGGGTTGCCTTCGCCGCGGAGCACCGCCCGCGGCTTGTAGGTATCGGCGTCCCAGAGGAACAAGCCGCCGGCGCTGGTCGCGGCGGCGAGCGTTTTGCCGTCTTGCGTGTAGCCGAGGACGTTGGGCACGCCGAGGGCCAGTTGCATGATGGCCAGTTGCCGGCCCGAATCGATGTGCCAGACGCGGACGCACTTTTCGTCGGCCGCCACGGACAGCCGCTCGCCGAGCTTGTCGAACGTGATGAACGTGATCGGCCGGCCCTGCATTGGGTTGTCCCGCACGGCAACCTGCGTCGGCAGGAGCTTGTGCGACGCGAAATCCCATATTCGGACATTGCCGGCCATGTCGCCCGAGGCCATGAGCACGCCGCGGCGGGAGAAGGCCAGCCGCGTGATGGCCGCCGAGTGCGCCGCGGGAAACTGGCCCAGGAACTTCTGCGTGGCGAGGTCCCAAATCTTGATTTTGGCCTTGTCGGCCGCGGCCGGATTGACCGGATCGCCGTGGCCGGTGACCAGGTAGCGGCCGTCCGGCGAGAGCGCGATGGTGGTCAGGCCGGCCAACTCCGGGTTTTCGATCTGCGCGGCGAGCTGGCCGGTCTGCGGGTTCCAGATGCGGACCTCCGCCGGCCGCTTTTTGCTGGCGTTGACAGTTATCAAGTAGCGGCTGTCGGCCGTAAAGACGGCCTCGACCTTGCCGGGCAGATCGGGCACCTTTTGCCGCAGAGCGCCGGTGGCCGGCTCGACGACCAGCGCCGTGCCCGGCACGCGCTCGTCGGCGTCGCCCGTGCCGATGACCAGCGAGCGGCCGTCGTTGGAATAGGCAACCGAGTAGACCGAGCCGGCGAGCTTGGGCACCGTGGCCAATACTCGCGGCGGATCGAGGCTCCAGATGCGAACACGGGACTTCACGGTCGATTGCGGAGGCGAGCTTTCGCCAACTGCCATCTGCCGGCCATCGGGCGAGAAGGCCAACGCCACGCCGCTGCGCGACGAAGTTTGCAGCGGCAGCGGGCGGTTGCCGTCCTGCAGGTTCCAATCGGTAAGAAATGCCTCATAGCTGTCCCCTGCCCCGTCGCACGATCCGCTGCCGATAACCTGACTGTTGTCGGGCGTAAAGGCCAGGCCGCTCACCCAGCCGTCCACGGGCGTGTCGGTGAGCGTGTCGCACGGCTGCCCGCCGTCGACGTTCCAGAGGATCACCGTTTGATCGTCGCTGGCGGTGACGACCTTCTGGCCGTCAGGCGAGAAGGCCGCGGCCTCCACGTCGCCCAGGTGCCCGCGGAAGGTGCGCAGCAAGGCGCCGGTGTTGGACCAGAGGCAGGCGGTTTGATCGCGGCTGCCGGACAAGAGCGACTTGCCATCGCGCGACCAGACGACATGGGTGACTTCATCGTGGTGACCGCGGAGATCGCCGCGGAAGCGGCCCGTCGCCGGCTCCCAAATCTTCACGACGCCGTCGCGGACGGCAAGCGCGATGGCCAACGCCGCGCCGTCGGGACTGATCGACATCGAGTTTATGCCGTCACCGAAGGCCCGCGTGCCCAGCAGGTTGCCGTTGGTGGCATCCCATACGAAAAGCGCCCCGTCGTGCATGCCGGCGAAGATCAAGCTGCCGTCGGCCGAAAGGGCCAGCGAAAGCGGACGCGGGTTGTGGAACCGCCGGATGACGCGGCCGTCGGTCGCGTCGCGGAGGACGATCTCGCCCGAATAGTCGCCGCTTACCAGCCGCGTACCGTTGCGGCTGATGGCCAGCGAGATGATCGGGGAGGTGTGGTCGGAAACGGGCCGCACGGAGTCGGGCTGGCGGATGTTCGCACCGACGAACAGGTCGCGGCCATAGGCGGCTGCCCAGGCGCCGTTGTCGGCCACAACCAGGCCGCTGGCGCAGTGCGCGAGTTGGTCTTCAACGATCAGGCCGGCGCTTCGCGGCGGCACGTTGCGTTCGAGCGTCACCGCCGTCAGCTTGCGGCCCATCGCGGCGTCCCAGGTGATCAACTGCCCGTCGTCGGCGAAGGAGACGATCTGCGCCGTCGGGCGCGACGACGACCTGCCGCACGACGTCGGAGTGTCCGCGGAGCGTGGTGCTGCCGCTGCTGTGCGCCGCCCGCCACAGGTAATACCAGGCGAAGGTGCGCAGTTTTTGCCGCGCCGGATCGCCGCGGTAGGGCTCCAGCAATTGCAGGACCTGGTTCGTGTCGCCGCGGTCCCAGGCCTGCTTGGCCATGCGGATTTGCGTAACGTACGTTCGCTGCTCGTTTTCAGTCAGTTGGGCCTGGCTTTGCTGCTGCAATTGCTGGTTGGCCTGCTGCAACTGCTGGCTTGCCTGCTGGTGCTGCCGCAATTGTTGCTGCGACGTTTGATACGCCTGGGCGTTGGCCTGCGCGAGCTGCTGGGCTTGCTGCGCCTGCGCCAGCCGTTGTTCGGCGAGGGTCTGCGCGGTCTGGTAGTCTTGCTGGAACGTGGCCATCCGCGTTTCGTACTGCTGCTTCAGCTCGGGCGCCGAGTCCTTGTGGGCGGAGAAGTTGAACATCAGCGCGACGATGATGACGATCGCCGCGACCAGTGCGGTGGAAAGCCCGATCAGCGCGGCGCGATGATGATCGTAAGGATGCAACTGGCTGGCTGGATACGCGGCCAGCGCGGGGTCGTTCAGCGCGGAGGGAAAGGCAGAGGAAATTGCCGGCTGCGAGGCGGTGGCGGTGTTTGTCGCGTAGGGAGCGGCCTCGGTAGCCACGCGAGTGCTTGTCGCCGGCTGTGCATACGATGGGCCGGCAGTATCCTGCCGCGAGTTGCTGCTGAAGTTCGAGTATGGCCGTGCGGGTTCCGCGCGATGCGACTGCTCGGATCGTTCCGCATGCTCTCTGTGGCGCCGGGCACGTCTCTCGGAATCGCGATCCGAGTCAGCGGCGTCGTCATCGTCGTAAGAGGCGAACTTGGCCGGGTCGTGATGATGCTGAACGTGCTCGTGCTCTTCGGACCGGCTCGTTGGAATGATGATGCTCATGTGTCCGGTGCGAGGCATCGTCCTCGCGGGAGTCCGAGTCGTCATCGTCCGATTGCGAATGATGAGGGCGGTCGTGGCGATGCATGCGCTCGCCGTCCGATGGCCCGTCCTGCGACCGCTCGTCGCGCTCGTCGTCTCCGCCCTCCGGATTGTGCGAACGGTCGTCGTCCGACCCGTGCGAAGGTTGCCGGTCCCTGGAATCCCGCGACATGATAATCCCTCCTGGATAATGAGTCGCGGACAATTGTCGTAAAAATCGGCAATTGCGGAAAGACCGATTTTTGGGAGGTTTGGGTTGACTGCGAGCGTGATCATTTTTCGCATGTTCCGCAGCGAGCCACTGCCGACAGACAAGAAAACCCCCGCGATCTTTCGACCGCGGGGGCTTTCGTGTAAAAAACCCGGCAACACCTACTCTCGCACTTTTGGTACTACCATTGGCTCTGGAAGCTTAACTACCGTGTTCGGGATGGGAACGGGTGTGGCCTTCCAAATATAGTCACCGGAAAGGAGCCGGCGGCCCGGTAAGGGGACGCCGGCCGAATTCAGGAAAGATAATGTTGTGGCATCCGGCCGCTCGTTTGAAGCTAGCTGCAAAAGAGCACACGCAGGAGCATTGGATTCATGCGGCCAAGCTTTTGTCCGTTAGTACCGGTTAGCTGAACGCATTGCTGCGCTTACACATCCGGCCTATCAACCTGGTAGTCTTCCAGGGGACTTACGCACTTTGTGCTTACGAAACCTGATCTTGGAGAGGGCTTCACGCTTATATGCTTTCAGCGTTTATCCTTTCCGCACATAGCTACCCAGCCGTGCCGCTAGCGCGACAACTGGAACACCAGAGGTGCGTCCTTCTAAATCCTCTCGTACTAAAGAAGAACCTCCGCAAGTTTCGAACGCCCACAGAAGATAGGGACCGACCTGTCTCACGACGGTCTGAACCCAGCTCACGTACCACTTTCATTGGCGAACAGCCAAACCCTTGGGAGCTTCTCCACCCCCAGGATGTGATGAGCCGACATCGAGGTGCCAAACCGCTCCGCCGCTATGGACGCTCGGGAGCGATAAGCCTGTTATCCCCGGAGTACCTTTTGTCTGATGAGCGATAACCCTTCCATACGGGATTACCGGATCACTAAGCCCTGCTTTCGCATCTGCTCGACTTATGGGTCTCGCAGTCAAGCACCCTTCTACCTTTACGCTCGACGCCTGATTGCCAACCAGGCTGAGGGTACCTTTGGACTCCTCCGTTAAATTTTAGGAGGAGACCGCCCCAGTCAAACTGCCCAACTGAAACTGTCCTCTGCCCGGATTCACGGGTCAGAGTTAGAACTAAAGCAAGCTCAGGGTGGTATTTCAACGTTGGCTCCACCGACACTGGCGTGCCGGCCTCAGCGCCTCCCACCTATCCTACACAGAACGTACCACAGCCCAATATCAGCCTACAGTGAAGGTTCACGGGGTCTTTCCGTCTATCTGCGGGAACGTGGCATCTTCACCACGGCTACAATTTCACCGGGTCACTGGTTGAGACAGTAGAGCTGTCGTTACGCCATTCATGCAGGTCGGAACTTACCCGACAAGGAACTTCGCTACCTTAGGACCGTCATAGTTACGGCCGCCGTTTACCGGGGCTTCGGTCGCGAGCTTCGCTTACGCTAACCCTCTTCCTTAACCTACCGGCACCGGGCAGGCGTCAGACTCTATACATCCTCTTGCGAGTTGGCAGAGTCCTGTGTTTTTGATAAACAGTCGCAGCTCTCGATTTACTGTGGCCCCCAGGAGCGTTAACCCCCGAGGGCATCCCTTATCGCGAACTTACGGGATCATGTTGCAGAGTTCCTTAACCAGTGTTCTCCCGAGCGCCTTAGACTACTCGTCTCGCCTACCTGTGTCAGTTTTAGTACGGTCAACTAAGCTTCAACCTTTAGGAGCTTTTCTTGGACGCCCTTCGGATGACTACTAGAACGTAATTGCTGTCGGTCCCGCGGCTTGAATTACGGGGCGGATTTACCTATCCCCCATCTCACCGCGGTCCACGGACATTTCTAACCGTCCGCTCACCTTCCAAGCGCCGTCCCTCCATCAGTCCACTTAGCTGGCGCAGGAATGTTGACCTGCTCTCCATCGTCTACGCCTTTCGGCCTCGACTAAGGCACCGGCTAACCCTGGGCGGAATTACCTTCCCCAGGAAACCTTAGGCTTTCGGCGGGCCCGATTCTCACAGGCCTTATCGTTACTCATTCCGGCATAAGCACCTGAAGACCCCGACACCGTTCCTTCCGGTACGGCTTGTATCTGATCTTCAGCGCCTCCTCTACCATTGGCTCTTGCGAGCTAATCCACCGCTTCGGCGCCGGGCTTACTCCCGTTCGTTATCGGCGCAGAACTACTCGGCCAGTAAGCTGTTACGCACTTTTTAAATGATGGCTGCTTCTAAGCCAACATCCTGGCTGTCACAGTAATTCAACTTCCTTAGTGACTAAGCCCGACTTCGGGGCCTTAGCGGATGGTCTGGGTTGTTTCCCTCTCGACCCTGGAGCTTATCCCCCAGGGACTAACTCCCGCGATAGTCGCACCGGTATTCGGAGTTTGGTTCAGCAGAGTAGTCTTGGAAGACCCTCAAACCGATTCAGTATCTCTACCCCCGGTGCGTAGTGGCGCGAGGCTAACCCTAAAGTTATTTCGAGGAGAACGAGCTATCTCTGCGTTTGATTAGACTTTCACTCCTCCCCACAAGTCATCCCCTCGGTTTTCAACCCAAGTGGGTTCGGTCCTCCACGCGGTATAACCCGCGATTCAACCTGCTCATGGGTAGTTCACGCAGTTTCGCGCCTACCGCCAACGACAATCGCCCTATTCAGACTTGGTTTCCCTATGGCTCCAGCCCTAAAGGCCTTAACCCACAGCCGCAGACGGTAACTCGCCGGATCATTATGCAAAAGGCACGCCGTCACACATTCCCATAAAGGGCATAGTGCTCCGACCGCTTGTAGGCACATGGTTTCAGGTTCAGTATCCTCCCCTAGCAGGGGTTCTTCCCATCTTTCCATCGCTGTACTTTTCCACTATCGGTCGTTAGGTAGTATTTAGCCTTACGGAATGGTCTCCGTAGATTCAGTCGGGATTCCACGTGGCCCAACCTACTCAGGTACCCCTCGGGAGGCCGGTCGAATGTCGCGTACGGGGCTGTCACCCGCTATGGCCCATCTTTCCAAATGGTTCCGCTAACCGCCGGCTTGGTAACTCCCATGTGAGAGGCCCTACAACCCCGCAGGGAAGATCCCCGCGGTTTGGGCTGTTTCCTGTTCGCTCGCCGCTACTTGGGAAATCGATTTTTCTTTCTTTTCCTGCGGCTACTGAGATGTTTCAGTTGACCGCGTTCGCCGCATACGCCTATGGATTCAGCGTATGCCAGTTCGGGTACCCCGGGATCAAAGTTCGTTTGACAACTACCCCGGGCTTATCGCAGTCTTCCACGCCCTTCAAAGCCTCCTAACGCCAAGACATCCCCCATGCGCCCTTGTTAACTTGGCCACATGAATCGAAGGCTCCCGCTCATCCCGAAGGCTCTTGCGAACCCGCGGGACTTCACGAAATCGTCGACTCATGTCAAGTTTCATCGGACCTTGTTGGAAGATCAATCGCCAGCCGCGCCGGCAAAAACCGGCCAGGCAGACGACGGAAATCAAGGTCCGTGTAACGATCCAAATGTTCTTGCCCACAGCCTTGGACCAAAACAGATCGCCCGCCAAAGCGAACGCCCGTTTACGGCTTACGGCCGAAAGCAAGAGAATAATCTGTTGCGCTCTCTTGTACACCACCGTTCGCCGCGCTCTGCAAGAACGCGACTCACGAGGTGTGAGATGCCACTTCATTACCTTTGTTCTGAATTGTCAAAGAGCAACTGGGCTCGCGGCGCCCAAAGGCACCGCACTACCCTTCATCACCTTCGCTCGCCTCGGCTTTGCCGGACGCCAAAAGTGAAGAGCCTCACATTGTAGCGACTCTTCAAACGGCGTCAAGCGGCCCAGGGGCGAATTGTGACGAGCCTTTCATTCTACCGCTTCTGGAATCGCCGTCAAGGGCTCCTCCGCCGCCAAATAAAACGTCGGCAAGCAAAGCGGCCAGGCTTGGATCACTTAACCATCGGCCAAGACTCATCGAAGGATCGACAAATCCCGGCCGAAACCCTCCGGTCGGACGGCAAACCCGCCCTGCGGAGGTAGTTATTTCCATCACCAGCCATATATTATATGGCAGCGGCCTGCGGCAACAAGGGGCACCGCCGGCATTCTGGTGCGTTCCGCGGCGTTTTGCCGCCGAATATTTTTGCGGCTCGCATTTCCCGCGTTTTCCCCGTGTTTTTGGCAGTTTCCCGAGTCAGGAGCCGGTCAGAACGCATTCAGGAACGGTTCAAGATTGGGTTAAATCGATTCAGACCCGGCTCAGGGCCGGCTCAGGAATTCCCGCCGGCGGGTGGTTAATGCACCGCCCGGCTTCCGGCGCGGAGCAGGCGGCGCGGCCGAACACGCATCGAACCACGAAAAACGCGAAACGCACGAAAGCCGGACCTCCGACCTCTAATCCTTCTTCTTTCATCCCTCATCCCTTCCGCAGTTTTGGCCCGTTTGTTTTCAGCCATTATAATCTGTTTACAGTTCTTGTCACACAGGAGGCTTACTTCTTGTTCGCGCGTCGCCGCAAACCCTTGCCGCCAAAGGACTTGCGCGGCTTGACATTTGTTTGCAATTCTCCGGCCCGAAAACGCCGCCGGAGCGGTTTTGCCGCCCTAAATCCTTATGGGCAAAGGACTTGTGAATTCCGGCTGGAACCGGAGCTAGGAAGCAAAACTCCGCGCCAGCGAAAAGATACTTTTCCCACGAAACGTCCGCTCTCCAGGGATTTCGCGGGCTGCGGGCACGGACTAGCGGCCGAACAGCAAGTTCATCTCTTTTTGACGGAGCCCGCAGGACCACCGCCTAGGAACGCCGCAACTCTTGCTCGCAGGCGATCGAGTTTGCTAGCCATCGTTTGGCACTCCCAAACGACGAGTACCCGCCAGCCTGCGCGTCGGAGTTGTCGTTTCGTTCTCTCATCGCGGGCCGCGTTGCGCCGAATCCTCGCAACGCAGTAGGACCGCCGCGACGCAGGAATTCGGCACCTGTCGCAGGAGTGCATGTCCGGGCGTGAGGGCCCTTCGCGGACCTACTTTAGCGTTCGCACTGCCAGCGGCGGTCAAATCACGGTAGTGGCGTGTCCAACAAAACGTCGCCCCAATCGTCTTCAATCGTAACCCGCCTGTCTCCGATTTCGACGACGCAGATGGGATCGCCGGCGTTAGGATGTATGAATACTCGCCACCCTACTGTGCCGCGCTCGATCAACACGTCAGGTGCGTCGTCGTCCCCCGGATCACCCATGATCACGCGCAAGCCGCGCCCATGCTGAAGCGTCAGCTTAAAGCGGTGCGAGGAGTCGACCTCGGATTCATTGTCGGAGTCATAAACAGGAACCTCAATCTGCATCAATCTCATTTTCGCACCAAATCTCGGGTTCAATCGGCACCTCGACCAGCATTGAGTTGTCGCGGGCACCGTGGCTGACGTGGCGATTGTAGGCGAGGAGTAGCTCGCGAATGGCGCGTCCGTGTGGCCAATGTTGGTCGATCTCTGCGCACGTCGTTCGCCAGGAAACAAAGAAATCGACCGGTAGAACCGATGGTCTTCGGTGATCGCCAAGTACCGCGTCAAGCAACGATTCCTTAAGAGACAAATAACGGTCCGGCGCCACCACGATCACCTCTTCAGTCCTGCAAAGTTTTATGCACGACCGAATGGCGCGATCGCAATCGTCAGGGAGGTAGTAGTAATAGAGGTCCAGCACTCTCCAGCAAAAATGGGAAACGTCCGCTACCTCCAAGGGCCGTCGCGTTGGCCTAGGCCATGTTTTAGTCATTAATTCTAGCGACGCTCGGATCAAGCTGGTCACAACGGCAAGCTGTTGTGATCTTCGGCCCACTTGGTTAGCTAAATGGCGCGCAACTGCGCCACCGTTAATAAGCCGCCACTGGTCTGGAAGACGAAGCATCGTTGTACCTAATTTGGGAGCATTATAGCACGTCCCGATAATGGGAGCAAATGGAAAAATCAGTCCATACTCCCGAATATCGTGCCCTTCGCGCTGAATTGCAAAAAACCCGTGCCGAAGCGGGGCTCTCCCAGCGCGACTTGGCGGCAAAGCTTAAAACTCCCCACAGTTGGGTGGCAAAAGTTGAGAACGGCGAACGGCGCATCGATTTGGTGGAGTTCTGTTGGTTTGTCGCGGCGTGCGGGCGTGATCCAGGCGCGGCGTTTTGCGAGCTCCTGAAGCCGCGGCGCTCCCCTCATTGCGCGGTGGGAAGGGGCGATCGAAATGACCTCAGTCGTCGACCCCGCTCGGCGAAAGGCTCTGGCGGCAGCATTCGACATGCCGTCGATGCAGAAGATCATGTCTCGCAAGACGAGCATCACCAATGCGTTCGTTTGCGCCGTGATTCCAGTCCTTCCCCCCTTGCTCGAGGAAATCGACGAAGCCCTTTGTATTCTCGGCATGGATCCGTGGAACGTCCGCTGCGCCTACTGCGGGGACGCAAAATCGGAATGGGACCACCTCCGCCCGCTCGTGCTGAAGCGCCGCCCGACCGGCTATATTTCCGAGATTGCTAACCTGGTGCCGTCGTGCGGGAAGTGCAATCAAAGTAAGGGCAACAGCGACTGGCACGAGTGGATTGTAAACCCAACGAAGAAGCGGTCGCCGACGGGCCGCGGTCTCGCCAACGTCGCCGAGCATGTCGCTCGCCTGGAGGAATACGAGCGCTCGGCGCGTTCCAACGAAGGTTGATTTCGCATCAATCCTGGCAATCGAAGAATGGGAAAGCTACTGGTCCGAATGCGAGCGCGTGCTTGAGGAGATGCGCAAGTGCCAAGAAGTCGCGGATTCACTACGCGCTAAGATAATTTCGCGGCTCGGGGGCAAGCACAGGTGAACTGCAAGCGGCCAGCACTTCCGTCGGCGAACCCTGGGCGCTACTGCGGCTACGGCTGAGAATGGGGTGCGGAACCGACATCCTAACTGCAAGCTCTGCGACGGGTTGTAGGCCTGCAAACTGGCATAGCTGGAGCCGCTGAGAGAAGGAACCTCGGCCGGATAAAAGGTGTTGTCAGGCATGGTAAGCGAAGCCGTGCCGCCCGACAAACTGCCGCCGGAGGGTTCAAAAACGTAGCTGCCATCGGGGAAAGCCGCGTCCAAATTGGCCAGGGAAGTGAAGGACGCCGGGGCGGTTTGAAGAACGCTTGAGCCGGTCACGGGGAGGGCCGAACCGCCGGGCGGAGTCAATTGCGCAGCATTCATGTCGGCACGATTGGCGACGATAACCGTGGCAGAGAACTGCCAGCCGTCGGCAATCGTGGGCTGTGAACCGCTCGTCTGCTTGAAAAACAAGTTCTTGTCGATCACAAAGTCGCCCGGAGCGGCGAGAATCGTTTGAACGCCGACGCACGACCATACCGCCGCAAGGCAAGGAATCCAACGAAGCGATCGCATTGCCGTTCTCCCGTTGGTACTAAATCACCAGAAATCAGCCTTCCATCCGAATTAACGATTTTGCTTGGAAGAATCCGCTTTGTCAAACAAAGATCGCTCCGAACTCCGTCCAGCCACTCACCTCTTTCCCCGCCGCGATTTCTCGGCGACGACCGGTTCGACGGCCGCCCGGTGGTAGCCGTCCAGCCACCAACGCGTTCGATACCAGTTCACGGGCTTGCCGGGCGTCTGCCATTGGATCAAGTCGGCGGACCACTTTCGCAGCAACACGTCGTAGGGATCGGCGGCGAGGTCGTACTTCAACGACTCATAGTAGTTGAAGCCCGCCCAGCCGCCGTTGGAAACGCCTTTGTAGGTCCAGACGGCCCAGTTCCAGCCGCGGCGGTTCAGGGCATGGGCCAGCTCGACGGCCGAATCCGCCGTGTCTTGCGGCGCCTTCATCTCGCCGATAAAGACCGGCGCAATGCCCGCGTTCTGAGCTGCGACATGCTCCCTTTCTTCGAACTTCGCCAGCCGCTCTTCCACTGTGCCGGACTTTAAGGCGTTCTCCGGATAGTGCGAGGACCAGACGATGTTCTGCCATCGTCCCCGCGGAATGTTGGCATACGAGATGGTCTCGATCACAATCATCCGCCGCTGATCCTGCGAGCGGATGGCGTTGTAAAAGGCATGTTGCGGCAAATCGCCGGGCGAGCCCTCCGGCTCGTTGATCAGGTCGAAGGCGGCAATCGAGTCCGCGCCGCGAAAATGCCGGGCGATCTCGCCCCACAAAAGCGCCATGCGTGCCCGCACCTGCGCACCCTGCGGAGTGTTCCGCGACGGCCAACCGTATTCGCCGGGCCAGACGTGCAGGTCGAAAACGACGTAGATGCCGCGCTTGCCCGCCTCTTCCACAACCCAGTCCATCCGCGAGAAGTCGATTTTTCCGCTGCGGTCGCGAATCCAATTTCCCTGGGCATCCTGAAGCGTTCGAAAGCCAAACGGCACGCGGATCACATTGAAGCCGAGTCTCTCGATGGCGGCGACGTCCCGCGCGGTGAACCAATTGTCCTGCCAGACCCTCATCAGCGCGGCGGCCTTTTCCGGCCCGAAGCGGGCTTCCAACTGTTCCAGGGCCTTGCGATCGTGCTGGTCCTTTTGCCCGCACATCCAGCCCTCCGTAACGAGCCAGCCGCCGACGTTGACACCGCGCAGCACCACCACGTTGCCTTTGGAGTCGACGATGTTGTGTCCTTGCGCGTGAAGCGCCGGCAGCTTCTTGACGCCCGGCTCGTCCGCGGACGCTCGGTTGGAGTAAACCAGCACGCCGACTGCCAAGAGGGAGAAGCTGCCGAGTTGCATCAAATCAATTGATGGACGAAGCATGGCCTGCACACGCAATCTGAAAAGGATTATGGTCCTCTCATAGGACCGATTGTAGCTCAGAAGAGATTTACTGCACATCTCTCTGAGGAGAATCGCCATAAGAGCCTATCCGAAAACCCGGTTGTAGAAGCGGCGTCCCGCCGCTTTTTGCAAGCGGCAAGATGCCGCTTCCACGGTTCTCGGACGGGCTCCAAGGCGGGAATCGTTGCCGCCATGATATAATTCGGGAACCCGCCGGCTGTCTTGTGCGTCAAACGGGTGGCGATTGTTTCAGTCGGACTATGTAGAGGCCGCGATGAAGATAAAACATGAATGGTTGCTTCTTGTGGCTATGGTGCTGGCGGGTGGCACTACGGCGCAGGCGCAGCCAAATGCGGTGCGTGCGGTGCTAGTGCCGAGCGCCGCGGCGCGGGGGAAGCAGGTGTATGCGTCGGTCTTCGACAAGGGGGCGGGCGAAGGGTGGTCCAAGAAGCAAGTCACCAAGTGCCCTTCCGGAAGACGCACGTTTCTGGGGCCGTTTTCCTACGAGTCTACGGCGCTGTCGTTGGACGACCTGCCGGAGCACGCGCGTGTCCAACTGTCGTTCGATCTGTTGATTATCCAGACATGGGATGGCGACTCGGACTTGGACCAGCCGACCGCCACTGGGCCCGATCTGTTCGACGTGACGGTCGATCGAGGGCAACGGTTGGTCCATGCGTCGTTCGCCTGGCCGAGCGCGGATCGGAACACGCAAAGTTTTCCGGGGCGGTTCCCCTACGACCATCTGCCGGCCGCGACGGCGGCGACGCAGACCGGTACGCTGGGCTACACCTGGCCCGGACAGTGCGGGCCGATGGACTGGACATACCACATCGAACGGTCGTTCGCGCACAGCGGCAGGCAGTTGAAGATCGCCTTCAGCGGAATCAATTTGCAGGGAGTGAACGACGAATCGTGGGGCATTGACAATGTGCGGGTGGAAGTCCTGCAGGCGGCAAAAGCCCGTACCTTGGACAAAGACGCGTTCGCCAAGCTGTGGACGGATCTCGGCTCGGCCGATCCAAAGGCGTTTGTGCCGGCCGTTGACGCGATGATCGACTTGGGCGAACCGTGCGCGGCAGCCATCCGCCAGCGGCTTGCACGGCCGGCCGAAAGCGCGAACCGCGACAAGCGCCTCGACAAGTTGATCGCGAACCTGGACGCGGACGACTATATGGTCCGCGAGCACGCGATGAGGGAGCTGCGGGCAGTGGGAACCGCTGCCGAGCCGGCGCTGCGCAAGGCGCGGGACAACACCATGTCGCTTGAGGTCCGCACCCGCGTTGACAAGTTGCTTCTCGGTTTGAAGCGCTACGAGATTGACAACGAGGAGGGACGGCGGTTGCGGCGGACGGTGGAGGTCCTCGAGCTGGTCGGCGGCGAGCAGGCCCGCAGCGTGCTGGCGGGAATTGCCGGACGTACGGGCACGCTGGCGTCATGGGAAGCGAAGGGGGCACTGCAACGCCTCGACGGAAAGGCGGACATCCCCACCAAGCTCGATTTGCCGCCGGGATTGGCAAAGAGTGGACCGCGCCCGAATTAACTGCCAAGCTCGCAGGGGTCGGCGTTCCTACAATCCCCTTATCCGCCTCGAGAATTCCGGATCGTCCGCGTAGTAGTAGGCGCGGTAATTCACGTTCGCCGCAGCTTTGGTCTGCTCGAACGTGCCCTTCTTCACCAGCAGGCCCAGGTCGTAAGCCAGTTCGGCGCGTAGCCGGGAAGGAGCACGCGGTAGTCGTAGGGTACCTTGTCCGGCAGCAGCCGATTGACGTGGTTGCGGATGTTCGTCGTGCAGTTGTTGGTGACCGTGTTGTAAAACTCCGGCTCGCGGGCCAGCTTGTTCACCCGCCGCAACACATCGACGAACATCTCCTGCGACTGCTTGGGGGTGGCGCGCGTGCGATAGACGTAGACCTCGCAAAGAAAGCCGGTCGTTTCCCGCCAGATGATGTCCCGCTCGTCGGCCAGCACGTACATGAGCGTGAACTGGTTGAAGAAGCCGGAGACGGTGTCGTACTTTTGCCCTGCACGGCGGCGGACCTCGACGGAAGTGACCAAGAAGTCGCGATCCTCGAAGCCGAAGCTGATGGCGACGTGGGCGATCTGCGGGCGGTCGTCGAAGGGCACGACGATCAGATCGATCGAGGTCAGCCGGCGGAGGTCGTAGGTCTTGCTATAGAGCCGCACCGTGTAGTCGTCCACCGTGCGGTACTGGCAGTTGCGGATGTTGTGGACCGTCACCAGGTCGTCGTGGAATTCGGCCCAGGGCAGCACAGCCTGATCGGGCGACCAGGGGCCTTCGTTCGTCGGCGCCAAGAGCCGCGACAAAGGGCCGTCGGTCGCCAGTGGCAGCGACGGCAGGCGATACGATTCGCTGTCGGGCTTGTAGGAAGCGCTGGCCAGCGGCAGGTCTGTCCCGCTCGCTTGCGCGTCGGGCTTTACGGAAGTCAATCCCGCGGTGCGGAACGGGCCGCGGAGATTGCCTTCGCCGTCGATCGGCAAGGGCGGCTGATCGAGGGCCGCGGCATTGTAGGGAACGACGCCGTTCGGCCGGCCGCTGATCGCGGCGGCACGTTGCCCGGCCTGCGCGGGAAGATCGGCACGGTCGGCGGGCGGTGACGGGCTGGCGCAGCCGGAGACAAGAAATGCCGTGAGGCCGAGTAGGGCCGCGCATACCGGCCCCTCGGCGCCGCTGCCCCCCTTGCGGTGGCGTTCCGAAATGCGCATGGGCGAAAGGTAATCGAGAAGGTGATTTACGGCAAGGGCAATGATTTGGAGTGCCGTGGCTTGCCGCCGCTTTTCGGATCGGCTGGCATTTTTGCTCGCATTCAAAATAAAGCGGCAGTCGCACGTCTTTGAAAAGCGATAGCAAGCCATCGCAGTCCAAAGTCACTGCCGCTCCCTTGTGGAGAAATACCGCCGCAAGTACAATGCGCAGTTTCCCTATTTTCTCAGCTTTCAAGGATTCTTCCGTGTCACGCCGCTTCGTGAATCAATTGGGCCATCAGGATGTAATCGACCAGGTGTTCGTGGCCTCGGACAAACAGCTTCGCCCCAACCGTAACGGCAATCTCTATTTGCAGATGGAGCTTTCCGACCGTTCGGGCCGGATCGGCGCGCGGATGTGGAACGCCAACGAGACCGTCTATCGTGCGTTCGAGAACGGCGATTACGTCCGTGTGGAGGGCACGACGCAGTTGTTCCAGGGAGCGGTGCAGTTGATCGCTACGCGGCTGACGCGGGCCACGCCCAAGGAGGTCGATCCGGACGATTTCGCCCCCTTGCGGGCGGTAGAGGTGGACAAGTTAGTGCTGCGGCTGGGCGAAATCCTCCGCAGCCTCAGCGAGCCGTGCCTGCAATCCCTGGCAGAATGCTTTCTCATGGACGAGGCGTTCATGGCCAAGTTTACCCGCGCCCGGCCGGCGTGAAAAACCACCACGCCTACCTG
Source organism: uncultured Planctomycetia bacterium (assembly GCA_963780045.1). GTDB lineage: Bacteria > Planctomycetota > Planctomycetia > Pirellulales > Thermoguttaceae > JANXQG01. The sequence continues at coordinate 1,413,941 of CAVZZZ010000001.1, read as the reverse complement.
GGCGGACTCTTGGAACACGTCGTCAACCTCATGGAGGTCGTGCTTCGCGTCGCCCCCTGCTATCCGCAGATCGACCGCAATTTGCTCCTCATGGGCGCTTTCCTGCATGACCTCGGCAAGGTCGACGAACTCCGCTACGAGAAGGACCTTTCCTACAGCGACGAAGGGCAATTGATCGGCCACCTGGTGATGGCGATCGGCCTTTTGGAAGCGAAGATCGCCGAGGCGGAGAAGCTTTCCGGCGAGACGTTTTCGCCCGAAACCGTCCTGCGGCTGAAGCACATGATCATCAGCCACCACGGCGAGTACGGATACGGCAGCCCAAAACTGCCGATGACACTGGAGGCGGTCGCGCTCTATTGCCTGGACAATCTCGATGCCAAAGTCAACTCCTTCCAACAATTGTTGCGCGACGATCCGAACGTCGACAGCCCGTGGACGGCGTATCACTCGAATCTGGACCGGAAGCTGTTCAAGGGGAAGAGGAGGGAGCAGTAACCGAGAAGCCTCGCCCAGAGGCTTGCGCTCCAGGCTACTAGCTTTCAACGCTCGGCGACAAGTTGATTTGTCCCGCGTTCAGCGCAGTCGTAGAATAGGACGGAGAAGACAGTTGAATTGTGGAGGCAAAACATGACCGAACATCGTTATCCCCGTGAGGAAATCGCCCGGCGCGGCGACCAGATTTACGAGCCCATTCGCGAGGACATGGAAAGCCAGCACGACGGCAAGGTGGTTGCGATCGACGTCGATACCGGCTTCTATTCGCTAGGAGATACGGTCCAGAATGCCGTATCGCCTGTTCGCGAGAAGAATCCCGATGCGGAGATTTGGATTGTGCGAGTAGGGAAGCATAACATGACGCGAATCGGCTCTTGGAAGCCAGCAGCGACATGATAACCGGCATAGTCAACGCACAGCGTGATGCAGTCATTAAGATAGAGATTCGCGGCAGCGGCGATGAACGATTCATTTTCGACGCGGCTATCGATACGGGTTTCAATCGCGCGCTTACCGCGCCCTCGTCCGTAATCAGCGCACTCCGTCTCCCGTTAACAGCGACCGAACCTGTCGAATTGGGCAATGGAGGCATAGTGTTGTTTGACGTGTACGAAGTCCAGGTCATGTGGAATGGCGAGTGGCGACAAGTGAATGCGCATGCAACCAACGCCTGTCCGCTAGTCGGCATGGAACTACTCGCGGGGCACGAGTTGTGGATTCAAGTGACGCCAGGCGGCGCCGTGACGATCAAGGCGATGCCTTAACGTTCAGCCTTCGGCACGTAATCTGGCCGCGTAATGAAGCTCCAACGCCTCGTCGAGATGATTCGCCAGGACAGCAGCGGTGCGGAACAATGGCCGGTAGTTTTTACGTCTTTCATACAGAACGCGGCCGGCGAATGGCGAGAAGTCGAGGGAGTCCGACGGCCGGTTACGTCCGTACAAGTAGAACAGGGTGCGGATGAAGTTTTGCTCATCACAGATCCCGACCGAACATCACTTTCGCTCGCCAAACTGATCGAGGAGTTGGAGCCATTGATGCCCTGCTATAGTGAGTTCACCGTTGACAGTTGTGAAACGCCCATTGTGCTGGACGATGGCGGGACGCTTCATATTGACGTTCCAGTCGTTGGCGCCGGACGTGACGAAAAGAATAGTTGCAATCTTGTCCTCTTTGCATCAAAGGCATTCAATTAGTGCCGGTTGCCACATTTTGCGATCAATGTCCCCTCACGAACTCGAACCCGCCATCGTCGATCTAGTCAACCGCCCGGACTATCAACCCGTAAAGCCGAGGGTGATTGCCAAGCGGCTCGGACTGCCGAAGGAAGAAGCGGCCGATGTCCGCCGCGCGGTGAAACGATTGGCGCGGCAGGGGTTGGTGAGCTACGCCGCCAATCATATCGTGCGGCCGAGCAACAAGCCCTCACCCCCTGCCCCTCTCCCGAAAGGAGATGGGAGCTTTTCGCCCTCACACGTTGCCCCGCTCCCGGAGGGCGAGGGGAACTATGTTTCCGCCGACTTCCCGCCTGAATCGTCCCGGAAGCGCAAGCGCGCCGAGCACGCCCGGCCGCGGGTCATGGGCGTTTTTCATCGCACGAAAAAGGGCTTTGGCTTCGTCCGGCCGCTGCCGACCGACGGGGAGGAAAAAGGCCGGCAGACGGATGGTGACGCACGTTCCGAGGACATCTTCATCCCGGCCAAATACACGCTCGATGCGGCCAGCGGCGACGTGGTCGCTATCGAAGTCAAGGACGTCAAGCGGGCTCACCACAAGGACGCCGGCGCTCGACTTGGTCCGCGCGGACGCATCGTTGAGGTCATCGAGCGGCAGACGCGGCAGTTTGTCGGCGCGTACTTCGAGTCGCAAGGCTCGGCGTTCGTGCAGATCGATGGCACGCTCTTCGCCCAGCCGATCTTCGTCGGCGACCCCGGCGCGAAGAACGCTCGGTCCGACGAGAAGGTGGTCATCGAAATGATCCGCTTTCCCTCGCCCGTCCACGACGGCGAGGGCGTGATCGTCGAGGTCCTGGGTCCGCAGGGCAAACCGGGCGTCGATACGCTTTCCATCATCCGCGAGTTCGGCCTGCCGGAAGAGTTCGCCAAAGACGCCCTGGACGATGCCCGGCGCGAGGCCGACCGTTTCGACGAATCGATTGGTGACCGGCTCGACCTGACCACCGACACGATCATCACAATTGATCCGGTCGACGCCCGCGATTTCGACGACGCCATTTCGCTTGTAAAGCACGACGACGGGCACTGGCGGCTGGGCGTCCACATTGCCGACGTTTCGCACTTCGTCCGCCCGCGAACTGCGTTGGACCGCGAGGCCCACAATCGGGCGACGAGCGTCTACCTGCCCGACCGCGTGCTGCCGATGCTGCCTGAGCTGATTTCCAACGGCCTGGCGAGCCTGCAGCCGGACCGCGTACGGTACACGAAGACGGTCTTCATCGACTACTCGCCCGAAGGCGTCCGCACGCACACCGAATTCCATTCCGCGGCGATCAAGAGCAACAAGCGGCTGACGTACGAGCAGGTGGACGGCTTTCTGGCGGATCGCGACGCCTGGCGGCAGAAGCTGGGGACAGCGGTTCACGCATTACTGTCCAACATGCACGAACTGGCGATGCTGCTCCGCCGCCGCCGCATTCGCCACGGTGCGCTGGTGCTGACGATGCCGGAAGTGAAGATCGACCTCGATTCACAAGGCCGCGTCGCCGGGGCGCACGTCGTGGAAGACACCGAAAGCCACCAGATGATCGAAGAGTTCATGCTCGCCGCCAACGAAGCGGTGGCCGATCTGCTCCACGGGCAGGGCATTCCCTTCCTCCGCCGCGTCCACGAACCGCCCAGTCCGCACAAGCTCAAGGCCCTCACCGAATTCGTCCGCGAAGTGGGGCTGCCGGTCCGCGGCCTGCACGACCGCTTCGAGTTGCAACAACTGCTGAAATCGGTCGTCGGCCGGCCGGAGCAGCACGCGGTGAACTATTCCGTGCTGCGGGCGATGCAGCGGGCCGTTTACAGTCCCAAGGAGGAAGGCCACTACGCGTTGGCAAGCGACTGCTACTGCCACTTCACCTCGCCCATCCGCCGCTACCCGGATTTGCACATCCACCGGCTGCTGGATGATTATATTGCACGTCGCAAGCCACGGCTGCACAAGGGCGAGCTTGTCGTCTTGGGTCAGCATTGCAGCGACCGCGAGCAGCGGGCGGAAGCCGCCGAGCGCGACCTCACCCGCGTGAAGCTGCTGGTCTATCTCAGCGACCACGTCGGCATGAGGATGGACGCGCTGGTCACGGGCGTGGAGAATTTCGGCCTCTTCGTCGAAGGCGTCGAGTTGCCGGCGGAAGGGCTGATCCGCACCGAGAGCCTGGCCGACGATTTTTATATGTTCGACCGCGCCACCCATTCGCTCACCGGGCGGCGGTTCGGCAATCGTTATCGCCTCGGAGATCGTTTGAAGGTGGTCGTCACTCGCGTCGATCCCTTGCGCCGCGAGCTGGATTTCCGCTTGCTCGGCCGTGATGAGGAGCAGGACGCCTCGCGGTTCAAGTCCCGCGGCACGGGAAAGCAGAAGAAGCCGAAGGGCAAGCGAAAGGAGCCGGGAAATAACCGCGGGAAGCGGAAGAGGCGTTAAGCCAGCCCATGCCGTCGGGCCAGCTCGAAGAACCGCTCCAGCCCGTCGCGCTGCCGCGGGCCGAGATGGAACTGAAGATTGTCGCGGAGATAACTCAGGCAATCCGCCTCGGGGAAGCCGACCTCGGGAGCGGCGAGCCGGGCGATTTCCGCGAGACACATAACTCCTTCATCCCGCGCGGCGGCCAGGGCACGGTCGATCCGCTCGGCCTGGTCGTGCGGCCGGGCGGCCCAGATCGCGAAGACAAACGGCAGGCCGGTCCAGCACGACCACTCTTCGCCCAGGTCCCAGGTGAAGGCCGGTTCCTCGCGCGGCGGCAACATGCCGCGGTCGCCAATAACCAGGACGGCATCCGCCGGACAATCGGTCGGCGCGATGTCCAGCGGCAGCGGCAGCAACAGCGGACGCAGCCCGAAGCGTTCGCGAAGCAGAATCTGCACCAAGGCGGCGCTCGTCCGCGAACCTTCGTCCAAGGCGAGCGTTTTCACCTGCTCCACCGGCACGCGGCCGTAAAGCTTGACGCTCAGCACCGGGCCGTCGCAAGCTACCGCCGCATCCGATGCGATCCGCAGCCCCGGCTGCCGCAGGTATTCGATCGAAGGCACCAGCGCCGCGTCGAACCGCCCCGCCGCCAGGCCGCCCGCCAGCCGACTGGGGAAATCCATGACAATCTCCGCCCCCGGCAAGTGCCGCGGCAGCGCGTGCAATAACGGCCGCGAGTTGAGATAGGTAACGCCGCCGATGCGGATGGGATGGTTCATGTCGTCCACCCCTGCGATTCCGCCAGCCGCTGCACGTACTTCGCCAAGATGTCGGTCTCCAAGTTCACCTTGTCGCCGACGGCCAAGCGGCCGAGCGTCGTCGCGGCAAGCGTGAAGGGAATCAGAGCGACACTGAAGCGGTCCGGCTCGCTGCCGACGATCGTCAAGCTCACGCCGTCCACCGCGATCGAGCCTTTGCTGGCCATTTGCCGGGCAAGGTCGCGCGGCACGGAAAACCAGAAGGTTGACCAATCGCCCGAATCGGTCCGCTCCAGGAGACGGCCTGCGCCGTCAATATGGCCGCTGACGAAATGCCCACCCAGCCGGCCGTTCACTGCCAGCGCGCGTTCCAGGTTCACCGGACTGCCCGGCCGCAACTCGCCGAGATTCGTGCGGGCGAGCGTTTCCGGGCCGGCCTGGAAGGCAAACGCCTCGCCCTCGACGGCCACCACCGTGAGGCAACAGCCGTTGACGCAGATGCTGTCGCCCACCGCCGTCTCCGCGGCGATCCGCGGCTCTCGGACGGTCAGCCGGCAACCGGGCGGTTCGGGACGAAGCTCGGCGACGGAACCAAGCGCTTCAACGATGCCGGAAAACATGGAAAGAACTTGGACCTTGGTGCTTAAAGCTTAGTTCTTGGAACTCAGACCTAAGCACTGAGACCCAAGTTCTAAGATCGTTTTACAGTATCGTCTCCTCCTGGTGCTTCTTCTCCACGAAAAGCTCCCAGGCGAACCGTAGCGGGCCGTAGAGCGCGAAACTCAGGCAGATGATCGATATAGAATAGTGGCGAAAGGCCATCACGGCAACCAGGCTGAAAATCACGCCGACAAGGTGCCGTCGGGTTCGCTGCCCGCGAAAGACCTGGTTGACCACATGCGGATAGGGAACCCGGGAGACCATCAGCAATGCAGCCAAAACGGCGAAGAACGGAAGCGTGAATTGCAAGCCAAGGTCGATCTGCGGCCCGTATTTCAACGGTTGCTCCTGGTTTCGCAGGGTGTCGAACATGATGGCAAACCCGGCCACGCTCGCAGCGGCCGCCGGGCTCGGCAGCCCGCGAAAAGTCATGTGCTCCTCCTCGTCGTCGGTGTCGACATTGAAGCGCGCCAGTCGCAAGGCGGCGCAGCCCGCGAACGAGGCGGCAATCACCCACACCGCCTCCTTGTGAAAAATGGAAAAGTGCGGACACATCTTGACTAACAAAAACGCCGGCGCGACGCCGAACGATACCATATCGCACAGGCTGTCCAACTCGGCGCCGAACTCGCTTGCCGCATTCGTCAACCGGGCGATGTAGCCGTCCAGGGCGTCGAAGACCATCGCCAGGAAGATCAGCCAGGCGCTCCTCATGCAGTTGTCCGCGTCGGACGCCAGATCCGCCGCCAGGCGGTCGAGCGTCGGCGTCGGCACGCGCGAGGCAATGACGATCGCAAAGAACCCGCACACGAGGTTGCCCAGCGTGAACAGTGTCGGCAGGATGGCGAAGGTGCGGATGGGACGCATAGAAAGTTCTTAGGTCTTAGTACCTAGATCTTAGTGCTTGGAACTTGGAGCCTAGCAAGAGCGCACGCGGCTAAGTTCTATACTCTACTAGCACCGTTTCTCCTGCCTTTACTCTCTGACCGACTCTGACCATAACCTCCAGCCCCGGTTCTTGCGGCGCGATGAACTCGGTACGCGAGCCCAGCTTGATCATGCCGAAGACGTGCCCGCGCGGGACGACTTCGCCGGGCCGAAGGTCGCACACGATCCGGCGGGCAATCGCGCCGGAGATCTGCCGCACCACGAAACGCCGGTGCGGCGGCGCCTCCTCTTCCAGGCCGATCCACATGTTCTCGTTCCGCAAAGCGCTCTCCGGCCGTAGCGCGTTGAGGAATTCGCCGGGCGAGTAGCGCAAGGCGATGACCCGCGCGGTTTCCGGCGCTCGATTCAAGTGTACGTTGAAAATCGAGAGGAAAATGCCGATCCGCACTGCCGGTCCGCCCACGAATTCGTCGTGCTCGACCGGCGCAATCTCGGCAATCGTGCCGTCGGCCGGCGCGACCCAAAGGCCCGGTTCCTGCGGCACGCGCCGCCGCGGATTGCGAAAGAAATAGAGTATCAGGGCCAGCGGCACGGCCGGCGCCGCGGCAAGCAGCTTCCACTCGGCGGGGAAAAGCGCTGCCGCAAGGACCGTCGCGATTGCGAGCGGCCCGCCCATCAGGACAAGTTCCGCCGCGCCCCACGGCGCGAAAGGAATCGAGCGCCGCCATCGGAACGCGTCGGCGGCAGCGTCCCAACAACAGTCGCAGACATTGCGGCAGTATTTCAGGTCGCGCGGATCGAGAATATCGTGCGGCGAGCCCGCGCTGCTTCCTTGCCGCCGCTGTGCCATCTTCCGTACGTAGCCCGGCCGGAATGTCCGCAGCCTCCATCGCCGTCCATGGCCCCAAGCCAGTTCCACCCGGTAGCAGACGCCGCCGCCCGGCTGCACGCTGCGGATGTTTTCCGGCAGCGGCTGCGGCGCGGCGCGGCGCGAGGTTTCTTGCCCGGTTTGACTGTCGATCATGGAACGGCATCCTTAAGTTCCCATGATACTCCTGCCGCGACGCGTGCGGAAGCGGCGTTCTCCCCCACTGTCCAATGTCTTCACAATCGGCGAAAATACCGGCTTCCAATTCTCGCCTTTCGTTTATAGGAGACCCGCCCCATGAATTCCGAAATCCTCGACATCCACGCCCGGCAAATCCTGGATAGCCGCGGGAACCCGACGATCGAGGTCGACGTGGAATTGGCGGACGGCTCCGTCGGTCGCGCGGCGGTGCCCAGCGGGGCGAGCACCGGCGTCCATGAGGCGTGGGAGCTTCGCGACGGCGACAAGGCGCTCTTTCTGGGCAAGAGCGTGCTCAAGGCGGTCGATAACGTCAACGACGTGCTGGCCGACGAGTTGGCCGGCATGGACGCGCTGGATCAAGCCGCGCTGGACCAGCGGATGATCGAGTTGGACGGCACCGAGAACAAGAGCAAGCTGGGAGCCAATGCCATTCTGGGCGTTTCGCTCGCCACGGCCCATGCCGCGGCCGCCCATACTGGCCAGCCGCTCTTCCGCTACCTGGGCGGCGTCGGCGCGCGGCTCCTGCCGGCGCCCATGATGAACATCATCAATGGCGGCTCACACGCCGACAACGACGTCGACGTGCAGGAGTTCATGGTCATGCCGTTGGGCTTCACCAGCTTCGCCGACGCCATCCGCTGCGGCTGCGAGGTTTTTCACAACCTCCGCAAGGTGTTGCACGACAAAAAGCTCTCCACCAACGTGGGAGATGAGGGCGGCTTCGCGCCCGACTTGAAGAGCAACCAGGAAGCCCTTGACGTGATCGTCGAGGCCATCGGCAAGGCAGGCTACAAGCTGGGCGAGCAAGCCTTTATCGCCCTGGACCCGGCCGCTTCGGAATTCTACAACGCCGAGAAGAAGGCCTATTGTTTCGACGGCAAGGAAATCCCCGCCGCCGCGCTGGTCGAAATCTACGCCAAATGGGTCGAGAACTATCCCATTTGCTCGATCGAGGACGGCTGCGCCGAGGACGACTGGGAGGGCTGGAAACTGCTCAGCGACCGCCTCGGCAAGAAGATCCAACTCGTGGGCGACGACCTGTTCGTCACGAACACCAAGCGGCTGCAGCGCGGCATCGACGAGGGCATCGCCAACAGCATCCTGATCAAGGTCAACCAGATCGGCACGCTGACCGAGACGATCGACGCCATCGAGCTTGCCCGGCGCAACGGCTACACGGCCGTCACCAGCCATCGCAGCGGCGAGACTGAGGACGCCACCATCGCCGACTTGGCTGTCGCCATGCGGACCGGGCAAATCAAGACCGGCAGCGCCTCGCGGACCGACCGCATGGCCAAGTACAACCAGTTGCTCCGCATCGAAGAGATCCTTGGCGACACTGCCGTTTACGGCGGACCGCTATTCAAGCGAATTACTCCGTGAACAGCACCTCGATTGGCTTTGTGCCCGGCTGCAAGTCTTTGGAGTACCACTTGTACGGGCTCCCCTGCAGAAGCTCCGAGGGGTCGTCGAAGTAGATTCCGAGATCTTTCAGATCGGACCTCAACGTCGGCTGGAAAGCTTCGCGCATTCCGTGGGCGGAGATGATCAGGATGCGATAAGTACCGGGCCGCGGAACAAAAAGCGTAAAGCGGCCGTCGCCGCCAACCCGCGTCGCCGCTCCGCCATCACCCGCCAAGGCCCGCAACGCGGATTCGTCTGGCCCGGTGGGGGGGACGGCGGGACGGAACTTCGCCGCCTCCAGCAACTTGTGCGGCTTATCCGACTTCAAGACTATTACAATGGCGCCGGCGTCGGGCTCTTTTTTGCCCGACTTGTTCACCATTACGGTCCCTTTCAGAGGCACTCGGTTCTCGGCGGTGTCGGCTGCTGGGCCGTTGCCGACCGTCTTGGCACCGCCGCTGCGGGCGGCCAAATAGCCCAGGCCGAACGACGCCGCGGCGATCAGCACGTAAAGCACCGCCTCGATATAGAGCATTCGGCGGGGAAAAATGATTTTGTCCGGCGGCATGGTCGTGAGTCGAGTGGCCAGTTGCGCCGGGGCGTGCAACTCGTTCTCGCCATCCGCACTAGCCACCGGAAGGTAGGCCCCTGAACTGTGTGTGCTGGACACGTTCGATCCTCCACTATGTCCGTCGGTTAGTCTCTTCCAGCAGACGAGGCCTACTTGTCGTCCTCGTCGGGCGGAAACAGCGCCGCAAGCGCCTGCACGAGCACGATAGCCACCAAATCGACTACCCAAAGCACTCCGCCTGCCAGAGCGATATAACGCAGGGCCTGGGCGCCCGCCGGATCCATCACGTGCAGCAACGCCGCCAGTGCCACGACGACGCAAATCGCCGCCGGCAGCAGCAGCCCTGCAACTACCAGGAAGAACAGGCTCTTGGCGACAACCATATTGCGACGCATGACCCCCATTTTCAAGTTCGCCGCGGTGGTTGTCAAGCTTAGACGGACGGTCCTGCGTCTTGGGTTTTGGGACTCGGAAATCCAAGGCCCAAGGTTTAAGTCGTCGATCGCTCGCGCGGGTTCGCGGCAGCCCAAGCGGAAAATTCTTACGTGAATCTCGGCGCACGAGTCGATTTCGACTTGACTTTTTTTCCATCGCCGGTATGAAATTGCTGTAGAGAGAATCGCGCAGTGCCGAATGGTATGAAAAACAATTGCGACTCTCTCAGGGCCGGCATCAAAGATGCGGCCCGCCGGCCGACTAAGGCCAACGCCCAGGTCCAGGAGGTCTGGATCGGCGCCCCTCATGGAGTTTTGAGAGAATGAACGAGTTCGCCGAATACAGCGGCCCAAGCGGGGGCCCTTCGACCCTTCCCCCCAGTATCCGTGTGGCTGGGGAGGTCGATGAAGAGCCTCCCGGTAGTTATGGCCAGAGCAGCCCTTGTCACCACCCTTCGTTGGTTCAGCAGCGTCTCTGGCCCCGCGTCAGCCCTGACCAACCCCACGGTAGACCTGAACTCTTGCGACCGGCCCCTTTTCATGGGCGTTCCGAAGAGATTACCGTCGCAATTGCCCCCCGGCCTTCCCGCTGTTCTCCCCGCGCCAGGGCCTTTCGCAAGGCCTTCTACCGCGACGTGACCGACAAGCAGTGGAACGACTGGCGCTGGCAGGCCCGCAGCCGCATCCGCACCATCGGGCAGATCGAAAAGATGCTCAATCTCTCGGGCGACGAGCGGGCTGGCCTGGAAAAAGCCGGCGAAATTCTGCCCGTCGCCACGACGCCCTATTACATGAGCCTCGTCTCGGCCGACGACGCGCTTCAGCCGCTGCGGCGAACGATCATCCCCACCGCCAGCGAATTCACGCAGGTGCGGGGAGAATCGGCCGACCCCTTGGGCGAGGACCACGACAGCGCCACGCCGGGGCTGGTGCATCGTTATCCCGACCGCGTGCTGCTTCTCGCGGTGGACTTCTGCTCGACCTATTGCCGTTATTGCACGCGATCGCGGGTCGTCGGGTCCGGCGAGCTGGTGGCCAACGAGGCCCGGTTGAAGCAGGCCTTCGAGTACATCCGCAGCCACACGGAGATTCGCGATTGCCTCATTTCCGGCGGTGACCCGCTCTCGCTGAGCGACGACCGCCTTGATTGGATCCTCACGAACCTCCGCTCGATTCCGCATCTGGAGTTCATCCGCATCGGCACCAAGATGCCCGCGGTGCTCCCCATGCGGATCTCGCGGGAGCTTTGCAAGATGTTGCGGAAGCACCACCCCTTGTGGATGAGCATCCATTTCACGCATCCGGACGAATGCACGCCGGAGGCGTATCAAGCGTGTGCCCGGCTGGCAGATTCCGGGATTCCCCTGGGTTCCCAGACGGTGCTGCTGCGGGGCATCAACGACAACGTGCCGACCATGAAGTCGTTGATGCACAACATGCTGAAAATGCGCGTGCGGCCGTATTATCTCTATCAGTGCGACCCGATCACCGGTTCCCACCACTTCCGCACCCCGGTCTCAAAGGGCCTGGAGATCATCGACGGCCTGCGGGGCCACACGACCGGTTACGCCGTGCCTACCTTCGTCATTGACGCGCCTGGCGGCGGCGGCAAGATTCCCTTGCTGCCCAACTACGTCGTCGGCCGCGACGGCGAAGACCTGGTGCTGCGGAATTTCGAGGGGAATACCTACCGGTATCCCGATCCGGAAGGGGCGGTGGCCTGAGGCCGCCCTGTTCTCAACTGGACTAAGCTCGTGCGGTTCCGGCAAGATAAAACTTGCCGGAACTGCGCGGGCAGAATCATGCTTGAGCCGGTGGTCAATCTTGCGGCAGATTATTCAGATCGTTAAGGTCTTTGGGCCTTCCGGCAGCCCGTTTATTGGCTCTCAAGTCGGTCAAGCTGATAATCTGCGTTTCAACGCCATCCAGAGGCCGTTTCAGTCTTCGTTGGCTGCACTCGTTGAAATCGACGCCGGAAAGCGTCGTGAGCAAATCAATGCGCACTGGCGGCACGCCCATGCGAATCACTTTTTTCGCGCGAAGGCTGAACTCTCTAGCAATTGTTTCTCGCGAGAATCCGAATTCGACCAGCGCCTCGGCAAGCTTTGACTCGTTTTCGGGCGTCGCAACGACCCAAACATCCATATCGCCGGTTGCGCGTGGATAACCGTGGTAGCCGACCGCATAGCCGCCCACCAGCATGTACTCAACCCCATTCGCATTCAGCAACTGCAAGAAGTCTTTGAAGTCTTGCGGTAGCCGCATCTCCATACATCACCCGTCGCATGAACTCCAGCGCGTGCAATCGGGCTTCGGGGGACTGCGCATGCCAAAAGGCGCGGTCATCCCCTTCCTCGCTCAACTCGCATACGCTGATCGCCGACTTGTCAAGTTGATACCCGCCAAGGAGCTGATCCATAGCAAAGTTCCTTGTATCCCCTAATATTCTAATTGAGTTGCCGTAGGACGCCAACTGCGTTATTTGCTCATTAACACGCAGAGTGCGGTTACTGCAACCAATAGTGACCGAAGGCTGTACTGGTACCACCTAAACCCGGCCCTCGTCGGCATAAGCTCGTGCGGAATTGACTTCACGGCGGTTCACCTCTCTCGTTTGGCGGAGCTTGCTCTCCCACTTCTCTAATCGTCTCCAGCAACTCGTCCAGGTGCTCTGCGGTAGTCAGCGGGTTGATGATCGTCACCCGCAAGGCCCCCACGCCATCGATCTGGGTGGAAACGATGTAAAACCGGCCAGATTCGATGATCCGCCGCCGCAGGTCCATCTGGAACCGGCCCAACACGTCGGCCGGGGCATTGCGGAGCCGCTGTGGCACGTAGCGGAAGGCGACGATGTTGCACTCCGGCTCGTGAAGCGGCTCGAAATCCGCCGCGGCTAGCAGTTTTTCGTAAAAAGTCTTGCCCAGCGCGAAGGTTACATCAACCAGGTCGGCAAACAATTGCGGGCCGAACATGGCCCACATCCCCCAGAGGCCGAAGACGGCCGCCCGCTTCGTGCATTCGATGGTCCGCAACCCGCTGTCGTAATCGGCCATGCCCGGCGCGGCCGGATCGAACAGATACGGCGCGTCTTGCTGGAAGGCGGCGAAACGATGGGCCGCGTCGCGGTAAAATACCAGCGCGCAGAGCGCGGGGACGAAAAGCATTTTATGGGCGTCCCAGGTCACGCTGTCAGCCCGGTCGAGTCCCGCCACGAGCCCCCGATACCGCTGGCTGAGGCATGCGGCGCCTCCGTGGGCCGCGTCGACGTGCAGCCAGACCTCGTGCCGGCGGCAGACGTCGGCCACCTCCTCCAGCGGGTCGAAAGCCCCGAAGGGCGTTGAACACGCGCAAGCACAGACGGCGACAACAGGATGCCCTCGCCGCCGCAAGTCCGTTAGTGTGTCGTCCAACTTCAGCGGGTCCATCCGCCGCCGCTCGTCGTGGCCCACGCGGACTACGTGCCGCGTTCCCAGTCCGAGGATGCCCGCGGACCGAGCCACGGAATAATGGGCGTCCGCATGGGCCACGATTACGGGTGGCGCGCCGGCGCCATTGGCACCCGTCGGCCGGCTGAAGCCGGAAATCCAGCTATCGCCGAGCACGAGGTTGCGGGCGGTCAGCAGGGCTGTGAGGTTGGCCAGCGAGCCGCCGTGGGTGGCAAGGCCGGCGAACGAGCCCGGTCGCCAGCCAATCCGCCGCCCCAACTCGGCGACCATTGCCCATTCGGCGGCAGTGGCCCAGGGGCCCATGTCGTAGATCGCCATTGCCTGGTTCGTCACCGAGCCGACCGCATCCATCAGTCCAGCCAATGGCAGTGATGCGGCGACCTGGTGACCGATATATCGCGGATGGTGCAGATTCTGACCGTGTGCGAGCATGGTCTGCACCAGGCTGCCGAACCGGTCGAGAACTGCCTGTCGGTCAGGACATTCAGCAGCCGGCTTGAGCAAATCGGCTGCCAGACGGACGCACTCTTCCGGCGGATGCCAAGGCAACACGTCGCCGCTGCCCGACTGGACCGCACAAAGGTGGTTCGCCAGCAGTTCTGCCAGCCGATGCCCGGCCCCGCGCAGCAATTCTGTGTCGTAGGCAGACTCAATCCTGTGTCGGGCGGCGGCGAGATCGGCGGGCAGCGGCGTCATGTTATTGTTTTAACGCTGCCTGAGGCAGGGTTCAAGCTAGATTCCATTCCCGGCCGATTTCCGATACAATAGTACTCGTGGGCAAGACAGGCCGGGGGAGTGTTGATCATGGCAGGCGCGATTTCAAATCCCAAATCTCAAATCTCAGATCTCAGGAGGCGCCCACGCCGCGGCTTCACGCTCGTTGAACTGCTCGTCGTCATCGCGATCATCGGCATCCTGGTCGGGCTATTGCTGCCGGCGGTGAACATGGCCCGCGAATCGGGCCGCCGCGCATCCTGCTCCAACAACCTCAAACAGATCATCACGGCGATCGCCAGTTACGAATCGGCCAACCAGAGCTATCCGGCCGGCCGCTTGGGCTGCGATGCGTATAACGGCTCGCCATGCATGCAAGGCACGACGGTATTTACGGGCTCGCAAACCTCGGCCGCGAGCGGCTTTGTCGCCATTTTGCCCAACATGGATGGCGCGACGCTCTACAATAGCCTGGCGACGTCCAATTACAACACAACCATTCTCTATCCGGCGAGGACCAATGACGCGGCCTCCAGCAACTGGAACACGCAGTCGAGCGTTGCCGGCTCACCGGTCAGTACCGGCTTGACGACCTCGCGACCCAAAGCGTTCACCTGCCCCAGCGACTATTCGCAGTCGACCTTAGTACCCCAACTGCTAAGCCAGCCTACCACGACCAGCAACTACGCGATGGTGCTGGGCACGTCCACAACCGGCACGATCGTGCCCGGCTCACCGCTGCTTACGACGCCGATGGATACCACACAGGAGATTCCGCAATACTACAACAACGGGCCGTTCATCTATCTGACTCCCCGTCGCGCCAGCGACATCCGCGACGGCCTGAGCAGCACGTATTTCATTGGCGAGACTATAGCCGCGGACTCTGCCGCATCCATGAACTGTTGGCCGATGGCCATCGCTTATCTCAGCAGCCTGCGCTCGACGACGAATCCACTTAATACGGCGGCCGGCATGGGAACGCAGCTTACGGTCGCGTCCGCCGGTTCGATCACCGCTGCCGGGCAGTCGATTCCTACCTCCGCCACGGGCGCGTTCGCCAGCCAACATCCTACAGGGGCCAATTTCGCCTACGGCGGCGGCAACGTGAAGTTCACCTCCGCAACGATCGACCTGGCCACCTATCAGGCGCTATCGACCATCGCCGGCAGCGAGCCGTTGCCTGCGGACGACAGCCACTAGCCTGTACGGTGGGACAAGCTTGCTTCAAGCGAGCGCCGGCCCACCAGGACGCCGCTGGAAAGATCGACGATGGTGGGCCTGCGCTCGCCACGCGATCTTGTCCCACCCTACGGCCGCTTCCGTCGCTGCGTCAAAAAACCGCCAATGCTCGGGCAATACGGTAGCAACCTCTTTCTCGCTTGCAGCGGCTTGAGCGTTGCCTTCAAGTCGCATGACGAACGGCTGGTTATCCCTCATCCCTCAACTTTCATCCCTCAATCCCCGCTTCCCGACCGCATGAGCCCGCCGACGACAACCATCGGTCCCTTTCGCTGTTCGCCCGCCGCGGCCGGAGCCCTGTTCTGCCTCGTTGCCATAATTGGCTACAGCACGGCCAACGCCTGCATGAGAAAGCTCAGCGAGTCGTGCCCGTCGAGTTGGGCGATTTGCAACAAGGAGCTCGTTACGGTACTGGCGGTCGGTCCCTGGCTGGCTTGGCAAATCGCGCGGCGAAAGATTGGCTTTCCCACGGGGCGCCCGCTTATGGCCCTGATCGCCGTGGGACTGGCGACGGAGTTGATCGGCAACATTGGCACGCAGTGGGGCTATAGCATCGTCGGGCTGGCCGTGATGATCCCGGCCACCACCGGCTTCCTGTTGGTTGCCACAGCCGTCCTCGGCGCGGTGCTTTTGCGCGAGCGCGTTTCCGCGCGGAACGCCGCGGCGCTGGCGCTTTTGATCGTCGCCTTGATGGTGCTGGGCTACGGAATCTCGCAGGCGTCCACGGAGCGGCAAAACGGCTCGCCCGCGACGGCCGAAACGGGCGTAGCAATACTCTGCCGGTTCCGTGGCAGGTCGCCGCCGCCATCGGCGTGGCCGGCGTTTGCGGGACCGTGTATGCCCTGCTGGCGATAGCCTTGCGTTACAGCACCGGCGCGGGCACAAGCCTTAGCGCCGCGGTCGTGATCATCACCGCGTCCGGCGTGCTGACTTTGGGGCCGTTGAGTCTTTGGACGTACGGCGCGAAAGGGCTGGCGGCTACTCCGCCGGAACAATACAAGTTGATGTACTTTGCCGGCGTGTGCAATCTTCTTGCCTTTATGTCTTTGGTTCGGGGCCTGCAATTGACGACCGCGCTGCACATCAATGTCCTCACCAACGCCGGACAGGTCTCGCTGGCCGCCGTGGCGGGCGTGCTGGTGTTTCACGAACCGTACAACGCCTGGCTGGTGCTGGCGGTCGTGCTGATGATCGGGGCGATGTTCGCCTTCGGCGCGCCGTTGGACAAAGAAGCGGTCGAGGCGCCCGTCTGAATCGAAATGGGCAAACCTAGTTCAACGCAATGATAGAAGTCGAAGGTGGATTGACTTTTGCCTGTGCGCGAGAGAAACTGAATACTACAAACGCCACTAGGGCAAGGACCGTGAGCCGATGCCGGAACTCAGTCGTTTCTTCGGAATTGTGATCGCCATGTACTACGATGATCATCCGCCGCCGCATTTCCATGCGATCTATGGTTCCGAGAAGGCGCAGATTTGCATTGATCCAGTTGGTCTGCTGAAGGGGCAACTTTCACCGCGTGCCTTGGCGCTTGTGACCGAGTGGGCCGCTTTGCACCAGGTCGAATTGCTCAATGCGTGGGGCCAGCGGTCCATGGGGCAGCCGACGACGAGAATCGATCCATTGCGATAGGGAGAATCACCATGACGACCGAATGTGCAACGGTTACCGGCGTGCAAACCCTCGACGCCTACCGCCTTGAGTTGACGTTCGCCGACGGCGTCCGCGGCACCGTTGATCTGTCGAAACGAATCATCGGGCGGGGTGGCGTGTTCAAGGCGTTGGAAGACCCCGCGTACTTCCGGCAGGTGCGCGTTAACCCGGAGTTGGGGACGATCGTATGGCCAAACGACGTGGACTTTTGCCCCGACATGCTTTATCGCTGGGCTACTGGCGAGCCGGTCTCGCGGCCGGAAGAGGAGAACGTCGTTACTTAGTATTCCAGCGCACGGCCTAGGCTCTACTACCACCCGACTTCAGCCTGCAAGGCTCCTGTCATGCCCCGCCAGCCCCGCATCGAAATTCTCTTTTGCAACCAATGCCGCTGGATGCTCCGCGCGGCATGGATGGCTCAGGAGTTGTTAACGACGTTCCCCGCGGAGATCGGCGAAATCGCCCTGCTGCCAGGCACGGGCGGCGTCTTTGAAATCCGCGTCAACGACGAGCTTGTCTGGTCCCGCAAGGAACAGGGCCGATTTCCCGACATCAAGGAGTTGAAACAGCTCGTTCGCGATCGGATCGCCCCGGAACGGGACTTGGGGCACAGCGAAAAGAAGGCCGAAAGCTGACCCATTACCCCTAAATTGCCATAGCGACGGAGCGGCCGTTTCCGGTAAGCTACGCGATCATGGGACGGCTCTTGCTGGTAACGACGGTCGCTTTGCTTGGCGTGGGCGGATGGTACGCCTCGGCCCATTTTTCGCTGGAGGTCCATCGCACGGCCGACGGCCGCTTTCAATACGTGCGGATCGTACCACGCGCGGCAAAGACCGAAGCGCCCGCCGAGGATGCCGGCGATCAGCCGCCCGCCGCGCCGCTGCGGCCGACGGTCCACGTGGCGGCGTTCAATCTCGACGGGCTGGACGACAACCGCCTGGCCAATCCCAAGGTCTGCGAGGCGCTGGTCCGCATCCTCTCGCGCTTCGATGTCGCGGCACTTCAGAACATCCACTCGGCCAACTGCGGCGTGCTCATGCGGTTGAAAGACCAGATCAACGCCACCGGCCGAGCGTACGATTTCGTCACCTGCCCTGCCCAGGATAAAGACGCCGACGCGATTTGCAACGCCATGCTTTTCGACGCCACAACCGTGGAAGTCGATCATGCGTCGGTGCATTCGATCAGCGTTCCGCCGGGCACATTCCGCGCCCGCCCGTTGGTAGCCGAGTTTCGCGTCCGCGGCCCGCCCGCGAACGAGGCCTTTACCTTCGCGCTGGTGAACGTATTGGTCGATCCGCCGGGCAGCCTGCAAGATTTGAACGTGCTGGCGGACATTTATCTGGCCGAGCGCGATCGGGGCTTGGGCGCGGATCACGGCAACGTCCGCGGCGAGGACGACATCATCCTGCTGGGCGACCTGGAAGCCGACCCGGAGCATCTCGGCCGGCTCGACAACCTGCCTGGGCTGACGGCCGCGGTCGGCGGCGTGCCCACCACGACCCGCGGCACGCGGCTTTGCGACAACATCCTCTTCGACCGCCGCGCCACGGTCGAGTATACCGGCCGCTGGGGTGTGCTGGACACCGTCCGCGAGCTCGACCTCACGCCCCAGGAGGCCCTGGAAATCTCCTCGCACCTGCCCGTTTGGGCCGAGTTCAGCTCCTACGAAAACGGGCAAGCGAGCCATGTGAACTAAAGCCTCAAATCTGAGATTTGAAATCTGAGATTCAGGATTTGCCGTTGATGCCGACCGACTGGCAAGAACTGAGTTTCGACCGTACTGCGTCCGCTGTAGTCGATCCGCGGCGGCGGATGCGGTGGTGCGTCGGAACGTTCGCGGCGCTGCTTGTAGTCGTCTGGTGCCGCGCAGCCCAGCTCGAGTTCAGCGACGGCGCGGCGTTTCGGGGGGAGGCACTGCAGCCGATCCGTCGTGAGAAACCACTGCCGGCGCAGCGAGGAAGAATCCTGGCCCGCGACGGAGCCGTGCTTGCCTGCGACCGGCAAGTCGCGGCGGTGGCGGTCGAGTACCGCTGGCTGGAAGACCCGCCGCGGCAAGCGTGGCTTGATCAGCTCGCCCGCAAGCGGCTGCCGAAGGCCGAACGGCGAAGCGCGCGGCGGCTGGCGGCGGAGATCGAAAAAGTGCGGCGCGAGCGAGACGACCTGCACCGGCGGCTCTCAGCGCTGTGCGGCATTGAACTTTCCCAATGGCAGGCAAAGGCCCGCGCGGTGCGGCTGCGCGTGGAGCGGATCGCGGCCGACGTGCGGCGACGACAGTTGGAAGCGGCCAGCATCGCCCCGCGGCAGGAAACCGGCGATTCATGGTCCGAACGTATTTCGGCCGCGTTACACGACATCTTCGCGCCCGCCCGCGATGCCGTGCCCGCGGCCGTCACGGTTGCTGAGGAGCTATCCGACCACGTCCTGGCCGAGGACATACCCGCCGCGGCCGTAGCTGAAATCGAGGCGCACGGCGACAAATACCCCGGCACGCGCATCGTGCGGTTGACGCGGCGCTCGTACCCACATGGCGATATGGCCGCGCACGTGATTGGGTATCTCACAGATCGCAATGAACACGTTGGCGGCATCACCGGCATTGAAAAGCGCTGTGACGAACAACTCCGCGAGCGGCCAGGTATCGCCGTCGAAACGCTCGATCACGCCGGCCACGTTTTGCAGACCGAGCATAAGCGTGAAGCCGTGCCCGGCAGCGACGTGACGCTCACCCTTGACGTGCGGCTGCAGCAAACTGCCGAAGAGCTCCTGGATAGCGGCTTGAAGCGGGCGGCGATGCAATTCGATTCTCGCAAGCCTTCCGGCGGGGCGATTGTCGTGTTGGACGTCTGCAACGGCGAAATCCTTGCCCTCGCCAGCGCCCGCGGTTCGATCCGGCCGCGTTCGCTGGAGACGATTCCTCGCGCCGTGTGCCTTTGCTCCGCGATCCGGCCAGTCCGCTTTTCCATCGCGCGATTCAGATGGCGCTGCCGCCCGGCTCGGTCTTCAAAACGGTCGCCGCGGCGGCCTTGTTGGAATCGGCCAGCCTCGATCCGGCGGCGATTTTTCATTGCCGCGGCTATCTGGACCGGCCCGACCGGCAGCGCTGCCCGATTTTCGTGAGCCGCGGCACGGGCCACGGAGACGTGACGCTTGCCGGCGGCGCTCGCCGAGAACTGCAACATCTATTTCTTCCACCATGCCGAGTCGCTGCCGCCGGACGCGCTCACTGACTGGTCGCGGCGGTTCGGCTTTGGGGAGCGGACCGGCATCGACCTGCCCGGCGAGACCCGCGGCATTGTGCCTTCGCCGGACAACATCCGCAAACTGACCGGCCACCGCTGGCACACGTCCGACGCGCAGGCGATGGCTGTGGGCCAAGGCGCGCTCACGGTCACGCCGCTGCAAGTCGTTCGCCTCATGGCCGCGCTGGGCAACGGCGGGCTCTTGGTCACGCCGCACGTGCTGCATGTAGGATCGACTTCCAAGCCCGTCCCGCAGAAGATTCAACCGCGTCCCATTCCCGGTCTCACTTATTCCTCGCTCGCCGCCATCCGGGCAGGACTGTTGCGAACGGTTGCCGACAAAGAGGGAACAGCCCACGACACGCTCTATCTCGATCCGGTCTCGATCGCCGGCGCGACCGGCTCGGCGGCGGCTGGCGACGACCAGCCGGATCATGCCTGGTTCGCGGGCTACTTTCCCGCTGACAAGCCCCGCTACGCAATCGTCGTCGTCCTCGAACGCGGCGGCGACGCCGCGCCAGCAGCCTGTCCCCTGGTGAAGCGGCTCGTACTCAAGATGCTGGATACCGGGCTGCTGGGCGAGACGCGACCGTAATCTCCTGCTAAAATACTCGCGCAAAGGCGCAAAGGGAAGGCCGATGGTCCGATTCTTTGCGCCTTACGCGCCTTTGCGCGAGATTCTTTTAACTTTGCCATAAGGAAACGGTTTATGCACGAGAACGAAGTTGCCAAGATCGTAGTTGACGTGGCATATCATATACACACCAAGCTTGGACCCGGCCTACTGGAGTCTGTCTATGAAACCGTGATGATGCACGAATTGCAGAAACGAGGGCTACACGTGGAAAAGCATGTCGGGATTCCCTTGGAGTGGGATGGTATCAAGCTGGACCTGGGCTTCCGGGCAGACCTGATCGTCGAGCACTGCGTCATCATTGAGTTGAAATCGATCGAAGCCGTAGCGCCGGTGCATAGGAAGATTCTTATCACGTATCTTCGGCTTGCTGACCGGCGTCTGGGGCTATTGATCAACTTCGGTGTCGAGCTGATCAAGAATGGCATTTCACGGCTCGTAAACAAACTCGAAGAATAGGGAATAAGAACCTCGCGCAAGGCGCGTAAGCGCAAAGGGGAGACTGACAGTCCGATTCTTTGCGCCTCGCGCCTTACGCGCCTTGCGCGAGATTGTTTGTTTTATGAAAATCGTCCATCTGATCGCCGGCGCTGGGCCGATGTACTGCGGAAGCTGCATGCACGGCAATACGCTCGCCGCTGGGCTGCGGAAGACGGGGGCCGACGTGCTGCTGACCCCGCTCTATACGCCCCTGCGCACTGATGAGGAGAGCATCGCGGTCGACCATCTCGCGCTGGGCGGGATCAACGTCTATCTCGACGAAACCATGCCCTGGTGGCGCCGGATGCCCGGCTTCGTCCGGCGGTTGGTCGATCGGCCGTGGCTCGTCTCTTGGGCCGCGCGAATGGGCGGCAGCACGCGGCCCGAACATCTCGGCCGACTGGCGCTCGCCATGTTTCGCGGCGACGACGGCCCGTTGAAGGGCGACGTCGCGCAACTGTTGGATTGGCTTCAGGCCGACATCCGGCCGGACATCGTCCATCTCTCCAACGCCATGCTCGCCGGCCTCGCCCGGCCGATCAAAGAACGGCTGGGAGTGCCGATCGTCGCTACGCTGACGGGCGAAGACGGTTTCCTGGAAAAGCTTCCCCAACCCTATTACGACCAGGCGATGGCCGAGTTGCGTGCCCGCGCCGCCGACATCAATTGCGTGATCGCCCTAAGTCGCGACTACGCCGACTTCATGGCCGAATACCTGGGTGTGCCGCGGGAGAAGATCGAAGTCATGCGGCCGGGGCTGAACCTCGATGGGTATCCGAAGGTAGGAGGGGAGAGGGGAGAAGGGAGAGGGGAGAAGGGCATAAAGACCGTCGGCTTCCTGAGCCGCATCTGCGAGGACAAGGGACCACAGTTGCTGCTGGCGGCAATGGCCGAGTTGGACAAGTCGCCCAGCCTGCCGCCGTATCGCGTCCGTCTCGCCGGATACCTGGATCGCGCGGATCGCCGTTTCCTGAACGAGTTGTTCCGCATGGCCCGGCGCGCGGGCAAGGCGGGTCGCTTCGAATACGTCGGCGAGTTGGACCGGGCAAGCAAAATCGCCTTCCTGCAGTCGCTGGACGTGCTCTGCTTGCCGAGCCTGCTCCGAGAGAGCAAGGGCCTGCCGGCACTGGAAGCTTGGGCGTGCGGCGTGCCGACGGTGCTGCCGAACTATGGTGTTTTTTCCGAGTTGACAGCCGACACGGGCGGCGGCCTGCTTTATGATCCCCAACAGCCCGGCGAGATGGTCGCCGCACTGCTGCGAATGATGACGGATGCGGAACTGGCTTCGCGGTGCGGCCACAGCGGTCAGCAGGCAGTGTACGAGCGGTACGCCGCCTGGCGCGAATCGCAGGAAACGCTGGCATTGTACGAAAAAATCCTGGCAGGCAGCCCGCGGCAGACAGCCGACGTACGGCTGCCAACATAAGAAACTGCTGTACCGCAAGCCGGGCGACGGTGCTATACTGCGCTACTCGATTCCACGGTGCTCAAGGAGGATGCCGTGCAATACTTGAACCTCGATGCGCTTGACGGCCTGTCTGCCCCCGCGTTTCGACAGCAGCGTCCGTACCCCTGGGCAGACATTCAAGACACTTTGACTGCGGAAGGCCACGCGCGTCTTCGCGCAGAGCTTCCGGAGTGCTCGACGTTCACCCGCGTCGACTTTTCAAAAACGGCGTGCGGCGGAGCGGGGCACGACCGGCTGTCACTCCAATACCAGCCAGGAATGCCGCTGCCGCAAGTTTGGGATAATTTCATCGCCGAGCTGCGCGGCCCGGAATATCTGGCTTTTGTCGGCCGCATGTGCGGCATTCGCAACACGCGGCGCCTGCTGCCGACCTTCCATTGGTTTTACTCCTGGCAGGGCTGCGCGGTCTCGCCGCACTGCGACGCGCAGCGCAAGCTCGCCACGCACATCTTTTATTTCAACACGGACGAAGACTGGGATCCGGCTTGGGGAGGCCAGTTTCTTATCATGGACGACCAGGGACGGCTCGATCGCCGCTCGCGGCCCGATTTCTCCGAGCTTCAAGTTGCCGCGGCCCTGCAGACCCGCGGGAACGGCAGCCTCCTATTCCAGCGCACGGCCCATTCCTGGCACGGTGTCCGCCCCCTGCGTCTGCGCCGGGCCAAATGCGGAAGATCTTCATTTGCACCATCAGTTTGCCATGCTGGCAGGTCTGGTGGCGGCGGCTCCGCGGCAAGGACCCCGACGGGTATCCGCTGAGCTACCGCAAGGCGGGATGAGTTGGCGTTCGTCCCTCATCTCTAATCCCTCATCCGTTTCCGGCCGTCGGGCGGCAAACGCTCCTTGCTTGACAACCACCCGCCGGGAACCTATCCCTATAGTGGTGGATTATCGAAACATCGCATGCCCCTCAAATTGCCATAATGCCCACGAAACGACTCACCCCCTGCTTTCTAGCTTCCCTCTTGCTTCTTGGCGGCTACGCCCCCGCAACGGCCTGCACCAGCATCCTTGTCACCAAGGGCGCGTCGGCCGACGGCTCGGTGATTATCACCTATTCCTGCGATCTGCTTGGTCTCTACAACGAATTGCCGTTGGTTCCGGCGGCCGACCACAAGCCGGGCGAGATGATCGATATCCCCCCGCGCGACGCCAAGGACAAGCGCCACCCGGCAAGATTCCGCAGGCGCCGCATACCTACAAGATGCTCGGCTACATGAACGAACATCAGTTGGCAATCGCCGAAACGACGTTCGGGGGCCGCTTGGAACTCCACAATCCCATGGGATTGCTGGACTGCGAGCCGCTGATGATCTACGCCTTGCAGCGCGCAAGGACCGCGCGGGAGGCGATCACAGTGATGACGGAGCTTGTCGAAAAGTACGGCTACGGCGACGAGGGCGAATCGTTTTCCATCGGCGACACGCAAGAGGCGTGGATCCTCGAGATGTTGGGAACAGGGCCCGGCGGCAAAGGCGCGATCTGGGCGGCCGTCCGCGTGCCCGACGGCCAGGTCTCCTGCACCGCCAACTCGTCGCGGATCGGCGAGATTACGCAGAACGATCCGGCGAATTGCCTTTACAGCGCGAACGTGCAGAGCTTCGCCGAGAACCGCGGCTGGTACGATTCCAAGTCGGGCGCACCGTTCCGCTTTTGCGACGCCTACGGCGCAGCCACGCCGATGCTGCGGCGAATTTGCGAAACGCGGGTGTGGAGCATCCTGCGGCGGGTAGCGCCTTCAAAGCACCTTTCGCCCGACTTCCACCGCTCCAAGCCCGGCGCACAGCCTTATCCGCTTTGGCTGCCGCCCGACTCCAAGCTCACCGTGGCCGGCGTTTTTGCCTTGATGCGCGACCATTACGAGGGCACGGAATACGACATGACACAAGGCGTCGACGCCGGTCCCTTTGGCACGCCCAGCCGCTGGCGTCCGTTGCAGTGGAAAGTAGACGGCGCGGACTATGTTTGGGAGCGGCCCATCTCGACGCAGCAGACGGCCTTCAGCTTCATCGCGCAGTCGCGGTCATGGATGCCCAGCGCGGTCGGCGGCCTCTATTGGTACGGCGTGGACGATACTTTCACGAGTTGCTTCGTGCCGCTGTACACCTGCATTGACGCCTTGCCCAAGAGCTACGTCCGCGGCAGCAACCGCAATTTCACCTTCGACTCGGCCTGGTGGACGTTCAACCTCGTGACGAACTACGCCTATTTGAAGTGGTCGATGATGGCGCCGGAAATAACGGCCTGTCAGAAGGACCTGGAGACGAACTTCCTCGCCTTGCAGCCGGCGGTCGAGAAGACGGCCCTGGAACTTTACAAGACCAGCCCCAATCTGGCGACCCGCTATCTGACCGACTACTCCGTGATGCACGCCGAGCAGACGGTCGTCCGCTGGCGGGAGTTGGCCGGGCACCTGATCGTCAAATACAACGACGGCTACGTCCGCGACGCGACCGGAACCTATCAGGAAGTTGGCTATCCCGAGGCCTGGCTCCGCCGCGTAATCAAGGAGCAGCCTGAAAAGTTCAAGCTGCCGCCGGAGAAAGCGGAGAAGAAGTAGGCGGTCCCCTGGCTCAGCGGGAGCTTTGTGGGGTGACGGCACTCGGAGCGTCAATCAGTACACAGCACGCAGTACCCGGTTCACGACGTTCGATGCGCCGCATTCGACACTGCGTACTGGGTACCGAGTACTACGCGCGTCAGCCCCCCTTGGCGCAGCGCGCGAAACGCGCAACGAACGGACGCCTCAGAAGGACGAAGACGCCGGCCGCGAGTAGCGCCAGCGTGGAAGGCTCCGGCACCGGCGCGGGCGAGGACGCGCTGGCGGGCGTCGAATCGGCGGAGACTACCGTGCCGAAGGCCGCGGCGGCGTTCGCACCGAGGTACAGGTTCGAGCCGTCCAAAATGGCGTCAGGGGCCGTCACGACCAGCTTGCCGCCGGTCACGTAGGTCCCGCCGCTGTACGTATTGCTGCCGCTGAGGACGAGCGTGCCGCTGCCGACCTTGGTCAGGGCCATGCCGGCGCCGCTGATGGAGCCGGAGTCGGTGATCGTCATGCCGCCGGCGTCAAAGAGGCCGACCGGGAAGGCCCCGTCGCCCGGCGCAAGCTCGATGTTCAATCCAATCGCCTGATTGTTCGCGCTTTGATTGAGCACGCTCCCTTCCAGCTCGATCGCGTTGCCTTGCAAGTTGTAAGAGGGCGCCGCGCTATCGAAGAAGATGCCGTAGAAGAGCGTGTTGGCGGCGAGGTTGTTGCTGTTGGCCGTGTGGCCGCCGGCAGCCAACGGGCCAAAACGCAGGAAATGGCCGGCAGTGGGCGTCGTGCCGCTCCAATTGCCGGCCGTGCCCCAGTTGTTGTTGGCCCCGCCGCCGTTCCAAATCAGGGTGCTGGGCGTGGCCACGTACGTGTAGCCCTCGAAATCGAAGACCGAATAACCCGCGGTCGAGGAGACCGCCACCTGCCCGGCGGCGATCGAGCCGGTGAGCGTGTTCACCCACGTGCCGCCGCCGGACGGGTCCTGCCAGCGGAAGAGCCAGCTCGGTCCGCTGTTGGAACCGGCAAGCTGCAGCTCGCTCGTGTTGTCGATGTTCAATTCGCTGGCCGTGCCGCCGAAAAACGTCAGGCCGGTGAACTGGCCGCTGGGCTGCTGTAGCGTGAGGACGGAGTTGTTGGAAAGCTCAATCTGGGTGTTGACCCTGCTGGCCGGGGCGAGCAGCGCGACCTGACTGCCATTGCCGACGTAGAGGAAGTTCGTCGCCACTGGACCCGGCCGCGCCACGTTGACCGGGCTGCTGCCGTACCACCCCAAGAAGATCTGGTTGGCGGTCAGCGTGTGGCCGCCCATGTCCAACGTCGAGCCGGTGTCCTGGAGACTGAGGTAGCCGCTAAGCGCCATGTTGCGCGCTCAGCGCCAGCTTGCTGCCGGATTCGACGTCGATTTGGCTCGTGACGTTCGCCGTGGTCGTCGTGGTCAAGTCCGCGCTGCCGGAAAGCTGCAGGTAGGAGACCGAGTTACTGCCGAGCGTGCTGCCGCTGACGTTGGAAAGATAGAAGTTCGTCACCGAGTCGGCAGTCGCGAGGCTGAAGGGTTGGTTGGCGACATAGAGATTGGACGTGACTAGCGGCCCGCGGTTAACGAGCGTGGGGACGCCGCTGCCGTACCACCCCAAGAAGATCTGGTTGGCGGTCAACGTGTGGCCGCCCATGTTCAACGTCGAGCCGGTGTCCTGCAGGTTGAGGTCGCCGCTGAGGAGCATGTTGGCGCCCAGCGTCAGCTTGCTCCCGGATTCGACGTCGATGTTGCTGGTTACGTTTCCGGTCTCTGTTGTGAAAAGCGATGAGCTGCTGGTAAGCTGGAGATAGCTGACCGTGTTGCTGCCGAGCGTACTGCCGCTGACGTTGGAAAGATAGAAATTCGTCACCGAGTCGGCGGGCGCGAGGCTGAAGGGTTGGTTGGCGACGTAGAGATTGGGCGTGACCAGCGGCCCGCGGTTGACGAGGCTGGTGACGCCGCTGCCATACCACCCCAAGAAGATCTGGTTGGCGGTCAGCGTGTGGCCGCCCATGTTCAACGTCGAGCCGGTGTCCTGGAGACTGAGGTAGCCGCTCAGCGCCATGTTGGCGCCGAGCGTCAGCTTGCTGCCGGATTCGACGTCGCTTTGGCTCGTGACGTTCGCCGTGGTCGTCGTGGTCAAGGCCGCACTGCCGGTGAGCTGCAGATAGGAGACCGAGTTGCTGCCGAGCGTGCTGCCGCTGACGTCATAGAGGTAGAAGTTCGTCACCGAGTCGGCGGGCGCGAGGCTGAAGGGTTGGTCGGCGACGTAGAGATTGGGCGTGATCAGCGGCCCGCGGTTGACGAGCGTGGTGACGCCGCTGCCATACCACCCCAAGAAGATCTGGTTGGCGGTCAACGTGTTGCCGCCCATGTCCAACGTCGAGCCGGTGTCCTGCAGGTTGAGGTCGCTGCTGAGGAGCATGTTAGCGCCCAGCGTCAGCTTGCTTCCGGATTCGACGTTGACGCTGCTGGTGACGTTCCCCGCGGCGGCGGTCGACATGGTGCCGCTGCTCAGGTTGAGGTTCGTCACTGCGTCGCTGGGAATGAGGTTGAAGGTCTCATTGCCGACGTAGAGGTTCGACGCGGCGATGGCTCCGCGGTTAATCACCGAAACCGGCTGGCCGTCGTACCAGCCGAGAAAGACCGTTTCGGCGGAAAGCGGATGCCCGGCCATGTTGAGCGTCGTCCCCGAGTCGCGCATGTCAAGCTGGCCGCTGAGCGCCATGGAGGCCCCAAGGGTCAGCAGGCTGCCGCTGAGGAGTTGCACGCTCCCGGTGACATTGCCCGAAGTGCTCGTCGTCGCCAGCCCGCTGGCGGAGAGATTCAATGCGGAAACGGAGACGCCGCTGTCCAGGGCCGTCGTGCCAGCGCTCAGATTGAAGTTCGTCACCGCGTCCGACGTGCTGAGGTTGAACGTCGAGTAGGCGACGTAGAGGTTTGGGGTCGCGATCGGTCCGCGGTTGATCACGCTGACGGGCTGTCCGTCGTACCAGCCGAAAAAGACCTGGTTGGCAGAGAGCGGATGGCCGGCCATGTTAAATACCGTGCCGCTGTCCCGTTCGTCGAAACCGCCGCTGAGCGACATCGACGCTCCGAGGGTCAACAGGCCGCCGTCGACGAGCGACACGCTGCTGCCCACGTTGCCGATGGCCGCGGTCGTCACCTGGCCGCTATTTGCCAAGTCCAGTTGTGTCACCGCATCCGCGGGAATGAGACTGAACGGCTGCGCGGCGACTTGGAGATACGTGGCGGTGATTGGGCCGCGATTGATCACGTTGACCGGCTGCAGATCGTTCCAGGCGAGATTGACCACGGTCGCCGACAACGGGTGACTTCCCATGTCCAACGTGGAACTGTCCTCTAGATCCAGCGTGCCGCCGAAGGACGTGGACGAGCCCAAAGTCAGCGTGCTGCCGGTATCCACGGTCAAACCGAGCGCGGTGGAGAAGTTGTAGCTGGATGCAGTCGTCAGGTGCGAGCCGTCGGAGACCGCGGCGATGTAGGTGATCGAGTCGCTGGCGGCCAAGGCGAGCGAATTGCCGCTGTAAACGCTCAGGTAGGCCGTGGTGAAGTAGCCGCCGTTGTGTACGATCGTAGCGGCCCCGCCGAACTCTCCCATCGCGATCGTCGTAGCCACCGTCAGCGGGTATCCCGCCAAATCGAGCGTGCCGCCGCTGGCCGGGCCGTATCCCAGCGCGAGGTTATACACCGACTGCGGACCGCTAAGCGTGATGCTGGCAAATGCGGCCCCCTCGTTGAAGTTGTTTGGATTACTGCCAATGTACGCGCCATCATTCGCGCCTGGCGGACCGCCCGCCGGCACCCAGTTCGCCGGATTGCTCCACGCGCCGCTGAAGGCGGCCCCGTATTCGGTGGCCATTGCACAACGGACGGAAGCCACTGCCAAAAGCGCAAGAACGGCCGGCCACAGCCGGCGCGGTTGCAAGAGCATAGGAAGCGAATTCATCGTCAAACCTCCAAAAAAACGCGTTGCGAATTGACACAAATCGGTTACTTGGCAGCCCCGCATAATCGAGAGAATCCCCCACCAAGCCGCCCGGAACGACTTACCAGTCTACTCGCGTCGTCAGACTACGGCAAGTAATTTCTGCCTATGTGGAAGCGAGGGAGCGGCACGCGCGGCCCGTTGCGTCCGGCAACGGTGAAATCCGCGCATGCCAAAACAATCGGCTAGAGCGCTCGCTCCGCGATAGCTGCGCTAGCAGCGCGGCTAGGTCAGTATTCTGCGAACGATCCACAGCGGCACTACGCGGGAGCGGAGAAGGAAGCCGACGAATTGATTGACGGCGCCGGGAACGCACAAGAATTTGCGCCGGGCGAGTGCGCAGCGAGGCCGCAGCCACATCGTCGGCAGAGGACCACATCCAGCGGGGCACGCGAGTCATATCTGATTCCGCGTAACTCGGCGTATCGTGAAAGCTCGTGTGCGTATAGCCCGGACACAGCAGTTGCAGGTTCACACCTTTCGCGCGGCATTCCATGCGGAGTATCTCCGAAAAGCTGCGCAAGAACCCTTTTGTGGCGCCGTACATCACATTGCAGATTACCGGCAGCTCCGCGGCGATAGCCGAGACGTTGACAATATCGCCCTGCCCTGCTTCCACCATCCGCGGCAATGCGGCGCGGCAGAACCTGACCGGAGATACCACGTGGACCTGCAGCATGTCTCGTTGCAACTGGGCATCCTGTTCGAAGAACCATTTGGGATCGCCAAAACCGGCATTGTTGACCAACAGCCGCAGATCGTTTGCTTGCTCGATCCGCTGGACGACGCGATCCTGGTCTTCCGTCTGCGCGAGATTCGCCGCCAGCGGTTCCAATTCCGCGCCCCCCGCGGCGGCCAGCGATTCGGCCAGCGCGGCCAGTGCGGCCTCATCCTTGTCCACAAGAATCAGCCGCTTCTCTCGCGCGGCCAATTGCCGCGCGAAGGCGGCCCCGATGCCGCGAGCGGCCCCGGTGATTAGCGCAGTCGACGGGCGTAGTTCAGGCTTGGACATCGCGTTTTGGCTGCAAGCCCATCATGCGGGCAATCATCTTGTCCAGCCAGCGGTCCGGCAAAAGGCGGGGAAGAAACCAGTATTTCCACCAATTGTCGGGAACGACGTAGCGGGCCTTGGGACGCTTGCAGACCAAAGCGCGGCAAATGACCTGCACCACCCGTTCCACGGGCAATGCCGTGCGTTTGGCTCCGCTCAGGTCCACGTGCTGCAGGATCGGGCCGTAATCCGTGGTCGCGAAGTCGCTCGATATGCCGGAAGCCTTGTCCCAAATGGGTGTCTGGATGGCGCCCGGTTCGATCACGATCACGTCCACGCCGTATAGCATAAGCTCCCGCCGCCACGAATCCGAGAGGGCCTCCAAGGCGTGCTTGGAGGCCGCGTAGGGGCCCATGAAGGGATACGCGATGCGTCCGCTCACCGAGCTGATGTTGACGATTCTTCCCGGCGGCTGCGTGCGGCCGGGGCGCGCGCAGGCACGGCAGAAAGGCCTGGGTCACGTGGAAGACGCCCATCACGTTGGTTTCCAAGTGCTCCCGCACGACGGCGGCCGGCAACTCCGAGAGCGGGCCGGGGCGGGACATGCCCGCATTGTTCACCAGTCCGATCAGTCCCTCGGGACCCGCGATGCCGGCAACCTGCGCCGCCGCTGCTTTGACCTGGTCCTCCTGCGTTACGTCGAATAAAAGCGGCGTGAAATCAGCGCCGAACTCGCGCACAAGCTGTTCCGCGTCGGCATTCTTGCGGACGCTGCCGAAAACGGCAAAACCGCGCTTCAGCAACTCGGCCACCGTCGCATGACCAATGCCCGTGGAAACCCCGGTAACCAGCACCCGTTTCATGGCGGAAAGCTACTTCTGTGCGGGCTTGGGCGGCTCGGGCGCCGGGGGCGGCGGAGCTATTTCTTCCTTCGGCGGCGACGGCGCGGGCGGCAGCGCGACTGGCGCTGCCGGCACGGTGACTGGCCCGGTTTGCTGCGGGCCCGCGCCCGCTTCCCACCCGCCTCCCAAAGCCCGGTAGATGTCGATCAGCCCCTGGGCGACCTGTCCCTGGGCAACGGCCTGCGTCTCCTCGATTAGCACGAGCTCGCGCTCGACTTGCGACACGCGGGTGAAGTCGATGCCGCCCGCCTCGTATTGGCGAACGACCGATTCCACAGCCAGTTGCATGCTTCGGACGCCGTCGTCCAACCTCTGGACCCGGTCTTGCTCGGAGCGGAAGTGGGATATGCTGTTTTCCACTTCTTCCGACGCTTGCAGCACGAGCCGCTGGTACGTGGTAACCAGCTCCTTCAACTTTGCGTCTTGGTAGCGAATGTTGTTGCGGATGCGGCCGTAGTTCAAGAGGTTCCACTGGATGCCTGGCCCGATCGTGCCGTAGAACGCATTGCTTTCGAAAAGGTGCGACGTGTTGGCGGCCGACCAGCCCATATCGCCATTAAGCTTGAAAATCGGATAGAGGTCCACCTCGGCGATGCCGATTTGCTCGGCCTGCGCGGCGGCCAACCGCTCCGCGCGGCAGACGTCGGGGCGGCGGCGGAGCAGATCGGCGGGGATTCCCACAGCCACGCAATTCGGCGTGACCGGGATAGGCGCGGCGCCGAGTTGCGGCTCCAGCGCGATGGGCGGCATGCCCATTAACACGCACAAGCGGACTTCTTCCGCCCGAAGATCGCTGAGGACCAGAGGAACTTGGGCCTCGGTCTGGTCGAGATTGCTGCGGGCCTGGTTGTAGTCCAAATCGCTCGACTGGCCCTCGTCAAAGCGTCGCTTGGCGACCTCCATCACGTGGCGCTGCAAGTTCGCGTTGGCCACCAATAACTCGAGCCGTTTCTGGTTGGTGCGGAACGCGACGTAGGAACTGGCCACGTCGCCCAACATCGTGACCATCGCGCCGTTGTAGGCGGCGCAGTTGGCCTCCAGGCTGTCTTCGGCAGCCGTTATCGCGCGGCGGAAGCGGCCCCAGAAATCGACCTCCCAGGCCATGTTGAGCCCCACGTTGACGTTCTCGTACGTTACCGGGGGTATCAGGGTCAGCGGCCCCGTTCCCACGATCGTGGCCGGCGTGCCGGGCGGGGTAATCGTGCCGGCGAAAGTTCCGCCCACGTTGTAGGTCAATGGATTGGCGCCGCTGTTGACTGTCTTTTGGTAGCCGGCAGTCCCCGTTTGAACTTGCGGAAAGAAATTGCCGACGGATATGCCCAATTGTGCGCGGGCTTCCAGGATGCGATAGCCGGCCTCGCGAAGCGAAAGGTTCTGGCGGCAAGCACAGTCGACGAGCTGGTCGAGCGCGGGATCGCGGAATACGGTCCACCACCGCGCTAGGTCGGCCGGTTCTTGGCTGATCCGGGCATCGTTGACGTCGATCCAGTGCGGCGCGGTGGCCGCCGGGGCGCCATCGTAATTCGGCCCGACCTTGAAGCCGTTGCGGATGTACTGGAGTGGACCGGTGCAACCGCTTCCGCAGAGCCCAAGCGCGGCGACGGCCAACAGCGCCAGCCAGTGCCTCATGGAAGGAAGCGTCGTGCTCATTATTGGAATCCCTTCCCCTTCATGCACGGTTTGCCAAGCCTAAAGCGAACAACCGATGCTTTCCGTGAAATCGGACTGTTTGACAAAAGTAGCACAACCGCAATTTCGCGCTTGCGACAACCGGATCAATCGGCAAATCTTGCCAGTTTTCGCGCAACCGCGCAGGCGGAACAAGACGGTCTACGACAGAATATCCCGCCGCCGCTTCACGTAATCCCAGACGACGTACCGGTCTAAATCCTTGCCTGCGGTAAAGAAGACGCGGCCGGTGGTTGATTCGGAGAGCTTCTGCGCGAACTTTACGTCCTCGCTCGATTGCCACCAGCTTTGCAGCAGGAACGTGTTGATCGTGATCCCCTCGCGGCGGCAAAGCTGGCCCTCGCGAAGCGTCGCCTCTTCCGTCCGCGAGTCGGGCGGATAGAGCAGATAAAGATCCTTGCCCTCGAAAT
The DNA here is from genome assembly GCA_963780045.1 of uncultured Planctomycetia bacterium. Lineage (GTDB taxonomy): Bacteria > Planctomycetota > Planctomycetia > Pirellulales > Thermoguttaceae > JANXQG01. The sequence goes on along the minus strand of CAVZZZ010000001.1, from coordinate 1,380,597 downwards.
GCGCCGTCGGCAGGCCGTCGGTGATGAGGATGATCTGGCGGTTGGGCGTGTCCTGCCCGGCCAGGAGCTGCCGCGCTAATTGCAGGCCGTGTTGGATGTTGGTGAAGTGCGGCGGGATTTGCATCTCGCTCACCCGCTCGTCGCTCATGTCGGCCTTCAGGCGGACGACGGGGTCGTAAAGCGTTACCGGCTTGGGCATGAGCGTGACGACCTCGCCCGCTTGCCGCAGCTTGGCGAACGTATAGACTTCGATGAACCGCAGCCAGTCGCCCGGATACTCGCTGCGGATCAGGCCGTCCAGGGCGAGACCCATCCGCTTGACGTTGATATAGAGACCGTCGTAGCGCATCGAGCCGCTCATGTCCAACAGCACGGCCGTGGCGCACTTGGGCGTGTTGCGGGTGCGGTGGACGATGATGTCTTCGCCGCGGAGCCGCAGCGGCAGCCCCGGCCCGTCGCGCAACATGCAGTTGATCAGCGAACCGGGGATGTCCATGTTCGCCAGCGAGTCGCCGAATTCGTATTGCTTGGTCTGCTGCATCTCGACCGCGCCTTCGCCCACGATCGGTCCCTGGTGGCGACCGGTCCGCGCGGCCTGCAAGTTGGCGAAAATCCGTTCCAAGAGCCGCCCTTGGAAGAGCCGGTATGCCTTGGGCGTGAGGCGGTAACCTTGGGCCGTCTTCTCCAGGCCCTGCTGCTCGGCCAGGTCGCGGAGATATCTCTCGATCATTTGGGCCAACTCGTTGAGCTTCTCCATGTCGCCCGCTTCGGCGTACTCGGCCAGGGCTTCCATGTCGATGATGCCGATCTGCGCGGTCTTGGCGGCTTCTTCAAGCTGCTTCAGCAGGCGGTCGATCTCCTCCAGCTCTTCCTTGATTTCCAGGGCCTGCGGCACGGTCATCGGCGTGCGACCGGTGAACTCGTACTTGGCCGCCAACTCGTCGACCTGGTACTTGTCGCCCAGCCGGTCGATCAACTGCACCAACTGCCGGGCAAAGGGACTCTGTTCGTCTTCAACGCGGTACCAGAGCCGCTCGATGTCGTAGAGCTGTTCCTCCTTCACCGCCCGGCGGAAGCGCTCTTCGAGCTTGCTCGGCGGTTTCATCGACCGGGCCAGCTCGCGGAAGTTCGAGTCGGCCTCTTTTTTCACCTTCTTGGTTTCGTAGGTCTCAAGAATCTTTCGCTTCCGTTCGCGGAGCAGTTGCATGAGGGCCTCGAGGCTGGGGCCAAGCCCGGCAATTTGGCTGGGATCGAGCTGGATGGCCTTGGCGAGCTCCTCTTCGGTAAGCTCGCGCATGCCGCCGTGGGCGAGCATGTGCTCCATCGCCCCGGAAACCATGTCCGGCGGCGGCTGCGTCGGGCTGGGGAACTTCTTGGGGTCGTAGCGCTGATAAGTATGGATGATGCCGCCGATGGCTCTGTTAGCAGGCATGTTGGACCTCACGTAATCTCGTACACGATGCGCCCGTGCTGCTGCGCGCGGGAAATGCGATCGGTGGCGTACAGCCCGGCCAGCACGAACTCCACGCACGACGCCCGCACGGCCATGTCGCTGGAGGCGTTGACCTCGAAGGCCTTGTCCCACGCCGGCGGGACGCGCTTCAGACGGTCGGCATACGTCGAGGACGGGAGCAAGTCGCCTACCTCCACCTTCACGCCGCGGGAGAAAATCTCGGCGATCTCGGTCAGCCCGTGGCGGTCAATGTACTCCTCGAAAACGTTCTTGATCGCCTCGGCGACGATCGCATCGAGCACCTGGCGCTCGGACATCTGGTGGCTGCTCATCATGTCCAGCTCCAGCTTGCCCAGCGAGGAGGAGTAAAGGTGGCCGAGATCGCTGATCCGCGGCACGGCAGGCCGCTCGCAAAGGATCGCGCCTCGATGCCGCGCGCTGGCCACCATCGTGCGGTAGTTGGCGATGCTGAACCGCGCCTGACGCCCGACTGCTGGTCGATGTACTTGCTCTTGCGGGCGACGGTGCTCATCTCCTCGATGATCTCGCGCATGAAGTACGGCACGACGACGGGGAACTCGCCGCCGAGTTCGACCTTGGCCTCCTGCTCGATGATCTCGATGCCCTGTTGCCGCTCCTTGGGATAGTGCGTGTGGATTACCGTGCCGATGCGGTCCTTGAGCTGCGGGATCACCTTGCCGCTGCGGTTGTAGGTCGAAGGATTGGCCGAGAAGAGGATCAGCACGTCGATGTCGAAGCGGATCGGGTAGCCGCGGATCTGCACGTCGCGCTCTTCGAGAATATTGAACAGGCCGACCTGCACCAGCTCGTCCAGCTCCGGCAGCTCGTTCACCGCGAAGATGCCGCGGTGCATCCGCGGGATAAGGCCGAAGTGCAGGGCCTCTTCGGCCGACATGCTCGTGCCGGCCGCCAGTTTGGCGGGGTCGATCTCGCCGATAATGTCGGCGAACTTCGTGCCCGGCGCCAAGCGTTCCGCGTAGCGCTGCTCGCGCGGCCACCAGCCGAGGGGGATTTCCGCGTCCGGCTTTTGGGCCACCAGCCGTTTGCCCATGCTGGTGATCGGATTGAGGGGGTCCTCGTGGACCGGGCAGCCGGAAATGTCGAGGTAGGGGATTTCCTCGTCCAAGAACCGCGTCAACAGCCGCATGAGCCGGCTCTTGCCCTGCCCTTTCTCGCCGAGAAAGAGCATGTCGTGCTGGGCGATCAGCCCCAGGTTGATCTCCGGAATGACGGTGTCATTGTAACCGATGATGCCGGGAAAAAGGTCTTCTTGCCGTGCGAGCATCCGCATGAAGTTGTCGTAGACCTCGCGTTTGACGCTTTTCGACCGCCAGCCGCTCTGCCGCAGCTCTCGGAGGGTCGCGGGCCGCTCGTGGGACTTGTTCGCTTTGCTCTCGACATTTGCCATTTTTCATCTCCAATCCCAGGGCGATCGGCAACCCTGGGCGTAAAAGTGCCTCTGCTGTTCAAAGAAAGGGATGAATCCTCTGCCCGGAAGCGAGACCGACCGCCGTGTCTTGTCCGGGTCCACCTCTATTGTAGCAAAGGGCGATCCGCAGTCACGAAAAATAACTGCTATTCATTCCCTTGACAGAATTGTCGGGGGCCACGTTGGCATTCCATTTGCCGGGGCACAATTACCGCTACTGGACTTGGCAGGCGGGGGAGATTGAGACTAATGCCTAACAGACGAAACCGGCGCAATAGACCCATCTAGCTCGTCTGGATCTGCGAGTCCGTGTCGCGAAGCCGCTGCGGCGGGGCGGCAGAAGGCCACCTCCGGCCGCCGAGCAGATTCGCCTTGTTCGTACCCTCTTGGTATAATCTTCCTCAGTTATAAAGGCCTTTTCGGAAAAAATGAGAGGGTAAGGAAGCGCGCGAACCGTGCCGTCTCGCTGGCCAAATAGCACGCCCGGTCCGCGTGTGTCCGCGCCAACCTACTCATCTCGCTCCGCCGAGATGGCCCCCACGGGATTACAGCCGCCTGCGCCCCTTGCTGTTTTCGAGCCTGCCGGTCTCTCCGTTGCGGGCCGCGGTCTTCACCTGGAACCCGGCCGCGATTGGCCCGGCATGGAACGCGGCGGAATTGTGACCGCAGGTTGGCCTTACAATCGCCGCAGTTCCGAGCTGGCCGCCGATCATGCCGCTTGTTCAAGCGCCGCGGAGGTCTAGTCGAGGGCTAACAGGACACTCTCGCGATCGGGACATCGCCGGGCGAACTGGAGTATTCTCGCAGCGGGGAAGCGCGCCCATCGCGATACACTGAACAAGTTGCGCTTCCCCGCGCCCGCGTTTCTCGCAATAAGACATGTTTATAAACGGCAGTTAACACACTTCTAGCTGCGGAATCAGGCGTGTCCGAGCGGGAACTGCCTGAAGACGAAGAAATCTTCGTCGCAAGTGCGTGCGAAACTCTTGACCAGAACGAACGGCCTCCGAATTATGGAGGTTGGATGCCAACGTAATTCTAACTCCCCAAAGCCCCGCTGTTTGGCGGTAAATCTGAGGTCACGTAGGCAAGAATTGGGGACGAATTGCCGCAACACAATTGACAGAAACGCCGAGAATTGTTATGTTGCAGGCAGATAATTCGACACGAGCAGCGGTTCCCGGCGGCAAGCAATGCTCGGATGGTTTTCGTTTCGACGCTGGCAACTGCGCGGGGCCGGATTGGAAATTGCCGCGGAGCTGGATGGACGCGCCGCACCACCGGGGCGGCGAGCGGGGGCGAGAGTTCCGTTGGGAATTCACCTGGCTTGAGGTCCAACATCCAATGACATCCACAACGCCACTTGCCGCCGCGAATCTTACGCGGCGGATTACGACAACTTTCTCCGCGCTGGCGCTCCTCTGCGGCGCGGCCTTCGCGCAGCCGGTGCAAATCAGCCTGGTCACGGTGGGCGATCCGGGAAATTTGCCCGACCCTGCCACCGCGTATGGCGCAGTGCCTTACGTCTATCAAATCGGCGAATATGATGTTACCGTTGCGCAGTACACGCAATTCTTGAATTCGGTCGCAACCAGCGGCGACCCGTACGGGCTCTACAACGCCAGCATGGGGACGGCCGTTCATACGTCGGGCATAATCCAAACGAGCACGTCGGCGGGATACAGCTATTCGGTCAAGGACAACAACGGCAGTATGCCCGTATTCGACGTATCGTGGGGCGACGCGGCCCGCTTCGTCAATTGGCTACAGAACGGCGAGCAGATTGGCCCGGAAGGACCGGGCACGACGGAGACGGGCACGTACCTCATGAGCGGCGCAACCAGCGACGCGCAACTCATGGCAGTGCCGGCCCGAAGCAGCACGGCGACATGGGTGCTGCCGACCGTTAACGAGTATTACAAAGCGGCCTACTACTCCGGCGGCGGAACGGCCTCTAGCTACTGGGTCTACTCGACGCCAAACGGAAACAACTACGTATGCCCTTACAACAATCCTTGGAACAACCAGGGCATAGCCTTCGATATTGCAATTCTGCAATTCTTTGCCGCGCACGACATCGCCCCCAGCGCCTGACGCCAGGCAAAACCGGCCAATCGAACTATTACCGCCATTTTGGCAGCCCGCAGCGGCGGCCAGTGGCAAGAGGCTGCCAAAACGCGCGGCATGAGGCGATGCTCTTGTCCTCAAAAAAGCGATATTTGCCGCCCGACCACGCCCTTGGCACGCGAATTGCTCTATTATGTAGACAGGTGTAAACATATAATAATAAACGCGAAAGGTACCATGGCGGATGCGAACCTTCGGCCGCACGAGAACGCAAAGAGCACAAAGACGGCAATTGCTTGCCGTTACCTTGCCGGCCGCATTAGTCCATTGAAGGCAGAAAGGACCTGCTGCCCGCTGGTGCATAAAACACCCTGAGGCGGGGATTCCTGAACCGTTGTGAGCCGTTCCTGAGCGGGTTGTAAGGCGTACCTGAGTCGCTTGTGAGCGGGTCCTGAGCGGGTCGTGAGTTGGAAAAGGGCCGAAAACACGGGGAATTGTCAATGTTTGAGGCGCGTTGGAAAAAATTAATCCTGGAGCGCAGAATATACACTAAGCGCCCCTCATCGACCCACGCTGCGCGTCGGTGCCCGCCCCTTTCCCGGACGGAGACCTGCTCAGTGCTTCCAACCCTCCCACTTCCCAGTACCGACTCTCCCAACCCCGGCTTATTGCACCAACCCCTCTACCGGGTATCGGTGCAGCGGCGGAAAGCACGCCATCTAAGGCCTTATGTGTCAACGGGTTACGTCAATAGTCCACCGACTGCACCGCGCACCAGAAACGCGAAGGCGGTGCAATAGGACGCCGTGGTCTTGCTCGACTTTGCCGGAATGGGGTGCATGCCTTATTCCACTCGCACAAGACTGCCGATTTTAATGGATGAAACGTAAAACTCGGCCCAGTCTGCAATCAAACGCGAGGTTTCGCCATGTCGATATTCTCCACCGGAGCAGCGACCGTCGTGCGCCAACGACCAAATCTGGCTTTGTCGATAGTGGCCGGAATCGTCGTTTTTGTCGTAGTGGGCGCGGCGGCGTTCTGCTGGAAATACCGGCAGTTGCCCGCCGCACCGCAGCTTGCGGGCCCCTTGCAGGCCACGGCGAAGGTCATCATCCACAGTCCGAACTTCGCGGCGGACCGAGCGTGGAATGAGATTCTGGCCGAATCTAGGTCAGATGTCCGCGACCATCTGCGCTCTAAGTCGGAGCACCGCGGCGACGCGACGGTCATATCCGTTTCCGCGAGCGATCTTCCGCGGGAAAGCCTTGTTCCGTTGGTGAATGTCGTGGCATCGGCTTTCGTCCAGACTTGCCGCTCGCAGTGGAAAGTGGAGACCGAACAGGCCTACTCGAACGCCCAGGAACGGCTACGCGAGGCGCAACGGGCGGCCGCGGAAGCCGATTCGCGGCTGGAAGCGCTACAGCGGCGTCGAAGCGAAGCGGCCGCAGCGGCGCCAGCGGCAGCCGGGTACGAACGGCCGGACGAGCATTCGGTGGTAATGGTGGACAATCCGCAATGGACTGAGGCCGTGCGGCGGTTGGGGGAGCTTGAGGAGCGGCGGCGGGTGCTGTTGTTCGAGCGGACGCCGCTGCATCCTTCCGTGCAGGAGATCGAAATGCGGATCAGCGACATGCGCCGCGAAATGGCCACAATCCCTCCAAAAATCGCCCAGGCCACCGGCGCGACGCAGAGCACCCCGTTTGCAATCAGATTACCCCCCGTGCTGCCCGCCGAACTTGAAGCCGCGCAACAAGACGGCCGCGACCTTGCATCGGCAAGTCGAGCAGTCGGACGCTACAGCACGCGCAGCGCTGACGGTGCGAACCGCCGATTTGCACATTGAACTGATGCCGGCCGAAGCGATTCCGGAGTCTCCCGCACCGATCCAGTCCACGGCAACTTTGTTGGCTACGGCGCTTGCGGCCGCCGTCAGTTCGGTCATCGGGCTGGGAATGTTCTCGTACGGGGCGTCGCTGGCGCCATCTGTCGCGAAGATCGGCGATTTACAATCATTGCTGCCCGTCCCGATCCTCGGCGTTGTTCCCGCAACGGACGGAGCCACATTGGCCCGCTCGGCCGTCCGCCGTAAAGCCGTCCGCTTGCTCACCGTCGCGGTGGGGCTGGTGGTGCTTTTGGCGGTCGCATGGCTGGTGGTGCGGACTTAGCCTTTCATTAATTACTTTGCAGGCTAGAAACCCCTTCCGAGTGAGGGTCTGGCCAATATTCTAAAATTCGGGAGGAAAAGTATCTATTGCTGCAAAGTCTTATGCAGCAATGGGTTGCAATCGTTCGTCCATGCAAATCTGATACCGCTAATACTAGCCACTCATTGCGTGCAAATCGCACAATGGATATAATAAAGGGACGAAGCGGCTTGTTGCTAGCGAGCCGCTTGGACGGAGGAAAGCCGTGACGAACGCAGCGAAATTGAAAACCAGGACAGTCAAAGAACTGGCCGACATGGCGCGGAAGAAGAAAGTGCATGGATGGCACGAAATGCGCAAAGAGGACTTGGTTCGGGCACTTGTTAGAAAGGCCCGCCGAGAGGCTGCCAAGCGTCAGGCTACAACCCCGGCAACGCTAACGCTCGGTGTTTCCAAGCCAGCCGCGCGGGAGACGGCTGGAACTAACGGACATGCCAATGGTTCTAACGGAAAGCACGGCCCGCATTTCAAAAATGGCGCGAATGGCTCAAATGGCGCCCACGCGAATGGCACAAATGGAAAAAGTGCTCACGTTAAAAACGGTTCGACAATCGAGTTGAACAAATCCGTCGAAGCTGGACCAAAGCCGCGCACTGCGCAGGCCGAGTTACGTTTGCAGCAAATCAAGGCCCGTCTTGCCGAGGCAAAGGACTTGGCCATTCGAAGCGTTTCCAACCGCGGTCCGACTAAGGACCGCTTGGTAGTTATGGTTCGCGATCCCTACTGGCTCCATGCCTACTGGGAATTGAGCCGCCGAAGCATCCAACGTGCCGAGGCTGCGATGGGTCAACATTGGCACGCCGCCCGCCCGGTATTGCGGGTCCACGAGTTGACTCGCAACGGCACCACAAGTGCCGCCCGGCAGGCCGTTCGCGACATCGCCATTCACGGCGGCGTGAACAACTGGTATATCGATGTGCAGAACCCACCCAAGAGCTACCAGTTGGAAATCGGCTATTTGGCGCCCGTAAATCGTTTCTATTGCCTGGCGCGGAGCAACGTGATCAGCACGCCGGCCCCCGGCTCCGCCGACACGTTCGACCGCAATTGGGCCGAAGTGGCTAAAGACTGTGATCGAGTTTATGCAATGACTGCCGGTGCCGTCGAGCCGGACGCCAGCGGCGACTTGAAGGACGTTCTCGAGGAGCACCTGCACCGTCCGATAGGCGAATTGATTTTCGATCAGTTCGGCGCCGGGGCAAGCGGTCCCAAGCAGGACTTCCGCTTCCAGGTCGATACGGAGTTGATTGTCCACGGCGTCACTCGCCCCGACGCGCGAGTCACGCTCCGCGGTGAACCCGTGCGGATCCGTCCGGACGGCAGCTTCGCGGTCCGCTTCAGCCTGCCCGACCGTCGCCATGTGCTGCCGGTGGTGGCAAATAGCGGCGACGGGGCCGAGCAGCGAACCATTGTGCTGGCGATCGACCGCAACACCAAGGTGATGGAGCCAGTGCTCCGCGATGCAGCCGACTGAGTTCTCCGCGATGCCGCCAACGGAAGGGGGCTGAACCGATGGCGGCCCTCTTTGGTCATTTGGACGACCTGCCGCGGCAGTTTCGCGGCGGAGCCGTTTCTATCGGGAATTTCGACGGCGTTCACTTGGGCCATGCCAGCATCGTGCGGCGGCTAGGGGCGATGGCTGGACGAATGGGTGCGCCGGCGGTCATTCTGACGTTTGATCCCCATCCCGCGAGAATCCTGCGTCCGTTCGACGCGCCGATGCCGCTGAGCTGCCCCGACGACAAGGCCCGTCTGCTCTGTGAGCTCGGCGCGGATGGCGTCGTGGCCTATCCGACTGATCGGGCATTGCTCTCGCTTTCCGCCGGCGACTTTTTTCAGCAGATCGTGCGGGGCCAGTTGCAGGCCCGCGGCATGGTCGAGGGCCGCAACTTTTACTTCGGGCACGACCGAGGGGGCGATATCCAGCGGCTCGACGGCTTCTGTCGCGACGCGGGCCTGGCCTTGGAAGTCGTGGAACCAGCCGAGGTCTCGGGCCAGATCGTTTCCAGCTCGCGCATCAGGGCGCTTGTCGCCTCCGGTCACGTGGAGGAGGCCGCGCGGCTGCTCGGTCGGCCGTACCGCATTCGCGGCACGGTCGTTCACGGCCAAGGACGCGGCGACGGGCTGGGCTATCCGACCGCCAATATCGCCGGCATTCAGACGTTGCTGCCCGGCGAGGGCATTTACGCCGGGCGGGCCGTGCTGGATGGCCGGCCCTATGCCGCGGCAATGAGCTTGGGCGCGAATCCAACCTTCAACGAATCGGAAGTCAAAGTTGAGGTATTTCTTTTGGACTACCACGGCGATCTCTATGACTGGTCGGTAGAGATTGACTTCTTGGCCCGCTTGCGGGACATTAAACGTTTTGAATCCGTCGAGGAGCTTGTCCAACAGATAGCACTGGACGTGCAGAATACTCGACAAATCGCCGACGAACGTATTTCTTAGTGCTAAGGACTTAGAACTCAGACCAAACGGCACAAACTAGTATCCAAGAACTAAGCCCTCTTCCCATGATCAACTGGCCGCGATTTGTCGAAATCATCTGCTCGCATCAGCGCTTCTTGCTGGTGTGTCACGTGCGGCCCGATTGCGATGCGCTAGGCAGCGAACTTGCCATGGCGGCCATTCTGCAGGCGCGGGGGAAAGACGTGCTCATGGTCAACGATTTCGCCATCCCGCCCACGCTGACGTTCCTCGATCCGCAGCACAAGGTAAAGCAGCTTGGCAAGGACGTCTCCGCAGAGCAGCTCGCCGATCGCGAAGTCATCATCGTGCTCGATACGTCCGCCTGGCTTCAGCTTGGCAAGATGGCCGAAGTCATTCGCGGCAGCAAGGCGATCAAGGTCGTGGTGGACCACCACGTCAGCAGCGACGACCTGGGCGCGGAGTTCTTCAAGAATACCGAGGCCGAGGCGACGGGCCGGCTGGTCGTCGAGGCGGCCGACGCGCTGGGCGTGCCGCTGGCGACCCGGATCGCCGGGCCTGCCTTCGCGGCGCTTGCCACCGACACCGGCTGGTTCCGCTTCGCTTCCGCGTCGGCGGATACATTCCGCCTGGCCGCCCGGCTCGTGGAGGCCGGCGCGAGGCCCGACGTGCTCTACAAGCAGCTTTACGAGCGCGACACGATCGGCCGTCTGCGGCTGATTGGCCGAACGCTCGCCCGTACACGCACCGAGCTGGACGGGCGGCTGATTTACACTTGGGTCGAATGGTCGGACTTCGACGCCGCCGGGGCCTTGCCTTCGGACACCGAGGACATCATCAACATGACGCTCACCGTGGGCGGAAGCGAGGTTGCCGTGATCTTCGTCCAACAGGCCAGCGGGCAGTTCAAGGTGAGCTTCCGCAGCCGCTCGGACGTCGATTGCAGCAAGCTGGCCGAGCAGTTTCAAGGCGGCGGCCACAAGCGCGCCGCCGGCGCAACCGTCGACGGCCCGCTGGAAAGCGCCCAGTCGCGCGTATTGCAAGCAGTGAGGGAAGCGATGCGTGCTGAAGGATGAGCGATGAACGATGAGAGATGAAGGACAGGAGATACGGGATGAAATGCGCGGCACATAATATGAGTGTCGTTCATTGCACGAAAACCAGCACAGGCAGAATTCGTCAGGTACTCTGTACTTTGTACTCCGTACCCGGCACTCGCTTTCGAACCTTCATCGTTCGCCCCACATCTCTCATCCCTTATCCTTGATCCCCCATTCCTGGCCGCCTCCGGGTCATGAAGCCTATGTCCGCCCCTCCCTCCGATCGTCGCAACTTCCTCGCCAAACTGTTGGCCGCAGCCATGGCCGCCGCCGCACTGGCCGTGCCCGCTTTCTCCGCGCTGGCGGCTTTCTTGAATCCTTGGCGGCAGAAGGCGACGTCCGGCAAGTGGGTCCGCGCGGCGACGCTGGATTCGTTGCCGGTTGGCCAGCCGCAGCGCTGCCCGATCGTCGCCGACCGCAGCGACGCTTGGAACAGTTTCCCCGCCGAGCCGATCGGCGCAATTTTCCTCTGCCGCGGCAAGGACGACAAAGTGCTTGCCTTGCAAAGCATCTGCCCGCACAACGGCGGCTGCGTATCTTTCAACCCGGCCGACAAGCGTTATCAATGTCCGTCGCACGGCGCCACCTTCGATGCCCAAGGCCGTCGCGTTGGCGCAAGCAGCATCAGCCCCCGCGATCTCGATACCCTTCACGTCGAGGTCCGCGACGGCGGCGAGGTCTGGGTGAAGTATGAGACCTTCCGCGACGGAATCCCGGAAAAAGTCGAGAAGACCTGACGAAATCGACTTTTTTCGATACCTTGAATTGGCATGTCGGCGCAATTCATCTATAGAGGGATCTCCTGGTTTCTTGATTAGCGAGGCGCACTTGCGCCCTTGTCTGCATGTTGTGTCATCCGAACGGCCGGGCATCTGCTAGGAAGCCCGGCCGTACGGGAACCAAAAACGATGAGAAGACGCGGCTTTACGCTCGTCGAACTTTTGGTGGTGATTGCCATCATCGGCACGCTTATTGCGTTGCTGCTGCCCGCCCTGCAAGCGGCGCAGGAGTCCGGGCGGAGGACGAAGTGCCAAAACCAACAGAAGCAGCTCAGTCTGGCAATGCTCAACTTCGAGGCCGCCAAGGGCGGGTTCCCCTTCATGTCCATGGGTTCGCCGGCCCACCCCGCGCACGCCGGCGAAGATTGGTGGGACGACCACGGCTGGTACAGCCAGATCGGCGATTTCGTCGAAGACACGAGCTGGGAAAAACAAATCAACATGGCAGTCACACTCAGCGATGCCTCCAACATGGTTGCGCGGCAGTACATGAATCCGCTCTACGCCTGCCCGAGCGATCGCGGCCTGCAGCGCAACCAGTGGCTGAGCACCACGCACTCCCGCGTACGGGCCAATTACGTCGTCAACGCCGGCAATACCAACTACGGGCAATTGGTCCAAGGCACTACGCCGTTTCTCGGCGCGCCGTTCACTTTTATCGTCAAGACCCCCTTGAACCTGATCACCGACGGCACGAGCCATACGCTGATGATGTCCGAGGTTGTGGTGCTTCCCGAACTCGCCACGCAGGCCGACAGCGGCGGATGGGGCGGACCGCCCTCGGACTTCGAGACCTCGCTGGGCGGCCAGACGTTCGAAGGCTTCTACCCTCCTAACTCGTCTTCGCCGGACCAGGTTGCGGTCGTCGTTCAACCGGCTGGTACCTACGACGCCATGCAAATTCCCGTTCCCCAATTGATTCCCGGAGGCGAAACCGACGCGGCCATGCTTGCCCAGGTGCTTACCGCGCGAAGCCGGCATCCCGGCGGCGTGGTAGCCGCCTACTGTGACGGATCGGTGCATTTTTGCAGCAACGAACTGAACAGTTCCGCGATAATCACCCCCAAGGGCCTTACGATAAACATTTGGGCGGCGCTTTCCAGCGCCAAAGGCGCCGAGGCTCTTCACGATCCGAACTAAACTCTGCGGACTGCGAACGGCACTCGCCGCCCTACTTGTCCCCCGATCTGCTTGATCGTAGCGCTCCGCGGCCGCGGCGGAGCAAGCGGTTAAATGTCTCATCCGGCGCCAATATAACCGCCGCGCGCCGCGGCATGGCGGGCTGATAGACGAGCGCTTTGCCGTCGAAGAAGTAAACGTCCCGCCTGGTCTCGTTCCGATAGTATTCGCCCTTGACGAGCGCGCCGTCGCGAAGTCGCGAGTAGCAGCGCGTGATCCGCCGGTAGAGGTCCGGCGTGGCGTTGCCGTAGCGGTCCTCCCACGAATCGCTGTCCTCCAGGGCCGTTTCCTCCTCGAAGTTGTTCCAATCGGCGACGGTCACAAATTGCGGACGGGCCTTGAGCACGCTCAACCACTGGCGAACGTACAACTGGCCGCCTTCGCGCGGGGCCTCTACGGGATCGCTGCCCTGCGCGGCAACGTAGGCCGGATAGCGGTGGCCGGGCCAGATGCTCATGCATTCCGCCAGCGGCGGCGGATCGTACGCGCCCCAGCCCCACGTTCGCCGCGCTCTTATGGCTGCGCAATTGTCGCCGTTGTAGGCCCAGCGGACGGTGAATCGCGGGTCGTCGAAATCGCCCGGCCCATAGTTCTTGTCGGTGTCAATCAGCAGCAGCGGCTTGTCTTTGAGGCGAAAATAGCTCGGCTGGCGTGCCCAGGCGGTCCAATAGAAATCGGCCGCCCGCTTCTGGCCCGCTTTGCCCTCGCCGCGCATTTCGCCGCCGCCGGCGATGCAGATCGGGATCCGCTCGGCGGCCGGTTTGGCGTCCATGAAGTCGAACCAGGCGCGGATATTGTCGTTGATCCGCCCGCCGTCGTTGGCGACGAAGTTCGTATCGTCCATGATGAGGAAATCGACGCCTAGCTCGCGGAATTGCGCGTAGTGTGCCGCGATGACGGCCGGGTCGCCTGCGCCGTATTTGCCGCGCCGCGGCAGGCGGTGACAATGGCTCCAGTGTTGATAGCGGTCATCTTGCGTCCACCAGGCCGTATACCAAAGGCCGAAGCTGGTGCGTGCGGCGTCTGCGGGCGCAGCGCCGGCCCGTCCGCAGGCAGTTGAAAACATAACGACTGAAAGAAAACTCGCGGCAACGCGGCTCAATCTCATAGGCAAAGCTTTCTCAATAGTGATTCCCGGCGCGGTGGCCTACGGAACGGCAATTGACAATGATAGTCCGCCGGGGATAATTTTTGCAAGTCGTGACAAAACTGCTTCAGGCAATCGCTGGCCCCTCAAGCATGGCTCTCTCGGATCATGCGGCTGGTGCGGAAGTTGGCGGAAGCTGGCCGGAAATATTTTTCGGGCTTTGAAGATCGAGTATTTGGCCTGTTTTTGCGGGTTTTTGAGGTCAGATGTCGCTTAGGACACGATCAGGACTGAGTCAGGATGCGGTCAGGACCGGGTCAGGATGCGATCAGAACCCGCTCAGGTTGCGCCAAGAAGCCTGGGCAAGGAGGAAAATCGCATGACATGATTTGAAACCTTGTAATGGGACCTTGCGGGTAAAAGCCCGTCCAGGAGAGCCTGACCAGCACCTGGAAGCGAGTCTTGCGCGGTGAAGGGCAACTGACATCGCGAAGCGTAGACAGCGAGCCCGAAAGCCATGCTATTGAGCCTCGAAAGGGTTCTTCTCGCTGGCGCCTTCGTCGTCCTGAGAACGGGGGCCACGCGAGCGTCTCGAAAGCGGTCTGGGACGTATCGGCCGGCCGGGGTCTGAGAACATGTGCGAACGGGAATTGGGGTTCCCCAGGAACTTGGGAGATCCTGTCGTCTCCACGGAAGCATTCCCGGACGGGGATACCGGGTGAACAACCCCAGGCCCGCTGCTGCGGCACGCAGCGGCGGCGGGAGCGAAATGTGCGTGATCCCGTGGTACCGCCAAGCGAAGGAAACGAAGCGCGGCGGGAGGGGCGGCAGGAAGTCGCAGTGCCTTGATAGTACCGAGGAAGCCGGGGAACTCGACCCGCGAGGACCCGGGGGATGGGAAGCGAGGCATCGAGTAACTCGCCCACCGGCAGGCAACACCCGGAGGACATTGAGCCTCCACGCGGTGTCACCGCAAGGCCGACGGATAGTGCAGTACGGGTTTGTCACGGCGGTAGCTATGTCGTGGCGAAGCGAAGGGGTTACTTGAGGAACCGGATGCTCTAATGCGGGCACGTCCGGATCTGTGGGAGCCCTGGGCGGGCAACCGCCCAGGGCGACCCGGCAATCCCGCTTGCGGGTGGTTTATGCATCAGTAGGTCCTTTCTGCCGGAATGGACTTATGCGGTAAACTGATTTGTGCGGGCTGAAGTTTCCGCGAACCCTGACCGCAATAGTCCATCTCGGCAAGAAGGATTTACTGGCGGATGGAAAAGATGCGCGGCGCGCAACGCCCCCGCGTTCTCTTGCGGCTGTTGCGCATCCGGCGCGCCCGTTGTAAACTCTTGATGACAAAAGAGTTGCGCGCACGGTTTCGGTCTCGTTGCCGTTTCCCTCCAAAGTTGGGGGTGTTGCGCATCTTGCAAGAGGGGGGCGAGCCGGGAGCAGTGAGCAACGAAGCCGCAATAGATCGCACAGGGCGCAAAGCCCGTTCTCTGTGCTCTTTGCGTTCTTTCGCGGCGCTTTGCAATCTCTCATCCCTCGACACTCGCCACCAATCACTTCCCGCCACCCACTACCCACTTTCCGGCCATTATACACTATTTGTAACTATTGTCAACATATATAGCCACTTGTTGTTTAGCGGTAGCCGCAACTCCTTTCGCGGCAAGGGGTTAGGTCTCTTGACGTTTGTTTGCGAAACGTGCCGCCGTTCTTATGGTCCGGTGTTTTTCGCGTGACGTAAGCCCTTATGCGGCAACGGTTTGGGGATTTCCCGCCGCGCGGCGGCTTCGGGCGCCGTTTTTGTGGCCGGGGGGAAAATTCTTTGCGGCCGCATCACGGCCCTGTGGTTGGAGAAGAGTGATCTCCTCGATATCGGTTCAGCCGCTACACTCGCAGCTTTCGTCTCGGCCACGCATAGCCCAGAAGGCCAAGGCCGCCCGCGCCGAGGAGCGCGAGAGCAGAAGGCTCCGGCGCGGCGGTCGACGAGGCGGATGTGAGCGGCGCGAAGATCAACGTGGCCTCCGAGCCCACGGTCAGGTTACTATCGGGCGGCAAGGCAGCGGGGGTGGTGACCACAAGAGTGCCGGCCTCCACGATCGTGCCGCCGCTGCAGGTGTTTGTCCCCGAGAGCACGAGGCTGCCGCTGCCGAGCTCTACCAAGCCGATCGCGCCGCCGCCGCTGCCACTGGAATTGGTGAGGTCGCCCGCGATAGTGAACGTGCCGCCCGCCGCGGCGGAGGTGTCGAAGCCGATCGACGACCCGGCAAGCAGCCCGCCCGTGCCGCCGGAGACCGCGTCGAGATTGCCTAGCAGGGCGGTCACGTTGCCGGCCGTGAACTGACCGTTTCCGCCCACGCGAAGCGCAATCATGCTGCCGGCGGCCACGGATATATTCGCGCTGGTCCATCGAGGCGTGTTGCCGCGCCGTACAGTGCGGCGGTTGTGGCGAATTCCAGCGCGCCCGCCTTGATCGCCGTGTCGCTGCCATAGCTGTTGCTGCCAAAAAGCAATAGGCTGCCACCGCCCACTTTCGTAAGGCCGCCGGCGCCCTTGAGGCGCCTGAGTAAGTCGTGCTCATATTGTTATCGCCAACCGTGAGTGCCACGCCTGACGATGCGGTGTTCGCCAAGCTGAGTGTTCCAGGCCCGGTAAGTCCACCGAACGTCGCGATTGTCAATGTTCCGAAGCTCAGGGCGCCGCTGCCGCTTGTGTCCAGGGTGCTGTCTTGCAGGGCCAGGGCGCTGCCTAGGAAGAGCGTGCCGCCGCTGATGGAGGTCGCCCCCGAGTAGTTGTTGCTCGCGGAAAGCGACAGGACGCCAAGGCCGACCTTGTTAAGCGCACCGCTGCCGCTCAAAGCGCCTAAAAGCGTGATATTGCCGCCTGTGGTGTCGATCGTGGCCGTACCGCCGCTGCCGGTGAGCGCCATGTTGATGGCTGTGGACCAACTCGTCACCGCGCCCAGTGTCCCGCCGCCGAAGTTGAAGCTGGCGCTTCCGGAGTCTCGCAGTATACGTTGGCCGAGAGCCAGCAAGCCGCCGTTGAGAGTGTAGCTGCCGCTGCCGCTGGAGTTAACGCCGAGATCCAACTCGTTGGCGATGACGTTGGTGCCGCCGCTTTGCGTAAAGGTGCCGATGCCGTAGTAACCGACGAACTCGGAATGGGCCGACAAGTAGCCGCTGCCACTGAGAGTGTAGCTGCCAGTGGTGCCGTAATTATAGGCGAGAATAAGGTTGCTGTTGCCGAGGCTATTGGTGCCGCCGCTCTGCATAAAGCTGCCCGTGCCGTTGTAACCGACGACCTCATTAACGGCAAAAACCGCCAAATAGCCGCTGCCCCCGAGGTTATAGCTGCCGTTGCCGCCGGAGTTGACGCCGATCCGGAGGTCGTAGGTGCCACCTACGCTATTGGTGCCGCCGGATTGCATAAATCTGCCCGTGCCGCTGTAACCGAGGTATTCGATATTGGCTGACAACCATTCACGATAAGAACGGTGTCCGAACTGCCGGGCACCGTCGACGGGGCCCAGTTCGCGGCGTTCTGCCAGTCCCCCGATTGCACGCTCCACGAGTACGTAGCGGCCGGGGATTCCGTCGCAGCGACCAACACCGTTGCCAACAACTGATAACGCACTACGTTTGCAAACGATTTGCATCGCACTAAACGAATGCACATAAGGAGCCCCGCCGCCTTAAGGAATTAGGCCACCATCGAAAAAGTCAGCGTTACGTGACATGATTATCGAGAAACTCCCAAAAGTCAAGTAGTCCGTACTGCGCCGTGCTGAGCACCACGGCTAAAATTCGGGCCGGAGCGATGTACACGAACCAAGACAAGAAGGCCAGTAAGGCTCACGGCAAGACCTCATCCGCCGAAAGGAGTTGGCACCAGGAATGTCGGGAAGACATCAGGCCCTAAGAAAAAGATCAATTTACAGTCGGTACTTGAGTAAGCGACAGCTCGCCTCCGCCTGCGGTCGAACCGATCTTCCCGGTCACCGGTCGCACCGCGGCGGACTAAATTTTTATCTCTTCTCTTCGGCGATTAGGGCAAGAAGTAAAACGCAGCGCTCGAACCAAGGAGTCAGTAGTCAGCGCCTACTACCGATTCCAAATCGCCCTCACCCCGACCTCTCCCAGAGGGAGAGCGGGCTGTCCGGGAACCTCTCGGCGGAGCGAGAGGAGTACGAGGGGGCGGACGGCATGGACCCGCAAGCGGGTGCCCCAGCGTGCCTGCTACGTTGACGGCTACTTCTTCTCGTGCTCGCCGCCGTGAGCCGGCGGCGGGGCGTGCTCCTGCCGCTCGTGCTCCGCGGGAGCGGGCTTGGGCGCGGGCGGATGCCGCGGGGCCTCGCGACTCGTGGACCTGTGGCCGGGATTCCGGCCGCGGATGAGACTCCGGCCGAATCGGCTCCGGCCGCGCGGATTTTGGCGGTTCAAAGTGTTCGCGGACTTCCGCATTCCGCTGCGGCGGCCCGTTGTTGGACCGCACTGTGCCGGGTCGCACCGTGCCGGGATTCTCCACCGGCTGGTGTACTTCCTCGTGGCCCACAACGCGCGGCGGCGTGCGCCGGCGCGATGGGATGCGTGGGATGCGGCAGCGTGACTTTCGCGGGGCCGGTCGTTCGCAAGCCGCCCGTTTCCACGCGCGAGCGCTGCGATTGGAAATCGCGGTGCGAGCGGGCGATGTTCATGGCGCTGGTCCGCTCAGCGGCGCTGACGCGTGCCAGATGCACGGGGAAATCGGCGTTGTGGACGGCTTTCGAGAGCGGCTCGCCGATCGTCAGATAGCGGTGATCGGCCCGGCCTGCCCCGGCCGCGACGAACCGGGCCTGCTCCGCGTAGTTGTGCGGCGGCCGGGCATCGGGGTGCGCCCGGTAATAGCTGTGCCAGCGCTGGAGGTTCTCGATCCAATGCGGATCGCGGTTCGCATAGTACCAGTGATCGTAGGCAAACAGCGGATCGTAAAATAACCCGCCGTGGCCCACGGCGTACCAAGGATAGAAGCCGAAGCGGTCGTACTTCTCCGCGAAGTAATCGCCGAAGTAGTAGTTGCACCATCTGGGCCGGGCGAACAGGTAGAACGTGAAAATTCCCGGATCGATCGCCACGGCCGGCGTGTAGACGAACCCCGGCCGGCCGTAAATGGCCGGACCGATGGCCAGCGGCGAGAAAGCCAGCCCGCGGCGATCGAGTGTGTAGTCCCAATAGCCGCTGACGAGCGCGTAGCCCCGCGGCGTCCAAGAGTAGCAAGGCGGCGTCCATACCCAGCCGGGCTGGCCGGTCGTCCAGAAGCCGGGCGTCCAGGCGAACTGGCCCCCTTGCCAGGCCCAATAGCCGGGCGACCAAAAGGCATCGGCCTGCGGCGCTTCGGCCGGCGGCGATTCTTCCGGGGCCGCCGGCGGCGCGGGATAGTACTGAACTTCGTAGGTGTTCGCCGGGGCCCAGAAGCCGGGCGTCCACTGGAATCCGCCCGCCGCCTGCGTCCAATAGCCGCCGATCCACTGCCGGCCGGGCGGCGGACTGCGCCATACTCCGCTGACCCAGATGAAGTCACCCCGCTCGTCGTCCCATTGCCAATAGCCGGGGATCCAGACGGAGGCGTCGCCTTCAGGCCGATAGTCGGCCGGGGCCTCGTTGATTGGTTGTGGCGGCTGCTTCATCACTAGCGGCGGCACGACGCCGCTGGGATTGACCGGCTCGGCGAACGCCTCGTGCAACGGACCGCGGGTGAGAACGTCCTGGCTGGGAATCGCCGAAGGCGAGGGCGGGGCAACGTCCGCTTGCGCGGGCGGAGCGGGTTGCCCGTACACGGCAGCCGCCTGCGCGGCCAATAGTCCCAAGGAAATACAGTACGAACCAAACCTTAAACCCGCGCGTGGCATGTGTACGCTCCCGAAGTGCCGGTGTTTAACCCTCTAAGGCGCCGTAACGATGCGCGGTCGGGTGGCACGTCCTGAGCCTCAAGCGCAGGGCATGGCAGTGCGGCAAACACGGCCTTCGCGACCCGCAAGCGGGTGCCCCGGCTCAGAGCGTGCCACCCCGGCTACGTCATCTATTCCGCCGTTCTATTCCTCTACGGCATCGAGCAGGGAATTGTTTGAAGCCAGCCCGCCATGCATGGGGAGGACGCCGAGGTCGGCAAAGTCGCCGCGGATTACCTTCAGCGCCATGCGCTCGCGGTTGATTTCTCCGGCTTTGCGGAAACCCAACTGCCGCAAGACGAGGAACGGCGGACACCATCCGGCGGTAACCTGCTGCATGAGGAAGCCGGCAGCCAGGCAAGAGAACAGCAGCCACTTGCGGCTGGAAATCTGGCTCAGCGCGATCCCGCCCAGCGTGATGCCGCTGAGGCCGAATTCAAGGACCCTGTCGACATCCCATTCCTGGTCCAATTCGACCAGGCGATAGGTCAGGTCGTGCAGATTGGCGTTTTCCAATTGGGCGATCCGTTGGCGCATGTCGTCGCGAATCTTGTCCTCGACACGGCAGGACGCCGGGCTTTCCTCGTTGGGATTGTCGGCAGCCGTGACGTTGGTGGCAATAGTGGCAACCATGATTGATTCTCCTCGTTTTCTTTGGTGGGACTCGTTTCACTCGGCCCGCCCTAAGTTTTCTTGGTTTATCGCGGTCGTGCGGCCCGCTCGTCGTCCGTCTGCCCGCGCTTCGCGGCGCCTTTTATCCATTCCAAGCTATGAACGAATTCCTCGCGCGACGAGGCAAACGCCCCGGCGATGTTGCGGAGCCAATCGCGGGCCGACAACACGAGCAGGCCGGCGACGATTAGCGCCAACAGCGCGGCCAGAGCGAATGCGCCCGCGTACGGCATCCACGTGGCCAGCAGCAGTGCAAGCGCCGCCAGGGCAATCGGAATCGCGGCCAGCAGCAGCACCAGGCCGGCGCCGGCCAAAGCCGCCGCGAGCATGAGCCGCGACGCGCATTGTCGGGCGTCGCTGCGGAAAAGTTCCCACTGCAGCTCCGCCAGCGCGACGAGGTCGCTCACTACCCGGCCGGCGCTCTGCCGCACGCTCGCCTGCTCGGACGGCTTGTGGTCGGTGGCCGTGCGGATCATCTTCGCGCTCCGTTAGTCTTGGTCCGCGCCTCGCGAGTAAGCGTGCTGGCGGTAGCCGCGCCCTCGCGAGCGCCCGTCCGGGCGGAGTCGATCATTTGCATGGCAAGCCTGGCTGCCAGCCCCGCGCCTTCCCTCACCAAGACGGCAGCGATGGTCGAGGCCAGCGTCGCGACCAAGCCAGCAGTCCGCGGCGCCGTTGGCGCCGCGGCCTTTACTGTGTGCTCAGCCGAAACGCCTTCGCCAGCCTTTGTCTGCACGATGTGGCAGCGGAGACTTCGCAGCGCAAGGAAAAACCCCGCAGCGGCCGCCGCGCCCAGCGATACGAGCGGGTGTTTGGCCACGAAGTTGCGCCAATCGAGTTCGGCGCGGGCTCGTGCGACCATCTCCCGCGAGTGTACGTCCAAGTCGTGCCGTGCCTGCCTGATGTGGCCTTGCAAATCGTCGGATGACAGATTCGGGTCCATTTTAGATTCCCGTTCAAAGGCTATCAAACCCACAAAATTCGTGGTGTAGGGTGGGCCGAGTGAAGCGAGTCCCACCAAACGATACCGTCGCGGAAAATGGTGGGACTCGTTTGACTCGGCCCACCCTACACCTTCCAGACCCAGGGCTCACACTCACCGCGACTTACTGGAACTGAACACGGCGCTCACCAGCAGCCCGGTAAGGAGGCCCACCGCAAAACAGACCGCCAGCGATTCTCGCGGGTTAGCGCGAACCAGGCGCTCCGCTTCGCCGTAGCCGGCCATGAGCTGGTCGGCCGCCTGCTTCGCGGTCTTCTGCACAGTGTCCATAGTCTGGTCCGAGAAGCGGCGGGCCTGCTCGGCCGCTTGTCCGACCACCGAGCCGGCGTTGCGGGAAAGCTCGTCGAGGTAGCGTTCGACGGCCTCACGCCCCTCGCCAGTTTTGCGCTGGATCGTGCCGATGAGTTGGTCAACGTGTCCGTGGGCTTGAGTCAAGTCGTCATCGGTAAGTTGCCCCCAGTGGGCGCGAAGCTTACCTTTGATTTCGTTCCAACGACCTTCCAAAATGTTTTGATTGATCATCTTATCCTCCGTTGAGTTTGGGTGATGTCGGAAGGTGTAGCAATTCTGATGCCCGTTCTCGGAAATGCGCCGTCAGAAAGCTAATGCGCCTTCTCTTGCATACCGCGTGGCTTCAAAGCGACCAGGAGGGACGCAGTTCGTTCATCGCGCACGCTTTGCGGCACTACCTCCCTGTCCGAACTGGATTTACGCGCTCGAATCACTTCGGCTCGCGGGAACGGCTTTTGCACCTAGACCACTCAGAGTCCGACCGGACAAGACCATTATCCTACTAACCATTTCTTGGAGGAGTTCAACCATGAAGCTCTATCTCACACTTTCGACGGCATTGGCGTCGCTCGCCATTCCGGCGAGCCGAGCCATGTCGGTAGAGATTCCGCCTGCCCCCAATACACCGGTCCAGGCGCAAAGCGCCTTGGGCGTTCCGCAGCACGCGCCGGGTACGGTACAATCACGACCGAGTTTGCCGAACCCGCCGGCAGCCGCGGCAGCCAATCCGAATCCGAAGGTTGCAGCAGCAGTAACTGCGACCAGCGACCCGCCGCGGCCAGACCATTGGCGATACAAATATAGCGGCAATCGCTGGTGGTATTGGACGCCGGAGAACCGCTGGATGATCTACGGCCAAACGGGTTGGGTCTATCCAGAGGCTGAGGGCGGCTACACTACCGCTTACGCGGCCCCGGTCGCGCCCCCTGCCGATACCGGCGTAGCGGTCACGGTGCCGGCCCCGAGCTATACTTACGTGCCGGGCGCCACCTATTATCCCAGCTATGGATATTACTATCCTAGGCGCTACTATTATGGCGGGCCCGGCGTGTATATCGGCGGGCCGCGCTGGGGCGTCCGCGTGGGCGGTTGGTGGTAAGACACCCGACAAGTAAATCCCGTTGTAACATCGGCCAACGATGCGGGTGGCGCGGCTAACGATGCGCCGCCCTTTCGTTGGCCCCAATGAGGGAAGTCAGACATGAAAACTGTGTTTGCAATTCTCGCGGCGGCGGGCACGCTGGCCGTTTGCGTTCATGGAGCGTCGGCGGCGATTCCCCCTGCTCCGGCACAGGCCATCGCGGCGGCACAAGGCGCGCCGACGCCGCAAGCCGGGGTCGCGCCCGGCACCGTTTACAACTACGTTAACAGGAGTCCCTCGAATCCGGCCGCGGTTCCCTTGCAGCCCGGCACGAATCCGTCGCAATACCGCTGGAGCGACGACCGCTGGTGGTACTGGTCACCGCAAGGCCGATGGCTGGCGTACGGCCAAAACGGTTGGTACTATCCGCCGGCGCAGGCGCAACCCGATGCACAGAGCATGCCCAGCGGTTATATTTACCCGTCAACCACGTCGCCGTACTACTCGTATCCGGGTTATGGGAATTACTATCCAAGTCGTTTTCTTAACAACAACGGGGGCGCGGTTGGCAACACCGGCACGTTTGTGAACCCCGGCATGATAAGCAACCCTAGCCCCTTCAATAACCCCGGCCTGATCAGCAATCCGAATCCCTTTAGCAACCAGGGCGCGATTGGCAACTCCGGCCCGTTTGCACGCACGAGGTAGGCAATTGACACCAAACGACCGCCGCACAACCTGGCTAGGCCGTGGCTTTGCGGCGGTATTGGTGGTATGGCTTGCCGCCGGTGCTTACACGGCGCGCGGAGAGGGTTTTCCGCCGGATCGCGATGCGCCGGGGGATCGGATGATGCAAGCGTACCTCTCTCGCGCGGCCGAGAAGATGGACGCCGAACTGCTTGACGGTCTCAAATCGGCCGAGCAGTGGGAAAAGCTTCGGCCCGAGTATGAGCGGCAATACTTCTACATGCTCGGCCTCGACCCGATGCCGGCAAAAACGCCGCTTGCCGCGACGATCACCGGGCGACTTCGCGGCGACGGCTACACGGTGGAGATGCTTCACTACCAGAGCCGCCCGCATCTTTATGTGACCGGCGATCTTTATCGTCCCGCGGAAAAGGGGTCAGAACTGATTTCCCGGAACGGCCCGGAGGCGGGCACCCTGCTTGCAAGGTCGTCGCAGAAATCAGTTCTGACCCCTTTTACGGAACGGCTGCCGGCGGTGCTTTACGTCTGCGGCCATTCGAATCAAGGCCGCGCGGGCAACAAAACGGCTTACCAGTCGCACGGCATCTGGTTCGCGCGGCATGGATACGTGTGTTTGATCCTCGACTCGCTGGAACTGGGCGAAATCACGCAGACGCATCACGGCACCTACCGCGAAGGCCGCTGGTGGTGGCAATCGCGCGGCTACACGCCCGGCGGCGTGGAATGCCTCAACGGGATTCGCGGAATTGATTACCTCGTGAGCCGGCCCGACGTCGATTCGCGGCGGATTGCGGTGACGGGCATCAGCGGCGGGGGCGCGGCCACGTTTTGGATCGCGGCGGCCGACCGGCGGGTTTCCGTGGCCGTGCCCGTCAGCGGCATGGCGGACTTGGAAAGCTATGTTTCGCACCGCGTCATCAACGGCCACTGCGACTGCATGTTTTTCTACAACACGTTTCAATGGCCGTGGACGCGAATCGCCGCGATGATCGCGCCGCGACCGCTGCTGGTGGCCAACAGCGACCAGGACCTAATCTTTCCCATGGACGCCAACGAGCGCGTCATCAACCGGCTGAAGCGCTTCTACAGCCTCTACGGCGCCAGCGATCGGGTAGACTCGCTGCTCAGCATCGGCGGCCATGCCTACCGGCAGGACCTTCGCCAAGGGGTCTTTCGCTTCATCAACACGTACCTCAAGCACGATCCGCGGATCGTTGCCGACAGCGAACGCGATTTGGTGACGGGCGATCCGCCGCACCAGTCGTTCCCCATCGAGCCGGACAAGCTGCGCGTCTTCCGCACGGACGCCGATTTTCCGAAGGACGAGTTGAATACCCGCATCGACCGCCAGTTCGTCCCTGTGGCCCAAGTCGCGGCGCTGCGCGGCGGTTTTGAACCGTGGAAGACAGCATTACAAGAGGAATTGCGGCGGGTGACGTTCCGTTATTTTCCCCGCCGCATCCCCGCCGCGCGGCCGATCGAGCAAGCTCAGGGCGATGATGTCCGCTTGGAAACCGAGCCGGGCATTGAGATTGGCCTGAATCGCGTCGCCGTCTTCAAACCGACAGCAGCAGCAAAGCGGATTGTTCTCGTCGTAGCAAACGCCGACACCGCAGCGGGCGACGCCGACGCTCCCGAAATCACGGCTTGGATGCACCGCATCCACGAAGTCGGCGACGAGTTCTATCTTTGCTCCCCGCGCGGCGTCGGCCGCACGCGCTGGACGCGGAAGAACCCGCCAAACTACGTCGAACGTGCCCACGCTCTCCTGGGCCGAACGGTCGATACGGGCCGCGTGTGGGACGTCGCGGCCGCCGCTCGATATCTTTACGGCTCGCGCGGCGGCAAAGTGCCCGTATACGTTGCCGGGGAGGGGCCGGCCGGCGTGCTGGCGGCTTACGCCGCGTTGTGGGAGCCGGAGATTGCCGGCGCGATCTTGAACTCACCGCCGCTGACCCACATGGAGACCGACGCGCCGCCGCTATTGAACGTCCTGCGAGTCTGCGACATTCCCGACGTGCTGGGAATGCTCGCCCCGCGTCCACTGGTCATTTACACCGATCGCGCGGGACAATGGGAAAAAGTGGCGGCCATCTACCGGGCGGCGGGCGCACAGCAAAAGCTCGGAACCTTTCCGATGGTCCGGAAAAGTTCCGACTAGTGGGTGAAGAAACTGCTCTCGTATCGCTTGCGGTGCTTAACTCGCGCGCTTTCGCCGTCGCCAGGTATAAACGGACAGCCCGATCGCCCCGCCGCCAAGGAGGGCCAAGGTCGATGGCTCCGGGACCGGGCTGATGACGCCGAACAGACCGTTCGCCTGGTTGTTGGGACCGGCCGTAAAGTAGACGTTGCCGGGATTCCCGCCGTTTCCGCCATTGCCGGATTGCAGCGCCCAGAGCCCGTTGATGGCAAGCGGCGTGCTAGTCGGGCCGTCCAACTGGCCGACAAACGACGGCGTGCCGCTGAGACTGAAAACGTTGATCGCGCCGCCGCCGAAATTGCCAACCAGCAAGTCGCCCGCGTACGGGCCGAACGTCGAAGGCGCGATCGTCAATCCCCAAGGGGCGTTGAGAGTGTTTTGCGTGCCGACCCGTTGGATAAGGTTGCCCTGCATGTCGTATTCGTCGACGAAGCCGTCACCGGCCCCCTTCACGGCGGCGGTGCTCGTGGAATTCTGCAGAGCGTAGGTGACGAAGAGATTGCCGCCGAGATTCTGAACGTTGTACGGCGCATACCCGGACGGGAGGCTGGGATCGGTGAAGCTGCCGGTAAGGCTCGGCGTGGTCGCGGTTCCGGGATAGACGTCGATCCGGGCGGCCTTGAAGTTCGTCGCATAGAGATAGCTGTTCGTGCCGCTGGTTATCTCCGCGGCGCCGAAATAGGCGCTTGCGCTTGACGCCGCCGCGAGCACTTCCGCCGTGCCCGTGGTCCCCAATGCGCCTCTCCAGCCGGAAACCGTGCCGTCCTGGCTGACGAACAAAAAGCTGTCGTCGTTGAAGGCGGCCGTGTTGCCGTTGCTCACGGTCCCGGTAACGGTCCCGGCGTTGGGAATGGTAACGTGAATCGAGCTCTTCGTCACGTTGTTCACGCTGCCCGTGGAGGTGACCGTGTAAACGTTCGCCGAGTGCGAGCCCTCGGCCCCGATCCAAAAAGGCGAAGTCGCCGTGAGCGAGATGCCCCAAGAGTTTGTCGCCGTGGAGTCGGAAATCACCGCGGCGTTGACCGCTTGGTTGTCCGTGACGAGGTTCGTCACGTTAAACAGCGGCTGCGCGCCGGCGGGGAGCGCCGATGCCAGCCCCAGCAGCACAACAAAAAGCGGATAGCAATTCTTCATGCAGTTTCTCCTTATGAGTTTGACGAGCCAGGTCGGCCGACACTGAGACGTCCGGTTTCGCGAAGCAAGAATAACTCACCGGAAGGAATAGCCGTTTTCCGGCGGCAACTCCGCCAAGCCAACAGAATAAAACGGACTCGGGCTGTTCCCGCCCAAATTGGGGAACTGAATTGTGCGAGAACGGGCAATTATCTTGGCGCGTACCGGGCCTGCTAACTCCTTGTTAACATCCGCGCCGGATAAATGCCTTGAGCCGTCTCTCCTGTGTCGGGATCGTCGACCTTTCCGCACTTCCCACGGCCGCAGGCAAGGACTTGCGACGGCGGCCCACTACGGTGGCCATGACTCGGTCACGCTTTAGTTGACGGCGCAATTTTCATCGTGGTTTAGCTCCTTTTCCCGGGCAAGGACCTGCGCGGCGAAAGTTGGGCGGGATTCGTCGCCAGTATTTTTCCACGAGGAGCAGTGTTACCAGAAGAGCCTTGGCGGCGTATTGGCCTGCTACGACGCGGCCGCCTCAGCCGGAAATTCGATTCCGTTGTACTTGCCGACGCGGCGACGGAGTTGTAAGCTAGGCGTTAATAATGCCAGATTGTGCAGGTTGGGAGGATACTACAATGGCCGATCTGAGTGTCTCGAGAAACTCGCCGTGCCCGTGCGGGAGCGGTCGGAAGTTCAAGAAGTGCTGCCTTCAAGAGGAATTGAGATCGCCTGGGTACGAGTGCCCTGACGAGTTTTCGCCGCGCGACGTACATTCCGACGGCGCGTCGCTATCGCCCCGACAGGACAAGCCGCAGCCCAAAAGCGGGGCAATCCTGCGCGTCCGTGTGCATTACACGTTCCCCGAGCGATTCGGCGACGCGAAGATCCGCTACCGGTTCCCGGTGGATCGCGTCATTGTGCTCGAAGGTGGTGCGGTGACCACGGCCGGAAGGCTGACGGTCGGTTCGCGGTTCGTTATGCAGCACGGCGAAATTGCGACAGTCCGATCGATTGATCCGCCGGAATGGTGGGAGCCGCCGTCGGACGGGCCCACCGATGGCCGCCATTGCACTGGCCGCGTGGTCGGGACGTCCGAGCGTATGGGCAATGTCGTAATCGACTTGTTGATCGGCGGGAAAACGATAACGACGACGCCCGGCCACCTCTTCTATTCCGCGAGCCGTCGAAAGTATGTCCCCGCGGAGGATCTGGAGGTTGGCGAATTGCTGGAAACCTCCAAAGGAGGCACGTCGCGCTAGATTCCAAGAGCGCGCCGCGATACGGCCTGCTGAAGCTCTACAACATCGAGGTCGAACCTTGGCATAACTTTTTTGTCGGCGAGGGAGATTCCGCGGTGCTCGTCCATAACGGCATCCCGGGCGCCGCGGGTTCAGGAATCCCGCAGCCCGCCGAGGCGCCTAGGGATTTCGGAAGCTGGCAAACCGCGCCGTTTGAGGTTTTCACAGCCGTTGCGGCGCCGCTCGGCCAGGCCGCGCTCGCGTATGCCGACTCCACGTTCCTCGGCGGCTGGGGCACGATGCTCGCTGGCCTCGGTATCGGTGCGTCCCCGATGATTCCGATCGCGGATGAAGTGCCAGGCCCTGCGGCTCCTCGAAGTCCAGCCAATCCAGCGCCCGCTACAGTGACCCCGTGGGCGGCGCAGGACGCGGAGAAGCAAATCCGCGCGCTTCTAAAGCGAAATGGCGACCGCATCAAGGAGTTTGAAAAGACCAACAAGAGTGACCCTCGCCTCTTATTTCTGAAAACTCAGCAGAGGATTCTCGAAAAGCTTCTTAAGAACCAACACTTTGCCAGCGACGCCAACGCGGGGAGGTGGCTCGTCAGGCTACTTAAGGTTTTCATGGACTCACTTGAAAACGCGCTGAATGAAAACATTGCTGGAGCGCGGGGGCGGTGGCAGTCTGTCCCAACGCCGCCGGGCGACATGTTGCAATTCATGCACGGTCAAAAAGCCGGCCCTTGGTGGTACGACTACAAGGGTAAAGCATCGGACGAATACCGTAAGAGTATTGCGGCTAAGATTGCCGTGACCGAGCAGGAAGTCTGGGCGCTGGTGATGGCCACGATCCACATTTTGGACGATCTTTTCCACGCGCTCTTGTACGAGGGCGCCGGGACGGACGATGAGTGGAAGATGATTGGCGACATCGTCCTAGAGGCGGCAAACGAGGTTGGGGGCAAGCCGGATTGGTTGCGCACGGTTGCCGAAAAGACGGGATTCATCTTTGATGTCCTTAAAATGCGGAAGGAGATGCGGGAGCGGGTGAAGGAGTTGTTGCGAAAAATCTACGGAATCGACACCGACAAACAACCGTATCAGGGAGCGAGGGAGCGGATCGAAAAGGGCTACAAAGATCGGCTTCCGCGGCGCTAAACTTGCGTAAGTAAGGGTAAGGCACATGAATTTGGCTATACTATTCTGCGCGACCATGCTCGGCGCGGAAAACGGGAACTCAAAAATGAGCGCTATGGTCTCGCATCAAGGCCACGATCCGATCGATACCATCGCAATTTCAACGGATGGCAATTTGCTCGCGACCGGCGCCCATTCGAGAATCGGGATTTGGGATGTGGCTGCCAGAAAGGAGTTGAGGTCATGGTCGCTGCGCGGCCAGGAGGTTCTTATTACGTGCGTGGGATTTTCACCGTCGGGCAAGCTACTAGCATCGGCAAGCGCTCGAACGGACAACCAGCAAGTCGATCAGGAAATCAATCTCTGGCGGGTGGCGGACGGAGGACTTTTACGAGTCCTAAAAAGCGACGACAAGTCCGCCACAGGAGTGGTCTTTCTAGGTGCGGATGATCGCCTGGCGTCGTGCGGCGGCGACAAGAACATCCGGATTTGGAATGTTACCAGTGGGAGTTTGGACCAACTCTTGCCGCAGCCGGAGCCGGCGCGATGCCTCGCCTACGAGCCGCGACAAAGACTCCTGGCCTGGGGGCGCGACGACGGAAACATCACGGTTTGGAACTTGGAAAAACATGCCAAAGTGCAGGACTTGGCGAGCGGGAAACTTCCACTTTGGTCGATCGCGTTCAGCCCGGATGGCGAGACGATCGCATCGGCGGGCTACGACTGGAAGCAATTTCGGGACGTCGATTCGTACAAGCTGACCGACGAACAAAAGTCCGGCGAGGTCTCGTTGTGGGACATTGCGACTGGAAAACGTCTGCACAAGTTCTGCCATGCGCGGGTAGAGACTGTAGCCTTTTCTCACTATGGCAGAATCGTTGCCTCGGGCGGTAAGGATCGCACCATAAAACTTTGGGGCGTGAAGAGCGGCGCACCTATGGCAAGGTTAGATGAGCTACCTACAGACGCCAAGTTCATTGGCACCAGGTATGCCAAGGAGTTGCCTTGCGACATAGGATACGTGAACACGCTTGCGTTCGCGCCCAAGGGCGACCTCTTGATAACAGGTGGCGACGCGTCGTTCGGGTCCCGGGACTTCGGAGAGTTGATTTTCTGGGACCGCATTCTCCCGACGAGATAAACTGAATTCACCGGCAGTATATGGCAGAAAAAGCAGATGGAATTGCAGTCGAGGTAACGGCAGAGGGACTCTGAGGTACGTCATACAACCGCTTATGGCCCATGTGCGTGTTTCAGCCGCGCGATCGTCAGCGCGACTGGCGAGGGCTTTTCCTGGCCGGGCTTGACGGTTCGCGAGAGCTCTTCCAATGTTTCGAACAGCGCGTAGCAGGCCGTGTTGTAGTCAACGCCCGCCAACTCGGCCACCAGCCGCGTGCTGCGGTCGATGAGCTTTTTGTTGGTTGCCTCGACGAAGACCATCCAGTTGCTCGACACGCGGCCCATGCGGCACATGGTTGCCGTCGAGACGGTGTTGAGCACGAGCTTGTCGGCCAGTCGGTCAAACGTGCGCAGGGGCGTGGCGGCGGGCTTCAGCGGAACGTGCCAGATCGTCGTGGCAATGTCCGCCGGCGGCGCGGGGCCGATTGCCAGCACGGTCCGCTGGGCGAACGGACGAGCGGCAGCGGCAAAAGCGGCGCGGAGCGGATCGTCGGGCCGCGCCAGGCCCGTGACTTCATCGCCTTCCACCACGAGCGTCGCTGCGTTGTCCGCCCGGTCGTAGCGCGAGGGGTCGTCCTCGTTGCCGATCTGGAACTTGTACAAGTCCTCGGCGGCCAATCGCGGAGGATTTGCCTGTAATTTGGCGGGCGCATTCACTTGGCGATAAAACGCGGCATCCCAATTCAGGCAGCGCGGGTCGCGATGGAGGACGTTTCGCCAGGCCCCTGCCGTCGGCCGCAACGGGTCCTTGACGAAAGCCCAAGAGGGCGGCGAGACGCGATCGTCGCACGCGCGGAACTTCGGCAGCATGAACGTCGGCGAACGCTCCGTGGTATCGGTGAAAATGTCCAGCAGGCAGCGATCCGCCATGTAGGTCACAAGCCCCTTGCGGCCATAGAGCTTTGCCTCGAAATCGACCATCGCGGCCATCGCGCGTACGGCGTCAGGGCGCTCAAGCTCGACAAGCAGCCGGTTGAAATCGTCGGCGAAATCGGCGGGGGTACGGGATACTGCATGGAGCTGCGTCAGTTCGTCACGGCTGAGCCGCTGGGCGAGCGTGTCCGCCAGGGCGGTTTCCAAGGCGGCGCCCACCACGAGCAATTCCGCGGTCGTAGCCTGCATCCGCGTCGAGCCGGCCAAGGCCATCGGCCCGCTCGAGAGGTCGAGCTTCGTGATGCGGGCGTCCTCAATCACCTGCCGCGAGCGCTCGATATGCTGGGCCAACACGTCGGCCGGGTTGTTGAAAACGAAGAATACCTCAGCGCCGTTGTCCACCGCCTGCCAGACCGTTCCGATGACCGAAGATGTCTCGCCGCCTTCGGTAATCGCCACCAGGACGTCGCCCTTCTTCAGCCCGGCCTCGCGGACCTGTTGCCGTCCGAAAACGGCGTGGTCCTCGAAGTTTTCGACGGAGCGGATGAGGGCGAAGTCGCCGCCGGTCATGATGCTCGTCGCGCGGTCTTCCAAGCCGGCAAGCTTGGCGGCAATCTCCGGGTGCTGGCGGTGGAGGTCCGCGAAGAACTCGCGCCACGCGGTCTCCAGGAGGATGCTCAAGCGGCCAGTTGCCCCGCAGCCGGAGAAGCAAATCCGCCCTTCGCCCGCCGCTGCCCGCCGCATGGCCGCGACCATCCGTTGGTACTCTGGTCCGGCGAAGACTTTTCTCGCCTTGGGGAGAATGTCTTCGTCGACCGATTGCAGCATGTGGATTGCGGCCGGAAGATCGTGCTGCGAAGTCTCCGCCATGCCGCGGGTCTTGGGATTGGACTGTTCGCTGGGCAGCACGCCCAGGTGGAATTGCTTCTCCTGCTCGATGAACTCCTGCGCTTTGCGATGGGCCTCGGCAAGTGCGGCGTCGTCCAGCCTCGATGCCGCGCGAATGCTGGGCAAGGACGCCAAGGAAGCGATGAGCAGAAGTATCAAGTGTTGAGTGCGAATTTTCACGATTTTTTCCTGGAACAGACGGTGCAGCAGGTCGGTCAGTATTCAGCATAACCTCGATGAAACGTTATGACAAGTGCTGTGCTGCCCAAACTGCTCCCACGTCCCGCCGAATTGCCGCCCTCGTATTCCGCTATAATGGGAAAACTCGATCTCCAGCAACAACGACCACGGAAGGCTACAAATGGCAACGGAACAGCAGTGGATTTGCGCAGCGCGGCGTTTGCTGGAAAACTCCGGCGCGGACTTTTTTCGGGTCAGGCCTCGCAGTTATTGGACCGATTTCCTGCTGAGCCTGGTGCTGGCGTATGGAGCCG
This sequence comes from uncultured Planctomycetia bacterium, assembly GCA_963780045.1. Classification (GTDB taxonomy): domain Bacteria; phylum Planctomycetota; class Planctomycetia; order Pirellulales; family Thermoguttaceae; genus JANXQG01. The sequence continues at coordinate 1,348,052 of CAVZZZ010000001.1, read as the reverse complement.
GAACAGTGTTCTTGCTGGCCCCTTTGGGCTCGGCGTGGCAGTTCGCGGCCTATCCACTTACAATCTTCTGGCTTTACCGCTTGGGCTCGCTGGTGCATGAGGTATGCCATCTTGGGCAGCGCGAGATGCGCGCCTTCAAGATCACCTGGAATCTGCTGGTGGGCGTATTCACGCTTTCGCCTTCGCCGTTCTTCACGCATCACCATCGCGACCATCACAACTGCAAGTTTTACGGCACCCGCGTCGATCCGGAGTATGTCGTGAATTTTCTGCCTGGCGGCGGCGGCGGCTGGCGCGCGTTGCGGTACGTTGCGGAGATTGCCGTATTCCCCTTGCTTGTCTATTTGCGATTCTTATTCGCCCCGCTTACGTTCCTGTCTCCGCGGTTGCGCGAATTCGTGCTCCGCCGCGGCTGTGCGCTTCACGCTCAACTGGCGCTACGAAAGGAACGTCGGCGCGCTGGACCGCCGCATTTTGACGACCGTCGAGTTGCTCTGTTCGCTGCGCGCACTCATGATCATCGTGCCCGTTTTCCTCGGGTTGACCGCCTGGCCCCGACTGCCGCTGCTCTATTCGCTGGCGGTCGGCGTGCTTGCGCTGAATCAGATGCGCCTGCTGGGCGACCACCGCCTGGCGAGTAACGGAGGCGAACTGTCGTTTCACGATCACATTCTCGATTCATGCAATTACACGGCGCCGGATTGGGGAGTATGGCTCTTTTGTCCGTTTGCCATCCGCTTCCATGCGCTGCATCACATGTTTCCTTCGCTCCCCTATCACAACCTTGCCGCCGCCAATGATTATCTGAGCCGCCATCTGCCCGCCGATTCCCCTTACCATGCGCTGAGTCAACCGAGTTGGTGGTCCGTGGCGAAACATGCATTCCAGCGCAGACCTGCCCGGGACTTGGCTATCAGCCTGGGCCAACGGCCGGGCTCATAGAGATCATCCCTCCGGTGTGTCGAGCAAGTGCTGCAGCCGCTCCGCCAACTCTGGCTGATACTTCTGGGGCCAGGAGCGATCGACAAGGCCGACGCCAATCAGGTCGCGCAAGTGGGTGCGGTCCTTGTCGCGGTAGGAAGTCAGCTTCATCCGAACCAGCGCTTCGAGCGTTAACACGCGGTACGCTTTGAACGACTGCGTCTCGGCGACGTCCGGCACGGGCGCAACGTATTCTTGGCGGACCTTTTCACCGCAGAAGACGACGTGGACAGCGTCGCGGAACTTGCCCTGGGGCCCATCGAGGAACATGTCGATGCCGGCTGCGTGACGGTAAACAAAGCCTGAACTTTCCAGCGCCGTCTTGACGCGCTGGAAATCGCTTCGCCGCACGGCCAGGTCGACGTCTTGAGTCGCGCGCACGGCCGCCTCATCCACCTGCTCGATCCAGGCGCCGACGGCGTTTCCGCCGATTACCGCGTAGGGGACTTGCGCAACCTCCAAGGCCGCGGTTGCGCGAAGCAACCGCTCCTTTACTTTCAACACGGCCCGCTCCATGCGTTCCAAAGCCAAGATGCCGTCGTATTCGAACATCGGTCGATCCTTGGGTCGAGACTGCATTATATCTTGCAACCCAACAAGTTGGCGGCTCGTAAGATGGACTCGGAGATCCATCCTACAGATTGTTTCATGGCAAATCTTAAGTGCCGGCTCAACGGCGCAAAAGCCCGTCCGCCCAGCCCTTTCCCTTTCCGCCGGACGCGGCGATAATGACCGATTCCCTCGAAATCTGCCCCTGAAAAGCCCTCATCCCTCCCCGCCCCCGAACGGGGCGAGGGGAGCTAGGCATAAAGAACGACCCCGCGATGCGCGACAAGATCATCGAACGATTCGGCTTGACCTTCGACGACGTCCTCCTCGAACCCCGCTTCAGCGATACCCTGCCAGGCGACGTCGACGTCACCACTCAGCTTACGCCGCGGATTCGGCTGAATATCCCGTTGCTCAGCTCGCCCATGGACACCGTGACCGAGAGCGACATGGCAATCGCGCTCGCCCAAGAAGGGGGGATCGGCGTCATTCACAAAAACCTCTCGGTCGAGCGACAGGCGGAGGAGGTAGTCAAGGTCAAGCGGAGGCGCAAACGGCATCATCCGCAACCCGGCAACGCTGCCGCCGGAAGCGACGCTGGCACACGCCCGCGAGGTGATGAGCCAGTTCCACGTCTCCGGCCTGCCGATCACGCAGCCCGACGGCCGCTTGGTGGGAATTCTCACCCGCCGCGACCTCCGCTTCCAGGAGGACACGGAAATCCCCATCGCCAGGATCATGACCAAGAAGGAAAACCTGGTCACCGCCACGGGGACTGTGACGCTTGAGGAAGCTGAGAAGATTTTGATGGCAAAAAAGGTAGAGAAGCTCTTGCTGGTTGACGAATCTTTTAAGTTGACGGGACTAATAACGATCAAAGACGTTGACATGATGCGGCGCTTTCCGAAGGCCTGCAAGGATGGGCAAGGCAGGCTGAGGGCGGGGGCCGCGGTCGGCGTACACGACTACCAGCGCGCCTCCTGTCTGATCGACAAGGGCGTTGATGTGCTGGTTGTCGATAGCGCGCACGGCCATTCGGCCAATGTGGTGGAAACGATCCGCAAGATCAAGAAGGAGTGGAACATTGACGTGATCGCCGGCAACGTGGCCACCAGCGAGGGCGCGCGCGGCCTGATTGAGGCCGGCGCCGACGCGGTGAAGGTCGGCATCGGGCCGGGCTCGATCTGCACCACCCGCGTCATTTCCGGCGTCGGCGTGCCGCAGATCACCGCGATCATTGAAGCAGGAAAAGCCGCCCGCGAGGCGGGCATCCCGATCATCGCGGACGGCGGAATCCGCTATTCGGGCGACATTACGAAGGCCATCGCCGCGGGGGCCCAGGTGGTCATGATCGGCGGGCTGTTCGCCGGGCTGGAAGAAAGCCCCGGCGCGAGGATCCTCTTCCAGGGACGGACCTTCAAGGTCTATCGCGGCATGGGATCGTTGGGCGCGATGGTGCAAGGCTCCAGCGAGCGCTATCGCCAAAGCGGCAACGGCCGCGCGACAGAGAAACTCGTGCCCGAAGGGGTTGAAGGACGCGTCCCCTACAAGGGACCGTTGGGGCCGTTCGTGTACCAGCTTGTGGGCGGGTTGCGAGCGGGAATGGGGTATTGCGGGACCCGCACAATCCAGGAGTTGCGAACGGACGCGCAGTTCCTTCGGGTCTCGCCGGCAAGCGTCCGGGAGAGCCACCCTCATGACATTGCTATTACACAGGAAGCGCCAAACTACAGTATGGAATTTCAAGGCGGCGAAGCGCTTTGAGCGACGCATAGTGGCCGCGGTGCTCCTTGCGGCCGGGATCTTGTTGCACTGGGCCGTAGCGGTTCCAGCCGCGGAGCCGCTTTCCGTGCAGCAGTCGGTTCCGGAAGGCGACGTCGCAGCGCGCGACACGACACTCGTTTCCGCTCGAAACGGCTTTGCCTTGACGAAGTTAGGCACCGGCCTTCGAAGGCAACAACAACCGCGGGGGGATCGCGATCTGGCGGGCCTGCAATCGCCCGGAGCGTTCCGCGCGGTCCGCGTGGCGGCGATGACCGATCCCGGCGTGGTCCAAACCTCCGGCGAATTCCCAATAAGCTCGCCCAAGACGGCCATGTTGCCGCTGCCGCCGCCCAGCGCGCTGCACGGGGAACAAGGCGTGACTCCGCTGCCTCGGCCCGATTTGAACAGCGTGGCCCAGCCGCGGGCGGGGTCCGCAAGCGACGTGTCGCCGGACCTTAACAGCGCCGACAAGTGCAATTCGGCGCGGAGTTTGAAATTGATCAGCAACATCACGGCCGACATCGCAATAAAGCCCGCCGACTTGAGCGGAAAAAGGCGCCTGCCGCCCGAATGCGAACTGGGCGACGAGCCGGTCGAACCGCGGAAGTGGCAACGGACGATCTTCACTTGGACCGCGGCGGCCACTTACCACAAGCCGATCTACTTCGACGACGACCAGATGGAACGCTACGGCCACACCTTCGGTCCCGTCGCGCAGACCACGCTTTCCGCCGTAAAGTTCTTCAGTACTGTGCCGTTGGTGCCGTATTACATGGGCGTCTATCCGCCGCGGGAGTGCATCTACGATCTCGGCACGTACCGCCCCGGCAGTTGCGCCGTACTACTTCGACCCCTTCCCGTTGAGCATCCGTGGGGCAGTCAACGAGATGTATTTGGGGATACTGCCGGGGCTGTGACAACGAAGAGATGCGAATCAGTCTCCCATCGCGCACATTCCCCCGCCACATTGCCCCATGCCGCAGCCGGTCGGGCGGCAGGGAAGCTCGCTTGCCGCGCTGGCCGAATGCGCTGCGGGCACGCTGAACGACTTCGTCAAATGCTTCTTGCCGCACGCGGGGCAAACGGGCTTCTCCTCGCCGCGGATCAGCAATTCAAAATCGCTTCCGCAGTCCTTGCAAGTGTATTCGTAGATGGGCATGGTTTGTATTCGGCTGGTGGGTTGATTCGCGTTGAATCGCTTCTGTGTTATTCTACCCTATCGTTGACCGCGCGTACAGCGCGCGGCGCGTAGGCCGGAACAAGCGCAGCGCAGTTCCGGCAGGCGCCCATCATCCCCCGCGATACCGGAACCGCGCTGCGCTTGTTCCGGCCTACGACTCCAACAAAATGTCACCTTCCGTCACCCGTGACCAGTCCCGCGAAGTCGATCGCCGCGCAATCCAAGAGTACGGCATGTCCGGCTTAGTGCTCATGGAGAACGCCGGGCGCGGCGTGGCCGACGTGCTCTGCCGCCTGGCCGAAAGCGAGGCCGGTGGCCGCCGATCCGCTGCGCGGGTGCCCCGTCGCGTCGTCGTCTGTTGCGGCAAAGGAAACAACGCGGGCGACGGTTTCGTAATCGCGCGGCATCTCGATCTTCGCGGGCACGAGGTACGGGTACTCGTCTGGGCCGAGGCAGCGGAATTGACGGGCGATGCCGGCACGAATCTTGATATCCTGCGGCGTAGCGGCGTGCCGATCGAAATGCAGGGCGACAGCCACGACGCGGACAGGCTCGCGGAACTGCTCGCGGGGGCACAATGGATCGTCGACGCCCTTTTGGGGACGGGCGCCCGCGGCGAGCCTCGGCCGCCATTGGATGCGGTGATCGATCAGATCAACGCGGCGACGGCAAAACGATTGGCGGTTGACCTGCCGAGCGGGTTGGATTGCGACACCGGCGCGGCGGCGCGGCACACGATTCGCGCGGACGAAACATGCACATTCATCGCTACGAAACGCGGGTTCCTCACGCCCGGCGCCGATCGTTACACCGGTCGAATTCACGTGTTGGACATCGGCGCGCCGCGGAAGCTCGTGGAAGGGGTCGTTGGTCACTGACATCTCCTGGCTCCTTACTTCCGGTGGCTGGTGCATATCGCCGCGTTTTGGTCCGAAATATTTTCTTCGCGCTGCCAAACATCGAGGAATCCCCGTGTTTTCGGCCGTTTTCCGACCCATGAGCCATCCAGAACGGACCCAGAAAGCACCCAGGACGAACCTAACTCGATCCAGGACCGATCCAGAGTGGCTCCAGGATTTGACTCCAGGATGGTTTATGCACCACAGTAGGTCCGTTCTGCCGGAAGGGACCGTCTCGGCGTACACTGCGGCATTGACCGCGGATTGAAGGATGAGCGCGGATCGAGCCTGGCCTGCCCATGCACGCGCAATCGCCGCCGATGTCCTCATATCGGAATTCATTTTTGGTCCCTCATCTTTCTGTCGCCCGCTCCCATCGCCGCAAAGTCCGGCTCGTTCTTCCGGTGGAGGGCGGCGCACGGGGCACGCGCGAAGTGGGTCGGCAGCGGGTCGGGGTGAGGGCACGGTCGCTCAGTGCAGGTCGGTCTGGCCAAGAGGCCCGTCGATTTTTTTCTTCGCATTGCAAATCTCGATGAACTGCTTGTTTTCGCGGATTTTCTCGCCCGCCGGCGGAAGTAGGAACCGAGTAGGAACCTAGTAGGGCTTGAGTAGGAAGGCAGTAGGAGCTTAGTAGGGCGGCAGTAGGGACCCGTCTTCTGGCCATTTGTTTTTTCCGGCTGTCGATCGTCTTTCTTTTGTCCCCCTCGCTATGCGCGAGAGTCGCGCACCGACGCGCGGCGACGGTCGATGAGGGCGCGATCATCACTTGCCACTTGCCACTCATCACTTGTCTTTCATCCCTCATCCCACACGCCCTATGTTCACTATTCTTATCATCTATTAACACATCCTTCTATATGCTACGATTCTCGCGCTATGCGAAAAGACGGGAATTCTTGCCGGCGGCGCCAAGTACCGTGCGTAAGTCATTGCGACACTTGACGTTACAAGTATTCTTGGCTCCCGTTTTCCCGCGCTGGATTTGTCCGTGTTTTTATCAGTGGTTGCCGGCCGTAGGGGGTGCGCAATTCCGCCTTCCCGGCTCCGGAGGCCGCGCTTCTTAACCGCTGCCCACGCCGCCCGAACCGCGGCGCAACGGGGCGCTACCCCCCACAACGGACGTTTTCGGCCCTTTTTTGGTCCGACGGCGCGCCCATTTTGGACGACAAAACGCAACTAATTATAGGGGGGGCCGATCCCGTCGCTCGACCGGTCGCCACCCCAAAAGGAACTGTCGCCACCGGCCGCCGGGCGGCGCTTTTCCATCAAGGAGACCAATGATGTCGCGTCAAAACCGAGAGGGAATTCCGCCGTGCGAACATCGCTGGGCCGTCCTCTGCGGCTTGGCGGTTCGCGATGACCTACGTACTCATCACGCTCCGCCGTGATGCCGTATTCGAACGAGCGGACCGCGACTTAAGGAGACCCCAATGATTCGCGACGAAAACCCAACGCCCGATGACATTTCCGGCGATGAAGACGCGGCTGGGCCGGTCTCGGTTTTGCCGGCCGGAACGTTGGACGCTGCGGGCACGCTGGAGATCGGCGCCGGCAGCTTTGCGGTCTGTAGCGGGGCGCTTACGATGGAATGCGGCTGCGTTATGGACCTCAGCGGCCCGGCCTTTGAGTTAGGCGCTGGAGTTCCGGCTTTAGCCGGCGCGTTCGTAGTCCCGGCTTTAGCCGGCAGTGGCGCATCGGATAGCACGGCCACGCCCGCCCGAGCCGCATGAACATGCCGAGTTCTCAGGTACCTCGGGCCTTCGGCCCCAAGCGTCAAGAAAGCGAATTGAACCGCGGATTTCGCGGAGAACGCGGATATTTGAAAGCAATCCCCGAGGTTTGTGACACCCTGATCTTATCCGCGGAAATCCTAGACATCCGCAGTTCGACAACGTGTTTACCGCGAGGGTAAGATGGAGATTAGCGGCCGCGGCAGCATCGGGGTCAGACCCGACGGTGCGGCAGCATCGCGGCAGCATCGGGGTCAGACCGAGACTTTCTACTATAGGGTCTTGTCGGCGCCGGCTGAGAGTCTACATTCAAACCATGCCGCGCCCGCCACGGATTGATTTTCCCGATGCCTTGTATCACGTCACCAGCCGCGGAAACGGCCGCGCGACAATCTTCCACGACGAGGCCGACTGCGAGCGCTTTCTCGCCCAACTCGCGCACCATCTCCGCCTTGCCGACGTCCAACTCTTCGCCTATGTTCTGATGGGCAATCACTTTCATCTTCTGGTCCGCACGCCGCGGGCGAACCTGTCGCGTTTCATGCAGCGGCTGTTATCGTCTTACGCCTTGTATTCCCGCTACAAGCACCGCCGGCCGGGTCATCTGTTCCAGGGCCGCTTCAGGGCCAAGCTGATCGAAGACGAGAGCTACCTATTGGCCGTTTCGCGTTACATCCATCTGAATCCGGTAAAGATCGCCGCCGCGCGGCGATGGTCAGGCGCCCAGCGGCTGCAGCATCTGGAAAACTATCGCTGGAGCAGCTATCCGGGCCACGTCGCCAAGGCCAACATGCAGGAGTTCATGCGGTACGAAGTGCTCAAGGAGTTCGGCCGCGACGAGGCCGCTGCCCGGCGGCACTACCGCGCGTACGTGCATGCCTGTCTGACGGACGACGACGGGCCGCTGCTGGACGCCCTGGCGGCCAACCGCTTTGCGATCGGCAGCGAGTCGTTTCTGGAAGAGACGGAAGAGCGATTCGAGCGGCGGCGAAGCGGCGAGGCGCGCGACCGCGACTTGGACCTGCCGCGGCGGGCGGTTTCGCTGGCAGACATCGACGCGGCGGTGGCGCGGCATTTCAAGATCGACGCCGCGCGCCTGTCGCAGCACGGTCACCGCGCCGGCGCGGCGAAGGCGGTAGCGGTGGAACTGGCCGTGCGCTTGGCCGACCTCAGCGGCCGCGCAGTGGGCCAGCACTACGGCATAAGTTCAACGGGCGTAGGAGCCATACATCGTCGCGTGGCCGACCGGCCCGACGTGCTGGCCATCGCCGCGAAACTCGCGACATCGCTCCAAAGGCGTCGTCGAAAGTAGAAAGTCTCGGTCTGACCGCGGCTCCGCCTGTCCGCGGCCGCGGCTTCATCCCCGCCGAGCAACTTCGTTCCGGCGACGAGCTGCGCTCCAGCAACGGCGGCTGGAACGCGGTTTCTTCCGTCGGCTCGCGCGGCGACGTCGAGCCCGTCTACAACATCCGCGTCGCCGGCCTGCACACCTATTTCGTCCGCGTCGGCGCCTCCGACGTGCTCGTACATAACAAGGGCGGCGATCCGGACGTGGCGCAGCCGGAGTGGAAGTTCGACAATTACAAGGCGCTTTCGGCGACGACCGGTCGCTCGCGGATTTACTTGGTTGCAGCACCGCCGACTGCCACGCCAACCCCAGCGCAGTCGGGGGCAGGCCCCGCGACCCCTAGCGATCCGCGGGCGCAAGGGGCGGTAAGCGAGCATCTCCGCGGCGATGAAGCGGCGCAGGAGCAAGCCATCGAGGCGGCGATCGTTCAGGCGGCAAACGAGGTCGCGCAACAAATCAAGGGTGGAACGCCGGTCCCGCAGATGACGCGTTTCATCGTGAGGGCCAATGGAAGCGTCGACGTGCTTCCCGCGAACACTGACAGGGACACGCTGACCGCGCTGGTTGCAGGCGGCGCCAAGCTCTATGCGGAGGCGCCGGGCGAACCCGGGCAGTACGTTCCGATCACGATTGACGAATTCTACAACGGCACGGACGAGGAAATCCTGCTTGCCGTTATGGGCCGCGCCAAGCAGATTCTTTACGACAAGAAGAGCGCGAGGGAAAAGGCCGGCGAAGCCGTTGATGCGATCCAGGGCGTTTTGGACGCCTTGGCCTTGCTGCCTGTCGTCGGGGACGTGGCCACCGGCGTCAGCGGTCTGATCGATGCGGGCAATGGCAACGTCGCCGGCGCCGGGCTTTCGCTGGCCGCGATGGTCCCGATCATCGGCGAGGAAGCCGCGGTACTGAAGCTGACGAGAAAGGCAGCCAAGGCGCTCGAAGCCGCCGCCAAGGCGGCCAAGATCGACAGAGTCGGGGCGGCGGCCAAAGGGATCGTAAAGGCCATCCGCGCGAACGAGAAGATTGATGCGGCGGCGCTTGCAGTTTATCGAGCGATTGATAAGGCCGGCCGCGTCGTGTATGTTGGCATTACTAACAATTTCGCACGGCGCGCGGCTGAGCACCTTCGACAGTCGGGACTCAAAATCGTCCCACTTTTGGAAAGGCTTTCCAAAGCAGACGCTCGCGCCGTCGAGCAAGTGTTGATCGAGATTCACGATCTTGGGAAGAATGGGGGAACGCTGCTCAACAAGATCAATAGTATCGCTAAGACAAATCCGAAGTCCGCGGCGGCGCTGAAACGCGGATTGGAACTGCTGGAATTGATAGGCTACAAGCCGGGAATTTGACTGCCATGGGAGGTCGTTTGAAGCCTGGGGCGTTGTTGGAATTGCGTGTCCCGAAAGGACTAGCATACCTTCAGTACGTCGGAAAGCACACGTCGTACGGAGATGTTATTCGAGTTCTGAGGGCATGCACCGAGATCGCCCCCAGGTATTCGGCGCGATTGCCGAGCAAGTCGGCTACTACGCTTTCTATCCGGTCCGAGCAGCCGCCGCTGGGGGATTTCTCGAGGTTGTTGCGACGCAACCGTTGCCAAGCAGCGTCGGCGTGCCGGCTATCTTGCGGCGGCCGGGGGTTGTTAAAGGATGGATCATCAATCGTAATGGCGTTGATAGCGTGCATGATGTGCTCAACGATGCGGAGCGTGAGATTCCTATCGTTGCCGTTTGGAGTCATGATTTGTTGGTATCATATGTTAATGCGGGCTGGAGCCCGTCTCAAGAAGGTTGATTATGGCGACTGATGAAGACGCTCTACGCGAGCTTAGCCGTAGTGGCGACGGCAAGGCTATTCGCGTTATCCAACATTACTTGTATTTCCCAGAGGTGGACGCCGCCAGGGCGGCGGCGCGGCTTCTGACAACGGAAGGCTTTGATGTCGCCTGTCGGCTCGGGGCGGATGACGTGAACTGGCTGATATTGGCCAAGCGTAAAGAGCTGGCTACGACGGCGAGGATCGCTGCGTTGCGCGCCTTTTTTGAGCGATTTGCCGTTGGGAACCGGGGCCAGTACGATGGCTGGGAGGCTGCTGGAAGCTATTGCCTCTTCTTCGGGAGTTCTACAAAGCAGAGGGAATCCCGTTCACATATTGAGGTTACGATATTGGGGTCATGATGAAAGAGACTTTAGACAGGATTGCTTCTCTTGAGGTACTTCGAGGTGCCAAAAGCCGTACATGCCATTGAAACAGTCCGGTTTGTTTACGGGCAGGTGGCGGGGGAAACTGACCGAAGTTGGCTGGTCAAGTGCTCGCACTTCTTTGCCGCGCCTGTGCGCGATGAGGCGGTCGCGTCCGCTGAGGAACAATTGGGGCTTGTAATACCAGCGCAGTATAAGGCGTTGCTCAAAGTAACGGATGGCGCGAGGTTGTTTTGTATCCGAACCCCTTGGCTCGATAGCGACTTTCCCGAAAAGTGCCGCACGTTTGGTATCGCCTATTCAGCTGTGAAGAGCTCGTACGAGTTAATCGAGAATTGGTTCAAGTTTTTAGGAGGGTATACAGTGACGACAGCGAATTCCGAGAGTGCCGCCAACTCAATTATTTGGCCTTTTGCGATGCTGATGACGGCAATTACCAAGCTATGCTGGCTCGACCGGATTGTGACCGGCGTGTTTTCCTTTTGTTCCATGAGTTGTTTTACCGGCCATATAGCGATGCTGATAGCGAGTTCAACTATACCATTGCGCAATCGCTTAACGTGTGGCTCGATCTAATTGCTAAGAGTGGAGGGTGGGAAGGCCGTGGGCAGTTAACGGGCGGTTTGTAACGCTGCGCTGGTTCGGGCAGCATCGGGGTCAGACCGAGACTTTCTACTATAGGGTCTTGTCTGTGCGCGGCTGAGAGTCTACATTCAAACCATGCCGCGCCCGCCACGGATTGATTTTCCCGATGCCTTGTATCACGTCACCAGCCGCGGAAACGGCCGCGCGACAATCTTCCACGACGAGGCCGACTGCGAGCGCTTTCTTGCCCAACTCGCGCACCATCTCCGCCTTGCCGACGTCCAACTCTTCGCCTATGTTCTGATGGGCAACCATTTTCATCTATTGGTCCGCACGCCGCGGGCGAACCTGTCGCGTTTCATGCAGCGGCTGCTGTCGTCTTACGCCTTGTATTCCCGCTACAAGCACCGCCGGCCGGGTCATCTGTTCCAGGGCCGCTTCAGGGCCAAGCTGATCGAAGACGAGAGCTACCTATTGGCCGTTTCGCGTTACATCCATCTGAATCCGGTAAAGATCGCCGCCGCGCGGCGATGGTCAGGCGCCCAGCGGCTGCGGCATCTGGAAAACTATCGCTGGAGCAGCTATCCGGGCCACGTCGCCAAGGCCAACATGCAGGAGTTCATGCGGTACGAAGTGCTCAAGGAGTTCGGCCGCGACGAGGCCGCTGCCCGGCGGCACTACCGCGCGTACGTGCATGCCCGTCTCACGGACGACGACGGGCCGCTGCTGGATGCCCTGGCGGCCAACCGCTTTGCGATCGGCAGCGAGTCGTTCCTGCCAGACGTCAGGGCCAGACCTTAAATTATAACTTTGGCCCGGCGCGGTCGTCGTGGGATGTAGCCTTGAGCAGTTGATGCCGTGCGGCAGGCCAGCACTACGGCATAAGTTCAACGGGCGCAGGAGCCGTACATCGTCGCGCGGCCGACCGGCCCGACGTGCTGGCCATCGCGACATCGCTCCAAAAACGTCGCCGAAAGTAGGAAGCGCCGGTTTGCTCCGACTACCTGCAATTCGCCGCGACGAAGGACATCAGCTAAAGAGACTCTTACTTCTTCTGCTTCTCCGCCAGTGCCTGCTCCAATTCCTGCACGCGACGTTCCAACTGCTCGACGCGATGACGGAGCGCCTCGAGCTCGGACTGCCCGCCGCTTGGCGGCCCAGGCTGCGGAGCGATCAGCGCCGGACCTTCGGCCGGTCCGGGCAAGGCCGTGTCGCCGGGAGGAGGCGGGATCGCCTCCGTACGTCCGCTCGGCATGGCGGCCGGCAGCGGAGGAGCACTCGGACGCGCGGCTGCGTGCGGCACGGCAACCGGCGCACCGGGCGGCGGCGCCAATACAACTTCAATGCGCATTTGCGTGCGCCGCGAATTACGTCCAGCGTCACGCGGTCGCCGGGATTCATGCTGCCAAGCACGCCCGTCAAATCCCGCAATACCTGAACGCGATTGCCCGCCGCGCCCACAATCAAGTCCTGCGGATGGATTCCCGACCGCTGGGCGGGTCCGCCCGTGCGGACGCTGGCGATCCGCACGCCGTGGCCGCCTTCCTCCAAGGCGACGGCGCCGAGATAAACTCGCGGAACCGCCGGCGCGGCGGCGGCCGGTTGCCCGTTGGACTGGCGAATGTCCGATTCAAGCCGTCCGAGCACGTTTTGTGCCGCACCCGTCGCGGCCGCGCTTGCCACGAGAATGCCCGCCAAGAGGCCCATGTGCCACTTCGATTTCATGCCTTCGGTCCTTTGCTCTTGGATATGTCAACGCATAGGATGTAGTCGATTCGACTATGGTAATTATACCGCCAAAACCGATACGCCACCCAGCGGAGCTTTCGCGCGATCAGCGGGAAGCGGGACTGCGCCTGGCGTTGAAGGACCTGGACGAGGCGCAATATTGCCTCCAATCACAGGCCCTGAGCGACGCCGAAACCGCGCCGCTACCAAATCAATTGCGCCTTTGGTGCGTCGGCGACGCCGAATCGCCTGACGGTTCCGTGCTGGTGCAAATTCAACCCGGCCGCAGCGCGCTGCTTTGGCCGCCGCGGACGATGGACGGACAGCCGCCGCATGTTGCCGCGGAATTGCTAGAAACGGCGCTAGGTGCGATGTCCCAAACCGATCTACGCATGGTTCAAGCCCTGCTCTCGACCGATGCCGGACAGGATGCCGAGCTGCTTCGTGCGGCCGGCTTCCGACATCTTTCCGACCTGCTTTACCTGGTTTGCCTAGACAAGGAATTTCCGGCGGAGCCTTCCGCTTCCGGCCTGGAGTTTTTAGCCCTTACGGACCAGAGCGAGCCGCGATTTGCCGCGCTAGTGGAAGCCACTTATGAAGGGACGTTGGACTGCCCGGCGGTCAATGGCCTGCGCAGCATTGAAGACGTGCTGCTGGGCTATCGCGCGACGGGAACCTACGATCCGCGAGCGTGGCTCTTCGTGCGGAGTCGGGGAGAAAACATCGGCTGCCTGATCGTGACCGATTATCCGCACCTCGGAACACGGGAATTGATTTACATGGGCCTCGTCCCGGCGGCACGGAGGCAAGGACACGGCGGGGCAATCGTCCGCCACGCATTATGGCAGGCGGCAACCGCACGGCGGCAACGGCTGGTGCTGGCGGTCGATGCGGCGAACACGCCGGCGCTGCGGATGTATGCCGCGGCCGGATTTCAAGCGTGGGACAAAAAGTCGGTCTTTATGCGAGCGATGTCCGCTTCCTGAACCTCAGCGTGCGATATACGCACGTCGCGGCCGGAGAAAGACGCGATTTTCCGGGAGTTTCGCGGCGAAATCCATCAGGGGCATGGGGCGATTGAACAGTTTTTCCACGGACGAGCTCTTCTCTCGCCGCGGTAAAATGAGCGGCCCGCTCGCGCGTTACGATCGCGATTTCCGCTATCTCGCACGCGCCGCCGGGGTGAAATCAGGTCGTGCCGCGGCCAATGTCCAAGAAGGGTTTGACAGCATTGCTAGCAACGATAAAATCATCCAATCGAGTGACGTGTTTGGACGCCCGTGGCGGCGGAATGAATTCGCGGCGGAAGCCGGTGAATCGTCCGTCGCCAAGCGGGCATCATAGGAACTAACGGCGGCATTGGCCGTCGCACAGCCAGTGTGCCTAGCCGGCGACTGGCGGCATCGACTTGACCTTGCTTCTTGCAGCGAAGAGTCGCAACGATCGGCGCGGAGACTTGCAACAAAGCGCCGTTCCTGCGAGCAGTGCAAAGAGCATCGGATCGATGCGCGAGTTGCCGGCGCGGTGCGCGTTGGGGTGAGCGGAATTGACCAAGGATGATAGGGACATCGTGTCGGCACTGCGCAGCGCTGGCCGACAAGGTCGGAAAAGAGCGGTTCGACTTGTGGTTCGGATCGGGCATGCGGATCGGCTGGGACGGGCATGTCCTACGGTTTGCGGCGCCCAATTCGTTCTTCCTGGAGTGGATCCGCTCGAATTTCCGCGCCGCGATCGAGGCCGCCGCAAGATTGGTCCTGAACCACTTGCCCGAACTGCAATTCGTCCTGGCAGAGGACGTCGGCGAGGATGGCGAGCCGCCGGGCGGGGCACGGGGCACCCACGAAGCGGGTCTGCAGCGGGTCGGCTCGCGGGACGGCGAATCGGCCACCCGGCCCGCTGAAGGCCGGCCAGCGGGCGGCGGAGGATTGCAGAGCATGGTGTCGCTGATCGGTCATTGCAAGCGCGGTCAAGAGCTTGCCGCGCGGCCGGCCGGGGGGTTGCGGCCTGGTGCGGCCACTGTGTCGTCAGCAACGGTGCCCGCGGTCCCTTATGCGCCGCGAAAGTTCGCCTCGTTGGGCTCGTTCGTTGCGGGGCCGTGCAACAAGCTGGCGCTGTATTCGGCCGAAATGGTCGTTCGCGATCCGGGAAAGATCACTCCTTTGTTCGTTCACGGCCCCACGAGCGTCGGCAAGACGCATTTGCTGGAGGGCATCTGGTCGGCGGAACGCAAGGCCGGCCGGGGCCCGACGAGCGTCTATCTTTCCGCCGAACAGTTCACCAGCCAGTTCCTCGAGGCCCTCCGCGGCGGCGGGCTGCCGGTCTTTCGCCGCAAGTATCGCGGCGTTCGCGTCCTTCTCCTGGACGATTTGCATTTCCTCGCCGGCAAGCGGGCGACACAGGTCGAGATGATGCACACCGTCGATACGCTGCTCCGCGAAGGGCGGCAGTTGGTCGTCGCCGCCGACCGACCCCCGGCCGAATTCGGCGATTTCATGCCGGAGCTGGTCACGCGGCTCTCAAGCGGCATGGTTTGCCGGATTGAGCCGCCGGAATATTCGACACGCCTGGGGATCGTCGGTACGATGTGCCGCCGGCTGGGCATCGACTTGCCGGCCGACGTGCAGCGCTATGTCGCCACGCAGTTCACCGGTCACGCCCGCGAAATCTCCGGCGCCATCTGCCGCTTGCAGGCGATGAGCGAGGCGACGCAGCGCAAGATCACCGTGGCACTGGCCGAGGAAGCGCTGGGAGATATGGTCCGCCAGAACAGCCGCGTGGTCCGCTTGGCCGACATCGAGAAGGCGGTCTGTAGAGTCTTTGGCCTGGAATCGCGGACGCTGCAGTCGGCCGACAAGAGCCGCCGCGCGAGTCAGCCGCGGATGCTGGCCATGTGGCTGGCACGGAGACACACTCGCGCCGCGTTGAGCGAAATCGGACAATTCTTCGGCAAGCGCAGCCACAGCACGGTGATTTCCGCAAACAAGCGCGTCGATCAGTGGGTGGCCCAAGACGAGCCGATTACCATGCCCGAACAGACGTGGAAGATTGACGAAGCGATTCGGCAGGTCGAGCGGCATTTGACGGCGGGTTAACGCACGCTCCGCTCCATGTAATTGACGAACTGCGTCTCCAGGGCGTCGAGGTGGCCGAAATACTTCTCAAATTCGGCCAAGCGTGTTTCCGGGCTGTCCTTCACCAGCGGTTGTTTTCGCGAGAGTACCTTGAGGTACGCGACGTATTCCTTGGGATGCTTGTGAAGCAGGAAATAAGTCAAAGCCCATGATTCGGCGTAGGCGTCGATGACCCGGTCGGCGTTGATCAGCCGCTCGTCGTCGACGATCAGCGATTTGAGCGATTTGACCGGCCGCCGCTGTTGCAGGAATTGTTGAAACTGCGTCAACCGCCCGCGATTGACCGCGCCGATGCCTGCCCAGCCCTTGTTGCCGCGCAGATCGGGCGTTTCGCAATACATGGCGATGCCTTCGCTGAACCACTTGGGGCAATCGCTCAGCCGCTGGTGCAGCCCGCTGTTGAAGGCAATCTGGTGCGTCGCCTCGTGGACGATCGTGGAGACCGCGCCTGGCGCATTGCGGCTGGCGAGGAATTGGGCAATTCGCGTGCTCGGGCCGCCGCGGGACTGCGTGAGGCCATCCCCAGCGGTCAAGTCATACATGATGGTCCGGTTGGTGGTCTCCGGCTCGTAGTAGCCGATGATCGAGTCGGCCGCGTCGCCAAGCGTCTTTTCCGAGTATTTGACGTAGGAGGGCTTGTCGGCAAATACGACGGCCACCAGCGGAAATTCCGGCTTCGTCAGCTCGAAACCTCGGTGCGTCCAGTCGTTGCGAAAGGCCATATAGAGCCGCTCAAAGAGCGACCCGCACCACACGGCATAGGACTTCGAGCCGTTGTAGAAAATCATGTAGTGCTCGGTCTGTTGGACGTTGAATCCTTTGGGCAGGTCCGCCAGCGTCCGCTTGACCAGTTCGTCCTTGGGGTACGCGCGGAAGGGGGCGTCGTCCCTCGTGCGGTTGACGATCTCCTTGGACAGGA
This sequence comes from uncultured Planctomycetia bacterium, assembly GCA_963780045.1. Taxonomy (GTDB): domain Bacteria; phylum Planctomycetota; class Planctomycetia; order Pirellulales; family Thermoguttaceae; genus JANXQG01. The sequence goes on along the minus strand of CAVZZZ010000001.1, from coordinate 1,331,037 downwards.
TTCGCCAAAGAAACCCGTCTCGGCTGAGAAACAGCACGCCGTCGTGTGCCTCTAAGATGATGAGGCCGTCGACGTAGTGCTGGTCCCCGCCGCGGTGGAATGTGACGTGGTCCATACCGCGGGCAGCGGGTGCGAAGAGGCTGAGAACTGCGAATGCCAAGACAAGGTGGGATGCGTGGCGCAATTGCGACATCGTATTGAGCACGGTTCCGGTTTGAGAATTGCGACGCCTCGCCAAAGCTACATCGAAGGAAGGAATTGGCGGACTTGGTGCCCTACACTCTAAACCAATGGTTCCTCCGCCGAATCCAACTTATCCATTATACGCTTTCGTTAGGTCGTGCGGGGGAGTTTAGCGCAATGTGGAATGCCGGAGCAGTGGACTATCTCGCCGCAACGGACACCTTCCTTGCGAGCCATGCTGCCGCCGCCGTCACGCATCCAAACAAGATGAGCAAGGCAAGGCAAATCCCGGCCACTTGGTCCTGGATGCCGTAATGCACCATATTGAAAATGTGGATCGCCAGCGTCTCCACGCCCGGCGGCACGACGAGATTGCTGGCCATCAGATCGCCGAGAGCCAAGGCCAGACCGATCAGCCATGCCGCGGCCAACGCGCTCCATCATTGCGGCAAGGCAATGTAACAAAGCTGCCCTAGCCGGCCTCACCTCTCGGTCGCTGCGCTGCCGAGCATCGCATGAGGGACGGTCCGAAAGGCGTGCCAGATCACGAGCACCCTCGGACCAAGTGCCCGGATCGTTAAAACCAGCCACGGCGCGAGGATCGAGTGCTAGCAATGCTGCCAGACAACAAGAGAACCGATTATGCCCAAAACAAGTCGTAATTCCTCTTGGCTTGATTTTCAAACGATGCTATAGTCCGCGCATTATACCCTCTTCTCTTGTCGGATTTGTTGCAAATGCCCTACCGATGCGGCACAGTCTCCGTCTTGGGCCTGTTGGTGTTGGGCCTGGCCGGCTGCGATGAGAAGATGCCGATGTGGACCGGCCTGGGTACGCCGCCGACGCACATTCAGGGCATCGCTTCGCCGGTCGAGCGGATCAACGACCTTCATGACTTGGCGAAGAAGGCCTCGACGACTCCCGATCCGGCGCAGGCGAGAAGCTATCTGCCGGGACCTTGCCCAGCAGATTCGCAAGGAACCGGACTCGATCATTCGCGGCGAGATTCTGCGCACTCTCGCGGCTTATGGCGGTCAAACGACGGCCGTCGTCTTGCATGCCGCCGTGAAGGACACGGATGCCGACGTTCGCAAGCTGGTGTGCGACCTCTGGGGCCGCCGCCGCGACGCCGCGGCCGAGGCGGCACGTGTGCTCGCCGACATGCTTTCCCACGATAGCGACAAGGACGTCCGCATGGCGGCCGCGCGCAGCCTGGGGCAATTGCATGATCCGGTCGCGGAGCGGGCGTTGGCTGCGGCCTTGGATGACGGCGATCCGGCAATGCAGCATTGCGCGGTGCTCGCGCTGGGCACGGCCACCGGCAAGGACCTCGGCAGCGACGTCGACAAGTGGCGACAGTACGAAAAGACCGGCACGATCCCCGACGACCGCTCATGGGCAGAGCGAACGTTCTTATGGTGGTATCGCTAGTTCGGTCCTCTGGCTCGTTTCGCTGGCAGAACTGCCGTCCGAAGCCGCCGTTTTCCGATAGCTTTTCTTCGCGGGCGGTCGATCAAGTTTATTGCCGACGTTGGCGTTGCCAGACGTTGAACGAACCCCTAGGATAAGGTTGCAGCCAAGAGATGACCGGCCAAGTGTCCATTGAAACCACGTTCGCCGAGCGAACCGCCGGGCCGCGACCGGCGAACCGGGTACACGTCGAGTTCTCCAGGGAAACTCCAATTGACGGACGTTGGCACGTCCTGCACGCCGGACAACCGGCGGGTCCTCCTCCGCCCCACGTCACCTTCCCCGACCGCCAGCCGACAGCCCCCCTTGCGATGCAAACCCTGCGACTGACCGAGCAATTCAAGACGTTGTTGTCGATGGCCGTGGACCTGACGGACACGGCCGGCATCGACGCCGTACTGCTGCTGGTCGAGGGGACCGCCGATTGGCAACGGTTGCGAAACATGGCGCCCGGAGCAAAGCTCCTGGTCGCGGCCGACACTTCGGAACAGCTCCGGGGAGCGAAGGAAGCCGGCCTGGAGCCGATCCGGCTGGACATGCCGGATAATCCGGCTTACGAAAAGCTCACGCAGGCGGTTCTGGAAGCCGTCGCGGACGACATCCTCGCCCCCGGATCGGCCGTAGTCGCCCTCTACAGCGGCTTTGATGCCGACTCGATCGACAGCATGAGCGTGATCAATCTTGACGAACACCTCAATCGTCTGACCGGCCGCGACCTCCGCCAGTTGGAGACCCGCGTGCCGCTGGACACGCTGAAAATCGTCGTCGATCTGGCCATTGAAATCGGCCGCGAAGGCCGCGAAGGCAAGCCGGTGGGCACCCTTTTCGTCGTCGGCGATTCCCGCAAGGTCATGGCGTGCAGCCGGCCGGCAGGATTCGACCCCGTCAAGGGTTATAGCCGCAAAGAACGGAATCTGAATGACCCCCGCGTCCGTGAAGGCATCAAGGAAATCGCCCAAATGGACGGGGCGATCATCGTCTCGGCCGACGGCACCGTCGAGGCCACGTGCCGCTATCTCGATTGCTCCGCCGCCGATGTGACACTTTCCAAGGGCCTTGGCGCCCGTCATTGGGCGGCCGCCGCGATCAGCCGGGCGACCAACGCCGTTGCCATCACGGTCAGCCAGAGCAACGGCACCGTCCGCATCTTCCAGAACGGCGAGACGGTGTTGCGGATCGAGCCTTACGCCCGGCGGACAATGGTCTGGCGCGACCTGGACGAGGGGCCGGCGGTGGCAGGGGAGTGAGTGTCAAATGTAGGGTGTGGTCGAGTTCGACGAAGACCCACCATGATCTGCGGCAAACGGCGGGTCTTCGCTGCGCTTGACACCACCCTACTCTTCCGGCCGTTCCAGCGACATCTCGATCTCGTAGCGTCGATACGCGCCACTAGACTCAACCGGCGCCACATGCACTTGTAATCCGCTCGCGGGGCCGCGGCCGGCCGTCGGGACCTCGTAGACTACCAGACCCGGATCGTTGGTCAGCCGCCGCGTCATGTGGTAGCGACCGCTGAGCATGCCGATTAGCCCGCGCGGATCGCCCGACACGCCCACGAAGTTGATCCGCTGGAGTCTCTGCCGGGCGTCGAAATAATATGTCAGCGCGCCGGCCACGTCCTGTTGCCCCGTGCCGGTCACCAGCGGCACGCGATAGCCTTCCAACTGGAGCTGGGCAAGCCCTGTGGAGACGCTTGGCCAGTGGGCCAGTATCCATTCGGGCGTAATCTCGAAGCGGAAAACGCTGCCGGCATCCAGCATCTTCACGTTGGAGCGTGGAAGGGCCGCGCTGCCGGCGTTAGCTAGCGCACAGCCGGGGTTGCTCCGTCTTGTATTGCCGTACCGCTAGTACCGCCGGCGGCCGGCGTGGCGCCGGCAGTTGCCGCCGTGGGCGCCTTGTCCGGGTTGACGAGCTTGAAATAGGCCAAAGGACCGGCAACCGCGCCGACCAATGGCATCGCCAGAAACAGAAAGCTGTACTTCTTGAACATCAGTCAATGCATCGGCAAAACTGCGCCGCACTTCACGTCCCCACGCTGGCCGGCCGCCAAAGTTTGCCGTATGCTCATGCTTGGCGGGACCTGTAAAGTTGCCACGCGCCGCATCCTCCCCGCAGCCGCGAGGACCGTTCGATGTTTTTCCCCTATGGCACCGACGCGCCAGTCTACTACTGGCCGTTCACGACGGTCGCGATGATTATCGCGAACGTGCTTGTATTCGCCCTGGAGGTGTGCGATGAGCGCTTTGCCGATGCGCTGGTCCTGGAAACGGGCAGCGGAATTCATCCGCTGCAATGGCTGACGACGAACTTCGCCCACGCCGGTCCAATGCACCTGGCGGGAAACATGCTCTTCCTTTGGGCCTTCGGACTGATCGTCGAAGGCAAGTTGGGCTGGCTCAAAACCCTCGTCGCCTATCTCGGCATCGGCGTCGTTTATGGCGCTATCGTGCAGATACTCATGCTCTTCGCGTCGCCCGGACAAGTGCTGGGGGCTTCGGCGGTTGTCTTCGGATTCATGGCCATGAGCCTGATCTGGGCGCCGGAGAATTCGCTCAGGTGCGTCCTGTGGTTGGGTTTCTACTTCTTTCGCTTTGAGCTTTCCGTCACCGTCTTCGTGGGAATCTTCCTTGTCCTGCAGGTGGCGGGACTAGGCGCCACGGGCGCGGCGATATCCAGCGCCTTCCTGCATGTAATTGGCGCCGCCCTGGGGTTCGCCGTGGGGATATGGATGGTGAAGACCAAGCGGGTCGATTGCGAGAATTGGGACATTTTCTCTATCCGAGCGGGTCGACATCGCATGTCGGAGACAGATCGCAACGCGGAGATTCTGAAATCGACTGAATACCGGAAATGGCAGGAGAAACGGACGAGCAAGCGTACGGACGACGCGCTGGAGTGGATACGCGAGCAGGTCCGCGAGGGCAACATCAAGGCCGCGGTCGAAGTCTATCGACGCACGAAAAAGGATGCTGCCGATTGGTCTCTTCCCGTCGGGGACCTTTTCGACCTGATCGTAGCGCTTCGCAAGGCTGGCTTCTACCGCGACGCCATACCGTTGATGGCCGATTACTTGGGCCAGAATCCGGCGAATGCGCCGGCCATGCGGATTGCGCTGGGGGATGCGCTTGTCCGAGAGCGACGTCCGACGCAGGCCCTCAAAGTGCTCGACAAGCTGGCCGATGCGGCACTGGACGCGAAGCAGCGGCAATTCGTCCTCGCTCTTCGAGACAAAGCCCGAAAGCTTCGCGAGGCGGACCCCTACGAGGTTGCGGAGGAGGACTGGTAAACCCTGTGCCCAAGCGGCCAATAATGCAGATACTATTGAATGCCCTTGTGCGGACAATGGTTATCTCAATCGACTTCGCCGCCTGGCTTCCTCGTAGGTTTCTTCGAGATCGACGGGCAACGTCATTGCGTTGCGAAGCGCAAGCGGTAGGAGGGGTAGCGACTGGCCAACGGTAAGGATCTTCGGCCATAACTCGATCTGGTCCCCTGCCGGCTGGCGGGAGGGCCGGTAGGCCGCGGCATACGTCTTCGCTGAGGGTGCGAGCAAACAGGGTTCGCTGCGGCCGATCAAGTCTACGATTTCGTTGTGCAAATTGGCCAGCCGGTTTGTAACGATGTCCACGACGATAAGGCCGATGCCGCAGGTGAGGTAGCTGACGCACTTTGCGGCAAACGCTCGGCGCGTTTCTGGGCGATCCTTGTTCCCTGGACTCACCAACTCAATGGCGCCGACCAGCGAATTACCGGTGACTGTCGCGAAGACTTGAACCTCGATGTCGTCGGGAAAGACGGTCGGAAGTATGAGACTCGTCGCCGGCGGCGTCCAAACGGGCGCCGTCGTCGTCGCGGTCGCCGCGCCGCCTCGATCGACCCCGCCCGCCGACTCTTCAATCGTGGCCACGTCGACTTCCACCTGGCTGCCGATGTGGACCTGCATGTCGGCAAAGTATTCGGCACCGAGAATGTCGCCGTTGAGCTTTTCCACCAGCGCCGCGGCCCACAGTCCATAAAAGCCTTCCCAACTGCGGTGCTCGCTGACGGGCGGATGAAAATGGTCGAGTAGCGGCATTACTAGATGCCTTGCTTGAGTACGTCCATACCATTGTACCCGAAACTGCTCCGCAAGAGCTATAATGGACTTCGAAGCGAGGTAAGACATGTCGGAAGCGTCTGTTGTCGGCTGGGAAAGGGCGCTCATGGCGGCGGAAAAGGTGAAAGAGCGGCTCCGCAGGGCGGCCAAAGCACTCGACGCATTGGGCGTGCCGTACGCGGTTGTCGGCGGCAACGCCGTCGCCGAGTGGGTGGCACGCAAGGACGAAGAGGCCGTGCGCACGACACGCGATGTCGATCTTCTGGTGCGCCGCGCCGATTTTCCTCAAGCGCGCGCTACGCTGGAAGCGGCCGGATTCGTTTACCAGAAGTTGATGGACGTTGACGTTTTTCTCGACGGGCCGGAAGGCAAGCCCAGCGGCGGCCTGCATCTACTGTTCGCCGGCGAAAAGGTCCGCGCGGGGGACGAAATTGCCTGCCCCGATCTTGACGAATCGGAGCGAGCGGCAGAATTTCAAGTCATAGCCCTGCCGGCTCTCGTGCGCATGAAGCTCACGTCCTGGCGCCTCAAGGACCGCGTACACCTGTTGGACATGATCCAGGTGGGCCTCATCGACGCGACGTGGCCCGCACGTCTTCCGCCGCCACTTGCCGCGCGCTTGCAAGAACTGTTGGACAACCCAAACGGCTAACCGAGTGGACATCCTCGCACAGTGCCCGACTCCGCGCGCCGACGCTTCAACATCGCGGCACCGCGCCTTGTTCCCCTCCGCGGACGACAGCGCGGCGATGAGCTGCGGAAGTGACACGGGGACCAACGGACCCTCCCCAAGCTCACGAAGATGCACTACAATAATGTGCAGAATCCAATGGCGTCGTCTCCCGATAGCGTTGACCCCCCGAAAGCCGAGTGCGAAGCACCCGGGGCACCCGCGCAGTGGGTCGGCAGTGTCAGTTTCGAGCAGACGCTTGTCCGCTTGGAGGAGATCGTTCGTCTTTTGGAGGACGGAAAAATCGGGCTCGACGAGGCTTTGAGCCGTTATGAAGAGGGCGTCGGCCTGCTCCGCCGGGCCTATGACATGCTTCAGCGAGCCGAGCGCAAGATCGAGCTTCTCACCGGGCTGGATTCCGAAGGCAATCCCATCCTCCGGTCCATGGAAGATGCGGCGAGCTTTCCTTCCGCTAAAGACATCGCCGCGCCAGTGTCTACCCCGACAAGGCGGGGAAAAGGCCGGCCGCGGGACAGCAGCACTTTCGAGCCGGAATAACGTTATTAGCACGGATGGCTCCGTTGCATCACATTAGGTGGACGTGCCAGAGTGTTTCCGGTAGAATTTCCGCTATGACATTGACCCTTCCGGCGTCGCTTGCGTCAATTGCCGACCGCCTCGGCCAGCCGATCGACGCCGCGTTGCGAGAATACACTTGTCTCACTCCCGGCTGTCCGGAGCCGCTCCGCGACGCCATGCGCTATAGCCTGTTGGCGCCCGGCAAGCGGATTCGGCCGATGTTGGTCCTGCTGGCCGCTGAGGCCTGCGGCGGCACGATTGCGAAGGCGATGCCAGCCGCGTGCGCCGTCGAGATGGTCCATGCGTACTCGCTCATTCACGACGACCTGCCCGCTATGGACGACGACGACCTTCGCCGCGGCCGGCCCACCTGCCACAGGGTCTACGGCGAAGCAATGGCAATCCTCGCGGGAGACGCGCTTTTGAGTTTGGCGTTTCAAGTGCTGGCCGAGCATGTACGGCCGGCGAGCGCCGCGGCGGCGTGCTGCGCGGCGTTGGCCGAGGCGGCGGGGCCCTGCCACCTGGTCGGCGGACAGGCGGATGATATTCTGGCGGATGCCATGGAGCAGGGAGCTGGGAGCAGGGAGCTGGAAGAAAAGGCGGACTCCCAGCTCCCTGCTCCCCGCTCCTCGCTCCAGCATCTGGAATCCATTCACGCCCGCAAAACCGGCGCGATGATTCGCGTCTCGCTGCGGCTGGGAGGGATGACCGCGGCAGCGTCCGACGATCAGTTGCAAGCACTCGATGACTACGGCCGGCGGCTCGGTTTGGCGTTCCAGGTGACCGACGACTTGTTGGATGTTCGCGGAAGCGACAAAGGAACAGGCAAGCGCGTGGGAAAGATGCGCAGCGAGGAAAGATTACTTTCCCGGCCCTCTTGGGCGTTGACGAAAGCGTTGCTTACGCGTCACAATTGACCGACGGGGCATGCTCGTGCCTGCGCCGTTCGGGCCGCGCGGGGAAGATTTGATTACGGTCGCCCAATACGTTTTGGAGAGAGACCGCTGATGGATAACATCCTTCCGACCGCCAAGTGCCCGATGAAAATGCCGGCCCGTTATGTTTTGGAGAGAGACCGCTGATGGAAAAGATCCTTCCCACGATCGACTCGCCGCGCGATTTGCAGCGGCTGTCGCTGCAGGAATTGACCGAGCTGGCGGCAGAGATACGCGAGGTCCTCTGCCGCCTGGTGTCGCGGCGAACGGCCCACTTTGCCTCCAATCTGGGCGTCGTCGAGTTGACGCTTGCGCTGCACACTTCCTTCGATTTCAGTCGCGACCGCCTGATCTGGGACACAGGGCACCAGATTTATCCGCACAAACTGGTGACCAGCCGTTACGCCGACTTCAACAACATCCGCCTCCGCGGCGGCTTGATGGGGTATCCCAATCCGTCGGAAAGCGAATACGATTTGTTCCTCACCGGCCACGCCGGCTGCGCGGCAAGCTGCATCGCCGGCATGCGCTCCGCCGATGACTTGCTGCGGCCCCATGAGAACCGCCACGCCGTGGCGGTGGTGGGCGACGGGGCCTTCAGCTCGGGGATCGTGTTGGAGGCGCTGAGTCACGCGGGCGGGTTGAAGCAGAAACTCATCGTCGTGCTCAACGACAACAAGATGTCGATCTGCCCTCGCGTGGGCGGGCTGGCCGAGTCGTTGGATCGCGTCCGCAGCAACTCGCTCTACACGAGCATCAAGACCGAACTGCAAAAGATGATCGTCAGCGTGCCGGTCATCGGCGATCCGGTGGAACGCTTCCTGCACCAGGTCAAAGACGCCGTGAAGGCCGGGTTGGTGGGCGGCATGCTCTTTCAGGAGCTCGGCTTCAATTATCATGGCCCGGTTGACGGTCACAATATCCGCCAGTTGCAGACGTATCTCAACCGCGCCAAGCAGGCTGACGGGCCGGTGCTGCTCCACGTGGTCACGGAAAAGGGACACGGCTTCGATCCGGCCGCCGAGGACCCCGTTTCGTTCCATACTCCGGCGCCGTTTTCCAACAGCAACGGCGCGATTGCCTTCAAGAAAAGCTCGTCGCGCCCCTACACGGCGGTCGCCCGCGATGCCTTGCTGGGGGAAATGCGCCGCGACGGCTCGCGGGCAGTAGTCATCACCGCCGCCATGTGCCAGGGGAACATGCTCGAGCCGATTCGCGGCCAGTTTCCCGACCGCTTCTTCGACGTGGGGATTTGCGAATCGCACGCGGTCGCCATGGCGGCGGGCATGGCCAAGGGAGGGCTGCGGCCGGTCGTCGATATCTACAGCACGTTCCTTCAACGGGCCTACGATCAGATCTTTCAGGAGGTCGCGCTGCAGGATCTGCCCGTGACGATGCTATTGGACCGTGCGGGCGTAGTCGGCCCGGACGGCCCGACGCACCACGGCGCGTTTGATATCGCCTATCTCCGCGTCTTTCCCAATCTGGTCGTCATGGCCCCCGGCGACCAGCACGATTTGGAATTGATGATTCCTTGGGCGCTGGACCACGAGCATCCCACGGCCATCCGCTACCCTAAGGCCAACGCGGTTTGCGTCGCCCGCGAACCCGCGCCAATTGAGCCGGGCGTCGCGGAGCTGGTGCGTCCCGGTCCCGACGGCGCGATCATCGCCTGCGGCGCCCTGCTGCCGGAGTGCGTCGAGGCGGCGGAAAAACTGTCCGACGACGGTATCGAGCTGGCCGTGATCAACGCCCGATTCGTCAAGCCCTTGGACACGCGGACGATCTTGCGGGCGGTGCGCGAACAGCCGTTTGTGATCACCGTGGAAGAAGGCTGCGCGGCGGGCGGGTTCGGCAGCGCGGTGCTGGAAGCGGCAAACGCCGCCGGGCTGGAGACCAGCCACATTCGCCGCTTGGGAATTCCCGATCGATTTGTCGAACATGCCGAGCGCGCGGAATTGCTTGCCGAATTGGGCCTTTCTAGCGCGCACATAGCCGATCTGTGCCGCCGCCTGGCCGGGCTCGAAGCAGCACAGACGCGCCCCGCGGCGACGGGGGGGAATGTCGCGGGCATTGTTCCCACGAGAGGCGGCCCGCGAGTTTCCCCCCCATCACGCGGGACGGCCGTGCCGTGATCTATGTCGATTGCTTCCGCCCCCTGCCCTGCCTCGCGATGCCTCCGCGCCGTGATTCTCAGTTCCGGCCAGCGGGCACAGTTCCTCGGCGAGATTGACCGCGTCCGGCCGCTGCTGGCGCAGCACGCCGAGATTGTCGCCGAAGACTACACCGGCCAGAACGACGTCTCCGGAATCGACGCGGACCTGGCGATCGTTTTCGGCGGCGACGGCTCCATTCTCCGCGCGGCCTATCAAATGCGGCAAAACCAGTTGCCCGTCATCGCCGTCAATCTGGGCAAGCTGGGTTTTCTGGCGGATGTGTGCCCCGACGAACTGCCGAGTATTCTCAGCGAGCTTCGGGCCGGCAAGCTGCAAATCGTCGAGCACCTGATGTTGGACTGCGCGGTGGTTCGCGGCGGCGAGGTCAAATTCCGGCAAATGGGTTTGAATGAAGTCGCCATCCGCACCGGGGCGCCGTTTTCGCTAATGAGCATCCATCTTTACGTTGACTCGGAACTTGCGACTACGTATAGTGGCGACGGCCTCATCGTGAGCACGCCCGTCGGATCGACGGCCCACAACCTCTCGGCCGGCGGACCGATCCTGCGCAAGAACCTGGATGCGGTGGTAATCACGCCCATGATCCCGCATACGCTGACCAACCGGCCGGTGGTCGATTCCGCCGACCGGATTTACGAGATGGAGGTCGTCGAACCGAACGCCGACACTTCCGCGGTGGTCGATGGCCGCGTGATGTGCCGTTTGCAGCGCGGCGATCGCGTCCGCGTGACCCGTGCGCCGGCGCGGTTCAAGCTGGTGGCGCCGCCCGGTCACAGCTACTATCGCACGTTGCGAGAGAAGCTGAATTGGGGCGGGCAGTTTCCACGAAGGAATGAGACCGCTTAACTCGAAAGGACTCGAGCATGAAAACCCACCTGATCGCCGGTCTCGTTTTCGCCGCGGCATGTTGCACTGCGGCGCTCTGCGCACAAGATTCCAAGCCGGCCGACAAGCCGGACCCTGCTGCGCGGGTGCCCCAGTATCTCCTCCGCTACAAATTCCACGCCGGCGACACGCTTCGCTGGAACGTGGTCCACCGCTGCCAAATCCGCACGTCGGTCGCGGGCACGACGCAAACGGCCGAAACCACAACCGGCTCGGTCAAGGCATGGCGCGTACACGAGGTCAAACCGAATGGCCAGATCGTGTTCGACCACCTGGTCGAATCGGTGGACATGCGGCACCACCTCTCCGGTCGAGACGAAGTGCATTACAACAGCCTCACCGACGCGATCGCTCCTCACGGCTTTGAGGATGTCGCCCGCGCCGTGCGCGTGCCGCTGGCGCTGGTGACGATCGATGCCCACGGCAAGCTCCTGCAGCGAAAACAAAACTTCGTCAAGGCGGCCGTGGCCGGCCAAGGCGAGATTACGATCCAGCTCCCGGAGCACTCCGTGGCTATAGGCAGCCAATGGACCTCGCTGGGCAACGTTGACGTGCCGCTCTCCGACGGCACGACGCGGCGATTGAAAACGTTACAGACCTTCAGGCTCCGGGACGTGAAGACCGGCGTGGCGACGATTTCCGTGGCGACGCAGTTCGCGACACCCTTGCAGGACCCGGCCGTTGAGGCCCAGGTCGTGCAATACGAGACCACCGGCAGCGTGCGATTCGACATCGAGGCGGGCCAGATCCTCGCGCGGCAGGTCGATGTCGACAAGACCGTCGTTGGCTTTCGCGGCGAAGCCAGCAGCATCCACTACATCGCCCGCTCGACGGAGTCGTTTCTGGCCGCGCCGTACAAAGTGGCAACTAGACCGTAATGCAAGCGGGAAGGATGGAGCAATAGGCCGCCGTCTGTAGCACTTGCCTGCGCGAAATGTATCTTGCAACGGACGAACTTTCTCCCCCAGACCGTCCATGTCGGCCGAGCATTGCTGTGTATGGATCCGGCCCAATCGATTCATCGGGTGTCTTGGTCGATTCCGCTGTTGGCCGCTGCGCTTGTGGGGATAGGTCTGCTGGGACTGGCCCGTTGCGAAGACTTCGCCGATGGGACCGGGCATTATTTGCGGCAGCAAATCCTCTGGGCGGCCGTCGGCTCGATCGCCATGCTTGCCGCCGCGCTGCCGAGTTACCGGCGTTTGGCCGCGTGGACCTACGGGCTGCTTGGGCTGTCGATAGTGTTTCTTGTGCTCGTCTACTTCTTTCCGATGGTGAATGGGGCGCACCGCTGGCTGCGGGCCGGGCGGATCGGCGTGCAGCCGTCGGAATTCGCCAAGGTCGCATTCGTTCTGGCTTTGGCTCGTTACTTGATGTATCGGGAAAACTATCGCCGGCCCGCCGGGCTTTTGGCGCCGCTCGCACTGGCAACCGTGCCGGTGCTGCTGATCTTGAAGGAGCCCGATCTGGGCACGGCCGCGGTCTTTCCGCCGGTGTTGTTGGCCATGCTGCTGGTGGCCGGCGCGCGGCGGGCGGACTTGCTTCGCGTCGTCATGGCCGGCGTCGTCCTCCTGCCGCTGTTTTGGATGCAGATGAGCCCTTACCAAAAGTCGCGGATCGAAGTCTTGTTGCATCCTCCGGCGCCCGGCGCGAAACCATCGGCCAGCGCTTACCAGGCGCATCAAGCCCGCACGATGATGGCGCTGGGCGGCGCCTGGGGCAGCCGCGTTTCCGGGCAGCCGACGAACGACATGTCCGCGTTTCGCTTGCCGGAAGACCATTGCGATTTCATCCTCTGTGTGCTCGTGGAACGCTTTGGTTTGCCGGGACTCGCCGCGGTGCTGGCAATCTACGGACTGCTCGTTTGGCGCGTGACTGTGGTGGCAGTCCAGACCAGGGAACCATTCGGCCGCCTCCTGTCCGCGGGCGTCGCGGCGCTGCTGGCGGTGCAAGTGCTGATGAACGCCGGCGTGACCGTTGGCCTTTTGCCGGTCACGGGCCTGCCGCTGCCTATGGTGAGCTACGGCGGCTCCGGGCTAGTGGCCCATTGTCTTGCGTTGGGGCTGGTGATCAACGTCGCGCTGCGTCCGGGATATGAAATGACCAACGAGCCGTTTCGGTATTGGGTCTAGTTTTCAGTGTTCAGTAACGACGTATCTGCTGAGCACTGAAAACTGAACACTGAAAACTGAACACTCCACTACGGCAACCCCGCCAATTTGATGCCCGCGTAGGAGATTTCGCCCGTTGCGCCGAAGAGTCCAATGCGAATGATTGCTTCACGTGCCGCGACGGGCACGTCGAGCTTTTTGGCCTCGCTCTTCCAGTCGCTCGTACCGTGCCAGGGACCGAGATACCTTTCGCCGATCATGCCGCGGTCTTCGCCGTAGAACGTCACCCCCACCAGCGGCGCCTGCTGCGGCTTGACGCCGGATTTCACGTCCTTGCAGCGCACCTGGAGCGAGACTTGCAACTGGCGGACATAACGGCCGTCGACGGCGAAAGCCTGCAGCGCCTGGGCGCCGCGGCCCGGCTGCTTGTTGTGGAACTTCATGCAGGCCGTGCCCGACGGGCCGCCGTCTCGAACGACTTCCGCCTGCCGCTGGTAGTGCCAGCCGACCGCTTGTGACGTGTCGCCGATCACTCGCGCGAAGTCGCCGTTGACAACTGTTGGATTCTTCGGATCGGGCTTTTTCTCGCGCTTATCCTCGGCCGCTCCTGTCATGGGCACGAAGATCGTCGGCTGCAGCGCCTCGGAGACCAGCTTGCCGCCGGTCTTTTTCAACAGATAGAGCGTCTGCTGGTAACGCTCGCCGACGGGAATCACCATCCGTCCGCCTTCTTTGAGCTGATCGGCAAGCGCCTGCGGCACTTTTTCCGGCGAACAGGTGACGATGATCTTGTCGAACGGCGCGTGTTCCGGCCAGCCGAGATAGCCGTCGCCAACCTTGGCATGGACGTTGTCGTAATGCAGCCGCTTCAAGGTCTTGGCCGCCCGTTCGCCCAGCGGCTTGACGATCTCGATCGTGTAGACCTCTTGGACCAGCCCGCTCAAGACCGCCGCCTGATAGCCGCTGCCGGTGCCGATCTCAAGCACCTTGTCCTTGGGTTGCGGGTCGACGGACTCGGTCATGTAGGCGACGATGAACGGCGGCGAGATCGTCTGCCCTTCGCCAATCGGCAAGGCCATGTCGTAGTAGGCCAGGCGAAGTTCGTTGTTGGGCACGAACTCGTGCCGCAGCGTGGCCCGCATGGCGGCGATGACCCGCGGGTTCTTCACGCCCGCGGCGACGATCTCGTCGTCCACCATCTTGTTGCGTGCCTCGTCGTAAGGCTCGCGGGACTTGCGGCTTTCCGGACCTTGCCGCGGCTGCGCGAGCCGGGTCCGCGGTAACTGCCACATACGCCAGCAGTGCTGTCAGCAAAGTGCCAATGAAAAGTGCATGCTTCATCCGCTTCTCCTCTTTGCAGGGACGTAACTCCGATTCCCACAGTATAGCACGTCGATGTCGAAGCCCGAAGCGCCAGCGACAGGCCGATCGACCACTCGCTCGCGCTTCGGGCTTCGATGTACGTCGGGCGCAGGGACTAATAGAACCGGAACTCGCCGCCCAACCGCAGCCCCTGCGCCGAGAAATACGTCTGGTTGATCGTGAAGGTCTGCGTGTTGACCTGCAACGGAAAACCGGTTGCCGGATCGACGGGAATCTGGCTTCCCGCGCGGGCCACTGCCGACCAGTAGATGATGTCGTAGCCAACGGTGAGCTTCACGTGGTCCGAAAGCTGGTATCCGCCCGTCACGGTCATTGCCGGAATCCACGAGAATACATTCGCGGTGTAGTTGTTCTGTGGAACGGCAGTCTGCATGATGCCGCCGCCGTTCACGCGATTGTCGATGCGTGCCAGATTGTAGAGTTCCACGCTCTGGTTGTTCACGCCCAAGGCCGCCTTGGCGAGCACGTCCAGCGACCACCGGCCGCGCGTCACGGTCGCATCGAGGCCCAATTCGCCGCCCTGAAAGTTGTCGATCGCGTGGAAGTTGTCGATGTTCGTGTACGTCGTCCAATTATTCGCATTGACGACCGGACCGGAAACGTCCATTTCATCGTCGCGAATGTTGACGGCGTCGATCAAGCGCATGAAGCGGTAGCCGCTGAGGAAGTCCAGTCGGAAAGTCCGCGCGGACGAATCGGTCCAGGGCACGTCGCCGTCCTTGCCGGCCCATTCGCTGGCCCGCAGGTTGTAGCGCATCCAGAGGCCGGCCGACTGGATGTAATCGTTCGTGTCGACCGTCACCCGCCCGACGTACTGGGTCGGAACGGCGACCGGCAGCCCTTGCAACGTGCCGGTGTTGTCGACAAACGGCCGGACCAAGGGAAAGGGCGTGGAGCTGTCGTCGGTGTAGCCGTTGGAAAGACCGCTGTCGTAGCTAATCGGCCGGCCGCTGAGATCGAAATACTCGCCTTCGATGCCGAAACGATGGGCGCAGTCGAACCACATCCCCATGTTGATTCGATAGCCGTCGTGATCGCCCTTGCCGACGTCCTGGTTGCCGAACACGGTCGTAAAGGGCGGAGCGAGGGTTTGCGTGGTGGAGACCAGCGGCGGCACGTGCGCTCCGCTGGTCCACCAGTGCATGTAATCGGCCTGGAACCAGAACCGGCCGGGAGCTCCCATGAAGCAATCTTCGGTGGAGGCCACGCCGTCGCGACAAGGCGCGCCGTAAATGTCCTCTTCGCTCAACGCCGGCCCGGCGGCGCTGACAACTGGCCGCTGCGCGGTAACCGGTCCCTCCTCAATGAACGGGCCGACGGAACTGCTGCCGGAACTGACCTCGGCAGAAGAGGTTGTCGCGAGCTTGTCAAAGCTCGTCCATTGGATGTCGGCGGCGAAAGCCGGCGCCACACCCAGGGCCATTACACCCAGCAGCAGCCGGACGATTGCCTTACACTTTTTGTCACTCTTCATGGTTCCCCCCTTGAACGATCCAGGTCCGGTCATTCGCATTCTGCGGCTTGTATGGATTGCGATGACTTTTCCATAGTTGACGAATCGGACGGTTGTAGCGGCTTGCATTAGCGCCGATTTCAAATGAGGGTGTTCTGGGGATTTAGCGAAAACTTTTCGGCAAGCGGAAGTTGCGTGGTTTGGATAACTGTTTTCGGTCGGAAAAACTTTTACGTCGCGCGACCGGTCTCGCCGAAAGCTCAAAGTCTAATAAGCGGCCAATGTCGTTGGGGCGGATCGCAGCGCATCGGGTCGAGATTCTTCTCTTCGCGGTTTACACGCGCACTTTCGTCCGAAGGGTTTGCAGTTTTCCTGCGGCGCGCCGCGCTTTTCGCTCGGCATGGGCCGGAAAGACGATTTTGCCGCCTAGTATCGACTCGTTACAGCGCTCCGCCTCGCGACGCGGCGCGGTGCATTCGGGCTGCAAGCCGGCGAGGAATCTTGGAGTCACAGCCGTCAATGCGCCAGATTGCCGGAAACCGCCGGCGGCTCGCGATGACCGTAGAAGCTGTAGAGCACCGGCGCGAGGTATCTGGTGAGCAAGAGCATGGTGGCCATTCCGCCGACGACGACAATGGCCAGCGGGCGCTGGGTCTGCGAGCCAATCTGCGTGGATAGCGCCGCCGGCAGCAAGCCGCAGAGCGCGGTAAGGTCGGTCATCATCACGGGCCGCACTCGCTTTGCCGCGCCTTCGATGATTGCGCGGTCCAACGGCTCTCCCCGCGCGGAGCTGGTTGAAATAGGAAATCAGCAGCAACCCATCCATAATCGACACCCCGAACAGCGAAATAAAGCCAACGGCCGCGGATATGCTGAACGTCGTGCCCGTCAGAAAAAGGGCCCAGACGCCGCCCATCGAAGCCGCGACAACATTGCCGAGCACGACGACGGCGTCGAGCCACGATCGCAAGGCGGAATACAAAAGCGCCAAGATCAGCGCCAACGAGACGGGCACGATCCATAACAATCGCGTCTGCGCGTCCTGCATCTGCTCGAACTCGCCGGACCAGACCGCGCGATAGGGCGGCTTGAAGAGGTGCTCGGTCTTTTCCCGCGCTTCGGCGACGGCTCCGGCAAGGTCGCGGCCTCGGACGCTAAACTTCACCGCGATCAGGCGCTTTGCGCTTCGCGGTAAATCACCGCGGCGCCGGGTCTCTGGTACTGGCCGGTAGGGTCAATGTCGCCGTCTTCGCCGACCGGGCTCACCAGGTCTTTCAGCCGCAGTCGCGGAGTGCCGCTGAGCGGATTGGCCGTTCTGGCGAGGCTGCCGCCTATCGCGGGCGGAGCCTGGCTCGTTCCGGTGGCGGAGGGAGTGAAACCGGGACCTTGGGGCTGGACCACCTGATTGTTGCCCACATCCACGGGGATTTCGAGGATCGAGGTTTCGCTTGCCCGCCGCCAGGCGGGCCAGCGGATCGAGACGTCGAAGCGTTTTTCGCCCTCGACCATCTGCGTGACGGCCTGCCCGCCCAGCGCGCTGGCGGCGACGTTATTTACGTCGGCCACCTGCACTCCCCAGCGCTGGCACTTCTCCGGATCGGGGCGGAATTCGAGGTGCGATTGCCCAAGCACGTTGAACACGGCCACGTCCTCCAGCCCGCGCACGGTCTGCATGATGTTCCGGGCCTGGATGCCAAGGGCTTGCAGCTCCTTGAAGTCGGGGCCGACGATTTTCAGGGAGTTGTCGCCCTTGATGCCGGAAAGCGATTCCATCACATTGTCGCGGATGTTCTGCGAGAAGTTCCAGTTGACGCCCGGCAGCTTGCGTTCAAGTTCGGCGTCCATATCCTTGACCAGCTCCTCCTTGGTGCGCGGACGCTTGGCGCCGAAGAGCCGTCGCCGCCAGCCTTGTTGCTCGACCACAGCAGGCCAGTCCTTTTCATTGCGCAACGGCACAAAAAACTCCGAGTTGTAGTAGCCGTCGGTATCGGTTCCGTCGTCCGTGCGGCCGATTTGGTTGACGACGTCAAGGACCTCGGGATACGAAGCCATGATGGAGCGGGCCTCCTTGGAAATCGCCGCCTGCCGCTCGAGCGTGGTGTTCAGCGGACAGGTATCGCGGATCCAGAGGTTGCCCTCTTCCAGCTCCGGCATGAATTCCTGTCCCAGCAGCGGCAGCAGGCACAGCGTGGCCGCGAACGCGGAAGCGAAAAAGAGCACGGTGAGCCAGCGATGCTTCAGACAGAAGATCAACGGTATCAGGTAGGTGTGCTTGATGAAGCGGACAAAGAAGTTGTCCGCCGCCGGCTTCAGATTCTTGAACAGCAGCAGGCACAAGACGGGCGACAACATGAGGGCAAGCACCAGCGCCCCTCCGAGCGCCGAGGCGTACGTCTGCGCCATGGGTCCGAACAGACGCCCGCCGGGCCCTCCAAGGCAAACAGCGGAATGAACGCGCAGACCATGATCAGCGTGGAGAACAGCAGCGCGCGGTCGATCTCGCTCGCCGCGCGGAAGATGCGGGTCTTCAAGGGCGCCCCGGCGTCTTCGCCGCTGACCAGCCGGCGGTAGATGTTCTCGGTGATAATCACCGAGGAATCGACGATGATGCCGAAGTCGACCGCGCCGATCGAAAGCAGGTTGGCCGACTTGCCTCGAAAGTAAAGCGTCGTAAAGGCGAACAGCAGCGCCAGCGGAATGTTAATCGCCACGATCACCGCGCTCCGCACGTTGCCCAGGAAAATGAGCAGAATGACGAATACCAGGCCCATGCCCGTCAACAGGTTCTCGACCACCGTGCGGGTCGTCAGGCTGGTCAGCTCGCGGCGATTGTAGTAGGGGACGATTTCCACTCCCGGCAGCATCCGCCCGGACGAGGGATCGTTGAGCTCTTTGACCTTGGCTTCGATGTCCTTCAGGGCGGGCAGGGTCGCCTCGCCCTTGCGGAGCAGGACGATGCAACCCACCTGGTCGGGATCGTCCTGTCCGAGTTGGTGGAGAGTTGCGGCGTGATCGCCTTGAAAACTCGACTCGTAGCCGTCGCCCTGCTTCACCTGGTAATGGGCCATTTGCCCCAGGCGGGTCTGATGGGAAACGACGCCGCCGCGCTCGCCGCCGCGCTCGCCGTGGAACACCACCCGGCCGTTCTCCACGACGTCTCCGATCAACCGCCCTCCTTCGACCACGTCTTCGACGCGCACGGGCTGGTTGTTGACCGAAGTGATGACGAGAGAGCGGATTTCCCGCAAGCGGCGTTCTTCCTCGCTGCGCAGCACTCGGGCGGCCTGCGCCGGGTCGGTCTTCCCCAGCACCTTGCGCACCGGGTCTTCGCCGCCGCCAAACAGGCCGACGCTGCGGACGGTCATGGCCACGTCGCCCTGCTTGACGTAGTCGCCGCCCACGGTAGCGTTGCTGTTGGCCAGGGCGGATTGCAACTGCGCCAAGGTAATTCCGTAGCGTCTCATGCGGTCGGGATCGGGTTGGACTTCGTAGCGGCGGACCGTGCCGCCCCAACTCGTGACGTCCACCACCCGCGGCACGCTGCGGAACTCGCGCTCCAGCACCCAATCCTGCAAGGCCTTCAAATCATTGAGCGTGTAGATGTTGCGGCCCGCGGCGTCCTTGGGCGCCCGCAGCCAGTAGCGGAAGATTTCTCCCGTGGGCGACTCGGGGGAAATCTGCGGCGTCACGCCGGAGGGCAGGGATGCGTCCGACTTGCGATTGATCGCCTCCTGACGCGCGTCCTTGTACTCCACGCCGTAATTGAAGAGGAGCTTGGCGTCGCTCAGGCCAAACACCGTCTTCGTATGCATGGACGCCAGACCCGGCATGCTGGCCAAGGCGGACTCCAGAGGGATCGTGACCTGTTTTTCCACCTCCTCCGCCGACGCGCCGGGGAAGAGCGTCACAATTTCGACGGTCGGCGGCGCGGGATCCGGATAGGCCTCGACATTAACGTTCAAAAACGAATAGACGCCGGCAATGGCCAGACCGATGGCCATCAGAATGGCGAAGAGCGGGTTGTCCAGCGACCACTGTATTAATTGGCGGACCATCGAAGGAACTTGTCGCTGAAGCGCCAGTGCCAGGCCGGAAGGGCGGTGCGGGGACTCATCATCGAGGCCTTTGCTCGTTCATTTGGAGGCGGACCCGGAAATTTTGTTTTCCAGCGCCGCTTTGAGCTCCAGCACGCCGGCGGTGGCTACGCGCTCGCCGGGCTTGAGCGGTTCCCGTTCGTCGTCCTTATTGGACGATGGCACGCTGCGGACGTAAGCCGTGGCGTCGAAGCGGTTAGTGACCTCCACGCGGCGCAACGTGTAGACCGGCTCCTGCGGGTCGGCTTGCACAAAAACTATCGAATCCTTGCCGTCTTCAACCAGCGCGCCGATCGGCACTTCCACGACGCCTTTGGGCGGCAGCAAGTCGACCGTCGCGGTGACGAACTGCCCGGCCCGCAACATGCCGTCGGTATTGGGAATGTGGCCGCGGACGACGGCCGTGTGCTGGTTGGGGTCTATCAGATAGCCAATGTCGTCAATGAAGCCGATAATCGGCCGGCTGCCGACGGTCCGTACGGTCCACTGTATGTCGTTGTGGGTCGGCGATTTCAAGTCCTGCAAAGCGGGCAGGTCGTCCTCGGGCACGGAGGCCAGCACGATCAGCGGATCGACCTTGGCGATCTGCATCAGGCTGGTCGTGTTGTCGACCACCGTTTCGTGCAAGGCGACGTTCTGCTCGATGATCACGCCATCGTCTTGGGCGCGCAGCTCGACACGGGCCCATTGCTTCAGCCGTTCACCCGCTTTGGCGCGACGGCCATCTTCGCTAGTGACGTTCTTGACCTCGTCGCGAACCGCCTGAATCTCGTCCTCCGGGATCCACCAGGTCTTCAGTGTGCTTTCGGCACGGTTGACGGCGTTCAGGTCGGCTTGCACATTGCGCTGTGCGTTCAATCGGAAGATTTCAGGAACTGCCTCCTTGAACGACTCTGCACGTTTGAGCACCTCGGTGTCCAGGCGAAGTTGCGAGAGGGCGTCGAACAGGTCATTTTTCTTGTTCCCCAAATCGACGCTGTTGAGCACGGCCAGCAGGTCGCCTCTGTGGACTCGATCGCCGGGCTGCAATTCCCGCCGCGCAGGGCGCGTGTCGCCCGGCGAAATGCGACAATCTTCGGTCTTGCCGATCTCCACCACCTCGGCCGGTGCGAAGCGGACTCGAACACGAACCATGCAGGCCGGGTCGAGCGCGGTCGAACCGGGCATTATCAGTGAACGCCTGGATGTTGGCAGGCTGGCAACGAACACTTGGTCGCTGCCTCCACGACGCATGCCGAGGCTTACCTCCACCTCTTCCGATACTCGCACGCTATGTTGTTTGCCCACTTCGATCGTCATCGGCAACGTATGGCTTGGAGGTGACGAGGTCGTGCTCGCGGGTAGGCTCTGGGAGCGCAATTTCGCGGTGGCGAAAAGCACCGCAAAGCCAACAATGCCCACCATGGCAACCAAGAAAATGGCAACACGCTTTTTTGCCTCGCAGCGCACCAAGAAATGCGACCATGTTGCAGGTTTAACATTTAGTAGATACGGCATAAAGGACCTGGATTATCGATGCCTGTGAACTCGCAGGATTGCTGTTTTTTACTATACGTGGCGCTCATTCCTTCGCACCGCGCAGACTTCGATTGCAATGAGACGGCGTGTTCGAGTATCGCAAGTCGCGTGCCATGCTCGCGCTGTTGCACTAAGTCATTGATTGGTAAGGAGTTGCGACTGAGCGACATTCGTGTAACTCCTGCTTTATATTGCAATTTGCCAGGGGACATGCCTAAACTGTGAGCATATTGCACGAAACATTAGCAATGCGCACACCTTTTGGGACATGCGTATCCCACGAGAGCAGCTTCACGAAAACGGATCGAATCGAAAGCGTGCTGCGTTCCGCAACTTCTTGGCCGGGCGGGCACCCCGTCGCCGATGCTTAATCTCGCACTGAGTTCCGTTCGGTAGTTCGGCGGTCGCGTTCCAATCGCGGCGCGACCTGTTTTGCCGGGCGCGTAGCTGAATTTGTTCTTCTTGCGTCAGCGGCGTCGAAACCGTCGATTGCCGGCCCGAACTCATCGACTCGCACTATGCAATCGTTAAATCTTAGTCAGCCCGCACGTCCGACGCATTAAATGCATTTTGCACGGGGTGAAGCGGGTTTTGCGGTTCGTTCGCCTCAATCCGCCTTTTTGGTTGGCCCGATTACTAGCAGTAATGACGGAGATTTGCGTTGGCATGGACAATGCGCCAGCAAGGTCTCCGACCATTGTATGGCTTTTGCCGAAGAACGCTTCCCGCCTTTTGAATGGATGGTGAATCATGACGGTACTTCGCTGGTCAATCGTGATCATGCCGGTCGGCGCTTTGCTGGCCAGCGCTGCCGTGGCGCAAACGAATACGTCGTCTTATGTGCAGCAACCGGGCTCGATTCAGCAGATGGCATTTCAGCAGGATGACGGCTTTGCGCTCGCGGCAGGCACTACTGCCCTGCCGGCTTCTCCGAGCAACCTGCCCGCCGCGCCTGCCGCTTCGGCGAGCCCGCCAGCGCCGAATGAGCCGCCGGTACCCCCTGTGGGCGGCGATGCGACCGCTTCCGCTGGCTCCGCGGCAGCACCGTGGGCCGGCCCCTCTCACCTTTGGCTGTCTCCACCTGACAAGGACGAAACGCCGCTCCATAGCCGTCTTTGTCCTGATGACTGCTTAATCATGCGCTACCTCGAGGCCAACTGGGACGTCTTTTACGGCGTGCCACAGCCTGACGAAACGCCGCAAGCCCGCCGCGCACTGCCGCAACCGTGGTCGTCGCCGCCTTTTCCCGGTCACGAATGGCAGGGCTATCCGCTGGTCGGCGTTCCGGCCGATGAGCCTTCGGGACTTCTCTGGAAGGCCATGACCGCTGGCGACAACGGCGCGTGGTTCAAGGACAATAGAATCGTCATCGACGGCTGGGCAACCGCCAGCGGCAATTGGAGCAGCGCCCAGAACAGCAACTTGCCGGAGTCGTACTGGATTGTCCCCAACTCCTTCCAGCTAGACCAGTTGTGCTTCCGCTTCGCCCGCGCTGAAGATACCGTCCAAACGGACCACGTTGACTGGGGCTTCCGCTCGCTCATGCTCTACGGCGAAGACTATCGCGAGATGGTCGCCGGAGGCTGGGGACCGGGGTACCAGGACTACATACTAATGAACAAGCTCTACGGTTTGGACTTCACGGAGCAGTACTTCGAGGTCTACTTGCCGCCAGGAAAAGGAGGCATCTTCGAGGGGACGGTCATCCGCTGTGGACGCTGGATCGCCTGCCCGGACATTGAGACACAGTATGCGCCGGACAACTACCTCGGCAGCCACTCGCTGTTGTTCACCTACGATACTTATACCCAGACGGGCATCATGTTCACGGTCAAACTGAACATGAACTGGATGGTGCAGGCGGCGATTACGGCGGGCACGGACATGGCCCCGTGGTACGTCGGCGCGACGCCGTGCGGTTTTGCCGGCCTTCGCTGGGAAGCAACTGACGGCTGCAACGCCATTTACACCTGCTTGAACGACTTCGACGGGGCCGAGTTCCGCCGCTTCATCCAGCCGGGCACTGACGCCGCCGCCGGCCACGACAACTACAACTACGTGGTGAGCACCTGGGAGCACAAGTTCAGCGACTTGTGGCACACGGCGACGGAAAGCTACTTCATGTGGCAAGACAATGCTTATCTCGGCGGCACCGTCAGCGTCGGGCCGTACCAGCCTTACGGCAACAACGGCACGAACGGGGCGCCTCCCGGGTCAGCCGGCGCGCTGTCCTTCTGCCCGGCTGGTCCTTTGCTTACGGCGTACTGAACTACACCGAGTACGCGGTGTCGCAAAGCGACTATATCTGCTTCCGCAACGAGTGGTGGAGGGACCAGCGCGGCATGCGCACCGGCTATGCCGGCAACTACATCAGCAGCACGATCGGCTACAGCCACAACTTCAACTCAGCGCTGCAAATGCGGCCGGAGGTCGGTTACTTCCGCAACTGCGACCAGGCCGCCTTCGACGACGGCACGCTGAGGGGTATTTGGCAGTACGGTTTCGACGTGACCTACCACTGGTAACACACGTCGGGACATTGCGGCCCCCTAGCCTGCCCCCGGCAACTTTGCCGGGGGCCGCTTTTTTTGACACCGGCCCTCGCTTGCGCTTTGCGCTGGTGACAGCCGGAATTCCAACGGCCCTACTTCCGATGAAACACCAGAAACAGAATCGCCACCACGATCAACGGCACCAGCGCGGCGATCACGTACATCCGCATCTTGTGCCACGTGCCTTGCCATACCGCGGGCGCGCGGAGCCTGTCACAGCGGCCGGTCAATTGCACGTGTTCCGGGTGCTCCAGCTCGGTTTTCATCGCGGCCGCGCTGACGTAGCGATCGAACGGCTGCCGCTCCATCGCGTGCAGGATGATCTCCTCGACCTGCGGCGATAGGTCGGGGTTGTGTTTCCGCGGGGCCACCGGGTCGCCGATCAGCCGGGCATTCATGATCGCATAGGGGTTGTTGCCCTCAAACGGCGTCGCCCCGGTCGTCATCTCATAGACCATCGCCCCCAGGCTGTAGATATCCGTTCGCGCATCGCCACGCTTGCCTTTAACTTGCTCCGGGGCCATGTAATCGGGCGTGCCCATCGACGTGGAAAAGCCGGCGAACGTGAGCCGCCTGAGGCCGGCCGCCTTGGCGATGCCGAAATCCATGATGCGGAGGCTGCCGTCGTCGCAGAGCATGATGTTCTCCGGCTTGAGGTCGCGATGGATGACCTCTTGCGAATGGAGGTATTCCAGGGCCTCGCAGATGCGGCCGGCAATGGCCACGGCGTCTTTGACAGGCATGCGCTCCATGCTTTGCATCAGGCTGCGTAGCGTGTGGCCCTCGAGAAACTCCATCACGATGTACGGGCGGCTCTTTTCCTCGACGGGAATGATCCGCAGCACGTAGGGATGCCGCAACCGTTTGCCGATCGACTCCTCGCGCTGGAAGCGGGTGAAGAAGGCGGGGTCGCTCTCGAACTGCATAAAGGGGATTTTGATCGCCACCGCCTCGCCCGTTTTCTCGTCGATGGCCTTGAAGATCGACGCCATGCCGCTGCGGCTGACGAGCTCGGTAATCTTGAACCGGTCGTCCAGCGTCTGGCCGACATCCACTTCGTTCGTCATGGGCTGGGCAACCTCGCGGTAGATCGGCAGTCCGCGGTAGACCATCATCTCCTCGACGCGATCGATGCGGACGACCTGCACGGTAAGATTATCCACGGTGCCGCGCCTTTCGGCCAGGGCCAGGAGCTGCTTGCACGCCTCGTTCGGCGGGTTGTGAGTGACGATCTCGAAGAGTTCTTCCTCGGTCATGTAGTGGTGCATGCCATCGGTGCACTGTACGATGTAGTCGCCCTGGTTCACGCGGACGGTGTAGAGATCGACCTGCACCATCGGCTCGCGGCCGACGCTCCGCATAAGCACGGAGCCCATTTCGCTGCGGGCGGCTTCCTGGGAGGAGATCAGGCCGAGCTTCTGCTGCATCGCAGCATAAGTATGGTCAGCGGTGATTTGCCGGGCCTTGCCGCCTTGCACCAGATAGGCGCGGCTGTCGCCGACGTGCCCCACGGAGACTTCCGTGTTGCGGAAGATGGAGACGATCAGCGTCGTGGCCATGCGGCCATTGTCGCGGTTGTCCATCCCCTTGTCGTACACGGCCAGATTAGCGGCGTTCACGATGTCCCAAAGGACGCTGCGGGGAGGGACGTTTTCCTTCGACTCGCGAAACAGGTTCAGCGCGGTCTCAACGGCCGTCTGGCTGGCGACTTCGCCATGGTCCTGGCCGCCTACGCCGTCGGCGATGGCGGCCACCGAACCGATGGTCCGCCGCTGCTCCTCCTCGGACGGTTCCCAGAAGCCGACGTAGTCCTCGTTGTTCGGGCGGACGGGGCCGGACGAGGTAAGCGACGCATAGCTAAGCTCCATTTCGGCAAGCCGCGAGCATATTCGGTGCCATCAAAATCGGACGCTGGAACGCGGCGACTACGCCGCACGACAAAAGACGTCAATGGTCGAGGCGATTTTGTACTGCTTAACGACTAGCAGGAGGCATTGGCGGAAAGGTTTGTAACTAGGAGATTATGGGCTTTCTTTACGAAAATGCTTAGTCGCTGCGCACTTCTTGCGCAGCGAATTGGCGAGTAGGCAACCACTTCTTTCGTAAACGACCGTCGGCCAAACCCAGCGGCATTGCAGGCTTTTGTTGGGTTCGTGCAATTTGCCAGTCATGTTTTCGAAGGCGTGGCATATAGTTTGCGTGAGTAGCATCGCAAATCAGGTTCGCGATCAGGTCACGTCATTGCCGGGGCAATGATTGGGCGTCCGACTTAAGACCGGCAACGGCAGACGACTCATGTCCAGCGGCCCGCCGCAACGTGAAATGCGAAAGACGTTGGGCCTGACCGGTCTGACGATGAACGCGATGGCGCTGATCGCGCCGGGGGCGTTCTTGTGGCTGACATTCCAGGAGCAGTCGGCGTATGGGGCGCCGATGGCCGGATCGGCAATGTGGTTTGGGATAATCGTTGCTCTCGTGCTTTGCTTCGCAACCGCGATTTCCTATGCTGAGTTGTCGAAGCTCTACCCCGGCGCCGGCTCTTCCTACTTCTTCGCCGAGCAAGCCTTCCTTTCCAAGACGCGCGCCTACAAGTTTGCCAGACTTTCGAAGTTCGTAATCGGTTGGGCGAGTCATCTTTATTACTGGGTATACCCAGGGCTGATGGTGGGCGTAACGGCAATATTGGTGGGCTACATGGCCAGCAATTTCTGGCCGGACACGTTCACCTCAGCGGTCAACAGCCCCACCTTGATGCTCGGGTTCTGCGTGATCTTTTCGTTCGGCGTCGCATTCATCGCGTACAACGGGCTGACCGGCTCTACGGGAGTGAACGTCGCAATCAACGTGATCCAGATTAGCGCCCTGATGGTCTTTGCGGTGGTTGCCATCGGCTACCGAATGAGCCTCAATGAGGTCGAGCCCGGCACGCACAACATCGGTGGTTTCAATTTGTATTTTGCGGAGAAGGGCATTCCGGGCCTGTACTGGTCCAGCGCCAGTCAGGGAACCCAGGCTGTGCCTTATGTCGTGAAGCAAACGGACGTCTTGGACGCCGATGGAAAAAAGGTCCCCGACAAATGGCCCGACGGCACTGACAAGAGAATCAATGCGGACGGCAAGCCGGACGACAAGGGCGAGTTGCAATACAAGCAACAGGACCGGATGGTCGATGATAAAGATCTCGATCCAAAGAGCAAGCTTCCGCTTCCCGCGGGCATCAGCAAGGGCGATCCGTTTCCTGATTACAAAAAGGACAAGGACGGGAACCCTGAACTCGACAAGAAAGGCATGATTCAGCCGTTGGGATTCACGTTGAGCTTCTCCACGACCGCCGCCACAACTGGCACGCCGGGCAACCCGAAGGACCCCGAGACGTTCAATTTCCACGAGAACGCCGCCTCGGTCGTCTCACCGCATAAATGGAGCTTCTCAATCATTCAAGCCTGCATCGCCATTCTGATCCTCGTGGGATTCGAGTCGGTGACCGCGATGGGCGAGGAGGCGCGGAACGCCAAGAGGGACATTCCACGGGCTGTTATCCTATCGCTGTTTATCCAAGGCGTGGTCTGTTATCTGATAGAGTACTTTGCCGCGAATTACTTTCTTAACTCGGGCTATACGCTCTCGTCGGCGTCGTCTTCGAGCGCCTCCGATTGGCGACATGATGGTCATCACGGGGACCAAGCTTCTCGGCAGCTACGTTGCCGGAACGTGGTATATGCGGATTCAGGCATTGACGGTGTTCCTCGCCCTTATCGGCACCACGCTCTCATGCATGAACACGGGAGCTCGCGTAACCTATGCCATGGGGCGCGACGATGAAGTGCCGTCGCATTTCGGCATTTTGCACGGCAGCAAACTCACGCCGCACCGCGCCATTTGGACATTGACGATAGTGTCAGCCGTCGTAGGGATGTTGGTGGTCATCTGGTACCTGTGCGGTCCCGCAGCGTCCGATTCGATGACCACAGCGCTGGATCCCGTTAAGGACAGCCCGCTCCTCTCGTTTTGGTATCCTAAGTTCCTGTTCTTTAGCAAGGAGACGGCGGCAAGATTGCCGAACAGCCTGATCGTCGTGACGCTGGTCAGCAACTTCGGGACGTTCCTGCTTTACATGCTGACATGCGTCATCGCGATCATGGCGTTTCGTGAACACCATTCATTCAGCGGCATCAAGCATATGGTGATCCCGGTTGTCGGCCTTATCGCCAATCTTGGCTGCATGTTGTTCTACCTGATCGGGCCCTTTACGGTTACCGGCATGAGCATAATGGAGCCTTATGTCGCTTTGGGAGTGGCCGGTGTTTGGGGACTCTACGGCGCGGTGTACTTCGCGGTTTCCAGCAAGAAAAAGGGAAAGACCGTACTTGTCGCCAAGCCGGCCGAGGCCAAGGGGGCGCCAGTAAGAGTTTAGCCGTCGCGGGTAAGGACGGCTGTTGTGCGAGAAGAACGCCCGCGGCGGATCAAGCTGCGACGCTTTGACCCGCCTATCGCATATACCGTGTCGAATAAAGGGAAGGGATCGGCGGCGGCCCGGCAGGCGCCGACCGAAAAAAAGCCATGATGTCGAGATTCCGTTCGCTCACGCGGTGGCTTCTCCCCGGGCGCTGGCCGCCGGTTGCGGTGCAGCCTGTAGCGCGGTTTACGCGGCGGAAGCCGGCAGTTCGCCCGCGGGCTCGTTGGCGCCGTCATCGCCGGTAATTTGGTTGCTGCTGGCCGGCATTGTCGTGATGTTTATGCACGTCGGCTTCGCTATAGTCGAGACGGGGTTCTGCCGAGCCAAGAATGCCCTTAACACCACGGCAATAACGCTTATGGTTTTTCCCCTCGGCAGTCTGGCGTTTTGGTCCTACGGCTTCGCCGTTGGTTGGGGGAACTTGCCGAGCGCTCGTAGTACCGGCTTTAGCAGGACTGCCGGAGCGGCGTCGCCAGCCGTCGCGGCTACGAGAGCAACCCCGGTCGCGTGGCGAACCGCGCTGGCGATCCCAGATTCTGCGCTCAATCGCGGACTGGGTATCGGCGCGCTGACGGACGACAAGAACAAGCCGACCGGCGATTATGCCTATGGCCTGGCGGGAACAATGGGCTTTTTCGTTTCTGACGTCGCGCCAGGAAGTGCGGGCGTGCTGGCTTTGCTGTTTTTCTTCATGGCGTTGATCTGCAAGGCCGCGCTCATCCCTACAGGGGCGATGCTGGAGCGCTGGCGGTGGAGCAACTTCTGCCTTTACGGCTTCTTCATCGTGCTCCCTTTCGCCCTGGCCGCCAACTGGATATGGAACGGCGGCTGGCTGGCGCGGGCGGGACTCAACTGGAATCTTGGCCACGGAGTCGTCGATTTCTCCGGAGCCGGCGTGATCCATACTCTGGGCGGCACGATTGGGCTCGTCGGCGCTTGGCTCATGGGCCCCCGCACCGGAAAATACCGCAACGGCCGTCCGCAGCCGCTGCCCGGCCACCATGTTCCGATGGTCGTGTCGGGCTGCCTGATCTTGGCCTTCGGCTGGCTGGCGTTGAATGCGGGCTGCGCACTGCCCTACGGCGATCTTTCCCTCAGCGGCGTGATCATCAACACGACTTTCGCAGCGTCGGCCGGCGCCTTGGCGTCGATGCTCGCACTGGGACTCAAGAGAATGAAGCCCGACCCAACTTTGGTCTGCAATGGCATGATTGCCGGGTTGGTGGCGATCAGCGGACCTTGTCCGTTCGTCGATGCTTGGGCGGCCGTAGTCATCGGCACCGCGGCCGGTTGCGTCGTTGTCGTCAGCGTGCTGCTGCTGGAACGGCGTGGCATCGACGACCCGACAGGGGCTATCTCCGTACACGGCGTGGCCGGCTTATGGGGCCTGTTGGCTGTGGGCATCTTTGCCAACGGCAGATGCGGAGTGTTGACCAACGGCGTGCAGCGCGATCGCTTCGCGATCGATGGCGTTCGCGGCCTGCTCTACGGCGATGCCGGCCAGCTTGCCGCGCAGGCGGTCGGGGCCGTAGTGCTCGTGGCCTTCGGCCTGGTCGTCTCATGGACCTGGTTCCAGTTTGCCAACCGCTACGTGCCGATGCGCGTTTCGCGGGACGTGGAGATGGAAGGGCTCGACGGCCCGGAACTCGGCGCGCTGGCCTATCCCGATTTTGCCGTCACGAGGCATTCGTAAGAAGGCAGAAGTCAAGATGTAGATGGCAGAACCCGACTACTTATTAACCCCGGAAATGAAAGTGAACAGTCGCACCATCGGCTCTGCATCCGCGGTTTCTGCATCGAGTACCACCATGAAAAAGATCCAAGCCGTTATTCGCCATTTCAAACTCGACGACGTCAAGGACGCGTTGAGCCGCTGCGACATCAAGGGCATGAGTTTGACCGAGGTCTCCGGATTCGGGCGGCAGAAGGGCCAAAGCGAAGTCTATCGGGGGACGGAATATGTCGTCGATTTCGTGCCCAAGATCAAGCTTGAGATCATCGTTGCGGCGGCAGACGCCGCTGCCGTCGTGAAGACGATTTGCGAGTTCGCCCGCACCGGCAAGGTGGGCGACGGCAAAATCTTCGTGAGCGACCTGGTCGACGCGATCCGAGTCCAAACCGGCGAATCGGGCGACGCGGCGATATAACAGCGGAGATCAGGGGTCAAGAGACAGAGGTCATCTAGGGTTAACCGCAATTTCCAATAGGCACATGGGATAATGGATTGGTTGACGATTTTCGGGCTGGTCGCGGTGACCGCCATGCTAGTCTGTTACGCGCTGGAGGAAAGGCATTGTTGGTTCATCTTGGGGTTTGCCGTCGCTTGCGGTCTCGGTTCCGCATACGGGTTTCTTCAGGGCGCATGGCCGTTCGGTCTGGTTGAGGCGATCTGGTCATTGGTTGCCGTGCGGCGATGGTGGTCGAAACGGGCCACACTGAACGCTCGCAAACGGTCGCCACCATGAAAAAGGTCACACGTCACTGCGGCGATACCGCATCCTTCGAGTGGGCGACGACGAGGCGCTGGCCACCGCGGAAACGAACTGGGGAACGCTGCTCGAGGCCCTTATCGACGCATCGTGGCAGGATTCGCAGCACAGCCGCGAGCATGAATTCTCCGGCGCGGAAGTGCAGTTCCTCGCGAAGTACGGGGCCGAGGCCCCGCGGAGCCGCCTCGAAACGGCCGTAAAGGCCTCGCGGGACCGAAATGCGCTTGCAGAACGTCCGAAGCACTAGGTGTTTGAACCGTCCGCTGAGCGAGTGGTTGCCGAGATAGTAGCGGGCGTTGATTCGCCAATTGGTACGCCGTTCTCATCCTTCATCCCTCCTCGGCCCCACGCGCCGCCCGCCCTTCGCCTCGCTACTGCGAGGTAGCGGAATTCATTACGCAAACACCCGTGCCGGCGCTGAGGTTTTCACCCCTTGACGGGTTTTGGCGGCGGCGGAAACAATGTTTTTGAGGCAGCTTATGCCGTCGCGGGCGAACGGTTCGCACCGCGGAATGGGATTTTGCTATTGCCGCCGCGGGGGTCCAAGGCGGGCAATACAACATAAAATGCCATCGAACATGGACATCGAAAAAACCAAGGACCAATTCATTCTCAATGGCTGTTACCACGTTCCCTTCGAGAGCTGCGATACCACGGACAAGATCATCTTGCGGGTCGCCGAACTCTCCCGCCAGCCGTGGTGCGGCAGCGGTTTGCTTTTCGCATTCATCGCCGCCGCCACGAACCGCCTCGGCCTGGACATCGGCGCCGCCGGCTGGCCGCAGCGCGGGGCCGGCCGCGGGCGAAGTCCTGAGCGAGCTGAGCGCGGGGAAGTTGACGCGGAAAGGATGCGGGCATAGGGAGCGGCGATAAGCGACTGAGGCGGTACCCAGCGATTCTTATCCTCGTGATGCCGGTTGTCCTCAGCGGTTGCGCCGGCTGCAACACTGGCCACGCGTACGACGGCTCGTACATGACGGGAGTTCAGATAGAACGGCCACTCGCGCGAAGGACTCTGGATCGCCCTACCGCCGGCCAATTGCTTCCGGCACAATCGCGAAAGGATTTGCGCGTCCGGGAATAGTTGGCGGAACTTCCGGCGATTGCTGGTGTTAGTATAGTTACGAATGTATACAACTGACAACTTCGTGGCACGAAAGTTGCAGCAGACGGGAGGCCGGCCGGTCTTACTGCCAAAATGGCAGGAGTCCGTCCCGACAAGCCGGATGGAGTCTTGCAGACGTGTTGAAAGGAGTTGTCACGGTGCGCCCGCCCCCTTATCCCTTATTGCACCAACCCTTCCATCGGGGGGCCGTGAAGCAGGCGGTCGCCGCAGCGCTTAAAGCTCTTGCTGTCAACGACTTACATCGCCTGTCAACGAACTGCGCCGGAACCGAAAATTCAAGGGGCGGTGCGACAAGTAGAAAAACCCGGCGCGGAACCGCGACAAACCGCGACAATCCCGACCAGGAAAAGCCGCGCGCCCGAACCTTCGACAGAAAGACAGAGTTAATGGCCGCCATGGAGTTACCGCGGGCCGGACGGTATGTGCGAAGTGCTGCAAAACCGCGATCACGGCACAAATCTCGGCTTGGTTGTCGGCTTGTTACCTTCCGCGGCGGTTTTGTGTATACTAGGCCACGGAATTGTCCCGAGCCAGGCACAATGCCGATGAGCCGCGCATGTCGCGGGCCAATTGACTGCCTGGCGCGTTTCTTACCCACCGTTTCCCGCCGTACTCTGAGGAGCGAACGTATGAAGTACCTTTTTGCCCCCCTTGCCGCACTGGCTCTGCTGGCCGCTTTTGCACATGCGGCGCCGCTTCAAAGCAAGAACATCGCCGCTGACGCAAAATGGGTCATCCACGTCGATGTCGACGCCATCCGCGACGACTACATTGTGAAAAAGGCGTTTAAGACTTGCCCCATACTGCAGAACTCCGGAATCTTTTTCGACATGGTCCGCGACAAGGCCGGCGTCGATCTTCGCAAGGACCTGCACGGCATCACGCTCTATGGCCCGGACGCCGACAAAAAACATGCGGTGGCCATCGTCTTTGCCACGGTAAACAAGAAGCTGTTGATTGAAAAGGCCCAGAAGGCCAGCGATCACAAGGTGACCAGGCACGACGGCGTCGAAATCCACTCGTGGACCGCAAAGCACGGCGGAAAGACTGAGGCGGCCGCAGGCGCATTCTACGAGGACGAAGCTCTGGTCTTCGCGGCCAACGCGGAGCGCGTCGGCGAGGCGATCGACGTTCTTGCGGGCAAGTCGCCCGGCATCACCGATTCCAGTTCGCCGCTGTATGGCCGCGTCCCCGGCGCCACGGTGATCGCCCGGGCGGCGGAGATTCCCGACAAGGCTTCCTGTCCGGCGCTAAAGCAGGTGAAATCGTTCCGCGTCGCCATGGGCGAGAACGAAGGCAAATCGTTCTTCCGCGAGAGGATCGTCATGAAGTCGCCCGAAGCGGCCAACCAGGTCAAGACGATCGGCGAGGGCTTCAAGGCGCTGATTTCCCTGCAGCACGGCAGCGACGGCGACGTCATGAAGCTGCTGGGCGGGCTGAACAGCACGGTGCGCGAGAACACCGTCACAGTCCGTTGGGAAGCACCCGTCGAAGACACCTGGAAAATGATCGAGAAGATCGCCACAAAGGCCGAGGCCCACATCAAGAAGATGAAGGAGAGGCACGCGGGCCACGGCGATGAAGGCAAAAAGCACGAAGGCGAGAAACACGAGCAAGAGCGCGAGGACTAGAGAGAACGGCTATCGGCAGTTTGATTTTGTCGAATAGGCCCCGGCGGGATTGCCGGGCATAGGCGGTGTCAAGGCAGCCGTGCCGCGCGGATGACGCGCACGGCTGCCAACGGCTCGGAATCTGATTCATGCATCGCGGGAAATGGGGAGTTGCTTGCGGTCTGTTCGTTATTGGAGTGCTGGGGGCTGCCCGGACGGCGGCTGCTTTGACCATCGACCTGAGCTACGATTCCAGCGTGGCGGCCGATTTCGGCGCCAACGCGGCAAGCTTGAGCGGCGCCATGAGTTACGCCGTGCAGCAGATCGAGAGCAACTTCAACAACCCGGTCACGCTCAATATCACCGTCGCCGCGTCGCCCGGCACGAGTATTTTGGGCGAAAGCGAGCCCAACATCCTCGGGCTCTACACGTATCCGCAAATCGTCTCTGC
Source organism: uncultured Planctomycetia bacterium (assembly GCA_963780045.1). Lineage (GTDB taxonomy): Bacteria > Planctomycetota > Planctomycetia > Pirellulales > Thermoguttaceae > JANXQG01. The sequence continues at coordinate 1,296,802 of CAVZZZ010000001.1, read as the reverse complement.
CCTCGCGGCAAGCGCGACGACGGCAAACGCGCTGACGGCGGTCGCGAATCTGCCGATGTCAGATCCAAATCCTAGCGGAGGGACCGACAATTACGTGGTCAATCTCGCGGAGGCGCAGGCGCTGGGATTGAGCGGGTCGTCTTTCGCGGATAGCTCCGCCGGTACCGTCTCGTTCGGCGCCGGTTTTACGTATACCTTCGATCCCAATAACCGGGCCGTCCCGGGAAGTCTTGATTTTATCGGGATTGCCGAACACGAGTTAACGGAAGTGATGGGCCGTAGTGCGGGGCTTGGCATGACGTATAGCGGCACCCCTCTCTATGAGCCTTACGATCTTTTTCGTTACACATCTCCGGGCGTGCTGAACATGACCCCCCGCAACAACATCTACTTTTCCATCAACGGCGGCACGACGAACCTGATGCCGTTCAATTTTCCCAACGGCAACGGAAGCGACCCGCAGGACTGGGCCAACCTCGTCAACGATTCGTTTAACGCCTATGCCGTTTCAGGCGTCGAGTTGCCCATGTCGGGAGTCGATCTGGTCGCGATGGACGTACTGGGTTACCAGCGGGCGCCGGTCTATTCGTTCACCTGGTCCGGCAGCGACAGCGTGACGAACTGGTCTTCCATCGCCAACTGGGCGGAGGCCACCGCTCCGGTCTCCAGCGCGTCCACGGCGATCACCTTTTCCGGCTCTTCCAGGCTGAACGCGCTGCAGGACATTGCCGCTTCGCTGCAGCTTAATTCACTGACCTTCGACAAAACCGCCGGGGCCTTTGTTCTCACCGGCAGCGGCCTGGATTTCCAACAGGATGGCGGCGCCGCACCGGCCATCACCCAGAGTAGTTCCGCGCTGGTAACGATAGACAACAACCTGACTCTCAGCGGCGGCGCGAGCTACAACGGCAACGGCTCCATGATTGTCAACGGCGACGTGTCGGGCAGCGGCAGCTTGACGAAATTCGGCTCCGGCACGTTGACCCTTTCGGGCACCAACACTTACTCGGGCGGGACAACCGTGTCCGAGGGCACCTTGGTTTTTGCCGGCGCGGATGCCGTGCTCGACGGATCAAATCTGACCGTTGGCAAACCGGCGCGATTCGCGCCCTGGCGCCGCTCGCCGAGCCGTCAAACGCCGCGCCCGTCCCCGAGCCTTCGACGCTCGCCGTGCTGGCGGGTGCAACCGCGGCCTGGTATAGCCTTCGAAAACGGCGTCGTCAGCGGATTAGTGCCCGGCAGACTCGTTGGGCGCATATTGCCCTTGGCTCAAGAAGACCGAGGGATAAGTCGGCGTGCCCTGAAGAGCGGGACCTGAGTTTTCGCCCTGATTGGCCTGCTGCGCCAGCGCGGGGCGGACGTAGGCGTTGTACGTGCTGACTGTGCCGTTGGCGGTATTGCTGTTGAGGAGCATGTAGGGGCTTGTCGTCGGCGGGGGATTGTACGAGTCAAACGGCTTGACGATAGGTCCCGGAGCAGCGGCGGCGGCGCTAGCACTCGCGCTGGGGTTTGAGTTTGCATAACTGGGATAGGCGGCGTTGCCGTAGACCAGAAAATACGGGCTCGGGTTAGTCCGCGCCCGTAACTGCCCTGCGGTCTCTCACTCCCGGACCGGCGCGCGCCGTTTTCGGCCGACGTGGTGGGAATAAAGCGCGGCCGCAGATCGCCGGCATTTCCGCCTTGGAACAGTGCGCTGCTGTCCATCGTCGGCGGCAGAGGCATATCCGCGTCGGCATAGGTCCGCGGGTCGGTCGGCGGCAGAGGCATTCTGGCTCGCATCGGGCCTTGACTCGTGGATCGAGCATTCCGGTTGCTTGCCGACCTCGCTGCCGGCTTGGCGGGCGACGATTGGCGGGGAGGGTTCGGCTGATTCTGCGGCGATGCCGCCACCGGCGGAGCAGGATCCTGCGATATCAAACCGGATAGGATGAGCGCGCAGGCGGCAAAGGTCGCAGTCATGGGTGTTCCAGCGGTTATCGTGCTTGAATTGGCCGATTAAACAGAGTCTAGCGGTTGTATCGGTCGTAACGGCTGCAAACTTTGCCAAAACCTCCCAGATTGGCGAAGTGGCGTGCGAAGTCGGAGGCGTAAGATGGACCTCAGAGTCCGTCCATCGAGACCCCGACGGACTCGGAGGCCCGTCCTACCGGCTTCGCTGTTCGTAGAGATCGTACAAGTCGAAGAGGGATTCTCGGAGGTCGAACTGCCGCTGAGCGAGTCGTTCGACGAGATCTCCGATCCGCACCAGCGGCGGGTAGCCTTGCTGGAAGCGCTCAACGACCTTCCAGGCTCGCGGCACGTCGATCGCAGTTTGATAGATGCACGGCAGTTTCGCAGAACGGTGAGTGGCCGCCAGCAGTCCGGCATCACACATGCGGCAAGTCCGTTTCAGCCCCAGCCGACTCCAGGCGTCGAGCTGCTCAATGCCATCAATGACCGCGACACCCGATCCCGCGGCGCTGCGGAGCGAAGCAAGATAACCGTGCGGCAAATTTCGCTGGCCAGCGGAAAGCGTGATCGCATTGACGGACCGTCCGCGTGCCTCAATGGCTGGCGTCAAAGCGGCCAGCAGCGTCGATTTGCCGGTGCCGTGCCGCCCGGTGATCTCGCCGAGCCAGCGATTGGCCTCCAGCAAGTCGACGAGTTGGGCAAGGTTTCGGCCGTGCTCGAAGACGAATTCGATCGTGCCCGGCCGAAGGCGAGTGGCGGAGAACGGGTTGGACATCATCGGCGGAGCTGCATCCCAAAGGTTCCATAGGTCTCGTAGCTCCCATAACTCCCATGGGACTTATGGGAGCTATGAGACCTATGGGAATTATGAGAACTCTTCGATACCATCATTCTTTTTTGCGACCGCCGGCTCAACGGCCGCCGGCTTCGCGGGCGGAACGTTGCCCAGCCGGAACACCTTGTCGGCAACCAAATCGCGGCCGCGCTTGAACATCACGCGCACGCGGACGCACCAGTGGATCTTCACGATTTGGCCGTCATAACTTAATGGGCTCCGCGGCAGAGTCGTGCTAAAGCGGTCAGGGCGCGCAGGATCGGCCGTCTCGCCGCCAGCCCACTGCGGACCCAGAGGGCGCCCCGCCCCGGCATCTTTTCGCCAGAATTCGTGTACGGCCAGGTCCTCGTCGCCCTTTCCCTCGGTGCGCCAAAGAACGGATACTTCCACGGCTTCCAGGTTGTCCTCGTCGATGCCTTCAATTCGATACTCGCCGGAGAGGCAGTCGCCCGGCAGGTAGGCGCGGCCGTTGTCGTCCAGGCGGATGAGGACCTCCGGCCCGTTCATGGCCTTGCCTCCGCGCGCCCCGTCGATTGCGCACGGATGCACGACAACGGGAAATGTCCGCTGAAGCGGCGGCCAGTCGGCTACCTTGCTCCGCACGACCAGTTTCCACTGCAACTGGTTGTGATTGGCGCGGAAGGAGTGCATGGCGGAGGCGGGAATGGGCAGCTCGCACTCCGTCTCCATCGCCTCGCTCGGTTGGATCACCGCGTCGGCGGCCGAATAGACTGCTTGGCGAACAACTTCACGTGTCTCCGTCCGGGCGTTTGTGCCCTGCCGAAAAACCGCCTCTTCCTCGCAGATCAGCCAGATTTCGATCGTCTTCAAGGTCAGATTGCCCGTTTGGGAGAGAAATACCCGATACTTGCCGCCCGGCAGAAGTGGATGATCGCTTACCTCCAGCAGCGTTGGCCCAATGCGGGCGGTTCGCCGCAGTTGCCGGGCGAAGACGGCCACCAGCGCCGCACCGACTCCCAAGAACGGCAAGATAAACAGCATCATTAACCAGTCGGGCGAGCCGCGCAACACGCTCCGCGCGGCCATGATGATAAAGACCGATACGGCCGCGTTCCAAATAATCGCCGCCGCCAGCAGCCCGAAAAGCGTCCAGCCCGGCGACTGCGCCAGCGGCAGCCGGTAGGCCAACCGCGTGCCGGGGCTGCTGGTGATCTCGCTGCAATCGGGAATGTATGGAAATCTTGGGTCAGCAGGCGGCGGCAGATCGAACAGCTCGGCCGCGGGAAGTTTCCTGACAGCGGCCGCACGGCGCTCCGCCGATTTGCCCCAATACAGCGCCGCATAAACCAGCCCCGCCGCGCCGATCGCCACAAAGGACGCCGGCACCACCAGCGCCGGCCAGATCCACCACTGGTAGCCGCGAACGACGACGGCGATACTCGGATCACCTGGGTCGTACCAGCAAGCGCAGGTTTCGCCGACGGCAAAGCGATTGATCTTGGCAAGGGCTTCTTCGCGCGACAAGAGCGGAGCGCGGCGAATGTCGTCAAAGTGGTGAATGTCGTAGGTGTAGAGCAGAAACGTTTGGTTCACCGTATACTTGATCTGGATTTCCGGCCGGTAGAGTCCCTTCCTGCCCGGGGGCTCGACGATGCGGCGATCTTCCACCGTACACGTGGTCTCGGCAAAATCGTGATTGGCGCGCCATTCGGGCACGATGAGCCACACGATGCCCAAGACGATTCCGACGATCCCCACCACGAGCATGACCGCGAAGAAGACCGCCTCGCCCATGTTGGCGAAAAGCCGCGATCCGGTCCGCCTGTGCCCGCGTTTTTTCTCGAATAAGCGGAAGTTGCGCACCAAAACCAGTTCACCACATTTGCAGGGTGGGATGTAAACGACCGGGAAGAAGTATAGCATAAAGGAAGAAATGCCACACCTTCTGGAGAACCTCACCGATGCCCAGCGCGAGGCGGTCCTGCACCACGACGGCCCGCTGCTGGTGCTCGCCGGTCCCGGCAGCGGCAAGACCCGCGTCATCACGCACCGCATCGCCCGCATGTTGGCCGACGGCGTGCCGGGCAATGAAATCCTCGCCCTTACTTTCACCAACAAGGCGGCCGAGGAAATGCGGCTCCGCGTACAGCGACTGGCGCCTGGCAGCGAGGTCTGGATCGGCACCTTTCACCGCTTTGCGGCCCGCATGTTGCGAAAGTACGCGCCGCTCGTCGGCCTGGAAGAAAACTTCACGATCTACGATACCGGCGACAGCGCGTCGGCCCTTCGCCGGGCAATGGCACAACACCACGTCGATGCCGCATTTACCACTCCCGATGCTATCGCCCGCGCCATCAGTTGGGCCAAGAACAATCTCCTCACGCCAGACCAGTACCAGCCCAAGGCCGGCAATCCGCTGGGGAGCGTCGTGCAGCAGGTATACCCCGCGTATCAGGCCAAGCTCCGCGAGTCCAACGCCGCGGATTTCGACGACCTTCTGCTTCACATGGCGATGCTCCTCCGCGAAAGCCCCGATGTTCGCGCAGCGCTGGATGAACGCTATCGCTATGTCCTCGTCGACGAGTATCAGGATACGAACCTTGCCCAGTACGTGATCGCCCGCGCGATGTCGGTCGATTGTCCCAACTTGGCGGTGACGGGCGATCCGGACCAGTCGATCTACGGCTGGCGGGGCGCGAACCTGAACAACATCCTGGACTTCGAGAAGGATTTCCCCAACGTCCGCGTCGTGCGGCTGGAGCGGAACTACCGCAGCACGAAGCGCATTCTCCGCGCGGCCGACGAGTTGATCTCGCACAACCTCCGTCGGAAGAAAAAGGCCCTTTTCACCGAGAACGAGGCCGGGCAGCCGGTCCGCCTGACGACCTACCGCACGCACAAGGAAGAAGCGGAATCGATCGCCTCGGAAATCGCGGGCGAAATCGCCGCCGGCCGCCGCCGCGCTCGCGATTTCGCCATTTTCTATCGCACCAATGCCTTGAGCCGCTCCTTCGAGCTTGCGCTGCGCGAGGCGGGCGTGCCATATCAGATGGTCAACGGCGTGGAGTTTTTCCAGCGGCAGGAAATAAAGGACGTGCTGGCCTATCTGCAACTGATCAATAATCCACACGACGAAGTGGCGTTGCTCCGCGTCATCAACCGTCCGACTCGCGGCATCGGCAAGACGACGATCGAGCGATTGGCACAGCACGCCCAGCAGCGACGGATTTCGCTCTTGGACGCCGCGCGCGAAGTGCGACAGGTCGAGAGCGTGGCAGCCCGTTCCGCGAAGCTGGTCGCCGCCTTCGTGGCGATGGTCGATCGTCTGATCGCAGCCGTCGGCCCGATCGAGGAGCTGCTGGGCCTGGTCCTCAGCGAATCGGGCTACGAGGCGACGCTCAAAACATCTGGCGACGAGGAGGATGAGGAGCGGCTGGCGAACATACAGGAATTGCTCACCGTCGCGCGGGAGTTCGACGAGCGGCATCCGGGAGGCGGAAGTCTGGAGGCGTTCTTGGAGGAAACCGCCCTGGTGAACGACACGGACGACTGGGAAACGCAGTTGGACCGCGTGACGCTCATGACGCTGCACGCCTCCAAGGGCCTGGAATTTCCCTGCGTCTACATCGTAGCCGTGGAAGAGGGCCTCTTGCCGCACGAGCGGAGCCGCGGCGCGGTCGAGCAGTTGGAGGAGGAGCGGCGGTTGATGTTCGTCGGCATCACGCGGGCACAGCAATGCTTGCAGATCAGTTGTGCCCAATATCGCGACTTCCGCGGCGAGCGAAAGCTGGCTGTCCCCAGTTCCTTCCTGATGGAGTTGCCTCGCGGCGAGATGGAAGCTCATCAACCGGACGCCGCACGAGTCGTCGAAATCGACGACATGCCGGTGGACCACGAGCCGGTGTTTCGGCATGACGAGCCGAGTGGTGCGGGCGTCTCGCCTGCATTAGCGTCTATTTGCGCCGGCGTGTCGTCTGAATCAGCTTCGGAGAACGCTGCACCGCGGATGCCCGCCTCGGTTTTGTTCTCCGCGCGACTGCAAACCGCCGCGGAGATGTTGCCCCAAGGCGGCGAACGACCGGCAGTCGATCCCGACGCGTTCCGCCAAGGGATGGTCGTTTTGCATACTGAGTTTGGCCTTGGCAAGGTCGTCGCTCTAGGTGGCAGCGGCAGCGAGCGGACAGCGACCGTAGATTTTGCAACAGGGCCGGGGAGGAAAAAGGTGTTGTTGGCGGCCGGGGCACTGAAACCGGTAAAATAGGATTTGCGAGGCTACGATTCAGACGACCAGCTAATTGAAGCGGAGAAACTATGGGAGAAGAGTGATGGGACGCCTTGCCGATTTGAAAGCCAGGGAAGATAAGTGCGTTGAAGTCGCGAGGAAGCGGCTTCTATCGCAGAAGAGGATGGGCCAGTGGTGGGCTCTTTACCATCTCGTCATGTTCTTGGTATGTGTCAGCATCAGTATTCTTTTTGGCTTCACGGTCTTCGGCATGGGGCCGGTGCTTGGGGCCCAAAACATGTTTGGGTTCGCAGCCGGGCTGATTATCGGATTCATCGCGGGAGCAATGATGTTCGCGGGCGTGCTATCCCTCGTCGATGCCATTAAGTGGGTTCGCGGCGATCTTACCGACCAGCTTCTCGTGGAGTATCACGATTGTCTCATTTCCATGCATAATCAGCAGAACGCAAACGAGCAACGTCCCCCTGACGCCTGACGTGTTACTGACCACGTCCCAGAAGTTTGTCGATCTCCGACAGTATCTCCTGCGTTTCAGCCTCCGTTACTTGGCCAAGCCGGGAACCGACTCGATTACGGTCAACTGCGCGAAGCTGGAACACAAGCGCCACGGAGTCGATGCGGAGGCCGGTTTGCGGAGTGGCGCGAACCAAACTCGTACCAGCGAACCGCAAGGCCGCACGCGCCGAACTTAAAGGGGTCACGAGCACCGTTGGAAGCCGTCCGGCGTAACCGTCGTCTTGGACCACAACTGCTGGCCGGCGCCCCTGTTGCTCTCGCCCGCCGTCGGACGGCAACTCGACCCAATGGATATCGCCTCTTTTCATTCGCGTTCCCACTGGTCGATCATCGCCCACGCCTCATCGCTCGCCTTGTCCCACTGAGAAATTTCGGCAAGCAACTCGGCGGGAATGTCCGTTGGTTCAAGCACGATTTCAACGTGGGATCCTTCGCGCAAAGCAGTCTCGCTCTGGGGAACAACCACTCCATTGCGGACGATGCCGGGAACAGTTGCCGAGTTTTCAGCCGACATGAAGAACCTCTCGATACGCGGTGTTTGATACTATCCTACCCGTCACCAAAACAATCAGAAAGCGGCCTAGCGTGGAATACCCTGTACGGGTGGGTGGATTCTACTGCGCGGTGCGACCTTTATTGGCTCCAATCGCCGCCTTGACAATCGCCCGTCGCCGGACGATGATGGAACTACCGGAACAGACTCCGCAGCAAGGGCAGTGCGAATCGCGTCAGACGCGGCAGGGGTGGCATTATGTCCCGCCAGGCGATCTTTGAAGCCAGCGTCGGCTATTTTCTTGAGCCGGTCGAACCGTTCATGGAAGACGAGTCCGTGAGCGAGATCATGGTCAACGGCTACGACAACGTCTATATCGAACGGCGAGGCAAGCTGATCCGCACCGACGCCAATTTTTTCAGCGAAGACGCCTTGCTGACCGCCATCCATAACGTCGCCCAATGGGTCGGCCGCGAGATTACCGAGGAGCGGCCCGTGTTGGACGCCCGGCTGCCCGATGGCTCTCGCGTCCATGCGGTCATCCCGCCGAGCGCGAGGACCGGGCCGTATCTCACGATCCGCCGCTTTACCAAGCAAATCCTTACGATAGACGACCTGATCGCCTTCGGCAGTCTTAACGCGGCGGCGAAGGAATTCATCGACATTTGCGTCCGCCTGCGAAAAAACATCATCATTTCGGGCGGTACTGGAACCGGAAAGACCGTACTGTTGGGCGCTGTTTCGCGATTCATTCCCGAAGAGGAGCGGATCGTCGTCATCGAAGACACCTCCGAGCTGCGGCTGATCCAGGAACACTGCCTTTACTTGGAGTCGCAGCAGGCCGACCGCCACGGCCGCGGGGGCCTGAGCGTGCGGCAGTTGTTCGTTAATTCGCTCCGCATGAGGCCCGACCGCATCATCGTGGGCGAGGTTCGCGGCGGCGAGGCGCTGGACATGATCCAATCGATGATCAGCGGGCACTCGGGGGCACTCTCGACGGTCCACGCGAATAGCCCGCTGGACGCCCTGATCCGGCTGGAAACGCTCTCGCTGATGTCGGACGTGGAAATCCCGGTCTACGTGGCCCGTGCCCAGGTGGCGTCGGCGATCAATATAATTGTGCAAATTGCGCGATTCAGCGAGGATGGATCGCGTAAAATAACTCGAATCGCGGAGGCCCGCGGGCTGGACGACAACAACCGCTACCGGCTGGCCGACCTGTTCGTCTCCCGCCTTCGCGGCCGGACCGACGAAGGGCGTCTGGTGGCCGAATTGGAGCCTACCGGCGAGCGGCCGAGTTTCGCCAGCGAACCGTTCGATCAGGGGATGGGCGAACGAGTGCAACTGACGAAAGACCTGTGGGCGATGGAGGAAAATGGTTCCACCGTTGCTGCCCCGTTGAGGCAATGATAACAGATGCGAAGGTCAAGAGAAACTCGAACAATTCGCTCGCGCCGCGGGTTAGCCGCGTTGGACTACGTGCTGCTGCTAGGCGTGATTTTGCCGCTGGCCGCGTTTTTGTTTCGAGTTGGCCCGCAGATCATTCGCCTGGCGTATGAAATGGTGTGCGTCATCGTGTCCTGGCCATTTATGTAATCGGAGAAGCGACGTTATGAAGCAAAACTCACTGACGAACCTCCTGCGGGAGATTCACGAAGACGAAAACGGCTCGCTGAGTCTGGAGACTATCCTGATCATCGGCGCCATTGCCTTGCCGATCTTGATTTTTTTGATCGTGAAGGCGTGGCCGACGATCAAGCAGTACTTCAACCAGGGCCTGGAAGACCTGCAGAACGACAGCACCAACGCGCAGAACTGAGCGGACGCAAGCGATCATGCTGTCCACGGTCCTGCTTTTGGTCTTCACGGCGGTCGCCGCGGTCACAGACCTGTTGTGGAACAAAATCTACAACTGGAACACGTACGGCGGCATCGTGGCGGGCTTGGGGCTGAGCGCAGCCGGCAGTGCATGGCTGTCGGCCGATCCGTCCGCGGGCGACAAGGCGCATCGTTGGCTTGGCGGCCCGACGCTCGGCGATAGCGCGCTGGGGCTGTTGGTCTGCGGCATTGTGCTGGTCGTTTGTTTTGCGGTCTTCAGCGACGTCAGCGGCGGCGACGTGAAGCTGATTGCCATGCTCGGCGCCCTGATGGGAGTGGAAAAAGGAATCGAAGCGATGCTTTGGACGTTCGTGCTGGCGGCATGCGTCGGCCTGATCGTCCTTGTCTGGCGAGTGGGTCCGTTAAGGGCAAGCGGACTCACCGCCAGACACTTGGGCGGCAGGTTGAGAGTGTTTCCATTGCGGCCGCTGAGCGAAGACGAGCGGAAGGTCCTCAAGCCGCCGTTGTTCATCGCGCCCTGTGCGCTGGTGGCGGTGGTGATAGTGAGGTTTGGATTGATAAAGTAGGGTGGGCCGAGCGCAGCGAGTCCCACCTGAATGTGCATGGTGGGACTCGCTGCGCTCGGCCCACCCTGCAAGGAATCCTGCCCATGTTCCGTGCCATCCTGACAGCGTCGTCGCCCTGGCTGGCATTCTTGCTTGTGCTTCTAGTGGCGGCCTGGGCGTTGGTGCGCTTCAGCCGGGCGCAGCTTCGTCTGGGCCGCCTTTTGACACTCCACCGCGACGAGGCCGGCAGCATTCAGAGCTTGAGCTTCGTACTCACGCTGCCGGTGTTCATCTTCGTCATGCTGATGATCGTGCAGGTGAGCCAACTGATGATCGGCATCGTCGTGGTCCACTACGCGGCATTCGCGGCGGCCCGCAGCGCGGCCGTGTGGATTCCCGCTTCGATGCCCGCGCCCGAGTGGTCGTGCTGCATCAGCTCCTATGCGGCTGACCCCGATGCCCCTGACCAGGTTGCGCCTCAGACAAACCCCGGCGCGGCCGGCTACGGCCCTTCCAGCGGCGGGCTGACGTACAAGATCGAACCGGGCACGCCGAAGTTCAACAAGATCGCGTCGGCGGCCATCCTGGCGTGCGTGCCGATTTCGCCCTCGCGCAGCGTGGGACTAGGCGCGCCCACGGCGACCCAGGAGGACACGGTCTTGAAGAACGCCTACGGAACGCTCGTTATTTCGTCCAGCGCCAACTCCAAGATCGGGACGAGGATCGACAACAAGCTGGCCTACGCCATCCAGAACACGCAGGTCGAAATTCGCTTCTTTCACAAGAACCAGGAGCCTCCGCTGCAGACTTACGACCTGGGCGACGACATCAACAACCCGCCAGTTCATAACAACTTCTATCCCAACGAAGTAGGCTGGCAGGACACGATCACGGTGACGGTGAAATACAACTTCCCTTTGTTGCCCGGCGCTGGAAGGTTGCTGGCGAAATACGCCGCGCCGCCGGGCGGGGGCAAGGACACGGTGGCGGAGGCGATCCAGCAAAACGGCGGCGTTTACACCTATCCCTTGCAAGCGCAGGCGACCATGGGCAACGAAGGCGAGAAATCGGCGATCCCGTATGTTTATCAGTAGACTCCATCGCGACCAGCGCGGCTCGATGAGCATCGTGAGCGTCTTCGCGGTGCTTTTCCTGGCGATGCTGCTGGGCATGGTGATGAACGCCGGCCGGCACGTCGACGGCAAGTTCCGCATGCAGAACGCGGCCGACTCCGCCGCCTATTCCGGCGGTGTCGTGCTGGCCCGCGGCATGAATACGCTGGCCTTCACGAACCACCTGTTGTGCGACGTTTTCGCCCTGGACGCATTCTTGCGCGAAGCCCGCGACCAGAATTCGGCGTCCTATTCGCGGCAAATCCTGACGGCGTGGAACAACGTGGCCGCGCAGTTCTCGGCCTCCGGCTATCCCAAGTTCACCGCGCTGGGCCCGGCCATCCGGCAGAAAACTCCGTTGGAGCAGCAGATGGTCAACAGTTATTCAGACTGGGCGAAGTCGGTGAGCGACCAGGTGCTGCCGTTGATGGACGAAATCCTGCAGGACGAGTTGATTCCGAAGTACCAGCGGGCGGTGGTAGCGGCTTTTCCCGATATTGCCGCGTCGGCTGCGGCCGAGACCGCCCGGCAGAACGGAACGCCCGACTATGGCCGCGGCACGATGTACGGCGTGCTCTGGCGGACCGACGGCCGTCCCCTGGGCGGCGGCAATGAGGCCAGCTATTCGCCCGACGACCGCACGCTCCCCGCCGTCGATCCAGAACTGGACTCGCTTCCCAACCAGGGCGATTACGTTCGCCAGGCGCGGATCGATCGCTCGCGGCTGGCCCACAAGTATCTCGCGGATTGGAACAACCAGATGCTCAGCGGCTTCGACCAGGAGGCGAAGATGAGCCAGTTCGCCAACCTTTGGCGGAGCTTCACCTGCGGCTACCTGGAGGAACTGTTGAACGTCGAGTACCCGCGGACGAACCTGCCGATGATGATTCTCGACAATCCGGCCGATGCGTCCAATCCAACGTCTGAATTGCAGCAGCGCTACACGTTCATCGCCGTCACTTATTGGAAGAAGCTGCCGGAGATGATGCCGGGCCTGTTCCACAACCCGATGGAGGCGGACGCACAGGCCTTCGCGGAAGTACACGTTTTCATCCCGCGGAAGCGGCTGGAATTTGTCCGGCCCCAACAGCAGACGTCATCGCGCACGTCGCTGGGCGGCGTGCCGGGCGAGATCGCCTACGTGGGTTCCAGTGGCGGATCGCAAAGCAGCAGTTCGAACGGAACATCACAGTGGGAAGTCGGCCGCGTCGGCGGCCCTTCGATATGGAACCTCTGGAACCAAAGTTGGGACTGCCAACTCGCCCCCGTTACCGCGCCGACCTTGGCCACGATCCTGCAAACCGATCCGCAACTGTCCGGTTTCGACGCGCAAAACTACACGCTGCCGAACCTCGGCGGGCTGACGAGCGACGATATTCAGCAAATCAGTCCGCATTGATACACGAGACCACATCCGGCTCGCCCGGATGGTGAACAAGGTTGAATGGCTAGAACAGTTAACAAGAAGATACGCGACCCCTACGGGCTTGCCCCGTGGGTGAAGGAGGCTGCGCGGCTGGGTTGCGCTTGCAGCGAAGCTAAGCGGCCGCCGCTTTTGTTCCCTGTCCGCCGCGGCTTGGCCATGCTGGAGCTGGTCCTCGCCCTGCCGATCCTGCTGTTTATCATGGCCTTGATCTACGACTACGGAGTCGTGGCGGCATGGAAGGTCCGGGAGAACTCCGTCGCGCGGCTGGCCGTATGGCAGACCCGCTGGCCGCGCACCGGCGCGACCGATCCCCGGCCGAGCTACTGGCCCGAGCCCGGCACGATGAGCGCAGTCGGCCAAGGGAACGTGCAGGGCATGGACGACAGCCGCGTCGATCAGCCGGTCGCGCGCGGCCCGTTGCAAGGGGCGACCGTCGATTCCGAAGTGCTCGACGAGACCCGCGGCCTGCGCCTGGGCAGCGCCGAGATGACGCGCCACTATGCCTACCTGCGGAAGCTCGGCACTTACACGAAAGACGCCCAGAACTGGCTTGTAGATAACAAATGGCAATATCAGCGCATGAAGAACCTTCAAACCGGGCATCCTCTGTACAGCAACTGGGAACGGCGGATTCCGGCCATCTATACGCTCGCGGAGGCGCCGGCGTCGCTGATGAATTCGTACATCCAGGCCGCCGAGGCGATTGCCGACGCGCCGTTCGCCGCGCAACTTCAGCCGCTGGACAACGATCCGGACTTCCTTTATTACCAATCGCTCTTCGGCTGGGGCGGCAGCCCGCCCGACTTCCAGCCGCGCTTCCGGCAGTTGTGTACGACCGATCGCGCGAAGACCGCCGCGAGCGTGCAAAACCTTGTCAACCGCATCCAAGGCGGGAATCAGGGAGGGCGCCACATTCCCAGCACGGCGGAGGTGATGGACCAGACGTTCCTTTCGTTGTATCAGCGCGCCCTGGCGGCTTTGCAAAGCATCGTCAAGTCCAATCCGTCTTCGCAATTGGGCGCGGCGGCCCAGTCGCAGATTCCGCTCTTGCAATCGAACATCGCCGCGCTACAGCAGGCAATGCAAGCGATCCTTGCGACCGAAGCGACGCAGCAGGGCAGCCAATAGGTCCTTTCTGCCGGAATGGACCAATACGCACGGCATCGCGGAAAGGCGTGACGTTTTTGTGAGTTCCGACCGCATTAGTCCCTCTCAGCAAGACGGACCTGCATCAGCGAAAGATCCTCCGAGCCTCGGCCGGCTTGCGCGGCGAATCTCGCGTTGGACCACCAACTGCCTGCTGACGGCCATGTTGCTGGTCATCGCGCTGGGTTTTGGCCGCGAAGTACTGCACTGGTGGCACGACGGCGCTGGTCCGAGGCCTTTGGCTGTTTCGGGTTCATCCGCTGCGGCGCCCAGCGGCGCCGACTCGCAAGAGCTTGCCTTCGGCGATCAAAAGTGGTCGATCCAACGGAAGGAGTTTTCCGGACCGCAGGCCGATCTTTCGGCCGCGCTGGTATCGTTCTGTCGCCCGGCAGTTTCCGCCGCTCCGCCGCGCGGCGAGGCGGCCGACGCCGCCGAGCAGGACGTTCTAAGGCGGCTCGCCGCGGAAAAGCCCGTTGCCGTAGAGCCGCACTGCTGGCGCTTGTATCAATGGAGCGAGGGCTGTCCGATTGTAGTGGGGGTAAGATGCGTGCAAGCGGCGGACGGCACGCGGAGCGTGCCTGCTACCTTGAGGACGAACCTTGCGGAACCACCCTCTCGCGTGGTAATCTGGGGTATGGCGGTTCCGGCCGCTGGCAAGGCTTGGACGTTGTACGTTTTTCAGCCGGGCGGCGGCGAATCAGGACGCGAAAACGGTGGAGACGAGATTCCGCTCCCGCCCGGCGGACGGCGGTTGGCGTCGATCCGCGGAGGCGAAGGAGGCTCGATCGCGGCCTTTGTCGCCGCCGACGACCTGGGCAGCGCCGCACGGCAGTTTTTCGACCGCTGGTTTGCCGAGCACGGCTGGACGGCAACAGTCGCATGGCGGCAAACGTCCGCCGGCTGGCAGGCGCGGTTTGAGTCGTCGCCTCCTCGCGCGACCGCCGTTGACATTCGCCTGGGCATCGATTCGCAGGGCAAATCGGCCGGGCTGATAATGGAAAGTCAAAAGTAGGGTGGGACGAGATTGCGCAGCAATTGCAGGCCCACCATGGTCGAAAGCCGGTGGGACAGCGCTCGCTACGCGATCTTGGCCCACCCTACGGGAACAGAAAGATGAAAGGCATTACCGGAATCATTGTCGCCATCGGACTGGGCATTGCCGGCGCGGCGGCCAACCTTTTCTACCTGCACACCGAGGCGCAGAAGGTCGATACGATCTCCTTCATCGGCATCGAAAAAGGCGTCACCATCGGCCGCGGAGAGCGGCTGCCGGAGGACAAGCTCGTCGAAGTCAAGATCCCCAAGAACCAGGCGGTCAATCTTGACGGTTACGCCTACCGCTGGGAAGAGCGCGTCGGCTTCAAAGGCGACGAGCGCGTATGGCGGGCATTGGGCAGCGGAGACTCCGGCGTTCTCTTGTTGCGGGAAGACCTCAAGGAACCGCTGAAAGAGCTTGAACTGGCCAAAGGCGAGTCGATCCGCTGGATACCAGTCGAATCGCGGTCTTACGAGCCTTCGCTAATCACGCCCGGCGACCAGGTCGCGTTCATTGTTCCCAAGCGTCCATCGGTGCTGGCCCATACGCCCACCCCGGCGCCGCCGCCGAAGGCCGCAGCCGATCCGAAGGCGTCTGATCCGAAAGCGGCCGACGCCAAAGCGGCCGATTCAACGCAACCCGACCCGCTCACTCCCAAGCCTGAAGAAGACAGCGTCGCCGAGTACGCCGGAGGAGAAACGGAAGAGATCGGGCCATTCACCGTACTTTCCGTCGGCAATCGCCTGGGCGACCTCAAGGTGATGCAGGCCGCCAAGATTCCGCAGCTCCGGGAAAACGTGCTGGGCATCCGCGTCGGCCCGAAGAACTCCAAAGAATGGGTCGACGTGAACAACCTCTGGAACCGTATGCAGGCGGTGAACTTCCGGCAAATCGGCGTCGCGAAGTACGGCAAGTAATGAAAATCTGGTTCAACAAGATCAACGAAAGCCGCCGCAACCTGGTCGAGGTGTCCGGCAGCCAGATCACGATCGGCCGCGATGCCGGCAACACCGTCTGCCTGCAAAGTCCGCTCGTCTCGCGGCAGCACGCCGTCGTTCGCGTCGGGGCACCCGGTACTCCGGGTCACGGCAAGTTGGTGCTGGAAAACGTCGGCTTGAATAGCTGCCTGGTCGGCGAGGAAGAGGTACTGGGCGGGCAGAGCGGCATTTTCGAGCCTGGCGCAAAAATCCGCATCTGGCCGTTCACGCTCACCTTCGAGGCCGAAAAAACGGTCACCGTCAGCCGTGGCGAATTGGAGGCGCACCTCCGCTCGATCATGGCGGACCTGGAACTGAAAATCCACCAGAAGCTGCTCGAACGGCTCGATCTCTACCAGTTCGAGACCAGCCACGGCAGCGACCCGAAGAGCATTCTGCTGCTGGAGAACAACATTGAAGACGTCTGCCGCGAGTTGTGCGTCTTCGGGCCCGAGAACGAGCCGCTCATCGAGGAAATCACCGGGCTGACGCTCCGCGACCACCTCGTGAACCAGATCATCATGGAGACCGGCACGGACGACATATTCGACCTGGCCGTGCTCACGTCCAACGAGTTCGACCTGCCGGCGACGCTCGTGCCCGAGCGCGAAGCCGAACTGCACGGCCTGTTGCGATTCCTCCGCGAGCGGCTCAAGCTGGCCGAATGCCGCGACGTGAGCCAGCGGGTCAATCGCGCGGAGAGCGGCTTCAACGATTTTTTCCATCTCGTCCGCCCGCACCTGCACCACGAATTGCGGAAGTACATGATCCTGCGGACGCTTAAGAAGGACCTCAAGGACATTATCTTCGGCTTTGGCCCGCTGCAAGACCTGCTCCGCGCACCGACTGTCACGGAAATCATGGTCGTCAGCAGCAGCCAGATTTACATCGAGCGCGACGGCATCATCGAGCGTTCCGGCCGGCGGTTCATTTCCGACAAGGTGACCGAGGCGATCATCGAGCGGATCGTGGCCCAGGTGGGGCGACGGATCGACAAAAGCCAGCCGCTGGTCGACGCGCGGCTGCCCGACGGCTCCCGCGTCAACGCCATTATCCCGCCGCTCTCCATCAAGGGGCCCTGTTTGACGGTCCGCAAGTTCCCCGCCCAGCGGCTGACCATGGACGACTTTCTGGAAATGGGCAGCATCAGCCGCGCCGCGGCCACGTTTCTGCGAGCGGCGGTCGTCGCCCGGCGGAATATCCTCGTCAGCGGCGGCACCGGCACCGGCAAGACGACGATGCTCAACGTGCTCAGCAGCTTCATTCCGTTCAAAGAGCGCATCGTCACGATCGAAGACACCACCGAGCTGCGGCTGCACCAGGAGCACGTCGTCACGCTGGAAACGAAGCCGCCCAACATCGAGGGCGCGGGCGAGTACACCATCCGCGACCTGGTGAAGAACTCGCTCCGCATGAGGCCGGACCGCGTGATCGTCGGCGAATGCCGTGGCGGCGAGGCGCTGGACATGATCCAGGCGATGAACACCGGCCACGACGGCTCCATGACCACGGTCCACGCCAACAGCTCGCGCGAGGTGATTGAGCGGTTGGAAGTTCTCTTGCTTATGGCGGCCGATCTGCCGGTGACCTCGATCCACCGCCAGATCGCCTCGGCGCTGGACCTGATCGTACACATCAGCCGCATGGTCGACGGCTCCCGCGCCGTGACGCAGATTTCCGAGGTGGTCCGCTACGATCCCGACGACAAGCAAATCGTGATCCTCGATATTTTCAACTTCCGCAACGGCGTCGCCTTGCGGCCGACGGGCTACCTGCCGTCGTTCATCGACTCACTCGTGGAGAAGGACCTCTTGGACATCGAATTCCTATATGGACGGGAGACGCACGAGAATGGAAACACCTGATCCGATTCTCGCGCCGTTGGGCTGCCTGCTGATCGGCATGGCCGTGGGCACGTTTGCCTGGTCTGCCGAGGGCGAGCTTTCGCGGGCGTTGGCCTTCGTGGAGCGCGACCTGGCCGACAAGCTCCGCCGCCTCCGCTTGTCCACGGCGAATCTTCGCGCGTATGTCATTGCCTGGCTTGGTTTCATCGGTGCAAACTTCATCGTATTCACGCTCCTGGTTGGAAGCCCGACCTTCGCCGTCTTGATTTCGGCCTTGCTGCTTTGCGGGCCGTGGTATCTGCTGCGGCGGATGGCCCAGCGGCGGCGGCAGAAGATCGAGGACCAACTGGCCGATGCGATGGTGATGCTGGCCAACGCCGTTCGCGCGGGCTTGTCTCTGGCACAGGCGATGGACGTGCTGGCCGCGCAATGCCCCAGCCCGATCAACCACGAGTTCCGCCAGATCGTGGGCGAATACAACATGGGCAAGCCGCTGGAGCAGACGCTGGACGAGGCCCGCGCGCGGCTGCGGAGCGAGAACTTCGCCCTCTTCGCCGCGGCGATGATGGCCAGCCACGCAAGCGGCGGCAAGCTGAACGAGATCGTCGAGCGAATCGCGCAATCGGTGCTGGAACTGCAGCGGCTGGAGCGAAAGGTAAAATCGGAAACGGCCCAGGCCCGCAAATCGGCCGTCTACATGGCGATCGCGCCCGCGATCATTCTGCTGGTTTACTACTTTGTCGATCCGATCAGCACGATGCGGCTGTTCAAGGAGCCGATGGGCCATCTCATGCTGGCCGCGGCGCTGGTTTTGGACGTTGCGGCGTACTTGTGGGCACGAGTAATCTTAAGCCCGGACATTTGAAGTCATGTATTGCAATTCCGTGAACTCCGCTGAACGGTCGCAGCCCCCATTACGCCTTGGATTACTATCGGCGTTTCTTCCGCTGGCCATGCTCCCTGCCGCCGTCGGCATCCAGATCGTCGCCAGCCTCCTCATCGGCGCGGCCCTCGCGGTCGCCGTGTGGTGGGTCTTCCGCGTGCTGGAAAGCGACGACTTGGCGCAAGGGGCCGAATGGCGCTACGACGTCAGCCGCATGAACGAGCTGCGGCGGATCGACCCGTTTTATCGCCTCTTCCAGCCGTTGCTGAGCGTGCTGGCCCGCATGAACCGCGTGATCTTTCCCGATCGCCTGCCGGAAATCTACCGGCAAATCCAGGCCGCCGGACTGCCGCGGTTCTGGCTGCCGGAAGAATATCTCGCCCGCATGGAGGTGCTGGCGCTTTGCTCCACGCCGTTTTGGCTCTACGTGCTCTACGTGCTCGCGGGCGCGGACGGTTGGATGATGGCGCCGGTCGCCGTAATCGTCACGGCGCTGTTTCTTCGCTACCGGCTCTACGTTCGCGCGGCCGCGCGGCTGCGGCAGATCAAGCGCCGCATGCCGTACCTGCTGGACCTGTTGACGCTGCTCATGGAGGCAGGCGCGACTTTCCTGGGCGCGCTTGAACCAGGCCGTCGACGAATTCCGCGGGCATCCGGTTTCCGAGGAGTTCGGCCGCGTCTTGGCCGACATGAACCTCGGCAAGACCCGCATGGAGGCGTTCCAGGCGATGCGCGACCGGCTCGCCGACGACGAGGTTACCAGCATCATCGGCACGATCATCCAAGGCGAGCACCTGGGCACGCCGCTGGCGCGGATTTTTCGCAGCCAGGCCGACGTCCTTCGCGTCAAGCGATCGCAGCGGGCGGAGTCGATCGCGGGCGAGGCGGGCGTGAACATGCTCATGCCCGCGGTGCTCGTGATGGCCGCCACCGTGTTGATCATCCTCGGACCGTTTTTGTTGAACTTCCTGAGATTTGGAGTGGCGATTTAGCGTTCATGCCCGTCAAAACCCAATGCCCCCGCTGCAAGCAACCGCTTTCCGTGCCTAGCAAGCTGGCCGGAAGCTACGCCAATTGTCCGCGCTGCCACGGGCGGTTCTGGATATCCAAAGACGCGCCGGTCGATGCCGGAAGTGATTCGGTCAACTTGTCGGGCGGCACGCTGATTCTCACGCAGGCTCCTGCCGCGCCGCCCGCCGTTGCCGTGCCGCCACAGCCGCCTCGGCCGTATGCGCCGTCGAACTCGGCCGTTGCGCAACTCGCTTCGCAGCAAGTGGCCCCGTCGGCCGGCGCCTCGGCCGCGCCGCTGCCGCCCAGCAGGGTCGCGCGATTGGTCTCCGCGGACGCTGCGCAGTCGAGCCTGAAAATCGCCGCCGACGGCCAGTTGCCCAACTTGCAATTGCATGACGTCGACAGAAAGGAGAAGGGCCAAGGCAAATCGCGCTCGATACCGCTGGCAGTGGTCGTGGCGGCTTGGATCTTTTCCGTGGTGATGACGATTGCAATCTTAATGGTCTCCGGCGCCGGCCGCGACGCCAACTCCGCATCGCCCGAAAAGGCCCGCGCCATGAGGGAAATCGAGGAGGAATACTTTGGCGATGCGCCGCACGGACCCATTCGCCCGTACCAGCGTCTGTTGCGAGATGCCCGGCAGGCCCGCGCCCGTGAAGACTTCAAGGCCGAGCGGCTATACTATAGGCAGGTTCTCGATCTGTTGCGGACGGAACCGGGGTACCCGCATTCGGGTCTCGGCGCTGCTTCCTCGCACGGCCTGGAACAAGGCATAACCGGCAGCCGCGAGCACGACCGGGACCTGGAGAAGCTGATCATCACGGTGCTGGGAGATTGATTGCTCGATGGACGCCGACCGTTACGAAATCCTCAACATGATCGCCAAGGGCGAGTTTGCCACGGTCTGCCGCGCCCGCGATCGCGACTTGGGGCGCGAGGTGGCCGTCAAGCAGATTCACGCCCAATACCTGGCCGATCCGCGGCAGTTGGCCCGCTACTGGCAGGAGGCCCAACTGCTTGCGTCTTTGCAGCACCCCAACGTCCTCACGATATACGATGTGGTCCGTCCGCGAGGCTGGCTGATACTGGAGCTCATGCGGAGCAGCCTCAAGCCGCAAGCCGAGGTCGGCCCGATGGACCTCGACGAGCTTCGCGCCGTGCTGATCGATCTGTCTCACCGGCCTGGCCTTCCTCCATTCCAACAAGGTGATCCACGGCGACGTCAAGCCCAGCAATATCCTCGTTGGTCCTGCCAACCGCGCGAAACTGGGCGATTTCGGCTTGGCCCGCCGTGCGAGCAACGAGGAAGGCAGCCTGCTGAAGGGCACGACGAAGTACATGGCTCCGGAGCTGCTCTCCGCCCAGTTCGGCGCCGTCGGCCCGGCGAGCGACCTCTACTCGCTAGGCATCACGGCCTACGAGCTTCTTGTGGGGCGGCAGTTCGAGTCGTTGCTGCCGACTCTTTCAACCTTCGGCCGCGACAAGCAATTGGCCTGGATGATGTGGCATTCCACGGCCGACGTCAAGCTGCCGGAGGTGCATCGCGTGCTGGAAGGCGTGCCGAAAGACCTGGCCGGCGTCATTCAGCGGCTGATCGCCAAGGATCAGTCGCAACGCTATGCGTCGGCGGTCGACGCGCTGCGGGACCTGCGGAGCGGCGGTCCCGCGAGTGACGGGCTGGTCGACGCGGCGGTCGCCGAAGCGGAAGCCGCGGAAGCCCATTTCGCGCGTCGGAAGAAGCGAGTCCGCAATCTTTCGGTCCTCTGCGGCGGCGCAGCGGTGCTGCTAGCGGCTTTGATTGCGATGACAATCATCTACCACAAGCCCAAGCCCAAACCCGCGCATGTCGCTCAGACCATACACGGGACGATTGTGAAGGTCTACCCGGTATCGAGAGAAATCGGCGTGGCGCCCGAGGACGGCAGCGCCGCCCAGACCATCCGCGTCAAGGACCAGGACCCCATTTACATCAACGGACAGCGGCATCTGCTGGACGAGCTCGAAGAGAACGACCTGGTGGAAATCACCAAGACGATCGATCCGCACACCTTCAAGGACGTCCGCGAAATCCGCGCCACCAAGCCTCACCAATTCGAAAAGGGCAACCTGGCATCCAAGGACGAAGCGGCGCGGACCATCGAGCTTCTGGTTGACGGGCCGACGCCGCAGACGCTCAAGGCGTTCGTTCCGGCCGACGTTCCAATTCTGCTCAACGGCGCGATGGCCTTTCAGGGTCGCCCCGTCACGTTGGCCACTCTCGTTCGCGGCGACCACGTCAAACTCCAGTATGACCGTCAAGAAGGCGCCGACGGCAAGGCGACAAAAGTGGATGTTCTCCGTTCGGTGGAGCTCAGGGGAGTGCTCGCCGCCGACTACGACGCCCGCGCGCGGCTGCTCAGCGTCGTCAACGACAAGCAACAGATAGCAAAGCTTCCGTTCGGATCGGACTTCAAGATCTTCGTGAACAACCATCCGCTGGCCGAGCCGTCCGGGCTGAAGCGCGGCGACCACGTGACGATCAAGCACGACGCCTACATCAGCGAGGTGATCGCCCAGCGGACGCTCGGCGCCGAGGGCACGATCGAGCAGGTCCGATTCGATCCGCCGCTGTCGCTCAGCGTGGCCGGCGACGGCGGGCGGAAAACGAACTATTCCGTGGCTGCCGATTGCAAAGTCACGCTCGGCGGCGAGACCGTGCCCTTCGATGTCCTGCGGGCCGGCGACCGGGTGACGATCGACCACGGCGCGCTCGATCCGAAGGGTGAGAAGCTGATTGCCGCCACTGCGATCGCGGCCGAACGCCCCACCGACCCGGCCCGCTGGGCGCTTTTGATCGCCGTGCAGAACTACGACGACACAAAACTGAGCAAGCTCGACGATCCGCTGGCCGACGCTGCCGCCGTGGCTGAAATGATGAGCAAGCGCAATCGCGTTCCGGCCGAGCAATTGCGGACGTTCAACGATCCCAGCGCGGTCACGCTGGAGCGTGAAGTGCCGGAGTTCCTCAAGCTGGTGCCCGCCGACGGCCGGCTGGTCGTTTACTTCGTCGGCCACGCCTGCAAGGACGAAAAGGGGCAGGTTTATCTGGCGCCCAAGGACTTCCGCGGCGACAAACCGGAGGTCAACGGCCGGCCGCTGCAATGGCTCGTCGATCTCATGGAGGCATGTCCCGCCAAGGAGAAGCTCCTGCTCTTGGACGCCAGCCACGTCGCGTATTCTCTTTCGGGCAGCGGCGCCGAGCAGCCGCGGGAGCCGTCGTCGGCCGAGATGATCGCCTCGCTCAAGCGCCGGCCGAACCGCGCGTTGCTGCTGACGGTCACCGCCGTGGCAAGCTGCCGGCAAGGCCAGCGAGGAATCGATCTTGCCGGCAAGCAGCATGGGCTGTTCGCCGAATGTCTCGCGGAGGGCTACGGCGGCGCGGCCGACGCCAACCACAATACCAGCATCGAGCCGACCGAGTTGTTCGCCTATCTCCAAAAGGCGATGGCCGCCGGCAGCCAGGACAAGCAAACGCCGGAAATCTTCCTGCCAAACAACGCCCCGCCGCGGCTGACCGAGGCCGCGAAAGTCGCCATCCGGCATTTGGCAGATTTCGCGGCGCGGGCGAAGATCGATCCCGACGAGCTCGAACAAGATTACGCCACGGCGGCCAAAGCCGCCGGCGGCGAACCGGAGCCGCGGCTGATCTACGGCCTGCTTCTAATGAAACGCAAAGACGGCGAAGGACGCGAAAAGGCAATCCAACACTTCCAGACCATCAAGTCCGAGATGCACGACCGTCTGCTGCCCTATGCGGCGCTGGCTTGGCTGCGCATGGAGAAACGGAGCTACCCCGCGGCGCTGAACGAATTGACTGCAATGGTGGCCAAGATTGCGAAGTCTCCGACGGACGATGCGGAATATTCTGGCGAGGCCAAGTACCTTTTCGATTGGTCCGGCAAGCTGCGCGAACTAGCTTCGGGCGTGGGCGAAACCTCTCGCCCGTTGAACGAGGCCCTCGCGGCGCTGGATGCCGCCGTCGCCGCACACGGCCCGCAGGCCGCGGCACTCTACTCCCAGGGCCGTCAGGCCACCGCCCGAGTGCTCGCCGATTTCAATGCGCGGATGGCGGAGTCGAAGGACGACGTGGAGATCAAGAAACTCGAAATCGACCGGCGACAGCTCCCTCGATACGCCGATTTCCCCTTGGACAAATACATCCAAAAGCTCCGGCAACAGCTCGACCAGTGATCCGGCCGTCGCTGGTCCCACCGCACAACTCCTCTTCGGCCGTTGGCGAATACCTAATCATAACTAAACCAAAGGTACTATGTAATAGATTCAATCATTACTATTCTTGTCGTTTTTATTTCGCTTTTTTCCATTGTCTCATGAAAATATGACTTGCTTTTGTTTCGCTTCGGGTACATATTCCCAGTTATGGACAAAAAGGAGATGGACCCGCGGCAAACCGGGAGAGCCGCTTTGCGGCACCATGTCGCCGAGCGACTGCTGGTTCAGATCATACGTGGAGAGCTAGGCCCCGGCACGCGGCTGGTTGCTAACGCCTTGGCCGTCCAACTGGGCGTCAGCGCGACGCCGGTCCGCGAAGCCCTGGTAGAGCTGGAACAGTCGGGCGTCATTGAGCTTTATCATCACCGGGGGGCCTCGGTCAAGGCTTTTGGCCACAACGAACTATCGGGTTTCTATCACCTCCGCAGCCTCGTTTACTGCGATGCCGTGCGGCTGGCATGCGGTCGCATCGGGCTGCCGCAATTGGATGGTCTGCGTAACGAAATCCAACGGCTCCATGCCGAGTCCGACGGGAAGGGCTGCGGCCTCCGCGATGTTTTTCGCATTGACCAGCGTATTCGCCGCATACTCGTTGACCATTGTCCTAATAAATGGCTGAGCACGGAATTGTCGCGGCACGGTTCGATCGAGTCGGCGTTGGCGGAATTGGTGGGCGGTTGCGTCGTTTCGCATTCCGATACCTTCCAGCCATTAGTCGAGCTGGAAGACGGCCTGCGAAAAACTGATCCCGATACGTCTGCCTGCGCCATGCAGCGGCACATTCACGCTATCGCGGGCACGGTCGCGGAGCGCATCTTCGATTCGCGAGCCTGAAGGGACAACGGCGATCTGACGGGAAATGCGCAAGCCTGTCTAGTTCGACCGCTCAAGAAGGTGGTCCGTGCGATCATCAAAATTGAGGTGGAGTACTGCGACAGCGTCGACTAGCCGCAATCCCGTCCCGTATTGCCCATACGTGGCCGTAACATTGTAATAAGGGCGACGCGGAGGATTTCAACGTGAAGCTTAAGGAGAAACAGTTGCTCATCATCGGAGGGAGTTCGGGGATTGGCCTGGAGACAGCCCGGCTCGCGCTGGCCGATGGAGCGTTTGTCACCATTGCCGGCCGATCTGAGGAAAGGCTTCGGAAGGCGGCCCAAAACCTTGCTTCGGATCGGATGCGATCCGTTGTCGCCGATCTATCCGACGAATCGTCCATTCGATCGCTGTTCGCCAAAGTAGCTCGAATCGACCATGTCTTCGTGCCTGCCGGAGAGCTTCAGCCCGGCGGCGGCGATGCCTTGAAATCCGACATCGACGGTTTGCTGTCGATTTTGGAAGTCCGGCTTCTAGGCGTGGCCCATGTCGTGCGGCAGGCGAAGCCCATAATGAACGGGGGTTCGATCACGTTGATGTCTGGGCTCTATTCAACACGCCCATCCGCCGGAGGCGCGATATACGCTGCCGCCGTGGCCGCCGTGGAAGGGATGACCCGTGCTCTCGCCTTGGATTTGGCCCCTGTCCGAGTGAATGCCGTGGCCCCCGGTCTGATTGACACGCCGCTTTGGGACTCCTTCGGAGCGCAACGCGACGCGATTCTCGCGCGGACTGCAAAGCTTCCGGTCGGTCGAGCTGGCCGCCCGGAGGAAGTTGCGGCAGCGGTGATATTCCTGATGAGTAATGACTTCGTCACCGGGGCTGTCTTGCCAGTAGACGGTGGCGGCGCGCTGGTTTGACATCCAATCAGCTCCAACTCAACGGTAAACTCTTGGTACAGATGAAAACAGCTCTCGGGGAATCGCTGCGACGTGCCGCTCGCTTTCCGAAGTCGGGGTGACTGTTCGGCTATTAAACGTTTTCTGCATTCCTGCTTGGAAATCAAAGATTTGGGCGGCGCACTCTTGTTTTTAAATCACGTGAATGACAATTGATGGCGTTTCGTTGGGTTTGCTTATGATCGTCCTCGAAAAGCTTCTCCAGCACGATGCTTGGACTACGCGTCTGCTCCTCGTCCGCTCCGCCAACTTGCCCGATGCGGCGCTCGATCAGCCATTCGACATCGGCCATCGCACCCTCCGGCGCACTTTTCAACATATCGTCTCCAATATGGAATGCTGGTGTGACTTGATTATGGCCCGCCCAAAGCGGCCCAATACCCATACGCATAACGATACCATCCTTGCTCTGCTCGCGCGTCTCGACCTTGTCGCCGGTGAGCTCGTCGCTCTCGGCCGGTCCTTTGCATCCCCGGGCCACGACAACGATGTTTTCATCAATTATCTCGACCGTCCTCCGCGCAAAAAGTCTACGAGCACCGCTCTCATTCACCTCGCCACCCACGGCATGCATCATCGCGCCCAGTGTCTCTGGATGATGCGGCGCCTGGGGCTTCAAGATCTCCCGGAGGGCGATGTCTTCAGTTGGGAGAATGCGTATGCGATGAAACTTGAACGGACGTATCGGGCGTCGTTAGAGGAACTGTGGGAGCTGTGGACGACCAAGGAGGGCTTCGAGTCCTGGTGGCCGCCCGAAGGGTTCCGCACCGAGGTTCACTCCATCGAAGCGTGCCCAAACGGCAAGCTGCACTTTGAAATGATCGCCGAGATGCCCGAAATGGTGGCCGTGATGAAGGGATTGGGGCTGCCGGCATCGCACGTCGAGCGTGCCCGGTTCTCCGAGTTCCGGCCTTACGAGCGATTGGCTTTCAGCATCATGATGGACTTTCTACCGGGTGTCGCGCCTTATGAAAGCACGCTCACGGTCGACTTCTTCCCGCGGGGCGAATGGGTGCGCATGGTGGTCGCACTGAGTCCCATGCATGAGGAGGAATTCACGAGGATGGCCGCTGAGGGTCTCCAAAGCCAGTTCAGGAACTTGGACAGGCTATTCCAACCTCGGCGCCAGCCAGGCAAGGACGCGACCGGTTAAGCCCGGCACGAACAGCGCACTAACGTGACCGTGCGGCAGCCACCAGATCTCCGGCTGCTGCCACTCTTGCCAGAGGTCCTCGATCGGTTGCCTCCCCGTGAACAAATTATGGAGTCCTTCAATCAACAATATGTTTTCCTTGGGGATGACCGGCGTGGATAGAATCAGGTTTAACCGGGTCGTATCCAGTGCTTCCTGTGCCGGCCTTAGAGCCTCGAGCGTTTCCCGAACCCGCCGCCAGACGACCGGATGGGATCCCCTCATGCGCACACGGGGCACAGTCAGAACGGCACACGCGATGCGTGTATCGCTGCATGCGGTCAATCCCGCAAGCCATCCCCCGTGCGAAAAACCCAGAAGCCCCACGGATGGGCAACCTTCCTCAAGCAGCCAGCCAGTCAGCGCCGAATCTCGGCGACGCCCTGCGCAATCTCCTGCGCGAACTCCAAACAATTCTCTTCAAACGTCCGGCGCGGACGGCGTTGAAGATCGCAGGGAGCGATCAATGCGGCCACGTTAAATCCGGCCCGATTGACCCGGCGGGCAAGCCATGGAAAGGCGGTATGATAACCGACGGAAAAAGCGCCATCCAATAGAATGATCACCGGCCATTCCTGCCAGTGCTGGGCGCACCGATAGAGCCGGCCATATACGGTGTTGTTCTCCTCGTCTTCGCACGGGCGCGGCGTGGGAAATTTGAAATCCCGCGGCCCATCAAATTCAATCCGCGCCGGATCGCTTGCGGCGGGGATAAAGTCCGGCCCATCGAGGAATTCAAGCGCTTCCTCCAATTTCCATTTTGGCTTGGGCGCGTGTCGCAGCCCAATAACCGCGTATGCCATCTGAAGAACTGACCAATCAATGAGTTTTGCCAGGGACGCGATCATCAAATCCTCGAAATCGTCTTTCTAAGTTGCCGACTCAATGGCGTAAGTCTAGTGGTTTGTCCAATTTGACTTTACTAATTCACTACATCCTGATATTTTGCCGAACTGTTGGACCGTTGGTTCTCTCGGCAATACAAGGATGTAGCCATGAAAAAGGTGTTCGTTGTTCGTTTGATGGATAGGGAGCGGTTGGAACTTGACGGTTTGGTGCGCAGGGGAAAAGCATCGGCGCTGACCCTTGCACGCGCTCGGATTCTGCTCAAGGCGGACCAGGGCAAAGATGGCGCTGCGCAGACCGATGCCCAGATCGCGGAAGCCCTGAGCGTCACCCCCAAGACAGTTTTCAATGTTCGCCGACGATGGGTGGAGGATGGACTGGAGGCCGCGCTCCGCCGCAAGAAACAGGCATGCCCGTCTCGTTCACGCAAGCTCGATGGCGCGGCCGAGGCGAAACTGGTGGCCGCTTGTTGCGGTCCTGCTCCGAAAGGAAGGGCGCGCTGGACATTGCGAATGCTGGCCAGCAAGCTGGTCGAGTTAGAAATCGTGCCTTCCATCAGCCCGGAAACGGTGCGTGGCACGCTTAAAAAAACGCGGTTAAGCCTTGGCTGAAACAGCAATGGTGTCTTCCGAAGAAGCATGACGGAGAATTCGTCTGGCGGACGGAAGATGTCCTCGAAGTCTACCACCGCCCGTACAGCCCTCAATTTCCCGTGATCTGCATGGATGAAGCCAGTAAACAACTCGTGGGTGAAGTTCGCCAGCCGCTGCCGATGCGCCCCGGTCAACCGTTGCGATACGACTCGGAATACGAACGCCTGGGCACGTGCAACATCTTCATGTTTGTCGAACCACTTCGTGGCCACCGGCACGTCCGCGTCACAGCGAGACGAACTCGGGTGGACTGGGCCTACGCCCTGCGCGACCTCTTGGACGAGAAATATCCGACCGCGGAGCGGGTCATCCTCGTCATGGACAACTTGAACACCCATTCGCCGGCGTCGTTCTACGAAGCCTTTGCGCCGAGCGAAGCGCGGCGATTGACGGAACGCCTGGACATTCATAACACACCCAAACACGGAAGCTGGCTGAATATCGCCGAGTGTGAATTGAGCGTGCTCGGACGGCAATGCTTGGCACGCCGAATCGACGACGCCCAACGCTTGGCCCATGAGGTCGCCGCTTGGGAAACCGACCGAAACCTTCGTGCCACACGGGTCAACTGGCAATTCACAACGGACGACGCCCGCGTTAAACTGCGAAGTCTGTATCCCGAGTTCGTTCGCCAAGATGAACACGACGATCCCTGCGTTCCGTCAAAGGTCTATAACTAGTAAACTCGATTTGGACAAACCACTAGTCCCCTTAATGAGAAAGCCCTTCGACGTTCTCGCCGAAGGGCTTCTTACGAAAGATAGTCGGGGCGACAAGACACCGTTAGAACTTTTTCTCCGGGGCCTCGCTGGCTGGGAAGCCGGGCTGCGGCGACTGTTTGTGGACGGAAAGCCTGCCTCCGAATGATTTTACGCCCTCGTCCTCTCGAAGTCACACGCGATTGGGCAACCTCCGGTGATTCACACTCCGGGGTTCCGTCTCCCGCACTGAGAGAATTATACGGTGCGGGCGCGGCGTTGGTAATCGTCTACCAGCCTGACTGACTGCGTCCATCCGGCGCAGGCGGCTTGAAAGCCTGCATGAACCTCATTTTGTTGTTCATGGATAGAGCATCGGATACGTTCGCCCGAGGTTGGCTGCCGCAGCGCAATTCCATCGCAGATCGCAGGCACTACAGGTCTTCTCGGGCGGCGCGACAGCGGGATCAGGCCAAGTTCGTGTCGCCCGACAGCCCTCAATGTGCTGCACGGTCTGCCCGAACGATTGCAATGCCTGTTGGACCGCAGCCGGATCGAGATTGACCTCCAGCAATGCATTCACGGGGCGTATTGCCGGCGGGGGATCTCCTGTCAATTCATTCAAGAAGTACAGGACGGCCTTCGATGGGGCTGCGCCCGTCTTTTGACGATACAGGTCCGCATAAACTTGCATTTGGAAGACGTAGCGTTGGTAATCCGGGTCTCCCACCGATGGACGATTCGCACCCTTGTAGTCCCAGATTTCGACAGCGGCGCCGCCACCCACATTCGGGGCCACGAGGACATCGACATTACCGTGCAGGATGTATTGGCCCTGATCGGCCTGAAGGCGGCATTCGGTGTCGATGATTCGTGGGTAAAGCGTCGGGCCTTCCAGAGTGTTGAAACGTTTCAGAATGTTCTTGGCCTGGTCGCGCACGCTTTGGACGGCTCGGATGCGGCGAGCGATCAGCGCATTTTCGACTTGGGTAAAGTAGTTGTCGATGTCAGTGTCAGTCGGAAGCGTTCCCGCCGGCACACCGAGTTCTCCCCGGTAATGGGCATGGGCGCGATCAAGAACTTGATGGATGATCGTGCCATAGAACAACTGGACAACGAGGGCGGGTTCGTAGCGCCGAACTGCAAACGCACCGTATTGCAGCGAACACTGCTGGTAGGCCAGAATGTCGGCAGTGACGCTGTACCGTCGCCGACTCTGTGCAGGTGGATTGAAGGCTAAAGCGAGAGATTGAAAATTCTGCCACATAGGTGCTCCTAAAGCCGCGGGGTGTTTTGTCGCACCCAACCGCCTCCCTGATTTCCGAATGACGCGGTTTGCACCCGGTCTTGCGAAGCTGATTATCAGTAGCCATTAGAACCAAAGCGAACTTTGCCCGCGAAAACGCAACGAAGTGTTGGCGGATGTCATCGTGCCATTGCGAATCAGGAATTGGATGAACGACGGTTGGAGGATTGAAACGGAATGGTCTCAAGTCTTGTTCGAGTTGGTGCGCGTTGCTTGACCACAGTCCGCCGCCGAGGTTGCCGACAAAGACGAAGTCGAATTCCAGTCCCTTCGCCTGATGGACTGTCATGATGGGAAAATAGCCCGCTGGGCACACGACCTCCGCATCTTCATCGTCGTCCAGTCCTCTCTTTTCAAGATACCCACACAGTCCGTAGTAGAAGTTGCCGTACCACCAACCCGGCAACTGCCCAGCGTTCGCGTCGTCAGTCCAAAGCTGCCGTCCGTATTGCGAACAGAACGACTCGAACAGCCTCGTGAGCTTGCTGAGCCGCAAGTCCATGTCAGGGTTCGCTTGGTAGCCGACGAATGGCTGATGGGACAAAATGCGGTAGAGAATGGTGGGTGTTGCGGGCGTAATGCGCTGGGCAGTGCCCATGCTGACTATGGTCTGCGCCCCCTGTGTGACGTATGCAGCCAACTGAGGGTTGGCTGGTGCAATCGCATCATATTCAGCTACCCATCCTTGCACGAGTTGCTGGATGGAGGGCGACAATAGGCCGCCGATCTGAGTCAACTGCGGGTCAATGATGCGAATGAAGGCTCCCAGGCATTGTGCAACTTCGGCTTGCTCCAAGTAGTCCTTTGAACGCGGGTTGTAGATCGGGATGCCCCGCGCCTGAAGCGCGGTCACATACGGCCCGGCGAAGTTAGGGGAGTTTTTCGTACTCCGCAGCAATAGTACGCATTGGGAGTAGTCATGAATGATCCCATTGGTTCGGAGATCGCTGACCAGCGCAGCCATCCCGGTCGCACAAGCCCCAACCGTCCCATTACGAATTATTCCAACCGCAGGGTGGGTGCCGGTGCGACCCACAGCAGAATTCAGAGGCGGTTTGCCGGGGATGCGAACATTTGGCGCAGCCATCAGGGGGAAGGACGTGATATAGCCGTTGCACCACTGAACAATGAGGCTGTCGGAGCGGTGGTTGTCCGATAAGTAGATAATTTGCGGGTTCACTCCCCAGCGATTCTGGCACGCTGATGGGAACCCAACCATGCACTCTACAGTGCCGCCACGAAAGCGGTATAGGGCTTGGTCGTCGTCGCCAACTACCGTGATGTTGTGGGGCGGCGTGTCGCCGAGGCGCAGGTAGATCGACTCTTGAATCGGGTTCGTATCTTGGTACTCGTCCACGAGCAAATGCGTAAGCGGGAGGCGGACGCCTGATCCATCGCCGTTCAAGAACAAGTTTCCTTGTGCGGTATCGAGAAAATCTCGAAAGTACCTGAGGAGGCGCGAAAAGTCACAAGCGCAGGTGTTGGCGAGTGCTTGCTCGTAAACGCCATCAGCCTGAAGGAGCGCCGCCCACGGCCCACCGGCCTGCTGAAGCATGTTGAGGTTGATCTGGTCCTCGATGAGACGATTGAAAACTTGTTGAAGGGCGAGTGCCCAATCCCATTTGCCAAGGGCGTTCTGGGGCTTGTTGCCGAACAGGTAATTAAACTGGCCGAAAAGGGCCGCTTGCTGGGGCTGGATGTTGCTGACGACGGACTTGTGGAGCAGAAGAGCACTCGTCACTTCATCGAGCAATCGGAGATTCTGGTACGCCGTGTAGCGGTACTCCTGCAAAATGTCGTTGCAGAGCCCATGTAGAGTGCCAATGCGGAGGTCCGATGGATCAATCGCAGCAAGCGATGGGTACATCCCAGCTAAAAACAGAAACGCTTCCGACAGGCGGTCTTGCAGGTTCTTCGCCGCCTTCTCCGTGAACGTCGTCAGCATGATTGAGCCTGGAGCCACGTTGTCGCAACACATGAACTTCAAGCACCGAGCCACGAGAACCTCGGTCTTTCCCGTACCCGGCCCGGCTGCGATCAGAAGCGGCCCGGCACCGTAGGTGATCGCCTGTCGCTGTGCAGCGTCGAGCGGAAAGCCGTTCTTGGCCTCAATCCCGGTAATCAGTTCTGTTTCGGTAGTCGGCATGCTGGACCTCAGAATTTGGAATCACCAACTCACGGCAAGAGATTCTCGTCGAGATGGGTTTCACGATATCTCCCTTCACGCATCACCTCTTGCCAATCCGCGATTGGCTTCCTCTAAGGCGCGTTCGGTGCAGTGACGACGTGCGTTCCTGACTGTGGGTGGGGATTGGGGCAAAAATGGCGGAAATCGCAAGCCGCACAGGTCTCGGCGTCTCCGCACGGCTCCCAGTGCTGCATGATGGTTCCAGCCGCCGCTTCCGCCACCACACACAACTCGATGCCCGACACAACATTGTCGAAGTGACTGGCGGCAGCCGCTTGACTGGCTGCGTTGACCGGGATCACGCGAATTGCCCGTGCCAGGCGGAATGGCAAGGAGAACTGAGGAATTGCGTTACCGGGTCGCCATGTGCTTAGCTGGTAGGCATCGGCGCTGCCATTTGCAGGAACCACATCGGCGTTCCCTGTGGCCATGCCGCTCTTCAGTTCAACAAGGTCTTCCCGTACCGGGGCCAGCTCGTTCACGTATAGCAGCACGCCTGCCGCGACGGGAAGTGATTTTGGCTGCCGGGTCCGAAGCCACGAATAGGTCTGTACCTGCCAATCGTGTTGCTGCCAGTAAGCGTGGTTCGTAACTGGCCGCCGTGATCCCTTGTAATCGACGATGACCTCGTAATTGCCCGTGCGTCCGGGGCAGGCCGTTTGAATGGCTTGTCGGATTACGTTGTTCGTCGCGGCAGCGCCAAGCTGGACGTTCGTGAGTACGTCAATGATCCCGTGAAGCTCGTACAGGGCGGATCGTGGCGGGGGCAAGCCGGGTGGCGAAGGCGGGACGGGGCGGGTGCCGATGACCTTCTCTTCCGCCGCGGAGATCAGGGGAAAAAGATGCGGCCCCAATTCGTTGACAGCCCGGCTAGCTCGAATGTAAGCGTTATCCCGCACGTCGTAGCTGCGGGGGTTCTTCCCCTGTGCCCTGAGAGTTGCCTCCACTATGTCCCCGATGGTGCCGATGTCATGGGCTGCACGACCGGTAGGAGGAGACTGATGAGGCGTTGTCGGGTTGCAGGGCCAAGGAAAGGCTGGCGGCGGTGCGGTCGCCGACCAAATCCGAAAGGCGCTTTCCATGACACCGTGAATGAATTCGCCGAACCACAACTGCACCGGGCGTGACGGTGGCAGCGAACTCCCGTTGTGGTAGCGGTACTGAAGCCCACACCGGAGGAAGGACAACAGGTCCCCGGTGAGGCTGTACTGAGGGACAATCTCTTTGTCGCTCTTGCGTGTAAGGACCATCGAACGACCTCAGATCAGTAGGAGCGGGTGGTTGTTCACGAGAGCTGGCGCGGCGCCAGCGGCGACTGGCCCTCGCCATGACCACGTGCCGTCGCCGGACCAGCCGGTCGCTACATGGCGAATTGTCGTCTGGTGCCGCAGGCATGGATCGACGCCTACTAACATCAGGACGCACTCCGGGCGACTGTAGGCCACGTAGTACAGACGGATGAGGTCATCGAACGAACGCTGTAAACCAGTTCGCGCCTGCCGAAGGGGACCAATTTGGCAGAACGGGGCGAAGTCATCCTCGACATTTTGAACCGACGAAGGGTTGTCAGGAAATCGCCGAAAGCGGTTGCGTTGGTGGTTCGTCATGTAGTCGGAAGCCACGTCCACGATGACCAATGGAAACTCCAAGCCCTTCGCCTGATGGATCGTCATTATCGGAAAGCGGCTGCGAGGCACATGGGGCATGATCTCCTCATCAACATCGACGCTCGATTCGGCGATGGGAGCGAGGATGTCACGAATCGCCGCCTTGACGCTGTTGTCGCCATGCGGCGCGTTGCCACGAATGATATTGGAGCGGTACGGGGAAAAGGTTGCCGCCTGAGCGATGCTCCGGGTCATGGCCTCCAGATACACCTGACCCTCGGGGTCGTCCCGCAGGGAAGGAATCCACGACATTAACTTGAATGCTAGCTCAAGCAGCGGCCACTCGGACGGCCACTGCATGTTCGCGCCTTGGACTGTCCGGTTCTGCCATGCTTGTACAAAGGCCAGCAAGGTGTGTGGGGTGTTTGGTGGGGGGTTCGTCGCTGCAAAGGCGGCGGCTTCCTGACGCCAGCGCGCGAAGTACCGCTGGGAGTCGGCCCGCAGGAACAAAGTCCCTTGCAGCGCCCCATTGCCGTCGATGCAGTTCAGGATGGTGCCGAGAAGCTGTTGGACGGCGGGAATGTCACGGAGCAAACGGCCACGTGGATTGAAGACCTCGATACCTTGTGCGGCTAGCCGGGTTCGGAGCAGGCGTGGCAGACGTTCGCGGGGCGGGTTGTTTCCAAACTGAGCGGCGAACTCATTGACGGTGTGGGCGAGAAGAACGGCGTCGCCGCAGTCTCCTCCGTTGGGGTCTTTGATGATCGAGACCGGCTGACCGCCAACATTGATTGTCCGGCCATTTCCACGAAACACGTCCCATAAGAAACTCGTCAGATTGTCGGCAAGTGTCGTCGCATCCGCGCGAAACATGCCGAGGACCGGCACGCCGTTGGCAGGAAGCTGAGCCACAATCTGAGGCTTCGACGGCTGGACACGCGCAGGTTGGAAATTGGCGTCGGTATGGATGAAGGTGTTGAAGAAGGCCACAATCGGCGGTGTCGAGCGATAGTTGGCGACGAGGTATTCCAACTGCGGAGCAGGTTGCTGAGGCAACTGCTGCACGAACCGATGTTGGAAATCGCGGAATAGCTCGACCGTGGCCCCACGGAATCGGTACAGAGATTGGTCGTCGTCACCGACAATGGTAAAGGATGCGCCGGCCTGCTGGATGATCGAGAAATAGATTTGCTCTTGTAGGGGATTCGTGTCTTGGTACTCATCGACGAGCAGAGCCCGCAGGCTGTTCGTGAAACGCTGAAGCCGCCCCTGCTGGAGACGCTGAAGAAATGTTTCCTCCAACAACGCGAAATCCATGCGGTAGCCGGTCGCCATGAATTGCCGGTAGGTGGCGGCACACGTCGCCAGACGTTGCCGAGCTTGCTGGTGGGTGGCCGCACCTTGATACTGGTTCAGGTTAACCAGGTCATGGATGAAGCGGTCGAGCAGCGTGCGGCAGATCGTCACCTTTTCGCCGAAGTTCGCAGGCGGGCTACCGTCGAACGTGAACCCCGTGAGGTAAGTGTCGAGGTTCGCGTCGTTGTGGGCCTGATTGGGAAAGAGGGCGTGCCGGGTCAAGATGCCATTTCCAACGAAACCTTCCACGAGGACCGGGGCAGGATCAGTCGGGTCGCGGTGTGTTGTCAGTAGCTCTTCGCAAATGCTGTCCAACGTGCCGGTGACGAACCGATTGATGTCGATGGAATCGAGCCAATTGGCGAAACCCGGAGGGGTCGGCTGCGGCAGATTAGCCGTGAGGTAGTTCTTGGTCTGGAGGCCCCACCCAATCAACCTCGCCCGAAGCTCCTCGGCGGCTTTTCTTGTGAACGTCGTCAGGACGATCTGTTCGGGCATCCAGCCGTTGACGAATACCAGGCGTAACGCCCGAAGGACGAGTACGGTCGTTTTCCCAGAGCCGGGGCCGGCGACGATCATCAGGGGCACGGCGGGGTCGTGCAGGATGCAAGTCTGCTGCTGTCCGTTCGGAGCGTGCGCTTGGAAGCGCGGAACAGCGGCACAAACCAGTGCGATGAAATCGTTGAGCGGGATCACTTCGCACCCCCTGGTTTATGCCCGTGCAGAATCTTGTGGTAGAGGACCCATGTATTGTGGAACCCCCGACGCTTGTTCCTGCCCGCGCCACGAAAAACGACCACATCTATACCGATGTCGCGGCACACAGGGCACCGGCATTTTTCCCACGGTCGGTCGTTCAGCACCGCGTCGTGCTTCTCGAAGAAATGATTGTCCTCGCCGCGTCGTTCAAGGAGAGGACCGTACAGATTGATGGAATCGACGACCTCTTGGTGGGTTTCCTCGCTTCCGTCGAAGGTGTTTAGAGCGATCAGACAACGGTTTTCCATCGCCCGCAGTTCTTCCTCAGAAATCTCGTTTTCCTCGGCGGCTTCCCGCAGCCGCTTCGATGAACTTATCGGCACCCTGATCGCGCTGTACCAGCGACTGCCATCACCGGCGAGGTAGTTCTGGTCGGATCGCAGCCACGCTTTCCGCAAGTACGACGCGCTGTCGAAACTGGATACGCCCAGCAGCCGGAAGCTCGACTGGATTTTCGGCGCAGGATACCGAACAGGTGCAGCCAAACGTTTTCCTTCTCCGTGCGGGTTCGAGTCTGGATTGCGCCTCGAACGGCGCAGTAGATCTCCAGAATCTCCGAGTCCGGCTTGGGGACAAGACCGCCAAGGGCGATGTGCTGGTAGCCCATGTCGATGTACTTGTGGACGTAGCGAATGTAGGACTTCGTGTCTAACCCTTGAATCACGCCGATGGGGAGAAACTGGTATCGGTGCCTGCGGCATGCGGCGAGGAACAACTCCGCATTCCGTGCGGTGAGGCGCATTCGGCGTTTGCGTTCCTCCTCGGTGAGCACTCGTTTTACGAGTTCGCCCTTTTCGTTTTCCACAACGATTTCCTGGAAGCGGGATATGATCGACCGACGCACCGACATCGAAGCCGATGCGGTGATAAAGGCGCGCTGCCTCCTCTGGCGAAAAAGGCGGCTTATCCTCGAAGGCGTAGGAGAATGCACCACAGTCCCCGAACAAGAGGAGTCGCTTAGGGACTTTCATCGCCTTCCGAAGGTCTGTCCGCTCTGCCGTGTCTGCATCTAATCGCGAAAGGGTTCCCTTGCCGGTGTATATTTGGGCCAAGCTGACCAGCATCCCGTCATAGGGCGTTTCGTTGGCTCCGAAAACCTCATGAGCGTACTGCTTCGTCTTCCGCAAGGCTGGGTCTTCCTCAGCCGTTTCGTGGACGAAGGGCTCGGTCACGTAGTCGTCCCAATCGGGGAAGAAGTAGAGATAGGACGGGGCCGACCGTTTGCCCGGCAGGGTGGCTGTAATTGACGGAAGGGCGTTGAGCCACCGCTTCATGTGCGCCATCTTGAGGCCGATGCCCCCGTTGGCGTGGACGATCCGCTCCTTCTGGCAGAGGCGGTCGATCCCGTCGATGGCTGGGAGGTAGTCCTTCCCCAGATTGACGAACACGGACGAAGGTTTGCCGAAGTTGGTGAGGGACTTCAGCACCTTGCGGTTCATCTGGCGAGCGGTGTCCTCGTCGAGCCGCAGGTCGTAGGTCTCGATCAGGTCGGTGGCGTCGATCAGGCCGTACTTCGCGGAGAGGATTTTAATGCAGAGGCCGGGAGGCCAGCCGCGCTCGTGAAGGAAGGCACGTAAAACGCGAAAGTTCACCCCATCGTATAGGTCAAGAGCAGGGAGTTTACCTTTGACAGTGCGCTTGCGGTCGGAGCAACCCAACAGCAGCAGGTGGCCTGCTGGCCTGTTCGAGTGCGGGTTGTTTCGACGCGTTGGCATAGCTGACCTGTCTGAGTTTTCAGGGCCTGATTGGCGGCCCGCCGTGACCGCTGCCTTTAGTTCTGGTTCATCATTCGATTAAGTCCGCCTCGCGGAGCGGTTCCAACACGCCGTTCTGGACCTTGGCCTTGTCAAACCCCTTCTCCGACTCGGCGCGGATGGTCACTTTCACCTTGCCTGCAAGGTCGGCAAGGTTTGCGATGGCGTTCCAGGCCGTGAAGAGCTGATTCCGATCAGCGTCGAATGTCAGCTCTACCGCATTATCGCCAACAGGCTTCACAGGGGGAACATGACCGACCGGAGGCACGATGCCGGGTGGTAAAGTCACGCCGCCTCCTGGTTGGGTCGCTTCGCCGCCGGGCGCCACGATGACCGGCTCCGTCCCGCCAGCAGGGGCCGGCTGCGGGATAGACTGCGGCAGCATCAGGAAACCCGACTCCAAGTCGATCTCATCTTCGGCAACCACTGCCTTGAAGCGAACCTTCGTCAGAGCGACCTGAAACTTTCCATCGGTTCCCAAGGAGGGCTTGGGGCCGCTGGCGTAGCCGAAGTGGCCATCCAGCACGCCCTTGGCTGCGGCCTTGCGGATTACGCCGCTTGTCATCAACCGGGTAAAGCCAAGGAACGAATAGAAGCCGTCCACTACCTCGCCGGTGCTGATTCCGAGTTGAGGCGGCGTTCCTTCGCCGAGTCGGAAAAGCTCGCCAATCTTGGTCGGTGCAAGCGTTGTGAATACGCGCGGTTGCACCGACGTAATCAATTCGACGATCCGCTCGTGGATCATCGCCTGTTTTTTGTCGCTGAGGGTGGTCTGGAGCGGGCGGCCGCCGGCCGCGATCTTCTCGATGCCGATGCCGCCCTCTTCCGTACGCGGCAACCAGACTTCGGTGTACAGCTTCAACAGCGCCGACTCGGCGGCAGCCTGCTCAGTCGATTCTCGTTCGCGGAGCTGACCCCGCTGCTCATCGGTCAGGTTGAGTTGCTTCGCCTTCCCCTTCACTCCCTCGGCAGCGATGAGGTAGCGGACCGCCCGGCGCAGAATCTCGACTTGATCGCCCGCCGGAATGGCCAAGCCCAGGCCGTTGCGGAAAGTGCGCGGCTTCTCGCCGCACTTTTCCAGCGAGTCCTTGGCGACCGACTCCTGGTGTCCGCGCGGCTTGCCACCGAGTTCGAGCGGTAGGTAGGCGACCAGGAACGATGGGTCGCGGTCGGGGATGTCAGCCGCACTTTCGGGCCAGACGATGGCATTGCGGTGCCCGGCCAAGCGGGCCTCGATCATTTCCTTAACGCGGGTACGGACCTGCTTGTCGTTGCGGCCGACAGCTTCCGCTTCCTGCTCGATTAGCAGCGTGATGTTTGGGTCCTTCTTGAAGCAGTATCGCGCACCGTCGAAGTGCAGGTAGAGGCACTGTTCCTTGAGTTCCTTCAAGCAGGCCAGAGCCGTCGTACTGTCTAGGTCTGGGCCGACGCAAACCGACAGCAACTCGGTTTCCGTCACGCCTGGCGGCAACAGATCGCCTTCCTGCCCACTCTCCCGCCGCAGGCCGCCAAACGAGTACATCAGGATCGCCGTTGCAAGCCGGGTCGCTGGGCGGCGAATCCCTTCAGTTGCATTCTCCTTGGCGCGGCGGTCGTCGATCCGCCGACAACGGGCATTGGCCCCGACCAGGTCGTGTTCCAGCACCGCCTGAAAGTCCGATTGCTGGCCCACTTCCTTGAAAAACGCCAGTCGCACCTCGGAATCATGGATGGGGACATCGCCCGGCCCCAGCACGGCGCGGCTTTTTCCTTCTCGGTGAGCGCCCGCAAGCACGAAGCCAGGAACCGTAAGGCTCCGCGCGTCCGCTGGAAGTCAGGGATGGCGGCCCAGCGTTCACGCATCAAGTCGATGAGCGCCGGGTGGAACGGGTACGACGACCGCACGCGGTCCCGCAGCGCCAGCCCATCTTCCTCGGCCTGTTGCCGTTCTGCCGCAGTCTGGGCGTAGGCCCGCCGCATCTGCGTGACAATCTCCTGGTACGCCGTTGCGGCCGGAAGTGAATCCGCGTCTTTGGGCAGCTTGGCCAGTAGGCGGCGTTGAATGACCGAAAGAATCTCGCTCCCCTCGACCGGCTCGCGCCGCTGGTCCTTGCGGGCAGCAAGATGATCGACGGTCTGCAACAGGTTGA
The DNA here is from genome assembly GCA_963780045.1 of uncultured Planctomycetia bacterium. Classification (GTDB taxonomy): domain Bacteria; phylum Planctomycetota; class Planctomycetia; order Pirellulales; family Thermoguttaceae; genus JANXQG01. The sequence continues at coordinate 1,256,450 of CAVZZZ010000001.1, read as the reverse complement.
CGTATTCCAGCGACTCGCGTTTGCTCGACTGAAGCGAGAAGACCAGGGCCGTATTGGTGGTGTTGCCAACCGCCACGGTCAGCCGCTGGAGGAACGTCAGCGTCTCGTCGCGGAGCGTGGTCTGCTCGATCTTGATACCTCCGGCGCTGATGAGGTATTGGAGCGTCTCGTCGAGCAGGATCAGGTTTGGCCCTTCGGCGAGCAACGCCAGCAGCTCGTCGCCGCCAGGGGCGATTCGGGCCTCGTCTTGTGCCCGCAGCACTTCGTACCCCTTCATGCCGCCTAGCGACCACGCGATCCAGCCCCACATCGTGCGGGCGCGAAACTTTTCGCCGGGGATCACCTTGCCGTTGGTCGCATCGAAAAACTGTCCGTCGAACACCGCTGTCCGCACCACGCCAGGCTTGGGCAGCCCGGCCCCCTCGGGGATCACGTCGAGTGCCGACCGCTTCCGGGCCGCGTGCAACAGCGACGCCAGGGTGTGCGACTTGCCGCCGCCGAACGGCGTCATCAGCTTCAGCACACGGTTGCCCGCCCCACCTTCCAACCGTGACAACACGTCTTGCAACAGGCCGCGCAGCCCCTTGGTCAAATATGACGCTCGAAAAAAGTGCTCGGCGTCGCGATAGACCGCCGGCACGTTGGCGTTACCGTCGGCGAGCGGCCCCAGGTCGAGCGCGAAGATGTCTTCGGAGAAGTTCTCCGCGAGAACATCTGGATGCAGTGCTGCGACTTCGACCCACGGCTTGATGGCGACGGTACTCATGTCGGTTATCTCGCTCGGTTACTCAAATAGCTTGTTTTGGCCACGCTTCTGGTCTGTCCGTTCGGCAGCGGTGGTCGCATTGTCTTCGATCACGCTGCGCCAATTGGAAGTCAATTTGGCCAGCGCCGCCATCTCCCCGGTAGGCGACACGTCGGCCATTTCGCCGCCCTTCAAGGCAGGGCCGGCGAGTGCCTGGGCCACGAGCCGCAGTTGCTCCCGGTTCGGCTCTGTATCGCGAAGGAACGTGGCCAGTTCGCGTGGCCGGTGTTCCATCAGCCATAGCACGCGGTGCAATACGTCCACTAGCGGGGCGGTCAGCCCTGCGGCGGTGGGTTGACCCAGGTTGTCGTCGTCCCCGCGTTCGACGAAGTCGCGGAGGCGGTACTTCCCTTTCTTCTTCTCGATGAGCGCGTCGGCCCCACTCGACATCCCGCTCAGCCCGTCAAGTTCGACATGAGTGCCGTTGGCGAAAATAATCGCCTCGCCAGCGTCGAGTTCGGCCGCGCGGTAGGTGTAGCGCCAGAGGGTGTAAAAGCGAGTGGCCGGATCGACCCCCGCGAGGCTCGTCCCCTTACCGCCGACTTCCTTGGAAAGCCGGCCGAGGATGCTGTCGAGGACGACCGTTTCGACTTCCAGGAGGAACCTCTCGGCCGGAACTTCCTCACCGTTGGCGTACTCGACGCGGGCGAAGCGTGTGAAGGCCCGCAAGCCCGCACCGACGCAGGCGATGACCAGGTCGGCCCCGGAAATGCCCTGGTCCCACAGCGTCTCAACCCGCTCACGGACAATGGCTTCGAGGTCGGGTTGCACGTCGGTTTCGTAGGAGCCGGTCGCCGCGACCTCGCGCTTGCGGCCGACGAGGAAGATGCTGGAAGCGAGCGCGGCAGAATCTTCAGCGCGAAGACGGCCGGTCGTTTCCGTGTCAAGCGGCCAGGCTTCTGTTACCGTGAACCCAGCGAGTCGAAATGCATCGACGAGAGTTGACCAGCCAAGTGTCGTCTTGTGTGCGTAGACCACCGCCAGTGAGCCGCCGGGCTTGAGAACCCGATGGGCCTCGGCTAGTGACTCGGCCATCATCTGCTCATAAGCTGCGGTTCGCCTTGGGCTTGTCGCCTCCATGCCGCGTCGCATCCGCAACAGCCTCTTGTTTCTTCGGCGTTCCAAGCCCACTTAAGTGTTCCGGGTACAGATTACCGACACTTCGTTTCAGCCAGACATAAAAGAAGTCGGAGATGTTGGCGTAGGGAATGTTGTCGTAGTAGGGCGGATCGGTAATGACTGCATCCAGAGTCCCGTCTGGCCAAGGTTGATCCATCGCGGAGCCGCGGTGCGGAGTTCCAACGAGCCCCTCTGAGAGCAATTCAATGTTATTGAAGACCTCGGCCTCTGAACTTGTCCATGATGCAATGTCTTGATTGAAAGGATTTGCTTCGGCGAAGTCCCACAACATCGGTAACGCTTGTCGGCCGAATGTGTGAACGATGCCCCGGCCTCCATCAGCCTTCAGAACACAGAGCGATGAGTTGAAGTCGGCTTGCTTGTCCACAATGCAGGCGAGCATTGTCGCCACTGCTTTCGCTCGCTCGCTGTCCATGTTCGCCATCGCAGCGTGGGCGTCTCGCACGGCGGCAGATAGCGTCAACAGGCTGAGCATCTGCCGGGGCGTGAATAGCTTCGAGAACTGATCCAACCCGTAGAGAATGCAAAAGTTGGCTTTCTTCGCGTCATTGACGATCGGTTCATCTGGGACGGTCAGACCCGTTCGTTTGCATATCTCGACGATGCGGCGGCGGCATACATCATCATCGGGTAGCAATTCCGGCGAGAGGCCGTCAGCCGCGAGATAGAACTTGCCTCTTGAGCCGGGCCGGATGCAGGCGATAGCCATCGGCTGCGCTTCGATTCGCCCGGCAACTCCTTCGACCTTTGCGTAGTCGTTTTCTGCCACAGTGCCGCAAAAAGGGCATGTGGCGTTGCCTGCCTTCGAGAAACCTGCTGGATCGAAGCCTAGACCTTTCTCCGAATTCGACTCTGCCACCTCAAACCGAACCCGCTTTGCACTCTTGGGGGCGACCACTTTCAGTGCGACGAATTGATCTTTCTTCTTGCACAGCCACGTCTGCCGCAGGAGTGGCACGGTCGCCTTGCAGGTTGGATTCTTGCAGGTGACAGTACGGGTCCAGAGATAAGCGACTGGGACGAGATAGCCCGGCGGGACTTCCTCGTCGGTGCCGAAAATGCTCTTCACCGGCTCGCGCTTCTTCTTGTACGCCGGGTCAGGGATGAGCGGGTACAGGTCGCCGATCTCGGCCTTCACCTTTTTCAGCACCCACTCGCCCCAGTAGCGGACTTCCTTCGCCAGCCCGCCCCAGGTGGTTTCGTTCGTCGCGTTTGTCGGCCCGGTCATGCCGCGAGCGTTCGGATCGGGCTTGCCGTATTTCTGCGGGTAGACGAGCGTGCAGAGTTGGATAATGTGCGCCACCGGGTTCAGGTCGAGGGCGTAGGCTTCACAGCCGAGCCGCAACGCTTCGAGCGGGATCGCCCCGCCGCCGGCGAACATGTCCAGCACCTTCGGCCGCGGTGCGCTGCCCGCCTCGATGTCCGCCACAGTGACTGGCTTACCCGTCTCACGGGTCAGCCGCTCGGCGTGCGCCTCCAGGATGTGCCGTTGCGCTCGGCGATCACTCTCGGGTCGCCGGGGTACTTGCAAAGGCTAGTGACGAACTTGGCCGCGTTGGCCCGGCCAAGCGATTTCTTCTTTGCTTCACTGCCGTTGTTCGGCACAAACCGCGACACAGGCACCAGTGCCCCGTACACGGCGGCCCGGCAAGCCACGAGCGGCCGCCGCGCCCACCACAGGTGTAGCGTGCTGATATGCCCCTTACGAACATTCTTCTCGCGCGACGACTCGGCACTGATGGCCTCGATGGGCAGGTAGTCTTCGATCAGCCGCTTGTCGTTGTCGGTCATCGCGCCTCCCGCGTTGCCTGGGCGGCGGCTTCGATGGCCTGCGCCGGGATGTCAAAGTGCCGGGCCGCGATCACCTCTCGCTTGGCGTGGTCAAGGTGCTTCACCGGATTGCGGATGATGAGCGGCAGCGAGTCTGGGGTGCCGAGCGGGTCCCACACGACGTAGAGCCAGTAACTGTCGCCGAGTTGGGACGCCTTATACCACTCGTTCGTGGTGAGGCGGATCGGGAAACCGCGCGTCCGGCCTTTGACCTCGATGCGGCGGATGCCTTCGACGGGGTCGCGGTAACCGGTCTGCGAGTCGGCAGGCCCCAGGCTCCGCACGTCGAAGCCAATCTTGAGGTGTCCTACCCGCTCGCACTCCCAGCCCCGGCCTGTTTCGTGGGCAACGACCAGGTCTTCGGCGGCGAGTTCCGACCGACGGCGGATGTTGGGGTCAATGTCTTCCGGCGCGCCGCCGTAGCCCGCGCCCGAGCCAGCGGGTAGCACGAGCGCCGTGGCGACATGGCGGACAGGGCCGTGCTTGACCAGGGTGAGCCGGTCTAGGCCCGCGAGCCGTTCGCGGCGGGTCCGCTCGATGTCGGTCAGTTCGTTTTCGGCACGTTGGCGGGCCAACGCCACTTCGGGCTGAGTCGCCTCGCGCATTCGCAAGGCCATCACCCGGTCCTGTGGGGCGCGGATGCGGGCCTCGAACGAGCGGGTCAGGTAGTCGCGGCAGATGTCCACAAAATGCCGACGCTCTTCCTGGCACCGACTGCGGAGTTGCATCTGAAATGTGACTTTGACATGATCGGCGGCGGCTGACGAATCAAAAACGGCCAGCGATGCTGGCGGTTCCGGGTGCGGTGGCAGGTCGAGCAGGCAGTCGGCTGGCACCATGCTGAATCGCCCGGCGTCTGTGGTCGGCCCGGACATTTCTTCCCGCACGGCGACCAATTCGCCGTGCAGCGTTTGCTGTTCACCCTTGCTGGTTTGACCCCGGATGCTGACCTCGAACAGGTGCAGCCGGTAAGGCACTTCAGTTTCTTCGTCCAGGAAGACACCAACGCCAGCGACCAGCGGAGTAAGTAACTCGTTCAACTTCTCGTCAACGACGGCGTAGAGCGGGTGCCCCGGTCCGACGAGGATTGCATCGAGGTGCTGGTCCTGGTCGAGATGCTCCTTGCGGAAGGTCGCCTTGCGGTAGGTGGTATCCGGTTTGCCGAGCTTGCGAACCGACTGTAGCCGGTCGGAGCGGAGATCAGCGAGGACATGTTCGATCCGCCATAGGCCGTCCGCGCGTGGCTCTACCTTCAGGCCAACGGCAACACTGGCCTTGATGAAGTGCTCCTCGACGTATCGCGGCATGAGCCGACGCTCCTCGGCCTCTGCGTTCGCCTGCTGGAACCCGGAAAAGTCCACGTTAGCCCGCGCAAGGGCGATGCCAGTCGCCTCTTCGTACTGCTTGAGCCGGGCCGGGTCGATCCGAGCGATTTGGTCGAGGTAGTCGTCGAGCCGCCGAGGGTCGAACGCCGCCTCGCGAAGCATATCGGGCAGGTTCACGTCATTGATCGACAGCACTTCGCCGATCACGTCGAACACGCGGTCGTCAAGCACGGCCCGCATCTGTTCAAGCTTTTCAAGCAGGCGTTCGAGGATGCGTCCCTCGACGATGGGCTGGCCATCCTCGGAGGCGCTTGCGACGAAGTTGAAGGCGTGAACGTCCCGCTCCTGACCGATGCGGTGGATGCGGCCGAGCCGCTGTTCCAACCGTGTCGGGTTCCACGGCAGATCGTAATTGATCATCAGGCGGCAGAACTGGAGGTTGATACCTTCGCCGGCCGCTTCGGTCGCCACGCAGATCTGCTTCTCAGTGCGGAACTGCTCCTGAGCACGCTTGCGCTCGTGCGGGTTCATGCCACCGTGAATCTGACAGGTCGTGTAACCCCATTGAGCGAGCTGCTCGCAAAGATAGTTCAGCGTGTCGCGGTGTTCGGTGAAGATGAGCAACTTGCCCCGGCCGCCGCTGAGTTCCTTGAACTCGGCGCGTTCGAGGCATGCTTTCAAAGCGGCGAGTTTCGAGTCCGCCCCGTGGTCACGCACACGCCGCGCTTGTGCGATGAGGTCTTGCAGCGCCGCGACTTCCGCTTGTAGTTGCTCCAGGCCCACGGAGGCCGTGAACTGGTCCACAAGCTGGTCGCGCTCGGCATCGTCCAGGTCGTCCTCGTCCTGCTCAACATCTGCCAAGCGGCCCTGCAACTGGGCCAAGCGTCGGGCACGCTGCGCCGGCGACAAATCCTCCAACTCCTTCAAAAGGTCTTGCTGTCGTTCGAGCCGCCGCCGGATCGACTCGTAGATCGCCATCGTCGAGCTAGCGAGTCGCCGCTGGAATACGGTCCGCGCAAGGGCCACGCTTCCCTGCTTGCGACCACTGGCCTGCGGGAGAAACTGGTTGATATACCCAGTGACCGCCTTGTAGAGGTCGTACTCCTGCATGGTCAACTTGAACGCGACCGTGTGCGCGTGCCGATCCGGGAACAATCGACGGCCCCGCAAGTCGCGTAGGTCTTCCTTCAAGCGACGCAGCGCCCACGGGCAATCCGGGCCGAGTTTGAGGATGTCGCGGCGAATCTCGGTCGCCTTGTTGCCGACGCGGTGCGGCTCGGGGAATAGGTCGGAGTCGATGAGGCGGATGAAGTGCGCGAAGCGATCATCGTCGCCGTGGTGCGGGGTAGCCGTAAGGAGGAGCAGGTGGTCCGAATTGGCGGCGAGCCGCTCGGCAAGCTGGTATCGCTTCGTCTTATCGATCTCGTCGCCGCGTCCGGAACTGCTCTTGGTGTACGCGCTGCACTTGTGCGCCTTGTCGATGATGACGAGGTCCCATCGTTCGCTCAAGACGCGCTCGCGAACGTCGTCCTGCTTGGCGTAATCGAGCGAAGCAATGACCTGGGACGTGCGGTGCCAGGGGTTGACGAGCTGCTGCTGATCGACGGCAGAGAAAATGATGTCGAACGACTCGCCAAACCAGCGGAGCAGTTCGTCTTGCCATTGGATGGTCAGCGGTGCGGGACATAGGATCAGTACCCGGTCGATAGCCTCGCGAAGACGCATCTCCTTTATGAGCAAGCCGGCCATGATGGTCTTGCCCGCACCGGGATCGTCTGCCAACAAGAACCTGAGCCGGGGTTGCGGCAGCATTCGCAGATAGACGGCCTCAATCTGGTGCGGCAGCGTGCGGATGCCAGACAGGCTGACGGCGAAGTGGCGGTCGTGCGTATAGGCTAGACGGATGCGCGAAGATTCGACGAGGAGGCGAAGGCTTTCGGCGTCCACGGGCTTGATCGAGGTCGGGGCCTCGGCCTGCTGGCCAAAGATGGTGGCCGCTTCGTCGCGCGAGAATAGCCTCATCGGGCGTTCCATCGGACAGGCGGACCCGGCACTCGAATCCGTCCCCAAGGGCGCGGACTGACTCCAACACCACCGGCTCGGCGAAATGCCCCGGCAGGTCGATGCGTCGGCCGATGGGAAATTGCTGCTCCGACATTCTTGCCTCGAAACGGCCCTCGACGGCCTGATCTCGTTAATCACGTCCACAGAATCAATCCTTGACCGACCGCGCCAGTTTCGCCAGAAACCGGTCCAGATCGCGCCGAAGGAAAAGCCGATACCCGTTCGCCGGATTGCGGCGCACGGGGACCTTGCCTGATTCCGCCCACGCACGAAGCGTGTTCTGCGAGACCCCGAGAATCCTGGCGGCTTCCGCAGTCTTCACGTACTCATTCAACTTGGTCATGAGGCCGCATTTCTCCACGATAAGCCGAGAGAATGCAGTTAAGTCTACCAAAGTCTCCACCTGCGGAGTAGCACGTGAGCGCGGTTTGTTCAGGATTCTACCGGGGATTGCTATTGGCGATGGCAAACTCTGTGGCTCGCGACGTTGGCGCTGACCCGGATCGCCTCCGGGGCGAGGTTGTCACCGGAAAATGCGACACGCCTAAATTTACGGCAGGCTGGGTTCCAGATCCTTGCGGCGTCGCTCTCGTGCAATGCGTTCCTGGAACGTCATCGGCGTCTTGCCGGCTGAATTCTCCTCTGTTGCCGGCGGGGATGTCTCCGCTGCCTCCAATTCGCCATCGGCTTCACCCGTGACCGGGCTTGCCCCTTGCCTGCGGCGGATGCGGGCGGTGACGGGTTCTTCGGCTGATGCGTGTTTCTGCCGGGCACGCTGCGGCGTGGCCTCGATGCTGTGAGACGCCTTGAGCGCCTTGATCTTGTCGGCCAGTTCGGAAACACTTGGCTCCGTATTGTCCTCCCGCGCCTGTGCCGTTGCTGAAAGCCCCGTCTTGAGTTGGTCACGCAAGCTGGTCAGTTCGGACAGATAGGCGTCATGAAGGAACGGCTTGCCCAGACGGGCCTGATAGTCACGAAGCTGGGATTCTGCGATATTCAGGTCTTGCCGGACACGGACGCATTCGGAGCCGTAAGCACCGGCCAGGCGTTCCAGGGCATTCAGGATGGCACGCGGCCCCTGGTGGTCCCGTGAAAGCGTTGACTGACGTGTGATCGCACCTTCGAGGTACACGTCGGGCGGGAATTGCGGATGAAGGACCAAACCGAATCGCAGTCCTCGATAGATGCCGAGCGGAACGCGGGTCGTATCCCGGACGTTACGAGGTATGGCTTCCAATTTGCCTCCCAGCACGGCAGGGGCGTCTTCGTGTGACCAGCTTTGCTTGCCAATGGTAATCGGCTCGCTGGCATGGGCGGTCGCCGTCGCCTCGTCCGTGATAAGTTTCGACAAACGCCCGGACAGGCTGGCGATGGTGCCCGGAAGATCCCGCACGCTGCGGCGGGCGACGTATTGTTCGTCGAGATGGTTCTTTTTGAGCAGGGTGAGCCGTTGCAATTCCGCGTCGGCCTCGGCAAGCGTCAGTACGGCTGGGTTGCCTGATGCAATTGCCTTAACCTCGGCGTAGCTCAATTCCTGGCCGCCGATGTCCTCGGCGCGGCGAGCGGCGTTGTCGCCCGTGATTACTTGGCTAATAAAGCGAGCTTTTGTCTCCAGTGCCTGCCACATATAGGCGTCGAACGACCCTTCGGTGACGTAGCGATAGACCGCCACTTCCTCATTCGTGTTTCCCTGCCGAAGAATTCGGCCTTCGCGTTGTTCGACCTCGGCCGGCTTCCAGGGAGCATCGAGGTGATGCAAGGCCACAAGGCGTTTCTGGACGTTGGTGCCGGTGCCCATCTTCTGCGTGCTGCCGATCAACACGCGCACTGAACCATTCCTGACTTTCTCGAAGAGTGCCTGTTTTTTGGCGTCGGATTCGGCGTCGCCGATGGCGGCGATCTGCTCGCGGGGGATGCCGTAGGCGACGAGCTTGTGGATGATGTCGGCGTAAGGGGAATACCCCCAGGGGGTAGGATTAACGCCCATGTCAGCAAAGATCATTTGAGTGCCGCGCGTCGGTGTCGTCGTCGTCCAGATGGAGGCGACATTCTCGACCAGCCTATTGACCTTCGATTCCGGGAAGTCAGGCGCGGTGGCGGAAAGCATCCTTGCATCGGTTGCGAGCTTGCGTCCGTCGGTGGTGATGTTGAGCGCGTTATCGACTCGCGGGTCCACCTTTTGTGATCGCAAGCGTTCGTAACGCTCCACCAACTCCTGCTGTAATGCGTGCTGCTCCTCGGACATCGGGCAGGCAACGACAATGGGCTTACCCGTTTCCAAGCGGGGACGCGGCAGGTCGAGCATTTCTGTCGTCTGCACGTCGGAGAAGGCCCGGAACATCTGCTGGAGTTCCGGCAGATTGGTGAAGCGGGCAAAGCGGCTTCGCGGACGGAGGCTTTTGCCGTCTGGGGAGATTTCCATCGTGTCGATGACTTCGCCGAACGTGGCCGCCCATGCGTCGAAATGTTCCAGGCCACGGCTCTTGAGTCCTTCGGGATCAAGGAACCTTTGCATCGTGTACATCTCGACCATCGTGTTGGAAATCGGCGTGCCGGTGGCGAATGTCACGCCATGCCCGGCGTGCTGCTCGTCGAGGTAGCGGGCTTTCATGTATACGTCGAAGGCGCGCTCCGATCCGCCGGTCTGGATGCCGGCGATGCGCTCCATCTTGGTCGGCGTTTCCAGGTTCTTGAAATAATGTGCCTCGTCGATGAAGACGTGATCGACGCCGAGTTCGTCAAACACCACCCCGTCATCCTTCTTTTTCTCGGCGAGCAAGTCCTTCAGCCGTTCGGCTCTCGCGGCTTTCTGCTTCTCGATGGTCTTGATGAGATTGCGGTTGGCACCCTTCGCACCCGCGTGCTCGCGGAGCAGTTCGTCATATTCGGCGATCTGCTCCAAGAGGAACTTCTCCTGGTAGTCACGCGACATGCCGATCCGCTCGAACGATGAATGGGTGACGATGATCCCGTCCCACTCGCCACTGGCGATCTTGGCGGTTAAGAACTTTCGGCGATCCTTGGTCAGGTCTTCCTTGGCGGCGACCAGTAGCCTGGCGTTGGGGTAAAGCTGCATGAACTCGCGGGAAAACTGCTCCAGCAGGTGATTGGGGACCACATACATCGGCTTCTTGATAAGGCCGGCCTGTTTCATCTTCATGCCGGTGGCGGCCATCGTGAAGGTCTTGCCGGCGCCGACGGCGTGGGCCAGCAGCGTGTTACCGGAACTCATGCCACGCCAAACGGCATCATCCTGGTGGGGCCGGAGTTTGATATTCTGGTTCATGCCGGGGAAATCGAGGTGGGAGCCGTCGAACAGGCGGGGCCGCAAATTGTTGTACGTGTCGTTGTACGTCCGCACCAACCGCTCGGTGCGGTCAGGATCGCTGAACACCCAGGAGCGGAAACGCTCCTTAATGAGCTTTTGCTTCTCGCGGGCGGCCATCGTCGCTTCCTGGTTTACTACGCGCTCCTCGCGGTCGCCGTGGTCGATGGTGTCATAAATCGTCGGCGTCTTCATGTTCAGGGCCAGGTCGAGCAGCCAAGTGCCGTTTGCGCGGGCCGTGCCATATTCGGATGTGGCGGCGACCGACGCTTTCGCGGCGTAGTCGGCGTCAATGCTCCAGACCGCATCTTTTTTCAGGTGGGCGACGGGGATCGACGAAGGCTCGACCTTGAAGAGATCGGCTGCGAATGCCTGGATGTCGCTCTCCGGTATCCACGGTGCGCCGAGATTGGCGTCAATGTCGCCAGGCAGCACGTCTTCCGGCTGCACGGCTCGCAGGGCGTTGGCATTGCGGACATATTGGGGGCCGGCACTCTCGGCGGCGGCGAGCTTTTCACGCACATTGCCGGAGAGATAGGCGTCGGCAGTTTGCCAGGTTCTGGACTGCGGGTCTGGGAAAATCAGGTCGCCCAGTTCGGCGACAATCTGTGCTTTCTGCTTGCCGTAAAGTTCCCCAATGAACGGCAGATCGACCCCTCCGCGTTGATTGAGGGAAACAAGCAATCCTTCCTCGGCGCTGCGAACGTGGGTGATGGGCGGCGTCTTGCCCACCACGTCCTTGGTCATGATGGCGGCCTTAGTCGCCTTGCCGGTCGATTCGTCGTAGTCCTCCAGGGACATGACGAGCATGGCGTCCGGGTCTTCCTTGAATTTCACGATATTCGGCATCCGGCGGATGATGCTGCCGTCGGCGGTCGCGCCGAACGTGGTCTTGTTGATCGGGCCGTAGGTGCTGGCGAAACGGTCATATGCCGAATTCAGTTCCCGGCGTGCCTCATCGCGGTTGGAATCGGGCCAGCCTTCATTCTGCGATTGCAGGACGCGGCGGGCGCGGTCGCGCAAGCCCACGAGTGCGGCCAAGCGTTTGCCGGTCAGCGTGCCGTCAGCCTTGAGGGTGGTGCCGCCATAAACTACAGGCACGCCTTGCCCGCCCTGGGATTGGTAAATGACGCGATCATCTCCGACGAAGAAGCTTCCTTCACCGATGTGACGTTCCGGCGGCGGTGGCGTGAAAGCCGGGGCAGGATCATTCTGCACCGGTGATGCTTGCAGCGGTGCGAATTCCGGCAGGCGATTGATTGCTGCCTTGAGCTGCCCGGCCAGGTCGCCATTGCTGAGAACGCTGTAGCCTTCGCCTCCATAGAGAGTGTCCTTGCGGGTCCAGCTACCAAGGACCATTTCAGGATGGTTCAGGAAGTAGCGGTTGATGGGAATGTCCATGCCCTCGATGGAAAGCGGGGCAATGCCAAGCCACTGCGGATCGGCATGGTGGACGGGTTCCTCGGGCGCTCGCTTGCGTAAGAAAAGTATGTCTGTGACCACGGCCGTGCCTTCACGCTTGAAAGCGTCGGATGGCAGGCGGATCGCTCCTACGAAGTCAGCCTTCGAGCCGAGATACTCGCGGATAGCGGCATTCTGCTTGTCGAGCGTGAAATGCGTTGTGACCAGGGCCAGGACGCCAGCGGGCTTGAGGGCGTCGATGGATTTGGCAAAGAAGAAGTCGTGCAGAGATAACTTCTGGCCGCGATAGTCGAGCTTGAGGTCGGCGAACGGCACGTTGCCGATAACGGCGTCAATCCGGTCCTCGGGCAGTTTCGTGTCGCGGAAGCTCTCGATGCGGATGTCCTGATCGGGATGGAGTGCGCGGGCGATGCGGCCGGAAATGGAATCCAGCTCGACGCCGATGAAGCGATGCCCATTGCGTCCCTGACTCATGAAATTGCCGGTGCCGCAGCCAGGTTCCAGGATCGTGGCGTTGCCGGGAACGCCGAGACGCGGAAATCGCCTCGTGGATGGAAGTGATGACGGTCGGAGAGGTATAGAAGGCGTTGAAGGTGGTGCGTTTGGCGCTGTCGTATTCCGCCTGGGTAAGCAGGGATTTCAGCTCTTCGCCGAGGTTCTCCCAGCCGGCGTCCTTGTAACGGCCGGCGACCGGATCGGGGAAAATCGACAGGGCAACCGGCCCGAAGCCGGCGAAGCGGGCGAGCGTTTGCTTTTCCTCGGAGGTGGCGAGCCGCTTTTCCTGCTCGATTGTCTGGAGGGTGCGGATCGCGGCGATTATGTCGCGGGTTTTTGCTTTTTCACCGCTGGCGATGGCAGGCGATGAATGTTCCGAAATCGCGTCTGGCGTGCCGGGAGAATTGACAGCGTCGGTGGGTGTCGGTGCGACTGGCGGCTGAGGTGGCTGAGGTGGCTCTGGCTCAGTGACGGGTGGGGTTATGGGAAGTGAGTCAAACAGCGTCGGCTGTTTACGGGATGCCTTCAGCCGCGCGACGTGTGATTGCGGATGAAGGCCATTGCTGCGTCCAGGGAAAGCGGTTCGTCGTTGTCCGGATGAGACACGGAGGGCAAACGATCCTCCAGTTCCTTGATGGCCATCTCCATTGCCTCGCTCGCGATCTGGCTCGGGTCGCTGCCGGGCTTCGCCTGGTCGAGAGTTTCCTTCCAGGCTTCGTGGCTGGTCTTCAGTTCCTTGGCGTAGAATTCCAGCGCCGGAGAAGCTTCCGGTCCTTGCGGAGCTGTTCGTGCATCTCCGGTCGTTGTTGCAAGAGTTCGAGAACTATTGTCTTGTACTGCATGTTGGTCTCCATCGGGTTTAGAAGTTGCGTTGTCTTGAGGCTCAGGCGGGATAGCTGGGTCGGGTGGAAATAATGAGGGTTGTCGCCAGTCCGGCGGTTTCCGTGCCATCGTCAGGAACCATCAGGCAAAACCTGGTTCCCGGCATTCGGCGCGGCTACCGCTTCGTGGTTGCCTGTCTGCGGGCAACCTATTCATCTTGACCTGCCGTGGCCATGTTCGGAACCGGGTGAACCGAACACGTCTCTCAAGATTTGACTGGCTGCGGCTCCTGCCATGACGATCATGGAACCGATGGCGACGTATTGAAGCATCATCGCCATCCGTTCGTTGTTGCAGTTTTTCGCCATCATCTGGGCCTGGGGGCCAAGGTCGTGAAGATTATATTTTGGGGGTACGGTCATAGGACCACTCCGACGCTGTTTTAATTAGAAGGGTATTTCTTGTCCGGTCTCGATGCCCTTCTCCCGCCGAATCATCTGGCGGACCTCCTCGTAGAGCCTTCCAGCTTCGATGCGGGTTCTGATGGCGGAATCAGCTTCGACCGGGTGTGCCCATATCCGGTCGGTCGGGTTCCACCGGTACCCTGCCTCCTTCACCTTGTCGATGACAGCCTGGCTTGGCTTGTCCTCGGGACGGCCGTCACCAAACTTGATTGCCATCTGGCGGTCCCGCTTGCTCTCGAAGAGGCGGACACCGGCGAGATTGTCGGTGGCGATGCCGAACGGATCGGGGGCGGGAACCCATTTCCTTTGACCAACCCTTTCGGCGAAGCTCGGCTTGTCTGGACTGGCTTCGGCTGCCGGCGGCTCGGCGACGCCGGTGGTGGTTTCTGTTGACTCTTTATCTGGTGTGCGTTTACGTGATGACATGTGAAAATCCTCCTTGTAGATATAAGGGTCACTCCTTAACCCTTATTAACGATATTACCACAATTGAATATCGCTGCGCAATAGGCTGAGTGCTGGTTACAGCGTTTTCTTGTACACACAAATGAGGATTTCTGCTGCTTACAAGGCTATAGGGAGCCTGAGAGGCGTGGAAATACTGGCCTGTTGCTGCTTGCGTTTTCTGGGTGCATTTGGGGCGATGTTGCAATTGATCGGCCGCCGCCTGACTATCGCCCTGAGTTTCTGGACGGGGTCCTAAGCTGCGATCACGGATGTCGCAGATTGGGGGGACGGAAACTCAAGAAGGCGGCCCATCGTGTAAAGCAATCGCGGCGTTTTGCTTTGACGCATTGCACGTCCTGGGATGACACTTGGAAGCCATTTGTGATGATGCCTTTTGCAAGCCGCGATGTGATGCAATTTGCTGGCTGGGCATCCCACTTTCCCGGAGAAAGTGAGCCTATGCAGTGCATAGGGAACATGCCTGTAAATGAAAATGCTTTCTGAGCTTACAAATATAGGTTACATCACATTGCTTCTTCATGCCAGCAAAAAGCGTCATTGCCACGTCCTAAACTCACGGCCGTATAGGAGCAAACGGGGTTGGGAGAAGCTGGGGTTTAGCTCTGGGTGGCGAGTGTTCGCGAGCCCGGCCGGAGACCGTAGGTTCCGTTGGGCAACCCCCGCCCGCCAATGTCGGTGGTCGCGTTTCAGAGGTGCTGATAATGCAGCCATCATCGGTCACAACCGAGGCTGGCATCTTTGGTTTGGATGGGAGTCGCAAGGGCGCAACAAAGGAACCAGGATAAGGCTTGAGACGTTTCGTTAGTTAATGATTAACGCTTGTGTGATATCGTTAACAAATAGGCATGATACGCATCACACAACAGAAGAGTGCCAAGGCCGCAAAACGCTCCTATTTATCGGCCGACTATTACAGCCAAGGACGGGGGATAATAGGTTCCTGGGGCGGCAAGGGCGCGTCCCGGCTCGGCCTAAACGGTACCGTTGACAGGTTCTCCTTCTGCCAGTTGTGCGACAACCTGAGCCCAAGGTCCGGAACTCCGGTGACCGTGCGAAATGCGCTCCAAGCGGACGGTGGGTTACCATTCCATATTCTCGGTGTCGAAGTCGGTTTCGTTGCTTCACGCCATGAGCGGCGATCACGCCATCGTGGATGCATTCCGTGCAGCCGTCCATGAGACCATGCGCGAGATGGAAGGGGAAATGAAAACCCGCGTCCGCAAGGGAAAACAGGACACCGCCCGTACTACTGGCAACATGGTCTGGGCGGAGTTCATCCATACTACTTCCTCGCGCGTTGGCGGTCTTTGCGATCCGCAATTGCAAGTTCGTATTCTTGTGTTCAACATGACCTGGGATGAAGAGGAAGAATGCTGGAAAGCGGGCGTGTTTGGACCTCAAGCGGGACGCACCGTTCTTTCAGGCCGCCTTCCGGGTCCGCCTGGTGAATAAGCTCCAGGATTTGGGCTTCGGCGTGGAGCGGAATCTGGACGATTTCGAGATCGCGGGGATACCGTCAGATGTGCTAAAACGATTTTCGCGGCGCACAGCGATAATTGAGAAGTTGGTTCGGGAACGCGGTATTACTGACCCTACGCGGAAATCGAGAATCGGACCCAAGACCCGGGAAAGGAAGGGGACTGCATGTGGGTTGGAAACCCGGCGGAGAGAATGGAAGATGAGATTGACTGGTCTGGAACGCCAAATCTTGGAGTCAGTTTACCGCCGCGAGACGCCTTACGTCCGGCAGGTCAACGGAGAAGCTCTGGCGGTCGATCATGCCATTGAGCATTGTTTCGTGCGCGAGGCTGTGGTGCCAGAACGCAAGCTCGTTACTGAAGCATTGAAGCGCGGGATAGGCGCGGTTACCGTTGAAGGCGTCACGCGAGAGGTTGCCAATCGTCCGTTAATTCGGATCGACGTAGCCGGTCGCAACATGGTGACGCTACCGTGCAAGTCAAGGTGATGCATGGAGGCATTTTGAGTGCCAGTGTCCGTGTGTTGTCAGTCAATCCCCATTACGCGAAACGCGAACAGCGTTTTTTCGGCGTAAGGGGGGCGAAAGCCCAAATGGTCAGGGGGGGAGCGGAGTCAAGGACGTTCGGTGTGGAGGGGCACCCGGTATGCACAAGCGAGGTTTTGGGAGCGCGGAAGATCGGGGAGGAAGCCGCACCGAACGCCGGAGGGTATCCTTGACGCTGCGGGGGGAGCACCTCCGACCTCTGTAAAAACGACAGCACCGCAGGTGTCCTTGTCAGGCCGACAGGCCGACGCACCAGCGACACGTAAGGGGCAGCAGCCGTTCCTCGGAGAGAACCGAGCGACAGCGAGCCTGGAGTCCAGCGACGGCACAGCCGGGGTGCCCAGAATGCGTCGAAGATGGTGAAACCGAGAGTAGCCGAAACCGCGCCGTTTGATCTGTCAATCTGTATGGTCGGCCGAGTCCTTCGCACCTCGTCGATACGCCTCCTGCAAGGCGGCCTCGATACCCCAGACAGGTACGTTATGGAAGTCCAGTGAATCGCTGTTGCGGGTCGCGAGGGTTTCAATGGATAAATGCCTCCGGGCAATGTCGGCCGACAGGGTTGTCAAACTATTCATTGCGGCCTCCTTTCTCAAACACGGCACACACGTCATGGAGCCCCGGTATGAAGCTGCTCCGGTAGACCTTCCGTGAGCTGCTCGCCCCGTGGCTGAAGCGGATTATATCGGTACAGCACTGCCGCAAACCGGCGTCGAAGGCAAGCCGTTTCGTGTGCCAGGTGAGGGGAACGAAGCCCTCCTCCCGGTCGGAGTAATCTCCCATGAGGATCGCCAGCTTTCCGCCGGGTTTCAGGGCACGGGCACTGTTGCGAATGAACTGGCGGTATCGCTGGAGGAAATGCTCCAGCGTCGGCGAACGCGACAGGTCGCGGGGATCATCGGCGTAGAGCTTCTGCCGCCAGTAAGCGGGATGGGACCAGATGAAGTCGAAGGTCTCCGCCGCCGAAAAGTCCGTTGGATCGCAAGCGTCGAACCCGTCATGAATGTCGAACGACATGCAGGCCAGGCCGAGTTCGTCGCAGACATCGCGGCAAGTGCCCGATCCGGCCATTGGGTCCAGGATCAGGGAGGGGCGGAAATAAAGCAGCAGATCCTTGATGAGATTACCGCCGCAGTTGCCCGGATAGCTCCGGTCTCCGTACTCACCGGCCCGGTGGAAATGGTAGAGGCTGGTCAGGTGCGGGACAGGACTCGCATTTCGGGGGGCGAGTGGCAGCCGTGCATAGACGGGTCGGTCACGCTCCTCTGTTCGAGGCGCGACCCGTTTCAGGCGGCTGGCATAAAAGGGATTGGCGGTGTGAGTGGCATAGTTCATGGGATCAGTCTCCTTTCGTCTTGTTGTTGGTCGTTGAGTTCGTGGATGTAGTGACGGCAGGCCATAGCGAGAGAGATGTGAAAATCCTCGCCATTAGCATCGCACCAGTGCATGGCGTCGGTGAGCAGATCGACAAGGATTTCCTGGGCACTTCCGGTGCCGTAAGTCTCGATAGCCTTCTCGAAGGTTTTCGCGCGACGTGCGTTGTCCATTGCGGCCTCCTATTCTTCTGAATCGAACAGGATGGGAACTTCGATGTCGGCGTCCTCGGGAAACGGGATCGTGCTGATGAGGTAGCCAATCCGGTTGACGAGGTGGTAGCCGCTGATGACGTACTGGTTGTCGTCATCGCCGCCATCGACCAGAGTCCAGATCGTGCGGGGGTCCTGACTTCGGACGAAGGCAAGCTCCTCACCGTAGGTTTCAAAGAGGCAGCCAGGACCGTCGCCGAATGCCCAGCTTGCGTTGGGGTTGATGTGATTGGTGATAAGCGGATACTTCGCGTCGAATTCGTCTTCGGTCATCTCGGTCATGGTGATTTTCCTTTCGTTGGTTAAATGTGGGCGTCAAGGGTGATGATGTGGTGGCCCGGAAACTGGCCGAGCAGGAGCCTCGCTTCGGACTGGTAGTCATCGTTCTCGGTGAGCATGATGCCAAACCACCCCATCTGGCCTTGTTCGTGCCATTGGCCATCGGGTGTGATGATCGCGTGGGGAATCCTGTTCCGCTCAAGCACCGCTTCGGTCGTCGCGATGTTGTCGCTCACGGCTTCGCTGCTGGTCTCGCGGTCGTTGATCCAGCCATCCCAGCGGCCACCGATGACGTACCAATCCCATTTGCTATCGGGGTTGTACGTCGAGATCGGATCGCCATCCTCGTCGAAGTGCTCGTGGTACTCGACATACTCGCGGTACTTCTCTTCCGGCGTGGTGACGCGGAGCTTTTCAACGAGTTCTTGGCACTTTTCCAGGTTGAAGTTGGCGTCTTGCCGCTCGATGATCCGCTCGAACCGAGCGATGTCACGAGTGAGGCCGGCCTGGGCCTTCTCGACCGAATAGCTGACGTATGGCTCGACTTCCGTGTTTTCGTCATAGGGGGCCATCTGCTCCGCGATGAACGACTGGAGATTGGACAGCTCGTGGCTGGGCACGATGATGCCGACCGTGAAATGGGTCATGGCCTACCTCCCGTCAGAAGCGTTGACGAGCAGGCGGAGTTCCTGAAACTCGCGTTCGAGGTCGTCGTAGGCGGTGTCGAATTCTAAATCGCAGCCTGCGGAGAGTTCCTCAGTCAATTGGTGAAAGCGGGACGTGATGGCGTCGTGATCGGTCGTGTTGTACATGGTCTGAGTCCTTTCGGTTGAAGGGCGGGCACTCCGGCCCGCCCTGTTGCGTTAGTCTTTCTTTTCGGTGGCGACGCGGAGGGTGATCCGGCCGTCGAGCGGCACACAGTCGAGCTGGATGTTGAATCCCTTGCCGTCGGCGTGTGGCCATACGCTTCCGATTCGCGTCCAGATGCCCTTCTTTCCGTCACGGTCGCGTACCTGGTAGGCGACGTGAGTTGGGGATTTCGAGGTGCTGCCTTCGTTTGGTTTGGTGTCAGACATTGTTGGTCTCCTTCTTTGTGTTTCCGGCCACGCCCATCGCGGCCTGATGGCACAGCGAACAAAGCCGCCGAATGCCGGGGCACTTGCGCATCGCGACAAGCGAAAGACGGAGGGTCCGCGTAGCGGAAACCGTCTTGGCAGCTTGCGCGACCCGGTGGCGGCTTTAGCTTGCCAATCAGATAGGCCGTGGGGGGTGCTGGCTCAAAATGGGGAGACCGGCCGATCCATTCCGAACCACGAATGGCTATCGTGATCCTCTGCTCAGGACGTGCCTGCCTGGCGAATACCGGCGACAGGGGGAACTCTCGACGCGGGAGGAGAATGCGATTCCATGCCGACGGCTCCATGCTCCAGCAGGGCGATGGGGAGCGGCGGCTTATCCTGAAAGCACAGCCACGAAGAGAAAAACGCAACAGCCGGATGCCTCCGGTGGTCCATGAAAGGAATCAAGACCGCCATTACGCGACGGCGGGCTATGACAGCGAAGGGCAAGAACTCGTGGGGCCGCGACCCGGTTCGGGCTGGAACTGATACTCAGCCTCGTTCAGGCATCCTCTTCCGGGGGACGCTTGCTGGCAGTGTTCGTGGGCTTAGGCTTCCGCACATTGATGGCTGCTGCATCCAGCGTGTTCTTGATGTGTGATGCGTAGAAGGTTTCGATCATCTCGACGCTGGTGCGGCAGTTCTTGGCAACTTGATAAATGTCGGCTCCTTCCATCAGGCGCAAACAGATGTAGGTGTGGCGGAGGCTGTAGGCCGTGCGGCGACTGCCGTCGCGGTCAGTCTTCAACTTGAGCTTTGCAAGAACAGCATTGAGCAGATCAGCCTGGGTCTGGCCAAAAATCTTGTCCATCGGCCCCGGCATATTCTTCACCCTGGGCTCGCCGCGCTTACGGCGCGTGCCAAAGGGTGGTCTTAATCGCTTCTGCAAGCGTTCAAATGGTATGACTGCACCTGCCATGCTTTTGCAGTAACCAACACCGCGCTTCCCGCGTACTTCGATTTCGAGGATGCGTTCACCCATTGCTTCATCGGTGACGATGGCAACGTCTCGAAATTCGAGGCGGGCGGCCTCGTCAGGCCGTAAGCCGGTGTTGGCCATGAAGAGAACGTAGTCATGGAATTGCTCGCGAATGTATTTTCGGTAGAGACTCTGGACCGCCTTCGCATCCGCTCGTGTCGCTTCGTAGAGCATCTTGTATTCTTCGGGCGAGAACCAAGCCCGGTGGGAGATTTTACCGGACGCCTTGTAGGGGGCGGACAGATCAGGCATGTACGGCAACCACCCATGCCGATAGGCGGCTTTCAGCACTTGCCGTAAAACCACTACTTCCGCGCGAAGTGTGGCACGCGCCGGTCGCTTCGGTTCACCCGTTTTTTTGTCCAATCGGGATGTCATGCGATGGATGCGGTATTCCTGCACCAGCCCCGGCGTGATTTCGGATACCACCTTGCTGCCAAGGAAAGGCAGCAAATGAACTCGCAATGTCCCCTCAATGATATTGATGTATCTTGGATGCCGCTCACCTTCGGTGATTACCTCGTACTCCTGCAAGAACAACTCTGCGGCCTGCTTAAACGTCTTGCCGACCTTGAGCACGCCCGCACGGCTTTTGCCCACGAGTTCCAGATACCAATCCTGGGCGAAATCTTTCGCATGGGCAAGGCTGTCCTCCTTTGTTGAGACACGCCAGTTCTTACCAGCCAGGTAGGCTGAGCATTGCCAACAACCGCTATTCTCCCGGCGGTAGACATGCAATTTCCCTCCCATCAACTGGTGTTTTTCCGTCATCGTCACCTCCCTTACGTTGAAATACGTCATTTGTGTAAGGAATGTGTAAGCCTATTATTGAGTGCAGTCAACGTAAAACATACTGATGTAGTAGCTATATTTTGAGTGTTTGCATTTTACCTGTCAGATTCTCTGTTTACGGTTGTTTGTGGCAATCAATTGATTTTGTTCAGCAATAATGTGGTCAACAATGTGTATGTGTAAGAGGATGTGTAAGAAACGTGGCTTTTTTGCGATTTCGTAGTTGTTCACTATCGTTGTGACCACAATAGATAGTAGTGGCTGTCGATATAGCAGCAGAGCAGGCCGAGCGTTGAAACGACAATCCCCCAATTGCCATCTCCTGACAAGGGGCGGTCCTGTTGGAAGGTTCGTCGCGGGATGCGATGCAACGCCGACCCTGGTGGGAATGGGAAGCGGCGACCACGATAACCGGCCGACATTGAAGACAAAAAGCAACGCTGGTGCTCCGCCTAGGTGTCCGTCAAGGGGGGAGCATGGATTTTGTAAAAAAATGGCGAAAGGAAGAAAACGATCATAACTTCGGAGTGACGATTCGGTCGCGCAGCGGTGACATTGAGGAAATGGGAAATTGCGCACACTGAGGGTGAGTGCGGCTGTGCGAGGCATCGTTAACGAAGAATTAACGAAAGAGTAGTAGCATAAAATAGAGGCATGATACGCATCACGCAACAGAACAGTGCCTCCTCCGCCAAACGTTACTACGGGAAGGCGGACTACTACAGCGAAGGCCAAGAAATAATTGGCTGCTGGGGCGGCAAGGGCGCATCCCGCCTCGGGCTGGAAGGGATGGTGGACAAATTCTCCTTTGAACGGTTGTGCGACAACCTCGACCCAAGGACCGGAAACCCGCTGACGGTGCGAACGTGCTCCGAGCGGACCGTGGGTTACGATTTCACCTTTAGCGTTCCGAAGTCGGTGTCGCTCCTCTACGCGATGAGCGGCGACCAGGACATTCTGGGTGCGTTTCGGGCAGCGGTCGATGAGACGATGCGCGAGATCGAAGCGGAGATGAAAACGCGCGTCCGCATGGGCGGCCTCGATGAAGACCGCGTCACTGGCAACATGGCCTGGGCAGAATTCATACACACGACCTCGCGGCCTGTTGACGGCCTCCCCGACCCGCAATTGCACGCTCATGTGTTTGCGTTCAATACGACGTGGGACGAAGAAGAAAGTCGCTGGAAGGCTGGCCAGTTCCGCGAGCTTAAACGGGATGCTCCGTATTTCCAGGCGGCATTTCGCGTGCGGCTAGCGAACAAACTCCAGGACCTCGGCTTCGGTGTTGAGCGGAAACGCGACGATTTCGAGATTGCTGGCATTCCGAAAGATGTGCTGGGCCGGTTCTCGCGGCGTACCGCCCTGATCGAGAAAGTGGCTGAGGAGAAGGGCATCACCGATCCGAAGCGTAAGGACGGACTCGGAGCCGAGACCCGCGAAAAGAAAGAGTCAGCGCTTAGTTGGGAAACGCTGCGCAAGCGATGGAACGCACGCCTGACGGACCAGGAGCGCACTGCTCTGGCGGCTGTTCATCGTCGCGAGCATGTTGCGGACAGGCCGCAGCATAATGAGGCACTTGCGGTCAATCACGCCATCGAGCATAGTTTCGTCCGCGAAGCTGTGGTGCCCGAACGCAAGCTCCTCACCGAAGCCCTGAAACGCGGTATCGGCACGGTCACAGTCGAGAACGTGACTCGCGAAATGCTTGAGCGTCCCCTGATCCGCAGCGATATCGCCGGTCGCAAGGTGGCCACGACGAAAGAGATGCTTACCCTGGAATCGCGGCTAATTGACTTCGCCCGGCAGGGGCGTGGACGTTTCCGACCGCTTGGTGAGCCGGATCGGCCTTGCTCGCGGGACTGGTTCAATGAAGGGCAGAAGGCGGCCGTCCGCCATGTCCTCGGTTCCCGTGACCGCGTTATGATTATCCGTGGAGTCGCCGGAACGGGTAAGACGACGCTCGAACAGGAAATCGGCGAGGCGCTGGCCGAAGCCGGTCGGCCAGTGGTTGCCCTGGCTCAGTCGGTGAAGGCCAGCCGTGAAGTGCTGCGGCAGGAAGCCGGCTTCGCCACGGCCGATACGGTGGCAAGGTTTCTGAAGGATGAGGACATGCAAAAATCAGCTCGCGGTGGCGTCGTCCTCGTGGATGAGGCCAGTCAGCTTGGCACAAGGGATATGCTCCGCGTGTTCGACGTGGCGGAAGCTGTCGGTGCGCGGGTGATACTCGTTGGCGACCGAAAACAAAACCGGAGTGTAACCGCTGGCGAGCCGCTAAAATTATTGGAAGAGTCGGCAGGGTTGAAAGTAGCGGAAGTGACGGAGATACTTCGCCAGCAAGGTGATTACAAGAAGGCGGCGGAGGCGCTGAGCGAGGGACGAACCGAAGAAGGCTTCGAGGAGCTGGACAAGCTCGGCTGGATCAAGCAAGTGCCCGATGACGACCGCTACAAGCAGTTGGCCGACGCCTATCTGGCGGCCGTAGCTGAAAAGAAAAAAGACGGCCAGGCCAAGTCGGCGCTGGTCGTGTCGCATGACCCATGCCGAAGCAAACCGGATCACGGATGCGGTACGTGCCGGACTGAAAGCGCAAGGCAAGCTTGGCGAGGAACGCATGGTCAAGGGATGGGTTCCGGCTCACCTGACCGATGCACAGAAAGCGGACGCCACCGAATATGAGCCGGGCGACCTGCTCCAGTTCCACCAGAACGCGCCGGGCTACAAGAAAGGATCGCGCCTGATCGTGGGTGAGACAGTCAAGCCGCCGACGGCGCTTGCAAATCGGTTCGAGCTGTACCGGCCTACGCAGTTTGCCCTGGCGGTTGGAGACCGCGTGCGCATTACGGCGGGCGGCAAGACAAAGGATGATGAGCATCGGCTCAGCAACGGTTCACTCTTGACCGTCCAGGGATTCACCAAGCGCGGCGACATCATCGTCGATCACGGCTGGGTCATCGACCGTGATTTCGGCCACTTGACCTACGGCGTAGCGATTACAAGTCATGCCAGTCAGGGCGTGACCGTGGACAAGGTCTTCGTCGGCGTGTCTAGCGAATCGTTCCCGGCGACCTACCGGCGAACGGCTTATGTGGCCGTGACACGCGGGAGGGAACAAGCCCAGATTTTCACGGACGACCGTATCGCGATGCTGAAGGCAGTCAGCAGGCCGGACGATCCCATGTCCGCGACGGAGCTTTCGCAAGCTCCTCCGAAGAAGCCGACCTTGCGGGGTCGTTTGAGGAAGCACACGACGACCGCTCAGCAGCTTGAAGCCATAGCCTTACACAACCATTTGACCCAGCCTGGTGTCGCAAGAGACGCGGCGCAACGGGAGATGGACCATGACCGATGACAAACGGACCCATCAAGAGCGATTAAAGGGAATCCTCCATTCGGACCGGTCGGCCGCGCCTTCTACGAACAAAGACGGTGAGGCTGAGGGTGGCGAAGATTCGTGCGCGGCGTTTGGCTATTTGCGCGGTATCCGCGACCACGCCACTTCAGTGGAGTTCCGCTTCCGGGACGGCAATAGCATGTGGTTCCCTTACAATTGGATGGGAACGTGGCAGTACAACCCTTCGGACGGGCTGCTGCTGAAATTCTCCGGGGACCTGGTCTACCTCGTGCTCATCAAGGGCAGTAACCTGGACAAGCCCCTGAGTGAAGGTGCCATCAATCTCACCCGTGGCGGGCTGCAACGGCACCGGATCATGTGGGTTCGCGAAATGAGCGAAGAAGAAATCCGACAGGTGGGCGAAACGGGGCCGACCATCGACAGCATCGAGGTGGCAGGATTCGAGTCGCACGAAGCCCTCAAGGAATGGCTCAGCAAGAAAGCCCCAGCGTTTATGCAGTGAACGCCAACATTGTCGCTTGCGAAGGCAGGAGCTTATATGGCCAAAGTATACAACGTTAAAGCATTCTGGGATGGTGAGGCCAAGGTGTGGGTCGCGGAAGGCGTTGATGTGCCCGGCTTATGTACCGAGGCGGCGACTATGGAACAATTGGTGAAAAGGCTGGAAGTAATGGTGCCAGAAATGCTGGAAGCTAATGGATTGCTTCCTACCGGCCAAACCGAGGTCCACTTTGAGTTAACCGGCACAATCAGCGGCATCGGTCATTGCAATGGCTAAGAGCTTTAACGCGCTGTGGAGCAGCAGTATGGAAAACCAAACACCAAATGAACCGCCTGAAACCGACCCCATTCCCTGGGACGCCACCTCCTGGTGGCTATTGCTGATGGTTGCGGTACTTGCGATCCCATCGCTGGCTTTCGTCATCGTAACCGTGACCGGCATAAAAGGTATGATGGGCATTGGCGTGTTTATGGTAGCTTGTTGGGCATGCACCTATTTTGGTATGCATCTGGCAAAGCATCCCAACATGCATGAAAAGATAGACTTCACAAAAAAGTAACCCGGCTCACCGTGCAAACGCCGTTGGCTTTCCTAATGAGCAATTCCTTGCTGCCGTCAATCAAGGCGACACGGCCTCGCGACCTGGTTAGTGATACGTCGCCGGGAATGATTCGCTCGACACGCCAATGAAAACCTTGTCCACCGTCGTGCCTTGGCTGGCATGGCCTGTGACGACTAAAGTCTGGGTCGCGGAAGGTGTTGACGCGCCCGGATTATGCACCGAGGCCACCCGCAGGAACGGCGACAGGCCGGTACGCAGTGGCCGGAAACTGCCCTTCAGGGTGTCAAGCGATGCCCCCATATGCGATGTCACGAAACTGTCATATTTCTGTGATGGTGTTGTCACGAAACTGTCATATTTCTATGATAGTATTAAATTATATTTACCACAAATTGCGCTTAAAAGTAACAATAATTAACTACATCTTAAATAAAAGGAAGTATCATATTAATAAATCTTAATATACTGCGGCGTTTCATTTCTCACGGAACTGCCTAGCCGGTCAGCATATTAAGGACGCCGAATAAGTGTGAATTGCACACAGTAACAGAAAGGGGGACATGGTGACGAGAACAGAATAAAGCACACTATTTCCACGCCTTTTTCTACCTTTAATCATTGTTTAACTTAACTTACTTTTAGAATAGGAGTTGTTATGACAAACGTAATTGCAAAGTGTACAAAAACAACCCGCCAAGGCGTCCTCATGGCGACCACGGCGGCCATATTGCTTTCGCCCATTATGGTGAATAATGTATGGGCGGCAGGAGTTCCTGGTAATGCTACTGCTTCTACTCCTAATGCTCCAATCTATGAGGGTTATACTTATCCGCCTTGCGAATTTTACCCCAATACAAATATACCAATGAACCCCGATTGTTACCAATTCATCGACCAGCAGGCAGGCTTACCAACCGGCAGGGCTCTGCCGGTTTGGTTTGGAGGAACAGTAGATCAGGGATCGGGGCTAGTTAATACCGCACTGCCTCAAGGGCCTGCGGTTATGCCGCCTAATTAAGGGGCGCCGGTGGTGAATGGAGTTATTATCAATTGCCAAAGAATCTACCCCAAAACGGGCGATTTACATGAGGTTAAGGACGCACCTGGGCACCAGCACCAGCACCAGTACCAGGATCTATACTCTGATCAGTGCCACTGCAAACAGGTCTAATGTTGGCTTCATTGATGTGACAGCAGACGCATCCCTCTCAGTTTCTGGCGGGGAGGGATGCGTTATTACGTAACCGGCAGAAAAACAACCGGTTGTAACCAATGCTTACATAGTGTCCATAGTTTGAACTGTGGACACACTACACTTCTCGACCACCCTGACTAGGCCTCCTTGACCAGTCGCTTACGCACAACAGGGCTTTACACTCATAGAACTTTCGATCACGCTGGTGATTATCGGCCTGATTGTCGGCGGGGTGCTGGTTGGGCAGGATTTGATCGCAGCGGCGAGGGTTCGCTCCCAGGTCGTGCAGATTGAGAAATACAATGCGGCAGTCAACACCTTTCAGGTAAAATTTAACTGCTTGCCAGGGGATTGCATACCCAGTCAGGCGGCGGCATTTGGGTTTTTTCAGCTGACTCCTGCTAGTGGTGGGGCACAGGGTATGGGCGATGGTAACGGTGTGCTTGAGGATGGCGCGGGTGTGGGCGGTGGTGCCAACAGTAACCAATTTGGCGGAGAAATATCAACCTTCTGGCGGCATTTATCGGATGCCAATGTGGTGGATGGTCAATATGGAACCACGGGCAACTCTTTACTCACAGCAGCAGCCGGGCTGACCACGGCTGGAGTCACCAATATAGCCCAATCGATGCCGGCAGCTAAAAGTGGCCGGGGCATGAGTGTCACTGTTTTTTCGGGACGTGGTACTAATTATTATGGATTGTATCAAATAGTTACTATCGGTCCTGGCGCAGCACTCAATGCATCCATTTGGGGCATGACGCCTATCGAAGCGCATAATATTGATTCCAAAATAGATGATGGTAGTCCGGAAACGGGTGTCGTACTGGCGGCAGGCCCGGCCCAACCGGGGCCGCCGGGTGCTTATGGCAGTACCAGTCTGGGCGAGCTGATCGGTTGTGCGGCACCGAGTTTTGCCGCTTCATCGACTTTGAACCACTGCGTCATCGGCAACGGTGTGTCTACCACCAACACCTATAACCTCGTCGCAAGCACCGGCGGCAACTCTCAGTCCTGCGCCCTGGCTATTCGGTTTCAGTAGCACTGCGACCGCTCGTGACGGCTTCGATCCTTACCGATTTGCGCGGCTATTAACGGCTCAGGTCACGAGGTGTACCTTTCGGCGGAGTTTAATGAACCCAATACTCAAGAATGAAATCAATGGTGGGACCTACTCAAATTGTGGGCTATCTATGGTGTTTCAATAAGACTCTCTCCTCACCTGACATACCAGTCTTCTGGCTACGGCTCGGTTTTCGGTTTGTGCTTCTTTGTTTGTTGCGGTGGCAGCTCGATCTTTGGCGGCGTGAAATCTTTCGATATGTCGCCCGTCAGGGACGATTTGGCGTCGGGGGTGGGATCGTAGGTCTTGTAATGACCGGTATCAATGATTTCGGTATTGGGCAGAGGATAACAGTCAACAACGTGCATCTCGGCCAACTTGCCGGCCTTGAATGCTGAAGCCAAAGCAAGCATGTCCTCCATGCTCACCGCCACGGTTATAATCGTGCTGCCCGGTGTGACACCCAGCACGTTAACGTTCCCTCCTCCCTTCATGAACTTCTTCAGAAAGTCGATGAAGCCGCCCAATTGTGCAGATTCGTCGAACTGATCGAACGGAATCGACAACACGAATTGCATCTGAACGTGGGGTTGTGGCTTTGGCGGCTCCTGCGGCGGTTTGTCTCCTTGCAGCAGAGTCATGAACTCGACGCCTAGCCCTTTCGCGACCTTCGCGAGCGTGCTCACGTAGACGCTCGCCCCGCGTTCGACGTTCTCGACCGTCTTCACCGAGCAAATCGCCTTCGTTGCCAGGTCTTCGACTCGCCAGCCTTTTGCAAGGCGCAGTCGCTTGATTGCCTCGGCGTCGGGGCTCACGGTGCGTTTCGTTGGCTGGTTTTCCATCGGCTTTACCACCCAGATGCCAAGTTGCGGGGAGCTTTTCCCAAGAACCAGTAAGCCTGCCGACAGCATGGCTAAAGCCGCCCATCCCATCGGTTTAGGATTTTCTCAGTTGAAGAAGATTCTAGCGAAAAGCCTCGGAAACAACGAGGCCCGAGCCACGGATAACGATGGGGAAGTTGCAAACGAAACCGCGACGCTTGGTCGAAGCGCAGCCGCTTGATTGCGTCGGTGCCTGGGGAAAAAGCGCGGCTTTTCGCCCCGATTTCCATCGGCTTTTTGTCCCAGACAAGCAGGTTGCGGGCAGCTTTCCCGAAGTTCCATCCAGCTTGCCGGCAGCGTGGCTTCAGCCGCCGTCGCATCGGTTTAGGATTCTTTCAGGTGCGGAAGATTCAAGCAACGAGGTTCAAAACGGACGACTCCGAAGGAGAAATAGCGATGGCAACTATGCAAATGAAACCGGTGGGATTCTTTAAGGCTGACCCGAAAAACCCGCGCACGTCGGCAGATGAAACGGACCTGGATCATCTCGGCGACGACATGCTGGCGCGAGGGGTGCTGGTGCCACTGCTGGCAAAACCAGACGGCACGATTATCGACGGCTGGCGGCGATGGCTGGCTGCTGGGCGCAAAGGGATCAAGGAACTTCCGGTCATCATCACAGATAAACCGGAAATGGAAATCCGGGGCATCCAGCTCGCCACAGTTTTTCATCGTGCTGATCTGACCGCTCATGAGAAATGGCTGGCCGGTGCCGAGCTGATGTGCATGAACCCAGGGTGGCAACTGAAGGACCTCGCAGAGTTCCTGCATCTCGGCGCACCGACCGTCACAAAGTTGCTGTCGCCATCGAAGTGCATCCCGGCTTGGCAGGAAGCTTTGCGGGATGGGAAGGCAGGTATTTCCGACTGTTACGCGGCCTCGAACCTCCCGGAGAACGAACAAGAACGTTTGCTCGCTCTCAAGCTGTCGGGTGCAAGCCGGGACGCCATCGTCCACGCCGGGCGAAAAAGCCGCAACGGGAATACGCCGTCGGTGAAGGTAACTCGCGTGAAATGCCAACTGCCGTCGGGCGTGTGCATCGTCGCCAGCGGTGAGGGTTTGTCACTGGACGATTTCATCGAGTCGCTCGGTGAGGCTCAGAAGGAAGCCAAAAAGGCCCGCGAGCAGGGTCTGGATGCAAAAACGTTTCAGTCAGTGATGAAGGACAAAAGCAAGAAACGCAGCGCCTGAAAACAGACGCAATGCGATGACCCCAAGACCAAAAGGAGACTACCAATGAAGAAGTTTTCACGACTCATGTTGATCGGCACCGTGTTCGTCACTTTCGTCGGTTTGGAAGTGCTGGCGGCGAAACTCGGAGGGACGATTTTCTACTGGATCGGCATCGCTCTCTTTATCGCCTGCACCAAGCGCCTAAGTGCCGCTCGGCAATGCCAAGAAGGTAGCCAAAAAGGCCCGCCATCAGGGTCTGGATGCAAAAACGTTCCAGTCGGTGATGAAGGACAAGAAACGCAGCCCCTGAAAACAGACGCGACGTGATCGCCCCAAGGCCGAAAGGAGGCCACCAATGTACAAGCTTTCGCGACTCATGTTGATCGGCACCGTGCTCGCCACTTTTGCCTGTGTGGTGGTGCTGGCGGAGAAACTCGGAGGGGCGATTCTGTTCTGGATCGGCATCGCCCTCCTTGCCGGCTTCGCCAGGCGCGGACGCGGAGTGTTTACGGCCTTCGGCACGGCACGATGGGCGGATGGTAGCGACCTGCGGGCAACCGGGATGCTCGGTGCAAGGACGGGGCTAATCATCGGGCGGGTGACTGATGCGGAAAAGCGACCGCTTTCAAAGGCTATGGGAGGGCTTTTCGACCCCAGCCTGCCGTCGAAGGAAGCTTGCGAGGAGTTTCTTGCGGCGATTCAGCGTGGGAGCAAGCCGACGATCAACCCGGCGCTGGTGAGGTTGCCGAATGCCGTGCATACGGCGGTTTTCGCCCCGACGGGCGTCGGCAAGGGCGTGTCCTGCGTGGTGCCGTTCCTCCTGAGCAGCCCGGACTCGGTTGTTGTGGTGGACTTCAAGGGTGAGAACGCACGGCTTACAGCGGAACATCGGCGGCGGGTTTTTGGACATCGGATTGTGATGCTCGACCCGTTCAAGGTCGTGACAAAACACTCCGACACGTTCAACCCCTTGGACTTCATCGACAAGGATTCGCCTGTGGCGATTGATGAGTGCCGCGATATCGGCGAGGCCCTGGTGATTCGTACCGGACAAGAGAAGGACCCGCACTGGCCAGATTCGGCTGAGGCGTGGATTGCGGCGATGATCTCCCTCGTCGTGCAGTACGGAGAGCCAAATGACAGGTCTCTGCAAACGGTGCGGACGCTGCTCACGAGCCCTGACAAACTCGAAATGGCCATCAAGCTCATGGGTGCATCGGATGCGTGGGAGGGAATGCTGGCACGAATGGGGAACCAGCTCACCCAATTTAAAGACAAGGAGCTTGGCTCGACGCTGACCACGACGAATAGGTTCCTGCGATTCCTCGATACGCTGGCCGTCGCGGAAAGCACCAAGACCAGCAGCTTCGATGCGGCGGATTTGCGGAAAGGCAAGATGACGGTGTACCTGATCCTCCCGCCAGACCATATGCGGGCGCAGTCACCTTTGCTTCGGATGTGGATCAGCTCCTTGCTCCGGGCCGTGGTGCGGGGCGGTTTGCAGGAGGAAACGAAAATCCACTACGTGCTGGATGAGAGCAGCTCGTTGGGCCATCTCGAAGCTTTGGATGACGCGGTGGATAAGTACCGGGGATACGGCGTAAGGCTTCAGTTTTACTTCCAGAGTCTTGGCCAGCTCAAGAAGTGTTTCCCGGACGGGCAAGACCAGACCCTGCTTAGCAACGTGAGCCAAGTGTATTTCGGAGTCAATGAGCTGCCGACGGCGGAGTATGTGAGCAACCGGCTGGGTGAGGCGACCATCACCATTACCAGCGGCGGCACCAGCACTGGAACTTCGCGGAGTTCCTCGGCCAATGGCCAGGAGAGTCGTGGCTACTCGACAAACCATAGCGAGAACTGGCAGCAGCATGGTCGCAAGCTCCTGAAACCTGAAGAGGTGATGATGCTCCCTGAGCGAACAGCAATTACGTTCACGCCCGGTGTCCCGCCCGTCTGCACCACGTTGGTGCGGTACTACGAGGAGTCGAGGTTCGGTCAGGGGCCGGGACCATTGGAACGGTACAAGGCAGCGGGAAAAGTTTTGTTCGGATCGTTCGTGCTGCTGCTGGGTGCAGTGCTTCTGGCAATGGCGTTGTTAACGAGCAGTCAAGGTCAGGTGGCGACCCAGCCGCCCCCGGCCGTGTGGGATTTCCAGTTTGAAAACCCCTGAAAGGAAAGGTGCGTTATGAGTCGTGGATTTGTGGATGTCATGAAAGAGACCCTTGCAGAATTGGCACCGGGTCTGAAAAACGCGGTGGCGGAGGTCAGCGCGGAACTGAACCGGCTCGGCAAGCAGGGATCGCTTGAGATGGCTCAGGCACTATTCAACGGGGGCGCATTCACTCCCTACGGGCCGGGCCAATACACGCCGACGCCGGAGGTCGGTAAGGGAAACCAGGAACACGAGGTCCAGAAGGCGGAACCGCACCAGGGACAGGAGCGGGAACACGGTGGCAGGGAGATGTAGTCGGAGGCAAGAACCATAACCAATGCTGGCGGAGCTACTCCGCCACATTTTCAGAAAGGAAGAAAGATCATGTCAGCAGAAACTTTGGGAGAAGCGGTGGCTACAGACTTGGCCGTCAAGGCCGTCATCTGGGGGCCTTCCATCGCGGGTGCGATCCTATTGGGTCCGGTGGGAGTGCTGCTGGGCGCGGCGGTTTCTGTCGCCCTCGTGGCATCTGGCGGTGACAACTCACCGCAGGACAAGAGTTCGGAACGGTGATGAAGTTCGTGTGTGGCGTAACGCAAGTTGATGGGCTTATTTCTCTTGAAAGGAGAATCCCATGGGAACGGTTCTTTTCGTAATTCTCTGCGTCGTGTGCTTCGGGTGGATGTTCTACATGATGACCTTCCGCACGGATGACTGGCTTCGGCTGGTCAAGGATGAGCAGGAACGCAAGGCCAAACGGCAGGAACGAACAGACAAGGTCGTCAAGGGCCTGGCCTGTTGGCTGTTTAAGAAGTGATCGGGGGGGCGGGAAATCGCCCTTCCCGCCTCTTTTCATACTGCGGCGATAGGACGAACGCTTCTGCGGCTGAGAAGCGCCAAAAAAGAAAGGCATTGAAAGGTACGGTGCAGCATGACGCTCGAAGAACGACTTCAGAATATCGAGGCCATGCTGGTCGTGTTGGTCGAGCGTCAGCAGGTGCGCGAATGGTACACGACCCACGAATTCGCCAGGACTGTCGGCAAGGCGGAGTTCACCATCCGCGAGTATTGCCGCCTCGGCAGGCTGCGTGCAGAGAAACGGCAGAGTGGCAGGGGAGCGTATCCGCAATGGGTTCTCTCGAATGCCGAGTTGGAGCGTTACCAACGGGAAGGCTTGTTGCGGCCCCGATGACCTGCGCTCCGACTTCAGTGTTTGACTTTTCCGAGCGTCAGGCGACTTTCGGCCTGACGCTCTTTCTTCAGACTCTTACCCATGTGGCGGCGGATTCCAGTCATGTCCAGAAGCAATCCAAAAAAAGATTGCAGAGTCGTGGAGGGTGCTCGGCCGAGCATCGTCCCGGCCGGGACACCGGACTGGATCACGCCGGAACTGGTCGAAGCAGACGATTCGCGTCTGGCAACCGTACTACGATGAGCTGCTCACGCCCGAAGAAGCCGTTACAATGATCTTGAACGTGGGTCGCTTGTACGGGGTTTTATCTTCGGGGTAGTCGCCATGAAACAGTTCGTCGCGCTGGCACGGGTGAGCAGTCGGGAACAGGAACGCGAAGGCTTCAGCCTCGAAGTGCAGGAACAAGCCCTGCGGCGGTACGCGATGCAGGCCGGCGGCGAAATCGCCAAGTTCTTCCGCATCGCGGAGACGGCCAGCAAGAGCGACGAACGCAAGACGTTCCGCGAACTGGTCGCCTACGCCAAGAAAAACGCGGGCTTCCTCGACGGGCTGCTCTTCTACAAGGTGGACCGCGCCGCCCGCAATCTCTTCGATTACGTCGAACTCGAACGGCTGGAGTCGGAATACGACCTGCCGTTCATTTCTGTTTCGCAGCCGACCGAGAACACCCCAGCCGGTCGCATGATGCGGCGGACGCTCGCCAACATGGCCAGCTTCTACACCGAGCAGCAATCGGTCGATGTCCGCGAAGGGCTCTCCCGCCGCGTGCAAGAGGGCTGGTTCATCGGACTGGCTCCTTACGGCTACCGCAACGTCCGCAAGGATGGGCGGGGCGTCGTTGAAATTGATGTGCAGGCTGCCGCCAACGTCCGTCGCATCTTCCACCTCTACGCCTTTGAGAACCTGACACTCGACGGCGTGGTCGAGCGGATCAACGCCGAAGGCCGGGTCTGGCGAACGTCGCAGGCCCAATTTCCCACGAAGCTCCGTCCATAACATCCTGAAGGATCGTGCCTACATCGGCGAGATTCTGCACAAGGGAGAGTGGTATCCGGGCAAGCATGAGCCTCTGATCGACCGGCCGACCTGGGAACGCGTGCAGGTTCTTCTTGGCGGGCAGAACTACCACTGCCACGCGCTCACCTATGGTGGCGAGCTGATGACGTGCGCCCACTGCGGGCATCCGATCACCGGAGAATGCAAAACGAAAATGACAAAGTCCGGTCCACGCTCATACGTCTACTATCGCTGCGCCAAGTACACGAAGGCCGGTCACCCTCGCGTTCGCGTGCCAGAGGCCGATCTCGACAAGCAGGTGCTGGCTGTGTTCGACAAAATGCGGATCGAGGACGAAGGTGTCCGCGACTGGTTCCGCATGGTGCTGGCATCGCAGACGCGGGACGCTCAAGCGGAATCCCTATCGCAACGGGCAGAACTCCAGCGGCAGGAAACGCTTCTTGTGCAGCAGCAGGATCGGCTGCTCAACCTGCGGCTGGCCGATGACGTTGACCAGGAAACGTTCGCCACGCAAGAGCACGGAAATCCGTGATCGACTTGCCTCGATCAAGCTCCAGCTTGAAGCCCTGGATCGCTCACACGATGAAAACGCCGAGTTGGCGTCGAAAGTGTTTGAACTTTCGCAAACTCTTCGCCAGCAGTGGCTTACCGCCGACTACGATGCAAAGCGTCGAATCCTCGAAATCGTGTGTTTGAACTGCATGCTCGACGGCGTAACTCTCATCCCTGAAATGAGAAAGCCCTTCGACGTTCTCGCCGAAGGGCTCGTTTCTGAAAAATAGTCGGGGCGACAAGATTTGAACTTGCGACCTTCTGAACCCCATTCAGTTCAAACGGCTGTTGACAACTTTTGACCTTCTGAATTTTCTCGTTGACGCCTATTGATTTCACGGCAAATACCGATACAATGGCATTGCACCGCGATTGACGCGGGTTGACTTGTCTTTTTCCAGTCCATTGCACCGGCATTGCACCGAAACCAAACCAGAGGGTCCAACGATGGAAGCCAAACAGCGTATTCCGTTCACCAAGCAGCGGCTACAAGCCCTGCCCGTGCCCCCGGACAAGCGTGTCTACGTCTACGACGACAAGACCGAAGGGTTAGCCTTGTGCGTCACGCCGACCGGGACGAGAACATTCTACCTCGTCAAATGGTTCTCCGGCAACATCGTGCGGATGCCGCTGGGAACCTTCCCGACAATCAGCGTGGAGAACGCCCGCGACCTATGCCGATCGGCCCTTGGCGACATGGCGAAGGGCGTGAACCCGCTAGCGAAGCGCAAGGGCGAGCGAAGGGCCGCGCAGCAGGAGCGGCAGGGCGCTACGCTGGCCGACCTCTGGACCGTGTACCTCGACCTTCACGCCAAGCCCCACAAGAAGAGTTGGCAGGACGACGAGCGGATGTACAAAAAGTACATGGCCAAGCTGCACGGCAAGCGGTTGTCGGACATCGACGATACCGCCGTTGCCAAGTGGCACGCGGCCATAGCCAAAGGCCACGGCCCAATTCAGGCGAACCGCGCCAAGGCCCTACTCGCCACGATGTACAGCAAGGCGTCGAAGCACGCGGGGTACGCCGGCCCCAATCCGTGCATCCGCGTGCCGAGCTATCCCGAGCGGCTCCAGGGAGCGGTTCTCGCTGCCCGCCGAGATGCAGGCGTTTTTCCGCGCCCTTGCGGCCGAAGAACCCTACTGGCAGGCGTTTTTCCTTCTCTGCCTCTTCACCGGCAGCCGCCGGGGTAACGTCGCCAGCATGGAATGGCCGGAAATCGACCTCGACAACGGCGTATGGCACATTCCCGCTTCCAAGACGAAGAACAAACGGCCCACGTCGATTGCTCTTTGCGAGCCGGCCGCGGCGATCCTCAGCACCCGCTCTAACGAGCGCAACGGCAGCCCCTACGTCTTTCCGGCCGCCAAGGGCGACGGACACCTGATCGACCCGCGGAAGGCGTGGAATCGCATTTTGACGGCCATGCGGGCCTGCCCGAAGTGCAACCAGATCATCGGCCAAGGCGAGTTGATTGACCCGAAGGCATGGAAGAAGGCAGACCGCAAGTATCGCTGCCCGAAGTGCAGGGCGGACCTTCCGGCCGTGGAATTGCCGGACCTCCACATGCACGACCTGCGCCGCACGCAAGGCAGTTGGCAGGCCGCTATGGGCATCAGCTTGGCGATCATCGGCAAGAGTTTAGGCCATGCCGACTTGAAGTCCACGCAAGTCTACAGCCGATTGCAGCTTGACCCCGTGAAGGATGCGGTATCGAAGGCGTCGGGCGCGATGTTGGAGGCCGCCAAGGTTTCGATGCACAACGGCAGCGTAGTAATCGACGTGCAGCCCCAGGCGGAGAAGGCCCGCGCCGCCGCGGCGAGGTAGGGCAGGCGGGGCACAAACTTCGGCGCGGCCAGGGCGACGGCCCGAACACCGGAAACCTGTCCGAATCCCGCGAATTTTTTCAGGCCGTCACGGATCAGGTGATTACAATGGATTCCCAACAACAAATCGACTGGGACGCAATACGCAAGTTGGCAATGGAGTGTCTTGGGTGGGTGACGCACTTGCACTTTCTTGCCGAGCAGACGCAAGCGCACGATTACGACACGAAGATCGCTGCAATGCACCTGCGAGTTATCGACAGCGCAGTGCAGACGTTGGTAGAAGGCGCGGCGCAAGCTGGGGCCTCACCATTTCAATTTGCTTTCCCAAGCCAGCATAGCGGTAGGAACACGCTGGCCGACGATACGCATCGGGAATGTCTGTTGCGGCACAGCGCACGAGACAGCGTTTAAGCTGCTGCATTTGGTCACGACGTTGATCGAGTACGGCATCCGCAACATGCGAGGCGACAAGCCGTATGTCGCACACACGCAAGACTTACACAGGCTTTCTCCGGGGGAGTTGCGCAACAAGCTGATTCGCCTGGAAGAGTTGGTATACATCAGGAACATCCTGCAAATGGGCGATTCCCGCCAGGTCAAAACGTGGATCGAGACGGAGTGGAGTAACATCTGCCAGGTTCCGGCAATCCGAACGAGAATACAAGAGAGCGTCGAGTTGCGCGAGGCGGAAGATAAGCGACGTACAGGGAAGAAAGCGCAACGACGATCAACGGAAGGAACAGTCGGAAAAGAAAAAGAAGCTTTGCCGAAGCTTGTTCGCCGAATATGACCCGGCTGACATCAAACGGTTGGGCAGCAAGAACGTCTACAAGGAAATCGGTCAAGTGGCCGCATCGCAGTTGAACTTGCCCGCGCCGATCCCCGCCGCAACCGTCCGCGGTTATCTCAAACCAGGAAAAACTGCGCACGGTTGAACCGTGCGCACTCTGCACCGCGGACCAGCATTTACGCCTAGAAAACCTCGGTTACGATTACGGGTGTTGACTGAAATTAACCCCGTATCATTGAGGTTTATATGTCTACTTGTGTTTCCCGCGAAACGGCCAGCGCCAAGGCCGCCGATGAGCTTCTCACCCGCGAACAGGCCGCTAAGTTTCTTGGACTGAGACCGCAGACTTTGGCGGTGTGGCGCTTACCCACCGCTACAATCTGCCTTTCATCAAAGTTGGCAGCAAGGTTCGCTACCGCCGCCGCGACCTGGAAAAGTTTCTTGACGAGCGGACCATCGGCGCGGCCGATTCCGCGGAGTAATCCCCACCCAAGAAAACCATACGCCCCGCGTCGCGTCAGGCAACGAAGCACGGGGCATAAGGAGAAATCTACCATGCATTCTATTACAAACCGGCCGGCCAAGCCACAGGCCGCGAAAGGGGCCAAGCGGACGACGCCCTCGGCGACCCTCCAGCGCACCGACCTTTGAAACCTCCCGCCTGTTGGACTTTTGCAGCGAGAAGGAGTTGACGGTGCAGACCGGCCACGACCCCGACGAATGGCCCCTTGTCATTCTCAAGGAACTGACGGACAACGCGCTGGACAGTTGCGAAGAGGCCGGCATAGCGCCCGCAATCCACGTTGCCGTGGACGACAGCGGAATCAGCATCGCGGACAATGGCCCCGGCATCCCGCCGGAGACCGTCAAGAAGGTCCTCGACTACTCAGTCAGGGTTTCATCGCGCGAAGCCTACGTCAGCCCCACCGTGGCGCACAAGGCAACGCGTGTAAAGACCATTCTCGCCATGCCGTTTGTTTTGGACGGCGCACAGGGCCGGGTGGACATCGGCGCCCACGGCCAGCGCCACGAGATCATCTTTCGGGTGGACCAGATACGGCAGGAACCCGCCATCACGCACACCACCCACCCCGACCGAAATGTAAAAACGGGGACTCGCGTCAAGGTGTTTTGGCCGGTTTCAGCTTGCTCAAAACTGACGGAATCGGAGGCACGTTTTTTACAACTTGCCGATGATTACACGTTTCTGAATCCGCACCTGACCCTATCCCTCGACTGGTTTGAGAAGCGGACAACAACCAAGGCCACAAATAAAACGTGTGCAAGTGGGGGCCGAGTGAACCCACAAGCCCGTGGTGGTACGGCCCGCAAGAATTTGAACGCCTGATAGCGGCCTACATCACGCACGACCAGGACCGCGGCCAGGACCGATCCGTCCGCGAGCTGGTCAAGGAATTTCGCAATCTATCGGGGACCGCCAAGCAGAAAGCCGTTCTCGAGGAGACCGGGCTTTCCCGTACCAGTCTTTCGGAACTCGCCAACGGCAACGGCCTACAGCGCGACGTGATAACCAAACTGTTGGCAGCGGCACAGAAACACAGCAAGCCCGTCAAGCCGGCCGCGCTGGGGATCATCGGGGAGGCCCATATCCGAAAGCGCCTGCGCTTGTCGGTTGCGAAATGGAGTCTTTCCAGTATCGCAAGACGGTTGAACTAGACAGCGACGGGTTGCCCGTGGTCATCGAAACAGCCTTCGCATGGCGTGGAGAGGCATCCCAAGAATCCCGCCGGTTGATAACGGGCGTGAACTGGTCACCTGCCATCGGCAACCCTTTCCGCACGCTTGGAGCCGAATACTGGGACGGCCAGCGCTCTCCTGGAAAAGCAGCGCCGGCGAAGACGAGCCGGTCATCTTCCTTTTGCATTGCGCCCATCCGCGAGTGCGGTATACCGACCGCGGCAACAGCGCCCTCGTAATGAAATAAGGAGACTATCAGCATGGACGCCACGACGATTATCAAGAGTCTCGAATCAGTCACCGCCAAGTGGACCAAGCAGCGGAAACAGGAAGAGCGCGGCCGCGCACGCTCCCGCCGCGTAGCGATGACTTCGTACAGCGGCCCGTCGATCAAGTATGTCGCGTCGAAAGTGATACCGGCGCCTACGCCAAGGCCAGCAGCGACGGAACACTGCCCGCCAGCGCACGCCAAATCTATTACGCTGCCGCAAGGAGATCATGGAGGCAACCGGAAAGAGCGAACTCGATTCACGCTATTTCACGCAGACGATCTTGCCGGAGTACATCGCAAGCAACTCCGTCGCAACGGCCGACTGGGATGTTACCTACGATGCACGCGGACACTTTGCCGAGCCGCACACCAAGATCATCACGCCCCTCGGCACCCTGGACGTGCGGAACTACCTGGCAAAGGTGGCAAACCACACGGTTGACGAACTAGACGCAGGAGACCTACTCACCGATCTATCGGTTAGCTTTCCCACTTGCGGCCCGGAGAACCGTTTTATTGCCGTGCTCTTCATTGAGAAAGAAGGATTCATGCCGCTATTCGAGAAGGCGAAACTTGCCGAGCGATTCGACATCGCCATTATGTCAACAAAGGGTATGCCCGTTGTCGCCTGCCGACACCTTGCGGACGAGCTATGCGGCAAGCACGGGAGACCGTTGCTCGTCGGACACGATTTCGATAAGTCCGGGTTTTCAATTCTGGCAACGCTGAACGGAGACAGCAACGCGAACAACCTGGATAGTGAATACAACCGCTACGAGTTTTGCCACGACATCGAAGTCATCGACCTTGGACTGCGCTTGTCGGACGTGTGCGCCTACAACCTGGAATCGGAACCCGTCAGCTACAAGAAGTCCGATCCATCGTCGAACCTACGCGCCAACGGCGCGACAACAGAAGAGATAGCTTTCCTTTGCGACCGGAAAAGCTACAACCGCCAAGGCCGGCGCGTGGAACTGAACGCTTTCACGTCCGGCGACTTCATCGCGTGGATCGAAAAGAAATTGAAGCAGCACGGCATTGCCAAGGTGGTGCCCGATGCCGCGACGCTCCAAACGGCATACCGCCGCGCCATGCAGATAGCGATAGTGCAGCAGCAGTTGCCCAGCATCATCGCCGAGGCCAGCGAGCAAGCCACAGGCGCCGAGCTTCCCAAGGCCCTGGACAAGATCGTCCGCAAGGCGCTTAAGGCCAATCCGAGCCAATCGTGGGATGAGGCAATCGCAGCGGCAGCGGCCGAGGCCGCAACGGAGTTGTAAAAACCGAAAGGCCCTAAATGCGCAATTCAGCAAGCTAAAAAGGTTGCTACCATGATGCCCGATTTTTACAAAAGCACCGCTCCCAAACCCATGCTTGACACCGCGCTCCGCTACCAGGCTGCTTGGCCTATCGGTAATTCCGACAGCCCCGCGAAGCAAGAAGCCGGCCGCGCCGTGGAAGTCATTTCAGCAACAGTGCGCCGACGAAAAGCAACTCCGCGAGTGGTTTGGTAACGGCCGCGCCTTCGGGATAGCCGTTGTGCTTGGCGATGTCTCCGGCGGTTTGGCGTGCCGCGACTTTGACGCGATGGAGGCATACAACGCTTGGGCAGCCGAGCACGCGGACCTTGCCGCCGCGCTGCCCACCGTGGCGACCGCCCGCGGCCGGCACGTCTACTGCCGCAGCGCTGCTGGAGAACCTGCAATTCGTCAAGCTGGCCGACGGCGAATTCCGCGGAACGTCGCAGCAGTATTGCCTAGTTCCGCCCAGCTTCCACCCGGAGGGCACACAGTACGCATGGTACGTGCCCCTGGACGAAACGATACCGTTTGTGGCGGACGTTCAAGCCGCGGGGCTGACCCGCTGTTACACAGAGTGCGCAGAGCACGCAGGGTACACAGGCAATGAGTTGTCTGTGTCGTCTGTGTCCCCTGCGCTCTCTGTGTCCTCTGTGTTACAAGCGCAGATTGAGCGAGCGATAGCGGACTCGCTGCCGACAGGCCCCGGCCGCCGCAACGCCCAGGTATTCCAGTTGGCCCGAGCGCCTGAAGGCAATTTCAGCGCTTGCCGACGCGGACCCCGACAGCCTGCAACCGATTGCCCGCCAATGGCACGCGCTGGCGTTGCCGATCATCGGTACGAAGGCGTTTACCGAGACGTGGATCGACTTCTTGCAGGCATGGCCGCGAGTGAGAATCCCCAGGGCGCAACCATGCAGACCATCATGCAGAAGGCGCTGACTTCGCGCATGCCGAAGGCCGCGCAGCGATACGACGATGCGGGAATCCGGCGATTGATTTCCTTGTGCCGGCAGTTGCATATCGAAGCGAAGGGAGGCCCGTTCTTTCTCTCCTGCCGCGAGGCCGGCAAGCTTTTGGCGCAACTCGACGTTCAGGCGAATCGCTGGCTTTTTCTGCTGGACCACGACAAGGTAATCCGACAGACCAGCAAGGGCGACCGCGGCAAACGGCGCGCGGCCGACTACCGCTATCTGGGAGATTGACGCTGGCCGTGCGAAGGAGCGAGCGGACAAGAAAACATCAGGACGT
This sequence comes from uncultured Planctomycetia bacterium, assembly GCA_963780045.1. Taxonomy (GTDB): domain Bacteria; phylum Planctomycetota; class Planctomycetia; order Pirellulales; family Thermoguttaceae; genus JANXQG01. The sequence goes on along the minus strand of CAVZZZ010000001.1, from coordinate 1,214,740 downwards.
TGCACACGGATTGACGGCGTGTTATGCTGATTCACGGCGTCCAAGCCAGCCACAAACACGGCCCGCGTTTTTTCCCTCTTTTGGTGCGGAGGTTGGTTGTGAACAATCGAGTTTCCACGTCGGTCAAAATGGGCCTCATCTTCGCCGTTACGCTTTTCGGCCCATTGCGCCCCTGCCGATCCGTTGAACCCGCCGCGACGAAGCCACCGGCGGCAAAGGCCGGCGCGTCACCGCCGGCGAGGTTCTTCACCGCCCGCTGCCGTGCAAATGTCGGCTGAGGAGGTTTACGCCCACGCATCGCCCGCGGTCGTCAAATTGAGGATTTACAACAACTCGCGTTTCGACGACGAGTTCCTTATAGCCACCGGGTCCGGATTCATTTTGGCCGACCGCTTCACCAAGCCCGTCCGGGTTGACCAGGAAGAGAAGTATTTCGCAGGGGCTAAAGACTACAAACATCGAGGTGCGTTCTACCAGCGTTGGAAGGCCAGCATGGAACCGTCCGCTTCATCGGCCGGCAAGAATAAGCCGGTCCCTCTGGAAGGCGAGGAATTCCGCAAAGCCCGCGAGCAAGCGTTCGAGCAGGACTGCCCAGGCTTGCAACAAGCCTTCATCGTGACCAACTATCACGTCATCGAAGCCGCGGCCGGCATTCAAATCAAGATGTACGACGGAACGGCGGGCTTCGTTAGCGAAGTGATCCAGGAAGATGAAGCCGCTGACTTGGCGATCTTGCTCGGCTGGGTTCCCGGTGCGAAGCCGCCGGCGACTATTGCATTATCGCGCGTGCCGCCAAATGTCGGGGCCAAGGTCTATGCGATCGGCAGCCCGCTGGGACTGGAAAACACGTTGAGCGAGGGATTGGTAAGCGGCATCCGTGAGAAAGAGGACGGCCGGCGCGTGTCGCAGACCAGCGCGGCGATAAGTCCCGGTTCGAGCGGCGGGCCTCTACTCGCAGCGAACGGCAAAGTTGTCGGTATTGCAAAGTCCATCCGTGTCGGCGGACAGAACCTCAATTTCGCGGTCCCCGCTGCCGACGTGTTGCGGCTGCTCGACAAGCCGCCCAAGCCGCGCGAGGTATGGCGCGGAAGGAGTGTATTCGACGAGGAGAACTTCGCTCGTGAGAATGCGTGGGCAGTCTTGAATTGCAGAAAAGATGCAGCCGCGGCGAAGGCATTGCAAGATGAGGACCTGCTCAACGTGTTTTCGGGTAGCAACGAACTCCTACTCAAGGAAATGAAGCTCAAGAGCGTCGATGAAGCCGAGGACATGATCGTTAAGGCGATTCAAACCGTTCCGCGCGAATTCAAGTACCTAGCCTTTTTCTACGGGGCTAAATTCCAACAGAACCAAGCCTTTTGGCTGAAGTCGGAGATGGACACACAGGCAGACAGGGGAGTCCCAATTGACGATGCAAAACGCGAGGAGGCAAAGACGTACCGTACCGCGGCGCTTATGGCATTTCAGAAGGTCGCAGAGTTGAAACCGGACTTCGCCCCGGCTTTTCTAGAACTCTGCCGGAGCCACGGCGCTTTAGAGAATTGGGCCGACGCGCGCCGCGCCGCCGACCGACTTGTTGCGCCTTGCGCCGCACTGTGTTGACGGCTTTAGCGAGCGCGCCTCGTGCTTTTTTTTCCATCTCGGGGATCCCAGGGCAGCACTAAAGGACTTCAAGACCGCAGCCGACCTCAACCCAGCAGACCAGTTGCTCCAGTTCGACATGGGGCAGGTTTATAGGGCTTTGGGGGAGTACGACGACGCGATTGAGGCTTTTCAGGAGGCAATTGAGTTAGCCCGGCAACATCCACATCGCGGCATGTCCACCGAGGTATGCGAGTACGAGATGGGCATCGCGTACAAGTTGTCAGGGAAGTACGAGGCAGCGATTAAGGCGTTTGTGCGATGCAAGGAACCACCCGATTCCCCCGAAAAGTGGGTCCGGATGGCCGACGAGCAGATCGGAGCGTGCGAGTACCTATTGAGAAAGTCCGGTCGCCCCAGCCCGCGCTAGGTGCTTGCCCCGGCTTGAATTGCCCTCGCTGCGCCCGCCCGCCCGCGCGATAGAAAAACCGGGCTTGCGCCAACTGAGGTATATTTGCACCCGGTATAACACGCGTTGCTTACAATCCCTAACTGGAGCAGACCGATGTCCGAATCTTTCCGACCCAAGGAACTCTTCTGGTTTTCAATCGGACTCGCCTGGCATATCTGCGGGTGTGAGGACAAGGGTTCGTTTTTGGAGCGATTGAGCAAGGCCCATCACCTCCTCAGTAAGCTGGCTGACGGCCACGAAACTATCCGCGAACAGCCCTCTGAGAGCCGCGAGAATATGGCTGCCCTGATCGAGAAGATGCAGAAAGGTAACGAGATTGATAAGGCGAACGCAAGAATGTGGTTGGCCGTCGATCAAGAATCGGATTACCGACGCCAAGTTGACAAGGATCGTCGAATTGCCCTGTTTATAAACAACGACCTCTTCGACGACAGTCGCGACGAGTAGCTCGCTGGGGGAGTTCAAGAGTTGGGAAGGACCGTTCCACGCTTTGCCCCCGCCGTTATCTGGTCGTCGATCCGCGCGAGGGCATCGGCTGACTGCTGAATGAAGTGCGCAAGTCCGGCTTGCAAAGACTCGATTGCGACATCGGGAACGGTGATCGCGAATCGCGCCGTCCAGCCTCCGATTATTTCGCGGGTGCGTTGCTTGACAGTCCCTGACACGTCCTTCACCAAGGCAGCCTCAAACTGCTCGTTCAGTGCTTCAAGCGCCTTTCTCGATTTCCTCCTCCGCCATCCGATCATGCCGCCGCTGCGCCTCCTGCCGCTCCGAGTCGTTGTTCGCTGCCTTTGCTTTCGGCAAGATGTCGCGGAAAAACATCGTCCGCTGTTCCGCCGCAAACTCCATGAGCGATACCGCGCCCAACTGGGCGGCCCGTCGATCTGGCGCTCCCAGCAGAGCTTGATCGGCGTTCCCGGCGCTCGCTGCACAACCAGAGCGTAGTTGCGATGAACCCATTCAACCTGGTTTACCCACGGCGCGGACTCCGGCAATTCCTTCCACGGGTAGGGCCGGACTCCACTATCGACGCCGGTTCAATCGTCTGCCCGTTGCCCGCCGCCGCCGCCACGTCCGGGGCGGAAGTGACGCCTAGCGGCGGAAACGCAGCATCGGTTGCCGTCCATGCCTCGGCGACGGCATCCTTGACGCCCTTCGCTTTGAAATCTGCAATCGCGGCGTTCTTGAACACTTCCTCGCCATCCGGGCCTGACCAGCGCCCTTCCCGCCGCAAGCGCCCATGATTTCAGCCTTTTCGATCACCGCAAAACCTCCTTGCCCATATTATCACCGATTTTGCCTCCGCGGTGGGAGGGGAATAGGCGCTGCCCGTATCGCCGCGAAGGGCCGGAGACGGTTCGTTTTCCGCCGCGTCGGAGTCCCGCCGTTCATTGCGTCGCCCGCCTGCCGCTGCCCGTCCGCTCGCTGCCGTCGCGTCCGTCGTTTCGATGACCTGTTGCTGGTGCCGACTGCCTGCCGCTCGACGACCCGCTTGACCGGCCCCGCCCTACCTCCCGGCAGTCCATCGGTTGCTCGACGACGATCTACTCGACGACAGCCTGCTCGACGATGCCCTACTGCTCGTCCGCCATCGTACACCGGAGCGGTTTGCCCACTGACCGCGGCGCCGCCACCGGAGGGAAAAAGCGACCCGAATTGACCCGGCGCATTGCACCGGCATTGCACCGAAGCGATTCCGGCCGGTAGGCGCAAAAAGCAAGCCTTGCGTAACTCGTTGCTACGCAAGGCTTTACAATGTCGGGGCGACAAGATTTGAACTTGCGACCTTCTGAACCCCATTCAGACGCGCTAGCCAGGCTGCGCCACGCCCCGAGGTGTCCAAATAAGCATATCCGCCGGGCAAAAGCCTGTCAAAGGGGCTTGCCGCGGATTATTGACAAAAACGGAAGAATCCGCTAGCATGGCGGCGCGTGGGTTTTGGCTGGAACTCAGGGTGTTGTACGTCCACGGGCGACACAATACCGCAAGCCTAAGGGACCGATCATGAACCGCCCAACTTCGGTGACAGTTTTCGGCGTCCTCAATATCATCTTCGGCGCTCTCGGCCTGCTGTCGATCGTATTTTCGGCGGCAATGTTCTTCGCTCCGCAGCCCGACATGAGCAATCCGGCCATCCGGATATTCAGCCGCACTCCGATTCTCATGCTTTGGATGAAAGTGGGAGTCGTCTTGGGCTCGGTGACGAGCGTCGCCGTGCTGGCGTCGGGAATTGGCCTGCTGCAACTCCGGCCGTGGGCGCGGACAGCCTCAATAATCTATGGGGTCTACGCCATCATCATGGGCATGGTTGGCACGGTCATTAATTATCTCTTTCTCTTCGGACCGCTGATGGAGGAAGCACAACACAGTCGCGGACCCGAGGCGGCAGGCGCGATTGGCGGCGCCATCGGCGGCGTGGCCGGCGGCTTAATTGGATTGATATATCCCGTTCTGCTGCTCGTCTTCATGTACCGCCCGAATGTGGTTGCGGCCTTTAGCGTAGACGAGCCGCAATCCGGCCCATACTGGCAGTAATCGCTGCGCAGTTCGCGCGGAACGAATGTCGCGTATAGCGTCGATAAGGAAGGACCATGCTCGCATTCCCCGATCGCCTGGAAGCAGCGGTGGTCCGCTGCGGAAATCCGGTGCTCGTGGGGCTTGATCCCAGGGCCGATATGCTGCCGCCGGGATTTCTACAGGAAGGCGATGCCCAGCAGCCGGAAAAAACGGCCGCGGCCTACGAGCAATTCTGCCGTGAGATCATCGACGTGGTTGCCCCGCGCGTTGCGGCCGTAAAGCCGCAAGCGGCGTTCTTTGAGGAGCTCGGCCCGGCCGGCATGACAGTTCTTGGCAGGATCATTCGTTACGCCCAGGAGCAGGGCCTGCTGGTAATATTGGACGGCAAGCGGAACGACATCGGCACGACGGCCGCCGCCTACGCCCGCGGCTGGCTGGGGCGGGAGAATCCGTGGAGCGCGGACGCTCTGACCGTCAGCCCGTACCTCGGCGACGACAGCTTGCAGCCGTTTGTAGACGCCGCAGCCGCGGAGATGGCTGGCCTCTTTGTACTCGTAAAGACTTCCAACCCCGGCGGACGGATGATCCAGGACCTTGTGGCCGACGGCAAGCCGGTCTACCTGCACGTGGCCGAGTACGTCGAGCGCCTCGCCGCGACGACCGCCGGCGGCGGCCAGTACGGGGCCGTCGGCGCCGTCGTGGGCGCCACGTATCCGGCACAGCTTGCCGAACTGCGGGCGGTCATGCCGCACACGTGGTTCCTCGTGCCGGGCTATGGAAGCCAAGGCGGCACGGCGGCCGACGTCGCCGCGGCTTTCGACGCCGACGGCCGCGGCGCGATCATCAACAACTCCCGCGGAATCATCTTCGCCCACGCGACGAAACCGTACAAAGAGCGTTTTCCAGCCGACCGCTGGCAGGATGCCGTCGCGGCGGCGACTGAGGACATGATTGCCCAGCTCAAAGCGGAAACACCGGCGGCCAAGTTGTAACGAGGTAGTCTTACTCGCTTGCTTGGAACCCGATTTTTGCACGAACAGCTTCGGGAAGACGTTCAAGCAATCGGCTATGTTCCGCAAGCACGCGGAGAATTGACGCCATATCGCGCTCTATCCGAGCGAATCGTTCGGCAGATTCGCGTTCAATATCTGCCATGCGGCTTATGAATTGGGCCTGATTCTGAACAAGCACGGCTTGGCTTTGAATGAGCGTTTCCAGTGCCTCTTCCAGTCGGCCTTTGCCGTTCGATGTAGCGGGTTTCTTTCCCATGACCGTGCTCGGCCTCATTCAGTGAGCGCTAATCAATGTGGTTGGTTAAGTATAGACCTTAGGCCACGATTTTGCAACGCGGCCTTGAATCGCCCGATTCTTGTGGTTCCAGTTTCTGTCCCTTTATTCTCCTCGCGCTGCGCCGGCCGTCACCTCTCGTCTTCCGCCAGCGTCCAGGCCTGCAGCGCGGGCGTCGATTCGCAGAGCTCTTCCGGGCGGAAGAAGATCTGCAATTCGCGCTCGGCCGACTCGGGACCGTCGGAGGCGTGGACAAGGTTCATTTGCCGGCTGCAGCCGTAATCGCCGCGGACCGTTCCGGGCGCGGCATTGCGGGCGTTGGTCGCGCCAACCATCTCGCGGACGACGCGGATCGCTTCGGGGCCTTCCGCCGCCAGCGCTACGATCGGGCCCGACGTGATAAACGTCTCCAGGCTCGGATACCAGCCCTTGGCAACGTGCTCGGCATAATGCCGCTTGGCCAGTTCGGGCGTCACGCGCATCATTTTCACCGCGACGATGTTCAGTCCCTTGTCTTCCAGCCGGGCGAACACGCGTCCGGCCAGGCGGCGCTGGACGCAATCGGGCTTCAAAAGAATCAGCGTTCGTTCCATAAGGTTGATTAGTTCGTTTTACTTGTCTTGTGCCAGACGGCTTCCAGATCGTCGGAGTATTGCTTGCGGATCGATTCGTCCGAGAGGATTTCCTCCGTTGCCGCCACGTCTTCCGCGCGGCGAAAGACCAAAGGCTCCACGGGACCGACGCACTCGACCGTGACAAACTCCCCTTTGGCGTCGCGCAATAACTCAACGAGATGCGCCAAGTTGCGGACCTTCGTGCCGTCCACTTTCGCCACGACCGACACCGCAGGCGGCGAATAGCCTTTGGACGTTTTGTGCCGCAACAAGGTCGTCAGGGCGACGATCTCCTCTCCCGCAAACGCGGGCGGTTTGAACAGCCGCGGCGCGAGCGGGCTGCGATAGAAGGAAGTATACAAGGCATAGCTCGAGATCGGCCCGGCCAAATCCTGTGTCACCTGCGTAAAGACCATCGGGCCGAAAATGAAATAGCGAGGATACTTGTCCAACAGCGGCGGCATGACGTAGTCCTTGTGATCGCGGACGGGCAGATCGACGTCGATCGGTTTGCGGTCTCGCCAGACGCTCAGCCGCACGCGACCGTCGCGGGCCAGCTTAGGGACGAGATACTGATAGTTCAGCCGCAGGTTGCCGATTTTCAAGAGGACGTCCCAGCGCTTCAAAGGATAGTCCGGCTTGTCGCTGTCCGGCTCGATGACCATCAATCCGGCCCCGTTCTTGAGGCCCAGCCGGGCACGCAATGCGGCATTCTCGGTGGTTGCCAGGGCGTCGCGGATCTGCGGCTTGCCGAGATACGGTCCATGCCGGATCGTTTGCAGAAAGATGCGAACCTCGTCCGCCGCCAGCAGGTAGCCGATGTTTTCGCCCCTGACGAACTTGCTGTAGACCAGCCCGATCAGCTTGCCATCGACTACCGCGGGACCGCCGCTGTTGCCGGGGTTCACGGCCGCGTCGATCTGAATGCGCACCGCCATGTTGCCGTAGCCGACCGAGGCGCACTCGATCCGCGAGACAACGCCTTGCGTGATGGACAGTTGCTCGCCGCCCATCGGGTAGCCGTACACGCTTACGCTCTGCTTCAGCGGGGGAAAGTCGTCGGCCAGGGGAAGCGGCGGATGCTGGTCGAAGAATCCCGGAGCGTCAACTTCGATGATCGCCATGTCGATCGCCGGGGCGACCGTCTTGACCGTCGCCGGAACGCGCTCTGTCGTCTGGTTGGCCTGCACGAAGATTTGGCTGGCGTGATTGACAACGTGGGCATTGGTAAGGATCCGTTTGCCATCGATGATAACACCCGTGCCCGACACCTCTTTGGCCGGCTCTTTGGTCCAAGGGCGGAGGTAATTCGGCTCTCGCAGCGTCGAGTAGACTTTGACCACCGCGTCGGCGATCTTGTCGCGGGAGTCGGCTTGACCGGCAAGAAGGGAGACCAGCAGCACGATGGGAAAAAGCGTTTTCATGGCAATGTAGGTTAATTGACCCACCGCGCGGCGGCAAGGGGGACGCTCCGCCAATTCACAAGAGTTTCAGCCGCCGCCCGGCGAGCAGTTGTTCCTTGCAATAGAGCGTGCCGCGCCACATGATTCCCCCGCGGCGGAAACCGAGCCAGCCGCTGCGAAGCATGATGGCCGCCACGATAGGCGCGGCCAGCGGGAAAAGCAGGGCCGGCAACAAGCGGACTTTCCATCTGGCGGCAAGCACGGCGCAACAAGCGACCGCGCCCGCGAGCATCGCCAGCCCGGACCAGCGTAGGCCGCGAACGCTCCAGCCGGCCAGCGCCGCCAGCGGCGCCCATTCCAAGGCCACGAGCGCCGCGCTGAGAACCGCCGCCCGAAGCAAACTGCATCGCGCGGCGGGAGCGTAGGCCTTTTCGGCGCCATGCGCCATTTCGCCGAGCGTTCGATACCAATGCAGCCCCAGCAGGCCGCGGGCATTGACCAGGCCGCAACGGGCGCCGGATTGTTTGAGCATCATGCCAAGGCCCATGTCGTCGCCCACTTCCAACCGCAGCCAAGGGAAGCCGTCGGTCCGTTCCAACGCGGCGCGGCGGATGAGAGTAAAGGCGCCGATGCCGGCAAAGGCGTCGCTCTTGGGATCGGCAACTCCCCAAAGGCGGGCCACGACGATGAACCCTCGGCAAAACAGCGCGATGCAGGCGTCAACCAGCAGGCCGCTGCGCCACATCTCTGGGAACGCGGCCAAGAGGTCAAGCTCGCGGCCTAAAGCGTAGGCGACCGCTTGGCGCAACGCGCCTGGGGAATAATGTACGTCGGCATCAGTAAACAGCAGCCACGAGCCGCCGGCCTTCCGCGCCGAGATGCAAGGCGTGGACCTTGCCGAGCCAGTCCTGGGGAAGCTCCTGCACGTGCAGCGCCGTGATACGCTGATCCAAAGCGGCCATGCGATCGACGATTTCGGCCGTGCCGTCGGTCGAGCGGTCGTCGATGAGGATGATCTCAAGACCGGGATAATCCTGCCGCAACACGGAACCCAGCGCCGCTTCGAGCGTGGCCGCCTCGTTGCACGCCGGAATGACGACAGACAGCGGCGGCCACGAATCGGGCGCGGAAGGCGCGGCATCCGCAAGCATGGGCACGGCACGCACCACCCGAACCGTGCCGACGAGCATCCACAGCCAATAGACACAGCCGAAAAAGGCGTACGCAATCAGCAGTCCGCAAGCGATCAATCGGGTTTTTTTGGAATCGCGAGTTCGGGTTCGCCCGGCTTCCGCGGCGCCGGCTTCGCCGTGCTCTTCGGCGCCGCCGATGGCGAAGGAGGAGGCAGATCGGGCGGCAACGTAAGGCCGGCGGAATCCGAGCTGGACTTATTAAGCGTGCCCGCTCCCGGCGGACTCGGCGGCGGTGTAAGCGACGGCTCGGGCACCGGATCGTGCGACTTGCTTTCGGACTCAAACGTCAAAGGACCGGTCGAAGTATCGGCGTTTTCACCGGCAACCGGCGGCTTGGCAACCGGCGCGGACGAGGTGCCGGCGGAGCCGGCTTCCTTGTCGGGCGATGACGAGCAGCCCGCCGTCGCCAGCAATGCTCCGGCTAGCAACCATGCAAAGCAACGACAGGACCGAGAGGAATCAAACGACATACGAATCTCCGTGAAATGATGATGCCTGCTGCGCGGCAGCCGGCCTATCCAGAATGGCACGCAAGAACACGAATGTCAACGGGGGCACTTATTCCAACGCTCCGTTTTGACAGGAATTTCCGGCAAGAATGTCTGCACGAACCGGACTGATGGCAAATACGTATTCTGCGTCCGTCATACCGCGGTCAGCTTTGCGGCCTGCTGCGCGGCTTTCCCTCTATCCGACAGGCTGCCAAATTGAGATAATTGGTTCTGGCAAGACGGGAACCGCATGAAGCAAACCCAATCGATCGACGACCTCCTGAAGCGGCTTAATCCGCAGCAGCGCGAAGCCGCCACGCATGGCGGGGCGCACTGCGCAGCACGGTCCCCCGCTTTTGATCGTGGCCGGCGCAGGCACCGGCAAAACGGCCACGTTGGTCCACCGCGTTGCCTGGCTCATTGCCCGCGGCGTCGACCCGGGACGCATCCTGCTTTTGACTTTCACGCGCCGGGCGGCGGCGGAGATGCTTCGCCGCGTCGACAATCTGCTTCGGCAGTTGGCGGCGGATCGCGGTCATCCTGCTTCCCAGGATGCAGAAAATACTCGTGTCGCTCCGCGAGATGGAAACGGCGACGCGCATTTCGGCGAGCGCGAGGAGCACGCCGGCACGGCACGCTTCCAAGTCGGCAAGCTCTGGGGCGGTACGTTCCATGCCGTCGCCACTCGGCTGCTTCGCCGGTACGGAAAGGCGATTGGACTGCCGCCGGGCTTCACCATCCACGACCGGGCCGATGCCGAAGACCTGATGAACGTCGTCCGCACGGAGCTTGGTCTGGCCAAAACGGACCAGCGGTTCCCCAAGAAGGGCACCTGCATCGACATCTACAGCCGCTGCGTGAACGCCCGCGAAAAGCTCGAACACGCCCTGCCGCGACACTTCCCCTGGTGCCTGCAGTGGGGCGCGGAGCTGAAGCGGCTTTTCGACGCCTACGTCGATCGCAAAGAGGCCTGCGGCGTGCTGGATTACGACGATCTGTTGCTCTATTGGCACGGGCTGCTTGAAGACGAAAAGGCCGCGCCGATCCTCCGCAAGATGTTCGACTGCGTGCTCGTGGACGAGTACCAGGACACCAACGTACTTCAGGCGGAGATCGTCTATGGCCTATCGCCGGACGGCCAAGGCGTAACCGTCGTGGGCGACGATGCCCAGTCGATCTACTCCTTCCGCGCGGCCACGGTCCGCAACATCCTCGACCTGCCCGAACGTTTTCCGGACACCAAGGTCATACGGCTGGAGCAGAACTACCGCAGCACGCAGCCGATCCTGGACGCCACGAACCGCGTAATCGCGCTGGCCGCCGAGCGTTTCGCCAAAAACCTTTGGACCGAGCGCGAGCAAGGCCAGTTGCCGGCGCAAGTCACGTGCGAGGACGAGGACGAGCAGACGAACTATGTCATCGGCAAGATTCTGGAGCACCGCGAGGCGGGCGTCGCCTTGCGGCGGCAAGCGGTGCTCTTCCGCGCGTCGCACCACAGCATGATGCTGGAGGCGGAACTAGCCGCACGGCACATTCCGTTTCACAAGTATGGCGGCCTGAAGTTTGTGGAGACGGCGCACGTGAAGGACCTGATGGCCTTCTTGCGGCTGGCCGAGAATCCGCGCGACGAAGTGGCCGCCGCGAGGCTCTTGCCGTTGATGCCGGGCGTCGGCCCGGCCAAGGCGCGGCAGCTTGGCGAAATGCTGGCCAATTCCGGAGGCGATTTCTCTGTTTGGGCCGACTGGAAACCGCCCGCCGGCGCCGCGAAGCTCTGGCCGGAGATGATCGCTCTGCTGCAAGGCCTGGTTCGCGACGGCGACACGCTGCCGGCGCAGGTGAATCGCGTCCGCAAGTTCTACGCGCCGCTTTTGGAGATGAACTACGACCAGGCCGCGCCGCGGCTGCGCGATCTTGAGCAACTTGAGCAGATCGCCGGCCGCTACCGCAGCCGCCGGCGGATGCTGATGGAAATGGCGCTCGACCCGCCTAACTCGACGCAGGATTTCGCCGGCCCGCCCGTGCTGGACGACGATTATCTGGTCCTCAGCACAATTCACTCGGCCAAGGGGCTGGAGTGGGACGCCGTCTACGTGATCCACGCCGCCGACGGCAACATCCCTTCGGACATGTCGACGAAAGACAGTGCGAGCGTCGAGGAGGAACTGCGGCTGTTCTACGTCGCCTTGACGCGGGCGAGGAACTGGCTCTACGTGCTCTCGCCGATGCGCTATTACCATTCCTACCGGCCCGGCGTCAGCGATCGTTACGGCTTCGCCCAGCGGACGCGGTTCTTGCCCGAAACGGTGCTGAAGTTCTTCGACCGGCAAGTGGCCGGCCCGGCAATCGCGCCGGAGGAAGAAGCGATCGGATCCTTGAATCTCTGCATGACGAGCCGCGCGATACGGGGCAGGACGAAAAGGCTATGGAGGTGAACCTGCCGTTTCGAGTTGTATGATGGGCGGCTCGATGTCATTCGCTTGCGGTGGCGGAAACTCAGGCCAACCCTGGTCCAAGCCAAGTTCGCGCAAGCCGTCGCGAATCTGCCGCAGGTCCCACGCGTGGATCCGCGTGTCAAACTGCACCTTGGCATAAACGCGCGTGCCGTCCGGCGAAAACGCGCGGGGGCAAACTTCCGTCCCTTCTGTGGCCGGCAGCGTGGCGAAATTCTGCCCGGTAGCCGTCTCGTACAACCGAATTCGCCCCGCCTTGCTGCCCACAGCCAGAATCTGCTCGTCTGAGGAAAAGGCGATTTCGGTCGCGTCCAAAAAACGGGGCCCGGCCTCCCAGTATCCCGTCCGCCAGAGCCTGCATTCCCCGTCGGATCGGCTCAGCGTAGCCAGCCACGTCCCGCGCGGCGAGAACCAGACCCACACTGCGGAACCCACTGGCAGCGTCTTTTTTAGTTCCCCGCTCCGAGCATCCCAAACCTTGGCATTGGTAAGCTTATCGCGGGCATCCAAAAAGCAACCGGCCGCGACCCAATTTCCGTCCGGGCTGAGTGCGACGTGGCGGACATCGTATTGCGGACCGGCGACGACCTGCTGCACTTCTCCGCCCGGCACGGGCTGACGCAGCACGACTGCGCCGATGTTGGAATGCGCGTTGGCAAGGGCGATGACGGTTCCATTGCGGCTGACGGAAAAACACGACACGATCTTGGCATGATCGAAAAGTGCTTCAGGGCGTTTCACCCGCAGGATTTGACCTTGGGATTCCCGTTCCAAGGACCAGCGATGAACGCCGCCAGTCCCTGCCGTCAACAGGGCGCCGGCGGCATCGAATCCAGCGGGCTCAACGTCAGGAACTGTTGCCAACTCAAAACCGCTGCGGGCATCGACCAGCGCCACGCCGGTGGACGACGCAATAGCCAGCAGACGGCCGTCCAGACTGGGCTCGATCGGCTCGCCATACATGCCTGCCGCGCTGGTAGCGCCCGACGTTGACGCGAATGTCCGCTCCGCGCCGGCGGCGATCCGCAGCGTTTGCAAATCCTGACCCTCGAAGTTGAACGCGGCATGGCGGTCGTCAAGGCCAATCAGGAAGAAGTTTCGATCGTCGGCCGGCACGTGAAGCAATTCCGTGCCGGAGGCCGGCTCCCAAAGCCGCCGAACGTGTAACCAGTCGTTCGTAACCAGCAAGTCGCCGGCATGGTTGAACGTCGGCACAATGCCCGCCGTAGGCATTCCAGTCCATCCCCCCACGACGCGGCCGGTCAACGTATCGAAGATATCAATTTTCGTCGGCGGGTCTTCCGTGGTGATTGCCAAGTACCGCCCGTTCGGATGCCAAGCCACCGTGCCGATGCGGCCCGGCACGCTGCATTCCGCTTGTTGCACGCCCGTTTCGAGGTCCGCAAGTCGCCAGCCTCCACGGCGCACTATGGCGATTTGCGGCTTGCGGGGATTCCAGTAAATGCGATGAAGCTCGTCATCGGCGCCTGGAAACGTGAAACGCTTGAGTACTTTCCGCGAGGGCAACTCGCAAAGCCGATACTCGTTTCCGGGATACTGCGCGATAAACTTCCGGCTATCGGGACTGAAGGCCAAAGCAAGATGGCGATCGTTGAGGATCATCACCGCCGGCGTAACGTCGACGCGGAACAACCGCGAACCGACCGGGTCGTTGTAGGTTGTCGCGCGAGATATCGCCCATCCCGGCTGAATTCCATGCCGCCGTATGCATCGACGCGATAGCCAGTCTTGAAGGCAGCGATTTCGGCGTCGCCCTCGACGCGGCGGACGCTGATGTTGCCGTCCGCGTCGCAGCGGGCGTAAACATCCAAGCGGGGAGCAAAGGCCGCCGTGTAGAATCCCTGCGGCGCCGGGCCATTGCCGGTCGACGACGAGATCGGCCATGCAAAGCGCGGCTACGGCCTCGTCGGCGAGCTTGCGCGACGGACCCTCGATCTGGCGGACCTTGCCGATGGCCGCCAGGGTCTCGAACCGCTGGCCGGGCTTACGGCTCCTGCTCGCCAGGCGAGCTTGCGCTGAAAGCGCCTGCGCCAAGTCGTGCTGCGCGGCCGTTTCGGCGGCCTCGGCACGGTAAAGATTCACATTGCTTTGCTGCTCGTTGTCCTGGGCGCATCGCGCCTCCCGGTACGACCCGGCTGCAAACAGCGACGACGCCACGATGCCGGCCACCAGCGAGAGCGCTACGGCGGCAATCAGCCCGGCTACGACGGGCTGGCGACGGCACCATCGCCAGGCATGTTCCCAGCGGCCCACGGGCCGAGCCTCGATCGGCCGGCCGGCAAGGTAGCGCCGCACGTCGTCGGCCAGGGCCTGGGCCGTCGCATAACGCCGCGGTATCGCTTTCTCCAGGCATTTCAGGGCGATGGTTTCCAGGTCGCGCGGCACGGCCGCATTCAGTTGCCGCAGGACCACCGGATCGCGAGCGAGCACTTGCTGCATTGTCTGGTGCGGGGTTGCCGCCTGAAACGGCGGACGACCGGTGAGCGCCGCGTAGAGCAGCGCGCCGAAAGCATAGACGTCGGCTGCGGGGCCTACCGAAGTGATCTCTCCGGCCGCCTGCTCGGGCGCCATGTAGCTGGGCGTACCCAGGATTTGCCCAGTCGTCGTCAACTGACTGTCGCCGTCCAGGCGCTTGGCCAGGCCGAAATCTGTCACGCGGGGACGACTGTGTTTGTCCAGAAGTATGTTCGAGGGCTTGATGTCGCGGTGGATAACGCCTTGCCGGTGCGCATATTCGACCGCCTCGGCGACAGTGGCCACCAGCTCCGCCGCTTCGCCGGGCGGCAACGGTCCCTCAGCCAGCTTTGCCGCCAGGCTCGGGCCATCGACGTAGCCCATCGAGAAGTAATGTTGCCCAGATTGCTCCCCGACTTCGAAGACCGGGAGGATGTTCGGATGGTCCAACAGGGCGGCGGCCTGGGCCTCGCAATGGAAGCGATCGTGGTCGGCCTTCGTGGCGAGATTTCCGGCCAGGATCATCTTCACGGCCACGGTCGGTCCCAGGCTGATCTGGCGGGCCTTGTAGACCACGCCCATGCCGCCGCGGGCAAGCTCCTCCAATAATTCGTAGTCGCCAATGCGCGGTCAGGGCACCCGCGCAGTGGGTCGGCGGCGCGCAGTCCGGGCGGGCAGCGCTCGGTACGAGTGGTCGGCGTGCGGGCGGCGGCAGCGAAACGTGCTCGGTGAATTCGGCCCCCGC
Organism: uncultured Planctomycetia bacterium; assembly: GCA_963780045.1. GTDB lineage: Bacteria > Planctomycetota > Planctomycetia > Pirellulales > Thermoguttaceae > JANXQG01. Next base: position 1,199,512 of record CAVZZZ010000001.1, on the reverse strand, counting down.
TCCCGTAAGGCCCGCCGGATTGGACTGCCGCACGCCCCCGAACAGGTCGGCAAGCGGGCCAAAATCTAGCCCCGGATGTTCCGCGCTACACTCGTCCAGCGTCGGCGTTTCTCCGCGTTCGCGGCGGTAGTGCAACTCAATGGTCAGCAGTTCGCGGAGCAAGGCGGGCAGTTGGCCGGGTGGGGCTTCGGCCAGAAAATCGTCGAACTTGGGGCGGGCGGCGCCTGGCGTGCCGGGTCCGCCCCGCCATGCATCTTCGAAGCGGATGCAGAGCCGATCCACAAGCTTGTCCTGGTCCAGCGACGAGCCAGGCGACTCATGCGTCGCTCCGGGGCACGGGACACCCACGCAGTGGGTCGGCAGTGGGTCGTCGGCCGCGTCATGCATCCGGGAATTCCTGCAACCAGGTTTTGCGGATGAGCCGTAAGCGGCGCTCGACGGTGCTCACCGCGCGCCCGATCCGTCGGGCGATCTCCTCGTTCGAGTAGCCGTCTAACTTGTCCAGCGCAATCTGCCGCAATTCGTCGTCATCCAGACGCTCGAAAAGCCAGTGTACCGCGTCACACATCTCGGAAACGAATTCTGGAGTCGGCTCCGGGTCGGCTACTCCATTGATTCCGGCCGACCCGCTGCGCGGGTGCCCGCCGGAAGTCTTCGCGCGCGAGAGCGCCGATTCGCCCGCTACCTGCCCGGCGCCTCGTTTCGCGCAAGTCTCATGCCTCAATTGCTTGTAAGCCTTCCGCTCCGTAATGCAGACGACCAATCGCCATAGGTCATCGCGGTCGCGAAGATCGGGAAAGCGGTTGCCCTTGGCGCCGCGGCAGAAACTTTGGAAGGCGCTGAGGGCCACGTCTTCCTCGTCGGCTGCCCGCCGCGGGAAATCGCCAAGCCGTTTTCCGGCCAAGGCTTTCAAACGTTGGTAATAACGTCCCCAAAGCCTGGCGGCGGCCGCCTCGTCGCCCGCCTTCAGTCCGTCGATCCACTGCGTGACCGAGTTTTCCAAGAGGGGCATGACGAGACTCCCTAGCCGGGGGGCGTGATGTAGTAACGGTGGCCGCGGGGTCCATCCCTGCACATTATCCATCTTAGTTGGCGGTAAGCGGCAGGCAAGTTGGGGGCGTGATAGTTCGATGGTAGAATAAAGGCCACCCCCTCACATCGAGAATGCCGGCGAACGATTCGATTACTACCTGGCTTGGCAAGCTGCGGACTGGCGACTCCGAAGCGGCGGAGCGGATTTGGGGCCGCTATTTTACGCGGCTGGTTCTGCTGGCGCGGAAGAAGCTCGGCGGCAAACGGCTGCATGCTGCCGACGAAGAAGACGTGGCGATCGCCGTGCTGGACGTCTTCTACCGCAAGACTCGTGCCGGCCAGTTTCCACAGTTGGCCGACCGCAACGAGCTGTGGCGAGTGCTGGTAGTGATGACCGCGAAGAAGTCGCTCGCCAAGCGTCGCGAAGAACGACGCCAGAAACGCGACCCGCGGCGGGGCTTGGGGCGCGCGGCAGGGTCGGACGCCGACTGCTTCGACGTGCCGGCACTCGACGTCGCCTCCGCCGCGAACACCTTCAGCGGCAATGTCGTTGCCGGCGGGGGCACGCTGCAAGTGGCCGGCGGCACACTGCCGGCCAACAACGAGTACGTCGGCGGACCCGGCGGCGCTGCGGTCTATCAAATGGCCGGCGTCAACAACGTGACAGCCAGCCCTTTGAGCGCATTTATCCTGGGATACAATCCCGGCCAGAGCGGGTTCTATAACCTCAGCGGCGGGCAGCTTTCCACGGTGACGGAAGATATCGGCTACCAGGCGGGCGGCAACTTTACGCATAGCACCGGCACCAACTCCGTCTCTACCAGCTTGTCGGTGGGGACTTTCAGCTTCGGTTCGTATACCCAAGGCGGCGGCCTGCTCACCGCCGCGAACGAGATCGTCGGCGACGGCGGCGAGGGCGCGTTCACGCAGACAGCCGGCAGCAATCCGGCGTCGTCGGCCTTGACCGTGGGACTCAACAACGCCGACACGACGTTCTCTGGTAGCCTGAGCGATAGCGGGGCACCCTCTGGGTCCGGCGGCAGCCTGGCGAAGGTCGGTACGGGCACGCTCCTCCTCAGCGGCACGAACACTTACGGCGGCGGCACGTTCGTGCTGGACGGCACGCTTGTCGTCACCAACAACGAGGCGCTCGCCGACGGTTCGAGCTTGTCCGTCGGCAGCGACCTCGGCGCCTTCGATGCGGTTGTGCCGGCAGAAGTCGCCGCGCAGCCGCCCGCGCCCGTTCCCGAGCCGCGGACGCTCGTACTAATGATCGCTGCCGCGGCGTATATGTGGAGCATTCGGAGTCGGTACGTCAAGAATCCAGCGGCGGCAAAGTGTTAGCGCGGGAGCAAGCGCGAGATTAACCGGCGGCGGAGGCGCCTGGGGAACAAACCGCTGCGGCGCCTGGGCAACCGCCGCGATACAGTCGTCGCCCGACAAATAGAGCGGGAACTCGGCGATGTAGACCTTCACGACCGCGCCGCGGCTGCCCAATGGCGCACGGGTCACCGGACACCTGCCTTGTCGCGCGATGGCGTCCTTGTCGGCGGAAGTCACCAAGGCCTTGGCCAAATACGGCCGGACGCTGAAATGGGCATAGTATGGCGACAAAACGACCGTGTCCGTGAGGCGATTCAGTTCAAGAGTGATGCTGGCTTCCTGGTCCTGCAACGGTCGGATATCGAAATTGGCCGCCACAAAGTCTTGTTCCGTCGAACCTTGCGGCACGGGAACATACTGGAATTGCACCTTCTGCGGTCCCGGCTGGTTGGGCATTTGCACCGTCATCTGGACTCGAACGTCCTTCAGCGCCGGCCGGTCGAAACTTGTGGTCGTAAACGTAGATCCGGGTTTGCAGCGGCATGTAGACAATTTCGTAATAGTATCTCTCGCTGGAGACGTAGTCGCCCGCATGTGGCATTAGCGAACTAGGCGTTGGCAGCCCGGCGGCTTGCTTGTCGTTGACGAGCGGTCGAATCGGCTGCCTCGCCCATGACGCGCCGCTGTGTTCGTCCAGAACATTGTCCGTTTGCCTGTCTTGTTGTCCCCAAGCCGTTGAACCGCACAAAACCGCGGCAAAGAGGACAATTGTGGCGGGCGCCTTGCAAAGCCTTATTGATGCTGTCTGACTGCGCATACTCCGACCCCCCACATCCTACATCGGAATTCTTCGGCAAAATCGTTAATTCCGGCAAAGTGCAACCCGCTCCTCCTAGTGCGGCACTTTCGCCCAATCTTTCAGGAAGAGGTCGATGCCGATATCGGTCAGCGGGTGATCATAGAGCTGCTTGAGCACGTCGTAGCTCATCGTACACACGGGGGCGCCCGCCAGCGCTGCCTCGAGGACATGCAAGGGATGGCGGATGGCGGCTACGAGCACTTTCGTTGAATACTGATAGTGGCCGTAAATGGTCATGATCTGGCGGACCAAGTCCATGCCGACGTGCCCTACCGCGTCCAGCCGTCCGACGAAAGGGCTGATGTAGGTCGCGCCGCACTTGGCTGCCAGCAGGGCTTGCAGCGGCGAAAAAGTGACTGTAACGTTCGTCTTGATTCCCAAGTCGCTCAACTGGCGGACGGCCATCAATCCTTCCCGCATGAGAGGGACTTTCACCACGACGTTGTCCGCGACCTTCGCCAGTTCCTTGCCTTCTGAGACAATCGTGGCGGCGTCCAGGCCGACCGTCTCCAGGCTGACCGGTCCTTTGACGGCAGCGCAAATCTCCCGGTAAACATCCTTAGCCGGCCGACCAGTCTTGGAAACGTGGGTCGGATTGGTGGTAACACCGTCCACGATGCCCCAACTGACTGCCTCGCGAACTTGGGCAATGTCGGCCGTATCGATGAATATTTGCATAACTCGCTCGGTCTATTGGAAAGGAAACGTACCGCGAAGGGATAATGATAACGGCGCCATCCGGCCACCGTCAAGAAGCGCGATGTAGTACAGCATCTTGCTGATGCTAGTGCTGATTTTCCTTGGTTTCGACCCGTCATTTGCGTTTCACGTTGTCTCGCTACCAAATTTGCTGGATTTCTCTGGATTATAACGGCTATTCCAACAAGGCTCTTGGAGAGACCAGCATATACAGTGGACGTAGCTATCACCTATACTAGTGTAACTGTGCTATTTACTGGAAAAACATGGACGAATATCGCGAACTCTTGCTGGACGTCTGGCGCGAGGCCTGTCGGCATATTGAGATCAGCCAGTCCGCCACAAGCATCTCGGAGCTCTTGGCGGAGCATTTGCTGATCGAGAGGATCTTCGTGCGCCGCATCGACCCCCAGCGGCAGTGCGTTGAGTCGGTGGCCGTGGGGAACCCGAGTGCCATTGGGCCGCCGCCCGACGTGCGCAGCGATTGTCCGCCCGGCCAAATGGCGGCGATCTTGGATTGGTGCCGCGCGGGCAAGGTGTTGCACTGTCACGAGCGCGGTGCTGAGCCGTTGCTCGCGCTCGTCCCGCCGAAGCCGATCAAATCCGACGTGCTCTTGGGGCCGCTGGCGCTGAGCGGTGACCGCTTCGGTGTGCTCGTCATCGTCGCGCCGTACGGGGCGGCGTTCCAGACCCGGCACGTGCAACTGGCGCAAGTGCTGCTGGAGCCGTTTGCCGTGGCGTTGGAAAACGATCGCCGCGTGGCCGAAATGGCCGCGCTCCGCGAAGCGGCCGAAGCCGACAAACGCTCGCTGCTGAAGCGGCTGGGCCGCGAGAACCTGGGCGACACAATCGTCGGCATCGGCAGCGGACTCCGCGGCGTCATGGAGCGAATCGGCCTGGTCTCGAAATCCGACGTGCCCGTGCTCATCTTCGGCGAAACCGGCTCCGGCAAGGAAGTCGTGGCACGGGCAATCCACAACGGCTCCAAGCGCGCGGATCGACCGTTCATCCGCGTTAACTGCGGCGCGATTCCGCACGAACTGATCGACTCGCAGTTGTTCGGCCACGAAAAAGGCGCCTTCACCGGCGCGACGGAGACGCGGCAAGGCTGGTTCGAGCGGGCCGACGGCGGCACGCTCCTCTTGGACGAACTCGGCGAGCTGCCGCTGGCCGCGCAGGTCCGCCTGCTGCGAATCCTGCAAGACGGCTGGTTGGATCGCGTGGGCGGACAGCGGCCGATCAGCGTCGACGTGCGGATCATCGCCTCCACCCACCGCGACCTGCCCGCGATGGTTGCCGCGGGTCAGTTCCGCGAGGACCTCTGGTATCGCCTGGCCGTGTTTCCCGTCGTCATTCCGCCGCTCCGCGAGCGCCGCGAGGACATACCGGAGCTGGCCCGGCACTTCGCAAAGCGCGCGGCGACTCGTTTTGGCTTGTTTGCGGTTGAACCGACGTCGCGAGACATTGAACTTCTGGTCGGTTACTCGTGGCCGGGCAACGTCCGCGAGCTGGCCACGGTGATTGACCGCGCGGCAATCCTCGGCGACGGCAAGCAATTGGAGGTGGCCAAATCGCTGGGTGTGCCCTCGCTTCCGTCCGCGCAAAGGCCGGCCGTCGCGCAAGCCGCGCCGTCCTTGCCGCAAGGCCCAAAACCGGCGGCCGAAATCGAGCCGTTGGACGAAATCATCCGCCGGCACATCGAAGCGGCTCTTGGCACGGCCGGCGGGCGAATCGAAGGCGCCCGCGGCGCTGCGCGGCTGTTGAAAATCAACCCGCACACACTTCGCGGAAAAATGCGCAAGCTGAAGATCGATTGGACGCAGTATCGCGAGTAACCGACCCGCCAGGTGCAGCCCCGCGAAATGTCGTGTTGCTAATTTCCGCATTGGTCGTTTTGCCGAGAGGCGTTAGAATTGAAGACTGGAATTCAGGAGGAATAATATGAGCATTAAAACCATTTCGCCATCGCAGTTTGCCGAGCTTAACCGATCGGGAAAGACTGCCCTAATCGACGTTCGCACACCGGCCGAGTTCCGCGAGGTCCATATTGAGAACGCGCGGAACGTTCCGTTGGATCAACTCGATCCGGTAGGCCTCATGACGGCCCGCAACGGGGCGGCCAGCGAGCCGCTCTACCTGATTTGCAAAGGCGGCGTGCACAGCGCGAAGGCCTGCGAGGAATTCATCAAGGCCGGATTCGAGAATGTAATCAGCATCGAGGGTGGAACGAGCGCCTGCATCGCCGCGGGCTTGCCCGTTGTCCGCGGCAAGAAGACGATCTCGCTGGAGCGGCAGGTGCGCATCGCCGCCGGCTCTCTAGTGCTTGCGGGCGCGGTTGGATCATTGTGGTATTATCCGTTGATCGGGCTCTCCGCCTTTGTCGGCGCCGGTCTAGTCTTCGCCGGCATTACGGATACCTGCGGCATGGGCATGCTATTGGCCCGTATGCCGTGGAACAAATAGCATGAAACTCATCATCGTCGGCGGCGTCGCGGGCGGCGCCTCGGCGGCAGCCCGCGCGCGGCGATTGTCCGAAGAGGCCGAGATCATACTCTTCGAGCGCGGCGCGGACGTATCGTTCGCCAACTGCGGGTTGCCGTATTATTTGGGCGGCACGATTTCGCAGCGCGACAAACTGCTCGTGACGACCGCCTGGCGTTTGCACGAACGCTTCAACCTCGACGTCCGTACGCTGGCCTTGGTCGAGGCCATCGACCGAGCGGCGAAGAAGGTGCGCGTCCGCGAACTTGCCACTGGCCGCGAGTACGAAGAAAGCTACGACAAGCTGATTCTCTCGCCCGGCGCCTCGCCGGTCGTCCCGCCGATTCCCGGCATCGACTTGCCCGGCGTCCATACGCTGCGGAACCTGAATGATACCGACGCAATCAAGTCCCGGATCGACCAGGGCGTTCGGCAAGCGGTCGTCGTCGGCGCAGGTTTCATCGGACTGGAGATGGTCGAAAACCTGGTAGCCCGCGGCATCGCCACGACGCTCGTGGAATTGCAGGAACAACTCTTGCCTCCGCTGGATATTGAAATGACGACGCCGCTTGCCGAAGCGCTGGCCGCGCACAGCGTGACCGTGCATTTGGGCGATTCCGTGGCGCGCTTCGAACGGGCGGCTGAAGGGCTCGATGTGCATCTCAAGTCTGGGCTGCGATTGCAGGCGCAGTTGGCGATCGTCGGCGTCGGCGTTCGTCCCGAAAACAAGTTGGCCCTCGATGCCGGACTTGCCGTCGGGCAGCGGGGCGGGCTCCGCGTCAACGAATATCTGGCGACAAGCGACCCGGACATCTATGCCGTCGGCGACGCCATCGAAGTTGTCGACTACGTTTCCGGCGATCCGGTCCAAGTGCCGCTGGCCGGTCCCGCCAACCGGCAGGGGCGCATCGCCGCGGACAACGTCTTCGGCCGGAATGTCCGATACCGCGGCACGCAGGGCACGGCCATCGTCGGCCTCTTCGGCCTCGCCGCCGCCATCACCGGCGCGTCGGAAAAAGTCCTGCATCGTGCCAATCGTCCTTACCGCAAAGTCTACGTGCATCCGAACAATCACGCCGGCTATTATCCCGGCGCCGAAGCGATGGCGCTCAAGGTGCTCTTTGATCCCGCCTCCGGTCGCGTCTTGGGGGCCCAGGCCGTCGGCGGCGCGGGCGTCGATAAGCGAATTGACGTTCTGGCAGTCGCCATTCAGGCCGGCATGACCGTCTTCGACCTGGAGGAGATGGAATTGGCCTATGCGCCGCAATTCGGCTCCGCGAAGGACCCGGTTAACATGGCCGGATTCGTCGCCGCCGGCCTGCTGCGCGGCGACCATCCGCAAGCCGATCTCGATGCCGTGCTGGCGCTTTCGCCGGAGAATCGGCCGCTGCTCCTGGACGTGCGGACCCCGCAGGAGTTCGCCCAAGGGCACATTCCCGGCGCGGTAAACGTTCCTGTCGACGAGTTGCGGGGCCGCCTCAACGAGGTTCCGCGCGGCCGCGACATCGCCGTTTATTGCCAGGTTGGCCAGCGCGGCTATTTGGCGACGCGGATTCTCAAGCAGGCAGGCTATTCGGCAGCGAATCTCGGCGGCGGCTATAAAACGTACAAGTTGTGGAATCGGCGCGCTTAGCGTAGAACCGTCCTGCTCCGGTACAACAACTACTGAATCGACAGCGTTCGGACGGCATCTGCCAGCCGGTCGATCTCCTCTTTGGTATTGTAGAGCGAAAACGACGGACGCACGGTCGATTCGACACCGTACCGCCGCATCGTCGGCTGTGCGCAGTGATGGCCAGCGCGGACGGCGATGCCGGCCTGGTCCAACATGCGGCCGACGTCTTCCGTGCGGCGATTTTGCAGGACGAACGAGATCACGCCCACCTTCGCCGGCGCCGTTCCGATGATCCTCAGCCCCTTGATTGCCGAGAGCAGCCCCGTGGCGTATTCCAGCAATTCGTGCTCGTGCCGGGCGATGTTTGCCAGGCCGAGGCGGTTGACGTAATCCAGGGCGGCGCCCAGGCCCACCGCGCCGCCGATGTTCGGCGTGCCCGCCTCGAACTTGGCGGGCGGATCGGCATAGGTCGTCTCCTCGAAAGTCACGTTGCGGATCATGCTGCCGCCGCCCTGCCACGGCGGCATGACTTCCAACAGCTCTTCCTTGGCGTAAAGCGCGCCAATGCCCGTCGGCGCGAAAATCTTGTGCCCGGAAAAGGCGAAAAAGTCGCAATCCAACTGCTGCACGTTCACGGGCATATGGGCGATCGACTGCGCCGCGTCGATCAGCACGCGGGCGTTGTAACGCTTGGCCATCTGCGTCATTTCGGCAACCGGCAGCACCGTGCCCAGGGCGTTGGAGGCTTGCGACAGCGAGACGATCCGCGTCCGCGGACCGAGCAGGGCCTGGTACTGCTCGAGCATCACTTCGCCCCGGTCCGTGACGGGAATGACGCGCAGCAAGGCGCCTCTTTCCTTGGCGATCATCTGCCACGGCACGATGTTGGCGTGGTGTTCCAAGGTGGAAAGCACGATTTCGTCGCCGGGCTGCAGGAACTTGCGGCCGTAGGTCTGGGCGACGAGGTTGATGCCTTCGGTCGTGCCGCGAACGAAGATGATCTCCTTCGCGGAGCTTGCGCCAATGAAAGTCTGCACCTTCTGCCGCGCCTGCTCGTAGGCGTCCGTCGCACGGGCGGCCAACGTGTGGGCCCCGCGATGGATATTCGAGTTGTCGTGCGCATAGTAGCTTGCCACGGCGTCGATCACGCTCTGCGGCTTCTGCGTCGTGGCGGCGTTGTCGAACCAGACTAGCGGCTTGCCGTGGACCTGCTGGTCCAGAATGGGAAAGTCCTTGCGGATCGTCGGCAAGTGCCATGCGGGCGAGGCGTCAGCCGGCGCATAAGACTGGAACAGCCGCCGCGAAAGATCGGCTTCAAATCCGGAAGAGCGAGATCCCGCGTCGGGCTGCACGCCGGCCATTCGCACGCTGCGAACGAACGCCTTCAGTCCATCCTCCGACGGCTCACCGACTTTCGGCGCGACGGCGTGCGAGCCTTCCGCGGGAATAAAGCTTGCCAGAGGCAATGTCGATGGCACGCCGGGCAAGTCCGCCGCCTCTCTGGGCAATTCCGCAACGGCGGTCTCCGACTTGGGCACGCCGTTCATGCCCGGTATTTCGTTATAGAGCCGCGTGGCGATTTTCGCGATCACGTCGGGGGTGAGTTCGTTCATGGTCGTTTGTTCGGACAGTCGTTAATTCGGCGATTTGGGTGGCACGTCCTGAGCCTCAAGCGAAGGGCGTGTTTGGCTATTGCACGCCCTTCGCTTGAAGCTCAGAGCGTGCCACCCCGGCAATTGTCATCGCCCTGCATTCACTTGGCCTTCTGCTTGCGGTTCTCGTAATCGTGGTAATAGCCAACTTCCACGTTCTCCAGCACGCCCAGGGCGTCGTCGGTCAAAACCGCGCAGGAGAAATAGAGCGTCAGCAAGTACGACGCCACGCCGAGGCTGTCCAGTCCCATCAAGCGGGCCGAGAGGCTGGGCAGAATCTCGCCGGGAACGCCGGCCTGGTGCAGCCCGACGACGCCCTGGTCGGCCTCGCCGGTCCGCAGCAGCATGATGCTCGTCGTGCCCAGCCACTGGTTTGCCTGCTGCTGGCCCTTGATTTCCAGCTTGTCGCAGGGGACCAAGGGCACGCCCCTCCAGGCTATCACCGGTGTGCCGAAGAGATCGATTGTCACCGGCGGCACGCCGCGCCAGGTGCATTCTCGCTCGAAGGCGGCGATCGCCTTGGGGTGCGCCAGGAAGAAGGCGGGCTTCTTCCACACTAGCGAAAGCAGGTCGTCCAGATCGTCCGGCGTCGGCGAGCCGTAGCGGGCGCTAATCCGCATTGTCGGATCGACCGAGTGCAAGAGGCCGAACTTCTGGCTGTTGATCAGGTCCCACTCCTGCCGCTCCTTGATGCCCTCGATCGTCAGCCGCATCTGCTCCTGGAGCTGGTCGAACGGGCCGTTGTAGAGGTCGGAAACGCGGGTGTGAACACGGACGACGGTCTGCACGGCGGAAAGCGAGTACTCTCGCGGCGTCGGCGTGTAGTCGACGAACGTCTCCGGGATTTCCACGTTCTCGGCGAAGCCCGATACGAGGTCGATGTTCCGCTCGCCGTAGCGGTTGACCGTGGTGAGCAGCTCGGCATGTTCGGCCACGGCCTTGACGAATTCGTCTTTGAACTTGTTCGATTCCTTCAGCGCGGCGTCGAGCTCTTTGCGCGAGAGGGTCAGCAGGACGCAGGGCGTGAGCGTGCGGACCGTCACTTCCGAGGGCTTGTCGGAGAGCAGATCGACTTCGCCGAAGAACTCGCCCTCGGTCAACAGGGCGATGCGGAGATCGCTGCCGTGTACGCCCTTGCTGAGCACCTCGACCTGGCCCTGGGCGATGATAAAGAACTTGTTGCCGTCCTCGCCTTCGGAGATCAGCTTGTTGCCCAGCGAGACCGTTTCCGTCTTGAAGCGTTCGCCCATACCGGCGAGGATTGGATCGGAGAGTCGAGAGAACAGCGGCACGCTTCGCAGCGATTCCGGGGCGAACTTGGTGCCGTTCCCGGAAGGATCGATGCCGATCCGCGCGGCCTTGGTCAACTCGACCTTGGTGCGGTTGACGCGGTACGTGCCGCCATCGACCTGTACCCACGGCAGCAGCTTCAACAGCCACCGCGGCGTGATTGACATCATCTTCGGCGACGTCTTGGTCGTGTTGGCCAGATTGCGTGCGACCGAGGTGGTCACGCTGCGTTGCAGAATACTGTCCGACATGGTGGTGTTACTCCTTTATCTCTCAAGAGGATTGATGTCCGATCAAATGCCCAGCCCGTGTTCAAAGCCGCGGGCCTCAAGGCTGGCGTAGTCGTGGTAATAGCCGACTTCGACGTTCTCCAGGACGCCCAAGGCGTCGTCGGTCAGCACGGCACAGGAAAAATACAGCGAAAGCAGATACGAGGCGACGCCCAGGCTGTCCAGGCCCATCAGCCGCGCCGAGAGGCCGGGCTGGATTTCGCCCGGTATGCCGGTCTGGCGAAGGCCGACAACGCCCTGCGCGGCCTCGCCGATGCGCATCAGCAGAATGTTCGTCGTGCCCAGCGATTGGCTCGATTGGTAGCGGCCCTTCATTTCCAGCTTGTCGCAGGGCACCAGCGGCACTCCGCGCCAAGAAAGCATCGGCTCACCGAGAACGTCGCTGACGGCCGGCGGCACGCCCCGCCATGTGCATTCTCGCTGGAAGGCCGAGATCGCTTTGGGGTGGGCAACGAAAAAAGACGGCTTCTTCCACACCAGCGAAAGCAGATCGTCAAGGTCGTCCGGCGTCGGCGCGCCGTAGCGGGCGCTGATCCGCATCGACGGCGCGACCGCGCCCAGGAGGCCAAACTTCTGGCTGTTGACCAGGTCCCATTCCTGCCGCTCTTTGATGCCTTCGATCGCCAGCCGCATCTGTTCTTCGAGCTGATCGAATGGGCCGTTGTACAGGTCCGAGACGCGGGTGTGTACGCGGACGACCGTTTGCACGGCGGAAAGCGAGTATTCCCGCGGCGCGGCCGTGTACTCCACGTAGGTCTCCGGAATCTCGACGTTTTCGGCGAAGCCTGACACGAGGTCGATGTTCCGCTCGCCGTAGCGGTTGACGGTCGAGCGAAGCTCCTTGTGCTCGGCCAGGGCCTTGGCGAAGGTGTCTCGCAGCGCCGGATCGAGATCGCTGCGCGAGAGCGTCGCCAAGACGGAGGGCGTCGTCGTGCGGATGGAGACGGTCGAGGGCGTGGCCTCGGTCAGCTCCTCTTCACCGAGATATTCGCCGTCGGTCAAAAGCGCCAGTCGCAGGTCGCTGCCGTGAACGCCTTTGCTGAGCACCTCGACCTGGCCCTGCGCGACGACGAAAAACTTGCCGCCTTCACCCCCTTCGACAACAAGGTTTGTGCCGAGCGAAACCGTTTCCGTCTTGAATTGGCCAGCCATGCGGTTCAGCGCCGCCTCCGGCAGGCGGGAGAACATGGGCACGCCGCGGAGCGCTTCCGCGCTGGGCATCGCGCGGCCGTCGCCCACGTCCAGCACGATCCGCTCCGCGCGCGGCAGCTCGACCTTCGTGCGGTTCACGCGGTAGGTGCCGCCCGGCACTTCGACCCACGGCAGCATGCCCAGCAGGCCCCGCGGCGTGATGGACATCATTGTGGGCGGCGTCTTCGTCGTGTCCGCGAGGTTCCGCGCCACCGCGGTCGTCACGCTGCGCTGCAACAAGCTGTTGGACATGGACCGCCTCGAAGTCTTTGAGCAAATCAGTTAATAACTGACAACAGTTTACCGTTCCGCGAGTGCCGCGACTGGGCACCGGGGCATTTTACATCCTGCGCCCGCAGCGGAAGCCCCCCGGCCCGGAAACGCCCCTAAGACTTGATTCTGCCACGTTGCGTTCTGTCGCATATGCTGGCCCGCCAGCAAATTTCACTGGATAAACGCGATGTCAAACGGCGCTGCAATGAGAATAAAGCCGTTTTCCGGACTGCCGGGCACGCGAATTGCACGAACACCGCGTAAATGCCGTTCCGTCAAAACTTTGCCGCTATCGGCGTTTCTACGAGAAATCCTGGGACGCGCTGAACATCCACTTGCCAAAAATGTCATTCGGAGCAAGCGAGCGAGACCGGCAGGCGCATCGAAAGGCGCGGGCGCGGCTGCTGAAAATCAACCCGCACACGCTTCGCGGACGGATGCGGGAGTTCAAGGTGGACTGGAAACAGTTTCGCGAGTAAAGTAGCAGGCATGCTCCGCATGCCGAAGCTATGCAGAATTGCGGAGGGCACGCGGAGCGTGCCTGCTACTATGAACGTAGCATCCGCTTGCGCGGCGGCCGGATCGTTTTGGTCGGGTCATCCTTTCACTTGGCTATGCCCGCGCCCGCTCCCGCAAACGCGCTTGTTGCACCGCCCTCGCATTTTCCGGCGCTGGTGCATTCCGTTGACTCGTGTTGTAAGTCGTTGTCTGACAAGACTTTATGGTTGCCGTACTCCGCCCCTGCCGGCACCCCATTGGAATGGCTGGTGCAATTCGGCCGGATCGAACCGCCGCACAACGCGCGGGGCCGCTGCCTTCTGCGTCCGCCGCGCTGCCGCCCGGCCGCCATGCGCCTCCAGGCCCGTGAGAGGCCCAACGTGTTTGTCACACACCATGTGAGGCTTTCCGTTGCCCAACGCTGGCCCGACTGCGTACTGACTACCGGGTACTTCCGACCGCCCTCCGCACGTGCCGGCCGGCACGCACTGGCCATCCTCCGCCGGTGTCGACCGTGGATGCCCGTTGCCGGACGGCGTCCCCGGCACGATTGCCTGTCCATTGCTGCCGGGCGGTTTTCCGTTTGCACCATCAAGACCATCTCGCGGAGCGAGATGCGTACCCTTCGCGGCGACTTCCTCTGCATCCTCGTCATCGCGGTCCGCCCTACCGGACTTGGCCTCAGCCTCTTCCAGGGTCTCGTCGAACAGCCCCTGGAACTCTCCGACCTTTTCCGCCGGCAGCAGCGGCAGGGTTTCGCTGTAGAGCCGTGCCAAGAACGACATGACCTGGCCGGCCGTGAATGAATTGGGGTCGCGCTTGGCATATTCTTCGGGTGCGCGTCGTTCCAGCATCCAGGCGGCCGCCCGCCAGTACTTCGGGTCGCGCATGGCGCCGCGGACGGCGTTGACGGCCTGCACGTTGGAAACGGACTCCGCCTGGCTGAGTTTGGCGGCGAAGTCGGGATCGCGGGCGGCCGTGCGGCCGATGGTGGTATGGGCGCACTGGATGTGGCCGGCGGCCTCGCGGCGGCTCAGCCCGCTGGCAATGAGCAGAACGACGTGGGCTTTTTTCATCTCGTCCAGCACGCCGCGGTGCGGCGTGGGCTGCATGGCGTGGAAGTCGGCTTTGAGCTGCCTGTATTCGGACTTTTTCATGGCAAGGGCCTTTCGTTAGGGGTTTGGGGTTGTCGAATCGGCGATGAAGGACGGAGGACGAGAGATAAAGGACGGCCTCTTGATCGGCCGATCGCCAATCCCTAATCCCTCATCTCTCATCCATGACGAACGGCCATTATACACTATTGTTGTCTTCTGTAAACACATCTTGGCAAATGCGGGATGGTGGGCGGCGCAAGTCCTTGCCCGGCAAGCACTTAGGCGTCTTGACACTTGTTTGCGGCGAAGGGCATCGAATCGGCCGCGCGAGGCCGATTTGTCGCCGTAAGCCCTTGCCAACAAACGACTTAGAAAAAATCCGCCGCGCTGCCGGCCGTAGAGCCGCCGAAGCCGTGCGCTTAAATAATCAGCGCACCCGTCTTCGGGTTGCCGCCAGACTCGGGGGAGTCTTGCACGACCTGTAAGCCGCTCTTAGCGCGCGCAGCCGATCCGGACGAGGAACGTATTCTTGGTACGCGCCTATCCGCTTGACTCCGTAAGGCCGCCAACGAAAAATCATGGCACTGCCGTTAGCCCGGGTCCAGCGTGGACTCGACGTTGAGCGGATACATCGACCGGACATTGCAACGACCTTTCAAGGAGCGTCCTGTCATGAGAATTCTCTTTGGCTCAGTCCTGCTGGTTCTCGCGGCACAAGCCGCTGCTTACTGCGCGGCGCGACCGACCAAAACCTGGATGCCTCGCAAACCGAGCGCCTGGTCAAGCTGTGCAAGGTGTGGGGCACGGTTCGCTACTTGCATCCCTACCTGGCCTACAAGGACGTCGATTGGGACGCGGCGCTAGTCGAGGCGTTGCCGAAAGTGGAAGCCGCCAAAGACGAAGAGCAATACCGTGCGGCAGTGCAGACCATGCTCGACCGGCTTGGCGACCGCGCGACTCGCGTGGTATGCAAAATATCCCAGACGCAAGAAGAGCAGCCCAAAGTACCTGGCAAGGAGAAAGAGGACCGACCGCTTTTCAACTGGGTCGAGGACGGCGTCCTGGCCCTGCACATGGATACCTCGTTGTCGCTGGACAACCTCACTGACCCCAAGACTTAGGGGACGGTGCAGGCCGAGTTCAAAAAAGCCAAGGGCGTGATCTTTGACCTGCGTGGTAAAGGAAATCTCGCCGTCAGTTGGTTCGTGTTCAGCCGGCTTTACCCGCTGCTACCGTCGCGGGAAGTCACCGCGCCGGCAGAACGGTTCTTGTACCATTCGGGTTATCGGGCCCAGCCCGTTATTCCAACGGAACCTTATGTCTCTGCGTTCCAGACGCCGCTGCCGGAGGTCATTAGAGCGGCGCCTGACGGCAAGGGCAAACGAGTCGTTTTCCTCGTGGACGAACAGACCGATTTGCCGCAAATCGCCCTGGCGCTCCAGGAAGTTGGCGAAGCCTTTATCGTGGCCCAGGGAGACGTTCCCCAGGCTTTGGGACGCCCGCGACGAACCGTCCCCCTAACCGAGGGCTACGAGGTGCAGATCCGCACAACTGAATTGATCGGACTGCATGGATTGGTGCAGGTTCACGCCGATGCCGATGTGCCTGCCAACGCCGACCACGGATCGAAAGGGTCAGCATATCAGAAAGCGCTCGCGCTGCTGCGAAATCCGCCCAAACCCAAGAAATCCGAGAAGGCGCTGGAGGGGGCAACACCACTCCTTGGAGCATGGCGGCTGGAAAAGCAGTATGAAAAGATGGTTTATCCGGATCGCGAATATCGGTTGCTGGCCTTGTTCCGTTTCTGGACCGTGATCGACCTCTTCTACCCGTACAAAAACCTGCTCGACCAGGACTGGGATTCGGTCCTGCCGCGTTTCCTGCCGAAGTTCGCCGCGGCCGGGGATGCCCGTGGCTACGCCCTGGCGGTCGCCGAAATGGCAACCTGTATCCAAGACTCGCACGCAAGCGTCGGCGGCAGCAAAGAACTGCGGCATTTTTTCGGCGAAGCGCCGCCGCCTGTTGTGCTGAGCATGATCGAGAATAAACCCGTAGTCACCCAGTTCCTTGACGCGGAAGCGGCAAAAGCCGCCGGGGTAGCGATCGGCGATGTGGTGGTGGCGGTGGATGGCGAGCCAGTCGAAGAGCGGATGGCCCGCTACGGCAAATACACGCCCGCTTCGACTCCCCAAATTCACGCGCTTGTCGTCCTTCGCCTCACGGTGCGTGGCCCCGAGGCCTCGACGCTCAAGCTCACCATCCGCGACCGCGACAACAAGATCCGCGACGTTTCTCTTCCGCGCAAGTCCCAATATGCTTCACTCTGGCCGCCTCGGCGCGGAGGACAACTGCGAGGCGGCGAGACCTGCATGATGCTCGAGGATAATATCGGCTACTGCGATCTCGAACGCCTTACGGTCGACGATGTCGCCCCCATGCTGGAACGTTTCAAGGATACAAGGGCCATCGTTTTCGATCTGCGTGGCTATCCCCAGGGAACGTTCTTGCGTCTGGTGCCGCGCTTGAATGTCAAGGGAGCCAAATACATTGAAGCTTACCAGCGCAAGCTGCTCAGCGGTGGTCCCGGTACGGACGGCTTGGAAGAAGTCGATTCGACGTTGACCTTCCTCCAGCCGATTCCAGTCTCGGACAAGTGGAAATACAAAGGCAAGACGGTAACGCTGATCGATGAGCGGGCCGGCAGCCAGTCGGAAACCGTCGGCATGGGCCTGGACGTGGCTTGCGGTACGACGTTCATAGGCAGCCCAACGGCAGGGGTTGATGGCGACATTTCCTCGTTGACGTTGCCCGGCGGCCTCATCGTCCGCTTCAGTGGCCAGGGCACGTGCCACGTCGATGGCCGGCAGCTCCAGCGTGTCGGCATCAAGCCGCAAATCGAAGTTCGGCCCACCATTGCTGGCCTGTGCGCGGACAAGGATGAAGTGCTTATTCGGGCTGCGGTTCCTGCGGGAAGGAAAGTAAGAATGGATGCTTTTCCGTTCGACTAACTTTGACGGCTTAGATTCCGCTGAATGGCCCAGTTCCGTTCACAAGCCCATCCTGATATAAATGCGCCTTCCCCCACTTTGAAAAATACATCGAGAAAACCATGAAAACCTCAAATCTCCTCATCTTGTCCATTGCAGTAATTGCCGGCGCGTTTGCCGGCGCGGCCCGCTCGGAAACGGGCTTGCTTCTGGTATGCAACAAAGGCGACCGGACGCTTTCGGTCATCAATCCCGAGACGGGCGGGCAAATTGCCGCCGTCAACGAGGAGGGCGTCACAGGTCACGAAGTTGTGGCCTCCGCCGATGGGCGTTTGGCATTTGTTCCCATTTACGGCAACTCCGGCGTCGGGCATCCGGGAACCGACGGGCAACTCATCCGCGTGATCGACATCGCGCGCCAGGCGATTGTCGGCACCATAGATTTCCCCAAAGGCGTGCGCCCGCATTGCGCGGTAATAGGGCCGAAGGACCATTTGCTCTATGTCACGACGGAACTGGAAAACGCCATCACCGTCATCGATCCGAAAACCTTTGCGATACTTTATTCGATCCCCACCGGCCAGATTGAATCGCACATGTTCGCCATCACAAGCGACGGGAATCTTGGCTATACGGCGAACGTCAAGCCGGGAACGGTGTCGGTCCTTGACCTGAAGGCCAGGAAAGTCTTGAAGGTGATTCCCGTCGCCAAGACCGCGCACGCGCATTTGCATTTCGCCGGATGATCGATGGATCTTTACGGCCGATCAGTCCAAGCCGCGAATGGCGGCGATTGACGCCAAAACGAATCAAGTGGCCCGCTGAATTGACTTGCCGGGCGTGGGATACGGCGCGGCGGCGAGCCCGGACAATCAATGGCTCGTCGTCGCGATGCCGGGCATTCGGAAGGCCGCCCTGGTCGATTTGAGAACGATGAAACTCGCCCGCACGGTTGACCTCCCGAAGAGCCCGCAAGAGGTTTTGATTCGACCCGACGGCAAGGTGGCCTACGTATCCTGTGATGCGTCAAAGAAAGTCGCCGCGATCGATTTGAAGACTTTCAAGGTGGAAAAGGTCATTGACGCCGGCAAAGGCGCCGACGGACTGGCCTGGGCGGTACGGCCGTAAGCCGCCGCCGGCGGTAGAACCGGCTGATGGTTCAACGTGCGGAGGTCACATCGACCACTTTCATGGAGCGTCGGCAAATCTTCTGCGGCAGCAAGGGCATTCCTCCTCGTGCCCATGCACCAGAGCACGGAAAGCAGTTGGCCGCGGAATGCTCATCATTGCCTTAAATGCCAAGGGGAGAAACGATGCAGCCGACACTTTAGGAGACGTTTCCATGCGATTCACGACTTGCTTGATAAGCTCGTTGCTGATCTTCCCAGCCATTTTCCTTACCGCCGCCTCATGCGGGGGAGATTGGCCGGAGTTCCGCGGGCCATTCGGCAACGGCCATGCCACCGCGGACGAAGCGAAGCCGGCCGGGCTGCCGCTGCATTGGAGCGAAAAGGAAAATGTGAAGTGGAAGACGGAGATTCCGTATTTGGGCTGGTCGACGCCCGTGGTGCAGGACGGACAAGTTTGGTTGACAACAGCCACCGACGAAGGCACCGATTTCTACGTCATCTGCCTGGACGCCACAACCGGCAAAGTGCAGCTCAACCGGAAGCTGTTTCATGCTGACAACCCGGAACCGTTGGGCAATAGCGTGAATTGTTACGCTTCGCCTTCGCCAGTGATCGAGGCGGGACGGGCCTACGTCCATTTTGGCAGCTACGGAACAGCCTGTTTGGACACGTTCACCTATCGAACAATCTGGCAGCGCAACGATCTGCCCTGCCGGCATTATCGTGGTCCTGGTTCGTCACCGATTTTGTTCCAGGACCTGCTGATCTTGAGCATGGACGGGGTGGACGTGCAGTATCTCGTGGCATTGGACAAGAAGACGGGGCGCACTGTCTGGAAAACGGATCGCACGACGGCCTGGGACGACGTGGGAGCCGACGGCAAGCCGGCCATGGAAGGAGATCAGCGCAAGGCATTCAGCACACCGCTCATCGTCGATGTGAAGGGCAAGCCGACAATGATTAGCTCCGGCTCCAAGGCTGCGTATGGATACGATCCTCGCACCGGCCAGGAGCTTTGGAAAGTGTGCCACGGCAGCCACACGCCCGCGTCGCGGCCCGTATTCGGCCAGGGACTGGTCATGTTTGCGACCGGCATGGCAAAGTCCGCGCTTTGGGCCGTGAAACCCGACGGCCACGGAGATGTTACGAATTCGCATACCGTTTGGAAGATCAGCAGCAAAGCGGTCCCCAGGATGGTTTCCCCGGTGGTTGTGCGCGATTTGTTGTTCCTGGTTGCCGACATCGGATCGGTCACTTGTCTGGAAATCGCCACGGGTCACCAGCTTTGGCAGCACGACGTCGGTGGGAAGTTTATCGCCTCGCCGATCTACGCGGATGGCCGAATCTATTTCTTCAATCTGGCGGGGAAAGGATTCGTAATCAAACCGGGCCGCACCTATGAGCTGCTGGCCACCAATACGCTCGCCACCGGTTGCTTGGCGTCGCCCGCCGTTGCCGGAAAGGCCTTGTTTGTGCGCACCAAGACGCATCTCTACCGGATCGAGTCCAACGATCCGACGCCGACGCCTGAGAACCGTATTGATGCCACCGAGACGTCGAATTAAGACCGCGGTCGATTCGTATCTTGTGTATCAGATCACATCGGCCGCCTGTTCAAACGCTGCCCGCCAAACCGCGGAGGTCGCCCCACCCCGCGATTTTTGCAGTTGCCCTCTCCAAACTCCTCCAATTCCTCGGTATTATGAAGAACTGATGGGCCCTGACTAAATGGCCGATCCTGATCCCTTCGCGAGCCCAAACGCGGTTCCTCCACTTTGAAAAAATACTTCGAGAAGATTATGAAAACCACACATTTCCTCATCTTGTCCATTGCCGTAATTGCCGGCTCGGTTGCCGGCGCTGCCCGCGCGGAAACGGATTTGCTTCTGGTCTGCAACAAGGGCGACCGGACGCTTTCGGTCATCAATCCCGAGACGGGCGGGCAAATTGCCGCCGTCAACGAGGACGGCGTCACAGGTCATGAGGTTGTGGCCTCCGCCGACGGGCGTTTGGCATTTGTTCCAATTTACGGCAACTCCGGCGTCGGGCATCCGGGAACCGACGGGCAGCTCATCCGAGTGATCGACATCGAGCGCCAGGCGATTGTCGGCACGGTGAGTTTCCCGAAAGGCGTGCGACCGCATTGCGCCGTAATCGGGCCAAAGGACCATTTGCTCTATGTCACGACGGAACTGGACAACGCCATCACCGTCATCGATCCGAAATCCTTTGCGATACTTTATTCGATCCCCACCGACCAGATCGAATCGCACATGCTCGCCATCACCAGCGACGGGAATTTTGGCTATACGGCGAACGTCAAGCCGGGCACTGTGTCGGTCCTTGACTTGAAGGCCAGAAAAGTCTTGAAGGTGATTCCTGTCGCCAAGACCGCGCAGCGCATTTGCATTTCGCCAGATGATCGATGGATCTTTACGGCCGATCAGTCCAAGCCGCAAATGGCGGCGATTGACGCCAAGACGAATCAAGTGGCCCGCTGGATTGAATTGCCAGGTGTGGGATACGGCGCGGCGGCGAGCCCGGACAATCAATGGCTCGTCGTCGCCATGCCGGGCATTCGGAAGGCCGCCCTGGTCGATTTGAGAACGATGAAACTCGCCCGCACGGTTGACCTTCCAAGGAACCCGCAAGAGGTTTTGATTCGACCCGACGGCAAGGTGGCCTATGTATCCTGTGATGCGTCAAAGAAAGTCGCCGCGATCGATTTGAAGACTTTCAAGGTGGAAAAGCTCATTGACGCCGGCAGAGGCGCCGACGGACTCGCCTGGGCGGTGCGGCCGTAAGCCGCCGCCGGCGGTAGAACCGGCTGATGGTTAAGCTGCGGAGGTCACATCGCCCGCGGTAACCAAACATGACTTCGTTGGCTGCGGAGGTTGCCCGCGCCTCCGCGGGCAATCCCACTCCAATCCAGCAAGCCAAGACATTCCGTCGAGAGGCGCTGCCGCTCGCCGAATTAGGCAACTGTGGTGAAATCGAAACTCCAGATCGCGATCCAGATGAACCAAGCTGCTTCACCTCCGCCACTCTCCGCTTTCACGCCCAAAGAACGCCAGTTGATTCGGCGGTTGAACACGCCGGATAAAGTGCAGGAGTTTTTGAATAATTTGCCGTACAACACTGAAGAGAAGCCGCTGGGCGAGACGCTGCGGAGTTTTCGGGGCGTGATCCGGCATGGGACGGCGCACTGTTTGGAGGCGGCGCTGGCGGCGGCGGTGATCTTGGAGCAGCATGGCTATCCGCCGTTGCTACTGAGCTTTGAGTCGATTTGCAAGCTCGATCACGTCATATTTGTCTATCGCAAGAATGGCCGCTGGGGCTCGATCGCGCGCTCGCGCGATCCAGGCTTGCACGGACGCAAGCCGGTTTTCCCGACGGCGCGGCGCTGGCCAAGAGTTACTTCGATCCGTACATCGACTTTGAGGGGTGCATCAAGGCGTTCGTGGTGGTGGACCTGAACAAGGAACTCGCCGGTTACGATTGGCGCCTGTCGAAGAAGAACGTTTGGAAAGTCGAGCGGATGTTGCTGGATTACCCGCACAACAAACTCCCTGTCGACTGGGCTCGCGCGAAAAAGCTGCGCGTGATGTACATTGCGTTTCGCAAGGCGTATCCCGACCGCAAGCCCGTTTTCTACGCGGGGCGCGCGAAATGGACCGCGTTGCCGCCGGAGTACGCGCGGCCCGAGTACCAAGTCGATTGGGTTTAGTACGGATGCTTTCGCTCGAGGCTTTGCCAGCCGACCAACCGTGCTTGCCTTGGATCTCGGCAACGGGTTCTCGCAGAATCAAAGTCAGGTCAAAGTGCAATTGATCGGGTCAAAGGTGCGCGGTGTTGGCGGTCAGCAACTTATCCAATTCTTAAAGCTCCATGAAGCTCAATGATTCTTGAGATGGTAGCTTAACCTTCCTGGCGCGGAGGTCACATCGGCCTTGTTGAGCTCGCGACGACGCTGGACTCGCCGCCGGCGTTTCATTGGGCGTCGAATCGACGACCAAGACGCCCCCGCCGCTCCGGCCGATCGGGGGGACCGCCCGCTTCAGGCTCGAGTTGCGTGGGCTGCTGGCCGCCGAAGCTAAAGGTACTGTTGCCCTTTTCGTTGATCACGAAGCTGAAATTGCCGCCGCACGTGGGCCACTTGTGGTAGCTGATTCCTGGCGGTGCGTACGCTGGACTGCCGCCTTCATAGACCGCATCGTTGCCGTAATGGTAAAGAATACCGAGGCTGGCCTGCGCGCCGACGCCTTGGGTCAGACCGCCGGTTGTCTTGAAGTGGTCTTTTTCGCCCAAGCTGCAAAGTGCGCCGACCGAACAATCCCAGCCCATGCCGGCGCCCATGATCGTGCCTTCATAAAGGCTGTTGCCGCCATCGTCGAACAAGAACCCGGCTGAATAATGACATCCCCAACCGCAGCCAAATCGCTGAAAGAGCGGCTCGGTGCGCGGGCTGCCGTCAAATGCCGTCCGTGCGATTAGCCGTTGGCTGTTGCCGCCAAAGTCGCGGGCGAATCCCATGCCGCACCAGTAACCTCCGCCGTGGGAGAGATAATCAAATTCATAAACGTTATGGCCGCCTCCATTGAGGATAATGCCGATACCGCCGTCACCCACCTGGCGGATGCCGGCGCCCACACCTTGTCCAAAACCTTCGTAACCTGGCGTGGCCGGGATGCGGTGATTCGTGGGATGCTTGTAGGAAGTGACATAGAGGCCGCCGCAGTAGTAGTGATCGTGGCCCACGGTGTCCTCAAGCAATCCGAAACCCAAAGGAGCCCCAAAGCCCTGGGCCCACATGGCCGCGTGATAATCGTTCTCGCCGCCGCGGCCAATGAGGATACCCACGCCGCCCAAGGCTTGTCCCTGCACGCGACGCACACCCCGATAAGTGTTCTTCCCGCCATGTTCGACGATAATTCCGACGCCGGCGATTGCCGACGCTTGGGCGAGGTTGCCTGCCTGGTAGGAGTTGTTCCCCTCGCGGTTGACCACCAGGGAAACGCCCAGCATGGCACCGCCTTGGATGCCGGGCTTGCCGCCGCGGAAGATATTGCCGCCGCCCAGGTTCAGGACGATGAGAACCGGCCGATCGAGGGAAGTCGTTCCTTCTTCGTAGGTGTTGCCGTGGCCCAAGTCGATCACCACCGCAACATCTTTCATTTCATCGAGCCTGTAGGTCTTCGATTCCTTTCCGCCGATGAGGATTGCGCCCGCCGGAGTGTCGATCTTCTCAATTACGCCGCCGCTAACTCCGGCGCGTAAGGATTGCGAATCGCGGGCAGTTTGAGCTTCTTAAGCTGATCGAGAAACTTGGGATCGGTTAAAGGGACGATTGCTTCAGCGGCTTCGATGAGGGCCTCGCGGTCCATCTTTTGCATCAAGTCGACCAGCATTCGGCCGCGAGCGTTGTCGCTGAGCGTGTGGCCGGCCTCGTTCTGCGACACCAGGACCGGATAGACGTCCCTCACCAGCATGGCAATCTCGGCTTTACTGAGCGGCGCCAGCGCCCTTGCGTGAGCAATACGCGCCTCTTCGAGGGCCTTCTTCACCACCTCCAAAGCCTGTTCGGGCGATGAGACCTTCACCAAGGATATGGCATCGCGCTCGCCGAGATCGAGGCTCTGTGAGGCGGTCGCTAGCGCCGGCCCCAAGCCAGACGGGTCGTCCACGATCGCCTTGTGCAATTGCCGGGTGAACTGTTCGGCTTTGGCAGGGGCCTGCAGCGGATCGCGCAGCATGCCGCTCGTACGAACTCAATCGGCCATTGCCAGTCAGTTCAGAGCCCGTATTGCTCCCGGCCGTCTGTTGCAATCTCTCTGCGAGATAGCTCTGCCAGCGGGCAAAGTAGTCGGTCGCCCGCTGGCTTTGCAGCGTATTCTGCATTTGCTCCCGCAAGTACTTCATTTTGATTGGCGCGTTGGGGTTGCCGTAAATCGGGTTGGGAACATCGGCGGGATGGGGCTGCGCGGACGTCGCAGCATGGTCGGCGGCCCAAGCCGATAACGTCACCGAACTCAGTAATCCGGCAGTGATTGCGAAAACTCGAAACACGTTAAAAGGCAACATTTCACGATTCCCCACGGTATGTCATTCCGGCGAGCAGAGCCAAATAGCTAGTTACCCTACACCAAAGGTCGGCATGGTGCAACGGTCTCTAGCCCGGCGGCGGAGTGAGTTTGCGAGCCGAATGCTTGCGTGCGACAACATGGGATGGTCGCCGGATGGAAAGAAAGTGGTCTTTTGCGGCCACGCAACCGTGACGGGCCGAAGGATACCAAGTGAGGTGCCTAAAACGTGAACTGGAACCCTTGCAGAAAGGCGATGCCGTGGCGGGGCGAGTCGTTTTGGGCAATGTAGCCGCCGTTTTCGAGGATGAGGATGGTGTAGGTTTGCAGCGGTTCGGCGATACGGTAGGCCAACTTCATCAGGCCGCGGCGATTGATGTGCTGGTTCGGCGCTTGGCCGACGTAAAGCGGATAAAACTCGCCGTAGTCGAGGTCGGCGTTCCACCGCCCCTCGGCATAATCGAGGTCCACGTAATAGCCGATGCCCGTCATGGGAGTGCCGTCAAAGCCCGAGCTTTCGTCGCGATAGTAGATGCTCTTGATCCAGTAAATGTTCAGCGGATTGAAGCCGGGACGGCCGAAACCGTACTCGTCGTAAATGCACTCTGCCGAAAGCGTGAACGGTTTTTCGCGGACCATCGCGTCGAAGCCGAAATAGTTGCCGAACTCCTTGATCTCTTCCGATCCGTCGCCATCTTCTTTCTTAATAGAAGCGCCGATGCCCCAATTGTCGCACTCCAGGCCCACGCGCGCGACCAGGGCCTTGGAGGAGTTCGTGTCGAGATTGTCGCCGCCGTTGGTGAGCGCGATGTCGCCGACGAAATAGCCCGACTTGTAGTGCGCCAGGATACCCGTCTCGCGATCCACGATCACCTCCGTACGGATGAAAGGCTCGTCCATGCCATTGCTGGTCGACAGATACGGATTGGTGTAGACCGGGTAGTGGGTGCGGCCGAAGGGCGTCTCGAACTTACCGATCTTGAAGGTCCAATTGTACCAGTTGGTCACCAGCGCCAGCTTGCCGACGGCGAACTGGTCGACTTGGAAGTCGGCGGCGTAGGACTGGCGCTCCTGCGTGTTTTCCAGCGGGTTGCGCTCGTAGGGCTGATTGATCCAGAACTCGCTATCGACGACGAACTCGAAATCGCCGGACTGATAACGCAGCCGCGGCGTGAGGTCGGCCTCGGCGCCGAACGTCTCTTCCATGCCCGACCACCTGATCCGCTGATCGTTGCGGTAGAAGCCGCGGATAATGGCGTCGCCCTCGAGGTGGTCGAGAATCCGCGACGCGGAACTCGTGCCGCCTGTCACGATGGGCACTTCGCTTTGCAGACCGTCTGTTGACGGCGGGAATTCCGCGCCGGGTGGCGGTATTTGTTGCCACGACGGTGGACCGGGGTATTGCGGGCCGGTTATTGGCGGCAATGTGACCGGGGCCGCTTGTGTCGCAGGCGGCGGCGGGCCTGTGCAGGACCGGGCAGATAGTTGCCTGGAGTATAAACGCCGGGCGGATAGGAAGGTGGATACGAAGACGGCGGATAAGTACCATTGGGCGCCTGCGCCACTCTTGGATAGTTGTCTGCCGGCGGCGCGGCGTTCAACGGCGGCAGCGGATCGAAATCGCTGCCCGCCTGGCCGAACACGGTTGCCCGCACGCCGCGCTGTTGGAAGGGGTCGATCGTTGGCGGGGACGTGTCTTGCGCGACCGCTCGTGCGCAGCCGATGGCTGCAATCGTGGCGAGCAAGCATCTTGCGACCGCAGAGGCGCAGTTTATGACCGCCGGCAACCGCATTCGAGCTGGTAGGCCGTCCGTCATGCTCACTTCCAACAAAAGACGAGGCGAAGGGGAAACTAACGTGAATTCGGCATTTACGGCCGCAATTCATGCAGCTTCGGAAAAGGCGCGTAGTCTAGCAGGATCGGCTACAGCGGCAAGGCCAACAACAAAAGCGCGCACGTTGCCTAGAGTTCCCGCTTTGCCGCCCAAGAATCCGATCCGACGAGGTCGATGCCGGCGCCTCGCTTCCAACCACCTGCGGATGAAACGCCGACCGTGCCTGCTACTTTGCCGGCACCCAGCCGCCGTCGTCGGCGGGAAGGCTCGACGTTGCTTTCGGCAGGCCCACCGTCTGCGCGGGTACAGTAGCCGGCGGTGAAGGCAAAAGCTGGAAATAACTCGGCGAAACGGGGCGCGAGGTCATGCGGTCGGAACCTTCCGGCCGCGGCACGGGCGGAGGCGACAACTGCGGGCCCTCGGTCACCGGCGGAACGCCGTTGACCTTGGGCGATTCGATCGGATGGCTTACATCGTTGGTCGTAGGCAAGTGCAAGGTCCGGTTGTCGTTGGAATTGGCGCCGGAACCGCTCGGCGCACTTGCGCGATCGGCGGGTTGCCCGAATTCGGTGCATAAGTCGGCGGGGCCGCTTCGGCCGGGCCGGGCGCCGTGGCGGGCGGGCCAATCGTCGTACCTGGAGCCGGGCCTGTCGTCATAGGCGCGGCGAGTGGCGCACCGAGCGGCGGCTGTGCGACGGCTGCCGGGCCAGGCAAGACCGTAGTGCCCGCCGTACAAGAAGGACATCCGCTCGCGGGAGCGAAGCTCCCATTCGCGCCGGCGCTGCACGACGGACAGCCGCCGAAAGAGGATCCGCAGGCGCTGCAACCGCCGCACGAGCTGCACGACGAGTATCCGCTAGGCGGCGCGCAACCGAAGTTCGTGCAGGCGCCGCAACTCGAACAGCCGCCGCAGCTTGAGCATGCGCCGCAAGCCGGCACGGACACGGCCGGCGCGGCATAGGCAGCGCGGTAGGGCGTCAGCGAGCCGAAGTAGGTCCAAGTCGCCCTGGGCTGATATGTCGTGACCGCGCAGCCCGAACAAGGGTCAACGGACGTTACCGGCATGTAAGCCACGGTGGGAACGGGCCGGTAGGAAATGCGAAAGGTTGTCGTCGGCGCAAACGCCGGAGCCGGCGGCACGTATACCGACGGCGCCGCACAACCGCACTGCGCCGGCGGGGCGTAAACGGACGGCGCGACGTATGGCGGCGCGTAGGTGGTTCGGCCCGTGCCGAACAGCCAATCGGTAAACGCGCATTCGGCGTGGGCGGCGCTCGCCGCGCCGAGGACGAAGAGCGCCGCGCAGCAGGCCGCGGTCAAACTCAGACGATGGGTGCAACTCATGTTATCGTTCTCCTGCAACTGATCTGGCCGATTCGGAATCGTTGCCGACTTCATCAGAGCATTTCATCCGCGGACCGTCAAGCCATTTCCGCGCAGCAAGCCAGTTTGGTCAAGTTTACCGATCTTAACGATTTTGCCGGTTCTAGACTTACAAGCGCGGCGGGACCTAGTGCAAATGTAGGTCACGATTCAGACTGCGGGAAACGAAAAAGCTGCCGTAGGTCCTGCTTGCCGAGCTCGACTGATGCGGCCCGGCCTTTTTTCGGGGTTCGACGTTGCGCCCGTAGAATGCGGACAAGTCCATTCCGGCAGAAAGGACCTACCGTAGGTCCAGCTTGCCGAGCTGGACTAATGCCGGCTCGACGCGATTTCAGTGTCTGCCCTTTCGAGTGCGCCAGCGCGGACAAGTCCATTCCGGCGTAACGGACCTACAGCATCCCGCGGTGCCGCAGCGCGAGGAAATCCATCGACATCGCCACGGCCACGTGCAGGCATGCCCCCAGCCAGATCGATCGCGTCTTCAAGCTCATGATGCCCAGCACGATCCCGGCGACAATCGCCGCGAACGTTTCCGGCATTGGCTTGCCGAAGTGGATCATGCAGTAGGGCACGGTCATCACGAAGATCGAGTAGAACCCTAGCCGCCGCCGCAGGCCGTGGACCATGAAGCCGCGAAAGAAGAATTCCAACGCGAAGAACTGGCAGATGTATGCCGCTTCCCACGTCCACAGCCGCGGCCAGAACGGCTCGCTGGGCAGCAAATGATAGAACGGATACTTCGCCTGGAACGCCGCGGTCCGCGAGAAGAAGGCCAGCGGCCCAATCATGGCCAGGAACATCAGCAAATAGATCCAACTGCTCGCCAGTATGCCGCGGAACTTCAACCCGAAATCGGCGATCCGCTCGCGCAAGTAGAGCTTGATGACCAGGCACGGCAAGACAACGTAGTTGATGACGCTGCCCGTAACCCAAAACAGAAGTTGTGCCAGTTGGTGGTCTTGCGGCTGATAGGTACGCCGATAGATCCAGGCGGCAAGTTCGTCGGCGCCGAGCCAATCCAACAGCCCCGGCACTACGTCCACGCTGCCGGTGCGGAAAATGTACTGCTGGAGCGTGAGAGTGACGCACGCAGTCACCAGCACGGCAATCACCTTGCGATCGACCTCCGGGTGTTCCACGGCCTCGTCGAGCGCGTTGCGCCTGCGCGTGGTGAAAGACGGAATTGAGCGTGCGGCGGAGGTCAAACATGGGTACAAAGCGGCTGGCAGAACCCATAATAACCCGAAGCGTCAGCGAGGCAAGGCCTTCTCACCCGTCCCACGGCCTCCCATAGCCCAAACGCCCGCCAACATGTATGCTATCGCTGAACGATCCAGGTTTTCTGTGGGGACCACCACCATGACTTGTCGCGGAGTCCGCGGGGCTACGACGGCCGACGCCAATACTCGGGGCGACATCCTGCGAGCAACGCGGGAATTGCTGGCGCTGATGATTCGCCAGAACGGGATACGGGCGGAAGATGTGGCGAGCGTGATCTTCTCCACCACGCCGGATTTGAACGCCGAATTCCCCGCGCTGGCCGCCCGGCAGTTAGGGTGGTATGACGCGGCCTTGCTCTGCAATCACGAGCTGGACGTGCCCGGCTCGTTGCGGCGGTGCATTCGCGTGCTGGTGCATTGGAATACCGACCGGCCGCAAAGCGAGATCATCCACGTCTACGTCAAGGAGGCGGCCAGCTTGCGTCCTGACCGCACGAAAATCCCGCCCGTGGACTGGGAAGAACTGGAGGCCTGGATCACCGCTCGGCTGGCGGAGTCGAATGCGAGCAAGGCTTGAAGCTTGAGACTTGAGTTCTAAGTCCTGAGTCCCAAGTCCCAAGTCCCAAGTCCTAAGTCTCCTAAAGCCTATGACTATTCCCAAAACCTTCCACTGCTATCTCGTCGAGCGCTCTGCCGACGGGCAGGTTACCGCTGGACTTGCCGAGCGGCCTGTCTCGGAGTTGCCCGAAGGCGACATGCTGGTCCGCGTCGCCTACTCTTCGCTGAACTACAAGGACGCGATGGCTGCCACAGGACATCGCGGCATCGTGAAGCGCTTTCCCCACGTGCCGGGCGTTGACGCGGCGGGCACGGTCGTTTTGAGCGGCGCGGCCCAATTCAAGCCTGGCGACAAGGTCATAGTCACCGGCTTCGATAGCGGCGCCGCCCGTTGGGGCGGCTGGGCGGAGTATATTCGCGTGCCGCACGACTGGGTCGTTCCGCTGCCCAGCGGCCTTTCGCTCCGCGAGGCAATGGTGCTCGGCACCGCCGGCCTGACGGCCGCGCTGTGCGTGGACGCCTTGCAACATCACGATGTCCGGCCTGGAAGCGGAACGGTCGTCGTCACCGGCGCAACCGGCGGCGTCGGCAGCGTGGCGGTGGCCATACTGGCCAAATTGGGCTATGACGTGGCCGCCGTCACCGGCAAGGCGGCCAGTCACGACTACCTGAAGGGCCTCGGCGCGAGCACAATCCTCGGCCGCGACGAAGTCGACGACAAAAGCGGCCGGCCGCTGCTCTCCGCCCGCTTTACCGGCGGGGTCGATACCGTGGGCGGAAACATCCTCGGCACATTGCTCCGCGCCACCGCGCACGGCGGCTGCGTGGCCGCCTGCGGGCTGGCCGCCAGCAACGAATTGCCCATCACGGTCTACCCGTTCATCCTCCGCGCCGTAACGCTCACGGGCATTGACGCTGCCTGGGGCCCGATCGAGAAGCGCGTCGAAATGTGGCGGCGGCTCTCCGGCCAATGGAAGCCGCCGCAGTTGGAAGCGATGGCCCGTCACGCTACGCTGGCCGAGATTGCTCCGCTGGTTGACGACATCCTCGCCGGTCGAATGCAAGGTCGAGTCGTTGTTGACGTCCAGCGGCAGCAAGGCCGTTGATGACGCGCAAGCGAAGAAAGTGCTTGAGAACGCGGTACAAGCCCGGGACGCGCATGCAAGTGGAATGTTGTCTGCTCGCTTGCGCGTTGGGCTTTTGTCGCTTACTCCACCACCCACGGGCGGCGATAGTTGCGGCGAAAGAACTTCATTGCTTCGGGCGAATCGACCTCCTCGGTCTTGGCATCCACCGTGAGCTTCTGTCCGCCGGATCGATAACTCATGTTGGCATAATGCACCAGCCGCGTGCTGCGGTGGGCTTCGGCGGCGTCCATGCTGGGGGCTTTGCGCGAGCGGACGCTGGCGATGAAGTTCGCCTGGTGGTCCAGGTCCACCGGCTTGCCCCAAGAACGGTCGAGGAGGGTCGGCTGCTCGTGCCGCGGGCGGCCGAACACCTGCCAGCCCGTCCCGTGCGGGCCGACGCACATTACGGCCTCGCTGCCGTAAATCTCCACGCGGGCGCCGCACTGCGGCCAATAGGGAATCAGGTCGCCATTGCGCACGGCGGGCGAAATACGCTCCATATACGGCGTGCCCAGCGTCAGCTCGAAGGTCATCAAGAGGTCCTCGAACTCAAAGGTTGCAACCAGCGTATCGGGCGTTTCGTTGGCCCCGGCCGTATCGAACCGCGCGCCTTGCGAGGCGACCGTCTTGGGGCAATCGACGCCGCAGAGCCAACGGGCCAGGTCGAGCTGATGGATGCCGTCAACCGCCGCGTTGCCGCCGGAGTAACGCCAATAGCCGTGCCAATTGTCCTGCAAGTTGGCGTTGTAGGCCGTTTCCGGCGCGGGACCGTTCCAGGAGTTCCAGTCCAGGCCGGCGGGCGGCGGCGTGTCGGCCAGATCGGGGAAGTTGCTCTGGCCGGTTTGGGCAATAACGCGGCAGAAATGGATTTTGCCCAGCTTGCCCTCGGCGATGTTCTTCTTGGCGGATTCCACGTACCCGGCGCTGCGGGAGGGGAGATCGGCAGCGACGACCCGCTGTGCCTGTCGCGCCGCTTCGACAGCCCGCCGCCCTTCCCAAATATCGTGGCTCCAAGGCGCGGTGACGAAGACGTCCTTTTTCGCCTGGCAGGCCCAAATCGTCGCCAGGCAATGCCAGTGGTCTGGCGTGGCGACGACTATCGCGTCCACCGCGGCGTCGTCCAACGCGCGGCGGAAGTCCTGCACGAATCGCGGCCGTGCGCCGCCTTGCGACTTGGCCACGCTATCGATCCGTGTGGTCCGGAGGCTGCTGTCGGCGTCGCAGAGATAAGCGACGCGGCAATCGGGCCGCTGAGCGAATCCAGTGGCCAGCGCGAGGCCGCGATTCCGCAGCCCGACGACGGCCAGCGCAAGCCGCGTATTGGCCGGCGCGCCCCAAACCGAGGCGGCATTGGACAGGATTGTGACGCCTGCCGCGGCCGCGCACCCGGCAACCTGCGAGCGACGCAAAAAACCGCGCCGGTCCATGAGATCTCCTAACTGGCAAGGTGGGACGAATGGGGAGAAACGCCCACAATCGACGTTTGCGGTGGGCGTGTTGTGCGATTATACGCCGACTGCCCGGCAGAAACCAGATCGTTTGGCGGACATGCGCCGTGCGCTGGAGTTCCGGCTTTTGACGGCGTTCTGCGATCTTCACCAACTAAAGCCGAAACTTCGGCGCCGGCTCGCCTTGACCACGATTCTCGTTTGCAAGTAGACTTCGCCTCGCAAAAGCGATCTAAAGGCCGCCGCCCATGAGTCTTGCCACGCTCGATTTGCCAATCGTTCACACCCGCGGTCGGGACGACATTCCGCCATCTCCGGGAAACTGGCTGGCCAGAGAAACGTGGCTGGTCATCGCCGGGTCCGTCGTGCTGGCAATCTCGACGCTGGCGTTCGTCTTCCGCTGCGCGCTGGCATCTCCCTGGGCGGACGAGTATCGCTGGCTGCCGGTCCTTGCCGGAGAACAACCGGCTACGTCCGCCTGGTTGGCGCAGAGCGAAAACGGCCACTGCTTCGCCCTGGTGAAGTTGGCCTATTTGGGCTTGGCGCGGGCGACAGGCTTTGACTTCCGCCTCATCGCCTTCTCCAGCACGCTGCTGCTGGTCGCGGCGGCGTTGGCGACGGTGGCCGTCATCGCGCGGCGGCGGGGCCGAGCCAGCGCGCTGGACCTGCTCGCTCCCGTACTGCTGCTGAATTGGGGCCACTACGTGAACATCCTTTGGGGCTTCCAGTTGGGCTTTACGATGCCGACCGCGCTGGCCTGCGGACTATTGCTTATGATGACGGCCGACCGCCGACAGCTATCGCTTGCAGGCGCGGCGGCCGCGGGCCTGTTGGCGATTGCCGCCGCGCTTTGTGGCGGGCCGGGCATCTTCTACCTGCCGGCGGCGGCGGCATGGCTCGCCTACGCGGGAGTCAAGCGCTGGCGCGACAATCGTGTGGCGAGCGCCGCCATTCTCGCCGTGGCCGCCACCACGCTCGTCCCTTTGAAATTCTGGCTCGCGATCCTGCCCGCGCTGTCAGGGGACCTGCCGGCCAGTAAGGCGGCGATCAGCGCGGCGCTACACGCCGGGTTGCAGTTCCTCAGCATGAGCCTGGGCAAGTTCGGCGGCGAAACGCATCCCGCCGGCGGTCTGATCGTGCTTGCGTTGGTCGTGCTCGCGGCGGCGACGCTGATTCGCGCCTGGCGCCGGCTGCCGAGGCAGCGCCTCCAAATTGCCGGACTGGGGCTTTTCTTCGGCGGCGCGATGGCGATGGCGCTGGGCATGGGGCTGGCCCGCGGCGCGACCGGCTGCCTGCAAACCCGCTACAGCCTCTTGGGCTGCCCGTTGATAATCTGCCTCTATCTTGTTTGGACGAACTATGCGCCCCGCCCGGCGTCCGCGCGGCTTCGCTGGGCGGGCGCCGCGGCGTTGTTGATCCTCGCCGTGCTGTACGACGTGAAAGGCCAGCGGCTCGCCTTCGACATGCGCTGGTGCGTGCTGCGAGTGGAGCAATCGGTGCGCGAGGGACTGCCCGTCGCGTCCGTGGCGACGCTGCATTGGGAAGACATTCAGGACTATTCGCCGGACACCTTCGGGCGCGACTTGCAGAGGATGCGCGCGGCGCGAATCGGGCCTTATCGCGCGGCCAACGCGGCGGCCGACTTGCGCGAAGAAGTCGTAGTTCCGATGCTGGCGATGGAACCGCAAGGCGGCTCGCCAGAGATAGAATTGCTCCGCCGCGGCGAGCAAATTGCGCAGCCCTTCCGTGTTGCCCGCGCGAGGCCGATTTGCCGCATCGACCTGGAAACGTGTCTCCGCGGTGCGGCCGCCGGCCGCCTACGCTGGTACGTCGACGAGATCGACCGCGCCGGCCGGCGGCAGACCCGCGCGGAGGGCGAGTGCTCCGTTGACGCCTGGGCCGATCCGGGATACGCGCACCTGGAATTCGCGCCCTTCACCGCGCCGCCGGACAGCCGGCTCGAACTGCGGATTTG
Source organism: uncultured Planctomycetia bacterium (assembly GCA_963780045.1). Lineage (GTDB taxonomy): Bacteria > Planctomycetota > Planctomycetia > Pirellulales > Thermoguttaceae > JANXQG01. The sequence continues at coordinate 1,165,469 of CAVZZZ010000001.1, read as the reverse complement.
CTCGGACGGCGCGGCGCAACTTCGCGTGCCGCGGTATCGTCTTGCCGGCGGCACGGAATCCGGCGTCCGCGCCTTCGTCTACTACGCGGCGAAAGAAGAACCGCTGGTCGCCGCGAGCGGGGCTGGACCGCCTCGCCGCTGACCGCGCCGCGAGTTGGGGCCGCCATTGCCCAGTGCGGCGGCATGAACTATAATCAAGACGACTTCGTGGAAACCCCCAGCGGCGAATTCCGCGACATTCCCGCGAGCAATCCGATGGCTACCGACGCATTGAGCGACGATTCCCTGCAAGCGCTGCCGTTGGAACTGCGCCCAATGTTGATCACCTCGTCACGGAGGACGATACGCCCGTGGACAACATCTTTTCCGAGAAACAGCAGCGGCTGCTCACCGAGACGCTGTACGCATCCTGGACCGGACCGGGACCAAATCGACCCTTCGTCGCGATGTCGAACGTCGGCTTGTTCTTTCATGTGCGCAAGCCGCCGTTGGTTCCCGATGCACTGTTGAGTCTCGACGTCGAATTGCCCAGCGAGATTCACCTCAAGCAAAATCGCTCCTATTTCGTTTGGGAATACGGCAAGCCGCCTGACGTTGTAATCGAAGTTGTCTCCAATCGCGAGGGAGGCGAGGGTACTACGAAACTGACGAGGTATGCGAGCATCGGCGTTCGCTATTATGTCATTTACGATCCCGACGGGATGCTTAGCGCTGAGCCGCTGCAGGTATTTCGCCTCGAGGCGCTCGAGTACCACAGGCTCGGCGAACCAATCTGGTTCTCCGACATCGGGCTGGGCTTGCGCATTTGGCAAGGACAATACGAAAACATGGACGCCGACTGGCTGCGGTGGTTCGACGCCAGCGGCGCGCTCTTGCCAACCGGACGCGAAGCGAAAGAGACCGCCGAGACTAGGGCGGAGACCGCCGAAGCGCGGGCGGAAAGCGCCGAGGCGCGCGCGGATAGCGCCGAAGCGCGGGCGGGGCGGCTTGCGGAGCAACTGCGGCAATTGGGCGTTGAACCGGGCGGTGGCTGACTTCACGGCTTTTCCGCCGGCAACTTTGCGTCCTCGCGGGCCCTCGCGGCCACTTCGTGTTTGCCCTCGTCGCCCCGCTGGTATCGCTGGCGAGCCAGCAACTCCATAGCCCTTCGGCTCCTCGGATTCAGCTCGATCGCCTTTTTGAGGTCGCAGATGGCGTCATCCGACTGCTTGCGAGCGACGGCGATTCGTGCCAGTCCGTAGTACGCCTGGCTGAAATTGGCCTTATCGTCCGAAGTCTTGGCTTTTTGCGACTCGAACATCAACATCGCCCGGTATTGGGCCTCGGCTTTGTCGAGTTCCTTTAGCTGCATATAGATTTCGCCGAGATTCAAACGGGGCTCAAACAGCGAGGGATCGAGTTCGACTGCCTTCTTGAACTGCTCGATCGCTGCGTCCAATTCTTTCTTCGCTGCGGCCCGCATTTTCACCGCAACGTCCCGCTGCTCAGGTCTGTCCATAGCGTCCGCGACACGAGCGGCCGCTTCGCTTTGCGTGCTTCTCCGCAAGAGAACCCGGCCCAGGTTGTTGTGGGGCCTCGATTGAGTTGGCCGCAATTCGACCGCACGCTTCAAATAGTTTTCGGCGTGTTCGAGGTCGTTGGCTTCGGAATAGGCGTAGCCGAGGTTGCTGAGGATGTCGAATGCGGTTGGCCGCGCGGCGATTGCGCGGAGCCAGTACAACTTCGCTTGGTCCTTCAATGCGGCGGACTTCTTGCGGCACTCGTTCGCGGTCTCTTGGTCGCCGGCGGCTTCCGCCGTCGCGGCCCTCTGGTCTTCCTGCTGAGCGAGCTTCCAGTGGAGGACCCCGATGTTGTTTGGCGCCCGCGAATCCTTCGGCGTGCTGGCCAGGGCTAGCTCGTATTCGGTGAGAGCTTCCTCAGAATTGCCCAGCTCGCACCAGGAATTGCCGCGATCAAGGTGAACTTCCCAGAACCCAGGATCGAGCGCGAGGGCCTTGCCGGTGTCCGCGAGCGCCTTTTGGTACTCGCGTTTTTCGAGCCATGCGCTGCCCCGGCGCACGTACGCGTCCGCCAGCTTTGGGTCCAAAGCCAGAGCTTTGTCGCAATCGGAAATGGCCTTGTCGACATCGCCCAGGGAAGATCTGGCATAAGCGCGGGTGGCATAGGCTTGCGCAAACTTCGGTTCAAGCGCGATCGCGTTGTCGCAATCGGCGACGGCCTTCTTGAACTCTTTTTTGCCGACCCACACACGGGCACGGCAAACGTACGCGTCGGCAAGCTTGTGGTCCAGCACAAGGGCCTTGTCGCAGTCGTCCCGCGCGTGCCGGCAGTCGGCATCCCACGCCTCAAGGGCGTTGTCCGCGTCGTCGCGCCCCGCCTTGCCGATCCATGCGCGGTGCGGGTGCTGTAGGCTTCCGCAGTGCGAGAGTCGAGATCCAGCGCCTTTTCGCAATCGGCGATGGCCTTGTCAAACTCGCGCTTCTCTAAGTGCGCTTTGGCACGGGCGACGCAGCCGGCGGCGTCCTCGGCGTGGAGAAATGCGGGAATCGCCAGGGAAATCAGACAGACGATGGCAACGTGGAAGCAACGCATAACCCGACCTTTTTCAAGGTACTCCAATGGAGGTTTCTCTTCGAGCCGACTATAGCATTAGCGTTCGCCGGCGTCAAAGGCCTCGCGCAAAGGCGCGAAGGCGCCAAGCCGCAAAGACAAGCAGATCTCGTTTGCGGCTTCGCGCCTTTCCGCCTTTCGCGAGGAACTCAATGGATCCGGTCGCAAACCGGTGTAGACAGACCAACCCACCGCGGGAATAATTGGGGATTCCGGCAAACGGCTGGAACCTGCCGGCCGAAGCCCTTTGAAATCTAAGATTTCAGGTTTGTTTCGGATTTCGAGTTTGGCATTTCGTGCTTCCGCCATGTTGTACTTCACCGTTCTTCGCACCAGCATTTCCGAACGGCTCGTCTACCGCGCCGATTTCGCGCTGGGCACGCTGATGCGCTTCCTGCCAATCGTCACGCAAATCTTCCTCTGGCAGGCCGTCTTCTCCGGCATGGGCACAACTGGCAAGGCCCCATTTGGCTACAGTATGGACAACATCATCGCCTATTACCTGCTGACGATGGTGGGCCGCGCGTTTTCCTCCATGCCGGGCCTGGCCGGCGGCATCGCCCGCGATATCCGCGACGGCACGATCAAAAAATACCTGCTGCAGCCGGTGGACATGCTGACCTTCACGCTCATGACCCGCCTGGCGCACAAGCTGATCTATTACGTCGTTGCGGCGGCCCCCTTCGCGCTGGTCTTCTGGCTCTGCCGCGGCTATTTCAGTGGCTGGCCCGACGCCGCCACGATGGCCGCCTTCATCGCCTCGCTGCTGATGGGCTTTCTGCTGGGCTATTTCATGGAGGCCACATTGGGCATGATCGGCTTCTGGTTCCTGGAGGTCAACTCGCTCTTGTTCGTCTACATGCTTTTGAGCTTTTTCTTTTCCGGGCAGATGTTCCCGCCGGAAATGATGCCCAAGCCCTGGCCGGCGCTGATGAGGGCGATCCCGCTGCAATACCTGGCCTATTTCCCGGCGTCCATCTTCCTGCACAAGATCGGCGGCGCGGAGCTGGCCTGGGCACTGGCGATCGAGGCCCTGTGGGTGGCATTCTTTGTCGCGGCGTCGCGGATGCTGTTCCATTACGGCGTGCGGCGGTACGGCGCGTTTGGAGGATAACATGACCGCTTACTGGCGCGTTTTCCTTACCTTCGCGCGGAACAGCCTGGTCCGCGACATGACGTTCCGCGGCAATTTCATCATTGATACCATCAGCTCGCTCTTTTGGCCCGTGCTGAACGTCGTCTTTTACCAGCAGGTGTTCCGCTTCACGCCTTCGTTAGGCCAGCAGACGGGCTGGGGAAAATACGAGTTCTTCACCTTCTTCGCGACGGGCCTGATCATCAACGCCCTGGTGCAGATGTTCTGCATGACGAACATCGACGAGTTGACCGACTTGGTCCGCATGGGCGACCTGGATTTCCTGCTCCTCAAGCCGATCGACACGCAATTCCTCGTCTCGCTGAAGCGCATCGAGTGGTCCTCGGCGGGGAATTTTCTTTTGGGCGTCTGCTTCCTTTTTTACTCGCTCGCGCAATTGGGCCACGCTCCGAGCATCGGGCAGGCCGCGCTCTATCTGGTCTACCTGCTCTGCGGCATTGCGATCTATTACAGCCTAATGATCTCCCTGGGCGCATCGACGGTCTGGCTCGGCAGGAACCTGACGCTTTTGGATTTCTGGTTCTACATCACGACCTTTTCCCGCTACCCGATGGAGATCTACAGCGGTCCCTGGGGCCGGCCGCTGCGGCTGACCTTCACGTACATCATCCCCATCTTGATCGCGATCAACGTGCCCGCCCGGATGTTGGTCAAGGCTTTGGACCCGGCGCAGTGGAGGCTGGCGGGGTTTGCCTTGGTCGCCGCGGTGGGCAGCGTCGCGGCCTCTCGGTGGCTGTTTCAGACGGCATTGAACAGCTATCGGAGCGCGAGTAGTTAGTTCCGCCCATAGAGTTCCACGGCGTCATCCCGTTCCTGGGCGGTCATTTCATAGACGGCGTCCCAGAGTGCCTCGTCGTGCTCGGTCCATTGGCAGCCGCGGCGGGACATCGCAGCGCGGGCGGTGGCGTAGAGCGGCTGCTTGCCCGTGCCGCGGCTGATTGCGTCTTTGAAATACCAGGCGAACGACGGAATAAACTTGGGCATCAGCCGGCCACCAGCGACCAGCACCGTCATCGCGCCCACGTACGCGCCGGTATTCAAGAGCGTGCCGATTGAAGTCTTCGCGTGGTCGCCGATCAAGGCCCCGACCTTGTTGGAGCCGGTGGCAATCGGCGACTGGCCGTCCAGCGTGATTCTGACTTCCGAATAGTCGTTCTTCAGGTCGCTGTTGGTAGTTAAAGCGCCAAGGTTCACCCACTGGCCGACGTAGGCGTGGCCCAGGAAACCGTCGTGGTACTTGTTCGAGTAGCCCTGGATGATCGTCCCCTCGATCTCGCCGCCGATGCGGCACATCGGGCCGATGGAATTGCCCGCCCGGCACTTCGCGCCCAACAAGACGGAACCGGCGCCGATATAACAAGGACCTTCGATGCGCGTGAAGGGATGAATTTCCGCGCCGGCGTCAATGTAAATCGGCCCGTGCTCGGCGTCCAACACGACCATCGGATGGATCTTAGCGCCGTGAGCAATGTAGAGGTCGCCGCGGGTGCCGCGAATAGCGCACGGTTCTTCGATTGTGCCTTCGATGCCGGAGCGGCCGAGGGCGCGAAAGTCCTCGGTCAACTGCCCGCCGTTGGCAAGGACCAGTTCCCAGGAGTAGTTCCACGTAGGATGGACCTCCGAGTCCGTCCCTGCAGCAATGACGGATTCGGAGGTCCGTCCTACGGGCGCCGTGGGAAGCTGATGTCGCGCAGCGACAAGCAGCGCATCGAGCGAACCGCTGGACAGCTTGGCCAGGTCCGCGCGGGTGATCCGGGCGAGGACAATCTCGCCTTCGGCGTCCGCGGCCAAGCGGCTGGGTCCAGTGGTGAAAGGCCAAACCTGATCCGCCTTTACGTTGGCGGCGGCCAGCAGCAGGTCGTCCCCGGCCAGGCTGCGCGGATCGTTGACCGCCCACGCAGATTCACGGCGGTAGAGCCCCGCCAAATAGTCAGGCAGCCAGCAGGCAATTTCCGCCGGTTGAGCAGAGGAAACCAGCTTCTCGCCGAGCGTCGAGATGCCGCAGCGCAACTCCCATATCGGCCGCGACAGAGCCAAGGGATAAAAGTTCCGCCGCCGCGCCACAGGGCGATCGAAGAGGATGAGTCGCATGTCGCTGTCGTTTTACCTATCGGCCGAATTCGGCGAAGATTAAATCGAAGGCCCGCACCACAGCCGGTTCGCCGCGGCCGGCTTGCGGCGCGTCCTGCGCAGCAAGCACCGCAGCGGCGGATTGAACCGCGGTCCTCAATGGTAGCGGAAGCGCCGTACCGAAAACAGCCCGGGCAGCTTGTGGCACTGGCATTGTCTTGCTCGGCGACGAAATGCCGGCTATTGCTGAAGCTGGTTGTGCGGATGGAACCGGTGACGCCATCGCCGCCGGCGCAGCGGCGCCGGCACGGCTGGAATGGCTGCGGCGGCCGGTGCTGCCGCGGCCGAAGCGCTGAGTCAGCGCTGTTGCCGCCGATGCAGTGCTACCGCCGGTCGACGTGCTCTCCGGCTCACCAGCGGCTGCCGGAGATGACCCGTTGGAGGCCGGCGCTGCCGCTTCGGAAGCGACAACCGACGAAAAGAGCGCGGCGTTGCCGACCGTCAGATTGCTCCCGGAAGCCAGAATCGCAGGGTCTTGGAGGACCAGTTCGCCGGACGCGACGTTCACGTTCGTTACGTCGTTGTCGCCCGGCCCAGTGACTGTGACTTTGCCCCCACCCGTGACCGTCAGCGAGTTGCCGTTGGCCGTGAGCGGCCCGCTGATGGTCAGTTGACTGCCGGCGGCGGCTTCGACGGCAAGCGCGCTGTCGAGCGTTACGGGCGCGCTGATTGCCTGCTTGCCTCCGGCGACCGCAATGGAAGCGGGGCTGCCGTCGAGCTGCAAGGCGCCGCCCGTGCCCTGGGCGATCGTGTAGTTCTTGTTGTCGCCGAAGCTGATTTCGGCCAGATTCGGGCTGGCGCCGTCGAGCGTCACGGAGGCGCCCGCGCCATTGGCGAAGACGGCAATGTCGCCCGTCACGCCGCGCGTGCCCGGCGCCGGGACCGTCGTGCCGGTGGAACTGCTGACCCACTCGCCTGCTGCGTTCCAGGAGCCGCCGCTGCCGCCGTTCCAATCGGCCGGATCGGGCAGAGAAACCGACGTGCCGCCGCTAATGCCGCCGCCGGAGGCCGTGATGCCGGCGCTGCCGCTGGTATACGGAGGCGTGTAGACCCCCGCTGGCGTGATCGAGCCGTTGCCCGAAACCGACCACGTGAATGCCGGCTGGCTCGCCAAGGCGTTGCCGAACTGGTCGTAGGCAACGGCGGTGAAGGTGATCGTGCCGTTGGCCGCCAGCGGGCCCGGCTGAACAACAATCGACGTCGGCGTCTGGTTGACCGTCAGTGCGATGCTGCTGGCGGTCGTGAATCCGGCCGCGTTGGCGATTGTGACCGTGAAGTTGTACGTTCCCGCCGTGGTGAACGTGGCCGTAGTGTCGTAAGCGGCGCTCGTGCCGTTGACGGAAAAGCCGACCGGCGCCGGCGGCGTGCCCGTCGTGGCCCATGTATACGTGAGCGCGGAGCCCCCGGCAACGTCACTTGCGGCCACGGAAAGCGCGACGGTAGCGCCGGTGCCGGGGTTTGGCGTCGCGGCGGCAGCGGCGGTCACGGTAGGCGGAGCGCCCTCCAAGCCGGCAATCGCGGCGGCGCTGATCGCGGTGTTGTAAATCCGCACGTCGGCGATGTCGCCGCTGAAATAATCGGCGGTAGCCTGCGGAACGATGCTTGTCTCGGCGCCGATTTCCCAGGTATGCGACACGCTGTTTTGGCTGACCGTGTCCGAGGCGACCAATTGCCCGTCGCGGTAGAGATACCACGTGCCGTTGTTGTACGTCGCCGCCAGAAACACCCAAGTGTTCAGATCGCCGGACGGGATGGCGTACTCCGCGCCCGTAACCGTGCCGTTGACGACTTTGCCAACCGCGTAATCTCCTTTGTCGAGCAAGAGTCCAAGATCGTTGGCCGCGCTCGTCCCTTCGTTGATAATGAACTGCTCGCCGGAGGTGCTTGCCGGATTGATCCACGCGGCAAATGTGAGCTGGCCGGAAATTTGCAGCTTGGTAGGACTGCCAAGGCTTACGACCGTGCCGGTTCCGTTGAACTGCAAGGCATCCGGCTCGTCGATGCTGGCTGGCGCTTGGACCCACGTGCCGCCGGTGATCGTGGCGGCATCCGGTGTGCCGCTGCCCGAATCGTTGGCGGTCGTGCCGGTTTGCTGATTGTGAATCCACCAGCCTACGGGCGCGGCGATGGTGACGGTTGTCGAGCCGTGGAGGCTGCCGCTCGTGACGGTCACGGTGTCCGACGTGCCGGAGGCGGGCGTCGTGTATAGCCCCGTCGACGTAATCGTGCCGCCGGCCGCCGACCAAGTCACCGGCAACGACACCGCGCCGAGATTGTTGCCGAACTGGTCGAGAAACACCGCGCTGAACTGTTCCTGCGAGTCCGCGGAAATCGTAATTGCGCTGGGCGAAACACCAAGCGAAATCGCCGTGGAAACGACCGAGACGCTGATTGAGCTGTCCCGCGAATAGCCGCTGCTGTCCGTGAATACCACATCGAGCGTATAAGCGCCACGCGCGCTGAAGGTGGCCGTCGTCGCGGAGGCGGCCGTCGTGCCGTTGGGACTGAATGTCGGCGCCGCCGCGCCGCTGGGCACGCTCACGGCCGACCATGTGTACGTCAGCGACTGGCTGTTCGGATCACTGGCCTGGACGGACAGCGACGTGCTCGTCGTGGTCACTGGATTGGAACCCGCGCTGGCCGGCGTGACGAGTACGGGCTGCGCTGCATTGGCCGTAATGTTGAAAGCGTTGGACGTGGCGATTGCGAGCTCGCCATCGGTTGCAATGAGCGTGTAGCCCGTGCCGGCGGCGTCGACCCACAAGCCGCTGAAGGTGGCGACGCCGTTGACCGCCTGCACAGTCGTCGTGCCCAGCAGCCGGCCGCCGAAAGGATTCGTGCCGAGCGAAAGCGTCACGTAACTGTTGTCGCTCGTGACAATACTGCCGGCGGAGTTTTCCACGTCGACGGTGACGGTTGGCATTATCGCTCCCGCCGCGGCGGGCGTGGGCTGCTGACCGAACGCCAAGGTGGATGATCCGACCAGCGTAGGCATCAGCGCTTGGGTATTGGGGCTGCCCAGACCGGTTGCCAGGTCATAGCCCGTACCGGGGCTGTAGGTAAGGCCGTGCGAATCCGTGCCGATGCTGTTGCCGGTGGTGATGTCGTTGAAATCGGTGCTGTAGGCACTGCCGGCCGCGATGGAGTACAGGTCAGTCAATGTTTGCGCGCTGGTCAGCGAGCCTGATCCCGAGATGGCGCGGCCTTGATCGGCGACGGCAACCATGCCGGCCCAAATGGGAGTCGCCACGCTCGTTCCGTACGCGTACCAGTAGCTGTTTCCGGTCGACGACCACGAATCGACGACGGTCACGGCGCCAGGACTGGAACTGGTGCCGTAGGCTACCGCGGAGACGTCGGGATACGTGCGGTACGGCGAACTGTACGCGCCCTTGTCTTCGCTAAGAGTCGAGCTGACGACGGGGTTGCCCGTGGAACTGACGATCGTGGCCTGGTAGGTGGGCTGGGACTCGTAGGCGCTAATGCCGCCGCCGCCGCCGGCCGAATTGCTGGAAGTGCCGTTGCCCCAGGACGTCTCGGAATACCAGTAGTAAGTGCCGGTCGAGCTGCTCTGGCCGACGGTCAACGAGGTGCCGCCGACAGCCACGACGTTAGGGGAAACCGCCGGGTACTGCGGCGTAATTGGGCCGTTCTCTGCATAAGCGCCGTTGTCTCCCGCGGCGGCCAGAAAGGTGACGCCGCCCGGCAGTTCTGTCCCGCCCGCGGAAGCCGAGCCGCCGAGATGCCCCGATGGCGTGACGAAGTAAGTCGAGTCGTCACTCGTTTCTCCGGAGAACTCGGCGCCGCTCCAGCTCATCGAGACCGCGACTACGCCCGGCATCGCCGCGGCCGTCTGCACGGCGGTGAAAAGATCGCTGTCGCCCGCGCTGGCGGCCTCGACGAGCATGATGTTCGCCATCGGCGCCATCGCGTGTGCCCACTCGATATCGAGCGCTTCTTCGAATTCCCAGTCGTTGTTCGAACCATTGAGTTTGCCGCTGGGATCCTGTATCGGATAGTTCGTGCCGCCGTGCTCGTCGTACTGGTAGAACTTCGGTTCGTCCGTGGCGCTGGTATCGGTATTGCCGTTGTACATTGTCGGCAGGCCGTATTCGGACGAAAACGTGTTCAGGTCGGTAAGAGCATTGGGGTCGTCGTAGGCGTCCACGATCGCGATCGTCTGGCCGGCGCCGTTGCCCTGAACGCCGTTGAAGGAGATGCCATAGGTCAGGCCGCTGGAACTACCGTTGGAAAGTCCGTAAGCCGCGCGGCCTTGCGCGGGAGTGAGACCGCCCGTACTGAGCGTGTCGTCGGGATATGCCGCCGCAATGGGCACGGCCGGCGATACGGCATTCCAGCCGGCGGGGAGGACCGCGGCCGCCGATAGCAACGACCGGTCTTCCAGCGGCTCGAAACACAACGTGCGCGATGCCGAACGACGGCTGCCGGTCGGCCGCATTGAACCGGATTTCACACGACCGCTGCGCGCGAACACGCGCCGACCGCCGCGACACCAGCGGATAAGTTGTGAAACAACGCCCGATCGTTGGTCCATAGATGCTCGACTGGGGGTTCGGCGCGATGTGACAATCGCTCAGCAACAAGCCCCGACCCGCGGAAGTTCCCAGGCCCCACTAGGAAGCCGGCTGTCGAAGGCTCGGGCTAAGTTGATAGCGCTCGATGCTCTAGGTGGTACAGACTAGTTGCGGACCCGCATATGCCCTCACTCCCGCAACCCCATTATAGCTAGTTCTTGTCCAAAGAAAAAGAAGCAGCCACGGCAGTTGGGTTGCTCGGCAAACGCCCATGCGAAAAATCCGCGTGCGCAATGATTGCTCACTCAAGCGCAAGCGCGTTGAGCATTTTGAAAAGCATTCCACGGATAGTTTCGAATCGTTCCGGCCGGGCGAACATTTCTTCCGGCTTCTGGATGCCCGGTGCGTCGATCAACTCGTGGCCGCAGTTGGCAATCATGGCTTGTACGCCCTGTGGAGAATAGTCCCAATGGAACTGTAGCGCCAAGCAGCGGCGGCCATGTTGGAACGCCTGGTTGTCGCACGCCTCGCTGCCGGCCAACCGCACGCCGCCGGGCGGGATGGAAAACCGGTCACCGTGCCAGTGGAATGCCGGCGCCCGCCGCGGAAAGCGGCCAAAGACGGGATGGCCGGCCGCTTCCGCGGTGAAGTCGATGGGGAACCAGCCGATCTCTTTCTGCCGATTCGGCGCGACCCGCCCGCCCAACACCGTGGAGATCAATTGGGCGCCCAGGCAGACACCCAGCACGCGTGTGCCGCGGTCGATGACGCGGCGGATGAATTCTCTTTCGCGCAAGCCAGGGATATGCCTCGTGCTCGTCGACGTTCATCGGGCCACCCATGACGACCAACCAATTGATCGAATCGGCCGGCGGCAGCGGCTGGCCGAGGTCCATGCGCGTGCAGGTGATGCGGTGGCCGCGCTCACCGGCCCAAACGGCGATGTTCGCCGCGTCTTCGAAGGCGACTTGCTGGAGGTAGTGGATGTGCATCTCGCCGATTACTTCGGGAGCGCGGGCGGCTGGAACGCCCCGGACGGCGGCGGCCACGGCTCAGCTTCCTTCGACGGCGGCGCAAACGTCGGGGCGCGCCGGGCGTGGCAGGTACCACGGTTGTCTGTGGCAGGATCGGCGTGGCAATGCCGGTTGGTTTCTCCTCGTCGCCCTTTTTCGCACTGAAATTGCCGCTGTTTGTGCCGCTGTTGTGGACGTGGATCTCCACCTTGATGTCGGAGAAGAGTTTGATGTTGGAAAACAAGTCGATCTTGTTCCCGCTGAACGCCGACATCTTGTTCCCCGAAAGCACCGTGGGCTTCTCGCCGTTGAACGCCTTCGTCCTGGCGCTGTTTCCGGAAAGCAGGGCTGCTTTGTTTCCGGACAAGAACTCGGCCTCGTTGCCGGAAAGGATGTCCAAGGCAAGATCCAGCGCGCGGCCCAGGTGCTCGCCCAGGGCCTTCAATTTGTCGGCCGGCGGGGCCTTCGGTGCAGCCGGTGTGTGGGCCGGCGGCTTCTCCTGCGCGGCCGCAACGATTGCCGGCAACGTGAAAAGGACCGCAAATACCGAGGTGAAAATCGCGTGTCGCATCGGAATACTCCTTGGGTTGCAATATGGATCGAACTCTCACGCCAACGAGTATAGTTGCCGGCGCTTGCCGTGCAAGACAGCTTATGTTGCCCAGCTTACAAAACATCCAATCGTAACAACCCCACTTCCGAATCAAGCTGCCAGTACAAGACCAATCGAATTCCAAAGAAATGCCTTACATTCGCCCGTCGCCCACGGTGTTAAAATGAAGGAATGATTTCTGTCGCCGGACTGACAAAGCATTACGAAGACCTCCGCCGCGGGCGGTTCGTGGCCTTGGACGGACTCAGCTTCCAGGCCCTGCCGGGACAGATTTACGGGGTACTGGGACCCAACGGCGCGGGCAAGACGACCGCCCTGCGGATTCTCAGCACGGTGCTTCAACCTACCTCCGGGACGGCCACCGTCAACGGGTTTGACGTGGTCAGCCAATCGTCGCAGGTCCGCCGGCAGATCGGTTTCATGTCGGCCAACACGGCCGTCTACGACCGCATGACCGCCTGGGAGATGGTCGAGTATTTCGGCCGCCTCCACGGATTGCCGTTGGACGTGCTGCGGGCGAGGATGGAGACCATCTTTGCCCGGCTGAAGATGGACGAAATCCGCGACGTGTTGGGCGCCAAGATGTCCACCGGCATGAAGCAGAAGGTCTCCATCGCGCGGGCGATTGTGCATGATCCGGCCGTGCTGATCTTCGACGAAGCGACGGCCGGGCTGGACGTGCTGGCGGCGCGGGCTTTGTTGCAGCAGGTGGCCGAGCTGCGCGACGCCGGCAAGTGCATCGTCTTCTCCACGCATATCATGCGCGAGGCGGAAAAGCTCTGCGATCGCGTGGCCATCATGCATCGCGGCAAAATCCTCGCCGAAGGCACCCTGGAGCGGCTGCGCAACGAGAATGGCGAGCAGGACCTCGAAGAGATTTTCTTCCAACTCATTTCGCGGGAAGAGGAATGTACGCTCCCGCTGGGCTTGCCCCAGCGGAGCGAAGAATTGGCCACTACAACGACGACCGATTTAAACCAATCGCGTTTTCCGTAGCCGCCGCCCGGCAGGGCCGGGCGGCGGCTACGGAAAACGCGAAGCTTTGCGTGGAAGGCCGCGCTAGTGGTCAATCCTGCGCTCCGCCGGGGCAAGCCCGGCGGGGGCGGTCCACTGTGGCATTTACATTTTGCAGTCCATGAACTTCACCAACATCAGGCTGATCCTCGCCCGCGAAGTCCGCGACCAGTTGCGCGACCGGCGGACGCTGTTCATGATCTTCGTCTTGCCGGTGCTGCTGTATCCGCTCTTGGGCACAGCGTACTTCGAGGTCGTGCAGTTCCAGAATCAGAAGCCGATGTCGGTGCTGGTGGTCGGCGGCCGGCAACTCGACGGCAAAGGCGACGGCCGCGGCTTCCCTCCATTGATTCAAGACGACCATTTTTCGTCCGCGCTCTTCTTCGGCGGCCAGAAGTCGGCCGAGCTATTGACGGTGAACATGGCCGACGATGCGGCCTTTGCCGAGCGTCTGGTGCAGGCGCGGAGATACGACGCGGCGCTCGTCTTTCCGCCCGATTTCGCCCGGCGGCTGGAGGCCTTCCGCGCGGGGATTCAAGACCGCGCTCGTAGTACCGGCTTAAGCCGGAAACCAAACACCATTCCGCCTGAAGGCGGTACTACAGGCGCCTTCCCCGAAATCCCGCGGCCGAAAATCATCTACTCCGCCGCCAACGAACGCTCGCTCGCCGCTTACAACCGGCTCACCTCGGTCTTGGACCGCTGGACGGAAGAAGTCGGCAAGGCGAACCTCGTGGCCGGCGGCCTGCCTGCCGAAGCGGTCAGGCCGTTCGAGTCCGATACCGACAACCTGGCGGGCGAGACCGTGACCAAGTCGACCAACCTTTGGTCGCGGATGCTGCCCGTGCTGCTGCTGCTTTGGGCGATGACCGGCGCGTTCTATCCGGCCATCGACCTCTGCGCCGGCGAGAAGGAACGCGGCACGCTGGAAACGCTCCTCAGCAGCCCGGCCGCGCGGAGCGAAATCGTGCTCGGCAAGCTGGTCACGATTATGATTTTCAGCATGGCCACCGCCGCTTTGAACTTGATCTGCGTCGGCGCGACGGGCAGCATGGTCTTCCGGCACCTGGCCGGCTTCGGCGGGCCGCCCGTGCTGGCCGCGGTTTGGCTCACGCTGGCGCTGCTGCCGCTTTCCGCGCTCTATAGCGCGCTCTGCCTGGCCCTGGCGTCGCTGGCCCGCAGCACGAAGGAAGGGCAGTACTACCTCATGCCGCTGATGATGCTCTCGCTGCCGCTGGCCGTGCTGCCGATAAGTCCGGGCGTGGAGCTGAACCTGGGGAACGCCCTGGTGCCGCTGACGGGCATGGTGCTGCTGCTGAAGACGCTTTTGGAAGGCGACTACTGGCACGCACTGCAATACCTGCCGGTCGTGCTGGCCGTCACATTAGGGGTCTGCTGGCTGGCCATCCGTTGGGCGGTCGAGCAATTCAACAGCGAATCGGTGCTCTTCCGCGAGAGCGAGCGGTTTTCGCTCGGAATTTGGCTGAGGCACTTGCGTCGCGACCGCGGGCCGCTGCCCTCGCCGGCGGAGGGATTCTTTTGTGGCGTTTTGATCCTGGTGCTCGGCTTCGGTTTCCGTTTGGTACTGCCGCCGCAGGACGACTTCGCCGGCTTTGCGCGGTCGACGCTGGCGCTGCAACTGGCCGCCGTCCTTCTGCCCGCGCTGGCAATGGCAGCGTTTCTCACGCGAAGCCCACGGCGGACGCTCCTTTTAAAGCTGCCGGGTTGGCGGATGGTAGCAGCGGCTGCCCTGCTGGCAGTCGCGCTCCACCCGTTCGTACGCGCTGCTCGGCTCGCTGGCTGTCCGGCTCTATCCGATCGCACCGGACGTGCAGGCCCAGCTCGACCGGATGCAAAGCATGTTCGCATCCGCCAACCTCGGCACGCTGGTCCTTTTGATCGCCGCCCTGCCGGCTGTCTGCGAGGAGCTGGCCTTCCGCGGCTTCGTCCTTTCGGGCCTGCGCAGCCGGGGCAAGAACGGCCGGGCGATTGTCGTCAGCGCGCTTTTCTTCGCCCTCGCGCACGGCATCTTGCAGCAGGAGGTCACTACTTTCGCGATCGGGCTGGTGCTGGGATGGCTGGCCGTTCGCAGCGGCAGCCTGCTGCCCGGCGTCGTCTTCCATTTTCTCAACAACGCGATGGCCGTCCTGACCCTGAAGATCACGCCGGAATTGATTGAGCGCGTCCCCGCGCTGGGCCTGTTGGTCCATGCGAGCGACGCCGGGCCGTCGTACCAGTGGCCCGCCTACCTCCTCGGCGGCGCCGTGGCGCTGGCGCTGCTAGCGTGGTTGGCATGGTTCTCGGACGGGCAAAGAGCAGAGGGAATCTTACACGAACTGTACAAACGTCCAGAGCCTATGGAGAGCCTTCCCGCATGAAGAGTACATGGACTTACCGACAACTATAAAACACCAACTTCTTTTGCGCCTTTGCGGCTTTGCGCCTTTGCGTAGGAATCTTACCCGCAGGTCGTTCAAATCTTCTGGCCCCCGTTTGCCTGCGCACGCCATCGAAATGAACGACTTGACGAACGAGAAAAGGGACGTCTTGTCGGCTGATGGTTCCAACGCAAAGGCGCAAAGCCGCAAAAAAGTGAAGAAAACATGTATACTTGATGGCATGTCGACCGACCTCGCTGCGAGTTTGCGTGCCCGATGGATCTTTCCCGTGGCGCGCCCGCCAATAGAGAACGCCACAGTGACAATCGCCGCGGGCCGGATCGTGGCGGTGGGCAGTCCGCCGGACGGTGTGCCGGTCGAGGATCTCGGCAACGTGGCGCTGATTCCTGGCTTGGTGAACGCCCATACGCACCTGGAATTCAGCGACCTGGCCGGTCCGATCGGGCGGCCGGGCATCGGCATGACCGATTGGCTGCGAAGCGTGATGAAGAGCCGCGGCACGGCACGCTTGGGCGGCGTCTCGCCCGTCGTGCAAGGGCTGGCCGAGAGCGTCCGCCACGGCACGACGACGATCGGCGAGATCGCCCAGCCGGAGTATTTCACTTACCTCCTTCACCGTACTGCGCTGCGAGGGGACGCTCTTCTTGGAATTGATCGCTCCGAATCGCGAACGGGTGGAGGCGGCGCTGGCCACGGCGCGGAGGCACTTGCAAGATGCGCGACTCCCCTCTCCCGCTGAGAGTGGGACAGAGCGGAAGCGGGGTCTGATGTGGCAGCACGGCCTCAGTCCCCATGCTCCTTACACGGTCCATCCCGATCTACTTGCCGACACCGTGGAGCTGTCGATCAGGCACGAAGCGCCGCTGGCGATGCACCTAGCCGAGTCGCTGGAGGAGATCGAATTCCTGCGCGACGGCAGCGGCCGCTTCCGCGAATTACTCGATTCGCGCCGCGTCTACGATCCTGCCTCGCGACCGCGCGGCAGCCGGCCGCTAGATGAGTTGCTAGTCTTATCGCGAGCCCATCGCGCGCTGGTGATTCACGGCAACTACCTGGACGACGAAGAGATCGAGTTTCTTGGGCAGAATCGCCGGCAAATGGCCCTCGTCTATTGCCCGCGGACGCACGCCTGGTTTGGCCACGCGCCCTACCCACTGGAAAAGATGCTCGCGGCCGGCGCGATCGTGGCCTTAGGCACCGACAGCCGCGCTTCGTCGCCCGACCTGAGCCTGCTGGCCGAAATGCGGCACGTCGCTCGCACATTCCCCGCGCTCAGTCGCGCCACGGTGTTGGAACTAGGCGCCCTCGCCGGTGCCCGGGCACTCGGCCGCGACGCCGAGATTGGCACGCTGGAGCCGGGCAAGCTGGCCAATCTCGCAGCCATCCGCCTCCCGGAGGAGAAGTCCGCCGATCCGCACGAGATGCTGCTTGACTGTGATGGGGAAGTGGCGGGCACGTGGATTCGCGGCAACAAGGTCTAGCTTGCCTCGGAAGTGAATTCGTTTTGAATGCACGTCCTCGAATGCTGCGAAGAAAACCACTGTGGCTTCGCTGACGCCGCGCGGGTTGCCGGAGGATTGGCGGATTTTGCGCATTTGACGCTTGCTTTGAAGCGTCTGTCTGGCGCGCCGCTTGCACAAACAAGCTCGTAGGTCAAACCTTCACTCCTGCAAGGACTGCTCGGTTTTTTTCTTATCGAGCGGAGGAGGAAAACACTATGAGAAAAACAACGAACCAAAGAGATCGGCTGCTGCAAATCGAGAAGTTGGAATGCCGCTGTTTTCCGAGTGCGGTTCTCCCGGCGGTCGCGGCTGCCCCAATTGTGGCGGCGGCGAGTAGCGTCGCAATCGAAAGCACGGCCGTCCCTTCGCCGGCAGCCCATGCTGCGGCCGGGGCAATTTTCGTCAGCCCAACTTTTGCCAGCCCGGCTGCCACCAACGCGCCGGCAGCCAGCGGCAATCTGCCAAACGTTGTCGGAAGCCAGGGCGTTTTCAGCCCCGCGGCCGCCAGTGCGGACTTGTCGGCCGAGGCTGCCATTCCCGCCCTCGGCGGCAGCATTTCAAGCGCAATCGCCGCGGTGTACGGCACCCAGCAGGCGAACTTGAATTACATCCAGGACGTGCCCTCGCAGTATGCGTGGCTGCTTCTGAACTTGTAGGGCATGCAACTCATTTAACCTTGGCTTTTGCGGCTTGGTCTGCGGCTTTCTTGCGCCACCTGGCTGCTTCGGCGCGGTTGCCAACACTCTCGAAGGCGTCGGCTACCGCATGGTAAGCGTCGCGGAGCAATTGTGGATCGTGCTGGTTCTTCGTCACACGGAATCGCTCGACGAACTCGTTCATCTTTTTCTGTACGTCGGGCAGCGCGCAAATGCGGCGGCCTTCGCGCGTCGAGCAGCCGAAGACGACACCGGCAAGCTTGTCCCACTGGTCCAGCTTCTCGCTATGGCATGGCACGAGCTTGAGCGTCTCCTCGGTCGGCTCATCCGCAACAAGTCTTACATGCACCTCGCGACGATCAGCGGGCATCGGCAACTGGTAGACGTCGCTCTGGACCGCCAGGTATTCGTTGCCTTCGGGCAAAAAAAGCGTTGCTTTCCCCAGCGCGTCCGTCGTGGCTTGGAACGGCTGCGGGAAGGAGTCGTCAGTCGCACTCTCGTAATCCCGTCGCGCAACAAGCGCTCGCCGCGGACCAGCGGATGGCAGTAGATTTGTGAGCCCCCGTTCCACCAGCAGACGTTCGGCCAAGACACTACCGTCACGCCCGCCACGGGCTTATCGTCCTCGTCGACCGCCGTGGCTACGCAGTGGACCAACGGGGACATCGCCACCGTGATGCGGCCGTGTTTGCGGGGCTCAAATACCTGCGGACGATTGAAAGGGTCTCTGATTACTTCCTTCGGATCGGGCGGATTCTGGAGGAAATCGGGCGCAAGGCCGGATGTGGCAATGTATCCGTCACAAAGCGCAATGAGCTGCACCGGCTCCTCGGCCGGCCAGTCGATGGTGAACGTTCCATCGGGACGGATCACGGTCCAACTGTACCAGTGCGTTCGATGGGAATCCGCGTCCTTCGGGAGAAGCGTCCAGGCGCTGATGCGTCCCCGCCGGACGGGCCGCGGCACGTTGTCGGTCAATACGCCTTGAATGCGCACGCTCGGCCGCAGCGCCACGTCGAACTTCTTCGGCGCGCCTGCCGTCAGCTCGAAGTCGACGATCGTGCTGAAGTGCGTCGCCCGCTGGCCATCGAGCTTCACGGCCAGCAGGCTGTTCTTGCCGGGAGGCATGGCGGGTATCCGAAGAGTTCCGCCCGCGGTTTTCTCCGGCGCCGCTCCTTTTCGCCATGAGCGGCCGTCCGACCAGAAGAGGAACACGCCGTCGAGGCCTGTCGCTTTGCCGTCGATAAGCGGCCGGATTTCAACCGGCGTTCCGCGCACCGAAGGTGACCTCGTAAGGTCCCTCTCGCGGCACGTCGATGTGCAAGCCGTCAACGAAGGCAAACTCCGGATGGTCGATATAAAGCGATACCGCCGAGGTTAGTATCTGATCCTGCACGTCGCGATAGTACGGATAGAGGACGGTTCGCGGTCCCGTCGTTGCCCGTAACAACCTCCTTCGGTCCGACGCCCACGCGCTTGTCGTCATCCTTCCACCAGCCATGCCCCAGGGAACTTCGCAATGCCCACGGAATGACTTTGGCGCCGGCCACCGGCTTGCCGTCGGTGTCGACGACATGAACGGGCAGCTTCATCATCTGCTGCTTGACCGGCGGTCCTTCGGCCGGCGCGGCCGCATTGACGGCCAGTGCGTCCGCGTCTGCCGCTTTTGCGGACCCGACGCTGACAAGCGAGCAAGTCGCCTCCAACAGCACAATCAACCCGATCACCAGGTACTTATGGGACATGGCAGCTCTCCTTGTGAATAATGATGGAACCTTCCCGGCATAGGCCGGCGCGAACTTCCTGATTATAACCCACCCTGTCATGGCTAACGTACTCCAACAGCGATTACATGGCCCAAACCCGGCCGAGCCAGGTGCCAAAGGTTTGCCGTCGCCGTACAATAATGCAAGCGAAAATGAACGCGAAAAACCGCGTCATCCTGCGAACACCGGCCGCGACGCTCTGGTGCGATCCGCTGGTGCCCCAGAAGGCGAGAAAAGCCATCGCGCGCAACCCAGACCGTTTCATCCGGGCAGCCGCCGCCTGGCCGCTGAAAATCAGCCGCGAAACGCTCGTCCTGCAGACCGAGATTCCGCTGGCCGATGGGCCGGTTGCCGTCGTCGTCAAACAGTACCTGTCCGAGATCACTGGCGAAAAGGCTGGCGGCGCTCTTTCGTCCCGCGAAGGCGGCGCGAAATTGGGCGAAGGCGGATTTCCTTCGCGAGCACGGAATCGCCGTGCCGCGGCCGTTGTTGGCTTGTTGCAGCAACCGTCTGCTCGTCCGCGGCGGCAGCTTTCTGGCGAGCGAGTGGATCGCCGGAAGCGAGAACCTGCATCTTTTCGCCTGGCGAATCGCTGAGCTTCCGGCGAAGGAGCGGTTGCACCTGGCCGCAGCGTGCGCCGAGCAGCTCGGCCGGCTCATCGGCCGGATGCACGCCGCTGGCGCCGTTCACCGCGACCTGAAAGCGGCCAACTTTCTGGCTCGCGACGCAAGCGGAGGCGTGGAAGTCTGGTTGGTCGACCTCGATGGGCTGCAAATCGGCCGGCGCATCAACGTTGCCAGGCGGGCGCGCAACGTGGCGCGGCTGGCGGCGGGACTGGCCGCGCATCCCTGGGTCATGCGCTCGATCGGCCGCCGTTTCCTTCGCGCCTACGAACTGGAATTCCCGCCCGGCGCAATCGAATGGAAATCGCTTTGGCGGGCGATTGCCCAGCGGACTGCCGCGATCGTCCGCCGCAAGCGGCGCCGCGGGGAAGAGGTGTTATGAGAGCGATCCGTCAGACCATCACCGCGGCAGCCGACGCCGATTCGGACTCGCTGCCCGTATGCTGGAAGATGCAGTTCCTGCCCGCCGACTTGGCCGAATACAAGGCCGCATCGGCGCGTGCGATCAAGGTTTCGCTGGTGTCGCCGTCCAAGGCCTCGGCCACGCCGCCGCTGACGGTCAGCGGCATCTCCGCGGCAATGCGGGTGCGCAGGCGCTCGGCGAAAGTCGTTCCGCCCGGCAGGTCGGTCTCCGGCATGACGACGATGAACTCTTCGCCTCCGTAGCGCGCCACGACGTCGGTCTCGCGGACCGATTCGTCGATCAACCGGGCGAGTTGGCTGAGCATCTGGTTGCCGTAGAGGTGCCCTTGCTGGTCGTTCATTTGCTTGAAGTGGTCGATGTCGAACATGGCGATGGAGAACCGCGTTCCGTAGCGGCTCATTGTGGCCAACTGGTTGCCCATCGTGTCGTCCAATCCGCGGCGGTTGTTTACGCCCGTCAGCGGATCGGTGCGGACCTCGGTGAACGTCATGAGATGCGCGCTCTGCTGGCGGATTTCGTCGTGGGCGTTGGAGATCTGCGCGGCCAGGCGGAGGGTGGGACGAAGGACTTCCTCGGCCTCGCGGCAGAGGTCTTTCCAGGCGGCCTCTTGCTGCCGGGCATCGAGCTTGCAAACCTTCTCGCGGAACTTGCTCACGCTGGTGTGATGTTTGACCAGCGCCTTGCGGAGGCCCCAGGCGATCTTTTCCAGTTCCGCCGCGACGAGCTGCGCGGCGCAATTCGCGCCGTGAGCGGTCGGGACCCGTCGCGATTTGCCGCCGACTCCTGCGGCCGACGTAAAAGCCGACGACCGCCGTGAAGGCCAGAAGGAGTTGAACCGGAATGGGAAGGGCAATGAAGCTCACGTTCATCAAGCTGGTTGCAGGCCCGTTGGGCCTAAGGAAAATATGGTGATCCTCAAGTAGCAGGCATTATTCCGATCGCGACTGGCAACAGCCCTTAAGTGCCGGAACGGTTGCCCATCCCCCGCAAACATAGGCGCCGACGACGATCACGCCAACCAGGAGCATAACCCATTCGTGAGGCCGCAAATTGTCTATCCACCACAGGATTTCGTATTGGACTCGTCCCATGTCGTGCCTCCGGATCAAACCGATTGAACAAGCTCGGATTTGCGGGCCCCAAGCTTGCAGCGAAGGAACCTCGCGGCGCGGGCACTGCCCGCCTCCGCGCGGCTTTCACCCCAAACGAAAGCCAATCAAGTTTAGGTCAGGATCGAGCCCCGTGCCGTTTACCGGTTTTGGCCGCCCGAGCAAGCGCCTATCCGAAACCGCGGCTGCCGCGGAACTGCCACCTTTCGCTTCGCGACAGAGGGCATTACCTTCGCGGAGCGAAAGGCAACAATAGGTGTTCGGATAGGCTCTAAAGTCCAATCGTGCGGCTTTTTGCGGTAGTTCCGCGAACTTGCCGTTCGCGTGCCTGCAAGTTCAGCCGCTCGCGACGTTCTGGGGGCTTGTCGGCGCGGGCTTTTGTGATAAACTTGGGAGTCATGTGTCGCGATGCTATACGGCAATTGGGCGACACGTACTACCACCCTTTAGAAGGGTGATAAAATGGGAAAATCCGAGTTTAGTGGCATAACCTGGGGGCGTAGCTCAATTGGTTAGAGTACCGGACTGTCGATCCGGTGGTTGCGGGTTCGACCCCCGTCGCCCTCGCTTTCGTAAGTGCAAGCCCCACAATCATTTACGGTTGTGGGGCTTTCATCGTCTTGGGCCGATTTCGGGCCAATGTTACCGGAAATGTTACTTTCGGGCGGGGAAACGGCCGCCGTTGCCGGGTGGCTTGCCCACAGCTCGTCCGCCATTTCGTCAACGTCAAGATCGACGTAGTAGCCCATAGTGGTTTGAATTGACGCATGGCGCATAAGCTTTTGCAGGATTGCCGGGGCAACCCGCTTGGCCCAACGGCTTGCGAACGTCCGCCGTAAGTCATGGGCACTGGCCGTCTTGCCCTCTACCGCGTTGACGACGACCCCCGCCTTCTCTCCGATTTTGGCGACAAGCTGGCCGATGGAATGGGCGGTAATCGGGCTTCCCGTCTTGACAACGGGCTTCCCTGACTCGTCTTTCACAAGGTTGACTTCGTTCAACCGGAATACCCGGCCCCGCCGTTGATTCTCTGGGGTCCGCAAGAGTAACTCCGCAAAGTCCGGGGTCATTGGGAGCAACTCGTCTTGTCCGCTCTTTTGCGCCTCTCCCTTGATCTTGAAGCGGGGGCGACGGCCGGACAGGTCAACGGCAAAGGTTGCGTCTGAGTCCCAAGACAGGGCGACGGACTCTTGCAACCGCAAGCCCGACAGCCATAGTCCCGTCAAGTAGCGTTGCCACTCCGCGGCATCCTTTGTGCGAATCTTGGGGACCGCGGCTATCATCCGGTCGAATTGCTCCCCGACCAGTGCCCCGCCTTTCATCTTGCGGCCCTTGCTAGCCCTTGGGGGTAATGATCTTCGGAACGGCCGTGAGAAGCCCCACGGTGACGCCCCACGATAACGCTGCCTTGACGTGCCGCAAGATGTTGGCAACGGTCGTTTCCTTGATCGGTGGACGGGTAACTTGCTTGTCGCCACGTTTCACCGTCCGGGGCTTCCGTAGCTTCGTCGCAAAAGTCGATAACGCACTGGCATTGACCTTGCGGAGCAAGTCCGGGTCAAGATGCCGTTGCAATGCGTCTAATGCGTTGCTGGCCGATTCTCGCGTCTTGGGTTTCAAGCTGGCAAGATGCTCCGCTTCGTACCGTTCGCGAAATTGCTGCCAAGTGACCTTGGACGGCGGACATAGCGGACCTGCCCGCAATTCATCCTCCCATTTCGCCGCTTCTTTCCAAGCGTCTTTCTCAATCGGCGTACCGGCGGACTTCGTTTTCCGTTTTCCGCTTACCGGATCAGCGTACGCTAGGACTAGGTTCGCCCGGTCTGGATACTTGACGACCGTAACTTTGATTTCACCGTCACTCATCGCGATTACTCCATGAAAAGACCTGGGGCCGTGATACCCGTTGAAAAGCAACGCGAGTTGCCGCGTGGTCTTGCTCCCCGCCTATGCGGATCGTCGCTTGATTGCACGCACGGATACCACGGCCCTGGGCCTGTTTGTTGGAAACCATCTTAGAATCTCGCGTAGGGTTTTCAGCCCTTGCCGGCCGCGGATGTTGCCGGCCGACAAGAACCATTATCGGCGTGTCCACTTGGAACGTCAAGCGGACCTCTTGAATTTTCTTCACTGTAGCCCGTCTTTGCCACGCGGCGCCGCGGTGTCGATGCTTTGGACGTATCGCCGCATCGGGGCTACCATGAACGTTTACCGCTCGAATATGGGCGCGGCCTCCACTTTCAAACTGAGTCGGCACCCAATGGCGTCGAATGTTTCCAGGAATGCGCTTTCAACCGCTGCCAGGTTCGGGCCCGTGCTGTAGATCGCATCGTGAAGCGTGATACACGGCACGCGCCCGACCAGCCGCGGCGACACGGTTTCGACCACGAGCCATGCCTCCATGCGTTGCAACAGTCGGATAAGCTCGCCATGATCGGCGCGGTTGATGTAGCGTATGGCGCGGTGGACAGTGGGGAACTCAGCTTGGAAAGCACGCTCCACTTTGCTCGGGTATCTGCCCTTCATTGCAAGCACGTCCACCAGAAACCGCTTCTTGACGAACTCGCGGGGCAGTCCAGACAGCAAGACGAGCCTTTCGTAAAGGCACCCGGAGGCAGCCGACGCGCAGAAATCGGCAACGTCGGCAAAGGCAAGCGAGGGGACGAGGGGAGCGAGGTACGCGGCAGGGAGGCAGGGGAGCGGGGAGGGGAGAGCAGCGGCGTCATGCTTATATGTAGCCCGTGGCTTTGGCACACTTGGGGGGATACTCTCGTTCAAGATTATGGCAAGCAAACCGGGCTGAGCACATCGAATATCAACGCTCCCCAGCGCCGCGCCGTCGATCCGCAGGGCGGTGCGTAGTTCGCGCTTCAGGCCGGTGATTGCGTTGAACACGCGGCGCGTCGTACCGACCGAGAACACGAAGTCACGCCGGCGGATTCGCCCGATGAGCACGTCTTGGCAGAGTCGCGTATGCGTCGGCAGTCCGTCAAGTATCGCGTCGGCAGCCGCGTCAATAGTAAGACAGCGTTGCTCATCGTTCAGGCGGTAGTGAATGGGCAGCCATCGGGTTTCGCGCTCCTGAGGGCCCATCCGTTGCCGCTCGCGTTCGATACGTTCCAATAGCCGCGGGTCGGTAATCGGCGTGCGGACGCATCGGTCCCCCATGTATCGCTGCGCGAGTCGGTAGCCCTTGCACTTGACGCCGGCGCAGTCAGGCCGCTGTTTCTATCGCGCCGCCGCGCTCCAGGGATTGCACTATCTTCGGCGCGTCGTGCTTGTACATCACGCGCCGCATGATCTGAGAATCCAGCCGGACCAGTCCCCAAACGTCAATATCGCGGTTGGCCGTCTTGACGAGGATGGTACTCATAAGCCAACGGGCATCGTCGGCCCGGGTCCATAGCCGGTGGGGCAAGAAACTCGCAGGGGTCGAAACTTCGGGGCAGGGTGAAAGCGTAGGCACTCATCGACGTGGCCCCTTTGTAAGATTCGCGCGATTTGCGGATGGCGCTTTAGCTTGCTGAATTTCGCCTCTTCGATCCTTGCGTTTCTTACAATTCGCCGCTGCCTCCGCCGCGATTGCATCGACCCATGATTGCGCCGGGTCCGTCTTGAACCGCCGCCGGACCAGCTCGTCAAGTTTCGCCGGAAGCTTCGCTTTAGTGGCTTCGTCGGCTGTCACTTTGGCGAGTACGTCCAGCCGATCGCGCAGCAGCTCGCCCTGTAGCGCACGGAGGTAAGCCTTTTCCAGGGCCTTGCGGTCGGGCACCACCTTCTTGACTCCCGCGGCCGTCAGCTTGCTTTCAATCCACTCAATCAGCTTGTCCGAAGTGAAAGCGTTCAATTCCACTCGCTGCCCGCACCAGCCAACGCCGGTTTCATCGCTGCAAAGGAATTCCGCCTCTTCGTCCGTCGCGCCGACGGTCGCCAGCCGGTCCCGCGGGTCTTTCGCTTCCCCGGATTTCGTGCGACCGTAGCAAACCCCTTCCGATTCCAGTTCCCATAGCTCTACGTCGTCCAGCCGCAAGCCGAAGTCGATAACGTCAAACTCGTTCTTGAATTCGTATCGGCGGGTATCGTTTCGCAGCGTGTGCAGAATGTTCAACCCGGCCAGGTCGAAGTCATGCAAGACGAGCAACGGTATCCCGTAAGTCCCGCACAATTCGTCCGCCAAGTGACGGCAAGCGGTGACTGACTGGCCTTTCGCGCTTAAGATTCCAACGTCAAAACGCTCGGCAAGTTTCACCTTGCGGAATAGCTCGTCAAAGCCTTGCTTTTCGATGTAGAGCAAGGCCCCGAACAATTCACGCGGGCCGCAGTCCTGTTTGCCCCAGTCGAAAGAGAAGTCCCGCCGGATTCCCGCCACGCTACGCCCCATTGCATCCGCGAGGTATCCCCTGACTTCCAAGGTTCCAAGGGGAACGCTCTTCCTGGTGTGCGGTTCGCAGAAGTCGCCGCGGGCGTCATAGACTACATCCCAGCCGGCGGTTTCTTCGGGATGCCCCCGCTGATATTCGGGGAGCAAAGTCTGTGAGAAATATTGCGCGTCCAGCGCGGTCTTGCCGGTCATTTCCAGAATCGGCCCGCGGGCCTGATAGTAGACTTGCCGCGCCGTCGCTGTGCCGACCGTGCCGGCCGCCTTCGCGTAGGCTACCGGCATGACCTGCCAAGCTGCCTCTTTCACAGAAACTTTCGTCGTCCTTGCAAAGGCTTGCCGCCGGTTCATCGCCGCGCGGTTGTCCCGCTCTTCCCGCTTGCGTTGCTTGCACCATGTATCGGTAACTGACTCCACCAGCTTGACGATCGTGTCGCCGTCCATGCCGGCCATTGCCACGGTGCTCTTGCCGTGGTCGGTGTAGCGGACCCGCGGGTGTGCCAGGTGCAACAGGAAGACGACCGGCGCGTCGTCTCCGGCGCGCTGCCTTTCCAGTAGCGCGTCTAGCCCGCCGTTGCTCCACTTGCTGCCGCCGCCCAGATTGCGGAAGGGATTCACGATTGCCGCGGACCAGTTGACCCCTGTTATCAGACGCCGCTCATCGTGTTCTTCGTCCTGCATTGCAAAGGCGGTCTCAACCACCATCGGCAAGCCGTCGCGCCCCACTACGGCCGCCTTGCGGTAACGGAACGTCGCCATATCGCAGCCCGCTTGTTCAAGCCGGGTGCGAACGTGCGGTTCGCCGATGATGCCGAGTTGCGCCGGCTTGACGGGCTTGCTGTTGGCTCGCATCGAAGCGAGTAGACCGGCCAACACGTCGCGCTCTAGCCCGTGCCCGTTGGCAAGTGCAGAAAGGCTCGTCCGAGTCAATCCGGTGGCCTCCAAGACGGCGCATTGTTTCGCCGTGCCCGTCAAGCCACGGAACTCCCTGACCAGTTCGCGGACGGAGCGGTCCCTGCCGCGTTCCCGGTCGTGCGTCACGTAAGCCGCCGCCAGCCGTTCAAACTCTTCCGCGCCGTACCAATGCGGAGAAGTCGGCTCGTTCGGCCCCCACTTGCACCAGCCGGGCGCGGTGGCATCCGTCGTGCCGCCGTCGCCCTGCCAATCGACGGCAAGAGCAAGGTGGGGATTCAGCCAAGCGTAATCGTTGGCAAGTTGTAAAAAACGGGCCTTGGCGTCGGCCAGGATTTCGCTTGCTGAATCCGGCCAGTAGACCGTTACCGAAGTCCCGGCTTTTACATTTTCATCGGGAAGGGTTTGGCAGTTGACGACCGGCCGCTGCGCTACGCAGTCAACGGCAAACGTGATTTCGTGCCGCTGCCCATGCGCCGCGATGTCTACCCGGCCGCTACCGGCGTCCAAGACGAAGGGCATGGCGAGAATGGTCTTTAGCGCGTTGCCCTGTGCGCCGCGGGTGGGGGATACGTAGGCTTCGCGGGATGACACCCTGACCGAATAGTTGAGTAGGCCCTTGACCGTTTCGACGGGGATGCCGGGGCCGTTGTCGCTGATGCTGATTCCGCGCTTGCCAACGGTGACGGAGATTTCCGGCGCTATGCCGGCCTCTTCGCAACAGTCCAAGGCGTTGTCAAGCAATTCCTTCAAGATGACCAACGGCCACTCGTCCCGGTCGTGCCCGGTCTGTCTGGTCAGTTCCTTCTCGCTGCAAAAGTCCAATAGCCGCGATGTCTGGAAGGTCGTGCGATCGAGGGTGGCCGGTTGGCGTCCGGCATCCGTGCGAGAGGTCGTCATTCGCCATGCCCTCCGTCGCCGTCGCCGTTCTGCCGATCAGTCAGGGCGCGAAAGTAAGCCAGGGCCGCGCCACCGTCAACGAATCGCTGCTTGCCGCAAGGAATCACGGGGAACCCGCGGTGGAGCAGCGCGGACCATGCCGCCTTTGCAATTCCCATGCGCCGGCAGAATTCGCGGGCGGGCAGTAGCTCGTCACTGTGGACGCTGCCGAGGGGCGGAGCCGGGTTGACGGGGCGAGCCTGTCTCATTTTGCCGCCTCCCCGGAAGATTGGGCGGGCAGCTCCGCAACGGCGTTGCTGTCAACGCGAACGGGTAGGACTCGGATTTGACGCGCCAGCTTGCGGCGGATCAATCGGTGCCCAGCCGCAAGTGCAGCGTCGAGGGACCAATAGGTTTCCCCTGACCGTCGCCAACCCGTTGAAACGAGCGTTTCCAGAATGTAGGCGTCCATCGTTCGTTGCTCCCTAAGTCTGGAAGCAATTGTGACGATGAAAGGCTACTGCGGACGGTTGCGAACGGTTTTTGCTGACGGTTTACCGTTGACGCGGCTCTCTGGCCTTTGCCGCAAGTCGTTGCCGCAACTTGTGTTGCCTACACAACGGCTCACTTTCGACTTTTTCCAGAAAATCCGCAAGTGCGGACGGTGCGAACAGTTTCACTTGGCGATGATTTGGGCAATAGCCGACGCTACACGGAAGTTGTGGGGTCCGAAGTTTTTGCCAGGCTTTTTTCTTCTCGATAGAAAGTGCGCGGTCCTCTTCGGTGAGAACTAACGCAGCATCGAGCAACGACACGCCCTTGCCAGCCGCCGCCGTCGCCGCGGCCGATTCATCAGCCGCCGCCTGGGGACCGCTTGGGGCTGCGGCGGGAGTTGAGCATATCGAGTCTTTGACTGCATCGCTAATCTCAGCAAGAACCGCCGCCAATTGCCCTCCGCGATGACGCAACGGTTGCACGTACCGCCGCTGAATTCCCTTCCAGCCTTCGACATCGTTCCGTGACGGCACGAGAAACCCCCAGTCTCTGACCGCGAAGAAACGATCTAGCGCATTACGGAGCCGCGTTGCATCCGTGATGAAATCTAGCCTGACAAGGTTATCGAGGATACCAGCCGCCGTGTCTCGGTCCACGCTGATGGATGGTAGAAACCGGAGGGGAATCATCCTATCCCCTCCTACGCATAGAATCTGCGGCCCAAGACTCGACAATGGTATGAATTCATCCGGTGGCCAGTCTGACGGATCGTCCCAACCAACGCCCAATGTCCTGCGGAACTCTTCAATGTGATCGACAAGTCGCTGTTGCGCCGGTGCGTCCGACATGGGAGAACCTGTTTTCTAGCCGGAGCCCGGCCAGGGGGACCGCGAAAACAGAAACGGTCGCCCTGGTCGGTTCAGCCCGTCGCGTTGCAACACGCGGGCACTCGGCAATTGTCAGTTTACCGCGTTTTTTCGGCCGATTCAAGAATCGGGGCGGTCGGTAGCGTCCTAAGAGTGTGCTCGATTATGAATCGTTGCTAGCTTCTCTTCCGGAACACTAGCCAAGCCGTTGCGATCACGGTAACCGCTGCGGAGGGACGGT
This sequence comes from uncultured Planctomycetia bacterium, assembly GCA_963780045.1. GTDB lineage: Bacteria > Planctomycetota > Planctomycetia > Pirellulales > Thermoguttaceae > JANXQG01. The sequence continues at coordinate 1,136,148 of CAVZZZ010000001.1, read as the reverse complement.
TAAACAGTCAGGGCTGAGGTTGTGCGCCGTCTCTTGCGAGTGACTCTAAGAATTGATCTTCTGTAAGTCCGGTCGCTTGAATTACCAGTCGGAGCGTTCCCTTTCTTAAAGTCGTCCCCTTCGGGACTGGAATCGCGACAAGTTGGTTTCGCTTCTGCACAACGCGGAAGCTTGCGTTCGTCGGTGCGACTTCATAAAACCCGAAGTGCGCCAGCACCGCGACAACCTTGTCAACCGGAAGCCTGGGCAACTCAGTCATGCACTACTATGCGCCTCTCAATGACGCCACTAGGGGCCGGCTCAATCGCCTTTTGCCAGGGGATGCTACCCTCATTCAAATAAAGTGTAATCAAAAGTTTGGCGGCCTCGCGCGCGTTGTTTAGCGCATCGGGAATTGTGTCGCCTTCCGCAACCAGTCCAGGAAGCGAGGGAGAACTAACAGAGTAGCCGCCGTCTTCATCGACGTGCATCCACAACGTGCATTCACGCGCTGACCTGTCCGGCTTCGACCATTGCATATCGGTGATGTTTTTGTCTGCAAGGACTGTCATGCTTGGCCTTCCTCTTTTTGGTGTGGTGGTTGTATCTCAACAACTTGTACACGGTGTGATCCAAGGGGTTCGTCTTGGAACAGTAGCTCCATCGCATAAACTCCGACAACACTAGGAAGCGGAGGTACTTGCATCCCCATTTCCCATGTCTTGAGAGGATCGTCGTCTCCGGGAATCATTATCTCCATTTTAAGGAGAACAGAGTGATCGCTGAGGCTCACGTACCTCAATTCCAGCGGGACGTTTCCACGGATATTAGTAAGGCTGATGTAAACAAATGTGCTAACGTACCCGAGTATTTCATGTAGTTGTAGCTTTCGCATACCACCGCTGATTTCTGGAGCCGCTTCCTGGGCAGCAGGTCGGGGCACTACACCGAGTTGATGGTATGTCCCCGCAATGACGAATTTATTCGTCATTTTGTCAACGTAAACGTGGTCCGCTAATACAAGCGCTTGGAGCGTTGGCTTAATCACTATGCTAACCTGCCCAGTATTTGGACCAGTTCACAGAGAATCTATGATGAGCAGCCGGAATGCCAAAAGCAAGTGGTAGCCCTGGAATTCTAGCATTTTAACGGCTTCGCAGCCAGACCGATTTCCACCATAAGTGGGGTCGTGTGCGTAAAACACAGAACCTTTTATGAATGCGCCGTCTCTTAAACTACATGGACACGCGAGGACATCATTTTGTCCGCTCTCCGTTTTGGAGAGCGGCCCGCGTCTTGGTGGCGCGGCAGGCTAATAATCTGCCGTAGGGGTTCAGTCTTTCCCGCTCCCCCCAAGCAACACAAGAGCGCAAGAGCACCCATGCCAAGCAGTGCCAACGTGGAAGGCTCCGGCACGCTGTCCGCAGCGCCCGCAACCAACGGGGCCGCTTCTTCCACGGGGCCAAAGGCCCAACGCGCCTCCGTGCCGACCGTCAGGTTTGTGCCCGCGAGTAGGGCCTTGCTGGAATCGACAATCAGCGTGCCGGCAAGCACGTTTGTCCCGCCCGTATAGTTATCGCTGCCGCTGAGAATCAGCGTGCCGGCACCGGTCTTCGTCAGACCGCCGGGGCCAGACAGATTGCCCGATAGGGCGATGCTCCCGCCCGTGGTATCCACGGCCGCATTGCCGCCGCTGCCGGTGAGGGTCATGTTGACCGACGAAGACCAGGGAACAGCGGCACCCAGCGTACCGCCGCCGAAGTTCAGCGCTCCCGTGCCCGAACCCGCAGTTAGCCCGGCCAGACTCAGAAGACCGCCGTTGAGATTGTAAGTTCCCGTCGAGCCGGCGAATTGCGCGAGGATCAGCGTGCCCGATACCGAATTCGTGCCGCCGGATTGCGTAAAGCTTCCCGTGCCCGAATAGCCCACGTATTCCGAAATCGCGCCTGTGAGCAGTCCGCTGCCGCCGAGGCTGTAGCTGCCGCTGCTGCCGGCGTTCAAGCCGAGATAGAGAACACCGAACGGCAATGTATTCGTGCCGCCAGACTGCGAAAAGCTCCCCGTCCAAGAATCGCCAACGTATTCGCTGCTCGCGCCCGCGAGAAGCCCGCTGCCAGTGAGATTGTAGCTCCCATTGCCACCGCCATACCCGTCGAGATCGAGATTGCCGGACGAGAGCGAATTCGTCCCTCCCGACTGCGTGAAGCTGCACGTGCCGGAACCACCGAGGTATTCGTTGCTCGCGCCCGTTAGAAGCCCGCTGCCGCTGAGGTTGTAGCTCCCGCCAAGACGAATATAGCCGGACGCCGCAAGCGAATTCGTGCCGCCGGACTGCGTAAAGCTGCCCGCGCCGGACCAGCCGACCCATTCCTGCAGCGCGCCGAGATGAGGCCGCTGCCGTCGAGGTTGTAGCTGCCGCTGCCGTTGCCGGTGTATTCGCCGACCCAAAGAACGGAAACTGAGTTCCTGCCTCCCGACTGAACGAAGCTTCCCGTGCCGGAATAGCCGACGTATTCGCTTGAGCTCGTGAGCAGCCCGCTGCCGCCGAGGCTGTAGCTGCCGCTGCTGCCGGCGTTCCAGCCAAGATAGAGAAAGCCATTGCCGGACGGTAGTAAATTCGTGCCGCCGGACTGCGTAAAGCTGCCCGTGCCCGAGTAGCCCACGTATTCGTACTGCGCGACCGAGACGAGCCCGCTGCCAGTGAGATTGTAGCTTCCATTTCCGCTAGGAAGACCGCCAAGATCGAGATAGCCGGACCCAAGCGAATTCCTGCCTCCCGACTGCGCGAAGGTGCCCACCCCAGAATAGCCGACGTATTCGTTCTGCGCCCGAGAGGAGCCCACTGCCGCTGAGACTATAGCTGCCGTTACCGCCGGTGCTTGCGCCAAGATAGAGGTTGCTCGACGACGAGAGCGAATTCGTGCCGCCAGACTGCGAGAAGCTCCCCGCGCCGTAATAACCGACGAATTCGCCGTATGCGCCCGTGAGAAGCCCGTTGCCGCTGAGACTGTAGGTTCCATTCCCGCCGGGGTTCCAACCAACCATGAGATAGCCGGAGGGAAGCGAATTCCTGCCTCCCGACTGCGCGAAGGTGCCCACCCCAGAATAGCCGACATAGGCGTTATTCGATACCGTGAAAGTTCCGCTCGTTATTTGCAGACTGCTGGCACCGTCGAGGTAGAGATTGTTGCAAGTCTCGCCCATTTGCGTGATGTTCGCCGTGCCGCCGTTGGTAATCCAAGCGTCGTCACTGGCTGAGGGAGAGATCGCGCCCGTCCAGTTTGTCGCCGCAGACCAGTCGCCAACGGCAACATTCCAGGAGTACTCGGCTGCCCGCGCCACCCCGCAAACTGATAGAAGGACCGCCGACGCGATACCGGCCCGCCTGAACGTGAGCACGTCCATAGCGTCCCTACCTTTCTCGATGCCAGGTCCGGCCGTGGGCAGCCGCGGAAAGATAGGTGAACGCGACGGCCCCCGGTCGGCATCGGCCCCGCCGGGCACCCAGCGCCACCCAGTTTAGTTGGACCCCCTCAGAATTGCAAATTGCCCGCTTCCCGCGCCGGCTGCCGTGGAGCTGCCCCCTAGCCGCGCCGCTGTCATCGGCCGGGCCAAGCTGCCCGCTCCGTCTGCTGCGCCCGAATCCGGTCAGCCACGAGCCGCCGGGCGTCCTCAGCGGTCGCCGCTCCCGCGCACTTCAAGATGCACTTGATAATGGTGTGCCCGCCGTCCGCCCACTTCTTGCCATTTCGCCTCTTGAACCCCTGCCGATCAAGCTCCCGCGCCATGCTCCGCAAGCTCGCGGTTGTGTTTTGCCGCAACTCGATCAACACCAAAACGGCCTTCTGCTCAAAAGGGTCCGCCGTCAACTTCTTGGGATTGTGCGGGTGAACCTTCCACCCAAATGGCGGTCTGTCCGGGCGGGTTTGCAAACTCCCCGCCGGGTTCCACTTCTTCGCGGCACGCCAAGCCTTCAATTCCCCCACGTCGCGGCATAGTCCGGCCACGATTTCGGCCAATGACCCTTCGTTGGGTAGGTTGCTTGTCGGTTCGCTCATAAAAGTCTCGCGTGCGGAGCGGAGGGGTGTACACTCACCGGGCTAGCATAGTTTACCCGAAAAAACGGGTACTTGCATCCAGCCGATTCAGTTTCGTTGCGGGGAAAGCCTGATCGTCTCACTCCGGTAGCAAGTTGTTGCGAAGTGAGGAATTACCGGGGAATGCGCAATCTGTTGTGCGAGTGGCAACGGCGATACGTGGTCGATCCAAAAGGCGATTGAATAGCACCGCGCAAGCATCTTCCGGCCTTCGCTCAATCCGCGTCGCGCTCGCTGCGCTGGAGGCATTCTTCGATTTTATCGAGGTAGAACAGCGCTCGCCGATCGCCAAGCTGCTCGAAGTAGCGCCGAAGTAGCCATAAGGCGTCGGCCGGCGATACATCGACCAGCAGCCTCTCCCCATGTGCCTTCCGCCAACGGGCATTAGCAGCGATGCGAGCAATGCGGCTTCGACCGGCAGGGCCAAGTAGCTGCAACTGCCTACGGCGCGCGGCACGGCCAGACTGACTATCGAACGGCGGGGCCAGCATATTTCGCCTTCGACGGGGCGTGTGGTCGAACCGAGGTGTATACGAATGGGCCGGCATATCCCGCCAGTATACCACACCGGCACGCCCTTGGGCACGATTCTCGACGAGATGACGTTGCGATGATGAACGATGGTAAACGTATTGAGAACCTTTTGAGAACCTTTTGAGAACCGTTGGACAAAGGTTGGACAAAGGTTGGACAAAGGTTGGAGTAGGGGTGAACACCAGTAGAAGAATCAGTATCCACTTTGCATTTTCGAGCATCGGGCATGCATCGTTTTTCAGTCGCTCGCCCACCATAGACTACCTATCTTAACAGCAGAATCGGTGCGTGGTCGGAGGCGAATAGACGCCCCCAGTATCGCGTTTTTTGGCCGGGGGGTCCGGTTCAAATCCCGCCAGCAACGGGACTCCTGCGCGAAAACCGCGGGCGGAGGGGAAGGGTGTAGACTACTCCCTGTCTCCGGCCGATGCCGTGTTGCCGGGACAATTCCGCGGAGCGAGGGGACCCCGCGGCCTTGTGCTCGTTGCCGTCGCCGGTTGCCCGTTGCGCCATTCGCACGCTGCCGCACGCGGACGAAGTTGGACGACTGCCAAGCCAAACTGCGGCCCGCCGTCGCCTCTACGGGCCTCTGGCCGCGTCCAATGGGCGCGATAGGGCTTCGACCTTGCGTTGCGGCTTGCGTCATGTTACCGAGAATGTTACGGAAACAGTTGACCAGACAGCAACCGGGAAACGACGAGCCTTTGAGCGGACTCGTCATTTCCCGGAAGAAAAGCCGTAACCAGACAGCAACCAAACCGTTTGTAAACAGTTATAGCCGACTGTCGATCCGGTGGTTGCGGGTTCGACCCCCGTCGCCCTCGCTAGAGGTAAGTGGCCGTAAGTCAAGGACTTGCGGCCACTGTTGTATCCTGGGGAACGCTGAAGTCGGCTCGTCTCGGGGACAATCTGGGGACGATCCGCGCGCCGCGGTCCGCATCCGCCCGATGGGCCCTCGTCATGCTGACGTTTTGATCGCTTTCAGCTTGATGGCGCCCGACTTGACGTCCAGGAACGGCTTGCCGTTCTTGATGCCGACGGTGCCGTAGCCGGATGCCGTGCTGATGAAACAGCGGAAATCGCCCGCGACGGCCGGCGTCAGATAGAGCACTTCCTCGACGGCGTCATAACGTGCGCCACTCAAAGCCTGCAGCAGGGCGTAGCTCGACATTGCCCGCGCGTACCAGTTGCCGCATTCGTATTCGTTGAACGGGTTGCGGACTCGGCCGTCGTAGCGGTCGCGGCAGGCCCGCACCACGTCCAACCCCTCGTTGACCAAGCCGAGCATGATGAGGTGCGAAGCCGCTTGGTACTCGATGCCCGTCCAGACCTCGTCGGAGTAAACGAATGGCAGCGAAAGCGCGCCTCCTTTGGGCCAGGAGCAAAGCAGCAGCCCGCCTTCTTTGCCGCCGGCATAGCCGGGCCGCTGCGGATTGGCATGCGTCGAGAGATCGCACTTGAGGTTGTACTTGTGGACCGACTTCAGATGGCTGGCGATCTTGCCAGAGTCGATCACGTGGCCGACGCCGCAAACCATCGCCATCCAAGCGCCGAACACTCCGTCCGAGAGGCAGCCCTTGCCGTACTGGTACTTTGGCCCCTCCTTTTCCAAGATCGCCCGCGCCTCGGGCGAATAGCCGCTTTGATAGCCCATCGCTTTGGTCGGGTCTTTTGCATTCAGGCCCTTCCACTGAATCTTCTGGGCGAAGTACTCACCGTCGAAGAGTTCGCTTTCCATGCACCGCAATCCCTTTTCCAAGATCGCGGCGTAGACCGAAACGTCATCATGCAACGCTTCGCCCATGAGTACGGCAGCTTTCAACGCTCCTAAATAGAAGCTGGTACACATGCCGTCCGGCCCCCAAAACTCGATGTCGTACGTGTTGTGGTGCGGCTCCTTCGGCGTCCCTTCGTGGGCCGGGTCCCAAGTGCGGATGCAATAGTCGAGGCTGGCCTTTACTTTCGGCCAGAGCGACCTGAGCCACTCGCCGTCGCCGCTGACTCGCCATTCGCGATGCACCTTCATGATTCCGCCCAACTGTCCGTCGGCGGCCGCGTGGAAATCGTGCTTTGCCGGGCGGATCGGCAACGACGTGCGGAAGATCTGGTGTCCTCGGTCGTCCTGCGACACGTTAAACTCGGTCTCCCGCAACGACCGCTCCAAGTCGGGAAAAAGGTGCGAGATCGCCTGCGCATAGTTCCAGACGTGCGTACACGAACCGTGGCAACTACCCGCGCTGTCGCCGCTTCCTTCCCAGCCCCACAGCCGCCCGTCCGACTGGCGGAGAACCGTCGGCGACTTGAGGATCGTCAGGTTCGCGGCCACCGCCTCGACCACCTCGGCGGGCAGTGTCGAATCGTAGAAGCAATCGCTGAATCGCCGGGTCTTCGCGTACAGCTCGCGGTAATTATCGGCCCAGTACCGGGCGACTTCCTCGAGGCTCTTGAACTTGCCCGCGTACCAAGGCTCGTACGTTTTGGCGTCGCGCGTCGGCTGCGGATCGACGCCGATGCGCAGATTCGTCTTGCCGGCGTACCATGCGAATCGCAGCACGACGGTCTTCGACGCGCCAGGATCGAGCGAAAACGGCACGAAGAGCGACGCGCCCGGCGAGGCTTCTCCCTCGCTGACCGCCGGTCGGTCGAAACACGCAGCCGCGACGACGTCTTTCCACGCCATAGTGAGCGGATCGAACCAGCCGCCGCGGAACCAAGCGCAGTTGCCCTTTACGGCCGGATCATCGACCGTGGCCGAGAAAGCCCCTTCCTCGTGCGGCGCGCGTCGTCCCGGACCGCCCCACAGCACGAAGCCGCCGGCCGTCGCCTTGACGGCCTGGGGCCGGCCTTCGAGCGCCATGAAGTTCGTCGCATTCCACGAAAACACGGCGTCGATCTTCGTCGCCGAGTTGTTGGTGAAGTGGTACTCCAACGCCGCGACGGGCAGACTGGCGCTATCGGCATCGCCAGGCTCGAACGGGCTCCAGCCGGTAAACTCAACGTCCAGCGGGACGTCGTTATCGGTGAGCGTCACCGTGCCGAATGGAAACCGCGTCTTGAATCGGGCCGACGCAAACCGCGGCAAACCGTGAGTCGTATCGCCGTCTCCAAAACCTGCGCCCGGCCTGCCAAACCGCTTCCAGCCCGGCACCGGCCCTTCGAGCACGCGCGCAACCTTTTTCGGGCCCTTGATCGAAATCGCCGCAAAGGCGCAAGGCTCGTTTCCCAAAGCCGGGCGATTGCGCAGCGACAGATGCGAAAGTGCGCCCGTGCCTTCCAGGCAAATCATGCCCGCTCCGATACCGCCCATCGGAAACGCCACATGGCTGAGATACTCGCCTGCGTACCCGTCGCGAACACGTTCTTGCAGCTTCGCCTTGCCATCCGGTCTTGCAAGCTCGGCAGACGACGCCGTTTCGGCGGCGGAGCTTGTTTCGCCCGCGGCCGGCAAGACCGCGCCTGCAGCGGCGGCACATCCGACAGAAAGAAGATCGCGACGAGTAAGTCTATTGGGCCTTTGCTTGACCATGATTGGTTTCTTTCTCGTATCTTGATGCGGTTCCTGACCGGTATAAGAAGGGACGACGCCGGCCAAAAGTCACTTTGCTCTTGCATGGATACCTGTGCCGATTATGGCACATCAACTGGCGGCTCGCCAGAGTCTCAATTCCAATTGCGTGTACGGAGGCCGGGGATTGCGAGGGCGTCTGTAATCCGCGAGAATCAAGGCGGTGCGTAATTCGGCCGCCGCGAGCATGGGCGGCCCTCGTCGCGGAGACAGCAATGCGCGTCCGTTGCCCTCAATGCCACCAACCGATCGACTTGGACACCGAGCAGGCTCTTTCGGGGATCAACTGCGGATCTTGCGGCACCTGCTTCAGCCTGATAGGAACCGAGACCGCAAGCCTCCACGAAGGCACGCGAAAGCTCGCGCATTTTCATCTATTGGAGGCAGTGGGCGTTGGCGCGTTTGGCGCAGTGTTCAAGGCGCGCGACACGCTGTTGGACCGGATTGTGGCCGTCAAGGTCCCGCGCCGCGGCCAACTGGGGCCTACCGAAGAAGAGTATTTCTTTCGTGATGCCCGTGCCGCCGCCCAGCTTCGACACCCGGGGATCGTGAGCGTCCACGAGGTCGGCCGCGACCACGATACCATTTTCATCGTCAGCGACTTCATCGAAGGGGCGACCCTGAAGGCGTGGTCCTCCGTGCATCGGCCGACAGTCCGCGAGTCCGCCGATCTGCTTGTGAAACTCGCCGAGGCCGTGCATCATGCCCACGACCACGGGGTGGTCCACCGTGACTTGAAGCCCGGCAATATCCTCATGGACGGCGAGGGAAAGCCCCACGTGGCCGACTTCGGCTTGGCTAAACGCGAAACCGGCGAGATGACCATGACCGTCGATGGCCAGGTCCTGGGCACGCCTACGTACATGTCGCCCGAACAGGCCCGCGGCAACGCCCACGACGCGGACCGGCGCAGCGATGTCTACTCGCTGGGCGTGATCATGTACGAGCTTCTCACGGGCGAACCGCCTTTCCGCGGCGACAAACGGATGTTGATCCTGCAGATTCTGAACGACGAGCCACCCAGCCCGCGCACACTGACTCCCCGCGTACCGCGTGACCTGGAAACGATTTGCATGAAATGTCTGGACAAGGAGCCGTCCCGTCGCTTCGAAACGGCGAAGGCATTGTCCGAAGACCTGAGACGATTTCTCGCAGGGGAGCCGATCAAGGCGCGTCCGATATCCAAAGCGGCGCGCACCTGGCGATGGTGCCTGCGGAACCGCGCCGTAGCGCTCTCGCTGGCGGCTGTGTTTTTGATTCTGTTGAGCGGAATGACGGTCTCCACGTACTTCGCTTACCGGGCCAATCGCAGCGCCAAGCGGGCTGACACCGAAGCGCAAGCGGCGATTACGGCCCTCTACGAAGCGACTTTCCGCGAAGCCCGGATGACCCGCGCGGCGCGGATCGAAGGCTATCGAGAAGTCGTGATGGAGCTTGCCGAAAAGGCGCGAAAGCTGCATACTTCCAGCGTCGACGTGGAGGATTTGCGCCGTGAGGTCGTCACGGCCATGGGAGACTTTGTGGGGTTCCGGCCCTCGGTTTTGGAAGGATTTTCGGCCGAGGTGACGGCCCTAGCGCTTGGTCCGGATGCGAAGGCGCTTGCCGTCGGACTTGGCGACGGGTCGATCTGGATGTGCAATCCGCTTTCCGGCGAGAAGCAGACCGAGTTGACGGGGCGCCGGGCGACGGTATCCGCCTTGGCCTTTTCGTCGGACGGAAAACGCCTGGTGTCCGCCGCCCAGAACGGATTGACCCAGACCTGGGACCGCGACGGCGCGGAGTGGTGGCTCGGCGCGTCTTTCCACGTCGGCGACAAGGCGCATGTTCTCGCTATCTCCGCCGGCGGCGAGTTGCTTGCAGTGGCCCGCGGCCGGTCCGCCGAAGTGTGGGATGTCGGCCGCGGTCAACGTGCTTGTTCCTTGGCGATGGAGAAGGACTGGGCCCTTCGCAGCGCAGTCTTCAATCGCGAGCGGACCCAAGTAGCGGGCGTCTACGGGATCGCTGCCAGCCCCGGCATGGGGTTGGCAATTTGGGATTCCAACAGCGGTCGGCGCTTGTCGAGCAAGGATCACGACCTCGGCGACTCCTATCCGAACGGTATCGCCTTCAGCCAGGATTCGACGCGGCTGGCGGTCGGCTTCGACGAGGCGCTGATCGTGTACGAAGCCGACGGCCTTCGGCAGCGCAGTTTCAAACGCCTGGGCGTCACCAAAGCCCTGGCCTTCAGCCCGGACGATCGGTGCCTGGCGGCGGTAGACGTGCGCGGCCGTCTGACCATCTGGAATGCGGCAACGGACCGCGAGTTGGCGGTGCTGACAAACTATCGCAAGAGCGTCAGTCGCGAAGCCCTGGCGTTCAGCGCCGACGGTTCTTGCCTGGCTTCGTCGAACGCCAAAACGGTTCGCGCGTGGCGGCTCGACGCGGCCAAGGAGAGGCGCGCGTTTCAAGGACACGACGGCGGCGTCCCCTGTCTGGTCTTCAATCGCGACAGATCGTTGCTGGCCTCAGGGGGCAAGGACCACACGGTTCGCCTCTGGAACCCCGCCTCCGGTAAGTTGCTTTCAACGTTCAAGACAGCCGGGCCTGTCCAGTCACTGGCATTCTCCGCCGACGGCCGCCTCTTGGCCGTTGGCTTCTGGGGCGGAAAGGACCGCGGGATCGAAATTCTCGACGCGCGCACGGGAGGCGTGCTGTTGTCGACCGACCACGATGTGGGAGAAATTTACCGCCTCGAGTTTTTTGAGCGCGGCGGCCAATCCTGTTTGGCCGGCTGCGGCGATTCGGGCTTGTCCACTTGGATTCTTGAAAACAGCGGCGGCAAGCCGGGCGAACTCACTTTGAAGCCCACGATGCACCAGAAAGCCAATCGCTGTCTATCGCTTGCCGTAAGCTCCGGCACGGATCCGCGCTGGATCGCGTGGGTCCGCGACGACCGGAAGATCCAACTCTGGGACATTCAGAATTCGTGCGCGGGAATACTGAGCGCGCCGCCGATGAACCAGGGCTGGCACGGCCTGGCCTTCTTTCCCGACGGACAACGGCTGGCATACGTCTCGCAAACGGGAGCAGCGGAGATCTGGGACGTCGCCGCGGACAAGCGCTTATTCCAGTTGGGCGATGAAAACCGGTTTCACGCGCCGCACATTGCCTTGAGCAAGGATGGGACGCGGCTTGCGGGTCTCTTGCAGCCCGACGTAGTCTCCATCTGGAATACGTCCGATCGGAAGATGCTGTACTCCTTCAGGCCCGAGCAAAGCGAGGTCTGGTCGCTGGCTTGGAGTCCCCAAGGCGACCGGCTGGCGGTGGGACTGTCGGACGGCGGCCTGGTCGTCTGGGACCTGCCCGCCATCGAGACCGAGCTTGCCCGAATCGGTCTGAAATCCGCGGAAGATTAAGAACTTATCCGAAATCCGCTGCTGGCTCGTAGAGGCGGCGTCTCGCCGCTTGAATAATGCGGCGAGACGCCGCATCTACGGGTTTTGGGATAGGTTCGAAACCAGTTGTCGCTGACGTGGAATTCGCGGCAAGGTATGGGCATTGCCGTGGACGACGCAGATCCGTTTGCCCGCCGGGCTGACAAAGCGGCCGTCGTCACGCCGGTAGACCTCGCCTTTTGCACGTCGGCAAAGGCAGTAGTTCCACTCTTCGCCAACTTCCCACCAGCTCTGGGGGTTCGCGTGGCAATAGAGATTGAATACCAACTGATCGCCCCAATTACTAGTGCCTTTAAGTGCCCCGGAGTGCCTTAGCCGGTGCCCGTAACCGAGGTACCGCAGCATCGCCCCGGCCGTCCCCGCCCCGAAGCCCGAATTCAGAAAAGGATGGCGCGAGAGCAGTTCAAACTGCGCGATCGCGCGAGGGCGCAGTGCCGAATGCTCAACGTCCACTGGGCCACGGCGGGGTTCTGCGGGTAACCGGACGGCTCGCGCGGCCAGGAGCCGATCGGGGTGCGCGGCAATCGTTGACCATAGCGGCTGCAGGCCGGCTTGGAACCAGACGTCGCCTGCGTCCCAATAAGCCACGGGTGTCGCGGAATCCATCTTCGCCAGGACGGTCTGAAAGTCCAACAGGCGGCGAATGGGAGGGCACGTTTTGTTGGGCGGCAGCTCAAGGACCTGCACACGTCTCATTTTCCCCAGACTGCGAAGCTGGCTTGGCGGCAGTCCATAGCAGACGGCCGTCACCCATTCGTCGTTCCCGGCCGCCCGCAGCGATTTCAGGAATTGATTGCGAAAGAGGTGGTAATGTCGATGGTCGAACGCCGCCAGAATGCGCGCCTCTGGCTGCTGGTTGCCGGCCGCCTGCGGCTGCGAATGACTGGCGTGCAAGTGCGACTGACGCTTGTCTCGCGGAAGGTGGACTGCGCGTGCTGCCCGGTCATACGCGATCGCATATCCCAGCCGGCGGAGGTCGTCGCAGCAGCACTGGCATTCGCACTTTTTGGCTTCCCAGCGAAAGTGAATGCGGTCCAAAGCCCAGCGCCGGAAAAGCGTGGCGCCCATCGCCACGTGCCCGGCCGGTCCCCCCCGGCTACCGTCGCCAAGATAATCCGCGGACAAGGCCGCGTAGATGGTCCTTCGCCGCAGCCGTTGGACAAGCCGGCGAACGCAGTCTTTGGCCAAGACGACGTCGTCGTCCACGAACATGAGCCACGGCGAAGAGCCAAGCCGCTTGCCGACGTTGCGGCCGCGAGCGATTGCTTCCCAGCGACAGGGATCGTCCGGGCGAGGACTCCCCAGCACGCGATGCACGTGCATATGTATGCCCTCTTGGCCGGCCAGCCCCTGCTCGACCTCCCTCGGCAGCGGCTCGTCTGCCCTGCTCAAGATGATTACGTCAACGTCGATCGCCATGGTGCTTAGCTTTCGTCCGGCCCCTCCATGACGCCCTCGTAGGAGAAGCCCGATTCAGGATCCCAGCCGCGGTCGGGATCGCAGCCGCAGCAGCAAGGATTGCAGCAGCAGCAACAGCAAGGATCGCAGCCGCGCCTTTCTCCGCGCATCAATCCGGGAATCGGATAATCGGCGCTCTCGCTTGCGGTTGTTCCAAACTCAAGGCGCATTAAGACCGGGGCGTCTTCGGGCACAAAAACGATCCCCTTCGCAATCTTTGCCGCCGCGATGGATTTCAGCTTGGGCACGGATGGGGTGAAGACCCATTTTGCCGCGGCGGGGACCAGCTTGGAGCCCTTGGTCAACAGAATCGCCGAGACGCATTCCACGCGGATGGTCCAGGACACCTTCGTCGCAGGCCAAATTCGCCGGCGGACGATCAACAGTGCGCCGGGCCTCTCAACTCCGTCGTACTTCGCGCCTTCTTTCTGAAGCTCCAGATCCCCGACGGCGGGAAACGGCGAGGGCAGGCGAATCGTGCCTGGGAGAAACAACGGGGCGAGGTCTTGGTCTTTGAGCGGCATCAGTTTCATCCTTTCAAGAAAGGGTCGTGGAAAGGCGAATAGCGAGGCGACAGCCTCCGAGCAGGATTCTACCCAAAAAGGCGGCGTATTGCCAGCAACGCGCCGGCTGACGGCGGAAGGCCATTCAAGCCAGCTCGGCATGCCCGCCGCGGACAGTACGAACCTTTGAACCCGCGGCCGTGTCTGTGTTATTAGTTGCGGACAATGCGCTGCCCGGCACGCAGCCGGATCTCTATCAAGATATGATCGCGATGATTCAATCTCTGGACCCAGCGAATAACCAATCGGCACGCCTGACGCGCCGGTTGAGGGTGGATCATCTCGCGGGTCTGCATGTCCGTCCCTGCGCGGCAATTGCAAAAACGGTTGGCCGGTTCATCTCTAAGGTGCAACTGGTGTACGACGGCCGCAAAGCCGACGCCGGCAGCATCTTCGAGCTCATGATGCTCGCCGTCCCGCGAGGCGCCGAAGTTCGCATCGAGGCCGAGGGGCCGGACGCGCGGGAGGCGCTCGAGGCCCTCTCGATGCTCTTTCATGACGACTTCGGCCTGTCCGACGACTGACGCGCCCACGGCTGCTGACCGGACCTCTGGCGACCCAAGATAATGTGGCTGGAATGCAAGTTCCAACGCCGCCGTCATACCGCGGACGTCCTCGGCGTGCGTATAATGGTCCGGTTGGTAGTTCTGGATTTGCCGACCTCGATCGGAGATGCAGCTATGACGAAGGGAGCCTTTATGCTAAATCGCGTACGCACGGCAAGACCGCTGCGCGTCATTTGCGGACTGGTGTCTTGCTTGGCGATTGCCGTCATACCGCTGGTCGCGACAGCACAGCAGGACGCGGTCGTCTCCTTCAGCAATGTGCGCATTTTCTACGGTGCGAGCGACCGGCTCAGCGCCGAGAAACGTCCTGGTCCGGGGAAACAAGATCGAGCGCATTTCGGCCGAGCCGATTCCGACCGACCGCCGCGCCGATACCGTGCTGATCGACGGCGGCGGGCGCACACTCATGCCCGGGCTCATCGACATGCACTGGCATACGATGCTTGTGCGGCCGACACCCGCGGCGGCGCTCACCGACGACGTCGGCTACACCAACCTGGTGGCGGCCGCCGAAGCGACCGACACGCTGATGCGCGGCTTCACTACCATCCGCGACCTGGGCGGACCGGTCTTCGGACTCAAACGGGCAATCGACGAAGGGATTGTGGCCGGCCCGCGCATCTACCCCAGCGGCGCGATGATCACCACGACGGGCGGACACGGCGACTTCCGCGAACTTTACATGCTGCCGCGAAAGGCGGGCGATCCGCGATCTCGCATCGAGCAGATCGGCGCCACCATGATCGCCGACAGTCCCGACGAGGTTCGCCTGCGGGTCCGCGAGCAGCTCATGCTGGGCGCGTCGCAGATCAAGCTGATGGCAGGCGGGGGCGTGGCCTCGCCGCATAGCCCGTTGGACGTCGCGACATTCACCGAGCCCGAGTTGCACGCCGCCGTCGAAGCGGCTGAGAACTGGGACACCTACGTCACCGTTCATGCCTACACGCCCCAGACGATTCAGCGGGCGGTCGCCGCGGGCGTCAAGTGCATCGAGCACGGTCACCTCATGGATGAGGCCACCGCAAAGCTGATGGCCGAAAAGCATGTCTGGCTGAGCGCACAGCCGTTTCCGCCGGAGATGGCCAAGGTGTTTCCGGCAGGATCAGCCCAGCGGGCCAAGTTCGAGGAAGTGCTCACGGGGATGGACAACATGTATCGCCTCGCGAAGAAATATTCGCTCAAGACCGCCTTCGGCACCGACGTCTTGTTTTCCCGCGCGCTGGCACAGCGTCAGGGGGAACTTCTCGCGAGCATGACGCGCTGGTACACGCCCGCGGAAGTGCTCGCGATGGCAACCAGCGTCAACGCCGAACTGCTCGCGCTCAGCGGCAAGCGCAATCCTTATCCCGGCAAGGTCGGCGTGGTCCAAGAGGAGAGCGCTCGCCGATCTGCTGCTGGTCGACGGCGATCCGATGGCCAATATCAAGCTGCTGGCAGACCCCGCAAGGAACTTCGCGGTCATCATGAAGGACGGAAAGATTTACAAGAATTCGTTGAGTAAGTAGCGGGTCGGTGCGCGCGCGGGGTGACCGCGGCGGCGGCATTATTCAAACGCCGGCGGCACGGGCGGAAGGTCGCGGGTCAAAAGGGGCGGCGCCCGCGGCCGGCTTGCCGGGCGTCAAGGGAATGGATGCCGAGCGCACGCGCGGGCGAGTCGTCTTGCAGGCGAAAATCGCCGTGCGCAGCGTCGACGAACTTGGGATCGGCAACGATCGAGCCTTTGTCTTGCCCCCGCTTCTGCTGCCATTGGTCGAGCGTCAGGTTGCCGGGAAAACGAACGGGATGCCCCCCGCTGTTGAAATAGACGTTGTCCCGAAGCGTGAAATGGTTGTCGGCCCAGTTGTGGCCCATGAGCGGTCCGTCGTTGTTCCAGTAGACGATGTTCCGCTCGAAGACGAACGAGTTGTGCGGCTCGGTCCGCGTCCGTTGGAGCTGGTCGGTCTGGGAGAACGCGAAGACGTTGTTGCGGAGGAGGTTGTCCTTGCCGTAATGCTGATGGAAACCGCCCGTCTTGGTGCGATAAACGACGTTGTTTTCCAGCACGATGTTGCTGGAGCCCTCGTCGGTGTAGAGGCCCCAGCCGCCGTAATCGAAGGCGTCGATGTCGTGGAAACAATTGTCGTGGATGCGCGTGCCGGGCGAGACGCCGAGCGTGTAAATGCCGCCCAGGTCCGAAAGCACGTGCTGACCGAGCGCGTGGACGTGGTTGAAGCCGATGTCGTTGTCGCGGGCGAGGCTCGGCGCGTAACCCCAGACCCAGCCGGCCGAGATGCCCGTGTAGTAGAAATCGCAGATGTCGTTGTGCTCGATGCGGTTGTGCGGCGAATGGCCGATCCAGACGCCGACGGCCGCCGCATGAATCCGCCCGCCGTGGGCGATCAGGCAGCGGCGGACCGTATGGCCGGAAACGACGTCCTCCGGATCGCGCGGAGCTGCGTTCCAGCTTTGTTTGCCGGTCCCAGTTGCCGCGCCGATCATTATGCCGCCGCCGCCGAGATCGACCAGCTCGCAGCGGTCCACGAGGTTGTCGCGGCAGCCCTGGCCGAAAGCCATCGCGTAGCCGCCGACGTGCCGCACGGCACAGCGCTCGAAAACGACGTTCCGCGCACCGCTTGCCGACACGGCCGCGCCGAGGTTCACTTCCGCCTGAGGGAAGCTCTGACCGCGCGCGGCGAGCGTCCAATTGTCGTGCGCGAATGTCAGGCCGCGAAAGACGACGTGGTGAAGCCAATGCCGCGCAGCCGCGTCGCCTTCGAGTGCAAGCAGGCGCGGCAGGCGCGGGGCGATAACAACGGCGGATTCGGGCCTTTCTCCTTCCCGCGGTATGTAGATCAACTCGCCTTGCGGGCGGTCGAGATACCATTGGCCCGGCTCGCCGAGCGCTTCGCGGACGTTTTCCACAAAGTAGCGGTTGCCTTTGCGGAAGGCGGCCCAGTCGCTCGTGCCGCGGGTCGTGCCGGTAAAGCGCGCGATACGATTGGCCGCGCTCACGTCGGCAATCCGCATTCGCGAAGCGGTCCAGATGTGGAATGCCAGCACCTCGACGTCGTCGCGATTCGTCCAGTTCGCGCCAATCTCCTCGCCGGAGAACTTGAAACCGTCGAACCCCCGGCCCATCGCCGCCGCGCTGGGCGGGACGGCGCCCGCGATCCGGTAGTAGCCGTGCCGCGGCAGCCGCGGGCGGAAGCGGCGCTGGTCGTTGACAAAGAGCTGTGCGAACGACCATTGTCCGCTTTTCACGTCGGGCAACGAGGCATGCCATCGGCCCTCGGCATCGACCTTCCATCCCTCGATCCGCCGGCCGCCGCTGAGGACCGGCCGCTCGTCGCCGTAGGCCGAGTAGACTACGGGCGATTGTTCCGTGCCGGAGTCCTCCGGCGTGAATCGCAACGGCTCGGCAAGGAAATACGTTCCGCCGCGAATCGCCACGGCCAGCGGCCCCGCGCGGTTTGGCCCGGCAAGCTTTGCATTGCGAATGCGATCTTGCGCCTGGGAGACGGTTGCCAGCGGGCCGTCGCTGCGGGCGGCGTTCGGTTCCGGGATCCGCCCGGACCATGCGTCATTGCCCCGCGGCGAAACGTAGTAATCGGCCTTGTCGGCCGCAAAAGCGACGGCGGCGGATAGCGAGGCTGCCAAAGCGGCAGAAAAATGGAGCAACTTCATGGTGGGTCCAATCGAAGGAATCGGAAACGAGTCGGACTCTCGGCAGCGTCATGTATCATACGGAGCAGCCATAACGATGCGAAAGAAAACGCGTGCCGATGGCACCACCTTGCGGGGGGTGTCGCTGCTTCGGATTCCATTGGAATACCGGATTTCGGACAACTATAATGGAGACAGCCGTTCTAGACCGGCGAGGAGACTTTTCGTGAGCGATCCCAAGGGCGAACCCCATTCCCATCATCCACAGGAGGACGAATTCGACTTGGAATTCGCCGCCGAGCCGGAGGCTGCCGCGCCGCACGCCGAAGAACACGCCGCGGACATCAACGCCTCCACCGAAGAGTTCCATTTCAGCGGGCCGTTGGAGGAGCTGGATTTTACCGAGCCGGCCGATTTCACTTTTCCCGCCGAAGAGGCGGCTGAAGTCGAGCCGATATCCGATTCGTCCGCCGAAATACCCGGCGCCGAGCACGCTGGCCTCGATCACCTCTTCGGGAGCGAGGAAGCCGCGCCTCACGAAGCGGCTATAGGGGAGACTGCGGGCGAGGAGGCGGCCGTCGCGGCCGAGCCGGTAGCCGAGGCTGAAGCCGCGGAAGCTGAAGGCGAAGGCGAAAAGGAAGCGGCAAAGCCCAAGCGGGAGTTGCCCGCGTGGATTCGTGCGTCGGAATGGACGATCGTCGCCGCGCTTTCCGTGGTGGCCGTGATCGGCCTGGTCGTCGCCGCGTTCTTCGTGGACAGCCCGGGCACGGCTACTCTCATTGTAAACATCTGCTGCGCAGTGCTGCTGATCTTGGTTCCCTTCGCGTTGTGGCGATCGAGCCGGTACTGGACGACCCCCGCGGTGAGCGCACTGTATACGGTGCTTTTGGCAGTGAGCGCCGCGGCGCTGATCGGCGGCACTTGGGTCGAGGGGACGGAGCTGGCGAGCTACAACTGGCAGTACAGCAAGACCCGCGTGGCCGCAGGCAAACCGCGGCAGATGTACACCCCGCCGCCGGCAGTGCAGAAGTAGGTCCGCTCTTCCGGATGCACGTCGGCGGGGCCTGGCGAACCAAGCGGCGATTGATCCCGGCGGCGGTTCGCGAGAGCGCTGAGATAATCAGCAAACCGCGACACCAGCAAAATGCTTGACTACCGCCGCGTTCCTCGGTTATACTACGCAGAATCCTTGTTCGTGCGGCTGGTCTTGAGTTCTCGTTCGCTTCAAAAGGCAAAGCCCTTTCTTTTTGGAAAGTCAACGCATGGGCCTGTTGTCGGCAATCCAATACGCCGCAAAGCAGTTGCGCTCGGGCCGCAAAGATGACGTTGCCCAAAAGCCGGCAACCGTTCACTCGCAGTCGGCGGCCGAACGCGCGCGGCAGCAAGAACAAGCGAAAGCGCGGTTCTGCCAGGGCGCGATGCGAGAAGCGGCAAACATGGCCAAGCCGGTTCGCTCGTTGGTGCGGCCTCCGTGCTGCCGCGGCCAGTTGCGCGTCGATTACGGGGCAACTTCCACGGCGACGGCGATCCCGCCGCCCGCTAGTGCCCCCCCCCCGCCTATGCGACTCTCTAGCTGGGCAACGAGCCGTGCCGTGGCGGGCGTTCCGCCTCAATCGCCTGCTCGCTTTAACTATAAGCTTGCGGTCTGTCTCGAAGCGCTGAACCCGGCGCCGGTTGCTGCTGCGCAGCCGCCCGTGCCGAAGCGCGTTGACGAGCAGAAGTTCGTCCGGGCGCTGGACGAAGCGATTACGACCCGCGCGGTCGATATCGGCGGCGCTGCCGTCGCCCAGCCGCGGAGTGTGCCAAACGATGACAAACCAACACCAAGCGTAGGACGGATTGCCAATCCGTCGAATCAACTGGCGGATTGGCAATCCGCCCTACGGCCTGGTCCAAATACGTACTCCTCTCGCTCCGCCGAGAGGCCGTCCGCGCGGCAATTGCCGGCGGCGATGCCGAATAAGAGCCCATCCGACAACTTGCCGCTCGCCCGTAGAAGCGGCGTCCCGCCGCTTAAGCAATGCGGCGGGACGCCGCATCTACGGGCCGGCGCCCGGCGCTGCGGGCGAGAAGCTCGCTCGGCCTATCGCCGAAGACGCACAGCGCCCGCGCGGCCAGATTGCCGAAGTTCAATTTCCGCAGCCGGTTTGGCGGCTGCTGGCTGATGTCTCCGGGCGCTTCGGCGGCGGCGGACATGGCGAGCGAGGGGCGGGGCCGTGCGCCGCCGGGCGTGGGCCTGTTTTCCGCGCTGCATAGCGCGCTTTTTTGCCGGGGCCTTGTCGGCGCAGGGGCGCGCCGCGAGCGCGATGTATGCGGCACACTCCGTGCGCCGCGTTTACTCAGGTCTCAAGCCTCAAGCCTCAAGCCCGTGGTGTGCGGTTCGCACTTGCAAGAGTTTTCGCCACATACGCCCGCGCGGCGCTGGTCGCGCTTGTGCTGCTGCTGAGCGGCAGCGCGTTTGCCGGCACGGTCAATATTGCGCTGGTGCCGGTCGGCGATGCCGGCAACGAGGCCGACCCAATGACGGGGTATGGTGGCGTGGCCTATCCGTACAGCATCGGCGAATACGACGTGACGATGGGCCAGTACACGGCATTCTTGAATTCAGTGGCCACGACCGGCGATCCCTATGGGTTGTGGACGGTAAGCATGTCCAGCGCGACGCCGACCTACGGAATCACGCGGACCACCACCAGCGGCAGCTTCAGCTATTCGCTCGTCGGCAATAGCGCCAATGTGCCCGTAACGTATGTCTCGTGGGGTGACGCCGCGAGGTTCGTTAATTGGATTCAAAACGGCGAACCAACCGCGCCGGAAGGTACCAGCACGACCGAGACTGGCACTTATGCGCTGAACGGCAGCACGGGCAGCGCGCAACTGATGGCTGTGACACGGAGCACGACAGCCAGTTGGGTGATTCCGACGGTCAATGAATGGTACAAGGCCGCGTACTATGTTGGAGGGGGTACGAACGCCGGCTACTGGCTCTATCCAACGCAAAATAACAACACGCCGAGCTACGTGCTTTCGGCGACGGGCACCAACAACGCGAATTATACGGCCTCAATCAGCACGCCACCCTTCACGACATCAAGCGACCCGACCGATTGGCTTACGCCCGTCGGGGCGTTCGCCGGCTCACCTCGCGCCTACGGTACCTACGATGAGGGTGGCGACGTACAGCAATGGGACGAGGCCGTCGATCCAGGGATCGGCCGCGGGGTCGGCGGGGGGTCATGGGAGGGCGACTACGTGACGCTTGTTTCCGGCGGCGTCGGCTATGGTCCACCATCTTCTTATGGCCCGTCAACGGGTTTTCGCGTCGCGCTCGTTCCGGAACCAGACTCGCTCTTCCTGCTGGTTCTGTTCGCCGGAGTTCTCCTGATTCTGGGTAGAATTCGTTGGGTCCCTCGATCCGGCAAGAGGGCGCGTAATTGCCAGTCGCGGGCTTGCGGACAACGGATCGGCTGTCGAGCCCTTCGGGGAGATCAGGGTCAGACCTTAAATTATAACTATCGCCTGCCGGGACCGTCGTCTGGTAGAATACCTTAGAGACAAGACGCCGCATCCAAGGCGAGCCATTACTGAGCACTTCTCCACGCGCCAATCGACGTGCCATGCCCCGCCCGCCACGCATCGACTTTCCGGACGCCCTCTATCACGTCACCAGCCGCGGCAACGGCCGGGCAACGATTTTCCACAGCGACGCCGACCGCGAGCGGTTCCTGGCACAACTGGCGGACAGCCTGCACACCGCCGCGGTGGTCCTCCACGCGTACGTCTTGATGGACAACCACTTCCACCTGCTGGTCCACACGCCCCGCGGCAACCTCTCCCGCTTCATGCAGCGGCTTTGCACGGCCTATGCCATGTACGCCCGCTACAAGCACCGCCGGCCGGGACACCAGTTCCAGGGGCGATTCAAGGCCAAGCTCGTCGAGGACGACGTTTACCTCCGGGTGCTAAGCCGCTATATGCACTTGAACCCCGTGAAGACGGCGGCGGCACGACGACTTGACCGCCGTGCCCGCCTCCGGCTGCTGAACGGCTACCGCTGGAGCAGCTACTCTGGCTACGTCGATCGCAAACACGTCGAGGAATTCGTGGCCTACGACGTGCTCAACGAGTTCTCCGCCGATGCAGCGGCGGCGCGGCGGCAATACCGGGCCTTCGTGGAACAATGCCTGCTGGCCGACGATGATGCCGCGCTGCGGCTGATGACCGCCAGCCGCTACGCCATCGGCGGCGATCGCTTTGTGGAGCGGACGGAGGCCGAGATCGAGCGTCGGCGCACCGGCGGCGATGCTGACCGCGACCTCGACTTGCCGCGGAGCGTTTTGCCGATCGCCGCAATCGACAAGGCCGTGGCCGCATACTTCGGTATCGAGCCAGAGGACTTGGCGCGGCATGGGCGAAGCGTGGGCACCGCGAAGATTGCGGCCGTGGAACTGGCCTGCCGGCTGACGGGCCTGTCTCAGCGATCGATCGGGCTGCACTACGGCGGCATCGGCTCGGCCGCCGTCAGCACGATCCACCGCAAGGTCCGCGAAGGACGCTACGATGTGGCATCGCCGCTGAACGCCATTCTGCGAAAGTTGAAAATTAAGGTCTGACCCTGATTTCTCGGGCTGATTTCTCGCCATCGACAACGAGGGACTCCTGCGTTTTTGGTCCAACAGCTTCGTCAGCTTCGCCGGCCAGATCAGCGGCAGCGGCACGATCTCCCAGTATCCGGGAACGGCCACGCTTGCAGCCGTGGGGCGAAGACCGGCTGGACGCCGCGATCGGCACGCTCATTGCGCACCTGGTCGGCTGCCACGGCGCGAAGCCCGCGGCCGATCCCGAAGATTACATGCCCCACCTGTGCGCAGAGAAAGCGGAAGCGGAACCCTGGAGCGAAGCGGACATCCTGGCCGCGTTCGAGGGCATCGCGAAGGCGCTGGGGACCGAGCTGGTCGTCACGCCGCCGGCTTAACCGGCGGCGCTGGCGGCGGGCTCAGCGCCGCTCCTCGCCGCGGTAGAACGATTCCGGCTGGCCGGCCGGCCAACGGAAGGGCGACCACAGCCGGTCCGCCAGGCGGCAGCCGAGCAAAAAGACGCAGACGGCAAAAACCCAACCGGCCATTTTGACCCTCCGCCTCCATTCTATCCATGTCCGACGCCGTCGCCAAGCTGCGTTTCGATTTGCTGGCCAACCTGCAGGGCTTCTCCGGCCCGATGGCCGAGGCCTCGCAGCAGGCCGACAAGGCGGCGCAGGCCTTCAATCGCGCGTTCGACTCGACCCGCCAGGCGGCGCAGCGCGCCGAGAAGGAGATGCAGGCCTGGGGCCAGGCCATGAAGGGCGAGGGCATGGGCGGCCTGGCATGGGCCGGCCTCCGCGCCGCGCCGCGGGCCAACGATCCGGGCAAGGCTTCAATATTCGTGCTCGCTGCTTGACACATTGTGAGGGGTCATGCTATAATGCCGGCCGGCGCGAAGAAAATGGCTCGGGCGCAGAAAAATGGTCATTCGGGTTCTTGAAATCTTAGCCGCCGTTTTGCTGTTCGTCGCGGGCGCCTTGCGCCCGCCGCGGGCGCGGTCGAGTACACGATTACCGACCTTGGCGTCTTAAGCGGCGCGCCGAGCAACGGCGCCAGCCACCCGACGGCGATGAACAACCTGGGCCAGGTGTGCGGCTACGGGGACACGACGGTGGCCACGTCCAGCGGCTTGGCGCTAGCCGACCACGCCTGGCTCTACGCGGGCAGCGGGGCGTTGGTCGATCTCGGCACGCTCGGCCGCCGAACAGCCTCAGTTCGGCGACAGACGTTAACAACAGTGGAACTGTGGTCGGATACTCGGACTCGGGGACGACGACACGGGCGTTTGTCTACACGCAGAGCGGCGGAATGCAGAACCTGCCGATTTTTCCCGGCGGCGACACGTACGCGAGAGATATCAACAACCTGGGTCAGATCGTCGGATATGCAACGGCCGCCGACGGCACAAACCATAGCTTCCTTTATTCGCAAGGCGGGCCGCTGGTCGAGCTTGATCCGTCGCACCCGGCATTGCTTATCAACGACGCCGGAGAAGTGGCCGCTATCGCTGGGTCGGGGACGACTTTCGGCACGTATATCTCCAACGGCGGGACCGGCGCCTGGATAAACATTGGCTCCCTAGGCGGCACGCAAACATATCCGGAAGCGATCAACAGCCGCGGAGATATTGTCGGATACGCCCTAGACGCAAGCGGCACGGATCAGAGCGCGTTCCTCTTTAGCAACGGTACATTGACTTCGCTTCCATCGTTTGGCGGGACGCTCAACACGGGGTACGGAATTAACGACTACGGTGAAATCGTGGGCGGCTCCACGTATCCGGGCAATACGACGGGTGGTGGATTCGTCTATTTCGGAAGCGGACCGATCGAGGACTTGAACAATCTGGTCGATCCCTCGCTTGGCTGGGCGATAGGCAACGCGTGGGCTGTGAACGACAGGGGACAGATTACGGTTACAGGCACCCAGCCAGGCGCCCGAGCATGCACTTCTGTTGACACCTCTTCCTGAACCGCGTTCACTCTTGCTTCTTTGCTCCGCAGCGCTTGGCATCGTTTTCTTCAGGGCTTTTCCGAAGGTTTACCGTTCGCGTCGCTCTTGAATATAGCGCCGCGTCCGCAACCAAACCGAACGCCTTTTTTTGCTACTGGAGGGCAGTTATGTTCAAGCTCCGATGGATGACTGTTTCCGCGATCGACTGGGCTATCGCCGCCGGCAGCTTCTACAACTTCACGACCACGGGACTCGGCACACCGGACCAACTGACGCTTGACCCCACCGGCGGAACGGACATCGTGGCGGACCAAGTCAACCCGTCGTCGAGCCCGCCGTCGAACGGGCTGCCGACCATCGTCACCTTCTCGACGCAAATCGTAAACTATGGCACGCAAGACAGCCCGCTCACCGTCTCCGCGGGGGCGGACGGCAGCGGCAGGGTCGGGCTGGCGGCGGCCAACGCCTACACGGGCGAGACCACCGTCGAGGCCGGGGCGGAATTGGACATCGGCGGCGGGGCCAGCGGCGGCAGCATCCAGTCGGAGAACATCGACAACGAGGGACTCTTGCGTTTTTGGTCCAACAGCTTCGTCAGCTTCGCCGGCCAGATCAGCGGCAGCGGAACGGTCTCCCAGTATCCGGGAACGGCCACGCTCACCGGCAAGGCTTCAATATTCGTGCTCGCTGCTTGACACATTGTGAGGGGTCATGCTATTATGCCGGCCGGCGCGAAGAAAATGGCTCGGGCGCAGAAAAATGGTCATTCGGGTTCTTGAAATCTTAGCCGCCGTTTTGCTGTTCGTCGCGGGCGCCTTGCGCCCGCCGCGGGCGCGGTCGAGTACACGATTACCGACCTTGGCGTCTTAAGCGGCGCGCCGAGCAACGGCGCCAGCCACCCGACGGCGATGAACGACCTGGGCCAGGTGTGCGGCTACGGGGACACGACGGTCGCCACGTCCAGCGGCTTGGCGCTGGCCGACCACGCCTGGCTCTACGCGGGCAGCGGGGCGTTGGTCGATCTCGGCACGCTCGGCCCCGCCACCGGCGTGAGCCTAGCCAAGTCGATCAACGACAGTGGGACGGTCGTCGGATACGCGGACTCTTCGAGCACACTGACGCTCGCATTCCTTTACACGCAAGGCGGCGGCATGCAGCCTCTTCCATCATTCGGCGGTTCGTCAACCGAGGCGTTGAGCGTTAACAATTTGGGGCAAGTGGCCGGAGTCGGGCTGACTTCCAACGGAACTCCCCACGGTTTCCTCTATTATTCGTCAACAAAGGACATGGTCGATCTCGGCGCGTATAAGGCGATCCTTGTCAACAACTCAAACCTGGTCGTCGCTGTGACTGGCTCGAACCCGAACCTGGAAACGTTTGAAGCGACCGGCGGGACGAGCGGGTGGGTCAACATCGGATCGCTCGGAGATCAGGGTCAGACCTTAAATTATAACTATCGCCTGCCGGGACCGTCGTCTGGTAGAATACCTTAGAGACAAGACGCCGCATCCAAGGCGAGCCATTACTGAGCACTTCTCCACGCGCCAATCGACGTGCCATGCCCCGCCCGCCACGCATCGACTTTCCGGACGCCCTCTATCACGTCACCAGCCGCGGCAACGGCCGGGCAACGATTTTCCACAGCGACGCCGACCGCGAGCGGTTCCTGGCACAACTGGCGGACAGCCTGCACACCGCCGCGGTGGTCCTCCACGCGTACGTCTTGATGGACAACCACTTCCACCTGCTGGTCCACACGCCCCGCGGCAACCTCTCCCGCTTCATGCAGCGGCTTTGCACGGCCTATGCCATGTACGCCCGCTACAAGCACCGCCGGCCGGGACACCAGTTCCAGGGGCGATTCAAGGCCAAGCTCGTCGAGGACGACGTTTACCTCCGGGTGCTAAGCCGCTATATGCACTTGAACCCCGTGAAGACGGCGGCGGCACGACGACTGGACCGCCGTGCCCGCCTCCGGCTGCTGAACGGCTACCGCTGGAGCAGCTACTCTGGCTACGTCGATCGCAAACACGTCGAGGAATTCGTGGCCTACGACGTGCTCAACGAGTTCTCCGCCGATGCAGCGGCGGCGCGGCGGCAATACCGGGCCTTCGTGGAACAATGCCTGCTGGCCGACGATGATGCCGCGCTGCGGCTGATGACCGCCAGCCGCTACGCCATCGGCGGCGATCGCTTTGTGGAGCGGACGGAGGCCGAGATCGAGCGTCGGCGCACCGGCGGCGATGCTGACCGCGACCTCGACTTGCCGCGGAGCGTTTTGCCGATCGCCGCAATCGACAAGGCCGTGGCCGCATACTTCGGTATCGAGCCAGAGGACTTGGCGCGGCATGGGCGAAGCGTGGGCACCGCGAAGATTGCGGCCGTGGAACTGGCCTGCCGGCTGACGGGCCTGTCTCAGCGATCGATCGGGCTGCACTACGGCGGCATCGGCTCGGCCGCCGTCAGCACGATCCACCGCAAGGTCCGCGAAGGACGCTACGATGTGGCATCGCCGCTGAACGCCATTCTGCGAAAGTTGAAAATTAAGGTCTGACCCTGATTTCTCCTGATTTCTCGACCCTGATTTCTCGGGCAGATTTCGTCTATAACGAGTTTGGAAGCTTTACGGGCACGGCGATTGTCTGGTGTTGAATAACAACCCCAACCGCTGCACGGGCGACGACGTGGCGCTGATTCCGGTGTAAAGTAATCTGCCCGAGGACAATGGTTTTGCCGGAACTGCGCGGCGCTTGTTCCGGCCTACCGATAATCGGCAAGCCGGACCTACCTGCCGATTACCACTGCGGCCGACTGGCCAAACGGCATCCAGGCGAGAGAGAGCGCATCGCCTTTGCATCCGCGCAGCGGTTCGCCGCGCACAATGCGTACCGGGCAGGCGGGATCGGGCCGCTCGTAGTTCCGCGCGGCGGGCACGCAGCCCGACTCGACGGCGAGAATGGACGCGATTAACTCCATTGCCGCGCCCGCTGCACCGGCGTTACCCAACTGTCCCTTCAGCGCGGTAACGGGTGTGTCGGGCAACAAACGGGAAATCACCTGTGCCTCCAGGGCATCGTCGCGAACCGTGCTCAGACCATTAGCTTTGACGTGTCCCAGATTGCTTGCAGAGACTTGTGCATGTTCCATCGCGCGCGCGATCGCACGCCGAAGCCCCTCCCCCGCAAGGCGGCGGCTGGCATCGACGGCCTCGAACGCGGCGCCCCAACCTTTGAGCCGGGCGAGAATCCTCGCGCCGCGCGCTTCCGCATGGCCGCGGTTTTCCAGCAGGACTGCGGCCGCGCCCTCGCTCCAAACGTGGCCGTCGCGGCCGGCGTCGAAGGGACGAACGGCGGTGGATGGGTCTTCATGACGCGATGAGAGACTGCCCATCACAAAGCGGCGGGTGAACTCCAAGGGATGCATTTGCGAGCTGGCGCCGCCCGCCAACATCGCGTCGGCCATGCCGCGTTGGATGACGCTGGCGGCCTCGATTACCGCCAGGATGCTGGAAATCTCGCCTTCGTGGATCGTGTTGTTCGGTCCGCGGGCGTCATGCGCGATGGAAACGTGGGACGCAATCATATTCGGCAGCACGCGCAACATGCCCAGCGGATAGGCCGCGGCCATGCCGTGGCTGACCCAGCGGCCGTAATTGAAATGACCATCGATAATGCAGGCGCGATAGGTCTCCTGGCTTTCGCTGATCGGCGCGGAGATTTGGTCTGCGCCTAAGACGACGCCCAACCGTTCGGGATTGACATTGCCGATGATGCTCGCATCGCGGCATGCCAGCACGCTGGCGGCGATGCCCAACTGCGCGTTGCGCGACATGACCTTGATGCTCTTGCGGTTGACGACGAACGCCTTGGCCTCAAAGCCGGGCACCTGCCCAAAGAGTTGCGGCGGCAAGCCCGACACGTTTTCAGCCGGGGCAGGGCCTAATCCGCAACGGCTGGCCAGGAGGGCATCCCAGAAGGCTTCCCTGCCGATGCCGATCGGGCTGGCCACGCCCACGCCTGTAATTACGACTTCCGCTTCTTGCACTGGCGTTTTGGCGTTCCCGTTGGCGATACAAAAGGTCCCATTGTAATCATGCGGAGGTCGAAACGGAAACGGGGGCTAATCGAGATTCTTCGCCGGTCCCCACTGCTGCGGGCCGCGGCGCACGAGAATCGCCGCCAGCCGGCCCCGGCCGTCGATCGCGGCAAGCTCGTCGCCGCTTTCCGTTGGATCGCCCTCGATGAAAAGCCCTTGACGTAGCCGGGCGACCTCGGCATCGGAAACTTCCCTCACAGGCAAATCGGCGACGGCCTTGCGCAGCGGCTGAAGCAAATCGCGCCAATTGCCGCTGGTCAAGCCGCGGGGATCGACGGCATCGCTGACTTGCCAGGGACCGATCGCCGTGCGCACCAGCGCCGACATTACTGTGCAAGTGCCCAGCGACTCGGCGATGTCGCGGCCCAGCGAGCGGACGTAGGTGCCGCCGCTGCAGCAAATCTCCAGAACCAGTTCGGGATATTCATAGCGCCCCGCCGTGAGCGAGTAGACCTCGATCAGCCGCGGCTGCAATTGGACTTCTTCCCCGCGACGCGCCAGATCGTATGCCCTGCGGCCGGAGACCTTTAAGGCGGAAAAGGCCGGCGGGCGCTGCATCAAGCGTCCCACGAACTGCGCCGCCGCGGCCTCGACCTGCGAGCGCGACGGAATCGGTGGATCGACAAGCGTCTCCACTTCGCCGTCGACGTCTTCGGTCGGGCTGCGTCTTCCAAGGAGAAACGTTCCGACGTAGCGCTTCGGCATGCGCTGCACGTACTGGATCAGCCGCGTCGCCTGCCCCACGCAGACGATCAGCACGCCGGTGGCCAGCGGGTCGAGCGTGCCGGCATGGCCCACCCTGTCGGACCGCGCCAATCGTTGGACCAGATCGACCGCCGTGCGCGACGTTATGCCGGCCGGTTTGTTGACGTTCAGTAGTCCGGAGGTCGAGGGCATGGTTGAGGCAACTGGCGGAAATTGTAACCTTGGGCTACCATGAAGGAAAGGAACGGCCCATGCATCCTGAACGTCTCGGCCCTTATCGCATCGTGAGCAAGCTTGGCCGCGGCGGCATGGGCATGGTTTACCTCGGCGCGGACGAAACCGCCAGCCAGACCGCCGCCGTCAAGCTGCTCTCCGGCGACATGGCCCTCAATGCCGACTTTCGCGATCGCTTCAAGGCCGAAATCGAGACCCTCCGCAAGCTCAATCACCCCAATATCGTGCAGATTTTCGGGTACGGGGAGGAGGACAACCAGATATTCTACTCCATGGAATACGTTTCCGGCGGGAGCCTGGAAGCGCAAGTCGCCAACGGCCGCGCCTTCTCGTGGCGCGAGGTCGCTCAGTTCGGCATCGATATCGCCCAGGCCCTGCGGCACGCGCACGACCGCGGCGTCATCCATCGCGACATCAAGCCGGGCAACCTGCTGTTGACCGAATCGGGGAAGCTCAAGTTGTCTGACTTTGGCATCGCCCGCATGTTCTGGAAATCCCGCCTCACCGGCGTGGGAAACGTCCTCGGCACGGCGGAATTCATGGCCCCCGAGCAGGCGGAAGGCCGCAGCGACGATCCCCGCGGCGATCTGTTTGATCCTCGCAGCGACCTTTACAGTCTTGGCGCCGTGCTCTACGTGCTTTTGGCCCGCCGCCGCTTGTTCGACGCGCAGTCGCTGGTGGAAATGATCGCCAAGCAGCGGACGGAAAAGCCGGCGCCGCTGCGGAGCCTGGTGTCCGACGTGCCGCGAGAATTCGCCGAGATCATCCATCGCCTTTTGGAAAAAAAGCCCGAACGCCGAATTCCCACGTCGATAGTTCTCCAGCGCAGGCTGGAGTCGATGGTGGAATCGTTCAGTTTATCATCAGAGTCGCACACGGGCGCGGTAACGGTTGACCCGGCGCCTGTGGGCACGTCGTCCCAAGCCGATCCGCCGAAGCTCAATCCCCTGGCCGAGACAATCGATGCGACGCAATACGCGAAGCTTCAACCGCCCAACTGGGCGGCGTCCCTCGCGCCGCCGCCGCCCGTGCCGCAGGATCAATCGGGCGCAGCGAGCGACGGCTCGGCCGGCGATCGGAATGGCAATCCGGCTGCCATCGAGGAACCGGCCAGCCGCTTCGTCACCGTTCGCCCAGGCGAGCTCGACGAAAAGCCGATAGAAACGCCTGACGCGCCGTGGATTTCGCCGCAGACATGGGGCCTGGCGGGCGGGCTGCTGGCGCTGGGGCTCTTGGCCTATTACATGCTGCAGCCGCCGTCGGCCGACACGCTCTACCGTCGCGTGCAAAGCAAGACAGCGGGCGGTTCGACCGAAGCCTTGGAGCAGGCCGATGACGACATCCGGCAATTCCTCAAGCTCTTTCCCGGCGATCCGCGAAGCCACGAACTGGACGAATACGTGGAACGCATTGATACGTCGCGGCTGGAAAAGCGGCTGGAATTGCGAGCCAAAGGAGTCACGCCCGTCGAGAGGTCCTACATCGACGCCATGCACGCCGCGAGCACTGACATTGACCAGGGCATCAAGAAATTCCAAGCGATGGCCGATCTGTTCGGTTCGCGCCCGGACAATTCGGCATCGGACAGGCAGTGCGTGCTGTTGGCCAAACGCCGTGCGCAGGAGCTTGCCAAGAAGGCCGAAGCGCTGCACAAGGAAGACTTGGCGGCTGCCAAGGAAAGTCTGGACCGCGCCGATGAACTGGCCAAGAGCGATCCCGTTCGCGCGGCCGCGATTCGCCGCGGCGCGATTGAGCTTTTTGGCAACAAGCCGTGGGCGAAAGACATCGTGCAGCGCGCCGAACTGAACACTGAACACTGAACACTGAAAACTTAAGAACCATGTTTCCCACCTCCCGCCTTCGCCGACTTCGCTACAATCCGGCCGTGCGGCAACTCGTGCAATCGACGCGGCTTTCTGCCGCTAGCCTGCTGATGCCGCTTTTCGTCCGGCCGGGCAGCGGCGTGCGAAAGGAAATCGCCTCCATGCCGGGCATTTTTCAACTATCGCCCGATCTGCTCGTCGAGGAAATCCGGCAGGTCCGCGACCTGGGACTGGGCGGCGTGATTCTCTTCGGCATCCCGGAAACGAAAGACGCCGTCGGCAGCGACTCGACGCGCCCGGAGGGCATCATCGCCCGGACGGTTGAAATGGCGAAAAGGGCCGCGCCGGACGTGTTGATCGCCACCGACGTCTGCCTCTGCGAATACACCGATCACGGCCACTGCGGGCCGTTGAAAGAAGTCGGCGGGCGCACCGAAGTAGATAACGACGCCACGCTGGAAATCCTCGCCCGGCAGGCGGTCGTTCACGCCCGCGCCGGGGCCGACCTCGTGGCCCCCAGCGGGATGATGGACGGCATGGTGGGCGCGATCCGTCAATCTCTGGACGCGGCCGGGTTCAACCACCTGCCGATCATGAGCTACGCCGCCAAATACGCCAGCGCGTTTTACGGCCCGTTCCGCGACGCCGCTGAGAGCGCACCCAAGAGCGGCGATCGCCGCGGCTACCAAATGGACGCCGCAAGCTCTGCCGGGCAAGCCGTCCGCGAGATCGAGCTGGACCTGGCCGAAGGGGCCGACATCATCATGGTCAAGCCGGCCCTGGCCTATCTCGACATCATCCGCCTGGCGGCCGAGAGCTTTCCCGGCGTGCCGCTGGCCGCCTACAGCGTTTCCGGCGAGTTCAGCATGATCAAGGCGGCAGCGGCTCGCGGCTGGATAGACGAAAAGGCGGTCGTTCTGGAAACGCTCACCGCAATCCTCCTGCGCGGCGCGGAGATTATTTTGACCTATTGGGCCAAAGACGTGGCGCGGTGGCTCAAGTAGGCTGCTTCATTTTTCTGTTCCCTCATTTTTCTGTCGAACTTGAACCGGCTCCTTGTCCCTCCAGCCGCACCTGCCGCAGCTCTTTCCATCGTTTCGACTCATACTGCTCGATCTTCCCGCCAGGCTCGCGCGTGACCATTGCGGCCATGCCGGGCGTTCTGTCGATGAGTTTCAATCCGTCTTTCGGGCCGAGAACGGCGACCGCCTTGGTGATTGCGTCGGCGGCCATGCCGGAGGGCGCGACGACCATGACGCGGCAGTGGTCGGTCAGGGCCATGCCGGTCCGCGGATCGACGACGTGCGAATAGCGCTTGCCGCCGAGCTCGACAAACTGGATCATGTCGCCGGACGTGGACACCGCGACGCGGGAAAGCTCCAGGTAGCTCTGCGGCCGGCCGCGCGGATCGTCCAAGGGCAAGATGCCGACCCGCCATCCGGCGCGGGGCACCTGCGGAGCGGGTCGGCGGGGGTTCGCCCAGCCGCATGTCGCCGCCCGCCTCGACCAGCGCACGCGCGATACCGCGCTTTTGCAGCACCGCCAGCGCCTCGTCCATCGCGTAGCCCTTGGCGATGCCGCCGAGGTCGATGCGCATCCCAGGCTTGAGCAGTTCGACGGTTTTCTTCTGTGGATCGAGCCGGACGTACTTGTAACCGACCAGCTCGCGGGCCTTTTTCAAGGCTTCGGACGACGGTAGCTCCTTTTGCCGCCGCGCCCGTCGCCAAAGCCGCACCACCGGGCCGACGGTCACGTCGAACGCCCCGCCGCTTTCTTCGGACACGCGCTGGGCATGTTCCAGGACGTTCCACAGATCGGGACTGACGGCCGCGGGCTTGTTGACGGCCGTATCGCACAGCCGGCGGACCTCGCTCGTCTCGTCGTAATCGCTCATAATGCCGTTAAGCTGGTGGACGCGGTCGAAGGCGGCCGTGGCGGCGGCGCTTGCGGCCTGTTGGTCGGCGGAATACAATGTTATGTTGACCGTGACGGCCATTTCGATCCGTGTGAACTCAAAGCGCCGCAAATCGCCTTTGACTTCAGCCGGCTGTCCAAGCGCCAGTTCCGCACTGGCGACCCACGAAAGTCCCGCAAACAGTATTCCCTCCCAAATCACTCGGCTCATCGTTCAATCCTCGCTATGAGTTCATTATCATCCTCTCGCGCCATGCGCACCAGTGTCGCGCTGGCGGTTTGTGTCGCCACGTTCGTTGCCTTCACCGGCATTTGGCTATTGCAACGTGCTTCCGCCGCCGACAAAACGGCCGCCGTTTCGGCCGATGCCAAGAGCGGCTCGTCGAATTCCGACGACTTGGAAAAGATCGCCGACGCCAAGGCCAAGGAGCTTGCCCGGCCCACGCCCGAATGGATGCCCAAACCGGCGCTGGACATCCCCGAGGCCAAGGCCGCCGACGCCGCCGGCATGACGGCCTATGTCGAGCGGATTCCGGGCACCGACGTGAAGTTCAGAATGCTGCCGATTCCCGGCGGCAAGTGTACGATGGGCAGTCCGGCGAGCGAGAAGGGACACGCGGCTGATGAAGGCCCGCAGCACGAGGTTGAGATTTCGCCCTTCTGGATGGAAGAGCACGAGGTGACTTGGACCGAATACGAGCTTTGGGGCCTGAACCTGGACAAGCAGCGGCGGAAGATCAACAAGGTGCAATCGACGGCCCGCGACGAAGTCATCGATGCCGTGGCCGTGCCGACAAACCCGTATCAAGAGATGTCGTTCGGCATGGGCAAGGAGAACGGCATGCCGGCGATCTGCATGACGCAGTTCGCCGCAAAGGTCTATTGCCGCTGGCTCTCGGCCAAGACGGGCCGCTACTACCGCCTGCCCACCGAGGCCGAATGGGAATACGCTTGCCGCGCCGGCACGAAGACGGCCTACAGCTTCGGCGACGATCCCGCGAAGCTGGGCGAGTATGCCTGGTTCACCGACAACAGCGACGACCACTACCATCGCGTGGCCACGAAAAAGCCCAATCCTTGGGGCCTCTACGACATGCACGGCAACGTCGCCGAGTGGTGCATCGACCAGTATAAGGCCGACTCCTACGCCGCTTGTGCCGGCAAGCTGACGAAGAACCCTCTCAGTCCGAACACAAGGGAATACGGCCGCATCGTCCGCGGCGGCTCGTGGGACGACGATGCCGACAAATGCCGCTCGGCCACGCGGCGCGCGTCTGAAAAGGACTGGAAGAAGCAAGACCCGCAAATCCCGCAAAGCATCTGGTATCTGACCGACGCGCGGTTCGTCGGCTTCCGCGTGGTCCGTCCGCTGCACGTCCCGACGCCCGAAGAGGCGAAGAAGTACGAAGTGGACGAAGACCAGTTGGAAGCGTACAAGGAGTACGTGATCGCGCAGGCGAATAAACAGTAGGGATGCACACCCTTGACGACACGATCGTCGCCATTGCCTCGCCGGCGGGCGGCGCCGCGCGGGGAATCGTTCGGCTGAGTGGGCCGAATCTGCTCGGCTGCCTGGAAGACTGTTTTCGCCCGGACCCGCCGGCGCAGTTGGGTTCCTTGGTCCGCGCGACCGTCGTGCCTGGCCTTCTTTCACTTTCAGACTTCGCCGCGCCTGCGCCGTGCGAGCTTTATCTTTGGCCTGGCAGACGGAGCTATACGGGCCAACCGGTGGCCGAGGTCCACACGCTCGGCTCGCCGCCGCTGCTGGAGGCCGTTGTGCGCGCGGCATGCCGCGGCGGCGCGCGGACGGCGGAGCCGGGCGAGTTCACGCTCCGCGCGTTCCTGGCCGGGCGGATAGACCTGACGCAGGCGGAAGCCGTGCTCGGCGTGATCGACGCGGCGGGCGCCGCCGAACTCGACGCCGCCTTGAAGCAGCTTGCCGGCGGACTGGCCGCGCCGCTGCACCGGCTCCGCAACGATCTGCTGGAGTTGCTCGCGCATCTTGAAGCGGGCTTCGATTTCGCCGACGAGGACCTGCCTTTCATTACTGCCGAGGACCTGCTCGCACAGCTCCAGGCCGCCGCGTCGCAAGTCGATGAGCTGGCGAAGAAGCTCGCCTTTCGCGGCGAGTCGGCGGCCCGTGCGCGCGTGGCGCTGGTCGGCCCGCCAAACGCCGGCAAGAGCAGTCTCTTCAACGCCTTGACCGGTCGCCAGGCGATCGTTTCCGACGTGCCCGGCACAACCCGCGATTACCTTATCGCCGAATTGGACCTCGACGGCGTGAAATGCGAGCTGGTTGACACGGCGGGAATCGAAGTGGCAGGTCCCTCTTGCCGAGAGGGACTTATGTACTCATCTCGCTCCGCCGAGATGCCGGCCTCACGGCGGAGCGTGAGGAGTACGGCAGATCCCTCTTGCCGAGAGGAACTTGTCGCTGCCGCGGCGCAGGGGATGACGCAGGTGCAGTCTCGCGCGGCCAATGTGCGCGTCCTGTGCATGGAGGGAATTGAAGAAGGAGGAATACGCGAACCGGGCGCGACGGACGAAATCATCGTGCAGACGAAGTGCGACCGGTCCCTCGGGCTTGCCGGCCTGACACCCGCTGCATGTCCGGCCGGAAAGCCTGACGTGCTGCGATCCAGCGCCGTAACGGGCGAGGGAATCGATGACTTGAAGGCCGCAATTCGCGCCGCCGTCCTGCGGGCATCTGGGCCTCAAGGTGAAGTCGTGACGGGCACGGCCGTGCGCTGCGAGGAATCGTTGCGCCTGGCCGCATCGTCGCTTGACTGCACCCAGGCTGCCGTCTCCGCCGGGCTCGGCGAGGAGCTAATTGCCGCGGAGGTCCGCGTCGCCTTGAACGAGTTGGGCAAGGTCGCCGGCGCGGTCTACACGGACGACGTTTTAGACCGCATCTTCAGCCGCTTTTGCATCGGGAAGTAGCCTACGACGGGTTCTGCGGATCGCTTTGCTCCGGCGGATGATCCGGGTGCATGCCGCGCTCTATCATCGCCATTCGCTCGCGGTGCCGGACCGACATCTTGGCGGTGCTTTTGATGGTTTCGCATATCAGCATCACACATATTATTAAGACGAACGGAGTTGCCAGACTATTGACTAACGGCGACCACCACTCGCCCGTCGCCGCCAGTAGAACTGTGGATGGATTCATTGTTTGCACGCTTTTGTTAAGTTATAGCTTCGACGCATTCTGCGGATCGGTCTGCTCCGGCGGATAATCCGGGTGCATGCCGCGTTCGATCATCGCCATCCGCTCGCGATGGTGAATCAATAGCTTGGCGATGCGTACGATTCCATACATCACGATAAAACTGATCGGAACCAGGAATACCGCTAGGGGAACTATAATGTCTTCGTTGTTGATAAACGGCGGCCACTCCCAGGCGGCCAATAGAGGCATGAAAGCATTCATCGGACGATCCCTTTCGCGCTAACGTATCCACTTATATCCTAATTCGCCGCCAGCGGCGGATTCTTGGAAAACCTTCGTCAGGCTTCGAATTCCGGCAATAACCGCCGGCTGCTCGCGTCGCCAACAAGTTGGACCGCCAGTTTTCGTCCGGGTTCCGTTCGCAATTGGATGCCCGTCGAAATGCTGTGCAGCCAACCGTCCGGAGTGGGTGGCAGCGGCTCCTGTGCGCCGGTGCGCAAGGCATAAACCTCGATGGAGCGGCTGTCGCGGTTTATTATCCACACCTCCGACACGCCAAGCTCCGCATAGAACGGCAGCTTTTCATAGGTCTCATCGCCCGGACTTTGAATCTCGACTACCACGGTCGGCGGGCCTTCCAGGCACTCGCCGCGGTTCTGCGCGGGGCATTCGGGTGTCAATAGTACCAAGTCGGGAATGCGATAGTCGTCGGGCCAGCCGCCGGGCGGCGCCAAATTGACGCCGTGGTAGACCCGCCTTCCAGGCCTGCGCGTCCAATAGGTTCTTATCCATGCTTCCAACTCGCCCTCGACATTCTGGTGCTCAACATTCGGCGCCGGCGGCATATGCAATTCTCCTTTCCACATCTCATCCCAAATATCCGCGCCGCGGCGTCGGCGCTCGTCCAAGAACGCCGCGGGGACTTCAAGCATCACAGCACGCATGGAATACCCTCCGCTATCGGGCCTCAATGGACAATAATCGCCATTCCTCCGCAAAAAAGCAAGTGCTTGGCGTGCGGCTCAACGTTGCGCGGCCACTGGCACGGGCGGCTTAATCGGGCCGGGGGGCGGCGGGACGACCGCAGCGGCAGGCGCTGCCGGCGCAACTTGCATCGCGGGAATGGCCGCACCAGCAGGCGCCGGTGGGGCGTTGTCCTCCGGCGCGCAAAAACCAGGTTCAGCCATTGCGAGTCCCACGCCATAAACATTACCGGCCCCGCCAGCCCAAAGCCAGGCATGCTCCCCCGGCTGGTGAGCTCAAGCCCCAAGTCGGTCCGCCGCAGCGTCGCCACGCCCGGCCGCAGGTGGCGGCAGACCGCGGGCAGCGAGGGAAAGACCGACATGTCCCGCCGGCCCTCCACCATGCCGCTGGCCCCCAGGTACGAAGGCGCGGCCAGCATCAGCAAGGGATACGCGGTCTCGAAGACGCGCGGCGCATCGAGATAGCCGATCGCCAGCAAAGGTTCGCGGTTGGAAAGCTCGCTGGCTATCTCCGGCACGTCGGCCAGGCTGCCGCCGTCCGGCAGATGTGAAAGACACGCTTTGACGCTCTGCGGCGTCAGCGCGAAGACGAGTTGCTTGTCGCCCGCGAACCAGGCCGGGGCCAGGCCGATTTCGCCCATTCCGGCGTAATGGATGTCGCCGCCGGCAAACGGAAAACGCCGCACCCGCTGGCCCCCGTTGCTGCCGTCGTCGGCCGGCAGGCTCTGCATGACGAACCGTTTGAGGACCTCGTAGTTTTGCGAGAACTGCTGGCGGTCGGTGATCGGCACCACGCCCGTCAAGCCGGTAAGTATCA
Source organism: uncultured Planctomycetia bacterium (assembly GCA_963780045.1). GTDB lineage: Bacteria > Planctomycetota > Planctomycetia > Pirellulales > Thermoguttaceae > JANXQG01. The sequence continues at coordinate 1,098,037 of CAVZZZ010000001.1, read as the reverse complement.
TGCCGCCTTCCTTCGGCGAGTTGTAGAAGCACCAGCGGTTGCCCAGCGATTTGAACACGTCTGGCGGAAGCGCGGGCGGCGTTGCATCGGCTGCGGCTTGACCGTCGTCGGGCTTGCCCGGTCCCGGCTTGTTGGCGACGGTTGGTTTGGTTTCGCCATCGGCCTTTGCGACCGCCTGCACGACGTCCCACGTTTCTTGCAGATCGAACCGCGCCGCCAGGGCCAGCGAGGCGTCACGGGGGATGGCGGCCAGGTCTTCGCGCCGCAGGCCGCGGGCAGACGCCGCCAGCAGCAGTCCGCGCGGCTGGCCCTCGATCGGCAAGAATGTCCTGGTCACGACATCGGGCCCGACTAGCCCGTTGGCCGACAGTGCCCACGGCACGCTCGTCACACCCAGCGCGTCGAGCATTTTCATACGGCGGGGATCGCCGCCCGCCGCGCCGGCTTCGCGAAGCCGCCGCAGGTTGATATACGTCAGTCCCGTCGGCCGCTGGAACGCCGCCAGCCGCCGCGCCTTCGTCAGCCACCGCGCTGGCGGCCGGTCCATACGCGTCACGATCGCATCCGGGCTGTCTTCGCCTACAGCCACGATCAGGTAGGAATCCTTCATGCCGACCAGCATGACGGGAAAGTCGGAAGTCGCCTTCACTCGATACCATTTGTCGCCGTAGAAAGTGACCGTCTCGATGCTCTCAGCATTCAGATTGAGGAAGAAAGCATGGACGTTTTGGTAAAAGAGCTGGCGCGCCAGCACGGCGTCGCCGCCTAGCGAGACGACCATCCCCCCTTTGGCCGACACCCGCCTGCCCTTGATCGTGACGTCCGAAACGAAAATCGCCGTTTGATGGCGCAAGACCATCAGGAGCGTATCGAACGTGGCGTCGGAGAGGTTGTTGGCCTCCCCGTCGGCCGGGGATTGGGTGACAGCATGACGGACCCAAGTTTCCAGGTGCTTGATGAAGACGCCGACTTCTGGTTCGGCGAGCATTTGTTCCGCATGGTTCTTGCTTTGGGAACTCGGCGCGGCCGTGGCTGCCCACGTTGTGTAAAGGTCGCAATCTTCCGGCGCGACCCGCGCAATCACCGGATCGTCGCGGCCCGGCGGAATGCCCAGCGGCATCCCCAAGCCGCTCCCCAGCGACAGCAGAAAGAGCCAGGGACCAATTTGTGAAAAGACAGTTTCCATCCGTCGATTAGCGTGCGACCCGCGGCGGGTGCCCCGGCCGCGCGGGCAACACGCAAAGGCGGCAACGGTGTTTGACCTTATCAAGGGTAGACGTTTGAAGCCCCGCGGTCAAGTCGCCAGAACAATATCACCGGTGAAAGCGAAGGCAATTGCCAATGATGCGGCTTGGCGCGAGAGTATAATGGGAAAACCCTATTGCGAGTCCGCATCCCATGAATGACTTTACAACCGATTATGCCCCGAACCGCTGTCACTGGATTGTGTTTTGCCTACGTTTTTACAGCGGGCGCCTTAACCGCCGCGCCGGCGGCCCAGCCATCGACCCGCTACTTCGCCATCGAAATCGTCGATGATCAAACGGGCCGCGGCGTGCCGATGGTCGAACTGCGGACGACCAGCAACATCTGCTATTATACGGACTCCAACGGCCTGGTCGCCTTCGACGAACCGGGCCTGATGAACAAGCGCGTCTGGTTCGGCGTTTCGGCGCTGGGCTACCAATTTCCGGCCGATGGCTTCGGGTCCCGCGGCGTGGCCCTCAAGACCGCGCCCGGAGGAAACGCCCGGCTCAAGATCAAGCGGCTCAACATCGCCGAGCGTCTCTACAGGATCACTGGTCAAGGCATCTATCGTGATACGGTGCTGCTGGGCCGGAAGGCCCCCATCGCCGAACCGTTGCTCAACGCCGAAGTGACGGGCCAGGATGGCGTCCTGAGCGCCCTCTACCGCGGCAAGCTGTACTGGTTCTACGGCGATACACAAAGGCTGTCGTATGTCTTGGGCGGCTTCGCCATGACGGGCGGCACCACCGAATTGCCGGATCAGATTGACCCCTCTATCGGATTCAATTTGCGGTACTTCCGCGGGAAAAACGGCTTCGCCCGGCCGATGGCCCCGATGCAAGGCGAGGGCGTGGTTTGGCTCGCAGGGTTGATCGTTTTCCCTGATGAGTCAGGCCGGCAGCGGATGCTCGCCTACTACCAACGGCGACGCGGTCTGGGCGCGGTGCTGGAAGACGGCTTTGTTGCCTATAACGACGAGAAGGAAGTGTTCGAGAAGCTAAAGACGGTAGCAATTGACCCGCCGATGTATCCGAGGATGTATTCCTTGCGCGTTAAAGACGGCGGCATCGAGTACCTTTGCTTCAACGCGCCCTATCCGTCGGTGCGCGTCCGGGCGGATTGGAAGTCTTATCTCGACCTGTCCGTCTACGAAGGGTACACCTGCCTCAAGCCCGGCACTCGCTATCGCGGCAAGCAACGGACGCAGGTCGATCGGGATGCGGATGGCAAGCTCGTGTGGGCATGGAAGCGAGACACGCCGCCGCTAGAGCCCCACGAGCAGGCCGAATTGGTCGCTGTCGGAAAGATGAAACGCGAGGAGTCGCCTTTCCGGCTACGGGACGCCGATACAGGCAAGCCAATCCTTTTGAACAATTGCTCGTGCTGCTGGAACGACTACCGCAAACGGTACATCATGATCGCATCGGAGGCGTTCGGGGCGACGATGCTCGGCGAGGTATGGTACGGCGAATCCGACCACCCCGAAGGGCCTTGGGCCGATGCACGGAAGATTATCACGCACGCGAACACGCCGGGCGACGCCCACGATCTTTACAATCCCACTCAGCATCAGTTCTTCGACCGTGAGGGTGGGCGGGTGATCTACCTCGAAGGCGCCTACACGAACACGTTTTCCGGCAATCCGCGGCCGACGCCCTACTACGATTATAATCAGATCATGTACCGGCTCAACCTTTCGGACCCGCGGTTGAAGCTGCCCGGGCAGTAGAACGTCGTCGACGGACAGGTTTTTGGCCGTGGCGGCATCCCTCACCCCGCCGTCTGGGGCGAAAAGCCGGCAAATATTTTCCGCCGTGTGCCGCTTTCTTGGCCGCGTGCCCGGTCGGAGCCAGGAATTCCCAACTCCTTTGCCTGCTTGCACTTGCGCTATTTTCGCATATGCCCCGTCGTTGGAGGAGGGCACGAACACGCGAACAAATGTCAAGCGATGTAAAGCGTTACGGCAAAAGGACTTGCAGCGAGGGACGAACAAGAAACATCAATGTTTGTTTACAAGAGTTAAGAATTGTGGTATGATGCTCGGAAAGCTTCAAAGTGAAAAGTGGTTAGTGGCAAGACGCGAATGAAAGAGAAGGAATGAACGATGAGAGATCAGCAGACCTGTGGGCAATGCCCGCACCTTCTACCCCTCTCCCGGAGTCCATTGAGCTGCTCTATCGTGCCGCGAGGCACAACTTGCTACTTCCCACTCCGAACTGGTGCATAGGACACCCGAAGGAGGAAATTCCTGCGTCCATCCTGCCCTCACGCTGCCCCCGTCCTGCCCCCGTCCTGCCTTCGTCCTGCCTTCGTCCTGCCTTCGTCCTGCCTTCGTCCTGCCTTCGTCCTGCCCTGGAAAACGGCCGAAAACAAGGTGAAAACTCACTGTTCCAAAACGCGAAGAAAAAACCTCGGCCCGAAACGCCGCGATATGCACCGGGGCCGAATTTGGAGTGCGACGGCTTTGCCGTCGCTTTTCAATACGGACGAAGTCCCCTTTAGAGGCCGACCGTGATCAAGTTGCCGCCCTTTTTGAAAAGCGGGGGCAAGCCCCCGCACTCCAAAGCGTCGCGTGCTTATTGCACCAACCGCTCCGCCAGGGGGTATGCAAGACGACGATCGACACCAGCGCTAAACCGTTATGCTACAAGGACTTACATCGACAGCCTGCGAATTGCACCACGCACCAAAACCGCAAGGGCGGTGCAATAAGGACTCGGACACCGCTGCTTCGCGGTCGCGGTACGAGCGGCAAAACGCCCTGTTCGCACGGAAAATGTCTCGCTAGAATTGCCCAGCATGTTGCGCTATCTTACCGCCGGTGAATCGCATGGCCGCGCTTTGCTGGCCCTGGTCGATGGATTTCCCGCCGGCGTCGAACTGAACGTTGATTCGATTGACGCCGAGCTTGCCCGGCGACAGGGCGGCTACGGTCGCGGCGGACGACAGAAGATCGAAACCGACCGCGTCGAGGTGCTGTCGGGCATCTGGCGCGGCGTCACGCTGGGCAGTCCGATCGCCCTCTTGGTCCCTAACAAGGATTTCAAAATCAACCAGATGGAGGACCTCGACCGCCCTCGGCCGGGCCACGGAGACCTCAGCGGTTCGATCAAGTATTTGACGTCCGTCCGCGCGATCCTGGAAAGGGCCAGTGCCCGCGAAACGACGGTCCGCGTGGCCGCCGGAGCACTGGCGAAGCAACTCCTCGGCCCGCTGGCGATTACGGCTTTCGCCTACGTCGTGCAGATCGGCGAGATGATGATTCCGCCGCAGCGCGGCACGTTGGACGAGCAGTGCGCCCGCCGAGATCGCAGCATCATGTACACCTTGGACCCGGACCGCGACAACGAACTGGCCGAATTCATCGACGCCCGCAAACGCGAGGGCGACACGCTGGGCGGCATCGTGGAAATCCGAGTGGAGGGCGTGCCTTACGGCCTCGGCACGCATACGCAGTGGGACAAAAAGCTCGACGGCCGGCTCGCCCAGGCGGTGATGGCCGTGCAGGCAATGAAGGGCGTCGAGATTGGCATGGGGTTCGAGGCGGCGCGGCGGCCCGGCTCGCAGGTCCACGATCCGATTCAGTTCGATGCGACACAGGTCAATACCCGTTCGCTGGGGTTCACGCGGACGCACAACAATGCCGGCGGCCTGGAAGCGGGCATGACCAACTCGCAGCCGCTGGTGCTCCGCGTGGCCATGAAGCCGATCAGCACGCTGGCCAAGCCGCTGGAGTCGGTCAATTTGCAGACCAAGCAGTCCGAGATTGCCGCCTACGAGCGGAGCGACGTTTGCGCGATCGCCGCCGCGAGCTGCATCCTGGAGAACGTCGTCGCCTTCGAGGTCGCCTGCGCGGTCGTCGACAAGTTCGGCGGCGACAATCTGGAGGAAATCAAGCAGCGGTTGGATTTGTTCTACGCGATGGCAAGGAAGAAGCTCAACGAGTAGGTCCGTCCTGCCGGGAGGGACTGATTCGGCCAGAACTCGTGGCAAGGGCAGAGTCTTTTAAGAGTTTGAACCACAATTGTCCATTCCGGCAGAACGGACCTACGATGTTCCGCCTTCATGATAGCACCCGACGCCAGATCTGCACGGCCGCGTTCGCGCTGCTGTGCCTGTTTCCTACGTTGTGCGTGGGCGCTTGGGCGATCGTTTGGCGATTGCCGTGGGACCGTCAGGCCGAAGAGGCGCGGCTGAGCGCGAACATGGGCGTCGCCGTGACGATCCAGTCCGTGGAGCATACACTGCCCGGTGTGGTCCGCTACAAGGGCCTGAAGATCACCGATGCGGAGACAGGCATGGACCTTCTCCATTGCCGCGAGTTGGAAGCTGGGTGGACATCGATGACCGACTCGCACCAGGAGTGCCGACCGGCGATTAATCTTGCCGCCCGAGGCGTCGAGTCAACGGCAACGGCCTGGCCGCGATTGAAGGAAGTGCTCCGGCGCAGTTTAGAGTGCCAGAACGGACTGCCGGAGGTTGAGCTGCGCGCGACGGCCGATGCGTGGATCGTGCATGAGGGCGCAACGTCGCAACTTTTGGAAAACGTGTGGGGCGGGATTGGCGTCAGTCGAGAGCCGACGGGCTGTCAAGCGCAACTGGCGTTCCGGCTAGCCCAAGACGCGTCACGGCCGCTTGTGCGAATGCGGCTGGTGCGAGATCGCCGGGCTGCGCCGCCTGCCTATCGTTACGACGTGGAAACGGAGTCCGGCAGCCTGCCGGACTCGGTCGCAGCGCTGATCCAGGCACTGGAACGGACCGACCCGACGCAGATTTTTTCTCGTGAGCCAAGCGGAGTGTGGGCACAAAAGCCGGGTACAGGTTCGACAATCAAGTAATCTCGCTTATTGCCCGGCAAACATTTCGCCTTGACACAGCGGGAAAAATTGTGACAATCCGACCCGCTAAATAACTCGGACTGCCCGCGGGCCTTAGGGCGCCGGGCGGCCCGCTCCTCGAATATCCGCCCTGTGGCATGGAGGCCGTGGGTCGTGCGCACTTTATCCATCGCTGATCATCTGCCGAGCCTGCGGGCGCTGCTGCCGGAGGCCGAAATCCTCGGCGCCGACGACATTCGCCCGCTGCGCTGCACTTCCGACTCGCGGCGCGTGCGGCCGGGCGACTTGTTCGCCGCGCTGCCGGGCCGGCGCTGCGACGGACACCAGTTCATCGAGGAAGCCATCCGCCACGGGGCGGTAGCAGTGCTGTGCGAGCGTCCGCCGGAGGGGCTGAGCGTGCCGTGCGGTGTCGTGCCGCACGTGCATCATGCCTACGGCCGGCTCTGCCAGGCATTGGCCGGAAATCCCAGCCGGCAACTGAAGTTGATCGGCGTTACCGGAACCAACGGCAAGACGACGACAAGCTGCCTGATCGCAAGCGTGATGCTCAAAGGAGGCTATCGCGTAGGCGTTGCCGGCACCTTGGGCTACTTCGACGGCGCGGAAGTCGAACCGGCCACGCACACCACGCCGCCCGCCGACGTGCTGGCGCCGCTATTGGCCCGCATGGTGGCCAACGAATGTTCCCATGCGGCGATGGAGGTTTCCAGTCACGCTTTGGACCAGGGCCGCATGGCGGGCGTGACCCTCGACGTCGCCTGTGTAACCAACGTCGGCAGCGATCATCTCAACTATCACGGCACGCTAAATGATTACCGGCTTGCCAAGGCAAGAATACTCGATTACCTGGCCCCTGAAGGCTTTGCCGTCGTGAACGCCGACGATCCTGTAGCCGCCGGCTACCTGCGGCACTTTCAGGGCCCGGCATTGACGATCGGCATAGATAACCCGGCCGAAATCACCGCCGCGCCGGTCGAACAGTTCCCCAGCGAACAGACGTTCCTGCTCACCGCGGGCAGCGATACCGTGCCCGTGCGGACGCAAATGATCGGCACGCACCACGTTTACAACTGCCTCGTCGCCACGGCCGTGGGACTGACGTACGGCATCGACCTGATGACGGTGGTCCGCGGCCTGGAGGCCGTCGATTACGTGCCCGGCCGCTTGCAGCGGATCGAATGCGGGCAGCCGTTTGGAGTGTTTATTGATTACGCGCACACGCCGGACGCCTTGGCCGCCAGCCTTCGCGCATTGCGGCAAGTGACCGCGGGCCGGCTGATTTGCGTTTTCGGCGCGGGCGGCGACTGCGACCGGCAAAAGAGGCGGCCGATGGGACGCGAGGCGGAGCGGCTTTCCGACCGCGTCGTGCTCACCAGCGACAATCCGCGAAGCGAAGACCCGCTGGACATTATCGAGGAAATCCTTGCCGGCTTCCGGCAACCGCCCGCCGCGAAGGTGATCGTGGACCGCACCGCCGCCGTGCATTGGGCGCTGGCCCAGGCCGAACCGGGCGACTGCGTGCTGATCGCCGGAAAAGGGCACGAGGACTATCAGATCATCGGCGGCGAACGGATCGCCATGGACGACCGCGAGATCGCGGAAATGTGGCTGTATGAAAGGGCTTAGCACTGAGTACTGAGTACTCGGTACTAAGCCAAGAACTAAGCAGTAAGTTCTTAAACCTAAGCACTCGGCATGGACACCCTATACGACTTGGCGCAAACGACCGGCGGCCGAATCCAGCCTGCAAGCTGGATTCCGGTCGCTCGCGACGTTGCGCTGGGCCGGATCGAGTGCGATAGCCGGCGCGTACAAGCGGGCGACGTGTTTTGGGCCTTGCCGGGAGCGAATTACCAAGGCGATTGTTTTGTCGAAGACGTCTTTCGCCGCGGCGCAAGGCTCAATAGCATCGCGGATCGAGAAACTCCCTCAAGACCGTTGGGTCGTGCAAGTGGACGACTCGCAGCGAGCGCTTTTCCAATGGGCGCAGTGGAAGCGGCGAAAGTCCACGAGTATTGTGATTGGCGTAGCCGGCAGCGCGGGCAAGACGACGCGGCAGATGATTCATACCGTGCTGCAAAGCCGCTTGAAGGGAACCGCCGACGCGGAAAACCACATTCACCCTTGGAATCTGCCGCTGAGCATGTTGTCCATCGAGCCGGAACACGACTATGCCGTGCTCGACCTGGGTTTGAACGAGCCGGGCGAAATCGCCGCGCGCCGGACTAGCGGCGCCGAAAGTCGGCGTCATCGCGCAGTGCGGTGACGCCGGTCGAGGCGGATTCGGCGGCCGTCAAGGTCTTGCCGAGCCAAGGGCCGACCTGCTGGCCGGTTTGCCCGCCAGCGGGCAAGCCGTGTTGGTCGACGACTCGTGGCTGCGGGCGCTGGCGGCGCACTGCGCGGCGCCAATCACTTGGATCGGCACCGGACCGCAATGCGATCTCCGCGCGATCGGCGTGCAAACTGCCGGTGACCCAATGGAATTCCAGGTCGTCTGCGGCAATCGCGTGCCGCTGGCTGGAGCCAGTGCCCGCGAAACAGGGCGAGCCACCCGCGCCCAGCGAAGGGTCCGAATCGACAAGAAGCCGTTGCGATTTTCCGTTCCTAGCTGGGGCCGGCATTACATTTCGGCTGGCCTGTGCGCGATCGCCGTGGCTCGCATGTTGGGCTTCGACATGGACGACATTGCCGCCGCGTTGGCCGACTACGAGGCCGTGCCCATGCGCTGCGAAGTCGTCGAAATCCGCGGCGCAACGGTCCTTAACGACACTTGCAACGCGAATCCGACCTCGATGCAAAGCGCGCTGGAGCAATTGCGCAACTTCGACACCGTCGGCCGCCGGATCGTGATTTGCGGCGACATGGCCGAATCGGGACCGCGGTCGATCGCCGCACACTGGCAAATCGGCAAGGACATTGTCGAGCTCGGCCGGGCAGAGTTGGTCATCGCCTGCGGGCAATTCGCGCGGCACGTAACGGCCGGAGCGCGCTGCGCCGGCCTGGCGCGATCCCGCACGGTCCCCTGCGATACCGTCGAGGATGCCGTGCCGTATGCCGGCCAGGTCGTACTGCCCGGCGACGTCGTGCTAGTCAAAGGGTCTCGTTTAGTGGCGATGGGGCGCGTGATGGGCGCATTGAGGCAGTTCCCGCGGCAGAGGTCGGCGTAGGGAGTGTTCAGTTTTCAGTGTTCAGCAGTGAGCACTCAGGACTGAAAACTGAACACTTAAAACTGAAAACTAAGAACCAAACCATTGAAGGAGTTCCACCGTTGACAGCCGGTTTGCGGGAATCGGTTGTCGCCCTCCCCTCCTTGGGCCGAAGCAACTCTCTTGCCGGGTTGCGACCACTGGGTCGGTCGCTCCGGCAAGCGCTTCACGGTGGAACTTCATGCTGAGCGCGGGGCGGCGCGAAATGCGCCGCCCCGGTGACTCAGGGAACAACGAGAGAAGTGAGGAGTGGGAAGTGAGGATTTCGAACTTCCCGCATCGCACTTGCCGCTTCCCACTTGCCACCCCCCACCCCTCCACCATGCTCCTCTGGCTCCTCCAACACGCCGCCGCTTCTTCCCTGCTCGGGCTGGGCAAGATCACTGCCCGGGCAGCATTGGCGGCGACGATCAGCTTTCTGTTGGCCGTGCTCCTTGGACCGCGCTCGATCGCTTGGCTCGGGCGCCGTTTTCGTGAACCGATCAAGAGCGACTCTCCCGAAGTCGAGCGTTTGCACGCTGGAAAGAACGCCACGCCCACGATGGGCGGACTGTTCATTTTCGCGGGCATTAGCGGCAGCGTGTTGCTCGCGGGCGATCTCTCCAACCGCTACTTGTTGCTGGGCTTGGCCCTCGCCGCGGGACTGGCGTCGCTGGGCGCGATTGACGATCTCGTGAAGCTTTATTCGCGGCGGCCGGGCCTTTCCCGTCGCGGCAAACTCGCTGGCCAGTTGGTCTTGACCGTTTCGGTCGCCGTCGCCCTATACTTCGATCACACAAAGCAGCCCGATGGGCTGGTCCTGCCGCCGCCGTGGAACGCGGCCGCCTCGCTCGGCATGTCGTTCATCCCGCTGGCCGTTTTGGTAATGGTCGGATCGTCCAACGCCGTCAACCTCACCGACGGGCTGGACGGACTGGCGGGCGGCTGCATGTTGTTTGCCACGGCCGCGATGCTGCTGGTTGTCTACGCTGCCGGCCATGCGCAATGGGCGGCCTACCTCAACGTGCCGCACGTCGCCGGTTGCGGCGAGCTGGCCGTGCTGGCCGCCGCCATGATCGGCGCGGTCGTCGGCTTCCTCTGGTTCAATTGCCATCCCGCGCAGGTGTTCATGGGCGATACCGGCTCGCTGCCGCTGGGCGGACTGCTGGGATACATGGCGGTGGTCGCGCGGCAGGAACTGTTGCTGGTGCTCATCGGCGGCGTGTTCGTCGTCGAGGCCGCCAGCGTGATCCTGCAAGTCGGCTGGTACAAGTGGCGGCGCGAGCGGCTTTTCCTCTGCGCCCCGCTGCATCATCATTTTCAATTCCGCGGCTGGCCGGAAAGCAAGATCGTCGTCCGCTTTTGGATTGCCGCCGCGCTCTGCGCCTTGGCGGGCGCCGCGTGCCTAAGAATCAACGTTATCCCATTATGAAACAAACGCATCACATCGTATTCACAGGCGGCGGCACCGCCGGGCACCTCTTTCCCGGTCTGGCCGTGGCCCAAAAGCTGGCCGCTGACCGGCCCGGAGTGCGGATTACGTTTGCCGGCACGGGCAAGCCGCTGGAGCGCGACTTGGTCGATTCGGCCGGCTTCGACTATCTGCCGCTTTCCAGCCGCCCGCTGCCGCGGAGGGCAAGCGAGGCTCTTGCGTTCGTCGTGGAAAACATGGCCGGCTATTTTGCCGCCGGGCGGTTCCTGGACGAAGAGCAAGTGGCCGGCGTCGTGGGGCTTGGCGGGTATGCCAGCGTGCCGCTGGGCCGTGCCGCCGCACGCCGCAGCTTGCCGCTGGTGCTGATGGAGCAAAACGCCGTCCTCGGCAGGGCCAACCGCTGGCTGTCTCGCTTTGCAAGTCTGCTTTGCACGAGCTTTGAAGAGACCGGGCGGATCGGCCGCACGCGCTGCCAGGTTCGATGCCCCGGCAACCCGACGCGCGAGATCGTGGGATGGACCGCCGCGTCCATCACCAAAAATGCGGACCGACCCGGAAGTCCATCCTGCCGCGCAAAACAGCGCCTGCTCGTGCTGGGCGGCAGCGGCGGCGCCCGTTCGCTCAACGAAAACGTGCCGCGGGCGTTGTACAAGATTCGACACCTGTTGGCAGATTGGCAAATCGTCCATCAATCGGGCGAGGCCGACCTGGAAGCAACGCGGGAACTCTATCGCAAATTCGCGATTGAAGCCGACGTAAGCGCATTTTGGCCCGATATGCCGGCCTTGATTGGCGGCAGCAGCCTGGCGGTTTGCCGGGCGGGCGGCACCACGCTGGCGGAATTGTCGGCGGCTGGCGCGCCGGCGCTGCTCGTGCCGTACCCGCGCGGCCGACGATCACCAGAGGAAGAATGCCGACGTCTATATCGCCGCCGGCGCAGCGGAAATGCTCGACGAGCGCGAAGTGACCGGCCGGTTGGACGACCAGTTGGCCGAAGCGTTGGCCCGGCTCGTAACGGACGCGGCCGCTCGCGAAAACCTGTCCCGCGCCATGCGGCAGCTTGCCCGGCCCCGCGCGGCCATGAATGTCGCTGCCCTCGTATGGTCGCTAGTGACTAGCCGAGCACACACGGCACGCGCCCAAGCCGCGGCGTGAGCTTGGCGGTCTTTGGCGCCGAGAGGACCTTTAGCTAGATTAGCGCGGACAGGTTCCTTCCGGCGGAAAGAACCTGCCTACTTCGCCGCGACGAGTTCTTCCTCCTCTTCGGATTCCATAGTCTCGGTCGTCTCTTCCTCATCCTCTTCGGACATTACATAATCCAACGGACCGGCGGCGCCGCGGCGGCTGCCTGGATAGAAGAGCTCGACAGCGGCCAGGAACTGCTGCAGGTCCGGCGGCGAGGGCATCTCTTTCGATTCGTTCAGCAGCTTTTCGCGGAGCTCGTACATCTGGTGCCGGCCGTTCGGCCAGCGCACCGCCAGGATGTCGTTGATCTCATTGAGCAGTTGGTAGACGCGGGCGCGCGTCAAACCCATCGAGCGCGCGGCCTGCCGGACGCTCGTTATCGGCCCAGTCATTCCCAGCCGGTTTTCCGCCAGGTTGGCGATCTGTTGCGTGGCGTCGATGCGGACTTGCTCCAACAGCAAGCCGACAAGATTGTCGAACAACTCTTGCGGCGAAGGCACGCCCGGTGCCTGCAACGCCTGGCCGATCCATTGTTCGACCTTGTCGATAAGGCGTGGCACGATGCGGACCACGAGGTGCTCTTGCGTGCCCATGTTGGCTACCATGACGTGGACGCTGTGAAAGACCTCCAGGATCGCGCGGATGCGCTTCTCGCCGTGGGTCTTCATGGAGCGAATGTCGTTCAGCGAGAGGTGCGTGTAAGCACCCAGCGGCGTGTTCCAGATTACTCGCGTCATGTGCCGCAATGTGGGAGCGAAGCGGCCCAGTTTTTCCTCACCCAGGTCGTGCTTGGCGACGCTCGCTCGCCACTGTCCCCATACGACCTCCGATACCGTCGTCGGATCAAATCCGTTCGAGGAAACATGGTGCGCTTCACCCGTTTCCGCGCCGCCGGTCGGAATCGCGACCTCGTCCAGCGGCAATTCGGCCGGATCGGTGTTCGCGGCGCGGGCCAGCAACTTGACGAACGAACAGATTTTCTTTTGACCAATGCCCGGCGTGTTGGTCAACTCGGAAAAAGGCGTCCGCAACAGGTCCTCCAGGGTTCTGCCCAAAAAGGCCAGCGGCAACCGGCGGTCGGTGGGCAACGCCCAATAGGCAAGCGGTTTCTTCAGGTGGTCCGCATACTGCTCCGAAAGCAGTATCTTTCGCAGACCCTCGAAGCGGCTTACAACTTGTAATTCTTCAACGGACGCTGTTTTCGTAAACTTCATATTCTCTCCACCTCTCTTCCTGCCCGAATTTTCTCACAAACGTCTGTGTTCAGTCAAGTAGGTTGACCAGAAATTTCCAAACTTTGGGAATTTTGGTAAAATAGGCGTTTGCGGGTACTCACGAATCTGTACATCACTCGGTAGATTATCAATATGCCTAGTTTTATGAACTGGGGTTCGATTTATTATTTGCCCAATGAATTGTAGCGACGGTAGCTCTTTCGGCTAGTTCGCAAGCACACCTGATGTGGGACGCCCGTTCGCGTTTTCGCGAAGTCCCCCACGGCGTATACTAGAATCAGCGGGCTAGCGGGGACGCCGGTCCTTGGAACTTGTGGGAGGCGGTTGTCATGCAGCGATTCAGCGGCGTGTGGGCGGTGTTGGTGGTCCTCACTCTTCTTCAGCCCGTGCGGGCGGATACTTTCTTTCTCCGCAGTGGCGGGCAAATCGAAGGCAACGTCATCAATAAAGACGAAAACCCGCGCAAGTCGTACGTGATTGCCGTGGCGGGAGGAGCGGAAATCACCCTCGAGGCCGACGTTGTCGAGAAGGTCCAGGCAGTTCCGCCCGAACTGGCTGAATATGAAAAGCTGCGCCTGAAAACGCGTGACACGGTATTGGACCAGATGAATCTGGCCGAATGGTGCCGGCAGCACGGCCTGACGGCTCAACGGAAGTCTACGCTGGAGCACGTCCTGCAACTCGACCCAGAACAGCCCGAAGCTCGGAAGTTGCTGGGCTATCGAAGGGTAAAAGACCAGTGGATGACGTACGAAGAGGAGCAGATTGACAAGGGGTACGTGAAGTCGCGCAACCCAAGTACGGGCATGACGGAGTGGGTTCCACAGCAAGTAGCCGAGAACCGCGACAGCGTGCAGCGAAGAATCAAGTCGGAGGCCGAGTGGAGGAAAAAAATCCACGGTTATCGGGCTTTGATGGACGGCAGGCGTTTCGATCAGGGGGAAAAAGGGCTCTATGCCATCCATGATCCGGCGGCCATCGTCCCCTTGAACGAACGGCTCAACGGCAATCGGTCGCTCAAGAAAGACCCTCGCGACGACGCCCGGCAGATATACGTCGAGGTGTTGGGCCGCTTCGATTCGCATGACGCCCGCGGCCCGCTGGCCGTGTGCGCCATCGACGATCCGGAAAAGGACGTTCGCCTCTCCTGCCTGGACATCTTGGAAAAGCAGAAAGACGACGCCGTGACGAAGTACTTCGAGGCCCGCATGCGCGACAAGCACGCTTCCGATGAAACGATTGATCGCGCAGGCGAGGGCTTGGGTCGAATCAAGGACCCGTCGAGCGTGGCCACGTTGGTGCATTACGTGTCTTACGAGCGGACAGAGGTCATTCCATCAGGCGGCGGTCCCGGTTCGATGACCTCGACCTTCGGCAAGAACGGCGGACCCAGCGGTCTCTCCATGAACGCCCAGCCGAAAACCCGGCAACGCACGGTGCAGTGCCGCGGCGTGCTGGATGCCCTGGTGACGATTACGGGCCAGAACTTCGGCTATGACCCGCGTGCATGGCTAACTTGGTACAGGAATCAGGTTGCCGCCGGCGCGCCAGTCGCCAAGCAGTGAACTGCTGAAAACACGCCATCGGTTTTGCTCGGACATGACGCAACGGCAAAGCCGACAAGCGCGGCGGAAGAAAAATAAAAAGCTTTTACAAAGCACTTTCCTGTGGCGCTTGCCGGCGATTCTACTCTGGTTTCCTGGCCTTAGACCTTCAAAAGACTTGTTGTTGCGTTTCGACACATACGCTACAATACTCGCCTAACGCGCCGAACCGAATTCCCACCTTAAAGCGAAGGGCATGTCGAATGATTCGACGTCGATCATGTCCAAACATGATGTTTCCGGCGCGTTGCCCGTAAGACGCGACGGGCAACCCGGCACGGCGTGCGGGTTGTTCTTGGAGCCTCTATCGGGAGCGACGTAACGGCGCGATGGTAGCCGCCTGAATGTCGGCTTTGGTAGCGGCTATTAAAACCTATTGAACGGAGACTTTTTCATTGGCTAAAGGACGAACCAATACCGCCGGGTATCATCTTTTGACCGGCGCCACGGGACTTTTGGGCTCCTATCTCTTGCGCGACTTTCTCCTGGCCGGACGCCGGGTGGCGGTGCTTGTCCGCCCGGCAAAGTCCGAATCTGCGCGGCAGCGGGTGGAAAACCTCCTGCGGCATTGGGAATTGATGCTGGAGACGGCGCTGCCCAGGCCCGTGGTGCTGGAGGGCGATTTGAGCGAGATCGATCTCGGCTTGGACAACCGCAGTGTCGGCTGGATCGAACGGAACTGCGAGTCGGTCGTACACAACGCCGCCAGCCTGGTCTTTCGCGGCGAAGATCCTGCTGCCGAGCCGTATCTCTCCAACGTCGAGGGCACGCGGCGGATGCTGGAACTCTGCCGCTGCACGGGCATCCGCCAGTTCCATCACGTATCCACTGCCTATGTCTGCGGCCTCCGCAACGGACGCATTATGGAGAGCGACGTCGACGTGGGCCAGACGCCCGGCAACGCTTACGAAAACTCGAAGCTGCAAGGCGAGTTGCTGGTCCGCGAAGCCGATTTCATCGACCGGCCGACAATCTACCGTCCTTCGATCATCGTCGGCGATTCGCAAAGCGGCTATACGACAACCTACCACGGTTTTTACGCTCCCTTGAAGCTTGCGCACACGATGGCCAGCAAGGTGAGCCGGGGGACGAATGCGGGCAATTTGATTGTCTCCGCGCTGGGCATCGGCGCTGGCGACCGCAAAAACTTCGTGCCCGTCGATTGGGTATCGGCGGTAATGAGCCACATCCACGCGCGTCCGGAGCGCCACGGTGCGACATACCACGTCACGTCGCCATGCCCGGTGCTGATTCTGGAATGGACCGCGGTGATGCAGCAGATCATAGAGGAACTTTCACCGATGGGCGATCCCGATTCTGACTGGAACCTGGACGGCGAGTGGTTCGCCAAGACGTTCCGCGATCAACTGGCGATTTACGGTTCTTACTGGAGGGACGATCCGCAGTTCGACACAACGAACACCCGCCAGGCAGCGCCGCACCTGCCCTGCCCGGAACTGGACTACGAGATGATGTCGCTTCTTGCGCGGTATGCCATGGACGCGAACTTCGGCAAAGCGCGGCGCGTGAAGCACAAGCCGGAGTTCGACGTGCATCACCACATGCGGCGCAGTCGGGGTGTCCGGGCAGCGAGTCGGCAGCCACAACAGGCATGAACCCGACCAGCGGATTGCCCGCTTGGGGATTCAGGTGGATGGTCCGGGCGGCGGCCAATGGGAGCTTTCCGTGCGCGACGGGCGGCTGGTGGACGTCGACGACGGCGTAAGCCGCCGCAGCACGGCCGTGTTCCACGTCCACGCGGCCACTTTCCGTTCGCTCGTGCATGGAGAGCTGAGCGCAGTCGCAGGCGGTCGCCAGCGGGCGGGTGAGGATCGAAGGCAACGGCATGGACCGCTCTCGCCTGGAAGACGTCTTGCAGGCCGCGGCAACTGTTGAGGCTGTGGAAGTGGCGCGGTGAGGGCCGCCCATCGTTCAACTCCTGACTCCTGACCTTCGCGGCCTGGTGCATATTCTCGCATTTTGGGCCTAGATATTTTCTTCGCGCTTCCAAACAGCGAAAACTCCCCTGTTTTCGGCCGTTTTCGCACGCACAATCTACGCCGGGTGGCCCTGGGCGGTTGCCCGCCCAGGGCTCCCACAGATCCGTACGTGGACGCATTAGACCATACGCTTCCTCAAGGCATGGGTTCGCTGCTTGACGTAAGAGTGGACGATTTTCGGCGACGGAAGCGAATAACGCTGTAGCAGCCGCTGGAATCGGTCCCAGTTCATCTCGCGTTGACGGTTGCGGCGTTCCAGCCACTTCCGCCATGCTCGTTGCACTGCTTGCAGAAACACCTTCAACATTCGCATGTTGCAGGTGATCCCGTAGTACGCGTAGTGTCCGCGTACCTTCTGACTCAACTTGTAGTGCTGCTCGCAGACCGCTCGATGCCGGTTGATCCGGCACCATTGGGCTATGCTCCGCACGGCCCGGCTCAGCCGCGACGAGGCCGTCTGCCGCTTCACCACCCATCCGCCGGTGAGCGCCCGACCCCAGTAATGGGTGAAACCCAAGAGGTCGAACGTGCCAGGCGGGTCATTCCCGTCGTCCTTCCCGCCGGACCCCTTGTAGGGCGGACGGCGAAAAGGAATCAAGCGGGTCTTGTCGGGGTGTAGCGTCAGGCCGTACTTGTCGAAGCGTTTGGGCAGCACCTCCATTACCCGCCGTGCGTCGCTTTCATTCGTGAACAGAATCACGAAGTCGTCCGCATAGCGGATCAGGTGGGCCTTGCCCCGGAGTCGCGGTTGCACCTCCTGGCGAAACCACGTGTCCAGCACGTAATGCAAGTACACGTTGGCCAGCAGGGGTGAAATCACGCCTCCTTGCGGGCTGCCGGCTTCCGGGTAACTGATGTTACCGTCTTCCATCACGCCCGCATTGAGCCATTTGCCGATCAGGCGCAACACTACGCCGTCACGCACCCTGAGTTGGATTAACTGCCGCAGATGGGCGTGGTCCAAAGTATCAAAGAACTTTCGGATGTCCACCTCCAGAACCCGGCCTCCATGATTGGCCATCGCCTGCTGACGCAAGTCTTCCAAGGCCGCGTGCGCCGATCGCCCCGGCCGGAAGCCGTACGAGCCGGGATCGAAGTCCTGCTCGTAGATCGGCTCCAGCAGCATGACGACCGCCCTTTGGAGAACTTTGTCCTCCAAAGTCGGGATTCCGACGGGTCGGGTCTCGGTGGTCGAGCCGCCCTTGGGAATATGCACGCGCCGCACCGGCGGTGCCCGGTACGTGCCGGACTTGGCGCGGTCCAGGAGCGACTGAAGGTTCTCCTTCAGGTTCCGCTCGTAGTCGTGCCACGTCTGTCCGTCCACGCCCGCCGCCCGGTCCTGGCGAAGGCCGCGTCCAGCCAGTCAATATCCATCAGGTGGGCCAGCGTAGTGAAGGCCGTCTGCGGCGACTGTCTCGCCAACTCGGCTATCCGTTGCTGTTTCGGTAATACGTACATCGAATCTCCGGTATCCGTCGTATGTCCCAACAACGATTCCATGCTCCCGATGCCTCGCTTCCCTCCACGGGGTCCGCACGGGCGTTTGTTCCCCCGCTTCGCCGGTACTATCAAGGCACTGCGACTTCCTGTCAGATCACGGGCACAGATCACGGGGTCACAGATCACGGGGTCAGACCGAGACTTTCTACTATAGGGTCTTGTCGGCGCGCGGCTGAGAGTCTACATTCAAACCATGCCGCGCCCGCCACGGATTGATTTTCCCGATGCCTTGTATCACGTCACCAGCCGCGGAAACGGCCGCGCGACAATCTTCCACGACGAGGCCGACTGCGAGCGCTTTCTCGCCCAACTCGCGCACCATCTCCGCCTTGCCGACGTCCAACTCTTCGCCTATGTTCTGATGGGCAACCATTTTCATCTATTGGTCCGCACGCCGCGGGCGAACCTGTCGCGTTTCATGCAGCGGCTGTTATCGTCTTACGCCTTGTATTCCCGCTACAAGCACCGCCGGCCGGGTCATCTGTTCCAGGGCCGCTTCAGGGCCAAGCTGATCGAAGACGAGAGCTACCTATTGGCCGTTTCGCGTTACATCCATCTGAATCCGGTAAAGATCGCCGCCGCGCGGCGATGGTCAGGCGCCCAGCGGCTGCGGCATCTGGAAAACTATCGCTGGAGCAGCTATCCGGGCCACGTCGCCAAGGCCAACATGCAGGAGTTCATGCGGTACGAAGTGCTCAAGGAGTTCGGCCGCGACGAGGCCGCTGCCCGGCGGCACTACCGCGCGTACGTGCATGCCTGTCTGACGGACGACGACGGGCCGCTGCTGGACGCCCTGGCGGCCAACCGCTTTGCGATCGGCAGCGAGTCGTTTCTGGAAGAGACGGAAGAGCGAATCGAGCGGCGGCGAAGCGGCGAGGCGCGCGACCGCGACTTAGACCTGCCGCGGCGGGCGGTTTCGCTGGCAGACATCGACGCGGCCGTGGCGCGTCATTTCAAGATCGACGCCGCGCGCCTGTCGCAGCACGGTCACCGCGCCGGCGCGGCGAAGGCGGTAGCGGTGGAACTGGCCGTGCGCTTGGCCGACCTCAGCGGCCGCGCGGTCGGCCAGCACTACGGCATCAGTTCAACAGGAGTAGGAGCCATACATCGTCGCGTGGCCGACCGGCCAGGCGTGCTGGTCGTCGCCGCGAAACTCGCGACATCGCTCCAAAGGCGTCGTCGAAAGTAGAAAGTCTCGGTCTGACCCCGGCTCCGGGCTCCGCGGCTCCGTCCGCGCGCCGCGTCGTTTTTTCGTGAAAACGACAATTATATATATAGGGACATTGCGCGGCGGCACTTGCGCCGGCACTGGAGTTCCGGCTTTAGCCGGCTTGCCGCCTAACGTACTCTTCACGCTCCGTCGTGATGAAGCGTAGTCATCGCGCACTGCCGTGATGAAAGAGCATTACGACGGAGCGTGATGAATACACTTATTGCCTCGCCAGTCGCTCGACAAGGAGACAGTCATGGGTGAAAACAGTTCAACCACCCCCGCATCCGGCGGCACGTACAGCCCGCGATCGAAGTCCGACGCATTAAAGCCCGACACGTCAGCGAGGGAGGTTCCGCCGAATCCCGACGCGCAGCAAGCGAGCGACCCATCGCAGCGCGACGTGGCGGCTTCCGGCGATCTGCTGCCAACGGCGGCCGGCCCTCCGTTGCGCGACGGCGACTTTAACGGCGAAGCCGCTGACGATCTGGTCCCACGTTTGTTTATTGATTGCTTTCCGGGCAGGACCGAAATCGACTGCGGCACGCTGGAACTCGGGTCCGGCAGCCTCTCGATGTGCAGCGGCACGCTTACGATGGAATGCGGCGGCTGCATTTTGGACCTGAGCGGCTCGACGTTGGATTTAGGCGCTGGAGTCCCGGTTTTAGCCGGATGCGGCGAACTGGCGGTTAGCGGCTGAGCAGTTACGAATCGGGAAAGAACCGCTGCAAAACTGTTGACAGAAGCGGTGAGAATTGTTATGTTGAAGATGGGCGATTCCGCACCAGCAGCGGTTCCTTGTGGCAGGCTGCTCTCGCACGTATTGCGGCTTGAGCGAGGTGTCTGTGCAGCGCCGGCTTGGGCACCGCCGGAATGGATAGATGCGCCGCGTTGCAGGTGTGGCGAGCAGCGGCAAGATCTCCGTAGCGAACGCATCTGGCTTGAAACACCAAATCCAATGGTATCCAAAAGCGCGCAAATCGTCGCCCTCTTACTTTCCTGCGGGCTTGCCGCGCGAGCCTCTGCGCAAACGAGCTACGCCATTACCGATCTCGGCACTCTGGGGGGGCAGGTCACCGACCCGAACGCCATAAACGCAACCGGCTCGATCACCGGAGTATCAGAACCGACGATTCCGGGGGTCGGCCTCGCATTTACCTGGTCCCCTCCCAACGGCCCGATCCAGAGCCTTGGCACGCTGCCCGGGGGCCCCAGTAGCGTCGGTTTTTCGATCAACGACTCCGGATGGATCGCCGGCCAAGCTGGCGCCGGCGAAGCGTTCCTCTATACGCCGCAGCGCGGTATGCAGCCGTTGGGCTTCCTCTCCGGAGGCACTGAAAGTGCGGCAATATCTGTCAACAACTCCGGTGTGGTCGTAGGCGGATCGGGGACGGCCGGCTCAATCGACTTCAACCCGTTTATTTGGACCGCATCCGGCGGCATGGTCGACCTGAACAGCACGATCGTGAACATGCCGAGTGCTTGGACGCCAAGCTCAGCCCTCCTTATTAACAACAACGACCTAATCGTCGGGATAGGAAGTCCGGACCTCGCGACGGATCCGCCCTCAGGCCTGCAGCACGCTTTTGTGCTCAACGCAGGAACGCTTACGGAAATTCCGGACCCCGCAGCCCCGAACGGCCGGGGAATCCAACCGGAGGGCCTCAACGCAAGCGGCGAAGTGGTGGGAGTGTATTTCGATTCGCAGGGCGTCCAGCACGCTTTCGAGTACGCCGCGGCACTTGGGACGCGGCAAATCCTGGGGCTCGGCGGGAGCGACTCGGTCGCCGAGTCCGTGAACGATGCCGGTGACATCGTCGGAGGCACGGTGTTGCCAGACGGAATCGATTGCGCATTTCTGTATACAGATGTCAACGGCATGATGGACTTGAATTCCCTTGTTCAACTGAACGGATATACGCTTGACGACGCGACCGGGATCAACGCCGCCGGCCAAATCGTCGCACAAGGAGTGAACTCGGAAGGCGACTATCATGCGTTCCTGCTAACGCCAACGCCGGAGCCCACGACGGTCAGCATCACATTGTCCGCCGCGATCGCGGGCGTCGTACTTCGCGGTCGCTTCCGCGGAACAGTGAAACGCTTGACGAGAAACCGGATGTTGGCGGGTAACGCAAGTTTTGTCACCGTTTTGCTGCTCTTCGCCGGCGCGACACGCCCCGCGTTGGGTCAGGTCCAGTACACCGCGACGGACTTGGGCACGCTGGGAGGCACCAATAGTAATGTTAGTGTGCAGGTCTACGGCCTCAACTCGATCGGGCAAGTGACCGGCGATTCCAGGCGTACGGCGTCCGGAACCGGTTTCGCGTTCCTTTGCAAGCACCGCCGGCCGGGTCATCTGTTCCAGGGCCGCTTCAGGGCCAAGCTGATCGAAGACGAGAGCTACCTATTGGCCGTTTCGCGTTACATCCATCTGAATCCGGTAAAGATCGCCGCCGCGCGGCGATGGTCAGGCGCCCAGCGGCTGCGGCATCTGGAAAACTATCGCTGGAGCAGCTATCCGGGCCACGTCGCCAAGGCCAACATGCAGGAGTTCATGCGGTACGAAGTGCTCAAGGAGTTCGGCCGCGACGAGGCCGCTGCCCGGCGGCACTACCGCGCGTACGTGCATGCCTGTCTGACGGACGACGACGGGCCGCTGCTGGACGCCCTGGCGGCCAACCGCTTTGCGATCGGCGGCGAGTCGTTCCTGGAAGAAACGGAAGAGCGAATCGAGCGGCGGCGAAGCGGCGAGGCGCGCGACCGCGACTTGGACCTGCCGCGGCGGGCGGTTTCGCTGGCAGACATCGACGCGGCGGTGGCGCGTCATTTCAAGATCGACGCCGCGCGCCTGTCGCAGCACGGTCACCGCGCCGGCGCGGCGAAGGCGGTAGCGGTGGAACTGGCCGTGCGCTTGGCCGACCTCAGCGGCCGCGCGGTCGGCCAGCACTACGGCATCAGTTCAACAGGAGTAGGAGCCATACATCGTCGCGTGGCCGACCGGCCAGGCGTGCTGGTCGTCGCCGCCAAGCTCGCGACATCGCTCCAAAGGCGTCGTCGAAAGTAGAAAGTCTCGGTCTGACCCCGGCTCCCCTGACCTAAAGGGAATCGTTGCCGGAACCGTTAGCGCCGAAGACGCTGCGAGGGTCATTGTTTTTGACCCGGAGGCCGCTGAGCAAAATGCGTTGTTGCGCAAGTTGTACACGCAAGCACCGGCATGGGTCAATCAGCTTGGCGCGCTCGTTGGCGCGTTCTTCGACGCCAACCTTCCGGATCCGGCTGCCGAAATCGCACGCGCGAGGCAGAACAGGGATGAAATGCTTTCGGCTGCGCTCCCGCCGTCCCTGCCTGTTCAGTTGCGCGATCCGAAGACCGGAAAATTCATTCCGAACCCGAAAAAGCCACGCTCGCCGTATCCCGAGTTGACGGATACACAGCGCCGTGCCGAGTGGAAGCGGATTTATAATGATCCGAATTCGGGATTGACCGAGGAACAGCGCGCTGAGATAAAGGCAAGAGGGTGGCGTGGGCCAACACGGAGAAACGAATATGGCGAGCCCGAGACAATGGAACTCGCCCATGAACCTGTTCCGCGGCGCGACGGCGGCACGAAGCTTGTCCCCCTATGGCCCGGCGAACATGCGGAGCGCGACCCGTTCCGACAGTTGAAGAAACGATGAGGAAGACTGCGACGATGCCTGCAAGCCAACCCGATTACGCAAATAGCGGCCTGTCGATTCGCACGGCGATTCTGGACCACTTTAATCGATATCCAGACAAGCGAACTAGGCCGGAGTTTATTCTCTGGGGCGGGCTCTTCGTGAAGACCTCAGATTCTTTCTCTGTCCCAGAGTTTGGCGTCGTGCGCGCAGAGTTTCTGCATTGCAAAGGCGATGTCGAGCAGGGTTTCGACATAAAGCTCGACGACGGATGGCTTGAGCTTCAGGACGGAGGACACGTTTCCCTGCTGCGAACCTGGAAAGATGAGAAGTACGAGGACGTTGTCGAGTACCCATTCTTCAGTCGCAACGGCCGGCTCTTCGTCTGGAACGTCTACAAGATGAGGTACCGTGGAGGGCAAGTTGTGGAAGAGAAATGGACTGAGAATGCGGGCTTTTGGATTGAGCGGATTTCGGAAAACGAGCGAATCTACCATTGCAGCCACGGCATGGCGTCGCCTCCCGATTTCGATTCGCTCGTCTTCAAGGTAACCGTCAAATGAGTGTGCTGATCCGTGGTGTTTTTGGAGTGGAGTGAGGTGAACGACCCGCCATTCCGCTGCGTCAGCGGCGGAATGGCGAATCGCTCATTGACAATTCGGTAAAGCAGAAGCCTTTGACGCGGGTTGTGCGCGCAGAGGCGGCGCAGCGCTGGCGAATCGCATCGAAGCGCCGCCTTACGCGGCGCGAAGTAAGCTAACAAGCGGCAAATGTTTGCGTCCGTTAAGAAAGCTGACCTTCAGCTTAACTTTCGTCCCGGGACTTCCGCGAACCAAGGCCCACGGCCGGGCGCAATGCGATCCGCGCGGCCAAAGCGGCCGGGGTTCAGAGCGCGGCTTGCGATTGGCCGGAAATGTCGCCGTGATATACTTCATTCGGCGTCTTGCCTCCTAGCCAGGAGTGCGGCCGATTGCCCTTGCCCAGCGAGGTACGTCCGGTTGACGCTGGTTCGGAAACCGACGACAATTTCGCCTGAGAGTTGGACACCAAGCAAAGGTCATCGCTGGAAGGACGCCTGTTATGGACCACGACCGCTTGTTCAAGGAATTGTTGACGACGTTCTTCGTGGAATTCATCGAGCTGTTCTTCCCCGAGTTGGCCGCCTATCTGGACCGCGATTCGGTCGAGTTCCTGGACAAGGAAGTCTTCACCGACGTGACGCGCGGCGAGAGGCACGAGGCCGACATCGTGGCGAAGGCCCGCTTTCGCGGCAAGGAGCTGGGCTTTCTGGTTCACGTCGAACCGCAGGCCCGGCCGGAGGCGGTCTTCCCGCGGCGGATGTTCACTTACTTCGCGCGGTTCCACGAGAAGTACGGCCTGCCCGTCTATCCGATCGCCCTGTTTTCCTACCGCGCGCCGTCGCGGCCGGAGCCGAGCGAGTATCGCGTCGAGTTCCCGGACTTGACGGTGCTGACGTTCAACTATCGGACGGTGCAGTTGAATCGCCTCGCGTGGCGCGACTTCCTCGACCGCACGAGCCCGATCGCGGCGGCGTTGATGTCCAACATGGCGATGGCGCCGGGCGAACAGCCGCGGGTCAAGCTTTCCTGCCTGCGGATGTTGGCGCGGCTGCAATTGAACCCGGCGCGGGAACGGCTGATTTCGGGCTTTATCGACGAATACCTGCGGCTTACAATAGAACAGAAGCGGGAGTTCGACGCGGAAATGGAACAACTTGTCCCTCAAGAGAAGGAAGGTGTCATGGAAATCGTAACGAGTTGGATGGAAGAAGGCATCGAGAAGGGTCTTGCGCAAGGCCGGGAAGAAGGCCGGGAAGAAGGCCGGGAGCAAGGAGAGCGCGCGCTGCTGCTGCGTCTTTTGCGCAGGCAGTTGGGCGCGATTGACGCGGCTGCGGCGGCGCGAATCGAGAAGCTGCGAACGGGTCGCCTCGAGGAGCTAGGCGAAGCCTTGTTTGAATTCACCAGTCCCGCCGATCTTGACCGCTGGCTACAATCGCATGCGCCTTGACCAGTCTGCCCGATCCGACGGTTTGAGCTATACCGCGACGAGCTACGGCTACTCGACG
This sequence comes from uncultured Planctomycetia bacterium, assembly GCA_963780045.1. Lineage (GTDB taxonomy): Bacteria > Planctomycetota > Planctomycetia > Pirellulales > Thermoguttaceae > JANXQG01. Next base: position 1,072,855 of record CAVZZZ010000001.1, on the reverse strand, counting down.
GACTCCACTTTCTCGACCAGCACGGGCCAGTGGACGAGCACGGGCAGCGAGTCGGGCACGGCCAGCGGCGGGACCAGCACGAGCTTCTCAGCCAGCGCGCCCTTCGCCAATTCCGACGGTCCCGGCAACTTCATTTCGGGCACGATCACGGCCGGCGGCAGCGACTGGGGGACCTACGACTACAACGAGGACCGCAACCTCTCCTGGTCGTCCACGGGCGCGGTCTGGAGCCCGACCAGCGGCAGCGGAGAGTCGTCCGGCGGGGCAAACGCCAACTGGGGATACTCCGCCGACAACGGCAGTTGGACGGACGGCGCGACCAGCGGCACGTGGGGCGAGTCCGGCGGCGAGACCTACGGCATGAATTACAGCGCCAGCGCGAGCGTCTCCTCCAGCACGGGCCAATGGGTGCAAAACGGCTCGGGCAGCAACGCGGGCGACGCCTCGGCAACAGCCGGTTACAGTTTTTGGTATACCGGCGGCGCGTCCGGCAGCGGCGGCGGCGGCGCGGCGTACAGCTACGACGACGGCCCGCTGACCTCGACGCTCAACGGCGGCGATAACTGGTCGATCGGCGGCAATCCCACGGGGCCGACGGGGCCGACGCAGACCTCGTACTCGTCGCCGAGCGACGTGCCCGGCTCCGTCGGTGAGATGGTCACGGCGGATGGTTTGACGGTGCCGGGCGGCTTCGAGAACAACAACCTGGTGTATTTGCCGGAGGCTGTCGGGCCGGCGGCGATAGACTGGGTGATGTCGGGCTGGGTCGAGCCGGAGTCGACGCCCTCGCCCGGCTCAGTCGTGGACCAGTCCGCACCGGTCCCCTCGCTGCCTTCGCTCTCTCCGGCGGCATCGTTGGTGGACACAGTGCCCGGCATGGGCAACGTGGCCAATCCCGGCTACGCCGGCACGACCGGCCCCGCCAACAAGCCTGCGCAGACGGCCTTCGCCAACGGCAACATACCCGGCACGCCGGGCAGCGTCGCATCGGAGGCGATTCCGGACGCGGACGCGGTCTTTGGGCTCGATGCTGTCGCGGATGTCGTCCCCGTGACGGTAGCGCCGGCCATCGCGAACGAAGCCGCCGAAGGCGCCTCCGCCGGCGCGGACGCGCCCACTACCGGTTCGTTGATCGGCGGGGACATCGCGATCTCGCACGGCGGCGGCGCGGCGATTAAAGATCTTGGCCTCGCAATGCCCAACAGCGGCGCGGAGATCGAGCCGGTGGCGAACGTGCCGCAAGGTGGCGGCTGTTTCGCGGCGGGCATGTTGCTCTCGCTGGGCGACGGCACGGCGATGCCGATCGAGGAGTTCGCGACGGGCGGGGGTGTCAAAGCCGCCGATCAAAACGATCCCGAAGGGCCTGTTTCCATCGGCAAGGTGGTTGAGGTCTTCCGTCACGAGCCGCAGCCCTTGATGGAGGTCGGGGTTGCCGGCGACGTGATTCGCTGCACGCCCAACCATCCCTTCTACGTCCGCGGACGCGGCTTCATCTCCGCCGAGCAACTCAAGTCCGGCAACCAGTTGCGCCCTCCAGCAGCGGCGGCTGGAACGCGGTTTCTTCCGTCGGCTGCCGCGGCGACGTGGAGCCTGTTTACAACATCCGCGTCGCCGGCCTGCACACCTATTTCGTCCGCGTCGGCGCCTCCGACGTGCTCGTCCACAACAAAGGCGGTGATCCGGAGGCTGGCGGTCTATTCATATCGAATTCAGACGGCAGCAGCCATTACTCGCCGCCGTCGCAGGCAGCACCCGCGTCGCAAGCGCTGGCCGCGCCGCCACCGCCCGGTCCCGCGCCAGTCGTTGCCGATGCCAAGCTCAGCCCTCGCGAGCAACTCAAGGCGACGCTGCGGCAGATCATCAAGAACCAGCAGTCGCTTCTAACGAAAGAGGGCGTGTCGGATTATCTCACCGGTTACGGCGAAGGCTTCATCGCAGGCGCCAAGGGCACGCTCGATCTGATCAAGTCGCTTCCGTCGCTGCCCGGCAAGATAGTGCAGGCAACCGCGGACGGCTTCATGTGGGGCGTCAATGCCCTGGGCGCGGTGGGGACCGTGCTTGGCGATTTGTCGGGCAGCCTTTGGAACTGGACCGCGCCTGTGCAGGCGATTCAAGCGGGGCATGCCATGGGGCGTGCGGTGAACAACGCGGCCATTACGGCGCAGAACGCCGGGATTATTCTCGCCGACCTCTACGCGATGGCGGGCGAGTTGGGGGCAACCCTTGGCACGAACTTCTTGAGTGGGCGTTTCGGGAGCGCACCCTCCGGCACGGCCGATTTGTCTGCCCTGGATCAGATACTTGACGGTGCTTCACCGCTAACAATCGAAATCCTCAACCTGGTCGCGGACGCGGCGTCCCAACTCGGCCCGCGCAGGAAGGCTACATCATGGGCCTGGTGAGCGAGCAGATCATTGAGTGGGCAATTGTTACTGCGGCTACCGAGGGCGCGGGCGCGGCGATCGAGAGCGGGGCGCTGGAGGCCCGGATCGTCAAGGCCCTGGAAAGCGCGAAGGCGTTCAAGAACTCCGACGCGGTGAAAGCGATTGTCAACGGCTTGCGGGAAGCAATCTCCGGCGGCGGAAACGCCGAATCGAGGGCTACGGCCCTCAGGCGCTATCGCAGCCGTCGCGGAATGATCGCGTTGCCGTTTGGAACTGCGATACCGTCGGTTCGCAACGGTGAGTTCTACCGTTGGTTTAACAGCCTTACGCCTAAGGAGTTTAGTAAGTTGTGGGAGAACCCGAGGCTCCAAGGTATAATCAAGCAGAGGTTGCGGAGCCCAGGCGGCTTCCATGAATGGTTACCTGTTTCGCGCGCGGCGAAGTTTAAGGAATGGGGAGTGACGGCGGAGCAGATTCGTGATTATCGTACGCCGACCGGTGGTGTTCGCTTCACGAAGCCTGGAGCGCATGGCGGCGACTTCTCCACGGCCGCGCATAATGAGATCTTTCGTCTTATTGACGAGTCAAAAGATTTCGAGTCGTTCAAGAAGGCGTTGCGGCTATGGGCGGACAGAAACCTGGTTGGGGGCTCTGGCGCACTTCCACTGGGACTTCGCTAAGGGGGTTGAAATGAATGAGCAAGAAACTTTTGGCGAGATGCTCAAGCGCCGTCGGTGGAAGCTCGACGACGTTCCCAAGTATCGAGTCTCTAAATGGCTTCTTCCAGTTGCTTAGGCCGGCCGGGGAGAAGCTTGATCGTGTTCTGTTTGGTAGTGAGGCTGCGGTCGACGTGCGGAGGCGCATTCAATCAATCTTTGATGCTACGAAATCCTCCTGGGACGGCCTGGATGCATACTTCGTCGTGCGGAAGCCGGCTGAGCTAAGGGATACCGACGCTATTGCGATCGCATCCCGGCATCTTACCGAGTGTGCCCGCGTTGCCACCGCCTCGCAACACGAGTGGCTTCTCTCGTTCCTTGCTGTGCCGCCATCTATAAAGGTTGTACGCACCATTGAGGCGAGTAACGTAGGGGAGTTCTCGGATGCGCTCGTTGACGCTGTTGGCAACTTCGTTGACACATTAGTTCCTTCGGAGCGGGAATGGCTGATGCTGCGCGAGGCAGTCTACTATATGGCGTGTGATCCAATCCTAACTGAATATGTCCTGTGGCCCCTCTATCGGAAATCGTCCCCTATTCTCGAACCGTTTCAAGCGTACTTTGATCTGTGGCGACATAGGATTCAGGTCTCGGTAAACGAATCTAAGGTCGCAATGGTGTTCTGCCCAGTGTGTTGGACCAGCGAGACTTGACAACCGAAACGGAGGGGTTGAGAACCCCTGGGCAGCATCGGGGTCAGACCGAGACTTTCTACTACTATAGGGTCTTGTCGGCGCGGCTGAGGGTCTACATTCAAACCATGCCGCGCCCGCCACGGATTGATTTTCCCGATGCCTTGTATCACGTCACCAGCCGCGGAAACGGCCGCGCGACAATCTTCCACGACGAGGCCGACTGCGAGCAGCTTTCTCGCCCAACTCGCGCACCATCTCCGCCTTGCCGACATCCAACTCTTCGCCTATGTTCTGATGGGCAATCACTTTCATCTTCTGGTCCGCACGCCGCGGGCGAACCTGTCGCGTTTCATGCAGCGGCTGTTATCGTCTTACGCCTTGTATTCCCGCTACAAGCACCGCCGGCCGGGTCATCTGTTCCAGGGCCGCTTCAGGGCCAAGCTGATCGAAGACGAGAGCTACCTATTGGCCGTTTCGCGTTACATCCATCTGAATCCGGTAAAGATCGCCGCCGCGCGGCGATGGTCAGGCGCCCAGCGGCTGCGGCATCTGGAAAACTATCGCTGGAGCAGCTATCCGGGCCACGTCGCCAAGGCCAACATGCAGGAGTTCATGCGGTACGAAGTGCTCAAGGAGTTCGGCCGCGACGAGGCCGCTGCCCGGCGGCACTACCGCGCGTACGTGCATGCCTGTCTCACGGACGACGACGGGCCGCTGCTGGACGCCCTGGCGGCCAACCGCTTTGCGATCGGCGGCGAGTCGTTCCTGGAAGAAACGGAAGAGCGAATCGAGCGGCGGCGAAGCGGCGAGGCGCGCGACCGCGACTTAGACCTGCCGCGGCGGGCGGTTTCGCTGCCAGACATCGACGCGGCGGTGGCGCGGCATTTCAAGATCGACGCCGCGCGCCTGTCGCAGCACGGTCACCGCGCCGGCGCGGCGAAGGCGGTAGCGGTGGAACTGGCCGTGCGCTTGGCCGACCTCAGCGGCCGCGCAGTCGGCCAGCACTACGGCATCAGTTCAACAGGAGTAGGAGCCATACATCGTCGCGTGGCCGACCGGCCAGGCGTGCTGGTCGTCGCCGCCAAGCTCGCGACATCGCTCCAAAGGCGTCGTCGAAAGTAGAAAGTCTCGGTCTGACCCCGGCTCCCCCCAACTTGAAAAGCCTTAAAGACCTATGGGAACTCGATAGCTTGGAACTGCGTTTCACGCCAATCGGGGACGCAGGCATTGCGTACCTTGCAAACCTTGCGAAATTGAAGTCCTTGGCGCTTGATGACACACGGATAACGAACGCCGGGTTGGCCCATCTAAACGGACTTAGGCGGCTGCGAACGCTTTGGCTAAGCGATACTTCGGTTTCGGACAATGGACTTAGGCATGTCAAGGACCTGAAGGAACTTGAATGGCTGAATTTGGACGGTACGCAAGTCGCCGATGCCGGACTGGCGCATATCGAGGGATTGACCCAATTGTCAGAGTTGCGGCTACACAACTCGTTTATCACGGACGCCGGCTTGGTTTATCTCAAGCGCATGCACGAACTTCGCGTACTGTGGCTGGACGGTACGCGAGTGACTGACGCCGGCCTGGAGAACCTAAAAGGGCTTGCCAAGCTTGAAGAGCTTTGGCTTTTGGGAACGTTGGTCTCTGAGAAAGGAGTGAAGAAGTTACGTCAAGAATTGCCTCATTGCCGTATAGAGTATTCGGACGCTCGGTAAGGTAGTCACAGCATGTGTTGGTGTGTTGGTCCAGGGAACCTTTACAACCGGAACGGAGGGGAATTGAACCCCTCATAGTAGCGGGCTTTTGGTGAGGATTGAGGAGAGCAATCTGTGTTGGACCTTGGACCAGCGAAACAATACAACCAAAAAGGACGGAACGCAAACCCCTAAGAATAGTGTGTTTTTTTTGCGGAATGAGGAGAACGCTTCACCATTCCGCCGCGTCAGCGGCGGAATGGCGAATCGCTCTTTTGCAATTTAACCTCCTAAAAGCCTTTGTCGCCGCTCTTGCGCAGAGACGGCGCGGCCGTTGCGAATTGCGCGGTCGCGCCGCCTTACGCCGCGCGAACGAGACTCACTATCGGCAGATGTTTACGTCCGTTAAGAAAGCTGACTTCCAGCTTGAATCGGACGCCGGGACTGCCCCTGACCAACGCGCAAGGGCGCGCGCATGGCGACGCTCGAGGCCATCTCGCGCACGGCTCGAATCTCGGTTTTCGGTTGGCCGGGAAGGCGGCATAGTAGGCTTCGTCCGGCGTCCTTCCGCCGAGCCAGGTGTGCGGTCGATGGGAGTTGTACCACTGTACCGCGGCGTTCAGTTCGCGCATGAACACCTCGCGCCGGTAGGGAAGGAGAAACAGACAGCCGAGCAAGAGCTTCAACGTGAGAATGAATCGCTCCACCACGGCAATCGAACCGTGCCGGCCGATCGCGCCGTAACGGGGCTGGATTCCTTTGCGGCGGCACCAGTCTCGGAAGGCGTCTAGGCGCGGGCCTGTCGCTCGCGCGTTGATTCGGCTATGCTCTTGCGTGACAGTCTCGATCCAGCCACTCGCGGTTGCCCCATGCCGCTGGGAATCAATCCACTCAACGATTTTGCCTTCATGAAAGCATTTGCGCGGCCGGAGGACCGCGAACCCCTGATCGGCCTGCTCAACGCGGTGCTGAAGCCAAAACGCCGATCGCCGACGTGACGATCCAAAACCCCTTCAACTACAAGGACTTTCAGGACGACAAGCTGACCATTCTGGACGTCAAGGCGGTCGATGCAGGGCGGGCCTGGTACGACGTGGAGGTGCAGTTGACGGTCCCCGCGGGCACGCCGAAACGGCTAGTGTACTACGGCTGCGAGTTGTACGTGAACCAACTCCGCGCGGGCGACGACTATGCCGAACTGCTGCCGGCTTATTCGATCTGGCTGCTGGACGGCCTTTTGTGGCGCGATACGCCGCAGTTTCACCACGCTTTTCGACTTACGGACGCAACATCCGGGCGGGTTTTGGACGATACCTTGGCGATTCACACGATCGAACTGCCGAAGTATAATACAGCGTATTCGGATTTGGCGTCCGGCGACATGCTGGGCCAATGGCTTTATTGGCTGCGGCACGCCAAAGACGACGAGCCGGAAGAGTTGCTGGCGGCGTTTCCGCAGCCGGCAATTCGCCGGGCGTCGGAGACACTGATCCGGATTGCGCAAATCAGCGAGGACAAAGCGATGTACGACCGACGTGAAAGAGCCATCCGGGACCGCCAGTGGGAGCTTGACGCCGCGAAGATCGAAGGCAAGCTCGAAGGCGAACGCGAGGGTCTGACGAAAGGCAAGATCGAAGGCAAGATCGAAGGCAAGATCGAAGGCAAGATCGACACGATCCGCATGCTACAGGGGTTGCTGTACTTGCCTCTGAGCGACGAGAAAGAACTTCGGGCGATGGATTTCCAGCAGCTTGACGTCCTGACGCGCGATTTGCAGGAGAAGCTTCGCACCCGCACGGCTCGGTAGCCAATGTATTCCGCCAGGCGCTGCCACTTTACCCAATACGCCTACCTGGACGACAACGGCGTATGGCAGAACGCGGCGACGCCGTCGTCGGACGTGACCAACGGCGTCGATGACCTCGCGGCCAGCGGCAACGCGAGCTGGTCGCTCTCGGGCAGCGGGCCGCTGAACTCGTACGCCTACGGCGCCAGCGGCAGCAATGAAATCTACGGCAACTCCGGCAGCGGCACGGGCAGCACCGCCAGCGGCTCCGGCAGCAATTCCTACGACTATCAAGAGTTCTTCAGCTACAGCCCGGCCAGCGGCGGGGCGTGGACGCCGCAAAGCGGCAGCGGCTCGGCCAGCGGCAACGGCTGGGCGAGCTTCAGCTTCTCGGCCAGCGGCGGTTACTCGGCGTTGGACAGTAACTGGGGTGTCGCTGCCGGCGGAATGGTCCCGGCTATCAGCGGGAAATCCAGCGGCTACAGCGGCACGGTCAACGCCTCCGGCGACGCCTACGCCAGCTACGGCTACTCGACGCAGTCGACCTTCACGTCTTCCAGCGGCTGGACGGGTACGGGCAGCGAGTCGGGCACGGCCAGCGGCGGGACCAGCACGAGCTTCTCAGCCAGCGCACCCTTCGCCAATTCCGACGGTCCCGGCAACTTCATTTCGGGCACGATCACGGCCGGCGGCAGCGACTGGGGGACCTACGACTACAACGAGGACCGCAACCTCTCCTGGTCGTCCACGGGCGCGGTCTGGAGCCCGACCAGCGGCAGCGGAGAGTCGTCCGGCGGGGCAAACGCCAACTGGGGATACTCCGCCGACAACGGCAGTTGGACGGACGGCGCGACCAGCGGCACGTGGGGCGAGTCCGGCGGCGAGACCTACGGCATGAATTACAGCGCCAGCGCGAGCGTCTCCTCCAGCACGGGCCAATGGGTGCAAAACGGCTCGGGCAGCAACGCGGGCGACGCCTCGGCAACAGCCGGTTACAGTTTTTGGTATACCGGCGGCGCGTCCGGCAGCGGCGGCGGCGGCGCGGCGTACAGCTACGACGACGGCCCGCTGACCTCGACGCTCAACGGCGGCGATAACTGGTCGATCGGCGGCAATCCCACGGGGCCGACGGGGCCGACGCAGACCTCGTAGTCGTCGCCGAGCGACGTGCCCGGCTCCGTCGGTGAGATGGTCACGGCGGATGGTTTGACGGTGCCGGGCAGCTTCGAGAACAACAACCTGGTGTATTTGCCGGAGGCTGTCGGGCCGGCGGCGATAGACTGGGTGATGTCGAGCTGGGTCGAGCCGGAGTCGACGCCCTCGCCCGGCTCAGTCGTGGACCAGTCCGCACCGGTCCCCTCGCTGCCTTCGCTCTCTCCGGCGGCATCGTTGGTGGACACAGTGCCCGGCATGGGCAACGTGGCCAATCCCGGCTACGCCGGCACGACCGGCCCCGCCAACAAGCCTGCGCAGACGGCCTTCGCCAACGGCAACATACCCGGCGCACAGGGCAGCGTCGCATCGGAGGCGATTCCGGACGCGGACGCGGTCTTTGGGCTCGATGCTGTCGCGGATGTCGTCCCCGTGACGGTAGCGCCGGCCATCGCGAACGAAGCCGCCGAAGGCGCCTCCGCCGGCGCGGACGCGCCCACTACCGGTTCGTTGATCGGCGGGGACATCGCGATCTCGCACGGCGGCGGCGCGGCGATTAAAGATCTTGGCCTCGCAATGCCCAACAGCGGCGCGGAGATCGAGCCGGTGGCGAACGTGCCGCAAGGTGGCGGCTGTTTCGCGGCGGGCATGTTGCTCTCGCTGGGCGACGGCACGGCGATGCCGATCGAGGAGTTCGCGACGGGCGGGGGTGTCAACGCCGCCGATCAGAACGATCCCGAGGGTCCCGTTCTCGTCGGCAAGGTGGTTGAGGTCTTCCGTCACGAGCCGCAGCCCTTGATGGAGGTCGAGGTCGGCGGCGGCGTGATTCGCTGCACGCCCAACCACCCCTTCTACGTCCGCGGCCGGGGCTTCATCCCCGCCGAGCAACTCAAGTCCGGCGACGAGCTGCGCACAAGCAGCGGCGGCTGGAACGCGGTTTCTTCCGTCGGCTGCCGCGGCGACGTGGAGCCTGTTTACAACATCCGCGTCGCCGGCCTGCACACCTATTTCGTCCGCGTCGGCGCCTCCGACGTGCTCGTCCATAACAAGGGCGGCGGAGGCGGTAACGAAGATCCGGGTGTCCTATCGCACGGCAACGTGGCCCCTGTGAGCGGGGACGACGGAAGCACCGCTTCATTAACAAGGATATCGATCCTGAAATCGCGGCCAAGATGTTTCCGCCGGGCTCGCCGCATGCGGGAGTCGTCATCGCGCCGAACGGCACGATTCTCGGGGTTCCAGAGCCGACCGAAGGCCAGAGGCTCGCGAGGGAGGCTGCGGGTAAGCTCGTGTTGGAGGCCCAAGAGACGGACGCGGCGAAGGATCGGAGGCTTCAGAAATGGCGCGCGGATCGTGAGGCAGCGATTGCGAGCGTGCCGGGGAGTGGCTACTGGCACGATGTCGGCGAGACTATAAGCGGCTTCTTTTGGGACGGCCCGGCTGGCGTTATTGGCGGCCTCATAGGCACTGTCACCCACTTACCGCAAACGGTCTCCGGGCTCGCCTATGCCGTAACTCACTGGGGCGATACATACCAAGCGATCAAGAACGATCTCGTCAACAAGTGGAGGAGCCCGCGAGGGCAGGGGCAGATTGCTTTCGACGTAATCACCGCGCTTCTGCCGGCCGCGATTGCCGCCAAGGCGAAATACGCGCAGTATCTGCGGCTCGCAAAGGAAGCGCGAGAGGCCGCGTTGGCCAACGACATCGCCAAGGCGAGACAGTTACAGGTGCTTGCCGATACCGCACGCGCTGGTGCAGGCGACTTGGCCAAGATCGCCGAGCAGGAGGCCAAACCCGTCGAGGCGGCGGAGAAGGCGAGGCAGGCGGCTAACGGGGCAGGCCTTGCGAAGAGTGGCCTAAGGCCGCTGGCGGTAGGAATGCCGAAGATGACGTGGTTCGGGACGGATATTTACGGAACTGCGCAGGTATCGAACACCGCAAGCCACGACATCCAGGTGCTCCGACAAGTCAAAAAGATGGCCAAGTCCGGGGAGTACGAGTATATTACAATGAACCGGTCTTGGAAGGTGTCAACGGGCCTCGACAATGCGGCTGGCAACCTTAGACCGGACATCATTGGCGTTCGTCGCGATGGCCGTAATGACGCCTTTGAGATCATGTCCCGATCCGACAGCGAAAAGTCGTTAGTGAAACGTCTTCGAGACGGACTGAAAACGCTTCCCAAGGAACGCATGGGTGCGCCTCGGGTTATTCCGTTTCCATATAGCGAGTAGCGGAGTGGGCCCATGCGAGTTGAGTTCTCGTCGGAAGCGTCGGTTGTGGCCCTGTACGGAATACAGTTTTCTGCAAGCTGCGCGAAGGTTTCGTACAACGCGCTCGTCGATTGGTTTGGATCTCTCGGGTTTTATCCTGACCGTAGTGGCGTTACGGGCAGGGGATTTAGCCTAGAAGTTGGGACATTTGACCGGTTCGATCGACAGCTAAAGCGCAGCGGATTTGACGAAGTTGGTGGCTTCAATCTTTACCGACTGGTACCCGGTGGAGATATTCCGGGTTATCACTGGTACGTTAACGCCACCGTCGACGAGGAAGACTCCTATTGTATCATGGGAGCGCGAAGTTCGATTGCGCCACTTCCCGGAGATTCGTTCCTTACGATTGCGCGAAGCATGATCCGAATTCTGCGTCCCGTCTATGGCATCGGATATCGTCGCAAGATGGATTTGGGACCAGTTTTCTATGGAATTGGAGGCTGCGTGGGTTTGAATCCGTGGGGCGCGGAGAAGCCGTTGGGAGAACGAATCGACAAGTGGCGGGAACTCGGAATTGAACAGCGTTTGTACGAGAAGGGCTTTCTGCGGGATGTATACCCCTGGAATTTCTTAACGAGCATCCAATTGAGCCGGCCGGTCGAAGGTGTCGCGCTACTGGAGTGGATTCAACAAGGGACCAAACGCGGTTTGCTGTCACTTCTTGAGGGCGATATGTGGCTTTGGGAAGTGGGCGAGACGCAATTGCCGCACGTGCGTACTGTTATGGAAAATGCGGGAATGATATTCGACGTTACTACAGGAGGACGAACTTAATCTGGGTTATTGGTCCAATGAAGTTTGCAAGCGGAATGGAGTCGTCGAGAATCCCTCACAGTAGCGGCAGTCTCAAAGCGAAACAAGGACACCTATGAAGTTTGGGTTGCTTGCAATCGAGAACATCCAGAAGGGGATTTGGTAGTGAATGAGCAAGACGAGACTTACCGACTTGTGGACGACTATGCAGATTATATCGTTCGACGCGAGAACGCTAGCCATTGGCTGGCGGCAAACCGGTACGCCAGACTTGCATACGCCGCTTACGCACGTGTGTCGGCGCTGGCGCCGTAGGCGGTGAGGCGATGATGCGGCTTCTTGCGCATCCTTCCGCAGATGTTCGTGTGGAGATTGCGCGCGACCTTCTTCCATATCATCCAACGGAGTGTCTCAGTGTTCTTAGGCTGGAGCAGGAAGGCAAAGGGCCGACCGCGTGGTTAGCTTCCGAGTCGATAAAGCGATGGGAAAATGGAGACTGGCGGCCCGATTCGGGCGACACAGAGGAGGTCGCGTCTGTGAAGTCGGGGGCCGATGAAGAGGATGTGATCGCCCCGGCGGCGCGCGGCGCAATCCCGCACGGTGCCAGCGGAGCTCGTAGCGCCACGGCGACTTGGAATCGCGCAGCAACGGCCTTCTTTGGTCCTAATCCCGGGGCCGGGGATCGCGCGGCGGAGGCCATGAGCGTCATGCACGGGATGATAATGAGCGGCGGTGTGCTTGACGCGGTGGAAATCATGGACCAAAAGCAATTCGAAGCCGCGAAGGCTGCCTACCGCTACTTCGGCTTCGATCCCGTAGTCGACCTTCTCTCACGCGCAAAACTGCTGTTGGAAAGGCCAACGGCTGATGCGGAGCCGGAGACAATACTGAAAACTGATCAGTTTGTAGTTGAACTCATTGATGAGGACGATGTCGGGCAATTCGAAGAGGAACTTGATTCAGTGTACTGGCAACATGGTCCAGCATCGGGGTCAGACCGAGACTTTCTACTATAGGGTCTTGTCGGCGCACGGCTGAGAGTCTACATTCAAACCATGCCGCGCTCGCCACGGATTGATTTTCCCGATGCCTTGTATCACGTCACCAGCCGCGGGAACGGCCGCGCGACAATCTTCCACGACGAGGCCGACTGCGAGCACTTTCTCGCCCAACTCGCGCACCATCTCCGCCTTGCCGACGTCCAACTCTTCGCCTATGTTCTGATGGCAGCATCGGGGTCAGACCGAGACTTTCTACTATAGGGTCTTGTCGGCGCAGGCTGAGAGTCTACATTCAAACCATGCCGCGCCCGCCACGGATTGATTTTCCCGATGCCTTGTATCACGTCACCAGCCGCGGGAACGGCCGCGCGACAATCTTCCACGACGAGGCCGACTGCAGAGCGCTTTCTCGCCCAACTCGCGCACCATCTCCGCCTTGCCGACGTCCAACTCTTCGCCTATGTTCTGATGGGCAACCATTTTCATCTATTGGTCCGCACGCCGCGGGCGAACCTGTCGCGTTTCATGCAGCGGCTGTTATCGTCTTACGCCTTGTATTCCCGCTACAAGCACCGCCGGCCGGGTCATCTGTTCCAGGGCCGCTTCAGGGCCAAGCTGATCGAAGACGAGAGCTACCTATTGGCCGTTTCGCGTTACATCCATCTGAATCCGGTAAAGATCGCCGCCGCGCGGCGATGGTCAGGCGCCCAGCGGCTGCGGCATCTGGAAAACTATCGCTGGAGCAGCTATCCGGGCCACGTCGCCAAGGCCAACATGCAGGAGTTCATGCGGTACGAAGTGCTCAAGCGCAGCATCGGGGTCAGACCGAGACTTTCTACTATAGGGTCTTGTCGGCGCACAGGCTGAGAGTCTACATTCAAACCATGCCGCGCCCGCCACGGATTGATTTTCCCGATGCCTTGTATCACGTCACCAGCCGCGGAAACGGCCGCGCGACAATCTTCCACGACGAGGCCGACTGCGAGCGCTTTCTCGCCCAACTCGCGCACCATCTCCGCCTTGCCGACGTCCAACTCTTCGCCTATGTTCTGATGGGCAATCATTTTCATCTTCTGGTCCGCACGCCGCGGGCGAACCTGTCGCGTTTCATGCAGCGGCTGTTATCGTCTTACGCCTTGTATTCCCGCTACAAGCACCGCCGGCCGGGTCATCTGTTCCAGGGCCGCTTCAGGGCCAAGCTGATCGAAGACGAGAGCTACCTATTGGCCGTTTCGCGTTACATCCATCTGAATCCGGTAAAGATCGCCGCCGCGCGGCGATGGTCAGGCGCCCAGCGGCTGCGGCATCTGGAAAACTATCGCTGGAGCAGCTATCCGGGCCACGTCGCCAAGGCCAACATGCAGGAGTTCATGCGGTACGAAGTGCTCAAGGAGTTCGGCCGCGACGAGGCCGCTGCCCGGCGGCACTACCGCGCGTACGTGCATGCCTGTCTCACGGACGACGACGGGCCGCTGCTGGACGCCCTGGCGGCCAACCGCTTTGCGATCGGCGGCGAGTCGTTCCTGGAAGAGACGGAAGAGCGAATCGAGCGGCGGCGAAGCGGCGAGGCGCGCGACCGCGACTTGGACCTGCCGCGGCGGGCGGTTTCGCTGGCAGACATCGACGCGGCGGTGGCGCGGCATTTCAAGATCGACGCCGCGCCCTGTCGCAGCACGGTCACCGCGCGGCGCGGCGAAGGCGGTAGCGGTGGAACTGGCCGTGCGCTTGGCCGACCTCAGCGGCCGCGCGGTCGGCCAGCACTACGGCATAAGTTCAACGGGCGTAGGAGCCATACATCGTCGCGTGGCCGAACGGCCCGACGTGCTGGTCGTCGCCGCGAAACTCGCGACATCGCTCCAGAAGCGTTGCGGCAAGTAGAAAATCTCGGTCCCGCGCTAGCGCAGGGCGCGACGGGTCACCGATCAGGGCGTAACCTGCCAGATCAGCTACGACTACAACCCCGACGGCGGCACAGGCAACGATGTGGCGCTGGCACCGGCATAAGCGCGATCTTGGCTGGACCGTATTGCTTGGCAATCCGCGGCGCACTACGCCGCTTCGGCGACGTCTTCCACGACTTGCACCGGCGTAACGCCGTGGAAGCGGTAGCGGACGCCCCGCCAACGGTGATCGCGGGCGAAGAGGGCGCTAACCACCGCCGCGAAATGCATGGCCTGAGCCAACGGAACCGTCAGCGCAACGCGCAGCCATCCCGACAGCCCGAAACCGGTGACCGGCTCGCCGCGGTCCCGCACGATGCGGCGGACATAGAATTCCACCGGCAAGACCATCGCAGCCATCGCGGCCAGGTAAGCGGCCGGCGCCGCGGCCATCCAGGCGGCGATGGTCCAATTCGCGAAGGCCGCCGCGGTCCCTGCGAGCAGCAGGCAGAGGCCGAGCACCGCCGTAGTGACGACGCCATGAGCGACGATAACCGGCCACCACGGACTGTGCAGGCGAACGCTCAATAGTTGCCGTTGAAGAAAGCCGGAAAGTCCTTTCACGTCGCAAGTTTCGCGATTGATCATCATCAGCGACGGAGCGAATGCGACTCGATAGCCGTGCAGCCGGCCGCAACGACTGATGGCGGTGTCGTCGCCAAAGGCATTCGCCAGCTTTCGTCGCAGGTCGGTTTCGCGAAGGAGATGTGTCTTGAAAGCCAGCGACCCGCCCCAGCCGGTCTCGTAGAAGAACATCTGCACGACCGCCGCGGCGTTCCAAAGATAGCGCACCAGCGAACCGGTGGCGGGGTACCCGCGCAGCGGGTCGGCGGCCGGCATGTACCAGCGATTGCCCGAAGCGACGCCCACGCGCGGGTCTTTCAACGGCGCGGCCAATTCGCGAAGCCACGTGGAATGGGGAATCGTGTCACCGTCGAGCATGGCGACAATCTCGCGCGACGGATCGAGCTTCGCCAGGGCTTGCAACTGACCCGCGGCCTTTCGCGTAGTCGTTGGGAGCCGGTCGGTGAGCGCCAGCACGCTGACGTTGCCGCGTCCGGCCTGCTTAACCATCGCCTTGACTACTGGCCAGGCAGGATCGCGAACGCTATCGACGACGATGTAAACCTTGTAGTCGGGATAGTCCTGCTGCAGCAGACCTCTTACCGAGGCTGCCAAAAACGGATCGAGGCCGCGAACGCACAAGATAGCCGCCGCGCGAGGGCACTCGCCGTCCGGCAACGGCGGCCGCTTGAAGCGGCAAAGGAAGATCACGTAGCGGACCACCATGGCCGTTTGCGCAAGCACGAGTGCGACGATAATCCAGGCCAACAATCGAGCGAGGGTTTCCATGGCGAGTTTCTCGTAAAGGTCATGCCGCCTGGTTGCGACGGGCCGGCAAAGTCGTGTCGAGCGATGCCCTGACCGTTCGCAGATAGGTTGTCAACAGGTCGGCCGCCTGGACCGCGCTGACGCTGCGACCGTCGTACCGCAGACAGACTTGCAGTTCGCCGCCGTAAAACACAAACTCGACGGTGACGGCCGTGCCCGGACGAACGGGACCGAAAAAATCGACGCCTTCCAGCAGCAGGTTGCCGGCGACGATCTTGCCGGCGCGCTTCGGCAACGGGCAATCGGCCAATGCACGGCCCAGGTTCGATACGACGCACGTTGCTTCACACCGCCCGTTGTCGACGCGCGGACAATCCGCCGGGCAGCGCCCGCACGAGTGCAAGCGACCAATGCAACGTATAGCCCAACTGGCGGCGGCGAACGCGGGCAATTTCCTCGTGGATGCCGCGGAGCAATTCGGCGGGCTTTGCCGCCTGACGCGCGTTGCGGTCGAGAAACACCATGCTCACGACATTTGCGGCGGGGAGCCGGTCATCGCACGTTTGCCGCAAGTTGATCGGCACCGTAACGCGGACCCAATCGATCTCGCGGGGCGAGTCGTGGCGGCGGCGAAACTCGTCGACCGCGACGAAGAAGTCGCGGAGCAGCCAATCATTGACCGTAACCTGCTGTTCCTCCGCAGCCGCGGAAAGCCGTCGCAGCAAGTCGCTATCGATTCGGTCGGTTCGGACACAAGGACAATCGTACTCGTCTCGCTCCGCGAAATGACCATTATCTTGCACGGCGAGTCGAGCAGTGTCTTGGCCCGCCAGCAGAGCGACCGGCTGGCGAAGCAGAAACTGGCCGGCGGCGACCAGTCCGGTAAGCTGCGCCGGAAGCATCTTCAGCAGTTTGCCCGCGGTCAGGCCAAAGGTTCCTCGCCGCGGAAGCAATGTCGCGTCGCGGGGCGACAACGGGATCTCGGAACTCGCGCCCTCGATCGCGCGGGCGTAACCGCGGAGGAAATCGTCGCAAACCTGGAGCACGCCTTTGCCGTCGCACGCGGCATGATGTACGTGCAGTACGAGCGTGCTTTGCCGGAGGTCGGTCGATGCCCACGCCCGGGCGCCGGGGCCTTTGGTGAGATCAATGCGCGCCATTTGGGGCATGACATCGTGGGCGGCGTCCGTTGTCCAACAGAGGGCCGGCGTCCGATCTTCCTCAACCCATTCGGGCCGGCGCTTGCCGTTCGCCCGAACCCTGGCCCGCAGCAGCGGGTGGCGAGCAATTGTTTCGCCCCAGGCAGCCGAAGCGGCTTCGCGATCCAGCGCACCGCCAAACCGCAATCGGGCAACCATGCTCATGGGGCACGCCGGCCGATCGTCCCGGAACATGTACTCTTCAAAGGCCGTCAACGGCAGTGGCGATCGGTCCTTCCCCATGCGGCGCAGTCCTGGCAGCGTAATGATTGGCGTCCTTGCTTCGTAAATCGCATCGGCGTCAACGGCGCGGCAAGTTGCGAGTAAAGGGCAGAGAAGGGCACGACTAGAAATCGCGACTACGGACTGTGCGGAAGAAGACGGTCACAACACCAGACCACCCGGCAGATAAGCGCAGAAGAAGCTGCTCGACAAAGCGCGAAGCGTTAGCGAGGGCCATCCATCCCAACCCTGCACGCGCTTCGTGCCGGATTCGAACTCGCAAGAAAAACTGGGGCCTCTGACGTGCCACGTACCATAGTGGCAAGTTGAACGGTAAGGGCAAGGTAACCGTTCAAGTTCCAAACGTCAGAGGCCCCACGGGCCAGTCTTACATTCGACGACCGTCGGGTCGTCGCGGCTCTCCTTTAGAGCACGCGACATGCCAATTCGATAGGAATTTATGTCGAAAGCGTTTTGTTCTACAGTAACCACTTGATAAATAAAGAGTTACGTATGAAAACAATGATGCAGGTGCAGGACAGCAGCTTGTTGTAGTGTTTCGCCACATTGTAGCATTTTGATACAGCACTGCATTATTTTGCTACATTAGAATAAAATGGGAAGTCGAGAACACCATGCTCAGCTCACTTGGACCGAAAGACACGAAGGGATTGGAACGTCGAAGTTTCGTTCTGCCTGTCGAGTCGCGGCATGTCGTGATTGCGGTCAACCCAAAGGCGGGGGTCGTGGGCGCCAATGATCGCGTTTCGCACTTGGTCGAGCTGCTGACGGCGCAAGCCCTGGAAGTAGCGGTGCTCTCGGACCTCGACGAAGTGACTCAGCAGTGCAACGAGTTGCACCAGAGTGGGCGGCTCAGGACGTTGATTGGCGTCGGCGGCGATGGCACCGCGGCAGAGCTGGTCAATCGGACACCGCCTGGAATACCGTTGACGATCTTGCCGTCGGGCAATGAAAACCTGCTTGCCCGGCACTTTCGGCTGGGGTCATCGCCCGAAGAGTGCGCCAAGACCGTGGTCGACGGCGCCTGCCTGCGCTGCGATGCGGGCAGCGCGAATGACCGGATCTTTTTGGTAATGTGCAGTTGCGGATTTGACGCCAGTGTGGTCCAAACTGTGCATCAGCACCGAACCGGACATGTCAGCAGCGCAAGCTACTTCAGCCCGATCGTGGATGCCATCCGCCGCTACGACTTTCCCGAACTGCGGATAGACTGGAAGGACGAGATCGCGAATGTCGCTCAGGCTGCGGCAAGCCCCGACAACGAGCCGCGTACCCTCCCAACGGGTTGCGAAGGCGTGCGCTGGCTGTTTGCTTTCAACGTGCCGTGTTACGGTGGCGGTTTGCAGATCGCGCCGAGCGGCAATGCGTCAGATGGACTGCTGGACGTTTGCACGTTCCGGCACGGCGGCCTGTGGCATGGGTTGTACTACACTGCAGCGGTGCTGACGGGCACGCACCAGTGGCTCCCCGACTTTTCCGTGCGGCAAAGCGCCGGTTTCCGCGTAACGTCCGATGGCGAGGCGCCATACCAGTTGGACGGTGATCCGGGCGGGTTCTTGCCCCTGGAAATAGCCGTTTTGCCGCAGCGGCTGACACTGGTGGTTCCACGTGAATCCGTGCGGAATAACGGCAACCTTCCGGATTGAACCAAATTGGTCTGGCATGATCTTTAGGGATTTAGATAACATGCGAAGCCTGCGGAGATGTCGCCAGGAAAGTGGCAAGCTGCTTTGCTTTCAAGGAGTGAAAAATGGCCGGATCGCGATCAATAGTTCAGCGGATGGAAGTACGCCAATCGACGGACGCAGTTCGGTTCGACCCTCCCCATTCGCGGGTGCAGCATGGTCCTGGGGCGTTGAACATGGCAGCGATCGGACCCTACTGCTGTGGGCGCGGCCAGAGGCTCTTGGTGATTGCCGGGCCATGCGTAATCGAGAGCCGGGAACTTTCGCTCTTGATAGCATCCAGATTGAAGGCGATCGCTGAGGAACTTGGCTTGCAGTTGGTCTTCAAGGCGTCGTTCGACAAGGCCAATCGGACCAGCGGCGATTCGTTCCGCGGCGTGGGGGTGAGCGAAGGCCTGGCGGTGCTTGCCGAAGTGAAAAAGGCCACGGGCCTACCGGTGACTACGGATATCCATTTGCCCGAGCAGGCGGCGCCCGCGGCCGAGGTCTGCGATGTGCTGCAAATTCCCGCATTTCTGTGCCGACAAACGGACCTGCTGACGGCCGCGGCCGAATCCGGCCGGCCCGTCCACGTAAAGAAGGGCCAGTTTGTCGCTCCCTGCGACATGAAACACGTGGTCGGCAAGTTGCGGTCCTGCGGTTGCCGTAATATCCTATTAGGAGAGCGCGGAACATTCTTCGGCTATGGGCGGCTGGTGAATGACATGCGAAGCATCCCGCAGATGCAGGCCCTGGGCGTGCCGGTGATCTTCGATGCGACTCATAGCGTGCAGGAGCCGGGCGGCCTGGGCAACGCCACCGGCGGAAACCGGGCGATGGTCGAACCGCTTGCCCGTGCCGCGGTGGCCATCGGCGCCGACGGCGTGTTCTTCGAAACACATCCCGACCCGGACCGCTCGCCGAGCGACGGGCCGAATATGATACCATTGGACGAATTCGCCGCCGTGTTGCGGCGATTGATGCACGTCCGGCGTGCCGTCGAGCAGATTGCAGAGCAGATTTCAGAAGAGGAGATTTCAGGAAATGAAGAAAGCCGTACGACACCCAGAGTTCCGGCAATGTCTTCGTAGGGAGCGGCGAGAGCCGGAGAAAGGGAGAAAGGGAGATAGGGAGAAAAGCAGAAACGGAGAGTCTCTTTATCTCCGCCTCTCCCCTTCTCCCTTTCTCCCCGTCTCCCTTGCTCCTGGCAAGCTGTGGATGCCGCTCGCGGTGACGCTCCTCGCCGGCACCTTGCTCGCCTTGAATGGCTGCGGCCACAAAAGCGGCGCAGTAAACGCGACTCGGGCCGGATATTCCTCCGCGCAATGGTCGGAGGAACTCTTCTCCTTCGCCATCGCCAATCTCAATCACTTGGAGGACAACGATTGCCACGAGCTGCTGGGCTCGATGCAGGAGCGGATCAATGCGTTGCAGAATCCGCAGCTCGGCCCGAAGATCGTGCAGCAAAACGCCCTGCTGGCGAGTTGGCCCGAGCCGGACATGCTCCGTCAGGTCGTCAGCCGCCTGAACCAGTGGGTCGGCACGATGAGCAAGCCCGGCCCTTGGACGCCCGACCCAATGCTGGCGTCTTTGCCGGCCGGATACCGCAAGCTGCCGATGGCGTCCGTCGCGGAGCTGAGCCAGGCGGAATTCACCTCCTACGACGGCTACGCGCTCGATGGAGGCCGTATGGGCGCGCGACGTCGCCCGCTGGGCAAAAGGCACGAATACCGACGACCTTCTGACGGCGCGAAACCTCTTCGACTGGACCGTCCGCAATATCCAACTCGACGCTGATCGGGCCGATCACGTGCCGCAGGTGCCTTGGGAGACGCTCTTCTTGGGACACGGCACGGCGGCGGAGCGGGCGTGGGTCTACGTTCTTTTGCTGCGGCAGTGCAACCTTGACGCCGCCATCTTGGCCCTGCCGGCGAACGGCGCTGACTCGGCCCCAGAGCAGAAGAAGGCCATAAAGAGCGCGAAGGGCGGCGGAAAGCCGCCCGACGAACCGACCGAAGCCAAACCTGAGCCCTGGTGCGTGGCGGTGCTCATTAGCGATAAAGACAAGAGCGGGAAAGACAACAGAAACCTGTACTTGTTCGAGCCGCGGCTGGGACTGCCGGTCCCCGCACCCAAGGGAATCTCCGCGGGCAAACTGGGAGAATTGGTAATCGAACCGGCGACGCTCGCGCAGGTGGTCGCCGATCCAAAGCTCTTGGACCGGCTGGCCATAAGCCCCCGCGAGCCGTATTGGGCTGAGCATGCCGACCTGAAGCAGGCGGTGGCGCTGATCGAAGCGTCGCCCCTCTACGTGGAACCGCGGGCCAAGCGAATGGAGGAATCGCTGGCCGGCGATCGCAAAATGGTGCTCAACGCCGAGCCTTCGCAGCAAGCGAAGAACTTCAAGGCGGCGGGCATCGGCGACGTGCGGATGTGGGAAGTGCCTTACGCCACGCTCCAAGCCCGCATGGCGATGGGGCCGGTAGAAGTCCTTTCCCGGCTGCGGGCGTTCCTTCGCTTCGTCGGCATGGGCGGCGGTGGCAATCTCTACAAGGGTCGCGTCCTGCACTTGAAGGGACGCTTCTTCGACGAGAATGGCGCTATCGCTTACTACCAAAGGGCCCGGCCGCGGACCCGCGACGCGCAAGCGCAGGAAGCAACGCGCGTCGAGCAATACTATAAGTGGCATATCGCGCACCTGAAAGCACAGGGGCAGGAGCCAACCGCGGAAGAAATCGAAAAGCTTAAGATGACGGCTCGCAGCTTTTTTGAGATGTGCGTCAACGACGTGCTGCAGGGCAAGATCGACGCCGCCTACTGGCTGGGACAGATCGAGTACGAACTGGGGCAGTACGATTCGGCCTTTAATTATTTCATTGCCAGGACCTTGCAGGCCGCCGGCGCGGCGGTCTTCTGGGAGTCCGGCGCGCACTACAACATGGCCCGCTGCAACGAGATGTCCGGCCACTGGCAGGAAGCGGTCCAGGAATACGAGTCCAACGCCCGACAGCAGAATGACGCCGGCAGCCTGGTGCGGGCGCGATGGCTCAAGGAGGCGCATGGCGCGAAGCCCGCGAGCGACGAAAAAAAGCCCGCCCCGAGGAAGGCTGATGAGAAGAAGGCGGCTGTTTAGCATGTCTCTTATTGCACCGCCCCCGCGTTCTTGGCGCTTGGTGCAGTTTGTTGACTGTTGATGTAAGTCGTTGACGCACAAGGGTTTAGGCAGGGCGTTTACGACCGGCTTGCTTGCCCCCTGAGGGAGTGATTGGTGCAATAAGGCCCGGAGCATGGAGTTGAAGCCCGACGCGCAAGCGAGCGGGAGCATTGGGCGGGAGTGGGAAGTGGTGAGTGGCAAGTTTGTGGCGTTCGTCCCCCTCGCCCTCCGGGAGAGGCGGGCACCGACGCGCAGCGGTGGTCGGTGAGGGCCGCCGCTGGTTCCTATCTTCGCGTTTTGATCCAAAATAATTTCTTCGCGCCGCAAACATCGATAACTGCCTTGTTTTCCGCGGTTTTCAAGAACCAGAACGAGTCCAGAAGGCACCCAGGAACGACCCAGGACGAACCTAAACGCACCCAGGACGCATCCAGGACTTATCCAGGAATTCCCGCTTCCGGGTGGCTTCTGCACCAGCAGGTCCTTTCTGCCTTCGATGGACATATCTGCACGGAGCGAGGTGCAGCGCCGCTTCGCGTCGTTTCCCTCGCCCACCGGGAGAGGGGTGGGGAGAGGGTGTCTTCCCGTTTCCGCCGCTCATATTTCTGTCACCAATCTTTCTGTAAAGGCAACTGGTCTCCCGCCCTTCATCGTCCCACTTGCACTTCCCCTCGCCCTCCGGGAGAGGGTCGGGGTGAGGGCCTTTCTCGCCACTATACTACAACTCTTAACTATTGTAAACACATCTCGTCAGTTCTTGCTTGATAGTCATCGCAAGTCCTTGCCCGGCAAGGGTTTAGGTCGCTTGACATTTGTTTGCGAAACGAGCGGCCGTTTTCATGGTCCGGCGTTTTTCGCATGACGTAAGGTATTGGGCGGCAACGACTTGGGGATGTCCGGGCGCGAGGCGGCTTTTCGATCGCTTTCGCGACGAGCCGGAAATATTTTCGCTCGCCGCATTCCGGCTTCGCGCGTGGAAAAGAGCGGTTTTTCGCCTCCCGATTCCTGGTAAATCCGCGCGAGCCTTCGAATCGTCTGCGATCGAGCCTTTGACTTGCCACTCCTAAATGTTATAAAAGGGAAATGCGACGTTTGCTTGGCCGGGGCGGGAGCCGCTCAATACGCAGAGGAGTTGACACGTGTAGTCAGCCGGCACGTGCCCCTGTCGTGATAAACCGCCGAGTACGACCAATGAACAGTAACACCACGACCGCAGCAGGTCATACTTGTAATTTAAGGTCTGACCCGAATGGCACGCGGAGGCCGAAACTATGACAGCTACGGCCGTCCAAGATGACAATGAAGCACAGCGGGCAATATCAGAGAGCCGTTTGCGAAATGAATAGTATGACGAAAGCTCGTTCCTGGTGGGTTTGCGGCATTGTGGCGCTGGCGCTTTTCGCGACGGCGGTTTCCCTGTTCGTCATTTTCGACGACGCAGCAAGGTTTTATTTAGGCTACCATCGTCTTAGAGTTGGAATGACGCTATCGGATGTCGAACTGATTCTTGGACGCGGAACAGAAATTCCTGAGCGTTTCGTTCCCATTGAAAAACCAAAGGGGATGGGGGGGCCTGGGACCCTTGTAGTGCATGGCGATAGGTTCTTCGAGTGGCGGCGCGGCAGCCTGGAAATCGTTGTCGGCTTTAGGGACGGTAGAGTCATCGGAGTATGAAAAGTATGAAAAGGGGACATCACTGATATTGACGAGGCGGAGTATGAAAAGGGGACATCACTGATATTGACGAGGCGGGGGTGACGTGATACCCTGCCGAGATGCCGCGAACTGCTCGATCGACCGAGGCTGGGATGGTGTACCACGTTCTTAATCGCGGGGATGAGTATGAAAAGGGGACATCACTGATATTGACGAGGCGGGGGTGACGTGATACCCTGCCGAGATGCCGCGAACTGCTCGATCGACCGAGGCTGGGATGGTGTACCACGTTCTTAATCGCGGGGATGAGTATGAAAAGGGGACATCACTGATATTGACGAGGCGGGGGTGACGTGATACCCTGCCGAGATGCCGCGAACTGCTCGATCGACCGAGGCTGGGATGGTGTACCACGTTCTTAATCGCGGGGATGGGCGGATGCGCATTTTTCACAAGGGCGGCGACTACGAGGCTTTCCAGCGAGTCTTGGCCGAAGGCTTGGAACGGTACCCTGTGGAGGTCTTCACCTATTGCCTGATGCCCAATCACTGGCACTTGGTCGTCCGGCCGGGTGCGGACGACGCCTTAGGGCGTGGCTGGGCTGGGTGGGCGTGACGCATGTCCGCCGCTATCATGAACATTATCACAGCCGGGGCGGCGGCCACTTGTACCAAGGGCGGTTCAAGAGCTTTCCCGTGGCTGAGGACGACTACTTCCTGACCCTGTGTCGCTACGTCGAGGCCAATGCCTTGCGAGCGGGCCTCGCGGAGCGCGCCGAGCAATGGCGGTGGAGCGGGCTTTGGCAACGTGCGGAGGAGGCCGCGGACGTGCCTCTTTCCGCCTGGCCTGTGGAGCGGCCGCGGGATTGGTTGGCACGGGTCAACCGCGCGTTGAAGGAGGAACAATTGGACGGAATTCGCACCTGTGTCCAGCGCGGGCGTCCGTTGGGGCCGCGGCAATGGGTCGAGCGGACGGTGGCGCGTTTGGGGCTGGAATTCACTTTGCGCAGCGCCGGGCGGCCCCGCAAGGCCGAAAATCAGTGATGTCCCCTTTTCTGGCCGAAAATCAGTGATGTCCCCTTTTCTGGCCCCCAAACTCTTGGGGCCAAAGTCGGCTGCCGGCATGCTGCCGTAGAGTGATCGAAGCGGCCGTAGCGAAATACGAATTGCTTCATTCTCTTTTGTCGGCGCCGTCCTTGACGTAGTGGGACTTGACGAATTGCCAGTACGCAAGGATCAAGTCGTTGATCGAGACCCTCTGACCGTCGCCGTTGTCGCGAGTGGACCGCGGGGCTAGATCTACTCCGGCCTGCCAAGCGGCGATGAGCCGGGCGCACTCTTCGTAGCTTTCGGGGGAGCCGTATGGGCCGAGATAGTGGTTATGGCCCTTGATGGTGACTACCGCGCAGTTCCGAGCGCGATGAAGTCGGTACGTAGGTGGACGGGCGGTACGTGACATTGTGCGACTCCGATGTTTTGCCAAAACGGTACATGTACTGTCCTGGGAAGAACATCTTCGCCGCACTGCCGAACGCCGGCAGGTATCCTAAGTCTAGGATTCGGCTAGACTAATGTTTTAGTGGGCGTTACAAGATTCGAACTTGTGACCTCTACGGTGTGAGCATAGCGCTCTAACCAACTGAGCTAAACGCCCCATTTCGTTGTGGCTGCAAGCGAGGCCAGACTCAGCGCCGAGTCTTTTACTTGGCGGCGCCAGGTGAAGCGGCCACGGCTGCCTCGGCTGAAGCTTCCTCCGGCGGCGGCTCAAACTTCGGCGCGGTTGGCTCCTCGCGGTCGCGGTGGTCCGCATTCTCCGAGCCGCTAACGGCCTTGTATTTGGCATCGTTGGCCACCGACTCGATCTCGTTGCGAACCGACTGCGCGGCCTTCTTCAAGTGCATCAACTGCTGGCCGAACTTTGCCGCCACTTCCGGCAACCGCTCACCATACAACAAGACCCCGAGAATTGCAAGTATCAGAAACCACTGCAAACCGAGAACGTCCAGAAACGCCAGTGGAAATGTCACTAGGACTCCCCTTTCAACTCTTTACCGTCTGGTCGTCCAGCTTCTTCGGCTCGCTCTTCTTGGATTCGTCTTCTGGAACGCCTTCCATTCCCTTCTTGAATTCGGTTACGCTCTGTCCCAACGACCGCATTAAGGTGGGAAGGCGGCTGCTGCCAAACAACAACATGACTATCGCCAAGACGACGAGCCACTGCTCAATTCCGAAAAGATTTGCGAGGACTAGCATAATGGGGGTATCCGAGGCAGGTGGGAAAGGCCGATCCAATACCCGGAACGGTGATGGACAGCCTATGACTATTCTACTCGCCGCAGGCGCGCTTTCAAAGGGTACGCCAGCGCGGTTTTTCGCGGACTATTTTCGATAAATGGGCAAAAAACGGTAATAAACCTCCAAACACATCGCTCCCAAGGCCGTGCTATAGACCCGCCCGCCATAACCGCCCCAGGCCGAATCGGGATCCCACGAGCCGGCCCGCGGGCCTTCTTTGCTTTGCAAACCGACAAGCTGCGTGGCGACTGCCGTATTCCAACGTTGCCAGCCGTCGCCCTGCAATTGATACATCACCAGCGTCCCATAGTACCAATAGTAGAAATTGGGCTGCCCCACGCCGGGCGGGGCGCTGAGCAAGTAGCCCGCCGCCTCGTCACAGGCCGGATGCTCCCGCGCCAAGCCGAGGTACTGCCAGCAGAGGATTGCCTCGGCAGTCATCGTGCGGGTCGGCGCTTCCTGCGGCCGGTACGATGCCAGGCCGCCTCTCGTGCCGGACGCTACGGATTGCAAATAGCGGACGATGCCCTGCCGCGTGGCGTCGGGCGTGGGGATGCCGGCCAGGGCGGCACTTTTTAGGGCCATGAACTGCCAACCGAGCTGGCTGGTGTCGCCGCCGACGTCGCGGGGCTGATAGCGCCAGCCGCCGCCGTAAGGGTCCTGAGCGGCGATGGTGTAGGATATCGCGCGGCGGACCGGCTGCTCCAGACGGCGCTCGCCGGTCATGCCGTAGTCCTCGCCCAGCGCGAAGGTGGCGATGGCATGGCAATACATGGCGGCGAAGCGGTCGGCGCCGCCGGAAAGACAGCCCTCCGCGTCCTGGCTTTGCAACAGAAAATTCACGCCGCGGCGAACGTTTTCATGGTACTGTCCGCGCTGGTGCGTATTTCCCGCGCCTAACATGGCCAACAGCGCCAATCCCGTCATGCCGGTGTCGGCATCAGCGCCGGCGTTAGGGCGGCTGCGGCCGTCGGGCGTGGTTTCGCGACCGGCCTCGTTCCGCCGCGCCTCCCAGCGGCCGTCTTCGCTTTGATGCTCGGCAAGCCACTTCAAGGCCGCCTGCACGGCCGCTTCGGTCTGCTTGCTGCCGCCGCCTGCCAGAGCCAGACCGAGATGGTCGGTGGCCAAGCGGAGATTGTACGTCTCCGGCACGGGATACGCGCCGTTGGAACTGTAGGATGGACCTCCAGGTCCGTCTGTGGCAACAGGCTTTGCGGCTTGCGCGGCCAGCGGCGATGAAGCGCTCGGGCGCACGGCATTGCTGTGGGCGGCGGGGGGCGTGAGCGCGACAACCGGGACGGGAGCAACCGCCGTGGGCTTGGCATCCGGTCCGTGCGATTTGCTCATATCCTTGAGATACTTCTCGGCGGTCTCGGCCAACTGCCAACTGGAAATCTGCGAGACCTGCGCCGCGATCTGCCTGATGACGGCCTGCGCCGCGGGGTCGATCGGGGGTGGCGCT
This sequence comes from uncultured Planctomycetia bacterium, assembly GCA_963780045.1. Lineage (GTDB taxonomy): Bacteria > Planctomycetota > Planctomycetia > Pirellulales > Thermoguttaceae > JANXQG01. The sequence continues at coordinate 1,045,508 of CAVZZZ010000001.1, read as the reverse complement.
TGCGGCTTTGCGGCAGGCGGGGCCGCAGCCGGTGTCTTCGCAGCCGCCGCCGGGCTCGCTTTGCCCTTGGCTGCGGCGACCGTCGGCGACTTCGGTTTCACTTCATTGCGCTCAACGGCGCCTGGCAGTGCAGCAGGCTTTGGCGGCTTGGGCGGCAGCGGACTGGCCGCCGGATCGACGCCGCCCAGTTGTCCGTGCTCGGCCCCGGTCGGGCCGTCCACTAGCGCGATGCGGACGAACTCTTCCTTCGGCGGCGAGCGATAGGTGACGAACTGCACCGTAGCCGCGTAGCCCGTGAACAGCAAATGGGCCAGGATCGAAAAGAGCACGCACTTTTCCAGCGAGCGGCTGTGGCCCCAGCGGGTGCGGATCAGGACCACCAGGGCGATCGCCAGCGCGACCGCCCCGGCTAACAGCAACAGCGTCGTCCGATCGAGGCTGCAAAAGCGGGTCCAGAGGTGATGGAGGTCAACGGTGGTCATGGTTCAGGGTGGCACGTCCTGAGCTTCAGGCGAAGAGCGTGGCAGACGTTCACCACACGCCCTTCGCCTGAAGCTCAGAGCGTGCCACTCTCTTGTCTATTTCCTTGTCTCCGTCAGCCTTACCGACACCGCCAAGTCATTGACGCCGGCCTGCTTGCAGGCGGTGAGCACGTCGGCCACCTGCTGCAACTCGCCGTGGCCGTCGCCGCGGACGAGCACGCCCAGGTGCTTCGTCTGCCGCCGCGCGGCCGCAAGGCGCGCGGTGAGGTCCGGCAGCGTGACCGCCGCCCCATCGAGGCGGATCGAGCCGTCGCGGTAGACGTTGATCGTCTTCTGCCCGTCGGCTGCCGCCAGCTTGTCTTTCCCGTTGACTTGCGGTACCTGCAGGTTGATCTGCCGCTCGTCATCCAGGAAGCGCGTGTTCAGCACGAAGAAGATCAGCAACAGGAACATGATGTCCAGCATGGCCGTCAGGTTCAGCGTGGGCTGTTCGTCGTGGTGAAGCTTCAATGGCATGGCGGGCGAGTTTTCAGTTTTCAGTGTTCAGTGTTCAGTGTTCAGCCGACGGCGCCTCGCCTTTTTTGATTTCAGATTTGCAATTTGCAATTTCCATTTTTCAATTTGCAATCCAACCCGTCGCCGTTGGCTCATGGTTAGACGAGCACCCTCATGCTGCGTCCCGCCCCGTTCGCTTGCTCTTGTTCCCGCGGGCGGCGCGCTGCTGCAGCTCCTCGGCGGAAATCAGGTTCACCAATTGCTGTGAGAGGGAGTCGATGTCCATGATCAGGCGGTCGACGCGGCTGAGGAAGACGACGTAAAAGATCGAAGCGGGAATGGCCACGGCCAGTCCTCCGGCCGTGTTCAAAAGCGCCTTGGCGATGCCGCCGGCCAGCATCTCTCCGCGGCCCAGGGCGTCATGGGCGGAGATGGCGTTGAACGTCTCGATCATGCCCAGCACGGTGCCCATCAGGCCCAGCAGCGGGCCGACGTTGGCCACGCCGAAGAACACGCGGAGGTAGCGGCGCAATTGGTTGGCCGCCCGTTCGCCGCCGTCGATGGCCGCCTGCTCGACTTCCACGCTCGGCTTTCCCCATTTGCGGACCGCGCCGGCGAAGACCTGCGCGATCGGGCTGCCGTTTTCCTCGCAAAGCTCCAGCGCCTGGCTGCGGTCGATTTCGCCGTCGCCGATCTGCTGCAAAACGCGCGTGACGAACGGTTTGGGGATCACCCGGCTGCGGCGGAGGCTGATCGCCCGTTCCAACACGAAGGTGATGACCAGCAGCGAGCAGAAGGCCAGGGCGATCATCAGCGGGCCGCCGTCGACCATCGCGCGGGCGAGATTATGCGTGGAAATCGGCTGCTGGGCCGGCCGCGAAGGATCGCTTTCGCGGGATGGACCGCCGGCTCCGTCTTGATTTTGCTCGACGGGCTTGGACGCCCGTGCTACGTTTTGGCCGTCGGCTGGGCCGGCTGAATCTTCCTCCGCAGAGGCAAAGCGCACCCCCAAAGCGGCGATTAAGATCGCCGCGAACGTCCCTGTTCGCAGTCTCGACCCGCTAAAGATCATCTAAATTGCCGATTTTACCTGGCTGCGGCCTATTGCTCTCTATCATCTTCGTATGGCGGCGGGGCGCGGGATGAGCGATAGTCTTAACAAGCAGCCAGGAGATCGCCCTTTGCGGGCGTTTCGAGCCGGTCGCCAAGCCGGGAACGGATGCAATTCCCGCCAGCTTCAATGGCGGCATGCAACGCTTCTTCCACGCGATGCATGATCGACGCGCTGTCGTCTCCGGGTACGAAATCCGTCGTGCCGATGCTGAGCGTGAGCCGGGCGGGTGGAGCGCTGCCCGGCAGCGCGGCGATGGAAATCTTCCTCCGCAACCGCTCTGCCATGATCAAAGCGCCTTCGTGCAGGGCGCCAGGCAACAGGAATGCGAAAGTCGTCGCGTCGAACCGCGCAACCCAATCGTTAGAGCGAACCGAGTCGATGAACACCTTTCCGGCAGCTTCCAAGGTCTCTCCGGCCAATCGCAACTTGTCCGGGTCGCTTGCGCCGCGAAAGTTCTCGGCGCAAACGAGCACCATCGAGAGCGACTCGCCCCGCCGCGCCGCTTCTGGCAGGTGACGGTCCAACGCCAGCAGGAACGTATTGCGGACACACGGCGAGGCCTGGCGGCCGGCGCGTCTTACCGCGCCCTCGCTGCGATCGAGAATCGAGCGTGCCGGCGGCGCGACGATGTCGGCGCCGTCCGGAGGCGTGGACGCGGACTCGCCGCCGGGCCTTCCCTTGTGCATCACGCTTCTGCGCCGGCCGGCAAACCGGCAATGAAGCGTCCAACCGATCAGCGTCCCGGCCGCAAGCGCACAAATTGCCATGAAATAGTGACCGGCTTCGGAGAACTGCATGAAGTGGACCTCAAACGTACTGGTTTCCAAAGGATATTTCGCACCACAGCCATGTCAAGCCGGCGAATGACTGCGATAAGAGGAGTGGATCACCGCGGAAGACTGCGCGCTATCACCCGGTTCTTGCGGACGCACCATTCGGTCCGCCTTGACGCCATGCTGGAACCCATGTTGTCCGGTGGCAACGGGCGTTAAATATTAAACCCCGTCGAGCGCTACGAACGGAATAATCGGTCGCCGGGTGCGGTTGTGCGGGCTTGGGAGTGTGAAAAACGCCGGAAGCCTTTATCGCGGCACGGCATCTGTTGCGCGAGCGAACGCGGTGAGCTATAGATTCACTAGGCAAATTTAATAATCCGCGAGTAGACGCTTTTCGCCGTCTATGCGCCGGCCTCAAAGCGTTACGAGAAACCGCCGTGACCCAAACCTGCCTGCTTGAAAAAACCGCCGACCACGTCCAGGTATCGAAGCCGAGCGATGAAGGCTCTCTCGACGACGTCATGGACTTAAAGGCGCTCTATGCCCGCTGCATGGGCAACTTGAACCTGATGGAACGCGTTCTGGACAAGTTCGAGAAGCGGCTGCCGGAGGAATTGGCCGAGTTGGAGCAGGCGCTTCAGCTTCACGACGCCGCGACGATCGCGCAACTGGCCCATCGCATCAAAGGAACCTGCTCCAACGTTTCCGCCGGCGGTTTGCGGCAAGCGGCGGAAGAGATCGAATACATGGGCCACGCCGGACGCGTGGCCGACAACACGCACCTGGCCAATTTGCGCCGGCAGTGGCGCCGCTATATCGACTGCCGCCCCGCGCTCCGCGCGTCGGCGGCCGGCAAGTTCAAGTGCCGTCCGCAGACCGGCCCGTGAGTCCCTGACCGTTCGGAACAGCCGCCGTGAAAATCCTGATCGTTGACGACGACGACATCGCGACAGAAATCCTGGAACACGCGCTGGCGAAGTTCGGATACCAGGTGAGCGTCGCCTACGACGGCGACGAGGCCCTCGAGCTGGTTCGCAGCGGACAATTCCGCCTGGTAATCTCCGACTGGGTGATGCCCAAGATGAGCGGGATCGAGCTCTGCCGAAAAATCCGCGAGCGGTCTCCCGGCGGTTACGTCTACCTCATCTTGCTCACCTCGCGGCAGGGCACGCAATTCGTCGTCGACGCCATGGACGCCGGCGCGGACGACTTCATCAACAAGCCCTTCGCCGTGCAGGAGCTTATCGCTCGAGTCCGCGCCGGCGAGCGGATTCTCGCCCTGGAGAGCCGCGAGCTGTTCATCTTCAGCATGGCGAAGCTGGCCGAGTCGCGCGATCCGGAGACCGGCGCCCACCTGGAGCGGATCCGCGAGTATTGCCGCGTGCTGGCCGAGCACCTCTCCCGCCAGGACAAGTTCCGCGACGAAGTCGACGGCGATTTCGTCCAGGTGATGTACATGACCAGCCCCTTGCACGACATCGGCAAAGTCGGCATTCCCGACCGCATTTTGCTCAAGGCGGGCAAGCTCACCAGGGAGGAATTCGAGATCATGAAGATGCACGCGGAAATCGGCGCCCGCACCCTGGATGCCGCCGTCTCCGCGCATCCCGAAGCCAAGTTTCTTTGCATGGCCCGCGACATCGCCCGTTACCATCACGAAAAATTCGACGGCAGCGGCTATCCGCACGGGCTGTCGGGCGAGGAAATCCCGCTCTGCGCGGATCGTCGCCTTGGCCGACGTTTACGACGCCTTGACGACAAAGCGGATTTACAAGCCGGCCTTCAGCCACGAAAAGGCCGTGGCCATCATTCGCGAGGGCCGCGCGCGGCACTTCGATCCGGACATCGTCGACGCCTTCGAGGCGTGCCAAGAGCGTTTCATAGAGATTCGCGAGCAATTCGAGCTGCGCGAGCGCGAGGAGCAGGAAGCCAAGGAGATCGCCCAGCGAAGCACCGAGCTGGCTCTAGTCTGACCGGCGCTGGAGTTCCGGCTTCAGCCGGGATTGCCGCTGAGTCTCTGTTTCCGCCGGCATTGGTGCCGACAATCCCTGCTCTCTCTCGGTCGGCTCTCTGGTATAGAGTCAACTGCTCAAGTCAATATTCCACGACGACCGCGGCATGCAGAAGTTGTAATTTAAGGTCTGGCCCTGATCGCTCCATAGTAGAAAGTCTCGGTCTGACCCCGAATGCCTATGCCTATGACCCCGAATGCCTAAAGATTTTGCCAAGTAGTGCTTTCCGCCCCACCATTTCAATGGCTGAATGAGTTTCATGTCGTGCTCCTTCCGATCGTCAGGGATCGATTATAAGCCGGCACTCGGCCGTAGCCTGGGGTTCAGAATGAAAGAAGCCCAGCCCTAGCAGCCAAGTGCGGGCGGCTGTCAGGGCTGGGCTGCGGGGCGTGGTAGGATGCCAGCCAGAGAACGGATTATGCCGCGTTGGCAGCGGCAGGGCCGGGATCATCGCCGACGAAGCGGCGCCAGTTCTCGGCCAGCTTCCTGCGAAGCTGCGAAACCCTGCCGTCGCTTACCTTGAACTTCTCGGCTGCCGCACGCGTGCTCTCGCCGTTGGCAAGGAACTGGGCGATCTTGCGGTCACGGCGCTTGAGCGAAGCCAACCAATCGCTGAAGTCGATGCGGGTGCGAGCGATGTCGGCCGGACCGGCGTTTTTATCCTCGACGACAACTTCCTCCCAGGCACTGTGGGCCTCGTTGAACTTGTCCAGCCGATCAACCTGGACGCACTTGTTGGCCTGGCAGTACCCCGACGAAGTCCGCAAGACCATCAAGCTGGTGGTCAAAGACGACAAGTACACGGTGACCGTTGGAAAGGCGGTCGATCAGGGGACCGTCAAGCTGAATCTGGCGGCGAAGCCAAAGGAGATGGACATCACGGGCACCCACGGCCCGAACAAGGGCAAGACGATCCTGGCCATCTATGAGCGGGACGGCGACACATTGCGGGTCTGTTACGACCTCAGCGGCAAGAGTCGCCCCGCGGAATTCAAAACCAAGGAGGGCACCCAACGGTTTCTCGTCACCTACAAGCGGAAGAAACCTTGAAGGCAAGATTCAGAACGGAGGCAACGAGGAGGGAGCATTAGTGGTAGTCAGGTGGGGCCGAGGGGTCATCGAGTGGCTTTGCTTGACTCTCTCTAACCTGCGGAAGAGTGCCCAATCTCCGCAGGCAAGCAGTCGCGAAATACTTCAGACGGGACGCGGCACCGAGGTCGGCACGACGCGTTGGCGACGCCGCTTCGTGGGTCTCTTTTCGGCGAGCCAACGCGAATCGCAATCAGCACGACTGCCCATGACGTTGTCAGGGGCCATCCGCGACTTCCTTGCGTTGGCGGAGTCGTTGCGACCGATGTTGGGCATGAGTTCTGATGTTTTCAGGCAACCCAGGCATCTTGAGCACGGCGGCAAGATCCTCGGCCGCTCTAGCGTCTTCGTGAATTGCGGAATAGGCGAGTGCCCGGTTGTAGACCGCCATAGCCTTCACGTCGGGCGGAATATGGGGGGACTGAATTGCGGCTGAGTAATCGGCAATAGCACCGCGGTAGTCTTGCTTGGTCGCTTTCGCCATTCCCCTTCGATAGCGTGAGAGAGCCTTTCCGCGATGCGAAAGCCAACTCTTCACCCAGCTAGTGAAACTCATGTCAGTGCCTTTCATCACGAGGACCGCTGAATGCCTGTCCGAACAAAGCCATCCTAGCATAATCCCCGCTCTGTCCCTGGCTGCTCAACCTGCACGACAACCATCGCAGCAAGTAATGCCTGACCTGACAGCCGCGCTGGACCGTTTTTCGGCACGGATATGCCGGTCCAGCCCCTCGATCCATTTTACGATATCGTCAACGACGACCTTGGCCACATTGCCTGGGGCGGAATACTCCGCTGGCGTGCTCTTGCCTTTGCCCTCGACAAAGAGATGGTTCAGTCCCGGATAGGAAATGAAGGTCACGTCTTTCCGTGATCCCAATGCCTTCTTCCAATTGGCAAAATCCTCCATCGTCACCTGGTAGTCCCGCTCCCCCTGCAAGATGAGCATGGGCCTCGACAGCGACTTGGCCGCTTCGGCGGGATCGTACCCCCGTAGGTCCAACCAGTAGTTCGCTGGAACTCCCAGCGGCAGTTCGCCCTTGGACGTGTCCTCGGACAATTGTGCCGACTTCACTTTGGCGACTTGCCGCTCAATCTCTGTGAGCCTGTTCTGAGCCTCCTGGGATGGCGTTCCATTCAGCGACAGGATGTACTTCGTCTGCTCCAGCACCAAGTCCTCCAGGGGCCTTGTCGATCCGGCAAGGCTGATGAAACCAGCGATCTTCGGGCGGGCCTTGCCGATTCTGGGAATGAGCATGCCACCGAGACTGTGCCCCAGCACGAATATTCGTTTCGGATCAATCTTTTCCTGGGAGGCCAGGGCCTCGACGGCGGCAACGGCATCGTCGATGGTTTCTTCCTTGACGGTGATGCTGTTTAGCGACAAGGCCATCAGGGTTGGGTAGTGCTTAGTGCGTTTCTCATAACGTAGCACCGCAACACCCCGAGAAGCCAAGCCTTGCGCCAGATCACGGAAGGGCTTGTTGGGACCGATGGTTTCATCCCGGTCCTCTGGGCCAGAACCATGCACCAGGATCAGGCCGGGGAAAGGGCCAGCACCCTTGGGAAGCGCTAGCGTACCCGGTAGACGCCATGTGCCCTTTCCGACAACGATCTGCTTCTCCTCAAACTTCGACGAATCGGCGTAGGATGGCGGCTTGTATTTCCCCGATGGAACGAAGAAGAGGCCAGTGACCTTGTTCTCCGACGTGAAGACGACTTTCGTGTCGAGTTTACCCCGCTGGAACTCGCAGGTCACGTAGACCACCTCGTACTGCTGGATCTTCTCTGTCGTGGTTTCATTTGCTCGCTGCAACGTGCCGTATTGCTTCGTCAGGCCATCCCACACGTCCTTCAGTTTGTCCGCAGGAAGGGCACTTTTCATGATCGGGTCGAACGGTTCGACGGCTTTGCCGAATTGGCCAGCCGCCATCTGTGCAACCAGCCCCTTTGCTATGTCCAGCCGCTTGGCCGGTTGGTCCTGCGAGGCGACCCGCAGGGGCTTCTCCTCGGCTTGAGCACGGACGGCAACCAGGACAATGGCGACGAGAAGGATACTTCGGATCATGGTTCCCTTTCCGGGATGGGACTTGCCGCCATTATACCATTTCACCGTGGTCTTCTCACCCAACCTATTCGGCCCGGTGCCTAAGAATGCGCATCTTGCCGCAACGCTGGCCGCCTTGGCGGGCAGCAACGGCTAAGTATCGGCAAGCACTTGTAGAAGTGGTCGAAATGCCGTGCTCTGAAGGCTACACTTGACGACCGGATGGACACAGATGTCTATTAAGAGTAAAAACGATTCGCATGGCGGACGGCGGAGACGATGTCCGGCTTCGACGAACGCTGGCCGGTCGCCGTGAGTTTAGGTCGAGACAACAACATGGCTAAGGCGCGTAACCTCTTCAAGCCCACGGTTCTCGGCGGATTCGTCCAGCGCGGTCGCCGGGCGCGCCGCAAAAGGCCAAAGCGGTTCAAGCCGGTACTGACAATCGCGCAGGTCCTTGCCTGGGCCGACGCCCACCACGAGCGAACGGGCAAATGGCCTCATGCCATGTCAGGACCAGTCCACGAACAGCCGAGAGAGACGTGGCGCGGAATCCAGGCGTCCCTCATGGCCGGGTATCGGGGATTCCGTGGCGGCACCACGCTTGCACAGGTTTTGATGAAGCATCGCGGCGTGCGCAATCGCGGCGACTTGCCGACACTGAGCGTCCGAAAGATCCTGGCCTGGGCCGACGCCCACCACAAGCGGACGGGCCGTTGGCCCAACCTCCGATCGGGGCCTGTCGAAGGATCGGGCGGCGAGAGTTGGCAAAGTATTAGTGTGGCGCTGCGGCTCGGCCTGCGAGGTCTTCCGGGCGGCTGGACGCTAGGCCGGTTTTTGCAGCACCACCGCGCGCGCGAGACCGGCTCAACCGTCCCCCGCTGACCATCGGCATGGTCCTGAAATGGGCCGATGCCCATTGTCGTCGCACCGGTAAATGGCCCAAGGTCAACTCCGGTCCCGTGCCCGAGTCGCCGGGTGATACATGGAGGGCCATCGACTACGCGCTCCTGATAGGCGATCGCGGTCTGCCGGGCGGGCTGACCATATTCCGATTCCTTGCCAAGTACCGAGGCCACAAACGACAATATGGTTGAAGCGGCCCTGGACCGGTCGCTGCGACGGCGCGGATGACCAGGCTTGGCCGTGGTGGATTTCCCCACGGACGCGCAGTTGGCGACAATTGGATGCACGGAAGCAAAAGTAGTGATAGATGTTGGATCGAATCTACATCGCCGCCTACCTTGCCCTTGGTTCCTCCCCAAAACGCCACAGAAGATGAATCTCTCTCCCGAAGACCGCGCCGAGCTGGAAGAGGCCGTGAGGAGCCTGGAGAAGCCGGCCTTCGTCCCCAAGCTGATCGACATTATCGGCCTGCCGCTGGACAAGGCGATGGCGGCCCTGCCGCACAACTGGAAACACGTCGTCCAGGGGGCCACTCACAAGGCGCTGGTGGCGGCCTTGGAATTGGCGATGCTCACGATGCAGAGTCCAAGGACGAAACCGGCGTCCAACTTCCTGCACAAGCTTTTCGTGGCCGCCAGCGGCGCAGGCGGCGGAGCCCTGGGGCTGGTCTCGTTGCCCGTGGAACTGCCCTTCTCCACCTGCCTGATCCTTCGTTCCGTCGCCGACATCGCCCGCAGCGAGGGAGAAGAGATCCGCAGTGCGCCCGCGAAGCTGGCCTGCCTGGAGGTCCTGGCCCTCGGCGGGCGGACGGCCAGCGACGACGGCATCCAGGTGGGCTATTTTGCCCTCCGCAGCGTGCTGGCACACGAGGTCTCCGAAGCGGCCAAGTTCATCGCCCAGAGGGGGCTGGTCGAAGGTGCTCCGCCCATTGCCCGACTCATCACGACCGTCGCCGCCCGATTCGGGACCGTCGTGTCGGAGAAAGCGGCGGCCCAGTCGGTGCCGGTCATCGGCGCGGTCGGCGGCGCGCTGATCAACACGGTATTCATGGACCATTTCCAGAACATGGCCCGCGGGCATTTCACCGTCCGCCGCCTGGAACGCAGCTACGGGGCGTCAGAAATCGAAGCCTGCTATCAGGAAGTCCAGACTCGGATCGCAAGGAAGAAATGACCGGGAGGACCGGCAAAAACCATGAAACCCGCCGCCGCCCTTGATCTCTCGCATCGCCTGCTCCACTACCTCGGCTGGTCTGTGGGCGAGGGCCGCTTCAAGCTGCCGAACGGCTCGCGCTACTGGCAGGTCGACGCTTCGCCCGACGGACAGGTGGTAATGGGTCGGGGACGAACACCTCAAGGAGTGGATTTAGTTTCTGCGGCACTGCGGTGGTTTTGAGGTCTGGTAAGATTGAAGCGAAAGAAGCGAGCAACGAGAGTGAAAACGGCCACAGGCACGGTGGTTGCCGTTGACGCGAACCCGAAATGGCCGACGTTTGACCTGAAGCCGAGCGGGCGGGGGCATACCGAGCACTACGTCGCCCGCTGGGACATGGCCGCGAAGAGCGTGGACCAGAAGCTGGCCAAGATCATTGCTGGCCTGAGTGTCGGCGACAAGGTCAAGGTGGCATGGTCCTACGACGAGCGGAAACGTGCCACGCAGGTTCAGGTGATCAGCAAGGCGAAGGGCGCGGCTTCCTCAGACAAGGGCGGTGAATAACTCGCACGTCTCGTTAAAGTGGTCGGCGGTATTCCACCGGGCTTACGGCAAAGCGTCTAGAATTTCGCACTAGAACCTGGTTAGGTACGCCGCGGACGCGGCTATCCGAAATGGCAAGAGGCCGTGCGGGGAGTGCAAGCCGTAGGAGTTTTCGCGATGGAGTTCCGATTTGAGGCCGAAGACTTGCGGCCATTGGTGCGCCTGGTCGCCACCGAGACAATTGCTCGACTCGAAGCCGAACGCGCCAAGTTAGATAGCCAACTTGCTTTTACAGAGCCTGAAGCTGCCGCCCTTCTGGGCGTGAAGCCCTATGTCCTGCGCGACTGCCGCAGGCGAGGAGAGCTGGACGGATCAAAGGTTGGCAGCAAGATCGTGTACACGCGGGTTGATCTTCTGGCGTTTCTGGAACGTCAAAAGCAGTAATGCGAAATGCAGCAGGGGAGGCGTGATATATGATCTCGACGCATCGCAACCGGCCGCGGCGCCATCGAGAGCCATCGGCTTTATGGCGTGGTCGGGGAACCGTCCATTATTCCTGCCTTTGCCAGAACCACGAGAACCGCAAAGTTGCACATCCTGCAGGGAGCTGCCTCCATGCCGTTTCATTTCCGGCGGAACGCCACGGAAGGGGTTCCCTACAGTCGGACTTTGAAGTTCTCCTGGAGACTAAAAGCGCTAGAAATCCCGGACGAGACGGAAAAGAGGGCTGAACCGATCAGAATGCCTGGCACGCACAGGACGAACGTCTCGGCCGGCATCCACGCCGATTTACGTGATTTAGAGTAGCCCATATTCCCGACTTTATACGTATCCCCAAAACTCGTAGTCTCTCGAATTCCTCGCCGTTGGCCAGCCATGAAATACTCAACGCTTCTTGTTGCCATCACGACTTCGTGTTTGATCGCCGCGCACGCGGCGTTTGTTTTTGGGCAGGGCTATTCGGGTGCATTGGGAGAAGGATCGGACCCGAGGTACCAGCACAGGGTGGCGGTTGGGGCCCTGACGCAGGCGCTGCGCGATCCGAGTCCCACGGTTCGCCATGCCGCAGCGATTGCGCTTGGACAGATCGGGCCCGAGGCCAAGGAGGCCATTCCAGCCCTCACATCCCTTCTCCGCGACCAGGACAGCTACGTGCGCATCGACGCGGCCCATACGCTGGAGAAATTCGGCGCGAACTCGGTTCCGTGTCTTGTGTCGCTACTGCACGACTGGGACGAAAAGACGCGGTTGCTGGCGGTGCGAACACTTGAGCTGATTGGGCCGGAGGCGAAGCCAGCCGTGCCCGCGCTTGTGGAGCGGCTTTCAGACCCCAATCCGGCAGTTCGCGATGCGACGACGTATGCTCTTCGCGACATCGGGACTGATGCAAGGACTGCTGGGCCTGCCTTGGCCGGCATGTCCGCGATCCCGATCGAGTCGTCCGCATCGACGCCGCGAACGTGCTTGAGCGCTTGGGGCCGGACGCCATCCCGTTCATCGCCCCACTGACCGCCGACCCCGACGCACGGGTTCGGGCACTGGCCATCACGACGATGCAGGAGATTGCGGCACGAAACTGGGCCGCTACTTCTACGCCGCCCGGCCCGTAGGGGTCAAAACGGGCGAATAGTTGGTTCGCAGAATCGTTCAGGAGAACTGCAAAATAGAAGGCAGATTTTCCAAGGAATTCAAACCGTTTTGCCATAAGTCCCGTTCTTCAACGGTTTTCAACCTAGTTCAACGCCCCCACAGTGTTCAAAGCATCGTCGAATTCGCCTTCGAACGGTATCTCTTGGCGGTATTAGCAGCAATTAGCCGCAAGAGTTTGGTGGCTTCAATTGCAGCGTAAGGTCGCATTGCAATCGCCCAAACTGGAAAGAAATTGCACCCGATAGCTCATTGCTCTCGCGGCCCTGGCTTGCTTCTCACGACAAACCCTTGCACGCTGGCCATACAATGAACTGGCAAGGCGGGTGGAGCATCTCGGTCACACGGCGCCAGATGTAATAGTGGCGTGCCGAGCGTTTCGTTGCGGTTGGGAGGAGTCGCTTGGCGCGGCGGGGCACGACGATCTGGCTGCAGTGGGGCTGTTGGCGGAGGAACTTTGAGCGCCCTACCGCCGTCGTGCGGCCAACAACGTCCCGATTCTGCTGCTAGAGCTCAGGGCACTGGCGTTTGCCGACGCCGGGAATTATGATCCGGGGGATTGCTCCTGCAACTACCAACCCAGAGAAAAAACTATGAAGACGCCTATTCTTACCCGCTGGCTTGTAATTTGCGCAGCGGTTTTGGCGTGGAGCGGCGTTTCAGCCGCGACCGAGGCGGATGCCCCGACGCCCGCTAAGTCTCAGACAAAGCCGGCCACCAAGTCGAAGTCCGGCCCAAAGCCAACCTTGGCCGACGTGCCCTATGGTACGCATCCCAAACAGGTGCTCGACTTCTACCAGGCCGAATCTTCGACACCGACGCCACTGGTTTTTTACATCCACGGCGGCGGCTGGATGAACGGCAGCAAAGCCCCTTTCAACGCAAGCGAGTACCTGAAGGCCGGCATCTCGGTGGTTTCGATTGAGTATCGCTTCATCCCGGAGGCCACCGCGGACAAGGTCGTGCCGCCGGTCAAGGGCCCGCTCACCGACGCGGCCCGCGCCCTGCAATTCGTCCGGAGCAAGGCCAAAGAATGGAATATCGACAAGACCCGCATTGGCGCCACCGGTGGGTCGGCTGGCGCATGCTCCAGCTTGTGGCTGGCCTTCCACGACGACATGGCCGATCCCAAGAGCAGCGATCCGATCGCCCACGAATCCACCCGCCTAACCTGCGCCGCCGTAAGCGTCGCGCAAACCTCGCTCGACCCCCAGCAGATGAAGAAATGGACGCCGAACAGCAACTATGGCGGACATGCATTCGGCTTCACTGGCGATAAGAAGACAGGAAAGTCGCAGTTCCAGCAGTTCCTAGAAGGACGGGAAAAGATCCTGCCGTGGATCAAGGAATACTCACCTTACGAACTGGTCACGGCAGATGACCCACCGATTTTCCTCAGCTATGGTACGCCGCCTGCCCTGGGCCAGGAGCAGAAGGACCCCACGCACAGCGCTGAATTTTGGCGTCAAGCTTCAGGAGAAATGTCGGAGCGAGGGCGTCGAGTGCCATCTGGCTTATCCGGGGGCGACGGATCTCAAGTACCACAGCGTCGGCGAGTTTTTGATCGCAAAGCTGAAGGACAAGGAGACCGAGAAGAAATAGGCGTCGTGACGGCCGGACTTTAGCACAGCGGAGCCCTGAGGCCGAGGCTGATTACGACTCTCCGGTCGAGACCTGGGCGGTGCCACGGCCAACCCCGTCGCCACGGACTTCTGCGACGTTCTGGAGGCCCTAGCGGTCCTTTAGTATCTCCCTCGCGGCATTATACCCGCACGCTCCCATCACGCCGCCGCCTGGGTGGGTGGCGGCGCCGCACAGGTAGAGCCCCTTCACCGGCGTCCGGTAATCGGCATAACCGGGAACGGGGCGCATAAAGCAGAGGCTGGAAAGCGACATCGTTCCCTGCATGATGTTGCCGCCGGTGAGCCCGAAGCGGACTTCGAGGTCCGCCGGCGACAGCACTTGGCAGTTGAGCACCGATTGCCGGAAGTTCGGTGCATAGTCGTTCATGATGTCGATGCAGCGATCAGCGTACCGCTTTTTGTTCTCCTCCAGGGTCCCGGCGTCCTTCGCGAGATGGTAAGGGAAGTACTGCGTGAACATCGACATCACGTGACGGCCCTTCGGCGCCACGGTGTCGTCCAGCGACGAGGAGATCGTCGCCTCGATGATCGGGTTGGGCGAAATGTAGCCGTACTTCGCTGCATCGAAAGCCTTTTCGATATACTCCCGCGTCGGGCAAAGATGGATTGTGCCGCGGTGCTGCGGAGCGGGCGCTGCGCCGCGGAGGCAGGTGAAGTCGGGCAACTCGCTCAGCGCGAGGTTCAGCTTGCAACTGCCGCTGGAGTAGTCGAGGTAGCGGATCGAATCGGCGAAATCCGCCGGCAGTTCCTTCACGTCCATCAGCTTGAGAAAGGTGAAATTGGCGTCGACGCCCGACACGACCTTTTTCGCGCGGAGTTCCGTGCCGTCGGCCAGGGCGACGCCCGTCGCCCGGCCCTCCTTCACCAGAATCCGCACTACTTCCGCATTGACGCGAATCTCCGCGCCCTTCTCTCGGGCCGCGGCGGCGATCGCATTGCTCAGGCTGCCCATGCCGCCGCGCACATAGCCCCAGATGCCGCGGACTCCGTTGCACTCGCCCATGACGTGGTGGAAAAGGACGTACGCGGTACCGGGCATTGAGGGCGTCGCAAAGGCGCCGATGATCGCGTCGGTGGCGAGCGTCGCCTTGACCTCCTCCGACTCGAACCAGCGGTCGAGCATCGGATTGGCGGCGGCGGTCAGGATCTCGATCACCTTCTGACCGTCGTTACCGAGCTTCCAGAAGGCGAAGCCCAGCTTGGCCAATTGGAACAGGTTGCCGGGGGCCAGCGACCATGGATTCGGCGGGGTCTGGACCAGCATGGGCTCAAGGAAGTCGGCGACCCGCTCCAGCATCGCCTCGTACTTCGGAAGCGCCTCGGCGTCCTTCCGCGAGAACTTGGCGACTTCCCGGTGGGTCATCTCCTTGTCGGGCCCCATCAGCAGGTAGCGGCCGTCGGGGAAGGGTGTAAAGCTCGATGGACTTCGCGGCAGCATCTCGAAACCGTGGCGTTTCAGGTCTAGTTCCTGGATGATCTCGGGTCGGAAGAGACTGTTCACATAGCTGGCCGTCGACACCTTGAAGCCTGGCCAGAGCTCCTCAGTGACAGCGCAGCCGCCGACGATCTCGCGGCGCTCGAGGACCAGCACGGAACGACCGGCGCGGGCCAGGTAGGCGGCGGTAACGAGGCCGTTGTGGCCCCCGCCTATGATGATTGCGTCGTAGATTATCGACATTCGTAACTCCCGTGAAGAACGCGGATGATTTAATACGGGTCCGGCGCCACGGCCAAGAAAAGGGGCCGCCGTGAAACGACATAATCGCTGATTGGGTTTTTCGAGTGCGATCAAGTCGTCGCACGTCCCGCCAAGTAATTCCGCCAGGGCGTCCAGTAATGCTCCTCCCAGCCGTGACTTACGCCGGCAAAGTCTTCATCGGCCACGTTGACTTGCGTTAGCTCAATCTGGCCGCGATCACCTTGCGGCAAAAAAGTCAGGATTAGGATCGAGTCAATCGCCGTGGGCGGGTAATTCACGGAACGCCACGTTTGTACAATGAGTCGTTTTGCTTCGACGTGCAGGATCGTTCCCCAGATTGCTCCGTCGAAAGCACGAAAGGGATCGCCGGGCCTTGCCCCGATCGTGACCGGCAGCCCGGTGAATGCAGCGTGTTCGTTTTGATCCAAGTACATATCGAAGAGCAGCTCAGGCGGGGCCGGCAGGGATGCCGCGGTGATGAGAGTTTTTGGCATGCTATTCGAGTTTCTTTACGCAAACCAACCGAGCTGCGGCCGGCGCCACGGCCCAAATAAAAAGCCGCGAAGGTAAGCATTGTAGCCTTCCGGAACCGGCGGTGATCCCGCACTTCGCGGCCGATGCTATTGTAGCATCGAAGGGCCTGTAGTTGATTGGCTACGGATAGGTCGTTGACCCTTCGACCGGGATGTAGCGAATCCGTCCGACCACGGTCAGCCGCCGCTGTCCGTGTACCGTTTTGTACCGTTTTACGGCCTTGTACCGTCGTTGTAACGCGACATTTTGCCATGGAATGAGACGGTTTGCGACGGTTTGCACACGCGGCTTTCTCGCCGTAAAATGCGTCCAGATAAGAACATCTCCGCTTTTCGGCGAGATCGGCGTCGGCACTCTCACACCGTAGAAGTCACAAGTTCGAATCTTGTAACGCCCACTAGAACCTAAGTGTAGCTGAAATCTGACCGCAAGAACGGCCAGGTCACGGGCACGGTTTTCCTGATCATCGTTAACTTGCCCCATGCACCGGCGACCACTAGCCGTAGCGATCTTTCGGCCACGCTGCCCTGGCTTTGGAGTCAGAACGCGTTTTTGACCGCAAACCGCGGTTTGAACACCAGGCCAAAAGCCTCGCGCGTCTCGATCCTGAAGGAGTGGCCGAGAATGGACGAATGATTGTCGTCGCAACTCGTTACGAGTTACTCACTTACAACTTCGATAGCGACAAACCCTCAACCTGGCGCGTCTGCCGTTCGGTTAGCTTGCCCTGACCACAACTACGATCCGCTCCTGCTCCCGGCGCCCAGATAGGATGAGGTCGCTATATCGTTTCTTCGCCCAATGCGGGTCAGCGATGATATCTTTGCCGGCCACAGCCGCGTCGATTTGAAATCCACGTGTTTCGGGGCGGCTGTCAAGCAGGGCCAACATCTCCTCCGGAACCGAAGGAGAGCCAGTCCGGAAATAGGCCCGCGCGAATTCCTTTGCGCTTTGGAAATCTCGCCATTTCGCCGCCGCGTCAGGCGGATGGGCCAACGGCAACCAATCCTCAAAGAAACGAATCGCCTGGCCGTTCGGGTTTTTCAATTCAAGTGACATGGGCATAGGTTTCGTCGCCTCCTCCGCTGCCGGCAATCTGATTTCGTCCGAGCCTTATAACGGCAAATGCCGGGCCAAATAAGTCCCCTGCGGAATCTTGTACCTCGCCTCAGACGAATCGAAGTCCGTGGCCGGGAGCGGATTGGTGATTGACGGGGATGCACCGGGCCGTCCGGTCCTTTTCTCAATCTCCTTCAAGAGGGCCTGGGACTCCAGTGGTTCCTCGGTATCGACTAACCTTGGCCCGAACTACCGCCCGATAGGTGACATAGTAAGGCAGTACGGTCAGGCCCGCGTAATCGCCGGTTTCTTCGACGTACGCATTCAGGAGGCGACGCGCCAACTCTCGCGGGCCGCGATGCACCAAGTCCATGACCGGAAACGCAAGCTCGTTCATCACATTGATCCAGCGGAAGTCCTCGTTGAACTCGATGCGATCGAAGAGGACGGGCGTCTCGTTCAAGAGGACAATGTTCGCCAGGTGCATGTCGCCGTGACACTCTCGCACCATTCCGTTCCTCTTTCGCTGAGTGAAATCGAGGCGTCGAGCCGCGAACTCTTCTCGGCTCCACTGCTCCATTGCCCGTAGCGATGCAAGCTGCTCGTCGCCCGTCACCAGTTTCGCCGTCTCGCGGAAGTTCGCCTCCACCGACTCACGGACCGCTTCCGCCGTTCCGAAGCGGTCCCGCCAGGTTGCTCGGGGCGCATCGCGGTGAAAGTGAGCGATCGCGCGGGCCAGGTCGTCGATATGGCGGGCAAGAAGCTGGCCTTCCCGCAACAACTGCCGAAACAGCGAGGATTGCGGGAACTGGAGCATCTTCACGGCGAATTCGATCGGCTCCCCGGAGCCGCCTATAACGGCAGCGTCCGGGCTGCCGGTGATGGGCACGACTGCCAGATAAAGCTGCGGGGCGAGCGGCTGGTTGAGCCTCAGTTCCTCCTCACAATAGTACCTGCGTTTGTCCAGGGAGGTGAAATCGGCGAAACCCAGATCGACGGGCTTCTTGATCTTGTAGGCATAAGGCGCGGCGAGGAGGACCCACGACATGTGCGTCTCCAACATCCGCACTTCATCGGGCACTGGATCGTAAATTGCGGGATTCTGCAAGAAGTTGATCAATTCCACGGTCGTGTCCCTCGGCCCGGCATGAGGTACGGTTCGCCAAGCGATGCCTTGAATGCCCCAGCAAACAAACTGGGGTGCATCATGGACTCGTTCGCCAGTTTCAGTCCCGCAAGTACGGTAGTTGGCAAGTCTTGGTTTCGGCCGCATACAAGGCCGCGCCCGTCACGCAATGGAGGAAAGAGCATGGCCGTTCATTCCATCACAAGCACGCCGGTGCCTTGGATTCGATCGGCCTTGAGGTCCTGCAAGGCTCGATTCGCTTCGGCCAGCGGATAGACGATTGTATGCGGCCGGACGGGTACCAGGGCCGCCTCGGCCAGCAGTTCGCAGCCGTCTTGGCGGGTGTTGCTAGTGACCGAATGGATGTCGCGCTCGTAGAAGACGTAACGGCCGTAGTCCATTGCGGGAATCGGCGTCATGTAAATGCCGGCGAGGGCCAGCGTGCCGCCCTTCTCCAGCCTCTCCAAAGCAGGCGGGACCAACTCGCCGACCGGTGCAAAAAGTATCGCGCTGTGAGTCTTCACCGGCATCTCTTCGGGCCGCCCGCCGACCCAGACGGCGCCCATTTGCCGGGCCAGTTCGCGATGGCGCTCCTGCGCGTGGCGACATAGACCTCGCAGCCGCGATGGAGAGCGATCTGGATCAGAACGTGAGCCGAGGATCCGAAGCCATACAACGCGAGCCTCCCGCGCGGCGGCAGATTGCACCGCTTGAGGGCCCGGTAGCCAATGATGCCGGCGCACAACAGTGGAGACGCATCCACGTCCCCGAAGACCGGCGGGAGGTCGTACGCAAATGCCTCGGGGATAACCGCGTACTCGGCGTAGCCGCCGTCGGCATGGTAGCCGGTGAATTGCGACTGTTCGCAGAGGTTTTCGTGGCCGGTCGTGCAGAACGGACAGTGTCCGCAGGTCGAGCGCAACCAGGCGCCGCCGACCCGCTGTCCGATTCGCGCGGTGAGGCAGCCTTCGCCCAAGGCGTCGACGCGGCCCACGATCTGGTGGCCGGGAATCACCGGCATGTTCTGCCGCGGCAGGTTGCCCTCGATGACGTGCAAATCGGTTCGGCAAATTGCGCAGCAGCTCACCTGGATGCGGACTTCACCAGGGCCAGGATTGGGCGGAGGCAGGTCCACAAGCCGCAACGGCGCGGACGTAATGGGGGCGTTCTGTTCGAGCAGCATGGCTTTCATGGGAGGCGTCCTATGCTAAATCCAGGAACAATGGTCATTCGGGCGATGACGCGCCGCTCGACCTCGACAAGCGGCTCAACTGACCGTGTTTGGTCAATGAACATGAGTGCGTCGTAGCGGCACGGCAGCACGGTTGGAACGTAATTGCCCAGCGCTTCCCTTCTCGGCCGATACACCACGCCGATGGCGGCGCGCCGCGTGTCTCGAGTATCTCGTTAGTTGCGTAATGGCCAAGCAACAAGAGTTTGTCGGCCGGTGCGACGTAGTGGAGTACGTCCTCCCAGCTATTGTTCCGCGCCGGCGGCAAGAGCATGGTTTCGTGAGGTGCTCCCCATTCCTGACCGGCGATTACGGAGCCTTGGTAAGTGCTAAATCCGATGAGCACCACGTCCGTTGATTTGGGCGGGTCCGCGCCTAGACGGCAAGTTCGTATCATGTTGACACCTCTTTTTTCAACGCATTCGCGGCGGTAAGACCTCCGCCAAGATGCCGGTCGAACCAAGCGGCAGCAAGGCGAGCGACCTCTTCCAGCGTACCGGGCTCCTGGAACAAATGACTGGCGCCGGGCACGACAATCATCTCGCGTATCCGCGACCCTAGCCGCCGCAGGGCAGACTTGTTAAGCTCGATCACTTGCGTGTCATTGCCGCCCACGATAAGCAACGTGGGCGCTCTGACTCTGGGCAGCGCGCCTCCGGCCAAATCGGGCCGGCCGCCGCGGGATACGACAGCGGCGACGCGCGCCTGACGCTTGACCGAAGCTGCCATGGCTGCTCCGGCGCCCGTACTGGCCGTGAGCTTGAAGCCGACGCCCGTCGCTTCCAGCGCCCCGCGGCCGACGACGACCCTGCCGCGGCGGCCGCCGTCACGAAGCCTTGCGACAAATTGCGGTCACTTTTTTGCGCCCGCTGGTTCTGACGGAAAAACCGCGTCGATCAGCCGATCGCGAATCTCCGCGCTATCGAGCATGACCAGGTCCTTGTCAACTGTCGCCTTGACTCGCTTGGCGATCTGCTTGGCCAATGCCTCATGCAATATCCCGAGAAAGTGCGGTGGGGCCGCCAAAACGAGCGCATCGAATGCGTTCGTGCCGAGGGCCTCATCCAGGTAATGGGCGAGCAACTCGGCAAATCGCTCGGCCGATACCTCCTTGGGCCAGGTGTGGGGTTCCAACGCGGTTCGATGCGCCCGCGATCCTTTGTTCTGCCGCATGCCACCCGGTGGGGCCGACGGCTTGATGTCCTTGGATAATCTCCGGCCTTCCGGATGCTCGAAATCCTCCACCAGCGTCCAGTCATCCTCTGCGCATTTCGGCGGAAAACAACTTCGCTCGGCTGCTGTCGCTTACCAAGATCCAAGTGGCCACGGCGTGTGCTCCTTTTCCCAATATTAACCTCGAAAGGCGCAGCCGCCGTTGATTCTACGGACGGTCAACGTCGAGGCCAAGGGCTTTTGTCTTTTTCGTCGGGAATCCTGCTTTCTCTCGTGTTCGAGGCCGTCTCCTTCATGCCCTGGAGGACCAAACAAGCTCGGTCAACCAGGACCGGCGACGCGACCTGACCAGGGCGACGACCTTCTTCAACTCCACTGGCTTTGTCATAAAGCCGTCCAAGTGAAGCTCTCGAACTTGGACGGCTTCTCGGGAATCCGCCAATCCGTCGATGACAACAACCGGAATGTCCTTTGGTGCCCCAACGGCTTGGAGTTCCGCCAGCACTCGCTGACCTTCGTTCTTCGGCAACCGTATGTCCACCAGGATCAAGTCAGGTGTCGGAGCCCGTGCAAACTCCCGCTTATGGTAGAGGTAACTAATCGCCTCCTCACCATCGCAAACCAGGCTCACTCGACATTGCACCTTGCCGCATTTGAGGGCTTGTATCGCAATCCTCGCATCCTCCAAGTTGTCCTCGACCAGGAGGATATCCATCTTGTTCACTGCGTCTCGACTCATGGTACGTCCCTCTCTTCAATGAGGCCATAAATCCTTCCGGGAGGATATCGGCGCCAACGCGTCTCGTCGGGCTAGACCGTCTGAGAAACGTGGATATTGTTCACGACGGAGTTCACGCCCAAGGCGCCCCAGGCGGCACGGCCGGCCTCGTCCTTCTCGTCGAGAGTGCGCACATGGCCGGAGAGGGTCACCTTCCCGCCGCAGACGTTGACGGCGATTTGCCGTGCTTCCGTCACGGCATTCCGCTTCAAGGCGTTTTCGATGATCTCCTTGACGTTGGAGGCAGTCACGCAGGGCTTCAACGTAATGTCGTTCCGGACGCCCTTGACGCCATCCAGATATCGCACCGCGTCGCAGGCGGCAGTCCGCTGGTAGTTCCACTCCGTCTGGCCGCTCAGAGTCACAAAGCCGCGCTCCACCATGGCTTTCACGCCCTTTGGAACCCACACGTGCGAACCCAAGACGTGGGCGACCGCCTCGGCGATTTCCGTATCGCTCCGCTTGTGGGCGCCGAGCAGTTTGGTTTCGATCTCCTCGGCGACCGCCTTGACGTCGGGCGTGCGCTTGGCCGCTTCCTCGGCGGCGTGCTTTTCCGCGTACGTGGGAACGGTGCCGCTGAGCGTGACCACGCCGTCCTTGACGGTGACTCCGATGTCGGCTTCGTTGACCCTTGGGTCCCACTCTAGATGCTCGTAAACATCATGCTGAATCTGTGTATCGGTTCTCATGGCACTCTCCTTATAAAAACAGGAAGCGACTAACGCGGCGTAGCAGACCGTGAATCCGTTGGCCCACGCACGTTGCGGCAGTCCGACAACCGCACAAGCGTGCGGCAGGCCTTCGGCTCGCAAAGGCGAAACTTGTATACCGCAACGGCTGTGCCAGTCGCGAAATAGCGCTCCGATTACCGAAACCAGTCGAAACCAGTGCATGTTCGGCTCCAAGGAGTGCGTCCGACTATCAAAATGACTTGCCGCGATAGATTTTGATAGTACGCGGATGGATATCCTCTGCTTGACGCCGGCTCGACTCCTTGTTCGTCTCCCCCGCGGTTATCCGGTATCACAATTGCGGCTGGGTCTTTTCGGCACAGGGGGCTGACGCCTTGCCGCCAGTATAAGAACTACGAAAGGCATTTTACATGTCTACGAACATTGAAAAACTGGAATTGACGCCAGCGGAATGCGAGTTCTGTAGAACGGCGATTCGCGAGCGGGCTTATCGCAAATGGCGCGATGCGGGATGCCCGAAGGACCGGTCAAGGCAATTCTGGCTTGAGGCAGAAGACGAATGGGTTGGCCGCAATTACGTCCCCCACCGTTTTTTCGAGGACGATTTCGACTCTATGGATGACGGCCTCGGCAAGTCGCCCGTAACGTTTGCGAATTGCGAGTTTTGCAGGAAGGCAATTGAGAAGTCAGCCTATTTCAAACGTCACACAAGCCAAGGCGCATGTGGAACAGGACCGCACATCGCTGGCGCTGCTGAAAGTGCGCGCGCCTGTGGACGGAACGATCTTGCAGATCAACGTCCGGCCGGGCGAGTACGTCTCGACCTTCGGCGGCCAGTCGCTGATCCTGATGGGGAATCTCCGTCCGCTGCATGTCCGGGTGAACGTCGACGAAGAAGATTTGCCTCGGCTGAAGCTCCATGCACCGGCTCGGGCGAAGATCCGCGGCAATACCCGCCAAGATGAGATTCCACTATCCTTCCTCCGAGTCGAGCCGTTTGTCGTACCCAAAACTTCGCTTACCGGAGTGAACACCGAGCGCGTGGATACGCGAGTGGTGCAGTTGATTTACGCGGTCGATCCGGCCAACCGGCTCGTAAAGGAGAATAAAGTCATGGTTGGCCAATTGGTGGATGTCTTCATCGACGCCCAGCCGGCCAATAGCTCCGAACGAACTTCGGTTTATGACTCGGAATCGAAACGAGGACCATAGAATATATCGCCGCTGCGGATGACCTTGCCGCCGGCCAAATCAGGAAACGTGTTCCTGTTGAGATTCCCGCAGACGGCGGTAAAGCGTCGCTTCGCCGATGCCGAGAATCTTGGCCGCCTCCGCACGGTTGCCGTCGGTTGACGACAAGACCCGCTGAATGTACTCCCATTCAACATCGGCCAAAGAACGATTCGGCCGGTCTGGACCTGCCGCTTGTCGCTGCGACTTGTCTCCGGCCGAGATTTCCCCAGGCAGATGGTGCGGCAGGATGATTCCGTCTCGACTGAATACCGCCGCATGTTCGATCGCATTCTCCAACTCGCGGACATTGCCGGGCCAGGGATATTCCCGCAAACAATCCAGGCTGTTGGCGTCGAGGCGAAGGGACGGCATTCCCAGACGCTCCCCACACCTTTTCACGAAATGCCGGGCCAGGAAGAGGATATCGTCCTTCCGATCGCGAAGCGGCGGAACGTTGATCTCGATAACGCGCAGCCGGTAGTACAGGTCCTCGCGAAAGTTGCTGTCCCGCACCGCATTCTCGAGGTTTCGGTTCGTGGCGGAAATCACCCGGACATCAACTTTTCTCGGCCGCGTTTCGCCCACGCGCATGATCTCCCGCTCCTGAAGTACCCGCAGCAGTTTCAATTGCACTGCGGGCGAGGTGTCGCCTATCTCGTCGAGGAAGATCGTGCCTTTCTCCGCCTCTTCGAATAAGCCGGTCCGGTCCTTCATCGCTCCCGTGTAAGCTCCGGCCTTGTGCCCGAAAAGCGCGCTCTCCAAGAGCGTTTCCGGCAGTGCCCCGCAATTGACGGCAACGAAGGGACCAGTGCTCCGCGGCGAATGGCTGTGGATGTGGCGGGCAACAATCTCTTTACCTACCCCCGTCTCGCCGGTAATCAGCACCGAGGAATCAAAAGTGGCTACGCGTTCGGCCAATTCGATCACGCGCTCAAATTCGCGGCTGCGGACCTCGACTGCAGCGACCGTCATCCGTCCCGGGTGCTCCATGAACAGTTCCTTCTGGCGGCGATGAAGCTCTAATTCCTGTTCCTGTTCCCGCAACTGCTTGGTCAACGCCTGAACCTTGCCCTGGATGTCGGCGGCATAGAAATAAGATTTATCTGCGGCAATCTCTTGGCCCCAACTATCAATGTCCCTGCCAACTGCGAAGCATCGCACATCGCCTTTGGCGCGGCACTCCCGCTCCACGAAATAGACGCTCTTGCCCAGGCAGTAGGTAGCGTACCCGCTGGCATATCCCATGAGCGCCCAACAGCAAGGCATATCCGCGGTGCCAAGTTCCGCGAGGAACTCATCCGCCTCCCTCGAATCCTTGCAAGTGAACTCCATTGCCAGTGTGCCCGCCGCTTCATCTACGTCGAGCGACGATAGCTCGATCGCAGCAACCCCCCAAATCCGCTGAAGCTTCACCCCGGCTCTTAACCATGCCTCGATGCCCTCCCAATGAAAGAGCCGCTGCATGCCGGCAGCGTCCGTTTGGCCCCAGAAGTAACCCTTGCGGGTCAAGATTCTGCGGGCATGGTCCCAACCGACCATCTCGATCAGATCGCGGCGAAACTGGCCCAGCGTCGATGTGTCCTGAATGATGAGCCGCCGGCCGTGCAGATCGACCAATCCATCGCCAAAGCGAACCAGCTCTTCCAGTCGCAGCTCTTCGGCATTCATCGGCAACCCTCAAGTTCGGGCCAAGCCGTCGGCGGCGGCCTATCAAAACGACTCTCACCAATCAATATGATACCTCAACGCGGGGCCGACGGGCATCGGGCCAGCGAGTTTTCGACTTTCGCGTCGAATGGCGGACGAAATTGGAACGGAACGTGGGTTGCTCTCTATGCTGGCCGCAACGGAGTCAAACAATGGGCGGTGAAGGAAATCCCATGGACGCGGTTCTAACGAGAATGCATACGCGCAGCTATTCGCAGAAGGCCGTCTCGCAGGCATCCGTGCGGAGTTTGTTGCAGTCGGCGATGGCCGCGGATTCGGCGGGAGACGGACGCCCCTGGCATTTTCTGGTCATCGAAGATCCTGGAATACGAGAACAGATGCCAGGTATTCACCCTTTTGGGCATATCACACTGCAAACGCCCATCGCCATTGCCGTATGCGGCGATGAGGCGTTGCAAAAGCATCTCGGCTTTTGGGTACAGGACTGCGCCGCCGCGACGGAAAACATCCTCATCGGGGCGCAAGCGATGGGCCTGGGAGCCGTTTGGTTGCGCATTTATCCCGTGGAAGGTCGAGTACAGAGCTTCCGCAAGCTGCTTGCGCTTCCAGCCCACATAACCCCCTTCTCGTTGATTCCCATAGGCTACCCGTCGGAACAGAACACGCCGAACGCGCGATACGATGAGTCGCGGGTGCATGTTGACCGTTGGTGACACGAGCGGCCGTCCGGCACCGGACTTGCTTTGACATACAGGCAGACAAAAGGAGGCTCATCATGGCAACACAAGCGAACCTTGACGTTCAACTGGTTACCGCCATCGCGCGGCAACCTCCAATTCACGGAAACCGAACGATTATCAATGCCGCCGAAAGACAGATTCAGCAATGGCTTCTCTCGCAAAAAAAAGCGCCCGCGCCGAAAACCGCAGGGCCGCCGAGCATCGGTCCCTACTTGACGATATCCCGCGAGGCGGGCGCGGGAGGAGGCCGAATCGCGGAATGATAGGTGAAATCGTGGGCTGGGAAGTCTTCGATCGCGAGCTCCTCGAAGCTCTCGCCGAAAAATACCAGACGACTCCTGCCGTCCTCGAACTTGTGGACGAGACAACGGCCAGTTGGATCAGCGAAACGTTCGGCAATTGGCTTGTTCGTTCGTCGGTTACCCAAGCTCAATATGTGACCCGGCTCAGCAAGATGATTTACATGGTCGCACAGCACGGAAACGTCATTCTCGTCGGGCGGGGAGCGCAATTCCTCTTGCCGCATGACCGCGGTCTGAACGTTCGGCTCATTGCACCTCTGAAGTATCGCCTGCAGCAGATCATGGAACGCCGGCACCTGGACAAAAACGAGGCGCGCGATTACATCGAAATAACGGACACTGGCCGGCGAGACTTCGTTCGGAACTACTTCCATCACGATGCCGACGATCCGCATACGTTCGATATGGTGGTCAACGTGGCAAAGCTGGGGTCGGAGCGTGCGGCGCGCCTGATTGCCGAAACGCTAAGATCGTGCTTCCCGACTCCCGCTGTGAGAGATCGGCTCTCAAACTGACACGGAGGCGCGGACACTTGCCTCACAGGAAGCGCGAATTGCCGTACTCCAAGGGCAGTTCCAAGATAGTCGTGGAACGGCGCACTACTTGCGTTATCAATGTTGGTGAACACAAACGCTCGAATCAGGAGAGACTTCCATGTTCAATAACCATGCAGTTATCGCTCTTTGTGCCCACCACGAGCAGGCTGAAAGCGCGATCGGAGAACTCATAAGAATGGGCTTTGAGCCGAAGAACATTTCGTTCTTCGGAAAAGCCCGTGTGAACGAAGAGGACACCGTTGGATTTTGCACAGCCGGGAACCGTCTTGTCGCACGCGGCGCGACGTTCGCCTTTTGGCAACTTTGGTGGGACCGACTCGGCGACGGCGGCCTTTTTCTCGTGCCCGGAATCGGTCCTGTCATGTTTGCAGGGCCCTTCATCCGGGAATTCGTCGCGGCGGTTGACGACAGCGTGCATGTCGATGGCTTCAGCAAGCTCGGGGCGGCGATTTACCGGCTCGGTGTCCCGAAGGAGAACATTCTCAGGTACGAGATCGAGCTCGGGACGAATGAGATCGCGTTGATTGCCCTAGGCACTCGCGAGTTGATTGCCGGAGCCAAAACGGTGCTGTGGACGGTCGGAGCGTCGGAAATCACCACGGGTAACCGTTGCCTCCCCGAAGTCGCAGACACTGTTTTGCAGATGGTCTAGTTAAAATGAAGATACAGGTGTACGAAATGAACATCGACGATCCAGTGACAGTCTATACGCTCAACAATCCCTATGAAGCGGAGGTCGTGAGAGCAGCCATACGAGGGTAGGGAATTCCCTGCCAATTGGACGGAGTGCATCAAGCCGGCCTTTCGGAAATCCTGGAGATCGGCGTGCTGGTGCGGACTGGCGATGCCGATCAGGCGCGGAAAATCATCCGCCGCGGCGAAAAGCAGCGGGTCAAGGAGTGCCACGCTCCTCGATCCGCATGAACTATGGATTATGTTCCTGTTCTGCCGTCCATCCCGGCAGAGAAGGATAGACTTCGGATGGAGAATATTGATTTGAGGAGGTGTGTAATGTCAAGGTCATTGATCGCTTGGAAGGCACGGTTGCCGCAGTTCTTCGGCGACTTCGAGCGGGAAATGGAAAACCTGATGGAACAGTTCTTCTCCAACGGCAACGGAGGACGCGGTGTCCAAGCGTTCGCTCCGCGAACGACCCTGGCCGAGACCGAGAGCGAGTACCAGGTGGAGGCGGATCTGCCCGGCATCAAGCCCTCGGAAGTGCAGGTCGAATTGCGCGGCAACGAATTGTGGGTCACGGGCGACCGCAAGCAGGAAAAGGAGGAGAAGCGCAAAAACTACCACCGCATCGAGCAGGAGTACGGACACTTCGAGCGGGTGATTCCGCTGGCTGTCCCGGTCAACGAGGACAGGATCAACGCGCGTTTCGAAAACGGCGTTCTGAAGATCACGGTGCCCAAGATCGAGGCCGCTAAGCCCAAGCGCATCGCTATTTCGGCCTGAGCCGGATTGTCAACCGAATCGACGGCCGGACGCGGTATTCTGGTCCGCGTCCGGCCGCTATCGGAGCCATTTATCGAACTGCTGGACGGCACTGCCGTCCAGTGAAGAAAGGAAGGTCACAATGTATCATTCGATCCTCGTACCACTTGATGGTTCAAAGTTTGCGGAGCAGGCGCTGCCTCTCGCTGAAGCCATTGCCAAGCGCGCCGGCGCCCACTTGGAGATCGTGCAAGTCCATACGCTCTTCGAGATGACTAATGTGTCCAACTGCTGGTCGCCATACTACGATCCTGCGCAGGATGCCGCATTCAAAGAGGGCGAGCAGGCTTATTTGGACGCCATCGCATCGCGGTTGCAGGCATCGGTTTCGGTCAGCTCCGCTCTTCCAACCGGAGCAGTCGTTGACGGCATCCTTGAACGGGTCCGGCTTGCTGCCACAGACCTGGTCGTGATGACCACGCACGGCCGCGGGCCGCTGAATCGTTTTTGGCTCGGAAGCGTCGCGGACCAGATACTGCGCCACACGACGGTCCCGATCCTCTTGCTGCGTCCCCGTGATGATCAATCGAACCCAGAGCGAACGTTGAAACGCATTCTGATTCCGCTCGACGGATCAAGTCTAGCCGAACGAGTGCTGGAACCCGCGATCTCGCTAGGGCGTCTTATGGACGCGGAATACACGCTCCTTCGCGCGGTTGAGCCGGGCTTCGTTCCCTACGGCTACCCCGATTTGAGCAACGTCAGCCAAGCGGAGAAGAGTTGGGTTGTGAACGTAAAACAAGTGGAACGGGACTGGGTCGAGAAGCGGAAGAGCGAGGCGGTTGATTATCTGAACAAGGTGGCGGATCGGCTTCGCCACCAATCCTTGTGCGTGCAGACGCGGGTCGTACCGTGCGATGCGGTTCCGGCGCTGCTGAATTCGGCGAGCAGCTTCGACCTGATCGCTATCGCCACGCATGGCCACGGCGGCTTCAAACGGCTACTCTTGGGAAGCGTGGCCGACAAAGTCATCCGGGGCACCGTCACGCCGGTGCTCGTCTACCGTCCAACAGCGCACGACTGAAACCAATGAAACCAGGTTCCCAATTCCGGCGACGGTGTGCGAATAGGCACATGGTTGCGGCCTACGCGAGCCAAAGAGCGCGCCCGCTCACTCGCGGGGCAAGCCTTGATGCTCTTGAAACCTACCGCAATCGACGTTGATTCGAGTTGGGGAAAGCCGCTGATGGTGATGTATCGCAAACGGCGCTGACGCTCGAAAGTCCATCGGATCAATTGCCCAGAGAAGTTTTCGTAAATGACGACAACGAGGACTTGAATTGCATTCGCAATCGATTGGCTCATATTGCTTGTTGCCACTTTGAAAAACACGGCTTCGACGAATTCCCCGAGAACCCATCTGGAGACCTCTACGACATTAAGACGGGCGACTTTCGCAGATTATTCAGCGATGTTGGGAGCGATGCTTGCGCCTAAATCTCTGCGAGCCGCTCATTCGAGTCCCCAAAGCTGGGCAACCGCACACCGGCTTTGTCCATGAGCGATAGGTACAGGCTGCACATGCGACGGTTCGACTTGCCCTGATAGTCGAGGATGCGCCCGCCGGCGATCTGCCCGCCGCCGCGGCCCAGTACCACGACGGGCAATTGATCGTTGTCATGGTTGCCCGTCATCATGCTGGAGCAGAAGAGGATCATGCTGTTGTCCAGTAGCGTTCGCGCCCCTTCCTGCACCCGGTCGAGCCTGTCGGCAAGATAGGCCAGTTGCTGCGTGAAGAACCGGTTGACCCTCAGCCAATCGTCGCCGTCGGAGTGCGACAGTAGATGGTGAATCATGTAGTCCACTCCCAGCTTGGGAAAGCGCATCGACGAATGGTCGTTGTTCAGCTTGAGCGTGCCCACGCGCGTGGTATCGGTCTGGAAGGCAAGCACCAGGATGTCGCACATCAGCCGCATGTGTTGATCGACATCTTGCGGAATGCCGTCGGCCGGGCGGAGCATGTTGGGCGCGGCGAGCGTGGGGCGCCAGCCTTGCATTTTTCCGGCCTTGCCCGCCTGGTCGATCTGCTGCTCCACTTCGCGGACCGACGAAAGGAATTCGTCGAGCCGGTGCCCATCCGATTTGCTGACCTTGCGGCGATAATCGTCGGCATCCTCCCGCACGGCGTCCAGAACGCTCTTGTCGGCTTTGCCCACTCCATCGCGGAAGAGGCGATCGAAGGCCAATGCGGGATACAACTCCAACGGCGTGGGAGTCGTCGCCGAGCTCCAGGAAATGTGCGAACTGTAGATCATGGAGTAATTCTTGTGGATCGCCGCGATTGACGACTCGGTCCCCAACACCAGGCTGGGCACCTTGGTCTGGCCCTTCGTCCGCTGGGCGAGAAGCTGATCGCAACTGATGCCGGAACGGATTTCACCGGCCGGGGCGAGGTGCGCCCCCGTCAGCAAATTACCCGTCTGACAGCTATGGATTCCGCCGATCAGGGCCTCCTCATTGTAGAGCCCGCGCAGGAACAGCAGCTTTTCCCGAAAGGGCAGGAGCGGTTCCAGCACTTTCCCGAGTTCCATCTTTGCCCCGGCGCCTTTGGCCCACCATTGCTTGCTGTGGAATCCGTTTCCGGCAAACAGGCAGGCGAAACGCACCGGAGGCTGCGAAGCGCTGCCGACGGGCTTTTCATCGCCCCAAACCGCGGCGGACTCCAACCACGGCAACGCCATCGTTACACCGACGCCGCGGAGGAAGGTGCGGCGGGAAACCGGTTGCGCGAATTGCATTTGTATTGCTCCTTGGTTTGCTGTCTGCTTTTTGTTGCGGCAGCTACTTGCCGGCGACAAAATCCCTGCCGCGAATCATGCGGAACTGCGGGCTGCGAACAATCTGCTGCACGGCGCAAGAAATCCGCCCGTGGTTCTTGTCGAGTTCCGATACCATCGTCGTCAGCAGCGGTTCGTCCGACAGCGTCACGGCTCTGCCTAAAGCATAACCCAGAAGCCGGCGGCAGAACAAGCGCACGACGACATCCTTCTTTTGCGTCAGTAGATAGGATCGCAGCCCCTCGATGCCTTCGAGCTCGGTCCCGTCCTTGAGCTTCGCCTTGGCATCAATCATCAGGCCGCCGAGATCCTTCTGGCGGTAGCGGCCGATTGCATCGTATTTCTCCAGAGCAAAGCCCATAGGGTCGATCCGTTGGTGACATACGGCGCACTGGGCGGCGCTGGTGTGTTTCTCGACCTGCTGCCGCAAGGTCAGGCCATTGCCGCCTTCCTCCTCAGGAAGGCGCGGCACCTTGGGCGGCGGGCGCGGCAGCTTCTCGCCCAGCAGCGTCTCAACCACCCAGTTGCCGCGCAGGATGGGGCTGCTCCGCGATGCGCCGGACTCCTTGGCCAGGATGCTTGCCAGCCCTAGCACGCCCCCGCGGCCGTATTTATGCACTCCATGAACTTGCCGCCATTTCGGACCCGCGACACCGGGGATGCCGTAATGCTTCGCCAGGGCTTCATTGAGAAACGTGTAATCCGCATCCACAATCTGCGAAACGCTCCGGTCCGACCGGAACAGGTCCTGGAAGAAGAGAACCGTCTCCTCGTAGATCGCTCGGCGAAGGCCGGCGTCGAAGGTAGGAAACAGCTTCTCGTTCTTCTCGTTCAACTCGTCAAAGCCCCGCACGTGAAGCCATTGCGCGCCGAACTCAACAGCCAGCGCACGAACGCGCTTGTCCTTGAGCATCCGCGCGGTCTGCTCAGAAAGCCTGTGCGGATCGTGAAGCATGCCGGCCGCGGCAAGCCGGCGCAGCTCGGAATCCGGGGCCGATGCCCACAGGAAATAGCTCAGACGCGAGGCAAGCTCCCATTCGCCTACCGGCCCGGGGGCAGTTCCGGCGGGCGACTCTTCGACTCTAAAGAGGAAGGCGGGCGATACGAGGATACGCGCAAGAACCCCTCGAAACGCCTCGTCGTGCGCGGCGCCGCGCAGGTGAAGCGTCTGATAAAGGTTCAGCAACTCCGTCTTTTCATTCTCGCGCAACGGACGTCGATAGGCCCGAGAAGCAAAATCCAACAACGCTTGCAATTGCTTTGGAACGGCAGCCTGCTCTGCCTTTTCAAAGGCGTCGGCTCGCGCGCGAAACGCGGGTTGCCGGCTCTCGAAGAAGGCCACCATCTCCTTCGGCTGGTCCTGCGTCACAAAGCCGATGAAGAGCGGCAGGTAGTTGTTCTCGGCAATTGGCTGGCGGCTGATAAAGCGGTGTTCGGTCCATAGGCGGTCGAGGCGGCGTGTTTCTTGGTCATCAAGGAAAAGTCTCGCGAGAGGGTCGTCCTCGCGGTGAAACATCTTCAGCGACACGACTTCATCGTTAGGGATCACATTGGGAAAACTGACATACAGAGGAAAGCAATCGCGAAACTGACTGAAGCCTTTCGTCATCTCTTGAAAAGCCTTGCGACGGGGCGACGCAACGACCGGGCTCTTTCCGTCCCAACGCATCTCGGAGGCGGTAGGAGAGGATCGAACGTCGAGCAGGACGACGCGGTCGCCCGCGGCGTCGGCCAGCCTGCCTTCCACGACAAACTCATGCTCGCGAAACAGCGCCGCGGGCAGGCGCAGCTCGGTGACCGAGTCTGCCGCCACGGCCAGACTATCATCGTCGGCCGTTGTTCCGCCGCGTCGGCCGAAGCGTTCTTTCGCCAAGCCGAAGAGGGCGGCTTCGGTCCGCGGTCGCGCCGGATGAGTAAGATCGACGCCTAGCACCAGGGGACTATCGAGCGAAACCAGATGGTCGTACAAAATGCGATCCGGATCCTGCTCTTTGGCCGGACGCGGGCCGGTCAGCAGCCTCTGCGTTTGCAAAGCAAGTTGGACGGCCGTGGTTTGACGTCCTTTGCCCACCGCGGCCGTGCGCGAACGTCCAAGGACCGAGTCGGGCGGAATGACGGGTACAGCCGCGGCGGCGACCGGCTGAGTCGGTCCTTGTACAAAGCTCCAAGTCTGGCGGTTGCCGAATCTATCGGCGTGCGGGTTCCCGTCGAGAACGTTGTCGGCAATGTCGGCGGCCAGGTCCCATACGTGCCCCGGTCCGCCGATCTCGGTGATGGTCAGGGCGATGTCCGTAAGATCGCAGGAGTGGTCCCCGTTCTTTGCGTCGACCGCCAGGAGGATCAAGTCGCCCTTGCTTACCTTCCGCGGTTTTTCCGCGTATGTCGCCTCGCCGCCGAGTTCCAGGGCGCCTACGGCGAACATGGCCGCCTGCTCCCCATGCCGCTGCTCAAGCCACCAGGCCACGCCGTTGCCGCAGGCCGGATGGGCGTGTGTGACGGTTGCGCGAATGCGAACGACGCCTTCAATCGGGCTCTTCCAGGCTACGGCCACAAATTCAGTAGGGCTGGGATGAACGGTCACGCCATGCGGCGGCGCCTTTCCTGGGATATATTCGACCTTGCTCGAAGCATTGGTTACCAAAACCGGCAGGTCCGATCCCCTTTGCCTCCAACCGTGGATGGCCGGATGGCTGTTGTCCTTGGGAACACTCTCCTCCAAGAGCCCCAGTGGCACCACCGGAACCGGCCGGCCGGCGTTCGTCGCGGTCTGCTCGCTGTTTAACGGTTCAACGGCAAGCAGAGCCATCCAACGTCGCAATAGCGCCGGGTCGAGCCCATGCTTTTTGGCAAGGGTCTCGACAGAAAGTTGCCGCTGGTTAGTTATCTCGACTGCCGCGTCAAGATATTGTGCAGTCTTGGCGAACACCGCGGCGTAGTCCATTTCATAGGCCGGCCCGAACTTTGCGTAGTCGCGAAGCAGCAGCGCCGGCCTCCCCGCCACCTCGAATCTCGGTACATGCCAGACAATCGCGGCATTTGTCCCACCAGAAGCAGCGCCGGGATTCAATTCGCGGGCAATAAGGTACAGCACCACTTCACTTTGGCCGGGCAGGGGCTTGACTGCCAACCGGAAAGCTTGGGCATCGGTCGGCACCGGGTTGTTGGCCATCTGCCGGGCAGTGCTTTCGGCGAATCCTTTTTCTGACGGATAGATATAGCTGCCGACTTTTACGACCTTCCACAAAGCCTCCTGCCACGCCGTGATTTCGGCCACCAGCGCGGGCAGATCCTTTTCTGCCGCCTGCCGCCAGTGAGTGCGAATCGCTCTGAGTGGATACGACGGCGCACGATCGTTCAGGGCTTGCCAAAGGATGCCCAGGTACTTCGCATTGAGTTTCTCTTTGACGGCCACTTGGCCGAGCGACAGTTTGCCCGCGGCAACATCCGCGCGGTATCGAACCGTGGCAAGAAGGTACGGCTGGAAAGCCAGTTTCCCTTCCGCGTCGCTGTATGGCGCCAGGAATTCGCGGAGCCGGGCCGTGCTTTCGTTGGTCCAATCGCGACGAGTTTTCGTGGGTGAAATGCGAAAACCATCGGGCAGAAGCACGGCATGCTCCGAAATGTCTTTCGCCGCGTTGAAATACTTGGTGAACAGGGCGGGCGATATTTCCGTCAGGGCTTCGGCCGCGTTGGTAAATCCTTCGCCCGCAGCGCCATCGGCCGGAAATTCGCGTGTGGGCTGCAGGTCCACGCCGGTCAGATCGCGAATCGTATAATTGTACTCCGCGTTGCTCAGGCGTCGCATCGGAACACATCCCGGGTCGCCTGCCTGAGCGCTGGCCTCGGAATTGAGCACTCCATGAATCCAGGCGATAAGGCGCTCTTTCTGGGCAGAGGTTGGCTGCGGCTTGCCTTCCGGTGGCATATCTCCCACTTCAAGATGCTCGATCACCGCTTCCCAAGGCTTGGTGTCCTTGCGAAGATCATCGGGAGCGGAAAACCGCTGTAAATCCAGCCCGCCCTTTTTCACGGCAGTGGAATGGCACTGTAGGCAATACTTCTGCACAATCGGAAGGGCCGAACGATCAATATTCTTTACATCTGATTTCCGGCCTGCCTCTTGAGCTTCCCCAGGCGTGCCGCCATGAACCCGCAGCGCAAGAAAAAAGACAAGCGAAGTCAATGCCAGTTTACTTGCGCCTCGTATGCCTATTGGATGGGTTATCGACTTCATCGAACGGTGCTCCGTGGCGGGATATCACTTCCAAATACCCTAACGTGCCGAAGGCGGCAAGGGAAGCGGCGACCGACGCGATGAGCAGAGTTCGTCACAGGCATCGTCAGGAAGGTTGCGTTCGACAACGGCGCCGGCCAGAGACTCACCTACCCGCTGACGAGTAGCAAAACGTGGTGGTTTGACAGACAGTGTTGGAAAGGTATGGGTTCTTGCGAAAACCAGCAGCCAAATCCTGTCCGATCGCGATTCAAGCGTTAGCGCGGCGTCGATACGCTGTCATACGGATGTCATGGGGCGCTTGGGGCAAGTCCGCCTTGAACGGCCGACCGTTAAGGTCGGCAGCCGTTTGTATCCTTCCGCCGCCACGGCTTCGCTTCTTGTGACGGTAGCTAACGCCGAACGTCGATAGTGGCCAAGGGCTCCACCTTTACGAGGTGACCCGTGTCCTTCGCCCCGCCGGAAGGGCGAGTTGAACAAAAGTGGAAAGGTATTGTCATGCCAATGGTCTATTGTCAGCTATTTTCGGGGGAGAAACTGCTTGCCGACCGGCTTCTCGTCTCCATCGACCGCGAACCCCGACCCAACGAGAAGGCGCCGGACGGCACATTTCGAGTCCCCGCTGATCAGTTGAAGACGATTCGCGAACATCAGCCAATGCGATTGGAATTCCAGGAAAAAATTGCCAGAAGATTAAAGATCGCCGAAGGCAACTCCCTGAACATCGTCGCCCACCAGATTCACGACCGCATCGCGCACTTCGGCGAGGCGCGCGCTTCAGAGGGATAGGCTGCGGCTGCTCAATCGCTCGGCGCCGGTCGTTTCCAATTCCTCCCAACGGCGATATGCCTCGGTAACATCGTTTTGGAGGGACTGGAGGCGGCTCTTGACGCCGATAATATCGGCCGGGGCCTTGCGATAGAACGCCGGCTCGGCCGTCAGTTGATGAAGTTCGCCCAGTTCGGCTTCCAAGGCTTCGATCCGCTGCGGCAAGTTCTCCAACTCGCGCTGTTCTTTGTACGTCAATCGCCGCGCGCCGCGGGGGCGCCGACTTCGGCGCCGGCCGGGCGGCGGCCGTCTTTGCAGCCGGCGACAGTGCTTCCGGACGTTGTCGCAGCCAGTCGTCATAACCGCCAGCATATTCCTTTACTTGGCCCTCGCCTTCCAATACCAGCGTGTTGGTCACCACGTTGTTAAGAAACTCGCGGTCGTGACTTACCAAGAGCAGCGTGCCCGTATACTCGCACAAGAGGTCTTCCATCAATTCAAGCGTCTCCAAGTCCAGGTCATTGGTCGGTTCGTCCATCACCAGCACATTGGACGGTTTGGTGAAGAGTCGTGCCAGCAGCAAGCGGTTTCGCTCGCCGCCCGAAAGCCGCGCAACTGGACCGCTTGCCTGCTCGGGCGTGAAAAGAAAATCCTCCAGGTAGCCGACGATATGCCGCGTGCGGCCGTTGACGGTCACCGAGTCCGATCCGTCGCGGACGTTTTCGCGCACTGTTTTCGTCTCGTCCAATTGGGCATGGAGTTGGTCGAAGTAGGCAACCTCCAAATTGGTTCCGTGGCGAACCGTCCCTGTCTGCGCCGGTAGCTCGCCCAGCAACAGTCGCAAGACAGTCGTCTTGCCCGAGCCGTTGGGGCCGATCAACCCTACCCGATCGCCGCGCATGATCCTCGTGGAAAAATCGCGGACGATAACATGCTTGCCGTAATGGAAATTAAGTTGCTTGGCCTCGATCACCAGTCGGCCCGTGCGCCCGGCCTCCTGGATTTCCATTTTCACGTCGCCGGGGCTATCGCGACGCACGCGACGGGCTTGGCGCAGTGCCTCCAGAGCGCGGACCCGGCCTTCATTGCGCGTACGACGGGCCTTGATGCCTGTGCGAATCCAGACCTCTTCCTGGGCCAACTTCTTGTCGAATTCGGTGTTCTGCCGAGTCTCGGCATCCAGGGCCGCTTGTTTCCGATCCAGGTACGTCGCGTAGTCGCACGAGCAGCTTGTGAGCCGGCCGCGGTCGAGTTCCAAAATTCGAGTCGCTACTTTACGGAGCAAGGCCCGATCGTGCGTAACGAACAGCAGCGTGCCGCTATAACGGAGCAGAGCGTCCTCCAGCCAGCGGATAGAGTCGATATCCAGGTGGTTGGTCGGCTCGTCCAACAGTAGGAGATCCGGGGCGCCTACGACGGCCTTGGCCAGGAGCACGCGGCGTTTCGTGCCGGCGGAAAGGATCGTCACGTCCACGTCCGCTTGAAGGTTCATGCGCGAGAGGACCGTTTCGATTTGTTGGTGCATGCGCCAGCCCCCATCGACTTCCAGAGCGTGTTGGATTCGTCCCAATTCGGCCGCAAGGTCGTGGCTTTCCTCGATAGCCAGTCTGTTTGCCAAGTGATGGTACTCAGCCAGCAACTCCGCCTTGGGGCCGAAACCCTGCGTTACCACCTCGAAGACCGACCCGCGAAGGTCCTGCGGCACCTGTTGAGGCAGAATTGCGGTTTGCAGTCCCTGTTGCCGGATGACCTCGCCCTGATCGGCCTCCAGGGTGCCATGAAGGAGGCGGAGGAGCGTCGTCTTGCCGGTGCCGTTACGGCCCAAGAGGCACACTCGCTCGCCTGCCTCGATCGTCAGATTGGCGTGGTCCAAGACCGGAGGGCCTTTGAAGCCCATGCTGACGTCGGATAACGCGATCAGTGCCATCTCTGGATGATAGACGCCGCTGGACATTTCGCCAAGCTGCGGCTAAGAGCCGTTCAGTGTGGCCGGCCGAAACGTGCTGTTGGCCTGTCTGCTGTCCGAGATGCTGCCGTCGCCGTTTGGATTGATCCATATTGACGCGGAGCCGGGTCTTGCGTGGTATGTCTTTCGTTGTGCCGCCGGGGCGGTTGCGCCGCTGGCTCTGACGGCGCGGCTGAACTGACGCGGCATCCGGTTGGAGCTCTAATAAAAATGCCCGGTATTGCGGGGGCAGCGCGGTTGCATTCCGGCGGCGTACACCTGCAATGCTGGCATACCGTGAGACGGGTTGCCCGTTCTCGGCAACGGACAGTGAGACTAATTGCTGCCCTAGCTGGCTTGTCGGCAATGCCGATACACGATCGCAAGAGGGCGATAGGAAGTCGTTTGCGAGCCCGATAGGGCGATCCAGTCGCTGCTTTTCGGCGAATGGCCGCCAATCGCGATTCGCCGCCGCTTTCGGCCGCGCCGCCGTCTGGCACGACACTTGCTAGCAGGCACGGGCACTTTCCGAAACATACAAACCAAAAAAGCCTCGCGGTTTGCCGCAAAACCAATATGCCAGCTCCTTATTCGCCACGAAACGGCAATATCGACAACAAATTGTTCGACTTGGCGGCGGCCGGCGGTTATGATGTTTGGGGACTGGGAAGATCGCGCAACTGGAGCGCCAAGCGGCTCGTGTCGGGGTGGTCCAGATTGGCTTAGAGCATCTCTAATCGCTGGCAAATCATTCAAAAAGGGGAAAGGTCCCATGGTACGAAGATCGTTCATCCGACTAGGCGGCAATCGAGACATTTCTTCGCGGCACGGCCGCCATCTGCCGGCAGCTTTCCTTGCCGCGTGCGCGGCCTTGGCGATGGCCGTGGCGCCGGCCGCAAGCGCCCGGGCCTCGACGTTCTCGTGGACGAAAAACAGTTCATCGAATTGGAACAACGCGGCCAATTGGTCGGGCGGCGCCGTACCGAGCGCAACGGGAACGGGCGACTACGTGTTTTTTGGTCTTGCTCCCACGTCGGGCACAATAACGAGCACCTTGGACATCAGCCCCACGGTCGGGGCGCTCGTCTACAACAACACCGCCGGCGGCTCATACTGGGCAATCAGTTCTTCCGCCAGCAACGGCCCGTACAGCATCACGATGAACAATACCGGGGGCAGCAACAACCCGTGGGGAGACACCACGGCCGCGATCGTCTCCACGTCCAAGGGGCACTTTGACATTTTTTCGAACATCGTGATGACGGGCGACCTCTACGCGGGCACGCAGGGCACTAGCCAGACGAGCATGATCATTGCGGGCAATATAACGTCGTCAAGCGCCAGCCCGCAGACCCTTTACTTTCGCACGAGCATCAATGGCACCGGCGGTTTTGGCGACGTCCTGTCGACCGGCAGCATTGGGGCCAACGGCAGCACGATCAATATCCTGGAGGACCTCGACACCGGCAACACGAACTGTTACGTCGAACTGTATGGTCCTCTCGGGCCGAGCGTCGGCAGCGTCACCATGTCGGCCAGCAGCGGGCTGATGGTCATCTCGAACAGCGCAAACACGTACACGGGGCCGACGAATATCACCGCCGGCTCGCTGCAAATCGGCAGCGGCGGAAGCGGCGAGACGCTGGCCAGTTTGTCCATCGGCGACAGCGGGACGCTGATCTTCAACCACACCGACAGCTTCACTTACCCGGGCCCCATTTCCGGTCCCGGCTCGCTCATCAATAAAGGCGGGAATCTCTTGCTTACCGGCAGCAACACCTACACGGGCGGCACCAACATTTCCGCGGGCACGGTGACCATCGACACCACGGTCGGCAACATCACCTTGGCCGGCCCGCTCACCGGGTCCGGCGCCCTGGCCAAGATCAACGCCAATGTCCTGGCGTTGACCAGTCCGGCCAGCAACTATACGGGCAACATTTCGGTAACCGGCGGCACTTTGCAACTAGGCGACGGGACGGCGAACATCGGCGCGCTGGCGAGCAATATCAGCACCGCCAGCGGTACGGTCGTGCTCTTGAACATCCCCAGTTCCGATACGGTGCCTTACGGCAACACCGTGAGCGGCTCCGGTAGCGTGGTCGTCAACGGTCCCGGTACGTTGGAAGTCACTGGCACCAACAACAGTTTCAGCGGCGGAGCGACGCTCTCCGGCGCAGTGCTGCAGTTGGGAGATGGCGGAAGCAATAACGGCTCGCTGCCCGGCCCCGTCACGAACAACGGCTCGATGGTCTTCGAGAATCCGCAGCCGCAGACGTTTTCCGGCTCGATCGGCGGCAGCGGTTCGGTGTCCGTAAGCAGCTTCAACGCGGCGCCGCTGACCCTCTCAGGCAACAACAGCTTCTCCGGCGGCGTTACGCTCTCTTCCGGCGCGTACCTCAATATCAACAGCAATACGGCCCTGGGAACCGGCACGTTGACGATCAACGGCGGCGTCATCGACAGCACTACCGCCGGCGTCGCGCTGGGCAACGTGCCGCAAGCCTGGAACGGCGACTTCACGTTCGGCGGCAGCAACAATCTGAACTTGGGGACGGGCGCCGTTTTGTTGGGCAGCAATCGCACAATCACGTTGAATGGCGGCGTTTTGACGGTCAACGGGCCGATTTCCGACGGCGGCGCGGGCTACTCGCTGTCGATTACGAGCCCTTCCGGCACCGGAGTTCTCGCGTTGGGAGGCACCAGCAACTATTCCGGCGGCACGAACGTCAATTCCGGCGCGCTGGTAGTCAACGGCGCGCTGACAGGCAGCGGCGGCGTGATGGTCCAATCGGGCGGCACGCTGGCCGGCACGGGCAGCGCCTTGGGCGGCGGAGTAACGCTCAATACAGGCGCCACGCTCTCCCCGGGCCCGAGCCCCTTTCCCGGCTCGATCGGCACGCTTACCGCCTCTTCGCTTTCCGTCGGCAGCGGCGCGACGATCGCCTACGACCTGGCGACTGCCACCGGCGGCACGGGAAATGACACGGTCGCTGTGACAGGCAACTTGTCGCTGCCGGCCGGCAGCGTGACGCTCGCCGTCAACCCCACCGGCGGAAGCCTGTCGCAGAACGGTTCCTACACGCTCTTCACCTACGGTTCGCTCACCAACGCAAGTTCTTCATTGGTCTATTCCGGGCCGTTGGGCGCCCGCCAGACCGAGGCCATCAATTATGGAACGGGGACGAACAGCTCAATCACGCTTTCGATTTCCGGCTATTTCGCCAATCTCGTCTGGACGGGCACCGGTTCGAACACCGA
The DNA here is from genome assembly GCA_963780045.1 of uncultured Planctomycetia bacterium. GTDB lineage: Bacteria > Planctomycetota > Planctomycetia > Pirellulales > Thermoguttaceae > JANXQG01. Next base: position 1,004,325 of record CAVZZZ010000001.1, on the reverse strand, counting down.
TGTTTGGGACCAGAACAACACGTCGAACTTGTCTTGGACCAGCTCGCAGCATCCCAATGGCGACTATTTCGCCTCCCTGGACAATGTCACATTCGACGCAACGTCCACGCCGGGCAATCAGACGGTGACGCTCGACCCCAACGGCGGCAACCCGCTAACGCCGTCCTCGGTGACCGTGACGGGCACGAAGAACTACACCTTCACCGGTGGCGGGCAGATCGGCGGCGCAACCGCGCTGACGGTCGCCGGGCCCGGCTCGCTGACCATCCAAAATGGCGGCAACAGTTATACCGGGGGAACCAACATCCAAGGCGGTTCGATCATTCTCGGCGCGGGCAACGGTTTGTCGCCCAGCGGCACGGTGACTTTTGGCGCAGCCGTCAGCAACGGCACGCTCGATCTGGCCGGCAACAATCAGGCGGTAAGCGGTTTGGCGGTCGCGGCCGGCGCGAATCCGGCGCGGCAAATCATCACTGACAGCACCGGATTCGCGACGCTGCAGTACGCCGGCAGCGGGTCTTCGACTTTCGGCGGCACGATCAAGGACAGTGCTCCCACCGGCACGCTGGCGATGGAGGTTTCCAGCGGACAGTTGGTCCTCAGCGGGGCCAATAATACCTATGCCGGCGGCACGACGGTGAATGGCGGCACGCTACAGCTTGGAGTGTCGAATGCACTGCCCACGGCCGGCAACATCACCGCATTTGCCGGCGGCACGCTGGACCTCGGAGGAAACGCGCAAACCACTTCCGGCACCGTTAGTTTCCAGGGAGGCACCGTGCAGAACGGCACGCTCACTAGCACCGCCGTCTTCACGGCTACGAGCGGCACTGTCACCGCCAACCTCGCTGGCCCGGCCGCGCTGAACATGTCCGGAGGCGGAACGCTGGTTGTCGGCGGCCCGGGGAGCACCTTCACGGGCGGGACCAACATCTCCGGCGGCATCTTGCAGCTTGGCAGCGCCAATGCCTTGCCCAACGGCGGCAGTATCACCGTCTACTCGGGCGGCACTTTTGATCTCGGCGGGGTCAGTCAATCAACTTCGGGCGTCGTCAGCGTCCAAGGCGGCGTCATTCAAGACGGCACCCTCAACGTAACCGGCGCGGCGATTGACGGCGAAAGCGGCAGCATCACGGCCAACGTGACTGGCAGTGCCGGACTGCACATGTCTACCAGCGCGGGCATGCTGACCTTGGGTGGCAGCAACACATACACCGGCAACACCACCGTCAACGGCGGCGTGCTGCAGTTGGGCAGCTCCTCGGGCGTTCCCGGCGGCGCGGCGGCCGGCGCCGTCATTCTCAACGGCGGCGCCTCGTCGGCCGGCACCCTCGACGTCAACGGCTTCTCCGCCGATTTCGGCGCATTGTCCGGCGCAGCGGGGGCCATGCCGGGCATGGTCGTCAATAATGGCTTTTCGGGCGGCACGCTTACTGTCGGCGACAACAACAGCAGCACTACTTTTAACGGCACGCTCGCCGACGGCAACAGCATGCTGGGGCTGAAAAAGGCCGGCTCCGGCACGCTTACGCTCGCCGGCTCGAGCACCTACAGCGGCAACACGACCGTAACCAACGGCATCCTCTTGGCGACGACCTCGGCCGCGCTGGGTAACCCCACCGCCGCGACGAACCTGACCGTCAACGCCGGCGGCGAGTTGCAGGTCCTGGCGGGCGTCGCCCTGAATGCGGGCAACGTCTCCGTCGGCGGCACCGGCGTCACCGGTTTCGGCGCCATCAACGGCGGCACGCTCAACGTGACGGGCAACACCATCAACATGAATGCCACCAGCGGCACGACCGTCATCGCTTCAGCCACGGCCCTCAACCCAAGCAGCGGCAGCACGCTTATCAACGCCGCCAACAGCAATCAGACGTTGTTGTTCAGCGGCCCGATGAACGCCCCAGGCAACGTTTTCGCATCGGGCTCGGGCATTTACGCTTTCGGCGGGGGCGCGATGAGCATCACCGGCACATTGCAGGACGGCATCTACCCGCAAGGGCGGTTGGCGGTCATTTCCGTCCTGCCCGGCACCACCCTCAACTGCGGCTATTTCGGCACCCCCGTCTACTCGACCCTCACGGTCGGCGGGACAATGAACGCTGGCTCGGTCTACGCCGCCAACAGCACCTCGGGCAACTTTTTCCTCAACGGAAATGGCGTGCTCAACGCGACGACGTTCCTCGGTTCCGGCGGCGGCGTTATCGAATTCAGCAACGGCGTGCTGAACGTCACCGGTTCGGCCGCCATCGGCCCCATCGGCCCCGCTATTCTGTCCGGGACGCCGCGAGACGGCTGCACCTTCCAACAGGATTCGGGAACAGTGAATATGACCGGCACAGGCGACGGCTTTACGTTAGGCACCGGCGCTTCAAGCGGGAATGGATCGTACACGCAGTTGGGCGGCGTGTTGAATGTGCCCAACCAGTACGTCGAGTTGTGCTATGGCACCAACTCGGCCGCGACCAGTTTCTTCCAAGTGCTCGGCTCGGCCGGCAGCTCGGCCACGGCCAACGTCTACGGTATTTCATTCGGCCAGACAGTCAACAACGGCACGCAGAACGGCAGTGGCACCGTGGCGTTGGGCAATGCCGGCTCGCGGCTGGTGATCGGCGCCGGCGGCATCGTCTCGGCCACGTCGGGCAGTCTCCAGGTGTTGCTCGGTTCAGGGACGCTCGCTTCTTCGGCCCCCTGGTCGACCACCGTGCCGATGACCCTCAACGGCTTGTCGGCCACGAACATCGATGCCAGCAGCGGGACGATCAATTTGGGCGGCAGCCTCAGCGGCGCCGAAGGGCTGCAAGAGATCGGTTCCGGCGTGCTCGTCCTTAGTGGCACGAACGTCTACTTGGGCGGAACGACCGTGGCGAGCGGCACGTTGATTGCCACCAACAACGAGGCGTTTGCCGACGGGTCGAACTTGACCGTCGGCAACGCCGCGCTCTTCGGCACGGTGAGTGAGGCTCCGGCGTCCCCTGCCGCGCCTGCTGCGGTGCCGGAGCCGGCAACGTGGGCGCTCGTGGCCGCCGCCGCAATTGCCGCCGCTTGGCGGGTGCGACGCAAGAATGGAGGTCAACGTTCCGCCGCTTGGCGATCGTGGCGCCAGCAAGCCTCTCTTGCTCCGTGCTCGACTTGTAGCGGTACGTAATGCCTCTATTATCGGTTGTTAAAACGGTGTATACGCGAGTTTTTCACGTGTATGAAACTGTCGTTTGGGGAATTGCCGCCTTTCAGCGTCCTAACGTATAATCTTGGCAGTAGTTACGTTCTTGACGGACCGGCACTGGAAGACGGGACCGTACCGCGGCTAGACGCAGACGGACCTGTGACACCTTTGATTCCATGCATCTGCCGGTTGCCCGGGAATCCGTTAGCGCTGTTCGCTTGCCTTCGAATCGAATTTCGGATCGATGCCGTTTCGTACACGCTCCCAGGTCGCCTTGGTTCCACTCGCCGAAGGTTCGATTTTTGCTCCTTGCAATCGCGGCGTGCTGGTCGTTGCCGGGCGAGTTCGCGGCGAAGCCGGACATGGGCATTGCTCCCTCCTGGCATTTGGCCTTGCAAATGGCCGTGTTGGACGGAAAGACCTTCGGCCGCGACTTTGTCTTCACTTATGGCCCCTTGGGTTATCTTCTCATCCGTGCGCCTGTAAGCAAGGCAATATTGTTGCTGTACGATCTATTTATTCTATGCAGCCTGTTGTCCGTCTACCGCGATTTGCTGCCGAGGCGGCCGAGCCGCGCGGATATACTTATGCTTATCGGGCTGGCATTTGTGACCAGGTGCTGCATGGTGATGAGCCCTTCGGTCGTGCTCTTTACCGTTCTCTGCTTTTGGCTATGGCGAACGTACGACCGTGGGCGGCCATCGGCGGCCGCCGCCAGCCTGATTGCCGCAATCGTGCTCGTTTTTGCGAAGTTGAACTACGGGCTGGTGGCGCTAATCTTGGTTCCGGCGTACGCGACGGCGCTTCTGGCGTACCGCGAGCGACGGATTCTGGGCGCGGTAATGCTGCTTGGGTTCCCATTGCTCGTTTGGCTCGCGGCCGCTTTCTGGCACGTCGAATTGGTCGCTTACGTACAATCGGGAATCGAATTGATCGCCGGATACAGTGAGGCGATGGCGCTATCTCCCGGCGACAGCCCCTACGCCGGCTGGCTCCGCTGGGCGCTCGCCGCGTTCTTCGTGCTCGCCGCCGGCGTCGTCGCGCTAGCGAGCCGTCGGCGGCTTCCTTGGCGCGATCAAGCTATGCTTTTTCCGCTGGTTGCCGCGGCGCTCTTGCTGTTGTACAAGAACGCGTATACGCGCGCGGACTTGCTTCACGTCGAACAGTTTCCGGCGGCCCTGCCTCTGCTTCTGGCCGTATGGCTGGTCGCATGGCGCGGCACGAGCGGGGTACGGCGTCTCTTGCTCGCTAGCCTTCTTTACGCGATCGCCCTACTTGCCGCCAAAGCGCTTCTTGTCGGTCCCGGCGCGTGGATCGAACAGACGCCCATTGCTTACGTGCGGCAAGCGTTTTCGCAAGAGTGGCGCCGGGACGGTGTCGCTTTGGCGGACACGCTTGGCAATAGCTACCCCGAGGTTCGTCTTCCCGCGGGAATTCGGGAGCGAATCGGTACGTCGTCTGTCGACGTCATGCCGTGGGAAGCGTCGCTCGCGGTCGTTAGTCGCCTGAATTACCGGCCGCGCCCTGTTCCGCAATCTTACACGACATACACGTCGAATCTGGATGGTCTGAACGCCCGGTATCTCGATTCGACCAATGCACCAGACAATATACTCTATTTGTGCAGTCGGTCGAATGCATTCAGTAACCGTCCAGCGGCTTGGGACGAATCGCTCGCCAAAATCGCGCTGCTGGAGAATTACGCTTTTGATGCGGAGTTCAAACTTCCGATGCCGGCGATCGCCCGGCCGTACGGGCTTGACGGCGATTGCCAAAGCGTCTTCGTGCTGAAGCGCACGCCGCACCGGCGTCGACTGGTCGCCGTGGCGGAACACGAGGTCACGCTGACGTTGGATCAAGAGCTGCCGATTCCGGCAACGAATAACCTGCTCTACCTGTCGCTTGACGTGGATCGTTCCTTGCTGGGCCAGCTCACGTCCGTTGCGCTCTCGCCGGCAATGCTCGCGGTGACTTGCCGGTATCAAGACGGCAGTGAGGCAAGTTATCGGGCCATTTTGCCGATCCTCAAGTCCGGCGTGCTCATCAGTCGACGCGTGGAATCTACCGACGAAATCCGCAACTGGCTGCAGGCGGCCGCCCAGCGCAATGTGGCCGTCTCGTCGATCCGTTTCACGAGTTCGGGAGGCTACGCGTTCCGAACTCCGTTCAAAGGGAGGGTTGTCGAGTACTTCGTCGCGGAGAAACCAGTATCGTCTCGTCCAAGCGACGAGCAGAAAGGCGAAAAGGCCAGCGCCGAGCATAAACAGGGTGCCGGGCTCAGGCACAGCAGTCGGCTGGCTGGCGGGAGCGAACGGCGCGAAGATTGAAGTTGCTTCCGCGCCCACCATCAGATTGCCGCCGGTCACTAGCGCCGCGGGGCTGGTCGCGATGACCTTGCCCGCCTCCACGATCGTGCCGCCGGTATAGCTGTCGGTGCCGCTGAGGATCAACGTGCCCGCGCCGATCTTGGTCAGGACGGTAGCGCCGCTCTGCGGATTGCCGATCGGCGAACCAATGGTCAATGTCACGTTCGGATCGACGCTGATGCCGGAACTGGCGGCCAGGCTGATCACCGGCGCAGAAGCGCCGCCCGAAATACTAGCGGACACTGCGCCGCTCCCTCCCGGTGGATAAACCGCGGAGATGCCGTTGAAGTTGACGTTCAGGCCGTGCTGGAGCTGAAGCCGAGTGCCGCTGCCCGTGCCGGCGGTCAGGCTCAAGGCGCCCAACGAGTGATATTGGCTTGGGGTCCCCGTCTCGCCGAAATCGAGCGTGGAACTGGAAGTGGCCGAAATGGAGGTCGCCGGCAGATCGACGTACGCGGGCGCGGTGGTGGCGACGATTTGGAATCCGGTGATTCCTTCGTTGGCGTTACTGTCGTTGGCGCCGGTCGCGCTCCATCCCTCTGTCCAAAGCGTCTGGCTCGATCCGCTAAGCCCGGTCCAGATTACCGTGTTAGCGTCGCCGTAGGTCGAGGCGCTGCTGTTGTTCGTCATCAGGACGAAGCCGGCGGAATTCGTGTAGGTCGCTCCGTAGTAGTAGCGGCTGCCGGCGGCAGCGGCGTCGGTCGGGCTGCTGCTGACGGGATTGCCGTCGAGCCAAACGGAATAGGCCCCGCCGGCGTTGTTGTAGTTGTTCAAGTACGCGATGATTTCATAGCTCGCGTAAGGGATGCCGGTGATGGCGTTCGGAATCGCGCCGTAGCCGCCGCCGGGCCCGACCAGCAGATTGTCGACGCCCGCCTGATGGCCGATCGCATACCAGTAGGTGCCGTTGGATGTCGGTAGATTGCTGGTCACGGCCACGGTAGTGGCCGAGCCGCCGCTGTTGACAAGACTCGATGTTCCGCCCGAATACCAGTTGGCGGTGAGATTCGTCCAGTGGCTCTGTGGCGCGTAACCGTCGGTGCCGCTGATCGTGGAGGAGAAGCTGCCCGCGTAGCTGCTCCAGTGAACGCCGATGCTCTGCGGCGCGGCGCCCGTGGGAAAAGTCAGCGTACCGCCGCTCAGTCCAAGCGTGCTGGGCGCGGCGATGTTCGCCAGGTTGGCGCCCGTCGCGGTGAACGTAGACCCGTTGCTGATTGTCGCAGACATGCCGCCGGGCAGCTTTAGCGTGCCGGTGATGGTGAGCGGATTGGCGGCATTGACCGTGCCCGTGACGGGCGTGGCGCTGAAATCGGCGGTGGCCACCGTAGGCCGCCGGCCGCCACTGAGCGGTCCGACGATTACCGTCCCCGTGCTGCCGCCGGGCAGGCTCAGTGAGCCGCTGGGCTGCGTGCTATTGAAATACACAGTGCCGGCATTGACGCTGATCGTTCCAACGCTGGCAGCGAGGCCGATCGTGCTCGTGCCCGCGCCGGTATCGAGGTTGAACGAGCCGATCGTGCCGCCGTTGACGACGACCCCGCCGGCATTTACGTTAATCGCGGTGACCGCCGTGCCCGCGCCGATCGAGCCGCTGGTAGTGGCCGAGTCGTAGTTGAACGTGCCGACCGTGCCGCCGTTGACTGTGACGCCACCGGCATTCGTGTTGAGCGTATTGATGTTGTTCTGGCCGGCAAGTACCAAGGCGCCGTTGCCGCTCATCGTCAGTGCGTAGCCGCCCGAGTTGATGCCGGCCGTGCCGAACGAGAGCGTCCACCCTGTGTTCGCACCGTTAATCTGAAGATTGTCGGACAGCACAACCGGAGCCGTGATCGCGTGCGTGCCGCCGGTCACCGTGATTGCCGCGCCGTTGCCGCCGTTGTTGAAGGTCAGTGTATTGCTTCCCCCGCCACTGAGCGTGTACCCTGCCGTCGCGCTGGCCGAATTGCCCAACAGCAACATGCCGAGAGTCGCCGGCTCGTTAATCGTGACCGTCAGCGACGAGTTTGTCGCGGCGTTGATCTCGGCCACCGCCCCAATGCCGTTGGGCACGCCGCCCGTCCAGTTGCCCTGCGCGCTCCAGTTTCCGCTAACGGCCGCCGCCCAAACGGTGACCGGCGCCGCGCTCAGGGCAATCGTGGTGACGCTATAGCCCGGCATGGTATAGCTGAGGCTGGCCGTATTGGTGATGACGAAGTTTTCGACGAACTGCGGCGTGGAACTCGCGGAAGTCAGTTCGTAAACTGCGGCCGTCGTGAACGGCTTGCCGTCCGGGGCTGTGGGAAGCGCAAGCTGCTCGGTGAGGTTGCCGGTGGTTTTGTTGATCGCCACCAGGGTCATGCGGGCGGAATTCGTCGAATAGTCGCTGGCATAGAGCGAGGCGCTGGAAGCGTTGGTCAGGTTTCCGGCACTGGTGGACAAGGAGATGTCGCCGAAGGCGCCGCCCTTGCCGTCGTAGTTCCGGTACATCTGGAACGCGCCGCCGATAAACGACTCGTTGCTGTTAAGCTGCCACTCGTTGGCGGAGAGCACGCCTTCCTCGCCAAAGATGCCCAGCACGTCGGCCTCGGCGATGCCGCCGGAGATGTCGTCGCCGCCGCCGTAGTTGTACTCGCTGATCGAGATCTGGTTGGCCGTGTACTGGCTGCCGTAGGTGGCGGCCGTAGCGTTGATCTTGGCCTGCTCGCGCGGCAGGAGGTAGATTGGCCCGTTCGTCGAGTATTGTGTGATCCAGCTTGTCTCGGTGTACGTCGGATCCCACAGGGATCGTGGGGCCTGGATGCGCGCGGTCTGCAGCGCCGTCAACGTGCCCCCGCTGTAGCCCGCGTCCGCGGTAGTGATTCGTATTCCTGCCCCAGTAGCCTCGGAATACCAGTGCAAGTCCAGCGCATTGATCAGGCGGACGCCGGCGGCCTGGCTGGCGGCCGCCATTTGGTTCAGGTAATACGTCAAGAAGTCGCCGTCCGTGCCGCTGTCCGGGGCGTCCTGCAACGTGGTGTAACCTTCCCATCCGTAGCTCACGGGCCCGAAGATTTTCGCGTTCGGCGCTACGGCCTTGATCGCCATCGCGTAGGATGTGCTCTTGGCGATCAACTCGGCATAGGTAACGGGTTCCGGAGTGCCCAACGGGTTCGAGGCCGAAACCGAACCGGGAATGATCGGGCGGATCTCAGCGTGAGTCGAGGCCCACAGGTCCGGCTCGTTGTCCAGTTCGAACCAGATAGGCGTCGTGGTGTTGGTCGTGAACCCCTGCGGATACTCGGTCTTCACCCAGTTGACGAACTCGTCTTCGTAGACGACGGAACTGCTGGGGCTTGGGGTGAGCGTGAACGCCCCGGCCCCGGCCAGCGACTTCGACGGCAGCTCCGGCACGAAGCGGTCGGAAAGCCAGTTGGGGTCGAAAGTGGTGGTGCCCGGATAGTACCTAACGTCCTGGCTGCCGCCGAGGTCGTCTTTGGAGACATAGCCATTGATCGGCACGCCGACCACGATGCCCGCGCCGGCGCTCATCGCGGGGTTGATCGCCGCCGCCATGCCAGCGCCGGCCGAAGTACTGCTGCTGTAGAAGTTGTCGTTCTCGTAGAAGTAGTCGCTGCCGGCATTGGAGTAGTTGTTGGTCCAGTTGTAGGCGGTTATCCGGTTGCCGCCGGTCCGTTCGAACGTGGGGTCGTTGTAGTTGCCCAGCGAGGTCCCGTTGATGCCGTAGATATACGGCGAAATGGCTTCGGTTTGGGAGGTGTTGATGTTGAAACTAACGGTTTGCCCGGCGGCGATCGACGCCATCCCAAGCAGAAGCAAGAATGCGGCGGATCTCATGGTTGCACTGGGTGATTAGCAACGCCCTAGATGCACGAAGTATACACCGCAGGCCGCGGATAAGGCAAGCGACCCGTCGAGGTCCGCTGACCGGCATAGAGCGGCACATCAAAACACGCGCTCGGTGAAGTCGTTGCGGAACACGCCGTTCGGATCGACCTGCCGGCAAAGTGCGCGGAATTCCGGCAAACGCGGGTAGACCCTTTCGACGTCCGACTTGCCCAAGGGAAAATACTTGCCCCAGTGCAATCGGGCCTGAAAGAGCCGGGTCATGCTGCGTGCCAGGAAAGACGCCAGCTCGAGAAAGCGGTCGCGCGGCTCGACGTACGTAATGAAGCTGATCGCATAGTAGGGGCCCCCGGCGCCGCTGGCCTCTGTACCGCTCGTCATCGAGATCAATGCGTCATCGGGCAAGACGCGCCGAAAGGCGATGGGGTAATGATGCGTGAAAGATCCTCGCCGTTGCAGGAGCTCATCATGCATTCCGATGTTCTCGATCTCCGCGGTGATTTCGCCTGCTGGCGCGTTGGCCGTTCCGTCGAACGTTTCCAGAACGGTCCGGATCAGCGCGGTTGGCGCGGAAGATGTCTGTCGGGCACGAAGATTTCGATTTCCAGATGCTTGAAGAGTTCGTGCTCCATCACGAGCATTCGTTCGCCGTGGTCCACCACGGTCGTGTTCTTGAGGATCAGTTCCGAAAGAACGTGTCGGTAAAAAAACCGCATCAAAGCCGCACTTTTCAGGACGGATGTCATCAGCTTGATCGCCAAATGCAAGCCGATGTCGATGAAGAGAAACCACCACAGCCGATACAATCTCGCGGACCAGCGCCGGCGTGGCCGAAAGTCCTGCGCGACCCGGCGGCGCTGCACGACAAAGTCCCAACGGTGGGGAATGAGATAGAACTGTTGCAAGGGGAATTCGCTTTCCTGCGCCAGCACTTCCTCCAAGGTCGCGCAGGGAACGATGGTCTCCTCCACATCGTATCGCGGGATGCAGCGAAAGCGGACGGCAAGAATAATTCCCATGCAGCCCAGGCGCAGCGGACGGTACGCAGTTCGTCTCCCTCGCTCCACGAGTAGATTTTGGCCTTGCCCGCCTCATCGTAGGCCGCAACGCGCAACTCCTCCATGTAGTGCGAGAGCGATTGCTTTCCCGATCCGTGCGTGGCAGTGGAAATGGCGCCGGCGATCGTTTGCTCCGTGATCAATCCCAGGGTGGGAATGGTTGCGTCCGACAGGGCATGCAATTGCCTCAGCAGATCCTTGATTCGGCAGCCGCCTCCGACGGTGGCCCACACCGCGCCGTCGTTTCCGCGCTCGACTTCCACGCGGTCAAAGTGCCGCAGATCAACGAGGGCGTCCTCGCAGAAAACCAACGGGCTCCATGCGTGCAACGCCCCGACCACGCGCACCTTGCCGCTGGCGCGACGGTCGAGAATCGCAAGGACTTCCGCTTCCGTGGCCGGCGTCAACAGCTCGCGCGGGGTGAAACAAATGTTGCCGCCGAAGTTGCTGATCATATGTTGATCACTTCTGTTCACTCTTCTTCTCTACGTTCCCCGTCTTTGGATCGATGTGCAGCCCAAGTTGCTCGTGTGCGTCGGTGTAAAAGAAGAAGCCGTACATCATTTCCTGGTACGTTTGCGGGCCGTTGCGGACGGTGGCCGCCGGGTCGGGATTGTAAGGGTTGAACGGGGAGTTGTCGTAGTGCGCGACGCACTCCAGGCGCGTCCCCTTCGGCAACTGCATTTTGCCGGTCTCCCAGCGGTAGGGAAGCTGCCAGGAAAAGTTGTAATTCGGAATAATCAGAAGCGTGTCTGTTTTGCCGTCGGGCAGATACGCCGTGAAGGTCATGTCCTTGCCGCGGAGGTGCATGTGCGAAAACATGCCGACTCCAAGGATGTCGCGATCCAACACTCGGCTGGCAGAGACTTTGTGGGCCGGCGCTCCCGGTGGAATCGCGAATTTGTGGTCCGTGAGCTGAATGCTGCGCAGGCGTTTTTGCACGACCTCGCGCGGGTAGCGCAGTCCCACGGAAACGCGGCATTTCTCCGGCTTGCCCGTGGCGACGAAATGGAGCTGTAGTCCGAGGACCGATCCCTTGGGGATGCAGTAGGCGATCCCAGGGTCCAGGGCCATCGGTTCACCACCTGGAACGACGCCTATGATGAAGTTCGCCTCATTGAATCCCTCAACGACATTGGCGTATCCCATATTGCCGTGATGCAGAACGCGCGGATTGTCCGGCAGGATTTGTGCGCCCTGGATCCAGGTATCGGCCAGGAAAACATGGGGAAGCACCGCATATTGGTAAGGGATGTCTCCCGCGGCGGGCAACTTCAACTCGTCGGACTTCAAAACCAAGTCGGGCGTGCCGATCAACCATTTGCTCTCCTTTCTCGCCGGCTCCTTGGGTGGAACAGGCGCTTTCTTGATGTCGCCTTGAGGTGTTCCCGAGCGCACCCAGTCAATGACCGTCGTGCGCTCCTCATCCGACAGGCCGCGCCGATTCACGAACGGTCCGAAATCGTCGCTGGCGAACCAGGGGGGCATGCGCTGCTGCGAGATGACTTCCGCCAGCATCTCCGCCCGTGACGACGCAGCTTTGTAGCTGGTGAGCGAAAACGGGGCCGAGCCGCCGCCGCGATGGCACTCGCAGCAGTTTTTCTGTAGAATCGGAGCGACATCTCCGGCATAGGTAACTTCCTTCGGCTTGCGCTCTTTGGGGAAAGTGATCGGACAGCCGTCTACTTCGGTCTCGGGATTGGCTACCTTCTGCCCCGCAAGCACCGCTTCGAGTGCCGCTTGCAGATCGCGGCTCGTCGGTTCCTTGCGCACGCCGCCGAGACGGTATTGATCGTCGATCCGCCCGCGATATCCCACGCGTTTCTCCCCGTCGAGAACGACCGCTTCCGGCGTGCGGCGCACACCCAAGGCTCGGGCGCAGAGACCGCCAAAGTCCTTGACGAAGGGGAATTCCACTTCGTGCTGCACCGCCTGCGTTGCCATGGCGACGATAGAATCTTCCTCGGCCGCGTTGACGGCGACGAATTGCACATCCTTGCCGCGGTATTCTTTTTCCAGCGCTTTCAGAGTCGGCAAGTAGCGCTGCACCAGCGGGCAACTCGCGCTGGTGAACACCAGCACATACGCCTTCTTCTTGCCGAAGTCGTCCAACGTGCGCGGCAACGAGCGGATGTCCGTGAACTCCAGCTTGCCGATGCGATCGCCGACTTTTACGGCGTCTTCACAGTGCGCGGCTGGTGCTGCAAGCAGCAACAAGATGATCGCAAAGATCACGTGGCGGCGGTGCATGGAAGATCATTCCTACTGATACTGTTGACACGAGATTTGATTTCCCGCAGGACTTACTCTAAACCCAGAAGAACTGGCGAGTCAAGCGGGAGTTATATGGGACACCTGGCCGCGATCGCCCGCGGCCGTACGCTGATCACGCTGAGTTTTGGCGTTTGCAACGGGAAGCAGGAAGGCATGTGTTGCAATGTTCTATACCGCCAAAACGCCAGGTTACGCTAGCCTTGCCGAATTCGCGTTCGCCGCCCGGCCCGGCGACGAACGCGAATTCGTCCTTAAGCTCCAAGCCGTTTCCTCGTCCGCCAGACGGCAAATCCCGCAATCGCGCCCGCCGCAAACAGCACGAGCGTGCTTGGTTCCGGCGCCCGCGCAACCGCCGCGTGCAACGGAATCAGCGTGCCGAACGCGGACAAGTCCGTGCCGACGGCCAGGTTGGTCCCGTCGTAAATTGCCTCGTTGTCGGCCACGATCAGCGTGCCGCCTTCGACCGTCGTGCCGCCGCGGTACGTGTTGCTGGCGCTGAGAATCAGCGTGCCGGCCCCAGTCTCCTCCAATCCGGCGGGACCGGAAAGCTGGCCGGCAAGGGTCAATGTGTTGCCGCTGGTGTCGAAAACCGCGTAGCTCCCGCTCGCGGCGAGGGTGATCGGCATGTTGGCCGCAAAGGTGGACGCAGCCTGAAATGTGCCGCCGCTGAAGTTGAAATCGGCGCTGCCAGAACCCTCGAGCAGACTCGAAACCTGCAGCAAGCCGCCCATCAGCTTATAGGTCCCGCTGCCGCCGGGATTGGACCCAAGGTCCAAGAAAAAGACCGCATTCGTTCCGGCGGTCTGCGTGAAGCCGCCGCTTCCGGAGAAGCCGACGTATTCCCCTGCCGCGGAAAGTTGGCCACCGCTGAAGGTGTACGATCCGTTGCTGCCGGCTGCAAATCCGACGAACAGAGCGCTGGAAACCGAATGCGTCCCGCCAGACTGCATGAAGCCGCCGGTCCCGTTGACGCCGATCAATTCGTTCGTTGCGGAAAACGCGGCGCTGCCGCTCAAGTTGTATGTTCCAATATCGCCGGCGTAGTATCCAACGTACATAAAGGACGTCAGGGCACTGCTTGCCCCCGACTGCTTGAAGCTGCCCGTGCCCGATACGCCGATGAGCATCGTGCCCGTAACAAGTCCGGATGCGCCGGCACCGCTCATGCCCGAAGTCGAGTCGTTGACGGTCAGCGCTCCGGAACCCAAGTTGACTTGTGCCGTGCCCGAGATCGCCAATCCGTTCTCCAGGTTGATCCAGCCGCCCGGGTTGGCGGTGATATTCCCCTGGCAGGCGACCGGGTCCGCGATCGCGCCCATCCGCCGAATCCTGTGCCGTCCGGCACGTTCAAGGTCGTTCCCGAGGTGTGCGTGAGGCCCAGGTTGGTATACCCGGCGGGGAACGAGGTAGCCGAATCGAACCCCTGGGCCACGATCAGCAGGGAATTGGCGGCGACGTATAGCGACGTGTTCTCCGTGTTGACGACGCCGCTGGAGAAATCCAAGAGCGAACCGCTGCCGGCCACGATGGTGGCCGCATTCGTGCAATCGAGGACCCCGCCGTTGACTTGCAAGCCGCCGTTGTTGACTTGGATAGTGCTGCCGCCCGCCGGCTGCAGCAGGCCCCCGCCCAGCAGATAGTAGCCGCCGTTGACGCTGACGGTAGTCGCCGCGTTGCTTCCGCCCGTCTGCGTGAAGACGCCAACGCCGCCGTCGGGACCGCCGCCGTTGCCGACGTACTCGCCCGTTGCGAGCAGCCGGCCGCCGCCGCCCAGGTCATAGCTCCCGCTGCCGCCAGGATTGTCTCCAAGGTACAAGTAGGAGACCGCATTCGTTCCGCCCGTCTGCGTGAAGCCGCCGACTCCGGAGAAGCCGGGGTATTCCCCGGGCGTGGAAAGCTGGCCGCCGCTCAGGTTGTACGATCCGTTGCTGCCGGCCGCGAATCCGATGAACATAGTGCCGGACACCGCATGGGTCCCGCCCGACTGCGTGAAGCTGCCCGTGCCGTTGACGCCGATTAACTCAGTCGCTGCGGAAAGCTGGGCATTGCCGCCCAAGTTGTACGTTCCAATGTCGCCGGCGTTGTATCCAACGTACATGTACCCCGTCAGGGCGCCGCTTGTCCCTGACTGCGTGAAGCTGCCCGTGCCGGAAAGGCCGATGTACTCCGTGGACCCGACGGAAAGGCTGCCGCCGTTCATTTGCAGCGATCCGCTGCCGGCGTTGGTGCCCAGAAAAAGCGTGTCGCAAGCCGCATTCGGCTGACTGACGGTGGCGATCCCGCTATTGAATATGAAGGCCGTGTCGCCGGCCGCTGGGACGGCGCTGCCGCTCCAATTTAAGGCCGTCGACCAGTCGCCGGACGCCGCTTCCCAGGTATCGGACGCGCCCCAAGTCTTGCCGGGGTCAATGTTTGCGGCGATTGCCAGAAGAGCAATTGCCGCGGACCGTTTGAAAATGTTCATTGCGAGTCCCCCCTTCGTCGATAGCTGTCCCCTCGCTATCGCACGAGTCCCCTGACCCGTGCGAGAGCCAAACCGATTGTAGTCTGGATATCCCGCCGAAACAATTGAATACCGGCGGAAGGGCACAAAGTCAAGTGTGGCGCTGCCCTGGGAACACTCGTCGCCCCGAGTAATGCTCCTCGGCCCAATGGGCCACCTTTTCCCGAGTTGCATTCACGCCTGAAGGAAATCAGGTTTTCTGTCAGGAACATCTTCTGGCTTATCGTTTTCAGTGCTATCAACCTGCTCTATTCGATGTCGGATCGTGCCTGGACAACGTTTTGGCGTGTGGCTATTCTGATTGCCAGCGCTTTCGCTCTGCCCTGTGCGGCATGGTTTGCTTTCGGCGGCGTAATCGACATCAGGGCTCTCTTCAGGCCCCGGAAGAGCGCCGGGCGCGGCCAATCCCACGGCGGCCGGGTCATCCGCGATGCTGAACCGGCGGCCATGCCAAAGGTGCGATATGGCGGCGCACATTAAAAAAGAGCGATGAGTAGGGCGCGTTAATGTAAAAGGAGACTTACCGTGAAGAATACCTTAGTGCTCTTATTTCTGCTGATTGCATCCGCTGCTGCCGGAGTTGCAGCAGAACCAGATCCGTGTTGGGAAAACTCCATGAAGCCGAAAGGCGTTCCTGGCGATGAAATCACGCTGGCGCGGGATGGCAAGGCTCTTTACACCATTCTGATTCCAACAGCCCCATCGACCGAGGAGCAGAAGGCGGCCGATGACCTGGCTCAGTGGCTGGGCTGCACGACCGGCGCCAGGTTCACTACCGTGATGGAGCCTGATAGCGGAGCCATAAAAGGCAAGTTCATAAGCATCGGTGACACCCGGCTGCTGGCATCATCGGGCTCTAAAATAGGCAAGGCAAAGCTCGGAGACGAAGGCTATGCGATCGATGAGATAGGCGCCGATCTCTTCCTGACCGGCGGAGCCACCAGAGGGCCGATCAATGCCGTCTATGCGCTGCTTGAGGAAGATCTCGGCTGCAGGTGGTATACCCCGTCCTGCCAGAGAATTCCGGACATGCGAACGCTCGAGTTCCGTCCGGTAAAGCGTTCCTACGTACCGCAGCTTAGCATCAGAGACCCATTTTACTGGGATGCTTTCGATTCCTCGTGGTCGCTCAAGAACCGAACTAATTCTCCCTATGCGACTATTCCCGTGCAGTGGGGCGGCAACCAATCTTACGCAATGTTCGTCCACACCTTGGGCGAGCTTTTGCCGCCAGATCATTATTTCAAAGATCATCCGAACTACTTCGCGATGTACCACGGCAAGCGCGATCCGCACCAGGTTTGCTACAGCAATCCCGATGCCGTGAAAACGGTTGCCGACAACGTAAAGCGCGCGCTGGGCGTTTGCCGCAGCGCGAGCATCATCAGCGTTTCGCAAAACGATTCCTGGGGTAGTTGCGATTGTCCGCAATGCGCGGCTGTCGCCAAGGCTGAAGGCAGCAGTTCGGGACCGTTGCTCAACTTTGTGAATGCCGTCGCCGATAGCGTCGGCAGGGATTACCCGAACATCACCATTTCCACGCTTGCCTACCTCGATACTTCAGCCCCACCGAAGCACATCCGCCCACACAAGAATGTGGCTATCGAGCTTTGCACCGACAGCCACGCGTGGTCGGAGCCGTTCCTCACCGTCGAGGGGACCCAGCAGTTCCAATCGAGAATGAAGAAGTGGGCCGCGATTGGCGCCAATATTGATATCTGGGACTACACCGTCAACTTCAGCAACTTTCCCGCCCCCATGCCGAATTGGCAGGTCGTGGCGGATGACATCCGATTCTTCGTTGCCCATAGCGCCAAGGGCGTGATGCTGCAGGGCGCTGATCTGTCTCCCGGAGGCGCCGACGAGCCGATGCGCTGCTGGGTGTGGGCTAAGCAGTTGTGGGATCCGAGCCTTGGTACCCGATCGCTCATGAAAGATTTCGTTTTCGGCTATTACAACGAGTCGGCAAAACCGATTTGGGACTACCAGATGCTGCTCTGGAACCTCTGGGAAAACGAGCACCACGGGAAGTTGAAAAGCCCCGCCGGGGGACTCCGCTTCGGAATGGATATCTACGACCAGAGTTTCATCACGAAAGGCAAGCTCTGTTTCCAGAGAGCCGAGAAACTGGCGAAAAGCCCTGAGACCCTGCGGAGAGTCGAAGAGGAAGAGCTCCAGATACTCTACGCCGATCTCTGCCGGCAGGCTCAGCCCGGCAAAGTGGCTGATCCCACGGCGTTTAAGACGGAGCTTGCCAAGTTCGAGCGAATAGCGAGGCGCGAAAAGATGACGCGCGTGCAGGAGGTCTGGACGCCCGATGATCTAGGTGACTATACGGCCAGAATGCGAAAGGCTGTCGGAGAATTGACTCGCTCGCCAGCCAAGCCGGAACAATCTGGTTCAACTGAGACGTGCAGCCGGCAGCGGCGCGGCGCCGTCGCCCAGGGAGCTTCGCGTGATTTGCTGTCGGGAAGGTGATTGGATCGAGACATGACAGTCGCGCCATCGCCTGCGGCCACGCGCTGATTCTTTAAGTGCGCTCCAAAACCGCGTGCCCAGGCCGATTTTTCCAAGTTGTTTGCCAGCAAGGACTTTCGGCGACGAATCGGGGTGGCGGCGGAATACCACGCCGTGCGCCGCAAACAAATGTCAGGCAACCTAAAGCGTTGCGGCACAAGGAGTTGCGGCGGGTGATGAACGATATGTGTAAAGAACTGTTGACAACAATTGAGATGTGTGGTACAATGGCGGGAAAAGCCCTCGCCCCGACCCTCTCCCGGAGGGCGAGGGAGAGGGAGGGCGGAAGGATGAGAGATGAGGGATCAGCATGAACAGAGCTGGAGCGGCACGGATGGAACACGAAAGGAACGCGGATTTGATTCCGTGTTCCGTCCGCGTTTCATCCGTGGCTCCATGTTCCTTGCTCCGCGCCGGCGTGGTGCATAACCACCCGAAGGCGGGAAATCCTGGCGTCGGTCTGGGTTCATCCAAGGTGTCCGTTCAATGTCAATTCAAGGTTCGTTCAAGGTCCGCGCAAGGTCCGTTCAAGGTCTGTACTTGCCGCAGAAATGGCCATAAACAAGGCAGAAACTCGATCTTCAAATCTCGAAGAAAAATTCCAGCGGCGAAACGCCGCGATATGCACCAGAGGCCGGTGGTCGGGGACCAGGATGTTTCGACAGAAAAAACCGGGACAGAAAAATGAAAGGCGAAGCACGATACAACGCGAAAAGTGTTGCATTCTGTTGCATTCGGACAGCCGCGAGGGGGGTGAGGGCTGGGATCGGCGCGCCGACACGGGTAATGTGGCAACAGGTGATAAGAAAGGAAACTAGGAGAAAGGAATATGAAACGGTGCATGTCGCACCCAAAGGACAGTATCCTGGAGCCTCGGCTGGATCGGTTCTGGATCGACTTTGCCTCGTCCTGGAGCCTTCCTGGATGCCATCTACAGCGTTTGACATCATGTCCATCCATCCCGCATAATGCCCGTCGTGTAATGTTAAGCTAACCAAAAGTTCCCCCGACCGCCATGAGCCTGGAGAAACGATGACTCCCAAAACTCGCGTGTCTTCTTTGTACGTCTGGACTATCTGCGCCTTCTTCTCTCTTCTGGCCGGTGCCGCGCAGGTTCCGGCGGAGGATTTGCCGGCCTTCGACCGGAAAGAAGACGTAATCTACGGCCGCAAGGACGGCATGGCCTTGACGATGGACGTCCTCACGCCCAAGGACAAGACCAACCGCGCCGCGGTGGTCTGGGTTATCAGCGGCGGCTTCTTCTCCGCGCACGAAGCGATCAACCCGGGATTTGTCTTGGAGTTTCTCAAACGCGGCTACACGGTTTTCGCCGTCGTCCACGGCAGCCAGCCGCGCTATACCATCCCCGACGCAGTCGCGGACTTGAATCGGTCCGTGCGCTACGTCCGCTTTCACGCCAAGCAGTTCAAGATCGACCCGCAGCGAATTGGCATCACCGGGGGCTCGGCGGGCGGGCACTTGTCGCTCATGATCGGAACGGCGGGAAGCACGGGCGACCCGAAGGCCGCCGATCCCATCGAACGGGTTTCCAGCCGCGTGCAGGCCGTCGCCTGCTTCTTCCCGCCGACCGATTTCCTCAACTACGGCAAGGAGGGCGTAGTTGCCCTGGGAACCGGCACACTGGCCGGCTTCAAAGCCCCCTTCGAGTTCCGCGAGTTGGACCCGAAGACCAGGGCTTACGTGCAGATTACGGATCCCGCCCGGCGGCTGGAGATCGGGCGGCAGATCTCGCCATTGAACCGTGTAAGCAAGGATTCGGCGCCAACCTTGATCATCCACGGCGACGCGGACCCGCTGGTGCCGATCGAGCAGTCGAAGCGCATCATCGCCCGATTCAAGGAAGCCGGCGTGCCGGCGGAACTCGTGGTCAAGCACGGCTGCGGACATGGCTGGCTGACCATCGCGCTCGACATCCCCACGCTCGCTGACTGGTTCGACAAGCACCTTTTGGAAGATGCGGCGGCAAGACATTAGGGAACATTCAGATCGGCGCAACCAGGGAGGGTGCGGATGGTGCGGCCGCACTCGACGCACCACATTTCCCAGGCGCCGTCGATGTAATTGTCGTTGGCCGGCTTCCCGCAGGCTTGGGCGAAGAGATACCACTTTCCTTCGATTTGGTAGAGCGCCGGCGTGGCGACGTGATAGAGCGTATGGTCGTCATAGAGTCCACGCCACCCGGTTTGAAGCATCGTGTCCACGTCAAGCTGCTTCCAACCACGCACTGGATCACGGCTTACCGCCAACACGGGCCGCCAGCGTGCTCCACGGTTGGCGCCGACCTCGATGGAAAGCACGTACGTCTCGCCCACTTTGAACGCCTGGTGCCACTCGTAATAGGCGTCCGGCGTGGAGCGAAAAACCTGCCCCATGCCGCGCGGATCATCGGCGTTGAAATGCCTCGTCCACTTCTTGCCGTCGTGCGAAGTCGCCAGCCGGATGCCCGGCAGGGTTCCGTCTTTCCCTCGATAGGAATAATACATGTACCAGTCCCACTGATGCGTCTTTGCGCTCCACTCTCGCAAGACTGCCGCCTGCGAGGCCATTTGCTCGTGGTACGGCGCAGCCGGTTCAGGGGCGAGCACCGGCGCGGCACCGTAGCGAGAAATGGCCGCCACGGTTACGCCCGAATAGCCGTCGGCGCCCACCGGACAGACGGCCAAGCCAAT
Source organism: uncultured Planctomycetia bacterium (assembly GCA_963780045.1). Taxonomy (GTDB): domain Bacteria; phylum Planctomycetota; class Planctomycetia; order Pirellulales; family Thermoguttaceae; genus JANXQG01. The sequence continues at coordinate 983,929 of CAVZZZ010000001.1, read as the reverse complement.
TCGGTCTTGAATAGTGCCGGTGGTGGCCGAGTAGTAGATGTAGTAAGCGTCTTCCTCGCGAACATAGAGCACGGCGTCCAAGCGGATCGTCGTGCCGTCCCAGCCGTGCCCAGACGGTTTGAAAACCGGGTTGGCTTCGTCCTGATGCCAGCGAAACGGATCGCGCGTGTCCGCCCAGGCTTTGCCGACCGCCGCCACAACCCGATTCGCTTTTGACACGGCCGAGTAGAACATGATCAAGCGGCCCGGCAATTTCGGGTTGGGCAGGATGCACGGCTCCTCGATTTGTTGCGACATCCAAGCATGGCTGCTCCGCGAAAGAACGATTTCTCCGCGGATTGCCGGGCGATCCACTTTGGACGACTGAGCGATGGCATACGATGAAAGTTGCGGCAACGCGGTGACCGCAATCGCAAGCGCGACCAGGCCCGAAATAGACACCTTGAGTCGGCGAATGATTCTCATCCAGCTTCTCCTACAAGCCGTCTTGTTCTCCTGCGGAACGCTTCTCGTAAAGGCGCCTCTTTGTCGAGCGATTCCGTGCCGCGGCGCCAGTCGATATCGGCGCGAGCATCGGGAAAGAAGATTGCCGAGAACGGCTCGAAGTAAATGTCGAGCGCTTCTTTCCACGGACTGTCGTACTGGGCCACGATTATCGCTTTCCGTAAACGAAGTTCGCCGATCGAGGGTCCGCTTGCCAGCCCTTGAGCGAAAACCCCTCCCGGTCTTTCGACGAAAGCAGGGCCGTTTCCAGCGTGCGATGGTACAGCGCCATCAAGAGCGGATCGCAGAGCGACCAATCCAGATCGGCGGCCAGCGGCGAAATGCCCGTCTCATTGCCCGGCGACCATTCCGAAGAGCAGAAATACTCGATCGTCGAGTTTTCCAACATGCAAGCCCCGTGGGCGAAGCCGGGCGGCAGCCAAATCCAGTCGCCGTAAGCGGCGTCCGGCGCGGCGGGCAGGTCGCAGGCAATGATGCGGCCGAAGGTCGGCGAGCCGAGGCGAATGTCCAAAGCCAGATCGATCATGTGTCCGGCGACCGTTCGCACCAGCTTGCCCTGGCACGGATTCCACTGGAAGTGCAGCCCGCGGATCACGCCCGCCCGCGAACGGCTCTCGTTGCACTGCTTGAATTCAATGCCGGCAAAGCAGGCCGCATCCGCGTGGCCAAAAAAGTCGCTTTTGCGGTACGTTTCGGTAAAGTAGCCCCGTTCGTCGCTAAACCGGGCGTAGCGAACGATCTTCACGTCGGGAATGGCCAAGGAGCGGATTTCGAGGATTTTCATGGCGGCTCTGTGCTAAACAGGGCAACTTGCATCGAGTTGGTTCAGAAAAATGTGGTATGCTTCCGACGTTGATTAATTCGTTTTTGAAAAACTGACATAGGGCTGGCAGAGAGGCGTTGTTACAATCCGGCCGAATTCCTCTTGAGAAGGAACACTTTTCCGCTCGAGCAGCTATGCTAGCAACGATCTTGTTGGAAGGGAAGCGCATGAACCGAACCTTGTGCTGGATCATGGTGCCGGTCGCGGCCATCGTAACGATCGGCGGCGTCGCCGTCGCGCAGCAGCAGTCGGAGCAACATTGGCAGGCGACGCCCAACTACGCTTCCAACAACGGCCCGAATTATCAGCCCCCGGCCGCGCAGGGCGAGGGCAATCCGCCAGCGGCCCAGGCTGGGCAATACCAGCCGCCGCAACAGCCCGGCTCGGCGCCGCAGCAATACCCGCCGCCGGACGGCCGCTCGACTGGGCCGGCAGGGCCGCAATATGGACCACAGGCCGTGCCCGACAATCGCCAAGCCTATCCTCAGTATCCGGCGGCGCAAGGTCCGCCGAGCCAAGGACCCGTGCCCGGCCAACCGATCCAAGGCCCGCCCCAGCGTCCGCCAGCTCCGAGGTTTCCACAGCTTTCGCCCCAGCAGCAAACCGCTTTGGACAACCTGCTGAACGATTGGGAGAAGCGGAACAAGCAGATCAATCTTCTTGAATCAAAGTTCTACCGCTGGAAGTACGACTCGGTCTTCGGGCCTTCCAACTCGCCGCCGCCGAAGCCCGACGATGGTGAATTGAAATTCGCCGCTCCGGACAAGGCATGGATGAAGATCGAGGCCAAGAACCCCGCGCAGTCGGAGCAATGGCTCTGCGACGGCAAGTCGGTCTTCCAGTGGGACTATAAACAGAACGTCGTCATGGAGTGGATGCTTCCGCCGGACATGCAGGGCAAGGGCATCGGCGACGGGCCGCTGCCGTTCGTCTTCGGCATCGAGGCCCAGAAGCTCAAGCAGCGCTATTACATGCAAATCATCACGCCGCCCAACGTGCAGAACGAGGTCTGGCTGGAGGCGTTCCCTCGCTTCCAGCACGACGCCGCCAACTACTCCAAGGTGCAGGTCATCCTGCAGATCGTCGGCGCCACGCGGACGCTCTTCCCCTATGCCATCCAGATTTATGCGCCGAACGAAAAGGACCGCACGGTCTATCAATTGCAGGAGCCGAAGATCAATCCGCGGCGCCTGTTCGGCGATATGTTCGGCAGCGATTGGACGAAGCCCTCGGTCCCGCGCGGGTGGACAAAGCGGACCGAGACGCCGCCCGACGCCTCGGCGAACCAGGCCGGCCAGAACCAGACCGGCGCGAATCCGGCGATGCAGCAGCGGCGATAGCGGCAAGAGAAAGGGAGCGAAGCGACATTTCCATTTCTCCATCTCCCTTTCTCGGCGTCGGATACCGTCTTTACGACCGAACGCGTAGAATAGGCTACAGTCTCTTGCAACGAAACAATCGCTCATGGCCAAGCGCACTCCCTACCAAGACCGCATCATCCGCCGCTACTACCAGAACCAGGACCAGATTCTGCTTCAACGGTTGGGCGACCTGGTGACAGACCTCTATCTGGCCGAGGGCAAGAACCGCGCGCGCCTCTGGACGCGGACGGCCGAAATCCTGGAAAAACTCAAGCTCCCCGCGGCCCGCGTGCAGCACGTCTGCGGCAGCGACAATCCTGCGCTAGTAGCCGAAGTGCTCAAAGAGCTGCTGGAGAAGTAAGGGTTGCCTCCGCAAGGAGAAACAACCATGCGAACCAAAGGATTCGGCGGAGAGCCATGCTGGTAAAGTGGCCGTTGAGGGCGAAACTGTTTGTGGGTCTCGGTCTGCTGTTGGCGATGGTGGCGATCCTTTCCAGCAGCGGCCTCCATTCGGCTTACGCCTATCGCACGCTGGTGAAGACGCTCTCCTGGCGGGTCAGCGAATTGCCCCTGGCGGCGGAAATGGGCGCCCGCGCGGCCGATATGCGGGTGACGCTGACGGAACTCCGCGGCGCGCTGCGTTCCTCCGCGGACGCCCCGGGGGAAGTCCGCCACAAAATCGATTTGCCGCGGTTCGAGGCCGCACAGCGGGCGTTTCGCAATGAACTCGATGCCGTGGGCGACGCGCTGGGCGAATACTCCGCGCTCTTGGAAGAAAAGCACAAAGCGGCCGGCAGCATCGGCGACAATCAGCCCGAACGCCAGGCCGTACAGCGAATTGAGATCATGCTTGAGCAGATTCGGCGGACCGCCGGCGCCGACGCCGCGATGCGCGATGAAGCGAGATCGAATGAACTCAACCGGCAAGTGGTCCGTCTGCAAGACATGACCGACGACCTGCCTACCCACTTGCACACGACGCTGATGGGTTTTGCCGCCGAGGTGCGCGGGCAGTATCACATGATGCTGGTGGGCTTGTGGATCACCAGCGTCCTGGCGGCAATCGTCTTCGCCGTCTTCGTGCGGCTTTTCTTCCGCTGGATCTTCCGGCCGCTGGAGACGCTGATTCGCGGTTCGCGGAAAGTGGCCGAGGGCGATTTCAACTATTATTTGCGGCTGCAAACACACGATGAGATGTCGGAGCTGGCCGGGGCGATGAACGACATGACGCTCCGCTTCCGCACCATCCGCGACGATCTCGACCGCCAGGTCCAGCAGCGGACCAAGCAGGTCGTCCGCAACGAGCAGTTGGCGAGCGTCGGCTTCTTGGCGGCCGGCGTGGCCCACGAAATCAACAACCCGCTGGCCTCGATCGCCATCTGCGCCGAGTCGTTGGAAGGCCGCTTCCGCGAGCTGCTTGCCGACAAGCCGGAGGACCAGCGGGCCGGCACAATCGCCGACTACCTCCGGATGATCCAGAGCGAGGCGTTCCGCTGCAAGGGAATCACGGAAAAGCTGCTGGACTTCTCCCGCATCGGACCGCCGAAGCGCCAGCCCACCGACCTCCGCGAGTTGGTGCAGGGCGTGCTGGACGTGATCGGGCATTTGGGCAAGTATCAAGGCAAGCAGATCGTTTTTTGCGACGGCCCCGCCGTGTTCGCACCGGTCAATGGCCAGGAACTGAAACAGGTCGTCCTCAACCTGTTGACCAACGCCCTGGACAGCGTGGATAACGACGGCCGCGTTGATATTCGACTGGGGTCGCGCGACGGCATGGCCGAGTTGAGCGTGGCCGACAACGGTTGCGGCATGGACGACGAAGTGCTGGAGCGGATCTTCGAGCCGTTCTTTACTCGCCGCCGCGCGGGACAGGGAACCGGTCTGGGTCTTTCCATCTGCTACCGCATCGTCTCCGACCACGGCGGCACGATCGAGGCCCGCAGCGCGGGACCAGGGCAGGGAGCAACGTTTGTTGTCGGCCTTCCGCTGACGGCGACGGACGACAATGGAGCACGCAGGGCAGCGTGATGGAAATCCTAAAAACCTAATGCGAAATCCGAAATAAACAGGAAATCGGCATATCGAGTGTACCAAACGGTTTGGAACATTGATGTTTTCCGATTGGGCTTTGTTTCGCATTTCGGATTTCACATTTCACTATTTTGCACTATGACGACATCTGCCCCCGCTCCCACGAAACTGAAGCTGCTCTTCGCTGACGACGAGCGCTCGCTGCAGGAAGTCATGCGGCTGGAGCTGCCGCGGATGGGCCACGAAGTGACCGTGTGCCCCGACGGCGCGACCGCGCTGGCGGCGCTGGATCGCAACGTTTACGACTGCATCCTCGTCGATCTCGACATGCCCGGCGCCAACGGCCTGGAAGTCGTTGCCCGGGCAAGAGAGCTTGCGCCGGACACCGAAGCGGTGATTCTCACCGGCAAATCGTCGCTGGAGACGGCCGTTACAGCACTGCGCTACGGGGCTTTCGATTACCTCACCAAGCCCTGCAAGCTGGCCGACCTCGGAGCGGTCCTGCACCGCGTCGCCGAAAAACGTGCATTGACATACAAGTATCGCGCCTTGAAGCAGCGGCTGGAGCGCCTGGAAGGACCATCGCAACTTGTCGGCGAATCGCCCGTCATGGAGGGCGTCCGCCGCATGATCGCCAAGGTGGCCCCCACCAATTCCACGGTCTTGATTTGGGGCGAGACGGGCACCGGCAAGGAGCTCGTCGCGCGGGCGTTGCACGATCAAAGCATGCGGGCGGAAATGCCCTTCGTGCCGATCAACTGCGGCGCCTTGCCGGAGAACCTCATTGAAAGCGAGCTCTTCGGCCATCGCAAAGGCGCCTTCACCGGGGCGGAGGAACATCGCACGGGGCTGTTCCAGGTCGCCAACGGCGGAACGCTCTTTCTCGACGAAATCGGCGAGCTGCCAAAGTCGATGCAGGCCAAGCTCCTGCGCTTCCTGGAAAGCGGCGAGATCCGCCGCGTGGGCGACAACGAATCGCTGATCTGCGACGTACGCGTCATCTGCGCCACGAACCGGCACCTGGTCCAGATGGTTGCCGCGGGCGAGTTCCGCGAGGACCTCTGGTTCCGCATCAACACGTTCGAGATCGTGCTGCCGCCGCTGCGGGAGCGGACCGAGGACATCTTGCCGCTTGCCCGGCATTTGGTGACGCGGAAGGGAATGCGTTTGGGAAGCGATGACGAGCTATGCACGCCGGAGACTTCCGCCGCCTTGCGGCAGCACACCTGGCCGGGCAACGTGCGCGAGCTGGCCAATGTGGTCGAGCACGCGATGATCCTTTGCGAGCAGGCGCCGATCCGCCTGGAGCACCTGCCGCGGCGGTTTTCCGCGCGATCCGCTCAATCGGCCGGCGCGTCCGCCACATTGTCGCAAGCGACCGCATCAAAGCCATTGCCAACTGCCAAGGCGCCAACAGCCAGTTTGCGGCAAAAGGAAATGCAAGCCATACTCGACGCACTGGATCGTCACGGCGGCAACAAACCCAAAGCGGCCGAGGAACTCGGCATCAGCCTGAAGACGCTTTACAACAAGCTCAACCAGGCCGCGGCACTGGACAAGACGGGCTGATCACTCGACCTTTCGCACCACGCCGACCACTACGCCCAACACTTTGGCGTTGCGGACGAAGATCGGCTTCATATTCGAGTTGGCCGGCTCCAGACGAATGCGGTTCTTTTCCGGGAACCACCGCTTGAGCGTGGCCTCGCCTTCGTCGGTAATGGCCACTACGATCTGGCCCTTCCTCGCGGTGCGCTGGCGGCGAACAACCACGTAGTCGCCGTCGGCAATTTGGTCCTCGATCATCGACTCGCCATGAACTTCCAGCGCGAAAAGGTCCTGCTTGGCAGGATCGAACATCGACTCGAAATCAATTTGCTCGTCCTGCTCGATCGCTTCGTGCAGCACGCCCGCGGCGATCTGCCCATAGAGCGGCAGGGCGTGGGGCCGGTCGTTGGTTAGCTGGATGGCCCGCGACAAGTTCGCCTCGCGGGTGATCATGCCCTTCTTTTCCAGGGCCTTGAGATGGCAAACAACTCCGTTGGGCGAACTGATGTTGAATTCGTCGCCGATTTCGCGAACGGTCGGCCCGTAGCCCCGGCTGCGAATCTTGTTCCGAATAAACTCATACACCGCTTTTTGCTTGTCGGTGAGGGTCGTGTGCTGTTCCATGAGCGTCTCCATTTCCTTGTTTTTCGTGCCGGACTTCATGCCGTACCACCCGCTGGCGGCTCTATGCACAATCGTACATTATACGGCTGTATATTGTCAAGTGGTTTGCCGGAAACTATTGCCGTCATCCGCCCGCGATGGCTCCAACCACCATGAACGGCTCCTCGCCACGGGAAATCGGATCGGGCAGCGGCTCGTCGGGCGGCGTGTGCGAGAGATCGCGCCGGCATGCAAAAAAACGCAGGAATGGCCGCCGTTTGCCGGTCGCTTGGTCGCGAATCGTTCCCCGCAGCATGGGAAAGCGGGCTTCCAGCGCGTCCAAAATGGCGGCTTGCGTCACCGGCGCGGGCACGTCCAACAGAACTTCATCATCAACGCCTGCCAGTTGCCGCAAATGGGTCGGCAGCAGAACGCGGACCATGGCAACGCCTACTATTGGGAGAATATCAATAGGATGGACCTCGGAGTCCGTCGCGCAAGAAAGGAACGGACTCGGAGGTCCATTTTACTGGCGCCGCGGCAAGCTTCAATTGGGCAGGGTCTGCGCCTCGACGGAGAGCACGGCCGGAAGGTCGTGGACGATGGCGGTCCAAGTGTCGCCCGCGTCGGCCGATGCATAGACCTGCCCGCCCGTGGTGCCGAAATAAACTCCGCACTTGTCCAGCGAGTCGACGGCCATCGCCTCGCGGAGCACGTTGACGTAGCAATCGCTCTGCGGCAGCCCTTTGGTCAGCGGTTCCCATTCGTTGCCACCCGTGCGGCTGCGATAGACCCGCAGCTTGCCATCGGGCGGATAGTGCTCGGAGTCGCTCTTGATCGGCACGACGTAAATCGTCTCCGGCTCGTGGGCGTGGACGTCGATGGGGAAGCCGAAGTCTGTCGGCAGGTTGCCGCTCACTTCGTGCCACGAGTCGCCCGCGTCGTCGCTCCGCATCACGTCCCAATGCTTCTGCATGAAAAGCGTGCCCGGCCGCGAGGGATGGAAAGTGATGCGGTGGACGCAGTGTCCGATTTCGGCCGTTGGATCGGGCAGGAAGTTGCTATGCAGCCCGCGATTGATCGGCCGCCACGATTTTCCGCCGTCGTCGGTGCGGAACGCGCCGGCCGCGGAGATGGCGATGTACATCCTTGCGGGTTTGGCCGGGTCGAGGAGGATCGTGTGCAGGCACATGCCGCCGGCGCCGGGCTGCCATTTGGGTCCCGTGTCGTGGCCGCGCAGCCCGGCAAGCTCCTGCCACGACTGGCCGCCGTCGGTCGAGCGGAAAATCGCGGCGTCCTCCACGCCCGCGTAGACCGTATCGGGATCGTGCAGCGACGGCTCGAAGTGCCAGACGCGCTTGAACTCCCAGGGATGCGGCGTGCCGTCGTACCACTGGTGCGTGCCGGGCGTGCCGTCGTACGCGAACTTGTTGCCGACCGTCTGCCAGGTCTTGCCGCCATCGTCGCTCCGCTGCACCGTCTGCCCGAACCAGCCGCTGGACTGCGAAGCGTAGATGCGGTTTGGATCGGCGGGCGAACCCTTGAGATGATACATTTCCCAGCCGCCGAAGAGCGGACCTTCGATCTTCCAGTCCTTCCTCCAGCCATCGGCGGTAAGAATGAACGCGCCCTTGCGCGTGCCGACGAGAACGCGAACGCTGCTCATATTGGCCTTCCAATTCGAGAAGATTTGTTCAGGAGATGTTATTCTTGTGCCGCGACGGGAAATGTCAAGAGCGGCGGGATTCTTCGTTGCATTTTACCGGTCGAGTCGCTTGAACAGGCTTTCGGCGGACCATGAAAAATCGGCCATAGGATGGCGGATTTTCATGGTGCCGCAGTTTGGTCGCCAAGCTCGTTCTTCACGACTGCGGCAGCGCCCGAACGCGAATGCGCCGCGCTCCACGACGCTGAAGTTGCCAGCCCAGTCGGTTCGCGACCGAATCGCGGCGGCGACTTCACTTGCCAACGCAGAGGACGACTCGGCCTGTAGGCGAAAAAGCACGATGCCACATGTCGCCGGGAGGCCAAAGCGGAAAGCGAGTTCGCCGAAATCCTTGTCGGAAGTCAGGAGGACGCGGTTTTCGGCAACTGCGCGGCGAAGAACGTCGGTGTCCTTGCTGCCGGGGGCGTCGGTGTGGATCCAAGCGACGTCGTGGCCTTCCGAGCGAATCGCTTTCACGACATCCAACGGCAGGTTCTCATTGGCGAGGAATAGCATGGTGCTGTTCACACGGCGGCGTAGCGGTAGACTTTTTCACCGCGCAGAACATCGCTAGCGTAGGCCCAGCAAGCGAGCAGGTCCTCGCGCTGCAAACCGGGATAGTTCCGCAGGATTTCCGCCTCGGTCCAGCCTTGGGCCAAAAGGTCTAGCAGAAAATCAACGCTGAGCCGCGTTCCTTTAACTACCGGCTTGCCAAGGAGAATATCTGGATCAACAATTATGCGATCGTGTAAGCTCATACAAATGAAATCCCTCGTCAAGCAAATGTTCGTTGCTGGCCCTCGCACGTACGTTCAGTAACACTGTGGAATCCCCCAAGAGCGATCAAAATCCTTTGCCTTGATGTCCTGCCATCGGGCCCAGAAGTAAATCCTGCCAACGTCTCCCCACATCCAGCCAAGCCCCTGTTCGTCGGAATCAATTTGCACGAGGAGACGCCAGTCTTCGGCTCCCTTTTCTTGCGCAGATTAGCAACTTGGTTCTGGCGCCAAGTAATTCGTTGCAAGGTCGCTTGCAGTTCTTGGCCGTTTGTGATCATGGTTTCTTCGTTCACAGTCTTGCCTGCCTCGCATCGCCGGTCATCGAGGCCCCTTTGCGCTATTGGTCTAGGACCACGAGAGATGCATATCCTTCCCGTGGCCGATTCGCCACGCGGTGATCCCCGCGGGCATGGCACGGATAACACAGCCAATGCGCTTGGCCTTGGTGTTCAACTCGCTGTGCCGCAAAAGCCGCCTGACGAACTCAGCCACCATATCCTCGTCAATATCGAGGTGAACCAGACAATACTTTTCGTGGCGCAAACGGCGATCGTAAAAGTCGCTATCCAGGGTGAACAACGTCGGCCGGTCCAACTCGTGAAGCAAGGGAATGATTGCGTGATCTTTCATGCCGGCACGACCAACTTCGTCGCCGATTTGCCGGATGGGAATTCGGGCTCTCCGCAGCAGTACAAGCTGGCCCTCCGGGACGTTCTCATCCAGGATGTTCATGCCGGCAGCGGTTCCTGCGCGTACTCTGCCGCATGGTCCTCAAAGGTTCGCTGGGCAATCTCCATCGCCTCCGCAATAGCCTCCTTGGAAACTGCGCCTCGCCATTCGGCCGAAATTGCCCTCCACGACATGCCTTTTGCGACTTGCTTTAGCACCTGCGAGACCATGATCCGCGTGCCGAGGAAAGTCGGCTTGCCGTGGCATATTTCCGGGTCGGCGACGATATACCGTCCTAAAAATGTCGGCTGCTTCTTGCGCATTGTCTTGGAACTCCTCTCGGCTTGCGGGACGTGCCTTGGGCTGCTCGGCTTCATCACTCCTAATCCTACTTGGAGACGAGTCCGTCGGCAATAACATCCGCCTTTGCCGGCCGGCTCCATTCCGCTTATGATACTCTAATGACCACTTTCTACGACTACGACGTTCTGGTGATCGGCGGCGGACATGCGGGCAGCGAGGCGGCATTGGCGGCGGCGCGTATGGGGGCAAGGACCGCGCTGTTGACGACGAACCTCGACACCATCGGCCAGATGAGCTGCAACCCGGCCATCGGCGGCGTGGCCAAGGGGCAGATCGTCCGCGAAATCGACGCGCTGGGCGGCGCGATGGGCCGCGCTATCGACGCTACCGGCATCCAGTTCCGCGTGCTCAATCGCAGCAAAGGCCCCGCCATGCACGGCCCCCGCGCACAGGCAGACAAGAAAGCCTATCAAGCCGAAATCAAGCGCCTCTGCGAAGAACAACCCAATCTAAGCCTGCGGCAGGAAACCGTCGACGACCTCGTCACGGACGGAGAGGCGGCCGATCTTCGCATCGCCGGCGTCCGCGTCGCCGACGGCACGCTTTATCGTGCCCGCGCCGTCGTGCTCTGCGCGGGCACCTTCATGCGCGGGCTGATCCACGTCGGCGAGGCGCAGATGTCCGGCGGCCGGATGGGCGAAAGTGCAACGCACGGCATCAGCGGCGCCTTGAAGCGGCTCGGCTTTCGGCTCGAACGTTTTAAGACCGGCACGCCGGTCCGCCTTAACGGCCGAACGATCGACGTCGATCAAACGCAAATCCAGCTCGGCGATCCCGTGCCGCAGCCGTTCTCCTTCCTCAACGACCGCATCGACTGCGAACAACTGCCCTGTTGGATCACGTACACCACGCCCGAAGTCCACGCGCTGATCCAAGCCAACCTGCACCGTGCGCCGATGTACACCGGGCAAATCCAATCGACCGGGCCGCGGTACTGTCCTTCGATCGAGACCAAGATCGTCCGCTTCGCCGAAAAGGACCGTCACCAGTTGTTCCTGGAGCCAGAAGGGCGGCGGACGCACGAGGTCTACGTCAATGGCCTCTCCACGAGCCTGCCCCGTGAAGTGCAGGACGCGATGATCCGCATGATACCCGGCTTGGCCCGCGCGGAAATCGTCCGGTACGGCTACGCGATCGAATACGACTACGCGCCTCCGGAGCAGTTGAAGCTCTCTCTGGAAACCAAGCACGTTGCCGGGCTTTACTTCGCCGGGCAGGTCAACGGCACGACCGGCTACGAGGAGGCGGGCGGCCAGGGGCTGCTAGCGGGTGTCAACGCCGTCCTTGGCCTGCAAGGCAAGGAACCACTCGTGCTCGGCCGCGAGGATGCCTATCTCGGCGTAATGATCGACGACCTTGTGACACGTGGCGTCGATGAGCCCTATCGCATGTTCACCAGCCGGGCCGAGTATCGCCTTTCGCTCCGTGGCGACAATGCCGACCGCCGCCTGACCGCGCTGGGCCGCGAACTCGGGCTGGTCGATCACGAACGGTTGCAGCGGCTGCAAGGAAAAACAGCCGAAATCGCCCGCGTCGAACGGCGCTTGGACGATACCCGTACCGACGGTCTTTCGCTGGCCCAGTTGCTCCGCCGAACAGAGGTCCAATGGGAAGAGCTGACCGCCCGGCTGCCTGAGTTGGCGTCTGTAAGCGCCGACGCCGCCCAACAAGTGACCTACGACGCAAAGTACGAAGGTTATTTGGCCCGCCAACAAATCGACATCCAGAGACAGCAGCGACTGGCCGCGCAAGATACCCCATTCGTTGGATTTTGCCAGCGTGCTTCATCTCCGCGCCGAGCGCGGGAGAAGTTCGATCGTGTCCGCCCAGTCGATTTGGCGCAGGCGGGTCGCATCAGCGGAATCACGCCGGCTGACCTAGCGGTTTTGATGGTGCATCTTGAGGGCAATCGCGGCCATGGGACCAGTCCGATTTTTGTTGACATGAAATCCTGACGGTCCGCCGCAAAGCATTGTAGGCAAGCAGGTTAGGATGAGCAAGATTCGTATTGACTAGCCTGGAAAGATAGCTATAATTGCGTCCGTTGGCAATTTCGGTAATGTCGGCATTGCCGGATAGAATTGCCGATTGCATGGTTCTCGGAAAGTGAGGGCTTTGCGTACACGGCGAATCAAGGAACCGCCCGGCTGAGAATTCAAATCCGAAGCGCACGCGAGGGCCGCTACTTTTCGCTCGCCAGTCGGGTTGCTACGCCGGGAAAGGAAGTCGCCGTAAGCACGGAGGACTAGAAATCCCGAGAATTGCCTTGCCGGCGGCCAGACTAGGGATTTCGCTGAAGCTAGCTGAAAATATCCGCAGCTAGAAGGATGGTGGAGATGAAGACAGTTTTCACGACGGGCGAGGCGGCCAAGATTTGCAAAGTCAGCCAGCAGACGATTATCCGTTGTTTCGACTCGGGGCAGTTGAAGGGATTTCGCGTGCCCGGAAGCCGTTTCCGCCGCATCCCCCGCGACCAGCTCTTCTGCTTCATGCGAGACAACGGCATTCCGACCGATGCCCTGGAAAGCGGCAAGCGGAAGGTGTTGATTGTTGACGACGACGCCGAGCTGGTCGAGCTGATTACCGACGTTCTGGACCGCGACGGGCGGTTTGAAATCCGCACTGTGAACAACGGTTTCGACGCCGGAATGATGGTCAAGGAGTACCATCCGGACCTGATCGTGCTGGACGTTATGCTGCCGGACATCAACGGCAAGGAGGTCTGCCAGCGGGTCCGCGCCGACCACAACATGGACGACGTGAAGATCATCTGCATCTCCGGCATGGTGGAGGACGACAAGATCGCCGATCTCCGCGCCGCCGGCGCGAACGACTTCATGCACAAGCCGTTCGAGGTCGAGCAGTTGGTCGAGCGGATGTGCCATCAACTGGACATCGAGGCGGTACACGCGTCCTAGGTCCCGACGTACTCCTCTTGCCGTGCGATAGGGCAAGACTGAGGCCGGTTTGGCGATGTGTCGGCTCTAATGGCTGTAATTGATCCATCGCGACCCGGACCCACAAGTGGGTGCTCCGATGCCCTGGAAGCGGACAAACTGGCGGCGCTGGCCGAATTCGCGGCGGGCGCGGGGCACGAGATCAATAATCCCTTGACGGTGATCATCGGCCGCGCCCAATTGCTCTTGCGCGGCGAAACCGACCCCGAGCGCCGCCGCGATCTGGCCTTGATCCACGCCCAGGCGATGCGGATCACGGAGATGATCGCCGATCTGCGGCTGTTCGCCGCGCCGCCGGAACCGGAACGTCAAACGGTCGATGTCGAGTTGCTGGTCCGTGAAGCCGTCGATTCACTGCGCGCGGCCGCCGAAGAGCAGGAGACGGCGCTCGTATACTCCGTTGCGGCGCCTGACTCCGTCGCCGATCCTGCCGCCGACCCGCTGCGTGGGTGCCCCGCGCCCCGCTCGGTATCAACCGTCTCCGCCGATCCAGTGCAGCTCACGGTTGCCGTGCGGGCTCTCGTTCAGAATGCCTTGGACGCGCTAGGCCGCGGCGGTCGGGTTGAAGTCTCCGTCACCGCGGCCGATGGTCACGTGCGCATCGTCGTATCCGACGACGGTCCCGGCATCACGCCCCAACAGCGGCAGCACATTTTCGAGCCGTTTTATTCCGCCCGGCAGGCCGGCCGCGGCGTCGGCATGGGACTTTGCAAATGTTGGCGGATCGTGGCCGCGCACGGCGGCCGCATCGAGGTCGAGAGCCGGCCCGGTTGCGGCGCGGTGTTCACGATTTGCCTGCCCACATGTAGTTGACGCCAGGTTTCCCGCCTTATCCGCGTTCGCCCGGCCGCGCCTGAACTTCTCCGGACGGCTGCGAAGGGATCTTCAAAAACTTTTTCTCCGCCGCGCACCGCGATACGAAGGCGGGAATCCAACCTGCCGGCCAAAAAAACGGGACTCCAGCGCGGTCCCGCGAAGCTGGGCGAAATATATTCGACTTTCCGCACAGGAAAAGATTGACGATTGTAACGATGGTAGCCGAAAAAGAGATTGTAGGGCAGTCGAATGTCTGCTTTGCGAACTGAAAACATGCTGCAAGGGGTGGCAAAATGAATACGGACTCTCTCGGCGCGGTCAAGCATGACGGGAAAAAGGGGGAACGGGCCCTTACCCTAACCCTCTCCCGACGGGCGAGGGGACTTTGTTTGGCACTGTTGCTCGTTGGCACCGCACTGGCGTCAACCGTCGCGGCGCAGGAAGATTCGGACATCTCGCCGAGCGGCGTGGCCAACGGCAGCCAGGGAAATTGGCGGCCACGTGCCACGCGGCAGTATCCGGACGATGAACAGCAGCCGGTTCGCAGGACGGCAATGACCGAGGACGCGCCGGCTTTGAATCCTCCGCTGCCGGTGAATGTCGATTCGCCCTCCAACGCGCCGGCCAGGAAGATCAGGGCCAGAACCGCGGGCGAAGCGAGCGACGGCGCCACGTTCGGCGCGCCTCAAGAGCCTATCCCCGCGCCGCGCGGCTCGCGAAGCCGCGCGCCGGGCATCGCACAAGGCGACGCAAATGCGTATTACGCTCCGTCCGGCGCCGCCGGGCCGCCGACGGGCCGTCGCCCGGTCATGGCGGACGGAGAAGTCTACGGCGAAGAATGCCAAGAGGACGACGACGACTTCGGGGCTTTCGTGCCGAACATGCGCGGACGCTTTTGGGTCCGCGGCGAGGCGCTGTTGTGGTGGATGAAGGGTCAACAGACGCCGCCACTATTGACCACCAGCCCCGCTTCCAATCCGCTCAGCGAGGCGGGCGTGCTCGGCCAGCCGGGGACGACCGTCGTCTTCGGCAACGACGAACTGAACCAGGGCCTCCATGCGGGCGGGCGAATCACCTTCGGAACCTGGCTGGGAAATTGCCAGGAGTCCGGAGTGGAATTCTCCTACTTTATCATCGGCCAGAACCGGGAGGAGTTCGACGCCTCCGGCGCGACTTTCCCGGTACTCGCCAGGCCGTTCTTCGACACCAGCATCGGCGCGGAAAGCTCGCAGGTAATCTCCTATCCCAACGCCTGGGTCGGCAGCGCCAGCGTGGTCTCCACCGAAGAACTGCAGGGGGCCGAGGCCCTTTGGCGGCAGGCCATCGTCCACGGCAGCGACGGCCGGATCGACATGCTGCTGGGCTACCGCTTCGCCCGGCTTAACGACGGGCTGCTCATCAGCGACACGGCGACAAGTTCCGGCACGGCGGCCATCTCGCCGGGCACGCAGTTCGAATATGCCGATTCGTTCCACACGCGGAACGACTTCAACGGCGCCGACCTGGGCTTTTCCACGCAGTGGCGCCGCGGCCGTTGGACGCTCGATACGCAATTGAAGATCGGCGTCGGCGAGACCCACACCGTCGTGGACATCGACGGCTCGACGGCGATCACTACCAGCGCGGGCCGAAACGTCTTTGGCGGCGGCATTCTCGCCCTGGCCAGCAACAGCGGCTCGCACGTCTCGGACCAATTCTCGATGATGCCGGAAATCGGCTTCACGCTTACCTACGACCTTACGCCGCACTTGACGGCGAGCGTCGGCTACACGCTCCTGTACTGGAGCGACGTGGCGCGGCCGGGCGACCAGATCGACCTGAACGTCGATTCGAACCAGTTCCCCTCGGGCGCCAACCCGACGCCGGCCGCGACGCAGAGGCCGGCCTTCGTGCTGCACACTTCGGACTTCTGGCGCAGGGCGTGAACCTTGGCCTGGGTTACCGGTTTTAGCTCACCGTAATCGTAAACACCTGCTCGGCGATTACCGTGTCGGTTACGGCGTACTCGCCGGGCTGGTCGATTACGGCCCAGGCGGCGTTGTTCGCCAGATCGACGCCCGACGAACCAACCACGTTCTTAACCGTGGCCGACGAGTTGGCGGCTGTAACGCTGTTGAAGAAGGCGTTGTACGAGCCTTGGTAATTGGTCTGGGCGAGGCTGCCGGGACCTTCGGAGTTTGCGCTTGTGGCCGGGACCCAGTTGCCGGTGTCGTGGCCGTCGGTGCTCAGCGCGATCAATCCGGCACTGGCCGCGACCGCGGCGTATTGAGTGCTGGGCAACTGGCTGGGATCGAAGGTGAGCTGATAGGCTGTCGGTCCGTTAATGCCGGTGAGGTCAACCACGTCGCTGATCAGGAACGTGCTGGAGCTGCGGACGCGGACAGTATAGGTGCCCGCGGCCAGCGGACCGGTGGTCTCCAACTGGTTGCCCGCGATCTGGAACAAGCTGTTGTTGTTCGTGCCGCCCGCCGGTTCGCTGACGAGCGAATAAGTGACCGTGTTGCCGATGGTCGCGCCGCCCGCCGTCAACGTGCCCACGGTGCCCGCGGGCGCGTTAGCGGTGACCGAGGCATTGCTCAGCAAGAGGGTGGAGGCGATCGGATCGGACGGATTGACGGTGATTACGAACTGTTGCTGGACGAATCCGCCCGCGGCGTCGGTGCTCTGCACGAGGACGTCGAAGCTGGTCTGCGTCGAGCCGTCAAACGATGGCCCGGTGAGCAGTTGGTCTCCGTCGATGACGAAGGAGCCGTTGTCCGTGCTGCCCGCACCGGAAATCAGAGAGTAGGTAAAGCTGGCGCCGGATTGCGGCGCGATCGTTGCAAACGTGCCGACGACGCTGTTCGGGCTGTTCACCGTGGAAGTGGTGGAGAGTTCGATGCCGGTCGGCGCGTTGGGATCGTAGATGGCTGTTGCTGTGACGGGTGCGCTGGTGTGGCCGGCCGCGTCGGTCAGACTCAGGCTGAAAGTGATCTGTCCGGCGACAGGACTGCCCAGATCGAGCGGGCCGATGTTGTATCCGCCGGCGGGAACCACCTGCGGCAGGGTGCCAACACCAATCGCCAAGTCGTTGTCCGCACTGTCGGTGATCGTGTACGAGGTACTTTTCGCCGGGCAAGGCGTTCCCAATGGTGAAGTTTACTGAATGCACGTCGGTGGAATTATACACACTCTCGTCCGGCGTGACGGTGAATCCCGTCGGCGCCGAAGTGGCCAGCGTCGTAGTGGCCGTTGCCGCCGCGCCGACGTTGCCGCTGGACGGCTCGGTGACCGTGACGCTGTAGGTAACAACGCCGTCCGGCAGGCCGGTGAGATCGACCGATACGGCTTGCGACGTCGAGGTAATCGTGCCGTTGCCCGTCGGACCCGCTACTGCCGTCGGCGGATTGCCGACTTCGTCGGTCACGCTCCAGTTGTAGGTATAGCCGGGCGTGACGTAGCTGGCGGGAACGTTGATGGTGAAACCGGCGTTTTTCGCCGCGGCCGTGCTGCCGATGACGGTTTCGTTCGGCGTGACCGTGTAGCCGCTGGGGAGCACGGTATCCAGCACCGGCGCGGGCGACAGCGGCGCCGTCGTGGCGCCCACATTGCCCGCCTGGTCGGTAACCGACATGGTGATGCTCAGCGGGCCGTTCGGCAGCGAGGTGATGTCCACCGGCGCGATCGTCTGCGCGGTGGACGTGATCGTGCCGCTGCCGGTGATCGGCGTGCCGCTGAAGCCGGCGTTCTCGCTGGTGATCGTGTAGCTGTAGGTGTCGCCGTTCTCGCTGGCGGGGCTGTTGATGGTGAAGCTGAAGCTCTGCGCCGCGACGGCGCCGATGATGGAAGGAACGCCGCTGATCGAGTAACCGCTGGGGGCAACGGTTTCAAGCACGGCCGTGGTCTCTTCCGTGAGCGTGTTGCCCTGCGAATCGGTCAACGTGGCCTTGTAGGTGATCGTGCCGTTGGCCAAAGAGGAAACGTTGATTGGCGCGATGTTTTGATTGCTGGTGGTGATCGTTATCGGGCCGCCGGAAATGGTCGTTCCGTTGGCGTCGGTGACCGTGTACGTGAGGGTGGTGCCGATTTGCGCCGACAAAGGTGAAGCCGGCGTTCGTGGCCCGCGAAGCGCCGATGAACGGCACGTCGGGTGTGATGGAGAACGTCGCTACCGGTCGGCTGAACGTGAACGTGGCGTTGGCATTATTGCCGTTGCCCGCCGCGTTTGTAAGGACGACGTGGATAACATACTTCCCGCTGGGGAGTGCAGTGATGTCGACCGGCGGGATCGTGAACGTGGAGCTGGTCACTTGTCCGCTGCCGCTGATGCCCGTGGGGAGCCCCCCAGACATGATCGACCAGGTGTAGGTCTCCGCCGGCGTGGTCACCTGCGCGTGCTCGATCGTAAATGCGAACTGCTGGCCGGTGGTGGCGTTGTAACTGCTCTGGCCGGGAACGACGAGAAACGCGCCGGGCGGGACCGTGTCCTTCAGCGCGGTTGCCGTGGCCGGCAGGCCCGTGTCTCCGGAGGAGTCGGTCAGCGTCACGGTGAAGGTAATCGTGCCGTCGTAGAGACCCGTGAGGTCGATGGCGTTGTTGCCGACAGACTGCGATGTGGACGTGATCGTGCCGCTGCCCATGATCACTGTGAAGCCGCCACCGGCGGTCGGCGCGCTGCCGCCGCTGCTGGTGATGGCGTATGTGTACGTGTCGCCGATCTCGCTGCTGAGGCTGTTAATCGTGAAACCTGCCTGGTTGGCAGTGCTCGAACTGTACGTGGTAGCGTTGGGCGTCACGGAATAGCCGGCGGGCCAGGTCGAGCTTGCGCCGGTATTCACCCACAACTCGGCGGGGTTGCTCGTGACCGTGCCGGCGGAGTTGCTGAAGACCGCCCGGTAAAGCCAGAGGTTGAGGTCCGACGTGGCGCCGGTGATCGTCAGCGTGCCGGTCGTAGCGCCGCTGTAGACGCCGCCGTTGGGGATATTGCTGTACGTGGACCCGCCGTCAATGCTGATCTGCCATTGCACGGTGTCCGTACCGCTGGGATTGGACGAAGCCGCCGTGAACGAAACGTTCGTGCCGACTGCTACGGTCTGGCTTACGGGCTGCGTCGATATCTCATCGACGGTCAGCGTGGCAGGCGTAGTGGTTGCGGTGCCTCCGCCATTGGTGAAGATGGCCTCGTACTGGAAGCCGTTCATGTTGGGGGTTGCGCCGCTGATCGTCAGCGTGTCGGTGGTCGGACTGTTGCCGTATGTCGATCCGCCAGTGGGTATCTTGGTGAAGACCCCGGTCCCCTGGTTGACGTACCAGGCCACCGTGGGCGAGGGCGACCCACTGGCCGCGGCCGTAAAGCTTGCGCCGCCGCCCGCGTCGGCAAGTTGCTGCGCGGCGGGCTGCGTGGTCACGACTGGGGGCGTGTCGACCGTTAGCGTCACCGCGTTGGTCGTGGCCGTTCCCAGGCTGTTGGTAAAGACGGCCTCGTACTCGTCGCCGCTTTGCGACAAGGTGGCCGTGAAGCTGTAGGTAGTGGAAGTGGCGCCGGAGATGTCGGTAAAGGTCGACCCGCCGTTAGTGCTCACCTCCCATTGCACGGTGGGCGTGGGAGTGCCGCTGGCCGCGGCGGTGAACGTCACGGTGTTGCCGGTGCCCACTGTCGCGGAGGTGGGTTGCGTAGTCACGACCGGAGCCGCCGCGGTCGACAGTCCGGCAGCGTTACTGAAGAAGGTGCCATCGCTATTGGTGAAGGCGGCCCGGTACTCGTCGCCGTTGTCCCCGGCGGTGGCGGTGAAGCTGTACGTGGTTGAAGTCGCGCCGGAAATGTCGCTGAACGTGTTCCCGCCGTCGGTGCTCACCTGCCACTGCACGGTGTCCGTGCCGCTGGGATTGAGGCTGGCAGCGGAGAAGGCCACATTCTGGCCGGCGTTGAGTGTCTGGCTGGCGGGCTGTGATGTGACGTAATCGACTGTTAACGTCGCGGCATTGCTGGTGAATGTGCCCGTGCTGTTGGTGAAGACGGCTTCGTACTCGTCCCCGTTTTGTGCCGCGGTGGCGGTGAACGTGTAGGTTGGGAAAGTCGCGCCGGAAATGGCAGTAAACGTCGCTCCGCCGTCGGTGCTCACCTGCCACTGCACTGTGTCCGCGCCGGGGTTGGAGCTGGCGGCCGTCAAGGAAACGCTCTGGCCGGTGTTGACCGTCTGACTGGCCGGTTGCGTAGTGACGGAATCGACGGTCAACGTCGCAGCAGTAGTGGTTGCGGTGCCGAGGCTGTTGGTGAAGACGGCCTGGTACTCGTCGCCGCTGTCGGAGGCGGTGACGGTGAAGCTGTAGGTGGTCGAAGTCGCGCCGGAAATGGCGGTGAATGTCGCGCCGCGGTCGGTACTCACCTCCCACTGCACGATGGCGGCCGGATTACCGCTGGCCGCGGCCGTGAAGGTTGCAGTGCCGCCCGCATTGGCGGTCGATGGCGTCGGATTCTGCGTCACGATGGGGGCAAAGAAGACCGTCAGCGTTGCCGGACTGCTGCTGAAGGCGCCTTCACTGTTGGTAAAGACGGCCTCGTACTCGTCGCCATTGTTGTCGGCGGTGGCGGTAAAGCTGTAGGTGGTGGAAGTCGCCCCGGAAATGTCCGTGAAAGTGGTCCCGCCGTCGGTGCTCACTTCCCACTGCACGGTGTCCGTGCCGCTGGGATTGAGGCTGGCCGCCGTAAACGAGGCCGTCTGCCCGGAATTGACTTGCTGGCTGGTCGGCTGCGTCGTGACGGAGTCGACGGTCAAAGTCACGGCACTAGTGGTTGCCGTGCCGGCGATGTTGGTGAATACGGCCTGGTACTCGTCGCCGCTGTCCGCGGCGGTCGGCGTGAAGCTGTAAGTGGTGGAGGTGGCGCCGGAGATGTCGGTGAATGTAACGCCGCCATCGTTGCTCACCTGCCACTGCACGGTGGGCGTCGGGACGCCGCTGGCCTGCGCGGTGAAGGTCGCCGTGCCGCCGATATCGACGGTCGCCGCCGACGGCTGCGTGGTCACCGTCGGAGGAACGGCGAGCGTAAACGTCGCCGGGTTGCTAGTGAAACTTCCCAGGCTGTTGTTGAAGACGGCCTCGTACTCGGTGCCGTTGACGGCGGCGCTGGCGGTGAAACTGTAGGTGGTGGAAGTTGCGCCGGAGATGTCGGTAAACGTATTCCCGCCGTCAGTGCTCACCTCCCACTGCACCGTGTCCGTGCCGCTGGGGTTGAGGCTGGCCGCGGTGAAGGTCACGGTCTGGCCGTTGACGACGATCTGGTCCTGAGGCTGTGTGGTGACGAAATCGACCGTCAGCGTTGCGGCGGTGCTTGTGAGCGTGCCGCCGGAGTTGGTGAATATGGCCCGGTACTCGTCGCCGTTTTGAGCACCGGTTGCCGTGAAGCTGTAGGTCGTCGAGGTCGCCCCGGAGATGTCGGTGAACGTAGTCCCGCCGTCGGTGCTCACCTCCCACTGGACCGTGTCACCTGGATTGGAACTGGCCGCCGAAAACGACGCGGACTGGCCCGTGTTGATCGTCTCGCTGCCGGGCTGCGTGGTGACGGAATCGACGGTCAACGTAGCGGCGCTGGTCGTGGCCGAGCCGAGTGAATTGGTGAAGACAGCGCGGTATTCGTCGCCGCTGTCCGCGACGGTCGGCGTGAAGCTGTAGGTCGTCGAGGTCGCCCCGGAGATGTCGGTGAACGTTGTTCCGCCGTCGGTGCTCACCTCCCACTGGACCGTGGGCGTGGGGCTGCCGCTGGCCGCGGCCGTGAAGGTTGCGTTGCCGCCCAAGTCGACGAGGACACTGGACGACGGGTTGGTGGTCACTACCGGCGCGAAGTCGACTGTCAAGGTCGCCGGGTTGCTGGTGAAGCTGCCGGCGCTGTTGGTGAAGACGGCCTCGTACTCGTCGCCGTTTTGCGCAGAGGTGGCCGTGAAACTGTAGGTCGTCGTGATCGCGCCGGCAATAGCGGTGAACGTCGTCCCGCCGTCGGTGCTCACGTCCCACTGCACCGTGTCCGTGCCGCTTGGATTGAGGCTCGCCGCCGTGAAAGTCACGTTCTGGCCGGCCATGATTTCCTGGCTGGCCGGCTGCGTGGTGACGGAGTCGACCGTCAACGTAGCCGCGCTGCTCGTCAGCGTGCCCGCGCTGTTGGTGAATACGGCCTTATATTCGTCGCCGTTGTCCGCGGCGGTGGCCGTAAAAGCGTAGGTCGTGGACGTCGCGCCGGCGATGTTAGTAAACGTCGTCCCGCCGTCGGTGCTCACTTCCCACTGCACCGTATCCGTGCTGAGAGAAGTGGCCGCCGTCAAGGAAACGCTCTGGCCCGCGTTGACCGACTGGGTCGCGGGCTGCGTCGTAATGGAGTCCACCGTCAGCGTCGCCGGATTGCTGTCGAAGCTGCCGGCGCTGTTGGTGAATACTGCCTCGTACTGGTTTCCGTTGTCCGCGGCGGTAGCCGTGAACGTGTAGGTCGTAGACGTCGCACCGGTAATGGGGGTGAACGTCGTCCCGCCATTGGTGCTCACTTGCCACTGCACCGTGTCCGTGCTGCTGGGACTGGAGGCCGTGAAGGAAACGCTCTGGCCCGCGTTGACCGACTGGCTGGCCGGCTGCGTGGTCACGGAATCGACCGTCAGCGTCGCCGGATTGCTGTCGAAGCTCCCGGCGCTGTTGGTGAACACGGCTTCGTATTCGTCGCCGCTGTCCGTGTCGGCGGCGGTGAACGTGTAGGTCGTGGACGTCGCACCGGTAATGGGGGTGAACGTCGTCCCGCCGTTGGTGCTCACCTCCCACTGCACCGTATCTGTGCTGACAGCACTAGCGGCCGTGAAAGAAACACTCTGGCCCGCGTCGACCGACTGGCTCGTGGGCTGCGTCGTCACCGAGTCCACTGTCAGCGTGGCCGGATTGCTGTTGAAGCTGCCGGCGCTGTTGGTGAAGACGGCCCGGTATTCGTCGTTGTTCTGCGCGGCCGTCGCCGTGAAGCTGTACGTGAGCGAGGTCGCGCCGGTAATGGCGGTGAACGTCGTGCCGCCGTCGGTGCTCACCTGCCACTGCACCGTGTCCGCACTGTTGGAGCTGGCGGTCGTGAAGGTGACGCTCTGGCCGGTATTGACCGTCTGGCTGGCGGGCTGCGTCGTCACGGAGTCCACCGTCAGAGTCGCCGGATTGCTGCTGAACGTGCCCTCGCTGTTGGTGAACACGGCCTTGTACTCGTCGCCGTTCTGCGAAGCCGTCGCCGTGAAGTTGTACGTGAGCGAAGTCGCGCCCGAAATGGCGGTGAACGTCGTCCCGCCATCAGTGCTCACCTCCCATTGAACCGTGTCCGCGCTGCCGGGGTTGGAGCTGGCGGTAGTGAACGTCACGCTCTGGCCGGTGTTGACGGTCTGGCTGGCCGGTTGGGTCGTTACGGAATCGACCGTCAACGTCGCCGCGGTGGTCGTGGCCGTGTCGACGTTATTGGTGAAGACCGCTTTGTACTCGTCGCCGCTTTGCGACGCGGTAGCGGTAAACGAGTACGTGGTCGAAGTCGCGCCGGAAATGTCGGTAAAGGTCGTGCCGCCATCGGTGCTCACCTCCCACTGCACGGTGGGAGTGGGCGTGCCGCTGGCCGCGGCGGTAAAGGTCGCCGTGCCGCCCGCGTCCACGGTGGCCGACGTCGGGTTGGAAGTCACTGTCGGGGCAACCTGGCTGCCGGGCAGAATGGTAATGCTCGTCGTGTATTCGGCACTTTCCGTCGTGCCGTCGCTTACGATGATCGAAACCGTCGGATTAATCGTGCCGGGCGCGGTGGCCGTCGTGCTGTAGGTGATCGATTGCAGCACCGACTCGTACGTGGCGGCGCTGGCCACTCCGGAAATGGTCAAAGTGTCGCCCGAGAAATCCTGGCTCAGGCCGCTGCCGCTGGGAATCGTGGCCGAAAGCGTGTCGCCGCTGCCAACGGGATTCTCGATGGTGGCGGTTGCCCAAAGCAGATCGGGGCTCTCCGTCGAATTGACCGTGGCATTGGGAGCAACATCGACCGCCGTACCGCCGAGCATGTAGCTCGTGGAATACGTCGTGCTGGCCGCGCTGCTGATGCTGCTGGTGCCATTAGTTTCAATCGTGGGCGCGTTCAGCACCGAGGACGACAAGAAGTTGCTCAACGTTCCGGTCGTTGCCAGGTCCATCCGCGCCGAAATGTAGGCGGTGTTCGCACCGAGAAGGGCAAAGTTGTAGTCGGTGGCCGCTTGCCCGGCGGAAAGGCTCAATTGGATGTTGTTCGTGCCGGCGGTCCCTCCGGCCGAGCCGGGCGAGGCCGCGCCGACCATCAACTGCGACGCGGGAAAGATTTCGACCTCGTAGTTCGTGGCGGAAGTGTTGGACAAGCTGGGGAAACTGTACGAGCCGTCCCCGGCCGTCGTCGTGATGCCGCCCGGAGTTACCAACGTCGTGCTTCCCGAACTGCCGACGCTCAGCAATTCGACCGTCATGCCGGCAATGCCCTGGTCGCCGCTGGCATACTGGCCGCTATTGGCCGGATCGAGGTAGACGAATCCGGAGATGCTGCCGGTAGCAGCCAGCAGCCGCCGGGTCTCAAGCGGCTCGATTGCGATTCGGCGGAGCCGTTTTGGAGAGGCCGGTAACTTGCGGTGGTTTTTCCTGCGGCTAAAGAGCCTGTACAAGAAGTTTCGAATCATGAGTTGCTCGCCCAGCGAATGTGTAGTCAGCCCTAATGAACCTCTATTTTATCACGACTGCCCCAAAATCAAAAAACATAAACCCGTGACAATTTAACAAACGGGGGGCGAAAATGGCCAAGAATTGCCTAGTGTAGCAATAGCAACGATCTTCGCGAAAAAATGCGGCGCGCCCGGGCCGAGACACCCCTCTGATGCGGGAAAACACTTGTTGCGGCCTGCGAACCCTGGGCTAGATGCCCGTCAAATCAGTACGTTCGCTACAGCCGCCCGGTTCATCGACAACCAGAGACAACCCGGCCGATCATTGACAATATGCGAATCGTCCCCAAGAAGCCCCTCCGCCCTCGGCCGCCGGCCGCCCAAACGATCTCCAACGACCCGCGGCGCGGGTACCCCGATCTGGATTCGTTCATCGCCTACGTGGCGGGAGAATGTCACTTGGCCGACAACACGGTGTTGGCCTACCGCCGGGACGCGAAACGGTTCTTCCAGTGGCTTCAGGCGCGGCCGGTGGCCGCGCTTTCGGTACGCGATCTGGCCGATTACGTTGCTTGGCTGCACGAACAGAGCCTTTGCCCGACCAGCATAGCGCGGCATATCGCATCGCTGAAGGTCCTCTTCCGTTATCTGCAACTCGAAGGAGTGCTGGTGGAGAGCCAGGCGGAACTGCTGGGCAGCCAGAAACTATGGGAGCGGATTCCCAAGGTGCTAACACCCGCGCAGGTTCGCGGATTTTCGAGATGCCCAAGCCCGGCGATCCTTGCTGGCGGCGCGACCGCGCGCTCTTGGAGCTGCTTTACGCCACGGGTTGCCGGGCGTCGGAAATATCGCACTTGAAGTTGGCGGATCTTCATCTGGAAGAAGGCTATTGCATCTGCCGCGGCAAGGGCGACAAGGAGCGGATGGTGCCGCTGGGCGCGCGGGCCGCAGCGGCCGTCAAGGTCTACTTGGAAACCGAACGCGCGGCATTGGCGGCGCGAGCCAAAGGCAATTCCGAGTATCGAGTGACCAGTCGCGAACGCAGTTCCTCACGGGACATTCGACATTCGACATTCGACATTCCGCCTTGGGTCTTGCTCACCTGTCGCGGGCGGCGCCTGCGGCGGGAGCGGATCTGGGAATTGCTCAAGCGCTACGCCTTGCGTGCCGGCGCACCGCCGGAGATCGGCCCGCACACCTTGCGGCACAGCTTCGCCACGCACATGCTCGCCGGCGGCGCGGATCTGCGGCAAGTGCAGGAGATGCTCGGCCACGCCAGCATCGCCACGACGCAAATCTATACGCACGTCGATCCCACGCGTCTAAAGGCCGTTCACCGCAAGTTCCATCCGCGGGCGTGACTGAACGCTGCCCTATACGGGCACAAGCGCCACGTCGTTGCCCGTGCCGCCGTCGGGGTCGTTACTCAATAATAGACAATCGCCGAGCCCGTAAAGCTTCCAAACTCGTTATAGACGAAATCTGCCGATGACGCGGAGATTAGCCCTGTATTGTCCACGGTGCCGTAATTGTTTATTGTGCCGTCTTCTCCCCAGACAAGGCCGGAAGTGACGTTGTTGAACGCGCCATAATTGTTGATTGTGCCGCCGTAGTTTAAATGAACAGTACCATAATTATCGAACGTGCCATAGTTCTCTAGTGAACCATCAATCTCCAGTGTGCCTCCCGCAAGATTCTCGAAGTAATCGTTTACTTGGAGATCGCCGCCGGCGATTTGCATGTAACCATAATTGACAACATCTGTCCACATGGCGCCAACATCCTCGACCGTACCACCGCTCTCAATAACCAAAGTGCCGGAATTGCCGTACTGGTCCAACGTCCATTCGCTCTCGTAGACGTAGAGCTCGCCGCCGCTTTCGACCGTGGTCGTGCCAGCGGTATAGGTGCCGTTGGAACCGGCGTAGATAAGCAGCATAAACCCGCCATTCTGAATAAAAGTCTGGCTCGCGGCAGTGCTCACCAACCAGCCGCTGTCAAGCTCCATAAAACCTGTAAGGTTGAAAACGCCATTGTTGTTGACTGTGCCGCCCTCGACGGACATGCTGCCATCAACCTCAAAAGTCGCGCCGGAGCCAATATTGACCACGCCCGTCCCGTTGAGCGTCATCGAATCGGTCGTGTCCAGCGTTACGCCATGGATGTTTATCGTCCCGTTGACCGCGTTGCCGCCGCAGGCCAGATAAACGGTTCCGCCGCCAATGCTGTCTGTGAACGTCACCGTGCCGTCGATGTTGTTGGCATCGTAGCTCCCGCCACCGAGATCGCTTTGCAGGCTGGTGATCGTCACGCTGTTCCCCAGAGCGTCAAAAATGGCTGTGCCCGCTCCCGGGAGCGTGAACGTCGTGCTTATCGTGCCGCTGCAATTGAAGGCCACTGTCCCGCCGTCATCGACCACCACGGCGGCGCCGTAGTTTGCGCCCATGACCAGCGTAGCGCCGCTTTGCAATTCAACGCTTCCGCTCGAACCGGCGTCGGCAGCGAAACCGAATGAAGCGCCGCTATCGACAGTAATTGACCCATCGTTCTCAAGCGATCCTGCCGTTAGATTGACGTCGATTTCCAAAGTATCGCCGGAACCGACATTCAAACCGGCAGCCTCGAGCGAATCGGTGGAAGCCGTGTCTTGCAGCACCGCGCCGTCGCCTTGGAAGGTCAGCGAATCGGCCGTCCACTGTCCGGAGATGGTCACGGTGCCGGTGCCGGCCGGGAAGACGAAGTCAGCGCCGTTGACGGGCGTCAGCATCGGGCCGCTCGTGCCGCCGACGTGCCAATCCGCCGCGCTGAAGTCTCCGCTGCCTCCTCCCGCGCCCGTCCCGCTGGCGTCCCAGTAGAACTCCGAGCTGAGGGCGTACTGCTGGCTGTACGACACAGTCATGTTGTAGAGGACGATGAGTCCCAGCGTGCCAGTGCCGGACACGTCGCTGACGGTTACGACGTAGCTCGAGCCGCTGCCGGTCAAAGCGGAAACCGTCCCCGACGAATCATCGCCCGTGAGAATGAAATCGCTGGCCTCGAGGCCGGTCACGTCTGCTTCGAACGTCACGTCGAATTGCAGGGTGCTTGCGCCTTCCGCAAGCACGGGGTCAGCGCACTCGATCGCCGCGACGTTCCACGCCGCGTCCGTAAGGTTGGCCGAAGAGGAGCCAGGCCCGGTGGCACTAATCGGCGACAAGGAAATTGGCGCGGGGAAACCCGGCGGAATTGGCAGGGAGTAGGTTATCGGCACAAGGGAGACAAGGTGATCGTACAGGAGAACTCCTTCGACGGAGACGATCTGTCCCGTAAAGCCCAATGGAAAGGCGCTGAAGGTAAGGCTGCCGCTGCCGAGCTTGACTATATCGCCGCTTCCCGTTACCTTGCCGGCGACGGTGTCCGTATATTGTTGGGTGTCGAAGGTTGCCGTCGCGCCGGCTGGGATCGCGATGTTGCGGTTGGCAGCCAGCCCGAAGCTGCTTTCCCACTGTAGGGTCCCGTCGCCGAAAGTGATGTTCGTGGCCGGCGTTGTGGGGACCGCGCCCAGCGACCTGTCGCTCGTGATCCCCAGCGCGCCCGACTCGATCACCGTGCCGCCGGTATACGTGTTCACGCCGCTCAGAATGACCGTTTGCCCTGCCCCGCCGTCGACCGTCACTGCCCCGCTCCCGGCCAGAACCGCGCTGATTTCGCCAATTTCCAGCAGGAAGGAGGCGGCCGAAACTGTACCGTCGGCAATCGTCCCGTCCTCGAGCGTCACCGAGCCGGTTACCGTCGCGTCGTACCCGCCGAGATCGAGCGCTGCGCCGTTTTCGACAACGACGGTGGAATAAGCCGGCTGCACCGCCAGAAGGTCCCATTGCCAGTGGCCTCCATCCACATGGATAGTGGTGGAATAGGCCGTGGCAAGTGTGCCGCCGCCGATTTTTGTCACCGAACCAACATTGCCGCCAATCCCGGCAGCGCCCTCTACGCTCATGTCGCCCGCTCCGCCAAGCGTCAACAGCGACCCTGCGGATACTCCGTTGATGCCTAGTGTGATGAACAGCGTGTCCGCGTCGCTGTCGATGCGGGTATCGTTCGTCCCATTGTCCAATACGATTCGGCCGGACCAGTAATTGTCGCCGGAAAGGCTGTCCAAGGCCCCAATGCTTCCAGCTCCATCGCCCGCCAGATAGAGCGTTTCTGCGACGGCGACCACAATTCCGCCTTGAAGTTGCAGCGTCCCACCGCTTTCGACGTAGAGGCCAGCGACCATTTCGCCAAGCGCTGATTCGTCCTGAATGTTCAGGATGCCCGCGACGACTTCCGTCTCGCCGGAGTAAGCATTGGCGCCCAGGAGTGTAAGCGTGCCGCTCCCGGTCTTCATAAGGGCGCCCGCTCCGCTGATTTGACCAGCCAGCTCTACATTGGCGTTGCTGGCATTGATTGTGCCGCCCGGGCCGAGCAGTTCGATCGGTGCGGCCAGAGCTAAATTGGTTGTTGATCCGGTCGCGAGAGTCCCGCCATCCAACGTAATCGTCGCGCTGCCGCTGCCCAGGCTCCCTGCGACGGCGATTTGAAGCGTGCCACCGACGACGAGGGTTCCACCGCTGTACGTGTTGCTCGCATACGTGAGCGCCAGCGTCCCGCCCGGCAAGTTCGCAATAAGCTGGACGGTCGGACTCGACGACGAGATGTTTGACGAAATCGTCGCCGTGTTATCTGCCGTGACGGTGATCGACGAATTCGCCGGAAGATCGATCCCGCCGTCGCCGTTGATGCTGAATCCGTTGCCGATGAATACCATCTGCGCGGGCGTCGCCGTGAAGCCGTAAGGCAATGTAACACCGTAGCCGGCGCCCTCGAATACGGCAATGTCTTTGTCCGACCAAGTCGTCTTCGTTGTCGCTGTCGGCGAGTCAAGCCAATTCGTTGCGTTCCAAGCCCCCGTGCCGCCGCCCCAGTACAGGACATTCGTGCTGGGCAGCGCACTCGTGCCGGCCAATTCAATCGCCGAGGCAATGGGGTCATTCACTACGTTCCCCGGCGGGTTCGATTCCGTCAGGTTCGGATACCCGGTCAAGCTCCCGTAATAGAAAAGCACCTCGAACGGTGCGAGATACGGGTAGTTGGGGAAATTGATCGTCACGCCATCGGTCCCGATGGCGTTGAATGTCAACGCGCCGGTGACGTCGGCCGTTTCCAGCAAATTGGTTTGCGTGTTCTCAGCCTCTGAAACCGCGGCACCGGCGTCGAGTGTGAGGGAGTTGATGGTAAGCGCCGGACCAATGTTCCCGTCCATATCGAGCGTCCCGCCCGTCCCGTCGGGGTCGATGAACACGCCGTCCGCGCAGGTCCCGTCCCCGGCGAGCGCGCCGTTGGCGGATACGAAAACGCTTGGCGAGTCCAGCGTGCCGTCCACTTGCAGCGTTCCACCGACCACGTCGACGTTTCCGTTCGATGCCCCGACTCCGACCGTGCCGAGTACGCTGAAGGTCGTCGTATCGCCCGGGTCGTCCGCCTTGAGAATCGTGGCGGTGCCTGCGAGGTCCGCGGAGAACGATCCCGCGCCAAGTTCCAGCAAGTACTCGACGTTGATCGTCGCGCCGTTTTGGGCGCTGTTGACGATGCTGCCGCCGTCCAAGGTTACATCGGGGAAGCCGGTCCATGAGGGGAGCGGGTATGGGGCTTCGATCGCGGGCGAATTGCCGTTCAGGTCCAGCGTGCCGCCGGCGTCCACGAATACGGTGGACACCGTGAGCAGCGCCGTGGGGTCGCCAAGTTCGAGCGTGCCGGATTCGACCCGCAACGCGCCAAAATGGTTGCCGCTGGTGTCGCCCCATAGCGTGTCGCCGGTGAGTTGCAAAACGCCGCCGCCGGTCAAAACCACCGATCCCAGGCCGCTCGCCGCGCCGCTGTTGATCCAGCCGTTGAAGACCTCGGTCGTGCCGGGAGCGACGTCAAAGATCAATTCGTTCTCTTGTCCGATCAGGCCCCCGATGCCCACGGGTCCGGTAATCGCGCCGTTGGTCGTGCCGTCGCCGATCTGCACGGCCGCGCTGCTGGTGATTCCGCCGGTGCAGGAATTCTGCCCGGTCAGCGTTTCCACCAGTCCTTGCGGACCTCCGTTGCCGGTAAAATTTAGCTGAACCTGGCTCGCGCCGTTGACGACGCTGCCGGCGAAAACACCTGGAGTGCCGCCTACCGCGACATCCATGTAAGCCGGGGTTGCCGAACTGTTGGTGACCAGGCCGTCCGGCGCGCCCGGCGCGGCGTACGAGGAGTTGAGCGACGAGACGCTAAAAGGGTTCTCCCCGTCCAGGTCCACCTCGCCGGAATCGTCGACGGTCAAGTCGGCGGAGTCCGGAAGGCTAGCTTGGTACGTCCCTAAGGCATTCTGGCCAACGAGTTGGACGGTCCCTGCGTCGACGAACGTCCCACCCGTGTAAGTGCTGTAGTTGCCGTAGCCGTCCTGCCCGGCCAACATTAGTGTCCCGCCGCCCTCCGTCGTGAGGCTGCCGCTCCCGGTGATTACTGACGAAATCGTCCCAGCGACGTTCTGTGCAACGATAATGTCGAGGGTTTCGTTGCCAGCAACCGAAAGCGAACCCGCGCCAGGGTCTTCGATATTAAAACCGTCGTCGTTGATTTTGATGCCGGCCGCCGAAACCGCGCCTGAGATGACTACGTTGGTGACGCCGTTAGCATAGCGGGTGTCGAATACCGCAACGTCCCCTGTTGCCCACATCTGATTCGACGCGCCGCCCGGGGTCAATGACCAGTTTGCCGTGTTGCCGGTATCCCATGTGTCGCCGCTTGTCGGTTCCCAATAAAGGGTTGTCAACGTTGTTGTCGTAGCTCCGGTGAGCGACCCCTGTTCATCGAAAACCCCACCGCCAACGTCGGGCGTCTCACCGATCGTCACCGAGCCGTCGGTTCGCTTGTTGATGCTCGCCGTCCCGCCCAACGTCACCTCCGGGCCAATCGTGCCGTTGGCCAGGTTGAAGGATTCGAGTGCCGCAAGGGTCGCGGGCCTGGGAGTTGGAACACCCAACCGGAGTACCTCGCTTACGATGCTTCCGTCATTGAGGGTGACGCTCGATAACGGGCCGCTGGTTGTGGTAATGGAGTTCCCCGCAAGATTGACCGCCGCGCCGTCGTCGACAATCAAGGGCGTGCCAGGGGCCAGGACGCCGGAGTTTCCAAGGGTGAGTATCCCGCCCTCAACGGTCATTGCGCCGGTGTACGAGTTCGCCACAGACGGGTTGAGCCTGAGGTTGCCGCTGCCAATCTTCAGAATCGAACCAAAATACATTGAGCTTTGCGGGCTTTCTATGACCGCGGTGCAGGTCTCGGTCGCTCCGGCCGCGACGTCGAAAGTCAAGCCGTTCGCCGTTTTCACATCCACGGTCCCGCTGATCGACCCGTCTGTCTGGCTGCTTTGACCGTCGCCGATCTGCAAGAGGCCGTCGACCTCGACGTTGCAACTGATGCTTCCCGTGCAGGTAAAACTGTCCGGGCCATTCAGGAGAAGCCCAATCCCGCCGTTGCCCCCTCCGGTCAGCGATTGGTCGATGGCGCCGCCGAAAACCGACGGCCCCCCTAGATTGATGTCCTCGCCGGGATCGAGGGTAATGTCCCCGACGCCGTCGCTGTCCTCAATCGTGCCGCCCGACCCGTTCAACTGGTCCAGGAAAAGCTCGCTTCCGTGAACGTCGAGCGTCCCGCCGTTCATGTCCAGAGGCACATAGCCGTCACTGCCACCGTTGCCGTCGGGAGGGCCGACCAGATTCATAACAACCTTTCCTGCGTCGATTTCGAATCCGCCGGGAATGGACATGCACGCGGGCCCGTCGCAGTCGAGTTCCCCCTGCCCGGTCTTCACGAAGCGGATCGGCGGATCGGTCGCGTCGGCCTTGCCGGCGATCGTCCCGGCGAAATCGCAGGGCATAGACAGGTTGTTGTAATCGAGCGTAAGCACGGCCGTGCCGACCGAACGGGGGCCGGGGCCCGTCAGCGTGTTGTTGATCGCTCCTCCGTTTAAGGAAGCATCCCCGGCATTAAGCGAGGTCAGGGTCAGCGAGCAGCCGTTGAGGTCCAGAACGCCCCCAGCCTCGATGCCGACGCCGCCGATCCCCAGCGTGGCCGGCGCGTTCAAGCTCGGGTCTATCGCCAAGGCGACCGTGCCGCTCTCGATATTCGTGCCGCCCTGGTACGAGTTCCCCGCGCTGGCGAGTTGCAGCAGGCCGGTCGACGTGATTTCCACGCCGCCCGGACCGCTGATCGGCCCGCTGTAGATGCTCGTGGGCGATGCATTCGACCCGGCCGTGCTGTCGTAATCGAAATAGGGTTCGGCGTAGCCCGGCGGCGCCAGTAGCACCAGCGGATCAATGCCGCTGAAAATGGCGTCATTGTTCACGGTTAGCCCCGTAGGGTTGGTAAGGTGGTCGCCATTGGTGATCGAGACGGTCCCGTTGTTTTGCTGCGTGCCCAGGGTAAGCGTGCCATGCTCCCCCGTGATTCCCGCGACTGTAACGCTGCCGCCGAGCGTAAGTTGGCCTGTGTCCGGAAGAATCAATTCGTTACCCGAGCCGGATATCGTCGAGTCGATCTCGGCAATGACATTCGGCTTCGCGTCTATCGTTAACAGTGATTGCAGCGAAAGCGTTCCGTCGGTGACTGTGTACGGACCTCCCGCCAGGAAATCCACCTCGGTAGGCGAGACGCTGCTCGAAATACTCAACGTGAGCCCGCTCGACGACGAAATAGACGCCGTGTTACCGTCCTGCCAGTACGTACGACTGCTCGACGTAGCGCTTACGGTGCTCCAGTAAGCACTTGTTGTGTCCCACGTAAATGCGGTGATGCCTGAGGGCGGATCCCAGTAATACGTTGTCAGCATCAGCCGCGCACCGAGTTGCTCGAATGCGCATCGGCCGGAAGAACCGATGCTGACGGCAGTGAGCCCCTTTTCGCTTCGGAGTCCCCTTCGGACCAAGCAAAAGCAGCTTCCGGGAGTTTAGCGCAAAGCCCGCGCGGGCCCTCAACCAAGTCAAAATCCTACAACAAATCCGCTCGCGTCCGGGATCGCTAGCCGGCCGACCCCGCATTAGAAACATGAGAGCAATAACGGCCAAGCAAGCAAGCGAAGCTGTGTTTCTCGGCTCGGGGACGTAGGCGACTCGAAAACCGAACGTTTCGTTTACGGAGTTAGGCGGGCCGCCGTCAAATTCTGTGCTAAGGAGACCGCTCCCGTCGTCGGAAAAGGAACCGCCGCGGGCCTCACGATACACGCCGTCCAGTGGGTCCTCGAGCCACTGCCAAACATTGCCGCCTTGGTCGAAAGTCCCGTAAGGCCCAGGCGAGTCCATAAAAGCACCGACGGGAGTAAGCCAATCCGTCGGGTCGGTTTGAACCGCGAACGGAGGGGTGTTTGTGATCGCCGTGTAATTGGCGTTATTGGTGCCGGTCGCCGAGAGGACGTTGCTCGGCAGATTGTCGTTCTGCGTCGGGTAGAGCCAATAGCTCGCGTTCGTACCCCCACCAACGTAGTACGCAGACTTGTACCATTCGTTCACCGTCGGAATCACCCAACTGGCTGTCGTGCTCCGTGTCACGGCCATCAGTTGCGCGCTCCCCGTGCTGCCGTTGAGCGCATAGGTTCCCGTCTCGGTCGTGCCTTGGCCTTCCGGCGCGTTTGGCTCGCCGTTCTGTAGCCAGTTTACGAATCTCGCGGCGTCACCCCACGATACTTCGGTCACAGGGACATTGGCGCTATTTCCGACAAGTGAATAGCTGAAGCTGCCGCTGGTGGTGGTCCGCGTGATTCCGTAGGTCGGCGTCGCGCTGGACATGCTTACCGTCCACAACCCATAGGGATCGCCGGTCGTGGCCACGGCATTCAAGAATGCCGTGTACTGGCCCATCGTTACGTCGTACTCGCCCATGCTGTACGGGTACGCCACTGCACCGAAGTTTGTCGCGGGGTCGGCCACGTTGCCCGGATCGCCGACCGGGACGAGCGCAATACTGACCGTGCCCGCAAACGCGCTACCGGCCAAAAGCAGCACAAGCGCGACCACCGCCGCACGGGCGTATGTGGCGAAAACGCTTGCCAACGCGAACCGCGCTCGGGCCGAGCGAAACACGGCACGCGTAGGGTGCGTGAAGCGAAGCCCTCCGTTAACGGTGCGTTGCGCACGGGGCGTCAAACCGCCATTCACCGTAACCCAGCCGGTAGGCGGCTTCGCGCAACGCACCATCGCCCGCGAAGCTCCGTGCTCCGCGCACCTTACGGATTTCTGCACCATCGCTGAAAGCAGGCCCACGACGCCGGCGCCGCTGATCGGGCCGCTGTAAATGCTTCCCGGGGTCGTTCCGTCGTTAGGCGCGGTGCTTTCGTAGTTGAACGATCCGGCGGCCGACTGCAGGTCCAGCGGGCCGCTGCCCGTGATGCTCGCGCTGCCCGCTACGGTTAGCCCAATGTTGCTTCCCGCGCCGCCGTTGTCCGTGTTGGTGATCGTCGTGGGACCGTTCAGAGAGAGAGTGCCCGGACCCTCGTCTATCAATGAGCCGACAGTAACGCCACCACTGAGGGCACTCGGGCCCGCGCCAGGATGAGCGTACCGTCGTCGTCCTTCACGAGTTGGTAACTGCTGCCGCTAATCGTCGAGTCGATCTCCGCTTGCGTCGTTGTATTGCCTGTTGTTTCCACGTCAACGGTCATGTTTGCGGCAAGCTCTATTTCACCGCCGCTGACGGTATAGTCCGCGCCCGGAAAAAAGGTAATGGAGTTCGGCTTAACAACCGTACTCAAAACGATTGTCCCGCTACCGGCTTCGAAAAAGGCGTCGCTGCCGTCGGCCCAGTACCTGTGCGTTTCCCGTGAAAAACTGATTCTGGTACCAGAATTTGCCGGTCCAGGAATTGCCCAGGGCCGCATCAAAGTACAAAGCAGCCAATAGCCGCTTCTCTTCGAGCCACTCGAATCGGAGGCTGCGGTAGCCGAGGCGGTGGCTCGGCGTCCGCGCCTTCCTCGCTCTCTGCGCCGATTTCGGGCACGCAAAAACCCATTTCGTCGTCAATTGCACGGCCCGACCGGTCGCGGACGAAAGAACGGCGCTGCGTAGCAAGAACAGCGCTGCGGCCGAAGCTAGTAAAATGAGCGCACTGGGTTCGGGAAGCGCCTCGACACGAAAACCCGTTGTTGCGCCGAAGGTGGACGGGGGACCGTACCCCGCGCCGCCGGACAAAAGCGTCAGATAGTCACCCGCCCACGACCCCCCGCCCACACCCCGGCCGATCCCTGCATCGACGGTCTCGTTCCATTGTTGTACGTCGCCGCCCATATCAAAAGTGCCGTACGGCCCTGGGGAGCCGGCGAAGGCCCCGACGGGAGTAAGCCAGTTCGTTGGGTCGCTTGATGTCGTGAACGGTGGCGTGCTGATCGACGCGGTATAGTTTGCGTTGTTGGTGCCCGTCGCCGAAAGCACATAGCTCGGTGGGTTGTTATTTTGCGTCGGGTAGTCCCAGAAGCCGGCGTTCGTTCCCCCTCCAACGTACCATCCAGCTTTGTACCACTCGTTGAAAGTCGGTATTGCCCAGGTTGCCGTCGAACTGCGCGTCACAGCCATCAGTTGTGCGCTGCCCGTGCTGCCGTTCAGCGCGTAGGTCCCAGACTCGGTCGTGCCGGGTCCTTCGGGGGCTGTCGGTTCACCGTTTTGAATCCAATTAACGAAGCGCGCGGCGTCGCCCCAACTTACGTACGTCACAGGCACATTAGCGCTATTGCCGACGAGCGAATAACTGAAGCTGCCGCTGATGCTCGTGCGTGTGATTCCGTAGGTCGGCGTAGCGCTGGACATGCTTACCGTCCACAACCCGTAGGGATCGCCGGTTGTGGCAACCGCATTTAAAAATGCCGCATACTGCCCCATCGTCACATCGTACTCGCCGATGCTGTACGGGTACGCCACCGCGCCAAAGCTTGACCCCGCGTACCCAACGTTGCCGGGATCGCCCACCGGGACGAGCGCGATGTTGACCGTGCCCGCAAACGCGCTGCCGGTCAGCAGCAGCACCAGCGCGACCACCGCCGCGCGGGCGTATGTCGCAAACACCCTTGCCAGTGCGAAGCGGGCGCGGGCCGAGCGAAACATGCCACGCGTAGGGTGCGTGGAGCGCAGCCGTTGATGAATGGTGCGTTGCGCATGGAGCGTAGAACTGCCTTTCAGCGTAAACCTGCCGGTCGGCCGCTTCGCGTAACGCACCGTTGCCCGCGAAGCTCCGTGCTCCGCGCACCCTACGGCTATCGGCACTATCGCTGAAAACAGGCCCGCGCCGGGCGGCGCGCGGCCCTTCGCCGCGCTCGCCATGTCCGCCACGGCCGAAGCGCCGGGCGACATCAGCCAGCAGCCGCCAAACCGGCTGCGGAAATTGAACTTGGGCAGCTTTGCCGCGCGGCAGCAACGCCTGCGGCGCCGCCGGGGACTAGCGGGCCGCGGCAATCGCCGCGCTGGGCGCCGGCCCGTAGATGCGGCGTCCCGCCGCATTGTTTTAGCGGCGGGACGCCGCTTCTACGGGCGAGCGGCAAGTTGTCGGATGGGCTCTTATTTGGCATCGCCGCCGGCAATTGCCGTGCGGACGGCCTCTCGGCGGAGCGAGAGGAGTACGTATTTGGACCAGGCCGTAGGGCGGATTGCCAATCCGCCAGTTGATTCGACGGATTGGCAATCCGTCCTACGCTTGGTGTCGGTACGCCGTCGTTTGGCACACCCCGCGGTTGCGCAACGAAAGCGCCGCCCTTGTCGGCGGCGCGGCGTCGCAATCGCTTCGTCCAGCGCTCTGACGAACTTCTGCTCGTCAACGCGTTTCGCCACGGGCGACTGCACCGCAGCAGGCAGCGCGGCGTGTACCGCTTCAAGCGCGACCGCGAGCGAATGGTTGTAGCGTGCGGGCGCGTGATCCGGCACGCCCGCTGCGGCATGGCTCGTTGCCCTGCTAAAGAGTCGCATAGGCGGGGGGGGGGTCACTGACGGGCGGCAGGACCGCCGCCGCCGTTGAAGCTGCCCCGTAATCGACGCGCAACTGGCCGCGGCAGCACGGAGGCCGCACCAACGAGCGAACCGGCTTGGCCGCCTTCGCCGCTTCCCGCACCATGCCTTGGCAGAACCGCGCTTTCGCTTGTTCTTGCTGCCGCGCGCGTTTCGGCCGCCGACTGCGAGTGAACGGTTGCCGGCTTTTGGGCAACGTCATCTTTGCGACTGTCAGTTTCGCGAAGGAGGCGCAACTGCTTTGCGGCGGATTGGATTGCCGACAACAGGCCCATGCGTTGACTTTCCAAAAAGAAAGGGCTTTGCCTCTTGAAGCGAACGAGAACTCAAGACCAGCCGCGCGAACAACGATTGTGGGTAGTATAACCGGAGAGCCCGGCAGTAGTCAAGTATTTTGCGGGGTTCGCGGTTTGCTGATTATCTCAGCGCTCTCGCGACTCGCCGCCGGGATCGATTGCCGCTCGGCTCGCCATTGCGCCGTTGACGGCCTCCAGCCCGGCGGCGGCGCTGCAAAGACCACAAGCCGGCTAAAGCCGGAACTCCAGCGCGGGCAAGCGGAATTGCGCATCCTGCGCCGCTGGAAGCCACTATTAAAAACAGGGACAAATCGAGTGCGCGAAAAAGATGGTCGAAAGTATTTTGCAGCCCTTGCGGCATAACGACTTACGCACGGTTTTGGACGCCGCCGGCAAGAATTCCTGTCTTTTCGCATAGCGCGAGAAACGTAGTATGTATGGAGGATTGTGTTGATAGATGATATCAGGAGTGAAGATTAGGGAGTGGGGATGAAGGATGAAAGATGAGGGATAAGGGATTAGAGATGCGAAATTGCCGAGCGCGGCGCAAGGGTGTGGAGAATGGGCTCGTTGCCCCCTGCCCGGAAAAGATGGCCGGCCGCATTAGTCCATTCCGGCAGAAAGGACCTACGGTGGTGCGGAAACCACCCCCGGAATCAATTCCTGGATCGGTCCTGGCTCGAGTTCGGTCAGTCCTGGGTGCTTCCTGAGTGCCTTCTGGGTTGCTCCTGAGTCCGAAAACTGGCGAAAACAGGGGAGTTTTCGCTGTTTGGAAGCGCGCAGAAAATATTCCCATCCGGAAACGACGCAGTATGCGATACCGGCCGGCTTTGGCATGCGACCTTCGTGGCCGCGGAAGTTCGCCGGTCGAAAAGCCGCTTGGAGAAGCCGTGTTATGATTGCCGCCAAAGCAAAAATCGAATCGCGAGAAATCGCCGCGATGCACTGGCGAGAAATCAGGGTCAGACCTTAATTTTCAACTTTCGCAGAATGGCGTTCAGCGGCGATGCCACATCGTAGCGTCCTTCGCGGACCTTGCGGTGGATCGTGCTGACGGCGGCCGAGCCGATGCCGCCGTAGTGCAGCCCGATCGATCGCTGAGACAGGCCCGTCAGCCGGCAGGCCAGTTCCACGGCCGCAATCTTCGCGGTGCCCACGCTTCGCCCATGCCGCGCAAGTCCTCTGGCTCGATACCGAAGTATGCGGCCACGGCCTTGTCGATTGCGGCGATCGGCAAAACGCTCCGCGGCAAGTCGAGGTCGCGGTCAGCATCGCCGCCGGTGCGCCGACGCTCGATCTCGGCCTCCGTCCGCTCCACAAAGCGATCGCCGCCGATGGCGTAGCGGCTGGCGGTCATCAGCCGCAGCGCGGCATCATCGTCGGCCAGCAGGCATTGTTCCACGAAGGCCCGGTATTGCCGCCGCGCCGCCGCTGCATCGGCGGAGAACTCGTTGAGCACGTCGTAGGCCACGAATTCCTCGACGTGTTTGCGATCGACGTAGCCAGAGTAGCTGCTCCAGCGGTAGCCGTTCAGCAGCCGGAGGCGGGCACGGCGGTCCAGTCGTCGTGCCGCCGCCGTCTTCACGGGGTTCAAGTGCATATAGCGGCTTAGCACCCGGAGGTAAACGTCGTCCTCGACGAGCTTGGCCTTGAATCGCCCCTGGAACTGGTGTCCCGGCCGGCGGTGCTTGTAGCGGGCGTACATGGCATAGGCCGTGCAAAGCCGCTGCATGAAGCGGGAGAGGTTGCCGCGGGGCGTGTGGACCAGCAGGTGGAAGTGGTTGTCCATCAAGACGTACGCGTGGAGGACCACCGCGGCGGTGTGCAGGCTGTCCGCCAGTTGTGCCAGGAACCGCTCGCGGTCGGCGTCGCTGTGGAAAATCGTTGCCCGGCCGTTGCCGCGGCTGGTGACGTGATAGAGGGCGTCCGGAAAGTCGATGCGTGGCGGGCGGGGCATGGCACGTCGATTGGCGCGTGGAGAAGTGCTCAGTAATGGCTCGCCTTGGATGCGGCGTCTTGTCTCTAAGGTATTCTACCAGACGACGGTCCCGGCAGGCGATAGTTATAATTTAAGGTCTGACCCTGATCTCCCGCTCGCGGTCGGCGTCGCTGTGGAAAATCGTTGCCCGGCCGTTGCCGCGGCTGGTGACGTGATAGAGGGCGTCCGGAAAGTCGATGCGTGGCGGGCGGGGCATGGCACGTCGATTGGCGCGTGGAGAAGTGCTCAGTAATGGCTCGCCTTGGATGCGGCGTCTTGTCTCTAAGGTATTCTACCAGACGACGGTCCCGGCAGGCGATAGTTATAATTTAAGGTCTGACCCTGATCTCCCGCGATCGCGCACAGCGAACACCCTTTAGGGACCGAGCCGGCCACACGGCGCCCTTCACAATTAGCAGAATTGCTCCGAGGCACGTAAGGAGAGAAAAGGGCCCAGGCTCGGGAACCGCCGCGACGCGGAATCCCAACGTCTCGCCGAATGAGGACGGCGGTCCATAACCCGCCCCGCCTGACACAAGCGTCAGATAACCGCCCGCAAACGAACCGCCGTAGACCCCGCGGCCGATTCCGGGGTCCGTGGCCTCGTTCCACTGTAGTACATCGCCACCCATATCGTAGGTGCCGTAGGCACTAGGCGAGTCCGCAAACGCGCCCACTGGAGTTAGCCAGTCCGTCGGGTCAGTTTGAACCGCGAACGGAGGGGTGTTTATGATGGCCGTGAAATTGGCATTGTTCGTGCCGGTTGCCGAAAGCACGTTGCTCGGCGGATTGTTGTTCTGCGTCGGATAGAGCCAGTAGCCCGCGTTCGTGCCCCCTCCAACATAGTACGCAGCCTTGTACCATTCATTCACCGTCGGAATTACCCAACTGGCCGTGGTGCTGCGTGTCACAGCCATCAATTGCGCGCTGCCCGTGCTGCCGTTCAGCGCGTAGGTTCCCGTCTCGGTCGTGGCGGGACCTTCCGGCGCGTTCGGTTCGCCGTTTTGAATCCAATTAACGAAGCGCACCGCATCACCCCAAGAGACGTACGTCACGGGCACATTGGCGCTGTTGCCGACGAGCGTATAGCTAAAGCTGCCGCTGGTAGTCGTCCGCGTGATTCCGTAAGTCGGCGTAGCGCTGGACATGCTTACCGTCCACAACCCGTAGGGGTCGCCGCTCGTGGCCACTGAATTCAAGAATGCCGTGTACTGGCCCATCGTCACGTCGTATTCGCCGATGCTGTACGGGTAGGCCACGGCCCCATAGTTTGTCGCCGGATCGGCCACGTTGCCGGCGTCGCCCACCGGGACGAGCGCGATGTTCACCGTCCCCGCAAACGCTCTGCCGGTCAGCAGCAGCGCAAGTGCTACCACCGCCGCGCGGGCGTATGCGGCAAATACCCTTCCAAGTGCGAACCGGGCGCGGGCCGACCGAAACACGCCGCGCGTAGGGTGCGTGAAGCGAAGCCGTTGGTGGATGGTGCGTTGCGCACGGGGCGTCAAACTGCCGTTCACCGTAACCCAGCCGGTAGGCGGCTTCGCGGAACGCACCATCGCCTGCGAAACCCCGTGCTCCACGCACCCTACGGCCTGTTGCACAGCCGCTGAAAACAGGCCCACGCCGGGCGGCGCGCGGCCGTTCGCCGCGCTTGCCAAATCGGGCACCCCCGATGCGCCCGGCGACGTCAGCCAACAGCCGCCAAAGCGGCTGCGGAAATTGAATTTCCGCAGTCTTGCTTCGCGGCGAACCGCTCGCCTCCGGCACCGACGCGCCTGGAGTACCGTGCCGTAGATGCGGCGTCCCGCCGCATTTCTTAAGCGGCGGGACGCCGCTTCTACGCGCAAGCGGCTCGCTTTCACATGCGCTGTTCGCGGCGACCGCTGAGGCGTCCACGCGGGGTTCGGGCACGGACGGCCTCTCGGCGGAGCGAGAGGAGTACGTATTTGGACCAGGCCGTAGGGCGGATTGCCAATCCGCCAGTTGATTCGACGGATTGGCAATCCGTCCTACGCTTGGTGTTGGTTTGTCATCGTTTGGCACACTCCGCGGCTGGGCGACGGCAGCGCCGCCGATATCGACCGCGCGGGTCGTAATCGCTTCGTCCAGCGCCCGGACGAACTTCTGCTCGTCAACGCGCTTCGGCACGGGCGGCTGCGCAGCAGCAACCGGCGCCGGGTTCAGCGCTTCGAGACAGACCGCAAGCTTATAGTTAAAGCGAGCAGGCGATTGAGGCGGAACGCCCGCCACGGCACGGCTCGTTGCCCAGCTAGAGAGTCGCATAGGCGGGGGGGGGGCACTGACGGGCGGCGGGATCGCCGTCGCCGTGGAAGTTGCCCCGTAATCGACGCGCAACTGGCCGCGGCAGCACGGAGGCCGCACCAACGAGCGAACCGGCTTGGCCACCTTCGCCGCTTCCCGCACCGTGCCTTGGCAGAACCGCGCCTTCACTTCCGCTTGCTGCCGCGCGCGTTCGGCCGCCGACTGCGAGTGAACGGTTGCCGGCTTTTGGGCAACGTCATCTTTGCGGCCCGAGCGCAACTGCTTTGCGGCGGATTGGATTGCCGACAACAGGCCCATGCGTTGACCTTCCGAAGAAAGGGCTTTGCCTTTTGAAGCGAACGAGAACTCAAGACCAGCCGCGCGAACGATGTGCGTAGTATAACCGAGGAGTGCCGTGGCAGTCAAGCATTTTGCCGGTCTCGCGGTTTGCTGATTTTCTCAGCGCTCTCGCGAACCGCCGCCGGGATCAATCGTTGCTCGGTTCGCCACTGCCCCGCCGGCGGCCTCCAGCCCGGCGGCTGCACTTCAAAGACCACAAGCCGGCTGAAGCCGGAACTCCAGCATCGCTGCCGGCTGAAGTCGGTACTACGAGCGCCGAGCCGGGATCCGGAAGCACCCCGCCCGCGCAGAGGCCACTATTAAAAACAGGGACAAATCGAGCGCGCGAAAAAGATGGTCGAAAGTATTTTGCAGCCCTTGCGGCATAACGACTTACGCACGGTTTTGGACGCCGCCGGCAAGAATTCTTGTCTTTTCGCATAGCGCGAGAAACGTAGTATGTATGGAGGATTGTGTTGATAGATGATATCAGGAGTGAAGATTAGGGAGTGGGGATGAAGGATGAAAGATGAGGGATAAGGGATTAGAGATGCG
This sequence comes from uncultured Planctomycetia bacterium, assembly GCA_963780045.1. Taxonomy (GTDB): domain Bacteria; phylum Planctomycetota; class Planctomycetia; order Pirellulales; family Thermoguttaceae; genus JANXQG01. The sequence goes on along the minus strand of CAVZZZ010000001.1, from coordinate 940,663 downwards.
AAATTGCCGAGCGCGGCGCAAGGGTGCGGAGAATGGGCTCGTTGCCCCCTGCCCGGAAAAGATGGCCGGCCGCATTAGTCCATTCCGGCAGAAAGGACCTACGGTGGTGCGGAAACCACCCCCGGAATCAATTCCTGGATCGGTCCTGGCTCGAGTTCGGTCAGTCCTGGGTGCTTCCTGAGTGCCTTCTGGGTTGCTCCTGAGTCCGAAAACTGGCGAAAACAGGGGAGTTTTCGCTGTTTGGAAGCGCGCAGAAAATATTCCCATCCGGAAACGACGCAGTATGCGATACCGGCCGGCTTTGGCATGCGACCTTCGTGGCCGCGGAAGTTCGCCGGTCGAAAAGCCGCTTGGAGAAGCCGTGTTATGATTGCCGCCAAAGCAAAAATCGAATCGCGAGAAATCGCCGCGATGCACTGGCATTCACGGTGCCAAGGGCGGCCTTTTCCTCTCCCAGAAACCCGAGGAACACGAAAGCCCGTCACTTCCGCAGAATCCCGTCCAACTTCTTTTCCAGCGCGTTCCAAGCCGCGATGAGCGGCGCAAAGGCGGGACCGAGTTTGGCGGCCGACGGCAGCTCGGCCGCGGCAAGTGCGTCCTCCGAGCGTTCCGTCTCCCTGAGTTTTTCGTCCTTGTAATGCTTGATCAGTTCCTGATACTTCGCGAAATCGAGCTTCGCGGAAATCATATCGTCGGTTGCCTTGAAGGCATCGGCGCGCCGCCGGTACGCCGCGGCGAACTCAGGTTGCAATTCAATGGCCTTTGTGAAGTCCTTGATGGCCGGCACGGGGAGACGTCCCGCGAGGCAGACAAGTCCTCGATAGTAATAGGCCTGCGTGGCGAGAGGATCTTCGCGGAGAGCCGCGCGAAAGTCGTCGAAAGCGCCGTCCAGCTTGCCGGCGTCGACATAGGCGAGGCCGCGCCGGAACCAGGTTTGCGGCGAATGGCGGTTGTCGGCCAGGGCCTTGGTCGCGCTGTCGATGCACTTTTGGCGAAGCGATTTTGCCCTCTCGCCGGCCGCGGCGCGTGCCGCCTCCTCCTTGCCGCCGAGTTCCTTGAGCCTTTCGGCCCTGGCCATGTAATAATAGGCGTCGGCCAGTCCTTCATGTGCCTTGGCATACTTGCGCGTTACGGCCTCGTCGAACTCGTTGACGGCATTGTCGAACTCGCCCTTTGCGCAATAAATCAGGCCGCGTCCGTAGTAGCCCTCAGGCCGCGACGGGTCGACGTCGATCGCCTGGTTGCAGTCGGCCAGGCCGCGGGTGTAGTCCTTGTCAGCGGAACTGTTAATGCCTCGGCGAATCAAGGCGTCGGCCAAGCTGGGGTCCAGCGCGATCGCCGCGGAGTATTCGTCATACGCCTTTTTAGCGGCGGGCGCGCGGCGGAAATCTTCAAGCCCTCGTAGAGGATGCCGCAAAGCTCGTGAGCAAGCGCCGTCCATCGCTTCATCCGCCGGAGAGTGTCCGCGTCGCCTTTCACTTGACGCGAAAGAGAAAACGCCTTGCCGCAGTCGTCGGCCGCCTTGTCGCATTCGGCGATGCCGGCCAGGGTGCGTTTCTCGCAGGACCGCCCGACGCGGGCCTGGGCGCGGACCACATAGGCGTCCAGCCGTTTGTCATCGGCCTGGATCGCTGCGGTGCAATCGGCGATCGCCTTGTCCGTTTCCCCCTTCTCAATCAGTGCTCGGGCACGCGCGATCCGCGCAGACGACAAATGAGAATCGTTATCCAACGCCTTGTCGCAGTCCTCTATCGCCGATTGATAGTCGCCGATGTCGAAACATATTTCCGCCCGGCAAACCAGGCTGGTTGTATCGCGGGGTTGCGCTCTGACGCGCCTTTTCGAGGTCCTTCAGCGCGGTATCCAGCCGTTTTCGCGCCTGTTCGCGGTCGACGCCCGTTCCCGCCATCTGCTGGTAGAGCGCAGCCCGCGCCGTGAGAACATCGGCCCGGTCGGGACTATTCTCCAACGCCTCGGAAAAATCTGCCGCCGCTTTGGCCGCGTCGCCGGATTGCTTTTCCGCCTGACCGCGCACGAAATAGGCGTCGGCCAGTTTGCCGTTGAGCCTGAGCGCCGCATTGCAATCGTCGATCGCCCTTTCGAGCTTGCCCAGGCGGAGATAGGCCAATCCCCGGCGCTGCGCGCCTGCGCTGAATCGGAACTGCTATCGACCGCGCCGTCGAAAGCGGCCAGAGCGTCGTCCAGTTTGCCGTCCGCCAGCAGCTTGTCGCCTGCGGATATCAATTCCGCCGCCGACTTGCCGGGCGGTGGATCGGCGGTTGAACTGCCGCTACAGCCGTTTAGGGTCAGCGCCAGCGCGGCCAATAAGAGTACCCCTGCCAGCTTGCCTGGCAGGCGGATAAGGTTGCAAGCTAGAATCATAGATGCTCAATTATACGTTATGCTCGGCAACGCTTGACGCCAGCAGCCATCCCACGACTTCGACCAGCCCGTTGTGGTCGTGGGTGGGGGCGACGCGATCGGCGGCAGCGAGCACCTCCGGCACGGCATTGCCCATCGCGACCCCCAAACCGGCGGCGCGGATCATGGGAATATCGTTCACGTCGTCGCCCACAGCGCAGATCTCCGCGTCTGGGATTCCCCAATCGCAGGCGAGGCGGCGAATGCCCGACCATTTGGTTATACCCGCCGGGGCCAATTCACACATAAAACCTCGGTAGCGCGGGGGCGCAGCACGTGCGTGGTGATCTTTCCCGGCAGGGCTCTGTGCAGCAACGGTTCCACGGCCAGCATCTCCTCGCGCGCCCATCGTGAAGCCGGCGAATATCTCCGGCGGCGGCGCGGCAGGCAAATCGGGCCAGACACGTCCGCATCCGGGGTTGAGCGCCAGGTACTCTTCCAAATAGCGGTTCTGGCGCATCTTAGCCGGCTGGTAGAAATCAAAACCTTCGGCGAACGTGTCGCCGTTAAGCAATGCGTCGAAGCCGGCGCGATCCAGTGCGGCCAGAAGCTGGCACAGCAGGCCGCGGTCGAACTCGCTCTTGAAGAGCGTTTGGTGTGTAGCCGGTTCCTTGATCAGCGCCCCGCCGGCCGTCACAAGCGGCACGCCGATGCCCAGCGGCTCGATCAAGTGCAGCGTGTGGCTGTAGCGGCGGCCCGTGGCCAACACGACGCGAATGCCCGCCGCCGCCGCGCTTCGCAGCGCGGCCTGCGTGGCGGGCGTGAGCTCGTCACTGCTGTTGACGAGCGTGCCGTCAATATCGATGGCCAGGAGGCGATAGCGAGGCATGGCTCACTCCAGCTTGCTCCACGTCTTGCCGTCGTCCTTCATGCGGAGGATGCCGACGCTATGCGGAAAACTCTTCACGGGCCCCACGGACACCGTACCATTGGACTTTTTGGCTTCCGCCTCTTGGTCCGTGAAATTCGCCCATACAAAGTATTGAGGCGTAAGACACATCACTACGCCGTCGCGATGGGAAGCCGAGACTTGCGAGGACATCGTCTGGGTGCGGCGGTGGTCCTGATTCGGCAACGCGATCGTGACGAAGCATTGCTCATCATGAGGGTTTTCGACGTGGCGCAGGCTGAGGAAGTCGCGAACGCCTGGCTTGGGCAACACCATGCGGGACTCTCCGGCCGAGAGATTCACTACAACGTATCCCATGCAATCCGCCAGGTTAATCCATTCGTTCAGGATGGCCGGGCCACCGATCAGAACCGGTCGGTCCCATGCCTTTTGGCCGTAGCGAAACGACCACTCTTCACCGTCATAGAAAATGGAAAACGTCGTGTGTGGCTTCTCGACGCCGACCATGCAGTCCAACTTTTTGACGCCCTTCAATGCGGATGCCGGCACAGAGATCACCGAGACGACCATCTCGTCCGGCAGCGAAACAAACGCCTCATCCACTCCGCGAGTGTCGCGGCGCATGGTCCAGAACCAGTCATCACCCTTTCGAAACGTCACTTTCGCCCCTGCGTCGGTTCCCGCCTTGCCGTTGATCGTCACCCCGTAATCAGGCGTAAGCGGCAGCATCATCCAGGCATTGTCCCGCGGCTCGACGTGCCGGACGGTCGGGCCGGGTCCGAAGTAAAAGCTGCGGAAGCTGCCCTCGCGGGAATAGTGGGTCAGCAGGTTGACGTCCGGCCTAATATGGACGCCTCGGAGCCGCGCCTCGGCCTGGCTTGCGGAAAGCGGCGCTGCCGGCGGCGAGAGCAAGTGCAGCAGCACGATATCCGCAATCCGCGGCGTCCACGCCTTGCCGCAGACGTAAGGATTGGCATAGCCGAACTTCTCCGGAAACGCCCGCCAGTACGCGACAGCCGTCCTCAAAGACTGCTCTTCCAGTTCTGAAGCCAAGGGCGACGACTCCGTCAGGGCGATGAACCCGTGGACCGCCGGCGATTCGGTCCAGGCGTGATACCGTTTCCAGTCGTTATCGGATACATACACCGCAAACTTGCTCGCATCGGTGCAGGCGAGCATGACCTTTTCGTACACGTCGAGCGTGTGATGCCGGAACGCGCCGGGCACCGAGTTTCCGGCCAGCCGGTACATGGCCGCGTCAAAATACAGGAACCGGTAACAGGTTAGCTCGTAGTCGATGTGGAAGCGATTGTGGTTCTCCAGCGTGAAATCGTCGTGGATATTGGCCCCCGCCACCCAGTCCTTGATCGGCTTGCCGTCGTCGCCGGGCGTGGCGTCGGTAAGATCGTGCGGCGTGGCGAACACGGTGTAGGCGTACCGCTGCGCCGCCGCCTGCCATTTGGCGGCGTGCGGGTGTTTGGGCATCATGTTCGGCGCCAGCGCGAGGATCGTGCTGTTCCAGGCCACGGTTTCCGCCTCGGTGTCGAGCTTGATCCTCGCCCCCGGCTCCTGGCCGGCGATGAGGTCGGCGTGATAGACGACCATTTCCGCCACGCCCTCCCGCAGGGCCGGATCGAGCCGGTCCCAGAGGAACCAGGCTGCCGTCGCCATCTCGGCCACCCACCACGAAGACTGCCACTTGTTGCCGAAGTTGCGGTCCTTGCCGAATTGGGCCGTGAACTCCTTGACAAACTCGGTCGACTCCCGGCGGCATCGTTCCCGCAGTTCCTCCGGCCAATCGCTGGCCACCGCCGCCAGCACCGCCGCGCCATGCCCCCGCTCCGCGATATTGCGGAAGTGTTCGGAGCCCCGCGCGGGAAACGCGCCGTCTTCCTGCGTCAACACGTACCGCCGGGCACCCTCCGAATAGAGCTTGATGAGCGCCTTGCTCCGTTCTGGCAGTCCGCGGCCGCTTACCGCAAGCCCGGCAAAATCGATCGGCCGCACGTAGGCAGCGGCGGGCGGATCGGCATTCGTGGCCGCCTGTCCCGCCGCCGGGAGAGAGGCAACGGCTACAAAACAAAGTAGAAAGGTCGCGGCATGGAATTGCAGATTCATCGTATGGCTTTATCGAGGCAGTCATCGGAACCTGGTCCCGGAATTGGCATTATACCTTGAAAGTCGATCATCCGCCTGCAAGCACGTTACGGCGGCTTGACCATCGCGCGCCGCGTAGGTATCCTCGCTTTGTGGAAGATCATTTCACGTTTGAGCACGTCTGGAAAGGCGGATTGACCGGCGCGGTCGTGACCGTTGTCTGTTTTAATCTGGCGGTGGGCTTCACGCATGGCATTGATCTCTGCTCGACGATAATTGAGGCGACCATCGGCGCTATAGCCGGCATTGCAGGAAGCGCCGCTCGTCGGACTTATCGCGCCGTATTCCAAGGAGCCGTGGGCATGTCGATCTTCTTGTTGATGCTTCTCGCGCTTCGTCCGCTTGGAATACTGCGTGGTTTGGCATTCTGTTTGTCGATTTGGTCGCTCGGCGGACTATGCGGGCTCGCCGCGCACATTGCAACTCGAAGGATTGTCGCACCTGATGAGACCAAGCCGCCGTTCCAATTCACTCTTCAAGCGTTGTGCGGCACAATGCTTCTACTTGCAACGTTTCTCGGCCCGTTTCGCTATCTCCTCCCTCTTGTGCCAAGAGATTGACCCCATCTGACGACTCCCAACTCGCCGAAATCCTCGACGGCTACCTGTCGCAGCTTCATGCCGGGCAGCGGCCGGACCGCGAGGCGTTGCTGCGCGAACATCCCGAGTTGGCAGCGTCGCTGAAATGCTTGGAGGCTCTCGACGGACTCGTGCCGGCTTCGGAAGACCGGTACACAGCCTCCCCTCTCCCCAACCCTCCCCTGGAGGGCGAGGGGGACGATTCCGGCCGCCCTACCGAGGTTTTTTCCAGCGAGCTTCGAGGCGACAATACTCGCGCGGCGGCCGAGTCCATTGCCGGCACGCTGCCTCGCGACTTCGGACCCTACGAGCTGCTTGAGGAGGTCGGTCGCGGCGGGATGGGCGTGGTCTACAAGGCGCGGCAGAAGGCGCTGGACCGTATCGTGGCCGTCAAGATGATCCTCGCCACGCACCTTGCCTCGCCGGAGCACATCCGCCGCTTTCAGGTCGAGGCCTGGGCGGCCGCCCGCGTGCGGCACGCGAACATCACGCAAATCCACGACGTGGGCCAGCACCACGGCCAGCACTACTTTGCCATGGAGCACATCGAGGGCGAGAGCCTTGCCCAGCGGCTCGCGCGCGGGCCGCTTTCCTTCGACGCGGCCGCGCGGCTGATCGCAACGGTTGCCCGCGCGGTCGAGCATCTGCACGCCCACGGCATCGTGCATCGCGACCTGAAGCCATCCAACATCCTCTTGGACCGCGATGAGCAGCCTTACGTGACCGACTTTGGGCTGGCCAAGGTCTTTGTGCCTGGAAGCGAGGCAACGGTGACGGGCGTGATCGCGGGCACGCCGAGCTACATGGCGCCGGAGCAGGCCGCCGGCCGCCGCGCCGAGATTGGCCCGGCGGCCGACATTTACAGCCTGGGCGCGGTGCTCTACGAGCTGCTCACCGGCGCCCCGCCGTTCCGCCAGGAAAGCCCGCTGGACACGCTCTTGGACATCCTCGGCCGCGAGCCGCCCTATCCGCGGCAGGTCAATCCGCGCGTGCCGCGAGAACTGGAGTTGATATGCCTTAAGTGCCTGGCCAAGTCGCCGGCCGAGCGTTACGTCTCCGCGGCCGCGTTGGCCGACGACCTGGAGCGGTACATCCGCCAAGAGCCGCTGGCCGTCCGGCCGCCGGGCCTGCTGCAGCGGGCCGCGCAGTGGACGCGCCGCCGCCCGGCACTGGCCTGCCGCCTGGCCGCGCTGGGCGTCTTTTATCTTGTCGAGCTGGTCAACTACCACTACGGTGTCTCCAGTTGGACGTTCCATTGGAAGATTACCGTGTTGGCCGCCGTATGGGCCGCGGTTTCGCTGGCCTGCGACTGGCTTGTGGGAGAAAACGGGGACATCTCTGATTTGCCGAAACGGCCCGGAGGGTGCTCCGCACAAATCAGAAACGTCCCCGTTTTCTCATTGCCGGCGCGGCTGATCTGGGGCACGTTCGATTCGCTGTTCTTGCTGGCTGCGCTGTTGTTTGTGGCGGGTGGCGTGACGAGCGGCTTGATCGCCGTCTATCCGTTACTGATCGCTGCCTCCGCGCTTTGGTTCCACGCACGGTTCGTCGGATTCATGACGGTGCTCTCGCTCGTCTCCTATGGCATTCTGGTGATCGATTTCTACTTTTGGCGGACCGACTTGCAGCAGCAGTTCGATACATCGCCGACTCGGCACGTCATTTTCGCCCTGTCGCTCGTCGTACTAGGCGCGATCGTGGCCTGGCTAGTGCGGCGGCTGCGGACACTGAGCCAGTTTTGCGGGCGGCAGTTGCCGTAGGCGGAGTGGGGAGGGAGGCTTGTCAATCGAAGATAATCTGCTAGGCTTCAAGGTAGCCGGCACGGGTTGGGTGTGGCGTATTCCGGAAGGATTCGCAAGCTCTGCGGAGCCAACAAACCCTTGCCAGACAAGCACTTAGGCAGCGTAGCTCAGTTGGTTAGAGCAGCGGAATCATAATCCGCGTGTCCGGGGTTCGAATCCCTGCGCTGCTATTGGCAACCTGTCATCTTTGAGACTTTACCTAATCAACGTCTCGTTACGCTACCGCCGAAGGAAGCGAATAGCCAACAGGACGGCGATTATAGTCAGCACGGCCACTGTCGCGCCGCGGCCGATCCAATGATGCAACGCGCGCCAACTCTGGCCGGCGTAATATCCTGCCAGCACGGAGCCGGTCGCCCAAACCGCCCCTCCGGCAATGTTCCACCTGAGGAATTCCGAAAAACGCATGCGCCCGCTCCGGCAAAAAAGGGGACGAGGATGCGGAAGAACGCCGAGAAACGCGCAACGAAGACCGTCATGCCGCCGTAATGCCGGAAGAAGTCCTCCACCCGCTGCCAATGCGGCTCGCTAAGTCCCACCCAGCGGCCGTAATGCAGAATCCACGGCTTCTTCAGCAGCAGTCCCAGTTCATAGCCGACGAAATCGCCTAAGACCGCCGCCCCGGTGACAACTGGAATCAGTACCCTCAGATCCAAAACATCGTGTCCCGGAGGCGAGGCGAGAAAGCCGCCGAAAAACACGATCGCCTCGCCCGGCATGAGAAAGCCCAAAAAAGCCGCCGACTCCAAGGAAACGACGACGAAGATCGCCACGTAGGCCCAAGGCCCAAGTCCGCTCACGAATTCGATGATGCGATCAACCACGGAAAGAGATGAGGGATGAAGGATGAAAGACGAGCGATGAGGCGTGAGCGATTCGACAGCCGCGGAATCTCTTATCCCTCATCTCTCATCCCTTATCCCTCATCTGCCTTTGACTACTCATATCGCAGCGCTTCGATCGGATCAAGCCGCGAGGCCTTCCAGGCGGGGTAGAAGCCGAAGACGATGCCCACCAAAGCCGAGACGGAAAGCGCGACCGCAACCACCAGCGGCGAGACGCTGGTGGCCCAGTGCAGAATGACGTGCATGACGTAGGAGATGCTCCAGCCCAGGAAAATGCCGATCGCGCCGCCCGCCATGCAAAGGACCACGGCCTCGACGAGGAACTGCCGCAGGATGTGATGGCTCCGCGCCCCGACGGCCATGCGGAGACCGATTTCCCGTGTGCGCTCCGTGACCGAGACGAGCATGATGTTCATAATGCCCACGCCGCCCACGATGAGCGAGATGGCTGCCGCGATCAGCAGCATGATGCCCACCAGGCCCGTGGCCTGGGACATCGTGTGCATGATCTCGGTCATGTCGCGAATGTTAAAGTCGTCGTGAGTGTCGTCCTCTTCGCTGGGTGTGTGGATGTGGTGCCGTTCCCGAAGCAGGCCCTTGATTTGACTAATGGCTTGCTGAATTTGCTCATCGGAACTCGCCTTGGCGACAAGGCTGTCGACGGTGACAAAGGCGATGTTTTGCGGCGTGTCTGCCACCTGGTTGGCGTCGGGAATGTCGTAGAGGCTGTCCGCCGCTGGATAGAGGCTGCTGAGGCTGTTGATCGAGGTGTTGATTCCGCTGGACGAGCTGGACGAGAGGCTGAGCCCGGCGTTGTTCAGTCCGGCGTTCACGCGGTATTTGATCGTAGTCCAAGGGGCCACGACGATGTCGTCCTGGTCCATTCCCATCATGTTGGCGCCCTTGGACGAGAGCACTCCGATAACGCGGAACGTCACGTTAGAGATGCGCATTTCCTTGCCGACGGGCGATTCGTTGTCGAAGAGTTCGCGTTTCAAGGTCGTGCCGATGATGCAGACTTTGTTCGCGTTTTTCACGTCGCTCTCGCTGAAGACGTCGCCTTCCTCCATGTCTTGCCAGTCGCGGACATCGAGGTAGGTGGGAGACGTTCCCACTACGCTGCGCGTGTTCCAGTTGGTGTGGCCATAGACCAACTGGGCCCGCGCCTGCACGATGGGCGCCACGGCCGAGACGGACGGGCACTGCTGCTCGATCTGCTCGCCGTCGGTGGGAGTGAGCGTCGGCCGGCTGCCGGAACCGAAGCTCACGCCGCCGCTGGCCGCGGCGCCGGGGAATATGAGCAGGTTGTTGGCGCCCATGCTGGCGATGCTCTTCTTGATAGCGGCGCTGGAGCCTTGGCCGATTCCCGACATGGCGATGACCGCGGCCACGCCCATGATCACGCCCAACGCGGTAAGTGCCGAGCGCATCTTGTTCCGTCGCAAGGCGCCGAAGGCCGTGCGCCAGGTCGCCGGCAAGAGTGAAGGCAGACTGAAGTGTTGGGGGAGCTTCTCGCCGTCGCCAAAGACAGAAGCCGCGGCCGCGTGCTTGGGGGCCGGGTCGATTGTTTTCGCATCCGGCTTGATCGCGACCACTGGCTTGGCCACCGCGACGGCCGAGGACGGCTGCGTGGCCAACTCCGCGGATACAGCAGTTATGGGAGCAGTCGGATTGACGGAACTAATGGGAGCTATCTCCGACCGTAGGTCGACATGCGCGGCTCCGTTGCCGTTGCCGCCGTGATCGAGCATGATCGCCGGATTGAGTCCTGATCCTCCGGCCGTTTCCGGCACGCGGGTCTCGTCGCCCTCGATCAGGCCGTCGGCGATGCGGATGGTGCGGTGCGCGTAGGTAGCCACCTTGGGATCGTGCGTCACCAGGATCACCGTGATGCCTTCGGTATTGAGCTGCTGGAACATCCGCAGGATTTCGACGCTCGTATGCGAGTCGAGATTGCCGGTCGGCTCATCGGCCAGAACTAGGGACGGCCGGTTGACGAGCGATCGGGCGATGGCCGTCCGCTGCTGCTGGCCGCCGGACATCTGCGAAGGTTCGTGATCGGCGCGGTCGGCCAGGCCGACGCGGGCCAACAGCGCCCTGGCGCGGGCCAGCGCGGCGGCCGTTCCCGGGCGGCTGGGCAAGTAGTCCAACGGCATAGTCACCTGCTGCAAGGCCTTCGTCCGCGGCAGCAGATTGAAGCTCTGAAAGACGAACCCCAGCTTGGCCGTGCGGACCAACGCCCGCTGGTTGGGCGTGAGGTGGCTCATCTCGTCGCCGTCCAGCCAGTATTCGCCCGAAGTGGGCCGGTCGAGACAGCCCAGGATATTCATCAGCGTCGTCTTGCCCGAGCCTGAGGCGCCCATCAGCGCGACCATCTCGCCGCGGCGGATGGTCAACGAAATGCCCTTGAGCACCGGGACATTGATCTCGCCCAAGTGATACGTCTTGGTGATGTTTTCCAGGCGTATGAGTTCCATGATCGGGACCTTACTTCGGCTTGCTGCGGAACCTCGGCATGAAGGGATTGGTCGTCTCGTCGCTCTCGCTGGCGACGTTCTCGCCCGTAACGACTTCCGTGTCGTCTTGCAGCTTCGATTCCTTCTGGTCCTTGCCGAGCACCTCGCGGACTTCGGTCATCGTGCCGTCGGTGGCGATGATCCTTACCTTGATTGGCTCGACGTAGTTGCCGTCGGCAGTCCAGATGTAGCCGGTGTCGTAGTGCATCTTCTTCTTGGCCAGGTCCCTGGCGGAAACAGGAGTGCCCGGCGGACCGTTTTCGGTTCCGGCCAGCTTCTTGGACTGCGAGCCGTCGGGCTTCGGCTTGGCATCGCCCGTGGCCTTTGCGGCGCTCTTGCGCAGCGTCGGCCTTGCCCGGTTTGGCTTGTCGCTGGGCGTTCTGTTGAGCGCGGGTCTTCCAATCTTCCGGCTTGTTGCCCGCCGGAGCGACGGCCGTGGTTGCCGGCACTGCGGCCCTTTCACCGGGCGATACTGCGCCGGGCGAAACGGCCTTTTCGTCGCCAGACTCATCGTCAGCGGCCTTGCTCTTGTTCGCCTTCGACTTGTCGCCGTGACGGTTCATCTCGGCCAAGGTTTGGCCGCGAATGTCCGGGGCAATCTGCGCCGGCCGCGGTTTCCAGCGCAAGGCCGCGTTCGGCACCTTGAGCACGTTGTCGTGCCGTTCGATCTCGAAGTTCACGTTGGCCGTCATATAGGGGTAAAGCCGCCCGTCCTTGTTTTCCGTCGTGACGACGACCGTGTACGTCACCACGTTCTGCGTCATCGTGGCATTAAGCCGGACCTGGGAGACGGTGCCTTCAAAGGTCTCATTGGGATACGTATTGATGTTAAACGTGGCCTTTTGGCCGACGTGGATGCGTCCGATGTCCGCCTCGTTGACCGATGCCCAAATCTGCACCCGGCTGAGGTCTTTCGCCAGCAAGAAGAGGCTGGAGGCGCTGAGCGCGGAGACAACCGTTTGACCTTTGTTCACGCGGCGATCGATGATGACGCCCTTGACGGGCGATTTGATCTGGCAGTAGTTCAGGTCGGTTTGGACCGATTTGAGGGTTGCCTTGGCCTGGTTGATGCCCGCCGCCGCCACGCTCACCTGCGCGTCGGCGACTCCGGCGGCCGCCTTATCGATGTTGCGCTGGGAATAGGCGAGCGCCCCGGGCGTCGACTTCAATAGCGCCTCGTCGCGATTCAGCAGGGCATCGGCGTTGTCCCGGTTTGCCTTCGCCAAATCGAGGTTGGCCTCGGATGACGCCACCGCTGCCTGCGCTTGATCGCGAATGGCGGTGTACTTCGTCGGGTCGACCTGCGCCAAGATCTGGTCCTTTTTGACGACCGTGCCCCAATCAGCCGCCAGGTCCGTGATCGGTCCGGTCACCTGGGCGCCGATATCGACGACTTCTTCCGGCTCGATGGTCCCGGTGGCGTTGATGGTGGGGAGCATCTCGCCGCGCTCAACCTTGGCGAGGCGGTAGTTGGCGGGCGGCTCGGCGTGGAGGTAGTGCAGGTAGACGTATCCGCCCACCGCCACCAGTCCCACCAACACGATGATCGTAAGCACGGCTTTCATAAGGATGCCCTCGATTTGGAATTCTTGTTTGTCATGCGGCCATGATTCCGGCCGTTGCCGCTCCCGCCGGAAGCGAGGCGGCGATCGGCTAGGGGATTGTCTTGCGCTCGGGTACAGGCCGAAACGAGCGTGTCCATTGCCGCGCGCACCAGTTCGCGCTCGGAAGGGGAGAGATGTTCCAGCACCGCCACGCTGCTGCGCAGCCGGGCGTCGCGGCGTTTGCGCATCACACGCTGGCCGCGCGGCGTCAGTTGCAGGCAGCGGACGCGGCGATCGTCCGCCGCGGCCGTTCGCTTCACCAGCCGGACCCGTTCGAGACGGTCGGCGATCTGGGTGAGCGCGCTGAGTGAAACGCCCAGTTCCCGGCTCAGGACCGACATCGCGCGGGGACCCTCGCCGAGCGCGGCGCAAAGGCGGAGCTGCGCCAAAGGCAATTCCTCGATCACGTCTTTTCCGCCGGCGCTGGAACGATCCGGCGGAGAAAGACCGCGCATGAGCCGCGGCAGCAGCCCAGCAAGCGATTCGGCGATTTGCATCAATTCCGGTTGGTACGTCATAGTCTCTTAGCTTCCGATGCCGATTGGACACCGCAAGCCGAAGTTCGGCCCGGCGGCTTATTTACGTCCATGTATTGTTAATGTACGTAAAGTAATTGGGAAGAGGAAGCGAAATCCGCCCTAAATCGTTAAAAATTAACGCAGAAAGAGCTAGCCGGATCACCCCGGTCGTGTCATCTTCCACGGGTCCAGCGCTTTTTCCAACTGGTCGTCGGGCAGGATTTTCTTCTCGCGGCAAAGCTGGCGGACGGTCTTGCCGGTGGCGACACATTCCTTGGCCAGCTTGGCCGCCTGTTCGTAGCCGATGAAGGGGTTCAAGCCGGTGGCCATCGCGGGACTGCGCTCCACTTCGTCGCGGCAGCTTTCCACGTTGGCCGTCATGCCCACCAAACAACGGCGGGTGAAGGCCAGAGTGGCGCCGGTCAGCAGGCGAACGCTCTGAAGCGTCATGTCTCCCATTACGGGCATCATGATATTCAATTGGAACTGGCTCCCCGCCGCACCGCAAAGCGCAATTGCCGCGTCGTTGCCGATCACCCGCGCAGCCGCTTGCATCAGGCTCTCCGACATCACGGGGTTCACCTTGCCCGGCATGATCGAGCTGCCGGGCTGCAGGTCGGGCAGCGTGATCTCGTGGAAGCCGGTTTGCGGGCCGGAGCTGAGCCAGCGAATGTTGTTGGCAACCGTGAACAGCGAAGCGGCGATGGTGCGGATCTCGCCGTGGCATTCCACCAGCCCGTCGCGCTGGGCGTTGGCCTCGAAGTGGTCGACCGCCTCGATGAAGGCGATGCCCGTCTCCTTGGCCAGCAGTTCGCAGGCACGCCGGGCGAACTGCGGATGCGTGTTGATGCCGCTGCCGACGGCCGTCCCGCCTACGGGCAATTCCAGGATCGCTTCCATCGCCAGTCCCGCGCGGCCCACGGAACGGTTCAGTTGCCGCGCCATGCCGCCGATCTCCTGGCCCAGGGCCAGAGGCGTGGCGTCGATAAGGTGCGTGCGGCCGATCTTGAGCACCTTCTCCCACTCCTTGGCCTTGGCCGCCAGCGCCGCGCCGCATTCTTGCAGGGCCGGGATGAGCCGCTGCTTGATCGCCACGGCCGCCGCCACGTGGATCGTGGTGGGGAACATGTCGTTGGTGCTCTGGCCCATGTTCACGTGGTCATTGGGATGGATCGACTTCTTCGCGTCGAAGCGGTCCCCGCCGGCCAGCTCGATCGCGCGGTTGGCGATCACCTCGTTGACGTTCATGTTCGTCGAGGTCCCGGAGCCGGTCTGGTAGACGTCCAGCGGGAATTGGTCGTCGAATTTGCCGGTGGCCACTTCGCATGCGGCCGTCAGCAACGCCTCGACCTGCTTGTCATTGAGCGGATTCTTGCCGGTGCCGGTGAGCTTGCCCAGGTCACGGTTGGCCGTGGCGGCAGCCCACTTCGCCAAGCCAAATGCATGAATCAGCTCAACGGGCATCGTCTGGCCGGAGATCGGAAAATTCTCCACGGCCCTTTGAGTTTGGGCGCCGTAATAGGCTTGGGCCGGCAGGCGAACCTCGCCCAGGGAGTCGTATTCGACACGAGTTTTAGACATCACCGTCAAAAGAGAGTTTTGGGGGCCAATATAGGCCGGAAAAACTTGCTGGGATACAGATAATCTTCACCGGAGGCGTCGATTACGCGGACCAAACTCTGCGACTGCGCGTCTCGATCCAGCTTGACCTTGTAGACCTTGTACTGCTCAAGATCAACGTTCACGTCAGCCTGAACACAAACCACGTAGCGCAGTTCCGGCGATCCTAGCCGCGGAATGCGAAGGCCGTTAGTCGAGGAACCTTTTGATCTTGAAATCTTTTTTGCCGATGCCGGGGGCTTCATAAAACATATTATAGCACTCAGCCGGCTTCTACAACACCATGCGGATATGCTCATGCTGCTGCAAGGCCGCGAAGATGGCGTTGCGCTGGTCCTCGCTTTCCACAGTGACCGCCAGAAGGAGCGAGCAGTACGATCCGCCGCTGCTGTTGCGGGAAAAGCTCAGTTCATAATCAACGTCAGCCATGATTTCGGCGATCGCCGAGCGCACGAGCACTTCATCCCAGCCGATGGCCTTGTATTCCCATCGGCACGGGTACTGAATCAGCGGCCGTCCGGTAATAATGTCGGGTTCCATAGAGGTCATTTTAGCAGTAGGTCCGTCATGCAGCAGGCACGCTGGGGCACCCGCTTACGGGTCCATGCCGTCCGCCTTACACAAGCGAGATCCGTGCCGCCCCGCGGTTTTACCGCGCTTGGCACACATCGTCCGGCCCGTCGTAACTCCATGGCGGCCAACGACTTGCGGCGCGGCAGTTTCTGCCGCTGCTTACCCCACCTTTGGCAAGATTGGCACACATCGCCGTCGCGCCGCGCAGTTGGCGTACCGGCTTCAGCCGGGAAAGGGAGCACTTCAGCGAGTGCTGAATCGAAGGACGACGCGCAAGTGAGCGGGTAGCAATGAGCAATGAGCCGTGAGCTTTGAGCAACGCGCTCCTTGCGCAACGAATCTATCGACCATTTTTATGGCCTCTATCTTTCTGTCGAAGGTCCCGGCTTTGCGTGGCCGGGATTGTCGCGGTTTGTCGCGGTCTGGCGCTAGGTTTTTTCCGCTTGGCGCACCGCCTCTTGAGTTTTCGGCTCTGGTGCAGTTTGTTGACAGTCGATGTAAGTCGTTGACACTAAAGGCTTTAAGGGCCGCGGCGACGGCCCGCTGCACCGCCCCCTGCTGGAGGGGTTGGTGCAACAAGGGATAAGACGGCGGACACACCGCGGAACACCGATGACAATCCGTGTTCGGTCCGTGGCTCGCTGTTCCTTCTCATGTATTCTAAATCCCAAGTTCCCAGCACTTCGCAGGACTGCCATTTCGGCAGGCAAACCGTCCAGACTCCTCTGCGCAGCAACTTTCGTGCCACGGAGTTTTCAGTTGTAAACACTTGTATTTATACTAACACCGATAATCGCTGGAAGTGTCGCCAACTATTCCCGGCCGTGCCGAGACTTTCGCGATTGAGCCGGAGGTCGTCGCCGGAGTTGGGCGATCCGGAGCTTTTCGCATGCCCGTGGCTGTTCAACCTGCGCTTTGAAGGAATACCCCGTGAGGCCATCGAGGGCCGCTGACCTCGACTCGCTAACCCTCGCCGCCCAATGTAGTAATCCTCAGTCTGACGCCGGTGGCGTGCTACCCTAGTGTCGCTCGGCAGGCTGGGCGCACATCGGCAACCAAGAGGTTTTTTAGCCCGCAACTGAAAACCGTTCTGACTCGCGAGGCGTGTTCTTCCTTCACCGTCTCAACTGCGCGCGGCCGCGGCCTGCTTGGGAGGTTTCGCCGGCACGCCTTGCAACATCCCGCGGGCGCTGATGTCTTCGCCGATGTCGGGCCAATGCACGCCCTCGCCGGACCCTATGATCTCAAAGTTGTTGCGTTGCTGAGGGGTAGCGTCCGATAATCGCCACGATCAGGCGAGGGGCACGCTGATCGTTCGGCCGTCCGCGAGTACCGCGGTGATCGAGTCATCAGTCACCTCGACCGACACAATGCGGGCTTCGTTATTCGCCACAGTGCTCATTCCAACTCTCCCGAATACGTTCCAGGTTCTCAACGACCAGTCGTCGAATTCGATTCAGTTCCGTGGCCGAGAAGCCGTTGTTGTCGCTCAAGACCACCGGCTGCAGCCAAAACTTGCAAGTCCCAATACTTGCGCGAGTGGCAGAATTGGCAGACGCGCCAAGCTCAGGACCTGGTCTCTTTCACCGGAGGATCGAGGGGACGCAACTCGGTTTCGGGCCCGCGATTTCGCACGTATCCAATTCTGGATAAGTGTATTGATCTCCTGGCAAGACGATCTCGTGCATCGCCGTGGAACGCTCAGAACTCGACGAATTCCTCGGGATAATGCGATAGATCAAGCCTTTCCTCGTCAGGAACCGGCCTAATCCCCCACTGCTGCATGGCCAACGCGCCAAACAGGACTTCAATGGCGCGCGGGTGCAACTTAAGACCGAGAGGGACTAATGCGGCGGCCGCGCGCAAAAAGTTCCGAGTCTCTCCTGATTGCAACGTGAGCAGTCCATTCCGGCAGAAAGGACCTACATGGACTTTCCCGGCAGCATGGTATACGATTGCTGGCCGATCGAAACAACAACGTCACCCAAACGGAGATACGTCCATGTCGATAAAGAGCTTTCTGCGCTGGCAAGTCGAACAGAACTACTGGATCACCAATGCCTACGTCGAGGACCTGGCGGACGCCGATTTGTTCCTGCGGCCGGTGCCCGGCATGAACCATATCGCCTGGCAGTTGGGCCACTTGATCACGAGCACGCACGGCATGTTGGCGGGGCTCGGGCAGCCGGTCGCCGCGCTGCCGGCCGGGTTTGCGGAGTCCTATACGAAGGAGATGGCCGCGTGCGACGACCGCACGAAATTCGCCAAGAAGGACGTCTATCTCGACTTGGCGGCGAAGATGAAAGACGCCACGCTGGCCGCGATCGATGCCACTGCCGAGAGCAAGTTCGACGAACCCGGTCCCGAGCAGATGCGGGATTACGCGCCCACGGTGGCCGCGGTCCTCTCGATCGCCGGCGCGCACTGGTTGATGCACGCCGGGCAGTTCGTCGCCGTCCGCCGGAAGCTCGGCAAGCCGGCGATTTTCTGAAGTCAGTCTTGGAGTGCGAAAGCTCGCTTTCGCTTTTCGCACCGGCCGAACCGTATGGAAGATCCCGCGTTTTCGAGCGCGTCCCGCGTGTCGAAAAGCGGCGGCAAGCCGCCGCACTACAAAGTCAAAACTCCACTTTGGCCGCGTCGAAAACGGGACCCTCGATGCATATCCGCCGATAGTCCCACTCCCCGCGCTCGTCGCGAACTTTCGTGACGCAGCTAAAGCAAATGCCGATCCCGCAGGCCATCGGGCTTTCCAGAGAAACCTCGCACGGCAGCTTCAGCCGTTTGGCCATCGTCGCGGTCGCGTGCAGCATCCGCTCCGGCCCGCAAGCGACGATCCGGCAGGGCAGCTCCGAAGCCTCCACCAGCGGCGGCACCAGCTCGGCAACCCGCCCGCGATGGCCGGCCGAGCCGTCCTCGGTGCTGATGCAGACTTCCACGCCCGCGCGGCGGAAATCGTCCACGCCGGCAAGAAGCGCGGCCGTACGCAGGCCGTAGCAAAGAGAGACCTTGCCGGCTCGGGTCACGGCGAGCGGCGGCTGCCCGTATTCGCTCAGGCCCAAATAATGCCGCGCCAAGGCCAGAAACGGCGTCTGCCCGATGCCGCCGGCCACCATGATCAGATGACCCGTTTCTTGAGGTGGAAAGCCGTTGCCCAGCGGTCCCCAGATTTCCACTCGGTTGCCCACCTTCAAGCCGGCAAGCCGCCGCGTCATTCGTCCGATGGCCTGGTAGACGATATCGACCCCCTGCTGCCGGCCCGCGGCGCCCGGGTAAGTGTCGTAAAGCGCCAGCGGGCGTCCCAGCAGCGGATCGTTCGTGCCCGGCAGACGGAACATGAGAAACTGTCCCGGCACGATCCGCGCGGCAATCTCCGGGCACGGCAACCGCACTCGATATGTTTCGCGGGCCAACAGAACGTGCTCCTCGATAGCCACAGTTTGCTGGCAAATGAAGGCGGGACCGGTGTTTGGCTGGCAGGGCATGGCGAGAACAGTGCTTAGAGCTTAGTTCTTGGATTACCACCTTGACGCGATTTGCCCCAATGCATTTTGCAATTTGCATTTTGCATTTTTCAATTTACAATCGTCCCCGCGGACCCCGCCTCGAAAACTCTAAGCTCTATGCACTACGATCTAAGCTCTACCTTCTGCAACGCCTCAATCTCTTCCCGCGTCAGCGTCCGTGCCGTGCCGGGCGGCTGCTTGCCGAGCTTGACCGGCCCCACTTGCACGCGGACCAGCCGAACCACCTTGTGGCCCACGCGGGCGAGCAAGCGGCGAATCTCGCGGTTCATGCCTTCGCTGAGCGTGATTTCCAGCCAGGTGCTGTCCTTGTGCTGCGATTGGACGCGAATCTCATCGACCCGAGCGACACCTTCGGCCAAATGAACTCCGCGGCGAAGCTTCACCAGCACCTCCGGCGCCGGCCGCCCGGCGACTTGCGCCAGATAGACCTTCGGCACGCCGTAGCGCGGGTGCGTGAGGCGATTGGCCAGCGCGCCGTCGTTGGTGACGAGGATCAGGCCCTCGCTGTTGAGGTCGAGCCGTCCAATGGCGAACAGCCGCGCGTGATGCTCCGGAACCAGATCGACGACGCGGGGCCGGCCGCTGGGGTCGCGGTTGGTCGTGACCACGCCCTTGGGCTTGTTGACTGCGTAGTAGACGCGGCGGCCCAAATTGAGCGACTCGCCATCAACGCGAACCTCCTGCTTTTCGGTATCGACGCGGGTGCCCAACTGGTTCACGACCTGCCGATTGACCTCGACGCGGCCGGCGGCGATCAGCTCCTCGCATTGGCGGCGGCTGCCAAGCCCGGCGGCGGCCAGCACCTTTTGCAGTCGCTCGCCAGATGGATGCTCACCGACAGGCGCGGCGGCCAGGCGCGGTTTTTTTCGTCGCACGCCAGGTTTACGTGCGCTCGTAGCACCGCCTTTAGGCGGCTGCCCGTACTTCGGACCAGCACGGCGCCTGCCTAAGCCTGACGTTGATGCTTCGCCGCCTTCCATGCCGATTACCCGGCCGGCGCGTTGTCGCTCGCCCGGCCGATCGAACCGCTTCGCGGGCGGCCGGGGCTTTTTTCCGGAGAATGGTCGTCGTTTCGGGCCGGGCATTGTCTGAACCGTGTGCGCAAAGCACCATCATACCCGGCCGAGGCCGAATCTAACAGGGCACGGCCGCCGGCTCGGTCGCGAACTCGTGTACGTCATCGCATTCCGCGCGGCCGTCGGCCAGAGGGCGCAAGGCGAATCGGCCGCTATCGTAGCGGCCGATGTACCACGTGCCGAAGATACCTTCGCCGGAATTGACGCCTTCGTAGAGCGCCTGATGCCGTCCAACGTATTGCTTCACGAGCAAAATAGTGCCGTCGCGGCGGATCTCGCCGCGAAAGGTGAACCGGCCAACCATGTCATCGCCGCCGCCGGTGACCAGACCGTCCGAGGCAACTTCCAGCGTGAGATTGCGCATCATCTGCCGCCCCAACCACTGCTGTTCCCACCATCCGCTCCAACGAGACATGTTGCATCCCAAAAAGCCGTCTTACGAGGGTCGAAAACGTGCGTCGATCAATCGTGTGATGGCCGCAGTTACACAATGGTCGTCATCGCCATGCAGGCTCCCCAACGACTTCTCGACGAGTGATGCTGCTATCGTCGCAATCATCGGTTTCAGCCAAGTTGGCTTGTGTAATCCGGCTTCCAGCCATTTGCTCAAGCGCAACACGTCGTCTTGTGTAGCGCCGGTAAGGGGAATGACCACGATGTCTCCGTAACGCGATCCGAACGCGGCGGGATTGACGACCACGACCGGCCGCCGCTTCTGGCTGGCAAGATCGCTGAAGGGAAAATGCAAGAGAGCGATCTCGCCGGTCTTACGCCTCGTCATAGATCGAGTCTTCCTTGTCGTCCCATGCTTTCGCCAATCCCTGTTCCTGCGCTTTGAGCCAGTCACTGTCGCTGACGTGCCGATCATCTTCGAAAAGAACAATGACATCGCCCGGCGGCAGCCCCTTTGCTTCATCCGGAAGGCGAATCATTTGGCCATCAAACTGCGTTCGGATTGCTAACATCTCCGGATTCCTCCTTCACTATACTACCGGCGTATCTTCGCCGCAGCAAGACATTGCCCTCGGAGATTGTGCATCGCTATGGACTTACCGGCTGCGGACAGGGCGGGTTATAGATTGCCGGCGGCGGAGTGATGATCGTCGGCTGCGCAACCGGCGGTGGCGAGGCTGCTTGGGGAAGCGGCCAGAGAATCTGCTCGCCTGGGCGCGGCATCACGCGATCGGGCTCCGCGACCGGATTCTGATACTCCCTTGGTCGGCCGCCCACGATCGGCGGTCCCGGCTCGTTCTCCGGATACGGCTCGAAGATTCTCGCCCGCGCCTGCTGGTAGTCCACGGAGCCTGGATGGACGACGTTCGGCGGCGCAAGGCAGCCGCCAGCGGCCGGCAGCAAGAGCATAAGGGCGATCAGCGTCAGCGTCCTGCGCATGGCAAAGAATTCCGCCCCCTAAGGCTATGACAAGGCCGGGGATTCTAGGAAGTTTCCAGCGGCAAGGGAAGAGCGAAAATGGAGAAGTTTTCAGTTTTCAGTGTTCAGTTTTCAGTATCAAACGTCAGGCCACTTACTGAACACTGAAAACTGAACACTGAAAGCTACCCCACAAACGCATCCAAAAGCACGGTGTTTCCCTGAGGAGTCAACTGGACTTCTCCCAGGCAAGCCGGCAACAGCGCCGTGCTGCCTTTGGGCAACGGGTCCGCGTGCGGATCGCCGGCGATGCGGACCGCGCCCTCCAAGACGCATACGATGTGAAACCGCTGGTCGCCGCCGATCGTTTGCGGCCGGCCGAAATCCCAGCGGTCGATCGTGAACTTGTCGCATTCCACCAGGCGGCTTGCCCACGGGCGGTCGGTGCGCCGCGGCGCCTGCGGCGAGATCGGCCCGCGCTGGAAATCGATGACTTCCAGAGCTTGTTCGACGTGCAGTGCCCGCGGGTGGCCGTCCGGCCCCACGCGGTTCCAGTCGAAGAGTCGGAAAGTCGTATCGCTAGACTGCTGAATCTCCGCCACCAAGAGACCATCGCCCAGCGCGTGGACCGTGCCGGCGGGAATGAAAAGGCAATCGCCCGGCCGAGGCTGGAAATGGTGCAGCAGCCGCTCGCAGGTTCCCTCAGCAATGGCTGCGGCCAGTTGCGCCCGGTCAACGCCCGACTTGAGCCCCGCGTAGATTCTGCTTTGCGGCTCGGCGGCCAGAATCACCCAGGCCTCAGTCTTACCCAGGTCCGGCGGAGTCATCCGCGCGGCGTGCTCGTCGTGCGGATGGACTTGAACGGAGAGGACGGCCGTGGCGTCAAGAAATTTCACCAGCAGCGGAAACCGCTCCAGTGGCGCCGCACGGCCCAGCAGCTCCTGGCCGCGGCAGCGGACCAACTCGCCCAGCGACGCGCCTGCCAACGGCCCGGCGTCCACAATGCTCTGGTCGTTGCCGTGGTCGCAAACCTCCCAGCTCTCGGCATAGTCGTTGCCCGACCCTAACGGTTTGCCGAGGTGCGATTCGAAGCGGCGCCCGCCCCATAGATAACGCCGCAACAGCAAGCGGAAACGGAAGGGATAGAGCGGAGACATTCACGTGGGGAGTGGCAAGTAGGAAGTGGCGGGCTGGTCCGTGATGGACGGTTATTGCCGATGCCGTGTTCGGCAAGTATTATAGAAGGTTTGCTCTTACGTGGGAACTTAACGCACTTCCCACTTCCCACTCCACTTTCCACCGCTTCATGTTGCTCTCGCGCACGCAGGACGATCTCTTCGAGAGCAGCACGATGACCTTCGGGCAGCACCTCCAGGAGTTGCAGGTGTGTCTGTTCCGGGCAATTGCCGGCCTGGCCATCGGTTGCGCAATCGGGCTTATACCCGCGGTCTCCGTGCCCGTCGTCAGGTACCTTTCGGATCCAGCCGAGAAGGCCCTAGCCGATTATTATCAGACCGCGGCTGAGGCGAAAGCAATCTCGCCCGAACAAAAAGAGATGTTCCGCGGGGCCGGCTACACAAGCGATGCCGACCTGGCCCGGATCGTCGAGATTGTAAAGAAATACCGCGTTTCGGCCAACGTCGTCCTGAGAGATCGCAAGAAAGTGTTGGAGCAATTGGGCATTAAGCCCGATGCATCGCTGTCGGCGGGCGGCGCGGCGAAAGGCGACGAGCTGATCAAAATCATTGATTTTAAGCCCATCGCCGACGAGCCGCGCATTCACATGACAACCCTTAACACGCAAGAAAGCTTCATGATTTACCTGAAGGCATCGTTGCTCGTGGGGGTCGTGCTCGCCAGCCCGTGGGTCTTTTACCAGATTTGGCAGTTTGTGGCGGCCGGGCTTTACCCGCACGAGCGGCGCTACGTCCACATCTTCCTGCCGATGAGCCTCGTGCTCTTTCTGGCCGGCGCGGCAATCGCCTATTTTTTCGCCTTCAGCAAGGTGCTGGCCTTCCTGCTGAGCTTCAACCGCATGATGGGCATCGACCCCGACTTGCGCATCAACGAGTGGATGAGCTTCGCCTTGCTGCTTCCGCTGGCCTTCGGCGCCAGCTTCCAGCTTCCGCTGGTGATGCTTTTTCTGGAGCGCATCGGGCTGATGAGCGTGGAGGCGTACCTTTCCTCCTGGCGCATGGCCGTGCTGGCGATATTCATACTGGCGGTGATCCTCACGCCCAGCGCGGACCCGTATACGATGTGCCTCATGGCCTTCCCGCTCACGCTGCTCTATTTCGGCGGCGTGCTGCTGTGCAAGGTGTTTCCAAAAGGCAGAAGCCGAGCAATGGCGGCGTGAAGCTCGAAATATGAAACCCGAAATACGAAAAAATCGCGAACAGGAAATCCGAGAGCTCCAAACGTTTGAAGCATTCGATCTTCCGATTTGGATTTTGTTTCGGATTTCGAGTTTCCGATTTTGAGTTTTGTCCCGCCGCTTGAGTGCCTCCCAGCAACAAAACGCGCGCTAGATTGCTTCTCCGCCTCTCTCGCCCGTGCGGATGCGGATGCAGTCCTCCAGCGGCAAGACAAAGATTTTGCCGTCGCCGATCTCGCCCGCGGCGCCGCTGCGACCGCCGCGGAGGATGGCGTCGATCGTCGGTTCGAGGAACTCCTCGTTGACGGCGATCATCAACTGCACCTTGCGAAGCAGGTTCACCGCGAACTCGTGCCCGCGGTAGACTTCCGTCTGTCCGCGCTGCCGCCCGAAGCCTTGCACGTCCATGACGGTCAGACGGAAGACCTCGACGTCGGCCAGCGCCTGCTTGACGGCCTCCAGGCGGTGCGGTTGAATCACGGCGATAATCAGTTTCATGGCGGCCTCTTTAGCTTTCCAGCGGGACGTAGATCTCGGTGATCAGGTTCTCGTCGGCCGTGCTGTTCGGATTGTTGACGTAGACCTCAAAGCAGGGCGCGTGCCGCAGGGCGCGGCCGCTGCCTGGCAACCAGTCGTGGAAGATCCCGCGGTAGACGCCCGGCAGCCCGGCATAGGAGCCGCGGTGCGTGACAATGGCATACTCGCCGCCGGGAATCTCCTTGACCTGAAGTTCCCCGCTGGGCTGGGCCTGGTCGCCGACGGTCAGGCAGGCGTCGTAGCGGAGCTTTTCCGCCGGCGTGACGTCCGGGTTGTCGTGCCCGATGCCGATTCGCAGCGCGTCCGCGCCGATCAGCCCTTGCTGGCCGGCCTGGGCGAAGAGCGTCTGCCAGGCCTTCCCGCATTCCATGTACGGCCCGATATGCCGCACATAGGCCACGCGCAGCGGCTCACGATTCTCAAAACGAACTTCCATCGCGTCACCTCGCTAAGCGGCTGTTGGGGGGAGTCCCTGAAAGCAGAATACGCACGAAAATGTTAACGCACTCCACAGCCGTTCGCAATGGGGCCGGGCAGAAAGGGGGATTCAGGAGGGCTCGCGCCCTACGGCACCAGCACGATCTTCCCCGCCAGGCCGCCTTTTTTCTCCAGCGTGTTTTGCTCCTGCAGCTTGTGGGCCTCGGCCGCCTCGGAGAGCTTCATCACGCGGTCAATCCGTGGGCGCAAACGGCCGCGTGCGAGCCAGCGATTAATTTCGGCCGCGCTCTTGCGCTGCTCGTCGGCGGAGGCGTTGAACATGGCAAAGCCGTACATCCGCGCGTCGCGGGTGTAAAACGCGCCCATCGGGAACGTGGGCTTGGCGCCGCGGCCCGCGATGACCACCAGCCGGCCTCGCATCGCCAAGTGCGTCACCGCCCGTTCCAGGTCCGGCTCGCGGAGCGTCTCGAACCAGACGTCCACCGGGCCGAAACGGGCCAGGGCGTCGTCGAGATTGCCGGTCTTGTAGTTCACCACGGCGTTGGCGCCCAGCTTGCGGCAGATCTGCGCTTTCTCGTCGTCGCCGGCCGTGGTCATGACCAGTGCGCCGATTGCGCGGGCCATCTGCACAATGCACGAGCCGACCCCGCCGGACCCGCCGTACACGAACAACTTCTCCGCCAACTTCAAATTGGCGTCGCGGAACAGGCCCAGGTGTCGCCGTGATGCCCACCAGCGCGATCGCCGCACCATCCTCGAAGGAGACTTCTTCGGGCAGATTGTAAAGCCACTGTTCATCGACCGCGGCAAACTGGGCGAACGTGCCTTGGCGTCCGAAAAGGCCCTGGTTGCTGCCCCAAACGCGATCGCCCACCTTAAACCGCTTGGCCTCCGGCCCGACGGCGTCGACCACACCGGCCAGATCGCCGCCGATGATGAACGGCAGCGGTAGTTCCATGGCCACGTTGCCGGAGCGGACGTAAGTATTGATCGGGTTGACCGAGACCGCCTTGACGTGGACTAGCACGTGCGAACCGGTCGCTTTGGGCTTAGGTACATCGCCGTAGGTGATGTGATCGACCGGCCCGGTTTTTTCTATAAACGCCGCTTTCATCATAATCCTTGTTGTCCTTGCCCCAAGGAACCTTCAAAACTCGAGAATATATTCGCTTATTGCTGGAAAAAACAGGCCCCCCTATTTTCGGCCCGCGAATTGGACGGGGGCTGTGGAGCCTTGGGGGGGAACTGAATCACTTTATATGGGTAGTGCCCCGATTTGGTGCCCCGCATTACTTGCGATGCGCCTCAGCCCCTCAAAGCGATACCCGCTATTGTCGTGCCTTTTAATTGGCTCGGACAGAGGATGGAGGGGGGGAACTACAGGCCGCGACCCTGCGACCGTCAATTGAATTATACACGGCCCGCGGCGAAGAACGCAGATGCGGCAAGCCGGCCCGTTCAGTAGTTCTCCGAGATCGTACCGCTGTTCCGGATGCCAAAGTTTTGGTACGTGCCGGAATCGATACTGTAGCTGATCATTTTCACGGAACCGTCGCAAAAGACAAAGTGAGTGCCTTGCGAGTGCGCGCTGCCGAACATATCCGCTCCGGTTGTCCCGTTGGGAGGCGAAGACCCATCCCTCATCAGCGTGTTAAAGGTCCAGCGGTTCGAATTCAGGCCGTTGCCGGTCAGCGCAGTGGTGTTATCACCGATGTCGGCGCCGGTATTGTAGTTGCCCGGATTAGCGAAGAACTTCTCGCCCACGAGAAACACATTGCTCGAACCGTTAGTAACGTCGCCCGGAGTAACCTGGCTACGTTCACCCGATATTCCGTCGAACGCCGGCGGTTGGGATTGGACCAGCCTGAGCCGTATGTCGTACTCCCCGGTGTTACGCAATTGGGGTAAAGCCCGCGAAGCAATTCCGACGCAGGCGTCGGGCGCCCCGACCCGAATAGAATGTGTTGCGAGCCGCCGTTGGCCGCGTAATCGGTCTTGCTGATCAGCGCCGGCGAGGGCTGTGCGGAGTTCCACGGGTAAGTCGCGGAGACGGGGTACGCGATCGTTTTGCGCCGCGTGGGACAAATCAACGCAGGGATGACAGCCGACTGCGCTTCGCTCAGCAGGAGGTATTTTGTGCCGGTGGAGGTGGCGTTGTTGAGGTCGGTGACACTAGTCGCTGCGCCCTTGCCGATGTCGTGGATCTTGTCCAAGTCGAGAAACGGCAGGATGTTGTATATCCAGCCGCCCGGCTGAGTCGCCCCGAATCCGTGGTCCGGATCGCCGGTCCACATGGAGCCCCAGCCGCTGGACGGAAAGTAGCCGAGCTTGGACACATGGCTTTGGCACGCCCGGCCGATCTGGGCGAGGTTGTTCTTGCACTGCATCCGCCGCATGGCGTCGCGGGCGGAACTGACCGACGTGATCAACAGGGCCATCAAAAGGCTCAATATGCCGATCACCACCAACATCTCGATGAGCGTAAATGCGGCCTTTTTTTGCCGCCGGACAACAGAAACTCGCTCCCGTCTGCACATGGTTTGCCTCCACGCCGCTGGCGATCGCTGTGTTACCGCCCGCTGAGAGTGCAGCATACCGATGGCGGCTGGCGGAGTAAACCCCTCGTGCTGCGCCACCTTCGCTTTAGTAGTTCTCCGAGATTATCCCGGAGTTCCTCGAGCCGAGATTCACGTAGATGGCCGAATTGATCGAGTAGTTGATCAATCTTACCGAGCCGTCGCAGAAGAGGAAATGCACGCCCTGCGAGTGCGCGCTGCCGAACATGTCGGCTCCCGTTGACCCGCCAGGCGGCGTAGAGCCGTCCCGCTCCAGAATGTCAAAGACCCAGCGATTGCAGTTTGGGCCGTTGCCGGTGAGCGCGGTCGTGTTGTCGCCAACATCCGTTCCCGTGTTATAGTTGCCCGTATTGGCAAAGAACTTCTCGCCTGCGAGAAAAACATTGCTCGATCCGTTGGTAACGCCGCCCGGCGTAACCTGGCTCCGCTCGCCGGAGATGCCATTGAACCCGGTGTTGGCGTTCGTCAACACTTGGTCGGAGGTGGTCCCGCTTCCGGGGGCGCCCCAGGAAATGTTTGGGTAAAGGGCCAAGGAATTGCTGTTGCCGGTGCCGTTGGGCGGTCCTTTTCCGATAAACGTGTTGCCAGACCACTGGCCATTGAGCTGCTGCGTGCCGCCGTTGGCCGCGTAGTCGGTCTTACTGATCAGTGCGGGCGAGGGCTGTGCCGCATTCCAAGGGTAGGTTGCGGAATTAATCGGGTATGCGATGGTTTTGCGCCGCGTGGGGCAAATCAATACTGGGATTACGGCCGATTGGGCCTCCTGTAGTGCGGTGCCTTTAGCGCCCGTCGGAGTCCCGTCGTTGGGGTTTGTGTCTACTCCCTTGCCGATGTCGTGGATCTTGTCCAGGTCGAGGAAAGGCAGGATATTGTAAATCCAGCCGCCCGGTTGGCTTGCCCCGAACCCGTGGTCCGGATCGCCGGTCCACATGGAGCCCCACCCGCTGGAAGGAAAGTAGCCGAGCTTGGTGACGTGGCCTTGGCACGCCCGGCCGATCTGGGAGAGATTGTTCTTGCACTGTGCCCGCCGCATGGCGTCACGGGCGGAACCGACCGCCGGAACCAGCAAGGCCATCAAAATGCCCAAAATGGCGATCACCACCAACATTTCGACGAGCGTGAACGCCGCCTGCTTCCGCTGAGAAATGGACACAGTAGATACCTCCAAGAATCGGCCGCTTGCCTGCCCGTCCGGCCGTGATTGTGACACCGTTCCGACGCCCGAATTATAATCGGCGGATCGCGACGATGTCAAGGAATTTCGCAGGCTAGTTCCCGGCCTCGCCCGCCGCCGCACGAAGGTTGACGCCGGGGCGCGGAACGTCGATCATATCCTTGCGCGGACGATATTGCCAAATTCGAATGAATGAACGCCATGAAGAACGTAACGCTAGTCATGAACGCCACCGCCGGGCCTGTCCCGACGGAGCGATGTTTTGATACTACCCAGAGCGCCATCGTGCCTGTCCGCTCCACCGGCCCTGTGCAGGTGGTCGGAGACGTTTGTCGGATGCTGCTCCGAGCGGCTTTAGTTGCCAAACATACGTTCCACCGACACGGGGCCGGTGGGGACGAGGAATGCGGCAGGCGCCGCGGTAGTAGTGGCCAAACACATCTTCCACCGGCACGGGGCCGGTGGGGAGTTTTGAACGTTGCAACGGCTGCCGCCGCGGCCATCACGCTTTGCTTTGTTGCGTCATCCGCCGCACGGGCCACCGACAGCCCGGCCAAGGAAACGGATCTCAGCGGCGCGGCGTGGTGGCACGCCAACCAGGCCAAGTATCCCAACAGCACCAAGGTCGACGACCTCGAGCCGAAATTCCGCGCGAAAGTCAAGGCATTTCTCGCCGCCTTGGCCGACGCCGGCATCCATCCCAACATCGAAAGCACCTTGCGCAGCAAGCAGCGGGCCTATCTCATGCACTACTGCTGGGAAATCGCCCACGGCACCACGCCGGCCTCGAAGGTCCCGCCGTACTCTGGCATAAAGATCGTTTGGGACCACGGCGACGCTGCCAAGTCCAAAAAGGCCGCGCAGGAGATGGTCGATCTGTTCGAGATGGACTACATGGCGTCGCTGACATCAAACCATATCAAGGGCCTTGCGATCGACATGAAGTTCTCCTGGAAGGGCACGCTGAAGATCAAGAAGAAGGACGGCACGGTCGTGGAAATCAAGACCACGCCGCGCAACGGCGCCGACAACAAGTTGATGCACGCGGTCGGCGCCTCCTACGGTGTCATCAAGCTGGTGGGCGATGCGCCGCACTGGTCGGTGGATGGGAAGTAGGGCCGCCTCATTTGAAACAATACAGCTTCCCCGCGTCGCTGCCGATGACCAGCCGCCCGGCGGCACGACTTTCGCTGTCCGACCGCGATGATCCTCTGAGCGCACCAAGCCGATGTCAGTACACCGTCGAAGGCCAATTAGCCTCGACAAAATCGTTCTCGAGCCGATAGAATACTTGAGAGACCTTGAAGGAAGTCGAAGCATGACGAGAATCTATCGCTACGATGAAATGAAGTCCCTCTTTCCGGACGAGTGGGTATTGGTAGGAGACCCGGAAACCGACGAGAACCTGCAAGTGCTGGCCGGAGAAGTCCTGTGGTACACGAAGGATCGGGACGAACTCTACCGTAAAGGCATTGAACTACAGCCGCGGAACTTTGCGATCCTTTGCTTTAGTGAGATTCCGGACGACATGGTGGTCCTATTGTGAGCACTCACTTCTTCCCACCCTGGCTTGCTGGATGACTTGCCGCTTTCGGCGGCCCGACGCCGACGTCGCCTTCGTGCGGGTCGTCCAGCTTGCCGCCGTCGTCGCGGAGGTTCTCGCCGACGGAATAGACGAGCCAGCCTTGCGGCGTTCTTTTGACGTGCAATGGCTCGCCGTTAAAGGGATCGGTGGTCGCCTGCGCAGGAAGCCCAAGCTCGCTGAGCCTTGGCGTCCCGCCGACTCCCGCCGGCACGTGCGTCTGCAAGGCGTTGAGCACGCGCAGCGCGCGGATATCTGCGCGTATCCGGGTGACCCAAGAGAATGCGCTGACGAGCGGCCTCAGCAACAGCGCGCTTACAAACGAAGGTTCCTGGTTATTGCACAATCGCTCGGCATCCGGATACGAGCCCGGATCAGCGGCCAACGCAATCAGCTTTGGGTATTCGGCGAGTCCTGCCGACACCTGCATGTTCCAGAAGCCTCGGGCGAGAAGCCAAAAGTTTCGCATCGGAATTGTATCCGCTCCGGACAGCCAAAACGGCCGCTCGCATCGCAGCGTCGTGGGGAATCCATCCATGCGCTCCTGGACGGCTAGTTCGGCGTCCAGCGCGCTGCGAACTTCCTTGGAAACGGGACCCGTTTGCAAGGCTTCGTTCACAGTTTCAATCGCCATGCCCCTGAGCGCTCCGGCGAGCAAGTATTCCACTCGCAGCGAGTTGCGATCGAGGTGACGCGCCAATGCAAAGATCGACAAGGCATTCCGCACGGCCTCGTCGCGCTTTCCTTCGGCCACCAGCAGCACGGCCTTGCGACGTAGCATCCTTCCTGCCCCGCGGAATCTGCCCATTTCTTTGTCGTCCAGTATTTTTTGCAGCAATTCTTGCGGCGGCACGTTGTAATCCCGGCCGGGATTGTAGTCCGGGCAAGTCGCCGCTCGTTGCACTAGCGGCAATACGTTGGGATAAGCTGCGAACGCGGCCTTGATGGTCTCCTGGTCTTTGGCGGAGAGGATGAACCCCGGACGCTCTGACGCGGACTCCACATTGTCAGTCTCCTTGTCGACGGCATTGATATCCGCCTCGGCGCGGCGGAGGTACGTGTCGGCATTGTCCGCGGGCGGTATCGCGGGGCGGGCAAGGTCGGCCA
This sequence comes from uncultured Planctomycetia bacterium, assembly GCA_963780045.1. Taxonomy (GTDB): domain Bacteria; phylum Planctomycetota; class Planctomycetia; order Pirellulales; family Thermoguttaceae; genus JANXQG01. Next base: position 909,420 of record CAVZZZ010000001.1, on the reverse strand, counting down.
GCGTCACCGGATCGCCCGATGCGCGAATCCCCGCCAACTGTCGCTCAAGCCGTGCATCGGTCGTCCAAACGAAGACCGCGTTGCCAATCAGAGCGATCGCCGTCAGGCCGGCGAGAATGATCGCGGCCCATTTCAGAAGCCTTTTTAGTCGTTGCATGACCAGTTTCCCTGTTGATGAAGGTATCGTCGCTGAACTGTTTCAGTAGTTCGGTGTAGGCAAGGTAGGCGGCCGGCCCGTCCGCGGGCGGCGGCCGGCGCGAAAACTGCCCCACGACCCACTCAGCCGTTCGCGCATCCGAGACCTGTTCCACGTCGCGAGCCAATTCTCTGACCGGACGCGGGATGGGCGGAGGGCCAATGATCTGTGCCATGTGGCGCTCGGCCCGCCAGCCGACCACAATGTTCAGAGCGATTCCCACCAGCAGCGCGGCGGCCGCGGCAATCGCCGCCCTGCCCAGCCAACGCGAAGCAGGCTTTGCGGCTAGTCGCGTTTGTATCGCGGCCAGCACGCGAGGCCGCAACTCCGATCCGGCGCCGCGAGGCCCCAGCCCGCACAGAAACTGTTCGACATCGTCGTATTTCATTGCCGCCTCGAAATCCAGCTCCGCATCTTCGCCAAGGCCGTGCGATAGCGCGTGGCCACCGTGCCTTGCGGCAGTCCGGTCACCTCGGCGATCTGTTGGAACGTTAGTTCCACGTAGGTCTTCAATTCGACGATCTCGCGCAATTCGGCCGTCAACTGGCCCAGCGCGGCGGCCACCGTCTCGGCCGCCTCGCGGGCGTCGGAATCGCCGGGCCGGCAGCAGAACAATTCGTCGCCCTGCAAGGGCCGCTGCTTCGCCCGCCGCCGCGAGTTTCGGGCCATCGCCCGCGCCGCCTCGTTGTGCGCAACGGCGATGACGTAAGCCTTCAAGTCCTCCACGTTCGCCAGCTTCCGCCGCGCGCGGGCGAGGCGGACAAAGGTCTCCTGCAACACGTCGTCGGCATCCCCGGCGGACCCGACGCGGACCAGCAGGTAGTGCCGAACGCGGCCGGCATAGGCATCGTACAACTCGGCAAACGCGGCCTGGTCGCCTTCGGCCAGTCTCGCTTGAAGTGTCGCCATGCCATGATTCTCGCCGCCCGCCGCGTCCTATTGGAGTAGACCCGCGGCGAGGGCGGATTTATTGGAGAAGCTTCAATCTATTTGAAGCAATATACCTTCCCCGCGTCGCTGCCGATGACCAGCCGCCCAGCGGCGACCGCGGGCGAGGCGTAGATCTTGCCGCCCGCGTCGTATCGCCAAACCTCCTTGCCGGTGTGCCGGTCCAGGCCGTAAACCCGCCCGTCCGACGAGCCGAAGAAAAGCCGCGATCCTACCACGACCGGCGAGCTGTCCACCATGCCGCGGGTCGCGAATTCCCAGAGCGGCCGGCCTGACTGCGGATCGAAGGCGTGCAGCTTCTTGTCGCGGCAGCCGACGTAAACGCCCTCGTCCGCCACTGCTGCCGACGAGCGAAACGGCTGGGCGGGATCCTGAAAACGCCAGACCACCGCGCCCTTCGCCAGGTCGATCCCCAGGAACTGGCTATCCTCAGTGCCGACGTAGGCGCGGTCCTTGTACAGCGCGGCTGCGCAGCCGGTCGGCCCCTCGATGGGTATCTTGGCCAGCGTGTTCCCCTGATCGAGGTCGATGACATAGAGATTAGCGCTGCAAGCGGCGAAGTAGCCGCGGTTGCCCGATATGGTCGCAGGGCAGCGGACTTGATCCTCCAGGTTGCACTTCCAGACTTGCTTGCCGGCCGCGTCCAGACAATAGACGTTGGCATCCTCGGAGCCGAAGATCACGTGGTCGCGGTAGAAGGCAGCCGGAGAATCGATCTTGTCGTCGCAGGCGAACTTCCAGACGGACTTGCCCGACGCCGCATCGACGCAATGGAATCCACCGTCCTGGTCGCCGATATAGACGCGGCCGCCGCGCACCGCAGGCGTGGTCTTGAAGTCCGATTTGCTGTCGTACTCCCAGTTCTTCCGGCCCGTTGCCAAATTGATCGAGTAAAGAATCCCGCCGGTTGACCCGATGTAGACCGCGCCGCCCGCGATCGCCGCTCCGGCCTGGAAACCTTGTTTTGAAACTCCCTTGGCATCCGGCGTAAATGTCCAGGCCAGTTCGAGCTTCTCGGCCAGCGCCGAACCGGCCACGCCGGTTGCCCCCGGCGTACCGCGGGCCAACGGCCAGGCGTCGGGCGGCGACGCATCCGGGGCGGCTACAGCACTACCGGCGACGAGCGTCAACAAGAAAGCGGCGGTTGATAGATTGCGAGTCACAAGGCTTCAGTTTACTGCGGCTGAGGGAGCGTGCAACTGGGCGCTGCGATTCCGGCTAGGGCATACGCATAAGGCATGTAACATGCTTCGCAGCGACCAAACGCTTAATTGCAATCGAAACTCGGCCCGATATCTGCTCTGATTGTTTACTCTTCCCTCGATATGGCGATTTTCACTTCGTCGAGCCATGAACCTCGCACCCACTCAAGATCATTATACGGCGACAGCCGGGAACAGCACCAACCTGCGTCCTCTAAGACCATCATCATCCCAGGCGCGGCCATCACGTTGGAACTGTGGATAACGACTGGACACGCGGGCTTCCGCGTTCCCAAGTAATCGGCGACATCCCGTCCCGTCCCTGAGTCCTGTAGATTCCCATCCACAAGTCGATTCGCGCCTAGATCGTGGTCAAGACAAATGAGCCGCAAGTCATCCAGATTGTTTTCCAGCCAAGCGACCATGTTCGGCGCACCGTCGAACGTCACAATCCGGTCTTCGGGGCATAGGTCATGCAGAAGCGCGAGCATCGCATTCGTCCGGCGTAAATCGTCTTCAAGCAGTGCAATCTTCAAGTGTTGCTCCCTGTTTTGCACGAAAGTCGTTTGGACGGCCGGTAGATAATATCGCCAGCGGCGCCTACGGCGCTCGCTTCAACCCTTCCCATCGCACGATCCAGTTGCCGTCGTCGGGAAACCCGGGCGCATCGCGGTTGGGCGCGCCGTCCCAGCCGGCGGACATCATGGCGGCGGCGTAAAGAAGACCGCCGTTGGAAGGGAAGTAGGGAAACGGCCCGCCGCTGCTCAGCCCGGTCACGTTGAATTGGTTTTTTTTCGAGCCGTGCAGCAGGGCTTCGACGGCCAGCCGCGGCTCGCCGTTGCGGGCGGCGGCCATCGCCATCATCGGGAAGTCCCATCCCCAACAGCGGTCCCACTGCCAATCGGTCATTACCTTCCGTACGGTCGCCCGCATGATTAGCGGATCTACGCCATCGCCCGGCAACATGCCCAAGGCACCGATTAGCGAGGGATGCTCCCAGTTCCATTTCGTGTAGGTGTCCGTCATGCCCTCTTGTTGCAAATAGAGGCCGTCAGCGGCGGGAAGAGGCGCCAGTCCGCGCAAGACTTCCTCCCACTTAGGATCGCGGGCAAGCCCCAACCGCTCCCGCCACTGTTGCGCCACGCGCAGGCCGAAGCGCCAATAGCTCAGCTCGAACGTCGGGTTCCGGGCCGTGGTGGGATCGATTTTCTCCGGCACGGTCCTCAGCGGCGGCCCCAGGACATAGCGGCCCGATTGCTTGTCGGGGCACCCGGTACTCCGGGTCACGGCGTACGAAACCATAAAATCGGCGGTCTCAAAGACGATCTTCTGCCACTTCTTCAAGGTCTCGACGGTGGGATGAAGGCGATAGTCGAGCTGTGCGTAGAAGATCGGGTGCGGCTGCTGCCAGATCAAAAGCGGCCCGACGCCGGAGGGCGAATCGCGTCCTTCGGGGCCGACCATCTTCGGCCAGCGGGCGCCGCGGTAGCCCTGCGACTGCGCCCTCTCGCGGGCGGAGGGGAGAATCCGCGCATACCAGCCCAGGCTGCGCTCAAACAACGGCCAGCGGTCCCACAACGCGTAATGCGTCCCGTGCCACCAGTGCATTTCCAGATGGAACTTGCCGTTCCAGCCGTTGTTAAAGAGGCCGCTCTCCTGGGGCGGCAGCGAACCAGCCTCCTGGACGGCCAAAAGATATTGCGAAAGCACGATCCGCCGCTCAAGTTCCTTCCAGCGCGGATCGCGGCTTGCGGAAAGATCGATCGCTCCGCCACTGGACCAGAACCGCGACCAGTGCTCGATGCTTGCCGCTCTAACGCCGCAAAAGGCGGGCCGCGGCGCCGTGGTACGTTCTTTCGCAAACTCGCAAACACATTCCAGGGCGGCCGCGCCCTTGTCGGGCGCCAGTACAAAGGTGTGCTTGTTCTCCGCCGTGAGTGCCGCTCCCGCCGTTCCGCCCGGCCAGGTTAACCGCACAGCGTAGTGATCGTCGTCGAGTTGCCGTTCGAAGTCGGCCTGCCGGTCGCCCAAGGTCAGCCGCGTAACATGAGCGTCGGGACGGTTCCAATCCGCGCCGGTGGATGACGGGCTGCCATAGGGAAAAGCCAGCACGACGCGCAATCGCCCTTTTGCCACAAGCGGCGACTCGATGCGGACCGCGATCGCGTCATGAATCGGATCGGCGCAAGTCTCCACTCGCACCGGCTCGTTATCGAACACAAAACTGCTCTCGATTACCCCCCGCCAAAGGTTCAACTCTTGCCGGACATGCTGAATTTGACTCAGGTCAGCCGCTTTGCCGTCTGATCCGATCAAACGCATTGACAACCGGCCCAAGTTGAAACGGTGCGGGTTCTCCCGCAGCCACTGATAGAGGTCCTCTTGGCCTTTGCCGCTGGTGGCGTAACCGACCGTTCGCCCGTAGGTGTCGAAGGGAGTCAGCTTGAAATCGCTGATGCGCTTTCCCTTGGGGAGCGGGAAGGAGTGCCATCCCCAGTGCGACAGCGTGTTGCCGTAGAAGGTCTGCAAGCCGCTAACGTCCACGCCGAAAGCTATTTCGCCATTGCCAATCTGGAGCGCGGTGCTCGAGTCCGCAGCGTCGAGCACGACATTGTGCCTGGTTACCAGGGCACGGCGATCGATAGCGCGGCGGACTGTCGTTTGCGTGTGCCAAGACCGTCCAACAGCCTGCCAGAAACAAAGTGACGATCGCTCGTTGCATCAGGTTGCATCCTTTCTTGAGGCAAACGATGGCGATGGCCGCTAAACGGTTGCGGAACATTGGATCCGGGTCCTCATTTGGGGACAAGCAATTGCAGTTGAGGAAAAGCTGCGAATCGCTCCTAAATGGTATTGCACTTATGGCATTGAGAACCGCGTCGAAGACGCTTCACTTTTATCGCCCGGTGATTAAAATAGACGCGGTGGGGATTCTTTTTCGCGAAGTCTTTAGACCGGCAGCCGACAGGAAAACGCGGCGGTAGCCATCGAAATTGATTCTATCGAAGCCGCGGCTTTGTCGCCAGTAAGTGAGGGAATTCCTGTGAGACACGCTATCAGTTCGATTGGGCCAAACCCGAGCCGTCGGCTTCCCGCCGATTCGATGCGGCGAGCAGAAGTACGCATGTTCTTCCGCGGCTTGGCCGCGCTCCTGCTTGCCGTGACGGCGTTTCCTGCAACGCCTCAAGTCTGGGCCGCGGACATTTATTGGCAACCTTTCTCGGGCGACTGGTCGATCGCCTCAAACTGGGGCGGCGTGCTGCCAGGTGTCAACGATGCCGCGTACGTCGTCAACGGCGGGACGGCCTCGATTACTCAGCCCGGCGCAACGTGCAATTCGCTTCTGTTGGGCAACCTGTCGGGAAGCGGCGCGGTTGCCATGACCGGCGGCGGCCTGACGGCAAGCTATTATGAATCGATTGGCGATACCGGCAACGGCAGCTTCGTGCAGTCCGGCGGGGTCAACTCGGTCTCCTCCTGTTTCTATGTGGGAAACGCCGCCGGCAGCACGGGCGCATACAGCTTGAGCGGCAACGGCCAACTCTCCAACGGCTACCAAGAGTTCATCGGCTACTCCGGCAGCGGCAGCTTCTCACAATCGGGCGGAACCAACTCGACCTACTATCTCAATCTGGCCAGCAATGGCGCCTCAAGCTTCGGCTCATATTGCCTCAGCGGCAACGGCCAGCTTTCCACTTCCTATCAGTCCCTCATGCCGCTGCGCGGCGCCTGGAATGATGAAAATTGGCCGTAATAATACTGGTGGTGAAAGACTTCCAGCGTCTTGGTCGAAGGCCGACTTCCAGTGGAGCTTCGAGCCCGACTATCAGTCTGGCCTGGGTGTCGCCACGAACCTGTAATTGTCGCCCCCGACGGTCGGGGAGCACGCGAGGCAGATTGTTGCCTCTTTCGATACCCCCGAGTCGCTGGCGAGCATAGGAGGGTGTATCGTGGATATCATCTACCAGCGTGTGGCAGGGCTGGACCTGCACAAGGAAACCATCGTCGCGGCGATCCGTTGCATCGGTCCGGCGGGGAAACTCCAGACCGATCTGCGTACCTTCGGCACCATGACCCGAGAGCTTCTGGAGCTGTCGGATTGGTTGGCGGCGCAGGGCGTGACGCACGTCGCCATGGAAGCTACGGGAGTCCTGTGGAAGCCCGTGTGGAACATCCTCGACGGCCGTTTCCAGTGGTTGCTGGTCAATCCGCGGGAACTGAAGCAGGTCCCCGGCCGCAAGAGCGACGTCAAGGACGCGCAATGGATCGCGCAGTTGCTGCAGCACGGTTTGTTGCGCAGCAGTTTCGTGCCGGGCAGGCCGCAGCGCGAGTTGCGGGACTTGACCCGCCATCGCGCCCAACTCCAAGGCGAGCACACGCGGGCCGCCAATCGCATCCACAAGCTCCTGGAGGACGCCAACGTCAAATTGGGCGTGGTGGCCAGCGACATTCTGGGCGTTTCCGGGCGGGAGATTCTGGATCGGCTTGTGGCGGGAGAGGAAGACGCCGCCAAGCTGGCCCAATCCGCGCGCGGCCGCATGAAGCCGAAGATCCCGCGCTTGGAACTGGCCCTGCAAGGCAAGTTCGGCGACCACCATCGTTTCATGCTCAAGCAACTACTCAGCCATCTGGACCATCTCGACCAGCAAATCGCGCAGTTCAATGCGCGAATCGAGGAACTCATGGTCCCTTTTGTCGACCAGGAGTTGCAGGAGAAGTTGGACGCGGTGCCGGGCATTGACCTCAACACGATCCAGAACGTCGTCGCCGAAATTGGAACCGACATGGGCCAGTTTCCCAGCGACGCCCATCTGGCTTCCTGGACAGGAATTTGTCCAGGCAACGAGGAATCGGCCGGCAAACGCAAACGGAGCAAGACCACCAAGGGCAATCGTTGGCTGCGGCGGGCATTGACCCAAGCGGCCTGGGCGGCCACGCACACCAAGGACAGCTATCTGGGCGCTCAATATCATCGCCTTGCCGGCCGCCGAGGCAAGAAACGCGCCCTGGTGGCCGTGGCGCACACGTTATTGGTGATCATCTACCACATCATCAAATACCGCGTGGACTATCAAGACTTGGGCCCCGATTACTTCCTCCGCTTAGAGCCGGAGCGCCAGAAGCGTTACCTCGTCAAGCGTCTGGAGCAACTCGGCTACGACGTGCAACTTGCGGAGAAGCAGGCCGCATGATACATTACCCGGATCGTCCGGATCGTCCGCTATCACCAACAGGCGCTACCCTTATGCGCCCGCATCCGCCCACCCCAACTAATTTTCGAGGCAGGTGTCGCCCATCGGCAAACTTGATTTGATGAAATCACATTAAATGAGCGAGCGAAAACATTTGCCGCCGGATTCAGGCGTCCTTGTCATCGTCGCCTACCGGCCGAAACCGGGCAAGGCGGCGTTGCTGCTGGAACTGACGAAGCAGCACGTCCCGATTTTGCGCGGGCAGGGACTCGCGACCGACCGTCCGGTGCAGGCCATGCGCGCGGCGGACGGCACGATCATTGAGGTGTTCGAGTGGAAATCGCAGGCCGCGATTGACGCCGCGCACACGAATCCGGCGGTCTTGAAAATGTGGGAACGCTACGCCGAGGCGTGCGATTACGTTCCGCTGAATTCCGTCAAAGAGTGCGGCGATTTGTTCGCCGGGTTTGCGCCGGTGGATTTGGAATAATAAAATCGGGGACAGAAAAATCAAATGCCATTTGGCCGAGGGGAAATCTAGATCACCGAGACAACGAACTTCATCCGGTTCTCTTTGTTAGGGGAATCGAACCCCCAAGGGCATGAAAAGGGCATGAAAAGGGGACATCACTGATTTTCGGCCTTGCGGGGCCGCCCGTGCGTGTGCAAAGTGAATTCCAGCCGCAAACGCGCCACCGTCCGCTCGACCCATTGCCGCGGGGCATGAAAAGGGGACATCACTAATATTGACGAGGCCCGTGGGGTGCGATAATATGCCGCCATGCCACGAACTGCACGATCGACCGAGGCCGGCATGGTCTACCACGTCCTCAACCGCGGGAACGGGCGCATTGCGCATTTTCCACAAAGAGGGCGATTACAGGGCGTTCCTCCGCGTGCTGGCCGAAGGCCTCGAGCGATACCCGGTGGAAGTGTTTACCTTCTGCCTGATGCCCAACCATTGGCACCTGGTCGTCCGGCCGGGCAGAGACGACGCCCTGGGACGCTGGCTGGGCTGGGTGGGCGTGACGCACGTACGCCGCGATCATGAACATTACCACAGCCGCGGTGGAGGGCACCTGTACCAGGGCCGGTTCAAGAGCTTTCCCGTGGCCGAGGACGGTTACTTCCTGACGTTGTGCCGTTACGTCGAGGCCAATGCTTTGCGGGCCGGCTTGGTGGAACGCGCGGAGGAATGGAACTGGAGCGGGCTCTGGCATCGCGTGCAAGGCGCGGCCGACCTTCCGCTGGCGGCATGGCCCGTAGAGCGGCCGCGGGATTGGCTGGCGCGGGTCAACCGTGATATAAAGGAGGAGCAGTTGGAGGGGAATTCGCGCATGCGTACAGCGCGGGCGCCCGTTGGGCGACCGAGCGTGGGTGGAACGGACCGCCAAACGCCTAGGGCTTGAGTTCACTCTTCGCAACGCGGGCCGTCCGCGGAAGACAGAAAATCAGTGATGTCCCCTTTTCATGTCCTGGCTATGTGGTGTGGCCTGCACGGCGTGAGATCACCTACAGCGAACTCAGGTGAGTTTCGTTTGATTTCTGACGTTAGCGGAGGTAAAAATGACTTCGAGGAGGAGAAGACTTTGCATTGTGCTCGCTACGCTCTTTCTTTTGTGCGTAGGCGCGTTTTTCGGAAGGCTTCGCCATGGTTCGAGAAACGCGGACTCGGTTCAGGCAGACTCAGTTCAGCAGGGCGCATCAGGTAAAGAAATTGCCCGGCAGTTGCGGCACCGGCGGGTTATGGCGTTCGAGGGCGGCTTCGATCCTTTGATATCGGGTCTGACCTGGAGCCGGAATTGGCCTCAGAGGTTGCAGCTAAACCAGGTTCAGATTAAAGTGCTCAAGGATTTTGATGTTGTGTTGCAAGAGGCTGGTGACCAAGTGGCGGAATTGGTGGCCGATAGAATTGAACACGATCCGCCCGATTGCACGCCGGAGATAAAACGCTTTTGGGCAAAGTTCCGTCAGGCTGAGGTTCACGCGGAGCGTTTGGTCGCTCTTGGCCTTCTCAGTGAGCAGCAAGCAAAAGTCGTGAAGCGTGTTGATCCGGTATACGCTTGTCTACAGTTGGCGCAGGTGCCGGAATTACAAGAGCGGCTGCGACTCAGCGAAAACCAGAAACGGGAATTGGAGAAAATAGAGCGTAGTGGAGATCGTGCAAATGAACGTGCGATTCAAGTTCTTACAGAAAGTCAGCGGCGCATTTGGGATCAGGCTACGGCCGAACCGCCGAAACCAGAAAAGCCGGACTTCCATGCATTGACCGCGGCGGAAGCAGCGAAGGTCAATCTTGAGGCGGCCTCTCCAGTATTTCGCGCTTTGGCTGAAAGGCCAAACAGCTTCGGTCTTTCGGACCTCCAAAAAGGGCTTCTGCGTAAGCTCGACCCAATTATCAGGGAGGGGTTGTACTGGATCAGTCTTAGGACTCCCAGGGGAGCGATGCCGACTGCCGACGTGTCGCGAACGAGTGCGGACTTCGTTCGCGAAGCCGAGCAGGTTGTATTGCTCGGCTTTCTTACCGACGAGCAAGCAAAACAGGTCGAGTCGGCTACGAAGTGGACCCGCTGACTTGTCCACATTGCGGCGGGACGATGAAGGTGGTCGCCTTTATTGAGCCGCCGCAGGGCGAGGTGATTGAGAAGATTCTGCGGCACTGCGGGCTGTGGCAGCCGCGTCCGCCACCCGGCGAATCTAGCGTCCACGACGGCGAGGTCGATGTTGATGACTACGATGCATCAGGCGAACTGACCTACGTTGACGAGGACGCCTTCTGGGCCACGTTTTGACGAACACCGGCAGAGGCCGGCACGCTGCCGGTCTGCGCCAACACAGCGATTTACTCGCTCTCGGCCCGGTCGCGATGGCAGATTTGCCTGTTCGAACCGCCATCCTTGCGGAGCGAACAATTCAAGTGGCCAGAAGAGGGAGGGCATGCCCGCCCTCCCTCCCTCTTCTGGCCACTTGAATCCCCATAGGTCTTACGGGTAGAATCAGGACGTTGAGGGAAATCAAATTTCCTACCAGGAAAGATAAGTAACAAAATAGCTGAGAGATTGTCTAAGGGGAGCCGGGGTCAGACCGAGACTTTTTACTTTCGACGACGCCTTTGGAGCGATGTCGCGAGCTTGGCGGCGACGACCAGCACGCCTGGCCGGTCGGCCACGCGACGATGTATGGCTCCTACGCCCGTTGAACTTATGCCGTAGTGCTGGCCCACTGCGCGGCCGCTGAGGTCGGCCAAGCGCACGGCCAGTTCCACCGCTACCGCCTTCGCCGCGCCGGCGCGGTGACCGTGCTGCGACAGGCGCGCGGCGTCGATCTTGAAATGCCGCGCCTGCGAAAAAACTCTTGCCACGCAAATTGCGTGAACTCGACAGTATCGTACAGGGACCTCAGCGGTCGCGAGCGGCCGAGAACGCGCCGCAATGCCCGTTGCAGCGGCTGGACGTAGTTCTTCACCAGTTCCGCAAAGGCCTCCTCGGAGCCGGCACGAGCGTCGTGGATCAGTTTGCGGAAGTCGTCCATTGCAGAATAGCCTTTTGCGGCACTTCGGGACGTATCTCGCCTCGTCGTCCATTTTAACCGACTTGTCCGCGGGTGGGGGGTGCCTGCAAGTAGGCGATTCGCGCCGAAGGCGCTCGCGGTAACAAGCGGCTAAAGCGGAACTCCAGCGACGGCTAAAGCCGGAACTCCCGGGCGGGGAAGCGAAAATGCGCCCCTCCGCGACGGGAGTCCACTATTAAAAACATGGATAAATCGAGCGCGCGAAAACGGATTACCAAAAAAGATTTGTCCCTATGCAGCATAAGGACTTGCGCACGGTTTTCCGCGCCGCCGGCAAGAATTCTTGTCTTTTCGCATAGCGCGAGAATCGTAGTATATAGAGAGGAGTGTGTTAATAGATGATGGCAGTAGTGAAGATTAGGGATTGGGGATTGGGGACTTGGGATAAGAGACGCGACATTGCCAATCGCCGCGAAAGAGCGCAAAAGAGCGCAGAAAATCGGCTTTGTGCTCGATGCGATCTCTTGCGGCGCGTTGCCCCCTGCCCGCAAAAGGTGGCTGGCGGCATTAGTCCATTCCGGCAGAAAGGACCTACTATGGTGCATAAACCACCCCGGAGTCAAATCCTGGAGCCATCCTGGATCGGTCCTGGCTCGAGTTAGGTCCATCCTGGGTGCTTCCTGGGTGCTTCCTGGGTGCCTTCTGGGTTGCTCCTGGGTCCGAAAACTTCCACAAACACGGGAGATTCTCGATGTTTGAATCGCGAAGAAAATATTTCGGACCAAAACGCGAAGCTAGCGCGCACGGGTTAGGAGTTAGAAGGCCGAAGTTGGGCGGCCCTTTTGCCCCTTCCGCAAGCGCAAAAGGAAAGCCCCGTGCTGAGTCGCTCAGCACGGGGCCGTTGATCGTTCGAGTCAGATTCGGCTTCGACCGTCGAAGGACGAGCCGGCGCGGGCTTACCGCCACCAGCAAATGTTGCACTTGTCCTTGAAGTCCAGCCACCACCAGCCGTCGTCCCACTGCAGGCTGACCTTGCGCCATCCCAAGGGAACCTGCGGATAAGGATAGAAAGGGCCGATGTAGGGCCAGGCGGTGGGCGAGTACTGCCTGGGATACGTCACCGATGCATAGTTCGGGTACGCGGAATAGCTCGGCCAGGCATAGCCCGGCATGGCCGGCTGATCGTAACGCACAGGGCACGGACCGCCGGCGGCACTGCCTGGAGCATACATCGGCAGCGGAGGACCGGGGACGCCGGCCGGCGCCTCGGTGGCGGGCAAGCGGGTCGGCGAGGTCAGAGCGCCCGGACCAGTCGGCACCGGCGCGGGCGGCGGCGCGGGCACGGCCTGCATCATGGCGGCCAAGGTGGCCGGCGACGAGGCATTGAACGTCGAAGGCACCGGCTGCGCCTGGTTGATGGCGCTGGATTGTCCACGGAGCGGATTGGCCGCCTTCGTGGCGCCGTCGAGGGCGAGTCCATCCGGAACGATGCGGGTGATCGTTACGCCGGAAGTGGCCATCACGGCTTCGAGCACTTTGTTGTAATGCTCGCGATCGGCCACCTGGCCGCTGACCCAGACCGTGCCGTTGAGGTATTTCACGCCGATCTTGCGGCCGCCCAACTGACCACTGTCGCGGAGTTGCGTGCAGATCTTCTTTGCGGCCTCCTGGTTGGGATTAGAATCATCCGCCCGGAGCATTGCCGGGCTTGTACCGGCCGCCAAGGCGACCAGAGCTACCATGACGAAACGTCGCATTGTACCCTCCTTCGAATCAGTTCCGACCGTACACGGTTCAACTTGACGCGATCCGAAACGAAACAAATCGCTCCTGCGAGCCGACGTTTGTTTCACGTTCGAGCGCTGCAAGAATCCTCGTACATGCAAGGCAATCCTTATAGGTTTCGGTTTGCCGGTTGTACGGGAGGGAGGAAATCTTTCGATTTTGGGGACTGGCCCGATTTTCGGGCACAGCGCGGTAGCATGGTCACGGCAAAAATGGGACTGTGCCCTTTGCGGCTGCGGATTCCCGGGGTCCTTCCCCACTTATAGAGGGTTAGCGAAGTCACAGGTCGCAGTTGCGACCATAGTGGCCAGCGTTGCAGCGGAGATGAACCATTGCTGGGGGGGATTGCCCAGCGTGACAACGGTCGTAAACGCCACCACGATCAACAGTCCGACGAACAGCCGCTGGGTCCACCCTTGCCACCGTCCGCCTTCCGTGAGTCGGGCGAGCGCGGCGCTGACCAGCCCGCAACCGTGGACCGAACACAAAACGCAAAGTTGACCGAGGTCGATGCTGCCGTACATCCGCCGAGCCTTCCGTGACGAGAAATGATAGAGGAGTAGGGCGGACTATACTCGAATCGTGTCGCCGTGAAAAGAACGATTTTCCCCGTTATTTCCCGGTTGCCACCGTCGGGGCCGAGATTTCCGCGTAGACCGGAACCGTGGCGGTCGCTTGTCCCAAATCAGTGGCAATCCGGATTGACTTGCTGACTTTTCCTTCGGTTTTACCAGCGGAAAGCGTTACGGGAATGACGTGGACGATACTGGTTTCCGAACCGGCGGCAAAGCTGAACGACTTGTCGTCGCACGTCACGGAAAGCACCTTGAACGGACGTTTGCCCTTCACCACGAGCGATTTCGTCGAAGCGCTGCCCGGCCGGACGACGCCCATAAAGAGCGAAGTGGGACTGACGGAAAGGCTTGAAACGACACGGCCATCCACTTCCAGCGGCATTTGCACGCTCTGGCCCTCACTGGTCTGAAGCATCAGATGGTCCTGGATATAACCAACCGGGGCGTTTTTGGCCAGTTTTACCGCGAGTTCGACGCTGGTCCATCCGTCTTGGCGGCTGGTATTCAAAACTTCGGCCGACAGGAAGGAGTTGGACGACACAATTTCGTTGATCTGCCACTCGCCCCAGCCGTAGTGGCTTACTCGGACGTTTTTCGCTATCTCAGTCCCTTGGTCAACATCGCTAAAATCAATGCTGCTCGGCTCGAAAACAATATCGCTACGAATCACGCCTCGAACGTTCAGCAGCACCTCGGCCGCCATTGGCTTGTCGATGACAACGGTGATCGTGGCCGATCGCGACCCCGTGAAGGTGGGGGTATTGAAGACCGCATGGATGCTGCCCTGTTCCCACGATTTCAACGTCGGCCGAGTAATGCTCACGCTCGTGCAACCGCAACTGGAATAAGCATTTACGATATGTACATCGTCGCGGTAAAGATTCGTGAAGCGGAAGTCGTATTGGGCTTTAGCCCCGCGCCCGACGGTGCCGAAGTCGTGATCGGTTGTGTTGAACATTTTGGCCGCCCAATCCTGGCAAAAGGCGGCATTGGCGGCAAAGGCGATGTAGATTGTCGCAATTAGTGTCTTGCGGATCATAGCGAATTTCCTTACCTGAAAACCATTGGCAATACTGGTGTCCAGCAAATCTTGATTACAAAATGGCCTCTGGCAAGGATTTACGGCCCCAATTCGCAAGAATCGAGGATAATCTGTCAATACGTCAATAACTTGCATGGCTTTTGAAGTTGAATTGAAGTTCCGTGTGCCTGATCTGCCGGCGTTTTACGCGCGGCTTGTTGACCGTGGAATCGCCGTATCTCCGCCGCAAACGGAGGCCGATCTTTACTTTGCGCATCCGCGCGGGATTTCGCGCGCACGGATGAAGCCTTGCGTTTGCGGCGAAAAGGCGCGGCGAACTACATTACCTACAAAGGCCCGAAAATCGACGCCACGACGAAGACCCGCCGCGAAATCGAGCTGCCGCTTGGCACGGGCGACGAAGCCTTCCAGTCGTGGAAAGCGCTTTGGGAAGCAATCGGCTTTCACCCTGTGGGTGAAGTCCGCAAGTCACGCCGCAAGGCGGCTGTTCCGTGGCAAGGCCGCACGGTGGAGGTTTCGCTCGATGAAGTTCACGACGTCGGCACGTTCGTCGAGTTTGAGTTGACTGCGGAGGAAGCGGACGTCGAAGCGGCAAAGGGGTGCATCATCTCGCTCGCCCAGTCGCTCGGCCTCGCGCAAGGCGAGCGGCGGAGCTACCTCGAAATGCTACTTGAAGGCAAATGACCGATGTTCCTCGGCATCGAGATCGGCGGGACCAAGCTGCAACTGGCCGTCGGAGCGGGCGACGGATCGCCGTTTGTTGAACTTCGTCGGGCGGACATCCGGCCGGAAGACGAGGCCGGTGGCATCCTGCGGCAGATCGAAACCATCGGCCGCGAACTCGTTGAGCGGCACCGCCCGGCGGCCGTCGGCATTGGTTTCGGCGGCCCGGTCGATGCCGAGGAAGGGCGAACGATCGTCAGCCATCAAGTGGAAGGTTGGGCAGACTTCGGCTTAGTCGGCTGGTGCGGCCAAACCTTCGGCCTGCCCGCGGCCATTTCCAACGATGCCGACGCTGCCGGGCTGGCCGAGGCTCTTTTTGGCGCCGGACGCGGGCATCGCGTGGTCTTCTATATCACCGTCGGCAGCGGCATCGGCGGGGCGCTGGTGATTGACGGCCGAGTTTACTCGGGCGGCGGCGGAATCGCTTCGGAAATCGGGCACCTGCGGCCGAGATTGGACGCCGACGATCCCCATGCGACAGTCGAGTCTTATGCCAGCGGGTTCGGGATCGCCACCACCGGGCAAAAGTGGCTGCAAACTGCCGAGCCTCACAATCCGGCCGCGGTTGACTTGCTCGCGCGATGCAATGGCCGCGCCGATCAGCTCAGCGGCCGCATGGTCGTTGACGCCGCGGCTGCGGGCAATGCCGCCGCGCAGGGCGCTTTCGCCCACGCGCTGCAAACGCTCGGCTGGGCCGTCGCGCAGATGATAACTCTCGTTGCCCCGCAAGTCGTGGTGATCGGCGGCGGCGTGCCCTTGGCCGGCGAGGCGATCTTCTTCGCGCCCTTGCGCCGTGAAATCGCCCGCTACGTCTTCCCGCCGCTGGCGAAGTCCTATGTCATCGTCCCGGCCGCGCTGGGCGAGGAGGTCGTAGTGCATGGTGCGCTGGCGCTCGCCCGCAACGTGGCACCGATCTAGGATGCAACATGCGGTTGTTGTTGACCTCCGTTTCGCGGTGGTTTATGCTTTAGATGGTCAGCGGGAGTTTTGAGGAAATGATTACTATTACCTTTGCGGATCGCGAGACGGAAAAACGGGCACTTGGCTTTTTGCTGGGCCGCTTCTCCGGCAGCGTGTTGAAGACCGGCGAGCACTTGGTCCCCGAAGCCGCCCTTGAGGCGTTGGCGGAACAGAACATTCCTTTCACAGTGAAAGGCAAAGCAACGTATGCCGAACAATTGGCGGCGCTTCGAGGTACTGCTGCCGCTCCAGTTCAATGATGGCCGCGACGTGCCGCCCGAATGGTTGGTTGAGGCGGTCCTGGAGACGGTCGAACAATTCGGGGCAGTCAGCTACGAGACACAGAAGATTGAAGGCCGGTGGCGATCCGGCGGCATACTCTATCGCGACAATCTCGTGCGGATTGTCGTTGATGTTCCCGACGTTCCGGAAAATCGGCAGTGGATGAAGCAATTCAAGGAGCGTTGGAAGCTCCGCCTGGAGCAACTGGAGCTTTGGCTGGTAAGCTACGTGATAGACGTGGATTAGAATTGACGTTGGTGCATGAGATAGGAGCGACGCGATGTCTGAAAGTCACATCGATACGACTCTTCGGCTTACTCGGCGCAACGACATCGCAGCCATCGCTGCGCTGACTGTTTCGTTCCTCGTGATTGGCGGCCTGGGATGCGCGTTTTTTTGCTCGCTCGCCGACCGGCGCCGCCCGTCCTATCGCGGCTCTGCTTCGCCTTGGCCGCCATCTACCCGACAATCATGCTGGCCGTGCATATTGTGGGCTATCGTGTATGGAGGCGACAGTTTCACCCGCGCGGCAGTCTCGGCCAACCGCCCGGCATCACGGCCATCGCCGTACTGGCGGTCTCGTTTCTCTTTCTCGGCGGCTTGGTCAGCGCGGGCATCTATTGGGGCCTCAAGGATCTTCCCGGCTGTGATGCGCGAATTGCGTCAGGCCGCGCATTGGTGTTCGCGGCAGTCATTTGGTGTGCGCACATCGTCGGCTATCGAGTTTGGATGTGGCAGTTCTCGCCGGATCACGCCGAAGGAGGGCTTGCGGTTTACGGGCCGCCTATGAAGACAGCCCTTTTGTTCCAAGGCATCTTTCTGATCTTGGCGGCGCTCGTGTTGGATATGGGAGAAACGTGGAACGCGACGTTGGTTGCCATGCTTGCCTATTGGATGCCGGCCGGCCTTATTATGGCCCGCCGATTGGATAGACCGACTCGCATCGATCTGTTTTTCGTGCGGTGGGGATTCCTTGTAATCTGGCTCGTTACGATGGTCATCGGTCCGGTTGTTTGGTATCGGATGGAAATCTAACTGCGGACGCTTGAATGAAAACAATGGTTGCACCGGAACCATATCTTTCGGCATGTTTGCAGGTCTTGCGATATTCGATCCTATATTGCCGCTTTCGGGCATGGAGCAATGAATGTTCCGCGGACCACATCGCTGATTTGATGGACGCGGTTCACAACATTCCCGACTTGATCGTGAAATGGGAACATTGCGATATCGACCTGCTGCGAAAATACTTGCGCTCTTACGATGAAAAGTGGCTCGGCCGAGGCGGTGCTGGGCTTTGCGCCATTTTTGACAAACGCCGTGTTGGAGGCTGAACGACGGTTATAACCCCAGCACGTCCTACATCCCATTCAGCCCCGGCGGTTTGCCCGCCAAAAACTTCGCGGCGGCCAACGCGCCTTGGGCGTAACAGTCGCGATTGCCGGCGAAGAGTCACCTGGCCTGATCTACGCTTGTCGCAACTCATCCCGAATCTCCTCCAGCAGTTTCCCAGTCCCATGCCGTTCACACCAGTTTTCCACGTAGTGCCAGTCGATCGCGTCGCCTTGGACCGCAATCACGCTCTTTATGTCAATCCGGTCCTTGGGGCGGTTCGCCGCAATAGCCAACGGAGTTTCGTCACGAGGACGTCTTCCCGAGAAAGTGCCCAGACCTCGCGGCCGAAGATGGTGAATTCCTGCCGTCGCGCAAACCTCTCTTGATCGTGAGGATCGTCGGAATGCCAGAACAGTTCGACGGTAAACGACGTTTCGCGGTCTTGCAGTTCGATCTTCTTCGTGCCGGCGACCGATTCAAATCCGAGTTGACGATCGCACTTGAGTTCCGGCTCGAGCATTTCAATCAGCTTGTTCAATTGGCCGGGCCCGATCTGGACGACTAAGTCGACATCTTTCGTGGCTCGCGCCACGCCGTACAGGTTTGTGGCAAATGAACCGACGATCACGTAGGGAATGTGCAACGAATCCAGAGAGGCGAGGACGCGGCGAACGATTTCCTCGGCCTTCATCGCACTGCGCCCGCGCCTTCCGCGACTTCCAACCGGTTACGCAAAAGTGCCAGCAGTTCGGCATTGCCCGCATGGGGAAAATCTCGCCGAATGCCGGCCATGCGAAGCTCGTGAACAAGGTCGATCATTTCCAGCGTGCCGCGAAAGCGCTGTTCTGGCGTCATGCGCCGCGACCGCTCGATTTCTTCCCAAAAACTATCATCCATATCGCTTCCTCCACCGGCATTATAACCCCAGCACGTCTTTCATCCCATACAGCCCCGCCGGCTTGCCGGCCAGGAACTTCGCGGCGGCCAGGGCGCCTTGGGCGTAACAGTCGCGGTTGCTGGCCCGGACGGTCAGTTCGAGCGTTTCGCCGAGCATGGCGAAGACGATCGTGTGCTCGCCGGGATTGTCGCCCGCGCGGATGGCGTGATAGCCGATCTCGCGGTGCGGGCGTTTGCCGGGCCGCCCGCTGCGGCCGTGGATGTGCTGCGTGTGGCCCATCTCGGCGGCGATGATCTCGCCGAATTTCAGCGCCGTGCCGCTGGGCGAGTCCTCCTTGAAACGATGGTGCCGTTCCAGTATCTCCACGTCGGCGTCCTTGTCGGCCAGGGCCTTGCCGGCCAACTCGCAAAGCTTCATCGCCAGGTTTACCGAGAGGCTCATGCTGGGCGACCAGAGCAAGGGAATCTCCGCCGCGGCCGCGCGAAGCTTCTCGAGTTGCTTCGGCTCGAAGCCGGTCGTCGCCACGACCAGCGGCAGCTTCTTCTGCCGGCAGGTCTCGACGATCGCCTCGGCCGCTTTGGGCACGGAAAAGTCGATCACCACGTCAACCGGCACGAGCAATTCGGACGCCATCGGCACGCCCAGCGCACCGGCGCCGGCGACCAGGCCGGCGTCGTGGCCGATGAAGGCATTTTCGGGCGATTCCAGGGCCGCGGCGACCGTTAACTGCGGATCGGCCGCGCCCAAGGCGACCAGGCGGCGGCCCATGCGGCCAGCCGCGCCGTGGATGGCGATGCGAAGTTTGGTCATGGCATATCAGATCTCAAATTTGAAATCTCAATTCACGGACTGTACGGTGGGCCTGCGCTCGCTACGCGATCTGGTCCCACCCTACGAATTCGCCTCAATCGCCTTCACGATCTCGCCCAAATCGTTCCCGACCTGCACGGCCCGGTTCGCGAACCGCGCCTGCTGCACGCCGCGGCTGCGGAGCACTTCGTCAAAATACTTGGCGTCGTGCGTGTGATAAGCGACTGTCGCCGTCGGGTCTTTCAATTCGTGCCCGGTGAGGATGCAGACGACTCGCTCGCCGGGCGCGATCACGCCTTCCTCGACCAACTGCCGGGCCCCGGCGACGCTCGCCGCGCTGGCCGGCTCGCAGCCGAACCCGCCCGCGCCTACCTGCGCCTTGGCGTCCAGAATCTCCTCGTCGCTCGCCTGCCGCACCACGCCGCTGCACCACTCCAAAGCACGCAGGCATTTTAGCAAATTCACAGGCCGGTTGATCTCGATCGCGCTGGCGATCGTCGATGCCCGGCGGCCGGCGGCGTCCATCTCGCAGAAGTGATTGTCGATGCACTTCACGTCCGGCCGGCCGTCGTTCCAGCGGACGCCGCGTTGTTCGACCAGATCGTAAAGCGTCCGCGCCCCGGCGGCGTTGATCACCGCAAGCCGCGGGATGCGGTCGATCAGGCCCAGCTCGTGCAGCTCGTGAAACGCCTTGCCGAACGCGCTAGAGTTGCCTAGGTTGCCGCCCGGCACGACGATCCAGTCGGGCACTTCCCATTGCAGGGCCTCCAGCACACGGTACATGATCGTCTTCTGGCCTTCCAGCCGGAACGGGTTGACGCTGTTGACCAGATAGATGCCGAGCTCGCGGCTGACTTGCTGCACGCGGGCCATGGCGTCGTCGAAGTCGCCCTGGATTTGCACGGTGAGCGCACCGTAGTCCAGCGCCTGCGAAAGCTTGCCGTAGGAAATCTTGCCCGATCCGATGAAAATCACCGCCCGCATGAGCTGCGTCACCGACGAATAGAGGGCCAGCGACGCGCTGGTGTTGCCGGTGGACGCGCAGGCGGCCTTCGTCGCGCCGACCAGCCGCGCGTGGCTGAAGGCGGCCGACATGCCGTTGTCCTTGAAACTGCCCGACGGGTTCATGCCTTCGTATTGGAGGTAGAGGCAGTCCGGCCTCACTCCCACGTACCGAGCGACCGCCGGCGCGAGCTGCAAGAGCGTCTGTCCTTCGCCGACGGTGACGCATTGCTCCGCCGGCATGAACGGCAGCAGCTCGTGGAACCGCCATACGCCGCTGAAGCAATGCGGGTCAGTGCGGCGGGACCACTTGGCTTCAAATGTCTTCCACGAGCGCGGCGGACCCGCTGGACCGATATTGGGCCAGTTGTAAGCCACGTCCAGCAGTCCGCCGCAGCGCTGGCAGGCGACGCGGACCTCGCAAATGTCGTAGGTTTCCCCGCACTGGGGCGAAATGCAGCGTTGAAATGCGGTCGTTTTGGAAATAGCTAAGGGCCTTTCAAAAAGCGGTCGTCAAGAAAGGATAGCTGGCCCGGTTCGATCAAGCCAGAGGACGATTTCCCTTGCCCCCCAATTTGACTGGATTGTCAATCGGAATACCCCCTTGTAATCCGACGGCGAACGTATACAATCATATGCTGAAGGGTTTTCTATGAACATGCGCCTGATTTCCTCCTACGCTTAACAGTGACGGTGGCGACCGCCCCTGGCGGGACGCCGCGTACTTTCCAATCGTGTCGAGCAAAACTCAGTCTGACTTGGCATCGGCCCTTCTCGTTACATTTTCCGTGAGTTTGGCCTGCACATCCGTGCGGCCGTGGTTTCATTCAATGGAGATTGAGTCGTGGGTAAGAAGTTGTATGTCGGCAATTTGAGCTATACCATCAGCAATGCGGACCTGGAGGGGCTGTTTACCCCCTTCGGCGCCGTGCGCAGCGCCGAAGTGATCCAAGATCGCGACACGGGTCGCGGCAAGGGCTTTGGCTTTGTGGAGATGGGCAGCGACCAAGAAGCGGCGGCAGCCATTGCCGGCCTCAGCGGCAAGGAGCATGACGGCCGTTCCTTGACGGTCAACGAAGCCCGCCCGCGTGAAGAACGTCCTAGGGGCGGCGGCGGCGGTGGTGGCGGCGGCCGGGGCCGAGGGGGCTATGGCGGTGGCGGTGGTGGCGGCCATCGCGGCGGAGGCGGCGGTCGCTATTAAGCGGCCCGATTTCCGGCCCAGAAGCCTCTTGCATGTCCGATGTCACACGCGTCCTCTCCGCAATCGAATCCGGCGAGCCGCAGGCGGCCGCGCGGCTCTTGCCACTGGTTTATGACGAACTCCGCAAGCTGGCCGCCGCAAAGTTGGCGCAGGAACGGCCGGGGCAAACGCTCGGTTCCACGGCGCTCGTTCATGAGGCCTACCTGCGGCTCGTGGACGTGAAGAATCCCCAGGACTTCAACGGCCGTGGACATTTCTTCGCTGCCGCCGCGGAGGCCATGCGGCGGATTCTGGTGGATGCGGCCCGCCGCAAGGCCAGCCTCAAGCGCGGCGGGGAAATGCGCCGCCACGATGTAACCGCGGCCGACCTGCCCGCCGCTGACTTTTCCTCCGAACGTGCCGACGATTTGCTCGCCCTCGACGAGGCCCTTGGCGAACTGTCCAAGACCGACGAGCTGGCGGCAAAACTCGTCAAACTCCGGTACTTTGCCGGGCTGACCTCGGCCGAGGCCGCCGAAGCGCTGGGGATTTCTCCCCGCACGGCCGACCGGACTTGGGTCTACGCTCGCAGTTGGCTGCTGCGAAAACTTCAATCGGACTGACGGACTGCCGGATTCTTGGCGTGAGCCGCAACCAGAATACGCACTGTATCATGGAGAGCACCGTAAACTCAATGTGTCAAGGCACGTGCCATGAACGAGCGATCCATTTTCGCCGCCGCACTGGACATTTCCGACCCCGCCGAACGGGCGGCCTGCCTCGATAAGGCCTGCGTCCAGCAGCCCGAGCTTCGCCAGCAACTCGACGAGTTGCTGGCCGCCCAGAGGAACCGGACGGCGCTGACGGCAACCTTGATCGTCGCGGCATCACTTGTCCTGGGCGCGGTGCTGGCGACCTGGCAGGCGGTGCGAGAGCTGGCCGCGGAGGGACAAGCCACTACGGCCCAGGTGCAGGCCGAAAGCGAGCGCGACCGGGCGCTTAGTGCCCAACGACGGGCGTCCGAATCATTGCAGTATTCCCTTGAAGAAAAAAAACGCACTGGAACGGCAACGGCCGAGGTCGGCGCGGAGCGTGGCAAAAAGGAAGACTTTCTCAAAAGGACGATCGTCTTGGACAGATTGCTCAGCGCCATGCATGCGGAGCATCAGGGATCAGTTGAGGCGGCCGAGCGTCTTTACCGCAACGCGCTCGAGTACGCCCAAAAGGAGCTTGGATTGGAAGGCGCTCAAACCTGCTATGCCACGTTAGCCTTGGCGGAGTTTTACAATAGAATGAACACGCTCGGGAAATCCGAGCCACCGATTCGAAAGTTCTACGAGTTTTACAAGCTCCGCCACGAAGATTCTCACACGGCGAAATCCGACGAGGAGCTCGTCGGCGCGGAGTATTTCGACGAGGCATACGTCCGTGCGCTCGACTTGCTCGGCTCGAACCTGTTGGAGCAACACAAGTGGGCCGATGCGGAATTGTTCCTTCGCAGAGACGTGGCGTTGCGAGAAAAACTTGTGTTTCCGCAGTCCAATACCATTTCGGCCAACGCTCGATTCATGCTCGGCGCCAGTCTGGTCGGCCAAAAGAGATATGCCGAGGCCGAACCACTCCTTCATCGAGCTTGCGAGGGGCTGACGGACACGACGAATGTCGCGGCCTTTGGCACGTACAGTCGCGACATGTTTATGCCTACGCTCCTGCAGACGATCGAGCGGATCGTGCAAATGTATGAAGGCTGGGGCAAGGTTGTGGCGAAGATGATATTCGTTACCGTCTGCTTCTTAATTGCTTCGAACTGCTTACGCCACTTGGCTGCTTCGTCCGGTTTGGGGTAATAAAGATGAACGAGCGTTCCATTTTCGCCGCCGCGTTGGATATTCCCGACCCCGCCGAGCGGGCCGCTTACCTGGATAACGCTTGCGTTCAACGACCGGGGTTGCGCAAGCAACTCGACGAGTTGCTGGCCGCGCAGGAGAAGCTGGGCAGCTTCCTCGCCCGGCCGCCATCCGTTTTGGAAAAGACGGCCGCCCACGAGCCGATCCGCGAAGGGGCCGGCTCGACGATCGGTCCGTACAAGCTCTTGCAGCAGATCGGCGAAGGGGGCATGGGCATCGTCTACATGGCCCAACAGCAAGAGCCGGTCCGCCGCAAGGTCGCTTTGAAGATCATCAAGCCGGGCATGGACACTGCGCAAGTGATCGCCCGTTTCGAGGCCGAGCGGCAGGCCCTGGCCATGATGGACCACCAGAACATCGCCAAGGTCTTCGACGCCGGCACGACCGAAACCGGCCGGCCATACTTCGTCATGGAACTGGTGCATGGCGTCCCGCTGACAAGTTTTTGCGACGACAACCGCCTCACGCTCCGGCAGCGGCTGGAGCTGTTCATTCCCGTATGCCACGCCATCCAGCACGCCCACCAGAAAGGGATCATCCACCGCGACGTGAAACCGTCGAACGTTCTGGTGACGATGTACGACGACCGTCCGGTGCCCAAGGTCATCGACTTCGGCATCGCCAAGGCAACGGACCAGCAGTTGACCGAACGCACGATGTTCACGCAGTTCGGGGCGATGGTCGGCACGTTCGAGTACATGAGCCCGGAGCAGGCGGAGATGAACGCCTTTGGCGTCGATACGCGGAGCGACATCTATTCGCTGGGCGTTCTGCTCTACGAGCTTTTGACGGGTACAACGCCGCTGGAAAAGGCCCGGTTCCGCGCAGCGGCATTCAATGAGGTGGTCCGTATCATCAAGGAGGAGGAGCCGCCGCGGCCCAGCGCGGCTGAGCAAATCGGCCACCGCGGCGTCGATCGCGGCGGCGCGGAAGACGGACCCGCGCAATTGCCGAAACTGGTCCGGGGCGATCTGGATTGGATCGTGATGCGCTGCCTGGAGAAGCAGCGCGACCGGCGCTACGAGACGGCCAACGGCCTGGCCCGCGACATCCAGCGCTACTTGATGGACGAGCCCGTGGAGGCCCGTCCGCCGTCGGCCGGCTACCGCTTGCAGAAGTTCGTCCGCCGCAACAAGGGCCGCGCGGTCGCGGCGGCGCTAGTGCTCGCCGTGCTGTTGGCGGGGATCGTGGGAACGAGTATGGGACTCGTGGCCGCGCAACGCGCACGCTATGCGGCAGTACAGCAGAGGAACATCGCCGAAGACGCACGCGCCGCGGCCGAATCGGAGAAGAACCAGAAAGAGCAAGAGCGCCAGCGTACGGAGGACGAACGCCGCCGCGCCGACGCGAAGGCGGCCGAAGCGCAGCGCGAGAAACAGCGGGCCGAAGAGCAGCTCCTTCGATCCGAGCGGCTGCTCTATGCGAATCAAATCGCCTCGGCACAGAGCGAATGGGAAACGAACAACGTTGCCGACGCCTGGCGGCACCTGGATTCCACCCGTGCGGAATTTCGCGGCTGGGAATACCGCTACCTCTGCACGCTGTTCACGCAGAACCAGCAGACGTTCAAGGCGCACGGCGGCGTTTACTGCGTGGCCTTCAGTCCCGACGGCAAGCGCATCGCCAGCGGCAATTCCTACGGCTCGCTGACATTGCGGGACGCGGCAACCGGCGCCGAAACCATGACGCCCAAGGGTTATATGGGGCGCGTGTTCAGCCTCGCCTTCAGTCCCGACGGCAAGCGGATCGTCAGCGGCGGCTTTGACGGGGCGGTGAACGTGTGGGATGCGGCGACGGGCCGAAGTTTGCTCAGCATCTCGCCATCGGGCGGCGACGACGCGATGTGTGTTGCCTATAGCGCGGACGGACGACGAATCGCGACCGGCGCCACGGGACTCAATTACGGCTCGGTGACGATATGCGATGCGACCAACGGGCGGCAACTTGCCGCGCCAAAGACAGGACTGGCCAACTCCGACGGGGTCGCGTATAGCCGCGACGGTCGGCGGTTTCTCAACGGCCTCGGCAACACCTTGACCGCCTGGGACGCGACAAGCGGAAAGGCGACGCTCAAACTCAGCGATGGCCACTGGCCTGCTGTCTTCAGTCCCGACGGACACCGGATCGCCGCCCGCGGCGGCGCCGATCCCGACACGGTAAAGGTGTGGGATGCAGCGACCGGTAAAGAACTGTTGAATATGAGAGTAAGAGCGCGTCGAGTGAACACTTTGGCATACAGCACGGACGGCAAACGCATTGTCAGCGGCAACAATGACGGCACTCTGAACGTGTTTGACGCGTCCACCGGCAAGGAGTTGCTCGCGCTTAAGGGACACACCGGCAAAGTGATGGGCGTGGCCTTCAGCCCTGACGGAGGGCAGATCGCCAGCGGCAGTTGGGAAGGCCTGAAAACATGGGACTCGACGAGGGCCCAGGGAACGCTCACGTTTGACCTGCGACAGCCGGAGCAGGACAACTCGAAACTGAGCGTCGCCTTCAGCCCTGACGGGAGGTCGCTCGTCGCCGGGAACGTCAATACGCTCAAGGTGATCGACGCCGCGACTGGGCGCGAATTCCGTACGCTCGACGGCCGCTGCCCGGCAGTATTCAGCCCGGACGGCAAAAAGATAGCAGGGAGTACGGAGCTTGGATACGCGGTCGCGGTGTGGAACGCAAGGAGCGGGAGGAAGCGGTTGGAGTATTATACAGGACCAAAGCTCGCGACGAGCGTTGCCTACAGCCCGGACGGCAAGCGGATCGTCGGCGGCTACGACGACGGCACGGCGATCGTGTGGGGCACCGCTGCTCCCGAACGAAACAGTTTGCCGGGGGCCTTTCTCGACGCGTTTTTCGGGCCGATGAGCGGCCTCAAGTTGCTCACGCTCAATGCGCCAAGCGGGAACGTACAGTCCGCCAGGACAATGCGATTGGAGCCTACGTCCCTGAAACTGACGGTCGACTCCGGTAAGTTAATTACCCAAAGCGTTGCCTTCAGCCCCGACGGGAAGCGGATCGCCACGGTCGGTCGCGACGAGAATACGATAAAGCTTTGGGACGCGGCAACCGGCAAGGAACTAGGCGTCCTCATGGGGCTCAAGCGCGCCGTAACGAGCATTGCCTTTCGACCTGACGGGAAGCAACTTGTCAGTTGCGGTTTCGACAACACGCTTATGGTTTGGGACGCGGCCAATTACCGCCCATTCTTGACGCTCAAGGGACACTCCGATTGGGCAGAGTGCGCGGTCTTCAGCCCTGACGGGAAGCGGATCGCCAGCGGCAGCAGGGACAACACGCTGAAGATTTGGGATGCGGCGACCGGCCAAGAGCTTCTCACGCTCAATGGGCACTCCGGCCCGGTATTCAGTTTGGCCTTCAGTCCCGACGGCACGCGGATCGCCTGCGCAAGCCAGGACGGCACGGTCAAAGTGTGGGATGCCTCGCGCAGGCCCGGAGGCGGCCCACTAGCGGATCGCAATGGGAAACCGCCAACGGCCTGGTGCCCGTACTTTGCTTGACTTCATTGTCAGCCCAACGGAGAATCATCCAGTATCTACTCGAACGACGGATGTCCGCGTTTCCAAGTGGCCAATCCAACCGATGTCCGAAGTCACCAGCATCCTCGCGCAGATCGACTTTGGCGACCCGCAAGCGGCCGAGAAGCTCCTGCCGCTGGTTTACGACGAGCTGCGCAAGCTCGCGGCGCGGAGAATCGACCAGGAAAAACCGGGCCAGACGCTGCAGGCCACGGCGCTGGTGCACGAAGCCTATCCGAGATGAACCGCTGAAACTGCCTTAATCCGACACGTCGATATTGACCTCGCAGCGCGGAAACGCCCGGGCGATCAACAGCAGCACTCCCGAAGCGAGGAAGGCCAGGCACATCCAGGCGACAACCGCCGCCGCGAGCACGCTCTGCGTCAGCAGCAGGACAATCGCCGTCGGGATGGCCGTCCCGGCGGCGCAAATGGCGAGTATCAGGAATTTGGCCATCATGAAGAGCATCACGCGGCCCATCTTCAAGAAACCCTCCGAGCCGACCGGGACCAGCGGCGAAGGATAGTAAAGGAAAAGCAGGTTCTCCGCGCCGCAGATGATCCAGTTGTACGGCGCCGCGAACAATCCTGCGGCAAGCATCTCGCGGGCGGCGCACGGGCACGGCGAGGGCGATGGCGGCGAACACCAGCCATTGCAGCATCGTCAACACCGTGGCCACTGCGAGCGTCTGCCCGCACGCCATCGCCAGCGGGCGGATCGGCAGCGTTTTCAACAAGTCCATCCGCTCGTAATCGGTGCGAAAACCGAGCGGCGCCTGGGCGGAGAAGAAGAAGGTCACGTAGGCCGCCAGCCCAACGATGAGGTGGGGCAAGATCTGCGCGGCATCCCGGTTCCCGCGCGTGGAAAAAAGCAGCGGTGCGCCGAGGGCGACGACCATGATCGCGACGGCAATCATGGCCCAGCGGCTGCCGCAAAGCGCCTGGATCACTTGTCGCCAGACCAGCGGTCCAACGCCGCCCCACCATCGCGGCCCGGGCAGCCAGGAAGTCCGCACCTCGCTCAGCCGGGGCGCGAAGATGCCCTCGTTGATCATCCGCCGCCTCCGCTCTTGAAGCTGTTGGCTGACGCGGGCGGCGGTTTCCAGGTAATTAGCGTCCAAATGAACCGCCAGCGCGTAAACGCCGGCAACCATCGCCGCGGCCAGCGCCGCCCAGCCGGCGGCGTCGGGGAAAAACCGATCGGCGGCAACGATGTTGGCGAAGACCGTGAAGGGGGCCAGCACGATTTGGGCCGGCACCGAGTGCCTCGCCCGAAGCAGCGTCGTTTCATCGATGCCCGCCGCGGCGGCCTGCCCCAGCACCACGGCGGAAGCGGTGAACACACCCCAAAAAAGCAACCGCCGGGCACGGCTAAAGGCATGTTCGCTCACCGTCTGGCCGACAAGCTGCGCACAGAGCGTGAGGCTGCTGATCGCCAGCGAGGCCAGGAAGAACCCCGCGGCGGCGGCCGGCCAGGAGTGAATGTAACGCAGCACCATCACCGGGAAGAGCAAGCCGAAGTAGATTGCCGCGGTGACGCTGCCGAGAATCTTGTACATCAGGATTTCCCGCCGGGAAAAGGGGCCGGGAAAGAGGAAATCGACCTCGCTGGGTGTGAAATAAAGCGACCGCTCGCCGATCAATGAAACAACGTTCAGGACCACGAACAGGAGCATCCCCGCCGGAAACGCCTCGCGCAGCGCGTCGGCCCGCGCACCTGCGCGGCCCGCGACGAGGCTCAGCGCCAGGTTCGGCCCCAGCATCATGCCCAGCACCAGCAGCGTGAAGAAGCCCAGCGCCGCGCCCGCGCGGTTTTGAGCCGGCGGAATACGGCGCGAACGCTGCCGCGCATTCGCAGCCCGAAGAGTTTCCAGAGGGCGGTGTGCATCATCGTACCGTCGAACTTGTTGCCTGGCCGCCGTTATGTCTGAGTGGCCTTGAAGAAGACGGCTTCCAGGGAGGTCTCGCCTTCCAGGTCCGGATATCGGGCGACGGCCTGCTCCATCGTGCCGTGGAACAGGCTTCGTCCGCGGTGCATGATCAGCACCTCGGTGCAGAGGTCTTCGATGAGCGACAACAAGTGGGAACTGACAATGACCGCCGCGCCGGACACCGCGCGCTGACGGATCGAATCCTTCAGCGTGCGGATGCCGCGCGGGTCCAGCCCCGTCAGTGGCTCGTCGAAAAGTATCGCTGCCGGCCGGTGCAGGTAGGCGCAGCAGATAGCAACCTTCTGCCGCATCCCCCGCGACAACTCCCGCGCCACCGTGTTCCGCTTCTCTATCAGCTCGAACTGCTCCAAGAGGGGTTCGGCGGCGGCGGCAAAGTCGGGCACGCGGTAAGCCGCCGCGATGAACTCCAGATGCTCCCACACGGTCAGCGAATCGAAGAGCCGCGGATCGTCCGGCACGAAGGCCAACTGCCGCTTGGCCGCGACAGGATCGGCGGCGATGTCGCATCCGCGGATCGAAAGCCGTCCCGCGGTCGGCCGCAGGATGCCGGCCAAGGCGCGGAGCGTCGTCGTCTTGCCCGCCCCATTGGGACCGAGCATCCCCAGGATCGACCCACCGGCAACCTCCAGCGTGAGGTCCTGCACGGCGAGCGTTTCACCGTAGCTCTTGCAGTATCCAGTTACCGAAATGACGGACGTCACGGGCGGGTTCAGAAAGGTTCAAAGCAGGCCGGCCGGCCGGGGCACGCGGCCGAATGTTGCCGATTGTACCACAATCCCTTACCGCGTTGACTTTCAGCCGGGACACTCCTTTTTCGAGCGGGTTTGCCTGGCGGGCAGCCGGCGCACCAAGACAGTCGGCTCCGGGGCGGGCATCCGCACCGTCGCCGCCGGCTTGCTGGGCGACGGCGAAGTCTTGACTCCACGCTCGTGCATTACGGCGTTCAGGTCGCACAGAAGGCCGTGGCTAAGCCGAAAATGCAACGCTAAATCACTTTGGCGTCTCCAGCGGCGAGCCTTTCAAATCGAAGGTGAACTGGTTCTTTCCGCCGGCGATCACTTCCGCCGTTAGTGTGGTTTCGGCGTTGTACTCGACCGGTATGTAGGATTGCTTCGCTCGGGCGCCCATTGAAGGAACCACTTCGCCCACCTCGCAGGTTGCGCGAATTTCGACCTTCTTCTTGCCCTCTTTGGCCAAAAACGAGAATTTGCCGCCGCTGATTTTGTCGGCCTCGGCAGATTGCCGCTTGTCCAGAGGCATGAAAACGATGGAACCGTCCGCCACCGCCGCGCCGTTATAGGTGACCGTCCCGGAGACCGGGTAAGTTGCCGGGCCGGGCGGCTTGCACCCAGCCAGGGCGAGCAGCGCGACCAAAGCAGGTAGCAGGGAGCACGGAGCAGGGAGCACGGAGCCTGAGTCCCCGCTCCCTGCTCCAAGCTCCCTGGCCTTCGTTGTCCGCATGACGTTTCTCAGAAGTTGCCCGGAATAGTCTCGCCGCCGTTGCGGCTGCCCAAACCCTTGTAGACCGCCGCATCGACCTCGTTGTCAATGGCCCGCACCGATCCGTCCGCAAGCCCCATGTTAACCATTCCCGGATGATAACTCCGCGCAGAAACATATAACGGCTGAGTGAAGCCGCCGTCGGTACAGGGGGCCTGGGGAACCGGCTCCGGCGAGCACCAGTCGATCACGTCGGGAACCATCGTGTTGGGCGTGATCCGCGTCGTGAACAGCACTCCGCCGTGCGAAGTGTTGTAGTAGCGCCCCGGATGTCGTTGGCAACCGTGTCGGGGCTGAGGATGATCTCGGTGGAAAGGGCTGTGTGGCTCGTCCCGTCGGTGATCTGCGCCATCGTCACCTTCGATCGGGCAAAGCAGACGCCGTTAACGGTCGTGCTGCTCTGCGGGCCGCTAGGGTTCATGGTGTCGCTACCCGCGCAGAGCACAAAGTTGCCGGAGAAGCCCTGGTCCGGCTGGCCGTTGGAACCGGCATAGTAGGTGTGCAGCTTGGGCGAATTGCGGTCGTCCGGGCAGACGAGCGTGGGAACGACCGTCTGCATCCCTGGAAACCCCAGCGCGGTATTGCCGGGGCCGTTCCAACCGCCGCTGGCCGGCGCGGCCATCCATTCGTCGAACTGCTTGTAGAGAGCGGCGAATTCGATGTACGGCAGGATCTCCTGCATCCAGCAGCGGCGGTTCTGCGGGGTTGTGCCGCCCTGGTCGTCGATCAAGTCGCGCGTGCCTTCGGGAAAGTGACCGTAGACGTCGTTGTAGTTCAGCACCGCCAGCCCCACTTGCTTGAGATTGTTCTGGCATTGGGCCCGCCTGCCCGCTTCGCGGGCGGAATTGACGGCCGGAAGCAGCAAGCCGATGAGGATGCCGATGATGGCGATGACCACCAGCAGCTCCACGAGGGTAAACGCGCGTCTTGTCATGGCCTAGTCTTCCCGAAACGATGGGCGTGAATGAATCCAAGTGCGAGGCGTCGCCGGCGGCCAAGCTCGTTGCTGCCGGCGAGCGCCTCGCCGCAACCTCCCTCCCGATCAGGCTGGGATGCCCAAGGTCGAAACCCGAATGTCGAACGCCGATTCGTCACTTGGCTTTCGTCATTCTTTCAGAGTTCGTCAATCGACAATCGACAAGGGGACCATGCTTACTTCCGCCGGCGGCGCATCCGGGGCGGGCACCGCTCGGTACGAGTGGTCGGCTTACGGGTCGCGGCTCGGCGATAAACGGCCGCGCTGCCCAGCAGCGCGGCCGCAAGCGCCAGCGTGCCCGGTTCCGGCACGGCGGCCGCTGACTGCACGGCTGCCCCGAAGCCGGCCTCTGCCGAGACCACCCCGCCGAAAAGTGTCAGTTCGCTGGCGTTTCCGACGTTCAAATTCGTCCCATCGAGGATAGCCTCGTTGCTGGTCGCGATCAAGGTGCTATTGCCTTCGACATAGGTCCCGCCCGTGTAGGTATTGGTTCCGCTAAGGGTCAGCGTTCCGCCGCTGGCCGAGGTGACGGTCAGACCGCCCGATCCCGAGCCCAGCAAGGCGACATTAACCGTCGAACTGTAACCGCCCAAGTTGACGGTCATGCCGTTCTGGACGTTGGCGGTGAAATCGGCTGGCTGTCCGAACATGCTCGCGGTGTTCGCGGTCAATTCGAGCACGCCGCCGTTGAAGTTGACGGTCTGACCCGCGACGCCAGCGGTTCCACTGGGACTACTAAAGCCCGAAGCTTGGAGTGTGCCGCCGTTCAATTGGAGGGTGCCGGTCTGCCCACCGTTGTAGCTGAAGCCCAGCGGTGCCGTGCCCAGGGCCACGACGCCGCTGTTCTCGATCGTCAGCACGCCGTTGCCTGCCTGGCCGAGGTAGAGCAAGTCGTTTACTTGCTGGAACGTGCCGCCGGACACGACCATGTTGACGGTGCCGCCGCCATTGCCGACGACCGTGCCCACGCCGTTCAACGCCGCCGAGGCGCTGGCCAGGCCGCCGGCGACGGTAAAGGTCCCGCTCTTGACTGCGAAGTTGCCGCCGTTGAGAATCAAGCCGCCCGTCGTGACCACATTGGAGTTGAACGTGGCCACGTTCGAAGTGGTGGGCGTCGTAATCGAATCGCTGCCGGCGAGGACCAGCATCCCCTGCCCCTGGGTAATCAGAGCGGCAGTGCCGCTGGTGATGTTGCCGTCGATTTCCAGCGTGCCGGAACTGTTCTGGACCGTGACGGTGACGTTCGACGTGCTGCTGACCGTAACCGGTCCGGTGCCCAGGTTGAGCAACGAGCCGCCGGCGTACTGGAAGCTGCTGTTCCAGGTCTGCGGAATGTTGCCCAGGACGACGGGCCCGCCGCTGGAATTGTCCAAGTTGCCGCCGGCCATCGTCAGGCGGCCTGGGCCGATGGTTGAGCTGCTGACGATGTCCAACGTCGAGGCGCCGCCGACCGTCGTGCCTCCGCTATAGGTGTTCGTGCCCGTCAGCGTCACCTCGGCGCTGCCGGCGATATTCAAGGCGACGGAGCCGCCGGTGTGGACCCCGTCGTTGTCGACGATCGTGCCGCTGAAGTTGGAAGGAGAGGAACTCCCCTGGCCAATGGTCAAGTTGGATACGCCCGATCCGCTGTTGTTGAGGATGGTCCCGGGGCCGCCGGAAAACTGGCCGGCGGTCGCCGAAAAGCCGTTCAGGTTCAGCATGCCGCCGTTGATGGACAACGGCCCGGCATTGCCCAGGGCGTTCGAGGCGCCAAGCTGCACCGTGCCGCCGGAAATCGTCGTGCCGCCGCTGTAGCTGTTGGTGCCGCCGCCGCCCAGCAGGGTCGTGCCCGATTGGGACAACGACAAGCCCAGCGTGCCCTGACCGTCGCTAATCGGGCCGCTGAGGACCACGCCCCCGGTGCCCCTACCAACCAACGAAAGCGTGATATTCTGGCCGGAGGCCGCTGAAATCGGCAGTGTCACGGTCAGCGGATGGCTGTTGGAGTTGTTGGCCCAGTTCTGGCCGTTGTTCAGCAAGATGGAGCCGGAGCCGCCGATCGTCGCGCTAGCATTGGAGCCGGCGAGCGTCAGCCCGTCGCTGCCGAGGGAAAGCGCGTAGCTGCCGCTGTTGATCGTCACGCTGTTAATCGAGCCGGACGAAACGGCCAAGAACAGCCCGGCGATCGAATAATTGTTGTCCAATGTGGTGGTCAAGCTGCCGGCGACGCCCGTGCCGTTGGCCGCGGTGAAATAGACGTCGGTGATGCTGCCGGGGACCTGCAAGGGGTCCGTCAGTCCGTCGGGCGTTGTGCTCCAGTTGCTGGTGTGGATGCCACTGCCGACGCCCCACTGGTTGGCCGCGTCACTCAACGCGGCGCTGGCCTTGCCGGTCCAATAGGCGGTCGACGGCGTGGCGTTGCCGGTGATGCTCAGGACAACTTCGGTCGGCGTAGTCGCGGCAAGCGAGTACGAGTCGAAACCCTTCAGCGACGCATCGGCGCTGATGGTGAAATTCTGCCGCGCTCAATCCGCCGCTGGCGCTGATCAGATTGTATTGTCCGAGCGACGGGCTGCTGCCGGCGATGGCCGAGAGATTGATCGTGCTCGTTCCCGAGAGCGCGGCGTTGCCGGCGACTGTCAATACGTCGTTGGCCAAGTTCCCGAGTTCGATGTAGAGGTTCGACCCCTGCGTGCCGCTGCCCAGCGAGAGATTGCCGTTGACCGTGAAGTTGGTCGTCGCCGCATTGTCGCGGAGGTCGAGGGTCCCGCCCCCGGCGACGGCCAGATTGCCCGTGCCGATGCTCGTGTTGCCGCGGGCGATCAAGGTCGCGCCGCCTGAAACGCTGACGTTGGTGCTGCCCAGCGAGCCGCTATTGTTGCCCGAGGCGTCGATGACCAGGACCCCTGCGCTGACGTAGGTGTTGCCGGTATAGGACTGCCCCACCGTGACGTCCACCACGCCGCCGTTGATCTGCGTCGGCCCGGTGTAGTTGTTGTTGCCCGACAGCGTCAGCGTTCCGGTGGATGTTCCGTACACGGTCAAGCCGCCGCTGCCGGAGCCGTTCAACGTCTGCGTGATGTTGGTGCTGAAACCATTCAGATTGATGTTTGCGCCGCCGTCGCCGACGTTCAACGTAAACGTGGACGGGACGAACGTCGAGACGTTGCCGTTCAATTGGAGCGTGCCGCCGTTGAAGTTGTAGGTGCCGGTGCCGGTCGGTTCGTTGTTGATAATGTACGTGCCGCCATTGAGGTTGAGGGTGCCCGGCACGGCGTGGTCAAAGTTGACGTTGACGCCGGAGAGGTTGACCAGCCCGCTATTGATTGTCATCACCCCGGCTTCGCCGGCCACCCAGCCGATTCCGAATATGTCCGCGGTCCCGGCGCTCACATTCTGTATGGTCCCGCCGTTGACGAAGACGTAGCTGGCCAATCCCACGTTGGTGTTGCCGGAAAGCAGATTCAGCAATCCGCCGGACGGTATCGTGGTGGCAGCACTGTTGCTTGACGAGGCGGCCTCGCCAAGGAACAAGATATTGGGCGCGCGGCTGTGCCGGCAAGCGTCATGTTGCCGAAGTAGTTGTTGCCAGCCCCGGAAAACCCGATGCTCCCGGTGAGCAGCAGCATGCCGGCGCCGGCGTTGTTGAAAGTCAAATTGGCGCCGGTGCCGCTGGCACTGATGCTGCCGTCGATTTCCAGGGTGCCGGAGCTGTTGGAAACCGTGACGGTGGTCGGTGCGCTCACAGTCACGGGGCCCGTGCCTAGGTTCAACAACGGTCCGCCGAAATAGGTAAAGCCATTGTTCCAGGTCTGCGGGATGTTGCCCAGGATGACGGGGTTGACAGTGCTATTATCCAGATTGCCGCCGGACATCGTCAGCCGTCCGCTGCCGATGGACGTACTGCTGACGATGTTCAGTGTGCCGCCGCTGACAGTCGTGCCGCCGCTATAGGTGTTGGGGCCGGTCAGGGTCAACTCGCCGCCGGACCCAGGGGGTGCCCCGGTAACGTTCACGGCGACCGATCCGCCGGTGTGGACTCCGTCGTTGTCTGCGATCATGCCGGCGAAGGTGCCACCGCCCGCGCCGACCGAGAGGGTAGCCAAGCCGGCGCCGCTGTTGTTCCAGATCGTACCGCTGGGGCCTGAGAAAACTCCCACTGTCTGGGAGTAGCCGGCCAGATCCAGCGTGCCGGCGCCGACGGTCAATGGCCCACTGCCCAGCGCGTTGGCGCCGGTCAGTTGCACCAGGCCGCCGGAAATGGTCGTGCCGCCGCTGTAGGTGTTGGCGGCGGAGCTTCCCAAGGTCACCGTGCCGGCGTTGTTCAGAGCCAGCGACAGCGTGCCGCCGGTCAGTCCGTTGCTGGTCTGACCGCCGAGGACGACGGTGCCCGCGCCGCTGCCGTTCAAGGTCAACGTTGTCGCGCCCGAAAGGGCTGACATCGGCGCCATGACCGTGAGTGTTTGGCTGTTGGAATTGTTGGCCCAGTTCTGGCTGCCGTTGACGATCACGCCGCCGGAACCGTTGATCGAGCCGGCTGCGCCGGACGTGTTGGCCAGCGTCAGGCCGCCCGAGCCGATCGTCAGCGTGTTGCCCGCCGTGCTGATCGCCACGCTGCCGATCGTGCCCGGCGTAACGGCGAAGGTCAAGCTGTTGATTATGTAGGCTTGGTCCAAGGCGGTTGTCAGGCTGCCGCCGGCGTTGCCCGTCGCATTGGCCGCTGTGAAATAGACGTTGGTGATCGGGCCGGGCACCTGCTGCGGATCGGTCAGCCCGTTGGGAGTGGTGCTCCAGTTGCTCGTGCTGATGCTGCCGCCGTTGCTCCACTTGTTGGCGCTGTCGCTCAGCGCGGCGCTGGCCTTGCCCGTCCAGTAAGCCGTGGCCGGAGTGGGGTTCCCGCTGACGGTCACCACCAGCGCCGGGATTCGGTGTCGAAAGCGAGTAGGAATTGAAGCCCGCCGGCTTCGAGCCCAGCGTGAAGTTGCCGGCCGCCAATCCGCTGGCCGCGGTGATGAGATCGTAAGTGCCGGGGACGATGCTTGTGCCGTTGGCAACGGAGATGTTCACGGTGCTCGTGCCTTGCAGCGTGGCCGCGCCGGTGACGTTCATCAGATCGGCCAGGCCGTTGCCCACCTCGACGCCCACGGTTGTTCCCTGGCTGCCGGCGCCGAGGGAAACGTTGCCGTTGACCGTGAAGTTCGTCGTCGCGCTGCCGTCGCTGAGGTTGAGGTTCGCGCCCGCGGCAAGAGCCAAATTTGCCGCCCCGCCAATCGAAGTCGCGCCCTGTGCGGCCAAGCCGGCCCCCGACCCGATGGTGACGCCCGATGTATTGGGCAAGGCGCCGGTGTTGGCCCCGGCGGCATTCAAGACGAGCGTGCCGCCGGTGACGTTGGTCGCGCCGGTGATCGGGCTGGAGGCGGTGAGCGTCAACTGCCCGCCGGTCCCCGACATGGTCAGCCCGCCGGCGCCGCCGGAAAGAGCGGCGCTGATGATGGCGTTGCCCGCCGAATTGCTTACCGTGAACGAGGGCGCGGTGAGGGTCCCGTTCTGGATCGTGTTGCCGCCGGCCCCGGCGGCGGTAATGGTCACCGCGGCCAGGTTCGGCGACGAACCGCCGAGATCGACTCGGCCGCCGTTCAATGTCAACGCGCCGCCATTACCCAGGTTGCCGCCGCCGCTGATCGCTACCAAGCCGCCGTTGATCTGCGTCGGCCCGGTATACGTGTTGTTGCCCGAAAGCGTCAGCGTTCCGGCGGACGTGTTGTAAACGGTCAAACCCCCGGTGCCCACACCGTTCAGCGCCTGGGCGATCGTCGTGCTGTAGCCGTTCAGATTCAAATTCGCGCCGTTGTTGCCGACGTTCAATGCAATTGTGCTCTGGACGAACGTCGGGACGTTGCCGCCCAACTGGAGCGTGCCGCCGTTGAAGTTGAATGCACCGCCCTTGCCCGCGTCCGTCAACTCGGAGCTCATGATATACGTGCCGCCGTTGAGGTTTACGGTGCCGGACACAGCGTGGCCGAGGCTGACAGCGGTCTCGCCGTTGAAGTTGACCAGCCCGCTGTTAATTGTCAGGCCCCCGCATAGCCGGTCACCCAGCCCATATCAATAGTGGTGTTCGTCTTAGTGCCGACGTTCTGAATCGTTCCGCCGTTGACGATGAGGTAATTGACGACCGCCAGGTAGTTTTCACCGGTTTGGAGGTTCAGGAATCCCCCGGGGGCTACCGTAGTAGTCCCGCTCGATAACGTGTTGGCGTCGCCAATGAACTGAGTTTGGCCCGCGGCGACCGTGCCGGTGATTGTCACATTGCCGAGATAGGTATTGCCGGTCCCGATGTTTCCCACGCTTCCGGCGAGCACCACCACGCCGGAGCTGGAGATGTTCATAGTGCTGTTGAAGCCGCCCCAGTTGAGTGTGCCGTTGATCGTCACCGGATTGGAGGAGTTGTTGTACCAAACCTGGGCTGCGGTCATCGTGACCGGGCAGTTGATTGTCAACGAGCCGGCGCCGTAATCGAGCTCGACGCCAGTGTCCGTGTGGCCGGCGGATGTGGTGGTTCCGGCGAGCGACAGCGCGTAGTTTGAGTTTGCGGTAATGTTCACGTTGCCGGCGCCGTTATCCCAGATCCCGCCCAGCGATTGGCTGGCCGAGACGAGTTGCGGTTGAAAGGTGTACGACGCGCTGGTGAATTGAGCGACGGCCGAGAAGCCGGTCGGCGGACCACCCGTGGTGGGCAACCAATCGCCGGCGGCGGCCCCAATCGGAAGCGACGTTTCCCCACGTAAACACAGACACCGCCGCCGAGGCGCCCGTCGGGAAACAACTAAGCGCCGCCGCCACGGCCAGCAAGAAAAGAATTCCGATCGAACTACGACGTGCCATGATAATAACCTCCCCAGGTTTGAATAGAACAGTTGTCGTTGGTGAATTCATTACACTCGAGGTTGCCACTTCCCAGTTCCCAGCGTTCAGTTCTCAGTGTTCAGTGTTCAGTGTTCAGTGTTCAGTGTTCAGTGTTCAGTATGCGCGTCCTTACTGAACACTGAAAACTGAAAACTGAACACTCCCCGTCCTCACTCCGCATACACGTCGAATTCGCCGAAAAATGTGTTGTGCTCGCTGCGCTTCATGGTCGTAGCGGGACCAGCGTCGACGTGCGTTGGATGCACTTCCCACAGCAAGTAGCGATAGCGCCCGATCCGGCCCTCTTTTCCCGTGATCGAGACGGCCAATTGCGCCGGCCACTCCACGCGGGGCAAGACGGCGAAAAAAGCGTCGCTGTTGACCCGGCTGATGAGCTTCCAGCCGCAGGCGGCCGGTTCGCCCTTGGTCGGCGGCGGCGCCTCGCCTTCGTAACCGTAGAGGACGTAGCGCTGGATCGTGCGGCTGTTGCGCCGCGGATGCCCCGGCGGAACCATCTCGTACTTGTGCCAGCTATAGGTGTTGATCTCGCGTACCGTGACTACCTTGCCCAGGTCAAACAGGATGCGGCCCTTTTGGTTGTTGGCAAAAAACACCGATTCGCCGGGCGCGTCGGACGTGGACTGCCCCCGGCCGTTCAGCAACAGCTCGACCGGCCCGCTGTCGGACGCCAGTTTCCCCTGCACGACGCGGATCGAGGCACGATGCTGCGAAGCGTCGGCATAGTCGCCGTCCGACGGAGGCTTGATCGTGGGAAACACGAAGTCGGGCGTGTCGCGGCCGCCTTCGATGAGGGCAACTACGCCCGAACTGCCCGTTTCGATGTGTGCGGCCTGCCCGGCATTCAGCAGGCGCGGCAGCGCGCGGGATGCGCCCGGACCACTACAGCGCCGGCCGTTACGTAGACCTCGCTGTGCCCCTCCGCGGCGGCTTGGACGTGGAACTCGGTGCCCAAGTCTTTCAACGACGCCGATCCGGCGTGGACCGTGAAACCGTGGGCCAGGGGCGTGTCGGCCCGCACGCTAAGGCAGCCGATCAGCAGGCGAACGCTGTTCGACGAGTCGATTTCCATCTTGGCGGGTCCGCGGAGGACCGCGACGGCGCCCGTGTTGAACACGATTTCGGCCTCTCCCGCGGCCAGATCAAGCTTCTGCCCTTTCCGGAGGCTGTCTCCACGCTGGATAGTTGTTTCCGCGCTGGTCCAGCGCCCATCGACACGGGCAACGCGCGCGACCGAACCGTTGGCGCCCTGTTCCCGATTCCCCGTTTTTCCCTCCCCCTTCGCCCTTCGCCCTTCCGCCTCCGGGCGGTTGCCGCCGGCGAACTGCTTACCGCCGCCGGGGACGTCGACTTGCACGTGGACGCCGCGGACCACAAGGACGATCACCAGGGACAGCGTCAGCACAATGCCCGAAACCATGGCCAGCAGCGTCCAGAAGGTGGGCGTAAAACCGTTGCTCAGGTCCGTGACGGCGCCCAGGAAACCGAGGACCGGGGAAGGCGGCGCGGCGGCGGGAGAAGGAGGGAAGGTGAGAGGGGGAGAAAGGGAGACACCACAATTCTCCCGTTCTCCCGTTCTCCCTTTCTCCCCTTCTCCGTTTCTCTGCCGTCTCGTCGGCCGCGCGAATCTTAGACCCGGCCTTCCGCACGATCAACTCCCTCTGATCGTCGGACAAGCTGGAATCAAAAGGTTCGCGAAGCAGCGCCTCGACCTGCTCGTCGCTTAGCTGCGAGGCGTCGCAAGGAGCGATCAACTGCGCGATGAGCCGCCGCAGACTTTCGTCGGCTTCGCTAAGATTGTCGGGTTGGGAAGAAGATGTGTTCATTCTTGGCCCTACGGCACGTCATGGCCCAGCGATCGCAGTTTGCCGCGGATGGCATTCATGGCGCGATTGCGGTACACGCGGACTGTCCCCGCCGGAATCTCCAATTCCTCGGCAATCAAATCCGCCGCAGCCACGCGGTCCTTGGCCGTGGCGTCGGCAAGAGCAATGTATTGATACGCGGCAGGCAAGGAGTCGATTACGATCTTCAAATCTCTCCGGAGTTTCTCGTCTTGTCGAGTCGCCCGCGCATCGCTTGCTCCGGCCTCCTCTGGCCGGACGGGCGCTGGCATGACCTCGGTCCAATCCTCAACCCTCACTTCTTGCAAGCGGAGTCGATGCCATCCCGTCTTGAACAAGTTGCGGACCGCGTTGTCCGCGATGCGATAAAATAGCGCGGCCAACGGGCCCTTGGCCAGATCGAGCCGTTTGCGGTAGGCCCAAAGCCTGTACAAGGCGGTGGCAAGCACGTCTTCGACATCGTTCTCGTTGAGGATCGAATAGCGGCGCCGCAAGGCGGCCGCCACGGCCGGCCCGTTGTCGCGCAGTATCGTCGCCAGCGCCCCCTCATGGCCATCACGAAGCAGGCGCTTCAGGTCCGAATCAGTTTGGTTTGAGGACAAGCCTGCGTCCGCGGTGGTGCCCAAGCGTGCGCTCCCCTCGATCTACCCAGATACACAACGGTCCGTTACAAGAAGGACCCCTTGATGGGATTTTAAGGCACGTCTTGCGGCGGCACAAGGAAAAAACGCCCCGTTCGTCATCCGGACGTTAATAGTTAATAGATCGGGTTGATTTACCCGCCCGCAAGGCTGGCGACTCCGCCTGCTGCGTCGGACCGCCGCGCCAGCCGCTGCCGCGACGGTTAGCAGCAAGGCCAGTGTGCCCGGCTCGGGTACGGCGACGGCATTTGCCGGCGCAGCAATTGCATCGCCGGCCGGCGATCTGGCCGCCGGAGCAACGCCGCCGAACAGCGATAGATCGGCCGCGCTGCCAACGACGTACACGTTGGTGCGGTCCTCGATCGCTTCGTTGTTGGCGGCAATCAACGTGCCGCCTTCAACGTACGTCCCTCCGGTGTAGGTATTCGTGCCGGTGAGAGTCAACGTGCCGCCGGGCGCGGAAGAATAGACGGCCAAGCCGCCGCTTCCGGTTTTGGCCAGGCCGTTTACAATCGCGGTGCTGTAGCCGTTCAGGTCGATGTTTGCTCCGCCGTTGCCGACGTTCACGCTGAATTTCGCGTAGTTTGCGCCAAACAAGTTCGCGCTAAGGGCGTTTAGTTGCAGCAACCCGCCGTTGAAGTTGACTTGCTCGTTGGCAGTGGGAATCTGGGCGCCGAGCGTGAATCCTGGAAGGTCGAGTTGCCCGCCGTTGAGGTTCACGGTCCCAGGAGAATTGCCGCCGGGAATGGTGAATTCCATGTTGTTGGCCAAAGTCACGAGGCCGCCGTTGATCGAAAGGATGCCGGGCGAGTGTTGCCCGATGGCCAGGTTCCCGGCGGGTTGGGAATAGGTCCCGCCGGAAACGAGCATCGTGGCCGGCGAACTGGACGTGTTGTTGCCGATGGCGGCGATGGAAGAGCTTGAAGTAAACTGGCCGGAAGCGACGGTGAACGTGGTGTTCGCAAAGACCACGAGGTTGCCGCCGGAGATCGAGGTCGTGCCCGTGTTTGTCAGGTTGCTTTGCAACGACATGACGTTGACCGCCGTGGTCGAGATCGTGTTGACCCCGCCGAGAATCATCGTTCCGGCGCCGTTGGTCGTTATCGGGAAGGGGCTGGTAATGTTGCCGTCGACTTCCAAGGTGCCGGCGCTGAGCGTAACGGTCCTGGTGGAGGTATTGGTCACTGCCCCGGTCCCCAGGTTCAGGTAGTTGCCGCCGCCGAAGGCGATATTGCTCGACCAGACCTGTGGCACGTTCCCCAATGCGACCCCTTGGCCGCTGGTGTTGCCCAGCGTGCCGCCGTTGATGATCAAAGTGCCGCTGCCAACAGCGTTGTTGCCGTTGATGTCCAGCGTGCCGGCGGAGAGGGTCGTGCCGCCGCTATAGGTATTGCTGCCGGCCAGCGCCAGCGCCGCCGTGCCGGTCTTGACTATTGAGCCTCCGCCGCTGATTGAACCATTGATTTGCGCCGGCGGATATGTTCAGGGTCGTGCTGGCGCTCAAGTTAGCGACGACGTTGCCCACGGCGCCGATCGAAGCCGCAGCGCCGCCGAAGCTGGCGCTGCCGCCCGTGGCGCTCGCAATGTTCGCCGCGGCAGCGAAT
Organism: uncultured Planctomycetia bacterium; assembly: GCA_963780045.1. Lineage (GTDB taxonomy): Bacteria > Planctomycetota > Planctomycetia > Pirellulales > Thermoguttaceae > JANXQG01. The sequence continues at coordinate 866,920 of CAVZZZ010000001.1, read as the reverse complement.
GTCGTCAGTCCGCTCGTAATGGAAGACAGCGAAACCGTGCCGCTGGTGGCCGTGAAGGCGACGACGCCGGAATTGCTGAGAATCGCCGAATTGACGCTCGCACCGGCAGTGGTAAAGGCGAGCGTGCCTGCCGAGGCTACCGATATGCCGCTCGTATTGGCAAGCGAACCGGCGATAAGCATTCCTCCCATCACGCTCGTCACCCCGTGGTAGATTGTCGAGCCGCCGCTGAGGTCCAGCGTGCCGCCGCCGACCGTGAGGCCCAGCGTTCCCCCTACGGGCGCTGTATCGCGGACCGTGCCCGCGAATACGGATGCCCCGCTGCCGCCGCTGAACAACAGCGTGCCGCTGCCGGAGCTTGCGGTGACGACCTGGCCGGCAGCCGTGGCCCCCGCACCAACCGAAAGCGCGCCGATCTGCTGGCTGAACCCGGCCAGGTCGAACGCGCCGCTGGACCCGCTGCCGCCAAGGCTCAGCGCGCCGCCGACGGGCAGCGCGTTATTGGTCCCCAAGGCGACAGTGCCGCCGTCGATGTACGTGCCGCCCGCGTAGCTGTTGGTGTTGGCGATCGTCAGCAGTCCACTGCCGTTTTTCGCCAGCGCGCCGCTTGCGATCGCGCCGCTGCCGGAAAGCGTGTAGTGCAGGAGCGAGTTGTTGAACGTCACGGACGTCGGATTGACGATTGCATTGACGTTGACCGACGTCGTTCCGGCGGCCGTATCGTCGAAAATCACGTTGTCCAGCGAGGCAAAGTCGGTGACGCCGCCGGAGGCGAGTTTCCAGTTGAGGCCGCCCGTAAACGCGCCGCTGTTCGTGCCGGTCCAGATCAGGGGATTGTAAACGACGTCGAGGTAGCCTGCGTCGTTGGCCAGCGTGTAGTTGGGCATCGCGGGCAAGGTGAATGCGGAGGATCCGCCGCCGGAGAGCGAGCCGTATTGCAGATAGTGGTAGGCGCCGGGCGCGGCGGCGCAAGGCCCGTCACGTTCAACGTGACGGTGCTCGGGCTGCCGGTGGTAACCAGACCGCTTACAATGATCGGCGCGGCGGAAGTGTTCGAGCCGCCCAGTGTGGCGTACAGATTGGCGCTGCCGCCGAAGGAGAGGCTGGCGACGGTCAGCGAACCGGCATTGTTTTGCCCTCCCGCAAGCGCCGCGCCCGAACTCAGCGTCACAGCGCCGACGTTGCCCCGGCCGGCTAAAACGGCTCCCGGTGAAACGGTCGTCGGGCTTGACAGCGAGCCGTTGACGCAGAGCGTGCCGCCGCTGACGGTAGTCCCTCCGCTGAAAGTGTTGCTGTTGCCCAAGGTCAGCGCGCCGCCGCCGATTTTGGCCAATGCGAGCGTGCCGGACCCGGAGGGCGCCCCGTTTGTCGCGTTCGCCAAGACGCCGTCGAACGTGCTGCTGGCGCCTGCGCCGCCGACAAAGAGCGTTGCCGTGCCGGGACCGTTGTTGACGACCAGGTTCGTGGCGGAGAGCGCCGGCTGGGAGAGGCCGTTGACGACAATGTTGTTGCCGTCGATATCCAGCACGGCCGCGTTGGCCGCGTTGTCGAAAACGACGTTCCCCTTGCCGGACCCGGCAGGCAGGGCGTTGGACGAGCCGATTTGGAGGGTGCCTTGGTCGATCGTCGTCGCGCCCGAATAGGTGTTGGCGCCGCCGATGTTCAATGTGCCGCTGCCGAGTTTTGTCAGCGCGAGCGTGCCGGACCCGGAGGGCGCCCCGCCCGTCGTGTCCATCAGAATACCATTGAATGTGCTGCTGGCGCCCGCGCCGCCGACGGAGAGCGCGTGCGTGCCGGCGCCATTGTTGACCACCAGGTTCGTAGTGGAGAGCACCGGCTGCGAGAGGCCGTTGGCAACCGCATTGTTGCCGTTGATGTCCAGCACGGCGACGTTGGCCGCTTTGTCGAAAACGACGTTCCCCTTGCCGGCGCCGCTGGGCAGCGCGGCGGACGTTCCAAGCTGGAGCGTGCCCTGGTCGATGGTTGTCGTGCCCGAATAGGTATTGACGCCAGCCAACGTCCATGTGCCGCTGCCGCTCTTGAAGAGCGCGGTCTGCGAAGGATTCGGCGTTACGGGGCTGTCGGCGATCGCGCCGCTGAACAGGCCGTTGCCGCTGCCCAGCAGGTTCAGGCCGGCGACGTAGGCGCCGCTGAGCACGTTCTGAAAACTGCCGCTGACAGTCAGGAGTCCGGCGGCGGACTGGATGTTGTATTGCGTGCCGCCGGCGGCCGCGATGAGCGGCGCGGCGATCATGTTGCTGCCGCCGATACTGAGAATTTCGGCCGCGGTATTCACCGCCCGTCCGCTCAGGACGATCGGCTCGCCAAGCGCGATCCCGCCGGAGACCGCCAGCACTGCGGCGGCGAATCCGCCGGAAACCGTCGTCGTGCCGCTGCCCAAGGCGTTGTTGCTCAGCGCGCAGAGCGTGCCGCCGTTGATATTCAGGGGATTGTTGAACGTGTTCGACCCGGCCAAGAAGAAGATGCCGGTGGGCGAGAAATTGAGCGTCGCCCCGTTATTGATGCCCAGCACGTTCTGCAAGCGGCCGGAATTGGCCACGAGCTGGGTGACCGACATCGAGTTGCCCGTCATGTCCAGCGTGCCGCCGTTGAACTTCACGATGGTGGTGGGCGTGGCGTTGAGCCCCTGCATGAGGTTGCCGGCGATGGAGAGCGTGCCGCCGTTGAGGAGAAGCGAGGCCGTGTTGCCGCAATCGCCGATGATGGCGTCGCCCGTGTCGACGACGCTGGCCGAGCCGGCGACGACGAACGACGAGCCGCTGCTGCTCGTACCGTCGGAGACTGCGACCTGCAGCTCTCCCACGGTGAGCGAGCCGCCGGAAATGGTGGCGGTGCTCGCGCCGCCGCCGGAGGTGGTGCTGTAGAAATCGCCGACGACGAAGCGCGCCGCGGAGACGGCGCCGCCGGTCTGGTTGTACGCGCCGCGGCGCCCCCGTCGCGGCCGACGGAAATCGTGTTGACCACGTTCAGCGAGCCGCCGCTGACGTTCAACGTGCCGTTGCCGCCGCCCGTCCCGATGGCCACGTCGCCGCCGATGCTCGCCGCCGCTTGGGTGATGTTGGCGGTCTGGCCGTTGCCGATCAACGCCGTCATGTTGCCGGAGGGCACGGTTCCGCCGCTCCAGTTGGCCGGCGTTGTCCAGTTGCTTCCGGCGGCGGCCGCGAACGCCGTCGTAGCGGCTGGTGTCAGCGCAATGTTGAAGTTCAGCGCGTGGATCGCGCTGGGTCCCGCGGCCACGGCCGGATTGTCCTGCATCTCCACGGTGAGAATGCCCTTGGCGACCAACTGCGAGGCATCGGCCTGGGCCTCGGAAAAATAGCCGCCCGCGGTGCCCGACGTGGAGTAGGCGATTTGCCAGTCGGTCCAGTTGCTTGCCGCGCTGGCCTCGGCGATGACGAGGCTGCCGCCGGGGCCGTTGTTGGTGCAGTAGATGGCGATGGCGTTGTCGTTGGCGTCGAAGAACATCTTCGGCCGCGTGCTGTCGATGCCGCCGACCGTGCCGGGGATCTTGTCGCGGTGCCAGTCGCCGAGGCCGTCGCGCCAATACGTGTAATAAGTGCAGTCGGGAAAATCCCAGGCGGCCCCGTTGGTCGTCGGCGACTTGGAGGGGTCGAGCGAGTAATTGATGATGTGCAGGTTGCCCAGGTTGTCGCTCGTCTGGGCTTGCTCGTTCATCAGCGAGCTGTACTGCCCCATCGGCACCACGGTCAGCCCGGCGGACGTCAGGCTGAAGGTGAGCGAGGGATTTCCGGTGGTGCTGGAAACGACCAGCCCGGCGTTGTTCTTCCAGGTCGCGCCGCCGTCGGCGGAGTAGACGTAGCCGATGTCGTGGTTGGAACCGCTGCCGTTTCCCTCGCGCCAGACGAACGTTTCATTCAGTTGCCCGTTGACGTCGTAGGTAAAGCCGTTGGGATAGGCGTTGCGGGTAGTAAACGTGCCCGACGAATCGACGTAGACGCCGGCGTCGCCGTTGTCGATCTGGTGGCCGTTGTCCCAGGAATGGGTCGTGCTGTTGTAGTTGTACAGGAACCAGGAGCCGTTGCCGCTGGCGCCGCCGCGGATGAAGAGCTGCATGTTGCCCGAGGGCGTCGCTACGAACGTGGGGTAAGTCAAGCTCGCGCTGGCGAGGTTCACCGAACCGATGGACGAAGTCTGGGCGTTGAACAACGAAGCCGATGAATCGGACCAGGTCAGGCTGTTGGCCGCGCCGACGGCGCTCTGCATGAACTTCAGCCCGTTGTCGTGCATGTCGTAGGACAGGAAGATCGTGCCGTCGTCCGGATCGATGCCCAGCGAAACGACGTTGTGCGCGTCCTGGCTTGCCTTTCCGTTGGTGAACTGGGAGCCGGGCAGATCGCAAACCTGCCACGGGCCGGGCGTCGCGCCGGAGTCTTGCCGCCGGGCGACGGCCACGTGATAGGAGGCCGTGCCGCTGGACGTATCGTCGACCCAGTAGGCGGTGTACTGGTAGCCGTCGTAGGCCGTGATCGTGCTGGTTTCAAACGACTCTCCGTTGATCGCCGTGCCAAAACCCGCGACGGCGGGATTCAACGTCATGCCGCGAGCGTCGATGATCGAGTCGCTCGTCTCGGTCACCGCCGCTATCGCTCCCCGCGCCGAGACAGGCAGAAAAAGCAGGCAGCAGCAGACGATCGCTCCAAAACGCGGCGCGAGGCGTCTGGCAAGCTTCAAGCATTGCGCTTCACACAACGCAGGGCGCTGGATGGACATTCCCTGACTCCGCAACGCGAGACGGGCAAATGCGAGACCGGCTGCCGCGGCGGGTCCAAGCTCGGGAAAGCCCTGCCGCGACAGCCGGTTGAGAAAATGTCGAATATCGAAAGTCAAACGTGCGGTTCCAGTTCGTATTTATCACTGGACTTTCCCGGCGCCACCGCGGGCAGCGCCTTTTTTTCTTGCTCCGCAAGAGAACCAGGAAAGTGCCGGCGGCGGCCAATATGGCCAGCGTGCCGGGTTCCGGAACGGGCGCGGCCGCTGTTTGGCCGGCCACGGAGCCCGCGCCTGCCGCAACCAATCCGCCGAACGCCGAGAGGTCATTGCCGACGAAGAGGCCCGTCGTCCCAAGGTTGTTGCCGTCGATCGATGCCGGATTCGTCACGATCAATGTGCCGTTGCCCTCGACGTAGGTCCCGCCAACATAGGTGTTGGTGCCCGTCAGGGTGAGCGATCCGCCGGCGGCGGACGTCACCGTCAGGCCGCCGCTGCCCGATCCGATCAGGGCGTCGTTGATCGTCGAGCTGAAGCCGTTGAGGTTGACGATCATGCCGTTTTGGATGTTGGACGTGAAATCGGCCTGCGAGGTGCCGAAGAGGTTCGTGCTGCTGGCGGTCAATTCAAGCACGCCGCCGTTGAAGTTCAGCGTCTGGCCGCCGACGTTACTTTGACTGACAAAGCCCGAAGATTGCAGCGTGCCGCCGTTCAAATCGAGGGTGCCCTGGATGCCGCCGTTGTAGGAAAAAGCCAGCGGCGCCGCGCCCAAGGCGACAATGCCGTTGCCCTGGATCGTCAGCACGCCCAAGCTGTGCTGGCCGGCGTAAAGCAAGCCGTTGGGGCCTTGCTGGAACGTGCCGCCGGAGACGACCATGTAGGCCGTGCCGCCCGCGCCGTTGCCGATGACCGTGCCCACGCCGCCTGCCGCCGCCGACTCGCTGACCAGGCCGCCGGCAACCGTGAAGGTCGCGCTGGGCTGCAGGGTGAAGTTGCCGCCCGTGAGAGTCAACGATCCGGTCGAAATTGTGTTGGCGGCGGCGAACGAGGCCACGTTCGCGCCGTTGACCGCCGAGATGTTGCTGCTGCCGGCGAGTACCACCGTCCCCGGACCGGCGGTGGAAACCGCGGAGGTGCCGCTGGTAATGTTGCCGTCGATTTCCAGCGTGCCGGAGCTTTGCACGACGTTGAGAGTAGTCGGGACATTGACCGTCACCGGTCCCCTGCCCAGGTTGAGCAGTGAGCCGCCGAAGTAGCCGATGCTGCTGCCGTTCCAGGTCTGCGGAATGTTGCCCAGCACGACAGGGTTGCCGCTGTTGTTGTCCAGGCTGCCGCCGTTTATTGTCAACTGACCCGTGCCGATGGCGGAACTGTTTACGAGGTTGAGCGTCGTGGCGCCGCCGAGGATCGTGCCGCCGCTGTAGGTATTGGTGCCTGAAAGCGTCCACTCGCCGGTGCCGATGATCTGCAAGGCGACAGAGCCGCCGGGATGGACCCCGTCGTTGTCGGCGATCGTGCCGCCGAAGTTGCCGCCGCCGGTGTTGCCCTGCCCGATGGTCAAGGTGGCTGCGCCGATCCGCTATTGTTCAGCACCGTTCCGCCGCTTCCTTGGATGTAGCCGACGGTCGGCGAAAAGCCATTGAGGTCCAACACGCCGCCGTTGATATTCAACGGCGCGGCGGTGTTGCCCAGCGCGCCTTGCCCGCCAAGTTTTACGGTGCCGGCCGAAATCGTCGTGCCGCCGCTGTAGCTGTTGGCAACGCTTCCGCCCAGCAGAGTCGTGCCCGATTGCGCGAAGGACAGGCTCAACGTGCCGGGGCCGTTGCCGATCACGCCGCTGAGGACCACGCCGCCGGTTCCCGTGCCGTCCAGCGAAAGCGTGGTAAACCCGGACGCCGGTGCAATGGGCAGTGTCACGGTCAGTGTCTGGTTGTTGGAGTTGTTGGCCCAATTCTGATTGCCGTTAAGCGCCAGCGCGCTGGAGCCGGTGATCGTCCCGCTCGCATTGGATGTAGCCAGCGTCAGGCCGTCGCCGCCGAGGGTCAGCGCGTAGCTGCCGGTGTTGACCGTAACGCTCGTGATCGAGCCGGACGACACCGCAAAGAACAGCCCGGCGACCGAATAAGGGTTGTCCAACGTGGTCGTCAAGCTGCCGGAGACGCCCGTCGCGTTGGCGGCGGTGAAGTAGACGTCGGTGACGTTGCCGGGCACCTGCAAGGCGTCGGTCAAGCCGTCGGGCGTGGTGCTCCAGTTGCTGGTGTGGATGGAATTGCCTATGCTCCACTGGTTGGCCGAATCGTTAAGCGCGGCGCTGGCCTTGCCGGTCCAATAGGCGGTGGACGGCGTGGTGTTTCCGGAAACGGTCAGGATGAGGTCGGTGGGCGTCGTCGCGGCAAGAGAGTACGTGTCGAAACCTTTCAGCGACGAACCGATGTTCAGGCCGAAATTGGCCGCGCTCAGGCCGCCGGTGGCTTCGATCAACGTGTACTGCCCGATGGACGGGCTGCTGCCCGCCACGGCCGAGAGATTGATGGTGCTCGTTCCCGCAAGGGCAGCGCCGCCGGTGACGATCAGTTGATCGTTGTTAGACGTCCCCAACTCGAAATAGAGGTTTGACCCTTGGGTCCCGCTGCCCAGGGAGAGGCTGCCGTTGACATTGAAAGCGGTCAAGTTGTTCACTAGATTGTCGCGGAGGTCGAGGCTCCCGCCGCCGGCAACGCTCAGATTGCCCGTGCCGATGCTCGTATTGCCGCGGGCGATCAACGTCGCGCCGCCGGAAACGCTCACGTTCGTATTGCCCAGCGAGGCGCCGTTGTTGTTGGAGTTATCCAGAACTACCGTGCCCGCATTGACGTTCGTGGGGCCGGTGAAGTTGTTGCCCGCGGTCAATGTTGCCGTGCCGCCGCCGGACATCGTGAACGCGGACGAACCGCTGGAGCCGTCCTGCAAGGCAGCAGCAATGATCGCGTTGCCGGAACTGTTGCTGACGGCGTACGACGTGCCGGAGAGATTGCCGTTTTGGATCGTATTGCCCGCCGGCGCGGCAGCGGTGATACTTACCGCGCCGACGGCCTGCGATGTGCCGCCCAGATCAATCTGACCGCCGTTCACCGTCAAGGGGCCGCCATTGCCCAGGTTGCCGGCGCCGGTAATGGCCACGGTGCCGCCGTTAATCTGCGTCGGTCCGGTATACGTGTTGAAGCCCGAAAGCGTCAGCGTGCCGGGCGATGTCGCGTAAACGGTCAAACCGCCGCTGCCGCTGGCGTTCAGGGCGTTGCTGATCGTGGTGCTGTGCCCGTTGAGGTCGATGAACATGCCGCCGTCGCCGACATTCAGGGTGTAATCGGCGGTCGGCGTGAACAGGTTGGCGCTGCTGGCGGTCAATTGCAGCAGTCCGCCGTTGAAGTTGACCATGTTGGCGGGCGACGAACCGGTGGTGAAGTTCGGAGTGTTGAGCTGCCCGCCATTGAGGCTCACGGTCCCAGAGGAGTTGCCGGCGCCAAAACCGAATTCCAAAGCGTTGGTTAGGTTCACCAGGCCGCTGTTGATGGTCAGGATGCCCGGCGCGTGTTGCCCGATGGCCAGGTTGCCGCTGGGCTGGGAAAAAGTCCCGCCGGAAACGACCACGGCGGCCGTCGTAGCGGAAGTGAGGTTGCCGACGGCGGTGACGCCCCCACTTCCCGGATTCGAGCTGAACACTCCGGAAGCAATAGTGAGCGTGGCCCCCGCCTGGGTTGTCAAATTGCCCCCCGAAAAGCTCACGGTGCCCGTCGAGATCAAGTTGCCGGCCAGCGAGCCCACGTTCCCGCCAGGGATTGAAATCGTATCGCTGCCGGTGAGCACGACGGTCCCCGCGCCGCCCGTTGACAGCGCGGAGGTGCCACTGGTGATGTTGCCGTCGATCTCCAGCGTGCCGGAGCTGTTTTGCACCGTGAGGGTCGTAGGTCCGGTCACGGTCACCGGCCCCGTGCCGAGATTCAGCAGCGAGGTGCCGAGATAGGTGAAGCTGGCGCTCCACGTCTGCGGAACATTGCCTAAAACGAGCGTGCTGCCGGTGGTATTGTCCAGATTGCCGCCGGCCATCGTCAGCCGGCCGCTGCCGATCCCCGTAGTGTTGATGAGATTCAGCGCGCCGCCGCTGACGATCGTGCCGCCGCTGTAGGTGTTCGGACCGACCAGCGTCAACTCGCCGCCGGCATTCGTGACGTTCACGGCCACCGACCCGCCGGTATGGACACCGTCGTTGTCGGCGATCAGGCCCGAGTAGGTGCCGCCGCCCGCGCCGGCCGAAAGCGTGGCGAGCCCCGCGCCGCTGTTGTTCCAGATCGTGCCGGCAGCGCCCGAGAAACTGCCGACGGCCTGCGAAAAGCCGGCCAGGTCGAGCGTGCCGGCGTTCGCCGTCAGGGCCCCGATGCCAAGGCCGTTGACGCCGGCCATTTGCACCAGGCCGCCGGATATGGTCGTGCCGCCGCTGTACGTGTTTGCGCTCGAACCTCCCAAAATCACCGTGCCGGCGTTGTTCAGCGCCAGTGCGAGCGTGCCGCCGCTCAAACCGTTGCTGATCGCGGCGCCAAGAGCGACGCTTCCCAGGCCTGTCCCGTTCAAGGTCAAAGTCGTCGCGCCCGACTGGGCCGAGATCGGAGAGTTGACCGCCAAAGGCAGGCTGGTGTTGTTGGCCCAGTTCTGGCTGCCGTTGACGATCACACTGCCCGAACCGCTGATCGTGGCGCCCGCGTTGGACGTGCTTGCGAGCGTCAGCCCGCCGGCACCGATGGCCAGGGCGCTGCCATTGGTGTTAATGGTCACGCTGCTGATCGACGTTGTCGAGGGTACGGCAAACGTCAAGCTGTTGATCGAGTAGCTGGTATCAAGCGTCGTCGTCAGGCTGCCGGACACGCCCGTCGCGTTGGCGGCCGTGAAATAGACGCTGGTGATCGGCCCGGGCACCTGCTTCGGATCGGTCAGACCGTCGGGAGTGGTACTCCAGTTGCTGGTGCTGATCGTGCTGCCGATTCCCCATTGGTTTGCAGCGTCGGCCAGGGCCGTGCTCGCCGCGCCCGTCCAGTAAGCTGTCCCAGGGGTAGCGTTCCCGGTAATCGTTATCACCAGCGCGCCGGGTGTCGGCGTGGAAAGCGTGTAGGAATTGAAGCCCGCCGGCTTCGAGCCCACCGTGAAATTGCCGGCCGACAGGCCGCCGCCCGCCGCGGTGATAAGGTCGTACGAGCCGGCGAGGACACTGGCGCCATTGGCAAGTGAGATGTTCACGGCGCTCGTACCGGTCAGCGACGCCGCGCCGGTGACGTTCATCAAGTCGGCTGATCCGGTGCCAAGCTCGAGATAAACGTTCGATCCCTGAGTGCCTCCGCCGAGCGAAAGATTGCCGTTGACCGTCAGCGTGTTCACCTGGCCGTCGCGGAGGTCCAATGATGCGCCGCCGGCGGCGCCCAGGCTTCCGCCGGACCCAGGGGGTGCCCCGATGGACGTATTGCCGCGCGCGACAAACGCCGCACCGCTGGCGACGTTCACGGCCGTCGCGCCCAGCGCCCCGGTGTTCGTGCCTGTGGCATCGACAGTAAGCGTTCCGCCGCTGACGGTCGTGCTGCCGGTGTAAAGGTTTTGCGGGCTGGTAATGACCAGCGTGCCGTTGTCGACCTTGTTGAGCGAAGCCGGGCCGGTATCCGCCAGTGTGCCTGAGAGCGTCAACTGGCTGCCGGGGGCCACGTCGACGGTCAAGCCGCCGCCCGTGTCGCCGATGCTGGCCGAAATCAGCGAAGGCGCGGCGCCCGTGGCGTAGATCTGATTGTTAATGGTAAAGTGCTGATTGTTCGAGGCGGGCGGCTGGGTGGCGGCGAGCGTGCCGCCGTTCATGACCAGCATATAGAGATTGATCGTGTTGTTTGTCGTCTGATCGGCCGAAAGCACGCCGCCGGAGTTGAGCGTGGTGGTGCCCGCGGTGAGGTCATTGAATGTATACGAGGACTGGTTGCCCGCGAGGCTCACCTTGCCGTTGCTTACGGACAAGTTGGAGTTCTGCGGCAAGATGCTGACCCCGGCAGTGCCCACCGCGCTATTGGTCACGAGCAGCGTGCCACCCAAGACCGTCGTCGGCCCGGTGTAGCTTTCCGTCGCAGTGAGCGTCAGCGTTCCGCCGCCGCCGGGGGACAGAACCGTCAGTCCGCCACTGCCTGTGCCCGCGAGCTTCTGGGTGATCGTGGTGTTGAAGCCGTGCAGATTGATGTTCGCCCCGCCGTCGCCCACGTTCAACGCTATGGCAGCCGGCGCGAAGGTCGCGATCGATCCGTTCAATTGGAGCGTGCCGCCGTTGAAGTTGTACTTGCCGCTGCCCGACGTCGGTTCCGTACTGATAATGTACGTGCCGCCGTTGAGGTTCAGAGTCCCGGCGACGGCGTGGCCGAAATTGACGGTGACGCCGGCAAAGTTGACCAACCCGCTATTAAGGGTGAACGTCCCGGCTTGGCCTCCCGACCAGCCAATCCCCACCGTGTCCGAAGTCGTAGCGCTTACGTTCTGTATCGTCCCGCCGTTGACGACGACGAAATTGGAGATCGGCATATTGGTGTTGCCGGAAACGAGATTCAGCAATCCCCCCGGGCCGATCGTGGTAGTTGTGGCGGTTCCAGCGGTGACCGAACTGCTGAGGCCCAGGAACAGAACCTGGCCCGCGTTGGCCGTGCCCGTGAACATCACATTGCCGAAGTTGTTGTTGCCCGCAAAAAAGTTACCCACGCTTCCGGTGACGACCAATGAGCCCGATCCTGTGGTGTTCAGTGTAATGCTTTTGCCGCCGCCGTTGAGCGTGCCGTTCATCGTGAGCGGGTTCGCGGAATTGTTGATCCATGACTGGTTCGAACCCATGATGACCGGGCAGTTGATCGTCAGCGCGCCTGCGCCGCTGTCGAGCTCGATTCCCGTTGTCGCGTTGCCGTTGACGGTGGTCCCGGAGAGCGTCAGCGCGAAGGGTGAAGTGGCGCCGATGGTCACCGTGCCGGCGCCGTTGTCCCAAATGCCTCCCAGCGTTTGGCTGGTTGAAACGAGCGTCGGTTGGAAGCTGTACGACGGGCTGGTGAATTGCGCGACGGCCGTGCCGCCAGTCGGCGGACCCAATGGCGACCAATTGCCGGCAGCGCCCCAATCGGAGCCGACATTGCCCCAGGTAAACACTGTCGCCGCCGCAGACGCGGACGACGCCGGAGCCAGCACCGCCGCCGCGGCCAGTGCGAAGGCAATGCGAACGAACCAACGTGTTTGCCCATGGACCATACATTCCGACAACAAGTACTCACGTGTCAAGCATCGAGACAACATGGCGATTACCCTTCATCTCAAATCGGAGTTGAGCGCATCGCATTGCGGCTCACTTCCCAGTTTTGAACCAACCCGATCCCAGGACAAGACTAACGAATTCGGCCAGCGCACTGTCGGCCCTATTCGGGAACACAACAGTTCGTTACAAAATCCGACAAAGGTCATTGTAATGCCAAGCCTGCCTCTTGCACCAGCAAAATGATCCCTGATTTTGCGACAAGCTCGGCGGCGGCGACGGCGGATCGAAACGTTATGTTTTCCGACGCTTGTCCCGCACCCGGCGACGAATAGCGCGTCCGCCCGACCGGCCCGCTTGGCGATACGTACTGGGCGAATGCCCCGCAAGGCGGTTGAAGGTCACTCGCATCTGCTCGTCGCTCGCGAAACCGGCCAAGTAAGCGATGGTTTTTGTGGGCAGGTCCGTTTCCAGCAGCAGCCGCTTGGCGCGGCTGAACCGGCACTGCACGATGTCGTGCAATGGCGATTCGCCTGTCGCCGCTTGAAACCGCCGCTCCAGCATCCGCCGCGTGACGGAAAGCTCGCGGGCGATTTGCTGCACAGACAACTGCCGGTGGCTGTGCGTCCAGATCAGTTCCCGGGCACGCACGACGAGATCGTCTTCGACGCCGCCGCCTTCTGGGACCGGCGGCTTTGACGCCGCTTGAGAGACTGCCGAACTGTGTTCGATGGCCTCCGCCACAAGGGCCAGCGCATGCATCGAAAGCAGTGTCGAGTTTTGCGCCGGTTGGGAATGAATTCGCTCCAGCAATTCGTCGAACCTGTTTTCCAACGCTTCAAGTGCCGACAGCCCGTCGCGCCCGCCGTAAAGACGCTCTGATTGCCGGGTTCTTGTGACCAGACAGGCCTTTGTGATGTCCAACGACCGGAGCAAACGGTGCGCGATTTCGCCGTGAAACCCGATCCACCGTTCCGTCCATCCGGTTTTGGGGTCGGGCCGATAGCGGTGCCACTTGCCAGGAAGCATCAAGAGCACCGAACCGGGCTCGATCACCGTCTGACCAGTTTCGCGCGATTCGAAGACGCCGCGGCCGTCCGTGATCAGAACCAGTTGGAATTCGGCCGAAGTCCGCCCGCGGTCCCATTGAAAGTCATACAATTCCGGATGCCCTTGCGGCGGATACTCCGTTCCCGGCGGAATCACCGCCGTTCCGGCGCCCGTCACGTAAATGCCCCAGCGAATGTTGAGGTCATTGACGGGCAGGTAATGGAAGAACAAACTTTTGGGAAACACAACTTGTGCCCTCCAGTTGAGAACAAAGTAAACCATAGCCAAGCATGACGATGCACACAATAACCCGTGCTGCTTTTGCGACATTTGCGCTGACTACGGCGGCCCAGGCGGGCGAATCGTGGCTGGCGACGAATGCCACGTCGTTGGCCGCCGATCCGCGGATCGAGCGCGATTTCCGCTCCCCGCCCGCTGGCGCGCGGCCGTGGGTCTACTGGGTTTGGCTGCGCGTGAATACGAGCCGCGAGGCAATCACCAGGGACCTGGAAGAAATGCGCGCCAAAGGCATCGAAGGCTTGATCTTGTACGACTGCGGCGTGGGCGGCCGACCCGAGGCTGGAGCAAAAATGGTCCTGCAAGGCGACACTTACGCGAAGGTGAAGACCGCCGATTATCCCAATGCCCATATCGACAAGGTCCCCGGCGGCGAATTGGCAACGTGGTCGCCGCATTGGCGCGAGCTGGTCCGTTACAGCATCAGGGAAGCGCGGCGATTGGACCTCAAGTTCTGTCTCAGCGTTGGACTGGGGGGCACGTCGGGTCCAATCGAGCCTGAATTCGGACAGCAGAAGCTTGTTTGGTCCGAAACCAGCATGACCGGGCCAAGCGACTTCGACGGCGAACTTGCGGCGCCGGACCGGAACGTCCCGCCGAGCTTGGGTCCGGCTACGCTGCCCAGTCCGGGCGGCCAGAAGCCGATGCGGACGAAACAGCCTTTAGCGGCCCGCACACAAGGCGCGAAGTTCAACGGAAAGGTAATCGCCGTTCTCGCCGTGCCGGACAAGAGTAGTATTGGCGCCGACCAGGTCGTAAACCTGACCGCGAGGATGGTCGCGCCAGACCGCCTCCGCTGGCAGGTCCCCGCGGGAAAATGGAAGGTCCTGCGGTTCGCTTACGCACCGACTGGGAAGCGCAACGTCTGGGGCCTGTTTACTGACGCGATGAGCGCCGCGGCATTGGACAGGACTTGGGATGTTACCATCGGCCGGCTGTTGGCGGAAATGACGCCCGACGAACGCAAAGCGCTCTTAGCAGTCGAAGACGACAGTTGGGAGGCCGGCGACTCGACATGGACGAGCCTTTTCGCGGCGGAATTTCGGAAACATCGCGGCTATGATCTCGTTCCCCTGCTGCCGGCGCTGGCGGGAATCGAAGTCGGCGGCCCGGAGGCCGCCCAAGGCGTGCGGCGCGACTACTATCGAACGATTGCCGATCTGATCGCCCGAAACCACTATGCCCGTCTCCGTGAACTCGCCAACCGCAACGGCTTGCTGGCGTTTTCCGAAGCCGCCGGACCGAATACCGGCCAGCTCGACGGGCTGCAAAACGGCGGTAACGTGGACGTTGCCATGGCGGAGTTCTGGATGCCGTCCGTTCATCGTCCCACGCCCCCGAGCCGCTTCCTGCTGCGGAACGCGGCCAACGCCAATCACATCTACGGCAAGCGCGTCACGGCGTGCGAGAGCTTCACTTCCGTCGGTCCGTTTTGGGAAGAGAGCTTCTTCGACATGAAGAATGCGGCCGATCAGGCGTTTGCCGACGGGTGCAACCTCAATGTGATCCACAACTGGAGCCATTCCCCGTCGGTCTCCGCGCGGCCGGGCTTCGCCTACTTCGCCGGCACGCTCTACGGCCGCAACGTGACGTGGTGGAACCAAGCGCCGGCCTTCAACGCTTATCTGGGTCGATGTTCCCTTATGCTCCAGCAGGGACTGTTCGTCGCCGACGCGCTCTACTTTGGCGGCGATGCCATCGGACAGGTGGAGCAAATGAAGACGCGGCCCGCCTTGCCGGCGGAAGGATACGATCACGACAACTGTAACCTCGACGTGCTCTTGCATCGCCTGAGCGCAAAGGACGGACGCCTCGTGCTGCCCGACGGCATGAGTTATTCCATTCTCGTTTTGCCGGACGACTCGCCCCTGGCGCCGAAGGCGCTCGATAAGATTGCCGAATTGGTGAAAATGGGCGCCACGGTTGTCGGGCCGCGACCGCGCGGCATGGCGGGTTTTGCCGTAACGAAGGAGCAAAAAACGAATTTCGACGCGGCAGTTGCAAAACTTTGGGGCAGCGGAAGGATCGCGCGGGCACCCGCGCAGCAGGGTCGTCAACCGCTGGATGCCCTGCGGGCGATGCACGCCCCGCCCCAATTCGAGTGCAGCGGCTCGAGCCGGGCCGGGCAGTTGGATTGGATTCATCGCCGTGCCAACGACATGGATGTGTTCTTCGTTGCCAACTGCTGGGACCCGAAGGTGACGGTGGACTGCGCCTTCCGCGTTTGCGGCAAGCAACCGGAGCTTTGGGACCCTGTTACGGGCGAAATCCGTCCTGCCGCCGCCTTCCGCCAAGCGAACGGCCGCACGATCGTGCCGCTGGAGTTCAACCCGAGGCAATCCGTATTCGTCGTTTTCCGCAAGCCGATTCCCGCGGACTCTTCCGGAACCGCTGCTTCCAACTACCCGCGGATCGACGGCTTCATCCGCCTTACAGGGCCGTGGCGCGTCTCTTTCGACCCGAAGTGGGGTGGGCCGGAGAATATCACCATGGACAGGCTGGTGGACTGGACGAAGCGGCCCGAACCCGGCATCAAATACTACTCCGGCACAGCCGTCTATCGCAACAAGTTCAACGTCTCCGAGCATCCCGCGGCGGAGAAACTGTTGCTGAACCTTGGCGAAGTGCATGAAGTGGCCGCCGTGCGGCTCAACGGCGAGGACCTGGGCGTCGTCTGGACCCGGCCCGCACGCATCGACATAACGCGCGCGGTGCGGGTCGGAGAAAATGATTTGGAAATCACCGTCGTCAACCTCTGGCCCAATCGCCTCATTGGCGACGACCTGCTGCCCGTGGAAAAGCGATACACCCAAACCAACATCCACAAGTTCAGCAAGGCCACGCCGCTTTATCCCTCGGGTCTCATCGGACCAGTTACCGTGGAAATGGCAAGGGAGTGATGAGTGGGGAGTGGCAAGTGAGAAGTGGCAAGTGAGAAGTGGCAAGTGGGGAGTGGCAAGTGGGGAGTCGGACGCACTTCCCACTTGCCACTTCCCACTCTCCTATTCGACACGCCTCGCGCGAATGCCCAGCAAAGCCGCCAGCTTTTCGACGGTTCCCGCGACGTGCCCCAGGCCGATGGCGGCGTGATGCGCCGGCCCGGCCTGGCACCAGGCGTTGACAAACGCCCTGGCGCCCATCGCAAAGCGGTAGCGGCTATTGGTGTTGCCGATCTGCAAGGTGGCGCCGGGCACGCACTGGCCTTCGGCCGTCAGCAGCGAGAGTTCGCCGCCGCCGTCCTGGACCACCGCCAGGAACGTCACCGGCCCGTTGCGGACCTCCATTTGGATGGATAGCCCCTTGCCCGGCTTGCCGTGATAGACCGGCAACGGCACGAGGCCCACCTTGCGCTGCGCAATGGCCGCGTGGGCCGGCCCGTCGTGGCCCCAGAATACGATATCGTCTTTGAAATCAATCAGGTACAACTCCGCGAACGATCCACCGCGGCCCAGCGCGTCCATGATCTTCATTGCCTGCACGTTCTTGACCTCGCACTCGCCCGCGACGGGCACGTGGTGCGCGGTCAAAAGCGTATTGCCGGGAATGACGCTGGCCACGATGTCCTCGTACTCGCCGCCCGGCGTGCCTTCGTAGTAATAGGCCAGCGAGCCGAGTTGGTGCTCGGCCACCAGCGCGTCCAGCGCGGCACGAGGTGCGGGCGGCGCGGACCAGTTCCGCCTTCTCGCAAGCCGGATCGACGCAGAACTCCTCGCGGAATTGGGCGAGCTTGGCGGAAATCACCGCGTCGGTCACGCCCTGGCGGAGCGCGTGCAGCTCGCACATTTCCAAGATTTCGAAGTGATTGCCGAAAACTGCCGACTGTTGCGTCAAGTCGCTGTAGACGTCCAACATGCCGGAGTAGTAATGTCCAAGGATGCCCACGCGGTTATCGCGCATTGCCGAGCGCACCTTGGCCGCCTCGACCCACTCGCCGATCTCGCGCCAGGCAAGCTCATCGTTGAGGTAGCCGGTTACCAGATGATACGCTATTCCCGCGCGGTTGAAGACGCAGGCGATCTCCGGGGCCGCGCATGCCTGGCAGTGTTCCAGCCAGACGCCCGTCATCGTTCCCCGATCGCCCAAGGCGTTGAACTTCTCGTAATCCAATTGCGGCACGGGCTGAAGGTTCAGCACGATGACCGGAACGCCCGCCTTCTGCACGACCGGCAGCACGGTGGACGAAAGGGCGTAGGTAGACAGGTACAGGAAGATCACGTCCACGCCCTCGCGACGGAACCGATCGGCCGCCTCGCGGGCCTTGTGCGGGTCATCGACGAGTCCCGCGTCGACGACTTCAGCTTCCAAATCGCGAAACCGCGCGGCGATTTGGGCCTGATAACCGGTCAAGCGCTCGCGCAGGCTCTCGAATTGAGGCCAATACGTGTCCAATCCAATGCCGAATAAGCCGAGTCGCATGAGTACATCATAATCGGCGGAGGTGCCTTGCCAATACAAACGGGAATGCAGCGAGAAGCAGCCTGTAGACGCTCGTCTGTAGACATGCCGTCTACAAACTGAGATTTTAGCCCGTGTGGTGAATCGCATCAGTGCAGCGTTTGGTGAAACCGTCCGTCGACGCCGGGAAGCGATCGGCTTGTCGCAGGAGGCCCTCGCGGATCAAGCCGGGATTCATCGCACCTACGTCAGTTCAATTGAATTGGGGAAGGTTCGCGTCGGGCTGGATATTGCTAAGAGGGTTGCCGATGGCCTTGGGCTTCCGCTCCATCAATTGCTGAAAGAGGCAGAGGAAGGCTCGAAGTGAGTAAACGATCTGACGGACTTGTGACACGCCTGCGAAGGATAACCTGTCCGCGCCGAGCGGTCGACCGACGGGCGCATCCGATGGAGACTTAAGCATGTCAAAACGGCGCGCGGCGAAGCCAATTGCGGCCGCGCCTGATGAATCGGCCGACGTAGATCAGTTCTTGATCGCGACATTCGGGACGGTCCAGGGCGTTGAGCCTCGCATTTCGTCCGACGAGGCAGCGGTTATTGAACGCATCTACCGGTACGTCGTCGACATCTTTAGGCGGACGGGCGCGGGTTCAGCGGCCAAGCCGCCTCGCTACGTCCTGGGCCTCGGGCTGAGCTTTATCGGCATAGCGGAGAAAGCTAAGACGGCGAGCGGCCTACAGGAGGAGGATACCTTTTTGCCTGACCTGACCAGGGATGAATTGTTCCACCTTTACCCAAAGAACAATTCGCTGACGCTAACGCTTCGCGCGAAGCAGGGCCGAGGGGTTGGTATACGCGGGCACTATAACCTCGTCGCTAACTTTTTCCAGCACACACTTGAGCGCACAAGCTTTCCGTACGGGCCGGGCGATGCGGCAAATAAATGGGAGAACCACATCGAACTGCTTGTCGATTGCTTTCGTCTCTCTGCCACCGGCCGGCGAACGGCGTACAAACGGCTGATTACTTATGCGATGACGCAATATCCGCGCAATGCGGCCTTTTCTCAGACCGTCCCCCGACCGCGGCTTTTCCCTAAGATCATTCAGGATTATCTTCGCTCCAACCCCAGCGAGGAGGCGGGCTCCGTCTATCACGCCATCTGCTTCGGCTACCTGGCGGCGGACCGGCCCCATCTTCACATCGTGACTGACAGATCGCGGTCATCGAGCCGCCGACAGCACCGAATCGGCGACCTGGACTGCTATTTTGGGGCCGACCTGGAATTGGCCGTTGAAGTCAAGGACATGCAGATCTCGACGGAAAACTCAGAGAGCCAGCTAGGCACGTTCAGCCGGCAGGTGCGGGCCCATGGCCTGATGGGCCTCGCCTTCGTCCGCGCCGTTACGGCGGAAGCGGAAGAGTCTCTTAAGCGATTCGGGCTGCTGTCCCTTTGCGAGGAGGAACTTTTGAGCCAAGTGGCGTTGTGGGACTGGAAGAAACAGGATATCGCCGTGAACGGAGTTCTTCATTATCTGTCGCACATTGAACAGCGTCCGGAGGCCGTCCAGCGCCTGCTCACCTTCGTCATGAAGGAAGATCCCCGGCATGATGCCCTTCGGCACTTCGCGACACGAGAACCGTTGTCCGGAGCTAACCAGTAGCGGTCTCCACAAGGTCCGGGGAGTCGAACAAAGATAGCTGTCCGTCGCGCATTGGTGAGTGGCGCACCGGGTTCGATTCCTGCGACCGTGCGGCGGCGATTTGTTCAGCAGTGTTACCCCGATAGGCGCCGACCACGGCTTGGCCAACGGCACGCGCTAGAAGCGGAGGGACGGCGTTGCCGACTTGGAGGTACTGCGAGCTCCTTGACCCCAATACGGTAAAATCGTCGTCGAACGACTGGAGCCGTAGGCCCTCCCGCACAGTAAGGCCGCGATGCTGTTTCGGATGCACGGCGCGTGCCGAGGACGGTTTCCGCATGTTTGAGGTCACGGCCACAGCGGGCTTCCAACTGGCCAAGCGTGAATAGCTGTTGTGGAAGCCGCTCTTGGGCTGGAGGTGGTCTGGGATCGACTTTCGGTTTCCCCCGTCGGGAACATGGCTAATGACCTCAACGAGGCGGGGAGGGTGATTCGCCGCTTCGTGGTTGGTCAAAACCTGGACATTCTTTCGTCGGTCTGCCTGGTAGCTAGTCAGAGGAGGAGAAGTGTAGGTTGTCGCACTCTGACCCGTTTCTAATGAAGGCAGGTCGAAGATGGCATCGCCGACCGTAACGATCCCGTCCCTGCTCCTCGGCGGGAAATCGGGAGCGCACAAACCGTCTAACCAACCTAGAAAGACCGCGCGTTTGCGAAGCTGGGGGACGCCGTAGTCGGCAGCCCTAAGCAATTTGCATTTCATGCGGTAGCCAATCTGGGCAAACCCGTTGATTACGGCATCGCGGACGACGCCATCCTCCATGACGAGCATCCCCTCCACATTCTCCATGATGACGTAGGCAGGCCGGATCTGGTCAACAAGCGCGCGGAAGGCCAACCACAGTTCGTTTCGCGGATCGTTCGAATCCCGCTTACCCACCGTGCTAAACCCCTGACAGGGCGGACCGCCCGTCACGATGTCGATATCGGACGCGGACGCGTCGAGGAAACTCTCAATCTCCGCGAGCGCAAGCCGTCTGATATCAGCACGCATACATCGGTGGCGCAGATTGTGTTCGAACGTGAGCGCGGCATCGTTCCAGTGATCCACGCCGCCTACGCAATCAAAGCCTGCCGCAGTTAGGCCGAGGCTAAGACCGCCGATTCCACAGAATAAATCCAAGCATCTAGGCTTGCC
Source organism: uncultured Planctomycetia bacterium (assembly GCA_963780045.1). GTDB lineage: Bacteria > Planctomycetota > Planctomycetia > Pirellulales > Thermoguttaceae > JANXQG01. The sequence continues at coordinate 846,309 of CAVZZZ010000001.1, read as the reverse complement.
GCATCCACCTTCCATACCCTGTCCAATCATTACGACCTTCTTCTCGACAGGCGAAAAACTTTCAAAAGGTTCTTCCTCAGCGCATCCTCGTTGAGGGTCTCACATTCCCAAATTGTAACGACGCGCCATCCGCTCGCGCGCAGTTTTCGCGCGCACCGGCGATCCCGGGCTCGGTTATTCGCCACCTTTGCGGACCAGAATTCTGTATTAGTTTTTGGAATCCGGTGTCCACGGTAGCAGCGGGGGCAACCGTGCCAGAAGTCCCCGTGGACGAAAACCACCGTTTTCCACCTTGGGAGGACGATATCAGGTTTCCCCGGTAGGTCTTTGCAATTCAACCTGAATCGGAAACCCAACCTATGCAGGAGTCGCCTTACAGCCTTTTCCGGCGGCGTGTCTCTGCGTCCAATCCTCCGCATGATCTCCGACCGGCGCTCCTTGCTAATCGCGTTCATAACCCTCTTCTCGATTGCCAGCGGTCTAACTTAGGCAATCATTATACAACAGGCCATGCCCATTGGCTTGCGGAACAATCCCCACGGTTCATAGCATCCTTTCGGCATCGACGAGACGCCGGGAAAGTCAAGTTCGGCGTTCTTCGGCCGATCTCCGCCGCGAAGGGTGCGAACGAGACGGATAATTTCGCCGCGAAACTCCAAGCCGCCGTCCACCAAAGCGTCGTAAAGCAGTTGGCAAATAAACGCGTTTGTCGCAATGAAGACATGACCGCCAGGGCGAAGCGCCTTGTGGACCAGTCGGCCCCATTCGATGAACCATTCGCGGAGACGCGCGCGTTCTTTCCCGTTCAGGGCGGTGAATCTGGGCAGCGGTGCCCGGACATGGCCGTCGAACGACGGTGGAATCCGCCAGACCCCGCCCTTGCCATTTGCCCTTTTTGCCAATTGCTCCGCCTCGTACTCCTTCACGCCATAAGGGGGATCCGTAACGACGGCATGAAGCGTATTGGCCGACAGCGAGGCAAGCCAGTTGAAGCAATCGGCATGAATGATCGTTGAATTGCCGATGTTAAGCGTCGTGCATTGTAGTGCTGGGTTCATGCTCCTCACTCACCATGCGCTGAGATTATCCACAATGTATATGATTGTACAGTTTTAGGCGATTCCGTCAATGACCGTTTCGTAGATTCTTTAAAATGCGCGGAACCCTCGTTCTCGCCGGCCTGCTACCGCGCGGAGCAGCCCTCCGGGTAGCACGGGGTCGCGGACTCGGCAATCTTTCGCCTCCAATTGTTCCGGGTCGGTGAAGCCTGGAGTACCTGCGAAATCGTCCCGCCGCCCGGCACAGGCCCCTGGAGCGGAATGGCGTCTCCGAGCCGGCATATTCTTGTCTTCCTCCCATTTGCTGGCTTTTTCCTTCCGCCAAGGTGTTACGGCGTGACCGCTGCCGGTGCGCCGGCGAACCAGCGGCGCTGGAACCAGAAGGCGACGTTCACCAGCGCGATCAGCGCGGGAACCTCGACGAGAGGTCCGATCACGGCCGCGAAAGCTTCCCCCGAGTCAATGCCGAACACCGCCACCGCGACCGCTATCGCCAATTCAAAATTGTTGCTGGCGGCGGTGAAAGAGAGCGTCGCCGACTTGGGATAGTCCGCCCCGAAATGGCGGCTGAGGTAGAAGCTCACCGCGAACATGACGACGAAATAAATCAGCAGCGGAATCGCGATCCGCACGACATCCATCGGGATTTGAACGATCAGGCGGCCTTTGAGGCTGAACATCACGACGATCGTGAAAAGCAGCGCGACGAGCGTGAGGGGACTGATTCTGGGGATGAACGCCCTTTCGTACCATGCGCGTCCTTTCGCCGTCACGAGCACGGCGCGGGTCAGCATTCCGGCGAGGAAGGGAATGCCGAGGTAGACGAAAACGCTGCGCGATTTGGGCCATGCCGACTTCAACGGCCGGCCCCCGCTGCCCGAACAGGGGCAAAAGCAGGGTCACGAAGAAATAGGCGTAGACGCTGTAGAAAAGGACCTGAAAGACGCTGTTGAAGGCGACTAGCCCGGCGCAATATTCCGCGTCGCCCCGCGCCAAGTCGTTCCAGACGATGACCATCGCGATGCAGCGGGCCAGCCCGATCAGGACAAGCCCGACGAGATAATCTGGATGGTCCGGCAGGAAAATCAGGGCCAACGCGAACATCAGGACGGGACCGATGATCCAGTTTTGCACGAGTGAAAGCACTAGCACCCGCCAGTCGCGGAAGATGTCGCCCAGCTCCTCGTACCTCACCTTGGCCAGCGGCGGATACATCATCAGGATCAGGCCTACGGCGATGGGGACGTTCGTCGTGCCGGCCTGGAAACGGCCGATGAACGGCACAACGCCGGGCACAAAACAGCCCAGCGCCACCCCGGCCGCCATCGCCAGGAAAATCCACAGCGTCAGGAAGCGGTCGACAAACGACAGCCGCTTGCCGTCGCATCGGCTCATGGTTGCTCCTTTGCGCCGCGCGCCGCGTCCGGCAACGACTCCGGCAGGTCAAGGACGAACGCGCGGATTTCGTCTCGCACCCGGCGATAGGGGCCCAGGCGTTCCTCCTCCGTCTTCGCGCCTGCGGCCAATCGCGGCGGATCGTCGAAGCCGGCGTGGACGACCTTCGCCTTGCCGGAGTAAAGGGGGCAGTTCTCCTTCGCGTCGTCGCAGAGCGTGACGACGTAATCGAATTGCATCTCTTTCAGTTCGCGGACATTCTTCGAGCGCTGCGAGGAAATATCGACGCCCGCTTCGGCCATTGCCGTCACCGCGTCGGGATTGAGGCCGCGGGTTTCGGTCCCCGCCGAGTACGGCTCGATTTGACCGGGCTTGAGTTGCCGCGCCCAGCCTTCCGCCATCTGGCTGCGGCAGGAGTTTCCAGTGCAAAGGAAAAGGATTCTCGTCATGCTTGATTCCCCGCCTTCAGGACGGCTTCACGGCGAAAACCTTGACGCTCGCCGCATAATCGTTCACGTTGTAGCGCCGCAAGAGGTCGGCCAATCGCCCGTGCAGGCCGGCGACGCCCGGCGACGCCGGGGAACAGCACGACGGGGCGGACACTAAAGGCAGGCCCGATTCCATCGCCGATGGACAGCAGGCGGACTGGCCCTCGACCAGGGCGTAGGCGTTCAGGTCGCTGTGCGAGTCGACGACCTCCACTTCGCGGAAACCGGCCTCGATCAGCCACGCGCGGTAATCCTCGACCGCGATCGCGCCCGCGATGCAGCCGACATACGCCATAAGGTCGCCCTCCAGCTCGTCGGGCAGCGGCCGTTTCAGCGCGATATCGCTGACGGCCAGGCGTCCGCCCGGCTTGAGCACCCGCGCGATTTCGCGGAAAACGGCCTTCTTGTCGGGGGCCAGGTTGATGACGCAATTGCTGATCACGCAGTCCACGGACGAGTCTTCCAGGGGCAAGTCGTCGATCTTCGCCTGGTGGAACTCAACATTCGCCACGGGCCGGCCGCCGTCGGCCCGGGCCGCGTTTCGCTGCGCCAGGTCGAGCATTTCGGGCGTCATGTCGATGCCGATCGCTTTGCCCGCGCGGCCAACGCGTTTCGCCGCCAGGAAGACGTCCAGCCCGCCCCCGCAGCCGAGGTCGACTACTACCTCGCCCGCCCTCAGGCTGGCAAAGGCGGTCGGATTCCCGCAGGATAGTCCCATGTTGGCGTGGGCGGGAATGGCGGCCAGTTGCTCCGCCGTGTAGCCGAACGCCTCCGCCACGGCGCGGACTCCTCCGTGGTCGCTCGACAGCCCGGCCTCGGCCACGGCGGCGTACTTCTCTTGGACGACGCGCGTCACTTCTTCGTTTTCGTTCATTGACGTTCCTTTCAATCGCGGGATATATATATGGATAGGCGAATATATGGGATACGAAAAAACTCATCCGGCGCAGGTGCCGCGCGGCCCGCGAGCCGCGCCAGGTCGTTTTTGAATACGCATTCTTCTTGGCAGCACTGCCCGACGCATTCCAACACCATCGCGTGCGCCTTGCTCCGCGATGGGGCGAGCGAGTAGTGCATCCAGAGTCCTTCTTTGCGCGACGACGAGGCCCGCGCGGCGCAAATACGCCAGGTGGCGGGAGGCAGTCGGCTGCGGCACGTCGAGCACGGAAACGATATGGCAAACGCACAGCTCGCCTGACTGAAGCAGGTTCAGAATTCGGAGCCGCGTCTGGTCGGAGAGCGCGCGAAACAGCGCTTTTGCGGGCGGGTTTGCCGTGCGGATTTTCATATTCGCTTAAGCAAATATATTCGTTGGCACGAATCGAGTCAATACCTTGACAGGCAAGAAGGCCGTTCAATGGTCCCAGCCTTTTTTTCCCGCCCCCGACGCTCGGCACTCCTAGCCGCAGCGTCGCTTTGGGGATTTGCTTTTGCCGTTCGAAGGGCGACAATTGCACGCCATGAATTCGACTTTCGCGCTCCTGAGCGCCGCATTCTTCCTTACTGCCGTCGTGAGCTTCGTTACCGGGGGCACGTCGCTGATTACCGTGCCCGTGATGTTGCAGTGCGGAATGGACCCGCACGTTGCCGTGGCGACGAACATGCTGGCCCTGGTCTTCCTCAGCCTGGGCGGTAGCTTGAACGATTTGCGGCTGCGGAAGGTTTTTCTCGCCGCGGTGCTCGTTCTTGCCGTCAAGCTGTTCGCCGATTGGTTGTGGCGGAGGGTATAATAGCCGCGCAAGCCGTCAACCGGCGCGGGGCCGCGCCCGTGCCCGACGTCGCCGCCGCGGCTTGTCGTCCTTCCAGAGGCCGTGCGGCGAAACGAAAAGGAAAGCGCCATGCAAGCCACACGTCATTACGGCATCATGTTCCCGTGCTTCGCCAGCCTTGCGATCGGGCTGCTGCTGGGATCGGCGGGACTTGAGTCCGCGTCGTCGCGCCAGCTTGCCGGAGCGAAAGCGCCCGTCCGTTTCTCCACCCAGGCGAAGCTGGGGGCGACGCTCTACATGCAAACGGCGGCGGAGTATCGCGCATGCTGCCTGCAAACCTACAAGAGCGCCGAGTTGCGGCTTGAGGCGATTCTGGGCGCGGCGAACCCGAAGCCGCGCAGGCCGGCCTTGATCATGGATTTGGACGAGACCGTCCTGGACAACTCGGCGTTCGCGTCTTTCCTCCACGAGAACGACCTGGAGTATTCGGACGACCGCTGGGCGATGTACGAACGAGACTACTCGAGCGAGGTCCGGCTGGTCCCCGGAGCCGGAGAGTTCATCAAGAAGGCCGAGCGTCTCGGCGTCGACGTGATCTATATTTCCAATCGCTTCGAAGAGAACCGCGCTGCGACCGTGGGGGCCTTGAACCGGCTAGGGATCAACACCGACGGCATAGGGCAACGCCTGTTGCTGATCGCCAAAGGCGGCCCGTCGGACAAGACCGGCCGCAGGGAAGCGGTATTCGCCCAATACAACGTCCTGCTTCTCTTCGGCGACAATCTGCGCGACTTCTCCGAGACGTTTCTTGCCAAAAGAGTGACCGCCAGCGACGGCGCCGATACCTGCAACAGGTTGATCGGCGCGAGATTCAAATCGGTTGACGACGCCGCCTGCCATTGGGGGATCGACTGGTTCGTGTTGCCCAACCCCGGCTACGGAGAATGGGAAAAGCTGATCGGCAGCGAGCCGATGAACCGTTTGCGTCCATCGGGGATGAAATCGCCGCGGGGATAGTCGGCGTCCTGGCGCCATGGCGTTCGGGACAACGAACTGGGCAACGAGAATACCGCAATGCGCTACCTTGATCTGACACTCCCATCGCCGGCGGAAAACCTGGCGTTGGACGAGGCCCTGCTGGACGAGGCCGAAGCGGCCGATGCGCCGCTGGAAACGCTGCGGTTTTGGGAAGCTGCGAAACCGGCTGTGGTCCTCGGGCGGTCGTCGCGAGTGGCGGTCGAGGTCCGCGGCGAGACGTGCCGCGAGGAGGGCGTGCCGGTGCTGCGGCGCGTCAGCGGCGGCGCCGCGATCGTCGCCGGTCCTGGCTGCCTCATGTATAGCTTGGTGCTCAGCCTGCGGCTGAGACCGCATTTGCGGAACATTGACCGGGCCCACGCGCACGTGTTGGATACTATTGTCGCTGCGCTGGCAGAGGCCGTGCCCGAAATCGCCCGGCGCGGCACGTCCGACCTGGCGATCGGCGACCTGAAGTTTTCCGGCAACAGCGTCCGCTGCCGCCGCGACAGCTTACTTTATCACGGTACGCTGTTGTACGACTTTCCGCTCGATCAGATCGAGCGGTTTTTGGCGATGCCACCGCGGCAGCCCGACTACCGGCAGAAACGTGCGCACGAAGCATTTGTGACGAACTTGCCCTTAAGTGCGGAGGCGATTCGCGATGCGCTCCGCTCCGCCTGGCATGCGCCGGAGCCGTGCGCCAATGGCCGCAAGAGCGCACCGCGCGGCTCGTCGCGCAAAAGTACGCGCAGCGGCAGTGGAACGAACAGTTGTGAGTGCGAGCGCGACGCAATAAAATGGAGGCTATGTCAATTCGTCTTTCCCGTCCGCGGCCGATCGACGTCGTTGCCTGGTGCCTGTTGGCGGCGGCGGTGATCTTTGCCGTCTACGTGCGCGTGCGGCTTCGCGAATTTCCCCTGGAGCGCGACGAAGGCGAGTTCGCTTACGCCGGTCAGTTGCTCGTGCAAGGCGTCCCGCCTTACAAACTGGCCTACAACATGAAACTGCCCGGCACGTACATCGCGTACGCGGCCCTGATGGCAGTCTTCGGGCAGACGATCGCGGGCGTTCACTTGGGGCTGCTGGCGGTGAACCTAGGAACGATTGTTTTGCTCTATCGCCTCGCGCGCGAGCTTTTCGATCCCGTCTCGGCCGGTCTGGCGGCGATCTTCTTTGCGATCACGTCCGTCAATCCGGGCGTGCTCGGCATGGCCGCGCACGCCACGCATTTTGTCGCCTTTTTTGGCGTGGCCGGCGTCTGGATGCTCTGGCGCTATTTGCAGTCCGGGCGATGGCTGCCGCTTGTCGGCAGCGGCCTGCTGCTGGGCACGGCGTTTTTGATGAAGCAGCAGGGCGTGTTCTTGATGGTTTTCGGCGGCGCCGTCGTGGCGACGCACGCCGTAGTCGGGTTCGTGAAGGCATTGCGCGGCCGCGGCGATGCCGGCCGGAACTGGCTTTTGCTCGCGACTCAAGCTGCAGCGTTCTGTGGCGCGGCGATACTGCCGTATTTGTTCGTTTGCCTCTGGCTCTGGCGGGCGGGCGTGTTCGACAACTTCTGGTTCTGGACCTACACGTACGCGCACGAATACGTGGCGGAAGTCCCGTTGGGCAATGCGTGGCATCAGTTCTGGTATGGCGGCGAAGGCATTAACGCGATCCAGAGCGACATTATCGCGTGGCTGTTGGCGCTGGCGGGCGTCGCCGTGATGATCGTAAGGGCCTGGAAACGGCCGGGCCGGTCGCTTTTTGTAGTCGGCTTCTTCGCCTGCTCGTTCCTCTGCGTTTGTCCCGGCTTCTTTTTCCGCGTGCATTACTTCATCGTGGCGCTGCCGGCGGTGTCCCTGCTGGCCGGCGCGGCCTGCGGAGAACTGTTGCATCTTGCCGGACTTTGGAAGATCCGGCTGACGGCCGCTCCCTCGGCCGCGAGAGAGCCGTCTGGCCGACGCAAGAAGCCGCTTCCCAAGGAGGAGGTCCGGCCGGCGGCGCCGACGTTCGCGCCGCTGACGATCCCTGCCGCGCTTCTGGTCCTGGCGGCGATTGTCTGGCCGTTTTGCGACCCGTCGAATACGTGGCGGAGGCTGTTCTGTTTCGAGGTGCCGCCCGAGCTTCTCTGCCGCGTGACCTACAGCGGCAATCCGTTCGTCGAGGCGCCCGCGATTTCCCACTGGCTCAAGGAGCACATGAAGGAAGACGACACCCTGGCCGTGCTCGGCTCGGAGCCGGAGATTCCGTTTTACAGCCATAGACACTCGGCAACTGGCTACATCTACACGTACGGCCTGATGGAAGTGAAGCCGTCCCCCGACGGTGTAATGAAGCCGCAGCCGTTGGCCGAGACGATGCAAAAGGCAATGATCAAGGAGATCGACGAAAAGAAGCCGAAGTACATCCTCTTGGTCGATTGCCGTTGCTCTTGGCTGTACTATCAGAACTCTTGCTTCCTGATCTACGATTGGGCAAAACGCTATTTGCGCGACAACTACGACGTCGTCGGGCTAAGCGAACGTCCTCCAAACCCGTTGCAGAACTTCAGCCCTCAGTGGATTGAAAGCCGACGTTCGGAAACTCCAGAACCAAGGCTTATCCAGAACGGCAAGGGCGAAACGGTCTTGGGTTGGGTGGGCATGTTCGACGGTATCCAGCCTAATCCGGCCGCCTTCGACTGCACGGTCTGGGTCTTCCGGCGAAAGCAGCGCTAAGGCTTGGAACCGCCTCGGCCGGCTTCCCTCCATTGCTTCCCGGCGGTAACATAATTTCGAACATTGGAGTGCCGCTCATGGAATCGCTTGCCGGCCAACTGCTGCTCGCCACGCCGCAGCTCGCGGACCCCAATTTCGTCCACACCGTGCTCTTCCTCGTGCAGCACGACGACGGCGGCGCCTGGGGACTGGTGCTCAACCGGCCGACGGGCATTACCGTGAGCGAGCTGTGGAAGCAGGTGGGCGAAGCGCCTTGCGAGAGCAAAAACCCCGTTCACATCGGCGGACCCGTGCCCGGCCCCGTCTTGGCCATCCATACCGCCGGCAACCTGGCCGAAATGAAGCTTCTCGGCGGCGTTTTCCTGACGGCCAAGAAGCAAAACCTCGATGCACTCGTCCGCCGGGAAGGAAGCCTTTTCTCGTCAATGGGTGGCGATAATTCACAGGGCATCCGTATGAAAATCTTCACCGGCAACGCCGGCTGGGGCGCCGGCCAGTTGGAAAGCGAGATCGAACAAGGCGCTGGAAGACCGTCCCCGCGCGGGCAGAAGACATCTTCGACGCCGGCAGCGACCTCTGGAAGCGTCTCATGCAGCGGGCAACCACTGGCGTGCTGCCGGCCATGTTAGGCCTCAAGCACGTACCGCCCGATCCGTCGCTGAATTAGCTCGGCCGCCTACCGCCAGATGTGGCGGCGGTGGTGTGAGGGCAGGGAGCGGGGAGCAAGGAGCACGGAGAGACAGTCCCCTCGCCCACCGGGAGAGGGTTAGGGTGAGGGTGCGGGCGGGAAACAGTGAGAGACAGTCCATTCGCCCGCCCGATTCCACTCGGTTCGGTGGTTTCACTGAAAACTGAACACTGAAAACTACGCCAACAAGCCTCAAGCTGTCCCTCGTGTCATCGGTCGTTGACAGGCGTTATTATATATACCTCTGTGGTGGGGTGTAGGTGGGTTTGCGGCGCTTCGCCGCTGCGCGGCGAGGTGCTTCACCTTCAATGGGGCCGCGACTTGGGAGTCGCGGATACGCGCCTGCCATCCGTCCGAAACATTTATCGGAGATGCTTCAATGGGGCCGCGACTTGGGAGTCGCGGATACGGCTAACCGTGCCGGAGTGGGAATTTCCCTTGCGGCCGCTTCAATGGGGCCGCGACTTGGGAGTCGCGGATACCTGCGAACATTCGGCACGCCCTAAAAATCGCGTCCTCCTTCAATGGGGCCGCGACTTGGGAGTCGCGGATACGCCGCTCATCGACGACGACAGCCACATGTTCGCCTTCAATGGGGCCGCGACTTGGGAGTCGCGGATACGCAATTCGAAGTGTGGTTTGTGCCCGGCTTGGGCGACTTCAATGGGGCCGCGACTTGGGAGTCGCGGATACGGGCATGCGCGGCGGCAAGGTCCGCATGCTCGGCTGCTTCAATGGGGCCGCGACTTGGGAGTCGCGGATACCGCTGCCCTCGCAAGTTGTTGTTGCGAAAAGACTTACGTAAAGTCTTGCGAGCGTGACGCGGTTTTGGGGTGCGGTCGGAACAGACATCGTGGAGTGCGGCGCCAACTCGTTGCGGACATTGCGCTTACGTGCTTGCGAGCGCGACCGGGGGGTCGCCCCACCACCGTCACGCTCGCAAGCCTATTCAAGCTGCGGGAAAGCAGGTAATTCGATTGTCAAACAACTGTACACAATACCGCCGATCAATCGTCGCCGCAAGCGGCCATCAGCCCGAATCCGCAATGCCGCCCGGCGCCGACCGCCAGCGGGCCGGGCACCTTAATGCCATCACTGAAACGCAACGTCAGATGGACCGCGGTCTGACTTAGCAAGTGATCGGGCCGGATGCATCCTGCCGGTCGCTTGTCGCGGCCGTACTTGTGTGCCGAGAGCATTTTCGGGAACCGTGAAAACGCGCCCCACTCGTATTCGCAGGGGACGTCGATTCCCGATTGGACCAATGCGCGTTCGATTAGCTTGCGGGTTTTCTCGGGCTTGTGGTCGTCATGGCCGGGCAGGATGACCGGTGTCACACTTGCCCAAGAATTCGACTCGCATGTATAGCAATTGATAACGCCGTCGCGCCGAAGCGGAACGAGGAGTGGTGGCTCGCGACCAGCGAATTCGTCACCATGCTCGGGCACGAGCATCCGCCCGGCCAGTCGGCGGCGCTACATGGCCGAGCAATTCATGGTCGCCCAACGGCGCGGCTACCATAACGCGCCGCACACCGGGATCGGTATGGACAACTCCTATCGAGGGCAGCGGCAGGTAAGAGAGCTGGCGATGCATCGCCCCGCCGACTGCGGCATGGCCCGCAACATACGCCTCGACCCAATCATCCGCAACGCCAGCCGGCGGCGATGTCTTCATGGCGTCGATCGCCAGGTGTCCGGTCATTGCAGCAATGTGGACAAGTCTGCGGTGCGGATAGCGGAAGCGACTGCCATCAATCGAGCGAAGCTCGAAGACACGGTATGGTCGCTGAACGCGCTCGTCGTTCCGCCGATAGTTTCTCACCTGGAATTTACTTAACGGCGGGACGGGGCTGAACGGGCCGTTCGAGAGGCGGCTTAGAAACGCCGCGTGCTTGCGCGTCAGGTCGACTAATGTTCCCTCTATCGGAACTCGCAATTGCGCCGCCCAGCGGCATTCGGCGCAGCGGGACCCCTCGAGCGAATCCGCCTGCTCGGGCGGCACAATGCGCGCATCGCCAACCGCCAAATCGACGCCCCAGCCAATGTGCGTAATGCTGCGCACGGCGGCAAGAAGCTTTTCGAAGTGCGCGCACCGCCCGTCAGGAAGGGAATAAAGAAAGTTGACCGCCTCGCCGGAAATTCGGGCGGACCGGACATCCTTTTCGACCCGGTAGTCCGCAATGTCCGCGTGCCGTCCTTTCGACCATGCCGCCGCGACCTTATCCGCCACGTTGTCCGGGACGTAGAGGCGATATGCGCGGTCGCACGGCGTAGCGTCCGGGGCCACGATTTCCGGTGCCGGTTGCGACTCGAGCCAGCTTAGCGCGGGGGCAGCGGATTTTACCGCGGTCCTTTCATTCCACAAGCCCGCTGAGGAGGCGACCAAGGCCTGAAACAGGCGTAGTGGCGACGGCGGCCACTCCAGGTCGTCTCCGTCTCTGCGGCCGTGGCTGAACGGTTGAATGAAGCGAACGGTGATGCAAAGATAACTTTGCATTATCCAACCTCCAACTTGTCTGCCACCTTGGCCGTCTCGTTCGTTCTTTTTCTTGCCTTTCTTTTCGCCTGCGCTCACGTTGCGCTTCGCGCGTTCCTTTTCGAACTTTGGGGTACGGCTTTCTCCCACGCCGAAGGAACTAGCGGCCTCAGTTGCGTAGTCCAGCGCCGCGTCGTGTGTGATCTCGCACGGAAGGCGCTTGCCGTCGGCGTAGACTTCGACCAAGTCCCGCGGTTTTTTAGCGTCGGGGTCGAGAACCAGCGTGCAGCCCTGGCGGAGGTATGTGTCAAGCGGAACAGTGAACGCAACCAAAGACAACCCTAGGATGTAGCGGCGAAGCACCCGAGTCTTCTCGGCGTTGCTGCCGGCATGAAGGTGACGCAGCGCCGCGATACCAAGCGTAGCGTCCCGGCGGATGCCGCCGTCGGCGATTACCCCGCCGCGAATGTTCTCGCGCTTGCTCACAGGTTGATGCACGAACCCCCGACTTGCCAAAGGACTCGTTGAATCACCTTCGGCCTTTGCCTTCTCTTCTTCTGTGAAGACATCAAGATCGGAGTAATCCACGGGAGGGACGTATTGCGCCCGTCGTGACAATTCGCGAACGTTGTACGCGAATTGACGAAGCGATGAGTCTCGGCCGTTTGTCCTGATTCCCCTTCTGGCCACGTGAATTCCAGACGCCGAAAACCAGCGAAGTCGGCGCGATCTTTGCCAAGGGCCAAGCGTCGCCATTAATTGACGCCTTGAACGCCGACTCGATATCGTCCTGGAGCGAGGAACAACGAACAAGCGCTCACCCGCGCGATGCCCGGCTTCGAGCAAGTTCACGCGATGTTCGCCGACTGTAATGACGATCTGCGGAACGAGGTGACGATACTTCTCGCGCATAAAAAGCGGTTCGATCCGGTTGGCTTGCGAGCCAACCGAGTCGATCAGGCAGACGTTGTTGCCATCCTTCTCATCGCCAAAGCTGTTGATGTTGTAACCGCCCGGAAAGCTGTCACCAGCAGCGAAGGTGGCTGGGAATACCACACCATCCAACCCTTCGACGGGCATCAAGTGTTCACGGAGGACGACCGCTGCGGGACCGCCGTCGTCAAGGTACGTATCGAACTTTTTTAATTCACTCATATATCACCTAGTGTTGAAAGAAGAGTTGCGTAACGAAAGGCCTTGTACTGCCTTTGGCCTGTCCGAAACCAGTTCTCAAATCGGAACCGTTGGCGGCCAAGCGCCGGTACAAGTCCGCCAACCACCGCCGGAAGCACACTCGGGCTGAGTGGAGCGTCCCAAACGGAGTAATCGAAAAGCCGCGGCTTAGCAGGCCTCACGGGCAGGCAGCGCTGAAGGCCGACAAGGCAATAGAACTCGACGGCCGGGAATGCAACCGTCGTGTAATGCAAATCGTTCGGAGCAAAGCCAATGTCGCGGGAATGCGCATTCAAAGCGCAGTCGCGCGTCAAAATAGAATGGCTCCAGTTTCGTATCCGGACTCTCGGGATCATAAACCACGGCGCCCACGTTGAGCAGGTCACTGATGTGAAAGCGCTCGTCGCGCAAAAGCGCCCTGCATCGCGCGTGCAATACGCACATTTTCCATGCGTCCGGCCCAGACCTTGAGCTCCTTCCCGCCGGCCCCATCCTTCCACCAGTCCAAGCGAAGATGCCCGCCGCCAATTGCAAGTTCAATCGGCGACGTCATGTTGTCACTCGTGTCGAGCTGAGCCAACGGCGTGTTCGCCGAAGCGCCGACAAGTTTAGCGAGTGAGCCTTCGGCATCGATGCAAAAGCTCGGTCCATCGAACCATCCCTCTGTGCCCGGCCAAATCCGATCGGCCAACTCCAGTAGCCCGCAGCACGCGAAGAACTGGCCGGGGTTGGCGACGTCGATGTTTAATCTAACTGCGGGATCGCGATGGCTAGTCATTTCGTGCTCCCATTGACGTCGTTGAGGAACTCCGAGGGCTCGGCGCTGGCCGCCCAGTCGGCAGCGCGAGCAGCGATTCGAGGTAGGCCAGGCCCCAGCGGCCGTACTTGCGCTGAAGCCGCGCCAAGCGGCGGACGGTTTCCGCGGCTATCGACTCCGCTTCGGATTGCGCGGCAGGGGTCAAACGCCTCGCCTAGTCCGAAACACGGCCGCGCGGCCGTGATGCGCGGCAATCAGGTGCAGGACAACGTCCTGCATATCGGCCGACAATAGCCGGAACTCTCTCTCCTCTCGCGCGTCAAAGAGCGAGCCGAACTCGTGGCGGTAGGTTTCCGCGGCTTTGCGCGGGCTTTCCCAGACTTGGCAAGCGCCACGCGAGGAAAGTCGCGATTTCCCAGCAGGAATTGGAACTGCGGCCTAAGCTTGCCCTGATCGTGCAGGTTGGCGGCGACGCGAACCGCGCGCAACTCGTCGGGCAATTTGAGCCCGCCAAGGATGCCGTCGGTCTGTCGGACGGCGTCGCCGACGTGGATTTCAAAGAGCACGGGCAGTCTTGCGGTGCGCGACCCTTCCGGAACTCGCTGTTTGTACCAATCCCACGTCGATTGCTCTTCCTCGTCGTCGGAATCGCTTGCGTCGATGCTGCGGACCAACCTCATTCCAGCGGTTTTGTTGGTATCGTTCACTTCGTTTGACCATAGGCGGACGCGGGCTCATTCACCGGCTCGTCAATGTCCGCAACGTTGTTGGCGACGGTCGATTCTCCGTCGAGCGTTCCGTTGGTACTCAAGCCGCCCACAAACGGCGGCAGCAAAACCGTGCAATCCTCGATTTCGGCGATCAGCGGCCTCTTGGTCGCGGCCTGTGTCGCGGAAGGGTCCGCCAGTCTGCCGAGTTGCCGTACCTTGACTCTCCCTTCTTCGTCGACAATCCAAAGCGGCGCCTCGGGAAACCTCTTTGCGAGCGTCTGAAGCACGTCAAAAACCCGCCGCCTGCGATGGCAAGAGTTCTCTTGGCTTGAGCGGATAGTCGTCCAGCAAATCGTCGGGCGGATAGCCTTCGAGTAGCTCGCCGCTGACCAAGTCGACCTCTTCGCGCCACGCGACGTAGCTTTCCGGCGGCTCCCATTCCGGAACGCCGTGCAGGTAGGGCGCGACGGGCGGCCGGCCGGGCATTCGCTCGCGAATTGACGTAAAGCCCAGGCGTCCAAGAGAATCTCCGTGGCGTCCAGCATCGTCGGCGGGCGAATATGCATCGCTGACCTCGCAGGGGAGATCGGCGCGGTTCCTCAGGTCGCCAAGCGCCTTTGGACTGGCGTCATAGCGAACCGCCTCGGGCGAGTGGGCGGATGACGGCAGTTGTGGAAGTTGCAAGAGCAGCTTGAGGGTGTTCTCGCGAGCCGTTGCTAGTCTGTCCTGAGTGTCGATCGCGCTTTGGTGGACAACATCCACTCGAGCGTCGCCATCCCCAAACCGGTTGACGCGGCCGAGTCGCTGCGCCATGCTCTCGTACGTCGAAAGGTCGCAAACCATTTGGTCGGCAGAGATGTCAATGCCGACCTCGCCGGCGGATGTGCAGAGGAGGTAGACGGTTTCGGGCGGTTTGGCCCCTTGGCGAAATCGACGGAAGTTCTCGCTCTAACCAAGTCGTCGCGCTCTTTGCCGCGCATAGTGCCGGTTAAAGTTAGAATGTTTCGTTTAGTTTTTTCAAGCTCGCCCCTTACGACGACGAAGTCATCAAGCGTCCGAACGAAAACAGGAACATTTGCAGCGCTGGTCCGCGTGCTCGGCGGCTAGTCCTGCGATTCTTCTTGCAACCGCACCCTTTTCCGCCTTGGCAGCATGAAAAGAAAGCGATTTCTTCGCGCTTAAGCCGTCGCCAGACTCTATGAATCGGCAGCGTTGGGGGATCGGGAAGCACCATCGGAGGCTGCCGCTCCTCCGGCGTCAATTCGAACGTCCCAGAATCTCCTCCTGGGGCGTTTTTGCCGTTCCGCGCGGTGGCGGTGAGGGCCATGATGCGAAGTTTGGGCCATGGCAACTTTCCGCCACCTTCGCCCTGCCGTTGTTCCAACTCGACCTTTTCCAAGAGCTTTTGGAACGCCGGCTCCAAGTGTGCTTCGTCGTGGACCAGCAGCACGTCCTGTCCGAGGAATCCGGCGTGCAGGGGCTTGGCCTTGAAGCCAATGTTGTAGCCACTGAACAAGAGGCGACTGCCGATCATATCGACCGTTCCAACGATCAACGCTGGACGCGCCGGATTGGCGCACCATTCGCCGTTGTCCGCGAATTGTCCGCGAAGCGTGCTGATGGCCAACGGACCGACTTCGTCGTCTCGAAACGCGCACAACTTCCGCAAATCGCCAGCTAACGTCTTCAGGACGATCCCGTCTTCATGAGCGATGTCCTCGCGATCCGAGTTGCGGAGCCGCAATTGCAGTTTTTCCGCTTCGGCGGTCGATTGATCTACAACGGTGCGGCGGTTCACCGACGTAACTCTAGCCGTCGCGCCGACCTCTCCGGTGCAGCAACCAACGCAATGAGCCAAATTGGGATGACCGCAGTCTTGCCTAGCCCTGTCGGCAAGTCGCAAGTCGACGGAAGGTCGCCTTGAACAAACCGCTCGAATAAAGCGGTTTGCCAGTGAAAGGGGTCGTTACCGGTTAGCCGCCGTGAAAGGCCGATCGGAAGTCAATCTTGTCGCTCATATTCCTGGAACCCATTTCAAAGTTCATTTTGTTTTTCTTAGGAGGGTCCGGGAGGATTTGACATTCACATCCGAATTCGTTATACTCAAAACGCTCACGGCATACAACCGGCGCCATTGAAGGATTTTCTTTTTTTCCGGTGGGTAGCGAATGCCAGAGCCTTCCGCAGTCGAATGACCGCGGCCCCATTGACGTTGTGCGCTAACGGAGGATGCCCGGTGCATTGATCGCGGGCGGCCTGTCGAAAGCTTGTCAAATCCCAAAACTAATTCCACAATGCGAGGCTGAATATGCGTTTTACGGTGGTATACGCGCCGTCGGACGAAGGGGGCTTTACGGTTCATGTGCCCGCGCTCCCCGGATGCGTCTCGGAAGGCGAGTCTCTGGACGAAGCGCGGCAGAACATCCGTGAGGCCGTTGCGGTCTACTTCGAGCCCGACGAGCAGCCCCCATCGGACGGCGTCGTGGTCGAGAACTTGGAAATCTGACGGCGTTTCGGCGAGACTACTACACGCATGTTCAAGCGTCAAGGGGGTGGGGTGCCCAAAAAAGCGGGCGGGAAGAAAATGCACGTCCCATAGTGCCCTCACACCGACCCTCTCCCGGCGGGCGAGGGGGGATTTCGGCGACGGGCGGGGAGCATGGGGCAGGGAGGCAGCGAGGGGCATTCATGCCCCTTTGGCCGCGAAGCGGTGTTAGGCCCGTTCTGTTTACGGCGGGTTAGGCGGTCGCGGTGCTCAGTGATCTGGTCGTCCGCCGCCCCGGCCCGACCCCGCCGCCAGAGGCGGCGGGGTCGGGCCGGGCGGCGAATCGTGGGGCGGGCGCCGTGTGTCGGCGCCGCTGGACCGGGCTAAAGCGCGGCCCTAATACCGCTACGCGGAAAGACCGCTGAAGCGGTCTCATTGGCACGGCAGCCACATACGCCTTGAAAGGACGACGGCCGAAGGAACGGTGAAAATCACCGTGCCCGCACACAAGCCCGTCAAGCGGAGCACGCTCAGCAAGATTCTTAATCAGGCCGAAATCCCGCTCGAAACGTTTCTTCGCGCATTGTAGAATTGTAGCAGGACCGCGAACCGAAACGGTCCATTTTGCAACTTCTAAGCAGTGAGGCAGAGCGTGCAAGTGAAGGTCGTTTTCGAGCCGTCCGACGAGGGTGGATACACCGCCTACGTGCCCGCGTTGCCGGGATGTATCTCCGAAGGTGATTCCCTGGACGAGGCGCGGGCGAATATCCGCGAGGCGATCGAACTCTACCTCGAACCTGATGATGGGCCGGCGGCGTCGGGCGGTGTGGTGGTGGAGGAGTTGGCCGTGTGAGCGCAGTGGTACGGCGACCCGCTCGCACGGAGCCCTCGGCTAGCCAAACAATCTGATTCACCGATCCAGACAAGCTGGATGGGGTCTTAAGGCTCATCGCTTCGTCCGTTCTAGCTTTCAAACCTCCATCACCATCCACGCGAGGTGGATGGGGTCGCCCGCAGATCCGCCCTCACCCTAACCCTCTCCCGGCGGGCGAGGGGATTGTCTCCCGCAGCTCCGTGCTCCCCGTTCCCCGCCCTCACACCACCACGACGCCCATTTCCATGCCGCCAAGCGCCTGGCCCAAGACGGTCGTGGCGGCGCGGGCGGCGGCTTGGTTCTCGCCGAGGTCGATGATGAGGACCTGGTCATCCTTCTGGTTCATCGTGTCTTCCAGCTCGCCTTGCATCCGCACGCGGTCGATGGGACGCAGGACGCAGAAGAAGATCGAATACTGCCAATGCTCACCGTAGCCCTTCATCAGCTTGAAAATCTGACGGAGCCGCTTGTCGTTGCTGATGTCGTAGCAAACCAGGTAACAACGTCGCATATAGGCAGGGAGCAGGGAGGGGCATTCATGCCCCTTTCCCGCGAAGCGGTAGTCGGCCCGCCGTTCACGGCGGGTGGGACGCGACGCGCGAGTTTGTTTGTTAGTTCGCCGCCCCGCACCCCCCCGCCGCCTACGGCGGGCGGGGTGCGGGGCGGCGAGGGTTTGGCGGGGCCGGGCGATCTACGACCGTGCTAAAGCACGGCCCTAATACCGCTGCGCGGAAAAGACCGCTGAAGCGGCCTCACTGCGTCGTGCCCCGGCAACTTGTCTTTCATCCCTCATCTTTCATCTCTCATCGTTCATCCGTCATCTCTCATCCCTCCCAGCTCCGTGCTCTCCGCTCTCACCTCGTCGTGAGGAAGGCCAGGGTGGGCACTTCGCCGACGAGCCAAGCGGCGATCATTTTGGCGTGCAGCATCAGCATCCGCCGGTAACTGAGCTTGTAGTCGAACACGGGATGCGTCACCTCTTCGTCCATCCGCCGCCCATACACGCCGAAAAACGCCTTGCGGCCGTCCTCGGTAAACATCGCGCCGGCGGAGGTGCGGAAGAAATGCCCGGCTTGCAGCTCGCCGCGATTGAAGGCGGTGATGGCGATCGAATCGGCCACCAGCGGGCGGAACGGCTCCATCAGGTCCAGCGCGAGCGCCGGGCGGCCGGGCCGCGAGACGTGATAGGCCCCGATCGAAGGCTCCAGCCGCGCGGTCCGCAAGGCGGCCGTGCATTCGTGCGTGAGCATCGAATAAGCGAAAGAGAGGCAGGCGTTGACCGGGTCGGGCGGCGGCCGGCGCTGGCGGCCGTTGGCGTCGAACTCCGCCGCCAGTTCGCTTTTGATCATGCCGGCGAAATTGGCAAAGTAGAGCGCGGCGGCCTGCCCTTCGTGCCCGCGGAGCGAGTCGATGCTCTCGGCCTTGGCGGCGCGGCGGGCCTCTTCGGCCATCGCTTCCGCTACCCGCGCGGGCAGGGCCGCATGGTTCCGCATCAGCAGCGTCCTCTGGTTGGCGATCTTGGCCACCACAAGCGTACGGGAAAGCTCCAGGCAGACGGCGGGCTGGTCGAAGCGGCGGACCTGGGCGCGGCGGGTCTCGGCGCTGACGGAATCCAGCGGATCGACGAGCGCGGTCAACCGCCCTGCGGCGGAGAGGAAGGCGATCGGCACGCCGCGTTCGGCCAGGAGGGTGAGGGCCTGGGTGGAGATTTGCACGCCGCCCAGCAGGGTGAGGCTTTCGAGGTTGGCCAGGGGCACGTCGCGGACCTTGGCGCCGTTTTCGTCGGAGATGGTCATGGCGGCGCCGCGGACGCCGATCCGCGTGCCGCCGTGCTGGCTGACGAGGTGCAGCCCTTCGTCGCGCGGCGGCCAGAGGCGGCGCGTGGACGGCAGCGAGGGCGCGCAATCGCCGCGCTGCTGGTGGACTTCGTCGGGCAGACAGACCGGCAGGAGCGAACAGCGGGCGCAGCGGGGATCGTTCAAAAGCGGCAGGGGCCGCGGGCCGTCGGCGGCGCGCTTGGCCGCGTCGAGAGTTGCCAGAGCTTCGTTGCGGAGGGCGTCGTCGAAAGGGACCGTCAGGCGGCGCTTTTCGGCGGCGTAATAAATGGCGATTTCGGGGACCTCGTAGCCGGCCTCGGTCAGCAAGATCGCTTGCAACGCGGCCTGGATGCGGTCGGTCGGCCAAGGCTCGAAGGCAGCATCGCCGTTCTCATCGTATTCATCTCGCTCCGCGAGATGCGGCACATTTCCATCTCGCGGAGCGAGATGAGTACTTTTGCGGCGGGGACGGCCCTTGCGGTACTCGACCGGCACGGCGGTCGTGCCGTCGACTTCCACGAGGTCCATCGTGGCGGTGAGCTGCAATGCGTTGCTCGTGAGCGTGAGGCCGCGGACGGTTCGCGTGGGATCGGGCACTTCCGAGCCGTCGGGCCGCTCTTCGATAGCGGGCTTGTCGTGACTAGGCTTGTGGACGCGGCGATGGACACGGTTTCCCTGCTCCGTGTCTTCGCTGGGAACGTGGATGCCCTCCACCTCCATGTAATAGAACAGCCGCGGACAGTAGGCGTACTCGGCGACGTTTCGAGCGGGCCACAAAGTCTCGTCCATAGCAGGAATACCCCACGCAAGAGTCAACGGAAAGGTTCCGTTCAACTATAGATCGCGTCCGGCGGCCGTTTTCTTGGCCGGCAGCCGCCAATCCGGCTGAAATTCCCAACTCCTTTGCTGGCTTGGACTTGCGCTATTTTCGCATAGCCTCCGCCAATGGTGTATCGCAGCAAAACGCAAACAAATGTCAAGCGGCGCAAAGCCTTGCGGGGCAAGGACTTGCGGCGCGAGGCGAACGACAAGTCCGGCATTTTGTTGACACACGTTAAGAATCGTGTATAATGGGGCAAAAACACCCTCACCCCCCGGCCCCTCTCCCGGCGGGCGAGGGGAGAAAAAGTGGCAAGTGTCGAGGGATGAGGGATGAACGACAGAAAAATGTGTGGCAGAAAAATGAGTGGCGGGAGAGGCCAGGCGGCAACGCGGTATCCGCGACCATCGGCGCGATCCGCGGTCGAATCAACCACTTGGCCTCGCTTGCGCTTCGGGCTTCAACTCCCCGCTCCCTGCCGCACGCTGGTGCATGAACCACCCGGAGGCGGGAATACCAAGGTTCGGTCAAACTTCATTCAAGGTGTGCGCCGTGAATGTTTGTATGTTTCAGCGGGTGCAAGTCCCGCCTGGGAATAGTCGCTTGCCCAGTAGCAATCGAAGCGGCGGAGGGGGCAACGAATCCGTCGGAGCCTTCGATGGAAAGGGGCACCGCGTAGGGTGACTCCGCGACGATGCAGGCCGTAACGCAAGTGAACGTTCGACGAGGCCTCGAAAGAACCTGATGTGGATGCCGACCTTGCACCTTGGCAGGGAAGGCTAGCACGGCAAGGGAAGAAGCGATAGATGCACCTTGCCGGTCCGCCGGGGTAAAGAACGACAGCATGCATCGAAGGAACATGCAGAAAGCACGGGAAGCCGAAGGCGATGGTGGCCGGCACGCCACCAACGGGCGGCCCGCGAGGGTCCGAGTCCGGTCGCCGGCGGTGACGGAGAGGCCCGTACGAGCGTTGAAGCCGGGTAATGCCGGTGGAGCAAAGGGGCCTCAGTTCAAGGATCAGCGTACGAATGGAGGAAAGCACAGAATGATTGGCGACAAGCCTACCAACATCGATCCCGTGCAGAAACTCCGCGCGGCGCTGCATGACAAAGCGAAGAGTGCGCCCAACTTCCGTTTCTATGCCCTGTACGACAAGGTGTACCGCCGCGACGTGCTGGAAGCCGCCTACGCGAAATGCCGCAGCAACGGCGGCACGCCGGGCGTTGACGGCCAGACGTTCGACGACATCGCGAAGTACGGCGTGGCAACGTGGTTGGACGAACTGACGGAGGAACTGCGAACGAAACGGTATCAACCGCAACCGGTGCGGCGGGTTTATCTGCCCAAACCGGACGGGCAACGAAACGAAAACGCACGTCTGTCGCCTGCCTGCCGAATCGTTCAACTTCCTTGGGTATACGTTCGGTCGGATGTACTCGCCGCGAACCGGCGGGGCCTACATCGGTGCGAAACCCTCGCACAAGAAGGTGCTCGGCGTCTGCCGGCGGCTCAACGAGCTGGTCGGCAAACTGCCGACGTTCATCCGGCCGGAAGCGTTAGTCTACCAAGTCAACGGAGTGTTGCACGGGTGGGCCAACTACTTCGGTTACGGAACCTACACCCCGGCGTTCGAGATCGTGCATGATCACGTCCGATACCGGGTCCGTCGGTGGCTACGCCGGAAGTTCAAAGTCAGAAATCAAGGGTATCGCCAATTCCCCGACACCTATCTGGAGCGGAAGCTCGGCTTGGTGAACCTGACTCGCTTCCAGCGTCGTCACTCGTGGGCGAACTCATGACCCTTGTCCGAGAGCCGGATGCTGTAAATCGGCCCGTCCGGTTCGACGAGCGGGAGATGGAGACGGAGCACGGTATGCGGCTATTGAGACCCGAACGGGGAAACCCTGAAACGGAATTATGCCGAAACCTACCCCACCGCGCCACCTCTCGACTCTACTCGCGCAAGGTTGGAAAATGGCCGAAAACACGGGGGAAACCTTCATGTTCAAATCGCGAAGAATAAATCGGGCGGTAAACCGCGACGAGATGCACCGCGAGAAACCGTACCCTTTCGTGCCGCAATGCCCGGCGGCGTCTGGGCAAACTGCGCAATTTGTGCCGCCTGCATCGAATTTCCTTGCCGTGGCGGTAATTCCGGCCGATCCGTTTGTAAGGATGCTATCGACTTGCACGACTTTGCCGGTCCTGACGGCGGCAACCTCACGAGGAGACGGACATGACGGCCACTAGGAAGATCACACTTGTCATCGGGCTGCTGCTTCTGAGCCTGGTGGCGGACGGGGCACGCGCGGCAGAGGCCTGCGGCCCCTATGGCTGCTCCTGCGAAGCCGGCTGCTCAAGCGGCGGGATGCCCGCGCAATGCGGCCAAGCCGGATTTCCGGGTTTTCAGCCACAGGACTTCTGCCACGATAACAACTGCTGCTACGCCGATAACCCCGGCTATGTGGAAGCCGATCCGATCTTTTCTATCTTTGGGCCGGAGTTCAGCGACTTGTGCGATCGCTGCGCCGGCTGCACGTGGCGGGTCGATGCAACAGCCGTCTACCTGCACCGCGCCGCGCCCACGTCGGTGCCGCTGCTCACTGACCCCACCACGGGCAACAGCCTCCTTACCGGCAACACGATGGAATTCTTCCCCAAGGTCGGGCCGCGGATCGATTTCGTTGTGACTGATTGCGAAGGCCTGGGGTTGGAACTGAACTATTTTGCCGTCGACGGCTGGTCGGTCACGCGGCGATTCAACAATGCCCAGTTGCCGAGCGGAGTGGCCTTGCTGCCCGTTGACAGCCTCATTTCCGAGCCGCTATTGGACGGCTACTTCGACCTGACTTCCGTGCTGCACAGCAGCGAAATCAACCTCCGCAAGCGACTGATCGGCAATATCGACTTCCTCACCGGTTTTCGCTGGATCGACATGAACGACCGTTACTTCGTTACCGGCACTTCCGGGGTCACGGACAAGCTGGCGTCGGAATCAATCGTCACCTGGAATCACCTCTTCGGCTGGCAGACGGGACTGGACGGCCGGCTCGGGCCCGACGACGGCAGTTGGAGCATCGGCGGCTACTTCAAAGTGGGCGGGGCGATAAACAACGCCAACTCGTCCGCGGAATTTTCCGATCCGGGCAACGTCGCCGGCGCCGCCAGCGCCAATCTCTGCCGCGTCTCCTACTTCGGCGAGGCCGGGTTGAACGGCGCGATCCAGGTAGACAAGCATGTTTCCGTCACCTTTGGTTACGAGGTGATGTACATCAACAACGTCGCACAGCCGCTTAATCAGATCGGGCAGACCGACCTCATAGCCGGCACGACGCAGACCAATCTCGACAGCGGCATTCTCTATCACGGCGCGAACCTGGGCCTGGACGTATGCTGGTGACGCGCCGCGGCACGGGACGTATGCGGCGCAGTCATCGTGCCTCGACGGGCCGCGCGGCCAGCGCGGCAGGGGGCTGCCAGCTTGCCGCCGATGCCGCTGAGACATTGGCCGGCTGTGAGTCGGCGATTACCGGTGAGGACATGCCTTCGCGCGGCCGCCCGTCCAACACCATGCACGCCATCAAAAGCGGCAGATAAACGAGACTCGCCAGAAAAACCCGCCGGGCGTTCCGCGGCGTCTTCATGCGGCGCAGCGCCAGCGACAAGAGCAGCATCCCCATGCCGAGCAGCAGCGACGCGGCGGCGAAGAAATATCCGGCCATGCCGCTGAACGTTATCGCCAGACCCATAGGCAGCAGGGCGAGCGAGTAGAGCACGATCATCAGGCAGGTCAGATGTCCTTGCGGATCGATCAGCGGCAACATGCGGAAGCCGGCCTTGGCGTAGTCGTCGCGAAGCATCCACGCGAGGGCCAAAAAATGCGGTATCTGCCAGAGAAAGAGGATCGCACCCAACAGCACCGCGCCTGAGCCGAACTGGCCCCGCGCGGCGGTCCAGCCCATCATCGGCGGCAACGCGCCGCAAACCGCGCCGACCAGCGTGCAGAGCGAGGTCCGCGTCTTCAGCGGCGTATAGATCAAGGCATAGATGACGATGTTCGCCAGTCCCAGCAGGGCCGTAAGCGGATTGACCAGCTCGTTGAGAACGCCCACGCCGGCCAACGACGTCAGCATGGCGAAGAGCAAAGCATGTTGCGCGGAGATTTGTCCGGCGGGCAACGGCCGGCGGCAAGTCCGCTGCATCTGGGCATCGCGGCGAATCTCCAGAAGCTGGTTCAGCGCGCTCGCCCCGGCGCCGGCCAGCCCTGTGCCCAAAATCGTCCAAAAAAGCCTTACAAACGCTGCCTGATCCAGCGGCCCCGGCGTACCGAGCACGAACCCGACCGCCGTGGTGACCAGGACCATCGCGTTGAGGCGGATTTTCGCGAGCTCTAGGTAGGGCTTCAAAATCATGAAAGCGGAGAACCGGGAACTCCGAGCGGGCGCTCGTAGTACCGCCTTTAGGCGGAATCCGTCTTCCGGCTAAAGCCGGTACTACGAACAATGCTTGAATGTACTTTGGGGAAGCGAATAAACTGTAAGGATGCGGTGAGCGCGGCTTACGGCTCCAAAGTCGCCGCCGAACGCAAACCCCTTATGATACGCGAAATGATGATTAATGTCCAACCCCCAAAGCAGGCCACTTTGCTTACTGCCCGATGGCCCGCTTGGTTCGCATGGACGGCCTGCGGCGCAATGTTGCTGCTGATCTTCTTGGGCGGTCTCGTTACCGGCTTCCGCGCCGGCATGGCCGTGCCCGACTGGCCCGGCACCTTCGGCTACAATATGTTCCTCTATCCGCTGGCCAAGATGACCGGCGGCATTTTCTACGAGCACAGCCACCGGCTGCTCGGCTCGGTCGTCGGCCTTACCACGCTCACGCTGGCGATTCTGCTGACGATCCGCCGCCGCCCGATTGGGGCACTTGCCTTGATCTGGCTCGTGGGAATTGGCGTAGCTGTCCAAGGCGTTATGGGCGGATTGCGAGTGACTGAGAACAACGTCAATCTGGCGGTCATTCACGGTTTCTTCGCCCACGTCGTGCTGGCGGGAATGGTCGCCGTGGCGGTGCTGCTGTCGTGGCGGCGGGAAACGGAAGTCTCTTGCAGCCGGACGGACCGCGTGCTTTCCATGCTACTTGTGCCGGCCGTTTTGCTGCAAACGCTGCTGGGCGCGCTGTTGCGGCAAAAAAACGTTTGCCAGATGGAACACATCACCATGGCCATCTTCGTCGCCATCTTCGCGATCGTTGTGGGCGCACGGCTCTGGGGGCTTTATCCGCAAGTCCGCGTCTTCGCGCGCGGCGGCGTGGCATTGATTGCCGTTGTGGTCGTGCAATTGTTGCTGGGCGCGGTTTCCTTAGCGGTGCGGACGCCGCCGGCCGTCCAGTCGCCGTCGGCCGAGCGATTGCGGTCCGCCGACGCGATGCAACCCGCGCTGCACGCGGTGATCACCACGCTGCACCAGACGACCGCCGCGGTGCTGCTGGGCGCGGCGACGCTGCTTGCCGTCTGGTGCTGGCGGCTGAAGGCGGCGGGCGTCGCGCAGGCCGAGAAGATCGAGCCGGCGGCGGAAGCCTAAATCGCAACGCGCGGGCGAGCTGCTCACACCGTTTTTCTTAGCGGTGTTGGCTTTCCGCGCCGCGCGAAGCTGCGTTGCCATTTGGCGCAGCGAGAACGAGTAGGCTCGGTGCCTGGGGAGAGTTGCGTTCGTGATTCGCTAGCTCCGTCTGAATGTGCTTGATGAGTTCCGGCACGGTCCCGTTGAAGTGCGCAAGCACAACTCGAATCGAAACCGGACTTCGAGTTGATGCGCCTCGTCATACAAGATGCCCGACACCTTCTGCCGGTTCGAGACGTGAATCGCCGTCCACGGCGACCGCTCATCGCGGTGGTATCCGAGCATCTTGCCGAATGCCCACTCCCGCGCTTGTTTCGGACCCTGAAAAACCACACGTTGATTTGTGAAAGTGGCGATGCCCACATCAATTGGAGTGGGGCGTTCCTCCCCTGGCTCGAATGTGCCACGACTAGCGCCAACGTGGTAACTGACGCCCTTACAAACCCGAACTGAGAATCCCTGATATCCACCAACGTAGTGTCCGGGGGCCCGTCGCGGTTCGATCAACGCGCAGCCATCCCCAACAAAGAACACTCGCTCTTCATTCTTTAGCTGCAAGGCGATTCGAGGATCATCGTCTCGGCTCAGTCCACGAAATGTTTTCGCCCCCTCAATTATTGAACGAAGATCGTCCCTCAATTCCAGCCATTTGGCTTGTGCCGCGCGATACGACGCTAACGCCGCCTGGTGGTTACGCTGCGCTGCGTGCTGCTTGCGCTCCGCAACCCACCGCGTCCAGTAATCGCGAAGTTCAGCAGCAAACTGCTTCAAACTATCAGGAAGCTCCATTATTATGGCTCCGCGCATCAACTTCTGTCGGCCCTTTGGTTCGCCAACCGAGCGCTTACCCAAAGGTATCACCAAGATACCACGAACATGCGAGAATTGCACGCAACGGCATTCGGGGCACTGGCGATAACTGTCACGCTGAACGGAGGTCTCAGAGCAAGTGTTTGGCAAATACCGCAAATCTTCATGGAATATACAATCGCCCAGTCCCCAGAACGCTCACCAAATCCCACAAATACTCAAGCAACTTCGCTGCCACAGCGTGCGCGTAATCCCGATCAATCAGCAATCGATCCGGATCGCTGATCGGATCGTGAGGACCGGTAGGCTCTGGTCGTTGCGAAACTTACGAATTGTCCTCTCCAAGGAAGTCGCGCCGTCGGCATTTCGATTTCCCGTGATCAGAACGATGCCGCGCTCTTGGCAGAATTGCCAAAGCTCAATATCATCTGTATCGTCGGGCAGGCCCAATCGCTCGAAAGTATCGACCTGACAGGCCAACGCTGTCCAAATATCTGCCCATTCCGGTGAGGAGCAGATACTGACCAGCGCGTCGACGTGCCCTTCGACGTTGTGGTCAGCTAAGATCCTCAGCATCGTCGCGCTCTCCCTGCACTTTCCCGCGGCGAAGCTCGTTTACAAACGCAACAAATCTCCGATGGCTCGCATCCAGCTTGGTCTGCACGTCCGGAGGGTAGCGATAGCTATGGTGCCGATTGAGGATGCTCTGGTATTCCGCTTCAACCTCCGGGCGATGTGCTTCGATGTAATCGATCGCCGCCTGGATGTCGCTGGACGACAAGCGGAAGAGCATGGCGATGCGGTCCCGATGCCAGTTATGCTTCAAGTAGTCCATTACGTCGAACACGGTGATCCGTGTTCCGGCGATCTCCGGCCCGCGGCCGCGGTCGATAATCTTCGGGTCTCTTTCGCGCGGCGGTCCCTGAATGGAAACTTGGACTTCAGTGTTTTCAGGGAAATCGCAGTCGGCCGTGGGAACAAATACGCCGTTGCGAAACACGGCTTTCACAGTCGCTTCCATAAACCGACCTCGCGGCTTTGGAGTTTCAATCGCCGTTAATCAATCATAGCCCCGGGTCGCCGCATGGGCAACAACTCTCGCCGGGGCGGGAAGCTTTCATTGCTTGGCGGATCTGGACTCAGTCTTCCAGCTTCAACTTCATTATCCCTCCTGCGCCGATGAACCCTGCGTCGCCGCCGAGCGTGGCGAAGTCAATCACGGTCTGGCCGGAAAGGATGTCGAAAGAGCGGATCTGCACCTGCCCGCGGACGCGCTCCAGGAAGCGGCGGCCGACTTCGCTGTCGGCGCCGCCGAAGGTCATCGCCCCGCCCAGCAGGATGCCGCTGGGATCGACGGTGTGCATCACGTTGACGATGCCCGCGGCCAGATAGTCGGCCGTTTCGTCGATAAGATCGAGGCAGAGCGCGTCGCCGTTTTCCGCCTCCTTGCAGAGCAGCTCCGGCGTGAGCGGCAGGCCCTCCGCGACCGCTGCGGCGAGCGAAGTCGCGCGGCCGTTCTTCATCGCCTCCTGCGTCCGTTGCACGACCGCCGTGGCGCTGGCGTAGGCCTCGAGGTGTCCGCGGCGTCCACAGCCGCACATGCGGGCGTCGGGATTGCAATTGATGATCGTATGTCCGCATTCGCCGCCGTGGCTGTGCTCGCCGCTGAGCACGCGGTTGCCGACCACGATGCCGCAGCCGATGCCCGTGCCGAGTGTGAACAGGGCCATGCTGTTGAAGCCGCGGCCGGAGCCGGCCCAGTATTCGCCATAGGCGGCCGCATCGGCGTCGTTGGCCATCGCAGCGGGCAGGCCGCAGTGCCAGGCGACGCGATCGCGGACGGGAAAGCCGTCCCAGCGTTTCATGTTCACCACGCGGACGATCCGCCCGCCGGGGATGTCGAGAATGCCCGGCAGCCCCAAACCGACGCCGGCGATGTCTTGCGATTTGAGCTTGGCGGCGGCGATCATCGCGCGGACGGCGTGACCCATCCGCCGAGCGGTCTCTTCGGGGCCGTTTGCGCTTTCCGTGGGGATCGACTCCCACGCCAACGGCCGGCCGAGGTTATCGACCAGCCCGAGCTTGATGTTCGTCCCCCCCAGGTCGATGCCGACAAACAGCGGGGCGATGGCTTCGGCGGCGGGGAGGAAGGTGCGGGACTGGGACATGATTCAAGAGTCTACAGCACGAATTACGGACTGTCGAGATATCGTGCCATCGCGCAGGTCCGGCGCGTTGGCGTGATGCCAAGTTGGCCGAACAGCGCTGGATTATAGCAGCCAGACTCCTTCCGCCATAAGCGAGTCTCGGACGGCAATTCGTTCAGGCAGGTTGATTCGAAGGACTGCAATAGTCACGCTCCCAATTAGGGTTAGTGCGCGGAGCCGCGCACCATCCCAATAAAAGTGATCGTCCCATTGATCGAGTCGAGGATTATACAGCCGGACGGTCTCGCCGGTGTCCTTGTCATGGCCGGCAAGATTCGGTCCCTTGAACGAGTTGCAATGCAGGCACGCGTAGGCGCTATTGTCCAAGCTGGTTTGACCTTCATGCTTCTCGGCGATAACATGGTCCAGTTGAAACGGTAGCGATGTCCAACGCTCCGGCAGTTGGCAGGTACTCGCAACGAAACGCGGGCCGCCGGGCAACTGCCTCTCGCATCGTCTGCTGCTTTGCCATCTGGCTCATGCCCGATTCTTCGCCAGCGACAAGCGCGCTTTGGAGTGCATTAGGTCAACCAGTGACCCTACGACCAAGTACGCGTTCAGCAAGGACTCTTCTTGCGAGTCAAGATCGCCTTGTCGGGCCTTGGCCGCCAACGCGTTCATCTGCTCGTTGTCCGCGTCGCTGAACCTTAGCGCGAGGATGGATCGTGCCGCTTCCGAGGACAAGTTCGGATTGTCGGGCGCGATCACCCGAGAGAGAATCTCAGTTTCTTGACTTACCGTGCTCGCCGTCATGCATTCATTTTACCATGATATGCCGCGCGAAAACAGAGCGCGGATGTCCCCATCGGCTACCCAGAAAACGAAAGGAATTCGAGGTATGCCCCATCCGACGGGCGGTCTCTTCGGGGCCGCTTGCGCTTTCCGTTGGGATGGACTACAGCCAGCGCCCGGCCGAGGTTATCGACCAGCCGCAGCTTGACGTTCGCGCCGCGAAAGGTCGATGCCGACGAACAGCGGGGCGATGGCTTCTTCAGCCGGAAGGAATTTGCGCGTCGTCATTTCCCGTGCGTCTTCCGCGGACGATAAAGGTCGGTGGCCGTGCCGTAATAGACCTCGGCGGCGAAACCCACTGTCTCGCTGAGCGTGGGATGGGGATGGATCGTCTCGCTCACGTCTCGGGCCGAGCAGCCCATCTCGATTGCCAGCACGGCCTCGGCGATCAAGTCGCCCGCGCCTGCGCCAACGATGCCGCAGCCCAGCACGCGATCGCTGGCTGGATCGATGAGCCACTTTGTCAGCCCTTCCGTGCGACCGATTGCTTGTGCGCGGCCGCTGGCCGCCCAAGAGAATTGGGCGACTTCCACCGTGCGGCCCTGAGCCTTGACCTCGGTCTCGGTCAGGCCGGCCCAGGCGATTTCCGGATCGGTGAAGACGACGGCGGGAATCGCCCGCGGCGCGAAGGCGACGTCGTGCCCCAGGATGGCCTCGACGGTCGAACGGCCTTCGTGGCCCGCCTTGTGCGCCAACATTGGCTGGCCGGCCACGTCGCCGATCGCCCAAATCCGCGGCTCGGCGGTCCGCCGCTGCGGATCGATCTGCACGAAGCCCTGGCGGTCGATTTGCACCTTAGTGTTTTCCAGCCCGATGCCGTCGCTGTTGGGCCGACGGCCGACTGAGACGAGCACGCGGCTGTATTGCTGCATCTTGCGCTCGCCGCCCGCGGCAGGTTCGAAAGTGACTTCAATAGCTTGGCCCTTATCGGCCATCGAGACGACCTTTGTGCTGAGCATGATCTCGGCGAAATCGCCAGCCAGCTTCTTGTGCAACGGGCGGACCAGGTCGCGGTCGGCCCCGGGCAAGAGGCCGTCGGTCAGCTCGACGACGCTCACCCGCGTGCCCAGCGCGGCGTAGACGGTGCCCATCTCCAGGCCGATGTAGCCGCCGCCTACCACCAGCAGCGACTGGGGAATGTCCGGCAGTTCCAGCGCGGAGGTCGAATCCATCACCCGCGGCGTGGGCAGCTTGAAGGCGGGAATCGTCGAGGGCCGCGAGCCGCTCGCCAAGATGCAATTCTGGAAGCGGATGCGGTCGTCGGCCAGTGGAGCGTTGCCGACCGGTTGCAGCCGCAACGTGCAGCCGTCCTCGAACGTGCCCTTGGCCTGCACGACCTTCACGTTGCGCTTTCCGGCGATCTGCTTCAGGCCGCCCGTGAGCGTGGCGATGACCTTCTCCTTCCGCGTACGCATGGCGGCCAAGTCGATGGACGGCTTGGCGAACTTCACGCCCCAATCGGCCAGGTGAAGGGCCTCGGTCATCGACTTGGCCACATGCAGCAGGGCCTTGGACGGGATGCAGCCGCGGAGCAGGCAAGTGCCGCCCAGCCGCGGCTCCTGATCGACCAGAGTGACGTGCATTCCCAGGTCGGCCGCAAAAAACGCCGCGGCGTAACCGCCCGGCCCGCCGCCGAGAACGAGGAGTTGTGTTTCCATAGTGTTCAGTTTTCAGTGTTCAGTTTTCAGCACTCGGCGTTCCGTGCTTTCAGGCGACGACCGCGCTTTACTGAACACAGAACACTGAAAACTTTCTACGCCAGCAACATCATGCC
The DNA here is from genome assembly GCA_963780045.1 of uncultured Planctomycetia bacterium. GTDB lineage: Bacteria > Planctomycetota > Planctomycetia > Pirellulales > Thermoguttaceae > JANXQG01. The sequence goes on along the minus strand of CAVZZZ010000001.1, from coordinate 814,940 downwards.
GGGCGATTCCAGGTTGCGGATGACTTCGTTCAGGAAGCGGCCGGCTGTGGCGCCGTCAACCAGACGATGGTCGAATGACAGGCTCAGCGGCATCATCAGCCGGTTTTCCAGGCGGTCGTGGCTTTTGCCGCTGACGACTGGCAGCCAGCGTGCCCGGCCCAGCAGCAAAATGGCCACTTCCGGAAAGTTGATGATCGGCGTACTGTAGTGCCCGCCCACCGCGCCGAGGTTGCTGATCGTGAACGTCCCGCCGCGGAGGTCGTCGACGGCGAACTGCCCTCCGCGGGCACGCTCGGCGATCGACCCCAGCGCCTGGGCCAGTTGCAGGATCGACATCCTCTCCGCGCCGCGGATGTTGGGCACGACCAAGCCGCGGGGCGTATCGACGGCGATGCCCAGGTTGACGTATTCCTTGTAAATAATACGGTCGTTGGTCAAGTCGAAAATGGAGTTCAAGGTCGGATGCCGCCGCAGGGCCATCGCCACCGCCCGCATCAAGAAGGGCATCATTGTAAGCTTCACGTTCTGGCCGAGTTGTCCGGCTGGCACGGTCTGGCGGAGCCGCTCCAGTTCGGTCACGTCGGCGTCGTCGAAATTGGTGACGTGCGGGATGGTGGCGGCCGAACGTGCCATCTGCTCGGCGATCGTGCGGCGGATGCGGGAAATCTTCTCCACGCGGACCGGTCCCCAGGCGTCCTTAGATTCGCCGTCGGCGAGTTGGATTCCCGCCTCGGCGGGCTTGGCCGCGGGACGGACTGCCACGTCCGTCGAAATCGTTGTGGGATGGACCTCCGAGTCCGTCTTTGGTGTGGCGACGGACTCGGATGTCCGTCCTGCTTTTGCCGCCGCAACATCTTCCATCGTGATGCGGCCGTGCTTGCCGCTTCCCGCGACCGTTGCCAGATCGACGCCTTGCTCGCGGGCCATTCGCCGCACGGCGGGTCCGGCGGGTATGGGACCGTTGTGGTCTAGCACGGCGGCAGCGGCGGGGGCAGGCGATACCGCTTGCGGTTTGGCGACTGCGGCGACCGGAGAAGGCGCAGCGGCCATTTGCGCCCGAGCAACGGCCGCTTGCGCCTTCGGAGCTGGTTTAGTTGGCTGCGCCGCCGGGGCCGCCGGAGCAGCGGCCGACGGCGCTTTCGCCTCGTCACCGCTGGCAAGCGTGAGCAACACCTGGCCGACCTTGATCGTGTCGCCTTTCTTGACGTGCAGCTTGGTCACGCGGCCGGTGTGCGGACAGGGAATCTCGACCACCGCTTTGTCGGTTTCCACTTCGACGACGCCGCCGTTGGCGGCGATCTCGTCGCCCTCGTGGACGAGCACGCTCACCACGTCGCCGCTATGGACGTTTTCGCCGAGTTCCGGAAGCTTGAAGTCGATCATAGTACTCATCACGCTCCGCCGTGATGCACAAAGACAGCGCTACTTCTTCCCCTTGGCTGCCGGCGCCTTGGCGGCAGGGGCTTTTGCCGCGCCCTTGGCGTCCGCGGCCGGAGCAGCCGCGGCCGCTCCCTCGGCGCCTTCCTCTCCTTCCTTGGCCTTCTTCTTCTTTTTCTTCATCGCCAGTTTGTAGACGCGGACCTTCGCCAGCCCGAAGGGGCTGTCGCCTTCCTTCCAACGTTCGGCGTCCTTGAGCTTTTGGATCCGCTCGCCGCGGGTTAAAACACTCCGCAACCTGGTCATGCCGCTGCGCACGCGCAGGCTTTTGTCCATAGACATAGTTGTCGATCTCCCATTCGCTGCGTTTGGCAGTGAACATTCCCGAAACGTGGGCGTGCGGTCCAGCCGTGTCCCCGCAATTTGGGCTATTAAAACATAGACCCAATAGTATAGGAATGCCCGGAAATCGCTGCAAGGGGGTGCAGGACGGAAGAGTAGGACAGCTAGGACAACCGCCCGCGAATTGGCGGGCTTATGCCTGCGTTTATGCCAACTCTCGCAGCCTCAAGCTTAGCGATCCGCCAAGGGGAGCGCGCTTATTTTAATGGCGCAACCCGACAAAAGCAGCGTCGCAAACACCCCAGAAAATGGCGACTCCCGCAGCTACTGGAAAGGCAATCCCAGGAAACGGGCAGAGGAAGATCCCCGCCGGGACTGCCACAATGAGCAGCATCAAAACCAGCAGCATCCGCTCCCGCCCCGTCCGGCAAAGGGCGAGGCACGCCGGGATAAGGGCTGCCGCGAGTACCGCGAGGACGTTCAACAGGAGTTGGCGAAGTCTTGGATTGATCTCCGGCAGCGCCAGAACAATATCGGGCGACATGGGCGCCTCGGTCGACTGAAAGACGTTGATCCGCGGCATGGAGCCGAGTTCAACGCTGAGTTTGTCGCGCTTCTCGGCGATGGGCTTGAGGATCGCTTCCAGCTCCATCAGCTCGCTCCGCATCATCTCCACGTCGATCGACGAATTGCCAAATTTCTCGGCCATCTCTCGCTTGGCGTCACGGTCAGCGGATGCCGCTTTTTCCTGGGCCGTCAGGATGTCGATGCGGGCCTTCAATTCCGCGGTCTCCGGCGCGAGGTCTTTTTTGTCGGGCGTGCCGATCCGCTTCTTCAGCTCCAAGTCACTCTTGGCCCGCTCCAATTCGGACCGCAGGCGGTTCCAGTCGTTCCTGGCTTCCGCGTACTCCTGCATGGCCATCTGCTGCTTCACGTTCAGCGTGCCGGGGTCGCCGGTCTTCAACGTCTCCTCAAGTTGCTTCATCTCCATCCTCTTACTCCGCAGCAGATTCGATTTTTCGTTATACAGCTTGTCCAATTCGGCCAAGTGGTCGCGTTTTTCACGGCGGTCCGCATCGCCGGCGCCGTTCATGTAGGCCTCGACGACGGCCCGAACCAGCAGGGCCGCCTCGTCCGAATTAGTGCCCGTCAGACTGACGCGCATGACCTCGGCGTTGCCCGGATATTCGACGCGCAGATTGTTGGCGAGCCAGCGAACCGGATCGGCTTCTTTCTGAATGACCGGCGAGCGGGCGGCCTCCGGTTTGCGAAGCGCGGAAGTCAGCACGACGTCGCTGGTGAGCAACTGCTGTTGCGTGCCCTTGTAGATTTCAAAGGAGTTTTGCGACCGATCCTCCGTCTGAAACACGATTGCCTGCTGCGCCGCACTGATCTGCAGCAGCGACACGGCGGTATATGCTTTGTTCCAGTGCCAAAGCGCCAGGATCGCCGATAGGCCGCCCACCACCGCACAGTCAAACGCCAGCCGCCAGCGGCGCGGCCAGGCGCGTCCGCCAGCGCTGCATTGAGAATCGCCCGTGCGAGGCCCTGACGTGGCATCGCTGCTGGCCGGTAACGACTGTTGCTTATCGGCATCGGCGGCCTGCGCCGCGCAGGTGAGATTTAAATCGTTGTTCATGGCCAAATGCCTCCTTTGATGTGCCCAGGTCACCTAAGGCCGATGAGAAATGGCTGGCAGGCGGCACCTCGATTTCAGGATTGAGAACACGACAAGAACCATCGCATTCTAGATTCGGAACCGTCCACGTTCAAGCAAGTGGGGCCGGCACAATGGCGTTTCTATGCACTTGTTCGTTTGCATGTTCCCCCCAACTACGTCGCTTCCGCGCAAGCCAATTGCGAGAATGCGAGAAACGTAACGTCCTTCGATGCGCTACTGCCAGACAGAGCCGTAGGTTTCACGTCGCGCTCGAGGGCAACCGCCGCGCGGCGAACCCGCCCAACAAACAGAGGGCGGCCGCCGCAAGCAGCGACGCGACCGGATGGTAAGTGCTGTTTCACAAGGGAACTACCTCGGCCTGCGTTCCGCCGTCGCCGTGTAGGGGTCCTCCGGCCAGGCGTGCTTGGGATAGCGCCGCCGCAAGTCCTTGCGGACCTGATGGTAGGTCGTTCGCCAGAAACTGGCCAAGTCGTCGGTCACTTGCTGCGGACGGTGATTGGGCGCCAGCAGGTGCAAAAGCACGGGCACGCGGCGGGCGGCGATCCGCGGCGTCTCCAACATGCCGAAGATCTCCTGGATCCGCACCGCCAGAACGGGCGGCTTGCCCGGCTCGTAGTGCAGCTTGATGCGGCTGCCGCTGGGCACCTCGATCCGCTCAGGCGCTTCCCGCGCGACGGTCTGCTGTTGTTGCGGCGTGAGCATTCCCTGCAAATGTCCCAGCCAGGCGGCGCGGCGAACTTCGCCCAGCGAGCGGCAGCCATGGCAAATCTGCGGCAAGATCGACTTAACGGTCTCGATGTCGAAGGCCGGCAGTTGCATCTCCGGCATCCAGCCGGCCAAACAGCGAACACGGTTGAGGTAGCCGGCCGTTTCCGCGTCGTCCCAGGGAAAGACTTCGTCGAATCGCTCCGCCGCTGCGGCCGCGAGGATGGCGGCCGTCTGGTCGCCGTCCGGCAACGGCGCCGGGCTTTCTTCCAGCAACAGGTCTTGCCAATAGACCCGCCGCCGCGCGATCACCCGCCCGGCCGCGGCGTCGAACTCGACCTCCGTTCGCACCGAAACACATTCCGGCGGCAGCCACTCTCGGTCGACGGCCGACGCCAGTTGCACCAGCGCCTCGGATTCGCCGCGGTCAACATCCACGGCCAAAAACAATGGTGCGTCGCGGACCGCGCTGGAGTCTGCTACGCGCACTCCGCGACCGCCGACCATTCGCCCGAAACGGCTGCCGGGCCCGCTGCGGCGGACGAGCCGGTCGGGGAAGGCGGTCAACAAAGCGCGGCGCACGGCGTCCGCGCTCCTAGTACGGCCTTCGGGCGGCAATATGTTTGGATTCCGGCTAGAGCCGGTGCTACGAGCGCTTCGCAACTCGCGCCGCAGTTGGTCTCGCACGTGCAACACGTATTGGGCGGTGCTGCGATGGATCCGCCCCAGTGGCGAATCGAGGCGGCCCGCGGCCTCGAATTCCTCCAGGGCTGCGATACGATCGCAGACATCCGAATCGGATGCGGCGGCAGCCCGCGGCCGATCACCACCGCGCCGGTTATCGGCTTCTTCGCCGCGGCCGAACGGATCGCGCTCGCTCAACAGCGCCGCCGCCAATACCACGGCATCTGCCTGGCCTAGTTGCTTCCCCTCGATCAGCATCCGGGCCAGTCGCGGGCTCACAGGCAGCCGGGCCATTGCTCGGCCGACTTCAGTAACGCTCCCGTCGCCGCTGATCGCACCGAGAAGCGTCAGCAGAGACTCGGCCTGCTGAACTGCGGCAGGTGGCGGATGCTCGTACCACGGAAACGCGGCCGGGTCGCGCTCGCCCCAGACCCGCAGCTCCAACAGTGGACCGGCAAGATCGAGCCGGCGGATTTCCGGTTCCTCGGCGGCCGGCCGCTGGCGGTGGGCCCGCTCCGGCCAGAGCCGCAGGCACACGCCCGGCTGCGTCCGCCCGGCGCGGCCTGCCCGCTGGTCGGCCGCCGCCTGCGAGATGGGCACGAGCTGCAAGCGGTCCATGCCGACGTTCGGATCGAAGCGAAGCGACCGCGCCAGCCCTGTATCGACCACCGCGGTGACGCCTTCGATCGTCAGCGAGGTTTCCGCAACATTGGTCGAGAGCACAACCTTGCGGCGTCCTATCGGGCCGAGAACCTCGTCCTGCTTTTCCGCCGGCAGATCGCCGTAAAGCGGCAGCACGGCCAGGTTCCGCGCTGCGGCCAGCGGTTCCAACCGCCGGGCGGTCTGGCGGATTTCGCCCACGCCGGGCAGAAAGACCAGCACGTCGCCGGGCGTGCGCTCCAGAATCTGCGCCACGGCGTCGGCCGTGCGATCGGCCAACGGCCGCTGCCGAGGGTCTTCCAGATAGCTGATGTCAACGGTGTGCAGGCGGCCTTGGCTTTCGATTGTTTGGCATCCCAACCAATTGGCGATTGGCCCGGCGTTCAGCGTCGCTGACATGACAACGATTTTCAATTCCAGGCGGACCGTCTCATGTACGCGGCGGACCATCGCCAGGGCCAGGTCGCTGTTGAGGCTCCGCTCGTGGAATTCGTCGAAGACCACCGCCGCTACCGGCTCGATGAACGGGTCGTCCTGCAGCATCCGCAGGAGAATGCCTTCGGTGACGACCTGAATCCGCGTTTTCGGCCCCATGCAGCGGTCGAAGCGGACCTGGTAGCCGACCTCGCCGCCCAACTGTACGCCGCGTTCAAAGGCGATTCGCCGCGCGCAGGCCCGTGCCGTGATTTTCCGCGGCTGCAAGACGACCACCGAGCCCGGCCCCTTGACGACATGGTCCAACACCGCGGGCGGCACGCGCGTCGTCTTACCCGCACCGGTCGGCGCACGCAACACGACCGCATTCGATGAACGCAGTGCGGCGATGAGCTGCGGCAGGACTTCGTCGATGGGAAGGTGAGGAAGCATAGCGGAGGGACCTTGCGCTATTCTATCTTCCAATGGCTGTCGGCGAACGGTATGATCCAGAGTGAATCAGTTGACCCGATAGCAGGAGCTTACCCTTGGACCAGGCAGCGCTCGATCTTTGGCACATGCGGCGGGCGCTGGAGTTGGCCGCGCAAGGACAAGGCGCGGTCGAACCGAACCCTATGGTCGGCTGCGTGATTGCCCGCGGCGCGGAGATTCTGGGCGAGGGTTGGCATCGGCGGTTCGGCGGGCCTCATGCCGAGGTCGAAGCATTGAAGCTTGCCGGCCAGCGGGCTCGCGACGCTACGCTCTATGTCACGCTGGAACCTTGTTGTCACCACGGCAAGACGCCTCCATGCACACAGGCGGTGCTCGCGGCCGGCATCGCCCGCGTCGTAGCCGCAATGCCGGACCCCTTTCCACAAGTTGCCGGCAGCGGGCTCGCCGAGCTTCGAGCGGCAGGCGTGGAAGTGCATGTCGGCGTGCTTGAAAGCGATGCGCGAAGCTCAACGCCCCCTATCTGAAGTTGCTTTTCACCGGTCGGCCGTGGGTCATTGCCAAATGGGCAATGACCTTGGACGGCAAGATCGCCACGCGGTCGGGCGACAGCCGCTGGATTTCCGGTCACGCCTCGCGGCAAGTGACACACAAGCTTCGCGGCCGAGTGGACGCGATCATCGTCGGCCGCGGAACCGCCGCGGCGGACGATCCGCTCTTGACGGCGAGACCGCCGGGGCCGCGAACGGCGGTGCGCATCGTGGTCGATTCGCGGGTGTCGCTCTCGTTGGATTCTCAACTCGTCCGCACGGCAAGGGAAGTGCCGGTGATGCTGGCCGTTGGCGAAGAGGCAACCGCAGCCGATTGCGCGCGGCTTCGAGATGCGGGCTGCGAAGTACACGTTCGCGCCGGGAAGACGCAGCAAGCTCGCTTAGAAGGTTTGCTAGACGAGCTGGGCAAGCGGCGGATGACCAACGTGCTTGTCGAAGGCGGTGGCCGGCTCTTGGGAAGTCTGTTCGACGCTCGGCTGATCGACGAAGTCCATGTGTTCATTGCGCCCAAACTTGCCGGCGGCGAGGCGGCCCGCAGCCCGATCGCCGGCCAGGGCGTGGACGCAATCGCGGCGGCAATGGCGCTGGAAGACGTTGTCGTCGAACCGGTGGACGAGGACGTATACGTTCGTGGTCGCGTCAAACCGTTGGAGTCGCGGCTTTAGAGCCTATCCGAAACCGGCTGCTGGCCCGTAGAAGCGGCGTCTCGCCGCTTGATTAATGCGACGGGACTCCATCGTTGCCGTGGCCAGCGAAAAACGGCCCCCGGCGTCGTATATTAGGGTGGAGCAGAGGCGGTGCAACATCGAGTTTCTGCTGGCACGGCCCTTTCCGCAACAACATTCCAGGAGTTCCGCCATGAAGAACTTTGTCCCCGCGTTCGTGTTGCTCGCCCTGTTGGCAGGTCCCAAAACCCTCTTTTCCGCCGAAAAGCAGAAACAATCGCCACACCGCCCGGCGGCGGCCGGCGAAAGCGATAATCCGGTGCTCAAAGAGGTTGATTTCCACGGTGTGCCGCTAAGCGAGGTGGTCGCTTTTCTCAGGAAGTCATTACCGGGGTTTCAGGCGGTCGTCGTGCCCGATCCGCAATGTGCGGACCCCAATCCGCCGCTGCCGGACATCGAGCTGAAAAACGTTGACCTGCAACAGTTTCTCGAAGTGCTCAAGAAGGCGACTTCCTCAACTCGCGATCGAAGCAATTGAAGGCGGAAAAGGGAGCGTGTATTTGTTCAAACTCGCCGCGCCGCCCGACGATAGCGCTCGGATGGGGCAAAACCGCATGGGCGGCATGGGGGGGATGGGTGGTCCGGGCGTACGCCCGGCGGCCCCTTCCCGCCCGGAGCCGCCGCACCTGGCGGTCTTCCGGTTAAGTCACCTGATTCCCGCCGACCAACCCGACCGCGCAAATACTTGAACAACATCCTCTCGCTTGTTCAAGCGGCGTTGGAAGCCCAAGGGTCGACGACCAATGTCCTCATGAAGGTCCACGAGGCAACCGAGACGCTGATCTTTCGGGGCAACTTGGAGCAAACGGAAGCGGTCCAGCAAGTGCTGGCGGCGCTGGAACCGACCAAGATGGAGGCCGAACGCGCCAAGCTGCGGGACCAGATGGCTGCCGACCGCAACCGCAGCCAGGACGATCTCGCCCGACTGCACGGTCGATTGGCGGAAACCGAGAGCGAGTACGCGGCCGCCCGCAAGCGGCTCAGCGAGCAGGTGACGGAGATCGAAACCCTGAAGGCCCGGCTGGCGGCGCGGGGCGAAAAGTCTCCGTGAGTCGTTGAAAGGGAATAATGCGGCGTGCCGACCTCGCCCCTCCAACTTACCCGCGGGATGGCAGCCGGCGACGAGCGCGCGATTGAGGATTTCTACCGCCGCTACTTCGACTGGCTCTATCGGAAGGCCCGCTGCGCCACGGGGCGCGACGAGGCCTTCTGTCTCGACATCGTGCAGGACGCCGTGCTGCGCATTGTCCGCTGCGTGCGGCCGGTCGAAAGCGAAGGGCGATTTCGCGCGTGGCTGCGGTTGGTCGTTCAGTCGACGGCCTACGACCTGATGAAGTCCGAGGCCCGCCGGGCGCGGCGTGAAGCCGCAGTGGTGGCGGAGAGCGGACGAGGGCCGCCAGCGGCGGATATCGACTCGGCCGATCGGCTCGCCTGGCTCCGCCAGCAAATCGCGGCCCTCGACCCCGAGTTCGCCCGCTTGATCGATCTCCGCTTTCAACAATCGTGGACGCTCGCGCGGATCGGGCAGTCTCTTGGACTTTCCGTGGGAACCGTTGACGGGCGGCTCCGCAAGGCCATAGGCCGGCTGCGCGAGCTTGCCAGGAAGGAATACGAGGAATTCGATGAGTGACGTGGAACTTTCACCTCGCGGTCGCGGGCGGCGCGAGCAAATCCTGAAAATGGCGGTCCGGCTTGCGCGGCAACGGCGCAGGCGGCGGTTCGCACTCCGCGGCGGCGCCGCGGCAATTGTGTTCGTTGTGGCGGGCATTGCCGCCTTGCTCCTGCCACGCTCGGCGCCGCATCCGTCCCGCACGCCAATTGTGATTACCCCGCCGCCAGTCGTTCCAAAGCTCGATCGGGGGCAAGCGGCGAAGGTCGTGATCGAGCGCATTCAAACCGACCCGGGCATCGTCCGCAGGCTGGCCGTCGCAAAGGCGCGGCCGTTATGGCAAACTCTCGACGACGAACATCTCCTGCAGGAGTTGGCCCAAGCGGGCCGGCCGGCGGGGCTGGTAAAGATTGATGGCCAGGCGATGCTCGTCTTCCACCAACCGGCCAGTGGCCGCTGACAGACTCAGTTGACCCGGTTTGGACTGATTGAAGGCAGCAGCCTCGAACACTACTTGCCGGCCTGCGCGGACTTCTGCGCCCTCTTTAGGTTCTCTTTCGCCTCGGCAAAGTCGGGCCTTAACTGCAGGGCGAATCCATGAGATCGAGTGAGAATTCCCGTATCGTAACTCGTCTTCGGCTTCATCGAAGCCAATTCTCCAGCCGCAGGTTTGGGACTCGCTCGAAGTCGCGGGTGTTGGCAGAAAGCAACGTGGCATCGCTTGCCAAAGCCGTCGCGGCGATTTTCAAATCCATGGTCGCAATTCGTACCCTTAGCGCTCGCAATCGGACGAATTCGTCGGCTGCGGCTTGATCGAACGGCAATACTTTCCACTTTGCAAAAAACTGGAAAAGGCCGATGAATTGATCGTAAGCCGACAGTTGTTTATAAACATCGTTTGTGCGGTGGATCAGCGCCAGCCATCCTCGCATTTGCTCCTCGGCGGTTATGGCAGTCGTGACGAAAAGAACATCCGGCAAGGCATCGATTTTGGCCGCGAGGCGCGACGCCTGCGGGCTCTGCAACTGCAGAATACCTACATGATCCGTGTCGAGAATAATCAAGGGTTTGGATCCTGCCGAATCGCCTCTCGCTCGGCTTCGCGAATCTTACGTCCCTCTTCCTGAATCTCGGCCATAACGGGGTTGCCGTCAAACACTCCGAAAGTGCGACGCCACTCTTTTCGCCACTCTTCGTAGGGTGGACCGCCGTTCTTGCCGGAAATCAGCGACGCCATAGCTTCCTCAAGTGCCGATACCCGTTCTTCAAGTGTTTGCTGCGACATTTCGGAACCCTCCACGAAAACAAAACCACCGACGAATTATACCGCAATTCCTGGGCTAGTACAAACTCTGGCGGTACCCGAACCGGCCTCACGCAGGCGCGAAGGCGCAAAGAAAGGCTTTGCTCCCTTGCGCGAAAACTCCTGCGCGAAAACTCCGCGCACTTTCACCCGCAGCAGTCCTCGACCGTACTCGCTTGACGCACCGTTTCCTCCTATTTAGAATCTGTTCTTTCAGTGTGGTTTTTGCATATCCCGAACGTAGATCAATGTCCCAACCCAGTACGATTGCTCCCGGCGGCGGCAGTGCAAGCGAGGCCGCCCGGCGGTCGCTGACAATCCTGCCGCCGCGCGGCTTCGGACAAACCGGCCGCACCGATCTGTGGTGGATCACGCCGCTGGCCGTCTTCTGCGGCCTTACGACCTTCATTGTCTATTCGACCTGGGCGGCATTCCAAAACGCGCATTATACGTTTGGCCCCTATCTGTCTCCGTTCTATTCGCCGGAGCTTTTCGGCGATTCGCCCCATGCGTGGTTCGGCGCGAAGCCCGGCTGGATTCCAGCCTGGCTGCCCTGGTTGCCCGCCTTGCTGATCCTTTGGGCCCCCGGCGGCTTCCGCTTCACCTGCTACTATTACCGCGGCGCGTACTACAAGGCATTCTGGGCCGACCCGTCGTCCTGCGCCGTCGGCGAACCGCGCAAATCGTACTGGGGCGAGAACTCCCTCCCGCTCATCCTGCAAAACATCCATCGCTATTTCATGTATCTGGCGGTGATCTTCTTGTTCATCTTGGCATGGGACGTGTGGAAGGCCCTTTGGTTCGATCACGACGCCGCCGGCCAGGTCTATGCCGGTGGCAAGAGTCATTTCGGCATCGGACTGGGCACTGTGATATTGGCAGTCAACGTCTGTCTTCTGAGCGGCTACACGCTCGGCTGCCATTCGCTTCGCCACCTCGTCGGCGGCAAGAACGACTCGTTGACAAAATCACCGGTTTGCCATAAAGCGTATAACTGCGTGAGCTGCCTGAATCGCTCGCACATGCTCTGGGCCTGGTGCAGCCTTTGTGTCGTCGGATTCTCTGATCTCTACATCCGCCTGTGCAGCATGAACATCTGGCACGATTGGAGAATCTTTTAATGTACGATGGGCGGTTCGCACGATTGGAGAAGCACTAAGATGGCAGAGTCTCCCCGCCTGGCAGGTTCCACCACCCACGTTTACGATGTTCTCGTCATCGGCGCCGGAGGGGCCGGGTTGCGCGCCGCGATCGAGGCTTCGGCCGCGGGCGTTACCGTCGGCCTGGTTTGCAAATCGCTTTTGGGAAAGGCGCACACCGTCATGGCCGAAGGCGGCATGGCCGCGGCGATGGGCAATGTCGACGACCGCGACAACTGGAAAGTCCATTTCAGCGACACGATGCGCGGCGGGCAATATGTGAACAACTGGCGGATGGCCGAGTTGCACGCCAAGGAAGCCCCCGACCGCGTCCGCGAATTGGAAGCCTGGGGCGCCGTCTTCGATCGCACGCAGGACGGCCGCATCCTGCAGCGCAACTTTGGCGGCCACCGCTACCCGCGGCTCGCCCACGTTGGCGACCGCACCGGGCTGGAAATGATCCGCACGCTCCAGGACCACGGCATCCATCGAGGCATCGACGTCCACATGGAATGCACGATCACGTCGCTGCTTAAGGACGGCGACCGCGCCGTCGGCGCCTTCGGCTACGAGCGCGAGCACGGCCGCTTCCTCCTTTTTCAAGCCAAGGCCGTCATCCTGGCGACCGGCGGAGTCGGCCGCGCCTACAAAATCACCAGCAACAGTTGGGAGGGCACCGGCGACGGCCACGCCCTTGCCTATTACGCCGGCGCCGAGCTGATCGACATGGAATTCATCCAGTTCCACCCCACGGGCATGGTCTGGCCGCCGAGCGTCCGCGGGCTTCTGGTGACCGAAGGCGTGCGCGGCGAAGGAGGCGTGCTGAAAAACAAAGACGGCCGCCGCTTCATGTTCGACGACATCCCCGAACTCTACAAAAAGCAAACCGCCGACAATGAAGACGAGGGCTGGCGATACACCCAAGGCGACAAAACGGCCCGCCGCCCGCCCGAACTGCTGACACGCGACCACGTCTCCCGCCGCATCATGCGGGAAGTGAAAGAGGGCCGCGGCAGCCCGCACGGCGGCGTATTCTTGGATATTTCCTGGATCAAGGAAAAAATCCCCAACGCCGCCGAGCACATCAAGAAGAAGCTGCCGAGCATGTACCACCAGTTCATGCAACTGGCCAACATTGACATTACCGCCGTCCCCATGGAAATCGGCCCCACCACGCATTACATCATGGGCGGCGTGCGAGTCGACGCGGACACGCAGATGTCCAACGTGCCGGGACTGTTCGCCGCCGGCGAATGCGCGGCGGGGATCAATGGCGCCAATCGTTTAGGCGGCAATTCCCTGTCCGATCTTCTGGTCTTCGGCCGCCGGGCGGGCGAATACGCCGCCAAGTATGCCCGCGAGAACCCTCTGGGCCAGGTGAATGCCGAACAGGTCGAGCAAAGTGCCGCCGAATCGCTTGCGCCCTTTGAGCGAACCGCGAGCGCGGAAGTGCCTTCCAACTGCAATATGATCTTCAGGACACGATGCAGGACCTGGTGGGCATCGTAAGGCGCGAAGACGAAATGCAACGCGCCCTGGGGACCATTGAAAAACTCTGGCAGCGCTACCAATGTGTGGGCGTGCCCGGCAACCGCGACTACAACCCCGGCTGGCACACGGCGCTGGATTTGAAGAACCTTTTGACGGTCTCCCAGGCGATCACGCTGTCGGCATTGGAACGCAAGGAAAGCCGCGGCGCCCATTTCCGCGATGATTGTCCGAACAAGGACGAAGCCTGCGCCAAATTCAACATCGTCACCTTCCGCGGCCCGGACGGCGCGATGCAAATCCGCCGCGAGCCGCTGAAAGAAATGCCGGCGGAATTGCAAGCGGTTATTGAGGAGATGAAGTAAGGCGGCGCATCATAAGCCGAAGCGTAAGGGTGGGACTCTAAATCTCCGACTCGGAAAACAGCCGCCGCAGCGACAATTCGAAGCCGGGCAGGACATCCCCGCCGCCGAGAACGCCCTCGAGGCCGACTTGCAGAGGTTGATCGGGAGTCGAATAGACGGTGGCCGATTGAGTGTCCGGATCGATGAACCAGACGAGTTCGGCTCCCGCGTCGAAATATTCGCGCAGCTTGCGCCCGATTTCGCGCTTGGTATTGCTGGGAGAAAGCACCTCGATGGGAAGCGTCGGAGCAAGAGCCGGAATCGGCTCGCGGGGAACGCGGCCGTCGGGCAGCCGCTCGCGGCGGACAAACGTCACGTCGGGGGCACGGATCTGCCGGCCGAAAAGCTTATAAAAGCCGTCGGGCCCCGTGACCATGCCCAGACGGTGCCGCTCGACGAACGGGCCGAGAATGGCAATAATCCGGCACGCCAGCCACGATTCGTACACGCCCATCGTCTTCTCCACCAACGTGCCGTCGATCAACTCACAGAGCGGGCCGCCCCGGTCGTCCAGGGCGATTACGTCCTTCTCGGTTGCCGTGCCCGGATAGGGCGTCATGCGAACCCGTTCGGGCGGTATGCCGCCCAGTTGGTCCAGCAAGTCGGCGACGGTCCAATCCGCTGGCGGCAGTGGAACTGCTGACGGAATTGCAGTGTCTGGGGTGACGGTTGCCATGACGGGCCTCCCGGCTTGCGACAATGATGCGAGCGGCGAGCGAGCGCTTAGCACCTTCTGATTGTACCCCCGAATCGGTTCCGGTTCAACGGCCGCAGCCCGCTGCATGGCGGTCATGCAACATGCCCTGGCACGAGCCCCGTTTCCGTCGGGCGTTCCAAGGCGAGCGTAAGCATTCGATCGTCGAAAAGCTTCGTCTTTCGCCGCGCGGCGCTTTTTCCGCCCGGCCATTTTGTCAGGCCGTCCTTGACGGCGGCGAGGCTCGGCTTGTCATGCATTTCCGAAAGAATCCAGTTTCGAGGCATCGTGGACCCTATCGACCCGAGCTAAAGCTGCGGGCCTAACACCGGCTCAAGCCGGAAAGGGACATGAATGCCCCTCGCCTCGCGGCTGGCAGCCGCAAGCGTTTAGCCGATGAACTTGCGACCCCACCGCGCTCCCCGAGTAGTAGGGCGGAAAGTCCGCGGGATAGTCCGCGCCGCTGCCGATGTAGTACGGAGGTGAAGGAGGCTGAAAAGCGAACAGCCGATGCCCCCACAGCCTAGCCCGCCCATTCTCTCGTCAACGGCCACCTCCGGCGGCCGTTGACGAGAGAATGCGAGAGGGGGGCGTTCGGGCCGTTTTTAGCCATCCAGCCTGATTCACCGGCCGAGACGAACTCGGTGGGGTCTCCTTCAACATCGGATTCGGCGCGATTGGCACGATAGTTGCTAGCTGGTGTATACGTCTGTTGACATACAAAAATGGCGGTCGCCCGGCTCGGACGGCCGCGAGATGCGTGCCAACCCCCGCGTTCGGAGGGCCGAGCAATTCCCGCGTTGCAATGTGGCGTAAACTGTTGTATACGCTGGACTTACGGCGGCGGCCGGCGAAGTGTTCCACCCGCCGATTTTCGCAAGGGCGGAACGCATCGCGGCAAATGGTCGATGTCAACGACAGCAGCGACTGCCAAAATGGCAGCCGCAAAGGAAGGACGAATGTCGAATGTCGATGCACGAAGGATGTAGGATGAAAGACAAGAACTCGGTACGCAGGCGTGCGGCAAGGTTTTGTGGCATGGCCCATGCCCCGAAGCGCGAGCGAGCGAAGAGATTGTCCTTCACTTGCGCTTCAGGTTTGTGTACATCCGCCACCGCCGCCGGTTCGCCGTGGTGCGTAGTCCGGCCAGAAGGGGCAGTCCTGACTGTGTCCTGACCGCGGTCTGATCCAATCCGGATCCAGTCCTGATGGCATCCTAATCGGTTCCTGATCGAGACCTGAGTTGGAAAACTGCCGAAAACAGGCCGATTCGAGGCGAACGCGATACGAACAAAAAACTCGGACTCTGGCGGCCGGATATGCACCACTGGTGTATATGCGTATAATATATCCGAAGGGTGACAATGGCTGTAAAGTGTCCAATTGTGTCCAGAAGTGTCCGATTTGTGTGGAAGTGTTAAGTCGCCGCGGGGTCGATCGTGGCGGCAAGAGAATAACGTTGAGACAGGTTAACATGGCCAAAGCCACCTTCAGCATCTGGCGCGGCGAAAAAACCGCCGGCAAGCACGTCGATTACACGGCCGACATCTCCGAAGGCATGGTCGTCCTGGACGCCGTCCATCAAATCCAAGCCACGCAGGCCAACGACCTCGCCTGCCGCTGGAACTGCAAGGCCGGCAAATGCGGCTCCTGTTCGGCGGAAATCAATGGCATGCCCAAGCTGATGTGCATGACGCGCCTGGACCAGCTCGATCTTACTCGCCCCGTCACCATCGAACCGATGCGGGCGTTTCCGACCATCCGCGACCTGGTGACCCACGTTTCCTGGAATTTTCGGGTCAAGAAAGAGATCAAACCGTTCAAGCCGCGCAAGCCCGACCGCGCCGACGGCACGTGGACCATTGCCCAGGCGGATGTCGACCGCGTGCAGGAGTTCCGCAAGTGCATCGAATGTTTTTTGTGCCAGGACGTGTGCCACGTCCTGCGCGATCACCACAAGTACGAGCAGTTCATCGGCCCGCGGCATCTTGTGTATACCGCGGCCCTGGAAATGCACCCGCTGGATACGGAAGACCGTCTTCCGGAACTCAAGCAGTCCCAGGGCATAGGCTTCTGCAACATCACCAAGTGCTGCACCAAGGTTTGCCCGGAACACATCACGATCACCGACAACGCGATCATTCCCCTAAAGGAACGGGTGGTGGATCGCTATTACGATCCTGTGAAAAAGCTCTTCCGTATTCTCACGGGAAAGGGGAGTTGACCGATTTGTCTAGCTTGATAGGCGTAGCCGCTGCCCTGGTATCGCGAGTTTCCCAAATCGTCCGACGAATTGCCATGATTGAATATGTTAGGACGATTCTCATAGCCTTCAACAGGAACACTCTTATGCTGTATTTCCCGGACATGCTGCGTATCGCCGGACTTGCTCTTTTTATCGCCGCCCGCGCGGCGGCGGCCGCTGGGCCCTTTGCGCCGCCTGCGGCGCCGGCGGCCTCGTTCGACGCCGGCATGCTGCACATCGACAAGTATGGTTCGGGAAAACAGCCGCTCGTACTCATTCCCGGCCTGGCAAGCGGTGCTTGGGCCTGGTACGGCACGATCGTCAAGCTCGCGCCCGATTACAGCGTCTACGTGGTCTCGCTGCCCGGTTTCGACGGCCGGGCCGCCACCGACAAGAAGCCGCTGTTCGCGCAGTTCGCGACGGACTTCTGGGCGATGCTGGCAGCGCGCAATATTGAAAAGCCCGTAGTCGTTGGACACAGCCTTGGCGGGACGCTGGCGATTGCCCTCGCCGAGGAGCATCCGGAACGGCTGTCGGGCATTGTCGCCATGGACGGGCTGCCGGTGTTTCCCACACTGGCGAGCGCGACTGCGAAGCAGCGGGAAGCGGCGGCAGCGGACGTAGGGCGAATGTTTGCCTCACTCTCCCCGGACAAGGAACTGGAGTCCGAGAAGAGGTTTATGAGCACAATCGGCACGAACAAGCCGGAGCTCGTCGAAGCTGCCGCGAAACTCGCGGCGCGAAGCGATCCAAGAGCGGTTGCGGCCTGGCTGCAGGAGGACTTCGCAAATGATCTTCGTCCCAATCTTGCCAAGATCAACATTCCGTTCCTCGAAATCATGCCGTACAACGCGCCCGACGCCAAGCCGCCGATGGCCTATACGAAAGAACAAACGTTGGCATTCTACAGATCCCTCGTGGCCGGTGCGCCGAAGGTGAAAGTCGTCGCCATCGAACCGTCGCGCCACTTCGTGATGCTCGATCAGCCGGAGGCGTGCTACAAAGAAGTTAAGCAGTTTCTGTTGTCGATCCACCGTTGATAATGTCTTTCCATCACCGCCAACGCGATCGTGCCGCTGAAAGAACGGGTGGTCGATCGCTGCTGCGATCCCGTGAAGAAACCCTTCCGAACTCTCACGGGCAAGGTGAGCTGACACTTTTGACCGTGGATGCAACAGATGGGCGCGGATAATCCATATCCGCGGCCATCCGTGTCATTCGCGGTTAAGTCTCCGTTCTCCTTTTTTCAATCCCGTTGAATCATCCGTCGGTCCCTGAGTGCAGGGCGAGGCGGTTGCCTTCGCTGTCCAGAATAACTGCCCGAAAACCGTGGGGGCCGATCGCATGCGGCGGTTGCAGTTTTTACCATGTCCGCTGGGATGGGAGCAGGGTTCGCGCGTCGCCGATAGCGGTTTTCGGCCATCAAAAGGTAGCTGATTTCGCTATTCAGATCGCTTGCATACCCCCCCTAGTTGCTGAAAGTCTCGTTAGAATTTCACGAAATCTGCCCATCAGAGCCGAATACCCGTTGCAAACACCCTCCGAGATGGTGTAGGCTACGGTGATGTTTGGTAACCAATGGGGTTACCTTTTCGGGGAACGAGGTGAAACCCACGCATACCCGGTGTGATGATGAATGTGCGCCGGAAACACAACGGCGCCACAACTAGGAGTTCCGTCAGGAATGTCGAAGAAATTGTTTGTGGGCGGTTTGAGCTGGGGTACGACAGATGAGGGCCTTCAAGGCGCGTTTTCGCGATTCGGCGATATTGTCGAGGCGAAGGTCATCACGGACCGAGAGACGGGCAGGTCCCGGGGATTCGGGTTTGTTACCTTTGCCAACGACGAAGGCGCCGCCAGCGCCGTTACCGAAATGAACGGCAGCGAGCTGGACGGCCGCACGATCAAAGTCAACGAGGCCGAAGACAAAGGTTTTCGTCCCGGCGGCGGTGGTGGCGGCGGCGGCGGTGGTGGTCGCGGCGGACGCGGCGGCGGAGGCGGCGGCTACAAGGGCGGCGGCGGCGGTGGTCGCGGCGGTCGCGGCGGCTACGACCGCGGCTGATCGGCGCGCCGATCGAGCGCCATTTCGGTGTTTTCTTACTCGTGCTATGTGCTGCGGCGGATAGCGGATTGTCTGGCAGTGTAGACTGATCTTGCAGAGGTGCATCGCAAGTCTGTTGGCTTGGCGGAGCATTTGGCTTTCTTGGCGGAACGGGAACGATGATGCATACGCTGATCCAAGTTCACGCAAGATCGGGAATGGCCGCCGCGGGCTAGATCTGAATCCGCCTGTGCTCCAAATCGAATGCCAGCCAGCGCGTGACGTTATCGGCCGGCAACAACGCCTCCCACTTGACTTCCTGCCGCGACGCAGTCGGGCCGGGAAGGTAAAGCGTGAACTCCCATTCTCGTGGATTCACGTCGTCGCCTATCCAAGCCGTTCCCACAATCCGCGGCGTCGAGTCGTCGAGATACCACGCATAGGGGCCTTGATCATCGCACCAGAAGTGTCTTATGCGGCCGTCCACCATCCCCGCAAACTCACGACAGATGTGCCATTCAAGTTTGCTCCAAAAGGATTTTTCGTCCATTCGAATCACCGGTCCCGCTCAAGCCAGAAGCCAGCCTTATGCAGATCTTACTTCAAAGACCCTTCGTGCGCGAAAAAAGCAAACTTCGAATTCCTGGAAAAAGTTGAACTGGCCCAATAATACAGGTATCTTGTCGGACTCCGCCCAGGCGAACGCCAAATCTACCGGCGGCAACTTCCCAATCGTTGCTTCCACGACAATGCCCCACGCACGAATACGCGCGAAAGCACCGCCAAGGGGGATTGCTGCGGTTTGCGATTTCCAGTTAAGCCCGAGTCGAACTCCCAGCGAGTATGGCAACACGTTGATCTTTGCACCGCTATCGACCAAAGCCACGCACGATAGCGACCCGCTTCGTGCCGAAGGATGACTGGTAGGTCCGGCATCAGTTCCAGACCTACCATGGCCGGGTTGCGGTCACTGTATTGGAACCGCTCGACGACGCTCATCGCGACTTCTTATGATCTTCAAGGACTTTAGCGAGTTTGGAAACTGCGTCGGGACCGAATTCAGGCGTATATACATGGTACACATGTCCCTCCCGAAACGCCGCTTCCGGTTCCCCAATGGCCAAGTCGTCGAGCAAGGTCTGCGCCAGTTTGCGCTTGTCGTCCTGAGGAAGTGCCCGCGCAGCCGAGATTATTTCAGCAATCGACATTTTTGGATTCCTTCACAACCAATTATAATCGCGTCGGCTGCCTTGGCAATTGCCGTACCATCAAGCCTTCACAATCTTCTCCCTTCCCTCGCTCACCTTCTTCGTCGCGTTCCGCGTGTCGATCACCAACCGTGCGTGCCGCACGATGAACTCGTAATCGTAGGCCGTATGGTCCGTGGCGATCAGCACGGCGTCCTGCGCGGAAAGGTATTGAGGCGTGAGCGGGCAGCTCGACATGTCGGGCACGTTGAAATGCCGCATGCGCGGCAGCCGAGGCACGTGCGGGTCGTTGTAGGTGAGTACCGCGCCGCCGGCCAAAAGCAACTCCATCAGCTTGAACGACGGACTCTCCCGCGGGTCATCGACATCGCGCTTGTAGGCCACGCCGAGCAAGGCGATGCGGCTGCCGCGGAGCGGCTTGCTGCGGTCGTTCAGCGCTTCGACGAGCCGCTGGATAACGTATTCCGGCATGGCCGTGTTGATCTCACCGGCCAGCTCGATAAAGCGGGTCGTCATGCCGTTCCGCCGCGCCAACCAGGTGAGATAGAACGGGTCGATGGGGATGCAGTGCCCGCCAAGGCCGGGACCGGGGTAGAACGCCTGGAAGCCAAAAGGCTTGGTCCGCGCGGCGTCGATCACCTCCCAGACGTCGATGCCCATCCGCGTGAAGAGCACCTTCAGCTCGTTGACCAGCGCGATGTTCACCGAGCGGTAGGTGTTCTCCAGAATCTTGGCCGCCTCGGCGATCTCGCAGTTGGAAACTGGCACGACCTGCGCCATCGCCTGGCCGTACAGCAATTCTGCCAGCCGGCCGCTCGCCGCGTCGATGCCGCCGACCACCTTGGGAATCCGTTCGGCAGTGTAATTCGGGTTGCCTGGATCCTCCCGCTCCGGGCTGAAAGCCAGAAAGAAGTCGCTGCCCGCCTTCAGTCCTGCGCTTTTGCAGGATCGGCAGCACGACGTCGCGCGTGGTGCCGGGGTAGGTCGTGCTCTCCAGAACGACGAGCTGCCCCGGCCGCAAGGCGGCGGCGATCTGCTCGGCCGTTTGCTCGATGTAAGTCAGGTCCGGGTCGCGGCTGTCGTTCAGCGGCGTGGGCACGCAGATCAGCAGGGCGTCCGGTTCGCACAGCCGCCGCATGTCGGCGGTGGGCACGAAGCGGCCGTCGGCAACGTGCTCGGCGATCCACTCGGCGGGGATGTGCTTGATGTAGCTGCGGCCGGCGATGAGCTGATCGACCTTGGCTCGATCGACATCGAATCCCATTGTCTTCATTCCGCCGGCGATGAACGCCCGGATCAACGGCAGTCCGACGTAGCCCAGTCCGATGATGCCGACCTTGGCGGTCTTGTTTTGGATGGCTGGTTCGAGGGATGAAGTGGTCATGATACAAGCATTATAATTTGGACCGTGTCAGGACAATAGACGCGTTTGCCACCATTTGCGACGCCAAATCAAGCTTTGGACTCGTTACTCTCACGGTGCGGATTGTAGCGAGGCACGACCCTTTGCTGGGTGCATTCCCGTTTCTGCGCGGGCGGTTTTCGGGTAGACTGGCGATGGTTGGGGGGCGAGGCACTTTCACAAGATGGAGACAGGCCATGGATGGCAAGAGGGAATCGGTGCGTGAGCGCTGGAGGCGGCGGTCGGATGCGGCATTCGAGTTGATGTTCGGTGGGAAGAGCCAGGACGAACTGGTGACGTTTACCGAGCGGGAGGATATGGCGGTTCTGATCGGCAAGGAGCTTGCCGCCTTCCTGCTGGAAGAGCATGTCGCCAGGGACCCGACGGCACAGCCGGCGGAAGCATCGACAACCTGTTGTCCAAGGTGCGGACAACCGGGAAGTCCGGCGCCTCGCAAGGGCGAGAAGTTGGTGGGACGAACGGTAACAACGCGTGCAGGTGACGTTCGTCTGCGTCGTCAGCGCTGGTATTGTGCGAAGTGCCGGGTCGTTTTTTTTTCCGCTAGACGTGCGGCTGCGTCTGGGGACGGAGGACTTCAGCCCGCGAGTGGTCGCCATGGGAGTTCGCCAGTCCAGCAAGGCTTCGTCGTTCGCCGAGGCCAGTGACGACCTTCGGGCGTTGGCTGAGGTGAAAATCAGCGCAACGCATTTGCAACGGTTGGGCGAGCGTATCGGCGGCGAATGGGCCGAGGCGCGTGACGAGGACGTGGAGAAGTTTCGCCTGCAAACGCGTGCCGAGGACGGCGGTCGAGGCGTGACGGAGGCGGGTTGGCGTGAATCGAAGGTGGCCTGCTGCTTAACGCTACAGACCAAGCCCCAGGATACGGACCCGCAGCCCGAGCCGCCATCGAAGTTTCTACAGCCCAGCGAAGCGGCCCGTTTGGCGTCAGGAGTCAAACGACGCAGGCCTGCCTCGGAACGGGACAACCAAGACGGGCAAAAGGGCAAATCGCCACAGGCGAAGAAGCGGCGCAACAAAGGTAAGAAGTGCAGCGGGACAGCGAAGCGAAAACGAACGCAGGTGCGGACGGTGGTGGCCACTATGGAGAACAGCGACGTGTTTGGCTGGCAAGTGGCGGCAGAGGTCCATCGCCGGGGGTTGGACCGAGCGACACGCAAAGGCTGCGTCTGCGACGGCCAGGCGTACAACTGGTCGATTTACGAGATGCACCTGCTGCCCGCGGGATTCGTCGCGATCTTGGACTTCCTTCATCTCCTGGCGTATCTCTATGACGCGGCCCATGCCTATCGCGGGGCGGACGCGGCGCGGGGATGGAAGACGTATGAGCAATGGCTGCGTTGGGCTTGGTCGGGAAAGGTCGGTTCGCTGTTGGCGGGCATGCGCGCCGCAAGCGCGGAGTTGGCGAAAAAAGGTTCGACCGCGGCTGCCAGAAAGCAAACAGTCGACGAGACGCTAACGTACGTCACGAACAACCGTGAGCGGATGAAGTATCCGGAGTATCGCCGCTTGGGGCTGCCGATCAGCAGCGCTCCGGTCGAATCGACGATCAAGCAAATCAACCGGCGCGTCAAAGGGACGGAGAAATTCTGGCTGCAAGGCGGCGCCGAAGCGATGCTTCAATTGCGGGCGGCACAACTGAGCCAGGATGACCGCTGGAATCGGAATTGGTTGCGGCCTCGCAAACACCGTCGCGCAGCAGGCTCCGGCCGCCTAACACAGGCGACCTAGGCCCACAGAAACGGGAATGCACCCCTAGCCGCTTGCCAATGAAATGCCGCCAGTGGAGAATTGGAACTGGAATGAAAACCATCCAATGTACGACCGAAGGCCGAATGCGGGCTCCACTGCGCCTGCTCATTTTGGCGGTGATGCTTTGCCTGCCGAGAATCGCGGCCGCCGCCAACCAGCCGAACATCGTTTTCATACTCACCGACGACATGGGCTACAGCGACCCCGGTTGTTACGGCGGCAAATTCGCGCCGACGCCGAACATCGACCGGCTTGCCAAGGAAGGCATCCGCTTCACGCATTTTTACGACGATGCGCCGATTTGTTCGCCCTCGCGAGCGGCCTACATCACCGGCATGTTTCCGGCACGATGGAACTTCACCACCTTTCTTGACACGCGCGCTAAGAACCTTGACTGCGAACAGGCCGATTTTCTGCCGCCTCACGCGCCGGCCGTGGCGCGGGTGCTGAAGGCCGCCGGCTACCACACGGCGCATTATGGCAAGTGGCATCTGGGCGGCGGACGCGACGTGACCAACGCGCCGCCGTTCAGCGCTTACGGCTACGACGAGCACGTCGGCACGTACGAAAGTCCGGAGCCGGACCCGAACATCACGGCGACGAACTGGATTTGGTTGCCGAAGGACAAGGTGAAACGCTGGGAGCGGACGCGCTATTTCGTCGACCATGCACTTGATTTTCTCCGCCGCCACAAAGACCCAAAACAGCCGTGCTACGTCGAGATATGGCCCGACGATGTCCACACGCCGTGGGTGCCCAACGTCCAGCGGCAGGCGGCCGCGCCGAATTCCGCGCAGCGGCGCAATTTTGCGCCGTCCTCGCCGAGTACGACGTGCAGATTGGCAGGCTCTTGGATGGATTGAAATCGCTCGGCGAGGAGGGCAACAC
Source organism: uncultured Planctomycetia bacterium (assembly GCA_963780045.1). Taxonomy (GTDB): domain Bacteria; phylum Planctomycetota; class Planctomycetia; order Pirellulales; family Thermoguttaceae; genus JANXQG01. The sequence continues at coordinate 791,160 of CAVZZZ010000001.1, read as the reverse complement.
GCTCGTGGTTTTCACCAGCGACAACGGCCCATTGCCGAACTTCAATCATACGCGCACCGGCGGACTTCGCGGGAGCAAATTAAGTCTTTACGAGGGCGGCGTGCGCGTGCCGTTCATTGTCCGCTGGCCCGGCCACACGACGGCCGGACGCGTGGACGACGAGACCGTGATGGAAATGGTGGACCTCTTTCCGACGTTCTGCGCCGTCGCCCGCGCGGCGATGCCCGCTGGGTTCTCTTTCGACGGCGAAGACATGACGGCGGTGTTGGACAACAAGTCGCTGCCGCACACGAAGACGATTTTTTGGGAATACGGCCGCAAATCGAAATATTTCAATTATCCTGGCCCCGTTTACGACCGCAGCCCGCATCTTGCCGTGCGCGAGGGAAAATGGAAACTGCTGGTCAACGCCGACGGCTCGCATGTGGAGCTTTACGACATGACGGCGGACGGCAACGAAAGCCACAACGTGGCGGATGCGAATCCGGAACTTGCCAAACGGCTGACGGACGCGGCGTTGAACTGGAAGCGATCGCTGCCACGGATCGGCGGATAGCGGCAACGAAATCCCGCCTTCGTCATCGAGCCTTCGCGCCGCGGCCTTCCAGGACATTCTTCAAGACCAGCGCGGCGTTGTGCTCCTCGTCGCGGGCGCCGTAGACGAGCGTGACCTTGTGCTGCCGGCAGGTCTGCTTCAACTGGCGCACGGCATCCCGGTTCTCGTGAAGCTCACGGCGATACCGCTTCTGGAACTCGCTCCACTTGGCCGGGTCGTGGCCGAACCACTTGCGCAGCTCCGTGCTGGGAGCGACGTCCTTGAGCCAGAGTTCCACGGCGGCGGCGTCCTTCGTCAGCCCTCGCGGCCAGAGGCGATCCACCAAGACCCGCATGCCGTCGGAACGGGCAGGCTTTTCATAGGCTCGTTTCAAGGCGATTGCCATATATAAATGTTAGCGCCAGCAGGATATCGGGGCAAGAGGAAACGCCCGTCGAGTGCAGCACGGCGCACGCATTTAACGGACTTCACTATGCGTCCGATGGGGATGGGTTACAATTGCCCGCGCGTATCACGCGCTCCGTGCAAGACGCGGATGATCCTGACGCTGCTGCGTGTGATCTCGTAATAGACGACGTAGCTTTCAGCACAAAAGAAGCGCAAGCCTGTGCGCACGTTGTCGCATGCCTCGCCAAGCAGGGGATTGCGGCCGAGCAGCAAGAAAAGCTCTTGCAACTTGCCTCTCAGGCGGTCAGCCGCTGGCCGGTTCTGACGCGCGATATAAGTCCATATTTGCCGGATGTCTTTGCGCGCTTCCGGCGAAAGCGAGAATCGCTTCATCTCCCTCGCTCCGCCTCAATCTCCTTTTCTCCATCTCTTTCGATCTCATCGAAGAAGCGCTTCAAATCCTCTTCATTTTCAATTACGATTTCCTCGCCGCGGTCGAGCTGATCGATGCCCATTTGGATTTTTTGTCGGAGCGCCAGCAACTCTTGCTCGCACAGCAAACGCAGCGCATTGGACACTACTTCCTCCGCGGAACGATATCGTCCCGTGGCAAGTTGATGAGCGATGAACGGCTCGAACTCGGCGGGAATCGTCGCGATAGTCATCTGAGGTTTTCCTCTTTTCTTCCTTGATCGTAACGTGCCTGCCACCTCGGGTCAACCCGCCGCCGTGGCGAGAGTCTCAATGCGTCGGTTCGCATACGGCCACTGGCCGCCGCCCAAGGTCAATCGCGGTCTGCAATTCGGGTCAACCTTTAGAACTCAACTTTCAAAGCCATCGAAGATTGCGGGCTTGGAAGCTTGTGGTAATATGAAGTGCGCGTCGCTGATTCACCGGGCGGATCGCAACGACGCGCAGATGCCGCAGCCTGCCGTGTTGCGAAGCCTGACCTTTAAGGTCGCCGCCCTGCACCCTAGGGCCGCGCCGGCGGTCCAAGCGCTCGACCTAACCGGGTCCTGTTACCGATATATACGCGGCGGAGTCACCGATGCTGTTACGGGCGATTCGGAAATGGCGGGCGAAGGGCCAACTCGTCGGACCACAGAGAGGGTCGGGCAGAAACTGGTACTACGCCCGGGCGCTACGGTTTCCCGAGTACTCGAACGAGAATCTGGTCGCCCGCCCGAAACTCAAACCCTACGAGGGCCTAGCCAGCATCTGGCACGAGTACACGAGTCTTTTTGCATACAACTATTCGGCGTATGTAAACTATCTGGCGAAGGAAAACCAACTGACCTCGTGGACTGCGCTCGATCTGGCGTGCGGCACGGGATTACTGGCTTCTCGCTTGTCGATTAGTGCTCGCGAGGTTGTCGGGCTCGACGCCAGCGAGCCGATGCTCGAACAAGCCCGCGCGAGATATGGAACGTCGCAAGTGGCACGGTTCGTCGCGGGCGATTTTCGCGATTTTCACTTGGACCGCGGGTTTGACTTCGCCGTATGTTCTTTCAACTCGCTGAATTATGTCGGGAGTGTCGCCGAAGTCCGCTCCGTCTTGACGCGAGTTGCTGAACACCTTCGGCCGGGCGGCCTGTTCGTGTTTGACACGCGTACAGAATTCGGAATGAGACTGCTATCGGGAACGTATCTGCACGTCAATATTGGCGCCATGCGGTTCGCGATGCGCTTCGTGTACGACCTGGCAAGTCGAAGGGACAGGGCGGAGGTGTTTCTGCCGTCGGGGACGGAAATCCATTTTCAATACCCTATCGACCCCGAAGATGTCGTTGAGGCATCCCGGGGCAGCGGCTTGCTGCTGGAGGATTATTTCTCAAGTCCTATCGTATCGGGCCGACGTTACACCGGTCCGGTCAGCTTCTTCGTAATGCGCGTCGCCCCTTGATCTGGAACGTCAGTGTCAACCCTGAGTCAAGCCTCTAAACTCACCTTTCGATTCCAGCGGAGATTGCAGGCTTGGAAGCTTATGGTAACATGAAGTGCGCGCCGATGATTCACCGGGAGGTCCGCAGCGACGTGCAAATGCCGTAGTCTGTCGTGCCGCGCTGCACGGCGGAGAAAGCATTCCTGGTGCTCGACGCGATTGACTCCGCGCATGTCGCGCGTCAATCCGAGAGAAGTGTGGGTCGTAGACCTTGGCTTGGCTGCGAGAGTTCGTCCGTGCCTGATTCTTAGCGACTATGTTGCGCTTACTGAATCTTGTTTTCCTTTGCGCGTTGCCGGCCGTGCTGAGTGCCGCACCGCCGGAATCGGCATGGGAAGCGGTTCCTCCGGACTTGCCGCTGCCGGCGTCCGCCCCCTGCCGCGCCGTGGCTGGCGGAGGCGAACATGCTGCAGCCGGTTGGCCATTCCCAATTCACGATGCTGACGCACTTGGGCAACCGGCCGCGGCACCTGCAATCAGAATTTGGTTTCAATGCCATTACCATTCAGCCGCCGGACTCGCACAACTGCGACACCGGCCTGGCCGAGAGAGATCGGATTTCGGAGGAGCAGTTCCGCGCCGGCATGGCGGCGTATCGCGCGGCGGGCTATCACGTGCTTCTGTATACTTCCGTTGAAGCCTGCGGTCAAACGCCGGAGTTCCAGAGCGGCCAGGTTGCCCGTGAACATCCCGAGTGGTCGCAACGCGATCCCAAGGGGAATCCGGTGCTTGTTTACGGCCAGCCTTGGCTTTGCCCGACGGGCGGGGCGCGGCAATACGCGCTGGACCGCGCGGTACGCATCACCCGCCAGTACCAGCCGGACGGCATCTTGCTGGACAACAGCGAATTCTTTTTCGCGAAGGACGGCTGGACGTGCCACTGCGCCGCATGCCAGAAGGCGTTTCGCGACTATGTAAGAAAACGCTTTGGCGCGGAACGGACGAAGCGGTTTTTTGGCGTCGCTCCCGACCAGCTTGAGATTCCCTCGCAGGAAGGTCCGCTGTTCGCGCTTTGGTTGCAGTGGCGCAATCGCGTTTGGGCCCAGATCAACGAGTCCTTTCGCGCGGCTTCGCGAAGTCGATCCGAAGATCATGCTCGTGGCCAACACCCAGTATCTTTTCGACAGCGCATGCCTCGCCACGGACCTGCAGTACGCGCATGAGGACGTGGTGGTATCGGAATCGGTGGGCCTGGATTCGTGGCGGATGTCGCGAAAAATGGCGCTAGGCAGTGCGCTGGCGGAGGGTCGGCCGCTTTGGAATTACATCGGCACGTTCACGGAGTCCGATACGTACACCGGGATCAAGCCTCCGGAAGTCATCAGCCCGCTCATCATTGCGACCATCGCGCATCAGGCAAGGCCGTGGATTGTGGACGGCTTCGACGACGGCCACACGGACGCCCGGGCGCGCCAGGCAATGGCCAAATTGCTCGCCTGGCACAACGCGCACCCTGAATTCTTTATGAACACCCCGTGGGCGCGGGCGGGAGTCGTGCTTTCCCTCTCGTCCCGCAACGCTCTCCATCGCGCATTGATTCCGGCGAGTCTGGGCGCTTTGCTGTCCGCCGGTGTTCCGACGGCCGCGCTTCGCGACGAAGACCTCACGACGGGAAAGCTCGCGGAGTTTCACGTTGTCACCGTCGAGACCGCGGCCTGTCTTGGCGAATCATCGGCGAAAGCGCTGGCCGATTGGGTGCGCGGAGGCGGCATTCTTGTCGCGGCGCTGGATGCAGGCTGTTACGATGTTCTTGGCCGGAAACTGCCTTATTCCGTCCTCTACCAAGCGCTCGGCCTGGAAGCCGCGCCCTCCAAGGAGACCGGCGTGGGCCGCGGCAAAGTCGTTTCCCCCGGCCAAGCCGCATTTTCGCAAACGGCGGTGAGACTCGCGCAGCCACATTCATTCCTTGTGGCACAGGACAGCGGCGTCGAAGTCGTGCCCTATACGGCGAAGCATTCCCTGACCTTGCATCTGGTGCGGCATCAAGCGGCGGCGAAGCAAATCGCCTTGCGCGTGCCGAACGAATTTCACCCGACGACGATGACCGCGAGCTTGCGGACGCCGGATTCAGAGCAAGCCCAACTCTTGCCGCTCGTCGCCACTAAAGACGGCCTCACGCTTTCCTTGCCCGCCGCGCCCGAATACGGAGTTATCGAGATTCCCGTTCGCTAGTGTCCCTCAACAGACCAATTGCTCTCACCACTTCTCGTCGTACTTGGTCCATAGCGAATCGCCCAGCGCCCAGTACGACTCGACTGCTTCCCGACATGCCTTGCCGGACTCGTTGGTGAGATAGGCGCGGGCTTTGGCAGGATTCTCGGCAACGAGCGTGCGGAACTTGGTCGCCACGTCTTTCTGTGCCGCGAAAAGCTTCTCCTGCATGGGGTCGCGCACGTTTGCCACGTCGCCGCGCATATCGCCCCAGCGATGGGCTGCCAGGCGCGACACCCGATTGAACGCCCACCAGGCCGATCGGCGGCTGAAACCGGTCGTGCGGCCGTCGGTCTTGTAGCTCTCCGGCAAATCCTCGATGCCGGCAAAGAGCGGGACGTAAGTAGTCATCGCCGGATTCCCGTATCCGAACCAGACTATCCCGCCCACCGTATCGGGCAAATTGGAGCGGGATTGCGTGACCGTCGCGTACATGCAGTACCAGCGGGCCAACGACCGTTCGCCGCGCCAGCCCCAGCCGCCGTTGATCTTGAGCATCTTGTTCATCTCATACGGCATGAAGGGATTGGCCAAGGGGCTCTTGACGGTCTTGCCGTTGTCATTGACCACGGTGAGATTCTTTACCATGTCGAAATCGGTGCCTTCATACGTGTCGCGGAAGATTTCCATGATCTTTGCCGGGGTCACGGGCTTATCCGGTTTGACCGAAAGGGGAAACACGTTGCTGTTGGGGTTCAAGCCCAGCGACGGCGCCAGCAAACTCAGAACCCGCCATTCGCGCCGCGTGCTTGCAAGCTCGGTGCGGCCGTCGGGATTGTAAGCCTCGTAGAAGCGAAACGGCCGGGCGCTCTTCGGATCCCAATAACCGCGCTCGCGAGCGACCTGAAGCACATTGTCGGACGCCAGGAACCAATCGGGCTTGGCCACGTCGATCTCGCCGATCCGTGCGGAATTGGCCACGACGGAAACGTGGTCGTCTGGAATACGCTGCGCGGCCCACACCGCGCCTGCGGCATCCTTGCCCGGGTCCGACGATCTCCATCAGCCATACTTCCTTCGGATCGGCGATCGTGAGCGCTTCGCCTTCGTCGCACCATCCGTGTTTCTTGAGCAGGTCCCCGGCGACGCGGATCGCTTGCCGGGCGGTAGTTGCGCGCTCCAGCATGAGCCGCGTGAGCGTATCGCAGTCGATCGATCCCTTCGCGCTGACGAGATCCGCGCGGCCGCCAAAGGTCGATTCGCCGATAGCCACCTGCCGCTCATTCATCATGGCATACGTCGCGGCGTTCAGATAGCCGAAGGTCTGGGGTATTTGGTCAATACGGTCGGTCGGCGCCCGGCCATACCGGGGCATGGGGCCGCTATCGTCGTCGCGCCGTTTGCTCAATTCCCGCTGGGCGCCGCGCGGGTGCCGCGATTCCGGAATCACGACGATCTCCGAGCCGCAGCGATGATCGTCGTTTGTGTGGGAGGTCATCACCGATCCGTCGGCCGAGGCTCTCGCGCCCACCATGATTGAAGTGCATGATCGACCTTCTCCTGCGAAAAGAGTACACAGGACTGCCGTGGCCGGCATGAGAAAAAAGCGCGGGGCTCGCGACATTGCGGTTTCCATAATGTGGGATCGAACGCGTCGTTCAACTACGAAGAAGACCCTTTGTGCCGTCGCACGTGCTCAGCGAGGGCCTTTTTTGCGTAAAGAGGCAGCGCTATGGCATTTTTAGCGGCAAGTGACTTGAGCTTGGTGTGGTCGGATACCTCATTCTCGCCAAGCCAAACGATTTCCAATCGGCGATGGTCCTTTAACGCGATATGGGTGTAATCATCGGGCGCGGCCCAATAACAGGTCCGACAAATCTCGGGCTGTCGCCCTTCTCGCCAATTCTCGCAGTGCTCGCAAGACCACGACTTTGACCGTTGGCACGATCCGCAAAGAAGCATATAGTCTTCATGAGGTCGTCCGGAATCACCCGAGTCGCCGGCGATTTGATACGGAACACGATGATCAATTTGCAAAGATCGCGGTTCGTATGGGGTGGAGCACAGTGCGCATTTAGAGCCGTATTTGTTGATCAGTACCTCTTTGAAGCCTTTTGCGAACGCCTTGCGACCCTGGAACCGGTTGCCTCGGATAAGGGATGGGTTACCGAACTTATAGACAGCCATCTGCCGGCCCGTCTTACGCTTGCCGGAAGTTTTCGCCAGCGGAACGCCTGCGTCTCGTACGTCGCGAGCCGCACTCGCCGCGTCGGTGAGTCCGTAAATCGTTTCCAAGTCCTCTGTGGAAACACTACCGTGCTTCAAGATATGCTCGACAAGAACTTTTCCTCGCTTGGTCGTTACCTTCGCGACTGCAGCCAACAGTTCAGCGGAGTAGTCCAGCTTGGCCATGCCGCTGCCTTAAAAGAGCAAGAGTTCTTCAGTTCGTCCTGCTGGCTCAACCAGCAATCGCGGTAGTCGTTCGACGCGATCTAGCAAGCATTCTGAAACGTAGAGAGACTCGTACGTCACACCGTCCCGGCCGAGGAGGGTTTCCTGGGTTGATCTTCCCGCTTTCACTTCGAACATTCGCAACTTCAATGAAGCTGGAAGCCGTTGGCCATAAATCTTGTCGCCCACACGCCCGTCATACGAGATGATGAGCGACAGGTTCCTCTTTACGAGATCGCGCAGCCCATCGCAAAACTCCGCGAAGCCGATCCCCTTCACGTAACGACTGTCGCGCTCACCGCTCGTGCCTTGGTACGGCGGGTCGAGGTAGATCACATCAGAAGTATCTGCGTCTTTAAGCGTGTCGAGATAATCTGCATTAACTACTCGCGCCTTGCCAGAAAACACTTTTGCAGCACGCACGATATTGTCCCGCATCGTGTCGGGTCGCGCGCCGCGCCGTCGGTGGTCAGCCGTATTGTTAAACTCGCCGTTTCGGTTGTAACGGATCGCAGCTTTCACGCATCTGGCGAGAAGGTATAAGAAAGTGGCAGGTTGCGGTTCTTGGTTGAATGCCTTCCTTACGTCATTGAAGTGTGTCTTGCCGATAGTGATTTGCTCAAGCCACAAGCGTTCATACTCGTCTGCCAGATCGTGCGGCGAGTTTATGATAGCATCCCACAGTCCGGCTATGGGCTTATGGAGATCGCCGATGACAAAACGATCCGCTGATGCACCTGCCGCGGCATATAGGCTAACGGCGGCTGAACCGGCAAATGGTTCGTAAACGGTCCGAACGCCCTTGGGTATACAGCCGCAGACGGTCGGAGCAAGCCATCGCTTGCTTCCTTGATAAGGGATTGGGTGAGGAATGTTGCCCGCAGCTCGTATCATTGGGCATATTCTAGCCCTCACCGGCCCGGCCCGTCAACCGCCCGGAAAGAAGACGTGGCTGATCCACATCAAAAGACCCAACAGCACAATTCCAAGCAGCAGGCTGCCCGCGATGAGCTTCTTCTCCACGGGCAGCAGCGGCTCGTACTCCATTTTCTTCAGTTCGTCGCTGAGCTTCGGTTCGTCCGCCATATCAGCCTCCGCCATTTCAGCCTACTACAAGCGGCGGTTTCACGCCGTGAAAGAAAAGCCAGGAGATCGCCAGCCCGATCCAGACGATGAAGCCGAACAGGCAGACGATGTAGACCGCGGCCAGCTTGCCGATTCCCTCTTCCCAGAGCTTCCTGAAATTCGCTACGGCGCCGATCGAGAAGAAGGTCATGCAGAAGAAGGTCGTGCGGAAGCCGTTGGCCTCGCCCATCGCCGCCTTGAGTTTGTCCGTCGAGCCGGGCAGGCATGCGGCCAGAAGCACCACGGCCAGGAACGTGAAGAGGTAGCCGAAAACGAACTTGGGGAAGCGTTGCCAGATTTCCGCCAGCGGGATTTTGCCGGGGACCTTGCCGTCGGATTTGCCTTCGATCCACGTACACCAGATCGCGGCAAGGATGCAGGCCCAGATCCCGATGAAGACGTCGATGAAGACCTTCACGGTCGTGGCGGCGCCCATGATCCAGTCCTTCTCGTAATGTACGCCGTCAACCGCCTGGGCCTGGGCACGCACGAGCGAATCGGCCATCGCGCCCGCGGCGACCGCCGCCCCGTCGGTCTTCACGGCCAGCCCCATCCAGGCGCCGGCGACCATTGGCTCGCGATAGAGGAACCGCCCGGCGGCGAAGGGGAGGACGAGCAGCTCGACGACGGCGAAGATCACCACCAGCGACGAGACCATGATCGGCACGATGGGACGGGCGCGGATCGCCGCGCCGGTGGCGATCGCCGCGGAAACGCCGCAGATGGAAATGCCCGACGCCAAGGGCGCCGCCCATTCGCGGCTGAACTTGAAGAACTTGCGGGCGACGAAGTAGACCAGTGCCCAATAGATCAGGTAGGCCTCGACAATCGCGCATAAGCCGCGGAACATGACCGCCTTCGCCAATCCCCACTGCTCGACCGCCGCAATGCCCAGGTATCCGCCCAAAATCACGATCGCCGTCTTGATATACCATTCCGGCCGGATCGCGGCGCGAATCGACTGGGCAAACCGGGGAAGAAGATTACCCACCGCCAGTCCCGCGATCAAGGCGATGATGTAACCGGCTTCGGAGGTCAGGTTCAACGACCAGCCGATGCCAAGACTTTTGAGTTTGTCCTCAGTGGCGGCGACGTAAGCGTAGCTGCCGGCGATCCAGCACGCATAGCTGATCCAGAAGATGGCCGTGAACCCGCCCAGGAACTCGTACAAGGGAAGCCGCAAGGCCCAGGCGCCGAGGCTGGCCAGGAAGAGCAGAAAGATGAACGTGGCCAGCAGCGACGTAACGCCATTTAGTGTGCCATAGGATTTCGAAACGGGCGACAAGGCGTCGGCCAAACGGAGCCAGACTTGGGTTTTTACGCCCCAGCCCAGCAGATCGACGCCGCGGAGAATCCCCAAGGAGAGGACGAAGATCAACACGCCACCGCAAACGGCCAGCCAGTCCTCGCTCAGTCTTGCTTGAGGTTCGCGAGGCGCCTTTTCTTCGTCTTGCAGCATGGCGGTATTTTATATGTGGCGCCCGTCGGCCACAAGGCAGGCAATCAGCCTTAGACCGCTGTCTCAACATTCTGTCCGTGGGGCGCGACGTAAACTTAATAAGCATTATCTTGTCCAGTCTTCCACCTTCAAACTCGGCACGCGGCGGAAGTCCGCAAGGTTGCGCGAAAGCAGCGTCGCCCCGCGCGACAAGACGGTCGCCGCGATCTTGAGGTCCATGGAGCCAATGCGAATCTTCTCGCGCCGCATGCGCTGGAATTCCGCAATCGCCGGTTGATCGAAGTCCAAGACTCGCACCTGACGATAGTTCTCGAGGTGCCTGCGCAATCGGCTGTACGCCTGCAACTGTTGCTCGATCAATTTCGCACGAGCAACGTACGCCATCCAACCGCGCATCTGCTCCTCGTAACTGATGATCGTAGTTGCGATTTCCTCGAGAGGAACGTCGGCCAGTCGCTCTCGAAGGGCCGCGGATTCGTCCGTGCCCCACTCCAAGAGGCTCATGTGGTCGGTATCGAGCACCAGCATTACCGACGCCCTTGCTGATTCCGGCCCTGCCGTCGTTTTGGACGCAGCGATTCGCGGTACTTCCGGCCGAGTTTCATGGCTTCCTCGTAGACCGGATCGTGCGCGAAAGTCCCGGAGATTCGCTGCCACCAAGGCATCGCAGCGCCCTCCGATTCGATCTTCCGGCGTATCACCGCCAATTCCTCTTCCAGCGCGGCAACGCGTCTCTCAAGTGCTGATAGTGTCATTAAAAAGCTCCCACTTCCGTTGTACCTTGGCCAGTATAACAGGTTCGGTATCCCTTGTGCTCGCTCACCATACACCGACAATGTCCAGGAAACCGGCTGAAAACTGCGATTTCCAAGCCCGATGAAACCTTTTCAACGCCGGAGCGACGGCTCAAGGTCAATCGCATTAACGCCGCCTGCCAATTCATGCTCGGTCCCTTGCCAGACGAATACTCCGGAAATCGCCGCCGGCAGCGTGACGGTGCCGCGGCAATGCTTGTTTTCGAAGGCCAGGTCGAGCTTGATGAATCCGTCGGGGTGCGGCGTGGTGCTAATGATCTTCTTGAGCGGCCCCGGCAGCGGCGCGATGCGGACGGTGCGGAAACCGGGCGAAGCGGGGCGAACACCGGCCACGCTCGCGTGCAAGTGGAACAACGGATGGCTGCCCCAGGCGTGACAATCGCTGCGGGTGTCGCCGGGCATTTCCACGGGCGTCTTGAGCCCCTGGCGGACGAGGTCTTTCCAGAACCCCATCCGTTGCACGATCAGGTTGCCGCGGCCGAATTTCCGCCACGTCTCCAGCAGGTAGAAGCTGAAGTAGATGGTCGTTCGCTTGAGGTCCGGCGCGGTCAACAGTTGCTGGAAACAACGGTCGGCCTCCTTGCCGGTCAGGGTGTCGGTCAAAAGGGCGAGGCACTGGCCATGCTCACTGAATTCGGTATGCGCGAGGTTGTCGGCAATCAGCCCTCGCTTGTCGTCCCAGAATCTCGCCTTGACCGCCCGTGCCGTTCGCGCCGCCTTGGCGCGGAGGCGCTGGGTCAAGAGCGGCTCGCCGAGTCCCTCCTCGACTTCGGCCGACTTTTGCAGGGCCATCACGTAAAGCAGGTTGTTCAGCGCCGAGATGCCGCCCACTCCGTCCGGCGCGTTGCCCGTTGGCCACTGCGGCACCCAGTCCATGAACGGCCAGCCGGGCAGGTCCGCCAGCAGGCCGTCTCCGTTTACGTAAGGCTCGAAATGCTCCAGCATCGATCGCAACCCGATGGCCCGCGCGAACGAACGCCGGGTCTTTGTGCCATGCGGCGTAATCGGCCAGCATCAGCGCCCAGATCATCGAGAAAGTCGGCGAGTGCTGCGGGAGATAGGCCGGATACCGCTCGTTGACGAAGCCGCCGTTGCGGCGGGAAAAGTCGAACAGCTCGATCGCCCGGCGGACCAGGCGGTCGTCGCGGGTCATTACGCCGGTGGTCAAAAGCTCCAGCCGCGAGTCGCCGTCGTACATGAGTTGCTCGTAGAACGGACAGTCCATGTAGGTCTCGTGCGTACACATCTGGATGCCGCGAACGGCAATCCGGACCACGCCGTCCAGTTCCCTGTCGCCGCCATCGAAGCTGCTCTCGATCTCGTGCGGGTATCGGCTTTCATCCAGGGACAGGCGATGCAACGTCAGCGGCTCGGCGGCGGTCTTGATGTTCAGCAGGCACCAGCGGCCGGCCCGCCACCAGAGCGTGGAGAACTTCTGGTGCGCTCCGCCCGTGGGCAGGAACGTGTCGGTCATGCCGCGGAAGCACTTGCCCAGGAACTCGTTCCGGTTGCCCTTGGCCTGCCCCGCCGCCGAGCGGCCATCCAGAATTGCCGGCCGGTAGAGCGATTCGGCCCAGGTCCAAGCGAACTTGTGCCCGCGCCGCCGGAAACCTCGCATAGCGGATAGGCACAGTAGTAATCGGCAAGGTCCCAAAGCACAAAGCGCTCGCTGCGCGGCGGCACCACGACCTCGCCGCGGCCGGCAACGAGGGCCTGCCATCGCGGCAACTCCGGATCGCGGGCCTGCTCGGCGCGGACTATATCGCGCGGTCCCAGCAGGCGGTCGCCCAGCGCCACGGCCCGACCAACGGAAACCTCGCGGTCGATCTGGTCGGGCAGTTGCGTCGGGTAGAGCTTCCACCCGGCCGCGGTCTCGCCATAGGGATTTCCGGCGATGTGCGAGCGGACGACTTTGGCCGGCACATAGTCGCCCTCCTTCCACTGCGGGCCGCAGCCGTGCGCAGTCAGTTGCGAGCCGACGAAGAAAATGCCAGGGCTGAACTCAAAACCCTCCAGCCGGGCGACTTCCCAGGCGGCCTTGCCTGTCGTGAGCTGAGAGTCGTAACCGCGCTCCGCCTTGAGGACAAAGCCGCCGCGCCAGGAGAGTTGCGCAACCGGCGCGTGCGGGCCGATGCTCCACGCCAAGGCCTCCAGTTTGTGCCGGCCCGGCGCGAGGCGGATATCGTACGTCGCATACGACCAGTGCTCGACGTCGGAGCGGTCCGGTCCGCGGGCGATGCGCCGCCCGTCGAGGAACAGCTCGAACCGCTCGTCGGCGCTGACGTGCAGGCGCAGCGGGGCGTCGGTCGCCGTGAAACTCTTGCGGAAGCGCAGCAGCACCGGCTCGTGCCATTCGGCCGCGAAATACTCGGCGCGGGCTGCCTTGGAGAGATTCGCAAACGCGGGATGCCAAATCCACGCCGCGCTATCGATCGGCTGCAACGGCTTGATGCCCGTATTGCCCTCGTGCAGGCGCGGCGGCAGAAAGACTTTCGTGACGACCGGCTCGGCGGCATGTGCGGCGAGCGTCGTACACAACAACGCAACGGTGAGATTGGTTTTCATGGCGACTGTTTCTTCACTCCGAATACAACCTGCCCTTTCCAATCGCGGGCTACGTAAAAGTTGCCGTGAACCTCCACGGGAAATCTGTTGGCGACTCCCATAGCGCTGACGCCGCCGGACCATGTGAGCGTGAGCGTCGAATCGCGAAGCTGCCACTTGCCAGTTTGCTTGCCCCACGAAACGCTGCCATCGCCGTTGAACTTGACCGTCGCCGGTGCGCCGTAGTCGATCCACTGCGTCCAACTGCCGACAATGTCCGGCGGCGCCGGCAAGATGGCCCTGCTTTTGCGGCGAGTTGACCGCGTCGCCGATGACGGGCCAGCCGTCGTCCAACCAGTACATGGGACGAACCTGTAACACTCGCCCCCGGTAGAGATGATCCGTGTTGAAACTGGCATTGACCATCCAGTCGCCGTCGCTGTTGCTCAGAACGCTGTTATGGCCTGGGCCGCGCCACTTGCCGTAGCTCGCCAGCACCAAGGTCCCGCCGCCGTCCGTCATCCGCCGGCCGTGGTTGTCGACATAAGGCCCCAAAAGCGATTTCGACCGCCCCACGACAACTTTGTACGTGCTATTCTCTCCATCACAGCAATTGTCCCAGGAAACGAAGAGATACCAGTAACCATTGTGCTCCACGACATACGGGGCCTCAATGGCCGTCGGGTCGACGCCAGGCGCACGGGTGGCGACCGCGACGATCTTCCGAGTACCTGCTCGCGTTTGCGCCGGCAGCTTGCCCGTTTGCGGATCGAGCCGTGCGGCTTTGATGCCGCTCCAGAACGAGCCCCAGAACAGGTACGGCTGCTTGTCGCGATCGACAATCATTGCCGGGTCGATGGCGTTGAAGTCGCTCTCGCCCACCTTGGATTCGAGCACGAGGCCCTGGTCCTCCCAACGGTAGTCGGGCGAGGCCGGATCGAGCGACTTGTTCGTCGCCAGGCCGATCACGGAATGCTGGCTGCCGAAGGTGGAAACGGCGTAATACAAGAAGTGTCGGCCGTTGAGCCAGCGGATGTCGGGCGCCCACGCGCCGCGGCTTCCTGGAATGGCGGCCTTCGTCCATGCAGGCATGTCGTCGGGGAACACGCGGCCGATGCGGTCCCAGTGGTAGAGATCGTCGCTGCGAAAAACCGGGATGCCGTAGCCCGTGCCGAAGACGTAAACCGGACCCGATTCACGCGGCTGAATCACGGCCGGATCGGGACAGTCGACCAGCACGTTGCTCCCTGCGCCTCGTCGCCTGCCGAACCGCTGCGCAGGCGCCTCGGTCGCCACGTCTTGAGTGCCGCCGAACTCGTGTACGCACTCGAATACCGTCTTCATTCCGTGCCGCCGCACGATGACCATCGGCACCCTGTCGGCAGGATCGCGCCCCGGAGCGACGGCGGTGTAAACTATGGTTCCAGGACGCGCCTTTGAACCGCAGCCGGTAGCGCACGCCGGCCCGCTCCCACTGGCACCACCAGTCTCCGTCCGCCCGTACTTCGGACACTTTCTCCACGTGGGCATACTCCAACGGGCCGCGGGGCTTGAGCGCGAGCGACGTGCTGAACGTGCCTTGGCTGTGGAAGGCAAAATCGTAATCGTGCTCTTTGTCGGAGGAACACTCGAAGCGATCGCGCAACGTGGAACTGTCGAAATCCAACGTGCGATGCAGTTCGACGCCGGGATAGGCGGCGCTGGCGTGCGCGGAGAGATGACCATCGCTCCATGCGTCCAGTTCGCCGTCCACGGCGGCCTGGTCCTTGCCGTCAACAGTCACCGTGTTGTGGGCGATCGTCCTGCGATACCACTCGCGATGCAGCGGAACGCCGTAGTGGATCGAGCCCGGATCGAGTCCGAAGAGTTTGCCTCCGGCATAGGTGACGATGTTGAGCTTGTCCATATGGCCGTGCCAGCCGCCGTGCTTGCCGAAACGGACCGCCACGGCGTTTCCCGTGGCCCGCAAGATGGCGAAGCCGGCGTCTTTCATGAGCACGCTAGTTTCGGGAATTACGCGGCCATTAGGCAGCTCTTCGGCGCCGTAAAGCAGGGCTTGGACGTTGTTGCGATCGGACTCGGCGGCCAATCTTCCGAACTCGGGCCGCCGCCAGCGGGCGTAGGCAAGCTCATAAAGCGGGGCCGCCGCGCGGATGTTGCCGCCGCTGTTGTCGTTGAAACCGGGCGATTCGCCGTCCGGCAGGGCCAGCGCGAGCGGGGCTTCGAACATCGTGCGATAGCGATCGCTGTAAAGGTTGATGCCCTGCAATCGGGCGGCCTCGGCCAAGGGCCAGAGGGCCTCCATCGTATAGCGGTGATAGCCGAGCGAGCCTTCGTACCAGAGTCCGTCATCGGTCACGCCTTTGGCGATCTGGCGCGGAAACCGCGCGTCGGGTCGTCGATCGCCTCGCGGACCAGAGACTCGTCGCCGGCGGCGAAGCCGGCCAGGCCCACCGCGCTGTTCTTCCAGCACTGAATGTTGTGGATGGGCATCTTGTGCCGGCGGATTACCTCGGCGGCGGCACGGAGCAGGTCCTTCTCGATATGCGCGCGGCTCGTGGCCGGCAGTGCGTCGCGGACCAGGGCATAGCCGAACGCCACGGGGATGAGCCACACGCTCTCGTCCAACGTTTGCGCCATGATGTGACCGCCGCCGACCTTGGCTTTGCCGTCTTTGTCGTGCAGTGGGTAGCCGGCGTAACGATCGGCATAGGCCACGAGCACCTCGCCCGCTTTGTCGGCATACTCTTTTCGCCCGGTGAAGCGGTAGGCGAGACCCAGATCGCGGACGGTTTGACTCCACCTCGAGTGGGCGGCGGAGAACGGCACGGAGTCGTACGGATCGCCATGATAGACCGTTCCGCAGATCGGGCAGCGGTGCGAGGTAGGCGAATCGGTGACCAGCCGCGAGCCGTCTTTCTTGCAGCTATACCAGTGCCCCCACTGACCGCCGCGCGGCGGCAATTCGACCTTCCGCTTCAGATCGCGTGCCGCTCGCGAGAGGATCGCGTCCAACGCGCTGCGTGCCCAGGGCTGCGCCTCGGCCTTGTGTTTTGCCGCGTCGATGCCTGCCTGATCAATAAGCAGGTAATTGTCCTTGGCCAAGGCCGCGCGATAGGGAGCGCTTCGGCAAAGATCGCGCGGGCGGACATCAGCGCGGCAAGGGCGAACAACTGGATGGTAATGTAGAAGGTCTTCACCGAGTTACCGGGCTATCAGGGCCCGTTCCATTTAGTTACTATCATATCTGGCTAGTCGCCGGTCGTCACGCGGCTCAGCCGGATCGCGCGGACGTTGATCGCGCGCCACCTGGCGGGGTTGCGGGCGCGAATCGTCACGGTCTGCTCGCCAGCCGACTTGATTTCGACAATGCCGAGATTGACGCCGGCAAACATGTCCCACGAGCCGGTCTTTGCGGGCCGGCCGACCAACTCCTGTCCGGCAATCTGCACGACGAATTCGCCGCCGTCGTGCAGCGCCGCAGAGGCGGTCCGCACGGCGTATCGCCCTGGCCGGTCAAATCGCACTTTCCACGATGCCCAATCGCCGGCGTTGTCCCAGAAACCGATGTTCGGCTGGCCGCCTTTGTTCTCCGCCGCCATCCGACCGCCGTGAAAACTGGCGTCGTCGGGCGACAGCACCAGACGGCCGCGGCCATCGGGGGCGATGGGCGCTTCTGCCGTCGTGAAGGGAACGTTGCTTAGCGCGGTTCCGGTGATCCTCAGAGCCGCGGTGTACTCCGAGACTTTCTTTTCCGGCAGCTTGACCGTGAGGCCGTCGGGCGTCTGCTTCCAATCGACTTTGCCGTCGTAGCCCAGCAGTCGGACGGTTTGGATCTTGTTGACCTCCTTGCCCGCCGGACGGGCCAGCGAGCGGACCACGAGCTGGCGGTCCTCGGGCCAGCCCAGCGCGATCGCATAGAGAACGGGGCCTTTGGTCGTGAAGCGGATTTCACGGGCGTTGTAAGGGAAATCCTCGTTAAAATGCCCGCCCTTGACTTTCACCGCGCTCTCGCCGTAGACCAGCCAGGGCCGGCTGCCGTGGATCGCCTCGCCGTGGACGGCGTTCCATTGGGCAAGCTCGGCGAGCATCTTCTCCACCTCCGGATCGAGCGAGCCGTCGGGCCGCTGCACGACGTTCAAGAGCAGATTGCCGTTCTTGCTGACGTTGTCCACCAGCATGTGGATCACCCAGCTCACCGGGCGGAACTTCCAGTTGCGGTTGTAGAACCAGTCGCCGATCGAGGTATCGGTCTGCCAGGGATACGGATCGATCCTGGGCATGATGCCGCGCTCCAGGTCTTCCACCCAGCGGCCCTCCGACTTCTGTTTGCAGTTGTAGACTGCATCGCAATGCCCGCCGTGCAGCGCGGCATTGGAATTGTAGAAATGGGCGATCATGCTCAAGCCCACTTCGTTGCCGAAGGGAACGCCGCCGTCGCTGTAGAGCAAATCGGGATGGTAGTTGTCGACCAGTTCCTTGATCTCGGCGTACCATTGCCGCTGCCAGCGGGGATCGCTGCTGTACCAGCCGCCGCTGCCCGGTTTGGCGGGGAAGTGATAGAGGTCCTCGTACTTCGGATCCGCGCCGTCGTAAGGCACGCCCGCCTTGGGGCCGGTCTTGTCGCTGCCGTGGCTGGCCTGGAACCAGTTGAAGCTCGCCCCCAAGTGCTCCGAGACGCCGAACCTCAGGCCGTATTTCCGGGCCGCCTTCTGCCAATCGCCGACCACGTCGCGCTTCGGCCCCATGTTGACGGCGTTCCACTTGTGGAGCTTGGAGTTCCAGAGGAAGAAGTTGTCGTGGTGCGAACCCATGCTGACGAAGTACGCCGCGCCGGCCTTCTTGTAAAGCTGCATGAGGCGGTCGGGGTCCCACTTCTCGGCTTTCCAAAGCGGAATGATGTCCTTGTAGCCGAAAACGGACGGATGGCCGTAGTGCTGAAGGTGATAGCGGTAATCGGCGCTGCCTTGCTCGTAGATATGCCGGGCGTACCAGTCGCCCATCATCGGCACGGCCTGCGGTCCCCAATGCGCCCAAATGCCGAACTTGGCATCGCGGAACCAGTCCGGGCGCTTGTACTCCTTGAGCGAGTCCATCGTAGGCTGGAACGGCCCGGCGGCGATTTCCAGGTTCGCCCCGGCGGACGCGGGCGCCGGCCCCGCCGCGGAGCGGCTCTCGGCCAATACTGCGTCCGCCCAGACGTTCGCAACGGCGATATTCACGCCGAGCCAGCCCAGAGCAAGGCAGGTAGCGAGGCGGGTCATAATGTTTTCCTTCGGCGATTGTGGAAAGCGAAACGGTGAGATTGATAGGTCGATTATACCGGACGGTTTGATTGATTGCTCCGTGACCGGACTAAGGTCGAATGCCCCGTCGGCAAGGCCGTTAAGCGGGCGTTCTTCGCCTGGTGCCGATCACAAAAGCCAAGCCGACCGCCAAGAGCACGAGCGTGTCCGGTTCCGGAACCGGCACGGTGGGTGGCGCGACGGCGGCGCCGCCGCCGGCTTGCGCGGGAATTGCGGCGCCGAAGAGGGAAACGTCCGCGCCGACGTAGAGGTTGCTGCTGTCTTCAATGGCTTCGTTATCGGCGGCGACCAGGGTGCCGTCGGCCACCACGGTGCCGCCGGAATAGGTGTTCGTGCCGGTGAGGACGAGCGTGCCGGGATCATTCAGCACGAGGAGGCCGCCGGTGGCGGAGCTTGCGCCGCCGGCGTCGCTGATGTTTCCCGCGAAGAGCGTGCTGCCACCGTTTGTGACGGTCAACGTGCCGCCGCCAAGATAAACGCTCGACCCGGCCGTGCCGCTGAGCGAGGCGACCGTCTGCTCGGCGCCGTCGAGGTCCAGCGCGGCCCCGGAGCCGGTGATGCTCACCGCGGTCGTCGAGGGCAAGTTGCCGTAAACGCCGGCGGGTCCTGCGTTCATCAGCGATTGGATCTGCGCCGCGGTCAGCGCGGTGTTGTAGACGTAAGTGCCGCTGATCGAGCCGCTGAACATCAGCGCACCGTCGTGGGCGGCGCCGCTGTTGAAGCCCAAGGCGATCGCCTGCGTGCCCTGCTCGGCGTTGCCCATGCCGAGGTTCGCTCCGCCGAAGGTCGTGCCGTCGCTGACCCCGTTGACGTAGACCGTCGCCGCCTGGCCGGAGCGGACGACGGAGACGAACTCCCAGCTTCCGGAATTGACCGGCGTGCCGCCGCCGACGAATCCGCCCGAATTCTGCACGCCGCCGACGTGCGAGCCGCTGCCGCCGCTGCCGCTATTGGGCGTGCCGCTGGTCAAGTAGAAATCTTCGTCACCGGTGACCCACGTGCTGTTGACCGTGCCCTTGTAAAGAAAGCTGGCGCCGGCCTCGCTGGTCTTGATCCACATGCCGATGGTGTAGCTGGCGCTGCCGCTGAGGTTCGGCAGGCTGCTGGAGGTGAGCGCGAGGTAGTTGTTGCCGTTGAGGCCCATCGCGCCCAGGCCGCCCGGACCGCCGCTGGCGCTGAAGACCGGCGAGCCGACGGGCGTAGCGGTCACGTTGCTGACGTTGCTCCCGCTGTTGACCGCGGCGCCGGAGGTGAAACTGTAGGCCAGTTGCGGCACGATACGCGCCAGCTCGAGCACGCCGCCGCTGATGACGGTCGGACCGGCGTAGCCGTTGGTGGACTGGACGCTCAGCGTGCCAGCGCCAACCTTGGTGACTCCGCCGCCCGAATTTGCCGTCAGGCTCGCCGTGCCGCCGACAGCGCCGGCTCCGCCGCCTCCGCTCAACGTGAAGGTGGGCGACGTGTAGCCGACGCCCGGATTGGTAATCGTGACGCCGGTCAGATTGCCGTTGGCGTCGATGTTGGCCACGGCCGTCGCGCCCGAGCCGGTGGGATCGGTGATGGACACGATCGGCGGGCCGACGTATTCGGATCCGCTGACTGCCAGCCCGCCGGCCGTCACGCCGCTGCCGCTGGGCGCGAGCAGGCTTTGCGCGAGCGTGACCGCAAAACCGTTGGTGTCGATGGTTGCGCCGCCCGCATAGACGTAGGCGCTGCCGACCGCCAAGACGTTCGAGCTGGCGTTGTTGGCCCGCAGGGTGCCGCCGTTGAAATTGACGATCGTCCCTCCGCCGTAGATGTTGGACGGTTGAACCACGCCGCCGTCGAGGTTCAAGATTCCCGTATTGCCCGCGCCGCCGACGTCCAGCGCGATCGGCGTGGCGTTGGCCGTGGCGAGCGTGCCGCCGCGGACATTGATGACGGCAGTCTGGCCGGTCCCCCAGTTGGCCTGCAAGCCGCCGCCGCCGTATTTGATCTGGCCGCCGGACAAGTTGAGCACGCCGGTCTGGGCATTTGCCGCCGTGCTGCGGTTCATCACCAGCCAGCCAAGATTATTGAGCGTGCCGCCGTCAACTTCGAGGATGCCGCTGCCGCCGTTGTTGCCGCCGATTGGTCCCCAGGTGCCGATCTGTGTCTCCTGCGTAGCCAGCGCGCCGGCTGCCAGCTTGTAGTAACCGTAGCCGCCGGAGATATCGCCGATCGCAAGCGTGTGGCTGCCGGTGAGCGTGGTGGCCACGGAGCCGCCCGTTTGGATCACTGCGCCGGCGACGCCGCTGCCCGTGCCGATCGCCATTGAGTATTGCGCCATCGTGCCGCTGACCTGCAGGACAGCGTTGTTGGTTCCGCTAGCGACCATCGTTATGGCATCGGTGGCGGAGGCCGTGACCACCCCGGTGACATCCAGCACGCCGCCGTTGACCATCGTGCCGGCGGTGTACGTGCTGGAACCGGGGAGCGTCCAAGTGCTTGAGTTCGATTTCACCACGGCGATTTCGTTGGAGCCGTCGGTGATCGCGCCGGCGACGACGTTGCCCGTGCTGGTGCCGTCCAGGACGAGCGTCTTGAGGGAATTCGTCGTGGTCGTGACCGCGCCGAGGGTGATCGCGGCGGTCGTCGGTACGAAGGTCGTCGGGCCGGGGCCAAAGCCGCTGGTAAGCGTGACGCTGCCAAGGGTAATGGACGGGCCGCCGCCGATCACATTGCCGCCGGCGGCGACGTTGACCGTAGTTCCTTCCCCGATGGTCAAGTTGCCGAGCGTGTGATTGATGCCCGCGCCGGGCGATCTCACGTCCGAGACGATCGCGACCGAGTCGGTGCTGCCGACGTTGATGTTGTAGTGCGTGTCGCCGCCGCCCGTCTGCACGACGAGCGTGCCGCCGACGATGCCGCCGCTCAGCAAAGTGATGGAACTGTTGCCCAGCGCGGTCGGGTTGCCCATCACCACGGTTCCGCCGTTCAAGGTGACCACACTGGTAAACGTGTTGCTCGCCAGAAAAGTGGCGGTGCCTCCGTTGACCGTCACTCCGCCGCTGCCGAAGTTGTTGTTGCCCGTAAAGGCGAGCAAGCCGCCGTTGACGGTCGTTCCGGCGGTGAACGTATTGTTGCCGCCGAGCGTCCACGTGCCGGGACCGTCCATCTGCACGAAGCTGGGCTGCGCCGTGCCGTTGGAAATGACGCCGTTGACCTGCCCGTTGCCCGCGCCGTAGAAGTCGAAGCCCCGCGTCGAGCTGAGGCCGGTGCTGGAGAGGTTGCCGTTAAGCGTCAGGCTGCCGGCGGTGGAAAGGATGTTCGCGCACGAGCCGCCGGTGAGATTGATATTGAGGTTGGCGGAAAGCGAGTTGTTGCCCGAAAGGTTTTCGATCTCGGCCGAGCCGCCAATGTTGGAGGCCAGTCGCGATTCGAGGTTGATCGTGGGGACGGAGGCAATGGCGATTCCGCCGGATATCTGCAGCTCGCCGGACTGGTTCGTGTTGCCGTTGCCGATGGTGACGTTGCCGCTGCCCAGAGCGCTGGCGCTGGCGACCGAAAGCCAGCCGCCGCCGTCGTTGATCGTCGTCCCGCCGCTGTAAGTGGACCCAGAGGGTGCCCCGCCGGCGAGGGCCAGCGTTCCGCCGCCGGTCTTGACCAGTGCGAAGCTTCCGCTGCCGTTTTGAATCGTGCCGGAAAACGTGCCCGAAAGGCCGGACGCTCCCACGGTCAACGTGGTGGCGCCGGCATTGCCGCGGGTGACAAGACCACTGCCCGACAACATGCCGATCGTCTCGGTCTTGGCGGCGCCCGCGGTGGCCGCTCGGACGTCGAAAACGCCGCCCGGCTGGACGGTGACCGTCGCTGCGTCGCCGATGAGGTCCGTGCCGCCATTAAGCTGCAGCGTTCCACCGGTTATCGTGGTATTGCTGACGAGTCGCCCCGTGCTGGCGATCTGCACCAGGCCGCCGGAAATGGTCGTCGTGCCGCTGTAGGTGTCGGAAGCCGAGATGACGGTCGTGCCGGCCTGGCCGAAGACGGTGGAAAGCGTCCCGCCGCCGTCGGAGAGGACTCCGGACAAGTTGACGCCGCCCGTGCCCGTGCCGCCAATTGTCAAAGTTGTCGTTCCGGACACGGGGCTGATTCCTGCGGCCACGGTGAGGGCCAGGTTGTTGCTGTTGTTTGCCCAAGTCTGGTTGCCGCCAACCAGCACCGCGCCCAGGCCATTACTACCGGCGCTGATAGTGACCGCGGGGTTCGCGCCGGACGCCGACGGCGCCGCCACGGCCAGCCCCGCGCTGCCGACGGTCAGAGAATAGCCGTTAGTGTTCAGCACGGTGGAAGCAATCCCCGCGCTGGAGGAGACGCTGAATGTCAAGCCCTGGATCGCGTAGGCCGAATCCAGTTGCGTGGCCAGCGTGCCATTGCTGGCGGTGGCGCTGGCCGCCGTGAAGATCACGTTGGTCGTCGACCCGGGAAGCTGCAAGGGATCGTTCGCGCCGGCAGCGTCGGTGGACCAGTTGGTAGCGTTGATCGAAGGTCCGCACCCCCAGTTGTTGGCGGTGTCGCTCAGTGTCGCGCTTGCGTTGCCGGTCCAGTAGGCGACGGCGGGCGGGGAGTTGCCGCTGATGCTGACCTGCAGAGCAGTGGCGCCGGACGCCGAAAGGCCGAACGAATAGAAACCAAGCGCGGCCGGCACGGCGCCGACCTTGAAATTGGCGGCGCTCAACCCGCCGGCCGCGGTAAGAATCGTGTACGATCCGCCGTTGGTCATGCTCTGGCCGGGCGCGGCGGTAATGTTGATCGTGTTCGTGCCGGTGACGCTCGCCTGCCCCGCGGCGGCAATGCGGTCGGCCGCCGCCGAACCCGCCGCGAGGTCGAGCGTCGCGTTGTTCAAGACCAGTCCTCCGCCCACGCTCAGTGTGCCGATGGCGCCGCCCGCAAGGTTGACGGTTCCCGCGGCGGCCAGCGTGCCGCCGGTGGCGACGTTCCCTTCGGCCGTTAGCGTCGCTCCGCTGCCGACGCTCACGCCCGAAGTGCTCGGCAGGCCGGTGTTTTCCAGCACCAGATTTCCTCCCGTAATGTTCGTCGTACCGGTATAAGTATTCGCGCCGAGCAGCGTCCACGTACTGGAGTTGCTCTTCGTGAGGCTGACGATGTTCGTGCCGTTGGAGATGCCGCCACCCAGAGGGTACCCGACGACGTTGCCGGCGCTGGTCCCGTCCAGCACGAGCGTCTTGGCAAAGTTGGTCGTGGATGTGACCGCCCCGAGAGCCAGATTTGCGGTGGTGGGAATGAAGGTCGACGGTCCCGCGCCGACGCCGCTGCTCATCGACACGTTGCCCAGCGTGATGGCCGGACCCTGCTGCGCGGGTGCCCCGCCGCCGGCCACGTTTCCGCCGGCCGCAATGTTGAGCGTGCTGTTGGAGCCGATGGCCAGGGTGCCCAAGGTATGGTTGATGCCGATGCCGCCGACCAGGACGTCGGAAGCGATGGTCCCGGTATTGTTGCTGCCCATGTGCAGGTTGTACGCGGTATCACCACCGTTGGTGCGGACGACCAGCGTTCCGCCGCCGGCGAGGGTCGCGTCGCCAGTGCCCAAGGCGGACGGATTGGCCATCACGAGCGTGCCGCCGCTCACGGTCGTCCCGCCGGCGTAGGTATTCGCCGCTGTGAGCACGACCGTTCCTCCGCCGCTGGTCGTGAGCGTCTGCGAGCCCTCGTCGATGATGCTGCCGTTGACCGTCAGGGTTTGGCCGCCGGTCATCGAGTTTTGGATGACGGTGTTGTTGTAAAGCTCGAGGCGGCAACCGATCGTTTGCGAGACGCTGCTGCTGGAGGTGGCCTGTATTACGGCGGTCATGTTCGAGGCGGCCAGCATCAGGCTGCCGCCGGCGTTGCCGATCGTGTAGGCGGTCGAGGAATTGAACGTCAGGCTGCCGCAGGTCTGCGAATAGTTCCAATTGACGGTCTGGTTGCCGTTGACGGAATTGGCGCCGAAGATCGCGTTCTGGTTGGCCATTTGTGGCGCCGCGCCGCCGGACCACGCGCCGCCGTTGGTCCAGCTCCCAACGCCGCTAGTGGCGGTGTTGTTCCAGGAGATTGAACTTGGCGTTCCGCCGCTGTCCTTCCAGACGCGGACCCAGTCGACCTGGTAGACGGAGTTCGTGCCGTCGGGCCATTGGCTCTCGCTCGGCGTGCCCGGATAGCTGCCGGTGCCTTGGCTGAAGATCAGGTACATCGGGCCGCCGCCGGACTTCACCAGGTTGGCAATGGCGGTCGAATTGGTGATTGTCGATTCCACGGCGCCGTTGAGGTAGAAGGTTACCGAGGTCGGCGTCCATTGCATGCCGTAGGTATTGAAGCCCGCGGCAAGGTTGCCCTGGTTCGGATTGAAGACGCCATTGCCCAGCGATGCCGCGTCGCCGCTGGAATTCGTGTAGTGGATGTTGTTGCTGTATTCGTTGAGGTTCGTGCCGGAGACGAAAACCGGGTCCTCCGAGATGTCCAACTCCGGCGGCCAGCCGCTTTCCAGCATCCAAAAAGTGGGCCACGAGCCGGGCACCGAGCAAAGCTTGATGCTGGCCTCGACGTAGCCGTAGGTCATGCCGAAGAGCTCGTTGTACGACGAGTTCTCCGTGGCGATCGTCGCGCCGGTGAAAGTAGTGCCGTTGACGCGGCTAGAAGTCAAACTGAGGTAGCCTCCGCCGACCGAGACGCCGCTGGCCGTCGTGGCGCCGGGATCCCAAGGGATGCCGACGCTCCATTTCAAGGGGTCCAGCGAGTTGCCGTTGAACTCGTCGGCGAAGGTCAGCGACCAGTTGGTGCCGGAAGGCGGATTGGCACGGGCCATCCGCTCAAGCGGCAGCACGATTAGCGCCGCGAGGAGCAAACTGGGAAAAAAACCAAAGCAACAAGTCCGAAATACGAAACAAATCGGAACAGGGAATTCTAAACGACGAAAGCGGGTTTGAAACATGGGAGCTTGCAAGCTGGCGATTTGTTTTGAACGTCGGACTTCATTATCGGAAGCCTGCCGGGGCCCGTCCGGCGGTCAAGCTCGAACCGCCGGCAGGCGCCCGGTTGTCGAATGACGAATGACGAATTTCGAACATTCGACATCTCGTCTCAGGTTGTTTTGCGGACCCGTTTCCTGCGAGGCAAGGTGGCCGATGCGGCAATTGCGCCCGCCGCCAGCAAGGCTAAAGTACCCGGTTCCGGCACCGGCGCGGCGCCGGACGACGCACCCGCCGGCTCGACCGGCGAGAAGACCGTGCCGAACCCAGCCAACTCGGACGCGGAACCGACCGAGAGATTGGTCGCGTCTTCGATTCCGCCGGGCGAGGTCACGATAAGCGTTCCGCCCAGGACATCTGTTCCGCCGGGATAGGTATTCGTGCCGGTGAGCGTCAACGTTCCCGTGCCCAGCGCGGCCAGGCCGATGGCGCCGCCGATGTTGCCGCTGTAGGTCGCGCCGCCCGGGGCGTTGCTCGCGTCGATGCCAAGGATCGCGCCCGTGGTCCAGTTTATCGGCGCGCCTTGGCCGCCGATCCCGGCCACGAGGCCGCCGATCGATCCTGTGCCGGCGATGGCGGTGCTGAACTCGCCGGGGCCGCCCGCGTTGACCGCCAGGATCGCGCCGGCGGCGACGCTCACCGTGCCGGTGGCCGGCATCGCGGCCGTCTTGGCGAATTGCAGCACGCCGGCGTCGGCGAACGAGCCGCCCGTGTAGGCATTGGCGGTGTTGGAAATGGTCCACGTGCCGCTGCCCAGCTTGGTGAGCGAGAGCCCGCCGGTCGCGGAGCCGTTGATGACCATGCCGCTGATCAGTCCGTTGCCGTTGCCTTGCAGGTTGACGTTTCGCGACCCGCCCGCGGCGCTGGTGATCGACGTGCCGCCGGAGATCGTCAGCAGCCCGGAGTCGGATTGGAAGTAATAGGTCCCGCCGACGTTGAGGGTGATTCCGCCGCTGAGGGTATTGTTGCCGCTGAGGTTCTCGAAGGAGGGAGTCGGCGTGCCGTTTCTGCCCCACTGATTGATCGGGTTGCTCAGCGTGATGTTATTCGCCAGTTGCACCTGCGCCGTGCTGGCGTTGCCTTGGGAGTCGAACGTGAGCTGGCCCGTGCCGAAAGCGCCGGAAGCCGTGGCGAGGACCGTGCCCGGCCCCTGGTTGGCGCCGACCGTGGTCGTGCCGCTGTAACTGTTGCTGCTGGAGAGGACCAACAGGCCCGCGCCATAGACGAGCAGGCCGCCCGTGTTGGACGCACCGAGGTTTCCGCTCATTGTCAGCGTTCCGGAAGCAATGTCGAAGTTCATGCTTGACGCACTATTGACGGCCGGATTGGAAAGCACGGTTGCGCCGGTAAGCGAATAGAGCAGTGTTCCGCCGTTAAAGGTGAGGTTGCCGCCGCCGGTCAGCGCGGTCGAGCTAGCGGGGTTGATTACGCCTCCGGCGAACATCGTCGTGCCCGTGTAGTTATTCGAACCCGCCAGGACCAATGTGCCGGCGCCGAAATTGGTGAGCCCCCCGGGGCCGCTGATATTGCCGCTGTAAGTCAAGGCATCCGTATGGTTGAATGCGAGCGTGCCGCTGTCGGAGACGGACGGACTGGCAAGGAACTCGCCCGTGCCGCCATTGCCGATGGAGAGCGTGGCCACGTTGCTGATATAGGTCGCGCCGGTATAAGTGTTGGATCCAGCCAGCGTCAACGCGCCGCTGCCCACGACGGAGATTGCGCCCGACCCCGTGCCGTCAACCACCGGCCCGGCTATAGTCGCCGCGTTACCGCTGGTGTCGAAGGTGGCCGTGACCCCGCTGTTGACGGCGATAGTGCGGTTGGCGGCAAGCGAGACGTTGTTCGCGCCGAATTGCAGCGTGCCGTTGTGGTTAAAGGTGACGCTCGTCGTGGCCGACGAGGGCGCGGCGCCCAGGGAGCCATCGGCGTTGATGTTCAAAATGCCGCCGTTGATCGTCGTTCCGCCGGCATACTGGTTGGCCCCGCTCAAGAACATCTGGCCGCCGGCGATTTCAACGGCGCCGCTGCCGCTAACGACGCCGGCAAGGGCACTGGTCGTCGCGAGGTTGAAGGCCAGCACGCTGTTGTCGTTCACGTTGCCGGAGATGCTGCCGTTGGCGGCGCCGTTGCCGATTTGCAGCGTGCCGCCGTTGATGTTCGTGCCGCCCGTATAGGTATTCGCGGTCGCGAGAACGACCAGGCCGCTGCCGCTCAGCGTGACCGCCGTCGATTGCGAGGCCGAGTAATCCGCGATGCCGTAAGGCCCGGTGATCGTGTAGACCAGCGAATTGTTGTTGAAGGTCACCGCGGCCGGCTGCACGTTGGCGGCGCTGATCTGCACGTTCCCGGTGTGGGCCGTGTCGTCGAAGACGGCGTTGTCGCCGGTGATGAAGTCGGTTGCCGTGCCGGCAATCGCCAGCTTCCAGTTCTTGGAACCGGGGATATTGCCCGTGCTCCAAGTGCTGCTCTGCGAGCCGGTCCAGACGGGGTGGTCGGTGCCCGTCAGGTCGTAGTCGATCACGCCCAGATTGGAGAAGTCCAGATGCGCGACGGTCCGCGGCGGCAGCGTGCCCAGCACGAAGGCGGCACTGCCCGTGCCGCCGATCGATCCGCTGTAGTCGACCACGGGATATTCGCCGACGGCGGTCGGATAGCCGCCGGAATTCTGGATGACCACGGAGTGCGCCGGGCCGTTGACGGCGAGCGTCGTGGCGTTCAAGAGGCTCGCGCCGTAGGCCACGTTGATCTGCCCGGACCCGCTGAAGGTGAGCGAGTTGACCGTGAGCGTTCCCGCGCCGCTGTCACCGCCGGTGACCGCGTTGCTGGGCGAGCTGGCGACGGTGACCGTGGCGTTGCTGAACGTCCCTGTGCCGCCCAGCGCGCCGTTATTGAGGTTAATCGTGTTCACCTGCGAGATGGCGGACGAATCGTTGATGAAACTGCCGCCGTTGATGTTGATCGCGCTGGAGCTGTTGATCGCTCCCGTGCCGCCGAGCTTCAGCGTGCCGTTGACGACGTTCGTGGCGCCGGAGTACGGATTGGTCTGGGTCAGAATGGCCGTGCCGGGTCCGTCCTTGATGAAATCGACGGCGCCGCCGCCGCCCGAGATGGAGGCGTTGATCGTGGCCGTTTGGCCGGCGTCGACATAGAGCGTGTGCGTGCCGGTGGAGGCCAGCGTAATCGAGGGAATGGAAACGGTCAGGCTGGTCGTGCTGCCGGTGGTGTTGTAGTTCCTGATCGTGCCGTCGTTCCAGTTGAAGTTCACGCTGGGCGCGGTGACTGTGCCTCCGCTGACGCTTCCCAGCGCGATCGAAGTGGAAGACAAGATGCCGCCGCCGTCGAGCGTAAAGTTGGCGGTTGGGATGCCGGTGCTGTGCTGGTCGCCCAGGACGAGCGCGCCGATCTTGACGAGGCCGCCAAAGGTGCTGAACGTGCCTACGTTGTTGGCGGAGCTTTGCGACTGGCCCACGAAGAGGCTCGTGGCGTCCAACGTGCCTCCGCCCATGAGGAAGGTCCCGGTGGAGTTCTCGGCGCCGCCGGTGGTCGTGCCGATGGTTCCGCTTGAGATCATCGCGTCCAGGATGCTGTTGCCCGTCACGCCGGTAACCAGGTCGATGGTTCCCACCGTGGGCTCCTGACCGCTGCTGTCGGTGGCGACCACCAAGTTGGCGCGGCCGTTGCCGGCCGTATTGCGGATTACCAGCGTCGGGTTCGTCAAGCCGGACTGGAATTGCAGCACGCCCACGTTCTTGTTGTATCCGACCGTGATCGAACTGGCGTTGATCGTGTTCATCTGCCCCAGGTTGACCGTGCCCGTGTTTTGCGCGGCGAAGTTCTGGTTGGTGAACGCGCCCACGCCGAAGCTCGCGGCCGTGATGGTGTTCGTCGCGGCCATGATCATGGTGGCGCTTGCGGCCGGCGCTGCGTTCACCGCTCCTCCCACATTGAACGACTGGCCCGAGGCGCTGTACACGAAGCTGGGCACGGCGGTAAGGTCGAGCGTTTCCAATCCGGCGCCCGACACGGTGCTGCCCAACTGAAAAGCGCTGCCGGTGACAGTCAGCGACGGCGCGGAGATCGCCGCATACAGCGTCTGCGAACCGGAAAAGTTAAGGCTGGGCGCCGTTAGGGCGAAGGGAACGCTCAACGTGCCGCCCGTGCTGTTGAATCCCAGAGGACCGTAGGGGAGAGAGTAGCTGTGAGGAATCGACAAAATGCCGCCACCGCCGACGGAAGTGCCGCCGGTGTAGGTGTTGGTATTCGTAAGCGTGAACGTCCCCGCGCCGCCCGTGGACAGCGCGAGCGTTCCAGCGCCGTTTTGCAGCACGCCCGCGAAAGTAGTAGTGTCATTGTTGGTTCCGACGGTGAGCGTGGCCGTGGTGCCCGACGCGCTGTTGGTGATCACGTTGGTGGTCGAGGCGTTGGGCTGCGAAATCGCGCCGATGGAGATGTTCTGGCCGTTGAGGTCCAGCACGGCCGAGTTCGCCGGATTGGTCCATACAAAATCGCCGACGCCGGGAGCGTTGGGCTGCGAGCTGCCCGGCCCGGCCTGGATTGTGCCGCTGTTGAATGTCGTTCCGCCGGTATACGTGCTGTTGCCGGTGAGCACCAGCGTGCCCGCGGTCGACTTGTAGAGCGCCGCGGACCCGCCGAACCCCTGGCTGCCGGAGGAGACGTTCAGGACCGCGCCGTTGGAAGACGTAATGCCGCCGCCGGTCGGGCCGTTCATGGCGATCGTGCCGCTGGAATTGCCGAAGGTCACGTTGCCCGAATTGCTGAAGCTAGCGCCGTAGGCGGCGTTCGCATTGTTAATGCCGAGAGTTCCTGCCGGCCCGACGGAATAGGCGCTGGTGTTGGGAAGCGAATTCGTAAACAGGGCGCTGCTGCCGGAGACTGTGGTTGGGCCGAAGTAGTTCGTCGCGCCGCCGGTTACGTCCAGCGTGCCGGCGGAGATCGTCAGGCCCAGCGTTCCGCCGCCGGGGGCCGTGTCGGCGATCGTGCCCGAGAAATTGGAGTACAACGCGCTGTTGGCATACGTCAGCGTGGAATTGCCGCTGCTGGCCGTGATGAGCGATCCGTTGAAGCCGCTGAGGCTGTCGATCTGCTGATTGTAGCCGGCCATGTTCAACGTGCCGCCGTTGATCGCCAAGATTGTGCTGACTGTGGGCAAGGCGTTGTTGGTTCCCAAGGTAATCAGGCCCGAAAGTTGAGTCCCGCCACTGAAATCGTTCGTGTTGGCAATCGTCAGTGCTGCCCCATTTTGCACGATTAGCGGGGTTGCACCGGTGATCTTTCCTGTTCCGCTGAAGGTGTAGCTTCCGCCCGACACGGTAACGGAGCCGGGCAACACGGCGGCATTGATGTTCACGGCGCCGGAACCGCTGACCACCGGAGGCCCGGCGCTGGCGGCTGCGAAGGTCACGTTGTCGCCCGCAACGAACTTGTCCAGCGAATTGTTGTTGGAATTGAACCAATTCGTCGTTCCGCCGGAATTGTCCCAAGAGGCCCCGTTGGCGCCGACCCAAGTCAAGTTGCCCGCCACGCCGATGATGTCCAGGTCGATCTGGTCCGACGCGGTGTTGTTGACAAATTGTGCCCGCTGACGACTGGTGAGGACTCCCGTGTCGGCTAATGTAAACGAGCTGCCCGTAAAACCGGAGACGCTGCCGCTGTAGTTGAACAGCGCGTAGCTGCTGGTGCCGCTGGTCTGGATGACCCCGCCGTTGTCGACTACATGGACGAAGACGTTCGTCGTGCCGGCCAGGGAGATGTTGCCCGTCACGTTCACCTGGTCGTTGACGCTGGAACCGGGAATCTGGTTGGTGCCGGAGATATCGAAGTAGCCGGTGCCTCCGCCGCTTATGGCGAGGTTTGGCAGGGTCAAGGTGCCGACGTTGCCCGTGGTCCCGTTGTTGCCCGGCGCCACGTTGGCGCTGGCGCTGAGGGTCACGGTGCCGCCGCCCGAGATCGACCCCGTGCCGCCAAGCGTCAGCGCCAGAGGCGATCGTGTAGTTGCCGCCGCCTGTCGGGCTGCCGTTCATTAAGAGCACGCCGCCGTTGACGTTGGTCGGGCCGGTGTACGTGTTCGCGCCAGTCAACGCGGTCGTTCCGGAACCTTGGAAAGTCATGCCGCCGCTGTTGAATGCCGACAGATTGACCGTCGAGGAAAGCAGGGTCCCGCCGCCGCCATAGAGCGTGAGCGTGGGCGCCGCCGAGTAGTTGATGCCGGGGCTGGTAATGTTGATGCCGGTGAGATTGCCGCTGCCGTCAATCGTTGCCACTCCGGTGGCGTAGCTTCCGTTGCCACCGCTGATGTAAACCAGCGGGGGAGCGGTGAAGCCGGTGCCCGACACCTGAATGCTGCTGACACCGCTGCCGCTGGGCGCCAACAAGGCCGCGGGAATGGCAATGTTCAGTCCGTTATTGCTGATCGTGCCGCCGCCGGCGTAAACGTTCGTGGCAATATTGGCGTTGCTCGTAATGAAGGCCGATGTTGCCGACGAGGCGACCATCATGCCGCCGTTAAGATTGAGCGCGCCGATGCCGTTGTTGTATTTGACGGCCGAGGTCTGCAGCGTGCCGCCGCTATTGACGTTCATGACGCCGCCGATGCCGACGCCGCCGAGGAGTACGTTGTTTCCGCCAAGACTGAGGAATCCGCTGCCGCTGACGTTGACGCTGCTGCCCAGGCCCGTCCAGGTGTTGACGAAATTGTTGCCGCCGTTGTACAGAAGCTGGCCGCCGGTAATGTTGACGACGCCGTAGGGGGTGGTGCTGCCGGTCCCGGACCGCGCCAGCAGGAACCAGTTGGCGAAAGTGGCGCTGCCGCCGGATTGATTGTAGTAGCCGTAGCCGTTGTTGCCGATCTCGGCCTCGAGGGAGTACAGGCTGCCTCCGGTCATGTTGTAATAGCCGTAGGCTCCGGCGACCTCGCCCAACTCCAGGTTCCAGCCCGCGGTCGTCAGCGACACCGTGCCGCCCGATTGATTTATGATACCCGTGTTGCCGCTTCCCATGCCCGCATTGAGAGTGCCCGGAGGGCCGCCGCTGGTGCTTCCGCCGGACATGGCCAATGACGCGCCGGGAACGATATTGAAGGTGGAAGTGCTGTTGCCGGCGGTGGGGGAACCCACTTCGACGACGCCGGCGCCGTTGGTCGTGCCAGCGTAGGTCACGACGCCGGTGCCTGCATCCTGCAGCCAGACTTGGGCGCCGTTGTGAGGCTGAATTGCCGCGTTGAAGGCCCAGTTGCCGGTACCGCTCAAAATGATTCCGTGAGTGGCGGCACTGCTGTTGTTGAAGAACACGTTGGCGCCGATCGTCGCGGTGTTGCTCGAGTTGTTGGTGCAAATCACGGCCACCTGATTCTGGGTGCCGATGGTACCCGCGCCCCCAAGCGTGACGTTGGTCGTGGTCGCCAGGCTGGCGCTGCCAAGCGTAAAGGCGCCTGCGCCGGGATTGATCGTCAGGCTGTCGAGTCGCATTGTTGCAGCGCTGTTCACACTATTGACCGAGACGGATCCTGTCTGGCCAGAGTCAAGAACGAAATTTATACCGGGTGCCGAAGGGTTCAATCCCGCCCCGCCCGTGCTATTGGTCAGGCTAAGGCTAAGCGCGCCTGCCTGCAGCCCGTCCATGTACGCGGTGTCGCCGGCCGCGAAATTGCCAGCAAGCGCGGACCAATTACCGGTGTAGTCCCAAGCGGTCGACGCGCCGCTGCTCCAGGTATAAGTGGCCGCCCGTGCCGCGACCGGGGCGAACGCCAGAGCCAACAAGGCAAGGCAAAACACAAGGTCCCGCCGCCGATTGGCCGCACTTGCGTACCGAAGACAGAATTGACGATGAATACTCGACATGTTCAGCGCTCCCCTAAACGTTCGTAGGTTTTTTGTGCGCACGCCACACCCTCGACTCGAGAGTCTTCGTTGCGACTATCTAGCTGTTGTAGTAAGGGCCATGCCCCCCAGGACAAAAGAAATAGACCTAAAAACAATCCAAGCTCAAATGGATAATCTTTAGTTCTCTCGCGCTAGCCCAGTTATGACAGCGCGAACTCATTATATCCGCCGACTTCAAAAATAAATCAAATCTTGCCCCAAAAAAACGCTCCTTTAATTGATATCATTCAGCGGCCCGCAACCGTTCCGCCTTCTCGTGCTTGCACGTGCGCGGCGAAGAGGAACTCCGACGGCCGCAGCGCCACGTCGCAGATACGCACTTCGTCGATCCATCCTTGGAACCAATTCATTACGCTGCCGTTGTAGTATCCCCGCCCGACGGACCAGATATACGGATATCCGACGCCGGGCGGACTCACGGCTGGATCGCTTCCCGGCGGGAATTCGCCGCGGCCCAGCGCGGTCGAACCGCTGCCGGGCAGACCGGTGGTGGCCAACAAGAGGTAACCCTTGCCGTCCAGCGCGTCGACGTACAGCTTCAGGTTCGCGCCGTCGCTGGTGGCGGCCACGTGATACCAGTGGTTCTCCGCGGCCGCCGGCCCCGCGGTCGTCGCGCTGTGCGAGCGCTTGTCGACGTCGCAGTAGCGGACGCGAAAATGCCGCTCCGGCGTCAAGTCGAGGCAAAAGGGCGTGATCTTGGGATCCTGAGCGTCGGCCCTTTGCCCGTCGCGCACGACGAACGTTTGATAACGATTGCTCAACTTTGCCGGCTTGACCGAAGCCTCGACCGTCCACGCGGCGGGCGTCATCGTCTGCAAGTCGGTCCCAGTAGGCTGGCTCCAGTGCGACATGGTGAACAGGTCGCGGGACCATGCCTTGTTGCTGGGAGGCACGCTGTTGTTCAGGCTCGCGGCGTTCGCTTGGGCCGTTTGCGGGACGAAAGCTGCGGGAACGTCGGCCGAGAACTGCGGCTGAGTATCGCTGTTCCAGGTGTAGAGATCGTTGCCGTTGAGACTGGAATCGAGGCTGCCGCGGACCGGCGCTTCGCCTTTTTTTGAGTCGGGCACGAGCACGCCCACGGCATGGTCCTCAAACCGCCAATAGGCGATAACGTGCCGGTTCTCTTGGGCGTCTTTCAGCGATCGGGCGAAGCGGTCCCCGTTGTTGGCCACCATTTTCGCGCCGTTGGTATTGAGGTTGACCTCCATCCCCTCGTGCGCTATCAAGCGCTTGGCTACCGCGGGACTTCCCTTGGCCGGCGAGGTGGAGACGTCCACCTCGCCGCGAAAGACGTGTACCTGTTCCAGACCGTTAGGCGCAACCTCAAGGCCGAACTCGGTCCCCAGGTCGATCGCCTGCATGCCGGGCGAATGAATCGTGAACCCCTTGGCCTTCGCCTCTTCGACGGTGACGGTAATCTTGCCGCGAGACAGCACTGCTGCGAGCGCCGATTCAAGCCGGAACTCGGCCGGACCTTGCAGGATCACGCGGGCGCCGCTGGCAAAGACGATCTCGGCAAGGCCCGACTCGAGGCGAACTTGCTGATCGGCCGCCATGTCGCCGCCGACCTGTAGCGGCTCCCGATTGGGACCCATACTGGCCTTCACCCAATGGCAATCGACCGTCCGCGCAAGACGTGCGACGGGCTTGAGGCTTGAGGACTCAGGACTTGCGCCTGCAGCGTCAAACCTCTTCGTCCCCGCGTTGTTGGCAATTTCGGCCGGGCGCGAAGGTGTGCGCATTAGCCAAGCCGTAAGCGGCAAGAACGTCACTACCAAGATGATCGCCACGGCAACCGCAACGTTATCTCGCGGCGCCGCCCAGCGACTGGGGGGAGTGGCATGTGGGGAGTGGCGAGCGGGGAGTTGTAAGCACTTGTCATTTGCCACTTCCCACTTTTCGCTCCCTTTCTCCCCTTCTCCCTTTCTCCCTTTCTGGACACCGCCCGCCTGCCAGCACAGCAAGGCATGGACCGTCATCAAATCGACGTAGGCAGCCAACGCATCCGAATTCTCGTCGAGAAGCCGCTCCAAACGCGGCCAGTCGACCGCTTCCGCCGGACCGTCCATCGCGGCGCGGAGCAGGCCCTCAAGTTCCACCGAGTTGTTCCCTCCGGGGGTCTGGCAACTTGAACTCACGACATCCGCCTCCTCGCAAGTTTCCTCTTGATGCACGCCGCCAACGAAAGCCTCGCCCGGTAGAGTGCCGCGGCAACGGTGTTCTCGCTTCGATTGAGCTGCGCCGCGACCTCGCTCAGCGGCAAGTCGCCGTCGTACCTCAGTGCCACGCATTGCCGCTGCCGCTCGGGTAGTTCCTTCATGCACTCGATCAGTGCCGCCAGCCGGTCTTGCCAGTAGGAGTCCCATGCGGCCAGGCTCTGCTCGGAAAATCTTTGGGCGATTTTCTCCAAGACGCCAGGGTCGGAAATATGCCGCCGCCGTGAAGACTGAACCGCACACTGCTTGCGGTAGGCCATGACCTCGAACCGGGCCACCGTGTACGCCCACGGCATGAACCCATCTGGCGACTCGACCTCGGACGCCTTTTCCAGCATGACCCGGTTGGCGTTTTGAAGTACGTCCCAGACGTCGGCAGCTCCCCCAAGCAGGGTACAGATCCGCGCATAAAGCAGCGGCTGCGCCTCCGCAAGCTTTGCGGCGAACCAGTTGGGGGTTACTCGCTTGGTAAAGGGCTTTTCCGCACCGCTCATGCGCGCTAATTCCCAGGCGCTAAAAAGAGGCTCGTCTTAGTAATTACAGGTCCACCCCGTAAAAAATGACGGAGAGATTTTTTCAGCGCACAAAGTTCTTGCCTGTTTGCCTCACATCGCATAGAATTTCCGAACGCTCGATTACTCGTGACATTAAGCTGAGTTTCGAGGTTTTTTGCTTGAACTGGGTCTCTTTAACCTGCTTGAATAGGGGTAGCGCCATGAGCAACAATTCGCTTCCGCGCCACATCGCGCGTTTAATGGTCTTTTCCGTCTGTGCGGCAATGTGCGTAATCGGTTGGGCCGGTTCAAGCAGCGCGCCAGGTTCTTCCGATCGCAGGCAGCGGCTATAACGAAAACATGGTCGTCCCGGTTGGTCAAGGTTTTCCAGGCGGAATCACGGCCACGATGGACGGCGGCACCAGTTTGAACGGCACCACCTGGTATCAAGTCGGGCAGAACAGCACTGCTCCCTCGACGGGCCTGCCGCTGGGCACGTCTTTCACCGTAGGCGATCCGACAACGGGCGCTGACACGTTCCAGTTCCAGGGAACCGGCGCGAACAACACCGTTTTGCTTGCAGGCGACGGCGACGGCCCCACGACGGCGACGTTTACGCTCTCGCAGCCGGCGGTCTACAACACCTTCTCGTTCCTCGCGGCCAACGGCAACGGATCGGGCAACGTCAGCCTGACTTTCAACTACGTTGGCGGCGGGACGTACAGCACCACGCTCAACATTGGGGACTGGTTTAACGATGGATCCAACACGGCTTACAACGCCAACGGCCGGATCAGCAGCGGCGGTTACGATCAGGTGGGCAATAATAATCCAAGACTCTACTATTACGACCTTACCGGAGTCCCAAGCACGCAGCAAATCCAGAGTATTTCGCTCAGTTTTGCAGGCGGCGGAAGTACCCATACGGCGATCATGGGAGTCAGCGGGTTTTTGGCGTCTGCTATCAACTGGTCCGCGGCGCAAAACATCAGCGCCGCCAGCGACGTCGAAACGGCGGGGGTCCTGGCCTATGCGTATGCCGAGAATTCCGGCACCACCACCGTCAACGGCGTCGCGTTCACCGGCTTGAACGGGGCCTACCAAAGCAATGAAGCCAGCCCCAACATGACCACAACCGGCTTCAATGGCAACTATAACGGGTACGGAGGCGGACCGGCTTCCTATAACGGGCTGCTGAGCGGGGCAATCTATTACGATGTGTCGTCGGGCAGCGGCATCGGCTCGGTGAACATCAACAACCTTACCGCCGGGCATCAGTATCTCGTTCAGTACTGGGTCAACGATTCTCGCAACGGCACCGGCGGCAACGGCCGCGCCGTGACCCTCAGCAGCCCCGGAGGAAACTCCGCGACCCTTACGTACGACGTGAGCGGCGTCGGTTACGGGCAGTATGCCACGGGCGTCTTGACGGCCGCCGGCTCAACCGCGACCGTCGTCGTCAACGGCAACAGTGTGGACGTGCAAATGAACGCACTGCAGGTCCGCGACGTCACCAACATCGGCTATTGGAGCGGTACGGCTGGCACGGCTTGGGACGCGAACACCACGGCGAACTTTGGCACCAATGCGTACAGTGCCCCTGCCGCGTTCGGCACGTTCGCGCAGGCCACCAGCGCGACGCAAAATGCCTACTTCGGCGACTACTACTACAACAGCGGCGGCACCGTCGCCGTGGGAACGAGCTCCGTCAGGATAGCGGCCGGCGGGGTCTCGACCGGCACAGTCAATTTCATCAACAACGCGGCCAATTACACCGTGACGAGTCCCGATTCCAACGGGATCGGCGGTTCAACCGCGGTCAATATTTCGGGCGGCGGCCTGGTGACCTTGGTCGGCTCCCATTCTTACACCGGGACGACGACAATTAGTGCGGGCACGCTGCAGTTGGGCACCGGCGCCAGCGGCCAAGACGGCTCAATCGCCAACACCAGCACCGTAACGGACAACAGCGCTTTGGTCTACAATCTCGCCGGCACGCAGTCCGCGGCCTATCCCATCACGGGCTACGGAAGCCTGACCATGGCTGGCACGGGCACGCAGGTGCTGGGCTCGCTGAGCAACCCTACCGCCGCCAGCGGAAACATGTTCACCGGCAATATTACGATCAATGGCGGCACGCTGATCGGCGCCGCCGCCAGCAATGGAAACAACGGCCCCTTCGGCGCCGGATCCAATACGCGCACCATCACGATTAATGCGGGCGGCACCCTGCAGTTCGATGCGCCCAATACGTTCGCCGCAGGCTTTTTCGGAGCGACCAACGTTCCGACCTTGAACATCGACGGCGGCGTCGTAACCAACGGCGACCCGGCCGCCACGGGCAAGGTCAATAATGCCTTGAACAACGTCAATCTTGACGGCGGCACGCTTACCGCCACCACGGGCCAGCACCCCAACGGTTATGCCGCCGGATATGGGGCGTGGAACATCAACGGCGCGATCACGTCGTCCGGCAACTCGGTGATTGCCACAACCGACCCCGTCTACGGCACTACGATGCTCACCAATAACGCCGCCGCCAATGGCGTCACTACGTTCAACGTGCAAAACGGGACGCTCCTGGTCTCTGCGCCCTTGTCCGAGGATATCACCGACGGCGAAGTCAGCGGCCTGAACCAGACGGGCGCCGGCACGATGGTCTTGACCGCGACGAACACCTACACCGGCAACACAACCGTCAGCGGCGGCACGCTGCAATTGGGCGACGGAATCGCCAAAAACGGCAGCGTGGTGGCCAACATCGTCAATAACTCGACGGTCGTCTTCGCGAATCCGGCCGCCCAGCTCTTCAACGGTATGGTCAGCGGCGGCGGCAACCTCGTAAAGACGGCGCCGGGCACGTTGACGATTGCTGCCCAGCAGACGTACACCGGCCCCACGCTCATTTCCGCCGGCACGGTAAAGCTGTCCCCAGCCGCCCAAATCCCGGGGTTCGGACCGGACACCGTGGGCAGCAACGGCTCCAACCCGATATGGACGACCAATACGAACAACGTCGGCGCGACCGCGATCACCAATAACGTGCTCACGCTCACCGACGGCAACCAGAGCGAGGCCCGCACTGCCTTCTTCAACACGCCCGTGCCGGTCACCGCGCCCTTTACCGTGAACTTCGTGTATCAAGGACTCGGCGCCGCCGACGGTTCGGCGTTCGTCTTGCAGAACGACAGCCGCGGCTTGTCGGCCATCGGAGATACCGGCGGCGCTCTGGCATATACCGGCGCCAATCCGATTG
This sequence comes from uncultured Planctomycetia bacterium, assembly GCA_963780045.1. Taxonomy (GTDB): domain Bacteria; phylum Planctomycetota; class Planctomycetia; order Pirellulales; family Thermoguttaceae; genus JANXQG01. Next base: position 751,577 of record CAVZZZ010000001.1, on the reverse strand, counting down.
TGAACAGCGTCGGAGTCGGCTTTGACATTTACAATAATGGCCTCTATTTCCTCAGCAACGGATCGCTCGGCTCGCTGCAAAGCTCGGGTGGTGTCAATATCAACAGCCAGGACCCGATCGCGGTAACTCTAAGCTATGACGGATCGAGCAACCTCGCGATTACGCTGGTGGACCAGGAAAACAACGCAAGTTATATGACCACGGATGCGCTGGGCGCCAGTATCGCCAGCATCGTCGGCAGCAACGCCGCCTACCTCGGTTTCACCGGCGCGTCAGGCGGCTTTGGCGCCACACAGACGATCGGCAATTTCAGCACTAGCCTGAGTTATTCCGCCAGCAACATCCTGCCCAGCGGCACCGCGCTGACCCTCGCCGGCGGCGGCAAGCTCGACCTCAACGGCGCCAGCCAGCAGGTCGCCACACTTGACGGCGCGGGCGAAATTACCAACAGTGGCGGCTCGCTTGCCGCGTTCACGGTCGCCGGACCGGGCGCGACGACTTTCGACGGCACGATCGCCGACGGCGCCGGCAAAGTGGCGCTGGCGGTGATTGGCGGGTCGTTGACTCTCAGCGGCACCGGAACGTATACCGGCGGAACGTACGTCGAGGGCACGGGCAGCTTGATTGTGACCACGCCCGAGGCGATCGGCGCCAACGGCGTTGTGACCAATCTTTTCGTCGGCAGCGCAAGCGAACTATCGCTGTTGGGCGGCGTCACTGCCGCGGAGGCGGGCTCTTCGGCAGGCGGCACAACGACAGCGGTACCCGAACCAGGCACGCTGGTTTTGCTGGCGGCATGTGGGGCGGCTGCCGCCATGCTCGCAGGCCGCCGCCCGCGCGGCTACGGGGCGGATTTGCAGCCGCCGAAAGCTGTAAGGCAGCCGCAACGACGAGGCGCATGCCGGCGGTTCGAGCTTGCCCGCCGGCAGCGCCTCGTTGTATTCGCCCGCGCCTTCGCGCGTAGCGTCGCCCAGCACAATGCGCAGCGGCCGAACAAGGGCATCTACCGGTTCCGCTTCAAACGCATTCCTGCGAGTGCCGCGGCCGCAGCCAGCAATGCGAGCGTGCCCGGTTCCGGAACGGCCGCGGTAGCCGGGCCGGCGGCGCCGGCGTCCGCGACGGGCGCGAAGAAAGTGCCTGCGGTGACAATCAAGTTGCTCCCGCTGGCCAGCGCGGTTTCGTCGCCTATCACTAGCGTCGCATGGCCAGTTACAACCGTGCCGCCGGTAAAGGTGTTTGTGCCGCTGAGAATGAGCCGGCCGCTGCCGGACACCTCCAGGGCCATTTTGCCGGCGCCGTTGGCAATTGTGCCGCTGAAAGTGCTAGTGCCGGGCATTTGGTCAACGTTCAAAGTTGCCAGGGACGAAAAGCTGTTGGTGACAACGCCCGCCGCGCCGCTCAAGCCGGTGACGGCGGGGCTGTAGCTGTCCAGATCGAGCGTGCCACCGGCAGCGACGAGGCCCCCCGTCCCCAACGCCGCTGAATTGGCCATTTTGAGAACACCGGAGACGACCGTCGTCGGGCCCGAATACGTGTTGCTGCCGCTGAGGGTGAGGGTGCCTCCGCCGACGACCGTCAGGCCGCCACCGCTATTCGCGGAACTCGAGATGGTAAGTCCGCTGGCCGGCGTCGAAGGCCCGCCGCCGACAATACTGACCGAAGTAGGCAGCACGGAATACGAGCCGGGGTTGGTGATTGTGATGCTGGCAATTTTAAAGGTGCCGTTGCCGCTGCCGTCGCTGACCATGTTGGCCGCCGCAGTTGCGCCCCCCTGGGTGGTCCCGCCGGAGACCGGCCCGCTGCCGCCCGCGATCATGACCATCGGCGCGCCGACGTAGCCCGAACCGCCGTTGGCCACGGCGATCGTGTAAACTCCGCTGCCGGTGGGGGCCAGCAGCGAATTGGCGACGGTGATGCCCGTTGCGCTGTCGTCGATCGTTGCCCCGCCAGGGTAAATATAGACGCTCCTGATCGTGTCCGGGCCGGACGTGGCATTGAGGAAGCTGGCGCCGGCGTTTGCAGCGGTTGCCTTCAGCGTGCCGCCATTGAAGTTCAGCAAACTGGTGGCTGTGCTGTGGGAGGAGGCCACCTGGTTGACGGTCAACGTGCCGCCGCTGAGCAGATTGGCCACGGTCAATATATTGGGAAGGTTCGTACTTTCGTTCATGTTGAGGCCGTACATGGCGTTGTTGCTGGCGTTGCTCGGCCCGATCACGCTCGCCCCGGCCGTGCCGCCGCCGATGTTCAGCACGGCCTGCGAGCCTGTGCCTGCCCACCCCAACGAGAGCGGATTGCCCGCGTTGGCGGCGCCGAAGTAGACGGCGCCGCCGGTGACGTTCAGCACCCCAGAACTTGTGCCCGTGCCGCGGCCGATGGTGATCCAGCCCGTGTCATTGACCGTGCCGCCGGTTACGTCCATGACGCCGACGGTGTTGGTCGCGTCGCCGCCGACGTCGATCTCGTTGGTGCCTAGAACGCCGCCTGAGAGCTTGTAGTATCCCGCGCCGCCGTTGTTGGCGCCGATGGCGAAATCGTTGACGCCTGCCGCAAGCGTGATCGAGACGGTGCCGCCGCTTTGAAACACCGCGCCCGCGTTGGCCGCGTTGCCGATGAACAGGCTATTGGCGGTAACTGAGCCGCCGGAAACAGAAACCGTCGCGTTCTGACCCGCGTTGTTGGCCACGGCAAGCGTCGCGGCGGGCGCGGAAAGCGTGCCGGCAGTGACGGTGAGCTGCGTGGCGGCGATCGAGTTGCCGCCGACGCTTAGCCGGCCGCCGTTCAGCTTGACGACCGTATTGCTGTTCCCGTTCAGCCCCGGCATGATGTTCCCGGCGATCGACAGCGAGCCGCCATTGACGACCAGCGACCCGGTGTTGCCGCAATCGGCCACGATCGCATCGCCCGTGTCGTTGACGATGCCCGAACCGTTGACGACGAACGACGAGCCGCTGCTGCTAGTACCGTCGGAAACGGCGACCTGCAGCTCGCCCATCGTAAGCGAGCCGCCGGATATGGTGGCAGTGCTCGCGCCGCCGCCGCCCGCAAGCGAATTCCCCGTCGAGCTAAAAAAATCGCCGACGACGAACCGCGCTGAGGAGACGGCGCCGCCCGACTGGTTGTAGGTGCCGATCGACCCGCTGTCGCGGCCGACGGAGATCGTGTTGACGACGTTCAGCGATCCGCCGGTGACGTTCAACGTGCCATTGCCGCCGCCGGTTCCAACTGCCACGTCGCCGCCGACGCTCGGCACGGCCTGGCTGATGCTGGCCGTGCCGCCACCGATCAAGGCGGTCGTGTTCCCGCTTGGTACTGCGCCGCCGCTCCAACTGCCGGGCGAGTTCCAGTTGCCGTTGCCGGCCGTAAAGGCGTTCGTGCCGGCGGGCGTCAGCACGAGGCTGATGTCCAGCGAATGCATGTCGCTGGCCGCGGCCGACGACGTCGGATTGTCCTGCATGACCACGGTAAGGATGCCTTTGGAGTCCAGCAGCGAGGCGTCGGCCTGGGCCTCGGAAAAATAGCCGCCGTTGGTGCCCGACGTGGTGTAGACCGTCTGCCAGTCGGTCCAGTTGGACGCGGCGCTCGCCTCGGCGATGACGAGCGTGCCGCCGGGACCGTTGTTCGTGCAGTAGATCGCGATGGCGTCGTCGTTGGCGTCGAAGAACAGCTTCGGCCGCGTGCTGTAGATCGTGGAGATGCTGCCGGGGATCTTGTCGCGGTGCCAATCGCCCAGGCTGTCGCGCCAGTATTGGTAGTAGGTGCAGGCAGACGGGTCCCACGTTTGGCCGCCGGTCGTCGGCGACTTGGACGGATCGAGCGAATAGTCGATGCAGTGGATGTTGCCGTTGTTATCCACGGCCTGGCACTGCTGGTTCATTAGCGAGCTGCTTTGCGAGATGGAGACGACGGCCAGGCCCGCCGAAGTCAGGCTGAAGGTGAGCGACGGGTTGCCGGTCGTGCTGGAGACGACCATTCCGGCGTTGTTCAGCCACGTCGCGCCGCCGTTGTTGGAATAGACGTAGTTGACGTCGTGGTTCGAGCTGCTGGCGGTCTCGCGCCACACGAACGTCTCCATCAACTGCCCTTGGCTGTTGTAGGAAAAGCCGTTGGGATAGGCGTTGCGCTGCGTGTTACCCTGGTACGTGCCGGCGAAGCCGTTGTCGATCTGGTGGCCGCTGTCCCAACCGTTTGTGCTGCTCGTGTAATTAAAGAGGAACCACGAGCCGCCGCCGCTGGCCCCTTCGCGGATGAAAAGCTGCATGTTGCCCGACGGCGTTTCCACGAACATCGGATATGTCAGCGACGAGCCGGCCAGACTGGTGCTGCCGAGGCTCGACGTCGGGCTGCTGAAGAGCGCGCTCGAGGAATTCGACCATGTGCCGCTGGCGGCCGCGCCGCTGCCGCTCGCCACGAAGTTCAGCGGATTGTCGTGCATGTCGAAGGCTAGGAAGATCGCGCCGTTGTTCTGGTCGATGCCCATCGAGATGACGTTGTGGGCATCCGCAGGCGTCCCGCCGGACATGCCGTTGACGTACTGCACGTCGGGCAGATTGCAGACCTGCCACGAACCGGTCGTCGTGCCGTTGTCCAGCCGCCGGGCAACGGCCGCGTGGTAGCTCGTCGGGCCGCCCGAAGTGTCCTTCACCCAATAGGTCGTGTATTCATAGCCGTCGTAGGACGTGATCGTGCTGGTCTCGAACGATTCGCCGTTGATGGCTGTGCCGTAGGCCGCGACATTGCTGCCCAGCGTCATGCCGCGCGTGTCGATGATCGAATCGTTCAATTCGCTCACCGCGACGACCGCCCCGCGGGCCGCGCACGGAAAGACCAACAGCCAACCAACGATAATCAGCCGGTACCTTGACACGAAATCCCCAGGAAACGGTTGTTACGAAGCCGTGAAGCTTGAGGCTTAAGGCTTAAGAACTCAAGCCTCAAACGTCAAGCCTCCTCGCCGCCTTTCCATAGTAGTCGAAGGCGCCAATGGCGGCAAATGGCTTTGCGAAAAGTATGCGATTGGAAGGGTTCGCATCTTTCGCATTTCAAACCGTCATGCAGTCAGCCGCGGCGGCCAAGCGGCATTCGACGCGCGTCCCTCCGCACCTGCCAGGGCCTAGCTCCAACCTCCCTCCGATCAGCCCCGCCCGATAGCGCATGGTCCGCCGGCCCATGCCCTCCGCCCGTGTCGGCTCGTTGGGCAGTCCCTTGCCGTCATCTTCGATAACCAAGACGGTGCGCCCGTTGCACTCTTCCAGGCGGATGCAGACTTTTTGTCCGCCGCTGTGCCGCACGGCATTGGAGACTGCCTCCTGGGCAATGCGATAGAGTTGGATGGAGACGCGGCTGTCGAAAGCCAGATCGGGGTGCGAGCAGGAGAACGCACACTGGATACCTGAGCCGGGAGAGGTCTCCGCGGCGAGCCGCCGTAGCGCATCGGCCAACAGCCCTTCCTCCAATCCGCTGGGCATGATTCCGTGGCACAGCTTGCGGACTTTCTCTTGCGTGCGGCGGAGGGACGTTGCGACGTCGGCCGCAAGGCCGGCTGCGTGCCGCACGCAGTCGCGCGCGAGCATCTCGACCAACGTCTCCGCCTTCAGCCCCAGCCCGGTCAACTCCTGCCCGACGTCGTCGTGCAGCTCCCCTGCGATGCCGCGCCGCGCATCGTCCGCGATCGACAGCAGGTGCTCCAAGAGCATCTCGATGGCCGCGGTGCGCTCGGCGACGCGGTGCTCGAGGGTGTGGTTGAGTGTCTTGAGTTCCTCCTCCAAGCGCTTCCGCTGGATCGCGTGGCGGATGTTTTGCAGCAATCGCCGCGGATTGATCTGGCTTTTCACCAGGTAGTCCTGCGCACCCTTGGCAATCGCCTCGATGCCCATCGCCTCGTCGTCAGAGCCGGTCAATACGATAATCGGCAGATGCCCGGCAATCGCGGCGGCTGCATCCAGCGTTGCCAAACCGCTGCCGTCCGGCAGCATGAGGTCCAGCAACACGGCGTCGACCGTCTGGCCTTGCCTGAGATAGTCCGCGGCCGACCGCAAGCGGTCGCGGTGTACGATCTGAAGCGGTTCGCCCAGCGTTCCAAGCTCCTCCTGCAACAGTCCGGCGTACCGCGGATTGTCTTCCACCAGCAAGACCCGCAGGGCGTATTCGCGCACCTCGTCGTTCATGGGATGGTTCACATCGACCTCCTTTTCGGCAACTTGACCACGGTCAACCAAAAGTCCTCGATCAATTCCACGACCTTGAGAAACTGCTTCAAGTCGACCGGTTTGGTGATATAGCAGTTGGCGTGGAGCTCGTAGGCGCGAAGCACGTCTTCGTCCGCGGAAGAGGTCGTAAGGACCACGACGGGGATTTCCGTCAGTTTCGGATCGGCCCTTATCTCCGCAAGCACCTGCCGGCCGTCCTTCTTCGGCAAGTTGAGGTCCAAAAGGATTACGTCCGGACGCGGCGCGTCGGCGTACTCGCCTTTGTGGTGAAGAAAGTCAATGGCCTTTGCGCCGTCGTCGACGACGTGCAGCAGGTTGTGGACTTTGGCCCCTTGCAAGGCTTCCCTGGTCAGGTTCACGTCCCCGGGATTGTCTTCCACGAGAAGGATCGAAACGGGCTGAAAACTGTCGGCTTCTTGGTTCATGATGCAATGCCGCTGGGTATGGTGAAATAGAAAACGGATCCTTTGCCGGGTTCGCTCTCGGCCCATATCTTTCCGCCGTGCCGCTCCACGATCCGCTTGCAGATCGCCAGGCCGATGCCAGTCCCCGGGTACTGGCCGAGCGCGTGCAATCTCTGGAAGATCTGGAAGACCTTCTCTTCGTATTGCTGATCAAAGCCGATGCCGTTGTCCTGGACGCTGAAAAGCCAGGCCCCTTGCTCCCGGCGGGCGGAAACGTGGACTCGCTGCGGGCGGTCGGGCGAACGAAACTTGATCGCGTTGCCGACGAGGTTCTGGAACAATTGCGCCAATTGCGACCTGTCGGCGCGGACCGTGGGCAGCGGGTCGTGCGTAATCTCGGCGACGCTTGCCGAGACCGACCAGCAGAGGTTCTTCAGCGCCGCTTCCAATGCGGCCGTAGCCTCCGTCTGGCGGAACTCCCCGCCGCGCGATTTCACGCGGGAATAGGTCAACAAGTCCTGTATTAGACTGGACATCCTTTTCGCGCCGTCAACCGCGAAGGTGATGAACTCGTCGGCCTTCGCGTCGAAGCGGCCCCTATCGCGCTCGGCCAGCAACTGCACGTAGCCGGCGACCATGCGCAAGGGCTCTTGAAGATCGTGCGAGGCCACGGCCGCGAATTGTTCCAGGTCTCGGTTGGAGCGCTGTAGTTCTTCTCCTTGTTGTTTCAATTCCGCCGTCTGCGCCTGCAATTCCTCGTTCTGGCGGGAGATGCGCTCTTCGCGCGCGGCCAGTTCCCGGTTGCTCGCTTCCAGCTTCGCGTTGGCCGCGGCCAAGTCCGCGTTCGCGCGTTCCACTCGCTGGCGGTAATTGAGCACCATCTGGAGTACGGCGGCAGGAACGAGAATGTTAAGCCATTCCATGCCCAGAAACACGGCTTCCTGCGGGCGGTCGCCGAAATAGCGCTGCGGCGCGAGCGAACTGACCTTGATTGCCGCAAGCACCGTGAAGCACGCGGTCATCGCCCAGAGCAAGCGGCGATCGCCGTGCCAAAGCGCGATCAATAGCGGCAAAGCGTAGGACAGCGACGCCAGGCGATGGGGATAGACGGCAATCCGCAGATACGCCATGGCGAGAACCAATAGCGCGCTGACGGCGACTGCCCGGGGAGCAGGGAGCGAAGGAATCCAGAGGAGCGAACGGCGAAGAGAAACGGCGCCGCTTTGCAGCGCCTCTTTCTGCTCCTCTCTCACCTCTTCCTCCAAGCTTTCGAGTTGCGCCATGGCACCACTGCTTTTTCCGGAACTGCGCGCACCAAGACGCACCGTAGATTGGCGCGGCTTGCCGGCGACGCCGGCTGCGCGAGCCGAAATTGAGATTGCAACGATTGTATCACGCACGCCGTACATGCGCATATTGCATGTGGCAGGAGATGCTGCATATCGCGCGCGCCGCGGATGCCCGCGGCGCGGCGCACAGGTCGCGCCACACGCATAGACCCGCTTGTTTCAGCGAATGGGTGGTTTCATGACACGCTTGGCCGCGAAGCCATAGTGAAATTCACTAGGAGAAAATCAAGGTCCGGCACGGTACTCAAAGCAGACGATTATTTCGCTTCTACTCCTGAGCGATTCTGCAAAGAAGGCCCGGCTTCGTTGCGCGGCAGCATCATGCCCGCCAACTCCGCCGCCCAGGGCTTGCCGTCGGCCCCCAAATGAAAGACCAGATGCTCGTCCGTATACAGCCCGGCGGGCATAGCGAAGACCGTGCGGTTGACGGGCGTGAGACGGTAATCGGCCAGGTTCTCCGTCATGGCGAATAAACGGCCGTTGCGCAGCGATATGACCAGCGGAATAAAGCTCGGCCCGTAGCTGCCAACGTAGCTTTCCCACAACGGCGGAGTGCTCGGGGCAACAGGCGCGATGCGCTCGAAACGATCGCCGGCGGAAGTCACGAACGAGCTGGGCTTGCCTGCCTCACCTGTCTGGAAGGTAATCGTCGCACCGTAGGCCATCCGCCCGTTAACAAAAAACCGCGATGGCCCAATGGGGAGCAAGCGCACGGGCAGGCCGGCCAGTTTGCCCGCCAGACATGCCGTCTTGGCCATGCCCGCCGCTGACGCCTCTTCCACGGTGAATTCGGCCCATGTGCTGGCCGATTCGTAATTGCCCGCCAGAGCCGCCAGTGTTGCGGCCGGCGTCGCAACGATTGGATCGGGCATCGGGGCATCCTCGCCGAATTTCGCTTCCAGCATCAGCCCCAGCGCGCGGTCGCAAAGCGAGCGAACAATGCCGGCGCAGTTGTCCTCGTCGCACAGTATGACCACACCGAGCTTGGATTCGGGCAGATAGACGAGCGCCGTGCTGTGCCCGTATACCGCGCCGCTGTGGGAGACGACCGTGTGACGGCGGAACGCGGGAGGGATGAGGTTTCGCGCGGCGAGCCGCTCGACCATGAAGCCCAGCCCGTAGCCGGCGTCTTCCCCGGTCAATTGCGGCGTCCACATCTGCGCCAAGGTCGCCGGCCGCACGATCTGCGCACCGCGGGCTCGGCCTTCGTCGGCCAACATGCAGACCATGCGGGCGAGGTCTTCCGCCGTGCTGAAGAGGTTGCCGGCGGGGATGGTGCCCAGGTCGAAGACCGGGGCCGGAATCTCGACCAGCCCGCCGCGGCCATCCGCCGCGCGCATGTGCGCCTCGGCCAGCCGCTGCCGCTCAATGCCGGCAAGGACGAACGACGAGCTCGCCATGCCCAGCGGGCCCAAGAGATGCTCCCGTTGGTATTCCGCGAACGGGCAGCCGCTGACGGTCGCCACGATTTGGCCGGCGACCGACGTGGCGGCATTGGAATAGGAGGTTTTCGTGTTCGGCGGATTGACCAGCACGCAGTCGCGCAGCGACGCCACCATTTGTGCCAGGCCCGGCTGGCTGGCGTCGAAGTAGCCTCCCACCGGCGATTCGCGGACGATGCCGCTGCGGTGGCACAAGAGCTGCCGCACCGTGACGGGCGCGGCGCCGGCAAAAGGCACGATGCTTTCGAACTGCCGCCCATACGATGTAATCGGCGCGTCCAGGTCGATCTTGCCGCGCTCCACCTGTTGCATGACTGCCAGCGCGTTGAAAAGCTTGGAGATCGAGCCCGCGCGGAAGAGGCTCTCTCGCCGCACGTTGCCGAAGGCCGCCGCATGGACGATCGCCGGGCCGTCGACCAGCGCCAGCGAGAGGCCGTGCAAGCCGTGTTCCGCCATCCGGTCGCGGACCGCCGTTTCCAGCCGCGCGATCGCGGCGGTGTAGTCAATCGAGCTTTTCATTTTCTGGCCAATCATGCAGGATAGAGAGGCGCGCCAAAGTGCGGGCGAGCCAGTACGTCAATACGTTACCAAGAAGCCGGACTATGGCAAGGGGGAGAGAAACGGCTGGCCGTGCTGCCATTGACGTGTCAAATCACGGCCACAGTAGTCAAACGAGCCTTTGGTGGCAAATCGCCGGTGACTTTGTGCAGATCGCCATGATACAGATAGTCTATAATGTCCCGGTATCCCCTGCTCGCCATACTGCTATGACTCAAGCGGCCACGAAAAAATCGATCGTACCTGCGCGTACCCCGATGCCGGAGCTGTCGCCAGAAGAACGACGGCGTTCGTTCGCCGAGGTATCTCTGGGCTATACGCTCCAGCAGGCTCGACAGGAGGCGCGGCGCTGCCTCGAGTGCAAGACGGCGCCTTGCCAGCAAGGATGCCCAGTCGGCGTTGCCATCCGCGAATTCCTTCGCGCCATCGCCGAGGACCGGATCGGCGATGCCATCGCGATTATCAAGGAGGCGAACGCCTTGCCGGCCGTTTGCGGCCGCGTCTGCCCGCACGAAAACCAGTGCGAGGGAAACTGCACGTTGGGCAAACGATTTGAGCCGGTGGCGATCGGCCGTCTGGAACGCTTCGCCGCCGATTACGCCCGCGCTGAAGGAGCGACCGGGCCGCCGCCTAACTTGCCGCCGAAGTCGCCGCCAACAGCAAAGCGCATCGCGGTAATCGGCTCCGGGCCTGCCGGACTGACGATCGCCGGCGATCTCGCGCGTCGCGGACACGCAGTGACCATTTTGGAAGCCTTCCATAAGCCCGGCGGCGTGTTGATGTACGGCATCCCCGAGTTCCGCTTGCCCAAGAAAATCGTCCAGCAGGAAGTCGACGACCTCGTGCGGCTCGGCGTGGAGCTGCGGCTGAATTGCGTTGTCGGGCAATCGATCACGCTGGACGAGTTGTTGCTAAAACAGAATTTCGATGCCGTGTTTATAGGCGTTGGCGCCGGGCAGCCGATGCGGTTGGGAGTTCCCGGCGAAGACCTTGGCGGCGTCTATACGGCCGCCGAATACCTCACGCGCGTGAATCTCATGCAGGTGCATCTCTTTCCGCAATGCGAAAAGGCCGCTATCTGCAGTTCGCACGTCTGCGTTCTCGGCGGCGGGAACGTGGCGATGGACGCCGCGCAGACCGCGGTACGGCTTGGAGCCGACGAAGTGAAGATAGTTTATCGCCGCTCGCGCGCGAGATTCCCGCCTGCGCCGAAGAGGTGCGCAGCGCGGAAGAGGAAGGCGTCGTGCTGGAGATGCTTGCCCGTCCCGTTGGCTTTCAGGGCGACGAATGGGGCCGTGTCCGGCGGATGCACTGCGAGCGGATGGAGCTCGGCGAACCCGACGAGTCCGGCCGGCGGCGGCCGCGGCCCGTGCCGGGATCGAACTTTGCCATCCCGACCGATCTGGTGATCGTGGCCATCGGCTACGCTGCCGATCCCCTGATGGCGCGCTCCACGCCCGGAGTTGCCTTGAACCGCTGGGGCAACATTCAGACCAACGAGCGCGGCCGGACGAGCAAGCGGGGCGTCTGGTCCGGCGGCGACATCGTGACCGGCGCGGCCACCGTCGTTCAAGCCATGGGCGCCGGCCGCCGTGCCGCCGGCGACATGCACGAGTGGCTTGCAAGCGGCGGCGAGGACTGGTAGCCGAGCTTAGCACAAGCCAGACCCGACACAGCTTTCATCGCAGTCGTCCTTCTCTCGGACAATTGTCCTTTGCCTGCCGAGACTTGCGCTATTTTCGCATATGCCCGGCCGACAAAGGCACATACGAAAACGCGAACAAATGTCAAGCGTCGCAAGTCGTTGCGTTGCAAGGGGTTGCGGCGGCAGACAAGCGAAACGTAGCCACAGATGTTGACAAGCGTTAATAACTGGAGTACAATGGCGGAATACGCGGGAGTGAAAAGTGGCCAGTGGAAAGGTTCAAGGGAAAGAGATGAGAGATGAAAGATAAGAGATCAGGGACACGATGGGAAATCAGAAGCCAAAGGTCGGAAGTCGGAGGACAGAGGCTGCGCCCTCACCCCGTCCCTCTCCCGGCGGAGAGATGGGACCATTGCCCTCCCGGCTCGCTTCCCCTCGTGCAAGATGCGCAGCACCCACAACTCTTGAGGGAAACAGAAGCGCGGCCAATGACGCCGTGCGCAACTCCTTTGACAGCAGGAGTTTACAGCGAGCGCGACGGATGCGCAACAACGGCCAGAGAACGCGAAGGCGTTGCGCCACCGCGCATCTTTTCCATCCGCGACAGTAGGTCCTTCTTGCCGAGATGGACTATTGCGGTAGCGGACCGCGGACACGCCAGCCCGCACAAAATGGTTTGCCGCACTAGTCCATTCCGGCAGAAAGGACCTACAAGCTGGTGCATAAAGCACCCAGGGGCGGGATTCCTACTACGATCCTACTCGCTTTCTACTCCAATTCTACTCGCCTGCTGCCCTCATTCTACCCCAGAAAACCCTTGAAAACAGGCCAAATACTCGATGTTCAATCTACGAAAAAAACTCGGTCCGAAAAGCGCCGATCTGCACCAGCGGATGCACTGCCTACGGGCCAAAGCCGCAAACTCAACCCCGTTTGCCACGGCGGAATTAAACCTTGATTTGGTCGCTAATGTAGGTCGATCATTAAACATGTTACAGACCGGAGTGTCCTTATGCTCCTGATCCTCAGTGACCTGCACCTGAACGACGGCAGCAGCGGCGAGCCCGTCTCGCCAGAGGCCTTCGCGCTGTTGGTCGATCGGCTTCGCGAGTTGGCGATGACGGCCTCCTGGCGGATCGACGGGGCCTACCGCCCGATCGAACGCATCGATCTGGTGCTGCTGGGCGACGTGCTGGACTTGTTTCACTCGAAACGGTGGCACGAGCAAATTCGCCCGGACGCGACCGCGGGCAGCCCGCTGGCCGAGTTTTCGGCGAAAACCGGCACAATCCCGCGGCCGTGGGACGACCCGCATTCGCCCGAACTGGTGGCACTGATCGGCCGCATCACGGCCGACATCCTCGCGCAAAACCAGCAAGGGCTGGCGACGCTACGGGCGTTGGCCGGCGAAAACCTGATCACACTTCCGCCGATGCTGCGGTCATCGCGGCCGGCCGGCGATGGCGACGGGCAGCCGGTGCAAGTGCATATCCATTACATGGTCGGCAACCACGACTGGTTTTATCATCTGCCCGGCGAGGCGTACAACGCCTTGCGGCAGCGGCTAGTGGAGCAGATGGGCCTGGCGAACCGCGCCGACCGGCCTTTTCCGCACGACATCGTGGAGAGCGACGAGCTGCTGCAAGTCATGCGGAGGCACAAGGTGACCGCGCGGCACGGCGACGCCTTCGACCCGCTGAGCTACGAGGGCGATCGCGACACGGCGGGACTGAGCGACGCGATCGAGCTGGACCTTATCGGCCGCTTCGCGTTGCAAGTGGAGCAGACTCTGGGCCATGAGCTGCCGGACGCGACGGTGCTGGCTTTGCGCAGATCGACGGCTTCCGTCCGCTGCTGCTGGCGCCGGTGTGGATTGAAGGCGTGCTCGAGCCGACCTGCCCGCAGCCGGCGGCGCGGAAGCGGGTGAAACAGCTTTGGGACCGGCTGGCGGAATCTTTGCTCTGCAGCCCCTTGGTACGCGACCGCGACGCCGCCAGCTCGGCGGACCTGCTGGACGGGCTTTCGCGGGCGCTGCGCTTCAGCAAGCGGCGCTCGACGGGCTGGGCGGCGGCCACGCTGAAGTGGCTGCGGGAGCTGCGCGGGGCGGCTGACGATTCTTACGCGGTCCACGCCCTGAGCGAGCCGGACTTCCGCAACCGCCGCGCGCGGCACGTCGTTTACGGCCACACGCACGCCGCCGAGATCGTGCCGCTGGACGCCAGCCACGCCGAAGGCTACGTGATGGAGCAGGTCTATTTCAACGCCGGCACGTGGCGGCGGACGTTTCGGCCCGCCGCGTTCGCGCACTGCGGACAGGAATTTGTCGCCGCTGATGAATTCAGCTTTCTGGCCTTCTTTCAAGGCGACGAGCGCAAAGGCCGCACTTACGAGGCCTGGACCGGCACGCTCGGTCACACGCCCGGCCTTCGCGTCGTTCGCCGCATTGACGCCGGGCATACCGTGTTGGCCTCGCACCTGGCAATGCAGCCGCAAATCGCATCATTGATGAGCAACGTTCACGCGGCGCGGCAGTGAGTCCGGCTGCGGCGTCGTTTTCCCAGGCGTTGCGGCGCAGTATAATAGCAGGATGAAGACCGCTACCCTTGTAACACTTGCCGCACAGAACAAGAATCTCCAGCAGCGTGTTGAGAGACTGGAACGGACCAATCGTTCGGTTTTGGTTCCGATCAATACATTCGCGCCCAGGCCGTTCAAAACAACCAGAGAGATTCTCGCGCTAGTCGAGCCCGTGCTTGACGAAACAGGCGAGCCTTTTGAGTTTATTGCCTCGTTCACCGATGGAGGAATCAGCGCGACGGAAGACACCGTCGAGGATTCGGTTTCGATGCTAAAGGACCGGATGGTCGCGCAGTACAGGCTATTGACTAGATTGCCGCGAGCCCGATTGGGACGGATACCTCGGCGGCAGGTTGACGCACTTAAGGCAGTAATGCGAAGGACCGAATAGCGGCACGGAAAAGCCGCAACCAGATTACAAAGGAGCTCGCGCTGAAGATCGTCAAGAAACTGGACGCCGTCAATGAATCGGACCCCAGCGACGAGCACGACACCTACGCGGTGTATCACAATGACGTACTGGTTGCAGCCTTTGGCATACGTCGCTCGGCGCAAAAGAACAAAGGGCACGATCACATTCCCAAGGAACTGCAGGTCGGCCCGAACTTTGCAAGGCAGTTGGCCCAGTGTACCAAGTCGAAACGGGATTATCTCGAGAAGATCGGCGTAACCAGGCCCGGCGGTTGACGGTGCTTGGTTTGGTCTTCTTGCTCGGCATTGGCGATTATCCGTTACTTGCCCAGCCGCAGATTCAATTGAAATCTGCCGACCCAACTGCGCTGTCCTTCGGCAAAGCGGAACCAGCGCCGGAGTTGGACGCGCTCTTCGAGCCGCACGAAGGCTGGATCGGCGCGGACGCGGACTATTCAGCGGCGCTCTCACCGCAACGAACGCTGTGGCTGTTCGACGACACTTGGATCGGCCGCGTGCGGGAGGGAAAGCGGACCGGCGCAACGATGGTCAACAACACGCTCGCGATCCAACAAGGTCGCGGAAAGGACGCGACCGTGCGGTTCGTCGTCCGCAAGGACACCGCCGGCAAGCCGACGGCCTTCATCACACCGGCGGACAAGCATGGCTGGTTCTGGCCGCAAGCCGTGGCCGCGTCGGACGGCCGGTTGCATCTGTTTCTGGCGCAGATTGAAAAGGCGCAGAATCCCGGCGCGTTCGGGTTCCGCCAGGTCGGGCAGTGGCTTGGAACGGTTGAAAACCCCAATGATGAGCCGCTGTCGTGGCACATCGCGCAGCGCAAGCTTCCATGCACGATCTTCGCGCCGCGGCGCGATCTCATCTTCGGCGCGGCCGTGCTGCGCGACGATAAATACTTGTACGTCTTCGGAACGGATGCGGACAAGTCGCACTTCGTGGACCGAAACCTGATTCTTGCCCGTGCGCCCGCCGCCACCGTGGACGATTTTGCCTCGTGGCGCTTCTACCGCGACGGCCGCTGGGACGAGGACTTTCATGCGGCCTCGCACTTGGTGCGCGGCATGGCCAGCGAGGGTTCGGTCTCGTACCTGCCGAAGTTCAAGCGGTACGTGCTGGTTTATACCGAGCTCGGCATCTCGGCCAAGATCCTTGCGCGGACTGCCGAGGCGCCCTGGGGTCCCTGGTCGGAGGCGGCGACGGTTTACCGATGTCCGGAAGCGGGCTGGGACAAGCGCATCTTCTGCTATGCCGCGAAGGCCCATCCCGAGCTGTCGGGCGGCGACGAGCTGGTCGTCAGCTACGTGGCCAACTCATTCGACTTCCGGCAAGTTGCCGCCGACGCCCGGCTTTATTGGCCGCGGTTCGTGCGAGTGCCACTCGTTGCGAAGTAACGACCGGAAATCTGAAATAACAAACTCGAAATTCGAAACAAACATGAAATGCCAATACTGAATTGTTCAAACGGTTTGAAACATTCGTCTTTTGCTGCCTGGAGTTTGTTTCGGATTTCGAGTTTTGTATTTGGGATTTGAGCACCGCAATGACGCCCTACATTCAAGTCGTGACCACCACCGCGCGGCGAGAAGAGGCCGAGCGAATCGCCCGCGAGCTGGTCGAGAAGCGGTTGGCCGGCTGCGCAGATCGTAGGTCCCGTCACGAGCATCTACCGCTGGCAAGGCAAGATCGAGACCGACGAGGAATGGCAATGCTGGTGCAAGACTCGCGAAGATCTGTTCGCGCGGGTCGAGGCGGCGATCCGCGCTATTCACCCTTACGACGTTCCGGAGGTTCTGGCGACGCCGGTCGCGGCGGGCAGCCAACGGTACTTGGCGTGGCTAGAACAGGAAACGAGGCGAGAAGAGTAACAGCTACTCCTCTACCGGCTCCTTCACGAGCATAACGAAATGCGGCGTCTTTTGCGATTCGCTCATCTCCGCGGCCTTTTTGTCGGCCTCGGCGCGCTGGTTGTACTCGAAGAGCGAAATCCGCCGCATGGTCTGGTTAAAGACGCCCCAAAACGCCTTCAACCGGACTTCCTTGGCAACCTTAGCGCGGCTCTTGCGTTTGGCGGGCGCCTTCTTTTCCTTGACTTTGGCAGCCCCCTTTTCCCCGCCCTCTTGCCCCTCGACGCGCTCCGCCGCGTCGGCTTCTTCCCGTAACTCCTTGCGATTGAGAATCTTACGCGCCATGTTCTTCCTCTACTCAGGCCAAAAACACTTCGTCAGTCTGCCGCAATGAAACCAGAATTGCGCCATTCTAGCAGAAGGGGGGAAGTGGAGAAAGGGAGAGGCAGCCTCATTCACGCTTTCTCCCCGACCCACTGCGCGAGTGCCTTGCCCTTTCTCCCCTTCTACTTTACTCCGGCGCCCGGATTTCAAGGATTTCAAACCGCACCTTGCCCTGCGGGACCTCGATTTCCACTTTTTCGCCGATCTTCTTGCCGTTCAAACCCTGAGCCAAGGGACTGGTCACGAGGATCTTGCCGCTGTCATAGTCTTCCTCGCCAGCGCCGACGAGGGTGAACTCCTCCTTGTCGCCGAAGTCGAGGTCCTTGACCACGACCGTGCAGCCGAAGGCCACCTGGTCTTTGGGAAACTGGCTCGGATCGACGAGCACCGCCCGGGAAAGCTTGTCCTTGATGGCGCGGATCTTCGCTTCCAGCATGCCCTGAGTTTCCCGGCGGCCGTGGTATTCCGCATTCTCCGAGAGATCTCCTTCTGCCCGCGCTGCGGCCAGACCCTCCAGGACCTTGGGCATCTCCACGCTCTGCAGATGATCGAGTTCGGCCTTGATCTTGTCGTATCCGGCCCGAGTCATAGGTATGCGATCGGACATGGGATTCTCCCTGCGAGGCAAAAAAAAACCGCGGTCATCCCAAGTCCTGGGAGGACCGCTAGTACAGTAACAATTGGCTGTTCCCCAATTGTTGCCAATGGGGGAGCGTTTGTAAAGGGCCTAGCGCAGGCAATAATAAATCAGCCCCGCGGCTGCCGCGGCAATAATCGCGCCGCAAAGCAGCAGGCCCTTCCGCCAGCGCGGCCGCAACGACGGTTGCGGCGTCGGATCGGTAAGCAGTGTTTCCGCCACCATTTGCCGGGCACGGGCCAACGGCGAGGGTGGCGGAGTCCTGTTCGGCGGACGAATCTGTGCGATCATGGCGAGTTACGACGCGGTTCGCCCTCCCGTCGCCGATTGGCGGTACGCGGCCCGCAATGCCCTGGCGACCGCCGGCCAAGAGAAATACGTACAGACGTGTTCGGCCAGGTTCTTGCTCCGTTTGCGCTCCAGGGCAGCCAATACGCCGCGGCGAATGTTGCTGACATCGTCGGGCCGGACATAGACGGCTTGCTGGCCGAAATACTCGCGGGCGATGCTTGCCGCGCAGGGTGCGCCGCCGCCGTCGAAAAGGACCAAAGGCGTGCCGGATGCGCCGGCCTTCAAGGCGATTCGCTCGCCCCCTGGAACGCCGCCGCCAACGACCAGACAACTGCACGCGGTAAAGGCGCTTGCCGCCAAACGGTCATCCAACGAAGTCCGCGCGACGAATTGTGCTTGTGTTCCCGCCACGCGCCGGCATTCCTCGCGATACCATTGACGCCCCGGCGCGACGTTGCCCAGCAGTACCTGCGGGAACGTCGGTCTTATTCATCGCCCACAGGAACGCGAGCTGTTGGTTCTCCGGGCCGATGTCGCCAACGTAGAGCACGAAGTCGCGCAGGCCCACGAGCTGACGAAAGGGCCGCGGGTCCGCAGCGGCCAGTTGCGGATCGACGCCGTGCGGCACGATGCGCATTCGTTGCAGCGGCACGTTCGTCCGATGGACGATACATTGGGCCTCGACGTTCGAGTTGGGCAATAATAGATCGACCGCCGCGAACAAATCGCGCTGCCACGCGGGAGTTCGCGTAAGCAAGCCGCGGGCCGTCTTATGAAGCCACGTCCCCGCTCTTTGCAACGGGCCGCGGCCACAACGGCCGGCTTCAATCGTTTCGCGCCAAAGCTCCGGGGAGAGCACGACCTTCAGCCCATGTGCCCGGGCCGTTTCCACCAATGGCAAGAATTCCTCAGTAGTGCCGAACAAATGCAGACAACGGGCGTCGCCGAGCCGGTCCTCGAACGGCCGCCAAAGCCGGGCCCCAACGCCGATGTCGGGAAGCGCGCCCGCCAGCGCGAAGATCGCGGCATCGCCGTCCTCTGCCTTGGTCGTCCACCGCGCCGCCAGCAGCACCTGGGCCGTGCGACGCGCCGGCCGGACACCGGTCGAGATCGCCTTGGCCGCCGTCGCTTTGTGCTTTTTTGAGGCCGTCTTCATTTCCGTACTGGACTTTTCCTCGTCCGGCTCGATCGCACTCCGTTTACTTCCGATCGTGCGAAAGCCGATTTGCCCGCTGACGAGTGCCGACGATCAGTTATACCATATTCCCTAAGTTGCCGGAAGTTCAAGCGCGGTCACAGTTTAATCTTTCCCACGCCGCGGAGGTAGGCGAGAACCTCGTCGGCCAGGGTCGCGGCATCCTTCGTACCGGCGTCGAGCACGAGTTCCGGTTTGAGCGGCGCCTCGTAGGGGTCGTCGATGCCGGTAAACCCCTTCAATTCACCCGCGCGGGCTTTTTTGTAAAGCCCCTTCGGGTCGCGGGCCTCGCAGACCTCAATGGGGGCGTCGACGAAAACCTCAATGAAGTCGCCGGCGACGAGCGTCTCGCGGACGCGGTCGCGGTCGGCCCGATAAGGGCTGATGAATGCAGTGATAGCAATCACCCCCGCCTCGGAAAAGAGTTTTGCCACAGACCCAATGCGACGAATGTTTTCTTCGCGGTCCTGAGCGGAAAAACCGAGCCCAAACCGCTTGCCGAACTCTTCGCCGTGCCGCGGCTTGAGCATCGCGGGCGCGGCGTTCAAGCCGTGACGAATATTGTCTCCATCCAGAACGAAGCTGTGGATCTTGGCCGACCACAGCTTATGATCCAGCAGATTGGCCACCGTGCTCTTGCCGCACGCGCTAAGGCCCGTGAACCATACGACGCAGCCTGCATGCCCGTTGAGAGACTGCCGTTCATCGCGAGTGACCGCGTGCTCGTGCCAATGAACCTGAACATCCGATTTGTCCGCCATTGAGGTACTGCTCCTTTTGCCGGGCTGCGCGCCGCTTTCGCGGCGTTGACAACAATGTAACTCGCGGCATCCGTTGGCGTCGAGTTAGACCTCGCATAATAGGCAAGTCTCGCGTTTTGTGCAAGCTGGTTTATCATCACTTTACCGCAAAACATTTTCGGAATCGACGCGGTTTACGGCTTTTCGCTATCTCACCGCTAGCCTTGGCGTCAATGGTTCGCATATAATCGCCGATTATGAGCCAGATTGAACTCTTGTCCGACATCGAGAATGAAACCGTGAATTCGTATGGCCTTACGGCCGAGACACTCTACGAAAAATGCATCGCCCTGGCCCGGAACCTCTGGTGGAGTTGGAATCACGAAGTCATCAATCTCTTTCGCGACCTGGACCCCATTCGTTGGCGGCAACTGGACCACAATCCCATCGCCCTGCTGGCCGAATTTACAGCCGAGCGGCTGGAAATGCGGGCCGGGGAGATGGTGCTTTTCAGCCGCATCAACCAGGCCTATCGGCGGCTCAAAGAGTACATGCTTGAGGTTCCCGCGTGGGGCCGCACAAACACGGGCGTTCTCGGTTCGCGGCCCGTCGCCTACTTTTCGCTTGAATTCGGCGTGCATGAGTCCGTGCCTATTTATTCCGGCGGCCTCGGCGTGCTTTCCGGCGACCACATCAAAAGCGCAAGCGCCCTGGGCGTTCCGCTGGTGGCCTGCGGCCTATTTTACGACCAAGGATATTTCAAGCAGCACCTCGATCCGCAAGGCTACCAGCAGGAAGAATACCTGGACACCAAGGTTGCGGACCTGCCTATGGAACCTGCCCGCGGCGCCGACGGCAAGCCGATTACGGTGCAGATTGACACGCGAACGGGCCGGCTGCTGGCGAAGGTCTGGCTGATGCGGGTGGGCCGCGTGCGGCTTTTCCTGCTGGATTGCGACGTGCCCAGCAACAGTCCGGAGGACCGCAAGCTGACGTCGCGCCTATACGGCGGCGACAACCGCGTCCGCATTCGCCAGGAGCTGGTGGCCGGCGTCGGCGGGATTCGCGCGCTCACGGCGATGGGCATCACGGCGGGCGTCTATCATCTCAACGAAGGTCACAGCGCGTTCGCCACGCTGGAGGCGATCCGGCAGCGCATGAAGGAGGACGGCGTCAGCTTCGAGGTGGGCTTGCGCGAAGTGGCCCAACGCACGGTCTTCACCACGCACACGCCCGTGCCCGCGGGCCACGACCGCTTCGACGGCAACCTGGTGGAAGAGCACCTCGGCCCGCTGCGCGACGAGTTGGGCATAAGCTTCGAGCAATTGATGGGGCTAGGCCGCGTCGAGCCGCAGAACGACCACGAGACCTTCTGCATGACGGTGCTGGGGCTGAAGCTCTCCCGCAAGGCCAACGCCGTGAGCAACCTTCACGGCCACATTTCGCGGCGGATGTGGGCCAACCTCTGGCCTTGGCGGGCGGAAGAGGGAATCCCCATCGGCCACATCACCAACGGCGTCCACGTACCCTCCTGGCTCGCTTACCAGATGATGCAGCTCTACGACCGCAACTTCGAGCCCGGCTGGATGGCCCGGCTCAGCGACCCGGAAATCTGGATGGGCATCTACGACATCGATCCTGGCGAACTGTGGGAAACGCACTACGCCTTGAAGAACCTGCTCCTGGCGTTCGTCCGCCGGCGGATCAGCCGGCAATGCCGCCGCCGCGGCGAGAGCGACGACGTGGTCGAAACCGCGCGGAACATCCTCGACCCCAACGTGCTCACGATCGGCTTTGCCCGGCGGTTCGCCACCTACAAGCGCAGGATTTGGTGCTCACGGACCTTGACCGGCTGGCGGATATCGTCAATGACCCGCAGCGGCCTGTACAGTTCGTCTTTGCCGGCAAGGCCGCACCCGGCCGACGAGCCGGGCAAGCAGTTGATCAAGCGGATCGCCACGCTCCGCTTCGACTCCCGCTTTGCCAACCGCATCACCTTCATCGAGGACTACGATATCAACGTCTGCCGCCACCTGATCCAAGGCGTTGACGTCTGGCTGAACAACCCGCGGCGGCCGCTGGAGGCGTCCGGCACCAGCGGGCAGAAGGCGGTGCTCAACGGCGCCTTGAACTTTTCCATTCTCGACGGCTGGTGGGCGGAGGCCTTCGACGGCACCAACGGCTTCGCCATCGGCAAGGGTTCCTCGCACGTCGACGACCGCATCACCGACGCCCGCGACGCCGCCTCGCTCTACGAGGCGCTCACCGAGGAAGTCATTCCGCTCTTTTACGACCGCGACGTGGACGGCCTGCCGAGGCACTGGATCAGGCGGATGATGAACTCCATCAGCACGCTCGGCTGGCGTTTCAGCGCCGACCGCATGGTGGCGGACTACGTCAAGCAGTGCTACCTGCAGGCCTCCGGCGGGTTGAGTTGCCAGATGCCGTAGCTGGTAACATCATTCAAGGCACGGCTCCCTTAGCGACCTGCCGCGGATCGAGAACCTGGATTCCAGGATAACGGTGGAAGTCCGGCATGTTGAACGTCAGAATCTGGACGATGCCATGCCGCTTCATTGCGGCGACCAAGCGCGCATCGTGCCCATTCTTACCGAGCGATTGACACTGCACAACCAGTTGTTGCCAGCGCTCGAAAATCGCCCGCTCGTCGTGGAAAAACTGGAAACGCCCAACGCTCGCGGCAATGTCGGCGGAAGCGTCGGCGGCGGTCATGCCGAGCCCGTTTTGTGCGACGGGCCGAGTCGCGACGGACCAGTATCCATAGAGCACTTGGGGAACAAGGCAAAGTATCTCGCCTTGCAAGCGCAACACGGCGACAGCATCGACCGCTGTTTGGTGTTGCGAGTGTGCCGGCTGCGCCGATCTGGCGAGGATATTGGTATCAAGAAGAATCATTCACCGCGACCCGCATAAATGCCCTCGCGGCTATCGTCCGCCTCGATCGGCAATCGACGATGGCCGGCGGCCCATCGCCGAAAATCCGCCGCCCACTCCTGCGGCGCCAAGTCGTTCGCGGCGGAATCGTCGCCGGCCAATTGCTCCTCGATGGCATTCAGTGCCAACTCTTCCGGCTGTTTTCCGAGCGAAGCCGCTTGCCGAAGGAGTTTGGCTTCCAATTCCGGCGCAAGTTTCAACGTAATCGTCATGGCAAGATCCTTACAGGGAATTATAACACCGTCTGCGGACGTGCGCGAATACCTACGTGGCGTGTGGTGTTCCCGACCCCTCGCGGGGTCTTTGGCCGAAGTCGCTGCCGCAAAGGCTATTGTGGAGAACGGAAGCAAAATGGGTCGCCCGATTGCTCGACGAGTTAGGGAGGAACTGCTTGCGTCACCCTAAGAATCCTGTTGCCGTATCCGAACCCGCTCCCCGCTTTCTTATTTGGACGATAGAAGATCAGGACGCTCGTCCGC
Organism: uncultured Planctomycetia bacterium; assembly: GCA_963780045.1. Taxonomy (GTDB): domain Bacteria; phylum Planctomycetota; class Planctomycetia; order Pirellulales; family Thermoguttaceae; genus JANXQG01. The sequence continues at coordinate 728,442 of CAVZZZ010000001.1, read as the reverse complement.
TTCAACGATCAGGGCCTGGAGCTTGGCGGCCTTCTCTGCCAATCTCTTTAAGCGGGCCTTGGCGCGCTCCTTCACTTTGTTGGCGCGCTCCTTCGCCTTGTCCGACAGGTCCACAAACCTGTCAAACAACTTCCAATTGTTCTCCCATTCGCTTTTGAGATTAAGTGACTCCTTGTTCTGGCACAAGAAGAAACGGCGTTCCCAATTGTCAGTCCCGTGAGCCGGATGTGCCACGCAGGCTTGGCCAACTTGCTGCTTCGTGGCGACCCAGTATCGAGGACTTTCGTTCTTGCGGGGAGATCCAAGTCAGACAAAGACCACGAATTGATTTTCCTCGGCGGCGATCCATTCTTCTTGCTTGCGATGGAGTATGAAGCTCTTGCTACGGTCGGGGTGGCAAGATTTGACCTGTATGAAGCAAATCTCCGACCCGTCCTTCTTTCCGGCGATAAGATCGTCGCCAGAGAAGTTCTCCGGCAACAAGGCGTTGGGAATGCCGCGCTTTGACAGCTCTGCTGCCACGTAGAGTTCGCCGGCATGACCACCGAGTTTCAGCACCCATTGACGTGTCTTCATTTCCAGTTCTCCAGCGCAAAGGAGCCGCGCCTTCGCAAGGGCAAAGGCGCGGCGGAATCGGAGTCGGATGTGGTGGGCTTGCGCTCGCTTAAGCTCGCTCGTCCCACCCTACGTTTTACTTCTTCCCCTTAATCGCCGCGTGCGCCGCCGCTAGCCGGGCGATCGGCACGCGGTAGGGCGAGCAGCTCACGTAGTTCAGGCCGCTCTTGAAGCAGAACTCGACGGAGGCGGGGTCGCCGCCTTGCTCGCCGCAGATGCCGATCTTCAGGTCGTGCCGCGCGCCGCGGCCTTTGTCCACGGACATCTTGATCAACTGCCCTACGCCGGCCTGGTCGATCGTCTGGAATGGATCGGCGTCCAAAACGCCTTTGCGCAAATAGTCGGGCAGGAATCCGCCGATGTCGTCGCGGCTGAAGCCAAAGCTCATCTGCGTGAGGTCGTTGGTGCCGAAGGAGAAGAACTGCGATTTCGACGCCATGCGGTCGGCCAGCAGGCAGGCCCGCGGAATCTCGATCATCGTGCCGTAGAGATAATGGACGTCGACGCCCGTCTGCTCCTTCACCTCGGCGTGGACGCGATCGACGATCACCTTGGTTTCGTCAAGCTCCTTCACGTCGCACGTCACCGGCACCATGATTTCGGGCTTGGCGTCCTTGCCTTCCTTGATCAGCTCGGCGGCCGCCTCGAAGATGGCGCGGATCTGCATCTCGCTCACTTCCGGGTACGTAATGCCGAGGCGGACGCCGCGATGGCCCATCATGGGGTTCGTCTCGTGCAGCTCCGCCCCGCGCTTTTGCACGTCGGCCAACCGCATCTTCAGCGACTTGGCTAGTTCCAATTGCGCCGCCTTGTGCTGCGGCACGAACTCGTGCAAGGGCGGATCGAGCAAGCGGACGGTGACCGGGAAGCCGTCCATCGCCTCCAGCGTGGCCTTGATGTCGCGCTTGACGAAGGGGAAAAGCTCGTTGACGACGGCCTTCCGCTCGTCGAGGACCTTCTTCTCGGCGGCCTCTTTCGCCTTTTTCATCGCGGCCGGGCTGGGGTTCTTCAACTTCACCGGCTTGGGCTTCTTGCCCAGCACCATGATCATCTTCCGCAGGATGAACAGGGCCTCGTCCGAGCCTTTGCCGTAGAACATGTGCTCGGTGCGGAACAGGCCGATGCCTTCAGCGCCGTAGCCGCGGGCGACCTTGGCATCGGCCGGCGTGTCGGCATTCGTGCGGACTCCCATCGTGCGGTGCTTGTCGACGATTTTCATGAACTCCTGGAAGCGGGGGTTCTCGGTGGCGTCGATCATCGCCAGTCCGCCTTGGTAAACGCGGCCCTTGGTGCCGTTGAGCGTAATCACGTCGCCTTCCTTGAGCGTCGTGTCGCCGGCCGTGACCGTTTTGGCCTTGAAGTCGATATTCATGCCGCCGGCGCCGACGATGCAGCACTTGCCCCAGCCGCGGGCAACCAGCGCCGCGTGGCTCGTCATGCCGCCGCGGGCGGTGAGGATGCCTTCGGCGGCGCGCATGCCTTCCACGTCCTCCGGATTGGTCTCTTCGCGGACGAGAATCACCTTCTCGCCGCGGGCGGTCCACTCCACTGCCTCGTGAGAAGTGAGAACGATCTTGCCGCTGGCCCCGCCCGGTCCGGCGGGCAGGCCGGAGACGATTGTCGCGGCATCCTTTTCGGCGGCCGGATCGATGATCGGGTGCAGCAGCTCGTCCAACTGCGCCGGCTCGACGCGTGTCACCGCCGTGGACTCGTCGATCAGCTTTTCGTGGAGCATGTCCATCGCCATGTTCAAAGCCGCGGTGCCCGTCCGCTTGCCGTTGCGGCACTGGAGCATGTAGAGCTTCTGGTTCTCGATGGTGAACTCGATGTCCTGCATGTCGTGGTAGTGGTGCTCCAGCCGTGTGCGGATGTCGTAGAGCTCCTTGTAAAGCACCGGCATCGCATGTTCGAGCGAGGTGAGATGCTTGTTCTGCTCGTTCTTGGTGGCTTCGTTGATGGGGCTGGGCGTGCGGATTCCGGCTACCACGTCCTCGCCCTGGGCGTTGACGAGCCATTCGCCGTAGAACTTGTTTTCGCCGGTGGCCGGATTGCGGCTGAAGGCCACGCCAGTGGCCGACTTGTCGCCCATGTTGCCGAAGACCATGCTCTGCACATTGCAGGCGGTGCCCCATTCCTCGGGAATGCCCTCGATGCGGCGATAGGAGACGGCCCGCTTGCCCTGCCAGCTTTTGAACACCGCGCCGATCGCGCCCCAAAGTTGTTCCTTGGGATCGTCGGGGAAGGGCCGCTTGAGGACCTGTTTGATCTTCTTCTTGAAGTCGTCGCAGAGCTTCTTGAGGTCGTCCGTGTTCATGTCGGTGTCCGACGCGTAGCCCTTTTCCTTCTTCAGCGCCGCCATGATGTGCTCAAGCTGCATGCGAATGCCGTGCCCGTCGGCCGTTTCAATGTCTTCGGCCTTCTCCATCACCACGTCGGAATACATCATGATCAGCCGGCGGTAAGCGTCCCACACGAAACGCTCGTTGCCCGACTTGGCCACCAGGCCCGGAATCGTCGCCGGGCAGAGACCGACGTTGAGCACGGTCTCCATCATGCCGGGCATCGACTTGCGTGCGCCGCTGCGGCAGGACATGAGCAGCGGATTCTCCGGGTCGCCGTACTTCTTGCCCATCGCCTCTTCGGTCCTGGCCAGCGCTCGGGCAACTTCCTCCTGGAGCGACTCGGAGAACTGCCGCCCGCCCTGAAGGTAGACCGAGCAGTATTCCGTGCTGATCGTGAATCCCGCCGGGACGGGCAGCTTCAAGCGGCACATCTCGGCCAGATTCGCGCCCTTGCCTCCGAGGCTGTTCTTCATGTTCTGGTCGCCCTCGGCGCCCCAGGGGCCGAAGGAGTAAACATATTTCGTGGCAATTTGTTCGTCTGGCGTTTCGCTGCCGGGCTTTTCAAGCGTGGTGGACATTTTTCTCTCCTGATGAATTGCGGGACGGCGCAAATGTGATAGTCTAACGGTGTCGGGTAGAGTCGTCAATCGCTCGCGGGTCTGACCCGAAAGGGCGACGCTCCCGCCACTGGCTCCAAAACTGGGCGGATAAAGAAAACGTTGGCTTGGAAAGCGTCGCGCGCTCATGAGTGAAAAACCGCCCGTTCCGCCTAACTTCGCTCTCCAGGCGGCTATCTTCGAAGCAGGCCTGGCCGCTTCGGCGATGGTGATCGGCTGGGCATTCGACCAACCGCCCTCGGCGTCGATCCAGTTGACGTTCCAAGGGCCAATCCTCGGCGTCTTGGCCGTGCTCCCGCTGCTGGCGATGCTTTTGGCCTGCCGGCGAAGCACCTGGCGACCGCTGCGCACACTTTCGCAAATTCTGGACGAGGTCGTCTTGCCGCTGTTCCGCAATTGCAACTGGATCGAGCTGGCGGCCGTTTCCATACTGGCAGGCGTGGGCGAAGAACTGCTCTTTCGCGGTCTGTTGCAAACCACTGTGGCCGAATGGTCGGGCGAGTTCTTGCCGCACTCGCAATCGTGGGCGCTGGTCGGCGACTGGATTGCCGTCGTCATGGTGGGAATCATCTTTGGCCTGCTGCACGCGCTCAACGTCGCCTATGCCGTGCTGGCCGCGCTGATGGGCGTGTATCTTGGCTGGCTCTTCCTAGTTACGGGCAATCTGGCGGTGCCGATCGTCGCTCACGGGCTGTACGACTTCCTGGCGCTGACGTATCTGCAGCGGAGCAGTCCGCAACGCGAACCGGCGCTGGGGGAAGTAACGGCAGGAAGCGGGGAGCAAGGTGGAGGGAGCAGCGAGCACGGGGCGGGGAGCACGGAGTAATGAGCCCGGCAGCCCCGTCTTCCTTTGGGCTATTTGGAAGAGGGGAGGTGAGAAAGCGGCGGTGGTGTCCCGACGTTGCGCCGCGAGCGAACCTCAACCGCCCGGCGTCCAAAGCTTGCCGCCGGTGCCGGCGGACTCGCTGCCGGGCGTCCAGAGCTTTGAAGGCTCAGGGGCCGGAGGCGCGGTTTGAGCCGCGCCGTACGGCTCGGACGGAAACTCGACGGGCGTGCCGTCGGGATTCAAGATGCCGACGCTGATCAAAAGCCGCGTGAGCGATTGGGCGACGCCCGGCTCGTTCATGTGCCGCGACTCGATGTGCTGCATCAGCCGCATCGCCTCCTCGCCCTCGCCCTGGCCGAAGCGGAGCGCAAGTTCCGTCAAGTCCCAAGCGGCGCAAGAGTGGCCGGCGGCGCGCGCTTCGCCGCGGGCCTGCTCCAAGGCGCGGACCGCGTCCGCGGAAGTGGGCGCCGATTCCACCAACGCGCGATGGGCCTCTACGCGCTCCGGCTTGCCTGCGAACGACGGCCGAGCGACGATGGCTTCCGCGAACTTTCGCGCAGCGTCCCAGGCGTGGTACATCGTTGCCCGACGGAAGACCAACGCCAACTGCTCGTCATCCAAAAGCTCAGCCTCGATCCGCGCGAGGCGGACCAGCGGCAGGCGCAGCAAGTCGCATTGACGCGGGTCGATCGGACCCGACAAAGGCAGGCCGAGCCGGCCACGAAGCTCGTTGAAATCGAAATCGCCCGGCCGGTGCTCGAAGGCCTCCTGCACGGAGAGGACCACGGACAGGCACTTGGCCCGCGCGGCGGCATCGCCTGCCGCGGCGCCGGCGGCGGCCTGCCGCAGTGACCGGCCGTCCAGCGCGCCCAAGGGCATATCCGGCCAGCGCTCCAGGACCGCCGCCCGGAATTCGCTCTTGAGCAGCTCCTCGACGCGATCTCGAGGCGCACCGGGCGGCGGGACGAAGCGGTGCGACATCATTTCCCGGCTGGCCGACAGCTTGCCGATTACCGTTTCTTCCGGTTCGCCCTGAAGCGTGTCGCCGCCGATCTGGCGGAGGGCCGCGGCGACCCGCTCGGCCGCCGGACGGGCCAAGGAAGTGACCTCAAGCCGCGCCGCGCGGTCGGTCTCGCGGCCGAACAACAGCAGTTGACACTCCATGCTGGGAATCGTGTCGAGCGAGACGGCATCGTCGCTCCGCAGCGCCGGCCGGTCCAAGAGCGCGGCGGCCATCCGCGGCGGCGGCGTTTCGCTGTCCGCCCAAGCGGAAACGTCCACAGGCATGGCCAACACGCGGCGCTCGGAAAGGAGCAGCTCCTGCAATCGTTCCGCGTCACCGACCGGCCAAGACCAGCGGAGGAGGTCGATCTCGTCGCCCAGCGGAGAAGCGACAAGCAGCATCGCGGTCGTCACGGCCTCGACGGCGTCCTCCAGCGGCACTTCCAGGGCCGCGAACCGCCGCAGCGCCTCGGCCGCGCCGGCGTCGTCGGCCAGCCAGCTTCGAATGCGGCCGAGATTGTTCCAGACGGCAGGCGCATCGGGCGCGTCCGCGGCCAGTTCGGTCAACCGCCGGGCTGTCTGCCGCCAGCGGGCAGTTTTCATCGGCGCCATCGCCTCCTCGAACTTCGCCCGCCAAGGAGCGTCATCCGGGCACGGCATCATGCCCGGATCGTTTTTCAACAGCAAAGGCACGTTGGCCGAACGATTGAAATGGACCAGGCGACCGACCACATGCTGGTCGTTGGGACTCATGACGTTGAGCAGGTGGAGCATGGCGCGGCCGGCGACGGCGCGGCCTTCCTCCAGCAGCGCATTGGCCACGACCTCGGCCGCCTCGTAGACGCGGTGGTGGATCACCCCTTGACAGAGCTCGATGGCCGTCTGCAGCTTGTCCATTGCGGCGGCGCCGTCTTCGCGCGTCGCCGCCAGCAGGGCCGATTCCGACCAGGCGACAGGGTCTTGCGGGAAGCGTTCGAGAAACTGCGCCGTGTAGCTCTCGTGGGCCTCGAACTGGTTGGTGGCCCGCAGCAATTCCGACTTGATCGCCATCAGGCACGCCCGCTGCTGGCCTTTGGCCTCCAATTGATCAATGTGCTGCAGCGAAGCGACATACTGCTCGCCCTCAATCATGCGATCGATTTTTTCCAGTTCCGACTGGAGGTCCGGGCAGCAGAATTTGACCTTCCTGCCGGTTCCCGCCGGACAAGGAGAATAGGCATCGAGGGCCATAATGGGGAGATGTCGCTGGTGTGGAACCTATACACTCGGCCTGCAAAGGCCATCGTCGCATAATTCTACCAAACCCGCGGGTGCGGGTGCAGGAGGGCCGTGCGCTACGCCCGTGCTGTCCGTTTTTGCGCGGAGGGTAGCGTCGAGCGCGGCGAAGACCCGCCACTTGACTCGGCTGCATCGATGATAGCGCGTAAACCGGTGTCAATTGTCTTCTTCGATGCTGTGCGCGGCGCGCCCAGGTGCCACGGCAATCTTGTCCCATCCTGCCTTGCAGCATGTTAGACTTTGCGGATTACAGAGAGACTAGCGTTGCGAGGGGTCCTTGAGGCGGCCCTAAAAGCGGCAAACTTTGACTGCTTTTCGCCCGTGGAAAACTCTGCGAATCCGGAGCAGTAAACCTTTTGGTGAAAAAGACTTGCGCGCGTTCAAGGGGCTTTAGTAGCGGTGCCGATACGGTTACTGACCCTTAGCGAATTGCGCGTGTCACGGTGGCACGCTGCGAGGGCGCGTCAGGTGCCCAATCATCTGCGATTGAGCCGCGGACAGTTGCAACTGTCCCTGACGCGATGTACCGAGCGAATTGTCGAGGCGCAAACCGCCTGCGGAGTGAACCGCGACCAGAAAAAACGCCAAGTCGGTTCTGACCATGGGAGAACCCGCGCCAGAGCGTAGGAGTGCTCTTGCAGACACGGACATTCCGAGTTTGCGGTCAAGACGCTGAGGAAGAAGTTTCGGCAGTTCATTGTAAAGGAGTTGTTGCTCAATGAGAACCAAGATTGTATTTGGAGCGCTGCTGTTGAGCGTCGCCCTCTGCAGCCGGGGGTTCAGTGGTGATTGCTGTGCTGAGAAGGCCTGTTGCCCGGAACCCGCCTGCTGCGCTAAAGCCTGTGGCTGTGGCGAGTCGGGTTGCTGCGAGCACCGCAGGGACCTGTTTCACGGCCTGCGAGACCTGTTCGCCTGCAAGCACTGCGGTGGGTGCGAAGCGTGCGGTCCGGTGAAGGGCGGATGCTGCCCGGAACCTGCTTGCTGCAAGCCCGCTTGCTGCGCCCCGGCCCCGGCCTGCTGCAAACCCGCTTGCTGTGCTCCGGCGCCTGCCTGCTGCAAGCCCGCTTGCTGCGCTCCGGCCCCGGCCTGCTGCGCCAAGCCCGCTTGCTGCGAGAAGGCCTGCGGTTGTGAAGCCGGTTGCGGCTGCGAGAAGCGCTGCTGCCACCTGATCCATCGTTGCGGTAGCGGCTGCGGTAGCGGCTGCTGCGCTCCGGCCTGCTGCGAGAAGCCGGCCTGCTGCGCCAAGCCCGCCTGCTGTGCCCCGGCCCCGGCCTGCTGTGCCCCGGCCCCGGCCTGCTGCAAGCCCGCCTGCTGTGCCCCGGCCCCGGCCTGCTGTGCCCCGGCCCCGGCCTGCTGCAAGCCCGCTTGCTGCGAGAAGGCCTGCGGTTGTGGTGAAGCCGGTTGCGGCGGCGAGAGGCGCTGCTGCCATCGGTCGCTGGCCGAAATGTGCAACGGCTTGTTCTCCGTTCGGCGCCACTGCGGCTGCCGGTCGGAGTGCGGTTGCGAGGCCGGTTGCGGCGGTGGCTGCGGTTGCGGCGGTTGCGGCGGCGCTGCCCCCGCGACGACCACTCCTCCGGCGGCTGCCCCGGCGGTCCCGCCCGCGGCCCCGTTGCCGAAGGCGCCCGCCCCGGCCAAGCCGACCAGCACCGACGAATCGGCCTGAACCCGATAAACCTCGCTAGTAACGTGTCATGCTAGACGCCTGCCCGGGAGCAATCCCGGGCAGAGTCGTTTCTTGAGCGGGGAGCGGGGAGCACGGAGCAGGGAGTCAAAGGCATTGCTCCCTGTTCCGTGCTCCTTGCCTCGACACTGGCGGGCCAATCGGCTAAGATGCCCGATTGCTCCGCACGTTTGCTTGCTTCGATTTGCGCTTATGCCGCCCGCTTGGCACGATAGTCCGTTTCTGAAGGCCGTGCGCGGAGAAGCCGTGCCCAGTGTGCCCGTGTGGCTGATGCGGCAAGCCGGCCGCTACTTGCCGGAATACCGCGAACTGCGGTCGAAGGTCAGCTTTCTGGCCCTCTGCAAGGACCCGGCGTTGTGCGCGGAAGTGATGATCAAGACCGTGCAGCGGCTAGGCGTCGACGCCGCTATCTTGTTTTCCGACTTGCTCTTGATCCTTGAGCCGATGGGGCTCGATTTGGGCTTTCCATCGGGCGAGGGGCCGAAGTTGCGGAACCCGATCCGCGCGGCGGCCGACGTGGACCGCCTCCGCGAGATTGAAAACATGGAAGAACTGTCGTTCGTCATCGAGGCGGTGCGACAGACGCGAGCCGGGCTGGCGGCGGAGATTCCCTTGATCGGCTTCGGCGGCGCTCCATTCACGCTGGCCTCGTACGCGATCGAAGGCGGGGCGAGCCGCGATTATCGCGCCACCAAAGCCTTCATGTACAGCGATGCGGCCGCTTGGGACGTCCTCATGGGCCGCGTTGCCCGCAGCGTCGCCGTGTATCTCAATGCCCAAATCAATGCGGGGGCGCAGGCGGTGCAGCTTTTCGACAGTTGGGCCGGCTGCCTTGGCGTGGACGATTACCGCCGCTACGCGCTGCCCTACAGCCGCGCGGTGATCGAGCGCATCCGTTCTGGCGTGCCGGTGATCCATTTTGCTACGGGCAACCCGGCGCTGGTGCCGCTATTGAGCGAGGCGGGCGGCAGCGTAATCGGCGTCGATTGGCGGTTGCGGCTGGACGAGGCCGGGCGGTTGGTTCGCCCCGAGCAAGGCTTGCAGGGCAATCTCGATCCGGCCGTTCTTTTTGCGCCGCGGGAGGAAATTTGCCGCCGCGTCCGCGCGATGATCGAGCAAGTCGCCGGCCGCCGCGGCTATATCGCCAATCTCGGCCACGGCGTGCTGCCGCACACGCCGGTTGACAACGTTCTGGCGATGATTGACGCCGTTCACAATTCGCGTTGACCGCGCGGGCATGTGTGGGTAAAATCGGATTGAAGATGGCGATGGGGTTCGCCGCGAACCGCCGCCCTGCCGGTGGCTGATGACCCCTACAGACAAGGATCTCCCTTGGACGTAGGGTTTTTCGCGGACCGCGGCCCTTGGGAGTGATGCGTTCCCAAGGGCGTCGTTGTTTCTTGGCTGCAATTGTCCGCGACGAGTTTAAGTTCTGAGAGTCAATAATGCACTGCATATTGAATACTGCCCGAACCATTTTCAGTAACACGGCCATGGTCTTGGCCGTCGGCGGCGCGGTGGGCACCAATGCCCGCTACTGGCTCGGCCGGTGGCTCGACCAGGCATCCTGGCGGGCGCATAATGAATGGCTCAGCGCGCTGCCCGTCGGCACTTTCACGATCAATGTTACGGGCTCGTTCGTGCTCGGCTTGTTGGGCGTCATCTTCCTTGGCAAGCTGCCCGAAGAACATCGGGCCTGGTTCCTGTTGCTGGGCACGGGCCTGTGCGGAGGCTATACTACGTTTTCGACGTTCGAATGGGAGACGCTGCAACTGCTCCGCACGCAGAGCTACTGGATGGCGGCGGCCAACGTGCTGGGCAGCGTGGCGGTCGGACTTGTCGGCGTCGTGCTTGGCGCGGCGCTAGGCGAATGGATTTACCGCAACGTGTAGTGCTATGAAGACCGAATCCACGGCTCTGCTCCTGACGATGTACATCAACAGCGGCGACCATCATCACGGCGCGCCGTTGTTCGCCGCCATCGTCCACCTTTGCCACGAGCGCGGCATCGCCGGGGCGACCGTCTTTCGCGCAATGGAGGGCTACGGCAGCAGCGGGCAACTGCACACGACGCGCTTGCTGGAACTGGGCGAGAACCTGCCGGTGCGGATCGAGGTCATAGACGCCCGCGAGCGAATCGAGGCCTTGCTGCCGGAGTTGGATGCGATGGTTCCGCAGGGGCTGATGACAATTGTCGAAGTGCGGACGCGACGCTAAGCGGGCACACCTTCATATCAGGCTGGAAAGCCTGCCGTACAGACGGCCGCAAGGGCTATGGCAGCGGTCTCGACGCGAAGCGTTCGCGGACCAAGGCCCACGGGCCGCCAACCCTGCGCAACCGCAAGTGCGATCTCGTCGTCCGTGAATCCACCTTCGGGTCCGACGGCTGCGACGACTGCTTCGTGCGGTGAGGTCCATTGCAGCGGCTCCGCACCGGGGTGCGCGACAAAGCGATGCGATGCGCTGACGGTTGACGGCGAGAAAGTCTTCCCAAGCCCGCGGCGCAGCGACTTCCATTAGCCGGTTCCGCCCGCATTGCTTGGAGGCCTCGATGACGGCCCGGCGAAGCCGCTGCAAAGTGCTCTCGCTGGGCTGGGCCACTGATCGCTCGGTTTCCAATGGCACAAGCCGGGCGACGCCAAGCTCGGTGGCTTTTTCCACGAGCCACTTCTGGCGGTCGCCTTTGGGCAACGCCACGCCGAGCGTGAGATGGCACGCCGCCTCGCGATCGACCTCCTGCCGCGCGAGGATCGCCAGCTCGACTTCCGCACGACCCGCGCGGCGTACTTCGGACTGAAACTCCCATCCGCTGCCGTCGAAGAGCGTCACTTGAGTCCCCGGATCGGCCCGCATGACGTGCAGCAGGTGATGCGCCTCGGCGCCGGAGAGCACCGCGCGGTCGGAGGTGATCGGCGATTCGACGAAGTAGCGGTCGGACATAACCCTCACCCCCTGCCCGTCTCCCGGAGGGAGAGGGGAGGAATCGCTATCGCAGCGGGTTCGCGCCGCCCGGATGCAGGGCCAGCTCGCGCTGCTTGGCGATTTGATCGGCCAGGGCCTGGACCTGCTCGTCGGAGTCCTTCCGCGCCATGTCCTCGACCCGCTCCAAGAGGCCCGGATCGCCGGTGGTGGCCAGCGTCGTGATCGCGGCCCTGCGGACCTCCGGCTGCGGATCGGCCGCCAGCCACATCAACCACCGCGCGGCATCGACGCTCGCCAGCCGCGGCACCGCCATAGCGAGCTGCTTGCGGGCGGCGATATCCGGACTGAACAACTGCCGGGCGAGCTCCAGATCGACCTCGCTGAAGCCGCGCCGCAGCAGCTCGCGGCGGGAGTCGGCGCGCTGGGTTTCGCCGTCGGACCTCAGCCGCCGCATGAGTTCCAGCACGTCGACGGTTTTGAGCGAATCGAGCGTCCGACTCGGCGCGGCCTCTTGGACGGAAACCGGAAGAATGACGGTCCGTGCCGGCCGTGGTTTAGCGCTTGCGGTCGATGGGGCATTCCATTCGGCCGAGCGTGCCACCGCCTTTGGCTCTGGGTTAAACGTGCCGATTGGTCGCGCGTCCGCATCGCTGCCGCGGGCGAGTCTCGCGGGAGCTTGCGAGACGGTCGTCAACGCGTCCTCGCGTTGGCCGCCGCGGAGGACATTGCCTGCGCCGCCGGATTGAACAAGACGATCGTTTCCGCGGTCGGATTTGCGAGTGTCTGCCGGCTCGCCAGACGCCTGGCCGTCCATGGCGGCAAGCTCGTCGCGGCACGCGCTGGGCAACACGTCGTCATTGTCTTCCGGCCGCAGCGCCTCCCGCGCCGCTTGATCGGCCAGCGGGGAAAGATACAGCCGCACGCCGCCCATGCCGGCCGCAATGAGCAAGATTGTCAGCACGGCTACCAGCAGAATCCGTCGATGTACTCGCATGTTCGGCGCCTCGCGAAAAGTGCCGCATTGTTGCCATTCATGCGTTTTTCCGCAATAGCACTCCACTTATGGAATAGTCCCCCAGTTTGGCGCCGCAAAGCAACTTCTGTCCTTCAATCCAGCCAGTCGCCTTCCTTCAGCCGCTGCGGCGTGTACTCCTCGGTCACGTAGCTTAGGTCCCTGTTGGCAAGGGCCTCGACTTCCATTTTGAAGCCGTTGTCGAGCATTTTCTCGATCTCCTTTTGCCACGGCTTCTTATTCGCAAACCAAGGATAAGCGGCGATTTGTTTCGCCCGCTTGCGGTCGTTGTCGTTGAGCGAAATCTTGACGCTGTCCGAGAGGCCGCAGCGCTCGAAGTCCAACGACCGGATGCCCAAGAAACGGCAATCGGGAATCGCCATTCGTTGCGACTCGAAGGCCAGGTTAATTGAACCTTGCTTGATGACGCTGTAAATGTAGTAGCCCCAAGGATCGTTGTCCAAGAGGCAATAGATCGGCAGCTTGAGTTCGTTGTGCATGCGGAAGAGCATTCGCCGCACGCCGCGGGGCGGCTGGCCGCCGCCGTGCGTGAGAATGCAGTTGTTGTTCTTCCAGAACTTGTCTTCGTTGAACCGCTGCCAGACCGTTCCTTTTTCGACGTGGAGGACGAACTTGGCTTCGCACTTTTTGAACTGGATCACTTCCGGTTCGACGATCGAAGGAATACCGTAGCCGCCGCTGCCCATGCGGGAGCAGTCGATCTCGTCGCCCGTGTCGACGAGAACGAGATTTCCGACCATGTTGCCTTTGACTTCGGCCGCCAAATGGAGCTCCTCGCGGAGGCTTTCCAGCAGGACCTCCATGTCTTCGACGATCGGGTCGCACTCGTCCTGGGTCTCGAAGGTCGGTTCCTTGGTGCCTTTCACGTCATGTTTGACCCTGTAGTACATCTGCCGCAGACTGGCCGTCTTGCCTTCCCCGATGAGTCGTGTTACCTCCTGGCCAACCAGCAACGTCTGCATGTACGCCTTGGCCTGCGAGAGGTTGAACAGTTGACGGCGGTTGGTGTTATTGCCCATCTCCAGGATCCGCTTCGATTTGTTGAAGCGGGTGTTGGAGAGGGTACGCGAGGGGATATCGACCGCCGGATCGCGTCCCCGCTGCGCGGCGGAAACGACGTTGTCGGCCAGATCGCCCAGGCGTTTCAAGGTACGGGAATCGCGGAGGTTGAGTTTGGGTTTGGATTTGGACATACGCTTTGTGTCGTCAGGTTGGATGTATATTTGCGTCGCAATGTTTGTCACCGAGCCAAGTCGGCCAAGTCAACGCCGCTTCCAATCGAGTCGGCTGCATCGCGTAGAGCCTGTTCGTCGATGAACCCTGTCTTGTGACAGCGGGCAAGCCAGTGATATGCGGAATCTCGCACCTTCTTCCTCGCATCCTTGACCTCGCTTTCTGGCGGCCGAGCGGGCAGCGGTGCCGTTTCGGGAATCGGATCATCGAGCCAAAAATCTTGCGTGCTGTGCTCGGCGACGTACTTCGTCTGTGCGGCTTTCATCGCGGAGTAACGACTACTGTGGCCGTCAATAACCCGAAGGCAGTGCCTCACTTCTTCGAGCCAGAAATCGATATTCGGGACGTGACCAGCGAGCTGATGCTTGTTGAGCGTGGCAAAGCGCTCTAAAGTTTCCGCCAATGAATTCGCGATTTCAGTGGTGTATGACATACTTCCCTTTCTTTACCTTCGGCGTTCGCTGCTTCGATTGGCCGCTACCCTTCTGCCCCGCCGGCACAAGCCCCCGGCTACGCCGTCAGCACCTCGACTGATAGCACTTCCTTCACTTCGTGCTCCCCCTCGATCATCGCGTCGATCTTGTCAAGCACAGTTGCGTGAAAGTATCTCTCCCCGCACTCGCGGCACACCTCGGCCGCCACATTTTCGATGATGTAAAGCCGCCCTTTGTGCCAGTGCTGCTTCCTGACTCGTCGCGAAACCGTGTCGCCCTCGCAAAACGCGCATTTCATGGTCTTCATTCGTCGGCCTTTACCGTCGGTTGCAACTCTGTCGGAGGCACTTCGTCCACCAGATTCTCGGGATCTTCCTCCTGAGATCGCTTGATGAGCTCGCCCAGCTTCTTGAGGTGATTTCCACATTCGTCCATCATCTCGCGTCGGATCGTATTGATCTCGTCAATGAATTTGTCACTCATGTTCTGTCGGGGCAAACTTGTAACGCCCCCACCGAGCTTGCCTCGGCGTCGGCGGAAACGCAGAGGGGCGGTGCGGGGCCGTGTCGTAGCTGTTCAATCTCCTTCACCGACCGAGACAAGGTCGGTGGGGTCGTTAACCGTGCTTTGCCACTTCCTCTTCCATCCATGCCGGTTTCAGCCCGTGGTACAGCACGTCGGGGTCGATGTCGGCGCCGTTGGGCCAAACGATCGTGCCCAATTCGGCATCGACCTGGACCGAACGGAACATCGCGGGATCGGTGCGAATGGGCTCGAACACCGGGCCGCGCAGGTAGGCCGTCAGGTCAACTTCTCTCGTGGCGCCGTTGGTGAACTGCAGCCGCACGCGAAATGGCTCCAGGGCCTCAACGCCTATTATACGGACCAGTTGATTCATAAGTGTTTTCTCCGTTCAATCCAGCGGATCGATTTCCTCAAGCGGCAAGCCATCTCTCGCCCTGTCCCAGTTCTCCCACAGTTCGTTACGGTGAAGCGATGCCCACTCCACGACCATTGCCCGTGCCCGCCGATGCAGTTCTCCCTCAACTTGGTCGAGTGTCTCGATCGCAAATGATGCCTCCTCGCCTGCGTACTTCGCGTGAAAATGCGGCGGCGAATGGTCGTTGTGATACATTGCGATGGTGATTCCGAAGAAGCGACTGAGTCTGGGCATGGCCTTGTCTCTATTATATCCTCGTTCAATCACTGTTTTCCCACGTGAGGATCGCCTTGCATGGCGTTAGGCCGCGGTTCAGGTACGGTTCGTCGAGGATGTCCACATAGACCCATGCCTCAACCGACTCATGCAGCCGCGACCGGTCCACCTTGAGACTCGTATGGACGCGCCGCAGCAAGAGTTGCATCTATGAAAGCCGCCGTTTCCTCATCAATCGCCTCGCCGCACCAACCACCCCACTTGGGCCCGGTGAAGTGGTCCCGCAATTGCTTGCATTGCTCAAATTGTTCGTTCAGTAATGGCAAGAAGACACCTTCCTCCTGGAACGGCAGGCAGTAATGGCCGCCGACTTGGTTCTCATAAATCACGCCACTAGGCATTGGAATGATCAGCCCGACGCCCGACAACTCGTAAAGCAAAACTACCGGCTTCTCAGCCATAACACCCGCACCACAATTATCAATTTGCAATCTCCGCGCTTGCCGCGGTTTCCTCCCCCTGCCCCACAATAATCACATTCGCCCCGAAATCCACCTCGTCGTCCTCGATCGCGCGGCCGCGGTCGTCCAGGCGAACGTCGGCCTCGACGGTCCGCTTCTTCGCAACCTCCAACAACCGTTCGTAAAGCTTCGCGCGGTCGGTCTTGTTGATGCCGCTGACGGCGTCGGCCACTTCGCCAAGATAGCGGAGGAAAATCTGCCGCCGCTGCCCTTCGTGCTTCACGCGGTCGCGGCGGCGGAGGAACATCGCCAGCTTTCGACCGACCGCCTGCAAAGCCAGCCGCATCTCTTTTTGAATCTCTGGATAGCTGGCCACCGCCTCCTTCGATTCGCTGGTGAACGGCACCCAGACGCTCGCCATGTGGATCATCAGTGTCACCGGGCCGCTGGGCAGACCGCCGCGGGATTGGCTCAGCCCGTAGGAACGCCAATTCGTGCTCATCACCGTCTGTGTGATCGCGCAGCGCCTTGCTGGAATTGCAGCGGCACGCGGTTGGCATAGCGGAAGACGTTCATTGACTGGCCTTCGCTGAGGTTCACGTTCCGCATCGCTTCGTGCAGCTTGGCGATCTCTTCCGGCTCGATATTGCCCGGCGAGACGCGGGGCCTCATGCCGGCCTCGGCGATGATCTTGTCGGCCCCGTCCGCGCCCAGGCCGTCGATCGTCGACGTGAGAAACTGCCGCAGCGTCCGCGAGTCACTCGCCTCGAGCATCTCCACCAGCGACTCCCGCGAGACCTTCTGCGCGGGCGAGACGCCGCCGAACGCCAATCCGACTTCGATCAAAAACGGATTGCCGCGATAGACGGCCGGCGGACGCGTCGCCGCTGCGTAGAACTCGCCGGGGATCATTTGGTGCAGGCCTTTGAGGATCAGCTCCTCGCCGATGGGCACGAGGCAATCGGTCGCCGGCGCGGGAATCTTCGTCTGCTGAATCGCCTGGTAGATCATGTCCGCCTCGTGACGGCCGCATTTCTGCGGATTGCCGCGGAGCTTGACCTTGGCCCCTTCGCAAATCTTCCGCGCCACCGACGGGCTGACGCGCGAAAACGACTGGATGAGAAACTGCCCGACCGTCGGCGCCTTGGTGTCCTTGAGCATCCCGACGAGGCGACCCAGCTCGACGCCGTAAGGGTGAGGTTTGATCTCGCGCGGCTCCGGCGGCAATTGTTCCGCCACACGGGGCCGCTCCCAAGGCGTGCTGTCGGGATCGACGTAATGAAAAGTGACGTGCGGGTTGGCGATCGCCGTTTGTTCCAGGTAATCGTCGACGCTGCCGCGGCCGCGCTGGTAACGGGCCTCCAACTCGATCGTCACTCGCGTGCCGTGGTCCGTTTCGACCCACTCGATGCCGTGCTTGGCGATGTCGCGGCGGCCCTTCTCGTTCGGTTCGATGACCACGCCCTCGCCCTTGCCGTTGAGGATTTCCGGGCGGTTTCGCTTGGTATCGATCTGAATTTCGTAGTAATGCGCGTCGGACCGCTTGGAAACCTTGGACATGATCTTCACCGGCTTGCCGGTGGTGAGCAGGCCGTACATGCCGGCGGCGCTGATGCCGATGCCCTGCTGCCCGCGGCTCATGCGCATGCGATGGAATTTGGAGCCGTAAAGCAGCTTGCCAAAAATCAACGGGATTTGCTGGCGAACGATGCCGGGTCCGTTGTCCTGCACGCCGACCTTGAAGCGGTCCTGTCCGACGCGTTCGATATGGACCCAGATTTCCGGGAGGATGCCGGCCTCTTCGCACGCGTCCAGGGCGTTATCGACCGCCTCTTTGACGGTAGTGAGCAGGGCCTTGCGGGGATTGTCGAAGCCCAACAGGTGGCGGTTCTTGGCGAAGAACTCGCTGACGGAGATTTCCTTTTGGCTCGCCGCCATCGACTGCGCGGTGGCGCGGCGGCGGGGGACTGTCCCGATTTTTGTATCAGCAAAAATGGGACTGTCCCCTTCTGGCTCGCCGTTGGACTCGGTCAATTCGCCGTTGTCGGCGGTGGGTGCGGACGTGTTGCTGATCACTTACGCTCTAGTCTAATGCCGTGTGTAATGCGGGCGGGGAAAACACGTTCAATTATAGCGAATTTGCCGGTTGTCTCCAGGTCGATTTTACCCCCGTTTTCGGCGGAAGAATTCCAGTTGTTACGTCTGTTACGTCCGTTCCATAAAGACTCGCCCGCACGAACCTTACTCGCCGAAAGGCTATACGGGAAAAGCTTATACGGGAAAGGAGTCTCGCCATGAGTCAATCAACAGTTCGTGCGGCACTGGCCGCGATCGTGGCGGCGATCTGTTTCGCCGCGGGAAACACGGCCCACGCCCAATACTACGGCCCGCCCGGCTGGGCCAGCCCCGAGCCGAACTACTACGCCGCGCCCGCCGGCCAAGAGGGCCTGACCGCGGCCATGTATCCTTGCCCGCGACCCACGCCCCCGCTCACCGGGCAGACCGTCATCACCTACGATCCGCTGGCCCCGCAGCAGATGATGTATCTGCATTGGAACCACTATGTAAACGACGGCGGTTGCGACCAATGGACGACGACTTCGGTCCTGTACGGGCACCACTTCCACGTGCTTCCGCACCCCACGTTGCGGAACCAGGCGGTGGGCCTGCGCACGCCCGCCCACGTGAGTTGCCCGTTCTGAGGCGTTGGAGCGCGGGCCAGGATTTCAAATCTGGGATTTCGAATTCTCTCCTTCCATCGAGGACACGCAAAATGAGAATCAAGCTCGCCGTTTGTTGCTCGATCATTGCGATCACCTTGCTTGCGTCCACGTCGTCAACCCTGGCCGCGATGTACTACCGTTCCGCCGAATGGCAGGGCGACACCGGCAGTTGGGAAGGCGGCTATTACGACGCCGCTTGGGGCATGCCGATGGCGGTGGTCGTTCCGCCTACGGCGCGGTGGCAGACCGATTATGCCTGGGGCGCGGGCGGCACGCGGATCTCGCGGATCGACGCGCGTTTCCACTACGGTTACCCGGGTCCCGAATCGGTCTACCGGCGGGGCAACTACCTGCCCGCCCCGCCGCAACCCAGCGACACGCGGCAGATGGGCGACTACTACGTCCGCGGTCCGCGGCGGTAGGCGGCACAGCGACTTGACCACTAGCGGGGGCGTCGGCCCCGGGTTAAACTAGTCGCATGGAAACTTCGAAGAGCCGCAATTCGCCCATGTCCGAGGAACCGTTAATTGCCGTTTTCGTCGATTTCGAGAACCTGGCCATCGGCGTCCGCGAGATGAAGGCGGGCAAGTTCCAGATCCAGTTGGTGCTCAAGCGGCTGCTGGAAAAGGGCCGCATCGTCTACAAGCGGGCCTATTGCGACTGGCGGCATTACGAAGACTCGATGCGCGAGTTCCATGCCCAGGGCGTGGAAATGATCGACATCCCGCAGACCAAAATGAGCGGCAAGAACAGCGCCGACATCCGCATGGTCGTCGACGCCCTGGACCTTTGCTACTCGAAGCAGCACATCGACACCTTCGCGCTGCTGTCGGGCGACAGCGACTTCTCCCCGCTGGTTTCCAAGCTCAAGGAAAACGACCGCCGCGTGATCGGCTGCGGCGTGAAAAGCTCGACGTCGGACCTGCTCATCGCCAACTGCGACGAATTCATCTACTACGACGATCTGATCCGCAAGGCTTTGCACAGCCGCAAGTTGGCGAGCAAGGAGACCCACGACGATAAAAAGACGCCCAGGCCGGCCAAAAAGGAGAACGCCGAGGCCGACAAGAAGAACGAGGCCGTGGAGCACGTGCTGGAGGTCGTCCACTCCGTGGAGCAGGACTACGATCCCTTGTGGGGTTCGACGCTCAAGCAGGCGATTCGCCGCGTCCATCCCGGTTTCAACGAAGGCTACTACGGCTACAACAGTTTCTCCGAGTTGCTGGAAGACATCAAGAGCAAGGGCCTGATCGAGCTGGAATACGACCAGGCCCGCGGCAACTACAAGGTGCGGCCCACCAAGTCGTAACGGCTTCCGTCGTCTCGCGGCAGCACGTTCTTGTTTTATCGCGCCTTGTCATCGCCTCACATAGTCCTTCGCTGCGCCGTGCGCCCTAAAAAGGAGCGCCGCAATGCGCTTCGTCACCGGAAGCGGCAGATATTCCGCTTTCGTTTTCCAGATTGCGTAAGGAAAGCTTACTTGGTCGCGCTGGCAACCCGCGCATATCTCGCTCCACCACTGGTCGTTGAATTCCGCGGTAGCTTGGTTGTGCCGTCGAATTATTAGCCGCGTCTCGGCAAGTCCGGTGCGCGCCGGACATCCCGCCTGCTTGTACCGGCAAAGCTGCTCCATGATGAGCTTCGCGTCGTCCTTGCGTTCGAGGATGCAATACAATCCTTCGTCGTACAGGCAGTTTCTTCGCGTATGGGCCGGCGTCGCGATGTCGATTCCCTTCAGGTCGCTAATGAGCGATAACAGGCCGATGATGGACTTGATTCGCAGGGTGCCGTCGAGCCAAACGGACACGGCCGCGTTCGGAAAAAGCCGATGGGCGTTGCGCTTCATGCAGCGGCAAAAACGCCTCGGCGTCATGCCGCCGGGCGATACGCGGCGGATCGTGAAGCCTGAAGGCTGCGCGATGTCGCTGTCCGTATACAAAATGAAGCTAACGCCCGACATCGTTTCGGATTGCAGAATGTGCCGGCAGTCGTCGCGGCCGTTGACGATGCAGCTATAGACCACGATTCCGGCGGTGGATTCCATTTTCAGCGATTCAAGTTCCGCGTCGCCGCTCATTCTCGTTTATCTCCGTCCTGCCCGCAATTCCGGCGTGTAATAGCGAAGGTGCTTCACCTTGCTCCGCGCCGCAAGGCGCAGGTCCCGCCGGGCGTAGTTGGTCACCTGGGCATGGAACCTGTAGCCGCGATAGCTCAATCCCGGCTGCCACTTGTAGGCCTTCATGTGCGCCTCGCCGGGATAGAGCGGCACGTTGGCCCCGTCGCAGGTGACCATCTCGTACTTGAACATGAGGGCCTTGCGGTCGCTCGCCAAAAGGCGGTCCAGGTCGTCCTTGACGCCTTCACTGAATTGCTCGTCCTGGTCGGACGTCAAAACGAGCGTCGGCGCCAGCCCCAGCGTGTCGATCCGCCGCAAGAGGATTTCCCGCCAGTTCCAGCGGTTCCACTTGGAAACGCCGATTATCAGGTCCGCCAGCTTCTCTTGGCAAACTTCCTGGATGCCCATGTAGGCCTCGATGTCCCGGCAACGGACGTCCCAGCGGACGATTACCCTGTCGGCAAGCTGGCACAGCGAGCCAAGGCATTCCTTGTAGAACGGAAACACGCCGTCGGCGCAGCGGCCCTCTGGGTCGCGAAGTCGCGCGGAGCCGATTGCCATAAGGCCGACGATCATCTTACTTCCCTTCCGCAAACAGTTTCATCCAGCGCTGGCCGATGCACTTTGCGTCAATCAGCGCCGGCAGATTGTCCCTCGCTTGCTGTGCGATATGCAGCCGGAAACGGTCGTCCTTCGCCAGCATGGAAGTATACTGGGCGAATTGCTTGTGGTCACCGGCAAGGAAGCCCGTTTCGCCGTGCTTGATCAGTTCCGGCCAGCCGAACTCGTTCTCGGCCACAACGACCGCCCCGCAGGCCATCGCTTCGAAGCATACTCGCGGGCGGTTCTCCTTGGCGCCGCCGTTGCGGTAAACAAGAGCGTGCAGCGAGTGCAGGAACGCTTCCGCGGTCTCCGCCTTGGCCGGCAGGCACTCGCACCATGCGGGCGGCTTGCCGATTTTGGCTTCCACCTTCTTGTCCCAGGCCATCACGCGGGCGTGGGTCGCGTCCTTGCCGACCGCCTCGCGTATCTTGCCGTATATCCGCCAGGTGGACGACGAATACTTGTCCGTAGCGGCCCGGGAAAGCCTGCCAATATAAAACCGGGCGCCGCGTTCTCTCGGGCAGAACCTCCATTCGTCGGGCCAAAAGCAAGACGGGACGCGGACGATCTGCTCCGGCTGGTACCACTGCTGCAGCTCCGGCCGGATGGTGTCCTCCTGGAACCGGCTGTTAACGATCGTGTAGTCCACTGGTCCGTGCTCTGCGCAGAACTTGCGTTCCACGTCGGCAACGTAGGACATGCAGCCTATCCAAGCGAGCCGCGCCCGTTTCTCCCGCAGCTCCGCGGCGTGCTCGAAGAACCTGGGATTACAGAACCCGATCACCCAGTCTCCCGGCTGCACGGCGGCAAGCGAGTCTCCTTGGATGGTCGGCACCCCGATCTTTCCCAGCCGCTCGGTCCAGGAGTTGCCGAACACGTTGCAGCAGGGCAGCATGGCGACATCCAGTCCGAGCGAACGCCACAGGCGGATTGCGGCCCACGAGTGCCCGCCCGCGCCGCCGACGGTATGCGGATAGCCGAGTACGACAACGCGCATGGTCGGACTTTTCTCCCTATTGCAGTTAGCATGATCGTCCATCATCGCGGGCGGACTACGGCCGCAGCGTTGTTGATGCATTGTCATCACGGCGGAGCGTGATGAATACGGCAATTATATCGCCGGTCCTTACGGCTTCCGTTTGCTGAGCTTTGGCTTCTTTTCCACCGCTCGCCGCCTCTTGGTTGCCGCTTTCGGCGCTCCGCTCTTTGCACCGCGGTAGTAATAGTCCCGTACCTCGCACGTCGTCTCCCCGAAGGCGGTGGCAACTCGCCCTTGCTCGTCAAACGTGTACCGGACTTCAGTTGGCGTCACGGAAGGTTCCTTTCGTTTTCTTAATGGACAAGAAAAATGAGGGCAAAAGGGACGAGCCCGGTTGTTCGTCTCAGCTCCTCGCCGCACTAATTGGGCTTATCCCGTTCCTCCCCCCTTTCCCCTTTCTTGCTGTCAGAGGAGGTGTCCACTGGGCCGGTAACGTATAGATCGTGGGCACCAGAAATCTTTTCACCATTCTTGATTAGGTAAATCATTGGCCTCGGATCACGCAGCAGCTCCTTCTCCTCGCGCGAGCCCTTTGTATACCGGAGGCCGACGTTGTAAAGTACGGCGCCCCGCACATCCTTTTCGTTCTCATGAATCTCCTCGCGCGACATGATCATGTCCTTGGTCTTGTGCGACGGCCACTCAAGTCGGACACCATCCGCCTGCGGCACGAGTGCAATCCAGTCGATCACAAGCATACCATGCTTGCTGTCGTATTTCGGAAAATAGGTGGAAGCACAAATCGTTGGCGTTTTCAGGCTGGCAAGGTTAGCGACTTGGAGCGCCGACCTGATTCTCTCGTACTCATTGCGCTGCCCGTCACTTGTTGTGTTACCGATCCCTGTCTCGATATCGGTGCGCGTCCGCCGAAGACGTTCGCTCGCATTCTCGGAACCGGAGTCCGCGCCACCACAACCCGCCGCCACAATCACGACCAAGAAAATCGCGGCGACGACGCGCGCTAACGCGAGCTCAACCGAATTAAGGTGAAACAGGCTCATAAGTCCGCGCCTCCCCTCCCGCCCGACGGGCACTTGAACTCCCTTATGGCATTCCTGACACATCCAGGTATCGCGTTGGCAATTGCATTCTTCGCATCAAAATCAAAGCCGAACTCGCGATCTTTGCCGTGCGCAAGACACGGGACCCACCCCCCGTTGTCCGGCTCCTGCCAGTTCAACCTCTTCCAGCAGCAGCACCACTCATACTCGCAACACTTTGCGTCAAGGTGGACCCAGATTCTAATGCCATTGGTCTTGGCGAGGCCCTTCTCCAAGACGGGCAATAGCTTTTCAATGGCGTCAACTGCCGCGTGGATAAACAGTTCGTACGCCGCATCGGCGCCAGCACCAGCGGCTTCAGCGCCACCTTGCGCGCCCTCTACAAGCGTCTTCAGGGAGTTCAATAACAAGAGTCCCTTAACTGCGTGAATGAGACTCTCCTCAACTTCGGGGCGGATCTTCCGATTCGCCTGCTTCAAGGCAACGTCGTCTACCTTGACATCACTAGAAGCATGCTCACTTGAACACAAGTTGTCACAAAAAAGCCCAGTTGGGTCCACGCGGCCGGCTGGATTGTTACCGCAATAGCGGAAGGGGTTGATGTCGCTCTCGGCGAAGTCCCTGCCCACAAACACCCCCAGTGCCGAATGATAATAGCGGATCCGGTAATAGTACAGCCCGCTCTCATCGTCCAACGCGCGGCCGGTGTAGAGGGCGGTCCAGTCGTAGGCGCTGGCGGTCAAGCTGCCGAAACTGGCATCGAGGAATTGGCAGACGCCGTAGGCCGTGTAGGCGTAGCGCTCAACGACGGCGTTTGTCGCCGCGTTGTAGATCGCCACCATGTTCCAATTGGCGTCTTGGAAGGCGTAGAGGCGCTCGTTAAGCGCGCCGCCGCTAGTGGTTTGTCCAATTTGACTTTACTAATTCACTACATCCTGATATTTTGCCGAACTGTTGGACCGTTGGTTCTCTCGGCAATACAAGGATGTAGCCATGAAAAAGGTGTTCGTTGTTCGTTTGATGGATAGGGAGCGGTTGGAACTTGACGGTTTGGTGCGCAGGGGAAAAGCATCGGCGCTGACCCTTGCACGCGCTCGGATTCTGCTCAAGGCGGACCAGGGCAAAGATGGCGCTGCGCAGACCGATGCCCAGATCGCGGAAGCCCTGAGCGTCACCCCCAAGACAGTTTTCAATGTTCGCCGACGATGGGTGGAGGATGGACTGGAGGCCGCGCTCCGCCGCAAGAAACAGGCATGCCCGTCTCGTTCACGCAAGCTCGATGGCGCGGCCGAGGCGAAACTGGTGGCCGCTTGTTGCGGTCCTGCTCCGAAAGGAAGGGCGCGCTGGACATTGCGAATGCTGGCCAGCAAGCTGGTCGAGTTAGAAATCGTGCCTTCCATCAGCCCGGAAACGGTGCGTGGCACGCTTAAAAAAACGCGGTTAAGCCTTGGCTGAAACAGCAATGGTGTCTTCCGAAGAAGCATGACGGAGAATTCGTCTGGCGGACGGAAGATGTCCTCGAAGTCTACCACCGCCCGTACAGCCCTCAATTTCCCGTGATCTGCATGGATGAAGCCAGTAAACAACTCGTGGGTGAAGTTCGCCAGCCGCTGCCGATGCGCCCCGGTCAACCGTTGCGATACGACTCGGAATACGAACGCCTGGGCACGTGCAACATCTTCATGTTTGTCGAACCACTTCGTGGCCACCGGCACGTCCGCGTCACAGCGAGACGAACTCGGGTGGACTGGGCCTACGCCCTGCGCGACCTCTTGGACGAGAAATATCCGACCGCGGAGCGGGTCATCCTCGTCATGGACAACTTGAACACCCATTCGCCGGCGTCGTTCTACGAAGCCTTTGCGCCGAGCGAAGCGCGGCGATTGACGGAACGCCTGGACATTCATAACACACCCAAACACGGAAGCTGGCTGAATATCGCCGAGTGTGAATTGAGCGTGCTCGGACGGCAATGCTTGGCACGCCGAATCGACGACGCCCAACGCTTGGCCCATGAGGTTGCCGCTTGGGAAACCGACCGAAACCTTCGTGCCACACGGGTCAACTGGCAATTCACAACGGACGACGCCCGCGTTAAACTGCGAAGTCTGTATCCCGAGTTCGTTCGCCAAGATGAACACGACGATCCCTGCGTTCCGTCAAAGGTCTATAACTAGTAAACTCGATTTGGACAAACCACTAGAACGGTCGCGCAAGACAAGGTCGTCAATGTATCGCAGGCCCCATACGTAACGCCGATCCGCAGTGGTTGACGTGCCGACATATTCGTCCAACACCTGCCACTGCTGGTTGTAGACGAAGTAGCGCGTCGAACCGCCGACGGTGCTCAGTGCGCGACGGTGCAGGCCGTCGTACCGGTAACTGGCCGCGCTGGTCAGGCTCACAAGGCGGTTCCAGGCATCGAACGCGCCGGCGAAGGCGGCGGTCGGCGTGGCTGGCTTGGGAATCGAAGTCATATTGCCGTTGCGATCGTAGGCCGGCGTCGCCCAAGCCGCGCTCACCGTCGCGGAAATGGTCGTGATTTCGTTTGCCGTGTTGCTCACGCGCTGCTGCACGAGCGAATTGGCAGGCGTCACCAGATCGAGGTTGCTGAACTGGCCCCAGTTGCCCGTTGCGTCGAGATCCCAGCTTTGTTGCAACTTCAAGCCGGTAACCGGCGCGGCGTCGCCGGATGTCAATGTGCCGCGGTTGGAAGCCATGAGGCGCTGCAGGCCGTCATAGCCGTAAAGCTCGTCGAAGCCGCTGCCGGCCTTCGCGTCGTTGCGATAGGTCCGGCTGCTGGCCAGGTTGTAGCCGTATTTCAACCGCGCCTGGTCCCCGGTCATGCTCTTCGTCCAAGGCACGTCGATAACGCGGCCGAAGAGGTCGAAACCGGGATACGACGAACTGCTGGCCAACGTGCTGTTCACGCCGGGCTGGTTGTATGTCAGCGAGGCGAAGCTGCCCAGGCCGAAGTACGTGTAGGAAGCCGCCGGACTGACGCCCGCGAACGAAAGCGCGGAGACGCGACCGAGGCTGGCGTCGTCGCCGGAATTGTTGACGTAGCCCAGCGTCCGCGAACCGGTCGCATAAGGATCGCTGTCGCCGACGACGCGCGCCGCGCGATTCGCATTACCCATCGCGGACGCTGCCTACGGAAGCAACGGTCCAAAGGCATTCCCCATCGGCGCTCCTGGCGCGCGCTCCGTTCCTTTGGCTTGCGCGTGGCGTATTTCACTAACAGCCCACTAAACATACCAATTCTAGCCCCGTCCCTGTTCCGACGCCCTGTTGGCTTCCTCCGATAATAGTTCTGACCCTTTTGTCCCCGATTAAGAGTAATGATTAGTATCACCTTTTCAGGTCTTAGTCGAGAGAACGCCACGTGCATGTGCCAAAGTTGTATACGCGAGTACCGAATGGAGGAAATTCGCACCACCAGATTATCGGCGGATGGCTCCGCGAGTTATAATAGCCGAAACTGCTGAAACCAAGGGAGTACTTCGCCCTCGGAATCGAGTGCAAATAATCCGGAACAAGCTGCTTGAGCCGATCTGGGTAACCTCCATTCTCATTGCGGAACTTCTCGCAGGCAGCGATCACTCTGACTGCATTATCCGCCGCGACGCGTTCTTGCAAAAGATTGTTCGTTAGCACGAGTATGAGGACAGCTACCGGAAAAGAAGCTCGAACAATCGCAACCCGAAGGGCAGGACGCGTGACGATTGACCGCACTATACTAATAACGAACCATATAGGACAAACGACCCCCGAGAACATGTAACTCCCCAAAAAAACGATATCTAAAAGAATTAGCGCCAACGCTCCATTTATAGAGTTCCGAAATCCAGTGCGGGGGCTGGAGCGTCGATTGCTTCCAGACATTAATAGTTCCTTTCAACTGCGTCGGCTGCACCCCAATTGCCTGCAGACCATTGGAGAAGCGACGGAGGGGCGTAAGGCTTTGAGGTGGCCGTCCAAAATGGCAGATGGAGACATTTCCATATTATGTACGTTGAATTGAGGATAATTATAGGCCCTGCCGGAACACCATAGTCGTCGTGCAAACACCGCGCATAGAAGTAATGGTCAAGCGCGGCAAGCAACTGGTTATCCCAGGGCACGCCCGGCTGAGCTCGAAGATCCTTCACCATACTTAGGGCGTCGTCAGAATCACCGCCGTTGATCCGGTTAACGAACCTCTCCGCTTGGTCAAACTGTTCCTGGGTCGGCGAGTTGCCCGCCGCCTTCGCCATATTTAGGAGAATTGCCACATTGGGGAAAGGCGGGGGGGGTGGAGGACTCGGTTGCCCCGTTGGAATTAGGATGTAGTGCGGACTCGCTTGGGTAACCGCCGACAGCGCCTTATAGTTAGTAAACGCCCAGGCAGGCGGTGCGGTCGTCGGCGGAGCGGGATGTGAACCGCTTCCGCCTTGACTGTAGTAGTCGTCAGGTTTATGTCCGCTCCCCGGTGCCGACGGCGGGCCAAGGCTTTCGGCAACCGACGGATCGTTGAATCCCCCTCCCTCGCAGCAATCGCAGCCATAATACGGCACATAGGCGCCGCCGCTTGAATACAGGCCAAAGCCCGGATACACCCACACCATTCCAATCGGTATGTCATTGGGGCCGTTCGCCCACCATTGAGCGCCCGGGGGGAGGTCCCCTGAAGCGCGGTCACCCCAAGGAGAAATCGGCCCAAGCCCGCTCGGATCGACGAAATTCGTCGGGTCGTTGCCCACAAACTCGCTCAGGTTGTCCTGCCCGCCCAAGAATCCGATCGGATCGGGCTGAATCCAAGTGCCGGTGCTGGGATCGTAGCGCCGCGTGGCCGTGAGATCGAAGCCGGTGGCCGCGTCGTAACGAAGCCCATCGAAGCCGAACCGCGGCATGGAGCCTTCCTCGACGGTCGGCGCAGCCGTAGGCGGTGTAGATCACGTGATCGACGACCTCCGCCGTCATCGCGCCGCCGCTGACTTCGCCCTGCACCACGTCCCGCACGCTGCGCTGCGCGTCCGTCAAGTACCAGTCCACCGTCCCCTCGCCCCCCGGGAGAGGGCCAGGGTGAGGGAGGCTCTTTGCTAGGGATTTCATATTTGAGATTTGATCTCTCCTCAGCCGGCCGGCGGCCGATCGGGCAATCTTCGTGCGGCAGCCACGCCTTCTTGTCGATGAAGCGGCGGCAGAGCGCGCACCGCGAATCGCGGCGGTGTTCGCACGTGCGGCATTTGCCTAACCGGATTTCGTGCAGTTTGGCGTCCACAGTTTTGAAGCCGGACGCGGCGAACCTGGCCATCGAGGCGGTAAAGTTCGCCACCGCACCGACGAGACCGCGCGGCGATGAATCGTTGCCAACGACGATTCCTGTCCGAGTTACGCTCGTTGAATGATGCATATTACGCGTGCCGCCGGACGGGGCGCGAGCTAGTTATTCCACATTGCCCGGGATCTCAGTATATAGCTGTTAACAGTAGTCGGTGACGTCCCCTTTTTCCTCCGCTTATCCCATTTTTCCGGCCCAACTTGGAAAACCATCAGCTCCCCCAAGTATTGAAAATGACGAAGCCCGCGACACATCCTGAGAGCACCAATGCAAGCAAGCTCAAGGCTAACGCTGTTACTAGGCGCCGCGCGATACCGAACTGCAACGGCGTCGCCTTCCACGCGAAATAAACAAAGGCGTCAACGGCCATAACGGCGGGAATACCGAACACAATGAAACCGTTGTGAAAAAGCGGCGAGACGTTTCTGAGGCCAGCGTACGCGAACGCGACCGTGACAAGCACGCAACTTATCGCCACGATTAGGAAGCGGCAGAAAAGCGCCAGCCGAGGTAGTATGAACTCCCGCGCGATCCTATTCACGTTTTCTCGTATGGCCATGTTCATTTCCTCGGCGAAAGGTGATTCCTAGCTCAAAGGCGATTATGGACTACTTGGCGGATCTAAAGTCGAATTTGCAGTCCACAGAAGGTGAATCGCTTCGTGCTTACAGTTATTCCAAGGCCACCACCGATGATCGTTAGCTGGATTATTTAACGTATTGAACGCCGACGAAAGCGCACACTGCGACTGGGTGCCCTGCACAATGAGCTCTCCGTCGCCCATCAAACGCGCCTCCTGCGCCGCGGCGAGATCCTCCGGCTGATTGAAGTTCCACCCGTGTTGGTTAGCGCTATTGCCCCAACTATAGGTGTTCTGAATATTTCCAGACTGATCGGTCGTAAAAATGAACGTGTGCGTAATTGGCCACAAATTATATGTCCCCGACGCACCTAGAAATGCCAGATCGCGATTCTTGATGAAGATGCCGAACGGCAAAGGGGGCGGGGGCGGTGTGGGGGGTGGTGCCGGCGGTGGGGGTGGCGAGAAGCTTTCCTCTGAAGGTGGCTTGCTGCTGACGTTGCCGCTAAAGGTTAGCACGCCGGTTGTTGAATCGGACGAGGTCTCCGCGCCTCCGATACCGCCGCCACCGCCGCCCAATACGCCGTCAAAGTAGCCGCTAGGATAGCCCGCACCGAACGGATACGCGTCCGCCGGGTCGAGGCTTTCCTTAACCGACGGATCGTTGAGTCCCCCGCCTTCGCAGCAGTCGCAACCATAATACGGCACATAGGCGCCGCCGCTTGAGTATTGCCCGAAGCCCGGATACACCCACACCATTCCAATCGGTATGTCATTGGGGCCGTTCGCCCACCATTGAGCGCCCGGGGGGAGGTCCCCTGAAGCGCGGTCACCCCAAGGCGAAATCGGCCCAAGCCCGCTCGGATCGACGAAATTCGTCGGGTCGTTGCCCACAAACTCGCTCAGGTTGTCCTGCCCGCCCAAGAATCCGATCGGATCGGGCTGAATCCACGTGCCGGTGCTGGGATCGTAGCGCCGCGTGGCCGTGAAATCGAAGCCGGTGGCCGCGTCGTAACGCAGCCCATCGAAGCCGAACCGCGGCAGCGGGTTGCCGGCGAATGCCGCCCCCTGGCTGGGGTTGCCGAAGGCCGTGTAGATAACGTGATCGACCACTTCCGCCGTCATTGTGCCGCCCATGCCCGTCACCGCGGAGAGGGTCCGGGTCGGGGGAAGCCCTTTGTCTGCGATTTTCATATTTGGGATTTGACCTCCCCTCAGCCCGGCCAGCGGCCGATCGGGCAATCTTCATGCGGCAACCATGCCTTCTTGTCGATGAAGCAGCGGCAGAGCGCACACCGCGAACCGCGGCGGTGTTCACAGGTTCGGCATTGGCCGACGCGGATCCCGTGCAACGCTGCGTCCACTGTTTTGAAGCCTGACGCGGCGAACCTCGAAACCGATGCAGTAAAGTTCGCCGCCGCGCTTACGATGCTGTGCGGCGCATGAAACCCCTTGCCAGTCTTTTCGGTCGGTGTTACGTCTGTCGCATCATGCATTTCGCCTCCTCGTAGGCTCGGCCATCGCTAAGTACTCATCTCTCGCGGTTTTCCTCACCAATTCTCCGTCCCCTCCTTGTGCTGAAAACTGAAAATAAGCGCACCACTTCTTATATCCCACACTTTGACCGTCCCGTCATAGCTTCCAGATACTAGTCGCTTACCATCCAGATGGAACGCCAGCGACGTGACTAACATGGTATGACCGCGAAATGTCCGGACTTCCTTTTGCGTTGCGGGGTCCCATAGCTTGATCGTATCGTCTTCGCTTCCGGACGCCAAGAGGCCGGCGCCAAACGCCAAACTGTAGACACCGTAGTTGACCCCGTGCGCCTGGAATGAAGCGATCTGTTTGCCGTTTCGCGCGTCAAAAAGAGTAATCGTGCCATCCTGGTTCCCGCAGGCCAACGATCGTCCGTCCGCACTGAACGATACCGAAAGCACGCCGCGATGCCGCACGGGAGTCGCGGCGGCGCATTTGCCGCTTGCGACCTCCCAAAGCCTGACATCCTCATCCCAGCCTCCCGAGGCCAGGACACGACCATCAGGGCTGAAACCGACAGACTGGATACTGTCGGAAGACCCTCTGAGCGTGCGCAGCGTTTTCATTGTGGCAGAGTCGAGGAGCAGGATGTCGCTCCCAGACCCTGCGGCGATGACCTTGCCGTCAGGGCTGTAGCACATAGCACAAAGTTCGCCGGCGGACGCGCTGGACTCCGCCACTTTCGCGAACGTCGCCGCGTTCCACAGCGTGATTCTGCCGCAGTAGTCCGCGGACGCCAGCACTTTGCCGTCGCGCCGGAAACGCACCGAACTGAGCGGATTTTTGCCCGCGGCGATGTCCTCGGTTCTGATGCGGCGAGCCAAGTCCCACACTTCGATTCTCCCGTTGCGCCCACCGGAAACTACGTTCTTTCCGTCAGGGCTCAGACATATCGAGTCTACACAAGCAGACTCGTCAACGTGCGTAAGCGCGCCGGGCCGCTTCTTTCCGGCGGTCAGTTGGTACGCGGCCGTCGCAGCAAGCGCGAAAGCCAGCAAGACCCACAGGCCCAAATAACGCCCACAGAAAACTCGCATAACAGTCCCGCCGCTGGAGAAAAACTAGAATGGGGCTTGACCTCACCAATTATAAAAGTCGCCCGAGGGAAACCTCGGATCCTGGGGCCGATCAGGCGGTGGATGGTGAAAATGTCCATACCCGTCGTCATCGTATGGGTATTGCTCCTCAAACTGGTCCTTGGTTTT
This sequence comes from uncultured Planctomycetia bacterium, assembly GCA_963780045.1. GTDB lineage: Bacteria > Planctomycetota > Planctomycetia > Pirellulales > Thermoguttaceae > JANXQG01. Next base: position 696,713 of record CAVZZZ010000001.1, on the reverse strand, counting down.
AAGAGGAAAATATCCGGATGAAAAAAGCCAACAGATCTTACCAGGCGCATCGAAAACCATTGGCGGCATGGGATTCCCCTTAACCGGCCACAGCTCAATGGCATTCTCTTGGGTGCTTTGACAATTGTAGTTTGGATTTCTCGCGCGGTAAATTGGCTTGAGGTACCAGTACTTATGCGGAAGCGTTATGAGATACCGGAGCATCGAATCGGCCTGGCCGCCGCAATCATTGAGGGTTCCATCGGGCTTGAAAATGGTGGGGTAGGGGAGACCATAGTCGTCCGACTGATAATGGAAGAATCCTGGACTCGACTTTCTCCAGGTGACCGCGGCATTGTAGAGTTGTGTCAGCTCCGCTGCCGCCTTGTCGGCGGGCGAAGGCGGTGGGGATGGCGGCGGCGGGGTGTTGATCCATGAAAGTAATGGGTTGGGTTTCGGAGGCTGAGGCAATATCGGCCGCCCCGTTAAACAATCGTTTGGGCCAACCTGATTCGGTGGACTAATAACGAAAGGCGGTTTCCCGCTTTGCGGGTTCCACGTTCCGCCACCTCCCGCGCCGCCTCCGAGTCCGCCCAACCCGCCCTGGCCGTCCCCGAACGATCCGCCGCCAGCATCTATACTGCCGCTGTCGGGATCGAGGGATCCGCCGCCTCCGTCCGCCGGGTCAAGGCTTTCAGCAACCGACGGATTGTCGTATCCCCCGCCTTCGCAGCAGTCGCAACCATAATACGGCACATAGGCGCCGCCGCTTGAATACTGGCCGAAGCCCGGATACACCCACACCATTCCAATCGGTATGTCATTGGGTCCGTTCGCCCACCATTGAGTGCCCGGGGGGAGGTCCCCTGAAGCGCGGTCACCCCAAGGCGAAATCGGCCCAAGCCCGCTCGGATCGACGAAATTCGTCGGATCATTGCCCACGAACTCGCTCAGATTGTCCTGCCCGCCCAAGAATCCGATCGGATCGGGCTGAATCCACGTGCCGGTGCTGGGATCGTAGCGCCGCGTGGCCGTGAGATCGAAGCCGGTGGCCGCGTCGAATCTCATGCCATCGAAGCCGAACCGCGGCATGGACCCTTCCTCGACGGTCGGCGCGCCGTAGGCGGTGTAGATGACGTGATCGACCGCCTCGGCCGTCATCGCGCCGCCGCTGACCTCGCCCTGTCACCACGTCCCGCACGCTGCCCTGCAGGTCCGTCAAGTACCAGTCAACCGCCGTCCCCGCCCCCTGTGCCCCGCCCGAGCCGCCGGAAAGCGTGGGGAACTCGCTGGCAAACACCTGGTCCACCGCCAGGCCGGTCAACTCGCGCTCCGTCACGAGACCGTCGGAATTGAGCACGAGCACAAGATTCCCGCCGTCGTAAACGTAGTTCTCGGCAACCCCTGTCTCGCTTTCGCCCGATACGATGTAGGTCGTCTCCTGGACCATCTGCCCGAAGGCGTCGTAAGACATCCTCGCCACGACGCTCGTGCCGTTGTCGAGATTGCCCGCGCTAGACGGCCGAGTGGTACTCGCTGTACGCGGCGAAGCTGTACACGCCCGTCATCTCGTTGTCATTGTTGTACGTGTAGATCGTGATGTCGGTGGCGTGGCAGTCAAGGCCTTGGTCAACCGAGTTCTCGTACCGCGCCGTGCGATTTCCGGCGGCATCATATTGGTAGTAATATGTGCCGTCGAACAACAGGCGGTCGGTCGAACTGGTCTCGCTCGTGCTTCCCGTGCTCGTGCGGTTGCCGTTCGGGTCGTAAGCCGCGCTGAAGTCGGCGGCGGCGCTGGCGAAGTTCGACGAGTAGGTGGCGGCGGTCAACTGCCCGTCGGCATCGTAAGTGTTGCTCGTCTCGGCCCAACTGGTATCGCTTGACCCAATTGTGCCGGAAGTGTCGCCGCGGGAGTATTCGTCGCCGACGATGCCTGGCGCGTTGTAGTCCCAGTGATAGGCGGCAAGGGTGTTGCCCGCGCCGTCCGTGTACCTAATGTCCGTGAGTTCCGAATCGTGGTCGTAAGTGTAGGCCGCGGCGGCTACGAGCGTGGAGGAGCCAAGATCGCTGGAATCGTCCGTATTGTAGAAGTTCTGGCCCGTCGTCTGCCCGTCGGTGTTGTAGGCGAACGTGACCGTCTTCGCCGCGACCACGTTGTACGTCCCGCTGTCGCCTCCAGGAGCTCCTTGAGTAGTCTGCACGATGCTCGTCAGATCGCCAAACTGGTCGTAGGCATAGTTATTGACGAAATCGTTCACGCCGTCGCTGAATCCGGTGAACCCGTAATTGGCGTCGTAATTGGGCGTGCCGCCGATGTTCGCCGCAAGGCTCGTCATGTCGCCATTATAGTCGTAAGCGGCGCCGAGTTGGATGGGCGTGCTTCCGCCGCTGACGCCCTCCAAATTGGCCGATACGTCGGAAACGTTGCCGGCCAGGTCGTAATAATACTGGTAGTCGGCGACGGGCGTGGAGTCGCTGGCGCCGGCGTAGTTCTTCGCCTCGGTCGTCAGCCCGGCCGCATTGTACGTGTAATCGACCTCGCCGGTCTGGTTGCCGAATTGGTCGAACCACTGTTCCTGCGTTTCCTCATTGACGTCGTTGAACGTGTAACCGATGCTGCGGTAATCGGCGTCGCTCGTGGTTGACGGGTTGCCGAAGCCGTCATAGAAGGCGTAGTCGGTCGCGGTCTGGGTGTCGACCGTGCCGTCGGGGAAGTAGCCGAGCGCGACGACCGAGCTTTGCGACGTCTGCTGACCGTCATGGTCGTAAGTCGCGTAGGTCGTGTTTCCGTCCGTGTCGGTCAGCGAGGTCGTCTCGCCTAATTGGTCGTGCGTATAGCTGGTTACGTTTCCGTCCGCGTCTTCGGAGGTTAGCAGATTGTTCTGTTGGTCGTAGGTGTTGACGGTCGTAACCGTTCCGCTGCCCGTGGGCGAGGGGGACGTTGTCGTCAGCGGATTTCCGGCTAGATCGTAAGTGTTGCTCGTCACCGCGCCGTGATCTTCGGGCGTCCCGGAGCAATTCATCAGGTTCGAGAACGAGTAGGAAAAGCTGGAATTGGGAGTGCCGATGGGCGTTGACGACACGTTCGTTGCGCCCGTTGAGCAGTCTGTTCCGCAATCGCACCCGTCCTGGCAGCCGCAGTCGCACGGAGGGCAAATCTTCTTGGGCGGCGTCGGCCAACCGATGCAGGGGCCGGAACTGCTGGACGAACTGGAACCGCTCGACGACCTCGAACTGCCTGACGAGCCGGAACTGCCGGACGAGCCGGAACTGCTGGAGCCGGACGACCTTGATGAACTGCCCGACGAACTGGAACCGCTCGACGAACCGGAACTGCCCGAGGAACTCGAGCTGCTTGATGAACTGGAGCGGCTCGACGAACCGGAACTGCATTGATGAACTGGAACTGTTGGAACTGGAGCTTCGCGACGACCCAGAGCTGCCCGACGAGCCGGAACTAGCCGACGAGCTAGAAGCACTTGACGAGCCGGAACTGCCGGAGTCCAACGCGTCCGCTATGGCCGGTTTCGCCGGCCCCGATGGAACCTTCCGAGAAAACCACTTAGCCATTGCTTCGGGTCTCCGCTTGCGGTTGGCCGCAGCCGATGAACGACGGCGGCACCCTGGGCGCCCAGGCAAAGATTGACTATCGAAGATTAAGCGATTATAGTGGGCCACACAGATTCCGGCAAGAGTCCGATTCGCCAAAGGGACGTTGCGAGGCGACGTAAGACGTTTCGCCTGCCGGACTTATGGAAATCCGCGACTTCATTTTTGCTTGCGTGCTACGGAACTCGAAGCCGATCAGCCAAGCGCGGAAAAGCGCTGTTCGGCTTCCTCACTGTAATCAACAGCGGCGAGCCTCGCGCCTCCGCCGCGAGGTAATGCCGTGAAGGTGTTGATGGGCGAGTCCGAGATTGCCATGATCCGGGGCTATCTCGGCCCGTCGCACGTCATGTTGGAATGGGGCGCGGGCGGAAGCACGGTCTATTATCCGCAATTCGTGGCCGAATATTTCAGCATCGAGCACGACCCGGCGTGGTTCCGCAGGGTAACGAAAGAGATCAAGCGAAGGAAGCTTGCTCAGGTCAAGCCTTTTCACGTGCCCGTTAACACCGGCAGCGACTGTAAACTAAGGATTTACCACGATTACATCAACTTTCCCCGCGGGCTCGACCGGCGATTCGACCGCATTCTGATCGACGGAAGGGCCCGCGTGGCGTCCGCCGATGTCGCCTACGACCTCATCGCCGAGGACGGTGTGCTCTTCGTTCACGATTACGTGGCGCGACCATGCTACGCGGCCATCGAACAGAAGTGGCTTAAGGTCGAATTGATCGACCGCGGACAAACCTTGGCAGTTTTCAGGAAAAGGAGTTGAACACGGCCGCTCCCACGATTTACGGACGCTGCGCGCTCGGCCAGGCGATGAGCTCCAACCCCTCGTTACCGAAGCTCGCCACAAGCTTCCGCCGTCGCGCGTCCAGATCGGACTGGTTTCGCGCTGATACTTTTACTCGCAACGGAACTTCTTCCGCGAATCGGGGTATAAGTGGCGTACAAAAGCGTTTGCTGCTGCTCGGGGCACCGGGGGGGCCTCTGATGGGTGTTGCCACTTCATGACGCTCGCAAGCGGGGTGCTTTAGTTGGCGCACGCGGGTAAAAATATCACGGCCGCACTTGTTTATCGTTGCCCATGCGCGGCTGCCAAACTATAGTGAATCCAAGGGCTTAGCAACAGCGCGAATGCACGAATTGGCAAACCTCTCTGATCCATCGCCCTTCACGAGCGAAGAGCCGCAGTACGCGGTTCGAAGCTCCGCGCGGTTGCGTGAGCCTTTCGGTCAAGTGCGCGTTTCGCGGCGGCTGTTGGCGTTCATGATCGTCGGGCCCTGGATTGTTGTCGCGTTGCTGATCGCGGCGTTCGTCCTGGCATACAGGATCGAATTGGCCAAGTCTCCTTCAAGCACCGTCGCCGGCCCGCGGCCGGATGCCGTTCCAGGCAAGCCGGGGAACTGGGGCCAGTTGGACTATCGGACGATTCGCATCGACGTGCCCGACGAGTTCGTCTTTGTCCCGCCGCCCGACCAGCCGCCCGTCCGCTGGGTTTTTCACGGCTCAAGCAAAGACCAGGCGATCGACGTGCTCAAGTCGGCCGGCATCACCACGGCGCAACTGGCACTGATCGACAAAGCCAAGTGGACGCCGACCCGCGACGCGGGTGCCCCGGCGGAAGGCGCAGCGGTCGAGCCGGGCGACGAGTTCATCCTCTCGCTCGCGCCGGACGTCCACGCGAAGATCTACCAGCAACTGGTCGAGTACGAGGAGAACACCCGGCAGATCGATCCGGTGTGGTTCCGGAAGGGAGACGTCGACGACCGCATGAAGGACAGCGGCCTCGCTGCGTCGTCCGTCGAGCTCTTGAAGAGCCTGCTCTATCCGCAGGGCGAGTCGCTGCTGTTGTTCGCCGATTTCGAACCCGCCCTCCGCCGCCTGCCCAGCGACCAGGAACGGCGGCTGTTCATGAACGCCGTGTCGCGAAAGCGGACGCTGCTGGCCTCGCTGCACATCACTCCGGATTCGAGCCTGCAATTGATTATCGACTATTGGGGCGTCGGCGGGCGGAAGAAAGACGTCGCCCCGCTGTTGCACGCCCTGCGGCACGAGGGCGAAGGCAAAATCAACGTCGTCTGCCTGCTGCCGCACTTCGCCCGCGATCGCCTTTACACGCATCCCTTGACGAGCAGTGTCGACGGCGGCGAGCACAAGGAAGATTGCTTCTGGTCGGCGATGAACTTCTTCAACGAGTCGCTCAACAATCGCGTCAACGACATGACTTACCTCCGCGGGCTGTTGGAGTCCGATTACGCCACGATCAACCAGGCGACGCAGATGGGCGACTTGATCTTCCTGGCGACGCCCAAGAATGCGGTGATTCACGCCGCCGTCTATGTGGCCGACGACATTGTCTTCACCAAGAACGGCGAATCGTACACGCAGCCCTGGATTCTCATGCACATGCAGGACATGCTGGACACCTACGCCGTGAAGCATCCCCTCACCGGCCCGCTGAAGACGATCTTCTACCGCAAGAAGACGCTGTTCTAGCAATCGTCCCCTCGCCCGCTGGGAGAGGGCCAGGGTGAGGGTTAAGCGGCCGCGCTATCCTTCGCCCGTATTGGCAAGACGAATGCGCGGTGCTCCGGCCTGCGGCGGTTCCTCCACCGTTTGCGGAAAAAGCCCGACCACGTCGGTGATATTGATCAGCCCGATCGGCCGGCCGTCGTCATCGACAACCGGCAGCTCGCTGATCTTCCGCCGGGCCATCAGGTCCACCGCGTCGGACATCAGCGTGCCGTGCGATACCCGCAGCGGGTCGCGGGTCATCACGCGATCGATCGCCGCATCCAGGTCCGCGTCGCGGTGTTGCTCGAAGAGCCGCGCCAAGTCGCTATCGGTGAAAATGCCGCTCAGCCGACCCGCCGCGTCGACGAGCATCGTCGCCCCCGCTCGTCGGCCGGGCACGCTCGCGCGGACCAGCACTTGCCGCACCGTTTCCTCCTGCGGCGCCATGCGGCAGAGTTCCAGCGGACGCATGTGCTGCTGCACCTTGCTCAACTTCAGCCCCAAGTTTCCGGCCGGATGGAAGCGGGCGAAGTCGTCGCGCGCGAAGCCTTTCATGCGGCTGACCAGCAGGGCCAGGGCGTCGCCCGCCGCCAGCATCGCCGCGGTGCTGCTGCTGGCGCTAGCCCTAACGGACGCGCTTCTTCCAGCGGCCCCAGGTCGATGACGGCGAAAGCCGCGCGGGCCAAGGGGCTGTTTGCGCTGCCGGTGATAGCGACGATCGGCACGCCCGCTTCGGCCAGCGGAGGCAGGATGCGGACGATCTCCTCGGTCTTGCCGCTTTGCGAAAGCGCCAGCACGACGTCGTCGGCGTGTACGCGGCCCAGGTCGCCATGCACGGCCTCGGCCGGATGCAGGAAGTGGCTCCGCGTGCCCGTCGAGGCGAGCGTGGCCATGATTTTCTGGCCGATCAGCCCTGCCTTGCCGATGCCCGTCACGATGACGCTGCCGCGGCACTGGTACAGGCAATCGGCCGCCCGGCAGAACTCGCCATCCAGCCGCCGCGCCGCCTGCGCGATCGCGCGGCTCTCGGCCTGCATGACCTGCCGGGCGATTCTCAACTGTTCAAACGCCGTCCAGCGCACCGCGGGTACGCTGCTTGCATGGCCGGCGGCCAACGGGCTGCTCATGGGTCGTCATCCTTGACGGAGGCCTCGCGGAAGCGTCAATGAATTCGCGGACGAGCGAAAAGCCGCAGTTTGTCCGGCCCAAGCAAGTCCGCGCACTGCGGCAGTGTAGCCGTAATGGCAAGACGGTGCAATTGAAGTTTGGCGAAAAGCTTTGGCTTTTCAGGCCCCGAAGACCTTCAACACCTCGTCGCCGTAATGGTTGATCACTTTTACGGCAATGCGGCCGCCCGCTGGCTTGTCGAAGGGGCGGCTCTCGGTCGCGTAAAGGGCCGACCAGGCGGCTTCGTCGATCGCCGCCCGCAACGCCCGCTTGAGCTTTTCGTACGGCTCGTCCGCCCCGGTGAAATAGGCGTGGCGGACGAAGAAGCTCTCGCCGTTATAGTCGGTGTCGATGAACCAGCAGGCGATGTCGTCGGTGCTGCTGGAGCGGATTTCGCCCGTCGTCGGGTCGTAAATGTCCAGCGCGTTGAGCTTGACTTTTATGGAGTGCGAAGGCTTGCCTTCGCTCTTCACAGCGGCCTGCAACTTCGATCGCTTGGCGCCGCTGGACGATTCTTCTGCGTCTTGGTCCGTATTGGAAAGCGATGGCGAGCCATCGCACCCCAAAATCTCGATATCTGATTCGCCGAAAACCATGAACAGGTTGCCCGAACCGGTCTTTTTCAGCAGTTCGCCGATCGTGAGGTCGCGGTTCATCCGCGCGGGCAGGACAACGAGTTTGCCGTAGCGTCTGGTCTCCTCGGAGACGTGCGGGTCGAAGGCGAAGCCGCAGACGATGAGCATGTCGAAGCCGACGCCCTGCACGGCTTCCTTGGCCGCCTCCTTGACTAGTTGCGGCCCGACCGTGCCATGCTCCGGGCCGATGCAAACGGCCGCGCGCGCCTCGTCCCCTCTCCCTCCGGGAGAGGGTCAGGGTGAGGGCTTGCATGTTCCGTGTACCATCCCTCGCCATGAATCCACTGCCCGGCATACGGTTGCAGCGAGTCGAACTTCAACCGCTCCTTTTTGATGGTATTCTGCACGCCGGCGGTGCGAAGGTTGTCCAAGATCATCTGGCCGAACTGGTCCGGGCCGTGGACCTCGATTTTCAGCCCCGACGCGGCATGGCCGACTTCCGCGCGGCGTTTCTTTTCCTCGACGCTGATCGTGCGATGCGGCGAGAGGCTTTCCACGGTGAACGGCCCGGTGACGCGAACCCGCTTGGCGTCTTCGTAGGGCTGGTCGTAGAGCCGTTCCGTCTCGGCCCGCCGTGCGATGGAGGCGTCGATTTCCTTCTGCCGCTGCCGGCGAAGCTCCCACCAATCGTTAATCAGCTTTTGCTTTTCTTTGGACTGCGGCGATTTATCGCCGCTTTCAATTTCCCGCGGCACTTCCCACTCCTGCCACGCCTTCTTGAACGCCTTGTTGAGCTTCCCCAAAACCGGTTCCAGTTCCTTCTGCCACTTGGCGTGGATTGCGTCAATCTCTTCGTTGTTGGCGATGGCCTTCAGTCCGCTCCTTTGGAGTGCGATGGCTTGCCTTCGCTTTCCATAACGTCTCGCGACTCGGAACCAGGCTCGCGCTCTTCCTCAGCTTCGGCCCTATTGGAAAGCGGTGACAAGTCCCCGCACCCCAAAGACTTCTTCCTCCCTTCCGGCGTGTCGGCCAGGAGATAGCAGGGGAAGCGGGCGGACATGAGGCGAGTACGAGCAAGGGTCTCCTTCTCCGCCAGTGAAGTCATCACCAAGAGGGAATTGCCCAGTATCAGCCGGTTCTGCCAGTTGGCCTCGTGGTGGTAGAAATCGACGCGGTCGTGGAAATCGTCCGGCAGGCCGTTGAAGTCGGAGAACAGATCGAGTTGCTGTGCTTTGGAGTGCGAAGGCTTGCCTTCGCTTTTTACAACGCGTTGCGACTCGGGGCGGGCCTGATCTCCTTCTGCGCTTCGGCCGTTTTGGAAAGCGGCGGCAAGCCGCCGCACTCCAAGGTTCGGCGAAAATCCTCGATGATGGCCGAAGGATGGACCTTCTCTTGAATGTAGATCGGCACGGCGGGCACTTCCAGCGGTTGGCTGTCTTGCTCGTCCTTGCCGCGCCAGACCAGTTGCGGGTCGAGGTCCGGATTCCGCGGATAGAGCACTTGCCGCGGGTTCTGCTCGTCGTCGGCCAGGAAATTCGCGGAGCTCCTCCGTAGGGATGTTCTTCCGCTTGTCCCGGTGGCGGAGGGATTCAATGGACGTCGATGCCGGTTTCTCTTGGCCATTTTCGGAGTGCGAAGGCTCGCCTTCGCTTTTCAAGAGGCGTTGCGTGTTATGGACGGATAAAGCGCTCGCTCGCCGACCGCATTGAAAAGCGACGGCAAGCCCTCGCAATCCAAAACTATACCGGACCATAGTCGTCGGCAACACGGATCTTGTCAATCTTGAAACTGTAAATGGTTTTCACTTGCGCCGCGGTTGCCATGCGCTCGAACCAGGCGGCGGAGCACCACGGATACTGGTTCGCAACGGGAACGAGCCCGTGTTTGACCGCGTTCTGGTGGACGTAATTAAGGCGCGCCAAATAGGACTTCTCGTAGGTGAGTTCGGTGTCCCAGTAGTTGTGCCAAACTTTGCGGCCGGGGTTGGCGTCCAGCCGGTTTACTTCGCGGGCCGTAAGGCTGTGCAGGGCGGTTAGGGCGGCGCGCAGCGATCGCCCGTCGGGCGTTGCCTGCGCGACGAAATGGTAGTGATTGGAAAAGACCGCCCAGGCTTCCAACTGCCAGCCGAACTCCTTGGCGATGCGAAGCAGGTTTGCCTCCAGAAAATCAAGCCGCTGGCGACCGCGAAAGTGGTGTTCCTTGTGATAGGTGCCGGCGGTGACGATATACGTTCCGTCCGATCCGAGGCGATGGACCGGCGCATGCGGCCAATCTTTGGAGTGCGAGGGCTCACCACCGCTTTTCGAAATGTGCTGAAGCTGCACAGGTTCGACACCGGGAGACGATCCAAGTTTAACCTCGGTTCCCGCCGTATTGGAAAGCGGCGGCAAGCCGTCGCACTCCAAAGCGTCGAACCACCGCGCCAACGCAGGCAGGCGGTCGGCCGTCAGACGCTGAACCTTGGAAACAAGCAACCTGCGCAACTCAGCTTCAGTCATGGCTCAATACCGCTCCCGTGCCATTCCGTGCGCTACACTTCCCGCGCGGCATTTCATTCCACTGTTGTCCTTCGAGTTCGCGACCGTTGCGGCACTTTTGCACGCCGCCCCATTGCTTGAAGAAGAAGGCGACGCCGACCGTTTGGCACTGGTCGCGGATGTCGATCACCCACTCCTCTTTCATGGGCCGCGCCTTGGGGCCTGATTCACCGCCGACGATCGCCCAGTCGATGCCGGTAAGGTCCAAGTGGGGGAGCGGCCCCAACAGCGGCTCCAGGGATAGGAATTTGATATGCGCCGATCTTGCGAAGGTCGTTGATGCGGTAGGCGTAGTCATTTCGCTCGACGCTGACGCCCATCCAGATATTCGGTCGCCAGTCGAGTCGCGAATCGAGGTAGGCAATTCGGGCCGACCGCTTCGTGAGAACCTGATACTGGTGCCAGTCCGCGCGGCCCATGACCGCGAACACGCGCTGGATGAATTCGTCGGGCACGTCGTCGTGGAAAAGGTCGCTCATCGAATTCACGAAGATTCGCCGCGGCTTTTTCCAACGCAGCGGCAGCTCGACGGCATGGTCGTGCATCGTCACGCCAAAGCCGTTGGCGTAGTTCGCCTGGCCCATCGCCCGCAACCGAAGTGCCATCCGTTCGGCGTAGCAGTGCAGGCACCCCGGGCTGATCTTCGTGCAGCCGGTGACCGGGTTCCACGTCGCTTCGGTCCATTCGATGGAGGAGTTGGTGGCCATTACTGCGCACCCCAGTCTCGGTACCTGTTAAAAATGTCGGAAACTATTCTTGCCCCGGTCTTGTTAGGTGATGCAAAGAATAAGTAGTAGACCACAGCGCCTCGCGTATTCCGCATGGACATCGGCGCGGGCACAAAGGAAAAGCCGGCGACCGTTTGCAAACGTTTCCGGTACGCCGCGACGACATCCTCGTTGGATACTTTTTCCTCAATTTCGATTCCCGGCAAAAGGTCTTTCGGCTTCTGGTAGAGCAGATTCCGCCAGGAACGATCGCCCCAAAATGCATCCATTCGAGCGAGCTGGGAAGCAGGCACGTTGTCAGGATTCTTCCAGAGAACATTCATGTTTATGTCCATGACCATGAAATTGAGGAATATCTCAATGCTACGCATCTGGCCGGCTGTCTGAACAACTTCCCAATCCAGGTTGAGAGCGTACGGGTCGAGCAGGCAGAGGGCTCGGTGGTAATCCCCATACTGCGCCCGCGTGAAGACCTTGTGAAGTAGCACTTCATTGCAGTCCTCGTTGTAAACACGGACCGTCGGATCGTTTCCGGCCAACTGTCGTAAGTTCTCGGCTTTGTCGCCATCGAGGTCGATGAAATGGTATTCGCTGAATGGCGGTTGAACATTGAGCGCGTTTAGAGGGCTGCCAGGGACGAACTCCCCTGATCGCTTGGAGATATGCACGCCCGCGCCCGCGAAAGCGTCAATGTAGATAAACCTCCGAATTCGGCTTTCATTTGACAGGACCGTAGAATACGCCTGCGCGTATTTCCGGACAATATCAAGTTTGATCTCTGACCAATACCCGATCTCATCGTAGCGGACGCCAGACATCTGTCATTTCCCAGGCAAATAGGGAAAACGGGCATAACTAAACAAATATATCCTAATCAAGGATTTGGAGTCAATGCCGCCCTTATCTCATTCCTCGCGTTCCACGGGTCGCGTATCTCGATAAACGCCCAGCGGCCCCAGTCGCCGGCGCTGTTGACAGCGGGCACCCAGAGCGTTTTGGCCGTCGGGACCTTGGCCTCTTTCTTGCCGTCCTTTTCGCCGGTAACCTCGAGAATCAAATTCAACGGATCGGTGGGGCCGCGGCCGTCGTCAATCCGCACGATGAAGTCCGGCGTGTAGTTGTGCTGGTCGCCTTGGAAGGTGTAGGGGATCGTGAAGCCGAGGTTCTGGTTCTTCACGTAGCAAATCACCTCATCCATTTCATCCTCCAGGGTCTGGGCCATCTTCTGCTCCCATGAGCCGTGTTTTTCTTGCGTCGCGACGGCGATCGGGCCGGAAACTCCCAACTCGTTTGCCGCAAGGCAAGTTGGTGGGGTTCGGCCGCGCATCCCGGCTAAAGCCAGTATACGAAACCGCGTCGGCGGGCGATTGCCACCCCCCCGCGGCCGGAGGCCACTATTAAAAACAGGGGCAAATCGAGCGCGCGAAAACGGAGATGGAAATTACTTTGTAGGCTATACAGCATAAGGACTTACGCACGATTTTCGGCGCCGCCGGCAAGAATTCTTGTCTTTTCGCATAGCGCGAGCGTCGTAGTATATATAGAGGGCTGTGTTAATAGATGATAACACGAGTGAAGATTAGAGATGAAACGCCCTCAACGACCACCGCTGCGCGTCGGTGCCCGCCCTCTCCCGGAGGGCGAGGGGAGGAGACGAGACGAGGAGTTAGAAGTCAGGAGTTAGGAGGCGAAATGTTCAAGGTTCAAGGCTCAATACTCATGGTTCATGGAACATTGTTCATTGTTCATTTTCTCCAGCTACGTGCTCCCTGCTCCCGGTTCGGAGGCGGGGTTCGTCGGTCAAGGTCCAGTTAAGGTTCATTCAAGGTTCGCGCAAGGTTCGTTCAAAGTTCATCCAAGGTCCATTCAAGCTTCGTTCCGCGATGCGAAACCCCCTAATTCCCCGAGAAAACGCGGGGAAACCAATCCGCGATGAAATTGAAAAAGTTAAGTGCTTGGCCGAATGCGGCAAACCCGCGGATTCCGTAGCGGAACGCGGATGACGGCCGCAAGTAGTATCCGCGAATATCTGCGCTATCTGCGGTTTTTACCCCCGTACCCCCGCTTCGGACGCAAGAGCAAAAGGACCGGTCAGAGGCCGCAGCGGACGACAAAAAAGACGAGGGACGGAAAAAATGAGAGCGACGCCACTTGCCACTTCTCGCTACCCACTTGCCGCTTTGTGCTCCCTGCTCCCTGCTCCCCACTCCGTGCCACGCAATGGTGCATAGAGCACCCAAAGGACGGGTTCCTGATCGAATCCTGACCCAATCCTGATCGAGTCCTAATCGGCTCCTGACCGCGTCCTAATCAAGTCCTGACTTGAAAAACCCCTGAAAACAGGCCGAATACGCGATGTCTAGGCTTTGAAAAAAACTTTGACCACAATTGCCGCGTTCTGCACCAGCACTTCGACAAAAAACATGGACGACTCTCCCCCTGTTCGATTGGCGGGCAACGGCGTAAGATCGCGGGGACTGAACACTGAACACTGAACACTGAACACTGAACACTGAGTTCTCTCATGCTCATCGGGCTGACCTACGACCTTAAGAACGACTACCTCGCGGCCGGATACTCGGAGGAAGACACGGCCGAGTTCGACGGCATCGTGACGATCGACGCCATCGACGCGGCCCTGGCCGAATGCGGCCACGAGACCGATCGCATCGGCAACGGCCGGCAGCTCGTCGAGCGTCTGGCGGCCGGCGACCGCTGGGACCTGGTGTTTAACATCGCCGAGGGACTGCACGGCGCCGCCCGGGAGGCCCAGGTGCCGGCCATATTGGACCTCTACGAGATTCCTTATACGTTCTCCGATCCGCTGGTGATGGCGCTCTGCCTGCACAAAGGGCTGACGAAAACGGCCGTCGCGCGAGCCGGCGTTCCCACGACTCCTTTCGCTCTCGTCGAGTCGGTCGACGACATCAACGCGATCGATCTGCCATACCCGCTATTCGTCAAGCCGGTGGCCGAAGGGACGGGCAAGGGAGTAACGGCCGAATCGAAAATCGTGGACGGCAATGCCCTGCGGAGCGTAGGTGCCGCGCTCCTGGCGCGATGCCGGCAGCCGGTGCTGGTGGAAACCTTTCTGCCGGGCCGCGAGTTCACGGTCGGCATCCTGGGCACCGGCGACGAAGCCCGCGTGATCGGCAGCATCGAGATCATGCTGCTGCCAAGCGCCGAAGCCGAGGTTTATTCCTGCAGCAACAAGGCCCGCTGGGAAGAATTCTGCCGGTACGCGCCGCGCCGCGCGGCCGACGATGCGGAGGTCGCCGAGGCCGAGCGCGTCGCCTTGGCCGCGCACCGCGCTGGGCTGCCGCGACGCCTCGCGCGTCGACATCCGTTCCGACGGCCGTGGCCGCCCGCACTTCATGGAAATCAACCCCGTCGCCGGACTGCACCCCAAGGATTCCGATCTGCCGATGATCTGCAATTTCTTCGGCATGAGCTACCGGGAATTGATTGAGCGGATCGTGGCCGGGGCGTGCCAACGAGCGGAGAGCAGGGAGCGGGGAGCAGGGAGCATCCCTCCCGGCTCCCTGCTCCCCGCTCCCTGCCCCTTGCTCCTATGAACATCGTCATTCTGCACAATGCGGTCGCCAGCGAGGATTCGCCGGAAGACCAGGACACGCTGACGCAGGTCGCGGCCGTTTCCGCCGCGCTGTGCCGCCTCGGCCATCAAACGTCTGCGCTTGGCTGCACGCTGAACCTGGCCGAGGTCCGCGACGTGCTGCTCCAGCGCAATCCGGCGGCGGTCGTAAATCTTGTTGAGTCGCTCGGCGGCAGCGACTCGTTGGCGCACCTGGTTTCCGCGCTGCTGGACACATTGCGTCTGCCGTACACCGGCAGCCACACCGAGGCCCTCTTTGCGGCGAATCACAAGCTGATCGCCAAGCGGACGATGCGGCAGGCCGGCTTGCCGACGCCGCCGTGGCTGGCAGTAGGTCCGTCCTGCCGGGATGGACTGTCAGGCTTGGATCAACCGGGTTCGCCGGAGCAGTTGAGCGATTCCGACCGCATTAGTCCATCCCGGCAGGAAGGACCTACCTTGCAACCGCCCTGCATCATCAAGTTGGTATGGGAGCATGGCTCGCGGGGGCTGGACGACGAGAACGTAATCCGCGAGGGCGACACGTCGCCGGTTCGCCAGCGGCTGGAGGACTTTATCGCGGCCACCGGTCGGCCGCACTTCGCGGAAGCATTTATCGACGGTCGCGAGTTCAACGTTCCTTTGTTGGAGGGACCGGACGGCCCGCAAGTCCTGCCGCCGGCCGAGATCGTTTTTTCCGCCTATCCCGAGGGCAAGCCGCGGATCGTCGGCCATCGCGCCAAGTGGCACGAAAGCTCCTTCGAGTTCAACAACACGCCGCGGAACTTCCGCTTCGGCGAAATCGATCGCCGCCTCGTGGAGTCTCTTCGGCAGATGGCGCTGGAATGCTGGCGGCTGTTCGATTTGCGCGGCTACGTGCGGGTTGACTTCCGCGTCGATCGGGCCGGTCAACCGTGGATTCTGGAGATCAACGCCAATCCTTGCCTCTCGCCCGACGCCGGCTTTGCAGCGGCCTTGGCGGAGGCCGGAATCGGCTACGACGAAGCCTGCCAACGGATCGTGGAGAGTGCGATTGCTTCCCCGCAAACGATCCTTGTATGAGCAGTTTTAGATTGCCCATATTCGCTATCTTGACAGAAGCAGGGAGGGACAACCGAGCGCCCTCCCACCAGCCCGCACGCGCTGGCCGTGAATTGGTGGGCCCGCGGTTTGATCGGTTCCCGCGGACGTCGCACAACACCCGCGACCTTGTCCCACCCTACAGCTAAACCCTGCCGAAATCTCCGTTTCTACCGGTTGGCTGGATTTTTCCGATTGTTCTGCCGATAAGGAACAGGCAAGCAATACGCTTGAAGGAGGAAACACCATGCGTGGATCGAATTGGTTGCTGGCACTGGGCTGCGGGCTGTTGCTTTCGGCATCCGGCTGCTGCGGATACCAGTGTGGCGGTGGCTGCGGCGGCGGCTGCAACGAGTGCGGCACGTGCGCGGGCGGTGGCCCCATTTACGGCCGCCGTCCTCTGAGCCAAGCGGCGTGCGGCGAAGACTGCTGCAGCGGTCCCTGCGACAACTGCGGTTGTGACGACGGCTGCCAGCGAAATTTCTGCTTCCATCCGTTCCGCTGGATCGGCGGACTCTTCTACTCGAACACCTGGTGCGGTTCCTGCGGCGGCGGATGCGGCTGCGGAAACGGCTGCGACGGCGGCTACGCCTCGCAGGGCGCTGGGGGTTACTCGGGGGGCTCCTCGGGCGGCTACTCCGAGGGCTATTCCGGCTACGCGTCCGGCCGGCCGGGTTGCAAGAACTGCAATCGCAGCGCGCCGGCCTACGACGGCGGCGACATGTCGGCGGCGCCGGACGGAGAGGTGATGCAAGGCGAGGCCTCGCCGAGTCCCACGCCCGCGCCACCGCCGAAGACCTCGCGGCGGATCTATCCGTCGACACAATACAACTAAGCCGCCAACGACGCGCATTACTGGGGGGACGACCGGCCCGCGGAAAGCGATTTCCGCGGGCCGAGTTTTTCTACAACTGGTAATCGCTCGGCCGGACGTTCTTCTTCGCACCGCCGACGTGGATCGCATTCGGCTCGTAGCGGCCCACGAAGTCAACGTCGGCCTTCGCGGGAATCTTGTCCTCCAGGCCCAGGCACCAGTAACAGGCGTTGACCAGCAGCCGGCGGAAGTTCTCGTCCTTCAGGTCGCCGCTATGACCCATCGTCGTCGTAAAGACCCGCGCCGTCTTACCTTGGGTGCCCGTGTAGGTCTTGGTCCAAGCGACGGGCAGCGGCCGCTTTTTCGTGTTCGGCGGGTCGGTAGGCTTCATGCCCGACAGCGGCTGGCCCAAGAGCAGCGGCCGGCTGTCGCCGGTCAGCTTGGTAATCGCGTAAACATCGGACGGTCCCCAAATCTCGCCGACGCCGCGAAGGATGGGGTCGTGTTCCATGCCCGGCGCGGCGGTGGCCCGCGTGCTCTCGCGGTTATGCACCCCGTAGTGATCGATCCACGTCTCGCCCAGCACTTGCCGGCCGAAGCCGCCGGGCCACGTGCGGCTGTCGGAACTGTACTTGGCATACGGGCTGGGGACTGTCCCGGTTTTCGCCGATTCGTTGGCGGCTTTCGTCGCGGAGCGTCCAACGAAAACGGGGCTGTCCCCTTTACCGTGGTGCGCATACTTGAAGGCGTGAGTCGCCGTCCGCAGTCCGACGATCGGCCTGCCCGACTCGATGTAATCGGCCAGGTGCTTCATCTGTTCGTCGGGCAGTTCGCGGTAGCGGGTGAAAATCACCATCAGGTCGGCCGTGTCGAGTGCTTTCAGCCCCGGAATGTTCTGCGCGGCCGGGTCGATGATGCCCGTCTTGGGATCGACGGCAAACAGGACCGTGCATTGGCCGCCGTGATGCGCTGCCAGGATGCGGCCCAACTGCGGGATCAGCTCCTCGCTGCGATATTCGTCGTCGCCCGCGATCAGCACGATATGCTTGCCGGCGAGCGGGCCATCTTTGCCTTGCAGGACAACGCCCGGCTCGGCGGCCGAGCAAGCGGAGGCAGTGAAGAAGCACGCGAGTACGAATGATGCGGCGATTTTCGGCAGACAAGACCGGGCGGAGAACATGGGCATCCTCTTGCTGTGGACCGGGCACTAATCAACGCCGGCAACGCAATCGAGGATTACGTGTCAGCCGGCTGATTGCATGCGAATCGGCGCTCGCCAGATTCGTCAACGCCGAGTATAACGCACCGCAGATTCCTAAGCCATCGACGGACTTTGCCCAATGACCCAGCAAAACGGGCTTCGCCGCTCAAAAATCCGCGTACCCGCCATCCATGCCCAGGCGGGTTTTTCGGCTGGTCGAATTGCTGGGCGTAGCGGTCGCTGGTGGAATGGACGTGCTCGGCTTCCGTGATGACTTTCAGCTTCTCGTCGCAACGGGTGGCCTGCTCGCGGCAGACGGCCTCGAACTCGCCCAGTTGATTGACCTGCCAAGGTGACTGCGTTAAACTTCGCCTGCGGAACAAGACCAAACTAATTGACATGGTGTTGGATCACGCGCGAGCGGATGAACGCTCCCGCGGAGTTCGCGCCTGAAGTCGCGAGAAAAGCCGTGAAAGTTCTCATGGGCAAAGACGAGATTGCGATAATCAGAGGCCATCTCCAGCCGTCGCATGTCATGTTGGAATGGGGCGCCGGCGGAAGCACCGTATATTATCCGCAGTTCGTAGCGGCCTATTTCAGCGTTGAGCACGACCGGGGCTGGTTCCGGAAGGTGAAAGAAGCGCTTCGCAGCAAAAACCTGACCAAAGCGTCTCGCGGCAAGAATCTGACAACGGTCAAGCTGTTTCACGTGCCCGTTAAGGCGGACGGGGCGTCCAAGCTGGAAGTTTTCGACGACTACATTAACTTCCCCCGCGGCCTGGGCAGGCTATTCGACCGCGTCCTGATCGACGGAAGAGTGCGAGTCGCCTGCGCGGCAGTCGCCCGCGAGCTCATTAAAGACGACGGCCTGCTCTTCGTCCACGATTACGTCGCCAGGCCGCGCTATGCGGCCATCGAACAAACGTGGCTGAAGATCGAATGGATCAACTGGGGACAATCGTTGGCCGTTTTCCGGAAAAGGGCTTAACTGGCCCTTTGGCCGGCTGCTCCCGTTTGCTGCGGCCGCTCAATAATCCGCGTACCCGCCGTCCATGCCCAGGCGGGTCTTCAGCTCGTCGAATTGCTGGGCGTAGCGGTCGCTAGAGGAATGGACGTGCTCGGCCTCGGTAATGAACTTCAGCTTCTCGTCGCAGCGGAGACCCTGCTCGCGGCAGACGGCCTCGAAGTCGCCCAGCCGATTGCCATAGACGATCAACAGCTTGTGCTCGTCGAACTGCACTTCCAGCGGCTCGCCGGGGTTGAGGACGGCGATGCCGGTGCAGCCGTCGTTGACCAACAGGTCTTCGTATTCCCAAAGCACGCTCTTGAGCACCGGGGCGTCGATGTGCTCGCGGTAAAGATCGGTGTGGCCGTGGGCTTCGCCGGAATGGCTCGTTTCCAAGACCACGTCGACCACCCCGCCCAGCGGGTCCAAAAGGTCCATGAAGGTCTCGAAGAGCTGCTCGGCCGAGACGGCGGCCATGAGCACGGGCACGTTGGTGCGCGATTGCTCGTCGCGGTAGGCGTCGTGGCGAAAGCCCTGCGTCGGCACGACCTGCAGGTCGTACGACGGCCGGATTGCCTCGGACAACTTGAAGTTTCCGTAGCGGGCGACCCCCAGGTGCGCCTCCAGTTCCTCTTCGGAAAGCTGCTCAAAGCTGCTGGTCCCAACGGGCATGGAGCCTTCGCGGAACACGTTGCGAAAAAACTTTTTCAGAAAACCCATCGACATTCTCTGCAAGTGCTTGGCGGTCAGTGTTTAGGGAATCAAAAGGGGCAGCCAAGTTGAAGCTGGGAAGTCTCCACAAAATGTTAGGTTAAAGTTTGCCGCGCTCCGGCTCGCCCTGGCGCGACTTTCATTCTTCTACGAAACCAGCGGCGATAAAGGCGGCAAAGCTGTCCCGATTGCCCGATTTTTGTTTTCCGCATGGCTCATCGGGCGGCACAGTCGCTACCACTGGATGTCATGCCCCCACAACGCGGCAAAACCAGTTTTACCCAAACGGCACGGATGCTCCGTTATACTATGCAGTAGCGCCGGATACGTATGTCCGCCCGCGCGTGTCTTGGCAAGTCTACCACCGAAATCCGCCCGTCAAAGCCGGAGGAAGTCGCAACGCCAGGAATCGAGGGCGGCCTCGCGCCAGCCATGCCACTTGGCTAAAATAAGTGAGATGGAAAACAAGTCCGGCCCTCGGCACAACTCTACCATGAAGCGGATACTCAAACTTCACCGATTCGTTCTCGCTCTTGCACTGGGTCTCTTGGCGCCGCACCCGCCGGCCCGCGGCGAGAAATTGCCGGACATCGACGATTGGGATGCGGCCCTTGTCCATGGTCAACGGATCGGCAACGACCATACAACCGTTCGCACGGTGCGGCGGTCCGGCCAGCCCGCGGTCGAGGTGAAGCAATCGACCGAGATCGTCATACGGCGATTTGGCGCGGAGACCCGCATGGAAATCGAGTACGGCGGCACGGAAACGCCCGACGGCCGCTTGCTGGATTATGTGTCGGTGATCAAACAGGGCGGCGCGCCGATTCGCGCGACCGGCAAAGTCGTCGGCAATCGACTCGAAGTCCAAGTCGAGAACCAAGGCCAAAAGCAGGAAGATTCAGTGGCCTGGCCGGCGGGGGGTGGAGGAGCTCTGGCGCCAGAATTGTCGCTTCGCCGCCAGCCGATGAAACCGGGAGAGCACCGCACGATCGAACACCTCTATATCGACAACCGGCCGTGTACGACAGAGCTTACCGCGCAAGAGGAGCAGGTAGATCTGCTGAGCGGCACGGGCCGCCTGCTGAGAATCGACGGCGTCGATCACCTGGCCGACGCTCAAGGCCGCAAGACCGATATCAAGGGCGTCTACTGGGCCGACGCGACCGGCCTGGTATTGAAGTCGCGGATTGACGTCATGAACATTGATACGTATCGCGTCACCAAAGAGATCGCGCAGGCCAAGATCACGGGAAGGGTCGATCTCGGCGAGACCACGCTCGTGAAGGTTGATCGGCCGATTCCGCACGTCCACGACGCGAAGTCGGCCCGCTATCGCATCCATATTGATGACGGCGATCCGGTGGCCGCTTTCCCGTCCGGTGTGTCGCAAGCGGTAAAGCGGATTGACGAACATACGGCCGAAGTCACCGTCCGCGCGGTCCGTCCAGAGGCACATGACGCCGGTAAGAAGGACGCCGCCGCATCGGCCGACGCCCCGACGGACCTCGACCGCAAGCCGAACAACTTCATTCAGAGCGACGACCCGCTGATCGTCGCTCAGGCCAACGAGGCCGTCGGCAGCGAGACAGACCCTTGGAAACAGGCGTTGGCCTTGGAAGCTTTCGTGCATAAGGCAATGGCGATCGCCGATTTCTCTCCGGCCTTTGCCACCGCAGCCGAAGCGGCCCGCAGCCGCCGCGGCGACTGCAAAGCACATGCGGTCTATCTGGCGGCGTTGGCCAGGGCGAAGAAGATTCCCGCCCGCGTCGCCGTCGGACTGGTCTACATGCCTCAGGCGCAGACCTTCGGCGGCCACATGTGGACCGAGGTTTACGTCGGCGGCCGGTGGATTCCGCTGGATGCCACGCTCGGCAAAGGGGGCATCGGCGGCGGTCACCTGCAAATCGGGCAGAGTTCGATGTCGGGCGTGGCGGCCTACAACGTCTTTTTTCCCGTGATCCAGGTCATCGGGCGGCTGAAAATCGAGGTCTTGGACGGCGAATGAAGACCTTCATAGCGGATGGTTGAGGTTCTTACGCGGAATGAAGATCTATACGAAAACAGGCGACGGAGGCCAAACCGGACTGCCCGGCGGCGGCCGCGTGCCTAAAGACGCCGCAGTAGCCGATGTCTTCGGCGACGTCGACGAGACGAACACCGCGATCGGCCTGGCGCGAACGGCAAAGGTGCCCGAAGACGTTGACGTGCTGCTGGATCGCATTCAGAGCAAGCTCTTCGATCTCGGAGCGGAGGTCGCCCGGCTGGGAGCCGCGACCGGCTCGGCGCCGAGCATCGCCGCGGCGGACGTGCAGGCATTGGAGGAAGCAATCGACCGCTTCGATGCCGAGCTGCCGCCGCTGCGGAATTTCATCCTGCCCGGCGGCGCCCCGGCCGCCGCCCAGTTGCACTTCGCCCGCGCCGTCTGCCGCCGGGCCGAACGGCGGTTGATCGGCCTGATTCGGGAATGTCCGTGCATTTCGCGCGATATTCTTGTCTATTTGAACCGTTTAAGCGATCTGCTCTTCGTGCTTGCCCGTTTAGTCAACGTGCGCAGTGGACAAGCGGAAACAATCTGGCGGGCTAATAGTTAGCCTTCGGCCTTAGGGGGGTTTCAGAAATTCGCAGGTCATGGTATCCTAGGCACGTGGGGTAACAGGATTGCATGTCTTTTTTCCGAATCCGGGAGAAACTGTAATGAGTCGTTTGGGGCGTGCATGGGCGGTTGTCTTCCTTCTTGGACTGCTCTTGCTTTCGGGAACCGTTTCTACGGCCCGTGCGGCCGATGAAACGCCGGCGCCGACTGCCGCGTCCGCTGCGCCCGCCGGGCCGACCAGCACGTTCGATTCCGGCGACAACGCTTGGATGCTCACTTCCTCGGCCTTGGTGTTGATGATGACCGGGCCGGGCCTGGCCTTGTTCTATTGCGGGTTGGTACGCAAAAAGAACGTGCTGAGCGTGATGATGCAATGCGTCTTCCTGATGTGCCTGAACACCGTTATTTGGGCATCTACGGCTTTTCGCTTTCCTTCGGAGGCTACGCGAATACAACGCCGCCCAAATGGATCGGAGACACGAGCTACCTGTTCATGCGGGGTGTTGCTCCGGAATGGCAAGATCCTCAACCTGTCCTGAAGGACGGCAAGCCCGTGATGAAAGACGGGAAGCCCGTCATGACCGAGGGCCAGGCGGTAATGTACAAGTCGCCGGGGACCAACGTCCCGGTCGCCACCTACATGTTCTTCCAGTGCATGTTCTTCATCATCACGCCGGCGCTGATTTGCGGCGCGTTCGCCGAGCGAATGAAGTTCAGTACAATGGTCGTTTTCATGATCCTCTGGGGGACGCTGATTTACTGCCCCTTGGCGCACTGGGTCTGGGGCGGCGGCATCTTTTGTTACGGCAGCGACAACGCCGGCGGCATTTTCCAGGGCGGCGCGTTGGACTTTGCCGGCGGGACGGTAGTCCACATCAGCTCCGGCGTTTCCGCGTTGATTTGCGCTTTGCTGATTGGCAAGCGACTGGGCTTCCCCAAGACGGCCATGCCACCGCACAATCTCACCTACACGGCCATCGGCGCCACGATGCTCTGGGTCGGCTGGTTCGGCTTCAACGCCGGAAGCGCGGTCAGCGCGGGCGTATCGGCCACGAGCGCGTTCATGGTCACGCACTTTTGCGCGGCTTCGGCCGGCCTAACCTGGGCGGCGCTGGAATGGTTTTTCCGCGGCAAGCCGAGCGTGCTGGTGCTTGCTCCGGCGTGGTGGCCGGCCTGGTCTGCATCACGCCAGCGTCCGGCTTCGTCACGCCCATGCCGGCCTTGATCATGGGCGTTGCCGTGTCGTGCGTTTGCTATGCGGCTTGCACGGTCGTCAAGTCCCGCTTCGGCTACGACGACTCTTTGGATGCTTTCGGCGTTCACGGCATGGGAGGAACTCTTGGAGCGCTGCTGACGGGCGTCTTCGCCACGCGCGCCGCCGGCGGCATCACCGTGCGGGGCCACATTGGCGACAAGCTGGGACTGATCGAAAACGGCGGCGTGATGAAGGCCCAAATCCTGGCGGTCATCACAACCTGGGTCCTGGCGGCCGTGGGCACGTTTGTCATTCTCAAAATCCTGGACGCCGTCATGGGGCTCCGTGTTTCCCGCGAGGCGGAGATGGAGGGCCTGGACGTCAGCCAGCACAACGAAGAAGGTTACATTTTCATCGAGTAGGACCGTAGGGTGGGACAAGGGAGCCCAAGCGGCCGCCGGCCCACCGCGCAAATTCAAGGAACAACATTGTGAAAAAAGTGGAAGCCATCATCCGGCACTTCAAACTGGACGACGTGAAGCACGCCCTGGCCGAGCGCGGCATCGCCGGCATGACGGTCAGCGAGGTCCGCGGCTTCGGCCGGCAAAAAGGCCACACGGAAATGTATCGCGGCACCGAGTACGAGGTCGACTTCGTGCCCAAGATCAAGGTCGAGGTCGTCGTGCCCGACTCCAAGCTGCAAATGGTCCTGGAAACCATCATCGCCGCCGCGCAGACCGGGCAGGTAGGCGACGGAAAGATCTTCGTCCACCAACTCTCCGACGTCGTCCGCATCCGCACCGGCGAATCGGGCGAAGGGGCAATTCAGCGCGCTGCGCCTCACGCGCTGCGCATCGAATCGAGGTAGCGCTTGACGCGCTCGCGGGTCAGCCGGTCCTTGCTGGTCCGCTGCACCTTCTCCAAGGCCGCCTGGAACTCGGCCTTGTGCGGATCGCGGAGCTCGCGATGACGGCCCAGTTCGGCGACTGCGTCGCAGGCCGCCTCGGCCAGCGCGGGCCGATCGACGTAGGGCAAGATGAACCGCAGCGAGTCCAGCGACCGTACGGCGCTCGCCCGCTTAAGGACATAGGCCCGTTCGTCGTCGTGCTGGGCAAGCGCCATCGCCCGCTTGAGACGGTCCAACCGCACGGCATCGGTCCCTTGGCTGGTCAGCGAGACGACGCGGATATAGGCCCGCAGCAGCATCGTCCGCTCGGCGGGGTCCGTGCAGGTTTCCGCCCGATGGGCAAGCTCGTCGGCTACCGACACGTCCGGCCAGTTGCAAAGGGCGCGGAGGGCGAGTCGCTTGACGTTCGGATCGGAAGCGGACAGCCCCGCGTGTACGATTCCGGCGATCGCGTTTCCGCCGAAGCGGCCGGCCAGCGGGAACAAGTCGCGATTGGGGACGCCGCCGGCGCCAATCGCCGCGAAGACCATTTCCGCGCGTTTTTCCGGCTGCGAGATTTGCTGCATGACGCGGACCACAGTCCGCTCGGCGGCTTCGCGCTCCGTGCCCGGCTCCGCCGCCAGTACGCCCTCGATCAAGCCGGCAAGATCGCGCGGCGAGGCCAGCGGCGTAAGCGCCTCCATCGCGCGGCTGCGGACGGCCGCATCGGGATATTTCGCTTCCTGCAGGAGCACGGCCGCCGCGCCGCTAGAGCGGCGTGCGGCGAGCATGGCGGCGTATTCGGCGCGGCGCTTCGCGTCTTTCTCCGCGCGGAGCGCGGAAACGATCGTGGCGTCGACGTCCTTGCCGGAAAGCGAGACGATGCTCTGCCGCGCGGCATCGGCGGCCGGTCCGGTCGTCGCGGCAACAGGCAGCAGCTTCGGCAGACTGGAAATGTCGCCCACCGCGCCCAACGCGCGGACCGCGGCTAACCGGACGCCCTCGCTCGAACTGGTCAAGCCTTGCAGAGCAATATCGGCCAGTTTGCCATCGCCGCGGATGCGGACCGCGGACAAAATGGAGACTTGGCTCGCCGCGGGGAGCTTCTTAAAGTCGGCGGCGACGGCAGCCAACTCCTCGGTCTTCAGTTCCCGCAGCGCGGCGGCGCCGGCCTCGCGTGCCGTGAGATCGGGGTTGGCAAGCAAATGGCAAACCGACGCCGCTCGGTCGCGTCCGGGCAGGCTCATGATACCCGCCAGGGCACCGCCTCTGACGACCTTCGCTTCGCTATAACCCCACAAGTTCGCGAATATGCCGAACGCTTGGCCTTTCTTGCCCGTCCGCGCGAGATTCCTTCCGCAGAGGACCAGCCCTTGGCCAAACGTCGTACGGCGCTCGCCGGTGGCTTTATCGTGCGCGGCGCAGCGCGGCGGCGGCTTCCATCGTGCCGATTTTGCCCAGCGCCCAAGCCGCGGCGGCGGCCACGTCCTTGTCGGAATCGGCCAGCGACGGCGCGATCACGGCAATCGAGGCGGCCTCGCGCCGCTCGCCCAGGCTGTCAATGATGCCCGCGCGGACGCGGCCGGACGTCTTGCCTACCGCTTCGCGCAGTGCGGCGCCGGCCGCCGGGTAGGGCATCGGCTCCAAGGCCAGGCGGGCTGGATGCGAAAGGTCCTTGTCAGTCAAGAGCGCGGCCAAGGCGGGAATCGACTTCTCCGTACCGACGGTTCGCAGTTCCCGGCAGGCATTGTTTTTCTTGACCGTCGTCACCGTCAGGATATCGATAAGCCCCTCTTCGGACTGCGACGTCGCGGGCGGCGCCGCGCGTTTTGCCGCGGGCTTGGCGGCTTTTTTGGCGGGCGCCTGGGCGCGGCCATCGCGGCGAGGGGCGTGGCAAACGTCACGGCCGCAAAAATCGCGGTCCAGAGGCGAGTTTGTAGGCAATTCATGATGGATTGTCGCAAGTGGTTTTGGCGTGGCACGCCCGTAGCTTGGTGGCAGGATATGTTCAAACCCTCCACGGATCGCGCACTGCCTGCGAGAGCAAGCGGTTGGCCTCGGCGTCGTCGGGGAAGATCTCCCGAACGGGATCCCACTTGAGCGTCCGCTTCAAGTGGCCGGCGATCCCGCCCAGCAGCAACACGCTGTTGGCGCGGTGGGCCGTTTCGATGTCGGCGATTGTTCGCTGTCGCGTGCGGACGCATTCCAGGAAATTGCCGCCGTGGCTCGTACTGTGGTAGACGCCGGGCACGACCGGAGTGACCGTCTCCTTGACGATTTCCGGCGGATCGGACTTCAAGATGAAACGATCGACCCAGATGCGGCCGCCCGTGCCGACGAAACAAACGCCGCCTTGCGTCCATTTCTCGCCCGGCGGCGGACAGCCGTAAACCACCACGCCGTTGGCATAGGTGTAGACGGGCACGTCGCCTTCCATGCGGATTTCGGTCGGCCCGGTGTCGTCGGCGCCAATGCCCCATTGCACGATGTCGTAGTGGTGCTGGCCCCAGTTGATGTCGCCCCAACCGTATTTCTGGCCGCGGGTTTCGCCGTTGTAGTTGAACCACGGAAGCGGGCCGACGTAGGCCTCCCAATTGACATTCTTCGGCGCCTTTTTTCCGGCGTTCTCGCCCGGACCGGGCATGGAAAAGCCGCCGCCGGCTTGCTCGGCATAGACCTTTTGCAACTTGCCGATCGCGCCGCCGCGGACCAGGCTTATGGCGCGATAATAGCGGCCGTCGTATTCCGAGCGCTGCTGGGTGCCGGCCTGGAAGATGCGGTCGTTGGCGCGGACTGATTCGGCAATCGCCCGGCCCCAGCGGATGGCGATGGCGGTGGGCTTCTCGCAGTAGACGTCCTTGCCCGCCCGTGCGGCCATTCCCGCCATCACGCCTTGGGCCCAATAAGAGGCGGCGATGAGCACGGCGTCGATGTCGTCGCGGGCCAGCATGTCGCGGATGTCGTAGTAGGCCGTGCATGCCTTGTAA
Source organism: uncultured Planctomycetia bacterium (assembly GCA_963780045.1). Classification (GTDB taxonomy): domain Bacteria; phylum Planctomycetota; class Planctomycetia; order Pirellulales; family Thermoguttaceae; genus JANXQG01. The sequence continues at coordinate 669,536 of CAVZZZ010000001.1, read as the reverse complement.
CTGCCCTTGCCGGATTGCTGTGCGTAAAACTGCTCGACTCGTTTCTTGGCGTCGTCGGCCCGGGGATGAAGCACGTCGCAGACGCCCACCACCTGCACGTCAGGGCGGGCAAGATAACCGCCGGGCAGATACGTCCACGCGCCGCCGAAGAGGTGCCCGCCGCCTTGCGTTCCAATGCCGACAAAGCCCATCGGGATGCGGTCGCTCGGCGGCACGGCGCCGTCTCTGCCCAGTGCGGACGCGGGCACAAGATACGGCGTCGCCATTGCCGCTGCACCGCAAGCCAGAAATCCGCGGCGGGAAACTCGCGATTGTTTCAACATTTTGCTATTCCCAGGGACGTTCACTAAGAGCGTTTTGACAGAACTCTATTATGAGGCGGACGATAGCGGCAGTCAAGCGCCGCGATGGTCGCGAATCACCCCACGCGGCAGATAAAGCACTTCAGGTACTCCGTCTCCGGACAGGTGGCCGACACAGGATGATCGGCCGCCGCGCCGCGCTGCTCAAGAATCTGAATATCACGTCCACTTTGCTGGGCGACGTTGACCAGCGTGAAGAAGAAATCGTCGCGGGTGACGTGGCCAGAGCAACTGCAGGTTACCAGGATTCCGCCTGGCGCGAGGACGTCCAGCGCCGCGCGGTTGAGCCGCGCATAGGCGCGCAAGGCGTCATCGACTGCCGCGCGACTCTTGGCGAACTTGGGCGGGTCGAGCACGACGGCGTCGAACCGCTCGCCGGCCGCTTTCAGCGCGTGCAAGGTTTCGAAGGCGTCGCCGCAGTCGAACCGCAAGTTGGCCGCACCGTTTCGCTGGGCGTTGGCGCGGGCCTGGGCTACCGCCCGCTGGCTGGCGTCGAAACCGAGCGCTTCCCGCGCGCTTCCCAAAAGCGCCGCCGCGAGGCTGAAGCCGCCGGTGTAGCAGAACATGTCCAGCACGCGGCGGTCCCGCATGTAACGAGCGGCGGCCGCGCGGTTCTCGCGCTGGTCGAGATAAAGGCCCGTTTTTTGCCCCGCGGCCAGATCGACTTCGTAACGGACACCATGTTCCACGATCTCCACCGGGCCCTCCGGCAGGCGGCCCCATTGCAGACCCGTTTGAATTTCGAGTCCTTCGGCCTTCATGATGTCGCGCTCTGTCCGCAGGAGGATTCCGAACGGAGCCGGCGCTGCAAGCGCCGCGAGCATGGGCACGATTTGCGGCAGGCGGACGGCCATCGCCAGGGCGGTGACTTGGATCACCAAATAGTCGCGGTAACGATCGACGATCAGCCCGCTCAAACCGTCGCCTTCACTGAAGACCAGCCGCGCGGCGCCGACAGGGCCGCCGTAGGCGAGCACGCTGCGCAATTGCAAGGCGGCGTCGATGCGCCGCCGCCAAAAGGCGTCGTCCAGCGGTTCCGCCTCGTTCCAAGTGTAAAGGCGGACGTTGATCCGGCTGCGGCCGTTGAAAATGCCGCGGGCGATGAACTGCTGTTGGTCGGAGAAGAGGTCAACGACGTCGCCGTCCGTCGGCGCGCCTTCGATGCGATCGACGCCCGAATCGAGGACCCAAGGATGCCTGCCAAAGAACGGCCGGGCTTTTCGCGGCTTGAGAATTACTTTCGCCATTCATAACGCTGCCGTTTTCGGGAAGTTTTCCGATGTATGCCGGCGGCTAATTGTAACCCCGCCGCCGAAGTTTGTAAACTTTCCCGTGGGGCTGGCCGAACCTTATAACGAGTCGCTTGATTCTGCCGATTGTGGCGCTTAGGATGCAAAACACGGTTGAAGTCACCCCGCTATGGCCACCGACATCCGCATCAAAGAAACGCTGCCCGATCTGACCGACCGGATCGTCGAGACCTACACGCAGTTAGATACGATCACGCACCTCGGCCACTGCCCGCTGCCGAACTACGAGACGATCGTTGAAATCCTGGCCAGCCTGAAGGACATCATTTTTCCGGGCTACCGCCGCCGCGACGGACTGCACATGGGCAACGTCACCTACCACGTGGGCGAGCTGATCGACCGGCTGCACGACGACCTCACCGAACAGATCGCCCGCGCGCTGCGGCACGCGGCGGGCGAAGCATTCAAATGCAGCCCGCAGCAGAAGGCCGATTTCGAGGCCCTGGGCCAAGCGAAGGCCGTCGCCTTTTTGGAGCAGATTCCGGAAGTCCGCGAGTTGCTGGCGACCGACGTGCATGCGGCCTACTCGGGCGATCCGGCCTGCAAGTCGCTGGACGAGGTGATATTCTGCTATCCGGGGCTGGAGGCGATCACCATCTTCCGGCTGGCCAACCGGCTCTACAAGCTCGAAGTGCCGCTCATTCCCCGCATCATGACCGAATGGGCGCACAGCCGCACCGGCATCGACATCCATCCCGGCGCGACGATCGGCAAGCACTTTTTCATCGACCACGGCACGGGTGTGGTCATCGGTGAGACGACCGAAATCGGCGACTGGGTGAAGCTATACCAGGGCGTGACGCTCGGCGCGTTGAGCTTTGCCACCGACAGCGAGGGAAATCTCGTCCGCGGGACCAAGCGGCACCCGACTATCGAAGAATATGTAGTAATCTACGCCAACGCCACCGTGCTGGGTGGCAAGACGGTCATCGGGCACCACGCCGTGATCGGCTCCAACGTGTGGATCACCGGCTCCGTCACGCCGCACGCGCTGGTAACGATGGAAAAGCCGCGGCTGATCGTCCGCGATCCTAACTACTCGGCCGACTCGTTTTCGATCTGAGACGCAGTAAGCCAGCGAAGCCGCCGGCTAGTCGGCGCTGATATCTCCCGGCGTCGCGACGTCGCGCGTGCCCCATACGAGGAAGATCGCGGGGTTGACCTGGAACGAAATGATATGGACCGCCCCATCGCCGAAGGCGACATTGCACCCGGCCGCGTGGGCGCTTCCAAATGTAAGCGGATCCTCCTCGTGACCATAATCGGAATCTATCTGGTAGTTCAAAGGAGAGGTAGGGAGACTAGACGATTGGCAATCTTGTATCGGAGGCAAATTCGTCGTTCGGAAGGTGTCGTTGTCCTGGCCCACATAAAGTGTCTCATTATCGCCTCCGTCCTGCCCATCCGTGTAGTGGTCGGCGGTCAAGAACTTCTCGCCCAACATAACGATGTGCGACTGGCCCCGCGTGACCTTGGCGGGAGTGATAACGGAGCGGTAGAAACTGACGCCCGATTGATAATTGCTACCGGCGGCGTTGAAATTGCTTAAATCGGTATAGGGCGCGGATACAACGGACTGGTACGAGCCGCTTCCGGAGCCGATCGGCTGGTTATTGGTCGACGAGCCGCAGCTTATCGCGTAATCGCTGCGCGCCACAATGCTGTCGCCTGCCGTTGCGTTGACTGGGTAGGCCCCCGAAATGGGATAGAGTTGCACGGCCCGCCGCGACGGACAAATGTAAGTGGGGATGGGGCGTTTGAGCATCTGCTCGCAGCCGTTCATCTGCGCCGTGGAATCGGGAGGTCCCGCCCTTCCGTAGTTGTACAAATCGTTGAACTCCATGTACGGCAGGATATTGAAGGTCCATCCGCCGGGCTGCGCCGCTTTGAATCCGCAGTTCGGGTCCCCGGCCCAATCCCAGCCAAATCCGCCCGTGGGAAAGATGCCTTGCTCGCTGAGGTGGTTCTGGCAGGCCAAGCCCATTTGCTTCAGGTTGTTCTTGCACTGCGTCCGCCGCCCGGCTTCCCGCGCGGCGTTAATGGCGGGCAACAAGAGCCCGATTAGAATACCGATAATCGCGATGACAACGAGCAGTTCGACGAGAGTGAATGCACGCCGCTTCATGGCAGTTTTCCTATTTCCGCTAAAAGTTCCCGCCTCTAAGTCTCTGTAGAACTGGACCACGCACTACCGCTAGTCGGCGCTGATATCTCCCGGCGTCGCCACGTCGCGGGTGCCCCATACGAGAAAGATCGCGGGGTTCACCTGGAACGATACAACATGGACCGCCCCGTCGCCGAAGGCGAAATTGGCGCCGACCGCGTGGGCACTGCCGAAATATTGCCCATCATAGCCGACATTCGCAGTGTAGGCCGCAGGGATATTAGCTTCGGGGCAATCTTGTAGCGGCTGCCAATATGTAACTCGGTAAGTGTCGTTGTCCTGGCCTACGTAAAGGGTCTCGTTATCGCCCGGATCTCCTCCGTCCGTGTAGTGGTCGGAGGTCAAGAACTTCTCGCCCAACATAATAATGTGCGACTGGCCGCGCGTGACTTTGTTAAGAGTGATTGCGGAGCGGAAGAAGCTGACGCCCGACTGATAGTCGCTCCCGGCGCTGGGACTGCTGAGATCCGGAAATGAAGCGCCTTTCATTTGGCCGTACGAGGTATAATCATTTTTTTCCGGCTGATTAATGGTCGATGATCCGCAGCTTATCGCGTAATCGCTGCGCGCCACAACGCTGTCGCCTGCCGTCGCATTGACCGGGTAGGCCCCCGGGATAGGATAGAGTTGCACGGCTCGCCGCGACGGACAAATGTATGTTGGGATAGGACGCTTGAGCATCTGCTCGCAGCCGTTCATCTGTGCCGTGCTTCCCGGAGGTCCCGCCAAACCGTAGTTGTACAAATCCTTGAATTCCATGTAGGGCAGGATATTGAAGGTCCATCCGCCGGGCTGTCCTATCTTGAATCCCATGTTGGGATCCCCGGCCCAATTCCAACCCCATCCGCCCGTGGGAAAGATGCCCTGCTCGTTGATGTGGTTCTGGCACGCCAAGCCCATCTGCTTCAGATTGTTGCGGCAACTTGTCCGCCGCCCGGCTTCCCGTGCGGCGTTAATGGCCGGCAACAAGAGCCCAATTAGAATGCCGATAATCGCGATCACAACGAGTAGTTCAACGAGAGTGAATGCGCACCGCTTCATGGCAGCTCTCCCTTTTTCCGCTACAAGATCCCGCCTCTTACGTTCGGCCGAATACGGAGGTTCGACCTGCCAGGTTGATGAAGAGCTCGGGAAACCGAATTCCCGCGTTCGATTGGCATTATACCGCGCTGGTGCGGTGCCTGCAAGCATTGGCCGATTCGCGGCAAAAAAATTGCTTGTCGCGACTACCTCCGAATAGGTATCGCACCAGCCGGCTCCGTTTCGCCACTCTCCCGCCTTATTTCAGGTTTCGGCAGTCCCCCTTGCGAAAAATTGCCAAAACGTCCATTGACAGAAGCTTTGAACAGGCCTAGATTGAATCTTGCGGAAAATCCCCGCCGCCCGGACGATTCCAGGCAATGCGAACGGAAGCGGGCGTGACCAAGGAAGCGTCTGGCAAGACGAAAGAGGGAGGATCCCATGGACGAGCTTCAAGACATGCCGAGCTTGTCGGCGGAGCTGTTGGCCCTCGTACCGCAAACGTTGGTCGAAGCCGAGGGTCTGGCGGCCTCGATTGAGAGGGCGGTCCAGCAGGAAACTGCCGGCGGAATCGCCAATCTGGCCGTCGTCGTGGCCGAAACCGGCATAAGTCTCCACGGTTCGTGTTGTAGCTATTACCAGAAACAGCTTGCGCAACATGCGGCCATGTCCGTTCCAACCGGCCTGATTCTAACCAACTGCATCGAGGTCGATTGAACCAGAATCAGATTAAGGGCGGCGAGGTCCAGCTTTTTACGGACGGCGCGTGCAGCGGCAACCCCGGCCCCGGCGGCTGGGCATACATCCTCCGCCACGGAGCCACCGGCAAGGAAATCGAGTCCTCTGGCGGCGAAGAGCAGTCAACCAACAACCGCATGGAGATGACGGCCGTGATTCGCGGCCTGGAAGCCCTCAAGCGTCCGACGCGCGTGGAAATCGTCAGCGACAGCATCTATGTGCTCAACGGACTTTCCGACTGGCTCCCCAAATGGAAGCTCAACGGCTGGCGGCGGCGGGAGGGCGGCAAGCTCAAAGAGATCAAAAACGAGGACCTCTGGCGGCAGTTGGACGCGCTCGCGTCGCTGCACACCATCAAATTCACGCACATTCGCGGGCACCAGGGCCATGCCGAGAACGAGCGCTGCGATGCGCTGGCCGTGTCCGCCTATCAGAAGTACCGGAAGTAGGCCGCGAACAAGCGCAGCGAAGTTCCGGCAGGGGTGGCACGCTCTGAGCTTCGAGCGAAGGGCGTGTTTGTCGAGCCTCCACGCCCTTCGCTCGAAGCTCAGAGCGTGCCACACGATCGCTCGCTTTTTTCGTTACAACGCCTAAACGTCGCTCGGTTCCTCAAGCCGCATGACCAGCGCCGCGGCAGGCAGGAAGAGCAGACTGGCATAGAGAATCGCCAGCCGAGGATCGCCCACTGTTGAGAAGTGCCCGAAGAAGACGACCGCAAATGCCGCGGCAATCCGCCCGACGTTGTAGCAAAACCCCGCGCCAGTAGTCCTGAGCAGCGTGGGAAAAAGCGGCGGCAGGTACATCGTGAAGAGCGCGAATAGGCCCTGACACATGCCGATGGGCACGAAAAGCCACTCCAGTCCCTCGTGGCCCAGCGGCGCGCGGTAGGCCGCGGCGATAAAGACGAAGTACAGAACGCACGCCCCGGCGATCGTGCGGCGATAGCCGAACCGCCGGGCAAACCAGCCGGCGGCGAAATTGCCCGCGATCGAGCTGCCAATCACCACGATTATCGCCCAGCTCACCAGGCGGGTCTTCTCCGCGTCGGTCCAGGAGGATACGTCCGGAAGGTTCCGCAGGTGCTGGGGGAACCAAAAGAGAAAGGCCCAATGAGCCGAGAGCGCAAACCCGCAGACCGCCACGGTCAAAAGCGTCGTCCGCCGGATTCTGCCGCGGAAGAGGTCCAACGCGCCGGGTTGCGGCGCGTGCTGGCCACGCGCCGCCCGCCACTCCTGCGGTTCCGGCACGGCACGGCGAATCCAGACGACGACCAGCGCGGGCAGCACGCCCACCAGAAAGACCGCGCGATAGGGCAGGTTCGCGATGAGAATCACCAGCGCCATGCCGACGATCGCGCCGACGTTGACGGCCGTCTGCAGCACGGCGGCGATCCACGGCCGCCAGCGGCGCGGCCAGGTTTCGCTCAGCAGTGCCGCGCCGACGGCCCACTCGCCGCCGATTCCCAGCGCGGCAAGGAAGCGAAAAGCGAGCAGTTGCCACCACCGCGCGGCAAAGAAAGAGCCGCCGGTGAAGATGGCATAGGTGAGAATGGTCAGCGCCAAGGTGCGGCTGCGGCCCACGCGGTCGCCGAGCCAGCCGAAAAGGCCGCCGCCAACCGCCCAGCCGACGAGAAAAGCGGCCTGGATCAGCGAGCTGTAATAGCCAACCGCCTCGTCTTTAACGTCCGTATGGAGTAGCTCGGCCACAATGGGCGTGGCGACGACCGTATAGAGGTGCAACTCCAGGCCGTCAAACATCCAGCCGAGCCAGGCGGCGATGCCCGACCGCCACTGCTGCGGCGAGAGGTCGGCAAGCCGCTGGACGATCACTTCCGCCACTTCATCCAGCCCTCATTGATCGCGCTTAAGGCCACGCGGTCTTCCAGGTTCGGGCGGAAGATGGCAAGGAGCAAAAGCGGCAGGTACCAGACCATGTAGAGGCCGCCATCATAGGCCTTCCAGAACTGCGTGCCCAGCATGAGCGCCGCGGAGCAGGCCACGAGCGTGCCGAGGTTCTTCTGCGCGGGCCAGAAGATCATGCTCACGCACATGGCCAGGAAGAGGGCCATGACCGGCCAGCGGAAGGGGTCCAACGGCGGTTCCCAAAAGCCGCGGCTCACGCTCGGATGGACGAAGTACCACGCGCCCAAGGTCCGCAGTAACTGGTCCCCGAAAGTGCCCAAGCTCGGAGGCATGAAGGCCAGCGAAGCGATGATCAGACTCAGCATGACAGAGACCACTACGCAAAAACGGATTAGACCCCGCCGCCAATAAAACGAACACCAAAGCGGCAGCAGAAACAGCGGATAGCAAGTTAGCCCGCCTGCCAGCCCGACAAAGATGCCCGAAAACACCGGACGTCGATAACACTGAATGGCCCAAACCAACAAAGCGCCGGGCACAACGTGATCAACGCGCGGCGTGTATTGGGCGGTATAGGGCAATAGGAGATAGAGCGTGGCCGCGGCTACGCCCGTGTGCGTGTTGTCGAAATGCCGATAGCCGATGAGCACCAAGCCCAGCACGATCGCCAGATGGGCCACGATGGCGATGATGCGTTGGACGGCGCCCGCGGAGTCGCTGGCAAAGACTTGGAATCCAGGGTAACCGGGTCCGCCCTGCTTGAGAACCTCTTGAATCTTGCCGGCTTGGTCGATCGTGGACGACTTCTCGCCGGATACGTTCTCGGCCGACGACTTCTCGCCGCCAACGTTCGCGTGGGCAGGAACCGCGCTTGCCGCGCCAACTTCTGGACGCCCCGTGATGACGTTCGACATGAGGAACACGAGCATCGAAATGCACGCGAACGTCAGGCCGCTGGCGTTAAGGTTTGGCTCCAGCAGCGGGCGGCGGACCATGGCCGGATCGATCAGCATCCGCAGCAGAAAGAACAGGCTTACGATGAACAGCCAGGCGAATCCCAGCCCTTCGGTCGGCCGGTCAAACGTCGTGCGGACGCCGGCGGGCGGAGCGTTCCGATCCGGCTTTCCGGCGTCGTCCGACGGGCGGGGCATCGCGGACGACGCCGCGGCATCGCTGCCCGGTGCTTCCGCGGACGCGCGGCCCGGGGCCGCAGCGCTTGGTGCAGCGGTCGAGCGTAACGGCTCGCGGCTGTACATCACCAATAGCAGTCCCGGCGACAAAAGGATCAGGCCGATAATGTCCAGGTTTCGCACGCTCCAGAAGCGACGAAACTTGAAATAGACCGAGATCGTGATCAACGACGAGAGATATGCCCACGTCGTTGGGTCCATCGTATAGCGGTAAAGTATCTGCTGCATGCGATGGCAACTCTCGCGGCCCGGTGGGACAATAGACTCGCCTATTCGTTCCGGATAAACTCACCACGATAGCCAAAAGCGGGGGAAATTGCAAGTCCTGGCCGTTGCCCGTTGTGCAGCCTTCGGCTAGCGATCTACAATTCCCTTTTTGCGGCGATCCCTACTACCTTGCGACTTTTTCATGTCCGCTCCCGGTTCCGCACTGCCAGAAAACCGCGCGTCCCCACATCAGCACCTTTCGTTGTGGGACTCATCGTCGATCATCGTCGGCATCATCATCGGATCGTCGATCTATTGCAGCGTGCCTTTGATCGCCCGTCAGGCGCCAAGCGTAGGCTGGCTGGTGGCGCTGTGGGTCATTGGGGCGGTGTTTACAGTTATCGGCGCACTGTGCTATGCGGAAATGGGGACCGCCTATCCCAAGACGGGCGGAGATTACGTATTCCTCACCGAAGCCTTCGGCCGCAAGCTGGGGTTCGTCTATGCCTGGATGCAGTTTTGGATCATCCGGCCAGGTTCAGTCGGCAGCACCGCCTTCGTCTTTGCCAGCTATGCCAACGGAATCTTCGCGTTACCGATGCACTCGCAGCCGTTGGTGATCTATGCCGTGCTATCGGTCGTCGCGCTGACGGTAGTCAATCTGCTGGGCGTTCGCGCGGGCAAGACGGCGCAAAACCTGCTTACGCTGATCAAGCTGGCCGGACTGCTGGCGGTCATAGCCGCGGGAATGATCGTGTCACCGGCCGCTGAGTCCGCCTCTCCGACCGGGCCACCGGTTAAGGTGGACAGCCTCGCCTTCGCCATGATCTTGATTTTCTATGCCTACAGCGGCTGGAACGATTTTTCCTACGTAAGCTCCGAGGTCCGCAATCCGCGGAAGACGATCCTTTGGGCATTGGCATTGGGTACGGCGGCCGTGGCGGCGTTGTACATCGCGGTGAATCTCTCTTTCGTCCGCGCGCTTGGACTGGAGGGAGTCCAGCACGGCTCAGTGGTAGCGATCGACGTTCTTAGGTTGACTTCTCTGGCGCAGCGCGGGCAAAGTCGTTGGCATTCTCATCTGCATCACGGCCCTAGGCGGGATCAACGGCATGCTCTTCACCGGCGCGGATCTTCTACGCCGTGGGGACCGACCACCGGCTTTTCTCCTGGCTGGGCCGCTGGAGCTCGCTTGCCGATACGCCCGCTCGGCCATTGATCATCCAGGGCATCGTGACGGCTGCCATGATCGTCGGCTTTGGTTGGAACAAAGTGGGAACGGATGGCTTTCAGAACTCAGTGGTCTTCACTTCACCGTCCTTCTGGTTGTTCCTGTTGCTGGCGGGCGCGGCGCTTTTCGTCTTGCGCGCTCGCGGGCGAAGTACCGGAAGCTACCGTGTGCCGCTCTATCCGTGGCTGCCGCTGTTGTTTTGCCTTTCCAGCGGCTACATGCTCTACAAAAGCGTCCCTTACGCCTACCAAATGACGAAGTGGGGCCTGCTAGCTTCGATCGTGGTGCTGGCACTCGGCGCGGGGCTGTCGTTTTGGGTCGAAAGCCGCGACTGAAGCAGCCTGAGACCGTTCGGACGCAATCGATTTCGAAGGCGAGTTCTACCGGGCGTTCCGCTCATTTCTTCCGAACGTTCTAAATTACCGAGAATTTCCATCTTGTGGCGGCGCATGGGTCGGGCATATAATGCCGCCCCCGTTAAAAGGACCCTAACCGTCCACGTTTCATGCGCGATCAAAACGCGGCAAACCCCGAGTTCGCCGGCCGTGCGGCCATGCTCCCCGCGCGGCCGCGCCGCGCCGTTGTCGTCGCGCTGCTGCTTCTCGCTTGTTTTCTGCCGCGGGTGATCGCGGCGTGGCAGTGGGACGTGCTCTGGTGCGACAGCTTGCATTACGTCGACGCCAGCGTCGCCTTGGAGCAGGGCGACTTCAAGAAAGGCTTTGACGAATTCGGATTGAATATCTATCCGCTGATGTTGATCGCTATCAGGCGATTGGGCGTCGACTGGCAGCTCGCGGGCAAGTGGTTTAGCGTGCTGGCGGCGACGTTTACCGTCGTGCCGATATGGGCGTGGCTGCGGCGTATGTTCGACGACCGCACCGCGACGCTGGCGTGCCTCGTCTATGCCTTGCACGGTAAACTGATCGCCATCTCGCCGTTGATCATCCGCGATCCGACCTTCTGGTTCCTGTTTGCGACCGCCTTGTATTTGCTTTGGCGGGCCGCCCGTGAAGCGCGGCTTGCGATCTACCTCGCCGCAGGCGCCGTGCTGACGCTGGCCATCTATACGCGGACCGAGGGATGGCTGCTGCTGGTGCCGCTGGCGGGCTGGACCCTCTGCCGCTGGCTTGGCCTTGAAGGATGGACATCCGAGTCCGGCGGCGAATGCATAATGACCCGGGTTGGCGGCGTCTGTGCGATGACGCGGCTGCGGCTGACGCTCGGCCTCTTGCTTTGCCTGGCCGTCCTTCCAGCGTCGTTGGCAGCCGTCAATGCCACTTGGCTGCGCCAGCAGCCGCGCTGGGAGTTGCTGCGTCAGGACCATTGGCAAATCATCTCCGACCTCTGGAATCTCGCAGACTCTGCGAAGCCGGCGCCGGCGCCTGACCCGCCGCGGCTCGCACCGCATCCGTCCGCGCAGGTGTCGCCCGGCAAGCCGCGCGCGGCGGGGTACCTGCGAAGCGGGTTGCCGGCAGACAAAGCGCTGCCCGCTTCGATTGTCCTGCCGCCGGCGGAGCCGCGGGAAAAAGCCCTGTCTTTCTGGGTGCTTGCGTTCAAGCTGCTGGAGCGATCCGCCAAAGGTGCGACGTGGATCGGCGGCTTGCTCCTGTTGGTCGGGATCGTTTCCGGCTGGCGCACTTTCCTGCGGGCCGAGCACCTGACTTTATTGGCAATGAATCTTTTGCTGCTGATCGTTTCCGGCATTCGCTATCGATCCGCCGGGCTTGACCTCCGCTACTTCATGCCGCTGGTCATTGTTGGATTGCCCTGGATGGCGCGGGGCGGAGAACTGCTTGTGACCGCGTGGGCGAATCTCTTTGGTCGGCTTCTCGAACTGTCTCCCGCGGGCCGGCGAGGCGCCGTCGCGTTCGCTGTGGCCCTGCTCGTCGCCTGCAGTCTGGCGGACGCGCCACTGCCGGCGGCGGCCAACATGAGAAAGCACGCCGCGCTTGGCCGTTGGTTGCGCGAGCATTCGCCGACCGCAAGTCCGATCCTGGCGGGAAACTTCGGCGACAGGTCGCTGGATGCCTTCTACGCCGACGGACAATGCGCCGCTTTCTTCGGACCGCGCGAATGCCTGTACGTGCCCCCGCCGGCGGCACTGACCGCAAGAGCGGCCGATTTCATCGTGCTGTGGAACTCCGAGGACCTGACTCGCGAGCAATTGCTTCTGGTCCGCGACCGCATCACGGGCTACCGCGGCTATCGCAACATCGCTGCCGAAGAACTACCGCCAGGGTCTGCCGACGACGACGTGCTGGTTTTTGCAAGGAAGTGAGACGCCGCAAAAGCAGGCATACCCAAAGCCGTGGCAAGAGATTCCGCATTTGCCGTGAAGTCGGCCAATTCGACCGGCCGATACGTACTACGAGGCGTAAATCATCATATTGTTTATCATCTTAGTGTTGACTTGTCGGAAATGGTAGCTATATTAGTTTCAACCGGGAGCGCATCTCCCTATTGGAAACGAGCTGGCAAGGGGAAATGAGCCGATGACAGCCGCGGTAATCGAACCTCGGGCAACAGGAAAACCGATCAAGTTCTCGCTGCCGACTCCCAATGTTGTCGAGCCCGTTGAGCCCTCTAAGGAGATTCGCACAGCCAGCGCGGACGAGCTTGCTTGGTTGGCTGAGCAGAGCCGCTGCCTCGAAGGACGCAAGCCCGAAGAGATTCTCGCATGGGCCATCGAGACGTACTTTCCCCGCTTCACAATGGCCACCGGGCTGGGGCCGGAGGGTTGCGTGATTATCTCGATGCTGGCCAAGATTGAGCCGCGAATTGACATCTTCAATCTCGACACAGGTTACCAGTTCGCGGAGACTCTGGAGCTGCGCGAGCGGATCAACCAAAAGTACGGCGTCAACGTTGATCTGAAGCAGCCGGAATTGAGCGTGCCGGAGTATGAGCGGCTGCACGGCGGACCGCTTTACACGCGCGATTCTGACCGCTGCTGCTTCGACCGCAAGATCGCCGTGCTGCACCGCGTGGCCGTGAATTACGACGCTTGGGCGACAGGCATTCGACGCGACCAGAGTCCCACACGGGCCGATACGCCGATCGTGAAATGGGACAAGAAATTCGGTCTGGTAAAGATCAGTCCCTTGGCCGGCTGGACGAAAAAGGACGTGTGGAAGCGGATCGTGAGCGAGGGAGTGCCTTACAATCCGCTGCACGACCAGAACTATCCGAGCATCGGTTGCCAGCCCTGCACGCGGCCCGTTCAGCCCGGCGAGGACGAGCGGGCCGGACGTTGGAGCGGCTCAGCGAAGACGGAGTGCGGCCTGCACACCGCGCAGGAGTAGATTCTCGAAGAGCCTCTTAGTCGTTCTGACTACGGCCCGACATCGAATTGATGTCACTCCAGGCCAAGCTTTTTCGAGGCGGTGCCTGTGCCCATGACGTAACTCCTTAAAACAAAGCAAGTTACGCCAAACGTCTTGGATTTTGGCACGGCGAGTGCATCTACAGGCAAATCGCCGATCGGCCGGCACCGAGAAAACCGACACCCGTGATCATGCCGGCCGGTCGGCGTTTTAATGCTTCAGGAAAAAACGGGTGCCGATTTTGGAAGGAGACATTGCGATGAAGGGCATGGCAGTTTGTTGCACTATGGCATTGGGACTTGTATTGGGAACGGCAGCGACCTCGCAGGCAGGCTACTGGTATCCGGGGTCTTACGTTCCGGTGCATTATCACCATCATTACGCGCCCGCGGTCGTAGTTGCGCCGCGCCGGTCTACGGATACGCGGCCTATCCCGGCTATCCGCCGGTCGTGGCCCCCTACCCGGCCACGGTGCCCGCGCCGGTGGTTGCTCCCGCGCCATACTACTACGGTGCTCCTGGGGTTGTCCTCGGCTACCGCGGACGCGGGTTTGGAATCCGCGTCGGTTTCTAACCAGTCACCCTCGATAGTGTATCGCCACGAGCGCTGCGCTCTGACGCTTGCGTCGGCCTCCCGTACGGCCTCACGTTTCCACACCTGGCCGACGCAAGCCCAGGGCCGAGCAATGCCCAAGTGGCCCAACTCCAGTCGGGCGGCAGTTTACTTCGGCTTGATCCTAAGTTGAATCTCGAGCTCAAGAGTAATCGTGTTTAACGGGCATTTTGTCGAGCTTATCGGCCTCTGAAGAACGAAACTTCGGCCTCTCTTTGGGGTTCAATAGCCGGTGTAGGTGTAGCTCGGCGGGACCTTCCCGCCCGGTCTTAGTCCAAATCCTCTCAAATCCAGGAGTATGTCACATGAAATTGGCAAGAATTACGGCTACGTTTGTAGTTTTTTCACTCATTGCCGGCTTGGCGTTGGCGCAGCCGCAAGGAGGCGGTCGCGGCAATCGCGGTAACCGTGGCGGTGGTCAGTTAGCGGCCATGATGCTTCTGGCGGAGGAATCGCCGTTGAAGACCTTGACCAGCGCGATCGACAAGCTGGACGACTTGACTTCCGACCAAAAGGAGAAAATCGGCAACCTGAAGAAAGAGTTCGAGCCCAAGATTGAGCCCAAGTACAAGGAGGCTCACGAGAAGGCGATGGACTTGCTCACGGACGACCAAAAGAAGGCCTTGGCTGACGGTCAGAAAAAGGTCAAGGGAGCCACCGGCCGGGAGCGCATGCAAGCAATGCGCAATCTTAACACGGCAGTCGCCTTGACCTCCGATCAGCAGACGAAGCTCCGCGAGGTCGGCCAGGATTTCCAGCCGTTGATGCGGGACGCCCGCACCAAGTTCATGGCCGTACTGACCGACGACCAGAAGGCCAAGGTGCAGCCGATGGGCCGCAACGGCGGGCGCGGCCGCAACAATCGCGGCGGTGGAAACAACCCGCAGCCCCAGTCGACCTGATCTGCTGGACAAGATAAATCCCTGGCGAGACCGAGGTTGCGGCGTGGGGTATGCCGCGATCGCGACCTTCTGGGGAGACCGCGCAGTATCAAGCTCGCTCGGTCTTGCCGGGGTATTCATAGAAACTCGAAGCGTAAGCGAGGTTAGCGTTCTTTCCTCGTTTACGCTTCGGGTTCTTGCTTTTAGCCGTGATCCGGCACCGCGAAGGGTGGCAGAATGCTCTTTGGACGCGGCGGACGCGCCAGCGGCACGCCGATGACGCTTTCGCAGCCGTTTGAGTTTGCAACCGGCTGCCGGGCAGCGGGGCCGGGACTGCGGCTGTCGCTCCGCAATCGGCCGTCGGCCATGCGAATCACACGGTCGGCGCGGAGGCCAAGGTCTTCGGAGTGCGTGATCAGCACGATCGTCATCCCCCGCTCGCGGTGCAACTGGGCAAAGAGCTCGAACACCGAATCGGCCGACTTCGAATCGAGATTGCCCGTCGGCTCGTCAGCCAAGAGCAAAAGAGGGTCGTTGGCCAAGGCGCGGGCGATGGCCACGCGCTGCCGCTCGCCTACGGAAAGCTGCATGGGCGAGTGATTCATTCTATGGCGGAGGTTGACCAGCTCCAGCAATTCGGCCGCCTTCGCCGGCCGCTGCGCCAGCGGCAGTTTGCCCTCGAACATCGGCACCTGCACGTTCTCCAATGCCGAGAGCACTGGCAAGAGATAAAACGACTGGAAGACGAAACCGATCTTCTGTGCCCGCAAGCTGTCGAGGTTTTTCACCCGCGAGACCGGCTGGCCGTCCAGATAGACCTCTCCCGACGTGGGGCGGTCCAACATGCCCAGCATGTTCAGCAGCGTCGATTTGCCGCTGCCGCTGTGGCCCATGATGGAGACGTATTCGCCGCGATGGATTTCCAGGTTCACATCGACCAAGGCGTTGACCTGTCCGTCGATGTAGACCTTGCTGAGGCGCTCCGTTCGCAAGATGGACGATTCGCCATTGCGGACGCGCAAGTGATAACCGTTGTTACTCATGGCGAAGGGCCTCCGTGGGCAGCAGTTGCGAACCGCGGAACGCGGGATAAGCGGCGCCTGCGACGCCAACCAGCACGGCGATCATAAAGCCTTTCGCAACAATGTCCCAGCTAATTGCCGAATGGACCGCGCCGCTCAGCACCGGAACCAGGCTCAAAAGCGAAATGACTCCTATCCCGGCGAGAGTTCCCATGATTCCGGCGCCAATGCTCAACGCCACCGATTCCAAAAGGATCATTCGCATTACGCGTTGCGGCGCCAGCCGATCGCCCGGAGAATGCCGATTTCACGCGTGCGTTCGAAGACGGACATGAACATCGTATTGAGCACCCCGATGCCGCCGATTACCAAGGCAATAAGTGAAACAGCCCACGCGAAGCCCTTAAACATCTTCATTTGACCGTTGGTTTCCACGAATTGATTCGGCGACTTCGCGCGTAGCTTGCCATTCAGGTTGTTCTGGTCGGCGATTTGCGCTTCAATTGCCTTACTGATTGCGCTAATGTTCTCTGGGCTGTTGTTACTCAATCTGACCGTGCAACCGGTAATCTTGCCCGATTGTCCGAACGCTTTTTGAGCGTCGTCCAAGAGCATGATTACCATGCCATTCTCCAGATCTTCTACGCTCTTGAATGTACCGACGATGTGGTACTTGTCATCGGAGCCGCCAATGGTAAGCGTATCGCCAATTTTAAGCGATTTCAGCCTCGCGAGCTCCTGTCCAATAATCACCGTCTTTTTGCCGCGGTTTTTCTCGCTCAGAATCTCTCCGGAAACCAAGGTGATCTCGCGGAACATGTAATTCCCGGCGGGCCAACCTTGAATACCGATCATGTCGCTGCCAATCTCCTCAATGGGATTTATCGACAGCAAGCCGGGACAGGTGGCCACAACACCCGGCAAGGCTTCGATGTCATGCGCGACCTTTTCGGGCATCACGGTATTCAGTAGCGATACCGAATCGTTGCGAGTCACGATCAGAGACACGCCGCGATCAATGTACTGCTTCAGCATCGACCGGTTGAAACCGTCGGAAAGCCCGACCAGTGCGACAACGGCGGTCACCGCAATCGCCATTCCGGTAATGGTCAATGTCGAGCGGACGGGCCGCCGCAGCACGTTACGGAAGACAAAGGTGGAAAATCTCATGCAAGTTGTCTCTGCCTGGCGCACGGCCTTTCTTTGGCAGTCCATGCCACGGGCCGCTATTATGACAATTCTATCCCGAACCGTCCAGTCGAAAGGCGGGTTTTTAGATGAAAAATTCCTGACAAAAGTCAGGTCTTCGCCCTGTCCGCGGGAACCGCAAGGCCATCGGGAACCCTCGGTGCCGAGATATCCACGTCGGTCGGCAGCTTGAAATCCGTGGGAAGCTGATATTCGGGCGCGTGTTCGGCCGTCTTGGCTGGCAGATCCTTCTTTGCCGCGTCAAACTTGGGCGCTTCCGGCGCGTTTCGCACGGATGCCGGCGGCGCGATACGACCGTCACGCGTCATTCCGCGATCCTGGCTACCCATGATGATGTAGGCGGCGGCTCCGCCTCCTACGACGACTATGGCAAGCAGAGTGCAAGCCGAAAGGAATAAGACCTTCTTCATGATTCACAATCCGTCGTTTGAAAATGCGGAAATCCGTTAGTCTGGAACAATTAGCAAAAGCAAAGCACCGCTGTTTACCGAATCGACCCAAGGCACGTATCTTATCATCGGTTCGGAAACGGCTCGCGGCCTATGGTGATTCTACAAAAATCGCAGCCGTCGAGGCAGGCGCGACGATCATTCCATCTTTACGCACTGGACCCGGTGGTTGTTTGAGTCCAGTACGTAGAGCCGGCCTTGCTGGTCGCGGCATAGGTCCCAGAGATTGAATAGCTTGCCCGGGCCGTGCCCTTCGCGGCCACGGCAGCCTAACGAACGGCCGTAGCGGATGGACCTCCGCACTCGACGGTTGCCGTACTCGCAAAGGTACAGCCGGCGCCGACGACTCGGAATTGGTCGGCGCCGCGGGTACTAAAGGAGTCTGGCCATCACCGCGTCAATGGCTGCGGCTCTGAGAGCGGCTAGGGTGGCGTTGTCGAGATTCGTAATCGCGGTTCCGGTGACGGTCGAGGCTTGAACCATCGCCGGCTTCATGGTGGCTGGAGATGGGGTAATGGAGAGCCTGGCCGCGGCAGTCGTTGCCGATCCGAGGCTATTGGTGAACACGGCGCGATAGTCGTAGCCGGACTGCGATGAGGCCGCCGTGAAACTATAGGTAGTTGCCGTTGCGCCGTTGATATTGCTCCAAGTGAGGCCGTTATTCGTGCTCACCTGCCACTGCACGGTCGGAGTCGGCGACCCGCTAGCCGAGGCGGTGAAACTGGCGGTTGCCCCGGCGGCGACCGCCACCGAGGCAGGCGTGCTCTTCACGATCGGCTTCGACGCCGTCGAGCTGACCGTCAGGACGGCCGCGCTACTGGCTACCGAGCCGGCGGCGTTGCTGAACACGGCGCGATACTGGCTGCCGGTCATCGCAGTCGTGGCCGTCGCACTGTAGGTGGTGGACGATCGCGCCGGGGATGTTGGTCCAACTCGTTCCGTTCGTGCTCACCTGCCACTGCACGGTCGGGGTCGGCGATCCGCTAGCCGAGGCGGTGAAGCTGACCGAAGCTCCGGCCACGACCGACTCCGAGGCGGGGCTGCTCTTCACGATCGGCTTCGACGCCGCCGTCGAGCTGACCGTCAGGACGGCCGCGCTACTGGCGACTGTGCCGGAGGCGTTGTTGAACACGGCGCGATACTGGCTGCCGGTCATCGCAGTCGTGGCCGTAACGCTGTAGGTGGTGGACGATCGCCGCCGGGGATATTAGTCCAAGTCAGGCTGTTGTTCGTGCTCACCTGCCACTGCACGGTCGGGGTCGGCAACCCGCTGGCCGAAGCAGTGAAGCTGACCGAAGCTCCAGCCGCGACCGACGCGGAGGCAGGGCTGCTCTTCAAGATCGGCGCCGACGGCGCCGGGCTGACCGTCAGGGCGGCCGCAGTCGTGGCGACCGTGCCGGCGGCGTTGCTGAACACGGCGCGATACTGGCTGCCGGTCATTGCAGTCGTGGCAGTCACTACGTAGGTGGTGGACGTCGCGCCGGAGATGTTGGTCCATGTCGTTCCATTCGTGCTGGACTGCCACTGCACGGTCGGCGCAGGCGCGCCCGTGGCGGCGGCCGTGAACGTTGCCGACTTGCCGACGGTCACCGTCTGGCTGAGCGGATTGAGCGAGACCGCCGGCGCGACGTTGACGCTGACCGTCAGCTTGGCGGCGGTGGTCGTCGCCGTGCCCGCACTGTTGGCGAATACAGCCCGGTACTGCGTGCCGGAGATCGTCGCGCTCGCAACGACCGGGAGGCTGGTCGAGGTGGCCCCGGAAATGCTGGTCCACGTCGTTCCGTTGGTACTGGATTGCCACTGCACGGTGGGTGTGGGCGAACCCGAGGCGGCCGCGGTAAAGACTACCTGTACACCCACTGCAACCGACTGGCTCGCCGGGTTGGTTGTGATGGCTGGCGGCGCGTAAACCGTCAGCACCGCGGAGCTTGTCGCAGCCGTGCCGACCGAGTTGGTGAACACGGCGCGGTACATGGTGCCCGTCATCCCGCTGCTGGCGGTGAAGCCGTACGAAGTCGAGATCGCGCCGGCGATATTTACCCACGTCGATCCGTTGGTGCTGGACTGCCACTGCACGGTAGGCGTGGGCGTGCCCGACGCGGCAGCCGTGAAGGTGACCGCCGCGCCGGCGTTGACCGCCTGGCTCGCAGGGTTGGTCTTAACAACGGGAACGCTGTTGGCGGTCACGCTCGGCGTGCCGACCTCCAGCGTGGCCGGGATGCTGTCCACCGTGCCCATGGAATTGGTGAACGCAGCCCGATACTCGTAGCCGTTCTCCGATGCGGCGGTCGTCAGCGTGTAGCTCGTCGAGTTCGCGCCGGCAATACTGGTGAACGTGGAGCCGTTATTGCTGCTGACCTGCCATTGCACATTGGGCGCGGGCGAGCCGGAAGCAGCGGCCGTGAAGGTGACCGTCGCGCCGGCCGTGGCCGCCTGGCTGACCGGGTTGGTCGTGACCGCCGGGGCGATTATCGCGGAACCCGGCGCCTTGGCGGGGCTGGCCCCGGGCGGATCGATGACGCGGCTGTAAATCGCCGTGGTGGTGTTTGGGGCCAGCGTGTCGGGTCCCACCCAGGCAATGATCGAGTTGTCGCTGGGATTGTCGCTGGCCACGGCGGGCGCCGTCTGGTTGCCCAGCGTCGTCGCGTTGACGCGGAACTCCAGCGGAAAGGTTCCCAGTCCCGGATCGAAGTAGTTCGAGCCGTCTTCGTTGTACATCCGGGCGTAGATGCCGTAGTCGAGGAAGGATGGATTGCCGATTTCGGCATTGTCCTGGCCGAAGCTCGTCCACACGATGGTGATGTGGCCCTGCGTGTCGACGCTTACGTCGGGCATCAATTGCCAGCCGATGGTGGGCGGGGAGAGGCTGGGCTGGAGGGTTGCAGCGGCCTCGTTGACCTGGAACGACGCGGCGCGGGCAGACCCGTTGGGGTTGAACGACTCGGCCAAGATGTCGAAGTTGTTGTTGGAACTGAGGTAGGAAGACCACGTCACCACGAAGGGCGCCGGCGTCCCCGCGGTCGTCGGGAACATGGCGACCCGCGGCCCGGTGGGCACCAGATCGATGTCTTCCGAACCCACGAAGCTGCCGCGGCTGTTCGGCGAGTTGGTAAGCAGCATTTGGCCGGTGGCGCTCCATTTCAGCGGCAGTGCGGCCTTGCCGCCGCCCGAAGCTGGCAGCCCTGTAGTGACGTTGTTGTAGGTAAAGGTCTTCCCGCTCACCGAGGTTATCGTGAAGGTGCCGTTGTAGCCTGGCGTGGCGACTCCGGAAATTATGACCGCGTTGCCCACGGCGAAACCGCCGGCGGTGGACGTCGTGATGGTAACCGTGCTGCCCGTCTCCGTGGCGCTGACGATGGCAGCGGTGGCCGCAGAGACCGTGAAATACTTGCCGTACACGCCCCAACTCGTGCTCTGCAGATCGCCTTGCCAGGTGACCACGAAGTCGTCGTTGGAGTCCATCGCCACGTCCGAAAGGCTGTTGCCTACGAGGCTGGAAGCGGTCACTTGGAACTCGTTGCTCAGCGGCGCGCCCAGCAGGTTGTACTCGCGCGAAAATGGCGGAGTTTGACGTGTTGGTATTGCTGACGACGGTGGGTGTGCTGGTCCAGGTGACGACGAACGTGCCGTCGGGCCCCATGGCCACGCGCGGTTGGTTCTGCAAGCCCGGCGCCTGCACGCCCGGCACGAATTGGTCCACCTGGAATTGGCTGCCGACGGCCTGGCCCACGGGGTTGTAGATCTGCGCGTAGATGTCCGACGCGCTGGTCGAGGCGGCGTCGGCGCCGGACCACACGACCACGAAATCGCCCAGGGCATCCATGGCGACGTCCGGCGTGCCCCAACTCGTGGACGCCGCGGTGTTCGCGACGAACTGCGTGCCGATCTTCAGTCCCTCGGCGTTGTAAAGCTGGCCGACGATGCTGGTTTGGTTGTTGATGTCGCTCGACCAGACGATCACGTAGTTGCCGCTGGCGCTGGTCGCGACGGCCGGATCGAGCTGCAGTCCGCCGCGGTTCGAGTTGATGGGGTTGTCAGTCTGCGTAATGCCCGGAGGGGCGGGGGCCTGCCCCTGGGTTGCCGACGTATTGAACGTGATGAGCTGCGAGAAATCGTTGCCGTTGGGATTGAAGCCGGTCAGGTTCAAGGGGTTGCCGTAAATGTCGCGGAGACCGATCTGGCCGGCCGTGGTCGAATTGGCCGGCACGGCGTTGAGGACCTTCAGCGTGTAGGTGCCGCTGGGCAGCGGCGCCCCGTTGTCGCTGAGCGTGAGAACGACTTCCCACTTGTTGTCCGGAATGAGCGTGCTGGGGTTCGAGCTGAACTGGGCGCCGTAGGTCTGCGCCATCGCGGCCACTTCGCTGACGCCGTAATGCACTTGCGCCACGGCGCCGGCAATCAGGTTGCCCGCGTCGTTATAGATCTGGTAGTTGTTAACGTTGTACACGCTGTCGGCGTCGACCGACGGGCTAAGGCTCAACATCGGCTCGTCGAAGGTCAAGACGAAGTAGCGGCTGTTGACGCTGGTGGCGGTGCCGCCGGGCGCATTCAACAAATTGATGCCGTTGCTGTCGCTCACGCCGACGACGCGCGGGCCGGCAGTGGCGGTCGACTCGGCCAGTTGCTGGACGTAGACGTTCGACTGGGTGACGGGCAGCAGCGCATTTGTCGCCGCCGTCGCCCCGGTTGGCGTCGTTTGTTGGTAGTTTACTATGCCGTTGTCGTACGGCTCGTAGGTATAGGCGTCGACGAAGCTGCCCGACGAAGTCATCGACAGCGCGGAGAAGTAGGACAACGGTCCGGTCGTTCCCGCGTAGTCACCCGCGAATATCTGCACCGGACTCGCGCTTGCCTGGGTCGGCGCAAAGGTGGTCACTCCGTTGGTGCCCACGGTGGGCAGGTACACCCATTGCGTGGTATTGCTGTTGATGACGGCAAAGTTCGGGAGCCATGTGTCGTGCGCCTGTCCTTGAAAGGTCAACTGGAACACGTAAGACGTGGAGGTCGCCCCCCCCGGGACCTCCGTGGGCGAGCGGATTGCGCCTGGCGGCAGCACCACGTTTGGACTGGGAGTTTCGGCGAGAATCACCGCGTCGGGGACGGCATACTCGGATCCGTTTCGCTGGTTGATCTCCGATTGCGGAACCACGCGCACGTTCACAGAGCCGGAAAGAGGCACCCCCGCCGCCGGCCAAACCGTGCCCAGAAGGGCGTTGATGGCGTTGGCGATGTTTAGGGCCGTCTGGGCGGGATCGATCGGCCCGCCCGGCGCAGTTGGGGCCCGTGGAGGGCATGTTGATCACGGCCGTGGTGTAACGATTGGGGAGTATGCCGAACGTAAACCGAATCTGGAAGCTGCCGCCCTGCACGTCCGCGGGGACGACGAGATAGTACTCCTGGTCCTGGCCGGAGCGCTGGGTGCTGACCACGCTGTCGGAAAATGTCGCGTTTTGCGAATCTTCCGAATTGGCGTCGAACTGCGTCAGCAAAATGCCGGCGGACTCGCCGCTGAGCGCGCCGGCGACGGTTTGCAGAACGCTCTGCAACCGGCCAAGCTGGTCTTGGTTGGCGCTGGCGATTCCCGCCGTGGGAGTGTACTGCGCCGCATAGAGCACCTGGTCGATGGCCGACTGGACATTGTCGTTGTCGCCTGACGCAGCCTGGTAGATCGACGTGAACATATTGGCGAACGTTGATGTGGAGCCGACGGCGTCGCCCTGGAACGGATTGAAATAGGCCAGCAGGTCGGCGTTGTTCCAGGCCGTGACGACGGTCGCCGCATAAGCCGTGGAAGGCAAGACGTTCGCGACGGTGCCAAGCTTCAGGACCGGCTGCGCTGTGGCGTAGGTCACGTCGAAAACGAACGCGGTGGCGGTGCTCGTCGGGTCCACGGTCACGGTCGCGCCGGGGAGAGCGGCCTGGATGTCCTCGGCGGTGATTGTCGGTCCGTTGGTGGGGTCGGCGTCGAAGACGATCGGGCCCGTGGTCGCCCCCAATGCCGTCGTCAGGGTGAACAGGCCGTTGGTCAAAGTGGCGCCGGTGGCGGTGAAAGTCAACTGCTGCGTGGCGGACGGCGTCGTGGCCGAATTGGTGAAAGCGACCCCGCTCAAAGCACCCACGTAGCCGATCACCGGCTCGTTGGGCCCGACGCCGAACGTCACCGTGAAGGTCCAGGTCGTGCCCGACTGCGTCCCCGTGACCGTCGCCACGGGAATGAACGTCGCGTTCGCAGAGTCGAAGCCGAGGCCCGCCAGCAAAATGTCCAATTGGTTTTGAATGAGCGGGGCAGTGGACGCGGCGGTCGTGCCGAAGGTGATCGGAGCGGTCACGGAAGACCCCACGTCCAGCCCAAAGACGTCACCTGGCACGACGCCGGTGAACGTCAACTTCTGCACTTCCTGGCTGAAATACTGCTCGAAGAAAGTGTTGGGAATGGAGATGTTGTCCGCGACGTCCGGCCCGTTCCCGTTGAAGCTGGCGGCGATGTCGCCGTCGGCGTCCGTCTGTACGCTGCTGCCGGTGTCGCCCAGCGGCCAAGTGAGCGTCGACGTCGGGTACCCCGGCGGCAGGGACGAGGTGGGGTCGGCGCTGTTGAAGCGGAAACCAACAGGGGATGCTGGCAGTTGCGGCGGTGTCGGTGTCGGGTCCGGGGGGTTCACGGGCCGCAGTCGCAGCGGCTGGGCCAATGGAATGCCCGTCGAGGGCGCAGTCGGGTCGCCATTGGGATTCGCCGGGCTGGGGTTTTGATAGCTCTCCAACTGGTACTCGGCGCCCAAGATTTGGTCCTCGCCGTTGAAACCGAGGGGGTCGGTCCCCCCGGCGACGTCCCACGAGACGACAAAGTTGTCTTGCTCGTCCATGGAGATGGAGCTTTCGCCGCCGCCACCCACGTCGTAGGAGTCCCAAAGCGGCGCCGACTGCGCGTTGTACCCGCGGACGAAGACCGTATCCGCCGCGCTTATGCCGTTGAGTACGGCGGCGTCCGCGGTTTCCGTGTAGGTGACGACCACCATGCCGTCATCGCCCATGGCCACGTCGGGGAAGAAATCGTAGTTTGTCGGCCCGCTGTTGCCGACCGAGCCCACGAAGGCCAATCCGTTGCCGTTTTCGTCGTAGCGCTCCATGGAGACGTTGTTGAACCAGCTCAGATCCTGGCCCAAGTTGGACCAGACGATGACAAACTGCCCTTCGGGGCCCATCGCCACGGACGGATCGTACTGCGGGTTGCTGTAGTCGGGGTCCGCTTGCTGGGTGTAGGGGTCGGTGGTCGCGAACTGCAGTGCCGTCGTCGCTGTGCTGGTGGGCACGGCTACCACCGTGGGCGAAGACGTGACCGCCATATTGAGGGCTATTCCAATCGGCGCGTGGGGGTTGAAGAAGGAAACGTCGAAAATGAAGTCGGTAGCCGTCGTCGCGGCGTCCACGAGGACGTTCGCGCCGGCAAAGCCGGCATTTACCAGCGCGGTCTTAATGGCGGCCGCCGTGTTGGCTGGGTTCGTGCTGTCGAAGTAGATCGGCGCGGTCGTTACAGTTCCCACCGTCAATTCGGTGAATTGCTGAACGGGGACGAGCGCGGCGTTGAACGTCAGTTGCTGGCTTGTCGACGCTGCGGTGGCCGAATTGGAGAACGCCACCGTCGAGGGCACGCCACCAACGTACTGGATGGGGGGAAGGCCTGATTCGCCCGCGGCGCCGTCCAGCGTGATGTTGAAGCCGTAGGTCGCCGCCGAGGTTTCTCCAACCACGGTAACCAGCGTGCCGGTATAGCCGAGACTCACCAGGGCAGCCTGGATGTTGGCCGCGCTGGTGGGCAGATCCGCGCTGGAGAAGGAAATCGGCGCCGTCGCGCCCGATCCCACCAATAGCTCGAAAGTGCCCGTGTAGGGACCGACCAATATCGGGTTGAACTGAAACGTCAACCGCTGTGTGGGCGCAGCCAATGCCCGCACTCCCGTGAAATACGGCTCCCCGGTCAGGTTGCCTATCACGTCGCTGAACTGCTCGCCGGGCACGTTGACGCTGGTGACGCCTGTCGGCGCGTAGCGGCGGAAATAAATATCGGTAACGTCCTTAGGCGCCAGTTGCTGCGGGACTTCCTGGCGCCAGGCTATGGTGAAATCCCCCGACCCGTCCATGGCCACCGCCGGCTGGTCGCTGTTGACGCGCCTGGCCCGAATCGAAAATGTTAGTTGTTGGCGGAGGATTGACCTGGAACTCGTTGCCGCTTGCCTTCAGGACCGTCACCGAAGACCCGCCGGTTGAGCCGGTGGGAACGCCTTCGCTGCCGATAATGTTCGTGCCCAGCGCATTGCCGTAGACGTTGACCGCGTTGGTGATGACCATCGGCGCGTCGACCAGCGTCCCGGAAATGCCCTCGAAGGTAATATCAAACTCGGTCGTGCTGGCCGTGCCGTTGACATTGATCACCGGCGCAACTTCGACGAACGGTATCGCGGACGACGGGGCCTCGTTGTCCATGGGGTTTACGGCGACCGGCTCAGTGTATGGGTACGGACTTAACACGCTGGCCGCGATTTGGGGCGGTGGAAAATCGAACGGCGCGACCGCCTGCGTGCCCGTAGTCGGCGCCGGCGCGAAGTAGTTCGAAATGCCCTGCGCGGTAAGCGAGGCGTTGCTTGACGAGACAGGAATGTTGTTGACTGTGAACGGCTGGTCCAGCGTGGTGATCTGCACCGACGGCAAATAGCCCGTTGAAGTCGTTACCACCGGCGAAATCCCCGATCCCGTCGTGATGATACCCATCGTTGGCGCCAATGTCGTTGAGTCGGCCGAATTGGTGAAATTGGCTGGCACTCCCGGCGTCAGGCTGGTAGGGCTGGCGACGGGGACGTATTGGACGGCCGGTTCCGGCGATGAAAACGTCACGCTGAACGTGGCGGTCAGCGACGGCACGCCCGGTGCCGCTGGACCGTACGGTGGCGTATCGGCAGGATTCGGAATGTCGGCCCCGTTCGGCGTGGTGATTACCGCCGTACCGGTAACGGTCGCGGTAACGCCCTGGGCGGCGAGAGCAGCGTTCAGTGCGGTCTGCATGGCAGTTGCCGTATTCGCCACCGAGGTCGCCAAGTTGGCAGTGGTGGTCGTGTCGGGGGTGACGTTGAACGCGATTGGTCCCGTGGTGACCGTTCCCACCTGTAGCTCGATCGTGCCAGTCACCGGGCTGAACGTATAAAAGCCGGGGATATTCGGGGTGTTTTGGGGGTTGTACGGCGTGTACCTATAACCGGCCGTCGAGGCAAAGGTCAGCGTTTGAGAACTGCTCGGCTCGGCCTCGGTGCTGGTGTACTGCAGCAGGGTGGACTGGTTCAAGCCCTGCGTCGCCGCGCCAAAGTCGACCACAAGGTCGTTGGGATCGATGGCGTTGACGACCGCGTGCGTGGCGTCGCTCACGCCTGTCACCGGGGCGAAGCCGTTTAACCAGGACTGTATCTGTGTCGCGGCCAACGCGGAGTCGGTGCTGTCATAGTCGACGCTCAGCACGTCGGATTGGGTGGCGGTATACGTCACGTCGAAGACAGCCGAGGCCGTCGTGCTGGACGGGTCCAGCGTAACGGTCGCATTGTAGCCGAAGTCTTGCAGCGCAGTCTCCATGTCGGATGCCGTCGTACCGAGCGTCGTCAAACTGGCGTTGTCGAAATAAATCGGCAGTAGGGCTGTCGTTCCCACCTGTAGGTTGATGTCGCCGTTGACGGGGGCGTTTTGCGTGGTGCTGAAAGTCAGCTTCTGGTTGACGGCCGACCCGGTGACGGAATTAGCGAATGTGAGTGGCAGGGCGGGCGACCCCGCCAAGTATTGGATTGCCGGCAAAGCAGCCGTATCTTGTTGACCAATGGTGTCGTCGCCGGTGGCGTTGTAAAAGAGGTTAAACGTTCCCTCGACGGGGTTGCTCGTATATCCGACCTCGGAGCCGCCCGTTTCCTCGATGCCGCCCGTTCCCGTGGCGCCGGCCGGCGCCGTACCGGTAGTCACGGAAATCTCGTCAATCGTCTGGTCGTTGTCGGTGAGCGAAAACTTGGCGGTACCGGCAGGCAGGGTGATCTGCTGGACGTTTTGGGTGAAGTAGCGTGCCCAGACGTCGCTAACGGTTTCCGGGAGGCCTGTTGAAGGGTCAGTGATCGGATTGCCGTTGGCATCGACGATCGAGTCCTGCCGGGTCCACGTCACAACGAAGTCGCCGGCGTTGTCCGAGGCGATGGAGTGCGCGGTGTTGGTCTGCTGGCTGGAGCCGTAGGTTTGGTTAGCAATGAGAGCCGTAACGTCCGCCGGAGCGACGCTGAGCATGCATCGCGCTTCGAGAACGTCGTACGCGAGTGTGCGGAAGCGCAGCGGCGCGGCGCTCCGCTTTCGCGAACGCCGCCTGCCCGCTATTGGGCCGGGCGAAAAGAACTGTGCCAAGAAACTACCGTCGTCTGTCCCCTTACGCTGCGCACCGGTGAACCAAAACCGGGACATAGAGCCTCCCTCTGTCGAAACCTCTAGCCGCGCGCGACTTGCCAGCCGCGCACAATCTTCCTCTGTAGCCCTACACTACCATTTCATCAAAATCGAGTGCCGTTGTCAAGCAGCTTGAGTCCGGTAAAATCCCAGCGCGTCCCTAGCCCAAGCCGCACGGTTATCCCAAAACCCCTATTCGGCACCAGCACTTGAAGAACTGACCCTACAGTCGATAATGCGCGGTTTTGGATGGAATGTCAAGAAAGACAAAAACCCTTGCGTCGGCCGCGAAATTAAAACATGCGCGTTTTGGTCGTCTTTCGATTAACGGCCAAGAAGGCTTGTCGGCGGCTGCGACATCGAGTCAAATTGAATTGCTGCCAAGTCCTTTACCCTCGTATAAGCGAGTCGTGAATATGTTAGTCCAACGAGATTCCTGTCGCACGGCTGTGGTACTGCTTGCGGTGGGGCTGACTTTGCCCCTGTGGCTGCCTTTCGCGCGGGCGGACGAGAAACCGGCGACAAGTCCCGCACCGCAAAAGAAGTACCTGCGTGTCGTCCGTGACGACAATGACCGCGTCGTCGGCCTTCAGACGGCCATCGTCAGTTTTCGCCCCGCGAGCGGCAAAGCCGAGGATGTCCAGGTTGATCTCGTGGCGGCCGTTCACGTTGCGGACAAGAGCTATTATCAGGAATTGAACAAGCGCTTCGCGGGCTACGACGTCGTGCTCTACGAGCTTGTCGCCCCGCAAGGCGCGCGCATTCCCAAGGGCGGTCGCAAGGGCAAGGGCGGCAACGTCGTCTCTTCGATCCAGTTGGGCATGAAGAACCTGTTGGAGTTGGAATACCAGCTCGATCAGGTCGATTACACGCGGAAAAACTTCGTCCATGCCGACCTCTCGCCGGACGAATTCATGCAGTCGATGCGCGATCGCAAGGAGGGATTCACCGACATTTTTGTGCGCCTCATGGCCTACGGCATCGCCAAGCAGGCCAACGGCAAGGACGATGACGGCATGCAGTTGCTGATGGCCCTGTTCGACAAAAACCGCGCGTTGGCGATGAAGCGTGCGATGGCCGAGCAGTTCGAGGACGTCGGCGGCGCCATGGCCGCCTTGGATGGGCCCAGCGGCTCTACATTGATCAGTCAGCGCAACAAAAGGGCGCTGGAAGTTCTCAAAAAGCAGATGGCCGCCGGCAAGAAAAAGATCGCTATCTTCTACGGCGGCGGCCACATGGCCGACATGGAAAAACATCTCCGCGCCGACTTCTCCCTCATGCCCGCCAAGACCCAATGGCTGCGGGCCTGGAACATGGAGAAGTAATCTGCGCCCTATTGTCGGCGCTGGGAACGCGAGCGGAGGTGGCGCAGGCACAGGAGCGGAAAGCCGATAACCGAGCGGCCACCCAAGAGAACTATTCCGCAAAGGAGCGCCAGAGCGGCGCCCGCCCCAACCAACTCGTCCGGGGCGGCATTCGCCAAGAGAAGAAACGTCGAAGTCATAGCAGTAGCCCTAAGCTGCAAAACCCGGCCGAACCGCACTTCCGATGCAAACGGCATATCGGGTCAGCGTTCATTCTGAGCGATTCCTGCAAAAAAATCAAATATTTTGTCGGGAGCGGCCAAATAACCGCGCAAATCCCTTGACGAAAAGCCGAAATGTTGTAATACTGTACTAGACATCTATATCAGTAGGCCATCAATGTTCTTCGAGATCGATTTCCATAACGGCCTGGCTGTCTACGACCAAGTCGTCCGGCAGGTCAAGTTTGCCGTTGCTGCCGGGCTGTTGGCTGAGGGGAACCTAGTCCCTTCCGTGCGGGAATTGGCGGGCGAGCTGGCGATCAATCCCAACACCGTCTCGCGGGCCTACCGGCAATTGCAGGACGACGGCGTGCTGACGAACGTTCGCGGCACCGGGCTGGCCGTCGCCGCCGGCGCTTGCAGTCGCTGCCAAGACCAGCGGCGGGACCTCATCCGCGCCCGCCTCGAACAAGTTTTTCTCGAGGCAGGGCAAAGCCGGCTTGATCCTGCCACTCTTCGAGCCTTGGTCGATGAGCAGTTGGCGGCCATTGACGCAAAGAAGACGTAAGGAAAACCGACATGGACCCCGTTATACGTTTCCAAGACGTGACAAAACGCTACGGCGCGGAAACCGCGCTGGACAAGGTGTCGTTCGAGGTGCCCCGCGGCACGGTCTTCGCCCTCTTGGGCGAGAACGGCGCGGGCAAGACGACCGCTATCCGCATCATGCTCGGCTTGGCCGCCGCCGACTCCGGCCGCGCCACGGTGCTCGGCCTGGACAGCGCCAAGCAAGGGCTGGAAATCCGCCAGCGTGTAGGCTACGTGGCGGAACGCCCCACGCTCTACGAATGGATGACGGTGGCCGAGATCGGCTGGTTCACGGCCGGCTTCTTCGGCCCCGCGTTCCTGCCCGAATACATGCAGTTGGTGGAGAAATTCAAGCTGCCGCCGGGCCGCATGCTCAAGTCGCTTTCCAAGGGGATGCGGGCGATGGTCGCGCTCTCGCTGGCTTTGGCCAACGGGCCGGAGTTGCTAGTGCTGGACGAGCCGACCTCCGGCCTGGACGCGCTGGTCCGCCGCGAGTTCCTGGAAAGCATGGTCGATCGCGCCGCGCAAGGCCAGACGGTGCTCCTCTCCAGCCATCAAATCGGCGAAGTGGAGCGCGTGGCCGACATCGTAGCCATCGTCCGCAAGAGCAAGTTGCTGCTGGTGCAGCGCGTGGACGAGCTGAAGGCGCAAACGCGGCGCGTAACCGTGACGCTCAAGGAAGGCGCGACCGCTCCGCCAGAGTTCCCCCTCTCCCTCTGGGAGAGGGCGGGGGTGAGGGACGCCGAGGTCATCTCCCAGCGTTGGAAGCCGCGGCAGTGGCAATCGGTAGTCCGCGGCGCGGACGACGCGCAATTGGCGGCGCTGCGTTGCGATGAAAACGTCGAGAACGTCGAAGTCCACTCCACCAGCCTGGAAGACATCTTCGTGGCCTACATGCAGAACGGCGATGGAACAATCGCCAATCAGGCGAGCAAGGAGGCGTCCCATCCATGATTCACTCGACCGGACGCGCAATTTTCTGGCGGCTTTTTTGGAAGGAATACCGCGTGCAGCGGGCCTTTTGGCTTTGCATCGCGGTCCTGGCCGTGGTGCTGATGGCGTTGCCCGCGATAACGGTGGTCAATAGCGTTGACCGGCTCCACTGGCGGTTCGCCATCGCGCGCATACTGCCCGCATTGTTTACGGCCGCCTGCGGGGCGATGCTCTTTGCCACCGAGCGTGAGGCGGGCACTTACGACTTCCAGCGATCGCTGCCGTTGAGTCCTGCGCAACTCTTGCTGGGCAAGTGCGCGTTTGCGCTTTGCAGCGTGGTTGCGCTCTACGTGGTCAGTTGGCTGGCGGCCGTTATCGTAAGCGGCGTGCCGCTAGGCGAGGCGCTGGAGAATCCGCCGAAGTGGTCGCTGGCCGCGCGCTCGCCCGGCCAGCTTTTCCAACTCCCGCTGTTGGTCTCGCTCTTCTTCGCTTTAGAGCTGTTTCTGTGGTCGGTGCTCTTCTCCTTGCTGCTGCGGCAACCGCTCACGGCCGCCATCGCCGGCGCGGCCGCCGCCGCGATTACGGTCACCTTTATCACATGGCATGTCTCGCCCAGGCAGGACTACGTCGCGGCCGATCCGTGGCGGCTGGCCATTGTGCTCGCGCTTTCGGCGGCGGACGTTTGGCTCGGCTTTCGCTGGCTCGGCGAGCAGCCAGTCGCGCCGCCGCTGCGCAGCCCCTGGAGGGGCTCATCTAAAGTCGCCTCGGCCATGCTGCGCGCAAGCTCGGCCGGGCGATCCATCGCGCGGCTGCTTTGGGAATACTGGCGAGAATTGGGAGGACCAATGTTCGCGGCGGGCGCGCTTATCGCCCTCGTGCTCGTATGGTATCTTCGTTCCGACGCGATTCACGTTGCCAAACGCGATTTGGAAGCAAGTTCCGTTGTCCTGGTCACTTTTGCGCTCTTTGCACTCGCGGTCTTTCCGCTGGCCGGAGTATTCGCATTTCTCGGCGATCAGCGGGGACTCAGCTATCGCTTCCTGGCCGACCGCGGCGTGCGTTCTGGTCTTGTTTGGCTCAGCCGCCAATTGCCGGTTTGGGTCGTGGCCGCCCTGCTTGCCGTCGCGTTCTCGGCGATCGCGGCGGAGTTTGGTCTGTTGTGGGCCGACTACGAAATGCCGCGGGATGCCTCATTCGTCGCCATAGTCTTGAAGGGCCTTTTGGTCTGCGTCGTCTCGCTGGCAATGTTCGGCGTCGCCGCCGGCCAGTTCTTCTCGATGCTCTTCCGCAACAGTTTCATCGCCGCGTTCTGCGCCGTTCTCTTCAGCGCCGTGTTGGCCTTATGGTACGGGCTGATGTGGCTCTGGGACATCAACTGGTACTGGTCGGTGCTGCCGATACCGCTCGTCCTGCTGCTGGCAACGCGCCTCCGTGCGCCGTCCTGGCTTGCGGAGCGCAACACGCTGCGGGCGTGGCTGCCGGTCGCCTTGGTTTTACTGCTTCCGGCCGCCACCCTCCTCACGGCCGTGCCGCTCTACCGCGCCTACCAGATACCGGCAGTCGACGTGGGATTCCCGTTGGAGGAATTCGATCGCCCGCCGACGCCGTCGGAACAAGCGCTCGATGGCCTCTACGAGCTGGCGTACAAAAACTTCGTCGATTTCGAGACATTCTGCAAAGAGACCAAACGTCCCTACGATGAGGAAGAGTCGCCTTGGTACAAGCGGCGTTCGCTCACGCCCGCGCATGTCGCCTGGATTGATTTCAATCAAGAAGCCATCGCCAAGGCACTCGCGGCCAGCCGGAGCGACGACAGCGTATACGTCGCTGTTGACCGCCAGGATCGCGCTTGGGATTTTGACGTTTGGAGATTGGCGCGGCTTGTCATCCTCAGCGGGGTTCGACTGGAGGAGCAGGGCAATCTCGACGCGGCGATCGATCGCTATCTGGCGGCCGTCCGCATGTCGAGGCAGCTCCGACGTTTCTCCGATGACAACGGGTGGGAGGCGGACGACATCGAGGCCAAGGTGTACCGTTGGCTCCCGTACTGGGCGGCGCGGCCGCGGCAGACGCCCGCGCGGATTATCGCCGCCGCGCGAGACTCGACGAGCTGGCCTCCCGTTTGCCGCCGGACGCCGACGCCGTGAAATTCCAGTACGTCCGCCTCCGCCGCGTGCTGCTTGGCGGATATGCGGCGATGGTCGGCGAGTATCGCGGCGGCGGCGGCGAGGAGCTCCTGCCGCTGACGTATCTCTGGTCGCACCTGCCCTGGGAACGTACGCGGGCCGTCCGATTGCTCGGCGTCTTGACGCGGCGGGAATTGGACCAGTTGGCCAAGGTCCAAGCAGAGACCGGCGCGGCGAGGCCATACCGCAGCCTCCCTATCGGTCCTACTCTGAAGGCAAAGAGCTTCCCTACGCCTTGCACAAGGCCATCGACGTGCCGCCTCTGGATTTCCCACCTGAATCCGCCCAAGCGGGAAGGATACATCACTACACGGACCTGCTGGCCCTGCGCCGCGGCATCCGCTTGTCGCTGCTGCTTGAGGCGTGGAAGCTGCGGCACGGCTCGCTGCCGAAATCCCTTGACGAGCTAATCGGGCCGGACCTGGACCACGTGCCGATCGATCCCTTTACGGGCATGCGGTTCCGTTTCGTCCGCGACGGCGTCGGCATTCCTATGCCGTGGCGTCTCTACGATGTCAATCTATCGGCGGGCGGCGAAATCGACGCGCACGTGCCTTTTGTCTGGTCGGCCGGGCCGCGGGTCTCGTATTCGGCACTTCAGGATCGGCCGGGCGATCTGTCGCTCGACCGATACTACATCACCGACAACATTTGGTACGAGAATCAGCGCGGGCGCACCCCGGCTTGCGACTACGAACTCTGGCAAGCCGGGCTGCCGATCCCCGTGCCGTGATAGAAAACCTCGGCCGCCGACGTTGTATTGCGAGTCAACAATGCTAGGCGGCCGGACGCAAGGGCGGCGCAATAAGAGTCCCTGGCGGCTTGCGGAGGCGGCTTGGCTAGCTTAACAGAAGCTCCAGATCATCCGACGTCAGCCGGCTGAGCACATTGCCGTCGGCGGAGATGATGGCGTCCGCCAAGTCGCGCTTTGTCTGCTGCAGCTCGATGATCTTCTCTTCCACCGTGTCGCGGGCGATGAGGCGGTAGGCGAAGACGTGGCGGTCTTGCCCGATGCGGTGGGCGCGGTCGATCGCCTGGGCCTCCACGGCCGGGTTCCACCAGGGATCAAGAATGAAGACGTAATCGGCCGCGGTGAGGTTCAAACCGTGGCCACCCGCCTTGAGGCTGATGAGGAAAACCGGGCACTTGGGGTCGTTCTGAAATCGCTCGACGCACTCCTGCCGCTGCCGCGTGCGGCCGTCGAGGTACTCGTAGACCAGCTTCTCGCGGTCCAGCCGGTCGCGGACGATCGCCAGGAAGGAAGTGAATTGCGAGAAGACCAGGGCCTTGTGCCCTTCGTCGACCACTTCGCGGAGCTGCTCCATGAGCACGTCGAGCTTGGCGCTGGAATCGCCGGCGGACTCCTTGTCGATCAGGCCCGGATGAATGGCCGCTTGCCGCAGGCGCAGCAACGCCTCCAGGACGTGGATCTTGGACTGCTTCATGCCCTTCTTGGCGATCCGCTCGGCCAGCACGGCGCGGTAGTAGGTCCGCAATTCGTCGTAGCGCTTACGCTGCTTGCCCTCCAGATCGCAGTGCAGCGTTTGCTCGGTCTTGGGCGGCAATTCGGTAAGCACCTGCTGCTTGGTGCGGCGGAGGATGAACGGGCCCAACGCGCGGCGCAGCAGGGCCAGCCCGTCGTCGTCTTGCGAGACCGACTTGGAGATGTTCTGGAACACCTTGGCGCTGCCCAACATGCCCGGATTGAGAAACTCCAACAGCGACCAAAGCTCGCCCAGATGGTTTTCCACGGGCGTGCCGGTCATCGCCAGGCGGTGGTCGGCCTTCAACAGCCGGCTCGCCTTCGCCCGTTGCGACTGGGCATTTTTGATGGCCTGCGATTCGTCGAGGATCGCGTAATCGAATCGCATGTCTTTGAGCTGCACGATGTCGCGCTGCATCGTGCCGTAGGTCGTGATCACCAGGTCGTACTGGTCGAAGCTGTTGACGAGCGGGCCGCGCTGGATGCCGGTGTAATCAAGCACCTTCAGATCGGGCGTGAAGCGTTTGGCCTCTTCGATCCAGTTGAAGACGAGACTGCGGGGAACGACAGCGAGCGAGGGCCGACGGGGGGCTGTCCTGATTTTTGTATCGGCAAAAATGGGACTGTCCCCTTCCCCTGCGTGACCGATTTCCGCGCGTCGGTTGCGGCGCTGCTGCAACATGGCCAGCACCTGCACGGTCTTGCCCAGTCCCATGTCGTCGGCCAGGCAGCCGCCGAGGCGGAACTCTTCCAGGAAGCCGAGCCAGCCGAGGCCGGCTTTCTGGTAATGCCGCAATTGGCCGCAAAAGCCGCGCGGCTCGCCGGCCGGGCCGATGCCGTTGAAGCTGCGCAGGTTTTGGCGAAGCCGCGCGAAGGGGGCATCGACAGTGACTTGCTCTTGCGCCGCCAAGAGCGCGTCCAGCAGCAGGGCCTGCGAGGAGCGAAAGCGGATCGCGCCATCCTCGGCCTTTCCCAGCTCGATCATCGAGGCGAACTTTGCCAGCCACTCCCGCGGCAGCAAACCCCGCGAGCCGTCGCTCAGCCGCACGTAGTTCTGCCCGAGGCGGAGGGCCTGGAGGATTTCGGGCAGTTCCGCCTGCAGGCCGTCGAAGTCGATCGTGCCGGCAAGGTCGAACCAGTCCACGCCCGAAGTGACGTTCATGCGGAACGTGCCGGCGCGGCGGATGTGGAAGCCTTGGGCCTCGACGACCCAGCCCTCGTTGATCAGCGCCTCCAATGCGGCCGGCGCATGAGAGCTGCTCATCCAGACGTTGTAGCGGTCGCTCCGCCCCGCGTCCGTGGGCCGCACGTGCCGCGCGGCCAGCGACGCGGCCAGCTCGCGCTCCCGCGGCCGGTCGCGGACGATGATCCGTTGCTTGTCGTCATCGACTATTCCCCGCGCGGTGTCGTGCGCCGCCACGGCCTTGTCTCCGTAAAGGAAATCGACGCGGCCGGGCAGCCGGTAGGGATCGTACCGCTCCGGCTTGTCAACCTTCAGCCGGCCTTGCGGAGGCATGGCGACTTCCTCCGCGCGGAGCTCGTCCGGCAGGTTCATTTCCGGGGCCGCGGGCAGTTGCCACAGCCGACGCACCAGCTCCCAGCGGTCCTTGTAGGGAACTTCCACGCGCGGCGTCTTTTGCAGGGCCTCGATCATCCGCGTCACGCCGGCGGTCTCCATCAGCGCCAAGCGGTCCTCGAAGACGACGATGCCCTGTTTGAAGATCGTGCGCGAGGCCCCCAGCGGCAGGCACTCGCCACTCTCGCGATAGAGTTGGCCGCTGAGTGCCCACAACTGCCGCTGGTCGTCGCGGGCGATGTCCAGCCGGAATCGCCATGGCGGTCCGTCATCCCAAGCCAACGGGCGAAGATTCTCCGGATCGGGTTGCATTACCTCCGGCGGTTCGATCCGCGCCAGCCGCCCCGTTGCGGCCAACTTCGGCAGGAGAAACTGTTGCGCCTTTGGGCAGGGGGACTTCCGATACGCGGGGCGAGTAGCTGTAACCGTAGCCGTAGTCATCGTCGTCCAGGCTTTGATAGCCCAAGAGCAGCTTCAAGATTTCCGCGTCGGGCCCGGTCACCAGGCGATCGATGTCGTAGGGCCGCAGCGAGAATTGCTTCAACTTGCCGAGCTTGCCGTTGGATCGGGCCTCGCGCTGATACAGCAGCAGCACCGGCTCGCTGATGTTCTGGCCGGACAAGGCGTCCAGTATATACCAGATTTCGCGCGTCCGCCCGTCGGCGGCCAAGACCGGCGGCTCTTCTTCCGGCTCCGCTTCACCCGCCCAAGCAAGTTGCTGTTGCCATTTTTTCTTCGGCGGCGCAAGGCTTGAGGCCTGAGGCGGCTTCCGCGGCTTGCCTGCGGGCTTGGCCGTGCGGCGCGACTTATTATCGTCCTGAAAATGGTCAGCTTCTAGGTCGTCG
Organism: uncultured Planctomycetia bacterium; assembly: GCA_963780045.1. Classification (GTDB taxonomy): domain Bacteria; phylum Planctomycetota; class Planctomycetia; order Pirellulales; family Thermoguttaceae; genus JANXQG01. Next base: position 632,365 of record CAVZZZ010000001.1, on the reverse strand, counting down.
TTTTCAAAGTCGTCGTCATCATCGTCGATCCACGAGTCGCCGTTGGATTCGACGTAATCGTCCGGCTCCATCGCCAGCATTTCCAGCGGCTTGCGGCCCCGTGGGCCGGCACCACGGAATCGGCTGCCAAGATCGTCGCCCAAATGTGCTTGCAGAAGCCCTTGTCAGCGTAGTACGGGCAAGTACAGCAGACGGCCAATTGCTCGCGGCTGAATCCCCAATCGAGAAACACTTGGTAGTTGCCGCCTCCCTGGACGACCGCGTGAAGCTCGTTTCTCGGGGAATCGCAGAGCTGAACCTGACGTTCGCGATAGTAATGGAATCCGCGCGTGCGGACGGAAGGATCGAAGTTTTGCAGGCAGCGATCGGCCAACGGCATGGGCAGCCATCCGTGCGGGTTGCGACAATTCCAACATCGCAATTATAGACCCGCCGGGAGAAAATTCCCATAGCAGAGGGGCATTGCCAACTACCGCCGCAAATCGGGCGGATTCGGCGCCATCTGATCGGAGTCCGGAGATTCGCGCGGCTGATCGGCCACCGGCGGAAGCTTGACGGTCCGATGCGGCCCGAATAGGATGCACGCCGGGGAGACAACTATTCCCACCTTGGACCGAACATGGGGTTCGCCGCGATCCAGCCCGACGCTCCGACGGCGGCCAACTATGCCCGCCCCGCCGCTTTATTGCCGCTGGCCAGTATTATCGTGCCCTGCAAGGGCCGGCTGCACCATTTGCGGCGGACCTTGCCAAACATGTTGGCACAGCGGTGCGAGTTTGCCTACGAGGTAATCGTCGTTGATTGGATGAACAATGTCGGGCTCAACAGCGCGGTGCAAGGCGGATCGCCCGGCGTGCCGAACCCGCCCTGGGCGGCGTCCGATTCGGCGACGGCGGACCGGCTCGGGTACGATGGCGCCGGCCGCATGATTTCGAAAGCGTACCGCTGTTTCGGCTTCGAAGTTCCCTTCCAACCCGTCGTCGGCTTCACCACGGCCTACGACCGCGCCAGCAACAAGCTCTACGAAAGGGCGCTGCACGCCGAAGATCGGAGCAGTCTCTACGAGCCGTACGACGTGAACCAGATTCCGCAGGGCGGCTACGATTCCTTGGACCGCCTCTTGCAGTACCAGCGGGGCGTGCTCCGCCCGGTCGGTGGGGACGGCGGCAACGGCGGCGGGTCGATAGTCACGCCGATCGCGCTTCCGAACACGTTCACGCAGCGGAGCTATCTTCTGGACAGCCTTGGCAACTGGCGCAATACCGCCTTCACGCCCGTTGGCGGTTCGTCGCAAACCGAGACCCGGCAGCACAACGGCCTGAACGAAATCACGCGCATCAGCAATCCGACGATCAGCGAGCTGGCCAATCCGTCCTATGACCTCAACGGCAACCTGACGAACGACGGCACGTTTTCGTATGTCTGGGACGCGCTGAACCGGCTGGTTGCGGTGAACAGCGGTGAGACAGTTGTCGGCGGCTATTATTACGACGCCCTCAATCGCCGCATCCGCAAGACGGTCGGCAGCACAAACACCGATTTCATCTACTCCGGCTGGCGCTGTTTTGAGGACCGCAACCCCGCGGCAGAAGGCGGCGATGCGGCGATCGCGCAGTATGTGTGGGGCATCTATCTGGACGAGGTTTTACAGATTACGACACTCGTCCCGATCACGACCGGTTCGGGCGAAACCGCGAAGACCTACGACGCCGGCACGTACTACGCGCTGCAGGACCTTCTCTACCGCACGACGGCGACGGTGACGATTAACGAAGAATCGGCGGTGATCCAGGAGGCCTACGATTTCGACGCCTACGGCAGGACGCTGATCTTCAACGTCGCCGGCACCGACGACAACTGGTGGGCCGACAACGCCCGCCAGGTCTCCAACTCCCTCTGCCAGTTCCTCTTCACCGGCCAGCGCTTCGATTCCGAGGCGGGGCTGTACTATTACAAGCGGCGCTATTACTCGCCGGCGCTGGGCCGATTTCTGAGCAGGGATCCCGAGCTTTTTGATACGGATGCACCAAACCTGCAAGCGTATGCTGGTAGTTCACCGAGCCGCTACGGTGATCCAATGGGAATGCAGTTCGAATCGAGTTCGGGGTGCGGCGCGGGGCAAGGCGGCGGCATCGCGCGCGTCGTGGCGGAAACCGGGCAGTGCATGATGACTCCGCCAAATGCACCGCCGCCGACCGCCGGCGCTTCGTGCAACATCAAGATTCGGTGCGGACCGGTCATGAGCGGGGGGTGGCATTGCGGAGTTATCTGCGCCAAACGGAGTGGAATATGGTCTGGGCGGCGGCAGTTCGTGTCGCGCGGCTTGCGGCACCGCTAAACCCTATCCGCCCCCGAACGTCGGACCTCAAGCGCTGCCGCCGGGAGATAAAGACTACCCGGTCTCATGCCCAGGCCAGTCGTGCCCCCAGGTCCAAAAGTCCATACAGAACTACCATGATACCGTGAAACCGCCGCCATATTTTGCGACTGGCCCGAACTCGAACACCTACGCGCATAACATGCTGAACTCCGCGGGCTGTAGCGTGGATCCAATTCCGCAAGCTCCCGTCACGGTTCTGTCACCGTGCGGTCCGGTGTGTTTTCCTCAAACGTACCAGCCTCCGCCGACAACGACCCCCCCAAACGCGGTCGGATGGTAGACAAAATGAAAACGAACCGGCGTCTCTTGGTCGCGTGTATCATTGCGTGCGCGCTACCCGCGTGTGTCGTTGTGTGGGCGGTATCGTCGTATTTCCAACAGCCGCCTGAAATGTACTGGGTGCGGCAGAAAATACCAATTGCAATCCAACACGGAGAGGCTGTAACGATTGAGGTCCAATCGCTGAGCGGCAACGGAGCGAATGCCATTTATCTTCAATGTCCACCTGATATCTGGAATGCGCTGACGAGGGGCAAAAACGCAGTTGAGGTGAAGCTTAACTCTTCTGACAAACCGAATACCGAAATCGGCGGCATTGACCCTGGTCGGGATGCGACCGGATTGTACGGCGTTCCCAATGCACATTACCTGTTCTACATCGCTGGGGAGCGTAATGCGAAAGCTAAGGTCGGAATCACCTTTCTGAACGCAGCGCCTGGGATCACCCACGCGGAAATCATCGTCTGTAAGACTCCGATAGATACCAAGCCGTTGGGCGACTTATAGCAATAGGAGGAAGCGGAAAAGGGGACATCACAGATTATTGGCGAAACGAGAAGGTTTCGCGCAGGCACATTTCGGGAGGCTAGCGAATCGTGGTAATGGCGAGTTGTACAACGAGTGAGATGGGGTGCTGTCGGCACGGTGCAAGAGGCCAGTGCGCGGCCAGGACTCGTCGGCTTCACCACGGCCTACGACCGCGCCAGCAACAAGCTTTACGAGCGCGCCCTGCACGCCGAAGAGCGGAGCAGTCTCTACGAGCCGTACGACGTGAACCAGATTCCGCAGGGCGGCTACGATTCCTTGGACCGGCTCTTGCAGTACCAGCGGGGCGTGCTCAACCCGGTCGGCGGCAACGGCGGCGGGTCGATAGTCACGCCGATCGCGCTTCCGAACACGTTCACGCAGCGGAGCTATCTTCTGGACAGCCTCGGCAACTGGCGCAATACCGCCTTCACGCCCGAGGGCGGTTCCGCGCAAACCGAAACCCGCCAGCACAACGGCCTTAACGAAATCACGCGCATCAGCAATCCGACGATCAGCGAGCTGGTCAATCCGTCCTACGATTCCAACGGCAACTTGCTAAACGACGGCGTTCGCGCGATGACGTGGGACGCTTTGAACCGCGTGGTGCAGGTCGATCGCCTAAGCGACTCGGCGACAATCGGCGCGTATTTTTATGACGCGCTGAACCGTCGTATTCGCAAAGTGGTTTCCAACGGCGGCCTTTCCGGCACGATTCCCGACGGCACGACGGATTGCATCTACCTCGACTGGCGCTGTCTTGAGGACCGCAACCCGGACGGCGGCGAGGAAAGTTCGACTGACACGCCGATTATTCAGTACCTGTGGGGCATCTATCTGGACGAGCTAATCCAGATCACCACGCTCGTCTCCATCACGACCGGTTCGGGCGAAACCGCGACGACCTACGACGCCGGCACGTACTACCCCTTGCAGGATCTTCTCTACCGCACGACGGCGACGGTGACGATTAACGACGAATCGGCGGTGATCCAGGAAGTCTTTGATTTCGACGCCTACGGCAAAACGCTGATCTTCAACGCCGTCGGCACCGACGACAACTGGTGGGCCGACAACGCCCGTCAGGTTTCCAACTCGCTCTGCCAATTCCTCTTCACCGGCCAGCGGTACGATTCCGAGACAGGCTTGTACTATTACAAGCGGCGGTATTATTCGCCTGTGCTGGGAAGGTTTTTGAGCAGGGATCCGGTCGTGACCCAAAGCGACACGAGCCTGTACCAATACGCGGGAAGTTCGCCAAATCGGTTCGTTGACCCGTTGGGACTGCAAGTGGGTGACATGTCCGCCGCAGTTTCAGATGGAAGCAGTTACGGCCTGGCCGCGCCAGGGACGGCAGGCGTTCTCGGACTAACCTGCGAAGACCAGTGTAAAGCGATATTTACCGCAAAGATTACTGGCGTTGGCGCTTCGCTTCTTTCATGCAATTTTTTGTGTATCAGGATTTGCGCGGTTTTTCTGCCCACACCCTGGTATGCATGGTGTATTCTTCCCTGCTTTGCGATGTGTGCCACGACGGCGGCGGTAACTGCTACATTCGCGCTATTGGGATACCAGGACTGCTTAAACAACTGCAAGAAGGACGTGCCGAAGCCGACTCCGATTCCTCCACCACCCGCACAACCGCCTGTTGTCCAGGTTGGCTGCGATGCGCAAGGCGCTGATGTCTGCAATTCCTAGATGTTTGACGTGACAATTGTGCTGTTTGTTGGTCTAGTCCATTATTTGGTTTGGCGATGGACGAATTCGCATCGTCGGTGGCGCTTCGTTCCGACGACCGGGAAACTGACTTTAGTAGGGATCTGGGTTACAATGAATCTCTCGATAGCAATCGTCGGCTTGCTGCTCATCCGCCAAAGGTGGATCGATCATTGGATCGGTCCCGCATTCGGTATCAACACGATTTGGCCTTATTTCCTACTGTCGGAGCGCGAAGATGTGCGCACGAATGCGGAACTTGACATCGAAAGGGTGTCCGACAGTCTCGAATCGGAAGTTCGCGACGCAGGGGAGAAGAAGCGAGTAAAAGAGGCGGATTAGTCCAATCAATATTTACGTGGCCGAATAAGGGGCATCGCCGAGTGTTGGCAAGCGGAAGGGTGGCAGGCCGGCAGAATTTGGAAGGGTTGTGTCGTGGTGGTTGCAAGCCGAACAATGAGTGAACTGTGGAACCGCCGGCAGGCGCAAGCGTCGAGCGCGCAGTAGGGCGCGTCGCCTTCACCACGGCCTACGACCGCGCCAGCAACAAGCTCTACGAAAGGGCGCTGCACGCCGAGGAGCGGAGCAGCCTCTACGAGCCGTACGATGCAATCAAATTCCGCAGGGCGGCTACGATTCCTTGGACCGCCTCTTGCAATACCAGCGGGGCGTGCTCAGCCCGGTCGGTGGGGACGGCGGCAACGGCGGCGGGTCGATAGTCACGCCGATCGCGCTTCCGAACACGTTCACGCAGCGGAGCTATCTTCTGGACAGCCTTGGCAACTGGCGGAATACCGTCTTCACGCCCGAGGGCGGTTCGCCGCAAACCGAGACCCGCCAGCACAACGGCCTGAACGAAATCACGCCGCATCAGCAATTCGACGATCAGCGAGCTGGTCAATCCGTCCTATGACTCCAACGGCAACCTGACGAACGACGAGACGTTTTCGTATGTCTGGGACGCGCTGAACCGGCTGATTGCCGTGAACAGCGGCGAGGAAGCTGTCAGCGGCTATTATTACGATGCCCTCAACCGCCGCATCCGCAAGACGGTCGGCAGCACGAACACCGATTTCATCTACTCCGGCTGGCGGTGTTTTGAGGACCGCAACCCCAACGGCGGCGAGGAAAGTTCGACCGACACGCCGATTATTCAATACTTGTGGGGCATCTATCTGGACGAGGTTTTACAGATTACGACACTCGTCCCGATTACTACCGGTTCGGGCGAAACCGCGAAGACCTATGACGCCGGCACCTACTACCCGCTCCAGGACCTTCTCTACCGCACGACGGCGACGGTGACGATCAACGAAGAATCGGCTGTGATCCAGGAAGCCTACGATTTCGACGCCTACGGCAGGACGCTGATCTTCAACGTCGCCGGCACCGACGACAACTGGTGGGCCGACAACGCCCGTCAGGTTTCCAACTCTCTCTGCCAGTTCCTCTTCACCGGCCAGCGCTTCGATTCCGAGACGGGGCTGTACTATTTCAAGCGGCGGTATTACTCGCCGGCGTTGGGGAGGTTTTTGAGCAGGGACCCGATCGGCTTGACTAAAGACGACTCCAACCTGCTCAGCTACGTGGCCGAAAATCCGGCGCGGCGTACCGATCCGACGGGATTGGCTAGCTGTCTAAGCGCAAGACAGAACTACGAGCAGGTTGTGAATAATCCACTCTCAACCGAAAAACAAATACAGGCCGCGTACAGTTCATTCGCCGCGGCGTGTGGAAACTCGCAAGCGCCGCCGCCACAATCACCTCCTGCTTCGATTCCGCCAAAGCCCCCCGCACGGCACAAATCGCCACGAAGTACACAATCGCCGCCACCCGACCCTCCTACACCGATCGGATACGGTTACTATTGCGGGCCATTCCGGAAGGCGACATGCAGCGGACCGAGCGGCAAAAAAGTGCCAGTGCAGTGGCCAGATGAGCAGCCTACGCCAGTGGACGCACTAGACGAAGCGTGTGCGGTTCACGATTGCTGCTTGTTCGGCCCGTGGGATGTCTGCACAAAGTATAGTGCGTGCAACGCCGCGCTTTGCAAGGCGGCAAACGCGGTCAACTGCGATGCTGAACACCCCAATGACGAAGTGCAAGCGTATCAATGCAACAAGATGAAGCAGACCATTAACCTTGTGTTTTGCTAGGACGCCGAGTTTATTATCACCAGTAGTTGCGGTAGGTGTGAACTCTCCAGGAACGATGCTATGATAGGACCCTTTCCATCCGTCAACAGAGGTTTGAAGAATATCGCGCTTCGCCCAGGTTCGTTAGACTGTGCGCGGCACGCCCATTCGTCCCATGCCGCAAAATGGGTTGCCTATTGTGCTCTGCTGACTCTGGCTGGCTGCATGAGAGGGACGGGCCAGGATAGTTGGCAACACTATAAGAGCGGGGGAATGTTCGACACGGGAGGCGTATCGCTTTCGCCGGATGGTCAGTACTTGGCGTATGCTTCCGCGTGTACGGGTAATGGGGACATTTATGCGATCAAGAGCGGCACAGTCAGTCCGGCCCGCCTGACGGATAGTGACGACTTCGAATCGCACCCGATTTTCACTCCGGACGGCAAACGTATCATTTACGTTCGTGAACACGACCAGCGCTCGCACGTTTGGATTGTGGGCTCCGACGGGGCGCACGCAACGCAGCTCACACGCGGAGATTTCATCGATTCTCCGATCGACATATCCCGCGACGGCCGTTTTCTTCTCTTCTCACGCGCAGAGCCATCCATGGGCTTCGGATTGGGTGCTCAAGTCTATCTATTGCGCCTGAACGATCCCGGTCGCGCACCAGTTGGCATCGGGGATTTCGCGGTCTTTTCCGGCGATTCGCGATCAGTAATCTGTTGGGAGTCAGAGAAACTGTGGCGTATGGACATAGCCGGCAAAGCGGGCAGTCGTAGTAGAATACAAGGGACAGGAACGCCGCTCGACGCATCCTTTGACGGCAAACTGCTATTGACGCTTCGGCGAACGCCTGGGCAGGAGATTTGGGTGATCGATACCGAGAAGAATACCGAAAAGAAACTCGCCGTTGGGTATGGCGCAAGTTTCTTGGGGCAAAAAGCACGCAAGTACTCTTTTTTAGGGGGTACGAGCCGCGGTTGTACGTCGCTGCCATGGACGGCACGCCAGCGGTGCAAATCCCATGCACAGCGAGAACAATGTCCCGGTTACGGCTGTGCCTGGGAGGCAGCGGCGTCGTGACGGCCGTAAATCTGAAGAACGGTAGACCTGAATACGACGTCCTCTATATCGACGCTGAAAGCCGCCGCGCAAGTACGATTGCATCGATTGGTTGTAGCAATGTCACGTTTCAATCGCCCGCGAAGACGAAGAAGTGAATGAAGGAGACACCGTGAAGCGGACAAGAAGCGGAAAAGGGGACATCACAGATTATTGGCGAAACGAGAAGGTTTCGCGCAGGCAGATTTCGGGAGGCTAGCGAATCGTGGTAATGGCGAGTTGTGCAACGAATGGGTTGCGGTGCCGTCCGCACGGCACACCAGGTCAAAGCGCACCTGCCGTCGTCGGCTTCACCACGGCCTACGACCGCGCCAGCAACAAGCTCTACGAAAGGGCGCTGCACGCCGAGGAGCGGAGCAGCCTCTACGAGCCGTACGACGTGAACCAGATTCCGCAGGGCGGCTACGATTCCTTGGACCGCCTCTTGCAATACCAGCGGGGCGTGCTCAGCCCGGTCGGTGGGGACGGCGGCAACGGCGGCGGGTCGATAGTCACGCCGATCGCGCTTCCGAACACGTTCACGCAGCGGAGCTATCTTCTGGACAGCCTTGGCAACTGGCGGAATACCGTCTTCACGCCCGAGGGCGGTTCGCCGCAAACCGAGACCCGCCAGCACAACGGCCTGAACGAAATCACGCGCATCAGCAATTCGACGATCAGCGAGCTGGCCAATCCGTCCTACGACTCAACGGCAACCTGACGAACGACGAGCACGTTTTCGTATGTCTGGGACGCGCTGAACCGGCTGATTGCCGTGAACAGCGGCGAGGAAGTTGTCGGTGGATATTATTACGATGCCTTGAACCGCCGCATCCGCAAGACGGTCGGCAGCACGAACACCGATTTCATCTACTCCGGCTGGCGCTGTTTTGAGGACCGCAACCCCAACGGCGGCAGAAAGTTCGACGATACGGCGATTGTTCAATACTTGTGGGGCATCTATCTGGACGAGGTTTTACAGATTACCACGCTCGTCCCGATCACGACCGGTTCGGGCGAAACCGCGAAGACCTACGACGCCGGCACGTACTACGCGCTGCAGGACCTTCTCTACCGCACGACGGCGACGGTGACGATTAACGAAGAATCGGCGGTGATCCAGGAGGCCTACGATTTCGACGCCTACGGCAGGACGTTGATCTTCAACGCCGCCGGCACCGACGACAACTGGTGGGCCGACAACGCCCGTTCAGGTCTCCAACTCCCTCTGCCAGTTCCTCTTCACTGGCCAGCGCTTCGATTCCAAGACGGGGCTGTACTATTACAAGCGGCGGTACTATTCGCCGCTGCTGGGCCGGTTCATTAGCTCCGATCCACTCGAGCCTGCTCGTGACAACGGCGTGGACGCCCTTTACAGCCGGGAATATGTGGATGCAGGAATCCCCGTTGGACTTGCCGCAAAGAGCGAGAACGACTACTCTTACTGTAGCGATGCGCCGGCGAAGTGCCTGGACCCGTTCGGGCTTGCTGCGCCTCAACTCGACCCGGCAGCGCCTGCGAACTGCCCCGCGCCGCAAATGCCTGCGCCGGGGAACGGGAAACCGCCCACGCCCGCGGGATGCGGTATTTATAAGAGCTATTGCGACGCCGGGGTTATTTGGGGATGTAATGCTTACTGGTTCTGCATGACCGCGGGTGGCAGCGCGCAGGCGAATTGTGCGAGAGCCTGTATTCAGTCCAATCTGCCGTCTGCCCAAAAGCTTAAGGGACCCGATGTCAGTCCATGTGCGAATCTGCGCAACCTCGGTTTCACTTGCGACTGTCTCTATTACAGGGAGCAGGCATGTATTGACGCATGCGGTGTGCGCAATCAACTGCCTTGGTTAGTCCCGCCTAACCTCCCCGGATTCAAGTTGGCGTGCAAAACGCCTTTGGGCACGAGCGCTATACCAATTAAGCCAGGCCACACAGTTCCTTCTGTGCCGAACCCCTGTTATCCGGAAGTTCCGTGTAAGCTTCCGTGAATGGTTGATGATATGAACACTAAGAGTAATCGTTGTTGCGAAAGCATGCGGGCCGTTTTCGCTAGCGCGGTGCCGCGCCGCCTGAAGTGCTCACGGCTCGACCAGCAGGCCGCATCGGGAGAAGCTGTGTATACATTGCCGTACTGCAGACGCTGAGCGCGATCTCGGTTTGCCGTTCGTCAGAACCGAGCGCGCTGGGTTCGTTGGCTTCCTTGCAGCAACGCCTCGGTACGGAGAAACGAGCTTGCATAAGGGCGACGCTGGTAGTATGGGCCGGGATGATGGGAGGGATTGGCAAACAGCCGCCTGTAGAATTGACGATTGCCTGGCACAAATCGGACTTCTACTACATACATGAGGTCGATTCGGGGAAAGGTCCGACATGTTGGTACTGGCTCGAAGGGGGCCAATTGCAGACGGTCGAGTATTGGCGACACTTACGAGGCATGAAGGCGGACGAAGTGCGCGCTCGAGGCGTCCGAATAATCGACTTCGCACACGTTGCTGGCGATAAGCCGGACGCTGCCTTTCGACTCGCCCGCGATCAAACCAAGTCATTTGCTTCCGTCGCGAGCTTTGGCATTCAAATGCTGGATGTGCTCCGTGAGGCAAATGCCAACGCCATGTCTGTCGAAAACTCGCGATTCCAAGTGGCGGCTGCGAGAAAAGGCGACTGACTTTAAGTCATCCCTAGTGCGCGAATCGCTGTACAAGGAAAAGACCAACGTGTTCGTGGTCATCGAGGTGGGATTGGCGGGCGACAAGCAGCCGCTTAAAAGGATTGCGATCTATCCCGATATCAAAAAGTATCCCAATGTTGCCGAAGAATTGACCTTCCGTGACATCGCCTTTGATTTCGCGGCAAGGACCTCCTGTTTCCCAAACACACCGAGGTGATCAAATCCTTGGAGGTGAGATCTCGCGACAAGATCGGCTCCGAGATTCTGGATTCACTACGCCCCGTGCCGATAGGAAGCGGAGTCTCGGATCCGAAGAATTGACGAACGACACGCTGTCGATCGAGTCCTCACTCTGGAACGGAAAGGCGGACACCACCGATTGAAAATGATGACGACTGATAATAACATGCGAGCGGTTTCTGAATTTGATAGTGTCGGAGATGCTCCTGTTTCACTATCGAGCGAAGGCGGATACGCAAATTCCAGCGCCGTCGTCGGCTTCACCACCGCTTTCGACCGCGCCAGCAACAAGCTTTACGAGCGCGCCCTGCACGCCGAAGAGCGCAGCAGTCTCTACGAGCCGTACGACGTGAACCAGATTCCGCAGGGCGGTTACGATTCCTTGGACCGCCTCTTGCAGTACCAGCGCGGCGTGCTCAGCGCGACCGGCGGGGACGGCGGCAACGGCGGCGGGTCGATAGTCACGCCGATCGCGCTTCCGAACACGTTCACGCAGCGGAGCTATCTTCTGGACAGCCTTGGCAACTGGCGGAATACCGTCTTCACGCCCGAGGGCGGTTCGCCGCAAACCGAGACCCGCCAGCACAACGGCCTGAACGAAATCACGCGCATCAGCAATTCGACGATCAGCGAGCTGGTCAATCCGTCCTACGATTCCAACGGCAACCTGACGAACGACGAGACGTTTTCGTATGTCTGGGACGCGCTGAACCGGCTGATTGCCGTGAACAGCGGCGAGGAAGCTGTCAGCGGCTATTATTACGATGCCCTCAACCGCCGCATCCGCAAGACGGTCGGCAGCACGAACACCGATTTCATCTACTCCGGCTGGCGGTGTTTTGAGGACCGCAACCCCAACGGCGGCGAGGAAAGTTCGACCGACACGCCGATTATTCAATACTTGTGGGGCATCTATCTGGACGAGGTTTTACAGATTACGACACTCGTCCCGATTACTACCGGTTCGGGCGAAACCGCGAAGACCTATGACGCCGGCACCTACTACCCGCTCCAGGACCTTCTCTACCGCACGACGGCGACGGTGACGATCACCGACGAATCGGCTGCGATCCAGGAAGCCTACGATTTCGACGCCTACGGCAGGACGCTGATCTTCAACGTCGCCGGCACCGACGACAACTGGTGGGCCGACAACGCCCGTCAGGTTTCCAACTCTTCTCTGCCAGTTCCTCTTCACCGGCCAGCGCTTCGATTCCGAGACGGGGCTGTACTATTTCAAGCGGCGGTATTACTCGCCGGCGCTGGGGAGGTTCTTGAGCAGGGATCCGATCTTGACCCAAAGCGACACGAGCGTCTACCAGTACGCGGGGAGCTCGCCGGTCGGCCGTTCCGACCCCTTGGGCCTGGTGTGGTGCGACTGCGCGACTACGGAGCACCCCGAGGGCATCGGCGCCGCGCAGGCCGACGACGCTTCCGGGTGCTCGAAAGCCTGTTCGGACAGCGGCTGGTACTGGATGGGCACCGTGTCCGGCCCCCAGGGCACCATGGTCCCGGGCGGCGCGTCGCAAGCCGAAACCTTGTTGCTTGCGCCGCCTGTACCGACGTTGCTTCAGAGGCTCGCTGGATTGGCGACGGGCGGAGCGGGAGCAGCCGCAGCCGGCTGCGCCACCTTCTTCGGGGTCATTCTTAATGCGACGCCCACCGGCGAAACGGAGCCACGCTATGGATGCGATCCTAACCCCGGTGGTGTGAATCCCCCGCCAGGCCCTCCACGCCAGCCGGACGATACGAAGAAGGACTGCTACTGCATGTGTCTCAAAAAGAACCCCAACACCGGCGAAACCGAGGGCCCGTATCCTATTGAAAGGATGAGCCGGTCATCGTGCAAATCACTTCCGTACCGGAAAAGTGCCTACTCCCATTGTTATTGCAAGGGGGACCCATGACTTGTCAAGGAGCGACCTGTCGCGTTACGAATATCAAGTTGTCCTGTCGATCGCGACGCGCGGGTTTTATGAGGACGACAGTTCACGAAGAAGAAGTACCGGAAAGGCTGCAAGAGTTTTGCCTAGCCCTTGGCTGGCAAGCTTTGACGCGCTACCGACACGTGGTCGAAGAGTCAAAGGACTTCGTGCGCCACGTGGTATACTGGTACGAGTCCGGTTCCGACGATGATCTATTGCTTCAGATCAACTTAAGGCCGTGCCTTTGCTGCTGCGTGCTTGCAATTCGGTACGGTATTTGTAGCGGTTGGTACCGGATTGAGCTTTCCCGCCGCACGTCTCCGCGCAAAGAGGCGCCTCCGGTTATCCCATCTGATCGCACGCGAGCACTTTGAGTCCGCGGAAGCTCGGAGGGCCTTTCGTGCCGCGCATCCGAAGTGCGCAGGGTACACGAAAACGCGACTCAGGGAGGATGGCGCGCCATACGCTATCGCGAGCGACGCGGAACCCCAGAGGATATCGAGTAAAAGGAAAAAAGGGCACAGACGGAGGAAAAAAGGGGATAAGTCCAATTAATACCGACGGTTCGGAAAATTGGGCGACACTGATTATTTTATTGGCGGAACGAAGAGGCGACAGGCGGCAGATTTCGGAAGGGTAGCAAATCGTGGTAATGGCGAGTTGTACAACGAGTGAGATGGGGTGCTGCCGGCACGGTGCAAGAGGCCAGTGTGCGCCAGGACTCGTCGGCTTCACCACGGCCTACGACCGCGCCAGCAACAAGCTCTACGAAAGGGCGCTGCACGCCGAAGATCGGAGCAGTCTCTACGAGCCGTACGACGTGAACCAGATTCCGCAGGGCGGTTACGATTCCTTGGACCGCCTCTTGCAATACCAGCGCGGCGTGCTCAGCGCGACCGGCGGGGACGGCGGCAACGGCGGCGGGTCGATAGTCACGCCGATCGCGCTTCCGAACACGTTCACGCAGCGGAGCTATCTGCTGGACAGCCTTGGCAACTGGCGGAATACCGTCTTCACGCCCGAGGGCGGTTCGCCGCAAACCGAGACCCGCCAGCACAACGGCCTGAACGAAATCACGCGCATCAGCAATCCGACGATCAGCGAGCTGGTCAATCCGTCGTATGACCTCAATGGCAACCTGACGAACGACGGGACGTTTTCTTATGTCTGGGACGCGCTGAACCGGCTGATTGCCGTGAACAGCGGCGAGGAAGCTGTCAGCGGCTATTATTACGACGCCCTCAATCGCCGCATCCGCAAGACGGTCGGCAGCACGAACACCGATTTCATCTACTCCGGCTGGCGGTGTTTCGAGGACCGCAATCCCGCGGCAGAAGGCGGCGATGCGGCGATCGCGCAGTATGTGTGGGGCATCTATCTGGACGAGCTTATCCAGATCACCACGCTCGTCTCCATCACGACCGGTTCGGGCGAAACCGCGAAGACCTACGACGCCGGCACGTACTACGCGCTGCAGGACCTTCTCTACCGCACGACGGCAACGGTGACGGTCACGGAGGAGTCGGTCACGATCCAGGAAGCCTACGATTTTGACGCCTACGGCAGAACGTTGATCTTCAACGCCGCCGGCACCGACGACAACTGGTGGGCCGACAACGCCCGCCAGGTCTCCAACTCCCTCTGCCAGTTCCTCTTCACCGGTCAGCGGTACGATGCCGAGACAGGCTTGTACTATTACAAGCGGCGGTACTATTCGCCGGCGCTGGGGAGGTTTTTGAGCAGGGACCCGCTATTGGAGAGCCCACTGACCGACAGAAGCGGTGCGATAGCTGAGTATGCTACGCTCGGTGCAGACCTCGACCCCGCGTCCTTTTTTGGCGTAACCGACGTGTTGAAGTTCGAATGGGAGATGGCGATGCTTTACAGCTACTGCGTGAACTCGCCAGCCGCGGTAACCGATCCTTACGGTTTAGCCGCGCTCTCCGATGAGCAATGCGCCGGCCCCATTCTCGTTCGAGAGGGCATTGGATCCGAGGGACAAGCTAACGTGGCAAAGTCGTGGCAATCGTATGACGGATGCGTGGCGAACTGCGACAATAGCTTCCACGCTGCGGAATTCTTGGCGGGGACCATCTGCGCCGTCTGGAGTCTCCCTTTTTCCGAACAGGGTTTATTGTACGCCGGACCAACTTTCGACCTGTGTTTGAACAAGCTGTTGGGCCCGGCACGTGAAGCGCAAAATAAATGCAAGGACGGCTGCCAGATACGCAAGCCGGCCGGCCCGCGACCAGCACCTTGTCAGCCGCCGCCAAAGAAGCCTACGCCGCCTCCGCCCGAACCGAGTCCGCCGACGGAAAGTGACCGCCCAAGTGGTTCGTGGAGGAACCCACTAGAGTGAGGCTCAGTTAAATGTTTGGCAACGTACCGAAAGCATTGATACTTGCATCCCTTGCCGCCGGCGTTGCGGCCGTACACCAGGGCATCTCAGGCGTTGTATGCGTTGCCCGCGGCTCCGCGTTCTGCTGGTTCGCAATTATCTATTTTCTTTGGGGAATGTTGGTGTTGTATGGGGTTGTTTCGAGAAGAAAACTTGCGTGGATGATCGGAACAACGTTTGCTGCGGCCGTCGGCGGGATGTCTGCGTTATTCGCGGCGCTCGCGCTGTTAATCTGCGGCGTTACTTTTTTTTCCAAAGGCTCCGCCGATGCGGCTGGTTGGCTCGCGGATATTCATAGGTTTGTGTTTTGCGCAGCGTATCTCTTGGTAACATACTATCTTTTGCAACGGCCCGAGTCGGTTGCGTACTTTGGGAGAGACGGGAGGAACGGAAAAGAAAACGAAAGCGGAACGGAGACATCCGAGATTTGCAAACCGTCATAGCCTCTCACACATAGACCGGGTGCCGGGTATGCCGAAGGAAAAGGAGACATCACTGATTTTGAAAACCCTTGCAGACTCTTGTACGTCGATGGAAAGTCAGAAGTTGGAAGCCCTCACCCAGCCTCTCCCGGTGGGCGAGGGGACGCGGGAAGCGCACACCCGCCCTCTTCCGGTGCGAGCGGGGAACTAGGAGAAGATAAACCATGCACGCTTTATCGAACTACAACAATTCGGGCATCCGCATCGCCACGCCGCAGAGCGACCTGAATTCCTCGCAGCAGGCCCTGAACAACAACTTCATCGCACTGGCCGGCGTCATCACCGGCTACGTACCCTACACGGGCGCGACGGAGAACGTCGATCTAGGGTCGAATTCGCTCATCTTCGGCCAGACGTGCATTATCGCCGCGAGCCAGGTCCTGCCGCTGGGAACGGGGTCCGATTTCGCGACCGCTCGTGCGATTATCGGCGGGCTGATCGTCGACGGTTATTTGCCGACGATTGGCTTCAACAAGTATTACGCCCCCGGTGTGGGAGACATCCGCCTTTTCGACGGCAGCGCTGCGCAGATCATTCTACAGGCCGACAACACGCTGCGGTTCGAAATGGCCCCGTCGGGCAGCGGCGGCAGCGCGATTGATTCGTACTACGAGTCGGTTGTCATCGCGCCCAGCGGCAACGTGAGCGTGGGCGCGAACTCCGACGACGGCGTCCATCAATTGCAAGTGTACGGCGCGACGAGCCTCGACGGCGGCAACATCACCACCGACGGCAGCGGCAACCTGACGGCCGCCAACTATCCGCCGCCGCCATCCGGAGATGGCACGTATACGCTGCAAGTGACGGTCAGCGGCGGCGTGCCGTCGTATAGCTGGGTGTGAGGAAAGAACAGCCTTGAATTACGACTTCCTGGACGACGCCGCTTTGATCGGGCCAAGGGAACGCTACAACCCGGCGATGATCCGGCACGGCGGCGAAACGCTGCTGGTCTATCGGACCGGGATGTACTATGAAGGCCGCCTCTTCCTCGGCCGCTTGGACGCCGGATACCGCCCGGTGAAGGGGAGCTTTCGGGAATTGCAAATCCGCGTTCCGCCGTACCACAGCTTCGAGGACCCGCGGTTCTTCCACCATCGCGGCCGGCTTTACTTGTACTTTTCCGGCATTACCTGCCGGCCCTTCGCGCAAGGCCCGCTCATCGGCCCCGTCGACGCGGCAGGGCCGGGCAGCGTCAAGCAGCTTTGGTATCCCGTCAAGCATCCATTGGAAAAGAACTGGGTCTTCTTCGACTGCGCCGGCCGGTTGCACGCCACCTACTGGATGGCCGGAGGCCGGCACGACGTCGTCGCCATCGAAGACGATCGGGCCCTTCCCCGCTACGAGACCCGCTACGCCAGCCCGTGGCGGTGGGGCGATCAGCGCGGGGGAACCAACCTGATTGAACATGGGGGGCTTTTGTGGGGGTTCTTTCATAGCTTTGTCGCCGCCCACGGCGCTATCAAGTACTTCATGGGCGGCTACGCGACGGAGCCTTGGCCGCCGTTTCGCATCGTGAGGATGTCTCGCACGCCGCTGTACACGCCGAGCGAGACCGCGATGGTCGGTACGAGTTACGGAAAACGAGACCCCAAGCAGGTCATATTCCCGTCGGGCCTGGCGTTTGAAAACGGCCATTGGATCGTCGCCGCGGGATACAACGACCGCCGCATCATCATGTTCCGATTAAACCACGCCGAACTTGAGAGAACCCTCGTTGACGTGTCGATCGGCAGCGGGTCTTCGGCCATTCTGCCGAAAGCGATGTACCATCATCAGGCCCGGATTCCATCGTTGCCCCGCGTGCGGCAGACGATCCGCCGCCCGATCCGGCGGCGGGGGAGGGAGGAGCAAGTTCCGGGCGGGAAGCCATTGACGAAAGGGAGTGCGGCGGCGGGCGACCGCGGAGCAGAGCGGGAGCATCGCCCGGCCGCAACGGGACGCAGCGGCGCCGGGACTTATCGCCGCAAATCGGGCGGATTCGGCGCCATCTGATCGGAGTCCGGAGCTTCGCGCGGCTGATCGGCCACCGGCGGAAGCCGGCGAAGTCCGCTCGCATCGGGGTCGGCGGGCACGAGCCTCGGCATGGACGGATCGCGACCGGCGGTCAAGGGCACGTTACCCGGCGCCTGGTATTGCGGTCCCTGGAACTGCGGCGGGGCCGCGTACTGCTGGGGCGCCGGCGCCTGCTCTGCCATGCGATATTGCGGCGGCGGCGCTAGTTGCGGCGGCAGCGGCGCCGCCATCGCCTGCGGCGCGTAATCCCGCTGATACATCACCGGCGGCCCTGTCATGGCCGGCGGCGCTTGCAGAGGCACATTGCTCATAGCAGTGGCTTCGTGCTCCGCGCGTTCTCGCGAGAGCTTCTCCACCCATTGCCGCGCGAGGACCATGCGGGGACTCATCTGCAAGGCGATGGTAAACTCCTGCAGGGCGGCCGGCTTCAGCCCGCGCTTGTTCAGGAGGAAGCCGAGGTCGTAGTGCGCCGTGGGCTCGTCATAGACGGCGTGAAGTTGCTGGAACGCTTCCCGAAATTGCGCCGTCTCAACGAGCAAGGCGGCCAGATTGTCGCGATAACGCGGCTCCATGGGCCGGAGCTCGACGGCGTGCTTCGCGGCCTCGATCGCTTGAGGCAGCATGTTGTAACGTATGAAATGCACTGCCAAATTGTTGTATACCGACGGATCCTTGGGATGCTTCTTTTCGGCCTGCAAGTAGAGCTTGATCGCTTCCTCCGGCTGATTCATCTGGTCCTTGAGCATTGCGTATCCCAGTTGGACGCGGATGTCATCCTTGTCGATCTTTTGCGCCTGTTGGAACTGGTCTTCGGCCTCGGCGAATTTGCCGGTCGTGATGTAAAGATGGGCCACGGCGACATAGAGCTCTACGCCCGGCTTTTTCTTGGTGTTGTCCACCCTCAGGGGATCGGCGGAATCCTGAGGCGAATCGGCTGGCGGCTGAGCGGGCGTCGACGAGTGGCCAAACAGGCCGCCGAACCACCCGCCGGACGATCCATTGGTCTGCGCAGCCGCAGGGCTGGTCGCCATGACGACGACCGCGCACGCAAAGGCCAGAGCAAATATCGTGTTTCGCGTTGGGGTTGCGATTTCCAAGGCGCTCCTCCGTGGCGGGAAAACCAGTATCATCAACTCAATCGGTTCTAAACTGGGAAAATCTCTACCCGTTTTGGCGGACTGGGTAAAATTTGCCGGGTTTAATGCCCGCCGCCGGCCGCCCCGGCGCCGCTGCCGCCCATCAATTTTGGATCCATGGCGGCACTGGCCGCCTTTGCGGCCAGGGCGTTGACGCGATCGGCCGGCCAACCGTCGTCGGTGCGGGTCGATTCCAACACCGGGACGTTGGACCCGTAACCCGATCGAGCGACATACCGCTGCACCGTCTGCATGCGAATTACCGTCTCTTGCGGTGTATTGCCGCGATGAACGAAGACCTGGCGATGGGCTTCGGGGGCCTCATTGACGATCCATTGCAGCCGCATCCGTCCGGCCTCGGTCAATTCCGCGCCGCCGGAGATAAAGTGGAACTCCGAGAGCAGATTCTGCCGCTCCCAGCCGGCGAACTCCTGGATAGCAAGGGTTTGCCGTACTATTTGCCGGTCAGCATAGATAAACGGTTCCGGCCAACAATTGCGCCGCTTGGTGTCGCGAGCGACGCTGGAGAGGAACTCTCCCAGTTCGCCGGCCCAAAGCAGCGCGGAAGAATTGAGCACAACCGCCGCTATCAGCAGCCGAACAATGATGCGAACACCCATGAGCAACCCTCCAAAAAGGAATTTCCTTTTCTAGAGGATTATCGGCCGCCACGGTCCGATCGTTGTGATTACTTTTCGCCTATCGACCGATATTGCCCAAGTCATGTAGTTTGCCGCCTTCATCGAGCGGAAGTACGCCTGACCTCGTTGGCGTTTACGGCATATAGTCTTGGCCGGGCAATAGCACTTCGCGAGCAGCATTAAGTAAGCACTTTTCCGCGGCATGATGCCGTTTCCAACGTAGAGTTGACGTGCCCGTTCCATATTCCGCTGTCCGCCAACTTTCCGAGGCCGGCAATTCTCTTACGTTCGTGGCCATCGTGATGGTCCCTTTGGCAATTACATTACGGACGGTCATCGTCATTGCAATTCTGGCGGCGGCGCAGTGGCCCGCGCCGGCTTGTGCCGCCGAGCAAGCCCGCTCGATGCCGACACAACCGCATCTTCTCTCCCGGCCGCAGACCGAATTGGAGACGCGGCTGTTCGCGGCGATTAGCGACGGCGGATTCGGCCGCTTTTCGCTACTGGCGGCCGGTCTCATTGCCGGCGGGGTCGAGCGCAACGACGAACTGCGGCGCTACTGCGGACGGTTCGACAGAATATCGGAAACGCTGCGGAATTCGGGCAAGGTGCGTGGTTCGCCGCGCGAACAGGCTCGGATCGTCTTCGAATACTTGCACCGGAAGCTGCTCGGCGGCGGATACTGCCTTGACGCCAGCGACTTGCGGCTGGCTTTCGATCGCGGCCGGTTCAACTGCGTAACCTCAGCCTTGCTGTTCAATTGCCTCGCGCGGCGATTCGGCCTGAAGGCAGTGGGCCGGGAGATGCCGGGCCACGCCCTGAGCCGACTGGTGCTGCCGGGCGAGACTATCGACGTAGAAACTACCTGTCCGCGATGGATCGACGAATTTGGCACACCAAGCGTGCCGCATACGCGCTCGCTGACCGACGTGGAGCTGGTGGCGACCATCTACTACAATCGCGGCATTGATTTTCTTGGCGAGCGGCGCTTCGCGGACGCCGTGGCTGCGAACGTAAAGGCCATGCGGCTCGATCCGCACAGCGCAACCGCTAAAGGCAACTATTTTGCCACGATCAATAACTGGGGCATCGAACTGGCAAGCTCCGGCCAATATGCCAAGGCGGCGGAACTCTTTCGATACGGCATGGCCTCCGAGCCCGGCTTCAAGGCGTTTCGAAGCAACTACGCCCGGCTGATGCGGCAATGGGATGCGACAAGGGAAGACAGCCTCGGCTCGAACCGGACGGCGGAGCCGTAGGTACTTCCACTTTTGGAGCACGCGCATTAAAATACAGGTGCATTTATCATGGCACTAATCATTTTAAGATGCGTCTTCACGCTGGCCACGGCGGGCGTGGCGGTGACGATAATCAAATCCAGCGCATTTCCACCGCAGCCAGAATGGCTGGCATGGGCGGTTCTCGGCGGCCTGCTGGCATTTGCCGGCGGAGTAATCGCACTGGATGCCTTCATACGCCGCAAACAGCTCGATGTGATTTCCTCGGTCTACTTTGGCTTGATTGTCGGCATGTTCCTGGCCTACGTCGCGCAACTGGTGATCAAACCGCTCGTGCCTGTGACGCTCGACGAAGCCAAACGCGGCTGGATCCAGATGGCGCTTTACCAAGGTTGGATCCAATTGGGGTTGGGCGTCATCCTTTGCTACGTCTGCATAAGCGTGCTGCTGCAGACCAAGGACGACTTCCGCTTTCTCATTCCCTACGTGGAGTTCGCCCGTGATATCAAAGGCACGCGACCCTCGATTCTCGACACTAGCGTGATCATCGACGGCCGCATCGCCGATATCGTCTCGACCCGCGTGCTGGACGGCCAGTTGGTGATCCCCAAGTTCGTCATCAACGAGCTGCAGGGCATTGCCGACAGCTCCGACCGCATGCGCCGCAGCCGCGGGCGGCGCGGGCTGGACATCCTCAACCGTCTCCGCGGCAGCGAGATCTTGGACGTGCAAATCTTCGACCGCGATTTGCCCGAATTCGCCGGCCAGCCGGTCGATTCTCAAGCTCGTGGCCTTGGCGCGACATCTGCACGGCAAGCTCGTAACCAATGACTACAACCTCAACAAGGTGGCGCAGTTGCAGGACGTCGAGGTCATCAATCTCAACGATCTTGCCAATGCCATGAAGCCCACCTTCCTGCCCGGCGAGCAAATCTGCGTGCGGATCGTCAAGGCGGGTGAAGAGCCGGGCCAAGGCATTGGCTACCTGGACGACGGCACGATGGTCGTAATCGAAGGCGGACGCGAGCACATCGGGCAGCAGTCGCACGTGGCCGTGACCAGCGTCATCCAAAAGAGCGCCGGGCGGATGGTCTTCGGAAGGTTCGACGGGGTGGGCAAGTAGGAAGCAGCGAACACGGAGCGGGGAGCCTCCTGACCCGTAACTTCCGGCTGCTGGCCGATGGTGTGCATCTTCGCATTTGCGCACCAGAGTACGTCCTTGTACTCAGTGGGTTTGGCCGTTGGGGTGCGTGGCCATTTGCGGCTGGGCCGGCGTTTGCGGCGCCTGCGGCTGCGAAGGAATTTGGCCTTGCGCGGGCTGCTGCGCCTGGGTCGGCGGCTGCGGCTGGCGCTGCTGCATTATCGCGGTCATCGGCGGCGGAGTGAGCGGCTTGTTTGCGTTAAGCTCGTTCAAGTAATACGCCGCCAGCTTGTCCTTGGGCGTCAGTTTCACGGCATCGGCGAGTTCAGCTTTCGCGTCATCGTGCGCGCCGATCATCAGGTACTGGTAGCCCAGCAGGAACCGATCGGCAGCCGAATTGGGGTTGTCCCTGGCGGCTTTTTCCAACGCCCGCAACTGCTCCGTGTATTTGTTGACGTCGTTGTAGTAGCCATACAGAGCGTTCCAATCGGCGATCTGTCCCATCGCCATCGCGGCATGGGCCTCGGACGCCGCTGGAGCATATTTGCCGGTGGCGAACAGCGCCAGCGACAAGAGTTCATGGACCTTCGCGTTGCCCGGCGCCTCGATCTCGGCATGGGCGCCCATTCTCAGGGCGTTTTGATAGTCGCCATTCTCGAAATACTGTCGGGCCTGGTCGTAATATTGCTCAGCCTCACTGGCGGTTTGCTGCTGCGTAGCTTGCTGCTGCGTAGTCGGTGTCGTGTTTACGCCGCTGTAATTCTCGTTGTCCGCCGGCGGGTAAGCCGCGCTGTACTCCGTGCCCGCGTAAGGTTGAGAATAAACATTGTCGGACGGATACGTGTAGTAGTAATCGCCGTAGTTAGGGTAGTAATTGTAAAGCGAGTAGGCGTAGGGGTAGCCCCAACCCCAATCCCATCCGCCCCACGGCCAACCCCAGCCAAGTCCCCATCCCCAACCCCAACCACCCCAGCCGCCCCAAGCGTTGTTGTGACCGCCCCAAGCGTTGTTGTGACCGCCCCAACCGTTGTTGTGACCGCCCCAACCGTCGTTGTGACTGCCCCAACCGCTATTGAAGTAGTTGGCGTGGTTAGTTGCAAAGCTGCGGTTTGAGAAGTTGTTGGTCGCAAAGCTGCGGTTAGAGAAGTTGTTGGTTGCGAAGCTGCGGTTTCCGAAATTCGCGGATCCGAAATTGCTCGACCGGAAACTTGGCGATGCGAAGCTCCGCCCGCCGGAGAAACCTGAGAAGCCGCGGGAGCCGCCGAAACTGCCGCCGCGGAAGCCACCGCCGCTGAATCCAGCACCTCCCCGGCCGCCACCGCCTCCCCCGCGGCCTCCGCCCCCGCCGCCACGGGCCGCAAATGCCAGGGGCGCCGCACATAGCGCAAGCACCAATGCCGCAATAATTGAAATTGATCGAACAGAAGGTTTTGTTGACATGATTATGCCTCTTTCTCGTTGATGTCATAACTCCCGACGAGAAACTGAGGTGCAAAACCTGTACCCCGGCGCGATTTGCGCGGCAAATTGAAAAGGGTTGTTTTGCTGCGAATCGCCGCTTTTGTATTCTTCTGGCTTGATGGACACGGCGAATGACGTGGTTGCTGCTAAATCAGCCCGGCCTAGCGGCGACCATCAAGCATCCCTTCGACATGCGTATTGCAGATTCGCGGCCAGATGCGATACTAAGGCGAAATTCCGTCTTTGCCGACATCGAACATCGCCCGCCATGCTGAACATCGCCATCCTTGGCGCCGGGGCTATCGCCGATAGCCACATCGCCGCTTATCTCAAGAGACAGGACCAGGTTCGGGTCGTCGCGGTGGTAGACCTTTTTCCGGACAAGGCGGCCGAGAAAGCCGCGCGGCACGGCTTGGACGCAAAGGTCTTCAAGACTTTCGACGAGCTGCTTGCGGCCTGCGACTTCGACGCCGCCTCGATCTGCCTGCCGCCTTACGAACACGCCCCGGCGGCCGTCGCCTTGCTTCGCGCGGGCAAGCACGTCCTCACCGAAAAGCCGATGGCGACCTGCCTGGCGGAATGCGACCAGATGGTGGAGGCCGCCGCGGCGAGCGGCAGCGTGCATGGCGTCGTCGCACAGAATCGGTTCAAGACGCCGATGATGAAACTCAAGCGCGTGTTGGATTCCGGCATCATCGGCAAGGTACACCACGCCCAGGTCGATTCGTTATGGTGGCGCGGCGGCAATTATTACGATCTATGGTGGCGCGGCACTTGGGCCAAGGAGGGCGGCGGCTGCACGATGAACCACGCAGTCCACCAGATCGACCTGTTTCTTTGGATGACGGGTCCACCTGATGCGGTGCAGTCGCTCTCACTCAATCTGGCACACGAGAACTCCGAGGTCGAGGACTTCTCCGCGAGCGTGGTAACATTCGCCAACGGCAGCGTCGGGCAAATAACGGCGTCGCTCGTCCACCACGGTGAGGAGCAACAGTTGGTCTTTCAGGGCGAGCGCGCGAAGGTGGGCGTCCCCTGGCAAGTGAAGGCCTGCCGCCAAAAGGAAAACGGTTTTCCGGAGGATGATGCGATGGTCGTTGCCGAAATCCAAGCGTTTTACGACGGTTTGCCCGGCGTGGAGCACGAAGGCCATGACGGCCAAATCGCCAACTTCCTGGCCGCGATCGAGGGCCGCGAGTCGCTACTGGTCGATGGTCGGCAAGGCCGCCAGACGTTGGAGTTGATCACCGCGATCTACCAGTCCGGGCATCTCGGTTGCCGCGTGAAGCTGC
Source organism: uncultured Planctomycetia bacterium (assembly GCA_963780045.1). GTDB lineage: Bacteria > Planctomycetota > Planctomycetia > Pirellulales > Thermoguttaceae > JANXQG01. The sequence goes on along the minus strand of CAVZZZ010000001.1, from coordinate 607,594 downwards.
CGCTGGGGAAGGACGAGCCGTTTTACACACGCGACGGCATCCTCCGCCGCGTCCGACATTTCCACGAGAAGACGCGCAGCGTGGAGAACTTCGCCAGCAACGAGATCACGCTGGGCAGGGAAGTGGGACGATGACGCACCAGAAATCCGACGGCATGAATTACGCCCCCAAGGGCGAGACCAAGGCCGTATGCAGCCCTGGCGAGTTCCGCTTCGCCGCCGTGGGGCTGGACCACGGCCATATCTATGGTCAGTGCAACGGACTCATCGAGGCGGGCGGCGAGTTGGCGATGGTCTTCGATCCCGATCCGGGCAAGGTCCGGCAGTTCTGTCAAACCTATCCCTGTGTGACGGCCGCGCGGTCGGCGGCGGAGGTGTTGGAAGACCCGTCGATCCGCCTGGTCACCAGCGCCTGCGTTCCGTGCGATCGCGGGCCGCTGGGTCTGGCGGTCATGGACCACGGCAAGGACTATTTCACGGACAAGCCGCCGTTCACGACCTTGGAGCAACTCGACGCCGCCCGGCGCAAGGTGGCCGAAACGGGCCGCATCTTCGCCGTCTACTACGCCGAGCGGTTGCACGCCGAAGCGGCCGTTTATGCCGGACAGCTCATCGAGCAGGGCGCGGTCGGCCGCGTGGTGCAGGTCATCGGCCTCGGTCCCCACCGCCTCAATGCCGCAACTCGCCCGGCGTGGTTCTGGGACCCGGCCAAGTATGGCGGAATTCTCGTTGACATCGGCAGCCACCAGTTTGAGCAAGCCCTCTTCTACACGGGCGCCGCGGACGCGACGGTGCTGCACAGCAAAGTGGGCAATTACAACTGCCCGGAGCATCCGGATTTTCAGGACTTTGGCGACGCCACGATGCTGACCGACAACGGGGCGACATTCTACTGCCGAGTCGACTGGTTCACGCCGGCGGGCCTGGGCTGCTGGGGCGATGGTCGCACCTTGATACTCGGCACGGAGGGCTACATCGAACTGCGGAAGTATTTGGACGTCGCCCGCGACGCCGAGAGCGACCACATCTATCTGGTTGACGGTAAAGGCGAGCAACACTTTGCCGTCCGCGGCAAGGTCGGCTTCCCCTATTTCGGCCGCCTCATTCGCGACTGCCTGGACCGCACGGAAACGGCCATGCCGCAGCGGCACACGTTCCTGGCGATCGAGCTTGCGCTGCAGGCGCAGGAGCAAGCGCTGCGGATGGGCGGCATGTCGTCTTCGAGTGTGTGGACTGGGCGGCCGGCGAGCGGTAGGCTAAACAAAGGCCGGACACGGCAATAACCAACGGGCCTCCTCCATGCCCTCCACAGTCATTCCCTGGATCGCCATCGCCGCCGCGATTTCCGCGGTGCCGGCAGCGGCGGACGATCCGCCGGACGTATCGTTGCCGGCCAGATTCGAGAAACTGTTGCCGTTGCATGCGAAGCTCCAGCCGCCCCGGCCGGGCGAGTGGCTGGCGGAGCACAAGGAGCCGGGCCAAACGTACGCGGAGTACCTCCGCAGCCGGCCTGTACGCGTAGACCGGCAGCGGCGGCGTGATTTACGTGCAACCGCTGGGCAATTTCGATTCCGCCCAACGAAAAGTGCTGGAGCGAACGGCAGAGTTTCTAGGCATCTACTTTCAGTTGCCCGTAAAGACGCGAGAGGACCTTTCCTTGAATGTCATTCCGGCGTCCGCGCGCCGGGAGCATCCGACCTGGCACGTGAAACAGGTGCTATCGACTTACGTGCTGGACAAGGCGCTGCGGCCGCGGTTGCCGGCGGACGCCTGCTCTTACATCGCCCTGACGACGTCGGACCTGTGGCCCGGCGAGGGCTGGAACTTCGTCTTCGGCCAAGCGTCGTTGCGCGAGCGCGTGGGCGTATGGTCGATTGCACGCAATGGCGATCCGCACGGCGACGAGGCGGCCTTCCGCCTCTGCCTGTCGCGCACGTTGAAAACCGCCTCGCACGAGGCGGCGCACATGTTTTCCATGCGGCACTGCACGTCATGCCAGTGCAACATGTGCGGCAGCAACCATCGCGAGGAAGCAGATCGCCGCCCGCTATGGCTCTGTCCCCATTGCCTGGCGAAGCTTTGCTACGCCACCGGCGCGGAGCCGGTCAAGCGATTCAAGGAGCTGGCGGCATTCTGCAAGCGCGCGGGGCTAAAGTCCGAGCCGGAATTCTACGAAAAATCGCTCGCCGTGTTGGAAGCGTCAAAGTAGGCCACTTGCACTCCTGAGATAAAGTGCGTCAGGCTTTCCGGCCCGACGTGACCTCGTTCACCCGGTTTGCAGCCGCGCCGCCAGCAACGTGTTCCGCAGGAGCATCGTGATCGTCAGCGGGCCGACGCCGCCGGGCACGGGCGTGATGGCCCCAGCCACTTCCCGTACCGGCTCGAAATCGACGTCGCCCACGAGCCCCGCGTCCGTGCGATTGATGCCCACGTCGATCACCGTGGCGCCCGGTTTGACCATTTCGGCGGTGACGAACTTCGCCCGGCCGATGGCCACGATGAGAATGTCCGCGGAGCGTGTGATGCAAGGCAGGTCGCGGCTGCGGCTGTGGCAGACGGTCACGGTGGCGTCGCCGCCCGGTCCCTTTTGCATGAGCATCAGGGCCATCGGCTTGCCGACGATTTCGCTGCGGCCGACGATGACGGCGTGCGCCCCAGCGGTGGGAATCTTGCGGCGGATGAGGATTTGCTGGATGCCATACGGCGTGCAGGGCAAGAACAGCGGCCGGCCTTGGACGATCCGCCCTACGTTCTGCGGATGAAACGCGTCAACGTCCTTCAGCGGCGAGACGGCATCCAGCACGCGGGCCGTATCGACGGCGTCTGGCAGCGGCAACTGCACGAGAATGCCGTGAACGGCAGTGTTCGCGTTGAGCCGCGCGATCAGCGCCAGCAGCTCGTCCGTCGTGGTTTGGTCGGAGAGCCGGTGCAGTTGGCTGGTCAGACCGTTTAGATCGCACGCCTTCCGCTTGTTGCGAACGTAGACTTGGCTGGCCGGATTCTCGCCCACCAGAACCGCCGAAAGGCAAGGCTTGACGCCCGTGCGGCCGGTGAATTCGCCCACCTCGGCGGCAATCTCCGCGCGGATTTCCTCGGCGAGCGACTTGCCGTCAATGATCGTGGCGGGCATCTAACTCCATTTAGCTCAGCGACGGCACGACGTGGATGCGACGGCCGCCGCGGTCGAATTTGACGAAGCCGTCGACGAGGGCGAAGAGAGTATAGTCGCTCCCTTGGCCGACACCTTGTCCTGGGTGGAAGACGGTGCCCACTTGTCGCACGAGGATATTTCCGCTGCGGACCCGCTCACCGCCAAACCGCTTCACGCCGCGGCGCTGGGCGTTGGAATCGCGGCCGTTGCGGCTGGAACCTTGACCTTTCTTATGTGCCATGACAACTACCTAAGTTCTTGCCGTACTTCAACTTACAGTCTTCCGCACGGGCCATTCGCAAAGCGTATCCCGCCGTCGGAAACGCTCATTTATACCCGCCTTTTCCTGCCCCGTCAACCGGGCGTTTGCTCGACTTTCCCGGTCCAGCGTTTTCGGTTACGATTAAACATTCCTTATGTCAACCGGCACCGAATTGATTGAAGCCAGCCGCCAGGCCTGCCGTCGCCTCACGCGAGCGGCCGGCTCGAACTTTTCGGCTGCGTTCTTGCTCCTGCCGGCCGTGAAGCGACAGGCCATGCATTCGCTTTACGCCTTCATGCGGCACAGCGACGATCTGGCCGACAACCCGCAGCCGGGCGCCAATCCGGCCGATGCCTTGTGCCGCTGGCGCGATGCCCTGCTAAATGCGATGGGAGGCCAACTCGAGAACCGCGCGGGCAGCGGTCGATCCGCGCGGCCGCGCGATCCTGCCGGCGGTCGTGCAGACCGTCCGCGACTTCCACATTCCCGTCGAGCCGTTCCTGGCCGTATTGGACGGCGTTGAAATGGACCTTACGGCGCGGGTTTACAACACGTTTGAAGAGTTGACCGTGTATTGCGAACGGGTCGCTTCGGCGGTGGGACTGGCCTGCATGTATATTTGGGGGTTTGAAGGCGCCGCGGCCCTGCCTTCCGGACGCAGCGCGGGAATCGCCTTGCAACTGACGAACATTCTCCGCGACCTGGGCGAAGACGCACGGCGAGGGCGCGTCTATCTCCCGCAGGAAGACCTTGACGCCTGCGGCTACTCGGTCCAGGAACTGCGCCGCGGCGAGGTCAACGATGCGTTCTTGCGGCTCATGCGGCTGGAGATCGAACGGGCGGAAGGATTCTACCGTGCGGCAGCCGAGCTGCCTCGCTGGCTGCACAAGGACGGACGGCGGGTTTACGGTCTGATGATCGAGCGCTACCACGCCCTGTTGGAAATCATTCGCCGGCAGCCGGGCGCAGTCTTCTCCAGGCGGATTCGTTTGAGCGGATGGAAGAAGGTTTGCCTGGCGACGAAGTGGATGCTCGGCCCCGTGGAGTAACATGTCTGCCACAGCCTCTTCTCCCTCCGCAGCCGAACCGCCGTCCGTGGCGGTTATTGGCGGCGGCGTGGCCGGTTTGGCCGCGGCCGCGGCGGCGGTAGAGCGCGGCTTCCGCGTGGAGCTGTTCGAGCAGGCCCCCGCGCCGGGCGGCCGCGCCGGCTCGTATCAGGATGCAAAGGTCCAGCAGCTTGTCGACCTGTCGCCGCACGTGACCATGGGCTGCTGCACGAATCTTTTGGACCTCTTCCGCCGCACAGGCGTCATCGATCTGTTCGACCGCTATACGACGCTGCACTTTATCGGGCCCCACGGCAAGCGTTACGACTTCGCCCCGAGCCGACGCTTGCCCGCGCCGCTGCACCTTTGGCCCGCGCTGCGGCAATTGGGCTATTTCACGGGCCGCCAGCGCCGCGCGATAAGCCGCGCCATGCTGCGGCTCGCCGGTCGGCACGTGCCCGACTCGCCCCAGTCGCCGACGATGGCCGATTGGCTCCGCGCCAGAGGCAACCGCCGGAGTGCGTGCGGCATTTTTGGTCCTTGGTGCTGGAAAGCGCGCTGGGCGAGTCGCTGGAACGCATCTCAGTATCGGCCGCGCGGAAGGTTTTTGTCGACGGGTTTATGGCTGCCTCGGAAGCGTACGAGATGTTTCTCTGCCGCGTGCCGCTGGGCGAGCTCTGGCAGCGCGTCGGCACGTGGCTCGCTCGGCACGGCGCGAAGCTGCACATGCGGTCGCGCATTGAACGCCTGGACGTAGATCCTTGCGCTCCAGAAACGTCAATCGCGGCGGGCGAGAGACCGACCCAAGGCGCGGGCGCACCGTCGCCGATCGGCCTGATCATGGCCGAAGGACTCTGCCGCACGTTCGATCATGTGATCGCGGCGGTATCCTGGAAACAGATTGGAAACCTGCTGGGGCAGGAATTGGTCGCGCGTATTCCCCGTGCGGAAGCCGGCGGCCGACTGCAATCGTCGCCCATCACGGCAGTGCATCTCTGGTTCGACCGGCCGATCATGGACCTGCCGCACGCGGCGCTGGTGGGGCGGCTGAGCCAATGGGTTTTCCAAAGTAGCAGGCACGCTCCGCGTGCCATCCGCCCGGAATCGGCAGTTCACGATGCCATCCAAGCGGACGGCACGCGAAGCGTGCCTGCTACTTTCCACTACACCGTCGTCATCAGCGCATCGCACGCCCTGGCGGGTCGCGATACGAAGGACGTTCTTTGCGATGTCCTCACTGAGCTTCGCGCGATTTGGCCGGAAGCATCGGCGGCGCAGCTCGTGCATCATCGGGTGTTGACGCAGCCTGCCGCCGTATTTTCCCCGCGGCCCGGCGTGGACGAAATGCGGCCCGCGCAGCAGACGCCGGTCCCGGGGCTGTACCTGGCGGGCGATTGGACCGCGACCGATTGGCCCGCAACGATGGAGGGCGCCGTGCGAAGCGGCAACTTGGCCGTCCAATCGCTGCTGGCAAAGCTCGGCCGTTCCGAAGGTGTTGTCGCGCCGGACCTGCCGAGAAGTTGGCTGGCGCGACGGATCGCGGGGGCGACATGATCGACTTCCACCCGCTGTTGGCCGCTTTTCAGACGGCACGGCGCGAATTGCTTGCGCTCCGCGTGCCGGCGGGACATTGGTTGGGCGAGTTGTCCGGTTCGCCTTTCGCGACCGCAAGCGCCGCGGTTGCATTGTCCATCGTCGCCAAGAACGTCGGAGAAGACGTCCGCAGCGACGCCTATCGGCAGCTTGCCGGCCGCGCGGTGCAGTGGCTTGCCGCCAGGCAGATCGGCGACGGCGGCTGGGGCGATGCGCCGGTTGGCCCGTCAAACTTGGCGGCCACGATGCTCGTGCGCGCGGCCGTTCACCTGGCCGGCCAATCGCAACAACTTTCCGATTCACTTTCCAAGGCGCAGCGATTCGTCGACGACCGCGGCGGCCTCGCCGGACTGCGGCGAGAATATCGTTCCGATCCGGCAATACTGGCAGCCGTACTGGGATGCTCGGCACTTGCCGGACTGACCGCATGGCGCGACGTGCCAGCGATGGCCTTCGAGCAGGCGTGGCTGCCGCGCCGCTTGCGTCGTCCGCTTGGCGCAGCGACCGCGCATGTCGAGCCGCTCCGCGTCGGCGTAGGGCAGGCCCGCTACTTTTATCGCTGGCCGCGCAATCCGCTCGCGTTGCTCGTGCGCCGCCTCAGCGTGCGCAGAAGCCTCGCCGCGCTGGCCCCCCGCCAGCCGGCCAGCGGCGGTTTTGGAGAATCGGCCGCCTGGACCGGCTTTCTGCTGACTGGGCTTGCCGCCACGGGCCGCGTGGAACACCCCATCGCCAGGCGTGCCCTCGGTTTTCTCCTGGATACGGTCCGCGACGACGCTTCCTGGCCGATCGTGACCGACCAAGGCGTCGCCAATACCTCCTTCGCCGTCAATGCACTGGCGTCGGCCAGCGGCGACGTTGGCGCGTTGGCTTCTCTCGATTGGCTATTGGACTGCCAGCGAAGCGGACGCAACGTGCGACGCGACGCGCCGCAGGGCGGCTGGGCCCGCAACGAAGGACGCGGAACACTGCCGGACGTGGTTACGACGGCCCGAGCGCTCAGGGCGCTTTCCGTGCTGCTGCGTTCGGGCACCGACGCCCATCGTCCTGCGATCGAGGCCGCGGCCACGGCAGGGGTCGGCTGGCTGCTTGCCTTGCAGAACGACGAGGGCGGCTGGCCGACTTATTTTCGCGGCGCTCCCGCCGATTCGCCCGACGGCAGCGGTCCCGATCTTACTGCCCATGCGCTGCGGGCCTTGCGGGCCTGGCAATACTGGTCCAGCGGAGCGGCGATTGACGAATTGATTCGCCGCGGCATGGATTACCTGGCCGCCGCGCAGCGGGCGGACGGAAGTTGGCTGCCGCGGTGGTTCGGCAGCGTGAATTACGCCGAGCGACAGAACCCCATCTACGGCACATCGCAGGTCGTGTTGGCCTATCGCGATCTGGACCAGACGGAGACCCGGCTAGTAAGACGGGCACTCCAATGGTTGGCCGCGGCCGCCGATCCCGGCGGTGGCTGGGGCGGAGGCGACGGCGACGCCCGCGCGGCGTCGACGGTCGAGGAGACCGCGATGGCCGTCGAGGCCCTCTTGGCCTCACCGCACGATCCCCGCTGGCGTCCGGCCTTGGAAAGCGGCTTGCAATGGCTGGTCCGCGCGGTCGAAGAATCGCGTTTTCGCGAGCCGGCAGTAATCGGACTGCAACCGCCGCGGCTTTGGTATTCTGAGAAGGTCTATCCGCTGGCGTTCACGGTTTCCGCGCTTGGCCAGGCGGTGCGATTGCTGGCGCGGCCGGAGGTAGCCGGGCCGCACTCTACCGCTCCTTGAGCACCTCTCGCAACCGCGCAGCCAGCACTTCGGGCAGTCGGTCGCACCAAGATTCGTCAACCAGGCCCACATCCCGTAAATCGAGCAGATGGAGCTTGTCTTTGAGCCGAAACGCCGTAAGCTTCATCCGCACGAGCGCGTCGAGGGTTGGCACGAAAAACTCCGGGCCCGCCTCCGATTCGGTCACGTCCGGCGCGGGAACCGGATCGGTGGGATAAACCCTTTCGCGGGCGAAAATCACATGGACCCCGCTGCGGATCGAGCCGTTTGGGCCATCTAGAAAAACGTCCACCTCCAACACGTTGCTGTGGACGAAACCGATCGCCTCCAAGGCGGCAGCCGCGCGGGAAAAATCACCGCGCCGGACCAGCAAATCGACATCCTTCGTATTCCGCACCGCCTCAAGATCGACGCGGGCCACCCAGGCGGCAACCGCATTTCCGCCCACAATCATGTAAGGAATTTTCGCTTCCCGCAACGCCGCGGCGGCTCGTCGGTGCGCTCTCGCACAGCATCCACTGCGGCGATCATCCTTTCCCACGAAAAATCGTGAAGCGCAAGCGTCGACATGCTTCGCCTTGCAAAAGCATTTAATAGCGTGACTCTAAGGCGCTTCATGCTAAGTGCTGCCGTGGGCACTGTCAAACAATAACGAAAGTTCACACGTTTCTATCCAGAAAAAGATGACAGTGGAGTCGCTCAATCGCGTTCCAGCAAAGCGAACATTTTTGCGGCCGACCGCGTAGTTAGGAGTGAACGAAGGGAAAGGAGTCTGTGTCTCTTACGATACAAGGAGGTCCGATTATGCTAGTTCTAAGCCGCAAACCAAAAGAAGCCGTTCGCATTGGCGCGGACATTGAAGTCTTCGTCCTGGAAGTACATGGCGATCGCGTGAAGCTGGGCTTCAAGGCGCCGGCCGAAACGCCCATTCACCGCAGCGAAGTTTACGACCGCATCGTTCATGCAGCGCCCGCGCTGGAAGATGCCGAATGTGCTTGAAATAGATCGGCACACTGTGGCTCGACGATTTGTATCACTCTGACTGGTGCGCCAAACGCGCTGTCAATCTCGCGTCTAGGTTGACTTGAGCAAAGCGCAAATCGCGGCCGCCCGCCTCCGGTTGCATTTTCGGGGAATTCGCCGCTTGACGCGACTACAGTGTGTCGTTAGAATTGACGACATCAAGTAGTCAACATTCGTTTTTCCTCATATGAGAGGCCGATGGCCGCGAAGCAATCCGACCTGCCCGATCTCTCGCCGGCGCAAGCTGAGATCATGGAAATTGTCTGGGAGCGCACCGAGGTGACCGCCAACGAGGTGCGTCGCGCCCTTTTGCGTTTGCGGGCCGTCTCGCGGAACACCGTCCGCACCCTGTTGGAACGTATGGAAGGCAAGGGTTGGCTGCGGCATCGCGCCGAAGGCCGCACCTTTCTCTATTCGGCAGCTCGGCCGCGCCACGACTCGGTCGGGCAGAAGGTCCGCGAGATCGTGGAGACGGTCTGCGGTGGATCGCCGGAAACCTTAGTGGCCGCCTTGCTCGACTACCGCGGGCTGCGTCCCGATGAGCTGAAGCGGATTCGACAGCTTCTCGATCAAGCCAAGGCCCGCAAGGACCAGAAAGGCGGTGCGTGATGTCCGCTCAAATCGTAATTTCCGCATTGATACGCTACTACCCGGGCGACCGATGTCTTGAATTCCTGCTAACTGTGGTTTTCGGAGTTGGACTCGCCTCGATTGCGGCCTGGTTCGTCGCGCGGCGATTGGCCGGTCGAGCGGCGCTGCGGCATCTTGTTTTGTTTTCCGCCTTGATCTGTTGCCTGGCGTTTCCCGTCCTGGACTGGTTCTGCGCCGCGCGGGATCTGACACTCGTTTCCGTTCCCGTACTCAACGGACAGCAGAGTTTCAAAGAGAGCACGATGGCCGCCGTGTTTGCACCGCCTGAAACCGAATCTTTGCCGGTTTGCATCCCGCCGCGACAACCAACGGATTCGCCTGCCGAGGATACGCGACGGCAATTGCCGCATGCGATCGGGACGATCGACCCAGCGGTGATAGGCGGGCGCTCCGACGCCGCGGCCGTCGCGGCGGCGTGCCCGTGTCCTTCACCGTCGATGCCGCCAGCGTCGCCGGCATCGACCACGTCTGCCGTGGACGTACGGCCCGCGAGCGGCCCGCCGAAACCCGGCGCATCGTTTCGCGGACTCGCCGCCGGGGCGATGGTCCTTTGGGCGGCCGGCGCGTTGCTGCTGTTGCTGCGCCTGGCTTGGAATTGCGTGATCGTTTTACAACTTCGCCGGTCGTCTCATCCCGTACACAACGAATGCCTCCATGATCAGCTGCGCCTGATCGCGGCCAGGCAAGGAATTCGTCGCGTTCCTTTGCTGCTGGCATCCGATCGCTCGATCGCGCCGTTGGCGGTCGGCTTGGGGCGACCGGCGGTGATTCTGCCCGAACGCCTGCTCGGGGCGGTTGGCAACGACGAACTGCAGGACGTCCTCGTGCATGAGTTGTGCACATTTCGGCGCGGCGACCAGTGGATCGTGCTGCTGCAGGGGCTGGCCGCCGCACTCTACTGGCCGATCGTGTCGGTGCATGGCCTTAATCGGGAACTGCGGCGGGCGCGGGAAGAGGTTTGCGACAATGTCGTGCTCGCGGGTCGCAACGGAGTCAATTACGGCGAGACCCTGCTGCATATCGCCCAGTCCTTGGTGAAGTTCCGCTCGCCCTACGCGGCGGTCCGCATCCTCGGCGGTCGGGGCGAGTTGGAACGGCGGATTGCGGGATTGATCGATCCCGAGAGGATCACGACGACAACCATCGGCCGCAAGGCAACCCATGCCGTGGCGCTTGCATTCGCCGTTTTGACCGCAATCGCCTCGACAACGAGGTTTGGAATCTCGGCCGGCGCGGCGGACCAGCCGGAGGCCAAGGCAAGCGCGAACGACACGAAGCCGCGAACTGAGGCGAATCACCCGCGTGTCGATCTCTATGGCGACGCGCTGCCGCAAGGCGCCGTAGCACGGCTGGGGACGTTGCGATTCCGGCAGTTCGACCTCGAAGCGATGGGTCTGTCCGCCGATGGACGGGTCTTGGTGACCAAGAGTTGTGCCGACGGCAAGGTCTGCGCCTGGGAAGCGGACTCCGGCAAATTACTATGGCAATGCACCCCCTCCGTCTTGGCAACCAATCCCGGCAATGGGCTCCTGGCCGTGAGCTTTTCTCCGGATGGCCGGTTCGTTGCGGAGATCTGCGATTGCCGGCCCGCCAACGGGATGGCCGAATGTATTCTTCTCTGCGACCTGAAAAACGGCAAAGAGCTGTACCATTTTCCCGCGAAGGAAAGCTTTAGAGAGGTTCTGGAAACTGTTTTCTCGCCCGACAGCAAGCTCGTCGCGGCCAATATCGAAGGAACGATCTATCGCTGGAGCACCGAAAGCGGACAGTTGGTCGATCGATCTGCCGGCGCCGTTCCCGCGCGTGCCACCATTCGCTTTTCTGCCGACGGCAAGTCGATCGTCGCGGTTTCCAATGGCGAAAAGGTTAGCCATTGGGACGTGACCAAACGCGCCGTGACGCGCGTTGTCGATCTGAAGAAGGCCTACCAACAGGCCCTCTCCGACGACGGGCGGCTTCTCGCCGTGGCGGCCGGACAGTTGGGAACGGCGCCTCCTTCGGCCTCGTGCGCACTGCGACCTTGCAACTGTTCGACACCACGACTGGCAAGGAATGCTGCACGCTCCAGGGCGATACGACCGGAATTCAGGGATTGGTCTTCTCGCGGGACGGCCACACTCTGGTCGGCGTCGAAGCGGAAGATTTGCGGCGGTCCAACATCGTCGTTTGGGACACGCGGAGCGGCGCGCTGCGGCACCGCTTCCCCGTTCCTCTGCCAAGCTGTTTCCACGTCGGCGTCACACCGGACGGAGCGAAGGTGTTTACCTCGATTTCCTCGAACCATGGCTGGCTGGCGCACGGGCCCGGTGAATCCGTCCCGCGCTGGTGGGACACCGCGACCGGCAAGGAAGCGCTGACCAGGCCGGCTCATGAAGACCGGGTCGAAGCGCTTCGCTTCACGCCCGATGGCCGATTTCTCCTCTCGGCCGCCAACGACGCGTCGGTGCGGATTTGGGACAGCGCCACAGGCCAAAGTCTTCACCGCATCGCGGAGCACTACGCCACGTGCCTGTCGATCGTGTCGGCGCAGGGGACTTTCCTTTCCGGCGGAGGGGATGAGACGCTCAACCTTTACGATTGGAAAACCGGTCAGCTTCTTCATAGTTTCTCCCCTCCGCCCGAGCCGAAGGGGACGCCGAAACTCATGAAGGGGTACAACTGCATCCAGGCCTTCGTGGTTTCTCCCGACGGCCGAGAGGCGACGTCGCCGCTCCGCGCTCGTTTTGGAATCGGCGGAAACGAAGACTATTTCTTCGACATCTGGGATTTGGAGAAACGAACAATCCGCAAATCGGTGGCGCTGCCGCCGCGGATTCGGCGCGTCCGCTTGCAACCCGACGGTAGGCGCTTCACGGGTGTCCATTTCGCGGGAGATTGGGATAAAGCCGAGTTGGTGGTAGCCGACATCGAGAGCGGACACATTGAGTTGACGTTGGCTCATGCCGGCGGCCGTGAAATGCGAATCGCAACGGCCCCGGATGGTCGAACGCTGATCACGGCCATAACCGACGCCTCGCGCGCGGACGATGGCGGGACGGGAATTACCCGAAGCACTTTGCATATATGGGAGCTGAGTTCGGCCAAGGAATACCGGACGATAACCATCAAGGAACGCGGTCAGGACAATGGCTGCGACCACCTCGCGATTGCGCCCGACTGCCGAACGATCGTCACACTCTCGCAGCGCGGTACGCTCCGCTTTTGGGACATGTTGACGGGCGAAGAAGTCATGCCCTGCATGAATGTCCCGGTCGCGGTCCGATCTCTCGCCTTCTCTCCGGACAGCAAGCTGCTGGCGACCGGCCACGTGGACAGCACCATTCTGTTGTGGGACCTCTCGTCCATTGCGGCGCGTTTCCGCAGCCAGATCAATCACGCGAAACCGCAGTAGGGCAATAATCGGACTCCCTCTTGCTGTTGCCTCTTCGGGGGATACAATATTTCCTGACATCGTTGACTGCGGCCCCAGCGACTGCGTCGCGGCGCCCATAGTGACTGTATTCCAAAACCTCGTTTCGGGAAATCATGGCGAGAAAAGTGATCCTCGACGTCGATCCGGGCGTGGACGACGCGGTGGCCTTGAGCTTGGCGCTGTTGCATCCCGGATTGGACGTTGTAGCGGTGACGGCGGTGGGCGGAAACTGTTCGCCGGCCAACGCCACACGCAACATGCAGGCGATTGTCGAGGCACTTGACCCGCCGCGGCTGCCTCGGCTGGGCGCCGCCTCGGAGCCGGAGCCGGACATCGGCCTGCCGGCGGAAGGCCGTGGCCTCTATGGACCGGACGGGTTGGGCGGGACCGACCTGCCGGTCGCCGAGAGGCAGCATCTGTTGCCGGCTGAGAAGGTGATCGTCGACCAGGTCCGCGCCGCGCCGGACGCTATCACGATCGTCGCCCTGGGGCCGCTGACGAACATCGCGCGGGCCTTCCAGCGCGATCCCGAACTGCCGTCGCTGGTCGGCCGCATCGTAATCGCCGGCGGAGCAGTGGCCGTTTCCGGCAATTACACGCCGGCCGCCGAATTCAACATCTTTTGCGATCCACCCGCCGCTCGGGCCGTTTTCCGCTCGGCCTCGACCAAAACGCTCATCCCCTTGGACGCGACCAACCGCATCACGCTCAGTTTCGATCTCTTCAATCAGCTTCCCGACGAGATGACGCGGGCCGGACGGCTCTTGCGGAAGATTCTTCCTTCCGCCTTCCGCGGCTACCGGCAGAAGTTTGGCATCGAGGGCATCCACGTCCACGACACGATCGCCTTGATGGCCGTGTTGTATCCGGAATTGTTCGACGCCCATGAGATGGCCGGCGACGTGGAAACGATGGGCGAGTTGACCACCGGCATGACCGTCTTCGACCGCCGCCGCCTCCCCGCCCGGCAGGCCAACATGGAAGTCGCGATGGATTTGCAGAAGGGCGAAGTGATCGAGAAGATCATCCGCGGGCTGAACGTGCCGTGGGGGAGCGAGGAGAACAAGGGGTGATATTGCAAGTGGAGCAGGGCGAGTGGTCCGAAGAAGAGTATTTGCAACTGACGGACCATGCCAACCGGCGCATCGAATTCACCGAGGGGCGGTTGGAGTTTCTGCCGCTGCCAACGGAGATCCATGAATCGCTGGTACAGTTCTTGTTCCTCGCTTTGCATCAATTCGTTGACGCGCGGAAACTGGGCAAGGTCTATTCCAACGGCATCCGCCTGCGAGTCGCCGAGAGAAAACACCGCTTGCCGGACGTCATCTTCCTGCACCGCGACCATTTCCACGCACGCCACAATCGCGTCTGGGACGCCGCGGACCTGGTGATGGAAGTCGTGAGCGACGCGCCCGCCGATCGCCAGCGCGACTACGAGCAGAAGCTGATCGACTACGGCGCGGCAAAGGTTGCGGAGTATTGGATCATCGACCGCGAGCAACAGGTGGTGATCGTCCACGGGCTTTCCGGCGGCGTCTACCGCGCGATCGGCCAGTACACGCGCGGACAAACTGCGGCTTCCAAGCTGCTGGAAGGGTTCGTAATCGACGTCGCCGCGCTCTTTGCCGCGGCGGAGAGCGTTCCGGAGTGAAGCGTCCCGCGCTTCGCCTCCAGCGGTTGCCCAAAATGCTGATGGCGGCTCCGGCAAACTGGACCAGCGTCGGCGGCTCGAGCACGAAGGTCAGCCCATGTACGGACGGGTCGAACCCTGCGGGGAAAACCGTCGCCGAGTTGTAGAACGTCGGGCCGAATAGTCACTCTCCGCACGAACGCCAACATTTGGACCGGCCGAGTCACTATGGCCGGCATCCGCGCCGGATGTACCCCCCTAGCGGCGAAGTTTAGTACGCCGCGACTAAACACCATTTGACACAGCCGCACCCTGTGTGGAAAATAAAGGTTCGGCAAGGTGTCTGTAATCGGGAGGGGACTCGTGTACTGTCAGATTTGCAACGCGAGGCGACATACCATTTTTGTCGCGGTGCTGGCGGGCCTGTGGTTGCCGGCAACGCGAGCCATGGCCGGCATCTACGAGTGGACCATTTCCGGCGGCTCCGTGACGCAATCCGAGACGCTTTGTCCGGGCGGCGGCGGCGTCAATGCGGCCCCAGGCGCCACGCTCGATTCGCTGAACCTTACGCAGGCGTATTTGATCAACGCGAACCTCAGCAATGCAAGCCTTAATGCCACCACGCTGACCAATGCCGACATGACAAGCGCGAACCTGATCAACGCCGCGCTTAACAGCGCCAACCTCACCGGCGGCACGCTCGCAGGCGCTAACCTGAGCGGCGCTGATCTCTCCAGCGGCACGCTCACCGGCGCCAATTTGTTCGGCGCTAATCTGACCAATGCCGGGCTCTCACTTGCCATGCTCAGCGGCGCGAACCTCTCCGGCGCCAACATGTACAACGCCTATCTCGGCAGCGGCACGTTGACTAACGCTAACTTGTCAAACAGCAATCTGCGGAACGCCTCGTTCTCGGGAGCCTCGCTGGCCGGCGCGAACTTCTCGGACGCTACGATCTTCGGCGCGGACTTCGGCGCATCGGGCCTTACGGCCGCGCAACTCTACAGCACATTGAGTTACTCGCAGTCGACTTTGCAGGGCGTCGGGCTGGAGAACAACTTGCTGGCCGGCTGGAACTTTGCCGGCCAGAACCTGACCAACGCCAACTTCTCGTCCAGCACACTCCTTGGCGCCAATTTCCCTGGGGCCACCGTGAACGGGACCAACTTCGGCGCTTCGAGTCTTACCGCCGCGCAGCTCTACGGCACTTTGAGCTACTCCCAGTCCAATTTGCAAGGCATCGGACTGCAGAACGACAATCTCAACGGTTGGAACTTCGCCGGGCAAAACCTGGATAATGCCAACCTTTCGTCCAGCCGGCTGTCGGGCACCAACTTTACGGGCGCGACGGTGGCCGGAACGGATTTCGGCAATACCAGCCTTTCGTCCACGCAACTTTACAGCACCTTAAGCTATGCACAGTCGAGCATGCAAGGCATTGGGCTGGAGAACAACAACGTTTCGGGCTGGATCTTCTCCGGACAGAACCTGACCCGCGCCAATTTTACGTCCGCCAACTTGGCCGGCGCCAACTTTATCTCTGCCAACCTGACCGACTCATCCCTCACCTTCGCTGAGTTGGCCGGCGCGAACCTTTCCTTCGGCACGCTCAACGGCGCTAATCTGGTGAACGCCGATCTCTCCAACGGCACGCTGACCAATGCGAGCTTGATCGGCGCCAACCTCTCTTTTGGAACACTGGCCAATGCCAATCTGACCGGGGCCAACTTGTCGCTCGCGATACTCAGTTACGCCACGCTGACCAACGTGAACCTTACCAATGGCACGCTGACCAGCGCCAATCTGGCCGGCGCCGATCTTACCAACGGCAACCTGACCAACGCCTATATGGCATTCGCCTTGCTCAGCAGCAGTACGCTGACGGGCACGAACTTCACCGGGGCCACCGTGCTCGGCGGAGCTTCGCGTACACCAACATCACTTCCGCCCAGCTTTACAGCACCTTAAGTTACGCGCAGTCCAATCTGCAAGGCATTGGCCTGGGCAGCGATGATTTGACGGGCTGGAACCTGGCCGGGCAAAACCTTACCGGCGCTGATCTCTCCTATACGACGATGCTAGGCGTCAATCTCGCCAATGCGAACCTTGCCAGCGCGAATCTCACCAACGCCTACGTGAGCGGATCCAATCTGACCAATGCAAGCTTCACCAACGCGAATCTCACCGGCGCATTTTTCGATTACAGCATCATGACCAGCGCGACGTTCAGCGGCGCGACCGTGCTCGGCGCGAGCTTCGACCACACGGGCATTACCTCCGCCCAGCTTTACAGCACGCTGAGCTACGCGCAGTCCGACCTCCAGGGCATCGGCCTTGCCGGCAACAACATGTCCCAATGGAACTTTGCCGGGCAAAACCTCACAGGCGCCAATTTCTCCTACGGAACGCTCACGGGCGCGACCTTCACCGGCGCAACGATCGTCAACGCCGACTTCGGCGCGACCGGGCTGACGTCTACGCAGCTCTACAGCACCTTGAGCTACTCGCAGTCCAACCTCCAAGGCGTCGGACTTCAGAACAACGACCTTACCGGCTGGAACCTTGCCGGCCAGAACTTGACGGGCGCCAATCTCTCCTCCGGCACGCTGGTCAATACCAACCTCGCCAATGCCAATCTGACCAATGCGTATCTTTATGGCGCCACGCTGACCGGCGCAGCGCTCTCAGGCGCGACCGTGGCCGGCGCGGATTTCGGCGCGACCGCCCTGGCCGCCAGCCAGCTTTACAGCACCTTGAGCTACGCCCAATCGAACCTGCAACGAATCGGACTGGAGAGCAACAATCTAACCGGTTGGCAGCTCGCCGGACAGAACCTGTCCGGTGCCAACCTCACCTCCGCCACGGTGGTCAATACCAACCTGGCCGGCGCCAATCTTCAGAACGCGCAACTTGGATCAGCCATGCTGACCGGCGCAAACCTCAACGCCGCCGACCTTCGCGGCGCAATTGATCCTGCCGGCACCTTTTCGTTCTATGGCTACGGGGCAAGTCTGGTCAATGCGATTGACGAGGGCGGAGTTATTCAAGGCTTGAACCTCAGTGGCACAAATTCCTTGCTCGTTGTCCGCGATTACGCCGGAATCTTCCCGATCCCGATCCAAGTCACGGGCGGAATGACGGTGGCCAGCAACGGCACGCTGCAAGTCTTGATCGACGGGCCTGCGTGGGGCTCGACGATATCCTTTTATCCGGGAACGCCCATTTCGCTGGGCGGATTCCTGGAACTGGGCCTTGCGCCGGGCACGAGTCTTTCGAGCGTGCTGGGCCAAAGCATTGCACTGTTCGATTGGACCGGCGGAAGCCTGTCGGGCCAGTTCGCCCACGTCGTCAGCCCCGCGATCCCCAGTCGCTACACTTGGGACACCTCGGCCCTTTACACGCAGGGCACGGTCGAACTGGAACTGGCGTCCAGTGCGATCAACGGGCAGTGGTCGACCAATGGCGGTGGCGTGTGGAGCAGCAGCGGCAACTGGACGGGAGGCAACATTCCCGGCGCCGCAGGACACGGCGGCCTTTGGCCCCGCCTTGACCGGCACCGCCAACGTGACCCTGGACATCCCGATCACGCTGGCGGGCCTCAACTACAGCACCACCGGCGCGGCGACCTACATTCTCAATTCGTCGTCATCCACCAACACACTGGTCTTGTCGAACACCGCCGGCGCCGCGACGATCAGCAACAGCGGCGGCACGAGCACGATCGTCGCGCCGCTGACATTGCAAAGCGATCTCGCCGTAACGACTGGGACTGGCAGCGTTTTGAACATTACCGGAAGCATTGTTGAAAGCGGCGGCAGTCGTGCGCTGAGTCTCGGAGGCAGCGGCACGTTGGTCCTCAGCGGCACGAACATCTATAGCGGCGGCACGTATGTTTTTGGCGGTGCGCTGGTGGCGACCAACAGCGAAGCGATTCCCAACGGGTCGGACCTCTTCGTCGGCGCAAGCGGCGGAGTATTTCGGCTCTGTGACTTCCGCCGCGCCGCTTGGAGCGTCGCCCGCCGCCGGCGCGACTCCCGTGCCGGAGCCTTCCGCGCCCGCACTGCTTGCCGTCGCCGCGGTCACGTTATACTTGTCTAATGCGCGGCGAAACAACAGAACGCTCTTTGACCGGCGACGGGCGTCCGAAAACTACTGAGGCGGTTCCAAGCCTTCCGGCCGGCGTGCCAGGACCTCGCCAGCGGCTTAGCTTGCTTTCAGACTGCCTCTTCGCGGCGGGGCTGGTAGCCGCGGTTGTTTTGGCTTATCAACCCGTCTGGCACGCCGGGTTCATCTGGGACGACGATTCTCACCTGACGGCGAATCCGTGCGTCGTCGGGCCGAAGGGCCTGAAGGAGATTTGGACGACGAAATCAGCCCGGATTTGTCCCCTGGTGCAGACCACGTTCTGGCTGGAGCACGCGGCGTGGGGTCTTGCGCCGATGCCCTATCACCTCGTCAATCTTCTCCTGCACGCCGCCAACGGCCTGCTTTTGTGGCAAGTGCTGCGCAGGCTGGGCATGCCGGGGGCCGAACTCGGCGCGGCCATCTGGGCACTGCACCCCGTCCAGGTGGAAACGGCCGCCTGGATCACCGAAATGAAAAACACGCAATCGGCGTTCTTCTATCTCTTGACCATACTCTTCTTTGCAAATTTCGTGCTGGCCCAGCGGCAAGCAAATCGCAGCGCGGTTCGGCGCTGGTATTGCTTGAGCCTGTTTTGCGGTGCGCTGGCGGTCGCGAGCAAGAGCTCCACAGTGGTCTTGCCCGTCGTGCTGGGGCTTTGCGCCTATTGGTTCGACGGCCGCTGGTTGTGGCACAGGATGCGGAGCTTGGTCCCTTTCGTGCTGCTTTCCGCGGCGAGCGCGTGGCTGGCGGTGTGGACACAAACTATGGATATGGGCGGCCGCGCCGACTGGCAGCGGGATTGGCCCGAACGCATTGCCGTGGCCGGCAACGTGATCTGGTTTTACCTTAGCAAGCTGCTCTGGCCGCACCCGCTGATCTTCATCTATCCGCGCTGGGTAATCGACGCCAAGAACCCGGCGTCCTATCTTCCCTTGGCGGCCGCGGTTGTGTGCCTGGCGGTCTTGTGGCGCGGGCGGCACGGCTGGCGCGGGAGACTTGGTTCGCATTCACCTATTTCATCGTGGCCCTCTTGCCTGTGCTGGATCTGGTGAACCACTATTTCGTTCGTTACTCGTTCGTCGGCGACCATTTCCAATACCTGGCCTCGATGGGAATCCTGGCGCTCGTGGGCGGCGGCCTCGCGCGGCTGCTCGTCCGCTTGGGGCTCTGGGGCCGCTGGAGCGGCAACGGCATTTGCCTGGTGCTCTTGGCCGCGTTGGCAACCTTGACCTGGCGGCAAAACGGCATGTATGAGAGCGACGAGAGGCTCTATCGGACGACGCTCGCGCTGAATCCGACCTGCTGGCTCGCGCACAACAATCTCGGCAAGATGCTTATCGACCGCGGCGAGTTGGACGAAGCCGTTTCTCATTACCAGGAGGCGATCAAGGCTGCCCCACGCGTAGCCGAGCCGCACAACAACATGGGAAAGGCCCTGTTGAAAAGCGGGAAGACCGAGGACGCCATCGCCGAGTTCCGCCGGGCAATCGAAATCGATCCGACCTACGCAGTCGCTCACAACAACCTCGGCCTGCTTTTGGCCGATCTCAAACAGTCCGGCGCCGCCGTGCAGGAATTCCAGAAGGCCGTCGACGCCTATCCGGAGTACGCCGACGCGCACATGAATCTCGGTCTCATGTTGATGGGCGCGGGCAGCTTGGCGAGGCCGTCGAGCATTACCGCAGGACGCTGGCAATCAGCCCCAGCTTCGCGCTCGCCCGCATGAACCTTGGCTTGGCTCTGGAAAAGCAGCGCAAGATCGACGAAGCGATCAGCCAATTTCAGATGGTCGTGGACGCAAATCCCAATTTCGCCGAGGTCCATTTCCGCTTGGCGCTCGACCTTGCCGACCGCGGCCGAGTGGAAGAAGCAATCTCCCATTTTCGCAAAGCGGCGGAGCTTAAACCGGACTTTGCCGAACCCCACTACTTCCTTGGGGCAATCTTCACCAGCCGCGGGCAGGTGGACGCGGCCATCTCCGAGTACGACAAAGCCCTACAGATCAAGCCGGAGTACGCCGCCGTGCGCCGGAGACTCGATGCACTACGGGCAAAGCGGAAATGATTAACGGGCCGCGCAGAGCGCGTGAAGCTGCACGCATCCGGCAAGCCTTGAGCCTCGCGCCTACTTGTGCGGCAACAGGGCGCGCTTGATGCGCCAGACGGTCTGCAAGACGGCCCAGCCGCGGGTGCGGCGGTATTCGTCCCAGGAGGCTTTTTCGGCTTCCAGCGCGAGAAGTCTGCCCGTCATCGCATGGAGCTTGGCGTTGCACGATTCAAAGTGCAGTTTCAAGTTCGCACATCGTCGCTGCAGGAGTTGCTCCCGCATGGCCATGTCGGCGTTCAACGTGCGCTCGTTGTCGGTGTCGATCGACGCCGCGCTGCCGCACAGTTGTTCGTACAAGGCCTGTGCCGCGTGCGCAACGACGGCGGGTGCGTGGTGCCGGCATTTGGAATCGTAGATCTCGGCTATGGCCGAATCGTCCCAAGGCAAACCGCAGGCAGCCGCCGCCCTAGGGCCTTGCTGGGCGAGAGTTTGCGGCTCGAACTGCAACACTGCCCGATCGCCGCGCCAACTGTCGAGGATCTCCTTGACGCGGCGATAATGGACCGCGGTAAGATCCAACGCGTCGCCGTAGCTGCAATCGCCTTGCGAGCGGCGAAACATGCTCATCGCGATCTCGTGCGGCGAACGAAGCACTGCCAGGGCGACGACTCGAAGTCCGGGGAACTCACCCAGCACGCGCTCCCAAAAGGGCCACGTCAACGCAGTGCGAGGGTCCTTGAAGCCGCAGACTCGGCCAGACGCCAGAAGTTGCTCGATCAGACCTTTTCCCTCTTCGAGCTGAGCTTGGGAATACGCCTGCCCGGACGGCCATTGCCCGCCGCTTGCGACAAGCCGCCGAAGCACCGAATCTTCGCGGGGAAAGTCGCCATCGAAGCCCAGCGCAGCCGATTGCAGCTCGCGGTTGAGCTGGACAACGGGTGCCGCCTCGAAATGCCCGTGCGGATTCGACTCGTCGGCGTCCAGCAAATCGAAAGAACCCAGCGACATGCCGAGCCGGTGCATGAGCGCCCCGCAAAGCTCGATCCGGAGCGGTGCATGCAAAAGAACACAACCAGAGTTTTGCCGTCGTACATGGCGGGGTTTTTCTCGAAGGAATTCAGCAAGCGGGGATACGGACCTTCGTATGTTGTGGCTGGACGTCGATGACAACTCCCGTTGACGGGGACGTCAAGCGGACCTCCACCGGAGGGCGCGAGCAAGCTGCCGGATCGACTTGCATCGCTTCGACCCGGAAGGCCGCCGCGATCCGCGAGTTTTCGGCGGCGATGCGGCCGGCGACTCCGCGCCGAATCAAGAGCACGAAAATAATCGCAACTCCCCCGGCGAGGAAGACCGAATAGCTTTGCACCAGTTGCGTAACCGTCCTATCGAGCCTGCCGCGCCGGGCGTCGGCGCGAACGTTGGAGGGCAAGATCGCCCGGATTTGGGCATCCGAAAGCCAGGATGCCAGCAGCTCGCGGTTGGGATACGGCACGTGGAAGGGCGGCTTGTCTTGCAGGTGCTTAAAATCGCCCGTATGGACGTAGGCCCTGGTATTGGCTTCCTGGGCGAGCTTGGAGGTGTGAAACTCGGCAAGTTGCACGGGGACCCTGCGGGCGGTCCACGTCGCCAGGGAAACGAGGATTGCCGCGGCCCAGATGGCGGCCGCTGGAATTCGCCATGCGTACTTTTTCTCGGTTCGGTCCTGGGCCAGCCAGACGGCGCATGCGCAACTGGCCAGTACGCCGATCGAGTAGAGGTCGAGATAGCGCGAATTCTCAATCATGCCGGCGCGGCCAAAGGCGATCGTCGCGTCCTGCGCAAAAGCCCACAGCACCAGTGCCAGCAAGAACCATGTGTGATCGCGGGCCGGCGGGCGCTTCCAAACGAGCACGCCGATAAGGATCAAGGCCGGCAGATACACGATCGGTGCCATGTAGACGCGGTAGGAAAACGGCCAACCGAGTATCGACGTCCAGGCATGGAGTAATTGACCGATCGAAACGGCCTGCGACGATCCGTGATGAAACAGCGACGGGGTTATCGCCGCGGCAAGCGCTGTCGTGCCGGCGAGGATGGCGGCGGCGAGCAACTGCCGGCGGGTACTCCGCACTCCCGTCGCAAAGAGGGTCAGGGCGACGACCGCAGCCGTGGCCGGGGCGCAAATGCCCGACCCGAAGGAGAGGAACGCCAACATGCCGCAAGCCAGGCCACCCCACCAGGCAGCGGACAGCGGCTCCCGGCAGGTAGTGAGCCACAGGCAAGCGATGCCGAACAGCAAGACAAAATAGAATTGGGCCTGGAAAGCGCAAAGCGTGTTCTCCCAAGCGCAGGGGAGGCCGAAGAGCACCAGCGCGAATGCCAGCAGCACGGGCGTCTGCTCGCGGCCGACCGTCCGCGCCAACAGTGCCATCAGCAAGCAGAGCGTAATCACGTGCAAGACGGCGTTGACCACCATCTGCAACAGCGGGTTCCAGATGCCGTTGATTTTCAGCAGTGCCATGTCGAGCAGCCGCGTCGTAAGGATGCGGTGTTCGTTGTGAGGCGCTACGAGTTCGGCCCAGCCGAGCGTGCCCGCCAGAAAGGGCTTGTAAAGGAAAGCGGCTTCGCCGGACCACTGGTCCCAGTACGGCGTGGCATTGCCGTACGCGCCGATGAGCCACAACTTGCCGCCGAAGATCAAGGCCGCGAACGCCAGCATCACGAAAAACCCGACCCCGCGGACCCGCGGTGGCGCGCCGTATGGCATCGCTTCTGATTGGTACATTTCGGGGCTCCCGTTCACAGCCGCACGGCAAAATCCTCGGAGGAGAGCGTCAAGTGCGGGCTGTAGAAGGGGTCGCCTTCGCGCAGCTCGTCGCGCCAGGTCTCGATAAATGTGCTTGCCTCCTGTTCGGCCCTCCAGAGCTTCTCGGCGCTGTCTTCCGGGCCGCGCGTGCGCGATTCGTAATGCGTCAATTCCGCGAAGGGGGTCCAAACGATCCAATAGCCGCGGCGGCGGATGCGCATGCAGAGGTCGACGTCGTTGAAGGCGACTGCCAGGCGCTCGTCGAAGCCGCCGACCTCGCGAAACACTTCCTTGCGGAGCATCATGCAAGCCCCGGTAACCGCCGACAGATTCTGCGGCACGACCAGGCGGTGGAAGTAACCCGCCGACGAGGAGGGGAAGTATCGATGGGAATGGCCGGCGACGCCGCGGATGCCGACGACGACTCCCGCATGTTGGACGTCGCCATCGGGATAGAGGAGTCGCGCCCGACCGCGCCCACGTCCGGCCGCAGGGCATGCTCGAGCATCCTCTCCAGCCAATCGACGCTCTGCACCTCCGTGTCGTTATTCAACAGCAGCAGCACGTCGCCGCGGGCCTGCGCGGCGGCGTAATTGTTCAACCGCGAATAGTTGAAGCGATGGTCCCACGAGATCAAGCGGATTTCCGGCCGTCGTTCCAAAGCCCGGTAGTGGGCGAATGTCTCGGCATGGCGGCTTTGGTTTTCTATTAGAAGAATTTCGTAGCGCTGGTAGGTTGATCGGGCAATCGAGTCCAGGCATCGCGCCAGCAGGTCAATGTGATCTTGCGTCGGAATAATGATAGAGATCAGCGGTTTGCCCGATAGGGCCCGCTTGACATCGTACGTGCCGGGCCAGTGCCGTCCGCTCACGGTGCCTCTAATTCCTTGCCGGGCAAGGTGTTCGCGAAGCGCCTTTTTTCCCGCATCCTGCGGTTGCTCCTTGTGTGGTCCGTTGGAGAGCGAAGCCGGATGCTGGCGCCAGTGGTACAGGACCTGGGGGATGTGATGTATGTTGGCCGCTTGCTCAGTGGCCCGCAACGCGAGGTCGTAGTCCTGCGACCCGTCAAACCCGCCGCGCAGCCCGCCGATTTTCTCCAGCAGGTCGCGACGGATGACCGTCAAGTGGCAGATGTAGTTGTGGCCAAGGAGCGTGTCGGGCGACCAGTCGGGCTTGAAGTGGGGGTTCTGCCGTTGTCCCTTTTCCGTGATGTGGTCCTCGTCGGAATAGATGAAGTCCAACTCCGGCCGCGAGTTCAACGCCCGCACGATCTCGAACAGCGCAAACGGAGCGAGCATGTCGTCGTGGTCGAGGAAGGCGACGTAATCGCCCTCGGCCAGCTCCATCGCGGCGTTGGTGTTGCCGGCGATGCCGCGGTTCTCCGGCAGCAGCGCCAAGCGGATGCGTGCGTCCCGCCGGGCATAGCGCTTCAGCGCCGCGGCCACCTCCGCTTGCGGGCTGGCTCCGTCGGCCAGGCAAAGTTCCCAGTTCCCGCAGGTCTGCGCGAGGACCGAATCGAGCATCGCCTTAAGATAGGCGGGCGGCGTCGCGTAGACGGGCACGACAATGCTGATCCGGGGCGAAAACCTGAAGCGCGTCTTGCGCTGGCGCGCCAAGTCCTTGGCGCGCGGTTCGTTCTTGGCGATCCAGCGCGCGTAAACTTCGTCTGGATCGTCCGGATTCTTGACGCAGTCCTTGCCGCCGAGCCGGTTCCAGCACGCCTGCACTCCCTGCACGGTCCGCCCCAGGAGTTTGCGGCGAAACGACCCCAAGGGCGCCACGCGGCCCAAGTTCCGGCTGCAGGCGGCGGCGAATCGCCACGTCCGCGAGGCGTGGATCGCGTCGAGCTTGCAGTTCAGCGCGCGGATCGTCTCGTCCCGCTTCCGCAGCGCCCCTTCCAGCGCCGCGATCCGTTTCGCCGTTTCGTCGGGCGTGTCGTCTCGCCAAACTTTTGCTTCCAGCCGCACCGATGTTTCCGCTATCGACATCTTTTTCCCCCTACCTCTTGAACTCATACGCCAACTGGGGATTCGCGGGCAAGTCGAGCGCGACCAACTCGACTTCGTAGCGCGTATTCCATAACCAGCTTGCTTTCGCCTCGATGACGAACGACTTTACATTCTTCTTCGCCAGACCGTCTCCATTCGCGTAAAGCAGGCCGAACTCGTTGGTGTTCTCGACCAGCGGAGAGATCAAGAACCCCGTTTTCGCCATTCCCGCAACGATTCGATAGGTCTTTTGCGAGCCATCCTCCATGTTCAGCGTGATTTTCAGCTTGCTGGGCTTGAAGAGCGTGTTGGCGAGTTTCCCCAAGAGGCTTTGCGAGATATTGACCTTGGCGAAAACCCTCGCGCTGCGCGGTGGAAGATTGACGACGTCGCCAAAAGAGTGTTTCCCGGCCGATAGCGCGCATTCGGAGAGTTGGCCGTTGTGCGTCCGCCTTCTTAAGACGAGAAACCCGCTAGTGGACCCTGCGGGTTCGTAGTTCGAAAGAATTACCGGCCAACTGGCGCCGTCGTCCAGCGATGGCATTCTGCCGTCAATCTGTTGGACCGCAAAAATCAGGTTGTCCGGCGCGTTCTTACCGGTAAGGTGCGCGCGGTTCTTTTCCACGAGGGCAGGCGTGTACGCGGAATAACTCTGGATCACGGGCCGGGGATTCCAACGGTTGTCCGACGCGAGCAAATAGGACTGGTCGTACGAGTAGATATCCGTGGTCCCCGGAAGTACCGGGAGAGCGACATCCGCCTTGATTTTGGCGATCGCCTTCTGAAAGTCGTGGCGGAGCCTCGCTCTACGGGCAGCGGGGGTCGTCAAGCCGTTCCAGGCGGACAGATACGTGCTGGATATACTGCTCAGAAACCGCTGCGTATCGGTTCTCACGTAGTGCGCGTCAATGCAGAGCCAAACAAAGCAGGCGATAAACGGGACGTAGAGAATGCGGCCGAAGTCGCACAGCGATCCGACGAGGAGAGCCGCCAGCACAATCAACGTGGCGGATGCCATGGCGTGGGCATCGTGCCTCACAAAGCCCTCCTTGAAAGCCATGAATAGCACCGTGGCGAACATGAGCCACAGAACGGCCTTCTCAACAGTCGCCGCCCGAACTTCCCGGAAAACCACCCACAACAGCGCGGCCGCCGCGATGGTATACAGAAAAATCTCCACCGCTCTGCCGCTGCTGAACATCGCCTCGGTATAGCCGCTGACGATAGGGATCATCTCGGCAAAATACCGGGGTAACGCGCTTATCGGCTGGCCCGAGAGAACCCAAAGAGCAGGCAAGGACAGCAGCGGGGAGAGGCCCGCGACGGCCGCGTTCTTCCATTCTCTTCTTGACGCCAGCAGAACGACCGAGAGCGCCACGATTTGCAGACAGAGTATGACCAAGGTCCCTTTGATTAGCGGCAGGAGTCCAAACGGGCCAAACAGCGCCACGAGAAGCAGCGGCCGTCGAAGCGAATTCAGTCGCCCTGCGGACGCATTCGCCGCCGACCTGAAAACGTATACTCCGACTAGCAGCGGATAGTAGCGAAACAGGTCGAGGGCGGGCACGATTCCGGCAAGCGCCAGTAAAAGCAGCAATTGCAAGTACCAGCGGCTGCCCCGAAAGTTCAAAACGCCGGCCAATCCGAACGAAAGCCCTAGATAGAGCGAACTCCAGACCATCAGCCCATCCGTCGCCGGGTGGTAAGTCCTGGTGAAGATCGATGCGTACGGTCCGTAGGTGAAGATGATGTCGCGTCCGAACACGGCCCCTTGAGCGACGGCCTGATTCATCGCGAACACCCAAGAAGGATCGAGGCCGCCGCACGGCATGGCGGGCTGGAAAGGGACGAACACGCAGATCGCCGTGATCATCAAGACGGTCGGAAAGGTCCACGCAGCGGCCGCTTGAACTGCCGCGATGGCGAAGCGCCGCGCAGCGGTTTCGCTCCGTTGCGAGGAAAAATGGCCGTCCTTCCGCGAAGCGTCGTTTCCGGCGGAAAGCCGCCGCGCGCGTTCAGCCGGCGCGTCTTCGCGCCAGATCTTCTTTCCCTGCCGAACCGTCGTTTCCACCGTGGACATGTTGCTCCTCGCGCAACAATTGCTATTGCCTCCGGGCCGATGATCGGGGTTCATATACCCTGGAAGCCAAGCGGCGGCAATATCAATCGCCGCGCGGGCAACTCGTCGGCAGGGGAATCGGAAGAAACCGCGCTGCATCCGGCCGCGGACGTACGAATCCTTCGGGTAGGCAAAGCGGGCGGAACAATACCCGCCGAGGACCATTGCCGTCAATAGCGGTATTTGGCGTTCTTGATGCCATCGACCTTGACCTTGCAGCCGCTTCCCAAAGACCGCAGCCAAACACGGAACCGGTTCATGGTTGTTCTCTCGTTAGAGTCGCGCCCTAGCCGATCACGGCTGACCGTAATTGTTTTCATGGCAGGGGCAGCCAAGCCGGTTGCTCTTCGGGCGGCAAAGAGGCCAGTTTCCGTTTCCAGTACGAAATGAGCTCCAACCGCACCGCCGCACGAAGTTCGTCGACGGCGAGCGGAGCACCCGCGGCTTCCGCCACTATCCAAGGAATGTCGATGCCGGAATCGCATAACGCCCAGTCCAGGAACGTTTCACGTCCCAGCCAGGGCGCGTGCTGGTGGACCAAAGCGCTGCCGCTCTAATCGCGCGATACTTGAAACGGAAGAAGGCATTCGCCGCGAAACGCACGGCCTTGCGCAACGGCAAATAGCGGCTGCGCCGCCGAATCGATCTCTGTCGACCGCTTGGGCGGTCTCCCGGCCGTACGGCCAGCAAAGTGTTCACCATGTGGTTCATCCTCTTTATGACGGCGGCCTCCGGAACGTTTCGCAGATTGCCGGCGGGTCGCGAAGATCCGTGACTTCCTGCAATGCGCGAACGGCCAAAGGTCCGCTCCGCTACTGCTCGCCGGAGGCGCGATCGCCGGGATCGTCGGCGACCTTTTCGCCTTCTTTTCTTTTCTGGCGTCGGGCTCTCTTGTCTGCCGCCTTCTGCTTCTTTCCGCTTTCCCGCAGCCGCTTCGCGTAGGTGTTTCTGTCCCGCGCCATGAATGCTCCTTGATTATTTCGACGGTCGCCGCCGCAACCCAACTCGATCTGACCTGACCGTGATGGGTCGGGAACCTTCAGTCGTTGCACAGCGGACAGAGCGATGCAACAAGGTCCCGCTCCTTGGTGGCGCGGGATTCCTCAACAGCATCCGATTGAACACAGATGCAATTAGCCCCTTGATCGGCAAAATCCTTGGCCTTGTGATGCCGATCAAACGGCTGCGAGAAATCCTCGGTATGACCCACGTAGATGGGCACGAGGCGCCGGCCGCCGTTCACGCTGTGAACGCGGTTCCCGACGACGTAGATGCCGCTGATCTTGCGGAATCTCGTACCCCAAGGAAAAACCTTGAAGCGATACGCTGTGCCCGACTTGCCCTTGAAAACCATTTTGCCTAGAACAGCCATTGATTGCTCCTTTATTTGTCGAATAAAGAGAATTTCACCGCCGCCGCCCTGATGCACGGCGGCCTGCCGCTGGATTCCTGTTTCGCTTGTCGCGAGTTATTCCCGTTGGCGACGCGGGTTTCAGTCGGCGAGCGCGACCTCGGACGGAAGGATAAATCTTTCGGTCCGGGTGCTCGTAACGTTCAGCGCGGAGAAACCAGAAAGCCAACCCGCCCGTGTTGTGGTATGCCCCTGGCGACGCCTTGCCACTCGCGATCTTTGCCCGAACTCCCAAGGACCCTTTTCTGCCCGTCTTCTTCCAACCCAGGCGTTCCATGATCATCCGAACCACTACGCCGACTACCTGACGCAAACGCTTGGTGCGGCGAGGATGCTGCTTGGCGAGGAATTCGTCGATGGGAGGTTGCGATTCAAGCTCCCGTACGACGCCGGCCAAAGGCGGCCGGTTGTGATGGATTTCCGCTTCCTCCATCCGCCGCTGGCGGGCTTCGTCACTGAAGAACGCCAGCACCGCGTCCAGCGGCTGCTCGCGATCGTCCAGTACGTCGGAAAACGTCCGCCCCTGGCGGTCCTGAAGAAAATCCCGGCGGGTGATCGTCAATCGTGCCAATTCCTCGCTCCTACGTAAGAAAGAAGATATTCCTCTTTTGCATCTACAACAATTGTACTTGCAATTTGGGGCCGCGGCAAGAGGGGTTGCGACCGGCAACCGGCGGATGCTAACGGCTAAAGATTGGGCAAGTCCTTGCCGCTACATGAGAAAGGCCCTTCGACGATCTCGCCGAAGGGCTCGTTTCCGAAAAGAGTCGGGGCAATTGGACCCCGTTGGACCGGACTCGGAATGCTGCGACGCCTGTCTAGTAACGTCTGCCGCGACCGCCGCCGCCGTGTCCTCCTCCGCCGTAGCCGCCGCGGCGCTCTTCGCGCGGCTTGGCCTCGTTCACCGTCAGCCCCCGACCGTCGTGCTCCGTGCCGTTCAGTCCGCTGATGGCTGCCTGAGCCTCCTGGTCGGCGCCCATTTCGACGAACCCGAATCCCTTGCTGCGGCCGGTATCGCGATCGGAGATGACCTCAGCGCTGCGGACGGAGCCGAAGGCCGAGAACAATCCTTCCAAATCGGAACTGGTCACGGCGTACCCTAGATTTCCAACATACAGTTTATTTCCCACGACGATACTCCTCTAATTGCATAGGACGCGCTGAAGCATGGTACGACCGCGCGTCGACTTCGAAGCAGCGCCCGATTGGCCCAACCATAGGGACAATACGCGGGCCGCCGCGGCGAGACCTATCCCCTCCGCAGCGCCGCGATTCGGCACGGGAGGCAACGAGAACGCACCTCGCCTGTTGTGCGTCTCTAAAAAAACGAATTCTGGCGCTTCAGAGCTGACAATCGCACTCTGCGATTCCCCCGACTTCTCGCCAGAACGCGTTGCGAGGTGCAATCGCTCGGAGAGTCGCCCAAGATATGGCAAACGTGATAATTGCGGCACATCCGTGCCCAGATGCAACTATTGTAGGTGCAAGCTTGGCATCTGTCAATAGGATACGCCGACAAAGGGCGCGGATTTCGCTTGCGGTCCTCAAAGCGACCTGTGGTTGCGGAATTTCCAAAGCGGCGTCACTCTGTCTGCCGCGGGTTGATCAGCGCCCGCGCAGCGCCGCCAGCGTGCGCAACGCGGGCTTGGGTTGCCCTTGCGGCGCGACCAGCCCGGCGTGCGGAAACTCGTGTGGACGAGCGTCCTCGAACTGGTTCCAAAGCATGCCGTAAATGCCCGGCTTGGCCAGCAGCAGCGGCACGTAGCGGGCCGCCCAATCCTGCTGCCGCGCGAGGCTCCAGGCCGTCGCGGAAGCGTCGGCCGGTGCGCCGTTCTTCTGCCGCGCCTTCGTGTCGGCGCCATCGCCGCTGGGAACGCTGATGCCCACCAGCAGCGGCAGGCCGAAACCGCTCCAAAGGTCCAATTGCCGATTAAGGTCCAGTTCGCTTCGCGGCAGCGTGCCGCCTGCCGAGCAGGCGAAGTTCATTTCCAGCAGAATCGCCTTGAGTTCGATGCGGGAGCGGACTAAAGCATCGGCGAATTGCAGCGGCGAAAGGTCGGTTGCTCGCCGCCCCAAGTATTCACCCAACGGCTGGTCGATGCCGACTAGGTACGGGCGCTCCGGGTCGAGCTGCCTCACGCGGCAGACGATCCACGCCACGAGCCGCAGCCGCTCCTCGTCGGAGAATTTCAGCGTCTGCGCCGTGTTTGCACGTGCCGCACAGTGCCAGAGGTCCACCTTGCCGCGGTATCGGCGCACGGCCGCCTCGACAAACTGCTCCGCGGCTGCGCTCAGGCTCTCGAAATCGTCTTCCCACATGTACACCCAATCCGGCAGCCCGCGGGCGTCCAACTGCAAGAGCGGGCCGAGACAGGTGCGGACGCCCTGCCCGCGGCACCATTCCAGGCGGCGGTCGCAATCGGACCAGTCAAACGCGCCCTCAATAGCCTCTACGTCGCGCCAGTAGATCGGTACCCAGGCCACGTTGAAGGCGGCAAGGAACCAGTGGGCGGTGGCTGTGTCGATACCGGCGTTGGCGAATTCGCCGCCTAATATCGAGGGCAATCGCCCCATTGTGCGGCGGCGGTTGGCGATCGCTTGATCGGCGTAGGCCGCCGTCAGCAACTGGCCGGCGTCCAGGGCCGATCGGAGCGATTCCTGCGCGGCGAGGCCCTTGTCCTCACGCGGCTGCACGACCGCCCGCGAAAACTGCTGCTGCGACTGGCGGACCAGCCGAAGCACTTCGTCGGGCACGGTGACGCCGCCGGAGAGCCAGTCGTAAAGTTGCGTCCGCAGAAGGTTGAGCGTTCCGCGGGCCAGCTCAAGCGGCAGGTGATAGGGCTCCCAGCGTTCGACGAGCGTGCCGGTCGTGAGGGCCAGCACGCCGTGGCCCTCCACGTTCCAGGGGACCGTGACGCAGCCCGCATCCTCGACGTCGCGCTCCAGCACCAGCTCGTCGTCTTCGCGTTCGATCTGGGCGACCCACGGCGTGCGGTCCATGCCCATCATGTGCGTGAACTGCAAGACATCGTCGGTGATGCACTGCGGCGGAGAAACGATGAATCGCAACTGCCCCATGAATGCGGGATCCTTTGTATTGACTCAGAATTCGCCCGCGCCGAAGACGCTCGCACGAAAGGCCAGGGAAGGCCGGTTAACCTCTTCGAGCCGGAAGACGGCTCGCAAGCCCAAGCAAGTCACCAAACAGCCCATAATGCCAAGTTTATACAGGAGGCGGCGATGGTTCAAGCGGGCACTACTCAACCGGCGGCCAGACAGGTATACTTGCCCAATTCGATCGCAAACAGAACGTAGGGTAGGCCGGAACAAGCGCAGCGCGGTTCCGGCAACCGCCCGCCGTAAAGCCGGAACCGCGCTGCGCTTGTTCCAGCCTACTTATGAATTCCCTTTGTCCCATGCCATCTCCCGTAGTTCTCCAAACCTCCCTCCCCGGGTTGCCCGTTCGCCGCGGAAAGGTCCGCGACGTTTATGACCTTGGGACACAACTGCTGCTAGTCAGCACCGATCGGCTCAGTGCGTTCGACTGGGTCCTGCCGACGGGCATCCCCGACAAGGGCCGCGTGCTTACGCAGATTTCCGCTTTCTGGTTTGAGCGTCTCGGCGGCGCGAACCACCTTGTCACGACCGACGTTCGCAAAATGTCCTTGCCCAACGGCGTCGATTGCCGCCAGTTGGAAGGCCGCACGACCCTCTGCCGCAAGACGCGGGTCGTGCCGATCGAATGCGTGGTCCGCGGCTATATTTCCGGGTCCGGCTGGGCCGAGTATCAAAAGAGCCGGACGGTCTGCGGCATCCGGCTGCCGGACGGCCTCCAGGAAAGCTCGCGGCTGCCCGAGCCGATATTTACGCCGGCGACGAAGGCCGAAACCGGCCACGACGAGAACATCACTTTTGAACAGATGGTGGCGGCTGTGGGGCGCGACTTGAGCGAAGAGCTGCGGCGGCGGAGCATCGACATCTTCCAGCGCGGCGCGGAGTACGCCTTGCAGCGCGGGATCCTCATCGCCGACACGAAATTCGAGTTCGGCCAGGTTGACGGCGAAATCCTCCTGATCGACGAGGTGCTCACGCCCGACAGCTCGCGCTTCTGGCCCGCCGACGACTATTCGCCGGGCCGCGGGCAGCCGTCGTTCGACAAGCAGTTCGTCCGAGACTGGCTGACGGCCGCCGGCTGGGACAAGAACAGTCCCCCGCCTGAGCTGCCCGACGATGTCGTCGAGAAAACGCGGGCGAAGTACGTCGAGGCGTACGAGCAGTTGACGGGGCGGAAGTTCGCGGCATAATGTAGTTGCTTTTCCGTTACTTGCAACGCTCTAAACTCTTGCGAGGCGCGCCATGCCTTACGGTCAATACGGCGGTGGAATGCCGTCAGAGTTGTTGTTTCTGCGTCAGTTATTCTCCCAGTTTTCTCCAAACTACTTGCCGGTGGCGATGCTGGCTGGCATCCTGGTAGTCGTCATCTACCGGCCCGAACGAATACACCGCAGGAGCATGTTTCGCCTGTCGTGCGTGCTGCTTGCTGCTTCGATCGTGGCGCCTTCGATCATTTCCGCCATCGGCGGTTTATTGGCGGCTGCCACTTCGGGCACGGGTCGCGGCGCCGGTCAAGGTGATCTCGTGCTCTTGCTTGGAGTATTGAATGTCGCGGAACCGGCGCTGGTCGCGCTGAGCATTTGTCTGGGGGTCTTTTCGCTGCTGCCGCCGCTCCGCCAAACCTGTCGAACCGGCCCGGCGGAACATCCCTTGGACACCTGACAGCGGGAGCGGCAGATCGTGATCGGTCGTCAGGAGTTCTACGATCGCAGGTGCGTCGCCGGTTTGATTCACGTCGTCCAGCAAGTCCCGCTGCGGGCTTCCGTCCGCGGCGCATTGGCCATCGACAACTCCACTGCCGGACTGCTCTTGCTTTGGTCGCTGCTCCGCTGGGAGCGGACGTTCGCCATCCGTACGTTGGAGTGCATGGGCATCGACCTCTGGTCGTTGACTCGAGAAGTGGACGAAGCGCTCAAGGCTTGCGGCAAACGCGGCGGCGAAGTCGCCGCTAGCGAACAAACCGCGAGACTCGATGCATGCCTGCGGAAGTGGCTCGACCGGACGGCGGAACAGGCACGCTCTTTGCAACACACCTTCGTCGGCATCGAACACCTGCTCTTGGCCATGCTGGCGCAGAGCGCACCGCCATTCGAAGCCCTGTTTCAGCACTGCGGCTTGACCTACGAAACACTGAAAAACGCCATCGTCGCAGGGATAAGCGCGGCCGCGCCGCCTCCGCTTGCCGTCGTCGAAATCCTCGACGCGGAACCGGCCGGCGGCGCCGCGCTTCCCGCGAAAGCCGCCGAAATCGAGCATCCGCCCGCGGAGGCCGCTCCGAGCTGGGTTGCGGAGATCGACCGGCCTGCCATCGGCGTGCCGCGGCGGTTCGGCGTATTCCTCATGATGCTGATGGTCACTTTCTACGCGGTCCTCTTTTCCGTCCTGACCGTGTTGCGGGCGACCCCGGTGGTTTTCGCCCTCATGGCCTTTCTCTTCACGGGCATTGGAATCGGACAGGCCGTGCTGTTTGGCGGGCGGTTCCCGCGGGCAGCTTCGATCTGGGCCGGTTCCATCCTCGTGCCGATCGAAGCCGTGATCTTTTGCTCCATCGAAAACGACTTTCTATACTTCGGGCGGATGAGCCGCGGTAGTGCTATCGCAGCGGGAATCGCTGTCGTCATCGTCTGCATTCCGATGGGCGCGATTCTCGGCTATCTCTTCGGAACCGTGACCGCGGGCGGTTTTTATCTGGTGGACCGGTACGAGAAGCGGAGGCAGCGATGACGATGGGCAGCGAGTACCGAATACTTGAGCCAGAAGTCGCGGGCGGCTATGGCAAGAAGGCCGTCTTGGACTACAGCACCGTTCCGCCTACCTGTGTGAAACTTCATTACGAGTTCGCCGGCTGGCTCGGCGACGACCTCTTGGAGACGACCCCTTGCTTCATCGTTACAGTACCGCTGAAAGAGTCCCTAATTAGATTGAAGGGGACGGGTTATTCGTTCGACGAGGTCGTCGTGTCCAAGTCCGAATCCTTTCAGGAGAGCGACTCACGATCTGCCCTTCCTCCGTTTGCTTGGTGGAAAATTCACGGGCAAGCGGGCCATGACGACGCCGGTTTGGATCAAAAGCACAGGCTCGTTGTTAGTGATAATCTTCTGAGCGCGCTCAAGCAGCATAACATCGCGCACTGTACCATTCGCAGGAAACCATTTTCACCTCCCACGCAAACCCCCAGGTCGGAACCCAGTGCTGCGATTAGTCCTGTCTCAACCCCTACTATCGTTCAGTCCATTGAACTACAGGCAAATTCGAGCGATGGTAGAGACGTCAATGCATCGCCGTTTTGGTGTCTCTATAGTCCCAGCTCGGCTCGACGCCTCGCCGAGTGGGTGAAGGACGAAGTCGAAACGGAGACGTTCACGTGTCCGCTCGACAAAAGTCACCAAGGCCGCGCACGAGTGCTATCGAACCTCAGTATCGCGTTGCCCGGCAAGTCCATAGGAGATTTTGTCTGCACGCGGTATGGCGACCGCCTCGTCCAGGATTCGGTGGTCGAATTATTCAAAAGCCATGGCTTCACCGGTTGGAAGGTCAAGCCGGCAAAGGCCAGGTATGCGAGCGGTGTCGGCGAGCCTCCAAGGCTCTGGGAGTTGGTGGCGACTGGGTGGGGAGGGATAGCGTCGCCGGAGTAGGGCTTTCGGCAGCTCCATCGGTGCCCCGCATGCGGCCTGCAACGATATTCACGCGCGACGTACCCGGAGAAGCTTATTGATACTTCTCAATGGGACGGTAGCGACTTCTTTATAGTCTGGCCGGCACCGAGGCACATGTTCGTGACTGAGCGTGTCGCCGAGGTAATTCGCGTCAATCGACTAAAAGGTGTTGTGCTCAAACATCCGCGTGAATTAGACATGTCCGGCGGCTTCACTCCCGGACGGCTTGCCTGGTGGATGCCGGACGAACGGGCGCACGAATTGGGTAACCCGCTGGGAATCTACTGATCCATATGCGCCCTTCGGTCCAACTGCCTGTCAATTAATCCGCCGTCACAGCCTCGCGCCGATCATTATCCGAAAAAGATCATTCTTCTGATCGGTCCAAACCGGCGCCGTGAAATCGTCCATCAGCGAGGGCGGCGGGGACACGTTCGGGGTTTCGGCCAATAACGATCGGTTGCCGCTAGCGATGACCCAATTGCTCCGAGTACGGAACTCGTTATTGTCCTCCGCCGTGTACACTCTCCGCCACGCCAGGCCGGAATCCTCGGCCAGTGCCCGCGCTACCGGGAAAAGGTGGAGATAGGAATTCGTGACGTGGATCGCGATCACTCCCTCCGCGGCCACGTGCCGGCGGCAAATCTGCATTGCCTCGCGGGTCAGCAGATGTACGGGCACTGAGTCTCCGCTGAAGGCGTCCAGCACCAAGAGGTCGAACTCCTGCGGCGGCTGCTGTTCCAATGCCAGCCGCGCGTCGCCCATCTCGATGTCGATCTCCGCGCCGCGCCGTCGCGCGTCGCCGAGATAGCAAAAGTACTTCTCGGCCAATTCCGGCACGGCCGGATTGATCTCGTAGAAAGTGAAGCGGTCGTCGCGCCGGGCGAACGCCGCCAGTGTGCCGGCGCCTAGCCCGACCACTCCCACGCGGAGCGAGGATTGCCGTTTTTGCAGCACCGCGATTGTGCGGGCGATGCCGCTTTTCGGCGCGTAGTAGTTAAACGCGGTGCGGCGTTTTTCTGGCGCTAGGAACTGCTCGCCATGCACGATCGCGCCGTGCATCATGCGAAGCCGGTCCGTCTGCGGCTTGTCGCGATCGACTTCCCACACGGAAACCACGCCGTAGAAATTCCGCCGGCGATCGACGAGCCGCGGCCCGCCGGCGTCCGGCGCGGCGCCGGCGGTCTCCCAGAGCAGCACCATGAGGAGTCCGCCCGCGGCAAATCCGGCGGCAAGCAGCGCCGGATTACGCCCCCGACCGCGTTTGGGTACGGAATGGAACAGAGCTGTCATTGCCACGGCATAGGAGACAACCATGCCGAGGTTCCATTCGGCGAACGTGCTGAAGACGTGCGGGGCGACGATGCCGACCAAAATACCGCCCAGCGCGCCGCCCGCGGCCAAGTAAAGATAAAACTCCGTCAGCCGCCGTGGTTCGGGTTTAAGCCGCACCAGCTCGCCGTGACAGACCATCGTGATGCAAAACATCGCGCCGAACTGCAATGCCAGTTCTTGCGCGAAAGTGATCGACGCGCCGCTATGGCGGTATGGCTCGCTCGCCCCGCCGGGCATCGTGTCGCTGCCCAGCACGGCCGCGATGCCGACGACCGCCAGCCCGGCCCAAAGCGGACGCACATACCACCGCGGATGATCGAAGCACATGATGAACGACAGCAAGTAGAGCGACAGCGGCAACACCCACAGGAACGGCCGCGGCGCAGCGTCCTGACAGACGTGGTTCGTCGTCGCCAGCAGGACTAGCGATGCAACGGCCGGCAGAAAGAGCCAGAGCGCCCTGCGGCGCCATGTAGGCGATTCTCTTCCCTCTCCTTCCGAGAGACGGGCAGGCGGTGAGGGCAACAACTTACTCCCCTCTCCTTCCGGGAGAGGGGCAGGGGGTGAGGGCAGATTGTGATACTCTAACGGTTCACTTTCGGTCTCACTCTCCTCCGCCCTCACCCTAGCCCTCGCCCGGAGGTAGAGGGGAGTGGTTCGCCAAACTGTCGCGGCGCAAAGCGCCATGAGCAGTCCATAAACCGCAAAGCACCACGACCAAATCCGCGTTTGCCGCAGAAGATCAAACGCCGGCTCAAAGACGAAGGGGTAGCTTACGAGCGCCGCCAAGGAGCCGACGTTGGAAAGCGCGTAGAGGCGGTAGGGCGCGCGGCCGGGACAAGTGCGGGCGTACCACGCTTGCACCAGCGGGCTGGTTGTCGCGAGCATGAAATAGGGCAGTCCGACCGTGGCTGTTAGCAGCAGAAGGATGCGGAGTGTGGGCGATGCGTTCTCGGACGGCTTCCACGAGTCGGCCGGGGCAATCGGCAGCGCAGTGAGCGCTGCCAGCAGCAACGCGGCCTGCGCGATCGCCTGGCCGCGCAGCGAGAGCCGGATCACAAGTAAATGACTGTAAGCATATCCGCCGAAGAGCAGGACCTGGAAAAACAACATGCAAGTCGTCCAGACCGCCGGTGCGCCTCCGAACCACGGCAGGATGAACTTCGCGATCATGGGCTGGACTTGAAACAGCAGAAACGCTCCCAGCAGCGTCGTCGCGGCAAACGCCCAGGCCGGCCAATTCGTAGGGTGGGACAAGATCGCGTAGCGAGCGCGGACCCACCAGAAACCACGTTTGCGGCGCTTCATGGTGGGCCTGCGCTCGCGGTCTGCCTTTCCCGAACCATTGTCCTGTCCGGCCCTCGCTTGTCCCACCCTACGCTCTCGCCTTCACTCGTGTTTAATCCCTGCTCCATCCGCGGCCAAGTAAGTATTCGTTGCTGCGTGACCGCCGCGTTTCGATCCGCGCGCGAAGCTTGGCAAGCTTGCGGTCCAAGCGCCGTAGCCGCGCTCCAAATGATGCGCGGCGTGGATGATCGAAGTCCCCCGTGCTGACAAGCCCGCGAGGATCAGCGCGGCGCTGGCCCGCAGATCGGACGCCACGACTTCAGTTCCATGATAACACGAACGTCCCGCGATCCGCACACCGCCCGGCACGCAGTCGAGCTTGGCCCCCAGTCGCCGCAATTCGCCGACGTAGCCCCACCGCATGGGAAACACGCGATCGTCGACTCGGCTGGGCCCCTCGGCCGTGGCCATATAGGCCGTCCAGTGGGCCTGCAAGTCGGTCGGCAGCCCCGGATACGGTTTCGCCACGACGCTTGCGCCCTCGGCCGCGGCGCGGCACGCACCGTAACGCGGTCGTGCCGGCGTTCAATTTCCGCACCGCTTGCCTCCATAGCCTCTAGGATGGCCGTGAGATGCCCCGGTACGACTCCCGTCACCGTCACGTCGCCGCCGGTGATCGCGCCGGCCATCAGCAGCGTGGCCGCTTCGATGCGGTCGGGAATCAACCGCCATCGGCCGCCGCCAAGTTGCTCGACGCCGTCGATTTCCAGGACCGGCGTGCCGAGTCCCACGATTCGCGCCCCCAGTGTATTCAGCATCGTGCCAAGATCGACGATCTCCGGCTCCTGAGCGGCGTTGCGTATGATCGTCCGGCCGCGGGCGAGCACCGCCGCCGAGAGGACATTGGCCGTGCCCGTAACGGTCGGGCCGTGCGGGCCGAGCAGGTCGATATCGGCGCCGCGGAGTCGCCGCGCCGCGGCAACTACGCAGCCGTGTTCCAGGCGCAGGTCCGCGCCCAGTGCCGCCAAACCGCGGAGGTGCAGATCGATTGGGCGGTCGCCGATATTGCATCCGCCCGGCAGCGGCACGATCGCTCTGCCCCGCCGTGCCAGCAGCGGTCCAAGCACGCAAAAGCCCGCTCGCAGGCGGCGGACCATGTCGTATCGGGCCTGGACGACGCTGCCGTCAATAGTTGCCAGCACCAGTCGTTGGGCGTGGTGCGCGATCGTCCAGTCCCAAGTGGACGAGCAACCGCGCCATCGTCCGCACATCGGTCAGTCGCGGCACGTTCAGCAACTCGACGGGACCATCGGCAAGGATCGCCGCCGCCATCATCGGCAGCGCAGCGTTCTTGGCCCCGCTGACGCTGACCGTGCCGCGCAATGGCGTTCCACCGGTGATGAGCAATTCCGTCATTGAACACGCTCTTGGCGCGAAGGAAGGATGAGAGATGAAGGACGAAAGTCGCGGGGTCAAGGCACAGGCCACGATCAACTTGCCGAGCGTCTCCAATCTCCAATCTCAAATCAAAGATTTCAAATATTATCCCTCATCCCTGCAGCTTCTTCGCCACCACCACTCGCGGCAGCCGGGCGACGTCCTTTACGGTTGGACCAGGCTGCAAGCCGGAGGTTGCCGATAGCAGCTCCTGCACGGGATCATGGATCATGGGACTGACCTCAATCAACAAATGTCCGCCCGGCCGCAATCGCTCGATTGCTTGCGTCAGCAGCCGCTGGATGACTTCCGTTCCCTTCGGACCGGCCACGAGGGCCTCACGGGGCTCGAAGCATTTAACATCGCGGGGCAGCTTCTCGTACTCCGCCTCGCTGACGTAGGGAGGATTGCTGACGATGAAGTCGAACGTCGTTGCCGCATCAACGCCGGAGAGCAAATCGCCGCGAATGAATTCCACGCGATCCGCCACGCCGTGCTGCCGGGCATTTTCCGCGGCGACTTCCAACGCCGTCTCGCTCGTATCGGTAGCAATGACACGCGCCGACGGCAGATGCTTGGCCAACGTCACCGCAAGGATGCCGCTGCCCGTGCCTACGTCGGCGATGGTCGGAAAACCCTCACCCCCTGCCCCTCTCCCGGAGGGCGAGGGGAGCTGTTTGACAATGTCCAAGACCGTAACGACGATCAGCTCCGTTTCCGGCCGCGGGACGAGCACGCCGGGCCGGACCTTGAAGCTCAGCGAATAGAATTCCCGCCGGCCGACGAGATAGGCCACCGGCGTCCCTTCCGCCCGTTGCTTCACAAGCTCCCGAAACGCCGTCCGCTTTTCCTCGCCGGGCGTTTCTTCAAAGGCCGTATAGAGTTGGATTCGCTGGCAGCCCAGCGCTTCGGCAAGGAGAATCTCGGCGTCCAGCCGCGGCGAATCGGCGCCCCGCTGTTTGAGAAAGTCGGCCGTCCACTGCAACAGCCGGCCGACGGTCCAGGAAGCTGCGGGCATAGTGAGTCTCAAGTTTTCAGTTTTCAGTTTTCAGTGTTCAGTGCTGAAAACTGAACACTGAAAACTGAAAACTATCAATCAATATTCCCGAACGCCTTG
The DNA here is from genome assembly GCA_963780045.1 of uncultured Planctomycetia bacterium. Classification (GTDB taxonomy): domain Bacteria; phylum Planctomycetota; class Planctomycetia; order Pirellulales; family Thermoguttaceae; genus JANXQG01. Next base: position 566,639 of record CAVZZZ010000001.1, on the reverse strand, counting down.
CGTTGCGCTTGCCGGTCGCATTCGATCAGCGCGTTGACGACGGGCGTCAAGTTGCCGGCGACTACGTTTTCCAAGTTGAAGTTCTGGTTGATGCGGTGGTCGGTAAGCCGGTTTTGCGGGAAATTGTACGTGCGGATGCGCTCGTTGCGGTTGCCGGAACCGATCTTCTCGCGGCGTTCCGTGGAGCGTTTCTTTTGTTCTTCCTCGCGCTTCCGTTCGTAGAGCCGGCTTTTGAGCACGCGGAGCGCCTTGGAAAGGTTCTTGTGCTGGCTCTTTTCGTCCTGGCAGCAAACCTCAAGACCGGTGGCGATGTGCGTCAGGCGGATGGCGCTGGCCGTCTTGTTCACGTGCTGTCCGCCGGGGCCGCTAGAACGCGCGTAGCGCTCGACCTTGTAATCGGCCGGCTTCAGGTCGATTTCCACGTCCTCCGGTTCGGCCATCACGGCCACGGTCGCCGCCGAAGTGTGTACGCGGCCCTTGGTCTCGGTCTCCGGCACGCGCTGCACGCGATGGCCGCCGTTTTCGTACTGCATCGCGCGAAACACGCCCTCGCCGTCCAGTCCAAGGATGACTTCCTTGAACCCGCCCAGCTCGGTCGGACTCATGTCCATGACCTCGACCTTCCAGCCCTTCGCCTCGCTGTAGTGGCGGTACATTTCGTAGAGGTCGCGGGCGAACAGGGCCGCCTCGTCGCCGCCGGTGCCCGCGCGGATTTCCAACATGCAGCGGCTCCGCTGGGCGTCCTCGCCGCCGGCCGCCATGTCGAGGATTTCGCTCCAGCAGAGCTCGCGCTGCTGCTTGAGGTCCTCAAGCTCCGCCTGGGCAAGCTGTCGCAGCTCGGCGTCGTCTCCGGTGGCCATCGCGTTGGTTTCGGCGATCTGGACGTTGAGCTGCTTGAAACGGCGATACTTGGTGGCCTGCTTCGCCAGCCCGCCGTGTTCGCGGGCCAACAGCGCCAGCCGCGCCGAATTGGCCAACACCTCGGGGTCGACCATCAGCCGCTCCAATTCCTCAAAGCGCGCAAGTTGTTGTTCCAGGATTTCACGCATAAGACACGCCGCACGCCGGCAAAGAAGCTTCCATTAACCGCGAACATACAAGCCCGAAGCGCAAGCGAGGGATGGCATCTTCTCGCTTGCGCTTCGGGCTTCTATTATAACGGTCGGACCAGCTAGGCCGGTTCCGCGGCGGGAGCGGCTTCCGCTTCCTTCTTCTTGCCGCGCTGCAGGCTGGCGTAGCCCGTGTTGGAAAACTTTCGCTGGAACTTTTCGATGCGGCCGGCCGTGTCGACGTACTTCAGCTTGCCGGTATAGAAAGGATGGCAAGCGCTGCAAATATCGACCTTCAGTTCGTCCACGGTACTGCGGGTCATGAACGAATTGCCGCAGCCGCAGGTGACTTTGGTCTCGACGTACTTGGGATGAATGCTGTCTTTCATGATCTTCAAGGGGGCGCGGTAAAAGTGGCGAGTCTACCATTATAGCAGGGATTTTTAGGCCGGCAAGGGCGGGTTTGGGCCGGTTCGCCATGGGCACGTCGCGAGTTTGCGGCATGTACCGCGCGGGAACTTCGAACAAGAAGCCCCCTCTCACGCCAGGAGAGGGCGGTTCAAACTAGCAGAGTCCGCTGAGGCGCCTGCGCTGGAGTCCCGGCTTTAGCCGGCCGTGGTGCTTGTAGTCCCGGCACCAGCGCCCGCGCTGGAGTTCCGGCTTTAACCGGCCGTGGTGCTTGTAGTCCCGGCTTTAGCCGGCACGTGTGCTGGAGTTCCGGCTTCAGCCGGCATTCACAGCGGCCAACCGGCTGAAGCCGGAACTCCAGCGGCGGCGCGACCGCGCGCTACTTCGCCTGCCGGCGCTTCTTTGCGGGCACGGAACGGGATGCCGCGGGCTTGGCGGGTTTGCGCGCGGCAGGTTTTGCCGCTTTGCGGGCGCGGCGGGCGGGGGCCTTTTTCTGCGCGGGCCGTCGGCGCTTTGGCCGGCCGTTGCGCATGTGCTGAAAGCTCGTCGCCGGTTCCATGCAATGGCACTCTCGGACCAGCCTGCCATGCCAGTCGTAGCTGAACATGGTGATCTCACCATCCGACTCGCACGGCACGTAGGAGTAGTGCGCCACGGGCCATTTGGCCGGCAGCGCAAGGGCGACCGCCGTCAGCTCTCGCTCGTTATAGCAGGGCGCCGTCGCCGCTTTCGCCCGCTTCGGACGCGCGGGCAGCTTCCGCGCAAGCGCGACCGGCTTCCGCTTGGGCGCTGGTTTCCGATAGTTCCTGGCGGCCTTCGCGAGGGATTTCTTTGCGTTTCGCACGGTCGTTCCATTCACTTGAGTTTGTCAGTTCAAGTCGGAAATCAGTGACGTGCCGTCCTCTGACCCTCATTCGCGGCAAGGGTCAGAGACAACCGGCAGACGATGCGGCTGAAGAAGTCGCGGTAGAGCGGGGCAAGGGCGGTCGGGATGCCAAACTCTTACACGCTCGCGGGTGGTTTCCGTACATACGTTCAATAGTACAAAGTACAAGCCTGAACCCGACTTCTCCGAATCCCCCTCCAGTCGATCACTTGCTGCTCAATTGCGTGCGAATCGCCGTGAAGTCACTCCCGTCGGGGCATACGGTAATGGCGAAGGATTGGAGCTCCCGCTCCGATTTCCTCAACCAGGTTCTCGTTCGTAAGGTACAAATCGCAATAAGAGGCTTCCAACGGTCGTTCGCAGTCGTGTACGAAAACGTCGGCATCGTCGGCCGCGAACGCACTGGCCGCGTAGATGCTGCACATCCGCCCCGGCGCGTCGTCGTGCCATCCTGCCGGTCCATCCACCAACACCACGTCCCAGCGGACATTTGCGACGGTCGGAGGGAGGGCCATCCGCAGTTTGTTCGGATCGTGCAGGATCTCGCACCATTGGCGCACCCTTGTCGGATACGCAACCAAGTGGCCCTCCAGCGCGGGGAAGCGCTGGCCGACAGAGTCGAACCAGGCCGGATTGTCTTCCAGGAATGCGGTCCGTCCGTTCCGATTCGACGCCAGCCAAAGAGGGCTATCGTTGCCCATGCCGAAGACGAGGAAGTTGCACCGCGGCTTGGCCTGCAAACTCCGGCAGACCGCCAGCAACTGTCCGGCGGCCAATTGGATGGCAAGGCGACGCCGCAGGTTTGCCATCCTCTCGATGGTCAAGTCTTGCGGCATCAACACGAAGGGAGACGGACGGCGCCGCGGCTGCAAATCTGCTTCCGCCGCTAAATTACGCGACCTTCCTGATGTTTTGGTTTGCGCGAGCGAAGGCCCCTGCAAGCTCGCCTGTGATGCGGACGCCAAAACCGGCTGACGGGCGAGTCTGCTAAAAAAGTCTCGGTACAAGAGTGCGAGACGGTCGGGATGCCAGGCCTGGGCGCGCTGGCGGGCGGCAATGCTGCACCGCTCGTAATACGCCGCGTCGTCCCATAGGCGGATGATCGTCTCGACCCACGGCGCCACTTCCTCCGCCGTCGGCACGTCGCGCGTTTGCGGCGTGTAGCGGGCGGGAATGTCAAACAAGAATCCCCCGGTCCCCTCACCTTCCGGGAGACGTAGGGTGGGTGAAGCACAGAACTCCGTGCCAGATGGTGCGTTGCAAGAATCGCCGCAAGCAAGGGTCGACCGTTCCGGCGCGGTTGATTTCGTGCGGAACCCACCGTTTTCTGCCGCGATTCGCTCCACGCACCCTACCGCTGCCGGCTCTTTGCCCCTCACCGTCTCCGGCAGCGCGCCGCGGTTGCTGGCCAGAACCGGGATGCCGTTGAGCATCGCCTCCACGGCCACCAGCCCGAACGATTCGTTCCACAGCGAGGGCATCAACACCAGCTTGCTTCTCGGATAGAAGTCTCCCGGGTTTGGCGTAAAGGGCATCGTGGTAATATTCCGGCCGTCGCGCCCGTACAAGCCCGAAGCGCAAGCGAGCGGTCCACTCGCGTCCGGTTGCAATTCCCCGCGAAGGTGCGCCGCAAGCCCCAAGGCGGGGTCCTTCAGTGCCTCGCCGCGTCCGCGGCCTTGCACGACCAAGAGCGGAATATCCGGCCTTCGCACGGCCAGTTCGCGGGCGATCCGCGCGAACACATACACGCCCTTGACCTTCTGCGGGTTGATGAAAGTGACGTACCGTGGGGCGGATTTCCAATCTGCCGTATGTGGGGCAGGTTTCCAACCTGTCATGTTCTCGGCAGGTTGAAAACCTGCCCTACATTCCGCCCCCTTCCACTGCACCACGCTCGGCAGCACGTTGCATTGCAGGCCCAGCTTCTCGCGGTAGTAGCGCTTCGAGAACTCGCTCGGCACGATGACGTAATCGACAAGCTCGAACGGCTTGCGATGGTGATAGCTGAAGTTCCGCAGCCAGAAGACGAGCACGGGACTCCCCTCGGCCGCCGGGAGAGGGGCAGGGAGTGAGGGTGAGACACGCATCCCCTTCACCAGCCGCTGCACGGCGATTGACACGGGGTTGCCGCCATAGGTCACAACGATATCCGGACGGTTCTTGCGCAAGAAGATATCGCATGCCGCCAGAAACGCCTTGACCTCCTGCGGGCCGAACCACCCCCCGCGCGTCGACCCGTTCTCGAACAGCGTGATCGGCACATTCCCATCCACCAGGAAGATCAACCGCGCGGTATATTCCCCCTCTCCCTCCGGGAGAGGGCTAGGGTGAGGGCGATGCGCTGGAGTTCCGGCTTTAGCCGGCATTGGCGGCGACAGACCGTCTAAAGCCGGAACTCCAGCGCCGCCAAGCCGCACCTTCCTCACTTCATACCCGATCCTCCTCCGAAAAAGCTGTTCCTGGACCAGTCCCTCGCCCGCCTCGTCCAGCCGCGTGCCGCAGAAAGCCATGCAGCGAAAGCCGTGCGCGGCCAGCAGCTTCAGCCCTTCGCGGGTGGCGATCGCCGCGCCGTTGCTGAAATCGACGAGACAGTGCGGAGAGACGAAGGCGATTTTGGGCATAGTAACTCGTACTCCTCTCGCTCCGTCGAGAGGTTCGGTCGTCCGCGCTGATCTTCAGTTCTAGAGGAAAAGGCGAATTCGCTCTTTCCTATCGCGCGGACTTGGCTCCGTCACTTTCCAGCGCGCGCTTCTGGTCGGCGGTCAAAAGTGACTCGACCCGCTCATGCAGTGCTTTCTCCATAACGTTGTGATACGGCCAGTCGGAATCGAAACGCCGGTCATTTGCCAGCTCGTCAACAATCGCCGAAACTTTTTTCTTCTGCTCGTCGGTTAGGCTAGCGCGACCGAAGACGCCCTTCATGTATCCAACGGCGTGATGCTTGGAAACCTGCTCCTTTTGCTCCGGCGTCAGTACTCCGAGGACAACATTCGCCATTCCTTCTTCGATCTTTTCGTCGTCGTGCGCCTTATAAGCCTCAGGGTAAGCCGCCATCGCGCGGTTCATTTGAACGTCGCTAAGGCGTACCGGCGCCGCGATTGTCTCAATCTTGAACTTCGCGCGGCCGTCGCGCAACTCTTTTCTCTGCCCCGGCGTTAGGATGTTCTCCAACTCCGTCGTGAGTTTCCTATGTGCCTCCTGGAGAGGCTCATTCTCACGATTCAGTTGTTGTAAGGCTCTGGCGGTCGCTGCCCCGTCGTGCGCCGCCCTCGCGTCCTCCAACGCGCGAATGGCGGCAAGCAGTTTCTCATGGTTAGCGGCTTGGAGTTCCCGCGTCCTCTTCTCGAACGCATCGATGATTCTCGCCATCTGCTCTTTCTGAGCGGGCGTGATCGCCGTGAATCGCTCTATCACCTGCTGAATGACGGCATCAGCTCCGGTTGCAGCGGCCTTTCGGGGCGAATCGTCGCCGGATGTCGAATTGATACTTCGGAATTCGGCAGTCGGGGCGGGGACCGCGCCTGGTGACTCGCCGGTGGCCATGGCCGAGACAAAGAAGGCGCACGCCGTCGAGATCGATACATAAACAGCAATTCGCGCTAAGGTGTAGACGTTCATATCTTTCACCGGTCCTTTAATTAAAGAGTTGTGCCGGGTTAGTAAACCGTAATACTATAGCTACCAGGCAGCGCGCCAGTCGAGCCGATCACGAAACCGGCACTTGCACCTGACACTTGCTGCCCGACAAAGAGTCCGTCGTTGAAGACGACTACAGTCCATTTGCCTGCCCAAGACGCCGGGCAGTTGGTTATAGTGAGTGTTCCTGTTACGCCCGGCCTAGTATTGGATGGGCCGCTCCCTGAGAGGGTTACGAGCGAATCGGAACTTACCGCGCATAAAACAAAGCCGCCACCGGGAGGGCCTTCGCCGTTTCCGGACCCTACGTAAGAGCCTCCCGAACCAGCGTAGTTGGAGTATAGCGTCGCGCTGACGAGATCCAACTCTGCGGACGACTCGCTCCCATTTGCCTGCGCTCCCGTGAGCGGACCGCCGAAATACACCGGCACCGGATCATCCATCAGCCCGACGGCGCTAGTGGGATTCGCTACTACGTTGCTTGCGCCAAGCGCGGTCATCGTCGGGTTATCGCCGGAGTATTCGTAGGGATTCACCGCGCCGCTCTGATAGCCTGGCGCGCGGTGAGTTGCGTCTCGGAAATCGAGTCGTAAAAGCCCTGCGCGGCCGAATAGTAAAGGCCGATCGCCGACCCCGAGAAGCCGCCGCCGCCGCTGCCGGCCGTCGAATCGAAGCCGGCCAGCGGGTCGTTCATCATGCCGCGGAACGCGATCCGCGTCTGCTCCTGCGGATCGGTGGCCGATTGCGGCACGGGCTGGTTGCCATAGGCGTCGTAAATCACGTGGTCCACCGCCGCCTCGCCGGTCACCTCGCCGTCATCAGTGGTGGCCCGCACCACGTCCCGCACCGAGCCTTGCGCGTCGGCCAACAGCCAGTTCACGCCCGGATTGTCGCCGCCGACCATCTCCGTCGCCAGTACCTGGTCCACCGCCGCGGCATTCAGGTAACGCTCGGTGACGCCGTTGGACGAGTCAAGGACTTCCAGCAGGTTGCCGCCGTCCCAAACGTAGCGCTCGTCAAGGCTGCCGCCCGCCGTCTCATTTTCCTGGGTCAAACGATTGAAGGCATCGTAGCTGTAGACGATGGCCAGGTCCGGGTCGTCCCCGTAGCTGGCGTAATGTTTGAGGCCCGTCATGCGGTCGCGGTTGTCGTAGGTGTAAATCGTGATGTCCGTGGCATAGGAGTCGAGGCTCGAATCGTGGGTATTGATGTACTTGGCGGTGCGATTTCCTTCCGCGTCGAAGGTGTAATAATAGGTGCCATCATACGTTACCTGATTGCCCGCGGAAACGGTCGAGCCGTTGTCCGTGCGGTTGCCGTTGTCGTCCACGGTCAGGCTGTTGTCGCTCGTGGGCGCGTTGGCCCAGGTCGTGTAGCTCACCGCGGCGCCCATGATGGCGCCGCCGCTATTGCCTTCCACTTGCGCGTCTGCCGTGTACGTGTATTGCGCCTCCGCCCAGGTGGCGTAGTCGTCGGGCGAGGCCCCGCCGCTCCCCGTATCGGCCGTGTCGGCGTAGGAATAGAGCCCGCTTACCGGCCCGTCGGAATAATACGTGTAGTGGTATCCGGCAAGGAGGCCGTTGTCCTCGCCGCCGGCCATGTTGGTGTACGTCAGGCTGGTCGCTTGCGAGTCGCCGTTGTAGGCAATCGCCTCGTGCAGGACCTCAGAGCCGGAGTCGGCGGAACTGGCGAGGTACGTGTTGACGGAGGTCATCAGGCCGTCGGTGTAGCCCACGGCCGCGTACTTGTTCGCGACGGTGTTGCCGTCGATCTGGCCCGTCTGCTCGATGCCCGTCATTTCGCCCAGATAGTCGTAGCCATACGTATTGAGCAGATCGGGCGTGCCGCCGCTGACCGTGCCGCTGGATTCCAATGTGCCGCCAATGTTCACGGCCAGGCTGGCCCGCGTGCCGTCGGCGTTCCACGCCTGCGAAAGCACGACGTTGTAGAAGCCGCTCAACTGCTGCGACTCGCCTGTCACCTCGCCGGGGCCGCTGTAGGTCATCGCCACACTGCTGTCCGTGCCGTGGCCGCCTTCGTAGGTCTCGCTGGCGGAGAGCGTGTCGCCGCGAAGATCGTAAATGTAGTCGATCTCGTTCGACTCGTCGTTGGCCGAGCCGCCGCTTAGGCGCGCGTACCAAATCTCCTGCGTTTCCTCGCCCAGCGAATTAAATCGGTAGGTGTCGTACCGCCCGTCGAAATCCAAGAGCGCGACCACATTGCCGTCGGCGTCGCGGGTGTAAGTTTCCGTGGCCGTGCCGCCGGGCACGGTGATCGTCTCTGTGTTGGCCCAGCCCTGCGGGCTGTAGGTCCAGGACGTCACGTTGCCGTCCGGGTCGGTCTGCGTCAGCACGTCGTGAGAGCTGTCAAACGTGTAGCTCGTGGTCGGGCCGCCCGCTCCCCCGGTAAGCTGGTCGGGCAGGCTTTCGGCGATCTGGTTGCCGAAGGCGTCCATCGTCCAGGTGGTGACGTACCCGAGCGGGTCGGTCGATTGGACCTTTTCCGAATCGAGGTCGAAGACGCCGGTCGTGGTCGGGCCGCCCGCCTCGCCGGTGCTCGGGTCCGGCAAGCTCGTCGCGACCTGGTTTCCAAGGGCATCGTAGCCATACGTCGTGACGTTTCCCGACGCGTCGACGCTTTCCACAAGCTGGTTGTCCGCGTTGTAGTAGTCCTTCGTCACGGGACCCTCGCCGGTCGTGCCGGTCGACGCGCTCGGTGAAATGGTTTCGGCCGTGTCGCCCAGCATATTGTACACATACTCGGTCACCGCGCCGGTCTGGAGGTTCGTGGTGCCGACCGTGTAGCCCGCGCTGTCGTAGGTCGGGCCGAGCGAATGGCCCGAAACGGTTTGCTGCTCGGGCTGATTGACGGCATTATAACTGAACGTGGTCGTGTTGCCCAGCGCGTCGACTTCCTGGGTCAAATTCGAGTACGGGTCGTAGGTATCGACCGCCGTTCGAAAAACGAGCGCAATGCGCGTTACATCGCCCGCGTCCGTGCCGGACACGGCCGCCGTCAAGGCGCCCTTCGTGTCCCCTGAGGCCAGGGTCAGCGTGCCGAGCTGGTACCAGTTTTGGCCGAGGACGGCGCTGGCGTCCGCGAAGTCGGAAGAAAACGAGGGGGCGGGCGAAGAATAGCCGTCGCTGCCGCTGATGCTCACGTCGCCGCTGGAAATCCCGGCCGACGTTTGCACGTACACCGTATAGACGCGGCTGCTGCCCGGATTCTGGCCCAAGTCGTAGAACGCCGCCGAGTCGTCGGCAACCGCCGCGCTCGGGCCCTGGGAAATCGTCACCGTAGTCCCGGGCGTGTCGCCGACGTCCAGTTGATACCCGTAGGTGGTCAAGTTGCCGTCGGGGTCGATGGTCCCGGCCACTTGCTGGTCCGCATTGTAGGCGGTATACGAGGTCGAGCCGCCGTCCGTGCCGGTGACCGTATCGGACACGTTCACGCTCGTCGGTTCGTTGAGGTAGTCGTACCCGATGGTAGTCAGCGTGCCGTCCGCGGTAGTCTCCGTCGCCAGCAGATAGTTGGAGTACGTCATGGTTTCGGTCCGCTGCAAGAGGCAAATCTGCGAATTGTCAGCCAGTCCGGTGAATGAAAGCGTGTCGCTCGCGTCGTCCGACGAAATCGTGATCGTGCCCCACGCAGCCCAGCCGCTGGGCAAAGCGGTGGTATAGTACTGCGAGTCCGACGTCGATACCGTGCCGCTGAGGTTGTCGCTCACGCTCAAATCGTACGGGGAATCCGTCGTGAAAACATAATAGGTCCTGCGCTTGGCCGGGGGCCTGCGGCAGGTTTTGGAACGTCGCGTCGCCGGCGCCGGAAGCGGTGACGATCTGGCCCTGGAACGCCGCGTCCTGCTCGTTGGTGGTGCCGTCGTATGCGGCCGCCGTGACGCGGTTCAAGCCGTCAACGGTTGAATACACCTCGCCTGCCGCATTGTAGGTGATCGCGGCCGTCTGCTGCAAAAGCGCATATTGCGAAACATCGTGGTCCAGATTGCTGATCGTGACGGTCGAACTCGTGTCACCTGCCGGCAAGGCGAGATAGCCCAGGTAGAACCAGCCGCTTCCCAAAGGCGTTGAATCGCCGCCGACATAATTAAAGTCGGCGCCGATGGAACCGGCCGTGTCGCTGAAGGAGTAGTCGTCCGGATCGCCGTCGTCGGAGACGACGTAGATTTGCAGCGTCCGCGCCATGCCCGGCGCTTGCGGCACGTTCTCGAAGGCCGCCGAGTGGAAGGTCGGGTCGGCGGCGTGTACTTGTCCTTGCGAGGTCGTGACGGGCCGATTGTCGCCGTCGTAGCTCGTGGCCGTAACGTTCCCCATCGGATCGATTGAGGAGCGCTCGTTGTCGCCACAGTAAACCATCGTCGACATCGGCTCCAGCAGGCAGATTTTGTCCGAGATTGCGCCGCTATGGGTAATCACCAGCGGCGTGCTCGGGTTGCCCGCGGGCAGCGTCACCGTGCCGACCCAGTACCAGTCGCTGCCCAGCGAAGAGGCGGGCAGCGCCGCCGAGCCGGAGGGAGTGAGCGTCGATTCGCCGTACGTCACGGTGAGACTGGGCGTGCTGCCGCTGGCGTACTGGATGTAAATGCCGTAGGTCCGCGCCGCGTTGGGGGCCAGGTTGTTGAAGGTCCAGGTGTCGGACGTGGGGGCGAGAATCTGGCCCTGGAAAGTGGCCGTCGCATTGCCGTTGCCATCGTAATTACTCGCCGTTACCTGCCCGTCCGGATTGGTCGTGCTGAGGGTCAAGCCGTTTGAATCAAGCACGCTGCCGGTCGCGTCGTCGTCGGCGTTAATAACGCTGGTCGAATTGCCGAAGGAATCGAGACTATAGTAGGTGCTGCCGCTGCCGGTGGTGACCACGCCTTGGGCGGCGGAGGTAAGCACGAGATTCGCCAGGTGGTCATCATCCACGCCGCTGCCGCCGGACAGCACGGGGGAAGCCGCGGCCTGATAGCCGGTGCTCGAACCGTCGGGCGAGTCGACGGTTTCCAGCGTGTCGTCGTTGGTGTGATAGGAGTAATACGTTGGGTTCCCAAGAGCGTCCGAGTACGAGTACATCAGCGCAGAGGGTGAGGAAGATGTGTAGGTAAACGCCGCCAGCGTCTGCGTCGACTCGGCGTCAAAGGGCTTCGGCTCGGTGACGCTCGTCAACTGGTCATGCACGTTGTAGTCCAGGCCGTACGCCGGTTGCACGCTGTCGGTGATCGAATCGGCCTTCTCGTCCGCGTTGTAAGAGAAATCCGTGTCGCGGCCGCCCGGCTCGCTGATGCTCGCCAGTTCCTCGACGTCGTCCACCTCGCTCCAATAGTAGCTGCTGGTATTGCCCGAACCGTCGGTCGCGGATTCGAGCAAACCCGCGGAATTGAAATCCTCGGTGACTCCGGTTGCCTGGTCCTTCAGCACGTAGCCGCCTCCGCCTCCGCTGCCGGTGTTTAGGGTCATGAAAGCGAACGGGCCGTTTGGCGGCGTGTACGGGCCTTCCGTACCGGCAAAGTAGCCCATCGTGCCGTCGCTGCGCACGTACAAGATGCCGCTGCCGTCGATGAAAAGCTGATCGAGTCCGTCGAGGTTGAAGCCGGGACCGAAGAGGCTGGAGCCGCGGTTGAGCACGTTTGCGTAGACCTGCTGCGTCTGCGAATCGGTGGTTTCCGTACCGCTGAAAAACTCGGTGACGGTAATGTCGAATTCGTAACGGCCGGTGGTATAGTTTTGACCCAAGATTGGCACGGAAAAGCGGTAACTTGCGGACGTGTCGACGCCGCTGCCGGAGTAGTAGACCGTGTTCAGGACCGTCTCGCTGCCGTGGAGCGTAACGGCGGCGGTAACGTAGCTCAAATCGTGGCCCGAACCGTCGTTGGCGTCGAGCTGGGCGTCGGCGGAGACGACCGTGCTCCCGTTGGCGCCGCTGACGTAGTTCAAGCCGGCGATGGAAGTCACCAAGCTGCCGTCGGTCGTCGCTCCCGGCGTGTACTGATTCTCCACGGCAGTTACCGCAAGCGCCGACAGAAGCCGCCGGCACTCCAGCGGCTCAATCGCCAGCGGCCGATTCATCCGCAGGGCATTTCTTGATCGGGGGGGGGCGCGACGGCTGCCGCCGCGTCCAAAGAACCTTGCCAAAAACCCAGATTTCCGTCGCATGGCAACCTCCGTGGTAAACACGCTGAATAACCGCGACAGTCGAACGGCCCGCTTGCGCAAACCGCTTCGGCAAACGACGCTCTCACTTTAGACGCGCGCCTCGAGAAAGTCAAGCACTCGGCGGCCTGCCTGCGAGATTATCACGTTGCAAGAAAAATGCGTACAGGAGTAAACACACACCCTTGCTAGCCACCCGTAGCGCATAAAGAGTCTACAGCGGCCGGGCGGCCAGCAGTATTCAAACGTAGGTTCGGGAAAACAGGGTAAAACAGGCAAGTTCGCCCGACCATCCTTCCTTCGCGAAGTTTTTTTCCCGCGGGCTCGAAATCCGAGCGCGAGGTTGCCGAGCGGCGGAAAATGTCCAAGTCGTTGCCGTGCAAGGGCTTACGTCATGCGAAAAACGCCGGACCATGAAAACGGCCGCTCGTTTCGTAAACAAATGTCAAGCGACCTAAACCCTTGCCGGGCAAGGACTTGCGGAGCAGCGCAAACGACATCGGTATATATATGTTGACACTAGTTAAGATATGTGGTATGATGGCGGGCAAAGTGGGAAGTGAAAAGATAGCGATGAGAGATGAAGGATGAACGATGAGGGATCAGATTCCTTTACAGAAAGATCGGCGACAGAAACATGAGCGGCGGAGACGGGAACACCCTCTCCCCAGCCCTCTCCCGGCGGGCTTGTTGTTCTACATAAGTCGCCACACAACCCCATCCACCTTGTGTGGATTGTGAAGGAGGTTGAACAGCTAGCAACGAAAACCAACAAGAACCAGACCGCATCCAGCTTGCCTGGATGGTGAATCAGATTGTCCAGCTTCCGCAGGTTCGCCATGTAGCCGCGCAATCTCCTTCACCCGCGGGACAAGCCCGCGGGGGTCGTGATTTCTTCATTTCTCTTTTCTAGCCATTCAACCTAGTTCACCATCCGGGCGAGCCGGACGGGGTGAGAGATGTGTAGAACAACAAGCCCGGCGGGCGAGGGAAACGACGCGAAGCGGCGTTGCACCACGCTCCGTTCGGATATGTCCATTGAAGGCAGAAAAGGTCCTGCTGGTGCAGAAACCACCCGGAGGCGGGATTCCTGGGCTCACCGTGGGTTCATTCAAGGTGCCTTCAAAGTTCATTCAAGGTTCGCGCAAGGTTCGTTCAAAGTTCGCTCAAGGCTGGAAAACGGCAGAAAACCGGCCGAATGCTCGATGTTCAAAAGGCGAATAAGAATCTACGCCCGCTTTTGCCGACTTCCGCATCGGCCGCCGCAGTCGGAAAATGTCTGTATGGCGACAACTATTTCGCCCGTGGACCGACAATTAGAATTCCCGGCCTTGGCGACTAGGGGCCAGAGCTGCAAAAAAAGTGTTGCGAAGTGTTGCAAAACGTTGCGTTCCAACACCCGCGCGGGGGAGGAATCCGGCCCCATTCCCTCCTCGGTTTGGGATTTGGGCTTCAACTACCCGCTCCCCGCCCCTGCTCCCTGCCCTTATTGCACCAGCCACGCTATCGAGGAATACACCGAACGACCAGAAACATCCCGCCTAACTCGTTGTGTATCAACGAGTTATAACAACGGTAAACAAACTGCACCACGCACAAGAAACGCGGGGGCGGTGCAATAAGAGTCCGGAAGCTGACCTGCCAATCGACCCCTTCAACTAGTTCTGGGAGGAACCGGCAATATCGAATACTTCACCCGAGGAACGCCGCTCCAAAGTCTGGGCGCGACGCCCGGCGGCGCGCCGCTAAAGAATGCCGCCGCCTTGGCCCTTGCCTTGCCGCTTGCATTCGGCGACGAGAAAGCTGATCGCGCGGCAATAGTAACGCACGGCCTGGGCGAAATCGCCGGCCTGTTCCGCGGCAACGGCCTGGTCGTGCAGGGCGTTGAAGGCCGCGCCGTCCAACGTCAAATCGTCCCGAGCGGCGGCTTCGCGGAACTCGCGGACCGTGTCGGCCAGGCGGAGGGCGAACTCCTTCGTCGGCGGACAGACGACCGACGTATAGGGACCGCGGCCGTAGCGGCTGCCGCTGACCGGCGGAGGGGGGGCTTCGCCTCCCTGGCGATAGAACCATGCCGCCTATGCCCAGCGCCGCGGCGGCGGCAAACGCGGCTGCGGCCGCAACCCACTGCTGCATCCACAGAAGCAAAAGCCCGGCCAAGGTCAACACGCCCAGCACGATCCAGACTATCGGATGGACCGGCCTCAGCGGCGCGCGGGGCCGCGGAACCTCGGCCGAAGATTGCGACCAGATCGGCCCGGCAGTCTTGACGATGATCACCGTGATGTTGTCCGGGCCGCCGCGCATGTTGGCCAGGTCGACGAGCGACCGCACCGCCTCGGCGGGCGGCATACTGCCCAGAATCATGCCCATCTCGTCGTCCTTGACCTGGCCGGAGAGACCGTCGCTGCAAAGCAGGAAGGTGTCGCCCGCCACGATCGGATGCGGGCCCTCAAGGTCAACTTTCACCGTCGGGCCGGGGCCGAGCGAGCGGGTAATCACGTTCTTTGGCCCGCAATCGGGCAGGCCCGCGGCGCGCATTTCCCAGACCAGACTGTGATCGAAAGTCAACTGTTCCAGGCGCGTTCCGCGAAGGCGGTACGCGCGGCTGTCGCCGACGTGCGCCACCAGCGCGCCGAAGGGCAGCAGGGCCAGCACCGTGGTCGTCGTGCCCATCCCCTTGAAGTCGATGCTTGCTTGTCCGCGGCTGTGGATTTGGGCATTGGCCTCTTCCACGGCGGCCAGAATGGCCTCGCCAGGCGTCTGGTCGCCAAGCTTCTGGTAGACCAGCGGCACGGTGTCGACCGAGAGCTTGCTGGCCCGCTCGCCCGCGGCGTGGGCCCCCATGCCGTCAGCCACAATGAACAAATCGCCCCGCTGCTGCCAAACGCCCTTGCCGGCGGCTACCACGACGGCCAGGGAGTCCTGGTTGTTTGGCCGCCGCAGGCCGACGTCGGAGAGGCTTTCCACCTCCAACCGCCCCTGGAAGCTGTCTTTTTCTGATTCTGGCGATCGCCCAGGGGTTGACATTTGTCGGTTGTCCGCCAGCCTATTGTCCATTCACCTAATGTTAACGCAGGCGCGGGTAGCCTGCCAGGGGTGTTTTTGCAGGCGGGGCACCCCGACCCGGAGGGTGCTGGGCACCCTCTGGGGGGCCCGGCAATTTGGCCTGGAACCGCACTGGCGGGACGGCTATACTTCACCCCCTCTTCGCGCCCTCTCGAACGGCGCCGGTATCGGCAAGGAACAATACACAGTGAGTCGAAGCGGCAACACTAATCGGATCGGCCGGATCGCCCTGCTTGCCGCGGTACCTGGCCTGCTGTCCGCCGGGTGCGTCGAGCGGCGGGTCGTCATTCGTACCAACCCGCCCGGCGCTGGTCTTTGTCGATGACCACGAGGTCGGCATTACGCCCGTGGCCGTCTCGCCGATTTACTATGGCTATCGCAAAATCGTCCTCGTCAAGGACGGCTGCGAGAGGAAGACAGTGATCGAACCGGTATATCCGCCTTGGTACGAAGTTCCGCCGCTGGACTTCTTTTCCGAAAACGTGGTGCCGGGCACGCTCCGCGACACGCGGACGCTGGACTACCAGTTGGATCCGCAGCGCGTCGTGCCGCAAGAGGAACTCATGGCCAGGGCGGAAGCCCTTCGCCGCGGCACACAGAACGTCGGCGGCGTTGCCGCGCCCGGTTGGCGCGTCAATCCGCCGGCCGCTCGACCGGAATACGTCGTGCCTGCCGGGCGCCGGGCGAGAGCGCCGATTGGCGGCCAGCCGCTATATCAACTGCCGCCGGGCGCAATGCAGCCGGCAATTCCCGGCCCAGCCATGGCGCCTTCCGCCGGAGTGGCGCCCGGCGGGCTATCGTCGCCTGGCCCCGTATATCAGCCGCCGCCATCGCTGCCGCCCGCCGGTCCGGAAGCGCCGTCTGCCGCGCCGGGGATCGGCTCGCAGCCAATCTACCCGTTGCCATCGGGCGGCTGAGCATTTTAGGCCGCGCGTCGGGTCTTGGTTCGATACAGGTCTTTGAGGACTAGCTCGACAACCTGCTCGGCGGCCTCAGCCAGAATCCTTCGCCGCAGCGATTCCCGCACCCGACGCCGCTGCAAGACTGCGTGTACCTCTTGAACCAGAAACTCAGGAGCGTGGTCCCGAATGTATTCGCGAGCTTCGTCGCGCGTCAGTTCGCTCGCGCGCTGGCAGGTGGCCTTCCACAAGGCAACATGGCATTCTCGCGCCAACTCGCCCGCCGTCTGCCGCACCAGCGAATTGTCCAACCAGACAAACAGTTGATCGAGAACCCCTTCCGGAGGCG
Organism: uncultured Planctomycetia bacterium; assembly: GCA_963780045.1. Taxonomy (GTDB): domain Bacteria; phylum Planctomycetota; class Planctomycetia; order Pirellulales; family Thermoguttaceae; genus JANXQG01. The sequence goes on along the minus strand of CAVZZZ010000001.1, from coordinate 550,194 downwards.
ATTCGCTCCCACGCCGCGGGCCGGCCGGCCGCGCGGGCTTGCCATTGGTTTTCATCGCCGGGGTCTCCAAGCTACAGTTGGGCAACAACGCGCCCCACCCGACCTTCCGGTCGGCATGCGCGTATAACCATCGTGTGAAACACCGGGCGTTCTTGACCGTTTTTTCGATAGTCTGAGGAAAACGGGAAGAGATTGGCGTGCCGGAATAAAGCGTCGTGAGTCCTTGATGCCTTGGCTTGCATAAAATGGTAAGCACACCCTCCCTTCAAGGAGTATATACTCGTGCTCGCGCGAAAAACGTCCAAAAACCAGCTCACGCATCCTGAGCGAATTCCTGGCATTGTTTTGAACCGAGCGCCCATTGGCACGCCTCGCGCACGGCTGGGTCTGCGTCGTGCAGTCCGTCCGTCAATGCCGCAGTCGCATTCTCGTCCGGGCAATTGCCCAAGGCGTATGCCGCCTGGCAGAGCAGTCCGCGCCGCTTCGCCCGCGTCACGGGGCTGCCTCGGAACCGCTGCCGGAACTCCGCTTCGTCCATGCGCAAAGGCGCTCAAATCGATCGGATTCATATCGGGCCGCGGCTGAAACGCCGGGTCGTCAACCGTCGGCGCACGGCGGTTGAAGGGACAAACGTCCTGGCAAATGTCGCAGCCGAAGACCCGCTGCCCAATGCTTGCGCCGATCGGCCGGAATCGGCTCGCGCAGCTCAATCGTCAAGTAGGAGATGCAGCGCCGCGCGTCGAGCCGATAAGGCTCCACGATCGCGCCGGTCGGGCAAGCGTCGATGCAAGCTCGGCAGGTGCCGCAGTGCCCCGTCGTTACCGGGTCGTCGTAGGCGAGCGTCTCGCTGGTAAGCAAAGCGGCCAGCAGCAGCCAGCTTCCCAGCCGCCGGTTCAAGAGCAGCGTGTTTTTGCCCACCCAACCCAGCCCGGCCAGCTCGGCAAACTCGCGTTCCATCAGCGGCGCCGTGTCGACGACGCCGCGGACCTCCGCGCCGGGCGTCAAGCGGCGGTGAATATCCGCCAACTCGTGGAGCCGTTGGCGAATGACATCGTGGTAGTCCGTGCCCCACGCGTAGCGGGCGATGATGCCCTGGCCGGCCGCGGGAGGAACCGGTTCCGCGGTGCGATAGGCGACCGCCAGCATCAGCAGGCTGCGGACTCCGTTGAGAACGTGCCGCGGATGCTCGTAGGCTCCCCGCCGGTCGGGAATGTACCGCATTTTGCCCACGAAGCCGTCGGCGAGCCATTTGTGCAAGGCAGCCAAGCGCGGCGGGCGAACGGCCGCAGTCGCGCCGGCGAGATCAAACCCTAGCCGCCGCGCCTCGGTCTTCAACTGTTGCGTCAAGTCGTCGGGCGACATCGCCGCGCTTTCACGGGGACCGAAAATGGGGTAACATGAAGTATAGTTGTCGTCCTTTGGAGAAACCATGCGATTACGAGCACTGATCTGTTCGCTTTGCGGCTGTCTGGCACTTTTCGTCGTGCAGGGCTGCGAGCGTCGCGTCCCCAGCGACGAGCTGGGGACCGTAATCTTCGAGCTACCGAAGGTTCCCGGCGCGGACAAAGCCCCGCCCACGCCCGAATTGGACGAATTGGAGGCCGCCCGCCCGCCAGCCGCCGCTGACACCGCGGCCGCGCCGGCGCCGCAACGTCGAGCTAGGCGACCGGCGGCCGATTCGAAAACGTTGCCGGAAACAACCGGCGGATCGGTTAGCGGACGGTAGCATTGAGCCGTACCGCGGAAAACCGACAGTCTTGGCTCTTGGCCGGCGAAGTCCGCCGCTTTCGGCGAATGACGCACCGTTGCAACCGTAGCGCACTTTCGCTACAATGAATCGCTGGGGACGCGCGAAAACGGCTCTGGCTTTCGGACGAGCAGTTCCAATCCGGCTCCCCCGCCGCGTGCATTATAGGGCAAAGGCACGATCGAAAGATCAGGTGGCAGATATGTCACAATACTTGTATACCGATTCGCAACTCGCGTCTGCGGCAGCAGTTAGCCGTCCCAACGGTTTTTCGCCGCCTGTGCGCCGAGCATTCACGCTGGTTGAGCTGCTGGTGGTCATTGCCATCATTGGAACCTTGATTGGGTTGCTTTTGCCCGCGGTGCAGGCGGCACGCGAGAGCGGGCGACGGGCACAGTGCGCGAACAATCTGCACCAGATTGGCCTTGCCTTTGGGGCGCACATGGAGGCGACCGGCGCGTTCGCCAACGGAGGCTACGGCTACACGGTGCCCCGGACTTTGGTTAATGGTTCTCCGGCGGCGTTCGACAAACAGCAATGGTCATGGGGCTACCAGATCCTGCCGTACACCGACAATGCCGCTCTTTGGAACAACCTCAACGACCAAGTAGTGGCCGGCACGGCTATACCGCTTTACTTTTGTCCCTCGCGCCGGCGGCCGGTCTCGTTGAGCGGCGGGATTTGGGATGCCAATAATGGAATTCCCCGCGGCATGACCGATTATGCAGGCAACGCTGGATCGGGCGACAACGCGGATACCAGCGGAGTATTAGGAAACGGATTGGCCGACGGGGTGGTGGTTCAAATGCAGCCTAGTTCTGGCACCGTTGCGAATCTCGCCATTACGGAGGCAAAAATCACCGACGGGATGTCCAACACGTTGCTCGTCGGCGAAAAGCGCATGAACATTGCTTTCTGCATGACCCAATGCCAGCCCGATGACAACGACGGCTACGTCGGCGGATATCAGGACGATGTCGTCCGCTTTTGTACGCTCAATGACGTTCCGCCGAGCACGCCGATCCCGCCGCAGCAAGACTTCAGCGGGCCGCTCCTCGCAAAGGGCGCGTCGCTTATTCCCTTCGATTACCAGTTTGGCTCATCGCACCCAAGCGTCACGCAATTCGTATGTTGCGACGGCCACGTGGTGGGCGTCCATTTCAATGTCGATCAGAACGTGTTCGTCGCGGCATGTAGACGGAACGACGGAGTGCCGTATAGCCCGGGCGATTTATAACCGTGGCGCGATCTCGATGGCTCGCGACCCGCGGCGAGTCTTGGCGCGAATCGGATCGGATGAGATTTCGCGCGAGGTCGCCCGCGGAGTCGAGGTCAGATCGCGTAGTACCACGTCTCTTCGCTCGGCACGGCGTCGCGCCCGGGCCCGCCCGCCGCGCCTTGGACGTAAAAGGCGTCCAGCGCGGGCCGCAAGGGGCGATTCATCCACAGCGGCCGGCGCAAGCCGCCGGGACCGGGACCGCCGCGGGCCTTCGCCAGCCAGCGCTTGTAAGCCTCGTGCGATCGCTCGGTGTCCACGAAGACGTCGCCGTAACGATCGCCGGCCTCGGCTTTTTGCAGCGTCACCTTTTGATGCCAGCAGTGCATGCCGCTGATCGGGTCGGGCTGAACGGGGAAGGTCAAGTTCTGCGGCACGCCCCCCTCGCGCCACCAGATCCTCTGGGAATCAGGATCGGCGCTGGCGAACGGTTTTGGCCCTTCGATTTGCCGGACCAGCCATTTTCCCGGCCCTTGCTGCGTGACGTCGACGACGTTGGCGCTGTAGCGATTGCCGTCCACGTCTTGCCGCCGCCGCCAGCGGCCGAGGTGATGCGAGCAGGCGACCACGCCCGGCCGAATCGCCTCCGTCAACCAAGCGCGGTCGACGAAGTAGCCGATTTCCGTCCGCACCCGCACCATGTCGCCGTCAGCCAGCCCCAGGCGCCTGCCGTCGCCCGGGTTGATCCACAGGGGATTGCACTGGGCAATCTCGTTGAGCCATTTGGCTGCGCCGCTGCGCGTGTGGATCAGGGTCGGCAAACGGAAGGTCGGCAGCAGGCAGAATTCGCCCGCCGCGGTGTCCAGATCCCGCCAGTCGACATGGCTCTTGATATAACCGGGCACGGCGAATTCGGGCCAGTTCCAATCGATCAGCGTTTGCGAGTAGAACTCTTGCTTGCGCGACGGCGTGGGAAAACCCTCCACGCAGGCGCCTTCGATCTGGATGCCCAACGACTTGCCGCTCTTGAGGACCACCTTGCTGATCGGATCGACCTCCGCGCCCGCCAGCTCCTCCTTGTTCAGCGGGTGATCGTGGCGGTGATAGGTGGACTTTACCACCTCGAACGCGCCGAACTTACGCATGTAAGCCAGCGGATCGAGCCCCTTGCTCCGGGCGGCCTCGGGCAGGCCCGGCACGCGCTCGAAAATGAAGCGGTAGTATTCGTCGATGGTGATTTTCTCGTCCGGCCGGTAAGGGCTTTTATCGTCCGTGCGCCTGCGGAGTTCGGCAGCCGCAGGACTCAAAAAGTGCTTGCGAATGCCAAGCTGCCCGTTGGCGTCGATCTGCCAACTGAGCTCGATCCAGAATTCGTCTTCCTCCCAGACCCTGCCCGGATTGGCTTCGTAGGTAAACTGCACCGGCCGTCCCGCGTTCTCGCGGGCCACGCGGAGAACGGGTTGGCGGAAAGCGATCCAGGTGGCGCTGTGGGTCTCGTAGCTGTTCAGGTCGTGCCGTTCGGAAGCCTGCCCCATCGGCAGAACCAGGTCGGCAAAGTAAGCCGTTTCGTTCCAGGTCGGCGTGAGCGCGACGTGCAGGCCGATTTTCGTTTCGTCGCTCAGGACCTCCACCCAACTGAAACCGTCCGGATAGGTCCACACCGGATTGAAGACCCGCGTGAAATAGACGTCGATCTTGCCGCGCCCTTCTTTGAGGAAATGCGGCAAGAGGAAGCTCATCTCGTAGTGCGCCAGGGGATACTCATTGGGAAAATGCAGCTCGTTCCAGACGTTTTGGCCCGGCGGTTGATCAAAAAGCTGCGGGCGAAACTTGTTCCAAGCCGAAGGGCTGGTGCCGCCTTCGCTGCCCACGGCGCCGACGAGCACGCTGAGGAAATGCAGTCCACGCGCGACCTGCCAGCCGCCGAGATGCCCACTCGACGGCCCGCGCCAGTTGTGAGAGGCAAAACGGGAGCCGGCGCGGCCGATCCTGCGGGCCACTTCCACGATCATCGCGGCCGGCACGCCGCACTCGTCCTCGGCGAACTGCGGAGTGAAGCGGGCGTATTCGGCCTTGAGGCAGGCGATGAAGTCATCGAAGGTCCGCGCCGGGTGCCCGTTTGCCGGGGCACCCGCGCAGCGGGTCGGCTGCGTTTTCTCCAGATACATCTCCCAGTTCACCCAGCGCCCCAGGAATTCCCGGTCATACAGCCCTTCCTCCAGGATCACGCGGGCCATGGCCAAGAGCGCCGCCGCCTCGGTGCCGGGGCGGGTCGGCATCCAGTAATCCGCCATCGACGCCGTGTTGGAAAGCCGCGAGTCCATCACCGCCAGTTTCGCGCCGGACAGCTTGCCCTCCATGATCCGCTGGGCGTGCGGATTGAAGTAGTGTCCTGCTTCCAGGTGGGCGGAGATGAGCAAGATGAAATCGGCGTTGGCGTGGTCGGGGCTGGGCCGATCGTAAGCCTGCCAGATGGCGTAGCCGAAACGCGCTCCCGCCGAACAGATGTTCGTGTGGCTGTTGTGCCCGTCGATTCCCCAAGCCTGCAGCACCCGCTCCACATAGCCCTCGTTGCCCGGCCGGCCGACGTGGTACACCACCTCGTTGCGGCGGTCTTCTTCCAGAGCGGCCCGAATCCGCGTGGCGATTAGGTCCAGGGCATCGTTCCAGCCGATCTTCTCCCACCGGCCTTCGCCGCGGGCGCCGACGCGGCGGAGCGGATGCAAGATGCGGTCGGGATCATTGATTTGATTGATGGTCGCCGGCCCCTTGGCGCACAACCGCCCGCGGCTGGCAGGATGCAGAGGGTTGCCCTCGAACTTGCGGATCGTCTGCGTCTGCTTGTCAACATAGGCCAACAGGCCGCAGGCCGATTCGCAGTTGAAGCAGGTGGTGGGAATGAGCTGGTAGTGCTTTTCCGTACGCTGGGCAGGCCAGCCGCCGGCTTCGATTTCGACCCAATCATCCCACTTTTCCGGCGGCGGCGCGGGCGTGAGCAGCCCGCTGGTATGCGTGTCCCGTTGCGGCGGGTTCTCCTTGATCAGACCCAGGCCGATGGCGCAACGTTCAATCCAGCTTACTTGGTTGGACACAAATATCTCCTAACTCAGCGGAACCTGCTGCGGCGCCATGACGAATAACCATTCAATAACCAACATGCCCGCAAGCGCGAGCAGTGCCGCAGCCACGCTTGCGGGAGCGGATCCCGTCGCTAGCAACACCAGCGGCAACACTTGCCCCGCGCCGACGCCCGCGCCCCAGAACCACTGGCCCCTCGGCCCGCTCAGCATCCACTCCATGGCCAGCCGGGCGTCGTTCGTCGGCGGCGCGGTCCATTTCTCCGCGCAGAGCACTATCAGGCTGAAGATCAGCATCGCCGTCAGCGCCAGCGACGCGCGGGCGGCGTTTCCGCCAGAAGCCACGTCGGCGATCAACCACACCGCAGCGCCCGCCAGCAGCGCGTGCGCCAGCAAGTGTACGCTCAGCAGCGGATTCTGCCAGAAGTCGCGGCCTTTGGCCTGCGCGAACAGAAAAGCCGTATAGACCGCCGTAAATACTGCCAGAGCCGCGCCCGGCCAAAGCAGCCAGTACGCCAGGCTGTCGACGCCTGCCAACGTGGCGACAAGCCAGAGCGTCAGGACAGCTCCGAAACCGGAGAGACCATAGGCGCCGCGGACCAACCAGGAACGCCACTGCGGACGCAGCAAGACGTACAGGAAACGCTTGGGCTGTTTCAGGTCCGCCACTAACAGGCCGCCCGTCAGCACCAGAAAGACCAAAGCCACAATGCCCGCAGCCACGGCGATGCGTGTCGCGACGCCAGGCCCGTCCAGCAAACGCGCCGCGACCACCGCCAGAAACCCGCCGGTGGCGATCGATTTCGTCCAGGTGTAACCGGCGACTTCCCAACCCCATACGGGAGCGCGGGGACGCACGTCATAAACCCGCCGCGGCGCCGCTTCGACACCAAGTATGGGCAGGGTCCGTTGGGGGGACCCGGCCTTGCCGTCCGGCAACGATTGTGGTTGGGCAGGTTGCCCGTCCGTCGATACAAAGGCCCCGCGGCTCCACATGCCGCGCCCGTCGGCCGCGGCCCGCGTCGGCACGAGCGACGCCTCGTCCGCCTCGATGTAAAAGAGCTTGGGGCGAGTCCCTTTTTCAGGCTTGCGCACCTGCACCGGATGGTGGGCCAAAAGCTTCGCAATCTCGGAGTTCGGATCGTTCATGTCGCCCGCGATGATGGCCTGCTCCGGGCATACGGCTACGCAACTTGGCTGCAAACCGTTTTCCAGGCGGTGCGTGCAGAAGTTGCACTTCGCCGCCGTACTGGTGTTGGGATCGATGTAGAGGGCGTCGTAAGGACATGCCTGCATGCACGCCTTGCAGCCGATGCAGCGATCGGAGTTGAAATCGACCACGCCGTCAGCGCGCTTGTGCAAGGCCGTCACCGGACAGATAGTCACGCACGGCGAATGCTCGCAATGGTTGCAGCGCATCACCGTGAACAGCCGGCGATTATTGGGGAACGTGCCCTTTTCGATGTACTTTACCCAAGTCCGATCGACGCCTACGGGCACCTGGTGCTCGCTCTTGCATGCCACAGTGCAAGCGTGGCAGCCGATGCACTTGCGATTATCGATCACGAACCCGAACTTCGGCGCGGCGGAGTCAGACATGAAGCCTATTGTAGTGTCCTCGCCGGCAATTGCAAGATTCCGAGTCGTAGGGCGAGCACCCGACGTTCAAAACGAACCGAATGCCGTTCCCAACACGATTACCGCGGCCAAAGCGAGAATGGCCCCGACGACGGCGACCATGAAGATGTCGAAATAGCTCTCGCGATGCGTTGAGCCACATACCGCCAGCAGCGTGACGACGGCGCCGTTATGCGGCAGGCTGTCGAGCGTCCCGGAACCGATCACTGCAACCCGGTGCATAAGGGCGGGGCTGATGCCCAACTCTTGCGCCAGGCGCATATAGGTGCTGCTGAGCGTGTCCAAGGCGATCGTCAATCCGCCTGAAGCAGAACCGGTGAGCGCGGAAAGCACGTTCGTGGCGGCCGCGAGCGAAACGAGCGGGCCGCCCTGAATCGACAATACCCAGTCGCGGACCATCGAGAAAGCGGGTAGCGCCGCGACTACCGCTCCAAAGCCCACGAGGCTGGCGACGCTAAAGGCCGGCAACACCGACGCATTGGCGCCGGCATCCATGCTTTGCCGCAGATCGGGCAGGCGACGCCAGTTGATAGCAATTGCGGTCAGGGTCGCAGCAGCCAAGGCAACCGCCACCGCCCAAACGCCGCCTACCGCCGCCAGCGACGTGGCGCCCCAACGCTTCTCGGCCAAGTACGACAGATCGAGGCGCGGCAGGATAACCAGAGACATCAACAGATTTACGGCGACGACAACGACCAGCGGAAGGACTCCCAAGAGAATTGGCGGCAATGTCTTGCTAACATGCCCACGGTGAACCTCCGCGGGATCGAACTCGCGGGCGGTGGTGGTGCGCTCGCGGACAAGCGGGTCTTCAGCGGCGCTCTCCGGAGCGACTTCCGCGTCGCCGTAACCTTCCCCGGCCGCATGGGCGCGGGCCTCGGCGCGGCCGAGCCACCACATCCCGAAGCCGAGCATAATCGCCGAGGCAATAATACCGAGGCCCGGCGCCGCGAACGGAGTAGTACCGAAAAATGGCATTGGAATCGCGTTCTGGATCGCGGGCGTGCCGGGCAACGCAGACATCGTGAATGTGGAGGTGCCCAGCGCAATGGCGGCCGGCATCAGGCGGCGCGGGATCTTGGCAGTCCGAAAGAGGGACTGCGCCATAGGCGCCAAAACGAACATGGCCACGAATAGGCTCACGCCACCGTACGTTACCAGCGCGCCGGCAAGTACCACGGCCAACATAGCGCGGCGCGGGCCGAGCCGCTCCGACATGAAGCCTGCAATGGCGCTGACCGAGCCGCTGTCTTCCATCAGCTTGCCAAACAGCGCGCCGAGCAGGAACAACGGAAAGAACTGGGCCAGGAATCGCGCGGCACTGCCCATGAAGGTTTGCGTCCAATGGGCCAGCAACGGTTCCCCGGCAACGGCCGCCGCTAAGAGCGCGGAAGCGGGCGCCAGCAGCAGCACGCTCCAGCCTCGATAAGCCAGCCAAATCAGAAGCCCGAGCGCGAGTAGGATTCCGACCAGGCCCATAACGCTATACCTCCGTCAAGAAGTCGCCAAGGTCGAAGGTGGAGCGGCAGCCGAGGTCGTCCATGTGTGCGGAAAGGAACGCGTCGGCACAGCGGCGGCCTTCGTCGCGCAACATGCAAAAGAAGCCCCATTCGGCGTTGAGCTTGGAAGAGTAGCCCAGATCGGTCATCATGTCGCTGGCAATTCGATGGATTCGCATTCCCGCCCAGCGAATTCCCTCGGCATCACCGGGATCGGCCACACGCTGCAAAATGGCCATCATCCGCAATTCTTTCAGCAACGTGGCGTTGAAAGAAACCTCGTTCAAACGATTGAGGATCTCCCGAGCGGATCGCGGCGTTCCCGCTCGCTCAACCGGATTGACCTGCACCAGCAAGGTGTCGCTCGCGAAGCACTCGCGCACCAAGGGTGTCATCGTCGGGTTGCCCGCATAGCCGCCGTCCCAATACGCATCGCCGTCAATTTCGACGGCCTCGAACATCGTGGGCAGGCAAGCGGACGCCAAGAGCACATCGGGTGTGAGCTCTGCATTGTGAAAGACCCGTCCTCGGCCGGTCCGCACGTTGGTGGCCGTCACGAAGAGCCGGATCGGCGATTGGCCGAGCCTCGTAAACTCGATGCATTCCGCCAGAATCGCGGCAAGCGGGTTGGTTGCGGAAAAACTCAGATCGTACGGTGAAAAGATGCGCGACGCCAAATCGAAAGCAAGGAAAAGGGGTGAAGAATCCATGCTCCACCGGCCCAGGAGGACGTCCATGGGGCTGCGCTTCAACGGGCTCAACAATGCTGCGCGAGAGACTCGCTGCCAAAAGTCCTCCAGGGCCGCCTTGGCGCCCTGTGGGCCGTCTAGCATGTAACCGTTCGCCAGCACTGCGGCATTCATGGCGCCGGCCGAGGTGCCGGATATGCCTTCGATCTGTAAACGAGGCTCTTCCAGGAGCCGGTCCAGCACTCCCCAGGTGAAGGCGCCATGCGCGCCTCCGCCTTGCAGGGCGAGATCTACACGAAGTGGATCCCGATCAGTTTTTTCCGGAGCATCCGAAGCCGTCGTAGTTGTCTGCATTTACCTGACCTCTCTTGTAGCTCCTGGAGCTTTCTAAAGCTGGCGCGGAGTAGCATCGCTGGTTGCCGGCGGTTGGTGAATGTTGAAGAAGACGGCGTACAACACCGGCGTGACGATCAGCGACAGGACCGCGGCGAACGACAGCCCAAACATGATGCATACCGCCATGGATCCGAAGAATGGGTCCACCAACAGCGGTATCATTCCCAAGACGGTTGTCAGCACGACCATGCATACCGGCCGCATCTTGGCGGTTGCGCCGTCCAGAATTGCCTGGTAAGGGTTCTTGCCGCCTTCAGCTTCCGTGAAAATCTTGCTCATGACGACGATCTGGTTCTTGATCTGCTCGCCGGCGACGCTGAGAACTCCCAGCAAAGCCATGAAGCCGAAGGACATGTTCGTCAGCAGGAGTCCCGTTGTCACGCCGATGACCGCCAAGGGCATAATCAGCCAGATCAGGAGAGTGACGCGGAACGAATTGAACAGACACACGACAATCAACACCATCAGCGCCAGGATGTAAGGCAAGGGCCTCGCCAAGGCGGCTCGGGCATCCCGCGAACTCTCGTGCTCGCCGCCAAACTCAAGCGAATAGCCTTGCGGCAGCTCAATCTGCTCAAGCAGCGGTTGCACGCGGCGGAAGAGGTGGTCCGGCAAACCGGAGCGTGGATCGGCATGGACCGTTAGCGTGGGGAAGCGGTCTCGGCGCATGATAACCGGATCGCCCCAAGCAACGTCGGCCCTGGAAACGACCTGGTTCAAGGGGATCATCCGGCCGGCCGCCGGGCTCCAGATTTGGAGGCTGCGGATGGCGTGTACATCGCTGCGCTCCTCCAGTGGCGGGCGCGAGACAATCGGTAATAGTCGCGTTTCCTGGGGGTAAACTCCTGCGCCCGAACTGCCCGTCTCGCGAAAGAAACCGACCGCGCGACCTTCGAAGCTGGCGGCAAGGGCCTGGGCCACATCGACGCGCGTAATGCCGTTGCGAAAAGCCTGAAGGTCCAACAAGTCAGGGCGAATGTCCATCGTCCGCTGGTGCCAATCGCTGCGCACGCAGACCGCGCCCCCGTCGTCGTCGAGGATTTTCTGTGCTTGTTCGCCCAGTTGGCGAAGCTTGTCGGGATCGGGACCCTGGAACCTCACCTGGATGCGTCCTCCCTGGCCTGGACCAAGGAGAAACTTCTTCGCCACGGCGTTGGCCTTGGGGTAATTGTCGTCCAGGCGCTTTTGAATGTCGGCCTGCAGACCGTCGATCTTCCTCCAATCATCGACGTCGACGAGGAACTGCACGAAGGCCCTATTCTCCGTTTCCGGGCTGTAGACCAGCAAGAACCTCAGACCGCCGCCGCCGATGAACGACGTAACATGGGTTACGCCTGGCCGATTCTGAAGGTACCGCTGGATTTCGCCGGCAAAGGCCTCTGTTTCGCGGATATGGGTGGCGGCTGGCAAGAAAACGTCTAGCATGAACTGAGGTCGCGTGGCTGGCGGAAAAAAACTTTGATCGACTTTCCTGAAGCCGTAAAGCGACCCGGCGAAGGCAGTGACGGAAATCGCTATGACCGTCCAACGGAAGCGAAGCGCCAGCGCCAGCAAACGACGATAGAGCCGGAAGGGCAGGCTGTCGTAGGGACCGCTTCCCGGAGAATCCTTGCCGCCGGTCGGCTTGAAAAGCAAGTAGCTCAAAAGCGGCGTGACCGTAACCGACGACAACCAACTCAGGCTCAGGGATATGAAGATGACCCAGAACAGCGAATTGCAATACTCTCCGGTGCTGTCTTCGGACAGGCCGATGGCGGCAAAGGCGATGACGCCGATAGCCGTTGCGCCGAAGAGCGACCACTGGTTTTGCGCGACTACCTCGCGGACTACCGACAGCTTGTCTTTGCCGGCCTCGATGCCGACCTTGATCCCCTCGATTACAATGATGGCGTTGTCCGTAAGCATGCAAAGAGCGATGATCAATGCGCCCAAGGAGATGCGCTCCATCAGGAGGTCGCCTTTCATGTACATCACGAAAAACGTCGCCATGATCGTGAGAAACAGCACCATGCCGATGATCAGGCCGGTCTTGCGGCCCATCGCGAAAATGAGCACGACGAAGACGATGGTCACGGCCTTGGCGAGATTCCACATGAAGTCGTTGGTGGCTGTCGTAACTGCTTCCGGCTGGAAGTTGATTTCACCAATATTGATGCCGATAGGCTGATAGGCCTTCAAACGCGCGAGTGACTGCCGCACGCCTTCGCCCATCGTCACTACGTTGCCTCCCTGCACCGTGGATATCCCCAGGCCAATGGCCGGCTTGCCGTCGTATTGGAGCAGCCGCCGCGGCGGATCCTGGTTGCCGCGACGGAGAGTCGCTACGTCCCTGAGCAAGAGTTGTCGGCCCGTCCGGTCGGAACCGATTACCAGCCCGAGCATGTCTTCGGCCGAATCGAACAGGCCTTTTGGATCAAGAGCGATATGCTGGTCGCCTACGCGCACGCGGCCTCCGTCGGCTGCGACATTTCGCGCCTGCAGATGGCTGTAAATTTGCTCTTCGGTAATCCCGAGTTGCGACAGCCGTTGCCGCGACAATTCGAGGAAAACGACTTCCTGCTGCTCCCCGAACAGCTCGACCTTCTTGACGTTTGGCGCCAGCAGCAATTCACGACGAAGGAATTCCGCGTAGCGGCGCAGCTCCGCGAACGAGTAGCCGTCGCCGGTGACCGCCAGAAAGATGCCGTAAACGTCTCCGAAGTCGTCGATCACCATCGAAGTTCCGCGCACGGAGGGAGGCAACTGCGATTGCACGTCCGCGACTTTGCGGCGAAGCTCGTCCCAGACCTGGGGAATCCGGTCGCGATGGTACCGGTCTTGAATAATCGCCGAGACTACGGACCTGCCGCGCGAGGATTCGGATTCCACACGCTTCAGTTGGCCGAGTTGCTGGACCGCGTTTTCAATGGGATTGGTGACCTCTTTCGCGACATCGGCGGCGCTTGCGCCCGCGTAGGGGGTTATGATCAGCGCTTCCTTGATCGTGAACTCCGGATCTTCCAAGCGCCCCATTTGGCGGTACGCCACAAGCCCTCCTGCGACGAAGAGCATCATGCAGAAGAAGACCGCGCGGTCGTTGCGAACCGAGAAGACGCCGGGGTTCATGGCGAACTGTCTCCCAGCGCGTTGCCCAGATCGCGGACGCGCATGCCGTCGCGCAAGCTCGTCACTCCGGCGATCGCGATCCGCTCGCCGGCTTCCAGTCCGCTTGTGATTTCGATCTGACCGCCTGTTACCTCGCCGACTTTCACGGCTCGGCGCGAGACCGTTTCCCCTGGACCGATTACCCACACCGCTTGTTCCCGTCCCGTGTCTTGCAGCACGGCCGATACCGGCGCCAATTTGCGGTTGCCCAGGATGCCTGCGCGACGGTACGTGACGGCAACCCGTGCCGTCATTCCCGGCAGGAGCGAGACGTTTTTTGGCGCCTTCATGCCCACACGAACCCGGAAAGTTTGCGTGACGGGATCCGCGGCTTTCGCAATTTCGCGAATTTGAACGGGGAATTCCAGCCCCGGCGCCCCGCTGAATTCCGCGAGCATTTGCACGATGTCGGCTAATCGAAGATCGGCAACCATGACCGTTTCCGGAACGTCCAGCTCGATTTCGAGCTCATCGACATCCTGAAACCGAACAATCGGCTGCATCGCCTTTACGGTCTGGCTTTGCTCGACGAGCCGCTTGGCGATGACGCCGTCGTACGGGGCGTGGAGGGTGGAATCCTTCAGTTGGATGTTCGCTTCCACGACCTGGCCTTCCAGCCCTCGAACAACCGCCTCTTGGGCCTCGATGTCTTCCTCCCTGGCCGACGTTCCTTGTTCGAGCACTTCGCGCGCGGCCTCAAACTCTTCTTGCGCGACGTCGTACAACGTTTTGAGGCGATCGTATTCCGACTTCGCTATGGCGCGGATAGGGAGGAGCTGCGCGGCGCGATCGAACTCGCTCCGGGCATTGGCAAGCCTGGCGCTGGCTGCTCGAACTTGGGCCTCGAGTCGCAACCGCTCCTCGGGCCGTTCGCCGGAACGCAACGCGCGAAGGTCCGTCCGGGCCTTGTCGAGCTGGGCCTGCAAGGTCTTCAGTCGCGCCGCGAACTCGTCTTGGCGCAGTTGCGCGATAAGCTCGCCCTCCTTGACGCGATCGCCTTCCTTGACCGGAAGTTGGACCAGCAACCCATTTACTCGAAAGGCAAGCTCGACCCTCCTGGCGGCTTCCACCTTTCCCGGGAAGATACGTATATGCGATTCGTCTCCCCCGGTAACAACCATGGTCTTTACGGGGCGGACGACTTCAGCTACCGGCGTGTCTCGCTGCAAGCACCCGGCGCAAAAAAACATCGAAGCCGCGATCAATATGGTGGCGAAGCTGGCTTCACCACCACAACAGATCCTGTGATTCATGGTGTTGTTTCCGACCTCGGCTTGCCGTTCGACACGAACAAGACAGCCTAACGGATTTCCGTCCGATCTACGACCGGCTACACCGCTTGGCTGGGCAACGCTTCGTGACGGGGCAACATCTTGAGGGCTATTCCTTGCATCACCATGGCCCATCCGTTGCACAGCATGTCGATGCCCACAAAGAGCCCGATAACCCACAACCCGGAACTCGGCCAATGACGCCAAATCATGACACCAAGTGCCAAGTCGATGACGCCGGTGAGGAGAAACCATCCCCCGTGGTGGATGTGACCCATGAGCGACACGACAATGCGTTCCAGACCAACGATGAAAAGGAACATCGCGATCAGCAGCGTCAGCGTCTCCGCCCCGGCAAGAGGATTAGCCAGGAGCATGAAGCCAACGACGAGGGATAAAATCCCCGCAAACAGATCAACGAAGAACCGGCTCCAATTCCGCTCTCGCAACAACGCATGCACAGTCTGAAATGCGCCGCCAATCACCAATAACCAGCCAAAGACGATCACGGTGGCAAGAGTGGCCACGAACGCCGAGCCGATGGCACACGCGCCAATCACTATCAGAACGGCGCCCAAGGCGATGAACCAGCCCCAGTTGCGCCTCATTTCCTCAAGAATTGCTGGCCCGATACCGCTAACGCCTGAAATCGCTGACATGGGAAGGCCCTCCGAAATTGAGATGGTTTAAGGACAAGTTATGCTTTTTCGGAGGCCGAACACCTCACCGAAAATGATGCGCCAGCGGTGAACGAGCTTTGGTCGGCCGCCCTTCCGGCTTTCCGGCGGGCTAGTCAGGCCATCCTCTCACCAAGCGCGCCGATACCAGCCACGCCGCGGACCACGGTAGGCGCCCCTCCAATACGGCCTGGCGACCCGATAGTACCGTGGAGATGTGACCATAACCGGCGTCGGGGCGAACACAACCGGCGCCGGGCGGACAACAACCGGCGCGGGTGAAACTACCACGGGGGTCGGTGCAAATACTACCGGAGCACGGGGGCCGACAAAGACCTGCGCGGTGCCGACGGCGCGACGATGAACAGGACCGCACAACCGACCATCGCGACAATGAGCTGCGAGCGTTTCATGACGATGTCATCCTTGTTTGCTGATTGGCCCGGTTTTCCGCGAAGTTGCGGAAACCCTCGGCGCTTATTATAGGCATGCTGCGACTCCAGGCAAGGACGCAGCCTCGTCAGCAGAATTCGTCCTTTTGGCAGCAAGTTCCGTGCCGCGCCCCGCTGGACTAGAGTCCCAAGAAACCAACCACAACGTTCGCGGCTGCTTCTGCGCGATGGCGGCGCGTGTTGTGCCTTTTTAGCGGTGGGCGGACAGCAAGCTATGCCGTCTGACTTCTTCGTCGCAATCTGTAGGCTAATAAGCTGAGCGCGCTGCTGGCCAGCAGCGCCAGCGTCCCCGGTTCCGGCACGACGTTGAGCACGAGGTTGTCGCCCTGGACGGCGATGCTCGCCTGATAGTCGTCGATTGTGCCGCTGGTGCCCGATCCCAGGCTGCCGCTGATCGAGCCGGCGTCGATGAGCGTGTATTCGCCGGGTGCGAAGCCGGACAGCGGCGTGAAGTTGAAGTCGGTGAACTGCTGGTTGTTCAGGGCGAGCAGGCCGGTAGGCATGAGGACTTCGTCGCTGTCGGCGGGCGAGCCGAGCTCGTAATCCAGGACCGCGCTGGACATAAGCGTGAGATTGCCGCTGAGCTTCATCACGCCCGGCGCGTCGCCTGGCGAAAGCGTACCGCCGGAGTTCACAACCACGCTGCTCAGGCTGCCAGTGCCGCCCAAGACGCCGCCGCTGTTGACCGTCACCGGGCTGACGAGCGAACCGTTGAGGAGCAGTTTGCCTTGGTTGACTGTCGTGGGACCGGTGTACGTGTTGCTTCCGGCCAGGACTTGGGTTCCAGCGCCGCTAACGGCAAGCGCGATGGTGCCGAGCGTGCCGCCGCCGGCAATCGTGCCGCTGAAAGTTGCCGAGCCGCCGCTGGAACTGACGGATAGAAGCGATGCCGTTGAACTGCTGTTGATGATGCTCCCGCCGCTGCCGGCCACGCTGTCCGAAAGCCAAGCGACCTGCTGGCTGTTGCCGCCCAAGTCCAGCGTGCCACCACTGGCAACCGATAGCCGGGTCGTTGCCGGCAAGACATTCGTTCCGCCGGCGGCGGCCGTATTCACGATCTCGACGTCGCAAAGGCCGCTGTACGGCTGCGTGGTCCCCTGCATCGTCACCGTTTGAGTCGCGCCGTGCAGCCCGTCGACTTCAATGTAGTTTCCCGTCTGGTAGCTTCCCGAACTCGTGCTGGTAATCGCCGTGTACGTAACAGGCGTGGCGCCCTCGGTAGCATAATAGTATGTCGAGCCGTTGACAGTGGCTTCTTCCTGGTTTCCCATCGACGAATCCCCGACGTAGACATAGAGGCTATATCGCGAATAAGGAATGCCGTTGACGGTCAGTGTCATTGAATTGGAACCGTTGGTAGCCACGTATCCGTTGAGCAGTTCGTTTGCGCTGCCGGTTGCCCAAGTGCCGGCGGCGCCGCTAATGGAGAACGTTGCGCCGCTATTCGCGCCGGAGTTGTTCGCCAATGTAGTCCCGCTGAAGCTGTAGCCCGACTCGCTATTCCAATTGCTCATCGGCGCCACGCCGCCTGTGCCGCTGTACGGGCCGTTGTTGCTGGTGCCGATAAAATGGATGCCAATGCTGCCGGCGGCAATCGCTTGAAGCTGGAGCACCCCGCCGGCAACGGTGGTCGAACCTGCGTACGTGCAGGGCGTGGCGAGCACCAAGCCGCCGGCGCCCTGCTTGAGCAGTCCGCCCGCGCCGCTGAGGACGCCGCTATACGTGGTGCTTTGTCCGTTGCCGCCGACGTTGAGCGTAACGGGCTCAGCGGCCGTGGTCGTCAAGGTCAAATTGCCATTGCCGCCCAGACCTCCCAAAGCGGGGCTGGTGACGCCCGCGGCAAAAGCGAGCGCGCCGCTGGCAAGGTTGACGGTGCTGTTTTGCAGCGCTAGCGGATGCGCGACGTTCAGCGTTCCGCCATTTACGTTCGTCGTGCCGCTGAAGGCATTGCCGCTCGATAGCGTAAGAGTTCCCGCGCCGTACAAATTGAGCGCCACGCCCGCTCCGCTGACCGCTCCGCTGAGCGTCAACTGGTCGGTTGGGTTGGTCACGGTCACGTCGGTATTGGACGCGAGAGCCAAATTCGCTGAAATCACGTGCGCGCCGGAGCATCCGATGGCCGCGTCGCTCGGCGTGGCCTGGAGCGTGATCGTCTGCGGCCCGGCGATCGTATACTTCGCGGTGCTGCTGAAATTCAGCGATCCGACGGTAACGGGAATATCGGTCGAAATCGTCCTTGGCGCTGAGATGGCGCCGCCGAATACAGCAGGAATGTTGACCCCGTTAGGAACGCCGTTAATCCAGTTTCCCGCGAGAGACCAGTTACCGTTGGCATTGACGTTCCATGCGGAAGCCGCTTTGTATTCCAGCAGGCGATTGTCGGCTTGGTCGGCGACCCAAAGAGTTCCCGCCGGCCCGAACGCCAGACTTATGGGCTGATACGGCAATGCCATCTGACCGAGATACGCGCCACTGCTGTTGAATTCGACTAAGGCGTCGCCCCACGTGCTCGCGACCCATACATTCCCCGACGGGTCAAGGGCGACGTCGTTGTCGAACGACAACTGCGCCGTCCCGAACGACTGGACGTAGGTCCCCGTGTTGGTGAACTCCTGCACGCGATTGTTGTTCGCGTCCGCGACGAATACATTTCCCGAAGAGTTGGTCGTCAGTCCTCCCAGCCACGCGAACTGCCCCGGGCCGCTGCCGTTGGAGCCGAACATTCGCACAAACGTCCCGCTGCTGTTGAACTCGTCGACGCGATTGTTCCACCAGTCGTTGATCCAAACATTGCCCGATCGGTCGATTGCAATCGCTTGGGCATCGTTGATTTGCCCCGCGCCGCTGCCGTAGGAGCCAAACGCCTTCATGAAGCTGCCCGTGGGGGAAAGCTCTTCCACGCGGTTGTTGCCCGAATCGGCAACCCAGACGTTGTTATTGGCATCGACGGTTATGCCCTGGGGTCCGCTGAACTGTCCGTTGCCGCTGCCGTTCGAGCCGACGCTTTGCAGAAAACTGCCGTTGGGGCCGAATTCCTCAAGACAGTTGTTGTTCTGGTCCGCGACCCAGACGTCGCCCGTAGAATTCACGGCGAGCCGGCGAATGCCGTTGAATTGTCCATCGCCGCCGCTAAAGCTGCCGATCGTGTTCACCAACGTATACGTCGGCGTGGCTCCCGACAGCAAATCGGCTGCAGCGAAGAACGCCGCCGCACATGCCGCAAGCTGTGCGAACAAAGGCCTGCTTCGCACGATTTTGGACCTCCCCGTACATCGTCTTTTCTGCCCAAGCGCCGCAAGGCAAGCTCCATCGCGAAAAAGAAGGGGCGTGGCTTTCGGGGCCGTGGCAGCAAGGCGCGAGAAATCGACCGGGTGAATCCGCCGTTGGCGGGCGGGCCGGTCAGATCGAATTGCCGAGACTTCGCTCAAAAGCGGCCCGGTTGGAAACAATCGGTCACGACGAGCGACCGACGGTTCTGCTTGAGGACCGCGAGCAAAGCAAACGCTGCCTGCGAGGGTCTGTTGTGACGGTGGCCCGGCACGACTGGCGGCCGGGGCACCCTTGATAGTGACTCCGACTATCATGGCTCCGCGCAAGAGGGATGTCAAGTCGGCGGGGCGGTTCGAGGTTTTGGGGCGGTTTTTGCTGAAATTGATGCGGTTTCGTTTGGTTCGGCCGCGTTGTCGTGCTGGAGTTCCTTGGCGACTTGAAAACCTGGAATTCGCAGGAACCAGGGGAGGTCGATCGTCACCACGCGGGTGTCGCCGCGCTTGAGCAAGGCCCTCCTTAACCACCACGTGCGATGCAGGTGCAGGAGGGACTGCAACCAGTGCTTTTCAACCAGCTCAGGAACGATTACCGCAACAAGTCGGTGGCCGTGTTCCGCCTTGATCCTGTCGATCTGCTCAAGGAGCGGTTTGGTGAACTCCCGGTAGGGCGTCTGCACGAATTCGAGTTTCGGCACGGGAACGCCGGCCGCCTGGGCCGGCGCTTCCACGCGCTGGGCCCATACTTGCCGCATGGATTCCGCTTCATTGTCGGCGTCGTCGCCTTCCAAGTTGCTCAAATGCACGGCGATCACGTCCGGGGAGATGTGGACCGCGAATCGCAGCGCTTTATGCACCGGCTGCGTCCAGCCGCGAACCGGAACCAGCACCACCGGCAGCGCGTTGCGGGCGAGGGACAGGCAGTGATCGCAGGCAATGATTCCTTCCACGAGCTTGTAATGACGGTGAACAATTCTGAAGATGGCCAACAGAATGGGGATCGCCACGACGGTAATCCACGCACCATCCATGAACTTGGCGGCCAGAATGATCGCCAGCGCCGTGCAAGTCGCCGATGCTCCCACCGCATTCACCCATTGCCGCACCAGGATGCGGCGAGCCGTCTCATTGGGTTCGCGAAGGCTAGGGTCTCTTAGCCGCTTGCGCCAGTGGACCACCATACCGGCTTGGGACAGGGTGAATGCCAGGAAGGCGCCGACCGCGTAAAGAGGGATCAGTTCATCGGTAATCCCCTTGAAGCAGATCAGCAGCAAACCGGCCGCGACCGCCAGGAAAAGCACGCCGGTTGAGTAGACCAGCCGCCGGCCGATCGCGGCGAAATAGTTTGGAAGAAAGTCGTCCTTCGCGATCAAACGACAGAGTCGTGGAAAGTCGACGAAGCTGGTATTGGCCGAAAGGCACAGAACGGCCAGGATGCCCGCGATCGTGGTGTAGTAGAACCAGCCGCGTCCGACGACCGCGCCGATAAGCTGCGAGAGGACGCTTTGATACGCCGGGTCGTTCTGGTCCATCGCGCCGATTCGGTAGGCGGAGGCCAGGTAAGCGATACCGCCGAGCAGAAGGGCTAGAATGCCGACGATCAGCGTGAGGGTGCGGTGCGCCTTCTTTACGCGAGGTTCCTCAAAGGCGCTGACGCCGTTGCTGACGGCCTCGACGCCGGTCATCGCCGTGCATCCGCTGGCGAACGCCCGCAAGAGCAGCCACAAGCCGACCGTCATCCGGGCCTTAGGCAGCGCTGCTGGAGCGTAGCACGGGACCGGATGACCGTGCGCTAACAGGGCGCGGACTATGCCGATGACCAGCACCGCCAGCATCGTTGCTATGAAGAGGTAGGTGGGCACGGCAAAGGCCAAACCGGCCTCCCCCGTGCCACGCAGGTTCAGCAGGGTGATTAACGCCAGAACGGCCAGGCAGAGCCAAACGGTATAAGCGTGCAAAAAGGGGAATGCCGATACCAGTGCCGCGATACCGGCGGAGATGCCGACGGCGACAGTCAGGACGTAGTCGATCATGAGCGCCGCGGCCGCCAGCAGGCTCGGCCAGACCCCCAAGTTTTCCCGGGCCACCGTATATGAGCCGCCGTTTACCGGATAGGCGGCGATCGTCTGACGGTAGGAGACGTAAAGGATAGTCAGGAGGGCGAGAATGACCCCGGTGATCGGAACGACGCAAGAAAGAGAGACCGCCCCCAGTGGCACAAGAACAGCCAACGCCGCCTCGGGGCCGTAGGCTGCCGACGACAAGCCGTCCAGTCCCAACGCCGGGAGCGCGGAGAAGACGCCGATTTTCTGGCTCGTCTGCTCGTCGGACGCCAGAGGACGGCCGAACAGCAAGTTGATCAACGACATAACGACCTTTTCTAACAATAGCCCGTGAAGCGGCTCAATCAGATCATAGCACAGGCGACGATCAGAAAGGCGTCGTGAATGCACCGCTTTTGCATCGGGCCCGCGTTAGCATGCCGCGTGGGGCGTTTTGTGGGGCGGTCAGAGCCTAAAAAAGACGGTCGTTCCTGCGGAGGCAGCCGACTCCTTGCAAAAGGTGCGTCTGCAAGGAGTTGCTGCTGGTGCTCTAGGCGGCACGCCTTCGATTTCGCCGTCGCGACTGCCTCCTGCGCCAGCGATAGGCCACGAGCACGGCCGCAGCGGAATTCACAAGATATTGCCTCGCAATACTTTACGTCATGCGAAAAACGCCAGGCGACAAAAAGGACGGCGAATTTCCCAAACAAATGTCAAGCCACCCAAAGCCTTGCCAGGCAATGATTTGCGGCAGTGGGCAAACGACAACGGACGTTATATGTTGACAAGAGTTAAGACAAGTGCTACAATGAGTGAAAAGTGGGGAGTGGCAAGATAAACGATTAGAGATGAAGAATGAGAGGTCGGAGGTCGGAATTGGCGACAGAGATATGATGTACAGAAACATTGACCACAGAGACACGAAAGGCGGGCTGCAAGGCTCGAAGCTCCCGGCTCCGCGCTGCGTGCTTTCTGCCCGTTGGTGCATAAACCACCCGGAAACGGAGATTCCTACTGCCGCCCTACTGGCGTTTTACCCGCATCCTACTGGCGTCCTACCTCAATCCTGCTCGCCTGCTACTCCCGTTCTACGCCGGAAAACACGCGAGAACCGGCCACAAACTCGACGTCCAAAATGTGAAGAAATATTTCGCCCGCAACGACCGGCGATATGCACCACGGGGGAAGAAGTCTGGAGTTAGAAGTCAGGAGTCAGGAGATGGAAGTCGAAAGCAGTAAGGCTCGCACGTCGTTGGCTCTATGCCGCCGGACTTGCGCAACACACACAACTTGAGAGGAGGTCACACAAGCGATCGAAACCGCGTGCGCAAAGTCCTTGTTGGCAAGAGTTTACGGCGATGGCAGCCGATGCGCAACAGCCGCCGCAACACGCGAGGCGTTGCGCATTTTTGCCGCCGCCCGCTGGCACGTCGCTTGCATCACGATTATTGCGGACTATCACAAACCCGCAGTCAATCATTCCGAGGTGAACCATGATCCGAAAATTGAAATCCGGCGAATATCGTCTCTACTCGCGAAAAACCGACCCGAAGACCCACAAACGCAGGAATCTAGGCACCTTCGGCACCCGTGCCGAAGCCGAAAAACACGAACGGGCGGTCCAGTTCTTCAAACATCACGGCCATTGACGGCTCCCAAGCCCGCCGCCGGTGGCTAAACTCGCGTCAGCCTGGGCGATCGACGATCAATCGTTCTGCCCGGATTAGATCCAGGCGAAGTTGTTGCGTCCGTTAAAAGCATGAAAGCGTCTCTTTCCACCTATCGCCGCAAGCGGCACGCAAGCGCAACACCCGAACCGCGCGGCAAGGTCTCGCGGCGGAAGGGCGACCTGTATGTCATACAAAAGCACAGCGCCAGCACGTTGCACTACGACGTGCGGCTGCAGCTTGACGGCGTGCTCAAGAGCTGGGCAGTCCCCAAGGGGCCGAGTCTCGATCCGAAAGACAAGCGCCTCGCCATCGAGGTGGAAGACCATCCGGTCGAGTACGCGGATTTCGAAGGCAATATCCCTGAGGGCGAGTACGGGGCCGGCACCGTCATTGTCTGGGACCGCGGCACCTGGTCGCCCGACGGAGACCCGCACCAGGGTTTGCGCCGCGGCAATCTCAAGTTCGACTTGCATGGCGAAAAGTTGCGTGGTTCATGGGTCCTCATCGCCACGCAACAGATTCAATCCAAGTCGGCACGATCCAAGTCGTCACGATCCAAGCAGCGGCAGTGGCTGCTGATCAAAGTCAAAGACGGCGACGCCCGTCCGCGCGATGAGTTCGACGTCACCGCGGAACGGCCGGCAAGCGTCGCTAGCGGCCGGTCGCTGGATGAGACCGCCGACAAAGCGCCGGCGAAGAAACCGCGCAAAGCGGGCAAGGGCAAGCAATCGAAGAACTCCGCCGCGACCGCAACAGCTTCCAAGGCGCCGCGAGGGTCGGTTTGCTTGAAGCTCGTCGCCGGGGCTAAGCGCGCCGCCATGCCGCAGCGCGTCGAGCTGGAGTTGGCCGCGCTGGCCGCGAAGCCGCCCGAAGGCGACGGCTGGCTCAGCGAAATCAAGCTCGACGGATACCGCATCGTCTGCCACGTCGCCGGCGGCGCGGCCGCGCTTTATACCCGCACGCACCAGGATTGGACCGCTCGCTTCGCGGCAGTCGCCGCCGCCGCGAGCAAGCTGCCGGTGAAACAAGCCATTTTGGATGGCGAGGTCGCCGTCTACTTGCCGGACGGGCGGACGAGTTTCCAGGCCCTGCAGAACGAGATGCGCGAGGACCATGAAGGCAGCCTGACGTATTCGATTTTCGATCTTCTCTACCTCGACGGGCACGACCTTCGCGCGGCGGCGCTGGAAGACCGCAAGCGGCTGCTGGAGGAGATACTTCGGACGAACAGGAGCCCGCATCTTCAATACCTGGAGCACGTGGTCGGCCAGGCCGGCCGCTTTTACAAGGAGTGCTGCAAGCGCGGTCTGGAAGGCTCGATCTGCAAACGGCGGACGCGGCCCTATCTTGGCGGTCGGACCGCGGATTGGCTGAAGGCGAAGTGCCTCTTGCGGCAGGAGTTCGTCATCGGCGGGTTCACCGACTCGACGAACAAGCGGCTGCCCTTCGGAGCGCTGCTGGTCGGATACCACGAGAAGGCCGGCAACCTGAAGTATGCCGGCCGTGTAGGGACCGGATGGCAGAGCAGCACGATGGACGCGCTGGCCAGGCAGCTCGGACGCTTGGCGCGGCGGAACTCGCCATTCGACTCGCCTGTCGATCGCTCAAATGAAAGAATCCACTGGGTGCAGCCGCGGTTGGTGGCGGAGATCGCGTTCTCCCAATGGACGCGCGACGGCCGCTTGCGGCAGCCGTCATTCCAAGGACTGCGGGAAGACAAGCCGGCCGAGAATGTCGTGCGCGAGGAGGCAACATGAGCAGAGGAACAGCTACGCCCGCCACCAAGGCGGCAAAACGGATCTCCGGAAAATCGGGCAAGCGAGGCGCGTCGTCGCCTCGCGGCAAACCCGGCAGTCGCGGTCCATCGCGCGGGATGGCGAACTTCGTTTCGAAAGAACTCGAACGGCAACTCAGGGGTGTCGAGCTTACGCATCCGGACCGCGTGCTATATCCCGATCAAGGGCTGACCAAGCTCGACCTGGCCGCGTATTATGTCCAAGTGGCCAAGCGCAGTGCTGCCGTACGTCGTCAACCGGCCCTTGAGCCTGGTCCGCTGTCCGAGCGGCGTGGGCACGCAATGCTTCTTTCAAAAGCACTACACGGGCAAGCTCTCGCCCGCTTTGGGGAGCGTGTCGGTGCGCGAGAAGGAAGAAACGGCTCAGTACGTCGTGGTGCGCGATCTGGCGGGCCTGGTGGCGCTGGTGCAGCTTGGCGTGCTGGAAATCCATCTCTGGGGCGCATGGGCGGACAATCCGGACCGGCCCGACTGGATCGTCTTCGATCTCGACCCCGGGCCGGATGTCGCATGGAACCGGATTGTCGAGGCGGCCAAGAGACTTCGTGAGCTACTCGCCGAATATGCGCTGAAGACCTTCGTGAAAACCACCGGCGGCAAGGGGCTGCACGTCCATTCGCCCGTCGAGCCCAAGGCAACCTGGGCGGAGGCGAAGGCGTTCGCCCTGCACGTGGCGCGGCAGATGGTGGCGGAGGAGCCCGGGCTGTACACGACGAATCCGCTGAAGGCGCAGCGGCAGGGCAAGATCTTTCTCGATTATCTCCGCAACGATCGCGGCGCGACGAGCATCGCACCGTATTCCACGCGCGCCCGGCCTGGAGCGCCGGTTTCAGTGCCCTTGAGCTGGCGGGAACTGCGCGCGAACGATCTTCGCGACGATCACTTCAACGTGGGCAACGTGGCCGATTGGCTCAAGAGGCTGCGCAGCGACCCGTGGAGCGGTTTCTTCACGCTCCGCCAGAGATTGCCGCAGCCGTGACGGACATGGCTAAGCATTTACGCCGCGGCGGCGCGCTGCAATGGCGCATTTGACGCTTCCGCGATCAGCGCGTTGAGCGTTGCGCGGGCAGTCTCCTGCCAGGTCCAGGGACGCCGCCGCAGGGTTGTAATGCCCGGCAGACGGATGGCTGCGTCCAACTGCTCCGGATCGCCAAAGTCGATCTGGTGTTGGTCCGGAACGCCCAGCTCGCGAAAGACTTGCAATCGAGAGACGATGATTTTTTTCCGGGCCTCGACGGCCTCGGTGACGGGCAGGCCGAATCCCTCGAACGTCGTTGGAAAAAGAATGCACTCGGCGCCGCGAAACAACTGCTGCACTTGCCCGTAGGGAATGAACCCCAAGTGCCGGACCGTTTGTTGGAGGCCGAACCTACGGATCTGCCGTTGGAGGGTTTTCCAATGGCCGGTTTGCCGGCCGGAAAGGATCAGTTGGTAAGGAAAGCGTCCCTCGGCGGACAGCTTCGCGATCGAGTCCAACAAAACGGCATGGTTCTTATGCGGCAGCGAAATGGCCGGATAGTAGAGGTATGGCCGGCCGGGCGGAATATCGAATGTCGAATGTCGAATGTCGAATGGCGGAGCCGGTTCGATGCCGTGCGGAACGACGGAAATCCGCTCTGGATCGATGCGGTAGTGGCGAACGATCGCGTCTTTGGTGTGCTGGGAAATGGCGACGATCCGCCCGGCTTGACGGATCGACGAGTCGTAGACGCGATTGCGGATAAACCTTTGCAGGGGCGAGAGATATTCGGGCAGATGAACGTGGTACAAGTCGTGAACGACCAGGACGCTCGGCGACGCCAAATACTTGGGAAAGATGACCTGCTGCGGAAAGAAGAGAACATCGGGCTGGATGCGATCGAGGACCCTTTCGATCGAGCGGCAGCGATATGGCGACACCGCCTCCAGGCCGCGCTCGACCAGGATGCGTGCGGGAGGCATGTCGACCACGCAGCGCGGAACGCCCGGAAACGAGTCGCCCGTGTTTTGCAGCCGGTCGACCAGCAAAGTCAGTTCGCACTTGTCCGCGCACTGAGCCAAGCGCGGAACCAGCCGCCGCAAGTACGTCTCGGTTCCGCCGATCTTACCCGGCCGAAAACTAAGCAAGCTGATGACGATCTTCATGAATCATGACTGTTCTTGACCGCGTATTATTACTTTCTGACGGCCCTGGGACGCAAGGCCGAATAGGGGGCTTTTTCGGGCCCTTAAGATGGCCTTGCTTCCCCGTGCCGCGGCGATTAAACTCCCGACCCGGCGTGCCCCCGGCTCTCACAAATCCCGCTGGGCCCATAGCTCCCATAAGTCCCCTTCCAGCTTGCTCCAAAGGGCCAATGACACCGATCGAACTTGACGACGTAAGCCTGCACTTCCAAGTCCGCTGCCAGCGGAGTGCGAGCATCAAGGACTACGTGCTGCACGGACTCTTCGGCAACCGCACGGAAAAAATGCTCGTCAAGGCGTTGGAACACGTCAATCTGAGCGTCGAGCAAGGCGAACGGGTAGGAATCATCGGCCACAATGGCGCGGGCAAGAGCTCGCTGTTGAAGCTGCTGGCGGGCATTTACGCGCCCACCGCCGGCACGCGCCGCGTAACGGGCCGCGTCAGCTCGCTCTTCGACATTTCGCTGGGCTTCGAACCGGAAGCCAATGGCTGGGACAACATCCGCTACCGCAGCTACCTGCAAGGCGAGACGCCGAAGTCGGTCAAGGCGCGCATGCCGGCAATCGCGGAATTCAGCGAGTTGGGCAAATTCCTCGACATGTCGGTCCGCCACTATTCGTCCGGCATGCTGGTGCGGCTGGCGTTCTCGGTGGCGACGGCCATCGAGCCGGAAATCCTCATTGTCGACGAAGTCCTTTCGGCCGGGGACTGTGCTTTCCAGAAAAAGGCCCGGCAGCGCATGCAGGCATTGATTTCCAGCGCTCAGGCGGTCGTGGCCGTGAGCCACGATCTCGATTCGCTGGCGCAGTTTTGCACGCGCGTCGTCTGGCTCGACCACGGGCGGATACGCAAGTCGGGAGGGACGAAAGAGGTCATCAAGGCCTATCGAACTTTCATGCTGGAGGAGGCCCAGCAGAAAGCGGCCTAGACCGGGCCATGCTCGAACGATCCGCACGCCGGCAGTTCGTATCGTGAGCTTGAAGACCGGCTTATGCGGCGCATCGCTCTCGCCGTGCGCCGACGGCGGGCGCGGCCGGCGTTGGAACTTGCAACTCGTGCATGGCGGAGCGCAACCGCGGCCAGACGGCTTCGGGATGTGCCCATTGCGACATTTTTTCCCGTCCGGCTTCGGCCATCGCCTTGTAGACCTTGCTGCCTACCTTGGCGATGTCATAGCTGCGGCGGATTTGTTCCACCATCGACGTCCAAACCAAGCGATGCCACGTAGTTCGCCAGCGCAGCCGATAGTCCTGGGGCCAGGCCGCGGGCTCCGGGTGCGACTGGACGACAAATCCCATCTCGGAAGTGAAATAATCGGATATGGCGGTATGACAAGGCGTAATGCACGGCCGCCCGGCGGCAAGATAGTTCATCACGGGGAGGCAATTCCCTTCGGCTCGCGTCGACGTAATGTAATACGTGGTGACGTGCGCCAATTCGAGCATTTCGGCCTCGCTCAAAAACGCTGGTATCACGGCTATACGGCAGCGGTGAGGAACATCAATCCGCCGATAGAACGCGAGCACATTCTCCACCGCCGACGCGTTGCTAGTGGCCATTTTGAGCACAAGAGTGGCGTCGTCGCAGTCTTTGAGCGCGTGCAGGAACGCGGTAACCGTGTCGTACCAGTTTTTCCGGCCGTCAAGCGGATTGAATATGCTCGTATATACTACCCCGGAAAGATCCAGGCGGTCGGAGCGCTCGGTAAGGATGCGTTCCCCGCGCCATGCGTCTCGAGCGGACCGCAGGGCGGCGGTGACCGCCGATTCGATCCTTCGCGGCAGGCACGGTTTGACGAGCCGCCGGTACGTCTTGTGCGCTATCCAGCCCGCGGAGTTGCCGAATCGCGACCTCACTCGCTGCAGCAATCCTGGGCGCGGAATTCCATCGGGCTAGATGGCGGCTGAGGATACACGATCGCCGAACATTTCAGCACCGTATGCCCGTTCTCGTCCCAGTCCGGAGTATCGAAATAGCCTGCATCGGTCGGGACGGGGACGATCCGAACCGGCGCTGTGACGCCCGCGCGGTGCATCGCGTCAACCGTGAACTGGCCGCCGACGATGACCATCGCAGAGCGGTTCGCCATGGCCACCCAATTGTTTTGCGGATGGCAGTCGAACTCGTGGTCGGGAACATCGGGGAACTCCCAGGCGGGCACGACGACGTTCTGCGCCCCTCAACAAGGCACGTATCCTGGAAGGGGTGGAAACTTACGTGTACCGGCCGCGACTTCGCCGCCCGCGCTGCCGAGACTTCGCGGCGAAGTTCGGCCCAATCTTGGATTTGCACCAGCGGTCCCAGTCGCTTGAACAGCGGCGAGAAAAGGGCGGCTACAAAATCGTAGGAGTATCCCGGAGTACCGAGCCGCTTTCCGCCGGTGGCGCCACTTCGATACGTCGTGAGAAGCGTGGTCTGCATCGTGGTTCTCAGGCAGTCTCGGGTTTGCAAGCAATGACGATCTGGGACTTGGGCAAGGCCCGCTCCAGCGCCTTCCAAACGTGCTGGCCTTGGGGCGCCGCCAGCAAAGCCTTCCAGGTCTTGTTCCAGTGCCTAAGGATGGGCGAATTGCCGGACTTTCCAAACGGGATGTTGTCTTCCGCCACGGCCCAGCGAAGCGTCCACCACATCGACCAATAGAATCCGTAGGCGGTCTGCGTCTTCACTTCGAGTCCGGCGCTCCGGACCGCCGCGAGGAACGCTTGTTCGGAAAAGACGCGAATATGGTTCGGTTTCTTCCAGTATGCCGCAGGCGCGATTTCCTTTTGAATCGATTCGGACAAGGGCGCCGGGACCGAAATCAGAAAGCGAGCCCCAGGTTTTCCGATGCGTGCGAGTTCGGAGAGGAACGCGGCAGGATCGTCAACGTGCTCCAGCACTTCCATGCAAATGACACAAGTGGCCCGACCCGACGGCAACGGTATGGGGTTGCAATCACTGGTCACCGCTTGGAAGGAGTGCGCTGGCAGCGAACCCATGTTCCGCTTAAGTTTCGCGATGGCCTCGGGACTGATGTCGATACCGACCACTTCCGCCCCTTGCTTCGCGGCGAAAGTGCATGTGTGTCCCGGCCCGCAGCCAACGTCCACGACCGTGTCTTCGGGATTGATCTCGAAGCCTGGCATGACTTCACGAGTCTTCATGTTGTACCAACCGGTAGCGGACATGTACGACATGGCAACGTCGTCGGCGTCGTCCGTGTCATCAAACCGTTGACGAGGGATCGGCGTGGAAAACGTACCAGGCACAAGGCGCGACGCAAGTCGGTTGGCGAGGCTTCGATACGGAGCGAACATAATGGTTTCTTACGCGGCTGGGATAGTCAGCGCATTGGCACGCTCGTTCAATGGGGTGGTGATAGTAACAATTCCCCGGTGTAATGCAATAGGAGATGCGAAGACCGAAATTCGCTCCGAACCTCCGTTCCTCGGCCACCAAACGCCTCTTCCACAATCGTGCGGTTCACGCATTCAAAGTCCCGTTCTTCCCTTGCGTGAGCAAGGCAAATGCTGTAGAGTGCGACGCCGGCATCCGGGAATCGCCATCGAACTCGACGCGACGATGGCAGGCGATTCCGTCTTGCTTGCGTCTGGACTTCACGGAGGGTGCTCAGTGTTAATGAACAAGCCGATACGAAGCATCATTCGCCGGGGCGTCTCCTATATCTTTCAGGATAGCGCCGACACGGCAGCCGCGCTAGGCTCTCAGAAGGCTGGCTGGTTCAACTCCGAGGCGCAGCAGTTGGCGCCGGATTTCAAGATCACGCAGGCCGACACCTTGGTCGATGTCGGCTGCGGGAGCGGAGGCGCCTGCGTCTTTGCCGCGAAGCAAGGGGCCGAAGTGGTCGGCATAGATGTCGACCCGTCGGCAATTGCGATGCTTGAGCAGCGGATGAAGGCCGAAGTATTCGGGCGGCGCGTGGCCGGTATTCTTCGCCGGCCCGCGACGATCGTGCAATCGCGGCCGTTTAAGGCCGTTGTGAGCGACTGTAATCCTATGCCCCTGCCAGCGGGGTTCGCGACGGCGGTATTGGCGATGGAAGTCTTGGAGCATGTCGATGATCCGGCGGTTATCCTGGGCGAAATGGTACGGATTGGCAAGCCCGGTGCGCGTTATTTCATCACCGTTCCGGACCCGTCGAGCGAGACGGTGCTCAACCAGGTTGCGCCTCCCGAAGTATGGCAAAAACCGCATCACATTCGCGTCTTCCACGCGCGATGAATTCCAGCGCGCCGTCGAGAGCGCCGGTCTTGTCGTGGACCAGCGGTATTCTTACGGCTTTTACTGGTCCATGTGGTGGTCCTTGTTCTGGACGCTTCCGAAAAACAACATCTCGTTTGGCAAATCCGGCAATTCAGCCCTGCTGAGAAACTGGAACCGAACATGGAAGACCCTGCTTTCCTCTCCTCGCGGGGAACCTTTATTGAGAGCTCTCGACAATGCCATGCCAAAGAGTCAGGTGGTCATCGCGCATAAGCCGGGGACAACATCGCCGCGCGCGGGGGATTGAGGCGGATCCAGAGTTAATCTGACGGCGGCACCTGCTCGCGCCGTTCAAAAAGCTGACCTTGACCGGCTGACAGAATAGCCTTATCCTCCCCGCCGCCCGATCGCTATTGCGGCCGCACGGATGCGGACTTCGCGTTTCATGCGATCGGTGCGGAAGGAAAGAACGCGTACATGGCTGTCCGTCACGGCCTCGCAGGGGCGTGTACAGCAGGGCGTGGGCAAACGAGTATGAGCGAACTCCCGGATCTGATTCGCAATGCACGGCTGCGCCTGCTGCGGATGCATTATGAAAGCCGCGTGGGCCACATCGGAGGAAATCTGTCCGCCTGCGACATGATGGTCGTCTTGCACCACAGCGTTCTACGGCCACATGATATCTTTGTCCTCTCCAAAGGCCACGCCGCCGGAGCGCTCTATGTTTCGCTCTGGTCGGTAGGGCGGCTATCGGAAGACGATCTAAGTCAATTCCACGGAGAACGGACGAAGCTGAGCGGGCACCCGGCCCCGAACTGGCTGCGGGAAATCCCCTTCGCCACGGGGAGCCTGGGACACGGGTTGTCGCTGGCTGCCGGAATTGCCTTGGGGAAGGCCCTGCGGCAGCAACCGGGCAGAGTTTTTTGTTTGGTTTCCGACGGGGAATTGCAGGAAGGCTCGTCTTGGGAATCGCTCATTTTCATCAAGCAACGTTGCCTTGCGCCGCTGACAGTCCTGATCGACGCAAACGGCCTGCAGGGATTCGGTGCTACGAAAGACGTCTGCGGTCTCGAACTCACTGCAGCAAAGTTTCGCGAGTTCGGCCTGAGAACCGAAGAGATTGACGGGCACGATCCGGATGCCATCCTCAACGCTTGCGCGGCGGCCGGCCCGGAGCCGCAAATCATCATCGCACGCACGCGCAAAGGTCATGGAGTCTCCTTCATGGAAGACCGGATGGAATGGCATTACCGGGCGATGTCGGCAGAACAGTACCAACAAGCCATCCAGGAAGTTAACGACGGCTCTCCTGGTCCGATGTGCGATCCCTTAGCGGCCGTCGGCGCGGATAGCCCCGCCTTTCGGCGGAATGCCGCCTGATGGTCCAACTGCGAACGGCTGTTTTGCGCTCCTTGCACCCAGAGCCGGAAGAGCATTAGAGACTCATGAGAAACGCTCTTTGCCAGTCGTTGGTCTCGCACGCCGCCGATCGGGAATTCGTCTTCCTGACCGGCGATCTCGGTTTCCAGGCACTGGAGCCCCTGCAGGACGTCGCGGGAGAGCGCTTCATCAATGCCGGCGTGGCGGAACAGAACATGGTCTCGGTGGCGGCGGGACTGGCCTCGACTGGGTTCCGGCCTTGGGTCTACAGCATCGCGCCGTTCGTTTACGCGCGTCCGTACGAGCAGATCCGCAACGACATCTGCATGCACGATCTGCCGGTGAAGCTCGTCGGCAACGGCGGGGGTTACGGATACGGCGTCATGGGAGGCACGCACCACGCCTTGGGAGACTATGGTGCTTTGCTGTGTCTGGACCGCATGCACGTCTTCGTCCCGGCGTTTGCCGCGGACGTGCCGCCCGTGATCGATTTTCTTGCTGGCTTCGACCATCCGGCCTACCTCCGGCTGGGCCGTTGCGAGCTGCCGGCCGGCTGTGATCCTCCCTCCTACGGCGCCTGGCGGCAACTGACGCACGGCAATGGGCCGACGCTCCTTGTGGTCGGTCCTTTGGTGGGAAGTATTTGGGAGGCCGTCGCCGGTTTGCCGGAGTCGCTGCGGCCGGACCTGTGGGTGCTCACGGAGTTTCCAATCTGTCGGGAGACGATTCCCAAGGAGTTCCTGGCACAGCTAAGAAAGTCGCGCCATCTGATGGTGGTGGAAGAACACGTGCCCCACGGCGGCGTGGGACAAATGCTGGCTCACGCCTTGCTGCTCGGCGGAGAATTCCCCGTTAAGTTCACGCATCGTTTCGCCCAGTCGTACCCCAGCGGCTATTATGGTTCGCAGAAGTTTCATCGCCAGGAGTGCCACTTGGACGCGGAAAGTATCCTCACGGAGTTGAAGTCTTCTGCGCGGTCGACGGTTCCGCCGCCGCATTTTCGCTTGGTCACCGCGAGCCAGCAGCGGAGATGAGCCATGACTGCGCTGCCGAATATTTTGTCCGGACTTCATTCGGGTTTTGTTGGGCACCTCCAAGAGACATCGGAGCCGCAACAGATTCTGAATGGAAAGCGGGAGTTTTCACCAGCCCACGCCGTGACCACGGATTGGACTGGCAAGACCGCCCGTCTTCAGGGGCCGATCCTCGTGCTGGGAGCGAGCGGCTTCGTCGGCGCCAATCTCTTAAGAACGCTCCTGCGGCACCGGCCGGACGTTGTGGGAACCTCATCCCGGCTTCCTGCCTGGCGACTGGCGGGGGTGCCAGAGGTCAATGTCCGTGGAGTGGACCTGTTGGTGGATTCCAATCTTGACGGCCTCTTGGATAACGTCAAGCCGCGTACGATCTTCAACTGCGTGGCCTACGGCGCGTACTCGTTCGAGTCCGACAGCGACTTGATCTACAAGACCAATTTCAACCTTACAGCCCGCCT
The DNA here is from genome assembly GCA_963780045.1 of uncultured Planctomycetia bacterium. Taxonomy (GTDB): domain Bacteria; phylum Planctomycetota; class Planctomycetia; order Pirellulales; family Thermoguttaceae; genus JANXQG01. Next base: position 516,376 of record CAVZZZ010000001.1, on the reverse strand, counting down.
TCTGCAGCGATTGCAGTTGCGGGGAATCGCGGCCTACGTTCATTCGGGCAGTTCGTCGGAATACGGCAACCAGGCCTCGGGGCCGCCCGAAGGCACGCTGCCCGACCCGAACAGCGACTACGCCGTCTCCAAGATCGCGTGCGCCAATCTGATTTCGTACTACGGGCGAATAAAGCGGCTGCCGTGCGTCAATCTTCGCCTCTACTCGGTTTACGGTCCGCTGGAGGATTCGTCCCGGCTCGTTCCCAACGTAGTCCGCGCCGGTCTGGAGTCGCGCTTGCCGGAGTTCGTCAGCCCCGACATTTCGCGGGACTTCGTTTACATCGACGACGTCTGTGAGGCGTTCGTCGACGCGGCACTCGGACTCGACGGGCATTTCGGCGAGTCGTTCAACATCGGCACCGGCCGCAAGACCACTATTGGCGAAGTCGCGTCGATCGCCCAATCAGTGTTTGGCATCACCGCCGCGCCCGTCTTCACGATGCCAAGCCGCAAGTGGGACATCGTCGACTGGTATGCAAACATCGAAAAAACGACGCGGCTTTTGCGGTGGCAGCCGCGCACGGGCTTCGAGGACGGCTTGAATGCCACCGCCGCCTGGTATCGCGGCTTGGAAGACAAGGAGCGATACCATCGCTCGTCGAAGCAGTTCGGCCTCGACACCAAGCACAGCGTCACGGCCGTGATCGCGTGTTACAAGGACGGCCAGGCGGTCCCGATCATGTACCGGCGACTGAAGGCGGTTTTTGAGAAGCTTGGCATCGAATACGAAATCATCTTCGTTAACGACAACAGTCCCGACGACAGCGAAGAAACGATCCGGGCGATCACGCGGAACGACCGCCGCGTGCTGGGGATCTCGCATTCCCGCAACTTCGGCTCGCAGGCCGCGTTTCGCAGCGGTATGGAATTGGCCACGAAGAACGCTTGCGTCCTGATGGACGGCGACCTCCAGGATCCGCCCGAATTGATCGAGCAGTTCGTTGCCAAATGGCGCGAAGGCTACGACGTGGTCTACGGGCGGCGGGTCAAACGGGTCGCGCCGCTGTGGATGCAAATTGCCTACAAGCTGTTCTATCGGCTCTTCGACTACTTCTCGTACCTGAACATTCCGCATGACGCGGGCGATTTCTCGCTCATGGACAAGCGCGTGGTGGAGAGCATGCTGCACTTTCCGGAAAGAGACTTGTTCCTCCGCGGCGTGCGGGCCTTCGTCGGTTTCAAGCAGGCCGGCGTCGACTACGTGCGGCCGGAGCGGATGTTCGGCCGGACCACGAACAACCTGCGCAAGAACATCGCTTGGGCGAAGAAGGGCATCCTCTCCTTCAGCAATACGCTCTTGACGATGCTCAGTTTCTTCGGCGGCGGATTGTTCCTCGTGACGGTTTTGTTGATGGCGGCGCAGGCGGCGCTGCGCCTTTTCGTCCCCAGTTGGGCGCCGGCCGGCGTGACGACGATGCTGCTGACCGTCATGTTTTTCGGATCGATCAACCTGCTGGGCATCGGCATTCTCGCCGAATACATCGCGAAGATATTCGAAGAAGTGAAACAGCGGCCGCTCTTTATCCGTCGCGGCGTGATCAAGGACGGAGAAGTTCGCAGAGCGGTCCAACAGGAATAAGTGCATTGCGGTTTGCGCACGGCGGCATCCGCCTTTAGGGAAAGAGCATGGTACGTCGATTCCAAGAGCGGCCGAATATGATTCAACGTCCGGCGGAGCGCTGGCGTCCGCCGCTGCTGGCGAAGCCCCGCGGCGCGCGGCAACATCTTGCTTTTCGCTTTCGTCGCTTTCTCGACGTTCAGGTCGGCTCGATCTGGAACGACGTCCGATCGGAACTTGCCGCGGCGGAAGGAAGGGTCCTTGACGTCGGCTGCGGATCGCAGTTGTACCGCTGCCTCTTGCCAGCGCGGGTCGAGTACCTGCGGCATCGACACGTCCGACTGCAAAGCGCACTTCGGCTATGAGGTCCCGGATACAATCTACTTCAACGGGTGGAAATGGCCAATCGAGGACGGGTGGGCCGACACGGTCCTCGCAACCGAGACGCTCGAACACGTCTTCGATCACGAGCAGTTCCTGGCGGAAGCCTGCCGTTGCACCCGGCCCGGCGGACGACTTTTGCTGACCGTGCCTTTTGCCGCGCGCTGGCACTTCATTCCCAACGATTATTATCGTTATACGCCTTCTTGCCTGGAGCGGCTATTGCAGCAGGCCGGATTCGAGGACATCGGAGTTTACGCTCGCGGCAATGCGGTCACGGTCGCGTGCTACAAGGTGATGGCTCTGATCCTGCCGCTCTTGGCGGCTTCGGCAACGACTCCGCTGCGATCTTTCGGCCGCCGGCTTTCGGGGCTGCTCCTTTCGCCGGTGGTCCTGCTTTGCGCGATGGTTGCCAACATCTCTCTGCGGCACGCCGGCGGTGACGATTGCTTGGGGTACACCGTGTCGGCCCGACGGCCGGCCGATTCAGGTCGCGCCGCGGTTTCCAAAGGAGAAGTGAAATGACGCAGCCTTCAACGCAATCCGAACGGGGACCGGAAGTGGGAAGTGGCAAGTGGCAAGTGGCAAGAAGCGCTCCCCACTTTTCACTTGCCACTTCTCACTTCCCACTTTGCGAAGGGGGGCCAGGCACGGCGATGACTTCGCGTGTATGCGCGCTTTGCGGCTCTGCCCGTCGGTCTCGCGAGTTTGCCGAGGCGACCTACGACCCGTCCCGAATCGGACGATTTGCGTTCGCTTCGCGCAAAGTCCCGGAGTACATGCACTACCGCTTGCTCTTGTGTAAAGGATGCGACCTGGTCTATGCCAGTCCCGTTCCGGATCGGGAATCGCTCTTGGAGGAGTACCGCGTTGCCGCCTACGACAGCGGCAGGGAAGCTCGGTATGCGGCGCGGACCTATGGCAGGCTGCTGCGATCGGTTCTCGGCCGCTTGCCCGACCGCGCAGGCGCTCTTGATATCGGCGCGGGCGACGGAGCGTTTCTCAAAGAACTGCTCTTGTTGAACTTCACCGAGGTCGTGGGCGCCGAGCCATCGGCGGCGCCCATTGCGGCAGCCGAAGATGCCGTTCGCCCTTTGTTGCGGCATGCGCCGTTTCGCGCCGCGGATTTTCAGGGGCGGAAGTTTCGCTTAATCACCTGCTTTCAGACGCTGGAGCACGTGCCCGATCCGCTGCAACTGTGCCGCGACGCCTGCGGACTTCTCAAGGAGGGCGGAGTGATGTTGTGCGTGGTCCACAACCGCCGCGCGCTATCGGCGCGCTTACTGGGCCGGCGGTCGCCGATCTTCGACATCGAGCATCTCCAACTTTTTTCACACACCAGCAGTCGCCGCCTGCTGGAAGGAGCCGGCTTTCGTGACATACGTACCGATACGATCGTCAATCGTTACCCGATTACCTACTGGATGCGACTGTTTCCGTTGCCGCGGATGCTGAAAAACGCGGCCATTCGATTCGCCGGGGCCCTGGGAGGCAATCATATTCCTTGTCCATTGCCGGCCGGAAACCTGGTGGCGATTGGATTCAAGTGAGAAGGAATGACGTATGGAACGGTTAGCGGCATCGGACGCCAAGTCCACGGCGCGTTGCGCTTCGGAACCCGCGCGCGAAGCCGACGCGATTTCGCCGTCATCGCGATTTCGAGAGCGAAGCCTCATCCTGCTGTTGACGGTTTCAATCCTCGTGCTGGGTGGCTTCTACGCCTCGCCCATGTTTCGCGGACGCATCCCGATTCACGGTGATCTCAGTGCGTTCTTGCTTCCCCAGCGCGATTTCTACTCTCGTTGCGTGAAACAGGGCGAGCCTTTCGATTGGGTGCCACGGGCTTTCGGCGGCTACTTCGGCGGCGGCAGCGAAGGATACCACCCGTTGACCTATTTGCTTTACCGCTGGCTTCCTCTGGACTTGGCTTTTGACATCGAGGTCTTTTGGCCGCTCGCGGCGCTCGCTGCCGGCATGGTGGTCTTCCTGCGGCGGTATATCGGACTTGCAGGCGGCTGTATGGCCGCGTTGGTCGCGACTTTTTCCTTGTCTTTCAATCAATACTTGCATACGCCGCCGATGACCGCCGTGCTTTCGCATTTGCCGTGGTTCCTCGCTGCGCTAAGCGCGGCCGCGACGGGAACCACCGCCGCGCGGCGGTGGTTGGGGTGTGCGGCAATTGCACTCGTTGTAGGCTCGCAAACCCTGTTGGGCTTTCCTCAGTCCCTGTGGTTCTCGCTTTTGAGCGGTGCGATTTTCGCTATATGCATGTTGGTGAAGCAGCGGGCGCCTTGGGATGCTTGGGCGGCCGTAGCCTGCGGGGTCGTGCTTGGATTGGGCATCGGTGCGGTCGAGGTGTCGTGCATGTACGGCATGTTTCAGACATCAACGCGCGCGGTGGTGGACAAAACGCTCCTGCCATATCCAGCCATGCCGCTACATTCGTTCATCGGCCTCATTGCGCCTTATACGACGTCGAATTCGCTTTGGATGAACTACTTTGGCGCTGTTCCGCTGGCGCTCGTGCTTTGGTGGGTGACCGCGTGCTGGATTCGGCCGTCGCAAGACTTACAGCCGAAATCCGGAGACACTTGTTGGTCACATCGACCGAAACATTCGCGCCTTGTCGGCCGGCTGTCCTCTTGGGCCTTTCTGGTAGCCGTTGTGACGGCGTGGCTTTCACTAGGTCTTTCGGGGAAGCTCTACTATCTGCAATTGTGGCTTCCGGGAGTCGGGTCCTTTCGCGCGCCCTATCGAACCATCATTGTTACCCAATTCAGCGTGGCGATTCTAGCAGGCGTTGCCTTTGCCGCTTTGATTCGGTTCGTGCGCAGCGGTCAGAAAACGCATTGGGCGCACTTGATTTTGCCCTGGTTCGCCGCCCAGGCCGCACTCCTCGCGGCCGTATGGTTCGACGCACGGGCCAACCACGATTTTCACCAGCACATGGTCTTCGCAACGGGACCGCTGCTGGCAATCGGCGCCGTGGCTGCCTTGACGCTTGCCGCTAGGGGACGCCAACTAGGTCTGTTTCTGCTGGTTCTTCTCACGGCAGTCGATTTGGGCATGTACTCTGTCGACGGCGACGGCAGGCGCCTATGGCGGACCGGTGGCGGCGCGTTTCGCCACTTGCCGACGTATGCGGAATTCGTGGCACACTGTTGTGGACCGCCGACGGTTGACGAAGGACGCGTATCCTGCTTTGACGACCGCTACGGCTGGTCCGCCCCAACGAACCTCCTGTGGCTTCGCGGTTACAGCACGATCAATGGCTACAGTCCGCTGTATCCGAAAAAAGCACTGGATTACGGCCATGTCAACACTCTGCGTGTGGCGGGAGTCGCCTGGGTTTGGCAGCGGGAAAGGTCCGAATCGTGCGTCGCAGGTTGGGGCCCCGTCGGGCCTCCCATGGACGGTTGGTGGCGCCATATTCCAGCCCCCTTGCCGCGAACGCGCATGGTGAGCAAAGTGCTGGTCAGCACTACGCCAAGGAAGGACTTGAAGAAAATCGACGTGGACAACACTGCCTTGGTTGCCAGTCCCTTGGAGATTTCAGACTCCGCACCCGGCACAGCCAAATTGGTGGAAGATCGGCCCGGCAGGATTGCCGTTCAAGTCGAGACGCCGGCAAAGCAATTGCTTGTGGTCTCGGAAAGCTATGACGATGATTGGCAGGTTCGTGTCGACGATCAGCCGGCGTCGTTGCAACGAGTCAACGGGGATTTCTTCGGCTGCGTGGTCGACAAAGGCAAGCATCGCGTGGCATTCACGTTTGCTTCCAGGATACTCGCTAGGGGAAAGGCCATTTCCGGGGTTGCCCTCGCGATAGTTCTGGGCATGGCCGTCGCGGCCTGCTTCAGCATACTGCGCGGCCGGCGACTCAATTCCAAAATCGCCCCCAGTCGTCTGCATGAACGGCTGGATCGGCCGAACACGGCGATTTCAGGGCTCTCCGCTGAAAAGGATGCCGCCTAGCAGTTGCGGCAGCATCCCGTCTACAAGCCAGGGTTAGGCCCCCTTTTTCCCCCGCTACGCCGGCGGTGCCCCACTCTGCTCGATATTTATCGCAAGGGCTCAAGGAAACGCGGGCAATTTAGGAAAACCCTGCCGGATTTGCCGGTTATGCCGCCGGGGGCGTGCTAAACCTTGCCGCCTGCGCGGCTTGTGCGTCAAGTTCCGTTTGCAACGGTTCCGATGACATTTTTGCCTGGATTGTCTCTGTGGATTCTAACGATTCCAACGGCAACTCCGGGTGCCGCTAAGCTTGACGCAGGCGCACCAGTCGCCCGCGGTCGCAAGGCGGGATAATGCAGACATAAGGGGGAAGTCATGCGATTCGTCCATCGTTTTCTTGCGGCGCTTGCGCTGCTGGTGACAGGCATCAGCGGAATCTCGCTGGCGGCCACGGCCGACACCAACGCCCGAGCCGCGGTGGCAGGCCGGCAAAAGATACGCCAAGAGCTTTCCGCCGCGCTGGCGAAAGGCTACCTCACACGTATGGACCAGTATCGGCTCATGGCCCATGCCAAGGAAGTGCTTTCGACCGACGACCTGCAGGGCTTCGAGCGAACGCTGGACCGCCTGGCCACCCAGCAGAGCGCCGGCCGCGCCGCTTCCACGGTGCAAAGCGGCACGCTCAGTGTGCCGGCCGAAGAAGACAGCCTGCCGCGCGTAATTGCCGCTTCGCGCATTGAAGAGGTAGGCGAACAGACCTCGGCTTCCAGCGGCGCGGGCGGCGTGGTGGAAGAAGTTGCGCCCGTCGGTCCGACGATCAGCCATGTACCGTCGGGCGTGCGCGGCCCAACGATGGGGGTTCCCTGCGACGATCCGGAAATCTGCGGTTGCGACGAATGTCGGCCGCGGCGTCAATGGTTCGCTCTGGACGTTTTCACGGGCGTCGAAGGTTTCAAAGGTCCGGAGGACATCGGTAACGCCAACGGCAACTTTGGCGTGCGGGCCGGTGTCAACGCGGCCGTGCCGGTCTTCCAGCGCTGGGGCATTGGCCTGCAGGCTGGTCTGGCCGCCGACATTTCGAACCTCAAAGGCTCGCCGTATCCCTTTTTCGACACCGCCACCACCCGCGACCAGTACTTCGTCACCGTGGGCATGTTCCAACGGATCAATCGCGGCGAGGGGAGCGCGTTCACGTGGGGTTTTGTCTATGACTTCTTGCAGGACAACTACTACTCGGCACTCGATATGGGCCAATGGCGCGTCAAGGGCGAGTACGAGTTCGATCCCTGCGACGCCATCGGCATTGATGCCTCCATCCCCGATCGCGGCTCGACCGGCCAATTGCCCGACTTGTTGACCGGCGGGGTCGACCTGTTTTCCTTCAGGCCGCTGACCCAGGGTAGCGTTTACTGGTCGCACACGTTCAACAACTACGCGACATTGATCGGGCGGTTCGGCGTGGCGGAGCGGCCATCGAACCTCGTATTCGGCGCGGACTATCATGTGCCATTGACGCAAAACCTTGCGCTCACCGGCACCTTCACCTACATCATGCCAAACGTCGGCGCCGGGTTTCCGGGACAAGACGAAGAAGTTTGGAATGTCGGCGTGGGCCTGGAGTTCGTGCCCGGAGGCTTCCGCCACGGCGGGCTGGGCAGATTGCGGCCGTTCATTCCGGTGGCCGACAACGGTTCCTTCGCGACGCGGCTCGTGCAGTAGCACCGGCTTGCTGCGGCGGCAAAACTCATCTTCAATGGGCACGGCGGGACGCACATTTCATGGCCAAGCAGCAGACGCGGCGATACGGGGGCGAACGTTGCCTGAGCTTTGTACTCCGCCGCGTGGCGATCGGGGCCGGACTCTTGGCGAGCCTTTGGTTGTCTGCATCGGCCGCGCAGGAAGTGGCGCCCATGCCGCCCGGCGCTCCGATGCGGCTTAGGCTGGCGGACTGCATCCGAATCGGACTGGAAAACCAGGCGGCGATTCAAGTGCAGATTGCCGCGGCGGGCGCAGCGCAGCAACAAGAGGCAATCGCGCGGTCGTACTTCTACCCGCGAGTGAACCTGCAAACCCAGTACACAAACGCCAGCTCGATCACTACAGTCGCGATTCCCAGCCCGGTCACCGGCCCCTTGGGCGACGTGATCGCCGATTCAGGCGCCTACTTCGGCATTGCCAAGGAAGCCGGCAGTGCCGTGGCCCAGGCCGCGCTGGACAACCCGACGGTCTCCGTCGCGCCGGGAGTGCCTTCGTTCAACGCCGCCCGGCAGGCGGTGCTAAATTCGCTGCCGTCCTCCTTCGACGTCGATTTGCTCGGCCAGAATTATCTGACGACAACCGGAGCGTCACCCGCCGAGCGTTGCACCATTTGGCTTGTGACTGAGATTCCCTGGGTACTGAGCCACGGATTGATCGTCCACGGAAACAACAGCGCGGCCTCCTTTGCGTCGCCGGCTCTTGCCGCCGACGGCTGGCTGTTCGTCCCGCCATCGGGACCAGTGGGCGAAATCAGCCTGACTTCATTGTCGAGCATGCGAAGAAGGTCTTCGAAGTCGAGGGGACGGTCCGCATAGCCGGACGCCTCCCACAACTCTGCGTAGGAACGCATTTCGCCTTTGATGGCCGAGCTCGATTCGGGCAGGAGCGCCCGCAGGACGTTGCGGGCGGCCCGCTGGTGCAGACGGTGCTCCGGCGGGGCGGTCGCCGCGCTGAAGGTCTCTTCCAGGAATGTGACGCCCAGCCCCGCGATGCCACCCACGTCCCTCAGCGCCGCCAATGTCCACGGTTTGCCTTTCATCATGTCAGCGAAAAGGGCCAGCCGCACGCAGACCACTTTGCCTTCCTCGGCCAGTTCCGCCGTGGACTTGTCCAGGAATTCCTTTTGCTCCTTGCCGATCTCCCCCGGTTTTTCCGGCAACCGGCCCAGCGCCGTCCCGAACGCCGCCAAGACCCGCTTCGCATGATCAAGGTCGAACAAATTGATGGCCGCCGAATTGCGCCCTTCCGCGAGACGGATTTCCAATTCGCCCAGAAAACGGGTCACAGCCATCCAAAAATCGTCGCGCACCATGACGATGCATTGTACGTGTTCTCCGTCGCAGTGCCGCAGCGCCTCTACAAGTTCGGCTTCAGCGTAGGACGGCCTGGCATGGAGCCACTGCTCGAATTGATCGAGCACGATGAGGACCTTTTTGCCCGCCGCGGCTCCCTGCCCCCGCCGCAGTGAGGCAATGCTCTCCATCAAGCCGAGACCGGCCGGCAGTTCAGGGCACCGAGCGTGCAGTGCGCGGAGTAATCGGTGCTCGGTATCCTCCCCGGCCGCCTCGACGTAAATCGAAATGACGGAAGTTGTCAGTCGCGGCAGCAATCCCGCCTTCACCAGCGACGATTTTCCGCAGCCTGAGGGTCCGTAGATCAACCCGACGCGAAACGTCGCGTCCGCGTGGGACTCCTCAACGCTATGTTTCCAAAATCGGATGCTTTCGGGCAGTCCTTCGCGGTCTCGAGGACCGGCTAGAAGTTCGAGGAAAAAGTCGGCATCGCGGGAATCGAACGAACGCAAACCCTTGGGAACGATTTTGGCGGGCGCTGCGGCATCCGTGCCATGGGGTCTCGGCGCCGGAGCCGGCGCCTCAGTCTCCACTTGTCCGAGAAACTCCCGCAAGTCGTCCGCCATGTCCCGCGCGGTTGTGTAACGTTCCGTGGCTCGCTTGGAAAGCGCCTTCAGGCATATCCTTTCCAATTCCTTGGGAATAGAATCGTCCAACTGTGCGGGGGCCGGACGTCTGCGTCTTGATATCCTCAAGTAATTCCTGGTTGTTTGCCCCGCGGAATGGGCGCGTCCGCGTCAGCAACTCATAGAAGACCACGCCCAGGCTAAAGACGTCCGATCGGCCATCGACGCGATGCGCTTCGCCGCGGGCCTGCTCCGGGCTCATGTATGCCCGAGTGCCCGCAACGTTTGGTCCTTGACCAAACTTTTCGTCGGTAAGGGCCAACCCGAAATCGGCGATGTAGGGCTTGCCGGTGGTATCGAGAAGTATGTTCGCGGGCTTAATGTCTCGGTGAACCACGCGTTGTGAATGGGCATAGTGAAGCGCCGCCGCAACCGTCGCGACAAGCGCTGCCGCCTCCCGGTGTGGCAGCAGTCTTTGCTTTAACCGCTCAGCAAGTGTAGTCCCTTCGACGAGTTTGGACACAACGTAGCACAGCCCATTTTCGGTGCGGCCAGCGTCATACACGGGCACGATGTCCGGATGCTCGAGCTTGGCGACGACTTGGGCCTCTGCAAGATATAGGTCCGCATTTCCGAGCATGTCCGGATGCGGCACTTTAATTGCCACGGCGCGGTTCAACACCTGGTCGCGGCAGCGATAAACTCGGCCGAACGACCCTTCGCCCAAGCACGCTTCGACCTGGTATCGGCCGATATGAGAGAGCGACTCCTCGGCCTTCTGCGCCGCGAGCGGCGCTAGTTGCGGAACCGTCGAGTATTGCCGCGACGACTCCGAAGGCGCTACCGGCCAAACATCGGTTTCGATCGGCGAGGGGTTCGACTTAGTGGGTTGTTTGCCGGGCCCGGTCATTTGGACCTCCAGAGGGGCACGGTGACGGTCCTCGCCACAGAACGATTGTACTAGATACCTCTGCGGATGCAACCACCCTTTCGTTGCCTCGGCGACGCCGGAGACCGCCGTGGAAAATGCGGCGCAATTGGGAAACGATGAAGCGTGCTTCAAGCACACGCCTATCGTGGGCTGCCGTGGCTAGTTTAAAAGTCTAAGGGCGCGTTGGAAAGTATGGTGCCTTATGCGCTTGACCGCCACTTGCAGCGGTTTCCTACAGGCGATAGCTTGAAAAGGCATTGACAACTCACAAACCATCCCCCAATATGTTGTCCTCGACCGTACTCGTGCCGCCGTGGCCCAATTGGCGCCGCCGCAAATGGCCCTTTGGGCCAGTGGTTGGTCGTGCGGGCGACCGGTACGCTCATCATCGCGTCGCTAGGCGGCCATTTCTAACGTCTTCCAAAACGTAGCGCATCGCAAGCCCCGTGTGGAACAATCCACCATGCACCTCGCACTCCTTCTCGCAGTCGCTGTATCCGCGGAGTCGGGGGACACCCATGTAGCGGGGCGACAGCAGGCCGACGTGGTCGTCTACGGCGGGACCGTCGCGGGAGTGACTGCCGCCGTGCAGGCCGCTCGCATGGGCAAGAGCGTCGTGCTCATCGAACCGGGGCGGCACATCGGCGGCATGACGTCCGGCGGTCTTGGGTGTACGGATATCGGCAACAAGCGGGCCATTGGCGGCATCGCCCGCGAATTCTATCAGCGAGTATACCGCCATTACGTCGACGCCGGTGCGTGGAACCGCGAAACTCGCGCGCACTATGTCGCCCGCGCGAAGCGTTTCGTCGACGGCGATACGATGTGGGCTTTCGAGCCGCACGTGGCCGAGGCCATCCTGCGGGCGATGCTCGCCGAGGCCGGCGTGCCGCTGGTCTGCGGCGAGCGGCTCGACCTCACGCGCGGCGTCCACAAGGGCGGCACCCGCATCGCCGAAGTCGTCATGGAGTCGGGCCGCTCGTATGGAGGCCGAGTCTTTATCGACGCCACCTATGAAGGCGATCTGATGGCCAAGGCCGGCGTCCGCTACGCGATCGGACGCGAAGCCAACGCGGCCTTCGGCGAGACTCTAAACGGAGTCCAGACCCGTCACGCGCTCAAGCACCAGTTCGGTTTCCCCGTCGATCCGTTTGTCGTGCCCGGCGAGCGGTCCAGTGGATTGCTGCTGGGCCTGCACGGCGGGGCGGGGGTTGACGGCGAAGGCGACCGCCGCGTCCAGGCGTACAACTATCGCATGTGCCTGACTGACGTGCCGGAAAACCGCGTCGCTTTCGCCAAGCCCAGGAACTTTGACCCGCGGCGCTACGAGGTCCTGTTGCGATACATCGAGGCGGGCGGGCGCGTCGTGTTGGGCAATCCGGAACCGATGCCCAACCGCAAGTCGGATACGAACAATAACGGCGCGTTTTCCACCGACGATATCGGCATGAACTACGACTACCCCGACGCCGAGTACGCCGGTCGCGAGAAGATCGCCAGCGAGCACCGCGATTATCAACTGGGGCTGATGTGGACGCTGGCCAACGATCCCCGCGTTCCGGCCAAGCTGCGGCAGAAGTTCTCGGCGTGGGGCTTGTCGCGCGACGAGTTTTCCGACAACGGCCACTGGCCGAACCAGCTTTACATCCGCGAGGCGCGGCGGATGGTCGGCGAGTACGTAATGACCGAGCACGAGTGTCGCGGCGAGCGAAAGGTCGGCGATTCGGTGGGCCTGGCGGCTTACGGCATGGATTCGCACAATACGCAACGCCACGCGGACGCCGATGGTCACGTCCGCAACGAAGGCGACGTGCAAGTCCCGGTCGCCGGTCCCTACCCGGTGAGCTATCGGGCAATTGTTCCCAAGGCCGCGGAGTGTACGAATCTGCTGGCGCCCGTCTGCCTCTCCGCGAGTCATATTGCTTACGGCTCGATCCGCATGGAGCCGGTATTCATGGTGCTGGGCCAATCGTCAGGCGCTGCCGCGGCCCAGGCAGTCGGCGACGATATCGACGTGCAAAAAATCGATTATCCGCGACTGAGGGCCAGACTGCTTGCGGACAAACAGATTCTCGACTGGATTGCGCAGCGAAAGTTTGGACCGGTTCCCGCTCCTGCCGGACCAAAGAACGAACCGAGGAAATGAGTACCGATCGACCATCCCCCACTCCCGATTCCTCACGGCTCAGCCGCAATCTACCAATTCCCTACGACGCGGTCCTTATCGTTTCCTTCGGAGGTCCCGAAGGTCCAAATGATGTTATCCCTTTTTTGGAGAATGTGACCCGCGGGCGGAATATTCCTCGAGAGCGCTCCTGGAAGTCGCCGAGCACTATCACTATTTTGGCGGTGTCAGTCCGCTGAACGGCGAAATCCGCGCGATGATCGCCAAGCTCGTGCGGGAGTTCAACGCCAACGGCCCGCACCTGCCGGTTTACTGGGGCAACCGCAACTGGCATCCGCTGCTGCCCGACGCGGTGCGGCAGATGGCCGACGACGGGATTCGCCATACGCTGGCGTTGGTGACTTCAGCGTTCGGCTCCTATTCGAGCTGCCGGCAATATCGCGAGGACATCGCCCGTGCTCGCGAGGAAGTCAGCGGCGATGCGCCGCAGATCGACGTGGTCCGCCGCTTCTACAACCATCCGGGCTTCATTGAGGCGTTGGCCGCAAGGACGGCCGAAGCATTGGCAGAGCTTCCGGAATCGCGTCGTAACGGTGCGCAACTGCTGTTTACGGCCCATAGCATTCCAGTGGCGATGGCGAATGCAGGGCCTTACGAGGCGCAGCTCCGCGAGACGTGCCGGCTGGTCGCAAGCCGGCTGGGCCGTGTTCAATTCCAATTGGTCTTTCAGAGCCGCAGCGGGCCGCCTTCGCAGCCGTGGCTGGGGCCGGATGTAGGGAGCGCATTGCGGGAATTCGCGGAACGCGACTGGTTCCGGGGCGTCGTGATCGTCCCGATCGGATTCCTCCACGATCATATGGAAGTAGTCTTCGACTTGGACGTTGAGGTCCGAGAGCTGTGCGAAGAGCTTGGCTTGACGATGGTACGCGCGGCGACGCCGGGGCTGCACCCGCGCTTCATCGAGATGCTTCGCGAGCTGATTCTGGAGCGGACCTGCCCCGGCACGGTGCGCTTGGCCCTCGGTTTCGACGGCCCGCCGCCCGACGGCGATTCGCCGCTGGAATGCCGACCGGGATGCTGCCGATTTTGATCTGCCAAGGCGGGCACTAACGAACTTCGACTGCCATTTTTGCGGCCGCGGATCTCGTCGCATTACCGCAGCGCCGCCGGTTCCAAATCCAATCGAGATGCAGACTTACGTTCAATGGACGTTATTGCCGGCGCCGAATGGCACGCTATCTGCTTCCATCTGTTGGTAACTAATGTGGCTGCCACGTTGGCAGCCACAAAAGTCCATGCCCCTGGCGGGGTGGACTGTACGCCGCGTCCCGTGTGGAGCGGCATAACCGACCCCCAAGGGTCAAAAGGAGGTTACTTATGTTTGGTACTTTGCGTATGCGTCCCGTTTCCCGCGAAGAGCTTTTCGGTCCACTGTCCCGACAGTTCGACCGCATGATTAATGACGTTCTCGGCCAAGACTTCTTCGAAGGCGTGAAGAACAAGGCCAATTTTCCGCCGTTGGACGCCTATACGACCAGGGACGGCAAGCTGGTTGTCAGGGCGACTGTCGCCGGTTACGCGCCGGAGCAGGTCAACGTTCAAATCCTGCCTGAGGGCCTTCTGGAGATTTCCGGCGTTGCCAGGAGCAACGGCGAGAAGAAGGAAGACCAGTATCACGTCCGCGAGCTCACTTACGGTTCGTTCAAGCGCCAGCTCCGTCTGCCGGAAAACATCGAGGGCGACCCGGTCGCCGAGTTGAAGGATGGCATCCTGACGCTGACGTTTAACCTGCAACTTCCGGAAGAGAAGAAGCCGCAGGCCAAGCAAATCCCGATCAACCAGGCGTAAGCCGAAGCAACGGATTTGCAGTTGAGCGCCGGGCCGGGGAGGATTTCGTGCTTGCTCCCGCTCGGTGCGCCGCTTTATTAGATCAGGCTTTCTCGCACGGCCCAAACCGCCGCCTGCGTTCGATCGGTCAAGCCGATCTTGCGCAACAGGTGCTGCACGTGCTCTTTGACGGTCTCGTAACTGATGTCCATGGCCTGGGCAATCTGCTTGTTCGTTGCCCCGGCGGTTATATGCCGCAGAACCTCGCCCTCGCGTTCGCTGAGCGACAGCTCCAAGCTCGTGCTCAAACGCGGAGTGCGCAGTGCGCCGCTCACGCACCGCAGTTTCTCGCGGTCCCAAAAGTTTTCGCCCGCGGTCACGGAACGGATGGTAGCCAGCAGATCGTCGCGGTCACAAGTCTTCAGCAGAAACGCCCCCGCGCCCAGCGCGATAGATCGTGCCACGTTGGCTGGATTATCGAACGCCGAAAACATTACGACGGCCAAATGCGGCTTGTCGATCTTGATGCGTCCCAGCGCGGTCAAACCGTCGCACTCCGGCATGCACACGTCCAAGAGAACGGCGTCCAGATCGTTCTGCAATGCTTTGTGGATGGCGGCCTCGCCCGATGCAGCCTCGCAGACGACCTTGATCTCGGTCCCGGCAAGCAACGCCCTGACGCCAGTACGGACGATTTCATGGTCGTCGCACACCAACAGACGGACTACCCGATCGGCAATCATCGATAGCGACTCCTCAGCTTTGGGGGTTGCCAATACCTAACAAGAAGAGTATTGCTACTATTATGCGCCACCGCAAGGGGGATTTGCAAGCGCGACGACGCGAATACCCGGATTTATAACTACTTGCCCTTCACGTCGTAGCAGAGCAAAACGTCCTGGTCGCGGAGATAAAGCCGTCCGCCGGTGATAACCGGATGCGGCCAACTGTTTTTGTCGCTGCGGTTCGGCGGATTGAAGCGGCTCAGTTCCTTATAGCCGTCCGGCGAGGCCTCGATGATCGCGACGGTGCCGGGCCCTTCTTCCGACCGCAAACAGAGCAGCCCATCGGCATAAACCAACGAGCCTTTGCCTATGCCCTTGTCGCGCCACGCGACATTGCCGGTCTGGAAATCCATGCATGTCCAGCCTTTGCCGTCAGAGAAGCCGTAAAGATACTTGTCGACGAGCACAACACCGCCGTGGTGGTTGATCATCTCCTTGTTGGCGTAAAGCGCAATGGCAGTGAAACCCGGAAGACGGCCGCCCTCTTTCGGCGCGATCTTGAAGAGATTGCAGCCGGCGCCGTAACCGGAGGTCACGTAGACTTCGTCGTCGTGAAAGATCGGCGTGGGAATGACCGCCGTATTGCCTTTGCGCTCGTAGCGCCAAAGGAGTTTGCCGTCGCTGGCCCGCACGCCGCCCACGCTCTTTTCGGTGAGTTGGACAATCTGCCGGACGCCGCCGATTTCAACCAGCAGCGGCGAAGAGTAGTGGATGCTGTCGTTGAACTCCTTGCTCCGCCACACGAGCTTGCCCGTGTGCTTGTCCACCGCGACGAGGTTGCCTCCTTTGCCGCCGGGCGCGAGGATCACGTTATTGCCATCGACTAGCGGCATGCAGGTAAAACCCCATTCAGGTCGCTGGGCGCCGAAATCCTTCTCGTAGTCTTTGCGCCAATGTCGGCGCCGGTCGCGGCGTCGGCGCAGAGGACCTGGCCAAACTGGGCGACGGCGATGACCAAGTTGTCGTCGACGGTCGGCGTGCAGCGCGGGCCGGAGAAACCGCCCCAGCCCGAGATCGCCGGCCTTGCCTGCTTTGGCCGTCCACAGTTTGTTGCCGTCGGCGCGGTTCAAGGCGATAAGGCTACTGGCGTCGTCGACGTCGCCCATGAGATAGATGCGATCCCCAGCAATGCTCACGTTCGTGTAGCCTTCGCCAAGCCCCGTCGCCTTCCAGACAAGATTAGGGCCGCCGGCGGGCCACTCCTTCAGCAGCCCAGTATCGGCGGAATGGCCGTCGCGGTGTACGCCGCGCCATTGCGGCCAATCGTCCGCAGCGCATGCAACGCGAATGACGAACAAGACGGCAAGAAAGGTTGCGAGCAGTACGATTGAACGTTTCATCGGAGAACTCCTTCTTTGGACAGAAAAATCGAGTGCCATTGAGTGCCGTTCATTTTAGACCAGTGCGGCTCCAGTGTAGTATAGAGCTTGCGGCCATCCTAGACGATGTGCGCGGACGGTACAACCACGGTGCCATGACAATATCGCCGACCCTTGCGAAAGCCTTGGCAATGTGCCAGACTCGATAATCCATGCCGCGCCGTCAAGCCATCCTCGAATCGCTCGTGATCTTCGCGCTCTTTTGCCTGCAAGGCGCCTGGCCGGTGCCGGAAGTTAATGAGCCGTATTACCTGGGCAAAGCGATTCACTTTTGGAATCCGCATTGGGCGTCTGGGGATTGGTTCCTGCAAACGACTGACACGCAGCTCGTTTTCTCGTGCGCGGCGGGGTGGCTGGCGCTGCTGATGCCGCCGACGGCCTTCGCGTGGACATGGCGGCTGATCATGTGGGGATTGCTGGCCTGGTCGTGGCAGCGAATCAGTGAGGCCGTCGTGCCGCGGGCGTGGGCGGCGCCGCTCACGGCCGCACTAATGCTCTTCCTGCTGCAACACTTCAATATGGCCGGGGAATGGGTCGTCGGTGGCGCGGAAAGCAAATGCGTCGCTTACGCGCTGGTATTCCTCGCCTTGCGAGCAATGGCCGACGGCTATTGGAACCGGATGTGGTTGCTTCTCGGAGCGGCCACCGCGTTCCATGCGCTGGTGGGCGGCTGGTCGGCCATTGCCGCGGGCGCGGTCTGGTTTGCCAGTGACCGGAAGGCGCGATCGCGGCTTTCGCCGTGGCTTGCGCCGCTGGCGGCCGCTGCGATTGCCTTGCCGGGCCTGCTTCCGCCGCTACTAATGAACCGCGGGGCCGACCGGTCCGTGGCCGCACAGGCCGAGCAAATCTATGTTTACGAGCGGTTTCCACACCACCTCGATCCGGTGAAGATGTGGAACGACGGCTTCGTCGTGCCCTACGTTTGCATGGCCGCCGTTTGGCTCTTGCTGTGGAAGACGGCCTCCGACAGCCAAGCAGCGCGGCGGCTGCGCGGCTTCACGGCGGCGGCCTTCGTGTTTGCATTGATCGGCACCGGGTTCGGCGTGCTGGGCGTCTGGCAGCGGACCGCGGCCGCGTGGTGGCTGCACTTTTACTGGTTCCGGCTGGCCGACGTGGCGCTGCCGATGGGACTTTCGCTGTTCTGGGTCCGCTGGATCATCCAACGGAAGATGCGCTTTTCGCTGGTGCTGACGGTCGCGATGGCTGTCTTCCACGCGGCTGACTGTGCCGTGCTTCGCCTCTTCGCCGATCCGCCGTTCATCGAGCGGCAGGTCGACGGCGTGGCGTGGCGGGCGGCATTTCTTTGGGCGACCGACCAGCCGCTTCGCCCGCTGTTTCCGCGTCAGCCGCGGGCAGACAAGCTCCGCGACTATCTCCAATGGCGCGATGTCTGCCGTTGGATCGCCGATCCACGGCACACGCCGCCGGACGCCCGATTCTTGGTGCCGAGGGTCGCATACACGTTCAAGTGGTATGCGGCACGGGGCGAGGTGGCCAATTGGAAGGAGTCGCCTCAGGACGCCGTCGGGTTAGTACAGTGGTGGCAGCGAATCCAGGACATTTACGCCACCGGCAAATCCCCGCCGGACGAGAAATACTACGGCTCTCTTGCCGAGGCCGGCGCCGCGCGGCTCCGCGCTGTCGCCGAGAAGTACCAGGCCGATTACCTTGTGACGCAAGTCAGTATGCCGCCGCTGCCGCTAACGGCGGTTTACAAGAATGACGCCTACGTAGTGTACCGCTTTCGGCGAAAAGCGAGCCGCCTTTGGTGAACCACGCTGACAACTCGCCCTGGCTGGCAAACCGCGATCTGCTACCGGTAGCCGGCTTGTTCCGCGCCGGCGCCGTTGTACGGCGGTGCGGGCGGCGGGCTGTTTTCCGGCTGAGTTGCTGGAGCAGCGAAAGCGCCCGCCGGTCGAGCCGCGCTGACGATTCCGCTTGCGGCAGGGGGCGCATTGGCGGATGCCTTATCGTTTATGTGGTAGACCAGGTTCGGTTCCGGGCGCGGGCGGCGCTCGATAGTCGCTGCGGCTACCTGAACTGTCGCTTGCGCTGTCGCGGGCGCCGACGGCGTCTGTGTCGATGCGATCATCGCGTTACTGTCGCGCGGCGGCTCGGGGAATCCTTTCGCCACCCAGTTCACCCACTCATTCTGCAAGCTGGGCAGGTCGCGGGCGCCGTAATTCCGCTGCACGGCTGTTGCCCATTGTCCATCGTGCATGCCTTCGCCCAAGAAAACGACGAACTTCCGCCGCCCGCCGTGGTTGATCAGGTATTCGGCCAGCGAATAGCCCTCGGCATATAACGGCATCACGTCCTGCGGATATTCGGTCATGGCGAACAAGTCGCCGAAGGCGATGCCGTGGCCGGTCTGCAGGAAGCGGATGAGCATCTCGCGGTGCTTCTGCTTCTCGCTGATATGCTCCATGCTCGTCGCGCCGCCTTCATCGGCCCAGCGCGGCAGCGGAGCGCGGAAGTAGCTGGCGAAGATCATGTGTGTGATCTCATGCGGCAATACGGAATCCAGCACACGCTCCGACGAGCCTTGGATATTCATCCGCCAGCCGAAGACCTCGCCTTTGTCGAAGATGAACGTCGTCGCCCCGCCCGCGCCGAGGTAGGGAGAGACTTTCACCGTCATCATGCACGGCTGTGCCCAGTTGGGAAGCGACTGTCCAAGCCACTGTATGGCCAGGTCGTGGCGATATTGTTCGGCCGCCTGGGAAATGCGGGCGGCCATTTGCGGGTCGGCGGTCTCGACGATGAAGTTCGGTCCCTGAAACCGAGCGCCCATCGAGACAAGCAATATGCCCACCAGCAAGGCAGGCCGAATTAGACGAGCTTCCATGCTCCTCAACTCCTGTCGGTTATCCGAGTGTCCGTGTCCAGATGCGCCCCCATGAATCGAGCATAATGGATTTCCTGAGCGCGTGCAACGTCGGCTCGATTTTTTGCGAGGACTTCCCACTGAATTCTGGCGAAATTGGTTCTTGAGTAAGGAATCTTTCCTTTTTGGCATTGACCTATTTTGCACGAAGGGGGATGATAACTTTACCCATGACTGCAATTCCCACTGAGATTGCGATCTCCGCTTGGCGGCCTCTGGCCGAAACGTCGCCGTGGCGGCCGCGCCGCCCCGCATCGCGCGATACGGCCCCAGCCGAGCAACAGGCTTATCGCTACGGCCGCAGCTACGATTCCTATTTGGTCACCGAGCCCGGCTGGGAGCATTTTTGGTCGTCCGGGCGGCAGGGCATGGTTGCCGTCGTCAGGAGGGGCCGTCACTTGTTTTGCGGCGGGGGCCTGTTGGCGCCCGCGGAGCACCAGCCGGAGCTGCTGCGGCAGTTCGTCGCTCATGCGGCCGGCAGCGGTCGGACCATCACTTTCCTCAATATTTGCGAAGAGCAGTTGCCGCTGTTCCGCGCGTTAGGGTTCCAGTCCACAAAGTGGGGCGAGGAGGCGATTGTCGATTTGCCTGCTTGCGAATGGGCGGGCAAGAGCTACGAATGGGTCCGCCGGCAGTCGAACTATTGCCGCCGCCACGGCCTGGAATTCATCGAATGCCGCCGAGAAGAACATTCGCCGGCACGCTGGGAGAGGCTCACCGACGAGCTGTCGCAAGTCTCGCGGCAGTTCCTCCAAAATAAGCCTCAGTCCAGTGAAATGCGCTTTTTGCAGGCTGCCTTCGACCCCCAGCGTCCGGGCCGGCAGCGGCTCTTCGCCGCGCAGCGCCGGCCGGGCGGCCGCATCGAAGGTTTTCTGGCCTGCAACCCCTGCGACGACGGCCGCACCTGGGTCATGGAGACTTGCCGTCAGCGCCCAGACGCTGTCCGCGGCACGGTCCCTTTCCTCCTGCACCAGGCCATGCGGCAGTTTCGCAGTGAAGGAGTGCTTCGCACGTCGCTCTGCCTCTTGCCGGGCCTGCACTGCCGCGAGCCTTTGCCCGGCGACAGCGCCATGGTCCGTTGGGGCATCTCGCTGGGCACCGGCTCGCTCAATCCGGCGTATGAGACTGCCGGGGCCTATCATTTCAAGACCCGTTTCCGCCCGCGCTTCGAGGGCCGCTATCTCTGCGCGTTTCCGCGCGTGACCTGCGGCACCGCGTTGGCCTTCATACGGCTCGTGGGCGCGCTGAGCTTCGATCCGCGCCGCCTCTTCGCCCTCACATGGCAGCGCTGGCAAAAGCGCGCCGCCCGCGCCACGCTGATCGTGCCGGTCGACGGGGAGTAAGCGTCTTACAGCCCGACGATATTGTACCCGCAATCGACGTGCAGCACTTCTCCCGTCACGCCGCTGGATAGGTGGCTTAACAAGTATAAGCCGGTGTTGCCCAAATCGGCCTCTTCCACGTCGCGCTCCAGCGGGGCCTTCTTTGCGGCGTGCTCGCGCATCGCGTCGAAGTCGCCGACGCCAGCCGCGCTGAGCGTCCGCATCGGCCCGGCGCTGATGGCGTTGACCCGCAGCTTGCATTGCCGGCCCAGGTCCCACGCGAGGTAGCGCACACTGTGCTCGAGGGCCGACTTGCACACGCCCATCACGTTGTAGCCCGGTACGACTTTCTCGCCGCCGAAATAGCTGATCGTGACGATCGATCCGCCGGGCTGCATGAGCGGCGCGGCGGCGCGGCAGACGGCCACGAGGCTGTAGGCGCTGATGTCCATTGCCTGGTGCCAGCCGGCACGGCTCATGTTCACGTAAGGGCCTTTCAATTCCTGCGGCGGCGCGAAGGCGATCGCGTGTACTACGAAATCCAATCGGCCGTAGGTCGACCGGGCCGCCTCGAAAGTCGCAGTGATGTCCTCGTCCTTCTGCACGTCGCACGGATGGATCAACTTGGCCCCTTTCGGCTCGACCAGCGCCCGAACGCGGCGCTCGAAAGAAGGCGTTGGCATGTGCGTGAAGCCCAATTCGGCCCCTTCGCGGTAGAGCGCCTCGCTCAGTGCCCAGGCAATGCTGCGATCGTTGGCCAGGCCCATGATCAGGCCGATCTTATTGGAAAAAAGTCCCACGAGAATCTCCTTGAGGGGCGAAATCGTGAAACTTACCAGACCGCTCGGCAGCGGTCAAGGCTTAGAAGATGTAGGCCGGAACAAGTGCAACGCAGTTCCGGCAACAGCAAGCGGTGAGCGGCGCCTGCCGGAACCGCGCGTCGCTTGTTCCGGCCTACGGTCAACCACTGCGGTCAAACCGTTGAGCTAATGCCCGGCCGGAACGCTGTGCTCCGAGGGCGGGTACGTCCGCCACCAGACCCACTCGAACGCCGGACGCAGTTTCGGTCCGCCAGGCAGTTCGGGCACTCCCACGCGAACCTCGTTCTCGCTGACGTGAAACTCGTCGCCCGGCCGCCAGAAATTGAGTCTGAGCACTTTGGTGGAAATCTCGCGGAAGGGCGTTTTGCTGGTGCCGTTGCGGAAGGCTGTGTATTTTGCCGGGTCGTCCGTCCACTTGTACGCATTGGTTAGCCCCTCGACGTAAACCGAGAACCAGACGCTGCTCGGATCGACGTCCTGCCACGTGGCCACGCCCCACAGCGTCTCGCCGACGCGAATCTCCCGCTGGGCCATCTCTTGCGAGGTGAGCAACTCGCGCTTGGGGTCTTCGCGATCGCGGATCGCCGGAAGCACGATGGGAATGTACTGCTCCACGGCCGCCTTGGAAAAGCCCGGCTTCTCCTTCACCAGCCTGTTGTGCGTTTCCAGCGTGAAGACTGGCGTGAACCGCACTGGCTTGTCGACCGTTTCCAGCTTGTAGAGCTTGCCGGAGACGTCGAGATTGTTGAGCTCGTCGTCCTTCTCAACCGGCCGAAAGGTCTTGCCTGGATTCGTCACCTGGTAGACGATGTACCAAATCTGCTTCCGAAACATGCGGCCTTCCGGGCTGGGAACATCGGCCCAGATCATGCGAAGGGGCTTGTACTTGATTTCCAGCATCCAGACTTCGCGGCGAAAGGACACGTCTTTGGCGAAGCTGAAATTGGGATCGACGTAGAGCAGCTCGGTAACGTCGTGCCGCTCGACCGTTTCGTCGGCATGGCGTGTGGGATCGACGTTTTGCATCACGCCCTTGGCCAAGTGTCGATACGGCCCGTCGACCGTGACCCAGCCGTTGCTCGATCGCCCGGCAGCGGCAGTGCCGGAAGTGGTTGCGGGTGCGGCGGCCGCGGCGGACCTGGCTGGCGCAGATGAAGTTTGGGCTGATGCGCTGGCGGCAGCCCAGCCGGCCAACGCCAGAACGCCGATCGCTCGATAGAATTGCAGAGAGGTATTCATGGCTATACTCCAAATTACATTATAATTAGCGAGGAGGCGGACAGTCAAATCTCTCCATGAAAATCGGCCCCCTCACCATTTCCGGCTGCCTCACGCTGGCGCCGATGGAGGAACATACCAACTTCCCCTTCCGCATGTTGATGAAACAGGCCGGGGCCGGCTTGGTCGTCACCGAGCGGGTGGATGCGGCTGACGTTGCCCGGCGCGACCGCCGCGCATTGCGGCTGCTTTACACGCAGCCCAGCGAATCGCCCCGCGCCGGCCAGATTAGCGGCGCCGATCCGGACGAAATGGCCGCCGCGGCCGAAGTCGTGGCCGAACTGGGCTTCAATCTCGTCGATCTGAATTTCGAGTGTCCAATCCGCCGCCTGCTGGCCCGCGGGCAAGGTGGCGCGCTCATGGACTCGCCCGAACGCGTCGGCCAGATCGTCGCCGCGGTGGCCGGCGCGGTGCAACTGCCCGTCACAATTAAAATTCGCAGTGGGCCAAGCGCTGGGGAAGAAACGGCAATCGAAGTTGCGCAGCGGGCCGAAGACGCCGGCGCGGCGGCCGTGAGCGTCCATGCCCGCAGCGTCCAGCAGGCTTACGTCGGCGGGCCGGATTGGGGCGTGCTCGAGCGGGTCAAGCGTGCGACCTGCCTGCCGGTCATCGGCGCGGGCGGCATCCGCACGGCTGCCGACGCAGTGCGGATGTTGAGCGAAACGGGCGTCGACGCCGTCTCCATCGGCCGCGGCTGCCTGGGCAATCCGTGGATCTTTCGTCAGGCCCGATCGCTTTTGGGCGGCGGCAACTGCGGCACGCCCGCGCTTGCCGAGCGGGGCCGCGCAATGCTTCAATTGGTCGAAGGCGAGTTTCATCTCTACGGTCCTCCACTCGCCCTGCGGCGCCTGCTGCGCGTCAGCGGTTACTTTGCCCAATGGCTTTCCGACGGCGCCGCTTTTCGCGCCGCCGTGCGGCAGGTGAAGAACCTGCCCCAATTCCGCCGCATCGTGCGAGAGCTCTTTACGCCCTAGTAATTCGGCGTCGGCGGGCGGTACTCGCTCAGATTGATCGAGCGGAACCACTCGATTGTTTTCGACAGCCCTTCCTTCAGAGGAACCGTCGGACACCACCCAAGCCGCTTTTTTGCGAGCGTTATATCCGGCCTCCGCTGCGTGGGATCGTCCTCCGGGAGCGGCCGCGCTACGAGCTTCGATCGCGAGCCGATCTGCGCCAAAACGAGGTCCGCCAACTCGCGAATCGTAAACTCTTCTGGGTTGCCGAGGTTCACGGGGCCGCAGAAATCGTCCGGGCCGTTCATCATGCGGATCAGCCCTTCCACCAGGTCGTCGCGGTAGCAGAAGCTGCGGGTCTGCCGGCCGTCACCGAAGATGGTAATGTCCTCGCCTTGCATCGCCTGGCGAATAAAGTTGGAGATCACGCGGCCGTCGTAGGGGTGCATCCGCGGGCCGTAGGTGTTGAAGATGCGCACGATCCGCACGTTCACGCCGTTTGCGCGGTGGTAGTCCATGAATAGCGTCTCGGCCGCCCGTTTGCCTTCGTCGTAGCAAGCCCGCGGGCCGATCGTATTGACGCTGCCGCGGTAGCTTTCCGGCTGCGGGTGGACCTGGGGGTTGCCGTAGACCTCGCTGGTCGATGCCTGCAGGACCTTGGCGCGGCAGCGTTTAGCCATGCCCAGCACGTGGATCGCGCCTAAGACCGAAGTCTTCATGGTCTTGATCGGGTTGTACTGGTAGTGCCCCGGCGCGGCGGGGCAGGCAAGGTTGTAGATTTCGTCGACTTCCAGCCAGATCGGCAGCGTGACATCGTGCCGCAGCAGTTCGAAGTTCGGCTGGGACAAGAGGCGGCTGACGTTGGTCTTCTGGCTGGTGAAGAAGTTGTCCAGGCAGATCACGTCGTGGCCCTGCTGGACGAGCCGTTCGCACAAATGCGAGCCGAGGAACCCGGCCCCGCCGGTGACGAGGATGCGTTTGATGGTAGGCATGACGGGAAAAGTATAGCATATTACCGCCTACAGCGGCCCCAACTGCCCGGTGTACGGCTTGGGCAAAAGCTGTTTCACCCGCTGGTAGTCCAGCAAAGGGCCGGGGTCGATCTTGCGGCCTTTGGGCAGGGCGATGTCGCTGTGCCCGGTGATGTTCTTGATCGGATACTTCGCCAAAAGTGCCGCGGTCAGCCGAGCGAGCGATTTGTACTGCGCGTCGGTGTACGGCTCCCAATAACCGCCAGCCGCTTGAACGGGCGGCGGGCCTTGATAGGCGGCGCCTTTTTCGACGTAGAACTTGTCGCCCTTCTTCCTCAGCTTGCCCCAATTGCAAATCTCGATGCCGATGCTGTAGTCGTTCACCTTCTCGGCGCTGCCGATCTTGCTTACGCCTGCGTGCCAGGCGGCCTGGTCCAAAGGAACCATCTGCACGACCTTGCCGTCGCGGCCGAGCACGTAGTGCGCGGAGACCTTGCTGGCGCGGTCCTGAAAGTACTTCACCGTGTCGGCCTGGGCGCCGCTGGCCGTGTAATGGTAGATGATAGCGGTAATCTCCGTCGCCCTCCGCGGGCTATGGTTCGGGCTGGGTGTCCAGGTGACCCAGTCTGGATACTTTGGATCGGCAGCGGAAAGGGGACGTACGTCTACAAGGGCGAAGAAAGAGTTGAGAATTAGTGCGACGGCGGTAGTCTTTCGCATGGCGGGGGTCTTTCGATTGAAGATGGGACACGATCAATATACATGCCTAGAATGCGTTCCGCCACCACGTCCGCCGGGACATCGCCCTCCAGGCGGACGAAGCGGCACTCGCTCAGGCTGCGGAACCAAGTGGCCTGCCGCTTGGCCAGTTGACGGGAGTGCAGCTTAACCAACTCGATCGTGGCGGGCAGGTCGTGCCGTCCTTCGAGATGAGCGATGACTTCAGCATAACCGACCGCTTGCCGGGCGGTCTTGCTAAGCTTGCGAGGACTGTCCCCCAGCAGGCGACCGACTTCTTCTACCAGACCGGTGGCGAACATGGAATCCACCCGGCGGTCGATGCGGGCGTGCAGCTCGGCCCGCGGCCGGTCGAGAACGAAGACGCGGCAGGCTTCGGCAGAAACCGCCCGATTGAACTGCTGTTGCCACTCGCTTATAGCCTGGCCGGTCAATTGGAATATTTCCAGCGCTCGGACGAGACGGCGGGTGTCGCGAGCGTGCAGCCGCGCGGCGGCGGCCGAATCGACCGCGCGAAGCCGCTCGTGCAGCCATTCGGGGCCGTTGGCGGCGGCCTCGGCCATGATCGCCCGGCGGAATTCCCAGTCGGCCGGCGGACCTTGGAAAATACCGCGCAATAGGCCCTTGAGATAGAGCGGCGTGCCGCCGGCGAAGAGGATCTGCCGGCCGCGGGCGCGAATCTCGGCAGCGGCGGCATGGGCCGCATCGAGGTATTGCGCGAGGCTGAAGTCTTCGCCCGGATCGACCTGGTCGATAAGGTGGTGCGGCACTTGGCCGCGCTCGTCCGGCGTCGGCTTGGCCGTGCCGATATCCATGCCGCGGTAGATCGCCATCGAATCCATCGACACGATCTCCGCGCCGAGTCTTTCGGCCAAGGCGAGCGCAACCGCCGTTTTGCCGACGGCCGTCGGACCGGTAAGGAACCAAGCTTCCTGAGAGAGTGGCATCGTCATGCATCTCGGCGGAGCGAGATGAGTACACTAACGGCGAACCGGCAACACGATCTCGGCCGCTTCCAAGCCCGGCGAAGATACGGTGAGCCGCGCCTCGCCGTCCGTCTTGAGCGACTTCACGTAGATCATTAGCCGGCCTTGGAACGCGCTGCGCGATTTCGTATTGTAGTTTTCCGTGCTGGACGTGTCGCCGTTTTCCAGCCCGATGATCCGCGCTGGGCCGGTGAGTGCGCATTCAATCTTGTTACCGGCATCCGGCACAAGCGTGCAGCCTTTGTCCACGACGTTCAATTCGATCTGGGCCACGTCGCGGCCGTCGGCGGCAAGATGCTCGACGTCGGGCCGCAAGACGAGCTTCGCCGCGGCGCCCGCTTTCTTAAGCTCGAATGTGGCTTGCTGGCGTCCCTTGCTGCCGACGGCCTTCAACACGCCGCCGGTAAAATCCAACGGCCAGCGGATAACATGCTCGGGCGTCTGCGATTTGGTTCCGAGCGATTTCCCGTTGTGGAAAAGCTCGACGCGGTCGCAATTCGTGAAGCAATAGACGTTTCTGGCCGCCCACCGCGGGCCGACGCGACCGCGGCCGGGGCCGAACGTGGAAAGATAAACCATCGGCGCGTCGGTCCAGAAACTCTTGCGGAGAAAGTACTGGTTTTTGGGAAAACCGGCCAGGTCCAGTAGGCCGGCACGGGAGGCGTGGGAAGGCCACTCGCGGGCCTCGCCCAGGAAGTCGATGCCGGTCCATAGGAATTGGCCGGCGATGTAATCGTTGTCGGCCACCGCCCGCCAAGCATCGGGAAACTGGCCGTTTTCGCTGCCGTAAATTACCCGGTTGGGATGCGCAGCGTGGTCTTCGGCGTAGAGCCGTTCCATGTAGTTATAGCCTTCTACATCCAGGAGCTTCTTGAAGAGGTTCGTGGACGGGGCCGCGCAGGCCGCGGTGACCGGCCGCGTGGAGTCCGCCGCCTTTACGTCCTTGACCAGGCGCGCGGCGATCGGCGGTAGCTCGTCGCAGTTGGGCGGGTAGGGGTCGTTGGCGTAGTCGATCTCGTTGCCGATGCTCCAGAGGATGATCGAGGGGTGATTGCGGTCGCGGAGGACCATGTCGCGGATGTCGCGGTCCGACCACTGGGGGAAATCGCTGTGGTAGCCGTCAGTGCTATAGTCGCCGACGTTATGCCCTGTGACCCACTTCTTCTTGCCGCGGGTCCATTCGTCGAAGGCTTCGTCCATGACGAGAAAGCCCATTCGGTCGCAGAGGTCCAAAAACTCCGGCGCGGGCGGATTGTGCGAACAGCGAATCGCGTTGCAGCCCGCTTCCTTCAGCAGCTTCAGCCGCCGCTCCCAGACCTGGATCGGCACCGCCGCCCCCAGCGCCCGGCATCGTGGTGCAGGCAGACGCCTTTGAGCTTCATCGGCTGGCCGTTGAGTGAGAATCCCTTGGCGGGATCGAAGGCGAATGTGCGGATGCCGAAGTGAGTGCCACACCAATCGACGGTCTTTACATCATTCGTTGCAACCTTTACTCCGGCGCGGCACATGCGGGGATTGTCCAGCGACCAGATATCGGGCAGGTCGATTTTGGCGGAAACCAGAAACTGTTTTTGCCCTCCCGCTGGCACGGTTCCTTCCGCTTCCCTAATTCGACCCTCGACGTCGGCGACGATACGGACGTCTGCGGGCATCGGTCCTTCGTTTATCACGAGTGCGCGGACTTCGACGACCGCCAAGGCGTCCGAAACCTTCGGCGTTGTGACGAACACGCCGTTGGTTTCGATATGTACCTTCCCCGTCACGTTCAGGTACACGTTGCGATAGATGCCCGAACCGGCGTACCAGCGCGAGTCAGCGTACTGTTGGTGATCCACCCGGACGGCAATCACGTTCTTCTCGCCGAAGCGGATTGCAGGCGTCAGATTGCATGTAAACGAGCTGTAGCCGTAGGGCCGTTCGCCAACTAGCCGGCCATTGCACCAAACTTTGCTGTGATTCATTATGCCGTCAAAGCGGATGCTGATCAGCTTGTCCTTGGCGTCTGCCGCGACCGTGAACGTCTTGCGGTACCAGCCGACGCCGCAGGGCAGGAAAGCCGTGCAACTGGCCAGCTTGGGATCGAACTTGCCCCCGACGCTCCAGTCGTGCGGCAGATCGAGCGTCCTCCAATCGGAATCGTCATACGCGGGGTCTTTGGCCTTGGCATCGTCGCCGAGGTGGAACCTCCAGCCCTCGTTGAAGAGCACGTCGCGCTGGACGTCGCCAGATACCGCCGTGGGCGGCGCAACCGATTCGCCGGCCTCCAACCGCGAGAAAGCCGCGCAAAAACCCAGCGCCAACGCCGCAAATGCGACAACGGCAGCGGGTATGGACACTCGATTCGTCATTACTTATGCTTACCGGAACCGATCCAAACTGAAGCCGCAACTATCGTGCTTCCGCCTTGGGTTCGTTCATCCTAATTGGTAAGGCTCCGTATGGTCAATCCTGCCCCCGCCGTGTCCGATGCCGAGCCGGCCGCACCGCTGCCCTGGTACCGCCAGCTCAACGGCTACCACTGGCTGGTGCTGGCCGTGGGCACGGCGGCGTGGTCGTTCGATTGTTTCAATCAACAGATCTTCAATCTCGCCCGCGTCCCGGCGATGGTCGACCTGCTGGGAACCTCGCCAGACTCCCCGGAGGTTACATGGTACGGCAATCTAGGCACGTCGATGCTGCTGATCGGCTGGGCGACCGGCGGCATCATCTTCGGCATAATGGGCGATCGTATCGGACGCGCCAAGACGATGCTGATCATGATCTTGGCTTATTCGTTTTCGACCGGGCTGTGCGGTCTTTCGCCGTCGCCGTGGTATTACATCGTATTTGCGTTCATTACCGGGGTGGGAGCCGGCGGCATTTTCCCGGTCGCTTGCACGCTCGTGGCGGAAAGCCTGCCGGACAAGGCCCGCCCCCAAGCGTTGGGACTGGTGCAAATGTTCTCCGCGGTGGGCAATGTCAGTGCGGGGCTGATCTGGCTGCTTCTGGTGCAGGCGTGGGCTCGCCACTGGATCGCCCGCGATTGGCCCTGGCTGTTCGCCGTAGGCATTTTGCCGGCGCTGCTCTCAGTAATCGTCGCCCGGCGCATCCGCGAGCCCGATGTATGGCTGAAGGCAAAACGGGAGGCCCGCGCGGGTGCGAGGAAAGCCGGTTCGCTCGTCGAGCTTTTCGGCGATCGGCGTTGGGGACCGCACGCGGCGGTCGGGTTGTGCCTGGCGGTTTCCGGCGTCGTAGGATTGTGGGGCATTGGCGTGTTCAGCAACGACTTGACGCAATCTTTCATCGGCAGACAATATGACGAGCGCATGCGTATGCAGCGACAGGACGAGGATGATCTTCAGTTCGTTGTCTGGATATCGACGAATCCCGACGACCTCAGCACTGTCGGCAATAGAGTGAAACCAAAGGACTTGCTGGGCCGTTTCGAAAAGGACGAAAAGCACGACCACGGCGACCTCGATGCGAAGGCGATTTTCGAGGCGGCTAACGTCGTTGCCGCAGGGGAAAAGCGCGTTTCGCCGGATGGTATCCTGGCCGAACTCGACCGCGAGAACTCGGCGCGCACAGTCCAGCCCCACGCCCAATCCGCCGAAGACCGACTTCGACGGGAGCAGCTAATGAAAAGAGCTGCCGCGGTCGACGTAGACGCCAACGTACAACGAATCACCGTTCGCCAGCGGGAGCGGCTTGTCGAATCGCGTACTTGGGCGGCCGTGACGTTGGCCATGTTCAACGTAGGCGGCTTTTTCGGCATGTTTGCTTTCGCGCTTGTGACACAATGGATTGGGCGGCGGCCGACGTTCGCGCTGGCCTTCCTCGTGGCGGGCATCACCACGGCACTTGTCTTTCTCTACATGTCGAAGCCCGCCGATCTCTTTTGGATGGTGCCGCTGATGGGCGCGCGCAGCTTGCCGCGTTTGGCGGCTATGCGATCTATTTCCCCGAACTCTTTCCCACGCGGCTGCGGAGCACCGGCATGTCGTTCTGCTACAACGTTGGCCGTTATATTGCCGCGACCGGGCCGATCAGCATCGGCTATTTGAAAACCCAGGTTTTTGCCGGCACGGCATCGCCATTTCGCTATGCGGGCGTGGCAATGTGCTCATGCTACCTGCTGGGTCTTGTCGCGCTTTTGTTCGCGCCGGAAACAAAGGGCCAGCCGCTGCCCGAGTAGCTCACCCCTTCCCCGGCTCCTCCACGTTCACCGTCGGCACCACCCACACTTTGACTTCCGCCTCAATCTCCTGGGCGATGTGGATCTTGACCGTGTAGAGGCCAAGCTCCTTCAGCGGGCCGGTGAGGCGGACCTGGTCTTGGGTGATGTTGAACTTGTTGCGCTTCAGGGCGTTGGCGATGTCCTGCGGACCGACGGAGCCGTAAAGATGGCCCTCGTCGTTGGCGTTGGCCTCGATCGTGATGCTCTGGCGGCCCAGTTCGTCGCCCATCGTGCGCAAGCCCGCCAGCCGGGCCTTCTCGATCTTTTCCAGCTCGGCGCGGTGCTTTTCGACCATCCGCTTGTGATGTTCGCTGGCGTAGGTGGCCAGGCCCTGCGGCAAGAGGTAGTTCAGCGCGTAGCCGGGCTTCACCGTCACCACGTCGCCCTGCTTGCCGAGGTGGTCGACGGCCTGCACCAGCAGCAACTCGATGCCGCCGTTGGGCGCCTTGGGAAGTCGCTTGATGCGCGTATTGTTGAGAGTTGTCTTGGGCATGATGGTTCCGCTGCTCGCTAAAAGGGTATGTCGTCCCCGCCGCCGCCGCCTCCACCGGCAAACTCGGCCGGGGGCGCTTCGTCGACGTAGTCCGGCGGGCCGGACTGGTTGTATTGTGATGGACCGCCGGCGCTGCGGGGCGCGGCCGCCTTGATTGCCGCCCCCTTGCGGCCGGTCGCCGCCCTGGCCGCGGCCGCTGAGCATCTGCATGCGCTCGCAGACGACTTTCAACTTGGAGTGCTTTTGGCCGTCTTTTTCCCAGGTGTCGAGCTTCAGGCGACCCTCAAAGAGCACGGGCGACCCCTTGGTAAGGTACTCGCACACGGTTTCCGCGGTCCGTCCCCAAACGGTTATGTCAACGAACGTCGTCTCATCCACCCATTCGCCGTTGGCCGTCTTGCGGCGATCGTTTACGGCCAAACCGACGTCGGTCACCGCCATGCCCGACTGAATGTAGCGCAGCTCCGGATCGCGGGTGAGGTTTCCTACGAGGATCACGCGGTTGTAACTTGCCATGCGCGGAATCTCCTGCGGCTAAGCGTTTTTTGAGCGTATTTCTATGCTTCCCCGTTCGCGTCTTCTTCCGTCTCCTCGGCGGCGCCTACCGCGACGGCGACGGCGACGGCGACCTCCTCGGCCGGGGCAGCCGGCACGGGCGCGGCTTGCGCGTGGGCGACCAGGGCGTCGACGATCCGCGGTTCAATCTTAAGCACCAAGAACCGCAGGATCGACTCGGTTATCTCGAACTGGCGGCGCAAGGCGGCCACCTGCCGCGCGTCCAAATTGACGTACATCAGCCAATAGGCGCCTTTGCGCTGGCCTTTGATCGTGTAGGCCAGGCGGCGCTCTTCCCAAAGGCGGCTGACGAGGATCTCGCCGCCGGCCTTTTTGATCATTTCGGCAATCTCGCCCGACGTGCCGTCCGGATCGCGGCCGAACTTGTTGGAGTCGAACAGGAACATTAATTCGTAAACGTTTCGGGTCAAAACTTCACTCCTCATACTAATTCTTTGCCCGCCTGTCTGTTTCTCGGACGGCGGACGGCACGCGGAGCGTGCCTGCAACTTTTATCCGTTGTATCGATTCATGCAGGCCTGGATTCCCTCGCGGGTCCAGACCCCAATCGCCTCGACGGCCCTGGCGACGGCCAGCTCCATCTCCGGCAATTCCTCGCTCTTGAACTTGCTGAGGACGAAATCGCGCCACTCCCAGCCGTTGGGCGGGGCGCCGATGCCGATCCGCAGCCTGGCGAAGTCTTCACTGCCGAGGCGGCGGATGATGTCCTCCAATCCTTTTTGCCCTCCGGCCGACCCCGCCGCACGCGTCCTCAGCTTGCCCAGCGGC
The DNA here is from genome assembly GCA_963780045.1 of uncultured Planctomycetia bacterium. Taxonomy (GTDB): domain Bacteria; phylum Planctomycetota; class Planctomycetia; order Pirellulales; family Thermoguttaceae; genus JANXQG01. Next base: position 483,709 of record CAVZZZ010000001.1, on the reverse strand, counting down.
AAATTGAGGTCGTCGCAAACGACGAGGATGTCTTCCAGCGACAGCTTAAAAAAATCCCGTGCGGCCAGCACGCTGGCCCCGCTCTCGTTCATAAACGTCGACGGCGTAAGCAAGAGGACCTTCTCGCCTGCGATCTCGGCATCGATCGTCTCGCCTTGAAACCGCGTCTTTACAATACCGCTCGTCATCGGGCCGGCGGCGTGGCCCTTGGCCAACTCGCGAACGGCGACGAAACCGACGTTGTGCCGGGTCCCCTCGTAGCGCCGTCCCGGATTGCCCAGCCCCGCGACGAGTTTCATGGCGGTTTTCAGTTTTCAGTTTTCCGTGTTCAGTAGCCTACAGGCTGAAAACTGAACACTGAAAGCTGAACACTACTCTTCTTTCTCCTCCTCTTCCTCCTTCTTGGCGCCGATCACTTCGGGCTCGGCGGCCGCGCCCGCGCCGGCTTCTTCGTCCGGCTTCTCGACCGGGACGATGCACTGCGCGACAATTGCCTCGGGATCGCCGATCAGCTTGGCCCTGGCCGGCAGCTCGATCTGGGCCAGTGTGATGCTCTCATTCAATTTCAACTGGTTGACGCTGACTTGCAGCTTTTCCGGAATCGCTCCGGCCGGGCATTCGATCTGTACGGTGTGAATCAGGTGCTCGACCGCGCCGCCTTCTTTCACGCCCGGCGCCTGGCCGCGGAGCTCGACCGTCAGGTGGACCTTGACCAGCTCATCGACGGAGACGCGGGTGAAATCGACGTGGAGAACGTGCGTTCCGTAGGTGTCCCATTGCAGTTGGCGGACGAATGCCGACTCGTTGACCGCGCCCGTCAGGCCGACCAGCCGGCCGCCGTGCCGCAACGCCGCCGCCAGCGTGTCCGACGGCACCGACAAGCAGACGTTCGCCTCGCCGTGGCCGTACAGCACAGCCGGCGTCTGCCCGGAGATGCGCAATCGTCGATTGGTATGTTTGCCGCCCTTGCTGCGAGCGATCGTGGGAATCTGGTCCGCCATGAAAGTCCTCGGTATATATCCCGCTCCAACTCTCCCACCTCGGCACGGTAGCCGTGCAGGGAAACCACTCATTTTCCCAAATTAGACGATTAATTCAAGGCCGGGCGGAAAGGATTTTCATCGGCCGCGCCGACCCTCCCGCTCGCTCTCCCATCCTTGCTTTTTGCGCACGTCCCGCAACTCGGGCTCATGTTCGTAACTCCTTTTACAGCAAGCAGTTGCGTCACATTTCACCGCAGGACGGAGCCAATTTCCGGCCACACCAGGCGCTGCGGCAGCGTTGGACCGGCCGCGGGGCGGCGGGTTTCGGCCCCAAAAGGGAAAATGCCGTGGTTTGTCGCACTTTGTCGCGGTTCTTGCGCTCGTTTTTCTCCCTCCCTGCCGTCGTAAACCACGGTGGCGCAAGGCCTTACGTCGGGCGGAAGGAAATCTCGGCCAGGCCCTTGACTGACATACATATGTTCACTATAATAACGGCTGTTGACGAATCGTATCACAAGCAAAAGGAGATGTCAATGGCCGACGACGACAAGGAAATGCAACTCGTGCTTGCCCTCGCCGCGGGGGCCAGCGTGGCGTCCGCGGCGCGGAAGACTGGCTGTTCCGCCCGCACCCTCTTCCGCCGTATGGAGGACGAAGCCTTCCGCCGGCAGGTCGCCCGTGCCCGCGGCAGGATCGTTTCACGGGCGACCTCGATGCTGGCGCAGACCTCGATCCGCGCCGTGGCCACGCTGCGGAAGCTTCTGGACAACGAAAACCCCTCCGTCAAGCGGATGGCCGCCCGCAGCGTGCTGGAATCCCTCGCGCGGCTGGCCGGCCAGGGAGAGATGGAAGAGCGTGTGGCCGAATTGGAATCTGTAGTATTAGGAGACGTGAATCGTGAGCATCAAGAACCGAGTGATGAGACTTCAGATTGCGGCGAATATCTGGGCTCGGCGCAAACAGCAGCTCCAAGCGTGGGAAGCTGAGCAGGCACGGTTCCGCCGGCAGTGCATCGCGGCGGGTGTGAAGCCGCCAGACCGTAACGGGAACCAACCGTTCGAGGATTGGATCAAGTATTGCCGGTTCTACAACTTGGACTCGAAACGCGAGGAATATGACCTGCCTTGTGACTCCTGGCGTTTTCAGGAGCGACTGTTCGGCATGACCCAGATCGTGTACTGGTACAACAAGTTAGAGCGCGGCGAGTTGACGCGCGAGGAGTATCACCGCCTCGTGTTGGACCTCGCCGCGCGGCTGGAGGCGGAGGGTTCGTCGTCCAGCGGGAGCTAGCGCGGGAATGTCGAACGTCGAAAATCAAATGTCGAAACGAGCCCGACGGCCGAGGCACGAAAAGTCCTTCATCATTCTTTCGACATTCGGCATTCCTGCTGTCGGAACCGTAGGTCGCGGTTCGCGGGCTGTTCAAACGTCGGCGGGCATAAGTGGAACCGCGGCGCGGATTTAGCGGTTCTACAGTAATAGCCAACAGTGCAGCGACAACTGTTATTCTAAGCTCGGTTACAAATTGTAGCGCCTTCGGCGGGTCGCGAAGGCCTCGGCCCCTCCTTCGAGAAGGCTCACAACTGTAGCAACAATGTCGCCGTTGTCGATTGAGCCGTGTTGACCAACTTTGCCCTTCCGGTCGCTTTCTGCCTCCAGTACCACGACCTGCTCAGCGTCGCCGCCCACCAGTATATTGGCGTCATGGGTGCAAACGATGATCTTCCTTTACTCTTTGAGCCTAGCCAGAACGTTCATCAGGACGGTGCCGATCAACCGCTTATCGACATTGTCTTCCGGCTGGTCGATTAACGGCGCATAAAGACTACCGCTTCATAAAGCCCAGCCTTGCTTTGCCGCTTCCTCATCTTGTCGATGCGGTCGAGCGTAAAGCCGAAGTGCTGAAAGATTGCGGCAAGAAGCTCGTCGCTCGGCAAGGGGTTGTCGTAGAACTTGCTGTTGCCGATGACGTAGGCCAGGCGGCAGCACGGGCGCAGACCTTTGCCACTTGCTCGGCGTGGTAGTAGATGTCGTTGAAATACTTCGTGACGTAATGGGCCATTAGGTCGCCGCTGGCGTGGATGTCGCGGTGATAGGGCCTGAGCAGGTCGCGTACCGTGGCGTTCTTCGCTTGAATGCCCGCCGCCAGCACGGAAGTAGCCTTGCCCCAGGTCCCCCCGATGGCATCGGTTTCGAGCCGTCCCACCGCCCGCGGGTCCTCGACGAAGCGGAAGAAAAAGAGGTGCGGGCGGGTCTCTCGCGCGTAGCTGAAGCGGTTGGGATAAGGGGGCGACGTGATAACGGCCGTCACTTCTGCGGAACTGGGCAGGACAGCGGCCAGGAACTTGCTGTTTCCCAGGTACACGACTGCGTCCGCGCTTGGCTCGCCCCGCACCGTCCGCAGGTCCGCAAGCATGGACTCGTACTTCCGCTGGAGAACTTCGCCAACGCCTACCGTTTCAAGTGGGTGTTCCGCGAAGGTGAGCGAGACGTGGTTGTGCTTAGCGTTGCTCACGGGAATAAGAATCGACAACAACCCCATTTTCAAAAGGTCGTCGTGTTCCGGCTCCGCCGAATGGGACAGCAGAGCCTTGCGGAGGCAAACGAGCTGCATGAGGTTCGGGGCAGTCCACCACCGGCGGATATTATGGAGCGCCGGAACGAACGCCGCGTTTTCCCAAAGGTAGCTTTCGGCACGGCGTTCTCCCGGCAGCCCGCTCAGTTCTCGCCTCGCCACCGTCAAGAACTCGTTGAACGCTTCCTCAACGGCCTCCGGATCGGAGTAAGTCCGGGTCTTGACGGTGCCCACGAAGTGCAGGTACGGGTTAAGCTCCACGCTGCACGAAGGTATGCCTCGATATTTCATGCACAGCGGTACGGTCCCTACGCCGCTGAAAGGATCGAGGACGAAATCGTTTGCGCCCAGCCCGAACTCGTGCGCTATGTCGCCGGCGAGCTGCGGGGAAAAACTCGGAGTTAGACGATACCACCGATGGATCGGAAGGTCGAGCTTGCCCTGGAACGTGACCGCCTTGGTGCTGCGGTTGGTGAAACGAGGTGAGTGGTCGAAAAGCATCCGTTGCGCAGTCACGCTGATAGGCTCCTGAGTAAGTCAAGGACGGGTCTTCGGAAGTCGTCCTTGTTGCGATTCAGGAAATCGTAAAAATCGTATCCCGAAATCTCTTGAACCATATTGTAGCTTTCCATTCCCTGCTTGATAACCCACACGCTGCGGCAGCGGGAGATAATGCCGGGGTTGCTCTGGTTGCAGAACAGCGGCATCATCGGCAGGATCCCGCTGACCAGCAGGTGCCGTGCCATCGCCTCGTCTGCTTGGGTCCTCTTGCTGTCGCCCGTTTGGTAGCAGTGGCGAATTTCCATGCCGATCCCTATGAGGTTGAGTTGCGGGTTCGGAGTAAGGGCCAGCAACTCCCTACGGGCGTACTTAACGATCCGAGCTCGCCGGTTTGCCGGTATCCGGTCGAACTGAAGGTAGGTGTCGGCGCTTCGCGTTTCTTCGTTCTCGCCCGAACGGATTGTTGCAGTGTAGACGATTTCGGCGGGCGTGAAGTTAAATGAGTGTGTAAAGATGGTGCGGACGCAGCCCTCGTAAATATCGCCTAGTTTCCGATGGATGCTCGTTATCGTTCCGCCCGCAAGAGTCGCCGCAACGTACTCAAGGCTGTCAAGCCCGAAAACGCTAAACACAGGGTCTTCCCGGTACCGCGCGAGCGAGTGGTCGCGTGTGCCGCCCGCCTTCTTGACGGGACCAGGCAGGTAATCCGCCAGCTTGGCCAAGTGCTCAAGGGTTATATCGTATAGGCTTTGGTCAAGAGAGTTCTTGATGCTCGGCATCGGACTTCCTTGCTGGACACGGGAAGCGTGTCTCGCAGGGTAACTTTTGAGGAGATAGACCGCAAGCTGGTGGGGGAAGTAAACTGGGCCCGCCGAGAATCTGCTCCCACTCCCAAGTGGGAGGATCGTTCCGGCGCGTTTTCGTCATAGTCGCCTAACCGCGCGCTCGGCCGGCCCGTCATATTTCCGCGGCGATTTCGCCGCGCGGCGCAGGTGAATGCTGTCGGGCAGCGGAGGGGTGCCCGCTGTATTCAGTGCGACGATGTGCAGCGTTTCGCCGAGGCACACGTCGCCGCCGCCAACGTCCAGTTACGGGTAACCGCGCCGCTCTCCGGCCCTGCTGCCCTTTGAAAACCCCAAAAACAAGGCCCCATCCGCAGCCGCGGAAAGACGGTATGTCAACTTCTTTCCACGAAATAATCCGTAAAACATCTATTGGAACGAAAATAGTCTCCATGTAAACTATCGCCACGCAACCCAAGTTGCGACCGCCTCACCATGACCCGCCAACTGCAAAAAGAATTGAAAAAGCGAGACCCGTTCGCCAGCTTGGAGGAAGAGGTCGTGCTCAACATCAGTCGCACGGCCGACCAGTTGTCGATTCGGGCGGAGCGCATGTTCCGCGACTACGGCCTGACTCCCGCCCAATTCAGCATCCTCCGCGTGCTCCGCAGCGAGGGCAAGGCCCTGCCCATCCTGGAAATCGGCAACCGGACCGTGCGGGTGGTGCCCGGCATCACCGGCTTGATCGACCGCCTGGAGGAGGCCGGGCTGGTCTGCCGCCAGCGTTGCACGAGGGACCGGCGCGTGATTTACGTGGCGATCACGGAGAATGCGCTGGAGCTGCTGGCCAGGATCGACGATCCGCTCGCGGATTTCTGTAAGCGCATGATGGGCGGCATCTCCGGGCAGGAACAGGCCGAGCTTGTTCGCATCCTGGAGAGAATCCGCGAACATCTCAAGAACGATGGACCCTTTACTCAAGGAGGATTGGAAAATGTTAGTGCTCAGTCGAAAGCTCGGTGAAGGCGTGGTCCTGCCGGACTGCGGCGTCACAGTCACGGTGTTGTCAGTGGAGGGCCGTCGCGTGCGATTGGGCGTCGCCGCCCCGCAGCATGTGGACGTCTACCGCGAGGAAATCTGGGAGCGGATGTCCTGCGAGGACGCTTCGCACGCCGTCTGCTGCCGATAGCGGCGTCAGAGCCGTGTTTGGCCATTTATCCCGACGCCGAGTTCGCCGGCCTGTGCGGCGGCACGCCTTGGCCCGCGCGTGCCGATAAGCGACGGGAGAGACCTGTTCTTAGACCTTGGTCCTTGAATTGAAAGACCTGAACGCGCGGAACGAGGTAGATAACCGCGCACTCGGCCGTGCAGTCATGGCTCCAGCAGCCATTCCGCCGCGCGGTGCAGGTGGATGTTGCCGGGCAGGGGGGCGGCGTGCCCGTAGTATTCCGCGCAAGGCGCGAACGGCGAATCGGGCAGTTGTGTAGGTATTTAAGACGCCCCTTGCCAAGGACAGCCTATTTTCCCTTAAAGCCCAGCCTGCCGGCTGCGGCAAAATCGGCGTCGGCGTTGGCCTTTTCGCCAGTTTTTTGGTAGAAGAGACCGCGGGCGTAATACCCCATGCCATCCTTGGGGGCAAGCTCGAGCGCCTCTATTCAAGTCGGCTATTGCTTTCTCTCGTTCGCCGACCTCCGCGTAGGCAGAGCCGCGCACACAATACGCTTGCGCGAATTTGGGATCGATGCCGATACTTTTAGTGCAGTCTGCGATCGCTTTTGAATACTGCTTCTTGCACACATAGGCTGCCGCGCGGAGTCGGTAAGCGGCCGCCTCTCTTGGGTTGAGCCTGATGGCTTCGCTAAGATCGTCAATCGCCTTGTCGTACTCGCCCTTATGTCCGAATGAAAGCCCGCGGCTGAGGTAGGCTTTTTGCATCCTGGGGTCTAGCCTTATCGCCGCATTGTGGTCTTCGATTGCCCTGGCGTATTCCTTCTTACTCTCGTAAGCCCGGCCACGGTCCCAGTAGGCTTCGGCACTTTTCGGATTGAGCCGAATTGCTTGGGTGCAGTCAAGGATTGCCTTGTTGACATCGCCTAGCTTCTCAAGGCTCACCGCCCGATTCGAGTAAGCCGAGGAATCCGCCGGAGAAAGTCGAATCGCTTCTGAAAAATCGGATACTGACTTCTTGTAGTCCCCCTTGCTCCCGTAAGCGAGACCCCGCTGGGAATATGCAATTGCGTAAGTGGGTTTGAGTCGGATGGCCTCGGTAAAATCATCGATCGCCTTTCCGTACTCACGTTTTTGGACGTAAACATAGCCTCGACCAGCGTACAGTTCCGCGGATGCGGCATCGAGCTGGATCGCTTTAGAACAGTCGGCGATTGCTTTATCGAACTCGCCGCATTCGCCGTAGATTGAGCCCCGTACGCAATAGGCCAACGCAAGCCTTGGATCCAGCCTAATCGCTTCGTTACAGTCCGAAATGGTCTTGCCGCGATCGCGATTCCCATAGGCACGCGCTCGGCCGCAATACGCCTCAGCGTTTTTGGGGTTCAACCGAATGGCTTCCGAGTAGGCGGCGATCGAACCGTCGAAGTCTCCCTTATCGAAACGAACCTTACCCTCTTCCGCGGCTTTCGTTGCGGAAAGTGTTTCTGCAGCGTGGGATTGCGTGGTGGTCGTCAGGACCCCCAGCAATGCTGTAGCCAAAAGGCAAGCGTGTTTCTTCATGGCCTGCTTCTGTAATTGAAAACGGGCAAAGACACGTGAAGATCGAGAGCGATTCTTATCCAAAAAGTCTGCTTACCGACTCGTTGCGATGGATCCGCTTGATCGCCTCGCCCAGCAGCGGGGCGACGGAGACTATCGTGAGCATCGGCAGCCGCTTTCCGTCGGCTATTGGGATGGTATCGGTGAGAAACAGGCCGTCGATCGGGGCTTTTTGCAGCCGCTCGATCGCGCCGCCGACGAGCACGCCGTGCGTGGCCGCCAAGTAGACTTTCCGCGCGCGGCGTTGCGCATGACGGCGGCCGCCCCGCAGATTGATCCGCCGGTGCTGATCATGTCGTCGAAGACCAGGGCGATGCGGCCCTCGATTTGGCTGCCGATGACGTGCGCCTGCTTGGTCTTCTCCGCGCTGCTGCGGCGCTTGTCGATGATGGCAAGCGAGCCGCCGAGGCGGACCATGTGGGCCAGCGCCCGCTTGATGCTCCCTTCGTCGGGACTGACGACGACCAGCTCGTCTTCACTGATATTCAGCAACTTGATTTCGTCGTCGATTACCGGGCCGGCGTAAAGATGGTCCACCGGGATATCGAAGAATCCTTGGAGTTGGGCGGCGTGCAGGTCCATCGCCAGGACGCGGCTGGTCCCGGCGCGGGTGATCATGTTGGCGACCAGCTTAGCGGTGATCGGAACGCGGCCCTCGTCCTTGCGGTCTTGCCGGGCGTACCCGAAATAAGGTATCACCGCGGTAATCCGCTCCGCGCTGGCCCTCATGCAGCTATCGACCATTACCAGCAGCTCCATCAAGTTGTCGTTGACGGGCGGGCAGGTCGGCTGAATGATGAAAACGTCGCGGCCGCGAATGTCCTCATCGATTTTGCAGGAGATTTCGCCGTCTGGAAAACTGCCCATCTGCGCCTTGGCGACAGGGATTCCCAGATAGTCGCAGACCTTCTTCGCAAGCTCCGGGTGGGCGCATCCGGTAAATATCTTCAAATCGTCCACTGCTCAAAGCTCGAAAGAGGCCCCCGATGGTGTCAACAAGCACGCGGTTAGACGATTAGAACGCAAAAGGAAGACGGGTACAAGTGCCTAAGCCCTGTCCAAAGGAAGGCTGCGGCGGTAAACTGGCGGCAAATCGCGGCTTTCCTGGCTTCTTTCTCACCCCGTCCTTCACGCTCATGGCACTCCGAACCTGGACCCTCGTCGATCAGCAGCAGAACGTCTGTCTCGATTCGCTTTCCTTGACGTCCGGCGACGCGGGAGGAAAGGGCGGCGGGTACTCGGTCACGAAAGAAACGCTCCGCGCGGGCCTCTCGCACGGCGTCGATGTCATCAATGTAGAGCACGGCAATTTCCGTTTTACGGTCGTGCCAACTCGCGGCATGGGCATCTGGCGGGCCGCGCTAGGCGACCTTGCGCTAGGCTGGAAATCGCCGGTCCGCGGGCCGGTGCATCCGGCGTTTGTCCGCACGGAAAGCGCCGACGGGCTGGGCTGGTTGGACGGCTTCAACGAGCTGCTGGTCCGGTGCGGCTTGGAAAGCAACGGCGCGCCGGAGTTCCTGCCCGACGGCCGGCTCCGTTACGGCCTGCATGGCAAGATCGCCAACATCCCGGCGCACAAGGTCGCGGTGGCGATAGACAATGAAACAGGGCAGATCGCCGTCCTGGGCACGGTGGACGAAGCGCGGCTCTTCGGCCGCAAGCTTCGCCTTGAGACGTCGGTCGAGACGCAAGTGGGCCGCGCGGCGATCGTCGTTCGCGACACGGTGACGAACCTCTCCGCCGCGGCGAGCGACTTCGAGCTGCTCTATCACATCAACTTCGGCCCGCCGCTGGTAACGCCTGGCGCCAAGGTCGCTTTGCCGATACGGCGGCTCGCGCCGCGCGACGACACGGCCGTCGAGGACCTGCCGACGTGGAACGTTTACGGTCCCGAATCGCCCGGCTCGACGGAAGTCTGTTTCTTCATCCACCCCGCGGCCGACGCGGCGGGAAACACGCAAGTGCTGCTGCACAACGCCGCGGCGACGCAGGGAGTGGCGCTAAAGTTCAACCTGCGGCAGTTGCCCTGCTTTACGCTCTGGAAAAACCGCGAGGCGGTCGCCGACGGCTACGTGACGGGCTTAGAGCCGGCGACGAACTACCCGAACACGAAGTCGTTCGAGAAGGAGATGGGCCGAGTCGTCGACTTAGGGCCGGGCGAGTCGCGTCAGTTCGAGCTGGAGATTGCAGCCTTGGGCAGCGCGGCGGAGGTCCGCACCGTTGCCGAGGCGATCGAACGCTTGCAGCACGGCACGCCGGCGGAAATCGCCTCGCGCCCCGATTCGGAGTGGTCGCTGCTGCGTGCGTAAGAGTCATAAGAGTAACCGGGCGTAACACCCGCCGCTGGCCTATGGGGCAACAAGTTCGCGAACGTGCGTCAAGTCGCGCGCGTTCACTGGACGCACTTGCGGCGGCAACACGGTGGCGACCGCGACAGTGCGGCCTGTCAGGGTCGTGAACTCGACTTCGTATCCCACATGATCGCCATGCACGTGGACCACAGTGCCGACATCGCCGGCCCGCAAGCCCTCATCCGAAAGGTCCTGGGTCAAAACAATGCAGTCATGTTCCTGGATCATTCGTTCGCCTCCAATGGATACGCCGTGATCAGCCGCGGAGCGGTCTCGCCTTGGTCCACTTGCCAGACGCTACAGACACGCGGGCGGCGGCCGTCCGGGGCCGTCAAGTCACCCTCGACATCATAGCGCGGGCCGAAACCGGTTTCCCTGACCTTGCTGACTTCATTTTGACGGCCATGCTCTTGCAAGGCAAGGGCCAATTCCTCCCACGCCTCAGCGCGGAAACCGAATCGGGCGAAAAATCGCGCCTTGCTCGCGCCGTAACGATGAGTCGGGTTGAGCAGGTAATCGACGACCTTCCCTCGCTCGACAACGGCTTGTTCCGCGTTCGGCAACTTCATTATATCGCTACTTCCTACGGTTCGCGCCTTTGCGCCTTGGCGGCTTTGCGCGAGGTCCTTTAGCAATCTCGTTCGTCCAGCCCGAGAATGTCCCGATAGTCGCCGACCATCCTGGCAGTAGTAAAACGCTCGGCGGTTCGTTGCCGTCCGGCGGCGCCGTGCCGGGCACGCAACTGTCGGTCCGCAGCGTAGTCGAGAATCGCCGCGCCGAAGGCCGCCGTGTCGCCGCGCGGAACGATGCGGCCGTTGCAGCCGTCGATTACTTGTTCGCTTGCCCCGCCAACGTCGGTGCAGACCACCGGCAGCCCGGCCGACATCGCTTCCAGCGACGCGTTTGGACATCCGGCCGGCTCGGAAATCATGGCGAAGAGGTCAAGATCGCGATAGAAGGCGTCCATGTCCTCTACGTCGTCCAGCCATCGAACGTTCAAGCCGACGGCCATCTCGCGAAGCTGCCGGGCGTAGTCGTCCGCGCCTCGCTCGGGGGCGCCGGCGATCCGCAACTCGTAGGGCGGCAGCCGGCCGGCAATTCCCCGCACGACAAGCAACAAGTCATCCAGTTTTTTCTGCGGAGCGATCCGAGCGGAAGTACCCAATATAAAAACCGGCCGCGGGGCATGGGCGGCTGGGACCGGCGCCAAAAGCACGCCGTTGGGCACGACGTGTACGGGCGCACCTAGCCGTTCTACAGCCAGCCGCGCTTCCGCCCGATACTTGACGATCACGCCTGCCAGGCGGGAACCGTACTCGCGCGCGGTGCGATAGGGCAGGCCCGGCCGCGGATTGCAGAAGTAGCGTTCCAGCGAAGCAAAGTACATCTCGCCGGGACTGACGTCGAACAGCGGCACGTCCAAGAAAACGTCGGCCAGCAGGACCTTGTATTCCGGGATAACGTTCCACAACAGCACGGCCTGCGGCGGATCGGCCGCGATATGCTCCAGCAATTCCATTACCGCCTCGGCCGTGTCGATCGTGCCGGGCGGCGGCAAAGCCAGGACCGGAATGCCGGACGCGTCGAGCCGTCGCCGGCCGGGCGTGGGATACGCGAGATCCTCCTGCAAAACGGCCGCCCGCACCGGCACGCCCTCCGCCGCCAGGCCGCGAAGCAACCGCGCGGCGCTGGACTGCGCGCCCCCGGTGGAGAAGTTGTTCGTTACCAGCCAGAGGCCAATCTCCGCTGAGGGGCGGACGGCACGCGGAGCGTGCCTGCTACTTTGGTGAGCATGGATGGCCGCGGCGTAGAGCCGGCGGTATCCGGCCGCCATCCGCTTGCCGTTGAAGTCCCGCTCGGCCGCCGCCCGTCCGCTGGGCGGCGGGGCCTCGGCGATATCGGCCAGGGCCGTGGCGAATTCGTGCGGCATCGCGTCGGCGCTCAACAAGCGGAACGCGGGGTTGCCCCGGGCGAGTTCCGCCGTCCCGCCAACGGCCGTCGCCACGACGGGCCGGTCGGCTGCCAAGGCCTCCACGTGCGCCAGACTCAGCCCCTCGTACCCGCTGACGCAAACTAGCGCGTCGGAAGCCGCGAGCGCAACGGCCACTTCATCAACGGCGCCGAGCAAATGCACGCAGCGGTTGAGCCCACATTCGTCGATCGCAGCGCGAATTGCCGCCTCGGCGGCCGTCGCCGCCGTGCTGGTCCGCGAAGCCTCGCCCGCCACCAACAAAACGACCTCGCGGTCCATGTTTCGGCGGTCGAACTCCGCGCGCGTGGCGGCAACGACGGCCGGCAGGCGTTCCATGCGCTTCTGCGGACGAGGGTTTGCCAAGGCCACAAGGACGAAGGCGTTCTCCGCGATACCCAAATGCCGGCGCATTGCGCATGCGGCTTCTTCTATTGCGGGCGTGCGGCGGCAAGCCCCAAAATCGACGGCGTTCCAGACTGTCCGCACAGGTATTGGGGTGGTCAAGGGGTGGCACGTCCCTGAGCTTCGAGCGAAGGGCGTGGCGAGCGGTGGATCCACGCCCTTCGCCTGAAGCTCAGAGCGTGCCACCCAAGAAGCCGAAGTGCTCCCATTAAGCGCTGCCCGCAACTCCTCCTCCACGGCGCGGGCACAAGCCACCAGCAACGTCGCGTCACCCCCGGCGAGCGTGTCCAGGCCCTCCGGCCAGCCCGGTCGCATGTTGTGGATCGTCACCACGAAGGGAATGTTTGCCGCGCCGAATTGGCGGATATCGGCCGCGTCCAATAGATGCCCATGCACCACGTCGGCGGCAAAAGCTCGAACCGCCTGTAGGGCCGCTGGAATCCGGGCGGCGCGGTGGGGACCTGCGCGGGATACGTCGCTCATTGACGGCGGCGTGGGGAAGGGCCCCCGCGTGGGATGGCCCAAAGTAATCAGCCGCGAATGGCCGGCGGCGGCCCCGAACGCGCAGTGCAGGTCCAAGGCGATTCGTTCGGCGCCGCCGCGCTGCAAGGTGGTTACCACTTGGGCGACGCGCAAGGAGGCGTCGTGATGCACGTCAATCGCCGCGATGCGAACGACGCGGCGGCCGGCGGCCGAAAGCTCCGCGAGTACCGCCGGCACGAGGTCTTGGCCCGTGCCCAGACGCGCGGCCACCGCTGCAACCACGTCCGGCTCGAGGTAGCAACTGTTCACCGGCGGGAGACTTCCAGAATCGCCAGTTGACGGATGGAAACTGCCGCCGGTCGCGGCGAGCGCGGCCTTCCAGGCCTCGGCGTCGGCGTCGTCCGGCATTCCCGGCGCAGGCAGAGTCGCGCCGAAGCGCAAAGCGCGTGTCCGGTGCCGCTGCGGGGCAGCGCCGCAGGCGGAACACTGCGCGCTGGCCAGCTTCCGCTGCGCAGGAACCATACCGGCCCGTCGAACTTGGCCAATCGTTGCGCCAAACCTTGCGGCGGCAAACCTGAGAGGTCCGCGGCTTGGATGTCGTAGCGTTGCAGTGCGCGAAGCGTGCGAATCGCTAGATATACGGGCGATGGCTGGCCAAAAACGATCGCACGGTATGGGGCGGTTGCGGGAACAGCGTCGTGGCTCAACATGCGGCCCACCTGTCACCAATTCTCACGCAAAGACGCCAAGGCGCTAAGCCGCAAAGAATCTGCATAGGAAGCAATCCTCATTTGCTTTGCGCCTTAGCGGCTGCGTCTTTGCGTCCGTTTTCCGACCTTCACGTTTCAATACGCAGACGGATAACCGCTTGGTGGAGCGGACGGCGCCGACGGTTCTTCGGTCGTCGGCGCGGCCGGGGAAGTCTCGCCGCCAAAGTCCCCGCCCCCGCCGGCCGGTTCGTCCATCGGCGTCACGGGCGTCGCAGTCGGGTACTCAGTAACGCTCGGGGTCGTGCCAGGCATCGGTATCGGGACCGGCCAAATCGAGGGTTGGCCGGGCACGGGCTGATAACCGGACGGCGGCGTGATGTGCGTGATCACGATGTCGGTCGGCGGTTCGCCCGTATAAATGAACTGCCGCCCGCCCGTCTCCACCTCGGCGGTCGATTGCTGCGGCGAGCCATAAATGTTGTAACGATAATAAATTGTCGAGCCGGGCGGATAACCGATCGGATCGATCCAGAAGCCGTCGGCCGCCGGTTCGATGGGGATCCGCACGCCGGGCACGCCCGGCATGCCGGGGGTCGACGGCGCCTGCGGCCACGGTTGACCGCCGGGCGGCTGCATCGGCTGCTTCGGCCCGGACGTCAATGTCTTGACGATCTGAAGGATGATGACGACGATGACGACCAGCAGAATGATGGTGAGCAGATCGGCCTTGACGATCGGCGGAGAATGAGGAGCCTCTTGCCGGCCCGTAGGGTGGGCCCCCGAGTCCGTCCTTGCGATTCGGACGGACCCGGAGGTCCATCCTACGGCCGCCGAGCCTTTCGGCGCGTCGGTCTTCGGTGCTTCGCTCTTCGGCGCATCGGTCTTTGGTGCGTCAGTCTTCGGTGCGTCGGTCCTCGGCACATCGCTCTTCGGCGCGTCGCTCTTTGGCGCGTCATCCGCGTCCGCGTCCTCCTGGAGTTCAATCTCCACGCGAAAGCCGTTGTCGGCATTGCGGCTCTTGGCGTCGTTGCGCCATCGGGCGGCCGACCGGCAATAATGCGCGACCTTGATCCAGGAGCCGCCGCGAATCACGCGCCGCGGCTTGTCGCTGAGCTTCTGGTTGGTCTGCAGCGGGTCGGTGGCGTCGTCGCCGTACGGTCCGTACCAGTCGCGGCACCACTCAAACACGTTGCCGCTCATGTCGTAGAGGCCGAAGGTGTTGGGCTTCTTCTTGCCCACCGGCTGCGCCGCGTTATCCGAATTGCCCGCATACCAGCCGATGGCCTTCAGATCGTCCTCCTCCGTGCCCGAATAGTAGGGCGTCGTGGTGCCCGCGCGGCAGGCGTATTCCCATTGGGCCTCGGTCGGCAGCGTGAAGGTGCGGCCCTTCTGGTTGTCGTTCAGCCAGAAGATGAAGGCGAAAACGTCGTCGTAGGTGAGCATCGTCACCGGGCTGTCGTCCTGGAGCTTGTAGCCGGGGTTCTTCCAGTTGAAATCCTTACGCTGCACCAGGCCCTTCTTGCCGTCGAAACCGAAGCCGCCGGAACCACCCTGCTCGGCTTCCGTGATATAGCCGGTTGCCTCCACAAAGGCGCGGAACTGGGTGACCGTTACCGGATATTTGCCGATGTAAAAGCCCTTGGTGAGCGTGACGTTCCGCTGCTCTTCATCTTTGCCGCGTCCGCCTTCCGATTCCGGCGAGCCTTGGCGGAACTGGCCTTTCTTGACCAGCACCATCTCCAGCGAGACATTGTTGCCCAGATCGAACTTCAGCGTCGGTTCGGCGGCGCGGGCGCGATGGGACGTAGTTAAAAGTGCAATCAACAGAACGAGCAGTGAGGCAGCACCAAAACGGACTTTCATGTCTACCCTTCGTAGGTCGAGGCATTAAGGGACCGGAACCCGAAGACAGCAGGCCGGTATTATAGCGAAAACCGCGAGGCGGCAATAGCGGCGGAATCACTCCTCACCGCCTTCCTCGAACGCCTGCCGCTCGAAGGGATTGTCACGGTACGGCCGGCGGCGCACTAGCCAGAGCACGAGCGAACAGCCCAGGTAGGCCGGTCCCATGAATGGTCCCCAGCGCTCGTACTGGCGGACGTGGACCAATTCATGCTCGCGGACGATGGCCAGCGCGGCGGCGGTCTGGCCGAGGACCGAATGGCCCAAGGTAAGCGCCATCGCGCCTTGACCCCAAAAGAACTTCTGCAAGAGCCACTTCACCCCGCCGCCGTGGAACTCGATCACGCGGCCGCGCAATTGTGCGCGTCCGCCCGTACAAAGCCCGATGCCGCCCAGCAGCAGGCCGAGCAGCGTGTAAGGCGAGGCCCAGAGGAGGGCGAGGAGGCGAAGGGGCGCGATGGCGAGGGGCACAAGATTCATATTACGCCAGCGTGGGCGATTCGAGCAGTTTCGTTGCGGCGGGTAGGTAATGCAAAGCTTCCTGGACTTCGTGCGGCTCCGCGAAAACGACGAACTCGCAGCCGTTAGTTTGAGCAATGCTATCGAACAACTCTTTTTTTACATCTTCCGGTAGCGCGGTCGGACGCACAACGCAGATTATCGCGTGGTACGCATAACTCGTGGTCGCACGATTAAGCTCGCGAAAGGCCGCGCGAATCAACAGATTCAGATCCTTCTTGAAGGGACTAATCGACTCTGGCGAAATCAACACGATTGGGGCCTGGAAATACAGCGAGCCGATATCATCGGGCGGCAATGCAGCCCTGACCGTGCCCACGGGATTTTGGGGAACGAAGGCGACCGCGACCCTCAACGGCGGATTCACGGGCTTGGGCAGTAGCGATAAGAAACGGGGATCGGCTTCGCCCGCGTCACGGTACAGCGTGTCCAGAACTGGAAGGTGCAGGACGCTGCCCCGAACCAGGCGTCGCACGTTTGAGAGAACGTGGTCCGGCAGGATGAGCTTGCACAATTGCTTCCGGATTTGATCCTGTCGGTCGCGCAATTCCGCTGCCTTCTGGAAATCCATCGCCGCAACGGCCTCCTCTTTCGCCACTTGAAGGGACAAGATCATTTCTGCCGACTGTCGAACACGACTCTTCGTATCTTCGTCGAGCTGAGGCGAGGACCACGGCGGAGGGTTGAGTTCGAAGCGGGGCTGGGGAGGGCCGACGCCGGTTCCTTCGGCGTACGGTCCTCCAAGAAGCTCGATGACTTCCATACGCACGCCCTCTAGGTCCAGCCCCAGATTGGTGAGCACGTTTGCTGCGATTCCTGTGTCGTAGCGCAGCAGTCCCAACAAGAGATGCTCAGTTCCCACGTACTGGTGGCCGAGGTTCCGAGCTTCGTCCATCGCGTATTCGACGACCTTCTTGGCTTGCGGTGATAGGAGAATTCGCGTCGGATTCCCGTGATCTCGTGCCGTGAACTTCCCGATCTCAATGGTGATCGCTTCTCCGCTAACGCCATGGCTCTTAAGCACGTGAGATCCGACACCGCTTCCCTCCTTCGCAAGTGCGAGAAGGATGTGCTCGGAGCCGATGTACGTATCGTGCAATTTTATTGCAGCTTGGTTTGCCAGTTGCATTACTTTCCGCGACCGGTCTGTGAAGCGTTCGTACATTCCATCACCCCTTCTGCTGGGCCCGATGAATCCTCTTCACCGCCTCCCACAACTGTGGCGAAACGTCATGCGGCCGGCCCGCCACGATTTGCTTCAACTTCTCCTCGGGGCTGCCGCCCTGGACGATCGACAGGGCGGCTGCCGTCAAGGCCGGCGAGCGGCTCATGCCGGCACTGCAATATACGAGCGTCGGGACTTCGTTCTTCAGCAGGCGGACGAGCGTGTGGATGGCCACGTCCAGCGTCGTCGGATCGTCTTGCGCCCGTCGTCGATCGGGAAGCGGCAATAGATCATATCGCGGGGCAGCATGGGCGATGGTTCCTCCGCCGCCAGATTGACGACCGCCGCAACGCCGGCCTGCAATAGTCCTTCGCAATTCCGGCCATCCGCTGCACCGCCGATCCAGAGGCGGTCGGGCAAGATTTCGCGCATTGTCATTTGACTCGTTTCAAGACGCATGTCAAGTCGTTGTCCTCCTTGACAAATAACGAATCTTCCGAGGCAATAACACGACAAAGGTTTTCCGATGAGTCAGTGATTTTCACCCGAGCGGGATCATCAATCGCATCTCCCAATGTATTGGCAAGCGGATTTACATTCGGTTCGGGTCCCGTCTCGTTTGCCAGGGTGCCTTTGATCTTTTCGTCACGGACTGCCTTTTCGACAGCGGCAAGGTCCATAGGTCGAAGTTTCAGGACCTCCTTTTCCCGCGTGTACTTGAAAATAAAGTAGCCGCCGATGCGAGTTGGTTGCCAGCCGTTCTCCTTCAATTCGCGATACTCATCATTCTTTAGGGCGGTCAGATTGAGATAGGTACTCTCCTTGAGCGTCGTCGTGAAACCAAGGACAGTGCTCTCGCTCTTTTGCATTTCTCCGTCGAGGCGGCTGCTCATGCCTCTCAGAACTAGAACGCCCTCCGGAAGTTTCCCGCCCGCCCGCGCGATGTGGTAGTAGCAATCCTTGCCAAGTAGCTTGCCTCGCCACACGCCAACCAGCCTTGCATCAGCTTTCGCATCCTTCGGGTTGGACAGCGGATTCTGCGATGCCGCGCACGATGTGAAAACCATTGGCAAGCATGCCAGTAAAACGAGCGCCGGTCTCATGAGTCAACTCCTTTGCATGGCCATGCCTTCCCAGTCCGCGTTGAGCGCGCGAGATGCGTCTCGACGCGCGAGAATCGCGGCCTTCAGCTTCGCCTCATCAACCGGTTCCTCTCCGGCAACAGGCAAAACGCGCAACACAGGTGATCCCTTGAACTCAAGCACGGAACCATCGGCGTCAACTGGCAGGGTCAACACGAACTCCTGAACGCCTTGAGGCTGGTCGTCCAAACTGATGTGCTTCACGGATGCTCCTTGAGTTTTCCATTATTCTTGCCATTTCAACGGCAATCGTCAAGGAGGCGGCCGAGACCGCGAATCCTCACATCATCATCTGCTTCAAGAACTGCTGCGTCCGCGGCACTTGAGGGTTTTCGATGACCTGCTGTGGCGGGCCGTCTTCGATGATCTTGCCGCCGGCCAAGACGACCACACGATCCGCGGCACGCCGGGCGAAACCGATTTCGTGCGTTACCAGGATCAGCGTCAGGCCGTCGCGCTTTAGCGATTCGAGCACCACCAAGACCTCGTTTTTCAACTCCGGATCGAGGGCGCTGGTAATCTCGTCGCACAACAGGCCCCGCGGCTCCATCGCCATGGCACGAGCGATCGCCACGCGTTGCTTCTGTCCGCCGGAAAGCTGCGCGGGATAGGCCGCGGCGCGGTCTTCCAGGCCGACGCGGGCCAAGAGCTGCATCGCCCGGTCTTCGGCCTCTCGAGCGGCCATTCTTAAAACGCACCGTGGCGCCTCGGTGACGTTCTGCAGGGCCGTGAGGTGCGGAAAGAGCTGAAAGTCCTGGAAGATCATGCCGAAGACACGGCGGACCGCCCGCGCACCGTTGCCCGATTGATTATTGCAATTCGGCTTCAGCACATGTTCGCCTATGCGGATCGAGCCGCTGTCGAAGGCGTTCAGTCCGTTGATGCAGCGCAAGAGCGTCGACTTGCCCGCCCCGCTAGGCCCGATCAGGGCGACCGTCTGCCCGGCCTCGACGCCCAAGCTGATGTCGTCCAGTATCGTGCGGTCGCCGAAGCGTTTGGTAAGGTTGGAGATTTCTACATTCATAAGTCACCAGTTTTCAGTGTTCAGTCTTCGGCGGTCGTACTGAAAACTGAACATTGAAAACTGAAAACTAGCCCCATTTTCGTTCCAAGTATCTGGACAACTGGGCCAAGGGGACGGACATGACCAGGTAGAGGGCCATCGTCGTCAGTCCGATTTCGACGTATTGCAGGTGGTCGGCGGCCATGATCTGATACATTTTCATCAGTTCGCTCACCGCGATCACGCTCACGACGCTTGTGTCCTTGAAGAGGGCCACAAAGTCGTTGGTCATCGGCGGCAGGATCACCTTGATGGCTTGCGGGAGAATGATCCGCGAGAAAACCCTCGGCGGCGACATCCCCAGCGACGCGCCGGCTTCCCATTGGCCAACCGGAATCGAAGAGATGCCGGCGCGATAAATCTCGGCCTCGTAGGCCCCGTAATTCAGGCCGAAGCCGATCACGCCCACAAGGAACGCATTGAGCTTTAGCGTTTCGGGTTGCAGGTGCAAGACCGGCGCGAGCTCCGGAAGACTGTAATAGAGGAAGTAAAGTAGCAGGAGTACAGGAATCCCGCGGAAGAACTCGACGTAGACGATCGCCAGCCAGCGCAGCGGCGCCGGTCCGTAGAGCCGCGCGGTCGCCACGGGCAGCCCGATCGCCATCGCCAGCAGGAAGCCGAGCACCGTCAAACAGACGGTCATTACGGCGCCGCCCAATAAGTAGTGCGGAAAATCGACGCCGAAAAGCAGTCGCGGAAAGAATTCCTGAAAGGTCCACTTGGTCGCCGACGTGTGCAGGGTCTGTTTAAGCTTGCCGGTTTCCAGGGGTCCCTGGTCGTCATTCCACAGGTCCCACTTCTCATAAATCTTGCGAAGAGTGCCGTCGTCGCGCAGGCGTTTGATCGCCGCGTCGAACTGAGCCGCCAAGTCCTCGTTTTCCTTGCGGAAGACGGCCACGTAAAAACCGGGTGAAATCGGCTTGCCGACGAACTTCAATTTGTTGTCGAACTCGGGATCGCGCTTGGTGTATTGCGCCGCGATCGGCAAATCCAGAAGCACCGCGTCACGCTGGTTCTGCTCCAGATCCTTGTACGGCGTCGTTTGGCTGTCATAGGTGCGAAAAGGGATTTTTTCCTGCGTCAGCAGTCGCGAAGCGGCCGTGTCGCCGAGCGTGCCGACGCGGATGCCTGGCTTGCGGCAATCGTCCAGCGAATTGATGCGCGTTTCATCCTTGCGGACGACGAGTTGCAACGTGAAAACGTAGTAGGGCCAGGAGAGGCGGAACTTTTCCTCGCGGTCGGGCGTCTTCTCCATGCCGTTCATGGCAAAGTCGATGTCGCCGCGATTGAGCGCCGAGGCAAGGTTGGTGAAGTTGAATTGCTTGAATTGGATCGGCCTGCCAATTTCTTTTTCCAGGGCCTTGATGAGATCGACTTCGAAGCCGATGTACTGGCCGGGATGTGCCGGGTCCAAGGAGATGTACGGCGCGCCGCCTTCGGCGTCGGCGGCCCAGATAAGCGGCTTGTCGGACTCCGCTGCCGGCGCTTTTGCCGGCGGCGCGTCGGCCGCTTGTGCCAAGCCTGCCAAGAGAATTGTCAGCAGGACCAGCCTGCCCGCCAACTGCCCGACCGCACCATGTTTCATTCCGGTAGGTCCTCTGCTATGGTTGAGATGCATTATATCATTAAGTCCCGTATTATCCTCAGCGCGTTGCCGGCCCGATCTCGGTCACGTGCCCATGCACAGCCCTCAGCAGCACGGCTTTCTTCAAGAACTCGTTTCGAATCGTGGCGATCGCCGGCTTGGTCTTCGTCTCCTCGGGCAGCAGCAAGACGCAATGCGACGGATTGTCCGGCTCAGGTTCATAGCGGACCGAGAGGCCGATAGACCGGCAGTCGCCCACCGAAATGCGGATCAAGAATCCGGGGTCCTCTTTCACCACGTCTGCAGGATTGTCGCGCAGAGCCGACCAATCGACAGACAAGTTTCGGCGCCATTGCTCGGTCGAGCAATGGGCGTCGGTTACGAAATTGCCGTTCACGTGGACCGTCAGTACGCGCCGGTAGAGATAATCGTCTTCTCGAAACTCGCGCGATGGAGAAGTGGCGGTAGTGTCAGGCACTCTCGTCCGCCCGGCTATTTGACGTGACTGTGGAACTGCTCGACCAGAGCGATCGCCGCGTCAAGGTTTGAATGAGGGATTTCCGTCGAGTGCTTCACCGCTCCGCTTTCACGGAAGATCGTTAAAACGGAGCTCGCGTCAATCTCCAGATATAGTGTCGCGTTGTTGATTCGCCACTCGATGTAAACGCCGCCGTCGATCGGGGCCACGTACGGAGCGGTTAAGTCGGGTTTCGTTTCCAAGCACACCAATAGTCTTTCCGCATAGCCAACGGCTTGTTCCGAAGGGCGCCGGCCACCATCGTGATCCCAATCGTCCTGGAGTCGGCTGTACTGTCGAACCTTTGCTATCGCCCGGTCGAAGGAGCGCTCATCCGTTGCCCGCGAATCAGCAAGACTTGACGAGGAAGTTTCGTGTTGCATGGCTTGACGCCGCCTTTTATTTCGGCCGGATTGGGAGGGGAAGCTCTTTTCCCCATTTTGCCTTGGTCGGCAGACTGGCCCCTTCTATTCTAAGCCGTCGCAGCCCTTTGGAACAGAATAAATCGCCACCGTATTCCGTATACTATAATGGCCCGCTAGCGTTCGTCAATGTGAAACCCGCGGACCGCCGAATTGTTGGGAAACGAGGTAAAATGACATGTCAACTTTCAAGCAAATAACCCCCGTTGCCGGCGCGGCCGCGCTGATCATTGCCATATCTACCGTCACCGATCGGGCCAAGGAGCTTTCGGCCGCGATGCCCGCTCCGGCCCAGACGAACGACGCGACCCAAGCCGACAACGGCCTGGCCGCCGATCTCTACCGGCAATTGGCCAAGGAGAAGCCGGGCAAGAATCTCTTCTTCTCGCCTTATTCCGTGCTGAACGCACTGGCGATGACCGCTGAAGGCGCGGGGCGAAACGGCCATGCAGATGGGCAAGGTGCTCTGTTTCCCCGCGGCCGCCCGAAACAGCGGCGGCGAAGCCGAATCGCTTCCCTGGAACATGTCACTCATCCACGCGGGCATCGCCGCACTGAACGAGCGTTACACGCCGAAGGTCGACCTGTACGAGCTTCGCGTGGCAAACGCCTTGTGGGCGGAAAAGACTTATCCCTTCGCGCCCGACTACTTGGCGACGATCCACAGGTTCTACAAGACGGGCGGGGCGTTTCCAGCCGAATTCAGGAGCAATTCCGAAGCCGAGCGGAAAAGGATCAACGCCTGGGTCGCTGAGCAGACGAATCAGCGGATTCGCGACCTGATGCCGGCCGGCTCGATCGACGCCATGACGCGGCTGGTGCTGACCAACGCCATTTACTTCAAGGGCGAATGGTCGCAGCCCTTTGACGCCAAGGAAACGAAGGACGAGGATTTCACGCTTGCCACCGGAGAGAAGGTCCGCGTGCCGATGATGCACAAGTACGGCCTGGAGGAATCTCGCTACGGTGCCTTCAACGGCGACGGCAGCCCGTTTGCCACGCCGCGGACGATCTCCCGCGGCCGGCCGACCGAGGAGAAGAAGAACCTTTATCCGGGCAAGGATGGCTTCCTCATGGCCGAACTACCCTACAAGGGCGGTGACCTGGCAATAGTAGCGATCGTTCCGCAGTCTGCCGACGGCCTGGCGGCGCTGGAAGAGAAGCTCACCAGCAAGAACCTCGCCGCCTGGATCGGCAAACTGGATGGCCGCGAGGTCAATGTCGATCTGCCGCGGTTCAAGCTCGAAACCGAGTACAAAATGAACGATACGCTCAAGGAGCTGGGCATGGTCCGCGCGTTCGAGGTCCCGTCGCCCGCCGGCGGCGCCCAGTTCGACGGCATTTCCGCTAGCCAAGACCCTGCCAACAAGCTCTACATCGCCTACGTCGCGCACAAGGCGTTCGTCGACGTCAACGAGAAAGGGACTGAGGCGGCCGCGGCCACCGGCGTAGCAATGGCGCGCGCGGCGGTGCTAGCGGCCGTGCCCTTCATCCCCACTTTTCGCGCCGACCGGCCGTTCGTGTTCGCCATTCGCGACGTGAAAACCGGCACGATTCTGTTCCTCGGCCGGTTGACGAACCCGAAGGGTTGAGGGCGTGCAAGATATACTCCGCCGCGCGGTCCGATGCGCCGCCGTGAGCAACTTGGGCTTTCAAGGCTTCCAAGGCGGCGACCCTCCGGTCCAGCAAGGAGGGGTCCGTCAGCCACTGAACGACGTGCCCCGCCACGGCCTCCGACTTGTCCTTACAGGTCAAGTATTCGGGAAACAAGACCTTCTCGGCGTCGGGCTGGGCCGGATCGTAAGGGGTCAGATCGGCCGGATAAAGCTCGCTCGTGGAAAGCAGATTCACCAGCGTGATGTACTTCACCTTGCGAAACCGCTTCTGCACCGCGTAAGCCAGCGGGCTAATGCGGTAGTGGATCACCGTCGGCTTGGCGTGATAGAGCAGTTCCAGCGAGACCGAGCCGGAGCAGGCCATGCAGCAGCTCGCCAAGCGCATCAGCTCCGGCGTGCGGCCGGAATAGATTTCCAGAGTGGGTTTGGTGGTTACTTCAGGCAATTGCACGTTTGAAATCTGAGATCCGAAATCCGAGATCCCAGCATCGCAATTTGCAATTTGCAATTTGCAATTTGCATTTTTCAATTCCCACTGCTGAGTCCGCGCCGCCATTTCCGCCGCCATCCGCGCATGGGCCGGCTTGAACGCAGCGACGGCGAACCGCGCCGCGGGCACCGCTTCCCGCACGCGCGCGGCCGCCTTCAAGAAGCAAGGCAGATTGTGCAGCACCTCCTGCGTCCGCGAGCCGGGCAGGATCGTCACCAGCGGTCTCGCGGCACCGCGATGGTTTCTTAGAAATGGCTCGTCCAGCGTCTCCCGCCGCACTTCGTCGAAAAAGGGATGGCCGACGAAGGTGGCATTGCAGCCGCGCTCGCGCAACCACGGTTCCTCGAAAGGAAGGCTGCAAAGCACGTGGTCGGCAAGGCGGCGCATCTTTTTCGCTCGCCAGGTGGCCCAGGCCCAAATCTGCGGCGGCGTGTAGTAGAAGACGGGAATGCCGTGGACCTTCGCCCGCCACGCGATCCACCAATTGAAGCCCGGATAGTCGATAAGCACGACGCCGTCGGGCCTGTGGTGGCGAAAGTAGCGGTCGGCACGGCTGCACAGGTTCCAGAACTTGTGCAGATTGGCCAGCGCGGAGAAACCACATCACGGCCAACTCGGTAAGGTCGGTGTGCAGTTGGCAGCCGGCGGCCGCCATCCGCGGGCCGCCGTAGCCCACCGCCTCCAATTCCGGCGAGCGCTCGCGCAGCCGCCGAATCAGGTTGGCCGCATGCAAATCGCCGCTGGGCTCGCCGGCGCAGAAGAACAATCGCAAGGGTTTGGCGGACATGCGGCGTAGTATGGCAGAATTGGGAAAATCGAGGAATAGAAACTCGTGTATTTGGACTCCCGCCCGACGGGGGATGCGCGTGATTGCTGCTGTTTTGCCCGTATGCTAAACTTGAAGGTTTGGCATAGTGTGGACATTTCCTGCGGGGCAGTGCGGCAAATGAGCGTGGCAATCATCACGGGTTCCGCCGGGCTGATCGGGGCCGAGTCGGTCCGCTTTTTCAGCTCCAAGGGGTTCGACGTCGTCGGCATCGACAACAACATGCGGCAGGCCTTCTTCGGCCCGGACGCCTCGACCGAATGGAGCCGCCGCGAACTCGTCGCCGCCATTCCCCGCTATACGCACCACGACGTCGACATCCGCGATACGGACGGAATCGGCGCGATATTCGCGCACTACGGCAAGGACATCACCCTGATCGTCCACACGGCCGCTCAGCCCTCGCACGACTGGGCCGCCAAGGACCCGCCGACGGACTTCTCCGTCAACGCCAACGGCACGCTGGTTATGCTCGAGGCGACGCGCAAGCACTGCCCCGACGCGGTCTTCATCTTTACCTCTACGAACAAGGTCTACGGCGACAATCCCAACTACCTGCCGCTGGTGGAAGAGGAAACGCGCTGGGAAGTGGCCGCCGGCCACCCCTTCGCCGAGCACGGCATCGACGAAACGATGTCGGTCGATCAGACGAAACATTCGCTCTTCGGCGTCTCCAAGCTGGCCGCCGACGCCTTGGCGCAGGAGTACGGACGGTACTTCGGCATGAAGACCGGCATCTTCCGCGGCGGCTGCCTGACCGGTCCTGGCCATTCCGGCACGATGCTGCACGGCTTCCTCTCCTATCTGGTCAAGTGCGCGATCACCGGGCAGACATACACGGTTTTCGGCTACAAGGGGAAGCAGGTTCGCGACAACATCCACTCCTTCGACCTGATCAACATGTTCTGGCAGTTCTACCAGACGCCCCGGCCCGGCGAGGTCTACAACGCCGGCGGCGGCCGGCACAGCAACTGCTCGATGCAAGAGGCTATCGCCCTCTGCGAGCAAATGGCGGGCAAGCCGATGGACGTTTCCTATTCGGACACCAACCGCATCGGCGACCACATCTGGTACATCAGCGACACGCGCAAGTTCCAGAAGCACTATCCGGGCTGGTCGTACCGGTACGACCTCAAGCGGATCATGGACGAGATATTCTGCTCGTTCGCGAAGCGGTTGGCGTAAGTTGGCATGAAAAGCGAAAGCATTTTGATCACGGGTGGCGCGGGCTTTGTCGGATCGAGCCTGGCGCTGCGCTTCAAGCAACTTTTGCCCGCCACCGCGGTGACGGCCTTCGACAACCTGCACCGCCGCGGCAGCGAGCTTAACGTGTCCCGCTTGCAGGAAGCCGGAGTCAAGTTCCAGCACGGCGACATCCGCTGCACCGAGGACTACGAAAGTCTCGGCGATTTCGACCTCTTGATCGATTGCGCCGCGGAGCCTTCGGTTCAGGCCGGCGTGGGCGGCTCGCCGAAGTACGTATTGAACAACAACCTGGTCGGCACGATGCATTGCCTGGAGGCGGCGCGGCTGCGGAATGCCCGTTTCGTCCTGCTGAGCACGAGCCGCGTCTATCCGATGTGTACGTTGAACGGCCTTCAATGGCGCGAAGAACCGGACCGCTTCCGTTGGTCCGGCAAGGATGACCTGCCCGGCTATTCGCCGCGCGGTATCGCCGAGGAATTCCCCTTGGACGGCGCCCGCTCGTTCTACGGGGCGAGCAAGCTGGCGTGCGAGCTTTTGTTGCAGGAATACGTCTACGGGACCGGCATGAAGGCCATTATCAACCGATGCGGTGTGCTGGCCGGCCCCTGGCAGATGGGCAAAGTCGATCAAGGCGTGGTCACTTTATGGGTGGCGAGCCACTATTTCCACAAGTCGCTTCGCTACGTCGGCTACGGCGGCACGGGCAAGCAAGCCCGCGACGTGCTGCACGTCGACGACCTCTTCGACCTCTTGGTGGCCCAGTTGCGGACGCCGGAAGTGTGGGACGGGCGGATATACAATATCGGCGGCGGGAACGAGGTCTCTGTCTCGCTCAAGGAGCTGACCGAGATGTGCGCGGCGGAGACGGGAAACAGCGTCTCTATAACCCCGGTTCCCGATACCAGCAGCGTCGATCTGCGGATTTACATTTCCGACTGCCGCAAGGCGCAAAATGAGCTTTCCTGGCGGCCCTCGCGCAGCCCGCAAACCATCGTCCGCGACATCCACCGCTGGCTGGACGATAACCGCGCCAAACTGGAGAAGATATTCTGTGCCTAAAAAGTGGTGACCGGTTTCTTCCCGCTCCCCGCCCCCTGCTCCGCGCCCTTTCCCATGAAACTTTCCATCGTCATTCCGGCCTACAACGAGGAAGAGAACATCGGCAAGTGCGTGGCCGAGTTGCAGCGCGTGGTCCGCGACGAGAACCGCATCCCGTACGAGATCATCGTCGTCAACGACAACAGCCGCGACGGCACGGCGCGGGTGATCGCCGAACTGATCGCCGCCGACCCCAACGTCCGCACGGTCAACCGCACGCCTCCGGGCGGCTTCGGCCGCGCGGTCTGCGCCGGCCTGGAAGTGGTCGAAGGGGACGTCGTGGTGATCTACATGGCCGATCTCTCCGACGATCCCCAGGACGTGATCGTTTATTACCGCAAAATCCTCGAAGGGTACGACTGCGTCTACGGCTCTCGCTTCATCAAGGGGTCCAAGGTCGAGCACTACCCCAAGGTGAAGCTGGTTTTCAATCGCATTGTCAACAAGTGCATTCAGTTCCTCTTCTGGACCCGCTTCAACGACCTGAGCAACGCCTTCAAGGCCTATCGCACCGCCGTGGTCCGCGACTGCGGCCCCTACCGGGCGAGCCACTTCAACATCACGTTGGAACTGTCGCTTAGCGCGCTGATCCGCCGCTACGAGATCGCGCAGGTGCCGATCCGCTGGTACGGGCGGACCTGGGGCGAGTCGAAGCTCAAGCTGCGCGAGATGGGCCGCAAGTATCTCTGCACGGTGCTGATGTACTACTTCCAGCGGCAGTTGATCGCCGACGACCTGGTCGCCGAGCGGCTGGCCGCGGATTTCGAGCGGAAAAAGCACGTATCGGACCTCGAAGGCCGCGTGCAAAGGCTGGAAGAGGAGCTAGCCGGGCTGAAAACCGTCGCGCGCGAGGCGGCCAGCCCATGAGCCGCGGCAAGAGAAAGCGGGCAACCGTTGGTGACGGGGCGGGAACGCCGCCGCTGGCGACGGCGGTGCCGGCAGCGCCGGCGGGCGGGTCCTCGCCACGACGCGCCGACGAGATCGAGGCCTGCGCTGGTGCGAGTTCAGCCTCTGCGTGGCGATGACCCTCTATGCCGTCGTCTGCCACTTCGTGCTCTTGAACCATCGCGGGGCCTTGTGGCGCGACGAGGTGCAGATCGTCAACATTGCTCTCAGTCCCACCTTTTCCGACTTCTGGCGCGACCTGGCGATCGACACCTTCCCCGCGCTTTGGCCGGCGACGGTCAAAGGCTGGACCGCGTTCTATGACTCGTCGGACGGCTCGCTGCGGGTCCTGGGGCTGATGGTCGGCCTGGCAACCCTTGCGGCGATTTGGTGGGCCGCCTGGCAAGTGGGGCGAGGGTTTCCCGTCTTGGCGCTGGCGCTGTTCGCCCTCTGCCCGACGGTGATTTGCTTCGGCGATACAGTCCGCGGATACGGCCTGGGGCTTTTCCTTCTCTTGTTGATGTACGCGCAAGTGTGGAAGGCCGCGAGCGAACCGACCGCGCGGCATTTGGTCCTGGGCCTGGTCGCCGCGGTGCTGGCGGCGCAAGCCATGTACTTCAACGCGGTCATTTTGCTCGCGCTGGGCGGGGCCAGCACGGTGATCGCGCTTTTGCGCCGAACGTGGAAGCCGGTCCTCGTCACGGGCGGCATCGGCTTGCTGGCGGCGGTTTCGCTTTTGCCGTATGCCGATCCGCTCACCCGGCAAAGCCAGTGGCGCGGAATTCTGCATACTGCAGTAACGCTTTCGCTAGTCCTGCGAGCACTTTCCGCAGCCACGAACTCTGCCGGCGCGTTTGCGGTCTGGGTGTGGCTGGGCGTTACCCTGCTTGCTTTGGCGGCCGCGATCCAGGCCGCGGCCAGCGCCGTTGGTGAACGTCGCAAAGAGGAGGGAGCGGGCAGCCGGAAACCGGCGGCCGTACTCCCTGCTAACAGCTCCTTGCCCCCTGCTTATTACGATGCCGGCATCTTTGCCGGGGCGACGGTTGTCGCGGGCATTGCGGCGTTCGCGGGGTTCATTTTCTTCGTCAGTCAAACAACCAACGTCTGGTACTACATGCCCTTGATGGCAGTGCTGGCGGCCAGTTTCGACGCCGTCTTTGAGGCGAGCGCGCTTGCGGGGCAGATCGGCCGCGTTGCGCGGTTGTGCCTCGCCGCTGTGCTGTTGGCATTGACCGCGCCCGCGGCCTGGAGCAACTGCCACATCCGCATGACAAACGTGGACCTCATCGCCCAACACTTGGAGAAGCGCGCGGGCAAGGACGATTTGATCGTGCTCGCGCCGTGGTACCGGGGCGTCACTTTCTCGCGATACTATCACGGCGCAGGCGCCCTGGACGGCGCTTCCCGATCTTGGCGAGTTGCGGGTGCAACGTTACGATCTCTTCAAGCAGCGGATGGGCGAGGGGGAGCCGATTCAGCCGGTGCTTGATCGAGTCCGCGGCGCGCTCGGCGGCGGCCACCGGCTATGGATTATCGGCGGTTTGCCGCAGGCGCCGCAGACGCCGCCGCGAGGCCCGCCGCCGATTCCCGAAGGGTCGATGGACGAAAGCCCGTACATCTCCGCCTGGTCCGAGCAATTGAGCTACCTTCTCGCGCAGCAGGCGTCGTGGAACGGCGAAGCCGACGTCCAATGCCCCGATCCCGTATCGGCCATCGAGGGCGCGCACGTGAAGTGGTTCGAAGGCTGGAAATAGTGCTTCGGGAGATTATAATAGCGAGAATACACGGCAAGGAACGAAGGCAAGTGAAATCGCAGCATGGCACTGAAACGGCAACCGCGGCCACGTCTAGCGCGGATAATTTGCAGGAGGAGCCGCTGCGCTTTGTCCGCTCCATCGCGGCTGCCGCGGCGCCATATTCCAACTGGATCGCCGGGGCGCTGATACTCGTCCCCGTGCTTCTGGGCTTCTACTACGTGGCCCACTTCGGCGTCAACGTGGTCTGGGAAGACCAGTGGGGGCTGCTGCCGGTGTTCATGAAGCACAATGCGGGCACGCTCACGCTCGCCGACTTCTGGAAGCAGCACAACGAGCACCGCCACTGCATTCCAAAAATGCTGATGTACGTGATGGCGTTCGTCACGCGCTGGAACGTCGTCGCGGAAATGTGGGTGAGCCAGGCCATGTTGCTGGGCATGTTGGCGATCCTGTTGAGCGTGCTGCGGCGGGAGTGCGCGTCGCCGTACCGGCTGTGGCTGATGGTTCCGGTGGCGTTTCTGGTGATGGGCCTGCGGCAGTGCCAGAATCTGCTGTTCGGTTGGCAGATCGGGTTTGTGATGATCGCCACATCCGCTGTCGCCGCACTCTATTGCCTTTACCTGATGAACCGGCCGCGCTGGCGGGGTTTGAAATACGCGGGCGCAATCGTCGCGGCGGTCGTGGCAACTTGTTCCGGCGGGTCCGGGCCGCTGGTGTGGATCGCGGGCCTCGTGCCGCTGGAACTGTTGCCGCTAGCGCGGCGGAGCAAGACTATCTACTTCGTAAGTTGGGGCGCGCTCGGCATCGCCGCATGGTTTCTCTACTTCTGGGGCTACCAGCATCCCAAGGACCATCCGCCCTGGGGGCTTTCACCGCAATACGGACTGACCTATCTTGGCGGCGCGCTCTTTCCGATCGTGCCCTTGCACGGCACGTTACCCACGAGCGATCCCATCTCGCGCGTGAACATAGCGGACGCGGTGATTCCGCTGGCCATGACGACCGGCGTGATGATCGTCGCGCTGGCACTGGTTTCCGCCGCGCTGTGTCTGGCGAGGAGCACGCGCAGTGCCTATTCGCTCTGGCTGGGCATCATCCTCTATGCGTTTTTAGCGGACGGCGCGACCACCGTGGGACGATCGGCGTTTCCTATCGGCGAGGCGCTGGCGACGCGCTATGCAACCTTTTCCGGCCTGGCGGTCATCGGCATCTACGGCATTTTGACTTGCCTGGCCAGCGAAGACCGCCGGGGCGCGATTGCAGCACGGCCGATAGCGGCGCCCTCGATAGCGACCCACTGGATAGCAGCCCTGTGGGGCGGTATGTTCGCACTGATCGTGGCGGGATTCGTCCTCTCGACGATCAAAGCGTTCGAGACCGCCACAGAGGAAAAGCTGGCCAAAGAGTACCGGATTTTCGTGCTTGCCACTGCGGACACGCAGCCCGACGACGTGCTTCGCGGATCGACGAACTCGCCCGAACCGCGCGAGGGCGGCGTCGCCTTGCTGAAGAAATTCAAGTGGAACGTCTTTGCCCCGGGAGGAAGCGCCGAGCGCTACGCCCTTCCTTCCGCGTCGTTGCCCGTTCTACCCAAGCCGGCGCAACTGACTCCGCCAGAGCTTATGAAGGACAGGGGCAATCTGGTCATTCGCGGCTGCGCGCTGAATACGGAGGGAAACGACGCGGTCGGCGGCGTCTTCCTGCAGATCGACGGTACGCTCTACCCGACTTTCTACGGCGTTCCACGCCCGGAGGTCGTCCAGGCCCTCAAAGACGCCGCGGAGAAAACGATCAAAGACGCTGAGGAAAAGGCCAAACAGAGTGCCGCGCCGGACGCCGCCGCTGGACCGGAGGTCGTGGCGGCCCGCAAGATGGTGGAGACGCTCAGCAGCGGGCGGTTGGACAACTGCGGCTACCAGCGGTCGTTTGGTTTCAACACATGGCCAAAGGGGCGGCACAGTCTGGTCGTCAAAGTGCTTGCCGCCGACGGCAAGGCCTATTTCGCCTCGCCCGCGCCTATGGAATTCAACACCGGAGATTGATGCGATGACGCACAACACGATCGCGGCCGGCGGGACCGCGAAGCCCAGCCCCGAGCAGGCGCGCGAGCCGCGGCAAGGCGACGAGCGCGCCGCTTGGCTACTCGTATTGACCGCGCTGGGCCTGTTCGTCATGCTTTCGTGGCCGATTTGGACAAACCGCCTCTACACCTACGACGACGTCAAGAACCTTCACATACCGTATCGCTGCATCTATTCGCTGGCGCTCAAGGCCGGCGACAGCTTCCTCTGGACGCCGCGCTTCTTCTGCGGCTACTACATCCACTCCGAGGGCGAAGCCGGATTCTGTCATCCGCTGCACTGGCTGCTCTACCGGACCCTGCCGGTGGAACTGGCCTTCAATCTGGAGTTCCTGCTGAACTACGTGGTGATGTTCGCGGGGATGTTCGTGCTCTTGCGAAGGTGGAGCGTGGAAGCCGCCGGCGCGCTCATCGGAGCAATGATCTTCTCCTTCAGCGGCTTCGGCATCTTGCACTTCATGCACATGAACGCGCTGGGCGTCGTCTCGCTGCTGCCCTGGCTGCTGCTGGCGTGCGACGTGCTGATGTGCGCGAAGGACTTGAGGCACGTCGCCCTGGCGGCCTTGGCCGTCGCGCTGCTGACGGGCTTGCAGCACCTGGCCGGTTATCCGCAGTTCCTCATCTTCTGCCTCCTCGGGGAAATCGCCGTAGTGCTCTGGCGGTCATTCAACGGCGGCGACTGGCGGCGGATCGCGCTGTGGCGCCGGCCGTCGCGATCGGTTTTCTCATCGGCGCGGTCCAGCTACTGCCGACGTGGGACGGACTTTCGAACTCCGACCGCGCGGAGACGACGCTTGAGTTTCGCTCGTGGGGCTCGATGCACCCGCTGAACATCATCCAGCTTTGGGCCCCGTTTGCGCTGAAAGGGCGGTACTACGCGGAGCATCGAGTCATCGACGCCAACACGCACGAAATGGGCCTTTATACCACCGCCTTTTCCACCGTCGCACTGGCCTGGCTGGCGATCCGCTGGCGCAAGCTGCCGCAGCGGCGGTTCGTGCTTGCGACCTTCCTCTTCGCGCTCTTCATGCTCGGCATGGCCTTGGGGAAATACGGCGGCGTTTACTTGCTGGTCTCGCAATTGCCCGTCATCAGCTCGCTCCCCTTGCGCTGTCCGTCTCGTTACTCGATGCTCACGGAGCTGGCGATGGCCGTGCTCGCCGCGGTTGCGCTGGCCGACCTGCTGGCCCTGCAGCGCGCCGGCGAGCGGATCAAGTGGTCGGCGCTGTGGCCGCTGGGCGTCGTATTTCTGCTGGCGGCAATCACGGCCGTCGCGGCGCTGGCGATCGCCTCCCAGCCGACCAGCGCATCGGCGCAGCTCTTGGGCTCCACGGCGGAGATCGTGTCGGGCTTTGCGCTCGTGGCCTGCGCCGTAGTCCTGGTGGCGGCGGCCGCGCGAGGCGCGCGCTGGGGCGTCTACGGCATCGTGTTTCTCACCGCGGGAGAAATCGGCTGGTTCAATATGTATCAATACCTTTGGAATCCTCCCCATGAGCCGCTACCGGGAATGGCCGCTTCCGTTACACCCAAAGAGCCGGCGCTGCGGCCTATGGAATCGCTGACCGCGATCGAGGCCTCGGTTTCCACGCCGCCGAAGACCGATGCGGGCCGGCTCTGCCTCCTCGGCACGGACAGCGACCACGGAAACATGCTGGCTGTGATGGGATACGAACTGATGAAGGGCTATACGGCAATCGCTCCGAAAGAGCGCATGCCGGTGTTGCTGCGCGGAGCCAACGGCCAGATCATGCTGGACATCCCGGCCCTGCGCCTGGCTTCGATCCATTGGGTGAAGAACAATGAACAATGGTTGGCGTCCCCCGCTCCGATGCCGCGGGCGCGGCTGGTTTCGCAAACGGCCGCTTGCAAGGAAGAGGACCTCGTGAAGGCTGCGTACTCGATCGACCCGGCGACGACAGCTCTTCTCGATCGGCCACTCGACCCTGCTTTAGAGTTCGGCTCGCCGGGAACGGCGAACATCAAGAACGAGCGACCCGGCCGGATGGAAATCGAGACCGTTGCCCCCACGCGACAGCTTCTTGTCGTCTCCGAGCGCTATCACCCCGGCTGGCGGGCGACGGTGGACGGCAAGCCGGTGAGGTTGCAACCGGCCTACGGCGAGTATCTGTCCTGCGTGGTGCCCGCCGGCACGCGGAAGGTGGAAATGATCTTCGAACCGGCCAGCTTTGCCGCGGGCCAGCGGCTCACGATTGCCGGCCTTGTCTTGGCGCTGCTCATGGCCGGCGGGATTCTGTTTTGGCCCGTGTCGCGCGGGCCCGCGCGCGTTGACCAGGCTGAGCCTGGCATCACGACAACGATTTAAGTGAGCGCAGGAATGCCCGGACGGTTGCGACCGTTTCGGGCACGCGGACTATCGCTAGCAGCTTTGAAACGTTGACCTCGTAACGCTCGACGCGGGGCGCGTCGACAGCGTATTGCGGCGGCGGCTTGCCCGCCAAGGCCGCGACCTCGGCCAGGGAGATGCAGCCCGCGCCGCAGACGTTGAAAACTTCATGTTCCGTCTGCCGGCGGAGGAGCGACAATACGATTCTTGCTACGTCGTCGGTGTTCATGAACTGGTATTGCGACTTGGCGGAAACGCGCAGCGGCCGGTCGTGGAGGATATCGAAGATCGAGTTCTTCCACATTCCCTCGCCCACCATGCCGCCCAAGCGGCAGATCAGCCAGCGTGAGGCGTAGCTGCGGACGAGCTGTTCCGCCAGGTATTTGTGCAGCCCGTAGCGAGAGAGCTTTGCCGGTTCGATGGCGGCCACCTCGCGGCTGCGGCGAGGATTGTCGACGCACGGATAAACGTCGATCGTGCTCAAGTAAACGTAGCGCTTGGCGGGGAAGTCGATCAGGCTGCGGAGCACGGAAGCCACCGAGGCGTCGAATTCGGCGGCCGGTTCCTGGTCGGCCAGGTACTTCTTGGAATTGCCGTTGGCGTTAATGAACAGGTCGCAGGCGCGGCCGCGGTGCTGGTCGTAGTTCTGCCGCGTAATCGCGGTGACGCGGTGCCGCTTGCAGGCGCGCACGAAGGCCGACCCGACGAAGCCCTGGCCGCCCAGCACGAAGACGTTCATAGCCGTACGCCGCTCCCGCCGCGATTGGCCTCGAACCAGGCGATCGTCCGCTTCAAGCCGGCGGCCAGCGGCGTCGGGCAGCACATGCCCAAGCTCCGCAGCCGGGCGGCGTCGTAAATCTTCACCATCTGGCCGTCGGGATGCGCCGTGTCCCAGAAGATTTCGCCGCGGTAGCCGGTCAGCTCGCCGATAGTGGCCGCCAGGTCGCGGACGGACGTCTCGGTCTGCGTGGAAATGTTCACCGGATCGCTTGATTCGTAGTCGGTGATGAACCGCGGCACGAGCGCCGCTACGTCGCCCGCGTAGACGAAGTCCCGCGTCGGCCGCCCGGTGCCGAAAAAGGAGACGCGGGGCACATTGCGCTCGCGGGCCTCGATGAACTTGCGGATCATCGCCGGCACGACGTGCGCCGCCTCCAAATTGAAATTATCGAACTCGCCGTACATGTTGCCCGGCACGAGCACGATCGAGTTGAAGCCGTGCTGCTTGCGGTAGGAACTGGAAAGTAGCAGGAGCATCAGCTTGGCGGCCGAGTACGGGGCGCTTTCCGGCTGCGGATAGCCCTGCCAGAACTGGTCTTCGCCGATGGGCGAGCGAGCCGTTGCCGGGTAGCTGCACCCGCCCATGAAGCCGACCAGCTTCCGCACGCCCGCGCGATGGGCCGCCTCGAACACAAGCACGGTGCCCAGCAGGTTCTCGTAGCAGAAGTCGGCCGGGTAGCTGCGATTGGCGAGGATGCCGCCGATCTTGGCCGCCAAGTGGACCACGATCGTCGGCTTAAGGTCAGCGAACATTCGCTCGGTGGCCGACTGGTCCAAGAGATCGTAGTCTTTGCGGCCGACGGTCACCAGCGCGGCCGCGGGAAACGCCTTTTCGAGCGCGGGCACGACGTGCGAACCGAGGAACCCGGCCGCGCCGGTGACGAGGATGCGATCGTTTTTTGTGATGGGCGTGGTCATGCGGCGGTCATTTCTTTCGCGTAGACAGCGTCCGAATCCAACAAGCAAAACACTTGACGATGATCACCATTCCGGCTTTGATCACCGCCAGGTTGCTGCGGTGCATCGAATTCGCCCTCGCTGCGGCTGGCGTAGGAAACGGGGATTTCGATGATCCGCTGCCGCAGCAGCCCGGCGCGGACGACGATCTCCGCCTCGTAGCTGTAGCGGTCGTCGCGGAAGTCGATCTTCTCGATCGCGCCGCGGGTCCAGGACTTCGTGCCGGCGGTCACGTCGGTCACTTTTTGGCCGATCAACAAAGAGACGTAGCCGGCCAGTAGGCGGTTTCCCATGTCGCGGAAGAACGAAGGCTTGTAGGCGTCGCGGTCCGACGAGGGCAAAAAACGCGAGCCGAGGACTACGTCCGCACGGCCCTCCAGCAGCGGTTTCACCAGGGCCGGCAAGTCCGTGGCGAAGAACTGCAAATCGGCGTCGAACTGCGCCATGATGTCGGCCGATGCGCGTGCGACGCCGGTTTTGATGCCGTGCCCCTTGCCGCGGTCATTCTCGTTGCGGATCGGCAAGACTTGGGGAAACTCGGCCGCCAGGCACTTGGCGATTTCCAGCGTGCGGTCGTTGCCGCCGTGGACGATGACGATTTCCGCGTCGGGCATCGCCGCCGCGACGCCGCGGATGACGTTCTCGATATTCTTCTCTTCGTTCCAGCAGGAAACGATGATGCTGACGGCGGGGGGTGCAGGCATGGGTCGCGTGGAAAAGCGGCTACTTCTTCCCCTCGTGCGGGACCTTGCGGCGGGCCATCTCGTCGCGAAGCCGCGCGGCCCGCTCGTACTCCTCGGCGGCCACAGCGTCGGCCAATTGCTCGGCAAGCGTCTGCCCCACCTGATATTCCTTCCGCAACGATTCCTTCAATTCTCCGAGCTGTTGCACCAGCTCGTCGTCGTCGAACTGGTCTTCGGCCTCGGCGCGGACGAAGAGCTTCCGCATTTCCTCAAGGCCCTTGTTGATTTCCTCGATCGCCGCCTCCGGACCCGATTTCTCCAGCACTGCCAGAGCGAGCGCCTGCGTGCGGTGAAAGTAGACGAACGGCCGGTAGCGCTCGTGCGAAGCGGTCCACTCCTCGCTGGGCGAATGGCTCGCCACGAAATCCATCAATTCCAGCGTGTGGTCGGCGTCGGCCACGGCGCGGTCGAACTCCCGCAGGGCGAGGCAGCAAATCCGCCGGTGGTAGTATTGCACGAACTCGCGGTCGATCTCGAAGCACTGCTCGTCGGTCAGCAGTTGCGGCACGTCGTCGCCGCCCAGTTCCTCGGTAATGTATTCCAGGTAGGTTGGCTTGCCGCCCGGCTTCTCGCCGTCGGGCCGGCCGGTGAATTCCATTTGCAACAGTCCCAGTTCGATCCGCATTTGCAGCACCTTGCGGCGGCCGGGCGTGCGGACGATCCGCGCGCTGATGACGCCCGGTTGATAGGGCCATTCACGGAGAATGGCGTCAATATCCTGATTTTGGGGCATGAAGCTGTCTTTTTTCGACACGATACTGGCTCAACCCGCCTAATTATAGCGTAGATTTCCAGAAGTGGGTATCGTACTCAGCTCGCTCCGCCGAGATGCTTAAATCAGTCGTCTCGCGGCACGCGGCGGTGCTGTTTTGCGGACGATTTCCGCCGTTTCGCCTGAAGGCGGCGTTCGACGGAGCCGCGCGTCGGCCGCGTCGCCCGGCGGCGTTTGGGCGGAGTCGCCACTGCCAGAAGCATCGCGCGGAGCTTGTCGAGACAGTCGCTCAGGTTCCGCGGCGCGTCGCGATAACGCTGGCTGGTCACCAGCAATTCACCGTCGCCGGTCAGCCGGGCGGCGTATCGTTGCAGGAACCGCTGACGCACGGCCTCCGGCAGCGAAGGCGAGCCGCGCACGCCCCACCGCAGTACCGCCTTGCTGTTGACCTTGTTGACGTTCTGCCCGCCCGGCCCCCCGCTGCGCGCGAAGGTGATCTCAAATTCGGCGAGCGGGATTTGCACGTGGGAGTCGACGACGAGCATGGCTGTCACCGGAAAGCGTGGACGGGAGCCACAAGGCCGGAAAAGCCGGCCCCGGCGTGCTCAGCGAGGGATTTCTTGCATCAACCGCAGGCCGAGCGCGGCAATCAAGCGATCTAATGCAGCGGCCGACAATTCGGCTTCACCGGCGCGAAAGTCGGAAAGCGCCTGTGCCTCCAGACCGATCTCCGCGGCGAGTTCATGGATGGGGCGGCGAGAGCCTGAGATAGCTCGGCGGAGGTTGCCGAGGAACCCTTCTTGTTGTGCCGCAGCCTTGATCTTGCGAAATCGTTCGACGTTTTCCTCTTGGGCCTCCAGCTCACGTTGCGCTGCCGCTGCCCACTCTTCCTTTTGCAGAGAAGTCATCGACAATCGGACCCGCTTTTGTCCTGCGGCCTTTGCACGGCTCAATTCCGACTGTTGTTCTGGCGTTAGCTGCATTGACTCATTTCTCCACGTCGTACGCGGTGACCGGTTCAATCATATCGTCCCCCAAACGTTTGAATACACAGCAGATGAACCGGCCTTCAGAAGTTGACCCGAACGCGACCGGATTTCCCGATGATCGGCTGATGTCTTCATACTCGGGATCGCTCACAACTTCCTCGAACTCCTCCGGAGAAACCTCGTGCTCTGCCAAGTGTTCTTCGATCTCCGGAGTCCAGACAAAGAAGTAAAACGGCATGGCGTGCCCCTCGGCACGATAAAGTATATCACACTCTGCGGCATTTCGGCTACTTCAGTTGGGTGACAACGTCCGGTGCGCAGTGTATCATGGAGACGCTGCAATCTTGGGCTGCTTTGGGAAATGAACTCAACAGAAAGTGTACCGAATATGCTACGTCCTCTTTCAGCCTGCGCGCTAGTCTTGGCAGGATTCGCGGCGATCCTCTCGGCACCGCCCGCGATCGCGGCGTCGCGGCCTAACATAATCGTTGTCCTCGTCGACGACATGGGCTTCTCCGACATCGGCTGCTACGGCAGCGAGGTGCCGACGCCGAACCTCGACCGCCTGGCGTCCGAGGGCGTCCGCTTCACGCATTTCTACAACACGCCTCGGTGCAGCCCGACACGCGCGGCGCTCTTGACCGGCTTGTACTCGCAGCAGGCCGGCATGGGCTGGCTGGACAACAAGGTGGAACCGAAGTCGCGCGGCTTCCACGGCCGGCTGCTGCCACGCTGCGTGACGATCGCCGAAGTTCTCGGCCAGGCCGGTTACTTCACCGCCATGACCGGCAAGTGGCACTTGGGGCAGCAAAACGGCACGCCGCCCTGGACGCGCGGCTTCATGCGATCGCTCAACTCGAAGTACGGCGAGGTCTATTTCCCCAAGGAACTCGACCGGCCCGGCACCGAGTCGCTCTTTCTCAACGGCCGCGAAATCCGCAAGGACTCTCCGGAGCTGGGCAAGGACTGGTACTCCACCGACCTCTTCACCGAATGGGGCCTGAAGTTCATCGACGAAGCCCGCGCGGAGAAAAAACCGTTCTTTCTCTACATCGCCCAGGGCGCGGTCCACTTTCCCTTGCGGGCGCCGGCCGACGTGATCGCTCATTATCGCGGCAAGTACATGGTCGGCTGGGACAAGCTGCGCGAAGCCCGCCATGCCAAGCAGATCGCGC
This sequence comes from uncultured Planctomycetia bacterium, assembly GCA_963780045.1. Taxonomy (GTDB): domain Bacteria; phylum Planctomycetota; class Planctomycetia; order Pirellulales; family Thermoguttaceae; genus JANXQG01. The sequence continues at coordinate 444,208 of CAVZZZ010000001.1, read as the reverse complement.
TAGGCATCGTCGATCCCCGCTGGCCGCTCTCGCCGCGGCCGGACGATTCGCCCGCCTGGGAGACGCGCGCACCGAATCGCAAGGACCGCTTCGACGCGATCATGTCGGTCTACGCGGCGATGATCGAGTGCATCGACCGCAGTGTCGGCAAGCTGGTGGCCGGCTTGAAGGAACGCGGCGAGTTGGACAATACCTTGATTGTTTTCCTTAGCGACAACGGCGGCAACGCGGAGACCGGCCCGGCGGGCGTAACCCGCGGCCCGGGACCGATTGGCAGCCCGCAGTCTTACGTCGTGCTGGGCATGAATTGGGCGACGCTCGCCAACACGCCCTTCCGCCGCTACAAGCACTTCACCCACGAAGGCGGAATCAGCTCGCCGTTCATCGCGCACTGGCCGGCCGGCATCCCGCTCGAGCGCAATGGCAGCCTGGAAAAGCAGCCAGGCCACGTCATTGACATCATGGCCACCGCCGTGGACCTGGCCGGCGCAAATATCCGGCCGAGTTCAAAGGCCACGCCATTTTGCCGATGGAGGGCGTCAGCCTGCGGCCTGCCTTTTCGGGCGAGCCGTTGAACCGCAAACGGCCGATTTTTTGGGAGCACGAGGGCAACAAGGCCATACGCGACGGCAAGTGGAAGCTCGTGCAGAAATGGCGCGGCCCGTGGGAGCTATACGACATGGAAGCCGACCGTACCGAGCTGCACAACGTGATCGCCGATCATCCCGACGTCGCCGCGCGGCTTCAGGCCGCATGGAAGGAGTGGGAGCAGCGGGCCTACGCCGACCCGTGGCCGGGACCGGACCATACGAATTGGGGAGATGATATCAAGCGGTAATTCGCATGGCACAGTGTGAATGGCGGAAGAGCCGCGAATTGCAACGTTGCACTCTCGCTTGCCCGGTCACACTCGATAGAATAAACTCATTATGTAACAGATGGGTGCGTATGGCCAAGGAATAGAGAAATGGTAGTCACGACCATCGAATCTGATCATAAGGTCCAATTGCCTTCCGAATGGGTCGCGGAGCTTGGCCTTCAAGGGCGAGTTGCTCTTGAGAAGCGCGCGGGTGAGATCACGGTCCGGCCTTGTTCTGCCACCACTTGGGACGAGGTTTTCTCGAAGAAGATTCCGCTTGGCCCGCAAACAGCGGTGTCCGATCTGCCCGAATTGAGTGGAGATGACTATTTCCTCTAACTCTCCACTGCGCGGACTTGATGCCGCCCCGATAATCTATAGTGTTCTCGAAGGGCATCCGGCTTCGGCCGTTTGTGACGACTATATTCGGAGTCGCGCAGGATGGTTAACCACGGTGCTCACACTGATGGAAGCCGACGCAGTGCTGCGAAAGGTTTACCGGGTGAACCCTGCGGTGGCCGCTCAGACGCTGGCACAATTCGCTTCCGCTCCTATAGTCGTCTCTCCCGTTGAGGTCGGGCTGGCGACAACTGCAATGAGTTCCGCCAACTCGCTTGGAATCGATTTGGCAGACGCGGTGCTCGTGGAAACTTGTCGGATGCATGGCGTTGCGACTATCTGCACAGAAGACGAAAAGCTTGCTAAGGTGTGCGCAGAAATGGGGTTTACAGTCGAGACACCCCTCGACGTAACGGTGCGTCGCCAAATTGCGGCTTGGGAATCCGCGAATCTCGTACCGAAGGGCTTGGCGCGAATTCTGTTTCACGTTCGCGATTGGATTGGAAGGCGTGATCCGCGCCTGGCCCAAGACTTTTGGAGCACGACCGGCGCGGGCAGTCATTTGCCCTGACGCGCACAACCGCGAACGTAAATTGTCTTTGAAGTGCGGCCGCGAAGGTGACGGCCGGAAGATTGGAGAATAACATGAGACTACTACTACTTTTACCTTTGCTCTGCTTCGCGGCCCTGTCCGCCCGCGGCGCCGACCTGCCCGCGCGCTACGCCCCTCACGGCGAGTTGATTCTCGTCCAGTTGCCTTCCGCCCCGTTTCCCCACGCCAATCGTGCCGACGGCCACCGCTACCACGACAAGCTTTTTTCGGCCAAGGAACACTACTCCGACAGTACCGTCGCCATCTTCATCCCCAAAGGCTTCCGCGAGACGGGCAAGATTGATTTCGTCGTCCACTTCCACGGCTGGTCGAACCACGTGGAAGGCGTGCTCGATCACTACCGGCTCATCGAGCAATTGACGGCGAGCAAACGCAACGCCGTGCTCATCGTTCCGCAGGGGCCGCGCGACGCGCCCGATTCCTTCGGCGGCAAGCTGGAAGACCCCGGCGGCTTCAAACGTTTTATGGGCGACGTGGCCGACACGCTGCGGCAAAAATCGGCCCTGAAGAAGAAGGACTTCACGATCGGGCAGATCGTGCTCTCCGGGCATAGCGGCGGATATCAGGTAATCGCGGCGATCCTCGACCACGGCGGCCTGACCGATCAGGTCCGCGAAGTGTGGCTGTTCGACGCCCTCTACGCCCAAACGCCCCGCTTTCTTGCCTGGATCGACCGCAAGCTGGGCCGCTTTATCGACATTTACACCGCGCACGGCGGCACCAAGCAGGAAACGGAACAACTGATGGCGACTCTCAAGAAGCGCGGCACGGAGTTCCTGACGGGCAAGGAAAGCGAGACGAAGAACGCCGCCCTGCGCTCCAACCGCCTGATCTTCCTCTTTTCCGACCTGCCGCACGACGAAGTGCCATACAAGCGCGACGAGTTTTGCAATTACCTCAAGACGAGCTGCCTGTCGAGCATGGCAAAGGCTGCGACCGCGGCTGCGGACAAGTCCGCGCCGCCCGGTCTCGCCCTGCCGCCGATCTACGCACCGCCGCGACCGAAAGACGCCGTGCAACTTTCGGACAAGCTGGATACAGTAAGAATCGAACTTTCGCAGGCACTGCCTGGCACGGGTACGGTTGCCGTGCGGCGCGCGGCCGCCGGCGACGGCCGCTTGTACTTGGAGGTCTATACACCCGCCGGACCGCTGCGAGGCCGGTGCAAGATCGAGCAAGCAGGGCATTCGCTTGCGGACCGCACGCTTTCGGGTTCCCTCTGGCTTAGTCGGCAGCCGCGGATCGGCACGATGCCTTTGGAAATCACCGAACCGCCCGCAGGCGGCGCCGCGCGGACGACGAAATTGACCGCGCCGACCACGCTCGTGGAAATGCGCGGCCGAAAGTTGTTCCTCAACGGCGAGCCGCTGCTGGTCAAGGGGACACTGCCCGGCGATCTGAACGACGAGGATGCCGCCTATGTCAAGTCGCTAGGCGCGAACACGCTCCGTACGTCGAAGATCGAATACCTTGATCGCTACAACTTTCTGGGCGTCGTTCCCTTGCACGGCTGGCCGATGCACTTTTGCGAAAAGGCGGCGACCGACGAAGAATTCAAGCAGATACTTCAGCGCGGCTTTAACGAGCGCATCGAAACGTACCGGCCCGTGATGGCCAACCCGCGCCTGCTGGTGCTGCAACTGGCAAACGAACAGGTGATGGGCGCGGACCGCGCGGCGGGGCGCACCGGACGCCGCCCTTTCGACCGCTTGGACTACATGCTGGCCCGCTGCTACAACGCCTACAAGCCAATTGATCCGATGGTCCCGCTGGGCTATGCCAACTGCGCGTACGGCTACCGCACGCCGAGTTTTATGGATATCTACCTGCACAACACCTATCTGGGCAAGGACCGCGGCTGGCCGCCGCTGGAGGAATTCGCCCGCTTCGAGGGCTGCGACGAGCGGCCGTTTTTGCACACCGAGTTCGGCGCCAACGTCTACATGCCGCAGGTCTATTCGCAAGGCCCGAACACGCCCGTCATGGAAAAGCTTCACGCCTGGGATTTTCCAAAACGCTGGTCCGAATACCTCCGCGCGGGCAACATCGGCGGAGTCAATTACCGCCTCTACGACGGCAAGATCACCTCCGGCAAAGAGCGGCAGTTCACCAACTTCGGCATCATGACGAACGATCGCAAGCCGAAGCTGGCCTGCTGGGAGCTGTGGCACTTGTGGCGGGATTTCGAGCTTGCACGCGGCGACGACCTTGGCCGACCCGCGGTCCGCCTCGATTTCCGCCGCGACTACTACGCCCGCGATTGCCGCTTGACGATCGAGGACGGCAGTACCAAGCAAGTGCTCCCCTTGGCCGATTTCGCACCCAACAGCCGCCGCACAGTTCCCATCAAGCAACTGCCGGCCAGCTTCCGCTGGCAGATCGACTACACGACGTACGGCGGGCTGACGATGGTGGCCGGCGGGGCCTATCCTCCGCAGCGCGAAGCCGACGAGTTCCTCGCCCGGCTTGCCGGCCGCCCAACGCTACCATTCTTGCGCGAACTCTTCGACGCGGAAGTGCTCACGGCCGACGGCCGGCGCGACGCAACGACCCTCAAGGACATGGAACGGCCCGACGGCATCGTGACCGTCTGCTTCCGCAAGCCCAACGGTCGCGTCTACGTGGCGGCCTTCGCCCGGCGCTCTGACACGCCCTACGTAGAAGGCGTGCAACTGGACGTGGCCTTTGCCGGTAAGGTGACCGCGGTAGACGAGTTGACCGGGCAGCCGCTCGCGACGCCCATCGAAGTCGAGCACGTCGGCAGCGGCTTGCGGCTGAAGAACGTTCGCGTGCCCTACATCAACGGCAGGTACAGCCAGCGGTTGACCACGCCCGTGCAAATGCCGGTGCTCCGCATCGACGGGGCTTCGCAACTTGGCCAGAGGCAAGCGAAGCAAGAGTTTACGAATTTGATATCGCGAATTGCGATATCAAACCAGAAGCGGAAAACCGATGGCTAAGAAGCAGACCGCTGTGAAACTTGTCCGATCCGACGAAATCGAGAGCTTGGTTCGCGTCATCCGCGGACAAAGTGATGCTCGATTCCGACCTCGCGCGCCTCTATGGAGTAACGACCAAATCGCTAAATCAGGCGGTCCAGCGTAATGCCGATCGTTTTCCTGATGATTTCGCGTATCAGCTTACGCAGCAAGAGTTTACGAGTTTGAGGTCACAAATTGTGACCTCAAAGCCCGGACGTGGCGGGCAGAGATACCTTCCCTGGGTCTTCACAGAGCACGGCGTTGCCATGCTCTCCAGCGTGTTGCGGTCTCCCACCGCGGTGCGCGTAAACATCGAGATCATGCGGGCGTTTGTCCGCCTGCGGCGTTTGATGGCAACGCCCGGCGAATTGGTCGAACAGGTCGCGCGGTTGGCCGAGACGGTCAAGGTACACGACCATCGGATCAACACGATTGCCGAAGTCCTCCAGCGGCTAATCGAGCCGCCCCCTGAGCCGCGGCGCCGCGTCGGCTTTCCCATTCCGGGCGAGGACGGCGAGCCGTGAAACGCAATATGTTACAATTTGCCTCAAACTCGCTTCCCGCGTCATTTCCCGCAGAGTAACCCCATGCCGCCGCAACCACCATTGCTTCGACTCGCGTTTGTTGTCCTTGCAATCCTTTCCTTCCCCATTGCCGTGATCGCCGCAGAAAAACGACCCGATAAACCGCCAGAAACCGCCGATCTGGTTCTCCTGCATGGCAAGGTCCTGACAATGGACGACCGCCGTCCGCAAGCGGCGGCCGTCGTCGTGCGCGGCGATCGGATCGTCGAGGTGGCGGACGACACTGCCGCCAAGCGGTGGATCGGCCGCGACACGCGGGTGATCGACTTGAAGGGCTGCCTCGCCATGCCCGGTTTCATTGACAGCCACGCCCACCTTATCGATCTGGGCGAGACGAAAATCGACCTGGACCTTGCCCACGCAAAGACTTGGGATGAGATCGTGACCATTGTCAAGGAAGCGGCCCAAAAAACGCCGGCCGGAAAGTGGATCATCGGCCGCGGCTGGCACCAGGGCCTCTGGGAACGGCCGCCGGCGGACAACGTGGAAGGCTATCCGCACCACGCGGCCCTCAGCCGCGCTGTGCCCGACAATCCAGTGCTCTTGTACCACGGCACCGGGCACATGGTCTTCGCCAATGCCAAGGCAATGGCCCTGGCTGGCGTGGACAAGAACACTCCCAATCCGCCGGGCGGCGCGATCCTGCACGACGCCGCGGGCAACCCGACCGGCGCGTTTCGCGAGGAGGCGAGCGGCCTGATCGACGCGGTCTATCAGCGCTATCTCAACAAGCGAACGCCGGAAGAAGTCGCCCAGCACCTCGACGAGGCGATTCGCCTGGCCGCGGCGGATTGCCTGGCCCACGGCGTCACGACGTTCCATGACCTCAGCGAGGACTTTTCGGTGATCGACCATTTCCGCCGCCGCGCCGCGGAGGGCACGCTCCCGCTGCGGCTGTATGTTATGGTCAACGAATCGCCCGAAGCCCTGGAGCGGCGGCTGTCGCAGTACCGCGTCATCGGCATGGGGCAAAACCACCTCACCGTCCGCGCGGTGAAAATGTTCATGGACGGGGCCTTGGGCACGCACGGGGCCTGGTTCCTCGAGCCGTACTGCGACCTGCCGGGCAGTACCGGCATGAACGTCATCGCGCCCTACACGCTCCACCGGGTGGCGAAGATCTGCCTGAAATACAACTTCCAGCTTTGCGTCCACGCGATCGGCGATCGGGCGAACCGCCAAGTTCTTGACATCATGGAGGAGGCGTTCCGGCCCAGCGGAAGCGCGGCCCGATTTGCGCTGGCGGATCGAGCACGCGCAGCACCTCGATCCGGCTGACATCCCGCGTTTCAAAAAGTTGGGTGTGATTGCCTCGATGCAAGGCTGCCACGCTACGGCCGACGGCCCGTTCGTAGTGCAGCGGCTGGGGACGAAACGGGCGGCGGAAGGGGCCTACGCCTGGCGGAGCGTATTGGATGCCGGCGCGATGATCTGCAACGGGACTGACGCCCCGGTCGAACCGGTCGATCCGATTGCCTGCTTCCACGCCAGCGTGACCCGCAGAATGGTCGATCGGAAGGCGTTCTTCCCCCAGCAGCGGATGACGCGGCAGGAAGCCCTGCGCTCCTACACGGTCAACGGGGCCTACGCCGGATTTGAAGAGGACCTGAAGGGATCGCTCACGCCCGGCAAGTTGGCCGACATCGCCGTCCTCTCGGCCGACATCATGACGGTGCCCGACGAGGAGATATGCCGGACGCAAGTCTTGTACACGATCCTCGGCGGCAAGGTGGTGTATTCGCGGCCCGAATCCTGATTCGTTTGGATGTTGCAACAGAACAAGTTGAGCGATTGGGTCGCACTTCCCTGAACTTGCGACGGGCGTGGCAGTACGGCAAACACGCCCTTCGCTTGAAGCTCATGGCGTGCCACCCCGGTTATCAACTTGCACGCGATGACATGTTACAACGCCAACAGGTTTTACTTATGTCCGCTTACATCAATTACGGCTTTGACGACGCCGTCGCGGTAGCCGGCCACAAGCTCGAACGCGTCCGCGACCTTCTCGATCGGGAAATGGTGCGTCAACAGCGGCGCGGGATCGAGCCGCCCGTCGGCAATCATCTCTATCACTGGTTCGACGCAGCCGTTCTGGCGGCGGACGTTCTGGAAGCGCAGCTCGTTCCGCCGCATGAAATGGGGATTGAAGGAAACGGCATCGACCGACGGGATGCCTACCAGCATCAATGTGCCGCCCGGCCCCAAGAGCGTCTGGCCCTGGTCCACGCACGCCGGATCGCCGGAACACTCGAAGACGACATCGAACTCAGGAAATCCCAAACCGGTGCATTCCGCGCGGACGTCATGCTGCCGGGCGTTGATCGTCGCATCGGCCCCGCAGCGCCGCGCGATTGCCAGCCGCTCGTGCAAGAGGTCCGTCGCGACCGCCGTACAGGGCGAGATCGCTTTGGCGCAGAGCAAAACGGAGAGGCCGATTGGGCCCGTGCCGAGAACAGCGATCTTCATGCCCGCGGCAAGCTCAGCCAGGCGCACCGCATGCAGCGCCACCGAGAGCGGCTCGACGAGCATTGCCGCGTCCAGCGAAACCGAATCGGGGACCTTGAAGCAGCACCCCGCCGGCACGACCGAACGTTCGGCCAACGCGCCGGGCGCTTGACCGGGCACGCCCATGAAGAGCAGGTTGCGGCAAGTGTGGAACCGGCCCGCGCGGCACTGGTCGCACTGGCGGCAAGGAAAGGCCGGATCGATGGCCACACGGTCGCCGGCCCGCAAGTGTTTTACCGCCGGACCCGCGGCCAACACGGTGCCGGAGCATTCGTGGCCCACCGTGGCGGGATAACGCAGCGCCTGGTCGCCGATGCGGCCGTCGAGATAGTAATGAATGTCCGATCCGCAGACGCCTACGCGGTCGATGGCGACCAGCGCGTCTTCCGACGATTGGCATCTCGGCTCGGGTGCGTCGGCCACTTCGACCTGGTGCGGGGCGGTGAAGTAAGCGGTTTTCATAGCGTTGGGGCTTGAGTCCAGAGGCTTGGGGCTTGAAGTTCGATTTTGAAGCTTGAGTTTAGGCTGAGGACTCAAGCCTCAGGACTCAAGCCTTTACATGTCAGCGCGATTCCCGCCAGGGTAAGGTGCGGCACGAATCGAGCCTCCTTGCCGAGCAGTGCGGCAACGGCCGGGCCGGCGCCGCCGGTGAGAAAGATTTCGGCGTCGCCGGCGGCAAGTTGCTGGACTAGCTGCCGCACGGCGCCGACCGCGCCCCAGAACAGCCCGGCGCGCATGGCAGCCAAGGTCGAAGTGCCCAGCGCGGGCGGCGGTTCGGCCAATTCGGCCATATCAAGTTCCGGCAGCAAATCGGTGAATTCATGGAGTGCCCGTGCCGACATGGCGATGCCCGGCAGGATCGCACCGCCAAGAAACTCGCCTTCGGCATCGACTAGATCAACGGTGATAGCGGAGCCGACGTCGACGACAACGGCCTTCCGTCGCGGAGTGCGCAGGCAGTTTGCGGCTACGGCGTCGAGCAAGCGATCGACGCCGACCATGTCGGGCCGCGGCAGCCGAACCACCAGCGGCAAGTCCGCGGACGTCAACAACATGATCTCGTCTTCGCTCCGATGGTCTCGAAGCCAGTCGATCAGCCGCAAAGCAGTGGGACGATTCACACTGGCAATGTGCCAGCGGACGCGGCCAATGACGGTGTTGGGCGCGAGCGGCCCGACGCAAGCGTCGGGGCCAAACCCGGCCAACCAGTCCGCAAGCCGCTGGAACTCCGGTTGACAACCATCCAAATGCAGCGCGGATACCGGCTCCGGCAGGCCTTGTCTGCATCCGTCGCGAAACAACCCGAGCTTGATCCGCGAATTGCCGACATCAACGGCGATAAGGGGTGACGACCACATGGGTTTCCGCATTGTATCAAGAAGGGCCCATCGTCGCAGCATTGCAAATGCCGTCAAACTTTGACTATCCGCTACGGCCTTCCTTTGCCGAATAATCAAAAATGTCGTGCAACGCGGTCCCAAAACGGCCGCGATGCCGCAAATCAGATAATTTGGGGGGACCATGATTGTTACGCCACCACTGCACGGCAGCCCGCGCCGCCGCGGCCGAAATCGCTTGTTCAGGTCTTTCGCCCCTGCCGGGCTAGCATTGCTAGCGTTGTCCGTTCTGGCGCCGTCGGCGCCAACCATAGCGGCCGGCATCAACGGCGGCGACTCGATGCAGGGCAATTCCAGCGCCGCCGCTCGGAGGAGCGCGGTGCAATCGATCCCCTTCGACAAGCTCGACGCCGATGCCCGCGCGAAGATCAATTCGGTGCTGAGCAGCACCAGCGTCTATCGCCGGCTGCCGACCCGCACCGTGAACTGCGACCCGGACCTCTACCTCTTTCTGGTCCGCCACCCCGACACCGTGGTCAACATCTGGGAACTTCTCGGCGTGGCTCAAATCCAATTGCGGCAGACCGATATCGACACTTTCCGCGTCGCGGAGGACGAGGGCACCTCCGCCTCGCTGGAATTCCTCTATCACAGCAACGATCTGCAAATTGCCTACGGGAAATGGACCTACACGGGACCGCTGCTGGCCCGGAAAATCACCGGCCGTTGCCTGGCACTTGTGCGGACGGAGTATGCGAAGGACGCCGGCGGCAAGTATTACATTACCGCGCAGCATGGACGGTTTCCTCAGCGTCGAATCGGGTGCGGCCGATCTCTTGGCCCGCACGCTGCAGCCGATGATGGTCAAGAACGTGGACGCCAACTTTATTCAGACGGTGGCTTTTTTGGGCAGCCTGTCGAGAACAGCTGAGGTGAACCCCCAAGGCCTGGCGCGGATGGCTGACCGGCTTTCGCATGTACGGCCGGCGACGCGGCAGCTACTTGCCGAGGTGATTTATTCTGTTTCTCAGCGTGCGGCGGGCAAGACGGCCAAGGCGGATGTTCCGCACGATCAGGTGGCCGGCCGAGCAGCAAACGAGCCCGATCGCTGACTAGGACGACGCAAACTGTCCATTTTTACACTTTTGAGTCAAAATCGGTCTCAAACTGCTCTTGTTCCAGATTGCCGTTTAGCTCTATGATGCGGCTGAAAGAGAGTTCACGGGGGCAGAATCGTCAATCGCATGATGCGTCCGCGCCGCACCGGCAGTATGCCGCGGCGCTGGTACCACCCTTGAAGGATCGAGGGCAGTTAAGTCCATTGGTCCAAGAAGGAGTCGCCATCATGTTGAGCCAAGCCACCCCCAGCGGCATCGAGCTTTTCGAGCCGTGCTTCCCCGTGCCACCCCAACCCGACCGCGAGCGCCGCAAACGAATCTTGGCGGCGCTGGGCCTGCCCGGCAAGGGCCAATCCGGCCTGCGGGTAGACGAGCATTCCTTGGCCCGCTATTACGATTACCTGGTCGCCCGTCTCGAATTGCCGTTTTCCGCCTATTATCCGCCGCCGCGATCGGGCAAACCCAACGCCGGGGACCGGTGCGAGGTGATCGAGCTTCTCGATCCGCGGACCGACCTTTGCGACGAAATCGACGGCCTCTATTGCCGCACGCGCAAAGCCAAGTTCATCGTGAACTTGCCGTTGGTGGAACTGACCGTTCTTCCGCCGAGCAAGAACATCGAACTGTTGGAAGACTACGAGTACTGGTTCTGGCACTGGCGGGACTTCGGCGCGTGAAGGATAATCGGTAAGATGGATCCTGGTTCAGTCCAGCATTCCCGGACGGAGCTGGAAGCCCATCCTACAATTACGCCGACTCGTTTTCACGGGCCCTTAGCTGATGCAACTCGCGCTGGATTTGTTTAGTACCGCCAACAAAGCCGGCGCGGCGGAAGAATGGCTGGCCGCGGCGCTGCCGTCCATCGCGACGGAGCTCGGCGCCGACTACGCGGCCGTGGCCGCCGGCGACGTCGGCCGCTGGAACGTGCTGGCCGCGTCCGGCCCGGCGCGGCCGCTGCCCGCCGAATTGCTGGCCGAAACTCTGGACCGCGATGCGCTTCAGGTCCGAGGCGAGTGGGCGGCGGGCCCGATCGCGCCGCCCGGCCAGCGTCCGGAGGCGCTCGTGCTTCACTGGGCCCGCGCTTCCTCGCCCGAAATCGCATCCGCGGTCGGCGCCTGTTGCCCGTCGTGCGCGAGGCCCTGACCGCGGTACGGACGCGCTCGCGACAGGCCGCACGACTCCGCCGGCTGGAAACCATCATTGAAATTGCCCAAGAGTGGAGCCGCACGCGCGAACTGGAGCCGTTGCTGCTGCAGGTAGCTGAGGCGGCCACGCGGTTGTTCCAGTGCGATCGGGCGAGCATCTTCCTTTGGGACCGGGCAAACCGCGAGCTCGTCGCCCGTCCCGCGTTGGGCGTCAAAGGCGGCGAGCTTCGCGTGGCCGACGACCGCGGCGTGGTCGGTCGCGTGCTCCAGTCGGGAGAACCGCTGCGCGTGGAGGAAGTCAGCCAGCCCGGCGTGATCGACCACCAGGTCGACACCCAGCTCCGCTATCGCACGCGGACGCTGCTTTGCGTCGCCGTCCAGACGCGCGGCGGCGAACGGCTGGGCGTATTCGAGCTGGTCAACAAGCTGGCGGGGACATTCACCCAAGAGGACGAGGAGGGGCTGGTCGAGTTGGCCGCCCAAGCCGCAGTGACGCTGGACACCGTCCAGGACCGCGGGAGGCTGTTGGCGGCCAACCGCCAGCTTGCGGACCAGGCGGCCGAGGGCGTGCGGCTGATCGGCCAGTGCCCGGCAATCGAATCCTTGCGATCCATCGTCCGCCGCGTGGCCGAGACCGACCTGGCCGTGCTCGTCGGCGGCGAGAACGGCACGGGCAAGGAGGTTGTGGCGCAGTCGATCCACTATCAGAGCCGGCGCCGCGGCCAGCCCTTCGTCGCCATCAACTGCGCCGCCATTCCCGAGTCGCTTGCCGAAAGCGAACTCTTTGGCCACGAGAAAGGCGCGTTCACCGATGCTCGCGAGGCCAGGCCGGGCAAATTCGAACTGGCTTCCGGCGGCACGCTGTTCTTGGACGAGATCGGCAACCTGAGCCTCAATTGCCAGGCCAAGCTGCTGCGCGTGCTGGAAGAAAAGGTGATGGTCCGCGTCGGCGGCTCGCTGCCGATTGCCAGCGACGCCCGCGTGCTGGCGGCGACGAACCAGAACCTTGCCGAGATGGTGCAGCAAAAACGTTTTCGGGAGGACTTGTACTTCCGGCTGAACATCGTGACCATCGACCTTCCGCCCTTGCGGGAGCGGGGCAGCGACATTCTCCTTCTCGCCGAGCACTTCCTGGGCGACTTCTGCCGCCGCGCCCGCCGCGCTCCGCCCGAACTGACCGCCGCGGCGCGGAAACGGCTGGCGGAACATCCTTGGCCCGGCAATGTTCGCGAGTTGCGAAACCTGATGGAGCGACTGGCCTATCTCACGAGCGGCGATCGCATCGAGGCCGAGGACTTGGCATTCATCCTGATGCCGCGCTCTGCGGCGTCGGGGAGCGGGTCGGCGGCGGCCGACCTCGGGCGGAGTCTTTCCGATGCGACCGTTCAGTTCCAGACCGCCTATATCCGTCGCACGATCGACCAACTCGGCGGCAACATGAGCCGAGTGGCCGAGCAACTCGGTCTGCACCGCTCGAATCTCTACCGCAAAATGAACCAATTAGGCATGGATGTGCCCGATAAAAGGTAGCATAACCCCCTTGTAATGCGGGCGGGCGTCCGTAGAATAGGTTGTTTGGCCGGGTTTTTCGGCAATGAGAGTCTCTGTTGGAACCGAGCAAATGGCGGGTGCGAATCCGCATTCGTACCGGTTTTGTTGGGGACAAGAAAAGCCTCCTTAGCTCAGTTGGTAGAGCAGCTGACTCTTAATCAGCTGGTCGTAGGTTCGAGCCCTACAGGGGGCACTTCAAATAAGCCCTTGCCGCTAATCGCAGTTACGGCAAGGGTTCTGTTCGTGATTGTCCTGATACTTTACAAGCGAGTCACGAAAAAGCGAGAAAGCAGGAAGTTGGAAGTAACTGTCGTAACTTCTGGCAGCAAGTCCACCGTCGAAGAAATCCGTCAGCGATTCGACAGCGAAGTCGAACGCTTCTCAAATCTGGAGACTGGCCAGTCGGCCACGATAGATTCCCCGCTGGCGATGTCGCTCATCGCGGAAATTGCCGCTGCCGTAACTGCACATGCGACGAGCGTACTTGACGTCGGGTGCGGCGCGGGCAATTACCTCTGGATAATAGGCGGTCCACCGGCCCAACGACCGGACCACGAATCAACATTAGGAGCAACCTGTGAGCACCACTGAAACGCTCATCAAGAGTCTTGAATTTGCCCGCGTTCGCACGCTTGGACTGCTGGACAACATCGAGAAGGAACAAAACCCGCAGGCCGTCTTGGCGTGGCGGCCTGGTCCAGGCCGGGCGCATATCGGCTGGCAACTGACGCACATCGCTATTACCGAGGAGATGTTCGCCACGGAACGCTTGGCCCCGCAGAAGGAAGCGCACTGGAAGGACCTGTGGCCGCGCTTCCGCGGCGGCAGCACGCCGGATGACGACGTTCCCTCGTCTGCCACAATCCGCAGCATCTTGACGGAATCCCGCCAGCACTTGCTGGAAACGCTCCGCGCGATCGGAGATGACCGCCTAAACGAAGTTCCCGAGGCGCTGCGCGAACGCAAGCTCACGATGCGCGACGTCTTCTCGCTCTTGGCCTGGCATGAAGCGCATCACCAGGGGCAGGCGCACCTCTCGCTGAATCTCTACAAGGCGAGTCACTGAGATTGTCCGAGAAGACCGCGTCTTGGAATTCGTTGGCGGAGAATAGCCGTTGCTTACCCGTCTTGTTAAGCCGTTTACCGAACTGGCCGCTTCACCTTTCGGCTTGTGGTGCGTCATTGGAGCGTTCGCCGCCGAGGAAATGGCCTACGCGGGCATGTTGACGCTGATGACCACGTACTTCAGCAAGGATCTCCACTGGCCCGACGCCTACACCAGCATCATTGTGGGCATCTTTACCATGCTCGTGACCGTCTTTATGCTGTTAGTGGGCAGTTTCGCCGAGTCGTTCGGGCTTCGCCGGGCGATCTCCGCGGGGTTGGCTTTGAGCATGACGGGAAGGGCCGTCTATTGCCTGATTCCAAGTCTGTTGGGGCAGGGGGCCTTGGTCGTGGCCGCCGTGGTCCTCTCGCTGGTCCTGGTGGCCGCCGGCTTCGGCATCATTCAACCCTCCTGTTACTCGGGCGTCAAGCAATACACCGACGCCCGAACCAGCTCGATGGGCTACGCGATGATTTACGCCATCATGAACTTGGCGCTGTTCGTCATAGGCGCACTGTCCGCTTGGATCCGCCCTGGTGTGCAAGCCATTTTGGACCACTCGGCGCCGAGCGGCACGGCGGATCGGTTTCTCGGCTGGATGGCCTCCTTTAGCGTCAGCGGCGTGCAGGCAGTGAATTGGCTCTGCTTTGGCATTACCGCCGCGTCCTTGCTGGCATTCATGCTGTTGATGACCCGCAAGGTCGAGGCGGCGCGGCTGCGACCCGACGAAATGCCGGCAGCCTCGCGGGGACCAAAGCGGCGTTTGGGCTCGCGATTCCGGAGCTATTTATTCGATGGGCCGTTTGGCAATGTGCGGTTTGTGTTCTTCATCTTCATGCTGCTGCCGGTCCGCACGCTCTTCGCCCACCAGTGGCTGACGATGCCCGAATACATCCTCCGCTCCTACCCGAAGGCCGTGGGCGACAAGATGGAATGGCTGGTGAACTGGATCAATCCACTGATTATCTTCTTCGGCGTGCCGCTGACCACGGTGCTGACGCGGCGGTTTCACGTTTACACCATGATGATCGTCGGCTCGTTGGTCTCCGCTGCGCCGACGTTTCTTCTCTGTTTCGGCCCCGATTTGAATCTGCTGATAACCTACTTCGTGCTGTTCTCCATCGGCGAAGCACTCTGGGCGGCGCGGTTTCTGGAATATGCCAGTGAACTCGCGCCACCGGGACGGGTCGCCCAGTACATGGGGCTGGCCCAAGTGCCGTGGCTACTGGCCAAGGGGACGACGGGGCTGTACGCCGGATTTTTGTTGGCTCGATATTGTCCTCCCAACACGCCACCGGCGCAGATGCACACGGGCGTGCTCTGGCTGATCTACGGTTCGATTGCGATGATATCGCCCATCGGCCTTTGGCTCGCGCGGAACTGGGTCCGACGCGGCTTACACAATCCCGGGCAAAACTTGAATTCAACCGAGGCGGTCGCGGAGCAAGTGTGACATGCACGGAATTCGGGTATTGAGAAACGACGACGCTTTGGCACAACCTGCCGGCGCGGCCCAATCATTGCGCGGATGGTGCCGGGATGTCGAAGCCGTTCCTTACGGTCGTCCACTGGTCTGGCGTCACCAAGAAATACGATTGCACAAAACGGAGGTTGACGCGGATGGGCAAACCCTCCCACCACCAATGAGGAGTATTCACGTCGTTCCGCTTGATGCCGGTGCCAGCGAGGAACGACTCCATACCCTGGACAATGACCTTCGCGTTCTCAAGTACGACCCTGCCATTCGTCATCTGCACGCAGACGATCTTGCCGGCGAACTCGTTCGGCGCATTGCCGTTCGCACTCGGTTCGGCTGCCACAGCCGCCAAGATGCACGACACGATCAGTAACAAAGGAACCACGGTGCAAAGCAACAGCTTGTTCATAACAGATCTCTCCTCGCTTAGAAAATGGAAGAACGCTTCCGTTATTCTATCCAAGGCAGTGAGGGTTTCGAAAAAATGGCGGTCCGTCCTGTATGATCCTCGTCCATTGGTGCAAAGTCCGCAGGCCATATTGGGATGGCGACCTGGGTCCGGCCAGGCGCACGTCGACCGGAAGTTGCTGCACGTCGTCATCCTTGCCCTCGCCAGTGTCTTCCCAGCAGCCGCGCACTCGGCTGATCCAGCAACCAAAGCTAATGCCACCCACCAGTCGATCCGCCTTTCGTCATTCCGCCAGCCCAGCGACTTTTTCCCCATCCTGCCTTGGGACGCTCTTCACGATTGGAAGGAACCACATCGCAATCGAAAGTATGGATTGGAGAGCATTGCCGACTGCGGTTTCACGATGGGCGGTTTCGTCAAACCCGAAGACCTGCCGCAGTGCGAGAAGCTGGGTCTGAAGGCGATCATGGCCCCTGTCGAAACCGAACAGCCCTGGTTTGGCGAATGGCAGAAAATGTCCGACCAGGAAATCGACAACCGAGTGAAAGGGATGGTTCAAAAGACCGCCCATAGCAAGGCGGTGCTGGGATACTTCATCATGGACGAGCCCGGCGCGGCCGCATTTCCGGCCCTCGCCAAGGCGGTCGCCGCCGTCAAGAAGTATGCCCCCGGCAAGTTGGCCTACATCAACCTCTTTCCCAGCTATGCCACGGTGGGATCGCCCGACACGTCACAGCTCGGCACCGCCAGCTACACAGAATACCTGGAGCGCTTCGTCAATGAAGTGCATCCGCAGCTACTCAGCTACGACAATTACATGGTCCAGGGTTCCGACGACTTGCAGGGACCAAAGGCGGCGGCCTACTACAACGATCTGCTGGAAGTCCGCAGGGTGAGCCGTAAGTACGGCCTGCCGTTCTGGAACATCGTCTCGTGCAACCAGATCGTCAAGGAATACACGGTGCCCTCGCCCGCCAGCCTCGCCTTTCAGGCGTACACGACATTGGCGGCGGGCGGTCGAGGCGTGACCTGGTACAAATACTACTCGGACGGCTACGCCTATGCCCCCGTTGATGCCAACGGCAACATGACCGAGACATGGCAGTACCTCCAGGTGGTCAACCGACAGGTCCGCACTCTCGGGCCGATCATGGGCGGGCTCAAGTCCACCGGGGTCTACTTCACCTCGCCGCCTGCGGTAAAATCGCTGCCGCTATTGCCGGGGCGGGTCGTCAAGCAGGTGCGGTCACAGGCTTCGCTGCACGGCGTCACCGCAACCCAACCGCCGATCATGGTAGGCGAGTTTGCGGATGGCAGCGGCAACGATTACGTGATGCTGGTAAACTTGAGCCTGGAGCGATCCGCGAACATCAAGCTGGAAACCTCGACGCCGTACAAGACCAAGCAAGTCTACTCGGCGATGGACGGCAGGCTGCTGCCCCTGGATGAGAAGAACGGTCACTGGTTGCTGGCAGGGCATGGGTTGCTAGTCAAGTTCGAGGGCAAGGGGGAATCGGACCGTTGAAAACGGAAGGAAAGGTTTACCATGTTTTCACGACGAGAGTTTCTGGTTTCCGCGCCGCTGGCCGCCGCGCTGCCGGCTTTGGCCCGGGCCGCGACCGGTCCCACCAATCACGTGGGCTGCCAGGCGAATGCTTGGCAGATCAGGTCCGGCGACTTTGCGGATTTGCTCAAGCGGGTCGGCGACATGAAGCGATTGGGCTTCGCGGACTTCGAATGCAATGTCCGCTTCGTGGAAGGTCAGTTTGCAGACGCCAAGTCGGCGCGCCGGCAAATCGAGCAGACGGGCATGATCTTTTTCGGCCCGCACACCGGTCTGGGACAGCCGGCCGAGCACCTCGACCGCCTGATCGAAGGGGCCGCTTCCTTGGGCGCCAAGCGGTTTGCCCTGAGCGGCGCGAACAAAAACTTGACCAAGGAGGGCAAGCTTGACGAGGAGCTACTGAAGAAAAAGGTCGAGGCCGTCGCGCGGCTGGCGAAGCGCTGCCGGGACGCCGGACTTCGCCTGGTCTATCACAACCACGTCGCGGAATTTGCCGCCCGTGGCGCCGAGATCGAGGCCTTGCTCAAGCGCACGGACCCCCAAACAGTCTTTCTTCTGCTTGACATAGGCCACGCCTTTCGCGGCGGGGCAGACGTCGTCGCGTTCTTTACCAAGCACCACGCTCGCATCGACGCCATGCATCTCCGCGATATTCGCGACAAAAAGCAGGTGCCGATCGGACAAGGCGAATTGGATTATGCCGGACTGGCTGCCGCCGTGGGCAAGACGGGCTGGCCGGGATGGTTGACGGTGGAAGAAGAAAACCTGTGGAAATCCGCCGATCACGACAAGCTCGAGTCGGTCTTGGAGACCGACCGCCGCGCGATCCGCAAGTTCTTCGGCGTGTGAGAAACTGGGAACCGTAACAGAACAAGTTGAGCATTGGGTGGCACGTTTTGAGCTTCAGGCGAAGGGCGTGGCTGCCGCGTTTCCACGCCCTTCGCTTGAAGCTCAGAGCGTGCCACCCGTCATATTCATATCTGCCACGGCTTGCGATAGGGCATGGCCACGAGCAGCGACTGCGCCGCGGCGTCCCCGACGATTTCTTCCTTCGCCGCATCCCAGTGGAGAGGCCGGCCGACCGACTGCGACACGTAGCCGAGATGTCCGGGCGTGACCGAGCGATGCCCGGTCTCGGCCGGAGCAATGCACTCCTTGCGCGATTTGACGCTGTCCAGGAAGTTGCGCACGTGTCCGGAGGAGACGTAGGCCTTCCAATTCCCGCGGTTGAATTCAGGATCCAGCCAGCGTTTGTCGGAAGCATTGATCTTGCCGCGATTGACCCACAACCAGCCATGCTCGCCGATCCATTTCGTGCCGCCTTTCACCTTCGTCGAAATGACCAGTGCGATCCCGCCAGGATACTCGCAATGAATTTCGTAGTCCACCGGCGTGTTGTAAATGTCGGTTTGCGGCCAGGTCCAGCCCACCGCTTCGACTCGCGACGGCCCCGCGCGGTCCATGCCGAGGGCCCAATGGGCAATGTCGTTGTGGTGGCCGATCCAGTCCATCAGCACGCCGCCGCCAAAAGCCCGATGCCCGCGCCACCAGCGATGGTGACGCGCCCGCATATACGGCAGCACCGGCGCCGGTCCGCACCAGAGGTCGTAGTTGAGCCCGTCGGGCACGGCGCGGACCGTGGGGTTGCCCATCGGCTTCGCATAGCCCGGCCCCAATCCGACTTCAACCCGCTTGACGGGGCCAAGGTGGCCGTTGCGGACCAATTCCACCGCCTGACGAAAAAGCGCGTCGGACCGCTGCTGCGAGCCGACCTGGTAGACGGCCTTTCGCTTGGCGACCTCGCGATAGACGGCCTGTCCTTCGGCAAAAAAATGCGTGAAGGGCTTCTCGCCATAGACATCTTTTCCCTGGCGGATCGCCGCCAGCGCAACCATCGCATGCCAATGGTCGGGCGTCGCCACGAGCACTGCGTCGATGTCCGCGCGGCCGCAGAGTTCGCGATAGTCCGAGTACGCGGCGCATCCCTTGAACTGTCCGCTCGACTTCGCGCTCGACATCTCTGTGGCGTAGGACTTTTCCACGGCTTGACGGGCCGGTTCGCGGCCCAGCGCGGATCCCTTGCCCCAGGGTCTTTCTCGATAATGCATTCGATGTACATCGCAGACCGCCACCACCTGCGCGTCCGGCTGCTTAAGAAAGTCGCGCATGTCGTAGCTTCCCTGCGAGCCGAGTCCGACGCATCCGACATGGATGCGATCGCTCGGCGCCGGGCGGCCGTAGCCCAGCGCGCTGCCCGGGATGATCGTCGGCGCAACCAGGGCCGCCGCGGCCTTCAAAAACCTTCGCCGCGATTGCTTGAATACATTGCTCATGACTTGCTTCGCTTCTTTGTCAGGCCGGGCCGGTATTTGTCGTCAAGGGCCTTGTCGAATCCCGGATCGGAGGGATAAACGGAGTTCCCGGCTCTGCCGGGCGGACGGCGACCGGCGCCTTTTTGCCCGGTGAGGTTGTCGCCAAGGTCGTCGCGGGCCGATTCGGCGAAAGCCATGAGGGTTTTGAGCACGTCCGGCTGCTCCGCGGCCACGTTCTTATGCTGGCCCGGGTCGGCGTCCAGGTCGTAGAGCTGCGGCGTCACGATCTTCAATTGCGAGTACTTCACGGGCCGACCGTTCTTCCCGCCGGGCCGGCCGTTGAGCGATTGATAGGTGCGGGCGAACTCCAGCTTCCACTTGCCGCTGCGAAGGGCCTCCAGGTCGTTCTGGTGATAGTAGAAGTAGAGCACGTCGTGCGGCGATTTGTCGGTCTTGCCGGTGATTACGTCGGTAATGTCCAGGCCGTCGATCTTGTGGTCCGGCAGCTTGCCGCCGATGAGCCGGGCGATGGTAGGAAACATGTCAATGGTCATCATCGGCGCGTCGCACGACTTGCCGGCGGGGATGTGGCCGGGCCAGCGCATGAGCGTGGGCTCGCGAACGCCGCCGTCCCAGCTCGTGCCCTTGCCCTCGCGGAGCGGATAGGCCGAGCCGGCATGATCGCCGAAGCAGAGCCAGGGGCCGTTGTCCGAGCAGAACATCACCAGCGTGTTCTCGTCCTGCCCGATCTCCTTGATTGCCGCCAGAATCTCGCCGACCGACCAGTCGATCTCCTCGACGACGTCGCCAAACAGGCCGCGTTTCGTCTTTCCGCGGAACTTGTCGGAGACGTGCAGCGGCACATGCACCATCGCGTGCGGCACATAGAGGAAGAACGGCACGCTCTTGTGCCTCCGGATGAAGCTCACCGCGTGCTCCGTGTACCAGGTCGTCAACATGTCCTGGGCCGGATCGCCTACGTCGGGGTTGACCACCGTGTTCTGGTTGATGAGCGGCAACTTCATGGTATTCCGCTCCTCGCCCGGATAGCGGTGCGGCGTCATGTCGTTGGAGTAGGGCAGGCCGAAATACTCGTCGAAGCCGTGCTGGAGCGGCAGGAACTTCCGCGCGTCGCCCAAGTGCCACTTGCCGTAGATCGCCGTGGCGTAGTCCTTCTGCTTGCACAGTTGGGCGATGGTCATTTCCTTGTCGGAGATGCCGACCTTGGCATGGGGACCCAGTGCGCCGAGGATGCCGACGCGATTCGGGTAACAGCCGGTCATCAGCGCCGTGCGGCTGGCTGAGCAAACGGCCTGCGCCGAGTAGAAGCTGGTGAATTTCATCCCTTCGGCCGCCATCCGGTCGAGGTTCGGCGTCGCGTATCCCTTCGCCCCGAACGGACCGATGTCGTTGTAGCCCATGTCGTCGATGTAAATAATGACAATATTTGGCCGACTCTGCGTCTGGGCGGAATAGGCGACGGTTTCCAAGTGCCTTGAGAAGACAACGGCGCCAGCGATAAGCATAAGTGTTGTCGTCTTGTGTAGATAATTGCGGGCGCCGAATACTCTCATGTTTGGTTGTCCACGGATTCTCACGAGCACACTGGCTCTTGTCACAACGGTCAGCTTTAGGCATATTATAGTGCAGCCTGCGCCGTGTGTGCAAACCGGTCCGACCCCAGTAGTCTGTTCATTGTAGAGCAACGCATGTTACGCTTCTTGGTTGTAGCAATCGTTTCATTTTCCTTGGCCATCCGGGAAGCGGCGCATGCCGCCGAACGGACCTTCGAAATGCCGTTTGCGGCCAAGACGCAGCAAGAGGCTCTCGCCTGGCAGGCCCGTGCTCGGAGCCGATTGATGGAGCTTGTCACGCGGCAAGTGCCACGGACTTCGACGCAGGATGCGCCCCTTGACGTGAAGCTAGGGCCGTTGCAGGACAAAGGCGCGTACTCTCTCTGCACAATCACCTTCCAGGGGAACAAAAAGGGCAAGCGTGGTCCGGCCTGTTGACGGTTCCAAAGGGCAAAGGCCCGTTTCCGGCAATGCTCTGCCTCCACGGTCATGGTGGATCGGCCGCGGACGTTTTTGATCCCAAGGGCGTTTATCGCGGCCTGGCCGATCGGTTCGCCAAGGGTGGCTATGTCGTCTTGGCGCCGTCATTTGCACACCAAGTGTATGCCGCCAACGAGCTCTGGGACCTCTTTCGCTGCGTCGACATCCTCGCCGCTCGTCCCGACGTCGACAACAAGCGAATAGGCGTGGCCGGGCTTTCCATGGGAGGGGAGTGGAGCATGTGGATCGCGGCCTGCGATCCCCGCCTCAAGATCGCCGTGGTGAGCGGCTGGATGTGTACCACCGAAGGCGTCCTTTCGGTACCCAACTGCCCCTGCTGGAAATTGCCTGGCCTGGTCGAATCGATGGACGTCTGCGAAGTTAATCTATTGATCGCTCCGCGGCCGGTAGTCTTCGAGAGCGCCGAACTCGACCCTTGCTTCCCCATCCGATATTCCCGCGAAGGGTTTCAGCGGATTCGCGCCGGATATGCGGTCTTCGGCGACGAAAAGGCCGTCGCTCAGGATACCTGGCGGGCCGGTCACCAGTGGCACGGCGCCGTGGCCTGTCCGGCAGTCGACAAGGTCCTGGGTGGGCACGCGGCAAGCTCGCCGTGAGAATTTCGCGAGTATAGCAACGCAAGTGAAAGCAATTGGGCTTCGCTGGGAGACTGATCGATGGGCCAGGTGCGGATCTGCCGGCTGGATGACGCTAGAGAATTCGCCGCCCTTCGCGAGTTCTTCGAGCACGATAATCCCGGGCTGAGGCTGGATGTCCTATTGATCGACGGCGAGGCAGAGCTTGCAAGCGAACACGGCGGCATGCGGGTCTTCTGGATCTATCGCGGCCAAGGCGACGTTTTCCTCCCGCGCGGGTATCGCACGCAGGAGGGCGACGGCCAACCGCTGCCGGACTGTTATCGGGCCGATCCGATCGATCCGGAATTTGCCGCGACGCTGTCCACAGTCAACGCGGCCTTTGGGTCTCTCTCGCCGGCCGCAGCCGTTGCGGCGCAAGCGATCGTCAACCGCTGGCGCGGAAAAGCGTATGTCGGCGAGTATTCCGGCGAGCTCTGGAAGCTGGATCACGTGCCGCGGCCCTGGTCGTGCGATCCGCGGATAGAGGCTGACTTGCAGTCGCTCTTCGCCAAATACCGGGACCACGGCCATTCGACGAAAGAGGTCGACTCCTGGGAACCAATTCTCGAAGGCGACCAGCTCGTTGCCTGCGCTGACCAGCGCCTCCGAGTGCGAGGCCGGTTTCATTGCCTGGCCATGGAGAACGTGCGTCGTCACGCCAGATACGTATCGGCCGTTCGACGGCTTCGCTATCTGGCCGATACGGCCGGCGGTTGCAATCCGGATTTCGACCCATTTCGCCGTCTCGCGCTCACTTGGTGCTACAACTATCCGGGCGAGTCGGGCGACGGAGGGAACTGGGTCAACAGCCACGTCGTGAACATCCCCAAGGAAACTTCACCCGCCCACTTCCATCCGTCCCGGGGCATCGGGGTGCATGGCGGAATCCCCCAGCGGGAAATGTACTTGACGCTCGACCCCGCCGCCTATCGACTGAACACCTGGGGCCGAATTGCCTCACTGCTGATCTTTCCTGACCTGCAAGACCTACGGCGTTACCATGAGTATTCTTTGCAGCCGGGCATGTTCATTTACATTCCGCCCGGCACCGGGCACCGCGGACTCGACGTGTTCGTCAACGTATTGACGATTCCCGGATTCAAGCCGCATAACGAGTACGATATTGATCGAGACATACGCGACACGACCGGCGGAGCGGCGCCGTTCAACGACAACATGTTGGAAGCCAAGAATTACGCCACGATTGAAGAACTGATATGAAACCAGGCATTGATTTTGTTAAGGACTCTAAAGAGTCCGTGGCGGTAAGAGGACCGCAATGGCCCGAAAGGCTAGGAACGACAATCCGCAAACCACGAGCAATACGAGCGCTCCTGGCTCGGGCACAGGGGCGGCGTTGACCGATGCCGCGCTGATCGGCGCAAATGCGCCGCCCGGCCAACTGCTCTCAACGATAAGATTCGATCCGTCGAGGAGCGAATCAGGGCTGGTCACGACCAGCGTACCCTTCGATACAATCGTTCCACCGCCGTAGGTGTTCGTGCCCGAAAGCGTCAGCACGCCGGCCGCGGCCATCACGAGATTGCCCGAGTCGGTGATGTCGCCGGACAAGACTTGCGCCGCCGAACTGGCGTAATCGAATGTCGCGCCGCCGCCGATGTCGATGTTGCCGCCGTAATTGCCGCCGCCGAGCACGCCCGAACCGCTGACGGCCAGCGTGCCGCCGCCGATCGTGGTGCCGCTGGCGTAGTTGTTGAAGCCGGTCAATACCAGCGAGCCGGCGCCGGCCTTGGTTACTGTCATTCCGGTGAAACCCGATCCGACGGGAGGGTCGAAGATGCTTCCGCTTACCGTGAGGTTGCCGCCGGCGACCGTGCCGGAATCGACGTTGAACGTCAAGACGGTCGAGTTTCCCGAAAAGCGAAACACGGCGCAGAGGTTCGATGAAATGATGGAACCGCTCGCGGCGGAGGCCACCGTCACGGTTGGATTCTGCGATGCGCCGATTCGGAATCCGCTGCCGTTGCTCGATATGATCTGTCCCGGCGCGGTGTCCATGTTGATTGTGTTGAGATATGCCCGGCCTCCATAGCCTGCATCGCTGGAATTCGGGCTCATGTCGAGGGTGCCGCCTTGAATGTCCAGGCTTTGCTGAGTGATGTCGGGTCCGCCCAAGCTGTACGAACCCGACACCCTCAACGTCCCACCCGCACCGACATAAAAAGTAATTGGCGGATTGGTGCCGAAAATGCTTGAGCTGACGCCGCCATTACCTGTCACCGCGAGCACGCCGCCGGAAACGTAGACGCCGCCGGTTAACGTATTGCTGACCGACGACCAGTTGAGCGTGCCTGGACCGGCCGCGACAAGGTTGCCGGCGCCGGAAATATTGCCGCGGAAGGTCTGGTTGGCAGAACTGTTATAAGCCAGTACGGCGCCGCTGGCGATGCCGATGTTTCCGGCATAGGTGCCATTGCCAAGCACGCCTGCGCCGCCGATAGTCAACGTCCCGCCGTCGACCCCTGTAGCGCCCGTATAGGAGCTGGAACCGGTCAACAGAAGCGTTCCCGCACCGGCCAGGGCGAGCGCGTGCGCGCCGGAGATGTTCCCGCCGACAGTCAGCGTGCCGGCGTTGACCGTGACGATTCGATCGCTGCCCAACGCCATCGTACCACCGCCCAGGTTAAGGTTGTTGCTGCCCAGGAAAGTGAAGTCGCCGTTCCACGCTTGATAACCATTGGCCAGCACGATGCCGGCGGCTGCGCTGTCGATCGTCCCTCCGTTGATCGTGAAGGTTCCGCTGCCCAGGGCCAGGTTATTGTTGAGGTCCAGAAGGCCCGCGTTGAGCGTCGTGCCGGCGGCGTTATTGCTGGCGGCGTTGCTATTGGCCTCTCCTCCGTTGATCGTGAAGGCGCCGATGCCCAAGGCGGAGCTGTTGTTGAGATTTAGGATCCCGGCACTGAGCGTTGTGCCGCCCGTGTAGCTGTTGGAATTGGCGATGGTCAGCGAACCGCTCCCGTTCATGGCAAGGCTAGTGCTGCCGGCAATGCCGTAGTTTCCAGTCAGGGTGTAGCTCAGGCTGGTATTGTTGAAGACAACGCTCGCGGGCAAGACGTTACCGGCGCTGATATTGACGGTCGTGGTTCCGGTGCCCGCCGTATCGTCGAAGACCGCGGCATCGCCTTGAATGAAGTTGGTTGGCGTGGAGGCATTGGAGGCCAAAACCCAGTTGGTCGCGCCCGTTGCGGTTGTGCCTGCCGAGGTGGTCCAAGTGCCGTCGCCGGCCCCGCTCCATATCGGGTGATCGATGTTGTAATTCAGGTCGACGTAACCCGCATTGGCGAACGACAGGGAGAAGAAAGTTCGGATCCCGAGGCCGGTAACGGCCGCCGTGTTCAGCACAAATGCGCTGGAGCCTGCGCCTTGAATAGTACCGGGGAATTGCAGGAGTTCCGCCGTAGCGGCGCCAGCGGGCGCGGGCCCGCCGAGAACGATCGTCAGAGCGCCGCTCGTAGTCAGTCCGGCGCTGCCGACGGTGATGGCTGCGCTGGTGGAGTAGTTGCCGAAGTTGGCGATGTTGATCGTTGCCGTATTGTTGAAGTTCAGGCCGCCGAGCGCCAAGCTGCCCGAGCCGCTATAGCCGGCCTCAATGGCGCCGCCATCGGCGACGTTGACGGTGGCGGAAGTCGCGCCGGAGCCGCCCAGCGCGGCACCTCCGGCAACTGCGATCGAGGAACTGGTGTCGGTGTTGTTGATATAGAGTTTGCCGCCGTTGACCGCCGTGGCGCCGGTGCAGGTGTTGGCGCCATTGAGGGCCAAGGTGCCGCCGCCAAGCTTGTCGAGGCTGCCGCCGGTGCTTGTCAGGCCCGTGTTCCAGGTTACATTCTGGCCGTTGGTATCGACATTGTAAGCCTGGTTCGCGGCCGTGCTGAAGCGGCTGGAATAGTCGGTATTGTTGACGCTGGAGTATTGCAGCGTGCCGCCGCCAAGGAGGATCGGGGCCGAGCCCAGTGGGCCGGTCGATCCCGTATCGGCGCTGCCCAAATTGACAACGCCTCCGTTCAGGGAAAACGAGCCGGAAAAGGTATTGGCGCCCGTGAGCGCTACGGAGCCAGCCGACACGTTGAAATTGCCGGCGTCGCTGATGACCCCGCTGATGCTCTGATTTGCCGAACTGCCGTAAATCAGGGCTGCGCCGCCGGCGATGTCGATCGCGCCGGGGTAGTTGCCATTGCCCAGCACGCCAGCGCCGGAGACGGTCAGCGTGCCGCCGCTGATGGTGGTCGCGCCCGTATAGCTATTGGCGCCGGTGACCGTCATCAGTCCCGGTCCGGCCATGGTGAGGCCTGCGCCGGCCGTAGCCAGAGTAATGGGCCCCGAGACGAGCAAGGGCGAGTCGCTCGCTATGTTGAACGTCGTGTTGGGCTGATATAAGCCCAAGGCGGCGGAGATTGTGGAGGGGCTGCCGCCGGACGTTGTGACGCCGCCGCCGGTAAAGATCGAGAAGTTTCCGTAAGAAATGTTGCCCGGATAGTTGGCCGCCAAAGTGCCTCCTTGCATGGCAAGATTGGTGAGCCAGTACTGATTGTAAAAGTTGCCGGCGCCGCCTAGCGAGTTGTTTGCGACGACCAAACCGTTCGGTCCGACCGTGAGCGTGCTGCCGACGTTCTGGAAGTGGATTGCGGAATAGCTGTTCAGGCTGCAAGTGCCGTTGGCGACGGAAAGGCTTGAGTTTCCAGCCAAGACAAAGACGGCCGTAGTGCCGCTGCCGGAATTCAAAGTCAATGCGCCCGCGGTTACCGAGGTGCCGCCGCCGTACGTATTGCTTGCAGTCAACGTCAGTGAACCGGGCCCGGCCGCGACAACGTTTCCAGCGCCGCTGATAACGCCGCCGTACGTCTGATTGGCGGAACTGTTATAATTCAGCACCGCGCCGCCGGCGATTCCGATGTTTCCGGCATAGCTGCCGTTGCCGAGCACACCGGCGCCGCCGACCGTGAGCGTGCCGCCATTGATCGCCGTATCGCCGGAATAGGTATTCGATCCAGTCAGCGCGAGTGTGCCGGGACCTGGAAGTGTTAAGCCAAAACCGCCGGAAATTGGCCCGCCGACGGTAAGCGTGCCCGCGTTGACGGTAACCTGCCGATTGCCGCCTAACGTCACCCAGCCGCTGCCCAGGTTGAGGTTGTTGCTGCCCAGGAAAGTGAAGTCGCCGTTCCAAGCTTGGGGATTGTTCGCCAACACAATGCCAGGACTCGCGGTATTGATCATTCCGCCGTTGATAGTGAAGGCGCCGCTGCCCAGGGCCGAATTGTTGTTGATGTTAAGCAGGCCCGCATTGAGCGTTGTGCCGCCCGTGTATCCGTTGGAGTTGGCGATCGTAAGCGAACCGCCGCCATTCATAGCGAGGCTTCCCGAGCCGGCAATGCCGAAAGCGCCGGTCAGCGTGTAACTCAAGCTGCTATTGTTGAAAATGACGCTCAAAGGCGCAACGTTGGCGGCGCTTATATTGACGGTTGTCGTTCCGGTGCCCGCGGTGTCGTCAAAGACCGGCGCATCGCCTTGAACAAAGTTGGTTGCCGTGGAGGCATTGGAGGCTAAGACCCAGTTCGTCGGGCCCGACGCCGTGGTGCTTAAGGAAGTGACCCAATTGCCGCTGCTGGCACCGGTCCAAACCGGATGATCGAGGCTGTACTTCAGGTCGACGTAACCGGCGTTGCTGAAGGACAACGATAGCAGGGCGCGCTCTCCAGGCCGGTAACGCCGGATGTATTGAGCGCAAAAGCGCTGGAGCCTGTGCCGTGGATCGACCCGGAATACTGTAGAAGCTCCGCGATGCCGCTGCCGACCGGCGCGGGGCCATTGAGCGCTATCGTGAGAGCGCCGCTGGTGGTCAGTCCGGCGCTGCCGACGGTGACAGCCGCGCTTGTAGAATAGTTGGCGAAATTGGCGACGTTGATGGTTCCCGTATTGTTGAATTTCAATCCGCCCAGGGCCAAGCTGCCCGAGCCGCTGAAGCCGGCCTCGATGGCGCCGCCATCGGCAACGAGAGCGGTTGCCGTCGTCGCGCCGGAGCCGCCCAGCGTCGCGCCTCCGGCAACTGTGATCGCGGAGCTGGAGTCGGTGCTATTAACGTAAAGCTTGCCGCCGTTGACCGCCGCGGCGCCGGTGTAGGAGTCTGCGCCATTCAAGGTCAAAGTGCCGCCGCCAAGCTTGTCGAGGCTGCCGCCGGTGCTCGTCAAGCCCGTGTTCCAGGTTACGTTCTGGCCGTTGGTATCGACATTGTAAGCCTGGTTCCCGGCCGTGCTGAAACGGCTGGAATAGTCGGAATTATTTACGCTCGAATACTGGAGCGTGCCGCCGCCAAAGAGGACTGTGGCAGAGCCCAGCGGGCCGCTCCCTCCCGTATCGACGCTGCCCAGATTGACAACGCCGCCGTTGAGGGCCACAGTTCCATACAAGGTATTGGCGCCCTTGAGCACCACGGAGCCGGATGACACGTTGAAGTTGCCGCCGTCGCTAATGGCGCCGCTGAAGGTCTGGTTCGCCGAACTGTTGTAATTCAGCAGGGCGCCGCTGCCGATGTCAACGGTCCCGGCAAAGTTGCCGTTGCCGGACACGCCCGCGCTGCCGAGCACGCCATTGCCGGCGATATTCAACGTGCCGGAGCTGATCGTGGTGGAGGTGGTATAGGTGTTGCCAGTGCCGGAAAGCGTCATCTGCCCGCCGCCTGTCAGAGTTATTCCAAGCCCATGTCCAGCCGCCACCGCCTGGATATTCCCCGAAATGAGCAATGGGGAGTTGCTGGCAACATTGAATACCGTGCTGGTAGTCGGATACAAACCAAGCGGGCAGGAGATCGTGGACGGAAGGCCGCCGGACGTCGTTACTCCGCCGCCGGTGAAGATCGTGAAATTTCCGTAGTTATTCCCGCCAGGAATTGCGTTCCCGGGATAGTTTGCCGCCAAGGTTCCGCCTTGCATGACAAGATTTGTAAGCCAGTATTGATTGTAGAATTGGCTGGAGACTCCGGACGGATTGTTTGCCACCAGCAAGCTATTGGGTCCGACCGTGCATGTGCTCGCGGTGCTTTCGAACTTGATTGCGTAATAGCTGCTTAAGTTGACCGTGCCATTGGAGATCGAAAGGCTGGCGTTGGTCGGCAAGACAAGCTTTTGTGAAGCGGTGCCGCTGCCGGTGTTCAGGTTCAGATATCCGTTGCTAACGGTAGTGACGCCGGTTACCGTATTGACCGCGGTCAAAGTCAACGCGCCTGGGCCGCTCACGAGCATCCCCTGGTTGCCGGCGACAATCGAACTGATCGTGCCGCCGCCGGCGTTGACCGTAACAGCGGGCGTCGTTGCACCTGACAACGTCAAAGTCAGGCCCGTGATGGTATAGCTCTGATTGGCAAAGGTAATGCCGCCCGCAGTGATTGCACTGCCTAACGTGACAGTCTCAGCCGCGGTTCCAACGGCGCCGACCCCGAAAACGGCCGTGTCGCCGTTGGCATTGAGCCAGGCGTTGTCGATGGCGTTATTCCACCAGTTGCTCGACGTGGTATTCCAGGTCCCGCTGCCGTCCGTCGGCGCACCGCTGCCGGCGGAGTTCCAAGTGAGCACACTTGCCCGAGATTGCCCACAGAGAGCGACGGTCAAAAACAAGGCGAGGAGAGTAAGATGGCGTTGCACCGGAAAGTCTCCGAAGAAGCGTGGGATTTGTGGAGCATGGCGATGATTCGTTCAATATGGAGCAGCGTTACAAATCCCGCAATACGCAAACATTCAAAAGAATGTGTATTCGTACACAGACGCTAGTCCCTAATCGAAACCTAACGAATTCGTAACGCCTGAAGAATCAATTCTTGCAAGAGCGCACAGTATCCGCTTGCATATCGGGATTCTCGATGTTAAAAGTATATTTGCAAACGAGATGCTTGCCGCACCGCTTCTTGCCTGGGTGTGATGCCGGGCGCCGACTAGCTTTGAGTCTTAGCGAACAATGTCCAAAAATCCTGCCGAGTACTATCGTTACTTAGCCGAAAGCGAGCGCGACCGGGCATGGCAACTTTGGGTCACCGGGGCGGGCTACCAACCGGCGCCGGCCGGGGCCGATGATCTTCCCCATCGCCCTCACCCGCCGGGTCACTTCTACGTCTGGCAGGCGGGCCGCGTGCTGCAAGAGTTCGCGATTCTCTACGTCACCCACGGTCGCGGAGAGTTCGAATCGGAGCCTACCGGACTCATCGACGTGGAAGCGGGCGACGTGATTCTCTTGTTTCCAGGCCGATGGCATCGCTACCGCGCCAACAAGACGACCGGCTGGGGCGTTTATTGGGTCCATTTTCTCGGTGAGGTTGCCGAGGACCTGTTGAAGCGAGAGTTCATTTCTCCGCAGCGGCCCGTGTTGCGAATTGGATTGGACGACTCCGTTCTTTCGGCCTTCAATCGCATGCTCGACGATTTACGGATCGAGCCGGCCGGATTGCAGCAGATTCTGGCCGCGCACACGTTGGAAATCCTCGCCCGCGCGTTGGGAACCGTCAATTCCCAACACCATCCGCCGCACTCCAAGGACATGGTCCGCAAAGCCAAGCTGATGTTGGACGAGGACCCCGACAACCTGCCGGTGATCGAAGACTTGATCAGCGGGCTGGACGTTGGCCGCACGCAGTTTTTCAACGTTTTCAAGGAGCAGACGGGGCTGACGCCGTACCAATACCACTTGCAATTGAAGCTTCGCCGGGCCGGCGACATGCTGCGGAACTCCGACCTTCCCATCAAGCAGATCTCCAACGCACTGCGCTTCCAGAACCCCTATCACTTCTCGCAATTGTTTAAGAGAAAGACCGGGTTGTCTCCCACCCGCTACCGACAGCGGGGTAGAAAACCCTGAGGACATGCGATGATTCAGTGCCGCGAGACCGAGCGCACCCTGCCTTTTTATCGCCCGCTGCCGTTGACCGAATTGCCGCTGATCTATCAGCGCGATCATCTTTTTCCCTATACCAGTTGCGGCGATACGGACGCGGTGGCGGTGGAACGGACGTTTCGCATGGTGGTGCTGGAAAACGACTATCTGCGCGTCGAAGTTGCGCCCGAATTGGGCGGCCGAGTTTACAGCCTCTTCGACAAACGCATCAACAAGGAAGTGCTCTTCAGCAATCCGGTGGTCAAACCGGTGCGAATCCTGCCGGTCTGGGCATTCATTTCGGGCGGAATCGAATTCAATTTTCCCATCGCGCACTCGCCCACTTCGATCACCGAGGTTGGTTGCACAAGCGGCTGCGAGGGCAACTACGGTTTCATCCGCGTCGGCGAGCGCGAGGCCCGCAGCGGCATGGAATGGGTCGTGGAATTGGGATTGGTTGACGGTTGCCAAGCACTCGTGCAGCGGACGGCGTTGCGGAACCCCACAGGCATGAGTCATCCCTGGATGATGTGGACGATCGCCGCCGTTCGTTCCACCGAGGGCACGGAGTTTGTCCATCCGCCCCATCGCGTTCTGGTGCATGACGATGGCCTGGCCGAGGCCGACTGGCCCGGTAACGGCTTGAATTGGGACCGCAACGCCCGCCAAATGACGGCACTCTTCTGGAAACCCGGCAGCGCAGCACATTTCGGCGCGTTTCACCATGATCTGGGCTTCGGACTTATGCACCTGGCGGACCCGGCCCAATTGCCCGGCAAAAAGATATGGACCTATGGCTACGGCGAGCACCGCCGCTGGGGCCAAGCGTCGACCGCCAACGGCGATTGCTACGTGGAGATCGAGAGCGGACCGCTGATCGACCAGGCGGAGAAGCCGATGTTTTGCAGCGGGGAAAAGCGGCATTTCGAGGAGTTTTGGATTCCGGTCCATTCTCGCAAGGAGTGCGACGGCCTCGCCTGGCCGAAATTGGATCTTCCCGCCCGGCCGGAACCTTGGCTTGGTTGGACGCACTCCGCATGGCAAACCGAGTGGGAGCGGTTTCGAGGAGGAGAAGGACCGCTGCCGCAGTCTTGCGTTCCTACCGGATTGGAGCTCGAAGCTGTGCTCCGCCGCGAGCTGGCCCGCGGCAATCCGCTCGCCGCGGAACCTTTGGCGCTGTGGCTCGTTCTTCGCGGGCGTCCGGCCGATGCGTTGCCTTTGGTGGCGGAAGGTCGCGGGCCCGGCGCGGCGGATCGCGGGGCTCATTCTTTGGAAGGGCATGAACCAGCCTTCGCGGGCCGTTCCCCATTTGGAGGCCGGTCCGCTGGATGACCCCGTGGCAGTCGTCGAGCTCGATGAGCTTTACGCCGAGTTGCGGCTGCACGACAAGCGGCACGCGCTGCTTTCGCGGGCGCCGGAACATCGCCTGGTGATCGAGCGCCGCGCGGACTTGGCGTTGACTGCCGGCAATCCCGAAGCGACGATCCGCATTTTGCACGACCACCATTGGCCGCGCGAACACCAGCGTTACGTACGCAGCGAGTTATGGAAAAAGGCCTCCGCCGCGATGGGCAGCGACGATGCCGCTGCGCCGGAATTCTTGAACGAGGACAACCTCGCTCGTTTCGGCGCCTATTGGGCCGGATAACGGGTCCTTGATCCGGGCGCTGTTCGCGATCACTCCCGAACCGTCACAAGCACTCCAGCGTCACGATTTCGAACGGCCGCAATGAAAGCGTAACCGGCTTGCCGGCTTCCGCACTGAGCGGCGCTCGGCCGGCGTCTTCCTTCCAGGGACTCTGCAGCGCGAACTTTTTGGTGACCTCGTTCGGGAGCTCCAGCGCCTGCCCCACGTCCAGCACGAACGTTTGCGGCCGGTCATTGGGGTTGCGGAGCGATATGATGCCTTTGCGCGGCGTCCAGGAAGCCCAGCCGTAGACTTCGAGCTTGTTCGGATCGCCGCCGATCCAATGCGTGTCAAGCAAGACATCGGCGTTGGCCCGCGACCATTGGGCCGACTCGGCGAGCACCTTCCAATCGGCCGGCGTCAGCCGCGACGGTTGGAGGTAGAGTTCCTGCAGGCAGGTGCCGCTGGCGAAATAGTCGCGGATGTCGTCCTTCAGTCCGGCGGAATTGAAATCGGCGCGGCCCGGATTGCCATTCCGCGAATAAACGATGCCGCCAGTCATCAGCGAGTTGATCGGATAGAGAGGGCCGCGGCGCACGATGTTCCTGTAGGTCTCGCCGTCCCGGTAGGTCAGCCACTGCTGCTGTGCCGGGCCCGGTCCGCGAAAGCCCGTATCGTGACCCTGCCGCCACAGCGAGTCGGCATAACGCAGCCAAAACGGCGAAGGCCACGAGCCGCTCGTGAAACTGATGAACAAGTCGGGCTCGTCGTCGCGCAATTCGAGCATTAAACGTCGCAGGGCTTCCGTATCGAGGATGTATTTCGGACCGGCGCCGGCAGCGGCGGCGATGCCGTCGAACTTGAAACAATTCACGCCGTACTTGCGGATCATGTCGCGGCATTCGCTCTTGAACCGCGCGTAGTATTTCGGCCCGGAAAGCGAGAAGCCGGCCGCGTTCGTTTCGTAACCTTGGTCGCGGCCGTACTGAAGCCGAGCGGCCTTCGCCGCGCCGTAGCCGCCGAAGGGCGAAAGCCACACGCCGACCCGCGTGCCGTAGCGCCGGCACAACTCGTCCACCTTGCGGAAACCATTGGGCAGCATCGCGTGGAACTGCCATAACGTGTGATAATCGTCCCAACCGTCGTCGAAGACCATGGAGTCCATGGTTACGCCATAGGGCCGAATCAATTGTTCGCCAAAGCCTTTCACCGCATCGAGGCACTGTTCCTCGCTGAAATAATGGTGCCAGGCAATGTCGTACCAACAGTTGTAGTGCAGGAACGGTCGGTACGGATGGGCCCGCTCTCGTTCGACGTAGTACAGGAACGCCCGCCGCATTTGCCCGGCCGGGGCCACGCCGGCGACGAAGCTGAGCGTCAACTTTTGACCTTTCTCCAGCGTCGCATTCCGTTTCAGGCGGCAGGTGGCTCGGCCCGAGGCGGTGACATCGTTGGCCGACATCGGATCTTCGAACCCGAGAAAGAAGTTGCCGGCGACGATCGGCGAACCCTCCACCGCCCCGGCGGCCTTAGCGCCGGGCAGGGTCTCGTCGAAGAACGCGACTTCTCGGATGCAAACGTCGTTATGTTTTGGTACGAGATCCAATTCTTCGCGGATGTAATTGCTCCCATCGCGAAGTACGGTGCGCCACGTCACGGCCAACTTGCCGTCGGCGGAAACCAGAGGCACACTGACTTGCCGGCCATGCATACGATCGGCCGCCCGCGCGGCCTTGGCCAACGGAGGAATGTCGGTGACCGCTGGCGTTTCCGTTCGATCCATCGCGTCGACAACGTACTCCGTGCCGTCGCTCATCACGATCCGAAACGCCGGACCCGAGCCTGGCAGGAGGCCGCCAGTCTGTTGGTCACGAAGGCCACCGCGGAGTAATCCGTTTTCGCGGAAAGTCCAGTGTGCGGACAACGCCTCGTTGCCCAGTGAGATTGAGTTGCCGTCAATTCCGGCACGAGCAGGACCCGGGGCGCCGCCGGGATAGTCGGCCGCGCCGACGGCCGCAAGGACCGTCAAACCAAGAGCTGCGCCGATCGCCGACAGCCGCCTAACGTATCGCATGATTATCCTCTCGCACAGCGGAATTCTTTCACCCGGCCAGATCTTTTCGCCGCTACGGCGGGCCGCTCAGGTCAAAAACGAACTTGTTGCTGCCGTCCGCAACGACCTCGGCCGTAAGCGTGGTTTCGGAATTGTACTCGGCCGGAATGTACGACTGCTTGTCCCTCGTTCCCATGGTTCGATCTACCTCTCCAACCTCGCGCGTGGCCCGAATCTCCACCTTTTTCTTGCCGGCACGCGCAAAAAGGCAAAGCGGCCGTCGTGGATCGCGCCGGCGTCGGCAGCGCCCGGCCCGCTCACGGGCAGAAATATAACGGATCCGTTCGGCAGCGACTTGCCATTGTAAATGACCGTTCCCGATATGGGAAAAGTGACTGCGCCGGAATGGCCGCATCCGACTTCGGTTGCCAGCAACATGCACGTAATCGCCGCCAAACGCGTTCTTGTCCCCATCTTCATGCCAGTTGGCCTTCGAGTTGCCTGCAGCGGATTAGAGGCCGCCATTGATCTCGCCGCCGTTGCGGCTTCCCAAGCCCTTGTAGACCGTTGCGTCGACGGTATTGGCGACAAACGTGATCGAGCCGTCGACCATGCCCAGATTCACTCCGCCGGAATGGTAGCTTCTCGCCGACAAGAACATCGGCGCGCTAAAACCCGCGTCGGTACACGGCGCTTGAGGCACGGGACTATCCGAACAGTAATCGAATATGTCGGGGACCAACGTGTTGGGCGTGATGCGCGTGGTAAACAGCACGCCGCCGTGCGAAGGATTGTAGTAGCGGCCGCGAATATCATTGGAAGTAACGTCGGGGCTAAGGATGATCTCCGTCGAAGCCGCGGTGTGGCTTGTCCCGTCGGTGATCTGGTTAGTCGTCACCGCCGATTGGGCGAAACAAAGGCCGTCCACCGTTTTGCTGCTGTCGGGCCCACTCGGATTGAAATAGTTGCTGCCGGCGCAAAGCACGATGTTGCCGGAAAAGCCCTGGTCGGGGTTGATGTATTCGCCCGTAGAGAACGTATGGAGTTTCGGCGAATTCCGGTCGTCGGGACAAACGAGCGTCGGTATCACGGTCAAGTTTCCCGGGAAGACAAGCGCGCTGTTCGTCGGCGCCTGCATGTAAGTATCGAATTGCTTGTAGAAGTTCCCGAATTCCATAAACGGCAACAGGTCGTGCATCCAGCAGCGGCGGTTTTGCGGCGTCCAAGTGCCGCGATCGTCCATCAGATCGTACGTTCCGTGCGGGAAATGACCGTACGAATCGTTAAAACTCAAAAGCGCTAAGCCGACTTGTTTGAGGTTGTTCGCGCATTGCGCCCTCCGGCCCGACTCTCGGGCAGCCTGTATAGCGGGCAAGAGCAGCGCAATCAATATGCCGATTATCGCGATGACAACCAGCAGCTCCACGAGTGTAAAACCACTGCCATTTATTACGAATTGCGCGCGGCTGCGAACCCGGCGGCTCGTTGTAATCATGATCGGTCTTCCGGAAAAGTTGGCGGGGAACCTGACGGCGTGAATTCGACCATCTATCGAAAGTATGCCCATTATAGGAACCGAATTCAAGAACGAAAAGGTATGGTCAAATGGAATTCACCGAAGTTCTTAATGGAATGCTAACGGTACTCGCGAACTTTTGCACATGCGTCAATACTTTCGGACATCCCGGCGGGAGCTTATCGGTCCCGCCCGCGCGCCGTATAGGACGGATTGACTGCTTCCGCTTGACGGGCGTATACGACCGGTAAAGAATGATGCCGGTTGCGGGCCGCGCTGATCTAATCTGCCTCGAGCGAACCTTATGAAGATGCAACGCTTTCTGATCATTCTGTCTTCCGTTGTCTTTCCAGCCTTCGCATCGGTGAATGTCAAGGCTGGCGACTGGCCGCAGATCCTCGGGCCGCATCGCAATGGCGTGGCCGACGCGGAGCAAATCGCTGACGCCTGGCCGGCCGGCGGACCGAAGACCCTTTGGCAACACGATGCCGGCAGCGGATTCGCTGGCGTCGCCGTGAGCAAGGGAGCTGCCGTCCTCTTTCACCGCGTCGGCGAACAAGAGCTAGCAGAGGGCCTTGACGCCCGCACCGGCAAGCAGATTTGGAAAGCGGCATTTCCAGCCAATTACTCGCCGCTTTACACCGAGGATGACGGCCCGCGTGCGGTACCGGTCATCGCGGGCAACCGCGTCTACCTCTACAACGCTTCCGGCTATTTGCGCTGTCTCGATTTCAAGACGGGCAAAATCCTCTGGAAACGCGATACGTACGAGGACTTTAACTCGAAAAAGGAGTTTCATGGGGAACCTCCGCAGGGCTATTTCGGCTTTGCCAGCTCACCGCTCGTGGAAGGCAACAAAGTCATCCTCAACGTGGGAGGCGACACGCAAGATTCCGGCATCGTTGCCTTTGCCGCCGATACCGGCGAAACCGTCTGGAAGGCGACGAACGAGCGGGCCAGTTACTCATCGCCGGTGGCCGTTACCGTGGAAGGGGTCCGTCACCTGATCTTTGTTACCCGCCTGAATGTCGTTTCGCTCAATCCGGACAATGGCAAACAGCGGTTTCGCTTTCCTTTTGGCCGTGTCGGTCCGACGGTGAATGCGGCCAATCCGATCGTCTTCGACGGCCAGTTGTTCGTTACGGCCAATTACGGAATCGGTGCTTTGCTTGCGACGATCAAAGCGGACAAGGCGGAAGTGCTCTGGCGCGATCCAGACGTCATGGCAAGCCAGTACACCACTTGTGTCGAGCATGAGGGCAACTTGTTCGGCATCGAAGGACGACAGGATGGGCCGCCCGCCGACCTTCGCTGCTTCGATGCCAAGGCAAGGAAGGTTCTCTGGACGCAGCCGTCTTTTGGCTACGCAACTCTCATCGAATCGGGTCGCAAGCTCCTGATACTCACGACTGATGGAACGCTTGTGCTTGCCGCGGCCAACCCGCGCAAGTATGAGGAACTTGCCCGCCACCAGGTCTCCCAGACCACGATCCGCGCTCTTCCAGCTTTGGCCGATGGTTTGCTGTACGTGCGCGACAGCAAGTTGCTCAAATGCTACGACTTGCGTCCCGCCAAGCCGTAGTTTGCATTGTGGCGGCGAGAAGGCGAGAATGACCGTTCCGCTGGGACTGTCCACGCCGAGTCCCGATCACAACGCCAGTATCTAAGAGCGAGAAAGCGCGTTGGAGTAGCTTCCCAATGTTTGACTGCTCACCCACATTTCCTGATCCAATGCGTCGCATGAAGTTCCGGGCCGCCATCATCGTCGCTTTCACCATTGCCGCTGCCGCAGACGCCGATGCAGAGAAGCCGATCCGCATCGTGCTGGTCGGTGATTCCACCGTAGCCTCCTACGACAATCGCCCCGCGGACGAGCCCGACCTGACCGGCTGGGGCCAGGTCTTCGGCGAGTTCTTTACCGGCAACGTCACCGTGGACAACCACGCCAAGTCGGGCCGCAGCACCAGGAGCTTCATCAAGGAGGGGCTGTGGAAGAAGGCCCTGGTCGCCAAGGGCGATTACATCTTCATTCAGTTCGGCCACAACGACAGCCACCTCAAGGACGGCAAGCCAGCCGTAGACCCCGCCACGGATTTCCAGCGCTACCTGCGACAATACGTCGACGAGTCGCGGGCCATAGGCGCAAAGCCGATTCTCGTCACACCGGTGGCGCGGCGAACGTTCAAAGACGGCAAGATTGTAACGGGCTTGCAGCCTTACGCCGACGCGATGTTCAAGGTGGGCAAGGAAAAGGGCGTGCCCGTGATTGATCTGCACGCGGCGGCCATGCGCCTCTACGACCGGCTGGGCGATGCGGGCAGTGCCGACTTGTCGGCATCGGCGAACGACCGCACGCATTTCTCCCGCAAGGGCGCGACCGCGATGGCAAGGTTAGTCGCCGAAGCATTGCCCCAAGCGGTGCCCGAACTACAGCCTTATCTAAGGACGGTGGCGCGACATGGCCTGCAAGACGCCATCGACGCCGCCCCGGGCGGCAATACGAAGCCTTGCAGGATTCTCCTTAAACCGGGCAGGTACGAGGGGCAAGTAATAGTGCCGACGAACAAAAACAACCTTGAACTGGTTGGCGAAACGGCAGAAAAAACGATCGTCACCTCTGCGCTCAATCAGTACGCGGCATTCAACCCCGGCGGTCAACCGCTCTTCAACAGCGCCAGCTTCGTAGTCCTGGCTAACGACTTTCGCGCGGAGAACATTACGTTTGAGAACAGTTTTGGCGACCACGGCCAGGCGTTGGCCATGCGCGTGGATGGCGACCGCGCGGTCTTCAAGCACTGCCGGTTGCTCGGCTGGCAGGACACCTTGCTGCTAAAAAGAGGCCGCCAGTACTTTGCGAATTGCTATGTCGAAGGACGGGTCGATTTTATCTACGGCGGGGCCACAGCCATTTTCGACCACTGCGAGATTCACAGCAAGAACGGCGGCTACGTCACGGCGGCCAACACTCCGCAGAATCAGCCATTTGGCTTCGTTTTTCTCGACTGCAAGCTGACCGGCGACCCGCAGCCGTGGGCCGACTCACAGGGCGTCCGCGCAATGAGCAAGGCGAAATCGAAGCCCCTGGCCTACTTGGGTCGTCCGTGGCGTCCTTATGCCAGCGTCATGTACCTGAATTGCGAGATGGGCGGCCACATCAAGCCCGAGGGCTGGGATAATTGGCGCAGCCCGGCCAATGAGCAGACTGCGCGGTTCGGCGAGTATCACAGCACCGGTCCGGCGCGAAGCCCGGCGCGCGCGTCAAATGGTCAAGGCAATTGACGAAGGAAGAAGCCGACCGGATCACGGTTGAAACAGTGCTTGGCGGAACGGACCATTGGGCCCCGCTGCGCACGTTGGACAATCCGTGACAGCCACAAGCAATCCTTCACGAATGGCAGTCAAAGCTAATGATGGTCGGGCGCGTTCCTCATGCGGATGCCGAATTGGAAATCGTTCGGGCTGATCGCGAAGCCTTCTCTAGTGCGTAGGCTGACGGGCGGCCAAGGAGGAGTGTCATCGAACCGACGACATCGGAATCCGGTTAAGGACACGCTGAAGACAACGTGCGACTTGCCGCGCCGATTCCATGTTCTAAGATGGCGGAAGCGGAAGGTTGGACGCAACGACCGTGATTTTCATCTGAACCTAAAGTCAATTCTTAGTGTCTTGATCGCTGTCTCCGCGTCTTTAGGTGGCGCCGACTGAGGCATCGACCCCCTGGAGAAATCGTCCATGTACATTCCATCCAGCTTCTCCGAGACTGATCAAACCAAGATGTTCAATTTCATTGAAGGGAACAATTTTGGATTGCTCGTCTCGCAACTAGGCGGCGAGCCGTTCGCCTCGCACCTGCCATTCTTGCTCGACCGGGAATCGGGTCCATCCGGCCTTCTCATGAGCCACATGGCCCGAGCGAATCCGCATTGGCAAACTTCCGACTGCAATGCGCTGGTCGTGTTCTCCGGGCCACATACTTACATCTCGCCTTCCTGGTATGAATCGGAGAATGTGGTGCCGACCTGGAACTACGTCGCCGTCCACGTTTACGGAACGCTGCACGTCATTGAAGACGAGGAAACGACGCTGACGGTCCTGCGCGATTTCGTCATTTTCCACGAGAAGTCGATGCCAAGCCCGTGGAGACTGCCGGAAAACGAATACTTCGTAAAGAGGCTCGCCGAATCGGTCGTGGTTTTTGAAGTGAAAATCAGCCGCATGGAGGGCAAGTGGAAGTTGAGCCAGAACCAGCCTCGTCAGCGTCGGGAGGGTGTCGTTGACGCGCTTTCGCTACGACGTGATGAGAACTCGCAAGCCATTGCGGCTATGATGGCCCTGGCGCTCCGTGAAGAGGATTGAGTGATGGAGACCGACGACTATCCCGTGATCGAATATCGTACGGAGCCTGGCCTCAGCGCCGACGAATTCATTGACGTGTTGGAGCGCTCGACGTTGGCGGAGCGCCGCCCCGTGAACGACCGCGTGACAATGCAGACGATGCTTGCTAAAGCCGGCGTCATTGTGACGGCTCGCCGCAGTGGGCGGCTGATCGGCGTTTCTCGGGCAATTACCGATTTCAGTTATTGCACGTACCTGTCCGACCTGGCCGTCGATGCGGCATTTCAACGCCAAGGCATCGGCCGGGAATTGATTCGACGCACCCACGAA
Source organism: uncultured Planctomycetia bacterium (assembly GCA_963780045.1). GTDB lineage: Bacteria > Planctomycetota > Planctomycetia > Pirellulales > Thermoguttaceae > JANXQG01. Next base: position 402,885 of record CAVZZZ010000001.1, on the reverse strand, counting down.
GCAGCGGGCCTCGGTACGCGGTTGATCTTGCTGTCGGCCCCGAACGCACAGACCTACTATCCGCATATTGGGATGACGAAACATGATTCGTGCTGGATATTTCCTCGACAGGAAATAAAATAGAAGCCATGAAACGGATTTGCGTGTTTCTCGGATCAAGCGCGGGGCTGCGGCCCGAATACGCAGATGCTGCCCAACAACTTGGCCGCGAGCTTGTCCGAAGACGCCTCGGACTTGTCTATGGCGGGGCCGATGTCGGCCTGATGAAGATTCTAGCGGATGCCGTGCTGGCTGACTGCGGCGAGGTAATTGGGGTGATTCCCAAGATGCTCGTCGAAAAGGAAATCGCCCATCAAGGATTGACCGAACTGTTCGTCGTCGATTCCATGCACCAGCGCAAGGCAACGATGGCCGATTTGGCCGACGGTTTCATCGGCTTACCTGGGGGCCTGGGCACATTCGAGGAGTTGTTCGAGGTCTTGACTTGGGCGCAATTGGGCCTGCACGCCAAGCCATGCGGCCTGTTGGACGTTTGCGGCTACTTTAGCCAGTTGATCCAGTTCCTCGACTATGCCGTGACGGAACGATTCGTGCGGCAAGAGAATCGAGAGTTGCTTCTCTGCGCGACCGAGCCAGCGAAGCTGCTCGACCTTTTCGAGGAGTTTCGGCCGATTCATGTTCCTAAATGGATTGATCCCCAGCACAGTTGAGCACACGCCACGTTAGAACGCATCGACCATGTGACCTTTGCCGAATAGGAGGCGTTGTGAGACGTTCATTGAGCTATTTTCTGGCCTTGGCCGGCATAATTGCATTGACCGCGCCAACCGCTGGCAGGGCGGAGACACCTGTGCTACGCACGACCTCGACGAGTGCAGTGGATCTTCTTCGCGATCCCGACTTTCGCCAGGGTTTCTGGGTTAACGACCGCACCGGCAAGGAGCAGGCTCTTCGCTGGAACAAGGAACAAGCGCCCGAATGGCACACGGCGCAACCCCACAGCAAGAGTTGCTTTGCCGATGCCGCCTTCTGCAACTTCCGCAAGACCGGACTGACATTCCGTGACGAGTTCCAAACACTCATTGTCCACCCCGATAACAACGACGCCGACATCGTCCTTGGCGTCAATGCGGTGAAGGAATACGGCGGGGTTTGGCGGAAGCCAGGCGATCCGTGGCCGCACCTTTATCTGCAACAGGACGTCAGCCGTCCAAGCCGCGGCAACGATTCCAGCCAACCGACTATCGCTGACCTGGCACGACTGGAAATGGCCATCTCAGTACGGCTTCTCTATGACCGCCAGGTCAAGAGCCCGGAGCGCGACCCTACTCTCCACGCTGCCCAATTCCAATTCTTCGTGACGGTGCAGAATCTGAACCGGCGATCAAAGGGTTTCGGCGACTATTATTGGTTCGGCGTCAGCCTGTACGATAATCGTCGCCCGGTGACGAATCTCTTCGCCGCGCAGGACAAGAGCCAAGCACGGAAGAAAGGCACGGAGAAGTTCATCTATGACGTGGGCATCGCGCCGTTTACATCCGAAGTCGTTGCCAAAAGAAACTGGGTGGCAGTTCACGGCGACATTTTGCCGCACATCCGCGCGGGGCTGGCAGAGTGTTGGAAGCGAGGCTTCCTGCCCGACTCCAGGGACCAAGCCGACTATCGCATCGGCGGTGTATTCTTCGGTTGGGAAGTCCCTGGCTTGAATGACGCTGCAATGGCGGTAAAAAACCTCTCGCTGGTTGCCGCGGCGAAAGCGAAATAGCCGCGAGCGGCCGGCAATGAGCAGATTACAAGGCGCATGAACATACAGAAATCGACCGAACGGTACGAAACGTGGCTGGCGCGCCGCCTCGCGCTGATTCCCGCCGACTTGGACCTGAAGCACCAACGGATGGAGGAAAGCCCGTTCTCATTCCTGCGGGCAACTTTTTATCGCTGGGTGCAACAATGGCCGGAAATCTGCGCCGATTTGGCCAAGGCCCCATCGGTCCTCAGCGTCGGTGACCTGCACGTCGAGAACTTCGGCACCTGGCGGGACGCGGAGGGCCGACTCATCTGGGGCATCAACGACTTTGACGAAGCCTATCCGATGCCCTATACCAACGACCTGGTGCGGTTGGCCACCAGCGCGCTCTTGGCCGCCCGAGGGAACCATCTTGCCCTAAACGAGGACGACGCCTGTTCGGCGATCCTGGACGGATACCAAGAGACGATGACACAGGGCGGTCGCCCCTTCGTGCTGGCCGAAGACCACCGCTGGCTGCGGGATGCGGCGATGGGCAATCTTCGCGACCCCGTGGCCTTCTGGAAAAAGCTCGACGATCTGACCACCATAGCCGAGAAGGTCGACCCAATCGTGACCGCTGCCTTGGAGCAATGGTTGCCCGAAAAGGGCCTTTCGTACCGTGTCGCGCATCGGATCGCGGGGCTGGGCAGCCTGGGCCGGCAGCGCTACGTGGCCGTGGCCGACTGGCGCGGCGGTCGTGTCGCCCGCGAGGCCAAGGCGCTGACGGTGTCCGCGTGCCTATGGGAACAGGACGATAAAACCCGCGCCGATGTTCTCTACCAAAAAATTCTGGAGACGTCAGTCCGCGTGCTCGATCCTTGGGTACGTTTGAGCGGCTCCTGGATCGTCCGCCGCTTGGCCCCCGATTGCAGCCGTGTCGAATTGGCGATCCTTCCCAAAGAACGCGACGAGGAGAAGCTCTTGCAGGCGATGGGGCAAGAGACGGCCAACGTCCACGCGGGCGACGGCGCCATAAAGGCGGCGATTTTGCAGGACTTGAAACATCAGCACAGCCATTGGCTGCATAAGGCCGCCGAAGCGATGGCCGACTGCACGGAAGACGATTGGAAGAAGTGGAAGAAGCGCTAGCGAAGACGATAGTCCGCCAAAAGCAAATCGTGGGAGAAATGACGCTGGAGTCGAGATCTCGACAAGTACGCAGTCGCGCTGCCGAGGGCCGCGATCAAAAGAAGGAAAGTGTTTGGTTCCGGCACGGCGGAAGCCCCGCCGGATGCGGCTGCAATTGCCGGCCCGGCCGCTGAGGCCGGTTCGATCGCGCCAAAGAGCGAACCGTCGCCGATTACCAGGTTCGAGCCGTCCAGCAGTGCGTCGGGCGATTCGGCAATCAGCGTGCCCTCGTCGAGATACGTGCCGCCACTGTAGCTGTTGGCGCCATAGAGATACAGGGTTCCCGTGCCGGTTGCCTCCAAAGCACCGGGGCCCCAGACCGTGCCGGCCAGGGTCAGCGCGGTGCCGCCGTTGTCGAAGACCGCGCGGCTGCCGGCCGTGGTGAGAAGGATGGGCGCGCTGACGTAAAGGTCCCCGCCGGATTGCAGCGTTCCGCTCGTGAAATTGAAGGCGGCGCTGCCGGACTCCTGGTACAAGCCGACGAGGTTCAGCAAGCCGCCGTTGAGATTGTAGGTCCCGGCGGAACCGATGTTCTCGCCGAGTATTACGGTTCCGCCAAAGTTGGTTCCGCTCGACTGCGTAAAGGCGGCCGCGCCCGTGACACCGACGACGATCGAACCGGCCGCGAGCGACGGTCCGACCCACTGCGCGGGTGCCCCGCCGCTCATTCCCGAGACGAGGTCGTTCACGATCAGGTTACCGCTGCCGAGATTGACTTGCCCCGTGCCGGAGAGCTGCAATCCATTGTTCAAATTGATCCAGCCGCTGGGTGTGGCCGTGATGGAACCTTGGCAGACGACCGGGTCGACGATCGTTCCCCAACCCGCGGGCGTCGAAACGGGGACGCAGCTAGTATTGACAAGGCGACGTGGGCGGGGAGCAAGTCCGCGTCGATCCCGACGGCGTCTGGCACGCGCTGCCGCTGATCGTCTGGGCGTCGAAACGGGTACGCACCTAGCATTGACGATTCGGGCTTGATTGTGTAGGCTTTTTTCATGCCGAGAGTCGCAAGAGCTACACCGGGCGGATTTGTCTGCCATGTCCTCAACCGGACGGTGGCCGGGCTGCCGTTGTTCCGCAAGGAGGCCGACTTCGAAGCCTTCCAACGGATCATGATCGAATCGCACGATCGATACCATTTGCGCATCCTGGCTTGGTGCCTGATGCGCAATCACTGGCATTTCGTCGTCTGGCCTCGCGAAGAAGGCGAGGTGACGGCCTTTTTCCGCTGGCTTTCCCACACGCACGCCATGCGCTGGCACGTCGCGCACAACACCGTCGGCCGCGGCCACCTCTACCAGGGGCGTTTCAAAACCTTCCCTGTCGAAGAGGACAACCATTTCTACACTCTCTGCCGCTATGTCGAGCGCAATGCATTGAACGCCCAGGCGGTCGCGCGCGCGGAGGATTGGCGGTGGGGAAGCCTGTGGGCATGGCGACAGGGCGGCGAGCCGCTCAAGCGTCTGCTTAGCGACTGGCCTTTGCCGCGGCCGAGAAACTGGACTGCGCTGGTGAACCAAGCGCTCCGCGACGAAGAAACACAGCGCGTGCAAATATCAATCGCCCGCAACCGGCCCTTGGGGACCGAACATTGGCAGGAAGCGCAGGCCAAGCGGCTAGGCCTTAGGCACACGCTGCGAAGCGAAGGCCGCCCGAAGAAAGCGAGCAAGCCCTGAACAATAAACTAGCTGCGTCCACGTTTCGATCCTCGGAGCACGGCGGTCTTCGTTTGAGGAATCAAGTTAAATGCTAGCCGCACTAAAACGAAGCGGTCGGCGAACAGTGCATCTTGTACTCGTTTGGTGGAGGCCGCTGGTTCCGGTCGCATTGGCGATCGCGGTAGTTTTGTTTTGCAATCTGGCGGGCAGGACGCGATATTTGGTCGATGTGGACGATTGGCAAGTAGTCTACGGGGCGCCGTGGCCGTACCGGACTATGCGTTCGGAGCCCAGTCGCTTGGACCGGCCCTTAATGCCGTTGGACGCCAGGGCCGCGGCGTGCGACGTTGCGGTCGCTACGATTACTATATCGTTCGTCGTCGCGCTGGTCTTCGGCGTCCTGCGACGGCCGTGGACCCGCCGACGGCTTCGCCGCCGCACGCTGCTCCTCGCCGGCGCCTTGTTTCTGGCCGTCGCGGTCTTCGGCTTTTTCCGCGCGAAAACGGCCTACAATGCGCAGCGGAAGATTCTGGCGGACCTTGCGGCGCGGCAGTGCGCGGTTTTCATCGAGTACCCGGGGCCAGACGCGATTTGGTCCGCAGTCCAATGGCTCGTGTCGCCGCGATACTCCCGCGAGGAGGTCGCGCAGTTCCTTGATGCCTCAATTGGCGCCGCCGTTTACATTCAGTGTCAGAGCAGGCCCACTCCCTCCCTGCCGAGGCTGCCTGGCCTGCTGGCGATCGACGTTATGATGGACGCCGAAGGCACCGCTGAAGGCAGCGATGCGGAAGAGAGCCAACGCGGCCGGTTGACGGCCGAGAAGTTGCCGAGGCTTGCGCGAGTTTCGTTCAGCGGGATGGGCGGCGATTCGGGCGAACTGTGGGACGTTATCGAGTTGCCCCACCTCCGGTTCCTGAAGATTTCCCTAAGCCGCCTGGGCGTGGACGATTCGGGGGAGCACTTTCTCCAAAGGCTGCACCTGTTGACGCAGCTCGAAGCGCTGGAGATCGAAAGCTGCGAAGTTGGCAGCCGCCTGGTCTCGCTGAAGGAATTGCGCAATCTCCGGGTGCTCTCGCTGTGGGGTACCACCTTTGACACCAAGACGAGCGGAACGGAGCCGGATCTTGTGCGCGAAACTCTCCGCCAAATCGGCAGTCTGCCTCGCCTGGAAAAACTTCGCCTCACCGGCAAGTCCGTCGACGACGGCGGTGTTGCGCAGATTGCGGGCCTGTCGTCGCTGCGGAGTTTGGAACTTTACGATAACGGGATCACGGCCGCGGCGGGCAGGTCGCTCGCGCGCCTGCACGGCCTGCGTTTCCTGGACATCTCGCGGCCTAACGCTGATTTGCAGCCGCCTCTCACCGATGCAATTCTGAAGGACCTTGCGCTGCTCCCCGAGCTTGAAGAACTGAACATGCAGGGCGCGCGAGTAAGTGATGAAGGACTAGCCGCGCTAGGCAAATTTCCACGCTTGAGAAAGCTGGACCTCACGTGGTCTGTAGTGTCATTCGGCGGCGGGCCCGCGCCGTTCAGTTGTCCAAGCCTGGAGTCGCTGAATTTGTCTGGCTGCGAGGGAGTAGACAACCGGATCGGCCCTGTAATTTGCAGCTTTCCGAATTTGAAAAGCCTGGATTTGATGGCGACGGGCATTGACCATCGAATCGGCTCGTCGCTTCGTTGTCTCGCGCACTTGCAATCGCTGAACCTTGGGTCAACGTCGGTGGCTGACGACACGGTAGCGGAACTGCAAGTATTGAAGCGCCTGCAACAGATCGATTTGGCGAGCAGCAAAGTCACTGACAAGTGCATTCCGTACCTTCTGGCGATGAGCTCGCTACGGGTTATCGGCCTCGACCGAACCGCAATTACGAGGGACGGAGTTGCGCAGTTGCGGGCGTTGCGCGGGCTTCGAGAAGTGACGCTCGACGGCTGCACAGCGATTTCGGGAGACGACCGAGAATACTTCTGGAAGATAATGCCCCACGTGCGTTTTGAAAGGAGCGGCGCTTGGCGTGACCTCTCCGAATGAAACAGTCGCGGCATCATGCACCTCAAGGAAGCCGCGCGAAAACCATTACATAGGACGACGTCGCGTCGCACGTTGAAGCTTGGAGTATGAAAAGGGGACATCACTGGAGTATGAAAAGGGGACATCACTGATATTGAGGAGGCGGGGGTGACGTGATACCCTGCCGAGATGCCGCGAACTGCTCGATCGACCGAGGCTGGGATGGTGTACCACGTTCTTAATCGCGGGAATGGGCGGATGCGCATTTTTCACAAGGGCGGCGACTACGAGGCTTTCCAGCGAGTCTTGGCCGAAGGCTTGGAACGGTACCCTGTGGGCGAAGTCGGGGTCACACCTTAAAAGTTAAGTTTCGTTGTTAATGGATAGCAAGAGACCCAAAGGGAGTTCGGCCACTAGGTCATGGCGGACACGTCGATCTGCCTCTGGCACATCGGCCAGTGCGCCTACAGTTGAGAAAACGCCGGCCAAGACCGCCCGTACCGCGATTCCTTCCTCTTCCTCTTCGGAGACGGAGAGTGAAAAAGTGAGCCGCCCGCGAGCGTGCCCAAGCCTGGCATCCCGACCGTCTCGCCCCGCTCTACCGAGTATGAAAAGGGGACATCACTGATATTGACGAGGCGGGAGTGACGTGATACCCTGCCGAGATGCCGCGAACTGCTCGATCGACCGAGGCTGGGATGGTGTACCACGTTCTTAATCGCGGGGATGGGCGGATGCGCATTTTTCACAAGGGCGGCGACTACGAGGCTTTCCAGCGAGTCTTGGCCGAAGGCTTGGAGTATGAAAAGGGGACATCACTGATATTGACGAGGCGGGGGTGACGTGATACCCTGCCGAGATGCCGCGAACTGCTCGATCGACCGAGGCTGGGATGGTGTACCACGTTCTTAATCGCGGGAATGGGCGGATGCGCATTTTTCACAAGGGCGGCGACTACGAGGCTTTCCAGCGAGTCTTGGCCGAAGGCTTGGAACGGTACCCTGTGGAGGTCTTCACCTATTGCCTGATGCCCAATCACTGGCACTTGGTCGTCCGGCCGGGTGCGGACGACGCCTTAGGGCGCTGGCTGGGCTGGGTGGGCGTGACGCATGTCCGCCGCTATCATGAACATTATCACAGCCGGGGCGGCGGCCACTTGTACCAAGGGCGGTTCAAGAGCTTTCCCGTGGCTGAGGACGACTACTTCCGGGGGGAGCCGGGGTCAGACCGAGACTTTCTACTTTCGACGACGCCTTTGGAGCGATGTCGCGAGCTTGGCGGCGACGACCAGCACGTCGGGCCGTTCGGCCACGCGACGATGTATGGCTCCTACGCCAGTTGAACTTATGCCGTAGTGCTGGCCGACCGCGCGGCCGCTGAGGTCTGCCAAGCGCACGGCCAGTTCCACGGCGACCGCTTTTGCCGGGCCGGCGCGGTGGCCGTGCTGCGACAGGCGCGCGGCGTCGATCTTGAAATGCCGCGCCACCGCCGCGTCGATGTCTGGCAGCGAAACCGCCCGCCGCGGCAGGTCCAAGTCGCGGTCGCGCGCCTCGCCGCTTCGCCGCCGCTCGATTCGCTCTTCCGTTTCTTCCAGGAACGACTCGCCGCCGATCGCAAAGCGGTTGGCCACCAGGGCGTCCAGCAGCGGCCCGTCGTCGTCCGTCAGACAGGCATGCACGTACGCGCGGTAGTGCCGCCGGGCAGCGGCCTCGTCGCGGCCGAACTCCTTGAGCACTTCGTACCGCATGAACTCCTGCATGTTGGCCTTGGCGACGTGGCCCGGATAGCTGCTCCAGCGATAGTTTTCCAGATGCCGCAGCCGCTGGGCGCCTGACCATCGCCGCGCGGCGGCGATCTTTACCGGATTCAGATGGATGTAACGCGAAACGGCCAATAGGTAGCTCTCGTCTTCGATCAGCTTGGCCCTGAAGCGGCCCTGGAACAGATGACCCGGCCGGCGGTGCTTGTAGCGGGAATACAAGGCGTAAGACGATAACAGCCGCTGCATGAAACGCGACAGGTTCGCCCGCGGCGTGCGGACCAGAAGATGAAAGTGATTGCCCATCAGAACATAGGCGAAGAGTTGGACGTCGGCAAGGCGGAGATGGTGCGCGAGTTGGGCGAGAAAGCGCTCGCAGTCGGCCTCGTCGTGGAAGATTGTCGCGCGGCCGTTTCCGCGGCTGGTGACGTGATACAAGGCATCGGGAAAATCAATGCGTGGCGGGCGCGGCATGGTTTGAATGTAGACTCTCAGCCGTGCGCCGACAAGACCCTATAGTAGAAAGTCTCGGTCTGACCCCGTGATCCGTCTGACCCCGTGATCTGCGCCGTGATCTGCGTAGGGCGCAAAGGCCAGGCCGCACAGCGCCGCGCTGGCCAGGGAGAGCACGACCATCATCCGCATAATGGGAAAGCCCAGTCCGGGCTTTTGCGCGGTCGATTGCGGATAGACGTTCTGATTGGCCTCGGTGTCCGGCATCGACGTGGTCGTGCCATCGGCGATCTTCACGTGCCGGCCGAACCACAGCCAGTCCGTGGGAAGCCTGCTCTCCAGGCGGTTGCCGCTGTCCAAGGCCAATCGCTTGAGCACGCTCTGGGGAAGTTTCCGCCGCGCCCGGCAATAATTCCCGGTATCCGCCGAAGGGGCCTTTTGTCCGAGACTGGTTAAGAACACGATGACCCGCGCCACGGCCGCCGCGCAGCTGCGCAGCTCGCCGAGAAACACCATCTGCGAGAGAAATGCCCAGAGGGTGATGCTGGGCGTGTAAATCGCCTCGTCGCTGTCGCCGAAGGAGACGTTCTCGGCGGTGAAGGCCGATGCAATCTCTTGCTCGGAAAGGACCTCGGCGAAGGGCAGGCCGGAGGCTTGCAGGAAAGGGGCGAGGCAAGGCCGAAAGTCGCTCGCCCTGATAACAGCAGATGAATACAATGAAGACATGATAGAGGCCTTCCTTGATTCCATGTGACGGATCGCCAACAAGGAAGGCCTCTTAACAGAATTTTACGCAACGGGGCAAGGAAGGCCTCACCCACGTTGCCAATTCTCATCCAATCAGGCTCGACCGGCGAGAACCGTAAGAATTATAAGGTCGTACCGTCGTAAAGGCTACGGAACCACAGCATTTTATCCCACCAATTAGCGTGCAGCGATAGCACGCAGCCGCAAGTCCAAGCGGCGACACATGTTACGCCCCAGCCGGCAGCCGTACAGTGCCATTCCGGTCTGACCCCGAATGCGCCCGGACCCCGAATGCGCCCGAATGCGAATGCGCGAATGCGACCTGGGGTCGGGCGCTCACCGGCGGATGGGTGGTGAAGCGGCAGACGGCTTCGTCGCGGCTGAGCCGGGCCGTGCGGAGCATAGCCCAATGGTGCCGGATCAACCGGCATCGAGCGGTCTGCGAGCAGCACTACAAGTTGAGTCAGAAGGTACGCGGACACTACGCGTACTACGGGATCACCTGCAACATGCGAATGTTGAAGGTGTTTCTGCAAGCAGTGCAACGAGCATGGCGGAAGTGGCTGGAACGCCGCAACCGTCAACGCGAGATGAACTGGGACCGATTCCAGCGGCTGCTACAGCGTTATTCGCTTCCGTCGCCGAAAATCGTCCACTCTTACGTCAAGCAGCGAACCCATGCCTTGAGGAAGCGTATGGTCTAATGCGTCCACGTACGGATCTGTGGGAGCCCTGGGCGGGCAACCGCCCAGGGCCACCCGTGCTTGAAAACCGGCAAGAACACGGGAGTTTCTCGATGTTTGGAAGCGAGAAGAAAAAATCACCGGCAAGAACGCGACCGACATGCACCGGAGGTCGGCAGTCGGATGACGACAGAAAAATCCCTGGCAGAAAAATGAGCCGTTAATCGCCGGAAGGCCACCCGCGCCGCTCGAAGCCCGTTGCTCCGCCGCCTTATTGCACCAACCCCTCCGCCGGGTGCTGGTACAGGAGCGGAAAACGCGATGCCTAAGTCCTTATGCGTCAACGACTTACATCAACCGTCAACAAACTGCACCACGCACCAGATCGTGAAGGCGGTGCATTAAGAGTCTGCGCGGGGGCGCCGCGGGCATCAGTTCACCAAATCTCCGGCCAGGTTTCCTTCGGTTCCTTGCACCGGAACGCCCGCCAAAACTCGGCGTAATTGGCCACCGAGCCCAGCACCCGCCAGCGGATCGGGCTGTGGACGTCGCTCTGCACGTGCAGCCGCACTTCCTCCGGCCGCTCGTTCGTCCGCCAGCTCTGCGCGAAGGCGATGAAGAACCGCTGGTCGGGCGTGAAGCCGCGGGGCACCCGCGCAGCGGGTCGCGGCTGCAACTGCTTGCCCGCGGTCGCCAATTGGAAGGCCACGAACGCCACGCGCAGACCGCCCACGTCGGCGATGTTCTCGCCCAGCGTCTGATGTCCATTGATGTGTACTCCGGGCAGGACTTCGAAGGCGTCGTACTGCCGCGCGACGCACTCGGCACGCTCCTGGAAGCCCTTGGCGTCGCCTTCCGTCCACCAGTTCTTGAGGTTGCCCTGGGCGTCGTATTGCCGGCCCTGGTCGTCGAAGCCGTGGGTGAGCTCGTGGCCCATCGTCGCGCCGGTGGCGCCGTAATTGCTGGCGTCGTCGGCCTTTTCGTCGAAGAACGGCGGCTGCAAGATGCCGGCCGGGAAGCACATCTCATTGAGCGTCGGCTCGTAGTAGGCGTTGTTGGTCTGCGGCGTCATTTCCCACTCGCCGCGGTCAACCGGTTTGCCGAGCTTGGCCATCTCGCGGCGAAACTCGAAGGCGTTGGCGGCCAGCGCGTTGAGCACGTAGGGCCGCCGCGAAATCTCAAGCTTGCTGTAGTCGCGCCACTTGTCGGGATAGCCGATCTTGCTTCGCATCGTGTCGAGCTTCTTGTAGGCCTCGTCCTTCGTGGACTGGCTCATCCAGCCGGCGGCCGCGATCCGCTGCCGCATCGCCTTTTTTATCAACTCCACCATCGCCAGCGCGCGGGCCTTGGCAGCGGGGCTGAACGCCTTTTTCACATAAAGTTGCCCCAGGTCTTCGCCGATGCCCACATCCACCGCCGCCATCACCCGCTTCCACCGCGGACGCTGCTCCGTCGCCCCGGAAAGCCGCTTGCCGAAGAAGTTGAAATGCTCGTCGGCAAAGGGCTTGCTAAGGTACGGCGCCGTCTCGGAAATCAGGTGCCAGCGGAGATAGTCTCGCCATACTTCCGGCGGCTGCGACTTCAGCAGGCCGTCGAAGGCCGCGATGAACTCCGGCTGCCGCACCAGCAGGTTCTTCTCGTTGGAAGGAAATCCGATCGCGGCAAAGTAGCCGCCCCAATCGATTTCCGGCGCCATTTTGAACACCGCCGCCCGTGGATACTTGTTGTAGTTCTTCTCCGGATCGCGGAGATCGACCAGCGTCCGCGATGCCTTGGCCAGCTTAGTCTCGAATGCCATAATCGCGTCGGCCGTCGACTTGGCCGCATCCGGCTTGTCGCCGGCCAGTTCGAGCATCCGCGCGATATGCTTCACATAAGCAGCGCGAGTTTCCTCGGCGTCTTTGCCCTCGCGGTAGTAATAGTCGCGTTCCGGCAAGCCGAGTCCGCCTTGGCTGAAGCCGGCGATCATCGAGTTGGTGTCCTTGTCGTCGATTTGCACATCGAAATGGAAGCCGACATTCAGCCCCTGGTTCTGCAATTCGGCAATGGCAGCGATGATGTCCTTGACGCTGGCGATGCCGCTGATACGGTCCAAAAGCGGTTGAATCGGCCGCAGCCCTTCGCGATCGACGGTTGCCTCGTCCATGCCGGACGCGTAGAAATCGCCCACGCGCTGCAAGACCGAGCCCTTCGGGCGCCGGACCGCGCAGCGTTTTCCAGGATTTCCTTGAGGATGGCGAAGTTGCGTTCGTTGATTTCCTGGTTTACACCGTAGGCCGGGTATTCGCCGGGAATCGGCACCTTGTCGAACGCGCCGTTGCAGTAGGTATAAAAATCCTTGCAAGGCGAGACCGAGGTGTCCATGTACGAGCGGTCCACGGCCACGATCGGCTTGGCGCTCGTCGCGGGTTTGTCTTCCGCCCGAACTGTCGCGACGGCAACTAGTGCAAGCAGCATCGAACCACGAATAGCACAACGCAATGACATACTGATCTCCTTCGTTATTCAGTTACCAAATGATGTTCGGTTGCGGCACGGCGGTCAAGGCGGGTCGAGGTGGATGTCTGCGTAAAATGCGTCGCCTGCGTCGAATTTGCCGCCTGTAACGGTTGTGGCAAACCCAGCGCGCTTTTCGCTCGATAAAAGAACTTATGGAATGGACGACGATCTTCGGGCTGTTTCTCGGTTTTGCCGCCATGTGCGGCGTGCTGCTGTTCGGCAAAACCGATGCCTCGATTGCGACGTTCATTGACCCGCCGGCCTTGCTCATGGTGTTTGGCGGCGCGGCGGCGGTGGTTCTCGTTGGCTTTCCGGCACGGCAAATCCAGAACCTGTTCGCGATCCTTCGCAAGCCCTTTCTGGCGGCAACGGGCGAGCCGGCTGCATTGATCGACGAATTGGTGCGTTTGGCCGAGGTTGCCCGCAAGTATGGCCTCCTGGGTTTGGAAGCGGTTGCCGATGAAATCCGCGATCCGTCCGTCGCTCAGGGAATTGGGCTTGCCGTTGACGGCATCCGGCCGGATACGGTGCGGGAAATCCTGCAGAACGACATGGCGGCGCTGGCCGCGCGGCACCGGCAGGCACGCAAGGTCGTCGATCTTGTCGGCCGCTGCGGACCGGCCTTCGGCATGATCGCAACACTGCTGGGCTTGATCCTCATGCTGGGCAGCCTCTCCAAGCCCGATACCACCGGCCCCTCAATGGCTATTGCCCTGGTCGGCACGCTTTACGGCACGCTCTTAGCCAACCTGATCTGCATTCCGCTGAGCGAGAAGCTCGGCTGCCTCAGCCAGGCGGAGCAAGTCGCGCGGCAGATCGTCATTCACGGCGTGTTGGCCATCCAGGCCGGCGACAATCCCCGCGTCGTGCGGCAGAAGCTCGACATGTTCCTGCCGCCCGCGCTCCGCGTCCGCCCTTACGTCAACTCCGGCTACAACATGAAAGAGGACCATAGTATGATTCGGCGAAAAGCTGGTCCTTCGACCCGCGGCGGCGGGGGGAAACTCGCGTGCCGCCAAGACCGGGTGGAATGCACGCGACATTCCCCCCCGCCGCGCCGGGCACGCCGGCCCAGGGACCTGCCACCCGCGACGCTGCTTGAACCATCATGTTCTCAGACCACGACGATAGGGCCGAAGGCGCGCCGGTATGGATGGTCTCGTTCGCCGACATGATCACCATCCTATTGGCGTTTTTCGTCGTCATGTTTTCCATCGCTTCGGGCGATTCCAACACCGGCAAGCGGACCAAGCAGCAAGAGATCGCCATCGAGTCGCTGCAATACCGCTTCGGTCCCACGTGGCGCCCGTTCACGGCATGGACCACCACGCCGGGAAACTCGAACTATCCCGGCGGCGGCAAGGGCATGGGCAGCACAGCGCCGGTTCCGGCGGTGGGTGATCCGGGCGGCACCATGCTGGTGAAAAGGAAAGAGCGGGCGCGAATCCGCGTCGAGGGCCAGGGCGACACGATCGCCATCGGCAGCCTCGTCCGCTTCCAAGCATCATCTGCGGAATTTGCGGCGGACCAGCGAGACGCGATGAATCGCATCATCGAAGAATTGCGAGGCAAACCGCAGATCGTGGAAATCGTCGCCGCGGCCTCCCGCCGCGCCTTGCCGCAAGGCAGCACTTTTGCCGACCGTTGGGATTTGGGTTACGCCCGCTGCCGCGCCACGGCCAAGCTGCTGGCTGCCGCGAGCATTGAGCCGGAACGCTTCCGCCTCACCGTCGTGCCGGACAACGCCGCTGGCAGCGACAGCGAAAAAGACGCGGAAACCGACAACGCCGTCCGCGTGAATCTCAGCGCCACGCTGCCGGGCGGGAAGTGAAAGCGGGTCGATTGCGGTTGGCTATTCGCCGAGCGCCCGGTAGTCCCGGAGGACCGTTGCTCGTCCTCAGGGCTGGCCGCATACTATAGCGATCGGCGGGGAGGCATCCCGCACACCACCTGCGCTTTGCCGCGATGTAAAGCCGTGAACGCAAACCAGCAATCCCCAATCCGCAAAGCAGCGGTCCCCAAGAGATCGCCCCGCCGCCTGTTCGCGACGGGTGCGCGGCGGTTGCAGTGACTCGCTGCTTTCGCTCTTCGTGCTGATGACCGTCTGCACGGTTGTGCTCAAGTTTTACAAGGGCTTTCCGCTTCAGACGCTCATCGTGCTGGGCATTGTGGCCGGGTCGCTGCTGGCCGTCATGCTGTATGTCAGCGAACTGGTCGTGCTCGGCTGGCTCCTGGACTTCCCCACATGGCTCGCGGAACGCGCCTTGCCGGCCGCCCACGTCCCGCTGGAATTCGAGCGCACGGGCGAAATCACGGTCGTCAAGCTCAGCGAGAATATCGCCAGCGCCCGCGAATGCCGTAGCGTCCAGGAGCAGCTCGATCGCCTGATCGCCGAGGGCCAATGCGACCTTGTTGTGGACTTCGGCGGCGTCAAAAAACTGGCCAGCGGGTTTCGTGAAGTGCTGGTGCATGTGACGGGCTCTGCCCGCCGTGCGGCCGAGAAGCGAGGCCAGTCCTGCCGCGGTCCGGACTTGCCGCCGGGCGAGACGTTTCACGTTTTTGCAGGTCGCGAAGAAGCAATTGCGGAAATGGCCCGTTACGAAGGGCACGGCTGGGTCGTGCTCTGCGCCGTGCCGGTCGGCATTCGGGCAGTATCTGACGTGACTTGAGCGGGTCACAAATCGCCGGGCGACAGCCGCGACGTGAACCGCGACCTATGCTTGCCGGAGAAACTCCGCACGCGGGGGGCGCCGACCTTGCTCCTTCTAATCGTCACTATCGGAACATTGAACGTCTTCTTAGGCTTCGGCCTCGCCATGTACTTTGGCTATGGGCCGCCCGGCCTGGATGGCATTTTCCAGTCCTTGGGCCCGATTCCGCCCGCCGCAGCGACCCACTGCGCAGGCGCCCCGGCCGCACTCCAGTCTCGTGTGGCACTGGGCGAACCGTATATCCTGCCATTTGAGCCCGCCACTGCTGAAACAGCGCCGCCGGTCTTTTCTGGTCTTTCAAACGATGTCGCCCAACCACTGGTAGACGAGGAAACCGTGCTCAGCGACGTTCGCGAGCTGACCGCGGCGGCGCAAGCGACGTTTGTATCTGGTGCGGCGGAAATCCCCGAGTGACAAACTGCGATACGCTGCATCAGTCTTCCAGCTCAAACAGCGCCTCGATCTCCACGGCCACGCCCAAGGGCAGCGTGGGGGCAGCGATGGCGCTGCGGGCGCCGAAGCCGGATTCGGGGCCGAAAACCCGCCCGAAGAGCTCGCTACAGCCGTTGACGACCGCGGGCTGGTGGATGAAGTCGGGCGTGCTGTTGACGACGCCGAACACCTTGACGACGCGGCGGATGCGGTCCAGCGTGCCGAACTGCTTGCGGAGCGTGGCGAGGATGCCGAAGCCCACCAACCGGGCCGCTTCGTAGCCCGCCTCGACCGTCAGGTTGCCGCCAAGCCGACCGATCACGAGCTCGCCCGTCGCGCGCACGGGCAGGTGCCCGGACGTGTAGACCAGTTTATCCACGATTACCAACGGCCGGTACGCGCCCTTCGGCTCGGGTGGTGGCGGGAGAAGGATCTTCAGTTCGGAAAGTACGTCGGCGAGGCGGTCTTCTGCGCTCATGTTGGCTAGTCAATAATCTTTGTCAACGGATATTCAACGATGCCGCGGGCGCCGGCGGCCTTAAGGCGGGGAATGATTTTGCGGACCACGGACTCGTCGAGAATCGTGCTCACCGCCACCCAATGCTCGTCGGAAAGGTTCGATACGGTCGGCTGCTGCAAGGCGGGCAGCAGGGCGACGACCTCCGTGAGCTTCTCGCGGGGGGCGTTCATCATCAGGCCCACCTTGCCTTCGGCCGCCATCGCGCCGCGGAGCATGACTACGATGTCGTCGATCTTCTGCTTCTTCCAGGGGTCGGCGTAGGCGGCGTGGTTGGCGATGAAGCGGGTCGTGCTCTGGCAGATTTCTTCCAGGATCCGCAAGTTGTTCGCCCGCAGCGAGCTTCCGGTCTCGGTGACTTCCACAATGGCGTCGGCCAGTTTGGGCGGCTTGACCTCGGTGGCGCCCCAACTGAACTCGACCTTGGCGGTCACGCCGTGCTTTTGCAGGTAGCGCGTGGTGAGGCCGACGACCTCCGTGGCGATCCGCTTGCCTTGCAGGTCCTTGACGGTTTGCACCGGCGAGCTTTCCGGCACGCAGAGCACCCAGCGCACGGGACGGCGGCTGACCTTCGAGAAGACTAGCTCAGCCACCTCGTGGACGTCGGAATTGTTTTCCACGATCCAGTCGTGGCCGGTCAGCCCGGCGTCCAGCACGCCGTCCTCCACGTACCGCGACATTTCCTGGGCGCGGATCAGCAGGCACTCGATCTCGTCGTCGTCGATGTTGGGATAATAACTGCGCACATTGAACGTGATCTTATAGCCCGCGCGGCGAAACAGCTCGCCGGTCGCCTCTTGCAAGCTCCCCGCGGGAATGCCAAGTTTCAGGAGGTTGGGCATGGCATTTATTTTTTGCCGTAAACTTCTTCCGGATCGAAGACCCGCTCGCCTTCCACGACAAGACCTTCGGGCGTGACGCGGCGGAAGAAGCAACTGCGAAAACCCTCGTGGCAGGCCGCGCCGCCGAGTTGCTGGACCTTTAGCAGGATCGTATCTTCATCGCAATCGACGTAAATCGACTTGACCAACTGCACGTTGCCGCTCTCCTCGCCTTTGCGCCAAAGTTTCTTCCGGCTGCGGCTGTAGTAGACCGCCCGGCTCGTGGCGAGCGTCTCGGCGTAGCTCTCGGCGTTCATGTAGGCCATCATCAGAACCTCGCCGGAAGCGGCGTCCTGGGCGATGGCCGGCAGAAGGCCGTCGCCGCGGCGGAAATCGGGTCCTGCGGCTTGCTCGGTTAACGTAGACATGTTGGCGGCCTCTTGCGGACAAATCAAAAGTTCAAGCATAGCTGCCGATAAGGCGACTTTCCAGGGGGGTGCGCGGGCCAATTGCCATGCGGGCCGCCCGCAAAGGAGCTTACTTAACGGCATTATCGGCATACTCGCCGCTTCCGCTAATCATCTCGTAAGCGGTAGATTTTCGGTATTGCTACAGACCTGCCACGGCAGAATCCGAAACTCACTACGGCGCAAATCTTCGCGCCGTTGGGAAAGGATCAGCCGTGCAACGCCCACTCACAATTCTGCTCCCTGTCCGCAATGTCCAATCCCTGCTGGCGGATAGGGTATCGCGGGTCCTCGACACGGCGGCCGACCTGAGCGACCGTTTTCAGGTCTTGATTATCGACGACGCTTCGACCGACGGGACCGGCGAAGTGGCCCACGAGCTGTCTCTCCGCTACCCCCAAATCCGAGTATTAAGACACACGAAGCCGCTCGGCGAAGATGTGATCGTGCGATTGGCGGCGGCGCAAATCCGTGGCGAAGTGTTGCGCGTTCGTGGCGGGCAGCACGTGCTCTTTGAGCCCGTTTTCTCGCATGACGAAAATGATTCGAGCCCGCTCTTCGCCAGCCAAACCGATATGAGTCGGCCCTTGAAAACCGGCAAAGTTCCGCCAAAGACGCCGCCGGTAAGGCCCAACTTCCTGGATCGGGCAAGCACAGCCCCTCGCGATAACGTGCGACAATAACGTTCAGCGAATAATCCGCTAACCATCCAGCAACCAATCGGAAAGCACCCCCTGCCGGCGAGTCATCAATGTAAGCCTTTTTGACTCGGCGAAATCGTGTCATTTTTTCAGATTGCTTGCAAACCGATTATCCCGGTTGTATCATGGACGTTGGAAGGGGAGCATTTCAGTATCGCTCTTCAATCGTTTCCTTGACGGTCCGGCTTACGAGCCAGCGCCTGGTCATCTTCGGGTGACGTGACCAGGCAGTACTTGCGAGCGGACCAAAGACCTCCCGCCACGGACAAAAGCGGCGCGGCAGGAACCACTTCGACGCGGCACGACATGCCGCGCCGCTAGCGCGGAAACTCGGTTCGTGACTGATTGGGGAATAGAAATGTCGCGGCCTCATCGCCTATTAACGGCCTCTACCGGAGCCGAATTCGATGGCACAAGCATACGTGCCTTTGTACCGGTTCTGTTAGGGACTCTCAACGGCTGTCGGTGAAGGTTCTCCATTGGTCATGGCCGCCGAAGGGACCGGTCATGAGCATTGTCGACTACGCTATAACTACCGGCATAACCGGTGACGTACCTATACCGCCGAGCCAACGCGGTTACCATCGCCTTGCGGCCGTGCGCCGCTCTCAAGGCGTCTCTCGCCGCACACTCGCGCGGCGGATGAACTTGGAACCGGCGGAAATCCGCCGGCAGGAAGACCAGCAAAGCGATCTTCCGTTGAGTGTGCTCTGCCAGTGGCAGAAGGCGCTGGACGTGCCGCTGGCGGAGCTGTTGGTGGAGTGCGAGGGCGAGCTCTCGCGCCCGCTCAGGCAGCGTGCCCAGTTGGTGCGGCTGATGAAGACGGCCCTCTCGCTGCTGGAGGAAGCCGGCGACGGCCCGCCGCGGCGGGTGGCCCAGTCGCTCGTCGAAGGGCTGATCGAAATCATGCCGGAACTTCGGGACGTCACTGCCTGGAACGCGGTCGGCAAACGGCGCCGCGCAAGCGACCTGGGGCTCACCGCTCTGCGCCGCTACTCCGACGAAATATTCCTCGAAGTTATCGAGTGAGCGGTTGGCCTCGACCGAATCTTCATCCACCGCGCCGCCCCAAGTTCCAGCGTCGCCGCGTGAGCGGCGTCCCTGGCTGGTATTCGTGGTCCCATTCGTCGTCTACATGCTCGCCGGCTCGCTGGAGCCTTCGGCGCCGAGCCGGGCGGCAAGTTTCTTGGGCTGGCGATTCCCTACGCGGCGTATCCGCTGGTTTACACGCTCAAGATCGGCCTGACGCTGGCTTCGATGGCGCTGGCATGGCCCGGCTACCGGCAGTTTCGCCGGCCGCCCGGAATGTTGGCCATCCTGGTCGGGGCCGTGGGCGTTGTCGTTTGGGTCGGGCTGTGCAAAGTATCGGACGCATCCGGGCTGACCGGTGTTTTGGCGACACTGCATTTATACGCCGCCCGGCCTGCGTATGACCCGCTGACGGAACTGGCCGCCACGCCGGCCTGGGCGTGGGCGTTTCTTGGCATTCGATTCTTTGGATTGGCTTTGGTCGTGCCGGTCATTGAGGAGTTTTTCTTGCGCGGCTTCCTCATGCGACTGATGGTGGATGCCGACTGGTGGAAAGTGCCTTTCGGGCAAGTGAATCGAGTGGCCGTGGCTGTATGCATCCTTTATGCGGTGTTAACGCATCCGGGCGAGGTCGCGGCGGCAGCGGCCTGGTTCGGCATGGTCACTTGGTTGATGGTCCGCACCCGCAATCCTTGGGATTGCGTAGCCGCCCATGCCGCGACGAACCTGCTGCTTGGCGTTTACGTCGTCGTTTGGCACGATTGGGTGTTGTGGTAGGAACCACTATGCTTATATGCCCATTGTGGGGGTAGCCGTCCCTTCTATAATTGAGCACAAAACTTCCCGTGCTCAACCCGCATTCCCAATTCTGAATATAGTAAACGCGTTAGCATGGATTGCGTGCGTAATTGAGTGATGATAGAATAATTGGGAAGTTTAGATAAAATTAGTAGGCTGTGTAGCGCTGACGCTTGGTTTGGTAGCTTTCTAGCGCTTTCTCCCGCGTGTAACGGATTGTCACGTCGGAAGCCAACTGACCGTTAATGCGTGACACTATCGAGCTTTAAAAAGAGGGGGAGAATGCGCAGAGAGCTGTCGCGACTGGCCGACCGGCTCGCCAACGTCTGCTTTTGGCGTATCTTTTGCGTGACCGGGGGGCGAGTTACAAGCGTCCAGGACGGACGGCGACCGCATTGGGCATTGAGAGGTTTGGCAATCGTGTTACTACCGCCTGAAACAATTAATCATTCAAATCGCTTTCCATTTTTGCAAGACCGGTAATGCATCTTGACGCCGACTTTCCCTCACTGAGCTTGCCTCGGACGCAAGGTTTGGTTGACTTGCTCCGCCATCGGGCAAGCGGCGACGGGGACAAACGCGCCTTCAATTTCCTCCGTGCCGATGGCCAGGAGGATGGTGCGCTGACGTATCAGTTGCTGCATGAACGCGCCACGGCGATCGCCGCGGAGTTGCAGGTCCTTGCCGCGCCGGGCGAGCGCGCGCTGTTGCTCTTTCCGCCAGGATTGGATTTCATCTCCGCGTTTTTCGGATGTCTCTATGCCGGAATCATCGCTGTTCCCGCGCCGATTCCCAGTCGCAATCGCCTCACCGCCTCGGTCGCCGCGATTTTTGATGCATCGCGGCCGTCGCTAGTCCTTAGCACGGCCGATCACAGCGAACAGGCCAAACGAACGTATTGCAGCCACACGGGTTTGCTGAACTCCCCTTGGATCGCGACGGATCGGATACCGCTTGCGCGTGGTAGTTCCTGGCGCGACCGAAGAATCGAGGGTCGGCAGATCGCGTTCCTCCAATACACGTCCGGATCGACATCTCATCCGAAAGGCGTAATGCTCAGTCACGACCATCTCCTTCATAACGCGTCGTTGGTTCAAGAGGCGTTTCATACCACGCCGGACAGCCACGCCGTGTTTTGGCTGCCTTTATACCATGACATGGGTCTGATCGGCGGCGTGATTCAACCTGTCTACTGCGGCGGGTCTTCCACTTTGATGGCCCCGGCCGCATTCTGCAGCGCCCGGCCATGTGGCTGGAGGCGATTTCCAAAACTCGAGCGTCTATCAGCGGGGGACCGGACTTCGCTTACGACTTGTGCGCAAGAAAAGTTTCCCCCGAGACCCGATCGCAACTGGATCTGAGCTGCTGGAACCTGGCATTCGTGGGCGCTGAACGCATTCGCCCCCAGACGATCGATCGTTTCGTCAACAGCTTTGACGCTTGTGGTTTCCGTCGCGAATCCCTCTTTCCTTGTTATGGACTGGCCGAAGCCACACTGATGGTCTCCGGCGGTCCGCGTCAAAAGCCGCCCGTCGTGCTGAGTGTCGATGCCGAGTCGCTGGCGCAAAACCACGTTCGAATCAGTTGCAGTGATGATTCCATTTGCCGAACGTTGGTGGGATGCGGCGAGAACCTGTCCGGCCAGCGAATAGTGATCGTCGATCCCCACACGCACGCGTCGGTTGCTGAAGACCACGTGGGCGAGATATGGGTCCAGGGTCCCAGCGTGGCCGACGGCTATTTTGAGAACCCCGAGGCGACGGCGGCGACGTTTCATGCCCATTTGGCGAAGGTGGGAAGTGGGAAGTGGGAAGTGGAAAGTGGAAAGAACTTGCCACTTGACACTTGCCACTTCCCACTTTCCGACGGCGACGGTCCCTTCCTGCGGACTGGCGATCTCGGCTTCCTGCACGAAAACCAGCTATTCGTTACTGGCCGGCTAAAGAACCTGATCATCATTCGGGGGCGGAACTACTACCCGGAAGACATCGAGCAAACTATCGATTCGGCACACCCCGGCCTGCGGGCCGGCCAGTGTGCGGCGTTTTCCGTTGAGGTCGAAGGCCGTGAACAATTGGTCGTCGTGCAAGAAGTCGAACCTCGCCAGCGCGATTTGGACACCGGCGCCGCAATCCAAGCGATCCGCTCGGCGATCGCCAACCGGCACGAGTTGGAAGTCCATGCCATTGTCTTGGTTAAGGCTGGTGAAGTTCCCAAGACTTCCAGCGGCAAGACGAGGCGCACCGCGTGTCGCGATCGTTTTCTGCACGGCGAGTTGGAAACCGTGGCCGCATGGAAGAGCGAAGTGGAAAGCGGGCAATGGGAAGAGCATGCATGCCACACGATGCCGGGGCACGGGGCGCCGGGGCACCCGCGCAGCGGGTCGGCTCCCCGTCATTTGTCGGCCGCGGAGATCGAGTCGTGGTTGGTCCAACGGATAACAGCACGGTTGCGTCTGGCCTCCGGAGAGGTAAGCGTCAACACGCCTTTTTTGGAACTCGGCATGAGTTCGCTGGACGCCCTGGAGATCGCCGCCGCCCTGGAATGTTGGCTGGAACGGCAATTGTCTCCTACGGCGATTTACAACTATCCTACGATCGCCTCCTTGGCCCAGTGGTTGGCCCAGGAGGCAAGAACAGAAAGGGAGAAGGGGAGAAAGGGAGAAACCGGTACTCTCCCCTTCTCCCCTGCTCCCCGTCTCCCTCTCTCGGTTGCGTCCGGCGTCGATGAGGACGACAGAATACTGGCGGAAGTCCGCGCGATGAGCGACCAGGACATCGAAGTTTTTTTCGCACGGGAGCTAGCGAAACAACAACAATAGGCGGGAGCACGGAGCCCCCGGCGGATCAGAATGACGGACCTCGAACGTTGAAAAGCGTTCGACAGCCGCCATTTAAGTTTGCAGGAAAGGACCGACGTGGCCTCTTTGAACGCTTTTGGAATCAACGCCCCGTTCGACTCGGATGGCGAACCGAAAAGGCTTACGCCATTGCAAAATGCCGCACTGCTGGTCAAGCAGACGCAGGCCAAGTTGGCCGCTCTTGAATATGCGCAGAACGAGCCGATCGCCGTGGTAGGTCTGGGCTGCCGCTTTCCGGGCGATTGCGATGGGCCGGAGGCGTTCTGGCGGCTGCTGAGCCAAGGCATCGACGCCGTGCGGGAAGTTCCTCCCGAGCGCTGGTCCATCGACGACTTCTACGACGCCGACGCAGCCGCGCCCGGCAAGATGAACACTCGTTGCGGCGGGTTTGTTTCCCGCGTGGATGAATTCGACTCCGAGTTCTTCGGCATCTCGCCGCGCGAAGCTGTTCGCGTCGACCCGCAGCACCGGCTGCTGCTGGAAGTGGCCTGGGAAGCGCTCGAGGACGCGGGCGTCGTTCCCGGTCGTCTTGCGCAGAGCAAGACGGGCGTTTATATCGGCGTCATCGGCAACGACTACGCCCTGTTGCAAGCCCGCGACATTTGCGACGTGGACGTGTTTTCCGGGACCGGCTGCAGCCATGCCATACTGGCCAATCGGCTTTCGTATGTCTTGAATCTGCACGGGCCCAGCGTGACGCTGGATACGGCATGTTCGTCCTCGCTGGTGACCGTCCATTTGGCTTGCCAGAGCCTGCGGAGGCGGGAAACCGACCTTGCCCTGGCCGGCGGCGTGAATCTGTTGCTAAGTCCGGAAATGACCGTCACGTTGACCAAGGCCTACATGATGTCTCCGGACGGTCGCTGCAAGACGTTTGACGCCTCGGCCAACGGCTACGTCCGCGGCGAAGGTTGTGGCGTGGTCGTCCTCAAGCGGCTAAGCGATGCCATCGCCGCGCAGGACCGCATCCTCGCCTTGATCCGCGGCAGCGCCGTCAACCATGACGGACGGAGCAACGGGCTTTCCGCGCCAAGCGGACCCGCGCAAGAGGCCGTGATTCAGACGGCGCTTCGCGATGCGGGCTTGTTGCCGCAAGAGATCGATTACATCGAGGCACACGGCACCGGGACGCGGCTGGGCGACCCCATCGAGATCGACGCCTTGCGGAGCATTTTTGGTCCCGACCGTGCTGGTGGGCAGCCGCTAATCGTCGGCTCGGTGAAGACAAATATTGGCCATTTGGAAAGCGCGGCGGGAATCGCCGGGCTTGCCAAGGTCATCCTCGCTTTGCAGCACGATCAAATTCCGCCGCATTTGCACCTGCAGTCCGCCAACCCGCTTTTGCGGCTGGACGAGTCGCCCATTGAGATTCCGACGGCCATCCGCTCCTGGCCGGCCGGCGCCAAGCCGCGCCGCGCGGGAGTCAGCTCGTTCGGATTTGGCGGAACCAACGGTCACGTGATCGTAGAAGAGGCGCCTGCCCTCCCTCCCCATTCTCCCTTCTCCCTTCTCCCTTCCGTCGGAGCAGAGAATGGGGACGAGAGAAGGGAGAGGGGAGAAGGGAGACCGGCACTTCGAGACCGTCGTGCGCCCGCGGCACTTGCTCTGTCTGTCGGCCCGATCGCCGCAGGCGTTGCAAGATGTGGCGGACCGCTCTGCGACGTTTCTTGAACAATCGCCGACCCGCTGCGCGGTGCCCCGGCGTCGCTGGCCGACATTTGCTATACGGCCGCCGTAGGTCGCACGCACTTCGCGCATCGGCTGGCGGTGTCGGCGGCGACTGTCCCAGAAGCCGCCGCGGCGTTGCGGCGCTATCTTGCCGATCCGACAAATGCCTCCGCCCGTGCCGGCGAGGCAACCGAGGACCGCTGCCCCCGCATCGCGTTCCTCTTTACGGGGCAAGGCGCGCAATATGGCGGAATGGGGCTGGCGCTTTGCGAAAGCCAACCCGTCTTTCGCGACGCGATCGACCGCTGCGCCGAGCTGCTGGGACCGGAAATCGATCGGCCGCTGCTGTCGCTGCTCCAGCCCGAGTCGGCCTCGATACTGGACCAGACCGGCTACACGCAGCCCGTCATGTTCGCCGTGGAATACGCCTTGGCCATGCTTTGGCGGAGTTGGGGCGTTGAACCTGCCGCCGTGATGGGCCACAGCGTGGGCGAGTTTGCGGCGGCCTGTGTGGCCGGCGTCTATTCACTGGAGGACGGCATTCGCTTGATCGCCCGGCGCAAAGCTCATGCAGTCCCTGCCGCCCGGCGGATGCATGGCCGCGGTTTTCGCTTCGGGACCGCAGGTGGAACGGGCAATCGAGCAATATGACGACCGCATCGCGATCGCCGCGTTCAATGGGCCGGAAAGCGTTGTGATTTCGGGCGATGCCGAAGCCGTCAATGGGCTTTTGGCCCGCTTCGAGGCTCAGGGGATCAAGTCCAAGCCGTTGGCCACTTCGCACGCCTTCCATTCACAACGAATGGACCCGATCCTGGATGCTTTGCGCGAGGAGGCCGCCGCGGCGACCGCCTTCAAGCCGGCGATCGACATCGTCTCCAACTTGACGGGCGAGCTTGCCGACGAGCAGACGTATGCCGATCCTAGCTACTGGAGCCGCCACGCGCGATCGCCCGTGCGGTTCGCGCGGGGCATGCAGGCGCTGGCGGATCGGGGTTGCGAAATCTTTTTGGAGATCGGGCCGAGCCCGGTGCTTATCGGCATGGGCCAGCGATGCATTGCCGGAGAAGATTACGCGTGGCTGCCCTCGTTGCGGCCGACCCGCGGCGCCGGCGCCCCGGCGGACGACTGGCAGACGGTGCTGGACAGCCTGGCCGAGTTGTATATCCGGGGAGCAAAAATCGACTGGGCCGGGTTCGATCGTCCGTACGCGCGGCGGAAGGTATCGTTGCCAACGTACCCGTTCCAGCGCAAGCGCTATTGGGCCGGACCGCGTCCCGATGCCTCGAATCTCGGCGTTGCGGCTCCGGCGCGCGACGGCCGCGATTCGCATCCCTTGCTCGGCCAGCGCCTGATCGCCGCGGTGCGCGAGCAGGTTTTTCAGACGCAACTGTCGGCGCATTGTCCGGCCATATTGGCCGACCACAAGATTCAGGGAAGAGTGATCACGCCCGGCGCGGCATTCCTGGAAATGGCCTTGGCCGCCGGCGCCGCCCTTCACGGGACGCCTTGGTGCGTCCGAGACATGGCGCTTACGGAACCCTTGTTGCTGGACAAGACGCCGAAGTTGGTCCAGACTGTCGTCGTGCCTGAAGGTCCCGCGGCGGCCGCTGTCCGCATCGTTCGTCTTGCCGACGATGGTAAGAGCTATCCGGAGTTCGTTACCCATGCGGTTGGCCGCATCGAAGCGCCGGCAGACAACAAGCTGCAAACCGTCGACCTCGATTCAATCCGTGCGCGGTTCACCGGCGACGCCCGCGATACCGCGTGGCGAAAAGAGGCTCTGGGCAAATCGGGACTCGAGCCGGGTCCGACGTTCTCGTGGCTCGTCCTCCATTGGACGAACCCGCAAGATGCTTTGGGACAAATGCGTCCCCCGTGCGATGCGGACCGGGCCGGCCAATACCATGTTCATCCTGGCTTGCTCGATTCGGCGTTGCAATTGCTCGGCTCGATCCTGCCGGGGGCCGGCACGGGCATCGATGCGTACGTGCCGATGGCGTTCCATCGGTTGCAGTGCTTTGCGATTCCGCCGCAGCCCTTGTGGGCATGGGCCACGCTGACGTCGTTCGACGGCAAGGTGGCAAGCGGGAATGTGGACCTGTTCGACGAACAGGGGCAGGTCGTTTTGCAGCTCGAAAGAGCAAGCCTGCGGCGCGTATCGCGCGACTGGATTGCGCGGCTGGCGGCCGGACCGCTGCCCGATTGGTGCTACGAGTTGGCTTGGATAAATCAGCCGCTTGGCGGCGAGGCGGGCGACAATCGGACGGAAGCGGGACGCTGGTTGATTTTTGATTCTCGCGAAGGCGCCGGCGAGGCGTTGGCCGAGCGTTTTCGGATGAAGGCCCACGAGTGTACGGTCATTCCCGCCGGAGTTTCGCCAGAAGCACGGCGCACCGCGATCGGAGAGTTTCTCTCCATCCAGGCGCCCGAGCCGCTTGGCGTCGTTTGCCTTGCAAGCTTGGACGCGAAGTCGGCCGCCGAGGGCCCCGACTTCGCCGCCGCCCGGCAAGACGGCTGGGGCGCGGCGTTGGATCTCGTTCACGCCTTGACCAACTCCGGCAAGGCGAAGCCCCCGCGACTGTGGCTCGTGACGCGTGGAGGGCACGCGGCGGGTGGAGAGTCGCAGTTGACACTGGCTCAGTCGCCCGCTTGGGGACTGGGACGCGTCGTGGCGGCCGAACATCCGGAACTGAAATGCGCTCGCATCGACCTCGATCCTTCGCAAAGCCGCGACGAAGCCGACCAGCTTGCGGAAGAAATCCTCTTTGGGCAAACCGAAGACCAAGTTGCTTACCGCGGCGGCGAGCGCCTTGTGGCGCGATTGCGCCGCCTGGACCACGCAGATGCCGGCACATTGCAACTTCCCCGCGGCCGCCCGTACCGGTTGGAAATCACTTCGCGCGGCCAATTGGACAACGTGGCCTTGCAACCGGTTGCGCGCCAATCTCCGTTGGCCGGCCAGGTGGAAATCAAAGTCCACGCCACCGGACTGAACTTTCGCGACGTGCTCAATGTCTTGGACCTTTATCCCGGCGATGCGGGACCGCTGGGCGGCGAGTGCGCGGGCGAAATCGTGGCCGTCGGACCCGGTATTGAGCGGTTCAAACCTGGCGACGCGGTTGTCGCACTGGCCCCGGCCAGTTTCGCAAGGTTCGTAATAACGTCGGCCGATTTCGTCGCCTTGAAACCGCCTCAGTTGAACTTGGAAGAAGCGGCGTCTTTGCCCATTTGTTTCCTCACGGTTTGGCATGCCCTGCAGGACCTGGGAAAACTCCAGCCGAACGAGCGGATTCTCATCCATGCCGCATCGGGCGGTGTGGGATTGGCCGCGATCCAGGTTGCCCGGCAAGTCGGGGCGGAGGTTTTTGCGACCGCGGGCAGTGAGCGCAAACGCGAATACTTGCGGTCGCTGGGCATCGAGCATGTCATGGACTCCCGTTCGCTGGACTTCGCAGACCAGATCCGCGCGGCGACGGACGGTGAGGGCGTCGATTTGGTGCTCAATTCGCTCGCCGGCGACTCGATCGCGGCGAGTCTTTCGGTCTTGCGGTCGCGCGGCCGCTTTCTGGAACTAGGCAAGACTGACCTTTGGGACCAGGCGCGCGTGGACGAGTTCCGGCCGGGCGCCGAATTGAAATTCTTCGCTATTGCCTTGGACCGGATGATGGCCGAAGAGCCTGCGGAGGTTCGGCGACTGATAGATGACGTGTTGCCGCGGTTTTCGGACGGGACGCTGCAACCGCTTCCCCTGCGATCGTTCGCGATGCCGCGGGCCGTCGACGCCCTGAGGCACATGGCCCGCGCGGAGCACATCGGAAAAATCGTTGTTCAAGCGGCTCGCGATAGCGAACCCGACAAGCAAGTACTCGTACTACGCGAGAACGCCGCATACCTGATCACGGGCGGCTTGGGTGGGCTGGGACTTAAGCTGGCTCGTTGGCTCCTTGACCGCGGCGCGCATCACATCGCCCTGCTGGCCCGGTCCGAGGTTTCCGATCGGGCGCGGGCTCAGCTCGATGCACTGAATCGGCCCGGCGTGAAAGTCGCCGTGTACAAGTGCGACATCGGCCGCCGCGAGGAGGTTGCCGACGTATTAAACCAAATTCGCGCGATATGCCGCCGCTGCGAGGCATATTCCATTTGGCCGGCGTGCTGGACGACGGAATTCTCCGCGAACAGACTCGCGAGCGTTTCGATGGCGTGATGGCGGCTAAGGTCCACGGCGCCTGGAACCTGCACGACCTTACTCGCGACATGCCGTTGGACATGTTCGTCCTCTTCTCGTCGGCCGCGGCGCTGATGGGCTCGCCCGGCCAGGGAAATTACGCCACGGCCAATGCCTTTTTGGATGCCTTGGCCCACCACCGCCGCGCACTGAAGCTGCCCGCGCTGAGCGTGAATTGGGGTTCGTGGGACGAGGTTGGAATGGCCGCACGGCTGAAAGAGAGCGAAGGCGCGCGATGGGCCGCGGCGGGCATCGGTTGGATCGGCGTCGATCAAGGATTGGCCACGCTGGAACGCCTGATTCTCGACGACCGGACGCAAGCGGCCGTGCTGCCGATCGACTGGACGAAATTCCTTGAGCGGATCCCCGTCGGCGGCGAGCCGCCGTGGCTGGGGGAAATCGCGCATCAGGTCCGTTCGGCGGCGCCGGCCGAAGAAAGCGGCCCGCCGGAATTACTCGAAAAGTTGCGGACCGTTACGCCTGCCGAACGAATGGACCTGGTTGTGAGCAGCCTGCGGCAACAGGCCGGCAAGGTGCTGGCTATGGACGATGCCCACCTGCCCGACCCGCGGCGGACCTTGAACGAGCTGGGCTTCGACTCGCTCACGGCGGTGGAATTTTGCAACCGGGCCAGCCGTTCCATCGGCCAAAGAATCAATCCCACGGTGCTTTTTGATTATCCCACGCTGGAAAGCCTTGCCGGCTACGTGCTGCGAGACCTGTTGGGCATGGAGCAGGTAGCGGGGAGCGAGCAGCCGACCCGCTGCGCAGGTGCCCCGGCAGGGAGCGGAGAGCCGGACTCCGCTTCCGATCTCGAAACGGCCAAGGCGGTGGATGACGTGGAAACCATGTCGGAAGAGGAAATGAACGCCCTGGTGACGGCACAGCTTGAGAGCTTGGAACTTAGTTCTTAGATATTGGCCTAAGCATTAAGACCCAAGCGCTAAGATCCAAGTTCGACCGCTATGGACCAACTTTCAGAACGCCTGAAGAATCTCTCCCCGCTGCAACGAGCCGTCGTTGCGCTGAAGGAGACCCAGGCCCGGCTGGAAGCCCTGCAGCGGCAACGCACGGAACCTATCGCCGTCGTGGGGATGGCATGCCGCTTTCCTGGACCCGAGGGCGGGCGTCCCGTGGTTGATCCGCAGTCCTTCTGGCAATTGCTTTGCGACGGCGCGGACGCGATTCGCGAGACGCCGCCCGACCGTTGGGACGTGGAGCGGTTCTACGATCCCGATCCCGCCGCACCGGGCAAGATGTGTACGCGCTGGGGCGGATACCTCGACGGCATCGATGCCTTCGACAACCATTTTTTCGGCATTTCCGACCGCGAGGCCATGCGGATCGATCCACAGCAGCGGCTCCTGCTGGAAGTGGCCTGGGAGGCGCTGGAGGACGCCGGCCTGCGGCCCTCCGGCTTGCGCGGCACGAAGACCGGCGTGTTCATGGGCCTTTCCGTTAGTGAGTACGGACTGTTGCTTTCAGGTGACGTGAGCCAAACCGACGCCTATGCCGCGTCGGGCACGTCGCATTGCCTGGCGGCCAATCGCTTGTCGTTCGCCTACGGACTGCAAGGGCCGAGCCTGGCGCTGGACACGGCTTGTTCCTCATCGCTGGTCGCCATACACCTCGCCTGCCAGAGCATTCGCAACGGCGAATGCGACGCGGCCCTGGCCGGGGGCGTTTATCTGCAATTGTCTCCCCTGGGCACGATCAACTTGACGAAGGCCGGATTCTGCTCGCGCGACGGCCGCGTGCGCGCCTTTGACGCGGCAGCCTCCGGCTACGTGCGGAGCGAGGGCGCGGGCATTGTGGTGCTCAAGCCCTTGTCGGCCGCTTTGACCGCTGGTGATCCGATTTACGCCGTCATCCGCGGCAGCGCCGTCAACCAAAACGGGTCAGGCAACGGCTTGACGGCCCCCAGCCGCGCCGCACAGGAACAGGTCCTGCGCGAAGCGTACGCCAGGGCGAACGTTTCTCCGGGACAGGTCCAATTCGTGGAAACACAAGGCACCGGCACGCGTTTGGGCGACACGATCGAGGCCCTGGCCTTGGGAAGCGTGCTCGCCGAAGGACGCCCGGCCGGCGACCGCTGCGCCATCGGCGCGGTGAAAACGAACATCGGGCACCTTGAGACGGCCTCCGGCGTCGCCAGCTTCATGAAAGCCGTTCTGGCACTAAGACACGGCCAGGTGCCTCCCAATTTGCACTTCCACGAGCCGAACCCGGAGATTCCGTTCGAGCAACTGCCGCTTCGGGTCGTGCAGAAGCTCGAAGCGTGGCCGCAAGCAGCACAACCGCGTTTGGCGGGGGTCAGCGCGTTTGGCTTCGGCGGGAGCAATGCCCATATTGTTCTGGAGGAAGCGCCCGCACCGCCAGAAGAAGGGGAGAAAGGGAGGAGGGGAGAAGTTGAGATCCCGCTGGTCTCCCATTCTCCCTTTTTCCCGGTCTCCTCCTCTCCCCTTCTGCTCCTGCCTTTGTCCGCCCGGACCGAGAACGCCTTGCGGGACTTGGCGCAGCGGTACGTCGAGTTTCTCGGCGGCGACGCGCCGCCTTGGCGCGACGTATGTTATACGGCCGCGGTGCGCAGGGACCATCACGATTGCCGCGTCGCCGTCGTCGCCCAGTCGGCCGTCGAGGCCCACGAGCTGCTGCAAACCTACCTCGACGGCGCGACGCCGCCGAACGTGTTTTCCGGGCGAAAGCCCTTCGGGCGAAATCTCAAGACAGCCTTCATCTACGGCGACCGGGCATGCGGAATTCCGAATTCCGAATGCCGAATACCCAACGGCGAAAATCATTCGACATTCTTGCTGAATGAACAATTGGCGCTGACCGCCTGGTGGCGGAGCGCCGGGCTTACGCCTGATGTCGTCCTGGGACTGGGAGTCGGCGAGATTGCCGCCGCCTGCGCCGCTGGCATTCTCGGCGACGAAGATGCGCTTCGATTGCTTTCCACGGATGTTGGCGGCGGCGGCAATCCGCCGTCGCTGCTAACGCGGGCCGCCGTGTTGCCGTTTGTGTCGTGCGTCGACGGCCAAGCGCATGCCGGCACTGATCTCGGCGCGGCGCACTGGGAAGCCATCGTTCGACATTGTGGCGCCAATGAAACGACGAACGGCGATTATCCAGTGCCGAACGTCGCATCACTCAAGGCCCTGACGGATCGGAGTGCCGACTTCTACGTTGGCCTTGGCCTCGATACGGATGCAATGCCGGCAATCGCGGAGAAACGCGTCTTGCCCCCGTCCATCGAGAGCCTGGGCCTGCTCTACACCGCCGGTGCTGACTTGACCTGGGAAACCTTGGCGCCGGTCGGCGGCCGTTGCGTGCGCCTACCCGCCTATCCTTGGCAGAAGAAGCGCCACTGGGCGCTTCAGGGCAACAAGTGGGAAGTGGCAAGTATCAAGTCGGATATCCACTCTCCGCTTGCTGCTTCCCACCCGCCGCTTGCTCCTCGTCCCGATTTGACCGCGCCGTATGTTGCTCCGCAACCGGGGTTGGAGACGGAGTTGGCGGAAATCCTGCAGGAAATTTTGCAGGTTGATCGGGTGGGAATCCACGACAGCTTCTTTGAGCTGGGAGGCCACTCGCTGCTGGCCGCGCAGGTGATCTCGCGAATCGCCAGCCGCGTCCAGGTTGACTTGCCGCTGCGAGAACTTTTCAACGCGCCGACGATCGCAACGCTGGTTGAGCGCATCCAAACTGCGCAGTCCGGCGTTGGTGGCAACTCGCTTCCTCCCATCGTCCCCGCGCCGCGCAATGCCGAGATGCTTCCTTCCTTCACCCAGGAAGCCCTGTGGTTCCTCGACCAACTGGAACGCGGCCGGGCAACCTACACCATCTATTCTCCGGTTCGCATCTGGGGCCGCTTCGACTTTGCGGCCGCCGAGAAAGCCGTCAACGAAATCTTTCGGCGGCACGAGGCCTTGCGGACCCGCTTCCCCGACGTGGACGGCCGCCCGTTGCAGGTGATCGAGCCTGCCCGGTGGCAGCCGCTGGCGGCGGTCGACCTGTCCCAGGAACAGGATTCAGGGAGCAGGGAGCAACGGATGCGGCAGTGGATCGCCGACGAGATGTCGCGTCCGATCGACCTGCAGAACGGCCCGCTGATTCGCATTACGATGATAAAAATGGCGGACGACGACCACGTCGTGATGGTCAGCGCGCACCACACGATCTACGACGGTTGGTCGATGGCCGTGCTGCAGCAGGAGCTGGCGGCCCTGTATGCCGCGTACGCGGCCGGAAGACCTTCGCCGCTGCCAGAACTCCCTATCCAGTATGCCGATTTTGCCGCCTGGCAGCGTCGATGGCTGCAGGGCGACGAGCTTCAGCGGCTGCGGGATTATTGGGTCAAGCAGCTTGCGGGCGACGACCATGAGTACATGGTGCCCGCGTTGGACCTTCCCTTGGACCATGCGCGGCCGGCGATTCGCACCACGCGCGGCGATACTCGCCCGTTTGAGCTGTCGCCGAAAACGGGCGAAGCGCTGCTGGAGTTCTGCAAACGCGAAGGCATCACGCCGTTCATGGTGCTGCTGGCGGCGTTTCAGACGCTGATGCTGCGTTACAGCGGGCAGGACGACATTGCGGTCGGGTTGCCCGTGGCAAACCGAGCCCGGCCGGAAACCGAGGGACTCATCGGTTACTTCGTCAACGTCGTCGTGCTGCGCAGCGATCTGTCGGGCGACCCGAGCTTTCGCGAGGTGCTGGCGCGGGTACGGCAGATTACGCTGGACGCCTACGAGCATCAGGCATTGCCGCTGGACCAGATCGTCGCGGCCGTGAATCCGCCGCGCGACATGAGCCGCAATCCCTTGTTCCAGGTCATGTTCGCGCTGCATAACTTCGACGTGCCGGAAGTGGACTCTTTCGGGCTGAACATGGCCCCTTTGGAAGACGCTCCGGCGGCGAAAACCTCGTTCTTCGACCTGACGCTCGCCTTCTGGCAGAACGGAACCGCGTTCCGCGGGGAGTTGAACTTCTGCACCGATCTCTTCGAGGCCGAAACCATTGACCGAATAGGCCGCCATTACGAGACCCTTTTGGCGGCGGCCATCGCACAGCCTGATTGGCCGATTTCGAGCTTGCCGCTTTTGGCCGAGGAGGAGCGGCGGCAGGTCCTTGTGCATTGGAACCAGACGGCGGCCGAATATCCGCGCGAGATTCGCATCCACGAATTATTCGAGCAGTGCGCGGAGCAGACGCCAAGCGCCGAGGCCGTGGTCTTGGGCGACGATCGCTGGACGTATCGCGAATTGCACGAGCGGGCGAATCAGCTTGCGGGCCAATTGCAGCGCCAGGGCGTGAGGCCGGAAACCCGCGTGGGCATTTGCCTGGAACGTTCGCCGCAACTTCTGGCGGCGGTGCTAGGCGTGCTGAAGGCGGGCGGCGTCTATGTGCCTCTCGATCCGGCCCACAGCCGCGACGCCCAGGAACGGCTGAAGTATGTGCTCGAGGACGCCCAGGTCGGCTTGGTGGTGACATCGGCCGGTTTCTCTGCGTCGTTGGATGCGACTGGCGTAAATATAATGGTCGTGGACGGGACGGAAGAAGGGGAGAAAGGGAGAAAGGGAGATGGGGAGAACGACGATGTCTCCCTTTCTCCCCTTCTCCCCTGCTCCCTTTCTTCCAATTCTCTCGCCTACATCCTCTACACTTCGGGTTCTACCGGCCGGCCCAAGGGCGTGATGGTCACGCACCGCAACCTGGTCAACGCCTACTATGGCTGGCTGCAGGCCTATCGGCTGGATACCGAAGTGTGCTCGCACTTGCAAATGGCCAGCTTCGGATTTGACGTATTCGGCGGCGACATGCTCCGCGCTCTCTGCTCCGGCGGAAAGCTCGTTATCTGTCCCAAGGAAACCTTGCTCGACCCGGAACGACTCGTGGGATTGATTCAGCGCGAGAGGATCGATATTGCCGAATTCGTTCCCGTCGTCATGCGCCATCTAGTTCAATACCTGGAAGACTCGGGCCAACGGCTTCAGACGATGCGATTGGTGATTGTCGGCTCCGACGCCTGGTACGTCGCCGAGCATAAGCGGGCCGCGCGGATACTGTCGCCCGGCACGCGCTTGATCAATTCCTACGGTCTGACGGAAACGACGATCGACAGTTCCTACTTCGAAAGCGATGTGAACTCGTTGCCGGATGCGTCGTTGGTCCCGATCGGCCGCCCGTTCGCCAACGTCCGCCTGTATGTCTTCGATGCGCGCGGCGAGCCGACGCCGATCGGCGTGCCGGGCGAGCTTTTTATCGGCGGCGATGGCGTTTCCAGCGGATATGTCAACGCGGGTCTGAATGCCGAGAGATTCGTCGAAGATCGGTTTGGGGTCGGCGCAGGCGCGCGAGTGTGCCAAACCGGAGACCGCGCGCGCTGGCGGGCTGACGGCCAATTGGAGTTTCTCGGCCGGTCGGACAACCAACTGAAGATTCGCGGCTTCCGCGTCGAGCCGGGCGAGGTCGAGGAGGTTTTGGGCGAACATCCTTCGCTGGCCGCGGCGGCGGTCGCCGCGCACCAGCGGGCCGCGGGCGACCTGCGGCTGGTTGCCTACGTCGTCGGCAAAGCGGGCCGCGTGCCCGACACGATCGAGTTGAAGCAATTCCTTTCCGGCCGCCTGCCGGATTACATGGTACCTTCGGCCTTCGTCGCCCTGGACGCCCTGCCGACCACGCCCAGCGGCAAAGTGGACCGCAAGGCCCTGCCCGCGCCGGACTGGAGCGCTGTGGCGGAGTGCGCGGAATATGTGGCTCCGCGACCGGGCATCCAGCAGCAGCTTGCGGCAATTTGGTCGGAACTGCTCGGCGTGGAGCGTGTCGGCGCGTCCGACAATTTCTTCGATCTGGGAGGCAACTCGTTGCTGGCGCTGCGACTGGTCTCCCGGCTGCGCAAGGAGCTTGCCGTTGACATGCCGCTGGCGACTTTGTTCATTGCGCCAAACGTGTCCGAGCTGGCGGAGAGCATCCTTAAGCTTCGGTCCGAGGCCCCCTCCTCGGAATTGCCGCCGATCCGCTCTATTCCTCGCGAGGGGCCGTTGCGGGCGTCGTTCGCGCAGGAGCGCTACTGGTATTTGCAGCAGTCGGCGGGAAAAGCCCCTGTGGTGCATATGCATGGCGGACTTACGTTCAAAGGCAAGCTCGATGTCGACGCGCTTTGCGCTGCGATAGACGTTGTCGTCGCGCGGCACGAGGCGCTGCGAATGGGCCTTTTCGAGCGCGACGGCGAATTGTTCCAGGTCGTGGCCCCGAAGCTGACGTTCGAGCTGCCGTTGGAAGACCTTCGATCGCTGCCCGACGAAGAACGCCCGCGGCAGGTCAGGCAGTTTTCCCGCGCGCAGAGGGCCGCGGCGTTCGATCTTGCAGTGCCCCCGCTGTTTCGCGCAAGGCTATTGCGGTTGGGCGACGCCGAGCACGGCGCTCTTGATGACCATGCACCACATTATCGGCGACGCCTGGAGCTCGGAGATCATCGCCACCGAAATCGCGGCAAGCTACCTGGCGATTCGCGCCGGCTTGACGCCCATGCTGGCTGAGTTGCCGGTGCAGTATCCGGACTTTGCGGCTTGGCAGCGTGATTGCTTTACGGACGAAGTGAGAGAGGAGTTGCTGGATTATTGGCGCGGCAAATTGACCGGGATGAGAACGCTGGAATTGCCCTTCGGCCGGCCGCTCGAAGCTGGAGCGCCGCGCGTGACGCGCATGACGCATTCCAGCGCCTGCCGGATTGAAGCCTCAGCTTAGGCGCCTGTGCCGCGAAGAAGGGGCGACGCCATTCATGCTGTTCCTGGCGGCCTTTAAGGCGCTGTTGCACAATTGCAGCGGTTCGGACGACATTACCGTGTGCGTGCCGACCGCGCAGCGCCGCAGCCCGGAGACGCAAGCGATGGTCGGAGTCTTTGTCAATAACGTGGCTATCCGGACCGATCTGAGCGGAGCCCCGTCCTTTCGCGTACTGCTGTCGCGGGTGCGACGCACGCTGGAAGAGGCATTGCAACACCAAGACCTGCCGTTTGAAATGTTGATCAAAGAGCTGCAAGCCGATCGCGAACTGACGCGGCGGCAACTGGACCGGGTGCGCTTGCGATTCGAGCAGCGAACGACAAACCAGGAAGCCTTGCGGCTTCCGGAGCTGACGATCGAATTCTTGGCCGACGCCGGCGACGCGGCGCCGGAATTCCTCGATCTGGTGCTAACGGTTGTAGATGGTCAGCAAGACTACCAGTGCCATTGGAGCTACAACGCTGCCTTGTTCGACGAGGAAACCATCCAGGGCATGACGGCCGACCTGAAATCGCTACTGCAGGCCGCGGCGGCTGATCCGGACCGGCCGCTGCCGCACCTGTTGGGAGGCGCCGCGCATAAAGTGCCCTCCAGCGCAACGGCAGCGACGCATGCCCCCAAGCGGCCGATGTTAGAAGCGCCGATCGACTGCGATGCGGAATGCGACCTCGACGCGTCAATACGCTTGGGGGAAAAGGGGACATCGCCCATTTGCCTGGGCGGCCCGGAGGGTGTCACGCACAAATGGGAGACGTCCCCCTTTTCCTTCGCGATTGTGCCGGACCGGAGACCGCGCCGCTGGCGGGCTGACGGCCAATTGGAGTTTCTCGGCCGATCGGACAACCAACTGAAGATTCGCGGCTTCCGCGTCGAACCGGGCGAGATCGAGGAGGTGCTGGGCGAACATCCTTCCTTAGCGCAGGCGGCCGTTGCGGCGCACCAGCGGTCCGAGAACGACGTGCGGCTCGTGGCCTACGTCGTTTGCAAGGCGGGCAGCGTTGCGGGCGCAAACGAATTGAAGCAGTTCCTCGCGCGGCGGCTGCCGGATTACATGATCCCTTCCGCTTTTGTCTCCTTGGACACCCTGCCGACCACGGTCAGCGGCAAGGTTGACCGCAAGGCCCTGCCGCCGCCTGACTGGAGCGCCGCGGCGGAACGCGCGGAGCACGTTGTCCCGCGGCCAGGCGTCGAGCAGCAGCTTGCGACGATTTGGGCCGACGTGCTCAACGTCCAGCGCGTCGGCGCGGCGGACAACTTTTTCGATCTTGGCGGAAACTCGCTCTTGGCGTTGCGGCTCATTTCGCGCGTACGCTCCGCCTTCACGATCGAACTGCCGCTGGTGGCGCTCTTCACGTCTCCCACGCTGGATTGCATGGCCGAGGAGATCATTGTAATTCGGGCCACGAAGGGAGCGTCCCGGCTTCCGCCAATCGTCGCGCGGCCGATCGCCGGTCCCGTGGAAGCTTCGATCACCACTGAGGGCTTCTATATCCTGCAACAGCTTATGCCCGACTCGCCCGTCTTAAATATGCCCACGGCATTGCGAATCACTGGGGAGCTGGATGTCGATGCCCTGCTGATGGCGATCAGGGAGATAGTGCGGCGGCACGCGATCCTGCGCACGACATTCAAGGTCGCCCGCGACGGCCGCTTGCTGCAGGTCGTGGCCGAGAACATGCCGCTTGACATTCCTGTGGAAGATTTCACGTCCGCTGCGGAGGCCTCCCGGCCGGAGATCGTCCGCCGCCTTGGCAAAGAACAAGCGCTCGGTGCGTTTGATTTCGAAACGGGCCCCTTGATCCGGGTGAGGCTATTGCGTTTCGGCACGACGGAGCACGTTATCCTCGCCACTACGCACCACCTCATTAGCGACGCGTGGTCGATGGAGCTCGTGGCCCATGAGCTCGCGGCGCTTTACGACGCGTTTCATTCCCGGCGACCGTCACCGCTGCCTCCGCTGCCGGCGCAATACACGGATTACTCCATATGGCAGCGTGGATACCTGCAAGGCGAGGTCGTGCAGGACTTGCTGAAATACTGGCGAAAGAAGCTCGATGGTCTGCAGCCGCTCAGCTTGCCGCTGGATCCGCCACGAAAGCCCGGTGCGGCGGCTGATCAGCGCGCCACGCCTTCCGCGTTCCGGGCCCCCTCAGAGACCGGCTTAACCAATTCTGCCGTCGCGAGCAATTGACGCTTTACATTCTCACGCTCGCCGTATACAAGGTGCTGCTCCGCCGGTGGAGCGGGGCCGGCGATTTCGCGGTCGGGGCGCCGATAGCCGGCCGCCGCCATCCGGAAACGCAAAACATGATCGGGCTGTTCATGAACATGCTCGTGATGCGGACCGATCTTTCGGGGAACCCGAGCTTTCGCGAATTGCTCACGCGGGTGCGGAAAACGGTCCTGGAAGCCCTCGACCACCAGGACTTGCCGTTCGGTCACTTGATCGCCGACCTGGCGCCGCAGGAGCGCACGTCGGGCCAGGTGCCTCTGGTTCAGGTATTATTCAACTACCTGCAGCGCAGCGACGCCAGGGAAATCGATCACCGCGGCGATTTGGTCGTGCAATTCGAAAACACCGACCTCTTGGCCGCGGGCACTGGCGAATTCGATCTCGTCCTTGGCATCACCGATGCCGCCGGCGAGTTGCAATGCACCCTGAGCTACGATGCTAACCGCTTTAACCGCCAGACGATTGAGTGGTTGGCCGAACAAATGCTGGCCATGTTGGAAAGCGTGGCCGACAATCCCGCGTTGCCGATCAACGACCCCGAGGTCCTGATTAGGCGCGAAAACCGTCAGATTCCCCTCAAGCTGAACGGCGCCGGCGACCGCGCAATCGCTCGTCACCCTTGGCGAAGTGGAATTGGCACCCCAGTATTCTGCATCCACGGTCTAGGCGGGCACGTCGCCGGGTTCATCCCGCTGGCGCGAAAGCTGGCTGTCAAGCGTGCGGTGTATGGGCTGCAGGGTTTGGGTCTCGATCCTGGACAGGAACCGCACGAACGGATCGAGTACATGGGCGAGTTTTATTTGCGCGAGATTCGCCGGACTCAGCTTGCCGGCCCTTACCTTTTGTGCGGCTGGTCGATGGGCGGCCTGATCGCGCTGGAGACGGCCCGGCAAATGCTCGCCGCCGGGCAGGGAGTGGCGTTGGTCGCCATGCTGGATACGTATCTTTCCACGAAAGAATTTGAAAAAGAAGTTGACGACCAATCGGTGCTGCTGCGGATTGCTCCGCAATTGGGCGTGCCGGCCGCCGAACTGAAAAAACTGCCGCTTGCCGCGCGCTGGGACCGGATAGCGGAATTGGCCCAGCGCGCAAGCGGGATAGGAATTGAAGATATTCGCCGCATTGCCGCGGTATGCAAGGCACATCTGCGCGCCCTTGCACGCCACCAACTTCAACCCTATGCCGGACCTTGCGTGCTGTTTTCGGCCGATCAGCTCGCCTGTTGCCGCAGCCAACTCAGCCGCTGGAAGAAACACTGCCCGGCCTTGCGCCTCGAACCGGTGCCCGGCAACCACTACAGCATGTTGCGCGAGCCTCACGTGGACGCGCTTGCCGAGCATCTCGACCTGTACTTGCAGCAAGCCGAAAGTGGCACGTGGGAAGTGGCAAGTGGCAAGTGGCACTCCCCACTCCCCACTTCCCACTTGTCACTTGCCGCCGACAACGATCGGAGCGGGAAGACATGAGTTTACTTCTGACCTTATTGCGGGCCTCATGGAAGACCGTGGTCGTGGCGGCACTTATCGGCGCCGCCAGCGGCGCCTGCAGCATCGCGCTGGTGGCCTTGATCATGCGCGCGCTGCGCGATCCCCAGCGCTCGGCGTCCGCCGCGGCGGCGCTGTTCGGGGCCTTGTGCGTCGTCATCCTGGCGACCCGCATCGGCTCCCAATGGATCCTCTGCCGCATGACGCAGGCGAACATCGCCGAGCTGCGCATGCGGCTCTGCCGCCAGATTCTCGGCTCGCCGCTCAAGCACCTCGAGGAAGTGGGCATCGACCGCATGCTCGGCTGCTTGACCGGCGACGTCGATCTTGTCTCGCAGGCGATCAATGGCGTGCCCGTGCTGGCGGTCAATCTCGTAATCCTGGTTTGCGGGGCCGTATATCTGGGCTTGCTCTCGCCGTTGTTGCTGGCATTCGCCGTCGGATTCTCCGCTCTGGGATTCGCGAGTTACTGGTATTCCCGCCGCTGCGCCGACAAATACGTGGTCCGCTCGCGGCAGGCCCAGGACGTGCTTCTGAAGAGGGTGCGCGGGCTGATCGAGGGAGTCAAGGAACTGAAAATGCACCAGCGGCGGCGTCGCGACTATCTCGATCACGTCCGAGAAGCGCAGGACGTGGTCCGCCAGAGCAAGTACCTAGGCGATACGTTCCACGACGCCGCGATCGCCTGGGGACGACTGGTTTTTTTCGTCGCCATCGGCCTGTTGCTGTTCCTCTGGCCGAGAATCGTGCCAACCGACTCGACAACGCTCACCGGCTATACGCTGACCATACTCTACTTGATGTCGCCGCTGGAGCAGATCCTCGGTTGGCTGCCGTTCTTGGCCTGGGCCGTGAATTCGGTGCGACAGATCGAACGTTTGGAGCTGGCTTTGGAGGAAGAGGCCTCTGAGATTCGAAATCCGACACAGAACACTCGACATTGCAGCGCGGGGGAAATGACGAATGACGAATGCCGAACGCCTGCCACCGATTGGCAGGAGATCGAGTTGGCGGGTGCGACCCACTCCTATCGCCGCGAGGGACGGGGCACCCGCGAAGCAGGGTCCGGCGGCTTCATCCTCGGTCCGATCGACGCAACGATCAGCCGGGGACAGATTGTCTTTATCATCGGCGGCAACGGCAGCGGAAAAACCACGCTGGCCAAGCTGGTCGCCGGCCTCTATCTGCCCGAAAGCGGCGAGGTGCGGCTGGACGGGCATCCCGTCACCACCGCCAACCGCGAGGGCTACCGGCAGTTGTTCTCCGTCGTTTTCGACAATTGCACCGTCTTCGAGAGTTTGTGGGGGCTGGGGGCCGACGGGAATGTCGAATCTCGAATGCCCGATGCGGAACGCCCAAAGCCGGGACATTCGGCATGCGACATTCGTCGTTCGGAATTGGACGAAAGGGCAAGAAGCTACCTTCGCCAACTGGAGCTGGAGCACGTAGTCGCGGTGACGGACGGCGTCTTTTCGACAACCAAACTCTCCCGCGGCCAGCGCAAACGCCTGGCGCTGGTGACCGCCTATCTTGAAGACCGGCCGATCTATCTCTTCGACGAATGGGCGGCCGACCAGGACCCTGCGTTTCGCAAGTTCTTTTACCAGCGCCTATTGCCGGAACTGAAGGGCCGCGGCAA
The DNA here is from genome assembly GCA_963780045.1 of uncultured Planctomycetia bacterium. GTDB lineage: Bacteria > Planctomycetota > Planctomycetia > Pirellulales > Thermoguttaceae > JANXQG01. The sequence continues at coordinate 360,788 of CAVZZZ010000001.1, read as the reverse complement.
GACCGTAGTCGCCGTTACGCACGACGACCGCTTCTTTGCCGAGGCCGACCAACTGATTAAACTTGAAGAAGGAAAAGTCGTACAAACGCTGCGGCACGAAATCGAACTGGAGCTTAGAACTTAGTGCTTAGTTCTTGGAGCTCGGACTCGATGCCGCTACGCTCCAAAAACTAAGGTCTAAGAACAAAGCACCAAGACCTAAGAACCATGAAGACGCTAATCGCCTTTTTCTCGTTCCTTGCGAAACTCCTGTTGGTGGCCTTGATTGGCCTGGGCGGATGGTACGGGTATCACCGCTGGCGCGATACGGGCAATGACCGGCCGCAGTTCCGGACCCTGCCCGTCACGCGCGGCGACCTGATGATCGGCGTCACCGCCACGGGCACGGTGCAGCCGATCGAGGTCATCGAAGTCGTGGCCGAAATCGGCGGCACGATCAAGAACTTCGGGCCCGACCGCAACCGGCCGGGCCAAACGGTCGATTTCAACTCGGCCGTCAAGGAAGGAGACGTACTGGTGCAACTCGACGACCGGAGCGAGCGAATCGATTTGGACAAGGCGGCTGCCGGAGTCCTTTTTGCCGAGGCCGAAGTATCGCAAAGCCGCGCGCACCGAAATCAGGCGGAGCTCCTTTTCCAGCGGGCCGAGCGGCTGCGCTCCACGAACTCCAAAGCCGAGTACGAGAACGCCGTGACGCAGCGCGAGATCGCTCAGGGAGAGCTCGAGATGAGCGAGGCCAAGTTTCAGCAAGCCAAGATCGCCAAGAAACAAGCCGAGTTGAACCTCGAACATACCACGATCCGGTCGCCCATCACCGGCACGGTGATTGCCCGACACGCGAACATCGGCCAGGTCAACGCGCCCAGCCTGTTCCTGCTAGCCAAGGACCTCAGCCACGTCGTGGTGGAGGCGTCGGTGAACGAGGCCGATATCGGGGATATCCACACCGGGCAGCAGGCCAGTTTCACGGTTGACTCCTGCCGCGATCTGAGATTCCCAGGCAAGGTAACCTTGATCCGCAATGACGCGGCGATGGTCGCCAGCGTCGTGACATATACCGTGCTCGTGGAAGCGGAGAACCGCGACGGCAAGCTGAGGCCGGGCATGACCGCCAAGCTCCAATTCGAGGTCGCGCATGCGGCTGACGTGGTAATGGTTCCCGACCAGGCCTTGCATTGGCGGCCGACTTGGGAGCAGATTACTCCTTCGGCGCGGTCGAAATTCGTCCAGCCGGCAGCGAGAAAGCCGAAACCGTCCGACACGGATGATGACGAACCCGATGCCGACGAGCCGCCGATCGACGTCCACGATCCGACCGTTTGGGTCCGCGCGGAAGACGGTCTGGTCCGTCCGATTCCGGTCAAGCTGGGCCTATCCGACAGCATGAAGACCGAGCTCGTCGATGGCGAACTGCAGGCAAAGGACGAAGTCGTGATAAGCGCAATCCGCGCCGCCAAGCCCGATTTCGTCTCCAGCTTCATTAACAAGGTTGTCAAGAAATAAAGTGGGAAGTGAGGAGTGGCAGGTGGGAAGGCCCGCCTCTTGCCACTTCCCACTTGCCACTTCCCACTTGCCTATGTCGCTGATAGAACTCCAACACATCGACAAGACTTACCGCCTGGGCGAGCGCGACGTGCCGGTCTTGAAGGCCGTGTCCCTTCAGATCCGGCAGGGGGAGTTCGTGGCGCTGATGGGCGCGTCCGGTTCCGGCAAAACAACGCTGATGAATCTGCTGGGGTGCCTCGATCAGCCGACCTCCGGATCGTATCGCTTCGACGATTGCGAAGTGGGGAAACTTTCGCGGCATCGATTGGCGCAGCTTCGCAGCAGCCGCATCGGTTTCGTGTTCCAGAGCTTCAATCTCATGCCTCGCGCCACCGCCCTGGAAAACGTGCGGATGCCGACCGCCTATGCGGGCAATGTCCAAAGCCGAATGACGAATGCCGAAGCCAGCCATCGACATTCGACATTCGACATTCGTCTTTTCCCGTCCGCCAGCCGCCAACGCGCGCGTGAATTGTTGAAAATGGTCGGACTGGAGTCGCGCGTCGGCCACACGCCGGCGAAACTCTCCGGCGGAGAGCAACAACGCGTGGCCATCGCCCGCGCGCTCATCAATCGGCCGATTCTGCTCTTGGCCGACGAGCCGACGGGCAACCTCGATTCGCGGACGGGCAAGGAGATCCTGGAGCTGTTCCGCCGGTTGAACGTTGAGCAAGGCATCACGATTCTTTTGGTGACGCACGACCTGGAAGTAGCGCGGTTTGCCGATCGGCTGATCCGCATTGCCGACGGACGGATTACCGACGATTCCAGCCTGGCGCCGGCGGCGCACGAAGAAGGGGAGAAGGGGAGAAGGGGAGAAGCGGAGCGGCAACTTGTTTCCCCCGCTCCCCTTCTCCCCTTTTCTCCTTCTATCCGGGCTCGCGGGACGCGGCGCGGATGGCGAGTCGCGGCAGGCGCCGTCCGCATCGCCTTGCAGGCACTCCGCCGCAACGTGATGCGCACGCTCTTGACCATGCTGGGCGTGATCATCGGCGTGGCGGCCGTGATCGCCATGATGGAGACCAGCCGCGGAGCGACGGCGGCCATTCAACTGACGGTGGCCAAGATGGGCGCTGATACGTTGACGGTCACGCCCGGCGTTCCCAAGGGCGGCGCGGAGCGCTACGGAACGCGGACCGATACCCTCATGCCGGACGATGCGGACGCGATCGCCCGCGAGTGCCCTAGTGCCGTGGCCGCGGCTCCGGTCGTCAATGCTTGGGGACAGGTCGTCTATGGCAACCACTATTGGAATACCGGTTGCATCACGGGAAGCACGGCGGATTTCCTCAAGATGCGCAATTGGAATGATCTGGAGTTCGGCCGCGTCTTCAACGAGCGTGAACTTCGCGCAGGCGACAAGGTCTGCCTGCTGGGCAAGACGCTCGTGCAACAACTGTTTGGCGGCCGTTACCCCGTCGGCGAAGAAATCCGCGTCAAGAATGTGCCGTTCCGCGTGATCGGCGTGCTCAGCGAGAAAGGCGCGAACCTGCTGGGCACCGACCAGGACGACATCATTTTCGCTCCCTGGACCACGGTGCGCTACCGACTGAACGGCCAAGGCTCCGGCGGAAGCGGCGTCGCCACCACCGCGCACTTGCTGGGCACTCCTCGCAGCGTGCGCTCGGAAAGCGTCGGACAGATCATGGTCCAGGCGAAATCGACGAAAGTGATACCGAGGTGTTGTCGCGAAATCACCAGGCTCCTCCGCTACCGGCACCACGCGGCGGCGGACGAAAGCGATTTCCGCATCTACGACAACGCCGAAGTCTCCAACGTCATGAAAAAAGTCGTTCAGATGCTTTCGGGACTGGGGCTATCGGTGGCCGCGGTCTCCCTGATTGTGGGCGGCGTTGGCATTATGAACATCATGCTCGTTTCCGTCACCGAACGGACCCGCGAAATCGGCCTGCGGATGGCCGTCGGCGCCAACGCGTTTGACATCCTGGTCCAGTTCCTCGTCGAGGCGGTCGTCCTGTGCCTGACGGGTGGCTTCATCGGAATCGTTGCCGGCAGGACCAGTTCCATGATTCTCAGCGACTTCCTCGGTTGGCCTACGAAGGCTTCCGTGGACGCCGCGGCCATCGCCGTGGCCGTCTCCGTGCTCGTCGGAGTCGTCTTCGGCTTTTATCCCGCTTGGAAGGCGTCGCGGTTGAACCCGATTGATGCCCTGCGTTACGAGTGAAGCTATGAGCTATGAGCAGCGAGCCGCAAGCTACGAAGTACAGGCGTGAAACGTGGAACTCAAGGCCCAGTGCTGATAGCTCATAGCTCATGAAGGAGGAGATTCCAGTCGATGGCACACTTTGCAGTTCTCACCCTGACCTTGCCGGGGCACCTCAATCCCGTGGGCGCGGTCGGAGCGGCCCTGGTCCAGCGCGGACACAAGATAACGGTGATCGCCAAGACAAAGGACAACCCGCTGGTCCAAGGCTGGCCGTTCGCCTTTCACGAGCTGGATCGGGAATCGGTCCCTTGGCCATCCAACTTCCTGCTGCGGACGGCGTTTACCCTCGTGGGCCAACGCGGATACTACGATTATCGGAATTCATTTGCTTGGGGAGCCGAAGTCGTCTTACGGCTCGTTCCGCCGATCCTTAAAGAACTTGCCGTCGACGGCGTCATTGTCGATCAGGTGGTGTCGGGCGGGGGATCCGCGGCGGAGCGGGCGGGTCTGCCGTTTGTGACCATCAGCACGTCGCCGCCGTGGAACGTGGACCTGGCGCAGCCGCCGTTCTACTCCGGGTGGTCCTATGCGACCGGCCGCCGCGCGCTGCTCCGCAACCGGTTGGGTTGGCTCGGCTGGCGGTGGTACCTGGGACCAAGTCTCCGCATGATAAACCGCTACCGCAGGGCCTGGAGCCTGCGTCCGTTCCGCCGCATGGACGAGTCGTATTCGCCGCTGGCGCAAATTTCGCAGCTTTTCCGCGAATTCGATTTTCCCCGCAGCACGATGCCTGAATGGTTCCACTACGTCGGTGCATTGGCTGCCGGCAGGCCATGCGCGGCCGAAGGCTTTCCCTGGGAACGTCTCGATGGCCGTCCGCTAATCTATGCCTCGCTGGGCACCATCGGCAACCCCTTGAATCGCCCCGTCTATCCCAGGATCGCCGCGGCTTGCGAGGGCCTTTCCGCGCAACTCGTCCTGGCGCGGGGGAAGTATAACGATGACGAAGGCGGCCGCGAGGAAAGCTACAACTTGCCCGGCAATCCGATAGTCGTCGATTACGCGCCGCAACTGGCCTTGTTGGACCGCGCCGCTGTGCTGATCACGCACGCCGGCTTGAATACCACGCTGGAAGCGATCAGTCGAGGCGTGCCCATCCTGGCTTTGCCGCGGAACTCCGATCAACCGGGCAACGCGGCGCGGGTAGTTTATTCCGGGGCCGGATTGATGGCGTCGTTCCACCGTGACCCGCCGGCCAAACTGCGGGGGGCCATCGTGCGGCTCCTTGAGGAGGAGAAGTTCCGCCGCCGCTTGCAAGAACTGAAGCAGGCGATACTCGCGGCCGGAGGGCCCGCGCGCGCGGCGGAAATTGTGGAAACCGCGCTTCTTAGCCGGCGACCAGTGCTGCGCCGAAATGACGGTCCCTGGGACCGCTGTGCCGACCCGCCCGCCGCTAGCGAGCGCATCGGGTGCCCCGCCGCGGCGCAAATTGCGGGAGCCGCATTTTGACAGGAAACTACTCTCTGCGCCGCTGGCGTATATAATTCGCGCACGGCCGATCCGAGCGCCGGACTTGCGCAATTGCCCGCTAGAGCCGGCGTTCAAAGGGCGAGTCACGATCCGACGAGAACCCACCGATGTCGCAAAGTTCCGGCAGTCCCGCGCCCGACGGGAATCGCCCCTTGAAATCGTCTTCCGGCCCGCGGAAGAACCTCGAACCGCTGCGCCAGGGTCCGGATTGGCGGCTCGCCTGGTGGTACGTTCCCTTGATGCTGCTGATGCTCTGGGTCTGGCAGGACCAATGGCGGCAAATGAGCGTCAGGTCGATTCCCTACAGCGAGTTCAAACAGCGCCTTGCGCAAGGCGAGGTAACCGAGTGCGAAATTCAGGACGCGGAGATTGTGGGAAAGATCGAGCCTAAGGCGAAGCCGCCGGAAGCGAGCGCTCACAGTACCGGCTCTGGCCGAAGTTCGGCGGAGCCATCCAAAGCCGCGGTCACTACGCGCACCGCCCGCGCCGGCTAAAGCGGGGACTACAAGCGCAGCGACGCCTCCGGCGAACAGCGCGAAATCCAGCGCGGCCAAGGCCGAAACGGAACCGTTTATGTTCCGCACCGTGCGCGTCGAGCCGGACCCGCAGTTGGTGGACCAGCTTGAGGCCGCCAAGGTCAAGTTCAGCGGCATCCGTCCGGGACTGCTGACACAGTTCCTCTACGCCTGGGCGCTTCCCATCGGCGTGATGATTTTGTTGTGGCTTCTGCTCTCCCGCGGACTGCGTTCCGCGGGACAATCGGTCATGAGCTTCGGCAAGAGCCGCGCCCGCCTGGTGGCCGACCGCGATACGGGCGTCACGTTCGCCGACGTGGCCGGTTGCGACGAGGCCAAGTACGAGCTGCAAGAGGTCGTCGACTTTCTCAAGAATCCGCAGCGCTACAACGCCTTGGGAGCGCAGATCCCCAAGGGCGTGCTGCTGATCGGGCTGCCCGGCACCGGCAAGACGCTGATGGCCCGAGCCGTGGCGGGCGAGGCGCGGGCGCCGTTCTTTTCGCTCAGCGGCAGCGATTTCGTGGAGATGTTCGTGGGCGTCGGCGCGGCGCGTGTCCGCGACCTGTTCGGCCAAGCCGTACAACAGGCCCCCTGCATCGTGTTCATCGACGAGTTGGACGCCATTGGCCGCGAGCGAGGCGTCCACGTCGGTGCGGTCAACGACGAGCGCGAGCAAACGCTCAACCAATTGCTCGTCGAAATGGACGGCTTCAAGCCCAATACGGGCGTCATCATTCTGGCCGCCACGAACCGTCCTGAAGTCCTCGACAAAGCTCTTTTGCGCCCGGACGCTTCGACCGCCAGGTGGTGCTCGATGTTCCGGACATGGGGGGCCGCGAGGCGATCCTTAGGGTCCATTGCCGCGGCAAGCCGCTGGCAGGCGATGTGGACCTGCACAAGATCGCGCAGGCGACACCCGGCTTCACCGGCGCCGATCTGGCAAACGCCGTGAACGAGGCCGCCCTGCTGGCCGCCCGCCGCAATTCGCCGCAAATCACGCAGAAGGAGCTTGAAGAGGCGGTGGAAAAGGTCGTGGCCGGTCCGGAACGCCGCAGCCGCCGCCTCGACGCGGAAGGTAAACGCCGCGTGGCCTACCACGAGACCGGCCACGCGATGGTTGCCGCCTATAGCGAGCACGCGGACCCGGTGCAGAAGATTAGCATTGTTCCCCGCGGCCGCGCCGCGCTGGGCTACACGCTGCAACTGCCCACGGACGACAGGTTCCTCCTCACCTGCGCCGAGCTTGTCGACCGCCTCACCGGAATGCTAGGCGGACGGGCCGCGGAGGAACTCGTGTTCGCCGAAGTGAGTACCGGCGCCGAAAACGACCTGGAACTTGCCACGTCGCTGGCGCGGCAAATGATCTGTCTTTATGGCATGGGCGAGTCCGTCGGACTGATGCACTGCGCCAGCGACCGCCCATGTTCTTGCCCGGCGGCGACGGCAACATGACACAGATCGATTGCAGTCCGCAGACCGCTCGCGATATTGATGTCGAGGCCAAGAAGCTGCTGGATGCCGCCTACGTGGAAGCAAAGGGGATACTCGGACAGCACCGCGAAAAACTAGACATCGTGGCCGGAGAGCTGATTGCTCACGAGACGATTGATGGTGCTGCCTTCCGGAAGCTCTTGGGTCTCGACGAAGCGGTCAAGTCGTAGGGTAGGACGAGGGAGCCTCAGCGACCGCAGGCCCACCATTGATGGGGCACGGATTGTCACGGTGGGCCGGCGCTCGCTAGAAGCGAGTCGTCCCACCCTACGGTTGTAGGGCCGCGATCAATTCGCCGACATAGCCGCCGATTTCGCGCAAGACTTCCTCCCGCGGACGAGTTGCAGCCTCCGCCACGCGGCGGACAATCGCCGAGCCGACGATCAGCCCGTCGGCCACCGGCGCCAGCATTCGCACGTGCTCAGGACGGCTGATGCCGAAGCCGATGCAGATCGGGAGTGGAGTCTGGCTACGCAGCCAGGCCACGTTGTCCAGAAGTTCCTGCGGCAGTTCGGACCGTTCTCCGGTGATGCCGACGACGGAAACATAGTAGATAAAGCCGCTGGCCGCTTGCGCGATCCGCAAGGCCCGGTCGCGGGGCGTGGTAGGCGTGATCAACTGCACTAGCGAGAAGTCGTGGCGGCGGCAGACCTCGGCCAGCGCCGTCGATTCCTCCGCGGGCAAGTCGGGCACGATCGCTCCGGCAAGTCCCGCCTTGCAGGCTCGGGTCACATAGTTTTCCAGCCCCTGCCGGTAAATGATGGCGTAGCTGACCATGGAAACTACCGGCGCCTTCAACTGCGGGGCCACACAGCCGAGCATATCGAATATCTCGGCGAGCTTGACTTTATGACCCAGCGCCTCGCGTGTAGGAACCCTGGATTACCGGGCCGTCGGCGATCGGGTCGCTGTAAGGAATGCCCAGCTCGCAAAGACTGCTGCCGCAAGCCATGAGCGTGCGGAGCAACTCGGCGGTGAACGCCAAGTCGGGGTTGCCGGCGGTGACAAACGGCATCAGTGCCTTTCGCCTGGCGGCGCGGAGATCGCGGAAAAGAAGATCAATAGCGGACATGAAGCGATATCAACGATTTTGAATTTCAAATCTCAAATCGCCATTATCCAAGATTACTCCTTGTCTTTCAACCCATTGATTACGCCAGTCAAAAAGTCGAATGCCCTCTGTGCCGCAATGGGGCCTTCGTGACTATGGCGGCTTAGCTCCACGTGAAGGCCGCCGACGTACTGAGCTTCTGACAGTGCGCGAAGCACGGGCGGAAAGTCGATCTCGCCTTCGCCGAACATGAGATGTTCGTGGACGCCCGCCCGCATGTCCTCGATGTGGACGTTGACCAGCCGCGGCGCCCAGCGGCGAACCACGGCGTCGATTGGGCCTTCGCCCTGGCAGTAGACGTGGCCGATGTCCAGCGTGAGGCGGAGTCGTTCCATGTCTGGTTGCGTCAGCAACCACTCCCATCGCGCCATGGTGTCGATGAACATGCCGGGTTCGGGCTCGAAGCCGATCGCGACGTTTTTCCCAGCGGCATAATTGAGCGTTTCCCGAAGTCCTTTGACGAGCCACATCAGGGCATCGGGATAATTGACGCCCGGACGCAATCGCCCCGACCAGAGCGAAACGCAGTCACTGCCCAGCGCGGCCGCCGTGTCGATGGCGTATTTATAGAATTCGATTCGCCGCCGCCGGTCCGCGGGCTCTGGACTTACAAGCGTCGGCTCGTGCTTGTGCCGCGGGTCCAGCAGGTATCGAGCGCCTGTTTCGATCACGGAACGCATTTGCCGCTCGTTTAGCAGTTTGCGCAAACGATCGATCGTCTGTTGAAAGGATGCGCCGTGCGGCGGCAGGGCCGTGTGGTCAATCGTGATCGCCACGCTCCGGTAGCCGATATCGGCCAGCAACTCGACCGCGTCGAACAGATTGTGGTGCGCAAGTCCGTTGGTGTTGTAGCCGAGATGCATCAAGTGTTCAGTGTTCAGTGTTCAGTGTTCAGTTGGCATTGCTTCTTGCTGAAAACTGAACACCGAAAACTGATTACTCGTTCATTCTACCAAGCGGGTAACGAATACTGTTGGCAGGACCAGCGCGGCAATCCAGATCGCATAGGTTGGCCCCGCGGCGGCAAAGCAGGCGGCGGCGTCCAGGAAAACCAACGCCATGATCGACCGGCCTACCGCCGCGCGGACCGGACCCGGCGACGGCTGGATTATCCCAGGCACCGTGCGCGCGAGCACGAAGCCGGCGAGCATGGCAATCAGCACTTCCCACTGCCACGTTTGCGTGTGCAACAGCAGTGTGGCCATCATGCGGTCGCTCGACCACGGCACTGCGCCGACAAGTCCCACGCCGGCCAGCATGACCAGCACGGCGGCGGCCAACTGCCGGCGGTCGCTGCGGCGGGCGTCGTCGCGGGCGAACCAGGTCACGCCGGCGATGTAGACGCCGATGGCCGTTGCGACCGTCCAATGTTCCACGCGCCAATTCTCGCGAAGCACGCTCATGCCCAGCAGCACGTTGAGCGCGCGGCAGCCGCCCATCGCCACAGGCCCCAGCGGCGTTCGCTTCAGCCAGGCGTTGTAGAGCACGACGAGCACAGCCAGTGCGGCGGCGACCAAAGCCGATCGCCAGACAATGACGAAGCCATCCACATGCGCGGGCGGAAAGCGTTGTACCAAGACCGCCGCGGCGGCGGCCAGCATCACGCCGGCGCTCAGCAGATTCCATCCCAGCAAGCCGGCCGCGGCCAGCGAGACGCGGCCCGATGGTAACGGCCGGTAAGGTTGTTCTTCGCGGTCCAGCTCGACGTCGAAAAGGTCATTGAGCACCATGCCCGCCAGATAGAGCGAGGCCGACGACGCGATGAGCAAGCCCAACGTCCACGCGCCGACCGGTAAGAGCGACGGCGGCTGCGTCTGGCCGTCAAAAGCCCAAGTCGCGTGGACGAAGAAAAAGCCCATTGCCACGTCGGCCACGGCCGTAAAGACGTTCGGCAATCGGAGCAACTCCAGATAGCTTTGCAGCGTAGACGGAGAATCGGAGTCGTCGGCTGCGGTGTTCACTGCAAGCGCTCGATTTGAACTGCCTCTGATACTCGTTTCTTCCAAATTATCTTATACCAATTATACATTTGCAGCTTGCAACCGCGCAATATACTCCCGCGCCTCCCGCGCCGCCGCGTCGGGATTCTCGATATACGGATACAGTTCGACCGTCACCCAGCCCCGATAGCCGCTTGCGTCAACTTCGCGCAAGACCGCCGGGAAGTCAATCGCGCCGCGGCCCGGGATTGTGTGCTGGTGCTCGCGCGAGGCAGGAATGTCTTCCAGGTGATAGTGCTTCGTATGCGGCGACATCCGTGCGATCCAATTTTGCGGGTCCTCGCCGACACAGTACGCATGGCCAATATCGAAGTTCAGTCCCAGCCGGGGCGAATTGATGCGGCCGGCGAACTCCAGGTACTGCTCGAAGCGCTCGATGAGCAGGCCCGGCTCCGGCTCGATGAGCAAGAAGACCTCAAGCTTCTCGGCCAATTCGACGCAAGGCATGATCTCGTCATAAAAGATTTGCGCAGCGGATTTCCACGACTGCCCGGCCTCCAACGGGCCGCCCGGCTCGGTCTGGATCGACGGGCCGCCAAGGTCCTTCGCCAATTGCATGCCCGCTTGGTGTGCTCGCGGCGGATGGCGCGGTAGTGCGGGTCCGGTTCGATCCACGACGGATGCCAATAAGGCTGCCGCGGGTCGGCCACGGCATTCATCATGAAGCCGTTGATGTTGGAGATCGTCATGCCGTGCCGGTCGAGGCACGCACGGATTTCCCGCCGCCGCTGTGGCAGCAGTCCGACCGGCCATGCGTGCGGGACGTCCGCCAGCAATTCCATGCCGCGATAACCAATCGCAGCGACTCGTGCCACGGTCTCTTCCAGCGGGTAGTTCAGGTAGGCGTTGGAACTGAAAGCGAGTTGCATGAGTACCGTGTCGTGAGGACCGTGCAAGATCAGTCGGTGCGAGGCATCATGGCACTCGCCCGCGGCCATTATACGAGATCGGTTGCCCTTGACCTATGGGTTTCCGCTGCTACACTGGACGAGTAGGATGGAATTCAACTTTCTTATCAGCATTGCGATGGAGACTCCGATTCAGTTCCCGCGTCCCGCTGATGTGATCGCCGAACAGGCCCTGCGGTTTCGTCGGCTGTCGGCTGCGGAACAGGCCCGCGAGTTTGCCGAAGTGCTGGAAGCCGGGTTTCAGCAACTTCGCGGTCATCCTCGTAGGGACGCGATCGAGGCACAGATACTCGAGTCGGAGTTGCAGTGGCAAGAGGCCCAACGGCGGGTATTCAAACGACATGGCGTCTGATTTGGGCGGATTTGCGCCGGTGCTGATCGACGCGATTGCCAGGTTGTGCGCCGCGCTGGAACGCTGCGCATATCCAATATGCGATTATGCCTGAAATTAACGGCAGCCCGCCCTCAGGACGTGGCCGACATTGCCGCCTTGCTTTCGTCCAATCGCGGCCTGCTCGATCTTACGTGGATTGAGCAGGAATGGTGTGCCGCGTTTGAAGCGGATGATCCGCGCTGGCAGCGGTTCCAAGAAGCGGTCCATGAGTACGACGAGCAATGAAAAGTATTTACGAAACGAGCCAGTCGTTTTGCGATTCACCTGTTTAGTTCGCGACTCCTGAGTTTTTGTATAAGCTCGTATCCAATCTCGGATTGAACCTCGGACTGTAGGAAATGCAGCAAGCGCTCCGCTTGGTCTTTAGTCACCCAGGATGGGTTCCATCCTGTCCCAAATGTATCGTCTCCATGCAGAAGAACATAAGTCCACGCGCGATCGGATGACACAATTTCCGAGGGCAGACCGCACGATGTAAGAAAGGCCCGATGGCGTTCCCTCCAACGCGCGCTTTCGATTGAAACGGAGGAAGACCTTCGATAAGCCATTGGGTTTCTTGTTTCCGCACGTTTGTCTCACCAAGTGGCCGAGGGGGGACTGCGCCAAATCTATCCGTGTTCAATCAGTGTTCGATCCGTGGCTAGAATATTATCCCCTCGGCTAGCGATTACGGAACCGTGCGTTTTCCTTGCGTTCCTCGATGACGAGGGCCGCGATCCGCTCGCTCGCGCCTTCAACTGAGATCAACTCGGCCTGCTTGGCCCAGCGCCATTTCATCTCCAGCTTGCCGTCCTTCAGGCCGCGCTCGCTGATGACGATACGCAAGGGAATGCCGATCAGGTCGGCGTCCTTGAACTTCACGCCGGCGCGGACGTCGCGGTCGTCCAGCAAGACCTCGATGCCTCCCGCCGTCAGTTTCTCGATAGAGCTTGTCGGTCGCTTCCTTCGTGGCCGGATCGGTCACTTTCACCGGCGAGAGGAGCACTTCGTAGGGCGCGAGTGTCATCGGCCAGATGACGCCGTTGTCATCGTGCGAGGTCTCGATCAAGGCGGCGATGATGCGGTTCACGCCGATGCCGTAGCAGCCCATGATGATCGGCAGCAGTTGCTCCTTCTGGTCCAAGAATCTCGCGGAAAGCGCCTCGGAGTATTTCGTGCCCAGCTTGAAGACGTGTCCCACCTCGATGGCGTGTCGCAGGGCGAGCTTGCCGGCGCAGCGTGGGCAAGGGTTGCCGTTCGCCGCATTTCGCAGGTCGGCGCATTTAGTGGGCTGGAAGTCCCGGCCGACATTAACGCCTGTGAGGTGCGTTTCTGCCTCATTAGCCCCGGTCACGCCGTTGACAATGCTCTCGATCTCGCGGTCGGCGAAGATCGGTATCGGCTGTTTCAGCCCCACCGGCCCGGCGAAGCCGACCGGCGCGCCGGTCACTTGCTGAATAACCGCCGGTTCGGCCAGTTCGACTTTGGCCGCACCGACCGCACGGCGAATCTTGCCCTCGTTAGCTTCGTGATCGCCGCGGAGCAACACCGCGATCGGCTTGCCGTCGGCCGTGAAGATGAGCGTCTTGATCATCCGCTGCGGTGAGCACTTGAGGAACTTCGTCACTTGTTCGATCGTCGCCGCGCCGGGCGTGGGCACTTTTTTCACCGGTTCTTGCGGCACGGATCGTTCGGTGGAGGGGGGCGGCGAGTGATCCCGCCTGCCAATCTCCGCTTTCTCCTGGTTGGCCGCGTAGCCGCAGTCCTTGCAATGCAGCACGGTGTCCTCACCGTTATTGGCCAGGACCATGAACTCGTGGCTGGCGTCGCCGCCGATCGGGCCGCTCTCGGCCTCGACGGCCAGGTAGTCCAGCCCGCACTCGTGGAAGATTTTGCAGTAGGCCGCGTACATCGCGTCGTAGCTCTTGTTCAGGCCATCGAGCGTGGCGTCGAAACTGTAGGCGTCCTTCATCAAAAATTCGCTGGTGCGGAGCACGCCGAACCGCGGACGTTCTTCGTTGCGGAACTTGGTCTGGATTTGGTACATCGTCAGCGGCATCTGCCGATAGCTGCTGATCTGGTGCGAGACGAGGTCGGTGATCGTCTCTTCGTGCGTGGGACCCAGGGCCATGTGGACACGGCGGTTCTGCCGCCTGACTTCCAGCTTGATGAGCACGTCGCCGAAGGCATGGATGCGTCCGCTCTGCTCGAATAGCCCGATGGGCGTCAGCGCCGGCATGAGGATTTCCACGGCCCCGGCCGCGTCCATGCCGCGGCGAACGATCTGCTCCGCCTTCTTCAGCGCCCGCACGCCCAGCGGCAGATACGTGTACGCACCGGCCATGACCTGGTTGATCAGCCCTGCGCGGAGCATGAGGACGTGGCTGGGGATTTCCGCCCCTTCGGGCGTTTCTTTCATCGTGGGAATCAGCGAGCGGGACCAGAGCATGCGAAGGACGGGGGTTTGTGTTTGCGAAAACCGGCATTGTAGAGCAGCGGGCCGACGATTGACAAGGCCAGCAAATTCCATTGGGTTTACGACATTGGCACATGTCCGCAGGGGCAACCTTCCGGCAATGCTTAAAACAGCGGCTCCCGCAGCCTTTCCAACGTCACTATTCCCACCGTGTCGCCACGGGGATTGACCGCGCGCCCAAGGCTGTCGCCGCTGCTCTCCAGGCGCATCAGCGCGGCCAGGTGCGAGGCGTCTTCCGGCAGTTCCGGCAACGGGCGCAGCGGCGCTAGGTCATTGCCGGCATGTAAGCACAAGTCAACAACTCGCACGTAACCGATCAGCCGCCCGGCGGAGTCGGCCACGGGCATCGCGGCCGCGTGATGCCGCTGGGCGAGGCGGAGCACGGCCTGCTTGTCCATCGACGCGCGGACCTGCACGACCTGGCCCGGCGGCGCGAGGAACTGCGAGAGCGGCTTGCGGGCGACGGCCAGGATGCCGTGCGCGAGGACTTGCTGCGCGGGATGGAGAATGCCCGCCTCGTGTCCTTCGGCAAGGATCTGCCGCAGCTCGCGTTGCGCCAGCACCAGGCCGGACCGGCTCGCGCGACGTGCCCGTCGCCCGCGCCAAAACCCGGCCCAGCAGCCACAAGAGAATGGCCAACGGGGAAAAGACGACGACGAACAAGAGGAACAGTGCGCCGACGCGGCGGAGCAAGCGATTGGGCGCCTGCAAGAACAGGTTTTTGGGCAAGAGCTCGCCGTAGATCAACACGACGGGGGCCAAAACGATCGAGGCGACGATCTCGGCGGCCTGCGGGGCCGGCAGCGCCGCGCGGTCGATGGCGATCACCGCGGCCAGGGAAATCATGTAGTTGGCCACGCTGTTGCCGGCCAGCGCCGTGGCCACAAACAACGCCGGATGGTTCGTAAGAAAGAGCAACCCGCGAGCAATGTTGTCGCCGGCCATCGCGTCTAAAACCAGGCGCAGCCGCGTCGCGCGGTAAAAGCCCGTCTCCGAGCCGCTGAAGAACGCGCTCAGCAACAGGCCGCCAACTCCCAGGCACAACGCCGCGCCGATCATGCTTCGGCCTCCTTTGGCTTCCGCACGGTCAACTCGATGAGAACTTGCCCGCGCAAGGGCACGTCGAGCACCTTCAAGTGAAACGGTCCCCATTGGCATTCGTCGCCTCGCGCCGGCAGCCGTTCCAGCACCTCTTGCACGACGCCCGCCAACGTGACGCAACGCGTCGCCGGCAGCTCGACCTGGAAGTGCCGGGCGAGCCGGCGAACGTTCGTCATGCCGACGGCGTGCCAGACGCCCGGACCGGCCTGGCGGATCGGCGCGGCGGTGCAAACGCTCGCTGCGGCTCGGCCGCCGCTGAAGAGCACGTCGAGAATGTCGTCGAACGTGAGGATGCCGACCGTCTCACCGAACTCGTTGACCACCGCCGCTACTTCCCGCTTCCGCCGCCGGATCAACTCCAGCACGTCAGCCGCGCTGGTGGACCACGGCACGTAGATCACCGGTTCCGCCGCGACGTCCAACGGGCCGTCGGGCATTCGCCAGATGTCGTCCAAGGCGATCGCCGCCGCCACTTCGTCGCTCTGAGTCTCCGTTACTAGCAGATATCCGCCCATCGGAGGCCGCGCCTTGAGGTCGGCGAGCATCACCGGCGGATGATAGGAGACGAACTGTGTTCGCGGACGCATCAGCTCCTCGGCGCGGATGTCGGAAAGCATCACAACGCTTTCCAGTACGCGGGCTTCTTGTTCGACCAGCGTGGCGTCCGCGCCGGAGAGGCGAACGGCCCGCTCCAGATCGCGGACGTGGAGGTACGGCTCCGGTTGGAAATTCGGCCAGAGCAGCCGGCGGGAAAGCAGCGCGACCGTGCGAAAAACCGGCAACAGCGGCCCGACGGCGCGAACCGCGACGGACAACGGCACGGCCAGCCACGCGGCCAGCCTTTGCGGTTGCAGCACACCCAGGCCCTTGGGCAAGATCTCGCCGAAGACGCTCACCGCCACGAGCGTGCCCACGGCGAAGGCGCCGGCGTCCGCGGCGCGACCCGCGCGATTCATTTCCAGCCCGATAATCGAGCCGATCGTGAAAATGGAAAGATTAACCAGTAGGTTCCAAAAGAGCACGGCCGTCAGAAGGCGGTCGGGGTCGTCCAACAGCCGGGCGACGGCCTGCGCCGCGTAGCCGCCCTTGCCCAGCTCGCGCCGCTGTGCCCGGCGGAGCGAGAACATGGCTGCCTTGCTGGCCGAGAAGAAGGCCGAGCAGAGCAGAAGCGCCAGCATGGTTAGGAGACCGGGGAGTAGCATTAAAGGCCGTAGCGAGTAGCAAGTGGGAAGTGAGCAGTGGAAAGTGGGGAGTAAGGGGCGGCAAGTGGGAAGTGGTGGGCCGGGACACTTGCCACTTGCCACTTCCCACTTGCCGCTTTATTCTGTCGTTCTTCCCGTTGTCTCGTCAAATTCATAGATCGCGGGGACCAGCATGGCGGCGGTCATGAAGGCGTAGGCGGCCACGGTGACCGCCAGCACGATCAGCATGTCGCCCTCTTCGCCGCGAAGGAAACTGGTAATCGAATAAAAGGTCGCCAATGGGCAAGCGGCCGACGCGCAGCTAATGGCGGCGGACCCGATCTTCGAGCCGAGCGTCGATTTCAGACCGAGCCAGCCGCCGACCATCAAGGCCACAAACGGCCCGAGCTGCACGTTAAACGAGCCGCTGAAGGCGACCATGATCCTCATGCACGTAGCCACGCCAAGGAAAAGGAAAAAGACCGTGCCCAGGCTCGTGGCGATCGCGGTCCGCGAGTTCTCGTAGATCATTCCGCAGTGCAGTCCGACGACGGCCACGAAGACATAGAGTACGGCCATGCCGATCCAGAGATAGATCAGGTTCTCCAGGTCGATCGCGCCCTCCCAACCGAGATAACCGCAGAGCAACAGCGGCAGGAGCACGATCTCCTTGGTGTTATAGAAAATGCCCCCCAACTTGCCGAATACGAACTCGTTGGGCGTGAGATCGGAGACCAGCAGCAGGTCGAGGGCTTTCATGTCGCGCTCGGCCGTCAACGCCGTTACCGCCTGGGCGTTCACCAGCACAAGGCTCAACAAGAGCAGCGGCAGGAGCACGAGCGCGCCTCGGGCGAGGGCGACGCCATCGGGACTGTGGACCTGCTGCCACAGGCTGCCAGCCGCCAAGGCAAACAGCGCCAGGAAAGCTATCCGCACGATGACGATTTTTCGCCCGTATGCCCACGTGCGGATTTCGCGCCAGAGGATCGGATTATCCCAGACTAGGCGGTGGGAAGAAGAAAGGGAGACGGGGAGAAAGGAAGAAGGGGAGACATGCAGCTCGCTCCCTTTCTCCCATTCTCCCCTTCTCCCCTTCTTTCTTTCTACCCTACTCCCCTTCTCACCGTCTTCCGCCTTCCTCACCCGCTCATCCGCCGCGGCCGTGTTCCACGCGCGAACGCGGGCGATTGCGATGCCGTTCAGCAATACCGTCGCGGCGGCGGCCACTAGCAGGAACCACGCGATGGGCGAGCCGAGCCAACCTCCGGTCGAGCTGGTAAAAGGCCGCGCCGCTTCGAGGATTGCCTGCCAGGGACTGACGGCGACGGCCAGCCGGTGCGCGGGCACTCCCACCGTGACCTGCCCGAACGCGCCGGCGGCGATTGCTTCTCCCAGTGCCAGCCAGAGCACCAATGCCAGCGCGAACAGCGCCAGGGCCTGGAACGTCTTTTCTCGCCACTGGGCCAGCGTCGAGCCGAGGCTGCCGCAGACGATGATGCTGGCCACCGTAACCGCCGCGGTGCGGGCGATCTGCCCGACGGAAATCCCGCCCATCAGCGAAAGCAGCACGAAGATCGGCAGCCCCGCGGCGAACATCACCAGCACGTTGAGCAAGCTCGCCGCCAGCTTGCCCAGCACCAGTTCCTGATTGGTCAGCCGGGTGAGCAGCAGCAGGACGAACGTCTTGCGGTCTTTTTCCTGGGCGACCGCGCTGGCGGCCAGCATGGCCGAGAAGAAGACGGCCAGCGCCAATTGCAGCGGGGCGAGGATCTGAAATACCAGCCCGGCGAACTGGGCCAGATCGCTCACGTCGCGGACGACCTGCGTGCCGGTGAGCACCAGCCACGCCGTGCAGACTAGCAGCAGCAGTGCGCCGGCATACGCGCCGCGGGCGACATACATCCTCGCCCGCCGCGGGGCGACGGCGACTTCACGGGAAAAAACGGGACCGAGCAGCAAACGGGGCTTTCTGGCGTTAAGGTGCTGAATTATCCCAATGATAACATAAGGGCCGATAGTGCATATCGCGGGGTTTGGGGGCGGTTTTTTTCTTCGCGCTTCGAACATCAAGTTCTTGCCTTGTTTTCGGCCGTTTTCCCGATCAGCACGCGCTCAGGACCCGCTCACAACCCGCTCAGGAACGGCTCAGAAGCCACTCAGGATGGACTTAGAACCCGCTCAGGTTGCGCCAAGAAGCCTGGGCAAGGAGGAAAATCGCATGACATGATTTGAAACCTTGTAATGGGACCTTGCGGGTAAAAGCCCGTCCAGGAGAGCCTGACCAGCACCTGGAAGCGAGTCTTGCGCGGTGAAGGGCAACTGACATCGCGAAGCGTAGACAGCGAGCCCGAAAGCCATGCTATTGAGCCTCGAAAGGGTTCTTCTCGCTGGCGCCTTCGTCGTCCTGAGAACGGGGGCCACGCGAGCGTCTCGAAAGCGGTCTGGGACGTATCGGCCGGCCGGGGTCTGAGAACATGTGCGAACGGGAATTGGGGTTCCCCAGGAACTTGGGAGATCCTGTCGTCTCCACGGAAGATTCCCCGGACGGGGATACCGGGTGAACAACCCCAGGCCCGCTGCTGCGGCACGCAGCGGCGGCGGGAGCGAAATGTGCGTGATCCCGTGGTACCGCCAAGCGAAGGAAACGAAGCGCGGCGGGAGGGGCGGCAGGAAGTCGCAGTGCCTTGATAGTACCGAGGAAGCCGGGGAACTCGACCCGCGAGGACCCGGGGGATGGGAAGCGAGGCATCGAGTAACTCGCCCATCGGCAGGCAACACCCGGAGGACATTGAGCCTCCACGCGGTGTCACCGCAAGGCCGACGGATAGTGCAGTACGGGTTTGTCACGGCGGTAGCTATGTCGTGGCGAAGCGAAGGGGTTACTTGAGGAACCGGATGCTCTAATGCGGGCACGTCCGGATCTGTGGGAGCCCTGGGCGGGCAACCGCCCAGGGCGACCCGGCAAGCCGTCCTTCCGGGTGGTTTCTGCACCACCGGCGGGAAGATCGGAGTCTGCAAGGAGAGTCGGCAATGGATCGCGGATCTTTCAATCTCTCATCCTTCATCGCTCTTCGTGTCTCGCTCCTATCTTCGCACCCTTGCTCCGAGACCTTTTTCCGCCATTATACACTATTCTTAACTGATGTCAATATATCCTCGTGAATGCGGTGTGTTCTCCGCCGTAACCTCTTGCCCAGCAAGGATTTAAGGCTCTTGACATTTGTTTGGGAAATCCGCGCCCGATTTGGACGGGGGAAGCGAGACGTCGCTGTAAACCCTTGTCCGGTAACGGTTTGTGAATTCTCGTTGCCCGCCGCGAGATCGGCCAAAAAAGCGGCCGCCGCGGAAATAACTTTCGCTCGCACCGACGCTCGGGAGGCTCGCCGTAACACGGTGCTGCCTGGTGAAGTCGCTCCGCTTCCTTGCGCTCGGATTCAACCAAACCGTGCGGCGAGGTTCTGCGCTTGCGCTCTGCCCGCGACAGCAATTCGCGTGATTAGAGCCGTGCGCAATGTTCAGATGCCGCCGTTAGCCGGCTTACGGACGAAGTCGGGCGGCCGCCGGGGTCAAGCAGCTTGTCGTGATGGGAGCGGCGGCGCGGCCCGACCAAACATCGTCCTACACGCTTCGGGTGCGCGAGCGCCGCCGCGGCGTGCGCTGTGCGCTCCATTCCTTGGTGAGCGTCTCGAAGACTTCCGGCGATTCGTAACGGACGACGGTCTTTCCTTCGGGGATGGGTCCAATCAGCCCGCGAAAGACGGGCATGCCGCGGAGGTCTAAATCGGTGCTACAGTCGTCCACGCCAACCTGGGAGTGGCGCTTGAGGAGGGCTTCGGCGGTGTCGTAATCGCGGATGCGAATCTGGCCGTCGGCGCCTTGCGTCACCACGCGAAAAGTGCCTTTGTTCATCGTATCGGTCCTTCATGGGATGCCCATCCATTGGCGTGCTACTCTCGTCCGGTATTTGGCCACTATCGGCATTCGGCCGCGGCGGGGCAAAAGCAAAGTCGCTTGCGCCATCGTGGAACCAATCGCAAGAACCCTCAGAAAATGCGCGACGGCGACAACAGGACCGGTTCGTGCAGCCGCGGGCGTGCATGCGGCAAGAGCAGCAAAACCGTACCTTGCTCCGCCGCCGCGACCGCTTTGACACGCGCCGCCGGAGCAGAGTGATTAGTGCAAATTCCTGGTCCTGCCGCGCGAAAGCGGAAAAACGGAAGCCGGATGTAAACGGCGTTCCTTCAGCCAACAGCCGGAATCCCCGCAGCGATACCTTGCCGGACCGTGCTGCGTCCTATAAATTAGAAGTTGTCCGGAGGGTATGCGAATGGCTAGCGGTCTGACTCGAAATCAGATGCCCCGCAAGGGGTTGAGGGTTCGAATCCCTTGCCCTCCGCTTTCGTAAGTCGTTTCCAGACAAAGGGTTCCGGCGCCGGTTCGTCGGAACCCGTTTCTATTCATTTAACGACAACCCACTCACACCCGCGCGGGTACTGGCTTTCCTCATGTTCATGCCACTGCCGAAGCCAAGAACTACCAACTCGACGCCGACCTCCGCCGCCTGATCAACGATCCGGCGGAAAATTGATTTTTCTTTCTTTGACACTGCGCCAATTACGGTATAAACGTGCGGCCCTGCCGGCGCAACTGGCTTTGTTGACGGAGGCAGGTCTTGCCGGCATCATCGACGCGGACTTAGGACTTCGGACCTCGGCCGAAGCCGCACAAGGCGCACGACCTCACGCGATCAAACCGCGGACGACCTTGCCGTGTACGTCGGTCAGGCGGAATTGCCGGCCTTGATAACGGTAGGTCAGGCGCTCGTGGTCGATGCCCAAGAGGTGCAGGATCGTCGCCTGCATGTCGTGGATGTGGACCGGGTCGCGCGTGATGTTCCAGGCGAAATCGTCCGTCGCGCCGAACGTCGTGCCGGCTTTGGCGCTGCCGCCGGCGAGCCACATGGAATACGCCCGTCCGAAATGATCGCGGCCGGTCGGATGATTGGGATCGCCCTGGCCAAACGGCGTTCGTCCAAATTCGCCGCCCCAGACGACGAGCGTGTCGTCCAACAGGCCGCGCTGCTTCAAGTCGCGAACCAGGGCCGCGCTCGGGGCGTCGGTGTCGCGGCATTGCACCTCCAACTGCGTGTGGAGATTGTTGTGCTGGTCCCAGCCCGAGTGCATAAGCTGCACGAAACGCACGCCGCGCTCAATCAGCCGCCGCGCGATGAGGCAGTTGTAGGCGTAGGAGCCTGCGCACGTGTACGTCCGGCCCGTACATGTCGAGCACGCTCTTCGGCTCGTTCGAAATGTCGACCAGGTCGGGCACGCTCGCCTGCATGCGGAAAGCCATCTCGTACTGGCTGATGCGCGTATCGATTTCCGGGTTGCCATAGTCGGCCAGGTGGGCGGCGTTCATCGACTGGATGTCGTCGAGCAACGTCCGCCGTTCGGCGCGGCTCATGCCCGCGGGATTCTCAATGTAAGGAACCGGGTTGCCCGCGTTGCGGAAGCGCACGCCCTGATAGCGGCTGGGAAGGAATCCCGCGCCCCAATAGTAATCGTAAAAAAGCTGCCCGCAAGTGCGGCCCTTGTCGGACGAAGTCATCACGACAAAGGCCGGAAAGTCGCTCGTTTCGCAGCCCAGGCCGTAGCTGAGCCATGCGCCCATGCTCGGGCGGCCGGGCACTTGCGCCCCGGTCATGAAGAACGTCACGCCCGGTGCATGATTGACAGCCTCGGTGTTCATCGAGCGGACGAGGCAGATGTCGTCGGCAATCGAGCCGGTTTGCGGGAGTATTTCGGAGAGTTCGAGGCCGCATTTGCCGTAGCGCTTGAACGGCTTCAGCGCCGGCACGATGGGCCAGTGCTTGTAGCCCGACGACATCGTCGAGAGCCGCGTTGCCCCGCGAACCGAGTCGGGAACATCTTTTCCGGCCATCTTGCCCAGCATCGGCTTGGGATCGAAGAGGTCGAGGTGCGACGGCCCGCCTCCCTGCCACATGCAAACGACGCGCCTGGCCTTGGGAGCGAAATGCGGGCAGCCCGGCAGTCCCGGCTGGCCGGCCGGCTTTTTTCCCGCTTCGGCCGCCGCGCCGAAACCGGGCGAGGTGTCCTGCCCGAGCAGCGACGCGAGGGCGGCGATGCCGATGCCGTGCGCGGCGCTGCCGAAGAAGCGGCGGCGGGTAACGCGTTGGATATTGGTCAAACTCTCTCGGTTCATGAAGGCGGTCTCCGCTAAACGGATTATTCGTGGCTCAGGGCCTGGTCGAGATTGAAGAGGGCCAGGCAAACGGCGGTCAGCGCGGCATGCTCCGTCGGGTCGAGCTTCGCGTTGCGCGGCGCCTGTCCGGCGGAACAGACTTTTTCGGCCGCGGCTTTGTCACCGCGAAAAATGGCCCACTGGCGATCGAACATGCGGCGCAGCGCCGCCATCTCGTTTTCTCCCGGCGGCGTCCGAGGATGCGGCGGTAGGCAATGGTCAGGCGTGCATCAGCGCCGGGCGACGCGGTCATTGCGCGCTCGGCCAGCACTGCGCGAGGCCTCGACCCAGGCCACGTCATTGAGCGTCGTCAAGGCGTGCAGCGGCGTACAGGTGACGCCGGCGCGTACCCGGCACGTCTGGCGGCTCGATGCGTCGAACAGGTCGGCGGGGCCGACGGTTCGCCGCCAGAACGTGTAAAGGCTTCGCCGGTAGAGGTCGCTGCCGCTGCTTTGCGGATAGCTGAAGTCGCGCTCCTTAGTGATCGCCAACGTCTCCCAAATCCCTGGCGGCTGATACGGATAAACGGGCCGGCCGCCGGTCCGCAAATCGATCAGCCCGCTGGCAGAAAGCGCGATGTCGCGGAGAACCATCGACGGCCAGCGAAAGCGCGACGCCCGCGCCAGCAAACGGTTCTCCGGGTCGAGCTCCAGCAGCGCCGGCGTGACGCGCGAACTTTGGCGGTAAGTCGCGCTGGTGACGATGAGCCGCACGACGTGCTTCATCGACCACGGCGCGAGGGCCTTGCCTTCGCCCGGTGCGGGGCATGCCGGGTCGCGAAACTCGACCGCCAGCCAATCGATCAGGTCGCGCTGGACCGGCATTTCGCTCTGCACGCCGAAGTCCTCGGGCGTTTTCACCAGCCCGATTCCGAAGAACGTCTGCCACAGGCGGTTGACTTGCACGCGGGCGGTCAACGGATGATTGGGCTGGAACAGCCAGCGCGAGGCCCAGGCGATTTTTCGGCGCGTCGGCGGGCGGCGGCGGCAGGAAGGCGGGCGTGGCGAACGTCACCGCGACCGTCGGCGTCTCGTAGTTGCCGCGCTCGAGTATGCGCGTCGTACGCGGCTTCGCATCG
This sequence comes from uncultured Planctomycetia bacterium, assembly GCA_963780045.1. Classification (GTDB taxonomy): domain Bacteria; phylum Planctomycetota; class Planctomycetia; order Pirellulales; family Thermoguttaceae; genus JANXQG01. Next base: position 337,051 of record CAVZZZ010000001.1, on the reverse strand, counting down.
GACATTATCATTACGCGCGGCGTCGCCTCGTTTGCGTAACGGTTGACCTCACGGGTATACTTTACGACTCTCTGCGCTTGTTTGTCGTTCTTCGCCGTCTCGGGCCAAACTTTCGTCTCGAAGTATTCGCGCAATCTATGCGTGAGCTCGTCTTCCTGTTTTTCGCTCCGCTCGGGCATCTCCAGCAGATTGGCCAGACTCATGGGCAGGCCATTGCCGTCCGACCCGAGCTTCTTGCGCCACGCGGCGAAAGCGCCGTCGATCTTCTCCTTGATATGCGTCTCTGTCTCGAGCTCGCGGAGTTTTTCCTTCATCGCTGCCAGACGCTTGTCGGTCGCATCGACCGGCATGGCTACGAGCGGCGAAGCGATCCGCAAGCGAGAGTTGCTGCCCGGGGCGATGCCGGACTCGGGCACGTTGTTGAACGCGGCGAGGAACGAGTAGTAGTCGCGCTGGGTGATGGGATCGTACTTGTGGTCGTGGCATTGGGCGCAGGCCATCGTCAGGCCCAGCCAGTTGGTGGCCGTGGTATCGACGCGGTCGAAGAGCGCATTGAAGCGTTGTTCTTCCGGAATCGCGCCGCCTTCGCCGTTGAGCATGTGATTGCGGTTGAAGCCACTGGCTATCTTTTGCTCAAGGGCAGCTTTCGGCAGCAAGTCGCCCGCGAGTTGTTCGATCGAGAAACGATCGAAGGGCATGTCGTCGTTGAGCGCCTTGACGACCCAGTCGCGCCATACCCACTGGTCCGTGTCGCCGTCTTGCTGGAAGCCGTTGCTATCGGCGTACCGCGCGGCATCGAGCCAGGGCATCGCCATCCGCTCGCCGTAGGCGGGCGAGGCGAGCAGCCGATCGACGACCCGTTCGTAGGCACCGGCCGATTTGTCGGCCAGGAACGCATCGACCTCCGCCTCGCTCGGCGGCAGTCCGGTCAGGTCGATCGTCACCCGGCGAAGCAGCGTACCGCGATCGGCCTCCGGCGAGGGCGACAGGCTATTGGCCTCGAGCCGGACAAGCACGAAGGCATCGATCGGATTTCGCCCCCAGTCCCGCCGTTTGACCGCGGGATTCGCCGGACGAACGGGCGCGACATAAGCCCAGTGCTGCTGGTATTCAGCGCCCTCGCCGATCCAGCGCTTGAGCGTATCTTTCTGTGCCGCGGTCAGCCTTCGGTGCGAGTCGAGCGGCGGCATCTGCTCATCGGCATCGGATGAAAGGATGCGCGAAACCAATTCGCTTTCGTCGGGCTTGCCCGGCACGATCGCCTTGGCTTTCACGGCGACGTCGCGCAGGTCCAGGCGCAGATCGGCTTTGCGATGGTTCGGATCCTGGCCGTGACAGTAGAAGCAGTTTTCCGACAGAATCGGCCGCACATCGCGATTGTACTCGACTTTGTCCAGCGCAGCGGAACGCGCCGGAGCGGCAAGCGCTGCCGCCATTGCGATTCCGCCCAAAGCGGAAAGGAGCGGCCGAAAGGTCGCAGGGGTTCGAGCGTGGTGCGAGCGGATCATTTTATCATGCGCCCTTGCTTGAAAGTGTTCCAGGCAGGTAAGGTCAGTCGCGCACGACGGACTGTATGAATTTGATATTACTCGAAATTGTTGCCCGGCGTCTTGCACATTCTTGCGGTAGCTTTGTATAGTTTGACCATGACCTCCACTTCGACAGACGATTTTCCGGCGGCCTTTTTCCGTGAATTCCCCATGGTGAGGAATATCATGGGGCTGTTCGACGCGCTGCCGGACGTCGCCTTTTACGCGAAAGACGTGCGCAGCCGCTTTATTTGCGTCAACGCTAGACAAGTCGCGAACCACGGGCTAAAAAGCGCGGCGGATATGCTCGGCCGCGACGACCGCGCGTTTCATCCGCCGGCAATGGCGGCGGCCTACATAGCCGAGGACCAGCGAGTCATGTCGTCCAAGGAGGCGATTCCCGGCCAAATCTGGCTCGTCTTCCATCACGGAGGGCTGCCGCATTGGTATATTTCGACCAAGGTACCGCTCCTGGACCACAACGGCAAAGTCCGCGGCATCGCCGGGGCGATGTACGAAATAGAGCGGCCGATCGCGGAGCAGCAATACTTCCAGGAACTGTCGCCCGTGATCCGCCATATTGAACGGCATTATGGCGAAACGGTTTCGATGGCGCGGATGGCTGCCCTGGCCGGCCTTTCCTCGACGCACTTCAACCGCCGCTTCCAACAACTCCTCCGCATGACGCCCACGGCCTATTTGCGATCCGTTCGCATTCAAGCCGCCTGCCATCTCTTGGCGACTACGAGACGCTCCTTGGCCGACATTGCGGGCAACACCGGGTTTTGCGACCAGAGCCACTTCACGCGCTGCTTTCGCGAGTCCGCGGGCATCACGCCGAGCGACTATCGCCAGCAATTTCAGGTTTCCTGATACGGGATGCCTTCGTCGCGTCGCTGGGCCCTTCGCAGCCGCCGTGGTATTTCGACGTGCTGCTTAGAGATTTGCATGCAGCGACCGGAAGTAGTCGCGGAAGCGGATGGTCTCCGATAGATTATCGACTTCGTTGCACCGCTCCCACTCGGTCCAGACGTATTCAATGCCCAGGTATCCGCGGTAACCGGTGTTGCGCATCGCGGAGACGATCCGCGCATAGTCGATCGTGTTGGCCTGGAATGAGGTCTGCAAGCGTCCTTTGCAGGCGCCGCGGGCATGGAAATGCGTGGCGCACGGGATCAGCGGCTCGACGGTGGCATCGCGAACGCCCGCGCGGGTGAAATGCGTGTAGTCCAGGGTCAAGGTCAGTCCCGGGACGCGGCCCAACAACCGCGCGAGTTCGCGGGGATTGGGAACGATCGAGCCGATATGTCCCTCGATGCCGAAGACGATTCCGTGCGCCGCCGCCTGCTCCACGCGCCATGCCAGCTCGTCGCACGCGCGATTCCAGGATGCCGCTTTCGATTCTTCGGGAAAATACGTGCCGGGCAGCGCGGAGACGTGCCCCGCCCCGCAGCCCGCGGCGTAATCCAGCGTCTGCAGGAACCAATCCCGCGCCCGCTGGCGCCGCGCGGCCTGTGGATGGTTGATCGCAAAGGGCACGAAGTCGGGATTTGTCTGCAAGTAGACGTCGGCAGCTTGCAGTCCCCGCTGAGCGAGTTTTTTGCCCAAACGGCGGGCGTTGCGGTCGGTGTTTTCGAACTCGCGCGACGGCCAAAGGTGCGAGCGGCCCTCGAACAGGCCGATGTCAACACCGTCCAGATCGAGCATCGCGATCAGGTCGAGGACCCGGTCGTGCTCCAGCAGCGGAAAGGTGAAATCGGCACAGGCGAGTTTCATTGCATCAAGTCTCCATGACGGGTGAAAACGGGGACATGACTGATTTCTGCGCAGCACCCTGCGGGCCGTTCCGGGAAATCAGCCATGTCCCCGTTTTCCCTCCATGAACGCGGTCTTGCCGCGTGTTTCCCATTCCGCGGCGGCAAGGTATCCACAATCGACGGTGAGCGAGGTCCCGGTCACGCCGGCCGAATCCTCGCAACTGAAGAACAAGATCGAGCGGGCCACGTCCATCGGCGAGAGGGCCACGCCCATCGCCACTCGCCGCAGCCGCCCGGCCAAGGCCGCCTCGGGATCGGGCGTGCTGTCGAGGTGCTCGCGAAGCATGGGCGTGTCGGTAATCCCCGGGCAGACGCAGTTGCAGCGAATGCCATCGGCGGCGTAATCCAGCGCGATCGAGCGGGTCAGCCCCAGCACTGCGTGTTTCGACGCCGTATAGATCGGCGTGCCGGCCTGGCCGACGAAACTGCTGATCGACCCCACGTTGACGACGTAGCTGCGCGTGCTCGCGCGGAGATGCGGCAAGGCGTACTTCAGCGCCAGGAACATCGACTTCACGTTAACCCCCATGACCAGCTCCCAGTCAGCCTCGCTGCACTCGTGCAGGGGCTTGACCTGGACCATGCCTGCGTTGTTCACGAGAATGTTCAAGCCGCCGAAGCGGCTGGCAGTCGCCTCGATCGAGCGACACACGTCGTCCGCGCGGGCTACGTCGCACTCGATCGCCAGGGCTTCGCCGCCCGCCGCCTCGATCTGCTGGGCGATCTGGCGGCCCTGATTGACTCGCCGCCCGACAATCGCCACGCGCGCGCCCTCCTGGGCGAAGAGGATGGCCGCCGCCTCTCCGATGCCCGAGGTCGCCCCGCTGATCCAAGCCACTTGTCCTTCCAGTCGTCCGGTAGTGCCGGTAATCGAAGCCACTTTTCCTTCCAGTCGTCCGCTGTTCTCCATGTTTCGCAGCATCTTAGCGAAGTGAAGTTCGTCGGTCCCCACCGACCCCGCGTCGGTGGAAGAATGACTGACGTGCTATGTGAACGGCTACCACAAATATGGCTCCCCACCGGCCCTGCGCCGGTGGAAGCTATGATTGCGCGGCTGTGCTCGGCGGGGTATGCCACGCAGTCATTCCTTCCACCGACACGGGGTCGGTGGGGAGGATCGCTATATCGTGGCCGCGGTTTTAGCTGCCCAGTCATTCAGCCACCGACACGGGCTCGGTGCGGATGAACTGCGTCACTCCGCTAAACTGTTCTCCAAGTTTCTGTCGCAGGGTTCTGCGTGCCGGCTTCCGGCACTTGACTCCTCACGTGCCACGGTTTGTCGCACATCAATGCGCCCCGCCTTCACGTTTTCTTGTCCGGTGGGGCGCATCGGAGCGTCGGTAGTAAACTCTTGTCAACATACAACTTATGGCCTCTGCCGCGCGTTTACGCCATGCACTCCTCTCAAGTTGTAGCTGGGCGCATCTCGCTTTTGTCGCACGCCCGTCAGAGTGCCGACTTTAGCGGTGTTCGTACAGCATAGAGCATTGAAGCCCGACTTGCCAGCAAGCGGGACGCCTGAAGGCTTGACGCCCAGGCGGGCGCCTGCGCTCGATGCACATCGGACGATTTCGGGCCGGTTTTTTTCTTCGCGAATGAAACATCGAGTTCTTTCCTTGTTTTCCGTCGTTTTGGATTCCAGGAGCGAGCCAGAAGCCACCCAGGGCCGACCCACAATGAACCCACGCCGAACCCAGGGCTGATCCAGGAATTCCCGCCGCCCGGTGGTCTATGCACCATCGCTGTAGGTCCTGTCCCTGTCGCTCATCTTCCTGTCATTCTCCGTCGTCATGCTTCCGGCCTCTGACCAATGACTTCCCACTTCTGACTTCTGCCTTCTAACTTCCCCTCGCCCTCCGGGAGAGGGTCAGGGAAAGGGCTTGGTTTCGCCATTATATACAGTTCTGTACTATTGTCAACAGGTACTCGACATACGCGTTCCAAGCTTCTGTCTCAACTCCTTGCGCCGCAAGGGGTTAGGGGGCGGGCAATTCTCCGCGCAGGTCGACAACGAATTTCGCTCTTCAAGCCGCTTCGCCGCCGTAAGTCCTTATGGGCAAACGAGTTGGAAAAAATCCGCCTCGACCGGTGTCCACAACCCAGAAGACGGCGCCAGCGAAAAGAAATAATTTAATCTCGGCGCAACTTCCACATTAACGGGCTGCCATCGTGCGGCGCTAGAGAGCGGCCCGCGGCAGAAGCTGCTTGCCGATTGTTCGCCGCCGCGAATCGCGGCGGACGGGCATTCATGCTCGTTTCGGGCGAAGCCGGTGCTAGGCGCGTCGCTTTAGCACGGGTCGTGGCAGCTAAGCGAGATCCCCCTGTGGTCTTCGTCCCCCGCCGCCTTCGGCGGCGGGGGACGAAGAGCGTCGAGGTTCCGTTTGGCCGCCGACTTGTGCTAAAGCAACGGGCCTAATACCGCTGCCGCGGAAATGGCCGTGAACGGCCATAGAAGATCTGGCATGCGCCTACTTCTTGTACCGGGGGATGTGAGAGTCTGGGCGGGGGAAGGCTTTGATAGCTCCGCTTCACACCGCAGTCCAATAAAGTCCTCGACAGTTCCGGGCCGATGCGCCTGCCCCTTCGTGGTCGCCGGCGCGTCGAGCCAGACGCCGCCATCGGCACACCCGCCGCACGGCCGCCTCGATCTTGCGAATCGCCGCGCGGTCGCGGGCGAGCTTGGGGATAACGTCATCGCGTTTGCCCAAGGCCAAAAGCCATTGAGCAAATCCCGCTCCTCGTCGTCTGTGTGTGCCTGCTCGGTCGCCAAGCTCATTGATTGACTCTCGTTTCGCAAAGTCCTTGCGTGGATTGATGTTCCTGGAAACTCCATCCGGCTCGCGCGGATGGCGAACAAGCTTGGCTGGCTAAAACGCGGCAAAAACTACACTCCTCTCTTCTCCCCTCCCCGCCGGGCCGCTGGACGCGGCCCGGCGGGGAGGGAGAAAACGAGCCTTTTTGGGTAACCCGTCACCGCGTCAACCCGCCCGATTCCCGATTGCCTATTCATCAATCCTTGCCCGCTAGACAATCAGACTGCTTTTATTCTTTTTGCTTCGACGTTTCTTTCAATAATCCAATTTGTTTTGCAATGACTGTAAGCATCTCGATACCCATCATAAACAGAATCCGTCAAATCTACTACCAACACACAATACGCTTCTTCTGGCAACCGGTCTCTTTTACTAAAAATTCTAATCCAATGCTCTGCACTACAAAAGTCGCCAGCCAGGTTTTCACAAATGTAGATTCTTCCTTCGGTATCAAAGTTGTCATCAGAATGTTTGATTTCCGTATTGGATGGAATAAGACCTTCTCCCGGCCGGTCTTTAGTTCCCAAGATTTGTTCTCGCCTGCATTTCAACGTGACATGATAATACACCCTAGAAAGTCTCTTCCTGCGATTCTCACGACGCCACGATTGACTCTTGGCAAGGTTTTGTTTTCTCTTCTCTGTTTGGAACTCTCTATCGTTCATTTGGCGGTCTATTGGATCCCAACGGCTTAGAATCCGGTCTTTGTCAATACTCACTTCGCTTTGCTGATTACTTCCACTTGTCAGCACTATGCGTTGACCGCTTATGCCGCCAAGCCATTGCCAGCAAGCCGATTGCACCCGCACACAGTAGGCCAACCGTGGAGGGTTCGGGAATCGCTTCCTGTGTATAGGTGATAGCAATTTCGCCGTTCGCGCCTGCGGCACCGAAGCCCGCGTAGTAGGAACCACCGCCACCTCCTCCTCCTGGAATACTACCATTGGAAGCTGGCACAATGTTGCCGTATAAATTAAACGCTCCGTAGCCGCCACCGCCATAACCGATACCTCCGATGTACCCGCTGCCGCTACCGCCTGGTCCGCTAGGCCCAGCGGAGCCGCCACCACCACCTGCAAATTAATAGCCATTTGTGTGGGAATCTTCAATGCCGCCAGCCCCGCCTTGATAACCACTGCCGGCAAGGACGAGACCGGCATTGCCGCCAGTCCCGAAGCCGCCGATGCCGCCACCACTACCGCCGCTGCCCCCCGTGGCATAAACGTCTTCCGAGCCGCCATAGTTCCAGATTGTGCCTCCGCCAGTGTCTCCGGCATAACCGGTCGTTCCACCCGCTCCTCCCTCTCCACCGCTACCAATGTAGTAGTTGTACGCGCCAGACGACAATGAAGTGTAAGTATTGCAAGCGTATGCGCCGCCCCCGCCGCCCCCGCCACCGTAGCCATAGTAGCAGCCGCCCCCGCCCCCGCCCCCGCCCCAGCACTGTATGGTTACGTTGATCCATTCGGAGCCTGTGGGGATTGTCAAGATGCCCACTCCGGTTGTTGTCAGGCCAATTTCGTCCCCATAAGCGACCGTCGAAACCAGAAAAACCGCGATTGCAAGCAGCATACCTCTCATTTTCCTGCCCTCCAAGTGATTGCCAAGATCGTTCAAAACGCCCTATTATTGCCAGAAACCTACCGCAATGCAAGAATTCGGTAAATCTCCGGTTCTCCGGGGTTGAAGTCCCGGACCACGACCGCCCAATACCATCCCGCGCTACAGGGATCGGGGGTCTGACCCGGTGGCATCCCTCGAGGGCACCGCGCCAACGAATTACTTCAAAATCGCCGGACAAGACGTTTGCAGGAGTGACATGCAGGAGTGACGGCTTGGTATAATGCCGTCGTTGTCCCGACGCGAAGCGCTCAATCCGCCAAGCAGGATCAGCCGCGATCGAGGGAGGACCAATAATGCAGGAAAACTCGCGGGAAATCGAAGATGAAAGGGAGAAATACCATCATTATCTCTGCTCCCGAGAATGGTCGCTTCTGAAAAACGCGGTGCATGATCGGGCCAACGGAGTGTGCGAGCGATGCGGCCAGCATCCAGTCGATGCCGTGCATCACCTGACCTACGAGCGTAAGTATGCCGAAAAGCTGGAAGATTTAGCCGGCTGGTGTAAGCATTGCCACGACTTCATTCACGGCCACGCACTCTGGGACCCGCGAGAAAATGAGTCCCGCATCCCGGTCATCGACCGCCCCAATACGCCGATGAACATCGAGGATCTTCTGATCGAGACATTTGATCGCGTAGACGCCCGGCTTGCCAGCGGCACGGGCGACGCCGTGCCGACGCACTTTACCGATCTAGACAATCTGACGGGCGGCCTGCACCCCTCAGAATTCACCGTCCTGGCCGCGCAGCCCAGCATGGGCAAGACGGCGCTGGCCATGAACATCGCCGAGAACGTCGCCATTCTCTCCCGTGTTCCCGTGCTCTTTATCAGCCTTGAGATGTCGCGGACGGAGCTCTGCCAGCGGCTCATGTGCTCGCAGGCGAGCATTGACGGCCGTAAGTTCCGAAGCGGGTTTATTTCCGCGCCGGACCGAGAACGACTGTTGGAGGCATCGAGCAGGCTTGCGCAATCGCCGCTCTTTATCGACGACACGCCAGTCCGCACGGTCGCCGAGATTTCCGCAATGGCGCGGCGCTTGAGCGAGGCAGAGGGACTCGGGCTTCTCATCGTCGACTATTTGCAGTTGATCCAACCGGAGAATTCGAACCTTCCGCGCCAGGAGCAAGTGGCGAGAATGAGCCGGCGGTTGAAGGCGCTCGCGCGCGAGCTGCAAATCCCAGTGGTGGTTCTGTCCCAGTTGAACCGGCAGGTGGAAACGAACGGACGCGAAGATCATCGGCCGCGTTTGGCGCACTTCCGCGAGTCGGGCGCTATCGAACAGGACGCGGACGTGGTGATGTTCGTCCACCGCGAGGAGTATTACCATGCCAAGCAGAGGGCGGAGGAAATGGGCATCGACGGTCAGGGGGTCCTGATCCTCGCCAAGCAGCGCAACGGCCCCACCGGCGACGTGAAGCTGCAGTGGAGTTCGGCCTACACGCGGTTCAGCAATTATTCGGAGAAGCAGTACGAGGAGTTTTCCAGTTACGGAGCGGAGTTTTGAACGCACATCACGGCTGCCTTGCCACCCTCCCGGCCGGTGCTGGTTGCGCCGGCCAACCCAGAAGACCGCCAAGAACATGAACGATTAGGCGTCCGGCTTGAACTGTCAATTATCGTTTCCTTCTCGCCTGTTTGCCGTGGAGTCGCAAGTCAAGCGTTGACGATCGGCAAAACGTCGTGCCAGGAAATTGGTGAGTCGCGCGGAGTCCACCGCGCTGAAACGCCGCACCGTGGGTTTGGCCGATTCGCCGGAGCGCAATCCGATACGAGCGAAAACGGCACCACCGAAGGCCGACGCAAGCGTCAGGGTTAAACATTGCCGGCGTCACGCCAGCCGCGGCAGGACGAAGGGCCACCTCTGCCGCGGCTTTCCTTCCTTCTCGGGGTTTCGCTCGACGTAGACAATCGCACGGTCGATGCGCGGTTCATCATCCAGGAAGACGTTCCAGCCTTTTGCGGTCCAAGGCGTCGGTATTCCTCCCTTGCGGTCCACGTAGTCCACTAACGGGTGTATTCCCTCTTGGCTCAATTGCATCGTGGCTTTCGCTTTCAAGTGCGCGACGATTTGTTCGATCTTCCGCTCACACCGTTGGATTACCAAGTGAATGTGCTCCGGCAAGATGGAACATGCAAGGATGCGGTAGTTTGCTTCATCGACGGCGCTTTTGAATCCGCGGCCGATCGCGCGGGCCTGAGCGCCGGTGAAATGGACCTCAGGATACTGCAGCGCCTGCTTGGCCGCTAACCGCAGCGCGCGGTCGCGTGACCGACCGGCAACCGACTGCCGCGTGGAGACCTTCGTCGCCGGTCCAAAGCGGCGAAGCTCCCAGCTCCAAACGTAGTCGGACCACGAGCCGCGCGGATCGTTGGGAAGCCAAAAGCCGTAGGCCGTGATGATTGAGTGATAGGCGAGAATCATTCGCGTTTGGACCGGGGCAACAAGAATACCGACGCAAGCGCCACACGGTACCGACGCAAGCGTCAGGGCTAAACTTACACCGCACGTAAACGTTTAGGCGCTGACGCTTGCGTCGGTACGTTGTGTGCCGGTGTGACCGCTCGCACCGTTGTAACATATTTAACCACAATTACCTGCGGTGTCGCTGCCACTTCTGCTGAAACCCGGGCCGTTGGAAAACCTCGGCGTTGATCGCGCCTTGGGGCTGCCGGCCCAGCGAAAGATCGAGCATGCCCTGGCAGACCATGCGGCCGATGTCGCGGAAGAGCTCGTTGGTCCAGGCGATGCTGTGGGCGCCAGGAGGACGTTGTCCAGCTCGCCGAAGCGGTGCGGCGACGTGACCGGCTCCTGGGCGAAACAATCGATTGCCGCGCCGGCGATCCGCCCGGCCTTCAGTGCTTCGTACAAGGCATCCTCGTCCACAATGCCGCCCCGCGCCGCGTTGATCAAGTACGCCGCGGGCTTCATGAGCGACAATTCCCGCGCCGATCATGCCGCGCGTCGAGCTGCTTAAATTGCCTGCGTCAACCGTGTCGCGCGGGGGGCCATATAGAGGGCAATGCAGCGAAACGAAGTCGGCCTCCCGCAGCAGTTCGTCCAGCCCAACCAGGCGCACGCCCAACCGCCCGGCAATCGACGGATCCAACAGCGGATCATAAGCCAGCGGCGGGTTCATACCGAAGCCCTGCAACAGCCCGACGGTCGCGCGGGCGATGCCGCCAAGCCCGATCACCCCCAGCGTCCGCTCGCGCAATTCGCAGCCCATGTGCCGCGAGCGGTCGTCCCAGCGGCCGGTCCTCACCAGCGAGTCCTTGATGCGGACTTTATGCGCCAGAGCGATCATCCACCCCACCACGGCCTCCGCCACCGGGCGGTCCACCGCGCCCGCGGTGATGAACAACAACACGTCGGCGGCGGTGCATGCGGCCACGTCCACGCTGTCGTAGCCCACGCCGAAGCGGCCGATGGCTAGAAGGTTCTCAGGGCGGGAAACGCTGTGGGCCGTAACACTGGGAGTGAGCACGATCACCCCCTGGGCGTCGCCGATCTGGTCCGGCCCGATCTCCGCCCGATGCTCGCTGAAAACGCGGCGCTCGACGTGCTCCTGCCCGTCGAACACCGCCAGCCCGAGGTCGCGGTACTTGGGACACCCGGCGGCATCGAAAAAGTCGGCCGTCATGGTCACGATGAATTTGTTTTCAGGCATGAATCGTCCTCCGGATGGAAGGCGGCGCCAATCCGCCGATCGCGTCCCACGGCGGCCAGGGCCTCGTGCAAGCTCCGCAACAAGAGGCCGCTGTCTAGACCTAAGCCCAACATCTGGAATCCCTGTTTCCGCCGCTCCAGGAGGTTCTCGTTGCTGGTGGCAGCCACGCCGCAATGTTTGCCGGCGGCACGGATGGCGTCCTTGGCAGCCAGGATTTGCTCGGCCACGCCCGGCCCCTCCCACTGGCCTCGGTAACCGGCCGAAGAAGAATAGTCCGCCGGACCGAAGAAGAACACCTCGACGCCGCTGACGGAGAGCATGGATTGGACGTTCCGGCCGCCTTGCACCGATTCGATGATCGGCACGACCATGACGTGCTCGTTCGCCTCCTGCGTGTGTTCGACGAAACACTCGCCCCAGCCAGTCGCACGCTCCGCGCCGATGCCTCGCACGCCTTCGGGCGGGTAATGGGCGAACGCCACCGCCTGACGCAACTGCTCGGCCGATTCGACCCACGGTACGACCACGCCATCGGCCCCGATGTCCAGCGCCCGTTTGACCAGTCCGATGCTCAACTCGGCAATGCGGACCAGTACCACGGTGTCACTGCGGACGGTCGCGCGGACGAGTTCGACGATCTCCTTCCAATCGAGATGACCGTGTTCGGCGTCGATCACGATCCAATCCAGGCCCAGCGCAACCGCCATTTCGGCAATGCTCGCCGATTCGAGCGTGATCCACAGGCCATAGACCGGCTGGTCGTCCGCCAGTTTTCCGCGGAGTTTCTTGATTGCCGTCGTTTTCATCGCGTTCAGCTTTTCATGTCCCCTGGCGAACGGACCCCGACTCAGGAACACGCGTGCTATCGTACTGGTTCTGAGCGGGACATTAAAGGGCCCTCACCGTGCCGGGAATACGACCTCACGACCCGTCGCCAGTCCCTTTCATGCCGCGCGCTTGCGGGACGATCATAGCATTCGTCAGTTCCCGCATCCAGTCGCCTGGAGTTGTTGAGGCCCACCCATTCCGAAAAGCGATGGAACCGGCACATTCGGTGCGAAAGAGACAACTGTGGAAAAGTCAGGGCAAGGTTCACCGCCGGCAACGACAGTAACGATCAGAACGGCGCAGCGCACCAATGATCGTCATAGCGTGATCTAGAGTTTCTCTGGTAACCCTCGATAAATCCGCATTTTAAGAATGTTATTCGATGTCGTCCGTAGCCACCGATTCGTTGCGTGAAGAACTCCTTTCGGCAATCCAGTCCGAGGAGGAGTTTCGACCTCGCACACCCCACACGATCGAGGAAACGGGGCTGCCTACCACGCTGATCGAATCGCTCGTCTGCAAATACCTTTCCGTCGTCGGGTCCAGCAGCGGCCGCGGCATTGCGGAGGAGGTCGGGTTGCCGCTGGGCATTTTGGAAAACGTCTTTCATTCGTTGCGCAGCCGGCAGTTTCTGGTCTATTTGGCGGCGGCGCCGCTGAATGACCACGTCTATGGCTTGACCGAGCAAGGCCAGCAACGCACCCAATCGCTGATGAACGCCTGCGCGTACGTGGGCCCCGCCCCGGTGCCGCTGGCGAACTACGTCGTGTCCGTCGGCGGCAGACGATCCGAGCCGAGGCCCCGCGACGCGCCCGCCTGGAGCAGGCCTTTGCGGACATTTCGGTTGATCCCAACCTGTTTGCCGATCTCGGCCCGGCGATCAATTCCGGCGCCGGCCTGTTTCTTTATGGAGCGCCCGGCAACGGCAAGTCAACCTTGGCGCGGCGGATTACAAGCTGCTTCAGCCAGTACATCTGGATTCCTCACGCATTGATCGAAGGCGGCCAGTTGATCAAGCTCTTCGACTCGGCCTATCACAACGTGGCGAGGGACGACTCGCAGAGCATTGTCCGCAAGGCCGATTACGACCGTCGCTGGATCAAAATCCGGCGGCCCACCGTAGTGATCGGCGGCGAAATGACGATGGATTGCCTGGAACTCCGGCACGACCCGCACAGCAACGTGAGCGAAGCCCCCTTGCAATTGAAGAGCAATTGCGGCTGTCTGTTGATCGACGACTTCGGCCGGCAGCGAATCGAGCCGACGCAATTGCTCAACCGCTGGATTATCCCGCTGGAGAATCGGCACGATTATCTCACCTTGGCCACGGGGAAGAAGTTTCAAGTGCCCTTCGAGCAGTTGATCATCTTCTCCACGAATCTGGAGCCGTCGAGCCTGGCCGATGAGGCTTTCTTGCGGCGGATTCCCTACAAGATCGAAATCGGCGATCCGGACGAAGAGGAGTTCTGCCGCCTGTTCCAAGACTACGCCCGCAACTTCGGCTTTCCGTACGATAGGGAGTCGGTCGATTACGTGATCGCAAAGCACTATCGCGAGTGCAATCGGGCCATGCGCCGCTGTCATCCCCGCGACCTTCTGGGCCAGGTCCAGAACTATTGCCGGTACAACGACCTGCAGTTGGAAATGCGGCCCGAATACTTGGATCGCATCGTGAACAGGTACTTCACCGTGCAGGGAAAATAGCGGCGGGCGGGACCGTTCGTTTGCGCGGGGGTTTATTCCACCCGCAAGGCCCCATCTGCTTGAATCACTACACTAGGTGACGGTTTGCACTACCGTGGTTTCGCGCGCGGTTTGCGCCGGACAGGAGTCCGGCACCACCAGGTACTCGCTCGCAGGCGAATAGGGGAGTGTCGCGGCGAGGTTTTCCTTGGTCAGCTTCCGTCCGAGCACCACCAGGTTTTCCGGCACGGCCAACCCCGTTGGACAGCCGTCGCGGGTGATCATGATCGGCGCGGAAGAGTCTTGGGTGAAGCTCTCCACAAGTTCGGCGAAACTCGCGTCTTCGTCCACGCTCACGATTTCCCGGTTAATCACCTGGCCAACGGTCAAGAAAACCACTCCCCTTGGCGATCGGTCCGCCATGATGCAGTCCTCCGTGACGATGCCCAGAAGCTTGCCGTCTTCATCGACGACCGGCAGCGCGGCAAGCTGGCCTCGCCGCAGCAGAAGGACGGCATCGCTGGCCGGTTCCTCGGTACGCAGCACACCCGGCAGGGGCGTCATCACGTCCCGGGCGACGGCGCCTTCGAAGAGTTTCCCCGGCCCGGCGAACGTCGACCAGGCTTCATCCTCGTCGTCGATTATGCCATAGCGCATTACGCAATCGCCGCCCGATGATTTGGCCAAATCCAGGGCCGCCGCAGTGCGGCGGAGGACTTCATCCGCCGTAATCGGGGTGTCCGCGGCAATGCCGGCCACGCCGACACTGGCAGTGAATTGCAAGCGGTGTTCCTCGGCGACAATTTCCGCTTCGGTCCAATGGAGGCGCAAGCCCTCGGCCCACGCGGCCGCTTCCTCGTCGGACATGTCATTGGCGAGGACGGCAAACCGGCCGGCGCCGACGCGGGCCAGAAACGCCGATTCTCCGGCCAGCTCCCGCAATTTCGCCGCGATGCAAGCGACGACGGCATCGCCGCCCTGCCGGCCGAATTGACGATTCACGCGGTCAAAAAAATCGACCTCCATCAGGACGCACGCCCCCAGCGGCGAGTTGCCGGCGCCGGCGGATATCTGCCGGTTCAGCCGGCTTTCCAATGCGCGGCATGTTCGCCAGCCCGGTCAAGGGATCTGCGCCCGATTGTTCGGCAAGGCGTCGTTCCAACTCAAGCTCCCGCGCGCCGCTTCGCAGGTGCGCAAGAATCTCGCAGTAGACGATCGGCTTGGCAAGGAAATCGTCGACGCCGGCTTCCAGGGCCTTGTAGTGCTCGTGGATTTCCGCCGAATGCGTCAGCAGCAGCGTGTAGACCTCGCCGCGGGCTCGCCGCGCCGATTGGGAACGGCTGATTTCCAAGGCGTTGTCCAAGCCAAGATCGGCGTCGAGGAAGAGGAAATCGGGCGAAACGGCCTCCAGCGCCGCCAGCGCCTGATGGAATGCGCCGACCTGGCAAACGTCACAACCGGAGATCGTCAGGAGCTTCCCTAGACAGCGAAGCAGCCCTCGATCTTCGGATACCAACAATACGCTGAAAGGTTGCGAATCCATGGCGAATCGTCCTCGCAAGAAAAGCGCCCCGATGTCAAGCGGCTGAGACACGCTTGGCGAAACGAGCCTATGTCAACTCTATCTTACAATTGCCGCCGGGGGCGTCGTTTTTCCGGAATGTGTCCCAAAGGGCCAAATTCGGCCGTCTTTTCGGCCGGTGCATGTTAGAGTTAATTGGCGGAATGTGAAGTTAGTCCGCTCGATTCCGCCGAGTGACCGTGCCATGGAGAACGTAAATACATAGCCACCAGCGGAGTCCCTTTCCACGAGCCAATCGACACGGCAGGTCGTCGTTTGGCGGCATCGACGTGCATCAAGACGGGCAAAGAGTATGCGAACCGAATTCATTCCCGAACACGCGCTGGGTCTACCGTGGCTTGAGCATTTTTCCGCCAAGGGCGGCCCGCCGGAAAAAACGGTGATCGAGAAGTCGCCCTTCCTCATCGGGCGCGGCGAATCGACCGATCTGCAAGTCGTCTCCTACGGAGTCTCCCGCGAACATGCCGCCCTGGTGCGCGAGGGGCACACAACCCGAATTCGAGATCTCGGCAGCACCAATGGCACGTTCGTCAACGGCCGGCGAATCAAGGAGGTCAATCTCTGCGACGGCGACATGGTGCGCGTGGCCGACATCGAGTTCGCCTTCTATTGCGGCGAGTCGCAGTCCCGGCATGCGGTGGTGACCCAGGTTCTCGCGGCGGATGCCGGCGCGGACTTCGGTGAATCCTCGGGCGACCTTTGCCGGGCTGTGCGCTGCCTGCACGAGACGCTCGTGGACGGTTGCGTGCATGGCCGGTTGACGCCGATCGTCGGTTTGCGAAAAGCCCAGTTGGCCGGCTATCAAATCGCCGACGAAGACGTTTCGCCCGCAAGCGCCGCGCACGATTCCAGCCTGCCGCCGATTCCGGGCCGCGTGGCCGCTCGTCTCCGCCATCTACGGAGGATGCGCGGCATCGAGCAGGCGGCGGCGAAATCGGGCGATCTCTTCATCCTTGTGAACGTCCAGTCCGGCGAGGTCGCGTCCGGGCGGCTCTTCGATCTGGCGAACATGTATTGCGGGCTCTTGCCGGACCCCGCGCGACTTGTCGTTTCAGTGCCTTGTGTGGCGGCCGAGGAAGTTGCTGAAACCCTGTTGCCGGGCAGCAAAATCCGCGAATTGGGAGTGGCCGTCGCCCTCTCCGACTTCGGCGGCAGGGACGTCGGCAGGACACTTATGGCGGAGATACGTCCCGATTTCGTCAAAATTGCCGCCTCGGTCGTGGCCGGCATTCCGGGCAATTCGATGAGTTTGCGCACCAGTCAGACACTGCTGCGGACCATCGGCAAGAATGGCACCAAGGTGATTGCCACGGGGGTCAACAGTCCTGCGGAGCGCGCCGCGTGCCTGGAAGCCGGCTGTGAATTGGGCCAAGGCGACTTGTTCGATGAGCGCAAGCGGGACAACGCGCCGCCGCGGGGGGCCAAACTCGGCTTGTCGCCGGTCTCCCTGGATGCCACTTGTCTTTCCCCGACGTAGGTTTCCATCGTTCGCTCGCAAAACCTTGGTTCTTGGCCCACCCCAGCACCGAATAAGCACCGGATCCTCAGTAAACCACTCCAGGAACCCGCAACGTGCCACCGCTGGCCTGCATGACCGCTGAAATCATTCCCGGCTACACGATCCGAAACCGGATCGGCGCAGGCGGCTACGGTGAAGTCTGGAAGGCCGACGCGCCCGGCGGACTTGCCAAGGCCATCAAGATCGTCTACGGCTGCCTCGAAGGAGAACGCGCCAGCCGCGAGCTCAAGGCTCTCACGCGCATCAAGGAAGTCCGCCATCCTTTCCTCCTCTCCCTGGAACGGATCGAGGTGGTCGACGAGCAGTTGGTCATTGTGAGCGAATTGGCCGACGCCAACCTGATGAATCGCTTCGAACAATGCGTGGCCGCGGGGGCGCCGGAATCCCGCGCGACGAATTGCTGGTCTACCTGAGCGATGCGGCTGACGCCCTCGATTACATGCAGGCCGCTTTCTCATTGCAGCACCTCGACATCAAGCCGGAGAACCTCCTGATTCTCGGCGGCCGCGTAAAAGTCGCGGATTTCGGCCTGGTGAAGGACATCCAGGACCCGGCCGTGTCGCTGGTCGGCGGCTGGACCCCCGTCTACGCCGCGCCGGAAGTGTTCACGGGCCACCCCAGCTTGCGCAGCGATCAATACAGCCTGGCCATTGTCTTCCAAGAGCTGCTTACCGGCGTTCTGCCGTTCTCCGGACGGAAAGCCGCGCAGCTCGTCATGCAGCACCAGCGCAGCAGTCCCAGGCTTGAACCCCTGCCGCCCGACGACCGGCCCATTATCACTCGTGCCCTGGCCAAGAAACCCGACGACCGATTTCCGTCGTGCCGCGATCTCATCGATCAGTTGCGCAATGCCGCCAAATCCGGCAAGCCGGCGGGCCGAGCCAACGCGCCATCCGCGACGCCTAACGGCGTTCGCGGAGATACCAGCGCTGCAAAATCGTCAGACACGGCGTCTCACGAACCAAAGGGCAAAAAGCTCAAACCGCGACTCCCGCCGGAGCGCAAGCCGGCCGCCCCGTCCGACGCCACCATGCTGTTCGACGGGGACGCACTGCCCTCCAGCTCCGTCCTCGACCGCCTCGCGTCGGATATTCCTTGGGCGGAAGCCGTACCGAGATCGTCCGACCGCGATGATTGGCCGTTCGCATCCATTGGGCCTGCGGAAAGTTGCCGGGACATGCCGCCGCCGGAGCCGGACCCGGCCGCGTGGCGTCTGCGGCCGTGCCTTGTGCTCGGACTGGGCGGCACGTCCGGACTGGTTCTGAACGGCCTTCGCTCGCGGTGGTCCGGCCGCTTTGGCGACCTGGCGGACATGCCCGCCCTGCAGATGCTCCTGGTCGACAACGATCGACGATCTCTCGCCGCGGCGATGCAGGGCGAACCGTCCCGAGCGCTGGCGCTTTCGGAAACTATCGCCATGCCGCTGCGCGCGCCGAGGCGTACTACGAGGCGTCCGAAACGTATCTGAAGTGGTTGCGGCGGCGGTGGCTGGCCCTTATTCCCAGATCGCTCTGCACGGAAGGGCTGCGCCCTTTGGGACGGCTCGCGCTCGTCGATCATCTCCCGGAGCTGATCGGCCGACTCAAAACCGCGATTTCCACGATGGTTTCCCAGGAGGCAATCGCGGCGTCCAGCCGGCGCCTGGAGCAGGATATCCTTGCAACGGCTCCGCAGATCGTTCTAATCGCGTCAATTTCCGGCGGCACCGGCAGCGGGATGCTGCTCGACGTGGCATACGCCGTCCGCAAGGTGTTGGACGATCTTTTCATTTCCGATGCCCGGCTGACCGGCGTGCTCTTGCATTGGACCGGGCACGAGGCGCACGGCAAGCTGCTGGCACGGGCCAACGCCTGCTGCTGCCTTCGCGAACTGCGGACCTTCGGCCGCGGCGAAGGATATCCGGGCGACGCCGACATCGGGCTGCCCGACTTTGACGCCGATACCCCACCCCTCGACGCGACCCACGTTGTGCATCTGGGTGACGGACTCAATCAGCAGGATTTGGGAAGGGCTGCTGAAAACGTCGCGCAATTCCTCGATTTGTCCACCGCGACGGCGGCAGGCGCTTCCTTCGCGTCGCGCCAAGAGCCGGACAACACGGAAATGACGGCGCGGACCTTTGGCTTGTCCCGGATCGGGCGGACGCAGGTGGAATTCGTGACGCAAGCCGCCGATTTGCTCTGCCGCGAGACGGCTTTGCGGTGGCTGGGCGAAGCCGGCTGCGACGCCGCCGTGCCGTTGTGCGCGGCGGACGATCTCTTGGCGCACATCAACGAGCGGATGGAAGCGCAGATGCAAACGGATTCCCTGGTGCAAGCGTCCTTGAGGAACAGGGCGCCTCCATGGAACAGGCGATTTGCGCAGCTCGCCGGCCAAGGGGGCGTGCTCGCCGCCAGGGCATCCACCCGCGCGGCGCTCGACGGTCTTAGGGACTTGCGATCTGACATTGACGCACGTCAACAACTGATAGTTTCGCATCTCGTTCACGCGGAAAGCGAAGCAGCCGCGCGCCGGCAGCCGGCCAGGAGATGGTTTGCCCGGAGCGATTCAACGCCGCCCCCTGCCGACAAGTTTTCGCCGAGCGAACGGCGGAACCTTGATTCGACGGCCCTCCGATCGGCGACGGCGGTGCTGCGGAACCTCCAGGGCCGGATCGCGCTTGTCTTGGAACGATTGGAGAACCTGGACGGCGAGCTGCGCGCGTTGATCGCGGACTTCGCGGAGCCGGCCGACGGCGACATCGCCATCTTCCTGGACGGCGCCCATCCGGAGCTTGTCCGCGAACTCGACCAGGAGTTGCGCGGGGAGTTCCTTGGCGGCGCCAACGATACGACGGCCCTCGCCGGTCGGCAAGGGCCCGCGCGCGACGATTTGCGCGAACGGCTGCGTCAGGCTGGAAGGGCAAAGATCCACGACGCGCTCCGCCGCGGCGACTTTCGAGAACTGCTGCCGCCCGGGCAAGACGAGCCCCACTTTGTGAAGGCGTGCCTGGAGAACGCCGCGCCTCGCCTGACCGATTGCGGCGGCAGCCGCCGCCTGTGGTTCGTCGGCGCGTCGGATCACGTAAGCGCCCTTGTTCGAACGGCGCTAGAACATGAGACGACCCACCCGCCTGCGATAACCGTCGACGCCCATAGCGATTTCGTGATCGGATGGGAAGTCGAAGGGATGTCGCTGCCTCGCGTCGCGGCGAATATCATCGACAATCAGCGCGATGCCGCCCGGCTTGCCTCGCTTCTGCACACACGGCTGGACATTGACTGGTGATTGGCCTTGCCGGTCGTGGGGAATAGTTCGATTGCAGGCGATGCAACGAGTCTGCGCCCGCCGCGCGCCGCATCCGCCCTGCAAACCGCAAGTGCGCCGGAGCAAGGGACCTCGAATCGGCGGCCGGCGGCGCCCGGCAAATGCTTCGGGCGGTCTAAACGTGCCGCATTTGCTAATGGCCGTTTTACAACGTAGTTTTGTTTAGCTGGTCATCGGGCCGGCGGCCATTTCCCTTGCGGGCGATTCTTGGCACGTCGCAAGATTCGTCCTCCGCTTTGCACCATGCGTTCGAGGCGGCTGCCGAGCGGAATTCCATTACGAGGCGCGTAGCCATGTCAGTCGATCTGAAAGAACCTAAGGACGCCATCGAGTCCGCGGAAGCTTTGCTGAACGAATGCTCGGCACTTCAAGACGAGTCCTCGACGTCCTTCGCCGAGGTGTTCGATCAACTCCAGGTATTGTCGCTGGACCTTTTCACGCGGCACAAGTGCCTGGAGGTGAGCACGCAGCAGAAATCGGAGTCGGAGAAATCGCTCGGCAGCCTGGTCGAAGAATTGCAGAGGCTGCACGGCGAATTGCTGACCGATCACCAGTCGGCACGACAAGGGTGGACCGATATCCGCGCAGGTCATCAGCAGTTCCTGGACGGCCACGCCGAGCTGCGCGAGATTCGCGACGGTCTGAAGCAGGCTGTGGCCGAGTTCGCGCGCGTCAAAGCAGAGGTCGAGCGCGAACGCAATGATCTGCACAAGCTGTGCGCGGAAGCGGAGAGTCGTTTATCGCAGTTAACGACCGCGACGGCGGCGCTATCCGAAGCCGCCGCCCAGCGGAAGAACGATTCGCAAGTCGCCGACCTCGTCGAGTACACCAAACAACAGCAGGCCGAGTGGCTCCAGCAGCGCACCGCCCTGGAGGACGAGCTGGACGCAATGCGCCGCCGCGCGGCCGAACAGGCCGAAGCCCTCACCAGGCAGAAACAGCTTGCCGGCCAGCAACAGGCGGAATTCGCCGGTGAAGTTAAGCGGATGCAGAGCCTCTTGGAAGCCATGAACGGCCAGGTCCGCGGCAATCCTTCGGTTCCGGGCGGCAATTCGAAGCAGCCGGACGACGAAAGTTCGGTAATGGGGTCGGTACTGGCCCAGTTCGAAACGCTGCACCGCGACATCAAGTCGCGGCAAGCGAAAAAAGGCCACGAGCCAAATAGCGCTGGCAAGGCGAGTCCGGTTTCTTAGAGTCAAATAACGAGCCGCAAGCTACTGCTTCGCCAGCTTCACGGCCAGCAGGTCCAACTGGCTCTTCAGATCGGTGAGCAGGATGTCGGGTCCCGCGCCGCCGGCCCAATGAGCGTAGAAGGCGGCGGAAGGACCGTGCGTCGTGCCCAACAGCGAGGTGGTCGTCTTCAACTCGTCGATTTCCTCGTCGACCGTTTGCAGCCTGGCCGCGGCGTGGCGGTTGTCGCGCCAGATGCGGTCCAATTGCAGCGCCAGGCCGAGCACCAGCGCGACCTGTCCGGCCAACACGATCGGTGCGCCGAAAGTCCAGAGGTCGCGGCTGCCGGTATACGCCGACCAACCCAGCAAGGCGAGCCCGCAGCCGAAGGCCATTGTGCCCAGCGAGAGGGTTGCGGTGATGAAAAAGCTCGCGGTGCGATCGCCCGCGGACGCCGTTTTACGCGGCGAAGGAACGGTCCCGCGATCGATGCGACGGACTGCCCGCCGAGTCTTTTTCTTCCTGGTGTGCGGAGCGTGCAGCCGATGGGCCGCGTCGAGGCGGAATTTCGGCCGGCCCGGCGGACCGACCTGCTTCGCCGCGGCACGCGCCGGCCCAAGCACCCGAAAGACGTGCCGCAACTGTTCCTCCATTTCCCAACCGTCGTAATCGGGCGGTTGGCGGCTGGGGGTTGCGGGAGTTTCGCTGCCCGCGGCGCGATGGCTATCGTCGCGCCGGGCGCGACGAGTATCCGCGGCGGAACCACTTGCCAGCGGTCCAGAACACCGCGCGCAGCTGAACTTGCCCTCCTCAAGCGAGGGTACGCCGGGCACGTCCTGCGCGCATCTGCTGCACCACATGTTGTTTCAAACATCGGCAAGTTGAGCTGTCAAACTGTAACGATTCCGCAGATTTTAACGCCCCGTCTCGTACCATTCGCCACGCAGCCACGCGACCAACAGGTCGAGGTCGTGCCGGCTGAGGATGTTTTTGCGGGGATCGTCGGACCACTCGGCGAAGGCCGGCATGCGGTCGTTCGCCTTGCCATAGAAACGGGCGTGGGCCGGATTGCAGATCATCCCCGCGAGCCACTGGCGGCTGCCGTAGCCGGTCAGGTCCGGACCGCTGTGCGTGCCTTTGCCGTGGAAGGTGTGGCAGTCGGCGCAGTTCTCGGCAATGAGCTTCGCGCCGGCGACGAGGTTGCGGCTATCGGCCGGGCGGCTCTCTTGCTTCAGCTCCGCTTCGTGCGAAAGCGCCGCGATGATCCGCTGCTTTTCCGAGTCGTCGTAGTCCGCGAACGTCTCCTTCACGAAGCCGTACATTTTTCCGTGCTTGAACTTCGTGTTGCCGAAGAACTTGCCGCTGCTGATGCCGTCGACGGTAAGGAACTCAGTCAGCCATTGCTGGCTGGCAAAGCCATTGAGATCGGCGGCCGTCGGCTGCGGCGGGCGAACGATGCCGAACGCGGCCGGCCCGCTGTAGTCGTGGCAGCTTGCGCAGTGCCGGTTGAAGAGCAGCGGGCCTTGCGTCTTGGGATCGTCGCGCAAGAGTGCCAGCGCCCCGGCGGCGGGAATCCGCGGCACGTCGCTAACGTACTGTCCCTTGGCTGCGTCCTCGGGGCTCGCCTGCATAACGAGCTCTTTCACCCGCTCCGCTTCCGCGCGGCCTGCCAGAATCGCGGCCTGATAGTTCGCGTCTTTAGCGTCGTGCGCGTAGGAGAGCCACGCCAGCACCGCGGCGCCGATCAGCACGCCGAGCGAGAAGGCCGCATTGAACACCCTGCCGCCGCGGCTCCGCCCGATCCACGGCATGGCGAAGAATACGAGCAAGGTCACGCCCGGAACGACGAAGATCGAGATCATCTCCGGCCATGCGGTCAGCAGTTCGTGGAGTTGATAGAGTGCGCGGAACGACCATTCGGGCCGCGCAGTGCCCGGATCGTTCACCGGATTCGCCGGAGCGCCCAGCTCGATGCCGGCGTTCGGCCCGCTCGCGCCGTGGCGGAGCGACAGTCCCACGATGACCGCCGCGACGATCAGGCAAGCGGTTGCGTCGCGCACGGCTTGGCGAGGCCAATAGGGGACCGCGCGGGGGACTGTCCCGATTTCGGGCACCGGGGCACCCGCTTGCGGGTCCAGCGTGGTCGCAGCGAAAATGGGACTGTCCCCTTTGTCTCCGTCAGTCACCGATTCCACATCCCGCGCGGATATCCACGAATGCAGCATAATCAGCCCCAGCAGCGCCATGGCGAAGACGCCCGCGTGCAGGACCAGGAAGCGCGTGAGCGAGAGCGTGCCGATCTGCGTTCCGCCCAGCGCCAGCTTGGCGAGCCACGGTCCCGCGACCGGCGTGTGCGCAAGATACCCGATGCGGATGTTCGTGGCCCAATAGCTGTTCTGGTCCCACGGAAGCAGGTCGCCCGTGAGGTTCAGCCCGAGCGTCGTCAGCGCCATCAGCAGCACGGTCCAGTAGGGCACCGGCGGAAAAGGTGTCAGCTTGCCGGAACGGCCCTTCGGGTATTTCGCAACATAGGTGGCCGACACCATTTCCGCCCGCGGCGCGCGGCAGGCGCCGCGGAGGACCATTTGCGCGAGATAAACGCCGATCAGCACGAGCATCGCCTGGCCGGCGTAATAGTGAATTGCCCGCAGCAGCCAGCCGGCCTGGACGTGGTATTGCAAGTAGTAGACGCTTTCCCACGAGCTTTGTGCCCCAGGGCTGTAGTACATCCAGATCGCCAGCCCAGTGATGGCCTGGACGAGCAGCGTAAATGCGATGGTGGCAGGCCAGACGAAGCTCCAGGCCGGGCCGCCGATGACGGGCCGCCGCAGCCAGTTGGTGAGCGCGGCGAGAAGTCCGGTGAGTTGATCGGGCCGTTGGATAGTCGATGGCGTCATACCTTGCTTATAGCGGCTTGCCACGTGACTTGTAAAGACCGTCACATGAGATCGACCAGCACCGTGTTTTGCAGGTCCATGCCCAAGCGGGTTAGCCGCAACGCGCCGTCGTGCCATTCCACCAATCGGCCGGCGAGCGATTTTTCGAGCTTTTCGCCGAACGCCTCGCGGATTCCGATGCCGTGCATCCGCGTGAAATCGTCGTCGCGGACGCCGCGCAGAACGCGCAGGCCGAGCATCACGCTCTCAAAGCGGGCATCTTGCTTGGATATCTGCTCCGTCTGCGGCAACTGCCCGGCAAGATAGGCATCAATTGTTCTAGGGTTCATCGTGCGATGTTCGTCGAAAAAGCTGGCCGCCGCGCAGCCAAAACCGAGGTACGGTACGCGGGTCCAGCAGCCGAGATTGTGCCTGCATTCATATCCTTCGTGGGCGAAGTTGCTGATTTCATATTGCCGAAATCCGTGCTGGGCGAGCGTCCGCCGCACCAGCTCGTACATGTCGCGTTCGACGCCCTCGTCCGGCAACGCCAGCTTTCCCCTGGCGACGTCGCGGCAGATCGAAGTGCCCTCCTCGACGATCAGGCCGTAACAGGAAAGATGCGTCGGCAAGAGGGCGATCGCGGCCGCGAGCGTCTCCCGCACGTCGTAGACGGTTTGCGTCGGCAGGCCGAACATCAGGTCGATGTTGTAATTGTCGAAACCCGCCTCACGGGCAATCCCCGCCGCGGCAACCACTCGCTCCCAATCATGGATCCTGCCGAGCAACTGCAAGAGATTCGCCTGCCGCGCCTGCGCGCCCATCGAAATCCGGTTGACTCCCGCATTTCGCGCCGCTTTCGCGAAGGCCGAAGTGAGCGTTTCCGGGTTGCATTCGCAGGTGACTTCGGCGCTTTCTTCGACGATGAACGCCTCGTACAGCGCGGCCAAGATGCACGTCAACTGGTGTCCATCAAGAAGCGAGGGCGTGCCGCCACCGAAGAAGATCGTATCCGCGCGGGTGCCCCGTTTCTGCGCCGCGCCGCGTAATCTCCGCAATAACGGCATCCACATAGCGCGGGATTTCGTTCTCGCGCCCCACCCACGTTGCGAAGTCGCAATACGTGCAGCGACGGACGCAGAACGGGATGTGGACGTAGAGACCAATGCGAGGATAAGGGGTATCGCGCATTTCAGCCACGTCCCTAGTAAATCCGGTTGTCAAGATCAACGTGTCTTACTATTCTTATTATAGTCGACACACCGGCACTGCCGTTAGACCTCGCGGGTGCATCGGATGAGTTGGGACGCTGTCTTACTTCGAATTCGAGGCGAGTTCCGACCTTTGCGGGAAGTCGCCTCCGACGATTTTCTGCCACTGGGAACGTTGGAGTCGGCGGCGGTCCGCGCTGCGTTTCCTGACGCGGAGTGGAATAAGCCCACGTACGCGTTCTACGATCTGGACAATTACACCGCCATGATGATTGAACTTGACCGCGTCGAATCTTCCAACGGCATCCATGTCACGGTCAGTGGTCCAGGTAATCCAGTGCCCAGTCTTCTTTCACTTGCGAATGCTAACGGGTGGCCAGTCGTGGATTGCTCGTCGGGCGAGTTTATTGATCCGCGGAGCCGCGAGAGCAAAGGCTTCTTAGGTTATAAGTTACTCTGGGAAGACCTGCAGCAAACAGTCAAGGATAACCAGCGGGTGGAACCCTGGAATGCGAGCCCAAAGGGCTCTCCTTCTGGACGCGACGACGGGCAGGAGAACGCCTAACTGCGCGGCGAATCCGACTTTCGGACCCAAAAGAAGCCGCGATCGCCTCCGTACTCAAGCATCCGCAGCAATGGCAAACCGATCAGCCCGTCAAATCCCCAATCGGGCCGCTTGACAATACCGACGATCCTGTCGTTGGCATAACCGACGATGAACGCGTCAAAGCCGATGTCCGCAATTGCGATTTGCAACCACCCGCCTTCGGCGATCCCAAAGTTGGATTCCGACTGGTCCGCCGCGTGCCACTGCATCGCTTGCATGGTGGCAGCGTCGATAATTACTTCGTACGGATTGCCCGTGTCAACGAGCAGATCGACTGCGCGACGACCCCCGCTCGGGGCGATGAATTCGACGCGCAGCCAGGCACGCGAAGGCTCGCCGCGATAAGCGTTCCGCTGTTCCGCAAGCGCCTCCGGCATAGTAGTCAAATGAGAATGAAGACCTTGTCGGGATAATCGACTCCGGCTTGGACAACCAGCACGTCCGGACGGTCCTTGCCGATTGCACCGAGCGCCGCGTTGAGCTCCTCGAAAGTCGCGGCGTCAGCCACGATTTCGCCACCGTCAAACGCTATGAATCGTCCCGGAGAAAAGCGCCGGGCCAACTCCTGCTTCATTCTCCGGTATGCGGCTCGGTTCTTTTGTCTCGAATCCATTGTTACGCTTTCTTACGAAACTGCGATTCTTCCAATCTTTATTTTACTCGTCTCCAAAGCGCCCCGCAATTGCACCGACAATTGCAACACCGCTACATTCCGATCACGTGAACTGGGTCAACGAAAGTACATTGCCGTCGGGGTCCTTGAACCAGCCGATTTTTGCCCCGCTGGGAGAAATCCAGATGCCTAGCTCATCCTGCGACAGGCCGGCAAAACACTCCAACGGGACGCCGCGCTCCCTGAGCCACAGGGCAGTGGCCCGCAGATCGGCGACTTTCCATCCCATGACCGTGAACGGCAGCGGATTGAAAGACGAAACCTTTTGAATCCGCACCGTTGCGTTGGGCGCACGCACGACTAGCGCGAACGGCGTGTCCTCCTCGAAGCACAGTCCCAACACGTCGCAGTAGAAGGCGCGGGCCTTCTCCGGCTGTGCCGTCGCCACGAAAGCCACAACCTCGCTGTTTTGCAGAGTCATAGGCGGTCCTATGCCAGCCCGGTCAACGCGCCGTCGCGGCAGTAGGCGGGGTTGCCGAAGGTTTTGATCTCGTGGCCCATACCGTGCGCCAATGCCATCAACAGCCGGTTGTGGGGGACCTTGGGGAGCCGCAGCGAGCGGCCCATGCGAAAGTCCAAACCGCCGCCGACCAGCACCCAGGGAATGTCGTCCAGCGTGTGCGTGTTGCCTTTGCCCAGCTCGTTTGTCCAGACGATGAGCGTGTTGTCCAGCAGGCTGCCGCCTCCCTGCGGTTCGGGCGTTTCGGCCAGCCGCCGGGCAAGGTGCGCCAACTGCTGGCAATACCAGCGGTTGATCCGCGTGAGCTTGTCCTGCGCGGCGGCGTCGTTGTCCGGATGGTGGGAAAGCTCGTGGTGGTCCTCGGGGATGTCCAGCCAGTGCATACGCGCCTGGCCGACGGAGTTGGTGAATTGCAGCGTGGCCACGCGCGTGAAATCGGCGCGGAAGGAGTCCACCAAAAGCTCGATCTGCAAGCGAGTCAGCCGCGGCATCTGGTCGTTCTCCTCCTTCACGCCCTGCTCCAAGGGCGGCACGGCATGCTCGGTGACCGGCCCTTGCGCGCCGCGGAGGTCTTGCTCCATCTCGCGGACGAAAGTAGCGTGCTCGGCCAGCAACTCCCGGTCCTCCGCGCTCAGCCGCCGGCCGACGCTGCGGAGTTCCTCCTGCACGTCGTCCAGCACGCTCCGCAGGCTCTCGCGGTCCTTGACCTGGCCGTAGAGATGATTGAACATCTGATAAGGATTGCTGATCGGCGCCAGCGGGCGGTTGGCGGCGGCGTAGACCATCCGCGTCCAGGTGTCGGCCCGGTTGGGCACGAGCACGCCGAATTCCAGCGAGCCGAAGCGGCTGTGCGTGGCCGGGCTGTTCTGCAAGTGGCCGGCGATCTCCTGGTCGATCGAGCGGCCGTTGGCCCAGCCGGCGGGCGTGTCGGAGCCGCCCTGGATGTTGCCCGGCAGAAGCTCGACGCCCGTCAGCAGGCATCCCATGCCGCGCATGTGGTTGTCGCCGTCGCCGCGGATCTTGTCGCAGACGCCGTGGAGGACGAGCGTTCGCTGGCGGAAGGCTTCCAACGGCTGGAGGCTGGGTTTGAACGGCTTCAGCTCGCCCGCCTTGTCCGGCCAGAACGTCTGAGGTATGACGCCGTTGGGGCTGAACATGATGACCAGTCGGCGCTTGCGGGGCTGCTTTGCCGGAGCGCCTTCGCAGAGGCTCGGCAGGTTCCAAACTAGCGGCATCGCGGCAGAGCCGATGCCCAGCTTGCGAAGGATTTCGCGACGGGTGAGGAATTGGGTCATAGTGAAGTTCCTCCTAATTGGGTGGCACGTCCTGAGCTTCAAGCGAAGGGCGTGTTTGTGTTGATCGTCATTCAGGGAACGGTTGCGTCCATTTCTACTAACACCGGGCGTATACCCGCGTACCATCGCGCGCTGGACCACTCCCAGTCCTCTGGTCTGGCGACCAGACCGCGTCGAACAGGGTTCGCATGTATGTAATCGATCATCGCATGGAGTGACGTGGTCTCGTATGCATTGCGGTCGTACCCCCCGCCCGGCTGCCAGAATCGGCGGCACAGCTTGGCCCCCTCGCGAACCGTAATGCGAGTTAGCCAATGCGGCGACTTAACTTCGAGGTAACGGATCGCCTTTCGCGCGACTTTTTCTTTGAGACCGCCGCTAATTCTTCCAACGTCCAGATGCGGCAGCCGGGGGCGAATCAGCAAATGTACCTGCTCGGGCATAATCACGTAGGCCCAAAGATGAAATTCCCATTTTTTGCGGCAGGCGATAAGTTCTTCGATAAACCACTGGCGCGTACGATCGCGGGCGAGGAATTGGTAACCGTGAAAGCAAGAGAAAGTAAGTTCACGAGCGTCACCTTGACCATCGAAGCGGCGGCGACGCTTCCTGACCTTGTGCTGACCAGTTTGTGGGTCGACGGTTTCCATTTGGACTCCCACGGTTTTTTCGATCCTACACGCCCTTCGCTTGAAGCTCAGGACGTGCCACCCTTCATCAGGACGTGCGACCCTTCATCAGGACGTGCGACAATTCACACTACCGTCCCTTCACCTTGCCGTTCGCACGGCAATCTCCACAATCAGATCTTGCATATTATATCCGCTG
The DNA here is from genome assembly GCA_963780045.1 of uncultured Planctomycetia bacterium. Lineage (GTDB taxonomy): Bacteria > Planctomycetota > Planctomycetia > Pirellulales > Thermoguttaceae > JANXQG01. Next base: position 307,562 of record CAVZZZ010000001.1, on the reverse strand, counting down.
GCGGCAAAGGCCTGTTTGAGCTCGTCGAGCAAGCGCGGCCCGTAGGCTTGCACCGGCTGCTTCACCAAGTAGCGGAACAACTGTTCGATGAAGGCGCCGTGTACCTCGTCGCTGGCGGCGAGAAACTCGGCCAGCTCCCGCACGCCGCTGAATTTCACGTCGCGGCCGTCGCGCGTGCGGTAGCAGCCGGTGGCGTCGATCGGCCGGCCTTTCTCCTGCCGGCGGAGGCGCCCCGATGCGTCGAACTGCTCCAGGGCAAAGCCAAGGGGGTTTATCGTCGCGTGGCAGCTCTGGCAGGCTTCCGGCCTGGTCTGCAGTTCGACGCGCTGGCGGGTCGTCAGCGTGGGCTGCAATTCGGCGGCGAGCGGGGCAATGGCCATCGGCGGCGGTCGAAGCGCCAGGCCCAGCACGCCGCGAGTGATGAACACGCCGCGCTGGATCGGCGAAGTGTCCGCCGGATGGGCGAAGACGGCCATCAGGTAAGGATGCGAGAGGATGCCCGCCCGCTGGCCCGGCTCGAAGGCCACCTTCTGGAAATCGGCGCCGGCCGGCATCTTCACGCCGTAATAGGCGGCCAGCCGGCCGTTCAAGTAGGTATCGTCCGACAGCAGCAGTTGACGAAAGTCGGACGCCTTGTTCCAAACTACGTCTTCGACGAACATTTTCAGCGAGGTACGCAGGTCGGTGGCGACCGCCGCGTCGAAGGCCGCGTAACTCTTCGGGTCTTTGGTAAGTTCCGGCGGCGTTTCGACCTTCATCCATTGCAGGAAAAACAGCCGCAGCTTGTTCGCGGTGCGCGAGTCGGCAAGCATCCGCCGGGCTTGCTGGCGAAGCTGCTCGCCAGTGGCCAGATGCCCCGCTGCCGCGGTCTGCCGCAAGGCGTCGTCGGGCAGCGAATCCCACAAAGTCAGCGCCAGGCGGCTGGCGACGGCCTGCGGCGCGTTGTCGGTCGGCACGTAAAGAAACCGCGGCGAGACGAGCGCCAGCAGCACCACGCGGCGGACGGCCGTGTCGAGATCGGGCGCGCCCAGGAAGCGGCGATCGAATGTAAAGCTGCCGCTGGGCGTCGGTCAACGGGCGGCGAAAGGCCCGTTCCACGAACCGCCGGCAGAAGTCGCGGGTCTTGGCGTCGTGGCCCAGCGAGTCCTCGGCGGCGCCCTCGCGCCGGCGGTAGCGGGTCGACACGCGGCCGGCGACTTCGATCGCGGCATCGGTGATGGCCTGCTCCCACTGCTTCGAGACGGTCGTTCCCCGCTCGTAACCGGCGCTGCGGTCGTCGGCCGGCAGGGGCGTTTGCAGCACGAAGACTTCGGGCACGTCGGGCGTGAAAAGGCAGCGCGCGGGCACGACCTCCTCCGCGGCCAGCGGCGGCTTCCAGCGCAAGGCCACGCGCGCCTTCTCGCCCTTGCCTTTAGCGTAATCGACATGGATCGGATAGGACCGCCCGCCCAGCAAGCGGATCGTCGCCCGATGGTCGCTATCCCCGCCCGAACGTACCCAGGCGTCCACGAGCGGGCGGTGCTCATCGTTGAGAAAGAGCCGGCCGCCGCCGGTGGTGTCCAGGTCGAAGTCGTAGTCGCCGGTCTCGGGGGCGAACAACGCGCCGCGCCAATGGATTTCATACTCTTCCGTAGTGATCTTTCCGTTCACTGGACCCTTCGCGCGGAAGTCGAAGTTGATGCACGGATCGACCTGCTCGACGGCCGGATCGTCGTGGACCTGGTCGGCCTTGCGGTGCCGCGCGGTATAGAAGGCCCGCAGGCCGCGAGGAGGGACTGTCCCGATTTTTGTACCAGCAAAAATGGGGCTGTCCCCTTTGCCGCCGCGGGCGTTGCCGACTAAATCCGCGACGAGATTGACGTATTGATTGACGGTCACCCGCGCAACTCGACGCGCGGCGGCTTGTTGCGGGCTTGGGCGGCGGGGGAATAGAAGGAGTCGAAGATATAGGCCGCCACGTTTTTGGCATCTTCGCCGATGCACGTGCCCGGGTCGTCTTCGGGCATCGACTTGGCGATGAAGGCGGAGAGCTGTTCTGACGACTTGTCGCCGGCCAGCGGATGCGGGTAGTTATCGACCGTCCCTTGTCCCGCCGCGCCGTGGCATGTGGCGCACTGCTGGCGGTAGATTTCCTCGCCCGTGCGAACTTTCGTGAAGACTTTGGCCGGCTTGCGCCGCATCGGCTGCAAGAGCGGCCGCGACTGCCATGCTGAACGCGCCTGCCAGGGCAAGCGTGCCATCCACGATCAACTTGCGGGAAACGGAGGCGCGGGGCAAGGTGGTTGCCCTCCGGGTCGTATTGGTGTGCTAAACGGGCAGGACTGTATTATACACAGAAATTGCCCCTCGCAATATTGGCCTATAGGCAGAGTTGCCCCTCCCCGGATGGTGGTTGTCTTGATGCTGCTTACCGCAGGTTCTATAATCGCAGACACGTCTGAGTTCAGGGATTGCGTTTGGTAAAGGAATCGAAATGGAACTGACGGCCGTCTATATGCAGGTCCCAGAGGGCTATGTCGCGTTTGTCGAGGAATTGCCCGGCGCCAACACGCAGGGCGCGACGCTCGATGAGGCTCGCGAGAACCTTAAAGAAGCAGTGCAACTCGTCTTGGAAGCCAACCGCGAGCTGGCGGAGATTCCTCGACCGTAGTCGCCATGCCCTCTCCCATGCCCATCATCGCGCTGTCCGACATCGTGCCCGGCCAGGAGGCCGACATGTTCGTGCTGATGACGGCCAAGGAGCAGCTCAATACGCGGGACGGCAAGCCCTACTTTCGCGTCGGCTTTCGCGATGGCGGGCGCGAGGTGGCCTTTCCCATTTGGGACAATTCCCCCTGGGCGGCCGAATGCCGCGACAAATGGACGCCCGGAACGTTCTACAAAGTCCGGGCGGTTTACCGCGAGACAAACTACGGCCCGCAGTTGGACATTCGCAAGATTCGCGAAGTCTGCGACGCGGACGCGGCCGACGGCTTCGACCCGATGAGCTGCCAACCGCAATCGCGTTACGAGCCGCAGAAGATGTTCGCGGAGATGCTGGCGATTGTCTGTGAGCGCATTGCCGACGTGCCATTGCGGGCACTGGTGGAGAAGATTCTCTGCGACAATCGCGAAGCTCTATTGCGGATTCCGGCCGCCCGGCACAATCACCATGCCTTCGTAGCGGGCTGGCTTGAGCACACGTTGAGCGTCACGCGGACGGTGACCTACCTCGTCGACAAGTACGCGGAATATTACGACGCAATGCAGCCGCCGCTGGACAAGTCGATGGCGGTGGCGGGCGCGATCCTGCACGACATCGGCAAGCTGCGCGAGTTGGAGCAGCGGCCCGACGGCGCGGTCTACACGGCCTCCGGCGCGCTGATCGGCCACTTGCTGCAAGGCCGCGACATTGTCCGCGAGGCGGCGGCCGCGTGCCCCCTGCCGCCAGACACACTCTTGCGGCTGGAGCACCTGATCATCGCCCATCAACGGCTGCCCGAATGGGGCTCGCCCAAGCCGCCGATGACACCCGAAGCCCTCTTGGTTCACTACGCCGACGACATCGACGCCAAGTTTCACATGATGGTTGAAGTCCTCCGCAACGACACCAGCGACGGGCCGGTGACGTCGAAGAAGAATGTGCTGATGCAGCAGGTGTATAAGGGCGGATAGCAGATCCTGACTCGACTTGTCTCTATGGCGAAGGTAGAATCCATAATAGGAGACGAAACCATGACTATGACGGTTCCGGCGGTTTTTGAAAACGGGGTCTTACGCCCGCTATTGCCGCTCCACTTGTGGGACGGACAGCAGATTCAAGTATTTGTCGCGACTGAACCAGAGAACGATACAAGAAGCTTGCAGGAAACGCTCTCTGAAGAGGAATACGAAGCCGCGCTTGATGAGCTCGCAGCCGGGCTTGATGACGTTCCTCCTCTTTCGGATTTCGCCGTCACGCGCGAAGGCATTTACGAGGGCGGCTGATGCACTGGTTGGCGGACACGAACATCTTGTTGCGCCTGATGCATCGCACTGATCCACAGCATACTCTAGTCCGCGCAGCGGTGCGGCTCTTGGGCAGTCGAGGCGATTTGATTTTCTACGCTCCGCAAAACCTTGTTGAGTTGTGGCGCGCTTGCACGCGCCCGGTGCCGGCGAACGGCCTGGGATTATCAATTTGTGAAACCAATCGCCGAGCGAAGGCGATCGAGCGACTATACAAGCTAGCACCCGATGGTCCCGCCGCGCATGCCGAATGACGAAGGCTAGTCGTGGACCACGCGGTGTCCGGAATCCAAGTCCATGACGCACGGCTCGTCGCCGTCATGCGCGTACACGGTATCGCGCATATCCTGACGCTCAACGTCGGCGACTTTCAACGCTATCCGGGTATCAACGCCGTTCATCCCCGGCAATTGATAGCGACTGGCCAGCAGAGTTCGTGAGAGCACTTGGCATGGGGGGGTTGGACCCTGTCAGTTGATCGGCGCCAGCGGGCAAACATCGGGCCGGGGCGTATAGCGACTCAAATTCGTTCTAACCTTTTGACCCGTTTTTGAGCATGCACGAGGCGACGAAGGGCAGGGCGGGAGGCTTTCGCTGCCGCGGAAGCCGGCCTATAATTAGGAAGTCTCTTTCAGCAGGAGCTATTATGACGACGGTGAATCTTAGTGACGAAGAAGTTGCGGAACTTCGCGCCGCGACAAAGCAGAGCGATGTCGACGAGGCATTGAGGACTGCGCTGCGCGAATACGTTCGTTACACTCAGCGGCAGGAGTTGATGACCCTATCGGGACGAGTCGAGATGCAGGAAAACTGGCAAGAACTCGAGGAAACCGAGTTGAAGGCGGCCAATGAACCCCGAAGACCTGGTGCTGATTGACACGTGCATGTGGGTCCCGTTCTTCAATCGGCCGCAGTCGGGCACAAAGCGGGTTGTTGACTCGCTGCTTCGCGGGGATCGCGGCGCGATTGTCGGGCCCATCGTCGCTGAAGTCCTTCTAGGTTTTCGCCACAAGGCGGAAGCGGATTGGGCTTCCTCGCTGCTCCGCGGCGTCCGCTATCTGGATATCCTTTGGGACGACTGGCGCACGGCCGCGAGCTTGGGCAGAGTGCTCGCCTCGCGCGGACACGCCTTGCCGTTGAGCGACTTGGCCATTACGGCCGTGGCGCGCCGCTATAAGTGCTCGGTTTATTCGACCGACCCGCATTTCGATCTGGTCCCAAATCTGAAAAGATTCCGGCCAGAAAACGACTGAGATGAAGGTTTTGGAACGTTTGCTATCGCGCTATGAAATGGGCCGATTGACCGCCACGGGCCTGATGTTGAAGAGCCTGCAACTCGTCAACGCTTAAAATGTCGACGCCACACTTGGCGTTCTCCCGCTGGATGTTGCTGAAGCACTCAAGGAAGTTTACCGGAATGATTGACGACGCCACCGAGCTTGTCGCGGTCGGTGAAGCAGATTGGAAAGCTAACAACGACGTCCCGCCCAACCACGTTCCATTCCCTCCCCTCCCGGCCGCGCGCGGCGGCCGGGAGGGGAGGGAATGACGCGGTACTCGCTTCGTGGCCTCTTAGCCATTCGATCTTATTAACCAACCGAGACATGCTCGGCGGGGTCGCGGAATTGCAGGCGAGAAACGGGTCGGAACGAATAACAACGCAAATTCGTTCTGACCTTCTGACCCGTTTTTGAGCGAGGCGATGAAGGGGAAGGCGTGAAACGGCGGGCACAGGGGCGGCGAAGTGGACAGGAACTAGTCGGAACGTTAGAATTGGGATGATCGCGAGGACGAAATCCGACGTAATCCGTGAAGGAGACTAGTATCGAGAACTTCAGGCAAGATATCGAGGGTTTCCTTCACGCGGCCCAGTGCGAGTGGCAGTTGGTGACGCAAGAGGGCAAGCCGCTTGCTGTGCTTGTCGGCGTTGAGAACAAGGACCAAGAGGATTGGGACCAGATTCTGCTACGACCGTTCATCGAACTGGAGATGGCTGTGCAAGCATGACGCCGCTATTCAAGTTGTCAATCAGTACCTGCCCAAGGATGCTGTAGTGCGATCACTAGGGATGGGTTCTCTCCTCGGCGCGATTAACGACCTCAATAAATCCGGAGTCGAGCGAATCGCAAAGGAATTGGGAGTTAGATTAGAAGTATAAGCCGGAAAAAAAGCGATTAGCTGCGGCGGGAAATCACTGAGCGGTAAACGGGTCGTCACGCAGCAGTGTCCCCCTAGTGCCCCCGAGATTTGTCTTACTTGTGGTCCAGCAACACTCCTTGGGCCACTGGCGGGTCGGGGTCTTCGTCGTAAGCTGGCGCCCACTCTACTGCTTGCCAACGTTCCGAGTTCGGGTCGATAGGCATCACTGAACCACGCCGCGGGGACTTATCGTTGTAAAGCCAGTAAGGCTCATTCCGCTTTTTGAGACTGTCCAGTAAGCGTCCGGCGGAATGCGTGTTGGCGCTGATGGTATCCTGAGGGCGTGTGAGATTCAAGGCCCCAGGAGAAGTACCATGAAGCGCAAAGGTCCGCGGCGGAGTTCGGAAAAGCAGCGGTTTTGGCGACGCGCCGTGGCCCAGTGGCGGCGAAGCGGCCAGTCCGTCCGCGATTACTGTCGTACCAACGCCCTCAGCGAGCCCTCGTTCTACGCCTGGCGACGGGAACTGACACAGCGCCGCCGATCATCGCCAGGCGCCGGCTTGCGGGTGGCGGGCGGCGGGACGGTTTCGTTCCTGCCCGTGCGGGTGGTTGCGGCGGCGAACCGCTTGCCCGCCGCCGCGGATGCCGGCGGCGTGGAGATCGTGTTGGAGCGGCAGCGCACGGTACGGGTGCAGGCGGGCTTCGACCGGCAGACGCTGGCCGACGTGTTGGCCGTTCTGGAGGCGCGATCATGCTGAACCTCTCGGAGCTGGTGCGGATCTACGTCTGCCTGGCGCCCACGGACATGCGGAAGCGTTTCGATTCCTTGGCCGCGGTGGTGCGGGAAGGGTTGGGTTACGATCCGCTCTCGGGCCACTTGTTCGTGTTCCGCAGCCGCCGCGGCGATCGGATCAAACTGTTGTGGTGGGACCGCGACGGGCTGACGCTCTATTACCGGCGGCTGGAGAAGGGGACCTTCCGCTTCCCCGCGACCGACGATCCGCAAGCGCGGAGCATCGAGGTCTCAAGCCAGGAGTTGTCGCTCTTGCTGTGGGGCATCGACCCGACCAGCGTGAAGCGGCAGCCGCGCTATCAACGCTCGGCGTGAGCCGCCGGAAAAATTCTTCGCAATCGCGCGAACCAAACGCGCGTCTGGCGCGTAGCATTGGGCATGAGCATGGACGCCTTGCCTCTTCCCGATCCCGCTTCGCTGCCCGACGAGGTTGCCGTGCTGAAGGCGCTCGTCGTACAGTTGTTGGCAGAACTGCGCATCCGCGATGAGCGTCTGGCCCGGCAAGAGCATCACATGCACCTCTTGCTGAAACGCATCTACGGCAGCACGAGCGAGAAGCTCGATCCGCGGCAAGGCGCGTTGTTCGAGGTGCAAGCGGGTGCGGAGGCAACTGCGGCGGAGACGCCGCCGCCCGCGGCCGATGCTTCGCCCGCGGCATCGGCGGCCGGCAAGAACCGCCACCAGCACGGTCGCGGGCGGATTCCCGACTCCATCGAGCGGCAGGAAGAGATTCACGACTTGGCCGACGCCGAGAAGGCGGCCTTGGGCGGCGTGGAGAACCTGGTCGAGCTGCCGCCGGAGACCAGCGAGCAGTTGGACTGGCGGCCTTCGACCTTGTTCGTCACGGTGCATGTCCGCAAGAAATACGCCCGCAAGGAACAACTGCCCGAAAGCGGCCTGACGCCGGCGGAGCAGAACGTGGTGCTGGCCGCCAAGCCGCCCGAAGCGGTCCCCGGCGCGTTGGCCGGAGCGGGCCTGATGGCCCAGGTGATCGTCAGCAAGGGGGCCGACCATCTGCCGCTGCACCGCCTGGAAGGCATCTTCCAGCGGCAGGGCATGCGCATCTCCCGGCAGACGATGGACGGCTGGTGGCTGCAAACGGCGGAGTTTCTCCAGCCCTTGTACGCCCTCGCCATCCGCGTGGTGCTGGCCTCGGGCGTGATTCACACGGACGACACCTCGGTGCGGGTCCGCGACGCCCATCAGAAGCGGAAGTACACGGGCCGCTTCTGGCCCTACGTGGGCAACCCGCTGCACGCCTTGACGGTGTTCGACTACACCACGAACCACAGCCGCGACGGGCCGGCCAAGTTTCTTGCCAACTATGGCGGATACTTGCAAGCCGATGCCTTCAACGGTTACGACGGGATTTACCTGGAATCTCAAGGCCGGATCGTCGAGGTCGCCTGCTGGGCATGCGCGGAGGAAGTTCCACGAGTGCCGGCGGCTGGACTCCGCGCGGATGGAGACGGCCTTGGCCTTCATCGGCAAGCTCTACGCGGTGGAGAAGGACCTCCGCGAGCGCGGCCGGGAAGAATGGCAGCCGCTGACGCTGGCGGAGCGCGCCGCGCGGATCGCGGCCGAGCGTCAAGAGCGCTCGCGGCCGCTGCTGAACGACTTCCACGCCTGGCTGGAAGGCCAAGCGGCGAAGGTCTTGCCCAAGAGTCCGGTCCGCGGCGCGATGGACTACACGCTGGGCAATTGGGCGGCCCTCTGCGTCTACACCGCCGAGGGCTGGCTGGACATCGACAACAACGAGGGCGAGAACGCCATCCGCGGCCTCTGTCTGGGCCGCAAGAACTGGCTCTTCCTGGGCAGCGACCGCGGCGGCCGCGCGGCGGCGGTGCATTTCAGTCTCTTGGCCTCCTGCAAACGTCACGGCCACGATCCGTGGGTCTACTACCGCGACGTCCTCACCCGGCTGCCGGCCATGCTCCCCGCAGCCAACGAGGAGGACCTTCTTGCCCTGCTGCCCCACCGCCGGCGTGCGGCCTGATCTCTCCGCCGCCGCCCTTCTGCCCCGTCGGCCGTGTCCGGCTATACGGCTATACTACGTGTTCCGCCGGACGCTTACCTGTCCATCAGTTGGATAGCCACGGCGATACTGAGGCAGTATTGTTTGTCAAGAAACTGCCACCCATCTATGGGACTCTCGATCCAGAAAACCCACCAGTAATACTTGTAGAACCTCGGGTTTGGGTGAACGCCGGAAGCAAAGCCTCTATAGCGGCACCGCCGTCCAGACTCCTGGTAATGTGTCCGCTCCCTCCGCAGTTCATCAAAGCTAGGTTCTTTCATTACGAGTTCCCGGAGCACCTTTGATTTCCCGCTCCTACCAGATTATACATGATCCTGGTCAGAAAATGCGTCAGGCGCCGACAAACTACAACGCCCCTTAGCAGCCAACGAGGAGATCGAGATGAACCAGATCATGGTATTAAGGCCGTACCGTTATTCCGGCGCTTGGGTCTTCGACGACGACACTGTCGGCCTAAACAAGGAGCCGTTCGTGTGCGGCATCCCGGAGATGATCGACTTCCTTACGAGGCACATCCCGGACGCCGAGGACGGATTTCGGATGCTGTTTTCGGCGCAGCCGTTTCCAGGCTATCAGGAGAAGCTGACTCGGGTCCGCGAGGAAATGGGAGGCAACATCTACGGGTCGGAAACGCTGAGGGCCGTGGGCTGGCTGTGCCCGGCATTGTTCAAATACTTCGATGAGGCCCCGGCGGAAATCTACGCTAAGGCCGAGGCTCTGCCGTAATGAGGTAGCCAGAAACGGACGAAGGACAGGGCTTCTCGGTCAACCGCCTGGCGGTACCGGCACCGAGAGATTGCGGCAAACGGAGCGTGCCAGCCCCTTCTTGATTTCGTTATGGCGGGGAATGGCTTCCTTGCGGCCCGTCCGCAGGTTGGTCCAAATGGAATGGCTGCCGCCTTCCCGAACCGGCACGCAGCCGTGCTTCTGTAGATGGGCAAGCAAGGGTCCAGGTCATTCCGCATCGCGCTGCTTACCAACGTCATCAAGTCGGCCGCTCGCTCCCCAGCGGCAATGCTGCCGATAAAGAGCCAGTTCTTGCGACCCAGCGCGACCTGCTTCATCAGTTGCTCGGTCTCGTTGTTGTCGATCGGCACGCGGCCGTCACCAAGATAGACCTGCAACTCGTTCCAGTGGTTTCGCAAGTAGCCCAACGCCTCGGCAAGCTTGTCCTTGGGCAAGACTCGTGATGCCGCTTCGCCCTCCAGTAACCCCCGCATCCGCTGAAATACCGGCTGCGCTTCCGCAGCGCACAAGGCCACGCGGTCAGCGCAGGACATGGTCCTGGCGCGATCCTCGATGTCATACAGTTCCTGATACATCGCCAGGAAGCGGCTGGCCAACAGCGGATCACTGACTCGTGCGTCCACAATCTTTCGCCGCGCATGCGCGTTGCATGCAGCGCGAACGATCCGCGCATCGCTGCGCAGCGTAATCTGTTGGTAACCCGAGTAACAGTCCGCGATGATCGTGCCGGTGAAGTTGCTGTCCACGAGGAACTCGTCGGGGCCGTCGCGATGACGGCTGACCGTGAAATCGAACACATTGATCGGAACGGTAAGGCTGCGGTAAGCCCATACCCGACCCGATACGCTCGGTTCCCCTTTGGTTCGGGCTTCGGTGAAGACTTCGTGGATCCGCTTTGATTTGGCGTCGCCTGGGATTACCGCCGGGATCTCCGGCGGCAGAAGCAAGGTGACTCGCGTTTCATCCGTACCCAAAACGCCGCTGGCAACCACATCGTCTCGCAGGTAGAGCACCAACGGGCGGATGCACGCCGCCGTCGCCACCAGGATGTTCAAGAGCGTGCTGCGGGAAGGCGTCCACCCGCTGCCGGCGAATTGGTCTTGCTGGCGATAGGTCGGCTGGTGAAAGGCGTATTTGTTGACGGTGATCTGGGCAGCCACGCTGGTGTCGTAGCGGTTGCCCTCCACCAGGCCTTCCGGCCGCACGGCTTCCTTCACGCCGCACTCCGGGGCGTCTGCACAAACAGCCTTTGCAACCAATGTCACGCGGACCTTGATCTTGGGCGACTCGTATTCCAGCGTCTCCTGGCGGTCGTAGCCGATGATCGTGCGCTCGCCGTGCGTGGCACAAACCTTGAGTTCTTCCGGCATCTTCGCCATCACCTCGTACCGCGGCAGATGGGCGGGAAACGCTTCGCTGCGGGGCTTCCGCGGCTTGTGGCGGCGACGCTTGTGTTCGGCGATGACGATCTCCGCCTCTTCCACCGCCTCGGCCAGGCTCTCCGCCGCTGCGGCCACTGCGGGCGTGTTGCCGAAGTCCAGTTTCAACTGGTTCGGGTCTTCGATGTACCGCTCGCTACGATTGCGGAAGGCACGCTGAATAAGCTCGTCGATTATGAGCTTCTGCTCCTCGACCTTCTGCTGCAAGGCGACAACGGCCTTGGCCTGCTCGAGCAGTTGATAGTTTTGCTGCGTAATAACTGCCTGGCAGGCCGCAAGGTTGTCGGGAATTGCTTGCGTGTCGTTCATGTTGTCCAGCATAACGATTGCTTCGGATAGCGCAAGAGCACTTCCCAAAGATTATTTTGGAAAACGAAAAAGGCTTTTCGCAGTTCCTCGAAACCGCGAAAAGCCTGGAACGAAACCGGCGATTTATTCCGCCGCACGCCGGCTTCAGGCCGCCCGTGCATAACGTTTGCGACGCTTCACCGAATCCAGCGATACGCCGCTGAGGAGCATGGCCAGCGTCGTGCTGTCGAGTTCCACGGCGGCCGCGTCGCCGTTCGGGCGAAGCATCTCGAACGTGCCCGACTCCAATCGCTTGTAGAACAAGGCGAGGCCATCACGATCCCACCACAACGCTTTCAGGCGATCGCCACGGCGGTTCACAAAGAGGAACAGGCTGCCGTCGAGCGGGTCTGCCTGCAGCACGTTACGAATCAGACCGCACAGGCCGTCAAAGCTCTTCCGCATATCGGTGGGGCGAGCATGAAGAAAGATGCGCGTGTTTGCTGCGAAGTTCAGCATGGGCGGTCGCCTCCGGCGATCGCGGCGTCGACGCAGGCGACGGTTTCGATCACCAGCCGCAGACTCTGGGCATCGCCTGTCGGCACGCTGAATCGCGTCCCACCCGGCAGGTGCACTGCGACCTCGGCCGCAGCGACCACGCGCACCGGACGGAAACCGGCGGGCGGCTCCGTCCGCTCAACCGTCCGAGGCGACAGACGCTTCCGCCAAAGATAGAACGAGGGCGGTGAAATGCCTTCCTGACGGCAGAACTCGGCGACCGATTGTCGCGACGCCTGAAACCTAGCCAACCGTTGCTGCCAAAGCCGGGAACGTGAAACGGACGAAGCACGAGCCATAGGGACCTCCAAGGGAAAAGGGTAGGAAAATCCGATCCCCTTGAATCTAGTCCACCCGTCAAGGATGGCCCTTATGGGCGCTTACGTGTTGCCGGCGTCTACCATTCGATGGACTCGGCTAGTGTAGCCCCGTTTTCCACCAGCATCGCAGCCGGCCCGTCCGCTTCCTGAATCCAAGCGACGCGATGCCGCGTAATGCCCTGAAAAAGCCGCACGTTCGGTCGGACTTCGCCGTTCAGATTCCGGCCCCTGATGCGGATTCTTCGGCCAGCCAGGTGCAGCGTGATGCCTTCCGAGGGGTTGAACTCGACACGCTCCAGCCAGCTATAGCCAATCGCCACGATATTGCCGTTGCTCTTTCGCAGTTCGAGCATGATTGCCCGGTCGCGGCCACGCAACCAGCCGAACGCCCCAAGGTCGTCGGCGGTCTCGCCTTCGTCCGTTGCTGCCGAGCCGATTGTGCCGTCACCGATCCTGCCCGTGTATTTCTGCAAAATCTTATCGCTCATGTTCCACTCCGTCGCGATTGCGAGTTATCGGCTCCCGCGAATCGTATGCCATGCATTGCTGCCGCTGAAGCACCGCGACACGTTCGCGTCGATTGACGAATTCGGTTGCCGCCAGGCGATCATCCGAGCGGCTGACCGCTGCCAGCAGCGCCTTCTTGTCGTCGGTGTAGATCGTCGCCTGTTGCCGTCCACGCGAGACAGACACGTAGAATTGTTCCCGCGACGATGCCGGGAACGATTCGGCCGACTGGCCGATCAGCACGCGGTCAACCGTCTTGCCCTGTGATGCGTGCGAGGTGGTCACGTAGCCGTAGGCAAGGTGCCCGAAGTCCTTCACTACCGTCCAGCCATTATCGAGAACCAGGTCGCCGGATGGATCGAACCCCTTCACCTTATAACGAGCGCCATTGTTGAGGCGATGCCTGCCGTCCGCCGTGAGACCGTTTTTCGTGATCCGCACCAAGTCTCCCGGCGAAAGGCCCAGGTCGCCGGCATGGAATGCCTGGAACCGTGCCGCGTGTTCGAGCGGCAGTGTCTCGCCGCCGACGACCAAGCGCTGGCCCTTGCGGAATCCCTTGGCGTTCTGATGGAACTCCAACATGTCGCCGGGCAAGTAGTTCACGTCGTCGGCCCGCTCGGCTTCCGTGAGGTTCGCATTGTGCAACTGGAGCACCGGCCGTTCCTCGCCCCCGAGCCGGCCCAGCTTTTTAAGCTCATGACGGATGTCGGCCGTGATTTTCTCCCCTTCGCGATGCGTCGGAGAGACCACCAGGGCTGACTTGCCGGCCGCCACCGTCGCCACGTAATCCTTCGCCAGCACGCGGCAGCGGTCATCGTCAGCCACTTCCCGCACCCAGCCCAAGGCGTCGAGTTGCTTAAAGCCGTCCTCCGTCCGTCCATCAGCTAGGGCTTGCACGGCTTGTTTGTAGTCTCCCCTCTGCCGCTGAATGTCCTTCATTTCGGCGGGCACGAGACCGGCTTCGTCTTCGAGCAGCCGCAGCGCCGCGCCACGTTCGACCGAACCGTGCTGCCGCCGATCGCCGGATAGTATCACGCGGGCGTCGAGCTTTTCCGCCAGGTCGAACACGTGCAGCATGGATTTCGTACCGAGCAAGCCCGCTTCGTCGATCCAGATGACTTGCCCTTTAAGCTTGTCGTGCAGCCGCTCGTCGATAAGAAGACGGGCGACCGTATCGGCATTCGCGAATCCTTCCGAACGTAGCACACCGCGACTCGCATCCGCCGAGGGTGCGAAGGTGAAGACCCGCTTGCCGCCGTTCTGAATGGCCTCCACCGCCTCTTGCATCATGGCCGTTTTCCCGACGCCGGCCGCACCGCGTATCACGATGACTTTATCCCGCGAATCAAGAACGTGCCGCACCGCCCGCCGCTGTCCTTCGTTGAGCCAATCGCGGCTGAAGGTGTGCGGCTTGCCGGAGAGTTTCGCCTCTGTGCCGCGACCGTTCCGGGCAAAGGCCAGCATCCGCATCTCTTCTTTGAGCACGTCGCGCGTCGTCACCATGCGTCGCCCCTCTCGGTCGCCCACGACCAATTCCTGACGCTGATAGGCTGCCTCAATGGCTTCGGGGCCGGCCTTGCCGACCGCATGTTTCATGGCTTCGGCGAGCAGGGTACGCTCCGGCACGACCGATTTCCGTTCAAACCAATGGCCCATTGCATGACGCACGGCCTCGGCAGGCGCTCTCGCGTCTTCACCGATGGCTCTGCCCCCGACGCGATTGCCCACGGATTTAATGGCCATCCGCTCGATGGCCGACAGACGCGCCGACCATTCGCTACGCAACTGGTCGAACGTCAGGTCCTTCTTTTTGTGCTCACGGGTCTTCGCCCCCAGTTCCGACTTGGCCGCCGCATCGAGCACGCCCTTGCGTTTGGCCTCCTCTTCAATCAGTACCGTCCGCCGCGAGAATTGCCTGACGACGGATTTCGGCACAGCGGCGATTTCCCAGCCGGTTTTCGACCGCTCGATGGCAAGGCCAAGCCCGGCCAGCCTTCTCGCCATGCGGGAATGGAACTTCGCCTCGAAATACGGTGCGTCCCGTTTGAGGTCAGCGAATTCCCCGGCCTTCCATGCCGACTCTTTCTTGTCGCAGGTCACATTGAACACGAAGCAGTGGGCGTGCAAATGCGGATCGGGCACGCCGCCCACCGGCCTCGACGTGAAATGCACGAACTCGCCCCAGAGCATGTTGCCGGTTGTCCGCTTGCCGTTTTCTCCCGCCTTGCGGACGCGGGTTTGCATTTCGGATTCCATATCCCGCATGGTCTCGCCCACCGATTCACGGAAGGCGTCGAGAATGCGCTCGTCTTTCGTCAGGCTGTAGAGCACCGACACGCTTTTCGGCACATGGAAGTTGAAATCGTAGCCGACGCGGCGATGCTCCTTCTGCCGAAGCGTCAGCCTTTCGCCCGTCGCTGGCTTGCGGTTATTGCAAAGCGCGTCCCAGGTCTCCTTTTGCACCACTCCGGCCAGGCCGAGCCGCTTGGCCGCTTCGCCCCGCCATTGCCCGACGAGTTCCTGGCCGTCCGTGTAATAGTCGGCCGTCGTGTAGTAGCTCATCGCTCCGGCCGCCGAATTGTTCTGGTTGATTCGCAGCATCGCTTGGCCCAATCCATCGCGGAATGAAAGCGCCTCCTCCTTATATTGGCCCCTACTTGCGATTTCCTTTCACGACGGACAGCGGTTTTCCCGAAGATTCCATTCCATCGCTATGGCGTTCGATTCATCCGGCCGATGAATTCACCGGTAGCAGCCGTTATGCTTGTCACGGCCTTTGGTCGCATCGCTGCCGCGCATGACCAGGAAGCGCGGCCGGCGCGCCATCGCGACCGGCCGCCGGCCGCTCGTCGGATTCCCTGTCCTCTTTCGCTTGTCGCTGTTGCGGCCTTGCCGCCGATACGCAGCAGCCTTGCCGCTAAAAGGCGAATGCGTCTTGCCGTCCGGCGGTTGCGTATGCCGGCATTCGACGATGCCGTCTCCTTTCCTTCGATCCGTCCCCACCGTGGCCATACTTACGGCACTCTGAAGCCGCCGCCGGGCCGGTCAATCACCGGCTTGCGTTGCGAAACGGCGGCGAGATAAAGGCGGCAAGCCGCCGACCTCGCCAGTGGCCGTTTCGTTCTCACCCGGCCATTGACCGTCGTCCAAGAACTCCCGGCTTGGGCGGCTTCGGTTCGATTGCCGTAAGGCCCCGGTTGGCGGGGCCGGAAACTCGAATGAAGGAGACTAAACCATGTCTAAACCGGCACACAAAATCCGCAACGGCGTCCTGCAAGTCACTATCTGGCGCAACAGTGGCGAGAAAGGCTCCTGGTACAGCGTCACCTCCAGCCGCAGCTACAAGCAAGGCGAGGACGACTGGAAGGAAACCGACAGCCTGAACTTCGACGACCTGCTCGCGATGGCCAAGCTGCTCGACCTGGCTCACACCTGGATCATGCATCAGCAGCAGGCCGACCAGAAGGCCAAGAAGGATGCCGCGGCACAGGCTGCCTGAACCATCCGATGCCATTCAACCTGGGCGGGCGCAAGCCCGCCCACCTTATCGAAAGGAACAATCTCATGTTTACGCTTCATCGCTCTCCCTTCACAGACAGCCCGTTCGGCCTCACCGACTCGCTCAACCGCTATTTGGAAGCCGGCGTTGACCCGGCCTTCGATAGCCACATGGAGGAGTTGGAACGGCAGTTTGCCGAATACCGGCTCACGCTGGCAAGCGAGTAAGGGAGGCAGCCATGCATCATCTCATGCTCGTCACCCTCGAAATGCCGGACGCGGCCACCTCGTCGGACGCCCGTTTCCGGGCGCACGACCTGCTGTGCGAAGACCCCAGTTTCGCCGGCGACGGCGGGCGTTTCGGCGCGACCTTGTGCGACTGGTTCGTCATCGGCGGACGCTGGAGCGGCCTGCTCAGGGAAACCCTCCTCGGCGAAGCCTACAAGGCCGCCTTCAGGCTCGAATTCCCCGAGATGGCCAAGGACTGGTACACGTCCGACCTGATCGAGAAGAACCGCGAAAGCCTCAATCGGCTCTGGCGGGAATTCGGCGGAACGGGCGACCACCCGATCACCCGCAGCCGGTATGACAACGGCCATGACGACGACGCCATGCCGGTCGATGACGCCCTGTACCGCCATTTCCTGGCCCGATACCGGGGCGAATCCACGCAAGTGGAAGGCGATTCCGGCACCTTCGCCGACCTCGACGGCGAACCCGTCGCCGAATCCTTCGTCGGCCGCAAGTGGCTGGTCGTCGTCGATTACCACAACTAACCAACGAAAGGAACCACCATGACTGACACCGTGATCAAGATGACCAAAGAAGAATTCGATGCAACTTACAAGCTGCGGAGGAACCATCTGAACGCCGATGCCGCCTGGACGTCCGACGACGGCGGGTGCCTCTTTGAGACCTACGGCGAGGAACTGGACTTCGTGCGGAAGCAGGACCCGCGCACCGTGTGGACGCTCGTGGACGACGATGACGGCGAGCAACGCCTGCTGAGCGGTTTCCACGTCGTCAACCGTATCGGCTACCTGGTCAGCACCATGCCGGCGCCCGATGGGGCTGACATCCAGGTCGCCATCGAGTCCACGCCCGCACACGCCAAGCCGGAGGCGGCGCTGACTCGCTACAACGTCCATGTCTACCGCGAGATGCGCGTCAAGTTCGAGGGTATCGAGGCCGCCACTCCCGAGGAGGCCGCCGGTCAGGCCCGCGATCTTCCTACCGAGCTGGCAAGGGAGTTTGAAGATTGCGAAGGCGAGGATTTCTGCGCCCTGGTCGACGTGGTTGGGGATGACGATTACGCCCAGTCCAGCATCATCGACTTTGACGGAGAACGCAATCGCAAAGTCGCCGCCGTAATGCGAGTGGCACTGGGAAGGCTGGTAACCGCCGCCGATAACCTGGCCGCCGCCATCGACGGCGCCACCGGTCAATTCGCCGACCAAACCGCCCAGTTGGAGTCCGCCCTTCGCGGCCGCGCGACGCCCTGGCAGGGACGCGGTATCCCGACCCGGCGATTCCTCCCCCTTTGCTCGTGCCCCTGCGTGCCGACCTCGCCAATCTCGACGCCGTACTCGGCCGAAAGGGCATGGCGGCTTTCGTTTGGTCGATAGCGGACGTCAAGGAGCTCCGGCCCGACCTGACCGATGAGCAAGCCTGCGACGTGCTGACCTACGCCCAAGAGCACCACGACGCTCAATTCGGCATGAATTGGGACACATTCGAGTTGATTGCCGAGGATTTGTTTCCCAAGCCCGATCATGCCGACTCAAATGACAACAACCAATAGGAGAATGTATGCGAATCAAAGCAATCTCTATCGCCCGTCACCGCAACGGCGTTGCCGGCCAACCGTTCGACGTCATTCTCTTCCGGGAATGCGGCCGGGGAGGCAGCCGCAAGGTCGGCATCGTCTTCGACGAACCGGGCTATTGCGCCGTACTTGACATCTGCCTGTTGGCCACGGGCGACATCGCCTTCGGAAGCAATTCCTGGAGGGGCGACGACTACGAACCGCATTTGCGCGAGGCCATCAGGCAATGCGATCTCCTCACAACCACCAAACCGAAAGGACCACGCCCATGAAAAGCACGATCATTGACAACGCCCAACGAGCAAACCGCCTTGAGGTCGCCATGCTGGCCCTCCGCGAGGAATACGGCGACGACCCCTTCACCGCCATTATCGACCTGCTGACCGATGCCCACCATTGGTGCGACGCCAACGGCGAGAGCTTCGCCTCCGCCCTGGCGCTCGCCGGTATGCACTACGTGGCCGAACTCAACGGCGAGCAGACCGAAGAACGGAGAATGCCGCCTGCTAACCAAAAACGAAAAGGAGATTCCCATGACTGATTCAATCGCCGCCATCGATCCATTCTACGCCGCCTGCCTGAGCATGTCCGCTTCCCCCCTCCCGGTCGAGGCGGACAAGCCGATCTACGTCCGGTTGCCGCTGGCGCCGGTCACCGGCAGTCCGGTGCCGCACCTGACCAGCCTGTACCATTTCCATCGCGCCGGCGAGTACGGCGACCGCTCCTATCCCGGCAACTGCGGCGGCAATCTCATCAGGGATTTGCTGGTTTTCTTCAAGCCGGGTTTGGTGTTAGACCCGATGAGCGGCAGCGGGACGTGTTCCGACGTATGCGAGGAACTCCGCATACCCTGCATGGCATGGGACATCCACGGCGGCATCGACGCCTGCGACCCGCAGGGCTTCTCCAATGCCGAGGCGTTCGACTTCATCTGGGCGCATCCGCCCTACTGGCGGATGAAGCTCTATGCGGAGGATTCCCGCGACCTGTCCCGCGCCCCGACTCTGGATGTCTTCTTACGGCGTTACCGGCAGTTCATCCGCAACTGCCGCGGCGTGCTGAAACCGGGCGGCAAGGTCGCCATCCTTATGGGCGATTATTCCGATCGTCAGGCCGGATTCGTTTCCCTTGTCTACTGGACGAAGCAGCTTGCCTTCGACTGTGGCCTGCGGCAGCACTGCACCGATATCATCCGCTTCAGCCACGGGGCATCGAGCAGCCGCAAGGTCTACCGCTCGTCGTTCATCCCCGGCCTGCACGATGTATGCATGATCTTTGAGAAACAATCTTAACCTCTAACCTGGGAAAGGAACATCACTATGAAACGACCCGATCCAATCCTCGCCGGCATAGCCCGCGAGCACCTCCGCATCCCAACGCTGGCAAGCCGGCAGGCGGACAGCCTCGACTTTCACAATGTTGCCGTCTGGCAAGTTGAAGGGGCACTGACGGCCGCTTTCAACGCGGGCATACAGTCCGCCGGCAGGAGCGCGGAACACCAGGACGCGACGAGTGAAGAACCAGTCCCTACCGCCTTGCCGTCACCCCCACTTCTCGTCCCCAAGGGCACGCCACTCGTGCCCGGAAAAATGTACCTTCAGCTATCTCACGGACGCACAGACCCAACCCAGGAAATGGACGGCTGGGGTTTTGCCGGACCAACATTCGGCCCCATCTCCTGCTATGTCCAAACTTATTGCTGCGACTTCCACATCCATGCGGAATGCGGCAGCGACGAGGTCTGGCTAAGACCGCACGACGACATGATACGCTGGGACGGTTGCTTCTACGGAAGCTTAGCGGTATTCATAGCTGACAATGACGACCGAGCCTAGCCGTATGACCGATCTTGATCATGACGTACTCGCCGACGTTTTTCATAGTAGTGCGTGGACATCCTACATAGACCAGGCGCGCAAAGAAAACGGCTGGCCCGACAACGAGGCCACCCGTCGTGCCTTTCGCTACTACGAAGAGGAACTGATGGCCAGGAACGCCCGTGCCCGATGGAAATTGACAGCTCCCACCAACGCCGCTAGGCTTCAGCAAAATGTCGAGGTTTCCAATGGCTAGCCATCCGCCCAAAGTCGTCGTGCTTGCCGGACCCAACGGTGTCGGCAAATCCACGTCGGCCGCCAAGCTGCTGATCGGCACGCTTCACGTTCACGAGTTTGTCAATGCCGATGCAATCGCCCAGGGCTTGTCAGGCTTCGCGCCTGAGGAAGTCGCCATCGAAGCCGGCCGCGTCATGCTGCACCGGCTTGACGAATTAGCGGCCCAGCGGGCAAGCTTCGCCTTTGAAACGACCCTGGCCAGCCGCTCGTTCGCCCCGACTGGCCAGGCTTCAGTCGGACGGCTATGAATTCCACTTGTTCTTCCTCTGGTTGCCCAGCGCCGACATGGCTGTCGCCCGCGTGGCTGACCGTGTGCGGGCCGGCGGCCACAATGTACCGGAATCGACCATCCGGCGACGCTACGCTGCCGGTCTTCGCAATCTGCGGACGCTCTATTTACCGCTGGCAAATTCGTGGAAAGTGATGGATAATACACGTATCCGCAGTCCCCGCCGCATCGCGGCAGGACTGGCCGGAGGGCCGACCCGAGTCTATATCGAATCGGTCTGGCAAACCATAATGCAGACAAAGGAGCGACGGTGATAGCCATTCCTTCCGAAAATGACCAGCTTGCTCAACTAGACGCCGAAACGCTGGCCGCCGAAGGGGCGATGCGCGAGGCAGTCAATGACGCCGTGATCGCCCACAAGCGTCTCGGCCTGCCGATGGTTGAATGGCATGACGGCCAGGTCGTATGGGTGCCTGCCGAGGCGCTTGTTGTCGATGAGCCGTCCGGGACGCCATTCCACGGCAACGCATAACGACTACACCCCGTCGCCTTCCGTTGAACCCGATTCGCAATCAAGCGTGGGTCGGTTTACATTCATCGGTCACTGCCTCGTCAGCCTCCAGAACCAGACGCATGCCCAACGGGCCACCTATCTCGCGAAGCGGGTGCCCAGTTTCGTCGCGACCGACACCCAGTTGCTTCCCGGGGAAACACCTTGATTCAAACGGCCGTCCGGCTATTTGCCAGCCCCCTCGAAATCGACACTTTCCCCGTGAAAGTCTTTGTCCGGAGCCACCCATACGCAGTCCTCATTTTTCCCGAACCTTGAATCGTCTTAAGTGGCTTTTTCTGTCAGACATCTCTCCGAAGCAGAGCTTTGGCAGTATTTCACGGGGAAACCGCTTCCCACGATTCTCCGAGCGCATCGAATTCGCGCCACCTCTCCCTACTTGACCCATATCCGTCGGCGGTCAAAGTGATCGAGGCAGGCCCGTTTGCTTATCGCTGTTCCAATACAGTCGTGGTTTGCTAGGCAGCCGACGTTAGCCCGACGATATTTGCTGATACGCTGTCCGTCGGCCGTACTCAAGCCCTCTTCCGTCGCGCTCTACTATTCCACAACCAACGTCGGCGGGCCCTTCAATTTGGGATTGCGGGTTATCATGGACGATGCAAGCGCAAAATCGTCCCTAGACCCTAGCCAAGCGAGCCCGGCGTGGTGTCTCTGATGCGTAAGACACAAAAACCCGAAAACCTTCGGCGTTTTTTGGGGTTGAATGGGTGTTAACAAAACCACAACCCAACGCACGGAGGTTTTCGAGTGAATTCCAAGATACGCAAACAAATCGCACAACGCAAGCGGGAGGTAGCCCGCCGCTTGGACAAGAATATTAACCGTGGCTGTGACCGGCCCGTCATGACGGCGTCTAACATCCATTATGAAATCGCCGATCGCGCGGGCCACGGCCGCCGGCGGCATCGGGGCCATGCACTTGCTGGTCGGCAAGCTCGGACTCGCCGAGGCGATCGACCGCCATCTCGGCCTGTTGAAACTCCACTTCCCCTACCACGACAGCGACCATGTGCTCAACATTGCCTACAACCTGCTGGCCGGGGGCCGGTGTCTGGAACACCTGGAACTGCTCCGCACGAACGTCGCCTACCTGGACGCCCTCGGCGCCCGCCGCATCCCCGACCCTACCACGGCCGGCGACTTCTGCCGCCGCTTCGACGAGGTCGCCATCCTCCGCTTGCAGTCGATCTTCAACCGCATCCGCTGCATAGTCTGGCGGCAACAGCCCAAAGCGTTTTTTGAGCAAGCCATCCTGGACGCCGACGGCACGATGGTGGAAACCACCGGGGCGTGCAAAGAGGGCATGGAGATCAACTACAAAGGGCAGTGGGGTTATCATCCGTTGGTCATCTCTTTGGCCAACACGGGCGAGCCGCTGTTCGTGGTCAACCGGCCCGGCAATCGGCCCAGCCACGAGCAGGCGGCTTGGTATTTCGACTGCTCCGTCGAACTGTGCCGCAAGGCGGGCTTCCGTAAGATCCTGCTGCGGGGCGACACCGACTTTACGCAAACCGAATACTTGGACCGCTGGGACGGGGAGGATGTGCGGTTCATCTTCGGCATCGATGCCACGAAGCAGTTGTACGAATTGGCGGAGAAACTGCCCGCGGAGGCCTGGAAGGTGCTGCGGCGGCGGGTGAAGCACCCCGTCAAGACGAAACCGCGGCAGCGGCCGGAGAACGTCAAGCAGCAGGTGATCGAGCAACGCGAGTTCGAGGACGTGCGTACGGTGAAGGAGCATGTGGCGGAGTTCACCTACCAGCCCGGCAAGTGCGAGAAGGCCTATCGCATCGTGGTGGTATGGAAGGAACTGGAAACCTACCGCGGACAGAAGAAGCTCCTGGAGACGGCGCGTTGTTTCTTCTACATCACCAACGAGGACAAAAAGCCTGTTGAGCAGGTCGTCTTCGGGGCCAACGACCGTTGCGGCCAGGAGAACCTGCTGGGGGTGCAAAAAGATGACGTGCGGTCGCTGACGGCTCCCCTGGATCGCCTGCTGTCCAACGGGGCATACATGGTCATGGCCTCGCTGGCTTGGAGCTTGAAAGCGTGGTCGGCGTTGCTGCTGCCGGAAGAGGGACGCTGGCAGGAGAGGCACCGCGAGGAGAAATACAAGTTGCTGCGGATGGAGTTTTCCACGTTTCGGCAGGCGATGATGAATATTCCGGCGCAGATCCTTCGCACGGGCCGCAAGATCGTTTTCCGCTGGATGGCATGGAATCCGTGGCAGCAAGTGTTCTTCCGCCTGTTGGACCAGTTGCATCGTCCCTTGAAATGTTGAGTACGAACCCATGAAGCCGGAGTCCGGATGCTCCGGTCCGCCGCCACGCCAAACCGCACCCGAGGTGCAAAGGAGTCTGAGATGAAAACGCAAACAATTCGAGAGTTACAAACCAGTGCCTGCGGCACCGGCCGCTGGCGGTGTCGCCCTACGCGGCGAGCACAAATCGACTGCGAACACCATCGGGGCTCGCTTGATTAGGGCCTAGAGGAGAAGAGGAAGCGAGACGAGTAAAGCACTTGTAGCGAGTTTTGGTGTTCTACATTCTCAGGCCGCAGCATTTCGGCGCTCGTTTCGATCGCGTGAGCTAACCGTCTTAGTTCGCTGACGTCAACAGGGCAAGCACCGGACAGACGTTTGATTTCCTCTGCACGCGCCAAGCCTTGAGAAATGGCTTGCCGCCATGTATCGCAAAGAAAGCAAATCGAGAATTGGTTGCTGATCGGAAAGTAGATTTCGACCCCCGGCGTCGTGATTCCCACACCGCGACCCTGCCGCCTGATTAGGCTGTGCTGAACAACTGGGTTGTCGGACGTGTAGAACGTCGTTCCTTCGGGAGCGCGTTGCAGTATCCATGCCTTGTTGAAGAAGTACTCTGATAATTCTTTCGCCAACTCAATCTGCAATAGACTACAATGTCTTGCATCGGCGCTATTCAGTGCTGGAACGACATCGCCAGGATCAATGCCTCGGGCATCGAGCACATTCCTTACGCCCGCGATTAGGCTCTCGACAAGTTCACGTGCCCGCTTTACGCGCAATTGCTGGACCGCAGAGAAAAGCGAGATCTTGACGCGCTCCTCATTGGTAAGCCCGCAGATTGAATCGTTCCGGAGAATAGCGTCAATGATAGGGGATACGTCGCTCTCCATGCGGGTCATGAGAGGTTCAAGGGATGCGTCCTCAACGTACTCGAAGTCATAGAAACGGGCCTCAGCAGCAACGTTTCGCGTCGTCGTTGCAAAAGTCCTCTGCGACTGCTTGTCAAAGGCAAAGAGCCGATCACTCCTAGCGGCCGTAAAGTTACGAAGAAGAAACTGTGGAACCGTGTGTTGGTTCTTTGGACGGTTTTGCCCCATGATTCTCCTCCTATCGTGTCAAGATCACCGTTCGCCTCATAGATGACACGCGTGGGGCGCTTTTGGTTCTGGGCATGGTCAATTATCCAAATGCCAAGGGAAGCGAACCACTATGATGGTGGCTTTCTTACGCCAAAGCAAGGGCTGGGCGGTGCAACAACGACACGCCTCACGAAGAACATCACCATACCGGAGCCGGCAGGAATAACCCGGATTGCGGTCAATCGCATATGCTTCACGAAGGCAGTAGCTTGGGGCTTATCCGACGCATCGTTTCAATCGCCGTAAAGGCTCGGTAAGAAAGTGACCTCGTAGATGAAAGAAAGGCTATCTACCGGCCCCAATTCACTATGAGCATCTTATCAGATTGATCGGGCTTTGGCCGGCGAAAAGTGAGGGTGAGAGCCACTTTACGAGCGAATCTCAAGGATGGCTCGTGGCCGCACATGGCCTAAGGTTCGGCGTAGGCATCCCCAGAACACGGGAAGTACTGCATTTTGTGCTGGCTACCAGAAGGCCCACGTGGTAGTGCTTCCGGGACAAGGAGCAAGGTATGGATCACATGGGACTCACCAAAAGACCGATCGGCCGCATAGAACGCATTCTGGCGAAGATCGGGAATACATGGCGGTATTATCCGCAGCTAACCTTAACGATGTTGGTGCTCGAAATAACCCGGGCCGCGAATGAAGCGGAATCCGATTTTGATCGGATCGACATGTACGATATCGAAGATATAGCCTATCCTGAAGGCAACCTGTTCTACGGATCGCGGCATCTGGAGATGGGGATTGAGGCACTTGAAGAGAGGCATAAAGATCAGCCTTTGCCGCCCGTTCCAATTCAGACCGCTCTGCTCAGCAGGGTAGCGGATTGGTGGCGTACTGAGCCCCAACAGCGGCTTGGGCAGCTATTATTCAATAATCAGCTTATGGCTGAAATCAGAGGCAAGGGAAGTTACGAGAGCCTTGAAGTGTAACGGACGGTGAGATGACATTCAAACCGCATCCACCAGGGTCAACGTGATGAACGGCAAAACTTTTGGGGTACAAAGTAGGGGTACAACATTCTTTAACGAATGACAAATAAATGAAAACACAATAAGTTATCGCATCACTGTGGAGACCCTATGCTCCACCAAGTTAACTAGCGTTAACTTACGCGTAATCTCGCAAACCATAGACTGCGAGCCGTTCATCGCGAAATCTTCTGTCGAAGACTGTCGCAGAAACTTGTTGACATTCGGGGTAATTTCGGGGTACTTTTTGCCAGACGATACCCCTGCAACGGAGAATGTACCCCATGCCACAGTCGCTATCTGACGCCAAAGCGCAGGAACGCCAAACCCAGAGCCAAGAAGTACAAAATGTCCGATGGCGACGGCTTGTTTCTGGTCGTTATGCCTTCGGGTAGCAAATACTGGCGGCTGCGATACTTCTTTGCCGGGAAGGAAAAACTGCTGGCGCTTGGCGTGTACCCTGATATTAGCTTGGCCGATGCGCGCGAGCGGCGTGCCGAGGCCCAACGGCTACTCGCGAAGGGAAATGATCCGGCTGATGCCAAAAGGACAGCTAAGCGCCTATCGCAGCAGAGAAATGCTCATTCGTTCGAGGCGGTTGCACGGGAATGGTATGACAAAGGAAAACACAAATGGGCCAGCTCTTCGCGAATCGATAAGCTTTCTCGCCTCGAACGGCATGTATTTCCGAGAATCGGCTTCAGACCCGTTGCAGAAATCACGGCCCCCGACGTCCTCGCGATGTTGCGTATGGTCGAAGCTCGCGGCACGCTGGATACGGCCAAGCGCGTAAGGCAAATGTGCGGACAGATATTCATGTATGCCATTGCAACGGGTCGGGCTGACCGCAATCCTATACCGGATCTCCGCGGCGCGCTAAAAACGCCGATTGTCAAACATCATGCGTTCATCAAGGAAACTGAACTGCCGGAATATTTGGAAAGACTCGACGCATACAATGGCGGTCTGCAAACCAAGCTGGCGCTCCGCTTCCTGCTACTCACATTCGTTCGAACAAAGGAACTCAGAGCGGCAGAATGGAAGGAAGTCGACTGGGACAAAGCGGAATGGAGAATTCCTGCGGAGCGAATGAAAATGAAGGAACTTCATGTCGTCCCGCTTTCGCGGCAGGCGTTTGCAACTCTTCGCGATCTTGAAATGCTTACCGGCGCCGGCCAATATCTCTTTCCAAGCCGAAACAAGCCCGGCGCTTGCATGAGTGAGAATACCGTACTCTTTGCCCTTTACCGCATGGGCTACCAATCAAAAGCCACCGGGCACGGCTTTCGGAGTACCGGGGAAGCCTACGGCAAGCCCTGAAGGACGCGCAAAAGGGAGACCGAACTCATCGCCGCGCAAGGAAGCTAACGAACCTCCCCAACTTACAATCCTGCAAAACATCCGTTTGCACGAGAATGGAAAGGCGCTGGTCACGATCATGGTAAAGGTCCCAAGAATCCGCGACTTCTTTTTCTATTCCGCCTGGTCCGCTAGATCGCGTCGCAGCGCCCGCCGCAAGCAACGCTTGCTTCGGTTTGAGACCCTGGAGGTGCGGCAGTTGCTAAGTGTCACTCCCGGCGCGATCATCACGACCATCGCCGGGAATTTTGGGATTGGCGGGAGCTATAGCGGCGACGGCGCACTCGCGGCCAATGCGGGATTGAGCAATCCATCGGCCGTGGCCGTGGACGTCGTCGGCAATGTCTTTATCGCGGACAGCTACAACAATGTTATCCGCGAGGTCAATCACGCCACCGGCGTCATCACCACAGTCGCGGGCAACGGGAATTCGGGCTACAGCGGTGACGGTGGACCGGCTACCAGCGCCGAGTTGAACGACCCGACCGGCGTGGCCGTGGACGCGGCCGGCGACATTTTTGTCGCCGATGCTGACAACGATGTTATCCGCGAGATCAATCATCTCACCGGCGTCATCACCACGGTCGCGGGCAACGGCAGCTCAGGCTACAGTGGAAATGGTGGACCCGCAACTAGCGCCGAGTTGAGCGTCCCATCGGCCGTCGCCGTGGACGCGGCCGGCAACATCTTCATCGCCGACAGCGGTAACAACGTGATTCGCGAGGTCATTGCCTCCACGGGGATTATCTCCGCGATCGCCGGCAACCACACGACGGGCTACTCCGGCGACGGCGGCACCGCAACCAGCGCAAAGTTGAACGACCCGACCGGCGTGGCCGTGGACGCGGCCGGCGAGGTATTCATCGCCGACCAAGGCAACGACGTCATCCGCAAGGTCAATACATCGGGACACATCAGCACGGTGGCCGGAGACGGGATCGCGGGCTACAGCGGCGACGGCTACACGGCGACTGGCGCGAAACTGCATTCTCCGGCAGGCGTGGCGGTAGACGCCGCCGGCGACATTTTTATCGCGGACACGGGCAACAACGTCGTTCGTGAGGTCGATCATGTCACGCAAAACATCACGACCATTGCCGGGGATTACGGCGCAGGGTCGGGCTACAGTGGTGACGGCGGCTTGGCATCGAGCGCCAGTTGTACAACCCCGCCGGCGTCGCCGTCAATTCCGCGGGAAATCTTTTCATCGCCGACAGCAACAACAACGTCGTCCGCGAGGTCACCGGCTTGATTACGACCGTTGCAGGAACGGGTGATCCGGCGTACAGTGGCGATTTCGGCCCGGCCGCCGACGCCGAACTCGATCAGACGACCGGGGTAGCCGTGGACGCGGCCGGCGACATCTTTATCGCAGACTACGGCAATAATGTGATTCGCGAGATTAACGCCGTCACGGGCGTGATCACCACCGTTGCGGGAAACGGGGACGCGGGTTACAGCGGCGATAATGGGTCAGCGACGGACGCCAAGCTAGACGATCCGGCCGGCATTGCCGTGGATGCCGCCGGCGACATCTTCATCGCCGACAGCGTGAACAACGTCATCCGGGAGGTAATTCACTCGACGGGAACGATCGTTACGGTCGCGGGAAACGGGGAGAATGGGTACAGCGGCGATTCCGGCCCAGCCACGGACGCCAAACTCAATAGTCCATTGGGAGTTGCCGTGGACGCTGCCGGCGACATCTTTATTGCCGACACGTTTAACAACGTTGTTCGCGAAGTGATTCACTCGACCGGAAACATCGTTACCGTCGCAGGAACCGGGGACGCGGGCTACAGCGGCAATGGCGGACCCGCTACGGACGCCAAGCTCAATGAAACAACTGGTGTAGCCGTGGACTCCGCGGGCAACCTGTTTATCGCCGACTACAACAACAATGTAATTCGCGAAGTGAAGGCCGGTACGATTACTACCGTTGTGGGAAATGGCGATGCAGGATACAGCGGCGACGGCGGGTCCGCCACGGATGCCAAGCTCAATGGTCCGGCCGACATAGCCTTGGACGCTGCAGGTAATCTATTCTTTACCGACAACAATAACAGCGTCATTCGTGAGGTTAGCGGACTCGGCGGGGAGAGCCCGCAGATCAACACGGTGGCGGGAGACAGTGACGTTGGCGGTGACTACAGCGGCGACGGCGGGCCGGCAACAGGTGCAGCGCTCGCCTATCCGTTCGGCATTGCTGCCGACGCCGCCGGCAACTTGTTCGTCGCCGATTACTTCAACAACGCCGTTCGTGAAATCGGCAGTGTCGCAGCGGTCAATACGACTATCTACCTCACGGCGTCGGCAAGCTCCACTGTCGACGGAGACAGCGTTACGTTCACCGCCACGGTCAGCCCGCCCTATCTCGGCGGGAATCTGCTCAGCCTTGGTGACGACACCGTCGACTTCTATGATGGGGACACCTCACTCGGATACGCGTATATCGACTCCACCGGCCATGCCACGTTAACCACGTCGGACCTCTCTCTCGGCGCGCACACGATCACGGCCAAGTTCACCGGCGACAGCTATCACGCACCGTCGTCCAGCGGCTCCATAACTGAGACGATCGTTCATGATTCAAGTACCTCGCTTTCATTGTCGACATCCTCGGCGGCGGAAGGCAGCATGCTGACCCTGACGGCCACCGTAAGCGGCGAAGGGGAAGGTACGCCAACAGGCATCGTTGCGTTTCTCGACGGTACGACGGTCCTGGGATACAGTCCGCTGACCGAAGGCGACGGCACCAGCACGGCCGCGTTTACGACCGCCTATCTGGCCGCCGGAGACCATACGGACATCACCGCCGTCTACCAAGGCGACTCGAACTTCATCAGCAGCACGTCCGATCCCGTCGACTACGACGCCTTGCCGATCGTCACGCCCACGCTCACCTCTTCCACCAGCGAGATCGTTTCGGGAACAAGCCAGACCGTCACGCTGACTGCCTCGGTTCCGAGTACCGCCTCGGGAACCGTGACCTTCATGGACGGAGGCACGTCGCTCGGCAGCCCGCAAACACTGAACAACACGGCTACCGAGACCGATGCGTTGCTGTTGGACAGCGCTGACGGGGGAATAAACACCGATCTGACCGCTTCGTAT
Organism: uncultured Planctomycetia bacterium; assembly: GCA_963780045.1. Taxonomy (GTDB): domain Bacteria; phylum Planctomycetota; class Planctomycetia; order Pirellulales; family Thermoguttaceae; genus JANXQG01. Next base: position 277,655 of record CAVZZZ010000001.1, on the reverse strand, counting down.
CCTGAGATGACGATTCAGCGCCTGGGTCCGGATCGACGGGTGGACCGACAACGGCGAGATCGTCGACTGTTTCGATGGAAGCGGCGGCGGGTTCTGGCCGGGTGTCGGATACAGTCCCGGCGGCGACTGGTACGTGCAGACAGGCGACGGCAGCTGGGACACCGGCATCCCCGCCCAACTTGCCAATCCTGCCCTCGGCAACGGCGGCTGGAACCATATCAGCGTGGTCTTTACGTCGAGCAACATCTTCTTCTACTACAACGACATGCCCGCCGTATCGCTCGGTTCCGCCGGGGACTGGGGCGCTTTTGGTGGAAGCAGCTCAGGCCTCACTATCGGCTACGATGGCACCGATGGGTATCCTCTAAACGTCGATGCAGCAATCCAGGAAGTCGACGTGTGGAGCACGGACTTGACGCCGACCGAGGAAAGCCAACTCTACAACAATGGAGTCGTGCTGACCAGCGGCTATCCCGAATCGGGCTCTTTAGAGGGCGTCTACCACCTCAATGACAGCCCGGACGGCAGTTACGGCGCCCCGGATGGCACGTTGTTCGGTACGTACTCGTGGACTACCGCCACTCCCGATCTGTCGGTGGCCACGTTGACGGTCAATACCGATGACACTTCGCCATACCTTAGCGCAGGCAGCAACTCGGTCACGGCGGCATACAACGGCGAAAGCGATGTCTTTGGCAGCGGGACGTCGGCCGTGTTGCCGATTACGGTAGTCAGTACCACGCTTCCGAGTTCTTCCCCGGATGAGACAACGGCCGTCGACGACGTGCCCAGCCAAGCGACGCCCTCGCCCTTGACCGACGGCAGCATGGTCCTGTCGCTGGACGACGCCGGGCTGACCTACGTCAGCGGATCCAACGGGCAGCCGATCATCAGCGTGGACAACAGCAGCGATTATCCCATTGAGAGCGGCTACGAGAGTAACGACTTGACGGGAGTCACGGCCGAACTGAGCATTGGAGACTATACCGCCACGACCTACTACAGTCCGGACGATTTGACCGGCGGCCTCGGAGACGGTGTATACCGTTTTGCGGTGCAGGTTCCTGACAGCTTGCCTACGGGGCACTACAGTTGGTCAATTACGATCACGCAGACGTTCGGCGACGACGACGCCGAGTTGTCGCACACCTATATGCGGATGGTGACAATCGAGGGAGTTTCTTTCTGGATTTCCCGCCGTCGACGGCCAGCGGCCAAGAACATCAGCCAATACGAGATAGGATTCCCTATCTTTGGGACTTCGGGATGATTTTGGCGGAGAGGGAACTTTGGCATCGGTACCAAGAAGAAAACCTACCAGTGCCGTTCGATGGCATACCTGATATCAAGGGCATACGAACTCTTTTCCTCTTCGTTGCACTTCCTCGACACCCTCTTGACGCGATTGCCAGCACAACTGTAGCTCAGTCTGCATACTGAATTACCTACCGCCTTCCCGCGGACGTGCTAGGGCGACTCGACAGCAACCCGTCTAATGGGGGGGGGGGGGGGGGGCGGTGCAGCCGAGGGTGGCGCAACCGCCCTATATTGAATCGTTGCAACTGCACGCCCGACGAAGCTAGGCTAAGAATGCCGTGCGCACGACATTGCATCACATTTACAGCGCCGCAGCAAGGGCGATCACCATAACTGCAATCGCTGTCACCATTCGGGATTGTCATTCGCGGGTTCGATTCCCACAACTCCTTTGCGTCGACAGGCCGCCGACAGGGAAAAGAAGCTGCCTGCAGCCGGAAGTGCAATGTAACACGGTGTCCGGTGCAACAGACCAACCCAGCGAACGGCACGCTGCTTGGCCCGGCTTACGATGCCGACGGCAACGTGATCAGCGACACGGACTTGCAAAACGGCGCACAGACGGACTACACGTACAACTCGCTCAATGAGCTGGTGCAGACGACCGGTCCCTATCCGGACCCCAGCGGCGCGGCGGCGGCAAGCTCGACCAGCACGAGCGACGATTGGGTGGACAGCGGCTTGTACACCGTTTATACCGGGAATGTGATTTGGAAGTGGGGCGGCGCGGACGGCAGGGGGGAATGGGTGCAACAGACCGTTCAGGTGCCGTACACCAAGTATGATGTCACGACCACGGACCAGACTTACACTTGGACATTGCACGTCACGGACGGCGAAAAGTACGAGCTGCAGGCCTCCTGGGCCGGCGAATCGGGCAATACGACCGACGCCACGATCAGCGGCGGCGGACAGTCCGCGACGCTTGACGAATTGGCGCAACCGCAGGCGGACTACATTTCCACCGACGGGACGACCTCGACGCCTTGGCAAGGCATGTTGGTCTTCACGGCGACGGGCACAACGGCTAGCTTCACGCTCACCTCCGGCGAAGGTACGACGATGCTGCCGGAGGTGCAAGTCCAGGAGGCCCGGTCGGTGGCGACGTTTACCTACTATCCCAACGGGGCCCTGAAGAGCGAGACCGATCCGCTGGGCAATAAGACCACGTTCGCCTACGACGCCGACGGGAACGAGACGAGCGAGACGCTGCCCGATCCTGCTAACGGCGACAACACGTCCGAAGATCACGGCGCGGTCACGAGCAACACTTACGATCTAGCCGGAAATCTGCTGACGACAACGTCCCCCTCTCCCACGGGCAGCGGTACTGTAACAACCGTCACCACCTACGACCAACAGAACAATCTGCTCACCTCCGAGGACGCAGACGGAAACGTAACCAGCTATACGCACGACCAGTTAGGCGAGACGACCTCGCTGACCGACACGGACGGCAACTCGACCTACGCGACTTACGACCACGACGGTCAGCAGACGTCGCAAAGCTCCGTCGCCGCGCTGGGCTACTTCCCCGACGGCACGGTCAATACCCAGACGGCCACCAGCTACTCGTTCTATGACGGATTCAGCAACCCGTCAACCACGATTGACGCCGATTACCGCAGCATCGGCTACACGTTCAACGACGTCAATGAGGAAACGCAGGAACAGTGGTTCGACCAATTCGGCAACCAGACCGGCGAGGTCGATTACACGTACAATGCGGCCGGGCTAACGACCGAGGCGAAGAACTACGTCGGCGCCAGCGACTCCACGCCCGTTGCCGACGACCACTACTATTACGACCTGGCCGGCAACGTTGCCGACGTATCGGCCAACCTGGAGGGCGTCAGCGGCGGAAGCACGCCCGTCCAACTCGGCGCCGCTTACGACTATAATGGAGACATGACGAGCCTTGCGGCGAACATCGGCGGCACGCCCAATTACGACGCCAATTACGGGTTCACCGGATTCAGCGACGGCGTGAACGATTTCGTCAACGACTATGCCTACGACCAGTTTGGCGATCTGACGAGCATCGTGCAGACTACTCAAGGAGCTCCTGGAGGCGACAGCGGGACGTACAACGTGGTCGCGCCGAAGACGGTCGCCTTCGCCTACAACACCGACGGGCAGACGACGGGTCAGAACTTCTACAATACGGACAGTTCCAGCGATCTTGGCTCCTCCACGCTCGTCGCCGCCGCGGCCTACACCTACGACCACGATTCCGAACTCACGGACATTCGGTACACGGACGGCGCGGGCAACACGGTCGCCGGCTATCACTACGTCTACAACGCGCCGGGCATCGTCGGCGACGAATACTCCCGCAGCGACACTTCCGGCACGATTGGATCAAGCGACACCAGTTGGGCCGAGACGAGCAACACTTATGATGCCGACGGGCAGTTGACCGCCGCCGACTACTCGTCGAACTTCGCCAGCGCGCCCGCCGACTTCAGCGCGGCTTACGACCCGAACGGCAACCGCACGAGCACGGGAAGCACGAGCGAGACCAGTTCGACCGACCGCCTGTTGTTCGACGGCACGTACTACTACCAGTATGATGCCGCCGGAAATCGCACCGCGCGGTACGAGAACTCGGTTGACCAAGGCTTGGACTGCCACGCCACCGACATCACGATCTACACGTACAATAACGCCAACGAGATGACGGGCGTGTACCACTTCGCCGCGTACAGCGATTACCACTCGGCCGTTAGCGCGGGCAATCTCGACAACGGCACGAGCGTCGTGGCGAGGATGTCTTACGACGCCTTCGGGCAGATGGTCCAGGAGACGACCTACATCGTATCCGGCGAAAGCGAGACAGGGGTTGCCGAGAACTACGTTTACGACGGCGGGAACCTTGTGCTGGTGCTCAATTCCGACGGTCTGGTGACGGAGCGTGAATTGACGGGCCTGGCTGCGGACCAGGTGTTTGCCAGCGAGTTCCCCACGCTTTCCGGCGGCTCGGGCGGGGCACAGGGCGCGGGAACGGCGGTTGACTGGTACTTGACGGACCTGCAGGGCAGCGTGCGGGACGTGGTGACGGGCGAGGTGAGCGGCGGCGCGATGACGGCCGAGGCGGTCGATCACGTGATCTACACCGCCTACGGCGCGCCGACCGTCGAGGAAGGCTCCGATGCCGCGGTTCGGCTTCGATGGGCTGCGTTACGACGCGGCCACGGGCTTTTATTTCACCGCCACGCGCCCCTACGATCCGAAAACGGGCGACGTGGATACAGCCCGACCCGATCGGATTCTTGGGCGGGCAGGACAACCTGAGCGAGTTCGTGGGCAATGACCCGACGAATTTCGTCGATCCGAGCGGGCTTGGACCGATTTCGCCTTGGGGTGACCGCGCTTCAGGGGACCTCCCCCCGGGCGCTCAATGGTGGGCGAACGGCCCCAATGACATACCGATTGGAATGGTGTGGGTGTTTCCGGGATTCGGCCTGTATTCGAGCGGCGGCGCCTATGTGCCGTATTATGGCTGCGACTGCTGCGAAGGCGGGGGACTCAACGATCCTTCGGTTAAGGAAAGCCTCGACCCCGGCGGACGCGTATCCGTTCGGTGCGGGCTATCCTAGCGGCTACTTTCGTGACGGCGTATTGGCGCGGCGCGTGGCGGCGGTATCGGAGGCGCCGGAGACCTCGTCCGATTCAACCACCGGCGTGCTAACCTTTAGCGGCAACGTCAGCATTGCAAGCTCACCTTCAAGGCAAGCTTCTCGCCACCCCCACCGCCGGCACCGAACCCCGGCCGGACACCGCCCCCGGCCAGCCCATTTGCCGTTCGGCATCTTCTCGAGAATCGCGATCTGGCATTTCTAGTGCGTCCGGGACATATCATTTGTGGCCAATTACGCACACGTTCATTTTTACGACCGATCAGTCTGGAAATATTCAGAACACCTATAGTTGGGGCGATTACGCGACTAACCAACACGGGTGGAACTTCAATCGAGCCGGAGGATCATCAGCCGCGGTCGAGGAGCGCGTGTTCGATGGGCGACGAGGCCATCGAGAGCTCAACCAAATTGCGCAGGGCTGACCCAGGTGCCGTACTGGCTTCGTCGGGTTCAATACGTTAAATAATCCAGCTAACGATCATCGGTGGTGGCCTTGGAATTACTGTAAGCACGAAGCGATTCATCCTTCTGTCCCGGACTGCAAATTCCGACTTTAGATCCGCCTGAACGTGGTGCCATCGAATCGCCTTTGGCTAGAAAACAATGCATTTCGCGAGGAAATGAACATTGGCCAGACGAGAAAACTGAATAGCACTGCGCGGGAATTCATACCAGTTCGAGCTGGCGATTTCTATGACGCAGCTTCGCTTATCGTGGGATAGTTGCGGCTCTGTTACGGTCGCACTGTTCGTGTACGGCGATTGGCATGCTCGTCTACTTGAAACGTCTCGCCGCTTTTTCTCGAGCGGTTTCATTGTGTTCGGTATTCCCGCCGTTATGGACGTTGACGCCTTTGTTTATTTCGATGCGGAAGGCGACGCCGTCGCAGTTCGGTTCGCGTTGAACAACCAAGAGGAATGCCTTCGAGCTTGTTGTGCATGGGGATGGTGCTCTCAGGAGTGTGTCGCGGAGCCTGAGATCATTTTCGATACTTGGGGGAGCTGTATGGTTTTCGAGAAGTCGTCTGGGCCGGAAAATTAGGACAAGCCGAGGAAAAAGTTGGCGTAGTGCAACCGAGCATTTGGCACGCTGTTGAACAGCTATATACTGGATTCACCGGGCGATGGGCATGAGAAGCTTGCAACGGGCAACGTCCGGCGGAGGGCGTAATATGCATCATTCGAACGAGATAACTCGGACAGGAATCGCCGTTGGCAACGATTCATCGCCGCGCAGTCTCGCCGGTGCGGTGGTCGACTTTACCGCCTCGATGGCCAAGTTCGCCGCGTCGGGCTTCAAAATGGTTGACGCAGCGTCGCACGGGATCCGCATAGGCCAATGCCGATCATGCGAGCACTGCCGTGATTCGCAGTGCGCGCTCTGCCGGTGCTTCATCGACAAGAAGGCATGGCTGCCGCACGAGGATTGCCCGATCGGACGCTGGCCGGGGTAAAGGCTCGGGTCGCGCGTTAGATTCAATGGTTTGGAACTCGGTAGATGGCTGAACTGCAAACTGTGTTGCTGACCTCGCGCAGGCCACGGGAACGGAGTGCGCGCCGCCGTCGCGCTCGCGGCTCAGAACGGCATGATCGCTCGCTTCTCGTGTCGGGCGGAATAGGTGGAGCAGGCGGCGGGCCCGGTGGACTGGTACTTGACCGACGCGGTGGGCAGCGTGCGGGAGGTGGTGCAGGGCGAGGTCAGCGGCGGCGCGATGACGGCCGAGGCGGTCGATCACGTGATCTACACCGCCTACGGCGCGCCGACCGTCGAGGAAGGGTCCATGCCGCGGTTCGGCTTCGATGGCATGAGATTCGACGCGGCCACCGGCTTCGATCTCACGGCCACGCGGCGCTACGATCCCAGCACCGGCACGTGGATTCAGCCCGATCCGATCGGATTCTTGGGCGGGCAGGACAACCTGAGCGAGTTTGTGGGCAACGACCCGACGAATTTCGTCGATCCGAGCGGGCTTGGGCCGATTTCGCCTTGGGGTGACCGCGCTTCAGGGGACCTCCCCCCGGGCGCTCAATGGTGGGCGAACGGCCCCAATGACATACCGACTGGAATGGTGTGGGTGTATCCGGGCTTCGGACAATACTCAAGCGGCGGCGCCTATGTGCCGTATTATGGTTGCGACTGCTGCGAAGGCGGGGGATACGACAATCCGTCGGTTGCTGAAAGCCTTGACCCGGCGGGCGCGTTCGGCCCGTTGGGTCCGGGATATCCCAGCGGGTACGAGTTCGGTGGCGGCGGAATTGGCGGCGGCGACAGTGGGACCGCCGGAATGGTTTCTCCAATTGAAATCGTCGACTCGAGCCACGAGAATCGTTCCTTTATCGGCGCGAGCGGTCAGACGGCCTGGGGCTTGCCACCGCCCCCGCCGCCCCCGCCGGTACTTTCCGACAATGAGGCAACTGTCCTAAATATGGCGTTGGCCGCGGGAAGTTCGGCATCCCAGCAACAGTTCGACGAGGCAGAGAGGTTTGTTAACCAAGTCAACGGTGGTAATTCGTACAACGCCATGCGGATGATCGTGCTGCTTCGGGGTAAGAACGTCGCACCCTGGGACAACCAGTTGCTTGCCAGCCTTGAGCATTACTTCTACATGCGGCGTGACAAGGAAGGCGGCTGCGGCTTACCGGCAGGGTTTCTTTTTCTTAAGAATACAGGTTACATTGTCTACAAATGGACCGGACTCCCGTTTCCGAATCAAGACGCAAAGCCTTATTCGCCGCCATCCCTCCTCCAGTGGCAAGCAGGCAATTGGGGTATAAACGATGGAGTGGAGCGGAACTACTAATGGCTGAAAGCACTCGACGTTGGCGTCGCGCCTCTGCGTTTGGGAACTCTATTAATGGAGCCCTGGCGCTAATTGGTATTGACGTCATTTTCTTCGGGAGTTTCGTGTTCTCGTGGATCGCTTGCCCTATATGGTTCGTTGTGAGCGTTGGTCGGTCAATCGTCGCGCGTCCCGGAGTTGGGGTCGCGGTTGTTCGAGCCTCGTTTCCCCTAGCGGTTCTTATCATCGTGCTGATGAACAACCTCTTGCAGGACTGGATTGCAGCGAATAATGCAGCGAAAGTGATCGCTGCGTGCGAGAGCTTCCGTAGTGACACTGGAGACTACCCCGATCGGCTCCAGCAACTTGTTCCGCGCTATTTGCACTCAATCCCCAGGGCGAAGTACTGCCTTAGTTCAAATACTTTCCTCTATTTTAAGTCCCGGAGTGAGCCGCCGATCATCTCATGGTGCCAAGTTCCCCCATTCGGTCTGAAAGTATACAGCTTTCGCACGCGCACTTGGAGTTTTCTCGACTAGGAACGGGAAGGATGACGTCACTAATTACTATTACTCCGTCGCCTACAGATTCATACGTCATCGTCGCCAGCGCTGAATAAATCGAAGGCGGAGCGCCGGTTTGGGGCCAATCGCGGAACCGGCCGGCGCCAAAACTGTGCTTCTCCGTCGGCTTCTCGTTGATCATCGTGTTTAGCATGTCAGACGAACTCGGCCCAATGACGGCTAGGCCGAGCGACGTCTGCTGGGGTCGCATGAAGAGCTCATCAAGGATTTGCGAGATCGCCCACAGTGGCCGATCACCCAATTGGGACTCGTTGATCCTCGGTTGAGTTGATCCGCAAGAAACAAAGTAACATGGCGTGACAGTGATTGCTCAAACTGAGAGTCACAGTGTTTTTCGTTCGGGTGCCCGCCCGAGGAGACCAGCCGCCAATATCGGTGGCACACGATGCCAGGGCGGCACAATCCGAGCCAACCGCTTGCAGCGAAAACGCAGCACGCCAGGTTCGATGGAAGACGTAAGCCTAATCGACGTCACGAGTTACGTGCAACCACGATGTGGGTTTGGATCCCGCGGTCCCTCCGATTCCGAAGAGCATTTGGAATGACAGTAGTAAATCCATTGACATTAAGCTAGGCAAAATGGGAAACGCCTGCAGGCAAGATGGAATTGTGTTTACTGCTATCTACTAATATTTGTAACAACGTAAAAATATCGCCCACAGCGCACAAACGCTTGCTCTTTTTTCCCACTCTCGCTACGCTGAATTCTGCTCGATGAGTAGTACTCGTCCGTTCGGGCGCACTGGGGCGGTCACAACGTCAAATTGTCTGGCCGCGTGCCCAGCAAAAAGAAATTTCACGTTGATGACGATCCGTTGCGAGATGGACAGCGGCCGTAGATGTGGACATGCAACGCAAAGAGAAACAGGCCCGGTGCGAGACAGTGATGAATCAGCACTCTGTCGCGTAGCCTTTCGGCGCAGCGTGTAAGGCATTGATTCTGTCAAATTGACAGAATCCTTATCGATCGAACCCAATCCATTTATAGCAACGAGTGCGGACAATCGCCGTGCCATAGCGCGGTGAGGATTACAACCATCCTGGGCCTTATTCATGGGAGCAGCCAATCATGCGCGGTCGCGACAAAAAGGAGTTTCTTGCCTGGCTTGAGGCTTGGTTTCACAAACCGGCCCGCCCGAAATCGCCCGCGGCCACGTCTAAGCCGAAGTGGCCACGGCAGGCGCTCGCCTCGCTCCGCCTCCACGGCGGTCGCTTTCTCGCTTGGTGCATCGAGTTGTTGGGCGCCGACCGCCGACAAAGCTGCCAGGCCCTCTCGCGGCGCAGGAACGTCCTCGCGCTAGAGCCCTTGGAAGAGCGGCGCATGCTATCTGGGTCACCGTGCCGCCGGCCATCACCGCTTCCGAGAACCCTGTCGGGAAGGGGACGGCGGTCACCTACAATATCGCCATGCCGGCCGCCGCGACGGGCACCGTGACTGTCAACGGATCGGCCGCGTCATTTACCCAGAGTTCCGCGCTAGAGATCGACGATTCGGGCGGCATGAAGACCACGCTGGCGCTCGATCCGGCAACCTTCCCCGATATGACCATCAGCGCCTGGGTGAACATCACCAGTTATACCGGCAGCGGAGAGATTGTAAGCTGCTTTGACGGCTCGAGTGGAGGCTTCTGGAGAGGTTTCGGATGTGGGTCCCCGGACTGGTACGTGCAAACCGGCGACGGCAACTTCGACACCGGTGTGCCCGTGAGTGACGGAAGTTGGCACCAGGCGGTCGTTGTCTACTCCTCCACGAACATCCAATTCTACTACGATAGTGTACTAAAGTATATATACAACTCACCGGGCGACTGGGGGGCTTACGGCGGCACCAGCAGCACGATGACCGTCGGCTGCGACGCCACGGATGGATACCCGCTAACGGTCGATGGTTACCTAAACGAAGTTGACGTCTGGAAAACCGCGTTGACCGGCACGGAAATCAGCCAGCTCTGGAATAACGGCGTCGGAGTTACCAGCAGCTACCCCGCTGCCGCGGAATTGATTGCAGGGTATCACATGACGACCAGTTCAGGCGACTCAGTGCCTGACTTTACGGGCAACGGCTATTCCGGCACGCTGTTCGGTGGCGCGTCGATTGCGACAAATGTGGGTTTCCAAACGATCGCCACGTATTCGGTCGAGTCCGGGTACTCCTTGCCCGGCGATCAGCAGATTTCTGCGGTATACGCCCACGGCGCCGACGACAGCTACAACGACGACACATCGTATTTCCACGAAACGGTGCTGAACGATTCGGCAACCACTTTCGTCGATACCCCATCGACGGCGACGCAAGGGAACTCGGTAACTTTGACGGTGGAAGTGAGCGGAACCGGCAGCACCCCGGCCGGGGTCGTCAACTACTACGCCGGATCAAGCGACGACATGAATGACGACCTCTTCCTGGGCAGCGCTCCGTTACCGCCAACGGCGAATACTCCGTCACCTACGGCCTGGACGCCTTCGGGCAGATGGTCACGCGGACGGCAACGGTCACGGCAGACAGCACCACGACGACCAGCACCGAGAACTTCGTCTATTGGGGCCAGAACATCGAGTTGATTTTGGACGGCAGCGGCAACGTCAGTGAGCGCGAGCTTACCGGCCTTGGCCCCGATCAGGTCTTGGCCACCGAGCTGAGCGCGGCCAGTCCCAACTATGGTACGCTGGGCGATGCGGTCAATTGGTACTTGGCCGACAACCAAGGCACCGTGCGGGACGTCGTGCAATTCGATTCCACGACCGACACGACAACTTCGGTCGATCACCTCGTCTACGGCGCGTTCGGGCAGTTGGTCTCTCAGAACCCCAGCGCCGCCGGCGATTCGCCGACATTTTACTACAATGGCATCTGGCAAGACCCGCAAACAGCCCTCGACGAGATGGGCCTCCGCTGGTACGACGCCGTCGACGCCGTCTTCGCCAGTTACGACCCGCTGGGATTTGGCGGCGGGCAGGCCAACCTCAGCGAGTATGTCGGCAACGACCCGACGAATTGGTGGGACCCCAGCGGCGAAATGTGGTCGCCATGGCGCTGGCTCTGGACGGGGGATCCCAATGCTTCTGACGAGATCTACAACGCCGCAATGGACGGGGCCGGCCAGTCCTACACGCAGAACGCGCGGGACGCGCATCTTGCGCTCGAATCGCTCGGCGCAGGGGGCGACGCCGGATCGCTTGCGATGGCCGCTTCCTTGAGCCTTACCTTGGCTGAGGGCAAGGACCTCCACGCGCAGATAATGAACGGGCCGGGAAATGTCCCAGGTGGCGGAGGGCCTAACTTCCCCAACATTCCCGGCGTCCCTCAGTTTCCGGGGCAGCAGCAGAAGCCGCCGCCGGGCCAGCAACCGCCAGCGCAGCCGCCGCAGAATTGGGGACAGTGGCTGAACCAGCAAATACAGCAGTGGGGCCCGCCAATCCTCGGAATCGTGGGAGCGTTAAGCACCATCCGCTCCGGCGGCGGCGACGGCGGCGGCCAGCAGCCCGTCGGGGGCAACCCCAACGGCGGGCCGGGGCCTGACGGACCCGGCGGCGGGGGAGATAATGGAGGCGGTGAAGGCGGCGAACCGGCCGGTGCGGGCGATGATGGAGGCGCGGGCGACGGCGACGGAAGCGGCGGCGATGACTCCGGCAAGCCCGCGGACAACACGTTTCCTGGAAACCCTGGACAGGTTCAGCACATTTTCCGCGACTCCCCCGGTCATTTGCCAGATAGCGCGGCAAATAGAGAACTCCTTCGAGAGGTCGCAAGCGACCATTCAACTACGCTCGGCGAAGACAAGTTTGGCAACACATGGTCGGCGAAAACACTCCCGAACGGCACGCAGGTGTGGACAGAAACCCGGAACGGAGTAATCATAAACGGCGGCTTGAATCAAACGCCGCGATCATTTAACCAGCAGACAGGTCTTTCTGGCAACTGAGGAGTCGTCTATGAGCACCATGACAGATAAACAGGCGTACGCCGCCATGTTCCGTTACCTCGAACAATTGTACGTGCGCACCAAGTCCGACGATCTAGGTGGACTTTTGGGAGGAATGTCTCTGCTCGAGGACGGCTCGCCTGCCGATCCCGGTGTCGCTGATGAGTGGCAACGCGCCGTCGAGTATGCGCTGGCAGGGGGCGAGCCGGATTCCCTGAAGTTCCAATAGTAGCGGAGAATGCGGTGACAATGGGTCGGAACTGGATGGAAAAGGACGGACGGAAAAGCGGTACGCCAGGGGGTCAGGCTCCTTCCAAAATGGCCTTCGTTTCGCCACACTGTCTCGTCGATTTCACGAACGGAGCGGCGACCGCCACTCGTGACGGACTGAAGTTGCTTGCCACGCAACGTATTGACTGTATGGCATTCTGCGGAACGCGGCTTGACGAAGCCAGCGAGGGACTGATCCAGGAGCAACTCTTTCGGCGGAATATCAAGTACGTGGTGCGGAAGACGAAGATTCCCATGGCGGGCGGAGAGCGGGAAGCACGGAGTGGGGAGCATCAGAATACAACAAACCGCCCTCTCCCTAACCCTCTCCCAGAGGGAGAGGGGGACGAGTATGACGCGCGGATGATCTTCCTCTTGGAAGGCAAAGTGCGCGTCACGCTTTTTGAGAACCGCTCGACGCGCGGTGGCTGGTTCGGCGCGAAGGAGGTCAAAGCATTCCTGACTGCGTGCGACATCTTTCTGCGCAAGAACCGGCCGGATATCGTCATCACGTACGGCGGCGATCCGGCCTCGATCGCGGTGCAACAATTGGCAAAGCGGCACGGGGCAAAAATCGTTTTCTGGCTGCACAACTTCCACTACGGGGACCGTGCGACGTTCGCGCTAGCGGATTACGTCGTCGTCGGCACCGAGTTCTCAAAGTGCTACTACCGAGAGAACCTCGGGCTGGAATGCCATGTGTTGCCGTACATCGTGCATTGGGAGGAAGCACAGGTAGTGGTGAGTGGGAAGTGGCAAGTGAGGAGTTCAAACGCTAGAGTCATTGCTTTGCAGCGCCAGTGCAGCGCCAGCCCTGGCAGAAGTCGCAAGTGCAATCGGATTCAAGAGTTACGTCAAGAACATCTTCGGGCCGAAGGCCCAGCCGATAATCCAGCGAAGGGCGCAGCCCTGGATCCAGAATTGGCAAAAAAGGGTTCGCTCCGGCCCAACGTGCCAACCGTTTACCCGAAACGCAAGGTAAACGATTGGGCCGTTGGCCCGCAAACATCGACTTGATGGCGACGGTTTTCCAGGGTTGCGCCCTTCGCTGGGCGAACCGACGCCCCTTCGGGGCACGCAGCCCCGCAGCCTATCGGAGAACAAGACCTGCTCAGAGGCTTGCATATCGTACCGTCCGCGTGGATTCGGCGCGATTGGCACGCTATGTGCTCCCATTATGTATACTAATGTTGACAATCAGAAATGGCAGGCGGACGCGCGGAGGACGCCGCGAGATGTGTTCCAACCCATTCGTGTGGGGGGGTCGGTTGACGGCGTGGTGTCGCGCTGGTGTAAACATATGTAAAGAAAGGACTTGCGGCGGGTGCCGGCGATGTGTGCCAAGCGGCGCAAAGCCGCGAGGCGGAACACATCTCGGCGAAGCGCTCTTTGTGAGCAAGACGCGCGACTGCCAAAATGGCAGCCTGCGGAGCGGTCAGCGATGAGAAACGAGGCAGCCACGGATTGAAAACGACGAAACAAACGCATCGGTTTCGTTGCCCGCGGTTCATCCCTGGCCCATTCATGTAGGCGTTCTTAATCGTGGATCGGTCCTGGACCGTTCCTGAATCGAGATTGGCCCCGTCCTAGGGCCTTCCTGGACCCGTCCTGGATGGTCCGTGGATTCCAAGACCCCATTATTATTCGAGAAAATGCGCGAAATCACCCCGGCAAAAAAATCTCGCGATCCAGCGGCGTATCGCCGCGCCGACAGCGAATGCCCGTAACCTAGAAGGCTAACTTGGACGGGAGGCTGCACAATATTTGTGCAGCGGATTCACGCAATTGTCGCGCGACGGACGCAAGAACCCGGTGCCATCGTGCAAGCTCCTTTACAACCTAATCCAATCGGCTACACTATTTACCCAGCAAGGTCCATTTTTCGATTCTCTAATACCGGAAAATTCCGGAATAAGCATATGAGCGGAAGTTCGTCACGCCTCAAGGCGATTGAAGCCGTCACCAAATACAAGCCCCTCTCACCGCCGCTGAACTTCGCCGAAACGCCGTCGAGCGAAATCTACGGCTCGAACGTCTTCGGTCTGGCGGAAATGCAAAAGCGGCTGCCGAAGCAGGTTTTCAAGTCGTTGAAGAAAACGATCGAGAAGGGCGAGAAGCTCGATTGCTCCGTCGCCGACACCGTGGCCTCGGCCATCAAGGCCTGGGCGATCGAAAAGGGCGCGACGCACTACGCCCACGTTTTCTATCCGCTGACGGGCCTGACCGCCGAGAAGCACGACAGCTTCCTCGCCCCCGACGGCAGCGGCGGCGCGGTGGCCGAGTTCAGCGGCAGCGCGCTGATCCAAGGCGAGCCGGACGCATCGAGCTTCCCGTCGGGCGGCATCCGCGCGACCTTCGAGGCCCGCGGCTACACGGCCTGGGACGTGACCAGCCCGGCGTACATCCTGGAAAACCCCAATGGCACGACGCTCTGTATTCCCACGGCCTTTTTCTCCTGGACCGGCGAGGCCCTGGACAAGAAGACGCCGCTGCTCCGCTCGATGCAGGCATTGAACACCCAAGCCCAGCGATTATTGAAGCTCTTCGGGCATCACGACGGTGCGCTGGTTTCGTCGACGGCCGGTCCGGAGCAGGAGTACTTCCTCATCGACCGCAACTTCTATTTCGCCCGGCCGGACTTGTATACAACCGGTCGCACGCTCTTCGGCGCCAAGCCACCCAAGGGACAGGAGTTCGAGGACCATTACTTCGGCGCGATCCCCGAGCGCGTGCTGGCATTCATGCTGGAGGTCGAGCGCGAGTTGTTCAAGCTGGGCGTGCCGATCAAGACGCGGCACAACGAAGTCGCCCCGGCTCAATACGAGATTGCCCCCGTGTTCGAGACGGCCAACGTCGCCACCGACCACCAGCAGCTTATCATGATCACGCTCCGCCGCGTGGCGGAGAAGTACGGCATGGCCTGCCTGCTGCACGAAAAGCCGTTTGCCGGCGTCAACGGCTCCGGCAAGCACGTCAACTGGTCGCTGGGCAGCGCCAGCCAGGGCAACCTCCTGGACCCCGGCCACACGCCGCACGCGAACATGCAGTTCCTCGTCTTCTGCGCTGCGGTGATTCGTGCGGTACACAAGTATGCGGCGTTGCTCCGCGCGGTTGTCGCCCATGCGGGCAACGACCACCGCCTCGGCGCGAACGAGGCCCCGCCGGCGATCATCTCGGTGTTCCTGGGCGACCAGTTGACCGACATCTTCGAGCAAATCAAGGCGGGAGGAGCGAAGGCATCGAAGGGGAAGGGGACTCTAACCGTCGGCGTCGACGTCCTGCCGCCTCTGCCCAAGGACGCCGGCGACCGCAACCGCACCAGCCCCTTCGCCTTTACCGGCAATCGCTTCGAGTTCCGCGCGGTCGGCTCGAGCCAGTCGATCGCCGGCCCGTTGGTGGCGATGAACACGATCGTGGCCGAGTCGCTGGACTACTGCGCGACGGCGCTGGAGAAGGCCGGCGGCGGCGATTCCGCCAAGCTGCCCGGCGCGGTGCAGACGCTGTTGAAGGACATCTATGACAAGCACGGCGCGATCGTCTTCAACGGCGACAACTATTCGGAGGCATGGCACAAGGAGGCGGAGAAACGCGGCTTGCCGAACCTCAAGACCACCGTGGACGCCCTGCCCGTGTTGCGGTCGCCAGAGGTCATGGAGCTTTTCGAGAAGTACAACGTGCTCAGCCGTCGCGAGATGGAGAGCCGCATGGACATTTATCTCGAGCACTACATCAAGTCGATCAACGTCGAGGCGAAGCAGACGATCGAGATGTCCAAGACGATGATCTTCCCCGCGGCAATCCGCTATCAGGGCGAACTGGCGGTTACGTGCGCGAACTTGAAAGCGGTCGGTTACACGTTCGACACCGACACGCTGGACAAAGTGACCGCGCTGGTGAAGGAATTGCAGGATTCGACGGCCGCGCTGGAGAAGGCCGCCGGGCACCATTCCCACGGCAGCCTGCTGGAGGAGGCGAAGTGCTACTGCACGAAACTCGTGCCGGCGATGGTGGCGGTCCGCAAAGTGGCTGACGAACTGGAATGCATCGTGGCCGACGACCATTGGCCGCTGCCGACCTACCAGGAAATGCTGTTTATCAAGTAGCGGCGGTCAAGAAAAGTAGCAGGCACGCTCCGCCGTGCCGTCCGCTTCGCCTGATAAAAAAGCGAACGGCACGCCGAAGTGTGCCTGCTACGTTGGGCGTTATAATGCCGGGCAGTCCTCGCCTGTAACAGACAAGGACCGCTCGCAATGACTTCCAGAGACCTAACCACGCCACCTTCGCGCCTCGCAGAGATTGCCGTTTTGGTCGTTGCGGCAATCTTTCCGTTTGCCGCGGCATGGGTTTACCTGGTCGTCCTTGCCGGGCATGAATCGGGCCCGGTGCAGGCGGCCTACGGAGCGGCAAAAGTCGTGCAGTTCGTCCTGCCGGCGATTTGGGTAACTATCGTTTGCCGTCAAAAGCTGCGGCTGCCGATGACTCGGACGGCGGGCGTCAAGGAGGGCTTGTTGCTCGGCGTCGCCGTCGTAGCGGGCATGTTGCTCATGTACTTCCTATGGCTCAAGCCGCAGCACATCCTGGCGGAGTCGGCGACGATGATTCGGGCGAAGGCACAGTCGTTCGGCATGGGCAGCCCCGCGGCGTTTATCGCGGGGGCCGCGCTGCTTTCGCTCGTCCATTCGCTCTTGGAAGAATACTACTGGCGATGGTTCGTCTTCGGCGGTCTGCGGCGCTACATGCCGGTGGCGGCCGCGATCGCTGTTTCCGCCGTAGCCTTCACCGCCCATCACGTCGTCCTGTTGGCGAGCTTTTTCGGCGGCCTGACGCTGCCGGCCGTCTTGTTCTCGCTATGCGTAGCCATTGGCGGCGCGGCCTGGGCCTTGATCTATCAACGCAGCGGCTCGCTCTTGGGGCCGTGGTCAAGTCATGCCATGATCGATGCGGGGATTTTTGTCGTAGGGTTTGATCTGCTTTTTGGATAAGCGCTCCGCCGACGCCGGTGGTTCCGTGGATGCCTAGAATATGTTCATGCGCAGAAAACCTGAAGGAATCCGTTCTGGCAGCGGCGAAACAGATACACTTCGGCGCTGCCGACCTGCCGGAGCGGATGTGCGTCTCGGGCATTCGCCGGGATGCGCCGCGGCCCTGCTGGCGGTGGAAGAGTTTCATCTCCGCCGGGCGGTCCTTTGCGCCCCCTTCACCAGCACGGCGGAGATGGCGCTGCTCCGCTTTGGAATCCCCAAGACGTTCCCCTTCCAGCACTCCTTCGACAACCGCGCCGGCTTGCAAGAGTTAGCGAAGAACCACGGCAGGGCGTGGATCATCCACGGGGACAAGGACACGGTCATACCGCTGGCAATGAGCCGGACGCTGGCCAAGGAGTTCAAAGGTATTGTCACCCTCCGCGTCATCGCCGGCGCGAGTCACGGAGATATTTTCACCCGCGGCAAGAAGGAACTGTATGAGTCCATGAACGCGGCACGGACCGAGGCCGGCCGGTAGCCGAGCTTTCCCTCGCTTGTCCCGATGCGTAGTATTCACTCAGTAGGAGTGCAACTGTCATGGACGTCAAAAAAAGGAGACGAAAAATGGCGATAACGAAAACAAAGCATCCCAAAGCCACTAGAGATGAGCTTGCCAGAAAGGTGGGCGAATTCGTACTCGGGGACGATCTCCATATCGTGCGGCTGGGATTCGGCGCGATGCGAATAACGGGCGACGGGATTTGGGGCGAGCCGGCGAACCGGGCAGAGTGCATCCGCGTCCTGCGGCGAGTGGTCGAATTGGGAATCAACTTCATCGACACGGCCGACTCTTACGGGCCCGCCGTCAGCGAGGAACTCATTGCCGAGGCCCTGCATCCTTATCCGCCGCAACTTGTCATTGCCACCAAGGGCGGTTTCGACCGGCCGGGGCCAAACCGCTGGGTTGAAAACGGACGGCCCGAACACCTGCGGTCCGCCTGCGAAGGCAGCCTCCGCCGATTGCGCCTGGACCGCATTGATCTTTATCAGTTGCACCGCATTGATCCGAAGGTTGCGGCCGAGGACCAGCTCGGCACACTGAAGGAGCTGCAGGCGGAGGGCAAAATCACGCACATCGGCCTGTCGGAAGTGAGCGTGCAGCAGATCGAGCATGCGCAAACGATCGTTCCCATCGTGAGCGTGCAGAATCGCTACAGCGTGGTCGATCGGCACGCCGACGACGTTCTTGAGTATTGCCAAGAGCACCGAATCGGTTTCATTCCCTGGTTCCCCCTGGCGGCCGGAAAACTCCCCGGCCAAGAGAGTCCCATAAATCGGGTGGCCGCGGAATGCAAGGCAACGCCGTCGCAGGTCGCCCTGGCGTGGCTGCTCGCGCGATCGCCCGTCATGCTGCCGATTCCCGGAACATCGCGCGTGGACCACCTCGAAGAAAACGTCGCTGCGGCCAGCTTGAAGCTGGACGAAAGCCAATTGCAGGCGTTGGACGCGGAGCTGGACTCGCATCGACAATAATGTGATCTCACGGCGCTTGCTGTAAGCTGTGAAATAGCAATAGTTTGCGACGAATAAACCGGCGCTGAGATCGCATCCAAACTCGGTAAAATGGCCGGTGCCTTGGCCTATCCTTGCCGTTTCTGGCGACCTCCGAAGCCTCCAAGAGCTTCTCGTCACACAAATCTTTCCGATCATCCCCTTGACGCCGCCGCCAGAATCTTGTATCATTGAATTAGTACAAGCATACATGCGGCGGCGAGTTCTCGTCCGGGGACAAGAAAGCCATGCAAATCCACATCACGGCCAACGACGGCGTGCCGATCTATCTGCAGATTGTCAACCAGATCAAATACTCGATCGCATCGGGCCGGCTCAAGCCGGAGGACGAACTGCCGCCCATTCGCGTCCTGGCCGATCGGCTGATCGTCAATCCCAACACCGTGGCCCGCGCCTATCGCGAGCTCGAGTCGGCCGGTCTGGTCGAGAAACGCCGCACGGCCGGAACTTATGTCGCCGAGGGTGTCTCCGTGCTGGCCCGCCGCGAAAGGGTCAAGATCATTACCGATCGCATCGACGCGCTTCTGGCCGAGGCGCGGCAAATGGACATTCAGTTCGACGAGCTGGTCAAACTGGTCGAACAGCGCGACAAAGCCATGCAAACCTCCCGCAACGAGGAATGAACCCATGAACGAACCCTTTCCCAGCTCCTCTCCTCCCATCATTGATATCCGCCGGCTCACGCGCCATTTCGGCAACAAGAGGCGCTTGACGACGTCTCGCTGGCCGTGCCGCGCGGCGGCGTTTTCGGCCTGATCGGCGGCAACGGCGCCGGCAAAACGACGCTGATCAAGCACATCCTGGGGATGCTCAAGGCGCAAACGGGAACGGTGCAGGTGTTCGGCCTCGACCCGGTCGGGAATCCGGTCGGCACATTGGGCCGCATTGGCTACCTGTCCGAAGAACGCGATCTTCCCAATTGGATGCGGGTCGGCGAGCTGCTGCGCTACACGCGGGCCTTCTATCCAACCTGGGACGAAGCCTACGCCGAGGAGCTGCGGCAGGCCTTCGATCTCGACGCCAAGGCGCGGATCAGCACGCTTTCCCGCGGCCAGCGGGCGCGGACGGGCCTGCTGGTAGCACTGGCGCATCGGCCCGAGCTGCTCGTGTTGGATGAACCGTCGTCGGGCCTCGACCCGGTCGTCCGCCGCGATATTCTGGGGGCCATCATCCGCACGATTGCCGACGAGGGACGAACCGTATTCTTTTCCTCCCATTTGCTGGACGAGATCGAGCGCGTGGCCGACCGGGTGGCGATCATCCACCAGGGGCGGGTCATGCTCGCATCGTCGATGGATGAAATCAAAGATACGCATCGCCGCGTGACGCTGCGATTCGGGCAGCCCGTCGCTCAAGCTCCGTCGCTAGTAGGGAGCCTGTCTTGCGCGGGCGAGGGGGCGGAATGGACCTACGTCTGCAGCGGCGAGAGCGAGCAGTTGCGGCGGGCGGCCGCGGCGATTGGCGGAACGGTCGTCGGCGACACCGCGTTGTCGTTGGAAGAGGTTTTCGTGTCGCGAATTCAAGGTTAACAAAGTTGCCTTTCGCTCCGCGAAAGTAGCAGTTTTTGTACGCTGCTTTCGCGGAGCGAAAGGCGACAATGAGGTTAAGGAGAAGCTGTCATGAAATCGATCCCCACAGCGCTCACTTGGGAATTGTTCGCCCGCGGAAAATGGACTCTCCCTGGCGCGTTTTTGACGGGCAACGCCCTGTCGATCGTCGTTCTGGCATCGCTGCGGCGCGACGGGGCCATCAATCCCGAAGACAGCAGCATGATCTCGATCCATGCGACCATGCTGTTCGTCAATGCAACGGTTTTCGGAGCGGCCCTTTTCGCCGCCATGGGGAACCCTTCACGGTTCCGCGCGTTCCCCGCGCCGAACTCCGTCATCGTCGCCTGGCAGTTGTTGCCGGCGATGGTCTTAATGGCGCTGGAGTGTCTGCTGAGCATTGCGGTGATAAACGCCCTTTTCAAGGTGAATTGGCCGCTCTGGGGCCCGGCCCTGTTCATGTCTGTCGCCCTGGCGGCGTGCGCGGCCGTGTTTTGGCTAACCGAAAAGTCGCCCTGGCATTTTCTCCTCGGCATCCCCGTGTTGACCAGTGGCGGGCTCTGGTTCCATTCGCGGTACGGCATGGTGTTCTCTGCGCCGGCGCACATGTGGCGGGAAGTCACCGCGGCAGACGGCGTGACCATGCTGGCGATGGCGGCCGGATCGTATTTCGTGGCAATTGTCGGCGTGGCGCGCGGCCGTTGCGGCGAATACCTGAAGACTCCCGAGTTTTTCCGCTGGCTGGGCCGGCTGCTCGAAAGGTTGCTGGACCCCGCCCCGGAGGCCGGCCTGCCGTTCCGTTCTCCCGCGCAAGCCCAGTTCTGGTTCGAATGGCGGCAGAAAGGATGGGCATTGCCCGCCATCGTTCTTATGGCTTTGACCGTAGGGTTTTTTGCGTGGCTTGCGTTTAATCGAAATCCTCGAGAGTTATTCGAATTGGCGACTGCCGCCGGTGCAATGCTGCCCGTGGGCGGGCTGATCGTCGGCCTGATATTTGGAAACGCGAACACCAACAGTCTCGGTGGAACGCTGGAAATGGGACCGTTCCAAGCCGCGCGGCCGATGACCAGTCCGGACATGTCGCGCACAATGCTCAGGGCCGCCGGCATCAGTGTGGCATTCGCTTGGGCCATCTGGGCCGCGGCATACCTGGCGCTGTACGCGATTCTTCCCTCGGCGGACACTGGTCCCAGGTCGCTGGTTCCTTTCCAAGTCTATCTTCCGTTGGCGCTGCTGGGAACGTGGCTTGCGCTGACATGCACGGCTACCATCGGTCAGGCCGGCCGGCCGAACTTGTTTGGAATCTTGTTCTGCGGCGTCCCGGCATTGACTGTCGGCGTCATCTTGTTTTCGCATTTCGTTCTGACGCGCGAAGCCAAGCAGGCGCTTGATGAAGGCATTACGATTTTGGTTGGAGTGATTTTCCTTCTGGGGACGACCTGGGCATTCGTCGCCGCGCGCCGCCGCAGGCTGATCGGCTGGCCGACGGTCTCGGCCGCAACCGGCGTCTGGATGGCGTTGTGCGTCTTGCTCGCTCTCTTCTGGTGGCAGCATTGATACGAACACCCCAATTGGCTGCCATTTTTCGCCCACGGATTCGGACTACTGTCTCTCGTCGTGTTTCCCTTGGCGGGAGCGCCGCTAGCGCTAACGTGGAACAGGAATCGTTGAAGTCTCCGCCATCGCCAAGCGCTCCGCGATCGGCGGATGGTCGTGCAGCCAGAGGACTTCCAGCCAGTGAGGGTTGGGATCGTCCTTGTTCTGCTGGGCCAGCTTGCGGAAGGCGGAAACATAGGCTCCCGGCTGCCGCGTCCGCTCCAAGGCGTAGCGGTCGCACTGCCGCTCGTGCCGCCGGCTTATGGCGTTCATCAGCGGCTCCAGCAGCATGCTGAAAAGCGTCAGAATCAGCAGAATGCCGGGCAAGGTCCATACGGGCAGCGCGGCGTAGTCCAACGGTCCGCCGCCCTGCGCGACAAGTGCCGCCAGCAGCCGGTCGCAAATCCAAAAGCCAAGCGCGCTGACGATCAGGCCTGTTATCAGCATCTTGCGGACGTGCCGGAAGACGTGGTGGCCGATCTCGTGGGCGAACACGACGGCGATCTCATCGGGCGTGAATTGGTTCAAGAGCGTATCGCCCAGCAGCACGCGCCGCGAGCGCCCCACTCCGGCGAGCATGGCGTTGGCCTTGACCGTTTCCTGGCTGAGCACGATGCGGTAGACGCCTTCGATGCCCAGCCCGGTGCCGGCCGCCAGCTCGTTCATGCGCTCGGCCAGCTCGGGTGCGTCCAGGCGCTCGATCTTGTAGAACAGCGGCAGGATGATGAGCGGAAAAAGCCGGCCCAGGATGATCGTCACGCCGAAGAACGCCCCGGCCGCCGCCAGCCACCACCACCGCCCGGTCGTCCAGATCAGCCAGTAGAGGCCGACGATAAGGGCCGCGCCGAAGGCCATCGCCAGGGCGTTCCGCTTGGCGTAGCGCCAGATCCAGCCGCCGATGCTGAGCTTGCTCAAGTGGAAGCGATGTTCGAGGACGTGGCCCACATAGAACGACAGCGGCAGCGACACGGCCATGTGAAGCAGCGTAATGACCAGATACAGCGCCACCAGCCGCAACGAGGCCCACCGAGCCAGCGGCGGCCAGGCGGCGCTCAACCACGCATCGAGCGGCCGCGCGAGCAAGAACGCGGCCACAGCCAAGTAGACAACATCCAGCAGTTTGTCGGCCAGCGTACAGACAAGCGAGTACCGGCCGTATTGCCGGGCCTCGGCCAGTTGCCCCGGCGTCATGCCGGCCGGCTGCGGTTCGGGCGATTGGTCGGGGGGATTGTCGTGCATTCGGGTCTGCTGCCTCGTAATTGTATCACGAGATGGCGCAAGCCGAAACGAGCCATAGGCGCGTGCCCCGATTGCGCTATAATAAGTACTCTCAATCCTTACGAGAGAAATCCATGATCGAAAAGTTGATTATCATCGGCAGCGGGCCAGCCGCCTGGACCGCCGCCATTTACGCCGCCCGCGCCGAGCTGCAGCCGCTGGTTTTCGAGGGCACGGACAGTTCACAGAACCAGATGGCGGGCATGCCTCCCATGGGCCAGCTTGCCTTGACGACTGAAGTCGAGAATTACCCGGGCTTTCCGGCGGGCAGCGTGGCCGCCTACCTCGAATCGGCGATTCCCGCCGAGACCCGCCATTTCTTGCGGCCACACAAGGGGCACGGCATCGACGGGCTCGAGCTGGTCTACCTGATGCGGCAGCAGGCTGTGAACTTCGGCACGCGAGTCGTCGCGGAAGACGTTCAGCGCGTCGACTTCACAGGCAGCCCGTTCCGGCTGTTTGCCTCCGATAATACCTGCTACACGGCGCAATCGGTGATCGTTGCCACCGGCCGCGGGCGAATTATCTCGGCCTGCCGTCGGAGGAGAAATACAAGAACCGCGGGGTCAGCGGCTGCGCGGTCTGCGACGGCGCCCTGGCGAGGTACAAGGGCAAGCAAATTGCCGTCATCGGCGGCGGGGACTCGGCCGTGGAAGAGGCCACCTATCTGACCAAGTTCGCCAGCAAGGTCCACATGGTCCACCGCCGCGACCGGCTGCGGGCGTCGAAGATCATGGCTGAGCGTGCCCTTTCCAACCCCAAGATCGACTTTCTTTGGAACCGCACGGTGGAGGAAGTGCTGGGCAACGATAACGACGGCGTGACCGGCATGAGGTTGAAAAGCACTGTGGGCGAGGCGGACCTGGAAATGCCGATCCGCGGTTTCTTCCTCGGCATCGGCCATACGCCCAACACGGCCTTCCTGCAGGGCGCGCTGGAACTGACCGACAAGAAATACATCCGCTGGACGGTGCCCGGCCGGACCAACACGAGCGTACACGGCGTGTTCGCCGCCGGTGACGTGGCCGACGACTACTATCGGCAGGCCGTCACCGCCGCCGGCACCGGCTGCATGGCCGCGCTGGATGCCGAGCGCTGGCTGGCGGGGTGCGGGGAGTGAACGTTTTCTTGAGGTCTCATGGAAGCCAAGCCTTTTAGTCTCGACGCCGCCATTCTCGCCGATATTGTCAATCGTATTCGACGCGTCGGAAATCCGCGACGAATCGTCTTATTCGGCAGTCGCGCCCGCGGCGACTTTCGGCCCAACAGCGATATTGATCTACTGATCGTTCAGGACTCGACGTTGCCGCGTCACCGTCGTTCGATTCCATACTATGCAGCGCTTTCCGAGTTGCCGCTGTCCGTCGATGCGGAAGTGGTCGTTTACACGCCGGCGGAAGTTGACGATTGGCGCGGCGCCAGCGCCGCTTTCGTGACCACGGTGTTGCGAGAAGGCAAGGTGCTCTATGAAGAGTAATCACGATGTCGCTTTGGGATGGCTGCGGAAGTCCGAAAGCGATCTCAAGAATGCCGAACTTTGCATGGCGGCCGACGAGTCGCTTGACACAGCCTGTTTTCATTGTCAGCAGGCCGCCGAAAAGTCACTCAAGGCGTTTCTTATTGAACGCAATTTGACCTTTCCTTTGGTTCATGACCTGAAACGGTTACTGGATTGTTGCCTGCCGGCCGACCCCGCGTTCAAGACGCTGGAGCCGCTCGCGCTGCAACTCAATCCGTACGCCGTGCAAACCCGATACGACGACGAGTTCTGGCCCGAACTGGACGAAGTTCGCGAGGCGGTCGCGGCGGCGAAATTGATTCGGCAGTTTGTTCAGGACCGTATGCCCGCAGCAACTGCGTAAGGAACGACAGTGGAACTCCTGACCGCAGACAGATTCCGCGAACATGTTTTCGCCCGCGACAGCAGCCGTTGCGTGATCTGCGGAGTTGCAGCCAAGATCGCGCATCACATTATGGAAGGCCGCCTCTTCGACGACGGCGGATATTATCTCGACAATGGGGCGACCCTTTGCGAGCACCACCACATTCTGGCCGAACAGACCGTTCTTTCCTGCGAAGAGATTCGGGCCGCGGCGGGAATTGCCGCGGCCATCTTGCCCGATCAGCTTTATCCTGACGAACGTTGGGACAAGTGGGGCAATATGATCCTCAAGGATGGGCGGCGCGTTCGCGGCGAGCTGTTTAGCGACGAGTCGGTGCAGAGAATCTTGGCTGCCGGTGGCGTTCTCCCTTTCTTCCTGAAATGGTTCAAGTATCCCCGCACCTACCACTTGCCTAATTCACCGGGCCGAACGGACGACGATCGCGTTCTGCAAGATACGCACCGCTTCCACGGCAAGCGGGTAATCATCAGCGAGAAACGCGACGGCGAGAATACGACGATTTACACCGATCACGTTCACGCACGGAGTGTCGATTCTCCAAGCCACCCGACGAGGGATTGGATCAAGAACTATCAGTCGCAGATCGGCTGGAATATCCCGCAAGGCTGGCGACTATGCGGCGAGAACCTTTGGGCGAAGCACTCAATTCCCTATGGCAGCTTGGCGTCCTATTTCGAGGCATTTTCGATTTGGAATGACGCTAATATCTGCCTCGACTGGGATGCCAGCCTGGAATGGTTCCGCTTCATAGGGGTGGAGCACGTCCCAATCCTTTACGACGGACTGTGGGCCGAAACTCTGGTCGAACGATTCATTCCAAAAAATACTGCTCGGCAGGAAGGATTCGTCGTGCGGCTGGCCGAGCGATTCCATTATTCCCAGTTCCGCGCGAGTGTGGCAAAATGGGTGCGCGCGAGTCATGTCCAGACGTCGCACGGCTGGAAACGGCAGAGAATCGAGAAGAACAAACTCAGGGAGGTCGTATGAACAACAAGAAACTCTCCGTTGCCCAAGCCCGCCGCGCGGAATCGGTCGCGCGGAAGTCCTGCTCCAAGGTTGGGTCCGCACCCGCCGCGACTCCAAGGCCGGCTTCAGTTTCCTGGAGCTCAACGACGGCTCGTCGTTCGGCAATATCCAGGTCATCGCGCCGGCCGCCCTGCCGAACTACGAGTCGGAAATCAAGCGGCTTACGGTGGGGTGCAGCGTGAGCGTGGAAGGAATCGTCAAGGCCTCGCCGGGCAAGGGCCAGGCGACCGAGGTCGAGGCCCGTTCGGTCATCGTCCACGGCTGGTCCGACGCCGAGACGTTTCCGATCCAGAAGAAAGGGGCCAGCTTCGAGTTCCTCCGCACGGTTGCCCATCTCCGCCCGCGAACGAACACGTTCGGCGCCATTGCCCGCGTGCGGAACTGCGTCTGCCGCTCGATCCACGACTTCTTCCAAGAGGAAGGCTTTCTTTACGTCCACACGCCGATCATCACGGCCAGCGACTGCGAAGGCGCCGGGGCGATGTTCAAGGTTACGACGCTTGACATTGCCAACCCGCCGCGGGTGGAGAATAACGTTGACTACGCCCAGGACTTCTTCCAGCGGGCCGCTTATTTGACCGTCAGCGGGCAACTTGAGGCCGAGACCTACGCCTGCGGGCTGGGCAAGTGCTACACCTTCGGCCCCACATTCCGCGCCGAGAACTCCAACACGCCGCGGCATCTGGCGGAGTTCTGGATGGTCGAGCCGGAAGCAGCCTTCTTTGAGCTGGCCGACAATATGGACCTTGCCGAGCGGTTCTGAAACGGATTTTCCGCGACGTGCTGGATCGCTGCGGTGAGGACATGGAGTTCTTCCGCGAGCGCGTCGACAAGACGGTCATCGACACGCTCCATCACGTCCTATCGAGCAATTTCATCCGCCTGCAGTATACCGAGGCGGTCGAAATCCTCAAGTCGTCGGGCAAGCAGTTCGAGTTTCCCGTCGGCTGGGGCCACGACCTGCAGGCCGAGCACGAGCGCTTCCTGACCGAGGAGCATTTCAAGTCGCCGCTGATCCTCTACGACTATCCGCGCTCGATCAAGCCTTTCTACATGAAGCTCAATGACGACGGCCGCACCGTCCGGGCGATGGACGTTCTGGTTCCCAAGGTCGGCGAAATCATCGGCGGCAGCCAGCGCGAAGAGCGGCTGGAAGTGCTGGAAATGCGCATGAAGGAGCAGGGGTTGAGCCCCGAAGGCTACTGGTGGTATCTCGACCTCCGCCGCTACGGCACCGTGCCGCACAGCGGCTTCGGCCTGGGCGTCGAGCGGGTGCTGCTTTTTATTACCGGCATGGGCAATATTCGCGATGTGATCCCGTATCCCCGGACGCCGGGGAGCGCGGAGTTTTAGGGACCATCATGCCGCTTGGAATCCGACCGATCAACGATTTCGCCTTCAAGAAGACCTTCGGGACGCCGGAGAACCGCATCGTCCTGGTCAGCCTGCTTAACGCGATCCTTGGGCTGGAGGAACCAATTGTCGAGGTCACGCTGGAGAATCCGTTCAACCTGCAAGACTTTCAAGACGACAAGCTGTCGGTTCTCGACATCAAGGCAATTGATCGCACCGGCGCGATCTACGACGTTGAGATGCAACTGACGACCTACGAAGGCCTTGTGCAGCGAATCGTCTTCACCGGTTGCGAAGTGTATGCCGGCCAAATCAAAGCGGGTGAAAAGTACAAAGCACTCAATCCCGTGTATACAATCTGGCTCGTGACGCTGCGCTCGTCAACGAAAGTGTTCACGAGATGCTGAAGGTTCACAAACGGCTTTCATCAACCGGCGTCTTTCACCTCAGCGTGGACGAGGTACTTTGCGTTTGGGGAATCGGTCTTTGCAATCTCGCGTTATCCAAAGGCATCGACGTCAAGGTCGATCATCCGTTGATACCCTCCGCGCTTCTGATTGCCAATGGAAACGCAAAAAGCACAATTTAGCATCCCGACGTCATTCCGCCTGCACCAATCCTAACCTGGTCAATTCGCGTCCGCACTCGCCATACACTCCCACGACCATCTTTCCGTCGCAGCCCAAGCGGACCTCCGCCTGTCCGCCGACCCGCTGCGCGGGTGCCCCGCCGCCGAGCCAGTCGCTGGCGTAGGAATCGGTCCGGTCCAGCCGGCCGTCTTTGAGGCGCATGAAGATGACTTGCAGTCCGATCACGCGATCGCCGGCGACGGCCGCCAAGCCGCCGACGGCGTAACCCGGTTTGGCGAGGACGCGGACGGCCATCTCCGAAGGCTTGCCGTAGGTCTTCGTCGGCAGCAAGTCGCCGCCGACGGCGTAAATGGGTTGCAATGAAGTGATCGAATTGCCGTTTTGGTTCTGGGATGCCGACGAGGTCGTGACGTTAAAGCCGATCAGGCGGCAATGGCCCCAGGGGACGTCCTCGAAGCATTGCCCTTCGACCCGCTGCGCGGCTGCCATGCCTCCCACAGCGGCGGTTTTGACTAAGCTTGCGGTGGCGTTGTCCGCCGCGGCCAGCGGGGCGATCTCCTTCAGCCGCTTTGCCACTTTGTCGGCCTCCACGCCGGAGAGCCCGCGCAATGTGCCCTGGTACCAATAGCCGGCCCGCCGCTGGTAGGCGGCTTTTGCCGGCCCTTTCTCCTGTTCCGCAAGCCTCCACCAGACGTCGCCTAGCGCGACCTGCTCGTCGCTTGACGCGGCGCCGGCGATCTCTCGTTTTGCCGCCGCTTTCAACGCCTCGTCGTTGCCGCGCAAGAGCTTGGCGGGGCCGCGCTCCCAGTCGTTTTTGACGAAACAACAATACTTGCCCACGGCCAAGTTCGCCGCCGGATCGCGCGGCGTTTTCTGCAATACAAGGCGCGCCGCCTTGACCTGCTCGTACAATTCGGCCTCGGCCGACGTCTCGGCGATTCGGTCTTTGACCAGCGCGAGCAACTGCCGGTCGTGCGCCTTGCCGGCTTCCGCCAGCGCCAATTCCGCCAGCGGGGAGGCGGCAGGATAGTTATCGTCGCGTACCGCCCGCGCGACCAATCGCAGCGACTGTACGGCAACGTATTTGTGCCGAGACGGCGGCCGGCCGGCCGCGGCCAGCGATGCCAGGACCGCCGACTTCATCGCGATCGCATCGACGGCAAACACTTCGTCCATCGCGTCCACGGCCTCCATCGCGATCGGGCCGCAATGGCCTTGTGTGGCAACGTCCCTCGCCAAACGCAAGAGCGCGAACTGCATCGCGAGGTTGTCGTCGTTCTGCCGCGCCTTCGCCAACAGCCGCGCCGCAAAATGCTGCCGGTCGTCGTCCTTTCTGCAAGCGGCGTATTCTTCGCCGTAGACTTCCTTGCATACCTTTATTGCCTGCGCCAGCGCGGCCGCGTCCGGAGGCGGCTGCTTCGACGGCGATGACTGGGCGAAAACGGGAAAGACAATGAGAATAAGAAGAATGATAGAAAGAGCACCCGGTATCATGGCGAGTCCCTCAACCCGCAAACGACTGTGCCCTTTTAGAAAAGCCCGGCGATCCCGGCTTACGTCATGCGTTGTCTGGCTCCCGCCGGAAGACCACCATTAGGGATTGTCACACGGGAAGGCGGGCTTGTCAAGGGCAGGAGAACTCCCGCGTGGAAGATTCAATTCGAGCGGAAACGGGTGCCTTTCCACTCCCGCGCAATGTAGCCGCCGACCCAGTAACCCAGCGCCATGATGGTCAACGCCGGATTGAAACCGCCGTTGGTGACATGCAAACTTCCGTCGGCCACGAAGAGATTGTCGATTTCATGGATCTGGCCGTAGCGGTTCGTTACCGAGGTCTTCGGATCGGCGCCCATGCGGCATGTTCCGGCCTGGTGCTGTCCGCCGCTGAGGCCCATGCCGGGCACGTTGCGCCACGTTTGTTTTGCGCCCGCTTCCTTGAGCAGGATTTCGGCCTTCTTGGAAAGGAACTTTGCGGTTTCTATATCGCTTTTGTGCCGGCTGCCGGAAAGCCGGGCGACGGGAATGCCCCAGTGATCCTTGACGACCGGATCGACCAGAACGCGGGCGTCAAAGACGGGCATTTCCTGAACGGGACCCATGACCCGCATGGTGTGCTTGTACCAGCGTCGTTGGAAGTCTTTGTCTGCGCGGCCCCAGCGCGGCGCCCGGGCGGACGAATATGGCTGAAGAGGTAGGGCAGCGCGGTAAACTCGTTGGCCAGCATGCCGCCGCCGAGAATGCCCGGATTGCCGTGGTTGAAGTCGCAAAAAGCAATGCAAGCCCCCGGTCCCAGCCCGTCGCAGAGGTTCGCGTCAACGAATCCGCAGGCGCCGGTGTAGGCGTGTCCTTGGAGGTTTCGCCCCACCCAGTCATTGTTGTTGCCCGCCCCGTGAGGGAACAATTTCGAGCGGGAGTTCAAGAGCAAGCGGGCGGTTTCCGTGGCCGAAGCGGAAACGACGACCAGGTCCGCGGTCTGAACGTTCAATCGGCCGGCGTCGTCGAAGTATTTCACGCCCTGGGCCCGGCCGTGGTCGTCGACCATGATCTCGCTGACGACCGATTCGGTGCGCAGCTCGCAGTGGCGGGTGGCCAGCGCGACGGGGATCACCGTGTTCTGCGTGCCATTCTTGGCATCGATTGGGCAAGCGAAGCCGACGCAGTTCATCCTGTGCGTACATGCATTGCGGCCATTGTACGGCACCGAATTGCGCAGCATCGGTATGGGAAACGGATGCCAGCCCAGCCGCTTGGCGGCCGCCTCCAGCATATGCGCCTCCGTGGTGTACGGCAATGCGGGCATCGGTTGCGGTTTCTTGCGCGGCGGCGCAAAGGGGTTCCGGTTGTCGTCGCCCGAAACGCCGATCTCCCATTCCGCTTTTTCATAGCAAGGTTCGAGGTCGTCGTAGCTGATCGGCCAGTCCTCGACCGTCGAGCCCGCGAGCGGACCATACGTCGACCGCATCTTGAAATCCTGCGGCATAAAGCGCCAGCCCATCGCGCCGTAAACCACGGTTCCGCTGCCGACGCAAGCGGCCACGTTGTTATACGCCCCTTCGCTGGGCCGAACAATCCGCGTCGAACCGTCCGGCTCGACCACGACGCGGCGATAGTTGCGATCGTCGGGACCATAGCCGTTCCCCAGGACCGTAGTCCGTTGCGACATCAGTTCATCGTCGCCGTGTGTCTTGTAGGAAGCCCACGATCCGCGCTCGAAGAGTACGACCGTCAGCCCGGCAACGGCCAACTCCTTGGCCACTACGCCGCCGCCGGCCCCGGACCCGACCACAATCGCGTTGACATGTCGATTTGGCACCGTGCGGTTCCTTTCAAAGTACGTCGGGCGGCCTGACGTACACGCTATGGCTTGCCCGAACTTCGGATTGGAAGCGGGGAATAATCGTGGTCCAGACCGAGCATTTGGAAGCTGACGTAATTGTGGTTTCCGCCGTGCTGCGGACTGCCGTAGAAGCCCTGTTTGGTGTGTTCCAATACGAGATTGAAGAACTCCGCGCCGCTGGGCGATTTCCAAATTTCCCGCGGAGCTCGTCCCGCTTCAAGCGAGGCCAAGACTTTCGTTTGGTCGTCCCAAGCGAGAGCTTCGAAAGACTTGCCGAACTGCTCAAGACACGCTTCCTGCAAGGCGCGGAGACCTCGTCGATACGTTTCCTGGTGTTGTGCATACGTGCCGGCCAACTGCCTGTCGATGAAGATGACAACCCTGGCATCCTTAGCACCAGGATCCTTGTCGGCGGGAATAATCTGCTCGCAAATGGCCTCGACCAGCTTCGCTTCGTCTTGCGTAAAGAACCGTGTTTTGCCAGCCCGCGCGTCATCGTCCCGGGCGATAGCCGGGCACGCGCCCGTTAGCGCGCTTGCCGCAACGAGGGAAAGCGCTTTCATTGCGTCACGCCGCGTTGGTTGAAAGTCCGATGCAGGATCTTCGCGAGTCGATGGGTATTGCATGGTCGAGGCCAGGTAGGAACGTGCTTGAGTCATTCCGGATTGTAGCTGATTTATCTAGCGGCTGCCATGCGCATTCGGTGAAATCAGTAACAGTTTTTAGCCCTCTTGCGCGTTGGCGTCACCTGAGCCTCGCACTTCGCATCGTAAGAATCAGTCCCAATCGACTCTCGACGGTTGTTGCCGCCCCAGGTATACTTGGCAGAATGCTGATCGAGAAGTGGAAAAAGCGCTTCTAATACAATTGCCTGCCGTGCATTGCCGGCTACGATTGCAACGAAGGGCGGGCAATGTCTATCGCCGTGGAGGCTCATCGTGGTCGGGCGTTGTGGCATAGAAATTGAAGGCATCGTACAGGGCGTCGGTTTCCGCCCTTTCGTCTATGGCTTGGCATCGCGATTGCATCTCCACGGCTTCGTTCGCAATCGCACCAACGGCGTTCAAATCGAAGTCGAAGGGGAATCGAGCTTTCTAAAGCAGTTCGTTGACGAACTTGTCGAGCACGCGCCGCCGCTGGCGCATATAGACTGCTTGAAATTCATCGACCTGCCGCCGCGCGGCGATCGAGGCTTTACCATCGAGTCCAGTGAAAACGACCGCATCGCGGGACCGATCTCGTTCTCGCCCGACATTGCCGTCTGCGCCGACTGCCTCGCCGAACTGTTCGATCCGGCCAACCGGCGATACCGTTACCCGTTTTCGAACTGCACGAACTGCGGTCCCCGCTTGACGATCGTCCGAGGCAGTCCGTACGACCGAGCGCTGACCACGATGTCGGCCTTCCCCATGTGCCGCGACTGCCAGTCGGAGTACGAAGACCCGGCAAATCGGCGGTTTCATGCGCAGCCGACCGCGTGCGCCAAGTGCGGCCCGCGCGTGCAGCTTCTGGACGGCAAAGGTGCGCCGCAAGAGACCGGCGATCCTCTTGCCGCATTCGCGGAAGAAATCCGTAACAGCCGGATCGGCGCGATGAAAGGACTCGGCGGCTACCACTTGATTTGCGACGCCCGCAACGAGTCGGCGGTCGGCGAACTGAGGCGGCGCAAGCACCGCGAAGAAAAGCCGCTGGCGGTGATGGTCCGCGATTTGGCCGCCATCGAGGTGCTTTGCGACGCAAGCTGCCTGGAGCGGCAATTACTGCAATCCGCGCGATGCCCGATCGTGCTCCTGGCAAAGCGCGTCGGCTGCGCCATCGCCCAGAGCGTGGCGCCGAACAACCCGCTCCTCGGCGTCATGCTGCCGTATACGCCTCTGCATCACCTGCTGTTGCATGATCTTGACGGGATTCCGCTGGTGATGACAAGCGGCAACCGGTCCGAGGAGCCGATTGCCTACGAAGATGATGACGCCGTGGAGCGTTTGCAAGACATCGCCGACGTGTTCCTGGTGCATGACCGCCCGATCCACGTCCGCTGCGACGATTCGGTAACCCGCGTCGTCGATGGCCGAGAATTGCCGATACGCCGGTCCCGCGGCTACGCGCCGCAGCCGGTGGAACTGCCCCTGACGTGTTCGCATCCCATTCTTGCGGTGGGCGGACAGTTCAAAGCGACTTTCGCGCTGGGCCGCGGTCGGAAGGCGATTCTCAGCCAACATACGGGCGACTTGGACAACTATTCGGCGTATTTGGCGTTCCGCCGCGACATAGGGCTCTATGAAGAGCTGTTCGCCCTGCGGCCGGAAGTCATTGCGCACGACCGGCATCCCGACTACGCCTCCACGCGATACGCCGCGGAACTGCGCCGCCGCGTCCGGCCTCTTGCTCGTGCCGGTGCAACACCATCACGCCCACATGGCGAGCTGCATGGCCGAACACGGTCTCATCGGAGAGGTCATCGGTGTGACGTTCGACGGAACCGGCTACGGCGACGACGGCGCAATTTGGGGAGGCGAGTTTCTCGTCGGCGACTATCGGGCATTCCGCCGGGCCGGGCGTTTGCGCTACGTCGCGCTGCCAGGCGGCGACCGGGCCGTCCGCGAACCGTGGCGGATAGCCCTCGCCCATGCGCTCGACGCCGAATGCAGCGTGGCGGCCGTCGATGGCGCGGCATCGCCAACCGTGCGCCGCACCGTGACGGCGATGATACAACAGCGGCTCAATGCTCCGCTTACCTCCAGTGCCGGCCGCCTCTTCGACGCCGTGGCCTCGATCGCCGGCGTGCGGCAGCAGGTGCGTTTCGAAGGCCAGGCGGCGATGGAACTGGAGCGGCTGGCCTGGCGCGAATCGCCGCAGCGGTTGTACGAATTCGACCTTGTTCGCGAGGACGACGGAAGATCGGCAGTTCCGCGTTTGGTGATCGACACGCGCCCGCTGATTCGCGGAATCGCGGGCGACGCGGCCCGCGGACTCGGCGCTGCCCGGATTGCCCGGCGCTTTCACGACACGCTCGTGGAAATGATCGTGGCCGTGTGCGGCGAGATTCGCCGCCAGAGCGGTCTGGAGCGAGTGGTCCTCAGCGGAGGCGTATTCATGAATGCTTTGCTGACGTTGCAATCCAGTGCGAGGCTGAGCAGTGCCGGATTTCGCGTCTATCGCCACGAGACCGTTCCGCCCAACGACGGCGGACTGAGTTTGGGGCAGGTCGCAATAGCCGCGGCACTTGACACGGAAAACCGTTCGAACGGGGAGAATTGAGATGTGTCTTGGAATCCCGGCAAAGGTCGTCGAGATCAAGCCCACTAGGAGAGCCGTATGAAGTACCTGGATGAGTACCGCGATCCGGCGGCCGCCCAGCAGTTGAAGGCGGCCATACGCAAAGTCGCGACGCGGCCGTGGACGATCATGGAAGTCTGCGGCGGACAGACGCACACGATTGTCAAGTACGGCATCGACGAACTCCTGCCGGCCGGAATCGAACTGGTGCATGGTCCCGGCTGCCCGGTCTGCGTCACGCCGCTGGAGTTGATCGACAAGGCAACCGAGATCGCATCGCGGCCCGGCGTTATCTTCTGTTCCTTCGGCGACATGCTGCGCGTGCCGGGCAGCCGGAAGGACCTCTTTGCAGTCAAGGCTGCCGGGGGCGATGTGCGAATAGTTTACTCGCCCTTGGATTGCCTGAAGATCGCCGAGCAGAACCCCGAGCGCACCGTCGTGTTTTTCGCCGTCGGCTTCGAGACCACGGCGCCGGCCAACGCTATGGCCGTCTGGCAGGCTGCCCGCCGCGGGTTCAAGAACTTTGCCGTGTTGGTTTCGCATGTGCTTGTGCCCCCGGCGATACGGGCGATCCTTTCCGCGCCCAACAATCGCGTGCAAGGTTTTCTGGCCGCCGGCCACGTTTGCACGGTGATGGGCTACGAGGAGTATCCGCCGATCGCCGAGGAGTTCCACGTCCCGATCGTGGTGACGGGCTTCGAGCCGTTGGACTTGCTGGAGGGCATCTACCGTTGCGTGTCGCTGCTTGAACAACGGCGGTTCGAGGTGGACAACCAGTACAGCCGCGCGGTCCGCCGCGAGGGCAGCCTGCCGGCGCAGAAACTGATCCGCGACGTCTTCGAAGTGACCGACCGCAAATGGCGCGGCATCGGAACGATCCCGCAAAGCGGTTTCCGCCTGCGCGCAGCATACTCCGAGTTCGACGCCGAACTGCGATTCGCCGTCGAGCGCATCGAGGTTGAAGAGTCGAAATCGTGCATCAGCGGGCTGATCTTGCAGGGCCTGAAGAAGCCGCACCAGTGCCCGGCATTCGCCAAGACCTGCACGCCGCTCACGCCGTTGGGCGCGACGATGGTCTCCTCGGAGGGAGCTTGCGCGGCATATTACAACTATGGCCGACTCCGCGAAGCAGCCGGTAACCGGGAGGAAGAAAGCGAACAAGCAGCGCGGGGCTTGGCGTCGCCGGGCTTGCCCGAGGCAATGCCGCCGTAGTCGCTCCTCCAAGCCGGAACGATATCGACTAACGGCCGCCCGACACCAGTTCATTGAGATACTTCTCAAGGTTCATGTAGCCGTCATGGTTGTAATCGCCCCGGGCGGCCGCCGCGTCAAGCGGACTGATGCCGTGCGCTTTCTTCCACGTATCCGGGATGCCATCGTGGGCGCTGCTCGGCGTCGGTGCGCCGCTTTTGATTTCGCCGAAGCCGCCCATTTCCGCGGGATCGCGAATGATCGAACCTTTTGTGCCCAGCGACAGCAGGTCGGCAATGAGGCGTGCGTCGACAGAATCGCGGTGCAGCGAGCAACCGGCACCGGCGACGACCTTGTCGTAGGCGGCTTCGGCAGTGTCGAGCTTAACGGGAACGTGCGTTTCAATCAAACTGGCTTGGGCGAAGGTCGGCGCGTTTTCGCCCGCGCCGAAATCTTCGGCTTTGGCCGGCAGGCCATTGAGCTTGCCGTCGCGGTTCATGTCGATCAAGTTGCCCTCTTGGAAAATGTGATCGGTTGCCTTGAACTCGCCGGCGAAGCGGTTATTGGAGTTTGGGCCTTTAATGAAGTAGTTGTTGACCACGTCCGCGGCATGGTTGCCGGCGGAATGCCCGCCGACGTATCCGCAAACGCCCCAATTGTAAACGACGTTGTTCACGTACTGCACGAGGCCCTTGGATTTCGGGCTGCGGCTTTGGTTGCTGATCCACAGATTGTGCGAAAAGGTCACATTCTCACTCTCGCACAGACAGCCGAAACGCTGCGGCCCGATTCCGGGTCCGATGATGCAGTATTGAAACGAGATGTCTTTTGACTTGCTCAAACCGATGCAGTCCCACCGCCCGAACTCGACGGAGACGTGATCGAAAATCATGTTCTGGGCGCCGCTGACGCCGAGCGCGTACTTCTTCTCCTGCTTTGGGGTGAGGCCCTGCCGGAAGCGGATGTAACGCACGATCACGTTGCGGGAATTCGAAAAGGAAACCTCGAAGTTCTTGGTCGCGATGCCGTCGCCCGGCGCTCTGGCCGAGAATGGCGACGTCGCTGGCCACGGACACGGCGCGCTTGAGTTCGATGTAGCCGCCGACGTCGAAAACGACGATGCGGTGTCCTTTGCTCACGGCATCGCGGAACGATCCGGGACCACCATCATTGAGATTGGTGACGCGATAAATCTCGCCGCCGCGTCCGCCGGTGGCGAAGGCGCCGAAGCCCGCCGCTCCGGGGAAGGCCGGCAG
The DNA here is from genome assembly GCA_963780045.1 of uncultured Planctomycetia bacterium. Classification (GTDB taxonomy): domain Bacteria; phylum Planctomycetota; class Planctomycetia; order Pirellulales; family Thermoguttaceae; genus JANXQG01. The sequence continues at coordinate 240,251 of CAVZZZ010000001.1, read as the reverse complement.
TTGCGGCGAATCGCAGGAGGCCACCACGCCAGGCAGAGCGCCGGGATGATCAGAGCGAGCTTCGTCGCGTGCGGCCTCAATGAAAGCATCGCTGATTTCCTGCGTCGACGTTGTTCTGCTGCGTTGAATTACCCAGGCAGAAGTTCTTCCCTTATCTAGTATATATCCGCGAAGCGTTACAGGAAAACGTCAAGAGCCACTCTCCACCAATTGCCATCACATGGACGGCTCAACCGGACCTCCGTCGGACAAAAAACTGGTGAAGGACGAAGAGTGATATAGCAAGGAACGGCCAGCCCACCCACGGCAACAGGGTTAGACCCGGCGGCAGAGGTTCGGCGGCCTCTACGTCGAAACGAACTTGCGTCTCTCCCAGGGCTCCGATGATTGATACTTCCACCGAGTACCATCCGGCTTCGGGCAAGTTGAACGTGGCCGCATGATACAGCTTATTGGTTGCCGCCTGGGTCGTGGCGCATTGGGAGAGCGACGCGCAGCGGTTATCGTAGCTCTGGACCTTGACGGATACCTCCACCTCTGCATTTGGCTCCCCCGTGGCAGCGTCCTGTACAAGGACGCTGATATCAACCGGGCCGGCCCGAAGAGGCGTCGGTGTCGTGAACGCCGCAATCCGATAGCCGTCCTTCTGTTCCGACAGGCGGAGGGCGCCCCCGTCGGCCACGGCCAGGGAAGGAATGAGGAAAACCGCCGAAACGGACAAAAGCCCCAGGCAGAAGCGGCCGCGGCGCGGAAGTCGCATGCACTGGTCCCTTTCTTCGCCCTATGGCTGTAGAGTGCCCCGCATCTGCATAGGCTGGAGTACAAGCCAAATTCCCGATGCGTACAGCAGCGCGATCAAGAATGCCCAAGGCGCCAATGCCCACCAGGCGCGAGAGGGCGAAGGCGCCTGGGCCAGGGAAATGCGGTAACCCGTGTACAACGACAGCAGCAGTCCCAAATCGAGGGAAACGACCTCCAGCCGCGGCAGCCAATCCGCCACGCTGCGGCAGCAACCAGCCACCCAGTGCGGCGAACCGAAACCGGGCCAGCCGAGGTCCAGAGCGAATCGCTGTGTCGCGGGAACCACCGTGTCGTAACTCGTCAACAAATGAAAACTGTAATGCGCCAGCCACATGCTGAAACCTATAGGGACTAACGCAGACGCATATCGCGCCAGGACCTCGGACCAACTGGCGGCAAGCCGGCCCCATCGGCGGCTCAAGACAGCCGCACCGCCGACGGCCAGCAAGGGCAGCACGAGAAGCCCAAAAAGGAAAAACAGGCTGGTTGCCAGCAGCGGCGACGGTTGCCTTAGCAGGGAGTCCAACCCGTCTCGCCACGCCAACACCGGGGCCACCATCCCCGCCGCATTGACGAAAGCGCCAAAGACCAGGATTACGATGAGCGCAGCCAGGTCCGGACGCTTGCCGATCGGCCCGACGCCCGCGGAAGCCGCGCCGTGCCAGAGTTCGCTGGCGGGCGGCCTAGCCAAAATGCCGACGTTGCCGTGCGGGCAAGCGTGAATGCAGTCGAGGCAGAAAGTGCAATCCATGTTGCCCGCCTTGCGCGGCTGGTACAAGTGCAACTCGCAACCGGGAATGCCGTCTCTGCCACGGATGCAATCCTTGGTCCGGCACGTCGCGCAAGCGGCTGCATCGCGGACCTTCACTTCCAACGGTGATACCAGCGACTGGACGAAATTGAACTGGCCGATCGGGCAGACGTATTTGCAAAAAGCGGCGTCACGGAAGAAACCATCGACGACAAAGGCCGCGACAAAGTACGCGATCGCGATCCACGCGGTCAACCAGGGGCTGTCCCACAAGCTAAACGCCTCGTAGGCCCAAAAGAAGAGCACGATCAGGACGATCGACAGCCACTTGCTTCCCAGCCAGCGCGGCCAGTGACGGCCCTTCGGGAGCCAGCGGCGAGCCAGAGTTCGAGGCAGAAGAAACGGACAAGCCGTGCAAAAGAAGTTGCCTGCCACTAAGAGGCAAAGGATCAGCAGACCGCGCCAGTGAATCCAAGGCAGGACGCCGGCGAGGTTCATCGCACCGACTTGCGGCCCGCGCAAGCCGTCGTAGATCAAGACGCCCGCCAGCGCCCCCAGGGCGCCTGCATGGCAAGCCGGGCATGCCGCCATCGCAGGAACCGGCCTATCAGCGGAATGCGCAAGAGGTCGAAAGCCGGAATCCGAGTTGGGGGTAGAGAAAGGGAGAAGGGGAGAAAGGGAGAAAGGGAGAGGGAACCGATTCCGCCTTCGCTCCGTTTCTCCCCTTCTCCCTGTCTCCCTTTCTCCCTTTCTTCTTTGCCCCCTGCCCCATACAGTAGCCGAGCGCTGAGTGCGAACAGGGGCACGAGAAAAGCGATGGAGCCGGGCACCCACATAAGCACACCGGCCGCGGATTGATCTTCCAGGGCGGAAAGCCGCGCGAGCCGCGGGATTTGAAGGTAATAGGGATAAAGGACGTGGTCGGAGAACGTCAAAAGGGCCGAGAAGATCGTGTTCTGCACATCCGCCAGGATCAAATAAGGCAACAGAAGCCAGAGTGACCAGCGCGGATGAGCCGGAAACGGCCGGACGACCGGATACCAGAATAGCAGTCCGGCGGCCAGGAAGCACGCATGCTGGAGATAATGCCAACTGCTGGATCGCAGGGCGAGGTCGTAGGCAGCAGGCGCGTGCCAGAGCCAGGTGGCAGCAACAAACAAGGACAATGCCGCCGCGGGATGCGTCAGCCGCGCAAACAAAGCTCGCAACACCGGCCAGCGCAAGACGGGCGCGACCCAATACGTGCGGACTGGCCGCGGAAGACCACGAAGAAGCGGCAACAATGGCTCGCCCAGCAAGCACAACGGCGGCACGGCCATCATGAGCAGCAGGTGCTGAAGCATGTGGACTTGCAGAAGAAGCGCGGAGAAAGGCTCGATCGGCGATGCCAAGGCCAGATAGAGTACCGCCAATCCCGCACAGAACGCGCTGGGTTGGCCGGCGCGCCAACGGTGTTCGTTCTGCCGGAATAATGCCAGCCAGCCGCGCAAGTAAACGCAGGCCGTCAGGATGAGAACGGAAAGGAGCCGAGGTTCAAACGGCCACGAGCGCAGAAAGGCATCGAGCGTAGGACTCATGGCTTGGGCATCCCACCGCTCGCGCCCGCGCGTAGCCTGCTGGCGTCTAGCGACGATGGGGGCTTAGGCTTCCCGAGCGGACGCAGGCTCCCCAGAAAATCGACGAGCACCGTCATCTCGTTCGCGCTGATCTGCTTGCCATACGCAGGCATGTTGCCGCCGCCGGGCGTCCCATTGCTGACCTGGTCAATGAGCTGGCCGGAAGTCAGCCGCGCGCCGACGCCCGTCAGGTCCGGCCCGCGTCTCCCCCCGCTGCCTTCCAGAGCGTGGCAGTTGCGGCAGTCCTTGTTCTGAAAGACGACGGCCCCCTGCAACTGCTGCGGCGTGCATCTGCGCACGATGTTCACTGGGACCGGCTCTCCGCTCCAGGCAGTCATTTGCGGCGACCACGGCGACGTGCTCCCCTGGTAAGTCAAAACGCCTAAGACCGTATAGATCACGATTACCCCGAGGACGGCCATCGGGCGGCGGCTTGGAGCACGCTCGCCACGATTGGAGACAAACGGTACGAGGAACAAGGCGAGGATCAGCAGCACTGGGAACACCAGGATGATGAACGTCTCGGCGCCCGGGGGACTTAGCGACAATAGGGCGAACAGCCAAAGGAACGGCCATTCCGGCCGCGGGTTTGCGCCTTCAAGAGTTGGATTGGGCGGGCCTGTGGGACCTTTGGGTCCGATCAAGGCTGCGAGTACCACGACTACGACCACTGCCAGTGCGGAGAAGAATATGTCCTTTAGCATGGCATCGCCCATGAAAGGGATGCCGCTCTTCAATTCCTTTTCATACTCGGCGTCGTAGTTCTGAGGATCAACGACCTTGCCGGGCGCGGGCGGCGCGCTGACGCCCTTCTTGAGCACGAGCCAGAGGTGAACGGCGATGAAGATAATCAGCAGCGCAGGAGTGGCAAAAACGTGTATGGTAAAGAAGCGGCTCAAGGCGTTGCCGCCAATCGTTTGCTCGCCCAAAAGCAACTTCACTAGCCACGGCCCCAAGCCTGGCACTCTACCGGCCATCGATCCGGCGACCGCCAGGCCCCAATAAGCGTCCGGGTCCCAGCGGAGGATCTGCCCGGAAAAGAACATCGCCAGAGTGAACAGCAACAGGCAGACGCCCATGACCCAGGTCAGCTCGCGGGGGTACTTGTAGGCCCCGTGCAAGAAGACCTGGGTCATGTGCGCAAGCACCAAAACGACCATACCGGAACCGGAGTAGTAATGCAGTGCCCGCAGGAACCAGCCCGCCGGTTGCGCGTAGTTCAAGTAAAGGAGACTCTCGTATGCGTTGTCGGCGGCCGGCACATAGACAAGCGCCAGGCCGATTCCGGTAATGATCTGCAGCGCGAAAAGGGTCATCGAAGCGCTGCCGAAAACATAAAACCATCCCTCTCTCCCCGCGATCGCCTTCGGAACGGGATGGCTCATCAAGGGCTCTAAGCTCGCGCAGGTTCAAGCGAGCATCGAACCACTCTCCGAGGCGACGCAGCCAATTCTTCATGCCGTACTCCTTGCGGGATGAGGGATAAGGAATGAAGGACGAGGGATGGAGGCATTTTGATCGCTCATCTTTTATCCCTCATCTCTCATCCCTTTGTCGTCCTTCACCAAAGGGTCTTGCAGGGTCGGGTAATGTGGCGCCTGGATCTCCAACCGGCCGTCGCGCACCCGCCAATCGCAGCGGAAGAGGCCGCGGGGAGGAGGCCCGGACGCCCGGTCGCCGTTGGCGTAGTAGACGCCGCCGTGGCAAGGGCACATGAACAGTCCGGACTCCGGGAACCACGAAACCGGGCAGCCCAGATGGGCGCAATTCACGGCGAATACCAAGAACTGCGTCGCGCCTTTTTCGTCCAAACCCAAGTTGCGGACGTAAACTCCCGTCAGCGCAGTCACGCCGTCCCAGGGCACACGGAGGCGATTGTCAAAGTCCTTCCGCCGGGTTTCATTGATCGGAAAACGATCCACGGGCCCCAGGCTAACCCAAGGGTCCTCTTTTCTCTTCGGCACACCGACAAAATAGCCGATCAAAGGAAAGCCCGCGGCCACGACAGCCGCGCCGGACAATCCATAGGTTAGCCACTGGAAGAACGTACGTCGCTCGACAAGCTCTGCGGAACGATTCTCTGGAATTGGTTCCATTATTCTCTCCTCCAGGATGCCAAAAGTGCGACCAGGTCGGCGACATCCTGATCTGTCAGCGGCGTGAAACTCGAATTGTCGGGACGGGCCTTGGCAAAGTTCGGCATGTCCAGGTCGGGTCGCCCGGTGATGACATACCGGCGAAGGACTTGATTGCTGGTTAGAGACAGCATGGCAGGCTTGTGAATCGCGCGGATGGTCGCGCCTTCCTCTTGGATGCCCACCCCCCGTTCTCCATGACAGACCGCGCAAGCCCGGGCAAAGACCACGGCTCCCTGTTTTTTGTCGCCCGTGCGGCTGCCGCTGGAAGTTGCCGCTGGCTCGCGGTAGAGCGGTATGCCCTTGGGTGGCCTATCGGGAGCTCCCCAAGCCGGAACGATTCCGCCCGCATCCGGCACGACTTCGACCTTGACTGCGTCGTCTTCTTCGTTCTTGACGATCTTGTAGGGGATACCCTTGATTTCCATTACCAGCACTTGGATTTGCGCCTCCGTCAACATTCCGCCGTTCTCCTTGGCGAACGCGGGCATCAGGAAGTGATTTCGTCCCTTGGTGAGTACAGCTTGCAATTCCTCCGCAGGCACGATGGCGCGAAAGAGCGGATCATTGAGCGGAGGCGCGGGACCGAGTTCTCCGTCGTAGCCGTGGCATCCGGCGCAGTTCCTTCCGAACAGGACGCCAAATTCTAGGCTCTGCTCCGGCGGCGCGGGCCGGTCAGCCGAATTGGGACGACCGGGGAGGTCGCACCCAGCCGTCAGTAAAGAGAGGGACAAAACGAGACGCGGGACGAGAATTGGAAAATGAAAATTGCAAATTGAAAAATGCAAATTTTCATTTTGCAATCCCGTCATCCGCTTTGTTCTGTCCGCTTTAGTCATACGGCTCGTGCTTTCTCCAGGCGTGACCTCACGATGGTCCATGGCCCGCGGCTGGAACAGGTATTTTCTCGGACCGCTCCACAACGATCGCGGCAACAATCCCGAACACGAACTGGGAAGCGATGAACCAAGGCCAGTTCACTCGTTGTTGCAATACAGGATTGGCCGAACCCATGAGGCAGTAGGTGACGCTTGACCAAAGGATCGGGAAGACCAGCCCGCCCCAGGCAATTGACGCCCCTACGCGTTTGGCCAGCGGGAGGGGAATGTCCGGCAGCGTTGGCAGCAGCACCCCATAGAGAAGACCAAACACCACCGATATGATCGCGTGAATGACAATTCCCATAAGCAGCAGCGTCAGGCTGAACTTCTCCAGTTGGGCATCGCTCATGTTGCCGACGCCGGGCAGGACCATGCCGGCCAGAAGATTAACGGGATACCAGATCCCGTGGTGACTTACTAGACCATAGAGGAAGGCGGGCATCGGCATCACCATGCCGCCGATGATGCCGCCCTTGATCCCGGTCGAGACGGGATGGATCGTTTCAGGCAGTCGCGGCCGGTAACCGGGAATTCCGGGCCGCAACTGCTCAACGCTTTTCCGCCGGCTGGTCACCGGCGCTGGGCGGTGTGCCGGCAAAGCCCGCGGTTCGTGCCCATGGCCGCGACCAGGCGCAAGCTGAGCAAGCCACATCGCCAGACCAGCAACCAGAACCAGGGCGCCTACCACCAGGAAAGCCGGGCCCAGCATCGCGCCCGCCGCCAAAAGGGCCAGGCCCAGGCACAAAACTAGAGGACTGGCCGTCGCCCGGGGCATTTCGACCGAATTCTCATCGGCAGCGGAGCCCGGCTGCCCGGACGTTTCGGTGTCGCTTGCCATTGACGCCAACCTACCTTCCAATCAAGTACACGACTGTGAAAACTACTATCCAAACGCCGTCGACAAAGTGCCAGTACCAGGAGACCATCTCGGCCGCAATCTGTTTGCTGGCCGCCTGACGATAGTTCCGCGCGAACGCGAGCACGATGAGCATGGCAATCACCCCCACGGTAACATGGAGTGCGTGGAAGCCGATCAAAGTATAGTAAGTAGTCCCGAACACATTGCGGCTAATGGTCAGACCGTGCTCGTGTATGAGACCGGTCCATTCCCGCGCGGTGCCGGCCAGAAAGGCGATCCCAAGCAGAATTGTGGCCGACCACCACCGCACGAAGCTTGTTGTGGCCTGCGACCGCAGCGACTTCGCAGCCAAGTGGACGGTCACGCTGCTAAAGAGCAAGCACGCGGTCATGCCGATCACCAGCGGCAGCGACAGCACCGCCGGTGTCGGGCCGGAGTGCGCCGAGCCAAAAAAGGTCAGGTAGACGACGATCAGGGTGCAGAAGAACGCGGCTTCCGACACCAGGAAAGCGATCATTCCCCACTCGTGCGAGGTGAGCACCAATTCGGACGCGATAGCTCGCGGCGGCCGGAAATCGGTGGCCGAAGATCCCGTGGACAGGCTGATGTCGCTCATGGCCGAGTCTCCCTCATTCGTATTTCCAATCCGGGTCGTCCGCATGTTTCACGTCCCAGAGCGGGCGGCGACTCCGCACGTGTGGGACCTCCTCGAAGTTGTAAGGCGGCGGCGGAGAGGTTGTCGCCCACTCCAGCGTCCACGCATCCCACGGATCGTCCCCGGCCGGCTTGCCCTTCCATAAGGAAATAATCAGGTTGTAGACAAAGATCGCGAAGCTGGGGACCTGGAGGATCGCGCCGAGCGTAGTCAACTGATTCCAGACCGTCCACGCCCGGCTCGCGTCGTACGTATAGATCCGCCGCGGCATGCCCAGAATCCCTGCGATGTGCATCGGGCCAAAGGTCAAGATAAATCCGAGGTAGAGGAGCCAGAATTGCCAGCAGGCCAGCCGCGCTGAAAGCATCCGTCCGGTCACCTTCGGATACCAATAGTAGATGCCGGCAATGGTGCCGAAGAGGGTGCCGCCGATCAATACGAAGTGGAAGTGACCGACCACGAAATAGCTGTCGGTAAGTTGAAAATTAAACGGCACGACGGCCAACATGATGCCCGTCAAGCCGCCGATCAGGAACATCGACAGGAACCCGAACGCGAAAAGCATCGGCGGCTCGAAGGATATCTTGCCGCCGTACATGGTGGCGAGCCAGTTGAAAAACTTGATTCCGGTGGGGATCGAAATGAGGAGACTTGACGCGGCGAAGAAGGCGTTCGCAGTCCGAGTCATTCCCACCGCGAACATGTGGTGTGCCCAGACCCCAAGACTGATGAACGTAATGGCCGCGGTAGCCATGGCCATGAACTCGTAGCCAAACAGCACTTTCCGCGAGAAGACTGGAATTATCTCGGAAATCATGCCGAACACCGGCAGGATAAGTATGTAGACCTCCGGATGCCCGAAGAACCAGAACAAATGCTGCCAAAGGATCGCCGAGCCGCCATTCTGGACATCGAAGAAATGGGCTCCCAAGTTCCGGTCCAGCAGGATCATGACGAGACTGGCCGTCAGGGGCGGGAGCGCAAAGAGTATAAGCACGGACGTCCAGAGCATCGTCCATGTGAAGAACGGGACCTTGCGGAGCGCCATGCCGGGAGCGCGCATTCCCATAATCGTCGCGACAAAATTGACGGCCGCCGCTATCGTGCCCACCCCGCTGACCAACAGGCCGAGGGCCCAGAAATCCGTGGCTGGGCCCCGCGCATAGGCGTGTTCAGTCATCGGTGCGTAAGCGAACCAGCCCATGAACGGCGCCGCGCCCGTGGCATAACTGAAATAGACCAACAGGCCGCCGAACAGAGTTGCCCAGAAGCCAAAGGCGTTCAGACGCGGGAAGGCCATGTCCCGCGCCCCAATCATCAAGGGCACGAGGTAGTTGCCGATGCCGATCAGGATCGGCATTCCCATGAAGAAGACCATGGTGGTGCCATGCATGGTGAATAGCCCGTTGAAGGTGTCCGGGCCGATCAACGTGCTGCGCGGCTGGAATAGCTGCAGTCTAATCAATTCCGCCTCGCAGCCTCCGATTATCAGAAAGAGCACAGCCATCAGGATGTACATGACGCCGATTTTTTTGTGATCGACGGTGGTAATCCAGTCGTGAACCACCGCCGTCCAGGGCAGGCGCAGCGGCTCGGTTGCCGGTTCTTTCTGTTGTACGAGGGTGTCCATATTTCACTTACTGGCTGTTAACGTAAGGTCATAAGGTAATCGATGATGAGATCGCGATCTTGTTTACTCAGGCCGAATGACGGCATCAGGCAGCTCGGCTTGATTTTCTGCGGGTCGGCAATCCATTGGCGGAGGTTCTCCGGCGTATTGGGGATCATTCCCGCCGCCAGGGTCTGCCGGGTCATCAGGTGTGTCAAGTCCGGGGCATAAGTGCCCTCCGCGACAGTGCCGGCTATTTGGTGGCAGTTCACGCACGACTGCCGAAGAAAGGCCTTTCGGCCGTTTTTGACCTGTTCCGGATCCGTGTCCCTTGGCGCCTGGTCCTTCTCTTGGTTGGCCAGCCACTGCTCGAAGTCCTCGCGCGGTTCGGCTTTTACGCGGATGAGCATGTTCGCGTGTTGGCTGCCGCAGAACTCGGCGCACTGGCCCAGATACCAATCAGGCTGGTCCGTCTGCAGCCACATGTGATTGGTGCGGCCTGGAATCATGTCGGTCTTGCCCGCAAGCCGGGGCACCCAGTAGCTGTGACACACGTCCGCCGAACGGAGAGTCAAATACACGGGGCGGGTTATGCCTTCCGCGCCAGTCGGAATATGCAGCTCATTGGCGGTGACAAATCCGAGCTTCCTGCCGTCGTAGTGATCGTAGCGGTATTCCCACCACCACTGGTGGCCGATCGCCGTGACGAACAGGGCGTGATCGCCCGACTGCGGTGGAGGCGGTGTGGGAGTGACTTCCCAAATGGTCCGGACGGTGACCATTAGAAGGACGAACACGATCAGGGCTGGGGCAGCCGTCCACGCGATCTCGATCGGCTTGCTGCCGTAAACTTGCGGGGGTTCGTGCCCGCCCCCGTCTCCGCGAAAGCGATATATCGCATAAAAGAGTATTCCTTCCACGACGATGAATATGAAGCCAGTGATTGCCAGAACCAAGATAGAGACGTCGCGGATCGCGCCGGCTCCGGGCGACGCCGGGTCGAACATCGAAAGATTGTCCGCCAATAGGATCATGGGTTTCGTTGCTTGGTTTTCGCACTGAGACGCGCCGAATAGCTATCCATTCGGAAAACTCGTCAGTAACCTATCATCCTCTCTGAAACGACATCCCACACGAGAAACAGGAACTGTGCCGGCAGGAATATCAACGACATGCGGAGCACCTGCCGCGCCTGACGGATCGTGCCGCGGCGGGCGAAAACATAGGTGGTATATAGAAACAACGCTCCAAAAGTCACGGCGCTGAGTCCCGATAGCCAGCCGCCGATGCCGAGGACGCTTGGCATCAAGCTGGCGAAGATCAGCGCCACCGTGTAGCGAATCATCTGACTGCCCGTTTGATTGCCTTGCGGATCCAGTACCGGGAGCACTTGCAAGCCGGCGCGGGCATACTGCTCCCGGTAAATCCAGGCAATGGCCAAGAAATGAGGAACTTGCCAAAGGAAGACAATCAATGACAGAGATATGGCCCCAAGCCCCAGGCTTCCATGCGCCGCGGCCCATCCGATTAGCGGCGGCACCGCGCCGGGTATGGCCCCGACCAGGGTGCTCAGTGGTGTGCGCTCCTTCAGCGGCGTGTAGACGAAAACGTAGCTGAGAAGGGCGAAGGCGCCTAACGCGGCCGCTAGAAAACTGCAGAACGCCAGCAAATACATCAGGCCGCCAGCGCTGAGAATGGTCGCCAAGGCCAGTACTTCGCCGGGCTGAAGCCGGCCGGCCGGCAGCGGTCGGTTCGCGGTCCGCGGCATTAATGCATCGCGGTCGCGCTCAAACAACTGGTTAAAGGCACTGGCGCCCGCAAAGAGCATCGCGGTTCCCGCCAAGGCGTGTACTAAAGAGGATGCTTGCGTTCCTCCTTCTGCCGCCACGATCCAGCCGGCGCCGACGGTGACAAGCACCATGAGTGCCAAACGCGGCCGCGCCAACTGCAAATAATCACTCACCCTGCTGTGGCCCAAGGGCCGCGCGGAGGGCAATGCGACAGCAACTTTCATACGTTCCCTCCCGTCTCATGAGGTAAGCCGGCGGACGGCTGGGGCTCTGCCGGAAGCGCAGCGCCAGGTTGCGGGCCCGGGAAACCGACATCCCGGCCGTGGTTCGCGTCGGCACCGGTTCGGGCTGTCTCCTCTCTTAGTTCACGCAGCAACAAGGCCACCTCGCTTTCCAGGCTGATCTTGACAATGCTTGGGCGGAAAAGCAACGCGAAGGTCCAGTCAATCATAATGCGCAGCCGGCGGCTCCATCCCGGCATTTGCAGAAGATAATAGGAACGCCGCACGAACCAGGCCGGGAAGCCGCGAACGCGCATTTTGAGGAGCTGCCCGAATGCCTTGCTGTGGCCCAGCGAACCCATCATACCCTTCGTGTCGTACATAAACGGTTGCGGGGGTTGCCCGTGGAGCACGCGAAAAATGTTTTGGGCCAGTGCGCGGGCCTCGCGCAAGGCGTGCTGGGCCAGGTTCGGATAGGGCTTGCTGTCCGGAGCCGGAATGGACGCGCAATCGCCCAACGCCCATACCTCGGGGCAGCTTGGGCAGCGCATCGTGGCGTCGACCTCGATGTGCCCGCGTTTGTCTTGCGCCACCGGCAGGCCGGCCACCACAGGATTGGGAATAATGCCCGCGGCCAGGATGATCGTCTCCGTTTCAATCGTTTCTTGGGGCAGATGGACCTTGCCCGGCTCGATGCCCTGCACACGGGTGTTGATGCGGATGTCGGTCCCGCGCCGCCCGGCGAGAACGCGGGCTCCATAGTCTGCCAGCGCGGGGTTTATTTCCGGCATGATGCGGTCGCCGGCCTGGAGCAGTAGAAAGCGGACGTCGTCGCGGTTCAGATGCCTGTAGAAGGACATGATTCCGTCGACAAACGCCGTCATCTCGCCCAACAGCTCCACACCCACCAGTCCGCCGCCGATGATCGTGAACGTAAGCTGACGGCGCTTGTTCTGCGGGTCGCGCTCCACGTCGGCACGTTCGAAACATTCGATGACGTGATTGCGCAGCAGGAGTGCGTCGGCCAAGGTTGTGAACGTGAAGGCGTTCTCCGAACCTGGGATCATCGCGCGATTGGTCGATGCCCCCAGCGCCAAGACCAATTGGTCGTACGACAGTTCGCCGCTTTCGTCAGCCGCTTTTAACTGGACTAGCCGGCGCTCTGTGTCGATGCCGCGGACGCGGGCCTCGACGAAACGCGTGGTTTGCAAAAAATGCGCGGATGGGGAAGCTGCAATGGCGGAGGTCGAGGGTTCCTGAGAAAACCTCGAACAGCAGCGGCGTCATGAGCAGGAAATTATCCCGGCTCACCAAAACGATCTCGACATCCGATCTGTGTCGGAGGAGCCGTTCCAGGGAGCGGGCAGTGTAGACTCCGCCGAATCCGCCGCCGAGGATCAGAATGCGTTTCATAGATGCTGGAGCCACCATGTCCCTCACACCTCCATCCAAACAGAAGCCACCCCTTTTGTGTCTTGTTCGCCGCGGAGTCGCGACCCTGCGTTTTGAAAAGTATTGGAGCGCCTGCTAAACGCCCCTCGCGTTCCTCCAAGCGGCACAACCATGACGACCTGCGGCACGATCTTCGTGCGGCCGAACCGTTGCCCGGTTCCCCTTCGCTACCTGGCGAATTGCACAACCGGGATAATCGTAGGCAGCTCCTGCTGGTTGTCAAGTGCTGAGGAATGCCGCCGTGACTGCTTGATATTGTGCGGTTCCTTCCCTGGTTTGATGATTCACAATCTGGTTTAACGCATAGGGACTCGCGCCGGTTCGAATCCAGTTACGCCCAATCAAACACAAAGCTCTCGAATCCAAAGCTCACAACCACTTCTCAGGCCTCGGTTCGCAAAGTTTGCCGTCCGCCCTCGCTCACGCCGACACCGCTTCGTCCAATCCTGCGATACGCCTCGGCCCAGGCGAAGATCCGCCGCACGGCCTCGTCGGCGGAAACGCCGCGGCTGTGAATGTTGGAAATGAGATTGCGGTCGGCATCGGTCTGGCCCGCCAGCGGGCGCCAGGCCACGTAGGCGGAGAGGCTCTGGGCCGTGGCCAAGCCGGGCCTCTCTCCGATGAGCAATACCAGCACGCTCGGCGCGAGCAAGTCGCCGACGTCGTTCATGACGCCCACGCGGCAGTAACGCACGACAAAAGGGCGTCCGTAACTCCAGCCGTGGTCGCGGGCCATTATTTCAAGCGGCCCGAGCAGCGCCGGCGCTGCGCCGCCGCGGCCGTGGCGGAAAGCCCGTCGCCGACGACGACCTGCAAGTCGGCCGCCGCAGGGCAAGCGGACGCGATAAGCTCCCGCGCGTAGGGGAGAGTTTGCGTCCCAGGTCGGGCCGGCACAGGAATTCAGCTTTGGACGCGGCAAGCGTTTGCACCTCGAACAGTTTGAAGCAATTAATCGCTTCGTCGCCGAAATCGCGCCGCAGGTCGATTTCCGCCTGCACGGCGTCGCGGGCCGCGGCATGATCCTCGCGAAGCCGCAGCGCCGTGGAAGTGCGATAAGCGGTGCCCGCGCGGCCCACCAGTACCCGCGCCGGAGTTCGCGCCAAAGCGGCCTCCAGCAGCGTCGGCGAGTTGCCGGACGCCGGGATGGATGGTTCAGCGAGTTGAGGATGCGTAGATTTCATGACTAGCTCACCAATTCCTCCTCGCCTTCCCGCGCGGCCGCTTCGGCCGCGGCGATCGCCTGGACTTGCGCCTTGCTCAAAATGCCGTGCGGCGGGCCGGGGAAGATGCGGTGAACGATCGCGAACCAGACGACGGCGAGCACCGCGGCAATGCCGATGACCACGTAGACTACCTTCTCGTTCGGCGGCCACATGCAAATCACCGACAGCAAAACGCAACCCAAGACGCTCAATACGGCCAACGGGCGGAAGAACCGGCCCAATTGCCACGGGCCCATTTCGGTCCACGATCGTCCATAGCGCGCAGGCCAAGCGCCGTCGGCAGGACGTAGGAAATGTAAAGCAACACCACCGAGGCGGCCGCAATCGTGTTGTAGGCGTCGGCATAGACGGTGAACAGGACGGCCGCGGTGGACACCAGCCAGATCGCCAAGGGCGGCGTTCGAAACTGCGGTGACACGTGCCGGACGGCATGGGAAAACGGCAATCCGCCATCGCGGGCGAAGGCGAACGCCATCCGCGAGGCCGACGTCACCGTTGCCAGGCCACAGAGGTATTGCGCTACGGCAATCGCGCCCCAGAGCACCAGGCACAACCAGCGCGGCAGCACGTCGCTCATGGCAAACACGAACGCCCCGGTCCCCTTGTCGGCCGCCGCGGCCGGGTCGCGGATGGTCACCACGACAGCCGAGAGCATGATCCAGCCGAACACGGTGGCCACGAGGACCGAGTTGACGATGCCCCGCGGCACCGATACGGCCGCGTGCGTCGTTTCTTCGGATACGTGCGCCGAGGCGTCGAAACCCGTGAGCGTGTAGGCCGGCAGCAACATGCCAAGCATAAAAAGCCACACGATCGAGCCTTGGGTCGGCCAGACGGCATTATCGCCTGCCGGCAGACCGCTGTAATTCGTGAAGGTCCAAAGCAACTCCAGCTTTATGCCGTGAGCGCTGCCCTGCGCGGCCGCGATCATCGCGATCGTCAGTGCGGAGGCAACGACGAGGATCAAGTAGCCGCTGAAATCCGTCAAGACGCGCGTGACGCGAATGCCGACATGGTTAATCGCGGCGTGAGACGCCGTGATGATCGCCACGACGAGAAGCTGCACCCACGGCGGCGGCGCGGCATCGGGCGCAAAGGCGCTCATCGTGAATTGATACGTGCCGACGTTGATTGCCGCCAGCATGGCGATAAGGCCGGCGAGATTGAACCAGGCCGTCGCCCAGCCCCAGCCGCGTCCGCCGAGGATCGAAGCCCAGTGGTACAGGCCGCCGGCGGTCGGGTAGGCCGACGCGATTTGCCCCATCGTGGCCGCGACACACAGCGCGAACAAGCCGGCCACCGGCCAGCCGATGCCGACCGAGGCGCCGCCCACCGCGCAAAAACCCTCGTGGAACGACGTCACGCCGCCGGCCAGAATTCCCACGATCGTCAGCGAAATGGCGAAGTTCGAGAACCCGCCCAGCACCCGGGCGAATTCTTGAGCGTAGCCCATGCGGTGCAGGGTACGGACGTCATCGGAAAGCTCTCTCTGATCGTTCATGCTCTATTTCAACAATGCGGCGAAGGGAGCGAGCAACGCGGGACGCTGGTCGCACTGGAGTTTTCCACACCGGGCGATGCCGGTCCTTTCCAGCCAGTCGCCGAATTCGGGCGCCGGCCGCAAGCCCAACAGCCGACGCACGCCGGCGGCGTCGTGATAGCTGGTCGATTGATAATTGAGCATCACGTCGTCGGCACAGGGCACGCCCATCACGTAATTGCAGCCCGCGGCGGCCAGCAGCACGAGCAGGTTGTCCGCCGAATTCTGGTCGGCGTCCGCATGGTTCGTATAGCATACATCGACGCCCATCGGCAGGCCAAGCAGCTTGCCGACGAAATGGTCTTCCAAGCCGGCGCGGATGATCTGCCGCTCGTCGGCCAGGTATTCGGGCCCGATGAAGCCGACGACCGTATTCACCAGCAGCGGATCGAACGCGCGGGCCACGGCGTGCGCGCGGGCCTCCAGCGTAAGTTGATCGACGCCATGATGGGCCTCCGCCGAGAGCGCGCTGCCTTGGCCGGTCTCGAAATACATCACTTGCTCGCCGACCCACGTCACGTCGCGCTGGGCGTGCGATTCCTGCACCCGCCGGCGGCCCTCGTCGAGCATGGACAGCGTCACCCCGAACGAGCGATTGGCCGCTTGCGTGCCGGCCACCGATTGGAACAGCAGATCGACCGGTGCGCCGCGATCCAGCGCCGCCAGTTGCGTGGTGACGTGCGCCAGGCAGCACGCCTGCGTGGGAATATCGAACCGCGTGATGAGGCCGTCCAGCAACCGCAGAATGGCCGCGACGGAATCGACTGAATCGTTCGCCGGATTCACGCCGATCACGGCGTCTCCGCAGCCGAAGGCCAGCCCGTCGATGGCGCTGAGAAGAATGCCGGCGAGATCGTCAGTCGGATGGTTCGGCTGCACGCGCACTCCGAGCACGCCCGGCTCGCCGAGCGTGTTGCGGCAGCGGGTGACATTGCGAATCTTGGCCGCGGCGCAGATGAGGTCCTTGTTGCTCATCAGCTTTGCCGCCGCGGCGGCCATTTCGGGCGTGATCGCCCACTTCAGCGCCGCCAGCACCGTGCCCTCCGTGGCGTCGTCCAACAGGAATTCGCGGAACTGGCCTACCGTCATCGAGCCGATGCGGGCGAAGCCGGCCGCGTCGTGCGAATCGGCGACCAGCCGCGACACGTCGTCTTCATCCGGATCGATCAGCGGTTCGGCGAGGAACGCCGCCAGCGGCACATCCGCCAAGGCTGCCTTGGCCGCCACGCGCTGGCGCTCGGAAGTCGCCGCGATGCCGGCCAGAGCGTCGCCCGACTTCGGTTCGTTGGCCTTGGCCAGCAAATCGGGCAGTCCCGCGAAAGTGAATCGCTCGTTGCGAATAGTGAATGAATACGGCATCTGTTCTTAAGGGCCCACCACGCCAAACCGCGGCGAAATGGGATTGTTTGAGGCGGATTGCCACAGCCTGAAATCGCAGTAGAATTGACGCGAAGATATTATAGTCCAACGAGTTTACGAGTTGTTCGGCTGTTTTCTGGCTATCTAGGCGCATTCTCATGCAACGTCAAAGCTATTCGTCGGGGACTGCCTGGGAGCCGGTTGTCGGCTATTGCCGGGCCGTCAAGATCGGCCAGTTCATCTTTGTTTCCGGCACGACGGCTACTGCCGAGGATGGAAGCATTGTCGGCAAAGGCGATCCCTATGCCCAGACCGTCCAGATTCTGAAAAACATCGAGACGGCCCTCGGCAAGCTCGGCGCGAGCTTGAAAGACGTGGTGCGGACACGGATGTACGTCACGAACATTGACGACTGGCAGCAGATCGGCAAAGCCCACGGCGGCTTCTTCAAGGATATCCTGCCGGCCACGAGCATGGTGGAGGTCAGCCGCCTCATCGCGCCGGAAATCCTCGTCGAGATCGAGGCCGACGCGGTGATGCAAGATTGAGTCACGCCTCCGAGCCGCTAAACCAAGGGTTGCCTCAAGTTGCCGGCCTTTTCCCCACGGCTAGCAAGTGCGAATTGGTCCGCAGTAACAGTACGCCGCACGACACGGAGGGCGTGCTCTGGCTCGGCTCGCCGAGCTTCGTCTTGCCCAACAACTTGAATTCTCCCGTGGCGGAGATCACGACAAGCAGGCCCTGGCGCGAAATCGCATACAGCCGGTCGCCGATGCGAATCGGCGAACCGTAATACTTGCCATCCACTTGATGCTGCCAGACCTTTTTGCCCGTTGCCGCGTCGAGACAAGAAACGATCCCCGCATCGTTCCAGAGGAAGATCCAGGGATCGCGGGCGACCGGCGTGACCACGTAGGGCAGTTGGGCATCGACCTTATACGCTACTTTGGCCGGCTGCTTGTCCACCGGGTCCGCCGGCTGGACCGCGAACATCTGCTTGCCTACGCCTCCTTCGCCGCAGGCCGCGAAGATCAGTCCTGCCGCCGCGACGGGCGAGTCTACGGTGCGATACTTCATCACCGGCAGCTCCCAATTCACCTTGCCGGTCCACGGATCAAGGCTGGAGAACCCAAGCGCATTGCTCGTGAGGATCAATTGCGGCGGACCTCCGCGCGTCGAATTCAGCATGGGCGTCGAGTACGAGGTGACGGCGCTTTTTCGAGGGGTCGTCCAGCGAGTCTTGCCCGTGGCACATTCCAAGGCGATCACCGCACTCGTGCCGTCCTGATCGTCGGGCACGATCAACATGTCCTCGAAAATGATTGGCGACGCGCCGGAGCCGTGTTGCGATTTGAACGGCCCGAGGTCCCGCCGCCAGGCGTCCTTGCCGGTCCGCCGGTCCAGCGCGGTAATCGTGTATTCATCGGGCGTTGTCCAGGCGAGATAGACGTGGTCTTTGTCCACCGCCGGTGTGGAGGAGGCAAAATCATTGCGGGGGTTCTTCTCGTAGAGTTTGCCGGAAAACGCCCGTTTCCAGACCTCTGATCCGTCGGCGATGTTCAGGCACGAGACGAACCGGTTGCCCTCGTCCTCATTTGAGGACGTGATATAGACTTGCTTTTCCCAGCCGACCGGTGACGAGCTGCCCGTACCGGGCAGTTTCACCTTCCAGAGATAATCGGCCTCGCCCCAACTCACGGGAATGTCGCAGTCGACGGCTATCCCTTCGCCATCGGGTCCCCGGAAGCGGTTCCACTCTTGGCCGGATAGCGATGCCGTGGCGGCCCATGAAAGCAGCCAAGCAGATACGATCGTCAGTCTTGGAAGTCTCATGTCGGTCCTCATGCAAAAGCGGTCGGCGGGTTTGTTATCAGCAGCGTGCATAAAAGGAGGCCTGAGTCGCTCTCAGCAAGCTGATTCTACACTGAGGGAAGCGGCGAGTGAATGGTTTCACTGCCATGTGCCTGCTGAAATACGGCATCCGCCCGGCCGACATCCACGCCTCGTTTGCCGGGCAAGAAAGCGAATATCTTCTGTTAAGCCCGCGCACCGCGAAGCCGTCGTGATTGCCACGCATGGGCAATCAGCGCGACCGCGTTCGTAAATACGTCGCCGCAATTGCCTTGAAGGAATTGACAAACCTGTCAATTCACGGTAGAATTGCGAGCATGGCCACGGTGCTATTGACGCCCGATGCCGCGCGGGAGTTGGAGCAACTGAGTAACCCGATTCACGGTCGTGTCCTCAACTTGTTAGTGCGATTGGAGAATTGGCCCGACGTAAGCGGTGCAAAGCCGCTGCGCGGCGAGTTGACCGGCCGCTATCGCCTGCGGACGGGCGATTATCGAATACAATTCCATGTGACCGCGGACGTGGTGACGGTGGAAAAGATCGGACATCGCGACCGGTTTTACGGAGGTTAGATGGCTGCGCAAACGGTTCTATTGGAAGGCAAGCCCTATGTTTTCTTGCCGCGGGACGAATACGACCGGCTGACAGCGCTGGCCAAGGCGGGCGAGTTGCCGCCCCTGCCGCCGCCGGACGCGCAAGGCAATTACCCGGCCGTGCAGTACGCCCGCGCCAGCTTGGCGCGGAAGATAATCCGCGATCGTGTGGCCGCCGGATTAAGTCAGCGCGAATTGGCCTCGCGGGCGGGCGTCCGCGTGGAGACGATCTGCCGCATTGAGACCGGCAAGCACATTCCCAGCGTGCCGACCGTCGACAAGATCGACCGCGCTGAAGAAGGCGGCAAAGAAGCAGGCAAGACCATAGACAGAACTCGTGACCGGCGCTTGCCGCGCTACGAAAGTTGAGTTTAAGGCGTTACCCTGATCCGTCCCGAAAGTTGAGATTTGAGGCATGACCCTGATCCGTCCCCAAAGTCGAGTTCCGCGCATACAAGCCTGACGCGCAAGCGAAGGGATTAGGGGAATCCTCTTTGCTTGCGCATCGGGCTTGTGTGCAAGAGCGATTCGCCGCAGCTTTGCAGTCCTCCTGCACATAGGCTGTGGACCCTTGCGGACCGGGTCCCGGATTAGGTAGAATATGGGGTGGATTGCTTTGTTCGCATGGATAAGGAGCCGTTTCATGATCGCCGCTAGCTTGCCGCCCGAGTTGAATCAGTACGTCCAGCGCCAAATCTCGGCGGGGCGCTGCCGCTGAAGAACTCATGGTCGACGCGGTTCGCGTCATGCGGCAACTCGACGTCCAACAGCAGGCGTTTCACGACTCCATACGCGAAGGAATCGACCAACTGGCGCGGGGCGAGTACATGGAGTACGATGACGAGGGCTTGGCTGAGCTTTTCGACGGCCTGAAACAACGAGTGCTGAACCGGCCGGCTTCGGATAAAGGTCAGCCGTGAGTCAATACCGCCTCTCGCCCTTGGCGTTTCAAGATTTGGAGCGAATCAGCGGTTACATCGGCCAACGGAACCCGACGGCTGCCGTGAAATGGCTCGAACGGATGTTTGAGTCCTTCAAAATCCTCGCGAACGCCGCCATTGCTGGGCGAGAAACGAGACGACCTTCCCGGACATCCGCGCGTATTCTGCGTCGGAAACTATCTCGTCGTTTACGACCCGCTTCCTGACTGCATTCAAGTAGGCCGCGTGACCGATGCGCGCCAAGACATTGTCACACTGCTGCGGCAGCGATAAAAACTCAACGATCAATTCTTAGCGCTGCGGAAGTATTCGGCATCGGACCGCCGCAGTCCATGCTATTCGACGTCCCAATTGGAACGATCCACCGCAAGCTCCGCGACGGCCGGCACGACGAGCAAACACCGCTGGCCGCCGCGCTATGAAAGTTGCAACTTTAAGGCGCGACCCTGATCCGCCCCGACCCTGATCCGCCCCTGATGTCATGGCTGGCCGCCCCTCGCCATGAGGCCCGCGTCCGACGTGAAGGGCGCCTGATGGGCATCCCGCACAAGTTCTCTTATTGCCTCCGCGAGACAGCCCGCTTGACGAGCGGTCCGCGCAACCGCCGCCAGCGATACGAAAGGAGAGCAACCGCGGCGGACCCCGCCAGCGCCAGCGTGCCCGGCTCCGGGATTGGCGTTGGCAAGGCGAGCGCGAATAAGGTGCCATCGCCGTTTGCGCCGAATGTAGAAGCCATACCGAAGAGAGTGCCGGCGCTGAGTGTCAAATCGGCTCCCGGATAGCCGCCGTCCGTGCCGCCGGCGAAATTGTAGAGGTCCTGATAACCTGTCCCGTCAATTCCAACGCTGAAAAGATTGCCGCGATGATTGACGCCGCCGAAAACCGTCGTGCCGTAAAGGGTCGTGCCGCTCAGTATTAAGCTACCTCGTGGATTTAGCCCGCTTGCCGAGCCGCCGGTTCCGGTAAAGGATACAAGGTTTTGGTAGTTCGTGCCGTCAATCCCGACACTGAAGATGTTGCCGTCCCCGTTAGCACCGCCTCCGTACGTCATGCCATAAAGCGTTGCGCCGCTTAATGTCGGGCTGCCCCACGGGGTAAGGGGAGGACTCGGGGTCAAACCGAGACTTTCGGAGGACTCGGGGTCAGGAGGACTCGGGGTCAAACCGAGACTTTCTACTTTCCGGCTTTTCGGCACGGCTAGCATGGTGAACTCAAGCCATGCCGCGTCATCCACGCATCAGGAACACGGCACTTCCTTCGCTTGCGCTTCAGGCTTGCATCCCGTTCGCAAGCCGTGACAACACACTAGCCCCAATCGCTCGCGACAAATATCTTTTCGCTCGGCTCAGAATCGCGCACAACTCGCCGCGCTCCAAACGAATTCGCAAACCCTTGCGCCAAAAGGAGTTACGGCTGGCGTTGGGGCCGCGGAGGCAAAACCGGCCTTGACATCCCAAACAAATGTCAAGGGCCGTAAGTCGTAGCGGCGCACGAACTTGCGGCGACGAACAAACGAGAAGTATCAATATGAGTTGACACTAGTTAAGATCTGTGGTACAATGCCCGGAAAACGCCCTTGCCCGGAGGGCTTAATGTCATGCACATCTCAGACTCCATCCGGCTTGCCCGGATGGTGAACAAGGCTGAATGGCTAGAAAAGGAAAAGCAAGAACTCACGACCCCCGCGGGCTTGTCCCGCGGGTGAAGGAGACTGCGCGGCTACATGGCGAACGTGCAGTAGCTGGGCAATCTAATTCACCATCCAGGCAAGCTGGATGGGGTCTGGTTTGTGTTTGTTTTCGTTGCTAGCTGTTCAACCTCCTTCACCATCCACACGAGGTGGATGGGGTCGCTCTGAGACTTGTGTAGAACAACAAGCCCGACGGCGAGGGGATTGGCAAGTGGGAAGATGCGCGATGCGGGATGAACGATGCGAAGCGATTGCCGCAAAAGAACACAAAGAACGCAGAAACGCAGTCCTTTTGTGTTCTGTGCGTCTCTTGCGGCCAAGCCCGTCGTCTACCCGCTCAATGCGAATGTTGGGCCAGGCATGATAAAACGCGAAAAGATGTTGCAAAGTGTGGCAATCTTTTGCATTCCAGTAGCCGCGCGAGGGGTGAAGGCGCGGGATTGGATTCCACGACGACTGCAACTACGATTACCCGGAACGGCCAAACATGCAACCCTCAAGCCTCACGACGCAGGACTCAAGCCTCAGGACTCAAGCCTCCGAGCATTGGTGCAGAAACCACCCGGAGGCGGGAATTCCTGGGGCCGTCCTGGAGCGGTCCTGATTCGAGTTTACCCCTTCCTGAAGCCTTTCTGAATGGCTCCTGGAGCCACCGTGACCGTCGAAACCAGCCAAGACACCAGGGTTTGTTGACGTTTGAAGCGCGAAGAAAAAAATCTCGGTCCGCAACCCCGTGATACGCACCAGCAGCGCCTTTGCAGTGCGATGGCTTGCCATCGGTTTTCAAAACGGCAGCTTGGCTGGAAACGGCGGCGCGTGTTCCAGGAGACGATCGCAATAAAAAGCGGGAGCAAGCACCCGCACCCCAAAGCCCTTATTGCACCAACCCCGCTGCCGGGGAGCAAGCAATGCGCGGGAGAAGGCGGGTCCTAACCCCTTATATGTCAACGCCTTACGTCAACTGTCAACAAACCGCACCAAACCCGAAAACACGAGAGGCGGTGCAGCAAGCAAGGTCGGATAGTATAATCCTGGTCCAGCCGCCGGCGAGGCGACAAGGAAACGATCCAAACCGCACTGACCACACGAAAACGTCAAACTATGCTCATTCAACGCACCGCCACGGCATCCCGTCGCAAAGCCGGCCGCACCACGTTTCGAATCTTCAGGCAATCACGCTGGACAGCGGTCTTATTGGTCTTACTTGCGTCCGAAGCAAGGCCGCGCGCCGGGGAACCGGAGAAAGACGCCACTCGCGCGGCGATGGCGGACAAAGGGGCAAACAAACGGGAGACCGAAGGCGCGGACAATCAGCCCGATGCCGTTGACCTGCGGCCTCGCTTCGATAATTGGGGTCTGGTTCGGCGGGTGCAAGGCAAGCGCGGCACGTGCTCTGTATTCACGCTGGTCGGCAGCATGGAGTATGCGCTTGCCAAACAGCGGGGCCGCGGCGCACGGTTGAGCGTCGAATACCTCAACTGGGCCTCCAACGACGCCATCGGCGTCAACGAGGACGGCGGCTTCTTCTCCGAACTATGGAAAGGTTACGCGGCACACGGCATCTGTCCGGACGGCGACATGCCCTACCGCGACGAGTTCGACCCGAAACTCCAGCCCGACAAGAAGGCGCGACGACCACGCGAAGCGGCTGCAAGACCTCTTGCAACTTCATTGGATCAAGGAGTGGGACCCGAACAAGGGCCTGACGCGGCGCAGCTCGCCGAGGTCAAGCGCACGCTCGCCAGCGGGTTCCCGGTGTGCGGCGGGTTTCTTTGGCCGAAAGAGCAGCAGTGGAAGGATGACATTCTACAGATTTGCTCTCGCGACCAAGTTCGCGATGGGCACAGCGTTTTGCTCGTCGGCTACCGCAACGACGAGCACCAGCCGGGCGGCGGCGCGTTCCTGATTCGCAATTCCAGCGGCGCCGGACGCGACGGCATGGTCACCTACGAATACGTTCTGACCTACATGAACGATGCCGTATGGATCGACTCCAAGCGCGAAACGAGTCTTCGCAAGCCGACGTCGCAAGTCCTTCCGCGCGGCGCCAGCGGCCTTGCGAATCAGCCTATTATCGGCGACAAACCGGGCCATCCCGCTGCGTCGGCCGTTTCCAGGTCTGGCCGGAGACGCCGTCGAGCCGTCCTTCGATCCGCTCTTTCACGATCCGCTGGGCGCTTTGACCGCGCCGCCAAGCGGCCGCAACCGCCGCATCTCCAGCAACGAACAGCCCGAATGGGACAACGGCAACATGGACATGACCTGGCTCCAGCCGGGCGAGAAGATCGAAATGCCCCTGCTGGAAGGACCGGGCGTGATAACGCACATCTGGTTCACCAGCCATGCCGGCGGGGCGAACGAGCTGAACGCGCTGAGCATCCGCATTTATTGGGACGGCCGCAAGGAGCCGGGCGTCGAGGCCCCGCTGGGCGATTTCTTTGCCGTCGGCCAGGGCAAGCCGGCGGTAGTCGATAGCGTGCCGGTGCAAGTCTCGCCCACCGGCGCTTTGACCTGCTACTGGCGCATGCCCTTCGCGAAGTCGGCGAAGATCGTCGTCACCAACGACAATCCCGACCGCGGCGCGGGGCTGTACTGGCAAGTCGATTGGGTGAAGTTGGACAGCCTCCCGCGCGACACGGCCTACTTCCACGCCCGATACCGCCAGGAACATCCGGCCGTCAAGGGCCGCGACTACCTCATCGCCGACCTGGAGGGCCGCGGCCATTATGTCGGCACGGTGATTTCGGTCACGCTCGCGCAGGACGGCTGGTTCGGCGAAGGCGACGACTTCTTCTTCATCGACGGCGAGAAAGTGCCCAGCCTGCAAGGCACCGGCAGCGAAGACTACTTCAACGACGCCTGGGGCTTCCGGCCGCGGACGAGCCACTGGTTCGGGCAGCCGCGCTGGCAGGGCGATAATGCCGGCGACAGCGGCGTCGCCTACCGCTGGCACGTGCTCGATCCGGTCGCGTTCGAAAAGTCGCTGCGCGTCGCCATCGAACACAAGGGCAACGCCGACGACGAACTCGGCTTCTTCTACCTCGAACGGCCCGATTTCTTCAGCAGCGTGGCCTTCTGGTATCAGACGGGCGAGCCGAAAGTTTTCGCGCACCTGCCGCCGTGGTACGAGCGGCGTATTCCCTGGCGGCACTACCACATGGTCCGCGCCTTCCGCGATGCGCAGACCACCGGCGACGCAAAGGTGAAAGTGCGGACGAAAGGCTTCTTCGGCTCGCGGCCGCTTTTGGAGTGGCCGAACGACCGCGTCGATGCCGAATTGACCGTGCCCTTCACGGTAGACGAAGCGGGACGGTACGCCGTCCGGCTAACGGCCGCGCAGGCGCCCAACTACGGCCGCTACGACATTCGCATCGACGGCAAGAAAACGGCCATCGCCGATTTCGCCGCTGCCGAAGAAGGCGAGCTGGACTTGCCGCTCTGCGTGCGGCAACTGGCCAAGGGCCCGCACAAGCTCACGCTCCACGCCCTCCCCATTTCCTCGGACGACTCCAGGGCGACTGCAGGGCCGGCAGCCATCGAGGTCTTGCGCCTCTTGAAACTGCCCGCGGAGGTCAACCGCGAAGTCAAGAATCACAACGAAGCCCATTTCATCCGGCTCGGCATCGGCCGGGCGCTCTATGCCTATCGCCTGGCCTACGGCGAGCTGCCCGACTCTTTGGAAACAGTTGTTCGCGCGGGCATCATGCCCAAGCGGTACTTGAACGACGAGAACAATCGGCCATTGAAAGTTTGGCGCGAAGGCGACTATCTCGTCGTTGAAAGCGACGGCCCCGAACCTTGGAAGCACCAATGGCAAGGGCTTGACGCGAGGCGGTAGGCGGGCGCGATGCGTTGCCGCACGGCCCGGCCGCGGCCGCGGCGGGCGGTTCGACCTAATCGCCGACAATAGCCCCAGTGACCGCCAGCGCGGCGGGTTTTTGGCTAAACTGGGCAACCCGAGCAGCTCCCGAGCCGAAAGAGTCACGGCCGACGGGGGGTCGGATGACTCGCTAAGCTCCGCGACCTCCCCGGTTTTTTAAGGAAATCGCGCCAATTGCTTGACATTGCCGTAGGGCCCCGTATGTTGATCTCAGCTATTCTGCTGAACCGGTTTGCGCAAGCGGGCCGCTCGCTTGCAAGGTCCGCGGGGGTCTTCCCGAAAAGACAAAGGACGGAATCATGCGCGACGATCGGATCGGGTTCTGGACGAGGCTGCTGGGCATCCTGAGCAAGGGCCGCCGCCCCAAGCGGGGCGCCCCCCCCCAGGCAAGAAATGCCCTGCGCCTGAACAGGCCGCTGGCGGTTGAGCGGTTGGAAGACCGCCGCTTGCTCTCGGCCGCGCCGTACGTCACCGTCAACCCGGACCCTGCTCCCGCGGGCGATGATCAGCGTTGCGATACCGGGCGACAGCATCGTCACCTACGGCAGCACGGTGAACATTTCCGCGGATGGGACGACGGTGGACAGCAGTGCCGGTTTTTCGCCCGTTTCCGCGCTAAAGCTCAACGGCTCCAGTGGCGGCGTGTACACGAACCTTACGCTTCCCTCCTCGGCCTATCCGAACCTGAATCTGACGATCAGCGCGTGGATAAAAATCGACGGCACGACCTCCGACACGTCGGGCAAAAACATCGTCGCCTCGTTCGACAGCTACGAAGGCCGCAATTCACCGGGCGTCGGGTATGCCAACAACGGCAATTGGTTCGTGGAGGTGGGCAACACCATCTGGAACACGACCCAGCCCGCCGCCATGAGCGGCGGCTGGCACAACGTGGTCGTCGTCTTTTCCTCGAGTTCTCCGAACTACGTGCGGTTTTACTACGACGGGGTCCTTAAAGCGACGGACACCACGGCCCCCAACTGGGGCAGTGCCAGCGGCGTTAGCGGCCACCTCACTATCGGCTATGACGCCGCCAGCAGCGGGACGGAGTTGATCGATGGGTTTTGGCAGAACGGGTTCAGTTGGGTCAATGGCGCGATCAACGAAGTCAACGTGTGGAACACGGCCTTGAGCATGGACGACAACGGGAGCGACGACATCGCCGCGCTCTACAACAGTGGCATCGGCATTACCAGCGGCCAGCCGCGGCAAGCCAGCCTCATCGCCGGCTATCACCTTGAGGGCGATGCAAGCGATTTCACCGGTAACGGAAACGACGGCAGCCTGTTCGGAAACACAGCCGACGCTGCCTTCAACTCAAGCGAAGGTTTCCAGGAGGTCGCCGGTGCGCCGTACGTTTACACCGGCAGCGACAGTTCGTACGAAGTGTCGGCCACCACCAGCAGCGGCGCCACTGGCTACGCGACCGCCGCAGTAGCGGCTGCCTCGACGACGACACTGACCGCATCGGCCACGACCATTGACCAAGGCGACGACGTGACGCTCACGGCCACGGTAACGGGCAGCGACGGCGGCACGCCCACGGGCACGGTGCGGTTCTTCAACGGCCCAGACCTCATCGGCACGGCTCCGCTGGACGACACGGGCACGGCGTCCATCGATACGACCTCGCTTCCGCTGGGCGCGCAAAACCTCAACGCCGTCTACTCCGGCGATTCGACTTATGCCGGCAGCAGCACGCCAAGCACCGCGCCAACCACCGTCACCGTCCTGGCGGTCGCGACTCCCTTGGTAACCTCCAGCGCCGACGCGGCCGGCGTCGGGCAGACAGTGTATTTGACCGCTACCGTTTCGCTCGGGGCGTACAGCACCACCACGACCGCGCCCACCGTTACCTTCGAAAACAACGGCCGCGGACGTTGACGAACTCAACCCGCCCGGCGGCTCGGTCGAATTCTACGACCAGATCGGCAGCGGCCCTACGATAGACTTGGGGCCGGGAGATTTTGACCCGAGTACCGGCATGGCCACGCTCACCACTCCACCACTTGCGGCCGGCGACCACAATTTCATCGCGGTCTACAGCGGCGACGATTATTACCAGCCGAGCACGTCGGCCGCGGCGACCGTCTCGATCGAAAACGATGCCGTCGCGGGGTTGACGGTCACAGGGGCGAGTTCTGTCGCGGAAGGAACGGAGTACGATCTGACGTTGCCGACGGACGACGGCTACGGCAACCCGATCACCCAATGGTTGATCAACTGGGGCGACGGCAGTCCGGCGCAAGTCGTGAGCGGAAGCCTGTCGTCCGCAAGCTACGTCTACGGCGCCGGGCAGCTATACGATCCAGGCCTTCGGGCAGAGCTCGCTGAGCTACTTCGAGGGAACCGTGGGGGTCGCCGTCACACAAGCCGCGCCCAGCGGCGTGGACGTGACCGTCGGCAATGTCCAATACAGCGGGGCGGACACCGAGGAGGGCGGCAGCTTGTCGCCCGAGATGCTGCAAGTACACTTCACGGGCCCGGCATCGGCGGAGTCCTATAATGTCTCTATCGATTGGGGAGACGGCAGCCAACCGACGACGTTCAGTCTCAATCCCGGCCAGACGGAATTCGACTATCCGCTGCCGCAGTATGCAAACAATGGCAGCTACCCGATCACGGTCACCGTAACCGACGCGGAGGACAATTCGGCGTCGAATACTACGCCGCTCTATGTGACGTACAGCAACTCGGCGCCCTCGAGCCTGACCTTGAGCCTCGGCCAAACTACGTTTCAGGCGGGCAGCGGCGGGCCAGACCTGAGCGGTTCATTCACCGATCCGCAGCCGAACATCGCACACGTTGTCACCATCGATTGGGGCGACGAGACGGCCAGTTCGGGCCCGGACACGACGACTGTCGATCTCGCCCCCGGCTAATCGACCTTCCAAGCGCAGCCGAATTCCACATCGTACCTCACGCCGGGCACCTACGATATCAGCGCCACCATATCGGGCATGGACGGTACGGCGAGCGACGATCCCTCGGTCACCGTTACGCCCGCGCCGGCGGAGGTGATGATCGGCGCAATTCTGCCGGCGGCTTGTCAATCGGAAAACAGCGAATGCATCTTCGCAGTGACCTGCGGCGGCGGATCGGCAGGCAGCGTGACCGTGAATTTCAGTTTGGGCGGCAGCGCCGTTTACGGTACCACCCAGGATTACGTCTTATCGGGCAGCGGCGTTACCGTCACTGGGAGCGGCGGGACCATAACCCTGGCCGGCGGCGCGCCCAGCACAGTGTATATCTACGTCAACCCGAACTACCCGAACGTGCGCGAACCCGGCAAGACGGTCAGTTTAACTCTCAGCTCCGGCACGGGGTACACCGTGGTCAGCGGCTGGTCGGCGGCGACCGGGACGATCTACTACGACACGCCCACCGAAGAAGGAGACCCGGGCTCCGAGACGGCCGTGACGATGACGTGCTACAGTCCAAACGGCTCTCAGACGGAGTCTGAATGCGCCCCTTTGGGCGATTGCATCCCCATCGGTTTGGGGACCGCCGCCCGCGTTGAAGACCCGTACTCGGTGTCTGGAATCCTGACCTACCCGAGCTCGTTGATTGTGTCTCTTTATCCCGGCGGTCCGAACATCGGTTCGGGCAGTAGTGGCACGCTGGTACCGACGGAGACGATCCTCTACGTATCCGCTGCCAACCCCACGGCCGATCAGGCGAACGGCGTAGCGGCTTCCGGCGAAATTGACCTCGAAGGAATACAGTTCGGCGTGCCGGTTGGCACTTGCAGCGTCAATGTCGATTTCGCGCCGCTGCAAATGGATAACAACGGAGCGAATATTACAGGCACGACTCCAACCATCAAGATCGGCCAGTTCGTGGAACTACAGGTCAAGGACCCGTCCGGATGGGGTGGACTTGTCGCATGGTCGATGCCGAGCGGAACCACGGTAGAAGAATACCATCCCCAAGTTAACGGTGCCACCGCCAATTCTTGTGCGCCTTCCTATCTCTGCAACGGCGATCTTTACGCGGCAGCGATTGGTTCAAACCTTAGCCAGCAGTTGCTCCCCTCCGGTAGCCAAGGCGGGCTTTCCTTCGCGTGGGTAAGGCCGGGGGGCGCGGGCCCTGGGCCGACCGACAGTGAAACCGCAATCCTTTGGAACCCATTCGGGCAGGCTTCCGTGCAGGGGACGTTCAAAGTCTTGGAGCCCACTGTAGACGCGACGGAGTGGCTGTTAAACCCGGCGATAATCTCATACCCGCACGCTGGAAAGCAATACGTTGGTTTGGGAAATCTCTACTCAGCGCCGCAAGGCGCTTTCTTTGATACCCAGGTGTCAGCCCCCACGGACGGTTGGACGTATTCGTTCGCCCAGGTGGTCGATGCTGACTTTACCGTGGTAATCGCGCACGGGCCTGGGGGAATCCAGCCTGGAAATATTCCAAACACTTCTGGACTTGACAGGAGCTTCCCTTACCCCGGCGCAGGGCCGAGAGACTATATCAAACTGGAAGCCAGCGACAGCCCCGCGGAAACGCTTTTTCCGGGGGAGTACATGTGCCGGGTTTTCGTCGCAACGACTTGGCTGATGGCGGGCCCGCTAGATGACAATGGCAACCCAATTAACCGGGGAACCTGGGTTCCGCTCCAAAGTATTACTTGGGCGTTTGTCTCGTTCGGCGCTTTGGATGCGCAATCGGCGCCACCGATTGTCACTGGATTCGCATGGGCGAACGGGAAGTCGCTTGGCGCTAACAAGGACTCGCCGTATCCTATACTGGGCGCGGGCGGTAAGTACAACGAATACGCGTTTTCAAATACGGCAGTATTCCCCCAATGGACCAAAATTTTGCGGTGAACCCTTGCATTCCGAAAACCCTTCATTAAATCGGAATTAGGCAGCGGTGACGAGCTTCGGCTACGAGGACGTTCGCCTTGCCGCCGAGCGACAAGCGGCCAATCGGTTGTGGACTATGTATGAGATATAGACCGTCGGTTTTCATTCGCGTGCTCTTAATTTCTACCTCGCTCTGCGCCTCAGGCGCAGCCCTTTTTGGTGACGAGCCACCGAGCGCGGTTGGTGTTGCGCCTCCCAACTCGTGGGATGTTCTCGCCCACGAAGCGGGAGTTGCAAGGGACGGCAAAGTCCTCGCCGCGCGCGTCTGGCCGGGCCATCCCGTAGTGGGACAACCTGTAACCCTGCTTGAATGTGTAAGGAACGTCAGCGATGTGCCCGTTTACGTTTTCGAGGTTGAAGGCGGGGGCCCCCAATTGGTCCTAATGCACCGCGAGGACGGAAGACCCGTTGGTTTTGCGCAAGAAACGAGAGCGGCAAGGACCGGTTCAAGTGCCGTTGACCACAAGAAAGGTCAGCGGAAGCGGCACCGAGCTAATGCCTGGCGATTCGCGCGCATTCGACTATCCCCTCAGCGAACAATTTGACTTCAGCGATGAGGGAAGGTTCACAGTCCTCGCTACGTGGGCTGAGCGGGATCGACCGGCGTTGGTTGCGTCACCCGTTGAATTTGGGCTTCAAAAGGGTCCGGGCGGATCTCGCGCCGCGTCGCCCGTCGCGCCAGTCCAGGAATCCGCGACTCCGCGTTTCGGGGACGAAGAATGGAAAAGGCTTGTGGCGGCTGGAAAGGTTGCCGACCGCTTTCAGTTGGAAGTCGCGGTCAGTCCGGCGTGTCGCAACGATATTCACCTCATCGCCTCGGTAGTTCGATTGGCGCCGCCTGGCGCTCGCGCCGAGACACCGATCTTCCAGGGCGGCGGCTTTTTCGGCGACGGCGGACCGGCCTGGCCCCAGCTATCCCAGATGGGTCACCGTAAGGCCGTCTGTCAGCAGTTATAGGATCTTCGTCCGCGACGCCGATGGGCACTCGGTTCCATTGAGCGACCTCGGCCGAGCTGCCTTTTCCACGAAAGAGAAAGCTGGCTCGAAACTCCTAAGTTCGGGCGATGCGGTCGGGACCTGGTTCCCGGTCGGAAAACTCTTTCGCCTGACACGCGGCGAAGATTACTGGGTCGTTGCCACGTTTCGTGACGGGCACCAAGGCATCGGTGAACTTGTATCTCTGCCGCTGCGCGTGCGGATGCCAACGGCCTGCGCTGCCGGCGTGACAAGGCCACCCTACGGATCGCCGTGGTTTTACGATGGTCTGCAAAAAGCTCGGTCCACGAATCCAGGCCTCGAACTAGCCTGGAACATGCAGGGCTGCAAATGGAGCGTTCAGGTATCGCTCGCGAAAGCCTCGCCGATTTCAGACCCCGAGCGCGCAATTCGATCGGCGCAGATCACCGTTCTGGTCTTCGACAGCTTCGGCAATCCGGTTTCGCGAAGGCGCACGGTGGCCGAATCGCCCGTGCGACGCGACATGTTCAGTGCCACCCCGATGCCGGCCTTAGCCAGCCCGCCAAAGTTGGCGTGGCAGATCCCCCTTTATGAGATTTACCCCCTATTTTACCCCGAACGGTACACGGTGGTGGCCGCTGTAAACGTCCTAGGCAAGCAACCGGTATTCGCCGTTTCTGCGCCACTGACCTCTACGCCCCTTGTGCCATGGGCGGAACCGGGGCCAGACCGGCCTACGGCATCGTCGCCGCAGCCGCCCGTGCCAAAGGTGCAAGACGACTACGCGACGTTGAATCGCTTCGCGGGCAAGCCCTTCGAGGGTCTGCTTCTGAACGCCTCCGCGAAAACGCCAAGCGACGTAAAGCTTGCGTTGGTCAACCAAAGCAAAACGCCGATTTGCGTCAAAAAATGGGAGGGGGCGGCCGGCTACAACTTGCTGGTCCGCGGACCGGACGGCAAAGCCGTTCCCATGACCGAAAAGGGAAAGACTCTCTTCGATGGCGGCTCGGCGATTGATACTAGGGACTCAAAGCCGAACGAAACAATCGAACAATTGATTCCGCTTGCCGAACTATTCGACATGAAGGCGCCCGGCGAGTACACGGTCCTCGCCAGCCTGCCGGTGGTCGGCGACGTTGATGCCATTTTGACCGCGGCACCTTTGAAAGTCCGAGTCAATCAGAAGTCCTCGGGCCGGAAATGGGGACATCACTGATTTCCAGGCCGATCCTGCCGATCAGCGTGAACCGTTACTGAGCGCGTCCCCACCTTGCCAATCGTCGTACCATGCCCCGCCCGCCACGTATCGACTTTCCGGACGCCCTCTATCACGTCACCAGCCGCGGCAGCCTGCCCGTCAGCGCGACCCTCCTTCAGAACGCCGACTATGTTTTCGATTCCGACTCCTCCACAGCCACGGTGACCATCCTCGACAACGACCTGCCAAGCGTGGGCATCGTGGCCAGCGAGCCGGACGCCACGGAGTCGGGCACACCGGGGCAGTTCACCGTCACGCGCAACGGCCCAACCAATGAACCGCTCCTTGTCAACTACAGCATCAGCAACAGCGGCACGGCGGTCAATGGCGTTGACTACCAGACGATTCCGGGCAACTTAGTCATTCCCGCCGGCAGCACCACGGCCACGATTCCGATCGATCCGCTAAACGTGGATGCGACCAGCGGCAGCAAGTCGGCCGTTCTCGCGCTGGCCGCGACTAACCAGTACGTGGTTTCGCAGACCGCCTCCAGCGGCACCGTGACGATTACCGACGACAGCGACGCGCCCATTGCCACCTCGGCCGTCGAATTCTGTATCGGCGACGGGGGCACGTTTGAAGTTCCCAGCGGCGCCACCACGCTGTACCTTGGATTCCACGATACCTGGATGTGGGGTGACAATCAGGGGTCGGTCAGTGCGGAAGTGTCGTGGGATGTTGGAGGCGGGAGCGAACAGACCTACGACGTCGTCGCGACAGATTGTGTCGATTTTGCTTTGCGTCAAGCGGGGCCGCCGGGCCAAACGGAGAAGACGTCGATAG
Source organism: uncultured Planctomycetia bacterium (assembly GCA_963780045.1). Classification (GTDB taxonomy): domain Bacteria; phylum Planctomycetota; class Planctomycetia; order Pirellulales; family Thermoguttaceae; genus JANXQG01. Next base: position 206,544 of record CAVZZZ010000001.1, on the reverse strand, counting down.
CTGTCGCCCGATTGAAGTGTCCGTGCCGTCCGGGGCGACAAGCGTTAACATTTCGGCATCCGGCACGTGGAGTTACAACATCAATCAGGACCCTGGGAACAGGGCGGCACAGGTGAAAGCGTGCCAACTTACCCGGAGTACAGGACGGCCTGTTTGAACTCGCAGAACATTATCCCCGACAGTTGCCCCATTGCCAGCTTGGAGGGAATGTGGAACCCCGTTACCTCACTGACGCCGACGGTCGCGGTGGGCGATACAGCGGCGGTCGCGGGCGACGCCGAAACGTTCACCGTGACGCTCTCGCAAAAGGTCAATTACACGGTTACCGTGCCCTACAATACCCAAGACGGCACGGCCGCTGCCGGGACGGATTATACGACCACCAGCGGGACGCTCACCTTCCCAGCCGGCCAGGTCATTCAGACCTTCACCGTGCCCACCCAGGTGGACCCCGGTTCCACGGGCGACCTCAACTTCACCCTTGCGCCTCGGCACGCCGAGCGTTGTCGGCGGCGGCGAACTCGCGTGGAACGTGCGAAGTCCCGGCAGGGCCACCATCGAGACCGTCCAAGCGGCATTGAACATTTACAACCCCGACGGCACACCGAGCGACGATGGCACGGTAGGCGTCGGCGAGAGTGTGCCGATGACCGTGCAGTTGACTTCCCCGATGGCGGTGGACGGGAAGTTCACACTGAATTATGACACCGATTACTTCAAGGTGACGACGGACGAGGCGGGCAATAACGTCGTCACGCCGAATTCCACGCCGATCACGCCGAGCGCGGCGGCACGCAGCTCTACCTCTGGGGTGTTGGGCCAACACCCGACCCCGCAGGATCGCAAATAATTCTCGATTACGGCGACCCCAGAGTAACTGGGCGTGGGCGGGCGGTAGTGCTTGCACCGACGGGCGGCAAGGATATCACGGCTGCCTTAAAGACGGGCCTAAAGCGACTCCAAACCACGTTCTACACACTCGACGCGAAACAGCAAATGGAGATCGCCAGTTCGCTGATTGCGCTGCCATCGGCACTCTACGCGTGGGACATTACGAGCCTGAAGCACAGCGACCCAGAGAACGACCATATAGCCAGCGTGAAAACTGGGGGAGTCAGTCCGTCAGGCGTGTCGCCGCACTACACCGCCACGGTTAACGGCGAGGTCTACGGCACCGACGCGATCAACTATATTCTCTTCGGCGCGATCATGCGGCTTTGCTTCGAGCAGTATCCGGTGTTCGAGTCGGAGTGGTGGTTCCCGCCTGCGAGATCCAACTTTGACCTATCTAGCACGCTGGCGACAGTCAACAGTTATCGGTGGGCTACGAATCTCCTGGATGGATCGGGGTTCTATTCCGCAAGGGCTTTCGCGGAGGTCGGATGGACCGGCAACTGGAAGTACATCGTCGGGGAGGGGCTTAAGGGTTTTACTCCGAACAAGACTGTGTTTTCGGATGCGAATAACCAGGAGGCTTGGCTTCATTGGCAGGTTCGCCAGCATCTTCCGCGGGGAAAGCACCGGCATCATCGACTTCTGGCAGGGCATGACGTATTCAGACTACGCGAACAATGCGACAAATCCAAAATAAAAGGATGCATCGGGGCCGTGAGAGTTCTGTGGCGTGCGGCGTTGGTCGCCGCAATTCGCAGGAGGGCGGATTATGCTTAAGCAAATATGCGAAATGTCCGCATTGCTTCTTACGATGGCCTGCTTCGCGGCCGTCGGGTGCTCCCGGACTTCGACAGGCGATCCGTTGGCTGTTTGGCTTCGCCAGCACCATGCAGTCGTTTCGATCGATGCAAATTTGCCGGGCAACCCGATTGTCGCAGTGGTTTTCATGGGCGGAGGCAGCGTAACCGATGACGACCTAAGTCGCATTGAGGGTTTGACGGAGCTACGCAGGCTAGAACTTCCGGAAGGGACTACGGACGCCGGACTCGCAAAACTCCGGCGGCTGAAAAAGCTCGAATGCCTGGGCCTGGAGTACACGAAGGTCAGCGACGATGGTCTTCGAATCGTCGCCGGGTTTGACCGGCTGGAAGAGTTGGGACTTGGCCATTCGACGACGGATGCGGGGCTGGAGCATCTGAAAGGACTTAAGCGGCTCAAGGGATTGGGCCTCCAGCAGACCGGAATCTCCGACGCCGGCCTAAAAGTCGTTGCGCAGATGCACGGACTATCGTCGCTCGGGCTCGGCCAATGCCCCGGAATCTCCGACGCCGGCTTGAGCGCGGTTAGTCAACTACATGAACTGTCGTCGCTCGGACTGGAGCAATGCGCTGGAATCTCCGACGCTGGCCTGACTGCCGTCGGACAGCTGCGGAACTATCCTCACTTAGCCTCGATTCAACAAAGGTCGACGATGCCGGGCTTGCCCACATTGTGGGCCTGAAACACCTTACCGATCTTAGCTTGAGAGACACCAAGATTACGGACGCGGGGCTCCGCGCTTGGTTGGACTGCCCCTGACAAAATTTGACCTCGCGTATACGGCGGTGACAGATGCGGGCGTGGTGCATCTGATGCAAATGCGAAACCTGAAAGAGCTTAATCTGATCGACACGAATTTGAGTTGCGAAGGCGTTTCGCGCCTTCGTAGTGCTTTGCCACAGTGCGATATCACGTTCAAAAAGAAAGATGCCTCGTCGCCGCCAGCGGGAAAGTAGCTCATCGTGAGGCTGGCCTACAACTCCTGGAAGGCAACCGAGTTCGACGCAACCAACCACCCCGGCTGGTTCATGGTCAACTCGCTGACGAAGATGCGGGTGCAAAGCTTTTGGAATCCGCTTCCTGCACGCAGCGCAGGGCCGGAAATGGGGACATCACTGATTTCCAGGCCGATCAGCGTGAGCCGTCGCGGAGCGCGTCCCCACCTTGCCAATCGTCGTACCATGCCCCGCCCGCCACGTATCGACTTTCCGGACGCCCTCTATCACGTCACCAGCCGCGGCAGCCTGCCCGTCAGCGCGACCCTCCTTCAGAAACGCCGACTATGGAGTATGAAAAGGGGACATCACTGATATTGACGAGGCGGGGGTGACGTGATACCCTGCCGAGATGCCGCGAACTGCTCGATCGACCGGGGCTGGGATGGTGTACCACGTTCTTAATCGCGGGAATGGGCGGATGCGCATTTTTCACAAGGGCGGCGACTACGAGGCTTTCCAGCGAGTCTTGGCCGAAGGCTTGGAACGGTACCCTGTGGAGGTCTTCACCTATTGCCTGATGCCCAATCACTGGCACTTGGTCGTCCGGCCGGGTGCGGACGACGCCTTAGGGCGCTGGCTGGGCTGGGTGGGCGTGACGCATGTCCGCCGCTATCATGAACATTATCACAGCCGGGGCGGCGGCCACTTGTACCAAGGGCGGTTCAAGAGCTTTCCCGTGGCTGAGGACGACTACTTCCTGACCCTGTGTCGCTACGTCGAGGCCAATGCCTTGCGAGCGGGCCTCGCGGAGCGCGCCGAGCAATGGCGGTGGAGCGGGCTTTGGCAACGTGCGGAGGAGGCCGCGGACGTGCCTCTTTCCGCCTGGCCTGTGGAGCGGCCGCGGGATTGGCTGGCACGGGTCAACCGCGCGTTGAAGGAGGAACAATTGGACGGAATTCGCACCTGTGTCCAGCGCGGGCGTCCGTTGGGGCCGCGGCAATGGGTCGAGCGGACGGTGGCGCGTTTGCGGCTGGAATTCACTTTGCGCACGCACGGGCGGCCCCGCAAGGCCGAAAATCAGTGATGTCCCCTTTTCTGGCCCAGTTCCACTATGGTGAGAAGAACATGTCTTCCGGTTTGACGCGGCAGCAATCCACGGCACAAGGTCTTTGGAACGCTTATAAACAGCGCCGTGGCAGTCGGCAAGCGCAGAGTCGTGGCATCCTCTGGGCACTGTTGCGGCCGAAACGGTCGAGATCCAGGAGTGGCTGGCGAACTTGCCGTCGGTCAGGCTGGGCCTTTTTCCCGCTGCGCTCGTTCCGCTGGGCGTCGTGGTCCCTTGTACCTGGTATTCGCTTGTCCTTGCCGACTCGCGCATGCCGGCCACTGGTGCTCCGCTGCGACGCGTCGCCGCGTTCTCCGCGCTTTCATTGCCGCCGGAGCAATCGCGATTTATGCGCTTCATGATTGGGTTTCTTTTACCCCAAGCTTGCCCAATCATGTGGTACGCAGCTTGTCCCTGTTGCGCTGGTCGCACTATGCGTTGGGATCGCCAGAATTGCCGTGGGATTGCGCACCGGATCGCGTCTGTCGCCCATGCTGATTTCCCCAGGGTCGCGTCTTGCCATTCTCGGCGCTTCTTGGCCGCCGAGGAAATCGCGATTCGGCACTGGCTGAACGAGTTTGCTCCGCCGCCTTGCGCACCAGCGTGTAGGGGGCTGCTGCCCACGGTGCTCATTCCGATTTTCGCCGTGGTCGTGTTTAGTTGGCCCCTTCTGGGGCCGTTGAGCTGCGCGTCGCCCGGCAGCTTTCCGGTGTGAAACGCGGCGATGTCGTGCTAACGCTTTTCGTGGCCAGACCGATTGCAATTCTGTTTTTGCTGGCTGATATTTCTTACTACCTTTTGCCGGAGGCGGGGGGCGGTCTGGTCCGGCTTGCCGTGGTTCCGCTTTGCGCGATAATCCTCCTGAACTTGCGGCGGCTTGCAGCACTTCACGTCGCGGCTACGCTACTTGCGGCGGACGTGATCTTGATCTCGTTGCGGAACGCGTTTCCCGGTGACGGCACGAAAGGCTGGGCCGTGTTGCTTGCCGCTGGGGCGACGGCACTCGCGCTTTGCGTGCTGCTCGCATGGTACGTTATCGCGCTCCTCTCCGCCCTGCATTCCAGTTTGGCAGCGGTGGCCTGAGGGGAGCAATCAGGGTCAGACCTTAAATTATAACTATGCCCTGCCGCGAGCGTCGTCTGGTAGGATGCCTGCGAGGCAGGATGCGGCCGCAAACAAGGTGAGCCGCCATTGCGCGGACGCCGCGCTAGCGGGCTTTGAATGCGCCGCCGCGATTATCGACCGGCTGCCACCGGCGAGAAATCTGCCCGTCGATGTAGGCGTCCAGATCGGCCCGGCGGATGCGGATGCTGTTGCCGATTCGGGCGTGTGGAATCGTGCCGCCGCGAACCAGCCGTCGCACCGTATCGGAACTGACGCCGAGATAGAGCCCGGCCTGCGGGATGCTCAAGACAACCGGCTGAATCGCCGCTTCCGTCGCTTTGAGAGTCATTCGATCCTCCGTGGAACAGCTTTAAGCGTTGCGCCTGGGGCCCTCCAGCTTATCGCTGGGAAATCTTGTCTGCTCGACGAAATCTCGCAAACGCTCGCTCAGCAGCCTCTCGGCAACCTCGGCGACATTCTTGCCGTGCAAGCCCTGTTCGGCCAAACGAGTAAGTATTCTCACCACTTGCGGGGTAGTTGCGATTGTGACCTGCCGCGTCGGAATTACGTTCTTGGGCTTGGGCACGGAATCACCTTCCAATACTTATCCCATAGTTATGGCAGATATACGGCCTAGCTGTCAATGGGTGCAAATTGTCGGCGCCCGGAAACGCGTATTCGTGAGCCCGGTTCTGATATCCGGTAGATGCGGTATACACAACTTGCGAGGGATGCAGCAATGTGGCCGGAAAGGCTTGCGCAACTCGTTTGTCATCAACAGTTTACAACCACCTTGCCGGGGGCGCAACGGCGGCGAAAAACGCGCAGGCAGTGCGCGTGGCATCTTTGCGGCGGCTCCCGTCGTGCTGCCGACGAAATTCGGAACGGCAAAAACCCGAAAAGAGACTGTCGCGCTGAATTCGGCGGCAAGTTGGCTTTCCCTATAGGGGAGCCGGACCCTCCGCTTCACGGTTGAGATGACAAAACCCCTCGGAGGTATCATTGTTCCTGTCGACTCGTGGCGTTGCCTGGGACGGACAAATACTGTATAGCCTCCACTTTGACACTTTTGCCTGATACAATCCCGGTTTTTCCCTTTGCCGATTGCTGGTCGTATCATTAAATAGCGCATAGCCCGATCTGGCGTCTCAACCGCCTGAAGGTGGGGCTATCGCGTAGGAAGAACGACATTTCACCTCCGCCTGCGGGGACCGTTTCGTGAATACTTCTGCTGACTCAACCGTCGCGTCGATTCCTGGGCTGGATGTCGGCGTGCTCAGCTCGGATTACGTCGAGCAGCTTTACTCCCTCTATCAAGAGAACGCCAGCCAGGTGCCGGCAGAATGGCATAGCTACTTCCGCTCGCTGCAGAACGGGGCGGCCGCAACGGCCCAACCGGCTACCGCGGTGGGGGGCGAACGACCGCCGACGGCAAACCGGCTGGCTACATCATCCAAAGGGGACAGTCCCATTTTCGCTGATACGAAAACCGAGACAGTCCCCGCGCAGGCGCCGGAAACGGAGGAGCCGGGGATTGTCGTGCTGGGAATTTCGTCGCCGGCGGGGGTTGCGAACGGAATGGCGGACGGCACGCGGAGCGGGCCTGCTACTTTGACCAACGGCCATGGCGCGGCAGATTTGCCGGAGGCGCTGGAAGCCCAAATCGCGCAAGCCGAAGTGGAGGAGATGCACCGCGAAACGGCCCCGCCGGCCGCGCAGGCAGCCGCCCGCACGCGCGAGCTGCACGCCCACACCCGCAAACAGGAATACGTCGACATGCTGATCCGCAACTATCGCGTTCGCGGACACTTGATCGCCAAGGTCGATCCGCTGGGCATTCCGCGGCCGATGCCGCCGGAGCTTCAGCCGCAGCATTGGGGCCTGTCGGACGCCGATATGGACCGCCGCTTCTCGACCTATTCTCTGGCCGGAACGAACGACCAGACGCTGCGCGATATCATGGACCGGCTCCGCAACACCTATTGCGGCGCCGTCAGCGCGCAGTTCATGCACATCGACGACCTCGCTATCCGCGAGTGGCTGCAGAAGCGCATGGAGGAGTCGCAGAACCGCTTGACGCTCACGCGCGACCAGCAGATCCGCATCCTCACCCGCCTCACCGATGCAGTGATCTTCGAGGAATTCATTCGCCGCAAGTTCGTCGGCGCGAAGAGTTTTTCTCTGGAGGGGGCCGAAAGCCTCATCCCGCTCTTGGACCTGGCCATCGAAAAGGCCGCGCAGCAAGGCATCGAGTCGATCGTCATGGCCATGGCCCACCGCGGCCGGCTCAATGTGCTGGCCAACATTATCGGCAAGTCCCCGCAAGACATCTTCCGCGAGTTCGCGGACATCGATCCCGAATTGTATCGCGGCGGCGGCGACGTCAAGTACCATCTGGGCTATTACAACGACTATTTGACTTCCAGCGGCGCCAAAGTCCATCTGGCGCTCTGCTTCAACCCCAGCCACCTGGAGTTCGTGAACCCCGTTGCACTCGGGCTGACGAGGGCGAAGCAAGACCGCACTAACGACATCGAGCACGAGCGCAGCATGGCGCTGTTGATCCACGGCGACGCCGCGTTCATCGGCGAAGGCATCGTGCAGGAGACGCTCAATTTGAGCCAACTGCCCGGCTATACCGTCGGCGGCGCGGTCCACTTGGTGATCAACAACCAGATCGGCTTCACGACGCCGCCCGAACAGAGCCGCTCGACGGTTTATGCGACCGACATCGCCAAGATGCTGCAGATTCCCATCTTCCACGTCAACGGCGAGCAGCCCGAAGCGGTGGCCCAGGTGATCAACCTGGCGCTGGAGTTCCGTGCGGCGTTCCGTCGGGACGTGGTGATCGACATGTACTGCTATCGCCGCTGGGGGCACAACGAGGCCGACGAGCCGGCGTTCACGCAGCCGCTGCTTTACAAGTGGATCGAGAACCACAAGTCCGTTCGCGACGCCTACCTCGAGCAGCTCCTGAAGCTCAACGAGATCACACAGTCCGAAGCGGAGGAGATCGCCGCGCGGCGGCGGGAAAACCTCGAATATGCCTTGTCGCTGGCCCGGCGGGAGGATTTCGTGCCGCGGCCGAAGGTGCTGGGCGACGTCTGGAAGGGCTATCACGGCGGGCCGGAGCGCCTGGACGACGACATAGAAACCGGCGTTCCCCAGCCGTCGCTAAGCTCCATGCTTGAGCGGCTGACGCAATTGCCCGACGGCTTCCATCTCCATCACAAACTACGGCGGATGATCGAGGCTCGCCGGCAGATGGCGGCCGGGGCGCAGCCGCTGGACTGGGCGGCGGGCGAAGCCCTGGCCTATGCGTCGCTGGCGATCGACGGCTACCGCATTCGCCTTTCAGGCCAGGACTCGATTCGCGGCACGTTCAGCCACCGCCATGCCGCCTACTACGACATCGAAGACGGCCACGCCTACTTCCCCTTGCAGAACCTCTCCAGCGAGCAGATGCCGGTGGAAATAATCAACAGCCCTCTCTCCGAGGCGGGCGTGCTGGGCTTTGAATACGGCTACAGCCTCGGCTATCCCAACGCCTTGGTGCTTTGGGAGGCGCAGTTCGGCGACTTCGCCAACGCGGCGCAGGTGATCATCGACCAGTTCATCGTCAGCGCCGAAGAAAAATGGCGGCACCTCAGCGGCATCGTGCTCCTGTTGCCGCACGGTTTCGAGGGCCAGGGCCCGGAACACTCCAGCGCCCGCGTCGAGCGTTTTCTGCGGCTGGGCCACGATGAAAACGTGCAGGTCGTCGTGCCCAGCACGCCGGCGCAGTTCTTCCACGTCCTGCGGCGGCAGGCGCTGGGCTCCTGGAAAAAGCCGCTGATTTGCCTCACGCCCAAGAGCCTGCTGCGGCATCCGGCGTGCGTCTCGCCGCTTGAGGATTTGACCCGCGGCCGCTACCAGCGAGTGATTCCCGATCCGAATTTCGTCAACCGCCAGCCCACGCGCGTGCTCTTGTGCAGCGGCAAGATATACTATGAGCTTTTGGAGATCCGCAACAAGCGGCACCCGGAAGTGGCGATCGTGCGGCTGGAGCAGTATCACCCGCTGCCGCAAACGCAACTCAAGGCAGCCCTGGAACCGTTTGCCGACGGCACGCCGGTCATCTGGGTGCAGGAAGAGCCGCGGAACATGTCGGTCTGGCTTTCGTTGAAAATGAAATTCGACGGCACGCTCTTTGGGCGATTTCCGCTCACCGAGGTCGCCCGGCCGGAGTCGGCCACGCCGGCCACAGGCTCGGCCTGTTGCTACGGGCTGGAGCAGAAGGAGCTTCACGCCAGAGCGTTCGGGGAACATTGAGGCGGAGGAGGGAGAGCAAAAGGATGAGGGATGACGGATACCTTTGATCTCTCATCCCTTATCCCTCATCTCTCATCGTCCTTCCCGGCCGTTGACACAGAATACTGACAAACCAACCTATGCGACACGAAATCAAGGTTCCCTCGGTGGGGGAGTCGATCCAGGAAGTGCAGATCGGCAAGTGGCTGAAGCGCGAAGGCGAAGCGATCGCCGTCGACGAAAACCTCGTCGAGATCGAAAGCGACAAGGCAACAGTTGATCTGCCCGCGCCAATGGCGGGGAAACTCGCCCAAATCGTCCACGCGCAAGGCGACACGGTGGCCGTCGGCGCGGTGATTGCCTATGTGGATGACGCCGAGCAACCAGCCGCTGCGGATATGCCGCCTAATGGCGGGACTCCAGCGCAACCGGCGTCGGCCACACCCGCGCCGCCACCGCCGCCGGTCCATACTGCGGCGTCAGCGGCGGCGCCTGCTCCGGCCGCGCCGGCGCCGATTGTTCGGCCTGTTCCGCCGCCGCCGGAACCCTTGCCGCAAGCGGTCGCGGCGAAGCCGGAACCGCCAACGCCCGCGCCTGAAAAGACCACTGAAAAGACCGCCGGATCACAGATGGTTCCCGCCGACGGCCGGCAGGCGCAAGTGTCGGCGTTGCATCACGGCGCCGCGCCGCGGAGCGAAGAGATCGTACCCATGAGCCGCCTGCGGAAGCTGATCGCCGAGCGGCTCGTGCTAGCCAAGAACGCTACCGCCGCGACGACGACCTGCAACAAGATCGACATGTCGGCCGTGATCAACCTGCGGCAGCAGTACCGCGACATGTTCCAGGAGCGCTACAACGCCAAGCTGGGCTTCATGTCGTTCTTCGTCAAGGCGGTCGTCGAGTCGCTCAAGGCCTGCCGCGAGCTGAACGCCGAAATCCGCGACGGCAACATCGTCTACCGCAATTTCCACGACATCAGCATCGCCGTCGGCGGCGGAAAGGGCCTCGTCGTGCCCGTCATCCGCAACGCCGAGCTTTTGAACTTCGCCGAGATCGAGCAGACGATCACCGACTTCGGCGCACGGGCGAAGTCGGGCCAGTTGAAGCCCGACGAGCTGATCGGCGGCACGTTCACGATCACCAACGGCGGCGTCTTCGGCTCGATGCTTTCCACGCCTATCCTCAATCCGCCGCAGAGCGGCATCCTGGGGCTGCACGCCATCCAGGAGGAGCCGGTCGCCCGCAACGGCCAAGTCGTGATCCGGCCGATGATGTGGGTGGCGTTGACCTACGACCACCGCATCGTCGACGGCCGCGAAGCGGTGGGTTTTCTTGTGCCGCGTGAAGGAGTATATCGAGGAGCCGACGAGGTTGCTGCTGCAGGTTTAGGGATCAATACATCTCGAACATATGCTCGCCGCCGTGCTCGGGGTTGCCAATCAACTTGCCGCCCCGCGGGTCGAGCACGAGGTCGAGGTTCTCCAGCGGAATCTGGCCGACCAGCACCGGCACATCGTCGGGCACCTCTAGCACGTCGACAGGGCAGTCGCGGTCTTGGATCGTCAGCCGCACGGCCTCGTACCGGTCGGCCTCAGAAACTCCCTTCCTCGTCCTAACCCGCTTCTTTCCCCGGTATTCCAGACCCAACTGGCGAATCAACCGCGTGGGCAGCGAGAGGACCGACGCGCCGGTGTCGACCAGCGCATCGGTGACCACAATCCGGCGAATCTGCTCCGGAGAAAGAACGCCGAGTTTCACGGCGTAGAGGTCCTGGACATTTTCGATCGTGGCCTCGGTCAGCACCCGACCCATCGCTGCGGTCTCCATCGGAATCACCTTAGAAAAACTATAAGAATTCTCGTCCACGGAATTATACCACGAACGGCGGGAGAGCGGGAATTCATTCGCCACTCTTGCCGCCGCCTGCCAGATCCTCGACAATCGACGCACTTCTGAACCTGGATCAGCGACCGCCAGCCATGCGCATCGTCCTCTGTTACCTCACCAAGCCAGACCACTTGAAGCAGATCGCCGCCGTCGCTCCGGAGGCAGAGATTGTCGATGCGTCGCAGGAGCAGATCGCGGCGGAGATTTTTTCCGCCGATGTGTTCTGCGGCCATGCGAAGGTGCCCATCGATTGGGACGGCGTGGTCCGCCAAGGGCGGCTGCGATGGATACAGTCGTCGGCGGCCGGGATGGACCACTGCCTCGTGCCGTCTGTGGTCGGGTCGGACATCCTCGTGAGCAGCGCGTCCGGCGCTGTCGGACCAGGTGGCCGAGCACACAATCGCGCTGATCACCGCCTGGACGCGGAGCCTGCCGACGTTTTTCCGCGCCCAGCAGGTCAAGGAATTCATCCGCCGGCCGACGCGCGAGCTGACCGGCAGCACCGTCGGCATCATCGGGCTGGGCGGGGTCGGCCGCCGTCTGGCGCGGACGCTGGCCGCGTTTGACACCCGCATCGTGGCGGTCGATCTGTTTCCCATCGATAAGCCCGACTGCGTCGAATCGCTTTGGCCGGTCGAACGCCTCGACGACATGCTGCCGTTGGCCGACTTCCTAGTCCTCTGCGTGCCGCTGACGCACGACACACGGGCGATGATCGACGCCTCCGTGCTGGCCACGATGAAGCCCGGCGCCGTGCTGGTCAACGTGGCCCGCGGACCGCTAGTAATAGAACGCGACCTGGTGGCGGCGCTGGAAAGCGGCCGTTTGGCGGGCGCGGTGATGGATGTCACCGACCCCGAGCCTCTGCCGCCGGCGAGCAAGTTGTGGGACATGCCGCAGGTGATTATCACGCCGCACGTCGGCGGTCAGGCGGCCTGGCGGAACGACAAAATAACCGATCTCTTCTGCCGCAACATCGTGCGCTGGAAGCAGGGCAAACCGCTAATCAATTTCTTAAGCGACAAGCGGCTCGGTTTTCCCGTGCGCGGCGGTGGATTTCCGCTGTGGGGCGATCACGGCGTTTAGGGTATAATGAAAGTCGTAAGGAGTGGATCTGTCAGAAAACTTTGGCCGGTTTCCATTTATGCACCACGCGAACTTCGGCTTACGGACAGGTCCAAGGCAGGATGCCCTTTACATCTTAGGGAAGGAGCGGGTAACATGCGCGACGATTCATCAGCTTGGGAGATTTCCGACGGTCGGGAAGCACGGATGTCGACGACCATTTTTCTGGAACGCAACGGCACGCGGCACTATGGCGGGCAGCGGCCGCCTCGCTGTTCCGATCAACTGTTTCGCCGCTATCAAACAATGCTCGCCGAGAACCGGCTGAGCTGGACCGAACACCATCGCCTGGAGCGGATGCTCGGCTCCGGAGGGCAAGGCGTCGTCTATCTGAGCATGCGCCGCGGCACCGACGATTTCACGCTGCCGGTGGCCGTGAAGATTTTCTCGCCCGAGCGCTATGAAACGGACCATGCCTACGACGAGGCGATGGGCCGCATGGCGGTCGTGGCCGCCCATGTCGCTCAAATCCAGCAGGACAACCTCCTGGACGTACACAATTGGGTCGATCGCAACCGCATCCGCCTGATGGAAATGGAGTGGGTCAACGGATTCGACCTCAGTTTGCTGCTGACCGACACCATGCTCTCGCACATGCAGTCCCGCGTGAAAAAAGAGCGCTGGACTTACATCAACGAGGTCATCTTCACGGCCGGCCCGCAGCAGCCGCGGGTCAAGCCGGGCGTTGCCATGGCCATCGTCCGCGACTGCCTGGCCGCCCTGGCCGCGCTGCACCGCGAGGGCATCGTCCACGGCGACATGAAGCCGTCCAACATCATGCTCAAGCGGACGGGCGACGCCAAGATCGTCGACATCGGCTCGGCGTTCGAGGTGAACAATCCGCCCGCGCACCGGACCTGCACGCCCACCTACGCCGCGCCGGAGGTGCTGGAAGGCATCGAGTGTACGCCGCGGAGCGACCTGGCGAGCCTGGGCTACGTGCTGATCGAGATGCTCGCCGGATGTTCGCCGTTTGCCAATCTCAACGGCCTCTCGGAGCTGTTGGAGGCCAAGCGGACGCTTGCCCAGCGGCTGCCGACGTTCCTGCCGAAAGAGGTCGTCTGCAACGAGCTGCTGATGACGTTCTGCCGCGGCCTTATTTCACCCGATCCCGCGCGGCGATTCCCCAGCGCGGAAGCGGCCGACCTGGTCAAAGAAGGCGCCGCCGCGTTCCATCGCCAACTGATCAAGGGCGACCTGGCCAGCGAGTACGACAGCGAAATCCGCGCCTGGCTAAGCGAGCTGGGCGACCTGCCGCCGCATTAGCCGACTCTCCTCATCGTCCCGGAGAGGGCTAAGGTGAGGGATCCTTGCCACATAAACCGCGCATGGAGGAACCGCGATGAACGCACGGGGCCGATTGCTTCTGGCCTCTGTCATTACGTCATGCACGGGCTAGATGCGCGTGAACACAGTTCGGACGAGAGCGGCCAGCGGCGCTGGATAGAGCAAACCTCCTACCAAATGTCCGTCATATCGAGTTCGAACCCCGGTAGCGTCGGCTCGCAGGAGACCGTCTCCGGGTCGTTCACAACCTTCGGCCGTCGGCCGCGGCGATAGACGTGGACTTGCCGTTTGATGCGGTCGATCAACAGGCCCATTTTCGCGCCGTTGTCGATGTATTCCGCCATTTTCTCTTTCAACGGCGGCAGCCGGTCGCTCTCGCTCCGCAGCTCAATGACGAAATCCGGGCAGATCGGCGAGAACTTCTTTTGCTCCGCCTTGGTCAACTTGTTCCAACGCTTTAGCCGGACCCACGACCCATCGGGCGATTTGTATGCGCCGTTGGGAAGGTGGAAGATTGTGGAGGAACTGAACGTTTTGCCCGTGCCGTCTTTCTTCGCCCAGTTCCGCAGTTGCATGTCAATTTCCGATTCTCGATCGCCCGATTCGCATCCCGGCGGCGGCATGATGATCAATTCTCCCTTTGCGTTGGCTTCGATGCGACGATTGGGGTTGTCCTGGCAGAATTGAAAGAACCAATCGTCGTCGAGCACCGTGGCTTGGGGCATGCGCAAGACGATCGGGTCGAGGTCGGCGCACGCGAATTCGCGTTCTTCAACTACCACAGTGCTCATAGCTCACGTTTTCTTGTAAGCAGGCTGTGCGGGAGACCTAGGCCCGCATGCATCGCGCACCGTTGCGGCCCACTTTGGTAGGATAGCTGGCGGGAGCGCAAGGGTCAAGCCGCTGATTTGCAATCTTGCTAAAGGCCGCTGCCGTTTCGCAGAAACTGCTTGTTGCGAGTAATCTCGAGGTGTTCCAAGGCTTCCGTGAAGTCGGGTTTGATTTCCAGCGCTTTCTGGAATTGTTCGATCGCCTCGTCGTCGCGCCCTTGCCGGGCCAGGATGACGCCAAGGCGGTCATGTGCGGCCGCGTGGCGCGGATCGAGGCGCAGAGCTTCGCGATACTCCGCGGCAGCCTTTTCGAATTGTCCGTCACGTTCCAAGGCAAGGCCAAGGTTGTAGCGAGCCTGGGCGAACCAGGGCCTGATCTGGACGCCTTGCTGGAACTGCTCGATGGCTTCCTTGTGCCGTCCACGGTCTTCCAGGGCAATGCCCAGATTGTTATGGACCGCCCAGGTTCCCGATGTGCATGCCAAAGTGCGCGTCCACAAGGTCACGCTGTCCTTCCAGTACGACGCCTGTTGCCAAGCGGATGCGGTCAAACCGGCTATGACAAGCGTCGCCGCCGCGGCGCATGCCGGTCGGCTGTACCGCAATGTTCCAGACGCGCGGGCTGCTGCCCAGCCCAAGGCCAAGCAAAGGCCGATCTGCGGCAGGTAGAGAAAACGGTCGGCCATGACAACCGAGCCGACGCGGACCAAACCAATAACCGGCGCGAGCGTGATCAGATACCAAAGCCAGCCGACCGCCAACCAGCGCCATCTGTGCCTCGCTGCATACAAAGCCGCGGCGGTAAGCAGCGCCAACAAGCCTGCCGCGGCGAGCGCGGGCCAGCAGCTCTCCATCGGCGGTTCGGCATAATTGGCCGCGAGTTCCGCCGGCCAAAACGACTTGCCGAGGTAAACGACGTACAACTCGGCGGCACGAGCAATCCGCTGGGGCAGCGGCACGGTCTCAAGAGAAGTCACGGCATCGCCCGACTGCTGGCCATGATAGGCCACGATCGCGCAAGCGGCGACGAGCACGAAGAGTGGCACCTTTTCCAACAATAGACTGGCGCTGAATCGTCGCCGCAAGGGCCAATAGTCCAGCAACAGGAAAACCAGGGGCCAAGTCACGAGCATCGGCTTGGCCAACAATCCCACGGCCAAGGCGGCGGCCACCGACAGGTAACGGAACACGCTCGGCCGGCGGGCGTACCACGTATAGGCGGCCAGCGCCAAAAGGCCGAAGAATCCACTGAGCACGTCCTTCCGCTCCGTGATCCAAGCGACGGATTCGACGTGCAGCGGATGGACGGCAAAGACGGCGGCCACAAGCGCGCTGGGCCACATGCCGCCGGTCATGGCCCGCAGCACCAGGAAGAGCAGCACGACGTTCGCCGCGTGGAGCGCGATGTTGACGGCGTGTATTCCCGCCGCCAGCCGCTTGAGGTCCGGTGGCCTGGCGCCGTGCCTCAAGAAGAATTGTGCGTCGGCCATCAGCGACAAGAGCGTGAACGGCGTCCACTGCGCCGAAACGCGGCTGGTAAAGGCCCACGCGGCGCCTTCGCGGCTCAGCCCGGCGAGCACGTGGTGGTTCTCGTAAACGTATTCATTGTCGTCGTAATTGACGAACTCGTGCCGCACGGTCTGCACGAATACCAGCGTAACGGCCAGCACGAGAAGGACGCACACGGCTAGAACGAGGGCAGCGCTGCCGTGTGCGGGTTGCGCAAGTTGTAAACCTTGGACGGGCAGGGAGGCGCCGGTTCCTCGATCTGCTTGCCGCGGCTCAATACTGCCGCGTAACCGACTCGCCTTGCTCCTGCGCCCCATAGGGCGATTATATCACGTCAACTCGCGTATCCGGCCAGCGCGGCATCCCACGCATCAAGGGCGAGCTGTCTCGTCCGCCCAGGTTGTCCTGGCAACGGTGGACCCGTGGTGGCCGGCATCCCGTCCGGTGCGTCCGCGAACAGCCTTGCCATCGCCGCCGCGGCAGCCCGCTGAGCGAGCGGCTGCGCGGCGCTGGCGTGCGAGCCAATCGCGGCGAAGCAAGTCGATCTTGGGTTGGCAACCGTCGGCGGCGGTTGCGCGGCGGGTGCGGCGGATTTCGCGGCGGCAATTGAAGCCGGCGCACTTGGCGTGGAACGCGTTTCCACGGGCTGCACCGCGGGCACGTTGGCGGCGGCAACCACAGTCGAGAAATAAGTTGCCGCGTTGGCGCCGACGATCAGGGTCGAGCCGTCCAACAAGGAACTCGGAGTTGTGACAATGAACGTGCCGGCCTGGACCGCCGTGCCGCCTTGGAAATTGTTCATGCCGGAGACGGTCAGTTGACCGGCGCCGATAGTTGTCAATCCTGCGGGACCGGTGATGGCGCCGGATAGCGTCACGCTGTATCCGTTGGTATCAATCGTGCCGCCGCCCGGGGTCAGCGTGATCGGCGCCGACGTGCTGAAGTTCGCGCCGGCCCGCAGCGTGCCGTCGTTCAGGTCCAGGCCAATCGCGCCGGCTTGCGCGATGATCCCCGGCAGAGTAATCCGGCCGCCCTGTTCAACGGTCACCAAGCCGTCGATGTCGAGCGTCAACGGAGTGGTGAGAGTGAGGTCGCCGCCGGAATCGACGATGTACTTCACGTTGGCGGACGCCTCGACATTGTTGAGCGCTTGAACCGAACTGATCGTTATCACCTCCTGGCTGACGTCAACGTCGGTCGCGGCGCCGGCGGGGACGTAGTTCGGGTCTCCGGCAAAGCTCGCGGTCAGGTACAGCGGGTAGTCGCCCACGTTGAGTCCCGCGAGGCTGATGTTGTTCAAGGTCGCCACGCCGTTTGCGCTGGTTGTCGCCGCCCCCACAACGCTGCCGTTCAGCTCGAAGTCGATTTCATCGCCGGCCAAGGGCGTACCGCTGGCTCTAAGCGTGACCGTCGCCGAGGTTGTGCCGCCGTAGGCGCCCGAACCGGAACCCGCCGTAAAGCCAAGCGAGGTGGCACGTAGGGCAAAGGCGGTAAAATCGTATGTCGCCTCGGCGACAAGGCCGGTGGCTGCCGCCTGCAACACGTAGGCGCCGGCAACATTCACGCTGAGATTGCCGAAGGTCGCCACGCCGTTGACCGCCGCGACCATTTGTGTTCCGCTGAGCGCGGATCCAAAGGGACTGACCGACATGGCGATGCTGACATTCCCCGCGTACGTGCCGACAACGTTGCCCTGGGAGTCCTCCGCCCAATAGATAACGTGGAACGGCACGTTGACGGCAGCCGAGTCCGGTTGCGATGCCCAGATCAACGAGTGAACGGGCGCGACGGGGAGGATACTATCGCCGGGCGTCAAGTAGTAAGCCGAGCCTTGTGCAAAGCCGTTGTTGCCGCTCATTCCGTCCTTGCCCGCGGCGCCCGCGGCGCCGCCGCCTCCAGCGAAGCCGGATTGGCCAACGTTGCCGGCCGTTCCTCCCCGTCCGCCCAAGCCTCCGGAACCGCCCGCGCCGGCGCTGCCTGGAACGCCGGTACTGCACGGCGGTGCGATAGTGTTCGCCGGCTTCGCTGATGCGTCCCTCCTCCTGCATCGCCCAGCCCAAAGCCACGTGCGCGTCGGCCCGGTCGGGGGCCAAGGCAATCACGCGATCCCAACAAGGAAGCGATTCGGCCGACTCTTCCATTTCATCGTAAAGCTCGGCCAGGTATTGCCAGAAACGCGGATTGCTCGGCTCGGCCTCCGCGGCCATCTTCAACCACGGCAGCGCGTTGTCCAGCTCCCCTTGTTGGTGCAGGACCAAACCCAAGTGGGCGCGCGAAAGGGTCAGGTTCGGCTCCAGCCGCAGGGCCTCCAGATAAGCCGACCGCGCCTCGACGAAGCGCTCCAGGTTCCGCAGCACGTTGCCAAGGTTGTGGTGCAAGGCCGCGGTGTCGGGCTGCAAACGGGTCGCCTCCTGGCAATGCTTCAATGCTTCTTCGGCCTGGCCGCAGTCAAGCAGCAGCAGTCCGAGGTTTGTCCTGGCCGGCGCGTAATTCGGTTCCAACTCGACCGCGCGGCGGAAGTGCTCTGAGCGCCTCATCCCATTTGCCCAGGTCGCGCAGGGCAATGCCCAAATTGTTGTGGACCGTGATGAAGTCAGGCTGGAGCGTCAAGGCCCGCGTAAAGTACTCTACGGCCTCGTCCCGCCGCCCCATGCCTTGCAGCGCCGCCGAGATTGCACAGTGCATCCGGGTAGTCGGGGCACAAGGCCAATGCGGTCTTGCAGCAGCCCGCCGCGCGATCGAATTGGCCCGCGGCGCGATACGCCTCGGCCATGTTGGCGTGGAAGGCCGGGTTGTTTGGCTGCAGGGCAACCGCCCGCCCAATCTCGCGGACCGCCGCGGCGTGGTCGCCTTGTTGATGGCGCAAGACTCCGAACAGGTGAAGCGCTTCGGGGTTATCCGGCTCGCGTTCCAAGATCGCGTTGTAAATGCGCAGCGGCGGGAAGATCGCCTGCCCGGTGCCGGGCAACGGCGTCGGAGAGCGTGCCTGAAACACGCTCCGCGGAAGCGTTGGCGACAGGATGGGGCGCACCGCTCATGGCATTCCCTAATGGGAAACCGGGGTTTCTTTCCGGCCACGAGATTACTCACGATGAGGTATTCACCTCCAACATGGTAATACGCGATTTCGATTCTGTCAAGCACCCTATTTCCAAAAAATCGCGATAGGATAACGAGGCCGTTGGAGCGTCACTAGCCACGGATACCTCGCCAGCGCGGACATGTGGGCACTTGGTTCGGCTACTGCCTTACAAAAGGGTTCGACTTCTTCTCAGTGCCCACGGTTGTCGCCGATCCGTGGCCAGGCAGAAGGATCGTGTCGTCCGGCAAGTCGAAGATCTTGGTCCGGATGCCCGACACCAATTGCTCTGCATCGCCATCGAAAAAGTCGGTCCGGCCGACGCTGCCGCGGAAAATCACGTCGCCAACCAGCGCCACACAGGGCGTGTTTGCCCTCCATATAAACACGACGTGCCCCGCCGAGTGTCCGGGAATCTCCCGCACGTGAAGGTCGAAGCCCGCCTTGTCAACTCGGTCGCCTTCGTCCACGATGCAGTCGGCCGGCGGGCTAGTGATGGGAATGCCAAATTGCGCGGAAAGGTTCAGCGTGGCGTCGGTCAGCTTGGGGGCGTCGCCGCGACCGATGACAAGCGGGCAATCGGGCCAGCGCTGCTTCAGCGCCCGGTTTCCGGCGATATGGTCGCTGTGGCCGTGGGTATTCAAAATCGCCGCCGGCACGAGACTGTTCTCGTCCAACAACTCGAATATCTGCTCCGGCTGGAAGCCGGGATCAACGACCAGGCAGTCCTCGCGGCCTTTGAGCCAGATTACGAAGGTGTTTTCTTCAAAAGGATCGGACACGATTCGGGCGATATTGAAGGGGGAATCGGTCACAAATTGGCCTCCCACGATTCTAAAGTCCGTGATAAACTATGCTGCCTGTTCGGGCGCGGTCTAACGTGCCTGGGGGCAAATCCGTGGAATTGACCGCACCGGCCAAATCATTGTAATTCCGCCGCCGGGAAGTTGCGATAAGGTCGAAGAGGACCATAGCCGGTACATGATATAACCCATGCGGCGCGGAGCGTAGTCCGTCGCGCAGGCAAGTGCCGATGTGCTCAATTACAAGGAGGGTTCTGTCGATGTCGTTTTTCGGATCCATTTGCCGCGGTTGCCTGGCAGCCGCCTTTGTTTCGTTGTCGCTGGCGGCGGCCCGTGCACAAGGGCCCGTCGGACCGGCGCAAGCCGACCATCCAGGGACGGTGCCCGCCGTTCCGCAAGGCGCCGCTCAGCTTCAGGCGGCCGCGGCCAACGAGCACCCGCTGATGCCCGCGCTGCGCTGGGCCCGCGAGGGCCTGCCGGCGATTGAGAGAATCCAGGACTACACGGCCACGGTCATCAAGCGCGAGCGGATCGGCTCGAAGCTGGGCGAGGACCAGTACATGGCGATCAAGGTCCGCCAGAAGCCGTTCAGCGTCTACTCCGTCTTTCTGGCCCCCGCCGCTGAAAAGGGCAAGGAGGTGCTCTACGTGGAAGGCGCCAACGGCGGCAAGATGTGGGCACACGGCACCGGCTTCCAGTACAAGATGTTTGGCACCGTGGCCCTCGATCCCGACGGCGACATCGCCATGAAAGGCCAGCGCTATCCGATCACGCAAATTGGCATTCTCAACCTCACCAAGCGCTTAGGCGAGGTCGCCGCCGAGGACGTCAAGTACGGCGAGTGCGAGGTCAAGTATTTCAAGGGCGCCAAGATCAACGACCGCGTATGCACCTGCATCCAGGTCGTCCATCCCGTGCCGCGGAAGAACTTCCTCTTCAATGTCGCACGCATTTTTGTCGACGACCAGTTGAACATTCCAATTCGCTACGAGGCCTACGACTGGCCGAAGACCGCCGGCGGCCAGCCCGAGCTGATCGAGATGTACACGTACCTCAACCTGAAGTTGAACGTCGGCCTGACCGACGCCGACTTCGACCGCTTCAACCCGGGGTATAACTTGAGAAAGTAAGCGCGGAACACCGGCGCGACAGGCAAGTATAATGCAGGGACGGCGGGAGCTTCCGCCGTCCCTTTGCATTGGTGGCGGCCATGACGGGCGACAACGCGATTGCTTCGGCTCCGGGGCGGACTTGGCGCAGCCATGCTTGGCGCGTTTGCCGGTTGCTGCTCATTGCTTACCTCCTCCTGTTGCTAGGTCTGATGTTCCTGGAAAACACGCTGATCTTCGTTCCGACGAACTACCCGGACGACGACTGGTCGCCCAATGGCATCGCGCTCGAGGAAGTCCACTTCATCGCCTCCGACGGCACGAAGCTGCATGGCTGGTACGCGCCGCACGAGAAGCCGACGGCCGTAATCCTCTTCTGCCACGGCAACGCGGGCAACATCACGCATCGCATCGACATCCTGCGGGCATTGCACAATCGCGTGGGCGCCGCGGTGCTGATGTTCGATTATCGCGGCTACGGCCGCAGCGAGGGCAAGCCCGACGAGCCGGGCGTGCTGACCGACGCCCGCGCCGCGCGAGCCTGGCTGGCGGAGCGGGCTGGCGTGACGCAGGAGCAGATCGTGCTCATGGGCGAATCGCTCGGCGGCGCAGTGGCCGTCGATCTGGCCGCCGACGGCGCTCGGGCATTGATCCTGGAAAACACGTTCAGCTCCATCGCGGATGTCGCCGCGTACCACCTGCCGTGGGCGCCGGTGCGGCTGCTGATGAGAACGAAGTTTGACTCGGCGGTAAAGATCCGTTGCTATCGCGGCCCGTTGTTTCAAAGCCACGGCGACCGCGACTCGATCGTGCCTTTGAAGTTCGCCCGGCGGCTCTTCGACGCCGCCAACGAGCCGAAGCAGTTTCTCCTTATCGACGGCGGCGACCACAACGACATGCGCCCGCCCGCGTATTACGACAAGCTGCGGACGTTTCTGGAAAAGGCGCCGTAGCGGATAAGTACAGAGTACACGGTCCTCAGCGCCTACCGCGAAGTGCTCAGGGCAATTCTCGCGCTCCATCAACTGGGTACTTCGTACTGTGTACTTGAGTACTGCGCCAATCGCCGCGGGTGCTGGACCACAAGGCTTCTTACGCTACAATTGCAACGTGCG
The DNA here is from genome assembly GCA_963780045.1 of uncultured Planctomycetia bacterium. Taxonomy (GTDB): domain Bacteria; phylum Planctomycetota; class Planctomycetia; order Pirellulales; family Thermoguttaceae; genus JANXQG01. Next base: position 184,650 of record CAVZZZ010000001.1, on the reverse strand, counting down.
CAGCGGCAAGATGATTGCGGCCGCGCCAATGGCAGAAGGACACAGACGAACTCGGATTCTATGACGCCAGCCAACCACGACTACCTGCGGATAAACGATTGCCCTACATTGGAAAACGCCACGCTGCTGCTCTCGTTCAACGGCTGGATGGACGGCGGCAACGTGTCGACGGGCACGGTCGAGCGACTGATCGACCTGCTCAACGCCCGGCCGGTGGCGGAGATCGACCCCGAGCCGTTTTACATTCTGAACTTTCCCGGCCCGATGGAAGTGGCGGCGCTGTTTCGTCCTTTGGTCGAGGTCGAAGGCGGCATCCTCAAGCGGATCGCCATGCCCACCAGCGTCTTCTACTGCTACGAATCGGCGAAGCTGCTGCTGTTCGTGGGCAAGGAGCCGAACATGCATTGGAAGGCGTTCGGCGAGTGTGTCGTGCGGCTGGCCAAGCGGGCCGGCGTGCGGCTGATACTGTTCATCGGCTCCTTCGGCGGCTCCGTGCCGCACACTCGCGAGCCGCGGCTGTTCGTAAGCAGCAGCGACGCCGAAACGCTGGCCGAAATGGAGCCTTATGGTGTTCGACCCAGCGACTACGAAGGCCCCGGTTCGTTCACCAGCTACCTCATGTCGCAAGCCTCGGGGGCCGGGCTGAAAATGGCCTCGCTGGTGGCGGAGATTCCCGGCTATTTGCAAGGGGCCAACCCGCTGTGCATCGAGGCCGTCACGCGGCGGCTGGCCAAAATCCTCAAGCTCTCCTTCAACCTCGATTCGCTCCGCAGCGCCAGCACGGAATGGGAGTTGCAAGTCTCCAGCGTCATCGAAAACGACAACGACCTGGCCGAGAAGGTCCATGAGCTTGAGAAAGAGTACGACAACGATTTGCTGAAGATGGGGAGCGAAGAAGGACAAACATAATGCAAATCCCAAATGGGAAACTCGAAATACGAAACAAATCGGAAAACTACAAGGACAAATGCTCCAAATTGATGGTGGGATCTTCTCTGGTCGGCGGAGCGCCGAGCCGCCACAGGGTTCGGACGCCAGAAACAGGCTCGCCCGGCAAGTCTTCGGCTACGTTAGCGGGAAGTTGAACGCGCGCGGTCGGCGCCTTGTGCAAGACGATATGCCCGGCCATAAAGCCGGCAACGGCGATCGCCTCTCCGAACGAGTTCTCAAAGTCTGCGTCGGTACCAATGATAATGCCGTCCCGAAAACGGACTTGCTTTCCCTTGCCGGACGGATAACGAACGGAGGCTCCTACATCGAACGATTGCCGCTTGCCTTGAAGCTGTCTCGGTATCGGCAGTGATATGCGCGCCACGCCGAAGGCCGCGGGCTCACACTCGATCTGGTATGTAATTGCCCCAATCGGTGCTCGATTCATGAAAAAACCTCGCGCGGGCCGCAACGCAACCCGGCCGACGCAAGGCTGATCGCGCTGGTTCTGAAAGTAGATCAGCATGTAGGCAATGCCGTTCTCGGCCGCGACACATGGAGCGAAGCAAAAGCCGTCTCGATTGAAGTAGCTTCGGGCAATGTCGCGAAGATAGTCGTGTACGAGATCGGCGCGGAAGTGCATCGTCAGAAAGGCGACCAACGCAAGCATTGCCGCTGCCGCCCCGCCGAGTCGGCAAGCCCACATCTGGCCGCCCGGCCAGTCGGTTAACCAAGCTAATGTCGAGACAAAGAATCCGACCATCAGCACCACCACCCAAGTAACTTTGATCGCTTCTCGCATAGCAATCGACCACAAAATGCTTGCTTCCGTGGGAAGGCGACTTGCAGTGCCGCCCCCCGCCTCGCATTCTTGCTTCTTGCTCGCCGGCTGTCAATAATGGGGTCCGACGCCAAACACAGCTTTCCCGGACTGCGATAATGCAAGCGACATCCTTAAAAGCTCGACTCCTTTCGACCGCGCTCGCCTCTCTCGTCCTCTTCGCGCGGTCGCGCTTTTTGCACAAGAGAAGAGCGTCCATCCAGGCATCAATCGCGAGTATGAAAATAACCCCGACGCCAAGAAGTTCGCCGAAGGTTTCGAGACTGAAAGTCGCGAGGCTTACAAGCTTCGCAATGAAATCGTCGCCGCCTGCCGCCTCAAGCCGGGCATGAAAGTGGCCGACGTGGGCGCGGGATCGGGAGTTTTTACCCGCCTGTTCGCCCCGGAAGTCTCGCCGGGCGGAACGGTTTACGCGACGGACATCGCCGAGAACTTCCTTAAGCGCATCGACAAGACGTGCAAGGAAGCCGGCGTCAAGAACGTCAAAACCGTGTTGGCAAAGGCCGATTCCAGCGGGCTTTCACCGGACACGGTCGATCTGGTTTTCCTCTGCGACGTATATCATCATTTTGAGTTTCCGGAAAAGACGCTCGCCTCGCTCCATGCCGCCTTGAAATCCGGCGGGCGGCTGATCGTCGTCGACTATCGCCGCGAAAAAGGCAAAACGCCCGAATGGCGAATGAAGCATGTCCGGGCCGGGCAAGAGGTCGTCACCCGCGAGATTGAAGCCGCCGGCTTCAAGCTCCAGCGAGAAGAGAAGTTCCTCAAAGACAACTACATGATCGAGTTCAAGCGGCTCGGAGGCAAGGATTGAGCGTCAATCGCGTCAATTCAACACAGTCCGCTCACCGGCGCCACATTCACCGATACGCTCATCCAGTGGCTGCCGCCGCCAAGAAAGACGCCCTTGATCGGGCAGACGTCGCCGTAGTCGCGGCCCCAGGCGACCGTCACGTGCCGCATTTGGGGAATGACGTTGTTCGTCGGGTCGAGATCGACCCAGCCGTGGCCTGGGCAGAAAACGCTCAGCCAGGCATGACTGGCATCGGCGCCGACGAGCTTGGGCTGGCCGGGCCGCGGATCGGTGAGGAGATATCCGCTGACGTACCGCGCCGCCAAGCCCAGCGAACGCAAGCAGGCGATTTCCAGGTGGGCGAAGTCCTGACAAACGCCGTGGCGCTTCTCGAAAACTTCCATCGTCGGCGTGCTCACGCTCGTCGCCGCCGGGTCGTAATGAAACTCCCGATAGACGCGGGCGGTCAGATCCCGCGCCGCATCGAGGATCGGGCGGCCGGGCGTGAACGACATCGAGGCATAGCTCGCCAGCCGGTCGTCGCGGACCACGCAAGGCGAATCGAAGACGAAGGGCGCCGCCGCCAGTTCGACCGCTCCGCTGTGCCGCTGCAAGCCGTCGCGGACTTCTTCCCAAGCGGGTGTGGATCCCGGCGGCGTCGGCGGAGTCTCCATCACTACTTCGCTCACTGCCGTCACGTTCAACTCGCGGTGTTCCTCCTCGACCGTGAAATAAGTCGCCTGATTGCCGAAGTAATCGGTCCAGTTGCGCAGGCACGATGGCGCGGGCAGAATGACCAAGCGGTTGCCCAGCAAACGCTGCCGATCGAGCGTCCTCGGCGTGAGATGCGAGGAGTTGTGCCCCAGCGTTACCGGCTCGCTGTAATGATAGGTCGTGCGGTGCGTGACTTCGTACTTCATGGCACATCCTCACTTTGCACTGCCGCACCCAACTGCCGCGAAGGCCCGGTATGGGTGAAGTAAGTCTGCGTGAGGCTGTCGGAAAGTTGCCACAATTGCAGGGTAATATCGGCAAGGAAGTTGTCGAGAGTCCAGCGAACGGCTTCGCCCGGATGCGCGGCGCCAGCCGCGGTGCCGTCCGCGCCATCGGCACGATTGGCCGCCGCGAACCGGCCGCTTTCCACGCGAGGACGCGCCAGCGCTTCGACATCCACCAGCCGCAGCTCGGCCTGCGTGGCGATCATGATACGGGTCTCGCGGTTCCGCAGCGGATTGGCTTCCTTGCCCGGCAACTGCCGCACGTGGTCGGCCAGCGCCGCTAACTGATAGCCGACGCTGCGAGGGTTCGTCTCGTCGGTAAGCAGCAAGTCCAAGAGCGGAGCGACTTGCAGCGAGGTCATGTAGCGATAGCGATAGGTCATCGCGCTGTCGGCGATTTCCAAAACGGCCTCCAGCAGCGACACCGATTCGTCGGCCCCGTAAACCAGCGTTTTGCGCAAGAGACGGAGTACGGTCAACGCCCGCTCCAGGCGCCGGCCCATGTCAACGAACCGCCAGCCCGGCCCGCGCGTCATGCTTTCGGTCATCAAGCCGCTCAGCGACGAGAGCAGATTGAAGACCTGGTTCAGCGTAGTAAGCGTTTCACCCAGCCGAACTTCCGTCGCCGTGCTTCGCTGCCGTGCGAGTCCCGGAGCCAACAGATCGAGATCGAGTTGGTTCACAATTCGCCACGTGTCGGCGGAAATGCGGTCGCGGACCAGCGCGGCGGTGCGATAGAGCGCGCGGAGCGTCTCGTCCAGCGTGCCGCTCCGCGACTCGTGCGCGAACGCCGCCAGAATCTCGGTCTCCAGCGATTGCGCCAACTCCTCCGGCTCGCTGGGCAGTTCTTCGGCCGGCCGCGCCTCGTCTGCAAGCATCTGCACGAGGGTCTTGAGTTCCGGCAGGTTGGACGGCTCCAACTCGCTCGTCATGCGAAGCACGACCGTGCGAAGGTGCCGCACAAGACCGTCCGCTCGCTCGACGTGCCGGCCAAGCCAATAGAGATTGTCGGCCACGCGGCTAGGCAGATCATTGCCGCTGCGGCGAAGCTCGACGGCTGCAGCCTGCGGACGCAAAAGCGTCACGGCCGCAACCGGCGCGTCGGAGAGAATCCACACGTCCTTGCCGCGCGATCCGACTGGCAGTTCTTCCTGCCCGGCGCCAGGCCGCCCAATGGGGGCGTGGGCATGGGCGGGCGGCAGCGTCCGCGCCAAGCCGCCGGGCATCACTTGGTAGGTCCCGTCTTTCTCGGCGACGGCAAAGACCCGCAACCCAACCGGCCAGGCCTCGATGCGGCCGTTCACGAACACGGGGGCTAGCGAACGCTCGACGCGATGCTGCGCCACGTAGGCGGAACGGTGCTGGCGAACGACTTGCAGAAGGTGCTCTCGCTGCTGCCGGTCCAGCAGCCCGGCATCGACGGGGAACTGGCCGCGCAACGGCGCCGCGGGTCGAATCATCATCTCGTCGAAGTGCGACTCGACGTAGGACCAGTCCTCATCGCGCTCGCACCACCACGTTGGCGCCGAGCGAAGCTTCAAGTCCTCGCCCAGCCGGCTACGGCAGATGGCCGGCAGGAAGGCCATCAAGGCGGGCGATTCCAGCAGGCCGCATCCCAGGGCATTGGCCACAACCACCTGTCCGCTCCGCGTCGCCTCGACAAGTCCCGTCACGCCGCCCAGCGAATCGGCCCGCAATTCCAAAGGATCGGATTCGTCGTCTGCGGTGCGGCGCATGATTACGTCGACGGGCAGGAGACCGCCGAGCGTTTTCAGGCAGACGTTCGTTCCGCGGACGGTCAGGTCGCCCCCTTCGACGAGCGTGTAGCCCAGATAGCGGGCGAGGTACGCGTCCTCGAAGTAGCCCGGCCCGCGCGGCCCGGACGTTAGCAGCACGACGCGGGGATTATCGCTCCGCGCCTGCGAGAGCGATTGCAGCGTATCGCGGAGGGTAATGAAGAATCCTGCCAAGCGCTGCACGTGCAGGCTGTGAAAATCGGTCGGCAGGATGCGCGAGGTGACGATACGGTTTTCCAGGGCCAGTCCTGCGCCGGCCAAGCCTTGCGTGTAGTCGGCGTAGACGCTCCACCGCCCGTCCGCGCAGCGGACGAGGTGTCCGGCATACATGTGCAGGAAGATGTTTCGCGGGGCCGGCACGCCGTGGCAGGGCAGCAGAAAGCTCCGTTGGCCGAAGACAGCTTGAGGCGGGATCAATCCTTCGCGAATGAGGCTCTGCGGCCCGTAGAGATCGGCCAGAATCAGGTTGAGCAGCGCGACGCGTTGCACCAGCGCGGCAGCCAGCGACTCCCATTCGCCCTTGGTCAGCAAGAGCGGCAGCGGATCGAGCTCCCAAAAGCGATCGGTGCCGTGGGGAAAGCCGGCGACGCCTTGCAGCAGGCCATTTTCGCGCAGCAGCCGCCGGGCCTGGTCCTGGCGTTGGCCGAGGCCGGCCGCCCCCATCGTTTGCAGACCGGCGGCGAACTCTCGCCACGTTTGGCGAATTTGCCCCCTGGAGTCCAGGAATTCGTCGTAGCTGCCGTTGCGCGGAGCGTAATGAGCGAGAAGATTTGCTGAGTCCGGAAGCCGGCCGCTCGTCCCCACTGGCGCCTCCCCCGACGCGTCCGCCGCCTCGATCAGTGTGCTCATGTGGACTCATCAACCCTTAGGGCAACCGCTGGGAAAACCTCTCTGCGGGCGCCGCCCGCGCGGCCCAATAGCCATACTGCGGGTCGCCTAACCGAAAGGTAAACACGGCGTCGGGCAGTGTTCGACCGTTGTGGTCGCTGGAATGTACTCGCACCAATACGGTGCCGTCTCCGTGACGTTCTACCTCGCACGCATCTGGTGGCATCGCAATCAAGCTAGGCAAGGATGGAGCGCGCCCGTCACAGCGGCGCAGTTTATGGTGGGTTACAGCGTCTTCTCTTCTTGCTCCGCAAGCGGGGGCGGGCAGGGTCGGAAGTATACATAACCGCTACCGATAGTCTAGCCCAACCGGAGGTGATTTGTCGATGATCGCGGCCGAAATCGGCGTTTCCCGTCGCGCCGCTCGGCGCGATTTTACGCTGGAGGGCAGGACGCCGCCTCCATCGCCAGCAACCGGCGCTTGGTTTTCGTTCCTCCCGGCGCGGAAAAGGCACCAATTTCGCCGCCGGCACGTGTTACTCTGTGGCAGGGTAGGATCAACGGCAGCGGATTCTTTGCCATGCAGGTGCCCACGGCGCGTGCGGCGCCCGGGGTTCCGGCCTTAGCGGCTAGTTGGCCGTAGCTAATCGTCTTTCCGAATGGAACGGCACGGCACAAGCGGAGGACATTTCGGCGGAAGTCGCTACGTCCGTTCAATTCCACCGGAACATGTGAAAAATCGACTTGTTGCCCCTCAGCGTACGCTTGCAGCAACCCGACCAACTCGCGTTGCCAGCCCCGGGACTTTCGACACGGCTTTAGTGCTTTCCCCACGGCATCGGCCGCTTCGGCTGCCGATGCGTGTCCAAACGACAATCTCTTGACGGCCGCCTCGCCCGTCAGAAGCCCCATCCAACCCAGCTTGGTCGAGAAAACGATCAGCATGTCCGAACCCATGTCATTGCACTCCGTGGTAATTGCACTCTGTATTATCTCAAGGCCCGCGCAGCCGCGCCTCGCCGAATCACATTATATCCGCCCCATGCCCGCCAACTTCTCTTCAGCCGCGCTGGGCGCGAGTAGACAGGCAACAGCCGCCAAATGTCATCGCGACGTCCGGCCATGTAGTCGCGGTGGGCTAGCCGGGCGACGTAAGCTGCAGTTGGACGCCAATATTCCGGGGCCAAGACCTGGATGCCTGACGGAAACGGAGCAGACCATTTCTTCAAAGCCGGCCCGGAAATAGCGAAGCCGTGCGGAAGTCCGGTCAGCCAATCGGCCATCGGCAGCAGCCGGTAGGGTCCAAGCGGGACCAGGTTTAGCCCCGACGCTTGCGTCGGCACCTTTTGGCCGACGACAGCATCGGGCCTAACCGATCCGGCCGACCCGCGGTGAAAGTCTTGCGCTACCACTTCGCCGCGCTGCGCATCGACGGCAACCGTTAGCATGTCGATTTCCGGCGGTGAGGCCGCGGCAATGACTTCCAACGTGCTAACCCCAAGCACACCGGCCCCAGTGGCATACGCGAAGACCTTGGCCGTGGCCACGCCGACTCTCAGGCCGGTAAACGAACCGGGACCGGAAGTGACCGCTACAAGTTCCACTTCGCGCGGCTGCCAGCCAATTTGGGCCAAAAGTGCGCGAATTGCTGGTGCGAGCGATTGTGCGCTTCGCTGCCTTGGTTCCAAGACGATTTCCGCCAACACCTTGTCGTCGATCGCCGCAGCCACGCCGCCGGTCATATCGCTGGTTTCAAGGGCTAGAATGCGGGTCATGGCGGTTTTGCGGGGCAGGTCTTGTTTGTATGTCCGGTTTTCCAGCCGGACCGCAAAACCCGTCCGACCGGGATGCGCGGCGCTCTTCAAAGCAGCCTGACTTACGCAAGCTACCCTCGACTTGACCCTAGTATTATGCAACAATATAGTGTTTGGCATCTCGCGCGGGTAGCAGCCGGAAGTGAAGGTCGATCGAGCGTGAAAAGAGCCCTCATCAGCGACATCCACAGCAACCTCGAAGCCCTCGAGGCCGTCTTCGCCGACATCCGCAGCCAGGGGATTTCCGAGGTTTACTGTCTCGGCGACCTCGTCGGCTACGGTCCCAACCCGTGCGAATGCATTGACCTGGTCATGCAGTGCAACGTTTGCCTGTTGGGCAATCACGATCAAGGCGCCCTTTTCGACCCGGAGGGCTTCAACTCCGGGGCGGAAAGGGCCATCTTCTGGACGCGCTCCCAATTGGAAGACGGCGTTGGAACGGCCGCACAGCGGCAAAAGCGTTGGGACTTCCTCGGTGAGCTGCCGCGCAACTATCAGGAGGACCGCTTCCTTTTCGTTCACGGCTCGGCGCGGAACCCGCTGAACGAGTATGTCTTTCCAGAAGATATTTACAACAAGCGAAAGCTGGAAAAAATCTTCGCCATGATTCCCCGCTACTGCTTTCAGGGGCATACGCACGTGCCCGGCGTGTTCAGCGAGAACTTCCAGTTCCTCAGTCCGGAAGAGATCGGTCAGGAATATCGCCTTGGCGAAGAAAAGGCGATGATCAACGTCGGCTCCGTGGGACAGCCGCGCGACGGGAATCCGCGGGCGTGCTATGTGGTTCTGGAAGACAACTGCCTCCGCTTCCGCCGCGTCGAATATCCTATGGAGAAGACGATCGCCAAGATCTACGACATTCCCGACCTGGACAATTTTCTCGGCGACCGGCTCCGCGACGGGCGATAGTGGATTGAGTATGCAAGATCGTTCGGCGTCACCCTCGATGGGCAACATCCTGGCGTTCGTGGCCATTTTCATCCTGGCCATGGTCGTCTATCCCTGGGTGGTTCACAGGTTCTTTCCTCAACCGGCCGCCCCGGCGGTCGCAGAAAACGACAACAAGGCGGACAAACCGCGCGAACAGAAGCCACTCGATGCCAAGCGGGCAGAGGCGCTGCAAACGCGCCGGGCCGAAGCCGGCGGAAGAGCCAGTTGACAAGAGCGTCGCCGGCGCAAACGAAAAGCCCGCCAATGCAGGCCAAGCAGAGCACGGCGGCCGCGCCGGGACGGAAGCAGTTAAACCCGCCGCGCCCAACGACGACGCCCGCCGCTACATCACGATCGGCTCCGTCGACTCGGACTATCGCATGGGCGTTACTTTCAGCCGCGAGGGCGCGGCGCTTGCCCGGCTGGAGCTCAGCAGCCAGCGCTACCGCGATCTGGACGACCGCACGGGATACCTCGGCCATCTCGTCATGGACGACACCGACAGGGGACCGGGCTGCCTGGTGCAAGCCGTCGTCGCGGGCACTCCCGCCGCCAAGGCGGGCATCAAGCCGGGCGACCGCATCATGCGCATCACTTATCGCGGCAAGGATACGGAAATCGACAATCCCTTCCTGCTGGAATCGGTCTTGCGCACGACCGAGCCGCGCGACACGATCGAGCTGGAAGTCCGCCGCGCGCCTGAGCCGGCGAAGAAGGGCGACCTGCCCCAGAAGGCGGATCCGCCCAAAAGAGTCGAGCACTTGACGGCAACCTTGACCCGGCGGCCCTTGGAGGTGATTCGTCCCGAGCGAAGCCAGCCGAGCCTGCTGTGGGTACGCAACGGCCCGACCGACGCAATCATGCTGGGCGATAACTGCCCGCTTTCGTTTCTGACCACGCTGCAACAGGTGGACGACGAAAAAATCCCGGCCGATGAAGGCCCGGCGCGAAGTTCGAGGATGCGCTCTCCCGCGAGTTGCCGGACGTGAACCTTCGCAACGCGTTGTGGAACATCGAGTCTCCCAAGAAGGGCGATGCGGCGGAGCCGGCCACGAAAGTCGTCTTCAGTTGCGAAGTCCCCAAATACCATCTCAAAGTCATCAAGACCTACTCTTTGGAGAAGGCCGACGACCCGGCCGATCCCGACGGGCGGGCGTATCACCTCGTGATGAGCGTCGCCCTCACCAATCTCGATTCCAAAAAACACGAAGTGGCCTATCGGCAGGACGGGCCCAACGGCCTGCCGACCGAAGGCGCCTGGTACGTTTCCGGCAAGGTGAGCAGCGCCTCCAACGCCGGCCTGCGCGACGTGGCTTACGAAGTTTCAGGGTTTCCCACGGGCATCGTCACCCCCGCGGACCTGTCGGAAAAGGTCGAAGGCAAGGAGAAGTTCGACAAGCCGATCGGCGATTCGTCGGAATTCGCCCAGCACCCGCCGGTCTTTTTCGGCGTCGATGCCCAGTACTTTTCCGTGGCCATGCTCGCCGATACTGCCAGCTCGGCCAAGCAGATCGAGCGGGCGGTGGCCCTCCGCGTCGGCGGCATCGAGGAACAGCGGCGAACGCTGACCAACACCTCGTTCCGGCTGATCGGCAAGTCCATTGAACTTCAGCCGGGCGAAACTTCTCAGGCCCAGCGTTATGAGGTCTTTGCCGGCCCCAAGCGGCCCAAGCTGCTGGCCGCCTACGGGCTGCAAGGGCTGATTTCCTACGGTTGGGAAATCTTCCGCATGGTGGCCGTTCCCATGACCGCGGTGCTGGAGTTCTTCTACGGGCTGGTGCATAACTACGGCCTGGCGATCATCATGCTGACGGTTGTTGTCCGCCTGGCGATGCACCCCATGAGCCGCAAGCAGGCGATCAACGCCCAGCGCATGCAGACGCTGCAAAAGAAGATGCAGCCGGAGCTGGCGGAGCTGAAAAAGAAGTACAAGAACGACCAGGAGAAGCTCCACAAGGCGACGATGGAGCTTTGGCAGAAGCACGGCATGAACCCCTTCTCGCAACTGGGCGGCTGCCTGCTGCTGTTCATCCAGATGCCCGTTTTCATCGGCTTGTATCGGGCGTTGCAGGTCGACGTCGAGCTCCGCGGCGCGCCTTTGATTCCTTGGGAGGCGGTCCGCTGGTGCTCGAACCTGGCGGCGCCGGACATGCTTTTCGACTGGAGCGGCTTCATGCCGGCGGCCGTCAACAACGGCATCGGCTTTCCGTGGGTGCCGCTCTTGGGGCCGATGTTCGGCCTTGGCCCGTACCTGAACCTCTTCCCGGTGATTACGATCTGCCTCTTCGTCCTCCAGCAGAAGGTGATGATGCCGCCGCCCACCGACGAGCAGGCCGAGACGACGCAGAAGATGATGAAGTACATGATGATCGTGATGGGGCTGATGTTCTTCAAGGTGGCGGCCGGTCTCTGCATCTACTTCATCGCCTCGACGCTCTGGGGCCTGGCAGAGAAGCAGTTCCTGCCCAAGGCCGCAGTGGAGGGCAACAACACGGACCGCCCCGACGGAGGAGGAGGAGGCGGATTCGTCGTGCCCTTCACCAAGCCGAAGTCCATGAAGCCCCGCCTTACCGAATCCGAGCGCGAAGCGATCCGGCGGCAAAAGCGGCGGAAGTAGGTCCTATCGCTGCAACGAGCGATACTTCGCGCTGCCGGCCGCAGATTCAAGCCCGCGCCGTCAACAAGAAGCAGGAAACTCGCCGCCCCCGGGAGGTTATATGGCGGATCGCCGCCGGCGAACTGGCCGCTTCCGACTTGACACAGCCCCAGGGGAGATGGAGATACTGCGTCGATGATCGGCACAAGAAGGGCTGACAATCGCCGGCTGTGTGATGACGAGGTGACGTTATTTCGCCGCCGCGGGCTTGCGCGTGTAGGTGATTTCCATTACCTTGAAGTCTTTGCCGTCGGGGCCCTTGGTCCACATCTCGCGGACCATCTTGGCGTCACCTTCGATGCGCAGCACGTCACGGTTCTTCTTCGTCTTGCCGGTCATTGGATCCAAGCCTTCGGAAATGCTCGTAAGCGTCTTCGTGGCGGCGTCGAAGGCGCCCTCGCTCGTCTCGATGCCCGTCCCCATGTTGTCGACCCAAGTTCCGACGTACTTCTTCTTCAGGTTGTCGTAGCCCGTCAGGCCGCGGCCCTCGAAAGGCATGCCGCCGAACGAGCCCTTCACGTCCTCTTGGAGGTAACGGCCGCCCATGATCCACTTGGCTTCGGAGGTCGCGGCGGACTCCTGCGGCGACGCGCCCGGCTGCATCCACATCTTGACGGTGGCGGTCCAGCTCCCGGCGATCGGCTTCAGCGCCGCGTGGCCTTCGCCCGGCGTGGCGTACGCCTGCCAGCGGGCCATCATCGCGGCTTCATCGTCCCCGCCCTTTTTGGCTTCCTGCGCAATCGCAGGCGCCGCCACCAACAAACCGAGTCCAAGATTCCACAGAAGTTTGCGTAACATAACGAATCCTCCTTTTTTTAACGACGAGGCAATGCGCCAGAAATTACGCGCATGGCCCCAGGTACACTAATCCGGTTCCACAACAAGAGCGAGTGTAGCCGCGGGCTTGCAACCGGTCAAGGGAGCGGAGAGGGCGATGCTGCTTGTCGAGTTTCATCGAACCGATGAACTTCTATCCAACACCTTCATCGAGCGGATGAACGCCTTGACTTCGTCGGCGTGAGCGGCCACAGTCTTCTTTGGGCCGTAAAACTTGATGAATGTCAATCCCTTCTGGCCAGGCACTTCTAGAACCGCCGCGATCATGCGGTAGTCGGGCCGGGTGACCGCCGGGGCCATCGGGCCGCGCGCGTCGTCGAACGTACCCGATAGATCGACGAGCGTGGCTTTCACGCCGCCACCGATGTCGATAGGCTTCACCTCGTCCTTGTCGAGCTTCTTGCTGAACTGGCCCTTCCAGCGATCGATGTTGGCCTCCACCGATCCGCCGAATTGGCTGACGGTGAGCCGGGCGTCTTGCGTGTCGCCTTCCGCCTTGGGGACGGAATACTCGGCTGCCACCATGCCCGGCGCCCTGCGGACCCAGGTTTTGGGCAGGCTCCAGTGGAGCGGGCCGACATCAAGCGTGCCGTCGTTTTCCAAAGTTGCCGAAGAAGTGTTGCCCGGCATCATCATCCCGGCGTGCGGGTCGTCACCGGAATGGGGCGTGGGCGTTCCGCGATCCGTCTGGGCGACGTCGCCCGTGGCGTTATTTGTTGTGTCGTTGTCGGCGACTTCGTCCGATTTTTTCCCGGCCTTGGCCGAGGCTGACGGGGACTTGCTGTTCTCCCACGGTTGAGAAGACGACTCGCCGCAACCGGTGCAAAAAACGAATCCCAGGGACACATACATAAGATTACGGAATATCGTCATGGAATTAGTTCCTCCGTTGGCCAGTTGAAGTTCGAATCAGCCGCTAAGACGCGGCGGCACTGGCAGCTAATCCTAATTTTATCAGATTGGCACGGTTCGTCCAGGCGAAGTACCTCAGGCTTTCCGGCCCGACTGACGTGCATGGAGCTACGGCGAGACTTGCCGTTCCGGCGCAACCTGCGGAGCGTGCAGTGCCCGCCAAAGCTCTTGCAACGGTTGCGTGTCGGCGACTCTCAACCGGCCGGGAGCGTAGGCAGCTTCGCAGTAGAGGTCGGCCAGGTTCGCGGCAAGATCGCGCAGCGATCGCTTGCGGCCGGCAACACTATGGGCGAATTCATGCGGCGTTTGATCGGGACCGCGGGGGCAGTCCTTCTCGGCGGCCCATGCCTCCAGCGCCTCGAAAAGATAGCGCACTAACTGATCGGAGGATAGCTTTTCGGCCATGCCAGTGGCGAATGGATCGGCAAACTCGGCGAATGGCCGCCGCTTGGGCACGCCTCGTTCGCCGTTCGGGCCGGCGTCCGCCGCCTTTTTCTGGCGGCCCCAAAGACGTTCCCAGAACGCGCGGATTCCTTCGAGCAAATCCCGGATCGCCGCCAAAACCCTCTCGCGATGACGCCACGCCCAAAAGGCTACTAGCCCGATGATTGCCGCGTAGAAAATTAGTTGCGCCAACGGCAGCAGCCAGGCGAAGGCGGAGGCAAAGTTCAGCGAGGGCGGCTGGAATTGTGGCGCGGGAGGCTGCGAGGGCGGGCGCGCCGGCCCAGCATCGGGCGGTTTTTCCGACTTCCCGCCGGAATTGGGTTTCTGATCACCCTTTTGAGAGTCGGGCGCTCCGGCGCTTCGGCTTTGGCCGGATGGCTGTTGAGCTGGCTGGCCGTCCCGCTTGGGCTTCTCTGGTTTGGATTGCTCGTTCTTGTCACCTTGCGCTTGCTTTTGCGCTGGTCCGCCGGTCGTCTGCGGATGGGCCGCTTTGTCGTTGGCGGTTCGATCTTTTTGCTGTTTTTCGCCGTCTGGCTTGCTACTGCCTGGTTTGTTTCCGTCCTGCTTGTTGCTATCCGACTTACCGTCGTCCTGCTTGTCGCCGTTTGCTTTGTCCGACGGCTTGTTATCGGACGGCTTCCCCGCGGCATCTTTGGCCGGCTCGTCCTTATTGGCCGGCGCCGGGCGGCCCGGCTTGTCGCTCTTGACGCCTTCGTCGCCCAACGCCTGTTGCGATGGCTTCTGGTCCGGCGAGCCCATTACGAAAGGCGCTTGCGACGCGGCGAATTCGGCATTCGGCCGCGGCAGCAAGAGCGCAAGGCCCATCACGCCGAAAATCAGCACGCAGCCGACGGTGACCCAGATGCCCGTCATGATCATCGGCATCGTCAATCGCCGCTGGCGCAGATAGCGGCGAAGGCCGAGAAAGCTGGTCGTCAACAACAGCCCAAGGCCGCTGGCCACATAGATCGCGAGGAGGCAGAAGGCGTAAAGCCTGCGCGATTCTTGAGCGACGGGAATTGCTAACTGTCCCAGTCCAAACAGCGGCAGCGCGGCGAGCGAGAAGTAGACGATCCACACGCCCGGCGCATGGGGCTTGTTTCGCTGAGTCGCCGAGCGCTCGCCGGTAGGGTGGGACGAGGTCGCGACGGGTCGGTGGGACTTCGTAAACCGGGCAAGCCGCGACCGAAGTCCCACCATCCAGCCGGTTTGCTTGTCCCACCCTACAGGTCTCTCGCCCAAGCCCGCGGCGTCGAGCAATCCTTCGCCGGAACCGGACTCTTCTTCGTCAATCATCGTGCAATCCCAAGTGAGCCGGTCGGCGCACCACCAGATCAGTGCGATCAGGCCGCAGTTGACGAAGAAGCTGAATTGCCCGAGCAGCGAGCCCTGATACGCGACAAACTTCGTGAGTGCCACCAAGGTCGCCACAGCCAACGGCAGGGCGAACAAGGCCGCCCGCTCCCTGCCTTCCTCGATCGAGATGCGTCCGATGAGTACGGCGGCGAAAATGAACAACGTAAGGATGTAGTGCAGGCGTCCGGTGAAATTGCCTTGATAGAAGATTTCCAGCAGGAAGTAGACCAGGCTGCCCACAAGCGTCATGATCAGCGCCGGGCTGATGGCGATGACGAGGTAGTCGGCGAGCGTTTTGTCATACCGTGTGGCCATGTCCCATCCTGAATTCTCGGCAGACGGTGACGATGGAGTCGCGGTCCCGCAGGTAGAACGAGGGTATCCCTACGGCCAGCAGCCGCGCGGCGTCGTGGACGAAATCGTCCTCGTCGTAGACGTTGAGCACGGCGGTGACGCTCATGCCGCGCTTGCGCAGGCCGCCCAGGGCCGTCGCAATTTCCGCGGTCAGAACCGGCAGGATCGCGATCACAGTAGCGTCGTGCGGCAACCGGCAGGCAGTTTCCGCGACTAGTTGGCGAAAGCTCAGGCCGTCGGTCAATTCCACGCGGGCCAGCGCTTCGAGGATTCGCAGCAATTGCTCCTCGCCGCGCCGTGTGGGGACCACTTGCGGCTGCAAGCGGTCGCTGTGCTCGCGCATCGCCGCCGCGCTGCGGGCGGCTGTGCGCGTGCGCAGCTCGCCCGCCCAGCCTTCCTGCCGGATGCGGTCGGCGGCGTCGCGCCCGTTGGTGACCAGGCCGATTTGCTGCCCCATTTCAAAAACGGCGTGGGCGATCGAGGCCGCCGCCATGACAGCCAATTCCGACCGAAACGGCTCGTGGTTCGGCGCGTAATCGGCCTGGTGGAAATCCAAGAGCAGCGTCGCGCCTGCGACGGTCGACGGCTCGTAAATCTTGCTGTGCAGCAGACCCGTGCGGGCGGTGGCTCGCCACTGGACGCGATTGAGCGGATCGCCCTGCTGGTAGGCCCGCACGCCGGCGATGCGGGTCGGGTCCTCGAAGAGGCGGTGCGCCATGCGAATCTCGCCCAGCGGCATCCTCGTCGCCAGGTCGTAGCCTTCCAAGGGCGCGATCTCCGGGTAGACGATGAGGAAGTGCGGGGCGGTCAACGTGCGGTAGCGGCGGTGGAGGCCGAAGAGGTCACCCGTTTCAACCATCAGCGGCCCGATCTGATGGTAGCCGCGGCGGTTGCACTGCAACTGGTAATAGAGCGTGGCCTTTCCGCCCGGCCGGAAAGAAAACAATTGCAGCCGGCTGCCCAGCAGGCTGAGCGAAGGCGGCTGGATGAACGTCGCCGCGCGAGGCAGAAGGTCTTCCACCAGCGCCCAGGCGACCGGCAGCAGCCCGCGATTGCGCACGGTCACTACGATCGCCACCTTGTCGCCGACGTTCACCGCCGCGCGGTTGCACTCTCGCTCGGCAATCAGACTCTCGGCCCAGTTTCGACTGAGCCAGCGGCTGACGAGCATGGTCAGCAGCAGGGCGTACATGGCGTAGGCCAGCAGTCCCAATTGGAACGTGACGGCAACTGCCAACAGCAATACGACGGCGAGGAACCATCTCATGGCGGACTACCCTAAAAAAGCCTCTTCATGATAGCACCCGGCGCGACATACTGCTTGATTGCTTGATTCTATTGCTACTGCGCGTTCACCTATGTAGAATTTGCGATGATTGTTGCAAACACCTTTGAGGATTTTCGCCGTCTCGTCCTAACGCCCGAGGGATTGGACAACCCACGGCGATGGCTGAAGGCTGGCTTATTTGACGAGATACCGCTCTATTCGCGCTACGAGCAAATCGAACCGTTTCTGCGCCGCGGAAGCTCCGCCGACTCGTTTCTTCTCGATATGGCGTTGGAGTACTTGGCGGAAGTTTGCGCCGCGGCGAAAAGCAGCCGGGGCTTTCTCGCCGCAATCACAATTCACGATGATAGCGACGCTTGCTGCATCCTTCCGTATATCTTCGTCTGCCGGGGCGACATCCTCCGCCGGCTGGGCAAGCTGCGCCTGCGAAAGCCGTTGACTGAATTCGGCAAACGGATCGCGAGTCTTCTGCGGCGCCGATCCGTCGCGCGAACTTGGGATTCTCGAAGACGCTCTTACCGTCCCAGGCGAAGCACGGATATTCATTAGTTACCCGGAAATGCTCGATCAGGTAGTTCGGGCCGGGGAAGCGCATGTTGCTTTGCGTCGATGATTCTGCCGCGGGCGCAGGACTGCTCCGAACAAGGGAACGTCACGAATTACGGCTTGGAAAACGGCGCGAAACGAGCGATGTCCCCCTTTGGCCCGCGACGTGCGACAATACCTTTGTTGCTTAAACGCGGACCCTCACGTCTTAGTCCGCTCGCGGCCGGCGGCGGCCAGCTTCTCGGCAATTACCTTGGCCAAGACTTCGCGACCCTCGGCGTCGACCCTATTTCCACGCGCCGCGGAAAACACCTTGTCGCACTTGTCGCGAGAGAGCTTGTCCCACTGCGAAGTGAGGTGCTTCTTTACATCGTCGGCGTCGAGCCATTGCTCGAGGTCAAGCGCCGCTTGGTCTTGTCGCGCATGGGCGCGGCGGATCGCAAATAGATAAACCGCCAGGGCGCGGTCGAGCAGCACAAAAGGGAAGTTCGGGTTCTTGTTCGGGCCGACCGTCAGCTTCTTGTCGCCCAACGTGCGCCAGCCGCTCAAGCGGCGTGCCCAATCCGGAAACGGCGTCTGGAGGTTGACCAGAACGTTCCCTCCGTGGCGCGCTGCCATCCAACCGCCCGCGCCGCCGACAATGGCCCCGATCGCTGTGGGAATCCCGAGCCCATGACCTAGGAGCACGACCTCGACACCCGCGCCAGCGGCGGCGCCCCGGCCGCGCCGAGAACCGCTAATTGCTTGGGCCTTAAGCCCAAAAGCGTCCAGGTGTCTTCCGCGAACAGGTCCCATTGGCCTTCGAACTGTGCGCTAACGACTTCGGGCTTGCCGTGCTTGAAGATGCGGAGGATTTGACGATGCGCCGCTCTTTCCGTTTCGCGGACGGCGTCCTTGTACCGCTGGACGAGGTCCTGCTCGGCCTTTTCGTCGCGCTCGCTCGCCGACATCGTCTCAACGTGCCCAAGGCACTCAACCACCATTTCGCTGATCGCTGCTGCAGAATGGCTGTTGCGCTGCTTCCAATTCTCCTCAAGGACCGCCGCGGCCTTCTGCAAGACAGGAAACAACGGCTGCCGCACCGGCAGCTTTTTTATCAAGTCGAGGCGTTCGGCCAGGGTTGCCTCGTGGGCGTTGAACTCCCACACGTCGCCAAAATGTAGGCGCAGCGTCTTCTCCCATTGCTCCCTGTGGACCGGCTCGTCGGTCCAGTTTATCAGCGCCAGCGTCGGTCGACACGCCATTTGAAGGACCTTCATTTCCGCCTCATTGACGGGGCGGAGCGGTTCGGCCGCATCGACGACGTAGACGATCCCAGCGCCGTCGACGATCGGTGCGAACAGCTCGCATTCGTTCTCGTATTGCGGCTCGCGGGCGAACGCGGCAACGAAACCTCGGAAGACATCCAGCGCCGACGACCTTGTCGCGGCCAGCTCCTGTAGCCGCGCCAAGGCACTAGGCGCATTCTGAAAGCCAGGCGTGTCGTAAAAAACAATCAGGGTCTTGCCGTCGGGGCCCTTGAGTTCGAAACGTTGGCACTTCGTCGTGGTGCCGGGGTATGGGCCGATAAGCAGGCCTTCCTCCTCCAGCAGCGTGGCGATAGCGGAAGTCTTGCCGGGGTTCACGTGGCCGACAAAGGCGATTGCGGGGATTTCACTCATCGCGTGCCGGATTCCAAACGCAGGTAGGGATCAGCCAGGGCCGCCATCTTCGACTTCCAAACCGTCGAGTAGTCTTTCTTGGATTGGCTGCTTGGCAAAAGCAGAACAATAATTGACGACTTCGGGCCAGCCGCGCGTCGAAGCTCTTTGAGAAAGACCATGATCGCCTCGTCCGGCGTCCACGCGGCGTCCATCGCAAGCACCAGACAAGGTTGTGCGCCTTGCCAATCGAGGGTTTTTACGTCGGTAAACAAGTCCCGATTAGTTTCGGCAAGGTAAACATCGGCGCTTGTGCTCCTCCAAGCCGCAAGACCAAGACGCCGAAGCGCGTCTGCCAGGTCGTCCTCGGAGGAATTGGCGTCCCGCGCGAGGATCGCCAAGCACTTCGTCGCGATCTCCGCGGGTGGCGCAGGCGTGCCGGGAAGCGACGATGGCTGCGGCGGCTCAGGTCCGCGCGGGCCTATTTCCACCACGGGCTGCATGCGCCGGATTATTGCATTGCAGTCCGAATGGTCGAATTGCAATGCGGCGAGCGCCCGGCGCTTTCGAATTTGCGCGTAAATCAAGACCGCCGCGCGCGGCAACAGGCCGTAGACGAACACCGCGTAGCACAGAAATGGCCACCAGGAGGCCAGCGCGTCGCTGGAGTAGACGCCCGGCCCGTACAGGGAAATGCGGCTGCCTTCCACCTGCTGCAGCGTTGGGTGGGCGTTGGGAAGCCAGGACCAGGGAAGGGCGATGACTTTGACCAAGGCATGGACGGCGTTCGGCCCTATTTGCAGCGTCGATTCCCAGCCGAACGCGCGATTGGAAACAGCCACCATCAGCAACAGCGCGCCGATCACGGCCGCGTTGAAACAAACGACGAGCGTCTGAGCGAGAATCAGCACCGGCCAAAGCCAAAGCGACCCGTAGATTGCCGTTTTCGCGCGGATGCTTCCCAGCGCCGCCCGCACGCCTGCCCGCTTTTCCGCGCTTGCCAGGCCAAGCGTGGCGAGCAGCCGTCCCACGCCCGACAGAGCCCACCAGAATAACTCCCGAACGGCCCCGAAGCCTTCAAACGAGCGGAGCGCCTTGGCGATGGCCCGATGCATCGCGACGAGAAGAAGCACTGCGACCTGCACGGGCACAATCAAAAAGAAAAGAAGTGCGTTAATCGGCCTATCGCCGAAATAGCGCAGATGCGCGCCGGCGTAGCCCGCGCCGAGGAAGACCCCAAGCAGGCCGAAACCGAAAAGCAGCAGATGATATGCCTGATAAAACCGATGACCGGGCGTGTCGTCGCCGGCGCGTTGAAACATCGCGCGTCGCGCCTCTAACCAAAGGCGGATTTTATTGCGCGAGCGTCGATCTGCCCGCGAGGTTGCGCGGTGCGATTTCCGCCGCATAAATAGCCCGGTCGCGGGCCTCGACTTCGTTCGGGTCCAAGTCCCCGTCTTCAAAAACGAAGAATTCCAAGTCGATAACGTCGCTTAGCCGCCAATCGTCAATGCAATCGGCGGGCAGGCGAGAGGATTGCGGCTGGAATGTGTAACAGCCATGGACATTTAAGCTTGCGGAGACCGTCTGACCATCAAACCATTTTATGACGGCACCGCCTCCGCGGACATGACGGGCACGGGCACCGCGTCGAGCACTTCCGTCACCACCGTGGCGGCGGTGACTTGCGCAAGCGACTCTCGGGCCGGAGGATGATTCGATGGGTGAGCACGGCGGCTGCCATGTTCTTCACGTCGTCCGGCCGTACGAAGCTCCGCCCATTGACGGCGGCTAGGGCCTGCGACGTGCGAAACAGGGCCAGCGACGCCCGCGGGCTACCGCCCAGCGCCACGTCTTCATGTTGCCGCGTGCGATGCACAATCTCCGTCAGGTAGCGGCGGATTTTGGCATCGACATAGACCTCGCGGACCGCGCGCTGCGCGGCCAGCAGTTCGGCAGTTGCGACCACCGGCTGCAAGCTGTCGATCGGGTGCCCGCGCTCGAGCATCTCCAGCATCTTGATCTCTTCTTCCAAACTCGGATAACCGAGGCTGAGGCGGATGAGGAAGCGGTCGAGCTGGGCTTCGGGCAGCGGGAACGTGCCTTCGTGATCGATCGGGTTCTGTGTGGCCATCACCAGAAACGGCGGCGCCAGCTCGTGCGTTACGCCGTCCACGGTGACCCGCCGCTCGGCCATCGCCTCCAGCAGTGCCGCCTGCGTTCGCGGCGTGGCCCGGTTAACTTCGTCCGCCAGCACGAGCTGGGCGAAAATCGGGCCAGGGCGGAACTCGAAATCCGTGCTTTTCTGATTGAAAACGGAAACACCCGTCACGTCGGTCGGCAGCAAGTCGGGCGTACATTGGATGCGTTTGAACGATCCGTTGACGCTGCGGGCCAGGGCGCGGACGAGGATGGTCTTGGCCACGCCCGGCACGTCTTCCAGCAGGATATGCCCTTCACTGAGCCACGCGACGAGCGTGAGGATGATCTGCCGCCGCTTGCCGACGATCGCCTTCTCGACATTGACGATGATCTGTTTGCTGGTGGTATTAACGTCTGGCATCGGCGGCCTCAAAGCCCCTCGGAGGGCGGTACTTCCATCGTAACAACGCGGCAGATCGGCTGCCACCTTGGGCTGGGCAAGCGGATATGGGCGTGAGATAATCGAACTGGTGGATAGTGGAATTCGAGGTCACAAATCGCGACCTTGATTACGTTCGAGAATTGGAGGGCGCGATTTGCGACCTCCAATTGACCGGAATCGGCCCGACGGAGCAGCGTTCAAGATCACAAATTGTGATCTTGAAAACTCGGTTTGAGCGTAATCAAAAGCTTAAATAGCGTGCTTTATGGCCAACACATCTTTGATTCCAGCAGAACGAATTGAGAATTCAATCCTCTTAATCCGCGGCTGTAAGGTCATGCTGGATAGAGACTTAGCCGCCTAATACGGTGTAGAAACGCGAGTTTTGGTACAGGCTGTCAAACGGAATCTCAACCGCTTTCCTGATGATTTCATGTTTCAGTTGTCCAGAGAGGAGCTTGCGAATTGGAGATCACAATTTGTGATCTCCAATTCAAATGCTCGGATGGGCGTCCGCTATCGCCCCTATGCCTTCACCGAGCAAGGCGTCGCCATGCTCTCCAGCGTTCTCAAGAGCGACCGCGCGATCGAGGTCAACATCGCCATCATGCGGGCTTTCGTACGGCTCCGTGAAATCCTTGCCACGCACAAGGACCTCTCCCGCAAGCTCGATGCCGTCGAGCGCAAGTTGGCCAAGCACGACGACAAGTTCACTGTGGTTTTCGACGCCATTCGGCGGATGATGGAACCGCCGGCCGAAACAAAGAAGCGAAGGATCGGCTCTTACTAAGCGTATCCGGCGCAGCTTCGCGTGCCGCGTCAAATGCGATTCCAATTCACCATCGCCCAATTGCTTTTCGCGACCGCGATGCTTGCCGCGGTACTGGGACTCTTCGCACCGTTCGACGCCGTATCGCTGCCATTTGCCATCCCGATCTCATGCACGGTTTTTGGGTTGCTGCTCCTTGTACAGCCGCAAACAACCATCGAAGAACGCATGCACTCGTCAATGCGGCAGGCCATTGTTTCCGGAGTGTGGCGGGGCGCCTTCCTTGGTGGGAAATGGATGGCGGTTATTGCGGGGACTTTTGTGCTGCTGCTCTGGGTAATGTCGGCCCTGCTTGGCCACGCTGCTCCAGCAAACGGAGTTTACGTTACGATTGCGGTGATGGCCGGATTGATTTCCGCGGCTGCCGTAGTCGGCGCATTCATCGTCGGCATCGCGGAAGCCGTAAACTACAGGCGACGGTCGACACATTCCAACGAAAACGACCAGTCTTGATTCGGCCCGCCAGTGAATCGACCGATCGCCGTGCGATAACCGGACGGATGTCCTTCCCAAAACCGCATGCCCCATGCCCTCCTAGCGCGGGGATGACCCAAAGTTCAGAAAACGCCGTACCACTTAACGCGTTGGCGGCTGCCCGCTGGCCGGCGCCGTCGCCCCGAACCCCGGCTCCATAACCTCGATCGTCACGTCGTCCAGCCGTACTTCGCCCAGACCGGTGAGGACGAAGGTCAACGCCATCGGGCCGGACTGCGGCACGACGCGATACGTCGTGAATTCCCGCCAGCCGGCCGTCTTGTCCAGCCGCAAGGCCATCTCTTCGCCCGTAAGCGAATCGACCACCATCAGCCCGTCCACAGAACCGGTGATCGCTTTGGGTATGTTGACCCAGCCGTGAACCCGCACAATCTGTCCGGCTTCCACTGGCACGGCAGGACTGCTGATCCACAGCGGCGGGATTTCGATTACCGCGGGGGGCTTTGCGGGTAGGGGCATGTCGAAGGAGGCCGTCAGGCGCAGACCGGTAAACCCGCCGTGCCGCGCAACGTCCATCAGGTCGGCGGCAGTCTCAACGCCCGGCGGTGGGTGTTTGAAATGCCGCCAGCCGCTTTTCAGCATGAAATCAAGATTCTCGAAATCGCCGCCGGGCAAGCGGTTCGCGCCCGGCCGCATGGCGGCGATGCGGTCGCTCAAGGCCCAGTACCAAGGCAGCGCCTCAAACGACGACAAGCCGGGGACCATCACCGGTGACTCGCATTTTTTCATAGCCGCGTCCCACGTCGCCCGCTCCAGCTTGCGCAGCGGATTCATCGCGCGGCGCACGTAGAACGAGGCCCACGGATAGTCGTTGGAAGCCAAACGCGCGTCGCAGGTTTTGAGGTCCTGCTGCGCCTGCTGCAAGTCGGCCGCGGGAGTACTGGCCCGCGGTCCCGGGGGTGGAACTCGGCCGCCGATCTGTCCGTAGACACGGACGATCGCGTCGAGCTTCTGTCCCGCCAGATAGCGTTCCGCGCGGGCAACATTCGGCCCAGCGGCAGCGGCGCGGCGGCTCATTTCGCCGATAATGAGCGGGTCCTCGGCGACGAACAGAAGCGACGAAAGGCCGAAGTATTCCAGCGTGACTTGAATGCCGCCGGGCTGGCGGAGATGGCGCAACGGCTCCAAGCGTCCACAGTTTATTTCGAAGATGCAGCTCGGTTCGGGGACGCCGAACAAGGTGCCCAGCAGCTTGCCCGCAGCGGCCTCCGGAGCCACGCATTGCGAGCCGGAGGCGAGCCACATCGGCATCACGATTCGCGCACGGCCATCGCGGACGATCCCCCCCTTCACCAGTGGCTGGTTCCACTCGGCCGTGGCGATGTCGTCTTTCGCGCCGCCGGCAACAACCGGCTCGACGACCGAAAGCTCCTGATTGAGCAATTGCAGGGCCAAGACGCGCTGGCGGGTTTGCTCGTCCTGGGCCTCCAGCGACGAATCGGAAAGGAACAGCAGTCCGCGGCTGCCGGAGGAAATGGCCGTGTAAACCAAAAGGCGAATCTGCTCGTAGCCCATCGCGGTCGGAGGAGGCTGAACCGCCCGCCCACCGGCGACTCCGAGAGTCTGGGTGTCGGCGGCTAGCGCGGCAAGCTGCCGGCGCAAGCCTTCGCCCGCCTGGGTCTGGATCGTCGTCCAAAGCGGAGTGCCCGGCAGCGCCATGAGAGGCTGCTTGCAAACCCAGTTGCCGTAGTTGACCATTTCCAGACTCGTGCCCAGCGGCCGGCGGTCGATCAACAGCAGATCGGAACAATCGTGCCGGCTGTAGTTCCGCAAGTTGTTGCTTGGGGAACAGATCAGCGGCCGGGAGAACCGCGCATCGGCCAGCCGCACTTGCTCCGCCCGCCGCCGAGTGGCATCCAACGTCTCGCCCGTCAGTCCGTGGCCCAGGTCCCAGGCCAGCACCGGCTCGAACTCGGGTCCGACCGCGCCGTCGGGCTGTTCGCCAAGCGCCGGGTACCCGCTTGCGGGTGGCGGCGGTGAGACAAGCCACAGCCCAAGCTGCCGCGTTGCCCAGAGGAACTCCCGCGAAGGGACCGTCCTCAGCCAAATGGTGTTGAAGCCCAACTGCTTCAAGTAGTCCAGCCGCTCGCCACGGTATTCCACCGCGCGGGGATAGATCGGATAGCCGTTGACGGTCAACACGGAGTTCGCCAGTTTGACTTCGCGCCGCAACGGCTCCGGCGGTCCGGCGACGGGAAGCGATGGCGCGGGAAGCGGGGAGCCGGTAGCATGCGGTGGTTCCGGGCTCCCTGCTCCCTGCTCCCCGCTCCCTGCTCCCCGCTCCCCGCTCGTTGCCCCACCGGAGGGCACGTGGCCATAGACCTCCAAGTCGTCGGTCCAAACGTTCGTCGCGCCGGAACCGCCGTAAACGTTCAGCAAGACGCGGCTTACGTACGCCTCGCGGCTATCGACCGGGCACCCAGCTTGCTGGGTCGGCGACAACTGGTTCCGCAAGATGTGGACCTGATGAAGTAGCGCACGGGGGAAATCCTCGACGACAAGTTGCTGCCAACGCCCCGGCGTGGAATAGGTTGAGCCGGCGACAACGGCCGTCAGCGGTTTGCCGGACCGCGTATCGCGCATGCGCGGAAGCGTTACCTCGCCAAGGAATTGCAACCCGCCACGGTCTGAAAAGACCCACAGCGTAGGCCGCAGCTCGTCGATGACCGAGGGCCGGCCGATATCGTGGGCGAAGAAAACTCGGCTTCCGCCGCCCGCAGGCGACCCAGAGGGCGCCCCGCCGGCCGCAATCTGTATCCATTCGCTCCCTTGGCCGCTGTGTGCGCCGCCGCGGACGCGCTGATGGGCGACGATGGTATAGGGCGTATCGCCGCCGGCATCGACCCAAGAGTTCGCCGGACCTTCAAAATCCTGCTTCCAGACAGCCTGGCCCGGCGTGGCGGCCGGTTGCGCCGCGGATCGGCCGGGAATTGCGGCGGAAAAAAGCAGCAAAATGAGCGAAGCGGCAATTCGGGACACGGTGAAAGGGTGAGCGACGAATTGATAAGACCAAAGGGAGCTATGGGACTTGTGTGACCTATGACAATGATCGGACTGGCGAGCGACCTGGCTCCGGTGGGTCCCGTAGGTCCCACAACTCCCGCAGCTTCCGTAAATCCCATTCCAGCGAAAGGCTCGTTCATGTGGCCAAAACGCAACCTGGCGCGGTTTTTCGCGCATCGCCGTAAACTGGCCTTGTATCAGGATTTGCGAGGTGTGGCCAGAGCAAATGTGGCGTTTTATCCCCAGTACGGCTGCTGCCATTGCCGCCCGTAGCTTTCTGCAAGTCGGCAAATTACAATGAGTTACGGTGCATTTGCCGCGCGGCGGCTTTCCTGGCACGGGGCGTGCTTTAGCAAAGAAACACATCCACCGACATTTGTCCCAACCGGAGAACCCACCATGAGCGATCCCGCCCAAGTCTTCAAATCGGCCCTGCGCGATACGCGTGGCGACCTCAACGACAAGCCGGTGACGGACGACGCGCCGCGCGAAATCCTCGACCTGGCCGAAGTCATCGCGACGCTTCCCCTGGAATACCGGTTGCGGGTCGAGCCGTTGCTCAACCGGGTACTGGACAACGCCAAGCGCCGCCGGCGGATCCTTTCGCTGGTGCAAGACGCGCTGGGCCAACTGCGGTTGGACATGAAGTATCTCACGTTTGATCTGGAAGCCACCCGCCGCGAGCGGGACGATTTCCGGCAAAAGCTGGAAGGCTAGCTCCTTCGAGAGTCTGAGACGGCATGGGGACCCCCAAGAACGCCGAGGAACTGCTGCAACTGGCGCAGGACGTGGAACTGTTGGACGACCGGCAGTGCCAGGAGATTTGGGCCAACGTCGGCACGCGCACGGCGCCAGTGGACGACGTAAGCAAATTGCTCCTCCGCGGCGGATTGCTGACCAACTACCAAATCGAGCGATTGAAGCGCGGCGACCGGGTTGGCTATTTCTACGGCCCCTACAAAGTGCTTTACGCGGTGGGAGCGGGCGCCTTTGCACGGGTCTTCCGCTCGTCCACCGCGAATCGGGTGAAATCGTCGCCCTGAAGGTCCTCCGCCAGCGCTATAGCGACAAACCGGAGCAGGCCGCACAGTTTATCCGCGAAGGTAGGCTGGGCATGCTCCTGCGGCATCCGAATGTCGTGCCGATTTACGAAGTTGTCTCCGAGGAGATGCTGCACTTCCTCGTCATGGAGTTTGTCGAGGGTTACAACCTCCGCGATCTGGTCAAGATCCGCAGAAAAATCGAACCGCTACAGGCCACGCGGCTGGTGATCGACATCGTCAAGGGCCTGGGCTACGCCCTGGAAAACGGGCTGTCGCATCGCGATCTGAAGCTCAACAACGTGCTTGTGACCAAGGCCTGGCAGGCCAAGGTGGTCGATTTCGGCATGGCGACCATCGACGAAAACGCCGGCGAGGAACTGCGAGAGGCGATGGCCAATCCCCGCACCAAGGATTATGCCGCGCTCGAGCAGGCCACGGGAGTCCGCAAGGACGACAAGCGCAGCGACATCTACTTTGTGGGCTGCATCTTCTATCAAATGCTCACGGGCGAATCGCCCATCGAGGAAAGGGAAAGCGCCCAACGAATGAGCAAGCAGCGGTTCCTGGATGTGGTGAAGATCCACGAACGCGATCCAGAGCTTTCCCACTGGGTCTGCACGGTGGTCAACAAGGCGATGATGTTCGAGCCGGAGCGACGTTACCAGTCGCACGCCGCGATGCTGGCCGACCTGTCGATCGTCGAGAGACAATTGATCGAAGGCGCCGACTCGGCCGCCGCCGAAGCCGATTTGGCCGCTCTGGGCACGTATGTCGAGGTGAAGCAGCCAACCATCCTGGTCGTGGAATCCGACCCGAAATGGCAGGACATCTTCCGCGGCGGATTCAAGCGCGTAAACTATCAGGTGCTGGTGACCGCCGATCCGCGGCGGGCCGTCGCCCGCGCCCGCCAGCAAGAATCCGGCATCCAGTGTCTCATTTTCTGCGCCGAAGGACTGGGCAAGGCCGCGCTCAGCGGATTTAATGAATTAGCGGGCGACGAGCACACTACCTCCCTGCCCGCGCTTCTGCTGCTGGACGAACCGCAGAAGGATTGGAAGGCGGATGCCCGGCTGGCCGAGCATCGCGTGGTCATGACTATGCCCATCACGATGAAAGAGCTTCGCAACACCCTGGCGGCGCTGCTCAGTACACCAGGGGCAAGACAGGGCAGCCACTGAGACCCCGTAAAGCGCCGTCCCGCCGCTTTATCGTAATGATGCGGCGGACGCCGCAGCTACGCTTTTTTGACAACGGAACAATGCCATGAAACGACGGGTAACAATCGGTCTCTCTCTCCTCGCCTGCGCAGTGCGGGCGCGCATTGCGCTCGGCAGAGAAACTTCCTCGTGCGCAAACCAAGATCGCGCCGCCGTCGGCCGAGTACCTGCGCAAGGTGGAAAGCGCGGCCCCGGCCAAGCCGACGGTCGCCGCGGCGAAGCGGAAGCTGCTGGTTTTTTCGCGCTACACCGGCTTTCACCATGAGGTCATCCCGCACGTCGATCGCGTGTTCGAGATTCTCGGCAAGAAGTCCGGCGCGTTCGACGCGACAATCACGCGCGACATCGAGCAGCTTATGCCGGACAAGCTTGCCGGCTACGACGTGCTGGTCTTGAACAACAACTGCTCCGTCAGCCCCCGGCGAAACCTGTTCTTGGACGTGCTGGAAAAAGACGCCAAGTATTCCTCGCTGGATGCTGAGGCGCGGCAGGCGAGGGCCGACGAGCTGGAGCGGTCGATTCTCGACTTTGTGCGCGGCGGCAAGGGGCTGGTCTGTATCCACGGCGCCGTTACGCTATTGAACAACTCGAAGGAGTTTACTTCAATGCTCGGCGAAGCCTTTGACTTTCATCCGGCCAATCAAACCGTGACCGTCCGCGCGGTCGAGCCGGACCATCCCCTACTGGCCGCCTTTCGCACCAGCGGGCCGCTCGTCCATCGCGACGAAGCGTATGCGTTCAAAGGCGTTTACGCCGAGCACAACTTCCGCCCGCTGCTGGTGCTCGACGCGGCGGCCGTAAAGGACCCCAGCGGCCGATTCGGCAAGACGGTCCGCTACATCGCCTGGATCAAGCCCTACGGCAAGGGGCGCGTGTTCTACTGCTCGCCCGGCCACTTCCCCGAAACGTATGAAAGCCCGACGGTGCTGCGCTTCTTGCTCGACGGCGTGCAGTACGCCGCGGGGGATTTGAAGTGCGATGATACGGTGAGCCCTACTGCCCCAACCGGTCCGGATAAATAACCAGTTCCACCCGCCGGTTGCGCTGCTTGCCTTCGAGTGTGCCATTGGAAACGACCGGATGGTTCGGCCCGTGGCCGACGACGAAAAGCTGCTCCGGGCGGTAGCGCTGGCTGTTGACCAGTACGTCGTAAACCGCCATTGCCCGCGCGGTGGAGAGGGCGTGGTTCGTGCGGTACTGGCCACCGGTCACGGGGTCGTTGTCGGTGTGGCCTTCCACGCCCAGGATCTGGTCCGGATAGGTGCGGCGGATTTCCGCGGCCACATCGGCGATCATGTTGTAGGCGCTCGCCTTCACCTGGCGCTGCCGGGGTCGAAGAGTTGGTTGCCGGGCAGTTCCACGCGGATCACGTCGCCGTCGCGGCGGACGTGGACGTCGGCGTAGCGGATGACCGGCAGCGTTTGCAGGAAACTGTTGTTGGGCGTGATGGAAACGCCCGTCTGCCGCCGCAGTCCGGCCGTCAGGGCGCGTGCCTTGCTGTCCAGCTCTTGCTTGTCAGTCTGCACGCGGGCGAGCTGGTCCGAGGAGCTGCGCAACTGCTCCGTCACGGCCGTCAGGCGGTCTTCCAGGAGCTTGTTCTGCTGCTGCGACTGGGCCAAGAGGGCCTGGTTGCGCTGGTTGTCGCGGTCGAGGTCGTTGATCCGCTTCTGGTACTGGCTGACCTGGTTCTGCAGATCGGTCTGCTGGTGCTGGTATTGCGCCACTTGGCCCTTGAGCACCATCGGATTGTCGGCGCAGCCGGCGAGCGCGATCAGGCCCGATAGCAGTATTCCGGCCGCCCACGTGGCCGGGCACCGTCGCGCAGCGATGGTCGGCATGGCAAAGACCTCCGTCACATGTTTACCTCTCCGGGCACCCTGCGCAGCATGGGCGGGAGGGGAGGAGCCGGATGGTAGCAGTCCCGTGCGCGGCAAACAAGTGCAATTCTGCGAAAAATGGGCTAGCGGGGTGAATGACAAAAGCGTTGGATCGTAGAATGGGCCTCCGAGCCCGTCTACCTTTGGCGATGACGGGCTCAGGCACATCCTACCGTGCCGGCTTGGGCCCGAACGGCGCAACCCCTTTTGACAAGCCTGCGAGCGCCGTTTATACTTACTTGCCAACAATTTGGGGCGGTAGCTCAGCTGGGAGAGCGGTACGTTCGCAATGTACAGGTCGGGAGTTCGATCCTCCTCCGCTCCACATCATAAAGCCTTGCGTGGCAACGAGTTGCGCAAGGCTTCTTTTGTCCCCTTAGTTTTTCCTGGCAAGTTGTGTCCCCGTTTTTGTCGCCTTTCCGGTAGTCAAACGGAACAAGGAACATTGATAGGAAGACCCTTGGGGCAGCATTGGCATTGTGGTCTTCTAACGGGGGAGAGGACGGGCAGGCATTACTGGATTCCTTAAGCAATCCTTCGATGCCGAGCCGGGCCTAATTGGCGGGCGACATCCGGCTGCCCATCTTCAGCGAGAAGAGTAGAGAGAAAGGGCGTGAGCTTGGTGGCGTGGAACGGGACTCCTTGCCTCCCTTTTCCTATTTGGGACAAGGAGATTATTTTCCGTTTTCTAAGAGTGTTACAAGTCGCCAGGCAGTTTGAACTGGCGGCAAAGTCGCCAAACCCCTTCCAGCCTTCGCCACCGTGGTCGCTGCCAGCCTTCCAGCCAACCTTGGGCAACCCCAATGGCGAAGTGATAGCACACGAATCCCATGATCGAAACGGCCAGCAGAACTCCGAGCCATGTCATTGATCTCTTCGTTGTTCTCCTCGGGGAGAGTCACCACCGCCGAAACGCCCGGTAGTTGATCGCTTCGCAAGTATGAGCCGGGCTGATAGCCTCCGACTGGTCCAGGTTCGCAATCGTCCGGGCGACGGCGATGATGCGATTGCGGGCATCGGGGTCGATGGAATACTCCGAGCAAGCCGCCTTGAGCAAGGTAGCGGAGTCCTGATCGAGCGTGAGGTTGGTGTGGCTCGTCATGCGGGCAATCTGGTCTTTCAATTCCGCCACGCCGGTCCCCGGTCGGCCGTTGAGTTCTCTTTGCGGTGGTTGAACAACCTCCACCGTGATGTCCGCCACCGGACACGCTGCCAGCGATCTCTCGATCTTGCGACACGAACAGTCGCAAGATCGAAGCGGACTGCCGTGGTAGCCGCAGGAACAAGGCCGGGCCTCGAATGTATTGTTCAATCCAAGTTCCAGGGCCAGCGCCCGAAGCATTGTCTTGCCACTGTTCGGTGTCCCCACGAAGAGAATCGAATGGTTTCCGGCGGCAGCGACCAAAAGCACCCGCTTCGCCATCTCGTTGCCACGGATGATCGTGGCGGCATCGTAGCCGTTTGTGGCGGCTTTGGCTCGCCGGGCAATCTCGTTGGCGGCTTGACGATGAAGGGCTGCCAGTTTGGAATCGGTCAGGGTCAGGAGGTTCATGCTTCGGCCTAGTGGGTTGGGTTGGTTTCTTCTTTGACATCAGTCGGCAGTGCGGCCGGATCCCTTGCCCGCCTTGACCACCTCGGTGACAGTCACGCTGTCAATCGCCTCGGCGATTTGCTCATCTGTGAGTTCTTTCGCCTTTGTTTCCGCTTCGGCCTGTGACTTGGCGTTGATGACGGCAACGCCGTTCGCCTGGAAGAAGACCTTGAACTTCATGGGGTTGGATCCTTTGTGCTTTTTATTGACATCAGCCAGCTTCATGCCCGTTCCGGGATTCGGCCCTCCGTCGGTCGAGGCCACTCAGAGAAGTCAAGATGTTTGGCGTCGATCTCGAATCGGAATTCGACGTATTCGCCCGCCTTGGTCTTGCCCAGCGTAGGGCTGGACTCGTTACGGTCAGTGAATCTGCGTCTCCGTCCACCGCTCACAGTGGGGCGGAAGGCCAAGATGCGGCTGGGTATCAGCGAGGATTCGAGTTCGTTGTAAACGTGCTGCCGGACGATGGGAACCAGAGCAGAAATGTCCTTGCTTCGGCAGAAGACCGCCACTTCTACGACGGGGATGGCGGCGAAGCCCACTTTCCTGACTTGCAATGCACCGAGTTCATAAGGGACCATTGTTCCGAATCGGCAAGCCGAGGAGGCAGCAAGTTCTCGCAAGAGGTGTTCGCGCGGCTCCATTTAGGTCCTCGACGTTTCGGATGGCAATAGAAGGACATCAGTCTTCGCTGATCTCGTCGTCGAGGGCAAGCCAAATGCGTCGTTCCCCTTCCGCCTGGTATTCGGCTGACGGCATTCCATCTCGTGTTCGAGTCCCCTCTTTACTCGTCTTGTAATAACGGCGGTCGCCATAGACGACCATTCGGGGCCAATCGACCTGAACATGAAACTGGCAGGGTAGCTGACGTTGCCTTCGGTAATTCGTTTTAGAAGCGACGGAACGGTTTCGTTCTTGATGGCAATCATGGTTTCATTCATTTTTGCATTTGCACATCTGCCAAAAAAACGCCCCTCTCACCGGCAAGGCCGGTGAGAGGGGCTTGCCACCACCCCACCATCACCAATCGCCGCCAAAGTCGTCGTAGCCGCCGGGCAGAGTCCTCATCCGTTCCCCAGCCCGCAGAGGCGAGGCCCGTCTCGTGGTCCCCGTCCATGCTCTCGTCACCGTCGAAATCGTCCATTTGATCGCATGCGCAGTGTCCCTCCGTCTCTCCGCATCCCTGGCAGAGGTCACCGTCATCGAACTGTTCAAGGTCATCGCCGCAGCCGCAGCACGGCCAATCTTCGTGTCCGCAGGACATGATTCGTTCTCGCGTGTTTGGTGGCGGGTTGCAGGATCAAGACATCAGTTAGCGGCGGAAGCGGCACCGACAGAGTCGGCGGCAGCAACTCGCAACTGCCCTTGCTCTTCCAGACCGATGACGGCTTTGTCGCCGACTATGGATTTCCGTTCGATCCAAACCTTCGTTACCGTCAAAGAATCGCCAGCGGCTATCGCTGGCCCATTTCTGCTTCCCGGCCAGGTTGCTTGCCGCTATGAATCGCATAGGCCCGGCCCGTGACATGACGGGTTCACGTGTCGGTTGCCAGAAGTTCCCGCTGATCTGTCCCGTAATATGGTCGTATTTCGGGACAAATCACTTTCGACGGCCTTGTGGCACTCGATGCCGAGAACTGGGCTCTTGTCAGCCTACTCAACCTGCGTCGGTGTGCCCCGCCGCCGCGCGCAAGCATTCATCGGCCAGACCGACCTCGTCGGCCCCAAGTTCGGCATGGCACGTTGAAGAGGTCGCTGCACGTCAGGTCGGCGCGGCTCATGCCGGCCCCCCATAGGTATCTGTGTCCTCGTTGGTGGATACTTCAAGTTTTACGGCGATCCGGCACGTTGATTGACGAGATGGAGAACTCGGAATGGTTTCGTCGGGAAAACCAAGCTCATGGTTAGCGGAGGGATCGAGCGTCGAGAAACGAAGGTCTTCCGGTTGGGCCGGGCGAGGCTGCGTTGATGAGTCGGTCGATCAGACTTCATCCGTTTACCATTCGGCCGAAACGTCGGACGCTATGCGTTAGACCGAATTTTGACAGGGTGATCCAAGTCTCTAACCGCAGTGCATGAGTAGCAAGGGATGCGGTTAGCGGCCGGAGGGCTTGACAACCGGCCGGTGGTGTCTATCATTGTCCCGGTTGCACAAGTCCGGTTGTTTGAGAAGGGGACCGGGCAATCTAGTCGGGATGTATTGCGCGGCATCGGGATTTTGCCGCGGACCGCAGGCTGCGCGCCCCTTGATGGAAGACAGGGGACGCACGGAAGGCGTTCCAGTTCTTTTCGCAGTCAAGGCCGCGACTCGGTGGCCAACAAGACATCAAGGGGGTTGCTATGGACCGATTTCTGCGTTTGGCATTCGTAGCGGCGTCAGCAATCCTAGCTGCGGGTGCAGTTGTCGAGTGCCGCGCGGCAACCTACAGTTGGATGGATGTGACGAGCAGTTGGAGCACGCCGGGCGATTGGAGCCCTTCCGGCCCACCGGGCTCCGCGGACACGGCGTTGATTGCCAGTGGCACCGGAGAGGCCGAAATCCAGTCGGGCGTAGTGGCAAATTGCGCCACGCTCTACATGGGCGGCCCAAGCTTCGGAGAGGTGCTTTTGGCTTCCGGCGGCAGCTTGACGGCTTACACTGGCGGCGAATGGGATGGCTACACCTTCTCCGCGACGTTTTATCAAACAGGCGGCACGAACAATGCCACAAGCGGGCTTGTCGTGGGTCACACCAACGGCGACACCGGCGTGTATTACCAAAGCGGCGGTTCGCTTTACGCGGGCTACATTACCGACGGCAATTTCGGCAGCGGATATTTCAACCAAAACGGCGGCACCTGCACCGTCGGAGGCAGCATTTACGTGGCCCCAAACGCCCCCGCCACCGGCTCGTACAGCCTCAGCGACGGGAACTTTTTTTCCTCTGGCACCGAATATGTCGGCGGTTCCGGCAGCGGGGCATTCACTCAAACGGGCGGCACGAACTCTACCACGGCTTCCGTTTTGTTGGGTCTCCACGCCGGCGGAAGCGGCTCGTACAGCCTTAGCTTTAACGGGTACCTCCTCTGCACCGGGATCGAGTACGCCGGCTACAGTGGCAGTGGGACGTTCATGCAAACCGGCGGCACGAACTCTTCCCCTGACGGCCTGGTTTTGGGTACCAACACCGGCAGCAGCGGCTCGTACATCCTCAACAGCGGGTTGCTGGCGCTTGGTCCCGTGGGTCTCACAGCCGGCCCAGGCAGCGCCGCGTTCAACTTCGGCGGCGGCACTCTGGGCGCTTCCGCCGGCTGGTCCTCGTCTGTGGCGATGACGCTTACCGGTTCGGGCGGAAACGCCACCATCGACACCACCGGCGGCAGCATCTCGCTCTCCGGCGCGCTCGGCGGCGGCGGGGGACTGAATAAGGTTGGTCCCAATACCTTGACCATGTCGGGCAACAACACGTTTACAGGCAGCCTGACGGTCGATGGCGGCACGCTCGCGATGCCCGGCGGCACGCTCGGCGCGGGCGGCATCACCGCCGGCCAGGGCAGCGCCGCGTTCAACTTCGGCGGCGGCACCCTTGGCGCTTCCGCCGGCTGGTCCTCGTCTGTGGCGATGACGCTTACCGGTTCGGGCGGAAACGCCACCATCGACACCACCGGCGGCAACATCACGCTCACAGGCGCGCTCGGCGGCGGCGGTTCGATTACCAAACTGGGCGCGGGCACGGTGGTATTGTCCGGCACGGACACGTACACCGGCGGGACGTTTGTCACGGCCGGAGAGCTGGTTGTCACCAGCCCCGGCGGGATCGAAAGCGGCACATCTTTGGGCGTCGGCGGCAACCTCGCCGCGTTTGGCACGATCGTGCCGGCGGAAACCGCCGCGCAATCGCTCATGCCCGTTCCCGAGCCCGACGCACTGGCGATTGTTGCGTTCACCGCATGCATTGCCGTACTTTATCGCAAGTGCCGCCGATGATGCCAGACTTTGTCGCCTGTCACAGCAGGCTCTTACCAGATTGGATCTGCCGCGGCAGCCGGTTGTTTGTCATCCCCGGCCCAATCGTCCCGTACAGCTATACCGTTTCCAACACTTCCCGAAAAATCACGGTTTTCTCGAAACGACATCCGCCCGCTTACCTGCGGCGGTCACCCCCTCCGCCGCGCACAAACACTCATCGGCCAGCCCGACCTCTGCGGACCGAAGTTAATGAAGCCGGCCCGGAGTTCTTCCGAAAAGGACTTGGGCCGTTGCGAGGTTAGTCGTGGAAAATGCGGGCTCCCCACGGTGCGCCCGTCGCGCCTCGATCGACCATCAGCTCGATGGCGTTGATGTAGGAGGAGTCATCTGAGGCAAGGAAAAGTACGGCTTTGGCAATATCTTCCGGCTCACCCCAACGGCCCAGTGGAATCCTGGACGACATGGCTTTGGCCAGCTTGGCGGATTCATCTGCAGCTATAGAAGCGCGTTGCCCGCGATTCCAAATGGGAGTCTTCGTCGCGCCTGGCGCCACGACATTCACACGAATGTTGCGCGGTGCAAGATCGGCGGCGATAGAACGCGCCATGGAGACAACGCCGCCCTTCGTGGCCGCATATGCGGCCACACCGGCTTGGCCCAGATGGTTAGGTACCGATCCGTTAAAGATGATGCTGCCGTTCTCGTTTAGCAAATGGGCAGCCGAATTCACTGTAAAGAAAGCGGCAATGAGGTTGGTACGAATGACATTCTCGAAAATCGCCTCGTCGGTCGAGCCGGTAGGGGTCCGGCCGGAGATGCTGGCATTGACGAAGACGATGTCCAGCTTGCCGAAATCCTTAGCAAGATCCGCGAAGAGCTGCTTTCGGTCGTCCCCCACGATAACGTCGGCGCGATAGCCGCGCGAGTTGAGTCCCAGTTCGGCGACTGCTTCATCGAGCGTCTTCTGGTCCCGGCCGGTGATCGCGACTTCGGCGCCCTCAGCGACGAAGAGGCGGGCAGTGGCCAGGCCGATGCCGCTGTTTCCGCCGGTGATGAGAGCCTTCTTGCCTGTGAGTTTCATGATTCCTCCCGGATGATTGGCCCATCAACTGCGATGACCGTCATACATGTGATGCCGTATGTACCTTGTGCAGAAGTATCTTCGTGCGCGATGTCACTTTGTCGTAGGTTGTGCCGCGGGCGATAGGCCGTGCTGTTCGGCTTGGGCGTACGGCTCGCCGAAGTATGGGAACTCGCCCCGCATGCGCTGGCGGTCGGGAGCAATGCCGTCACTCAGCGCCTGATTGGCCGCGAGAGTCAACATCACGTCCATGGCGTCATCTCCCAGGGCGCGACCATTGAACCCGGCGTAATCGAAGGAGGCAAACGTGCCTATTTTGTAGGGCAGCGTCGCCGGACAGAGAACACCGGCGATATGTTTCCCGTACTCAGCAGGGTTACCCGACGTGTTTGCGTACATTGTCATGTTCCGCACAAACGCCGCGATGGGTTCCGAAAATTGAGCCACATCGTCACAAGGCAAGGAACGGTTGAAGGCTTCCTTGAGATCGCCTTTGCTGTGATCGCTGAGAAAGATGTGCGTGATCATTGGCAGCCCCCAGCGCGATACCTGGACCTCCGGCGCATGACCGACGAGTGAAACCGTCGCCCAGGCTCGGACCGTGCCTTCCCCAAGCAGGCGATTGGGGACCTCCAGCACGATCGCCGAGACGTTCCGATTGGCGAAGAAATTCGTTCGATTGAGGAAGGCTTGGGGGTAGTACTTCTGCTCTTTGTAGAACGATGTTATGAAGTCATGCACCGCCGCGGCGTCAACGGTGAATAGGTCCGGAGCCAGTCCGGCGTAGGCCCGTATTCCCGATCGGCCGACCAATTCGCCGGATTCGCCTTCGGCAAGCAACTCGCCGCCGAGGCCGTGAAGGGCATCCTCGCCGCTTGCCATGCGAATCTGGCAGTCCTGAACGTGGCGATGCTCGATTCCGTCGGCCTGGCGTGGGTCGCCGAACCTGAGCTTGATCGTAAGCTCCTCTCGAGCGTCGCCGTTCAGGTCGAAGCGGAAAGCGTACAGGCCCTCATCTCGGAATGTATCCGGTGCGGACAATCCCGCATCGGCGTTCACCGTCATGGCCATAACGGTCGTGCCAGCGGCCCCATCGAACAAATAAAAATCGTTTACGCAGATGCGCGGGTCTTCTCTGGCGGTAGGAGTATCAAAGTGATGTGACATGGAACACTCTTTCTGCGAAGCACTCGAAAACGGTTCTTGACACTTTTATTGGGCACGGACGCCCCCACTGCCCTTGAAGACGCGGAGCTTCCTGGACTTCTGTGTGCCGCGCCTGCGCGCCCCTGGCGGACCTGCTGCCCGCCAGCGCAGCCCTCCCGGTCCCCAGTCTCAGCTCTTCGTGAGCGCGATACACTCGACCTCGATGTCGAACGGGCCGGTCCACTCCGGCACGCAGAAGAAAATCCGCGCCGGCGGATTGGTCGGGAAGAAGCGCTTGTAGACCTCGTTGAAGGTCTTGAAGCGGTCCTTGGAGATGCACAGTACGTTGCACTTCAGGACGTGGTCGAGGTCCGACCCGGCTGCCTCGAGTGCGGTCTTCATCTGCGTCAGGACCAGCTCGGCCTGGCGCTCAAACGGCGCATTGGCTGCGAGCTCCCCGGTCTGCGGGTCGAACGGCGGCACGCCCGAGACGAA
The DNA here is from genome assembly GCA_963780045.1 of uncultured Planctomycetia bacterium. Taxonomy (GTDB): domain Bacteria; phylum Planctomycetota; class Planctomycetia; order Pirellulales; family Thermoguttaceae; genus JANXQG01. Next base: position 146,378 of record CAVZZZ010000001.1, on the reverse strand, counting down.
CACCATGTTCCCCGCCCGCGTGCAGACGGAGACGGGTACGCCCCATTTCTCGAAATTGGTGGCGAACGGTTCGACGCGAATAATCTCTCGTTCCATGGCCTTCCTCCAGAAGGGTCAGTTCGGGATATGGACGATCCGGCCGCCACCAAATAATGTACCTCCCTGGCCGGCAATTCGGCTTGCATCGCCACGACGATAACCTCGGTGTTACGCAAGGTGGCCAGCCTCTCGACTTCGTTCAGCAAGTCTTCCATAATACTTTGGGTTGTTGCAGTCTTCAAGCCGCTGCACAGGCTCAGATAAACTCCGTCGAAGGTGACTTGCTTGTCTTGCACTAGCCGAGGTAACACTCCAGGATTTCCGCTGGTTTGAGACCGCCACAGCTGAGCAAACTTTCGGCAAGGAGCAAAGCAATGCGGATCGGCCCACCGATGCGGTCCCCAGCGGCCAGGCCAATCAGCACACCCCGACAGCGATCTTCTATGGTCGTTTGGCGCATGGCCCATCCCCCCATCGGTTCGCCGAGGTGTGGATTTCGGGGAAGTAGCCAGCACGAATCGTCGCCACAGTCGATTTCGGCGTCAGGACGATAACCTCGGCATTGTGCGGACAGTCGATGCGTTTCGTGTAGCCTCCCGCCGACCAGGCCAATAACCAGTCGTTGTGGACCAGATAAGATTCTTCCGCAAATTTGACGAAGACGCCATTCGGTAAATCAGCCAGCTTTGCCACGGAGAGATTCTTCGGGGCCACCCGCTCTGCATGTAGGCAGGTGTCGATGTCAGAGGCTGAGGGCTGCGAGCCACCTTTCTGAGGATGAGCCTGCTGCCAGGCGCAGCAAAAAGACTTGAACCGTTCGCGCCGACATTCGAAGCAGGGACGGTGCCCGGCTGCCAGAGCGGTTGCTTCGTCTAGGAAGAAGAGTTCGGTGTATCGACTTGGCGTCATCACCTTCCGCTTGCGGCCCCGAAACTCCAGCACACACACGAGCCATCGCTTTCCTTGCCACTTCCGCCTGATGCGGCCTTCATCGTCATGGAGAACGCCACGATTGCCCATGAATGTTCCCCGCTCAGGCGTGGCAGTGATCTCACCAAATGGATTCACACGATTCTGTCTGGGCATCGGCACACCTGCTTCAACGGCTCGACGGCCAATTCCGTTCATTTCTGCTTTTTGAAACCATATCGCGTGGCGTTGTCGCCACCGGATATCAGTAGATTCTATTTTGAGCGCTTCGGCGGACAAGCCGGGCAACTCACGACTTCCTGCATCTGGAAATCCCCTGTGCTCTTACACTTCTCGCAACCTCGGCCGGCCGACTTGCCTGCGGCGGTCACCCCCGCCGCCGCAGCGAAGGCCATCTCCAGTCTGCGTCGGCGTGCCCCGCCACCGCGGGCAAGGGCTCGGGCAATGCTTCCGATTGGACTCGGCCGCAAGGTCGGCATGGCGCGTTGAAGACACCGCATTGCATTGGCGCGAGGCGGTCATTCTGGGCCCCCCATAGGTATCTGGGCTTTCGTTGTTGGAAACCTCAACTTTCAAGCCGATGCGGCACTTTGACTACCGAGATGGCGGTCTCGGACTGCCGTAGCCGGAAAAGTGTGGGACGGCCAGGGATAAACAGCCGATCGTCGGAAAACGAAGCATTCCTGACACGCCGTTTTTGGTGCCGCTGCAACCGCTTCGGCACGGCAATGATCGCGGAAGTCGCAGGTCTGGCATTGCTTCCCCATGATACAGGCAGGCGGCTCAGGCGGAAGTTGCTGCGTCCATTCCCGCAGCATTGCGATGGCCTTGGAAATGCCAGCATACAGCGGATCAAGTTTCACTCGCTTCGGGTCACCCGTGCAAGGCACGATGACGCCGACAGACGGACGACGGCGGCTTTCCTGACCAATGGCGTAGCCTACAAATGCGAGGCGGGACTTGTTCAAGAGCGTAGGGGTTTCAGTTCCAATGACCAAGTGCGGTTCCCGATGCCCGCGTTTCTTTCCGTGCGTCAGGGCATCGCAGGTGGCTTGAAGGTCGCCTACGGAAATGACAATGGGCTTCGGTTGGGCCGAATCGGCAAGATATGCAATTCGCCTCTTTGCCGCCCGCTCTTCGACGACGATCTCATATTCATGCGGGCAAGGTTTAGGGTTGCCGCGCAATAAAAAGAATGCCTTTTGCGGACATTGTTGATAGGCCGCGACCAATTGAGAGGTGATCATCGCTTGGCCTCCAAGAATGGGATGGGACATTTTCCTAGCTTCCTGCCTCGGGTACAATCGAGACGCTTTCATTGTATTTGCTTGGCCTAATGGAAACGCCAGCCACATCCAATTCGTAATTGACGCGATGAAGCCCCACGCGCAGGAGTTGGGGATTGGGTAATGAACAATCGGAAAGGTTGGTGATCCATGAGCTTAGGTTCGGCCTTTTGGCAGGAGTTGGTTTCTGGCTTTCCAGGCAACGTTGAAATTGCCCGCATCACTGTGCGGCTTATAATCGCCGCCGTGCTGGGCGGCATCGTGGGCTTCCAAAGGGCCGAGGCTGGTAAGGCGGCGGGGATGCGGACGCACATGCTCGTCGCTTTGGGGGCCGCCATCGTGGTCCTCGCGCCGTATTTAGCTGGCATGTCCACGGCGGACATAAGCCGCATCATCCAAGGAACGGTTACGGGCATCGGTTTCATCGGCGGCGGCGTCATCCTCAAGCAGAGCGAGCATCGTCATATCGAGGGCATCACGACCGCAGCAGGCATTTGGCTCACTGCAACCATCGGCATTGTCATAGGGATGGGGCTTTTGGGTTTGGGCCTCGCAGGGGCGATTCTGGCCTTGGCGATTCTAACGGTGATCGGTCGGATCGAACACAAGTTCATCCCCGAAAGGTCGGAGGAGTCTTGAATAGCTGACGAAGCATTCCTCCAAATGCGGAAAGAAACGATAATGAACTCCCTCCTGCTTCCCCAAGTCCACAATGTCCTTGAACGCCTCCACGAGTTGGCCGATACTCGCGATAAAGCCATTGTTCAACAAGTCCACAGTGACGAAGCGGCTTGGAATGCCGCCTCGTCGGAGGAGAGGGCGGCGATGATGGCCGAGGCCCTGATGCCCGTTGACAGGGACGCGGGGAGATTCCTGTGCGCCGTCGCCCGCTCCATTTCTGCCAAGCGGATCGTGGAGTTCGGCACATCGTTCGGCGTTTCGACCGTCTACTTCGCCGCCGCTTTGAAAGACAACGGCGGAGGGATGGTCATTGGTTCAGAATTGGAGCCAACCAAGGTCGCCAAGGCCAATCAGCATCTTGCGGAGGCGAGGTTATCAGAGTTTGCAGAGATTCGTCTTGGCGATGCCATGCAAACCCTGCGGGATGTGGGCAGCATGGATTTGCTTTTCCTCGACGGATGGAAGTTGATGTATCTCGACATGCTGAAACTGCTGCTGCCGAATCTTCGCCAAGAGGCTGCCGTCCTGGCCGACGACGTGACGCTTTTTCTCAACGAAGTTGCGACCTACCTCGATTTCGTCCACGATCCTGCCAATGGCTTCGTGACGGCCACGCTGCCCTTGGGCGATGGAATCGAGTATTCCGTGAGGCTGGGCATTGGGATCAATAGCTAAATAGGTTTCAATGATCTGAGCGATGAGATATCCAAGAGCGGCAATTTGCGCGATGGCAGCAGTTCATGTGCTGCTGTTCTTCTTTTTGCTCCACTGGAAAGAACTGTCGGGTGAGTTCTCTTGGCCGAATCTGGGGAATCTACGCGCTCCGATCTTTGCCAGCCAAGGGTGTCTTCTTGGGCTTTGGGCAGCTTTAGGCGGCAAGCCAACTCCGTGGCGGGCGATTGCGGTAATAATTGGTGTGGCAGCCTGGGGCTGGTACATGGGGTCGCTACCGACTACATGGATTGCCGTCGCCACTTATTACGCGACACGGCAGACTTTTCAGATGGTGGGTGTATTGTTGCTTGCGCTTCATGGGCCTTCGCTTATGCAGGCCCGAAACTGGTAGTAAAGATGGCCTCGCGCATCTTCAATTCTCGCTCGGGCAGGCAATTCTGTGGATGACGACGTTCGCTGTGTTCCTTGGGGGCCACACACTACCTGAAGGACGCATTAGCCACGTACTTTGATAAAGGACAGATTTGCATCTCCATTTCGTTGTTGGCGGTCGGATTAGCAACGATGTGGCTGGTTTGCGGAAACAGATGGTTGATTCGCCGTTGTCTGACGCTGCTGGCGATGATCGGTCTCGAAATTGCATGGATTGCTCGATGCCTTCCTTCCAGGTACTTGCCGTGGTACACCTATCTTCTGGTTTCCGAGGCCGCAGTGACGGCGGCGTCACTTGTCGTCGTGCGGAGTCACGGTCGTGGTGGCGGCAACGATGCAGTCGGCCAGTTGCACTGCCGTTGAGTCGGTCATCTCCCCAAGTTCAACGTATTCGGTGAAGCCCGCAATCTGCTTAAACTCCATCAGGATTTGCGACATTCCTGGTGGTGCTTGCCCACAGATGCCCGCCAGAATCGACATGAGGCTCTCCACGTTGCTCTGCTCCATCGCGTCGGCCTGGGCCTTCTTAATCGCCTTGGGGAAACAACAAGAAGCCAAGTCCATCCCATCGGTAATGACGACCGATATGCCGTTAATCCAAAGATCGTTCTGCATAAGGTAGCGGCCAAACCCCGAGATGGCCTCCACGCCATTGAGCGCGGCATCTGTCAGGGCCGTCGTGCCGCGAGGGTCGAATAAGCCCTTGTAATCTTCTGGGTCGCATTCCGAGAGCGGCTTGAATCCATGGACCTCTTGTGGAAAGCGGTGGAAGCCTACAAGCCGCAGCAGCAAGTTGTTCTTGCATTCCGAATCCGCACAGCCGCGAACGATGCGCCCTATGAGCAAGTCTACTTGACTTCTGTAATCGTGCATCGAGCTACGGCATCGACTGCAAGATTGACGAGCGTGAATTCCGTGGCTTCCAAGTGCTTCAGCCGTATGGCAGAGAATCCATGACGGCCAGCCTCATGCTTCTCTAGTTTCAAACAGTTCAGGTCTTTGCCGATGATCACACTGCCCGCCGAAATAGTGCTAGGGCCTCCTGTTCGGCCAAGAGTTCATTGAGAATACTGAAATGCTGCGTGGCTCTCATGCGGATAAACGCAATGCCCTTTTGACGGCAACCATCTTCAGAAGTTTCCCGTTCTGGTCATAGAACTCGACCGAATTCCAACCTGCGCCCCAAACGGCATAGCCCCCATCGCAACGAAACTTGTGGCCGATGAAGAAACCGTCCTTGACAAGGAAGGTCTCGCACACGTCGATTGGGGGCGGCATCCCGAGTTTAGAGAACGTCGCCACCACAAGATTGTGGACGAGAATGGAACCGCTCATGCCTCTGCGCGATCCGTCTTGATGCCCCTATATGTAAGGACGATTTCGGGACGGGTTTGCAACGCCACGTTAGGCGGGCATCTCTACGGCGGCGATACGGACTCGCGGATTCTCAGTGCGGAATGTAGGGCTTGGGCAAATTACGGCATGGCGTCCTGAGAAGCGCAATAGCCGTCTTTTCCCCTGCCGCTTGAAAATAGACCATGAACAATTCTCCCGAAGCCGTCGTATCAAACGTCCTCCAAGAGATCGGCATGAATGCCATGTGCTTGGGCCGCACAATCTTGCTCCACGACGGCCAGTTCGTCGATATCAAGTTCCTCTTTGGCAGTGGCTACGCGGTTCAGTTTGCGGGCACAAACTCCGTCGACGTCTACGACGACGCGGACACGCTGCTGAAGAAGGTCAGCCTTGAAATCAACGTAGGGTAAAAGGCCGCGTAAGGGGGCAAGCGGGCCATTTCCCCGACCGCTGCGATTCTGAGTCCCATCGCGTCACAAACAGCGATTGACGCCAATGGACATGCGCAGGTAGGCTGTTCATGCCACCCGTCGAAGTTCTTTTCTCGCGGCAGTTTGAACGCCTGGCACTGACAAGGCGTTCTGATATGCGACCCTCGCCCATTCTGCAAAGCCCTTGGGGACTGCGCTACCGCGTTCCACGACGAAGTATTTCGTGAGGCCCTTGTAGGTTGTCTCAGGCAGCGCAGGGCCAAGTTCTTCAGCTTCGCATTCTTCAGGCAGGGCCAATCCAACGATCAACCGCTTGCTGCTCTTCAGCCAGATCGCAGCGAACACGGGGCTTTGCGGAGCGGTGTTGATCGTGAACTTGACGTAGCTCGTCATTAGCTCGCTGTCGGCGTCACGGGAGACCGCCAAGAGCAACCGCGCAATCTGCAAGAATTGCCCGCGAAGCGATTCCCACGCTGGTCCGCTCACTTTGGCAATCGTGTGCTGCGACAGTTCACCCATGAATCTCCTTCAATGAAATGGCCCCGCCAATGTGCGGGCATCGGCGGGGCGTTCACCTTGGGCAGCGTCACGTCCTGCGATCTGCACCAAATGGGAAGCTGGCAGGCATCCCTTCCGCCAGAATCGGAAATCATACTATGGATCACGGCGACGACCTATACGTCGAGTGGGGCGGCGGTGCTAGCAGTGATGGCACAGTTCAGCCGTAAGCGTCCGGCGGAACACGTAGTATAGCCGTATAGCCGGACACGGCCGACGGGGCAGAAGGGCGGCGGCGGAGAGATCAGGCCGCACGCCAGCGGTGGGGCAGCAGGGCAAGAAGGTCCTCCTCGTTGGCTGCGGGGAGCATGGCCGGCAGCCGGGTGAGGACGTCGCGGTAGTAGACCCACGGATCGTGGCCGTGACGTTTGCAGGAGGCCAAGAGACTGAAATGCACCGCCGCCGCGCGGCCGCCGCGGTCGCTGCCCAGGAAGAGCCAGTTCTTGCGGCCCAGACAGAGGCCGCGGATGGCGTTCTCGCCCTCGTTGTTGTCGATGTCCAGCCAGCCGTCGGCGGTGTAGACGCAGAGGGCCGCCCAATTGCCCAGCGTGTAGTCCATCGCGCCGCGGACCGGACTCTTGGGCAAGACCTTCGCCGCTTGGCCTTCCAGCCAGGCGTGGAAGTCGTTCAGCAGCGGCCGCGAGCGCTCTTGACGCTCGGCCGCGATCCGCGCGGCGCGCTCCGCCAGCGTCAGCGGCTGCCATTCTTCCCGGCCGCGCTCGCGGAGGTCCTTCTCCACCGCGTAGAGCTTGCCGATGAAGGCCAAGGCCGTCTCCATCCGCGCGGAGTCCAGCCGCCGGCACTCGTGGAACTTCCTCCGCGCATGCCCAGCAGGCGACCTCGACGATCCGGCCTTGAGATTCCAGGTAAATCCCGTCGTAACCGTTGAAGGCATCGGCTTGCAAGTATCCGCCATAGTTGGCAAGAAACTTGGCCGGCCCGTCGCGGGTGTGGTTCGTGGTGTAGTCGAACACCGTCAAGGCGTGCGGCGGGTTGCCCACGTAGGGCCAGAAGCGGCCCGTGTACTTCCGCTTCTGATGGGCGTCGCGGACCCGCACCGAGGTGTCGTCCGTGTGAATCACGCCCGAGGCCAGCACCACGCGGATGGCGAGGGCGTACAAGGGCTGGAGAAACTCCGCCGTTTGCAGCCACCAGCCGTCCATCGTCTGCCGGGAGATGCGCATGCCCTGCCGCTGGAAGATGCCTTCCAGGCGGTGCAGCGGCAGATGGTCGGCCCCCTTGCTGACGATCACCTGGGCCATCAGGCCCGCTCCGGCCAACGCGCCGGGGACCGCTTCGGGCGGCTTGGCGGCCAGCGCCACGTTCTGCTCCGCCAGCGTCAGGCCGCTTTCGGGCAGTTGTTCCTTGCGGGCGTATTTCTTGCGGACATGCACCGTGACGAACAAGGTCGAAGGCCGCCAGTCCAACTGCTCGCTGGTCTCCGGCGGCAGCTCGACCAGGTTCTCCACGCCGCCCAAGGCCGCCTTCTCGGCGTCGGCCAAGTCGTGAATCTCTTCCTGCCGCTCGATGGAGTCGGGAATCCGCCCGCGGCCGTGCTGGTGGCGGTTCTTGCCGGCCGCCGATGCCGCGGGCGAAGCATCGGCCGCGGGCGGCGGCGTCTCCGCCGCAGTTGCCTCCGCACCCGCTTGCACCTCGAACAACGCGCCTTGCCGCGGATCGAGCTTCTCGCTCGTGCTGCCGTAGATGCGTTTCAGCAAGAGGTGCATGTGATGCTCTTGCCGGGCCAGACGCTCATCGCGGATGCGCAGTTCTGCCAACAACTGTACGACGAGCGCCTTCAGCACGGCAACCTCGTCGGGCAGCGAAGCGGGATCGGGAAGAGGCAAGGCGTCCATGCTCATGCCCAATGCTACGCGCCAGACGCGCGTTTGGTTCGCGCGATTGCGAAGAATTTTTCCGGCGGCTCACGCCGAGCGTTGATAGCGCGGCTGCCGCTTCACGCTGGTCGGGTCGATGCCCCACAGCAAGAGCGACAACTCCTGGCTTGAGACCTCGATGCTCCGCGCTTGCGGATCGTCGGTCGCGGGGAAGCGGAAGGTCCCCTTCTCCAGCCGCCGGTAATAGAGCGTCAGCCCGTCGCGGTCCCACCACAACAGTTTGATCCGATCGCCGCGGCGGCTGCGGAACACGAACAAGTGGCCCGAGAGCGGATCGTAACCCAACCCTTCCCGCACCACCGCGGCCAAGGAATCGAAACGCTTCCGCATGTCCGTGGGCGCCAGGCAGACGTAGATCCGCACCAGCTCCGAGAGGTTCAGCATGATCGCGCCTCCAGAACGGCCAACACGTCGGCCAGCGTCTGCCGGTCGAAGCCCGCCTGCACCCGTACCGTGCGCTGCCGCTCCAACACGATCTCCACGCCGCCGGCATCCGCGGCGGCGGGCAAGCGGTTCGCCGCCGCAACCACCCGCACGGGCAGGAACGAAACCGTCCCGCCGCCCGCCACCCGCAAGCCGGCGCCTGGCGATGATCGGCGGCGCTGTGTCAGTTCCCGTCGCCAGGCGTAGAACGAGGGCTCGCTGAGGGCGTTGGTACGACAGTAATCGCGGACGGACTGGCCGCTTCGCCGCCACTGGGCCACGGCGCGTCGCCAAAACCGCTGCTTTTCCGAACTCCGCCGCGGACCTTTGCGCTTCATGGTACTTCTCCTGGGGCCTTGAATCTCACACGCCCTCAGGATACCATCAGCGCCAACACGCATTCCGCCGGACGCTTACGAAAAAACGGTCCACGAACAATAAACCGAAGTTGACGGTCAAGGAAAAGAAAGAGCGTAAGGATCGAAAGGCTGCGGCTAAGCAACGCGACCGTTAATCGTCCTCAGTCGCCGCTCGGCCTCTGCCAGCGCAAGCGACACCTTTTCTTGAGGCGGAATCCTCAAATGCAATACTCGTAGACATACTCCAGCAAATGGTATTTGTCCGTCAAGTAGTGCGTCACTAGGTTGGGGTGCTGTTCGATATTGTAGTCAATCAGCATGATCGTCAGTTCCTTAATGGCTTTTGGCCGCTTCAATCGAGCAGCAGATATCCTGCCCAACTTTTCCATCGAGCGTCTCTCATGGGGATTCTCGATCTCGTATAGCAGGATGTTCAACTCGGCATCGCTCAACTCGTTGAGGAGGGCCTGAATCCGATCCTGCACGCTCGGTGGACCTTCCTGCGTTGATTCTTTTGTCGGGCTGTGTTTCTTCGCCATGATTCGCTTTTTCTACGGCAATGTGAGGACTTACTTTCGTCGTGACGAGGGCTTCTTCAGTCGAATAGATCGCTGCTGCATTTCTTGATACAGCACTTCTTGAACTTCTTGCCGCTTCCACAGGGGCAGGGGTCATTTCGACCGACTTTCCTCTTTGGCGGCATCAGAGGTTCATCCTCCTCATACTCGTTCTCTTCAGGTGGCTCGACCTGCAAGCGGGACTTCTTCTCTCGTTTGTCCTTCTCGATTGCGGCAAGCCATTTTTCTCGTTCGGGCAGTTCGACTTCCATCAGGGTTGCGGCCACGATCAAATCACGCCGCAAGTCGCTCACACTCTTGTCGTAGTCGTCGTCCAGAATAACTTGACGAACAGGCTCGATACCGTCGTAGGCGAAGTGGGACGTGAGGGCCTGCGCCAGCCACGCCTTGATCGTTGCGTCCTTTTCGTGCGAAAGCTGATCCAGCGCCTTGGAGACTGCTAAATCAGAATGGACATGCTGCAAGACCTGGCAGGCGCTAATATGGCGAGTCCAGTCGCCAGAAAAAAGGGAAGTCACTCCCTCAACGGCAGCATCCGTTCCAATTTCTATCAGCGCTCGTTCCGCTTCCTCAAACAGCAAGTCGGCGTGTTCCTCGGCTTCTTCTATCTTCCTGATAATGTGGGGGACAGCAGCCTCCAATCGCATTTCACCCGCGAGGCTGACCATGAACATCTCCATCCAGACTTCGCCGTAGTCGGTAAGGTCGATGTCCTTCTCCGCGAGATAGGAAAGCACTCGATCCGTGTCGCCGTGACGGGCAATTGCTTCGACCAGCGCATCGCCATAATGCGTGTCGGGATCAGAGCGTGTTTTCCTAGCCTCTTGGCACAAAGCCTCCAATGCCCGCCAGCATGTCTCCGCATTCACATCTAAGAGGTCGAGCCGCATGTTGATCCAGTCGCGGTCTTCTTTGTCCAAAACATCGAGAACCTCGGACCTATGGCAAGCGAGCAGACTGATGTTGGCATCGCAAATGAGCCGCGTCAGGGTTTCGCGCCAAATCGTGTCTCCGTGAAAGTTGTTCTGCTGAATCACCTTGAGAACCCAAAACAGGGTTTCATCTGAGAGCGGCAGCCCTTCGATGGCAGACGACACAATGAATGTATGCTGCCAGCCGTACTTCTCGATGGCTTGGATGGCAATTGGCAAGATCGACGTGTCGCGGCACGCTGACCTGGAAAAGTACATTGCCGCCGCATCCCGCACGTCGCGGTCAGAGTGGAGAATGCCCAGTTTAATCTTCTCTTCGGAAAGTCGCATCGACCACCTCGCTTCTTTTTTCCATTCTCTTGCTGATGTGCGTTTTCGCCAGCGAGTTCATCGCGCCTATGACCATGAGAAGAAGAATCGGGCCGACGACGACTCCGATTGCGAATCCCCATGCCATGCCAATAAGCGCCCCAACTCGATTGAGATTGATTGCCCAGAGCATCGCGCCGACGAACATGCCCAAGACAGCCGCCGCCACGCCAAAGAGGAATCTGCGGAGAATGCCATGTCGCAGGGCGATAATCGCTCGCGCCAATACCCAACCGCCCAATGCCCCCAAGATCGCTCCAAGGGCGAGGAGGATCATCGTCGCCAAAAATCCGCCCAGGAGCGCGCCAGCAATGGCGAAGAACATTCCAAGAAACAATTTGCAGAAGCGATTTCGAGTGACAATGCCGATGAGCAAGCCAAGGCGTGTCCCAGGAACGCCACAGATCAGGGCAAATGTGGCGGCAGCAATCTCAATGATCTCTACTGCGCTTGGCACTGTGCCTATGGCCGATCCCACCGCTGCGCCGTAGATGCCGCCAAGCACGGCATAGGTTGCAAGTGCCTTCGGCCACCAACGTCGTGTGTGGACGGGCAACCGACGTTGATCGAGGTCGTAATGGAATACCTGATATGACACAAATCGCTGCCTTGTTTCCTTTTTCCGTTTCCTGTTTCTCCAATGGGGTGCTCTGACCCCAAAAGCTGGGCGCATTGTTAAGGTGTAAAATCGAAACCTTAGCCATTGTGCAGGAGTTGACAAGGATGGTCAAGCGACGGAGTCGCAAGCGATACGGCGCGGCATTCAAAGCGAAGGTGGCTTTGGCCGCCGTGCGAGGCGACAAGACGGTCAGCGAGCTGGCAAGTCATTTCGCCATCCACGGCAACTTGGTCAGCCAGTGGAAACGCAAGATGCTCGCCAACATCGAACAAGTGTTCACAGAGTCCGATGACGGCGGACGGGAAGATCAGGCGGCGTTGCTGGACGACCTGTACCAGCAGATCGGGCGCCTGAAGATGGAGCTGGAGTGGCTGAAAAAAAGCTGCCCAGTTCGACGGCTGAACTGCGGAAGCTGATCGACGCGGACCATGCGGAGCTGAGCGTTGCGCGGCAATGCGCGTTGCTCGGTCTTGCGCGTTCGTCGAGGTATTACCAATGCGCGGAAGAATCGGCGGAGAACTTGAAGCTCATGCGGCTCATGGACGAGTATCACTTGAAATGGCCCTTTTACGGCTCGCCGCGGCTGACCTGGCGCCTGCAACAGGCGGGCTACGCGGTCAACCGCAAGCGCGTCCAGCGGCTCATGCGGCTGATGGGCATGGAGACGATCTATCCGCGGCCACGGACCAGCGATCCGCACCCGGAGCATCGCATTTACCCGTATTTGCTGCGGAACGTGGTGGTTTCGCGGCCGGACCAGGTGTGGAGCGCGGACATCACCTACGTGCCGCTGCCGCACGGATTCATGTATTTGGTTGCAATTCTGGACTGGCACAGCCGATACGTACTGGCGTGGCGGTTGTCCAACACGTTGGACAGCGACTTCTGCGTGGAGGCCCTCCGCGAGGCTTTACGCCACGGACGGCCGGAGATCTTCAACACCGATCAGGGGACGCAGTTCACGAGCCGGGCCTTCACCAGCGTGCTGGAGAAGCAGCAGATCGCCATCAGCATGGATGGCCGCCGGCGGGCCTTGGACAACGTGTTCATCGAACGCCTGTGGTGGACCGTGAAGTACGAAAACGTCTATCTGCAAGGCTACGAGACCGTGGAAGCGTTAGAGGCGGGTCTGCGGCAGTACTTCGAGTTCTACTGCCGTCGTCGTCCTCACCAGGCGTTGGAGAACCACGCGCCTTGGGAAGTGTACCGGACCGGGCGGCGGTCTAGAAAAAACAAAAGTTGCGGCGCTAAAACTCTGGCCTACGGCCAGACTGAAACTGGAGAATCTATTAACAATAGATAGTTTACTGGCGGCATTGCAGCCGCGCGACACCTGTGGGGGTGTCGCGGGCTGCTAGCCGAAGTCCAAAAAGCACACCTTAATCTAGCCCAAAAACTGTCCAGCGCGGGGTCAACCCCAGCTTTTTGGATACGATCTTGCGAGAGTAACGCGGCGAAGTACAAATCGCCGTGACGACGAGCGTCGGCCACCGCGGCGCGGAACGAGTGAACCATTCTTGGCCTCCTTGCCATTGGGGATTTGCTGTATCACAACCCCCTTATGACAAGCGAGGCCTTTTGCGTCCACATCACCTTGCCGAATAACGACATAGCGAAAGTTCAAGTGCCATTCGGGTATACATGATTTAGTGCCCGAAAAGCGCGGGAACTTCATGTCTCGGGCGTCTGACGGCTCGCTACTTGCCCCGTCCGCCCGCGGGATTTGTCTTGGCGATAACCTATTCGGGCGACATCACGGAGACGATTGGGTTTTACCGCGATTCGGCGCATGTCAGCCAGAATTATGACGACACCGAGAAGTTTATCCGGAGCCTGGGCACGCCGTCGAATTCGCCGAATCCCGGCGAGAAGGTGATTTGGACGGGGGTTTCCGGTGACAAAATCGTGAATGAGTCCTTGCCAATATCACAGTTCACCCTAGCGCGAATAAAGCAAGGCCAGAACTTTTTGCACAGTATATCCGGCAGCGGATACCGCACGGTGAATTGGTGGACTGGACGGTGGTGCTAGTTTCTGCAGGAGACGATGCTTTATTAGAATAATTGCCCCCCCGCTGGATGCCGGTTGTCAAGAGGCGAGGCTAGTGCCCGAATGAGGGGCGGGGGACGACGCACTAGTGGTTTGTCCAAATCGAGTTTACTAGTTATAGACCTTTGACGGAACGCAGGGATCGTCGTGTTCATCTTGGCGAACGAACTCGGGATACAGACTTCGCAGGTTAACGCGGGCGTCGTCCGTTGTGAATTGCCAGTTGACCCGTGTGGCACGAAGGTTTCGGTCGGTTTCCCAAGCGGCGACCTCATGGGCCAAGCGTTGGGCGTCGTCGATTCGGCGTGCCAAGCATTGCCGTCCGAGCACGCTCAATTCACACTCGGCGATATTCAGCCAGCTTCCGTGTTTGGGTGTGTTATGAATGTCCAGGCGTTCCGTCAATCGCCGCGCTTCGCTCGGCGCAAAGGCTTCGTAGAACGACGCCGGCGAATGGGTGTTCAAGTTGTCCATGACGAGGATGACCCGCTCCGCGGTCGGATATTTCTCGTCCAAGAGGTCGCGCAGGGCGTAGGCCCAGTCCACCCGAGTTCGTCTCGCTGTGACGCGGACGTGCCGGTGGCCACGAAGTGGTTCGACAAACATGAAGATGTTGCACGTGCCCAGGCGTTCGTATTCCGAGTCGTATCGCAACGGTTGACCGGGGCGCATCGGCAGCGGCTGGCGAACTTCACCCACGAGTTGTTTACTGGCTTCATCCATGCAGATCACGGGAAATTGAGGGCTGTACGGGCGGTGGTAGACTTCGAGGACATCTTCCGTCCGCCAGACGAATTCTCCGTCATGCTTCTTCGGAAGACACCATTGCTGTTTCAGCCAAGGCTTAACCGCGTTTTTTTAAGCGTGCCACGCACCGTTTCCGGGCTGATGGAAGGCACGATTTCTAACTCGACCAGCTTGCTGGCCAGCATTCGCAATGTCCAGCGCGCCCTTCCTTTCGGAGCAGGACCGCAACAAGCGGCCACCAGTTTCGCCTCGGCCGCGCCATCGAGCTTGCGTGAACGAGACGGGCATGCCTGTTTCTTGCGGCGGAGCGCGGCCTCCAGTCCATCCTCCACCCATCGTCGGCGAACATTGAAAACTGTCTTGGGGGTGACGCTCAGGGCTTCCGCGATCTGGGCATCGGTCTGCGCAGCGCCATCTTTGCCCTGGTCCGCCTTGAGCAGAATCCGAGCGCGTGCAAGGGTCAGCGCCGATGCTTTTCCCCTGCGCACCAAACCGTCAAGTTCCAACCGCTCCCTATCCATCAAACGAACAACGAACACCTTTTTCATGGCTACATCCTTGTATTGCCGAGAGAACCAACGGTCCAACAGTTCGGCAAAATATCAGGATGTAGTGAATTAGTAAAGTCAAATTGGACAAACCACTAGTGGCGAAGCCACAGCTTAAATTAGCTACAATCTTTTTCGATTCGTTGTATAGGTTTTGTCCTTTAGCGGGCACTAAGCAATTGAGGACATACGGAAGACGGGGCGACCTCCCATCTACTGTTGGGGCGTTCGCTGCCATTCGTCCAATGTCGCAGGGGGGAAACGATCGACTACGCCTTTTTAGGGGGTACGACGAGCTTGTCGCTGTCGGAGTCCGATTTAGTAAAACGATTGCTTGAGGAGCGGGTGCGGCTTTTGGCCTACATCTGGGCGATCGTGCGCGATGGCCACGTGGCCGAAGACGTCTTCCAAGAGGTATCGCTGCTGGCGGTCCGCAAACGGAGTGAAATCGTCGACCGCGCCGCGCTTCCTGTTTGGCTTCGCAGATCGGCCCGGTTCTGCGCGCTGCGCTCTGCGACGGGCCGGCAAATCGCCAATGCTCTTCAGCAATGAAGTGCTCGACGGTCTCGATCAGACGTGGGACGAACAGCAATCGGCGCCAAACGGCGAGATGTCTGAGGCGCTTTGGGTTTGCGTCGCACGACTTGCTCCCCGCGCCCGGCAAATCATTTCGCTCCGCTATCACGACAAGATGAGCGGCGATCAAGTGGCCGCGCGGTTGAAGATAAGAACCGACAGCGTTTACGTGGCGCTGGGCCGCATCCACCGGATGTTGCGCGACTGCATGAAGCGTGCCCTGGAAACAGGAGTCTCTCGTGGATAGTCCCGACGATGCCAACGGAACCGACGACCTTTTTTACGAGCGCGTCGCAATGTATCTCGATGGCCGACTTGGCCCCGACGAGTTCGCCCGCTTCCAAGCAGAATTGGCTGGCGATGCGAGGAAGCGCGGCCTGTTCGCGGAGACTTGCCTGCAGGTGACGCTGATCGCGGAATCGGGCCTGCCTGGAGAGCAAGATGCTGCAACCCCTGCGAGCATCCAGTCGCTGAGCACCCCGTTGCGCAGCGTCTCGCGTAATGCGAAACCCCGTCAGTCGTCCTCGCGCGGCAACTTTCAGTTCGCGATCAATCGCATGAAGAAAAAGGTCGGCGACTTTCGCTTCAATTGCGCGGTGGCGCTCGTTTGCAGTTTGCTCTTTGCCGGCTTGGTGGCGGGCGCGGGCGCAATCATTTCCGCGTTCTTCCTGCAATCTCGACCGGCGGCCGAACGGCGCGAAGTCGCGCAATGCGCCGACTCCGCCCGTACCGACTTCGGCTTCGCCCTCTGCGCCTTCATCCGTTCCGCCGACTGCGCCGGTTGTCGTGGCGCGTCTGGGCCTAGGCGTCGATTGCGCGTGGTCCGACGAGCCGAGCGCGCAAAACGCGGCGAGGGGCTGATTGCCGGCCGCAAGTTGGCGCTCAAGTCCGGACTGGTGAAGATCGTCTTTGCAAGCGGCGCGGAGACGATCCTCGAAGGTCCGGCCGTGTTGGAAGTCCGCTCGAGCACGTGTGCCGTCTTGCACCGCGGCAAATTCGCGGTAGCCGCGGAAAAACCCGCGGCGCGCGGTTTTGAGGTCCGCGCGCCAGGTATGAAGTACACCGACCTGGGCACGGAATTCGGCGTGCTCGTCGGTCAAGACGGCGATCAGGAAGTCCACGTCTTCCGCGGGCGGGTGCAAGCAGAGCAAGGCGGCGACACGGAGATAGGGAGAAAGGGAGAGAGGGAAAAGTCCGCGTCTCCCCTGTCTCCCATTGCTCTGTCTCCTCCGCTAGTCCTGGCCGCCCACGAGGCGCTTCGTGTCGGCGCTCCCGGCGTCGAGGCCAGTCAAATGCAGCGCATCGCAGTCGACGAAACGCAGTTTGTCCGCGCCGGGCAACTGGACCACGTCGCCGCTCAATCGCCCGAATTCCGCCGCTGGAAAACGATCAGCAATGAGCTTCGCAAGCGGGCGGATGTGGTAGCGTACTACGATTTCCAGCCCGATGACAGCGACCGCACTGTCCTTCGCAACCGCGCCGCATCGGGCCGAGCGCGGGACGGCAAGATCGAGGGCGCGAAGTGGGTCGACGGCCCTTGGCGCGACAAACAGGCCTTGGAGTTCACGGGCCGTGACGATCGCGTGCGCGTGAACATTCCAGGAAGCTTTCAGGCGTTCACGATGGTTACCTGGATTAACGTCACTGACCTTCGCAACCCTGCTAACGCCATTGTTATGTCCGACGACTATCAGGGACAAATCGGAGACGGGCACTGGGAGATCCTGTCCGCTGGGCGCACAACGTTCGGTCCACACTGGGGGACAATCAAGGAAAAGTTGATTGCGGGTGCGCAATCGGCTGCGACAAACGCCGCCGTAATTGAGCGAAAGGACTTCGGTGCGTGGCTTCATTTGTCGGTGGTCTTCGATTCGCGCCGGCACTACAGTCCATTACAAGAACGGAGCGGAAATGGAGACCCTGAAGCTCGATCGCGATGTCCCCTTCGTCCTCGGCCCGACTCAGGTCGGTAATTGCCAGCCGCAGCCGGGCATGAACTGGCGCGTGAGAAACCTTCGGGCACGGATCGGCGAACTTTGTTTTTTGTCGCGGGCGCTGTCGGCGGAGGAAATCAAGCGTCTCTACGAAGGGGGCGTTGCGGCAGCAAGCGAAAGGAGACCGGGTAGCTGACTCAGATCGGCCAAGGAACAACCTGCGTGAATTCGGGACGGACTCGGGGGTCCATCCTTCGGAAGGGCACGGAACGCTGCGAGACGGGCGTTTGCTTTTGACTAGTCATAGAAAGCTCAACCAAGGGGTAAACTTCCATGTTCGTAAATAATCTGCGTCGTTCGGCAATGCTCGCCTTAGGACTCGCAATCTTCGCTCAATCGGCCCCGGCCGCCGTTTGGACGTGGAACTCGGCCGCAAGCGGCCAGCCCGTCGACGGCAGCGGCACCTGGACTTTGACCGGCAGCAATTGGTGGAACACGACGACCAATACGACATGGGTTAACGGCAGCACCAACACGGCGCAGTTCGGCGTCGGCGCCGTGGCCGCCAGCGCCTTCACGGTCGGTCTCGGCGGCGGCTCGCTTTCCACTGGCGGAATCATCTTCCAGAACCAGGCCTATACGATTGGCGACGCCGCCGGCGGCACGCTCACTCTGGCGTCGCCCATGGTGACGGTAAACTCGGCCGCGGGAGGCACGATCACCTCCACTCTCACCGCGGCCAACGGATTAACGTTGGCCGGCAGCGGCACGCTCACGCTCACCGGCCCCTTGAGCTACACTGGCACGACAGCCGTGGGCACCGGTACGTTGGAATTCAACGGCAGCAGCGGCACCATCGGGTCGCTTGCCATTGGCAACGCCGCGGGCAGCGCGGGCAGCGTTTATTTCCATAGCGGCTCGATCACTACCTTCAGCTCGGCGTCTCAGGGGGCCAATTTCTGGATGGCAAATGCCAGCAGCGGAGGCACGGCGTCGTATTTCCAAGACGGCGGTTCATTCAGTGTTACCGGCTCGAACGTTTTGGACATCGGGCAAGTCAATAGCGCTTCCAACTCGTCGTCTTTCACTCTAGGCGGCGGCACCTTCAGTGTAGCGACTCTCATCGGCCCGTCGACCATCGGCGTTAGCAGCGCCGCGACCTATAGCCAATCGGGCGGTCTTTTCAGCTTCAACCCGCAGAATACGTCTACCGCCACTTCAAAGTTGCTGCAATTCTCCGCAAACGCGACCGCGCCAACTACCGTGAACATCACCGGCGGCACGTTTCAGGTCGCGAGCAACGCCACGCTTTGCCTGGGCGTGCGGACCACCGCTCCAATGACGATTACCGGCAACAATACGCTGGTTTCGGCAGGAACTCTCGCTTTCAATCGGACTGATGCCACAACGGCAGCGACCGGGGCCGGGAGCGTAAACCTAAACGGTGGTGTCCTTCAAGTGGGATGCGTCCTCGCTGGGGTAAGCAGTGGAGGCACGCTTAACCTCAACGGTGGGACACTCCAGGCGGCCACGACCGCATTACCATTGTGGATACCCTCCACCAGCAAGAATACGCTCACTATCGACAGCGGCGGCGCGTTCATCGACACGAACGGACAAAACGTCACCATTGCGCAGGCATTGGTAGACGGCACCGGCGGCACGGCCGACTCGCTGACGAAAATCAACAGTGGAATCCTTACGCTTACCGGCGCGAATAACTACCAGGGCACAACCACGGTCAGCGGCGGCACGCTGCAAATCGGCACCGGCTGCCAGTTGTACACCAATGGCCTCATTTCCGTCGGCCCCAACGCCACGCTCGCGTTCAGCGGCAGCGACACACCGACTCAAGGTTCCACGTTCAGCTCCAGCGGCATTAGCGGCGCGGGCGGCCTGGCCCAAGTCGGCACGGGCGGCCTGTTGACGCTCAACGCGACAAACACCTACAGCGGACCGACTACGGTCACAGCCGGCACGCTGGCCATCAACGGCGCGCTGACGCAAACCAGCGCGATCTCCGTGGGCGCCGCGGGGACCCTGGCAGGCTCGGGGTTGGTTGGCGGCAACACGTCGCTGACGACGCTCAGCGGCAACGGCACAATCAATCTCTCCGGCGGCACGATCGCCGGCCCGCTCAATGTGACGGGCGGAAACTGGACAGGCATAGGCGCCGTCAACGGCCTGCTCACTTCCAGCAGCAACATTCTTGCCGTCGCCAGCGGCGGGTCGCTGAACACCGCCGGCAACATGAATCTCACCGGCGGCACGCTGACCGGTCAAGGCACAATTTCCGGCGGCACGTTGACCCTTGGCAGCGGCGCGGCGATCGCCCCCGGCGCGACGGCCAATTCCAACAACATCGGCACCTTGACCTTGCCCAGCCTCGCCATGGGCGGCGGCAGCACGCTGAGCTACGACTTCTCCAACAGCACGACGCCGGGCGGCGGGGTCAACGATCTGATCCAGGTCGCGGGCAACCTCTCGCTCGGCGGCACCACCACGCTGGCGCTGAATCCCAGCGGGGGAAGCTACGCCTCGGGCAGTCCGTACACCCTTCTTACCTACAGTGGCAACCTCAACCACGCGGGCGCAGCATTCGCGCTCGCCCCTGGAAGCATTGGCGGGCGGCAGAACGCGTCCTACAATTTCGGCAGCGGCAACGACAGCGCGATCACCGTGACGATCACGGGGTACAACGCCAATCTGACCTGGGTCGGCACCAACTCTCAAACATGGGTCGACAACCCGAATGTCAAACCCTGGACGAGTCCCACCAGCCCCGCCGGCGACTACTTCACGAAGGGCGACTTCGTCACGTTCAATGATACGGCCGGCACCTCCGTGACCGTCACGGTCAGCGGCACAGTCTCGCCCGGCAGCCTGACCGTCAGCAACACGAACACCAATTACACTTTCGGCGGGGCAGGTTCCATCGCAGGCAACACTTCGCTTGTCATGAACGGCCCCGGCGCGCTGACGATCAACACGAGCAACACGTACAGCGGCGGCACGTACTTGAACGGCGGGGTTATGAATTTGGGCAACTCGGCCGCGCTCGCTAGCGGAACGCTGACGATCAACGGCGGAACGCTGGACAACAGCAGCGCCGGGGCCATGACGCTGCCCAACAACCTCTCCCAGAGTTGGAGCGGCGACTTCACCTTCAACGGCACGGAAAGCCTGAGCCTGGGCGCCAATCCAGTGACGTTCGGCGGAAACCGCACGGTGACCGTCAACGCCAATACGTTGACAGTCGGCGGGGCGGTCTCCGACGGTGGAAACGGTTACTCTCTCACTCTGGCCGGCTCGGGCACCCTGGTCCTGGGGGCCAGCAACGGCTATAGCGGCGGGACGACGATCAACGGCGGCACGCTCCAGGTCAACAATATCAACGCGCTGGGCACCGGTTCGGTCAATGACAACGCTGCTCTCCAGTACAACCTCGGCGGCGGCAGCATCGCCGGCGGCATAAACGGCTCGGGGAACGTCATTTACAGTGGCAGCCTGCTCATCCTCACCGGCGGCCAGTACAACACGGGCGCGACGGTAGTCACGGCCGGAACGCTGGTCCTGGGCACAAGTGCCTCACTCAGCAGCGCCGCCGTCAATGTCGCAAATGGCGCCCTATTAACGGCAACCTCCGCGGTTACTCTAAACTCCAACACGGCGCTAGTCGCCAGCGGCAGCACTTATTTCAACTGCCCGGCGCAGACGCTTGCATCGCTGGACGGCGGCAGCAACGGCATCGTCTATCTCAACGGGACCGTGCTCACGGTCGCCAACAGCGGCGTCTTCGCCGGTGCCCTCCGCGACAACGGCGGCCGCGGCAGCCTGGTCAGCGGCGGGTACTTGACCCTTGGCGGCAGCAATTCCTATAGCGGCCCCACC
Organism: uncultured Planctomycetia bacterium; assembly: GCA_963780045.1. Taxonomy (GTDB): domain Bacteria; phylum Planctomycetota; class Planctomycetia; order Pirellulales; family Thermoguttaceae; genus JANXQG01. The sequence goes on along the minus strand of CAVZZZ010000001.1, from coordinate 125,067 downwards.
ACAATCACCAGCGGCACGCTGGCGTTGGGGCCCGCCGGCACGCTGGGCAGCGGCGCATTGACCATCGATCCGGGCGCGGTGTTGGACGTATCCGCATACGGCGCGGGCGGCTATACCTTCGGCGGCAACGTACTCAACGCGGGCAACACCTATCCGACCAACGGCGACATCAACGGCACGCTGAAGCTGCAAAACGCCACGCTGAACGCGGCCGGGGGCAACGCGGGCACCGTGACCATCACTAACGGCGGCCTGGGACTAACCGGCGGCACGCTGAATTATGTGCCAGGCGACCTGATCGCAATGAACGGCACGCTCACTCTGGCCAATACCGTCGATATTGCGCTTCTCAGCCCCATGACCAGCGGCACCTACACCCTGTTTACTTATGGCGGTCTGAGTGGCGGCACTGGCAACCTGGCGTTGGTCGGCCCCTATGTCATCAGCAGCCCTAGGGTAACTTACGCTTTCTCCACTTCGGGAGGGTCCGTGGACCTCACCATGACTGGCGCCTATGCCAATCTTCAGTGGCTGGGCGGCAGCAATCAAACTTGGGACACCAGCGTCTCGCGAAGCTGGACCAACCTCTCCGGCGGCACGGCGGACGTTTTCTATAGCGGCGACAATGTAACATTCAACGACACTCCCGGCACCGCGCACACGGTCACTCTGAGCGGCACCGTCCAGCCGGGCAGCGTGACCTTCAGCAATACCAACGCCAACTATACGCTCAGCGGGACGGGTTCCATTGGGGGCAGTACTTCGTTGGTCATCAACGGGCCAGGCGCCCTGACCATCAACAACGCCAACTCCTACGCCGGCAGCACGTACTTTAGCGGCGGACTGCTGAATCTGGGCAATTCCGCCGCGCTCGGCGGCGGCACGCTGACGATCGGCGGCGGCACGCTGGACAACACCAGCGGCGCCGCCATGACTTTGGCAGGCAGCATCGCGCAAACCATCAACGGCAACTTCGCCTTCCGCGGCAGCAATCCGCTGAACACCGGCAGCGGCGCGGTCACGCTCCGTACTTCGCCGGCGATTGCAATCGCGGGCACGGGGGCTTTGACCATTGGCGGGACAATCTCCGATGGCGGGTCCGGTTACTCGCTCACGATGAACGGGCCGGGCACTTTGGCTTTGGCGGGCAGCAACGGCTATTCGCTCACCTTGAACGGGTCGGGAATGTTGACGCTTGAGGGCAATAACACCTTCAGCGGCGGCATCGTTGTCAACGGCGGCACGCTGGCCCTTAGCGCCGGCGGACCGGGAAGCGGCAACAGCGTGCTCGCGCAGTCCGGCGCGATTACCGTCAATCCCGGGGCAATGTTCTACACCGCGGGCCAAGCCGAAATCGGCTACAACAACGGCATGAATTTCCTGGTCAACGGCGGCACTCTTGGCATGGCGAACGCGGCGTACCAATACGTCAAGTATCTCACCTTGTCCAATGGGGGCGTTTGGGCCTTGGGCGCGGGCAACGGCAGCTTCGCAAACGGCGCAAGCTTCCGCCTAACCTCGGTTACTTCGCTGGCCTCCTCGGCGACGAATGTGATTTCGAGCCAAGGCGGATACATCGCCGCCAATTTTAGCCCTGTTTTCAACGTGCAACGCGGCACCGCACCCATCGACCTGCTCGTGAGCGCGTCGTTGTTTGACTACCTCAGCACCGGCGACGTCATGACCGAGACCGGAAACGGCATTCTTGCCCTAACCGGGTCGAACACCTACACCGGAACGACGACGATCGACGGCGGCACGCTGCAATTGGGCACGGGCGGCATGGCGGGCAGCATCAGCTCCAGTAGCTCGGTCATCGACAATGCGGCCCTTGTCTTCGACCGCAGCGACACCGGCGCGGGCTACACGTTCGCCAGCACAGTCAGCGGCAGCGGAAGCGTGATCGACATTGGCAGCGGAATCTTGCTGCTTGCCAGTACCAACACCTATTCCGGCGGTACGACCGTTTCGAATGGCACGTTGATTGCGACCAACAGCGAGGCGCTTGCCGACGGATCGAGCTTGTTCGTCGGCAGCGCCTTTGCCAACGGCGCCTCGCCCTTTGGCACGATCGTACCAGCCGCAAGCGTTGCACCCGTGCCGGAACCAGGAACGCTGACTTTGTTGGCCGCAGGCGCGATCGCGGGACTCCGATTCTGTCGGCGGAAACGACAACGACGCTCGCGCCGAGCACTCTGGCGATGCTGCCTCGCTGGAGCGACAAGGTTACTAAGCTCTAAGTACCGAGAACCAATATGAATGTATCCGGCTGCCGCGGCGGCAAACGAACGGAAGCGAATCGCAGTCTCATCTCAGGCGAATAACCCCGGGCAATGGCAGTGCTGACTTTGGATGCGGCACACGGCGTTTCCCGGAGCCTGGATCTGCCGCGGCGGCCGGTCTTTCACTTCTCGAGAAGACTGTCATGGCAAGACGCGCGTTTACTTTGGTCGAACTGCTGGTGGTAATCGCCATCATCGGTATTCTCATCGCGCTGCTGCTGCCTGCGATCAATGCCGCCCGCGAAGCGGGCCGGCGGACGCAGTGCATAAACAACCTTCATCAGCTTGGACTTGCGGTGCTGAGCTACGAAAACGACAAGAAGTACTTCCCCTGCGGGTGCCGTGGCGACTACGTCGACAACGATGAAAACTGGGGGTGGGGCGCTCTCATCTTGCCCTATACAGAATACAGCTCGCTCTACAAGCAGTTGGATGTCGACGGCCGCAATCTCATGGCCGTATTTGCCGCGCCTGGCGCCACGGTCATGCTGCAAACGAAGCTTCCCGTTTTTCGCTGTCCCACCGATACCACGCCGGACCCGCTGCCTTCGGACTTGCGCCTTTTTCGGCAATGGCAACTTCAACCAGATCGAACTGGCGACCGCCAACTATGTCGCCTGCGAGGGGCTGCTGGGCATCCGCACCGCACTGAGCTCCTATACCAACAACGGCGTCTTCTACAACAACAGCGTCATCACCACCCAGCAAATCAGCGACGGACTGGCCCACACCTTCATGCTCGGCGAGCGCGACCGGCGCTGCGGCGCGGCCAATTGGGCGGGAACTCGCGATCCCGAAGGCGGCTGCCACTGGGGCGCTTCGATGTGCCTCGGCCGCGTCAGCGCTCTACAACAACCAGTTGAATACCGTCTACTCGCCCGTGCAGGAGCCGAACGTCACGAACCAGCAATTCACCAACGGGGTCGACCAATGCAACTGCTGCAGCGCGGGTTTTGACAGCTCGCACGCCGGCGGCAGCAACTTCGTCCTTTGCGACGGTTCCGTCCACTTCATACCCGACAGCATCGACTTCAACAACGCCGGGTACGTATACGAGCAGACCGACATGAGCCAAGTCACTGTCTCGCAACTGGGCATCTTCCAGCGGTTGGGGACCCGCAACGACGGTCAAACGGCGAACCTGCCCGACTGACGTTCCGCCGGTTCGTTGCTGTGTTCCACGCCCATGCGTTGCTAGGCATGATTACATTCGGACAGAGTCCATTTCCTCGCGGACTCCACGGAGAATACCATTGTCGTCGCCTTGACGACGCGCGCCGGGAACGAGCCGATTTACGGTTTCTGAGCGGATGAGGGATAAGGGATGACGGATGAAGGATGTGGGAAGCGATCCCTCATCTCTCAACGGCCCCTTTCTGCCCTCCTCTTCCCCTGCCCCACCGGATTGCCTGTCGGCTAACGCGCAGTCGTGGAGTCGTGCGCCGCGCCGCTGCCTTTGCGAATGCGGCGGACGTTGGCCAGGTACTCCGCCAGCTCGCGGTGGACCTGATAGGTCGCCGAAAAGGAGAGCACTTTCGCCCCGTCCGGCTCGGTCGCCGCTTCGAGCACTAGCTTGTCCGGACCCGAAAAGGAGAGCACTTTCGGCCCGCCGAGCGAGGCGCCTTTGATGCTTCCTGTCGCGCCAAGCAAACTCGAAGAGGGACTCTGGCTAGAAGACGTGTCCGTGTCCGTCGCCGCGTACGAGCAGGTCGCTACGCAAAACGGTGGCCTCGTCGACGGCCAGTTCAGCGGCGGACTGCTGACCGACGGGAGCTTCACCGCCGAGAACGCTGGCACGCAAAACAGCGTTTACTACCCGCCGGGGCCCAGCGCGACGACGATCGTCTCTTTCCCGGGCCTCGCGCGGACGGAACTCGGCTCCATTGTCGGGTCCGTGCCGCTGGACAATCTGCAGACCCAGATCGCGGCCCAGTCTGCCGTGGCGGAATACTCCGAAATGGAGCAATTCGGGGCCACGTTTCCGCTACCGCCGCTCGCGCCGGTGCTGGCCGTCTCGCCGGCGCTGCCCGTCTCGGCGGTCTTGATCTGATGGCCATCTTGGTCGCCGGCGGCGGGCGAGCCGCCACGGTCACGCCGTAAAACTCAACTTTCGATGTGAGGTCAACGATGGCGGTGTGCCTCGGCTTTATTCCGGGAACCATCGGCGAAGACGGCGATCCGCTCGACGTGCTGCTGCGTATGGACGAACCGGCGTTTCCAGGTTGCGCGGTCAGCGCGCGGATTATCGGCGTTCTCGAAGCAGAGCAGACCGACGATGGCGAGACGGTGCGCAACGATCGCATCATTGCCGTGCTACGTCTTCTTTATCCCTCCGCCTCGCCCACCGGCGCCCACGCGCACCTGCGCCGCATGAACGACAACAACGCAGCCAAATCTGCCTCGGTAGGCTCTCGACCGAGTCCCTGCAAATAGAGCCCGGTAAGCCGTTCGCGGACCTCGGCGGGGATGTCTGCGGGCGTCTGCTAAGGAATGCCGCCGAGAATGTCGCACAGGTTGTCCATATAATCGGCAACCAGGTCGCCAATCACTCTATCGTCACGACACCACCAGCCCATAATCATTCTCCTTTCGTTGCTGTGGCGGCCGGCTCCTTCCACCGCGCTTCGACCTGCCAACCGACCTGTTCATAGAAGCCGCAGATAATCGTCTCAGCCGCCTGTTTGGCTTGTTCAATGTTCTCTCGCGAACCGGCGACCTGGGCGACGAGTCGTTGCGCCTGCTGCATGACATCATCACGCAGTCGATCTTGATGTGCCGTCCACGGCAACCAATTCATTTGGTCCACAGCCCAAGTCCTCGTCCGCTCATGGTCTACACGGGCCTGCAATAGCTCCGGCGGCGACAGTTGGATCGTCGCACGTTTCGCCTTCTCGTCCTTTTCGATAATCGCGGCTTGCGAGAGATTGACCGCGATCAGGGAATCTCCGCGAATGAGCCATGCACCGCGGCAGCCTTCGCCCTGAGCGATCAGCACGTCGGCAACTTGGACTCTGCTGGTGACAAGATGCGAAAGACGTTCAAGACGTTCGATCGTAGGACCTTGGCTCTGAACTTCGACACGCCGCTCTGGCGCCGGCGGCAATCGGCGGTGGTTTAGCGAAACGGCCAGGACACTGACAGCCGCCGCTATGATGAGCAAGCTTACGAGTCGCATGGCTATTTCTCCGGTTGTTGTTGGGTCTTGCCGATGCGGTCACGCGGATGCGCGGCAGTCGAGCTCTCGTAGTTGCAGTCGGCACCGCGCCACCGTGTCTCTTGCGGTTCGAGGTCGGTTTTGGTGCATCCAACAATTACGGAAGCGATTGCGGCGAGATCGGCGGCAATCGCAACAGCACAAACTAAAAAGCGTTTCATGGCAACCTCCGAAACAAACAACGGCCACCACTGCCAATGACAGTGGCAGCCCAAGATGAAAGGCAACACGAGCTACGCTGCGTTGGCAGCGGCCGGGCCAGGCTCGTCGCCGACGAAACGACGATAGTGCTGGGCGAGTTTGTTCCTAAGCTGGCTGAAACGGCCGTCGCTCACCCTGAACTTCTTCGCCGCTGCTCGCGTGCTCTCGCCGTTGGCAAGGACCTGGGCGATCTTGCGGTCACGGCGCTTGAGCGAAGCCAACCAATCGCTGAAGTCGATGCGGGTGCGTGCGATGTCGGCCGGGCCGGCACTTCGATCTTCGACGAGCACTTCGTCCCAGCTTTGCTCGTTTTCGTCGTAGCGATCGAGGCGTTCGAGGACGACCTTCTTCACACGTTGGCGGTACGGCGAGGACACGTCCTTCACGTTCATCGGCGTGCCCACGGTGCTCCCGTCTGCAATTTGGGCAACGGCGAAGCGGGCGGGCACGCTCGGATAGGCGAGGTCGGTCTTATTGAGCTGGACCAAGCGGCGGAAAGCGACAAGCGCATTCGCGTCCGTCTCTTGGACTTTGTCGTCGCGGTCCTGGCCACGGACATTGCGAAACGCGATACGGGCATGGCAGATTATCGCGGGTAACATTGTGAGGAAGAGTTTCTGCCAGCGACGACGAGGAGCGGGGGCAGGGCAAGCGGTAGCAACGGACATGAGGGTGGTCCTTTGGGGTTGGGCCCACCCGTGGGCCGGATGGCCTATGGGTGAATGGGATGCGCCATCGGATGCGATAAAACGCCAGGAGGGCGTAGGTAATCGCGGATGCACGCCTTCTGACGGCTAAGAAGGGTGTGCAGGTTAGAATGCCTTGATTGCGTGCCGATTTTTAGCGAGGCGGCGCACTCGCCATCATTACTCCGTGCTCAACGCCTTTCGGCATCTACGGATGGTACAAGCGGCGGCTTCTATGCTGCCGCGGTACGTGGCCTTCTCCTGCAAACGGAGCGTCTGCGCCGCCCGGCCGACTCAAACTGTTCGCCGCCCGCCCGGTGTAACAATCTGCCGACGTCGACCACCGCTCGCTGACTGTCCAATTTGGACAGTCAAAGTTTCGGCCCAGAAGAGGCGTAGTTCCGACACCTGGCGCAAGTAGCCAACCTGCGAAGGCGTGCGCCACGTCTGTAGGTTTCTTGCAACCAAGAACTGCGAAGGTGTCGCGCTCTTGCGCACGACTCTGTCTTACAGCACGATGTGACGCTACGTTTTGTGATCCAGATAGTCGAGAAACGCTCGCGGTTGCGTCAAAGTTGGATCGAGCGCCAAAGCTTGATGGAACGCCCGTTTGGCTTGATCGTAACGCCCTTGCTTGGCCAGTAGCACGCCGAGGTTGGAATGGGCCGCCGCGGGGCCGACCGCTTTGGAGAACGCATCGAAGCTTTCGTCGAACCGCCCTTCGGCCGCCAGGACGAGTCCCAGGTTGCACAGGGCCTTGACGTGGGCGGGGTCGATCTCCAGCGCTTTACGAAGCGATTTCTCGGCCTCCGCCTGGTTCTCCCGCTCGTAATAGTAGTAGCCGAAGTCGCTCAAGAGCGAAGGATTCTTCGGATCGGCTTCCACCGCTTTCTTGTATTCGGACAGCGAGCGAACGCTATCGCCTTCGGCGTCATACAGGACCGCCAGGTGGTGCGAGACCGACTTCAGGCTCGGGTCCTTGCTGCGCGCCTTTTCGTAAAGGGCAATCGCCTGCTCAATGTGCCCGCCGTTTTGCATTTCGTCCGCCGCGACGAGGCAGGCCCGTGCGGCATCCTTGGGCGGAAGTTCTTCATGGTCAGCGCCGGGCGCCTCGGCGTCGTCGGTGGAAGTCTTCGACGTGCCGAAAATGCCGGCGGTAAAGAGATTCGAACTCGCGCAGCCGGATGCGAGAGTGAGGCACGCAAGGGCGGCGTAAATCGACAGAAGTGAGCGATGCGACGACATGATCGGCTCCCTTTCAATAAACGCCCATTCCGCCGCCCGATCCGCCGCCGGACGACGAGCCAATTCCGCCCGAGGAACCAATGCCGCCCGACGATCCTATTCCGCTTGCGCCGCCCCCTGCCCCTTGTCCGCCATTCTGGTTCGAGAGCATTCCGGCTGCAATGCCGGGCGCTTCCTGGCCGTAGAGACCCTCGGCCTCGGGGTGTCCGACACAGACGCGGGCCGGATCGGTCGGGCAGCCGCTGGCCGCCAGTGCTTCGATCACCACGAGCCGACGAGCATCGTTCAGGTGGGCGTCAGGCGATGGGTCGATCACCACGGGATAGGGCGTCTGGCCAAGGTCACGGGCCATGCACACGACGTGTTCCTGCCCTGCGGTAGTCAACTTCGTGGGCTCCGCCGCCCATTCGTACTGGTAGATGACGTAGCGGTCCTGTCCGGCGCGGGCCCTTTCGGCATTCGTCCATTGGCAAAGGTATTCGCCGTTGGGCTGAGGAATGGCCCCGCAGGGAATGTCCTTGCAGGAACCGTCGTGGCCGTCGTGGCAGCCGGAGAAGGCAGCCGCAAACAGCGGAAGCAAAACGGCGGCGAGACAGGGATTCGCTCTGATGCGGTACATGGGACAGTTCCTCTATTGTCGCGGCAGCGGCACGGTCTCCGGCGGCATAGGCGCGATGCCGTTGGCAGACGCCGGTTGATGGTCCGACGGCGGATTGACGGTCGGCTGCGGATTCTGACAGGCGCACGCGCGGCAGCAGCCGTAGGTCGCGCCGTGCGGGCCGATAATGTACACGTCGTCGCACGAGCACCATTTCTTCTGCCGCTCGAAATCGGTGCGGACCGAGGTGCGATAGTCCTCGCTGCGGCGGCCCTCCAGGTGGCCCATCAGGTAAAACTCCACGTCGCCCGGCTCGAAGATGTTGTTGCCCGGCAGCGGCGGAGTCTTGCACATGTCCAGCGGATGCACGAGCACGGGCGTGACTAGCACGACCAGTTCCTGCTCGCCCGAGCTGACGCTGTCCAGTCCGCCGGTGCGGCCGATGATCGGCAGGTCGCCCCAGAGCGGCACGCGCTTCGACGTACCGCTGAAATTGTTCTGGATCAGCCCGGCAACGGTGAGCGTCTGGCCCTCGCGCATCTCGACGGTGGTGTTGAACTGCCGCTGCGTGATCTGGCTGGGCACCTGGGCGCCGCTGACCTGGGTCGTGGTGACGCTAGGCGTCGAGACGCTGGCGTTGAGCTGTAGCCGTATGCGATTGCGGTCGGTGATGTAGGGAGTAAACTCCAGCGCGACGCCGAAGTTCTGGTAAGTGACGCTCTGCGCCGCCCCGCCAGGAGTGACGACGCTGGTGGGAATGGGGAAGGACCCGCCGGCCTGGAAGTTCGCCGACCGTCCATTGAGCGTCGTCAGGTTGGGCTCGGCCAGGCTGCGGGCGAAGTCGAGCGTCCGCAGTGCCTGAATGGCCATGAGCACGTTGCCGTTGTCGATGGCCGTAGGGAGATTGCCGCCGACCTGCGAAAGGGCCATCGCCGCCGGCGAGGCGGTCCCCGTAATCTGGCCGGCCGCAGACTGAGCAGCCGCGCTGATATTGCCGCCGGTGGCCTGCGCGAAGGCGAAGCCGCCGTGGACGATACTGAAGTCCATGCCGATGGTGCGGGCGGCGGTGCGGTTCACTTCGGCTACGGTGACCATGAGCATGACCTGCTGCTCGCCGGGGATGCGGAGGAGATTGACGACGTTCGGCGCGCCCGTCAGAATCTGCTGGATGGCGCTCAAGGCGGCCTGTTCCACGCCCGGCCCACCGGCGTTCAGCGAAAGGCCGCCGGCGCCCAGCGACTGCAGGGCATTCAGCGCGGCCCCTTGCTGCCCGCCGCCGTAGCCGAGATTGACATTGACGTTGGCGCCGCGGCCGATATTGTTGCCAATGCCCCGCCGCCGGTTCGAGATCGGCGCGTGCTCGGCGACGATGCTGAGGATTTGGGCCGCCTCGACGATGTCTTTGGCTTCGCCGCGAACGACCACCTGCTCGCCGACCAGCGAGAGCTGCACGGCGCTGTCGGGAAAGGCCTCCTTGATCTGCGCTTGCAGTATTTTCAGGGCCGAGCGGAATGCCTCCACCTCGCCCTCGATGCGCTGCCTCTCGCTCCACCGCGAGTATTCGTCTTTGCCCGTGTCGCGGAGCACGACGACGAGATAGCTGAGGGCCTTGTCCTTGGCCGGATTGTTGGGGTCGCTGGGGTCGGGAAACCAGAGGTCGAGCGTGGTCCGGCCCTCTTTCTTGCCGACGACGGCGACTTGGCGGTCGGTGATGATTTGAGCGGTCGCAAAATCCTCGTTGGGGATGTAAACGCGCCGCGGTTTTTCGCGAGTTACGATCACGACGGCTCTGCCGACAATGACCTTGAGCGTGTTATCCGGGAAAATGGCCCCCTCGACGAAGCGATCGTATTCGCGCGCGGCTGGTTGGCTGGGAACCGGGCCTATCGCGGGCGGCGGACCGGCGGCAGGCAAGAGTCCCAAAAAACGATTTTCCGGCGCCGGCTCGGCCTGTGTAACGGGCGGCTGTTCGCCCGCCGGCGCGGCTGCACCGGGCCGAATGATTTCCGGCACATTGGTGTTTTGCGCCACGCGAAAGGCGTTGTCGGGCGAATTGGGATACTCGTTAACCGGCGGCAGGGGGCGAACGACATCCGTCGCGTATGTGGCGGCTTGCGGATTCTGAATGGTCCATTGCGCAGGCGGAGCGACGGCCGCCCGATTGTCGCCGTAGCTTGCCGTATAGGAGGCAGGAACTGCGGCGGGGACAACGTATGGCGGCGGCTGGCTGCCATCGCGGGCGGCGTCGGGCCTGTTGGCGTAATAAGCGGCGACCGGGGGATTTCCGTCCGGATTGACGTATTGCGACGCTGCTGGAGGCTGCGAGGGACGTGCCGGCGGATAATAGTAGGGAATGTACTGCTGCGCCGCAGCCGTACCTGCGGAAATCGCGGTGATCAGGGCAAGCGCGCCGCCGAACCGCGGCGTGCTTCGGAGGCGGTGCGCGAATTCGACACAGCGAGAGTGAGATTGGTACGGCACGGCTTCCCCCAACGGCGTGGAAAAATGATCCAAGCCGCAATTCTTCGGTTAGGCGGTCCGACCAGTCCAGCCATTTGCGGTGGAGTTGTTTCGCCACCGACCTTAACGGTTGTATCGGTTGTAAGGGCAGCAGACTTTATCTGCTTCGCCTAGACAAGCAAGAAATCAGCCGCTTTGGGCGGCCTCGGGACTGGTGTGCAGCTTTCCAGCCGTACGAGTTCGCCCGCTTGTACGTTGGCCACGCTCGCCACGAGTTCGACGACGGCATGGCTACCGCGCGGCCCGAACGCTACCCGCCACGGCCGCAAGCTTCGGTGGACGGCCACAACTTCGCCTTTGCGATTGAGAAAGAGCACGTCCATCGTGAACCGCAAGAAACACGTATGAACAGAATTGCATGGGACTATTAGCAGTCCTTCGCCGGTGCGCAGGTTTGCCGCGAAACTGCCAGCCGATAAGCCGTGACCAGAAGGAAGCGGCAATCGTCAAGTTGTCGACTACCGTCTTATTGGTTGTTTTGCTGACTAAACGCCAACCGTCCACTACATCCTCCGCACGCGCATGAGATTGTCGGCGATCTGGAAAAGCTGTACGAAGAACGGGCCGAGCGTCCAGATGAAGATGCCGGGCATGAAGCAGACTACCAGGGGAAACATGCGTTTGACGGGCAGGGCCATGGCGAAGGCGTTGGCCTTCTCGCGGCGCCGGTCGCGGAGGTCGTCGGCCTGGCGGCGGAGGGCCTGCGCGATGCCGGAGCCCATCTGTTCGGCTTGCACCAGGGCCGATACGAGAATCGAGACCGAGGAAATGTCCAACCGCCGGGCCAGCCGGCGGAGAGACTCGACCCGCGTCCGCCCGGCAAGAAGGTCTGCCTGATACGTGCGGAACTCCCGCGCCAAGGGGCGATCGTCGCGGAGCGATTCCAGGAGCCGCGCCAGCGCGGCGTCGAAACCGAGCCCCGCCTCGCCTAGCGTGGCCAGAAGCTCCAGCGAGAGCGGCAGGTCCTGCTCGACTTTTTCCATGCGTTCCCGCCGCGCGCGGCGCACTACAAGCAAGGGCGCCGACGCCACAATCAGCAGTATGAGCCACGGCCCCAAATAGATGAGCGGCAAAAAAGTCTTGCCGAGTTCCGGCGGCAGTTGCAAGAGAGATTGCTCCGCGTCGCGGCTCAATCCCGTCTGGTAAAGGACGAAAACCACCGAAAGCGCAAACGTCACCACGGCGATTTCCAGCCAAACAAACACTTCCGCCGCATTGGGCTGCCGATAGCCGGCCAGATAGAGCCAGCGGCGAAAGAAGCCAGCGGATGCCGCATCGCCGGACGGCTGCTCATCGGGCGCGCCGGTTTCCGCGAAGAGCCGGTCCAGACCGCGGCGGCCGGCGTTCATGCGGCGCACAAGCAGATACCCCGCGGCGATCACGATCCACAATGCGGCGTAGCTGAAAGGTGTCATGCGGTCCCTCAAAACCTCATGCGGCTGAGCCAAGACATCCACGCCATGCCGGCCGCCTGCAAGACGATCGTGCCGGCGACGCCCCAGCGGCCGATCGTGGTGGCCAGGAACTTCGCCAGTTGCTCTGGATTAGTCCGCCACATCACCAGAGCGATGAAGTACGTCAGCGCCAACACGGCCAAGGTCGACATTTGCGATTGCGTGCCGTTGGAATGGATGCGGCGGGCGATTTCGATGCGGTCGCGGATGGTGCGGCCCACGCCGGCCAGGATCGGCGCCAGGCTTCCGCCGGTTTCCCAGTGGACCGAGAGCGCCGAGGTGAACAGCAAGAACGTCTCCTGCGGCACACGCTGGGCAAGGCTGCGATAGACCGCGGGCGGACTGTCGCCCAGGCGGATGCGGCCGATCACGTCGTCCAATTGCGAGCGAAGCGGCCGGCGCGACTCGTTCGCGGCGTTGGTCAAGGCTTCGGTTACACCCGCGCCCGCGCCCAAGGCGGCAACCATCAGGTCGATGGCGTCCGCCAACTGGGTCTCGATCCGCGCGATTCGCCGGGCAGCGAGGTACGCCTCCAGTTGCGCGCCCATCAGGCCGACGATTAGCGCGACGGCGACCACGAAGGCCATCGACCAGCCCAGTACGAAGTACAGCAGGCCGGCGACCGCCAATCCAATTAGCCAGGGCACGACTCGGTAGCGCCCGGGGAACGTCGGCAGCGCGGCCGGACCATCTGCTGCCGCCGGGGCTGGCGTCTCGATCCCCGCTTCCATGCGCTGTCGAGCCATAGCCGCAGCGCGGGCCTTCTGCGAGGCGATCGCGACGGTGGCGATGCCCAACATCAGCATTGCGAACAGAATGACTTCGGTCATGGAAAGTGGAGGATGGGACAGAATTGCCTGGCAATCGCCGGCCCACCATTTCGTTGATACCTACCGTGGTGGGCCGTCGCTCGTTGAAGCTCGCTGGTCCCACCCTACGGTCTTCTTCTGGAAAATGTTCCGGGGAACGTCGATGCCGCGCTCGGCGAGCTCCTCCAGCACGCGGGGTACGATGCCCATAGCGACGAATTCTCCGGCGACCTGGCGTCCCGCGCGGGCTTCGCGGCCGTCCTCGCCGCGCTGCGCCGCCCGCCCGCGGCGCTCGAAGCGGAAGATGTCCTGCAATTGCGGCGTCAGGCCTTCCATGCCCACGATCTCCGCCACGCTTTCCACACGGCGCACGCCGTCCTCATAGCGCCGCACCGAGACCACCAGATGCAGCGCGGAAACGATCTGCTCGCGGATCGCCCTCGACGGCAGCTCCAACCCCGCCATCAAGACCATCGTTTCCAGCCGCGCAAATGCGTCGCGCGGGCTGTTGGCATGGACTGTGGTCATGCCGCCGTCGTGCCCGGTGTTCATCGCTTGCAGCATGTCCAGGGCCTCGCCGCCGCGGACCTCGCCCACGATGATCCGGTCGGGCCTCATGCGGAGCGCGTTGATCACCAGGTCGCGGGCGGTGATCAAGCCGCGGCCTTCGATGTTCGCCGGCCGCGTTTCCATCCGCACGACGTGTTCCTGGTCCAGGATCAGTTCCGCGGAGTCTTCGATGGTCACGATCCGCTCGCGATCGGGAATGGCCTCGGCCAACGCGCCCAGGAGGGTCGACTTGCCCGATCCGGTGCCGCCGGAGATGAGCACATTCTTGCGGCCCCGCACCACGGCGTCCAGCAGGTCGTAAATTTCCTGGGAGAACATGCCCAACTGGATCAGGTCGGTGCGTTTCAACCGATGGCGGCCAAAGCGACGAATCGAAAGCGTGGGCCCGTCGATGGTCACCGGCGGCAACGTGGCGTTGACGCGGCTGCCGTCGGGCAGCCGGGCATCGACCATTGGCGAACTTTCGTCGATCCGCCGGCCGACGCGGGCGGCAATTCGCTGGATGATCCGCACCAGGTGGTCGGCATCGGCGAAGCGGACGTCGGTCTTCTCTAGGCGGCCGAAGCGCTCGATGTAGACCTGGCCGGGGCCGTTCACCAGCACGTCGGAAACGGCCGGATCGGCCATCAGCGTCGCCAGCGGACCGACGCCCAGCGTTTCCTCCAAAAGATCGTCGACCAGGCGGCGGCGTTCCTCTTCGTTCAGCGGCAGGTCCTCGGCCTGTAGTTCTTCGCTGACGAACGATCGGACAAAATCGGCGAGCGTCTCCTCACTGGCCCCCAGCAGGTGCCGCCGGTCCAGTTCGTCCAACAGCCGCTGGTGGAGATCACCCTTGACCGTGACGTATTCGGCGCCCCCCTTGCGCGTCGGGGTTTGAGCGGGCGCGGCGGCGGCGACCGTCCGCTTCGCCGCGGGCTTTTGCGCGGCGCGGACGCGGGCCGCCGGCATGGAGAGGTCCGTGTGCAGCAGGCGCTGCCGCCAGTCTCGGCCGATTTCGGAATTGAGCTCGTCCTGCTCGCCGCTCACGATACTTCCTCCTGCTGACTTTCCGCCCGGTCCGCTTGAGCCCGTGCGCTCAACTGACCGTCGGCCGACGCGGCCAACGGCAGCTGGACTTCTTCCCGCATCGCGTCGATCTCGTCCACCAACTGCCGCAGTTGCCGTCCACAGCCGAACCACCGGGCACCGCGCATCACGTAAGGCTCGCCGGTGTTCGCGGCCACCACGATCCCCTTGTCGAACGGAATAACGTGGTCGACGCTGTGGCCTAGCCGGTTCGCGACCTCCGTCGGTTTGACGCTGCCGGGCAGCGTCGTGTAGCGGTTCAGCACGACCCGCTGCCGCTCGGATGAGACCCCAAGGCTTTTGAGGACCTGTAGAAACTTCACTCCACCCAGCACGGTGGGGACGACGTTTTCCAGGACCACATATGCGCGATCGCTGTGGTCCAGCACGGCGACTATCGCGCGGTCGAGCATGGGGAACGTATCGACGATCACGAAGTCGTACGTTCGACGGGCGAGCGTGACCAGGCGGGAGATGATTTCGTCATCGATCTCGGCGGCGGCCACCGCGTCGTCAGGCGCGGCGAGCAGGTGCAGGCCGCTGGAGTGCGGCACAGCCAACTGCCGCAGCAGGATTTCGTCCAGGCGATCGGCCTCGCGCACCACGTCCATAAGCGACGTGGCGGGAGCAAGGTCCAAGAGCGACGCGCAGACACCCATCTGGAGAGAAGCATCGATCAGCAGCACGCGGTTGGGATGCCGCAGCGCCAGGCCGCAGGCCGCGTTCACCGCCGTCGTCGATTTGCCGACACCGCCTTTGTTGCTGACGAAGGAAACGACCCGGCCCATGCGAGAAGCGATCTGTGACGGCGCGCGGCGCGTACGGCGGAGCAACTCGGCCAGTTCGGTCGTAGAGACGGGCCGGCGAAGGAAGTCCTTCACGCCCGCACGTATCGCCAGGATGAGGATCGCACTCTCGGATACATCGGCGCCGAAGCCGTCCGGCCGGAAGACGGCCGCTACGGTCGTCTCCGGTGAAACCACCGAAGCCTCTTCTGCGAACGCCTGTAGCGGCCCGACGTCCGGTCCCATTTCCATCAGCGCGACCTGTGGTCGGCGGCTGCGGGCGGCCTCGATCGCTTGCCGCGCGTCGGCTGCGTGTTGGACGACCGGGCTGAAGTCGCCCAACGACGCAATGGTAGCCTCCAACTCCGCGCGGAAGCGCGGATCGGGACTGACGAGCAGGATATTGACGATGTCGGACACGGGATTGGATTATGGTGTGTTCGGTCCCAGGTAGCGGTTGACCAGCGCGGCGCATACAAGGGATATTCGGCGAACAGCGCGGCGTGGGCTTGAAATAGCGAAGTAACATCCGCCTGAGCTAATGCGGCGGGGAGCGGCAATACCATCGTCGGCGACACGTTCTGGCTGCCGATCTGAACGGCCGTGGCGGCCGGCATCAACGTCAGCGTGCCGGTTTGATAGGTCCAATTCGTATAGTAAACGAAGCCGATGATCGTTCCGGCCTGGCTGCCATAGTAGACGTAAATCGGCACGTAGGCCGCTGCTGGTTGCGGGCCGCTTAACAGCGCTGCGTCGCTGGCGGTTGAAATCAACGGCTGCCCGATCGACGTCAACGCGAGCCGGAACTGGAGGTTCAGCGGGATCGCGCCCGATCCGGCCGCCAAGGGATCGACCGTAACGGTCGCGGCGCTGCCAGTGGCCGTGAGGCTTGCCCAAAGATCGCTTCGCAACGCGAAGGGAGCAAGCTGGGCGGTGACGGTGCCGGCGGTAGTCGAGTAGGCCGGGCCGACGCTCTTGGCGGGCTGAGGGCCGGCAATTGCCGTGGCGCGGACGGTGATGCCGGAAGATACGCTCAACCGGGTGTTGCTGCCACTGCCGCTCCGCGCCATCATGCTCCCGCGGCCGAAGAGGATAGGCAGCGTAGGCCCCGCAGAGCTGACGCCGGCCTCCTGATCGAGGCCGTTTGGATTATTCGTGCGCTCATACGGACCAGAAACGCGGTGCTCGCGGCGGCGGCTGTGCCCGTGGAAGGCGTGAAATCGCGGCGATTGTAGTTCGCGTCTTCGTCGGCGGGCAGCGCGGCGTCGTAGACTGGATTTACGCCATAGGTCCCAGCCACCATGTCGCCTTCGGCGGCGTTGCCTTCGTTCGGTTGCAAACTGCCCGGTTGATAAACGGGCGGATTGCCGTTCTGCATCAGTTGCGCGGCGGCAAGGCTCGGATCGCCGACGCCTCCGCTGAAATTGACGACCGGCCCTGCGCCATTTTGGACCGTTTCGCCGGCGCTGTCCGTGCCGTTGGTGAACATTTCGGCCACGATATTGCTCGCCTGCTGTCGCGCGGCGACGGTCGCGGGACCATTGCGCAGCCCTTCCAGCGCGGCGCTATCCGCGGCGGTCTGCATTTCCGACTGCGCCAGCCGCGCAAACCCGACGTCGATCACCAGCGCCGCAAGGCCCATTAGCCCAAACAGCAGCATGGTGACGAGGACGAGCGCGTAACCACGCCGCGCGGATCTTCGCCGCAGACCGGCATTGACCCCTTTTTCATTCTCCCCAAGAGTGGCGTGACCGTGGAACGTCATGGTTTACTTTCCGCCGTCCCCTTGGAGGCTGGCTCGGACGTGCCGCCGTCCGCGTCGGTAATCACCGGATTGCCGCCAGGTTCCGTCACATAGACGTTTTGCCGGTGATCGCCGACAATCAATTGGATGCCGCGGACTTGTTGATAGGGATCAAACCCCGGTGTCAGGTCTTTCTTGCGCACCGCGCTGGGCGGCGCGGCCTTTTCAGGCGGGGACACCTTCGCCGAAACGGTTGTCGACCGGGCGACATCCGGCCCTCCGGGCTCAAGCTTCGCCACGGACTGCGGGACTGGCTTCTTTGGCTCCGCGGGGGCGCTGGCCAGGTGCGGCGGCTCGGCGCGGCCGCTCCGCGCTACGCACGTGATCTCGTACTTCAGGTCCAGCGCCTCGGCCAACGGCGCCACTTCCTCCGGCTCGACGGCAATGGTCACCTCCTGCACCGGCACAGTCCGCGTCGACGCGCCCCCCATGAGACTACTCGCCGACATGGGAGCGTTGCGAATGTGGACCGGCGTCACGACGACACCGTCCTGCACCAGCGGACGGACCACGCTCCGCTTGGGCAGCAGGCTCGTGTCGGGCGAGGCGAGGACGGTCGTACCGCCGTGTACGGCGCCTGGTACCGCTGTGCCCGGCATATCAATAGGAATACTGGCCAGCAAGTCCAAGTGGTCGCCTTCGCCCAGGTCGTGAATCCCCTTGAGCTTTGAGGCGTCCAACGTGTAGGCCCGCTTGCCGTGCGGAATGCCTCCCGCTACTCCCGAATGTGTGCCCGACGGGAGCAGTTCCTCTTCCGCAAAAGGGTAACCGGCATGGTGCTCATGTCCGATTACCCGGTTGACCATGGAGAAATCGGAAATAACTTTCTTGGCCATCGACGGCGGCAACATCATCGTGGCCAACTGTCCCGTCTTGGGATTCGTCAGTTGCTCTTTGGTTATCGTGCTAAACGCGGGAATCTTCTGTGCGGCGATCGGAACGGCGACCCAGTCGTCCGGATAGCCCTTCGGTTGACGCCAAAATGCCAACCGAGCTGGGTCGATGACGCGCAGGCCCGACCAGTCCGGCCACCGTCGCCGCGCCGCCGACCACGAGAACCAACAGAACTATTAACGCCCATTGCCACATGGGGCGGCGGCGCGTCGGAGATTTGAGCGTTCGCATAACTTACCTCTACTTATTTAAAAACCTCGCGCCGATAAATCGCCTGGGCGGAAATCAGGCGGCGAAATGGCCGCACCGTCTCGCCCATAGCAGCTTGCTGCCCCAGTCCATTGTCGCCCGCATACGGGCCGAATTGCTCGTCGGAGGTCACCGCCGCGCCGACGCCAGACGGTCCGCCCCCACCTCCGCCACCGGCGACGATCGGAAGCAGCGGCGGCCCTCCAGGCTGCGAGGGATCGATCCCCGGCTGGTATCCGCTCATGCTCGCCGACTGGTACGGATAATTGACCCGCAGCGCCACAACGCCGCTCTGCCCAGACACGGTCGTCGAATTCAGCGCGAAGCCGTCAACGCCGTTGGCATCCACGATCGCCTCCAGCGGCGACACCCAGCCGACGACCGATTCCGTCGTCGAGCTGCTCGACGAACTCACGACCGGTATCCGCACGACGTAACCGGTTGAGGCAATGCCCGCCGGCGACGTATAGCCCTGCTGAGGGCTTTGAAAGAGGGCGCCGGGAAAATGTATCAGCGACTGGCCGCCGACAGTGTCATTGATCATTACGGAAAAAAGCTGCTGAGTCGCCAACGGAAAATCGCCCAGCGGGTGTCCGCCATTGAAGGTCAGTTCCGCGCCGACGGGACCGGCGTCCAAGGAGAGCACGAGGAAGTTGTCGTCGAATACCCGCTGCCGGACGCCCGCCAGCGCGGTGTCTGTCGTCGCATTGCCGTAGAGCACGTAATTCAAAAAGGCCGGATCGTTAGGACCTTGCGGATCGAGTGTGTCGGGCACCGCCGGCAGCGGCGTGCGGCTGATTTCGCGGGCGATTGAATCGGCGGCTTGCTGGACCGATTGCGCGGAGTAGATCGCCTGGCCGAAAGTGAGGACGGCCGCAATCAGCATGTACAGCAGCAGCGCCACGACCGCGAACTCGACCAGCGCCTGCCCGCGACGGCGACGTTTATTTAAGCAACACATTGGCAATTCCTCCGGGCCAGATCGTTTCCACCAATACGCCCGCGGCGATGGCGGGCACGTAGGCCAGGTCTTTCTTGCCTCGCGCCTTGTATACCAGGGCCAAGGCGCCGCCGGCCAGGGCCATCCAAAACATAGCGCACAGCAGACCTTTGGGACCCAGCGCGCAGCCCAGGGCCGCGAGCAGTTTCACGTCGCCGCCCTCCAATCCACCGAGGGCGAATAGCGGCCACGTCAGGGCCAGACCAAGCGCGAACCCGGCAACCGCGGCAATCCAGCCGGCGCTGGTCCAGGAGACGAGCGCCGCCAGCAATCCGCAGCACAACACGTCCGCCGGAATCCAGTCCGGGACCTCCCGCGTGCGGAGGTCCCGGATGGCGGCGGTTGCTACCAACAGCACAACGATGCAATGACAAAGCCAATGCACGCGACCTATGGGATGTTGTTCGCCGATTCGATGATCAAACCGTCGAAGCCGTTGCTGTTATTGTTGAACACGTTGTTGCCCAGGCGGCCCGTCGCGTTGCCCGCCAAAATGCCGGGCACGTCAAGTGAGATCGGGTCGCCGTTGGCGTCGGCGTTGGTCGTCTCGATCAGGTGGCCGCTGAGGATCGGGCCGTTATCGCCCTGGTGCGCGCCCGGCAGCACCGTCGCCACCGCGCCGATCATGTCGCTGACCTTATGGCCGAACAGCGAAATGGCGACCGCCGAAATCAGCGCCACGCCGGCGATGATCAAGGCATATTCCACGAGCCCCTGGCCCTTGCGATTGCGAATCAACTTTTTCATAACTTTCTCCTTTGGAAAAAAACGTCGTACCTTGTGACTGGAAAAAAACGAATCGACCTGAAGCCGCGGTTTCCGGATCGTCCGCGCGATCCGAACTGCGGCGATGTTGACAATCCCACGGGACAGCCCCGTGGACGTGGACAAAAGGCCCCGCCGCGGCAGCGCAACGTAAAGGACTGGTCGGACCTCTACCACTGTCACGCTGCTCGCGGCGGAGTTTCCGATGGATTCTCCGCTCGCGTCGAAAGTGCGCGCCAATCATACGCGACAGCAACTTCCGCGATGCGAGTGGGGCAGTGAGAAGCGATTGCGCTTACGGTCCTAATCTTGCAGAACCAGCACGCAACAGCCCTGTCGAAATGTGCTACGCAAAGGGCGGCGCCCGCGATTGAAATGGCGAGCACCGAGAAACAGGCTGCAAGAACGAGACCGTCGACACGAAGCTCGTGACGACCGTCGCGACCGACACGCCTTCAAATACCTGGCCGACGAGCCTTCCTTGAGCGAGAAAATTGCAAATGGGGCAATGCGCCGCGTCATGGAGACTTTGATTGTGACTGGCGGCCGAAACGTGACTGGCGGCCGAAAGAGTCGCTCGTTGCGAAGCCTGCCCGCTGCCAGAGCCGCTAAACGCTTGGCAAGCGTGAATACCGAGGAGTTCGTGGAGATTGCTGCCAAGTAGAGAAGTTCCGGCCAGAATGCCAGCGAGGGTCAACCGCAGAACGGAATTCGCCGATCGCCGAAACATGGGAGCTTTTGCAAGCGAGCACGCCACACAATATCGCAACTTGCGAGACTACCGCCATTATCTATGGGGGTCCGCCGGTTGTCAAGCCATGTGCAATCGTTTGCAGCCCTTTATACGGGTTATTTTTCACATAGCGCGGAATTGTACCGGACAGTGAGCCGCCTTCTCAGCGCCGGACCGGCGCTTGCGAGCCTGCGTTTTCGCACAAACCAGTAAGCCACGATGACGACGACGGCTGCCAGAAGCAACAAGGCCGGCGTCAACCAGAAGTTTCCAGGATTGGTCGCCACATTTACCCTAACTGGCCGTTTGAAGCCCAGCTTCTCTGCCCGAGCCAAATCGTCGTCCGCTTTGGCCTTATCTCCCTTTTTCTCGTAGATCATGCCACGATTGGCGTAAGCCTGAGCCATGTCGGGTTTGAGGTTGATGGCCTCGGTATAGTCAGCAATTGCCTTGTCGAGGTCACGTTTCTTCACGAAGGTAAGAGCGCGGTTGTAATATGCCATGGCGTACTTGGGATCGATGCGAATCGCCTCGTTGTAATCCGCCAGCGCTTTGTCCAAATCGCCTTTGAGATCATAGGCAACGCCTCGGCTGGACAGTGCTTTGGCATCATTGGGATTGAGACGAAGGGCCTCCGTGAACGCGGCGATCGCGCCATCGACGTCAGTTTTCTCCAGGCAGGTGGTGCCTTTCTTAAAGAAGTCGGCCGCACGATTGCCACTTGCCGCCACCGCGGCACTGTTCGAGAGAGCCGCGCTTGCCGCCGATTTGGGGCCAATGGGCGGGCTTGCACTCGCGGCCGAATCGGCGGCAGTCGCCTCATTCACCAGCACGACGAGGGCAATAGCTATGGTCCAAATCCATCGGGTTGCTTTCATTGTTCCTATCCTGATTTGGAAGATCGTTGTAAAGCACCATTCTATGTCATGCGGAGACGTTTCGCGAGTTGTTGGGAAGGAAGTGGAAGCGTCCGCAATTCAAATCCCGCCAGCAAAGCAGGCGGGAGGACTGTCCGTTAAGGGATCGAAGGGCCACGGTCGCACCCACCGCGATGGTTCAGCTTGACGCCGACGAGATGGGCAAGGCAATTCCCCAATCGGGCGCGTTCTTGCTCGACTAACGCGGCTTAGACTGCGCAGTGCTTACCGGCCCGTGGTCATCGCAATGGTCACCATGCGGATGATGGAGGCGGCCTTCTACCAGATAGTCGAGGTGGCCGCCATGAGGAATCGCGTCGTGGCCACAGCCGGCTCCGTGAACGTGGCCTTTCTCGTGCCCTCCGCAGCGGTGATTTGGCGTGCATACGTCCGGATTCCGGGCGCTGATCGCAATGGAATGTTCGGTCATCACACCACCTTCCTGGTGGCACAAATGCCCGTCCTGAAGGTAGTCCACATGCCCGTCGTGTTCCACCCGAAGATGCCCGCAATTCGGGCCGTGCTTGTGACCCGCGGTTGCCGTTGAATTCTGAGCCATGATCTTTCCTCCTATCTTAGGGGCTGACGAGGTCCGACCAGTTGGGGAATTGTACCGTCGCCAGCGGCCAGGGCAACAGTCCTCTTGAACGATCGTCACCAATCGAGTTGCACCTGATGTGCCACTTGGAAGCCTGCTGTAGCGATGCCAAATTGCGTTCTAATTGGAAAGCAGGCAGACAAATCACGGGGTGAAGCGTTCAATATTCCAATCCGCATGAATTGGCCAGAGTGAAATGCCGCACTCCGGCACGGCACCATGGAACTTCTTCAACCCTTTCTCAGTGACTTTGGTGTGCGAGACCCAGAAAACTTGAAGTTTGGTCAACGTTTCGAGCTGCGACAATCCCGCGTCAGTTACCTGGTCGCCCCCGATCGACAAGTATTTGAGTCGCGTAAGCGCTGCCACGTCTACAAGCTCCGCATCCGTATATTGGGGACAATACGGATCGAGCCGATTCGGATGGTGGCTCTTAAAATCATCGCTGCCCCGCAAACCTTCGACGTCGCCGAAGAAATCGACCCCCAGCAGTTTTGTCAGCGGCTCGGGTGCTGGTGGTCCGCGATCTACTTGGTGAGTACCGAGATTGAATTCGACAGTATACGGCACGTTCACGCCGGTGATTTTCCGCTGCGGTATAGCGGAGTTGCTTGGCGGGGCGGAGCACGACGATCTTGTCGCGGTTGGGCTGCTTGCTGTCGAATTGTAAGCCTATGCGGTATGATGACTAGGTTGGCACGCATTTCTGCCAGGGCAAAAGAAACGTGATTGAAGTCACCTTCACTCGGCAAGCAAGTTGTGATCGCCACCAAGTTCGGGTTCGACCTGAACCCTGATTTTGACCCCCGCGCGATGAAAGGTTCGCCGGGCTGAACAGCCGCCCAGAGCAGATCAAGCGGGCGGTCGAAGGCTCGCTCAAGCGGCTCAAGGTCGAGACAATTGATTTGCTTTATCAGCACCGGGTTGACCCCAACGTGCCGATAGAAGATGTCGCCGGTGCAGTGAAGGAATTGATTCGGACAGGAAAGGTCAAGCACTTCGGCCTTTCGGAAGCAGGCGTGCAAACGATTCGTCGCGCGCACGCTGTCCAGCCGGTTACCGCCCTCCAAAGCGAATACTCGCTGTGGACGCGAGCAAATGACGGGACGCTGATGAATGTCGATTAAATCTGTTGTTCTAACACTCTCGGCAACCGCTCGCGTCGTTGCGGAGATTCCGTTAGTCTGGTGTTTTAGATCACTGCTTGCAGGGGGTGAGAAGCAAGTTTTGACACGTTCAATACTTGATACGGGTCACATTCGAAGTGCCCATCTCGTCGGCATCTGGAGAATGCGCACAAGGGCCTTACGCAAGCGTTACGTTGCGGCAGCTTGTCAAGCGGGGCAAACAAGGGCGGTCAGAATGGTTTAGGCGGCCCGATACTTCGGGGCCTTTTCTCCGCCAGGGGCCGACTGCACTTGACCCGCAGGGCGGGATAAGCAAGGATTTACTTACTCCGCCCGTCCACGGAAGCAGCGCCATGCGTTCCAACTTGAAATCCAGCGCGAAATTCACTTGCTTTGTTCTGCTCTGCGCCGCGGCGATGCTGGCGGCGGGCTGCATCGGCCACAACGGGCTGGTGATGCCGTGGTCGCAAGGCTCCGAGTCGCGGCTGGAACACGTCACCACCGCCAACTTCGAGGAGCGGGTGCTCAAGAGCGACAAGCCGGTGCTGGTCGATTTCTTCGCGGAGCGGTGCGGGCCGTGCAAACAGCTCACGCCGCTTTTGGAAGAATTCTCCGACGAACATCCCGAGGTCCGCGTGGTGAAGGTCGACGTCGACAACGATCCCGAGTTGACGAAACGCTACGGCGTCCGCGCCATGCCGACGCTGCTGGTCTTCCGCGGCGGGCAGATCACGTCGCGGAGCGTGGGCCTAGTGCCGAAGGCGAAGATCCAGGAGATTGCGGCCAGCGGGGCAACGGAACCAGCGGACACGACGCCGAGCGCGGACAAGACTCTGTGAGAGAGATTGTGGCAGCAATAGCCGCTCGAGGCAGGAGCGGCCTAGTCGTAGCCGTTATGCACGGGCTGGCCGTAGACCAGCCAGCGACCGGAGTGCTTCCGCAATTTGATCTTCATGTTCACCGGCTTGGTAATCTCTCCGATTTCTGTGGAATCCGGGCCACGCACTCTGACCGTAACGTAGACCATAAACGTCGCATCGGCAGTAGGCGGGCTCGTCCGATCGTTGAATTTCACGTCCAGATCGCTGATCGAAATCCGACGGAAAACGACAGGATATCGAAACGCCTCGTCGGTCGCTGCGCGCGTCGGATCGCCATCGGGATCAGGCACGATGCACGCCTTCACGCGGTCCTTGTCGTTGGCCACGAGTCCGGCGGCGGCCGCGTCGAGCGTCTGCCGCACGAGCTTCGTGTCGGTGACCGTATACCGCTCGGCCACTAGACCTAACAGCACCAACAGCGCAACACCGCCTATCGGCCAGAGCAGCTTTCCCCTGCCGGTACGGAACAACGCGACCGCCAGCAGCGCTTCGGCCACCAGTCCGACGATCAAGATCGGCCAAGGAGATTCGAGGAAGAACATGGACGGTTTTCAGTGTTCAGTGTTCAGTGTTCAGTTTTCAGTTTTCAGTTTTCGGTCAAACTGAAAACTGAACACTCCTTTCACAACTTCGCCGCGCCGATGGTCCGCCGGATCACGTCGCGCATCAACTCGGCGGGGCCGTCGCGGCCGGTAAAGTACTTGAACTGCATGCAGGCCTGACGGACGAACATCTCCACGCCCGTCACCACGGTGCAGTTGCGGCTGCGGGCCTCTTTGATGAGCAGCGTGTTCTCGGGGTTGTAGACGGCGTCGAACACGACCGCCGAGGGCCGCATGTGGTGCTTCTCGAAAGGCGTTTCGTCGACGTTGGGGTGCATGCCGACGGGCGTGCAGTTCACGAGGATGTCCGGATTAGCCTTGACGCGGTCGGCCCACTCGACGGCCACGCAGCCGAACCGCCCGGCCATGACCTCGGCCTTGCGGGCGGTGATGTCGCTGAGCAGCACGTGCGCGCCGCGGCGGACCAGGCCGAAGGCGACCGCCGCGCCCGCGCCGCCGCAGCCCATCACCAGCGCCGTCTTGCCGGCCAGCGGCTTTTCCTCGCCGGCGGGGATTTCCATCGCCTTCTCCAGCGAGCGCATGGCGGCATGGTAGTCGGTGTTGTAGCCGGTCGCGCGGCGCCATCGAGGACGACCGTGTTCGCCGCGCCGATGCCGCGGACCGCTTCGTCGGCGGCCGTGAGCTTCTTGACCACCTCTTCCTTGTGCGGGATCGTCACGCTCAGGCCGCGGATGCCCAGCGCCGGCGCCTCGTCGATGAACCGCGCCAAGTCCTCGCGTGGCACGCGGAAGGGCACGTAGACCTTGTTCATGCCCAGATGGGCAAAGGCGGCGTTGTGGATCAGCGGGCTGAGGCTGTGTCCGATGGGATCGGCCACGACGCCGTAGACCTCGGTCTCGGCGTTGATCTGGTCGTAGCGGAAGACCTCCATCATCTGCTCGAAGCCGAGCTGCCCCGGGGCCAGCGCCCGGTCTTGTGAGAAAGTCGCGTAGGTGATCGGCGAGCCGAACTTGCCCGCCAGGATGCGGGTGGGCACGCCGATATCGCCCATGCCCATGCCGACGGTGGGAATCTTCGCCTTGCGGACCACGTCCAGGAGCCGCACGTTGTCGCTGGGGTGGTTGACCATCGTGGATATCTTCGCGATGTCGGCATCGCATGCTGCGAGGCGGCGGTGGATGGCGTCCAGGTCGTCGGGCGTTTTGCGAAAGTCGTGGAAACTGACGATCCGCTTCGTCTTGCCGAAGCGCGGCACCGAGGCCGCCACGTCATCCTCCAGGTCGATGTAGTCGATGCCCTGGGAGATGGCCGTGCGCAGAAGCAGCATCCTCTGCTCTTCGCTCCCCTGCCACTTGCCGCCGTCGGCCGGCCGGCGGCAGGAAATGATTACCGGGCAAGGGCGGTCGGCAATCAGTCGGCGGATGTTGATGGGACCCGCGATGTAGTCCAGTCGCAGCTCGACAAGCTTCGCCCCCAATTCCACCATGTGCCGGTGCTCGGCGATCATCATTTTGTGTCGGCCGCGACCGATGCTGACGCAGATCATGGGTTGGTTCGTCTCCCGCCAAAGAAGCGTTGCCGTAAGGCTTTATTTTAGCCAGGATTGAAAGAGATCACAAGGAGTGCGCCGCGTAGCTTAAATGCGTAGGCCCGAACGAGCGAAGCGCGGTTCCGGCACTGCATCGGCGCCAACCGAAGGCTGCCGGAACTGCGCTGCGCTTGTTCCAGCCTACGTGCGCTTGAACTGCTTGTCCAGCTCTTCTCGGGTGAAGACCAACTCGGTTGGCCGGCCGTGCGGACAGTGGTGCGAGTCCAGCACCGTATGCCGTTGTTCCAGCAAGGCGGTGATCTCCGGCGCAGTGAGCCGGTCGCCCGCCTTGATCGCCGCCTTGCAGGCGACCGTGTGCAGCAGGTCGTCCAAGAGATCGCGGCGGTCGGGCTGCCCTCCGCCGCTGACCAGCCGCTCCAGAAGCGCGTGCAACACCTCGGCCGGGTTCATGTTCGCCAGCATCGCCGGAAAGCCGGTGATCAGCAGCGTGTCGCCGCCGAAAGGCTCGATCCGCAAGCCGAGGCGCTCCAGCACGGCGCGGTGCTCCAGTGCGATCGCCGCTTCGGCCGGGCCCAAATCGACCGGCTCCGGCACCAGCAGGTTCTGCGTCTCCAGCGCCCCGGCGTCGATCCGCGCGGATCTGCTCGAAGAGAATTCGCTCGTGCAAGGCGTGCTGGTCGATGATCGTCACACCTTCTTCGGATTCCGTCACCAAATAGCGATTGTGGATTTGCAGCGCCGGCCTGTAGGTCCGTTCCGCCGGAATGGACGTATGCGCCCCGCATTCGGCAACATGCGCGGAATCCGCTCGCGCGAGGACGTACCCAACTGCCGCTCCGCTCTCAAACTCGCTTTGCGGTGCGGGCCGCCGCCAAGCGATGTTCGTCAGTTCCAGCGGCCGGCGACCTGTAGTTGCGGCCGTTGGAAGGGAGGTACCGTCTCAGCGGTTCGTTCCGCGCCCACGGCTCGGCGGTGTCGGTCGATCCGGCGGCCTCTGCCGAAGCTGGCTGCGCAACAGCCACGGTGTCGCCGCCATCCCCGATCGCCTGCCAAGCGGCCACCTTGCCTTTGGCCCAAGCGACAAGATCCTGGCGGACTTGCGCGGCGTGAGTCTCGTCGTGGGCGGCTTCCGCGGCCGGTTGTTCGCCGCCGGACGGGGCCTGCCCCAGCGTAGTCAGGTCGGTGGTGAGGAACTTGCTGCGGAGCGTGGAGAGCAACTGGCTGTAGAGCCGGCCGCCGTCGCGAAA
Organism: uncultured Planctomycetia bacterium; assembly: GCA_963780045.1. Lineage (GTDB taxonomy): Bacteria > Planctomycetota > Planctomycetia > Pirellulales > Thermoguttaceae > JANXQG01. The sequence goes on along the minus strand of CAVZZZ010000001.1, from coordinate 97,311 downwards.
GCGGACTTCCAGCTTGGTCGGGTGTACGTTCACGTCAACCATCTCCGCCGGCATCTCGAAGGAGAGGAAGGCGATCGCGTAACGCCCCACCATGAGCAGGCCGCGAAAGGCTTCTGCCAGGGCATGCTGCAAGGCGCCGTCGCGGATGTGGCGGCCGTTGAGAAAGATGTACTGCGCGCGGTTGTTGCTGCGGCTTTGGCTCGGATGGGCGACGCAGCCGGAAATCCGCACCTCGCCATCGGCGCTTTGCACGAAGATCAGCCGCTGGGCCAGTTCGCGGCCAAAGAGGGCGGCGATACGCTCCGCAAGCGGGGGACTGTTCCGATTTTCGTTCGACGAAAATGGGACTGTCCCCTTTGCCGCTGCGCTTACCACCGCCGGCAGGTCGAACACCTGCCGCTCGTTGTGCCGCAGCGTGAAATGGACCTGCGGCAGGGCCAGCGCGATCCGCGTGAAGGCCTCGCTGATGTGGCCGAACTCGGTCTGCGGCGTCCGCAGGAACCTCCTCCGCACGGGCGTGTTGTAGAACAGGTTGTGGACCTCGGCCGTCGTGCCGACCGGGCAGCCGCAGGGCGAGACCTCGCCCGCATGGCCGCCGGAGACCTCGATCTCCGTGCCCCCTTCGCTTGCGGCGATGCGGCTGCGGAGGACCAACCGGCTGATCTCGCCGATGGAGGCCAGAGCCTCGCCGCGGAAGCCCAGCGTAGCCACACGAAACAGGTCGTCCGCCTCGGCCAGCTTGCTCGTGGCATGGGCGGCGACGGCCAGCGGCAACTCCCCGGCTGCGATGCCGCAACCGTTGTCCGTCACGCGCATCAGGTCCAGCCCGCCGTTCTGCACCGTCACGTCGATCCGCGTCGCGTGGGCATCGACGGCGTTCTCCATCAACTCCTTGATCACGCTCGCCGGCCGCTCCACGACCTCGCCCGCGGCGATCTTGTTGATGAGCGACTGACTTAGGCGGCGGATGGGCATATTAGCGCAGTGTGATTAATTGGATCACCCGTGTCAGGAGGGGAAGGTCACCACTTGCAAACCAGGAACGCGAGAAAACTCTTTCGCGTTTGGTGTCAGAACTCCGTACTGATAGTGCAGAGCAGTTGCCGCAATCAGCAGGTCGTGGGCGCCGATGAGCATACCGGGAGTGGCGAGATCGGCGAATACCTCGGCATGACGCCGGGCGACCGCAAGCGTGACTTCCTTGATTGGCAGCGACCGGAGGACGCCCTCGACGAATGCGGACCGTTTCTGGCGCCGTTCCTCGCAATCGGCGCGCCAAACAGCCGTCAACAGTTCGGATGCTGTGATGACGCTAACCGCCCCCTCGCCATACGAGGCCCAATGAGAAAGGTCGACCGCGCGATTCTTCCGCTCCCACACGACAAAGACGCCAGTATCGACGATCAACCCCACGGGTCAGTCTCCGGCGGAATCGAGCGGCGAATGTCCTCCACGTCTTTGGCGAACGACTCGCACTCCTCGTTCAAGCGCGGGACGCCGGCAAGGATTGCGTTGAGGTCAGCGAACTGTGGGGCCGCCACAACGGGCGCGAGGGTTGCCATGACTTTCTGGTCGGCGCAAGTTCCACCGTCACACGGTCCCGATAAACGTGTTCTACCAACGCCCCCCAATCGAGCGTGGGGTCCGTGATCAACCGCCGCTCCATAGAAACTCTCCTTTAGCGTCTGAAACCCAATCTTACGCCGTGCCAATTATACAACACATCATGAAACTTCCAAGGCCGCCGATTCCTCGCAAGAGTTGAGATCGCAGTTTCAAGGTCTACATGAATCTACATGAATTTGCGTCGTTTGAAGGCTCTAACGTCGTCGGCATCCAGGTCGAACCACTCGCCGTTCTTGCGTTTCGCTTCGAACCGCTTGTGCCAATAGGCTTCGATTCCGCCGGGATCGTCGGTTCGGATAACGCGGACCGTGTTGGCTGGCTCAGGGAGTTGAATTCTTAGCTGCCGCTCTCGACGGTCAAATGCTTTACTTTTTCCAATCTTATACGAGCGGCCAGACTTGAGGAGGTAAACAAAGCCGACCTCTTGTTTCTCTGACTTCCCAACCGGCACTCTCTCGGCATCCTCCGGCCTGCTTACGACATACGCTTGACACATGTCGACAACAGGTCGGTAATTGTCCTTCTTACGGCAATACTCAAGCAGCTTCCTGATTAGCACCGATTTTCTGCCAAATCGGGACTGGAACGTGTTCTTGCTTGGAAACTGAAGATCGCTATGGCGTTTGACCCTTAAGTCTCCAGAAGAAGGCGGTCTCCCAAGTTGCAAGGCCCACGAGGCGTATTTTTCCAGCAGATCAGTGACCTCCAGCGGCTTCTGTAGCTGGTTCGGCGCAAAACCCGCCTCGGCTAGAGCCTCACTCCAACGAGCCCAATACTTGTTCCACGTATACTCCTTGATTCCGGTCTCGGACGCGAATCCATTCTTCCCGAGCGGCTTACCACCGCTAGCTTCGGCCGTACGTCTTATCTCATCCAGAATAAACGACTTCTCCAACGGATAGCTCCCACAAAGCGCCCTTCATCCCTCACCCCTCATCCCGCCCTCACAACCCGAAGTCCTTGATCTTCCGATACAGCGTCCTCTCTCCTATCCCCAGCTTCTCGGCGGCCAGCTCGCGGTTGCCGCCGGAGAGCCGCAAGGTCTCGGCGACGAAAAGCTTCTCGACGTCCACCAGGCTCCGCCCCACCAGGCCCGAAAGCGTCTGTTCCCCCGGCTCGGCCGCGGGCTCGTGCGGCCCAGCCAGCTCTTCGGGCAGGTCATCGAGGTCCAACAGGCCGTCGTAATCCACTACGACCATGCTCTCAACCGCGTTCTTCAACTGGCGGACATTGCCCGGCCAGTCGTAGACCATCAGCCGGTGCCGGGCGGCGGCCGACATCCCCTTGATCCGCTTGCCGTGCTGCGAAGCGAACTGCTTAAGGAAGTAGTCGATCAGCATGGGGATGTCCTGGCTCCGCTCGCGCAGCGCCGGCAGGCGGATGGTGACGACCTTCAGGCGGTGATAGAGGTCGCTGCGGAACGTGCCCGACTCGATGGCCGCTTCCAGGTTGGAATTCGTGGCCGAAAGCAGCCGCACGTTGACCTTGATCAGGTCGTTGCTGCCGACGCGGGTGATCTCGTTGTTTTCCAGCATGCGCAGGAGCTTGATTTGCGTGGCCAGCGGCATGTCGCCCACCTCGTCGAGAAAAAGCGTGCCGCCGTGGGCGTACTCGAACTTCCCCACGCGGTCGGCGGAGGCGTCGGTGAAGGCCCCTTTGACGTGCCCGAAAAGTTCGCTCTCCAGGATGTTCTCGCTCAAGGCGGCGCAGTTTAAGGCCACGAACGGCTTGTTCTTGCGGGGGCTGTTTTGATGGATCGCCTGGGCAACCAGTTCCTTCCCGGTGCCCGTCTCGCCCGCGATGAGCACGGTGGCGTTGGTCGGGGCGATGCGCTTGAGTTTCTCGATGATGTCGCGCATCTGGCGGCTGTCGCCGATCACACCCTCGAAGCCGAAACGTTCGTCCAGGCGGCGATTGAGCTCCAGGTTCGTCCGCCGCAGCCGCGTGCTTTCGACCGCCCGCTGCGCCGCAGCGCGGAGCTGGCCCATGTCCAGCGGCTTGGTGAGATAATTGAACGCTCCTTTCTGCATCGCCTCCACGGCCGAGGGAATCGAGCCGAAGCCGGTGAGCAGGATGACCTCCGTGTCGGGCTGCGCGGTCTTGGCCCGCTGGAGAATCTGCAGGCCGTCGACGTCGTTCATCTTCAGGTCGGTGATGATGGCGTCGAAGTCGCGTTCCTCGACCAGCCGGGCGCCTTCACTGCCGGAAACGGCGACCTGGGTGCGAAATCCCACGCGCTGCAGGCTCTCTGCCACCGTCTCGGCATGCGAGTGGTCGTTATCGACGATCAAAACTTCGGCGGCCTGGGCCGAGGGCGCGGACGGCTGTGTATCGGTCTTCGCTTCGGCGGCGGGACGGGACGTTGCGGCGCTCATTACCATGATCTTAGGAGAATTACCGCGAATCGACCAGAACCCCCCACCGATTAACCAGGAATGAAGGCTTACGTTTCCGTTCCTGTGTCCGGCGCGCCTGGCGGCCTGCGAATTCGATGTCTTCCTGGCTCGACGACCACAAAAGAATGCCGTAACTCTTCCTCGCTATGCAACGCGAGGACTCGCTCAAGTTCATTGTGGACGGCGTTGACAGTCGAAGGCATCACGCGGAGATAGATGGCGCCCCCACCACTATGATTCATAAAGGCAAGCCCCCCGAAATCGCGGTCGCGCGTCACAAAAACACGGCCATCGTCCTGGGCGGTTTGGAGGACTGTTGCATCGTCGGCACGCGCCATACCGACGTCCGCTGCGGTAACGACATCATGGCCCAATCCGCGAAGGAACTGGATCGAGGCGGCGTACACGTCCTGATCGGTCAGGATCCTCATGGCGCTGCCGCGAGATGGATGTCCTCTACCGCCACCACGTCCATGGCGTACTGCACGCAGGCGCGAATATCGTCCGCTTCAAGGTCCGGGTAATAGTCCCGAATGATTTCTGGAAATGAAATTCCATCGCGGACGAGTTCAAGCACGTCTTGGACCGGAATGCGGGTGCCGGAAACGCATGGCTTGCCGAAATGCACCTGTGGGCTAACCGAGATTCGTTCTTTCATGTTGCACCTTCCTCAGACTTCGTCAACTCAACTCTACTGCGTTCGTTGCAATATGGCAACCTATCAGTCAAACTGCTGAATGGCCCAATGCTGAACCGCCCCGTCGGTGCGCCCGCCTTCACGGATTGCCTGAAGATGCATTCGCGCAGCGCCAGACCGTCTGGCAACTAGGACGGCTCCCTTCATCGTCTTTGCCATACAAACTTCGGCAGGTAAATCCGTTGTTGGAATGTTCCATCCCACTCGACCGCCAGTCCCGCACGTTCGAGTTCGTCACGAATGATCTTGCCGACTAATGGTCCCTTGGTCGCTTCGTCATTCGGGTGGACCGGCCCAAAAGCTACAAATAATCCGCCTCCCCTCACGGCGCGTTCCAAATCCTGCCGGTGGTAGAAACAATAGCCCACGACCGAACTCTTGTCTTCGTGCGACGAGTATTCAGCAACGAAGTCATCGTGTCCATCGCTTTGAGTATATCCCGCGTTGTGCAGCGCAATGATGCCGCAATTGCTCAATCTGTCGAATGCGGCATTGAGGCGATCGTAATCGGTCACAGCCGGCCATGTCTTTTTTTCCGCAGCCAGCTTCTCAAGTTCGAAATTGATAGCGGCATCAACCTCACCTGGGTCGAGTTCACCTGGCTCGTACATCTGCTCGCACAAGATCTCGATAATCTGCTCGTTCTCGTAGAATCCTGATCGCACCAGCACGGAGATTTGGTCTCGATCTTCGAGAGTTAGCGCCTTGGTAACCATCGCATCGACCTTTGGACTCGCCTTCGGTAAGTTTTTCGGTTACCGATAGCTTGCAAGCAGCATCATCGCCCATGTTGCAAGCGACAGAATTCTTACTTCACCCTCCCCAAGCACACCAGGCACATGTCATCAGCCTGCGGATGCTCGCCGACGAACTCCTTCACGCTGCGGAGGATGTCCTGGCCCTGCGCCGCGACGCCCGCGGGCGGGACGCCCATCTGCTTGCTTAGCCGCTCCAGACCGAACAGCTCGTCATTCTTGTTCGTTGCCTCGGAGAAGCCGTCGGTGTACATTGCCAGCCAGTCGCCGGGCTCAAGCTTGTAACTCACCTGCGAGTATTCCGTGTTCTCCGCCACGCCCAAGGGCAGCCGCACGTCGTCCGGGCCGATCGCTTCGATCAGCCTGCCGCGGTCCCAGCGGAACAGCTCGCTCGTCTCGCCGCCTTTCCCCGGAGCGAACTCGCCGTTCTGGCAGAGATACGCCGGCGGGTGCCCGGCGTCGACCAGCGTGAGTTCGTGCCGCAGCGGGTCCAACACGGCCAGCAGCAGCGTCACGAAGCGGTCCTCCCAGCCGGCGGCAATGAAAGCGTTGTTCACCTGCGCCACCGCCGCGGCCGGCGTCGGTTCGCTCCTCAGGCAATTGCGGACGTCGGCCGAAAGCCGCGCCACCAAGAGCGAGGCCGGAATCCCCTTGCCCGATACGTCGGCCACGACGACCGCCACCCGCTTGTCCGGCAAGGTGATATAGTCGTAGTAATCGCCGCCCAGCTCGAGGGCCGGCTCGTAGAAGTCGAAGAACTCGTATCCCTCGATCCGCGGCGGCGATTGCGGCAGGAAGCCCCGCAGCACGTCGTGGGCGACCTCCAGCTCGCGGCTGCGTCGCTGGTCGCGGACGGCCATCTCGTGCAGCTCGGCGTTCTCCATAGCGATGGCCGCCTGGCAGGCGACGCTCGCCAGCACTTCCAGGTCGTCGCGCGTGAAACGGTTGCGCTGGTCTGCCGTATTGATCTGGATCACACCCGAAACGTCGCCCTGGCTGGTGACCAGCGGCGCGCACATGACCGAGCGGATGTGGAAATCTACGATGCTTTCCGATGCCGCGAAACGCTTGTCCGACGCCGCGTCGTGCGAGAGGATCGCTTCCTTGGTCTCCATCACCCCTCGCACGATGGTGCGGCTGATGCGGACGGTATCGACCAGTTCCGGGCGACGGTGCTTCAGCGCCCGCGGAATGAGCTTGCCGGACTGCCCGTCGCGGAGCACGATCACGCCGCGGTCGCCGGAGGGGAAAATGGTCATCAGGCTGTCCAAGACCTTGGGCAGCACGTCGTCCAAGGCCAACACTCGACCCAAACTGCGGCTGATCTCCAAGAGCGCCTTGAGTTTGGCTTCCGGGTTTTGTTCCAGCCGCAGGCTTGACGAGCCGGCGGAAATACTCACCCGCTGCATGACGGTTGAATTGCCTTCTTCCGGCATATCGTCGACCATCACGGCATCCGTCGAGTTGACGGGCGCACGGCCGGCAGCCGTCGTCGTTTTCGAGAGCACAGCCGTGCCGCTGGTTGCCGAGCTCGGCTTGCGCTCGTCGTGGAAGACCAGCACCACGTCGCAGAGCGTGATGCGGTCCTCGTCGCTGAGCTCTTGCCGCTGGCGAATGCGAACGTTATTGACGTAAGTGCCGTTTCGGCTCTGAAGGTCTTCAATAAAAAAGTTTCCGTCGATGCGCACGATCTGCGCATGTTGGCGGCTCACCGAGCCGGAATTGAACACGATGTTGCATTCCGGGTCGCGTCCGAGTATGGCCGATTCGCGGTTCAACGGGTACACTTCGCCGGTATTCGGGCCTTCGACGGTGCGTAGCTCGGGCATGGCTGAAGATCCTTGGAAGCGTGTCCCAAAAACCGGGTCTTGCGGGGCACTAGTCCAAGCCGCTTTGGATTTTCGGACAGGTTCTTAGTCCATGATTCTAAGGCGGTCCGGAGCACTTCGTCAACGGTGGGAGTCCCTCTTGACGCGGGGCCTAGCACGCCCTATTTTATAATGGTAGGGTTTGCGCAATCGGATGAGTTTTTGCATGAAGAAAGCGACGTTTTGGTTGCACTGCGGTGTCCGCGCCAGTAACGACCTTCCCGCGGCAACTTTCCATTGCCTGGCCCATCATTGGGGAATGGTGTAACGGTAGCACGACTGACTCTGGATCAGTTAGTCAAGGTTCAAATCCTTGTTCCCCAGCTTGCAAGAAGCCCTGATTTATCGGGGCTTTCTTCGTTTCCGGCTTCGTCGTCCGAACCCGCCGGGGCCTGACTGTTGACGAAAGTGTTGATCGGCCGGGGCTTGCTTGCCGCCTGTTGCTTGGCGTTGACCGCTTCGTATGCCGCCCATGCCGCGTCCGCCGTCCGCTTGCGCGTTTTGCCCAACGTAGAACCGCATGGTAGTGCCGATGCTTTCATGCCGCATCAACTCCATCAAGACCTTGGGCAACACCCGCTCGGCCCAACGCTCCCCGAAAGACCGCCGCAAGTCATGCGCGGAAGCAAACTTGACCACCTCCACGGGTGCCCGCTCCCCGGTTGCCGGGTCAACCTTGCTCTTGACCTTGGTGCGGACCTTGACGCCGGCCGCCTTGCCGATCCGGGTAAGCAGCGCGGAGACTTCACCCATTGGCAACGGCCGCCCGCTCTTGGGGTGGGGAACGGAGAACACTTTGCCCCGCCGCCGCTCGGCAGGGGTCCGGGCCAGCAACCGGCAAAACTCCGGGGCCAGGGGCAACAGCCGATTGCGGTTTCCTTTTTCGGCCGCCGCGTCGATCCGTAGCATCGGCCGCCGTCCGGTCATATCGACCACCAGCCCGGCCGACATTCCATCCCACCGCAACGCCACGGCCTCCCCAAGCCGCAAGCCTGACCACCAAAGCCCCACCAGCAACCGCCGGTAGTGCTTGGCAACCTTGGGGCCGACGATCTTCCGGGTTGCCTTGAGCAGCTTCCACAACTCTTCCCCGGTGACGGGCCGCCCCTTCATTTCCCCGTCGCCCTTGGGAGCGCGAAGGGTATCGGGGAATTCGGGGATAGTGCGAATCCATTTCAGTTTCGCCGCCCAACCAAGACAGCCCCGCAAGTGTGCGCAATAGGTCTTGATCGTCGCTTCCGCCTTGCCCTCTTTCCGCAGCAGGGCCGCAAACTCGTCAAGCCGGGTTGCGTTCAGGCTTCCAAGCCGATCGGGCTTGACCAGCCGGTCAACCGCGTTGAACACGGTTTCATAGACCAGCCGGGTTTTCGGGGCGCGTCCGGGCAACACTTGCTCGGAAAACTTGACAACGAAGTCTTGCCAGTTCATGCGGGCGTTGGTGGCAAGCTTGCCCTCCCGCAAGTCATGTTCAAGGGCCGCCGCCGCCCGCTCAGCGTCTTTCCGCTTCCGGGTTCCGGCGCTCTTTGAACTTGGGCCGCCCGGTTGCCGGGTCGATCCACCGCAGAGACAACGGCCGATTGTCGCCAACTTTGACGACCGTAACTTTGACTTCCTCACTCATTGTGAGAACCTTTCAAGAAAGACCGCGGGCCGTGATACCCGGTAAGAAGCAGCTTTGGACTGCCGCGCGGCCTTGCTCCCCGCCTATGCGGATCGCAGCTTGGTTACGCGCACGGATACCACGGCCCTGGGCCTGTTTGTCGGAAACCATCTTAGAATCCAAAGTAGGGTTCTTACGCCCTTGGCGGTCAAGATGAATCGACCGCACAAGGGCAAGTATCGTCATTGTCCACCAAAAAGTCAACAGGTCCGTCAACACTTTTCCACCGCGGGCCGGTTTTCTCGGAGATTTCCGCCGCCGCAGACTGATTGACACTCAGCCCGGCCTCAATTCTGCGCTTTCCCGCCACGCACCGCCGTCAGGTCGATGCTTTGACCGTCCGGCGGCATCGGGCACGACGGGAATAGCTCGCCCTGCCGCTTGGGGCCGTCGCCGTGCGATAGGGCTTCAAGCGTTGCCAAGTCGGGCAGATCGCAACCGGGCGGGGGCCAGGGTAGCCGGGCGCGTCCGTCCGCCTTTCGGCTCTTGCTTCGTTCGTTTGTCATGTTCTTTTTCCTTCGTTCATCCGTCCGCCCGCCCCTCTACTACGTAGGGGCGGGGCGAACCGGTGTGAACACCCGTTTTCATACCGGATGAGAACGGGTGAGAACGGATGAGAACGGGTGTCAGGTCTCGTCCTCAGCCCTCAGCCGCCATGCCTCATAAGGGTGCTTGCCTTTGCCCTTCATCACTTCCACGGGCCGGATGGTGCCGTCTTCGGACAGACTGTAAAACGCTCGGTTGAATCGTTCGCTGCCGAATCCAGCCCGCCCGCGGATTCCCGTCTTGGTTTCGGGGGCTTTCAGTTTGGCGAGAATCCTAACGACGGCCTTCCGGTCGCTGTCGATCGCGTCCGCCGCCCGTTCATCGGCCCGCTGCCGCTTGACTTCCGCTTTCCGGCTGTCGGCCTCCTGCCGTACCTCATTGGGCTTCAAGACCTCCACTTTCCAACGCCGGCCGCCGGGGTCGGATAATCGCCCTTCGTGTACGTCGAGGGCATGTAGCCGGCCATGTCCCAACCGCCCGCCGATGTTCAGCCATAGCTTGTGCTCGCCGGGGTTGTCGGGGTTGTAGGCTTCCCGTCGAGTATTCAGCAACCATTGCCCGGCAACTTCGGCCGCTCCCGCTTGGGTCAAGTCGAGTAGCTCGCCAGGTGCAAAGGGGTCCGTTCGCGCCCGCTTGAAATGGTGAAGAAAAACCGGGGTGATTCCGCGTTCGTTGCATATCCGAATAACCCCGCCGAGAATCTGGCCCATCTTGAACACGTTGCCGGCTTCGTCGCCCGACATACACAGCATCAGGTTATCGAAAAACAGGACCGCCGCTCCGGTTTCATCGTGTATCCGCTGCACTTCGTCCAGGTCGGTTAGGCTTTCCAGCTTCGGAATGGTGAAGCAAAAACGAAGGTTGCCAACATCGGCCAGCCGCAAGCCCTTGGCATCGGCAATACGCCGGCCGTAGTCTTGCATCATGCTGGGTCCGCCCTCACCACTGAAAAAGACAACGCCCAACGGTTCGGCCACGGTGAACGAATCGAGAAACGGACGCCCGCTTGCAATCGAGATTGCCCCGTCAACCGCAACGAGAGTTTTTAGCGTCTTGAACATGCCGCCGACAACCGCCGGATGGTCCGCGTACATGCAATCGCTGATAATCGCCCGCGGAGTATAGTCGGCCGCGTCGAGGGCCGCACAAGTGACGAGCGGAAAGCGGTCCTTCTTGTCGCCGGCCGCCGTGCTGTTCGCATCGCCCGCCGTGCCCTTGTATGCCTCTCCATTGTTTCGATGGTCCGATAGTGGCGGGTCCCAATGCGTCAGGTCGGGCTTGCCGATTCGCTCTTTGAATTGCTGCCAACCGCGGCCGTTGCAACTGTTGTGCTTGCAGCCGGCCGCAAGCGCTCCGTCCGCGGCCTGATAAATCGCTACTTCATCGCTGCCACCATGCGACGAATCAAACGGGCAAACTTCAAGCGCGTACACTGTGCGGCCGAAGCGGTCGGGCCGGTCTTTCACCTTGAAGCTTTGGCCCCGTTCGGTCAACCATCGCCCTACGTCCAACCGGCTTGTGAACGGTTGCCCCTGCCCGTCGCCGTTCGTCGAGGGCCTCGACGGCTCGGGCTTGCTTGCCGTCGCCGCCAGGGCTTGAAGCGACTCGACGGGCACAATCTCGATTGATTCGGGTACGTTGACAAGCTGGGCTAGTCTATGCGGCCTGTCGGATGTGTCGTGCCCCTTGCGGGCCGTCGTGCCGTACAACTTCCAAATTCGGGCCGCGTTGAAAACCTTTAAGTCAACGTCAACGCCATTGCCGGTGAACCGCTCGGCAACGGCCGCGATTGCATCGCGTACAAGGGCCGTGCTTGCCTCGTCGTTCGGTAGGTCGATACGATAGAGCAAGTGTGCTCCGTTGCCGCTGTCAGCTAGAATTGGGGACGACCAGCCAAGAGAAGACAACCACGCCCAACACTTCCGGGCAACGTCTTCCGCGTTGCAATGCTCGTTGTATGCTGCCGAAATTCCCGCCGGCCGGATCGGGTCAAAATCGAGGGGCAACCATCGACGCCGGATAATGTCGCCGTCGCCGGTCAACGGGTCGAGGTAATCTGTCGTCTGGTCCGGTGAACGTGCGTAGAGGGCCGGATTGACTTCGTTTAGGACAACGTACACGCCGCCGGCCTTTCTCGCGTCGAGGGCCGCCGCCGCTTCCGCGGCCTTGTCCAAATCGGTGAAGTAACCGGCCGCGTTGTAAGCCTTGCCGCGGCCGGGAATCTTCAAGGCTCGAATCTCGACAACGCCGCTGGGGACGGCCAACAGGTCGAGGGTGCGCCGGATTTCAGCAACGTCGGCTTTCGCCACGGCAAGGGCTGTTGTCATTCCGCTTGCCCTCCGTCGCGGTTGCCGGCCTGTTGTTCGGCCAGCCGTTCAAAGAACTTCAACACGTCGGAACCAAGTGCATACTTTTGCCGTCCGAAGACGACCAGCCGCAAGCCCTTCACTCTAGCCTGCCTGACCGCGTGTTCTTGCCATTGCAACCGCCGCCGTAGCTCGGCAAGGCTGTAGACTTCCCCGGATCGAACGACGGCGGGGGCACGCTTGGCGGGATTGTGAGGGGCGGTCTTCACGGCTTGCCTCCCTGACTTTTGGCGTCTTGCTTGTCACTATTGCTTTTCTCCGCACCGGCATCCCGCCCCGCGCGTAGCAGTCGGTCGCGTTTTCGTCGGGCTTCATCGGCCGCGGAAATAAGCCGGTCAACCGACAAGAGAAAATCGAGTTGTTCTTGAACGTCCGCCATAACATGGCCCTCCGCTCAAAGGGCCATGCGTAAGCAATCGCGTGAGCAAATCTTTGCGGCACGATACGAAAAAGGGCGATTTCCCGGAGGAAACCGCCCAAAAAACTTTGGAATTGTCAGCTTACGCGCAAGGGCCGCGTAAGCAATAGACTACTTGCGCCACTCTGTCCGATGCTTCCGGCTCTTCCAAAAATCGGTCTGCCTGACCGCGGCCGGGGTAACGGCCATTAGTTCCGCCCAGTGCGGTGAATCGTACCCTTCATATCGCCGGTCCAGCTTCACAAGATCCCGCATCCGTTGGTCAACGGTCAAGGCTTGATTTTTTGCGATGGTCAGAACCTTTACCGCGTCGCCATCGCCTATCAGGTACAGCCACCGCTCCATCTCTGCCGCGTTGACCGTTTCGGGCGCTGGGGCCGCTGCTGTCGCCGCGGGCTTCCCGGTGGGAGCATCGGCCGCCGCCGGGTTGCCACTGGTCAAGTCGGATTCCACGTCGGCAAGCCAAGTCCACACCATCCCCCTGTCCTTCGCGGTCGTCCGCGCACTGGGCTTGTGCTGGTAAATCGGCTGTTCGCTGTTGTTGTGGTCATCATGCACCGTGCAGACCAGCAGCTTATAGGGGATGCCCTCCCGTTCGTCTGGCCAGCGCATTTCCGGCCAAAGGTCGATCTTCGCCGCGCCCTTCCAAACAGCATCCCAGACCGCGGCCAACACCGTGTAACGCTCGGCAAGCGATACCTCCCGATCGGGAACGGGCAAGGGCGGGCTAACATCGGGGTCCAGGTCAGTCCCCCGCTGCCACTCGACCGCGGCCTCTTGGATTCGCTCCCGGAAACGCTCCCTTGCGCCGGAAGCCTGAGAAGAGTATCGACCTTTTTGCGCGATCTCAAACCACGTACAGGACTGCTGAGAGTCAGCCATGAGAAGTTACCTTTCGATGCGGGCCGGCCCCAGATGCGGAGGTACGGAAAGCAGAGGCACCACCGCGCCGGGGACCGCTTGGCCGGGGCATAGCTATTGCCGCCGGCCGTCCCGATGATCGTCAATCTACTCGCGCGGCAAATGGCGGTCAACCGCCACGACAGAGACAAGGAAAAGCAGAATGACTACTAAGTCAACGAGCGTCCAAATCCCGCGATCCAGTCGAACCGGGATGATCGGATTGAATAGCAGCGCGACTACCGCGAACGTGACGACCCACCCCGCTTTGTCGATCGTTGACGCGAGAAACGCCGCATACGCGGCCGCGCCGCAGACGACAAATCGCAACAGGTTGTAGTATCCGAATCCCTGTTGTCCAAAGCTTCCGACAAGAATCCCCACAGCAGCCAGTTTCACAACCAGTGTGACGCCCGTTTTCCGCAACGTCGGCACGAGATTGCGCCAATCGACACCTTTCCGAAACGTGAAGACCAGGTAGCCAACGAAAACGACGGCTATGACAACCAAGCCCCATAAGACCAAATCCTGATCGACCGCTCCCGCGCTCATGCGCTCCGGTGCCGCGCCGTCCGCGCCGGCGCCAGCAGAACCGGATTCGCAACGACGCACGTTCTCTTGAGGTTCATGGCTTGTACCCGAGCGTTCTGGCTTCAGCGCAGTCGGCGTCCGCCTTATCCTTTTCGCCCTCCATGCCGTAGGCCACGCCACGGCCGTAGTAGGCTTCACGCAGTCCGGCTTGAGACGGATGACTTCCGTGAAGTCGGCGATGGCTCTGTCAAACTCGGCCTTGCCCAGTCCGAGGAAGCCCCAGGCAGCGGCCCCGATGAGACCCGTTACGTTGGTGCCGTTTTTCTTGAAGACAGAGTTTGGGCAGCCCTTCCCAAGGTAAGCGCAGCCGCGCCGAGAGTAGGCTTGTGCGTATTTCGGGTTCAGTCGAATGGCCTCACTCAGGTTTGCAATGGCTTTGTCCCAATCGTGCTTCTCGCCGTAAGCCATGCCTAGGCCACAATATCCCTCCGCGCGTTTCGGATCGACCCGGACGGCCTCCGTAAACTCCGTGATAGCCGAATCCCAATCCTCCTTTGTTGCGGCTGCGCTGCCCCGTTCAATCGCCTTGTCGGCGGGACTGACGGAAACGGCCGGGTTGCCGAAGGCTCCCCGCAAGGCGAAATAGGGCCAGACAGCCCCCTTCCCAAACGAAACGAAATCCCCATAGACGATATAGGACCAAAAGCCGTGCTCGCGGCAAATTGCCAGCTAAAGTAGCATGACGCGCCGAAAACGCTGTAGATATACAAGAGGACGCAGCAACTCAGCGGGGCCTTGAGCCGTTCACGAATTGCGAGAAACCTGCCAGCCATTTTTCACCTCCGAACAAAAAGGGCGCCGTCCGATGCCGCTCGCTCGGCCCCCGCCAAGGGGCACAGTAGAACAGCATGGCCGACGCCCCTTTCGGGGCGCGGTCCTGCTGTGTCTACTGTTCAAGAGCTTGCGCTCAGGTTGGCGGTTTCGAGCGAAACAGTTGGACGCTTGCGCGTCGATCAAATTGTGTTCATCGCCGTGCGGTCGGCACGGCTCGCGGTATTCTCCGTCTTATCGACTGCGAAGGTGGGCCGCTTGTGCGCAACGAGTCCGCGATGTGCAGGACACGCGAGCGTAATAGGAACGTTCCAAACTGGCTATGCACAAGCCATAGAACCCACCTTATGCCAGGCCCGGCCGGGGACGACGGCCAAAAGGTAGGGAAGGCAGTCGTCGCCGGTCGGCTTCGGTTCGACGGGGAGCTACCCCGCCGGACACCCAGCGCCCTACCAGTCTAATCGGACGGCTAAGGATTGCAACCCCGCCGCCTCGCGCGTGCCGCGGGGATTACGTGTACAGTGTCCCCCTACCGGACACACCCCGTCCGCCGCAAGATCGAGCGGACCAGCCCATGCCCGCCGCCGTCGCCCCATTGCTTACCGCGGCGCGTGCGGCCCTGCTGGTCCAAGCGTCGGCAAACCTCTCTCTGGCTCAATCCCTTGCTAGCCAGGACTCGGACAACGGCTATCGTTTCTACTTCCGCGCGATCGGGCACCAGCTTTCGATTGTCGCCAGCGCAGAGCCGCCAGCCATAGGGAACGTGCCGCGACCGACGCGGGATGGTGGGCGTTGCCGGCCTGCGCACCGGGCGGCAGCGGGGCCAGCGGCGCGAGCAACGCTTGTAGTCGCGCCAACTGATCTTGAAGCAGCGTGATTGCCACGTGCTCCGGCACGCCCTGATCCTCGCTCTTTCGCAGGGATTCGGCTACGTCCGTCTGCCTGTTGTGCGGGACCACGACCCGGATATTGCCGTGGTCGTCCGTCTGAGTGTTGAACCAGTACATTGATTTTGCTCCGTCGTCCGGCGCGGTGAATATACTTCAAGGGTTTTCTCCGCAAAGCCATTGTACCCCAAAAAACGCCGTCCGGCAGACCGCCATGCGTCCGGCCGCCGCCAGTATTCGCCGCGATTCGCACGATGGACGCAACCACGTCGTCAACGTCGCCGGGGAGCGAAAACGAGGGCCGATCAACAGATCAACGCCCCCCCACTTGCCCTTGCATGTGCATAGATGCGAGTAGCTGTTGAGAAGCTGTTGAGAAGCTGTTGAGTAGATGCGGGAACCACTCGGGAACCACACGGGGACGATGCACAATAGTAGGCGAACACTCCGGCAACACGGTCTCAACAGGCTTAGTTTCCTCTGAAATCGCCCTAGACTGCGTATCTTAACTCGATTTCTACTGCGGAGTTTGAGGGGAATAGGCGCTGCCCGTATCGCCGCGCGAAGGGCAGGGGTCGGTTTTTTTTCCGCCGCGGTCGGAGTCCCGCCGTTCCTTCCGCCGCCCGTCTACCGCCCGTCCGTCCGCTCGCCGTCGTCACGTCCGCCGCATCCGTCGCCTTGACGACCCGCAAGCCGTTCCGCCGCGCGACGTGCCCGCCGCGGGCCTCTGGTTGCGTCCTACGGGCGCGACAGGGCATCGACCTTGCCGGGCTAGTTGACCGCGCGAGTCGTTGCCGTCGGCCGTCAACTGTTGATCGAAGTGTTGACAAACCCTGCCCGGTTCGATGGTTGCCGGGCAGGGCTTGCGTCAACGATACTTGCAAATCTCCGGTGTTTGCGGTATTGTTCCCAAGTGGTTTGTATGGGTGGCATGGACTCTGGATCAGTTAGTCAAGGTTCAAATCCTTGTTCCCCAGTTAGACTTACGACAGTCGGCATCACATTCGCCGCAGGAAATCGCGATTCCCTTCGATGAAATCGGCGACGATGCGATTGGCCAGGCGGAGCCGCTGATCAATCGGAATCTCGACGTGCCGGTGAAGCAGTATCATGCAAACGCTCAATAAGTCTCCGCAGCCGGTGGCGTTGACATGCCTGACCACGGGAGCACAGGGCTCGACGACGAGCTGGGCGTCGCCATAGTAGCCGGCGCCTTGGGCCCCGTGATGGACGACCACGGCGCCCGCGCCCCACTCGACAAGCCGCCGGAGCGTCGTGGACAAATCGGTCGAGTCGGCAAAGCGGTTCAATTCATTGACGTTGCCGTGGACGATGTCGGCCAACGGCAGGATCCGCCGGACCGATCCTTGCGCGCGGACCAGCGCATCATCGCCCGAGCCCCAGCAGGGGTCCCAATTGAGGTCCAACGACGTGGCCAGCCCTCGATCGCGGGCGGCTTGCAGAAGCCGGGCGTTGCCATCGCGCAACATGGGCTCCGAGAACCAGACGTCGGCCCGCAGCAGATGTTCGCCGGCGTCCAGCATGGCGAGGTCGATGTCGGAGAAATCGAGCGTGTTGTTGTTGGGCTGGTGGCTGATGAAGTGGCGGCAGCCGTTGGAATAAGTCAGCGCCAGGGAGCTGCCCGTTGGCACGGCGGGATCGCGGCGGATGAACGTGGCAACGCCCCGGTCGAGCAAGGTCTGCCGGAGTTTTGCTGCCTAGCGCGTCGTCGCCCAGCTTGCCGGCAAAGCGGGTTTCCGCGCCAAGCCCGGCGGCAAAGAGCGCGCTGTTGGCGCCTCCGCCGCCAACGGTCTCCACGATGAAATCGGTGGGCGTCTCACCGTCGCGAAGCAGGCTCTGTGCGGCATGGATCGGCGCCGTTTTCACGTCGCGACAGATGCTGCCCACGATGCACAACCGGCTGCCGCGGAAGATCGTTTCATCAAGCATAGCGTCGCCCCATGCGTCCGGAGTGCTACGAAGAGCCCGCGCCGTCGGCCAATTCACGTTTCAGCAGATGCATGAGCAGGTGCTGGATGACGACGTGAATTGCCTCGGTTTGCGGCGTTGATTCCACCGGCACAAGGATGGAACACGTCGATTCCTTATGCAGTAATCCGCCGTCGAATCCGACCAGGGAGATCGAGCGCGCGTGGACCTCGTTGGCGTATCGCACTGCCCGGACCAAGTCGGCGGAAAACCCCTGGCCGCCGTGGACCGAGACAAGGACCAGCACGTCGTCCGGCTGCAAGAGTCCGCGCAACTGGTTGACGAAGACATCCTCGCGGGGCTCGTCGTTTGCCCAGGCGGTGTAGAGCGGCACGTTGTCGGTCAGGCAGCGGACGTCGAACGGCCGCGCGCCGTCGGGAATCACGAACTTCGCCAGGTCGCAGGCGAAGTGCTGCGCCGTGGAGGCGGAGCCGCCGTTGCCTGCCGTGAAGACCCGCGCGCGGCGGCGATAACAGTCCAACAACAACTCGCTTGCCCCTACAATTGCGGTCCGGTCGAGCTGCCCCAGCAGGGCCGCAGTCTGGTCGAGGAATTCTGCAACGCGCGGCTTCAGTCATTTTTTCTTGGCCATTTGTAGGACGGATTGCCAATCCGTCTCAATTTAATATCGCGGATTAGCAATCTGCCCTACGACGAGGCCGCCTTCGAAACCATGCCCAGCAAGGTCTGCGGCGACTCGTAGAAGATGGCCTTGGCGATCGCCAGGGCATCGTCGCGAGTGTATTGGCCTTGCCGGACCTTGTCGGCCAGCACTTGCGCCATTTGTTTTCGCACGAGCAGGGCTTTCCCGTAGGCCCATTCCACGCAATAGGCGTCGGAAAAGAATCCCACTTGCTTGTTGACGGGCAACATGTCCAACCGCTCGGCAATGACCTGCCGGATTATGTCGGGAAAAAAATTGTGCCACCAATAGCCGGCCAAGCTGAAATTGGGCAGCTCGCGCGCCAGCGTACACAGCGACTGGTTGGCGTGACGGCTGGAGACAAAGCACTGGAAACGCAGCCGCGGGTGCCGGGCGATCATTTCCGCCAACTGCCCGATAGTCCGCTGCGAAAGGCGGCTGCCCGTCTCGTAGGGCAAAGGCTCGGCGCCGAGGCTGAACTGGTAGACGATCGTGTCGGCGTGCTTTTCCAGGCCGGTCAAGAAGGCCTCGTTGATGTACGAAGCGTAGGTGTCGCGTTCGGCCGGGCCGGCTTGTGTCCGTCGCGCCAAGGCGGCCGACATTTCGGCGTCGCTGACGTCATGGAAATCGATCTCGGTGGAGACGCCGGCGGCCGTGGAGATCACCAGCTCGTAAGGGATGTGGTCGACGTAGTGCTTTACGGCCGCATGAACGTCGTCCAAGCTTCGGATCGTGCGGTCCGTGGGCGGGCGCTGGCCGCCGCCGATGGGCGTGGCGGACTCGGGCTTGCGGCCCCATGCCCGCTCCAATTCATAAAGCGCCGTGTCGAACTCGCCCCATTGCGAGCGCGTGAAGAAGCACCACTCGATCGAATACTGCAGCCGGGCATCGTCCTCGCCGTTCTCGCGGCGGGCGCTCTCGGCACACGTCCGTTGGATGTTGAGCCGGTCCAAGACCGAGTACCACCAGCCGCGGTCGCCGGCGCGTTCCCGAATCATGCCGTCCAACCGCCGCCAATTATCCAAAGTAATCGGCTCGCGCCAGCCGTAGAGGTCTTGAAAGATCAAACGCAGGCCCCAGGAACAGGCGGTGTTCCGCGTATCGCGAAGATAGGGAATCGCTTCGGTGAGCCGCTGGCGCGCTTCTTCGTCGCTCGGCCATCCTGGATACTGGGTCAGTCGTGCGCCGCTTGGGCATCCGGCCGCGTAGAGGTCGCTGACGACCATGTGATAGAGCAGGATGTCATGCAGGCCGCGGGCGCCGAGGTGGTTGCCCACGAGGTGCGAGTGGGCATCGAACATCGGCAGCTCGGCCAGTCCCGCTTCCAGTTCTTGCGCCAGTGCATGGTGATCGGAATTCATTGGCAAGCTCCCTTAAGTGCGGGTGAGAGATGAAAGATGAGGGATGAGCGATCATCTCTCATCCCTCTTCCTTCATCCCTTTCTGTCGAACGCCGAGTCGAAGGCGACGCGGCTGGGCTCGAAGTCCAACCGACGGACGAACGCGCAGGCCTCGCGCGCGCCGTGTTCCCGCTCCATGCCGCTGTCTTCCCACTCGACGGACAACGGGCCGTCGTAACCGATGTCGTTTAGGGCGCGGATGACGGACTCGAAATCGACGCCGCCGCGGCCCGGCGAGCGGAAATCCCAGCCGCGGCGCGGGTTGCCGAAATTCAAGTGGCTGGCCAGGATGCCGTTGATGC
Source organism: uncultured Planctomycetia bacterium (assembly GCA_963780045.1). Taxonomy (GTDB): domain Bacteria; phylum Planctomycetota; class Planctomycetia; order Pirellulales; family Thermoguttaceae; genus JANXQG01. The sequence continues at coordinate 77,496 of CAVZZZ010000001.1, read as the reverse complement.
CGTCCAGCGTCACCCGCGCGTCCTTCATGTGAACGTGGTAGATGCGGTCGGGGAACGTGCGGATAAACTTGGCCGGATCGATGCCTTGCCAGATCAGGTGGCTGGGATCGAAATTGAAACCGAACTCCGGGCGGTTGTCCAGCGCGGCCAGCGCCCGCTGGGCGGTGTGGATGTCAAAGGCGATCTCCGTCGGATGGACCTCCAATCCGAACTTCACGTCACACTCGGCGAAAACATCGAGGATCGGATGAAACCGCTCGGCCAGCAGCGCGAACCCGGCGTCGATCATGGCCGGCGGCACGGGCGGGAACGAGTAGAGCAAGTGCCAAATGCTCGAACCGGTGAAGCCGTTGACGACATGCAGGCCCAACTTCTTCGCCGCCCGAGCGGTGTTCTTCAGTTCCTCGGCGGCCCTGGCGCTCACGCCTTCCGGATCGCCGTCGCCCCAGACGTGGTCCGGCAGGATCGCCTTGTGCCGCAAATCGACCGGGTCCAGAATAGCCTGGCCAACGAGGTGATTGCTGAGCGAGAACATCCGCAAGCCGTACTTGGCCAGCTTCTGCCGCTGCCCCTCGCAATAGCCGGCATCGGACATCGCCTTGGCAACGTTGAAGTGGTCGCCGTTGCAGCAGAGCTCAAGGCCGTCGAAGCCGAAATCACGGGCCTTCGCGGCCAAGGTTTCCAGCGGCAGGTCGGCCCATTGGCCGGCACATAAAGTAATTGGTCGCGTCATAGTTTGGTCCCTTTGTTGCCGCCCATTTTATCCGTCAATCCCGTCTTCGCAAGACTCGATTAGCCGGGGGAGAGCGGGGGATGTTCACCTGCGGCGCGCAGCACGCGCCGCAGATTGACGACAGCCGCCCGATTCAATGCGAGTTTCACGACTGTTGCGCGTCCAGTCGGCGTCATGCCGACCAGTACCGTAAAGTCTTCATTCCAGGCAAAATGCTCGCTCCAGCGGAGCTCACGCGGATTGTAGAGCGGCGCCAACTCGCCGGTGGATGGGTCAATCGCCTCGGTGGCAATGAATTTGCGGTTATTGCACCCTTGGCACGACAAAGCCAGGTTGGTTGGATCGGAGTTCCCGCCGCGGACTCGCGGCGCGATGTGCTCGATCGAGAACGAATCGGAGGAAAACCGCGCCTGCGAGCGGCAGTATTCACAGCATCCGCCCGCGCGCTCCGCCACAACCCGCTTGTTCGCCTCGCTGACGCGGCCTTCAGGCATAGGGTTGGGCCTTGATCCCTAGTTGCTCCATGAGGGCGGCCACCGACGTCTGGCGGACTCGGGCCAGTTCCACCAACCGCTCCGCCCGGCGAGCGTCCAATTCTTCGATCTGATCCGAGATGGCGATCAACTCCGCATGTTCCGACGCCGTTAGCGTCTCTGCGCTGCGCTTAGGGAGGAGTTCTCGGTATCGATGCCAGGTCGCATCCGGCAATCCGAGGTTGATTTCCTGCAAGAGCCGGGACTCTTCAGCAGAAAGGTGTCGATTATCGGAGGGCTCCGCCCCGCGCAGGTGTTCTCGGAGAGTGCGGCTGACGTACTCGGTCACGTCGAGTCCTTGTTGCGCAGGCGCGTTGACGGACTTGAGACTCCAGTTCGTGCGTGATATCGATTGTCAGTGGCATGTACTCATTCTATGCAATAAGAGAGGGACTGGAAATCGCTTCCCCCCTTGTTTGCGTTTTTGGTTGTTTTGCGCCCGCTTCCACGGCGTCGGTTCGCCGGGGCATATGCGCTTGTGCGGCAAGACAGAAAGCTGACGCCCCGCGGCAGGTGTTGATTGTCGCCATATCTGGGAATGATAGATAGACTCGGGCGATCAAACAACCCATGATGCCCAAATCTGGTGTCCGTCACCTTTATTCCCCTTTTTATTACTCTTGCCAAAGCGGCTTCGGCAGGCGGCCCGCGATTGTCGCAAACGCGCTGGCGCCCTTGGTTCCCGGATTCACCGGCTGGAAGACGGCTTGATGCTTGGCGTGGCAAGGGGTTTCGACTTCATGAGCTTGTGGCGTCAATCGGCTTGGTTTGCTGCTGAGGCTGTCTTGAAAAGCTTATCCAGCGTCGGCACGAAGCGAGCCATCAGGTCGAACAGTGACACGAATCGCTCCACGAACTTCTGTCCGTCGCCATCCGCGAGCAGTTCGAGCAATTCCGCCTTTGTCGGCGCCGCGAGTCTGAGCAGTGTATCGTCTGAATCTCCCTTCCCCGTTCCCTCGAATTCCTCAGGGCTGAGGAGCTTCTGGGCTTCTGCGGACAATTCAGCTTTCGCGGCCGCTATATCCAAATGGCACTTCTTCGCAGCTTTGTCGCTAAAATAAATGTTCACGCTCGGCTGGTCGGAATCTTCGGATGCAAGCATTTCCAGGCGCAGATTCCAAATCCAAAATCCCGGTGGCCTGTCACTATCCCCGCCGGGCCAGGACCTTCTTCCGACTCGGATTGAACCCGTCCCCCAAAACTGCGTTACGTACACTTTGCTGCTATCAAGCTCTGGATGAGCTTCCCTTACTGCCTCAATGATCCGCTCGAAAACTTCCTTGTACTTCGTACGCACCCCATCCATCGACTCTTCGAGCAAGCGGGATTCTTCCCAATGCTTGAGCAGGAAACGCTCAGCCTCGTTCATCAGTTCCTTCGCCATGTTCTTCCTCTCCGAAGTCCTGGGTTACAATGAACCGCCGCAATGCTCGTGCATAGTGCGCAGCAAACAACTTCACGTCGGTTGGTTTCGCCTGGTTGGCGAACGCTTCCAATACCCGAATCACCCGGCCCCATGAAATGCTAACAAAGTTTCTATTGGCTGCTTTGGTGCCGTGCGGGGTCAAAAACATCGCGTGGACCGGAGCGCTGTCAGCCCTGGCATCGATGCCAAGTTCCTTTGCCCGCCGCTGCAAGTCTGCCCACTCGCGGTCAGTCTGATCAGCACCCTCCGACGCCCAAATCTTGTTCTCGATATGGATCAAAAACCGTCCACGACTACCCACTTCGATGTCAATGATCGAATCCTGACCGCGTTCTTCGCGGCTCACCCAATACTTGCAGTTGGCGTAATGCGCCGGCAGACCGAATTGCTTAAGGAACAGCCGGAACCCCAACGTCCCTTGAGCGTGGGTGCCAAGTTTCCGCATGTCGTGATCGAGCAGCCACGCAAGAACCATGCTGTGACGGATTTCCTTTCCGGTTAGTCGCATCACCGCTAGCAGATTGAAATCGTCCGCATGCTCTTCTTGCTTCTGGCGATAGGCCTCAACCGCATCGCTGTAGCCTGCGAGAAGAATACGGAACGCCTGGTGATTCACGACCGCAACGGCGTTTGCTGTCGACTCAGCCCGCTCCCGGACTACCCTGAAGCCGTCGAGTAGGGTCTTAATGCGGGATTCGCGGGGGTCGAGCGGAGCCGAGCATCGAGCCGCATGAATGGCAAAACCCTTGAGGAGCATGGCGAAGATGCCATGTAAGACCTGATGATATTCATCGGCGGAAGATATTTCCGACTGGCGCATTGGCTGCCTCGTATTTCGTGGGATGCAATCTATCGCAAAGCATCGAAGGGGCTCTCACGTCAAATCCAGTGCTGCTTTGAGGCAGGCTTGTATTCGCGGCAAGAGTGATGGCGCGAGATTTCCGATTTTCGCTATAACCAGCCGCTGGTCGTACGTCAGCAGATTCTCGATTTGAATCATCGAGTCCTGCCGAAGCCCGGTCCCGCTGCCCTCAGGCGTCGAGATGTCGATGAACAACTGCGTGGGCGACGCGCGGTGCGTCGAGCGGCTCACGGCTGCCAGAATCGTATCGGTGATTCGGCGATTCAATGTGTCCGCCTGCACGACGAGCGCGGGACGGACCTTGCTGCCGGTTCGATCGCTGAAGGGATAATCGACCAGCACGATGTCGCCGCGGGAGACACTCATCATTTGCGGCGAGGGTCGAGATCGTCGTAGACGTCCATTTCGGGGTCGTCCCAGCCGGCACGCTTGCAGAATTGCTGGAGTTGAAACAGACGCTCCTGCTCGGTCACAGGATCATCCTCAAACAACGACTTGAAGCGGTCGTACACGTCGGCGCGCACCAAGACAAAGGTCGCGTTCTGCGCGGGATCGACGGCCCTAACCGGCGTCTCCCCGCGTTGAACGTCGGCCCATTGCTCCTCGGTAAGCTGGATCGTCATATGCTCATTTCCTCGAAATGTCGTTAGGTGAATTATACTCCTTGGCGCGGCGAAAGCATCAAGCCCGCCCTTAGGTCGCTTGAGCTGTCTCCATCTGCCGAAGGGCCGCATCGGCGCTCTGGCCGTCGTGGATGACGGCTTTGAAGGCATGGACCGCGGCGGCGATATTCTCGAAGCCCCAAATGTTCCTGCCGATGACGGCGCCGCGGCGCCGCTGCGCACCACCGCCGCAGCCATCTCCAGCGCGGCGCGAAGCGTGTCGGCCTTCGGACCGCCGGCGGCGACTATCGGCACAGGGCAATCGGCGACGATTTGCGCGTAGCTCTCCACGTCGCCGCAGTAGGGCGTCTTCACGACATCCACGCCCACCTCCACCGCGCAGCGCACCGCCCAGGCTATGTCTTCCGGCGAGAAGGTTATATTCAGGCTGGAATCGCGCGGATAGACGTGGCAGATCACCGGCATCTCGAACCTGGCCGCCTGGCGCACGCAATCGGCGACCGTCCGCACGTAGTCCGCTTCCGTCGCGCCGCGGACGAACGCCGCCACCGCGAAACCGTCGGCCCCCAGACGCACCGCGTCCTCCGGGTCGGCGATTTGCTGCCGGGCGGTATCGTCGGGGCGGGCGGCCGTGCTCTGCACGATCAGGGGAATGCGGCCCGCATAAGGCTGCCACGCCGAGGCCGCAAAACCCTTCTGCATCGTTACGGCGTCGGGCCGCGCCGAAGCTACCGCCGCCAGGGTCTTCGCCATGTGCCGCAATCCCGGCGGCAGTCCATGCGAATATCCCAAAAAATGGTCCACGGCCACGGAGCAAAGCCGTCCCGACGGATGAGAGAATATGCGATTGAGGCGGACGAGTTTGCCGGTGTTCATTTACGTTTGCACGGGGTTGGGCTCGCCCCTCGTGCGGAGCACGAAAGGCACACACTGCCGGCGGCCGACGGCGAGACCATGCTTGCCCTCGGATCCAAATTCGGCGATTCACCGATTCCGCTTACATTAAATGGACGGCGCTTGAGTGTCAATCGGCCCTGTGGCATTGTCCGTCCCCTCCAGAGACACTAGACTTGTTTGGAGAATTGTTTTCAGGAGAAAAACCGGTGCCGAGAACTCGCAGATGCTCGCTCTCGCTTTTCGCGGTCTTCTTCGGCGTCGCGATATTAAGCGGCTGTGGCGGGCAACCGGCCAACCGCGGCACTGACAGCGGCGACGAAGCGAACGCATCGGGCCAGAAGGCTTCGGCTCCGAGCGCCGCGCCGCCCAAGCCGCGCCAGCCCCGCGCCATTGACCTCCGTTCGCTGCCGCAGCTCGAGGGAACGAAGTTTATCATTCGCACGGCCGATCGGCTGGAAGGCGCCGTCAGCGGCAAGACGGCGACGATCGTCGCGCATTATCGCGCGGCCCTGGAAAAGCTCGGCTGGAAACCTTCCGCGGCGCCTGCCGACGACCGGGCGGAAGACGAATCGGCGTCGGCGCTTTTCCAAAAAGGCAACGACGCGATCTTTCTTTCCCTTATTCCCAACACGGCCAAAGGCGCCAAGGCGCCGCAAAAGGACGACAAGCTGCTCTCCATCGGCAATCTAGGCGCCTGCGACAGTAGCAAGTTGCCGGAACTGCCCGGCGCCGAAAAGGGCTACAGCAGCCGGCTCTCCACGGTCTACTTTACCGACATGAAGGTCGCGGACACGGCTTCGTCCGTGCGGAACGTCCTGCTGCACGGCGGCTGGCAGGCGTACGGCAAGCCCTACGAGATTAAAGCCGATTCGCCCAACTTTGTCCGCGACGAATACCGCAAATACGGCAACTCGCTGCGCGTGCTGGTAAGTGCCGCTCCAACGGGCGAAAAGAAAGTGCGGTCGCGGGTCAACTACTTTATCGGCGCCATCGGCCATCAATTGCCCGCACCGTCCGATGCGGCCGACGTCGAGTTCGACGACTCCGCCTGCGTAATGCAGTGCAGCGTTCCACGCGACCTGCAGGCGGTGGCCGATTACTATCGCGCCGCGATGGCGGACCTCGGCTTCGCGGCGGAGCAGGACATTCCGCCCAACGAGGTCAAACAGGTCATCGTCTTTAAGGCGGAAGACCAGGAGCCGCTCGTCGTCACGCTTACATACGCCTTGCGGAATACGCACGTGGAAATAGAGAGGCAGTCTGAGCCGGGCGAGAAGAAGCCGGACCCGGCCGGGAAGAAGGAAAGTGACGCCAAGAAACCGTAGTCTCACCCAAACGCCTTCAACGCTTGCTGCTCGGTGCCGAGGATGTCGAAGATTTGGCCCAGCTTCGTGGCGTGAAAGATGTCCATGATCTCCGGGCCGACAAGGCAGAGCTTGAGCTTGCCGCGTTTTTGGCCGATCTTCTTCCGCAGCATGAGCATCACGCCCAGCATGGCGCTGGAAAGCCCCACGACGCCGATGAAGTTCAAAAGCACGTTCTGGCAGTCGTTGCGGTCGGCCACTTGGAAGAGCTCATCGGCAAACTTCTTCACGCACGCCTCGTCGAGGATGCGGTGCTCGCCGAAGCGGACGATCATTACCTCGCCCTGCTTGCGAAGGCCCAGATAGTGGCACAACGCCTTGCGGCCTTCTTGCCCGGCCGTTTCTTCGGGCAGAGGGAACGACCAGCCCGACAGCGAAATTCCGCACTGCGGACATTCCTTGCTGGAAAAAGGAACGATCTCGCAGCACTTCGGGCAGACCCTGCGGCGGTTGACGAACACCGAGCTAAGCGGGTCGGCAGCGGTCTTCTTTGCCGCCTCGTCGTGCGGGGCTTGCTGCTGCGGCGGGGCACCCGCGCAGCGGGTCGGCGGCGGCGGAACTTCCGCGCCGGCCTGCACATGCGAGGCGAGCGGGCGCGACGAAGGCGCCACGGCAACAGCCGTTTGCGGAACCGGACGGGGAGGTTTCAAGACCGCCAGGAGATCGTCCTCCGAGAGGCGGCAGGTCGCACTAGAGGCGACTTGCAAGACGGCGTTCGCAGGGACTGAAATGCGGGCCTTGCAGTAAGGGCACAGACCCGACTTGCCCGCGAACTCGTTCTTCACGCGCATCGAATGCCCATTGGGGCACGTGACCTCGATCGACATACGCCACCTCGCCCAGGACAAGGTACAAGGACAAGATACAAGGCGGGTCCGGTAGGACAGATTGCTGATGATCTGACGAAAGCGACAGAATAAATCCTGCCGAAACCGGCAGACTGGCAATCTGCCCCACAACCCAGGCCGACGATTGACACAGCCGCTTCTCTGACAAGCCAGCGTAATATTATCAGCGCGCGGCTGTATTGTCAATACATGGCGATTTTTGATTTCGCCTTCCCCCTCGCCGTCTATTTCGGGTCCGGTGCGCGATAGGCCACGTGCAGCAAGTCCAACCGCGAAAGATGTCCCGTTTTCAGGCGGCCCATGAATTCGGTAAAAGTGCGGCGGGACTGCGGAGTCCAGCCGACTTCGGCCAGGGCGCATAACCGCGGCCAGGTCTTGTAATCGGCCCGGTCGTTGGAGGTGATGAACTCGCTCCACAGGCAAGCCTGCACGCCGAGCACGTGCGTTTTCTGCTCATCGGTCAGTCCCGGCCGTGCGAGCGGATCGAAGGAGTAGACTTTGGGCAAGGGGACGATGCCCGCCCAGGTGTGGCCCCAGGTGTCGCGGGGCGATTCCTTCATGTCAAAGTAGCAGTACGCCCCGGCACGAAGACGGCGTTCCGGCCAGCGGCTACGGCCTGATAGCCCCACTTGTCGTTCTGCCAGGCGACGATCGCCGAATCCTTGGAGAGCCCGTCATTGAGAATTTCGTTCCAGCCGATCATCTTGCGGCCGTGCTTGCGGAGAATCTGTTCGTAGCGGCGGATGAAGTAGCCCTGAAGCTGGCCCAGCGACGAGAGTTTTTCGCGCTCCATCAGGGCTTTGCAGCGCCCGCAGCCGGCCCAGGCGCGGTGGTTCACTTCGTCGCCGCCGACGTGGATGTACTCGAAGGGAAAAAGCTCCGCGAGCTCGCCCACCATGCGATCGAGCATTTCATAGTTCTCTTCTCGGCCCACGCACCAGACGTGGCCCGTGCTTTTTCCTTCGCAGAGGATTTCCGGATAGGACACGGCCGCCGCGCCGCTGTGGCCGGGGATATCGATTTCGGGCATGATGTTCACGTGCCGGGCGGCCGCGTAGGCCACAATCTCGCGAATCTGCTCTTGCGTATAGAAGCCGCCGTAGCGCGTGAAGGTTTCGCCGCGCTGCGTGTTGGGCAGCTTGCACTGCGTTCCCCGCCAGCCGCCGATCTCCGTCAGCTTAGGGTACGATTTGATTTCGATGCGAAACCCGTCGTCGTCGCTGAGGTGCCAGTGGAGAAGGTTCAACTTGTGCATCGCCATGAGGTCGATGAGCCGCTTGACGAAGTCCTCGCCGCGGAAATGCCGCGAATCGTCCAGCATGAACCCCCGCCAACCGAACCGCGGCTGATCGACAATCTCGCAGCAGGGGATGTTCCATTGGATGCCTTTTTGTTCAGTCTTTGCGAATATCTGCACCGGCAGCAGTTGCCGCAGTGTTTGTATGCCGTAGAACACGCCGGCCGGAGATGCGCCGGTGATCATGACTTGCTTCGGCGTGACGCTAAGCCGATAGGATTCCGCGCTAGTTGAGCCCAACGACTTGTCAACTCGCAATCCGACAGCGGGCCTCTCCGTTTCCGCATTGCTGTCCATAACATGAGTATGGAAGTCGATTCGCGTGGCCGGACTGAGCATGGCCGCAAGTTGTTCCGCCTCCGCCTTGCAAGATTTATCGCAGGCAATGACCGATCCGAGCTTGCAGTGTCCGGGTTTCCATTGGATTTGGGCCGGCAGGGGAACCAGTGCGGCGGGATCGGAGGCCAGCCCGATTGTGGCAAGGACGGATAGGACGAGCGCGAAGACGGGAGCAAGATTCCATTTGAGCATTGCTGGTATCCAATGGTGTTATGCTGGCAAGTTGGTTTGGGAATAGCCTATTGTAATAGCTCCTGCGAACTTCGGGTACTTGCCTCTGCCGCGAAAAACCTCTAACCTACTTGCTTTGACAACTTGCTCATGGAGGCACACGATCTGCCATGTCCGACGCGCGGCGAATGATTATCCTGGTTGACGGCTACACCGAATCGATTACGGCGAAAACGGCCGTGTGCGTGATCCGCTACCGGCCCGAAGAGGTCGTGGCCGTGCTGGATCGCGGTGGAGCGGGCAAGACCAGCGGCGAGCTGCTGGGCGTGGGCGGGTCGATTCCCGCCGTGGCCGCACTGGCGGACGCTCCGTCCGCCAATACGCTGCTGTTGGGCATCGCGCCGCCGGGCGGAAAGATTCCCGCCAACTGGCGGCCGATCGTGCTGGAGGCCCTTTCCCGGGGAATGACGGTAGTTTCCGGGCTGCACGAGTTTCTTTGCGACGACGTGGAATTCGCCGCGGCCGCCGCCCGGCATGGCGCAAAGCTGGTTGATCTGCGGCGCAACGACGAGCGCGACGTTGCCCAGCGCGTCGGCATGCGCGAGGAGTGCCTGCGCATCCATACCGTGGCCAACGATTGCAGTTGCGGCAAGATGGTCGTCGCGGTCGAAGTCGCCCAGGGGCTGAATCGCGCCGGCGTCGATGCCGCCTTCGTCGCCACCGGGCAGACGGGCATGATCGTAGCCGGAGGCGGCTGCGCAGTCGATCGCGTCATCGCCGACTTCGTGGCGGGCGCGGCGGAAAAACTTATCCTGGCCAACCAGCATCACGAGGTCATTCTCCTGGAGGGCCAGGGGAGTCTTTTTCATCCCCGCTATTCGGGCGTCACCTTGAGCCTGCTCCACGGCTCGATGCCGCACGGCCTGATCGTTTGCTACGAGCTGGGCCGCAAAAACGTTCACGGCATGTCGCCCCCCGTCGCCCTGCCGCCGTTGCGCAAGGTGATCGACTACTACGAGGAGACGGCCAACATCATGCACCCCTGCCGCGTGATCGGCATTGCCGTCAATGGGATGAAGTGCTCCGACGCCCAGGTCGCGGCCGAATGTTCCCGCGCGGAAGACGAGTTTCACTTGCCGGCCTGCGACGTGATACGGCATGGGCCAGGGAAGCTGGTCGAGGCGGTGAGGAAAATGCGATCCGAAATTCGTCAAACCGCGATCTAGACTTGCTCGAAGGCGTGATCTTTACTTAGACGTAGATTTCCTTAGCACCGCATTGAATTGAATATGACTCGTAGTACGTTGAGTCATCAAGAATGCTCAAAGTCTGGTCGTTTTCGAAGATAAGTCGGAGGGTGCCGAAATCAACTGCTACCGCGTCGCGAACGCGATGTCCGAGTAGCTCCATCACGCGAGAATTGCTTAGCGGAACAGGTTGGGGATCCCGCAGTTCATCCGCTGATGAGGTTACGTGCTGCAACGAGGATAGGACAGTGACCGACACCTCGTTGTCAAACCTAAGATGCACTGTATTCACAGTAAATGTCACCGCTTCCAAAGTCCGTCCTATAAAGAAGTCGCCGGTGAAGTCCTTTGGCAATCCGTACATTAGCGACAACCTCATCAGCTTGCACCGCGCTGGATGATCCTTGACTAGGATTACCAAGGCCTCTTACTTTTGGCCGTCTTGGCGAGCGAGTCCAAGTATTCGCCATGCAAAACAATCTCTGTCACATCGCCAGAAGCGAGTAGTTCCGCCAGGCTCGGTCGCTCGGTTTGAAATCGAGCCTGGATCTCGGCCAATTGCTTGGCTTCTTCGGGAGATCGCGCGATTTCGCGTTGAATTCGGCAAGATTCCATTGCGTGGATTTGAGTGCGAATAACGACCGCGGTCAACGCGCATTGACCAGTTCAAAAACCTTTCCATGTCGGTGCAGCCACTCGACGTCGCCTTGCTCGGCATGTTCGGCGACTTCGCGGAGCAATTGCACGGTTTCCGCCTCATAGCACGGCTCGCTGTGGTCCTCCGGCGGAATCACCATCTCGACCTCGACGGAAACGACATATCGCCCCTTTTGAATCAGTCGCGTTCGCTTGAGCCGCCTACCTTCAATACGCATGTATTATCACCTGTCAAAGAAATGAACTGTCACTAACTTTGCAACGTTGGCCTGGCGCAAGTACGACCAAACGGCTTTGAAATCAGTTCCATCTGGCAGCAACTCACTCACCTCTACAGCAGGATTCGGCCTTGCGTTTGGCCTTTCTGCCAGCAGTGTTCCGTCTTCCAAGCCCTCGACTGCCTGCCATTCCATTATACCGCGCTCCTCCAGCCGTTCAGCGGCATGCTCGCCAATAATGTAGCAATTTTGCCGCACGAGTTCGCGAACGGTCTGAAATAGCTTACCCACGATACCAGCGCGGCACAATGTTTCTTACAAGCTCGGTCACATCGACAGATAAATCGATCCGTCTTCAATGCTGAGCTCGACGCCGGCCGCCTTGGCAGCCTCCTGAAGCGCCGCTTGCAACATGACGACCGGATCCGCGCTGACGGCCAGCCGCCGCATCAGCCCGTCACCCTTCTTGCCGCCGGCGGTTAGCGTGATCTTCAGCCCGTGCCGCTTGAACTTCACGGCCGTCCCGTCCTCGAGCTTGACGTTCATCGGCTTAAGATACGCATCGACATAATGAACGCCGATGCCCGACTTGTCATCCATTGCGGGCGGCAGCTTCTCGGTTGCGGCCGCGGGCACGTCACACAGTTTTACTTTCATGCATGCGCCTTCAAATGCTGGTCCATCGCCTTGCGAAACGCGCGGATGTGGTCCGGCGTGCTCCCGCAACACGCTCCGATGATGTTCGCTCCCGCCTCCAGCAGCGGCACGATGCCCTTTACCATCTCTTCGGGCGTCTCATCGTAAACCACCTTCATGTTGATCAACTTCGGCTGACCGGCGTTGGCCTGCGCCATCACGGGCAGATCGATCGCCGACTTGTATCGCCGCACTGCCTCGGCCGCGCACTGCATGTCCATGCCCGTGCCGCAATTGAGCGCCACAACGTCGGCGCCCTTCTCCTGCATGAATTCCGCCGCATGCTCCGGATCGATGCCCATCATCGTCCGGAATGTCGCTCCATCCAGGGTCACGTCATAGGCCATCGACCCGATGATGCACGGCGCCCGGCCTCCTTGGCGGCCTCGATCGCGATCGCGAGCTCCTCCAGCGACGTCTGCGTCTCGACGATGATCGCATCCGCCCCCGCCTCGATCAGAGCCCTGGTCTGCTCGTTAAACGCCTGCCGCACTTGCTGCTCGGTGAAGTCCCCGTACGGCTCCATCAATCCGCCAAACGGCCCGACATCGCCCAGCACGTACCCCTCGCGGCCACCGAACGCCCGCCGCGCGATCCCGACGGCGGCCTTGTTGATCTCGACGACTTTGCCGGCATTCCCGTGCCGAGTGAGCATGATGCGCGATCCGCCAAAGGTATTGGTGATGATGCAATCCGACCCGGCATCCGCGTACCGCCGCTGAATGCCCAGCACTTTCTCCGGGCACGCGATGTTCCACTCCTCGCCGCAGTTTCCCTGCTCCAGCCCGGCCAGCATGAGCTGCGTGCCCATCGCACCGTCGCCCAACAGCGGCCGGTCCTTAATTGCTTGCAACAGTGTCCTTTTCATCGTCGTCCATCTGAGTTTGTTCCATCGGGGCCTCCGATTGCTCGGCCAATTGCTCGCGCTGCACAGCCAATTGCTCGCGCTGCACAGCCAATTGCTCGCGCTGCACAGCCAATTGCTCGCGCTGCACAAGCGCAAAATGGATCACTTCCAGCACGAGCCCCCACTTGTGCTTGCGGCTGTTCGGCTCGCAATAGCACCCGGGGCCGATCAGCGGCCTGTTCCACGAGATTATATCGTTCAGCGGCCTGCCTGATAGTGGCCTCTCCTGTTGGATCGCCACCATCAACTGCTCGGCGTTGTTCATGTACCGGCACATGAAGGTGTGTCCCGTATCGCCCGGCGCGGGAACGCAATGCTGCTCGCGAATAACATACCCCTCGCGCCGCGGCGCTAGTCTTACGCGATAATCAAACGCCAACGGCCGCCCCATGTTCGTGCAGGTCGTACCATCGTAGCGGAAGTGCGCGTCGATCGATCCGTCCGCCAATACCTCCAATGTGAGGCGCTCCTCCACCCAACGGCGCAGCGCCTTGCGGCTCACGGCATATTGTGCGTTGTGATCCAGTGCCGCGGTCGGCGCCGGTTCCTCGACCGGCTCGCCGGTTGCCTCCGAAAGCGCCGTCGAAACCGCCGGTCGCGAATGGTCCGGCGCGCCTCGGTAGGGCGTCCGCCGGTACTGGCAGCCAATGAGCGTACAGTTGGAGCACGGCACCAGTTCGGTCAATTTCACCACCCGATCCACGTGCCGAGTTAGCCCGAACACGGCGAGGAGCGATTTCTTCGGCCGCAGCATTCCCGAATCGAGCACTTCCAACTGCGACGGCAAAGCCGTGGCGCCGGCGTGCAGAATCAACTCAAAAAGCCGCGGCTGCTCGGAAATATCCCATTGGGGATACCCTGGGCTGTAATGCGGCAGAACGGCTTTCGACTGCCCCTCCGCCCAGGCGCACAATCGCGCCCCCGTCATCGTCGTCAGATGTTCGACAATCGCGGAGCCGTATACTTCCAGAAAAAAGTACTCGTCGGGCTTCTCATCCATCCAGAGCCGCTGCGCCTCTTCGTCAGACTGTGGCCCTGCCCCCACGGCAACGAGGATCGCCTCGTCCGCCCCCGCCTTCTGAAGCGTCGCCTGCAACCGCGGACTGTGAAACGGCTGCCCCTCGATCACGACCGACCCGTTTACGATCCGCATGTCCGCGGCCTGCCGCGCATACACCCACGGCTTTCCGTTCCGCGCATACCAGGCGCGCGCCCAATCGGACAACTCCCGCGCCCGTCCTCTCAGCACGTAATCGCGCGGAAACCCCAGCAGCCGCTTGTATTCCGAGGGCTGGACGTTGACGTCCGGAAATGTGTCGAGCAGTTCGATCATCCGGCCGCCTCGCAGGTCGATTCCAGCGGCTTGAACTGGCACCCATCGACGAAGAAATCAAAAAACCGGGGGTGCGTCTCCAGCCGGCAATGCTCCACTCGCTTCACGAGGTCTTCGAGTTCATCGCGCTTGGTCTTGCTCAAGAGCGCGATGCACGCCCCCTCGATGGCGGCGTTGCCGGCCTGCACTACGCGCGAGTCGGGAATATTGGGGATCAATCCAATGCGCCGGGAGGCGCCCAGTTTTAAATGACGCCCAAACCCGCCCGCGAGATAGAAGACGTCCAAATCGCCAAAGTCAATCCCGTAGTCGAGAAACGCCACCCGCAGGCCCGCCACATTGGCCCCCTTCGCCTGCGCCAGCTCATTCACGTCGCTCTCGACGAAATAGATACGGTTCTTTTCGTCGAGATCAAACCGCTGCACGTCATCTTCGAATCGCCCCAGCTCGTTCATTCTTCCCGTGCGGAGCAATTCGCTCGTCAGATCAACCAGGCCTGATCCGCAGATTCCCTCCGGCGCCGTGTCGCCGATCACTCCCAGGCAAAAACGTCCGTCATCCAAGATCGCCACGTCCTCGATCGCCCCGTCAAGCCCCGGCATGCCGCACGCGATCGCCCCGCCTTCGAACGCCGGTCCCGCCGGGCACGACGCCGCGACAATTCTGTCCTTGTTGCCCACAATCAGCTCGGTATTGGTCCCGATGTCCATGACCGCAACCAGCCGCGGTTCGTGCATTAAATCGGCGGCCAGCATGCACGCCGCCGCGTCCGCTCCCACGTGTCCGCTGATGATCGGCGCGCCGTACACCCGTGCCCGGGGATGAATCGGCAGCAACAGGCGTCTCGCCGTGTCCGTCACGCTGGTTGTCGTCCGTTTGCCTTCGCCCATTTCGATTTCAGTGATGGAGCGATAGGGATTCTGCCCGATCGAATAGACGTCGAGACGGAAAAACATGTCCCGCATCGTCGAGTTTCCGACGACGACCATTTCGTAAATCGACAGGGGATCGACCGGCAGTTCCTCGATCGCATGGGTCAAATACCCGGCGAGCGTCCGCATCAACAGCTTCCCCTTGTGATGCGTATCGTAGTGAATCCGCGACATCACGTCCGATCCGCCGAACCGCTGCGGGTTCTCGAAAAGACGCGTCGGCGATCAATTCCCCCGTCTCCAAATCCAGCAGGCGCAGCACAACCGTGGTCGTACCCAGGTCCATCGCGATCCCGTGAATCGGCCCGGTGGATCGGTCGACTTCCACGCCGTCGATCAGAATCCGATCTCCGTCGCGCGTGACCGCCGGATCGAGTTGCATCTTCTTGCCGCTCACTGGCAACCCAAACGCCTGCCGCTCGATGCGCAAACGCCCCCGCCGCATCGTGTGGCACGTCACTTCGCCCGCTTCCGCCGCCACACGGCACTGGCAGGACAGGCGGAAACTGCCCTTAAGATGCTCTTCCTGCTTCGTCGGCGGCGAAAGCAGATTCATTCCTTGCGAAATCTCGACAATGCACTCCTTGCAGATGCCGTTCTTCTGGCAGGACGTGGGAACCGGAACGCCCAGGGTATCGGCACAATCGAAAATCGACACGCAGGGGGCCGCCAGTGTTGCGTGCCCGTTGATGGTAAGCGTCACGGCCATAGATTTTGGCGCCATACAATTTGGCTTTGAACAGGACGCCCCAGCGCTGGAGAAACACCAAAAGGAAACAGCGAAGAGATACCCCGACTACCAATCAGCCGCCGCCTCCAGTTCCGCTTGTACGGCCTGGACCACTTCCTGGGCCGTGCCGGCGCGGTCCTCCTCCTCGCTCCATCTCCACTGCGCCAGATAGTCGTCGGCATTCGAAAGACCCCGCTGGGCCGCCAAAGAATCAATCCGCTCCTGGAATTTCGCCGGCAGCGCGACGGTCACGTCGTCGCTGGCATCCTCCGCCTTGATTTGCGAGGGGATTTCCTGCCAGTAGAGGATTTTATAAGTTGCCACCGCTATGTCCTTTTCTCGACTATGTCCCTTTTCCGACGAGGCGAAGAAACAGATCGACTGCCGCCGACGCATTGGCCCCGTACCCGTCCGCGCCGATTTCGTCGGCGAACATCTGGCTGATCGGCGCTCCGCCGATCGCCATCTTGATATGCCCTCTTCCAGCCGCCTCGAAGCCATCGATGACGGTTTTCATGTACGTCATCGTCGTCGTGAGCAGCGCGCTCATGCCGATAATGTTCGGATTGAACTTGTCCGCCGCCGCCATGAATTTCTCGACGCTCTGGTCCACGCCGATGTCGTACACTTCGAACCCCGCGCCTTCGGCCATCATGCACACCAGGTTCTTGCCGATATCGTGCAGGTCGCCGCGCACCGTGCCCATCAACAGGATCCCCGCCGGCCCCGTGCCTCCTTCCTTCGCGCTCAGCAGCGGCTTGAGCACCGCCATTCCCGCCTTCATCGCTCGGGCCGCGATCAACACTTCCGGCACGTACAGTTTATTATGTTTGAAGTCCTCGCCAACGACGCTCATTCCCGCGATCAGTCCCTCGCTCAGAATCTCCTGCACGGGCCGCCCGTCGGCCAAGGCCTGCTTGGTCATCTCGTCCACTTCCTTGTGCTTGCCTTCGTACAGGCACTGATTCATCAGCGCGTAATCGACCATGGTGGCGTTCCTTGAGAATCTTGTGCTTTGCGCGGCCTCAAATGATAAAGAATCTTCCGGGTCAGGAAACGGCAACGGTTAACTCTTTCCTCGTCCGTGCCTCGTTGAATTCCTGGAGCGCCTCCAGCATTGCCAGAATGTTCTCTCTCGGCATCCCGGGGCTCGTGCCCCCGCCGACCGACAAAATGATCCCTTCCCCTTCCGCGCCTTCGAGCACGTCGAGCGTCGCCTCTTTGACTTCCTGCGGCGTCCCGCGGACGCCGATTTCCAGCGGGTTCACATTGCCCATCAGGCACATCCGCTTCCCCACGCGCCGCTTAACCTCGCGAATGTCTTTCTGCTTGCCCCAGTTCAGCACGTTGAATCCGGCGTCCGGCAGGTGATCCAGACACGCGTCGACTTCCGCGTCATTATGGTACAGCTTCACCCAATCCTTGGGGAACGCATCGCAAATCCGCTTCAGATACGGATGGGCGAATTCCAGGTAATGCTCCTCATTGATGAACCCGACAATGTCGTCGAGAATAAAAATGCTTTCCACGGTGTCGCCGAGAACCTTGTGCTGCGCTTTGAGCCAGTCGATGACCACGCGCGTACATAGATCGATCAGCTTGTGGCACCCCTCGGGATTCTCCACCAATTCGATCATCAAGTTGGCAGTGCTGCGGACAAACCCCGCCGTGCATAGCGGCCCGCGCGAGGTGATCATCGGCAAAATGTAGCCGTGATCCAGGATCCGCTGCTTGTGCATCTTGTAACGATGCAGCGTCAGCGCCGCGAAGGCGTCCGCCTCCACTTCGTATTCGGGGAAGTTGTCGATGTCTTCCAACCGGTACAGCGTGTGGTATTCGCTCGGCGTGTTGTCTTGCCAGAACTTGATCTTGGCCCCGAGAACCGACGGCTCGGCCGCCATTCCGTACTCCATCCACCACGATGGGATAAAGATGATATCTGGAAACTCCCGCATGATCTTCAGGTTCGACTGAAACCATAGTTCCGGGTCCAGGTAAAAGTCCATGTGGCTGATGCCGAGATACCCGGGGATCCACGGGCTGTCAATGATCATGGCCATCGGGACCTTGTCCATCTTTTCGAGTCGTGCGGCCCGCTTATAGGTCTCCCATTGGCTCGGTAGCATGCCTGGTTCCTGTTATGGTGTTTCCTGGGTTTCAGCCCAGCTTTGATAGGGCGGTCAAGGGTGGATATCGCCACCCGCCGAAAAAGTAACCCATTTCCGGCTATATTCTACACGCGATACCACTCCTCTACCACTGCGTGCCACTGGTCGCGGGTCTTCACGGCCACAAACGCCTCGCGGACGGTCTTGTGCTGCGGGTGCATCCGCGCTCCCAGGATGCCGAACTTCCGCATGTGGCCGCAGGTGCGATTGCAGCCGTAGGTCTGCTCGGCCAGTCGATAGTGCTCCAGCATCACCTCCCGCTGCTCGGCCAGGCTGGGATGCTCGGGCGGTTGCCCGGCGGCCAAGGCGCGGGCCTGACGGAAGATCCAGGGATTGCCGATCGCGCCGCGGGCGGCCGTCACGCCGTCCATGCCCGTCTCGACGAGCATCCGCAGGCAGTCCTCGGCGGTGAACGCGTCGCCACTGCCCAGCACGATCCGCGCACCCGCGTGCCGCTTCACCTCGCGGAGGAATTCCCAGTTGCTCGGTCCAACATAGCGCTGCTTCACCGTGCGGCCGTGGACGGTAATCGCCGCCGCTCCCAAGGCAAAGGCGCCGTCGAAAATGGTAAAGAAATTGTCGCGGCTCTCTTGGCTGTCGTCCAGGCCGCGGCGCATCTTCAAGGTGAGCGGGATGTGCGCCGGCAGGGCGTCGCGGACGCGGCCGACGATCTCCAGCGCGGCCGGCGGCGTGCTGAGCAGAAACCCTCCTCGGCAGCGGCCCAGCACCTTCTTCACCGGACAGCCGAAGTTGAGGTCGATGACATCGAAGCCGGCCTCGGCCAGCTTCAGCGCCGCCGGGGGAAAATCGGCCGGTTCCGCGCCCGATGAGCTGCGCGCCGACAGGGTGCTCCTCGTTCGTCGTGCGGATATACCGCTTGGCCTTCGAGCCCAAGCTCACCTGCACGATGAAGCGGTCCAACAGCACCTCGCCCAGCGTATAGCCCGCGCCCAGCCGCCGGGCGATGACCCGCATCGGCCAGTCGCTATAGCCGCTCAGCGCGGCCTGAACGACGGGGAAGTCGACGGGCACGTTGCCGATCTTGAACGGCCGGGCTTGGAAGGAGGGGGGAAGGGAGAAGGGAGAAGGGGGAGCAGCAAGCGCGGACGGCGGGATCGTGGGGCTGCCGCGGTCGTTCAAGGAATTGTCTCGGTCCCAGTTGGACATGCGTCCTCCTAAAACCACGCCGCCGTGAAGCCGCCATCCACGTTGATATACGTCCCCGTGATGAACGAGCCGGCCCTGGGCGAGACCAAGAGCAAAAGCGCGCCCACTAGCTCGTCCGGCTCGCCGAAGCGCTTCATGGGCGTTCCTCGCATGATGTTGTCCACGCGCTCTTTGTCGAGAATCTTGCGGTTCTGCTCGGCGGGAAAAAAGCCGGGACAGATCGCGTTCACCCGCACGCCCAGCGGGGCGAACTCTTGGGCCACGTTGCGAGTGAGGTTAAGCACGGCCGCCTTGGATGCCGAGTAGGCGAAGACCCTCGACAGCGGCAGATGCGACGCGACGCTGCCGATGTTGACGATGGCCCCGCCGCCCGATTTGGCCATGTGCCGGCCGAATACCTGGCAGCCCTGAAACACGGCGCGGAGGTTGGTCGCCATGATGCGGTCCCAGTCGGCGTCGGTCGCGTCGAGGAAGGCGGTGGCCGCGTTCACGCCGGCGCAGTTGACGAGGATATCGGCCCGGCCGGTCTGCTGGAGCGTGGCGGCCAGCAGGTTCCCGATTGAGGCCCGCTGGGTGACGTCCACCGAGCACCATCCGGCGCGTGCGCCGCATTGTTGGAGTTCGGCGGCGCGGTTCTTGCAGTTATCTTCCTTGGTGCCGGCGACAATGACGTGCGCACCCGCTTGGCCGAGCCCCTTTGCCAGCGCGAAGCCGAGCACGCCGGTCCCGCCGATGACCACGGCAGTCTGGCCGTCGAGGGAAAAAAGATCACTCAGGTAATCCTGTGACATGCGAGGTCCCTGTTACTAGAATCAACCGAACAGCGCGAAAACCAATGCTTCCTTAGGTATTCCCAGTTGCCTTGCGACGGTGGAGAGAATGCTGTTCAAGGTGCCAATTCGCAAGGCAGAGTGTCGTGGAATCGTAACGTGCTGCTCCTCACCTTGTGCGATTCGGGCAAGTCTCATGTGGCTGCCGGTCTGACGAGTAATCTGGTAGCCGTAGCGTGCAAGCATTCCGGCCAAGTCAATACCGCTGACGTCACGTGGAATTCGGGGCATTGCAAGTTAGGAGGCGATAACTTCTTCGCGCACGAAATGCAGCCGAATGATCTGTGGTCGATCGGCGTCGTCGAAATGACAAGCAACAGCATCGCGAATCATTTCCCTGAGTTCCTCAAGCGTATCTGCCTCAGTGAATATCGGAGCGGACAGGGCCTTTGCTTCATATCCCCCGTCCGGCGACTCCTCGATCAAGAAGATTATTTCGTTCATGTCACGTTGCCTTTCGCATCCTCAACCAATCGCTGTGAAAAACGCCCTGCCGGTCGACGCGCTGGTACGTATGCGCGCCGAAATAATCCCGCTGGGCCTGCAGCAAGTTCGCCGGCAGCCGTGCGCTGCGGTAGCCGTCGTAATAGGCCAGCGCGGCGGAAAAGGCGGGCGTCGGAATGCCGAGGTGGACCGCCGACGAGATAACGTGCCGCCAGGCCGCCTGGGCCTTCACGGTCGCCTCTACGAAGTAGCGGTTCAAAAGCAGGTTTTCCAGCTTGGGGTCGGCGGCAAAGGCCTCCTTGATCCGCTCCAGAAAGACCGCGCGGATGATGCAGCCGCCGCGCCACAACAGCGCGATCGAGCCGAAGTCCAGCGGCCACTTGTGTTCCGCGGCGGCGGCCTCCATCTGCACGAATCCCTGGGCGTAGCTCACGATTTTCGATGCGTAGAGCGCCTGGCGGACCTGCTCGGTGAAGTTTGTGCGGTCGCCGTTGTACTTCTTCGACGGCCCGGCCAGCACCTTCGACGCGCGGAGCCGGGCGTCGCGCATTGCCGAGAGTGCGCGGGCATAGACGGCCTCCGTGACGAGCGTGCTGGGCACCCCCAGGTCCAAGGCCAATTGGCTCATCCACTTGCCGGTCCCCTTGGCCCCGGCGGCGTCCATGATGCTATCGACCAGAAAGCCGCCGGTTTCCGGATCGCGGGCGCTGAAAATGTCTCGCGTAATCTCAATGAGGTAGCTGTCCAGCTCGGTGCGGTTCCATGCGTTGAACACGTCGTAAAGCTCGTCGTTCGATAGATCGAGGGCCTGCTTGAGCAGCCAGTACGCCTCGCAGATCAACTGCATGTCGCCGTACTCGATGCCGTTGTGGACCATTTTGACGTAATGCCCGGCGCCGCGGGGACCGACCCATTCGCAGCAGGGGATGTCGCCCTTGGGGCCAACCTTGGCGGCGATGGCCTGGAAGATCGGCTTTACCAACGGCCATGCTTTTTCGCTGCCGCCGGGCATGATGCTGGGGCCTTTCAGGGCGCCTTCCTCGCCGCCGGAAACGCCCGTGCCGATGAACAACAGGCCCTTCGATTCGACGTAGTTCGTCCGCCGCTCAGTGTCTAAATAGTAAGTATTTCCGCCGTCGATGATCACGTCGCCGGGCGAGAGCAGCGGCAGCAAGTGCTCAATGAACTCGTCGACGGCCGGCCCCGCCTTGACCATGAGCATGATCTTTCGCGGCGGTGCGAGGCAAGCGACGAGCTCTTCCAGGCTGTGGCAGCCCACGAAACGCTTTCCCTTGGCGCGGCCGGCCATGAAGTCGTCCACCTTGCTCACGGTGCGGTTGAACACGGCCACCGAGTAGCCGCGGCTCTCGACGTTCAGCGCGAGGTTCTCGCCCATCACGGCGAGGCCGATCAGACCGAAATCACATTTTTCAGGCATCGCTGTCAGATTCCAGATTTGAGATTTCAGATTTCAGATTAACACGTCACACAACTCAAAGCTCATTGTTCAGGCTCAAAGCTCATCTCTTCCACGGCGGCTTCTCCGGCAGGCAGCTGTCAAACTCCGCCAGCAATTCGTCCTGGTATTTGCCGGCAAAAGTTCCGGCAAAGAAGCGCTCCTGGCCTTCGTCCAAGAGCCGCTTCCAGCTTGTCTCTTCCGCGCCTGGATTGATGGGGAAAAACAGCGCGCCGTTGGCCTTTGCGGCCTGATGATCGCCGGGCGCGTCGCCAACCATGAGGGTATGGCACGGCGGGTAGTTCCGCGCCGCCTGGAGACATTCCTTCTTCGTGCCAAGCTCCTGTCCGCAGATGGCGACGACGTATTTCGCCAGGTCGTGTTCGGCCCATTCGCGCTGAAGTGCCTCCTGCGGCGTGGCGGAAACCACAAGCACGTCGGCCGCGCGGCCAGGCATTCCAGACATTCGCGGACATCGGGGAAGGGCGGAACGTCGCGGACGATCTCCTCGACGGCGCGGTTCACGTCCATCGACCATTCCAACAGCTGCTTCAAGTCGCGATCGCCGGTTGCCTTCACGGCCGACGCCAACGCAGGATTGCCCAGCTTCGGTTCCTTAGCGACCCAGTCCCGCACGGACTGCGGGACCTCGATCTTCACGCCGCGGGCGTGTACTTCGGGCCGCGCGGCCGTCAACTCCAAGTGCGCGACCAAGGCCGGGAAACGATTGACGCCGCGCGTTTTGGAGTAAAGATTGACGAAGTCCCACGCCTCGCGGGCGTACTTGCTCACGCCGGCCAGCCCGAAATGCTTGATCACGTTGGGCGCGAAGCACTCCTTGTGCTTGACCTCCATCGTGTCGAACACGCAGCCGTCGGAATCGATGCCGACGAGAAAGGCGTGTTTGGGCGCGAATTCGATCATGGGCCGCGGCCGGGGAGGCGGACAGGAAGGGGATACATTAGAAAATGAAATTCTAATACGTCAGAAGGGAGGCGGCAACGAGGGGCAAATACACTGAATGGTCGCAAGGGTTGCACGCTACGCCGTTAACCCTTTGTGGCGGACACGTCGATCCGCCTCTGGCACATCGGCCAATTCGCCTACGGTTGGGAAGACGCCGGGCAAGAGCAAGTCCGCCACGATTCCTTCGCCTTCCTCTTCGGCGACGGAAAGAAGAAGCGACTCCTTATTCCGCCGGGACGATGCGGAACTGGCGGCGGAATGCGGTCTCGAAATCGTAGACGTCGTCGAAATCCTCGCGGCGGTCCTGCGGCGTCTTGCGCATGCGGCCGATGCGGATGAGGTTGAAGACGATCTCGCCGAAGTCGCGCGTGGCGTGCATGCCCCAGTTGTTCAGTACGAGCTTCGCCATGTAGCCGTACTGCTCCAGGGCAAACTGCCGGATGGCGTCGCACAACTCCTGTCCGGTGACGTGCCGCTGCGGAGCGGACTCGTCGTCTTCCTGCGCCTTGCCGCCCGGCTCGCTGGGGCGCTCGCAGCCCAGGCGGAGCGTTTCCTGGGCATAGTGCAGGGCCTCGAAAACGAAGATATAGGCTTCCAGCGGATAGCGCCGGTCCTCTCGCAAGAGTTTTGCGATCGCGGGATCGAGCGTGCAGGTGCTCATGGATGTTCGTGCCGCGGAAGTTACGTCCGCGCCTTCGCGAAGAAAAAAAACTTTTGACGAGCAGGCAGCTCGCGCCTCCGGCGGCTCGCCGCATTGGTACAGTATAACCTCGCCCGAATTCTACGCCAATCCCGCGCCGCGGTGAATGGCAAATCGGCGGCGATTTCTTACTGTTTTACTGGTGAATGTAATCGGCCTCGATCAGATAGTAGGGCTGCGGGTAGCGATCGTCGGGCACGGAAAACCTCCCCCCAATGCCGATCTGACCAGAAGTGTAATTGATCTCGCGATCGCCGGTCATCTCGATATGGATCTGGTCCTCCGGCCGGGAGCCGTTCATCATGGCGAACTTGCACATATCGCTGTTGCGGCAGATGGAGAATTTGGTCAGCCCGGCGTAACGGCCGTGCGCCGGAGGAATAATGTAACCGCGGATGTAAACGTTCTTGCCGTTAAGCTCCAAGGCGGCGCTGGACACACGGCCTTTCATGTTCGGATCGGACTCCAACACGGAATAGTCGAGCTGCAGGTAGCCGGGCGGGACGTCGCTGCGGAAGAGCGAGGCCACGAGAAAGCCGGCGCTCAGGATGCCGCCTGCCCAAATGCCGATCGTTGCCAACCGCCGCCCCGTATATTCCTCCGGCATCCGCTGGACTTGCCGCAGCGCCTCGAAGCCGAAGTAGATCGCAGCCAGGGGAAAAATGACGAACCACAAACTAAAAAACGCCGCCGGCGCGGGCAAAACGCAGGCGATGCTCAGCACTGCCCAGACGCTTACTGCGCGGTAGTGCGGCGGAGCGACGGTCGGCGGGGATTGCAGATCAACGGACATGCGGGGAAAGGTCTTAGAACTTAGTTCTTAGAGCTTAGTTTTACTAAAACCTAAGCACTACTACATTTTACCACGTCCCACAGCCGCCTGTGAAGTCGCGTCCGCGGGCGCCAGTTCCGCCCAAGCCAGCGGATGGTCCGAGGCGCCGTTGTCGCGCAAGCCGGCGTCCAGCACCCGCAGGCCGCGGACGAAGATCCAGTCGATTCGCGGCGGGGCCGCCGAGCCGAGCTTCTGGCCGACGGCGTCGATGACGTCCGGCACGGCCAGGAGTCGGTGGAGTTCCGGATCGCCAGACTCGCTGTTCATATCGCCCAGGAGCACGGCCGACGGCGGCAGGGAGAGGAAAAGCTCAATCACCTCGTGCAGTTGGGAGCGCCGCACCGCCTCGTCGCTGCGGGAGATATGTGTCAAGAGAATCTGAATCTTTTTTCCGCCGAAAAGCAATTGGGTGAGCACGGCGTTGCGGCAACCGCGGCCGTTATCGGCCGTCAGTGGGATTCGCCGCCACGATTCCACCGGCAGCGCACTCAGCAGGCCATTGCCGAACTCGATGCAGTGCCAGTCGCGGGTCGCCGGTGCGAAGAGCCATTGTAGGCCGAGCTGCCGCCCCAAAAGCGCCGCCTGATCGTCGCTTTCCCAGGGCCGCGGACCGTGGACTTCGTTCAGCGCCGCGAAATCGAGATCGGCCAGGCATTCCGCCACGCGGGCGACGTCCTTTCGCCCATCCGCACCGGTGCAGCCGTGGATGTTGAACGTGCCGATGCGGAACGAGTCGCGGGCAGCAGCCGTCGGCCGCATAAGCCGGCCTTCGATTGCCGTACCTTGGGCCGGCCCGGTCGGCTGCGGACGCGAGAGCAGCCAGCCGCCGACAGCCAGAAGCGCCAGCGCGATTGCGACGATTAAGTTTCGGCGGCGCAGCATTTGGACAGCGGTGATTTAGACTTGCACATCGTCGAGCTGTCACGAGACCGTTTTTGACTGCCCTGCCTTGCGCGACGAGAGCCATCGCTCCAATGATGCGGCGCTTTCCGTCGACTGCTTGCCCGCAATCAGGCCTTCGACCCCGATGTCTTCGTCAAGATCGGGCCAATGCAGGGCGTAGCCCGCGCCACTGATTTGTACGTTGGCGCGTTCAGCGCGCTACCCAGCGCCAGCCGTGGAAACCAGCCAAGTGGCACGGCAATGGTACGGCCGTCTTCAAGATCGACTGACAGAGTGTCTTCCGTCAGCGCTACGTTGAGGATTCTAGCCACCGCCACGGTCGTCGCCGCAGAATGCGTCCCACTCATTCCTCAAGGCCTCCACGTGTTCTCGAACAATACGGTCGATGTCTCGCAACTCACTGCGGCTAAAGCCGTGATTCGCGGCTAGCGCTACGTCGGGGTCGAGCCAAAACTTCGCACTCTGATTCTCTCGATCGACGTGCGTGTGGCGTCGCTCCTGGCAACCGTACGAACAGAAGTAGAAGCGATAGGGGCCAAAGCGCAGCGTCGTTGGCATGACGCAACTATTCTAGCGTTCCGGGGTCCGCGTCACAAGCGAAGTTATCGCAGCGTGTCCAACAGCCGCAGGCGGACCGCGGAGAACGCCGGCAGCAGGCCGCCGATCGCGCCCATCATTACCGCGAGGAGGATTCCCGCGGCCCAAATGTTGGCATCAACGATCAGCGTAATGACCACCGTCTTGCCGCCGCCGTTGCCGCTGCCGACCATGCTGTTGGCCGAAAGCCCGTTGAACAGCGACCCGATCGCGCAGCCCGCCAACCCGCCGATCAAGGCGATGACCAGCGACTCCAGCAGGAAGGAGACGACGATCTGCCAGCGGGCGTAGCCCAGGATGCGGAGCACGCCGATGTCCTTGATGCGGTGGCTGATGGCCGCGAACATGGTGTTCATCACGCCGAACACGCCGCCCACCGCCATGACCGCGGTGACGAAAACGATCGCGTAGAGGAACTGCTTGCCGGTTTCGGAAAGGCCGGCGTAATAGTCCTTTTCCAGGCGGGCCACGACCGACTGCCTTTTGAAGTTCTCCTTGATGTCGTCGCGGAGCTTCACGGCCGCGTCCGCGTCGGCAGCGCGGAGCACGATTGAAGTAAAGCCGCTCTTGCCGAACAACGGCGCGATGACGTCCTGCTTGCCCCAGATTTCCGAGTTGTACGTCGACCCGGCCGACTTCATCACACCGGTGACGACACACTGCCGCCAGCCGAGCGCGAAGGTGTCGTCCACGTCGAGCCGGTCCTTGTTGCGGGCGTAGGCGATCGTCTTCGGCGAGCGATCCTTGCCCAGCGCCTCTGCGATCCCCTCGCCCAGCACGACTTGAATCAGGTTCTGTTCCTTGGAATCGGGATTGGCCTGCGTGCCGGCCTGCGAGAACCACGCGCCGCCGTCGTGCAGTTGCACGCTGTGGACGCGGCGAGCGAGGTCCACGTCGACAACGCCGCGGACTTGCAGGAACCGGCCGTGGGGGCGTCCTGGCCGCTGATAGGTTACCGGTTGGTTGACGATCAGGTACGTCTCGCGGCTGGCGAGCTTCTTCTTGCCGTCGGCAGGGAGGACCAGTTTCAGCGTTTCCAAGTCGGCGGCGACTTCGGCGGTGACGTTGCTGACAACTTCGTCGTCGGCGCCCTCGGAAAGCACCAGCACATTGGTCGGCTCGCCGCTGCCTTCGGTCATGCGCTGCATGCCCGTGGTGAAAGCCAGCATGACGACCATCAGCCCGATGACAATGACGAATGCGACCAGCGTCAGCGAAGTGGTGATCCAGCGGACGGCCAGGTTGCGCAGCGTGTATTTGAGGGGCACGCCATTGATCAGCAACAGCGCGAGAACGAAGGCGGCGGAAGCAGCGAAAAGACCGTACAGCATGTCATCCCACCTTGGCGAAGACTTCGGCCGGCTTGACCCGACAGGCGAACCAGGCGGGGACCGCGCTGCCGGCCAGGGCCGCCAGCGCGCGACCCCCGCGCCCAGTACAGCGCGTCGGGCGGGACCATGAACGTATCGAAAAAGGCAATGGGGAACTTCAAGCCGCCGAGGCCCCAATCAATGACCGCGTACGTCGCGGCGGCGCTGGCAAAACCCGCCGCGAGGCCCAGCAACACCGATTCGCCGAGCACAAGAAGCACGATTTGCCGCGGGCGGAAACCGAGCACCTTCATCACCGCCAGTTCCGTCCGCCGCTCGCGAATGCTGATGCTGATGGCGTTGGCCAGCACTAGCGCCAGCACAATGATGCAGGCCGGCGCCAGGAACCAGCGCATGCCGTCCAGCAGCGTTCGATATGCCTCCAGGAAAGTGCCGATGGCCGACGAAGCCATTTCAATCTTCACCTCCGGGTTCCAGGTCGCCGCGTTGATCTGCTCCACAATCCGCTGGTAGCTGCCGGGGTCGGGCACCTTCAGCCAAACGAGGCTCAAGCTGACGTCGTCCAGGGGATGTTTTTGATTGTTGTGATCGACTTTGTAGCCGTCAAACGCCGCCTGAAAATACTCGCGATTGAAGGCGGTGAAGTTGTCGTAGCGGCCGGGCGGAAAGAGGCCCACGATCTCGAACTCCAGGTCCAGCCCGGTCCAGTCCGCGATGCCGGAGAGCTTGAACTTCCGGCCGACGGGATCGCGGACGTCGCCGATGATCGAGGCGAGGTTCTTGAGGTGGTCGCGGCCGACAATGATGCCGTCGCGAGTTTGCTTCAAGCGCTCGACGACCGTCTTCATCTCGGCGTTCTGAGCGCTGGGCAAGTCGTCCAGACCGTCCATCATCGTCAGCAGCTTGTCGGGATCACAGGCCAGCCCGAAGATCGTGTTGCGGAAACTCTGGTGTTCCTTGTCCAAGGTGCCGACGAAAAACTGCCAGCTCATCCAATCGGTCGGCCGGACGTCCTCGGGATGGTCCTTCCGCGCTGCGCCGTCTTTCAGCTTGTCGACGTAGTAATAGGGAATGCGGCTGGGCGCGGTCCAGCGCTGGGTGACGATGGCTTTGAAATCCTTGCTCTTTTCCTCGGTGGCCCTGTCGATGAAGCGGAGCACCGACCAGACGAGCGTGACCACCAGCACCAGCACCATCGTGCCCATCGCGGTCAACAGCGAGCGGAGCAAGTTCCGACCGACGTTCTTGTAGATCAGCAGCAGGTATTTCATATTACGGTTTTTCGCGTGGCACGTCCTGAGCCTCAAGCGAAGGGCGTGGGTCCGCTCTCACAACACGCCCTTCGCTGCAAGCTCAGAGCGTGGCACCCGATGTCAACGCCTCGGCCTCCACGAGTTGCCCCTTCTCTAGGTGCAGCACGCGATCTGCCCGCCGGGCGGCGCGGGGATCGTGCGTGACCATGAGGATTGTCTTCCGCAGCGAAGAGCGCAGCTCCACCAGCAGATCGAGGATTTCTTCCGCGCTGCGGGCGTCGAGGTCGCCGGTAGGCTCGTCGGCCACGATCAGGGCCGGATCGGTGACGATCGCCCGCGCGATGCCGACGCGCTGCTGCTGTCCGCCGGAAAGCTGGCCCGGCCGGTGCTTCATGCGATCCGCCAGTCCGACCAGCTCCAGCGCCGTTATCACCTGTTGCCTCCGTTGTGCGGCGGAAAGGCCCAACAGCAATAGCGGCAGCTCCACGTTCTCGTAGGCCGTGAGCACCGGCAGCAAATGATAGAACTGGAAAATGAAGCCAACGTGCTTTGTCCGCCAATGCGCCAGCCGGCCCTCGGACATCGCCGATATCAATTCCTCCTGCACCCACACCTCGCCCTCGCTGGGCGTGTCGATGCCCGCGATCAAGTTCAGCAGCGTCGTCTTGCCCGAACCGCTGGGGCCCATCAGGCCCAGGAACTGGCCGTCGGGCACTTCCAGCGTAAGGTCTTGCAGCACATCGACCCGCTCGCTGCCGCGGCGGAAATATTTGTGAACGTGCTGGACGCGGACGATGGCGGAAATAGCGTAAGACATAGAGGCGCGTTGTTCCGGGAAATCCAGAACGCATTTTAGCCGGCTGACGCGCGAGGTGCAAGGCGAACAACACGATCATGGCGGGCTGGTGGCAAAGAAAATGGGTGAGCTTTCTCTGCCAATCTTGTTATCGTAGCTTGTCCGTGCTAGCATTAAATAAGCATCGAATTGCGTGTGACACCGAGATCGAGAGAAAAACCATGTTCAATGTCGAATCAGGTATCGATTCCTTGACTAATTTCAAACGGCAAACCGCCGAGTTTCTGGATCAACTTCACGCCAGCGGCGAGCCGTTGGTACTCACGGTCAACGGCAAGGCGCAAGTCGTAGTCCAGGATGCCGCGGCGTACCAGAAACTGGCGGAGACGGCCGCCAAGGCCGATCGAGAAGAAACTATTTCCGCTATCCGCGAAGGATTGGCGGACGTCGAGGCCGGCCGGACAAAGCCCGCGAGAGCGGTACTTGCGCGGCTTGCCAAAACTTGACATTGAACTCCGCGAATTGCTGTTTGGAAGGCGTCCGAATGTCTATCGCATTTTCGTCCTCGTCGAACGGCGAACCGTCAATATCTTGCATATTCGCCATTCGGCGCGGGACGTGTTGCAGCCGGGCGATTTGGCCTGAACGTGTTCCGACCGCTTTGGCGTCTAGAACCTGAAATCCACGCCCAAATTCAGCCCTTGCGCCAGGAGTCGCTGGTGACGAAGCGAAACTGCGGAAAGAGATTGGTCGTGGTTTGCGGCGGCGGGAACTGCGGCGGGACGAGGTTCACGTCGATCTGGTCACCGGTCCGCGCGACGCCGCTCCAGTAGATCAGCGTGTAGCCCGCTACAAGGCGCACGCGCGGCGTCAGATCGTAGCCGAGATTCAGCCCCAACTCCGGCACGACGCTGAACTGGTTGTGCTGATAGACGCCGCTGTTGGAAGTCTGCGCCAAAAAGCCGCCGGGCGCGGTCACCGGCGCGAGCGTCGGTTCCTGGCCGGTCGTGCTGCCGTCGATGGAAACGTGAGAGCTGGTGCTTCCCAGGCCGACTTTCAGCAGGAACTCCAGGCTCCATTTGCACCAGTGCCAATCGGTGGTCATGCCCAGGTCGGCGCCGTAAAATTCGTTCAGCGTGCTGAAGTGGTCAACGAGCGTCAGCGTGGAACCGACGGGAACTAAGCCGGCCGGATTGATGAAGGTGTCCAGCTCGTTGAAGTTCAGGTCGTCGTTCAACCGCAAGTAACGACAGCCGATCAAGAAATCGAGACGGGCGCCGGGAAAACAGAAAAGGGTCTTCCGCAGATCGGCGCCGGCCCCTTGAAAATCAGTCGCGGCGGTAATTCGGATGTTGCCCGACTGCACGCCCGGATAAGCGATCAGGCCGGAGTCCTCGGCCAGTGTAGAGACGTTGACAAACGGCCGGGCGAGAATGGGATAAGTATTGCCGCTGGCGGCGAATGTCTGTGTATTGTCGCCCAGGCCGAAGTATTGGGCTTCAATCCCAAGTGTGTGATCGCATGTCAGCCAGTAGTCGGCGGTCACGCGGCCTCCGCTGCGGGAGGCGTCGTTGAGGTCTGAATTGCCGAAGAGGATCGTGGTGCCCGGCGCACCGAGCACGCCCGCCTCGGATTGTGTTTGCGAACTGGGTCCGGTTGTCACCAGCGGCGGGACGAAGTTTCCTTTGGTCCACCATTGCAACCACTCAGTTCGGATTTCAAGCCGATTAGCCAGGGGACGCCAAAGGCAATGCTGCTCGCAGCCGTCGCATACACTATCGTCCGGTACAGACGTCGCATCCTCCGCTGGAAAAGCGGGCATCGGCTTCGGTGGGCGGTTGTTCGGCGGCGCCGGCGGCCGAGTCGGACCTGGTTGCAACGGCTCCGGATCGTCCGGCAGCGTGCTCATCGCCGAGTCCTGACTGGTGGCTGCGGCGGGGGTGACGAAGCGATCGGGCGTCGTCCAGCGGACCTGCGCCTGTAGGACCGTCGCCGTACACGACCAGAGTATTCCAAGTGCCGATGCCAGGTGGACAGGCCGTCTCCGGGAGCGGCCAGCCGCGCGATTCAGCAATGGGCAGGTCCGGCCGCACTCTCATGGGTATAGAAAACCTCCTATCAAACCATTCGCTTAAGGACATCGGCAAAGTCTTCGCGATCGCTAAAGTCTAATCAACGGGAATTGTTGGACTAAATGCCCTATCCATCCTAGTCATCCAAGAATGGCGTCGAACTGACCACCTTATGGCAGGAAATGCTACAGTCGACTGCCAGCGCACCACCGCCACAGCATGAGAGATGCCGCCGGCCGGAGCACAGCTTCACCCAAGAAAACCGTTTCATCCAAACTTGTTCGTCGCGCCGTGCGAATCGTCGGCACGATACTTGCTATTCATTTCTGCCGTTGGACGCCTGCCGGAGCAGGCCTAAGAAACGTTAGACACCGCGGGGGGTGCGGCAATGGAATTGGATACACTCAAGATCGTACAAGTGCTCAAACGCCTGCGGGCTGCCGTCGGCTATTATGAACTCGGCATGAAGAAACATGCCTTGCGCTGCTTGGACACGATCCCTAATCTGGGCAACACTGGGATTTTCGGGCTGGTGGCCGACGTCCTTCGCGACGAATTTGCCAAGGACCAAGAGGTCTCTCCGGCCAAGGCCTTAGTCACTGTCGCCTGCATGCTGCCGGCGCCGGCACGAGGCATTGTCGAACTCACCTTGGCCGCGTGTTACGGTTCGCGCAACGGCCGAGGCGGCGCCGATGAACGGCAGTCGGTCACGGAAGATCGCAATCGCCAAGGCATCCAAGGGGGAGTGCATTAAGCCGAGCTGTTCTATGGCCCGGCGGCAATCTATTCTCCTGCTTCACGTCCGTCATCGTTGTTTCCTCGCGGTCCCGCGATCGACGGACTGAGAGCTATCGCGATGCGTCGAAAGACGTAGTTAATCACCAGCCCGATGAAGCAGCCAACGATGACGCTCGCAACGCGGTAGACGGCCCCTTCCCACCCGCTGTGGGCTTCTTCGTAAAGCACGACTATGATAAAGGCAACCAACGCGGTTCGGACGACGCCAATCAGCTTCATGAACGAGCAGATTGTGATGGTGACCGCGACGCCGAGACAGATCGTAATCAGGTTTGCCGGGTTTTGCAAGAGATAGGCGAAGAGCCCGACCAGCGAGCCGACGACGTTGCCCTTCATGCGGTCGAAGGCAACCTTGCTGCTGTTGTCGTGCGTTATTGACAGCAGGATGGAAAGCAGCAGCCAGAGCAACTCCCCGTTCCGTTCCGGAAACGCTTTATAAAGCAGGAAGCCGACCGCCACGCCGACAAGGCATTTCAGGTTGTATTCGAAGAAGATCGGCGCGCTCATCCCGGAAGTGTCTCGAAAGCTCTTCATTGGCTTCAACTATATAAACGCTTCTTCGCTTTTTTCGGCAAGGCAAACTACGGTGCGATCATCAAGTCAGCGTTTGGAAACACCGCGTTGCTGTCGAATGAACTCCAGGCGCGATTGAACATCGGATTCATCGTGACCACACTCGATCAAATTCCGGACAGTCGCGGGTAACGTTGGGCAACGACTCCCCAGGCTGCTATTGCCCGACCAGAAGTCCTCACCAAAGGCAACCAGCAATTCGACCTTGAGCCACTGCCGGCTGGCCCGTTGCGGAGGCGCTTGAAGTACCGGCCGAGCGACACATAGGACGTTTGCAATTCGGGTAAACAAACGGTCGTTCCGGAATTGCCCGATCCCAGTTAGACGATCCCGGCTGCTTGAACGCCTTCCGGCAATTGAAACAGGCAAAATGCACTTTGTTCGTCGCGTGGGGCGTAGCTTTGGGTTTCATGGGTCTTCGTCACTCGGTGAATCTATGGAAACCAGCAGCGGCAGAAACGCCAAGAGGTCATCGGCCTCCTCGCCGGACGTCTCCTCCCCCAGCAGCTCCTCGTGTACAGCACCGCAACCGCGGCATTCGATCATTTTTTCAATGCCCGACCTGAAGACGAACAGCGTCGTCTCGTAGTTCAGGCTGCCGCAGCCAGGGCAGCGCAGCATGTCGATCGCCGCGCGAAGCTGCGAGTACAACTCCGGCTCTTGCTGGGCGGGAAAACCACTCGGCGCGGCCCACTCGATAATCGGAATGCAAAGGACTTGGTTGAGGAACATGTCAGGTGCGCCGGTCAATTGCTATTCGTGCGGCAGCCGGTTAAGATCGTATTAGTATAGTGAGCGTTATGCCCAAAGGCTTGCGGCCCCGCTCGGCCGCCCAAAAGGAGTATCCGAGATGAATCTCAAAAGAGCCCTCGTGCTGTCTGCTGCTTTGTTTTCTATCTCCGTCGCTTCGTCCGCTCAAGCGCAGGTGGTCGGAATCGGGATTGGCGTGGGCGTTCCGTTTTATCGCCCGTACGTGTATCGGCCGCCGTACTACGCCCGGCCGTACTATGCTTATCGCTTCCCGCTATACGCCGCGCCGCCTGCCTATGTCGCCCCGCCGCCTGTCTACTACTACTATCCGCAGCCGGCAACCGTGGTGCAACAGTCGTACTACGGTCCTTCCGGCATAAGGGTGGCCACACCGCCGCCCGCGCCGGCGGCCAGCCTGCCGCAGACCTATGCCGCACCGGTCGGGACTCCGCCCTCCTTGCCAGCCACCCAGTTGCCGGCGCCCACCTCGGCGACGACCGCGCCCGCTTCGATTCCACCGCCGCCGCAGCCGATGAGGCCACTCGAGCAGCCGGTTCATGTCGATCAGCCGGTTCAATCGACGCCTCCGGCTGCACCGGCCGATACCGGTCCGTCGCTCGTCCCGCCGATGCCGCAAGCGATTCCGGTCCCGCCGGGAGCGGGCACTGGCCAGCAGGTCAGTTGTTGAAGAAGAATCGTGGATTCGATCGGAATTATGCGACATCCCGCTTCCTCCATCTCCCGCCGCCCGCTCGGCCGCACCGGGCAGTCCGTCACTATCTTCGGCCTCGGCGGCGAGGGTGTGCTGCGGACGCATGGGCGCGAGTCAGAAGCCGTTGCGGTGATCCGGCGCGCGATTGAGCAAGGCGTCAACTACTTCGAGACGGCCCCCGCCTACGCCAGCAGCATCGACTATTACGGCGCCGCGCTGGGCGAGCACCGTCCGAACATCTTCTTGGCCTCAAAAACCCACGACCGCACGTGCGATGGCTCGCTCCGGCTTTTGGACGACAGCCTGCGGCGGCTGCGGACCGACTATCTCGATCTCTGGCAACTGCACGACCTCCGCACCAAGGACGACCTGGCGCGGATCTTCGGCCGCGACGGTGCGATAAAGGCCCTGCTGCGGGCACGCGAGGACGGCCGCGTGCGCTATCTGGGCATTACCGGGCACCACGATCCGGCGATCCTGCTGCGGGCCATGCAGGAGTTCGACTTCGACACGGTCTTGATGTCGCTCAACGCCGCCGACGTCCACCGACTTTCGTTTCGCGATTCTGTGCTGCCGGAGGCCGCCCGGCGGAATATGGGCATCATCGGCATGAAAAGCACGGCCCAGGGTGCGTTGCTAACTGACGGCACGCTGACGATGCCCGAAGCGATGGGCTACGTGCTCTCGCTGCCGGTAAGCACGCTGATCATCGGCTGCAAGACGCCGGCGGAGGTCGATGAAAACTCCTGCATTGCTCGCAGCTTTGCCGCGTTGACTGCCGAGCAGATGCACGATCTGGAGCGCCGCACGCTGGCGGACGCCGAGGCGTTCAATTACTTCAAGAGGCCGGCATCGATGTTCTCGCTGCGGCGGTGACTCTTGGCGACCTGCCCGAGTGCTGGCCGATCTCTCGCTTGGAAGCCGGCCAGGCGCTATAATGGCCGGCATGTCCTATCACCACACGCAGCGCGGCCGCTGGCACTACATGCTGTTGGCGATCGCGCTTGCGACATTTGCAGGCTCGTTCGTCGTTCGCAGCCGGCCGCCGCTGGACATCATCCTCCTGGCGATCGCCGCCATATTTGCCTTTTGCGGCTTGGTATTCGGTTCACTGACCGTCAGCGACGAAGGCCAGTGGCTCGCTCTCCGCTTCGGCCCTTTGCCGCTGCTCGGCAAGCGTATTCGCTACAGCGAAATAACGGGCGTCGAGACCGGCCGTACCAGGTTCATCGACGGTTGGGGCGTGCATTATGTGCCCGGTCGCGGCTGGACCTACAACCTATGGGGCTTCGACTGCGTGAAGCTCACGCTCGGCCGAAAGGTAGTGCGGGTGGGGACCGATGATGCCGAGAATCTGGCGAAGTTTCTTGGCGAGAAAATCGGGCAAGCCAGCGCCGCCCCATAATCGACTCCACCGCGCCCCTCGCCTTCCGAAGCATGAAACGGGGACATCACTGATTTTCGGCCTTGCGGGGCCGGCCGGCGTCGCGGAGGGTGAATTCCAACCCCAAACGCACCACCACCCGCTCGACCCATTGCCGCGGCCCCAAGGGACGCCCGCGCTGGACGCATGTGCGAATTCCATCCAATGGTTCCTCCTTCAACTCCCGGTTGACCCGTGCCAACCAATCCCGCGGACGCTCCAGCGGCCACGCCGCAAGGGGCACACCCGCCTCCTCCTCCGCACGTTGCCAAAGCCCGCTCCACCGCCATTGCTCGGCGCGCTTTACAAGGCCCGCTCGCAAGGCGTTGGCCTCGACGTAGCGGCACAACGTTAAGAAGTAGTCGTCCTCAGCCACGGGAAAACTCTTGAACCGCCCTTGATACAAGTGTCCTCCGCCGCGGCTGTGATAATGCTCATGATAGCGGCGGACGTGCGTCACGCCCACCCAGCCCAGCCAGCGCCCCAAGGCATCATCCGCGCCCGGTCGAACGACCATGTGCCAGTGATTGGGCATCAGGCAATAGGTGAAGACTTCGACCGCGTACCGTTCCAAGCCTTCCGCCAACACGTGCTGGAATGCCTCGTAGTCGCCGTCTTTGTGGAAAATGCGCATCCGACCATTGCCGCGATTGAGAACGTGGTACACCATCCCGGCCTCGGTTGAGCGAGCAGTTCGCGGCATCTCGGCAGGGTATCACGCCACCCCCGCCTCGTCAATATCAGTGATGTCCCCTTTTCATACTCCAGGGAGACATGTCGAACTGCCGGGCCGCCGCCGCCATCACCCCGCGAATAAGATTGTAAGCCACCAGATGCATATAGAACTCGTTGCGAACGCGCTGTGGCGTCTTGCATCGCAGGTGGTCCATTTGCAAGACGATCTTGATGCTTCTGAGGTGCAACTCCGCCTGCCAGCGACGGCGGTGCAACGCGGCGATCTCGGCGGCCGGATACTGCTGCGTGTCCAAGAGGGTCGTCACCAACAGCAACGACTTGGTGCGCATAGGCGCCGGTCTCGGCCGAGCAAGGCTTCTGACCTCTTGCCACGCGCCAAGCAATCAACCGCGCCACCGCGTCGCGGCAGGAATGGTCGGGGCTGAGACACTGCGAGAGAAAGACCCAGACGGTCACGGCGGGCGTGTAAATCCAACCTTGCCAAAGCCATCTTGCCTTGCCGAAGGCTTTTTGGATACGATCTTGCGAGAGCAACGCGGCGAAGTACAAATCGCCGTGACGACGAGCGTCGGCCACCGCGGCGCGGAACGAGTGAACCATTCTTGGCCTCCTTGCCATTGGGGATGTGCTGTATCACAACCCCCTTATGACAAGCGAGGCCTTTTGCGTCCACATCACCTTGCCGAATAACGACATAACGAAAGTTCAAGTGCCATTCAGTGACGTCCCCTTTTCTGGCCCAACCTACACGACGGGAGCAGAGCTTCCGGTAGACGGAGGATGGTCTCAACTCTAAGGTGTGGACCGTCCGGGAGGGTAACCGGCGGGCCGGCGCCGCGAACTGCGCAGCCTCGTCTCTCGTTGTGCCGAAGTATCAATTGCACATTCGTTATTCGATGCTGACCAACGGACCGGGAGTCCTTGTCGGAGTTGCCTCCGACAAGAACCTCCCAGCCCACACTCGCTGCGGACACGTCGTTGGTTGTTCGCTGGCTGCTAAAACTTTCGGACCGAGAGACGGATGCGATTCTCGCCGGGCTGAACGCTGAACGCACACGATTTCCAAGTCGGTGTCTTGGGGATCGGGAACAGTTGAGGTCGCACACCGTTGGAGAAACCGATGGGCTCCACTGGCATCCCGACGAAGTTCGAGTCCACCTTGCCGTTGCTATTGCAATCGTGAAAAGCAAACGCGACGTACTCGCCGGGCTGTAAGTTGTCGATTTTGCACGCCGCAGTCAGATCATTGCCGGATTGCTGAATCTGCACGTCGTGCACAGACCGAAGGTACTTCAGCACGTCTTTGCGATCCTTGCGCATGTCCACCGACTTGAAGCTGTCTTCGGAGTCAAACAGACAGATGGTCGCATTGCCAGTCGGATCCTTGAAGCCTTCGACTTCAACAATCAAAGATGCTCCGCCGGCCGGCGCCTGCGCCACGGCCGGCCGACAAAACCCGTTGGCGAAAAAAAAGGCAAGACAGAATGCGCCAACCACAGACAGAGATTTCGACACCATTTTTGAAACTTCCTTTTCAGACATCATTTTTGAAACTCCATTTTCGGACATCATTTTTGAAACTTCCTTATCAGACACCATTTTTTTGACTACATCATTTTTGAACCTCCGTTTTCAAAGGACACGCTCTCAACGAAAACCGAGGACCTCCAGATCCTCGGTCAACAAATCTTGATCCCGTCCGAATCACCGCCACGCTTGTCGAATTTTCTTTTGCCGGCCTAACGGCGGAAATCCAAGAAGCGTGGCCGGTCGCGGCTGCCCCAACCGAACAGCAGGCCGTCAATAATCCAGCACGAGCAATACGAGACGGTATCGTAGTGAACGCCTTGTAGCCGTTGTTGACCACAAACAAAATCGACGTACTTGCTGATGGATGCTCAACCCGGGATTGCTTGAGTTGCTTCCTGGCCGCCTTATCCATCGTGAAATCTCCGTTTGGTGAAGGGTGTGGCGCACTGCCCTTCACAGTTGCGACCAACCGCCATCGACCGGAAGCTCGGCGCCGGTCGTGAAGGTCGCATCGAACGCGAGGAAGAGGACAGCCTTGGCGATCTCATCCGACGTCCCGAAGCGCTTCATCGGGACCATACTGGTCATCTTCTCCCTAATCTGTTCAGCCTCGCCTTTACCGGGAAACGCTTTGCCGATGATCGGCGTGTCGATGGGGCCGGGCGTCACCGCGTTGACGCGAATCTCGCGAGGAATCAACTCGGCGGCCAGCGTCCGAGCGAAGGATCGCAGCGCAGCCTTGGCCGCTCCGTATGTGGCGTTGCCGGGCATTCCCTTGACGTTGGCGATCGAGGTCGTGAGGACGATAGAGCCTCCCCGGTTTATTAACGGCGTGAGCTTCTGCATCACGAAAAGCGGCCCCTTGGCGTTCAGGTTGAACATCTCGTCGTAGAAAGCCTCGGTCATGTGCTCAAGAGGCGCTCGGATGCTGAACCCGGCGTTGACGAAGAGCAGGTCAAAGGTGTCAAACTCCGCCTTCACTCGAGAGGCGAGGGAGTCGATTTCCGTCAATGACCGCGCGTCGCTCGAAACCACGAGGGCATCCTTTCCAAGCTCTTTCTGCACGAATCCAGGCCTGCCTGCGACCGCCCCGTCACCAGAACACGCGCACCCCCATCGAGGAGTATCTTCGCCGTGGCGAGCCCCATGCCGCTTGTGCCGCCGATGACCACCACTTTTTTACCTTTGTAACATTCC
This sequence comes from uncultured Planctomycetia bacterium, assembly GCA_963780045.1. Taxonomy (GTDB): domain Bacteria; phylum Planctomycetota; class Planctomycetia; order Pirellulales; family Thermoguttaceae; genus JANXQG01. The sequence goes on along the minus strand of CAVZZZ010000001.1, from coordinate 38,489 downwards.
ATGTGTATTCTCCTTGCGAGGTTAGGGTTGCTTTGCTGATTGTGAACTGTTTGGTATGATAATCGGGCGCGGAGGCTACGGTCAAGACCGTTTTGAACTATTTATTTCAAAATACCGTAAGACCCCGTGGATGATCATGTAGCTCCGCAGTCGCCTGCTGATTCTGGTCACCGGGATCAGTTCAGCCGCGATCGGCGCTCCTTCAGGACACCGCGCTCAAGGATGCTGGCTAAGACAAGTCGACGCTGGAGACATTGACGACGGCCTGCCAGGCGGCTTCCTGGTTGGCGCGATCGTGTAAGTGTGGGTGGCGCTGCGCCTCAATCGGGCCTGTGAACTTCCCATGAGCCGAGGCGAAGAATTGCCCTGAGACGTCGGTTCCGAACTCCGACGCCTGGAGGTACCGACGGGCCGCGGTCTCCGGCGTCTGATTCATGCCGGGAATGAGGTTCACGATTGGGATAAACAGATACTTCAACGCCGGGCCAACGTTTCGCACCACCTTGGTGTCGGTCGCTGCACCGGGCGAGACGGCGTACACGGCCATGCCGGTGGGTAGCCGGCGAGCCAGCGCCGCGACCCACCAGGCGATGATGAGCTTCGCGTCGGCATACGTCCGGTTGGCCTGGTACTTCACGTTTGGCCCGCTGCGTATCAGGGCTTCCACCGCGGCGGTTCGGTCACCCTGGTGGTGTTTGGCCGCGAAGGCTGGCACGTCGGTGTAGCTGAACAGGGGTACGCCCCCTCGCGCAGGTTCCGCGCCGGCGATAACGATCCGTGCGTTGGGGCTCAGCAACTTGGCGCGGAGCAACCCGACAGTCAGTTGATGATGGCCGATCAGCGGGGCCTGAGCCGCCTCGACGCCTGCCGCAGTGAGCACGCGTTTATTACCTGGGACCATCCCGGCATTGAGCAGAAGAAAATCGATTGGTTGACCTAGCTTGACCAGCTCGGCTAAGGCGGACTGAACGCTTGTCGGCGAACCCAGGTCCAGCTCCAGCGGCGTGAAGACTTGTGTCTTTGTCTCGGCTGCAAGTTGAGAAGCTGTTTTCTGGACCTGAGACAGGCTGCGGCCGGTGACGATGACCTGGCAGTAGCCCTTGTTGGCGAGCAGGCTTGCTGCCGCATAACCGAGCCCGGAGGTGGTGCCGGTGACGAGCGCGATCGAATGTTCCATTGACGTCTGCTTGGTGAAGGGTGAAGGTCGAGTCGTGAGGCCCCGCGAGGCCAGGGCCGCTTGCTAATTTTGAACTGTTAGGTATAATATGCCGGTGCGATGGCCATTGTCAATGGAGTTTTGAACTAAATGTTTCATAATGCCGCTAGGCCGCGTGGACGGCCGCGCAGCTTCGACGAGAGGGACGCGCTGGAAAAGGCGACTCAGGTATTCTGGTCGAAGGGCTACGACGGAGTGACGATCGACGATCTCGTCGCCGGGATGGGCGTGGGACGGCCGAGCCTGTATTCCGTCTTCGGTGACAAACGGACGTTATTCTTGCGCGTCCTCAAGGATTATGCGGAGAAGAAAGGCGCTCTCGCCGCGAAGGCGCTGCTGTCGCCGCGCACTCTTCGCAACTCGCTTGCCGCCTTCCTGAGGCACGTCGTAAAAACTGCGACCGAGAAAGGATGCGCTCGGGGATGTCTTCTCCTGTGCATCGCGCCGCTTGTGGACGACGCTGAGGTCCGGAAATTCCTGCAGAACGCTGCCGCTGGCGCCGTGGCGCTGGCGGAAGGTCGTTTCCGGGACGGGATCACCGCTGGAGAAATCCCGTCTGACTTTCCTGTGGCCGTCCGCGCAAGCCAGCTCATTGATTTTGCTCGTGGCCTTAAGATGCGTGCGCAGATAGGCACGCCGCGCAAGACGCTTCTCAGGGACGCCGAGGAAGCGGCCGACTTGCTGCTCCTGTCGCGACGTGAGCCATCAGGGCCAGACCTTTAGCCATCAGGGCCTAGCCATCAGGGCCTAGCCATCAGGGCCAGACCTTAAATTACAAGTATGACCTGCTTCGGTCGTGGTGTTACTATTCATTGGTCGTACTCGGCGGTTTATCACGACAGGGGCACGTGCCGGCTGACTACACGTGTCAACTCCTCTGCGTACTTGGCGGCTCCCGCCCCGGCCAAGCAAACGTCGCATTTCCCTTTTAGGAAGCCCCCAGGGCCAGACCTTAAATTACAAGTATGACGCGCTGCGGTCGTGGTGTTACTATTCATTGGTCGTACTCGGCGGTTTATCACGACAGGGACACGTGCCGGCTGACTACACGTGTCAACTCCTCTGCGTACTTGGCGGCTCCCGCCCCGGCCAAGCAAACGTCGCATTTCCCTTTTATAACATTTAGGGGTGGCAAGTCAAAGGCTCGGTCGCGGGCGAGGCGAAGGCTCGCCCGGACTTACCGCGAATGGGGACGCGAAAACGTCTCATTTGGGGGGAGGGGGCATGATTCGGCAAGCAAGATATTTTCCCTTGGCCGCGAAAGCCGCCCCCCAAAGCCGCCGCGCGGCGGAAAATCTCCAAGCGTTGCCGCGCAAGGGCTTACGTCATGCGAAAAACGCGGGACCAAAAAAACGGCCGCTCGTTTCGCAAACAAATGTCAAGCGACCCAAACCCTTGCCGGACAAGGACTTGCGGCGACGCGCGAACGACAACGGGCGATATATGTTGACAAGAGTTAAGATATGTGCTATGATGGCGCGAAAAGTGGGGAGTGGCAAGTGATAAATGGGATGAGAGATGAAGGATGAGAGGCCAGATTCCTTTACAGAAAAGTAGGCGACAGAAACACGAGCGGCAGAGACGGGAACACCCTTTCCCCAGCCCGCTCCCGGCGGGCTTGTTGTTCTACATAAGTCGCCACACAACCCCATCCACCTCGTGTGGATGGTGAAGGAGGTTGTAAAGCTAGCTACGAAAACCAACAAGAACCAGACCCCATCCAGCTTGTCTGGATGGTGAATCAGATTGTCCAGCTTCCGCAGGTTCGCCATGTAGCCGCGCAATCTCCTTCACCCGCGGGACAAGCCCGCGGGGGTCGTGATTTCTTCATTTCACTTTTCTAGCCATTCAACCTATTTCACCATCCGGGCGAGCCGGATGGGGTCTGAGATGTGTAGAACAACAAGCCCGGCGGGCGAGGGAAACGACGCGAAGCGGCGCTGCACCACGCTCCGTGCAGATATGTCCATCGAAGGCAGAAAGGACCTGCTGGTGCAGAAGCCACCCGGAAGCGGGAATTCCTGGGTCCACCCTAGGTTCATGCAAGGTGCCTTCAAAGTTTGTTTAAGGTTCGTTCAAGGTCCGTCCAAGGTCCGAAAACAGCAGAAAACACGGGGAATTGCAGATTTTCCAGACGCGAAGAAGAAATTGGACCGCAAAACGCCGCGATCTGCACCAACGGCCAGCGATCGGAGGTCGGAGGTCAGAGTTGACGACAGAAAAATCAAAGGACGGAAAGGAGGAGCATAAAAGTTGGACGCTACGCTCAAAAGGCGGATTCCTGGAGCCGTCCTGGACCTGTCCTGGATCGAGTTTGCCTCTTCCTGGGTCATCCCTGGGTGCCGTCTGGCTTCAGCCTGGCTCAAAAAGCAGCCGAAAACACGGGATTTTTCGCTGTTTGGAAGCGCGAAGAAAATATTTATGCCTAAAATGCGAAGATATGCACCATCCTGGCCGCTTTGCAGCGCGACGGCTTGCCGCCGCAATTTGTGGCAGCGGCGGACACGCGAGGAGATCGCTCTTTCTGCGGCCGGCCGTTATGAAAGGCCATGTACCGCACCTGGTTGAGAACGGCACATGTTCGTTTAACCCGCAGCCAACACAGACCGCGTGCAGCATATCTTTCCATCGGCCGGGCCGCGGGCTAAAATTGGGCCTTTGCGGCAGGCCAGCGCCGCACGAGGAGCCCGTCATGCCCGATCTTTCGCTCATATTGCTCTTGGATGAAGTCCGCGGCAAGACGCTCCGGCTGCTGCAGGGCGTCGGCGACGAGGAAACCCGCTGGACGCCGCCGGAACTGCACAATCACATACTCTGGCACGCGGGACACAGCTTCGTGCTGGTCGAGTCGCTGGCCATGGAGGCACTGGGCGAATTGCCCCAGATTCCCGACGACTGGTTCGAGATATTCAGTTGGCAGAGCAGCCCGGCCCAAATTGCTTCGTACCGCTGGCCTTCGCTGGCCCACGTGATCGGGGAGCTGACCGAACAGCGCGAGCGCTTGCGGCGGCTGATCGGCGAGTTGAGCGAAGAGCAGTTGTCCCGCGCCTGCCAGGCCGCGGCAATCAAACCGCGCGCTATGCGATCATCCACGGGCTGCACGACGAAGCCTGCCATTCGGGCGAGATTTGGCTGTTGCGGAAAATGATCCGGGCCTCGGCGGATTGGTCGCCCAAGGCTGCTCATCCGGCCATTCCGTGACGCTGGCGAGGGTCGCGGATTATAATAAAGTTGGCTTGCCACCCGAGATTTAGCTCGACGGGCCCAAGTCAATCGAGAGGAAAGCTTCGAATGACGCGAGTGACGGTAGACTCCGATACTTCCGCCAAGTTGAGTGAGTTCTTCACCCCGGTCGAATTATGCGACTATTCCGGTCGGGTTTTGGGCTACTTCCAGCCCGTGTTGCCGGCGGCGGAAACGGCGCAAATCTTGGCGGAATGTCCATTGAGCGAAGCCGAGTTACGACGGCGGCAGCAGGTCCGAGTGGGCCGGCCATTGGCGGACATCCTTGAGGATCTTCGCGGCCGATGAGGTATCCCGCATGGCCAAGAACAAAACTATTGAAACTGACGCCAGCGTCGAAGCCTATATCGACGCGATTTCAGATGACCAGCGCCGCGACGATTGCCGCGCGCTCATCAAAACCATGGCCAAGGCGACAAAGACCCCGGCAAAGATGTGGGGCGGGAGCATCGTCGGCTTCGGCAAGTATCATTACAAGTACGATAGCGGGCACGAGGGCGACATGTGCCTTACCGGCTTCTCCTCTCGCAAGGCGGCCATATCCATCTATTTGGCGTGCGGCGCCGGTGATCGCTTCTCTGCCCTCCTCGACAAACTCGGCAAACACAAGATGGGCAAGGGATGCCTTTATGTCAAGCGCCTTGCCGATGTGGACCAGAAAGTCCTCGCGGAGTTGATCAAGTCGTCGATCGACGAAGTGAAGCGGCTGGTTGCATCGCGGGCTGGCAAATGAAGCGAGACGCCCCTTTGCAAGCGGTTACGTTCGACATGGACGGCCTCATGTTCAACAGTGAGGACGTCTACACCATGGCCGGATCGGAATTGCTCTCGCGCCGCGGACACACGTTCACGCCCGAACTGAAGGATGCAATGATGGGCCTGCCGCCGCAAAAGTCGTTCGAGGCGATGATCGCCCACCACTCCCTGGACGAGCCGTGGCAAACACTCGCCGCCGAAAGCAACGCGATCTACCTCGGCCTGCTGGAGCATCATCTGGCGACGATGCCCGGCCTGATGGAGCTGTTGTCCGCCTTGGAACGCGCGGGCATCCCCAAGGCGATCGCCACCAGCAGCTCGCATCGGCTGACGACGGCGTGCCTCGATCCATTTCAACTCGCGCCGCGGTTCTCATTCATTCTTACCTGCGAGGACATCACCCACGGCAAGCCGAATCCGGAGATCTACCTGCTGGCGGCCGAGTGGTTCGGCATCCGGCCGGGCGGAATGCTCGTGCTGGAAGACAGCCAAAATGGCTGCCGGGCGGCGGCGGCGGCGGGCGCGTATACCGTCGCGGTGCCCGGCGAGCACAGCCGCCGCCAGGATTTCTCCGCGGCGAACCTGATTATCGAGAGCCTGCGAGACGCAAGGCTGTACGAGGCGCTGGGGATTTAGTTTTCGTCGGAAGAATCCCCTTCGCCCCCGGATATGTGGGGAGACGCGTAGAGCAGCCCAACGACGGTCTTCAAAGCGCCCGGTTCCACGGTAACCCGCATCAGGGTGCCATCGGTAACGGGTTTGAGCGTGATGGTTAGCTGGTTCTTCAATTTGGCAACCTGATCGGCCAGCTTCTTGGCCTTTTTCTTGCCGGCGTCGCTCTTCGGCGCGTTATCGGCGATGAACTTGGCAATAGGAGCGGTGGATATGACCATTTCCATGGGCGAGATCGACTTGTCCGGATCGTCCTTGGAGGCGTCGATTGCCTTTTTGATCGCCGCGATGGGCTCTTTGCCCGCGCCGATATAAATGCGCGAATCACTTATTCCCACGGCGATTTGCACGCTATCGCCGAGGACTTCGCGCGCACCGCCCGCTGGGGGAACTGGAACCGTGGCTTCGTCGAACTTGATGCCTTCATATTCTTCCGCGTCGAGCTTGATCATCTGGGCCAAGTCGGGGCTTTCGCTTTGGACTTCCTTGGCAAGTTTGTGGAGTGCGGACTTCAGCTTTTTGCCATCGGCGATCATCGCCCCGCCGATCACGGCCGGGTGGTCGCCCAGCAAGACGGCGATTGCACCGTCGCTCTTTCCAAGATCGAGTGTCTTCTTGGCGACTTCGAAGACATCGCCCAGCAACTGCTTGGCCAAATCGCGGCGCTTGTCGCCCAGTTCGTCATTCTCGTCGAGCTGCTTTGTCGTCGCGGACTTGACGTTGTCCAACATCGCCTTTGCCTGGGTAACCTGTTCTTTGTCGGTAGTGCTGGCGGAAAGCATCGTCATGGCGGCGCCGGGAACGGCAAAGCCGGCGAAATTCGTCTTGGCGTCTTTCATCGCGGCGCACCGCGCGGCCAGATCAGTGTCTTTCAGGGCGCGGGTTTCGACATCGAAGTAGATCGACTTGGCCTCGGCATCCACGCCCAAACCGAGGACCAGCGTGTCCAATTCCTTGCTCAGCTTGTCCAATTGATCGAACGCCTGCTTGAGGCTGGCCTGCTGCATGGCGCACTGCTCGTCGCTGCCGCCCTGCGCGGCCATGAAGAACTGCGCCATGCCGCGCATGGCGGAAAGGAATTGGTCGCGGCGAGCGGCGGGCACGTTCTGCACGTTGCCGCGAACACCCACGAGATACTTCTTGGTTAGGTCTGAAAGCAGCGGCGCCGGATCGGCCGCCGCGCTGTCCAGCGCTTCGTCGTTGTCAGAAAGGACCGCCCACGAGCCTTTTTGCTTGACGTAGATGGTTTTGCCGGCGCTGGGTATCTCGTACACCCCTTTGGAATTGGGCTCCGGCGTTTCGCCGCCGGGCAGAGGCAGGCCGGCTATGAGCTTCTTGAGGCTGGTGACTGGCAAATAGCCGACGCTGGTCGGCTCGTCGCTTTCACCGACAACGACCAGTATGCCCCATGGCCGCGACTTGTCTAGCCCGTCGAGATTGTGGCCATTGGTGGCCGCACTAAGAAGCTTGGTGAACTTGTCGGCCAACTCCAGGTGCGAATCGATCTGGTCAACGGCCTTTAGACTGGTGCTCAATTGGTCATAGCCGGCGAAGGCTATCGTCAGGGCCGGTTTGGGAGATTCGGCGGCAGCCCTATCGCTGGCGAGCCACCCTCCCACAGCCATCAAGAGGGTTATGGCGAGAATTTTTCCGAGTGGCTTACTCACGATTCTGGACTCCTTCGTTGCAACGACGACTTTGAGGATTCGCCAGCGACACCGTGCCGCGACGAACTAGCATGGGTTAAGTGTACGGAGGGGTTCGGCGATTGAACAGGGCCGCTACACGCTCTATCTATTCGCTGAACGTCCTGGATTATTGGGGGTTCCCGCTTGCAAAAAGTTTGGCTGATCGCGACATCGTCGCGTCCTTTCACGAGAAAAGGGGTAAAATGCAAAAACTCGGTTACATTCGCTCCTTGGCTGTCGCCGTACAATTGTTCTGGCGTCTGATGCGACTTTATTGTTAAGATAGGCCGTCTTCATCGCCTTCTTAGCGGAGGAAACCATGAACGCGATCGCACTGACTTTCCTGGGCGTCTTGATTGCCGCCGGTAACTCAGCCGCGCCCGACAACCCGCTGTTGAAGGAGTTGGTCGTCCAGGGCGTATCCATGCCCGACAGCCAGTTTATTCGCCTCCCGCCGCCCCTCATGGCCGAGGGACTGACCGAGAGCCAACAAGCCGAAGTGCTCAAGCAAGTCGCCCCGCGCGGCAACGTGCTGGAGTTCACGAGCAGCAGCTCCAAGGCCCCGGTTTCGCTCAAATTGGAGAAGATGCCGAGCAAACAGGGCAACGATTTGCTCCGCAGCGTAAACGTCTGCTTCGTTGTTTACGGTGATTGGGACGTGCTCACCAGCGACGATTTTTCCAAGGGAATCTTGAAGAAGAATCCGGCAACGGGCAAAGACGACGGCGGCACGAGCGTCTCCAAGGCGGGATACCTCAAGGCCCCGGAAATGGCCGTCCGCCGGGTCACCGCCCGATCGCTGTCCAACGTAAAGGAATACTACCTGTACACGACTTTCAAGCTTTTCGACCAGGTCGAGATCAGTGCCACTCGCTTCGGAGCGGCCACGAAGACACCGACGGGCGTCGTTGTCGCGGCCAAAGCCGATCCACGGTTCGTCAATGACAGGCAGTATCCAAACCAGTGGCGTCCTATCGTAAGAAACGCCGCGGGCAATCCCGTGCTCGGTCCTCCGCAGCCCTATCCCAGGGCCGACGCAAAGGACCGCAGCGGCGCCGGTTTCTATGCTAAAGTGACCCGCTTGACCTCGCCGCCAAACGCGATCTTTGTCGAATTCCATTCTGCCTTTTACGAGCCCCAGCAGTGGTTCGGTGAAGGGAACGAGGGGCTTTTGCCTTCGGAGTTGCGGAAGATCGTGCCCTACCAGGTGGAGCAGTTCCGCAAGAAGCTGCGAAAAGCGAGCGAAGACGCCGCGAAAGCCAAGTTGCAAAGCGCCAGAGTTGGCGCCGAAAACAGTCAACTGAAAAAGTAAGCCGTTCTAATTCGGTGCGTTCGACGAGAATGATCTAACCTAGGGACGGCGTTAGAGCCGGGCGGTTTTTCGCGCAAATTCGCCTTCGTCAACCGTGTATTCCCCCCACCTGCCTCATTTTACGCTATCATTTAATTGGAGGGAGTGGAGCGATCGAAGCATTGCGAGTTCGGACAGAAGTAGCCGAAGCCCCAGGGGCTTTAAACACAAACATCCGGCGACAATCACATAATTGCCAGCGACGACCCGATTCCAAGAAAACCGTGCAAATAAAGATTGACGTTTTATTCGCACGATCCTACAATAGCCCCAGCGTAGGGTGTTCCCTGGTCACGATTCGGGTTTTCTGATGCGAACCGCCCGCCTCCTCACGAAAGGCATTCCAAGGTAACACGGGAGCGCGCGCAAGATGCAAGTCCACCGAGACACGGTGGAGATCGTGATCCAGACACCGGCGAAGCTCAACTTGTTTTTCGAGGTGCTGGGCAAGCGTGCCGACGGATACCATGAGATCGAAACGCTCATGTGTCCGATCAGTCTGTGCGATACTCTTCACTTTCGGCGCACGTCGAGCGACGATTTGGATTTGCAGTGCTCGTGGGGAATGGCCTCCCAGGGCGGCAGCGGCTTCGAGGGTGTGCCGCGCGACGGCAAGAATCTCGTTTGGCGGGCGGTGGATTTGATTCGCCGCCGCACGGGAGCAAGGCACGGCGCGAAACTTTGGCTCATCAAGCGAATTCCGACGGCTGCCGGGCTGGGCGGCGGATCCAGCGACGCAGCCGCCGCGCTAGTGGCTGCCAATTTCGGCTGGAAGTTGGACCTCCCGCGTGCAGAGTTGGCGGCGATGGCGGCCGAATTGGGGAGCGACGTGCCGTTTTTCCTCCACGAGGGGCCTGCCATTTGCCGCGGCCGGGGCGAGCAAATCGAGCCGGTTGACGGAGTAGGGTGTTTGAACTTTGTGGTTGTTCGGCCGCCGCAAGGCTTGGCGACTGCCGCCGTATATGGCGCGTGTCGTCCGCCCCCGTCGACGCGGAACGTGCAGCCGTTATTGGACGCCTTTCGTCAAGGAAACCTTCTCCGGTCGGGCCGACTGCTGTTCAATCGACTGCAATCGGCCGCGGAACAGTTGTCACCGTGGATCGCAAGGCTGGCCCGCGTCATGGCCGCCGAGGACAGCCTGGGCCACGGCATGAGCGGCAGCGGAACGGCCTACTTCGGGCTGTTCCGCAGCGCGCTGCAGGCGCGGCGAGTCGCGCGGCGGTTGCGTGCCCGTGAATTGGGTTTTGTGGCGGCCGTCAGAAGTTGCATGAGAGAAAGTTTACTTGCTTGCGGCAGAGAATGAAGCAGACGCTTGCCCGTAGCAACGATGCGCTGCATGTCCCGCCGCGTTGGGATTATTGCGGAGGTGCCCCGTGGAAATCACCGAGGTGCGCGTGAAGCTCATGGAGGAGGCAGGCGAGCGGCTGCAAGCTTTCTGCTCGATTACGTTCGACGACGCCTTTGTCGTCCGCGACCTGAAGATCATCGAAGGCGCGACAGGTGCGTTCGTGGCGATGCCCAGCCGCAAGCTGACCGCCCATTGTTCGCATTGCGGCTGCAAGAACCACCTCCGCGCCGGCTACTGCAACCAATGCGGCTCGCGCTTGCGGGAGCAGTCGGCGGCCAAGGACGACGAGGGCCGTGCGAAGCTCTATGCCGACATCGCCCATCCGATCAACGCCGCCTGCCGCGAGATGATCCAGCAGCGGGTGATCAAGTCGTACGAGGAGGAGAAATCCCGCTCGAAGCTGCCGGGTTACATCCCCAGTTACGAAGACTTTGACGACGACTCATGGCCGCCGCCGCATGGGGCGGGGCCCGCCGCTTCAACCGTGGACCCGGCGACCGCCTCGTCTTCCGGCGCGACAAAGGTCCAAGCGGCGGAAGCGCCCCGCGGCCCTCACCGTCCGCCCGCCGCGCCGCGGACCGCGGAGCCCCGCAGCAACGAGAGTTTCGGGGCGGGAATATTTGACTGAATGTATTGGATGTTTTCAGATACCCACCACTCGCCTCTTTTGCATATGCCCGTTGCTACCGAGTTGAACCTGGCCGATTTTATTCGTGCGATTCCCGATTTTCCCAAGCCCGGGATCATGTTCCGCGACATTACGCCGCTTTTGCAGTCGCCGCCCGCCTTTCGGGAGACGATCCGGCAGATGGCCGAGCCTTTTCGCGGGCAAGGGATCGAATTGATCGCCGCGGCAGAGGCCCGCGGCTTCATCTTCGCCGCGCCGCTGGCGGTCGAGCTGGAAGCGGGGCTGATCCCCATTCGCAAGCCCGGTAAGTTGCCGGGCAAGACGCTCTCGCACACTTACGAATTGGAATATGGCACCGACACGCTCCAGGTCCATGCCGATGCCATGATATGCCCAGGCTGCAAGGTGTTGGTGGTCGACGATCTGCTGGCCACCGGCGGCACGATCGCCGCCTGTTGCACGATGATCGAACAGGCGGGTGGGCAGGTGGCCGGCTGCGCGTTTCTCATCGAGCTGGCCGCGCTCCGTGGTCGCGAGCGGATCAAGCAGTATCCGACTCTGAGCTTGATCAAGTACGAGTAGCCCGCATCGGCAACTCGACCACCCTTGCAGGGCCGAATGCGGAATCCAAGACCACGCCTGGCTCGTGCAGCGGGCGGCGAACATAGGCGAGGGCGACGGTCGCCTGAAAAGCGGGCGAATAGGCGGCCGACGTGACATGACCCGCCGGTTGGCCTTCAAACGTCAATTCCGTGCCGCCAGGCGGAACGTCGGCCGAATTGGCATCTAGGCCACTACCTTCAAAGCGAAGCCCGCAAAGCAACTTGCTGACCGCGCCACGGCTATCTATGCGGGCGACGATCTCCTGGCCGAGATAGCATCCTTTGGTGAACGAGACAGCCTTTTCATTGCGGCCGACTTCCTGCGGCAGGTTCTTGTCGCTGATGTCCAGCCCGATGACGGGAAAGCCTTCCTCTATACGAACGACTTCCAGCGCTCTCATGCCGCAGGCCGCCGCGCCCAATTGGCGCAACGCCCGCCAAAGCGGCTCCATGCCGGCGGCCTCGGCGACGAGGTGAAAACTCGTGAACCCGCGCTCCTGGAAACGGCGGAGCATGAGCGGGCGGTCGTTCCAAGATACGTCGAGACTGGCGAGGTAGTCGTCGCCGCCCGGCATGTTGACAGATGCCAACCGTTCGATGATCCCTGCCGCTTGCGGGCCGGCCAGGACGAACTGCCCCCACTCGGCGCTGCGATCGACGAATTTCACGTCCTCACGGATCCAATAGTGGTCCAAGTGGGCGATGAGGCTCGGTCCCAGTCCGGGTGCGGTGTGCAGGACGAGCGCTAGCGGGCCGGCGAAGACGAAGACGTAATGCATGATGCGGCCGTTGGCGTCGGTCAGAAAAGTCTCGCGTCCCTCGCCTGGCTGAAGCTGGTCAAGCTTGTTGGTCGCAAAGCGATTGAGGAAGCTGGCCCGGTCGCTGCCGGTGATCTCGATCTGGGCAGCCGCCGGCGCGGAAAAGTCCGGCCGACTGCCGGATCGCCCAGTATTCGGCCTGCCAATCGCCGAAATCGACGGCGACGGGGCCCCAGGGCGTGTCGCGGAGCGTAGCTCCATCGCCGCGGAGGGTTTCAGCAATGGTGTCCGAGGCATTCATTGACGATTGACAAATAATGCACGAAAGCAATAATATAATGGATTCGACAGGATTTCATGTCAAAAAGCATTCGTTGACCTATTGTACCCAACCGATTGAGGCAAGATACAACCATGGCAGTCAAACTTACGGAGCGGGCGGCGAAGGAATTGAAGCGGCTTTTTGCCGAGAAGAACAAGCCGGAAGACACCATCGTGCGGCTGGGTGTGGCCGGCGGGGGCTGTAGCGGGTTCGAGTATCGCTTGGACTTCACCGACAACACCGCCAGCGACGACCTGGTCACCGAGAGCCACGGGCTGCGCGTGGCCGTCGATCCCCGCAGTGCCCGCTTCATCGACGGCACCGAAATCGACTTCCACGACGATCTTTTGAAGCGTTCTTTCGTCTTCAACAATCCGCTGGCCGTGAAGACCTGCGGCTGCGGGACATCGTTCAAGGCGTAAAATCGGCGCTGACAAAAGCTTCGGCCGGTGTCAGTTTTGGGAGCGGGTTCGCGCACGCTTTACGTGCGCCGGCCGCGTGGCGATAATGTAGCTAGCGAAAGCGCAAACCGTGGTAACCGCCCACAGGAATTTGCCATGAGCACAGTCTTGACCGATACCCCGTCGTCCGACGCGGTTGTGAGCGATAGTCCGCCCACGCAATGGACGATCGCCGATGTCCATGCGCATCTGCCAGGCTTCCCCGATGAGCGGATTCTAACTTACCCACCGCCTGGCACCGCTACCGAGGAGGATTTGCTTCAGGCGGAGTCGCGAACCGGCTATGTCTGCGAATTGATCGACGGAACATTGGTGAGAAAAACGATGGCAACGACAGAGTCGATGCTAGCCGCCCTGTTGATTCACTTTCTTCACAATTATCTTGAAGAAAACAACATCGGGTCGTTGACCGGCGGGGACGGTCTGCTGAGAATTCTCTCTCGACAGGTTCGCGCGCCGGACGTTGCCTTCATTCGATGGGATCGACTTCCAAAGGCCGGTGCGACGAAACCTCCGATCTATGCCGCCGTTCCGGATTTGGCCGTTGAGATCATCTCCAAAAGCAACACCAGGGCCGAAATGGACCGCAAGTTAAAGGACTATTTCGAGGCAGGCGTGCGGCTGGTGTGGTATATCGATCCGGACACGCGCACGGCGAAGGCTTATACAGCTCCCGCGAAGTGGACGGACATCGGCCTAGACGGTTCGCTATTAGGTGAAGACGTTCTCCCAAGATTTGAGTTGTCGCTGGCGAAACTTTTTGCGAGGCTGGAAGAGCCTGATAAATAACGCAAAACAGCGGTGGTGGGCGGCACCGACTTGGCCGCAATCCAAGAGCAATTCTGCTTTTTCTGTCCACAAAACGCCCGCCCGTCTCGGTTACTATGAAGACGCGGCCGCTTTGTGCCGCTGATCGTGCAGGGCAGTGCTTCGATAGATCGAATGAGCGATCTACGGCAAACTTACGAGCGAATCATCCATCCAATCGAAGATCGCATGATCCGCTCGATTTGGCGGATCGTCCGTGATCGGCAGGATGCCGAGGATGCGATGCAGGACGCTCTGGTAATCGCGTTAAAGCGATGGGACCGAATCAGCGCCCACCCGAACCCCCAATCGCTTGTACTAAAGATTTGTATTGACGCGGCCTACGATATTACACGTCGCAGGGCCCGGCGCGGTCGGGTCGTCGAGGCGCGCAGCGGGACCGCGACAGAGGCTGGGACATCGCAATCGTCGTCTGAGGACATGGTCGACCGGGAGCAGTATGCCGAGATCGTTCAGGCGATTCATCGACTTCCCCGCCAGCAAGCCGCGGCAATGCTCATGCGAGCAGTGCAGGGAAAGCGTTACGAGGAAATCGCCGCCGCCCTGGGATGCACGGAAGCAACGGCCCGGAAGCACGTTGCCCGCGCACGCGGACGATTACGAATCTTGTTAGCTCGTCTCGACCCGTCAAGGCGGAGGTGAATCATGAACGGAGAAAATGACCGATATATTGATGACGACATTGATGACGTGATTGGCAGCGTCCTGAAAGATGACGTACCCGTTGACGTCGATCGACAGTTGCGCGCACAACTGGAGGAGTTTCGCAGCCGGCTTGGACAAGCGGGGAAGCCGGCTGCACATCGCAAAATGGTGCTTCGCCCCATTTGGCTGGGCGCGTCGGCAGTTGCGGCTGCGACAATCGCCGCGGCGGCGTTGGTCGCGTGGACCTTCTGGCCGCGGGTAAGCCTCGCTTCCGTGGCCGCGGCCATAATGCAGCAGCCTTGGATTCACGCGACCGGAACGGGGCCGGACGGGAAACCGAACGAATTCTGGTATTCCCCGCCCAAAGACATTTCCGCGTGGCACGACAAGGAGTGGATCGAGTACCGCGACCATCGTCTGAGTGTTTACTATGCGTATGATCTACACGACAAGGTGCTTTATCGCGTGCCCGAGGAGACGAGGCGCGGCGTGGAACACTTTGCGTCGATGATTACATCGCTGCGCGTCTTACTGGACAGCAAACAACCGGCCGATAAGCCGTTAGACCGGCTAGGTTTCTCGGGTAATGAGCAGATAAAGTACAGTGTCGTCCAACAGAAGTTTGAGAAGGTCAAGTTGGCTGACCGAGAATGGCTCGACTATCATCTGACGGTCGAGGCGCAAGATGACAAATCACCGGGACCGATCCAAGTGCAAATGCTGTTTCGCGTTCACCCCGACACGAAGCTGTTGAGGCTCGCTCGTTACGAGTTCGATACGAAGGGGCAGCACGTCGTCGAGGAGAGCCGATTCGACTATCCTGAGAAAGGGCCTGTTGACGTGTACGATCTCGGGGTGCCTAAGACAGCCAAGCTGGTTGATCGAGTGCCCACCGCGGATCTTGCGCGAATTCTGGAAACTCTTCGGGCCGGACGGCAGCGGATGGATGACTATCGCGCGATCGTGATCGTGCGGATGGATGGCGGTTCGCGCCCGTCGCAATGTCCCGAGATCATGTATCGCAAAGGCGATAAGTTCCGCCGGGACTTCGCCTTCTGGATTAAGCCGTCAATTACCGGCGATCCGAAGATTAAGTGGCCGGCGGGCGGCAAAGACGCGAGCGATTGGTGGAAGAAGTGTATCGAAGACCGTTGTTGGCTTCAGCCCGAAGAAATTGATCGCGGCTCGACTTCATATACAATCAACTGGCGCCAAACCGAACAGCCCGATCACTCAGTGCGCGCGGAAATCACGGGTGTAGACAAATACGAAAAGGGGGGCATGCCCGGCGAGACGTATCCGGCGATATGGTCATGGACGCCGGAATTCGCCTGTCGTCCGCCATTGGGCATACCACAGGAAACCATGGAAGCCGTGCTTGAGCAGAAGCCAAAGGAAGGTCCGCCGGGCACCATCCTCCTGCGCGTGCGCCGCGTCGGCCCCAAGGGTCCGCCCGTGCATAACCAAGAAGGCAAATTGCTGCCAACCACCGATGCGTGGCGCGATTGGCTTGACCCTGCCCGCGATGACGTCGTCGTCCGCTACGATATGGTTGTTACGGACGGTGGCAAAGAAGGAGTCGACAGCACGGTGATTGACGAACTGGCTAGATCGCCTCAAGGCACGTGGTATGCCACGCGAATTCGCAGAAAAGGGGCAATCACGACGCCGGATGGGAAGGCCCACGATCAAATAGTCGATCTTTACGTTGACTTCAAGGCAAAACTGCCGGACTCTCTTTTCGAGCCGCCGTCTCCCGGGCGGATTCACTGAAGCATGTCTGTATCGTGCGATTTTGTCGCCCTACAAAGTCATTTCTGCTATCCCGTGGTTGACTGCCGCGACAATCTCCACGAGTTGTTCAAGCGAGATCGCCAGCGGCGGCCAGAGGACAATCACGTCGCCCAGGGAACGCAAGAGGACGCCTTGTTTCGTCGCCGCATCGCAGATTCGTCGGCCGATGCGCGGATGCCGGAAATGGCTCCCGCATGGCGCGGTCGCGAACCAACTCGATGCCGGCGATCAGCCCGCATTGGCGAATGTCGCCGACGTGCGGATGTTCGGCAAGCGGTGCGAGCAGCTCGCGAAGCCAAGCAATCTTGGCCGGAAGATGCTCCAGCGTGCGTTCTTCCTCGAACACGTCGAGCGTGGCCATTGCGGCCGCGGCGGCCAGCGGATTGCCGCCGTAGGTGTGCCCGTGATAGAAGGTGCGGCCGGAGGCGTGGTCGCCCAAAAAGGCTTGATAGGTCTCCTCGGTGGCCAACGTGGCGGCCATCGGCAGGTATCCGCCGGTCAGCCCCTTGGCGATGCAAAACAAGTCGGGCGTCACTCCTTCATGCTCGCAAGCGAACATGCGGCCAGTGCGCCCGAAGCCGACGGCCACTTCGTCCGCGATCAAGAGCACACCGTACTTGCTGGTCAATTCGCGGACGCCGCGAAGGTAGCCGGGCGGGTGAACGATTACGCCGGCCGCCGCCTGCACGAGCGGCTCGATCACCAGCGCCGCGATCCGCGCGTGGTGCTCGGCCAGCAATCGGTCGAGTTCCTCAAGCGAGTGCGCCAGCAGGCCGTCTTGGGTAACGCCCGGCGGAAGACGATAGGAGTCCGGCGCAGGAGCGCGGAGAGTTTCGAACAAGAGCGGGCGAAAGAGATCGTGGAACCGTGCGACGCCGCCGACGCTCACCGCGCCGAGCGTGTCGCCGTGATAGGCCGAGCCGAGGGCGACGTAGCAGATCTTCTCCGGCTTCGGGTCTTTTCGCTGCTGCCAGTATTGGAAGGCCATTTTCAGCGCGACCTCGACGGCCGTGGCGCCGTCGTCGCTGAAGAAAACGTGGTTCAGGCCCGGCGGCGTCAACTCAACCAACCGCTTGGCGAGGCGGATCGTTGCAGGGTTCGAGGTGCCGAGATTGGAGACATGGGCGACGCGGTCGAGCTGCTCGCGGACCGCGGCGTCGATCCGCGGATGGCGATGGCCGTGGACGTTGCACCAAAGGCTGCTCGTGGCGTCGAGATAGCGCCGGCCGTCGATGTCGAAGACGTAACAGCCGTCGCCGCGTTCCAAGATAAGCGGCTCGTACTCGGCCATCTGCGTGAAGGCGTGCCAGACGAGCGTGCGGTCGAGGTGAACCAGTTGATCGCGTGAGACGGACATTCCGAATCAAGTGGCACTGTTTTGACCGTTCGGATTCACTTCGAAATCGGTGACAAGAAGCGTATCGACGATGTTGAAAGAGGCGTCCGGCTGGTAGACGATCACCGTTCGACCACTCGGCGCCGCGATGATGAAGTCATGATGCATGACCGGAATCTGCCGCCCATCGGCCAAATGCATCACAAACGGCTGAAAAGGATGGGCTTGGAACAAGTTGCGTATCTGATCGATGGTCATTCCGCGCGCTCCTACCTTATTCCTATCATACCTGCGATTACCGAGTATGACAATATCGCGTCATTCCGTTGCGCGGCCAAGGCACGGCATTGCAATTGCCCGTGGTGTCTCGTCAACCAATTGCGACGAGACTACAGTACATCACTCCCATGCCACAACGACGGGCGTTCCGATGGAAACGCCCAGCCGCGCTGCGGCGTTGTCGCCGACGATCGCCAGCTCCAGCCGGTGCGAAGAGCCGATCAAGGCCACCAGCATGCCCGCGGACTGCTCGCCGTAAGCGTGATATATGCCGTAGGTTTCGTAGATGCCGCAGACGACGCACGCCCGGCTGTCGTTCGGCCTCCCGGCCAGAAGATCGTGCGTGATGTTCGTGATCAGGTTGCCGAAGGAATTGATCGAGATCACCAGGCCGCGGATCTTTTCATCGACCACAATCGGCCGTGGAAGATCGATCTGCGAAAGTTGCCCTATCGGCGGGCCGAGTCGCCGCGAATCGAGTCCCAGGCTCAGCCTCGCGGCGACCGGCGCCATGATGTCGCGGCCGTGGAACGTGTTGGATACTTCGGACAGCCAATGCTCGCGCTCGGTTATTTGCAAGACCAGAGACGGCGGTGTGCCGGCCATCAGCCGTGCCAAGAGGCCGTTGTCCGGGGCCACGTATTGCTGCGTGCCGATACGGGCGTAAAGGATCGCCCGGCTCGTGCCCACGCCCGGATCGACCACAGCGACGTGGATCGTGTCGTCGGGAAACCAGGGCGTCGTGTCTTCCAGCACCAGCGCGCCGCGGGCGATGTCCTGGGCCGGTATGGCGTGTGAGATATCGATAATCGCGGCGGCCGGATTGATCGAGAGGATCACGCCCTTCATCGTCGCCACGTACGGGCTGCCGTTGCCGAAGTCGGTGGTGAGGGTGATGACGGGACAGCGAGGGTCGCAAGTTAGTTTCATGGCTGAGTTTCTATTCAAAGTATTCTACTGCTCCGCACTCACGGCTCAAAGCTCTTTGCTCCCCCGGTTGACCACCACGGTCGCTTCCCGATAATACTCGGTAACTTTTGACGTTGACAACCCACCGCTCAAGGAGTTTCTCATGCCCTCCGACACCGCCCGACCCTTTGGCCTTGGCACGCTCGCGCTGCACGCCGGCCAGCAGCCCGATCCAGCGACCGGTTCCCGCGCGATGCCGATCCACCAGACCACGAGCTACGTCTTCAAGAGCACGGAGCATGCCGCCAACCTCTTTGCGCTGAAGGAGATGGGCTGGATCTACACGCGGCTTATGAACCCCACGACCGACGTCTTCGAGCAGCGGATGGCGGCACTGGAGGGCGGCATCGGGGCCCTGGCGCTCTCCAGCGGACAGCAGGCGATCACCGTGGCCCTGCTGAACCTTGCCCATAGCGGCGCGCACATCATCTCCGCCGCGGCGCTCTACGGCGGCACGATCACGCTCTTCGCGCAGACCTTCAAGCGGCTGGGCATCGAAGTCACGTTCATCGACGCCACCGATCCGCAAAACATCGCCCGCGCCGTGCGGCCCAATACGAGGGCGGTCTACGTCGAATCGCTGGCCAATCCCAAGAACGACGTGCTGGATTTTAAGGCGATCGCGGACGTTTCGCACCGGCACGGCCTGCCGGTGGTTTGCGACAACACGGTGCTGACGCCGATCCTCCTGCGGCCCTTCGACTACGGCATCGACATCACGATCTACAGCGCGACGAAATTCATCGGCGGGCACGGCACGAGCATCGGCGGGGTGATCGTCGATAGCGGCCGGTTCGATTGGACCCGCGAGCCGAACAAGTGGCCGCAGTTCACGCGGCCCGACGCCTCCTATCACGGCATGGTCTTCCACGAGGCCGTCGGGCAGCTCTGCTACATCATCACCTGCCGCACGCACTGGCTCCGCGACATGGGCGGGGCGCTGAGCCCGTTCAACAGCTTCCTCTTCCTGCAAGGGCTGGAGACGCTGCACCTGCGGATGCCGCGGCACAGCGAGAACGCCCTGGCGCTGGCGAAGCACCTCCAGTCGCATCCGCTGGTGACGTGGGTGAACTACCCTGGGCTGCCGTCGCATCCGGGCTACAAACTTGGCCAGAAGTATCTGCCCAAAGGCGCGGGGTCGATCCTGGGTTTCGGAATCAAGGGCGGCCGAGCGGCGGGGCAGAAGTTCATCGAGTCGGTCAAGCTCGCCTCGCACCTTGCCAACATCGGCGACGCCAAAACGCTCGTCATCCACCCCGCCTCGACCACGCATAGCCAGCAGACGCCCGAAGAACTGGCCGCCGCAGGCGTAACCGACGACTACGTCCGCGCCAGCGCCGGGTTGGAGGACATCGAGGACATCGTGGCCGATTTCGACCAGGCTCTGGCGGCGTCGCAGGTGTAGAAAACAGCGCCAAAACTCAGCGCGCTACATTTTCGTCGTTGCCGCGGGGGCTCGAAACGGGTTTTTTCACGGAAACTAGACGAGAGGCTTGAAAAACGCTGACGGCAAGGAGAAACTAGGCTCCTGGGGGGACAGTTATGCGACTCGCACATCAGCCATTCTTGCCACGCATCGCGACGGTTGTCATTCTAAGCGTTTTTATTGCGTTGAACGGCGCCGCGGCCAACGATCTCCGCATCGTGACGTACAACATTAATGCCGACACCGAGAGCGGTACCGGACAGATAGGCGACCCGGATGGCGGTACCGGCTTGCCAGCCGTGATGGAGGCGCTGGGGGCAATCCATTTGGGCGACGGAAACGCGCAGCCGGTCGATATCTTCGCCTTGGAGGAGTTGCACTACGACAACCCGTCGGCCTCGTCGACCTTGCAGTATCTGGTGACTCAGTTGAACAATTACTACGGTGCGGGCACCTATGCTTACGACACCTATGTCGATCCCACGGACGGAAACTCAACCGGCAACGGCCCCAGCGGACTGATTTACAACACGCACACGGTGATGGTGCTCAGCGAAACCAATCTCGCCTACGGCACCAGCGGGGCGCCCGGGCGCCGATGCGCTATACCTTGCAGCCCGTAGGAGGGAGCAGTTCATCCCAGTTCTCTCTTTACGTCAGCCACCTGTTGTCCTCCGGCGGCACTCGTCAGACCGTCGAAATCACTGAGATCCGCAATGATGCGGCCAACTTGGGCGCGTCGGCGAACGTCATCTATACGGGCGATTTCAATAGCCAGCTCAACGAGTCGGGTTATCCTGGCTATAACGACATGGTCGCTGCCAGCCCCAGTCCCGGGCAAGGGATTGATCCCGCAGCCAGCGCAAACTTCAATACGGAGTCGGCGACGAACCTTAGATATCGCGACGATTACCAGTTCTCCACCGCCCCAGTGTACAGCGGAACCGGCGGATTGAGGCTCGTGCCGGGCAGCTACACGACGTTCGGCAACAACGGCAGCACGAGCAACAGCGGCAGCGTAAACCAGTCTAAGAACACTGCATTGAACGACTTGGGCAGCGGTAGCGCCGCGATTCTCAACGACCTGACGACCGCGACCGATCACTTGCCCGTCGTTGCCGACTACTCGTTCGCGTTGCCGGCGGCGATCGGCTTGACAAGCGCAGTCAACGCAACGATCATCACCGGCGGCACGGGAACCTTGGGCGCGACGGTTGCCAACTCGGCTGCCGCCGGCTCCAACAACCTCAACTACTCGCTTTCCGCGGCGATTGCCGGCGGCAGCGCCGCAATGGGCAGCGTGGCGCCAAGCTCCGGGACGCTCGCTCCCAGCGGGAGCCAGGCCTCTACCGTCGCCGCTACTTCCACGCTTCTCGGCTCAAGCACAGTCACCTTCACCGCCAGCGACCCCAACGCCACCAATAGTCCGCAAACCATCAACGCCACGTTGACCGTTCTGGACCATGCCGCGGGTAGCGCAATCGTGACCGCGGGCGACGGATTTCTCGTTCGCGCCGGAGCAACGGGCCTGGCGGCGACGATCAGCGTGAGCAACGCCGCGGGCGGCCGGAGCGGCCTGGAAATCGGCCGCCGCGCCGAGCATCGGCAGCGGCTCGCTGAGCGTCGGCCCGGCCGCGCCGTACCTCGTCTCCGCCGGTTCCTCACAAAGCTACGCGGCAACGTTCAACGTCGGCGGAACGGCCGGCACGTTCAGCGACATGGTCACCTTCGCGTCGGCGGGCGACAGCCAGTCGCTGCCGGGCGCCAACGAACTTGGTTCGCTCTCGGTTACGATTACCGGCAATGTCTACTCCGGCAACGCAGTTTGGACCGGCTCGGCCGCGAGCTGGGCAAACGGCAGCAACTGGCGAGACGTTTGTGGCGGCCCCACCAACCCGCCCGGCGGAGACGGAGTGGTCGGTCACGACACGGCCGTCTTTGCCAACTCGGGCGCCGGGACCGCGATCGATCTGACCGGCGCAAACCCAAATCTGCAAGCACTGTCATTCAGCGGTTCGGACTACACCCTCAGCAACGGCAGCCTCACCTTGCAGAGCAGCACGGGCACCGCTACCGTGACGGTCGGAAGCAACCACCAGACGATTGCGGGCTCTACGATTCTAACGCTTGCGAGCCCCGTCGACGTAGTCGTCGCCCCGGGAGCGGAACTCGACATAAACGCGGGAATCGGCGAGTCCAGCGGTAGCCAGTTCCTTCGAAAGGATGGCGACGGGACGTTGGTTCTCAGCGGTACCAACACGTTTGAGGGCGGCACGGTCGTCGAGGCCGGCACGCTGGTTGTCGACAGCAGCGCGGCACTCGCCGACGGGTCCGATTTGATCGTCGGCAACTCGTCGATGTTTTCCCCTGTCACCGGGTCCCCTGTGGTGGTCGGCGGGCCGCAGGAAGCCGATTTGCCGGTTGCGCCGGTGCCGGAAACCGGGACGCTCGCGCTATTGGCGATGGCGGCGCCGTTGCTTACCGTCGCCGCCGCGAGATCCGCGGGACGGAGAGGGCGAGCATCGCAAAGACTAAGGTAGTGAAAGGTTGTCCGATCGCGTATATAATGAGTGCGGCAATTGACTATCGGGTGCGCACGACGAAAGGACCGGCCATGTCCCCTAAGAGATATGATCCTCGCGATCTGCGGCGGCTCGCGAGAGACACGATCGAGAAAATTGCGGCCGATGCGTTCTTTCCGGACAGCGAATGGGAGGACCTCACCACCTCTCTGGTCCGGCAGTGGCAGACTTACGACAACAAGGCCATCCTCTTCGCCGACCAGAATCGTGAACTCCGTCTCAGCGCCGTCGATAACCCGCGCGGCGAGATCGACTGCGCCATCGAATGGAAAAAAGCCGGCTGGCCCGCGTTTATTCGTGATTGGAGGTTCGATCCTGACGACGTGCCAGACATTCTTTACCGGTTGAATCGCGGGCAGGGCACGGAAGTGATCGATAGCGAAGGCAGGCCGTTGCGAATCTTCGTTGATCCCAAAGAGGGAAAAAAGGGGGTTGAATCGGAGGTCAAAAAAGAGGGCGCTCTGCCAGACGCCAAGACGCGGTACGAGAAGCTTGCGGCAGACATGGTGGACGAACAACTCGAAGGCGAAATGGAAATCGTCGTTAAAGACGATCTCGTTCGGTCGATCGCGGAGCAATGGCGGCGCTACGGCGGCCATGCCTGCATTTTCATGGACGAGCGGCGGCAGCTTTCGCTTGAGCTCACGGAGCGTCCGGACGGATCGAATATACGGGCCGTGAAACGCGTCCATGACCCGCGGCCACTGCTTCATTCTCTCGGTTTTCAGCCCTGGGAAGTATGGGACGCGCTTGCCAGAATCAACGCCGGCGAGGAAGTCGCGTTTGCAGATCGGCAGGGGAATCCCGCCTTTCTGTCGCACGATCCGAAGTCGATTCGGTTTGTCGTGAGGAAGCCGAACGTCGCGCGGCCGCGCCTTACCGCAGCAGCGCCTCTGTTTTGTCCCAGGTGTACGGCCGTCCTCCGTCCTTGGGCGTCGAACCAGCCGCAGCAAACCTGCCCAATTTGCGGCGAAACCGTGGCCGGGGCGGCAGAAAGTGCCAATCAGGGGTCCTAAGAGCGCGGCGGGCAGATGCTCGCATCGAACGCGGGAAGGCCGTCGATGCTGAACTGGTTTTTCGCGGCGCGGTAGGCGGCAAGTTTCTCCGGACCTTTCTCCGCAGCCCAGCGGTCTAACGTGTCGCGCGGGCCGCGGAAGTCGTACGTGGGAACGCCGAAGCCGCAGGACGTTGCGACCCGCGCGACGGTCACGTGTACGATGGCCCGCGTCCCCGCGTGGGCGGGGAAAAGCGCGGCCAGTTCCTCGTACCGCGGGTCGCCAGCTAGAACGAGACTGCCGCGGCCGTGCAAGCGGACGATCTTGGGCGGGCCGTCCAGCGCGCAGAACATGACGACGATTCGCCCGTTCTCGCGGAGGTGGGCGGCCGTTTCCGCGCCGCTGCCGGTGTAGTCCTGATAGGCGACTTCACGCGGCCCGAGGACGCGGAAAGCGTCGCCGCCCTTCGGCGAGACGTTGACGTGCCCATCGGCGGAAAGCGGCGCGGTGCCGACGAAAAACACGTGCTGCGCGGCAATCCAGTGGGCAAGGTCGGCGTCGATAACTTCTATCGGTTTTCCCATAGAGTCGTCCCCTCTTCAGCACTCCTTGCGGATTTCCTCCCATGCCGCCGCCACGTGCCGCCGCTGGGTGTTCGCCTGCCCGACGCAAAAGCGGAGCGTCAAGCGGCCGTCCAGGCGCGTGTGGCTGATGAGCAGCTTGCCGGAGGCGTTCGCGCGGTCAAGTATCCGCTGCGTTGCTTCGTCGCCCGCGCGGTGCCGGAAGCAGACGAGGTTCATGGTCACCGGCGCCCCCAGCTCGAAGCGGTCGTCCGCGGCGATCCAGCCGGCCAACTCGCGCGCCAGGGCAATGTGCCGCCGTACCATTTGCTGGATGCCTTCGATGCCGAACCAGCGGAGCACGAACCAAAGCTTCAACGCGCGGAACCGCCGGCCCAGGGGAACCTGCCAGTCGCGATAGTCGATCACCTGGCCCGATTGCGTGGCCTGGTTCTTCAGGTACTCCGGCATGATGCCCAGCGCGCGGACTAATGGCCCGCGGTCGGCGACGTAAAAGCTACAGCAGTCGAAATTCGTCAGCATCCATTTGTGCGGATTGAAGCAGTAGCTGTCCGCCAGTTCCAGGCCGTCGTGCATGGCGCGGAACTCCGGGCAAATGGCCGCCGTGCCGGCCATGGCGGCGTCGACGTGCAGCCAGGCGCCGTGCCGGCGGCAGATTCCGCCAATGCCTCGCAAGGGATCGAAGGCCAAGGAGGAAGTCGTTCCCGTCGTAGCGCAGACGAACCGTGGCCGCCGGCCGGCGGCGACGTCGGCTGCAATCGACGCGGCCAACAGTTCCGGCCGCATCGCAAAGTTGCAATCGACGTCGATGCGGCGGATGTTTTCGCTTTTCAGTCCGGCGATGCGAAGCCCCTTTTCGATGGACGAATGCGCTTGGGTCGAAGCGTACGCGATGCAGTCACTGCCATAACCAGCCCGCCCCCGCGCCGCCAAGATCGCGCAGAGTGTGGCTGAGGACGCAGTATCCTGGATCACGCCGCCGCCCCTCCCAGTGGAACGAAACCGCTCCGGCAGGTCCAGTGCTTCGACGAGCCAATCCAGCACGAGCGTTTCCAATTCCGTGCAGGCCGGGCTGGTCGCCCACAGCATTCCTTGCACGCCCAGGCCCGCGGAAAGCAACTCGCCCAGCACGGACGGCCCGGAGTTATTGCAGGGAAAGTAGCCGAAAAAGTTCGGCGACTGCCAGTGCGTGATGCCCGGCAGGATGATCTCGTTGACATCCTTGAGGATCGCCTCGAACGACTCGCCCTGCCGCGGCGCTGTTCGCGCAGCCGGCCGCGGACCTCGCCCGGCGGAACCTGTGAGAGCACCGGGAGTCGCTCGACACGCTCCATGTAATCGGCGATCCAGTCGATCACTTCGCGGCCGTGGCGGCGGAATTCGTCGGGGGTCATGATAGCCCTCACGCTGGCGCCGCCAGCCGCACGATCAATCGCTCCAACACCAACCGCGGCGGCATTGGACTGTCGCCTTTGAGATCGAGATCGGTTTCCAGCAGCCAGCGATAGAGCTGGCCGCCGCGCTGGCGACCGATGCGGCGAAGCTGCCGCTCGGCTTTCTGCAAGACAAAGGGCTTCACGCCCGCCTGCTGCAAGGCCGACCCCACGGCGATCTTGCGGCCGGCCGCTTCGGACCGCAAAATCAATCGTGTGGCCGCGGCCAGGCGCCGCAGCGACGAGGCAATCTGCCCCAAAATGCCGATTGGGACCTCACCGGAAGACAACAGGCGATCGACCTGCCGCAGTGCTTCGGGCACGTTGCCGTCCAAGGCCAAGTCGAGCATCTCCCAGGTCGTCTTCGCCCGCCAACCGCCGACGTATTTCTGGACCATGTCGGGCGTGATCTTCTTGTCGGCGCCGGAAACCAGGGCAAGCTTGGCGAGCTCCTGATCGAGCACGCCCAACTCCGGCTCGACGAGCTCCGCAAGCGTTTCGGCAGCGTTCAACGATAATTGAACGTTGTGTGCTTGCTTGGCCCAATCGCTGAGCCAGCGCGTCAGCCGCGCGGCGGCCGGGGCGCTGCAATCGACCGCCAGCCCTTTGGCGTCGACCGCCTTGTACAGCCGCGTGGTGGCCGGCCAAGTCTTCACGTCCAGCATGAGCACGCCTCCGCGACCGGGCTTGGCGACGTAGTCTTCCAGCGCCTGGCGGTAGCGGCTCACGAATTCGTCAGCTTCTTCAACGACGACCAGCCGCTGCGCGCCGAACATGGCCACCGTGTCGAGTTCTTCGAGCACGTCGCGCAGCTCGGCCGTGGCGCCCTCGAAGGTCGTCAACGAGAAATCCGCCTCCTCCTCGCTCAGCACGGCCCCCCGAATCCGCACCAGCACCTGGCGGCGGAGGAACAGGTCGTCCCCGTAGGCCACGCACACCGGCCGCGGCGTGTGCTTCTCGGACTGCGCGAGGTAGTCGAAAGCGTGGAGTTTGGCCATGCCAGCAGTATAACGACTGCTCACGCTAGCGCAAATACATCCGCTCGTCGGTTCGCGAATCGTTCCAGCCCAGCGGCGCAGATCCCCCAGCGGAACGGACGGCGAGGAAAGGTCCAGCGCGGCCGGTTCGGGCAGCTCGAACGTGCCCACGTTGCCCGCCGCGTCGAGGACTTCCAGCCGCAAGTAGGCCCGCTGCGGCAGATTGGCCTTCAATTGCCAGATGTACTGCCCGGTGTTGGGCAAGTCGCCGGCGATCACTGTCCACGGGCCGCCGGCGCGCTCGCTAAAGGAAAGCGAGATGGGCCGCTCGGCCAGGGCGCGGTTGTCGCCGGCTTCCCATGCGATGAAGAGCTTGTCGGCATCGCGGCCAGCGCCTTGCCGGGCTTGCGTAATGCGGCCTGTCGGCCGCGTGATGTCGACGCCGATCCACGTCTGCGGGGCTTCGCCGGAGAGCGGCGGACGCCCGGCCCCGCCGAGACGCGGCTTCATCAAGAAGCCGTAGACGCCTTCTTCCGGCACGGTCACCAGCATGGAAGTTTCCCCTTGCGCCGGTGCCGAAGCTTTGCCACGTCTTGCCGCCGTCGCGAGTGCCCCACAGTTCCACTCCACCGTTGCCGCCGGGTCCCAAGGCCCGTGTGTCGTAAGTCAATTGAAAGGCGCGGTTGTTGATCCAGCGGAGTTTCGTGCCCGGCGGCGGTCCCGCGTTCGCGTCGTTCGCGGCAACAGCAGCGCCGGCCGCGGCGCCAGCGCCCGCTGGTGTGAATCCGCTGAACGAATCGGGCCGGCGAGGAACCGCCGGCCCTTCGTTGACATTACCCGTTGACGGCCGGAAGTCCAAATTAGAAGGCGGAGGGCCGCCGTTGGATAGCGCGGCAGCAGCGGCCGGATCGCGCACGGCGACCAATTGATTCACCGCCGGCGGTTTGAAGCGAACATCCACTGAGCCGCTGTCTTGGCCGCTGCCGGCGCCAGGGCCGTATCCGTTGCGACCGGCGGCCGGCAAGCCGTTCTCCGCGGGCCACGGCGTTTGACCGGGCACGACGTTCATGCTCGACGGCTGTGCGGCCGTGCCTACAACTCTTAACGTCGCGTCTCCCGGCGGCACGCTGTAGCGAGAGTCGCCGGCCGTTGCCGCGGTACTTGCCTGAGCATGAATCTCGCTGGAGTTTCCGGCCAGGTCGCTGACGCGGAGGCGGACGTCAATCTGCCCCCCGGCGCCGGGCGGGTTGGGAAGCCACGTTACCTCGCCGGTATGAATCGAATTGCCGCTGTGAATATCGTTAGGCGCAACCAAGACCCCCTGCCAGACGCCTTGTCCCACGCGGTAGTCAAGCGTCACACCGTCGGCTCTCAGATAAAGCTCGTCCATGTGGAAGCTTGCGGTGATCCGGCCATCCTCGCGGAGGCGGGCGGCCAGTTGCGCTTTCGGCGGGACGGTATCGACGACGACGACCAGTTTGGGCGTGTGCGGGCCCTGCGGCCGGACCTGACCCGACCGGTCCACCGTGCGGACGTCGAACCAATATTCGCCGTCGGCGCCTGCGCGGAAGAGGAAGTGGCCTTTTTTCGGCTCCGCTTTCATCCAAGGCCGGTTGTCCCACGTGCGCCCTCGATCGGGCGACACGAACAATTGGACCTCGGCCGCTTCCTGGGCCGGATTCGCCGCCCGTGGAACCTGAAACGGGATCGAAAACAGCGTTTGCCGCCAGAAGATAGGTGGCGGCGGCGCGGGACTGGCCAGCGGAGGCGCAGGGTCCGCCCCTAATGCCAAGACCGGCAGCAATGACGCCATCCACATCATTTTACCCCCCTTCGCGACATGGCTTCCCAAGGTCGCGTATGGACGGAATCGGTTGTAGCGGTTGCTCCGCTTGACAGGAAATGCACCGATGTTCCGAAGTACACAGCCACCCTCGCAAGGGGGCCTTAGGCACTATCGCTTAGTGCGGCCGACCTGGTTACCGCCCGCGCGTAGGCGTAGTTGCCGTCGGCTCGATTGGTGCCGCGGACCCGCCCGTAGGAGGAACCGTCCACCGTGACTTGTCCAATTGTGATGGTCGGCGGGCAGCAGCGCCTCGTTTACGAGGGCGCCGCCGCTGGCGTTTGACCGGCGCTAGTTCCGAGCAGTCTTTCTACCGGACCCGTTTTCCTAGCCGGTAATACCGAAGGACGGCGCCGCCAGCCCCGATCTCCTCGATCAAGTTCTCCGGCTTCAGGTACAAATCGCAGCAGGCCGCCTCCACCGGCCGCTCGCAGTCGTGTACGAAGACATCGGCGCCGTCCGCGGCCAGCTCGCTGGCGGCGTGGATGCTGCACATTCGACCCGGCGCGCCTCCGTGCCAGCCTGCCGGCCCGTCCACCAGCAGCACGTCCCAGCGAGCGTTTGCCACGCTCGGCGGAAGGGCTATCCGCAGCTTGCCCGGCTCGCGCAGGACCTCCCGCCATTTGCTCACCTTGGTCGGATACGTCACAAAGTAGCCCTCAAGCGCCGGCAGCGCCCGGCGGACCGAATCAAACCAGTCCCGATTGTCTTCAACGAATGCGGTTCGCCCGCCCGCATTCGCCGCCAACCAAAGCCGGCTGTCGTTGCCGACGCCGAAGACCAGGAAGTTGCAGCGCGGACTGCACCGCAAACTGTGGCAAACGGCCAACAACTGGTGCGGGGTCAACTGGATGCGGAGGCGGCGCCGCAGGCTTGCCATTCCTTCGAGCGTCAAGTCGTGCGGCGTCAAGACGAGCGCGGAGCGAGTCGGATGCCGCAATGGGCCGGTCTGGAAGGAGGCCGAGTGCGCCCTGCATTCGTCGGAGACACGGGCGGCGCAACCGGCCGGCAAGCGATGCCGCGGAAGAAGTCGCGGTACAAGCGGCGCTAGGCGGTCGGGATGCCAAGCCTGGCGCACGCTCGCGGGCGGCAAGGCTGCACTGCTCGTAATACGTCCGCGTCGTCCCAAAGGCGAATGATCGCCTCGACCCACGCCGCAACCTCCTCCGCCGTCGGCACGTCGCGGCTCTCCGGCGTGTACCGCACCGGAATGTCGAACAAGAATACCCCGGCTTGCTCTCCTTTTCTCCCCTCCTCCTCCTCTCTCCTTCTTTCCTGCTCGCCGCTCCCCGCTCCCTGATCGCTGCCCATAATCGTCTCCGGCAGCGCCCGCGATTGCTGGCCAGCACCGGAATCCCGTTGAGCATCGCCTCCACCGCAACCAGCCCGAATGATTCGTTCCATAGCGAAGGCATCAAAAGCAGCTTGGTCCACGGATAGAAGCCTCCATTGGCGCGGGCATCTTCGGCGTTACGGCATTAATTCGGTCGCGGTAGGGACACCGGTTGCCCGGTGCCCCCCGCACAGATCCGTACGTGAGGAACTACCTCGTACGGCTCTTACCTTGGGTTGTGACGATCAGTTGATAGCTTCTCGTACGCCCCGCAATCCGATGCCTCGCTTTCCCGGCACTGTGTCCGGCGCGAGTAAGGTTCGCTTGACGTTTCCCTTGGTCGGTCCCCTTCCCTCCACGGACTCCGCCGCCGCCTTCGGGCCGGCTTTGTTCGCCCGCTTCTTTGGTACTATGGGGCCGTCCGACTCCCTGAAATCGTGCATGTCCGGTGTGCGGCAAATTGCCTTTCCGGACCGTCCCGCGGCTTGCGACGCGGAAGCTTTCAGGGTCTCCCGGTTTCCGTGCATAGAGTTTCCACGCATGCGCAGGGTCTTCGACTCCGCGACGTCAAGCGACGGCTTGCGATTGTCGTCGCCGCTCATGTTGCCTTCCCCATATAAGTACAAGGTCGGCACGCCGAAACAGTGATTTCGGAGCTCAATGGCTGGCCTGCGTGTGCCCTTGTCAACGCTTCACCCGTCGTGTTACCATGACTGGCGCATGACTCAGGGTCGATATGGTTCGCTACTCCTTTATCGTGCGGCTCTTTCATCCGCTACTCCATGCCGGCTTTGACCGGCGCTTTCACTTATCCCCTTTTCCCTTCCTTTTCCCTTCTGCCTTCTTCTCGCCTTTTGCCTCGGTTTTCCCGATCGTCGTCATGCACCTCAGCCGCCAATGTACCAACAGCATCGCCACCGGCCATAAAAGGAGTGCGAAAGCAGCGACGCCAGTAAGCTTCGGATTGGCATCGGATACGAACATCATAACGGCCATTAGTAGCCACACTAGTAGCGCGAATGCGGACGCCGGTTTCATAGGCAACTCGTCACCTCAGACGATCGCAACCATCTTACACTGCTCGCACTCTTCTTCTTTCGGTGGCTCAGTTTACTTAAATTCCGATCGCTTTCGGACCACCTAATTATATGATACTCCTCGTCGTAGTGTCCGCTCCCAACGTCGCTGTCCCGGGAGTTGTGCGGCTCGGCGGTAAGCTTGCTGACGCCTTCGCCATTGTTATCGAGAAAAATCGAGAAAAATCGTATTTACCGTGGGCGATCCGGTCGGCCGGTATGAATTTGAGTTGCCAACCGCATTCGCAATTCTAATCGCGCTGCTATTCACAGCAGTTTCGCAACAATGTCGTGAAACCTGCGAATTCACCTTTCCGTCGAAATCCGGATCCTCGCCGGCCTTCGTCGCTCCTATTTCAAATTAGTCTATCGGATGATTCCAGGAGCCGTCTGGCCCATCATGGGGGAACGGGTTTGCGGGGGGCACGTTGGGATGATTCGCCGCAAAGTCGACTATCGTGTATATCCACTGTGCGATAAACACTGTCCAATTAACCAATGGAGACGCAGTTTTCACAGGAAAGCTTTTCACAGTAGTTTTCAGACCGAGGACGGCGTACGCCTCCGGCGAATTCGGATTCTTGCGGGCCGTTTCCCCGACCGTTTGGGCCGCCGCCTTTTCGGCAGAGCCGAGTGTTGGATACGTGTCGTGGTCCTGGTCGTTCTCAACAATCGCACTGCAGAATACCGGCACCCCGCTGCCGTACTCGGCGAAATCGGGACCTTCGCCGCTGCTTTGCGTCACCCCGACTGGGCTAGCTGAATTCTCCGGCGGATCGGCCATGACGATTGCGGTGGCAGTCGGCGCGTCGCCTTCGACCTCGTACGGATTCACCGCGCCGCTGGCGTCGCCGGGCGCGCCGGTGAGGTGGGTCTGGGAAATCGAGTCGTAGAAGCCCTCGACGGGGGAGTAGTAGAGGCCCGTCGCGGAGTTGGCCGGGGCGTAGCCGCCGCCGCCGCCGCTGCCGCCGCCGACGAAGTGAAAGCCCGCCAGCGGGTCGATTAGCATGCCCTGGAAACCGACCTGCGTTGCCGCCTGCCCGCTCCCGGCCGTCTGCGGCGCGTCCTGTTGCCCGAACACGTCGTAGAAGACGTGGTCTACTGCCGCCACGCTCGTCACGCTGCCGTCGGACTCCGTTGCACGCGCCACGTCGCGAACCGTTCCCTGCACGTCGGCCAGGAGCCAGTTGGTTCCCGCATAGCTGCCGCCGACCTGTTCAGCCGCCAGCACCTGATCGACGGCCGGGCCGTTCAAGAATCGCTGCGTCACGCCGTCGCTGCCGTTAAGCGTTTCCAGCGCACTTGTGCCGTCCCAGATCGTCCGCTGGCCCAAGCCGCCGGCCGCGTCGTCTTCGTCCACCTGACGATTGAAGGCGTCATAGGTATACTTGATCGCCATGTCGGAATCGCTCGACGTGTAGTCCGCATAGTCGGCGTAATGCGCCAGGCCGGTCATGCGGTTGCGGTAGTCCCACGTGTACTTGGTGATGTCCGTGGCCGTGTCGTCCAGCGCCACCGAGGTGCTCTTGAACTTGAAGGTGCGGTTGCCGGCGGCATCGAACAGGTAATAATAGGTACCGTCGAACGTCATCCGATTGCCCGCGGAAATGGTCTGGGTCCCGCCGACATTGTTGCCGTTGAGATCGTACTGGATGCTGCCGTCCGTGGTAGGCGCGTTGGCCCAGTTGGCATAGGCGACGGTGGCGCCGGAAATCGAAGGAAAGACCGCAGGCGCTCGAAGCCCGTCTCGCAGCCGTCCAGATCCGAAGCGCCGCCGGCAGCCACTCCGTTCCTTTGGCTTGCGCGTTGCATTCCGGACCAAATGTGTGCTAGACATTCTCGCCATTATTGGTATTGTCGTCGCGTGCCACAGAAGGCCATGCATTGGAAACCTTGTGCTTCAGCCCCTCGCGCGTTGCGATTGCCGCACCGTTCGAGAAATCGACCAGGCAGTGCGGGGAGACGAAGGCGATCTTTGCTCTGCGCTCGTTCACTGGTGAGCTATCAATACTATTTACAAATGTCAATTTAGAAGGAAAGTCTAGGTCTAGTCCCACGGTCCCTCGCTATGGCGCGGGCATTCTCGGCGTTACCGCAATAATTGGGCTTGTCCCATTTTCTCTTTCATTTTCTCTTTCATCTTTTAGGTCCCCAAATTGGCTAGGGAACCTGGTAACAGGTAAGGGCGCTACGAACAGCGATGCCCGAACGATGCGGCGGAAAAAGTCGCGGTAGAGCGGGGCGAGGCGGTCGGGATGACGGGCTTGGGCACGCCGGCGGATAGTTCCCGTGTACCGTACATACGTTCAATAGCACAAAGTACAACCCTGATCCCGCCTCCCCTGTTAACAGCAATCAGCGGTACCGCCTTCCGGAACACTATTTCCTCCAGCACGCGATCGTGCTCGTCACCGGCTTGGTTTCCTTAGCTTATCGCCAATTAGTTTCTGTTGCGGAAGTCGATGAGGGCCGGTTTTGCGCGGCCTGGCATTGACGAAAAACGACGCATCCTTATCCTCATGGTTGCTCAAATAACCCAGAGGAGAACAAGGATGCGTCAGAAGAAAGAAGCCGTGTTGTGTTTTGAGTCCAGCGACGAAGGATTGCCCAAGGTCGTAAGAGAGTATCGTGCCCGATACCGTGTGATCTGTCAAGTTCTCGACGACAATCCCGAAATCCTTGGCGCGGTGCATGAGGACCTGCTCACGCTTTCCGAGGGCGATGGCCAAGGACGTGAGGCCGACTACACCTCGGAGAATATCCTGCGGGCGCTCATCGTGCAACACCTGGAGGGATTGCCCTTCCGCGAGGCCGTGATCCGCATCGGCAGCGATCCGTTCCTGCAGGACTTCCTGCGGATGCGCAAGCGGCCGGTGATGGACTACAGCTTCCTCGACCGCTGCTTCCTGGCCATCCAGCCGCAGACCTGGCGGCGGGTCAACGAACTGCTGGGCCAGTACGGGGTGAGGGAGGAGATGGTCAGTCCCAATGCCATCCGCACCGACACCACGGTCGTGGAGTCCAACATCCACTATCCCACCGACGCCTCGCTGTTGTGGGACACTTGGCGCGTGGCATCGCGGCTGTTGACGCGGGCTCGGGAAATCGCTCCCCAAAGCGTGCCGCACCGCTTCCATGACCGCAAGATCAAGCGACTGTACCTCTACGTCATCCGTTATCTGTCCAGCCCCTCCAAGCCTCGTCAGCGGAAGGTGAAAGCGGCCTTCCGCACCTTGATCGAGCGGACGGAGTAGATCGTGGCCATTGCCGGGGAATTCACGGCCCAAAACGCCAAGCAGAAGAACAAGGCTCTGGCCGCGCTGGCTCTGGAACTGAAGGCTTACGTACCCTCGATGGTGACGGTCGTGCGTGCGGCGCGGCGGGCGCAGATCGAGGGCCAGACGGTTCCGGCCGCGGAACGCGTGTTCAGTCTCTTCGAGGCGGCACACGGAACTGATCAAGCGCGGCAAGCGGCAGAAAGCGGTGGAGTTCGGCCACAAGGTGCTGTTGTGCGAATCGATCGAGAAATTCATCACCGATTACGAGGTCTACCAAGAGCAACAGCCCGACTGCAACCTGACGGAAGCGGTAATCGAGCGTCACGAGAAGCTCTTTGGCAAGCGGCCGGAAGTGCTGGCGGCCGACAAGGGCTTCTGTCCGGCGGCAGAGAAGTTCGAGGCGTTGGCCAAGCAGGTCGACACGTTGGCGATCCCTCGCCGCATGCAGGACTTCGTCGACAAGGTGCTGGCGCATTGGCAGGCCTTTCGGGCCGGAATTGAGGGGACGATTTCGGGCTTAAAACGCGCGTTTCGCCTGATACGTTGTTACTTTCGAGGATTTAAGAGTTTTTCCGCCGCCGTGGGGCTGGGCGTGTTCTGCCATAACCTGATTGTACTGGCAGAATACGAACCGGACTGACGGCAGCCAAGAAGTGAATCGCGATATGTAAACATGATTGAACAAGAGATCCCTTGCGCTCATCCGCAGCAGCCTGACGACCTGAGCCGACCCTGCCAGCCCAGTTTACCCGCTCCGCCATAGCAAGCTCGCCGTTCCTCTAAACTTGCGGCCGCCGGGCCGCCGCCGATCTGCAAAAACCGCTTTTCAACAACAGAAACTAATTAGATTTCATCAAAACGCAATTCGTGCTCACGTTCACTGTCGCCTTGCTGCCGATATCCGAACTTACGCGCGTTTTCAAAGTCCTCGCCGGCTTTCGCCTCTTCCCCCTTATGGCTGTACGCCACACCCCGATTGAAATAGGCTTGCCCGTAGCCTTTTCTGAGCCTTATCGCATTTGTGAAGTCGTTTATCGCCTTATCCTGGTCGCCCTTTTTTCCATACACGATGCCCCGGTTGCAGTACGCGTTCGCGAAATCAGGCTTGAGTTTCAGTGCCTTGTTGAAGTCAGTGAGCGCTCTGTCGAAGTCACGCGTTTTCGCATATGCGACGCCCCGCGCAATACGCACGCGAAAAATTGTGATCCAACTCTATCGCCCTGCTTAGATCCTCAATTGACTTTAAGTGATCGCCAAGACTGCATCGGGCCATTCCGCGCCCGAGGTATGCAGCGACGCACCGCCCATCGAGTGCAATAACCGCCGTATAATCCGCGATCGCCTCGTGGTAGCGCCGCCGTGACAGCGTAAGTGTCTCCCCGCGCACAGAGTGCTATTGCGTCTTTCGGGTCGAGGCGAACAGCCTTATCGTAGTCGGAAAGCGCTTTGTCATCCTTGCCGATTTGCGCATACGCAAACGCTCGATCGCAGAAGGCGTGAGCGTACCCGGGACGCAAGCGAATGGCTTCGGTGTGGTCCGCTATTGCCTTGTCAAATTGCGCTAGGTCGCTGTGCGCGCAGCCGCGATTGTAATAAGCATTGCGCATAACTTGGATCCAATTGGATCGCGCGTGTGTAGTCGGCGATCGCTTTGTCGAGTTCCCCTTTCTTGTAATACGCGAACCCGCGCCCGCTGTAACCCGATGCGCCTTTGGGCAAAAGGCGGATCGCCTCGCCGTAGTCTGAAATCGAACGATCATAGGCGCCCTTGTCGCAGTAGGTCTTGCCCCGATCCGAATAGCCTTCCGAATCACCGGGCCGAAGCCGTATCACGTCGCCGAAGTCAGCTAGAGCCTTGTCCAGATCGCCTTTTGACTGGAACGCGATCGCCCTGTTGCGATAGGCCGAAGCATCGTCGGGCTTGAGCCGGATCGCCCTTGAATAGTCGGCAATAGCACTATCTTGCGCGCCCTTCATTCCGTAGGCGACTCCCCGGTCGTAATAGGCTGGGGCGTATTTCGGGTTGAGGCGGATCGCGTCCGAAAAGTCAGCTATCGACCTGTCCACGTCGCCCTTTTTGCCTAGCGCGAGGCCGCGGCCGTAATAGGCATCAGCGAGATCCGGTTTGAGACGGATGGCCTCAGTGTAGTCGGCAACTTCCTTGTCGAAATCGCCTTTTTTCGCGAACGCGATCGCGCGGTTAAAGTACGCGGCGGCAAGGCCAGGTTGCAAGCGGATTGCTTCGGTACAGTAGCGAACTGCCGCGTCGATGTCTCCCTTCTCGTACGCCTCACCGCCCTTCGTCAGGAGGATATCGACCTGATCGGCGGTGGCCACAGCAGAGCTCCCGAACGCGATTGAAAGGAGTGCGGCAGTAACAAAACCAAGTTTCCAAATTGCTTGCATCGCTTACTTCTCCCGTGTTCTCCTAATTGTACGCGTCTGTCCGCGCGGGGCAAACCCGGAACTGGTCTATCGATCAAGGTACCTTTTCCGGGGGCGGCGGCGCGGGCGGGCCCTTGGATTTATTCATCCAATTTGCCGGCCCGTTGTTGAACGGAGTCGGAGCTTGTGGCTCCGCTTGTTCCCCTCCGTGGTGATGCCTTGATTGCTCATATTCACTGTCGTTATCCGTAGGGTCAGGCGGAAAAGCCTGCTCGCCGCTCTCGTTCTGGATAGCGCCGCCGCAACCGGGCTCGGTCGAAGTGGTCCCGTCGTCATAAGTCACTGTGCGGTGCCAGTGGGAATAGCCAATGTTGAAATCGAAAAAGAAAAAGGGGCTGAAATTACTGTAGTCGTAATTCCACGGGCTAAGGTCCTTGACGCGCGGCGGCGGGGGAAAGGGTGTGTACGTCCACCCACTGTTGTTCGAAATGGTAAGCGCCCCTGCCGGCACCCCGCTGCCGTACTCGGCGAAATCGGGACCTTCGCTGCTTTGCATCACCCCGACTGGGCTAGCTGAATTCTCCGGCGGATCGGCCATGACGATTCCGGTGCCAGTCGGCGCGTCGCCTTCAAACTCGTAGGGATTCCCCGTGCCGCTGGCGTCGCCGGCCGCGCCGGTGAGGTTGGTCTCGGAAACGGAGTCGTAGAACCCTCGCTCGGCCGAATAGTAAAGCCCCGTGGCCGAATCGGCCAGGGTGTAGCTGCCGCTGCCGCCGCCGACGAAGTGGAAGCCCGCCAGCGGGTCGATTAGCATGCCCTGGAAACCGACCTGCGTTGCCGCCTGCCCGCTCCCGGCCGTTTGCGGCACGTCCTGTTGCCCAAAGACGTCGTAGATGACGTGGTCGACCGCCGCCACGCTCGTAACACTGCTTCCGCCCAGCGCAGCGCGGACCACTTCGCGAACCGTTCCCTGCGCGTCGGCCAGGAGCCAGTTGGTTCCCGCATAGCTGCCGCCGACCTGTTCAGCCGCCAGCACCTGATCGACGGCCGGGCCGTTCAAGAATCGCTGCGTCACGCCGTCGCTGC
Source organism: uncultured Planctomycetia bacterium (assembly GCA_963780045.1). Lineage (GTDB taxonomy): Bacteria > Planctomycetota > Planctomycetia > Pirellulales > Thermoguttaceae > JANXQG01. The sequence continues at coordinate 598 of CAVZZZ010000001.1, read as the reverse complement.
CGTTAAGCGTTTCCAGCGCGCTTCTGCCGTCCCAGATCGTCCGCTGATCGAAGCTGCCGCTGGACTCGTCCACCTGGCGATCGAAGGCGTCGTAGGTATACTTGATCGCCAAGTTCGGGTCGCTCGAGGTATATAGCGAATAGTCCGCATAATGCGCCAGGGCCGTCATGCGGTTGCGGTAGTCCCAGGTGTACTTGGTGATGTCCGTGGCCGAGGAGTCCAGCGCGCCCGTGTCGCTCTTGTACTTGAAGGTGCGGTTGCCGGCGGCGTCAAACTGGTAATAATAGGTGCCGTCGAACGTCACCCGGTTGCCCGCGGAGATGGTTTGGCCCGTGCCGTCGTTGTTGCCGTTGTTGTCGTACTGGATGCTGCCGTCCGTGGTAGGCGCGTTGGCCCAGTTGGCATAGGCGACGGTGGCGCCGGAAATCGAAGGAAAGACCGCAGGCGCTCGAAGCCCGTCTCGCAGCCGTCCAGATCCGAAGCGCCGCCGGTGCGCACTCCGTTCCTTTGGCTTGCGCGTTGCATTCCGGACCAAATGTGTGCTAGACATTCTCGCCATCATTGGTATTGTCGTCGCGTGCCGCAGAAGGCCATGCAT